>NZ_CP014304.1 GCF_001562275.1 Hymenobacter sp. PAMC 26628
GCGCCGAACGCACCACTGAGCATCAGGAAATTTACGAAGAGGGCAAGGAAGCCGTGTTTGGACTAATGCTGCGGAGTGTGCCACCGTCTGCAAAGCGCTGCTCGCCAATGACGCACAGCGGGAAAGCATCCGATTGGCCGGTATGGAGCGGGTGCGGGCCCTTGGAGTGGGCAACGAGGACATCTGCCGCCGTATTCTGGCCGAAGTACTTTAGCACCTCGTGGCCGGAGCAGTTATATGCATATCGTATTCTTTGACCATCCAACTTACTTAGGCTACCTCAGCATCCCCCGATTCACGCGGATGTTGGTTAGTGGCATGGAAAAGCGCGGGCACACGACAGAAATTTGGACGCCCGAGCCAGGGTTTTACGCCTTCCCCTACCGGGAGCGGCCCAAAAATGGCTGGGCTACCTTGATCAATACCTAGTGTTTCCGGCCCGGGTGCGCAGGCGCTTGCAAGGGTACCCAGCGAACACGCTTTTCGTGTTTACTGACCAAGCGCAGGGCCCCTGGGTGCCCCTGGTCGCCCACCGGCCCCATGTTATCCATTGCCACGATTTCATGGCCCAACACTCAGCAATGGGCAGAATACCGGAAAACCCAACGCCCTGGACCGGCCAGCAATATCAGCAATTGATATACCGTGGCTACTCACAGGGAAAGAATTTTATCTCCGTATCCGAAAAAACTAGAAAAGACCTCGAGCAACTACTTCCAGAGGCACCAAATACGTCGGAAATGGTATACAATGGAATGAATAATAGCTTCTTTCCATATGATGTATCAATTGCCAGGCAGAAACTAGGACTGAAGCTTGGGGTGCAATTAACGCCAGGATATTTGCTGCACGTGGGGGGGAACCAATGGTATAAAAATCGGTTGGGAGTAATAGAATTATACGATGCCTGGCGTTCGGTGAGCAATGCTGCCTTGCCGCTCTTGCTAGTTGGCGCAGCTTTAACGCCGGTTTTGGCTAACGTTGTCAGCCAGTCACTTTATAAGAATGACATCCACATAATCAAGGGGCTCGACGACGAATTTGTGCATTTGGCATACGCAGGGGCATCAGTTTTTCTCTTTCCGTCGCTGGCCGAAGGATTTGGGTGGCCCATTGCCGAAGCCATGGCCTCCGGATGCCCTGTAATAACTACTGATGAGGACCCGATGACGGAAGTAGCGGGGAAGGCCGGGTTTTTAATTCCTCGCCGGCCCTTCCACGCGGCTGCCAGCGCCCAATGGGCTATTGAGGCCGCTGCTGTGGTGGAAAAAGTAATCAGCTTGACCAGCCAAGAGCGCGAAGCTGCCATCGTAGCGAGTCGCGTAAATGCCCAACGGTTCGATAGTAACAAGGCCCTGGACCGCATCGAATGCATCTATGAAAAGGTGCTTCAGCAGTTCCAATACTGATACAAAATGCCAACGTATTGATTGGTCTTCATAGCTGAGAAGCCTATAATAACCATAGCACTATTGAGTGTTGCCTTAATTGGTTTGAATGGAACTGCGTCCATAAACTGAGGGGCCCCTGCCTAGCACCAAGGCCTATCGTTTGGTCATCAAAACGAGTGCAGCGGGCGTCAACCAGCCAAACCAGAAGTGTGCTAAGTACGCAACTGCACCAAACTTTCTGGGGGCCTTGTTGCCTACGCAGCTGCGGTAAGGAGGGCCCCCGCCAACAAGTAAATGGGGGTGATTTGCTTGCTGGCCAGGGTGCAGCCGATACGCACCACTCGGTGCATCGAACATACTGTGGATCTTGGTGCCCCATTCGCTGGGGCCGAAAGATTCATTACCGGCTTGGCTGGCCGCTGGTTGTTGGGCTCACACAACGGTAGCATCGGTGCACGGCTCAGCTAAAATCCAGCTCCTACACAGCCTCGAACAAGCACTACCTAGCGGGGGCTGCGCTCCAGCGTCCGGCGGCGTGTTACCCCCCACAAAAGCGAAACGGCAACGGTCTACTACATCACGGTGCACAAGCAAACCCAAGTTGCGGTGTACGCTTCCCTAAATAGAGAGCCAGTTGTGAGTAGAGAAAAGCGTATTTTCACTACCTGACACCTGCGAGATGAAAAAAGGAAGATTCAGCGAAGCCCAGATGGTGGCCATTCTGCCACAACAAGCCAGTGGGGCAGACCGTCGCGCAATCGTGCGCGAGCACGGCCTGAGCGAGGCCACGTTTTACACCTGGAAGAGCAAGTACGCCGGGGCCAGTGTCGCCGAACTGACGCGGCTCAAGCACTTGGAAGACGAGAATAAGCGCCTCAAACAAATGTTTGCCGACCTAAGCTTAGAGAACCAGGCCATCAAGGAGATATTGCGAAAAAAGTAGCCAGCCCTGCGGCGCGGCGCCAGGCAGCGCAGGGCTTAGTGAGTAAAGGCTGGAGCCAGCGGCGAGCGTGTGCGCTCGTGGGGCTCTCCCGTGGCAGCTACCACCCGGTAGGACAAGGGGCGCCATGACGAGCCCGTCCAAGCCGCCCTTCGGGCATTAACCGGGCGGCACCCGGGCTGGGGCTTCTGGAAACTGCACCCCCGGTTGCGCAAAAACGGCTTGGTCATCAACCACAAACGCACGTTGCGCATTTATCGGGCCCTGGCCCTGAACCTACCCCGGCGCCTCAAAAAGCGGGTGCCTGCCCGCGTCAAGCAGCCGTTGGCGGTGCCCGGGGCAGCCAATGTGTGCTGGTCGCTCGACTTCACCAGTGACGTGCTGACGGCCGGCCGTCGGTTTCGGACCCTGAACGTGCTTGACGATTACAACCGGGAACTGCTGGGCGTTGAAATCGACTTTCCCTTGCCCGCCGCCCGCGTGGTGCAGGTGCTGACGCGCTTGGTTGCGTACCACGGCCGGCCGGCGCAGCTGCGCACCGACAACGGGCCGGAGTTTATCAGCGCCCGGTTGACCGAATGGTGCGGAGGCGCAGGGCATCGCCTTGCACTGGATTCAGCCCGGCAAGCCGACTCAAAACGCCTACATCGAGCGCTTCAACGGCTCGTTTCGCCGCGAGCTGCTTGATGCGCACCTGTTTCGTTCGCTGGCCCACGTGCGCCAACTCGTCGAGGAGTGGATGCTCGATTACAACACCCAACGGCCGCACCAGGCCTTGGAATTTTATGACCCCCATCGAATTTAAACAAGCCGCTTAGCTTCTGCTAACTACTGGCTTACCGAACGGGGAAGCGTACAGGGTTGCCCTTCTGGTGAACTAAAAAAGTCTGTTCCGCAAGGAACAGAGTAGGTTTGAAGTATTCGACGCTTCACTCCTTGCCCTGCACCATGACGGAACAGACGGTAGCAATGTATTGGCTTTATCGACGATTTGCTCACGCTTTGCCGGCCGCGTTGGGCACCGCAGCCCGACCCGCGCCGGCACCTCTGCGATGCCGAGGTGTTGACCACCGCGCTGGTGGCGGCGCGCTATTTTGGCGGCAACCTGGCCCAGGCCCGGCGTTACATGCAGGGCCACTGGGGGCAGCGGGTGCTGCACAAGAGCGGCTTTTCGCGCCAGTTGCACCAGTTGCGGGACGTGTTGGCGGAGCTCTTTACCCGCTTTGGAGAAACGCTCAAGCACTTGAATGCCGACGCGCGCTACGTGCTCGACTCCTTTCCGGTGCCCGGGTGTCATAACGCGCGCATCGGCCGCAGCAGGCTCTTGACCGGTAAGGCGTACCATGGGCGCTGTGCCGGCAAGCGCTGCTGGTTTTACGGCGTGAAAGTGCAGGTGCTCGCCACGGCCGATGGGCTTCCCGTGGCCTGCCACCTGCACCCCGGCAGCGAAGCCGATGTGACGGGCCTGCGCCAACTCGACCCGGACCTGCCCGAAGGAAGCGTGCGCTACACCGACGCGGGCTACACCGACTATGGGCACGAAGACGTTTTCGAAGACGCAACCGGCTGCCAGCAGCAGACGGCCCGCCGGGCCAACAGCAAACGACCCCATGCGCCGGCCCGTGCCTTCCTCATCCAGCACTTCCGGCACGGCATCGAAACCTGCTTCGGCGGCCTAACCAACCGTTTTCTTAAAAAGATTCACGCCACGTCCGCAGCCGGCTTCGCGCTCAAAATCTGACTCTTTGTTTTCGTTCACGCCTTGGACCAAGTTGGCTTGTAGTCCGCCACTTGGGTTTGCTACAGCGCGGCATTCGGGAATAGGAAATTATTGCCCGCGGTGTACTCCGTTTTGCCCATTTGTCCGTCGGATAGGTATTCGAAAGCACTCATGTGTGTTCGCTGAGTTCAGCACTTCACCAATACAAAACGGATTGCCAGCCCAACCTAGGCTAAATGCAATCTAGAAGCAACAAGAGTTGTAGGGCCCCGCTTTTTAGTGAGCAGCGGAAAGACCTGCCCAGCTAAGTGGTTGTGTCAATGACAATTTGATCTTTCTAAGATAATCGCTTTAAACTATTCCTATTCCAACAAATAATTGTGAGAACATGAGTGGAATTGTATATTCGTTCTACGAGATGCGGTTCTGGAAACACGACTGTTCATGGATTAGCAAACGGTTAATGAAATCTTCCACTTTCAAGTAATATGATACAAAAGAAAAAGGCTGGTTGTTGAGATATTAAAAGCTATTGCCATAAATCTTTCTGTGTTTTTAACCAGGTTCTTAACCAAGAAATATGAACGGCTAATAAAAGAAGTCGCTTAGATTCTTTTTAAAACGGGGCGTGCTGATGCAGGCTAATTTGAACTATTCCCTGGCTTGTGCGAACGGATTTTGGCTTTAGCAAAAATGTGAAGGGCAGGAGTTGGCAATAAGAAAATTGACTAATAGCTGCTGGCGCACTTCGTTGCAGATGGCACGCTGAAACAAGCGTTGATGCAAATGGCAAGGTTGAGCCTTCCCTTTATCCTAAAAACTATTGGGTGGCTTACGGGCACCAAGGCAAGAGAAGTATTCGACACAAGAACTAAGTATTTTATGCTGTTAACAGCAAGTATTATGAAAAACAAATTTTACTGGGAACATAAGCGGTGCTTAAAGGCTAGCTTAGCAATGTTATTATTTTGGGTGGCTATGCCCTTTAGCGGATTGGCCCAGGGCACAGCAGTGTACCGCATTAACGCGGGGGGCGGGGCGGTGACCAACGCCATCGGCGCCTTCGCGGCGGACGCGTACTTTGCCGGGGGCAGCGCCTACAGCACGGGGGCGGCGGTGGCGGGCACGGCCAACGGGGCGATGTACCAGAGCGAGCGCGCGGGCGCCTTCGGCTACGCCCTGCCCGTGAGCAACGGCAAGTACACGGTGGTGCTGCACTTCGCCGAGATCTACTGGACCCAGGCCGGGCAGCGCGTGTTCGACGTGGCGGCGGAGGGGGCCAAGGTGCTCACGCGCTACGACATCGTCAAGAAGGTGGGGCCCCTGACGGCCACCAGCGAAACCTTCGCCGTGACGGTGGCCGACGGGGTGCTCAACCTGGACTTCTCGGCCCTGGCCAGCGCCGGCGGCGTGGACCAGGCCAAGGTCGCGGCCATCGAAGTGCTGGTGCCCGCGGCGGGCAACCAGGCCCCGGTGGCCAACGCCGGGGCGGGGCAAAGCGTGACGCTGCCCACGAGCAGCGGCGCGCTGGCCGGCAGCGGCACGGACGTGGACGGCACGGTCGTGGCCTACGCCTGGGCGCAGGTGAGCGGGCCGGGCACGGCGGTGTTTTCGAGCAAGGCGGTGGCCGCCCCGACCGTGAGCGGGCTGGTGGCGGGCAGCTACGTGTTCAGTTTGGTGGTGACCGACAACCAGGGGCTGGCCAGCGCGGCGAGCACGGTGACGGTGGCGGTGAACCCGGCCACGACGGGGGGCGTGGCGTACCGCATTAACGCGGGGGGCGGGGCGGTGACCAACGCCATCGGCGCCTTCGCGGCGGACGCGTACTTTGCCGGGGGCAGCGCCTACAGCACGGGGGCGGCGGTGGCGGGCACGGCCAACGGGGCGATGTACCAGAGCGAGCGCGCGGGCGCCTTCGGCTACGCCCTGCCCGTGAGCAACGGCAAGTACACGGTGGTGCTGCACTTCGCCGAGATCTACTGGACCCAGGCCGGGCAGCGCGTGTTCGACGTGGCGGCGGAGGGGGCCAAGGTGCTCACGCGCTACGACATCGTCAAGAAGGTGGGGCCCCTGACGGCCACCAGCGAAACCTTCGCCGTGACGGTGGCCGACGGGGTGCTCAACCTGGACTTCTCGGCCCTGGCCAGCGCCGGCGGCGTGGACCAGGCCAAGGTCGCGGCCATCGAAGTGCTGGTGCCCGCGGCGGGCAACCAGGCCCCGGTGGCCAACGCCGGGGCGGGGCAAAGCGTGACGCTGCCCACGAGCAGCGGCGCGCTGGCCGGCAGCGGCACGGACGTGGACGGCACGGTCGTGGCCTACGCCTGGGCGCAGGTGAGCGGGCCGGGCACGGCGGTGTTTTCGAGCAAGGCGGTGGCCGCCCCGACCGTGAGCGGGCTGGTGGCGGGCAGCTACGTGTTCAGTTTGGTGGTGACCGACAACCAGGGGCTGGCCAGCGCGGCGAGCACGGTGACGGTGGCGGTGAACCCGGCCACGACGGGGGGCGTGGCGTACCGCATTAACGCGGGGGGCGGGGCGGTGACCAACGCCATCGGCGCCTTCGCGGCGGACGCGTACTTTGCCGGGGGCAGCGCCTACAGCACGGGGGCGGCGGTGGCGGGCACGGCCAACGGGGCGATGTACCAGAGCGAGCGCGCGGGCGCCTTCGGCTACGCCCTGCCCGTGAGCAACGGCAAGTACACGGTGGTGCTGCACTTCGCCGAGATCTACTGGACCCAGGCCGGGCAGCGCGTGTTCGACGTGGCGGCGGAGGGGGCCAAGGTGCTCACGCGCTACGACATCGTCAAGAAGGTGGGGCCCCTGACGGCCACCAGCGAAACCTTCGCCGTGACGGTGGCCGACGGGGTGCTCAACCTGGACTTCTCGGCCCTGGCCAGCGCCGGCGGCGTGGACCAGGCCAAGGTCGCGGCCATCGAAGTGCTGGCTGCCACCGCCTGCCAGGGCACGGCAACTCCTACCGTTACCACGCCACTCGCATATTGTACGGGCGCTACTGCGGACTTGCTCAGCAGTAGTGTTTCCGTGGCAACAGGTGCCACGCCCGTCCTTTACGCTACCGCCACCGGAGGAACCGCGCTGGCTGCTAGCTTCCGTCCCCCTACTACATCGGCGGGCAGCATTACTTATTATGCGTCACAATTAGTAAACGGCTGCGAAAGCGCTCGTGTGCCCATCGTAGTCAACGTAACGAATAGCCCGGCGGCACCTGTAGTAACTACCCCGCTCACCTACTGCGTAGGGGCCCAATCCGCTCTGCTCAGCGCTGGCGTGACGCTGACAACCGGCGCGACGCTGCGCTTGTACGCCAGCGCCAGCGGGGGCACTGCTTTGGCTGATTTTGCGCCCGCGACGGCGACCTTGGGCAGCACGACTTACTACGCTGCTCAGGCACTCAACGGCTGCGAGAGCGGCCGGGCGGCCATTGTGGTTAATGTAACGAACGGGCCGGCCGCGCCGGCCGTGGTGAGCCCGCTCACCTACTGCGTAGGGGCCCAATCCGCTCTGCTCAGCGCTGGCGTGACGCTGACAACCGGCGCGACGCTGCGCTTGTACGCCAGCGCCAGCGGGGGCACTGCTTTGGCTGATTTTGCGCCCGCGACGGCGGCCGCCGGCAGCACGACTTATTATGCGGCGCAGTTGCTCAACGGCTGCGAGAGCGGCCGGGCGGCCGTCGTGGTCAACGTGACCAACGGGCCGGCCGCGCCCGTAACGGTAAGCTCGGTGGGGTACTGCATTGGCGACCAAGCCGCCTTGTTGAGTACGGGCGTCACGCTGACGAGCGGGGCCACGCTGCGCCTGTACGCCAGCGCGAGCGGCGGCGCGCCGTCAGCCGATTTTATTCCGTCGACCGCCACGGCTGGCACTACAACTTATTATGCCGCGCAACTGCTCAACGGTTGCGAAAGCGGCCGGACCCCGCTCACCGTTGCTGTTAGCAGCGGCCCGGCGAAACCAAACGTAACTACCCCGCTCACCTATTGTCAAGGCGCTGCTGCCAACTTGCTAAGTGCCAATGTGACCCTGGCTTCTGGCAGTTCGATTCGCTTGTATGCCACTGCCAGCGGGGGCACTGCTTTGGCCGACTTTGCTCCTTCAACGGCTGCGGTGGGCAGCACAACTTACTATGTGGCCCAGGTCACGGGCAGCTGCGAGAGCAGCCGGGCCCCGATGGTGGTCAACGTGACGAATAGCCCGGCGGCACCTGTAGTAACTACCCCGCTCACCTACTGCGTGGGGGCCCAGTCCGCTCTGCTCAGCGCTGGCGTGACGCTGACAACCGGCGCGACGCTGCGCTTGTACGCCAGCGCCAGCGGGGGCACTGCTTTGGCTGATTTTGCGCCCGCGACGGCGACCTTGGGCAGCACGACTTACTACGCTGCTCAGGCACTCAACGGCTGCGAGAGCGGCCGGGCGGCCATTGTGGTTAATGTAACGAACGGGCCGGCCGCGCCGGCCGTGGTGAGCCCGCTCACCTACTGCGTAGGGGCCCAATCCGCTCTGCTCAGCGCTGGCGTGACGCTGACAACCGGCGCGACGCTGCGCTTGTACGCCAGCGCCAGCGGGGGCACTGCTTTGGCTGATTTTGCGCCCGCGACGGCGGCCGCCGGCAGCACGACTTATTATGCGGCGCAGTTGCTCAACGGCTGCGAGAGCGGCCGGGCGGCCATTGTGGTTAACGTGACCAACGGGCCGGCGGGCCCCGTGGCAACTACCCCGCTCACTTACTGCGTAGGGGCCCAGTCCGCTTTGCTCAGCGCTGGCGTGGCGCTCACGAGCGGGGCTACGCTGCGCCTGTACGCCAGCGCGACGAGCACTGCGGCACTGGCCGATTTCGCGCCGTCGACGGCCGCGGTGGGCAGCACGACTTATTATGCGGCGCAGTTGCTCAACGGCTGCGAGAGCGGCCGGGCGGCCGTCGTGGTCAACGTGGTATCGTCAACAAACCCACTAGTGCTGGTTCCACCGGCAGGCGTCGACACCAATAATATTGCAGCCTGGGGCGACTCGTTCACTGATGCCAACTATGGGCTTTACCCGCAAGTGCTAGCCCAACTCACGGGGCGCACAGTTTATAACGGAGGCATTGGCGGTCAAACGTCTGTGCAAATAAAAGACCGGCTGGTGGCCGCAACTGCCAAGTACAACTGGCCGGTTATCATTTGGGCTGGCCGCAACGATTCGGACAAGCCTGATCAAATTAAGGCAAGCATTGCCACAATGGTGGCCACCATCGGCCATAGCAACTATTTGATACTTGGCCTTTGCAACGGCGAAGGCGAAGGGATTGGAACCTACTCGTACGGTTTAATTAAGCCGCTAAACAACGACTTGGCCGCGATTTATGGCAACCATTTTCTGGACGTACGGGCTTATTTGGTAGCCCATTACGATCCTAGTCAGCCGCAAGATATGGCCGATTATGCTGCCGATATTCCGCCTACTTCGCTGCGGCAGGATTTTCTGCACCCCAACCGAGCAGGTAGCACACTGATTGCCAATTATATCAACGCCAACATGAACCTGCTAATGGGCGCAACTTATTGCCAGGGTACGGTGGCCAAGCCACTGAGTAGCGGTGTGGCTATGGCAGCTGGGGCGAGTCTGCGCGTTTACAGCAGCCCAACGGCGGCAACGGCGGCCGATGATTTCGTGCCGGCGACTACCTCGTTGGGCAGCACGACGTATTACGTAACGCAAGCCATCAACGGCTGCGAAACCCCCCGGACGCCCCTCACCATAAACGTCGTCAATTGCACGAGTGGTAGTCCCAGCAGCGCGGCCAGTAGTGCAACCGGTGGCACGGGCAACGGGACTGCCGCTAAACAATCCGCTGTGGCGGCCGACCCGGTATTTGAGGCGTACCCGAATCCTTTTGCCGACGAAGCCACCATCAACCTCACGCTTGCTACTACTCAGGCGTACTCCCTTGAGTTGTACGACTCGAGAGGAATGCTGGCCAAACACGTGGCATCGGGAACTGCGCAAGGCGGTACCCGCTATCAGTATAAGGTAAGCAGCCATGACCTTGCCGAGGGCATTTACCTAGTGAGGCTGATAGCTGGTAAGAACAGTAAAATGTTCAAGCTCACAATGGCCAAGTAATTTGTTCGATGGCCTTGATGCTGCAACGGCCCCGGTTGCTTGGTATACCAGGCAACCGGGGCCGTTGCAGCATCAAGGCCATCGAACAAATTACTTGGCCATTAAGTGATATTGGTCCATCTAAACCGTCATCAATGGGGGCCCTACGGGGGCAATATGGGCACGAGTGCGTTGCGGCTGCTTGGGTTAATTAGCACAAGCAGAGATGGCACCAGCCCTGCGAAACACGGGTATGGGTGCGGTGGGTATGTATCCTACACCTCCACCTTCAACGTGGCGGGCCGGTCAGTTATTTCAAATAGCTCGCCGTGGGGCACAATGGTGATTTGGCCGTATTCCTGAAGGAGCATTTTGTAGGCGTCGGCCACGGGGCGGGGCCTGCGGTCGAGGTCGAAGAGGCCGCAGGGGTTAACGGTGCCGGTTTTGGTGGCCAGGCCTTTGTCCCAATCAATCTGGTCGATGAGCGAGTACCACGTGAAGCCCAGCACTGGCACACCTTCCTTGCGTATCCGCAAAATGTTGACCCACTGCTTCCATAGCCACGTGGGGCCGTCTTTGGCTTCCAATACGTTGGTTTCGGTGTGCATCACTGGTTTTTTGTAGCGCTGGTAGTAGTCGCGGGTGATGTTGTACCAGCCCAGCACGTCCATGCTGGTCACGATTTCACCGTTAGGAAGCATAATTTTTTCGTTGCGGCCGTAGTAGTCGTTGCCCATTACTTGGTACCCGGGGGGCTCGCCGGCCATGAACCAGTCGTACTCGCGGCGGGTCATGCCGTTGTCGTACAAATAGTTGAGTACTTCGCCTTCCGGGTGGTGGGCATACAGTAAATCCAGCGACGTGAAGCGCAGTAGGTTATCCAACTGCACGGCCGAGGTGTGCTCGGCGCGCAATTCGTGCGTGAACTCGGCCGACTCGCTTTGCACGATTACGCAATCGGGGCGTTGCTTGGCAATCTGTTGGGTGCCCATGATGCTGGCCGCCACGCAGTGCTTAAGGGCCGTCACGAAGGCCTTGTCGGACCTTAGCTGCTCGTTCCAAATGCCGTCCTTGGCGCTCATTTTGGCCGTTACGTAAATCTCGTTTACGGGCGTGTAGTAGCGTACCCACGGGTAGCGCTTGGCTACCTGCTCGCAATAGTCAGCGAAGTGCACCACCAGTTCGGGGTTCTGAAAATTGCCCA
The DNA here is from genome assembly GCF_001562275.1 of Hymenobacter sp. PAMC 26628. NCBI lineage: Bacteria > Pseudomonadati > Bacteroidota > Cytophagia > Cytophagales > Hymenobacteraceae > Hymenobacter > Hymenobacter sp. PAMC 26628. The sequence continues at coordinate 11,355 of NZ_CP014304.1, forward strand.
GCCAATCGGGCACCCCAAAGTGCATCAGGTCCAGAATAGGCGTGATGCCCAAGCGTTGCATCTCGCCCATTGCCAGGTCGGCAAATTCCCAATCGTATTTGCCGGGGCCCCGCTGAATCTTATAATACGGCAGGCCGTAACGCAACACCTTCAGGCCCATCTCTTTCACTAGGCCCAGGTCTTCCTTGTAGCGGTTGTAGTGGTCGCACTCGGCCAGTAGGTCGCGGCGGGTGGTGCCGTGGTCGATGGTCGGGTAGCTGCACTCAATGCCGGTGGCAAACATGAAGTTGTTGGGCAAGCCTGTGGGCAAGCCATTGCCGTTGTGGCCCTGGGCCCCGCCAAACTGGTCGCCTTCGTAATTGCCGTCCCCAAAACGGTCTTTTATCTCGGTGAGAAAGGATTTCATCGGTTTTAGTTGTCAGGTGCTCGTTGCCAGTTGATTGGCTCGTCGGATCTTTCAATTGTGCCTGACAACTGACAACGAGCACCTGACAACTAAAATCAAGCGTCCCGGCGCCGCTCGCGCTCCAGGAATTTATCGGCCGTGCGCAGGCTCAGGGCCATGATGGTCAGGGCCGGGTTCACGCTCAGGGCGCTGGGGAACGTGGAGTTATCGGAGATGTACAGGTTGGGCACGTCGAAGGCCCGGCCGTCGCGGTCCACCACGGCGTCGTCGCCGCTCAGGCCCATGCGGGCCGTGCCGATGACGTGGGCGTAGCGCCCAAAGGCCCAGATGTCGGTAGCCCCGGCAGCTTCCCAGATGTTGCGCATCACCTTTTCGGCGTGGGCGTTCATGCGGTGCTCGTTTTCCTGGGCCGTGAAGTACAGGCGCGGCTTGGGCAGCTGGCGAGCATCGAGCTCATCGCTGAGCTCCAGGTAGTTGCTGGTGTGGGGCAGGCAGTCGCCGAGGATGTTAATGCCGGCGATGTGGTTGAAGCTGCGCATGTAGTCGCGCAGGGGCTGGCCCCACAGCTTGCGGCCCCGGGCCACCTGGCCCGAAAACGTGACCGGCATCACGCCGATGCTTTGCAGCAGGTAGCCGCCGGCAAAATCAGCGTCGTTGGGCCGGTGGGTATCCTGCGAAATGAGGCCCCCGGGAATGCCTTTGTTCGGGCGCACCTCGTCGGCAAACGTGCCCCAGACCTGCACGCCGGGGTGGGCCATCAGGTTGCGGCCCACCTGGCCGCTGCTGAGGGCCAACTCGTTCATTAGCAGCAAGCGCGGGGTTTCGACCGAGCCGCCGCAGAGGAATAGGTTGCGGCAGGGCTGGCGGTGCTGCTGGCCGTTTTGGGTGTACACCACGGCCGTGACGAGGCCCTGGGCGTTGCGCTCAATCTCCGTCACGAAGCTGTTGGGGCGGATGTCGGCCCCGTACTTTACTGCCAGCGGGATGAACGTCACGTCCATGCTGGCCTTGGCGCCGTTTGAGCAGCCGGCCTGGCAGAAGCCACGGTTGGTGCAGGCTTCGCGCCAGCCCACGCCCTCCTGGTAGTAGCGGGCCGACAGCGCCGCATTGGCCGCGGGGGCCGTGCGGAGGCCGATTTTCTCGGCCCCGCGCACCATTAGCTGGGCAGCGCTATTGAGCGGCAGCGGGGCCAGGGCATAGCCCTTGGGCCGGCTGGGGCCCCAGGGGTAGGGCGAGGGCCCCGAAACGCCCAAAAACTGCTCCACCTCTTCGTAGTATGGGGCGAGGTCGTCGTAGGTAAGAGGCCAGTCTTCGCCCTTGTCGAAGTCGCGCTTGATGTGTAGGTCGTCGGGCAGGGGGCGGGGCGTGTAGGCCGTGTAGTGCAGCGTAGAGCCGCCCACGCCGGTACCCGAGTTGTTTTTGCCCATGGCCAGCGGGTCGCCGCCGGCCGCAAGGCGCTCGTCGTTCCAAAACAGAAAGTCCTGGGCCCGCTCGTCGGTGGCGAAGTCTTTCTCGGGGTTGTGCCAGGGACCAGCTTCCAGGGCTACCACCTTCAGGCCGGCCTGGGCGAGGCGAGCCAGCAGCGGGGCCCCCCCGGCTCCGAGGCCGATGACCACGCAGTCCACTTCTTCGAGCGGGGCGGTGGTGGGCTGGGCTTTTTCCTGTGGGATATCCAGCGCCGGTGCAGTGGCCGGCGCATCGGCCATCAACTCGCGCAGCAGTGGGTCCTGAATCTCCGGCTGCACGGGGTTCAACACGCCTTCTTCTATTACTTCTTCGTCGGGCATTGCGGTGAGTGAGTAGGTAGGTGAATGGGGAAAGTGACGCGAATGGCAGGGAGGAACCGAAGCGGTGGCACACCGAAGCAGTCCGTCGCCCATTCACTCATTTGCCCATTGGTATTTCCCGGTCCTCTTTTTCGTTGAGGCCAATTTTCGTCCAGGCGGGCAGGTCGGCCATGCCCACGTAGCCGATTTCCTCCTGGGCCAGCGGGTGGGCGTAGTAGGTTTCGGTCAGCTCGGCCAGCATTTCTTCGAAAAAACGGCTGGCGTCGAGCGTTTGCCAGGTGGCGCCGGGTGGGGTGCCGCCGGCCACGGCCTGCATCACGAGGTGGCGCTGCTGGGTGTCTAGCTGTTCAAAGTCGTTCAAAAACAAGGCCTGCGCCGTTTCCTGGATGCCACCCAGGCCCAGGCGGTAGGCTTCGCGGTCGGGGGGGAGGGCGTCGTAGCGCCAGCCGTCGGCCCGGCCTTCCAGCAGGCGCTGGTCCACCGACGGGGCCAGGGCGATGGGCTGCGCGGGGCGGTCGGGCTGTGGAAACAAGCAGGCGGCGACGGCTTCGAGCAGGGCAAAGGTTTCGGGGGCCAAGAACTGCGGGGTGTAGTCGGCGGGCGCGTCGAGGCGCTGCTGCAAGGCGGCGCGGGTAGCCTCGGACACGTGCGCGGTGGGCAGCAAGGCGCGCACCGTGCCGGCCGGGTAGTGGGGAGCAGACATCAGGGACGGGGGAAGCAGGCGGTGAAACAGCAGGAACCAGTAAGCTCAACGGTAGAGGCCCGCTGCTGGTTGTTAAAACCTTCGGTACTGCTTAAACCGCCCGTGGCCCAATCGGTTGGCGCTGGGGCCCAAAAAAAGAGCAGCCGGCGTGGGCCGGCTGCTCTTGGCAACGAAAAAAACTGGCGTGCTTACTTAAATAGCGCCAGCGCCTTGAGGAACGTTTGCGAAACGCCCCAGGCGAGGGGCAGGCCCACGAAGAGCCAGGCGATGACGGCGGAACCGCCCGACGATGAATCGGCGGCGTTGGGGTTAGGGGATTGTAGGTTCATGGCAAAGGGTGCTAAAAGGTGAAATGGCCGCGGCCTAGTGGCCGCCGGCTTCGACGGTAACGGGGCCCTTCTCGTAGTACTGCTCCTTCACGGCCGTCACAGCCAAGTCGGCGAGCAGCCCCACTACTAGCAGGCCGGCCATGGTGTAAAACACGTTTTGGTAAGAAGCCGCACCAGTCAAGCCGCTGCTCTTGGCGTTGTCGTGCAGCAAGTGCACGATCAGGGGCCCCAGCACGCCGGCCGTGCTCCAGGCCGTGAGCAAGCGGCCATGGATGGCGCCCACTTGGTACTTACCGAACAAGTCAGACAGGTAAGCGGGAGCAGTCGCAAAACCGCCGCCGTACATGCTGATAATCACGCATATTACGATTACGTAAAGGGACAGCTGCGCGTTTTGGCCAAGCGTAGGCGCAACCGCGTACAACAGGGCCCCTAGCCCGAAGTAGATGGCGTAGGTGGTCTTACGCCCCAGTTTATCCGAGGCAGAGGACCAGAAGAAGCGCCCCAGCAAATTGAACAGGCTGAGCAAACCCACGAAGCCGGCCCCGGCCGCAATAAGCGCGGCTTCGGTCATGCCCTTGCCTTTCGCAGTACCCGAAATAACGGCCTGGATGAGCGGCGACGCGGTTTCGAGCACGCCAATGCCGGCCGTTACATTGCAGAGCAGCACCACCCACAGCAGCCAGAACTGCGGCGTTTTGATGGCGTTGTCGGCCGATACGTTGCCGGTGGTGATGAGGGCGCTGTGCTCCTCGTTGGGCACGTAGCCGGCGGGCTTCCAGTCGTCGGCCGGCACCCGGATGGTCCAGACGCCGAACTGCATGAACAGGAAGTAGATGAGGCCCATGACGATGAACGTGGGGGCCACGCCCTGCGGCGCCGAACCCTTAAAGTGCCCCATCAGGGCCACTGCCAGCGGCGAGCCAATCATGGCGCCGCCGCCGAAGCCCATGATGGCCATGCCCGTGGCCACGCCCTTGCGGTCGGGGAACCACTTGATGAGCGTGCTCACCGGCGAAATGTAGCCGATGCCCAGGCCGATGCCACCTACGAAGCCGTAGCCGAAATAAAGCAGGAAAATGTTATGCAGATGAACGCCCAGCGAGCCGATGAGGAAGCCACCGCCGAAGCACAGCGCCGACGCCAGCATGGCCTTGCGGGGCCCCACGCGCTCCAGCCACTTGCCAAACAAGGCGGCCGACAAGCCCAGCAGCACAATGGCGATGGAAAACGTGATGCCGATTTGGGTGGGCGTCCAGTCCAGGGCGTCGGGCTTGGCCGGGTCGCCGCTGATGAGCGAGCCCAGCGGCTTGTTGAACACGCTGAAGGCGTAGGCCTGCCCGATGGCCAGGTGAATGGCCAGGGCTGCCGGGGGCACCAGCCAGCGGTTGTAGCCGGGGCCCGCAATGGTGCGGCTCCGGTCGAGTATTGAGGTCGAAGTATCGGCCATGAAAGAAGGGGAAGAGAGGGTGGGAAAAAGAATAGCTTGACAAACTGGACCTTGCGGGCCCAACAGTTCGGAGGAAGAAAGGTAGGTGCGTTTCTGGGCTTTCGGCCCTGCGGCCATCTGGAAAGTTGCTAATTAGCTATACTCACGTGGAGCGCCAATGAAAAGCCGGACCGCCTGCCCTGGGGCAAACGGTCCGGCCAGGGGCCCCAGGGGCTCCTGGGGCCTACTCGTCGCTGCTGAGCTTGCCGCCCGTGACGTGTACGAGGCTGCCGGTCATGAACGAGCCATCGTCGGAGGCCAGCAGCACGTAGGCCGGGGCCAGCTCGTCGGGCTGGCCGGGGCGCTTGAGGGCCACCTCGTGGCCAAACTTCGCAATCTCATCTAGTGGCATGGTGCCGGGGATGTTGGGCGTCCACACCGGGCCGGGCACCACACAGTTCACCCGAATGTTGCGCTCGCCCAGGTACAGGGCCAGCGACTTGGTGAGGGCGTGGATGCCGGCTTTCGAGGCAGCGTAGTCTACCAAAAGCGGGATGCCCGTGATGCCCACGATGCTGCCGGTGTTCACGATGGCGTCGCCCTTTTGCAGGTGCGGAATGGCCGCCTGCGCCATCCAGATGTAGCCCAGGATGTTGGTATCGAACGTGCGCCGGATTTGCTCCTCTGGAATGTCCTCAAATTTCTCCTGCGCCTGCTGGTAGGCGGCGTTGTTCACCAGGATGTTCAGCCGGCCGAACTCCTGCACGGTGCGGCGCACGGCCTGCTTGCACTGCTCAGGGTCGCGCACGTCGAGCTGAAGCACCAAGCAACGGCGCTTTTCGGCTTCCACCATGGCCTGGGTTTGCTGGGCATCCTCCAGGTTTTCGTTGAACACGATGGTTACGTGGGCCCCTTCCTTGGCGAAGGCCACGGCCACGGCCCGGCCAATGCCGGAGTCGGCCCCGGTGATGAGGGCAATTTTGTCCTGGAGCTTGCCGGCGGCGCGGTAGGCCCGCAGGTCCGACTGCGGCTGCATCTTCATGTCGGCCTGCTTGCCGGGGTAGGGCAGCTTCTGGGCCACGGCCTTCATGTCTTTGGCCGTGGGGCGCACAGGCGCTTTGGAAGGCGCGGGCTTTTTGGGCTTGGGGGCGTCGGTGGGGCCCTTGGGGGCCGCGGCGGTGGGTTTTTTGGGGGGCATGGCGCAAAAGAAAAGGTGGGCCTTGGCTTTACGGAAGAACGCCCCCGGTGGCCATGCTGGGGCCCTACGCGGTAGTATCGGGGTACACAGGTGGGCGCTCGGGCAGGGCTTTTCGGTCGCGGTAGCGCCCAAGCCACACGGCCGCGGCCCACATGGCCAGCGGGGGCCCCACGAAGTACAGCCAGAGCGCTGGGGCCAGGCCGGCAGCAGCGGCCGTGCCCGTACTGCGGGCCGGGTTCAGGCTCATGCCCGAAACGGGGGCCTCGAATACAATAAATACGGCCAGCATCAGCCCCGCCAGCGCCCCCGCCCACCCCTTGAGCCGCGCAGAATGCAGCGCCCGCAGCAGCACCAGCATGAACACCGCCGAAATGCCAATTTCGGCGAGCAGCGCCCACAGCCAGCCGTAATCGCCTTCGATGGGCCGGGTGATGTTGTAATGAATGGCGGGGTAGCCAAACCACGGTTGCAGCAGGTGAAACATGGCAAAGCCCGCCGCCAGGGCCCCCGCGAACTGGAACACCACGTACCACAACGCGTCGGCCGCGCGGATGTGGCCGAGCTGCCAGAAACCCAGCGTCACGGCTGGGTTGAAGTGGGCCCCCGAGCGCTTTCCCCAGGGCGAGTAGGCCATGGCCATAATCAGCAGCGCTATTACGGAGCCCAGCCCGACGCGCTGCCCCATTTCGCTGGGCCCGAAGGCGCGGGCCACCGCTGAATTGGGGTGGTGAAACACGACCGCCGTGGCGCTCGATACGATCAGAAAGGTTGCGGGGCCCGCTGCTTCTGCCAGGTAGTAAGGCCAATGGCGGCGCAGGGCTCGGGTCATTTCGGCGGCAAACCCCATGGGGCAAAGGGCGTTGGTAGACGTTCTCCAACGCAAAAACGCCCGGTGGGTTGGCAATTAGTGGCGAGCGGCGGCGGGGTCGCGGGTGGCGGCGTGCAGCTCAGCGGCGGTGTGGCCAGCTTGCAGAGCCACAAACTCGGCCTGCCAGGCGCGCACGCGCAACTCATCGCGTGCGGGCAAGTCGAGGCGCACGCGGGCCAGGGCGGCGTTCACGTCGGCGTACACGGCGCGGGCGTAGTCCCAGTCGCGGTTGGTCCAAGCCGCGCGGCGGGCGCGGGTTTGCTGCAACAGCTGCTGGTAGGGGCCCCCGATGGTGGCCGGCATCATGGCGTCGAGGTGCCCGGCGTAGGGCCCCAGCAGGTTGGCAGTGAAGATTTTTTTGCGGGCCGGGCTCAGGGGCTCGGCGCGGCGGGCGCGGTTAGCGGCGTCGTAGCGGGCGGCTTCGCGGCCCACGCGGGCCAGGGTGTGGGCCCCTTGGCGGGCCAGCGTATCGAGCTTGTGCGCCTGCTCGCGTACCACGGCCTGGCGCTCCCGCGGGGTCGAGTCGCAGGCCGTCAGCAGGCCGACCAGGGCCCCCAGCGCCAGTACATGGGTCAGGAAAGAGAAGAGCGTTTTCATGGCTGAAATGTATTTACTAGTCGGTGGTTGTCAGTTTCTACTTGTCAGTCAATAAGTTACAAGGCGGCCAACAACTGCCAACTAGCACCTTAGAATGTGCCGTTGCCGTCCTCCAGCTGCTCGCGCAGGACCAGCTGCTGCTCGCGCAGGCCGGGCAGGTGCGGGCACAGGGCCTCCAGCTGCTTCAGCGTGCGCAGGGCCCGGCGCGGGTCGGCCAGCTGCCGCAAAATGGCCGCCTGGCCCCACAGGGCCCCAAAGTGTCGGGGCTCGCGGCGCAGGGTTTCGGCAATGTCGGCCAGCGAGGCGCGGTAGTCGCCGCGCTGGTAGTAGGCCGTAGCGCGCTTGTTCCAGCCTTCGGCCAGGTGCGGGGCAGCGGCAATTAGTTCGTCAAACACGCCGATGGCGCGGGTGAAATCGGCGGCTTGCAGGGCCCGCATGCCGGCCTCCAGCTGCTTGTCGAGGGCCGCGTCGCCGGTGGCCAGCCACACCTGCCAGATGCCGTTTTGCAGGGCCTCAATCTCGGCCGGCGCAGTGGCCACGCGGAGCTGGGCAAAGAGGTCGTCGAGCATGTTTTTGATTTGCGAATGTGGAAATGTGGGTAGCCGCTAATTTCCTCTACGAGTTGCCCGCCAATCGATATACATTGAAACTCAATTTCCACATTAAGCGGCCACCCAATTAGGCAGTCACGCTGAGCGCAGCCGAAGCATTTTCACCGCCTCGCTGTGCTCAGCATGACCGCCTAATTGGGTAGCCGCTAAGAATTAAAACAGCTCCCGGGCCACCTTGCGGATGTTTTCCGACTTGCCCATCGAGTAGTAGTGCAGCGAGGGCACGCCGTGGGCCATCAGTTCGCGGCTCTGATTGAGGCACCACTCGGTGCCAATGATGCGGGCGGCCTCGTTGTCGCGGCACTGGCTGATGGCTTCCACCAGCGGCTCGGGGAAGTTGAGGAAGAAGTTGCGCGGCAGGGCCGAGAGCTGGGCCTTGGTGGTGAGCGGCTTGAGGCCCGGGATGATGGGCACCGTGATACCCGCCGCCCGGCAGCGGCGCTCAAAGTCGAAAAACTGCTCGTTGTCGAAAAACATCTGGGTCACAATGTAGTCGGCGCCGCGGTCCACCTTGTGCTTGAGGTAACGGATGTCGGCCCCGTAGTTGGGGGCCTCGAAGTGCTTTTCGGGGTAGCCGGCCGTGCCGATGCAGAAGTTGGTGGCCCAGGCGTCGTCCTGCTCCTGGTCGAGGTACTCGCCCTTGTTCAGGTCGGACACCTGCCCAATGAGGTCGCAGGCGTAGGCGTGGCCGTCGGGCTCGGGCTTGAACACGCCCTCCGACTTAATGGGGTCGCCGCGCAGGGCCAGGATGGTGTCGATGCCCAGGAAGTGTAGGTCAATCAGTGCGTTCTCCGTTTCTTCCTTCGTGAAGCCGCCGCAGATGAGGTGGGGCACGGTGTCCACGTCGAAGCGGTTTTTGATGGCCGCGCAGATGCCCACCGTGCCCGGCCGGCGGCGCACGGTTTTTTTCTCCAGCAGGCCGTTGGGGTGCTGGCGGTACACGTATTCCTCGCGGTGGTAGGTCACGTCGATGAACGGCGGCTTGAATTCCATCAGCGGCTCGATGTTCGAGAACAGCGTGTGGATGTTCTCGCCCTTTTTGGGCGGCAGCACTTCGAAGGAAAACAGCGTTTTGCCCTTGGCCTGGGCGAGGTGTTCGGTCACTTTCATTGTCTAAGCTGTTGGCTATTAGCTGCTAGCCGTTAGCCAATCGTTGAATCGTGGGGGCGGGCTGCCGGCTTTTCCGCCGGCTGCCCGCTAATCGTTGCGGTTGTTGTTTGCGCCTTGCTGCGCTTAAGGGCCCCAGGGTTACCGGGCAGCCGGCGAAAAAGCCGGCAGCCCGGGCCAGGCGGCAGCTATTGGCTAACAGCTAAAGTCACGGGTTCATAGTTCAGGTTGGGCATCAGCCAGCGCTCCAACTCGGGCAGGGCCATGCCCTTGCGCTCGGCCATGTCCACCACCTGGTCGCGGCCAATTTTGCCGAGGCCGAAGTAGCGCGAGTCGGGGTGGGCGTAGTACATGCCGCTGACGGCCGCCGTGGGGTACATGGCCAGGTTTTCGGTGAGCGTGATGCCCGTTTGTCGCTCGGCATCAAGCAGTTGGAAGAGTGTGATTTTCTCGGTGTGGTCGGGGCAGCCTGGGTAGCCAGGGGCCGGGCGCACGCCCTGGTACTTCTCCTGAATCAGGTCGTCGCCGGTCAGCTTTTCGTCGGCCGCGTAGCCCCAGAACTCTTCGCGTACGCGCTGGTGCAGGCGCTCGGCAAAGGCCTCGGCGAGGCGGTCGGCCAGGGCCTTCACCATGATGCTGGAGTAGTCGTCGTGGTCTTTTTCGAAGGCCTCCACCAGCTTCTCAATGCCGATGCCCGTCGTCACGGCGAAGCCGCCCATGTAGTCGGCCCGGCCGCTGGCCTTGGGCGCCAGGAAGTCGGAAAAGGCGATGTTGGGGATGTCGGGGCCCTTCTCGCCCTGCTGGCGCAGGGTGAAAAACTCGGCCACGGGGGCCCCGCGCTCGTCGTCGGCGTACAACTCAATCGTGTCGTGGCCCACGGTGTTGGCCGGCCAGAAGCCCACCACGGCGCGGGCCGTGAGCAGCTTCTCGTCCACAATTTTCTTGAGCATGGCCTGCGCGTCCTCGAACAGCTTGGTGGCCGCTTCGCCCAGGTTTTCGTCGGTGAGGATGCGCGGGTAGCGCCCCTTCAGCTCCCAGGTGTGGAAGAAGGGCGTCCAGTCGATGTACTGGGCCAGCTCGGCCAAGTCGTAGTTGTCAAACGTCTTGGTTCCTAAGAAAGTAGGCTTGGTAATGGGGGCCCCGGCCCAGTCGATTTTCACGCCGTTGGCGCGGGCGTCGGCAATGGTTTGGTAATTTTTGTCGCGCTGGCGGCCGGCGTAGTCGGTGCGCAGGGCGGCGTAGTCGTCGGCCACGGTTTGGGCGTAGGCATCGCGGCCCGAGCCGAGCAGGCCCGCGGCCACGCCCACCGAGCGCGAGGCGTCGTTGACGTGCACCACGGGGCCCCCGTAGCCGGGCGCGATTTTCACGGCCGTGTGCAGGCGCGAGGTGGTGGCCCCGCCGATGAGCAGCGGCACTGTGAGGCCGCGCTTCTGCATGGCCTGGCCCACGTACACCATCTCGTCGAGCGAGGGCGTGATGAGGCCCGACAGGCCGATGATGTCGGCCCCCTGCCGCACGGCTTCGTCCAGAATCCGCTCCAGGGGCACCATCACGCCCAGGTCCACGATGTCGAAGTTATTGCAGGCCAGCACCACGCCCACGATGTTCTTGCCGATGTCGTGCACGTCGCCTTTCACCGTGGCCAGCAGGATTTTACCGGCAGTCTGCCGGTCGCCGCTCTGCTTGTCGGCCAGCAGGTAGGGCTCCAGGTAGGCCACCGCTTTCTTCATCACGCGGGCCGATTTCACCACCTGGGGCAGGAACATCTTGCCGGCCCCGAACAGGTCGCCCACCACGTTCATGCCGCTCATCAGGGGCCCCTCAATCACGTCGAGGGGCCGGGCCACCTGCTGGCGCACCTCCTCGGTATCCTGGTCGATAAATTCGGTAATGCCTTTAATCAAAGCGTGTTGCAGGCGCTCCTGCACCGGCAGGGCGCGCCAGGCGTCGGCCACCACCTCGGTTTTGTCCTTCTTCTTAACGGTTTCGGCGAAGTCCACCAGCCGCTCGGTGGCGTCGGCGCGGCGGTTCAGCAGCACGTCTTCCACCAGCTCCATCAGGTCCTTGGGCACGTCGTCGTACACGGCCAACTGGCTGGGGTTCACGATGCCCATGTCGAGCCCGGCGCGGATGGCGTGTAACAGGAACGACGAGTGGATGGCCTCGCGCACCACGTCGTTGCCCCGGAACGAGAACGAAATGTTGCTCACGCCGCCGCTCGTCAGGGCCCCCGGCAGGGTGGCTTTAATCCAACGCACGGCCTCGATAAAGTCGAGCGCGTAGGTGCGGTGCTCCTCCATGCCCGTGCCCACGATGAGGATGTTGGCGTCAAAAATGATGTCCTCGGCCGGGAAGCCGATGCCTATCAGCAAGTCGTAGCTGCGCTGGCAGATGATTTTGCGGCGCTCCAGCGTGTCGGCCTGGCCATCCTCGTCGAAGGCCATCACCACCATGGCCGCGCCGTACTGGCGCACGGTGCGGGCGCGCTGCAAAAACACTTCCTCGCCCTCTTTCAGCGAAATCGAGTTCACGATGCTCTTGCCCTGCACGCACTTCAGGCCGGCCTCCAGCACGCTCCACTTCGAGGAGTCGATCATCAGCGGCACCCGCGAAATGTCGGGCTCCGAGGCAATTAGGTTCAGAAACGTGGTCATGGCCTGCTCCGAGTCGAGCATGCCCTCGTCCATGTTCACGTCGATGACCTGGGCCCCGCCCTCCACCTGGGCGCGGGCCACGGCCAGGGCTTCCTCGTAGGCCCCCGTGCGGATGAGGCGGGCAAACGCGCGCGAGCCGGTCACGTTGCAGCGCTCGCCCACGTTCACAAACAGGCTGTCGTGGGTGATGCCGAACGGCTCCAGGCCGCTCAGCCGCGTGGCTGGGGGCCCCGCAGCGGGCAAGGGCCGCGGCCGGTACTTTTCGGCTAGCTTGCTTAGCTCGGCGATGTGCTGGGGCGTGGTGCCGCAGCAGCCGCCCACCACCGTCACGATGCCATCCTTCAAATAATCTTCCACCAGGGCCGCAAATTCCTGGGCCGACTCGTCGTAGCCGCCAAAGGCGTTGGGCAGGCCGGCGTTGGGATAGGCCGAGATGTGCACGTCGGAAATGCGGCTCAACTCCTCCACGTACTGCTTTAGCTGGTGGGCCCCCAGGGCGCAGTTCAGGCCCACGCTCAGCAGCGGCAGGTGGCGAATGGAATTCCAAAAGGCCTCCACCGTTTGGCCCGAGAGCGTGCGGCCCGAAGCGTCGGTGATGGTGCCCGAAATCATGATCGGCACTTGGCGGCCGCCCTCGTCGAAGAACTTCTGCACCGCGTACAGCGCGGCCTTGGCGTTGAGGGTGTCGAAAATGGTTTCGATGAGCAGCGTGTCCACGCCGCCGTCCACCAGCCCGCGCACCTGCTCCAAGTAGGCCGTGGCCAGCTCGTCGAAGGTTACGGCGCGGAAGCCGGGCCGGTTCACGTCGGGCGAGAGCGAGGCGGTGCGGTTGGTGGGCCCCACGGCCCCGGCCACGAAGCGCGGCCGGTCGGGCGTGCTGTACTCGTCGGCCGCATCGCGGGCCAGGCGCGCCGACTCATAATTCAGCTCGTACACAATGTGTTCTAAGCCGTAGTCGGCCTGGGCGATGGTGGTGCCCGAGAAGGTATTGGTCTCCACCATGTCGGCCCCGGCGGCAAAATACTCGGCGTGGATGCCGCGGATGATGTCGGGCCGCGTCAAACTCAGCAGGTCGTTATTGCCGCGCAACGGCTTGGGATGGTCGGCGAAGCGGGGGCCCCGGAAGTCCTCTTCCGTAAGCGGGTGGCGCTGAATCATGGTGCCCATTGCGCCGTCCAGAACGAGCAGGCGCTGGCGCAAAATTTCCGGCAGGGGACTACAACAGGCAGCGTCGGCCGCAGTAGTTGGGGAGGCAGTAAGAGTAGAGGAAGGGGCGAAACCGGACATGCTAACCAGATAAAAGCGGCGGATAAACGCGCCTATCCAGAAAGAAACCCGCTCCCCTAAGGGGCGGTTCCGGCTGTCATCTTCTTCGGCCAAACGCGTTGGCAGAACGGGAGTTGGCACCTACTCAGAGCAGGTTGCCAAGACGTCACAGGGCCCAGTCCCTCGGTCTTTCTGGATAGCAGCTTCTGCGAAGATACGCACGGCGCGTCACCTCACCCCCGGCCCCTCTCCTGCGGAGAGGGGTGCGTTCAAGTTGCTTGTTCAGCTTTTAACGTTCAGGTACTGGCACCCCTCTCCGCTGGAGAGGGGGCCTGCCCCGTGGAGCCCGCGTGGTTTCCTTGGCTCAGCTTCCTATCGCTACGACAGCGGCCAGGCCGGCCACACGGTGCCGGGGGCAAAGTCCGTCAGCTCCGCCGGTAGCTCCAGAAACGCGTCGGCTCCGAGCAGGCCGGCCAGGTCGCCAGAGCCGCCCACGGCCACGGGCGTGGCGCGGCGCACCCCCAGCGCATCCACAGCAATGGCCACCGGCAGCAGGTGCGCCAGCGCGGGGCGGAACTGCACGGGGGCCGTGAGCACGGCCGGCGTGGGGCCCGGGGCCCCGGCCGCCGGCTGCTGGCGGGCCAGCAACCAGGGCCGCACGTAGCGGGCCGCCGTCAGCAGCGTCGACACCGGGTTGCCGGGCAGGCCGAATACCACGGGGCCCCCATCGGCCCAGGCCCCAAACCACATGGGCTTGCCGGGGCGCTGGTTCACTTCGTGGAAAATTTCTTCCACGCCCAGCGCGCGCAGCAGTGCGGGCAGGTGGTCGGCGCGGCCCTTGCTCACGGCCCCGCTCAGCACCACGGCGTCGAAGCCGGCGGCGAGGATGTTCGTGAGGCCCTGGCGCAGCGTGGGCAGGTCGTCGGGCAGGTGAAACAGGTGCACGTCGGCCCCGGCGGGGGCCAGCAGGGCCTGCACGGCATAGGCATTGGAGCGCCGGATTTGGTGGGGCAGGGGCGTGGCGGCCACGTCCACCAGCTCGTCGCCGGTGCTCACCACCGCTACCCGGGCCAGGCGCGTCACGCGCACCTCGGGGGCCCCCACGGTGGCGGCCACGGCCAGGGCGGCGGGCGTGAGGCGGGTGCCGGCGGGCAGCAGCAGGTCGCCGCGGCGGCGGTCGGTGGCTTGGGCGTGGATGTTCGCGCCGGGCCGGGCAGGCGGCGCAATGTTGATGGTCGCCTGCTGGTTGTCAAGGGTAATATCTTCGTAGCGCACCACCGCATCGGCCCCGGGGGGCAGCACGGCGCCGGTCATCACCTCCACGGCCACGCCCGGGCCGGGCAGCGGCCGGGCGGGGGCCCCGGCAAACTGCGCGTGCGCCACCGGAAACACCGTTTGGCCGCCGGCCCAGGCGGCGTAAGCCACGGCAATGCCGTCCATCGCCACCCGGTCGAAGGGCGGGAAGTCGCGGTCGGCGGCCAGTTCTTCGGCCAGGATGCGGCCGGCGGCGGCGGCCAGGGGCAGGGTTTCGGGCGGCAGCGGGTGGGCGGTGGCCAGCACGCGGGCGTAGGCTTCGGCGGTGGAAATCATGGCTGGTTGTCAGTTATTTGTTGTCAGTTGTCAGTTGTCAGGCGACTGGCACGCAGGAAGTGTTCGGCTCCCAAAGGTGGCCCAGTCGCACCTTTGCGGCCACCAACTGCTGAAGCGACTGGCGGAACGTATACGGTCTCACCGGCCCGCCGCCGCCCCGGGCCCCTGACAACTGACAACCAACAACTGCCAACTAATCATGCTGTCCGACAAATTCACCCACGTCAACGCCGCCAACCAGCCCACGATGGTCGATGTGGGTGCGAAAGCGCCCACCCGCCGCCTGGCCCGCGCCCACTGCCGCGTGGTGCTGGGCCCCGAGCTGCTGGGCCGCGTGCGGGCCGGCGAGCTGCCCAGCCACAAAGGCCCGGTTATTCACACGGCCATCCTGGCGGGCATCATGGGGGCCAAAAAAACGGCCGACCTTATCCCACTGTGCCACCCCCTGGGCCTGGACGACTGCCAAATTACCATCGAGCCCGACGGCCCCGACGCCCTGCGCGTGGTATGCACGGCCGTCGTCACAGGCCGCACCGGCGTCGAAATGGAAGCCCTGACCGGCGCCAGCGTGGCTGCCCTCACTATTTACGACATGTGCAAGGCCTTCTCGCACGACATCACCATCACGGGCGTGCAGCTAATTGAAAAAACCGGCGGCAAGCGCGACTTCCTGCGGCCCGAAAAAGCGTAATCCTTATGGAAAACCACCCCGATAGCGCCCCGAAACGCGCCAAGCACGCCGCCCTGGCCCGGCCCGACGTGGGCGAATTTGGCCGCCACGAGCTGGCCATTCTGGGTGCCCCGTGCGGCGCCATCCAGGCGCTGGTGGCGCGGTTGCTGCCCCACCTGGCTCCGGCCCTGCGCATGGCCTACGTCGATGCCGACCACGCCGCCGGCGACGCCGCCCTGGGGGCCCCCGCGCCCGCCAAGCTGGTGCCAGCCGTGGGCGAAAACGGCCTCTCGGCTGAGCTGGTCGATAAAATTACCTACCGCCAACTCAACACTGCGCGGGCCTTGGACAAGTTCTCGCAGCCCGAGCTGCTGGCCCACGAAAGCATAGTGCTCGTAAACGGCAACCACTTCCGTGCCCGCCAGCAAGTTGTCATCGTTGACCCGCGCAAGCCGCTGGACAAGAAGCTCGACCGCCTCACCGACGTGCGCCTCGTGCTGCTGGCCGAGGGCCAAACCGAGCTGCCGCCGGTGCTGTTGGCGCACCTGGCCGGGGCCCCACTGCCGCCCGTGCTGCCCCTGGCCGATGCGGCCGGCATTGCCGCGTTCATCCAACAATGGTACGCCGCGGCCGTGCCCGTGCTGCGCGGCCTGGTGCTGGCCGGTGGCCGCAGCGAGCGGATGCGCACCGACAAAGGGGCCCTGCGCTACCACGGCGGCGCCGACCAGCGCCAGTACACCGCCGCGCTGCTCCACGAGTTTTGCGCCGACGTGCGCGTATCCGTCCGCCCCGACCAGGCCAACGAGCTGCCCGCCGGCCTCGTGCCGCTGCCCGACACGTTTGCCGGCCTGGGGCCCCTGGGCGGGGTGCTCTCCGCGTTTCGCGCCGACCCCAACGCCGCGTGGCTGGTGCTGGCCTGCGACCTGCCGCTGCTCACCCGCACCACGCTGGATTTTTTGGTGAGCCACCGCCAGCCCGCCCGCTTCGCCACCGCCCTGCAAAGCCCCTGGAACGACTTCCCCGAGCCACTCATTACCATCTGGGAACCAAGGGCTTACGGCGAGCTGCTGCGCTTCCTCAGCCTCGGCTACTCGTGCCCGCGCAAGGCCCTCATCAACTCCGATACCGCCGTGCTGGCCCCGCCCGTACCCGAGGAACTGCGCAACGTGAACACCCCCGAGGAGCGCGCCGAAGTGGAAACGGCGCTGCAAGGTGGTTGAAAAAGGGCAGTAGTAGTAAGGACAGTTGTACTAAAAAGCTATCCGGCTAGGGACTGTCATGCTGACGAAGGAAGCAGCTTCTCACCGCTGAACGACCTGCTCTATCCTGATAAGATGCTTCCTTCGTCAGCATGACAGTCCCTCGCTGGATAGCTTAGCATGACCGTTCTGTTTTCTTTGGCCTTAAATTTAAGATAATACGGCTCCTACGGGTGCGCCGCTACCCACTCGGTGCCGTCCTCGTATTCCTCGCGCTTCCAGATGGTTACAACCTGCTTAAGCGTGTCGATGATAAACTGGCAGGCGGCGAAGCTTTCGGCGCGGTGGGGCGTGGCCACAGCTACCACCACGGCCACGTCGCCGAGGGCGAGGGTGCCTTTGCGGTGCACCACGGCTACTTCTTGCAGCATCGGCCACTTTTTGTAGGCTTGGGCCACCACGTGGCCCAACTGCGTGAGGGCCATGCTGTCGTACGACTCGTAGTGCAGGCGGCGCACGCGGCGGCCCCCGCTCTGGTTGCGCACCGTGCCGATGAAGGAATTGACGGCCCCCGCGGCGTCGGTTTGCACGGCGGCCAGCGCCGCGGCCACGTCAATGGGTTGGTCAGTGATGGAAAGGTGAGGCGTCATTTAAGGAAGCGGGAATTAAGGAGCGGTGACAAGGGGGCTTTTCTATCATCCTGAACGCAGTGAAGGATCTTCTTGCCGATGCACGGTACGTAGTCATTGTTGGTTTACTTGTATACTGTACCGTCCTTAAAAGGTCCTTCACTGCGTTCAGGATGACAGAAAAGCCCCTTTACATTGAAAAACTACCCGCCGGCAACGGGCGGAATCAGCGCAATTTCGTCGTTGGGCCCCAGGGCCTGGTCGGCGGGGGCGTACTCGTTGTTCACGGCCACGGCGCAGCTGCGCAGCTGCCCTAAGGCGGGGTAGTGGGCCCGCATGTGGTCGAGTAGGGCCCCCACGGTGACGGGGGCGGGGGTGGGCAACTCCAGCGTGGGCTGGCCCACGATGTCGCGGGTGATGCCGAATAAAGCGATTTTCAGGGCCATAATTTTCGGTAAATTTACCCGGGCGGAAACGCCCGCCGGGGCCATTGGTGTTGCGCCCCTGAACACCGGCCGCCGATTAGAGGTTTAGCTGAACCCGCCCGCTTTACGTACGACCGGGCAAATCCGGGACTGAATATGCTGACTTCTGCGCTTTTGCCGGCTACCGCCACGCCGGTCGCTACTCTTATCGACCAGCACGGCCGGCCGCTGGAGTACGTGCGCTTGGCCGTGACGGACCGCTGCAACCTGCGCTGCTTCTACTGCATGCCCGAGCAAGGCATTCAGTACATGCCTAAGAACGAATTGCTTAGCTACGAAGAAATGCTGCGCCTGGTGAGCCTGCTATCCGGCCTGGGGGTGCGCAAGGTGCGCCTTACCGGCGGCGAGCCCTTCGTGCGGCGCGACCTAGTGCCCTTCATGGAGCGTCTGGCCGCCTTGCCCGGCATCGATGACCTCAGCCTGACCACCAACGGCGTGCTTACCGCGCCCCACGTGCCGGCCCTGGCCCGCATGGGCGTTAAAGCCGTGAACCTGAGCTTGGACACGCTCGACCGCGAGCGGTTCTTCCAAATCACGCGGCGCGACGAGCTGCCGCGGGTGATGGAAACCTTCCATGCCCTGCTGGAGGCCGGTATCCAGGTGAAAATCAACGCCGTGGTGATGAACGGCCGCAACATCGAGGACCTCGTGCCGCTGGCCGAACTCAGCCGCGACCTGCCCGTGGACGTGCGCTTCATCGAGGAAATGCCCTTCAACGGCGGCAGCCACGTGGCTACGCCGGCCTCCCTGCCCTGGCACCACGGCCGCATCCGCCAGCACTTGGAAAACCACTTCGGGGCCCTCGCGCCGGTGGCCACCGGCGCCGGCGCTACGGCCTCGGAGTACCGCATTGCCGGGCACCGGGGCACGGTGGGCATCATCGCGGCGTATTCGCGCACCTTCTGCGGCACCTGCAACCGCCTGCGCCTCACGGCCGAAGGCGGCATCAAAACCTGCCTCTACGACCAAGGCGTGCTCGACGTGCGGGCCCTGCTGCGCGGCGGTGCCACCGATGCCGACGTGGTGGGGGCCCTGGCCAACGCCTTTCGCTACCGCGCCGCCAACGGCTTCGAGGCAGAAAGCCAGCGCCCGCTGCACCAGCTCAACTTCGAGAGCATGGCCACCATCGGCGGCTAGGGCCCTGGACTGGTTTTGTGTAAGCGTAAGCTTTGGGGTCCCCGGGGCCCTAAAAACGGTGTTGCCGGGCCATCTCGCGGGCAAAAATCCGCTTGAATTCCCGCTGCACATACGCCAGCAGCGGTTGGCCTTCTTCAAACTGTTGTACCGCCAACGCCTCGCGGCGCTGGCTGAAGCGCGCCCACCGCACAATATCAAACACCATCAGGCCAGCGTAGTCGGCAATAACAACGGATTGAACCCCAGTGCGAAAATTGCTTTGGTCGATTGGTCGGTTTGCTACGCTAACAACGCTTAAGGTGGTAGCGCCCGCGAGTAAAAAGGTGCCGACGCGACCGCCAACGCGGCCCTGGTGAAACACCCGGTGCAGCACGGCCAGGCTGTCGGCGTGGGTGGCGCCGGCTACCGCCGCGGCTGGGGGCCCCAGGGCCGGGCTGGTTTGGGCATGGGCCGGTAACAGCCCGAGGAGCAACGCCGCGGCGAGTAGCAGGTTCTTCATACAAAGGGCTGATTGATATGTAGCCGCTAATATATGTTGTCAGTTGTATTTGGTTTATGAAACTTCTTAAATAAAATCCCCCGCACTATTCTACCAGCTGGGCGTGCAGGTGGGCCAGGGTTTCGGCGGCATTGGTGCACAGGCCGGGGTGCACGGGCGAGGTTTGCACCACGGTGCTGCGGGTGGCGGTGAGCCAGCGAAACCGCTCGGCAATAGCGAGTTGGCCAATGGGCCCCCCAGTGGCGCGCCCCTGGCAAATGCGCTCAAAGGCGTACAGGCGCGCCGCCAGCTCGTCCAGGTCCAGCTCGGCCGAAAAGGCGCGCAGGCGGGCCTCGGGCAGCGCAAACCGGGCTTGCAGGAAGCCCTGGGCCCGGCAGTACACGACGACGCCCACGTTGAGGAATTCCTCGCGCTCGACGCGCGGCACCACGCGCAGCACGGCGTACTCAAATAAGTCCTTGGCGGGCATCGTCGGCTTCCTGAACAAAGGTGGGGGAGGCCGCCAGGCGGCTTTCGAGGAAGCGCACGTAGCCGGCGCGCTGGGCTTCGGGCGGGGCGTCGTCCGTCAGCCACTCGTCGGGCACCAGGGCCACCACGGCCCGGATGACCTCGGGGGTGAGGCGGGCGTGGCCCTCGGCATCGGCGGCGGCCAGCGCGGTGGCCTGGGGCAGCAGCACGTGGGTTTTTATCTGGGGAAACAGGCGCTGGCCGCCGGGGCGCTCGGCCCAGTCGGGGCTGGTGTGGTGGATGTAGAGGGCCGCGCCGTGGTCAATCAGCCACAACTCCTGGTGCCAGAGCAGCAAGTTGGTGTTGCGCACGGTGCGGTCCACGTTCAGCGTCAGGCAGTCGAGCCAGACCACCAGCGAGGCCAGCTGGGGCCCCACGGGGGCCAGCAGCGGGTCGTAGGTGCTGGCGCCGGACAGGAAGTGCAGGGCCAGGTTGCGGCCGGTGCTGGCCCGCAGCAGGTCCTGGATTTCCTCGTCGGGCTCGGTGCGGCCGAAGGCCTCGTCGAGCTCGCAGAATACCAGCTCGGGCATCCGCAGGCCCAAGGCCCGGGCCAGCTCGCCCACAATCAGTTCGGCCACCAGCGCCTTCAGGCCCTGCCCCGCGCCCCGGAACTTCAGCACGTACAAAAAGCCGTCGTCGGCCTCCACCAGCGCGGGCAGCGAGCCGCCCTCGCGCAGCGGCGTCACGTAGCGCGTCACGTGCACGGTGCGGAGTTCTAAAGAAATAGCAGGCATAGAGGCGAAAGGGAAACGGAAGGCTGCAAAGGACGCACAATTCAGCAGGCTTTGCGGCGTGGGTGAAATGGGGTTGCGCTGCGGGACGGTTAGGATTACAATGAGATTTTAACTATTTGTGAATCCGAATTCAAGGGTTCATAATCAAAAAATATTTATATTAATAATTTTCCATAAATCACTTTATCAGTACCTTGCCTGGACGATTGTTGATTTTATTATTTTCCTTTTCTCATTTATCACTTTTCCAGCTTTTCAATTTTATGCGTTCACCCCTTACCTTATTAGGCGCCGCCGTGCTCTTGTCCGCCACCGCCCACGGACAGAGCATCGACGCTCAGAAAATCACGTTTGATTACGTGCGCTTGCCGCTGGTGCCCCTGCCTGCCGGTACGCACAGCTACTCGCCCGAAGTAGCGCTGCGCTACACCGACGCGGTGAAGCAACAGAAAGCCGACCACGAAACCGCCGTGGCGGACGCCAAATCGAAGGCGGAAAAAGACAAGCAGGAGTATAAGGCTCAGTCGCTCAAGGAAAAAGCCCTCAACCGGCTGCTGCTCGACCAGCACAAACCCGGCGAGGCCGTGATTCCGATGGCCGACTATGCGGCGCAGGTGTACGACGCCAAAACGCTGGCCAGCACCTACGTTAATCTGAGCGGGTTGCAACGTGCCCAAGGCGCCGACGGCGACCTGCGGGTGCTGGTGAGCTTGGACGGCTACACGCAGGGCCCCGTGACACCCGTGGCTACCCAGGGAAGCCTGAAGGTGAGCGCCTCCGCTACGGGCCCCGGCACCAAGCACGGCTACGAAGTATCGTACAAGTCGCCGGTTTCCGTGAAGGTGACCGCTAAGGACGGCACGGTGCTGTCGGACGAGTTGATTGAGGCCACCACTGCCTACACTGTAGTGAACACCGAAACCTTCTTGGGCGACGAAGAGCTAAATAATTACTGGCGCAAAAACCAGATGGCCTTTTTGCGCCAGCTGGACGAGAACATCATGAAGACCAACATGAAGCTCGTGGCCGAGTACCTCGACAGCAAGTTCGGCCAGCGCCCCATAACGCGCAACACCGCCATTACGGTGGTGTCGGACAAGAAAATTAACTACGACGAGTACCCCCAGGCCTACATGAAAGCCCTGATGGGCTACAAGCTGCTAGCCGACCCCACCCGCGCCGCCGATGCCCAAAAGCAAATCGGCGAAGCCGTGGCGCTGTGGGACAAGGCGTTGGCCGAATCGAACCCGAAGGATAAAAAGGCCCGCATCGACGAAAAAGTAACGGCTGCCACCCTCTACAACGACGCCGAAGCCAACTTGTGGATGAATAAGTTCGACGAAGCCGAGATGCTGCTGGCGCGCCTCAAGCTCCTGGACATCTCCCGTTACAATAACATGGCCAAGGAACTAGGCGTGGTGGTGCAAGACCAGCGTACCCGCTACACGGCTAATAAGAAGAGCTAAAACACTTTCCAATCAACGGCCCGGTGGCCAACAAAAAGCCCCGCAATTGCGGGGCTTTTTGTTGGCCACCGGGCCGTTGATTGGAAACCCGTGGCACATAATGCCACGGGTTTGTTCATTGTTAAAACTCAAAATGGAGCGGCGTAGCCTTTGAAAGGTTGGGTGTATTATCGAAATACAATGGACTAACAGGAAAATAAAGTTTACCTTTTGTAAAGTATACTTTACAAAAGGTAAATTATGTATTACGTTTGCATCGTACTTATCTCACTCTCATTAACTCGTTATGCCGACGCGATTTTTGTTTCCGCACCGCTTCAAGGGGGTGGGCTGGGTGCTGGCCGCCGGGGCCCTGGCGCTGGGCCTGCTGGCTATGTACAACGTACTGCACCTGCCGCACCTGCTGGCGTGGCTGCCCTCGCCCATCGGCAATGGTGATTTGCCGGAGTTAGTCGGCGGCCGGCAAGTGCGCAGCAACCACGATTTGTACGCCGTGCTACTCATCGGTGGGGGTCTATTGGCGGCGTGCTCGCGCGAGCGGCACGAGGACGAGTACATCGGCCAAATCCGGCTCGATTCGTTGCTGTGGGCCCCATACGCCTACTACGCGCTACTGGCGCTGGCCTTCGTGCTGGTGAGCGGGGCGCAGTTTCTCAGTGTGATGCTGTACGCGCTTTTTGCGCCGCTCCTACTGTTCATGGTGCGGTTTCATTTGGCGCTGCGGCGCGGGGCCCAAGCGGTGGCGCATGACGAATAACCTACGCGTGGAGCGCGCCGTGCTGCGCCTCACGCAAGACGAGCTGGCCCGCCGCATCGGCGTGAGCCGCCAAACCATTAACGCCATGGAAGCCGGCAAGTACGTGCCCTCCACGGCGTTGGCCCTGAAGTTAGCCCGCGTATTTGGCAAGCCCGTCGAGCAATTATTTGGGTTGGAAGACGGCGACTGAAATGCCCCCGCTGGGGCCCCATGCCATTAGTAGGCGTTGCGCGAGCGCGGGGCCTCAAGCCTCGGCAAGTCAATTGGCGGTGGCCGCCGCCGGGGGCACAAGCCGCGGTTATGGGCTTATTTTGAACCGCCGGGCGCCCAAACGAGTGGCGCGCAGCAAGCGCGTGGGCTCAAAAAACAATGGTTTGCGCTTCGCGGAAGCATAACCCTGGTCACCGTTTGGGGTTAAAGGAGATTGGTTTTTAACGTACTTGGGCTCCCAGGTACCAGCGGTGCACAGCGTATGATGGCCTTGGATTCTTCGGTTTTGGCAGCGGCGGGCTTGCGCAAAAAGCACCGGGCGGCGGTGGGGGCCCTGTTCTTTTTGCTGGGGCTGTGCTTTGCCACTTGGGCCTCGCGCATTCCCAGCATCCAGCAGCGCATGGGCGTCAGCGATGGGCAGCTGGGGCTGGTGCTGTTTGCCATTCCGGCGGGGCAGCTGCTGTCGCTGCCGCTGGCGGGGTGGTTGGTGGCCAAGCGCGGTAGCCGGCAGGTGGTGCTGGTGGGGGTGCTGCTCTACGCCGGGGCCCTGGTGGCGCTGGGCTGGGCGGCCAACCTTTACCAGTTGGTACCGCTGCTGATGGTGTTCGGGGTCGGCAGCAACCTGACTAATATCTCGGTTAATACCCAGGCTGTCAACGTAGAGCGGCTGTACACCAACCCCATCATGGCCTCGTTTCACGGGCTGTGGAGCCTGGCAGGCTTTGCTGGCGCGGCCATCGGCACGGTGATGATTGGGGCCCGGGTGCCGCCGGGTTATCACTTTCTGCTCATCGCGCTGCTCATTGCCGCCGGCCTGGCGGTAAGTGCCAGCAATGTGGTGCGCCACGACAGCGGCGTGGACCTCAACCGGCCGGCCTTCGTGCGGCCCGATAGCCACCTGCTGGGCTTGGGGGCCATTGCATTCTGCGCCCTTATCTGCGAAGGGGCCATGTTCGATTGGAGCGGCGTGTACTTCAAAAAGGTGCTGCAAGTGGACCGCAACTGGGTGGGCGCGGGCTACACGGCCTTCATGAGCACCATGGCGCTGGGCCGCTTCGGGGCCGACGGGCTGGCGGCCCGCCTGGGGGCCCGGCGCGTGATTCAGGGCAGCGGGCTGCTCACGGCCACGGGGCTGGCGCTGGCGGTGGCGTTTCCCATTTTGCCGGTGGCGCTGCTGGGCTTTTTATTGGTGGGCTTCGGCACGTCGTCGGTGGTGCCGTTGGTGTACAGCGCGGCGGGGCGCTCCACTACCATGTCGGCCGGCATGGCCCTGGCGGCGGTGTCCACCATCGGGTTCGTAGGATTTTTGCTGGGGCCCCCAGTCATCGGCCTCATCGCCGGGGCCACCAGCCTGCGCGTGTCGCTGGCCCTCATCGCCGTGATGGGCCTGTGCGTGTCGGCCGTGGCCAGCCGGGTGAGGATTTAATTTTTTAGATGTGAAAATGCGGGAGGGGAAAAGCTAAAACAGCGTCATCCTGAACGCAGTGAAGGACCGGGGGACAGCAGAACGGCGTGCAGTAAATGGTTGCTGCACGCCGTTCTGCTGTCCCCCGGTCCTTCACTGCGTTCAGGATGACCAGGGGTTACGAGTATATGTCGAACTTACTTATGCCCTTTTAGCCAAGTGGTGGCTTCTTTGTACGACGGCGCCGTGCGGTCGCCGCCGGTCACTACCATTTGGTAGTAGCGCTTGGTGCCGCGCAGGTCGGCGTCGTCTTCGGCCAGCTTGCCCAGGTTGAAGGCCGCGCCTTGGTAGTAGCCGCCGCTGGTGTTGGCCAGGGTTTCGGAAAACACGATGCAGCGCTGGTAGTAGTCGCGGGCTACGTCGAGCTTGTGGTAGCGGTACTGCATCAAAAAGCCCAGGAAGTAGGTGGCGTAGCGGCCCGAATAGCCCTCGTAGCCGGGCATGCCTTCGTTGAGCTTGCGCAGGATGGACTTGCTGGCCTGCTCGCAGCCTGCCCAGTCGCCCTCGCGGAAGCAAAGCATGGCGTAGTTGCGCTCGAAGTAGCTGTTGTCGGGAAACTCGGCCACCAGCTGGCGGGCCACGTTCAGGGCCGCCGTTTCCTCGTGCTCCCGCTCGCTGCCCAAGATGCGCATGAGGAAGAACCGGGCTTCAATGGCCGTGTAAAAACCGGTTTTGCCCACGGTGCGCAGCTGCGTAATGCCGACATCGCGGTTGCCTTTCGGGAAGAAAAAGAGCACTGGCCGCAGCCACGGGTACTCGTCGGCAATCCACACGGCGTAGTAATTGAACAAGCCCTGGCCGAAGAGGAACTCCGGGCTCAAGTCGTTAGCGCCCTTGCTTTTGTCGAGGTACTCGAGCGAGCGTTTGCTGCTCACCGTGGCCTTGCGCCAGTCGTGGCGCTCGGCGTGCAGGCGAGCATCGAAGGCGTAGGCGGCGGAGAGGAAAAAGCAGGCTTCGTAGTTCTGCTTGTCGGCGTCGTACATCTTTTTGGCCTTGGTGGTGGCCGTGTCCATGTAGGCGAAAAAGATGCGGTCGTACTGCTTAGTGTCCATGTTGGTGGGCAATATTTTCCACCACGTGCTCAGGCCCATCAGGAAGTAGGCCATGGGGTGCTCGGGGTAGCGGCGGCGCAGCGACCGAAACTGCCGGTCGGCCCGGTCAAATTTGAAGTTGTAGAGGTTGTGCACGGCCCCGTTCAGCTCCTGCTGCACGTCCTGGTTCAACAGCAGCCAGCCCTTGGTGTCGACGGCTTGCGGGGCCACTTCCACTTCGGTTAGTTCAACTTCCTTAATGCCGCCCATCTGCTGGGTCGTGTCAGCAACCTGGGCCGCAGCCGAAAAAACCGGTAGCAGTAGCGCCAACGCCAGCAGGACCCGCCGGCCACGTGCTAAGAATTGGACAATATCCATAAAATAAGTGTATAAAGAATTATTCAAGTTATTATAACCGTTTTAACCCTTAAAAGTAGGTTTTTTGATTGATTATCGCCCTACAATGGTGGTTAATAAAGTGGCGGTTTTCTTGAAAATATTCTAAAAATATTCCGTTTGCCCGAACGCCGGGGTTTCCGGCCCGCCAGCTGCGGCAACCGTTGGGGGCCCCGTCAAGTACATAGGCGTCCCTTCGCTTAATCCCCCGTTCGTTTTGACCGATACCTTATCCCAGCGCCAGAAGATGCTCACCTTCGGCGGCATCCTGCTGGCCATGTTTCTGGGGGCCCTCGACCAGACCATTGTTTCCACGGCCCTGCCGCGCATCGTGGCCGATTTGCACGGGCTCGACCGCTTCACGTGGGTGGCCACGGCCTACCTGGTGGCCAGCACGGCGCTCGTGCCCATCTATGGTAAGCTGGCCGACATGTACTCGCGCCGCGCCATTGAAGTGGTGGCCGTCAGCGTGTTCCTGCTGGGTTCGGGTCTCTGCGGGCTGGCAGGCGAGTTTGGTACGCTGCCGCTGCTGGGCGACGGCATGACGCAGCTCATTGTGTTCCGGGCCGTGCAGGGGCTGGGCGGTGCGGGGCTGTTTGCCATGGCCTTCATCATCATCGCCGACCTGTTTCCGCCCGCTGAGCGGGGGCGTTACCAGGGCTTTACGGGGGCCGTGTTCGGCACGTCGTCGGTGCTGGGGCCCCTGCTGGGCGGCTTTTTGACGGACCGGGGCACCGACCTGATTCCGGGGGTGGCGGGCTGGCGGCTGGTGTTCTACGTGAATTTGCCTTTGGGCTTGGTGGCGTTGTGGTTCATCATCAACCAGATGCCGCCGCTGCGGCCGCGCACCACCCCCAAACCGTTCGATTTTGTGTCGGCTGTGTTGCTGGTGGCGGGGCTGGGGCCCCTGGTGGTGGCCTTGCAGCTCAATCGGGCGCAGTACGGCTGGACGGCCCCGCTCACGCTGGGCCTGCTGGGCGGGGGACTGGCAGCGCTGGCGCTGTTCGTGGTGCGCAGCCTGCGCCACGAAAACCCCATCCTCAACTTCAGCTTGTTCGAAAACAAGGTGTTCCGTACGGCTAACGCGGCACTGTTCCTGATGGGCGGGGCGTTCCTGGGCGTCATCATTTTCGAGCCCTTGTTCATGGTGAACGTGCTGGGCGAGTCGGCCACGCGGGCGGGCGTTAGCCTCATTCCACTGTCGTTGGGCGTGGTGACGGGCTCGCTGCTGGCGGGCCAGATGGTGTCGCGCTTCGGCCACTACAAGTATTGGATGCTGGGGGGGCTCATGCTGCTGCTAGGGGGCTTGTTGCTGCTGGCTACCATGCCGCCCACCGTGCAGTACCACAAAGTGCTCATTTACTTAGGGGTGTGTGGACTGGGCCTGGGGCCCACTATGCCGTTGTACACCCTGGCCGTACAGAATGCCACCGCCCCCCAGCTCATGGGCCAAGCCACGTCGGCCAGCCAATTCTTTCGGCAGATTGGTGGCGCCCTGGCCGCCTCGGCGTTGGGCGCGGTGCTCAGCTTCACGCTGGCCCACGAGCTGCCGGCCCCGGGGCCCGGTTCCCGCCCGCCGGTGGCGGCCGAGGGCCCCAGGCGGGCCGCCACCGCTGCGGCTATGCCCAACCCCGTGGCGCGCGCCGCCTTCTCCAAGGCTATCGGGCGGGTCTACTTATTCAATATTTTCCTGGTTGTGGGCGGGTTTGCTATGACCCTGTTAATTCCTGAGCTGCCGCTGCGCAAGAGCAACGACGGGCCCCCAGCGGGCGGCGGCGAGTAGCGGCTGGCTTATTCCCCAGCCCTGTCCAGCGGCGCTGCATGGCGTAGTACACGGCGGTGCCTGCTACCAGGCCCACCGGGTAGCCGTAGGGCAGGCCGGCGCAGAGCAGGCCCACGAGCAAAGCCACCAGCAAATCGACGCGGCTGATGCCGAGCCGATGCCGCGCAGCAACGTGGCCAATGAGCAACGGCAAATCGGTGCCCAACTCGCTAAACGCGCCGGCAAACTCGTTGCGGTCGAAGCAGATGGGCGGGCAGCGGGGGCAACGAAGGGGCGGTTGCGGCGGCAGGATTTTCACAAAAGCAGGGTTGGTAGAGCCGTACAGGCCGCCCTGGCTGCTCAAGCAACGGGTGCGGCGCGGCGCTTGGCCTGCCACTTGGGCGCGTCCATCACCAGGCTCACTAGCAGGGCGTGTGGCAGTGTGACGGCGGCCGTGACTACCAGGGCGGGCCCCAGCCATGCGCCGCCGCTGGCCAGCCGGGGCCCCAGCAGGGCCGCCAGCCCCGCCAAGCTCACTAGCAGCAGGGGAAGGGCCCGCCGGATGAAAAAGGCCAGCTCCCGACCCAGCGCCGCTCCTGGCCCGGCCCACTGCGCCGGGGCCGCGTAGCCCAGCAAGCGGGTGAGGCGCAGCGCGTGCTGCAAGCTGTGCCAGAACACAAAATACACCCCCAACGCCAGCAGCGGGGGCAGGCCCGCAAACAAACCGGTGAGCAGGGCCACTTCCACCGCGTCGGTGCGCCAGCGCCGGGGCTCGCGCTGGGCGGCGTAACTGCCCCATAAGGCCAAGTGCCCGGCCAGTACCAGAGGCACCATTCCGGCCGCCAGGGCTGCGAACCAGCCGCTACCCAGCGGGCATCGAGGCCGAGGCCAGTGCTTCCGCCGCCGCGGGCGCGGCGAACCGTTGTGCCAGACGCTGGGTGGTGGTAGCGGCGGCGGCAGCCACCCGCGCCACGGCCGCTGCCACCCGCACCGGTACCAGCGGCTCGTTGCGGGCCCATTGCACGGCGCTGGCCAGCCTCAGGGCCAAAAATATCCCCAGCGCCACCCGCACCACGGGCCGGCGCAGCGGACCCGTTTTGGCGGCGTTGGATTGAAACGTTAGCTGTTGCTGCACCCAGCGCGGCCAGCGGCGGGCCCTGGCCGTAGGCCTCCGCAGCCAGGGCCCGGTAGCGGCCGAGCACCACGTCGGCCTGGATCGGGCTGCTGCGGAGGTAAGTTTCCACGGCATCCGCCGCGGCCGGGGCCAAGCGGCCGTATCGGTAGACGTCGCGCTGGGCGGGCAGGAGGTCGCCCGTCACAGGGTCAAAAAGAACGTTTTGCGGGGCAGTGAGCATGGCGGCAGGTCAAGAGCTTAAAGCGCGGTGCCCAGCTGCCGCCGGTGCTGTTTTTGGAGGCGGGCGGCGCGGCGGGCCATCGTGTAAATGGCCAGCCCGAAGCCGAGTTTATTCACGACGTCGCCGAAGTGGTACACCAGGTTGCGGTTCAGGTGCTGGGCCTCAAATACCTTAAAGGGCAGCGTCATGTAGCCCAGCGGGTAGATGGCCCAGCCAATCAGCACGAAGTAGCCCAAGTAAGCAAAGGACCGCACCACTTCTTCGTCGGCGGAGGCGGCCGCCACCCGGGCCAGCGGCCCGAACCAGATTTCGTACACGATGGCCAAGTAGCCCAGCGTCGAGACGCCGCCCCAGACGATGGACCAGTACACGCTAGAAGTTTCGCCGAAGTATCCGAAAGCAATCATCCACACCCCGCCGATGACCAAGCGCTACAGCGAGTTCGGCCGGGGCCCAGCGGGCCGCCGCAGCAGGTAAAACTGGGTGCACATGAGCGGTACCGTGAACAGCCAGTCCGCGTAGCGGAAGTGCGTGGGGCCCAAGCCGGTGTTGAGGTACATCCCCTGCATGTGGTAGTAGTTTACGCCGGCCACGAAGCAGATGATGCCCGCCAGCGTCAGGGGGGCGTGCCCGCGCCGGGGCACGTTGCCCCGCTCCAGGAAAAAAACAGGGCCCCGCCCAACAGAGCGAACATGCTGAAAAAGAGCGTGGCCCCCACCAAGTCGTTTTCCAGCGCCAGGCAGTAGGGGCGTAGCGGACCGCCAGCGAGTCCCGGCGCGGGTAGTTGCAAGAGCAAGTGAAGCAGCAAAGGAAAAAATTGAGGAATAAAAAATCAGGCAGTTTGACAGGCTTGGGTCGGGCCGGACGGTGGCGCGGAGGCACGGCCCGTGCCTAGCCGCCGCGCCCGGCCGCTCGCGCCGGCCAGCTGCAAAAAGTGCTGCATCCACACCACGCTCTCGTTGTTCAAGGGCTTCGAGAAAAAGCCCTTCACTTGCCGGTAGTCCTTGGCCCGTGCCACGTCGTCGGGGTGGATGGAAGAGGTCAGCACGAACACGCACACCTGCTTGGCGATGGGCAAGTGGCCGATGGCATCCAGGAATTCCCAGCCGTCCATCACCGGCATGTCCAGGTCCAGCAGAATGAGGTCGGGCAGGGTGGTACCCGACTGTAGGGCCCCCATGAGTTGGTCGAAGGCCAACTGGCCGTTGACGTAGTTCTGCACCTCGCCCCGCCGCAGGTTCTTGCGCAGAATCAACTCGGTGACGACCGCAGTGATTCGGTCGTTTTCGATGACATAAGCTAGTTGTGATTTTTGCACTATGGTAATAATTTAAGTGATGAATAAAAGGGGGGTTGCCGGGGCACCAGGTAGGTTTTTCAAGTGCTGGCCGGTGGGGCTTGGCGGCAGTAGCCGGTCTGGGGACCAGCAAGCTAGCGGCCGCGATTTCAGAAAAAACATTTTATTGATAAAACACAATTTATAAATCCCTCTGTTTATTCTGAGCGTAATAATTGCCGGTAAGAATTTTATTGTGTCTTCGTAATCGGTGAAAGGTCCTTTTTGTTCGACAAGCGGCGGTGAGATGCCGAGTAGCCGTGCGAACAAGTGTAAAAATCCGGGTTGCCTGCTACACGAATTTTGCATAAAACCAGGTAGATACCGAGGGAATTTGCTGCGCCAGCCAAGCGTTAAAGGAGTTGAGCGGTTAGATAATGCGTTTTATCGAAAACAATTCGGGCTAAAATCTTTATTGGTAACTATCGTATCAGCATCCGGTAGGAGGATGCGTAAATTGAATTTTACCAATAAAAATCTACGCAGCGGCTGGGCACTCTCCGGGGCCCGCTGGCCGGCGAACCACTGCCCCCGCACCATTATTCAAAAACCATCTATTTTATGACGAACCACCTGATTATTTCTGAAAATGCCGGGGACATGAGCTACCTCGCAGAGGAGCTGCAGGCGCTGCAAAAGTTGGATAATACTTTGCTGAACTTTATCCAGGAAGTAACCCTGGACGGCCTTTGGTACTGGGACTTGGACGCGGCACACCAGTGGGCGAATGCCAAATTCTGGCGCACGTTGGGCTACGACCCGGGGGCCCTGCCGGCCCAGGCCGACGCCTGGCGGGCCGCGCTGAACCCGGATGACCAGGCCGCGACCCGGCGGCACGTCGAGGAATGCATAGCCGACGGCTCGGACACCTACCACCAGTTGGTGCGGTGCACTCACCGGAGGGGTTTCACGGTGTGGATGCACTGCCAGGGGCTGGTGGTGCGCGACGGCAGCGGCCGTCCTTACCGGCTGCTAGGGGTGTTAATCGATGTTACCCAGCAGCGCAACGAGGAAGTATACGCCCAGGAGGTGGCCAGCCACTACGGCTCCATTCTCAGCAACCAGTCGGTGTACATCATCAAAACCAATGCCCACGGGATGTATACTTACGTGAACGACTTTTTCTACGAGCGGTTCGGCTGGGACAGCAACATCATCGGTACCTCGTCGATGCTGAGCATCGTCGAGGAAGACCGGCCCAAATGCCTGGCCGTGGTGAACCAATGCTTCACCGAGCCCGAAGTACCGCACCAGGTAATTCTGCGCAAGCCCTACAAAGACCACACGGTGAAGTCCAACCACTGGGAGTTCAAAGGCATCCTGAACGCCGATGGGCAGGTGAGCGAAATCCTGTGCGTGGGCTACGACGTCACGCTGCTCGTCGAGAACCTGGAGCAGTCGAAGCGCCTGCTGGACGTCACCAACCGGCAGAATACCCGCCTCCAGAATTTCGCCTACATCATCTCCCACAACATCCGCTCGCACTCGGCCAACTTGACGGCCCTGGTGGGCCTGCTGCAAAGCGCGGCCGACGAGGCGCAGGCCGCCCTGTTTTTGGGGATGCTGAAAACCAGCACCGACAAGCTGGCCGAGACCATCGTGAACCTCAACGAAATAGTAACGGCCAACAGCCACGGCAACCAGTCCCGGGAGCCGCGCCAGTTGCGGCAGGAAGTAGACAAAACCCTGGAAGCTCTTAGTGTGTTGGTTCACCAGAGCGGCATCGCCGTGGCCGTCGATATTCCGGCTGCGGCGACGGTCCACGTCGTGCCTGCTTACCTCGACAGCATCTTGCTTAACCTGCTCAGCAATGCCATCAAGTACCGCTCGCCAACCGCGGCGCCCCACGTGGCGCTGGGGTGCTACCGCGATGGCGACTACCTGGTGCTCACCATCCGCGACAACGGCCTGGGCATTGACATGGAACGCAACAAAGCCAAGGTGTTTGGGATGTACAAAACGTTCCACGCCAACGAAGATGCCCGCGGGGTGGGGCTGTTCATCACCAAGAACCAAATCGAGGCGATGGAGGGCAAAATTGAACTTGAAAGCGAAGTTGGCGTAGGATCAACGTTCAAAGTTTATTTTAATGAAAATGTTTAGCCTGGTGTACATTGTTGAAGACGACTGGATTACCTCCACCGTTACGGAATTACTGATTAAGAAAAACCGTGCCTTTGGCCGGGTGCAGAAGTACCCGAACGGGCAAGTTGCCTTTGATGAACTCCAGCGGGCGCAGCAGCACGCGGCGGAAGTGCCCGACCTGATTCTGCTCGACCTCAACATGCCGGTGATGGACGGCTGGGAATTTCTGGACGCTTTTTCCGGGCTGGCGCTGCAAAAGCCGGTGCACGTGTGCGTGCTCACTTCGTCCATTCACCCCGACGACATCGAGAAGTCAAAGTCTTACAAAGAAGTGGAAGGGTATTTCCCCAAGCCCATCAATAACGGCATGCTGGACCAGCTGGTGCAGCTACTGGGCTGAGGGCCGGCGGGGGCCCTACGCCGGCACCCGCACCAGGCGCAGGCGCCGCACCTGCCGTACCCAGCGGGTGGGGCGCTTTTCCTGGGGCACAATGATTTGGTAGGGCCCCGACTCGGCCAGGAGCGGCTGGCCGTCGCGGGCGGTGGCCAGCAGCACTACCTGGCTGGCAAACGCGGCGTCGAGCTCGGGCAGGGCGAACACCACGCGGTAGCCGTCGGCGGCCTCGGCCACCAGGGCCACGGCCAGCGCCTCGCCGTGGACGGCCTTGCCTTGCGGGGCCCCCACCAAGGCCAGCACATCGGCCAGCGCCACGCCCTGGTAGGTGTGGGCTTGGCCGTCTTTGCCGGTGGCGCGCACCTCCTGGTGGGGCAGGGCGGCGAAATCAGCGGCGGTGAGGATGCGCGTGATGCCGTCGAGGCTGTCGAGGCGTAATGCGGCGGTGGCCGAAGTGCCGGCCACCGGCTTGGCGGCGGGTGCTTGGGCGCGAGCTGTTTTTGGGCCCCCGAAGAGCAAGGCAACGGCCAGCATGGGCCCCCAAACGCGCAGGATAGAGCAAAGCATGAGGAAAAGCGTTGTATTCGAGCAAATATAACCAGGCCCATTTGCTTGTTCGGCGCTGGGGGGCAAGGCGGTGGCCAAACCACCGGTCGGCTTTAGCAGTTGTGCTCGGCCAACCTTTGTTTTCACATGGAACCCGCCATCCTTTTGCCCGCCGCCAGCTACGAATTTGCCACCGTGCAAAAAGTGCGCGGCGAGGGCCCCGCCGAGCCGGCGTCTGACCAGCTGGCCGCCGAAGAGCCGCTGGAAATCCGGCTGGGCTACGCAGTGGAAGGCGGCGGGCGCGCGCACCGCACACTGTCCGTGACGATGCGCACGCCGGGGCAGGACGAAGAATTAGCCGCCGGTTTTTTGCTAACGGAAGGCATTATCCACGGGAAAGCCGACCTGCTGGGCGTGCGCCCCTGCCCCGACGTGCAGAAGCCCGAGGAAGCGGGCAACGTGGTGCGGGCCGAGCTGGCTGCCCACGTGCCCGTTGATTTCCAGGGCCTGGAGCGGCACTTCTACACCAGCTCGAGCTGCGGTGTCTGCGGCAAAACCAGCATCG
Organism: Hymenobacter sp. PAMC 26628; assembly: GCF_001562275.1. Taxonomy (NCBI): domain Bacteria; kingdom Pseudomonadati; phylum Bacteroidota; class Cytophagia; order Cytophagales; family Hymenobacteraceae; genus Hymenobacter; species Hymenobacter sp. PAMC 26628. Next base: position 45,128 of record NZ_CP014304.1, read on the forward strand.
ACGCCATCCAAACCACGTCTTGCCCGGTGCTGCCCGCCCAGGGGCCCCATTTGGCCTACGCCACCGTGCACCAGCTGCCCGCACGCCTGCGCGCCGCCCAGGCCGGCTTTGAGCAAACCGGTGGGCAGCACGCGGCGGCTCTATTTTCGCCCGAGGGCGAGCTGCTGCTGCTGCGCGAAGACGTGGGCCGCCACAACGCCCTCGACAAGCTCATTGGGGCGGCGCTGCTGCAAGACTGGCTGCCGCTGCACCGCCACGTGCTGCTGGTGAGCGGCCGCGCCAGCTTCGAGCTGGTGCAAAAAGCCGCCGCCGCTGGCCTTGGTATCTTGGCCGCCGTGGGGGCCCCCAGCAGCCTGGCGGTGCAGGCCGCCGAGCGCTTTGGCATGACGGTGCTCGGCTTTGTACGCAACGAGCGGTTCAACATTTACGCGCACCCGTGGCGGGTGGGGCCCGTGGGCGAACCGCTGGGGACCTAAATTGCGCCCATCGGCTGTTCGTCCTACCACAAACGCCGTACTACCAATTTGCTGCTTCCAGCGGCTCGTATCAACCAGCGGCTCGTATCAGCATGAAGCTTCGCATTGAAGACAATACTCTCCGCCTGCGCTTGTCCGATGCCGAAGTGCAAGAATTTGCAGCCACGGGCCGGGTGGCGGCGGCGGTGCATTTCGGCGACGCCGCGGGCCAGCAGTTGACCTACATGCTGGAGCGCGCCGTGGTCCCCGCCGTGCGCGTACGCTACGCGCCCGGGGCCCTCACAGTGTTGGTGCCCGCGGCCTTGGCCGACGCTTGGACGGCCACCGACCAAAATGGCTTTTCAGAGCACGTGGCCTTGGCCGACGCCCAGCAGCTGCGTATCTTGGTCGAGAAAGACTTGGACTGCCGCCACTAACCATTGCGGCTCGTAAACATATTACTAATACACTTTTAGCATGTCCCGCCCCATGGAAGAATCTCCCACCAACGACCCCGCCAAAGCTGGTAAGACCCATCAGCAAGGGGCCCAAGACAATGCGCCCAAGAGCGGCGAGCGTTCGGAACAGGGCGAAGCGCCCGCGCCCGACCACTACCGCCCCGACCCCCAGATGGAACGTGACCAACGCCACATCCCGGCCCCCGACAACACGGGCGCCAAGCACCAATACCCCGTGTTGGCCCAGCCTCCTGAGGAACTGACTGGCCTGAAGCTGGAGCCGCGCATGAAAATTGCCGCCGGCGTCACAGCCGTTATCAAGTCGATGGAGTTCAGCTGGACCGAGGGCGGCGTGAACCGCGGCACCCGGGGCCTGCTGAAAATGAACCAGAAGGACGGCTTTGACTGCTCGAGCTGCGCCTGGCCCGACCCCGACGACCACCGCTCGTTTGCCGAGTTTTGTGAGAACGGCGCCAAGGCCACGGCCTCCGACGCCGACGACCGGTCCGCAGGCCCCGAGTTTTTCGCTAAACACAGCCTGGCCGACCTCTCGCGCATGACCGACCGCGACCAGAACAATTCCGGCCGCCTCACGCACCCCATGGTGAAGCGCCCCGGCGGCACGCACTACGAGCCCATCGAATGGCCCGAGGCGTTCGACCTCATCGGCAAGGAGCTGAACGCACTGGCCTCGCCCGACGAGGCGGCGTTCTATACCTCGGGCAAGGTGCCCAACGAACCCGCGTTCTTGTTTCAATTGTTTGCCAAGCAGTTCGGTACCAATAACTTGCCCGATTGCTCCAACATGTGCCACGAGAGCAGCGGCGCGGCCCTGAGTCCCACGCTGGGCCTGGGCAAGGGCTCCGTCACGCTCAACGACTTGTACGATGCGGAGGTCATCCTCATCATTGGCCAGAACCCGGGCACCAACCACCCGCGCATGCTGTCGGCGCTGCAAAAGGCGAAGAAGAACGGCGCCAAGGTTATCAGCATCAATCCGTTGATTGAGGCCGGCCTGAACCACTTCAAGAACCCGCAGGACTTTATGAACCCGCTGAAGGCGCTGGGCGTGCTGCTCGGCGACGGCACCACCATCACCGACCTGTTCCTGCAAGTGCGGGTGGACGGCGACATGGCCCTGCTGCGCGGCATCATGAAGCACTTGTTCGAAGCCGAGGACCGCAACCCGGGCAAGGTGGTTGACCACGCCTTTGTTAAGGAGTTCACCACCGGGTTTGAGTCGTTCGAGCAGAACATCCGCAACACCAGCTGGGAAGACATCGAGCAAATCAGTGGCATCAGCCGCGCCGATTTGCTGGAAGCGGCCAACATGCTGGCCACCAAGCAGAAAATCATTACCTGCTGGGCGATGGGCGTGACGCAGCAGCGCCAGGGCGTGCAAACGATCCAGGAAATCGTGAACCTGCACCTCATGAAGGGCGCCATTGGCAAGCCCGGCGCGGGCACCTGCCCGGTGCGCGGCCACTCCAACGTGCAGGGCGACCGCACGATGGGCGTGTGGGAGCAGCCGACCAAAACGTTCCAGGACGCGCTGGGCAAGGAGTTCAACTTCCAGCCGCCCTACGAGCACGGCCGCGACGTGGTGGAAACCATCAAGTCGATGTACCACGGCGACACGAAGGTGTACTTCAGCCTGGGCGGCAACTTGCTCGCCGCGGGCCCCGACACCGAGTTGATTGCCGAAGGCATGCGCAAGCAGAACCTGACCGTGTTCGTGGGCACCAAGCTCAACCGTGGCCACTTGGTGACGGGCAAAACCAGCCTGTTGCTGCCCTGCTTCACGCACCTCGACATCGACATGCAGAAGGCGGGCCACCAGATGACCTCGTGCGAAAACTCGATGGGCGTGGTGAGCCAGAACAAGGGGGCCCTGGTGCCCCTGCCCGGCCAGATGCTGAGCGAAGTGGCCATTCTGGCCGGCGTGGCCATTGCTACGCTGGGCCCCGACCGCACCAATGTGGCCGACTGGGTGGCCATGACGGAGAACTACGACGTCATCCGCGACCACATTTCGCGCGTGATTCCGGGCTTTGAAAAGTTCAACGAGCAACTGCGCAAACCCGGCGGCTTCTACCTGCCCAATGGGCCCCGCGAGCGGAAGTTTACGACCGCCAACGGCATGGCTAACTTCAGCACCACCGAGCTGGAGAAGTACACCCTGGAGCCGGGCCAACTCGTGCTGATGACCGTGCGCAGCCACGACCAGTTCAACACGACCATCTACGAGTACAACGACCGCTACCGCGGCATCCACAACGAGCGGCGCGTGCTGTTTATGAACAAGGACGACATTGCCGAGCGCGGCCTTAAGGCTAAGGACCTCATCGACATCACGAGCCACTACGAGGGCGAGGAGCGCAAGGTGGAGAAGTTCATCGTGGTGCCTTATGAAATACCGCGCGGCAACGTATCAGCTTACTTTCCTGAGGCTAACCCACTGGTACCCATTGCCAGCGTAGCCAAAACCAGCAACACGCCCACGTCGAAATACGTGGTGGTGACGGTGGCGCCCGCCCAAGTGGGGGCCGCCCCGCAAGCGCAAAAGCCGCGTGCGGAAGCCGTGCCCGCTTAGGGCGCCCAGCGGTTTTATAGGACACAAAAAAGCCCTGCTACGCTACGTAGCAGGGCTTTTTTGTGTCGAAACTGTTCAGGAAGTTTATTGAACCTCGTGCTGAGTTTGTCAAAGCATTCCTGCTGCAACAGTAAACCCTTTTGATTGAGTTACTATGCGCAGCAGAGGTACTTCACTGCATTAAGCATGACGTTCAATTATACTTTCTGAACAGCTTTGTTAATCCTGGTTGCCTACGACGGCCCAGCCACCCGGGTTACCCCCGGGGCCCTAAAATGGGTAGCCGATGGCCAGGTTCAGGCGGCCGGTGTGGCTCACGTTGCCATTGGTATCGGTGGGGGTGCCGTAGCCGGCGCGCAGCGGCACGGCGTAGTCGAGGCGGATGACGAAGAACTGCACGTCGATGCGAATGCCTGCGCCCGCGCCCACGGCCAGCTGGTTGAGGAAGGTGCTGGCGCTGAACTGGCCGCCGGGCCGGGCGGGGTCATTGTTCACGAGCCAGATGTTGCCAGCGTCCACGAACAGGGCCCCTTTCACGTAGGGAAACAAATCCTGGCGGTACTCGAGGTTGCCCTCCAGGCGCATGTCGCCCACTTGGTCGTAGAAGCTGTTGTTAACGTCGGCTCCAGTGGGCTTGTACGTGCCGGGGCCGATGCCCCGGGCGGCAAAGGCCCGAATGGAGTTGGGCCCCCCCACGCCGTACTGCTTGATGTAGGGCAGCACGCTGGAGTTGCCGTAGGGGCGGCCCACACCGGCCAGCAGGCGGCCCACAATGCGGTTGCCCTTGGCCGGGTCGGCCGAGAGGCGGAAGTACTCGCGGATTTCCAGGTCGAGCTTGGCGTACTGGCTGAACGCCTGGTTGCCGATGGTGTACTTGCCATCGTCATTCTTGGTGCCCACCTTGCTGGAAATCAGCGCGGCCAGGTTACCGCTGGTTTCGATGCCGCCCTGGAAATAGATTTGCTGGCGGCGCTGCTCCAGCACCTGCTGGTTGTAGGTGTAGCGGTAGCTACTGGCCAGGATGAACTGCTCGCGGAACGAGTTTTTCAGAAACTGCTTGCGTTCCAGCAAATTGGTAAAAGCGGTGTCGGTGTTCGACAGCCGCACGTACGATACGTCGATGGGCGTAATCTGCTGCTCGTTGGTAATCTTGGTCTTGAAGTTGTAGCCGTAGTTCAGGTTGACGAGCTGTTCAGTGAAGAACCCGGCCCGCGTCACCATCTTGATGCCCGCCCCAAAGGTGGTACGGGGCTGAAAATCGGAGTTCACCAGCCGCGGGTTGAAGAACGGCAGGTTGGGCACGATGAGGCGCGGCACGAGCAGCTGCGCGTCCACGCCCAGCTCGTAGCTCGTCAGGCCCAGGGCCCCCGAGCCGCCGGCGTTGCTCTGCGTTTCGGTCGAGGCCGTGGCGTTCACCAGCAGCTGCTCGGCCCCGTGGAAGGCCGAGCGGTTGCGAAACGTCACCTTCAGGCCGGGGCCCACAAAGCCGTTGCTTTTGCTAACGAGGCCCAGCTCGGCGCGCAGGCTTTTCTTCTTGAGCTGGGTCATCAGCACGTCGGCATCAAGGCGGCCCAGGCCCACGGGTCCGCTGAGGGCCGGGAACTGCTGGGTCGTGCCGATGTCCGTCGAGTCGGCCCGGAGGCTGGCCGGGGCGTTGGCGCGGTAGCGGGCCGTGGGGCCCGCCGAGTCGCCGGCGGCCACGGGCCGGAACCGGATTTCGACGAACTTGAACGTGCCCAGGCTCATGAGGCGGCTCAGGGTCTGGTCGCGCCGCTTGCGGCGGTACAGGCTGTCGGGAAACAGGAACGTGGCCCGCGTAATGGCCCGCGCCCGGAACATCTCCTCGTCGGGGAAGTACCGGAACCCGTCGGCCATGATGGGCGGGCGGTACGTGGTGTCGGTCAGCACATAGTCCGTGTTCAGCGTCACGTTGCGCAGCTGGTAGGGCTGGCGCGAGCGGGTCGGGGTGGTACCCTTCACGGTCACGAACACGTTCAGTTCCTTGTGGTACGTGCTGTCCACTTCAAACAGCAGCGCATCGGCCGAAAAGTAATAGTAGCCCTGGTTTTTCAGGGCTTCGTCGATGCGCAGCCGCTCGTTGGTGAGCACGGCCAAGTCGTAGGGGGCCCCAACTTTCAGCAGCGTGTTGGGCGCCGTTTGCCGGATGGCAGCGTTCAGCAGCGTGTCGCCCTGCGGGAACGTGATGCTGCGGATGGTGTAGGCCCGGTCCACGGTGGCCTTGTAGTCTACCTGGGCCGTGTTGGCTTTTTCCTTGACCTCGTGGCCCACCTTGGCCGCAAAAAAGCCGTGGTTGTAGAGGCGGTTGAGCATCAGATTTTCGGTGGCCGGAATCTTCACCTGCGAGAGCAGCACCGGGGCCTCACCCAGCTTGTTGGCGAAGAAGTGACCCAAGCCCTTGGTTTTGCCCACGCCCAGGTGCCAGAAAAACAGCTTCGGCCGCAGGCCCAGGAACGAGAAGTTGGGCTTGGGCCGCACCACCGCCTCCAGCTCCGTCACCAGGGCCGATTCGTTTTTGGGCTTCTCCGGGGCCTCAATCTTCACCGTTGAGCCGGTGTAGAGCTTTTCGTTGGCCGGAATGTATTTCAGCCCCGAGCAGGCCGACAGCCACAGGGCCGCGCCGCCCACGAGCACGTTGCGAAAGCGGAGGCGGGAAGGTAGATGGGTCAACGACAACACAATGGGGTTAAAAAGGTGCGCGGGCCAGCGCGCCCACAGGCGGCGGGCCGGGGCCTCGGGGGCCCCCAGGCGATGGGTGGGGGGCTGGGTCATTTCACGCGGCTGCTATCGGCCCGGGAGGCCGTGGTTTTCACCGAGTCGCGCTCAGCTTTGCGGTCAATTTTCTCCTGCTTGCGGCTTTCCTTGCGCTGCTGCTTCACGGGGGCACTCACCTTGGCAAACAGGTCGCCGAGGTTGTCGTAGTCGCGCTGGAACACCAGGGCTGCCCCGGTGCGCACAATCGGGCCGTCGATGTCCTCGTAGCCGTTCTGGCGGTAGGCGCGCAGGCGCAGGCGGCCGTCGGCCAGCAGCGAGTACTCCAGGCTCACGTCGCCCACTAGGTTGCTGGCGCTGCTGGCGCCGGTGGTGCTCTGGGTGCCGTTGCCGCCCGAGAGGGCAATGTCGGTGCCCACGCGCACGGTGAGGCGGTTGTTGAGCAGCTGGCGGCGCACGGCCACGTTCAGGTCGGTGCGGCTGCCCTGGCTACCGTCGGTGCCGTAGGTGGCCTGGTTGGTCACGCCCAGGTCGAGGCCCAGGCCGGAGAGGTACTTGCCGGTAAGGCTCTGGAGCTGGTCGGTGAGCACGGCGCTGGCCGAGCCGCGCAGCTGCCCGGCCACGAAGCCCTCGCCGCTGCTGCTCTGGAAGGGGTTCTGGGCCACGAACCGCCCCAAAATCAGCAGCGAAAACACCTGCTTGCTCAGCTCGGAGGACTGGTTAGGCTGGCGCAGAGCCGCCAGGCGGGCGTCTACCTGCCCGCCCAGGGCCCCCCGCTGGTCCTCGGGCAACGTGATATCGAAGCCAATAGTGGGCTTGCTGAGCTGGTCGGTTACATTCAGCAGTACGTTAAACGGCAGCGGGTTGCGGGCAATGCTCGTGGTGGTGGCATCGTCGGCGCCCTGGCCAGCAATCAGCTCCGATGGCGGGGCTTTTACTTTATATACGGCCGTGATGTTGAGGTCCGCATTGTAGGGGTCGCCGCTCCAGTTGATGGTCGAACCCCGGCGGATGAGGAAGTCGCGCGTGGCCAGGTCGTAGAGCGAGAGGTGGTACTTGCCGCGGGCCACGGTCAGCCGCCCGCTCAGGGTGATGGTGCCGGCTGGGTCAATTTCGGTGTCGAGGGTGCCGCTGGCGCGCACTTGCAGGTTGTCGCCGCTCACCGGGTCGATGACGATGGTGAAGGGCGTGCGGTCCGTCACCGTCACCTGGGCCGCGATGCTGTAGCCAACGGCCCCGGTTTGCACCGTGTCCAGGCGCACCTTGCGGGCCAGCGAGGTGTCGAGGCGGGCGCGCTTGTCCACAAATTTCACGATGCCGTCGCGCGCCACCGCGGCCGGGTCGTCGGTCGGCGATTCCACCGTGAGGCGCGAGCCGTCCACGATGGTCACCTTGGTGTTCACGGCAATCAGCGACAGGGGTCCCGTGATGCGGGTGTCCGAGTCGAGCACCAACAGGCCGTAGAAGAGCTGGTTGTCTTTACGGGTGCTGTTCACGGCCACAAATTTGTTAGTCACGGCCCGCAGGTCGAACACGTAGTCGACGAAGTTTTTGGTGCGCAGGTAGCCATTGGCCACCGCCTTGTTCGAGGCCGAGTCGAGCACCGTGAAGTTGTCGAACTTGATGCCCTCGGCGTCAAACGCCAGCGCCTGGCGGGGCAGGCGGTAGGGGGCCCCCAGCTGCGGCACCACGAAGCTGGCGTCGTCGGTGGTGACCAGGCGGCCGCGCACCACGGGCGCGCTGGGCGTGCCGGCCACGGTTAGCTCGCCGGTGAGGGCCCCGGTGGTTTTGCGCACCTGCCCGGCCGAGAACGGCTCCACCAGCTTCAGGTTGAGGCGTTGGGCGGTGAGGGTGAAGTTGAGCGGGCTGGGGCTGTTGGGCGTGGTGAGGTAGTAGCCGGCCAGGCGCACGTCGTTGGGGGCCCCAGCGGGCACACCGCCGGTCAGGCGGGCGTCCACGTTGTAGCGATTGGCGCTGGGGTTGGTGGCGCGCAGGGTCAGGTCGCCCAGGTTGGCTTTCTGGAACACGAGGCCTTTCACGTTGGCGTCGGCCACGAAGGCCAGCCGCGGCGTGCCCAGCCCGCGCAGCTCGGCCGTGCCGTTGAGGGTGCCGGCCACCAGCGAATCCTGCTGCTGCACAATCTTGGCCAGCTCGGCCAGGTCAAAGTTGGTGAACGTGACGTTCAGCGGCGAGGTGGGCTGCGCGGGGTTTTTGCTCTGCACGGCCAGCGTGCTCTTGCCGTTGGTCAGGTTCAGCTTATCGGCCACTACGGCGCCGCTGGGGTAGTAGCGCACGAAGTTGCCCACGCCCGCCGTCCAGTTCTCGTAGTTCAGAACCTGCGCGGGCGCGGCCTCGAACTGGTACACCACGGCCCCCGGGGCCTGCCCGCGGCGGGCCGGAGCGTCCATGGTTTGCAGGGTGCCGGCCAGGGCCAGCCGCTCGCGGTTGGCTGAGTCGCCGAGGATGGACGCGCGGGCAAACACCTTGTTATCGGCAATGTTGCCCACCACGGCGGGCCGGCGCAGCTGAATGGTCGTATCCTGGGCGGCCTTGGCCAGGCGCAGGGCGTAGTCGAGCTTCTGGGCGTTCGAGCCCACGTTCAGGTTCAGCGAGTCAACCCGGTAGTTCTGGTAGCGGATGATGGGAATGCTGGTGGTAGCGGTCAGCTTGGCCTGTTGGCGGCTGTACTCGCCGGCCAGGGTAAAGGGCGAAATCTCCTTCAGGCCCGCCACCAGCTTAGTGGCCAGCTTGGGGTCTTTCAGCACCAGCGAGTAGGTGAAGTGGCGGTTGGCGCCGTTGGCCACGTAGCGCACGCCAGGCAGCTTGAGGTAGCGCGCCAAGTGCTGCTGCAGCTCGGGGGCCAGGTCGCCCAGGTGCACGTTGCCGTCGAGCTGGGCCCCGAACAGATCGGAGTCAAAATCCACCGCCGTGCGCGTAGCCGTCTGCACGATGCGGCCCTGCAACGTTTTGAAGGCAAACGGCTGGTTGTCGCGCACAATCACCACGTTGTCGCCGCCGAACGTGCCCTGAATCGTGTTCAGGCTGTTGCCGCTCAGGTCCGCTTTCAGGTTGCCCTGCAGGCGCAGGTCGCCGTTGTACAGGCCCAGGGCCTTCAGGTTCACGCTTTTCAGGCCCACGTTGAAGGCGTAGGCGGGGTTGTTGGCGTTGCGCAGGTTCACTACGCCGTTCAGGTCGAAGGCCAGGTTAGGGTCCTGCCGGCTGCTGGCCTTGATGGTGTACTTATTGCGGTCGATATCCACGGTCGTGGCGATGCCGCGGTAGTTGTAGCCGTTGTAGCGGGCGCTCTGCACGGTGGCGTTCACGCGGCCCACCAGCGTGGCGGGGTCCTGCAAGTTACCCGTGGCATTGATGCGCCCCGAGGCCGTGACGCGCCCCAGCTGCGGGTTTTTCAGCAGTTGGCCAAAGTCGAAGTTCTTCACCGCGAACGTGCCCACCAGCGGCTGCTTGCCCCTGGCCTGCGCCGCCCCCAGGTCGCCGCTGAACGCCAGGGCCCCGTAGGTGGTGTTCAGCTGCAAATTGGTGGCGAATTGCAGCGTGGTGGGCCGGCCCCGGAAGGTGCCGCTCAGCGCCAGGGCAGGGGGCACGCTGATGGTGGACGGAATGGTGCCCTTCGGCGCCAGGCTCAAAATATCGGCCCGCGTGGTGCTAAACTGCTGGATGTCAAAGTCGGTGTACAGCCGTCCGTCCACGTTGGGCAGGCCGGTGATGCGGGCCCGCCGCGCTTTCAGCACGGTGCCGCGCAGGGCCACCGCGTCGAGGTTGCGGATCGTGAGGTCGTCCACCCGCCCGTTCACCAGCCCACTGATAAGCAGCGACTGGTTGGGCCCCGTGTTGAAGGGCGGCGTGCCGGCCAGGCTCGGCACCAGGTATAGGATGTCGCGGAAGCCCAAACGGACATTGCGCAGGTCGCCTTCCACGCGCATTTTGGCCAGTTGCTTGGGGTCACTCAGCCCGCTTAGGCTTTGAAAGCCAATGGCCAGCGTGCGCCGGATGCGGGTGTGGGGCGTAATCAGGTCGAGGCTATCCAGGCGCACTTGCACCGAATCATAGATGACGTTGGCGCGCCACGAGTCGATGCGGAAGCCGCTTTTCTCCTTGCCCGCCAGGTTGTCCACCTTCACCGTGGTGCGATTTTCCGAAAACGCCAAATCGTGCGTGTTCAGCACCAGGTCGGTAAACTGCAAGTGGTTGTAGTCCAGAGCTGGCAGCCGAGTTTTCTGTTTGGGCTCGTTGAAGTTGTCGAAGGCCACGTCCACGCCGCTGATGTCGGATTCGGCCAGCGTCACGCGCCAGCTCAGCGGGGCGCTGGCAGGGGCCTGGACCAGCTGGTTTTTGGCGGCTGCCTCGTTGATTTTGCGCACGGCCTCGGCCGGGTTTACAACGCGGTTCGCCACTGGTGTTTGGGCGTTCTGGGCGTAGGCGAAGTGCGTGTTTTTCAGCGTAAGCTTGGTCAGGTCCACACGCTCCTTCTGTAGGTCGATGCGCTTGGCCGTCACATCGGCTAGCCCGATGCGGGTGTCAATAAATTGCGCCGAGGGCCCGTTTTTGTACACGAAACTCACGCTGTCGAGCACGGCGTGGTTTAATCCAAACTGCAAAGTGAGTGGTTCGGAGGGCTTGGGGTTGGCTACCTCAGGCGCCGTTTTAGTCTGGTTGATGAGGATGGACGCCCGCCGCAGCGCCGCCTCGTCTACTTTATAAATGGATTTACCCACGTCCACCTCGTCCATGGTCACGGCCACTTCGCCCAGCCGGGCCCGCAGGTCGGAGCCCGTAATCTGGTCGTCCTGGGTGAAGTAGATATTGGTTAGCCGCGCCTTGCCAATGTTATACTTCAGGCCCGACGAGGTAGTGTCCACCGGGGCCGTCGGGTCGGTGAAGGCCTTGATGATGAAATCGTAGTTATTGACCGAATCGGGGGCCGTCCGGGTGAGGCGCACCCGGCCGTCGTTCAGTTCCACGGCGCTGATGCTCACCTGCTTCTTGGCCAGGGCAAAAATATCAATACTCACGCCCAAGTGGCCCACCGACAGTAGCGTGTCGTTCTTTTGGTCGGCCAAGTACACGTCATCCAGGTTGATGGCGTGGCGGAAGTCGGTGCGGAATTTTCCAATGCGCACGGTGGTGTGCAGCTTGCCTTGCAGGTAGCTTTCGGCCCGGCGGGCCACAAAATCCTGGGTGGCCGAAAACTGAAGCGCCACCACCACTGCCACCAGCAGCAATAGCACAAAACCAATCAGCCCCAGCAGGGCGTAGAGGGCGCGGCGTAGGTAGAGCGAAGAGGTACTGATGGTGCAGGCGGAAGAAGGTAAGGTCGTCTAAACGCAAATTTAAGCGCCCGGGTTGGGGCTCAAATCGAAAGGGCCAACGCGGAAATACCGGTTTTAGCGCCCGGCGCGGCTGGGCCGAATTATCTTTCGGCAGTTTTTAAGCTTCGATTATGACCATTCAATTCTCGCTTCCGTACCGCACGGCCTGGGGCCAGCGCTTGGCTGTATGCGGCACCGGCCCCGCCCTGGGCGACTGGCAGGCTGCCGCCGCGGCCCCCATGAACTACGACGAAGTAGCCGGCCGCTGGTACCTCGACGTGGAACTGCCCGCCGGCCCGCTCTCCTATAAGTATGTGCTACTGGCCGCCGACGGGGCCCCCACTTGGGAGGCCCGGGCCAACCGAACGCTGATCCTCGCCGGCCCCGTCCAGCGCGTGTTGCTGGCCGATTACTGGCACACCCCCGCCGTGCCCGAAAACGAGCTGTTTACGGCTGCCTTCACCAAGGCGCTGTTTCGCCGCCCGGCCGCCGGGGCCCCCGCGCAGGACCCAGCCAAAGCCACCAAGGGTAAGAAGAAGGCCGGGGCCCCGGCGCCCGCCAGCGCGGGGCCCCCGGCCGGCAGCGTGGTGCTGCACCTCGCCAACCCGCGCGTGGCCCCGCACTTGGGCCTGTGCGTATTGGGCTCCGACCCGGCCTTAGGGGCCTGGGACAACCGCCAGTGCCTGGTGCTCTCGGATGCCGACTACCCCACCTGGGCCGCCACCGTGCAGCTGCAAAACCCCGGCGAAGACTGCTTATATAAATACGCCATTTGGGACGCCGCCGCCGGCCACGCCCTCGACATGGAAGGCGGCGAGAACCGCGTGATTCCCGCCACCGGCGACGCGGAAGCTGTGCGTATTTTCAACGACGAGGATTACCGGCAGGCCAATGCCTGGCGCGGGGCCGGCGTGGCGCTGCCCGTGTTTGCCATGCGCAGCGAAAGCGGCCTGGGCGTGGGCGAGTTCGCCGACTTGAAGCTGCTGACCGATTGGGCCGTGCAAACCGGCTTGCAGCTGGTGCAGGTGCTGCCCATCAACGACACCGTGGCCACCCACACTTGGGTTGACTCGTACCCGTACGCCGCCATTTCGGTGTACGCGCTGCACCCACAATTTCTTCACCTCGAAGGCATTGCGCCGCTGAAAAGCAAGAAGGACGCCGCTGAGCTGGCCCGCCTGAAGCAGGAGCTGAACGCCAAGGACTTCGTGGACTACGAGCCGGTGATGGCCGCCAAGTGGAAATTCCTGCGCTTGCTGTACAAGCAGGAGAAAAAGGCCTTCCTGGCCGACGCCGGCTACCGGCAGTTCCTGGCCGAGCAGGGCCCCTGGTTGACGCCCTACGCCGCCTTCTCGGCCCTGCGCGACCGGTTTGGCACCGCCGACTTCACCCAGTGGCCGGCCGGGTTCCGCACCCCGCCCGACCTGGGGGCCCTAACCGCCGAAACTGCGGCCGACTACGACGACTTCGGCCTGTTCTTCTTCCTGCAATTTCACCTCGACAAGCAGCTGCGCGAGGCCGTGGCCTACGCCCGCACCAAGGGCGTGGTGCTGAAGGGCGACCTGCCCATCGGCATTTACCGCCACTCGGTGGAGGCTTGGACGCAGCCCGAGCTGTTCCACATGGACCAGCAGGCCGGGGCCCCACCCGACGATTTCTCGACCACCGGCCAGAACTGGCGCTTCCCTACCTACAACTGGCAGCGCATGGCCGAAGACGGCTACGCGTGGTGGCAGCAGCGCCTGGGCCACCTCGGCCGCTACTTCGACGCCCTGCGCATCGACCACATCCTGGGCTTCTTCCGCATCTGGGAAATGCCCGCGCACTCGGTCGAGGGCCTGCTGGGCCATTTCTCGCCCGCGCTGCCGCTGCACCGCCACGAGATTGAGCAGCGCCTCGGGTGGTTCGACCACGGCCGCCTTTGCGAGCCCTACATTCGCTGGCACGTGCTGGAGGCCATCTTCGGCAAAGAGGCGCAAGGCGTGTTCGAGGAATACCTCGACGACGCCGGCTACGGCACCTACCGCTTCAAGGCCGGCCTGGGCACCCAGCGTGAGCTAGAGGCCTACGTGCAAGGCAAAGTCGCCGCCGAACCCCAGCACGCCGATTATTTCAACTGGCTGCTGCCCAACCTGTACCAGCTGGTGAACGAGGTGCTGTTCGTGCCTGCCGCCACGGCCGACTTCTACCACCCGCGCATCACGCTTCACAAAACCTGGTCGTTCCGCGAGCTGGACGGCGACGAGGCCCGCCGCCGGCTCTACGACGGCATCTACGTGGACTTTTTCTTCCACCGCCACGAGGAGTTCTGGCGCCAGCAGGGCCTCTCCAAGCTGCCAGCCGTGCGCTACGCCACCGACCTGCTCATCTGCGGCGAAGACCTGGGCATGGTGCCCGCCTCGGTGCCCGGCGTGATGAAGCAGCTCGGCATCCTGGGCCTGCACATTCAGCGCATGCCCGCCACGCCCGGCCTCGAATTCAGCCACCCCAACGACGCGCCCTATCTGAGCGTCGTCACGACCAGTAGCCACGACATGAGCACCTTGCGCGGCTGGTGGCAGGAAAACCGCGTGGCCACCCAGCGCTACTTCGAAACCCTGCTGGGCCACTGGCGCGAGGTGGCCCCGCTCTACTGCGAGCCCTGGGTGGTGCGCGAAATCGTGGTGCAGCACCTGCATTCGCCGGCCATGTGGGCCATCCTGCCCCTGCAAGATTACCTGGGCATGGACGGCCACCTGCGCCGCGCCGACCCCGCCGCCGAGCAAATTAACGTGCCTAGCAACCCCGCCCACTTCTGGAAGTACCGCCTCCACCTGCCCCTCGAAGAGCTGGTGGACGCCGTCGGCTTCAACGAGCCGCTCCGGACCCTGGTGGTGGGCAGCGGCCGGGGAAACCCATAGCGCCTCTGCCCACCGCGCGCACGAAAAAGCCCTTCCTCCGCACTGGAGGAGGGGCTTTTTTGTGCGCGCGGCCACCAGTAAAAACGCCTGGATAGCTGGTGGTATTGGGTAGCGGCGGTACAATCGTTAGCTAAGTCCTCAAGAATAAGTGCAAAGCGCCCCGCATTTTGGCCATCTAAAAACGTTGCATAGACCACCTCAGCGATGTAGTCAAGGCTGTTCGGCTTTGTCTGAATCAGGTATAAACTGCCCTGCTGCCGCATATAATCTTTTTATTATTATGGAAGAAATACAAAACATATTAAATCGAATCTGATTAATACATTTTGAATTATTCTAACTTAGTAGATGTAGAATTAAAAAAATTTATCTGCCTTTTTTCTATCAGCTTCATCGGGATATAGTTCTAAAATATGTCACTGGCTGGTTAAAAACTCCCGTTGGTGGGGTAAATCACTACTTTGGCCGGAACGATGCATTATATTGCAACCCAACAAATATTTTTGCACTCATCATATTAGTACTAAAGCAAATTTAGTCTCTAACTACGGTTTGAACAATACATTTTATTAGATTATTTATAAAAAATATAAATCCAAAATCTGATAAGTGAAGTAGATACGACTGCACTTTTCCTGGTTTGGCTCTTTTCTCGAAATTTTACTATTACCCGCATATAATGAAAAAATCCTTACGATTAGCGCTTCTGCTGTTGACAGGGTTACTGAATGGGCACTTGCCCGCTTGGGCCGAAGGGTCCAAACAGCTCACGCCTAATAGCAACCCATCGGTGCCTCTGACGAACCCAGCCAACACCCGCTCCGGCTTCTTGGAGCACGACGCCAATTTCTTGGGCACCGGCGTTAGCAATGCTTCCCGTGGCTTTCTTAAGCCCTTTAACTTTTCCCACAACAGCAGTACTTACAGCGATAACCAGCGCTTGTACGTGTACTTGAAGCCGGGCGAAACCGTGTACTACGGGGTACACCGCACACAGCACACCCAGGGCGGCACTACTAACCAAAATAACCTCATCATTTCGGCGCGCTGGAGTGCCGATGGTACGGGCGCGGGAACCCTGGGCAAGCTGACGAAGCTCTACCGCGACTCAGCCAGCGTCCGCCAGTCCACGCTGCTGGCTGCGCTGAGCTCGGGGCCCCAGGCAGGGGTGATTGCCGACACCGTGCAGAACCGGGTGGGGCCCAAGGTGGGAGGGCTGCCCGCCAATGGCTACGCGCCCCTAGCCTATACGAATAACACCACCGCTGTGCAGTACGTGTGGTTTGAGTTTGTGCAGCAGGGCGAATCCACTTCGGCCCCCGGGGTGCTGCCCTACGTCGAAAACACTAGTTTCACGGATGGCCAACGCTTTTCGGTGTACGATTTCTGGGACTTTACAGTGAAGGACAACGCCAGCGGCGTTACCAAGCCCGGCCGTTTGTTCAGCAAGCAGTGGGCGTTCTCAGCAGGCCAGACCGACGGGGTGTTTTCGGCGGCTTTCAACATTTATCCGCTGATTCCGAGCCCAATAAACGTTGGCCGTTATTATGTGAAGAAGTTCGAGCTGGCCGGCATCGCGCCCCAGAACTTCTTCCGCTTCGTGTCGAACAGCATGGGCTCCACAGCCAGCACCACCGACTTCACCGTCTCGCGCAAGAGCCAAACCTCGGAACTCGACTATCCCGAATACCTCAACTTCGTCAATGACCCGGACCCGGCCGTCTGGCCCAGCGCCGACGACCCCGATCTGAAGGTGATTTCGACGGCAGCGTACTGCAACAGTACCGGCGGTGTGCTAGAGTTTTTTCTGCGCTCGGCCCTAGGCGGCAATATCAACATCCTGATTGACCTCAACGGCACGCCGGGATACCAGGCGGGCACCCGCGACGTACTCATCACCCAAACCATTCCGGTGGGCAACTCCCGTGTGGAGTGGAACGGCCGCGACGGCCTAAACGCGGTGGTGAGCTCGGGCACAGCGCTGGCGCTGACGTTTCAAAATAGTACTTCGCCAATTGGGGCAGTTAACTTCCCGGTGTGGGACGCCGAGGACAACGTGAGCGGCTTCCGCATCCAAAACGTGCGCCCCGGCACCAAATTCTACGACGTGCTGTATTGGGACGACTCTAACCTGAGCGCCACCAAGTTTCCGGACACGGCGAACAACCCGCGGGTGCAGGCCACTGGGGTGTCTTCCGCCACCGGCGCGCATACGTGGGGCGCCGCTTCGGGGGCCACGGCCCTGGCGGGCGACTTGACGCTGATAAATACCTACACCTACGGCAACACCGGGCAGCAGAGCATCAGCTTCACCTTACTCTACGTGTGCGATCCGGACGGCGACGGTGTCAACGACAACGTAGACATCGACCAAGATAACGACGGCATCACCAATACCGCGGAAAGCGGTGGGGTTGATCCGGCCTTTATCACAGCCAACGGCGTGCCCCGCTACTTGGACGCCTTCGAATCGAATTTTGTCGATGTCAATCAAGACGGCATCAACGACGTGTACGACCTGGACCTCGACGGCCGACCCAACTTCCTCGACATCGACGCCGACGGTGACGGCATCCCCGACACTATTGAAGCCAACGGCGGCGTGGCCCCCACGGGCTACGACGCCACGCTCGGGCGCTTCCCCAGCACGGGCGTGGGCGCCAACGGGATGCCCGACGTGGCTGAGACAGCGCCGGAAAGCGGCGTGACCAAGCTCCCGGTGACCAACACCGATACCGCTGGCCAGCCCGATTACCTAGACATTGATGCCGACAACGACGGCATCGTGGACAACATCGAAGCCCAAACTACGGCCGCTTACCGGGCCCCGCTGGGCGTGGATACCGACGCCGACGGCCTCGATAACCAGTATGACCTCACGCCGGGCACCGGCCCGCCAGCCGGCACGGCCGTGCCCCTAACGGACACGGACGGCGATGCGCTGCCCGACTACCGCGACCTGAACTCCGACAACGACGGCCGTCTGGACGCCGTGGAAGGCTGGGACATCAACAACGACGGCGTGGCTGAAAAAACAGCCTCGGGCGCCGACGCCGACGCCGACGGCCTCGACGATGCTTTTGACAACGACGTGACGCGCGCCAACCCCACCAATGGCCAGACGCCCCAGTCGTTTCCCGACCTGAACACGCCGGGCGGCGACCGGGACTGGCGGCAGAACACGCGGCCAGTGGCCAACAACACCGTGGCCCCGGCCATGCCCAGTCCTAACCCGCCCACCCCCATTCCGGCCCTGGTGGGCGTGGACTCCGACGGCCTGCCGGGCAGCAGCAACCTGACTTATACCATTGTCACGGTTCCCACCAATGCCCAAGGCATCCTTTCTTACCTCAACGGAACCACAGCCGGCGCCGGTACCCGGACAACGGCCGTGGCCGGGGCCCTTGTGCCGCTGGCCAACATCAACTCCCTGCAATTCGACCCGGCCGCCACCTTCGCCGGGGATGCCGTCTTCAGGTACCACGTAACCGAGTCGGCCGCCACGGGCGGGCAAACCTCCGCGCCGGACGCCACCTACGTTATCCAGGTGGGAACAACCACGACGGTTGGCGGCACCGTCTTCGACGACGTTAACTACGGCGGGGGCGCGGGCCGGACCCTGGCGGCAGCTAATACTTCCGCCGTCAACGCCGGCCTGGCCAACAACGCCATCGGGCGCGGCGGCGCTACCGTAGAGCTCTACACCAGCACCGGCGATTTCCTGGCCACCACGACCAGCGCCGCCGACGGCTCCTACAGCTTTGCTGGGGTTGTGGCGGCCACGTACACCGTGCGGACGGTGGATGCCACGGTGACTTCGGCCCGCAACACCGGCAACGTGGCCGGCCTCGTCGGGGTGCAGACCTACGTGTACAACGATGCCAACCGTGTGGGCGGCGAAGTACCGACCCTGGCCGACGCCGCGGCGCACGGCACCAACCAGGCGCTGGCCGACCTGACCACGCCCACAACTACGGCCCAGTCCATCGCCAGCGTGACGGTGGCCGGGGGGCCCTCCACCGCAACACCAGTGGCCGGTGTTGATTTCGGCTTCAGCTTCGATGCCGTGGTGAACACCAACGATGCTGGGCAAGGCTCGCTGCGCCAGTTCATTGCCAACAGCAATGCGCTGCTGAATACGAAGCTGGCCCAGGCCAGCTCCCTGGCGGGCATCACCTTGACGGCGGGCAAAGAATACGCCGTGTTCATGCTGAACGATGGCCGCGCGACGGCCCTGGCGGGC
Source organism: Hymenobacter sp. PAMC 26628 (assembly GCF_001562275.1). Taxonomy (NCBI): domain Bacteria; kingdom Pseudomonadati; phylum Bacteroidota; class Cytophagia; order Cytophagales; family Hymenobacteraceae; genus Hymenobacter; species Hymenobacter sp. PAMC 26628. The sequence continues at coordinate 63,837 of NZ_CP014304.1, forward strand.
CTGCGCGCTGGCATGACGGCCCCCGCCGGCTACAGCGCCACCACGGGCTTCACCATCACGCTGGCGGCTGCTTTGCCAGCCATCAGCGACGCCAATACGACCCTCGACGGTAGCTTGCAGGCGGCGCTGACGGGTGATAAGGTAGCCGCCGTTACCACTGTAGGAGCCTCGGTAACGACCGGCGCGGAAGTGACCGTCAAGTTCAATTCGTTTGCGGGCTTGTTGGTGACGGGTGCCGCCACGCAGATTAAATCGCTGGAACTCGACAACGCCAAAGGCACCAGCGTCAGCTCGGTGGGCCCCGTGCTTACCGATGGGGCCGCCGTTTACGTGCGAGGGGCCGCGGCCACGGGCACCGTCATCCAGGACGTGACAACGCGCGGTAACGCGACAGCCGGCGTGTACCTCACGAACAATGCTACGGGCGTATCAATAACTGGCAACGTGCTGCGTGATGGGCTTGCCACGCTCGCTAGTGCGGGCGTGACGCTCACCAACGGTGCCGGCCTCGTCCTGGGCGGCACTTCGACCAACACGGTTACCAGCAATACCGTGTACAATAACTCGGGTTTTGGCATCGTGCTGTTTGTAGCTGCCAACACCCTGAATACCCTCAGCAACAACATCATCAGCAACAATGGCGCAGGAACCACAAACAACGACGCGGGCCTGAGCATTCGGTTAGGTACCAACAACCTGATTACTGGTAATACCATCACTGCCAACTCCGGCGACGGGATTGTAGCGGAGAAGGGTACTTCGGGCAACCGCCTGACGCAGAATAATATCAGTGGCAACGGCGGCGCTGGAGCCGGTGGTGACCTGGGCATTGACCTTTCGGCCGACAACGTGGCCACCGGCGACGGGGTGACCAAGAACGCGGACGGCAAAACTGCGGCCAGCGGCGGCAATAGTATGCTCAACTTCCCCGTCTTTACCCAGGCCACCATCTTCAACGGCAACCTGCTGGTGACGGGCTATGCCCCCGCCGGGGCCCTCATTGAATTCTTCGTAGCCAGCGGCGATTTCAGCGGCTACGGCGAGGGGGCCACCTACGTCGCCTCCGCCACCGAAGGCTCAGCGACTGACACCGACGGCGGGAGCTCGAATTATAGCGGTGTAGTGGGCAACACGGGCCTAGACCAGGGCGCAGAAACCGGCGCACAGGCGTTTCGGTTCAAAATTCCGGTGTCGACGGCTATGGCCAATAGTCTGGTGAGCAATAAGCTCACCGCCTCCGCTACCCTGCCTGTTACGGTGAGCGGCTTGGCCGTGGGCAACACGTCGGAGTTCTCGGGCAACATCACGGTGTCGAACAACATGCCACTGCCGGTGGAGTTGGCCGCCTTTGAGGTGTGGGCCGTGAATGCCGACGCGCAGCTGACCTGGACCACGGCTTCGGAGAAAAACAACGACCACTTCGACGTAGAGCGCAGCTTCGACGGCACTGGCTTCGCGAAAATTGCCGCCGTGGCTGGGCAGGGCAGCAAATCCAGTAGCACCGACTACGCCCTGACCGACGCCGGGGCAGGTGCCAAGGCCATGGGCGCCCGCCCCGTGTACTACCGCCTCCGGCAAGTCGACGCCGACGGCACGGCCGCCTTCTCGCCCGTGCGCACGGTCGCCTTCGGCAAAGCGGCCGCGCTGGCCATCGCCCTGCACCCCAACCCGGCCGCTGCTACCACTCAGCTCGACCTGAGCCATCTGCCGGCCGGCACCTACCAGGTGAGCCTGCTCGACCTGACCGGCCGCGCCGTGCTGGGGCTGCGCCTGCCCGCTGGCCTGGCCCACGCCCTCAACCTGGCCTCGCTGGCCAGCGGCAGCTACGTGGTGCGGGTGAGCGGCACCGCTACCAACGGGGCGGTGGTCAACTTGGCCACGCGCTTCGTGAAGGAGTAAGCTTTGCCGCCGGCCGCACTGGCCGGGGCCCTAGTTGCACAAAGGCCCTTCCCTCCGCTTGAGAGAAGGGCCTTTGTGCGTCTGGGCTGAGCTTATCCCGGCGGGGGCGTTTGCCGTATGCGAGGCCATGCCTGATTTCACCACTACTCCCGCTGCCGTGCTGGCCCTGCACTATTGGGCCGGGGCCGGCCACGAATTCGATGCCTTGCGCCCGCTGCTGCCCCTGGGCACGGCCCTATTTGCCCCCGACCTGCCCGGCTTCGGCGCGCAGGCCCCCCCCGCGGGCTTCGACTATTCGGTGGGGGCCTACGCCGATTGGGTGGCGGAATTTATTCGGGAGAACAAGCTGACCGATTACGTGCTCGTCGGCCACAGCCTGGGCGGCAAGGTGGCCCTGGCCCTGGCCGCCACCCGGCCCGCTGGCCTGCGCCGGCTCGTGCTGCTCTCGCCCTCGCCGCCCAGCCCCGAGCCGATTTCGGACGACGACCGCGCCGCCTCGCTCGCCGCCTACGGCAAGCCGGCCGAGGCCGAAAAGACTTTCCACAACATCACCGAGGCTGCCCTGCCCACCGCCGTGCACCAGCAAATAGTGGCCGACAACCTCCGCAGCCGCCAGGCCGCCTGGGACGCCTGGCTGCTGGCCGGCTCGCTGGAGGACCTGACGGCGCTGATGGGCGAAATTACCGTGCCCTGCCACCTGCTGGTGGGCGCCGCCGACCGCGCCATTCCCGCCGCCGCCCAGCGCCAGCAAACCCTGCCGCTGCTGCCGGCAGGCACCCCGCTTACGGAGGTGCCTGGCACCGGCCACCTGCTGCCCTACGAGGCCCCGGCTGCCGTGGCCGCGGCCATTGCAGGGTAGCGCGCAGCGTGGCTAGGGCCCTGGCGGCTGATAATTAACGCGTTGGTGCTGCGCAGGCGGCTGCCGCGCTACTGTGTGGCCACTACCGTTTCGGTGGGCGGCAGGGCTGCGGCGGTGGCGCGGAGGGTGACGGTGCCGGCTTGCGGGCTGGATTTAACAATGACTAGGCAGCGGCCTTGCCAGGCGTTGCGCTGGGAGGCTTGGTTGAACAGGGTGGGCTGGTCCACCGACCACCGCGCGGGCGCTTTCAGGGTGAGGGTTTGGTCGAAGGTGGCCGTGGCGCCGGCGGCCACGGTTTGCTGGGTCTCGGCGCGGGCCACGTCCTGGCCATGGGCGTTGCGCAGGCGCGTCACCAGCGTCAGCGCGGCGACCTGGGGCCCCTCGTTCACCACGGCGGTCTGGGCGCGCACCTGGGCCGCCGCGGCCGTGGCGGTGGGCGTGGTGAGGTAAGTGCCCCACGGCACTACGTGCGCCGGCGCCAGCGTGCGCAGCCACACGTGCCGGTAAATGCCCGGGCCCGAGTACCAGCGGCTGTTCTGGCCCTCGTTCTTGGCTTGCACCGCCAGCACGTTCGGGCCCCCAAACGCCACCTTGTCCGTCGCGTCGTACCAAAAACTGGTGTAGCCGTAGGGGTGCGTGCCCAGAGACTGGCCGTTCAGCCACACCGCGGCGTTCATGTACACGCCGTCGAACTGCACCTGCACCCGCTGGCCCTTCAGCGCCGCGGGCACCGCAAAGGTTTTCCGGTACCAGCCGGTGCCGCCGGTGGTGAAGCCGCTGCTGACTTGGCTGATGGCATCGGCCTGAAACGGCGACGCGGTACCCGGCAGGTCCTCGATGCTCCAGTCGTGGGGCAGGTCCACGGCTCGCCACGCCGCGTCGTCGAAGCCCGCCTCCCCTACTCCAGAGCCCGGCCGCGGAAGAGCAGGTAGCCTAGGTGGGCGTACACGCCAAAGTGCTCGTTGGGGTCGTCGTAGTAGCGGGCGTGCAGGGCCAGGGGCCCCACGGGCGTCATCAAAATGAAGCCCGTGCTGGCCGTCAGCCGCGGCCGGTCGAAGCCGCTGGTGCGCAGAGCCGTCTGGTCATCGGCTTGCTCCAAAGGCTGGAAGTTGAGGTGCATGTACAGCTCAGTGCGCCACTGCAGGCTGCCCAGCACGGCTTGGCTGTAGCGCACGCCCACGGCCGCGTAGCGCCCGCTGCGGTACTTGTCGAGGAACAGCGTGCGGGCGTCGGGCAGCGGCGAGAACACCGGCGCGATGGCCTGCGACGCCCGGAAGTTGCTGAACGTGCCCTGGCCCGTGGCCATGGCCTCGCCGAAGTAGCCCCAGGCGCGGCGGTTGCCGGGCAGGGCAAAGTAGCGCTCCACGGTGGCCCGGAATTGCAGCCACTGGTGGTGGTGCTCGTTGGCCGCCACCAGCGACGTGGAGCCCGGCGTGTAGGCCGCCGACCCCGTGACGCCGCGCAGCGTGTACGAGTAGCGGTGGCCACCGGTGGCGTACTGTTTTTCGTTCAGGGTGTTGCGGTCCAGGCGCAGGGCCCCCGTGAAGCCGTGGAAAATGGTTTTGTCGAGCACGTCGCTGCTGTTAATTTCCGTGCGGTTTGTATAATCGTCGCGCGTCGTAAACAGGCCCGCGTCGAGCAGCAGCCGGCTGCGGTAGGTCGGCGTTACGCCCACCTGGAAGCCCACCTTCGTGTCCTGCTGCCGGATTTGGGTGCCCAGCGCGTTGCGCCCCAGCAGGCCGCCCGTGCTCTGGTAGTCCCACTGGTTGTAGGTAATGCCCGGCTCCACGTAGAACGGCACCGTGCCCGGCACGCTGATGCGGAACGAGCCGTGGGCCCCGTTGTAGAAGCGCCCCAGGCTCACGTCGGCCGCCGTGGTGTAGAGCAGCCGGCGCAGCACCCGGTACTCCAGGCCCAGGTAAAAGTTGTCGATGGGCCGGGTGCTCAGCACGAAGCCCACCTCGGCCGTCACGTTGTTGTTGCGTTGCGCGTCGAGGCTGAAAATGTAGCCTTTGCGCGCCGCGTCGTAGCGAATGCGCGGATAAATGTTCTTGAAGTAATCGTCCGACGCCAGCCGGTAGTAGCCCTCCTCAATCTCGTCGAGGCCAAACTCGCGGCCCTTGCGCTGGAAAAACTTGGCCGCGTACGCGTTCTGGTCCGGCCGCAGGCCGTTCACCTGCACTTCCAAAAAGCGCGGCGTGGGGGCCCCCTCCTGAAACGCCCGCCGCCGCGCCACTAGCGCCGTTGAGTCCTGGCGGCGGCCGATGCGCTGCTTGATGAGGTCCATTTTCAGCAGCGTGGCCGTGTCGCCCTTGCCAATAAACTGCTTCACTTGGTCGAAGTCGCCCACGCCCAGAGCCTGCAGGTTGGGCTGGATGTAAATGCCGTTTTTGCCCACGCTCGACGTGTCGGCTACGCTCGTGCCCAGAAACAGTACCGTGCTGGCCAGCAGGGCGTCGTCGGTCTTAAAGGGGTACTTTTTGAAGGCCACGTCGCCCACGTTCACCCCAATGATGACGTCGGGCGCAAACTCCGTTTTCATGGCCACCGTGGGAAAGTTGTCGAACACCGCCCCGTCGTAGTAGTACTTTCCGTCGAGGTTGCGGATGGGCCGGAACGCCAGCGGAAACGTCATCGAGTTGCGCACCGCGTCGCTCAAAGAGCCCTTGCGCTGCACCACTTCCTGGCGCGTAAACACTTCCGACGTCATGCACCGAAACGGCACAAACAGCTTGTTGAAGTCGTAATTCGCCTCGGCCCCCGCCGGGGCCAGTAGTTTGGCCAGGGCCAGGTTCAGGTTCAGGTCGTTCACCAGGTTCGAGCTCACCCGCGCGTGCAGCGTCGAGTCCAGGGCCACGCCCAGGCGCAGGGCCGAGGGCGAGGGCTCGCTCGTAACGAAGTTGAACGTCTTGCTCTCCAGGGCTTTGCCCGACGTCCAGTTCTGAAATTCCTTGCTCAGCACGATCTGCTCGATGTCGGCCGGCGAGTAGCCCGAGGCGTACATGGCCCCTACTACGGCCCCCATGCTCGTGCCCACAATGTAATCGATGGGGATGTGGTTCTTCTCCAGCTCTTTGAGCACGCCCACGTGGGCCAGGCCCTTGGCGCCGCCGCCGCTCAGCACCAGCCCCACCCGCTGGGCCTGGGCCGGGCCCGCCGCTAGGCCCAGCGCGCCAGCTGCGGCGCAGGCCCACAATATTTTTTTAATCATAAAATAATTCAATAGCACTGCGGCCGGTTTGCCCGGTATGCGCCGAAAGTACGACACTGCCCCGATTGCGCCCAGGGGCCCCGTAGGCCTCCGCGGCCGCTTCCCGCCGGCTCCGCCGTCCCGCCAGAACCAAACGGGGCCCGAGGCCCCGCGTTCAGCCCTGCTGGCCAGAAGTACAAAACTGCGGCGGCGGCCTTTGCCGCGGCCGGTGCCGCCGCGCCCACTAAAGCGGCCGGCCCGCCGGGTCTGGGGGCCCTGCCCAAACCGGTTGTGAGAATGGCTTAAGGAGGGGATTGGGGCGCGGCGGTGCCGGTTTACGCTGCCGGGTCTGGCGCGGGCCACGCCACGGTGGCGCACAGTTGCGGCCCAATTTCCTCGAAGCCCAAGCGCACGCCCAGGCCCTGGGCCAGGCGCCCGGCAATCCATAGGCCCAGGCCGGTGCCGGGGGCCAACGGGTCGGCCCGGTACCAGGCGGCGGTGAGGTGGGCCAGGTGGGGCCCCAGCGGCACGGCCAGGGCGTTGGCCACGCCGATGGTGGGGCCCGCGCCGGCCGCCGGGCCCGCCAGTCGCAGCACCACCGGGGCTCCCGGCGCGCCGTGCTTGCGGGCGTTGTCGAGCAGGTTCAGCACCACGGTGGTGAGCTGGTCGGGGTCGGTGTCGACCAGCAGCGTAGCTGCCGCGGCGTGCTCGGGCAGCTCGACAGTGAGCGTGCGCCCCGCGGCCCGGAAGCGCGGCAGCTCCCGGTCGGCCAGGGCCAGCAGGAGCTCGTCGAGGGCCACGGGGCGGCGGACGGCGGGCAGGGCCCCGGCCCCCAAGCGCCCCACCAGCAGGAAGTCGTCCACGAGCCGGCCCAGGCGGGCCAGCTCGGCGTCGTGGCCGGCCAGGGCAGCGCGGGTGGCGGCGGGCAGGGCCAGGTCGCGCCCGCTCACGTCGAGGCCGGTTTGCAGGGTGGCCAGCGGCGTGCGCAGCTCGTGCGCCGCCGCGGCCAGGAAGTTGGCCTGGGCCGTGGCCTGTCCCTGCAAGCGGCCTAGTAGCTGGTTCAGGGTTTCGGCGAGTTCCTGCACTTCGTCGCCGGTGTTGGGCACGGGCAGAGGCGCAATGTCCTCGGCCTGCTGGATGCGCCGGGCCTGCGCCGCCATGCGCCGCACGGGCCGCAGCGCCACGGCTGCCACCGCTGGGGCCAGCAGCGCCGCCAGCGCTGCGCTGCCCAATAGGCTCAGCCACAAGATGCGGCGCAGGCGGGCCAGGTCGCGGTCCAAGGGGGCGGCGGGGTGGGCCAGCCACAGCGTGAGCCGGCCGGTAGGCGCGGCTTCGTCGGCGCCCGGGCCAGGTGGCGCGGCGGCGCGGCCCACGGCCACCACGCGCCGGGGCCCCAGCGCGGCCCCGGGCGCACCGGGGCGCGGCAGCGCGGGGGCCCCGGCCGGAAACTGTGCCGACCGAAACAGCTCACGCGCCGGTTGGCCGGGTTCCTCAAAGGCCACGCGCATGGCTTCGCCGAGTTGGTCGGGCAGGGGCAGGGTAGGCAGCGGGTCCAGCGTCACGCGGTCGAGCAGGCGGGTGGCACGCGTGCGCAACTGGGCGTCGTTAGCGCGGGCCAGCAGGCGGGCCAGGCTGCGGTACTGGTAGCCGCCGACCGCCAGCGTGGCCAACCCAAACACCAGCCCAAACACGAGCAGCAGCTGCCCCCGCAGCCCCAGCCGGAACCGGCGCGGCGGCGCGGGGGAAAGGGGAGGGGAAGTGGTCATTATAGAGGAGAGGCTTGTGGCTGAATTAGCAATAAAGGCGGTCATGCCGAGCGCAGCCGAGGCATGACCGCCTTTATTGCTCGTGACGGCCTGAGTACTACTGATCGTAAAACTTGCTTGCCACTTACTCCATCGGCTCGCGCAGGCGGTAGCCCTGGCCAATCACGGTTTCGAGCAGGGGCGGGGCGGGGGCAAAGTCGCGGTCGAGCTTGCGGCGCAGCTGCGAGATGTGCACCTCAATCACGTTCGAGCCCATGTCGTACTCCACGTCCCACACCTTCTCGGCGAGGCGGGTTTTCGTCACCACCCGGCCGGCGTTGCGCAGCAGCAAGTCGAGCACCGCAAACTCGCGGTTGGTAAGGCTTAAGGGGCGGCCGGCGCGCGTCACGGTGCGGCCCAGCGGGTCGAGCACGAGGTCGGCCAGGTGCAGGGCTTCGGCCCCGGCGGGCCCCGCGGTTTTGCGCCCGATGATGAGCAGGCGGGCCAGCAGCTCGTCGAAGGCGAAGGGCTTGCGCAAGTAGTCAACGGCCCCGGCCTCTAGGCCGCTCACAACGTGGCGGGCGTCGGTGAGGGCGCTGAGGATGATGACGGGCACGCTCAGGCCGAACTCGCGCAGGTTGCGCAGCACGTCGAGGCCGCTCTGGCCGGGCAGCATCAGGTCGAGCAAAATGCAGTCGTAAGGCGTGGCGGCGGCGCGCTCCAGGCCCTCGGGGCCGGTAGCGGCCACGTCGGCCACGTGCCCGGCCTGGGTGAGGCCCTGCTGGATGAACCCGGCCAGCCGGGCCTCGTCTTCTACGATGAGAATGCGCATAAAATCAGCCGAATGGCGAGGCAAAGTGGGAGTTATGCAAACCCAAAAAACGGCGCGGAGCTGGGGCCCCGCGTCGTTGAAAAGAATTGAAAATGGGGAGTCGTCCACCTTAGGCCGCCAGCTGAGCACGACGGTCTGAGGACTTTTCAACTATTAATTCCTAGCGCACCAAGTACTTGGTGCCGCCCAGCGTCAGGGTTTCGGCGTGTACTACGCGGGCGGGGTTGGTGGTGGCCAACGCCTCGCCGGCGCGGGCAGTGCGCACCGCGCCGGTGGCTTCGAGGCTGGCCCCCACGGTGAGCTTATCGGCCAGCTGCTCCACGGCGACGGGCGAAAGCTGGAGCACGGTTTGGTCGCTCAACACCAGGCTGCGCACGCGGCCGTTGGGGCCCCGGCGCAGCTCGCGCACGGTGCCGCGCACGGTGGCGCTGGTTTCGGTGGGCGGGGTGGCGGGCGGCGTGGGCCGGGCGTCGGCCACGGTTTGGCTGCCGCTGGTCAGGCTCACGAAGTGGAAGTGGTTGCGGCCGTCGGGCCCAGCCTGGCGGAAGCCGCTCACCGTCACGGCGCTACCGGCCTTGGCGGCGGCTAGCAACTGCTGGCCCAGGTGGCGCGGAAAGTGCACGGTGTCGGCCGGGGCCCCGCCGTCGGCGCGCAGCACAAAGGCGTCGTACACCCGCTCGTCGTTCAGGGCCTGGTAGGTTGTCAGGGTGCCGCGCACATCAGTCAGCACCTGCACTTGGCCGCCGCGCGGGCCGCCGGGACCGGGACCGGGACCACCCTTGCGGCCGCGCGGGCCCTTAGGGCCTGGGCCGCCCGGGCCTTCCGGGCCGGCATGGGGGCCCCCGGGGCGCTGCGGGCCGGCCGGGCCGCCCACGGGCGGGGCCAGTGGGGCGGGGGGCGGGGTGGCCGCAGCGGCGGTGCGGGGACCGTTTTTGGCCGATTTAGTTTTGGTCTTCACGACCGTTTGTTGAGCTTGGGCGGTGCCGGCGAAAATCAGGGCGGCTAGGAGGGCAGTGGAAGCAAATAGGTTGCGCATGGCAGTAGGATGGGGTAAGGAAGAAATAAGGGGGCGTCGACCCGGCTCCGGTTACCTTTTCGACGCTACAAAATTTCTATCGCGCCCTGAAGCCGGGCTGAGCCGGATATTAATTTTTCTTCAGGCCCCCAAGGTGCCTTCGCTCACCACTTCTTAAAGATGACGTACACCGCTGCCACCAGCAGCACGAAGCCCGCCAGGTGGTTCCAGCCCAGCTTGTCGGTTTTGAACACGAACACTGTGCAGAGCGTGAACACCGCCAGCGTCACCACTTCCTGAATCACCTTGAGCTGGAACAGCCCGAACGGCCCGCCGTTTTCCTCAAACCCCAGGCGGTTGGCCGGCACCTGAAAAATGTATTCGAACAGGGCCAGCCCCCAGCTCACCATGATGACGCCGAACAGCCCTAATTTAGCAAACCAGGCCATCTTTTTGAACAAGTGCAGGTGCCCGTACCAGGCAAACGTCATGAACAAATTGGAGATGGTGAGGAGCACAATGGCGTAAACCCCGCGCATAAGAATAAAGGAAAAATGAAGAGAAAAGCGTGCTAAAGCCGCGGCTTTTCTCCTACGAAAAGCGGGGCTTGGCGGCCGAAGTTTAGGGCCCCGGCGCGGGCAGGTGCGGCCCGGGGTGGCGTTCTTCGCGGCTCACTTCTCTTTCCGTACGGCATGGCCTCGCTCGACCCCGGCATTGGCGAAAAGTTTTCGCAGCCCACCCAGCGGGCCATCAACCACGACGGCTCCTTCAACGTGCGGCGGCGCGGCGGCCCGCCTATTCGCGACCCCTACCAGCGGCTGATTCTGATGCCGTGGGGCCGGTTTTTTCTGGAAGTGGGCGTGTTGTTTGGGGCGCTGAACGCGGCGTTCGCGCTGGCTTACATGGCCTTGGGCCTCGAAGACCTGCCCGGCGTGGCGGCCCCCCACGGCTGGGGGCAGGACTTTCTGAGCGCGTTGTTTTTTTCCATCCAAACCTTCACCAGCGTGGGCTACGGGCACGTGTACCCGGGCAGCAACGGCACCGGGGCCCTCTCCAGCCTGGAGGCGCTGGTGGGCGTGCTCACGTTTGCGCTGGCTACGGGCTTGCTCTACGGGCGGTTTTCGCGGCCCACGGCGCGCATCTTGTTCAGCCGGGCGGCCATCGTCAGCCGGCGGCCCGACGGCACGCCGTGCCTGCAGTTCCGGGTGGCCAACCGCCGGGCCAACATCCTGATTGAGCTCTCGGCGCGGGTCATCGTCAAGTTCACGGACCCCGAAACCCAGAACTTTTCCTACGCCAACGCGGCCCTGGAGCGCGACGCCGTGAGCTTCCTGCCCCTGACCTGGACGCTGGTGCACGACCTGGGGCCCGGCAGCCCCCTGCACGGCTTGGGCCCCGCCGACTACGCAGCCCGCGACGTGGAAATCATCGTCATGCTGAAAGGCTACGACGACACCTTCGCCCAGGACGTGTACGCCCGCAACTCCTATGTTCCCAGCGAAATAACCTGGTACCGCCGCTTCCGCCGCGCCTACGACGTGGACGAAACCGGCATCGCTGTGGTAGACCTCGACGCGCTGGACGCCACGGAGGAGCTGTAGCGCGGGAAGGCGCGGGCGGCCGGCTTTTTCGGCCCGCTGCCTGCTGCCCATTGTTCGTTGCCGAAAAGCAGGGCCTCGGCATTACCTTTTAGCGCTTGCCGTCCTATGATTACCGGGCAGCTGGCGGAAGGCCGGTAGCTCGCCCGCTGGGGGCCCTATTCCTCGTGCCCGGGCACGCTGCCTGCCGCTGGGGCCGCGGCCGCGTCGGCGGCTTCGCGGGCCAGGCGCAGCTCCTCCACGGCCGAGGTGGTGCGGGGCAGCTTGTCCAAGTCAGGGGCCCCGGCGTCGACCCAACACGTGTACCAAAACGCGCCGATGAGCCGGCTGGCGTAGCGCAGCTGCCGCTCCACCTGCCCGCCGAGCCGGGCGTGGTAAGCCCGGCTGAAGTCGCGCGAGTACACGCGCACCGTGGTGGCCCCGCGGGCCTCGTAGCCGTACTTGCGGTCGGCGGGGAACTTGGCCGTCAGCTCTTTCTCGAACCGCAGCACCGAATCGACGGCGGCGTGGGAGCGGGCCAGGGCCCCCCAGGCCGCGTCGCCGGGGTGCTCCAGGTACGGCGCGGGCCCCGTGAACAGGTCGTAGTCGGCGGCCAGCAGCTCGGGCAAGCGGCTCTCCCACAGGCCGTGGATGCCGCGTTGGCCCGTCAGCTGGCCGTTGTAGTTCTGGGTGGCGTGCAGCGGCACGCAGGCATCGGCTACGTAGTGCCCCAGGTCGGCCGAGAGGCGCAGGATGGCGTCGGCATCCTGGCGCTGGAAGGCAGCGGTGAGCTGGTTTTTCATGGCCGCGATGTTCCAGGGCACAATGCCGTGGCGCAGCAGCGAGTCCTCGCCGTAGCGGGCCACGGCGTCTTCGTAGCGGCGGGGCAGGCCCCGGCCGTGGGTGCTCAGGCAGCTGTCGCCGTAGCGGTCCACGTCCATGAAGTGCTTGGCCGCCTCGCCGGGCACCACCGTGCGGCGCGCGTCGGGCCGGGTGGCGTTGGCCGTGATATAATCAATGTGCGCCTTGTAAAAGCCCACCATCTTCGGCGGCAACGTGTACACCGCCAGCCGGTTCAGCAGCCGGTGCCCAAAAAAGCCCCAGGCCCGCGCCGGCCGGGGCCCCAGCGCGAGCACTAATACCAAGGACAATGGCGCGTAGTATTTGGACATAATTATAGGAGGGCTGGAAAGCAGCTACTGGCGGCTGAGCACCGTGAGCAGCGGCCGGTTGAGGTAGAATTGATAGCGGCCCACCTGCTTGGTTTCCAGCAAGCCGCTGGCCGCCAGTTGGGCCAAGTGCCGAGACGCCGTTTTGTAGTGCACGCCCAGTTCGCGCCCGGCCAGTACAGGCGTGGTCACGGGGTGCGCAAACACGTGCTCCGCCAACTCAAACGGCACCTTGCGGTGGCCGCCGGTGCGCAGCTGCTGCTTAAATGCCTGGAGCTGCTGCATTACGGCCAGCAGGGTGGCCTTCGTCTCCCGGGCTTGCTGGTAAAAGCCTTCGAGCATAAATACCAGAAATTCCAGCCAGTGGCCGCCGGTGGTGACGCCCGCTAGCAGCCGGTAGTATTCTTGGCGGTGGGCGTTGATGTAGCCGCTGATGAACAGCGTGGGTTGGTTCAGCAGTCCTTGCTGCACCAGCTGCAACACCATCAAAATGCGGCCCGTGCGACCGTTGCCGTCGCCAAACGGGTGGATGGCCTCGAACTGGTAGTGCCCAATGGCACAACGCAATAAGGGATCAAAGGCGCTGTCGTCGTCGTTGATGAAACTCTCCCAATTGCCCAGCAGCCGCGGAATGTCCCCGGCATTGGGCGGCGTGAAGATGGCCTGCCGCGTGGCAGAATTAATGATGCGGTTGGGCGTGGCGCGGCAGCCAGCCTCCAGCTGCGGCATCAGGCGCTGCTGCACCCCCACGATGAGGCGCGACGACAGCGGCAGGGCCCCCAGCTGCGCGGTGCCCCAGCGCATGGCTTCCCCGTAGCGCAGCACTTCCTTGTCGGCGTCGCGGCGCTCGGCCTCGGGAAACAGCGCCTGCTGCAACACCGATTCTACGCTGGTGTGGATGTTTTCGATGCCCGAACTGGCCACCGATTCCCGGATGATGGCCGGCGAAAGCAACAGCATTGGGTTGGGAATGGCCGCCGAATACCCCTTCAGCTCGGCCAGCTCCGTGCGGGCCCGCAGCAGCACCCGCAGCAGCGCCGGGTCGTTTTCGCCCACCGGCGGGGGCAGCAGCGGCAAATCAAAGGGACAGCTGGGGTCAAAAGCCACGGAACGCAAAAGGCTAGGTATGGGACGAATTTAATAAAAACTTCCCATACATGGCCTCATATAGCAAATGTTTTCCCATACCTGCCCGGGGCCCTACCGCCGCCCAGCGCCCGCGAACTTCATGCGGTAGTCGTGGGCCACGTCGCCTTTGCCGATGCGGGCCAGCTTGCCCTTGAGCAGCTGCTTCTTAAAGGAAGAGAGCTTGTCGGTGAAAAGCACGCCTTCCAGGTGGTCGTACTCGTGCTGGATAATGCGGGCGTTCATGCCCGTAAAGCCTTCCTCGTGCACCTGGCGGTTTTCGTCCTCGTAGTGCAGCACGATGTCGGGGCAGCGCTGTACCAGCTCGCGCACCCCGGGAATGCTCAAGCAACCTTCCTCGAAGCCCCACTTCTCGCCCGTTTCGCTCACCATCACGGGGTTGAGGAAGGCGCGTTTGATGGCGGGCTCGGCCTCCACGCCCTCGGCAATGTCTTCCTCGTCTAGCTCCACCATGGGGGTCGAGTCAATCACAAACAGCCGCACGCTCTTGCCGATTTGCGGGGCGGCCAGGCCCACGCCGTGGGCAAAGTACATGGTTTCGAACATGTCGGCGATGAGCGACTGAAGTTCGGCAGCGGGTAAGTCGGCGGGCAGGTTTTTGGCGCGGGCCTTCAGCACGGGGTCGCCGATGGCAACGATGGGGTGTATCATCTAAGTAAAACGTTGATAAAGAATTAAAGCAAACAGGGGCGGGGGCCCCGGGGGTTCCGGCTAGGCCACGGCCCGGCCCGCCGGCGACTCCAGAAACGACTGGAGGATGAGGGCCGCGCTCACCCGGTCCACGGTGGCCTTGTCGCGGCGGGCCTTTTGGCCCAGGCCCCCGGCCAGCATGGCCGCGTGGGCCATGCGCGAGGTGAATCGCTCGTCGATTTCGTGGACGGGCACGTCGGGCAGCTCCTTGCGCAGGCGGCGCAGCAGGCCCACCACGGCGCTGGTCACGTCGGTGGGCTCGTTGAGCAGCGTGCGCGGCATGCCCACCACAATGGCCGCCAGCGGCTCGCGCCGGTGGTAGGCCAGCACGTAGGCCAGCAAATCTTGGCTGTGGATGGTGTCGAGCGGCGAGGCGATGATGCGGCTGGGGTCCGTCACGGCCAGCCCCACGCGCTTGTTGCCGTAATCGATGGCGAGGATGCGGCCCACGGCAAAAGAAAATAAAACGAAAGCAAAAATTGGCGCCGACCCTGGCGCCCGCGCAAAGATACGGCCGCCGCCAGGCCCAGGCCGCCCCGCGGCGCGCCCCGCGTGAGTAATATTGCGGACTACAATTTATTGTAAAAATTATATTTAATTTTATTCACGGCAATGTGCAATTGAAATTATTTGGCTGTTAAATTAGTATTTAAATAAGCTTAAAATGACTGAAAAAAGGTATTTTTCGTCATTTTCCACATATTTAACTATGTTCGATCAAAACCCATTTTTTTGGAAGCGTATCATGGAAAAATTTAATTAATTTTGAATACTCGTCCTGCGTTGTCAGCGGCGCAATGGTCTTTACTTCGTTCTGCCGCAATGGCTTTCTCCCCGCTCTTCCGTGCTTCTTCGCGCCCCGCCGGGGCCCGCCGCGCCGGGCTGCGCGGGGCGGTGCTGGTGGCGCTGGCGTTCGGCAGCGGCCTGCTAATTTCCAACAACCCGTTCCGGCCCTCCAGCACCAACCCCGACGCCACGGCCCGCGGCTACCTGCGCTTCAAGGAAGTGCTGAGCTACGTGGACCGCGACTACGTGGACTCGGTGAACACCGAGGGCTTGGCCGACTACGCCACGGCCCAAATGCTGGAGCGCCTCGACCCGCACTCGGTGTACATTCCGGCCCCGGAGCGCGAGCAGAACGACGTCTTTTTGCAGGGCGACTTCGACGGCGTGGGCCTCGACTTCAACCTCTTTCGCGACACCATGACGGTGGTGGCCCCGCTCGGCGGCGGTGCGGCCGCCCAGGCCGGCCTGCTGCCCGGCGACCAGGTGCTGCGCGTGGGCGGGCAGGCCGTGTCGGGGGCCCGCCTCACCAACGCCCGCATCGCGCAGCTGCTGCGGGGCCCCCGCGGCAGCACCATAACCCTGGAGGTGCACCGGCCCGCTTCGGCCCGCACCTTTGCCCTGGCCCTGGTGCGGAGCCGGGTGCCCAACCCGTCCATCGACGCCGCTTACCTCATTGACGAGCAGACGGGCTATATCAAAATCAGCCGGTTTGCGGCCACTACTTACGACGACTTCCGGGCCGCGCTGGCCGACTTGCGCCGTCAGGGCCTTAGCCGCCTCGTGCTCGACCTGCGCGGCAACCCCGGCGGCTACCTCGACCGCGCCACCCGCGTGGCCGACGAGCTGGTGGGCGGCTCGCGCAAAATCGTGGCCATCGACGGCAAGGGCGACACCTACGACTCGCAGGTGTACGCCAAGGTAGCCGGCGAATTTGAGGAAGGGCCCCTGGCGGTGCTCGTTGACGAGGGCAGCGCCTCGGCCGCCGAGGTGCTGGCCGGGGCCCTGCAAGACCACGACCGCGCCCTGCTGGTGGGCCGCCGCACCTTCGGCAAGGGCTTGGTGCAGCAACCCATTGCCCTCAGCGACGGCGGCGAGCTGCGCCTCACCATTGCCCGCTACTACACGCCCAGCGGCCGCTCCATCCAAAAGCCCTACGGCAGCAGCCGCGCCGAGTACCGCCGCGAGCTGGCCGAGCGCGCCGCCCACGGCGACCTGGCCTCGGCCGACAGCAACCACGTGGCGGGCGGCCTGCGCTTCCGCACCGACCGCGGCCGGCCGGTGTACGGCGGCGGCGGTATCATGCCCGATGTATTTGTGCCGCGCGACACGCTGGCGTACTCGGCCTACTACACCCGCTTGCAGGCCCACCACACGCCCCGCGCCCTGGCCCTGGCCTTCTACCAGGCCCACAAAGCCGAGCTGGAAGGCCTGCGCTTCGCCCAGTTCAACGCCACCTTCCGCGTGAGCGATGCGCAGCTGGGGGCCCTGGCCGCCGCCGCCGCCCGCGACGGTGTGCCCGCCGACCCGGCCGCGCTGCGCCGCTGCGCCGCCTTGCTCCGCAACCAAATTAAGGCCTACATCGCCCAAAGTGCCTACGGCGAGGTGCCCTACTACACCGTGCTGGGCGCGCACGACGCCGAGCTGCAGCAGGCCCTGCACGCCCTGGGCGACGGCAGTGCCCAGTTGGCCCTGGCCAGTAAATAAGTAGGGCCCCGGCGTCGTTGGGGCCCCACCGGCCGGGCGTGGGCGGTGATTATGCCGTATTTTTGGGTGTGCTGGATTTCCCGGCAGACTTACGCGTTAAGTTTTAATCAATCAATTATTACCGCTCTTTTTATGCTGAAAATCTCCAAATTATTATTGCTGTTTCCCGCCCTGGTGGGCGTGCTGCTAATGGCTGGGGGCTGCAACAAAGTGCTGAGCCTGTTACGCTTCAACGTGAACGACACCCAGAGCTTCACGGTGCCGGCTGCGTACCCGTACGGCACGGCCCCGGTCACTTTGCCCGCCGTGACGGTGAATTCCACTTCCACCACCACCTACGCCAACAATAATACCAAGGCCCAGTACGTGCAGGAGGTGAAGCTGGAGCAGCTCACGCTGACCGCCACCAGCCCCGCCGGCCAAAACTTTGACATCGTGCAGAGCGTCAAGCTCTACATCAGCACCGACGCCGCCGGCACCAACAAAGTGCTGCTGGCCTCGCTCAACAACGTGCCCAAAGGCGCTACTTCCATCCAACTCAACCCCGCGCCCGACACCAAGCTCGACACGTACTTGCAAAGCAGCAGCTACGCCCTCACCAGCGAAGTGCTGCTCAGCCAGCGCCCGGCCCAAGACGTGGTCGTGCGCGTCGACAGCAAATTCAGCGTGGCGGCCAGCCTGCCGTAGGGCCCCAGATGAATGCCTGGTTTCCGAAAGGCCACTCCCGGCGGAGTGGCCTTTCGTGTTTAGGGCCCCGGCGGCATAGTGGCGTTGAAGTGGTCTACCAACTGCACCACGTCGGTCAGGTTATCGTAGCGCAGGGTGTGCTGCCGGGCATAAAGGGCCATGTCGCCCTCGGCCGCCCCGAACAGGCGCAGCACCGCCCGCTGGCCCAGCGCCAGGGGTTGGGCCAGCGGGCGAGCCGGGGTGGCCACGTATAGCTCAGAGGTGCGCCGGAACTGCGCAGCCTGGGTTTCGACGCCGATGGCGGCGTTGCGCACGGCCCCCACCAGCTCCAGGTCGTAGCCCAGCAGCAGGCGCACGGGGCCCTCGGTCAGCTCTTCGAGCAGCAGGCGGCCCGCGCCGCCCACGCGGTAGGCCCCAAAGCGGTGGCCGGGCCGGCCGGGCGCGTTGTTCAGCACGAAGCCCCGCAGGCTGCCCACCGGGTAGAGGCGCACGCCGCCGGGCACGGTAGGGTCCTGCGCCTCCACCCAGTGGTGCACCAGGTTGTAGCGCAGGCCGGGCACGGGCTGCGCCTCACCCTTGATGGGCAGTAGGGCGCCGGGCACCCAGTCGGGGTCGTAGTAGTGCGCCACGTGGGCCGCCTCGGCCGCCAGGGCCCGCTCATCGGCGGTGTTGGCCTGGTTCAGGTTCTGGGTCGAGGTGGGCCGGCCGTGGCTGATGTCCTCCAAGTCCTTGCTATTCAAGCCCGATTGGGCCCGGGCCGGCCGGCTTAGCAGCCCCAGGGCCCCCAGCACCAGGCAAAGCGAAACGGACGAGCGCATGGCAGCAAAGTAAGGCGGAAAGTGCGCCCAATATACCGCCGCCCCGCCCCGGGGCCCTAGCGGTTGCGGCCGTACTGTTCGTGGCTGCTCACCCAGTCGGAGCTGCTGATGGCGGCGCCCAGGCTCAACTCGCCGGCCAGCACCACGCCGGCCACAATTTCGGCAAACTTGTACACCGTGCCGCGGCCCACGCAGCCCAGCATCCGCAGGCACTCGTTTTGGGTGGCCAGGCCGGTGCCGCCGCCGTGGGTGGCCACAATCAGGCTCGGGATGGTGATGTTGATGTACAAGTCGCCCTCCTTCGTCACTTCCGAGTACAGCACGCCCGCCGACGATTCGCTGACGTTGGCCACGTCCTGCCCCGTGGCAATGAACAGCGCCGTGATGCCGTTGGCCGAGTGGGCCCCGTTGTTGTTAGCGCCTGATAGAAAGGCGCCCACGTTGCTCACCTGTCCGTGGTAGGCCAGCTGCTCGGGCGTCACGCGCATGCGCTGCTGCAAAATGTCGCGCTTAATCACGGCCTCCGCCACCACGCGCTTGCCGCGGGTGCGCATCACGTTGATTTGCGAGGCTTTTTTGTCGGTCGCAAAGTTCGATTCGAGGTAGAAATGCTCGATTTTAGGGCCCCCGTAGTTGGCCAAAATCCAGGAGCAGGCGGCGAAGGTGGCGCGGCCCACCATGTTCTGGCCTGCCGCGTCGCCGGTCGAGAAGTTGAAGCGCAGGTAGGCAAACTTGTTGGCCAGGTATGTGTCGATGTACTGCAGCTTGGCCACCCGCGACGTGCTTTCCGCCTCCGGCCGGATGCGCTCCAGGTTGTCGGCCACCCACTTACCGAAGTCGCGGGCCCCGCGCGCATCGCTGAACACGAACACCGGGGCCCGTTGCATGGCGTCGCCAATCACGGTGCACTTCACGCCGCCGCACAGGTTCAGCACCTGCATGCCGCGGTTGTAGCTGGCCACGAGCGTGCCCTCGGTGGTGGCCATCGGGATGAGGAAGTCGCCCTGCGCATGCTCGCCGTTCACGGTCAGGGGCCCCGCCAGGCCCACCGGCACCTGCGCCACGCCCACGAAGTGCTCGCAGTTGCCCTGCAAGTCGTGCGCGTCGAACGAATACGACTTCAGTTGCTTGAAATGCTGCTGGGTAAATTCCTCGGCAAACCGCTGGCGGGCCTGAATGGCGGCCTCCGAATAATCGTCGTCGTCGGAGCGCGGGATGCGGGGGCGGCTGGTGGCCGCGCCCACAATGGCGTCCTCCACTTCCACGTGCAAGTCGCCGAGCACATCGGTCGAAAACCAGACCTGCACCGGGTAAATGCCCTCGGGCAAGGCCGCCGTGGCCAGCGCAAACGTGAGGCTGCGGCCCACGGGCAGCTCCAGGGCCTGGCCGTCGGCGGGCCCCAGGCCGGCGGCGGGGCGGGTTTCGCCGTTGCCCAAATCCAGGGTTACCTGCGCGGCCGGCACCACCGCGTCGCCCACCTGCACCTGCCGCAAGCCGGTGATTTTCACCGTATCCAGCCGGTTCTTGATGCTGAAAGCGACGCCCTGGCCATCGGGCAAATTGTGCAGGCTGCCGCGCGTGTACAGCAGTTTCAGCAGCATGGGGCTGGGCGTAAAAACCATCGGGAATCGGAATTAAGAAAGGGACTGTCCCGCTTGTACTGCAATTAGGGCCCCAGCGAAGGTGCAGGATTATGGGGTGGAAGGCTTGGGTTCGGGAAAAATAATCGGTACTGTGAGGACGACGTCAACCGGCCAGCCGCTTTGCCTTCCGGGCGTAAATCCCGCCATGTCTCGCACTACCCGGAGCACTTCTTCGTCAATATCTTTTTCCAAGCCCTTGACGATAACTGGGTTCATGGCTCGTCCAGTAGTGTCAATAACGAACTGAACAAATACTCGTCTTCCGGTAAAGTCTTCAGCAAAACCATTGCGAAAATGCACATTTTGCTGAATATGGGCTACAATTGCCGCAGTGCCGCCGCCTTTGTAAGTGGGCATTTGCTCAACGTAGGTATATGGTCCTTGTGCGTTGGAAACTGGACCTTCATCGTCGGACATCACGATGCCCGAAGTACATACAGTTTGTTCTTGGATGTCTTCTAATACATGTATTTGCTTTACAGGCTTTATAACTTTTGCCTTGTGGTGCGGGGCCCCCCGCCGCACCTGGGCCAGCGCCTCCCGCGCGCTCAGCCCCTGGGCCACCACCAGCACCAGCGCCACCAGAAACCAGCGCAGCCGCCGCGTGAGGGGCGGGGGCCCCTGCACCTGGGCCCCGGCGAAGCGGCCGCACACGCGCCCGTCGGACGCGGCGGCGCGGGCGGCGGCCAGGTCGGCGGCGGGGTTTTGGGATTGCGTGAGGTCCAGCACCACGCGCTGGCAGCGGGCGCAGTGGCGTCCTTGGGCCATGGGCGTCATGGCGGCCCAGCTTTCGGAGCACGGCAGTAGGCGGGCGTGGAAGGTGGGCAGGAGCAGCATGGCGGGCGGGGCGGCGAGCCGAAAAGGTACAGATTTTCCGGTTGGGGGGCAGCGCAGGCAATTGATTATTGTGCACGCCGCATAAACCGAACTTATGGCAGGGGCCCGGCGGCCGGGTCGCACACGGCCCGGCCGCCGGGCCCCTGCAACGATTTTCAAAAAGCCCCGTACTCGCTATGTTTTACCCATCCTGTTGATCAGCAATGGGTTGGTAATGCGCGGGGCGAGGGAATAAGCAAAAAGCCCGGTTTGTTGGTTTACCCTTGCTGCGTTTGGAAAGCTGAGTGGTTTTCTGGAAGCAGTGCTGGCTACGGGGCGCCAGGGCTGCCCGCGCACCGGGGGGCCTGTGTTACCTTTGTAGGCTATTGGGTTGGGGCTGCCAGTCTATTGCGCTATCTTCACTATGTCCTCATCTTTCGAATACCCTCGCTTTACCCTTGGTGCCACGCTCACCAGTGAACAGCGGGCTTTCTTTGCCAAGTACGGTTTTTTGCACTTTCGGCCGTTTGCTTCGCCTGCTCAAGTGCAGGAGATTCTCCAAGCCACCCAGGACGTGCAGCGCCGCTGGCTGGCTGAAAGCGTGGAAAAAGTGAACGGCGTGCCCATCAAGTACGGCCAGGACGTGGACGGGGCCCGTATTGTGCAACGCTTCGCTTTTGCCTCGCAGCACCACCCGCTGCTACATAACCTGTTGCAGGACGACCGCTTCAAGGCCCTGTTTCCGCTGCTCGAAGCCGAGGGCGGCCGGGTGGGCGAAAACGAGAAGGACGGCCTCGTGGTGAACCACTACGTGAACATCCCGGGTTCCGAGTTCAGCCAGATGGGGTGGCACACCGACTCGTTGCGCGACGTGTTCTACGGCAAGCGCATCGGACCCATGCTGAACGTGGGCCTGCACCTCGACGGCACCAAGGCCACCAACGGCGGCCTGCGCGTCATCCCCGGCACGCACCGCCAGGGCCTGGGCAAGATGCTCTTCCGCAAGAAGTACTACAAGGACGTGCACTACGACCCGAACGAAATTGCCATCGAAACCGAGCCCGGCGACCTCACCGTGCACGACGGCCGCATGTGGCACCGCGTGGCGCAGTCGCCGCTCATTGGCGAGGCCTCGCGCCGCCGCGTGATGTACGTGCCCATCATCGCGGGCAAGTACCAGCCCAAAAGTGAGGACAGCCCCACGCCGTTCTACCTGCGGTTTTTGCACCTCGTGAAATAGCATTGGCAGGGGCAAACCTTTATTCATTCATTGCCCCTCACATTTCCTGTGTACGCCCTCGTCACCGGCGCTTCGCGCGGCATTGGCCGGGCCCTGGCGCTGGCCTTGGCCCGGCGCGGCTACGACCTGCTGCTGCTGGCCCGCTCCGAAGACCAGCTCCGGGCCCTGTCCCTGGAAATTAGCGCGAAGTACCAGCACCAAAGCCACCTGCTGGCCCTCGACCTGGCCGCGCCCGGCGCCGCCGAGGCCGTGGCCGCCTGGGCCCTGGCCCACACCAAAGAGCTGGCCGTGCTGGTGAACAACGCCGGCTACGGCCTGTGGGGCCGCTTCGAGCAACTGCCCCTGGCCGAGCAGCAAAACATGCTGCAACTGAACATGCTGCTGCCCGTGGCCCTCACCCACGCCCTGCTGCCGGCCCTGCGCCAGCAGCCGCGGGCCTACGTCCTCAACGTGGCCAGCACCGCCGCCT
Source organism: Hymenobacter sp. PAMC 26628 (assembly GCF_001562275.1). NCBI lineage: Bacteria > Pseudomonadati > Bacteroidota > Cytophagia > Cytophagales > Hymenobacteraceae > Hymenobacter > Hymenobacter sp. PAMC 26628. The sequence goes on from NZ_CP014304.1 coordinate 86,122, forward strand.
ACCAGGCCGTGCCGTCGCTGGCGCTGTACGCGGCCAGCAAGGCGTTCGTGGTGAGCTTCAGCCGGGGCCTGCGCTACGAGCTGAAAGGCACGCCAGTATCGGTGACGTGCCTGAGCCCGGGCGCCACCGACACGGCCTTTGCCGACCGCGCCGGCATGGGCGCCGAGCTGCAAAAAACGGCCGCCAAAGTCTCGATGACGCCCGCCGCCGTGGCCCGCGTGGCCACCAATGCCTTGTTTGCGGGCCGAGCCGAAGTCATTCCCGGCGTGCTTAACAAAGTAACCGTGGGCCTCACCGCCGTAGCTCCCAAAAAGCTAACCGAAAAAATCGCCGCCGGCATCTACGAGAAATACCTTTAATAGCTGGTAGGCAAAGCATTTGGGCGGTCATGTTTTTGCCTGCCCTGTAAAACCAAGCTGCCAACAAAAGGGGCCCCGGAAGCAATTAGCTTCCGGGGCCCTCTTTTGATTAAAACCGAAACTACGCCGGTGCTGTGGGCCAGATGCGGCCCGCCAGCCAGTAAGCCAGCCAGGCAAACAGCGGGGCCCCCAGCACGTCGTACACGTAGTGCACGTGCTGCACCAGCACCAGCACGCCGATGGTGGCAGCCGCGGCGGCCAGCACCCCGCGCCACCAGCGCCCGCGCACTGCTAGTGCCAGCAGCACCACGGTGGCCGTGTGGCCCGAAAAGAACAGGTCCTTGGTGATGGGTACGGCCGTGCTGGCGTGGAACAGGTGCTCGGTGAACGGGTCGGGAAAGGGCAGGATGCCCAGCGGCGGCTCCAGCGGCAGCACCCAGATGGTGGCCATGCGCAGCAGCTGCAAGAACAGGTAGGCCCACACGCCGCGCACCAGCAGCTGCGGCCGTCCCAGCAGCCACGCCACGGCGGCGATGCAGCTGCCGTACATCAGGAAGAAGATGGGGCTGGCCACGTCGTGGGCCGGCAAGTGGGCCAGCACGAGGTCGGCCAGGTGGTGGCCGGCGCGCTGCTGAATGAAGTGGTAGAACGGCGCCGCTGCTGGTACCAGGGCCCCAAAAATGAGGACTAGTGGCAGCACCAATAAATTCCGAAATCCGGGCCGGGCCCACGCGCCTAGCCAGGTGTGGGCGGGCGCTGCGGAAGAGGTATTGTTTATTGCAGGGGAAGAAACACGCATAGCAGCTAATAAGACCGATAAGCTCGGCCCGGACCAACAACAAAAATAATGCGCAAACGTGCTCCGGCCCTACATTGCCGCAACATTGGCCGCCCGGCCGTAACCTACGCGTAACGATTTGCCATGACTTTTACATTGCTTTCCCGGCCCGCGCTGCGCGGTGCTGCGCTGGGCCTGGGGGCCCTGCTGGGGCCCCTGGCCGCCTCGGCCCAAAACGCCGCCCTCGACGCCCGCATCGCCAAGCTGGCGGCGGCCGAAGACGCCAAGGTTATTGCCTGGCGGCGTGACCTGCACGAGCACCCCGAGCTAGGCAATGAGGAAAACCGCACCGCCGCCCTGGTGGCCGCCCACCTCAAAAGCCTGGGCCTGGAGGTGACCACTGGCGTGGCCCGCACCGGCGTGGTGGGCATTTTGCGCGGCGGCAAGCCGGGCCCCGTGGTGGCCCTGCGCGCCGACATGGACGCCCTGCCCCTCACCGAAACCAGCGGCCTGGCCTTTGCCTCGACCGTGAAAACCACCTATTTGGGCCAGCCTGTGGGCGTGATGCACGCCTGCGGCCACGATACCCACGTGGCCATGCTCATGGGGGCGGCCGAGGTGCTGGCCCAGGTGAAAAAGGACCTGCCCGGCACCGTCAAGTTCATCTTTCAGCCCGCTGAGGAAGGCTCGGTGCCCGGCGTGGAAGGCGGAGCGAAGCTAATGGTGAAGGAAGGCGTAATGGAAAACCCCAAAGTGGACGCCGTATTTGGCGTCCACATCAACGCTCGTACCGAGGTGGGGGTCCTCAAGTACCGGCCCGGCGGTGAAATGGCCAGCTCCGACCGGTTCACCATCAAGGTGCACGGCAAGGGCGCGCACGGGGCCTACCCCTGGAACAGCGTGGACCCGGTGGTGACGGCCGCCCAGATTATTATGGGCCTGCAAACCATCGTGAGCCGGCAGGTGAAACTGATTGACGACGCGGCCGTGGTGACGGTGGGCACCGTCAACGGCGGCGTGCGCTACAACGTCATTCCGCCCGACGTGGAACTGAGCGGCACCATCCGGGCCCTGAGCCCAGCGGTGCAGCAGCAAATTTGGGCGTCCGTGCGCCGCATCGCCACCAACATCGCCGAGAGCGCCGGGGCCACGGCCGACGTGGCCATCGAGCCATACGTGCCCGTGACCACCAACGACCCCGCCCTCACGGCCCGGATGCTGCCCACGCTGCAAGCCGTGGCCGGGGCCTCCAACGTGCAAGAAATCAAGGCCGTGACCGGAGCCGAGGACTTTTCTTTTTACCAGGAAAAGGTGCCCGGCCTGTTCCTGTTCGTGGGCGGCATGACGCCCGGTACCGACCCCAGTACCGTAGCCGACCACCACACCGCCGGCTTCAAAATTGACGAGAGCGGCTTAGCGCTAGGCGTAAAAACCCTGGCCACGCTGGCCGCCGACTACCTCGCTCAAAAACATCATTAATTATTTGATAAGTACAATTATTGGTTTTGGTGCAAATCGGTGGAGCCCCGGCGCAGCGCTTAGTCGGATTGATGCGAAACTAGGGCCAACAAGATTTTGGCTTTTGTAGGATTCTCGGCAGCTAGGCGAGGGTTTGGTTAGGAAAAAAACTAAGTTGCAGGGTAATCAAACGCCACTGAAACATTTGTTTCTACCGATTTTTCCACCCAGTCTTCAACTCATGAGAAAACATTACTCTGCCAAGGCCCTGTTGCTGATGGGCACCTTGCTGGCCGCTACCGCCGCGCAAGCGCAGGACGCGCCGCGCGTCCAAAACAAAGTGCTGGGCGCCCACGGCCAGCCCGAATTAATTCAATTCGGTACCGCCGGCAAAGCCGCCTACCGGAGCCCCGCCGACGGCGAGCAGCTGCTGCGCCAGCAACTGGCCCTGGGCCCCGACGACCAGCTGCGGCCCACCCGCGCCGAAACCGACGCGCTGGGCTTCACCCACCAGAAATTTGCCCAGTACTACAAGGGCGTGCTGGTGGAGCACGCCGCCTACACCGTGCACGCCCGGGGCGGGGCGGTGGAGAGCATCAGCGGCGACTACGAGAAGCTGGTCGGCCTGAGCACCGCGCCCACGCTGGGCGTGGCCGCGGCCCTGGACCGGGCCCTGGGCCACGTGGGCGCCACCAAGTACATGTGGCAGGACGCTGCCGCCGAGGCCGGCCTGAAGGCCGAGCTGCGCGACCCCGCCGCCACCTACCGCCCCCAGGGCGAGCTGGTGATTGTGCGCGACGCGGCCACCGACCAGCCCGTGCTGGCTTATAAGTTCAACGTGTACGCCCAGCAGCCGGTGAGCCGCGCCTACATTTACGTGGACGCGCGCAGCGGCAAAGTGGTGCTGCAAGACAACATCATCAAGCACGCCACCGGGGGCACGGCCAGCTTTGCCACGGCCTACAGCGGCACCCGCACCCTGGCCGACGAAACGGCCACCGGCGGCTACCACCTGCGCGAGTACACCCGCGGCCTGGGCATCGAAACATATAACTGCAAGAAAAGCAACAGCTACACCGCCGCCACCGACTTTACTGACGCCGACAACAACTGGACGGCGGCCGAATACAACAACGCCAACTACGACAACGTGGCCGGCGACGCCCACTTTGGTGCCCAGGCTACCTACGACTACTGGAAGGCCGTGCACGCCCGCAACAGCTACGACAATGCGGGCGCGAAAATCAAGAGCTACGTGCACTACGACGACGTGCCCGGCGGCGCGGGCTACGAAAACGCGTACTGGAACGGCTCGGTGATGACCTATGGCGACGGGGCCACCACCTTCAAGCCGCTGACGGCGCTGGACGTGTGCGGCCACGAAATCGGCCACGCCGTGTGCGAGAAAACCGCTAACCTCACCTACGCCAACGAGTCGGGGGCCATGAACGAGGGTTTATCTGACATCTGGGGCGCGAGCATCGAGAAGTTTACCTGCGACCAGCTCGGCCTCACGAAATCGACCTGGGACATCGGCGAAGACATTATGAAGGCCGGCGGGGCCCTGCGTTCGATGAGCAACCCCAACCTCTATAGCCAGCCCGCGCTGTACAAGGGCAGGTACTGGGCCGCCACCACCACATCGCCGTCCAACGCCAACGACCAGGGCGGGGTGCACACCAACTCGGGCGTGCTCAACTACTGGTACTACCTGATTGCCGTGGGCAAGTCGGGCACCAATGAGGCCGGCACGGCCTACAGCGTGGCCGGCATCGGCCTGACGGACGCGGCCAAAATCACCTTCCGCATGGAGAGCGTGTATATGACGGCTTCCTCCACCTACGCCCAGGCCCGCACCTACTCCATCCAGGCGGCCACCGATTTGTTCGGGGCCTCCGCCGCCCAAACCCTGGCCGTGACCAACGCCTGGACGGCCGTGGGCGTGGGCACCACCACTACCCCGCCGCCCACCACCGGCACCTACTGCACCATCAAGGGCGGCAGCCAGGCCTACGAGTGGATCGACTTGGTGAAGCTGGGCACGATTAACCGCACTTCGGCCGCCGACGCGGGCTACTACAACGGCACGGCCCTCAGCACTACCGTAGCCGCCGGTTCCAGCCAAACCATTAGCTTCTCGGCGGGCTTCAAAAGCTCGGCCTACACCGAGTACTGGAAAATCTACATCGACTACAACCAGGACGGTGACTTTGCCGACACCGGTGAGCTCATTGTGAGCGGCAGCAGCAGCAGCGCCGGCACCCTCACCAGCACCTTCACGGTGCCCACCACGGCCCGCACCGGCAGCACCCGCCTGCGCGTCATCATGAGCGACGCCAGCGCCACCACCAGCTGCGGCAGCTACAGCTACGGCGAAACCGAAGACTACACGCTCAGCATCAGCGGCGGTGCGGCTATCGCCGCCGAGCCGGCCACCCTCACCGGCACGCCCCTCGGCAACGAAGTGGCCCAGGCCCTGCAGCTCTACCCCAACCCCGCCACCGACGCCCTGCGCCTGGTGCTGCCCGGCCGCGCCACCGCCACCTCGGTGCGCGTGACGGACGTGCGCGGGGCCCAGCGCGCCGTGCCCTACGCCGAGGGCGTACTCGACGTATCGGGCCTGGCCAACGGCCTCTACACCCTCACCGTGAGCGACGGCCAAAAGGTCTTCCACGAGCGTTTCGTGAAGCACTAGGTAGTTGGTGAGTAATAAATAAAAGGGGCCCCCAGCACTGCTGGGGGCCCCTTTTTTAGTTTCTGCGGATAGTTGTTTAGGCCATTATACGGGACGCGGCGAAGCATCTCTGCTGCTTGGAATTGTTCCTGAATTAGAAAGAAAGCAGAACGTCATGCAGCGCGCAGCGAAGCATCTTTCCTGTGTGACCAATCGTGATTACTGCTATGAGAAAGATGCTGCGCGCTGCATGACGTTCAATTATCCGCGTGTCATTTAATTAAAGGCGACTACTATTTGACAGGTCTTTAACCTGCCATTCGCAGCAAAAAAGAGGGCCCCCAGCAGTGCTGGGGGCCCTCTTTTTACAGCAAGTTTGAGCGGCTCAGCGGCCGATGGCGTAGTCCAGCTTCAGTAGCAGCGTGCCGAAACTGTCCTTCACGCTGGGGTTGCCGCGCTGGCTGATGTCGTCGAGGTTGTCGGTGGTGGTGAAGTAGTAGTTGCCTTCCAGGGTTAGGTTGAACTGGTCGGTGAGGGGCACCACCACGCCCGCGCCCACGGGCAGCACGCCAGCCAGGGCGGGGTAGTCGTTGCGCTCGGCGGGCAGGTAGGCCGTGTTGGCGGTGGGCCGCACCGTGCCGAGGTAAGCCTGCGGGCTGTAGAGCAGCAGCCCCAGCCCGGCCTGCACGAAGGGCTGTACTCGCCGCGTTGCACCTGGCGTGGCATACACTGAGGGGTCGCCCAGCAAATCGTAGCGCACGAAGGCCGTGCCCAGCCCGTTGTGGCTATAAAACGCCAAGCCGCGGCTCGGCAGGTAGTCGCGGGCCCCCATGCCGAAGTAGCCCAGCTCGCCGCCGACGCGCCAGTGGGGCCCCAGGCCGTAGAGTACGCCCAGGTTCAGGGCGGGGCCCAGGAAATCGTTGCTCAGGCTGTTGCCCAGGTCGCCGTTGTAGAAGGCCGTGCCCACGCCGGCGCTCACCCGCAGGGGCCCCAGGTAGTAGGCGCGGCCGTTGTGGTCGTGGTGGCGGCGCCGGGCCACGCTCTGGGCGTGGGCCGCCGGGGCACCGGCCAGCAAAACCAAACCAAACAGGCCACCGGCCAAGCAGTTGCGCAACGAAAAGGCCATGAATTAAGTAAGAAATAAATGAAAAGGCCGCCACGGGCCGGTACGTACGGCAGCAACGGCCGGGCGGTGGGGCCACGGCGCAATTTTTTTAGTGGTGGTCTGGCCCGGGGTGGTCCGGCGACTTTTTCTGTCGTCGGGCCACTCTTACGATTGAACAGCGGCTCCGGGCTATAGTAAGAGTGGCCCGACGAAGCCCTTCGGGCAATTCGCCGGACCACCCCGGGCTGGGCCCCGGCGCGGTTTTTTGCGCTACTTGAACGTGCCTTGCGGGTCGGGCAACTTGGCGAGCAAGTCGCTTACGAGGCCAAAGTCGAGGCTAGCGGTGCTCAGGGACTGGCCTTTGTGCACGGCCTCCCAGGCCTGGGGGTATTTCTCCTGGTAGTAGTAGCCGCGGGCCAGCTGCTGCCAGGCGTTGGCGTTGTTGGCGTCGGCGGCCACGGCGCGCTGGAGCAGGTCCATGCCGGCAGTGAGGTCCTTTTTCTTCTTGCCGGTGCCGTAGCGGATGAGGTGGCTCGTGCCCAGGTCGCTCAGCACCAGGGTGTTGGTGGGCGCGATGGCCAGGGCTTGCTGGAGCAGGGCAATGGATGCGTCGGGGGTGGGTTGGCTACTGGCCACCACGCCTAGGCCCCGGTAGGGGTCAGCGTTGCGGGGATTCAGCAGCCAGGCCAGGTTGAAGCGGGACGTGGCCGTATCGGGCTGGTTCTCCGATAGATACTCGAAGCCTTTGGTGGCGAAAAATGCGCTGGCTTCTTCTTTCGAGGCGAAGCTTTTGGCCACGGCTTCCAGCTTGGGGGCCCCGTAGGCGGCCGTGGCCTGGGCCGGGCTCAGGCCCCCAAACAGGGGCTGCAAGCGGGCCGGGCGCGGGGCCGTGCCCGCAGCGGGCTGGCCGCCGTCGGTGGGTTGGCGCACCTTCTGGGCGCGGGCCAGGCGGGGGCCGCCCACCAGCAGGGCCAGCGCGAGGCCAGCCGTCATAAACACACGAGTTGTCGTCATAACCAATCCAATAAAAAACGCGGCCGGGGCCCGAAAGCGCAAAGGTAGCCGCCGCCCGGGGCAAACTGTGCACCCCCGCACGGCGTAGGTAGGCGCGGCCGGAAGGGCTCCGGGCCCGCCGCCGCTCACTTCCCCTTCAACATGAGAATTACCCGTTTATTACTGGTGCCCGTGGGGGCCCTGCTGGTGCTGGCCGCCGTGCTGGGCGCCACCGAATACGCCATGGCCCGCCCCAGCCGCCGCACCGCCGACGTGCCCTACGTGCCCGCCACCACGCCCGGCTTCGACGCCAAGTACAACCTGCTCGACGTGTACGCGCCCAAAGCCGCGGGCCCCGCCGCCGGCTACCCGGTGGTGCTGTTCATCCACGGCGGCAGCTGGACCAGCGGCGACAAGAACTTTTACTCCTTCGTCGGGCGGCGGCTGGCCAAGCAGGGCGTGGTGGGCGTCATCGTTAGCTACCGCCTCGCGCCGAAAGTACACGTGCCCGAGCAGGCCGCCGACTGCGCCCGGGCCCTGGCCTGGACGGTGAATAACATCAAAAGCTACGGCGGCGACCCCGCCCGGGTGTTCGTGATGGGCCACTCGGCCGGCGGCGGCCTGGCCGCCCTGCTCGCCACCGACGACGCCTTGCTGGCCCGCAACGGCCTGCCCACCAACCCCGTGCGCGGCGCTATCCTCGACGACCCCGCTGGGCTGGACATGTACGACTACCTGAAAAAGATGCAGTACCCCGGCGACGAGCAATACCTCATCCCCTTCACGAAAGACCCGGCGGTGTGGCGCGAAACGTCGGCCATCTACAAAATCCGGCCGGGCCTGCCGCCGTTCCTGTTCTTCATCGGCGGCAAAACCTACCCCAGCATCAGCAGCAGCTCGGCCCGCTTCCGCGCCCAGCTAACGGCCGTGGGGGCCCCACCGCGCTACACCGTGTTGCCCGGCAAGCACCACATCCCCATGGTGTTGCAGCTCTACTGGCAGCACAACATCATCTACCAGGAGCTGCTGAAACTGGTGGGCGCGTAGGGCCCCGGTGGCGAATTGAGTATTCCCAGCTTTAGGCCGCAGTTATCAGTTACTTCTGCTGAAGGTGCTTGGCTTGTTTCTTTACGTTCTGTAAACGGTCGTTTGCAGTATGTAAATAATTTAAAATCAATAATATAACATTCGTATCTAGTGCGAAAAGTGTTGATACACTTCAGCTACTAAATGGGTGAGGCCCTGCCATGTTTGTACAGGATGAGAGAGAAACTGCACCAGTACGGAAGGCATAGCTCCCAGCAATTCCGCCCCGATGGCAGCTAACGGTAAGAGTAAGTAGGCCCACCAAGGATAGGCGAACCGGGTAGTCACGCCTTGTGTCAACGCTCGCCAGACGGTTCGCATCCGGTCTCGATAATGCCAGAGAATCAAGAAAATAAGCCCGATATAGTAGGATAGCCGCCAATAAAAACCTGTCATTTTGATGTAAGTAATATCAATGACAAGCACATTCGCCGCAATAGGCAACAACAGCAATGCCCCTAGCAGAGCCGTTCGATTCCAGAGCAGTAACAAGCCGGCAATAACCTGAGACACGCCAACAAACGACCGAAAGGGTTCTTGGTCAAACAAATACCACGAGAGTTTGAATAGCCCAAGCTGAGTAGCTGGCAAAGCTGCCTCCGCAGGAGCGAGTCCGAATTGCCCACCTACCAATTTGGCATACCCATAGTTGGGGTTGCGTTAGTAGTTGGACAAAGAATTACGGGAAGGCGACACACCAGGAAAACGGACTTCGACTTGAGCCTCGGAAAGCCCAGCTTGCGTGAAGCAATCTGCCAAGAGTAGCCTTGAATGGCTGGTCGCTTTACCCGTTACTCAACTGGTTAGTGAACGTGGTTGAGAGTACCAGAAATCTATAAAAAAGGGCCTAGCGGGTACTTGGATTGCCGCTATGGGTTTCGGTACCAGGTTTTACCGAGACCACCGCTCAACAGAGGCGGGGAGTAGTTGGTACCGGAAATCCCTGCTTTTCGGGCTCCCTGCTTGACCTTCAACGAGAGGCGATGTAAACGGCGGGCAATCCACTTGACCAAGGCAAACAGCAGAATCAGGCAGTTGAATGCTATTTAAAAAGCACTGTTAATCAATAATTTATCTGCTTAGCGTAATTCTTTGTCCAACTACTAACGCAACCCCGAGAAGGACGGGTACCAGATGAAGGGCAGCGAGGTGGGCAAGGCGTTCAGCGCCGGCAACCTGCAAAAGACGTTCGACCAGCACCAGGCGCAGCTGCCCGAGGTAGCCCAGGTAGTGGGCCAGGCCGTGCAGAGTTATTCCGCCGAGGCCCTGCGCCAGCTCTTTGCCCAGCAGGCCCAGGAAGCGGCCCAAAAAGCCCAGGAAACGGCCCGTCAGACGACGCAAGCCCCCACCAGGCAGCAAACCCCCGACCGCGAGCAGAGCGGGGGCCTATCCCTGTAGTTTCTATTTTTTCCCTTTTGTGATGCAGCCGATTGACCCTGCCGACCTATTCGTGACCGTAGCCCAAATGCGCGACGGGATTGATACCCTCCTCAAGCGCGGCAAACCGGCCACCGCCGCCGAGCTACACCAGCTACTGGAGCAAGTCAAAGCCCAGGGCGAGCAGCTGCTGAGCCAGGCCCAAAAGGGCTACCGCATTACCCTCAACGGGGAGGCAGCGGCCAAGCTGATTGTGCCATATATGCCCACTAACACGGAAACGGCGCGCATTATGAGCGAGGCCACGGCCACCATGCAGGCCACGTTGGCCCAGGGGGCGAAGGAAACCGCCACCCAGGTGCAGCAGCTACAAGCGATTCAGACCGGCTTTCCGCGCCAGGTGTCCATTGAGGGGGAGGTAGTCGGCTTTACCAATTGGAAAGCCGCCGGCTTAGTAGCCGTGGTGCCCTTGGTGCTCGTGTTGCTGACGCAGGCGCTGATGGGCTTGTTTTCGCAGGTGCCACAGGCGAAATACGACCATCTTTTAGGCGTTGCGCAGGCCGTGGGAGCCGAGCGGGACTACTACCAAGGGCAGATTCAGAAGTTCCGTAAAGAGATGGGTACCAACAAGGAAGCGCGGAAGACGACCCAATACTTTTTCCCGGCATATGTGCCGGCACCCCCTACTGAAACAAAGCGGTAGCCACATTTTATGTATTGGGAACGGTCGCTACGTGCCTAAGTGAATCAAAATCAGTTAGAAAGTATTGCTGACGGGTATACGGGTATCTTAAATAGCAAATACCTAGAAAATCCTAATCTAAAGGTTAGACTAAGATTTTCTAGGTATTGCATTCAATTACTAATCAATGAGCAATCTGGATGTGCTCCGAGATAACTTCTTTGCCTTCGCCACTTCTAAGAGTGTACAAGCCGTTGGGCAAGTCTAGGACATTAAGCTTTAACTTACCCTGTTGACTTTTGCCCGTTTTGACTAATTGGCCGTAGCTGTTATAGAGTTGAACTGTAAAATTGGCATCAACTGGTAGAGGTTTACTCTGGCCCGGAGGTGGAGGAATGGGGGTGCTGAACTGGGGGGCGTCCGTCGGCTGCACCGTCTGTATTGCCAGCTCAGAAGTCGCCGGGTTGGGCGAGGCAGCAATCGCCTGCGTTTGTGGCACGTAGAATTGAAAAGAAGAAGTCGTGCTAGTCCCGCAGACACCGGAACCGGAAGCGGTTACGTTGATTTGCACTCGGTTATTGTTGCCGTTGCCTGGGCCAACGTAGAAATACGCCGTGTTGCTACCAGGCGTATTCTGGTATACCGTCGTCGTAGGGAATTGAGTAGCGAAGGAATAAGTGTTACCCGTTCCCGCCTGCACGTACATCGTTACCGTGCCCGTCGTGACGTAGTTAAACGAGCTTAGGGTATTATACCCGTTCTCGTAATACGTGCCTGTGATAGGATAAGCGCCCACTTGGACAGTTTTAGTCAAGATAGGTGCGCAGGCACCTGGTAGTGTGGCCGTTATGGTGCCCGTGCCTTGAGCTCCAGCCGCAGCGGAAGTTACAATTTGGCTGCCCGAGGCTGTGCTTGTGGTAAAGAGGTTGGCGGGTGTGGCTTGCCAGTTCCAATTGGCACTAGCCGTTGGGGCCCGGAATGGCACGTTTGAGGACGAAGAACACAACTGGTCGGGGCCCGTGATAAAATCGTAGCTAACCGGCGATGTGTATAATTGCCAAGTGCCGGAACGATTGTCCATCCACGTTGGATAGACTTTGCTGCCGTAGGCTGTGATGCCGATGTAGTCGCCTGCATAGCCAGCGGCAAATTTACTAGGGCTACTTTCAATGGGAGCCGTCGTATGCGACACATCACTTACTTTCAAATTATTAAATGAGGCACCTCCGTCCCGTGAGTAGGCTACATAAGTATTCGTGGCGTAGCCTGAAGAAGTATCAAAGCTGTAGTAGACTACGCTAACGTCCCCATTGCTATCATCCACGGCAATCCACGGCATCCAGTTTTGCCGTCCGGTCGGAATGCTAGCCGTCACTGGAGTAGACCATGAAGCGCCTTGGTTATCAGAGTAGCGAACCAAGACCACGGATTTACCTGTGCCATTTTCCTTCGCGTTATGCACAATATAAATGCGGCCTCGGTGGGTCGAACCTTTGTCCACGGCCATTGCAGGCAGGTCATTGACCCGACTGCCGCCAAAAACCGGGTCCGGTTGATTTTCATGTACCGCCATTCCAGCAATGTTAAACGCTATCGCAGAGGGCGTGAAGCTGGCCCCGCCGTTGGTAGAGCGAACAAACCCAATACTATTGGCTGGGACGGGATTGCCGGGAGTTGTAGGAGGATAATTAGCCCAACACACATATACTTCACCGTTGGGGCCAGTTTGTACGTTGGCTCCCAATGCGTTACCATTCGTAGTTGCCAGCACTAAGGGCGTTGAAAACGACTGGCCCCGGTTGGTTGACCGATTGAATTGAATCGTTCCTGAATAATCCTCATTCCAAGCCGTGTAGAGGCTGTTGGCATAGGGACTGCTCGGGGTGTTATCCGCTGCAATCATTTCCTTATCGAAATAGCTTGCGGGTGAACTGCTGCCACGTACTTGGTTAGTCCACGTGTTTCCCTTATCGGTGGAGGACTGTACAAAAAATCCGTCTTGGACACGCGTCATGGTGGCCAAGTAAGCGTTGCCTGCGGCGTCGTAAGCCGTCGAAGGGTCGCCAGCGCTTTGGCCACTATTGGGCAAGTTGTCGTTGCCTTGCCAAGTTTGGCCGCCATCGTGACTATAATAATACCCTTGCATATATGGATTATTATTAGCGCTAGCGATGAGATTGCAGGGGCTGCTTTTGTCAATAGAAATATGCACTTCGGCTTGTGGATTGCCCGACGGAAACAGTTGGACATCGTCACCTTGCCCCGTAGTCAAAGAATTGGTAGTGACTGTTCCCGAGGCTGGGGCCTGCTTTATCGCTGGTAGGGCCGAGGGCTGCTGACCAAACGAAGGCGGCTTATTATTGGGATTGGCGATGGGCAGCCGGTGATTGGTATACGGCCCTTGCGCCTGAGCAGCTGGCGCGTATATTAGAAGCCCTGCCAACAATCCGGTGCTCCAAATAAGGTGCTGGGAATGAGCAAACACATGGTAGATGTTGCGCATGGTACTAGGAAATGAATGTGGAGAGAAGGAAACATGGAAACGGTTCGGTCATCGAGACTGAATAATCTTGATATCAGATAGAATGATCTCAGGTAGTGCATCGGTCCCCGTGCGCGCAGCAGCCAAACTCATCCAAGCACCGCGCGTTCGCCAAGGCGTTTCTTGTGTTTGTGGCACAAGGCGGTAGTGAAACGTAATGGTACAACCGGCTTTATAAGTCGTGGTATCGGGCAGGTTGAACACCTTAGCCTGTTGATACGACTGCCCGCCCCATCCAGGAAACGACAACGGGGCAATGTTGACGGTCCAACGAGCACGTGGGTTTTGAAACTGATTATCCACCGTGGTTTCCGCTCCCAATAGGATTCCGGTAGTTCCATCGGCGGCAGGAGAAGCATCCCCTTCTTTTTCGCAACTGCTGCTCATGGCCAGCATACTAATGCCAGCAAGTGTGAGGACTTGATGTGCTTTCATAAAATGAGGATGATAAAAGAGTAAAATCAGGGCTAGCGCCCACCAATCCACGAAGCGTCTTGCCAACAATTACCGGTTGTAAACACCTAATATACAGAAAGAAAATGAATTTACTACATTAAAACACTCTAAGGTGCCGAAAGGCTTGCATCATGGATGATTGCCAAGCGCGTGTTCCTAAATGACGGTGAGATAACCCCTGACTAAGCCCTTTTAGTCGGCGCTATGGAAGTCGGTAAACCGCCCCTAAACGTAAGGTGCGCGAGTGGACGGGACCGGCAATGTAGTAGGCAGGAACGTCGGCCAGCGCGTCCCGCAGGTTGGTCAGCCCGAGGGCATAGTTGGCCGTCAGCCCCAGGCGGTGATACCAGGCCGTAAGGTCGGCGCGCAGCCGCCAATCGTGCCGCTCCGCCAGCGGATGCGACGCAGCGCTTTGCCATGCGGTACCTACGGGATTAATGCCACCGCCGTGGGTGCCCTGGCCCGCTTCGTGCGCCGCCAGCAGAAAGGCCCATTCCGGCCCAACCATCGCGTCGAACTGTAGGGCCCCTTCCCCTCCGAAGCGTTGGCCCAGCCCAGCAAATACCGGCACGGCCTGCATGCGCAGCCGCGAGGTGCCGGTGGCGGCTTCAGTCAGCGGAAAAGGACCCACATAATTCGCCGGGGTAAAGTCATAGAGGCGCACCTGGGCGCGGCTGTACGATTGGTCATAGCCGATTTCCAGGGCGGCCAGCCGCCCGCGTCGGCCCACGTGCTGGGCCCGCAAGCCGGCCCCAAAACCCGCGCCCAGCAGCCGACCATACGGGCTGGTGGTGTAGCCCGTGGTCCCCGCATCGAGAAAAGCGCCCTGCACCGTGGCGTCGGCCGTGGTCCCAGCTCCTGCGAAGCAAGACAAGCCCAGGGCCGCCCGGCCCGAGAATTCGGTGTGCTGGGCGAGCGCCGGGGCGGTCAGTAACGCGGCAGGGAGTAAAAACAAAAGCAGGTGCTTCATGGCCGAACGGATAAGCGTAACCCCGGTGCTACGCACGCACTCGGGAAGAGCCTAAGCGACTGTCCATTGGTTGCATCGGAATGAGGCCATCGGAAAAATACTATCCCAGCCGATTCACGAAGCCTGCTCCAAACCCGCACTGATTCCGGGAAGTGTCCTACAAGATGCGTTATGTTAAGTGGCTTTTCCAAGGAACAAGAGAGGAAAGAAGCTTTTCCTCATTACCCCTAAAATCCTGTTTGTTTACCCTCCCGCTGCTTTCGTCTGACCCACATCAAGAGGTAAGCAGATACCGTGGTAAGTATTGGTGCTAGCCCTATCAGCATGTTTATCAAAGTCATGTTCATGAAATAAGGCCATCCGCTAGTTAGATAAGTTGCTAAACCAATAGTTGTTAGGTAGACAGCAGTCAACACCGCTTTTTCGGCATAGGGCAACGGAATGACCAGCACCACTACGAGGAAGAGCAGCAGGGACCCCGCGAAGAGGAAAACAGTCGTCAATACCTCTTCCCCATGAGCAAATGCCCAGGTGGGCAGGAGCATAAACAACAGCAGCGCCTTTAGTCGTTGGCTCATGGATGAATGTACGCTAGATGGGTAATTGCCTCTCTCCGCTCTTGTTGCAGTTGAGCTTGTCACGTTTCTTAAACCAACGTTTAATAAACGTTATAAGCTCGGCCACCCAACACTACAATCACCCAAACAGCCCGCCCTGCGCGGGGCGCTCGAAGGCCAAGAGCCAGCGCTTGCGCACCAGGCCGCCCGCGTAGCCGGTGAGGCTGCCGTTGGCCCCGATGACGCGGTGGCAGGGGCAGATGATGGAAATCGGGTTTTGGCCGTTGGCCGCGCCCACGGCGCGCACGGCCCCGGGGTTGCCCAGCAGCTTGGCCACGTCGAGGTACGAGGCGGTGCGGCCGTGGCCGATGCCGGCCAGGGCCCCCCACACCTGCCGCTGGAAATCAGTGCCGATGAGGGGCGCGCAGGTCAGATCAAAATCGCGCAACTCGCCCGCGAAGTAGGCGGCGAGCTGCGCGTGGGCTGGGCGCAGGCACTCGGCCACGTCGGCCGGGGCGGTGGGCACGGCCGCATCGGGGCCCTCCAGGAAGCGCACGGCGTGCAGGCCCGCATCGGAGCCGGTGAGGGCCAGCAGGCCGATGGGCGAGTAGAGGTGGGCGGTGGCGGGCGCGGTCGGCATGGGCAACGGGCAGATTTACCGCAAGAAACGAAATTCTACGGAGCGCATTGCCCGGGGCCCCGGCGGAGCTACAAAACCAGCGCCGGGGCCCGGCGGGGCCGCGCGGCAGCCACCACGGCCTGGGCGTCGAGCAGGGCCTCGGCGCTGGGCTGGTGCAGCACGCGGGCCGGGCCGGGGCGGCCGAGGTCGGCGTCCCACAGGCCCGAGCGGTGCCACTGGTCGAGGTGGTCCCAGTCGGGGCGGTCTACCACGGGGTAGAGGCAGGTACCCCACAGCGGCAGGCCCTCGGCAAGCACGGCGGCGCACTCCTGGCCAATCATGCGGAGCCACACGGGGCGGTCGATGCCCGGGTGGCTGGTTTCGGTGATGGCAAAGGGACGCTCGTAGCGGCGGTAGGCCTCGCGCAGCAACTGGCGCAGGGGGCGCAGGCGCGGGTCGGGCGCGGCGTCGTTCCAGCCCATTATCCAGTGCGGGTTCAGCTGCCACTGGTTGTCGTAGTAGTAGTTGAAGCCCACAATGTCGAGCAGCGCGGGGTGGCCGCCCAGCTCGGGGCACAGGCGCCCGCAGAGGATGTCGGTGGCCTGGAACTGGTTGTTGTGTGCCTCGCGGGCCTCCCGGATTTCGCGGGCCGAGGCCCCAAACCGCGGCGCAATGGCAATGAGCGGCTCGGTGGTGAGGATGCGGATGCCGGGGTCGGCCTCGCGCAGGGCGTTGGCCCCCTCAATGTAGGCGCGCATCAGCTCGTACTTCACCTGCCAGCCGTTGCCGTGGCAGTAGGGCGAAGTGCCGCGGGCGTCGCCGCCGAGCCACGAAATGAAGCTCACCTCGTTGATGGGCGTGACGATGAGCGTGCCCGTGGGCCGCTGGCGGCGGTAAAAATCCACAAATGCCCGGCACAAGGCCGCAAACCGGCGCGCAAACATGGGGTGCAGTGGGGTCAGGTCGTCGGGGTAGCCAAAGTGGCACAGGTCCCACACCTGCTGGATGCCGTGGCGCTGCCCGGCGTCGAGCATGGTTTGCACCGTGCTAAAATCGTACTGGTAGGGTGTTTTTTCGATGTGGGCCCAGCGGATGCCCTCGCGCACGGTGCCGATGTTGAACGGCGCCAGAGCGGCGTAATCTTCGTCAAGCAGGGGCAGGTGGCCGGTGAGGGGCAGGAAATCGACGCGGTTGCCGAAGGCGTTTAGCTGGTCGGTGCATTCGAAGCCGCCCCACCAAAAAGACTGAAAAGGGCTGGCGCCAAGCGTAGTAAAATCCATCGCGAAAGGGGATAGGTGCAATAAAACGGCCGCCCCCGGCCGCCGAGAACGGGGCAGGGGTGGCCTCCTTGTACCTCGAAACCGCCGCCGGGGTTCAAAACCGGGCTCCGGGGCCCCAGCTGAAGTCTTACCAAATAAGCCCTAAAAGGCTATCCAAATAGGACCTGTCATGCTGAGCTTGCGAAGCATCTTATCACCGCTGAACGACCTGTTCTACCTTGACAGGGTGCTTCCTGCGTCAGCACAACAGTCCCTACTCGGATAGCCTCTGAGTCACCCAGACGAGTGAGAAGGAAGCCGGGTTGCTGGCCCCGGGCCCCACGCTACGCGCGGGCTTTGAGGGAAGTGGCTTCCACGAAAATGCGCTTCATTTCGGGGTGCTCGGCCCGGATGTCGTTCTGCAAATTGTCAATTGACTGCTCCACCTCGTCGGCCGTCAGGGCGTCCGCAAAGTCCACGTCGAAGGCCAGCACCACGTCGGTGGGGCCCAGGTACATGGTCAGGGGCGAGCGGATGGTTTCGACGTGGGGCTGGCGGCGGGCAATGGCTTCGAGGCTGGCCAGCGTGTCGGCGTCCACGCCCTGGCCCACCAGCAGGCCTTTGGTGCGGTACACCAGGAACACGGCCACGCCCATCAGCAGCAGCCCGATGGCGATGGAGGCGGCCCCGTCGAGGTAGGGGTTGTTCAGCAAATGCCCGAAAAACACGCCCAGCCCGGCAAACACCAGGCCCACCAGCGCGGCCGAGTTTTCGAGCACCTGGGCAAACGCCGAAGGGTCTTTGCTCGTGCGCAGGGCCTTGAACAGGCCGTCGGTGTGGGTTTCCATGAACGCCTTGATGGACAAGTACGCCGCGAGGCCCTCGAACACCACCGAAAAGCCCAGCACGATGTAGTTCCACTTGGCGTCCTCCATCGGCTCGGGGTGGAGGATGTGCTTGATGCCTTCGTAGAACGACATGCCACCGCCGATGGAAAACACCAGCATGGCCACAATCAACGACCAGAAGTACAGCTCCTTGCTGCGGCCAAACGGGTACTCGGGGCTGGGCGGCAACTGGCTCTGGGCCGTGCCATACAGCAGCAGCCCGCCGTTGCCGGTGTCCACCAGCGAGTGGATGCCCTCGGAAAGCATGGCCGACGAGCCGGTGAAATACGCCGCCACGAACTTGCTCAGCGCGATGGCCACGTTGGTGGCAATGCCCCCGTAGAGGGCTAGTTTGGAAGAATTAGAAGCCGACATAGGGCCCTAAGGTACGGCCGGCCCGGCCTCATGCTCCCAGCCCCATGCCCCCGGCTCGGGCAGGTGCCGCTTGAAATGCTCCCGCAGCAGGGCATCAACCTTGGTGCGGGTCAGGGGCTTGTGCAGCAGGCCGGCGTGGGGTAGGCTGGCGAGGCGGGCTAGGTCGCGGCTGTGCGTGGTAGTGGTGAGCACAATCACACAAATCGGCGGGGCGGGCGGCGGCGGCTGAAACGCTTCTAAAAAATCGATGCCCGACATCATGGGCATGTTAAGGTCGAGCAGCACCAGCTCGGGGCAGGTGGCGGGCGTATCGCAGGCCGTGGCCAGCATGCGCAGGGCCTCCTCGCCGTTGCGGGCTACCAGCACGGCCTCGGCCACGCCGAGCTTGGTGAGCAGGGGCTCGTTGAGGAAATTCGTCGTGTCGTTGTCGTCAACCAGGAGCACGGAAGAGAGCTTTTTCATGGTCATTAAGCGGGGGCATGTACAGTAGCGCCAACGGCCGGGGTGAGTTGGCCGATGGTAAGCTGGAAGCGCTCCACGGACCGCTGCATCATGTCGAGCAGGGTGGGCACCAGGCCGGGGCCCAGGTTGGGTAGCTCCTCGCGGAGCACGTTCAATAGGCCTTCGATGTTGGCGATGGGCTGCTTGAGGTCGTGCGAAGCGGTGTAAATGAACGTGTCGAGGTCCACGTTGGTGCGGATGAGCTGGACATTGGCGGCAGTGAGGCCGGTGTTGGCCTCGGCCAGCGACTGGCGGGCGGCCACCTGCTCGCTCACGTCGGTGGCCACGGCGGCTACGGCCGTAATGGTGCCGTGGGCATCGCGCAGCGGGTGGTACACAAAATTGAGGTACACCGTGGCAAGCTCGCCGTGGCGCAGCACCCGGCCGGGCATCTCGTGGGCGATGTAGGGTTTGCCGGTGGCCCGCACTGCGTCCAGCAACTCCCGAAAGCCCTGGTCGCGGACTTCGGACAGTGCCTCGAACAAAGGCCGGCCCAACACCTGGGCCGCCGGGCGCCCCCAGATGGCTTGCAGGCCCGGATTGCACACCTCCACCACGTAATCGGGACCAGTGAACACGCCCATCGCCACGGGGGCCTGCTCAAACAACTCCTGCTGCCGCTGCCGCTGGGTTTCGCGCTCCCGGCGGGCCAGCACTTGCTCGGCCACGTCGTAGGCAAACACGGAGACGCCAGCGGGTTGGCCGTCCTCCTCGAAGCGCTGGTAGGTAAAGTTAAAGTAATGAATTTTGGGCGGCTGGCCGCTGGGCTGCTCCATCAATAACGGCGCCTCCGTGCCGAAGTACGTCACGCCCGTGTGGTACACGCCGTCCAGCAGGCCCACGAAGCCCTGGCTGGCCGTCTCCGGTGCCACCTCCCCCAGTGGGCGGCCGTGCAGCTCCCGGCTGGGAAACAGCCGCTGGAAGGCGGCGTTGTAGAATTCAATGCGGTGCTGGGGCCCCCGCAGCAAGGCAATCACGGGGGGTGTGCTCGAATACCTGGTAGGAGGCTTCCCGCGCCCGCAGCTGTTTCTCGCGCAGGGCCAGGAGCTCGGCTTGCAGCACCTCGGCCCGCTGGCGGGCCAGCACCTGGGCCGTGGCATCGGTGGCCACCGCCATGAGGCCCGTAATCCGGCCGTCGGGGTCGCGCAGCGGCTGGTACACGAAACTCCAGTACATGGTTTCCAACCGGCCTTCGCGCTGAATCTGGGAAGGGCTTTCGTAGGCCACATAGGGAACGCCGGTTCGCATCACCTCAGCGAGCAGCGGCTCGAAGCCCAGGCCCGCCGTTTCGGGCGCGGCCTCGAACAGGCCCTTGCCCAGCAACTCCCCCACGGGGCGGCCCAGCAGCAGGCCGGTTAGCGGGTTGGCCAGCTCGAACACGTAGCGCGGCCCCCGCAAGATGGCAATGGAAACGGGGGCCTGCTCGAACAGCTCGTACAGGCGCTGCTGCTGCTCGGCCGCCGCCCGGGCCCGGCGGGCATCCTGTACGTGCACGGCCAGGGCGCTGGTGCGGTCGGCCACGCGGCTTTCCAGTTCCTCGTTCAGTCGGCGCAGCTCTTCGTTGAGCCGCAGCACCTGGGCGTGGTCGCGCTCAGCCAGTTGCCGGGCCGTCACCTGCGGGGTCACGTCGTAGGCGAAGTTTAGCACCCCGTCGATGCGGCCCTGCCCGTCGCGCAGGGCCTGATAAAACACGTCGAAGTAACGCAGCTCCAGCGCGCCCGTGCCGTCAACATCGAGCCGGGCCTCCATCCCGGCGGCGTAAAACGGGCGGCCGGTCTGTTACACCTCATCGAACAGCTCGAAGTACTGCTGCCCGGCCAGCTCGGGCAGGGCCTCCCGCAGGGGTCGCCCCTGGATGCGCCGGTCGGGAAACAGCTGCTGGTAGCGCGGGCTTACTAACTCGAACACGTGGGCCGGCCCGCGGTGAATGGTCACCTGGGTGGGCAGCTGCAGCAGTACCTCGTGCAGGTGGGCCCGCCGGGTTTCGGCCTCGGCGCGGGCGGCCTGTTCGCGGGCTTGGCTGGCCCGCAAAGTTGCGGCCACGGCATCGGGCCGGTGGTCGGCGTTGTCGGCGAAGCTCACCACCAGCAGCTCGCCGCTGCGCTGGGCGGCCAGGTGGAAGAAGTTGTCGAGGCCGTCGTGCTGGTAGTTCACGTCGTAGCGGCCGGGAGTGCCCGCCCGGAACGTGTCGAGGTAGAAGGCCAGGATGCCGGTTTCGCGGGTGTGCGGGTACAGGGTAAGGAACGACTCGGCAGGGCACTCGGGCAGTTGCAGCAGCCGCTGGGCGGCCGGGTTGAGGTACACGTAGGCCAGGTCGGCGAGGGCGGCCGGGTCGCTGGGGCCCCCCACGGGCCGGAATACGACGATGCCGGTGAGCGAGACGGCCAGCAGGGCCGGCAGCGCCTCGGCGGGAAACAGGGCGGGGGGAGTGGCCGGGGCGGCCGCAGCAGTAGGCATGGCGTCGGTGCGAACGGAATGGAACGAACTGCACCCCCGTGGGCCAGGCAGTGCGTCTCCACCGCCCGGCCCACGGGGCCGGCGCAACGGGGCGCAATCCATAAAACCAGGGTATGGGAAAGAGTGGAAGCCCGCTTCCTTAACCAGGAAAGCCGGCCCACAGGCAGCCAAAGCGGCGCGGGTCCCCTAAAGATAGTGTATTAATTACCAAGTAATTATTGTTCAGAAAGGGAGGGTGCTGAGCTGGGCTGCGCACCAAGCTTGGCGGGTTGCGGGGCCTCAATGCTGCCGGCCCGGGGCCCAAAAATCTTTTGCGCCCGGGGCGGGCCGCGCGTTCCGCCCCCGCCCGCCAACCGCCCCGCCAAGGGCCGAGGCGCTACTTTCGCGGCATATGTCGCAACCAACTCTGCAGCGCCGCCTGGGCCTTGTGCAAGCCACTGCCCTCAACATGATTGACATGGTGGGCATCGGGCCCTTCGTGACGCTGCCGCTGGTGATGGGCTTCATGGGGCCCAACTTCTTGCTGGCCTGGCTGGTGGGCGCGGCCCTGGCCTCGGTCGATGGCCTGATTTGGAGCGAGCTGGGCGCGGCCTACCCCGCGGCGGGCGGCAGCTACCGCTTCCTCAAGCTGGCCTACGGCGAGCAGAAGTGGGGCCGCTACATGTCGTTCCTCTACGTGTGGCAAACACTCATTCAGTCGCCGCTGGTGCTGGCCTCGGGGGCCATCGGCTTTGCCCAATACTTCGGCTACCTCGTGCCGATGACCGAATGGTGGCAGCCTAAGCTGGTGGCCGGCACGGTGGTGCTGCTGCTCATCGCGCTGCTCTACCGCCGCATCGAGGACATCGGCAAGCTGGGCGTGGCCCTGTGGGTGGGCGTGCTGAGCCTGATGGGCTGGCTGATTTTCGGGGGCCTCACGCACGCCAACCACCCGGTGGCCATCCTGCCCGCGGGCGGCGTGGGGGCCCTGCCGGGCCTGCTCATTTCGGCGGCCATGGGCCAGGCGGCCGTCAAAACCATCTATTCCTACCTGGGCTACTACAACGTGTGCCACCTCGGCGCCGAAATCAAGGGCCCCGAGAAGGTCATTCCGCGCAGCATTTTCCTGAGCATCCTGGGCATCGCGGCCCTGTACCTCTTGCTGAACTGGAGCGTGGGCACGGTCATCGGCTGGGAGGAAGTGCAGGGCTGGCAGGCGGGCACCAGCGACAAGTCGCAGTTCATCATCAGCGTGTTCATGGAGCGGCTGTACGGGCCCGCGGCCGCCACCGTGGCCACGGGCATGGTGCTGCTGGTGGCGTTTGCCTCGCTGTTTGCGGTGCTGCTGGGCTACTCGCGCATCCCCTACGCGGCGGCGGCCGACGGCGAGTTCCTGCCCGTCTTCGCCAAGCTGCACCCCACCAAGCACTTCCCCTACGTGTCGCTGCTGCTGCTGGGCGGCGTGGGCTTCGTGTTCAGCCTGCTGTTTCGGCTGGGCGAGGTCATTTCGGCCATCCTGGCCATGCGTATTCTGGTGCAATTTGTGGGGCAGGCCGTGGGGCTGGTGCTGCTGCGCCGCCGGCGCGGCACCGGGGCCCTGCCGTTCAAAATGCCGCTTTACCCGCTGCCTGTCGTCCTGGCCGTCATCGTGTGGCTGGCCGTATTCGCCGGCATCGCCCCGGTTAAGGTTAGCCTGGGCGGCGTGGCGTTCAAGCTCTACTTCCAGTTGGCCGCCGTGGGCATGATGGCCTTGGGCACGGGGGCCTTCCTGCTGTGGAGCAAGCAACAGGGCAAGTGGCCGTATGAAAATAAATGATTAACGTTGCCAGGTCTGATAATTAACTATTTATACGATGGTTCGCTATTCATTGCTTTTCCTATTTATGTTCCTAGGGATTCGCGGTTCTGCCCAATCGCAAAAGCCCCTGCCGCCCGGTTATTTGCAATGGAGCGCCACCCGGCGCTTGCAGGCCAGCGACTTCCAGTTAAGGGTACGCCCGCAGAATAATTTAAACCAAGGTGTGGGCAACCTAGGGATTGAAATCAACAGGGGCATTGCGGACCTGTTTGGCAAAAGCGCCAACCGCACGGTACAAAACCTGTTTCAACGCACTGGCTCTTACCTCGACTCGACAGACCGTCTGGGCACAGCGTGTCAGATTCGCTACATGCAAATGCTGTGGGACATCAACGAAGTGGCGGCTCGGCGGCTTCGGCAACAGTTGCGGGCCAATGCCAAACGCATCATCCTCATGGGAAAACCAGATGTCAACGACTTGTTCAGGGCTACCTATGAATCTGCTAACCAGCGGCAAATTCAGTACGCCGACGAAACCAAATACGGCTTGTTTCTTGACAAACAGAAAGCCTGGAAAAAACAAATCGAGAACGAGTTACTAGAATTGTCAGCCTTCGCTATACCAGATTAACCCAGCTTGGGGAGCAGCCGCTGCGTGGCCGCGTTTTCCGAGTTCGTGTCCACGCAAAGGTTATTCAACGCGCTGGCTCGGGGCCCGGTAGCTCCAGCGATTCTGGCTGCTGGTAAGGTGAGTAGGCGTACACGAAAACCAGTTCCGTGTTGCGCACTTCGTAGGGCACGGCGTACCGGCGGTCCAGCACGGCCCGGCGTAGCGGGCGGTCGGGCGCAGTCGGGAGGGCGTAAGCCGGGAAAGCCAGCGGAAACGGGGCGATGATGTCGTAAGCAAAATCGACGAGGCGCTTCACCAAGGCCCGGCCTTTGCGGACGTTCTGGGGCCCCGACCATTGTTCCAATTCCAGCAAAGCTTGGATAAAGCCTTGCTGCATAACCAATTCACGACCCGCAACAATCACAAGCCCAGCTCCTTCAAGCCTTGCTCCCAGGTAAGGCGCGGAGAATCAAGCGCGGCTTGAATCTGGTCGTGTAGCTCGGGCAAAGGCAATTCGGGGGCCACCGGATGAAACGAAATGGCGTGGCCCTTACGCAAGCCTTCCAGAATGGTGACGACCATTTCCTCGTCTTCCGGCGTGAGGACATCCAGTACGAACGTTTTCATAACTCAATCTACACAAAACCGCCGGTAGCCGTTCAGCCCATCCACTTCTCGTAGCAAAAAAAGCGCAGCCCCGGCCGAAACGCCAGCTGGATTTCGCCCGCAAACCGGTAGCCCAGCTTGGGGAACAGCCGCTGCGTGGCCGCGTTTTCCGAGTTCGTGTCCACGCGCAACGTGCGCAGGCCCAGGGTCCGGGCTTCGTGCTCGGCTTGTGCCAGCAGGGTCCCGGCCACGCCGCGGCCCTGGGCGTCGGGGGCCACGGCGAGGCGGTGCGTGACGAGGGCGGGCTCGGCGGCGTCCCAGTCAGCGTCGGCGTATTCGGGGTCCTGGTCTTGGGTGAGGGCAGCAACGCCGTCCAGGGCCCCCAGGCGTTCGGCTACCCACAGGTGCTGGCGCTCAATGTCGCGCCGGAACACGGCTTCGTTTGGGTACTCGCTGGTCCACTGCATGTTGCCGGCGGCGTTCATCAGCGGCACTACGGCGCGCACTAGCGCCACAACGGCCGGCAAATCGGCCATCGTGGCGCGGCGAATAGTCAAGTCGGTGGTCATGCTAGCCCTTGCGCAGCGCCTCGGCCGCTTCCTTGGCGAAATAAGTGAGGATGGCGTCGGCTCCGGCGCGCTTGATGCTCAGCAGCACTTCCATCATCGTACGCTCGCCGTCCATCCAGCCGTTCAGGGCGGCGGCCTTGATCATGGCGTACTCACCCGACACGTTGTAAGCCGTCACGGGCAGGTTGGTGCGGTCCTTCACCTCGCGGATGATGTCGAGGTAGCTCAGAGCGGGCTTAATCATCACCATGTCGGCGCCTTCCGCCTCGTCGAGGGCCAGCTCGCGCAGGGCCTCGCGGCGGTTGGCGGGGTTCATCTGGTAGCTTTTCTTGTCGCCTTTTTTGGGGGCCGAGTCCAGCGCGTCGCGGAAGGGGCCGTAGAAAGCTGACGCGTACTTGGCTGTGTAGCTCATGATGCTCACGTGCTGGAACGCGTTGCTGTCCAGCACGTCCCGGATCCAGGCCACGCGGCCGTCCATCATGTCGGAGGGCCCGATGATGTCGGCGCCGGCGCGGGCCTGGGCCAGGGCCATCTGGCCCAGCACCTCCAGCGAGGCGTCGTTGAGGATTTCGCCGGTGTCCACGTCCACTACGCCGTCGTGGCCGTCGCTGCTGTAGGGGTCCATGGCCACGTCGGTCATGATCACCACGTCCGGAAACTGCCGCTTGATGTCGGCTACCGTCTTCAAGTACAGCCCGTCGAGGTTGGCCGACTCGCGCGCCAGCCGGTCCTTCAGGCTGTCGCTGATGCTCGGAAACGGCGCGAACGACTTGATGCCCAACTCCACGCAGCGCCCCACCTCGTCAATCACCGTATCAGCCGAGTAGCGGTAGATGCCGGGCATGGACTTCACTTCCAGCCGTTGGCTGTGGCCTTCGATGAGAAAAAGCGGGAAAATAAAATCGTGGGCCGTAAGGCGGGTTTCCTGCACCATGTCGCGGATTACCTGCGATTTACGGTTGCGGCGGGGACGGTCAACGGGAAGAATCGGCATAGAACTTCGGAAAATGGCAAAGGAGTACAACCGCGCCGGGGCCCTGGAGGTTGCGCCGCCGGGGGCCCAAAGCGTTGCGGGCGCCGCAGAGTTAAGCCTTTTTCTTCGCCGGCTTCTTCGGGCTGAACAGCGTGTAAAGCAAGTATAGCACCACCAGGCCAGCCGCCGTGTAGCCCAGCGCGGTGAAAAAACCGACCCCAAAAATCAGGTTCACCAGCGCTGCCAAGCCCGCCAGCACGGCCAGCACCACGCCCAAGATGAAGAGCACCGTGCGGCCCAAGCCAGCTTCGGCCGTGTGCTGGGTGCGGGCCAGGGCCCCGGCGGCCCGGCGGTGGGGCCGCAGCTGCGCCGGGGCTTCCGGCGCGGCCACCGGATGGGCCAAAGGGCTCAGCGCCAGCAGGTGCTGCGCTTGGCTTCGTACCGACCGGCCAAAGCTTTTGCGGGCCGGGGCCCCCACAGCAGCTACGGCCGCTGGGGTAGCGGTTACCGCTGCTGCTGGGACGGCGGCGGGTGTTTCGGTGGCCACGGGCGGGGCCGGGCGCGGGGTACGCGCCAGGTCCCCGGGGCCCTGGCCAACCGGCGTAGTAAACTGAAAGGCGACCTGCTCGCTCCGGCAACTGACCAACAGGCTCAGCGTGAATAACAAGTAAACCGGGCGCGAGCGTAAAGAAATCATAGGGAGGAGGCCCCGGGCTAAAATTCCCGGATTACGTCCGCAATTACGTCGCAGGCTTCGTGTAGTTGTGCTTCGGTGATGACGAGCGGCGGCGCGAAGCGGATGATGTCGCCGTGCGTGGGTTTGGCCAGCACACCGCGCTCCATCAGGCTCACGCACACGTCCCAGGCCGTGCGGCCGTCAGCGGCAGGCCGGATGACCACCGCGTTGAGCAGGCCACGGCCGCGCACCACCTCCACCGTGCCGGGGCATTCGGCCTGTACCTGGCGCATGCGCTGCCGGAAAACCTCGCCCAGCCGGGCGGCATTCTCGGCCAGCCTTTCGTCGATGAGTACGTCCAGCGCCGCCCGCATCACGGCGCAGGCCAGCGGGTTGCCGCCAAACGTGGAGCCGTGCTGCCCGGGCTGAATCGTAAGCATGATTTCATCATCAGCCAGTACCGCCGACACCGGCAATACGCCGCCGCTCAGGGCCTTGCCGAGGATGAGGATGTCGCCGCGCACCGCCTCGTGGTCGGAAGCCAGCAGCTTGCCCGTGCGCCCCAGGCCGGTCTGGATTTCGTCGGTAATCAACAGCACGTTGTGCTGCTGGCAGAGCGCGGCGGCCTGCGCCAGGTAGCCCACGGCGGGCAGCACCACGCCCGCCTCGCCCTGGATGGGCTCAATCAGAAAGCCGCACACGTGCGGGTCTTGCAGGGCCGCGGCCAGGGCTTCGATGTCGTTGTAAGGCACCACTTGGTAGCCCGGCGCGAAGGGCCCAAAGCCGCCCGTGCTCTCGCCGTCGGTGCTGAAGGAGATGATGCCCGTGGTGCGCCCGTGGAAGTTGTGCTCGGCCACCACGATGCGCGCCTGGTTGGGCGCGATGCCCTTTTCCTGGTAGCCCCACTTGCGGGCCAGCTTGAGAGCCGTTTCCACGGCCTCCGCTCCGGAGTTCATCAGCAGCGCCTTGTCGTACTTAAACAGCTCGCATAGCTGCTGCTCGGCCGGCCCGAGCTGGTCGTTGAAAAACGCCCGCGAGGTCAGCGTCAGCTGCTGCGCCTGCGCCGCCAGGGCCCCAATGATGCGTGGGTGGCAGTGCCCCTGGTTCACGGCTGAGTAGGCCGATAGGAAATCGTAGTAGCGCCGGCCATCCACGTCCCAAAGGTGCACGCCTTCGCCGCGGGCCAGCACCACGGGCAGCGGGTGGTAGTTGTGGGCCCCGTAGCGGTCTTCGAGGGCCATGAGCTGCTCGGCGCGGCTAGCAGTGGCGGGCAGGGCGGGGGCGGGGAATTGCATAGGAAGCGGGAAGAGTGGCGGGTACCCAAAAGTAAGCACGAACGGTGCGGGGCCCCTACCGCCCGCCGGCCACCAAGCGGTGGTGCTTCGAAGGCGCGGGCCGCGCCACCCGCCGTTACCTTTGCCCCATGCAAGCCCTTCACCACCCCAACGCGCCCGCCGCCGTGGGGCCCTACGCGCAGGCCATCGTGGCCGGCGGCTTCGTGTTTTGTTCCGGCCAAACGCCGCTCGTGCCCGCCACCATGCGCATCGAGGCCCTCACCATCGAGGACCAGACCCGGCAGGTGCTGGCCAACCTGGCCACGGTGCTTTCGGCGCAGGGCCTGGGCTTGGCCGACATTGTAAAAACGTCGGTGTTCCTGAAAAACTTCGCCGATTTTGCCCGCATGAACGCCGCATACGCCGAGGTGTTCGGGGCCCACCGCCCGGCCCGCACCACCGTCGAGGTGTCGCGCTTGCCGCTGGAGGCGCTGGTCGAAATCGAGTGCATCGCCGTGCTGCCCACCGATGCCCGCTGAGCCCAAGCGCCCCACGCTGGAAGAGTTTGCCGCCCGGCCTTTGCTCCCCGGCGACCACTACACCACACCCGAGGGCTACCTGGTTTTCACGGCCCAGTACCACCAGCGGCGGGGCTACTGCTGCCGCAACGGCTGCCGCCACTGCCCTTGGAATTTTAGGCCCCCAGGGCCCCCGCCGGCAGGAAAATGAAACGGGTAGTTGGTAATTGGCAGACTTTTACCGATATTTGCGGCCCGTTTCCCTGCTTTGTAATTTCTAATCCCCCGATATCATGGCCCGAGTTTGTGATTTGACCGGCAAGCGCACCCGCGTTGGCAACAACGTGTCGCACGCCAATAACAAAACCAAGCGCAAGTTCTACCCGAACCTGCAGAAGAAGCGCTTCTACATCCCCGAGCAAGACGCCTGGGTGACGCTGAAAGTGGCCACTTCCACCATCCGCACCATCAACAAAAACGGCATCATGGCCGTGTTGAAAAAGGCCAAGGAGCAAGGTTTCGTAGTATATTAACTGAGCGCGCCGTCGGCGGGCCGGGCCACTAGCGACCGGCCCGCCGACGGCACTTACTGCCAAAGCCAGCGCCGATGCGCCAGCCCCCGGGCCGGGCATCGGCGCTGGCTTTGGTGGGCCCCCAGGGCCCCGGCGTGGCCGGAAATGCCTTGGCTGATAAGACTATAAATAAGCAATTGGTACCTGGTCTTTTGCGGATTCCCTAAAAGGCCGTACCTTTGCAATCCTAAAACCAAAAACAACCCCGTCGAGATGGCCAAGAAAGGAAACCGGGTGCAGGTTATCATGGAATGCACCGAGCATAAGAACTCGGGGCTGCCGGGCACCTCGCGCTACATCACCACCAAGAACCGCAAGAATACCCCCGAGCGCATCGAGCTGAAGAAATTCAACCCGATCATGCGCAAAATGACCGTTCACAAAGAGATTAAATAACCTGCGTTATGGCTAAGAAAGTAGTAGCAACTCTGAAAACCACGGAGAACGCCAAGAACTGGGCAAAAGTCATTCGCGCCGTGAAATCGGAGAAGACCGGGGCCTATACCTTCAAGGAAGAAATGGTGCTCCTCGACAAAGTGCAGGAGTTCATCACCACGGGCAACAAGTAAGCCGCCGGCCGCTGAACAATGAAAAAGTCCCGCCTTTGTGGGACTTTTTTCGTGTCAGGCCCGTCCGTTGTTGGGCCCCGGGGCCCTAGTTTTCACCCTTCTACACCGCCCGGCCCCGGCCGAGCGCACCGTCGTACCGCATGGGCCTCTTCGATTTTTTTAAGAAAGACAAGGACAGCAAGGAGCAACAGGCCTCGCTCGACGCGGGCCTGGAAAAAACCAAGACCAACTTTTTCAATCAGCTCAGCAAGGCCGTGGTCGGCAAGAACACGGTCGATGAGGCCGTGCTCGATGACCTGGAGGCCCTGCTGGTGCACGCCGACGTGGGCATTGACACGACGGTGAAGGTGATTGACCGCATCGAGCAACGCGTGGCCCGTGACAAATACGTGAGCACCA
Source organism: Hymenobacter sp. PAMC 26628 (assembly GCF_001562275.1). Lineage (NCBI taxonomy): Bacteria > Pseudomonadati > Bacteroidota > Cytophagia > Cytophagales > Hymenobacteraceae > Hymenobacter > Hymenobacter sp. PAMC 26628. The sequence continues at coordinate 115,800 of NZ_CP014304.1, forward strand.
GCGAGCTGGACCGCATCCTGCGCGAGGAGATTGCCGCCTTGCTCGAAGACAACAACACCGGCTCGACGGCCGTGCTCGAGCGCGGCGACGCCGCGCAGGGCGCGGGGCCCTTCGTAATTATGGTGGTGGGCGTGAACGGCGTGGGCAAAACCACGACCATCGGCAAGCTGGCCCACCGCTTCCACAGCGCCGGCAAAAAGGTGGTGCTGGGCGCCGCCGACACGTTCCGGGCCGCGGCCGTCGACCAGCTCATCATCTGGGGCCAGCGCGTGGGCGTGCCCGTGGTGAGCCACGGCATGAACACCGACCCCGCATCGGTGGCCTACGACGCCGTGCGCAAGGGCGTGGAGCTAGGGGCCGACGTGGTCATTATCGACACCGCCGGGCGCCTGCACAACAAGGTGAACCTGATGAACGAGCTCACCAAAATCAAGCGCGTGATGCAGAAGGTGATTCCCGACGCGCCGCACGAGGTGCTGCTGGTGCTGGACGGCAGCACGGGCCAAAATGCCTTTTTGCAGGCCAAGGAGTTCACCAAAGCCACCGAGGTGTCGGCCCTGGCCATCACCAAACTAGACGGCACGGCCAAGGGCGGGGTGGTGATTGGCATTTCGGACCAGTTCAGCATCCCAGTGCGCTACATTGGGGTGGGCGAGAAGATGACCGATTTGCAGCTTTTCGACAAGCACACCTACGTCAATTCGCTGTTTCGCAAGTAGCCGCGGGCACTAAACTGCCCCGGCCGGCCGTTGCGGCCGCAAAGCCCTTTTGCCATGCGCCACATTCTTGCTTCGCTCCTTGCGCCGGCCCTGTTCGTGGGGGCCCTGGCCTCGTGCAGCTCCGGCGGCAGCGACGCCGAGCCGCTGATTCCCTACGCCCCGGTCAACCTCGTCATCGACCTCACCAACCAGCAGTACCGCGCCCTGCGCTTCGACAACGGCGTGGTGAGCCTGCCCGTGCAGGGCCCCGCCGGCACCGGGGGCGTGAAGGGCGTGCTGGTGGTGCGCCAGGACGCTGGCCGGTACCTAGCCTTCGAGCGCAACTGCCCCTACCATCCCTACGACGCTTGCTCGCTGGTGAGCCTTGACCGCTCGTCGAGCCTTTTTTTGCGCGATTCCTGCTGCGATTCGCGTTTTAGCCTCGCCGGCCAGGTCATTGGGGGCCCGGCGGTGCGGCCCCTGCGCGCGTACGCTACCAGCTTGCAAGGCACGCAATTAAGCATTGTGAACTAGGCTCTTGGCGCATTTTTTTAACTTTTTTCTGTTCTCATCTTGCGCTAACCGGTACGGTGCCGTAAGTTTGCAGTCCGAAAACGCCGGTTTCGGAACGAAATGCTTCCTTAGCTCAGCCGGTTAGAGCATCTGACTGTTAATCAGAGGGTCCCTGGTTCGAGCCCAGGAGGGAGCGCAAATATTACAAACGCCCCGTAGACCATGTGTTTGCGGGGCGTTTTGCTTGGGTACTGAGTTAGGGAAAGGCCATAAAAAAGAGGGCCCCAACCAATTGGTCGGGGCCCTCTTTTTTATGGCTCCAGTTTCTGGGCGTCGGCTTGGCTGGGTGCCGGTGTCCGCATTCACGCGGTTAATATACATTGCTTGAGCAATAACCCAGCGTTGTGCGCGGCAAAAAAAATAATTTATTCGTGCTGCGCGCACATGGGGCCCAGCGCGGGCTGGCTTAGGCTTCGAGCGGCAAGTAGCGCTGGAAATGCAGCTGGAGGATGGGGTTAACTTTTTCGCGGGCGAGGGGCTTGCTGACCAAGCCGGCGATGGGCAATTCTTGGATGCGCGCCAATTCGTTGGCGCGCATCCAAGTGGTAAGCATGACGGTGGCCCGTTGCTGGGCCTCGGCCAAGGCCAGGGCTAGCTGCTAGGTGCGCTCGACCACGCGGGTCTCCAAAGCGTGGTTGAGCTGCACAACCCGCTGGTGGGCCCGCACCTGCTCCGTCACGTTTATCGCTAGGTCTATTACCCCCGATACCTCGCCTTGGGGCCCTGCGGGGGCTGGTACACAAAGTTGAAGTAGTGGGTGGCCAACTGGTAGGATGGCCCCAGTTGCGCGGGTACTTCCGTGCCCTAAACGGCACCCACGTGCAGGCTACTTCGGCCAGGAAGTCTTCGACGCCCTGGCCGCGCAACTCGGGTACGCCCTGAAACAGGCCGATGGTTACCGGCGCCTGTGCCAGCATGGCCGGCAGCAGGCCGCGCTCGTGCGCGGCGGCGGCCAGGGCAGCGCGCGCGCCTAGTTGGCGCGCAGGGATTCTTCCGCGGCCGTGCAGTCAGGGCTGGCGTCGGTGAAGCTCACCACCAGCCGGGGCCCTCTGCGCCGGGCGGCGCAGCGGACGTATCCATCGAATCCGTCGGCCTGGTAATTGGTTTTGTAGAGCAGGGCCTTACCGGTTTCGAACACGTGCTGGTATTAGGTAAAAATGCCGGTGGCCGCCGCGTGAGGAAAGCGGCCCAGTACGGTGCCGCCCGGACGCTACGGCAGGCCCGCTAGGCGATGGCCGGCCGGGGAGGTAGCCAAAGTGAATCGACCACCTTGCCGCTGGGCCCGTGCACGGGGCTAACCAAGTGAATGGCGGCGAACGACACCTCCAGCCCGGCCAGTAGGTCGGCGGAGGCAAATAAATCGGCGAGCGGGGCCGGGGCGGCGGGCATATGGAAAGCGCAGAAATGGTCGGAAACGCAAAGAGAGGACAACTCGCCCCCACACGGCCGCCCCGCCCCGCTGGCCCCAGCCGAGGCTCCAGAGCGGCTAGCGCGGGGCCCCGTCGAGGGCCTGCCGCACTTCGCCCCAGCTCAGTTCGCCGGCCACGTAGCGCCGGTACAGCTGCTGCGCGTGCGGTGGGGCCTTGGCCTTCAAGCTGGGAATTACTGTTTGCATCTGCTCCAGTACCCAGGCTCGTTGCTGCGGCGTTTGGGCGCTGGGCCCAAATTTCGGGTTGTGTGCCATAAAGTGGGAAGCAACGCGTGTGTGAATTGCATCCGTAAAGGTCGGCCGCGAATAAATCCCCAGCGCTTGGTTAAACACTGATTTTAAGGCGCGAAAAATACTGTTAATTATTGCCTTAATGATGAAGGTATCCGGTGTCACGCAGGTCGCTTTGCGCAGCAAGGCCACTAGGCACGGCGGGGGGCGATGCTGAAAATATTGGCCGTTCGCCTACCTTTTAACTGCGCAACCCGTGCCTTGGGAGCGGCAGCGGCGGCGTTGGGGCACTTCATTATGACTGCTTTACAAGGCAATAACACCGCGGTTTCGGGGTAAGGCACGCGGGCCGTCGTGTTTGTGCACGGCTTCGGTTGCGGCCAGCACATGTGGCGGTTAGTAGCCCCGGCCTTTGGGGCGCACAACCGGGTGGTGCTCAACTTGGTGGGCGCCGGCCAGTCGGACCTGGCGGCCTACGACCCGGCCCGCTACGCCGCGCTGGGCGCCCATGCGGTCGACGTGCTGGCGGTGCTGCGGGCCCTTGCACGGCGTTGTGCTTGTGGACCACTCGGTGGGCGCCACCACCGGGGGGCTGGACGCTGCGCAGGAGCCGGCGCGGGTGGCCCAGCTGGTGCTGGTAGCGCCCACGCCCCGGTTCCTCAACGACGACGGCTACCTGGGCGGCTTCGAGCCGGCCGACTTAGAGGAACTGTTTGGGCCCTGAACGATAACTGCCTGGCCTGGGCCGCCGACTTGGCTCCGGTGGGGATGGGCTGCCCGGCCGGCCAGCGCTGGCCACCGAGCCCACCCGCAGCTTTTGCCGCACCGACCCGGTTATCGCCCGACACCATGCCCGCGTCACGTTGTGGAGCGAGCACCGGGCCGACGTGGCCCACGCGCGCACCCCGAAGCTGATATTGCAAAGCGCCCGCGATGCGCTGGTGCCGCTGGCGGTGGGGCCTGCCTCAACCAGCACTTGCGGGGCAGCCAGCCGGTGGTGCTCAATACCTTGGTCCACTGCCCGCACCTGAGCGCCCCGCAGGCCACCACCGGGGCCATAGAACAGTTTTTGCCCCCGCCCGTACGTTAAGGGCATGAGCCCCGACGCCGATGAGCCCTTGCCTGAGCTGGACTTGCGCCTAACCCAGGAAGACCCGGAGGACCTGTACGAGCACGCCCCCTGCGGGTACTGCTCGTGCCTACCCGATGGCACGCTGGTGAAGCTCAACGCGACCCTGCTCGGCTGGTTGGGCTATGCTCGCGAAGAGTTGGTGGCGCGCCAGGCCCTGCCGCAGCTGCTCACGGTGGGCGGCCGCCTCCATTTCGAAACGTACGGCGTGCCCTTGCTGCTGCTCCACAGCCAGGTGCACGAGCTGAGCTACTCGCTGCGCCGCAAAGACGGCACCGCGCTGCCCGTGCTGCTGAGCGCCGTGCTGGTGCGCGACGCCGACGGCATGCCCCTGGTGGTGCGCGCCACGCTGTTCGACATCACCGAGCGCCGCAAGTACGAGCAGGAACTGTTGCGTGCCAAGGCGTTGGCGGAGGAGCGGGGCGCGCAGCTGGCCCGCGCCAACGCCCAGCTTACGGCCCAGAACGAGCAGCTCACGCGCACCAACGCCGACCTCGACAGCTTCGTGTACACGGCTTCGCACGACCTCAAGCAGCCCATCGACAACATGACGGGCTTGTTTGAGGAACTCAAGCGCACGGCCACCTTCGCCGACCCCGAAGCGGCGAGCATGGTGGGCATGTTTGCCGAAGCCTTGCAGCAAATCCTGGGCACCATCAACGGGCTGGCCGAGGTGGTGCAGGTGCAGCGGCAGCTGGAAGAAACGACCGCCGAAACCGTGGCGCTCCAGCCCCTGGCCGAGGAAATTGTGCGCAGCCTCCAGCCACAGGCCAGCGAGGCAGAAGCCGAATTTGAGCTGGACTTTGCCGCCGCGCCTGTGCTGCACATGGCCCGCCCGGGCGCGCAAAGCCTGCTTTACAACCTGCTCAGCAATGCGTTGCGCTACGCTCAGCCCGGGCGCCGGCCCCGCGTGCGCGTCAGTACCGCGCGGGCCAGCACCGGCACCGTGCTGACGGTACAGGACAACGGCCGCGGCATCGACCTGGAGCGCCACCGCCGCCACCTGTTCCAGCTTTTCCGCCGCTTCCACCCCGACGTGGCCGGCTCGGGCGTGGGCCTGTACTTGGTGCAACGATTGATGCACCAAGCCGGCGGCCGTGTGGAAGTGGACAGCGCTGTGGGGCAGGGTACCGCCTTCCACCTTCACTTTCCCGGGTAGCCCACAGGCCCCAAGGGCCACCTGCGCAAGCTGGCGACAGTGTGGTTCCGGGCCGGGGCCCTGCTGCTGGCCGGGGCCCCGCCCGGCTACGCTGCCGCCGGCGCGGCGCGGCGGGTACGGGCGCTGAGCCAGGCCCGTACGGGCTCGTCGTAGAAGCGCAGGGCTGCCCAAGCCAAGGCCAGGAAAAACACCAGGAGGCCCGCCATCACGGGGGCCGCCTGGGCCAGCGTGGGGCGCGTGGCGGCCACCCAGTGCGTGAAAATGTAGATGAACGGGTAGTGCACCAAGTAGAGCGGGTACGAGAGGCGCCCCGAAAACCGGCACAGGGCCCCCAGCCGGCCGGCCGTGTACGTGCCCGCCCCGGTGGCCACCACCAGCGGAAACAGCACCACCACGCAAAACGCCTCGTAGTACGCGGCCGGCTGAAAAGCCGGCGCGGCGAACAGCGCCAGCAAGCCCAGCGACAGCAGCGGGTAGGCCCAGCGCAGGCGCAGGCGCCAGCCCCGGCGGAACACCAGCAGCCCGGCAAAAAACGGGAACGCCACCCGCACCGGCGCCATCCAAAACGTGTCCCAGCCCCAGCCGCCCTGCAAGTGCCCGTGGCGAACGGCCGCGGCCACCAGTGCCATAGCCGCCACGCCCACCGCCGCCGCCAGCGCCCGGGGCCCCAGCCGCGGCCCCACCAGGGCGTACACGATGTTGGCCAAGTACTCCTGAAACAGCGACCAGCACGGGCCGTTGAGCGAGTGGGTTTCGCCGTAGTGGTTGGGCAGGGGCGGGGCGGGCAGCAGCAGGGCCCCCAGGGCCCCCACTACCACCAGGTAGCGCGTGCTGATGCTTTGGTGGTCTACGTACGGGTCGAGCCAGTAACACCCCAGCCCGAGGGCCACGGCCAGCAGCACCATGGGGTGCAGGCGCACGAGGCGCAGGCGAAAGAAATCGCGCACCCGCAGCGCGGGCCAGCGCGCATCGTAGGCGTAGCCCACCACGAAGCCCGAGAGCAAGAAGAAGAAATCGACGGCCAAGTAGGCGTGCCGCAGCGGGTTGATGGCGTAGGCGGGATTGAAGGCTTCGAACAAGTGGAAGACGACGACCAGCAGCGCGGCCGTGCCCCGCAAGCCGTCGAGAATTTCAAAGTGCCGTTTCATCGGGTGGGGCGGGAGCAGGAGGAAAAAGGGGCCGGCAATATACCCCAGCCCCAGCCCGAGCCCGCCGCGCCGGGGCTTCGAGCCAGGAGCCCGACCTTTGCCGCGAACGATTCGCTTTCCCCCTTTGCTTCAACCCGCCGGAATGGATTTGCTAACGGTATCGGGCCTTGGCCTTGCGGAGCGCGGCCGGGCCGTGCTGGCGCCCCTCAGCTTTGGGCTGCGCGCCGGGCAGCGCCTGGCCCTGGCCGGCGAGAGCGGGGCCGGCAAAAGCACCCTGCTCCAGCTCATTGCCGGCCTGGTGCAGCCCAGCGCTGGCACCGTGCACGTGGCCGGCCGCCGCGTGCGGGGCCCCGCCGAGGTGCTGGTGGCCGGCCACCCGGGCGTGGCCTACCTCTCGCAGCGCTCCGAGCTGCCGCAGCACCTGCGCGTGGAGCAGGTGCTGCGCTACGCCCAGGCCCGCCCCGCCGTGGACGCCCCGGCCCTGTACGCCCTTTGCCGCATCGACCACCTGCTGGCCAACCGCACCGACCAGCTCTCGGGCGGCGAGCAGCAGCGGGTGGCCCTGGCCCGGCTGCTGCTGGGGGCCCCGCAGCTGCTGCTGCTCGACGAGCCCTTCTCGAACCTCGACCGCACCCACAAGCGCCAGCTCCGCGCCGTGCTCGACGGCGTGGGCGCACGCCTGGGCATTACCAGCGTGCTGGTGTCGCACGATGCGGCCGACACGCTGCCCTGGGCCGATGAGATTCTGGTGCTGCGCCGCGGCCAGCTGGTGCAGCAGGGCCCCCCAGAGCACTTGTATCGCCGGCCGGCCGACGCCTACACCGCCGCCCTCTTCGGCGACTATTACCTGGTGCGCGGGGCCGACCGCCAGGCCCTGCTGCCCGCCGTGGGGCCCCCCGCCCCCGGCACCGCCCTGCTCGTGCGCCCCGAGGACCTGCGCCTCGGGGCCCCCGGCAGCGGGGCCCCTGGCACGGTGCGGGCCGTGCGCTTCATGGGCAGTTGCTATGAACTGGAAATCCAGCTCGCCGGGACCACCGTGCGCCTGCCCGCCGCCACCGCCGCCCTGGCCCCCGGTGCCGCAGCGCACGTGGCCCTGGCCCTCGGCGCCGGTTGGGAAGTAAAGGACGACGGGGGAAGTGATGCGTAAAGCGTTGTCATAAAAACCGCTACAATGAAACATAAGTCGTCATGCTCATCTGGCGTCCGCGCAGCCGAAGCATCTCTCCCGCGTAACTAATTATGATCACTGCTGCGGGAGAGATGCTTCGGCTGCGCGGACGCCAGATGAGCATGACGACCTAAAGAATTCCCTAGTCGATTCCAGGTTAGCCTATGCACCAGCTGCTTACCGTAGCTCACTGATGGCGGCCGGGTCCATGTCGGTGTATTCCAGGTTTTCGCCGCCCATGCCCCAGATGAAGGTGTAGCCCGCCGTGCCTCAGCCCGCGTGGATGGACCACGGCGGCGAGAGGATGGCCTGGCCCTCGCCCACCCACAGGTGGCGGGTTTCCTGGGGGTGGCCCATTAGGTGCAACACGCGCTGGCCCTCGGGCAGGTTGAAGTAGAGGTAGGCCTCCATGCGCCGGTCGTGGGTGTGGGCGGGCATGGTGTTCCACACGCTGCCGGGGTGCAGCTGCGTGAGGCCCATCACCAACTGGCAGCTCGCAATGCCTTCGTTGTAAATGTATTTGTAGATGGTGCGCTGGCTGGCCGTTTCCAGGGCCCCCAGCGTTACGGGCGTGGCCTCGGCCTGGGTGCGGCGGGTGGTGGGGTAGGCGCGGTGCGCGGGCGTGCTGAGCAGGTAGTAGCGGGCCGGCTGGGCGCCGTCGGCGCTGGCAAACTGCACGTCGCGGGCGTCGCGGCCCACGTACAGGCAGTCCTGGGGCCCCAGTTCGTAGGCGGTGCCGTCCACCGTCACGGTGCCGGCGGCGCCGGTGTTAAGGACGCCCAGCTCGCGGCGCTGGAGGAAAAAGTCGGCCTTCAGGTTGTCAGGGCAGGGCAGGGCCAGGGGCCCCGCGGTGGGCACGGCGCCGCCCACCACCATGCGGTCGTAGTGGGTGTACACAAGCGTCACCTCGCCGGGCACAAACAGGGTTTCGATGAGGAAATTCGCGCGCAGCTCGGCGGTGTTCATGGCCGCCGTTTCGCGCGGGCCGATGGCATAGCGTTGGGTCATTGCAGTAAGGAGAGGATGGGAAAGGAAGAGTTATGTTGTAAGGATAGCCTATAGAAGAGCTACTGTGTAGAAAGGCCGTCACGCAAAAAGCATGTCATGCGGCAGGGCCATTGATTAAAAAGGCCGTCATGCAGCGCGCAGCGAAGCATGACGGCCTTTTTAATCAATAAACGAATTGTCAGCCAATCAATTATCGGCCTATCCAGCCGCCGTCCACCGTTAAAATGGTGCCGTGCACGTAGTCGGCGGCGGCGCTGGCCAGGAACACGGTGGGGCCCTTAAAGTCGTCGGGCTGGCCCCAGCGGTTGGCGGGGATGCGGCTCAGGATGGCGGCCGAGCGGCCGGCATCCTGGCGCAGGGCCTCGGTGTTGTCGGTGGCGATGTAGCCCGGGGCAATGGCGTTCACGTTCACGCCGCGGCCGGCCCACTCGTTGGCCAGGGCCTTCACCAGGCTGCCGATGGCACCCTTGCTGGCCGCGTAGCCCGGCACGTTGATGCCGCCCTGAAACGTGAGCAGCGAGGCCGTGAAGATGATTTTGCCGCGGCCGCGGGCCAGCATCCGGGCCCCCACGGCGCGCGCCAGGCGGAAGGGCGCGTCGAGGTTGATGGCCAGCACGTCGTCCCAATCGGCGTCGGGGTGCTCGGCGGCGGGGGCCCGGCGGATGGTCCCGGCGTTGTTGACTAAGATGTCGATTTCGGGGAAGTCGGCCAGCACTTTCGTGGTGAAGGCATCGGCCGAGGCGCGCTGGCTGAAATCAGCCTGGTAGGCGCTGAACTGCCGGCCCAGGGCCCGCACCTGGCGGCCCACTTCGCCACCGTCGGCGGCCAGCGTGGCCGATACGCCCACGACGTCGGCGCCGGCTTCGGCCAGGCCCACGGCCATAGCCAGGCCAATGCCCTTGTTGCAGCCCGTAACGAGGGCGGTTTGGCCGGTAAGGTCGAAAGCAGCGGAAAGCGACATACAGGAAAGGCGAAAAAGACGGGAAATAGGGCCCCGGCCGCGGCGGCCGGGGCTGGGCAAATGTATTGCCTGCCGCCGGGCCAGCTCTCACGGCCTTACCTGGCCGCTACTTTAAAAAGGTGGTCAACCGCTACCCGTTTGACTACGACACCCGCCTCTCGCTGGCCTCTACCTACCCCAGCCTGGGCAAAAAAGCCGAGGCCCGCGCCCGCTACAACCGCACGCTGCTCATCCGCCCCGGCGGTGCCAGCGCCACGGCCCGCCTGCGGCACTTGCCGTAGCACCGCCCGCCGTTGCACAATGCCCAGCCGGGGCTGCACGATGCCTTGGCCGGCTGGGCCGGCCGGGGCCCATTTTGGTTCGCCGGGGCCGGAGCGCCGTTGGCCGGGTTTTCGCCGCTGCCCGCCGGGTACGCGCCAGTGGCCCGGGGAAACGCAAGCATTTTTGTAATACAAATCAACCGCCAATAAATGCTACTAAGGGCGGGCGGGTTTAGCCACATCTTCTTTACGATTGAATTTTTGCCTGTTTCATGAAAACTGCACTGTTGGCTTTCTGCTTGTCGATGCTGGCCCTGGGAACCGCCGTGGCCGCGCCCTGTGTACGGATCCCGTGGCCCCACCACGAAGGCACCCGGCCGTTGGTACGCTTTCTTGTGGCCACGCTGCGCGTGCGCGACCGCCAGGCGCTGGCCATCCAGCAAGTACTTAAAACCCACACCCTGGGCACGCCCACCACCGACGAGCTGGCCACCCTGCTGCGCCCAGTGCTTACCGAGGCCCAGTTTGCCAAGTTCCAGGACCTGGCGAGCAGCAAGCTGCTGGGCCCTAACCTGACGTACCTGGCCTCACTGCACTAAACCGGCCCCGGCGCTAGGTGAGGCGCAAAGATGCGCCGCCGGTGGGGCCCCGGGGGCCCACCGGCGGCGCATCTTTGCGCCTCACCTAGCGCCCCGCCCATGACCCTCGCCTGGACCCTCCAGCCATTCGCCGCCCTATCGGTGCCCGAGCTTTACGCGCTGCTCCAGCTGCGCAGCGCCGTGTTTGTGGTGGAGCAAACCTGTGCATTTCAAGACATTGACGGCCACGACGCCGACGCCCTGCACCTGCTGGGCCACACCGCAGCCGGCGAGCTGGCGGCCTACGCCCGGCTGTTTCCGGCGGGCCGCAGCTACCCCGAGGCCAGTATCGGGCGAGTGGCGGTGGCCCCGGCGTTTCGCCGCCACGGCCTAGGGCGGCAGCTCATGCGCGAGGCCCTGGCCCGGTGCGAATCGCAATGGGGGCCCCAGTCCATCCAAATCGGCGCCCAACTTTACCTGCGCGAATTCTACCGCAGCTTCGGCTTCGAGCAAGTAGGCGACGGGTACTTGGAGGATGACATCGCGCACATCCACATGCTGCGACCGTAGTGGAGGAGGGGTTGGCGGTCAGGTTAATTCTCTTTTTTAGCTTCTATTAAAACAGTGGCGCCTGGAAAATTCAATTCTTTCATTTTAGGAATTATACTCCCTAATCCGACCAATGCATCGTGGTCTGTATGACAAAGTAGCCACGTATATTCTTTGCTGACTAAGTAATATTCAAAGTGACTATGTTCTTGTAGAAGCAACTGAATAGCTTCCACAGTGCCTTGGAAAAGCCAAAATTTACTAGGATCATGGTCGATGTCACAAGCCACAAACCAAACCCGCTCTTGCGCATCAAGTAGCGGAATTAAATAATCAAACGCCAAACAGTTTCAAAGAAAATACTGTACTGTGGACCCTTGAAATTTTCCCACCACCAATTGAAGTGCATATTAGAAGAAGTCTTGGTGATAAAAGCAGCTTCTATTTTGTGTAGTATAGCCGGCCATACATGTATGCCAACAGCCTCAAAATATTTAGGCGATATACCTGAGCTACGGGCGAGTTGAAGCAAGTTATCTTTGAAGCCAGGCATATAAAAAGGGCGTTAGAAACAGAGGAAAGGTAGCAGAATTATATACTTATTTATTCATCGGTTGAAGAATATAGACGGCCAATAGCTCATGCTGTGATAGAATTGCCCCGAAACAGAAGAAGCCCAGCTACTACGGCGGCCGGAGCTTCTCCCGTTTCGGCGCAATGCGGCCGTGGGGCCCCGCGGGGGTTTGGGCCGGGCGCATCGGGCGGCCGAATTTTGCCTGCGCTTGCGCCGCTGGTTCCGCGGCGGCTTGCCTTGTTCCGTTATGCCGCGTTCTGTTCGTTCTTCGCTGCCTGCCGTGCCGGCTGTGCTGCTAGCCATTGTGAGTGTGCAGGGCGGCGCGGCCATTGCCAAGGGCCTGTTTCCGGTGCTGGGGGCGGCGGGCACCACCAGCTTGCGCATCGGCTTGTCGGCGCTGGTGCTGCTGGCGGTGGTGCGGCCCCGGCTGGGGAAGTTGGGGCTCGCGCAGTGGCGGGCCGTGGTGCCCTACGGCTTGGCGCTGGGAGCCATGAACCTCCTGTTTTACTGCTCGCTGGCCCGCATACCGCTCGGCCTGGCCGTGACGCTGGAGTTTGTAGGGCCCCTGGGGCTGGCGCTGGCCGGCTCGCGGCGCTGGCTCGACGGCGTGTGGGTGCTGCTGGCCGCCGCCGGCATTGCCCTCATTGCCCCGTGGCACGGCGCGGGCGTGGACCTGCTGGGGCTGGGCTTCGCGCTGGCCGCTGGCGGGTGCTGGGCTGTGTACATCGTGCTGGGCCAGCGCACGGCGGCGGTGCTGCCCGGGCCGGTGGCCGTGGCGGTTGGGATGCTGTTTGCCGCGCTGCCGGTTTTGCCCTTCGGCATAGCCAGCGGCAGCTTGCTCGGGCTCACGCCGCAGCTGCTGCTGCTGGGGGGGCTGCTGGCGCTGTTCTCCAGCGTGCTGCCTTTTTCCCTGGAAATGCAGGCCCTCAGGTTGTTGCCCACCCGCACGTTCAGCATCCTGATGAGCTTGGAGCCCGTCGCGGCGGCCTTATCGGGCTGGCTGTTTCTGGGCGAGCGGCTGACGGTGGGGCAGTGGCTGGCGGTGGGCTTCATTGGGGTGGCCAGCGCGGGCGCCACCCTCACCACGCCGAGCCCCCAGCCGGTGCACACTGGCGAGTAAGCTAGGGCCCCGGCGACGCGCGGCCTGGCCCGGCGCGCGGTGGAGCGCTTGCATTCTTGCACGGCACGCACGCGTTGCCGGGCCCCTGGCGCCTGGGGGTGGCGAACTACGTTTTTGTGCCCCGCGTAGTGCCGGCCGATAGCGCCGCCGCTGCCAGCGCCAGTTCGGCCAACTTCCCTGCCCCAGCGTGCCGCAGCTGATGGCGGCCAAGTAGCGCCTAGCCCAGCGCAGCCACGCGCTGCGGCCCGATTCGCTGCCGGCCGTGTTAGACGCGTTCCGGGCCATGTTTACCCCGGGGCCCTGGGCTACCTCCTGCGCTTCCTCCCCAACGGCTTCACCTTCTAATTCAAGCGCCTGCGCGAGCCGCCGCTCGGTACTCACCCAGGTGGTGCCCGTCACGGCGGCTATCTGGTTAGTGGTCCAAGTAAAATCGACCGTACTTCAACCGTTTATTTACTTCCAGTTCTATTCTAGCAGTAATTACCGAATAAGCAGCGCCGCCCCGGCCCAATAACGCCGCTGCTAAATCCGTATTTTCGGGGCTTTGGCCAGCCGGCAACGGTGGTGTTAACGCGTGGGCCCAGCGAAAGCACCACATTTTTCCACATTATTTCGGCTAGCCGCAATAATTTATACGTAGTAAAAATAGGTGCCGATTTACTGCTTATTTGCATTACTTTTGCCCCACAATAATTACGTAATTTTATTTTTCGACAGCATGGCTTTGAATTTTGACGAATTTCAGAAAGTAGTTGAGTCTGCCCAGCAGGCAGACGCGGTGAAAGCGGACCTCAAACGTGCTTTGAAAAAAGTTACGGGGGCGCTTGATGCGTTGCAAGGCGCCCTTGGCGAAATGGAAACCGTTCTCGCCGACGATTACGTGGCCACGCCAAAAGAGCGCAAGCCGCGCCAGGCCCGGGCCCCCAAAGCCGAAACGGACGGTGAGGCCTCCAGCGCAACGGGCAAAAAGCCCGGCCGCCCAAAGAAAACGGCAGAATAAGCCGACCAACTGCCAATAAAAATGCCCCCGCTTTTAAATAAAGTGGGGGCATTTTTATTGGCTCTGTTCGAATGGGCGCGAATAATTTTCATTTTAGCAGCCAATCGAACGCGAGTATTGCTAGTTTTCTGGAATTAGAAAAGGTTAGTTCTGTTGAAGTATAAAGTGATTACCTGTGCTCCAAACCTTAAAGACTGTTTGTGACTCATTTTTATTTGCCTTTCGTTTTGGCTGACGCCAGGCGTTATCGGTGCTGTATTTGACATGGCCGTTAACCATGACTATACGAAAGACCCGCTGCATAATTTAAGTCGATTCGAATTTTACTATTCTTGGGTATTTCCTATTTGGTGGCTTATCATATTGGTTGGAAGTTTGTTGCCAGCAATTGTATTTACTGCTCTTCGCGTCGTTTATCGAGGGAGGCGTTATCACCGCGAAGTGGCCAATTAAGGCCGGTAAACAACAAGGCTCCATAAACCAAAAGAAGCCCCGGCAACTGCTGTGGCCGGGGCTTCTTTTGGTTGCGGGCTGGGGGCCCTACAGGTTTTTCAACCACACGGCGCGGGCGGCCAGCTGGCCGGGGGTGGCGGCGGGGTCGGGGGCAAAGTGGTAGCGCTGCACGTCCTCGGCGGCGGCCAGCTTCACGCGCACCTCTTTGGCAGGGGCCCCGGCGCGGCGGATGCTCAAGGCCAAGTCGGAGCCGGGCGGCCGGGCGGCCAGCTGGTCGGGGTCGAGGGCCAGGTAGCGGGGGCCCGCCAGCGGCACCCCGCCGAGGGCCACGAGCTGGTCGCTCACGGCCACGCCCGCGGCTTGCAGGGCGGGCCCCACCTGCTTGTAGTACACGTTGCCCTCCCGCACGTCGTAGGCCACGGGGCCCAGCGTGGCCACCTGGCGGCCGGTGTGCAGCACGGCGTCGTAGCGGATGCCGATGCGGCCGAAGTACTCCTTCAGCGGCAGCGGCTCGGTGCCCTGCACGTAGCGCCGGAAGAAGTCGCCGATTTCGGGGTAGGTGAGGGCGGTGAAGTCCTGGAAGAAGTTTTGCTCGCTAATGGGGCTATCGGGGCCGTATTTTTTGGCCAGTTGCAGCAGCACGTCGCGCAGGCCGCGGGTGCCGTGGCTCAGCTCCAGCAGGCGCAGGTCGAGGGCGCTGGCGGTGAGGGCCCCGCGCTGGTAGATGTTGTTGTACTGGCGCTGCCCCTCATCCGAGAACGAGTTGAGGCCCAGCTTGCTGAGGGCGTAGGTGGTGTCGGAGCGGGTGCGGTCGTACTGCTCCTCGTTGTGCAGCACGGCCAGGTAGTCGGCGAGCGGCACCAGACCCCCGCGCAGCTGCATCATGTGCGAGGCCCACTCCGTCACGCCCTCGTAGAGCCACAGGTGCTGCGAGCCGGTGGGGTGCACGAAGTTGAAGCGCTCGATGATTTCGGAGTGGATGTTGAGCGGCGTCACGATGTGGAAAAACTCGTGCGCCGCGATGTCCACCACGCCCTGCGCGAACTCCGGCGTCAGGGCCCCTTCGCGCAAAATGTACTCCGAGCTGTAGGAGTGCTCCCAGGCCCCGGCGCTTTTGTCGCTGAACAGGTACAGGAAGGCGTAGCGCTTCACTGGCAAGTCGCCGCCCAGGAAGGCCTGCGCGGCGCCCAGCATCTTTTGCATGTCGGCCAGCAGCGGCGTGGCCTGCACCAGGCCGGTGGCCGAGTAGCAGTACAGGGCCACGTCGGCGTTGCCAACCTTGGTTTGGGCGTTGGTGAGGTTGCCGAGCAGGATGGGCGAGTCCACGGCCTGGTCGTAGCTTTTGGCGTGGAAGTAGCCGTCGCCGTCGGGCACAAGCACGGTGCCCACCGTCCAGGCGGCGGGGTGGTTCAGCTTGAGGCGCAAGGGCTTGGCCTGCCAGCCCTGCGGGTAGCCGAGCACCGTTTGGCCGTTCACCAAGGCGTGGTCGGGCTCGAGCGACGAGCCGCACATGCGGTAGATGCTGTGCTCGGGCACGGGCGTGGCCCAGGTTTCGGCAATGGTGTAGCGGATTTCGCGGGTTTTGGTGGGCTGGGCCAGCTCCCACTGGTTGGGGCCGATTTGCTTGCTGCCCAGGGGCTTGCCCTTGGCGTCGAAGGCTTCAAACTGGCGCACGTAGCGGCCCATGTCCATCACCTGGTAGGTGCCGGGCGCGGTGGCGGCAAACTGGTACACGGCCTGCTCCTTGCCGAGCTTGGGCGTTTCGAGCCGCACCTGGAACTGGTGGGGCCCCGCGGCGGGGTCCATGCTCACGGTGTAGGTCAGCTCTTTGGGGGCCGGGGCAGCCACGGCGGGCGCCGCGGCCAGCAGCGCGGCCAAGCCGAAAAAGGAGGTTTTCAAAGAAAAAACGGGAATGAGTGGGAAAATGCAGGCGCAAAGATCGGCAGCGCCGGCGCAGGTTGGCGCGACTTGCGTAAGTGGTTTGGGGGCCCCGGCGCCGGGCTGCAGGCATTTTGCCGGCTGCCCGGTAACCCTTGCTGTTCTTATCGGTAATTGCTGGGCGGTGCGCGCCACGGCTTGGCTACGATTCAACGATTACCGGGCAGCCGGCGAAAAGCCAGCAACCCGGCTCCACTCCTCACTTTCCAAGATGTACACCAACCCCATCCTCGACGACAACTTTCCCGACCCCACCGTTATTGGGGCCCCCGACGGCTGGTACTACGCCTACGGCACCCAAACCCGGCTCGCTGATGGTAGCATCGTGAACATCCAGGTGGCCCGCTCGCGCGACTTGTTGGCCTGGGAATACCTCGGCGACGCCCTGCCCCAAAAGCCCGCCTGGGCCGTGGGTACCCAGAAGTTTTGGGCCCCCCACGTGAGCCACGCCGCCGGCCGCTGCTACCTGTATTACTCGGCCCGGCCCGACGATGCGCCCGACGGGGCCCTGGCGCTGGCCGTGGCCGTGGCCGACGTGCCCGCCGGCCCGTTCGTGGACGCCGGCCGGCCGCTGCGGCGGGGCCCCGGCTTCACCTGCATCGACCCGATGGCCTACGACGACCCCGCCACCGGCCAGCGCCTGCTGTACTGGGGCTCGGGCTTCGGGCCCCTGTGGGTGCAGGCGCTGGCCGAAGACCGGGTGAGCTTCGCGCCTGACAGTGAGCCGCAAGCGCTTATCTGGCCCAGCGGCCCGGCCGACGATGCAGAAAATTACCACCGCCTCATCGAGGGCAGCTGGGTGCACCGGCACGCAGGCTGGTACTACCTGTTTTTTTCGGGCGATAACTGTTGCGGGCCCCACGCACACTACGCCGTGCTGGTGGCCCGCAGCCGCGCCGCCACGGGACCCTACGCGGTGCAGCCCGCGCCCGTGGTGGCGGCCAACGCGCACTGGCTGGCGCCGGGCCACAACTGCGTCGTGACCGACGCCCACGGGCACGACTGGCTAGCCTACCACGCCATCGACCCGGCCCGGCCCACCTTCGCCGCTATCGACGACTCGGAGGGTTACGCCCGCCGCGTCCTGCTCCTCGACCGCCTCACCTACGGCTCCGACGGCTGGCCGCGCGTGGCCGGCGGGGGCCCCTCGTGGCAGCCGCAACCCGCCCCCGCCGGGCCCCTCGTACCTTAGGCTTTCCCACCCTCACGCCGCCGTTTATGCCGTCTTCTATTAGGAATGCCTGCCGCCGGGCGGCGCTGCTGGCGCTGGCCGCCGGGGCCCTCGCCGGGCCTGCCGCCGCCCAGGGCCCCGGGGCACCTGTCGCCGAAGTTGCTGAGGTTGCCTGCGGGCTGGTGCCGCTGGCGCCCGCCGCCCGGGCCGCCGGGGCCCCACTCATCGTAGAGGCGCAGGTACTGGACGCGCAAGGTTTCTGGGACGCCGGTCACCGCCACCTCTTCACCCGGCACCGGCTGCGGGTATTCAGCCTGCTGAAAGGCAGCGCGGCCGACACCGCCGGCCTGGTGGTGGTGACGGAGGGTGGCCGGCTGGGGCTTGACCAGCAAGTGCTTACCAACACGCTGCGCCTGGCGCCGGGCCAGCAGGGCGTGCTGTTTCTGGCGCCCTCCCCGTGGCCCGGGCTGGGCTTGGCGGGGCCGGCCTACGCGGCCTACGGCAGCGCGCAGGGCTTCGTGGCCTACGACCTAGCCCATGCCACCGCTGCCGACCCGGTGCGCGCCTACCCGGCCATCGACGCCGCGTTCTACCGGGCCCTCGACCCGCAAGGGGCCCAGGTGCGGCGCGCCTTGCA
This sequence comes from Hymenobacter sp. PAMC 26628, assembly GCF_001562275.1. Classification (NCBI taxonomy): domain Bacteria; kingdom Pseudomonadati; phylum Bacteroidota; class Cytophagia; order Cytophagales; family Hymenobacteraceae; genus Hymenobacter; species Hymenobacter sp. PAMC 26628. Next base: position 133,584 of record NZ_CP014304.1, read on the forward strand.
GCCCAACCCCGCCCTGGCCGCCGCCCAACTGCACCAGCTGGTGGCGGCCAAGGGCACGGCGGTAGCCACCATCACGGGAATCCAGCCGGCGCAGCTCACGGCGGGCACCGGGGCGGTGCTCACCATCCGGGGCAGCGGGTTTGGCGATGCGCGGGGCGCGGGCTTCGTCGAGTTTGCTAACGCCGATGACGGCGGGCGCACCTTCGAGCAGCCGCTGGCCGCCGACTACGTGGCCTGGGCTGACGGCGCCATCCAGGTGCGGGTGCCATCGTCGGGCATGGGCGGGCATCCGGCGGGCTCGGGGCCGGTGCGCGTCACGCCCGACGGCGGCACGGTGGGCGCCAGCCCCCAGCTGTTCACGGTGGTGTACGCCCTCAGCAACGTCAAGAGTACCGACGCGCAGCCCACCGTGCAACGCCCCAACCACGTGGCCACTAATGGCCTGGGCGGCCTCACGTTCCACTTCGCCCCCAACTTTGGCGATAACGCCGCGGCCGGCGCGGCCTGGCAGCGGGCCCTGGCCAACTGGCGCTGCCAGACCGGCATGAACTGGGCCCTGGGCGACGCCGCCCCCGCCAACGACATCGCCAGTGACGGCCGCAGCACCGTGGCCTTCGACCTGGCCAGTGCCGCACTGCCGGCCGGCGTGCTGGGCCGCACCACCAGCTACTACCAGGGCTGCTTCGCGGCCGACCGCTCGGTGATCTTTTACGTGGGCGAGGTGGACATGCAGTTCAGCACCGCGGCGGCGTTTCAGTTTGGGCCGGCGCTGGCGCTGGGCTTAGCCATTGATTTTGAGACGGTGGCGGTGCACGAGCTGGGCCACGCCCAGCAGCTCAGCCACCTCATCCGGCCGGGTGCCATCATGCACTACGCCGTGGCCCGGGGCCAAAACTCGCGCCGCCTGGCCCCCGAAAGCGACGTGGCCGGCGGCCGCCTGGTGCTGCGCACCCGCAGCTTCCGCAGCCGCGGCTGCGGTGGGCCGGCGCTGCTGCCGGCCCCGCTCACGGCCCTCAGCGCCGCCGTGGAAACCGGCGCGGGCCCCGTGCTGCGCTGGACCACCCAGGCCGAATGCTTCCTCTCTGGCTTCGTGGTGGAGCGCAGCGCCGGCCTCGACACCGCCGCGGCCACCGCCGGCTGGCAGCCCGTGGCCACCGTGGCGCTGGGGGCCCCCGGCGGCGCCTACCAGGTAACGGATGCCCAGCCTACCGCCCGCCTCGTGTACTACCGCCTGGCCCTGCTGCGCCCCGACGGCACCCGCGACTACGCCGCGCCCCTGCCCGTGGCCCCCGACGCCGCGCCCATGGCCGACCTGTTCCCGAACCCCGTCACCGGCACCCAGCTTAGCCTCCAGTACCCAGCCGGAGCCAATGTCACGGCCCTGACCTACAGCATCTACGACGAGCTGGGCCGGCGCTACCGCCTGGCCGCCGCCGCCGTGCAGCCCGGCCTCAACGTGCTCACCTTCGACGTGGGGGCCCTGCCGCGGGGCTTCTACATCTTCCGCTGGCAGGACGGGCAGGGCAACAATCAGAGCCGCAAATTCCTGCGGCTATAGTGCTGCGGGCGCGCGCCGGGGCCTACGGCACGCGCTGCAAATCCAGGTCCTGGAAGTCGTAGCTGAAATCAGTTTCCTCCGATACGGGTTTCATTTTCAGGCTGGTGGCCTTGCCTTGCTCGTCGAGGGTGAAGGTGGCGAAGGCATCGGCGTGGAAGGTGCGGTCGCGCCAGCGCACCACGTAGGTGTTGCCGCGGTAGGGCAGCAGCTGGCCCACCAGGCGCGGCGAGCGGGCGGCCCGCAGCCACAGCTGGGGCCCCTGGGCGGCGAGGGTCACGTCGCCAAACCAGGCGTCGTGGTAGCGGCCCAAGAAGGGCGCGTAGTTGGGCCGCTTGGGGGCGGCTTTTTGGGCCAGGGCCACCTGCTTCATGGCGGCGGCCAGGTCGCGGTCGTAGCCGCCGACGTAGCCCTTGGCGCGCTCGGCTAGCTCCGCCACGGGGTCGTGTGCGGGCAGGCCAAGGTACTGGTCCTCAATAAAGTTGTTGACGGCCGTGAAGGCGAGCCCGCTCTCCTGGTTGGTGAGCACGATGATGCCCAGGTGCTGCTCGGGCACCAGCACCACCTGCGTGACCATGCCGGGCAGGCCGCCGGTGTGCGACGCTTCCTTGAAGCCGCGCACGTCGCGCAAGAACCAGCCCAGGCCGTAGGCCCCGAAGTGCGTGTTGTAGGGCGTGGGCGTGGGCGTGGCCCGCACCCGCAGAATGGTTTGGGGCGACCACAGCTCGAACTGGGTGGCCGGCTTCAGCAGCGGAGCTGGGGCCCCGGGCCGCCCAGCAGCATCAGGGCCCACTTGCTCAAGTCGTTCACGCTGCTGTAGATGCCGCCCGCCGCACCGGTGACCAGGCCCTGGTCGCGCTGGATAACCAGTACCTGGCCGTCCACCTCGGCGTGGGCGTCAATAAAGTTGGTGGCGTCGGGCAGGCGCGAAAAGCCCGCGGCGCTGCGGGCCATGCCCAGCGGCTTCAGCAGGCGCGTTTCCACAAAAGCGGCCCACGGCTGGCCGCTGATGCGCGCCACCACTTCGCCCGCCACCAGGTACAAGTTGTTGTCGTAGTCGAACTTGGTGCGGAACGACGACATGGGCTTGAAGTAGCGCAGGTTGTGGATGATGTCCTTGGTAGTGAAGTCGGTCGAGTCGGGGAAAAACATCAAATCGCCCGCGCCCAGCCCCAGGCCGCTGCGGTGGCACAGCAAGTCGCGCACGGTGAACTCGGCCGTCGCGTAGGGGTCGTACAGCTTGAACTCGGGGATGTAGTCCGTCACCTTGTCGTCCCAGCGCAGCTTGCCCTCGTCCACCAGCAGGCCCAGGGCCGCCGTGGTAAAGGCCTTGGTGTTCGAGGCAATGCCGAACAGCGTGTTGGCGTCCACCGGCGCCTTGGTGGCGAGGGAGCGCACCCCGTAGCCCTTGGCCAGCACCACCTGCCCGTCCTTCACCACGGCCACCGCCATGCCCGGCACCTTGAAGGTTTGCATGGCGTGCGCCACCACGGCGTCCACCGCGGCCACGTCCAGAGTAAGGGCTGGGGCGGGCGGCGCGGGGGCCTGGGCCGCGGCCGAAAAAGACGTGCACAGGGCCAGGGCCCAACGGAGCATACCGGGTCGGTTCATACGGGGGCGGGGGGTAGAGGCGTTAGCAATCAGGGGCATAACGCTCCCAAGGTAGGGCCCCGGCGCTAAAAGCTGGGCAAGGAGTTGGCGGCTGCCGCTTGCGCAGCGGGCCCCACGGCGTAGGCGGCCAGCTGGGCCGCGTCGAGGTTGCCGTTCAGCCACTCGGTTTCAATTTGGGCCCCCAGCTTTTGGTAGAAGCCAATGGCCGGCGCGTTCCAATCCAGCACCTGCCACTTCATGCGGTGGGCCCCAGTGGCGCGGGCCTCGGCCACCACGGCGTCGAACAGCAGCCGGCCCAGGCCGCCGCGGCGCGCCGCTTCGGTAATCACTAAGTCTTCGAGGTACAGCATCCGGCCCTTCCAGGTGGAGTAGGCGGTGTAGAACAGGGCCAGGCCGATGAGCTGCTGCGCCGCGTTTTCGAGCACGAAAAACCCGAAGATGGGCTGGGGCCCAAACCCGTCGCGCTGCATTTCGGCCAGGGTGTTGGTCACGGCGTCGGGCGCTTTTTCGTACACGGCCAGCTCCTGAATCAGGGCCAGCACCTGAGGCAAGTCGGCGGCGGTGCCGCGGCGGAGAACGGGGAAATCGGGCATAGTCAGTCGTCGGAGAGCGGCGAAGATAGGGCTGGGGCCCCGCTGGGTGGGTTGATGGGAAACAAAAATGAGCAGTGCACAACACCGTTCAACGGCATCGTGCACTGCTCATGAGCGCCTGATGGCAAGGCAATTACATATGGGGCTGCATTTTCTTGATGTCCTGGGTGGCGTTCACCGAGTTCAACTCGCGCAGGACGTCGGGCTGCTTGGCGCCCTTGGTCGAGTCGGGGGCCGGGGGCAGCGGGGGCAGGGCCGTCACGCGGGCATCGTCATTGGTGGCGTCGGCCGACGAGCCGCAGGAGGTGAGCGAGAGCGAAACCAGGGCGGCGGCCAGCAGGCCGGGGAACAGCAGCTTTTTCATGTAAAGAGATGAGCAGTTTGGGGCCGCAAGTTACGCACGGTTGCCGGGCGGCGGCACGTGGCTTTACGTAATCGGCTGGGCCGGTGGGGCCCCGGGCACCAACTTATTTCACGTTCGGCGCCACGTTCATGTTGGCGAAGCAGAAGCTCCACACGTCGGCCCACTCCTGGATTTGGAGCTTGGTGCTCTTGCCCGCGCCGTGGCCCGCGTTCACGTCCACCCGAATAAGGGTGGGGTTGGGGCCCGTGTTGGCGGCTTGCAGGGCGGCGGCAAACTTGAACGAGTGGGCCGGCACTACGCGGTCGTCGTGGTCGGCGGTGGTCACCATCGTGGCGGGGTAGGCGGCGGGCTTCAGGTTGTGCAGCGGCGAGAACTTGTAGAGATTCGCGAACTGCTTGGCGTCCTTGCTCGTGCCGTACTCGGGGGCCCAGTTCCAGCCGATGGTGAAGTCCTGGTAGCGCAGCATGTCCATCACGCCCACGGCGGGCAGGGCTACTTTGCACAGGTCGGGGCGCTGCGTCATGGCGGCGCCCACCAGCAGGCCGCCGTTCGAGCCGCCGGCAATGGCCAGGTGCTCGTAGTCGGTGTACTGGCTGATTTTCAGGTACTCGGCGGCGGCGATGAAGTCGTCGAACACGTTTTGCTTGCGGGGCGTCATGCCGGCCTGGTGCCAGGCCTCGCCGTACTCGCCGCCGCCGCGCAGGTTGGGGATGGCCAGCACGCCGCCGTTCTCCAGCCACAGCATGCGCGCCACCGAGAAGCTCGGCGTCAGCGAGATGTTGAACCCGCCGTAAGCGTAGAGGTAAGTCGGGTTTTTTCCGTCCAGCTTCACGCCTTTTTTGTGGACGATGAACATCGGAATCTTCGTGCCGTCTTTGCTGGCGTAGAAGATTTGGGTGGTCAGGTAGTCGTCCGGGTTCACGTCCACCGTGGGGGCCCTAAACACGGTGCTGGCGTTGGTGGCCAGGTCGTACTTGTAAATCGTGGTCGGGTAAGCAAACGACGTGAAGGCGTAGTACACCGTCTTGTCGGTGCGCCGGCCGCCGAAGCCGCTGGCCGTGCCGATGGCGGGTAGTGCCACGTCGTGCTGGAACTTGCCCGTTTCGTCGTACACCTTCACCTGCGAGCTGGCGTCGTGCAAGTACGTGGCCACCAGGTGCCCACCCACCTGGCTTACGTCCTCCAGCTTGTCTTTGGCCTCGGGCAGCACGTCGTGCCAGTTGGCTTCCTGGGGCTTCTTTGGGTCGATGCGCACCACCCGGAAGCGCGGCGCCTTGTAGTCGGTGTACACCAGTACTTCGCCGCCCACGTTGCCCAGCACGTGGTTGTGCGACGCGTAGGAGGGGATGAGCGTGGCCCAGGTGGCGGCCTGCTTGGGGTCGTGCAGGTCGCGCACCAGCAGGCGGCTGCCGTCGGCCTTGCCATCGGTCAAGGACAAGATCAGGAACCGCTCGTCCTCCGTGGCGTCGGCCATGCGGAAGCCCAGCACCATCTTCTTGTCCTCGTACACCAGCTTATCGGCGCTCTGGGGCGTGTTCAGCTGGTGGTAGTACACCTTGTGGAACTCGTTTTTGCCGGCCAGGCCGTTTTCGCCGGCCTTGGGCGCGTCGTAGCGGCTGTAGTAGAAGCCGTTTTTCACCCACGACGTGCCCGACACCTTCACCCAATCCAGGGTTTCGGGCAGGGTTTTGTTCGTCGTCAAGTCCATGATTTTCACCTGGTGCCAGTCCGAGCCGCCGCCGCTGGTGGCGTAGGCCAGGTAGCGGTGGTCGTTGCTGAAGGCCGTGCCCGCCAGCGCCGTGGTGCCGTCGGCCGAGAACTTGTTGGGGTCAAGCAGCACCTGGGGCTCGCCGGCGCCGGTTTGCACGTACAGCACGGCCTGGTTTTGCAGGCCGTCGTTTTTGCTGAACACCAGCCGCTCGCCCACCTGCTCGGGCACGCCGTAGCGCTCGTAGTTCCAGAGCTTGGTGAGCCGGTCGCGGATTTTGTCGCGGAACGGAATCTGGCCCAGGTAGCCGAAGGTCACCTCGTTTTCGGCCGTCACCCAGGCCTTGGTTTCGGGCGTGTCGAGGCTTTCGAGCCAGCGGTAAGGGTCGGGCACTTTGGTGCCGAAGTAGTCGTCAACCTGGTCGGTTTTGCGGGCAACGGGGTATTTCAAGGGCGGGTTCGGGGCAAGGGGGGGCACGTATTGGGGGCGCTTGGCGTGGGTGGGGTCGCCGGGCTCGGGCACCGTCATTTCGGTGAGGGCCTGGTGGTTGGGCAGCGTGTTGCGGGGTGGCGAGGTGGCCCGGCAGGCGGCCGGGGCCACCAGCAGCCCCAGCAGGGCCAGCGTGTGGGTGGGGTTCATACGAAAAGGGAAGAGCCGAAGGGCGGTAGTATTTTTCAAATATATAATATTCGGCTGCCAAGGGCCCCGTGACGTTCCCCGGCAGCTGGCTACTCCGCCGTGTTCGGCGCCGGCGGGGCCCCAGCGGCGGCGGCCAGCAGCCCGGGCAGCTGGCCGCGGAGCCAGTCCATTTCCTCGTCCACGCGCTGGCTTACAAGGCGCTCCACTTCCAGGCGCTGGGTGGGGGTGAGGAGTTCGGCGGCGGCGGGCGGGGCGGGGGTTTCGCTGGGGGCCCCGGCGGCCAGTACCAGGGCCTCGGCGCGCTTCACGCGGGCGGTGGCGTCGGCCACGGCGGCGGCGGCTTGCTCGGCGGCGGTTTTAGCGGCGGCGGCGGCGTGGGTGGCGCTCAGGGTTTCGCGGCGCTGCTGCCGCCGCCACTGCCCCAGGCTGATGCGCAGCATAACGTACAGCACCAGGCTGAGAATGCCCAAAATGAGGGCCAGGGGTGCGGCGAAGCGGTCGAGCAGGCTGGCCGTGGCCGACGGCGCGGCCGCGCCAGGCGGCGTTAGGGCCCCGGGGTTGGCGTCGCGCACGGCCTGGGCCTCAGCGGCTTCGGCGGGGCCGGGGGCCCCGTTGCCGGCGGTGGCGGTGGTGTCGGCGGTGGCGGGCACCATGGCGGCGGGCACGTCGCCGAGGGGCGTGCCGCTGGCCACGTAGTTGGTGAGGGCCGTTTCGAGGGCTTGCAGGCGGGCCAGGCGGGCGGGGTCGCGGCGGCGGGCGGGGGAGGCCTTCAGTTTCTGCACAATGGACTTCACCAGGGCCCCCAGCCGGGCGCCGGTGGTTTTTTTGCCTTGGTAAATAGCGCCCCGGCTCTCGATGGGCTGGTAGAGCAGGCTGAACACGCGCAGGCTGTCGGGCCGCAGGCTGGCGGCCAGGGCGGGCAAATCGGCGCCGGCGCAGCGCACGGTTCTTTTGAGGCCAGCGCGGCCGGCGTCGTCGTACACGAAGCGGGCCGTGGCGCACCAAATCTGCACCTTGGCCTCGTCAAGCGAGGGCTGGCCCAGGGGCGTTTGGGCCGGCGCGGGCCGGGCGGTGAGTAAGCTCAGCGGCAAAGCAAGCAGGAGCGAAAATCGGCGAAACATCATGCGGAGCAAACGGCGGGTAATAGCTGCAAAGTACGCCAGCCAGCGCCGGGTTAGAAATGGCTTAGGCCCCACGGGTAGCGCGGCCACGCTACATTGTGCGCCGGCTCATAGGCTCATCAATTCGCGGAACAGGCCCGACTGGCTGCGCGATACTTCCACGTCGGGGCCCTCGCGGAGGCTGATTTTGAGCGTGTTGCTGAACCAGGGCGCGATGCCGGCCACCCAGTGCAGGTTGATGATTTGCTGGCGGTTGGCCCGGAAAAAAACCTTGGGGTCGAGGCGGGCCTCCAGCTGCTGCAAGCTGCGCGGGATGAGCGGCCGGTGCTGCTCGAAGTACACCCGCGTGGCGCTGCCGCTGATTTCGAACAGCCGGATGTCGGCTAGGCGCACAAACCAGCACCGCTCGCCGTCCTTCACAAACACCTGGTCGTGGGCCGCGAGGGCGGGCAGCGCCGGCTCGGGCGCGGCCGCCGGGGCCCCAACAGCCCCGGCCAGCGCCCGGATTTTGGCCAGCGCCGCCGCCAGCCGGGTTTCGCTCACCGGCTTCAGCAAGTAGTCCAGGGCGTTGACCTCAAAGGCTTGCAGGGCGTACTGGTCGTAAGCAGTGGTGAAAATAACGCGCGGAGCCGGCCCTTCCAGCGAAGCCAGCAGCTCGAACCCCGTTTCGCCGGGCATGTGGATGTCGAGAAACAGCACGTCGGGCCGCAGGGCGGCAATTTGCTGGCGGGCCTCGTCGGCGTGGCGGGCCTCGCCCACCACCGCCACGTCGGGGAAGGCGCGCAGCAGGTGGCGCAGCTCGGTGCGGGCCAGGCGCGAGTCGTCAATCAGCAGAGCGTTCATCAGCAAGGGGTTGAAGAGCGGGCGCGGGCAGGCGCAGCTCGGCCAGCACGGTGTCGGGCAGCAGCGGGTCGGGGCCGATGGCAAAGGCCGCGGCCGGCCCAAACAGCAGGTGCAGGCGCTCCTGCACGTTGCGCACGCCCACGCCGGGGTGGCCGGGGCGGGGCTGGTATACGCCGGTGTTGCGCACGGCAATGCACAGGCTGCCGTCGGCCGGGGCCCTACGGGCGCTGAGGCTGAGCAAGCCGCCGGCCGGCCGCGGGGCCAGCCCGTGCTTGATGGCGTTTTCGACCAGCAGTTGCAGCGTCATGGGCGGCAGCAGCAGGGGCAGGGCGTCGGGGGCCACGTCGAGCGAGTAGCGCAGGCGCTCTTCGAGCTGCAAGGCTTCGAGCTGGAGGTAGTTGTCCACGATTTCCAGCTCGGTGGCCAGCGGCACCTGCGCGGTGCCGTTGCGCTGCATGGTGTAGCGCAGCAGCTCGGCCAGGTGCGTCATCATGGCGCGGGCGCGGGCGGGGTCTTCCATCACCAGGGCCCTAATGTTGTTCAGCCCATTGAACAAAAAGTGCGGGTTGAGCTGGGCTTGCAGCGTGCGCAGCTCGGCCTCGCGGGCGGCGGCGGCCAGCTTCCAGCGGTCCACCTCGGCCTGTTTGTAGCGGTCGAGGTAGTGCAGGCCGAAGTAGCAGGCCGTCCACAGCCAGAGCACGAAATAGGTTTGCAGCACGTAGCCCACAAACTGGCTGCCGCCCGCCAGGCCGCCCAGGCTGGCCGGCGGCCGGATGACGAGCGCAATGAGGGCCCCCAGCACCAGCTGGCTGCCCAGGGCGGCCGCGCCGTTGGCCAGCGCCAGGCGCCACAGCAGCCCGCCCAGGCCCAGCCGCCGCCAGCCGCGCCGCCCAAACAGCGTGCGCAGCCCGTGGCTGGTGAGCAGCAGCACCGCCACCATCGCCACCTGAATGGCCACCAGGTGCCAGGTGATGGCCACCGCGAAGGCAAATAAGTGAATCAGCAGCAGCCCCAGGGCCCCGTACAGCGCCCAGCCGGCCACCTGCAATACCCAATAAAGCCGTCGGCGGGAAAGGGACACGGGGCGCGCTAAGTGACGTGAGAAAAGCGGAAATCAGGCAATGGCCGGGGCCCCCAACGGGAGTTGGGCCGCCCGTTTTTGGTACGATGCGAACAGCATTACGCCCAGCACCGCCAGGGCCCCCGCCATGAACACCGGGAGGTAGTACAGCGTCGCTACGCTGGTGTTCAGCCCGATGACCAGGCAGCCGATGGCCATGACGCCCGCCAGCACGGCGAAGGCTTTTTCGTGGTAAAACCAGGCGTAGGGGAACAAGTGGGCCCCCGTGATGACGCCGTACACGAGGATGAAGTACGCCGGCTGCCGCAGGTAAATGAACACCAGAAAAGGGAAATAAAACAGCTGGGCCACGTTCAGCCACAGCCCCAGCGGCTGCAACGGGTTACCCGGGATGGTCCACGTGGTGCGGAAAACCTTGGAGAACCCGAACGCCAGCGGCAGCATCAGCCCGCTAAGGCAAAAGGTGAGAAACCCGCGGTGGGCCGGGCTGGTGGGCTGCGCCCACACGAAGGCAATGGCCACCCAGAGCAGCGTGGCGGCCGCAATAAAGTCGACCCCGTTTTTGGCCTTCACCGAAAGTTCCAGCTTCAGGGCCGTCAAGTCGTGCGCGTGCATGGGAAAGAGTTTTTTAGCTGAGAAAGAAAAGGTGCCGGGACGCCCGGGGCCCTATTTTTTAACCACGCCCGGCTGCTGCAAAAAACCGTCGGTTTGGGCGAAGAACCACTGCGGGTCGTCGTACATCAGGAAGTGACGGCCAGTATCGGACAGCTCGATGCGCGCCTGCGGCAGCCGGGCGTACTGCTGGGCGAAGATGGCACGGGTGCTCTCCTTGGTGGCTCCGTACTGCCGGTAGCCGGCCCACGAGCCCAGCACCATCACCGGCTGCTGGATGCGCGCCAGGTCGGCCCGCAGGTCGGTGGTGTACAGGTCGTACATGGCCTGGGCCACGGTGCCGGGGTCGGAGGCCAGGCCCCAGCGCGCCACCTGCGCGATGCGGGCCGAATCGGTGACGAGCGCGGCCACCAGCTGACGCTCGGCGGCCGGCGTGAGGCGGCCCTGGCGCACCTGCTGGCGCATTTGCTCGGCCTGCGGGCGGGCAGTTTCGGCGGTGGCGGCGGGGTTTTGGATAGCCGACAAAAAGGGCAGCGAATCCACAATCTCGAGCGGGCCCAGGGCCCCGGGGTCGGTGGCGGCCATCCACAGGGCCAGGAAGCCGCCCAGGCTGTGGCCGATGACGACGGGCCGGCCCAGCTTTTGCGCCTTCACGTAGGCCAGCAGCTGGTCGCGGGCCCCCAGCAGCAGCGCCGGTGGCACCGGCTGCTGGGGCCCCACCCCGCCAAAGCCCGCCAGCGACACCACGTGGCACTGGTAGCGGCCCTGGTAGCGGGCCACCGTTTCGTCCCACACCGCGCCGGGGCACGTCAGGCCCGGAATGAGCAGCACCGGCCGGCCCTGCCCCACCACGCGCACCGTAAAGGCAGGGTGGACCGCGGGAGCCACCAGCGCGGCGGCGTTGGCGATGGGCGCGGCGGCGGGTTGGGCGGGGGCCGGGTGGGCAGCGGCCGTGGCGAGCCCTAGGGCGGCTACCGAAAAATAACGGGTAAATAAAGCGGTGCGCATGGCAGTGAAGTGGCTGGGGTGGTGAAAGAATGGCCCAAACCTACCGGCCCGCCCCCGGGGCCCCAACGCCGCGCCCCGCGAGCGGCCCCCGCGCCTGCCGAACGGTAAAAAACGCGGCTCGAACCGCACGGCCCTAATCCGGCCAGGGCCCCGCGGCCGCTCGGCCGCTCTTATGGCAAACCGTGAAATAATCCCGGGCCCGCGCCCGGCGCGCCAACCCAAGCTCAACCAACGGCGTTAGTTAGGGCCATGAACCCACCCCTCATCATTGTCATGGGCGTCTCGGGCAGCGGCAAAACCACCGTGGGCCAGCTGCTGGCCGCCCGCTTAGGCCTGCCGTTTTACGACGGCGACGATTTTCACCCGGCCGCCAACGTGGCCAAGATGGCCGCCGGCTACCCCCTCACCGACGAAGACCGGGCCGGCTGGCTGGCCACCCTGGCCGCCAACCTGGGCCAGTGGCGCGCGGCTGGCGGGGCCGTGCTGGCCTGCTCGGCGCTGAAGGAAGCCTACCGCCAAACCTTGCAGGCCGGCGCCGGGGCCCCCCTCAGCTGGGTATTTCTCGACACCGACGTGGAAGTGCTGCGCGCCCGCCTGGCCGCCCGCCAGGGCCACTACATGAAGGCCGACATGCTCGACTCGCAACTGGCCACGCTCGAAAAGCCAACCTACGGCCTGCGCCTCACCGACGACGCGCCGCCCGCAACCCTGGTGGACCAGGCGGTGGCGCAGCTGCACCTGCCGCCGGCCGGGGCCTAGCGCGGCCGGCCTACTGGCCCCCGCCGATGACCTGTGGGCCATAGCAGCTCCAGCAGATTTCGTTGGCGGGCCGCAGCGGGGCCGGCGGCAACGGAAACGTAGACGCCGCAAAGCGGGCCGCTCGCTTGGCATCGGTCAAGTCGTAGCGCTGGGCGTACACCACGGGGTAGCCCACCGATTCGTCGGGCATTCGCTGGGCTACGCGCAGGCTGGGGCCCCGGCGGCCGATGCTGCCCAGGTACGCATTCAGCACCTGCGATTCGTACGGGTCGAAGTGCACCATCACCAGCCACACCCGCCGCCCCCGGAAGGCGTCGGCCTCGGCCAGGTAGTGGCGCTCGGCCCCGGGCAGGTGGCGGTAGCAGTGGCCCAGCACGGCCCGGCCCGGCCCTAGGCCGTACCGGGGCCCGTACCAGCGCAGCGCCTGGCCCGCGCCGTAGTACACATAAACCGCGTCGGTGGGGCGCCGCACCCGCGCCAGTTGGGCAAACAAGGGCTCCACGTCTTCGACGCTGAAGGGCGGCAAATTGTGCCGGGTGGTGCTGTAGCCGATGGGCGCGGCGCAGAGTACCAGCGCGGCCACGCCCAGCGGCCGGCCCCGGCGCCAGGCTCCGCGCACCACTTCCTGCAAGGCGGCGAAGAGAAAGATAACCAGCGTGGGCACCAGGAAATCCATCAGGCGCATGCGCAACGGAAATTGCCGCAGGGCCGAGGCCACCGCGGCCAGCAGCCAGGGCGCCAGCAGCAGCAGTGCCGCTTCGCGCCGCTGCCACCACAGCAGCCCGGCGCCCACCGCGCCCCCCACCACCCAGAGGATGGCCGGATGCGGCCACCCCAGGCCGTTGGCCCAGCGCTCCGTCAGCTCGCCGGCCAGCACCACGGGCAGGCGGGATGTGAGGGGCAGGAACCCTTCGCGCCAGAAAAAATGCATGAAGGCGCGGTCGATGGGGCGCAGCAGGGACTGGGCCAGCCACAGGCTCGCGCCGCTGCCCAGGGCCCAGGCCGCCACCACAGCCCCGGTGGCGTGCAGCCGCGGCCGGCCGGCATCAAGGGCGGCCAACAGCACCAGGGCCCCACCGCAGCCGCTCAGCACCAGCAACGAAGCCTGCGAATAAAAAGGCAGCACCAGGCCAATTGCCGCCGCCAGGGCCCGAAAGCGGGGCGGGGGGCCCGGCGCGTCGCGCAGGCGCAGCGCCAGCCACAGCACCAGCAGGGCGGCCGCCACGTCGCCCGCGTATTGCTTTGCCTGGTTGCTGTAGAACACGAAAGTGAACCCGACGGCCACCGTGAGCAGCACCAGCGGCACCACCCGCTCGTCGAGCACGCGCCGGGCCACGGCCCACAGCAGCGGCAGCGCCGCCAGCGACGCCAGCAACGCGGGCAGGCGCAGCGCCTGCTCCGAGTGGCCCAGCCACGTGAGGCAGGCTTTTTCCAGCAGCAGGAACAGCGGCGGGGCCACTTGGGCCTCGGCCAGGGGCTGTCGCACCAGCTGGCTAGCCGAGCGAGTGGCTACGTTGTGCAGCACGGCTAGCTCGTCCATGAAAAACGTGGTGCCCAGCGCCCACTGCCACAGCCGCAGCCCCGCGCCCACCAGCAGGGCCCCCAGCGCCAGCCACCACCACCCCGACCGGCCCGCGAAGGCCCGCTGGGGCCCCAAACCAGCGCTTGCCATGGGCTAGGCCTTGAGCAGGCCGTACTTGAGGATGCAGTAGATGGCCCGGAAACCGTCGCGCCAGCCAATCTTTTTCCCCTCGGCGTAGGTGCGGCCGTAGTAGCTGATGCCCACTTCGTAGAGGCGCACGCCCGGCACCCGCGCCACCTTGGCCGTCACTTCGGGCTCGAAGCCGAAGCGGTTTTTCTTCAGGTCGAGGCCCTGAATAATGTCGCGCCGAAACAGCTTGTAGCACGTTTCCATGTCCGTCAGGTTCAGGTCGGTGGTCATGTTGGAGAATACCGTGAGCCAGTAGTTGCCGATGCTGTGCCAGAAAAACAGGATGCGGTGTGGGTTGCCGCCCAAAAAACGCGAGCCGAACACCACGTCGGCAAAACCCTTCAGAATGGGCTTCAGCAGCAAGTTGTATTCCTCCGGGTCGTACTCCAAATCCGCGTCCTGCACGATGACGTAGTCGCCGGTGGCCGCCCGCAGGCCCGTGCGCAGGGCCGCGCCCTTGCCTTGGTTCACGGGGTGGGCGAGCAGGCGCAGGCCCAGGCCGGGGTAGCGCGCCGCGTAGGCGTTGATGGCCGCCGCCGAGTCGTCGGTCGAGCAGTCGTCTACCAGAATAATCTCCTTGCCAATGCCGTTGAGGAGCTGCAGTTCGCGCAGCAAGTCCAGGATTTGGTGGATGGTGCGGGCCTCGTTGTAAACGGGCACCACAATAGAGAGTGTGTCGAATTTGACCAAAGTGGCGGCGGATTGGGGGTAAAAATTGATTTTTAACGCAACAAGCTACCACTCAGATTCTTTGAAACAACAAAATCTTGATTTAAGTCAACTAACGGAACAGCCTCTCCAACTGTTGCTCAATAACAGCTTTGACCAGTTTGCTTAGCTAAAATATTGGGCATTAATACCTCGCCACAAGAAAAGTGGTTGCTCGCGGGCGCTGTTATAGGGCCCCCGGGTCCCTAGCTGTAGTCAATTTCGGTGTTATCGCCGATGTTGAGGCTGTGGTTGAGGCCCCGGAACGAAGCGTCGGAGCCTACGATGCAGTCGTGCATCACGGCCGAGCGCAGCTCGGAGTACGAGCCGATGATGGAGTTGCTAATGATGGTGTGCTCGACGATGGTTTTGTCGCCGATGGCCACGTTGGGGCCGATGATGGAGTTCTCGATGCGGCAGCCGGGCCCGATGCTAACGGGTGGGATGATGACCGTGCCCACGAACTCGGAGTAGTCGCGCGGCTCCAGGAACTCGGGGCGGTTGAGCAGGCGGGCGTTGGCTTCGAGCAGGGTGTCTTTGCGGCCGCAGTCGAACCAGTTGTCCACGGCGGCCGTGGTCATCTCCTCGCCCTCCTCGATGAGGTGCATCAGGGCGTCGGTGAGCTGGTACTCGCCGTGGGTGCGCACGTTGCTGGCAATGAGCCACTCCAGGGCCTCCGCCAATTTTCCTGCGTCGGCCAGCTTGTAGAGGCCCACCAAGGCAAAGTTGGACTTGGGGATGGTGGGCTTCTCCACCACTTTGCGCACGCGGCCCCCGGGGCCCGTTTCCACCAGGCCGAAAAGCGAGGGCGTTTTCACTTCCTTCACGGCCAGCACCGTGCCCGGCGTGGCCAGCAGGGCGGGCAGGTCCACGTCCACAATGGTGTCGCCGAGCAAAATCAGCACCCCGTCGGGGTCGTGCCGGAACGTGTCGCGCGCCAGCCACAGGGCGTGGCCCAGGCCCTCGCGGGGCTCTTGCAGCACAAATGTGGCTTTCAAGTCGGGGTAGTGGCGGCGCACGTAGCTCACCACCTTGTCGCCGAGGTAGCCCACCACGAACACGAACTCGGTGAGGCCGGCGGCCGTCAGGCGGTCGATGATGTGGCCCAGGATGGTGTTGCCGGCCACTGGCACCAGGCTTTTGGGCTGGGTGTGGGTGTGGGGGCGCAGGCGCGAGCCAATGCCGGCAACGGGAATGATGGCTTTCACAGCGGGAGAAAGTAAAAATGAGGAAACCGGCCGTACTTGCAGCTTCACTGGCCCGCAAGTACGGCCCCGGCTGGCAAACAACCACTGGGCCACGGTTGCGTATGGGGCCCTGCCGCTGGCCTCAACCGGCCTGGGGCCCGTCCGGTTGGGCCCCGCGCCACTTTCTTTCGTCTTCACCCTCTTTCACCTCACCCGCTTTCCTCATGAAACGCCTCCTCCTCTACTTCGCCGGCTTTGTTATCCTGCTCTCGCAATCGTCGTGTGGCTACAACGGCATGGTCACCCGCGACCAGGAAGTGAAAAATAAGTGGGCCGCTGTGCAAAGCGCCTACCAGCGCCGCTCCGACCTGATTCCCAACCTGGTGAACACCGTGAAGGGGGCCGCCAACTTCGAGAAATCGACCCTGGAGGGCGTTATCGAGGCCCGCGCCAAGGCCACCAGCGTGCAGTTGAACGCCGACCAGCTGACGCCCGAAAACATCCAGAAATTCCAGGCCGCCCAAAGCCAGCTATCCTCCGGCCTGGGCCGCCTGTTGGCCGTGTCGGAAAACTACCCCGAGCTGAAGGCCAACGCTAACTTTCAGGAGCTGCAAGCTCAGATTGAAGGCACCGAAAACCGCATAAACGTAGCCCGCAACGACTTCAATACCTCCACCACCGACTACAATACCTTCACCCGTTCGTTCCCGAACAACTTGTTTGCCAACATGTTCGGCTTCAAAGAGAAGCCCTACTTCGAGGCAGATGCCGCCGCCAGTAAGGCCCCCACGGTGCAGTTCTAAATTATCAGTGAGCAGTGAGAGCGAACAGTTAGTAAGCCGGGCAGCACGATTGCCCGCCGGCAAACTGTTCACTGCTCACTGTTAATTGTTAACTGATAAGCTATGAAATCTCCCCTCACCCCCGCGCAGGACGCGGCCCTAGTGGCGGCCATCCGGCAGGCGGAGGTCACCACGTCGGGCGAAATCCGGGTGCATTTGGAAGACACCTGCCCCACGCCCGAGCCCCTCGACCGGGCGGCGCAGGTGTTTGGCGAGCTGGGCATGCACCGCACCGCCCAGCGCAACGGCGTGCTGTTTTACCTGGCCTGGACCAGCCGCCAGTTCGCCATTGCCGGCGATGTGGGCATCAACTCGGTGGTGCCCGACGATTTTTGGGAGGCGACCAAGGAGGCCGTGCTCCGCGATTTCCGGCAGGAGAAGTACGTGGCCGGCCTTGAGCACGGCATCCGCCAAGTGGGCGAGCAGCTGAAGCGTTATTTCCCCTACGACGCGGCCACCGACCAGAACGAGCTGGACGACAGCATCTCCATTGGCGGCGATGAGCCGTCGCCCCGCTCATGAGCTGGGCCCCTTGCCTGCAAGTGGTCGCCAGGCAGCCTTGGCTGCGGCGCGTGCTGGGCGTGCTGCTGCTGGCTGTGCTGGCTGCCGCCGGGGCCCTGGCCCAGGGCCTGCCCGCGCGCCCCGATCCGCCGCGCCTCGTCAACGACCTGGCCCACCTGATGCAACCCCAGGAAGCCGACGCCCTGGAGCAAAAACTGGTGGCCTACAACGACAGCACCTCGTCGCAAATCGCCGTTGTGACCGTGCCCAACCTGGGCGGCAACGAGATTGCCGACTATGCCCAGCAGCTGTACCGGGCCTGGGGCATTGGCCAGAAGGGCCAGAACAACGGCATTTTGGTGCTGGTGGCGCAGCAGGAGCACGCCGCCCGCATCCAAACCGGCCGGGGCCTGGAAGGAGCCGTGCCCGACGCCCTGGCCAAGCGCATCATCAGCAACACGCTGGTGCCGGCCTTTAAGCAAAACCAGTACTATGCCGGCCTCGACCGCGGCACCGACCAGCTCATTGCCCTGGCCCGCGGCGAGTACAAGGCCAACCCGGCCGAGGCGCAAGACCGCGGCCAAGGCGGCGGGGGCCCCGGCTTCGGCCTGATCGTCGTCATCCTGATTGCTATTTTCATCTTCATCCAGATTAGCCGCCGCGGCGGTGGCGGCGGGGGTGGCCGCAGCGGCGGGTTCGGGCCCATTCTCTTTGGAGGGTTGGGCGGCTTTGGCGGCGGCGGGGGCTTTGGCGGCGGGGGCGGCGGCTTTGGCGGAGGAGGTGGCGGTGGCTTCGGCGGGTTTGGGGGCGGCGACAGCGGCGGCGGCGGCGCCAGCGGCAGTTGGTAGGGCCCCCAGGCTCAACCTTTTGCCGATGGTAACAGCATTATGATGAGCCAGATGCGCTAGTGCCCTCCTTCTTTCACTCCTTAGCGCCATGCGTCCCCTTCAGTTTTCCCTGTTCCTGTTGCCTGGCGTTCTCACATCTTTCCTGAGTAGCTCCGACGCTATTGCCGGCATTTTTAAGGGCGGGGCCTACACGGGCATCATCGGCGTGGTGCTCGTTATCGCCTTAGTTATCTTCGTTATCAGAAACATCGGCGGCGGGGGCAACAACGCCTAGGGCCCCGAGAAATTGCTTCGTTAGTTAGCAGTTGCTGGTTGTCAGTTGCCAGCTAACTATTGATAGCTAGCAACTTGACAACTCGTAACCCACAAAAAAGCGGCGCTTCCCCAGCTGGGAAGCGCCGCTTTTCTGTGGCTGGGCCGGGGGCCCTACTCGCCCTGGCGGGCCTTGGGCATGGTGCCGATGATGTGGTCCCAGAGGGTGCTGCTCACGCCAAAGGCCACCTCGTCTTGCCGGTAATGGTGCTGGCTGTGGTGCGTCCACCACACCTTGAGGAAGTTTTTGGGGGGCGAATACGCGTGAATGGCGTAGTGCACAAACAGGTACGAAGCGTAGCCGAACGTGAAGCCAGCCAAAATGCCAAATGCCCAACTACCAAACACGAGCCGGAAAATGAAAAACAGCAGCGACGCTACGAACACCGTGACGATGGGCGGCATGGCCAGCCGCGTCTTGTCCTTCGGGAACTCGTGGTGCACGCCGTGCATCGTGTACTGAAACTTGGCCTTGCGCGGCGTGGTGGCCGGCAAGTGGTAGAGGTAGCGGTGCACCGCGTACTCGACGAGCGTGAACAGGAGCAGCCCGCCTAAAAACAACCCCAGCGCCGAGAGCCCCGACAGAAAGCCGTGGGTGAAGCCGTAGTACAGGCTCAGCAGCGTAGTGGCGGCGAAAATGCCCACTGGCCAGGCAATGTGGGTGTGCGAGAGCCGCTCGAGCAGCGGGTTTTCGAAAAGCTGGGCCGACCCTTTGTGTTTGGGCCGCGGGGCGGCGGGGGCAGGAGCTGCGGGTGCTGATTGCATAGGTAAAGAGGGAATTACGCGAACACTTCGGCTCACAAATTTACGGGCCCCAGCCTAAACGGGGGCCCCGGCCGGAAAGCCTGCTTGGGCCAACGCGGGCAACAACGCGGCCAGCGGCACGCGGGTTTCCGCAAAGCGTAAGCGGGCCTGCGAATAAAACCGCTGGCGGGCCGCCAGGGTTTCGGCCAGCGACGCGGCCAACTGGGGCCCCGCGGCGGCCAGCAGCGGCCGCCGCGCCGCGCCGCCGCGCTCCAGGCGCCGCGCCAGCACGGCCGCCGGCACATCCAGCCACAGCGTGAACGTATTGGCGTTGAGCACGTTGATGTTGTCGTGGAAACAGGGCGTACCGCCGCCCGTGGCCAGCACCAGGGGCCCCGGGCGGGCCACTACGGCCCGCAGCGCCTCGGCCTCCAATTGCCGGAAATAGGCCTCGCCGTGCTCGGCAAAAATGACCGGAATGGCCTGCCCAGCCCGCGCCACAATCTCGGCGTCCAGGTCCAGAAACCGCCAGTTGAAGTGCTGGGCCAGGGCCCGGCCCAGCGTGGTTTTGCCCGAGCCGGGCATGCCGAGTAAGGAAAGGTGCATTTTTAATTAGCAGTGAGCAGTGAGCAATAGAGCCCCAGGGCGTCATGCAGAGCGCAGCGAAGCATCTTCCTTGCGCAACTAACCCAATCGATTGGATTACTGCCGCGGCAAAGATGCTTCGCTGCGTTCAGCATGACGCCCTGGGGGCCCACTGCTTCCTTTTAACTGCTCTCTGGTAACGATGTTACGTGATTTTCACCCGCGGGTCGAGCACGGCGTAAAGCACGTCCACGGCGATGTTGATGAGCACGAACAGCGCCGCTACGAACAGCGTGGCGCCCATCACGACTGGAAAATCGAGGTTCTCGACGGCCCGCAGCGTGACGGTGCCCAGGCCCTTCCAGTTGAAAATGTACTCGATGAAGAACGCGCCCGCCATCAGCGAGGCCAGCCAGCCCGACACGGCCGTGACCACCGGGTTCAGGGCGTTGCGCAGGGCGTGGTGCAGCACGGTGGCGCGGTAGCTCAGGCCCTTGGCCCGCGCCGTGCGGATGTAATCCTGCCCCAGCACATCCAGCATACTGGACCGCGTGAGCTGCGTGATGACCGCCAGCGGCCGCACGCCCAGCGCCACGGCCGGCAGCAGCAAATTGCGCAGCACCAGGTGCTGCTCGCCCGTGAACGGGTCGGTTTCAAACAGTTGGCCGGTCAGGCTCAGGCCCGTCCAGTGGCTCCAATAAAAGCCAAACGTGACGGCGATGAGGATAGCTGCCACGAACGACGGCACTGAAATTCCCAGCACCGAGGTCGTTACCAGAGTTCGGTCCAGCGCCGACTGGGGCCGCAGCGCCGCCAGCACGCCCAGGCCTACCCCGATAACGCTGGCAATGAGCATGGCCGCCAGCGCCAGCCACAGCGTGCCGGGGAAATAATCGAGCAAGATGCTGAGCACGTCCTTGTTGCTCTGGAACGAGCGCCGCAAATACGGCACCTTCAGCACCAGCGCCCGGGGCCCCAGTGGCAGCACCGCGAGGCCCCCGTAGCGGGCCCGCCCGGCCGAGTCGCGTGGGTGCACGCCCAGCGGCGACACGTCGTTGAGGTAGCCCACCAGGCGCTGGGGCAGGGGCTGGTCGAGGCCCAGGTCGGCGTTGATGGCGGCCTTGGTGGCCAGGTCGGTGCGCTGGCCGGCCAGCAGGGCGGCGGGGTCACCGGGCAGCACATTAAACAGGAAGAACACCGTGCACGCCACGCCCACCAGCACGAGCAGGCCCTGGCCCAGGCGGCGGAGGAAAAAGGTGAGCATGGGGCCCTAATACAATTTCTCCACGTCGTACAGGTTCGGCACGTCGTGGTAATGGTACTTGGCCAGGATTTTACCGTCCCGCAGCACCATCAGCCCCGGGTTGGAGCGCACCATGGACTTGAGTACGGTGGCGTCGGCGGTGTAGTAGGGCACGGCCAGGTTCACGTCGTGGCGGAAGGCGTCGAACTTGGCCGGGCTGGTGCTGGTGATGGCCAGCACGTCGATGTGCTTGCGCGACTTCTCAGCCGCGGCCAGCAGGGTGTTGATGGGCGCGAACCGCTCGCGGTCAGCCTTATTGCTATTTTGGACGATGATAACCAGCTTGTTGCCGGTCAGGATTTGCTTGGTCACGTCGTTGCCTTCGAGGTCATACACCGCAAAATCGGTGATGGTGGGGCGCGACTGCGCGGGGTTCAGCACCGTCATGGCCTGGTACTTCCAGGTCGAATCGGTTGGGAATTGGTCGAATTCCTTGGTTTCGCCGTTGCGGGTGAAGGTGTAACGGTAGCGGGCCGCCTCGGGGGCCTTTATCAACTGCGGAATGCTATTGCCTACCTTATAAGGCAGGAAATCGAAGTACGGCTGGTGGCCCAGGGCCCGCATCCCGATGCCCACGGCCAGGGCCGTGGCTACGGTCATCATCATCAGGCCCATGGTGCCGGGGGCGAAGGTGCGCCGCAAAAACCGCTGGTTCCAGAACACGACGCCCCACAACCCCAACAACACCAAGTCTTTAGTGAACGAAGCCCAGGGCGTGAGCTTGAGAAAATCGCCGAAGCAACCGCAGTCCGTCACTTTGTTGAAGGCGGCCGAGTAGAACGTGAGGAAGCCGAAAAATACCAGCAGCGCCAGCAGCACCCACAGCGTTTTGCGCAGGTGCCAGCGCAGCAGTAAGGCCACGCCTAACACCACTTCCAGCGAGCTGAGAAAGATGGACAGGAACCGGGCAGCGTCCTTAAAGTGTAAAAAGAACGGGCTGATGTCCTTGGCAAACACCTCGAAGTATTCCTCCAGCTTGTAGGCCGTGCCCACCGGGTCGTTCAATTTAATCAGCCCCGAAAACACGAACAGGGCCCCCAGCGCCACCCAGCACACGCGGGTGAAGTAGCGCAGCGGCCGGGGCGGGGCCATCGGCGGGGGCGGGGGCGGCACGCTGGCAGCCGAGGCGTGGGGGACAGGAATGGGCATGGCGAGAAAGACGGTAAGGAAACGGCGGGCCCGGGGCCCCGGGCTAGGCCCCGCTCAAAATCAAAGCAAATACGGCGTAGTTGAGCATGTCGCGGTAGCTGCCCTCCACGCCTTCCGAAACCTGGGCCGCGCCGCCGAGGTTCTCCAGTTGCTTCACGCGGTGCAATTTCATCAAAATCAGGTCCGTAATGCTGCTCACGCGCATCTGGCGCCAGGCCTCACCGTAATCGTGGTTTTTGGCCAGCAGCAGGCGGCGGTTTTCGGCGGCTTCGCGGTCGTAAGTGGCGGCCACGGCGTCGGGGGCCATGTCGAGGGGCGTATCAGCGGGCAGGTGCAGCTGCATCAGGGCAATGAGGCAGTAGTTGACGATGGCCACAAACTCCTCGTCCACGCTGTCGGAAACCTGCTGGTTGCCAACCTCCTGAATGGTGCGAATGCGGTTGGCCTTGATGAAAATCTGGTCCGTGACGGACGGCAGGCGCAGGATGCGCCAGGCGGTGCCGTAGTCGTGGGTTTTGGCCAGGAACAGCTGGCGGCAGCGCGCCAGCAGCAGGTCGTAGTGCGCGGGGGTGGCGGTCAAGGGGTGAACGAGTGAATGAGCGAATGCGTGAAGGTGGCCGTGGCATGGTGGCCCTTCACCGCCGCAAGTTCGCCCCGCCCGGCGGATATTGGGCCACCTTGCCCCGTCCGGCTCATTCCCACCCGCCCCATGCTGCCCAACCCGCTTGCCCCCGCCCATTCGCTCATTCGCTCATTCACCCATTCACTCCTGAGCCCCCACGGCCGCCTGCTCGACCTGCGCCAGCCACGGGTGATGGGCATCCTCAACGCCACGCCCGACTCGTTTTTCGCCGGCAGCCGCGTGGCCACCGAGGCCGACCTGCTGGCCCGTGCCGGGGCCCTGCTCGCGGCCGGCGCCGCCGTGCTCGACGTGGGCGCCTACAGTACCCGCCCCGGCGCCGCCGACGTGCCCGTGGCCGAGGAGCTGGCCCGCCTGCTGCCCGCCGTGGGGGCCCTGCGCCGCGAGTTTCCCGACGCGTTTATCTCGGTTGATACCTTCCGGGCGGCCGTGGCCGAGGCCGCCGTGCACGCCGGCGCCGACCTGGTGAACGATGTGGGCGGCGGCACGTTGGATGCCGACATGTTTGCCACCGTGGGCCGCCTGCGCGTGCCCTATGTGCTGATGCATATGCGCGGCACCCCGCAGACGATGAGCACGTTGACGGATTATGAAGACGACCTGGTGCTGACGCTGCTCCGCTTCTTCCGCGACGGACTGGCTGCCTTGCGCGCCGCCGGGGCCCACGACGTGGTGCTCGACCCTGGTTTCGGTTTTGCCAAAACCCCCGCCCAGAGCTACGAATTGTTGCGCCGGCTGCCCGAGCTGGGGGCCCTGGGGGGGGCGGTGCTGGCGGGCCTTTCGCGCAAAAAAATGGTGTACGGGCCCCTGGGCCTCACGCCCGAGGCCGCCCTCAACGGCACCACGGCCTTGCACATGCTGGCCTTGCAAGGCGGGGCCCGCCTGCTGCGCGTGCACGACGCAGCCGAGGCCGCGCAGGTAATTCGGTTGTTTACAAGTATATTTAAATAAAGCTGCGCTGTGGTTTGATTCGGCTCCCGCCCGCAGCCCTGTCTCCGAACTGGGAAGCGAATCGGGCCCGCCGCTGTTATAATGCTATCTGGCGTGGGTATTTTTGTCAACAAAAGAGGAGCTTCGTGCCCAATCGGGCCGCTTTATTATACTGCTCATTACGCCCCGCTCCATATCCAAAACTAATACTTGCACTGTGTTTGATTTTGCCAGCTTTTTTCTGGAACAAGCGGAAGCCAACGCCCGGGTCCAGTTCGTGTACAACCTGACAGACCACCATGTTGCGTTCGTAAACACCGCGTACGAGCGGGTGCTGCACGGCACGCAGGCCCAGGTGAACAACGAGCTGCCCGCCTTGCTCGGCCGCCTGCACCCCGACGACCGGGTGTACCTCGCCCACTACTGGCGGATGTGGTCCAAGGGGCTGATTTCGGACGAGGTAGAGGTGCGCCTGCAAAGCCCTGGCCAGCCGGACGAATGGTTTTGCCTCACCCCGTACTACCGCAAAACGGCCAGCGGAACAGTGTGGCTGAGCGGCACGCTGCACAACATCACCGTGACGAAGCAGTACCAGCAAAACGCTGACCTGTTCAACAGCCGCAAAAACGCCACGCTCGACATGCTTTCGCACGATTTGAGCGGCGCGTTCATTATGGTGGAACAAATCGCGGATTACCTCCGCCAGGAGATCAAGCCCGAGCCCGACGGCGAGATGCTGAAGATGCTCGACGTGCTGGCCAGCACCAGCCAGGACAGCGTGAAGATGATCCGGGACCTCATCAACCTGGAGTTCCTGGCCTCGGCCAACTCGGCGCTGAAGCGCGACCGGGTAAACATCGGCGACGTTTTGGGCGTCCCGCTGGAGCAGCTCGAACACGGCCAGCGGCTCACGCGCCACCATTTTTCGTATTCGCTGCCGGCCGCGCCGCTGTACGCGGACCTGGACGTGAACAAGGTTGCCCAGGTGCTCATCAACCTGGTCAACAACGCCATCAAGTTCACGCCCGATGCCGGCACCATCACCGTACGGGTCGAGCCGGGCCCCGGCTGCGTCCGCGTCCACGTCATCGACGACGGCATCAGGATTCCACTGGAGATGCAGCCCTATTTGTTTGACCGGTTCACCCGGGCGCGCCGGCCCGGGCTGCGCGGCGAGCACACCACTGGCCTGGGCCTGGCCACGTGCAAAACGGTGGTGGAGTGGCACCGCGGCACGATTTCGGTGGTAAGTGCCGAAGGCCAGGGGAGCACGTTCACGGTGGAGCTGCCGCTGTCAGAGGTAATCGGCAGCGTGCCCGTGGCGTAGGCCATCGAAACCTAGCGCGGCGTTGGGAAACGGGGGTGGCAACGCCGCCCCGGGCGCGCACCGCTTGGGGCAGAGCGTGCGAAAAAAAGCAAAAAAATCTGTAGCCGGGGCTTTTATTGCGTTGATAACGGCCGTAACTTGATGACATCAAAGGCCCTGCGCTCCGCGCGGCCCAGGCCGGGAAAGTGTTGCGCCGCCGGCCAAGCGCCAATGGGCTAGTGGCCTCCCGCGCTGGCAGCCGTGGTTTGCTAGCCCGGGGCCCGGCCCCGCCATTTGCAGCGTTTTTGAACAGTTGCTGGCAACGGCAGGGCGGCCCTGCACGTGCTGGCTTTGCAGGGTGGGGCCACGCAGGTAATTCAGCTCTATTTGAATATCTTTAAGCCAGAAGACGCCAGCAAGGCCTGAGTAGGGACATTTTTTGCATTTTAGCCGCGGTTTGCTGGCAAAAAATTGCGTTCTTCGCAACGCGGCGTCGGTTTTTGGAGTCTTTACTGGGCCTAGCTGTCTTGCCGGGCCCCGAGTCATTTCCCCACCCTTCAGCGTCTTCCCCGTGTCCGGCCCTTTTCCCATCGACTTTTTGCGTTTCGGCTGGACCGACGCGGCCGATGTGCTGCTGGTGGCCGTGCTGCTCTACCAGCTCTACAAGCTGCTGCGCGGCTCGGTGGCCCTGAGCGTGGCCGTGGGCTGGGCTTCGCTTTACCTGTTATACTTGGTAGTGAAGGCGTTGGGCCTGGAATTGCTCACCACCATCCTGGGCGAGTTCATGAGCGTGGGCGTGCTGGCCACCATCATTTTGTTTCAGCAGGAAATTCGCCGGTTTTTGCTGACGGTGGGGCAGGCCACGGCCTTCGAGCGGGTGCGGCACTGGCGCTGGGGCTCGAAAGCCGCCGCGCCGCTGGCCGTCGAACCCTTCGTGGAAGCGGCCAAGAGCCTGAGCAACAAGTACACCGGGGCCCTCATCTGCTTCAGCCAGGCCTCCGACCTGAGCACCTACGCCGAATCGGGCGACTGCCTCGACGCTGAAGTAAGCAAGCGCTTGCTGCTAACCATCTTCAACAAAACCAGTCCGCTGCACGACGGGGCCGTGATTGTGGCCAATGGCCGCCTGCAAGCCGCCCGCTGCATCCTGCCCGTGAGCGACAACCCCGGTGTACCCGCCGCCCTGGGCCTGCGCCACCGCGCCGCCATTGGCCTCACCGAAATAACCGACGCCATTGTGCTGGTAGTGAGCGAAGAAACCGGCCAGATGAGCCTCGTGCGCCACGGCGAAGTGTACCGCGGCCTCGAGGCGCCCGACCTAGCCGCGCGCCTCAGCGAGTGGTTGGGTGTAGACAACCGCCCCGCCGGCCAGCCCGTGGCCGTGGCCACGGCTACCTAGCCCGGGGCCCTACCGGGTTTGCGGCGTGAGTTGCGGCGAACAAAGCACCGGCCGTTGAGCAAAGAGGATTTCTCCTTGCTCAACGGCCGGTGCTGCAACCTCCAAATGTGGCAAAATGCTGATTTATACTTGGTCGGCGTCGAGTAGCGAGGCAGCTACCTGGTAGCCGGGGGGAGGGCCCTCAGCCCGGGGCTCGCTGAGGGAGGGCGGCGGGTGGCACAGCACCAGGCAGCCGCCCCGCTGGCGTAGGCGGTCGGCACCTTGGCGCAGCAGAAACAGGGCGTGGGCGCTCAAATCGGCCAAGCTGCTGCAATCGACCCACACGCGGCGCTGGGGCTGCCGCATGGCCCAGCGCAGGGCGCGGGCGAGGGGAGCGAGGCCCGCCCAACCGTCGCTATCAGTCAGAATGAGTAGACAGCTGTTGGGCAAGACTTCTTGGTAGACACGCATAACGGCTGGGCTTGTGGTGGGAAAGCGCCGGGCCCCCGGGCATTCCGCAGGGCAGGGTGATGGATTGACTGGTGCGCTGGGTACGACGACGCGACAAACCAAGCTTCGTGAATTTGCTATTGGCTGGCAAACGCTTGAAGGGAAGAAGATATTGCAAACTTACCAGCCGAGTACAATTTTTTCACCTGGGAATATACTGATTTTGTATGCGGACTATACGGAGGGCAGCGCAAGAGCTCTGGAGGTGCTACGCCAGCCGCTTTATTTAAATGGTTGAAAAATTGGATGGTTATATTGAGCAGCCTGCGTAATCCCCGCGGGTGCCGCTGCGCCACACCTAGTCCAGCAAGCCTTCCGTCACGGCCCGGTGAATGAGGGCGGCGGTGTTCTTGGTTTGGGTTTTTTCCAGAATGTGCTGGCGGTGGGTTTCGATGGTGCGCTTGCTCGTGAAGAGCTTGGCGGCAATATCGTTGGTGGTAAGGCCGGTGGCCAGCAGCCGCAGCACTTCCAATTCGCGGGCGGTGAGGTGGCCAGCATATCGGCTGTTAGTCGCTTTGGCCGCGGGACTGGCGGCGTGGGCCAGTACTTGCTGCAGTAGATAGAGGCCCAAATCTGAACATAGGTACAGCCCGCCGGCCGCCACGGCCCGGATGGCCAGCAGCAGCTCAGCTTGCCCAGCGCTTTTGAGCATGTAGCCGCGCGCGCCGGCCGCAAACAGCTCCCCGATACGCTGGGGCTCGGCCATCATCGTGAGCACCAACACGCGCAGGCCCGGGTACTCGGCGCGCAGGCGCGTGGTGGTCGCCAGGCCGTCGAGCACGGGCATGGCAAGGTCGAGCATTACCACGTCGGCGGGCGTAGAGGGCAGGCAGTCGAGCAGCTCCTGGCCGTGGCTGGCTTCGCCCACCACCACCAGGTCGGCCTCGGTAGCCAATAGGGCCCGCAGGCCGGTGCGCACTATGGAATGATCGTCGACTAAGAACAGGCGAGTCATGGCCGCCGGTGAAAAAAAGTGGGGCGCGGAATCCCACGTCGGGAATACCGGCCGGCCGCGAAGATGAGGGTATGCATGACGCTGGTTGTTAATAACAAACGGGGTAGCCAAGATAACAGATTTATTGAATATTTAATGGTTGTGCTTAGCCCGCAATTGGGGCGGGCAGCAGCGGCTGGGGCCCAACCCTGCGCGGGGCCCTGCGTTAGCAAGCCCGCGCCTGTTGCGCCCTGTTTAATTAATTCCCACCATGAAAATTGCCACCGAAAACCAAGACAAAGGCTTCCTGCCCGACGGCCGCCACCTAGTCGAAATCACCGGCATTGAAGAAGGCACCAGCGAGCACCAGAACGTGCCCTTTTTCGCCGCCCGTATGGAAAGCGCCGACGGCTTCGTGAGCCAGCGCTTCTACAACTCGCCCGCCGGCCACCCCATCATCCTGTCGCTGTACGCGGCCGTGGGCATCCAGCCCCACGATGGCAAAGACCTGGACACCAAGGAGCTAATTGGCAAGCACTTGTCGGTGGAAGTGAGCGACCACAGCTACACCGACCCGGCCACCGGCAATGAGCGCAGCATCCGTCAGGCTACCGGCTTCCGGGCCGCGTAGCCGGGGCCCCAGGGCCCTAAAAAAAGGCGTCGCCCCCACCGGGGGCGACGCCTTTTTTTAGGTTGCTCGTTGTCAGTTGCTCGTTGTCAGTTGCTCATCAAGGGACTGACAACTGACAACGAGCAACTGATAATTAACGGCTTACTTCAACACTTCCAGGGCCTTGCCTACTTTCACGAAGGCGGCAATGGCCTGGTCGAGCTGGGCGCGGGTGTGGGCGGCGCTGAGCTGCACCCGGATGCGGGCCTTGCCCTGCGGCACCACGGGGTAGTAGAAGCCGACCACGTAGATGCCCTCGGCCAGCATTTGGGCGGCGAATTCCTGGGCCAGCTTGGCGTCGTAGAGCATGACGGGCACAATGGGGTGCTCACCGGCGGGAATGGCGAAGCCAGCGGCCGTCATCTTTTCGCGGAAGTACTTGGTGTTCTCTTCGAGCTGGTCGCGCAGCTGGGTGCTTTCCGTCAGCAGCTCCAGCACGCGCAGCGAGGCCCCCACGATGGCAGGCGCCAAGGTGTTGGAAAACAGGTAGGGGCGGCTGCGCTGGCGCAGCATGTCTACAATCTCTTTGCGGCCGCTGGTGAAGCCGCCCATGGCCCCGCCCAGGGCCTTGCCCAGCGTGCCGGTGATGATGTCGACGCGGCCCATCACGCCGCGCATTTCGTGGGTGCCGCGGCCGGTTTTGCCCAAAAAGCCGCTGCTGTGGCACTCGTCCACCATCACCAGGGCCTGGTACTTGTCGGCGAGGTCGCAGATTTTGTCGAGCTGGGCGATGGTGCCGTCCATCGAAAACGAGCCGTCGGTGACGATGATGCGGTGGCGCGTGCCCTTGGCCTGGGCGTCCTGGAGCTGCTTTTCCAGGTCGGCCATGTCGTTGTGCGCGTAGCGGTAGCGCTGGGCCTTGCATAGGCGCACGCCGTCGATGATGGAGGCGTGGTTGAGGGCATCGGAAATGATGGCGTCCTGCTCGTTGAAGAGCGGCTCGAACACGCCGCCGTTGGCGTCGAAGGCCGCGGCGTACAAAATCGTGTCCTCGGTGCCCAGAAACTCGGCCAGCTTGGCTTCGAGCTCCTTGTGGATGTCCTGGGTGCCGCAGATGAAGCGCACCGACGACATGCCGTAGCCATGGGTGTCGATGGCGTGCTTGGCGGCCCGAATTACTTCGGGGTGCGAGCTGAGGCCCAAGTAGTTGTTGGCGCAGAAGTTCAGCACTTCGCCGGCTTCCTGGGTGTTAATTTCCGCGCCCTGGGGCGAGGTAATCACGCGCTCTTTCTTGAAAAGGCCGTTGTCTTTGATTTCCTGGAGCTGCTGCTCAAGGTCGGGCTGGAGGGTGGCGTACATGCGGGCGGGGAGGGTATGAGGATAACTTTAGAACAAAGTTGGAGAATTTAATTCGTCGCCGGGCAGCCAGCAGATGCGGTGCTGCACCGTGGCGCGTTGAGCCGCGGGAATAAGCTCCTGGGGCCCCAACAAAGAATAGAGTAAACAAGTCACTAGCAATTCAGTGCCATCTCGCAGTTCGAAAACCTGGTACCCGTACTGGCTGAAAAGTGAACCTTTTGAACCTCCGGATCGGGTGGTGTGCTCCGTTATCTGCACCACGTCGGCTAGCGCGAATGCGAATTGAACGCCATCATTCCGGTATTCGGCCCTTCGCTCCCGGGGCCTGATGGACAGGGTGGCGTGCCGGTCGTGCCGCCAGTAAGTGTAGTGCAATCGTCCAATAATAAAACCCAGTCCGAAACCAAGCAGTGCAAAAACCAGGGCCCCCAGGGTAGCCGCTGGCTGGCCACCCGGCATGGTGGCCAATTGGCCCGCCATTACCAGCAAAAAACCCGCGAAAACAAGCACCAGCAGCGACCAGAGGGCTGCTCGCCAGATGCGCGCAGTGAACACGACTACGGGTTTGTCGAGCCGCTGGCTCTCGAAATGCAGCGCGTAGGGATATCCCAAAATAAAGAGTGCCCCCAGCGCAATAAATCCGGCAACAAACCAATTTAACAGGGCCAACATGTGGCCAAATATACCGTAGAGCCAGGGCCGGGCGGGGCGTGCGCGCCCTCAGCTGGTTGTTTTTTCTTCGCCGCGTGGGGCCCTAGCTACCCTGCACTCTCCTTCATTTCGCCATGCAAGTCCCCCAAAACCGAACGATTGTGCGCGGCAGTGAGCGCACGGCTTTGCCCCAGGCCCGCGCCGTGCGGCCCATCGCGCCCGACGAGCCGCTGGAAGTGACCGTGCGCCTGCGCCCCCAGGGGGCCCCGGCAGCCCTCTCGCCCAGCGCCTTTGCCGACCAGGCCCCGGCGGCCCGCACCTACCTCACCCGCGCCGAGCTGGCCGCCCGCATGGGCGCCGCCCCGCAGGACGTGGCCGCCGTCACGGCTTTTGCCGCCGCCCACGGCCTGGCCGTGGTGCGTGCCGACGCCGCCCAGTGCTGCGTGGTGCTGGCCGGCCCCGTAGCGGCGTTGGAAACCGCCTTCGGCACGGCTTTGCACCAGTACGAGTCGCCGGCCGGGCGCTACCGGGGCCGCACGGGCCCCCTGACGGTACCTAAGGCCCTGGGCGACATCGTGGAGGGCGTGTTTGGGCTCGACGACCGGCCCCAGGCCCGGGCGCACTTCCAGGTGCGGGGCCCCGCGGCGGGGGCCGTGGTGGCCCGCGTGGCGGGGGCCTCGTTCACGCCGCCAGCGCTGGCCAAGCTCTACAACTTCCCGGCCGGGCTTGACGGGCGCGGCCAGTGCATCGGCCTCATCGAGTTGGGCGGCGGGTTTCGGCCGGAAGACCTGACGGCCTACTTCACCCGCCTGAAACTGCCCGTGCCGGCTGTGGCCACGGTGAGCATCGACGGCGGCCGCAACCAGCCCACCACCGCCCAGGGCGCCGACGGCGAGGTGATGCTCGACATCGAAGTAGCCGCCGCCGTGGCCCCCGGGGCCCGCCTCGCGGTGTACTTCGCCCCCAACACCACCCAGGGCTTCCTCGACGCCGTGACGGCCGCCGTGCACGACCAGGTGAACCAGCCGACGGTTATCTCCATCAGCTGGGGCGGGCCCGAGAATACCTGGACCGCGGGGGCCCTCGACCAGTTCAACCAGGCGTTTCAGGCGGCGGCTCTGCTGGGCGTGACGGTGTGCTGCGCGGCCGGCGACAACGGCTCGGGCGACGGCGTGGCCGACGGGCAGCCGCACGCCGATTTTCCGGCCTCCAGTCCGTTTGCGCTGGCCTGCGGCGGCACCAAGCTGACGGCGGCCGGCGCCAAAATTAGTAGCGAAGTGGTGTGGAACGCGGGGCCCAACAGCGCCACCGGCGGCGGCATCAGCGCCCACTTCCCGGTGCCCGATTACCAAAAAAGCCTGCCGCTGCCCAAGCCAACGAAGGCCAAGGCCGCCCGGCCTGGCCGGGGCCTGCCCGACGTGGCCGGCAACGCCGACCCGGCCTCGGGGTACGAGGTGCGCGTGGACGGCCAGGACCTGGTAATTGGCGGCACCAGCGCCGTGGCCCCACTCTGGGCCGGGCTGGTGGCGCTTTTCAACCAAAAGCTGGCCAAGCCCGCCGGGTTTCTCAACCCGCTGCTGTACGGCTCGCTGGCGGGCCACGGGCTGCTGCACGACATCACCACGGGCACCAACGGCGCCTACGCCGCCCGTGCCGGCTGGGATGCCTGCACCGGCTGGGGCAGTCCCAACGGGGCGGCCCTGCTGGGGGCCCTGGCCGCGGCCCCGCCAACCAAACCTGCCTGACGGGCGCGGGCCGGCGGTATCTTTGCGGCCGATTTACGTCTCCCGTCTATTCTTTATTCTACCCCAATGGCCCCCACCCCCGGCGACACCCCCACCTTACCCGGCACCGTGCTCGTTATCGGCGCCTGCGGCCAACTCGGCCTCGAACTGACCGCCGCCCTGCGCCAGCGCTACGCGCCCCACAACGTGGTGGCGGCCGACGTGCGGGCCCCCAAAAACCCGGACGCCCTGGCCGGGGGCCCCTTCGAACTGCTCGACGTGCTGGACAAGGACCGCCTGGAAGACCTCATCCGGCAGTACCGGCCGGTGCAGGTGTACCACCTCGCCGCCCTGCTCTCGGCCACGGCTGAGAAGGACCCGATGTTTGCCTGGAAGCTGAACATGGACGGCCTGCTGAACGTGCTGAACCTGGCCGTGCAGTACCGCGTGCCGCAGGTGTACTGGCCCAGCTCCATCGCCGTGTTTGGGCCCGACACGCCCCGCGAGCACACCCCGCAAACCACCGTTATGAACCCCAACACGGTGTACGGCATCAGCAAGCTGGCCGGCGAGCAGTGGTGCGAGTGGTACCACCGCCACCACGGCCTCGACGTGCGCAGCCTGCGCTACCCCGGCCTCATCGGCTACAAAAGCCTGCCCGGCGGCGGCACCACCGACTACGCCGTGGACATTTACCATAAGGCCGTGGCCGGCGAGGATTTCGAGTGCTTCCTCAAAGAAGACACTTACCTGCCGATGATGTACATGCCCGACGCGCTGAAGGCTACCCTGGACCTGATGCACGCCCCGGCCGGCCACATCAAGGTGCGCACCAGCTACAACCTGGGCGCCATGAGTTTCGCGCCGGCCGACATCACGGCCGCCATCCAGCAGGAAATCCCCGGCTTCCAGGTCAGCTACGTACCCGACGGCCGCCAGGCCATTGCCGACTCGTGGCCTGCCAGCATCGACGACTCAGCCGCCCGCGCCGACTGGGGTTGGGCCCCGGCGTTCGATTTGGCGAAGATGACCCAGGACATGCTGGTGCACTTGAAGGATTTGGTGGTGGCGTAGACGACTGAGCTACCTTCGCTTTGAAACCTATTGCCTTTGTCTAATGGCTAAATCAGTGAAGGCGCTTGCTACCGACGTGTCGCCCTATCTCAAGCAGGCGCGGGTACAAAACTATCCCCCCTTGCGCGACGCGCAAGCGGATTTTAAGCCGGGGCTGAATATTATCATTGGAAAAAACGGGGCGGGAAAAACTAGGTTTTTGACGTTGCTAAGCGAGCTGGCTGACCTGCACGAACAAAAAGAGCATTTTGGCGCCGCGGGGTGCAAAGTCGTATTTGGAGGAATATTCGGAGGGAAGGTTGATGCCGAGATTGAGTTTGAGGAGCAAGCCGGTGATGGTCTAACCTTCGAACCGCAAAAGGCACTCGTAAAACCGGTAGTCCACATCGATACCCTTTCAGCCAATGAGAAGCAATACGTAGAAAAGCCGGAGCAACTTAACTATTTACTGGCTTCGTATGCGCCAATTTTGATACGGCACGGTACGCCTGCGACAGGGTTGCCCATTCTAGACGAGAGCGCGGAAATAATATTAGAAAAACGAAGCGTAACAGTAACGCTAAAGGACGGGCCTAGACGGATAAATGACCTCAACAGTCAGTTCGTGCAAGCGCTTTTTCGTGCGCTTTATCGATTAGTTCGCCTTGGATTTACGGCGATTCAAGGTGTACCTGTGCCGCCGATGACGGGAGAAGCTGTGCGGTACCAGCTTTCGCGGCTGATAGCAGCTTACACTGAAAGACTCACGTATTATTTGCCTTTGTACTCCCCAGTACAAGCCGTGCGGTGCGTTGAATACTTTCAGGTTTATTACCAGGAGATGCAAGACCAGTACAGTATCAAAGGCCTGGTGCTGGAATACCAGGTTAATAGCCAATGGCTTTCATTTGGGCTATTGTCAGATGGCACTAAGCGGTTGGTTTACATATTAGCCGAGATCCTTGCGCCAGATGTTGTTGCGCTAAATAAAAATACTGACGAAATCACGGTGTATGACAAAAGGAAAATTATTCTCCTTGAAGAGCCTGAACTGGGCATTCACCATTCTCAGTTACATAAGCTACTACAGCTCATCCGCGAGGCATCAAGTGAAAGTCAAATTATTATGACCACCCATGCGCCCCAGGTGTTGGATATGCTGGGAGCCGACGAGCTAGACCGCATTACCATCTGTTCGCTCGACCCCGAAAAGGGCACTCAATTCCACAAGCTGAGTGAGGAAAAGCAGGAGCAGGCCCATGTGTACATGAAAGAAGTAGGTTTCCTGAGCGACTACTGGCGCTATTCGTACCTGGAGGAAACGGAGGCTGAATAGTTTCATGACGCACGAGGAGGCAAAATCGAATTTTATGGTGGGGTTACTGGGCGAGTCGCCCAACGATACAGACTCTCTACAAGCGTTGCTGGGGCAGCGCTACGAGTGGGTGCGCTTCGTCATTATCAGCCCTGAGATTACGGGTGCGCAGCTAGATAGCCCTAAATTTCAGCATATTATTCGGGCTAACTATCGTTTTCAAAGACCTAATTTGATAGTAGTCACTCGTGATCTAGACGCGCCGGAAAGCGACCGAAAAAAGCGGTTAGAGCGCTTGCTGTTCTTTCGAAAAATGAACCGAGGATTTGAGCAGCGAAGTGTATTTCTGCTTAACGTGCAGGCAATGGAGGCGTTAATAGCAGCCGATATTGCGCCGTTTGATAAGAAATATGGTTGCACCTGCTCAGTGCCAGCCAATCCCACGACGATTGTTGACCCCGCGAAATTCCTAAAAGAAGCAACTGCTCTCTGTCGCAAGCACTATGACGAAGGCCACTGTGCTGAGTTATTAGCCGAAGCTGACTACGATAAGTTACTTGCCAATTGCCGCTATTTCGCGGATTTCGACAAGGAGTTTGCATCGAAACTGCCTAACCCGGTTTGACGAACATTGTCGGCGGGGCGGCCCGTCCACCAAAACGCCAGGCCCACCAACAGGCCGGCCGCGCCTTGCAGCAGCACCGTGTGCGGGGCCCCCAGGTGGCGCGCCAGCCAGCCCACCAGCAAGCTGCCCAGCGGCTGCACGCCCTGGAAGGCCATCACGTAGTAGCTTAGCACGCGGCCGCGCATGTGGTCGGCCACGTTGGTTTGGATCGCCGTGTTGGTGCCGGCGATGAAGAGCATCATGCCCGCCCCGCCCAGGGTAATGAACAGCAGCGCGGGCCCCAGCTGCGGGCTGAGCGCGAAGCCCACCAGGCTGGCGCAAAACCCCAGCGCCGCGTAGGTTATCAGCTGCGGCCGGCGCGCCTCTGCCGGCTGCGAGGCCAGGTAAAACGCCCCCGTGAGGGCCCCCAGGCCCGCGAGGCTGTTGAGCCAGCCGTAGGTGCCGGCCTGGCCGTGGAATACATCCTGGGCAAACACCGGCAGCAGCGTACCGTACGGCATGGCGCAGAAGCTAATGCCCGCCATGAGCAGAATCTGGCGGCGCAGGGCCGGGGCTTGGCGCAGGTAGGCCCAGCCTTCGCGCAGTCCCTCCAGGGCCCCCGGGCGGTGGGTGCGCACCGGTCGCGGGGCAATGCGCATCAGCAGCAGCGAGGCCACCACGGCCACGAAGCTCACGGCATTTACCACGAAGCAGGGGCCCTCGCCGAAGCGCGCCAGCAGCAGCCCCGCCAGGGCGGGGCCCACCAGCCGGGCCAGGTTCACCATGGTCGAGTTCAGGGCAATGGCGTTGGGCAGGTGGGTGCGGTCGTCCACCAGCTCCACGAGGAACGACTGCCGGGCCGGGATGTCGAAGGCGTTGATGGTGCCTAGCAGTAGGCTCAGGCCGGCCACGGCCCAGGTGGCGTAGTGCCCGCTCAGCACCAGCCAGGCCAGCACGCTGGCTTGCACGAGCGAGGCGATTTGGGTGATGAGCAGCACGCGGTAGCGGCTGTAGCGGTCGGCCACGGTGCCGCCGTAGGGGGCGAGTAGCAGCGTCGGGATTTGGCCCGCGAACGATACCAGGCCCAGCAGCAAGGCCGAATGGGTGTGGCTGTACACGAGCCAGCCCACGGCCAGCCGCTGCATCCAGGTGCCGATGAGGGATACCGACTGCCCGGCGTAGTAGAGGCGAAAGTTGCGGTGGGCGAGCGAGCGAAAGGCGGAAATCACGCCCTGCAAACGGGAAAACCGCCGCAAAGGTGCGCCCGGGGCCCCGCCGGCCCCAACCCCGGGGCCCCCGGGGCGTATCGGGAAGCCAGGTTTCGCCCCGTCTTCGCCATGATCGTCAACCCCACGCCCGCCGGCTGGCAAATCATCTACCAGCAGGCCCACGCGCTGCTCGCCGCCCAGCTGGCCTGGGCCTGGCCGCCTTTTTTGCCCCCCGACCGCTGGGTGGGCCTGCTGGCGGCCGTGGCGCAGCACGACGACGAGCAGGCCGACTGGCACGGCCGCGGCGGCCACTACGGCCTCACGCCCGCCGGGGCCCCAGCCAATTTCACGCAAAAGGAGTTTTCGTTGGCGCAGGCGCAGGACCTGCTGCACGCCGCCCGCTTCCAGGGGCAGTGGCGCAGCCTGCTCACCAGCCTGCACCTGAGCTGCTTGCACGAGCCGCTGCGCGGCAGCGCCCCCGCCACCACGGCTTTCCTCGATGAGCTGAAGGCCAGCCAGCGGCGCTGGGGCCGGGCCCTGGGCGCCACGCCTGCCGAGGCCCGCCGCGCCTATGACCTGCTGCACTGGTGCGACCGGCTCTCACTCATCCTGTGCCGCCAGGAACTGCCCGAGATGGGCCGCGAGGTGGAAATCAGCCCGCTGCCGGCCGGCCACCGGGCCCACGCCAGCTACGTGCGCCAGCCCGGGGGCCCCGGCACGCCCGCCGCGGTGCGGCCCTGGCCCTTCGCCGCCGATGCGCTGGCGGTGAGCGTGGAGGCTGTGGAATTGCACCAGCTGCGCTTCCGCGACGACGCGGCGCTGGCCGGGGCCCTGCGCACCGCGCCGGTGCGCACCCTGCGGTGGGAGCTGCGCCGCCTGGAGTAGAGAAATAATCCTTTCGTAACCAGGATATTAGTTGTTTGGCAAACGAAAGGCCGGGGCGGCCGTAATAGGAGCTTACTTTTTTGCTGTTGGATGGCGACGTATAAATTTTCGGATATTGTGCAGGTGTTGAAATCGTCGGCCGGCGAGTTCATGGAGAACAACTCGTTCCGGCACGCGGCGGCGCTGTCGTACTACACCATTTTTTCGCTGCCCCCGCTGCTGCTCATCGTCATCACGATAGCCAGCAAGTTCTTGGGCCACGACGCCGTGACGGGCCAGGTGTACGGCCAGCTAAAGGGACTGGTGGGGGCCGAATCGGCTAAGTTTCTGCAAGACAGCATCGCCACCTTTACCATGCAGAACAAAAGTGGCCTGGCCACCGCCATCGGGGTGGGCACGCTAATTTTTGCCGCCACCACTTTTTTTGTTACGCTCCAGGAAAGCATCAACGACATTTGGAACCTAAAGGTGAAAACCACGGGCATTGGCATCGGCGACTACATCCGCCAGCGCCTGCTCTCCTTCGGCCTCATCCTGAGCGTAGCGCTGCTGCTACTCGTATCGTTCGTGGTCAGCGCCGTGCTTAGCTCTTTCACTGGCTGGTTGCAGCACCTGATTCCGGCCGCCGGGGTGGTGGCCATCAAGGTGGTCGATTTTGCGTTGTCCTTGGGCGTCACCACGTTGCTGTTTGCCCTCATCTACCGGTTCCTGCCCGACGCTATTATCCGGTGGCGCGACGTGGGCATCGGGGCCTTCATCACAGCGCTGCTGTTTGTGCTGGGCAAGCTTCTCATCGCCGTGTACATCGGCTATGCCAACCCCGGCTCGGCATTTGGCGCGGCCGGCTCGGCCATCGTGCTGCTGCTCTGGATCAACTACTCCTCACTCATCATTTTTTTCGGGGCCGAGTTTACCCAGGAATTCGCCGATGCCTTCGGCCAAAAAGTACAGCCCAAGGTCCACGCCGTGCGCGTGCGCACCGAAGAAATAAAGCCCGGCGAATCGGAAGATGAAAAAGCCACCGGCCGCCCCCAGGCCACGGGGAAGTGGCGCGATTAGGGCCCCGGGCTTTCCTAGGTACAAAGGCAAGGGGCCCCACCGTTTCCGAAACGGTGGGGCCCCTTGCACTTGGTTAGCAATTCCTTTAGGCCGCGGCGGCCTTTTCCTTCACCGCCAATTGCCCGCAGGCGGCGTCGATGTCCTTGCCGCGCGAGCGGCGCAGGTTGGTTTGCACGCCGCGGTCGGCCAGGTACTGGTGGAACGATACCAGGTTTTCCTCGCCGGTGTTGCGGTAGTCCGCGTTTTCGATGGGGTTGTATTCGATGAGGTTGATTTTGCAAGGGAGCCACTTGCTGATTTTAAGTAGGTTTTCGGCGTCCTCCAGCGTGTCGTTGAAGTTCTCGAACACGATGTACTCGTAGGTGACCTTGCGGCCCGTTTTCTCGTGGTAGTACTGCAAGGCTTCCTTCAGCGCAGCCAGCGAGTTGGCCTCGTTGATGGGCATGATTTCGTTGCGCTTGGCGTCGGTGGGCGCGTGCAGGCTTAGGGCCAGGTTGGCCTTCACGTCGTCGTCGGCCAGCTTCTTGATCATCTTGGCGATGCCGGCCGTGCTGATGGTGATGCGGCGCGGGGCCATGTTCAGGCCGTCGGGGGCCGTGATGCGGCGCACGCTTTCCACCACGTTGGCGTAGTTGAGCAGCGGCTCGCCCATGCCCATGTACACGATGTTGGTGAGCGGCGTGCCGTACTGGCCCTCGCACTGTTCGCGGATGCGCACCACCTGGTCGTAAATCTCGGCCGCGTCGAGGTTGCGCTTGCGGTCCATGTAGCCGGTGGCGCAAAATTTACAGGTTAGCGAGCAGCCCACCTGGCTGCTGATGCAGGCCGTCATCCGCGTGTCGTGCGGGATGAGCACGCCTTCCACGACGTTGCCGTCGTAGAGCTTGAAGGCCGACTTGATGGTGCCATCGTTGCTGCGCTGCTGGTTTTGCACCGTCACGCCGTTGATGACGAAGTGGGCCCCCAGCAACTCGCGGGTGGCCAGCGAGAGGTTGTTCATCTCCTCAAACGAGCCGGCCGCGTTCTTCCACAGCCACTCCTGCACCTGCTTGGCGCGGAAGGGCTTCTCGCCGTGCTCCACCAGAAAAGCCTTCAGGTCGTCGGCCGAAAGTTTGCGGATGTCGCGCTTAGTAGGCGTGGGGGCGAGGGGCAGTTCGAATAACATAGAGCAAAGATACAAGCAGGCAAGGCGTTGGGTTCCCGTGAGGGCCCCGCCCGCTTGCGGCGCGTCTGCTTGCTAAGCCGCCGCGCCGCAAGCGGGCGGAGGCCACTGCCGTAGCCGCGCCCTTGCGGCGGGGCCGCAGCAATCGGCCGGCAGTGTTAAAGTACACCTAACACTCACGTAACGCTGCCGCAATATCCTGCCAATAATTTTGCACCCCTCTAAGAGAAAGTATCATATATAAAATGATTAATACTGTTTTGCTGTAGTCAATTGATCCACTGCTTCTATTGATAAAGCTATTCAAAGTATTTATATACACTATGTTAAATATATATTTTTATTCTCTCCTCATTAGCGTGCTGGTTTAGTTGGCCGCCTAGCCGCTCGTTGCCATTTCCACTTCCTACCCCCTCGTTTTTTGATGAAACAGCTATTACTCGTTGCCCTCGTTTTCCTGCTGACTGCCTGGGGCGCCCGGGCCCAGGTGACGACTAGTAGCCTGACTGGCCTGATCAAGGACGCCAAGGGCGAGCCTTCCATTGGGGCCACGGTGCGGGCCGTGCACACGCCCAGCGGCACCACCTACGGCGTGGCTACCAACGCAGAGGGCCGTTTTACCATCCAAAACATGCGCATCGGGGGGCCTTATACCGTAGAAATCAGCTACGTGGGGGCCCAAACCAACACCCGCAACGGCATCGTGCTCCAGCTGGACCAGCCCTACGTGCTGAACATGACGCTGGGCGCGGCCGATACCCAGCTCCAGGAAGTAACGGTGACGGCCAGCAACCCCCGCTCCATCCTGAACTCGGACCGGACCGGCTCGGTGACCACCATCGACCGCACGGCGCTGCAGCGCCTGCCCTCCATCAGCCGCAGCCTCAACGACTTCACCCGCCTCACGCCCCAATCCAACGGCAACGGCTCCATCGGCGGGGGCAGCCTCCGCTCGAACTACTTCAGCGTTGACGGCTCCGACTTCAACAACAACTTCGGCATCGGCGGCAACTTGCCGGCAAACGGCTCGCCCATTTCGCTCGACGCCATCGAGGAGATTTCGGTGAACGTGACGCCCTACGACGTGCGCCAGTCGGGCTTCACCGGCGCGGCCATCAACGCCGTGACGCGCGCCGGCACCAACGACTTCGCGGGCTCGGCTTACGGCTACTTCAACAACCAGAAATTCCGGGGCGACCGGGTAGGCGACCAGCGCGTTATTATCCAGGACCAGCGCTTCTACCAGTACGGCGCCCGCCTCGGGGGCCCCATTATTAAGAATAAGCTGTTCTTCTTCGCCAACTTCGAGACGGAGGAAAACCGCACGCCCGGCCAGCAGCGCACGGCCGCTACCGCCGCCGCGCCCTTTGGCAGCGGCACCAACATAGCGCGCCCCACGGCCACCGAACTGGATACCTACGCGGCCTTTCTGCGCGAGAAGTACGGCTACGACCCGGGCGCTTACCAAGGTTACAGCTTCACCGCCCCGCGCACCAAAATCCTGGGCCGCCTCGACTGGAACATCGCCCAGAACCACCATTTCAACGTGCGCTACAGCCAGGTAGAGGGCAAGGGGGTGAACTTCCCCAGTACCTCGCGCAGCCCGTATGGCGGCTACAAGTACCCCAACCCTAACGGCAATGGCACCTTCCTGGATGGCAGCGGCAACCGCCAGAATAATACGGCCCTGTTCTACGAGAACGCCAACTACTTCCAGGAGGCCAACTTTTACTCGCTGGCGGCCGAGCTGAACTCGACCTTTGGCAAAAAAGGCAGCACCACCAACGTGCTGCGCGGCACCTACACCCGCCAGAACGACCCGCGCAGCTCACCCAGTAGCACGCTGTTTCCATTCGTTGACATCCTGAAGGACGGCACGCCGTTTACGTCGTTCGGCACCGAACCCTTCACCTACGGCAACCTGCGCGACGTAAAAATTTACTCCATCAAGGACGACTTCACGTGGGTGCTGGGCCGCAACAACTTCACGGCCGGCTACCAGGGCGACTTCAGCGAAACCAAGAACGGCTTCCAGCGCTTCGGTACTGGCTACTACACGTTTGCGTCGTGGAATGACTTCGCCACCGGCAAAAACCCGGTCGACTTTGGCCTTACGTACTCGCTGACGCCCGGCTACGAGCAGGCCTTCCCGAGCTTCAAGTACCAGCAGCACTCGTTGTACTTGCAGGACGAGGTGGCCATTTCAGAACGCCTCCGCGTGACGGGCGGCCTGCGCGTCGACCTCACGCACTACGCCAACACCCTGCGCTCGTTCCAGAAAGTGGCCGACCTGAACTTTGCGGGCAGCGAAAAAGTCGACGTGGCGGCCCTGCCCGGCAACCAGGTGCTGTATTCGCCGCGTCTGGGCTTCAACCTCGACGTGCTCGGCGACCGCAGCTTGCAACTGCGCGGCGGCTCGGGCATCTTCACGGGCCGCGTGCCCTACGTGTGGATTGTTAGCCAGGCCGGCGACGCGGGCACCCTGCAAATCACGCAGACCTACGGGGCCTCCCAGGGCAGCACCAACCCGGCCGTACCGGGCCCCTTTAATCCCGACCCCACCGCCTACCGCCCCGCCACGACCCCGCAGCCCGGCACGGTTATTCCGAGCACGACTTCGTCGCTGGCCCAAAACTTTCGCTTCCCGCAGACTTGGAAAAGCAGCCTGGCCTTGGATGCTAAACTGCCTTTCGGTATAGTGGGCACGGTAGAAGCCATCGTGAACCGCGACATCAACGCGGCGGTGTACCGGAATGCCAACCTGGTAGCCCCTGCCGCCTTAGGTGTAAACGGCTACCCCGATAACCGCCTGATTTATCCCAACGCGAATACCAATAAATTCGTCAACCCGCTAACCGCAGCGGGCCAGCCGGTCGCTACCGGGGCCACTAACGGCACTGGCGC
Source organism: Hymenobacter sp. PAMC 26628 (assembly GCF_001562275.1). Classification (NCBI taxonomy): domain Bacteria; kingdom Pseudomonadati; phylum Bacteroidota; class Cytophagia; order Cytophagales; family Hymenobacteraceae; genus Hymenobacter; species Hymenobacter sp. PAMC 26628. Next base: position 175,600 of record NZ_CP014304.1, read on the forward strand.
TTACAACGCCATCGTGCTCAGCAACGCCTCGCAGGGCTACTACTTCTCGCTGACCGGCAAGCTCGACAAGCAGTTCAGCAATAACCTGTTTGGCTCGGTGTCCTATACCTACACCGACGCGAAAAACCTGTTTGACGGCGGCGGTGACCAGCCCCTGTCGGCCTGGCAGGGCACGGCCACCGTCAATGGCTCGAACAACCTGGGCCTGGCCTACAACGGCAATACCCTGCCCCACCGCGTTATCGCCTCGCTCTCGTACCGCCAGGAGTACCTGGGCCACCTGGGCACCACCATCTCGCTCTACTACGAGGGGGCGACCCAGGGCCGCTATTCATACCAGTATTCGGCCGACTTCAACCGCGACGGGGCCAACGCCGACCTGATTTACATCCCGAAAAACGCCTCCGAGATTACGTTCGTGCCGGTTACCACCGGTACCGGGGCCAGCACCGTTACCCAGTTCACGGCCCAGCAGCAGAGCGACGCTTTCTTCGCCTTCGTCGACCAGGACCCTTACCTGAGCAAGCACAAGGGCGAGTACGCCGAGCGCAACGGCGCGCAGTTTCCCTGGCGCAGCGAAGTGGACGTGAAGATTTTGCAGGACATTTTTACCAACCTCGGCCCCAAGCGCAATTCGCTGCAAGTAAGTCTGGACATCTTCAACCTGGGCAACCTGCTGAATAACAATTGGGGCCGCGTCAAGCAAACCACCTTCAACACCTTCCTGGAGCCCCAAAACGTGGCCAATCTCACCAATGCCGCCACGGGCCCTACGCCCACCTTCCGCTTCGGCCGCGACAACGTGACCGGGCAACTGCTGACCACGGCGTTCCGCGACGCAGTGAGCCTGGGCTCGACCTACTACATGCAAGTCGGGCTGCGCTATATCTTCAATTAATTAACCAAACACAAGGCTCAAAAAACCTGCTTGCCGTGCGCGGTGGCAGGTTTTTTGATTTTTTAGCCACCATTTTCCTGCCAATCCCATGATGAAGAAATGCCTCGCCGCCGCGCTGCTTTTGTGCCTGCCGTATAGCCTGTTTGCCTGGGGCGTGGTGGGGCACCGCGCCATTGCCCGCATCGCCGAAAACCACCTCACCGCCAAAGCCAAGCGCGAAGTGGCCGCCCTGCTGGGCCCCGAAACCCTGCCGCTGGTGAGCACCTACCCCGACGAGATACGCTCCGACCCGGCCTACAAGTACACGGCCCCCTGGCATTACCTCGACACCACGCACAACCTGCCCTACGCGCAGTACGTCGCCACCATCGACACCATCAAGGAGCCCAACGCCTACCTGGCGTTGCAGCAGATGATTGCCCAGCTGAAGGACCCCAGTAAGTCGAAGGCCGACCGGGTGTTTGCCCTGAAGTTCATCGTGCATTTGGTGGGCGACGTGCACCAGCCCATGCACGCAGGCCACAGCGAAGACCAGGGCGGCAACAAAATCGCCGTCAAGTTCCAGGGCCGCGACCAGAACCTGCACAGCCTCTGGGACAGTGGCCTGATTGACTACGAGGGCCTTACGTACCCCGAGCTGGCCCAGGCCCACGACCACGCCAGCAAAACCCAAATCCAGCAGTGGCAGCGCGACCCCATGGCCACCTGGCTCTTTGAGTCGTACCAGCTCAGCGAGCCGCTCTACGCCGAAGCCGCCCAAAACCCGGCCTTCGACTACCGCTACTTCCCCGCCCACTCCGTACTGCTGGACCAGCGCCTGCTGCAAGCCGGCATCCGCCTGGCGGGCGTGTTGAACGAGATTTTTGGGTAGCCGCAGGACGCGGCTGGGGCCCCGGCAGGACCCACTGCGCCACCCAGGCCCAAAGCGCAGCGCAAAACCCTAGCCGGCGAGCTCACCGAATTGGTGCAAGCGTACCTGGGCGCGGGCGATGGTGCTGCCCTCGCCCCGTCCAAGGCTGTGGCCAAAACGGTGAAGCGCCTGGCGGGCAAGCTCGTGAAGCAGCGGCGCAGATTGGCCCAGCACGCCGCCAATGCCGCCCGCAAAGCAGCCAAAGGGCCTGCGGTGGCCGCCCCGGCGTGCTGCCCAGCCGCCGCCAAACGCCCCGCCGCCCGGGCCGCGCACAAAGCCAAAGCCCTGCGCGCCGCGGCCGGGCAGCTCCCCCAAAAGGCGCGCGTTGCGGGCCTGGCAATGGGGCCCCGCGCCCGCGCCTTGGAAACCGGCGCAACAGCTTGAATTGATTTTTTGGGCCCCCGGCCCCGTACCGCGGCGCCTCTGCGCGCCGGCTGCTGGCCCACAATCGGGCCGCAGGCCGGCGCGCAGAGGCGCCGCAGTATCGTTTAAGTGGCTTGCGGGGTCCACTCACGCAGCTTTTGGGGCAAGTCGCGTTCCTTTTGCGCAAACTTTGCCAGCGGGGCCCCCCCAGGCTTGGCAGCGCGGAAACTGGCGGCCGGCCCGCGCTACTTCCAAGTCAGGTCCACCGAGTCGCGCACGGTGGTGGGGGTGGCGGCCGTGATGGCCCCCAGGTAGCCGTTGGCGGGCAGGTCGCGGCCGTAGCTGTAGGCCTTCACCTTTCCGCTGGTGAAGACCTTGACCAGCGTGTAGCCGTAGAAAAGCCGGTTGGGCGAGGCGCTGACATCGAGCACTGAGCCGCCGTTGCCAGCAATGACCTGCCAGGGGTGGTAATTGGGCTGCTGCGAGCGGAAATACAAGTGGTTGTGCGCCGCCAGCATGGCCTCGGCGTGGTTGGCTTCGAGCACGTCCCACAGGCTGCCGCCGTTGCTGAGACCGTCGCCGCCCGGTGCGGGCAGGGCCGGCTTGTGGCCGAAGGCAAACAGGTGCTGGCTGCCCTTGGCGCGGGCGGCGGCCAGGTCGGTTTGCAGCCAGGCCAGCGGCACGGTGGCCTCAGCGCCCACGGGGTCGGTGTTCAACACCACGAAATGTGATTTCTTGTAATCGAACGAGTAGGTGAGGTGGCTTTGGTCGGTAGCCAGCTTGTCGGGGCCCCCGGCGGCGGGGCCGTTGCTGCCCACCGTGTAGGGCCGCATGGCGTTGCGCCAGGCCAGCTCGGCCCCCGCGAAGGAGGGCTGATTTTTGCCGCTCATCACCTCGTGGTTGCCGGGCATGGCCACCAGCCGGATGCCGGTGCGGCTCAGCGGCGCGGCCTGGTAGAGGCGCACCCAGGCCCGCAGCTCGCGGCCAATCACGGCCGAATCGGGCGAGTAGCCGAGCACCATGTCGCCCATAAAAAACAGGTAGTCGGGCACCGGTTTCAGGGCCGCCAGCTCGGCGTAGGTTTGGTTGAGCTGGGGCACGTTGGCGGTGCTGGGGTTGGCGGCCAGGTTCAGGTCCGAGTTGTCCACGCGGTTGCAGCCCAGCACCGCGAAGGAGTAGGCCAGCGTGTCGCGCACGGCCGCGGGGGCAGGCGCGGGCACGGGCTGGGGCGTGGCGTCGGGGCCCGCGTGGCAGCCGGCCAGGGCCAGCCCGGCCAGCAGGCCGAGGGTCGGGTAAGTGATGTTTTTCATCAGAATTTAAACCCAGAAAAGAACGTCAGGCTGAGCTTGCCGAAGCATCGCTACCGCGCCAGTAGGTTAGCAATCCTAGCGGCGCGGTAGCGATACTTCGGCAAGCTCAGCCTGACGTTCTTTTAGGTGTTCAGGCTGAAAAAGAGGGAATTAGTGCTGGTTGCCGCTGCCGTCGGTGGGGTAGGCCCCCAGGTCTTTGCTGGGCGCGTTGATGGCCGTGGCGCCGTAGTTGGCGCTCACCGGGATGGCCGGCGAAGTGGCCAGCGGCGCGAAGGTCGCGTTGCCCTTGCCGATGGCCGGCGAGGCGCTGCTCAGGTGGAAGTTGTAGGTGCCCACCGTGTTCACGTCGGCCAGGCGCTTCACCGGGGCCGGCAGCGGGAAGCCCACGAATTGCGGGTTGTTCTTGCCCAGTACGGCGTTGCCGTTGTAGGCCATGCCCAGCTTGTAGCCAGTGGGCAGGAAGGAGCTGGGCAGCGGCAGATCGGTGGCTTGGGGCTTGGTAAGGAAGGCCGTGGGATAAATTTCGTTGGCCTGGGCCAGCGAGTCCACGTAGTTCAGGTTGTTGCCGTACTTGAGGTTGGCCGTGTCGGCCACCACCAGCACGTTGCCCAGGTAGTTGCCCGAGCCCACCACGCGCGGGCCGTACTTGCAGTCCACCATGATGTTGTTGTAGTACACCCCGCGCGAGCCCTCCTCGTAGTTGATGGAGCCGCCGCGGCCGGCCGAGTTGCGGCGGTAGCCGTTGTGCACGTACGTATTGTTGTACATGTAGATGTTGGTCTGCGGGTTTTTGCCGCCGTTGTTCGAGGCCTTCGAGCCGTTGGTGGCCGAGCCGATGAACAGGTTGTAGGCCACGTTGCCGGTGGTGCCCGACTTGATGTTCAGGTACTCGCCGCCGGTTTTGCCGCCCTTCTCCCAGGTGTTGCGCATCACGTTGATGCGGCCGCCCAAGATGCGAATCGGGTCGTCGGTACCGCCGTACAGCCACGAGTCTTCCAGGTCAAACACGCCCTGCGGGTTCTGGAAGAAAATGGGGTAGGTGTTCTTGTTGTTGGCAATGCCGGCCGATACGGGCGAGGTCACCACGGTGCCACCGCCGCCTTCCACGTGGGTCCACTTGATCACCATCAGCGGGCAGGTCACGTCGCCCAGAATGCCGCCCCATTTGCCCTGGTAGGCGGGGTCGGTGGCCGGGTCGGCGCCCACCTGGTCGGTGTGCACAAAGCTCTTGGGCGCGAAATAAATCGGCTTGGCCTGCGTGCCCAGCGAGAGCAGCGTGCCCTTGATCACGAAGTTGTAGTTGCCCAGGAAGTTCACCTTCACACCGGGCTGCACCACCAGCGTGTCGCCGGCATTCACAATCACGTCGGCGTTCACGTCGAAGCTCAGGTCCTGCTTCATCGTGCCCTTGACGGGGCCCCCAATGGGCGCGCTGTTGTCCACGGCCTTGCCCACGGTCAGCGGCGGGGTCGAGAGCTGCACGTCTTCGTTCGACTTGTTGCACGAGGTCAGCAAGCCCAGGGAAGCCAGCGCCAGCAGGCCCGCGCCGCGCCCGGCAGTTGTTAAGAGGTTCATGCTAAGGTATAAAAGTGAAAAATGGGGAAGGGGAAAACCAGAATCAATTGCCAAGCACCACCAGCTCCTGCACTGAGAAGAGGGCGGGCTGGCCGGGGTCCACGGTGATGCGCACGGCCTGCACGTCGGCCTCGCCGGGCACTTGCAGGCGCGTAAAATTTTGGAGCACTTGCTTGGGCGAGGCCGGGTTGAGCAGCGGCTTGTCGAGGATAAGGCGGTGCGAGTCGCCGTTCACCAGCAGCACCGGCCGGCCAAAGGCCACCGCGTGCCGGGTCAGGGCCCCCAGGATTTCGCTGAAGCCGTCGGCGTCCTTCGCGTCTTTGGCCGGGTTGAACATATCGGCCTGGGTGAAGAGCACCACGCCCAGCCGCTTCTGCGCCGTGGCCTCGGCAAATACCGCGTCGAGCCAGGCCAGGTTGGCCCGCTGGCGCTCGTAGAACTCGCGGTTCTGGCCCTTCGCATCGTTGGGCACGAAGTTGTTGTTTGAGCCCACCAAATGCACCGTGGCGAAGGCCACGTTGCCGGCGGTCCAGCGGTTGTTCTCCACGTAGGCCGCGAAGGCCGGGTCCAGGGCCTGCGAGGTCAGCGCCAGCTTGGTCTTGCCGAAGGAATTATGGTCCGCGAAGAACATTTTGCGCACCACCGCCAGGCGCTCCTCGGGGTCGTAGCTGCCCGCCTTGGGGCGGTTGCAATCGGTCCACTCGTTGTCGCCGGGCGTGTACACCAGCGGCTGCTCAAAGGTCTTAAACTCCGTCAGCACCTTGCCATACATTTCCTCGGTGCACAGCGTCGAGCCCGATTTAATGTCGCCCACGTGCACGCTGAAAGTGGGCCGCTGCTGGTTTATTGCTCCAATCAGCTTCTCAAACCGGCCGTAGTCGGCGGGCAGCGAGTAGGGCATGTCGCCCAGCGCCACGAAGCTGAAAGTGCTGGCGGAGGAGGGGGCCCCGGGCCGGCCGGGCGCCGGGCGAGCCCCGGCCAGGCCGGCCAGCAGCAGCGCGGGCAAGCCCAGCCAACGGTAAAAGCGCGTCACGATAACCAAGGGGAAAAAGAGGGGGAGGAACCTAGTTGAGGCGGTAGCGCAGGCCCAGCAGGTAGGTGCGGTTGTACACGTCGCGCTGCACCAGGATGCGGTCGGCGCGGGTTTGCTCGGGGGCCGTGAGCAGGCCGCCGGTGGGCGCTTGCAGCACCTCCACCACGGTGGGCGTGTTCAGCAGGTTGGTCACTTTCAGGAAAACGGTGAGGTGCTGGGGCAGCTTCTTTTCGGCCGAAAAATCGAGCTGCGTGGTGGCCCGCTGCCACTGGTCGAGGTCTTTATAAGGCGACACCAGGTTGATGCGCCGGCCCGTGTACACGGCCGCCAGCTGGGCGTGCAGGCCCGTGGCCTCGCTACGGTAGAGCAGCGCCAGGTTGGCAATGTGGTCGCTCTGGCCTTGCAGGGGCCGGGTTTGGGTGGGGGCGCTGGGGTACTCGGCCGTGGGCTGGCCCTCCCCGGCCGTAGTAAGGGTGCCGTCGGCGGCGCGGTAGTACACGCGCTTGGTCGTGGTGATGCTGGAGTGCGTGTAGGTATAGTTGCCGGTCAGGCCCCAGTTGCGGATATACTTGGTAAATACTAGCTCAGCCCCAAAATTGACGGCGTTGCCGAAGTTCTGCGGGGTGTAGTAGAAAGTATTGTTGGATACCTGCGAGAAGTAAGTAGTTGGGGCTACGCCCAGGGCTTGCCTCGCCCCGAAGCCGTACTCAATCGGGTTCTGGATATTTTTGTAGAACACGCCCGCCAGCAGCTGCGAGGCCGCCGGCCCGAAGTACTCGTAGCGCAGGTCAATGTTGTCGGCCTGGGTGTGCTTGAGGTAGGGGTTGCCGGCCTCGGTGTAGTAGTCGTTGTTGAGGTTGTTGATGGCCGGCACCAGCTCAAACAAATTGGGACGGGTGATGCCCTTGAAGTACGACAGGCGCAGGTTCTGGCGCTCGTTCACCAAGTACTTGAAGTGCACGCTGGGCAGCACGTCGAGGTAGTTGATGGTGCCGCTGCGGCCCACCTGCGTGGCCGGCAGCTGCGAGTCGTAGTGCTGGTTGGTGTTCTCCAGCCGCACCCCGCCCAGGATTTGCAGCTTGTCGGCCAGCAGAATCTTTGCCTGGGCATAGCCGGCCGTGATGCGCTCGTTGGCCACGTAGTTGTTGCCATCGGTGCTTTTCTGCAAGCCGTTGTCGAGGTTGAACACGAAGCGGGCCTGGTCGTAGCTCGTGAAGGGCTGGCGGTTGTTGGTGCCCGTGCCGGTAGTGGCCGCGTCGAGGTCGTAGTAGTCGTAGGTGCTGGTGCGGTCCTTGTTGCGCACCATCCCGCCGGCCGTGAATTCCAGCTTATCGGTCGCCGCGAAGCTCAAGTTGGCGTAGCCGGCCACGTCCTGGTCGAAACTGTGCTGCCAGAGGTGCGAACTGGACTGCACAAACGTGCCCTGCTGGGTGTTGGCCGCCGTGGCCCGCACAATGGTCACGTCGGTTTGGTTGGGCGTGTCAAACGTGGCCCGGCCGTACACCGCCGACCAGTTCAGCGTCAGGCGCGGCAGCAGCGTGTGGTCGCCCTGCAAGGTTTCGGACCACAGCTGCTGGCGCTGAAACCGCGACTGGTCGCTGATGGGCACGTCGCCGCCGGTGCCCAGGTCGTTGGTCGTGATGTGGCGGTGCTGGGCATCGTCCAGGCGCACCAGCAGCGAGTACAGGCTGACGCGGTTGCGGGCGTTGGGCACGTAGTCGAGCTTGGCGTGCAGGCCGGTGCGGATTTGCAGCAGCGAGTACTCGCGGCGCTGTATCTCGTCGAAGGTGAAGGTGTTGGGCAGCGGCTCGGGCTTGGGCTGGCCCAGCGGCCGGTAAAACAGGCGGTCCGAGCCCCGGTAGGTGCTTTGCAGGCTGCCCGCTACCAGCAGGCCCAGCTTGCCGTCGCGGGTGCGGTTGCCGATGGTCAGGCCAAAGAGCGAGTTCACCGGCACCTTGATGCTGGAGTAGTTGAGCGCGGCGTTGGAAAGGTCGCCGGGCTTGGCCACGTAGTCGGCGCTGTGCGCCTGGCCCGGCGACTGCTGGGCCAGGCCGCTGGTGCTAAAGCCCGCAAACGGCCGGGTGGCGAATAAGTCGCTGTAGCCGCCGGCCACCGTGGCCGCCACCACCAAGTGGTCGGGGGCCGATTTCATCACCATGTTCAGGGCCCCGCCGATGGCGTCGCCTTCCATGTTGGGCGTCAGGGCCTTGATAACTTCGAGGCGCTCCAGCAGCTCGGCCGGGAAGATGTCGAGCGGCACGTAGCGGTTCTTGGGGTCGGGGCTGGGAATCTTGATGCCGTTGACCAGCGTGTAGTTGTAGCGCCGGTCCATGCCCCGGATGATGGCGTACTGGCCGTCGCCGCCCGCGTTGCGTACCACCGATACGCCCGAGGCCCGCTGCACCACGTTGCCCACCGTCACGTCGGGCGAGAGCTCAATGGTGCGGGCCGAAATGATGTTCAGCACGTTATCGGCCTTCTGCTCCGAGCGGCGCGCGCTCTGGGCCGACTCGCGGTCGGCCTGGCCGGTCACCACGGCTTCGGCCAGTTCCTGGCCGCTGGCCTTCAGCCGAAACGATACGCCCAAGGTTTGGCCCGCCACCAGCGTAACGGCCTGCTGCTGGGCGGCGTAGCCCACGCTCTGGCACTGCACCACCGCTGCCCCCGCCGGCACATTTTTGAGCAGAAACGAGCCGTCGAGCCCCGCCGTGGCGCCGTGGGCGGTTTGCAGCAGCAGCACCGTGGCCCCGATGAGCGGCTCGCCGGTGGTGGCATCGAGGGCGGTGCCGCGCAGCGTGGCCCCCGGGCCACTGCCGGGCTGGGCCCGGGCCGGCCCCGCGGCGAGGCCCACCAAGAACGCAAAGCAGCAAAAGCGAAAACGGTAAAAGAGCGCCATAGTCCGGAGATTAGTGGCTCAAAACTACCGGTTGGCTACCCCCTTTTAGGGTTATTCACTTAATGTACACGCAATGATAACCAGTGCGTTACATAAGGTATTTTATTTAATGATAAGATAATGCCGGCTAGCCATTACGTAATGTTGCGCTCGTATTGTGGGCGCTGGCGCTGGCGTATAATAGCCAAGGCCGCCCTTGCGCTTGCTACCTTATCTTTCAATAAAAAGTAGGTTTAAGCATATTTTAAGAATTTCACCCCTAGGGTGGTTCCGTGTTCAGGGGACCGTTTGGCCGCCGCCGCTGGCACCCCGGCTTTTTCCGCCGGCCGACCGTACCCTAGACCCGGAACTGCTATAAGGGCGCTTGGGCAGTGCGGGGGCCCTGCGGAGTTGCACCGCCCCACGCCTGCCCGCCAGCCCTTGCGCGGGGCGCGCGCCAGCTCGTGGCGCCGTGGCCCCCGGCGGCTAGGCGGCTGGCAGGTTCAGCCGCGCGGCCAGTTCGGCTGGCAGCCCGCGCAGCTTGCGCGTGTTGTAGTCGAAGCACAGCATGCCGGTTTTGGCGCGGGCTATTTCCTTGCCGGCTTGGTTTTTCACACAGTACACCAGGTCGAAGCCGTACTTGTTCAGGTCCAGGGGCCCTGCTTCGATGCGTAGCACGTCGCCGTGAAACGCCTCGCCCTTGTACTCGATGGCCACGTCGGCCATGATGAAGCCCAGGCGGGTGGCGGCGTCGAACTCGGCCGTGCCGAGGTGGGCCAGGTACTGCACCCGCGCCTCGTGCAAGATGCTTAGCAGCGCGTCGTTGCCGAGGTGGGCCCCGTAGTTGAGGTCGGTGATGCGGACGGGAATTTCCACCGCGAAGCCAAAGCTTTCGGGCAAACTTACTTTTACGCGGGCCATGTGGTCAACGAGCTATGAATGAACCATTGTCTTTCGAGGAAGCAAAAATAGAGGTGTGCACCACCGCCGATGGCTCACCCACGCTTTACGTGCCGGCCCTCGATGAACACTACCACTCGCGCCACGGCGCCGCCCAGGAATCGCGCCACGTGTTCATTGAAGCGGGCTTGGGGCCCCTGCTGGCGGCGGGCCTGGGGCAGCACGAGCCGTTACAGCTGCTGGAAGTGGGCCTGGGTACCGGCCTCAACGCCTTGCTGACGCTGGAAGCGGCTCAGGCGGCTGGCGCCGCCGTAGCTTATACTGGCTACGAAACCGTGCCGCTGCCGCCTGCTGCCGTGGGGGCCCTGGCTGCGCAGTGGGCCAGTAACCCGGTGCTTAGCCGAGTATTCACCGAACTGCACACCATGCCTTGGGGTATGCCCCGCATGCTGACGCCTAATTTACTCTTGGCTAAAAAACAGCAGCAGATTCAGGCCGTTGCCCTACCTGCTAGCCACTACAACCTGATCTATTTCGACGCCTTCGCGCCCGAAAAGCAGCCTGAGCTGTGGACCGAGGACATTTTTCACAATCTCTACTACACCGCCGCGCCCGGAGCGGTGCTGGTGAGCTACTGCGCCCAAGGCCAGTTCCGGCGCAACCTGCGGGCTGCTGGTTGGCTCACCGAAAAGCTGCCGGGGCCCCCTGGTAAGCGCGAGATGACGCGGGCCCGCAAGCCGGTGTAGCTGCTTATTTAAGTAGTCAGGCAAAAGTAATCTGGTGGTTTGGGGTACCTATAGCGCGTAGCAGGTCGGTGACGTGTTGCCAGAGCGTCAGCGGCGTTTGGTAAGCGTCGGAAGTAAGCCCATAATGCTTGCAAAAGCGCCAAAGGATTTCGATGCGGTTGAGTTCGGGCGAGTAGGGCGGCAGGAAAAACAAGGTCAGGCCTTGCGCCGCCCAGGCGGCCAGTTGGTCCTTGACCAGCCCGGCTTTGTGAATCGAGGCATTGTCGAGCACGAGCACGGTGGGCTGCGGGCGGGTGGCTAGCAAGTCAGCCACCGCCAGCACGAACGGGTCGGTGGTAAAGGCCGTGGGCGAGACAAAGCTCATAAAGTGCTGGCGGCCGGGGGCGTGCGGGTCAGCTGGCCGCCAGAAGCCCCGCACGGAATAGCCGCCCCCGGCCCCGCGTTCCGCCGGCAGGCCCACCGGCGGCTGGCCGCGCAGCTGCCAGGCGCAGGGCACGGGGGCCTGGCGCGAGAAGCGCACTTCGTCGGCGCAGTACGCAGCCAGTTCGCCCCGCTGCTCGGCTTGGTGCAGGGCGGCCAACTGCTGCTGCGCGGCGAGAAAAGCGTGGGGGGCGCGCTGGCTTTTGAGCGAGCGGCGCCTCCGCTTCCAGCTGTAGCCGGCCTGGCGCAAAGCGCGGCGCAGGGTGCTGACGCTGAGCCGAACGCACAGTTCCCGCCAGATGCGTGGCACGAGCCGGCGCACTTGCTGGCAGGCGGCCCCCACCCAAGCCACTACTTTTTTTGGCGGCCGGGGCCAGTTTGGGGGGCCGGCCGGCCCGCTGGCCCTCCGCCAGGGCGGCCACGCCGCCCTGCGCGAAGCGGGTCAGCCACGCCCGGACGGTATCGCGGTCAGCCGCGTACGCCGCCGCTAACTGGTAGCGCGTCAGGCCGCGGCTATGGCTCAGCACTGCTTGCGCACGTTTGCGCTCCCGCGGATGGGCGCCTGTGGCAGCAACTCGCGCTAGCTGCTGCACTTGGGCGACGGTCAGGACTATCGGGGCAAGTTTCATCCCCGAATCTACTACCTGCTTATCTTTTGACGCACTACTTATTAGACTTGTTCCTAAATAAATTCTCTTTGTTTCTTCAAATGCCAGTTCCAGATACCGCAGGCCAGCGCCAGGAGCCGGTCGTTGAACGAAGCGGACTTATTGCGGCCGGTTTGGGCGACGCAGCCCAGGCGCTTGGCCCCGCTGATAGCGTGTTCGACCTTGACGCGGCGGCGGGCGTGGGCCGCATTTTCGGTTCGTTGGGCAGCAGTCAGGGCCGCATCGGGGCGTTTTTTGCGGCGTCGGGGCTTGCGCTGCGGCAGGCTCTGGGGCAGCAGGTCGTAGTCGGTGACCAGGCCCAGGTAGCCCAAATCGGCCAGCAAGGCGAAGAGGTCGCGCAAGCCCAGGTTGGCATCAAACTCGTTTTTAAGCAGGTGGTAATCGTGGGTAGACCCGCAGGTAGTCGGTCCCAGGTAGTGGATGTAGCGGGTCGGGTCGGCAAGGAGGGTGTTTTTACGGGGCAGTCTTTTTTTTGCCGGAGTAGTCCGCCGCCCGGTCCACCACGGCCCGCGGCCGGTGCTGCGGGCGCTCGGTGGCATCGAGCAGCGGCACGGGCACCTCGGCGAAGACCCGTTGCAGCTGGGCCAACAAGTCGATGGCGCGAGCCGGTAGCACGCCCTGCGTGCGCAGGGTGCGTTCTAGGGCCCTGGCCAGGCGGTGGGCGTGTTCACAGGCTTTGGAGCGGGGCAGGCCAAACGTGGCGGCCAATACGTCAAAGGTGGGGTACTTTTTGAGGTAGTACAGAACGAACAATAATTTCTGCTGTGGGCTGCTTAGCACCCCTTTGCGCCCGCCACCTGTCTTGCGCTTGCGCGGACGTTGGTCGGTAAATCGGGCATCGGCTTCTTGTTGACAGCCCGCGGCAAACGGCTCGGCCAGCGCGCAAAACGCGGCCATGTCCCGTACCGTCAACGCCCGCATTTGCCGGTCATCGGTTATCGTATTCACATCAAGCATCCCCAAAAATACTATTGGGGAACAAGTCTAATGGCTTGCGCTACCTGACCCACACGGGTTGCCCCTGGCGTTATCTGCCGCATGACCTGCCACCCTGGTCCGCCGTGTATCAGCAGTGGGAGCGCTGGCGGGATGCCCGCGTATTTGAGCGTATCGTAAAAGATTTGAACGAGTTGCAGCGGATGCTGCTAGGTCGGGCAGCCACGCCCACCGCCGTTATTTTTGACGGACGTACGCTGCAGAGCACCCCCGGGAGTGGGCACCGGGCGGGCTACGACGGGGCCAAACGGCGCAAAGGCAGCAAGGCCCACATCGCCGTGGATACGCTGGGGCACTTGCTGAGCGTCGTCGTCACGCCAGCTAACGAGCAGGAGCGGGCGCAGGTAGGCGAATTATGTCGGCAGGTACAGGAAGTGACGGGCCAAACGGTCGAGGTTAGCTTCGGCGACCAGGGCTATACGGGCGAAGCCCCGGAGTACGAGGCAGCCGTACATGCTATTGATTTGCAAGTAATAATTAAGCCCGAGGGGCAGACTGGCTTCGTGCTGCTGCCTCGCCGGTGGGTGGTCGAACGCAGCTTCGCCTGGTGCAGTCGCTTTCGGCGGCTGGCCCGCGACCACGAGCGCCTGAGCCAGACCTTGCAGCAGCTTCATTTTGTCGTTTTCGCCTGTATTATGCTCGCCAGAAATGCTAATAGTGCTAGCCGGTTGGTGCGAGCCCGGCGTTTACCTGAGCCCACTATAAGGACTGATAAGGTTTACTTATTCGAGCCTTATTCAACTACCATATGACCCAGTAATCCAACGTCTTAGTAAAGCATAACCGTGAGGCTGCGGGCGCCGTGCGCCCCAATCACCAGCGATTGCTCAATGTCGGCCGTTTTGGACGGCCCTGCTAGAAACACGCCGTAGCCTCCCACGTCTATCACTTGCGCGTATGCCTGATGCATGGTGGCTACGATGTTACGCCGGTTTAGCACGAGCACGAGGTGCTGCGCGATGGTGGGTAAAGCCCGGTGCAGCATATTAGGTTCGGGCAGCCACACGGTTCCGTTTTCGGCTACTCCCAATTCGCCCCGCAAGATGGCCAGGTCGATGGAAGCCAATTGGCCAATCGGCACGTCGCTCGTTACTGCTACCGTCGCTGGCAGCAGACTCGAAGCCACGCGGTAGTTGGCTGGGTACAGCTGGCGTATCACCTCGGCCAGTTGGGGCAAGCCGTCGAGCACCACTACCCCGCCGCCGATGCTGGTGAGCAACGCCGAAAACTTCTCCACCGTCGCCTCCCCATCGTAGGGGGGCACCGTGGGCAAGGATAGAGCAGTGGGCTGGCTGGCGCGCGCCGCCGCCAGTATCCGTTCGCGGGAACAACTCATGCTTGGTCGGGCTGCTGGGCGTACCAAGCGCGAAAGCTCTGTGGGGGCGGGGTCGGCAGCTCACGGGCGATGGCCCAGGGGTTGTAGCCAGGGGCATGGCTCAGGGCGTGGGGTACGAAGCGCAGCCCCAACCGGGCTATTTCCCCTCCCAGCTTGAACAGGCCGGGGCGGGCTAACACGCGGCTGAGCAACTGCATGCTGTACTTTTTGCTAGCCGGCAGCATTCCCTCGGCACCCAGCACCTGCCGCCACTTGTAGAGCTGGGTGTGAATGTCAATTTTGACCGGGCATACGTCCGTGCACGAGCCGCAAAGCGTGCTGGCGAAAGGCAGTGAGGCGTGCTGGCGCATGTCGATGTTGGGCGAGAGAATGGCCCCGATGGGCCCTGGAATAGTGAAATCGTAGCTGTGGCCACCGCTGCGCCGGTACACCGGGCAAGTGTTCATGCACGCCCCGCAGCGGATGCACTTGAGCGAAGCCCGAAAATCGGGCCGGCCCAACTGCTGGCTGCGGCCGTTGTCCACGATGACGACGTGCATTTCCTTCCCCGGCGCGGGCCGGGTGAAGTGCGAGGTGTAGGTGGTAATGGGCTGCCCGGTGGCCGAGCGCGTGAGCAAGCGCGTGAACACGGCCATATCCGACAGCCGCGGCAGCAGCTTTTCCATGCCCATGCAGGCAATGTGGACCCGCGCCAGCCCGATGGCCAGGTCGGCGTTGCCCTCGTTGGTGCACACCACCACCGAGCCAGTTTCGGCCACCGCGAAATTCACGCCCGAAATGGCCACTTCGGCCGCCAGAAATTTTTCGCGCAAATGCAGGCGGGCAGCCTCAGTGAGCTGCTGCGGGTCAGTGAGGCCCTTTTCGGTGCCCAGGTGCTGCCAGAAGGTTTCGCCCACGTCTTCCTTTTTGAGGTGGATGGCGGGCAGCACCACGTGGCTGGGGGCCTCGCCGCGCAGCTGGATGATGCGCTCGCCTAGGTCGCTGTCAATGACTTCCACGCCGTGGGCCAGCAGGTGCGGGTTCAAATGGCACTCCTCGGTGAGCATCGACTTGCTTTTGACCACCAGGCAGGCCCCGGCCTGCCGGATGATATCCAGCACGATGGCGTTGTGCTCAGCGGCATCGGCGGCCCAGTGCACGCGCACGCCGTTGGCCAGCGCGGCGGCCTCGAATTGCTCCAGGTATTCCGCCAACCGGCTTAACGTGTGGTCTTTGATGTCGGAAGCCAACTGGCGCAACTCCTGGAACTCGGGCGTGGCGTACACTGCCTTATCGCGCTTCTGGCGCACGAACCAGAGCGTCTCGTCGTGCCAGGTGGTGCGCTCGGTATCCAGCAAAAAAACATCCGAGCGTTGGGCGTGGGTGGAAGGCTGGCTCATGCGAAGGCTTGGTTAAAGATTTCGGCCGCGTGGCGCACTTGCAGGGGCAGCTGCCGGCGGCGCACGAGGCCCTCCAGGTGCATCAGGCAGCTCATGTCGCCGCCGGTGAGCACCTGCGTGCCGTGGCGCAGGTGGTCGGCCACCCGGTCCTGGCCCATGCGGGCCGAAATGCCGGCCTCGCTCACGCAAAACGTGCCCCCGAAGCCGCAACACTCGTCGTTGCGGTCCAGTTCGGTCAGGGTCAGGCCTTCCAGCCCCGCCAGCAGGCGG
The DNA here is from genome assembly GCF_001562275.1 of Hymenobacter sp. PAMC 26628. Classification (NCBI taxonomy): domain Bacteria; kingdom Pseudomonadati; phylum Bacteroidota; class Cytophagia; order Cytophagales; family Hymenobacteraceae; genus Hymenobacter; species Hymenobacter sp. PAMC 26628. Next base: position 191,279 of record NZ_CP014304.1, read on the forward strand.
CGCAACTGGCCGTCGCGCACGGGCGTCATTTCCGATTCGTTGGCTTGGTGCAGCCCGCGCTGGCCGTGGCAGCTCAGGTGCAGGCCGACCTGGTGCGGAAAGCGGCCCGGCAGTTCCGTTACACCCAAAACGCTGGTAATGAAATCGAACAGCTCCACAGTGGCCGTGCGCACGTGCTGCACGGCGGGGGTCTGGTCGATGATGTCGAAGTGCTTGCGCACGTGGTACACGCAGCTGCCGGCGGGCCCCACCACGTAGTCGTAGTCCTGGAACGTCTCGACGAAGTGGTGGTACACCGGCTTGGCGTCCTGCTCGCAGCCACTGTTGGCCATGGGCTGGCCGCAGCACGTTTGCTGGGCTGGGAAAACGGCCGTTATGCCCAGCTTTTCCAGCAGCTGCAACGAGGCAATGGCCACCTGCGGGTAGAACTGGTCCACGTAGCAGGGCACGAATAAAGCGACTTTCATAACCGTTGGCGGACGCGCGCGGGCGCGTTAATTATTTCGAGGTAAGCTCCTTCCGCTAGGTAATCAGGCAAAATCAGATTGACATTACTTTCTTTGGAACCCATTGTCCATCAAAAGGAAAGCTAATAGCTAGCAGCTCATTTATGTAAGCAAAAGTTCGGGTTTTTTGTGCGCCAGGCCTCCCTCCAAGTGCAGCAGGGCCCCGAGGGCGGTGGCCTGCGGCACTTCCAAGGTTTGGATGGTCGCGTCGGGGAAGGCCTCGCCCAAGAGCTGGCAAAACAGCGGGTTGCGGGCAAACCCCCCGTCCACGAAAATGGTTTTCTCGGCCTGCCGCACTAGGCGTATGGACGCAGTCAGCAAGTCGACCAACCCGCGCAGCAGGTGCTGGTAGGCATCGATGGCCGTGCGAAATCCTGACAAGTCCCAGGCTTCGGCGGGCTGCTCGGGGTAGGGCCCCGTGCCGTGCATACACCACGGCCGGAAGGGCGTCGCCCGCGGGTCGGCGGGCTGTGCCCGCTGCTGCGACTTGTAGAACTCGGTGCGCAGCCCGGGCCCGATGTGGAAGTGGTCGGCGATGCGCGCCACCTGGTGGTCGTGCTCGCGGCCCAGAAACAGGCGGGCCGCCGGCACCGCGTGTCCGGCCGGCGAGAGGTAGCTCAGGCAATCGCGCCGCAGCAGCTCGGGGGTGAGGGGCTGCCGGTTGAAGGGGTTGAACGTGACGGCCCAGGTGCCGGTGCTCACGAGCAAAAACGGCTGGGTGGGCTGGCTCAGATAAGGCAGCAGCGCCGCCGACGAGTCATGCAGGCCTGCGCCCACCAACACCCCGTCCACCGCCGCCGCCACGGGGTCTTGCAGCAACGGGGCCAGTTTCTGGTCCAGGCCCTCGCGCCGCACCCAGGCGTGGTAGTCGCGGCGGGTGAAGTCCCAGAGCCCCGTGTGGCAGCCCACGGAGGTGTAGTCGCTAAACTTCTCGCCCGTCAGCAGGTACGACAGGTACTGGGGCAGGTGCAGGCAGGTGTGCACGCGGGCGTACAGCGCCGGCTTGGCGTGCTTGAGCCAGTAGAGCTGCAGGCCCGAGTTGAGCAGACCCAGCCGGGGCGAGCCGCTGACGGTGGCAAAGTCCGCGGCGGCGTCGCCCAGGCTGGCATAAAATTGCTCGGCGATGCGCTCGGGCAGGGGCTTGAGGTAGTTGTAGAGCGGGGCCACCGGCTGGCCATCGGCCCCCAGGTGCACGAAGCTGGCCCCGTAGGCGGTGAAGTTGACGCCCCGCAGCTGGTACTGCGGGTGCTGGCGCAGTTGCTGCCAGTGGTCCAGCACCCAGTGCGTGAGCCGCTCCAGTGCTTCGCAGGGAAAGCCGTCGTCGTCCACGGTTTCGAGGCACACCTGTTGGTGCTCGTCCAGCAGGTGGTGCTGCTCGTCAAACAGCAGCAGCTTCTTGTTGGTCTTGCCCACGTCGAAGATGGCGTAGATGGCCTTTTTCATAGGCCGGTCGCCACGGCTAGCCGGCCCCGTTGGTCGATGAGGCCGGCGCGGTGGCCCGCCCGCCGGTAGGCTGCCACCGGCCGCAGGGCCCCGCCGCTTTGGCGGTAAGCCTCGGCCACCAGGGGCCGCACGTCGGTCAGGAAGGCGTCGCGCAGCACGTCTTCGGCCAGGGCCGCGTCGTTGGCTTCCTGGGCGGCGGCCAGGGCCGGCCGGTCCACGAGCAGGGCCTTGGCGTAGGCGGTGAGGATGTTGTCGGTCGATTGCAGCAAGTCTTCGAGCGGGTCCTTGGTGTTGTGGCTGGCGTCAATCATGTAGGCCACGGCCGGGTTGCGCACGGCGGCATCCTTGGCGCTATCCACCAACTCGTTGAAAATCAAGAAGAGCTGGAAGGGCTTGATGCTGCCGGTGGTCAGGTCGTCGTCGCCGTACATGGAGCCGTTGAAGTGGAAGCCCCCCAGCCGCCCAAAGTGCTGCAAGCGACCCACAATCTGCTCAATGTTGGTGTTGGGCAGGTGGTGGCCCAGGTCCACGAGCACCTGCGCCTGCCGGCCCAGGCTCTGGCACAAGGCCAATGAGGTGCCCCAGTCGGGAATCACCATCGAGTAGAAATTGGGCTCGTAGGGCTTGTACTCGACGAGCATGGTCCAATCGGACGGCAGCGCCTCGTAGATGGCGGCCAGGCTTTCTTGGGTGCGTTGGTAGGCCCGCCGAAAGTGCTGCTGACCGGGGAAGTTGCTGCCGTCGGCCAGCCACACGGTGTGCACGTTGGCGCCCAGCTGCTGGCCGTAGCCGATGCAGGCAACGTTGTGCTGCACGGCCATTTCGCGCACGGCCGCCTCGGTGCTGGCCAGCGAGCCAAACTTGTAGCTGTGGGCCTGCGCGGGCTGATCCTGAAAGGTATTGGAGTTCACCGAGTCGATGCGCAGGCCGGCCGCCGCCAATTGCTGCTGCACCGCGGCAACGTCGGTGGGAATATCCCAGGGGATGTGCAGCGAAATAGCGTTCGACGAGCCGTTGAGCTGGTGAAGGAGCGCCACATCGGCAATTTTTTCGGCCAGGGAGCGGGGCTCGCCCCCGCCAGGGAAACGCCCGAACCGGGTGCCGCCCGTGCCCAGGGCCCAGCTCGGGATGGCCACCCGAAACCGGCGCAGCTGCTCGACTACCCCAGCTGCGCTGGCGGGCCCCCGCTGGTCGAGTACTTCGCCCAGGTGCGCGTACTGGAACTCGTGGTTCGCCACAAAGGGCGCGTTCAGGTCGTGAATCTGCTGGGAGGAGAGCATGCGCAACGAGGGGTTAGGTAAGAAAACAAGCGGGCCACGCTGGGGGCCCCATCCGCCGGCGAACGGGGCCCCGGCGGTGAGGCAAAGCACCGCGTTTTCAGGGCCCCCACCTTTCTGCACTCTCCTGCCCGCGGCCGCTTTAAATCGAGCCCCGCGGGATGAGGCTAAAGGGGTTGCGCACCTTCTCGTGCCGCCCGGCCAGCAGCAGGGTGGCCGCCGTGCGGCCCATGTGGTGGAAGTCGGTCGTGATGACGGTCATGCCCAGCAGCTCCTTCAGCGGCGTTTCGTTGAAGCTGATGATGCCGATTTCGCGGCCCAATAGGTAAGGGGTCTGGCGTACTTTCTTCACCAGTTCCACCAGGTCGGTTTCGCGCACCACCACGTAGCAGGTGCCGGCCGCTAGCACCTCGTCGCGGGCGTTTTCGCGCACGGCAAAATCCTTGTCGTTGTAGGTGCAAAACTGCCGGAACCCCTGGTCAATCTCCACCGGGTAGTTGTCGTCGCTGGGCAAAATCATCCGCATCCGCGGGTACTTCACTAGGTCGGCGGTCGCCGCGTCCAGGGCCCCGCCAATGTCGCGCGCAAAATCCTGGTACACCGCCAGGCAGTCGTAATGCAACTCCGGCACGTCTTTGTCCAGCAGCACCAGCTTGGCCGGCGGAATGGTACGCAGCACGCTTAGGTACGCTTCGGGCGGCGTGGTGTAGGTGAAGTGCGGCATCACCACGTAGTAGCTGTACTTGCCCAGGCTGCGCTCGATGATGCCCTTGAACAGCTCGGCGTTGTAGTGGTGAATCTGCAAATCAACGGTCGCCCGGTCGCCCAGCGCTTCCAGGAAGGCGTAATAAATCTCCTTTTTGTACGAGCTGAGCTTGTTGAACACCAGCAGAATCTTGGGCTTGTCGGGCTCGCGCGACAGCACGTAGTAGCCCTTGCCCTGCACCGAGGTGATGAAGTTGCGCTCGCGCAGCTCGCGGTAGGCCTTCTCCACCGTGTCGCGGGCCAGGTAATACTCCTCGCTCATCTCGCTGATGGACGGCAGCTGCACGCCCGCCGTCAAGTGCCCCCGCTCGATGTCGGCAATAACCGACTGCACAATCTGCTTGTACTTAGGTATTTGGTCAAGCGGATTGAGCTGCAGCTGGTACATGGGGCAAAAAGAGAAACGGAACGGTTGCGCAAGCTTAACACTTTTGAGCGCTTGCCACCGCTAACCAGGGCAGGGCCCCAAAAATCCGGCCGGCCCCGGGCCCTCATTCGGCCAAATAATTGCCGTAGCCCACCACCACCGTGGAGAGCACCACCAGGCCAATGCCCAGCGAGATGGTGCGCAGCGTGAGCCGGCTGGCCCCGCGCCACTCGTGCAGCAGCAGGCCCCACATGCTGCTGAAGGCGATGATAAACGCCATGTGCAGCGTCCAGCCCGAGAAGCGGTAGGGCCCCATCTGGCTGTCGCCCATGCCATAAAAGAAGAACTGGAAGTACCACGTCAGCCCCGCCAGGGCACAAAAAACGACGTTGCGCAGGGCCGGAAACGACGGGTTTAGGTAGTCGGTGTAGCTGTGGTTCTTCACGTTGAGGTACAGGCACCACGCGGCGTTGGTGGTGAGCCCGCCCGCGAGGATGACGACTAGGATGGCGTTGTTGACGAAGAGCGGGTTGGTGCCGTTGGCCGCGGCCAGCGTGGCCAGGGGCTGCCCGGCCGTGAGCCCGAAGGACATGCACGCGCTCATGATGCCGCTGAAAACGGCCACGCCCAGCCCCTTGCGCAGGTCAAACTCGGCAATGGTGCCGCGCTTCTCGGCCTGGGTCTGCGTTTTTTCCTTGAGCAGCCCCGCCCGCCCGCAGATGACGATGCCCAGCACGCACACGCCCAGCCCCAGCAAGATGCAGCGGCCCGACGCCGTGCCCACCAGCTGGCCCAGCGTGCCGGCCCACAGCGGCGGCACCAGCGTGCCAAACACCGCGCACAGCCCCAGCGTGAAGGCCATGCCCAGCGAGAGCCCCAGGTAGCGCATCGCCAGCCCAAACGTGAGCCCGCCCGTGCCCCACAGCAGGCCCCAGAAATACACCCAGGCCAGCGTGCTGCCGGGGGTTTGGCGGAGCACGCCGAGTAGGTGGGGCACGGTGAGCAGGCCCAGCACCCAGGGCGCCACCAGCCACGACACCAGGCCGCCCACCAGCCAGTAGCTTTCCCAGGACCAGCCGTTCACCTTCTTGTAGGGCAAGTAAAAGCTGCCCGAGGCGAAGCCGCCCAGCGCGTGAAACAAAACTCCGAGAACAACTAGCATGGGCTGGGAAGATTTTTAGCAAAACTGTGGCTTTTGGCTTTCCCAGCCCTCCTGCACCTCCCTGCACTTCCCTGCACCCTCCTGCCCCTTGTGGGCCCTGCTGCTTGTTCGTCTCTAGCGGCGCGGTGAGTAGCGAAACCGGCGCTCAGGCCCGCGGGCAGTGGGCCGGCCGAAAAACTGAACGGTGTTTTTGGCCCCCAACTGCTTTGGCGGGCCCGTGGGCCCCGCTGGTGGGTGGGCTGGGCCTTGCCGGGCCCCAAAAAAATGCCGCTAAGCAGGAGAGTACAGGAAGTTGGGGGCCCGGCGCCCGGCAAATTTTGCCAGCGCTTCCCTTTTACCGCCCCGGACGGCCGCCCGCTTCCCCCATGAAAGACACCCTCAATTTCCGCCACGTCAGCTACCGCTGGGACGAAGCCAAAGCCGCCGCCCTGGCCGGCGACGAAGTGGCCCTGTTCCTCTACCGCTCCAACCTGCTCGGGGCCGACCTACGCCTGACTAACTACGCCGGCGGCAACACGTCGGTTAAAATCCAGGCCACCGACCCCGTGAGTGGCCAGCCCGTGGAGGTGATGTGGGTAAAGGGCTCGGGCGGCGACATCGGCACGCTCACCCAAGCCGGCTGCGCCAACCTCTACGTCGAGAAGCTGCACCAGCTCAAGGCCCGCTACCGGGGCCTCGAATTTGAGGACGAGATGGTGGGCCTGTTCGAGTACTGCCTCTTCGACCCCAAGTGCGCTACGCCCAGCATCGACACGCCGCTGCACGGGCTGCTGCCCTTCCGGCACATCGACCACCTGCACCCCGATGCCCTCATCGCCATCGCCGCCAGCCAGGACGGCGAGGCCATCATGCACGAAATTTGGGGCGACACCCTGGGCTGGCTGCCTTGGCAGAAGCCGGGTTTCGACCTGGGCTTGCAGCTGGAGAAAATCGTGGCCGACAACCCCGGCCTGCGCGGCGTCATCTTGGGCGGCCACGGCCTGTTTACCTGGGGCGAAACGAGCTACGAATCGTATGTTAACACGCTCGAAGTGATTGAGATGGCGGCCACGTACCTCGAAGCCAACTACGGCAAGAAAGGCCCCGTATTCGGCGGCGTAAAGCTCGAAAATCGTCCCGATGCGGCCGCGCGCCGGGCGCAGGCTGCCGCCGCCCTTCCCGTGCTGCGCGGCCTGGCCAGCAGCCAACGCCGCATGTTGGGCCACTACACCGACGACGCCCGGGTGCTGGAGTTCGTGAACTCGCACGACCTGGCCCGCCTCGCCGCCAAAGGCACCAGTTGCCCCGACCACTTTTTGCGCACCAAAATCCGCCCGCTCGTGCTCGACCCCGAGCAGATGAGCGGCGATCCTGCCGCCGTCAAAACCTGCCTGGAAGGTGCGTTTGCCGCCTACCGCCAGGCCTACGCGGCCTACTATGCGCGCAGCAAGCACGCCAATAGCCCGGCCATGCGCGACGCCAACCCGGTCATCATGCTGTGGCCCGGCGTGGGCTTGTTCTCCTTCGCCAAAGACAAGCAGACGGCCCGCGTGGCGGCCGAGTTTTACACCAACGCCATCAACGTGATGAAGGGCGCGGAGGCCGTGAGCACCTACCAGGGCCTGCCCGAGCAGGAAGCCTTTGACATCGAGTACTGGCTGCTCGAAGAAGCCAAGCTCCAGCGCATGGCCCCGCCCAAAGCCCTCTCGGGCAAGGTGGCCTACGTGACCGGCGGCACCGGCGGCATCGGCAAAGCCATCTGCGAGGAATTGCTGAAGTTTGGGGCCTGCGTGGTGGCCGTGGACCGCGACCGCCTGCCCGAAACCCAGGCGGACTTGCGTAAGAAATTTGGCCCGGACAGCGCCCTCACCGCGCCCATCGACGTGACCGATGCCGAGAGTATTGCCGAGTCGCTGCGGCAGGCGACGCTGCAATTTGGGGGGGTCGACATCGTGGTGAACTGCGCCGGCCTGAGCATTAGCAAGCCGCTGGCCGAGACGACCCAGGCCGACTGGGATATTCTCAACGACGTGCTGGTAAAAGGCCAGTTTCTGGTGAGCCAGGCGGCGGTGGCCGTCCTGCGCCAGCAGGGACTGGGCGGCGACATCGTGAACATTGCCAGCAAAAACGGCCTTGTGGCGGGCCCCAACAACGTGGCCTACGGCACGGCCAAAGCCGCCCAGCTGCACATGAGCCGCCTGCTGGCCGCCGAGCTGGGGCCCGACAAAATCCGCGTCAACACCGTGAACCCCGACGCCGTGCTGCGCGGCTCCAAAATATGGGAGGGGGAGTGGGCCGCCGGCCGGGCCAAGGCCTACGGCATTGCGGTGGAAGACCTACCCGCCCACTACGCCAAGCGCACGCTACTGGGCGAAGAGCTGCTCGCGGAAGACATTGCCAAAGCCGTGCGCGTGTTCGTCGATGGCTCGCTGGCCAAGAGCACGGGCAACGTGCTGAACGTGGACGGCGGCGTGGCCATGGCCTTCGTGCGCTGACGCCCCGGACGGCTGGCGGCTAATGCCGCCGCCAGCCACTAGCTGCCTGCACAAGCAATCGATTGAAAAGGCAATCGATTGCCACAAAGCCCTATTGCCAGCGCAGCACTTAGGCAAATGCCGTCCCGCGCTGAAGCTGAATTACTTGCTGAGCAGGTCAATCAAATATTTCTTTCTTTTTCCTCTTTTCCCCTGTACCACCCATGAAAAAACAACGTCTCTTTTTTCTGTGGCTATTGCTGCCTTTGTTGACGCTGGCCACCCGCGGGCTGGCCCAAACGGGGGCCCTCACGGGTCGGGTGCTCGACCCGAAGGGCGGGCCGGCCATTGGCGCCACCGTGGTGGTGAAGGGTACCACGCTGGGGGCTTCGGTGAGCCCCGACGGCACCTTCACCATCAAGGCCGTGCCCAATGGCCCCCACACGCTGCTGGTTTCTTCCATTGGGTACACGCCCAAGCAAGTGCCCGTGACGGTGCCCCAGCCCGAGCCCCTGAGCGTATCGCTCGTTGAAAACGCCGCCAGCCTGGAAGACGTGGTGGTGGTAGGCTACGGCACCCAGAAGCGCGAAGACGTGACGGGCGCGGTGGCCACTGTGGACGTCCGCGCCGTGCGCGACCTGCCGGTGGTGAGCGTAGACCAGAAGTTGGCTGGCCAAGTGGCGGGCGTGCAGGTGAGCAACGTGACCGGCACGCCGGGCGGGGGCACCTCCATCAAGGTACGGGGCTCGGGCTCGATTGGGGCCGGCGACCAGCCGCTGTTCGTGATTGACGGCTTCCCAATTGCCAGCTCGTTCGGGCAGGTCGATAACCCGCTGAACTTGCTCAACCCCGACGATATTGAGACAATTACGGTGCTGAAGGACGCTTCTTCGACGGCCATCTACGGCTCGCGGGGGGCCAACGGCGTGGTGGTGATTACGACCAAGCGGGGCAAGGCCGGCGCAACCAACCTGGACGTGAGCGCCTACACTGGCATCCAGCAGGTGCCCAACAAAAAGCGGCCCCCGATGCTCAACGGGCAGGAATTTGCCCAGTACCGGCGCGACATCATCACCGACGATTTTGCAGCCCGGGGCGTGGCGGTGACCGATGCCGACATTCCGGTGGAGTTCCGCAATCCGGCCCAGTACGGGGCGGGCACCAACTGGTACAACGAAATCCTGCACACGGCTCCCCAGAGCAGCCTCAACGCGACCCTTACCAAAGGCACCGAAGAGTTGCGCACGGCCCTTTCGCTGGGCTACCTCAACCAGGATGGCACGGTGCGCTACACCGGCTACAAGCGCTACACCGCCCGCCTCAGCGTGGAGGGCAAAGTGGGCCAGAAGATTCGCCTGGGTTTGAACCTGGCCCCTACCTACGGCATTCAGCAGGGCAACGACTTCGAAAATAGCTTCGTGGACGTGCTGTCCCGCTCGCTTTGGCTCTCGCCGCTAGTGCCGGCCTTCGACGCCAACGGCAACCGCACCCCGTTCGTGGCCTCGCCGGGGATGTTCACGGGGCCCAACCCGCTCAACAGCCTGGAATTCGCGGGCACCACCCGCAAAACGCTTCAGGGCCTGGGCGGCACCTTTGCCGAATACGAGATTGTGCCGGGGCTGCGCCTGCGCTACAGTATCAACATCAACTACGCCAACAACACGGCGTTCACGTTCAACCCGGCCAGTGTGGGCGGCATTTTTGCCCCGCCGCCGGTGGTGCCCAACTCCACCAGCACCAGCTACACGCGCTTTAACTGGCTGTCGGAAACGCTGCTGAGCTACGACAAGAAGTTTGGCACCGACCACACAATCAGCGCCGTGGCCGGCTACAGCGCGCAGAAAGAGCATTTTGAGTCACAGTACCTCTTCGCCAACAACTACCCCGGCGACGACGTGCGCACCATCAACGCGGCGGCCCTATTGCCAAACTTCGGCGCCGACGTGCAGGAGTGGGCCCTGATATCGTACCTGGCCCGCGTTAACTACGCCTACAAGGACCGGTACCTGCTCACCGGCACGGTGCGGACGGACGGGTCGTCGCGCTTCGGCAGCCAGAACCGCTACGGCACGTTTCCGTCGGTGGCCGCGGGCTGGAACGTGATTAACGAGGACTTCATGCACCAACTGCCAACGCTGAGCAACCTGAAGGTGCGGGCCAGCTACGGCCTGACTGGCAACTTCAACATCGGCAACTACACGTCCATTGCGGGCGTGGCCTCGGGCTACGGCTACATCGGCAGCGGCATCGACGCCGGCGGCTCGGCCAACACGGCTTTTGGCGGGCAGCTGGCCCCCGGCCGGGCCCAGGTGTCGCTGCCCAACCCCAACCTGACTTGGGAGAAATCGACCCAGCTCGACCTCGGGCTCGACTTGGGCATGTGGGACAACCGGCTCGCGTTCACGGTTGACTTCTACCACCGCATCACCAACGGCATCCTGCTCGACAACCAGTTGCCGCTCTCGTCGGGCTATTCCAACGCCACCATCAACTCGGGCAAGGTGCTGAACCGGGGCTTGGAACTGGCCCTGGTTACGCGCAACCTCACCGGCGCCTTCACCTGGGGCACGAACCTGAACATCGCCTTCAACCACAACGAGGTGCTGGCCCTGAACCAGGACAACGCGCCGATTTACAGCGGGCGCAGCGGCGAGGGTAACCCCACCCACATCACGCAGGTGGGCCACCCCATCGGGGAGTTTTTTGGGTACACGGTGGACGGAGTATACACCAACGCGGCCGATTTCGCGGCCTCGCCCAAGCACATCACGTCGGTGCTGGGCTCTATTAAGTACCACGACGTGGACGGCAACGGCGTGATTGAGGCGGTGAAAGACTTCAGCGTCATCGGCCACGCCCAGCCCAAGTACCTGTGGGGCGTCACCAACAACTTCGGGTACAAGGGTTTCGACCTGGGCGTGATCATCACCGGCTCGCAGGGCGGGCAGGTGCTGAAAACGGCCAACCAGTACCTGCTCAACATCGACGGCATTTTCAACGTCGACCGCAAAATCCTGAACCGCTGGCGCTCGCCCGAAAACCCCGGCGACGGCCGCACCCCCACCACCAACGGGGCCCGCGTCATCTACCGCGACGTGAACTCGGACTGGGTAGAGGACGGCTCGTTTGCCCGCATCCAGAACGTGACGCTGGGCTACCGCCTGCCCGCCGCGCTGCTCACCCGCACGGGCTTCGTGCGGGGCGTGCGCCTGTACGCCAGCGCCCAGAACCTGGCCACCTTCACCAAGTACAGCGGGGCCAACCCCGAGGTGAGCCGCAACAACAGCTCGGTGCTGACGCCGGGCGAAGACTTTCTCAACTACCCGCTGGCCCGGACCATCATCTTCGGTACCAACCTGAGCTTCTAACACCGCGCCCCACCATGAAAAAACCCCTTATTTCCGCACTCGCCCTGGGCCTGCTGCTGGCCACCGCGGGCTGCAAGAAAAGCTTCCTCGACCTCCAGCCCCAGGCCACGACCAGCGCCGACAGCTTCTTTAAAAACCAGGACCAGGTGCAGCAGGCCGTGGACGGGGCCTACGCGCCCGTCCGCACGCTGGGCAACGTCGATTACTGGGTGTTCGGGGAGCTGCGCTCCGACAACACCACTTTTCAGTACAACGACAGCAACCGGGGCCAGGAGTCGCAACGCGAATTCGTCGACGAATTTCTGATCAGCGCCAATTCCGAATCGGTGCAGGAGCTGTGGCAGGTGTCGTACAACGGCATCAGCCGCTGCAATGACGTATTGGGCAAAATTGACGCTGTGACGATGCCCGCCGACAAGAAAAACCAGTACCTCGGGGAGGTGAAGTTCCTGCGGGCCCTGTACTACTACACCTTGGTGCGGCAGTTCGGCGGCGTGCCGCTGCGCCTGGAATCGGTGGCGTCTCCCACGGCGGCCAAGTCGCAGGGCCGCGCCCCGGCCGCCGACGTGTACGCCAGCATCATCGCCGACCTGACCGACGCCGCTGCCAAGCTGCCCACCAAGGCCGCCTACGCTGCCGCCGACGCCGGCCGCGCCACCAAGGGCGCGGCCAACACCCTGCTCGCCTCGGTGTACCTCACCCAGAAAGATTACGCCGAGGCCGTGGCCCTGCTGCGCGACGTGCGCACCGGGGGCTACAGCCTGCTGCCGAGCTACCGCAGCGTGTTCGACCCCGCCAACAAGAACAATGCGGAGTCGATTTTTGAGATTCAGTACCTGGGCACCCAGCCCGACATTTCGAGCAGCTTCACCTTCATTTTTGCGCCCTACACCTCCGGCAACATCATTACCGGCGACGTCACTGCGCCCAACTTGGGCATCGGCTCGGGCTGGAACATTCCCACCCAGGACATGATTGACGCTTACGAGGCCGGCGACCTGCGCAAAACTGCCTCGCTCGCGCTGGGCTTTACCGACGCCACAGGCAAGTTCGTGGCCGTGCCCTACATCACCAAGTACAACTTCGGCCTCGCGGCCCCCGGCCGCACCGATACCAACTTCCCCATGCTGCGCTACGCCGACGCGCTGCTGATGTACGCCGAGGCCCTGAACGAGCAAGGCTTCGCAGCCGGCGGGGAGGCCGCCGCCGCCCTCAACGAGGTGCGCAAGCGGGCCGGCCTGCCCGCCAAGGCCCCGGCCTCGCAGGCCGCCTTCCGCGACGCCGTGCTGCAAGAGCGCCGCGTGGAACTGGCCTTCGAAAACCAGCGCTGGTACGATTTGGTGCGCACCGGCCGCGCCGTGGACGTGATGAACGCCCACGGCACCCGCCAAAAAGCCCTGCAAACCTTCCTGCCCGCCAGCGCCTACCAGGTGACGGCCAACAAGCTGCTGCTGCCCATTCCGCAGCGCGAAGTGATGCTGGATAACTTAGTGCAAAATCCGCTGTGAGGCGAGCCCTGGGGCCCCTAAACGCCATGCCTGCAAATCCTTCCGCCATGAAAAAACTTACTGCTTTCCTGCTCGTGCTGGGCTTGCTGCGCATTGGCAGCGCAGTGGCCCAGGTGAGGGTGCAGCACCTGCTTTGCGAAAACCTGGCCGACCCCATCGGCCTCGACGTGGCCCGGCCGCGCTTCAGCTGGCAGCTGCTGGCGGCCAAAAACCAGCGCGGCGTGCACCAAACCGCCTACGAGGTGCGGGTGGCCGCCTCGGCGGCCGGGCTGGCCCAAGGGGGCCCCGCCGCGGTGTGGAACTCGGGCAAAGTGGCGTCCGACTCTTCGGTGAACGTGACTTACGCGGGCCGGGCCCTGGAGCCGGGCCGGCGCTACCACTGGCAGGTGCGGGCCTGGGACGGGGGCGGCAAGCCCTCGGCCTGGAGTGCGCCCGCCTTCTGGCAGGTAGGCCTGCTGACCCCGGCCAACTGGCGGGCGTCGTGGATTGGCCCTGGCTACGCCGAAGACACTGTGCTGCGGCCCAGCCCGCTGCTGCGCAAGGAGTTTAGGGCGGGCAAAAAGGTGGCGATGGCCACGGCCTACATCACGGCCCACGGCCTGTACGAGGCGCAAATCAACGGCCGGCGCGTGGGCGATGCCTACCTCACGCCGGGCTGGACGAGCTACCACAAGCGCTTGGCCTACCAGGCCTACGACGTGACCAGCCTGCTGAAAGAGGGCCCCAACGCGGTGGGCGTGACGCTGGCCAGCGGCTGGTACCGCGGCCTCATTGGCTACAAGCACGACCGCAACATCTACGGCAAAGACGTGGCCCTGCTGTTTCAGCTCGACCTGACCTACGCCGACGGCACTAAGGAATCGGTGGTGTCGGACGGCACGTGGCAAACCAGCAGCGCCGGCCCCGTCCGCTTCGCCGAGCTGCAGCGCGGCGAAACCTACGACGCGCGGATGGAACCGGCGGGCTGGGCGGCGGCCGGGTACGCGGGCAGCGGCTGGACGGCGGCGCGGGTGCAGAACTACCCAAAGGAAGTGCTTTTTGCCTCTTTCAACGAGCCCGTTCGGAAGCACGAAACCTTTAAAGTAGTCAAGGTAACGAAGTCGCCGAAGGGCGAAACCATCTACGACTTCGGCCAGAACTTGGTGGGCTGGGTGCAGGTGCGGGCCCGCGGCAAGGCCGGCGACAAAATTACGCTTTCGCACTCCGAAGTGCTGGACAAGCGCGGCAACTTCTACCTCGATAACCTACGCTCGGCCTCGGCCGAGGACACGTACTACCTGCGCGGCACGGGGTCGGACGAGGCGCTGGAGCCGCACTTCACCTTCCACGGCTTCCGCTACCTGCGCATCGATGCCTACCCGGGGGCCCCTAAGCCCGAGGATTTTACGGCCGTGGCCCTGTACTCGGACATGCCCGCCACGGGCTCGTTCAGCTGCTCCAACCCGCTCATCAACCAGCTGCAGAGCAACATCCAGTGGGGCCAGAAGGGAAACTTCCTCGACGTGCCCACCGACTGCCCCCAGCGCGACGAGCGCCTGGGCTGGACCGGCGACGCGGAGGTGTTCAGCCGCACGGCGGCCTTTAACCGCAACACCAACAGCTTCTTTGCCAAGTGGCTGCGCGACCTGGCCGCCGACCAGGCCCCCGACGGGGCCGTGCCGTTTGTGATTCCGGCGCTGGAATTTGCCTCGGGCAAGGTCCCCATCGGGGCCGCCGGCTGGTCCGACGCGGCCACCGTCATTCCCTGGGACCTGTACGCCCTGTTTGGCGACCGCCGGACGCTGGCCGTGCAGTACCCGAGCATGAAGGCATGGGTGAAGTACATCCAGGACCGGAGCCGGAACGACCTCTGGGACACCGGCTTTCAGTTTGGCGACTGGCTGGCCTACGACCTGGACGACGACAACGCGGGCCGCTCGGCCGTGACCAGCCACGCCCTGATTGCGCAGTGCTTCTGGGCCCACTCCACCCAAATCATGCTCGACGCGGCCACCGTGCTGGGCAAAACCGACGACGTGGCCGCCTACACGGCCCTGCTCCAGCGCATCAAGGCGGCCTTCCTGCGCGAGTACGTGACGCCCGGCGGGGCCCTGATGTCGAACACCCAGACGGCGTACGTGCTGGCCCTGCACTTCGACATGCTGCCCGAAAACCTGCGCGCCCAGGCCGCTGACCGCCTGGCCCTGAACGTGGCCGACTACGACAATCACCTCACCACGGGCTTCCTCGGCACGCCCTACCTATGCCACGTGCTGAGCCGCTTCGGCCACACCGACGTGGCCTATAAGCTGCTGTTGCAGAAGACCTACCCCTCGTGGCTGTACCCCGTGACGATGGGCGCCACCACCGTGTGGGAGCGCTGGAACTCGATGCGGCCTGACAGCACGTTCGCCCCGCCGTCCATGACCTCTTTCAACCACTACGCCTACGGGGCCATTGGCCACTGGCTCTACACCACGGTGGCGGGGCTGAACGTGGGGGCCCCCGGCTACCACACCTTCACCGTGCGGCCCCAGCCGGGGGGCGGCTTCACCCAGGCCACGGCCCTGCTGACCACCGCGTACGGCCCGGCCCAGGCCCAATGGCAAACCAGCGGTGACCAGCTGGCCTTCGACGTGACCGTGCCCCCCAACGCCACGGCCACCGTGTACGTGCCCGCCGCCAGCGCCGACGTGGTGCGCGAGGGCGGCCGGAAGCTCGACGCCGGCAAGGGCCTGCGGGCCGGCCCGGCCGCCGGCGGCTACGTGCCGGTGAGCGTCGGCTCGGGGCAGTACCATTTCACCGCGCCCTGGCTGCCCAAAGCCACCGCCGCACTCGGGGCTAGGTAGGGCCCCGGAGCCCCGCAAGGCAGTAGTTTTCATCCTGTACTACTTTTTGATGCTTGGATTTCGCGTGCGATTCGTCGGTTGGTTGCCTAAGGGTTGGCGCGTGGTGCTCGTTGGTGCCGGCCTGCTGCCGGGCCCCCCGGCGGCCCGGGCCGCTGGGGGGGCCGGCGCGCCCACCGATTTGCGGTGCGAATACTTCACCAACCCCCTGGGCCTCGACGCGCCCCAGCCCCGCCTGACCTGGCGGCTGGCCGACGGCCGGCGCGGGGCGGCGCAAACCGCCTACCAGCTCACCGTGGGCCCCGACTCGGGGGCCGTGGCCCGGGGCGGGGGCGGGGCCTGGACGTCGGGGCGGGTGGCGTCGGCCCGGCAGCTGATGGCCTACGCGGGGCCGGCGCTGCGGCCGTTCACCAAGTACTACTGGCGGGTGCGGGCCTGGGACCAGGCCCGCACCGGGGGCCCGGCGAGCCCGGTGGCCAGCTTCGAAACCGGCCTGATGGCCCAAAAGAACTGGCAGGGCGCCTGGATCAGCGACTCGCGCGACATCAACCTCAAACCCGCCCCCTACTTCCGCACCACGTTTGCGCTGCCCGCGGGCGTGACCAAGGCGCGGGCTTACATCGCCGTGGCCGGCTTGTACGAGCTGTACCTCAACGGCCGCAAGGTGGGCAACCACCGCCTCGACCCGATGTACACCCGCTTTGACCGGCGCACGCTCTACGTCACCTACGACGTGACGCCCTACCTGCACCCCGGCCAAAACGCGGTGGGCGTGCTGCTCGGCAACGGCTGGTACAACCACCAGTCCACGGCCGTGTGGTACTTCCACGAAGCACCCTGGCGCAACCGGCCCGCGTTCTGCCTCGACCTGCGCCTGACCGGGGCCGATGGGCAGGTGACGACCGTCACCTCCGGCACCAATTGGAAAACGGCCCTGGGGCCCCTGGTGTTCAACAGCATCTACACCGCCGAGCACTACGACGCCCGCCTGGAGCAGCCGGGCTGGAACACGGTGGGCTTCGACGACGCCCAGTGGAAGCCCGTGACGCTGCGGGCCGCGCCGTCCACCAACATCGTGGCCCAGGCCCTGGCGCCCATCCGCAACGTGGAGGCGGTGCCGGCGCAAAGCGTGGCCCGGCTCAACGACACGACCTACGTATTCGACCTGGGCCGCAACATTGCCGGCGTCAGCCAGATTCGAGCCCGGGGCCCCGCTGGCACCGTGCTGCGCCTCAAGCACGGCGAGCGGCGCTACCCCAACGGCCACGTCGACCAGTCGAACATCGACGTGCATTACCGGCCCACTGATACGAGCGACCCGTTTCAGACGGATATTTTCACGCTCGGTGGCCGGGGCGGCGAGGAAACGTTCATGCCGCTCTTCAACTACAAGGGGTTTCAGTACGTGGAGGTGACGAGCAGCCAGCCCGTGGCGCTGACGGCGGGCAGCCTCACCGGCTATTTCATGCACAGCGACGTGGCGGCGGTGGGCCAGGTGAAATCGTCGAACCCGACCATCGACAAAATCTGGTGGGCCACCAACAACTCGTACCTGTCCAACCTGTTCGGCTACCCCACCGACTGCCCGCAACGCGAGAAAAACGGCTGGACCGGCGACGCCCACATTGCCAGCGAAACCGGCCTCTACAACTTCGACGGCATCACCATTTACGAAAAATGGCTGGCCGACCACCGCGACGAGCAGCAGCCCAACGGCGTGCTGCCCTCCATTATCCCCAGCGACGGCTGGGGCTACGAGTGGGGCAACGGCCCCGACTGGACCAGCACCATCGCCATTATTCCCTGGAATATTTACCTGTTCTACGGCGATTCAAAGCTGCTTGCCGATTGCTACGGCAACCTCAAGCGCTACGTCGACCACCTCGACAATATCAGCCCCTCCGGCCTGACCGCCTGGGGCCTGGGCGACTGGGTGCCAGTGAAATCCAAGTCGCCGGTGGAACTGACCTCCTCGGTCTACTACTTCACCGACGCCACCATTCTGGCCAAAGCTGCGCAGCTGCTGGGCCACCCCGCTGACCACGCCCGCTACGCCGCGCTGGCCCAAAAAATCCGGGCCGCCATCAACGCCAAGTACCTCAATAGGCAAACCAACCTCTACGGCCACGGCGTGCAAACCGAGTTGAGCGTGCCGCTCTACTGGGGCGTGGTGCCCGACGAGCTGCGGGCAAAAGTAGCCGCCAACCTGGCCCACCGCGTGGCCGCCGACAACTTCCACCTCGACGTGGGCCTGCTCGGCACCAAGGCCATTCTGGGGGCCCTGAGCGACAACGGCCAGGCCGACGTGGCCTACCGCCTGGCTGCCCAGGAAACCTACCCCTCCTGGGGCTGGTGGATGGCCAATGGCGCCACCACGCTCTACGAAAACTGGCCCATCGACGCCAAAAGCGATATTTCGCTTAACCACATCATGTTCGGCGAAATCGGGGCCTGGCTTTACAAGGGGCTAGGCGGCATCCAGCCCGACCCGCAGCAGCCGGGCTTCAAAAACGTGTTGCTCACGCCCCACTTCGTGGCGGGCCTTGACCACTTCGCGGCCACCCATGAGGGCCCTTACGGCACTATTCTTTCGGCTTGGCAACGCAACGGAACCGTCCTTTCCTACACCGTTACAGTGCCACCCAATGCCACGGCCACCCTCACGCTGCCCGTAGCTGCCGGTCAGGCGGTGTACGAGGCTAGCAAACCACTGGCGACCTCTTCGGCGAATATTCGCGTAATACAGGCGACGGGACAGCTCCAGCAGTACCAGTTGGCCGCGGGCACTTATAAGTTGGCTATTCGATAGCATAGCAAGGTGTTAATGAGCAAGCAGCAAAGCGCGCTAAACTACTTATAGCGGTTTCATGAGCGGTTTACGTGATAGGCGCAATGATTAAACCACGCTTTCGCATCGGGGTCAGTAATCCAGGCGATGGCGGGGTGTAGGGCTTCTTGCAGCGCTCCGCGGGTACGCGCCTGGGCGTGGCGCAGCTTGGTTTTGAGCTTGCTCCCGGCCTGCTCGATGGGGGTGAAGTCGGGCGAGTAGGGGGGCAGAAACAGTACTTCTACGCCGCGCCGGGCCAGCCACTCGCCTAATCCGGGGAGGTGGTGCACCCGCAGGTTGTCGAGCACCAGCACGTCCCCGCGCCGTAGCTGCGGGGCCAGGATGCGGGCGATATAAAGGGGAAAGCGGTGCTGATTCAAGGGCCCTTCCAGCACGTGTGCCCCGTGCAGCCCGCGCACGGACAAGGCGCCAATCAACGTGAGGGAGCGGGCCGGGCGGCGCAACGGCACGGCCCCCCCCACGCGCCGTCCGCCCCGGGCCCGGCCATAGCGCCGCGCGTAGCCCAGGCGCCGGCCGGTCTCGTCGAGAAAATGAAAGCGGGCCACGTCGGGGCGTTGCGCGAGGGCCTCGACGTGCGCGCTGCGCAAGGTGTGTACCCGTGGCGTGCAGGCTTTTTTTTGCGTCGCCAGCCTTGGCCTTGGTTAAAAGTTTGGTCCAAAAGTTAAACGGGCGGGTTGTTCGCTGCTTATTTGCGGTGCGCGTGGATGACCACGTTGCGGTGGCGTAAGTACTTGTAAAGGGTCGGAATTGCGGACGGAGGGTTGCAATCTGAGTAGAAGCGCAAAAAAACCCTACCAGCGATGCCAATCGGGTCATCCGTGCCCTTCGGGCAATGACCCCGGTTTGGGTCGGATAATAATCGTTGGCAGTTAAGCCGAAAGGTGAAGCACTACTTCTGCCGGGATGTGCAAGATGGTGTGGAGGCGGCGGGCAAAATCGAGGTTCATCTCGCGCTTGCCTTTCATCAATTCTGACAGCCGTGGCTCGGTCACATGCAAAATTTCCGCCAGTTGGCGCTGCCGAATCCGGCGCTTGAACATTTCGACCTCCAAAATGCCCCGCAGGGTGTGGGGCGGCTGGGGCCGGTGGCCGGCGGCTTCTTCGTAAGCCGCCACCGCGTCGGCCAGTGCTTCCAAGGCCGGGTTGTCGGCCGCGTCCGGGGCTTGGTTCCACACGATGAGTTGGTTGATCGCCGCTTCGTGTTCCTCGGCGTTGGTGACACGAATCGTCGTGACGGGGGCGGTGCGGCTGGCGGTGGGGGCGACGGTTGGCACGGCAGTGGGGGCGGCGGTTGGGGACATGGCGAGGGGGCGGTAGCGGGGTAAGTCGATCGGGCAAGGACTACAAGACAGTAATCTGTTTTTTCGCTAGCTTGGAGTATTGGGCGTGGGTGTAAATGCCCCGAATGTAGACCTGCTTGGTCGGAAAGAAAATCATGGCAATCACGCGGTAGTGGTTGCCTTTGATGTTGAAGACGTAGCGGTTATCCGCGATGTAATCGGTCGCGGGCATGTCCTGTTTCAACTCGTTCAGGTTGGACCATTGCGCAAATTCAACCTGCGCAAACCAGGTGTTCAATTCCTCTCGTGCTTGGGCATTGGCATTTCCGTACTCCGTAATGGTTTTCTTGCTGAATACGCGCATGCAACAGGTGAGCGAGGTACGGAAGCAGGAGGGGTCAAGACAACACGGCGTACACGCACTGCATACACCGCTTACCCCAAAGGTATATCAAAAGTTTACCGATTGCGAAATTTATTTACTAAAAACAGAATCTAATGGCGCAACGTAATCCAGTGAGAATACCTGTTCACTGAAAGGAGTGTATAAATATGTGTTGGCGTGGCGTGATAGAATACGGACTCCATTGGCCTACCTTTCCAAATGCGAATACCCTTCCGCTTTCTCCGCACCTGCCTCCCCACCGTCGTGTGCGCGCTACTGGCCCTGGCCGCCACCGGCTACACCCCGACGCCCGATTTGATACTTACAAAAACCAGTTTCTGCTGGCGCTGTGGCGCCAAGAGCCGGGACTGGCGACCACCAAGGGGTACCACAAGTACGACTCGCTGCTGGTGATTCCCGACGCGGCCCAGCGCCAGCGCGACGCCACCTTTGCTAAGAAGAACCTGACCACGCTCGGCACATTTGACCTGGCCCGCCTCTCGCCGGCCAACCAGATTGACCTGCGCCTGCTGCGCAACGAGCTACGCGCCCGGCGCTGGTACGCCGACACGCTGCGGGAGTGGCAGTGGAACCCCGCCACCTACAACCTGGGCAGCGCCGTGGCCCCGCTGCTCAACGGCCGGTACTACCGCCTCGACCGGCGCCTGCGCAACATTTCCGACAAAATCAGCCACGCCGCTGCCTACTACGCCGCGGCCAAGGCCAACATCAGCACCCCCGCCAAGGAGCACACCGAATTGGCGCTGCAACAACTGGCGGGCGGCCTGGCCGTATTTGGCCCGACCCTGGCCGACTCGGTGCAGCAGTCGGGCCTGAGTGCGGCCGAAAAGCAAGCCTTCATGGCCCGCGTGGCCGCCACCCGGCAAGCCATGCAAGGGTACCTGGACTTTCTGAAAAACGAAGTATTGCCGGCGGGCAAATTCCGCTCCTTCCGCATCGGCAAAGCGCTGTTCGACCAAAAATTTGCCTACGACATTCAGTCGCCGTTTCCCGCCGAGGCGGTGTACCGGCCACAAAACCGACCTGCTGCACGACATGGGCCGGCGGGCTGCCCGGCTCTACCCCACGTACCTGCCCGGCCAGAAGGCCCCCGCCGACACGTTGGCCCTGATTGCGGCCGTCCTCGACCAGCTCAGCCGGAAGCACGCCGCACTTTGAGATACTGTGATAAAAAGCAAGAAATCGGACAAGTTTTTTACCTTTGGAACTCCTAAAGGAGGACCTTCGGGTTCATCCTGTGTAGCCTCGGCCCGTTTACGTGGCCGGGGCTACTTCTTTTACAGCAGCACGGGCCGGGTGATACTGGGGGTCGTAAGGCCGGTCGTTTTTCCAGAGCGAGTAGCAGAGCAGCAAGAGCTTGCGCATGACGGCAATCACGCCGGGCTTGCCGCTGGGCTGACGGGCCCGCAAGCGGGCGTAGAAGGCTTTTTGCTGGGGATTGTAGCGTAGACTGCTCACGGCCGGCAAGTAGAGGGCCGTGCGCAGGCGCACGTTTCCTCGCCGGGAAATGCGCGTGGCCAGCGCCGAGAGGCCACGCTGTCGCTGGACCACGTCCAGCCCGGCGTAGGAGGCGAGCTGGCGCTCGTTTTCCACCAGGACAAAGCCGTTGGTTTCGGCCACCGCGACGATGGCCGTGGTCAGGCCGATGCCCGGAATGCTGGTCAGGTGGGCCAGCTTGCGGGCCAGTTCCGGCTCGGCTTCGAGCAGTGCGGCCAGGTCCTGGTCCACGGCTTTTAGTTGCTGGACAATGCGTTGTTGTTGAGCCGCCAGGCGTTCCAGGGTGCGGGTGTCGGGTTGGTAGCTGTGCTGGTAGGCGTGGCACCGGGTTTTGAGCCGGCCGCCTTGGTCGCTCAGGCGTTGGCGCTCGCGGGCCAAGGCCCGCAGCTGGCGCAGGGCGGGCGTGGGCGGCTGCCAGGCGGGCAAGGCCCGCTCCAGGCCCAGGCGGCAGAGCAGGCGGGCGTCGAGTTGGTCGGTCTTGCGCTTGAGTTCGGTGCGCTGGGCAAAGTGTTTGACTTTGTTGGGCAGCAGCACGCTCAGGGCCTGCGCGTTATCGGCCAGAAAATAGGCCAGCGCTTCGTAATAGACGCCCGTGGCCTCGACCACGAACCAGCGCGGGGCCGGGGCTACTTGCTGCCGAGCCGACCAGGCCAGCAGGGCCGTGAAGCCGGCCAGCGTGTTGGCAAACGTGGCTTCTTGGCCGAAGCGCAGCTGCTGGCTGGCTTCGATGCGGCCGAAGCAGGCCACGAACGTGTCTTTGGCAATGTCGATGCCCACGACGTACTTGAGCGGGGCGGTGGGGGAAGGAACAGTGGGCATGGGCACGGGGTAAAAAAGGTGGAAAGCAACCAGCCGGTCTGGTTTTCACCGCAACTCTCCTTGTACAAATGCGGGATGCCACCAGCGCCAGGGCCGGGCTCCCTCCATACTGTTCAGTCTTCAGGCAAAAACGGGAAACGGGGCACAAACTCTCACTCGCAACGTCGACGCCAAAGCGCCGCATTTAGGGATAGGCGGTGACCCCGTTTCCTTTTCCGGCTCCCCTCAAGATAGGGCAGTACAATCATACAAGGGATTGGTCGACGCCGCCAGGGCCCAGATTCCCGCGCTGGTAGCGTTTGTGAACGAGAAGAACCTGCTGACGCAAGACCCCAGGAAGCCGCTGGTCGTGCGCGAAACGCCGCTCTACCTGCGCGGCACCGGCGTGGTCGCCAGCTTGTACCCCCCCCGGCCCGTACGACCAAGGCGCCGACTCCTATTACTATGTGACGCCGATTGCAGCCGAATGGACGCCCGCCAAGGCCGAAAGCTACCTGCGCGAATACAACGACTACATGCTGCAAATCGTGAACATCCACGAAGCTATTCCCGGCCATTACACGCAACAGGTGTACGCCAACCGCTCGCCTTCGCTCGTCAAAAGCTTGTTCTTTAACGGTGCCATGGCGGAGGGCTGGGCCGTGTACGCTGAGCGCATGATGCTGGAGAATGGCTACGGCAAAAACGCCGACGAAATCTGGCTGATGGATGACAAGTTCAACCTGCGCATCACGCTTAACGCCATCCTCGACCGCGCCATTCAGGTGGAAAACCTGAGCGAAAAAGACGCGGTGGCGCTGTTGCGCCGCGAGGGCTTTCAGGACGAAACCGAGGCGGCCAACAAGTGGCGGCGCGCTTCCCTTAGCCAAGTGCAGCTCAGTACCTACTTTGCCGGCTCCTCTGCCATTTTGACCTTGCGCGACGAGCTAAAGCGACGGCAAGGCCCCGCTTTTGGCCTCAAAGCCTTCCACGAAAAATTCCTTAGCTACGGCACCGTGCCCGTGAAATACATCCACGAGCTGATGCTGGCCCCGAGCGGGCTTCGGCCCTGAGCGACCGATAGCCAACCAGTTTACCGAAACGGTGGTTGCTGTTGCAGAACCCTCCGGCTCGGTCGAAACCGGGCTGCGCTTGGTGCAAAAGGTGCCTTTCAGTAGGTTTGCGGAGCTGATTTGACTCGTAGCGGCAGCGCTCGATAGCGGGTGCAGAGCTCTGCACCCGCCACTGCACCTTGCTGCCTTTCTTTCAACCATATACTGGCTCGCTATTTAGGGAAGCGTACCCTTTGTACGCTTCCCTAAATAGCGAGCCAGTTGTGAGTAGAGAAAGATGTAACTTTCACTGCCTGACGACTGACTAATGAAAAAAGGACGATTCAGCGAGGCCCAAATTGTGGCCATTCTGCAACAGCAAGCCAGCGGGCAAACCGTCGCCCAAATTGTGCGGGAGCACGGCCTGAGTGAGGCGACATTCTACGCGTGGAAAAGCAAGTATGCCGGGGCGAGCGTCGCGGAACTAACGCGGCTCAAGCACTTGGAAGAGGAGAATCGAAAACTCAAGCAGCTGTTCGCTGACTTGAGCTTAGAAAACCAGGCTATCAAGGAGATCCGGCGAAAAAAGTAGCCAGCCCTGCGGCGCGACGCCAGGCAGCGCAGGGCTTAGTAACAAAAGGTTGGAGCCAGCGGCGTGCGTGTGCGCTCGCGGGGCTCTCCCGTGGCCGCTACCACCCAGTAGTAAAAGGGCGCCATGACGAGCCCGTGCAAGCGGCCCTGCGAGCATTAACCGGGCGGCATCCGGGCTGGGGCTTCTGGAAATTACATCACCGCTTGCGTAAAAACGGACTGGTAATCCATCACAAACGCACGCTACGCCTTTATCGGGCGCTCGCCCTGAATCTACCCCGGCGCCTAAAAAAGCGCGTACCGGCCCGCGTCAAGCAGCCGTTAGTCGCACCGGTGGCGGCCAACGTGTGCTGGTCGCTCGACTTTACGAGTGACGTGCTAACGGATGGGCGACGGTTTCGGACCCTGAACGTGCTCGACGATGACAACCGCCAGTTGCTGGGCGTCGAAATCGACTTCTCGCTGCCTGCCGCCCGCGTGGTGCAGACCCTGACGCGCTTAGTCGACTACCATGGCTGTCCCGCGCAGCTGCGCACCGACAACGGACCCGAATTCATCAGCAATCGTCTGAGCGAGTGGGGTGAAAAGCAGGGCATTATGCTGCATTGGATTCAGCCAGGCAAGCCAACGCAAAACGCTTATATCGAACGCTTCAACGGCTCGTTTCGCCGCGAACTGCTCGACGCGCACCTGTTCCGCTCGCTGGCCCATGTGCGCCCACTAGTAGGTCAAATCTAGCCGGTTGTCGGGTACAACCGTTTGAGTTTGATGCGGGCCTTCTCGGTTGTAAACTGCCAGTTGGTGGGTGCCCCCAGTTGGTTGCGCGCTAGTTGCCAAGCGTAGCAGTGCGCTTCCAGCGTCGGCCGGTCGGGCACGCGCTGCGGCAGGCCGTGGGTGAGCAGGGCGGCAAACTCGATTTCAGCCATGTTGAGCCACGAGCCATGCTTGGGGGTGAACACAAATTCCACGCGCTGCAACAGGGCGTGCGCCCGTACCGGGTCAAAAATCTCGTAAAAAGCGGCGGGCTGGTGCGCCGACAAATTGTCGAGCACCAGCGTCACGCGCGTCGCTTGGGCGTAGTCCTCCTCCAGCAGGCGGGCTACCGCCCGGGCAAACGTGAGTCGGTCATGGCGGTCTTCGACCTGCACCCGGCGGCGACCGGCCAGCGGCTCGTGCAGCATATACACCTGGGCCACGCCCTGGCGGTGGTACTCGCAGTCGTAGCGGGTGCTGCCATCGGGCAGCGGGAGTGGCACGCGGCTTTCGCGTAGTAATTGCTTGGGCGACTCATCCAGGCACACGACTGGCTGGGCTGGGTCGTACGGGCGTTGGTAGACGTCAAGCACCCGTTCCATGGCGCAGACGAAGGCCGCGTTCTGAGCGGGTGGAATCACCCACATCTGTCGCTTCCAGGGCTGTAACGCATTTTTTTTAGTACCCGCCCCACCATCGCCGGGCTGGCCTCGGGCAGCACCTGCAGCGTGACCAGGTGAGCGGCCAACAAGCGCAATGTCCAGTGGGCGTACCCTTCGGGCGGGGTGGAGCAGGCCGCCGCGGCCAGGTGCGCCTCCACCTCCCCGGTGTACTTACTGGCCGGCCACTGCTGGCGGGGCTGCCCCAGCAGGGCGGCCTCCACGCCCGCCTCGCAGGCGCGTTGGCGCAGGCGCTCCAGGGTGCGCGTACTCACGCCGTAGGCTTGGCTAGTCTGGGTGTCGCTCCAGTTCAAGCCGTTTGTAGCTACGGCCAACAGGCACTGAGCCCGCACAAGCCGGGCGCTGGCCACGCGCCGCTGCTGCACGAGTTCCGTTAGCGAGGCCTGTTCTTCGGCCCTCAGCGCTAAGACATAATACTTCGCCATTTGTCAGGTCATTTTACCCGACAAGATACTAGATTTATCCTACTAGTGGACGACTGGATGCTCGACTACAACACGCAACGGCCCCACCAAGCCTTAAATTTTATGACTCCACTCGAATTTAAACAAGCGGCTTAACCTCTGCCTACTACTGCCTTATCGAACGGGGAAGCGTACAGCGCAAAGAGAACCCCACGATGCCGGCCGTGGACTGTTTGGTTTGGACGATTGAAAGCGTGGGGGAAATGGACGTGGAGGCGTACAACGACGCCCTTCTTTTCGAGAGCAAAATCGCGGCGCAGATAGCCGATAAGGGCTTCGATGACGTGCAGTACATCTACACCCTCGATACCTCGGTCATCGCGACGGGTTTTGCTCAACTAGTCGACGAAGGCCGCATAGATTCCGATTGCAAACCATTCATCCAGCGTGCCATCGAGCGTTTGACCACGTGGAGCAGGTTGACGGACAGCATTATGCCAACGACGCATGTAAAAGAGTATCATGCAAAATTGCAGGTGCTCGCGCGCATCCTGCAAGAGGCCTAATGGCGAGCGTTTTGATGTCTGTTTAAAAGGTGGAGGTGGTATCCAAATAATGAAACCAACGGACTGAGCAAATGTACTTACATTGTACGTACATTTGCCTTTATGAACACGCGCCTGATTCGGGTGGGCAATTCCCAGGGAATTGTGCTACCCAAGAAGCTCCTGCAACAGTACCACCTCACCGGCGAGGTCGACCTCCAGCCCACGCCGGAGGGCTTGCTCATCACGCCCGTGGCCACGCCCCGCCGCCAGGACTGGGACGCGCGCTTTCAGCATGCCCTGGCCCAGGGCCAAGCCCCGGAGGGCGAGCTGCTGGAAGGCTTCGCCGACGACTTCGATGACACGGAATGGCAGTGGTAACCGTGCTGCGCTTCGAGGTGTGGCTCGTCAACCTCGACCCCACACAGGGCAGCGAAATCAACAAGACCCGGCCCTGCGTGGTGCTCTCCCCCGACGAGATGAACCGCTACCTGCGCACGGTGACCGTGGCGGCGCTGACCAGCACCCGGCGCGACTACCCTTCGCGCGTGGACTGCACGTTCCAGGGCAAAGAAGGCCAGGTGGCGCTCGACCACATCCGCTCCGTCGACAAGACCCGCTTGGTGCGCCGCTTGGGCGTGCTGCCCAAAGCCACGGCCCAAGCCGTCTGCGACCGTTTACAGGAGATGTTTCAGTACTGAGACTTAGAGCCTATCCGAAAAATAAGAGGGAGCGTCGCCAGACAGTATTGGCGCAGGCCAGGTGCAAAAAGGCTTCGTAGTTGTCGACTTTCTTTTCCCATCGGATGAGCAGGCGGCGAAATTGATGGAACCAGGCATGGGTACGCTCGACGACCCAGCGGCGCGCCCGGTACCCGGGGGTGCGGCACTTGTCGGCTTCCTCACCCCGGCTCAAGATGTGTACCCGGTAGCCCCACTGGGCCAATAAGCGGCGAATGGCCTCGGCATCGTAGCCCTTGTCGGCGCAGAAGCCGGGGGCAAAATCGTCTTCTGCGGGCGGCGGCAACACGGGCATAGAATCGAGCACGGCCCGTACCTGCGTGACTTCGTGCACGTTTGCTCCGGTGACGGCCACGCCGATGGGCAGGCCCTGGGCCTGCCCATCGGCGTGGCGTTTGACCCCGCCCTTGCCTCGGTCCGTGGGGTTGGGGCCGACGGCCTCGCCCCCGAGCGGGGCCTTGGTCTGGCAGGCATCGAGGCCTTGCCAGTCCCAATCCAGGCGGCCTTCGGCCTGTAATTGGACCAAGCCACTGGTCCAGGGTTGTTTGAATACGCCTGCCTGGGTCCACTGCTGGAACCAGTCGTGAACCGTGGAGGCGGCCCCCAGGCACCGCGGCAAGGCTTTCCACTGCATCCCCGTACCCAAAATATAGTAAATAGCGAAGAACATCTGGCGGTTACAGGCCGACGGGCGGCCTCGCTTGCCGGGGCCGGAAGCGCCCGCTGGCCAGCGGTTCGACGGCAGCCCACAAGGCCGGCGCAGGCAAAAAATCGGCGTGAATCGTAGCTTCGTACGCGGTTGTAGTCGGGCGCACTGGGAATCTTGTCAGGTGTGGTAACCCCAAAATTCCTGCGCTTGGCTACAACTTCTTTATTTTTCGGATAGGCTCCAAGCATCCCCAAAAATACTATTGGGGAACAAGTCTATTAACTTAATCATCTCATGTCCACCGATTCGTCCCTGGCCATTTACTGCCCCCGCTGCCACTGGGAGCCCGACGGCGGGGCCCACTGGCAGTGCAGTTGCGGCTGCGTGTGGAACACGTTCGAAACGGCGGCCGTGTGCCCGCGCTGCCAGCGCCGCTGGCGCGACACCGACTGCCCGCCGCGGCCCGGTGGCTGCGGGGCTACCTCGCCGCACGAAGATTGGTACCACGGGCTAGACGAGGCAGTGGCGGAACTGATGGAAACCGCCCTGGCCGTGCCGGCTAATGTATGTTGCAGCCGGAATGAGCCATAAATTTCTTCGCACCGAAAGCCCTGCCTGGGTGGCCGAGGGCCTCATCACGGAGGACCAGCGGCAACGCTTGCTGGCCCGCTACCCGCCCGATGCCGTGCCCGCCGTGGGCCTGCTGCCGCTGCTGGGCAGCCTGCTGGTGGCCCTGAGCGCCCTGAGCGTGGTGGCGGCCAACTGGTCAGCCTTGCCGCCGGTGGCGCGCTTGTCCTTGCTTATCAGCAGCTTGGTGGGGGCCTACGCGGGCGGGCACTACTTCGTGCAGCGCGGCAACCGCATGCTGGGCCGGGGCCTGGTAGGCCTAGGGCTGGTGCTGTTCGGTGTCAGCATCATCCTCGTTAGCCAAACCTACCAGTTGGTGGGCTACGACGCCAGCGGGCTGCTGGCCTGGGTGGTGGCCGGCGTGGCCCTGGCCTACGCCCACCGCAGCCGCATGCTGGCGGCCCTCACCGTGCTGATTGGGGCGGTGGTGCAAACCTATTGCACCCAGGCGCTGGGCAGCTACAGCTACGCCACCGCCGCGCTGCTGGCCGGGGGCCTGGGCTACCTGTGGTGGCGCCGCCCCGACGGCCTGCTGAGCACCGTGCTGTCGGCGGGCTTGCTGTGGCAGGTGGCGCTGTGGGTGGGCGTGTCGCACGCCAAAATCACCTGGTTTTTCGTGCCGGCCATGCTCGTGTACGCCGCCGGCGACTGGCAGCCCAACCGCCACGCCGGCCGCAACGCGCAGGCGCCCCCGCTGGTGGCCGCCTACCTGTTTGCCCTGGGCCTGGCCCTGTTTGGTGAAACCGATGCCTACGCCGGCCTGCTGCGCCCGCCGGTGCTGGCTTACCTGGGGGCCCTGGGAGCGGTGCTGGCGTTGTCGGTCGCGGGCAAAAAGCAGCGTGGCCGCCTCGACACGCTGCCCGACTGGCTGCTGCTGCTGCCCGGCTTCTACCTGCCGGGCGGACTGCCGCTGGCCATTGCCACACTGGTGGTGCTGTACGCCCACGCCGGCTCGGTGCTGGTGCGCGCCCACCGCGCCGGCGACGCCGACCAGCTCACGCTGGGCACGGTGCTGTTCGTGGGGGCCACCATGGTGGCGTACTTCAAGCTGACGTGGGCGTTCCTCGACAAGTCGCTGTTTTTCCTGCTCGGCGGGGTGCTGCTGCTGGGCCTGAGCTGGTACCTGCGCCGCCGCAACGCCCGGGTGCTGGCCGCCACTGGGGCCCCCAGCGCGGCCGCCGCTGCCAAACCTGCCGAGTAGCGCGGCTTTGTCCATTCCACTGCCTAAATTTAACTGCCCTATGGCTCCCGTTGCCACCATTCCCGACGCTCCATCCCGGTTTAAGCTGCTGCCGCGGTTGCTGGTGGGGGCCCAGGTGCTGTACGTGCTGGGCGTGGCCGGCGCGGGCTACGCCACCACGGCCCTGGGTAAAGCCGTGGTGCTGACCGCCACCCCCACCGACCTCACCACCCTCAAAACCACCGATTTCGTGCGCCTGCGCTACGCCGTAGCCACCGTGCCCCGGGCCCAGTGGCGAGGCCCTGAGGAGCCGAGCACCCGTCAAAGTGTGTATGTACTGCTCGCTTCGGCCGGGGCCCCCGCGGCCACTGTGCTCGGCGTGTACGCCGCCGAGCCCCGCGCCGCGGCCGGCCAAGCGGTGCTGCGCGGCTGGGTCACCGACGTATTTCCGCGCACGCTGGGGCTGCGCTACGGCTTAGAGCGTTACTACGTGCCGGCGGCCAGCGTGCTGCGCAAGTCCACCGTGGCCCGGCCGCTGCGGGTGCAGGTACGCATTGCGCCCTGGGGCCAGGCCCGCATTGTGGAAGTGAGCGAATAAGCGCGGCGGCTGGCGTATTGTCAATGCTGCTTCAATGAGATGTTTGGGGAATTGATTCGTCATGCAGAGCGCAGCGAAGCATCTCTAATGCGGCAGTAATTAATTATTTAGTCAGTGGGAGAGATGCTTCGCTGCGCTCTGCATGACGTTCTAAACTACCCTATTTGGTATTAACAGAAAAGCCCCTGGCCATATGGCCAGGAGCTTTTTTAATTATTAAAACTACTCTTTTACTTGTCCATGCGGAAGGAAATCGGTACGGTGTACTGCACGCTCACGGCCCGCCCGTTTTGCCGGCCCGGAATGAAGCGCGGCAGCTTGCTAATGGCCCGTAGCGTCTCTTCGTCCAGGCCCGAGCCCAGGCCCTTCACAATTTTCAGGTCTGTCACTTCGCCCTGCGCGTTCACCACGAAACTGGCGAACACCTTGCCTTCCACCCCGGCGGATAGGGCCTGGGTGGGGTAGCGAGCAGCCCGCTGGATGGCCGCCACGATGGCTTCGGTGCCGCCGCCGCCTGGCAACTGCGGCATTTGCTCCACAACAGTAAAAATCTGGGGATTCATAATGTCCGCCACTTCAGCAGGGCCCTCTATGGTTTTCAGGCCGTCAGGGTCAATGACTTCGGGCCCCACAACAGTTTTGGTAGCCACCACAGCATTCCTCAATTCGTCCTGGTCGGCGATTTTATCTACCTGTTGGTTGTCACTCACAATTTTAGGCGGCGTAAATTGAATGGTAGGCACGACCGTTGAGCGCGGCGGTTGTACGGCGGCTACGGGCGGCGGGGGAATAACAATTGGGTCAATTATCATCGGCTTTACTTCGGGGTTACCAATGCCGGTGGGCACGAAAGGAACCACCACCTCAGGGCCCCTAATTAGCCGCGCCAGGGCTTGGCCGCCCACCAGCAATGCTAGCAGGGCGAGGGCAATGCCGAGCGCCCGCGTCACGTGGCGCTGGTAGAGGTGGCGCAGCACGTAGGCACCGTAGGTCCGGTTGCGGCCGTCGAATACGATATCGTCGAGGCTGGCCGTGGCCAGCTGGGCATTGTTCATCATAACGCGTTGCTAGTTAAAAGGGTGAGGTCGGCGGGGGAAAGCTTGGTGAGGGCGTATTGCTTCTGGTTGGTGATGCTCATCTCGTCGAGAATGTCCACCATGTCTTTGTATCGCGAGTCGGCGCCGGGCTTGATGAGCACCACCACGGGGCCCCGCTGCTGGCGGGCCAGTAGCACCTGCCGGATGCCCCGGGGCCCAAAATCCGTGGTTTCCAACCGGGCCGCGGCCACCGTTTTATCGGCCGGTTGGTTCAGGCCGAAGTAGTAGTGCACGCGGTGGTTTTTGCCCAGAATGACGGTCAGGCTCTTCGAAGCGGGCACATCCGTGGGGTTCTTCTCGTCGGTTACGGGCATGGTCAGCTGCATCACGTAGGGCTTGGCAAACGTGGTGGTGAGCATGAAAAACGTGAGCAGCAGAAACGCGAGGTCCACCATCGGCGTCATGTCGATGCGGGTCGACACCTTCTTACTTCGTCGGCGGCCGTTGGGAGCGGGGGCGGAAGCTTTCGGTTCGATGGCGGCCATAGGCGACGGGGCGAATGAGTGGAAGATGAACCACCAACGCACCGCTATATTGCCTTATTGCAGGCTTTAGGGCCCCAAACCACTATTTATTTTCGGCCCGTCAGAATCCTAAAAACGCCACACGCCCGCCGGCGTCACGAGGGCCTTCAGGGCCACGTCGGTGGGCAGTACGTCGGCCATCGGGGCCCCCGGCGACTCATCCAAAATATTGAGCCCAATGAAGGCCGTATCCGGCCGGCACTGCGCCAAAAACCGGTCGTAAAACCCGCCGCCGTAGCCCACGCGCTGCCCGCGCGCGTCGCAAGCCAGCAGCGGCACCAGCACGGCATCAAACGCGGCGGGCATTACACCCGTAGCTAGGGCCCCCACCGGCTCCGGAACGCCCCAGCGACTGGCCACTAGCGGTGTGGCGGCCGTCAATTCGTAGTGCTTCAGCAAAATGCCGTCGGGCTGCACCACCGGCGCCGCCAGCCGCACCGGCAGCTGCTCGGCCCAAACGCGGCGGATAATGGCCCACGTGTCGGGCTCGTTCTTGGCCGCCAGCGGCAGAAACACGTGCAGCCACCGCCACGCCGCCACCGGGAAATGCTGAAATAATTGCGCGCTAATTAATTCGCTGCGCGCCGCCACTTCGGCGGCCGTTAGGGCCCCGCGGTGGGCCAGGGCGGTGCGGCGCAGGGCGGGTTTAGTGGACACTTCTATTGCAGCAAGGAAGAAAATAGTCTATCAAAAATGGTAAATGCCGCAATGAGTACCAGGATTACTGCTCCTGGCAACAGCATATTAATGAATGATTTAGCTAGGCCAAAGCCTTGCAAGATGCTGATTCCTTTAAGGAAAATAGTAACGGTCCAAAAGATCAGCAGAATGCTTACGAAGCTTATAATTGATTCTATGTAAGTCCAATAAGGAGCAATAGTAGCGGGATTAATTAAGTCAGGCCGCAACACATTGTAGCGCAACGCAAGCAAGCCCAACCCACCTATAGATGGTACCATAGCCCATGCTACAACAGTTTTGAACTGATTACTATCTGCATTGCCGCCCAACAGCCGCCCCATGGCACTTAGCGCTATGGTGTAACAATAAGTTGTAATCCAGCCGGATAACGCTCCGATGGCGGTTGCAGCTATGATTTTAGAGTCGGACGGATGAATACCATTTTGAGCGAATGCACGCGATACTGAGCGTGTGATACCACCCAAAATTATCAACCCAAGGACGTATTTATTTGGGCAATTGCTAAGAATGAATTGGAGTGTTGCCGAGGGTCGGAACCATACGTTTGCAAGCAAACGCTTGCCGTCAATACGGCCGTTAGTGTCTTTGTATCTGGGACTAGGCTCCTGATGTTCCAAATCAATAAAGACAAAGAGTTTTTAATCGAATGGCAAAGTAATTATCATTAATTACTCCTCCTCAATTACCGCGAAATTCAGCGCCAGCGGCTCCAGGGCCCCCAGCAACTGCTCGATAAAGCCCGGGTTATTAATTAATACGTTCAGCACGTTGTCGGTGCGCTCTTGTAGGCCGCCGCCGGGGAAGAGCTTTTCTTTGATGGCGGCGAGTTGGGCGTAGGCGGTTTCATGCTTGGTTTCGGCGGCTTTGCTGAGGCGCTTTTCGAGGCCCGCGAGGCCCGCGGCGGCTTTTTGGGCTTCGGCAGCCACGGTGCGCACCAGCGAGGCGTCGAGGCGCTGGGCCAGGTCCTGCACTTGCTGGAAGGTGGCGGCCAGGGCTTCCTGCTGCTCCTTCAGGCTGATTTCTTCCTGGCCCAGGGCGGCGCCCACTTGCTTCTTCAGCTCGGGCAGCGGGCGGAAAATGTCGGTGGTGCTCAAACCCAGTTTCTTGAGCTTGCTGGCGTTGGCGCGGCTCACGTACAGGGCCGAGTTGCGGGGCAGCACGATGGGAAACGGCACCCCGAAGGCGGCAAACACGTCCTTCAGCTGGAACCAGTACGCCACCTCCGCGCCCCCGCCGATGTAAGCCAAGTTGGGCAGTAGAATTTCCTGGTACAACGGGCGCAGCACCACGTTGGGGCTGAAGCGCGCGGGCTGCTGGCGGGCCAGCTCCAGCAGCTCGGCCTGGCTGTGGCAGCGGGCGGTGTTGCGCACGGTCACCTCCACGCAGTCGGCGCCGTTGGCGTCGGGCTCCAACCGCTCGCGCAAGCCGTTGTCGGTGAGAAAGAACAGGTTGAGGGGCCGCGAATACACCTGCGGCTTGTAGCCGGCGGCGGTGAGGCGGGCGTTGGTGGCCTGCACGGCGGCGTTGGAGGTTTGGTGCTGAATTTCCTGCTCTAGCACCGGCACCAGGGCCTGCTTCAAGTCCGGGCGGTCGGCGTCGAGCGTCACCAGCCCGTACTGGCCAAACAGGCCGTCGGCGAGGCGCTGGGTGGCGGCGGCCAGCGTGGGGGCCCCGGCGTAGGCGTCGCGGAACAGAGACGGCACCTCGGGCGGCAACTGGCTCAGCAGCTGCTCTTCCAGGCCGGCCAGGGGCAGGCGGCCCACGGGGCCCCCGGTGCCGGCGGCGTCCCACTGGTAGGTTTTGCCGAAGAGCGAGAAGTGGTTGATTTCGGCGAAGTCGTGGTCCTCGGTGGCCATCCAGTACACGGGCACGAAATCGTACTGCGGGAACCGGGCCTTCAACTCGCGGCTCAACTTGATGGCCGACACGATTTTATACACGAAGTAAAGGGGCCCCGTGAGCAGGTTGAGCTGGTGACCGGTGGTGACGGTGAACGCAGTGTCCTTCTCCAGCAATTCGAGGTTGGCGGCTACGGCAGCGGGCACTTCGCCGGTGGCGTACTGGGCGCGCAGGGCCTCCACCAGCCGCTGCCGCGCCTCGGGTGAGTAGGCAGCGCGCTTCTCCTCGATTTGGGCGGTGAAGTTTTCCAGCGCCGGCCAGCGGTGGTAGAAGGGCGCCAGCTCGGGCTTTTGGGCCAGGTAATCGGTGAGAAGGCCGGAGAAAGCGCCGGTGTCGGCGTAGGAGAGTGTCTGAACCACGGATTTATCGGATTGAACGGATTCGTCGGATTTTGGGGACGATTGAAAGCGGCGCGGCGGGGCCGCGCGGCAAAGGTCGGGACTAAACAAAAAAGGCAGCCGGTTGGCTGCCTTTTGTAAATAGAATGACTGGTGGCAATTTAAAAGCCGCCCGAATAGGGCCCCACATCCTTCAAAATTCAGCGAACCGGTAAAGAAAAATCGTCCCCAAAATCCGACGAATCCGTTCAATCCGATAAATCCGTGGTTCAGACAAGCACGCCGTACAGGTCGAAATCCGTAGCCGAGGTGATTTTCACGTTGGCAAAATCGCCGAGGCGCACGAACGTGTTTTTCTCCACCGGCACGAGTACCTCGTTGTCCACCTCGGGCGAGTCGAACTCGGTACGGCCCACGAAGTGGCCGCTCTCCTTGCGGTCGAAGAGCACCTTGTATGTCTGGCCCACGCGGGCCTCGTTCAGCTCCAGCGAAATGCCCTGCTGCAGCTCCATGATGGCGTCGGCGCGGCCCTGCTTCACGTCGGCGGGGACGTTGTCTTCCAGCGTGTAGGAATGCGTGTTGTCTTCGTGCGAGTACGTGAAAATGCCCAGCCGCTCGAACCGCGTCTGGCGCACAAACTCGTACATCTCGTCGAAGTCGGCGTCGGTTTCGCCGGGGTGGCCGGCGATGAGTGTTGTGCGCAGTGCAATGCCCGGCACCCGCTGCCGAATGGTGTCCACGAGCTCCGAAGTGCGGCGGCGGGTGATGCCGCGGCGCATGGTTTTCAGCATATTGTCCGAGCCGTGCTGCAAGGGCATGTCGAGGTACTTGCAGATGTTGGCGCGCTCGGCCATCACGTCCAGGGCCTCCAGCGGAAATTGCGACGGGTAGGCGTATTGCAGCCGGATCCAGTCGATGCCGTTCACGTCGGAGAGGCGGCGCAGCAGCTCGGGCAGCTTGCGCTCGCCGTAGGCTTGCAGGCCGTAGTAAGTCAGGTCCTGGGCAATGAGAATCAGCTCCTTGGTGCCCTGGGCGGCCAGGCGGCCGGCGTCGCGCACGAGGTCGTCCATGGTGCGGTCCACGTGCTTGCCGCGCATCAGCGGGATGGCGCAAAACGAGCACGGGCGGTTGCAGCCCTCGGCAATTTTGAAGTAAGCGTAGTGGCGCGGCGTGGTGAGCAGGCGCTCGCCCACCAGCTCGTGCTTGTAGTCGGCGTTCAGCACCTTCAGCATCTGCGGCAGCTCCAGCGTGCCGAAGTAGGCGTCCACCTGCGGGATTTCCACCTCCAGCTCGTCCTTGTAGCGCTGCGAGAGGCAGCCCGTCACGTAGAGCTTCTCCAGGCGGCCGGCCTCCTTCTCGTCGGCGTAGCGCAGGATGGTGTCGATGCTCTCCTGCTTGGCGTTGTCGATGAAGCCGCAGGTGTTGATGATGACGATGTTGGCGTCGCTTTTCGTCGCCTCGTGCGTCACGTCAAAGTCGTTGGCCTGGAGCTGGCCCATCAGCACCTCGCTGTCCACGATGTTCTTCGAGCAGCCCAGCGTGATGACGTTGACCTTGTTTTGGTTTTGATTTCTAACTTTCATAAATCACGGATTCGTCGGATTATCCACGGATTGGGCGGATTTTGTAGCCGACTTTCTTGGTAAGGTTCTAGTGGGGCCCCGGGGCTAGCGCAGCGCGGCCAGAGGAAATTGAAACCCAGGCAGCACGTCCTCGCCGTCCAGGGTTTCCTCAAATGATTTGGCGACGCTCACCGAGCCGTCGGCGCGAAACACGCGGGCCGTTTCGGTTTTGGGGCCGATGAGCCAAGCCAAGCGGCAACCGTTGGCGATGTACTCCAACAGTTTGGTCGTCAAATCGGTCAGGCTATCGGACGGGCTGGCCAACTCCACCACAAAATCGGGGCAGAGCGGCGGGAAACGCTCTTGCTGCGCGGCCGCCAGGGCCCCCCAGCGGTCGGCGCGCACCCACGCCACGTCGGGCGAGCGCACCGCACTGTTGGGTAGCCGGAAGCCGGTGGAAGAATCGAATACTTCGCCCAACTTATTTTCTTCGGCCCATACACCTAAGCGGACAATCAGCTTGGTATTGCGGCGGCCCGTGGTTCCTCTGGTCATGCTTAAAAACTCAATGGTGCCGTCGGCCCGGCGTTCAAATTTCAGTTCGGCGTTGCGCTGGCAGAAGACGTAGAATTCGTCCTCCGTCATGTGGTTCAGCCAGTCGGCCAGGCTAATGGCCGGGGCGGAGGCTTCGGGCAGCGCGGCGGCCGGCGGCAGCACGGGGGGCAACAAGTTGGGCGTCATGGCAAAGGCAACAGCAAGACCGAACGAATTAATTCAGAACCCCGGGGCCCTACACGGCCTCGAACTGCCGCAAAAAGCGCAGGTCGTTCTCCGTGAACAGGCGCAAATCTTTGATTTGGTACTTGAGCATGGCGATGCGCTCGATGCCCATGCCCCAGGCATAGCCGGAGTATTTCTCGGGGTCGATGCCGCTGTTTTCGAGCACGTTGGGGTCCACCATGCCGCAGCCGCCAATTTCTACCCAGCCCGAGTACTTGCAAATGTTGCAGCCCTTGCCCTTGCAGATAAGGCAGGTGATGTCAATCTCGGCGCTGGGCTCGGTGAAGGGGAAGAAGCTGGGCCGGAACCGGATGTTAATGTCCGTTCCAAACATCTCATTCACAAAGTAGTACACCGTTTGCTTGAGGTCGGCAAAGCTCACGCCCTCGTCGATGAAAATGCCTTCTACCTGGTGGAACATCATGTGGGCGCGGGCCGAAATGGCCTCGTTGCGGTACACGCGGCCCGGCATCACGCGGCGGATGGGCAGGGGCTCGGTTTCCATCACCCGCACCTGCACGGTGCTGGTGTGGGTGCGCAGCAGCAGCGGCACGTCGGGGGCCCCGGAGTCGGCCGGATCAATCGGGCTTTTGGGGGCGGGCGGGGCGATGAAGAACGTGTCCTGCATGTCGCGCGCCGGGTGGTTTTCGGGGAAGTTGAGGGCCGTGAAGTTGTGCCAGTCGTCCTCAATCTCGGGGCCCTCGGCCACTGAGAAGCCAATGCGGCCGAAGATGCGCAGCATCTCTTCGCGCACCAGGCTCAGGGGGTGGCGGGTGCCCAGGGCGTTGGGCACGGGCGGCAGGGTGTAGTCGTAGCCGGCGTCGGCGGGCTGGTTGGCGGTGGCGGCTTCCAGGGCCTGCTGGGCCTCGTCGTGGCGGGCCTGGGCGGCCTGCTTGAACTGGTTGAGTTGCTGGCCCACGGCGCGCTTCTGCTCGGCGGGCACGGTTTTGAGCTGGTCGAACAAGTCGGCCAGGCGGCCCTTGCGGCCGAGGTAGGCAATGCGGAACGCGTCGAGCTGGGCCGCGGTGGCCAGCTCCTGGGCGCTGATTTCGGCCTCGAGGCCGGCAATGGAATCCTGTAGCATAGCCACAAAGTTACGGCCGGACGGCACCCCGGCGGGCGGTTTCGCGTAGGCAACCCGTTGGGCCGCCTGCCGGCGGGGCCAACGGCCCATCCTTCACCCTTATTCCCTGTCTCCATGCTCCGTTCCTTGCTCGCCGTAGTATTGGCCGCCTCGGCCCTCGCCGCCACTGCCCAAACCACCCCGCGCCGCGCCGCCAAACCGGCCGCCACCGCCGCCAAAACCAAGCCCGTGCCGGCCGCCACCTCCGACGCCACTGCTACCTCCCCCGACGGCGGTTTCGGCAATGGGGCCCCCGGCGCGTCATCGGCCAACGACGGCGGCAAGGGCCAGGGCGTGTACGCCGCCCCCGGCATGCCCGTGGAGGTGACGCCCGGCAAGGAAGTGGGTTCCTACAAAGGCACCACCGACAAGGCCACGCCCGCCAAGCGCACCAGCGGCACCACGCTCTCGCCAAAGTAAGCGTTGGGGGCCCCTGGGCCTGTTGGGTTTTATTGAACGCCCCGCTTGGCTTGCGTAGCCAGGCGGGGCGTTTTTAGGTTGAATTTGCGGGTGGGGCCCCGGGGCAGTTTCAGTGGCGGGCCGGGGCCCGGGCAGTGAAATTTAAGTTTGGCACGGTCTTCGATTTTAGGCAAGCAGCTCCTCACTCCCTAAGCCCGCTTCGCCCATGTTCCGCTCCATCATTACCCTCGCTTTGTCGGTGTTGCTAATCGCCGAAGCCAGCGCCCAAACCACGCCGGCCACCACCAAAAAAACCACCCGTACCACCCGCCGCGTGGCTAAAAAAGCGCAGCGCACTGTGCGCAAAACTACCCGCCGCGCCGCCGCTGCCTGGCCCGCCCCCGACCCCGCCACCCCCGTGATGGCCGCCGTGACGGAGCCCACCGGCTGGGAGGCCTACGACGACGCGCAGGCCCGCCAGGGCCGCGACGCGGTATACACCGCCCCCGGCATGAGCGTGCACATCCGCACGGGCCACGAAATGGACAACTACGACGGTACGCCCCGCAAAGCCCCGGTCAGCACGAAGCAAACCACGCTCTCGCCCAGCCCTCGCTAAGCCAGGCTAATCCACGGCCGACAGTTACACGTAGAGTGGGCTCTGGCTAACGGTTGGGGCCCACTTCTTTATTCTAAATTATTGTACTGCATGCTGCGTTCTTTCCTCGCCGGGGCCCTCGTGCTCGCCGTATTATTCGGGGCCCAGGCCCAAACCGGCACCAAGAATTATAAACGCTCAGTGCGCCAGGCCAGCCGCAAAAAAGGTAACTACTACCGCGCCGGTACCCTTAAGGCCACCGGCGCTGGCAAGCGCAAGCTGGAAGTGTCGCGCGGCGACTACTACCTGGCCCCCGGCATGCCCATGCCCCAAACCGACCACCGGCACATCGACAGCTACATGGGCGACGTGCCCCCGCGCAAGCACTACGCCAAGAAACCTGCCCCCGGGGCCCCCGGCGGCAACAGCACCCTCAGCCCCGCCCGGAAGTAAGGAAAGTAAATAAATTACGAGGCCTTCAGGTAAATTATCAAGCCGTCATGCTCATCTGGCGTCCGCGCAGCCGAGCATGACGGCCTATTTTGCATTACCGGCCGTGCTACTCGGCTTCCAGCAACTCCTCTTCCATTTCCACGGGCTCGCCCACGGCTTCGTAGTAGAGCGTGTTGCAGTTTTCGGGGCGAAGCACTTGGGCGGCGGCGGCGCGCACGGCGGCCACGTCCACGGCCTGGATGCGGCGGCTCTCATCGTTCACCAGGTTGGCATCGCCGAGGAGCTTGCTGTAGGCCAGGTTGAGGGCCCGGTGCAGCAGGTCAATTTCGCCGAATACTAAGTGGCTCTCGGCTTGGTTCTTCACCTTATCCAGCTCATAAGCGTCCACTTCGGCGGCCACGAATTCGGCCACCACGGCTTCCACGGCGGTGTTGGCTTCGTGCAGGTCCACGCCGGCATTCAGCTTGCCGCTCACCACGAGCAGGCCCGCATCCAGGGCCCCGGTGAGGGAGGCGGAAATGTTGTTGAATAAGGCCAGCTCCTTCACCAGGCGCTGGTGCAGGCGGCTCGACTTGCCCCGGCCCAGCATGTCGGCGAGCAGGTCCACGGCGTAGTAGTTGTCGTCGCGGCGGGCGGGGGCGTGGTAAGCTTTGTAGAGGGCCGAGAGGGGCACGGCGGCCTGCACGGTTTGGGTGCGGGCCTGGGTTTGGGTGGGCTCCTGGGGCAGGTTGCGCACGTAGGCGGGGCCCCCGGCAATGGGCCCGAACCACTTCTCAGCCAAGCGCTGGGCTTCGTCGAAACTAACGGCGCCGGCCAGCACCAGGATGGCGTTCTGGGGCGCGTAGTGCTTGTTGAAGAAGCCGCGTACGTCGTCCATCACGGCGTTTTCGATGTGCGAAATTTCCTTGCCGATGGTATTCCACTGGTAGGGGTGCACCTGGTAGGCCAGCGGCATCATCTTCAGCCACACGTCGCCGTAGGGCTGGTTGAGGTAGCTCTGCTTAAACTCCTCCACCACCACTTTGCGCTGCACCTCCAGGCCGTTTTCCGAAAAAGCCAGGCTCAGCATCCGGTCCGATTCGAGCCAGAAGCCGGTTTCGAGGTTGGCGGCGGGCAGCGAGAGGTAATAGTTGGTGACGTCCTGCGAGGTGAAGGCGTTGTTTTCGCCGCCCACGCGCTGCAAGGGCTCGTCGTAGCTGGGAATGTTCACCGAGCCCGAAAACATCAGGTGCTCAAACAGATGCGCGAAGCCCGTGTGGTCGGGGTCCTCGTCGCGGGCCCCTACGTCGTACATCACGTTCAGCACGGCCATCGGGGTGCTGAAATCTTCGTGCACGATGCAGCGCAGGCCGTTGGCAAGGGTAAATTCCTGGAAATTAATCATGAAGCAATAGTAATTTAATTGGTCTCTAACAGCAAAGCCGGGCCAAAGATTTCGGCGCGCCGGGGCCCCGGCGGGCAAAGGTATCGGTGGGGGCCCCAGCCGGCCGCCGCCGCTACCTTTGCTCCGTCCGCCCCACCCCGCTCCCTTATGACCTTCGACCGCCGCGACTACGCCAACGACACCCTGCTGCACCTGTACCGCGAGCTGCTGAAGCCGCGCCTGATTGAGGAGAAAATGCTGATTCTGCTGCGCCAGGGCAAGGTCAGCAAGTGGTTTTCGGGCATTGGGCAGGAGGCCATTTCGGTGGGCAGCACCCTCGCCCTGGAGGCCGACGAGTACATCCTGCCGCTGCACCGCAACCTGGGCGTGTTCACGGCGCGGCAGGTGCCGCTGGCCCGGCTGTTTGCGCAGTGGCAGGGCAAGCCGTCGGGCTTCACGCAGGGGCGCGACCGCAGCTTCCACTTCGGCACCAGCGAGTACCACATCGTGGGCATGATTTCGCACCTGGGGCCCCAGCTGGCCGTGGCCGACGGCATTGCCCTGGCCGATGTGCTCGACGAAAAGCCCCGCGTCACGCTCACGTACTCGGGCGACGGCGGGGCCTCGGAGGGCGACTTCCACGAGGCCCTGAACGTGGCCGCGGTGTGGCAGCTGCCGGTCATTTTCCTGATTGAAAACAACGGCTACGGCCTCAGCACGCCCTCCAACGAGCAGTTCCGGTTTAAGTCGTTTGTGGACAAGGGCCCCGCCTACGGCATGGAGGCCGTGCAGGTAGACGGCAACAACGTCCTCGATGTGTTCGACACCATCCACCGCCTAGCCGTGGACCTGCGCCAAAACCCGCGCCCCGTGCTGGTAGAGGCCCTCACCTTCCGCATGCGCGGCCACGAGGAGGCCAGCGGCACCAAGTACGTGCCCGCCGAGCTGCTCCAGGAGTGGGCCCAGAAAGACCCCGTGGACCGCTACGAAAAGTGGCTGCTGGCCGAAGGCATCCTCACCGAAACCGCCCGCCACAGCCTGCGCGAGCAGCTCAAAAAGGAAATCGAAACTGCCCTGGAAGAGGCCGACGCGGCCCCGGGGCCCTCGGCCGACACCGCCCGCGAACTGGCCGACGTGTACGCGCCCTTCGCGCCGGATGCGTCGGCCGTAAGCCGTTACCAGTTGCCTGTTGTCAGTGCGAAAAACGATTCTTCGAACGAACTAGCAACTGACAACCAGCAACCAACAACGAAAAGCCTGCGCTTCATCGACGCCATTTCCGACGGGCTGCGCCAGAGCATGGTGCGCCACCCCGGGCTGGTGCTGATGGGCCAGGACATTGCTGAGTACGGCGGCGTGTTCAAGATTACCGAGGGCTTCGTGGCCGAGTTTGGCAAGGGGCGCGTGCGCAACACGCCGCTGTGCGAGTCGGCCATTGTGGGGGCCGGGCTGGGGCTGAGCGTGCGCGGCAGGAAGTCGATGGTGGAAATGCAGTTCGCCGATTTCGTGACCTGCGGCTTCAACCAAATCGTGAACAACCTGGCCAAGAGCCACTACCGCTGGGGCCAGGCCGCCGACGTAGTAATCAGGATGCCCACCGGCGCGGGCACCGCCGCGGGGCCCTTCCACTCGCAAAGCAACGAGGCGTGGTTCACCCACGTGCCGGGCCTGAAGGTGGTGTACCCCAGCAACCCGCACGACGCCAAGGGCCTGCTCTGCGCCGCCTTCGACGACCCTAACCCGGTGCTGTACTTCGAGCACAAGCTGCTCTACCGCAGCCTCAGCGGCCCCGTGCCCGACGGCTACTACACCACGCCCATCGGCGAGGCAGCCCTGGTGCGCGAGGGCGACGAGCTGAGCATCGTCACCTACGGCATGGGCGTGCACTGGGCCCTGGCGGCCTGCAACGAGCTGAACATCAGCGCCGACATCCTCGACCTGCGCACCCTGCTGCCCTGGGATACCAAAGCCGTGCGCCGCACCGTGGCCAAAAACGGCCGTCTCCTGGTGCTGCACGAAGACACCCTCACCGGGGGCCTGGGCGGCGAAATCGTGGCCTGGGTGGCCGAGCACTGCTTCCAGCACCTCGACGCCCCCGTGCAGCGCGTAGCCGGGCTCGACACGCCCATCCCCTTCGCCCCGCCCCTCGAAGCCGATTTCCTGCCCCAGCAGCGCCTAAAAGAGCGCCTGGCCTGGCTGCAAGGCTATTAATAGACTATCCGAATTGGCAATGGAAAAGCACGGTCATGCTGAACGCAGTGAAGCATCTTTCCCGCGCAAGTAATTCGGTTTACTGCTGCGGTAGAAATGCTTCACTGCGTTCAGCATGACCGTTTTTTAATGATGGCATTAGGGCCCCAAAGGTCCGTCAAGCCTGTGCGCTACGGAGCCCCCAGCTTGTCCGCCAGCATTTTCATAAAGTAGCCGCCCACCACTGAGCGGGCCTGGAAGCCTTGCTGCTTGGCGTCGGTGGTTTCGTGCCAGTCGGTGAGGGGTACGCGGCTGGGCGTGTCGTTGGCGAATTGCCACACGGGGCCCACAAGCGCCTCAAAATCGGCCGGGGTACTGGC
The DNA here is from genome assembly GCF_001562275.1 of Hymenobacter sp. PAMC 26628. Lineage (NCBI taxonomy): Bacteria > Pseudomonadati > Bacteroidota > Cytophagia > Cytophagales > Hymenobacteraceae > Hymenobacter > Hymenobacter sp. PAMC 26628. The sequence continues at coordinate 235,009 of NZ_CP014304.1, forward strand.
CAGCGTGGCGGTCCACAGGATCCAGTCCGACTTGGTGTAGGTCTTGCGGCTGTCGAGGGGCAGGCCGTAGCGCTGCTGGTGCTTCAGGTAAAAGGCTATTTCCTGCTGCGCCACCTCGGGCGGGAACACGTTCAGGCCAAGCACCTTGTCCCAGACCAAGTTGTATTTCTGGCTCCACGAACCGGGGGCTTTGTCGAAGGTCAGGGCGTAGTGGTCGCCGTCCTGAGCCATTTGCATCCACTTTTTAGCCAGGTCGCGGGCCAGGGTCTGGTACTCGTTGGACGTGGCGACGTCGCCGAGCTGCCGGGCCATCTGGCCGTAGCAGGCGATGCCCATGATGGCCTTCAGGGAGAGGTTGGCGTTGCGGGCCAAGTGGCCGGCAAAGTCGTCGGTGCAGAGCTGGTTGGCGGGGTCGAAGCCGTCGCGTTTCAAAAAGCCTACCCACTTAGTGAGCGTGGGCCAGTGCTCGCGGGCGAAGTCGGGCTTGCCGTCCATCTTCACTGCCGCGGCGGTCATAATCAGCATGTTGCCGGCTTCTTCCACCGGCATGTCCTCGCCGTAGGTCTGGCCGTTGGCGCGCGGGTAGGTGCCCACGTCGTGGGCCGGAAAGTCCTTTTTCCAGCGCCCCGACTCGCTGTATTCAAAGATGAAGCGCAGCAGGCCCTTCGCCAACTCGTTGTTATACAGCAAGAACAGCGGCCCTGAGGGGTACGTTATATCCACGGTGCCGATGGAGCCGTTGGAGAAGTTCTCTTTGGAGAAAAACAGCAGCTCGCCCTTGGGCCCCGCCACGATGCTGTGCGCGGCAATGGCCTGGCGGTAAGCCAACTGGCAGAGGTCAGCGTACTTTAGGCCCCCGGCGGCCTGGGCGTCGGCGCGGAGCTTTTGGTCGAACGCCGTGGCTTTTTGGCGCAGGCGGGCGTAGTCGGTTTCGGCCGCTTGCAGGGCTTTTTCCATCGTCATGGCCGGGTCGCGCCGCCACCAGGGGCGCAGGTTCTGGCCGAAGTACTGCACGGCGTACTGCTCGTCGTAGCCCAGCAGCAAGTGGCCCTCGGCGGGCGCGGTGGCCACGGCCCCGAGGTCAAGCACCGCGGCCTGGGCTACGCGCTGGGCCTGGCCCGTCAGGGGCGCGCCGGCGGGCAGGGCCCCGGTGGTGGCAAAAGTGCTTTTGAGAACTTGCGGGGCCCCGGTGCCGAGCGCGGCGGCGCCCGGCGCGGCCAGGTAGGCGTAGCCCCAGTCGATGCGCACGTTGTCGCCGGCGGTGGCCAGCACGGGCTGCGCGGTGGTGCCCACGGCTTGCCAGCGCAGGGCCCCGGCCTGGCCGGGCCGGGTGGCCACCGTTTGGTAGGGGGTGTTGCTGGCCAGCGTGCCGGCCTCAGTTAGGAGGACCTGGGTGGGGTGGGCGCGCCCGTCGGTGGCGGTGGCCGTGTAGGTCACGTAGCTAACAGGCCGGGCCACGGTTTCAAGCTCGTCCAGCAGCAGCGGCGACAAGAAGTTGACGGTCAGCTGTACTGGGCCAGCGGCGAAGGTGTAGGTGGTTTGGGTGGCCGTCACGGCCACGGCCGTTTGGCGGGCCGTGGGCAGCGCGCCCGGGGCCGGCAGCGCCTCGTAGAGGCCGGCGTCGAGGTATTCGCCGCCGCGCGGGCTGTTGGCGTGCAGGGCTAGCACGTTGTCGCCGGCGCGCAGGGCCCGGCGGGCGGTTTCGGGCACCGCGAAGTGGTCGTAGCTGCTGTTGTAGCCCGGCTGGCGGGTCAGCAGCACGCCGTTGAGGTACACCTCGGCGTCGTCGTCGTGCTGCATGAGCACGCTCAGGGCCCCGGTGGTGCGCGGGTCGGCCACGCGCACGGTGCGCCGCACCCACACGTTGCCGCCGGTCCAGGCGGTGCCGTGCAGCGCGGGCTGGTCCGAAAACGGCGCGGGGCCCTCTTGCCAGCCGCCGGCCGCAAACCCTGGCTTCTCCCAGCCCGCCGCGGGCCGCTTAAAGGTGTAGCGCGCGCGGTAGGGCTGCTCGCGCACCGTCGGGATGACGGCCCGGTACTGGGGCCCCACCTTGCCCAAAAATTGGTAGGCCTGCCCGTCCACCCGCACCACGCCTTCCAGGGCCTGCGTTTCGCCGGTCCAGTGCCGCGTGGGGCCCCCGGCCAGCTCGTCCTGAAACGCCCAGACGCTGAAATACGGGTTGTGGGTGATGAGCGGGTACGCCGGCGGGCGCAGCGCTTGGGCGTGGGCAGCGGCCAGGCCGAAGCCACTCGCTACCAAGAGGAGGGAAGCTTTTTTTAGCAGCATCTACGGAAGGGGTAAAGCGCGCCGGGGCCCCAAGTGGCCGGGCCTGCTAGTGGGCCGCTGGCTATTTAGGGCCCCCGGTGCGGGGGTGGAAAGGAGGGCGGCAATTTAGGCAGCGGCCGGCGACTGCTACTCCCCCAGCAGAATCTGCCTGCCCAGTGCTTCCCGCTGGTAATCAGCCACAATCTGGCGCAAAATCTGCATGTCCTTGGAGCAGGCCTGGGCGAAGGTTTCCCAATTTTGCAAAACCAAGCAATCCGGCATTTCGACCAATCTGGTAATTGCATCCCAGAAAGCGTCCCAATTATCGCCGTACCAGTCCGGAAATCCCAGTTGGCTTTTCATCGTCATGTGAAAACCCGCTTTGGTGTCGACGTTGGTGAGGTCGATGGTCATTGAATGGTTGTAAAGTTCTTTTTCTGCTTAAGCACAGGCACAGCCCCCGCGTCATTATTGATCACGAATTACATTGCGTTAAACTCGCGTTGTATTGGGATTATATCTTAACTGAATACCAATTTTTAATCTCTTTGAATACCATATTAACTCGTACGGCACTTGGGGATAATTTTCTAATTATTCCGCTAAGTCTATTTTGTTTGTTATCTGTGTCCAGTGTAGATACCACGATTGGCATTGAAATTAGTGCAGCCGCCTGCTTGATTGTACTTATCACCCGCACTGGAATAGAAGTCAGTTTGGAGCATCGGCATTATCGAAAATACTATAGCCTATTTGGTTGGCGCTTCGGTCGTTGGCAACTAATACCTCCTATTATTGGCGTAACCGTAAAACGATTTTTAGAGGGCGGGGGCGATACACGAAATTGGGGCGTTTGGAATAGTAAATCGCGGAGCATAGAAAAAATAGTTGTGATGCTGTCATTGCAAAACGCATCCGCGGGCATTGTTTTAAAGCGGTTCTATTGGGATGATATGGACGAAGCACTCGCATTTGCGCACGATGTTGCAGGAGTGTTTGCTGTAGAGGTTAATGAATATTTACCGCATAATTAATTCTACTAATTACCCCGCCGTATCGGCCACCTCATCCCCGTCGTCTACCATCACCCGGGCTAGTTTCTCAATATTTAAGCTCCTTGCCGAGGCGTCGAAGCTTTCGCGGTAGGTGCCGCGCTGGTCGTAGAGTTCTTCGTGGGTGCCGCTCTCCACAGCACGGCCTTGCTGCATGACGTAGATGCGGTCGGAATCGACGATTTGGGCGAGGCTGTGGGAGATGATGACCACGGTGTGGCCCTGCTTGATGGCTTCCAGGCTGTTCTTGATTTGCTCGGTGGCGATGGCGTCGAGCGAGGCGGTGGGTTCGTCGAGGAAGATGATGGGCGGGTTTTTGAGGAACAGCCGGGCGATGGCGATGCGCTGCTGCTGGCCGCCGGAAAGCTGCTGGGCATCGGACTGGTACTGCTTGGGCAGCAGCATGATCTGCTCGTGCAGGTAGGCCTGGCGGGCGGCGGCCTGGATTTGCGCTAGGTCAGCGTCCATCACGCCGTAGCGGATATTCTCTTCGATGGTGCCCTTGAAAATGTGGTTTTTCTGGAGCACCAGGCCGATTTGCTGGCGTAGGGCGTGGGTGTTGTAGTCGGCCAGGGGCTGCCGTCGGGCAGCAGGGCCCCACGGTCGGGGGCGTAGAACTTGCAGAGCAGGTTGATGACCGTGCTTTTGCCGGCGCCGCTGAGGCCCACCAGGGCGGTGGTTTTGCCGGCTTCGATGGTCAAGCTCACGTCGTGCAGGGCCTGGGTGCCGCTGGGGTACGTGAAATCGACGTGGCGCAGCGCGAAGGTGCCGCGCAGGTGGTCGGGCAATAGGGCCCCCGTGGGCTCGGTGGCGTCGGCCGCGTCGAGGATGTCGAAGAAGCCCTCCGAGTAGGTGAGGGCGTCGTTCATCTCGTCGTAGATGCGGTGCAGCTACCGGATGGGCGCCGACACGTTGTTGAACAGCAGGATGTGGAACATGATGGCGCCGATGGAAATCTGGCGGTCGAGCACCAGGTAGGCCGTGAGCACGATGATGAGCACCACGCCGATGGATTCGGTGAAGGTTTTCAGGCCGTCGTAGCGGAAGTTGACCTTGCGGGTTTCGAGCTGGGCCTTCTGCAATTCCTGCTGCAAGCGGGCCTGCTTTTCCTCCTCTTAGGCCTCGCGCACGAAGCTTTTGATGACCACCGCCGAGTCGATGAGGTTGACCAGGCCCTGGCTTTTGGCCTCGCGCAGGGTGCGCAGGGCCCTACGCGAGCCGTTGAGGCGGTCGGCCTGCCGGTAGCTCAGAAGTACACGGGCAGCACCGCCACGGCCACCAGGCCCACGTACACGTTGGCGAAAAACATCACCACCAGGGCCACAATGGCGTTGGCAAAGAGCGGGAGGATGTCGATGAAGAAGTTTTGCACCAGCTTCATCAGGCTCTCCACGCCGCGGTCGATGCGGGTTTGGAGCTTGCCGGTTTGGTTACCGTTGTCGGCGTAGAAGCCGAGTTGGTAGCCAAGCACCTTGTGCACCGCGTCTGCCGAGAGCTGGGTGGAGACGTTGATGCGAATTTTCTCGCCGTAGTACTTCTGCCCGAACTGGATGCCGGTGTTGATGATTTCCTTGCCCAGCAGCAGCGCGCTTACCGCCAGCAGCAGCGGCAGGCCCTGCGCCAGGCCCTGGTGGCGGGTGAGCAGGCCCGGCACCGTGTCCACGGTGTAGCGCAGCACGAAGGGATTCACCTGCGCGGCCAGCGAGCCCACCAGCGTCAGCAGCAGTGTGCCGAGGACGAGGCCCCGGTACGGCCGTACGTAGGGGTAGAGGCGGCGAATTATCTCCCAGAGGCTCATAGGCAAACAGCTACAGTGTGGCGGTAGCTGCCTTAGACGCGCTAGGGCGGGGCGGGGTTATTGGGTTATAAAAACAACTCAGAAATTATGTCATTTTTTGACTGCACGATATTATTTGTCTTATCATATTACCAATAATAATTATCATAAAAATTAATTTTTCTTCAATAGTCTGTTTCCGAATAATATGAATATTACGGTCAAGAGAAGGAATATGACAGTGCTTATTTTGCAATAAAATAATGATAGGCATAAATCGTGGCCGGTGATATTAGATATGCAATTATTTGTGTTTTCTGTTTCATATTTCATGCTTACCATAACGTTCATTATTCCAAATCCGGAAATTAGAGTTGCCAAAGATAAAATAATAACTATGGTAGTAAGATGGTTGGATTTCATAGTCAAATAATTGTGTTGTAACTTATTGTTTTACACAGAGTGATTCTCCAGGAGGTACAATAATTAGGAAGTAACGCTGTGTAACTTCTCGTTCACCTGCTGAATTTTTTCCGTGCTGTCAATCTGTTTTTATTACTAGCCACTGTATAGTAGGTGTTAAAGTGTATTCAAACCAACGGGTTCTCCTTCAGAAACTTAAGCAGCACGGGTAAACAATGTTGCGGGTCGTCTCACATGGCGAAATGAGAGCCGTTGGAGCAGATGTAGACTTGGCTGTGGGGCATTTGCTGGTGCATGTAGTCGTAAGCCGACGGGGGAATGAAGTCGTACTGGGCCCCCAGCAGGCCCATTTCCTCGCCGTCGGTGAATACCCAGCGCACGTCGTGGGCCAGGAGCGGGCCGGCGCGCAGGGCCCGGATGGTTTCGAGGGCGGCGGCCACGCCCGCGCCGTCGTCGCTGGCGCCGGGCGTGTGCGGCTGCGAGTCGTAGTGCGTGAGCACCAGCACGGCGGGGCCCCCGGGCAGGCGGCCACGCAGGCGGGCCACCACGTTCTGCACCCGCGCCCCGGTGAGGGTCCCGGGGCCCCCGGCTACTACCACGGTGGTGTCCTGCACGGTGGCCGTTAGGCCCAGGGCCCGGCAGCGGCGCAGCAGGTAGTCGCGCACCGCGGCGTTGGCCGGCGTGCCGATGCTGTGGGGCACCCGGGCTACCACGGCCACCTCGCGCAGCGCCTGCTCGGCCGAAAACGCGGTGGCCGGGGCCCCGGCCGGCACCGGCCGTGGGGCCCGCGCCAGGTACAGGACGGCAAACAGTAGCAACCCGATCAAGGTAACCAACGGCGTAGAAATGGGGGCATAAGCAAGGCGTTAAGAATGAGCATCCAAGCAAACGAGTTGGCAGTTGCTTGTCGTCGGTTGCCGGGCAATTGTAAGCAACCTAATAACCGACAACTATTAGCTGACGAATTGGGAATGAGCACCAAAGCAACGCACTGGCCCCCAGCAATCCAAAGCCGCGTGCCCGCCCCCGGCCGGGGGCCCGCGCCCGGCCCGGCGGCGGGGCGAAATAGCAAGGTGGCAAGATGAAATAGGGAGCCGCCAAGATGGGCCCCCAGTAGGGCGCGGCCGCTGCTAGGCCGTGCTTATCTTCCGGCCCTTATTCTATGCTATGCCCCCCGTGAACCGCTTAGTTATCCTCCTGCTCCTGGGCGCGCTGCTGGGCTCGTGCAGGCTGTTCCACCCCTACCGGTTGCCCACGCCGCCCACCTCGCCCGAGCTGAAAGCGCAGCGCAAGGCCGCCGAACGCGCCCGCAAGCAAAGCGCCCGCGCCGCCGGCAAGCGCGGCAAGCAAAAAGCCGACGCCGACGACGCCCCCGTGGCCTCCGGCGCCGCCCCCGCGGCCACCGCCACCGAGGCGCCCAAGGAGCCCGCTAAGGCTAGCAAGCTGCACTTCGACAAGAAAACCGGGCTTATGAAAAAGCCTAAGCTCAAGCGCCGCATCGTGCACAAGCAGCCCCGCAAGCCGTTCAAGCCCTTCGAGGCGTTCAAAAACCTCTTCCACCGCAAACCCAAGCCCAATGCCAAGCCCCACGCCGCGCCTGCCAAAGCCGACCCCGAGTAAGCCGCCCCGCGCCGGCGACTGGCTGCTACTGCTGGCGCTGGCCCTCGGTGCCGCGGCTCCCGCGCGGGCCCAGATTACGCTCCAAAAGGCGCGCGACGTGGACGCCGCCCACCGCCGGGCCCAGCGCGAGGGCCGCCGCCTGCCCACGCCCTACAAAGACACGCACCTCGACGTCCCGCGCACCCGCCTCGACCGCGGCGCCGGCGACCAGCCCCGCCCCGACGGGGCCGACGCCATGCACTACCGCCACGGGGCCCCGGTGAATCCGAAGAACAAAAAAAACTTTCTGAGCCTGGGCCGTAAGAGGAAATAACCGCCCGCTTGTTGGTGCGGAGAATTATTGGCCGCGGCCACTGCTGGGGAGCCGCTGGCTGCATTTCCGCAACCAGTCCTGGCTTGGTAAAAAGGTCAATAAATCAGTCACTTAAACCCTGTTCTATGTCTACTCCCTGGCTTCCGCTCACCGATGCGGCCCAACTGACGGCCATTGCCGACGAATCGCGCCAGCACCCCGTCATCATCTTCAAACACAGTACTACGTGCTCCATCAGCGCCGCGGCCAAGGCCAAAATTGAGCGCCAGTGGGCCGCTAGCGGCCTCGACGACGTGCCAATTTACTACCTGGATCTGCTGCGCTTCCGCCCCCTGTCGGCTCAAATTGCCGAACAGTTTGGTGTGCAGCACCAGTCGCCGCAGCTGCTGCTCATCCAAAATGGCGAAGCTACGTTCGACGCCTCGCACATGGGCATCCGCCTCGATGCCGTGAAGGCCGCCGTGGCCAGCTAGGCGCCGCCCTTGTTTCGTACACAATTCGCCGGGCCCCCGTTTTCTCCAGCAGAATCCGGGGGCCTGACTTTGAGCGCTTCGCCCGTTTTGGGCCCCAGCGTGCTCGGCCGCTTGGCTTTAAGTATTCAAAATAAATAAGTTGCCAGTTATTTGTTATTAGTTGTCGAAGATATTTAGGAAGTTGTATTTCGGTCATGCTCATCTGGTGTCCGCGTAGCCGAAGCATCTCTACTGCTTCACTAATCATTAATTATTGCTGCGGGAGCAATGCTTCGGCTACGCGGACACCAGATGAGCATGACGTTCCGATTGATTTAAATGATTTCCTAAAGCACTCAATTAGTTACAAGCAGCCTGACAACCGACAACGAACAACTGACAACCCAAAAACCTGCAAGTGGAAAAAATCACCGTTGCCCTCGACTGGACGCCCAACACCAACCACACCGGCCTCTTCCTGGCGCAACAGCAGGGCTGGTACGCCGCGGCGGGCCTGGACGTGGCCCTCGTTTCGCCCGAAACGGACAACTACGCCACCACGCCCGCCCGCCAGCTCACCAGCGGCCGCGCCGACCTGGCCATCGCCAGCTCCGAAACCGTGCTCAGCTACCGCACGGCCGCCACGCCGGTGCCCGTAACCGCCGTGGCGGCGCTGCTCCAGCACGACACCAGCGCCATTGCCACCCTGGCCAGTAGCGGCCTCGCGCGGCCCGCGCAGCTTGATGGCCAGGTGTATGCCTCGTACCAGGCGCGCTTCGAAGACCACATCGTGCGGGCCCTGGTGCGGGCCGATGGTGGCCGCGGCGACGTGGTGCTGACGTACCCCGACAAGCTGGCCATCTGGCAAGACCTGCTGGACGGCAAGGTGGCCGCCACCTGGATTTTCCAGGGCTGGGAGGGAGCCCTGGCCCAGCGCGGCGGCGTGGCCCTGCACACGTTTGCCCTGGCCGACTACGGCATCCCGTACGGCTACACGCCCGTCCTGGTCAGCACCGATGCCCTTATCGAAACGCGGCGCGGGGCCCTGCAACGCTTCCTGGCCGCCACGGAAGCCGGCTACCAGTTGGCCGCCCGCGACGCCGCCGGGGCCGCCCGGCTGCTTGAGCAAACCGGCCTGCCCGCCTTCGCCGACGCGGCCTTCACCGAAACGTCGCTCACCTTATTACAGCCCCATTTCCTAAACGAAGCCGGCCAGTGGGGCAAGATGGAGGAGGGCAAGTGGGCCGCGTTCGTGAATTGGCTGGCCGCCAACGACCTGCTCCAGCCCACCCCGCTAACCGCGCCCCACGCCTTGTTCGCCAACCTGTAGCGCAGGCAAAACCTGTGGTGCCCACAGCTTTAAAGATTGCTTAGACTAATAGAAACGGTCATGCTCATCTGGTGTCCGCGTAGCCGAAGTATCTCTACTGCGCAAGTAAATAATTACTGCTGTGGGAGGGATGCTTCGACTACGCGGACACCAGATGAGCATGACCGTTGCTGTAATTTCCTTACAAGCCGGGGCCCTACAGGTCGTAGCTGAAGGTGATTTGCTTGTCCACGTCGGGGTGCAGGCTCAGGGCCACGGGGCAGGTGCGGGCGGTGCGCTCCATCAGGGCCCGGTCGGCGGCGGCGAGGGCGGTGGGCAGGCGCAGGGCCACCTCGATGCGCGCGATGCGGCGCGGCGCCTCGGTGCTCATGTGCTTGGTGGTGGCGTAGGTGCTGCCGGCCAGGTCAAGCTGGTGGCGGTCGGCCACGATGCCCATGGTGGTGACGATGCACGAGGCCAGGGCCACGCACACCAGGTCGGTGGGCGAAAAGGCTTCGCCCTTGCCGTGGTTGTCAACGGGCGCGTCGGTGTGGATGATGGTGCCCGAGGCCACGTGGGTGGCTTCGGTGCGCAGGTGGCCGAGGTAATGGGCGGTAGCGGTGGGCATTGCGTGTATCTTTACGAATGGAACGGGAGCGGGGCCAGGGGCCGCGCAAAGGTAGCCCGCCCGTCGAACCCAACCGGCCGCGCGCGGGTTCTGGGGGCCATTCTCTCTCATCTGTTTGCGTCTAACTTCGTTGCGTATGTTGTGTGTTCGCCGCTTCCTTCCCGGCTTGGTGCTGGCCGGGGCCCTGCCGCTGGCCGCCCGGGCCCAAGACCTGCCCGCGCTGACCAGGCCTGCCCCGCGCCCGGCAGCCCCGGCGCCTAGCAACCGCTCCGCGGCCGGGGCCCCCGCCAACGGGCGCGCGCCCCTGGCCACGGCCGCGCCGTCCGACGAGCAGTCGTACCGCAAAGAATTCGTTTACGGCATCAACTTCAACACCCAGGGCGGCCTTATTGGGGGCGTGTCCATCCGCTCGGCCCGGGTGCTCGACGACCGGTGGCTGCGCTTCTGGAGCCTGGAGGGCGTGTCGCTGAAAAACCAAAAGGAGGAGCGCGTCAGCAATAACTCCACCGGGGGCAGCTTCATCTACCACAAAACCAACTACGCGTTTGCCCTGCGCCCGTCATTCGGCGTGCAGCGCATCCTGTTCCGCAAGGCGGCCGACGCCGGCGTGCAGGTGAACGCGCTGCTGAGCGCGGGGCCCTCCATCGGCATCCTGATGCCCTACTACATCAGCTACGATTACACGGCGGCCCAAACGGGGCGCTTCAGCAGCAGCGACGACATCCGCGACGAGCAGTACGACCCCGCCATCCACGTGCAGGAGGGCGCCATTGTGGACCATGCGCCGTTTTTTAGCGGCATCGCCAAAACCCAGCTCGTGGCCGGGGCCCACCTGCGCGGGGCCCTCAGCTTCGAGTACGGGCGCTACCGCGACGCCGTGGCGGGCCTCGAAGCCGGCTTCCTGGTCGAGAGCTACGCCAAGCGCCTGCTCATCCTCAGCCCCGGCAACCAAGGCGACGCCGCCCTCATCAACAACAAGTTTTTCCCGTCGGTGTACCTCACCTTGTACATCGGCCACCGCAGCTAGACGCAGTGGGCAGGTATCAGTTAACAGCCATGTTAACGCCCAATACCCAATGGGTTGACCTTGCCCCACGCGCTGGTAGTCGAAACTGCTCACTGCTCACTGACCCTGTTAATTGCCATAATGATTGACCTGCCCATCCTCAACCAGCCCGAAACGGCCGCCCCGGCCCGCCCCCGCAAGCCCGACTGGCTGCGCGTGAAGCTGCCCGTGGGCCCCGAGTACGCCGCCGTGCGCAAGCTCGTCGACGAGCATAAGCTGCACACCATTTGCGAGAGCGGCAACTGCCCTAACATGGGCGAGTGCTGGGGCGCCGGCACCGCTACGTTCATGATTCTGGGCAACATTTGCACACGCTCGTGCTCGTTTTGCGCCGTGGCCACCGGCCGCCCCACCGAGCTGGACCTCGACGAGCCTCGCCGCGTGGCCGAGGCCATTGCCCTGATGAAGGTGAAGCACGCCGTGCTTACCAGCGTGAACCGCGACGAGCTCAAGGACCGCGGTGCCAGCGTGTGGCGCGAAACCGTGGTGCTCACCAAGCAGCTCTCGCCCAGCACCACCATCGAAACCCTCATCCCCGACGTGAAAGCCAATTGGGACGCCCTAGAAACCATGATTTCGGGCGGCCAAGAAGTGATTTCGCACAACGTGGAAACCGTGGGCAGCCTCTACCGCCTGGTGCGCCCGCAGGCCAAGTACGACCGCTCGCTGGAGCAAATCCGCCGCACGAAGCTGGCCGGGCACCGCACCAAGTCGGGCATCATGCTGGGCCTGGGCGAGCAGCCCGACGAGCTGTACCAAGCCATGGACGACCTCGTGGCCAACGGCCTCGACATTCTCACCCTCGGCCAGTACCTGCAGCCCACCAAGCGCCACCTGGCCGTGGCCGAGTTCATCACCCCCGACCAATTTGCCCACTACCGCGAAGAAGGCCTCAAGCGCGGCCTGAAGTACGTGGAAAGCGGCCCCCTGGTACGCAGCTCCTACCACGCCGAGCGCCACGTGAACGTACCGGTGTAAGTTGGGCCCCGGGCCTTAGCGGCCAGCGTAGTTCGTTGAATAAGAAAGGGCCCCTTCCAACGCGGAAGGGGCCCTTTGGCTTCTGCTCAGAACACGCCGTACCGGCTTAGCGGCGGGTGTTGGTCTCGTTGGGTGGGTAGGTGCCCAGGATGCCGGTCACGATGCGCGTGGCCTCGTCCTGCGAGATGTTGTTCTGGTTGAGGGCGGCCATGCCGGTACCGCGCCAGGCCAGCTCCTTGCGGCGGGCGTCCACGATGTCGATGATGACGGTGCCGGCTTTGTACTGCGTCACGGGTGCGTAGCCGCGGCCGTAGCCGCCGTACCCGTACCCGTAGCCATAGGGGTAGCCTAGCCCGTTGTAGTAGGGCGACGTTTGCTGCTGGTTCTCCACGCGGGCGCTGTAGGCCACGAACACGTCGGGGGCCTGGCCCTGCGCCACTTCGGTCAAGCCCTTGGCGGTCAAATCGGCCGCCACGGCTGCGCGAATGCGCTGGTCAACAAACGACTCGTAGCCCTTGGCGGGGCCCCCCTGGGTATCGGCCTGCTGCTTGGGGTACCAAGACCAGGTTTTGTAGGCGCTGAAGTTGACGGCGTGGTCAAAGTCATTGGACACGCCCACGTGCGACGTGGTGCAGGCGGCGGTGCCCAGGAGCAGCGCCAAACCCGTGGCAACCAAAGCTACCGGGCGGGCAAAAAAGCGGGAATTGGGTTTCATAACAAGGGAAGAAAAAGTGGGGCGCCGGTTTGCCCGGCGGGGCGCCGCAGCGGTGCTTGCGTGCTGAGTAGTTAACGAAAAACTGGGGCCCCGCGTTCCGATTTGGTGCAGGCTTCTCGACGGCTGGGAAGTGCTAATCGCCAGCGGCTTGCTGCGCAACGACGAAAGCCCGGCCCTAGTATTGGCCGGCCGGCTGAGGACCCACGAACTGCCCAAAATGACGGTGCGCCCGGGGCCCTGGCTACCTAAGCCTGCCCATCATTATGCCCAACGATAAGCTTTAGTAGAATAATGATGGTTTGATGGGCTTAATGGACAAAATCAAATGGATTAATCCTAAATTTCTTCTATCTTTCCAACTTCTTAATCACCCTATCTTTTTAATCTTTATCTCCATGTCAAAAGTTTTATCCCTTTTATTAGTGGCTGCCGCGTTGGCTTCCTGCACCGCCGCCCGCGACGAGCGCCTGCGCACGACCAATGCCAGCCGCACCCCGCAGCCCCACACCACCATCGTGGACTGCCCCGTGTACGACGGCATGACCAAAACCTCGGCCGTGCTGGCGCAGTCGCCCACCGGCACCGAGGTGCAAGTCACCGACACCATCAGCGCCTACTTCGTGAAGGTGCGCCTCGACAAAGATGGCAAAACCACCACCGGCTACATGGACCGCCGCTGCTTCGGCGCGCGTGGCGACAAGTAGGTTTTGGTTCTAGTTGTTGGTTGCTCGTTGTTAGTTGTTCGGTTAATGGGGCCCTATTTGCACCTCGTACCTAATATAAAAAGGGCCGCTTCCATATTGGAAGCGGCCCTTTTTCCTAACAACTGACAACGAGCAACCGACAACTAAAAACTAGTACGAGGGACCCTTGTCGGCCTGTACCAGCTCCTCCTCGTGGTCGGCGTACTGTTCGATGGGCGTGCAGCTGCAAATCAGGTTGCGGTCGCCGTAAGCCGAGTCGATGCGGCTCACGCTGGGCCAGAACTTGTTGGCGCGCACCGATTCGAGCGGGTACACGGCCTGCTCGCGGGAGTAGGGGCGCGTCCAGTCGTGCACGAGCACGGTAGCGGCGGTGTGCGGGGCGTGCTTGAGGACGTTGTCCTTGGCATCGGCGCGGCCGGCTTCCACCTCGGCTATCTCCTTGCGGATGGCAATCATAGCGTCGCAGAAGCGGTCCAGCTCAGCCTTGCTCTCGCTCTCGGTGGGCTCCACCATCAGCGTGCCGGCCACCGGGAAGCTCACCGTGGGCGCGTGGAAACCGTAGTCCATCAAGCGCTTGGCAATGTCTTCTACCTCGATGCCGGCCTTTTTGAAGTGGCGGCAGTCCAGAATCATCTCGTGGGCGCAGCGGCCGTGGCTGCCGGTGTACAGCACCGGGTAGTGCGCTTCCAGGCGGGCCTTGATGTAATTGGCATTCAGGATGGCCAGCTCCGTGGCGCGCTGCAAGCCGTCGCCGCCCATCATTGAAATGTAGGCGTAGCTGATGGGCAAAATGCTGGCCGAGCCCCAGGGCGCGGCCGAAACCGCGCCGCTGCTGCGGCCTTCCACCGGCACCACGGCGTGGCCGGGCAGGTAGGGGGCCAGGTCGGCCACCACGCCGATGGGCCCCACGCCGGGGCCCCCGCCGCCGTGCGGGATGCAGAAGGTTTTGTGCAAGTTGAGGTGGCACACGTCGGCGCCGATGATGGCGGGCGAGGTGAGGCCCACCTGGGCGTTCATGTTGGCGCCGTCCATGTACACGCGGCCGCCGTGCTGGTGAATCAGTTCGCAGATTTCAATAATGGTTTCCTCGTACACGCCGTGCGTGCTGGGGTAGGTCACCATCAGGCAGCTCAGCTTGTCGGCGTACTTATCGGCTTGGGCCTTTAGGTCGGCCACGTCGATGTTGCCGTCCTCGGTGCTCTTCACTACTACCACTTGCATGCCGGCCATCACGGCCGAGGCGGGATTGGTGCCGTGGGCCGAGGCCGGAATCAGGGCCACGTTGCGGTGGTGGTCGCCGCGGGCTTCGTGGTAGCCGCGGATGGCCAGCAGGCCGGCGTACTCGCCCTGGGCCCCCGAGTTGGGCTGGAGGCTGACGGCGGCAAAGCCGGTCACCTCGCACAGCCACGTTTGCAGGTCGCTGAAAATTTGGGCGTAGCCTTTGGCTTGCTCCACGGGGGCGAAGGGGTGCAGGCCCCCAATTTCGGCCCAGGTCACCGGAATCATTTCGGCGGTGGCATTCAGCTTCATCGTGCACGAGCCCAGGGCAATCATGCTGTGGGCCAGGCTCAGGTCCTTGTTTTCGAGCTGCTTCATGTAGCGCAGCAGCTCGTGCTCGGCGTGGTGCGTGTTGAAGACCGGGTGCGTCAGGTACTCGCTGGTGCGGGCCAGGCCGGCGGGGGCCAGCAGCTCCACTTCTTCGAGCGGCGCGGGCTTGTCCGTCTCCTTGCCCAGCACCTTGCCGAACACGTCGAGGATGTCGGCCACGTCGTGCAGCTCGGTGTTTTGGTTGAGCGAAAGGCCCACCCGCACCTCGCCGAAGTAGCGGAAGTTGAGGCCCCGGGCCTCGGCTTCCTGGCGCACGGCCTGCTGCATTTCGGCGCTTTCCAGGCGCAAGTTCAGCGTGTCGAAGTAAAATTCGTTGGTTTGCTCCACGCCCAGCGTGTGCAGGCCGGCGGCCAGGGTTTGGGCCAGGGCGTGGGTGTTGACGGCGAACTGCCGCAGCCGCTGGGGCCCGTGGTACACGGCGTACATGCCGGCGAGTACGCTCAGCAGCACCTGCGCGGTGCAGATGTTACTCGTGGCTTTTTCGCGGCGGATGTGCTGCTCGCGGGTTTGCAGGGCCATGCGGTAGGCCTTGTTGCCGGCCGCGTCGATGCTCTGGCCAATCAGACGGCCGGGGATGACGCGCTTGAACTGGTCTTTGCACGAGAAGAAGCCCGCGTGGGGGCCCCCGTAGCCCATCGGCACGCCAAAGCGTTGCGAGTTGCCCACGCACACATCAGCTCCCAGCTCGCCGGGCGAAGTAAGCAGCGTGAGGGCCAGCAAGTCGGCTGCCATCACCACGAACACGTCGTGCTGGTGGGCCCCGGCAATGAAGTCTTTGTAGTCAAAAATCTCGCCGTCGGCACCCGGGTACTGCACCATGGCGCCGAAGAAATCGGGGCCCCCGAGGTCGGCCTCGCGGTGGTCGCCGATGACCAGCTCGATGCCCACCGGCGTGGCGCGGGTGCGCAGCAGGTCGAGGGTTTGGGGCAGCACCTGCTCCGAGACGAAGTATTTGTAAGCGCCTTTTTTCTTCGTCTGTGAGTGCAGCATGTGCATGGCCTCGGCGGCGGCGGTGCCCTCGTCGAGCAGGCTGGCGTTGGCAATTTCGAGGCCCGTGAGGTCAATCACCATCGTTTGGTAATTGATGAGGGCTTCGAGGCGGCCCTGGGCAATTTCGGCTTGGTAGGGCGTGTAGGCGGTGTACCAACCGGGGTTTTCGAGGATGTTGCGCTGGATGACCGGCGGCAGCGTGGTGTCGTGGTAGCCCAGGCCGATGTAGCTCTTGAACACCTGGTTCTGGCTGGCAATCTGCTTGAATTTTGCCAAAAAAGCCCGCTCGCTGAGGGCGGCGGGTAAATCCAAGGCCCGGGGCAGGCGGATGGCGGGCGGCACGGTTTCGTCGATGAGCTGGGCCACGCTGGCCACCCCGATGGTGCGGAGCATGGCTGCCTGGTCGGCGGCGCTGGGGGCGTTGTGGCGGGCTTCAAAAACGTCGGCGGGCTGGGGTTTCAGCGGCATCGGTAGGGGCATGAAGTGGGGGTGGCGGGGCGTAAAGTCCTACAACAAAGGTAGGGGCGAAACGTCCCGGCCGGGGCCTAAATCGGTAGCTTTGTCCGACCGCCCCACCCATTTTTCCGCCGCTTTATGCTCAAAATTGGTCTGCTCTGCGAGGGCAAAACCCCGCCCGACCGCCGCGTACCCCTTACGCCCAAGAAGTGCGTGGAAGCCCAAAGCACGTTCCCCGGCCTGCAAATAATTGTGCAAAACAGCCCGCTGCGCAGCTACGCCGACCAGGAATACCGCGACCTGGGCATCGAGGTGCGCGAGGATATGGCCGGCTGCGACGTGCTGCTGGGCGTGAAGGAAGTGCCCGTGGCCCAGCTGCTGCCGTACCAAACGTACCTGTTCTTCTCGCACACCATCAAGGCGCAGCCGGCCAACCAGCAGCTCCTGCGCGCGGTGCTCGACCGTAGTATTAAACTTATTGACTACGAGCTGATTACCAATGAGCGCGGCGAGCGGGTGGTGGCCTTTGGGCGTTACGCCGGCATTGTGGGGGCCTACAACGGGCTGCTCACCTACGGCCGCAAGCACGGCCTGTTTGCCCTCAAGCCCGCTCACGAGTGCGTGGACATGGACGACATGCAGGAGGAATACTTCAAAGTCAAAGCGCTGCCGCCCATCAAGATAGCCGTGACCGGCACCGGCCGCGTGGCCCAGGGGGCCCTGGAAGTGCTCGACCGCGTGGGCATCCGGCGGGTGAGCGTGTACGACTACCTTTACCACGATTTCCGCGAGCCGGTGTACGCGCAGCTGTGCTCAGCCGACTACAACAGCCGCCGCGACGGCCGCGTCTGGGACACAACCGATTTCCACCGCCACCCGGAGGCTTACAAGTCCACCTTTGGCCTGTTCGCACCCGTCACCGACCTGCTGATTGCCTGCGCTTTCTGGCACCCGGCGGCCCCGCGCCTCTTCGAGCTGGCCGACGTTGGGGGCCCCAACTTCCGCATCAACACCATCGCCGATGTCACCTGCGACGTGAACGGTTCCATCCCCATCACGCAGCGCAGCACCAGCATCCCCGACCCCGCCTTCGACTACGACCCCACCACCGGGGTCCTGGCGCCGCCCTACTCGGGCCCCCAGAATATCACGGTGATGGCCGTGGACAACCTGCCCTGCGAGCTGCCCCGCAACGCCAGCCGCGACTTCGGCCGCCAGCTGCTCGACCATGTGTTCCCCCAGTTTTTCAACGGCGATGCCGGCGGCGTGCTGGCCCGCGCCACCATTGCCATGGAGGGGAAATTGACGGAGCGGTTCGGGTATCTGGCGGGGTACGCGGGCGCCGGCCGGTAACGCTAGGCGCTATCTTTACTAGGTACCAAAGACTTCGATAATGGCCGTTATCACCCAGCTTTCGCAGCTTGATCCGAACCAGTCTTATACCTACGCCGACTACTTAAGCTGGCGGTTCACTGAGTTTGTGGAGTTAGTGAAGGGCAAGTTGTTGCGGCCCATGGCGGGCCCCAGCCCCCGCCACCAGCAGTATTCCACCAACTTGGTGGCTGAAATACACCCTTTCCTGAAAGGCAAGGCCTGCCGGGTCTACGCCGCGCCTTTCGACGTGCGCCTGATCACGGGCGGCGGTAATGGCGACGAGGAAATCCGCACCGTGGTGCAGCCCGACATCTGCGTGGTGTGCGACTTGGGCAAAATTGACAGCCGCGGCTGCGTGGGGGCCCCCGATTGGATTATTGAAATCCTCTCGCCCGGCAACGCCGGCCACGACACCAAAACCAAGTTCGACCTCTACCAGGAAAGCGGGGTGCGCGAATACTGGATTGTGTTCCCCGGCATTAACACGGTGACGGCCTACGTGCTCGAAAACGAGCGATATGAACTGGCCGCCGAGTACGCTGCGCCGGGCCCCATGCCGGTGGCCACGCTGCCGGGACTGGCTTTGGAATGGGCCGACTTGTTCGACGATCTTTAGGGCCCCTAGCGTACCCGGTACAGCCTAGCGCCGAACAGGAAGATGAAGGCGTAGCAGATAATGGGCAGGTAATAGGCCGCGGCGATGTCGTGGTTGGCGATTTTGCCCATGAGGAAGGGGAAGAACGCGCCGCCGGCTACGGCCATCACCAGCACCGACGAGGCTTGCGGCGTCTGGGGCCCCAGGTCTTTGATGCCCAGGCTGAAAATGGTGGGGAACATGATGCTGAAGAAGAAGTTGATCAGCAGCAGGCAGACGAACGACGGCCAGCCCCAGCTTTGGGCCACTACCAGGCACATGGCGATGTTGGCCAAGGCAAAGGTGGCTAGTAGTTTGGGTGGGGCGATGAAGCGCATGAGGAAGGTGCCCACGAAGCGGCCGCTCATCATCAGCACCATGAACAGGGCGAAGTAGCTGGCGGCCACTTTGTCGGAAAAGTGCATTTTCTCAACCCCGTAGTTGATGAAAAACGCCCAGGTACCGCCCTGCGCCGCCACGTTGAGGAACTGCGCCACCCAGGCCCACACGAAGTGGCGGTGCCGCAGCAGGCCCTTGGCGGCCGGCGCCACCTCGGCCGTGCCCGAGTAAAAGCCGGCCTCGGTTTCGGCGGGCGCGGGGGCGGCGTGGGCGTTGGAGAGGGGCGGCACCCGCACGAAGAAAAACGCCACGGCGATGCCCAGGATAACGCTGCCGATGATGGTGTACATGGTTTTCACCGACGACAAGTCGCCGGTGACGTGCGCCGCGCTGCCGCCCAATATGAAGTAGCTGCCCAGCAGGGGCCCCACCACCGCCCCCAGGCCGTTGAAGGATTGGGCAAAGTTCAGGCGCTGGTCGCTGGTGCGTTGGTCGCCGAGGGCAGCCATGAAGGGGTGCGCCACGGCCTCCAGCGTGGCCAGCCCGCAGGCCAGCACGAACAGGGCCCCCCGGAAAAAGCCAAACGAGCTGGCGTTGGCCGCCGGCACGAACAGGAACGCGCCCACCGCGTACAGCCCTAGCCCCAGCAGTACGCCGTTCTTGTAGCCGAAGCGCTTCATAAACAAGCCCGCCGGGATGCCCATCACCGCGTAGGCCCCAAAAATGGAGAACTGCACCAGCCCCGAGTTGGCCTTGCTCACGTGCAACACGTTCTGGAAGTGCTTGTTGAGCACGTCGCCCATCGTAATGGCAATGGCCCAGAGCATGAACAGCGACGAGACAAAAATCAGCGTCGGCACGTACTTTTTCTCCGTGAAGGAGGCGGTCTGGGGCACGGTGGCTGCCGTGGCGGCTGGTTGCATAAGGGGAAGCTAAAGGGTTGATAGTTGGGGCCCCCGGGCTTTAGCGTGGACTCTGCGAGTCCGCGTCGCTGCCCGGTCGCTGCCCGATAATCGGCAGGACGAAGCGAGCAACGCGGACTCGCAGAGTCCACGCTACAGCTTATTCCACCGGGCGAGTGGCGACGGCGATTTTCGAATCGGCGGTACCGTAGTACAGAAACCAGGTGGACTTGTAGCGCGCTAGGCCTTCCAGAAACACTACTTGGTTCACCTGGCCGGTCTTCTCGTAGGGCTTGTCGGGGCGCATGAAGTTGGTGTTGGTGCGCTGGAGCAGCTTGGTGGGGTCGTTCTTGTCGAACAGGGCCTGGGCGGCGGTGTAGGTGCCCTCGGGCAGCGACTTGTCGCCGAACGAGGGCACGTTGCGGCTGTTGTAAATCAGGCGGATGCCTTGGTCGGTGAGCATGGCCGGGGGGCCCGATTCCACCAGGTCGCTGTCGAACTTGCCGGCGCGGGTGGGCAGCACCACCTTCAGGTTGGGCAGGGTAAGGGCTTGGTCGCGCAGCGGCACGGGCGGCTTCTCGCCGGGTGCCATTTCCAGCGGCGTCCAGTGGATGAGGTCGTCGGAGGTGGCCAACCAGATTTGGGCGTCGCCCCAGTACATCCAGTACTTGCCCTTGATTTTGGTGGCCACGATGCGCCCGTCGGGCTCGTAGCGCGACACGATGGAGCCCGATTTGCTCCACTTGCCCAGGTACTTGCCGCCGCCGGCCTGGGCAAAAGCGTTGCCGTACTTCGTCCAGTGCCGCAGGTCGGGCGAGGAGGCCACGTGCAGGCGGGCCAGTTTGCCGTCGTAGGCCGTGTAGGTCATGTAATAGGTGCCCTTGGCATCTTCCACCACGCGCGGGTCCTCGGTGCCGCCGGTTTCGTACTTCTTCTGGGCGTCGTTGGCGGGGTACAGTACGGGCTCGGGCTCGCGCGCGAAGTGGATGCCGTCGGTGCTGCTGGCCAGGCCCACGCGCGAGGCCTTGCCGAAGGTGGTGATTTTATTCTCGGCCCGGTACAGCATGTAAATCTTGCCGTCGCGCACCACCACAGCGGGGTTGAACACGTCTTTTTCCTCCCACAGCACTGTCTTTTTCAGAACGGGGTCGGTGAACTTGCCCACCGCGCTGGGGCCCAAAATGGGGTTGGCGCTGTCTACTTTTACGAAGTTTAGCAGGGCCCAGCTGCCGCCGCTGGCCGCGGCGGTGGTGTCGGCTGGGGCCCCGGCGCTGGGCGCGGTGGCCACCGCGGCGGTGTTAGGCGAGCCGTTGCAGCCGGCCAGCAGGGCCAGCGCGGCAACGCTGCCGATGAGGAAAGGAACGTGGCTGGGGGAAATACGCATGCGGGGAATGAAGTGAATGTTGAGGGCAATTGGCCTAGAATCTGCGAGTCCGGGGTACTATTGGATTTCTTTCCGAATAAAAAAACCATAAAATAGAACGTCATGCAGCGCGCAGCGAAGCATCTTTTCCGCGTAACTAATCATGATTAATGGCGCAGAAAAGGTGCTTCGCTGCGCTTTGCACGACGTTCTATCTTGTGCGATTTATGGCTGCGGCGCGGCTACAGCGATTTTTCGATGGTGTAGATGGACTGCACCTCCGCGTCGGTCAAGGCGCGGTTATAGAAGCGGATGTCATCCATCTGGCCTTTGAAGTAAGCGGGGCCGTAGTACTCGAAGTAGCCGGCCGCCTGGCCGCCGGTGGGCACGCTGTTGTAGATGCTCTTGGGCAGCTGCTGGCCGATGCACAGGGCCACGGCCTGCGGCACGGTCTTCAGGGGGCCCTTCACGTCGGTCCAGGTTTTTACCAGGGCCCCGTTGATGTAGAATTTCATGCTACCGTCGGTATACGACACGGTCACGTGCGTCCACACGTTCGTGGGCACAATGCCCGCCTCGTCGTCCTTGTCGGCAGTGGTCGCCGTGGTGGTGATGGTGAGGAAGGGCTTGCCGGCGCTCTGGAGCTGGAATTTGTAGCCCGTCCAGCGGTTCAGCGAGAGCAGGTAGTTGTTGTCATTGCCATCGAAGCGCTTACACCACAGGCTGATGGTGAGCGCCTGCGGGTTGAGCGCGGCCTGGTAGGGCACCTCGATGTAGGCCCCGTTGTTGAACTCGTAGGCCTGGCCGGCTTGGCCAAACCGGTCGGCCACCAGCACCGGCAGTGTGCCACCGTCGCCGGGCGCGGTGCCGGGGCCCGTGGGGCCCGAGCGCAGCGTGCCGTTGTTGGCGTTGGCCGTGGCGTCGTTGGCATTGCCGCTGAACTTCCACTGCGCCACCAGGTTGGCCACCGACACTTCCTGAACCAGCGCCGACTTGAATACCACCACGGCGCGCCGCAGGTTGGCGGTGGCCGCGTTCACGGCGGCCTGGTTGTAGCTGGCGTCGTTCTTGGTGGCCGTGGACAAGTCAAGGGCGGTTTTTAGGGCGGTTTTCGCGCCTGGGGCGTAGGTGCCGGGCTTGGTGCCCTCGGTGGCGGCGGTGTAGCCCACCGTCACGGAGTCAATCAGGGCCGCGAGCTTGGTTTTGTCGGCGTTGCCCACGGGGGCGCTGTCGTCGGTTTTCGAGCACGACGAGGCCCCCACTAGGGCCCCCAGCAGCAGCAAAATGAGTGCGAACAAATAAAATCGTTGGCTTTTCATGGCGAAAAGATGAGGGTTGGGCGGGAGGGAAAAGGCGGCGGCTACAAGCCTTTGTTGGTGTCCCGCTCGCTCTGCGGGATGGGATAAAACCGGTTGCGGGCGTAGTTGAAGTTCGGCCGGTCGGCCAGGGCCTGCTGGGCGTAGGTCTGGCCGTAGCGGGTGATGTCGAAAAAGCGCTGGAATTCCAGGGCCAACTCGGCGCGCCGCTCGCGGCGGATGGCGTCGCGCAGCTGGGCCTGGTCGGTCAGGGTCACGTCGGGCAGCAGGCCGGTGGGCACGGTGCCCGCGTTGGGCAAGCTGGTGTCGTAGACATAACTCTCACGGGCGCGCTTGCGCACTTGGTTGAGGGCTTTTAGGGCGTTGGCGCTGTTGCCAGCTTCGTTGGAAGCCTCGGCGTCCATCAGCAGCACGTCGGCGTAGCGGATGGCCTGGAAATTCAGGTTGCCGTCGCCCTTGGTGGTGGTCGGAATTTCCGACAGCGGCTGCAAGTGCTTCTTCGACACGTAGCCCGTGGTGCTCCAAGTAGGGTCAAACGGCACGCCGAAAAACGACTGCCCGCTGCGGCCCACGGAGTAGTCCAGCCGCGGGTCGACGACGCCGCCCGAGGTTTTCTCAAAATTATCCACCAGGCTCTGCGTGGGGTAGAAAAAGCCGTAGCCGTTCTGCGGGCGCGGGGCAAACCACTGGTTCAGGTTGTTGCCCTGGTTGGGGCTGAGGCCGGCCGTGTGCTGCACCGAGAAAATGGCCTCCTTGTTGTTCTTCGTCGCCGCCCGGAAGTTGTCGGCGAACACTGGCAGCAGGGCGTAAGTCCCCGAGGCCTCCACGGCCTGGGCCGTGGTGGCGGCCAGGGCCCACTTCTGCTCGTAGAGGTAGGTTTTGGCCAGCAGCGCCTGGGCGGCGCCCTTGGTGGCGCGGCCCACGTCGGCGCCGGTCCAGGTGGCGGGCAGCGCCGCGATGGCGGCCTGGCAATCGGCCTCCACCTGGGCGTAAATCTGGGCCTGGGGCAGGGCTGGGCTCTGGAGCTCCGCGGGCGTTTCCACCTTCAGGCGCAGCGGAATATTTCCGTAAATCGCCGTGAGCTGGAAGTAGTAGTAGGCCCGCAGAAACTGCGCCTGCCCCACCGCCTGCTGCCGCACCGCGGCGCTGATGCTGGTGTTGCCGTCGGGCAGGCCGTCGAGCACCACGTTGCACTTGAACACACCGTCGTAGTAGCGCCGCCACTGGGCCTCCACGGCCGCGTTGATGGGCGTGATGTTGAAGATGTCGATGTTCTCGAAGTCGGCCTGGTCGCCGGGGTTGCTGCCCTTCACGGCGTCGTCGGAGGCCACGTCGCCGAGCACCCACAGCGCGTTCGACGACGCGTCGCGGAACGAGAGGGGCACGTAGGCGGCGTTCACGGCCAGGAGGGCGTTGGTGTCGGAGGTGAAGAACTGGCCGGCCTCGTACTGGCCCAGCACGGGCTGGTCGAGGAAGGTTTTGCAGCCGGCCGAGGTAACTAACAGGGCCCCCAGCAGGAGGGCGGTGGGTTGGATTTTCATGGTAGTTGTCAGTTGCTAGTTGTCGGTTGTCAGTTGTTTCTTGCTGGTTAGCGGTTGCTGGTTGTTACAATAAAAAACTAACAGCCAGCAACTAACAGCTGAGAACTAATCAGAAGCCAGCGTTGATGCCCACCGTGAAGGTGCGCGCCGAGGGGTAGGTGCCAAAGTCGATGCCCGTGGCCCGCACGCCGTCGCCGGCCGAGTTGCTATTGGTGCCCTGCTCGGGGTCGAGGCCGGTGTACTTGGTGAAGGTCAGCAGGTTCTGTACGCTAGCGTAGATGCGCACCGAGCTGATTTTCACGGGCGAAAGCAGCTTTTCGCCAAACGTGTAGCCCAGCTGCACGTTCTTGAGGCGCAGGTACGAACCATCCTCCAGGAAGCGGTCGGAGGGCTGCTTGTTGTTGGAGGCCCCGGTCCAGGAGAGGCGCGGAAATTGGTTGGTGCTGCCCGGGCCGGTCCAGTAATTGGTGGCCGCCCGCTCGGTTAGGTTGAAGGCGCGGTAAAAGCCCTCGATGTCGGTGTTCACCTGGTTGTAGAGCTTGTTGCCCTGCACGCCTTGGAAGAATACGCTCAGGTCCACGTTTTTGAAGCTCACGTTGCCCGTCAGGCCGTAGGTCAGCTTCGGAATGGGGCTGCCCACGAAGGTGCGGTCGTAGCCGTCAATCACGCCATCGGGCACCCCGTCGGGCCCGCTGATGTCGCGGAACTTCACGTCGCCTGGCTGGATGCCGGGGCCCTGGTAAGCGTGCGTGAACACCTCCTGCGCGGTCTGGAAAATACCCTCGGTTTGCAGCAAGTAGAACGAGCCGATGGGCTGGCCCACGGTGGTCAGCGTGGCGTAGTAGTTGTTGTCGATGCGGCCGCCCACGATGGGCGAGGCGCTACCCAGCGAAATCACTTCGTTGCGCAGCGTGGCCAGGTTGCCGCTCACGCCGTAGCGCCAGTCTTTGCCCACGGTGTTGCGGTAGCTCAGCTCCAGCTCGAAGCCCTTGTTCTGGATTTTGCCGGCGTTCACGGCCGGGTTGCCGCCGTTGCCGGCGCTGCTGGGCTGCGGCAAAAAGAGCAGCACGTTCGACGTGTTCTTGATAAAGTAGTCGGCCGATAGTTGCAGGGCCCCCTTCAGCAAACCCAGGTCGAGGCCGAAGTTGGTTTGGGTGCTGGTTTCCCAGCGGATGTCCGGGTTGCCCTTGGTCACGATGCTCAGCGCCTGCGTCGACACGCCCCCGAACGGGTAGTAGCCGGTGTTGCCCACCAGCGAGGCGTAGGGATAGTTGCCGATGGCCGAGTTGCCGAGCTGCCCCACGCTCACGCGCGCCTTCAGCAGCGAAATGGCCTCGATGTTGCGCAGAAATTCCTCCTGCGCCAAGTTCCAGCCCACCGAGCCCGACACGAAGTTTTGGGCCCTGAGGCCGGGCGAAAGCTGCGAAGAACCGTCGCGCCGGAAGTTCACCGTGGCCAGGTACCGCCCGTCGTAATCATACGTCAGCCGGCCGAAGCCCGACAGGAGCGTGGAGTGCGCCTCGCCGCCGCCGTTCTGCTGGATGCCCGTGCCGCTGTCGAGGTACTGGAACGTGGGCGACTGGTCCACGTAGCCGCGGCGCGAGGCCGAGATGCCGCTGGAGTTGTTCTTAATGGCCTCACTACCAACCAAAATAGCGAAGGTGCTCTTGCCCACCGATAGGTCGTAGATGGCGGTGTTGGTCCAGTTGAAGTTGAAATCGGTGCTGTTGGACTGCGCCAATTGCGCCGGTGAGTTGAACGAGCGGTCAATGCCGAACGTCTTGAAAAACTGCTTGTAATCGGTGATGCGGAACGTGATGCCGTAGTCCGAGCGGATGCGCAGGTGCGCCACCGGCGTCACCTCCACGTAGGCGTTGCCCAGCACCGAGTAGGCGTTGAAGTTGCGGTCCGTGGCGTCGGCCAGGGCCACCGGGTTGATGCCGTCGCCCAGAAACGACGAGGCCGGCTGGCCGCCCGCCGTGGGCAGGTCCACGAACTGGCCCTGGTCGTTATAAACCGGCGTGCCCGGCGTGCGGAACAGGGCAAAGCGCACGATGCTGGCCCCCGGGTTGCCGTCGCCGAAGCCGTCGCCGGAGGAGCCCACCTGCCGGGTTTTGGCGTACGACAGGTTCGCGTTGGTGCCAATCTTCACGTACTTCGAGAGCGAGCTGCTCACCGCCGTGCGCAGGTTGTACCGGTCGTAGGACGAGTTGTTTACCAGGCCGTCCTGCTTCAAATAGCTGCCCGATACGATGTACTGCGAGTTCTCACCGCCGCCGCTCACATCCAGCTGCACGTTGTGCTGCATGGCGGGTTTCAGCACCTCCTTCAGCCAGTTCACGTTGGGCAGTGTGGCGGCCACCGCGGCCGGAATAGGGGCCCGGCCGTCGTTGGCGGCGGCCACGTTGTAGGCCGCCACGTACTGGTCGGTGTTGGCCATTTTGATGAGGTTGGTGGCCGTTTGCACGCCGGTGTAGGCGCTGACGCTCAGGCGCGGCTTGCCCGACTTGCCGCGCTTGGTGGTCACCACTACTACCCCGTTCGAGGCCCGGGCCCCGTAGATGGCGGCCGACGAGGCGTCCTTCAGCACGTTGATGCTCTCGATGTCGTTGGGCGAAATCTGGTTGATGCCGTCTTTGGTCGGCACGCCGTCGATGATGTAGAGCGGGTTGTTGTCGTTGATGGTGCCCACCCCGCGGATGCGCACGGCGATGGCCTCGCCCGGGGCCCCGGTGGCCGCCGTGATGGACACGCCCGCCGCCTTGCCCTGCAAAATCTGTGCGACCCCGGTTACCGGCAGCGCGTTGATGTCGCGTTGGTTCACCTGGGCCACGGCGCCGGTCAGGTCGGCCTTGCGCTCGGTGGTGTAGCCCAGCACCACCACTTCCTCCAGGGCCTTCACGTCGGTCACCAGCACCACGTTCAGCTGCGTGCGGCCTTGCAGCGGCAGCTCCTGCGTGACGAAGCCCACGGCCGAGACGACCAGCGTGGCATTGGCGTCGGGTAGGCTGAGGGTGAAGTTGCCGTTCACGTCGGTCGATACGCCGTTGGTGGTGCCCTTCACGAGTACCGTCACGCCGGGCAGGCCGCTGCCGTCGGGGCCCGTCACGCGGCCGGTTACCGGCACCGCGGCGGGGCTGGCGGCCACCGGCTCTTCGGCCGGAGCGCTGGGGCCGCTACCGGTTGCAATCGTTTGCGACTGGGGCCCCGGAAGTTTGGGGCCGGAGATGACGTACACGTTGCGGTCGGTTTTCTCGACCCGCAGGCCGCTCGCCGTGATGGCGTAGGTCAGCTTTTCCTCCCACGAAGCGAAGGTGCGCGCGTAGAGGTCGACGAACTTGTTGCGCACCAACTCGCTGCGGTACAAGAAGAACGCGTGGTGTTCTTTCTGGAGCGCCTGCAACAGGCTTTCCAGCGAAGTGCCGCGGGCCTCGGCCCGGCTGGGGGCTGCTTCCGGAGCCGGCGAGCTTTGCACGGGCCGCAACATGGCCACCACCGGGCTTTGCGCCCGCCCGGCCAGGCCCCCGGCCAGGAGCAGGGGCAGCAGCTTCAACGATTGAGTATAGTGGACCATGGGCGGGAGTAGGGAAAAGGGTAGAAGAAGATACGCAAAAATTAATCAAGCCGCACGCGGTTGCCCGCACGGTGTACTTTGACATCCAATGACTTGCCCAGGGCATTCAGGAGCACGTCCACGTCGCGGTTGGGTAACGAGCCAGTCAGCTTTTGCCGCCGTAGGGCGGGGTTGCCCAGCGTGATTTGCAGCCCGTAGGTGTCTTCAAGCACGGCGATGATTTCTGCCACCGGCGTGTCGTTAAAGTCGAGGTGCCCGCTGGTCCAGGCCGAGTAGAAGGCAGCTTGCACAGCGCGCCTGGCCAGGGGCCCCCGGGGCGCGTTGGCGTCGAGCTCTACCAGGTCGCCCGGCTGCATCAGCAGCGGTTCGGGCGGGCCGGCGGTGCGGCGCAGCTCAATCTGGCCGCTGTTGAGCACCACTTTGGTGGTGCCGGCGCGGCTCAGCACGTCGAACTGCGTACCCAGCACCGCCACGTCGAGGGCCCCCGCGTGCACCGTAAACTTGACTTGGGCCGGCGCATCGGCCACCGCCTTCAACTGAGCCGGGGCCGTGTGTTGAACATCAAAATAGGCTTCGCCCCTGAGCCACACTTCGCGGCCCTGGTCCGGCGGCCAGGCGGCGGCCAGGCGCAGCTCCGAGCTGCCGTTCAGCACCACGCGGGAGCCATCGGGTAGCACCACTTGCCGGTGCTGGCCGGCGGCCGTGGCGTAGCGCGCCCAGGCGGGCGCCGCCGCGGGGCGCTGCCACCAGCCCAGGCCGGCCACTACCAACAGCACCGCCACCAAGGCCGCTGCGGCCCCACGCCGGTAAGCGTCGCGGCGGCTGCGCAGCGCAAGCTGCCGCGACGCTGGGGCTCCAGCCGGCACCATAGCGTACCACAGCTTGGCCAGCTCCGCTTGCTTTAAAGCGGCCGGGGCGGGCGCAGGGCGGCCAGCGGCCAGCAGCCGGAGCACCGCCGCGGCTTCGTGGAACGCCGGCGCCTGGGCAGGGTGCTGCTCCACCCAGGCCTGCCAGAACGCGACGGCCGCGGGGTCGCTCGCCGCCACGAATGCCTGAAAGGATTCGTCGGCCAGGAAATCGTCGGTCGAGTAAGCAGCGTAGGGCATGGGCAAGGAGCGGGCGAAACGCGGGGGACCCAAGCGGGCCGGGCGCGTGCGGCAGCCGCCGCGGCACCCCATTCACCTTCACCACGGCCCACGACGGGTTTTATACTCATCGCGTCCAAAAAATATTTTTATTGTTACCGAAAAAGGCCGCAACCCGGGGCCCCCGGCGCGCCGTTTTCAGCCCTCGCCCAGCAGGCACAGCAGCGCCAGCACCGTCAGCATAATCCGCCGGATGGCTTTTAAGGCGTTGAAAACCAGGTTGCGCACCGATTGCGGGTTAAGCGCCATCACCTCGGCGATGCGCTCGTAGGAAAAGCCGTCGAAAAACTTCAGGTACAGCGCCTCGCGCTGGCGCTTGGAGAGCCGGTTGAGGGCCCCCAGCAGGCGGGCGCGCTGCTCGGCGTCGCTTTGCTCGGCGATGAGGAACTCCTCGTGCGAGTAGATCACCTCGAACGAGTCGGGGCCGGCGGGCAGCGCGTGCTGCTGCCGCAGCCGCTGGGTTTCGTCGGCCAAGTGGTGGCGGAAGGCCTTGAACAGGTACGCCTTCACGACCTGCACAGCGCGCAGGCCCGCGCGCCGCCGCCAAAGCTGCTGGAATAGGTTTTGGATGCAGTCCTTCACCAGCTCCTCGTCGCCGGTCAGCTTCAGGCCGTAGCCGTACAGTGCGTCGTAGTAGGCCTCGAAGAGGGCCGCCAGCGCCCGGGCCTCGCCGCCGCGGAAGGCGTCCCAGAGCTGCGCGGCGGCCTCTTCGGTGATGGTGTGCACAGGGTAGGCGGCGGGAAAGGCCGGGGGGTTTGGGAGGCGAACAACGGCCGCGGGGCCCCAGCAACGGCGGGCCCGCCCCGCGGTGGGCTTCAAAAGTAGTTCGTGGCCCGCCGGGGCCCTACTCCTCGCCCCGCACCCGCTTGTACACCGCAAATTCGTAGAATGGGCGCAGCAGCCGCACCACGTCGAGGGCGTCAGCCAGGGCTTCGTGGGCCACGGCGGTGTCGTCGAACTGGGCGCGGGCCTTGGCGATGGCCATGCTGGGCAAGCGGCTGTCTTTGCGCCAGTTGAGGTACAGCAGGGCGGGGTCGATGGTGGCGGGCTCCGACTTAATAATCGTGCCCCAGCCCGGCAGCTGCTGCAAAAAGAGCAGGTCGAACACGGCCACGTTCTTGCCGGCCAAAATGAAGCGCACCCGGTCCTTGGGGTCGGGCCGGAAGCCCTCGGCCACCAGGAACTCGCGCAGCTGCGGCAGCACCTCGGCGGGCGTGCAGCGCTCGGCCGGGGGCCCCAGGGTGGCGTCGGCCAGCTCGGCCAGCAGGCGCGCGTTCAGCACCAGGGCCCCCGGCGTACCCACAATTTCGGGGTGCACCAGCAGCCGGCGGAAGGTGGGCAGCTCCGCCAGCGGGCGCGGGCGCTTGGTGTCTTCCACCACGGCGGCCAGCTCCAGCACTTGGTGCCGCAGCGGGTCGGCGCCGCTGGTTTCGAGGTCGAGGGAAACGTAGCGCATGAGCAGCGGGCTAAAAAAAAGCGCCCCTTCCGAAACGAAAGAGGCACTTTTCAGTGGAAAGGAAGGACTTAAGTCAACCTAGAACGTCTTGTGGAACCAGTCCTTGATGTCGTCAATGGCGTGGCCCGTTTTCGCTTGCAGCTGGCCGAACCACTCGTCTTGCTTACCCTCCTGGTAGGTTAGGTCGTCGTCGGTGAGGTTGCCCCACTTCTGCTTGGCCTGGCCCTTGATTTGGTTCCAGTCGCCGCGGGCTTGGTACTCGGTGCTTTTTACGTCGGCCTGGGTATCGGCGCTGTTGGTTTTACCGTTGAACCAGTTTTTGATTTCGTCGATGGTGCTGCCGGTTTTCTCTTGCAGCTTGCCGTACCATTCGTCCTGCTTGCCATCGGCGTAGGTCAGGTCGTCGTCGGTGAGGTTGCCCCATTTCTGCTTGGCTTCGCCTTTCAGCTGGTTCCAGTTGCCACGGCCCTGCAGCTCGGTGTTATCGTTCAGGTTATTGTTGTTAACGTCCATGACGGGGAATGTTTTGAAGGTTAAAAAAGAGGACTGGGGTGGGAAGGGAGGTTGTGGGGAGTTGTACGGCCGCGCTTTCGGTTTGGTTAGCGTGGGCCGGGCGGAAGCCGGAATTTTGTTGGTGCCCCGTGGGGCCCTACAAGTGGGAGGCAGCCGCTGTCAGTAGCACCGCCACCAGTACCACCCACACCCCCGCACCGGTGCCGTAGCCGGCCCAGGCCCGCTGGCGCTTAGTGCGGTTGGCCTGCTGCTGGTAGCCGCGCTGGTAGTCGGCGTCGGCGAGCAAAGCCGGCTGTGGGGACTGGAAGTTGCGGGCCTTCACGTCGATGCTGCTGATGATGGCCGCCGGCACCAGGCCAAATACCGGCCCGGCGTAGAGCGTAGTTCCTAAGGTGCCCCAGTACGGGCCGTGCTGGTTGTAGTGCGCGGCGGCGTCGCGGCGGCCCAGCCCCACCCGCTGCCCGGCGTCGAGGCCCGGCAGCAAGTCGGCGGGGCCCCCGGCGGCCGCCTCGGGGTGCAGCACCTCCTTGGTGCCGTTGGCGTAGCGCACCAGGAATACCTCGGCCACGGGCAGCGCCAGCGTGTCGGGCGCGGCCGGGGCGGCGGGCAGGTAGCGCAGCACCGTGGGCGTGAGGGTCACCACGCGGCCCTGAATTTCCTGCCCGTCGAGGCGCAGGATGGTATCGGTGCCGGGGGCCGCCTGGGCCCGGGCTTGGGCGGGCAGCAGGGCCCCCACCAGCACCACGAGTAGCAACAGCAGCTTTTGCATGGCTTTGTTAATAAATGGGTTGATTATCAAAAATTTGAACGCTACCGATGCCGCGAATTGAAGCCTACCAGCAGGCTAATGCGGGCCCCGCCGTTGCCGGGCACCACGGCCAGGTTGACGGGGAAGTTGAGGCCGCTTTTGCTGCGAAACGACGTGCCCAGCGCCAGCACGATGTTGGCCCCGATGGGCGTCAGGTTGGGCCCCAGCCCGAACTCAAACCCCTTGGGCCCCCGGATGCCCAGGATGCCGCTGATGCTCGGGATGAACTTGTTCTGCTCGAGCCCGCCCACCAGCGGCACAAATTCGGCCAGGCCGCTCACGCCGTTGGGCAGCCGGAACAAGCGCGTTTCGAACTGCCAGCCAAACTGCGTGAGGAACGGGTTAAGGTCGTGGTAGCCTGGCTCCTGCCGGCCGCGGTCCAGAGGCCCGGCGGTGAGGACGGTGAAGCCGATGCGCGGGCCGCTGAGGTGCACCTCCTCGTCGGGGAATACTACGTCGCCGGGCACGTCGGGGCCCGTGTGCGGCGTGGGGGCCAGCGCGGGCGCGGCCAGGTACGGCGCCGCGGGGGCCCCGGGGGCCGTTCCAAACACTTCCTTGGCCCCGTTGGCGTAGCGAATCATGAACACCTCGGTTTTGTACACGCTGATGAGCGGGCCGTCGGGGTTGTCGGTGCGGCGGTATTTCACTTCCGAAGGCGTGATTTCCAGGATTTTCACCTGCACCTCGTCGCCGTTGCGCTTGGTGAGCAGGTCTTGGGCCCGGGCATGGCCGGCGGCCACTAGCAGGGCCAGGGACAGGAAAAGTAAACGGAGCGACATCGCAAAAAGGGTTTGGTGAAGAGGTAGCCCAAAGGTGCAGGGCCCCGGGCCCGCGCCGTTCACCAAAAAATCAAGTCGTCAGACTTTTACCCTGGTAATCATAGGGCAAAATACCCTGTGATTACCAGTGTATTAACTGAATAGTATCCGACATTTTAGCAAAGCGCTATATTGCAGGGCCCCGGCAAATCCGGGTCCGGTTTTGCGCTTCCTTTGTGGGCCATGGACGACCTCCGCACTGCCCTGCTCACCCTCAGCCCCGACGACCGCACCGAGTTTGGGCGGTTTCTCCAGCGCCAGCGCCAGCGGGTGGCCGGCCGCCAAGACGTGCGCCTCTACGAACTGCTGACGGGCCCCGCCCTGGGGCCCGCCGCGCTGGTGGCGCGCCTCTACCCGGCGGGGCCCAACGCCGTGGCCTACTACGCCGTGCGCAAGCGCCTGCTGCTGCACCTCACCGATTTCCTGGTGCTGCGCCAGCGCCAGCACGACGCCACGGCCGCCGCCGCCGTGCGCGGGCACCTTACCCTGGCCCAGTACCTGTTCGGGGCCGGCGTGCCGCGCCTGGCCTGGGGCACGCTGCGCAAGGCCGAAAAGCAGGCCCGCGACCACGAGCAGTACGAGGCCCTGAACGCGGTGTACAACCTGCAAATCCAGCACGCCGGCACGCCCCACGCCGAGCCCCTGCCCGACGTGCTGCGCCGCCGCCACGCCAACAAAAAAGCCGCCGACGAGGAGGAGCGCGCCAACATTGCCGACAGCCTGCTGCGCCACCGCCTGCGCGAGGCCCGCACCCAGGGCCGCCCAGCGGCGGCGTTCGACGCCATTGTGCAGGAAATCCTGGCCGAGTACGACTTGCAGGAAGCCTTCGCCCGCTCGCCCTCGCTGCTGTGCCGCCTGCTCAGCATTGCGCGCAGCGGCATGCTGGTGCGGCGCGATTTTGCTTCGTTCGCCCCCTTCGCCGAGCGCTGCTACGGGCTGATGGCGCGCCGCCACGGCTTCGCGCCGGCCCAGCGCGGCTACCAGCTGCGGCTGCTCTACATGCTGGCCCACGCGCTGTACCGCACGCGCCACTTCGCCGAATCGGTGCGCTACCTTGAGCAGGGGCGGGCGGTGCTGGCCGACGGCGGCCGGCCGCTGGTCGAGTTTGGGCCCCGGTTCACCTTTTTGCTGGCCGCCAACTACGCCTTCCTTCGCCGCAATGCCGAAAGCATTGCCCTGCTGGAAGGGGCCCTGCGCGCCGCGCCCGCCCTGCCTGCGCTCGACGCCATCACGGCCCGCCTCCAACTCACGTTTCACTACTTCGCCGAAGGCAACTTCCACAAAGCCAACCACGTGCTGCTGCGCCTGGGCCGCACCGACTACTGGCTGGAGCAGCACATGGGCCTGGAATGGCTGCTGAACCGCAACTTGGGCGAGCTGCTCATCCAGTTCGAGCTGGGCGCGGCCGACGTGGCGCTGCTCCGCCTGCGGGCCATCGACCGCGGCCTGCGCGAGCGGTTTCCCGCCGGGCCCGCCGGGGCCCCGGCCGCCGGGGGGGCCTACCGCTACGTACTCAGCTACCTGGCCCTGGTGCACGAAATATTGGAAGACCCCACCGTGGCCCAACGCCCCGCCTTCGCCCAAAAAGTAGCCCAAATGCCCGAATTCTGGCCCCTGGAGCGCGAAGACTTGCAGATCCAAAGCTTCTACGCCTGGTTGCGTGCCCGCATGCTGGGCCGTCCCTACTACGAGGTGCTACTAGAGGTAGCCACCGGTTGAGGGCCCCCAGCCGCAACCGTGCCCGCCGCTGGTAGCGCGCACAAAAAAAGCCTGAACCCCGCAGGGGCCCAGGCTTTTGGCGCAGCGGCGCGAGCCGGTTGCTTAGTTGTTCATGCCTTGCTTGAGGTTGGCTTTGGTTTCGCGGGCCGACTTGGCGGTGGCGTCGCCCAGGGCGTCCATGCGGTGGCCGGCTTTGTCCATGGCCTCCTTGGTGTTGGCTTTGGCTTCGGTAGCGTTGGCGTCCATTTTGGCACCAGCGGCGTCCATCTTGGCGCCCATTTTGGCACCAGTGGCGTCCATTTTGGCACCGGCGGTTTGAGCACCTTCTTTCAGGTTGGCCGAAGCGTTGTCGACGGCGGCACCGGCGGCGGCACCGGCCTGGGTGGCCGTCATGGCCGAACTATCGGTGGTTACGGTCGCCGTGGTACTGCCATCAGCGGTCTGCTCGGTGGTTTTGGTGGTGTCGGTGCTGCAAGCGGTGGCAGACAGGGCAACGGCGGTGGCGGCAATCAGGGTTTTGAAGGAAACTTGCATGGGATTAAAAACAAAAGTGGGGTGAGAATGCGGTCGGTAATCAGCTGTGCCGCCAAAAGGTAACCCAACCGTGGGGGCCCCCGGCAACGGTTTTTTAACTTTTTGGGCGGCTGGCAAGTATAGCCCGTCATCTAATCTTCCCAAACTGCCGACCCCATGGATTCTACCGCCGCCACCCCGTCCAACGCCGCCCAGCCCGCCGTGCCCTTGTCGGTAACTGACCAACAGGCCACCGCCTTGCTCGACGATACCTTGGCCCTGCTTAGCCATGGCTTACCCGCCAAAGCCGATGGCCCCGGCAGCACCGAGATTGACCGTTGGGCCGCCGTGCTGGCGTCATCAGACCGTCCGGGCCTGGCCAAAATAACCCAGGAGCTCGGCCAGCTCGGCGAGTTGCTGAGCGGCCCCAACGCCGCCTCGCACGAAGTGGCCGAGCTGCTGGCCAGCCTCAGCGCCGAAACCATCAAAGTGGCCGAAACGGCCCCCGGCAACTACGCCGGGCCGCTCGGCAACCTGGGCACGCTGCTGCGCAAAGCGGCTAATTCGTTGTCGCGGTAGCCACCCGCCGGCCGCGTGCCGCCCAGAAGCGCGAACTTTGCCGCCCGCCGCGGCCAAGTTCGCGCTTCTGCCTTTATGCCCGATTTCTCCCCCGCCGACCTCACGCCCTACGACCCGTTTGAGGGCATGCGCTTCGGCCCCGCCACGTGCTTCCTCAGCGGGCAGCCCGTGGGGCCCGCCGACACCGTGCCCGTGTTTGCCGACTGGCTGCAAGTGCATTACGGACTGGCCGACCGGCCCATCCAGCTCCTCGATCAAAGCACCGTGGCCTTCCGCGACCTGTGCCTGCCGGCCAGCCCCGCGGTGCGCCCGCGCCTCGAAGCGCTGGAGGCCACCGTGGCCGCCGCCGCTGCCGAGGGCCCCGACGCCCTGCGTGCCCTCGGCGACGACACGCTGTTTCTGTGGTTGGGCAAGATGTTCTACGGCATCTTCATCACCGAGCTGCTCACCGAATTAGCGCCCCTCATCCGGCCCCGCTACCCACTGGCCGAAAACGCGGCGCTGCTGCGCAAGTTTCAGGTGTTTTTCCAGCTACTCCAAGGCCTGCGCGTGCCCACCGAGTACGCCGACTTTGTGCCCGGCTCGGTGTTCGTGCTCGAAGTAGACCCGGCCGAGGATGCGGTGCCTTTTGAGTACGACGACGACCTCAACACGCTGGTGTTCAGTATTAAAATGGGGCAGTCGGTGCTGGTGGCGTGCCTGGCCGACATCGGCCTGATTGGCCAGGCCATGCGCCAGGTGTACGCCGACGCCCGGCGGCCCCTGCACCCAGTGCAGGTGGCCGAGTTCAAGGCGCGGGTGTACTACGCGGCGCACTTACTGCACATGGTGCCCGACCTGTACCCGCGCCACCCGCGGCCCGGCGACACGCACCTAGTATTCGACGCGCTGATTGACGACGTGGGCGTGGCCATCTTCAACCCCTGGGAAAACGGCGCCTACGCCCAGGCCCTGGCCGAACTGTGGCACCGCTGGGGCATCACGCCCGCCGACGTCAACCGCGACCCCGCTCAACCCCTCAGCTTGCTGTATGCCCCCGATGGTACGCCCCGCTCCGTGGCGCATTGGGCAGGGCCGATAAGGGATTAAGAGCCAGCGCAAACCATTTCTAGCACAATTTGGGGGCCCCGGGACGCGTTCTTCAATAAAATGGCATTTTATTGATAGATTGCCAGTAAAATGGGGTAGCATCGAAAGCCGAATTCAAACTTATGTATTTGGTAAATAGGTCCATTTGTAAACCCGGTTATAGGTTTGGGCTTTGTTTTCAGGCCTTTTACTTTTGCGCTGCCATACCCACCCAGCACTTTCGCCCATGGATTCCTACTCGTATATCGCCAACGCTGATGCGGTGGCCATCGAAACCCTGTACCAAGCGTACCAGCAAAACCCCGAATCGGTAGATTTTGGCTGGCGCAAATTTTTCGAAGGGTTTGATTTCTCGCAGCAATTCCCAGCCGAGGGGGCCCCGGCCACCAATGGCAACGGTGCTGCGGTGGCGCCCGCCGGCCTGGTAACGGCGCCCGCTGCGCCGGCCGCGCCCCAGCCCAACGACTACGGCGTGCTGAACACCGTGGCCTCGACCAACAACGCCCCGGCCGGCCTAGTGAGCAGCGAAAGTGCGCCCAGCGACAAGGAGACGGCCGTCCGCAACCTCATCCACGCCTTCCGCAGCCGCGGCCACCTGCGCGCCAAAACCAACCCGGTGCGCGAGCGCAAGGACCGCCAGCCCCGCCTCGACCTGCCCGACTTTGGGCTGAGCGACGCCGACTTGGACACGGCTTTCCGCAACGGCGAAATGCTGGGCCTGGGGCCCCAGGCCAAGTTGCGCGACATCATTGCGGCGCTGGAAAAAATTTACACCGGCACGGTGGGCTTCGAGTACATGTACATCCGCGACCCGGAGGTGCTGGACTGGCTGCGCGAGAAAATCGAGCGCGAAGCCCTGGCCTTCAACCCCGGCGTGGAGTACAAAAAGCGCATCCTCAAGAAGCTGAACGAGGCGGTGGTGTTCGAGAACTTCTTGCACACCAAGTTCTTGGGGCAGAAGCGCTTCTCGCTCGAAGGCGGCGAAACCACCATTCCGGCCCTGGACGCCATCATTGGCAAGGGCGCTGATTTGGGGGTGCAGGAAGTG
Source organism: Hymenobacter sp. PAMC 26628 (assembly GCF_001562275.1). Lineage (NCBI taxonomy): Bacteria > Pseudomonadati > Bacteroidota > Cytophagia > Cytophagales > Hymenobacteraceae > Hymenobacter > Hymenobacter sp. PAMC 26628. The sequence goes on from NZ_CP014304.1 coordinate 272,096, forward strand.
ATGATTGGCATGGCCCACCGCGGCCGCCTGAACGTGCTGGCCAACATCATGGGCAAAACGTACGAGCAGATTTTCTCGGAGTTTGAGGGCACGGCCATCCCCGACCTCACCATGGGCGACGGCGACGTGAAGTACCACATGGGCTACTCGTCGGAGGTGGAAACGGCTAATGGCAAGAAAGTTAACCTGAAGCTGGCCCCCAACCCCTCGCACCTCGAGGCGGTGAACCCGGTAGTGGAAGGCTTTGTGCGCGCCAAAATCGAGCACCAGTACGCCGGCGACTACCACAAAATCCTGCCCATCCTCATCCACGGCGACGCGGCGCTGGCCGGCCAGGGCATCGGCTACGAGCTGACCCAGATGTCGCAGCTGGAAGGCTACAAAACCGGCGGCACGGTGCACTTCGTCATCAACAACCAGGTGGGCTTTACCACTGATTTTGAGGACGCCCGCTCGTCGATTTACTGCACCGACCTGGCCAAGATGATTGACGCGCCGGTGATTCACGTCAACGGCGACGACCCGGAGGCCGTGGTATTTGCCGCGCAGCTCGCCGCCGAGTACCGCCAGCAGTTCCACGCCGATTTCTTCATCGACATGGTGTGCTACCGCCGCCACGGCCACAACGAGTCCGACGAGCCCAAGTTCACCCAGCCCACGCTCTACAACATCATCTCGAAGCACCAGAACCCGCGCGAGGTGTACAACGCCACGCTGGTGCAGCGCGGCGACGTGGACGCCGAGCTGGCCAACCAGATGGACAAGGAGTTCCGCGATACGCTGCAAGCCCGCCTCGACTTGGTGAAGCAGAAACCGCTGCCTTATAAGTACCAGGCCCTGGAAAATGAGTGGCGTAGCCTGCGCCGCAGCACCAACGAAGACTTCGCCCAATCGCCTGAAACCGGCGTGTCGGAGGAAGTGGTGGCGAAGGTGGCCAAGGCCCTGACCACGATTCCCGACGGCTTCAAGCCCATCAAGCAGATTGACAACTTGCTGCGTGAGCGCCGCAAGATGTTCTACGAAACCCGCGTGCTGAACTGGGCCGCCGGCGAGCTACTGGCCTACGGCTCGCTGCTGACCGAAAACCACATCGTGCGCGTGAGCGGCCAGGACGTGCAGCGCGGCACGTTCTCGCACCGCCACGCCGTGCTGCACGACGCCGAAACCTCGGCGCCCTACAACTCGCTGAACCACCTGGAGGGTGAGCACCAGCAGCTGAGCATCTTCAACTCGCTGCTGAGCGAGTACGCGGTACTAGGCTTCGAATTTGGCTACGGCATGGCCAACCCCACGGCCCTGGTGGTGTGGGAAGCGCAGTTCGGCGACTTCGCCAACGGGGCCCAAACCATGATCGACCAGTTCGTGGTGAGCTCCGAGAGCAAGTGGCAGCGCATGAACGGCCTGGTGATGCTGCTGCCTCACGGCTACGAGGGCCAGGGCCCCGAGCACTCCAACGCCCGCCCCGAGCGCTTCCTCCAGCTCGCCGCCGAGAACAACATTGTGGTGGCCAACGTGACCACGCCGGCCAACTTCTTCCACCTGCTGCGCCGCCAGCTGACGTGGAGCTTCCGCAAGCCGCTGGTGGTGATGTCGCCCAAGTCGATGCTGCGCAACCCGCTGTGCGTGTCGCCGATTGACGAGTTCACCAGCGGCCGCTTCCGCGAGGTGCTGGCCGACGATTACGCCGAAGCCAGGAAAGTGAAGCGCGTGCTGCTGTGCTCGGGCAAAGTGTACTACGACCTGCTCGACGAGCAGCGCACCAGCAACCGCACCGACGTGGCCCTGGTGCGCGTGGAGCAGCTGCACCCCTTTCCGCAGCAACAATTGCAGGCCGAGCTGGCCAAGTACCCCAAAGCCAAGGTGTACTGGGTACAAGAGGAGCCCGAGAACATGGGCTACTGGAACTACCTGCTCCGCTTCATGCGCCGCGAGCTGGAGGACGTGGTAGCCCGCAAGCCCTCGGCCTCGCCGGCCACCGGCTACAACAAAATCCACATCAAGGAGCAGAAAGACCTCGTGGCCCGCGCCTTCGACAACCCCAAGGAAGCCGTGGCCACCGAGCAAATAAAGGAAACGGCCGCAATCGCCAAAAAGCAGGACTAGCCGTACTAAGCGAGCCGCGGCCATTGTGCGGTTGGCCGCCTTGGCCCTCTCCCTGCCGGGGCCCCCTTGCTTCTCTAACTTACACCTTCCAGACGCTTTCCCCACCTGTTGCTCATGCCCACCGAAATCAAAATTCCCGCCGTTGGCGAGTCCATCACGGAAGTAACCATTGCCAAGTGGCTGAAAAAAGACGGCGACGCCGTGAAGCGCGACGAGGTAATTGCCGAGCTTGAATCCGACAAAGCCACGTTTGAGCTGCCCGCTGAGGCTGCTGGTGTACTGAAAATTCGGGTGGCCGAAGGCGAAACCATCGGCATCGGCACCACCATTGCCGAGCTCGACGGTGGCAGCGAGGCCACTGGGCCCCCCGCCGATGCGGCCCCTACTGCTGCGGCCCCGGCCGCCTCCGCGACCGACCCGCTGACGAAAGGTGAAGAAAACCCGCAGGCCAGCGACCAGGCTGGCTACGGTGGGGCCCCGGCCGACCGCCCCGGCGGAAGCCCGACCGCGGCTCCGGTGGTGGCACTTGCCCCCGCCGCTGGCGGTGGCGGCACCGTGGAAATGACGATTCCCGCCGTCGGCGAGTCCATCACGGAAGTAACCGTTGCCAAGTGGCTGAAGCCCGATGGGGCTTTCGTGAAACGCGACGAAGTGATTGCCGAGCTGGAGTCGGACAAAGCCACGTTTGAGCTGCCCGTCGATACCGAAGGCATTCTGCGCCACGCCGCCCAGGAGGGCGAAACCATCGGCATCGGGGCCCTGATTGCCCGCATCGAAAGCGGCAGCGGGGCCTCGGCGGCTGCGGCCCCCGCCGCCCCGGCAGCGGCCGTGCCCCTGGCCCAAGCGCCCGCCGCGCCCAGCGCCGCAACGTACGCTACGGGCGTGCCCTCGCCGGCCGCCGGTAAAATCTTAGGCGAGAAGGGCGTATCCGCCGCCGACGTGGCCGGCTCGGGCCGCGACGGCCGCATCACCAAGGAAGATGCTCAAAACGCGCAGGCCAAGCCCGCCGCTCCCGCTCCGCAAGCTGCTCCGCAAGCTGCTCCGCAAGCTGCTCCGGCGGCGCCCGCGGCGGCCCCGGCAGCGGCATCCGCTGCCCTGGCCGGCAGCCGTGGCCAGCGCCGCGAGCGCATGAGTAACCTGCGCAAAACGGTGGCCCGCCGCTTGGTGGCCGTGAAAAACGAAACGGCTATGCTCACCACCTTCAACGAGGTGAACATGCAGCCCATCATGGACTTGCGCACCAAGTTCAAGGACAAGTTCAAGGAGAAAAACGGCGTGGGCCTGGGCTTCATGTCGTTCTTCACCAAGGCCGTGTGCGTGGCCCTGAAAGAGTGGCCCGCCGTAAACGCCCAAATCGACGGCACTGACTTGGTGTACAACGACTTTTGCGACATCAGCATCGCCGTGTCGGCCCCCAAGGGCTTGGTGGTGCCCGTGATCCGCAACGCCGAACAGCTCTCGTTTGACGGCATTGAAAAAGAAGTAGTGCGCCTGGCTGTGCTGGCCCGCGACAATAAACTCACCATCGAGCAGATGACGGGCGGCACGTTCACCATCACCAACGGTGGCGTTTTCGGCTCGATGCTGAGCACGCCCATTATCAACGCCCCGCAGTCGGCCATCCTGGGGATGCACAACATCATCCAGCGCCCCATCGCCGAGAACGGCCAAGTGGTGATTCGGCCCATGATGTACCTGGCCCTCAGCTACGACCACCGCATCATCGACGGCCGCGAATCCGTCAGCTTTCTGGTGCGGGTGAAGGAGTTGCTCGAAGACCCCACCCGCCTGCTGCTGGGCGTGTAGGGCCCCCAGCGGGTAGCGTAAAAAAACCAGCCTTCGGGCCGCGGTTTCCGTTAAGGCTACGGGCCGGGCACATGCGCCCGGCCCGTAGCCTTAACTTTTTTATGAAAGCCAAGAAACCGAAAGCCGCCAAGTTCAACAAGGACGCTAACTGGCCCAAGCCAGCGCCCACCGCCCGCTTCTGGCCCGTACTGGGCCTAGCCGCCCTGTCGGGCATGCGCACCACCAGCGGCCCCACCTTCCTCAGCCACTACCTGAGTAGGCAGGCCCGGCCCAAGGGCTTGGCCAAGTCACCGCTTCGTTTCCTGCAAAACGCCACCGTGGCTAGCACCCTCAAGGGCCTGCTGGGCCTGGAGTTCGTGGGCGACAAGTCGCCCAAAACGGGCAACCGCACCGAGCCCCAGCAGCTGGGGGCCCGGGCTGCCTCGGGGGCCCTGGTGGGGGCCACGCTCTACAAAGCCCGCGGCGGCAACGCCCTGAGCGGGGCCCTGGTGGGCAGCCTGGGGGCGGTGGCCTCCACATTCCTCACGTTCTGGCTGCGCAAAACCATCAGCGAGCGCACGCATACCCACACGTCGCTCGTGGGCCTGGGTGAAGACGCGCTGGTGGTAGCCGGCGGCTCAGCCTGGGTGGCGGCGCAGGCCAAGAAATAGGGGCCCGGCAAGTGGTTGCCGCGACGGCAACGCCCGGCGTGCAGGTTTGCACGCCGGGCTTTTTTTGCTTAGACCAACCGTACGGGGTAAAACAGCTTCGCTATGAATTTTCCTGCCAGCTAAGCTGCTCAAAATGCCCTCGCCGACTTGCCGTAGCTGCTGGCGGTGATGGCCGCCACCTCTTGCATGACCCCAGCCCCGCACTCGAACTCGCCGGCCATCAACCCCAACACGACGACGGCCCGCAACACAGCGGTGGCCAAGTAAAAGCAGAAGGCCGTGGCCGCCCTGCAAGCTGCAACGCGAGACGGTCAAGGACCTCCTGCTTAACTTGACCAACCAGCTGCACCTGCTCAAGCCCAGCACCAGCGCCACCAAGTTCATCTGCCTGGTGGTGAGCACGCGCGGCACCCACCTGGCCATGGCCTGCGAATCCTACGCGCCAACGCAGAATACCTCAATTATTGGGATAAAGAAACCCAAAGAGCCCAGCCATGATACGGCTGGGCTCTTTGGGTTTTATGGGGCCCCGGGGGCCCCCGGGGCCCCCGAGGCGGCCGGTTTCGCCGTACCTTTGGGCATTCAACCGACCTTTTCGCTTTATATGAACCAGTACGACGTTACGGTAATCGGTAGCGGCCCCGGCGGCTACGTAGCGGCCATTCGCTGCGCCCAGCTCGGCTTCAAAACCGCTCTGATCGAGAAATACCCCACCCTGGGCGGCACCTGCCTCAACGTGGGTTGCATTCCGAGCAAGGCGCTGCTCGACAGCACCGAGCATTACCACAACGCGCATACCACGTTCAAGGAGCACGGCATCGAGCTGGACAACCTCCAGGTGAACATGCCGCAGATGATTGACCGCAAGACCGGCGTGGTGAAGGCCAACGTGGATGGCATCGCCTACCTGATGAAGAAGAACAAAATCGACGTGCTGCAAGGCCTCGGCTCGTTCGTTGACAAAAACCATATCAGCATTGCGCCCACCAGCGGCGGCGAAGCCCAAACGATTGAAACCAAGAACGTCATCATCGCCACCGGCTCGAAGCCCACGGTACTGCCGTTCATCCAGCAGGACAAGCAGCGCATCATCACCAGCACCGAGGCCCTGAACATCCGCGAGGTGCCGGGCAGCATGGTGGTGGTGGGCGGCGGCGTCATCGGCCTAGAGCTGGCCTCGGTGTACGCCCGCCTGGGCACCAAGGTGTCCATTGTGGAATACACCGATAGCATCATCCCGACGATGGATTTGTCGTTGGGCAAGGAGCTGAAGCGGGTGCTGGGCAAAATCGGCATTCAGTTCTACATGAGCCACAAGGTGACCGGAGCCGTCCGCCAGGGCGATACCGTGACTGTGACGGCTACCTCGCCCAAGGGCGAAGAAATCAAGCTGGAGGGCGACTACTGCCTCGTGGCCGTGGGCCGCTCGCCCTACACGGCGGGCCTGAACCTGGAAGCCGCCGGCGTGCAGATGGAAGAGCGCGGCCGCATCAAAGTCGACGCGCATTTGCAAACCAACGTGCCGGGCATCTACGCCATCGGCGACGTGGTGCGCGGGGCCATGCTGGCCCACAAAGCCGAGGAGGAAGGCACGTTCGTGGCCGAAACCATCGCTGGCCAGAAGCCGCACATCAACTACCTGCTCATCCCCGGCGTGGTGTACACCTGGCCCGAGGTAGCCGGTGTGGGCTACACCGAGGAGCAGCTGAAGCAGGACGGCAAGGCCTACAAAGTGGGCTCGTTCCCCTTCAAAGCCAGCGGCCGCGCCCGCGCCAGCATGGACACCGACGGCTTCGTGAAGGTGCTGGCCGACAAGACGACCGACGAAATCCTGGGCGTGCACATGATCGGGCCCCGCATCGCCGACCTCATCGCCGAGGCCGTGACGGCCATGGAGTTCCGCGCCTCCGCCGAGGACGTGGCCCGCATGAGCCACGCCCACCCCACCTACGCCGAGGCCATGAAAGAAGCCTGCCTCGCCGCGACCGAAAACCGCGCCATCCACATGTAATTGTGCGCTTTCTTTGTCTTTATGCGCACAAGACAAAATCTGAGCAACGGCAGCCGACTAGCAATAGCGGCTGCCGTTGTTTTTTTGGTGGGTTGTAAAACTAAGCAGCCTGTTCAGATTCAGATACCAGCTCCTGAGTCGAAAACAATGGCAGCATCAGTGCTTTTTGTAATGCCAACTGCAATGACCAATACTGTAATTCGTGATAGTATTGGTCCACTACAATTGGCTTGGCAGCAGGTTGACCTATTAGGGATGCGAGCGGCGCCTGAAAGCGGAATGAAGATTGATACCCTCCTCGGACGCTTTCTGGAAGTGCGAGAAGTGGAGCAAGCACCCCGGCTTTTTTACAAGTCAAGCTCAGTTTCAAATACCTGGATTGAAATTGACATGGCTCTTCCAGAGTTGGATGGCGACCATTGGCGTAGTGGCAATGTTAACATTTCCTTGGACACGGCCAATTTGGACAGTCAGGGAGGACCCGAAATTTTAGTGACAGCTGAAACTTATAGTATGGGCTCCGGGAGTGGAGGCCGATGGGTCTACAAAGCCGTGTTAGATATTTCCAACAAACCGATTTTACTATTGCGAGGCTGGACCGAGGTAGAGGACGAAAGACACGGTGAAGGCAGTGAGGGCACGCTGGTTGATGAGCTGGACGTAATCTGTGGCCGGGAAGTAGTCATGCGTAACCACGAGATAGTCGTTGGGCCAATTAAAAAGGTTGGTAAGCCAGATTCAACTACTTGCGCTACGCTGACTGCCTTACCACTAGGCCGCTACCGATATCAGAATGGCAAGGTAATGCGCGTTGGAAAATAAAATACAAAGCGCCCAAGGCTCCTTCTGCCTCTGCTGCTTTTTCTCTACCTTAGCCTGGTGACAAAAGCCGACCACATCGCCTATTGGGTGAATGCCGCCGACCAAAACTGGCAAGAGGTAGGCACTATGTTCACGGCCGGCATTTATGTGCCGTGCCTATTCTGGGCGCACCTGACCATCGAAAAGCTGGCTAAGGCGCTCTGGGTGAAAGATAATATAGGTGATACGCCGCCCTTCACGCATAATATTGCCCGGTTGCTGGCCGATACGCAATTGTTATTGACGCCAGCTCAGGCCACGTTTGTGCAGCAATTGAATACTTTTCAGTTGGAGGGACGCTACGAAAGCTACACGGCCAACCTGCGCCAGCAAGCCACTAAAGTTTTTACCCAAACGGTGCTGCAAGACGTAACCGACCTCCGCCAATGCTTACTCAATCAGTTGCCCTAGAACGGGTCAAATTATTTGCTGAAAGCATTCGTGGCCAACATGTTTCGTTGCGAAAAGTAATTCTGTTCGGCTCCTACGCCCGCAACGAGCAACGCCAATTTTCGGATATTGACGTGGCCTTGGTGGCTGATGAGTTCACTGGGTTCGGGTTTCAGGACGTAGGCTTAATCAGCAACGCCATCATTCAAAAACAGTTTGTTGATATCGAGCCGCACACCTTTTCGCCCGAGCAGTTCACCGATTGGAACCCGTTTGTGCAGGAAATTATGCGCACTGGCATTGTGGTGGGCGAGTGGGAATTTACTGCAAAAAAATAGGTGCTTTGGCGTCGACAGCTTAACAATCTGTTGCGTCTGATACCCGACCGTTCTTGGGGCCCCTACGCCGGGCGCTGGGGGCGCTTGGCCAGGATGAGCTGCGTGCGGTAGTCGTAGAGGCTGAGCTCTAGGCCCACGGGGTAGGTGTGGGGGTTGAGGAAGCGGCGCACGGCGGGGTCGAGGCTGGCAACTTCGCGCTGGACGAGGGCGCGGCTTTCGGCCAGGGTGGGCAGGTCTAGCACGCGGCGGCCCTGGCGGAACACGGGCACTAGCAGCTCGCGAAAGGGGGCCCCGGGGCGCACCGGGCGGCGGCGGGTGGCGTCGTTGGGGTCGACGAGCACGAGGCGCTCGGGCAGCGGCACGGCGGTATTGTAGAGCATGTCGGCCCGCGGGTGACCCTGCTCGTCGAGGTAGCGGCGCACCTGCAAGATGCCGGGGATGCTGGTTTTGGCCAGTTGCTCGCTGAGCTTGATCGTGAAATCCCAGCCCGTGCCGTCGGCCGTGCGCAGGGCGGCCAGCTTGTACACGCCCCCCAGGGCCGCCTGGTTGTAGGCCGTCACGAGCTGCGTGCCCACGCCCCAAGTGTCGATGCGGGCCCCTTGCTGCTTGAGGCTGGTGATGAGGTTTTCCTCCAGGTCGTTACTGGCCACGATGCGCACTTGGTCAAACCCGGCCGCGTCGAGCAGCTCCCGGGCCCCGCGGCTGAGGTAGGCCAGGTCGCCCGAATCGAGGCGGATGCCGCCCAGCTCGTGGCTTTGGGCGCGCATTTTCTTGGCTACTTCGATGGCGTGGCGCACGCCGTCGAGCGTGTCGTAGGTATCCACCAGGAACACCGAATCGTCGGGAAAGGCCTGGGCGTACGCCGTAAACGCCTGCTCTTCATCCGCAAACGACATGACCCAGCTGTGGGCGTGGGTACCGCGCACGGGTAGGCCGTAGCGCTGGCCGGCCAGCACGTTGCTGGTGGCGTCGGCCCCGCCGAGGTAGGCGGCGCGGCTGGCCCCCAGGCCCCCGTCGAAGCCCTGGGCGCGGCGCAGACCGAACTCCAGGATCTGGTCGTCGGGCCCTGCGGCTTCGCGGATGCGGGCGGCTTTGGTGGCGATGAGTGTCTGGAAATTGACGAGCGTGAGCAGCGCCGTTTCCAGCAGCTGCGCTTGCAGCAGGGGCCCCTGGATGCGCAGCAGCGGCTCGTTGCCAAACACCACGGTGCCCTCGGGCACGGCGTCCACGTCGCAGGTAAATTTCAAATCGCGCAGGTAGGCCAGGAATTCGGGTGGGAACAGCGGCGTGCCCTTGCTGCCGCGCAGGCCGCCGAGGTACGCCAAATCGTCGTCCGAAAAGCGTAAGTTTTCGAGCCAGTCCACGGCCAGGGCCAGGCCGGCGGCCACCGCGTAGCCGCCCTGGAACGGGGCCTTGCGAAAGTAGAGGTGGAACACGGCCTCGCGGTCCTGCAAGCCCTGCTGCCAGTAGCCGTAGGCCATCGTGAGCTGGTACAAATCGGTGACGAGGGCGAGCGACGGGGCGTAGAGGCCGGACAGGGGGGCAAGGTTCATGGCGGCAAAAGAAACAAAATCCGGGGCAGCGCGCCCGCGCCGGGGCCCCGCCCGGCCGCGCCCTTCACCCAGCCAACGCGGGCCAATCCCTAACTTGGGGCCCCATGGCTAAATCCACCACTTCCGCCACGCCTGCCCAAAACCCTAGCCCCTGGCTGCGCCTGGTGCGCCTGCAATGGCGCTTCGCCCTCGGCGCGGCGGTAGGGGCCCTGGCCGCGTGGCTGGCCCCGGCGGGGCTGGGGGCCCTGGCCCGCACGGTGGCTGGCTGGGACGGCTTCGCGGCCGTCAACCTGTTCCTGATTTTGGCCGCGATGCGCACGGCCGATACCGACGACATCCGCCGCGTGGCCGCCAGCGACGACTTGCCCCGCACGGTGGCTTTTCTGGTGGTGCTCGGGGCCGCCCTGGCCAGCCTGGTGGCCGTGGTGGGGCTGCTGGGCACCCTCAAAGACGTGCACAAAGGGGCAAAGGCCCTACACCTGGCCCTGGGCCTGGGGGCCGTGGCCCTGGCCTGGCTGCTGGTGCACTGCGTGTTCACGCTGCGCTACGCCCACTCGTACTACGACGCCGACGACCAGGGCCACGACCAAGGGGGCCTGACGTTTCCCGACGACAACGACAAGGACAAAGACGAGCCGAAGCTCGAACCCAACTACCTCGATTTTGCCTATTTCTCCTTTGTGGTGGGCATGACGGCGCAAACGGCCGACATTGGCATTAGCAGCCGCGAAATCCGCGCCATCGCCCTGCTGCACGGGCTCATTTCCTTTCTGTTCAACACCGCCATTGTGGCCCTCACCATCGGGACCATTGGCGGGGTGCTGAATTAGGGCCCCGGCCAATGCTTTAAGCTAACCACTTCAAGGTCAACCTACTGGGTTAGCTGATGAGGCCCTGCCGGACGGCTAGCTTGATGAGGGCGGCGGTGTTTTTGACGCCGGTTTTGCCGATGATGTTTTGGCGGTGGGTTTCGATGGTGCGCTTGCTGGTAAAGAGCTGGTCGGCCACCTCGCTGTTGGTGAGGCCTTCGGCGATGAGCTTGAGCACTTCCAACTCGCGGGCCGTGAGGCTCATGCCCGCGGCGGGCTTTGCCAACTCGCCGTTGGCAACAGAACCGTCGCTGACTGCTTTGTAGAGCATGTTAAGCCCGATTTCGGTGCACAAAAACCGGTGGCCCACCGCCACGGTGCGGATGGCGTGGGTAATTTCCTGAAAGGCGGCGTTCTTCAGCACGTACCCCAGGGCCCCGGCCTGAAGCATCCGCATCACGTAGTGCTCATTATCGAGCATGCTGAGCACCAATACCTTGACGCTGGGAAAATGCTGCTGCAATTCAGCCGTGGTCTCGAAGCCGTCGAGCACAGGCATGTTGATGTCCATCAGCACCACATCGGCGGGCGTAGTGGCCAGCAACGCCAGCAGCTCGGTACCGTCGCCGGCCGCGCCCACCACGTCAATGTCGGGCTCGGCGGCGAGCAACGACCGCAGACCGTCGCGCAGGATGGCGTGGTCGTCGGCAAGCATCAGACGAATCATGGCGGAAACGAAAAGTGAAATGGGGGCCTACGCAGTGCGCTTCAAGCCCACGATGCCCACCAGAATGAACCCAATATACAGCACGTGCCACGCACTAAACGGCTCCTTGAGCACGAGGGTGTCCACCACTTTGATGCCGACCAGGGCAATGCCCATCCACACCGCGAAGGCGGTACCAGCAGGTATTTGGTTGAGGGCCTTGGAAAAGAAGAACACGTTGGCCACGCCAAAGGCCACGTAGCCAATGGCTGGCAGCAAGGTGTAGAGCCCGGCCGGGGCCGCGAAAAACTGCGACCAGTCGATGGCCTTGATTTTGGCTACGCTGGTGTATTTCAAGCTGTAGTTCCAGCACACTTCCATCACGGAAGCCAGGAACAGAAAAATCCAGGCGGAATTGGCGACTAAATTCAAGACAAGGCGTTGACGGGGCGGGACGATTCGGCGGCGGCCGGGGTAACGGGCGTCGCGGGGCTAGGGTTGTCGCCGGGGCGGCGGCCCACGGTTTCCGGGGCCCCGTCGGGCACCGCCCAGCCTTGCAGCACCCGGGCGACGGGCACGCGCTGGCCCACCCAGCTCAGCAGCCGGAAGCGCACGCCGTGGTAGTGCCGGAACAGGGCCGATTTCTCGGCCAGGGCCCCCTCATCGAAGCGGCGCACCGAAAAGGCGTGCTGCAAAAAGTAATCCTTCGGAAACGCGTAGGGGAGGCCCCAGCGAATGGGCTTGCGCCCTTCGGGCAGGTAGGCGGTGCCAAATAGCCAGTCCCACACCGCAAACTTGGTGGAGAAGTTGGCGAAGTACACTTCCTCGTGGTCGGCGTGGTGCCAAAGGTGCATTTCGGGCCCGTTGATGACGTACTGCAACTTGCCCGATTTCACGTCCACGTTGGCGTGGATGTACATGCCCCACACGGCGTCAATCAAGGCCTTGATGGGCACCACAATGGGGTTGGCCCCCAGCAAGATGATGGGCGCAAACTCAATGGTTTGGTTGATGATGATTTCGACCGCGTGCGAGCGGGAACCGGCTAGCCAGTCCACCTGCTTGCCCGAGTGATGCGCCTCGTGGGTGCGCCAGAAGAAGGCGCTGTTGTGCTGGAAGCGGTGGAACCAGTAGATGTAAAAGTCGTGCGTGACCACGAAAAAGCCCACCTGCGCCGCCACCGGCCAATCGCTCACCCAATGAAATTGGGCCCCGAAGTGCTTGGCCAGCGGCGCAATGATGAACCCGAAAATCAGGATTTGCAGGAAATAGCTCTGCACCAGCGTGTACCAAAACAAGTCGAGAAACAATCCTTCGCGGAAGAACGGCAAACCCTTGCGGTACGGGTACTTGCGCTCGAGCACCAGCAGCACCACCACCGCCAGCAGCAAAATGGGCGTGGTGATGACCGTGGTGCGGCCCACCGGGTTGAGGCCGTTGTAAAAGCTGCTTAGCGTCTCCAGCATGATTATTTAAGCTTTTAGCTGATAGCCGTTGGCTATTAGCTTTCGAGTATTTCGGTCAAAAGCCAGGCAAATAAGGCAGGGCGGCCCGCGCCTGATTGGCTTTACAAAAGCGGGCCGCTCACTAAAAAAGCGAGCGGCCCGAATAGTTTCAAGTAATACGGCAGACTACGAATTTTAAACGGTGCCTGAGGTACTTAAGTAAAACCGATAGGCCGAAAAAGGTCATGCTTCGGCAATCTCAGCATGACCGTATTGCCGTTTGCGCCAGTTTTAAAAGCTGACCCTAGGCGGCCGTCACCTCGCGGCGCAGGCGGCGCAGGGGTTCTTTCTCGCTTTCGTACACCACCTTCACGCCGTTGCCGAGGCCAGTTTCGGTGTCGCGGATGTCGCGCACCATCTTGGCCATGCCACCGGGCTCCACGCTGGCAGCATGGTCGGAGCCCCACATGGCGCGGTCGAGGGTGAAGTGGCGCTCCACGAAGGTGGCGCCCAGGGCCACGGCCGTCACGGTGGTGCTCAGGCCGGTTTCGTGGCCCGAGTAGCCGATGGGCGTGTTCGGGAATTGCGCTTGTAGGGTCTGGATCATGCGCAGGTTCAGCTCGGCCGGGGGGCAGGGGTAGGCCGAGGTGCTATGCGCAATCATCAGGTTATCAAGGCCCACGTAGGCCACGGCGTCCGTGATTTCGTGCTGGGTGCTCATGCCGGTGCTCAGCATCAGCGGGCGGCCGGTGGCGCGCACGCGGTCGAGCAGGGGCTTGTCGGTGAGCGACGCGGACGCCATCTTGTAGAGCACGGGCTGAAATTGCTCCATGAAATCGACCGACGGCTCGTCCCAGCACGAGGCAAACCAGTCGATGCCGCGTGCCTTGCAGTAGTCGTCGATGGCCGTGTATTCTTCCAGGCCAAACTCGGTTTTGCGCTTGTAGTCGATGTAGCTCATGCGGCCCCAGGGGGTGTCGCGCATCTTTTCCCACTGGTCCTTGGGCACGCACAGCTCGGGGGTGCGCTTCTGGAACTTCACGGCATCGCAGCCGGCGCTCACCGCGGCGTCAATGAGCTGCTTGGCAATATCAACGGAGCCGTTGTGGTTGATGCCAATTTCGGCGATGATGTAGCAGGGCTGGCCGGGACCAATGCTGCGGTTTTTCTTGATTTGTACGGTGCTCATGCCAAAGCGGGTGGGGTGGGAGTAGGGCCAGGAGCTGGCCGAATATGAGATAATGCTACGAAATAAGCAGGATTGCAGGATTGTTTAGGGCCCCAGGGCCCCAGACGTACGCCCAGCGGTTTTATTTTACCGGCTGGCGATAATAAATTCGGCCAATTCGCGGAAGCAGCCGTGGCCGCCCCGCGTCTCGCAGTGGAAATCGGCCACGGCCCGCGCGAAGCTGGTAGCGTCGCCGGGGCAGGCCGCCAGGCCCACCAGCTTCAGGATTTCCACGTCGTTGGTGTCGTCGCCGATGAAGGCAATCTCCTCGGCCGCCAGGCCCGTGCGGGCGATGATTTCGTGCAGCCGCGCCGGCTTGTCCTTGATGCCCAGGTGCAGCTCAGTGATGCGCAGCTTGTCGGCCCGCCGCTGCACAGAGCCCGACGTTTCGCCGGTCATGATGCCGCTTTCCACGCCCACGGCCCGCAGGCGCTCCACGGCCATGCCATCGCGGATGCTGAAGCGCTTCATTTCCTCGCCGCGCTCGGAGTAGTACACGCCGTTGTCGGTGAGCACGCCGTCGCAGTCAGTCAGCAGCAATTTAATGCGTTTAGCGCGGGCTTGGAGGTCGGTTAAATTCACTTAAGGAAGGGTTGAAGTGCTATAGCGCGGAATTTATAGTCCGCGTCGTTGCATAATAATTGTTAGGTGGTAATCGGCAGGGCGAAGCGAGAGCCGCGGACTACAAAGGCCGCGCTACAGTGCTAGATGGCCGTCCAGCCGCCGTCCACCACCAAGTTGGCGCCGGTCATGTAGGCCGAAGCTTCCGAGGCCAGGAATACCACGGCGCCCTGGTAATCGGTGGCGGCGGCCATGCGGCCCAGGGGCGTTTTGGCGCTGTACTGCTTCACGAAAAAGGCGTCCTGGCTGTTCTCCACGCCGCCCGGCGAGAGCGTGTTCACGCGCACGCCCTTGTTGCCCCAGTAGGCGGCCAGGTAGCGGGTAAAGTTCACCACCGCGCCCTTGGTCATGGGGTAAGAAGGTGACTTGTAGAAGGTTTGCTCGCCGGCCTCGTTGCGGTAAATGCTCTGGTCGGGCCCCACGATGCCGTAGGTGCTGGCTACGTTGATGATGGAGCCGCTGCCCTGCGCCGCCATCGGCGTGCCGAAAACCTGCGCCGCCAGGAAAATCCCCGTCACGTTCACCTCCAGCACCTTCTGGAAGGTAGCGAGTGGGAAGTTTTCAAACTTGCTGAGGTCCGCCGCCAGCGCTGGGTTCTCAAACATGTCGTTGATGGCCGCATTGTTCACCAGCACGTCAATGTGCCCAAACTGGCTGATAATCTGGTCGCGCGCCGCCGCCAGCGATTCGGGGCTAGTAACGTCCACGGCCAACGGCAGGTGGGGGCCCCCGGGCAAGCCGGCCGCCATTGCTTCAGCCGCGGCTTGGTTGATGTCGGCCACTACCACGTTGGCGCCGGCCGCGGCCAGTGCCGCGCAGTGCTGCCGGCCAATAAGCCCGCACGCGCCGGTGACGATGGCCGTTTTGTTAGTCAGGTCGAAGAGGTTCATAAAGGAATTAGGCATGCTGGCCCGGGGCCCTAAACTGTCCCGGGTTATTTGTTCTAGGCCATTCACCCCAGGCCGTCATGCCGAGCGCAGCGAAGCATCTCTCCTGCTTCACTAATCGTGGTTTACTGCTGCGGGAAAGATGCTTCGCTGCGCTCCGCATGACGGCCAAGGTGAAGTAAGGATTTAGGGCCCCAGGTTCTCCAGGGGCCCTAAATTTTTACTTCACCTTGGCTGGCGCAGCGTTGCTCACCTTGCGGAATACGGCTTCCACCGGCTCGCCGTGCAGGCGGGCGGCCACATCGCCGGCTTCGATGGCCTCCTTTAGCAGGGGCAATACTTCGGCGTACATGGCCAGGGCGTGGGCCACGTCGGCGTCGGTGTGCGAGAAGCACATGTTGTGGAAGCCGCCCCACATGATGCCGCGCTTGAACAGCTCCTGCTGCACGTAGGCCTTCACTTCCAGGGGGTTGCCGGCGCTGGCGTCGAAGGTGACGATGCTGCGGCAGTCGTAGCCGTAGCACTTGGTGTACTGGCTCAGGCCGAGGTCGGCGGCGATTTTGTTGTAGCCTTCCTTGAGCTTATTGCCTTGCTCGGCGAGGCGGGCGGGCACGTTTTGCTCGCGCATCTCGGCGATGGTGGCCATGGCCGCGGCTAGGCTCAGGGCCTCGCCGCCGAAGGTGGTGAAGAAAAATACGTCTTGCTCGAACAATTGCATCACGTCGCGCCGGCCGGTGAGCAGCGAAATTGGCATCCCGTTGGCAAACGCCTTCGAGAACACCGCCAGGTCGGCCTTGATGCCGAAGTACTCCTGGGCGCCGCCCACGGCGATGCGGAAGCCGGTCCACATCTCGTCGAAAATCAGCAGCGTGCCGTTCTCTTTGCACAGGCGGGCTACTTCGTGCAGGAAGTTGTCTTTGGGCGCGTCGAAAATGAACGGCTCCAGGATGACGCAGGCCACCTCGGGTGTCAGCAATTTCCTGAACGAGTCGAGGTTGTTATACTCGAAGGCGTCTACTAAGTCCTTGCTTTCCTGCGGGATGCCCTTGTCGCGGCTCGTGGTGCCGATGTACCAATCGTGCCAGCCGTGGTAGCCGCAGCACAGCACATGGGGCCGCCCCGTAAAGGCGCGGGCCACGCGCACCGCCGCCGAGCACACGTCGGCGCCGGTCTTGCTGATGCGGATGCTCTCGGCGTTGGGGATAATCTCGTGGATAAGTTCGGCAAACTGCACTTCCAGCTCGTGCATCATCGAGAACGTAATGCCGTCTTCGAGCTGCGCCCGGATGGCGTCGTCCACGCGCTGGTAAGCGTAGCCCAGTGAAATGGGGCCGATACCCATCTGGAAATCAAGGTATTCGTTGCCGTCCACGTCCCAGATGTGGGCGCCCTTGCCGCGCTTCACGTACTTGGGGGCCCCGCCCTTGGTGTACTGCCCGGGGCCCTTGGCCAGGGTCTGGGTCACCGGCGTCATGATGGAAGTGGCGCGGGCGTACAGCGCGTCCGACTCGGTGAAGTCGGGGTAGTTGGCGTTGGAAGAAACGGTGTTGGGCATAGGTTTCGGAAACGTTTGAGTTGGTTTATCGGACGTCATGCAGAGCGCAGCGAAGCATCTTTTTCGCGTCACTAATCATGGTTTACTGGTGCGGGAAAGATGCTTCGCTGCGCTCTGCATGACGGCCTAGTTGGTTGGCACAAGCCGCTTGCCTTTTGAATTGCTACTCAGCGAATTCATTCTCCACCACTTCGGTTTTGGTGGTGATGGCGGCGGGGTTGGCGCCCAGCTTTTCGGCGATGCGCTGGGCAATGTGCTGGCCCGTGAAGCCTTCGTATTCGAGCACTTCGCTCAGCAGGCCGGGCTTGTACCACTTCTCGTTGAGGGCGATGGGCAGCACCTTGGCGGTCTGCTCGTTCTTCAGCAGCACCTCGGCCAGGATGGAGTAGAGGCCGCCGGTCTGGAAGTGGTCTTCCAGCGTCACGACCAGGCCCCCGGCGCGCACCACTTGCAGCAGGGCGGCTTCGTCCACGGGCTTGAGGGTGCGCATGTTCACGAGGCCCACCGACTTGCCCTGGGCTTCGAGCAGCTCGCGGGCAATGAGGGCCTGCTCGAACAGCATACCGTACACGAGGATGGTAGCGTCGGTGCCGGTGGCTACTACCTCGGCCTTGCCCATTTCAAACGGAGCGTGCTGGTAAGTGCTGGGCCGGGTGTTGATGCGCACGTAGGCTGGGCTGGGCGAGGCCCAAATCTGGGGCAGCATGCCGAGCATGTCGGCCTCGTCGGCGGGCGCGAAAACGGTCATGCCGGGGATGCCGCGCATCAGGGCCACGTCCTCGATGGCCTGGTGGGTGGGGCCGTTGCCGTCCGACAGAAAGCCGGGCACGAAGCTGCTGATTTTCACCGGCAGCTGGCCGATGCCCACGTCGGTGCGGATAAACTCAAAGGCCCGCAGTGTGAGGAAGGTGGCCAGCGCGTGCACCACCGGGATGCGCCCGCGCAGGGCCAGCCCGGCCGCCGCCCCAATCAGGGTTTGCTCGGTGATGCCGGTGTCGATGAATCGGGGCCCCAGCACGGCCGGCAGGTTGCGGATGAGGGCGCGGTTTTCGGCCGTCATCACGATGAGGCGGTCGTCGGCCAGGGCCGTTTCTTTGATCAGTTCTTCGTAGTTCATAAAATCAATTCCAAGGTTGTCATTCCGACCAAAGGGAGGAATCTGAGCCAAATTCTGCTACCGTATTACTGATTCCGAGCAACCCAGATTCCTCGTGTTGATCGGAATGACAGCTAACGCACCGTCAGCGTTTCGCTGGTGAGCGTAGTGGCTTCCTGGCTGTGCAATTCGGCCAGTAGCTGCGTGATTTCGTCCGAGGAGAAGTTGCAGAACCAGCGGTCGGCGCGGGCTTCAATGCTGGGCAGGCCGCGGCCGCGCACCGTGTCGCAGATGATAACCGAGGGCTTGTCAGCGGAGAAGGGCAGGGCCCCGAAGGCCTCTTCCAACTGCGCGAAGTTGTGGCCGTCGATGCGCTGCACGGCCCAGCCGAAAGCCTCGAACTTGGGCCCCAGAGGCTCCAGCGGAATCAGGTCTTCGGTGGCCACGTTGGCCTGGAAGTGGTTGCGGTCCACGACCAGCGTGAAGTTGCTGAGCTTGTGAGCGGCGGCTACCAGCACGGTTTCCCAGACCGAGCCTTCGTTCAACTCGCCGTCGCCGGTGATGACGATGGTGCGGTTTTTCAGGCCCCGCATCCGATTATCCAAGGCCACGCCCAGGCCCACGGAGGGCAGGTGGCCCAGCGAGCCCGAGTGAAACTCAACGCCCGGCACCGAGCGGTTGGGGTGCCAATAAATGCTGTCGTTTGATTTCAAATGGTTGGCCAGGCGCTCTTTGGGCATGAAGCCCAGCTCGACAAAGGTGCCGTAGAGGGCCGGTACGTCGTGCCCCTTGCTCAGGAACAGGAAGTCGCGGTCGGCCGCGTCCACCGTAGCGGGGCTGATGTTCAGGAAGTCGGCGTAGAGGTACACCAGTAGGTCGGCGCAGCTCAGCGAAGCGCCGGTGAAGCAACCGCCGTCGGTGCTCAGGCGCACAATGTGCTCGCGCACGCGCAGGGCCAGGGCTTTCAGTTCGTCTTGTTTTTCGGAAGTCATCTTGGTTGTCAGTTGCTAGTTGTCAGTTGTCAGGTATTACTGGGGTGTTATCAGAGGGTCTTTCAGGCGGACAACTGACAACAACCAACTGACAACTATAAAGACTTGGTTTGGTCGGCGGCCACGGTTTTTAGCTCATCCAAATGATTGCGGTACCAGTTCACACCGGCCAGGCTGGCGTTGAGGGCGTAAATGTCCGGCCTTTGCTTTAATAAAGTTAGGATGTCGTCCAAACCGAACGCTGGATTAGCCGGATGAAGCTCCTCAAATACCGCCTGAATAAATTCGTAATCTTCGCGGTAATCAATGGTAAAGCGGTGCGACATCGAATAGTCGAGCCCCGTTTCCCAGGTTACGTTGGCGAGGCGGAAGCGGCCGGCGTTTTCCCAGAAGAAGGGTGTGGTGTGCTCGCGCTCGAGCGGGCGCTGGGCCTCACGCCAGGCTGTGGCCAGGGCCCCCAGGGGCATCACTTCCACGTCGTTGCCGTCGGGGTAGGTGGCGGGGTGCAGGTTGCTTACGAAATCGTACTGCCTGGCTGTAGCTATGTAATAGCCCAGTACTTGGTCAATCACGGCAGGGTCGATGAGCGGGCAGTCGGACGGGATCTTCACCACTGCATCGACGTTGCCAATGGCCAGCGCCGCCTGGTAGTGGCGGTCGAGCAGGTCGGTGGGCGCGCCGCGGAATACGTTGATATTGTGGGCTTCGCACATTTCCGCCAGGGCATCGTCGGCCGCATCGGTGGTGGTGGCCACCACGATTTGGCCGGCCAGCTTGGCCAACTGAACCCGTTCGACCATGCGCACCAGCAGGGGCTGGCCGGCCAGCGGCAGGCTGACTTTATCGGGTAGGCGCGACGAGCCGCGGCGGGCCTGGATGACGGTGAGGATGTTCACGGGCGGGCGGGTTGGGCCGCGTGGGCAGCGGCTGGGGGCCCCGCGGCGGGCGTAGAAAAGGCCTCGGGCTGGTATTGTTTCAGAAACGCCGGGCCGCTGCCGGCAAAGCCGGCGTAGCGGCGGCACACGTCGGCAATGCGGCGAGCCGAGGTGCCGTGGTTTTGCCAGGGCAGCTTGCGCTTCAGGTCCTCCACGTCGAAGTACGAGTGCACCGGCAGACCCAAGGCCAAGCCCACGAAGGCCACGGTGCTGTACTGAGTGATGAGCTCGGCGCAGTTGGCAATCATCTCCTCGGTGTTGCCCTCCGTGTAGATGAGCGCGCCGGCGGGGGCCCAGCGCTGCACTTCGGCGGTGGCGCGGGCCATGTTTTCGTTGGGGTGGAACTTGAAAATCATGGGCCGGCCGGCGGCGATGCGCACGGCCTCACCGATGAACCGCTTGCGGTTGTCGGGCCGGTAAGTTTCGCGCATATCGGTGGTGGCCACCAGCACGTAGCCGCGGTGCGGGAAGCTGTTGCGGCGCAGCTTTTCCACGTCGTCGAAGTTGGGGATGCCCGTCACCACCAGCTTGGCCGCGTCCACCCCTACCTGCTTGAAGTGCTCGGCGTAGCCGTTCGAGGCCACGCAGTACACATCGCAGCAGTTGTTCATCCCGTTCAGGGCCGTGCTGATGGTGAGCACAGGATAGCGGGTGAAGCGCTTCACGAGCCGGGCCCACAGGTTGAGCGGGTCCGTCATGCCCTCCTGCACGAACACGGACTTGGTTTTGGCCAGCAGGTTCCAGGGCACAATTAGGTCGGAGCAGCACACCACCAGGTCGTAGTCGTGCCGAAACACGCGCGCCTCGAAGTCGTTGGGCAGGCCGTGGGCGGCCAGGTAGCGGTCGGCTTTGGCCTTGATGTGGCCCGTAACCACGGTGCCTTTCAGTACGTTCGACCAGATGAGGAAGCGGTAGAAGCCGCGCTGCCACCCGTCGTAGTACAGCTGGCTGAAGTATGGGTCGAACTCGTCGCGCAGCAGCTCGGCAATTTGGTGCATCTGCGTGGTCTGGTTGGGCGAACCAATCAGAAACAAGACTTTTTTGCGCGGCATACGGGTGGGAGGGGGGCAAAAGCCAAACGGGAAGCAAATTTACGGCGGCCGGCCGTAGCGCGTCATTTTCCCACTACTTTGGGGTAAAATTTGCGCGGTTTCGGGTAAAATTTGCGCAGCGCCTGGTGGCTAACGGCGCCGCCGGGGGCCAACGGCGCCGCGGGAGGCCACAATCAAACAAACTGTATCTTTGAAACAACGGGGACGGCTAGGCACTGGGTACCATGACGAACGGGTTGCGTAGGGCCGGGCTTTGGGTGGGGCAAGGGGCGCTGGGCCTGGCCCTGCTGGCGGGGTGCGGGGCCCCGGCGGCGCCGGCGTACCGCATCGGCTTCTCGCAGTGCAGCACCAACGGGCCCTGGCGGCAGGCCATGCGGGCGGGCATGGAGCGCGCGTTGAGCTTCCACCCCGAAGTGCTGCTGGCCTACGCCGAAGCCGTGAACGAGCAGAACGGCCCCACCGCCGACGCCCTGGCCAAGCTGAATCTGGTGCGCCAGCGCGCCGGCCTGGCTGCCCTTGCCCCGGCTTCGCCGCAGGCCGCCAGCAAGCAGGCGCTGCGCAACCAGATTGACCTCCAGCGCCGCCTGGAACTGGCCTTTGACGGCGAGCGGTGGTTCGATTTGCTGCGCTACGCCCGCCACACCGCCGCCGACGCCTCGGCCACCCACGCCGTGACGGCCCTGGACCTGATTGCCCAGCAGCGCAGCGGCGCCCGCAACGTAAACTACCTGCTCTTCCCACTGCCCCAGACCGAGTTAAATACCAACCCCCAGGGGCAACAAAATCCCGGCTACTAACGCTTTACACGCCACGAGCGGGGCCCGGTGGGTTCCGCTCGTTTGCTTTCTGGTCCTTCCTAACCCTTCCTGCCCGATGCCCTTCTCGTTCCCGTTCGTTTCTAAAGTATTGCTGGGGGCCCTGGGGCTGGCGGCGCCGGCCCCGCGCCCCGCGCCCGGGGGCCCCAAGGCCGAGCTGTGGCTGACCACGCCCGACCGCACGGCGCTGTTTCAGCGGCAGGCGGGGGCCCTGGCCTTTGGGGCGGCGGGGGCGGGGGCCCCGGCCGGGGCCCCGGTGATTGAAGTGGACGCGGCCCAGCAGTTCCAGGGCATCGACGGCTTCGGGTACTGCCTGACGGGCGGCAGCGCCCAGCTGCTGCGCGCCATGAGCGCCCCGGCCCGCGCCAAGCTGCTGCAAGAGCTGTTCGGCACGGCGGGCAACGCCATCGGCGTGAGCTACCTGCGCCTGAGCATCGGCGCCTCGGATTTGGACGCGCAGGTGTTCAGCTACGACGACCTGCCGGCCGGCGAAACCGACCCCACGCTGGCCAAGTTCAGCCTCGCGCCGGATGAAAAGGACCTGATTCCGGTGCTGAAGGAAATCCTGGCCATTAGCCCGAACATTAAGCTACTGGGCTCGCCCTGGAGCCCGCCGACCTGGATGAAAACCAACGGCAACTCGAAGGGCGGCAGCCTCAAGCCCGATTTTTACGACGCCTACGCCCGGTACTTCGTCAAGTACCTCCAGGGCATGAAAGCGCACGGCATCCGGATAGACGCGGTGACGGTGCAGAACGAGCCGCTGCACCCCGGCAACAACCCCAGCCTGCTGATGGAAGCCGCCGACCAGGCCGTGTTCATCGGCAAAAGCCTGGGCCCGGCTTTCAAAGCCGCCAAGCTGGAAACCAAAATCATCTGCTACGACCACAACGCCGACCGTCCCGACTACCCGCTGACGGTGCTCGACGACGTCATGGCCCGGCCTTATGTGGACGGCTCGGCCTTCCACCTCTACCGGGGCGAGATTGGGGCCCTGGCGCAGGTGCACGCCAAGTACCCCACCAAAAACCTGTACTTCACCGAGGAGTGGGTGGGGGCCCCCGGCAACCTGCCCAAAGACCTGGCCTGGCACACCAAGCAGCTCACCATCGGGGCCACGCGTAACTGGTGCCGCACCGTGCTGGAGTGGAACCTGGCCGCCGACCCGCAGCAAAACCCGCACACGCCCGGCGGCTGCACCGAGTGCCTGGGCGCCATTACCCTGGCCCCCGGCGATGCCGTGACCCGCAACCCGGCCTACTACATCACGGCCCACGCCAGCAAGTTCGTGCGCCCCGGCTCGGTGCGCATCGCCTCCACGCTGCCCGCGGGCCTGCCCAACGTGGCCTTCAAAACCCCCGCCGGCCGCACCGTGCTGGTGGTGCTGAACGAAGGCAAGAGCCCCCAGGCCTTCGCCGTGCGCAGCCAGGGGCGCGTGCTGGCCGCTACCCTGGCGGCCGGCGCAGTGGGCACCTACGTGTGGTAGGGCCCCGGCGCTTCTTCCTTCTTCTCCTTTCCGGTTTATTCTAATTTTCAGCTATTTAATAAACCCTTCCTGGCTGGTGGCCTGCTGCGGATGCTAGCCAGCGGCTGCCAGAAGAAAGGCAAGTCTTTAACACCCAGTATAAAGGCAAGGCGCTGGCCACTTTGCTGGCCGGCGGCGCGATGGCCACCTACGTCTGGTAGCGGGGCGTTTTCTTTGCGCCCCAACCAACTGTTTTCTTATGCTTCGGTGGCTAAAACCTTTCGCCCTGGCCGTCTGCTGGCCGCTGTTCGCCCCGCCCACGGCCCATGCCCAGCCCGCCGCGCCGGGCCCCGGGCCCGTGTGCCAAACCCGGGCCGGCCGCCTGCGAGGCACCCGCGCGGCCGATGGCCTGGTGGTGTTCAAGGGCGTGGCCTACGCGGCGGCGCCAGTGGGCGCGGGGCGGTTTTTGCCGCCTCGGCCGCTGGCGCCGTGGGCCGAGGTGCGGCCCGCCACGGCCTTTGGGCCCCGGGCGCCGCAGGGCAGCACCACGGGGCCCCAGGGTGAAGACAATTGCTTGACCCTGAACGTGTGGACGCCATCGGTACGGGCGCGGCGGGCCAAACCGGTGGTGGTGTGGGTGCACGGCGGGGCCTTTACGGGCGGCGCGGGCAGCGACTTCGACGGCGGCAACTTTGCCCGCCACGACAGCATCGTGGCGGTCAGCATCAACTACCGGCTCGGCAGCCTGGGCTTCTTACAGCTGAGCCAGTGGCTGGGGCCCGCCTATCGGCAGTCGGGCAACGCCGGCGTGCTCGACGCGGTGGCGGCCCTGCGCTGGGTGCACGACAACATTGCGGCCTTTGGCGGCGACCCGGGCCGCGTCACGGTGATGGGCGAGTCGGCAGGAGCCAAGCTGGTGGGCGCCGTGCTGGCCACGCCCGCCGCCCGGGGCCTGTTTCAGCAAGTGATTTTGGAGAGCGGCGGGGTGCAGGCCGTGCGCGACACCGCCACGGCCGCCGCCGTGGCCCAGCGCCTGCTAGGAGCCCTAGGCCTGCGCCCCGACCAAGCCAGCCAGCTCCTGACGCTGCCCACGGCCGACCTCATCCGGGCCCAAGAGAAAATTGCGGCCGGTCCCGCGGGCCTGCAGCTGTTTGGCCCCGTGCTCGATGGCGTGACCATTCCCGAAGCGCCCCTGGCCTACCTGGCCCGGCCCGACCACGCGCCGCTCAGGGCCCTGGTGGGCACCAACCGCGACGAGGCGGCCTTGTTTATGGGCTTTTGGCCGGCGCTGCAACAGCCCAATGCCGAGGTGCTGACGACGCTGTTCGGCACCAACGGCGGCCAAGTGTGGCAGGCCTACGAGCGCCGCGCTGCCGCCCCGCCCACCGGCCCAGCCTGGCTGCGCAACAACACCGACTACCTCTACCGCTTGGCCTCGTACCGGCTGGCGGGCACGCTGGCCGACGCCGGCCAGCCCACCTGGCTATACCGCTTCGACTACCAAACGCCTGGGGGCCCCGGCCCGGTGCACGCCCAGGAACTGGGCTACGCCTGGAACGCGCTGGGCCCCGTGGCTCGCCAAAGCGCCCCGGCCCGCGCCCTGGCCGCCCAAATGCACCAGCGCTGGGTGGCCTTCATCGCCACCGGCACGCCGGGGGCGGCGTGGCCTGCCTACCGCCCGGCCCAGCGCCAGGCCATGGTGTTCGACTCGGTGAGCCGCGCCCGGCCGCTGCCCGCGCCCTACGAGGACGCGGCCTTTCCCACCCAGGCCTTCCGGCTCTGATAATCTGCTATTTCCCTTTCCAATGGCTTCTGGGCCGACTTCACGGCCCGCGAACTGGTGGCCTTCGTTGACCAACACTTCCGCACCCTGGCCCGGCCCGCGAGCCGGGGCCTGGCCGGGCACTCCATGGGCGGCAACAGCACGCTGCGGCTGGCCATGCAGTGCCCCGGCGCCTAAGCCGCGGCCTTATGCCCTCAGCCCCGCCTTCGCCGCGCCTCACGCCGAGTGGATGGCCGGCCGGCCGGGCCAAGCGGTGGCTGGCCGGGTCGCGTCGCGGGCCGCGCTGGGCAACGACTTCAACGCCGTCCGCATCGTGGGCCAGGCCCGCGCGTTTTCGTCCACGCCCGGCCGGGGCGCGTTCGGGGCCGCGCTGCCGTGGGCGGCTGGGGCCGACAGCCTGGCCCACCGCGACGCCGTGCTGGCCCAGTGGGGCGCTGCCTCGCCCTACGAGCTGGTGCCGAAGTACTTGGCCAGCCTGCGCCAGCTCCGGGGCCTGGCCTTCGACTGGGGCGAGCAGGACCAGTTTCAGCACATTCCGGTGGCGTGCCGCATGCTCAGCGCCCAGCTCGCGGCCTACGGGGTGCCGCACTCGGCCGAGGCCTACGCGGGCAACCACGGCAACCACGTAATGGGCCGCGACGGCCGCATCTACCAGAATCTGCTGCCCTTCTTCAACCAGCGGTTGCAGTTTGAACAGGGCCCCGGCACCTCGCCCAAAAATGATGAATAAGGGCAACTAAACAGCAAAAGAGTGCCAGAAAGTGGGAGCCGAGCGGCTTACTTTTCGGGTCGCAAATCGTTCCGCTTTTCCTACCCCCTTGTTTCACTGTATGTTCCGTTTTCGTTCGGCCCTTGCGGGCCTGCTGTTGGCGGCCGTCGCTGCCGGCGCCCAGGCCCAACCCACCCCTAAAACCAAAACCAAGCCCACCAAAACCTCGTGCGCCAACCGCCTATACCAGGCCCTGGCCCCGGCCGAAATTGACCGCCGCGTAGAAGCGCTGCTGGCCCAAATGACGTTGGAAGAAAAGGTGGGCCAGATGGCCCAGGTGACGCTCGACGTGGTGGGCAAGGGCAAAAGCCGCACCTCGGCCGACGCCCCCTACGCCCTGGACCCGGCCCGGCTGCGCGACGTGGTGGTGAAGTACCACATCGGCTCGTTGCAAAACTCCACCAACAACCGCGCCTGCCCGCCGGCTACCTAGTACGGCATCATTGGGGCGGCGCAGGACGTGGCGATGCGGGAAACCGCCTGAAAATTCCGCTGTCCTACGTCATCGACGCCATTCACGGCGAGACGTTCACGGCCGGGGCCACGCTTTTTCCGCAGGAGATTGCCCAGGCCGCCACCCGCAACCGCGAGCTGGTGCGCCGGGGGGGCGAAATTACGGCCTACGAAACCCGCGCCAGCGCCATTCCGTGGGTGTTTTCGCCGGTGCTCGACTTGGGCCCCGACCCGCGCTCGCCCCGCCAGTGGGAGACGTTTGGCGAAGACCCCTACCTCGGGGCCGAGATGGGCGTGCAAACCGTGAAAGGCTATGAAGGCGCCCACAACGACATCGGCCATCCCGAGCACGTAGCGGCCTCCATCAAGCACTTCCTGGGCTACCAGGTGACGCAGGCGGGCAAGGACCGCACCAACGCCTACCTCTCCACGGAGGCGCTGTACGAGTACCACCTGGCGGCTTTTAAAGCGGCCATCGCGGCCGGCGCCCATACGATTATGCTAAACTCGGGGTTGGTGAACGGGGTGCCCATGCACGCCAACTACGAGTTGGTAACCAAGCTATTGAAGGAAAAGCTGGGCTTCCGGGGCCTGGTCGTGACCGACTGGCAGGATATCGAAAACCTGCAAACCCGCGACCACCTCGCCGCCACGCCCAAGGAGGCCATTATGCTGGCCATCAACGCGGGCATTGACATGTCGATGCCGCCCTACCAGTACGAGCAGTTCTGCGATGGCCTCACCGAGCTGGTGCACGAAGGCAAGGTGGCCCAGCGCCGCATCGACGATGCCACGCGGCGCATTTTGCGGGTGAAAATGGAATCGGGCTTGTTTGAGCGGCCCATGACCAACCCCAAGGACTACCCCGAGTTCGGCAGCCCGGCCTTCGAGTAGGCCTCGTACCAGGCGGGGGCCGAGGCCGTAACGCTGCTTAAAAACCAGGCGAACGTGCCGCCCCTGAAAAAGACCGCCAAGGTGCTCGTCACGGGCCCCAACGCCGACGCCATGCGCACCCTCGACGGCGGCTGGAGCTATTCGTGGCAGGGCGAGAAAGCGGCGGAGTTCACCGGCAAGTACCACACCATTCTGGCCGCGGTGCGCGGCAAGGTGGGGGCCCCCAACGTGACCTACGTGCCCGGCGTGAGCTACGACCCCAGCCCCAACGCCAAGTACTACGCCGAGCGCGCCGACCGTCTCGACGAGGCGGTGGCCGCCGCCCAGGCCGCCGACGTGGTGGTGCTGTGCCTGGGCGAAAACTCCTACGCCGAAAAACCCGGCGACCTCAACGACATGTACCTGAGCGACTTGCAAACCCAGCTGGCCCAGCGCCTGGCCGCCACTGGCAAGCCCGTGGTGCTGGTGCTCACCGAGGGCCGCCCGCGCGTCATCAGCCGCTTTGAGCCGGGCATGTAGGCCGTGGTGCAGGGCTACCTGCCCGGCAACTTCGGCGGCGACGCCCTCGCCGACGTGCTTTTTGGCGACGTGAACCCCTCGGGCAAGCTGCCCTACACCTACCCGCGCTACCCCAACGCCCTGGGCTCGTACATCCACAAGTATTCGGAGGAGCAAACCAAGTCCGCCGGCGTGCACAACTACGAGGCCGACTACAACCCGCAGTACGAGTTCGGGGCGGGCCTGAGCTACACCACCTTCCGCTACCACGACCTGGCTGTGGACCAGGCCACGCTGCTCAAAACCGGCCAGCTCACCGTCACGGTGCAGGTCACCAACACGGGGCCCCGCGCGGGCAAGGAGGCCGTGGAGCTGTACTCGTCTGACCTGGTGGCCACCCAGATTGCGCCCGACGTGCGCCGCCTGCGCCGGTTCGACAAGGTTTCGCTGCGGCCCGGCGAAACCAAAACCGTCACCTTCACCCTGCCTGTATCGGAGCTGGCCTACGCGGGCCCCACCGGCGAGCCCGTGCTCGAAACCGGTGACTTTGACCTGAAAATTGGCGACCAAAAGCAGCGCATCACCGTGCAATAGCGGCGCCGCTGGGGCCCAAAATGAAAGAAAAGCACGAAGATTCATGAAATAAAAGTGAACAAAGGCAATGTTTTTCTAGCCGTTGCCGTTTAGGGCAATTCAAAACCCGCACTTTGTTGGTGCGGATTCGTTCACCAAATCCTTCATTCCCTTGAAAAAGCAACTCGTTCTCCTCGCCCTGTTGTGCATCGCCGGTAGCTACTCGGCCAGCGCCCAAACCACTACTACCACCACCCAGCAAACGACGGCACCCACCACGCCGGCCCCGGCGATGACCCCGGCCCCGGCCATGACCCCGGCTCCGTCGTCCACCACGACTACCGAGTCGACCACGACCACCGCTGACCCCGCTACCGTCACCGTACCCGCCGATGCGAAGGTGAAAGGCAAGCGCAACAAGATGAAAGTGAAGCCGCGCGACTAACCACCAGCCGTTTCCGCTCTGTTTAAAAGCCCCGCCGCAAGCATTTGCGGCGGGGCTTTTTGCGTGGGGACCTGGCGCCAGCTACCGCAGCAGGGCCCCCACCTGCTCCATTAGCACGGGCACGCTCAGGGCCCCCATGATGAGCACCACCGCCCAGCCAGCGGCCAGCATCCAACGCGGGTGGCGGTAGGCGCCCATGAGGCGGCGGCTGGTGGCGGCCACCAGCACGATGCCCAGCGCTATGGGCAGAATCAGCCCGTTTACGGCCCCCGCGAACACCAGCAGTTGCGCCGGCTTGCCAACGAGCACGAAAATGCCCGTCGACAGAATGATAAACACGGAGATGCAGGCCCGCTCGTAGCGGGCAAAGACGGGGTGGAACGTCTTGAAAAACGATACCGACGTGTAGGCCGCGCCCACCACCGACGAGATGGCCGCGCTCCACAAAATGACCCCGAAAATGCGGAAGCCCACCTCGCCCGCCGCCGAGCGGAACACGCCCGCCGCGGGGTTGTCCTTGTCCAGCACGGCCCCGTGGCTGAGCACGCCCACGATGGCCAGGAACAGCACGAACCGCATGACGGTGGAAATGACGATGCCGCTGACGGCGCTGCGCGTCACTTCGGCTTGCTGCCCGGGCCCCTTTATGCCCGCGTCGAGCAGCCGGTGGGCCCCCGAAAACGTGATGTAGCCGCCCACCGTGCCACCCACGATGGTGACGATGGCCGCCGCGCTGATGTGGGCCGGCAGCACCGTGTGGTGCAGCGCCTGCAGCAGCGGCGGGTGCGCGCTGAAGGCAATGCCGAGCGTGAGCAGAATCTTCACCGTGCCGAGGATTTTGGTGAAGCCGTCGAGCATTTTGCCGATTTCCTGCACCCAAAACAAGGTCAGGGCCACCGCGCAGCTCACCAGGGCCCCGTGCGCGAAGCTCATGCCCGTGAGCACGTTCAGGCCCAGCCCGCAGCCGGCAATGTTGCCGATGTTGAAGGCAAAGCCGCCCAGAATCACCATCGCCGCCAGGAAGTAGCCCAGCCCCGGCAGCAGCCGGTTGGCCAGGTCCTGGGCCCGCAACTCGCTGACGGTGAGAATACGCCAGGTGTTGAGCTGGGCGCCTACGTCCAGCACCACCGATACCAGAATCACGAACCCGAAGCTGGTGAGCAGCTGCTGGGTGAACACCGTCGTCTGCGTGAGAAACCCCGGCCCGATGGACGAGTTGGCCATTAGAAACGCCGCCCCCAGGCTGGCCCCGCCGAACCACCGCTTGCCTGCCCCCATCAGTGCGCGCCACTGAAATCGGCCGCCAGGCGCACCCCCGCCTCGCGCAGGGCCCCGTGCAGCCGCTGGGCAAATTCCAGGGCGTGGGGCCCGTCGCCGTGCAGGCACACCGTATCGGCCCGGATGGCTACGTCGGGGCCCTGCTGGCTGCGTACCTGGCCCTCGCGCACCATCCGCAGCACCTGGGCCAGGGCGGCATTGGCGTCGGTTACCAGGGCGTCGGGCTGGCGGCGCGGCGTCAGGGTGCCGTTGGCCTGGTAGGTGCGGTCGGCGAATACTTCGTGGGCGGTTTTCAGGCCCAGCCGCTCGCCGGCCTTGGTTAATTCGCTGCCCGCCAGGCCGTAGAGTACCAGCTCGGGCTGCACCCGGTGCACGGCTTCGGCAATGGCCTGGGCCAGGGCGGCGTTGGTGGCGGCCATGTTGTAGAGGGCCCCGTGGGGCTTGAGGTGGTGCAGCCGCCCACCCTCGGCCCGCGCCACGGCCCCCAGGGCCCCCAGTTGGTAGACCACCATATCAAAGGCCTCTTCGGGCGAAATATCCATATTACGCCGCCCAAAGCCCACCAAATCGGGCAGCCCCGGGTGCACGCCCAAGGCCACGTGGTGGCTCAGGGCCGCCCGCACGGTTTGCCGCATCACGCCCGGGTCGCCGGCGTGGAAGCCGCAGGCAATGTTGGCCGACGTCACGAAGGGCAGCACGGCCGCGTCCTGCCCCAGGGCCCAGGCCCCGAAGCTCTCGCCCATGTCGCAGTTCAGGTCAACGGAGTAAGTCATTAAAAAAGAATAAAAAACGTCAACTAAAAACGGTCATGCAGCGCGCAGTGCAGCATCTCTACTGCGGCAGTAAATGATTAGTTGAGCAATAGAGGTGCTGCGCTGCGCGCTGCATGACCGCCTATTTGCGTGACTGCCTAATTCATTCTGAGTGCTATGCAAACCTAAGCCAAATACCCCGCTGCAAGGCCAGGATGGCGCGCTCCTGCGCAAGGTACAGCGCCTGCGCCTCGGCCAAGGTAACCTCCCGGAAGCGTAGCGCCTGGCCCGGGGCGGCCTGCGCCAGGGCCCCAAAATCGGCGGTGATGGCCTGGGCCAGGCGCGGGTAGCCGCCGGTGGTTTGGCGGTCGGCGAGCAGCACGATGGGCTGGCCGCCGGGCGGCACCTGCACCGTGCCGTACGTCACGGCGCTCGACAGCAGCTCCGCGTCCGTCAGCCGCACCAGCGGCGGGCCTTGCAGCCGGTAGCCCATGCGGTCGGCCGCGGCCGTGATGGCAAACGGCTCCTCCCAAAGCGCCCGCTGGCTCGCCGCCGCAAACTGCCCGTACTCGGGCCCCCGCACGGCGCGGATGACGGGGTTGGGGCGCGGGACGGGGCACAGCTGGGGCCCCGGCGTCCATGTGGCCTGGGATATAGCAAATTGGTTTTCAGGTAATTCTGCCAAGAGCCGCTGGCCGATGGGCGACGGCTCGCCCATGGGCAGCGCATCACCGGTGCGCAGGGCGCGGCCGTGCCAGCCGCCCAGCCCGGCGCGCAGGTAGGTGGCGCGGCTGCCCAGTACTGGCGCCACGGCCACGCCGCCCGCCACCGCCAAGTAGGCCCGGCAGCCCGCCCGTGGCGCGCCGAAGGCCAGCTCCGCGCCAGCGGGGGCCCAAACGGGCCGGTTCATCCCAATTGGCTGGCCGTCGAGGGTGGGGGAGAGGTCGGCCCCGATGAGGGCCAGGAGGGTGCCCGCGTCAAAGCGGAGGCGGGGGCCCTGGAGGGTGATTTCTAGGCCGGCTGCGCCTGCGGGGTTTCCCACCAGCAGGTTGGCCACGCGCAGGGCTACGGCATCCAGGGCGCCGCCCACGGGCACGCCGGCTTGCTGGTAGCCGGGCCGGCCGAGGTCCTGCACGGTGGTGAGCAGGCCGGGGTGCAAAATGCTAAGGCTCATGCTGCTGGGTGCTGGCGTACTCCGCCGCGCTGATGGACACGAAGCGCAAGGTTTGGCCCGCGTGCAGCAGGCTGGGGGCGGCCCGCGCGGCATCGAACAGCCGCAGCGGCGTGCGGCCGATGAGCTGCCAGCCGCCGGGCGTGGGCAGCGAGTAAATGCCGGTTTGGGGCCCCGCGATGCCCACCGTACCGGCCGGCACCCGCGGGCGCGGCTGGGCCAGCCGGGGCGTGGCCAAGGTCGCGTCGAGCCCGCCCAAATACGGGAAGCCCGGCGCGAAGCCAATCAGGTGCACGAGGTATTCAGGGGCCGCGTGCCGGCCAATTACTTCGGCCGCGGAAAGGCCAGCATGGCGGGCCACGAACGCCAAATCGGGCCCAAACTCCCCGCCGTAGCAAACCGGAATTTCTACTAAATCGGCGGCCGCCGCGGCCGCTGGGGGCCCCACAGCGGCCAGCATTTCGCGCAGCGTTTCCGCTACCTGCTCGTAGGGTTGGTGCCGGCCGCCGTCGCTCACCAGCCACGGGTCGTAGTACACGGTGAGGGTGGTGAAGGCGGGCACGCACTCGCGCAGCCCCGCGAAGGGGTGCTGCGTCAAGTACGAGTTAAAGGATTGAATAGCCGCGTGCGTAGCCGGGCTAATGGCGTCGCCAAACTGCACCACCACGGCCGCATCGCCCAGCGGATACAGCTGCGCGGGGCCCCCGGGCGGCGCAGAAACAGCAGTGGGTTGCGGGTACGGCACGGGGCGGGTTCTAGTGGCTGCAAAGATGGGGTGGCGTGGCCGCTGCGCGTCCGCGGCGTTCGCTTCGTCCTGCCGATAACCGTTCGGTGGCCGTTCAACCGCGCGAACTCGCAGCGCCTGTACTACAGGCCTTTGGCGCTCATGCCGCCGTCTGCGAGCAGGCACTGGCCGGTGATGTACGAAGCGCCCGGCAGGCAGAGGAAGGCCACCGCGGCGGCAATTTCGGCGGGCTCGCCGGCGCGGCCGAGGGGGGGGGCGGGCCGCAATTTTTTGCTGGAAGTCGGGCTGGGCCATCAGCGGCTCGGTGAGGGGCGTGCGGACGAACCAGGGCGCCATCGTGTTCACGCGGATGCCGTCGGGGGCCCACTCCACGGCCAGGTTGCGGCCCAACTGCTCCTCGGCGGCCTTGGTGAGGCTGTAGGGGGCCTCGGTGCCCACGTCGAAGCGCCCGGCCACCGAGCCCACGTTCACGATGCTGGCGTGGGCCGAAGCCTTCAGCAGCGGGTAGGCGGCCCGGCGCATCTCCATGATGCTGAATAGGTTAATGCTGAACAGCCGCTGATATTCGGCCGGCGAGTACGCGTTGAAGGCCTTGCGGATGTTGGTGCCCACGTTGTTGATGAGCAAGTCGAGCCCCGGCCCGCGGGCCTGCACTTCGGCGAAGATGGCGGCGTGGCCGGCCTCGGTGCTCACGTCGGCCGCCACGCCGGCGGCGGGCGGGCCCTGGGCCGTCCAGGCGGCCACGGCGGCGGCTACTTCGTCGGCGTTGCGGGCCACCAGCACGTCGGCGCCCAGGGCCAGCAGCTCGTCGGCCACGGCCCAGCCGATGCCCTTGCTGCCGCCTGTGACCAAGGCCCGGCGGCCCGTTAAACTCCAGCGGTTCGTCATTTTTTCGGTTGCATTAAGCAGGTAGTCTTGGCCCGCCATACGGCCGAGGCCCCACTGCGGCCGGGCTCCCCAAACGCAAAAGGCCCGGCGGAACAATGTCCACCGGGCCTTTTGACAAGTCCATCAACCTATTGCGAAAGGCAATTGTGCGCACTTGGCGTGCGCGCAACTGCCTTTCGCCAAGTTCTTGCTTGGGCGTAACCGCTTACTGCTTGGCTGGTTATTAGTTACCTTCAGCACGGCCAACGGCCCAGGGGCCCCGGGTTGCCGCAAAAGGCACGTAGCCCAGCCACCGGAATTGAGTCTTTGCGTGCGCTTTCACCTTTCATTTTCCAACCAATGAAAACCATCCTAACCCTGCTAACCGGCCTGGCCCTGGGGGCCCTGCTGCTCCCCGCCCGCGCCCAAACGGCTCCCGCTAAGCCGCTGCGCTCGGCCACGCCCGCCGCCCCACGCCCCAAAGTAGTTGGTGCTGCCGTGCGCGAGCCCGGCGGATATAAAGGCCCATATGTAGTGAGCGACACCAAGGAACTGGGCCAGAAATTTATCCAGCACAGCCGCCCCGATGTCAACCAAATGCATCAAAGCCTGGTGTCGCGCCCGCACGAATAAAAATATTTTTCGCCCCGCTCGGCCCGCCGGGGCCTTATTGCGTAAGCATGAACGAGGCCATCTGCACGTCGCGCGAGTTGCTGCCCACCATCACCTGGAACTCGCCGGGCTCGGCCACAAACTTCAAATCGTTGTTGTAGAACTTCAAGTCCTCCACCGTGAGGTGGAAGGTGAGCTGGCGGCTTTCGCCCTTTTTGAGCAGCACTTTCTGGAAGTTTTTCAGCTCCTGCACCGGGCGGCTGCTCGTGCCCACCACGTCGCGCAGGTATAGCTGCACCACTTCTTCGCCGTCGGCTTGGCCGGTGTTCTGCACGGTCACGGCCACGTCCAGGGCCCCGGCCATGCCGATGCTGGCGGCGCTGAGCGTGGGCTTGGACACGGTGAACGTGGTGTAGCTCAGGCCGTAGCCGAAGGGGTAGAGCGGGTCGTTGGGCAGGTCGAGGTAGCGCGACTTGTACTTGTCGAGCTTCACGCCGGCGTAGGGGCGGCCGGTGCTTTTGTGGTTGTAGTAGATCGGAATCTGGCCCACCGCCCGCGGGAAGGTGGCCGTGAGCTTGCCGGCCGGGTTGTAGGCCCCGAACAGCACGTCGGCCACGGCGTGGCCGCCCTGCGTGCCCGCAAACCAGGTTTCAAGGATGGCGTCGGCGTGCTGGTCCTCCCAGGGCAGCGTCAGGGGGCGGCCGTTCAGCAGTACCACCACCAGGGGTTTGCCGGTGGCTTTCAGCGCCTTGAGCAGGTCGAGCTGGCGGCCGGGCAGGCCGATGTCGGCGCGGCTGGCGGCCTCGCCGGTCATGCCCTGGCTTTCGCCCACCACGGCCACCACCACGTCGGCGCTCTGGGCGGCGGCCACAGCTTCGGCAATCAGGGCCTCGGGGGCCCTTGGGTCGATGTTCAGCTCGCCGCCGTGGGCGTTCAGGCGGTCAATCATCTGCTGGTCGTCGGCCACGTTGGCGCCCTGGGCCATTATAATCTTCACGCCCGGCGCGGCGGCCCGCAGGCCCTGCTCGACGGATACGGCCTGCTTCCAGTCGCCGGCGCCGCTCCAGCTCCCGATCATGTCGCGCTGGCGGTTGGCCAGGGGCCCCACCAGGGCAATGGTGCCGGTCTTTTTGAGGGGCAGGGTTTGCTTGTCGTTTTTGAGCAGCACGAAGCTGCGGCGGGCTACGTCGCGGGCGTCGGCCAGGTACTGCTTCTTCATCAGCGTGGCCTTGGCGCGCTTCTCGCTCACGCCGTGGTAGGGGTCGGTGAACAGGCCGAGGCGGTACTTGGCTTCCAGCACGCGGCGGCAGGCCAGGTCAATGTCGGCCTGGGTTACGGTGCCGTCGGCCAGGTTTTTCGCCAGGTTATTCAGAAAAATCTCGCCCACCATATCCTGGTCAATGCCGGCCTTCAGGGCCAGCTCTGACACCTTTTTATCATCGCCCAGGCCGTGGGCTTCCAGCTCGTTGATGGCGGTGTAGTCCGTCGCCACGAAGCCGTTGAAGCCCCACTGTGTGCGCAGCAGGTCGGTCATCAGGAACTTGTTGGCCGTGGCCGGGATGCCGTTCACGTCGTTGAACGACGACATCACCGAGCCCACGCCGGCCTCCACTGCCGCCTTGTAGGGCGGCAGGTATTCGTTGTACATGCGCTGGAGGCTCATGTCGGTGGTGTTGTAGTCGCGCCCGGCCTCGGCGGCCCCGTATAGGGCGAAGTGCTTGAGGCAGGCCATCACCCGGTCGGGCCGGGTCATGTCGTTGTCGGGGCCCTGGTAGCCGCGCACCATGGCCCGGGCAATCTGTGAGCCCAGGTAGGGATCTTCGCCGCTGCCCTCCATGATGCGGCCCCAGCGCGGGTCGCGGGCAATGTCCACCATCGGCGAGTACACCCAGTTCACGCCGTCGGCGCTGGCCTCGTCGGCGGCAATGCGGGCGGTTTTTTCCATCGCCGGCAGGTCCCACGACGCGGCCAGGCCCAGCGGCACCGGGAAGATGGTGCGGTGCCCGTGGATGACGTCGTAGCCCAAAATGAGCGGGATGTGCAGCCGCGACTCCTTGATGGCCAGGGCCTGGAGCTTGCGCGCCGCCACCGGCGTGTAGGTGTTCAGCACGGCCCCCACGCGGCCCTTGCGGATGTTGGCGTCCACGTCCTTGCTCACCACGGGCCCCGTCACGTCGAAGCCGACGGACACGAGGTTGAGCTGGCCGATTTTCTCCTCGGGTGTCATCTTGCCCAGCAGGTTGTCAACGAAGGCCGTCATTTTGGCGTCGGCCGCGGGCAGCGCGGTTTTGGGCGCGGCCGCCTGCTGGGCCGCCGCCGGCAGGGCCCCCAGGCCCAGCGTGAGTAAGAAAAGGGCCGTGCGAATACGGGTGGATTGGGTCATGAGTAAGAAGGGTAGGGATGTAAGTTGGCATTGTTGTGTAGCGTGGCCTCTGCGAGTCCGCGACGAGCGCAGCGAGTGGTAAAGTTGAACGGCTGGAGTTGAACGGGCTACCGTCCCACTCGCTGCGCTCGTCGCGGACTTGCAGCGTCCACGCTAATGTGGGTTACGGCGCGTTTTGCACCTTGGTGGCGTGGCCGACGCCGTTTTCATTCACGGCTTCGATGGTGAAATAATAGGGCAGGTCTTTGTCCATGCCTTTGAAGTAGTAGTCGGTTTGGCTGTGCACCAGAATGCTGTGGTAGAGCTTATTGGGCGCAATGCCGATGCGAATATTGTAAGCGTAGGCGTCGCTGGCCGGGGCCCACTTCAGCCAGGCGCTGCGCTTGTCGTGCTCCGTGCGCAGCACCACAAATTCGCGCACCGCCACCGGCTTGGGGCCCCCGGCGCTGCCAAACACCCGCAGCCCGCTCAGGGCAAACTTGCCGGTGGGCATGTGCACGTTTTCGAGCTTCAAATAACGCGCCTGCACGGCCCTGGGCAACTCAACGTAGTCGTGCGGCACGTCGGTTTTGTTGCGGCTCTTGTCCACCAATAGCTGCCATTTCTGCCCGTCGAGCGAGTACAAAAGCTTGTACTGGTGGTAGATGCCCAGCTGCTTGCCCAGGAATTCCGCGTCCTGGTCGGCGTAGTTGATTTGCACGGCGCGCACGGCGCTCACCCGGCCCAGGTCGGTTTCGAACTACTCGCCGGGGCCCCCGGTGGCGGCGCTCCAGTAGGTTTTAATGCTCTCGTCCACCGCCAGGTTGGGCGCGTAGCCGCCGAGCGTGGACGAAGCTCGCACCGGCTTTTGGTAGTTGAGCAGCATCCAGCCGGTGAAGGTGCTTTTGAGGTGGTCGGCGGGGCCGGTGGGCAGGTAGTGCGGGTAGTCGCCAAAGTCGGTGTCAGTGTAGAGCACGCCGTCGGCGTCGAAGCCCGCGGGCCACAGGCCCAGCCGCCGCTCGAAGTTGTTTTTCACCGCCACCACCATCGTCGAAAGGTGCCAGTACGAGCCCCACACGTCCTGGAACGTGTTGCCGTGGCCCGCCCCGCGCGCAAAGCCGCCGGGCTTGTAGGCAAACGGGTTGTGCGGCTGCGGCACGAAGGGCCCCAGGGGCCCGGTGGCCACCTGCACGCCGTCGGCGTAGCCGCTGAATTCGGTGCCCGGGGCCCCGTATTGCAGGTAGTACTTGCCGTTGTGCTTGGTCATCCAGGCGCCTTCCATGAACGGGTCGAGGAAGGTATTGTCCAGGTATTCGCCGAAGCGCTGCCAGCCGAACTGCTTGTCGTTCAGCCCGAACATCTCCTTTTTCTCGCCCATGGGCTGGAAGGTTTTGCGGCTGATCTGCTGGCCGTAGAGCGGGTAGGTGTTCGAGCTGCCCCAGTACAAGTACAGCTTGCCATCGGTGTCGAGGAAAAAATCCGGGTCCCAGGCCCCCGCCTGGAAGGGGTACACGGCGTGCTTCCACTGGTTGTGCAACGGGTCGGTGCTCATCCAGAGCGGGAAGTTTTTCTCCTGCGTCGAGCCGAACACCAGCAGCGTATCGCCCACGGCGCACACGGCCGGCGCGCACAGGTCGTCGTAGGTTTTCAGCCCCGGCGGAATGAACGTGCGCTCAATAAACTGCCAGTCGTACAAGTCTTTGCTGTGCCAATACCCGCGTTGGTTGGTCGAGAATAAATAGTACGTGCCCTTAAAAAGCGTAATCACTGGGTCGGCCGTGGCGCGGTGCCGCCCCGCGGTCGAGAAGTTCGGGATGGGCGTGTAGCCGTAGTCCAGGTTCAGTGGGTTGCAGTAGGTGCGGCGCGGGGGCCCCGGCTGGGCCGCGGCGGCCGTGGCTAGGAGGAGAAGAAAGAGGATGTTTTTCAAGGTAAAATCAGAAAAAGGCCGTCATGAAATACCTGCTTTAACTCCAGGCCGTCATGCTGAGCGCAGCCGAAGCATCTCTCCCGCTGACTAACCAGCCGATTGGATCACTGCCGCAGTAGAGATGCTTCGGCTGCACTCAGCATGACGGCCTGGGAATAGCGATTAAGGCCTCGTTCTACTTCTTCAGTTCCGGGCTCTCAAAGCCCAGCTTCGTCAGGCCGCGCTGCACCTCGGGGGCGCTCATGAAGAGCTTCCAGAGCAGGCCAGTGCGCTGGTTCTCAATCATGGCCACGATGGGGCCCTGGTCGATGGCCAGGTACGACTTGGCGTACCAGTTGTGCTCCTCGCTGTAGGCGTCCACGAAGCCGTAGGGCCCCCAGATTTTATCCCCTAAATCGTTGTAGAAGTGCTTGAGGGCCAGCATCGATTCGGCCGGCGCGTAGGGCATAGCCGACAGCGCCGCGGTGGGCGAAATCACCCCAAGGTCCTCGGTGGGCGAGTGGGCGGCGTAGCCCTGGTAGCTGTCCGAGGCGGTGAGGCCCCAGGCGTTAGCGCCGTAGCCCTTGTAGTGCTTGGGGTTGGCCACGCAATAGGCGCGGTTGATGAGCGTGTGGCGCTGGTTCTGCGCCCAGTAGTCGGCGTGCGCGTCCTTCAGGCCGTGGGGGTTAAGGCCCAAAAACGAGTAGTGCGAAAAGAACAGGGGGCCCCCCAATTCGGGGCCCAGGGGCAGCTGCTGGCCGTAGTAGGTTTTGCCGTTCAGGTAGTCGGGGCCTGTAGCCCAGCCCTGGTCGTACACGGCCTTGTCGATGGCGTAGCGGGGCGAGCCGGCGGCCAGCACGTAGGTCACCAGGGCCTCGTTCCAGCCGTGCAACTGGTGGTTCATGCTCCAGCCGTTGTTGGGGCTCCAGTGCCAGTACAGCACGTTCTGGCCCTGGGTAAACCAGCTCCACTCCACGCCCTCCCACATCCAGAGCACCTTATTGCGCACGTTGCTTTCGTCGGGCGTGTCCTTGGTGAAGTACTGGCGGGCGCAGAGCAAGCCCTCGTACATAAAGGACGTTTCCACAATATCGGCTCCGTCGTCTTTTGGGCTGAAGCGGATGGTGTGGCCCGTGGCCCCGTCGTACCAGTGCGGAAACGCGCCGTGGTACTGGTCGGCCTTCCACAAGAAGTTCACGATTTTGCTGACCCGCGCCGCCGCCAGGGCCCGCGTGATCCAGCCCCGCTCGGCGGCCACGATGATGGCCATCAGGCCGAAGCCCGTGCCGCCGGTCGTCACCACCTCGTCGCCGTAGTCGTACGACTTGTTGCTGCGCTCCCGCGCCATGCCGCTCACCGGGTGCCCAAAATCCCAGAAATAACGGAACGTCTGGCGCTGCACCTGGTCGAGCAGCTGCTCGTCGGTGAGGTGGCGGGGCCGCTGGCGCGGGTCGAAAGCGGCAGGTTTGGTGGCCGGCTTGGCTGGCGCCGGAGCCCGCTGGGCTAGTCCCACGGCCGGCGCCAGACCGCTGAGTATAAGAGAGAAAAGCCAGGGTTTCATGCGAAAAAAAATCAGTGAAGCGTGACGAGCAGCGTGAGGGCCCCCGTGCCGGCCGCGCCGCCGGCCAGGCGCACGGTGTAGTCGCCGGCCGGGGCAGTGGCGCCCAGGGCCACGGTGTACTGGCCGGCGGCCAGCTGCCGGTTGGCCCAGGGCGTTTCCACCACGGTGCCGTCGGCGGCTTCCAGGGTGAGGGTGTAGGCGCCGGCGGCGGCCAGGGCCACGGCCAGCGGGTAGGCGTTTTGGTCGGGGTGCTTCAGCAGGTCGTAGCGGCCGGTGCGGGCCTCGGGCACGGCCAAATAGAAGCCCGGGGCGTAGGCGGGGGCCCCAATGCCGGCCCGCTGCAAGCCGGTTTGCAGCTCGGGGATTTTCGTGCCCAGCTGCCAGAGCAAGCCGCTGCGGTAGTTCTCAATCATGTCGATAATGGGGCCCTGGTCGATAGCCAGAAAGTCCTGCCCCACCCAGCCCCGCGACGGGTTATAAGCATCGCGCGGACCGAACTCGCCCACGAGCCGGGCAGCTAGTGAACCGTAGTAGTTGCGCAGCGCCTGCATGGCGTAGTAAGGCGCATACGGGAACGAGGCAAGCGCCGCCGTGGGCGACACCGTGCCGTTGTCGGCCGTGGGCTGGTGGGCCTTGTAGCCGTCGGGGTCGTCGGAAGCTGTGAGGCCCCACAGGCTGGCCGAGTAGCCATTGGCCTTGGGCGCGGTGTAGAGGCAGTAGGCGCGGTTGATGAGCGTGTGGCTGACGTTTTGCTGCCAGTAGTTGGCGTACTGGTCCTGCATCCGGCGCGGGTCGAGGCTCAGAAACGAGTAGTGCGCAAAAAACAGCGGCCCGCCGTAGAAAGGCCCCAGCGGCAATTTATAGCCTTCGCTCACGAGCCCCGCGCCCAGGCCGCTGCCCACCCAGGTGGCCTGGTACACGGCCGGCGCAATGGCGTGTGTGGGCGAGCCCAGGGCCAGCACGTAGGTAATCAGCGCCTCGTTCCAGCCGCGAATCGGCAGGTTCATCGCCCACTGCGCCGAAGGGCTCCAGTGCCAGTACAGCAGGCCGTCGCCGCGGCTGGCGTACCAGTCCCACTCCACCGATTCCCAGAGCCGGGTGATGGTTTGGCGCAGCACGGTTTCCTCGGGGCCCCCGCCGTCGTAGTAGGCACGGGCCACCAGCAGGCCGTTTATCAGGTACGAAGTCTCCACCAAGTCGCCGCCGTTATCCTGGGCGCTGAAGGGAATGACGGCCCCCGTGCTGCCGTTCAGCCAGTGCGGCCAGGCCCCGTGGAAGCGGTCGGCACGGGCCAGGAAGTCGCAGATTTTCTGGGTGCGGGCCACGGCGTCGGCCCGGGCCAGCCAGCCGCGGCTGGCGCCCACCACCAACGCCTGCACCCCGAAGCCGGTGCCGCCGCTCGTCACGGTTTCGCCCGAGGTGTTGCGCTCGCGTGCCATGCCGCTGATGGGGTGGCCGCCCTCGTAGAAGTAGCGCAGCGTGTTCTGCTGCACTTTATCCAGCAGCAGGCGGTCGGCGGTAGGATCCGTCACGGTGGGCGTGGCCGGCGCGGTAGGCGGCGGGGTGGGGGCCACCGGGGCGGCGTCGGGCGTTTTCTGGCACGCGCCGGCAGCGGCCAGGGCCCCCAGCGCGGCCCAGAGGCCCAGTACCCGCAAAAATTGTGGGGTTAAAACCAAAGCGAAAGGAGATAAAAAAACCTGGGGTCCATTAGGGCCCCAGGTTTTTGGGTGGTGCGGCGGTTAGTAGCCGGGGTTCTGCGTCAGCTTGCCGCCGCTGAGCGTGATTTGGCTCAGCGGGATGGGCATCAGCTCGTTCTTGCCGTCCACGAAGTTTTTGCCGGCGGCGCGCAGCACGATGCCGGCGCGGCCCTGGCGCACCAGGTCGAAGTACCGGTCGCCGTAC
Organism: Hymenobacter sp. PAMC 26628; assembly: GCF_001562275.1. NCBI lineage: Bacteria > Pseudomonadati > Bacteroidota > Cytophagia > Cytophagales > Hymenobacteraceae > Hymenobacter > Hymenobacter sp. PAMC 26628. The sequence continues at coordinate 313,985 of NZ_CP014304.1, forward strand.
TCCAGGGCCAGCTCCACGCGGCGCTCCTTCCAGATGGCCTGGCGCAGGGCGTCTTGCGAGAGGCCAGCGGCCAGCGGGGCCAGCCCGGCCCGCACCCGGATGCGGTTCACGTCTACTAAGGCCTTGGCGCTCTGGCCCAACTCATTGGCGGCCTCGGCGTTGATGAGCAGCACCTCGCCCAGGCGCAGCACCCGGATGTTCTGGTCGGCGCCGTAGTTGCAGTCCTTGGGGTACGAGTTCGGCACGTAGGCCTTCATGTTGTAGCGCATGTTGGAGGCGTTCGGGTCGATTTTGTCGCCGTCGGGCGTGGTAGAGCCGCGGAGCAGAATGGTGCCCAGCTTGCGGGTGTCGCCGGGCTCAAACGCAGCTTCAAGGTCGGCCGTGGGGTTGAAGAAGCCCCAGCCGAACTGCGGGCGCACGCCCTGCACCTGGGCCCACTGGTTGTTCGAGGCGCCGCAGTTGCCCACCAGGGTTTGCGACTGAATCTCGAAAATCGACTCGGTGCCGTTCTCGCCCGGCACCCGGAACATCTTGTAAAAGTCCGGGGCCAGCGCGTAGTTCAGAGCCATCACCTGGTCGGAGGCGCTCAGCGCGTCGGCCCAGTTTTTCTGGTACAGCTTCACTTTCGAGAGCAGTGCCAGCGCGGCCCCCTTGGTAGCGCGGCCCTGGTCGGCGGCCGAGTACGAGGTGGGCAGCACGGCCGCTGCGGCCGTCAGGTCGCTCACAATTTGGGCGTACACTTGGTCTTTGGGGGCCCGGGCGGGGTTCAACTCATCGGGCGTTTCGGCGGGCTTCACGCTCAGCGGCACGTCGCCGAAGGCCCGCACCAAGTTGAAGTACTGCAACGAGCGCACAAACTGCGCCTCGGCCACGTAACGGGCTTTCAGCGTGGCGTCCATTGCGCTGACGTTGGGCACGTTCTGAATCACCTGGTTGCACACGTTGATGCCCTGGTACTGGCCAGTCCAGTAGCCTTCCACGGCCCCTTCGGTCGAGGTGATGCGGAAAAATACGAAGTTGTTCAGGAACTCGGCGTCGCCCGCCACGCTGCCCTTCTCGGCGTCGTCCGAGGTCAGCGTCGTCACAGCCAGCCAGTTGAAGGCCGTCAGGTTCCACTCGCGCAATTTGCCATACGCCGCGTTGATGGCCAGCGTGGCGTCGGCCTGGGTTTGAAAGAATTGCTCCGCCTTGGGCTGCCCCTGTGGGTTCACGTCGAGGTACTTCGAGCACGACGACACGACGCCGGCCGTCAGGCCCAAGCCGAGCAGTACCGGCACGGTGCGCCGGAATAGAAACGATGCTTGCTTTTTCATGCGAATAGATGGGCTAAAATGTTAAAAACCAATGTTAATACCGATGTTGTAAGTTGCCGAAAGCGGGTACACGTTCAGGTCGATGCCCGCGCTGGTGGGGGCCCCGCCCACTTCGGGCGTAAAGCCCGAGTACTTGGTCAGCGTCAGGGGGTTCTGGGCATTGGCGTAGAGGCGCAGCGTTTGGGTGCGCAGGGCCCCGGTCACGGCCTTGGGGAAGTTGTAGCCCAGCTGCACGTTGCGCAGGCGGATGTAGTCGGCCTTCTCAATGTAGTACGAGCTCACGTCGAGGTTAGTGCCCGCCAGGTTGGCCGACGGGGCCGAGTTGGTCGAGCCCGCGCCCGTCCAGCGCGTGTCGTAAAAAGCCTTGGTGAAGTTCTCGTTGCCGTAACGCACCTCGCGCAAGCCGTTGAGTACCTCGACGCCGCCCACGCCCTGGATGTCAATTTGCAGGTCGAATCCTTTGTAGCGGAAGTTTGTGTTGACGCCGTAGGTGAAGCGCGGGTTGGGGTTGCCCAGCACCACCTTGTCGCGGTTGTCAATCACGCCGTCGCCGTTCACGTCGCGGTAGCGCAGGTCACCTGCCTTCGCGCCGGGCTGGGCCGAGCCGGTTACGTCCTGCGCGGTCTGAAACACGCCCGCCACTTCGTAGCCGTAGAAGGCGCCCAACGGGGCCCCCACCTGCGACACCGTGGCCAAGTAGCCGGCCACCGGCAGGCCCCCCGCGTACAGCGGCGCGTTGCCCGCCGTTGAGATGACTTTGTTCTGGTTGTAAGCCCCGGTGATGCCCAGGTTGTAGCTAAAGTCGCCGGTGGCGGTGGGGGCCCAGCGCAGGGCCATTTCCACGCCCTGGTTTTGGAAAGTGGCGCTATTCGACAGAAAGCCGCCGCTATTGGTGTAGCCGGGCGAAATCAGGACCGGCACCGGGAACACGGCGTCGACGGTGCGGCGGTTGTAGTAGTCAAACTCGGCCGTCAGGCGGTTGTCCAGGAAGCGCATTTCCAGGCCGGCGTCGGCTTCGCGCACTTTTTCCCAGCGCAGCTGATTGGCCGCCAGCGTGCCCACGGTGGCACCGGGGTAAAACTGCCCGTTGAAGAAAGTGCCGTAGCCCGCCCCGAAGTCAACCAACTGGGTGGCAATGTTGCTGTTCGGCAGCTGGCTGTTGCCCAAAATGCCGTAGCTGGCCCGCAGCTTCAGGAATGAGAAGATGGAGTTGTTCTGCAGGAACGACTCGTCGGACACGACCCAGCCCAGGCCCACCGACGGGAAGTTGCCGTAGCGCTCGGAGTACCGGCTGGAGCCGTCGCGCCGGATGCTGGCCGTCAGCAAGTAGCGGCCCTTGTAGGCGTAGTTGACGCGGGCAAACACCGAGAACAGCTTGTATAAATCGGGTAATTCGGTGTCCGCAGGGTTAAGATTAGCGGTATTACCCGTGCCTAGTCTGAAGTAGAGAAAATCATTAGAGCCAGACGGTACCCCGTTGATGCTGCCAGTAATATTATCTGTACGGTAGCGCAGGGCCGTGGTGCCCACCAGGGCCGTGAGGTGGTGGTCGGTGCCAAACGAGCGGTCAAACGTGAGGGTGTTTTCCCATTGCACCTGGTTGTTTTGCCCGAAGCTCCTGCGTAAGGTGTTGCCCCGGTATACCTGCACCGTGGTGAGCGAGTCGGCCTTTTGGTAGTTGTAAAACTTGCTGCTGCCGTAGTTCACGCCCAGGCTGGTGCGGAAAGTAAGGTACTGCAGGAAGTTGAACGAGGCGAACACGCTGCTCACCAGGTTCTGGCGCTGCGACTGCTGGTTGAAGTAATCCAGCGTGCCCTGGGGGTTCGAGAAGCTGCCGAGGCCGGTGCCGATCAGGCCCGGGTCGCCGTAGCGCCCGCTGGGCAGAAACGGCTGCACCACGGGCGGCGCCACGTAGCCCTGGTAAAAGATGTCACCCGGTACATCGGTCGAGTTGATGTTGGAAAACAGCACGTTGTAGCCCAGCTTGATGTGGTCCGTGGCGCTGAAGTCGGTTTGCAGGCGCGCCGTGATGCGCTCAAAATCGTTGTTCTTGATGATGCCCTGCTGCTTGAGGTACGAGCCGCTGAACGAGTACGAAATCTTGTCCGAGCCCCCGCTCAAGCTGAGCTGGTGGTTGGTGATGAGGGCCTTGCGCGAGAGCTGGTTGAACCAGTCGGTCGAGGGCAAGTCGGTGGCCAGGTTGGCGCTGGCTGGGGCCCCTTGCAGGGCGTTCTTCTCGTTGTAGAGCGTGGCGTACTCCGAAGCGTTGGCCATCTGCACCTTGTTGGTGACGGTTTGGACGCCCACGAAGCCGTTGTAGTTGATGCGCGGGGCCCCCGACTGCCCGCGCCGGGTGGTCACCAGAATCACGCCGTTGGCGGCCTTGATGCCGTAAATCGAGGCGCTGGCGGCGTCCTTCAGCACCTCAATCGAGGCGATGTCGTCCTGGTTGAGAAAGCTCAAATCGGCCCCGTCCGGTAGGAAGGTGCCGTCCACCACGTATAGCGGCGACACGCCCCCGATGGAGCCCGTGCCCCGCACCCGGATCTGGGGGGCCCCGCCCGGCGTGCCCGAGTTGGTAATCTGCACGCCCGACACCTTGCCTTGCAGCGAGCTGACCGGGTTTTGCGACGACTGGTTGACCAGCTCCGAGCCCTTCACCGAAGCGATGGCGCCGGTTACCTCGCGCTTCACCTGGGTGCCGTAGCCCACCACCACTACGTCGTTCAGCGTCTGCGAAGCCGCGGCTTCAAACTTTACGTCGAGCGTGGCGCGGCCGTTTAGCGGAATCTCCTGGGCCGTGTAACCCACGAAGCTGAACACCAGTGTGGCCCCCGTGGGCGCGTTGATGGTGTACTGGCCGTCGGCCCCGGTGGCGGTGCCCACACTGGTGCCCTTCACGATGACGTTTACGCCGGGCAGGGCCTCGCCCTTCTCGTCCACCACCTTGCCTGTTACGGGCGTGTCGGCGGCGGGCCGCAGCACAATGCCCTCAGCGGTAAGGGTGTAGCGAATGCACAGGGGCTCCAGCAGCGCCACCAGCACTTCGCCCAGTGGCTGCCCCGCGGCCTTGAGGCTCACGTGGCGGCCGGCCCGGATGAGCTGGCGGCTGTACTGGAAGCGCGCGTCCGTTTGTTTCTCAATGTCGGCCAGCACGGTGTACACCGTCGCGTCCTGGGCGTTGAGGGTAACGGCTTGCGTGAGCGACGGCTGCGCGGCCGTCGGGTTGGCCACGGCCATGCTGCTGAGCAGCGTGAGGCACAGGGGCTGGAGCAGCGCGGCGCGCTTGAGGGTGGGCAGGGCCGGCGAAAAAAGTAGCCTTGGTAGCATGTGGGAAGAGTAAAGGGTGAACCGGTAAGCAAGGCCGCTAAGCGGCGTAAGAAGAGGAATGAGCAATCCCGAGCCGCGGCGGGTATCGGGACCTACGAGTACCTATGTGCAAACGATTGCAATAAATATACATTATTTTAGCAAGATTAAATTGACTGGCAACTGGTCGAGTGAAACGTTATTTCGGCGTCGGCCTGGGTGTAAGACGCGCCCGTGGCTTGGCACAGCGCGTCGAGCTTGGCGAAGAGCGACGCTTGGCTTCGCAGGTTTAGGTTTACGGTGCAGCCCGCCACCGCCGCGGGCCGGTAACGAATGGCCACGCCGTAGGCCTCCTGCAAGGCGTCGAGCACTTCGGCCACCGGCCGGTTGTCATAAGCAAAGGGTTGCGGGGCCAGCTGGGCGGGCTGGGGCACCAGTTCGCGGCGCAGCCGCTGCCGGGCCGGGGCGTACACGGCCTGCTGGTTGGGTAGCAGTACCAGGGCCCCCGCTGCCCGGGCCGGCGCTACGTCCTGGGCCGAGGCAATGGCTGGCACCGGCCGCAGCGGCTGCACCTGCACCCGGCCCGTGCGCACTTGCACCACGGTTTCGGCCTGCTGCGGGTAGGCCCGCACCGTAAAGCTGGTGCCCAGCACGCGGGTTTCCAGGTCGGCCGTGAGCACCCGGAACGGATGGGCCACGTCGTGCGCTACCCTAAAAAAAGCCTCCCCGCGCAGGTACACTGCCCGCTGCCCCCCGGCAAAACCGGCGCGGTAGCGCAGCCGGCTGGTGGGCTGGATGGTTACGTTGCTGCCGTCGGGCAGCTGCACTGCTTGCGTGCGGGCCGTGCCGTTGTAGCGCACCTCCCACGCCCCCGGGGCCTGCTGGGGCCCCGGCCGAGGCCCCAGCAGGCCGCTCCCCACCCCCAGGCCAGCGGCCACCGCGGCCGCGGCCAACCACCGCCCGCCAGCTAGGGCCCCAGCGGTGCGCTGCCCAAGGGTCACTGGGGCCGGCCGCAAACGCTGCCACAGCCGGCACCGCAAAGCCTCGCGTTCAGCCACGGCCAAGGAGGGCTCGGGCCCGTCGGGCTGAGCCGCGTACCAGTCCTCCACGGCCCGCGTTTCGGCGGGGGTGCAAGTGCCGTCGCGGTAGCGGTGCAGCAGGGCTTGGAGGGTGGGGTCAGTCATGGGCAAGCGGCCGGTGGGGCCGGGTTCGTCCTAGTAAGTCGGAGAAAGGTGCCAAACCCCTGGCCGGCCCGCAAAAAAAAGATTAAAACCCCGGGCCCCGGGGCCCTACCAGCACCACCACAGCGCCAGCAGCACAAAGTCGCGCAGGCTCACGCGCAGCAGCTTAAGGGCCCGGGTGAGGTGATACTCCACGGTCTTGGGCGAGAGGTTGAGGCGACTGGCGATTTCCGGCACCGAGTGGTGCTCGAAGCGGCTGAGCCGGAACACGGCCTGGGTGTGGGCGGGTAGTTGGCGCAGGCCGGCCAGCAGGGCGGCCGATAAATCGCTGGCGGCCAACGCATTTTCGGTGCTGCTGTCGGCTTCGGGGGCGTGGCCGCGCTGGTGGTCGAGGTAATGAGCGTAGGCCAGGCGGGCGCGCAGGGCGTCGATGGTACGGAAGCGGGCTGCGCCCAGCAGGTAGCTTTTCAGGTGCTCGACGGCTAGTTGGGCCCGCCGCTGCCACAGGGCGGCCAGCACGTCGTGCACTACTTCTTCGGCCAGCTCGGCAGTCCCCAGCTTGCGGTAGGCAGCGGCGTAAAGCTCGTACCAATACCGCTCGTATATCTCCGCAAAGGCCGCCTCGCCGCCGCTGCCGCCGAGCGCTTGCACCAAGGCCGCGTCGTCGTGGCCAGCCAAAGGCCGGGGCACGCGGGGCGCAGACGAAGCAAACAAGGGCATACCAACCAAGAAAATAAGCCGCGGCGGGCCATCAAAAGCAGGGCAAAAGAAATCGAATTATTCCGCTTAATTGCCCAAGGCCGGCCCCTGAAGGGATTGATTCATCGAAAATAGTGGTAGAATGATGAGGGGTCGCTGAAAGAATACCCGCCGGTACCCCAGGGCGCAGCGGGTAATACTTACGGGAAAACCAGGGCCCCGGGCGGGCCTATTGCCTTAAAAGCACCGCTTTTACACACTGCCACGGCCCACACCAGGGCCCGTGCCCGGCGCAACGCCGGCCCGTGCTTTGCTGCACAGGCAAAACAGGGGCCCCGCGGCCAGCAAAAGCAGCCAGCGGGAGTAGCGGTTTTTTATAGCGGGTGGGAAGTGGAAGGGTAAAAAAAATAGCAGCATCCTCCAGAATCAGAAGTGCTGCTATTTAGCTGTGAGTCAAAAATTTAAGTGGCCCCGGCGAGAATCGAACTCACATCTAAAGTTTAGGAAACCCTTGTTCTATCCGTTGAACTACGGGGCCATAGCAGTGGGCAAAAGTACGGCCCACCGGGCGGTTTCTACGACTTATAGGCCAGCACGATGCCGAAAGAGAGGACCGTCAAAATCAGGCCCACCATGAAGATGGAGTAGCTTTTGCGCAGCAGGCCGTACTTGCGGGCCAGCACCTCGCCGAGGTAGTACACGTCGGTTACCATGTTGGTGTAGAGCATGTCCTTCTCGCGCATCAGGTCGCGCATGCCGGCCTGGAAGTTGTCGAGGCTGAGCTTGGTGAAGTTGCCAAAAAACAGCAGGTTGACGCGCCGGTTGGTGGCAATTTCGGGGCTCTTTTTGAGCCACTTGAAGCTCGTTACGTCGGGCTGCGCCGAGAGGATGGCCGTCACCACCGAGCCCAACGAGGTGAGCAGCAGAATGCCCATCGGCACGGCCAGCATGGGGTTGCGGGTGAAAGAGGGCCCCAGGGCCGAGCTTTTGGCCCCCAGGTAGGTGATGATAACCGAGAGCAGCACGGCGTTGAGCGAAATCATCATGCTGGCCTTTTTGTCGGCCATGTCGCTCAGCTTCATGTGGTTGCCGTACATGGTGCGGAACATGGTTTCGATGCCGCGCTTGGGCTGGGCCAGGGTCCCGGTTTTGGCCTCGGCGCGCTTCTTGGTCTTCTTCTCAATCTTCTTGAGCTCGTCGCGCTGCTCCTTCTTGTTGGCCCTAAAGTCTTTGTTGTAGCGCGCCTTGCCGGCCTCGGAGTGGTAGTGGTGGGCCTGCATGAAGGTGAGCTGGAGCTCGGCCCATTCCCCGCTGGTGTAGGTCTTGCCTAAGGCCACTTCCCACTCGGTGCGCAGCAGTTCGGCGCTGGCCTGGAAATCGTCGCGGGCCAGGTTGCTCATGTCGGCGTCGACGAGCAGCTGTTGCAGCTCGGTTTCGGCTGCCTCGTCGCGGTGCGTGGCCTGGATGAGGGTTTGCACTAATTCGATGCGCTCGGCGGGCACGCCCTGCTCAGCCAGCCAGGCAGCGGCGCGCTCCATCGAGCGGTACTCGTGGCCGTCGTACACGTCGAGGTAACCGGTGTCGTGCCACCAGGCGGCCACCAGCAGCGCCTCGGTATCGGCGGGCCCCAGGCCGGCGGCGGCGGCCAGGGCCCGGGCCTCCTTGGCCACGGTGGTGGTGTGGCGCAGGGTGTGGTAGGTGAGGGTAGGGGCCAGCTGGGTTTCGAGCAGCGGCACCACGGCGGCGCGTGCGGCTTCTACCAAGGGCGAAAGCGCGGGCTTGTCGGCCTTGGCAGGCTTATCGGTTTTGAGCAAATTAGCGGCTGCGGCTGCGGCAGCTGGGGCCCCCGCAGAAGCGGGCGGTGGGGCGGCGGGCGGCGAGGCTGGGAGGGGGAGGGTTTCCATGCGGGGACGAGGCAAAAGGGCCGCGCGCTTGCTTTAAACGCGGGTGCGGCCAGGCAAGTTAAACCCAGCGGCGCAGTGGGGCGGGGGCAACTTGCCTGGGTCTCCCGTATTTTTACAAGATTATTATTGCGGCCAAGCCGGGGCCAGCCGCCATCCCACGAAGTTTACTATTTATTATTGGAAGGACCTTATTGCATGAAGGCATTTATACGCGTTTTGGGGCTATTGATTGTATTAGTGGCGGGGCGTCCCGCGGCGGGGTGGGCCCAAATTGAAGAAATCGGGGAAGCCGGCGAATCGCCCAACAACCCGCTGCACCCCAAGCCCAACTACCGCCGCGGGGCCGTGGGCTGGGAAAAAACCACGCCCCCCGACACCACGCACCTCCGCTACTCGGTGTTCCTAATTGGCGACGTGGGCAACCCCGTGCTGCCGGCCAACGGCGGCGAGCCGTCGCTGAACTTCCTGCGCAAGCAAATTATGCAGGCCGGGGCCCGGAGCACCACCATTTTCCTCGGCGACAACATATATAACCAGGGCATGCCGCCGGTGGGAGCCGTGGACCGCCGCACCGCCGAGGGCCGCATCACGGCCCAGCTCGACGTGCTGAAGGGCTACCAGGGCGAGAAGTACATGACGCCCGGCAACCACGACTGGATCCAGGGCACGCGCAACGGCCTGGCCCAGGTGAACCGCGAGCAGGAATTCACGGAGAGCTACCTGAAGAAAGACTCGACGGCCTTCAGCTACACGGGCGACTTTTTGCTGCCCCGCGACGGCTGCCCGGGGCCCTACGAGGTGCGGGTGCAAGACAACCTAGTGCTGATTTTCCTGAACTCGCAGTGGTTCCTGACGCCGGCCGAGCTCCGGCCCGCCAACGGCTTCTGCAACATCTCGTCCGACGCCGATATCTACGCCCAAGTGGAAGACATCATCGCCCGCAACCAAGACAAGCACATCATGGTGGTGGCCCACCACCCGCTGTACTCCGACGGCATCCACGGCGGCTACTTCACGCTGGCCGACCATATTTTCCCGCTCAGCATCGTCTTCAAGTACGCCTTTGTGCCGCTGCCGGTCATCGGCTCCATCTACCCCTGGGCCCGCAAGTACGGCGGCATCAGCCAAGACCTCTCCTACCCGGCCTACCAAGCGTACAAGAAAGGCCTGACCGATATCTTCGCCAAGTACCCGAACATTATTTACTCCAACGGGCACGAGCACAACCTCCAGTATTTCAAGGAGAACAACACGCACTACATCACCAGCGGCTCGGGCTGCAAAACCCAGCACGTGAAGCCCGGCGACGGCGGCGGGGCCCTGTTTTCCGACAAAGAGAAGGGCTTCGCGCGGGTGAATTACTACGACAACGGGGAGGTGTGGAGCGAGTTTCTAGTGCCCAACGGCACCGGCGAAACTGCCCACCAGGTGTTCCGCACCCGCCTCTACACCACCGGCGCCGGCGGGGCCATTGCGGCCGTGCCGGCCCAGGCTTTGAGCAAGCACCACAAGAAGAAAAAGAAGAAGGACCGCGACGACGACGACGAGCCCGCACAGGCCGTGTGGCCCCTACCGGCCAAGCGCCCCGCCTTCGGGGCCGACAGCTTGCGCACGGTGGCCGTGAACCCGGCCTACAACCAGCACGGCAAGTTCCACAACTGGCTGCTGGGCCAGCACTACCGCGCCGAGTGGGCCGCGCCGGTGGCGTTTCCGGTGCTCGACCTGGCCCGCGAGCAAGGGGGCCTCACGCCCTACAAAACCGGCGGCGGCAAGCAAACCGCCTCGCTGAAGCTGCGCAACGAGGCCGGCCACGGCTTCACGCTGCGCACCCTCGACAAGGACCCCGCCGCGGTGCTGCCCGAGGCCCTGCGCACGGGCCTGGCCAAGGCCGTGCTCCAAGACCAGGTGTCGGCGCAGCACCCCTACGCCTCGTTTGTGCTGCCGCCGCTGGGCACGGCGGCCGGCATTTTGCACACCAACCCGGTGCCGCGCTACATCCCCGCCGACCCGCTGCTGGGCCAGTACTTTCCGCAGTTTGCCAACAAGGCCGTGGCCCTGGAGGAAGACGCCAAGGACAACCAAAGCAACGTGGCCAGCCTGGACTTCGCCAAGAAGCTGGTGGACACGGAGAAGATGCTGGGCCGCTTGCTCGACGACAACGACAACCGCGTGGACGAGGTAGCCTTTGCCCGCTCGCGTTTGTTCGATATGTGGATTGGCGACTGGGACCGCCACGAGGACCAGTGGCGCTGGAGCGAACAGAAAAATAAGGATGGCAACCGCACCTACGTGGCCGTGCCCAAAGACCGCGACATCGCCTTCTTCAAAGGCGACGGCGTGCTGCCCTACCTGGCCAGCCGCAAGTTTGCGGTGCGCAACTTCCAGAACTTCGGCTACGATTACGCCGACTACAAAGGCCTGAACCAGACGGCCCTCAGCAACGACCGCACTTTCATGAGCGGCGTGAGCCGGGAGCAGTGGGTGGAGCAGGCCGAGTACCTGAAGGCCCACCTCACCGACGAGGTAATTGAAAAGGCGTTCCGCGACAAATGGCCGGCCGCGATTTATGCCCTGCACGGGGCCGAGATTGTGGCCAAGCTGAAAAGCCGCCGGGCCCTGCTGCCCGACGTGGCCGGCAAGTACGCCGACCTGCTGGCCAACATCGTGGAGGTGCGTGGCTCGCGGAAAAACGAGAAGTTCACGGTGGACCGCCGGCCCGACGGCAAAACCCACGTGCTGGTGCAAAAAATCAGCAAAAAGGGTAACCTGAGCACGATTTACGACCGCACGCTCGACGTGAAGGTGACCGATGAGCTGCGCCTCTACGGCATTGCCGGTCAGGACGTGTACGTGGTGCGCGGCGACGTGCGCAAGGCCATCAAGCTGCGCATCATCGGCGGCACGGGACGCGACTCCATCATTGACCGCTCGCACGTGGCCGGCATCCGCCACCGCACCCAGGTGTACGACGCCGACACGGGCAACGTGGTGCTGACCGGCTCCGAAGCCCGCCTGCGCCTGGAGCCGGGCGTGGACGTGAGCCGCTACGACCACCCCAAGCGCTTCGACCTCAAGGATTACCGCCTGAATTACACCGGCCCGGCCGTGTTTTTTGGCTACAACATCGACGACGGCCTGCTGCTGGGCGGCGGCGTCACGCACCGGCGCTACGGCTTCCGCCGCGACCCGTTCGGCTCGGAGCAGACCCTGACGGCCAACTTCGCCCCGGCCCGCGAGGCCTACAACCTGCGCTACGCGGGCCAGTTCACCCGCGTGTTTGGCCACACCGATCTGCACGTGGCGGCGCAGTACTACGGGCCCCAGCTGCTCTACAACTTCTTCGGGCTCGGCAACGACTCGCGCAACCTCGCGGTGCGCCCCCCCGACCAGCCCCAGCCCACCAACTTCACCGTCAACAACTCGTACCGGGTGCGCTTCAACCGCCTCTACGTGGCCCCGACCTTCGAGCGCCACATTTTTAACTTTATCAAAGTGGGCCTGGGGCCCCAGTACGATCAGTTTCGGGTCGAAACCGACCCCATTGGGCAGGTGATACAGGACAGCATCGGGGCGGGCAACGATAACCGTCGCTTTGGCGTGCGTTCCTCCGATTTCAAATCCAACCAGTACCTGGGCGGGCTGTTCTACTTCAACATCGACGCCGTGTCGGAGGAGAAGGACCCGCGCATCGGCCTGCGCTGGCACAACGAGGCCCAGTACAACTGGCAGCTCAACAGCGAAAAGCTCACCTACGGCCGCCTCAGCTCGGAAATTAGCGCCTACCTCACGCCCAGCTTTCCGTTCCGCCTCACCTACGCCGGGCGCGTGGGCGTGCAGCACAACCTGGGCGATTACCGCTTCTACCAGGCCAACACGCTGGGCGGCACCACCAACCTGCGCGGCTACCGGCGTACCCGCTACGCCGGCCGCACGGCCCTCTACGGCAACTTCGAGGCCCGCTTGCAGCTCTTCAGCTTCAATGCTTACATCTTCCCCGGCAAGCTCGGCGTGCTGGGCCTGGCCGACGCCGGCCGCGTGTATTCCGACGTGGACGTGCGCAAGGGCCTCAACGCCTTCCACACCGGCTTCGGCGGCGGCGTGTACGTGGACGTGCTCAAGCAAGCCGTCGTGAACGTGACGTACTCAGTAGGCGAGGAGAAGCTGGTGTTTGTAGGGTTCGACTTTCTGTTTTGAGGCCCCCCCAACCCGCAAAACCGCCGACAAGCCCCTTCGTGGCCCCGCCACGCTGCTCAGTGCTGCCGACAAGTTGCTTGTTCCCGAAGATGTCCTACTTATACTGAAAGATATCCTGCTCTCGAGCGCAGGCACGCTGCTTTGCCTGAAAGATATCCTACTTCGCCCCGCCGATATCCTACTCGTGGCCGCCGACTCCAGTCCGGGCTTTTGGCTGCGTGCCCTGGCCGGGGCTACCGGCCCGGCCGGGCGTGCCCGGGGCCCTTACATTAGCAGCGGGCTGGGTTATAAGAATCCGGCCGCTTGTACTCTTCTATTTTTTTATTCTGATGACCGACGCCGAAGTAAATTACCAGGGCATGGCCCGCAACGTGCTCCAGTTGCTCACCGACCAGCGCCCCGCCTGGGAGCCGCTGTACGCGAAGCTGCTGCCCGACTACGCGGCCCTGCAAAGCGCCTTGGCGGCCCTGGACGAGAAAACCCAGCAGCGCAGCGGCACCGGTAGCAAAGGCTACACCGAAACCAAGGACCTGGCGGAAGTCGCGGTGCTCGACGCGGCCATGCCCGTCGTGCAGGGCCTGAAAGCCCTGTACCTGGACGGCGGCCACGCCGACCTGGCCAAAGCCGCCGCCTACACCCGCTCGGCCCTCGACGACATGCGCGGCCTCACGCAGGCCGCCGCGCTGGAAAGCCTCTACACCACGGCCCTGCCCCTGGCCGCTGCCCTGGCCGAAGAAATGGTGACGGCCGAGCAGCTGCAAGTTCTGCACGACCGCACGGCCACTTACAAGCCGCTGCTGGGCACGCCGCGCCAGCAAGCCATGAGCGGCAGCGTCCTGCGCGAAGCCGCCCTGCAGCACCTGAGCGAAGCCCGCCAGGCCATGACCCGGCTCGACGTGCGCGTGCCCAACCTGCAAAGTGCCCTGCCCGAGCTGGTGGCCGCCTACGCGAAGGCCCGCATCGTCGTGGACGCGGGGCACGGCACCAAGCCCGCGCCGCCGCAAGCATAAACGTCAGGAGTGAGCCAAAGAAGCCCCGGCTGCACGAGCGGCCGGGGCTTCTTTACATATTTTTAATATGCCTAATCAAATAAGCCTGGACTGTTAGCCAATAAATCCTCGAAGTCGTCGGGCTGCATTCGTTCGAACTCGGTTTGCATCACTTTTAAATACTTCCACTGCACTTCGGTTAGTTCGGTAGCGCGCTGGCACCAAGCGCGGGCGGCTTCGTCCTTGCGGGCTACGTCTATGTCCTCGCGGCCTTTGGTTTCTACTACCCAATGGGTTCCGTCGGGCTGGCGCACGATAAAATCGGGGTAGTAGTGGCGCAGGTTACTGCGGGTGTCGGTGTAGGCGATGTAAAAGCCGAAGGTTTCGGGGAGTTTGGCGAAGGCGGCTACGTCGGGGGCCTGGTCGAGGAAGCGGGCGAAGGCCAACTCAAATTCATTGTCGCAAACCACGTAGTTGAATATCGTGCGCGACGATTCCAGCAGCTTGCGTGAAGTGGGGAAGGGTGCAATGCTGGACAGCGGGCGGGCTTGATGTAGTAGTTCCGGCTCCTTGGCTTCTACTACCAACGGGCGCAAAATTCTTTCGAAAGTTTCAGTTACTACCCAACTCACCTGGTTGGAGCCTAGCGCCCGGATAACGCCGGGGTCGGTTAGGTCTACGGTTTCGCGGAACAGGCGCTCGGCCAGATATTCCCGAATTTTAGGGGCCAGTATCTGGAATTGCGACGGGAGTTTGAGGTTCTCCGCAATTCGCTTGGCGTAGTAGCCAATTACTTCCTCCGCCGTGGTAGGTGGGGCCAGCGTGTATTGACGCTCAAAAAGCTTTTCCTTGGATATTACGTCGGTAGCTTCATAGGTGAACGTCTGGTCGGGCTGGCCGGGCTTGCTCTTTACGCGCAGCCCACTAGTAGGTCAAATCTAGCCGGTTGTCGGGTACAACCGTTTGAGTTTGATGCGGGCCTTCTCGGTTGTAAACTGCCAGTTGGTGGGTGCCCCCAGTTGGTTGCGCGCTAGTTGCCAAGCGTAGCAGTGCGCTTCCAGCGTCGGCCGGTCGGGCACGCGCTGCGGCAGGCCGTGGGTGAGCAGGGCGGCAAACTCGATTTCAGCCATGTTGAGCCACGAGCCATGCTTGGGGGTGAACACAAATTCCACGCGCTGCAACAGGGCGTGCGCCCGTACCGGGTCAAAAATCTCGTAAAAAGCGGCGGGCTGGTGCGCCGACAAATTGTCGAGCACCAGCGTCACGCGCGTCGCTTGGGCGTAGTCCTCCTCCAGCAGGCGGGCTACCGCCCGGGCAAACGTGAGTCGGTCATGGCGGTCTTCGACCTGCACCCGGCGGCGACCGGCCAGCGGCTCGTGCAGCATATACACCTGGGCCACGCCCTGGCGGTGGTACTCGCAGTCGTAGCGGGTGCTGCCATCGGGCAGCGGGAGTGGCACGCGGCTTTCGCGTAGTAATTGCTTGGGCGACTCATCCAGGCACACGACTGGCTGGGCTGGGTCGTACGGGCGTTGGTAGACGTCAAGCACCCGTTCCATGGCGCAGACGAAGGCCGCGTTCTGAGCGGGTGGAATCACCCACATCTGTCGCTTCCAGGGCTGTAACGCATTTTTTTTAGTACCCGCCCCACCATCGCCGGGCTGGCCTCGGGCAGCACCTGCAGCGTGACCAGGTGAGCGGCCAACAAGCGCAATGTCCAGTGGGCGTACCCTTCGGGCGGGGTGGAGCAGGCCGCCGCGGCCAGGTGCGCCTCCACCTCCCCGGTGTACTTACTGGCCGGCCACTGCTGGCGGGGCTGCCCCAGCAGGGCGGCCTCCACGCCCGCCTCGCAGGCGCGTTGGCGCAGGCGCTCCAGGGTGCGCGTACTCACGCCGTAGGCTTGGCTAGTCTGGGTGTCGCTCCAGTTCAAGCCGTTTGTAGCTACGGCCAACAGGCACTGAGCCCGCACAAGCCGGGCGCTGGCCACGCGCCGCTGCTGCACGAGTTCCGTTAGCGAGGCCTGTTCTTCGGCCCTCAGCGCTAAGACATAATACTTCGCCATTTGTCAGGTCATTTTACCCGACAAGATACTAGATTTATCCTACTAGGGGGGAATTTGCTCACGTCGATAGCGGCTATTTCGTCCATCAGCGACTTTTTGCGCACCAGCAGCGGGCTTAAGTCGGGAATACCAATGTCGGCGGCGACTTTTTCGGGCATCGGCTCAATGGTGACAATCCGCAGCTTGTCCTTACCAACCTCGAAGGTGTCAAACTTCAGATTTTCTTCTTTCTCCAGCACGTCGATAAATTCCAGAAACTTCTTGTTGCCGATAATATCAACGCGCTCCGTAAAGCTGTTCTGCGTCAGGTTGCGGAACATCAGGCGCAGGCCGCGCCCAATGGCTTGTTCCGGCAGGATGTTGGCCTTGGAGGTGTAGGGGCGCAGGCCCACGACTACGGTTGCGTTTTGCACGTCCCAGCCTTCGTGCAGCATCAGCACCGATACCACGGCGTTGACCGGCGACTGGTTGTCGTCGATTTCGCGGGCAGCCTTGCGGGCGGCATCCAGGTCCTTTTCCGTGATTTCGTCAACTTGAGCGCCTTTTTCCTTGGTATGGATGGTTAGCGTTCGGTTGCCGCCAAAGTCGGCCGGGTATTTTCGCTGCAACCAGTCGGCTACGTCGTCGGCTTCCTTGGTGCTGTTCATCATTACGAACAGCACCGGCTTTTTGTCTAGCGGCGTAAGCTGCTCGCGGTATTCACGCCAGCGCTCTACGCCAACAATCAGGAAACCCTCGTAGCGGACGCTGGCAATGTCGGAGTTGACTTCCTGAATGTGCGATAACCCCTTGAGGGGCCGTTTTACGAGCCGGTCAATAATGGCTTGGCGCAAGGGGTAATCCGAAACAGTCCACGGAAATAGCGCGCCACTGTTGAAGCGGGGCGTGGCCGATACGTCGAGTTGCAAGGCCACCGGGCGGCGGGCGTGGAGCCGTCGGATGGTCTGGTTCCACTCGCTGTCTTCGTCGTGGGTGTGGTGGGCCTCGTCGTTGAGCACCAGCACCGGGCCGGGGCGGGCCTCAATGCGGCCCAGAAAGTCATCGGCGCCGCTAGCGCTGGCTCCCAGCGTAGGCAGCGGCCCAGCACCCAGCAGCGCCGCCAGCGGGCCGGGCAGTGCCGATGGGGCCGGGGCACGCTCATACAGCTGCTGAATGTTGGTGAGGTACAAGCCACCGTCAGAACCACCAACTTCGGAATCGCCGCGCATGAAACTCCGAAACTCATCCCAGAACCAGCGGTATTCCATCGGGAGCACCGGGTCGTTGAGGAAAGTGAAATTGTTCTTTGGTAATCATTCACAGCTACTGAACATACTTATCTAAGAACATGCGGAGCGGCTGAATTGCATCAGCCATTAGATTCCACCACAAGGGGTTCTCGAATATTTTTTGCCCTCCCTCTTCTTGGTGTCGTTTGCGCTCATCAGGTGATAGAGGCAAAACATTAACGTAGTCATAAACTCGCCGTTTATCTGACGGAATATAATACAGTCGCTGGCCAGTTGCAGGATTTTTGTATTGTGCTAGACATTCATCATATAAATTAAAACAATTCATCACCTGCTGATGGTTTGGATTAATTAAATCAAGAAGTAGTATTTCAATGTTTCCTTCACGGCTAGGCCCAGGAAACAGAAATAATTCCGGTGAGGGCTCAAATTCTGCTACTAAATCACGCAAAGCAGCATTTCGTTGTACGGGACCACCTTGCGGGTACTCCGGCTTGGCAAAGTCAGCATCGAATACGATGAGGTTTCGGCCTTGTGTATCTTTAGCTTCTCTAAATTGCACCACATATTCTGGTAAACGCGTCCAGCCACCAGTAGCAAGCACTAAGATGGTAGTACCATTAGGTGTGAGTTCTAAATAAGTAGTACCCCGGCGTTTTTTAGAATTTAGCCGAGTAGGATGACTGCGTATTGCTTTTCCTTTAAGCTCATAAAGTAGCGCTACAATAAGGTCGTGGTCATCGTGGCCCTCTACAAAAATATTAAGCTGCTTAGTTGCCAAGGTGGTAAATGCAATGTGTATGGAAGAAGAACAGTTTTAGAAGATGACTACGAACGAACTTCAATGTCGTGATTCAATGCATTATTAAGTTGTTCATAACCGTAGCGATAACTACGGACAGTGTCATCATCAGCGCGCACCAGTGTATATGCAGCCACAGAATCACGGTAACGCGCCCATTGCTCATCCTCTAGTACTGCTGTAAGGTGGCGTAGTGCTTCGGCGTTGTGAGTTGTAGCAATTACCTGTACATCGTATTCATCAGCAGCAGCCAGAATTCCCTGCCAGAGAACACGAAGCGCAGAATAATGCAGCCCGTTGTCAATTTCATCAATCAGGATAATACCTCCGGCCACAGAAGCTAGTGCAGCTACAATTGATAGTAGTCGTTGAATACCTTCGCCCATTAGATTAATCGATGAGCGCATACTGAAATTTTCGCCTAAGTCGAGGTAAATACGCCCGTTATTACCCAAAGTCAACGATTTAACTCGTGGGTCGATTTGCTTCATTACTGCTAAGAGTGGTTCCTCCTCTTTATTCACCGTCACTTCCGCCAGTTGTTCGCTCAACTGTTCTAAGTCCAGAGTAGTCGATACAAAAGTAGATGTATGGCGAACTGACATCTTCTCTGGTAATCCCTCTTCTAAGAATTCGTCCGCATTCTCAGAGTATTCAGTATAAACCATCTCCTCTGCATCTTGGTCACGCGTCATTTTAAAGGTATGACCTGAATTGCGCGCTCCCAACCAGATAGTGACAAGCAACGACTTTTGTCCGCTACGGCGCCCTTTCGTTCCTTTTCTTGCGCCTGATTCATCTTCTTCAAGCTGAAATCGGTATTTGCTTGGCCCTCGACCTACACCTTTGTAGCTGGCATTTACTTGTACCGTATTAGCGATGTTGAAATTGTAAAAGAATGACCGAAAATCTTGGTCGTCTTCTCCTATTCCCCTCGTGCTTTCTAATTGTTCAGCCCACCAAGGTTGCTCAATATTTGTTAGCGCATAAATGGCTTCAAGCACACTAGTCTTGCCAGAGTTATTTTTACCCATTAAGAGGTTTACACGCGATAACTTTTCTAAGCTTAGCTCGTGAAGGCTACGGAAGTTCTTAATGACTATTGAATCCAGTAGCATAGTGACAGCGGCGGGTTGAGGAAAAATCTGTATTAATTCCTCGGAGAGCTTTGCTAACGCTTTGTCAAGCTGCTCTGACGACATACTTGACAGTGGTTTTGCTGGATTGTTAAGTGCTTGAAATTTGGCTAAGGGCGAACTACTGAAAGCACAAGGACGTACGATAATAGATATAATAGTTGTGCTTTGATGTTTGGCGGCTAAAAGTAGCGCTGGCAATTCTTGGCTATTAATCCAATCAGACGCTAGAAAATCAGCACTGACTAACATAATAGCTACCCGAGCCTGAGCTAACTCATCATCAATGCGGCTACGCCAAACTTCACCTGCTTTCAGAGTGTCATCAGCGAAGACCTGTAATTTATGGTTGCGTTCTAATGGTCGTAGATGAGTGCGTAGAAGGTTTAACCACAATTCGTCTGCGTGACTGTAGCTAATAAAAATGCGGTTGCGATTAGTGGACATAGAGCAAAAGTAGAAGATTGCTAAGCTGGTAAGCCGCTAGCGGCCTGCATATCAAAGATAAATTAGGTATGCCTTGCCATCAGTTTCGGCAGCACGTATTTCTTATCGCCCCAAATTAGGCGGTTGCGCCATTCGGTAGATTTACCCTGCGCGAACAAGGAATATTGGTCTTGCCGCAGTTGGGCGCTCTCGTTCACCGTTTTCACGGTTTGGAAGGGCAGGGCGAGGCGCACGGGGGTGGCGCGGCGGCCGTCGGGCAGGTACTTGCTGGCCCAGGTTAGTTCAGTCATTATTTCTTCTTGGTGGCGCGGGTAGTAGTAGGTTTGGCGGCGGGCTTCTTGGGGGTAGCCGCTACCTTTTCGGTGGCTAGTTTCTTCGCGTCGGCGGCTTTTTTAGCTATTGCTTTTCGCTTGGCAATTGCTTTAGCTTTGGTAGCGGCTTCGGCAGCAGGTTCCGGCTTGGCTGCGGCGGCGGTTGCTTGCTTAGGGGCCTTGGGGGTAGCGGTTTGCTTAGCCGTGGCCGCTTTCGTTGCTGCTGGTTTCGCCACGCCCGGTTTCAAGCCGAATATTTTCATCAGCAGGGCGCAGAGCCGGGCCATTTCCTTGTTGCGTTGCGGAAGGGTCAGGGCCTCCAACGGCTTATCCGGCTTGTTGAAAGCTTGCAGCTTGCTAAGCGGCGAGTTGGCAAAATGGCAGTGTCCGACCACTACCGTCAGCAGCGTTACTCCTTCTTTCTTGGCTGCTAGCAGCAGCGGCGGCAGCTCGTCGGAGTGAATGAAGTCAGACGCCATGAAGTTGGCGCTAACCAGCATAATGCCCACTTTGGCTGTTGCCAATTCGCGCTTGATACGGGCCAGCCATGGCTCCCCCGGTTTCAGGCTTTGGTCGCTCCAGACGCGCAAGCTGTGGTCGCGCCCGAGTGGGGCCAGGTGTTTTTCCACTAGCTTCCGCCACCTTTCGTCGGCGTGGCTATAGCTGATAAAGACGCTGCTGCGGGCAAGGATAGGCATGGCACGAAAGTACCGCCCCGGTGCTGAATGAACCGGTAATTCAACCCTATCGTGAGTTGCGGCTCGGCTCAACTTCTCGCACCATCGGCGCGAGAAATACTGCAACCGCTGGTTGCAGTATTTCTCGTTGGTTTTTTCTCCAACCGCTGGTTGGAGAAGTTTCTGCACAAGCTGCGCGCGAGCTTCGCCACTTTGGTACGAAGTGCAACCGCTACCCCAGCTGTGCTAGTAGCTCAAACAGCGGCTGGTTTACGTAGTAGTTGCTTTTACCCCGCTTGTGTTTCTGCAACAGGCCGCCGGGTTCGGCTAGCTGGTTGAGGTAGTTGGCGGCGGTGAGGCGGCTCACTTTTAGCTCTTGCTGCACAAATTCGATGCGGGTGTAGGGGTAGCGAAACAGGTGGTGGAGCAGGCCCAGGCTGTAGAAGCGGTAGCCGCGCAGCTGCTGCTGGGCCTGCTGCATCAGCTGCCGCATGGCCTTGATGAGCAGGATCGTTTCCTGGGCGGTTTGCTCGACGCCGGTGATAAGGTAGAGCAGCCACGGCTCCCAGTTGCCGGTGTCGCGCACCTGCTGCAAGTGGCGGTAGTAATCGGCTTTGTGCTGCGTGATGAAGCGGCTGAGGTAGAGCACGGGCAAGTCGAGTAAGCCTTTTAGCACCAGGTACAGGATGTTGAGGATGCGGCCCGTGCGCCCGTTGCCATCGTAAAAGGGGTGGATGGTCTCGAACTGAAAATGCAGCACGGCCATTTTCACCAACGGGTCGGCGTCGCTTAGCTCGTCGTCGTTGAGGTATTGCTCCAGGTTACTCATCAGGTCTAGGATGGCGGCGTAGTCTTGCGGCGGCGTGTAGATGACCTCGCCGGTTTTATCGTTTTTGAGCGTGGTGCCGGGCAGGCGGCGGTAACCGGCGTTGTTGTGCTCCAGCTCAGCCTGAATTTGTGCCAAGTGGTTGCTGCTCAGAAAACCGTGCTTTTGAACAAGCTCAAAGCCCAGTTGCAAAGCGGCGGCGTAGTTCTGCACTTCTTTGGCCGCCTGCGTGATGGGCGCGTTCGTCTGCACGGCCGCCTGAAACAACTCGTCGTGCGTGGTGATGATGTTTTCAATTGCCGAACTATCCTTGGCTTCCTGCAAAGGCAGCGTGTTGAGCAGGATTTCCGCATCGGGCAGCGTCTCTAAAATTCCTTTTAGCTCGGCTAGCGCCCGGTGCGCAGTAGCCAGCTTTTTGAGTACGGTCCGGGTTTCCAGCTCTCCGGTGGGCGGCAATGGGGGCGGTTGCCAGCGTGGGTTCATGGGGCCGTTGTCGTGTTTTTAGTAATAACGTGTAAAGAAAAGGTTGATTTGCTTTACATGAAGTCGAGTAAGTGTAAAGTAAACCGACCTTTCCTTTACACGAAGACAAGCCAGTAGCTTGCTACCAGCTTTTGTCAGGTTGGCGATAAAGCGGAGCAACGGCCTTCGCCGCCCAGCCGCGCCAGCCGCTCAGGCAGCGGCTGATTGGCGCAGGACTTGGCTCTGCCCAGCTTGTGCTTCCGTAGCGGACTGCCGGGCGTAGCTGGCGGCGACACAGGGCAAACGGGGGGGAGCTATTGTGGGGCCCCAGCCGCTCGTGCAGGTCCTACAACACTTGCTCGGGCAGGCTTTGGGGCTAGAAACCTGCTTCTCAGCCACCGCCGCACTGGTTCGTCGTAGAGCTTCAGGCAGGCGTAGGCCAGCCCAACCGCGGCGGCAAACGTGAGCAGGGTGATGGGCAGCGCTTGCAGCAGCGGCGTCTTGTGCTTGCTCACCCAGCCGGTGTAGATGTAGATGAGCGGGTAGTGGGTGATGTAGATGGGGTAGGAAATGGCCCCCAGGAACGTGCAAAATTGCGACGCCACCGGCCCGGTTACCTGCCCGCTGGCCCCCAGCCACACCACCAGCGGGAACAGCAGCACAATGCTCAGCGAATCGTAGAGACCGTTTTGCCACAGGTGCGCAGCTCCGCCCACCCGCGGGAAGGCCAGCACCAGCGCCAGCAGCAAGCTGCACCATAGGAAAGCGTGCGGCACCCGGCCCAAAGCCGCCACGCGGGACAGCAGCAGGCCGGCAAAAAATGGGTACAGCATTCGGGTGAAGCCGATGCGCAGCTGTGGGGCGTCCAGCGACCAGCCGCCGATAACGTCGCCGGTGGGGCTGGTGACGGCCAGGTGAACCAGCGCCGCCCCGGCCAGCGCCACCAGCACCGCCAGGGCCCCGTTGGACAGCTTCCGGGCCCCGAGCGCATACAGGATGTTGGCGATGTATTCGAAAAACAACGACCAGCCGGGCCCGTTGAGCGGGTGCATTTCCTGCCAGCCCCGGATGTCCAGCGAAAGGGGCACCGGCAACAGGGTAAACCCAATGGCCATCACCAGCAGCGTTTTCCAAACCGGGACTTGGTGGATGGTGGGCCACAGGGGCGAATCCTGGAAGTAGAAGCACCCCGCCCCCACAACCATGCCCAGCACCACCATCGGTTGCAGGCGGATGAGCCGGGCCTTGAAGAAGTTCTTGAGCGTCAGCTGGCCCCACCGGTCGTCGTAGGCATAGCCGATGACAAAGCCGGAGAGCAGAAAGAAAAAGTCCACGGCCAGGTAGCCGTGGTTGAGGAGCTGGTCGAGGTGGCTGGTGGCGTGCGCCTCGCAGAGGTGAAAGGCCACGACCAGCAACGCGGCCACGCCCCGCAGTCCATCTAAAATCGCATAGTGCGGCTTGGTGCTCAGCGTACTTATCTGCGGTTCGGCAATCACTCGTGTTTCCATGTATTGCGGTAACCGCTAAGGGAGTTTAGTTGCGCGAGCCGCCGGGCGGCAACGCGAAGCTGGCCGTAAGATACACCAGGGTGTGGACCGCGCTGCCTCTGCGTGTGGCAAAAAGCCGCCAGGCCGCCGCCGGGCCAAAACCGGCCCCCGGGCCCCGCCCGCGTACTTTGGGGCCCCCAACCCGCCCGCCCATGGTTCTTGGTTTCAACGAAGCGTTCATTCCGGCCATCGTGGCGGGCACCAAAATCCACACTATTCGTGCGGGCCAGCGGTGGCAGGCCGGGGTGGTGGCGCAGTTTTGCGCCCGGGCCCAGCAGCCCGATTGCTACGAGTTCTGGGGCCCCCGGCCCATCGTGCGGGTGCAGGCCGTGGAGCTGACGGCCACCGAGCTGCGCATCGACGGTCGCCGGTTGGAGCCGGCCGAACTGCTGGCCCTGGCCCAAGCCGACGGCTTTGCCGTTGCCGCCGAGCTGCTGGCCTTTTTTGCCGACCAGCCACTGCCCTTTCACGCGCAGCTTTTGCACTGGACCGACCACCGGTATTAGCCCGGCCCCGGGCGAAAACGGCGCCGCTAGATTCCCATTAGGGTCGCTATGGGGCTGAGCACCGCCCAGCGGCGTACGAGAATAGGAAATAAAGGGCGGTGCTGGTCGAGGTACTTGGCCGCTTTATCGGTGGTTTTGAAGCGGTTTATGGGTAAAATATTGATTGTTAAGTAATTGATTAAAATAGGGGAAAAGCTGAGGTGTGGGGCTGTGGCATAGCGCTTGTCTTAGAAGCTGTTTGAGTTAATAAAGCGTTCAGCATGACCGCCGTAAGAGCATCTTAGTTAATTCAAACAAGAACTGTGTTAAAAAACAAGTGGAACAGCTACTTTTTTGGTAAAATCAGTTTGGTAAGGTACGCCCGAAGTCACAATGGCATAGGCCTGCTTGAGCAGCTTGTTGCAGACCGCAATTAGGGCCAATTTGCCGTTTTTGCCTTTGGCGACGAGGCGGTCATACAGCGCTCGGCACGCCCCATTGGCCCGACGAGCGGACCAACTACACATAAATAACTTACTGCGAATCAGGGCTCCACCCATCTTCGTGATACGCGCTTTGCCGCGCACACTGGTGCCCGAGCTGAACTCGCGCGGACATAAACCTGCCTTGGCAATGAGTTGGCGGGAGTTCTGAAAGTTGGTGAAACCGCCCGCGAAGAGCAGTAGGTAAGCTGCTGTTTTACGGCCAATGCCCGGAATAGAGTAGAGCAGTGGCATTTCAGCCGGATACCGCCCTTCGACCATCGTCAAGAGCTTGGCTTCGAGTTCTTGCACCTGCTCAGCCAAGTCAAGCAACGTCTGGCGCAGTTGTGCCAGGGCCACCGGACTGACGACGGGCTGCGCCTGTGGGGCTTCTAAGGCGTTGTGGACCATTGTTTTCTGCCGAATAAGTAATTCAACAACCTGTTCCAATTGCCGACACTCCACGAGCAGCGCTTCCTCGGGTTGCCAGCGCGGGGTAGCTTGCTGCTGGCCGTAGCGCAGCAGCCACTGCGCATCTTTGCGGTCCGACTTGCCCTTGCCCAAATGCATCTGAATGAAGCGTTTGACCACGAGCGGGTTGAGGACGGCTACCTGGGCCCCGGCGGCCACCAGGTGGTAGGCCACAGCCAGGTAGTAGGGGCCCGTGGCTTCGAGCACGTACAGACTCGTGGCCCCACCGCAGCGCACTAACTGTCGAAAGCCGGCTGGGGTGTTGGCTACTTCCTGGTGCTGCAGGCGCGGGCCGACCTGGTAACAAACGGCCAGGGTGTCTTTGCTAACATCCAGACCAACAACTGACTGCAAAACTTTCATATGCTAAAGAGAAAGAAAAGGTCCTTTCCTTGCGCGTACTACGACAGGCTTTTTCACTCCTGAAACAGGCTCTGGGCCTAGCGGAACTGTCCAAAGTGGCCGTAGAACAGAAAGGGGATGCTCCTGTATGACGGACTCAAGCGGCCCCATACTTCTTATCCATCTTCTTCCTCTCTGTCGCAACAAGACCTAAGTTTAAGCATGGCCCGAACTTAGGAGCTTCTTAGGAAAGGCAGACGCGTCTATTTCCTTTCTTCTTTCAGCGCTGCCCAAGTCATCGGGGCGCTGCTTCGTTTTCACTCCCTCCATCCCCACCCCAACCATGAAAACTGCCCTGCTTTCGTTCGTTACTGCCCTTGGCCTGTTTGCCGCCACCGCCGCTACCGCCGCTCCCTTTGACCACGACCATGACCCGCGCCGCTTCTCGCCCGTCGAGCGGGCCCGCTACGAGCGCGAACAGCGCCAACTGGAGCGCCGCCGCGCCCAGGAGCGCGCCCGCTGGGAAGCCCAGCACCGCTACGACCGGCACGATGACCGTCACGACGATTACCGCCGCCACTAGCCGCTGCACCCCCGCCGCCCCTTGTTGCCGCCCCGCGCTTCGCCCGAAGTGCGGGGCGGTTTGCGTTTGGGCCCCGGCGTACCGGAGCAGGTGCTACTTTGCCGGCGTTCTGCCTGCCGTGCGGGGGGGGCGGTTGGCGGGGGCACCGCGCAGTTCACTCAATTAACTGCTTCCCATGAGGACGACGACACCGACCGGCCCCCCGTGCCTGGGCTACCACTTGCTGGCGTGGGCTTGGCTGCTGCTGGGCCTGCCGCATCTGGCGGGCGCGCAGCGCGCCAAGCCGCCCAAGGCCGCCCCGGCCGAGCAAACCTGGATGGCGGACAACGGCAACGGCACGTTCTCGAACCCCTTGTTTTGCAACGAGTTTTCGGACCCCGACATGATCCGGGTGGGCACCGACTATTATCTCACCGGCACCACCATGCACGCCATGCCGGGCCTGCCGGTGCTGCATTCTAAAGACCTGGTGAACTGGGAGTTCCTGGCCTACGCCGTGGATAAGCTCGACTTCGGGCCGGCCTACCGGCTGGAGGGCAGTACATCACCACCAACACCAATTGCGAGCCCGTGGGCTACATGATGTGCGCCCGGGCCGATAAGCCCACGAGGCCCTACGAGGCGGCCGTTATCAGCGCGGAGGAGGCCTTGGGCATTGGCTCAAACGCCAGGCTGCGTGGCGGCCAGGGGCCCTGCGCCGCGCGGGCCGTAGCGGGGCTTCGGGCCCGGTACCTTTAGGGCCCCAACGCTTCCTTACCTTCTTTTTTATGGCCGTCGTTGCGCCTTCTACTATGTTTCCGCTGGCCGGCTACGAGCGGCTGTGCTTTCTGAAAAACGTCGTTGACCACCCCCAGATAACGGTAGGAGATTATACCTACTACGATGATTTTGAAGATGTTAATAATTTTCAAAAACACGTACGCTACCTGTTCGATTTCACGGGCGACCGGCTCATTATCGGGAAGTTCTGCATGATTGCCTCCGGCGTGGAGTTCGTCATGAACGGGGCCAACCACCTGGCGGGCGCTGTAAGCGCGTACCCTTTCGCAGTTTTTGGTGGCGATTGGGCCGGGGCCATGGCCGGTAAAACCTACCCCACCAAAGGCGATACGACCGTGGGCAACGACGTGTGGCTTGGCTACCGGGCTACCATTTTGCCCGGGGTGGCCATCGGCGACGGCGCCATTGTCGGGGCGCACGCCGTGGTGACGCGCGACGTGGCGCCCTACAACATTGTAGGCGGCAACCCGGCGCAGGTCATACGGCCGCGGTTCGACGCTGCCACCACCGCCCGGCTGCTGGCCGTGGCCTGGTGGCACTGGCCCATCGAAAAAATTACCCGCCACGCCGCCCTGCTCACCGGCGACGCGGCCCACTTCCTAGCGGAAGTGGAGCGCGCCCGGTAGCCGCCTGGGCCCCGGCTACTTGCGCCGCTTCAGCTTTTTCAGCCACTGGTAGGTGGCCTCCTGGGCGCGCACGCGTGGGGCCCCGGCGGGCTCGGGCAGCAGGAAGTTGTTGTCGAAGTCGCGGGCTTTCACGTTGTCTTCGCGCTGGAAATCGAGCAACTGGCGCACTTCGGCGCGCAGGGTTTCGTCGAGCAGCGGGAAGGCCACCTCCACCCGGCGGTCGAGGTTGCGCGTCATCCAGTCGGCCGACGACACGAACACCTTTTCCTCGCCGCCGTTGCCGAACACGTACACCCGGCTGTGCTCCAGGTTGCGGTCCACTAGGCCGCGCTGACTGATGGTGTCGCTCAACCCCGGCTCGCCCGGTACCAGGCAGCCAATGCCGCGGATGATGAGCTCGACGCGCACGCCGGCCTTGCTGGCGGCGTAGAGCTTGGCAATCATGCCAGGGTCTTGCAGGGCGTTGATTTTGAGAATGATGGATGCCGGATGGCCTTTGTGGGCCAGCTTGATTTCGTGGTCAATCAGTTCGTTCAGACGCGGGCGCAGCGTGAAGGGCGCCAGCAGTAGGTGCTCGAAGGGGGCGGCGGGGGCCACCCGGTCGTGGCAGTAATTGAACACGGCGGCCACCTCCTTGGTCAGCCGCTCGTCGGCCGTGAACAGGCCGTGGTCGGTGTACACCGCGGCCGTGTCCTCGTTGAAGTTGCCGGTGCTGAGGTAGGCATACTGGCGGGGGATTTCGGCCGCCTCGCGCCGCGTGATGAGCAGCAGCTTGGCGTGCACCTTCTGCTCGGGCGGGGTGAAGATGACGTGGGCCCCCGCCTTTTGCAGCTTCTCGGCCCAGTAAATGTTCGATTCCTCGTCGAAACGGGCCTTCAGCTCCACCACCACCGTCACCTGCTTGCCGTTTTTCACGGCCTTCAGCAGGGCCTTAGCCACGGCGCTTTTGGCGGCCACGCGGTAGAGCGTGATGGCCACGGCCGACACCTGCGGGTCGGCGGCGGCCTCGCGCAGCAGGTGCGTCACGTGGTCGAAGCTCTGGTAGGGCGGGTGCAGCAGGTGGTCGCGCCGGCCGATGGCGGCCAGCAGGCTGCCCGTGCGCGGCAGCGTGGGGTGGGGCAGGGGCGGCCAGGCCGGGTTCAGCAGCTTGGCCTGCCCAAAGCTGGGGAAGCCAAAGAAGTCGCGGAAGTTGTGGTAGCGGCTGCCGGCCACCAGCTCCTCGTCGGTGATGCCGGTTTTCTGCTTGAGGGCCCGCAGTGCCTCGCGCGGCATCTCGGGGTCGTACAGCAGGCGGGCCGGGTAGCCGGTGGCGCGCTTGGCCAGGCTGCTGCGGATTTTGGCCAGCAAGTCGTCCGATACCTCTTCCTCAATGTCCAGCTCGGCGTCGCGGCTCAGCTTCACGGCGTGCACCGCCACCCCGGCGTAGGCCGGAAACAGGCTGGGGGCCCCCACCCGCACCACGTCGTCGAGGAACATCACGTAGCGCTCGTCGCCCTCGGCGGGCAGCTGCACGAAGCGGCCGCCGTGGCGCTTGGTGGGCAGCTCCATGGCCAGCACGCGCTCGGCCTCGGGGCCCTTGGCCTTGCCCGGCGCGGCGCGGGGCCCCGTCAGGAAAAAGGCAAGGTACACGGCCTGGTCCTTCAAAAACAAGTGGTGCAGCGTATCGTCGAGCACCACCGGTGAGAGCAGGTCGCGCACCGAAGCGTTGAAGTACTCGAGCACCCACGTGCGCTGCGCGTCCGTTAGTTCGGGCTCGCTCAGCAGGTGGATGTGCGCGGCGTTCAGGGCTGGCAGCAGCTGCTCGCGGTAGGTAGTGCCAAACGCTTCCTGCTGGCGCTGCACCTCGGCCAACACGGCCTTCAGCTGGCGCTTGGGGCTCTCGTTCAGCTGGTCGCGGGTTTTCTTCTTGAGCTTGACCAGCCGCCGCAGCGTGGCCACGCGCACCTTGAAAAACTCGTCGAGGTTGGCGCTAAAAATGGCCAGGAACTTGAGGCGCTCCAGCAGCGGCACGGTGTCGGATTGGGCCTCTTGCAGCACGCGGGCGTTGAAGCGCAGCCAGCTCAGGTCGCGGGGAAGGGTTTTCATGCGGCAAAGATCAGGGAACGTTCGCAGAGGCAAAAGCCCCGGAACGGGGGCCCCGCCGCAGTACGCCAACGGGCCCCCACGGTTCATTACCCTATGGCTGCCCCGGGCGCCGGCAACGGGGTAATGTGTACCATATCCTTGCTGATCAATAGGTTAAAAACCCAAAGGGCTCAGTTAATAAACCCCAAAAGCCGGGGCCCTAGTTCAGGGCGCACGCCGGACCCACCAGCGAGCAGGCCAGCACGCCCAGCAAAAACAACCACCACGACCAGTGGGTGCTGGCCGGAGCCGGGGCACTGGCCTCGGCACGGGTGGCAAGAAAGGCGCCGGGCGCGCTGGGAAAAGGAGCGAAGGTTTCCATGGCAGTAAGAAGAAAGGGTGATGACCTGGCGCGAATGCGGCGTCAGGTCGAGAAAATGCCTGATGGCTAAGCTTTTGTCTGGGGCCCCGAGTACGCCGACTGATCCGCTGGTGACACAAACACCACCAGCACCAAGCCGCCTTTGAGGGGAACGGTGTAGTATTTCATAGCAATGGAAAGGACGTGGCAACTACCGCAGCGCCGAACGGCGGGCGGGCAAGCGGCATCGGCGGGAAGGGCGGGTGGCTGGCGGTTAGGCTGGCACTACAAAGGTGCCGCCTAGAATAAATTAAGACAATC
This sequence comes from Hymenobacter sp. PAMC 26628, assembly GCF_001562275.1. Classification (NCBI taxonomy): domain Bacteria; kingdom Pseudomonadati; phylum Bacteroidota; class Cytophagia; order Cytophagales; family Hymenobacteraceae; genus Hymenobacter; species Hymenobacter sp. PAMC 26628. The sequence continues at coordinate 343,588 of NZ_CP014304.1, forward strand.
ACATATTAATGTGATTTAATGCAATTCCGCCCGGCCGCGCTGGTTGCCCTGAAATCCAGCTGGTGGCGGGCCCGCCTACGTCAAGCCGTCGCGCAGGGCCCGGCTCACGGCGGCCGTGGCGGAGCGCACGTGCAGCTTCTCGTAGATTTTTTTGATGTGCGAGCGCACCGTGTCCAGGCTGATGAAGCACTTGTCGGCCACCATTTTGTAGCTGTAGCCTTCCACCAGCAGGCCCAGTATTTCCAGCTCGCGGGCGCTGAGGTCGGGGGCCGGGCGGGGCGGGTGCGCCGGGGCCCCCGGCCGCGGAAACAGGCGCAGCACCTGCCGGGCCACCGCCGGCGTGAGGGGCGCGCCGCCGGCCCGCACCTCGGCAATGGCTTCGAGCAGCCGGGCGGGCGGGGTCTTCTTGAGCAAGTAGCCGTCGGCCCCGGCGCAAATGGCTTCAAACACCCGGTCGTTGTCGTCGAACACGGTGAGCATCACCACGCTGGTGGCCGGGGCGACGGCCTTCACCTGCCGCAGCCCCTCGATGCCCGAGCAGCCGGGCATGTCGATGTCCATCAGCACCACGTCGGGCCGCAGGCGGCGCACGTCGGCCCCCGCTTGCGCGCACGACTCGAACTTGCCCACCAGCACCAGCCCCGGGGCCCCGGCCAGAAACTGGCCCAGGCTGGCCCGCAGCCCCGCGTTGTCTTCGTACAAAATCAGGCGGGTGGGGGGCATGGCACGGGGCTTCGCAACGAGTGAAGATAAGGCTCGTGGCGGCCGGTAGCAACCACATAAATGGGTGGTTTTTGGATGGAGCGAACGGCCGGCAGCCCGGGCACCGCCCACTCCTCACTCCCTACACCGGTACGCTCAGGCGCACGGCGGTGCCCCGGCCGGGGGCTGAGGTGAGGGTAAGCACGGCGTGCAGGGCGGCGGCGCGCGCGCGCATGTTGGGCAGGCCGTTGCCGCTGCCCTGGGCGGGCGCGGTGGGCGCGAAGCCCACGCCGTCGTCCTCTACTACCAGCAGCAGGTGGCCGGGGGGGCAGGTGAGGGCCACGCGGGCCTGCTGGCAGTGGGCATACTTGGCCAAGTTGTTCACGGCTTCCTTGAAGAGCAGGAAAAACTCGCGGCGGCGCTCCATGGGCAGGTGCAGGGCCCCCACGGCGGGCGCCACCTCGAAGGCCAGCGCAATGCCGCGGGCCTCCAGCAACTCGGCGGCAAAGGCCCGCATCCGGGCCGTCACGTCGCCCAGGCCGTCGTGGGCGGGGTTGATGGTCCACACGATGTCGTCGAGGGCGTCGAGCATCTGGCGCGACGAATCCTGGATCTGGTGCAGCAGGCCGGCGGCCTGGGCCGGGCGCTGGCCCAGCTGGTGCTGGCGGGCCATTTCGCTGAGCAGGGCAATGCTGCTCAGCGTTGAGCCCATGTCGTCGTGCAGGTCGCGGGCGATGCGGTGGCGCACCCGCTCCAGGGCCAGCAGCTGGCCCAGGCGCAGGCGGTAGGCCAGCCAGGCCAGGGCCCCCACGGCGCCCGCCGCCAGCGCCCGAAACCACCAGGTGCCGTACCAGGGCGGGGCCACCACCAGCCGCAGGGCGGCCCCGGTGCCGGGCGGCGCGTCGGCCCCGCGCACCCGGAACGTGTACGGACCGGGGTCGAGGTTGGTGTAGGTAGCCTCGCGCTGCGGGCCGGCGGGCACCCACTCGGGGTCGAAGCCTTCGAGCTGGTACACCAGGCGTTGGCGGCCCGCCCCCCGCAGGTCCAGCGCCGCAAAACTGAGCGTAAACACGTAGTCCTGGGGCCCCAGGCGCAGCACGCGGCGCTGGCCCACGGCCGTATCGGGCAGCGCCACGGGCTGGTTGAGGCGGCGCAGGCCGGTCAGCAGCACCGGCGGGGCGGGCGGCGCCCGCAGCGCCGCGGGCCGGAAGCCCACCAGCCCAGCCGGCCCCCCAAAGTAGAGGGCGCCGCCGGGGCCCCAGCAGGCCGCGCCGGCGTTGTATTCCTGCTGGGGCAAGCCGTCGCGGGCGTCGAAGGCCGTGAGGCGGTCGGTGGCCAGGTCGAGGCGGGCCAGGCCGCGGTTGGTGCTCAGCCACAGGGCGCGGGCGGCGGGGTCGGGCAGCAGGGCGTACACCACGTCGTTGGGCAGGCCCTGGGCTTCGCCAAACGACGTAAAGCGCCCCGTGGTGGGGTCGTCGAGCCGGCACAGGCCGCCGTCCTCGGTGCCCACCCACAGGCGGCCGGCGGCATCCACGCACAGGGCCCGCACGAAGTTGCCGGGCAGGCTGCGCTCGTCGCGGGCGTTGGCCTTGAAGGCCGTGAAGCGGCCCGTGGCGGGGTCGTCGAGCCGGCACAGACCCCCGCCGCCCGTGCCCACCCACAGCCGGCCGGCCCCGTCGCGCAGCACGCAGCGCACGAAGTTGTTGGGCAGGCCGCGCGGGTCGTTGGCCCGTTGGCGGTACGTGGTGAAGCGCCCGCGGCGCGCGTCGGCCAGCCGGCTCAGGCCGCCCTCGGTGCCCACCCACAGGGCCCCGTCCAGCGGGTCGCGGTAGAGGCAGCGCACGAAGTCGTCGGCCAGCGCGCCCACCTCGCCCGGCGCGTGGCGAAAGTGCCGGAAGCCCGGGGCCCCCGGGGCGCGGTAGTCGAGCCCCTGGCGCTGGGTGCCGGCCCACAGGCCCCCGTCGGCATCGGGCAGCACGCAGCGCACGAAGTCATCGGCTAGGCTAGCGGGGTCCCGCGGGTGGTGGCGCAGGCGCTCGGCCACGGCCCCGGTGCGCGGGTCGAGGCGCAGCAGGCCCTGGCGCTCGGTGCCCACCCACAGGCCCGCGGCGGCCGGGGCCACCGCCCACACCGGCCCCGTCGGCAGCAGCGCAAAGGGCGAAGGCCGCACGTCGAGCCGGCGCAGGCCCGCGCCGGTGCCCGCCCACAGCTGGCCGGCGCGGTCGGGGGCCAGGGCCAGCACTTCGCCGGCCAGCCGCAGCGAGTCAGGTGCCGGGGCGGCCAAGGCAGCAGCGGCGGCAGTGGCGCCGGCCAGGTGGGGGCCCACCGGCCAGTAGCGCAGCCCGGCGGCGGTGGCCACCCAGGCCCCGCCGCGCGCGTCGGCCCACAGGCTGCGCACGGCGGGCTGGCCGGGGCCCGGCCGCCGCAGCTCGGCGGCGGGGCGGCCGGGCGGCAGGTAGCGCAGGCCGCCGCCCTCGGTACCGGCCCACAGGCCCCCGCCGGGCGCAGCGGCCAGGGCGCTTAGCGGGGCGGGGCCGGCCGGGCCGTAGCGCGGCTCGGGGCGCAGGGTGCCGGTGGCGGCATCGAAGCGGCAGAGCTGGCCCTCGCCGGTGCCGGCCCACACGGTGCCGGCCGCGTCGCGGGCCAGGGCCCGCACCGAGTTGCGGCGGGCGGTGCTGGCCGGGGCCCCGCCCGGAGCGCACCAGTAGCGGCGCAGGCGGTGGGTGGCGGGGGCATAGTGCCAGAGGCCGTTCTCGGTGCCAATCCAGACGCCGCCCGCGGGGTCGGCGAGCAGGGCGTTCACGAAGTAATGGGCCGCCGAATCGGAGGGTACGCGGCCGAAGCGCTCGGTGCGCGGGTCGTAGTAGCACACGCCGTCGCCAGTGCCCACCCACAGGCCGCCGCGGGCCGCGTCGGGGGCCAGGGCCCGCACGAAGTTGCCGGCCAGGGCCCCCCGCCGCCGCGCATCGGCCCGAAACGTGCGGAAGGCGCGGCCGTCGTAGCGGCTCAGCCCGTCCTGGGTGCCGGCCCACAAAAACCCCTGCCGGTCCTGGACCAGGCACTGCACCGTGTTGTCCGTCAAGCCGTCGGCTGTGCTCAGCAGGGGCGCGGGGCCCTGGGCGTGCCCAGCCGTTGCCAGCCCCAGTAGCCCGGCCCATTTCAATGCAACGAAAACCCGAACCCTCATCGTACACCGCTGAAGTAAACGCCTGACCGGTAAGCCGCTGCCTGAGGCGACGGCTGCCGCAAGGTAGGCCGCAATTCTTACTTCAACGCCGCCCAAAACGCTGGGCGCTAGCGTAGTTGTCGAGCCAGAGTACCCGGTGCTGTGGAAGGGCGCGGCCCGCCGTGGCTGGGCGAACGCTGAATGGCGTGCTACGCCGTTCTTCGCGCTTTCCGTACGGGCTGTGCGCTGGCTTGAAAATTGCGCCGGCCAGGGCCCCTGCGCGCCGCGGGCCCCGGCGGCTAGCTCACATTTTTCGGGTAGTCGTAGAAGTAGAACTCAGCGTTGGCGCGGGCCACTTCCTCCCAGCTATCCGTACTGAAGCGCAGGCACACCACGGCCGCCGTGGGCAGCTCGTTGAACGAGCTGGGTGAAAAGGCGTTGGCGGTATCGGTGATGGTGGGGTTGTGGCCTACCAATAGCGCCGATTCGGCCGCGTCGGGCAGGGCCCGGATGATGGCGAGCAGCGCGTCGGCGTCGGCCCGGTAGATGGCGGGGTCGACGGTGATTTTTTCGTGCGCGAAGCCCAGCTCGCGGGCCACCAGCACGGCCGTGCTCAGGGCCCGCACCGCCGAGGAGCTCACCAGCACGTCGGGCCGGATGCCGCGCTTGGCCAGCGCCTGGCCCATGCGCGGGGCATCGTCGCGGCCCCGGTCGTTGAGCGGGCGCTCCTGGTCGTTCAGGTCGTCGAAGCTCCAACTCGACTTGGCGTGGCGGAGCAGGTATAGCGTTTTCATGGCGCGAAGCTAGGCCGGCGGCATTAATCCCAGGTTTCCCTGGTCAGCACTTCTCGGATTTCGGCAAACAGCGGCCGCTCGCCCACCGCCGGCTGGGCGCAGCGGGCCTGCAAATCCCACAGCGGTTGCAGGGCAGCGGCTGGGGCCCCGCAGCGCGCCAGCAGTTCTTCGAGCAGGCAGCCGAAGGCGCGCACCTCCAGGCGCTGCAAGGCCAGGGCCGTGGGGCTGTCGGGGGCAAAAAAGCAGGCCGCCCCAAAGTCGCCCAGCAGGCAGTCGCCGGCGCCAGTGTTCAGGATGTTGTGGGCGTACAAGTCGCCGTGCAGCACGCCCTGCGCATGCAAGTGCGCAGCTGCCGAAGCCACGCCGTGGGCCAGCCGCACGGCGGCCTCCAGCGCGAAAGCGGTGCCGGGCGCGTACACGTCGCGGGTGCAGGTGGCCAAGCTGGGCGGCCCGGCCAGGTTGCCAAAGGCGGGGTCAATCAAGGCCATAACCAGGCCCTCGGCCCCCGCCGGGTGGTCGATGATTTGGCCGCGGACTTCGATGAGGTGGGGGTGGGCCCCGGCGCTGATGCAGGCAGCCATCTCGCTGTGCGGCAAGCCGTCACTAGTCACGGCGCCCTTGAAGAGCTTCACGGCCACGTCGGCGGCCGGGGCCCCCAGCGGGTGCCAGCGGGCCCGATAAATGACGCCCGACGCGCCCTCGCCCAGCTGCTCTGCCAGCGCCAGGCTGTGCCATTCGATGGCCGCAATGGGGTGGCGGGCCAGGGCGGCGGCCTCGGCCTCGGCGCAAAAGGGGTTGCCGGCGTAGGCCAGCCAGGCCAGCCGGGGCAGGGCCAGCAGCCAGGCCGGCAGGGCCCCGAAGCGGTTCGCGGCGATGCGCAACAGCTCGAGCCGGGTGCAAGCGGCCAGCGCATCGGGCAGGTGCGTGAGGCGGTTGCCGGCCAGCATCAGCTTTTGCAGCTGGTGGCACTGGCCCAGCTCGGGCGGCAGGCTTTCGAGCTGGTTATCGGTCAGGATGAGCCAGCGCAGCGCCGGCGTGAGGGCCCCCGCGGGCAGCCGCCGAATCTGGTTGGCCTTGAAACCCACCATGCTCAGCTGCGGGCACTGCCCCAGCACGGCCGGCACTTCGGTGAACAAATTATCGGAGCAAAACAGCACCCGCAGCCGGTGCAGGCGCCCAAAATCGGCGGGTAAGGCTGCGAGGCGGTTGCCCGATAGGTTGAGGATTTCGAGCGTGTCGGCCAACTCGAAAATCTCGGGGGGGAATTCCGTCAGGTCCGCCGCCAGGTTGAGGCGGGTGGCGCCGGCCAGCTGCCCGGCGCGGAGTTGGGCAAGGGTGTGCATGGCGCAAAGGTCGGGTGCAATCGGTGCGGGCGCCCGGTTGGGCCAATGCGGGCAATTGCGGCACAAAATGTGTTAATAAACACAAAATATGTTAACAAATAGGTATTTAGGAAATCTAAGCTTATTTTTGAAAAGCGACGAACGGTGCTTATTCTGTATTTTCTTGAAAAATTCCAAGCTTTGGAGTTGAGCAAAAATCCGCGCAAGGGTTGCAGCACGGCCACCGCGCGGCTCCCGATGGGGGCCTTTTTATAGCTGTTTCTATATTTTTTCACACGGCCTGTTGTTTGCCAAGGGAGGCGAAGCAGGCCATTTTCAACGAAGCGGTATGAGTATTATCTACTTTGATTCGGCCCTGCCCGAGCCCCAGGTGCGCCAGAAGCTCTACGAGGGCGACCTATTTGTGTACTCGCCCCGCCCGAGTGTGCTGGCCCTGTGCGACTTTGCCCGCTCCCTCACCGAGGAGGCGTTTGGCAATGTGCACCCCACGCTGGCCCAGCACCACTTGGCTCCCGACGAGTACACCCGGATCCTGAATCAGCTGAAACCTAAATTCATTAACCATCCGCACTCGAAGCAACTCATCCAGAACATCTTGCGCGAAATGGGTTTCGACCTGGACAAGACGTACTTCGACGTGCCCCGGATGCGCACCGCTACCAGCCACGGCTACCTCACCACCGGCATCGCCTACTCGTTCGATCCGCACCGCGACACGTGGTTCTCAGCCCCGATGAACCAGCTGAACTGGTGGATTCCGATGTACGACATCGAGGCCGACAACTGCCTCACGTTTTTCCCCAGCTACTGGGACCAGCCGGTGCGCAACGAATCGGGCGGCTATGACTGCCGCGACTGGTACGCCGAAAGCCGGCGCATTCAGGCCGGGGGCCTCAAGGACGAGCGCAAGCGCCCGTGCCCGCTCGACCCCGTGGACCACAACCACGAGCTGCGGCTGGTGGGCCAGGTGGGGGGCCTCATCCTGTTCTCGGGGGCCCACTTGCACGGCACCGTGCCCAACACCACCAACTGCACCCGGTTTAGCATCGATTTCCGTACCGTGCACCTCGACGACGTGGCCACTCGCACCGCCGCCCCCAACGTGGACACTCGCTGCACCGGCACGCTGCTGGGTGATTTCCTGCACCCCATTACGCTGGCCCCCGTGGCCGACGAATTAATTGCCCGCTACGAACCCGGCACGCCGGTGCGAACCGAAAAAACGCCCCCCGTACGCCCCAAAATTGGGGTCCCGGCCCGGTAGCTCGGCGCCCCGTTCTTTTAGCCAAAACCCCGCCGTGCGTAACCAAGCACGGCGGGGTTTTGGCTAAAAAAGGTAGTTTAGGCCGTTAGATGAGCATGACCGGCTTATTAATTTAAACAGCTTCCTAGCTGACGCTGTGGAACAGCCGGCTCCAGCGGACTTTGTGGAGGAAATCGGCGTAGGGGTCCACCGAGAGCCACACGAGTACGGCCTTGCCCACCACGTGGTCTTCGGGTACGAAGCCCCAGAAGCGCGAGTCGAGCGAGTTGTGGCGGTTGTCGCCCATCATGAAGTAGTAGTTCTGCTTGAACGTGTAGCTGGTCAGGGGCTTGCCGCTTTGCAGGATAGTGAGGGCGTGGCCGGTGGCACGCAGGGCGATGCCCTCGTTGTGCTCGTAGCGCAGGATGAGCTTGTAGTAAACGGCCGCGTTTTGGGGGGTGAGCTGCACGGTTTGGCCTTGCTTCGGCACCGCCAGGGGCCCGTAGCTGTCCTGGTTCCAGTGGCGCAGGCCGGGCGTGGCGGGCGCTACCTCGGTAGCGGGGTAGTCGGGGTTGTCGGGGAAGAGCGCGGGGCCCCAGGGCGCGGGCTGGCCGGCGGGCTCCACCTCGGCCACCACGCCGCGCACGTAGGGCTGAGCCCGAAAAAACGCCGCCGCGGCGGGCGTGCAGTCCACCTCGTAGCCGGGGCCGTAGCGCGCGTCGTTTTGCAGCGCGGGCTTGCCCTCGTTGTCGTAAATCAGCTGGTCGTCGGCCGTCAGGTGGTAGTCCACCACGCCTTGGGCGCGGAAATCGCGCTGCACGTCGTCGTTGTTTTCGGTGGTCTGGATGAAGTACTTGTGCTCCAGTGCGCCCTGCCCGGGGGCTGGCTGGCCATTCACCAATAGCTGGCCGGCGCGCAGCTCGAACTGGTCGCCGGCCACGGCCACGCAGCGCTTGATGTAGTTGTCGCGCAAGTCGGCCGGGTACTGCGCCTCAAACGGCACGTGAAACACCACCACGTCGTTGCGCTTGATTTTCGAGAAGCCCGGGAAGCGGAACGTGGGCAGTTGAATCAGGTCGGAGTAGCTTTTCAGGTGAAATAGGGGGTCCGTTTGGTGCGTGAGCGGCACTTGCAGCGGCGTTTGCGGGGTGATGGGGCCGTAGTGCAACTTGCTCACCACTAAGTATTCGCCTACTAGCAGCGTGCCCTCCATGCTGGGCGAAGGGATGACGTAGGCCTCGGCCGCCGACCAGCGGAAAATGCTGGCCACCACCACGGCGAACAGCAGCGAGTCGGCCCACTCGCGGGCGGTGCTTTTGGGCGGGGCGGGGGGCCCGGCGGGCTTCTTTCTAAAAAATGCCATGCGGAGGAGGGGTTAGGGGAAAACAGAACGCCCAAGGTATCGGAATATTTCGTCCGTTCGCTATTCAAATCAGGGCCGGGATCTTATTTTCTAGAAGCTGTTTGGGCTATTAAAAAAACGGGCAGTAGTCTAAAACGGGGTGGTCCGGCGAATTGCCCGAAGGGCTTCGTCGGGCCACTCTTATAATTGAACAGGGGGCCCGGGAATTGAACAGTGATTCCGGGGCATCGCCAGAGTGGCCCGACGACAGAAAAATTCGCCGGACCACCCCGTTTTAGACCGTCGCCAGATAAGCATGACAGCCGTGCCCTTCGCCGGGGCCCCACAAAAAAGCCTGCCGTTCGTGGTTGTGAACCACGGGCGGCAGGCGGGCATTGCGAGCAAAAGGCCCATTAACCGCTTAAAACGCGGTGTCTTTGTTCTTGATCCGCTTGTAGAGGTAGAAAACGCCGGCGGCCAGCAACGCGCCGCTCAGCACCCGGTGGCGCGCGGTGAAGCCTTTGGCCACGTCGCCGCCGGTCTTGTCGCCGCCGAATATGGCCGATGCCATGTCGCCCAGCGTGCTGCCGGGCGTGGCGCTGTTGTTGCCACCGAAAATGGAAGATACGATGCCGCCCAGCGTGCCGCTCGGCGTATTGTTGTTGTCGCTCATCAGTGAAAGAGGTTTAAGGTTAAGATGGGCTTTTTACGCGGGGGGTGCGGCTGGCGTTGCCTGCCCCTGGGCGGTTCATTTCCTACATTCGCGGCGGGGGCCCTTGCCGGGTCCGGTTATCACTTTCTCTACTTCATGATGCACTTACTCACGATGCGCGCCTGGCTGGCCCCGGCCGTGGCCGGCCTCCTGCTGGCCGGCTGCCAGGGCAAAACTACCACCGCGGACACTGCCGCCGCCGGGGCCCCCGCGGCCGAAGCGGCGCCCACCGACACGGCCAGCGTGTCCACGCCGAGCGACGGCATCACGCCCGCGCTGCTGGCCCAGCACATCCAGGTGCTGGCTTCGGATGCGTTTCAGGGCCGGCGGCCGTTCACGGTGGGCGAGGAAAAAGCCACGAGCTACCTGGCGGCCGAGTTCAAGAAACTGGGCTTGAAGCCGGGGCCCAACGGCAGCTACTTCCAGCCGGTGCCGCTGGTGGAAATTGCCGGTAAGCCCGATTCGGTGGCTACCGTGGCTGGCAACGGCAAAAGCCTGGCGCTCAAGTACCGCACCGACTTCATGTTCCTGACCGAGCGCGAAAAGCCGACGGTGGAAATCAAGGACTCGCCGCTGGTGTTTGCCGGCTACGGCGTGACGGCCCCCGAGTATAAGTGGGACGACTACGCCGGCCTCGACGTGAAGGGCAAGACCGTGGTGGTGCTCATCAACGACCCCGGCAACGCGGGCAACGACACCACCATGTTCCAGGGCAAGGCCATGACGTACTACGGCCGCTGGGGCTACAAGTACGAGGAAGCCGCCCGCCACGGCGCCGCCGGCCTGCTCATTATCCACGACACCAAACCCGCTTCGTACCCCTGGACGGTGGTGCAAAGCAGCAACGGCGGCGCCAAGCTGCACCCCACCACGCCCGACCACGGCGCTAGCAAAGTGGCCCTCGAAGGCTGGATGACCCTCGACGCCGCCAAGCGCATCTTCGCCGCCGCCGGCCAGAACTACGACGCGCTGTACGCCGCTGCCAATAAGCGCGGCTTCAAGGGCAAAGCGCTGGGCCTGAACCTGACGACCACGCTGCACAACAAAATCACCTACAAAACCTCGAAGAACGTGGTGGCCGTGCTGCCCGGCACCACCCGGCCCGAGGAGTACATCATCTACTCGGCGCACTGGGACCACCTGGGCATCGGCCCGGCCGTGAAGGGCGACTCGATTTACAACGGGGCCCTGGACAACGCCAGCGGCTGCGCCGGCCTGCTGGCCATTGCCACCGCCTTCGAGCAGGCCAAGGAAAAGCCGCAGCGCAGCCTCGTGTTCCTGGCCGTGACGGGCGAGGAGCAGGGCCTGCTGGGCTCCGATTACTACGCCCAGCACCCGCTGTTTCCGGTAGCCAACACCGTGGCCGACATCAACATGGACGAGCTGCTGGCCTTCGGGCCCATGCGCGACCTCACCATCACCGGCTACGGCCAGTCGGAGCTCGACGACTACGCCCGCACCGCCGCCAAGGAGCAAAACCGCTACGTCATCCCCTACCAGCACCCCGAAACCGGCAGCTTCTACCGCTCCGACCACTTCAGCTTCGCCAAGGTGGGCATCCCGGCCCTGTACGCCAAGGGCGAGTTCGACAGCCGCCTCCACGGCAAGGCCTTCGCCGAAAAGGAGCGTGAGGACTTCGAGGCCAACAACTACCACCAGCCCTCCGACCAATACAACCCCAAGTGGGACCTGCGCGGCGCCGCTCAGGACGCCCGCCTGCTGTTCCGCATCGGCCAAAAGCTGGCTTCCGAAACCACTTTCCCGCAGTGGAAAGCCAGCTCCGAGTTCCGGGCCGTGCGCCTAAAAAGCCGGCCGCAATAGGCGGTTATCCCAAATAAAAAGCCCCCGGCGGCGACCGTTTGCATGGTCGCGCCGGGGGCTTTTATAATTGAAATTAAAGGCATTTTATAAATCCGAGTTTAGCTGATAGCAATTTAGCTGTCAAACTTCAGCGGCACGATTTTGAGCAATTGCGCGGACAAAGGATTGCGGACGTAAAAAGCCTGGGGCGTACCGCCGTATTTAGTGCCTTTAGTGCGGGGCTAGGTGTGCTTACCGAAAGTCCCGAATAAAATGCGACCCTTACTTTGTTTTATCATTCATCTATTTATATATTTGCTCTTGGACAATATCCATTTAAAAAAATGGATAATCTGTTAATCAATTTCTGCTGGGGTCTTTTATTCTGATTATCCTGGCACACTTCTAGACAAACAAAAATGGTAGTAGAAATGCTACGGTGATTACCTCTTTCTGTTTTTATCTCGCCTTTTGAGAGTAAGATCAACAACATTTTAATTAGTAAATCATGAAACATTTCCTTCACCCTATTTTTTTATTAATATGCCTTTTAATTAATGTTAAACTTTCTTTTGCGCAAGTTCATGTCCGTGGCTACTATCGAAGTAATGGTACCTATGTGCAGTCTCATGAAAGAACACGGCCAAATAATACTATAACTGACAATTACAGTTATCCGGGTAACTATAACCCTAATACTGGGACAATCACTGGAGGTAATTACTATGCACCTCCCACGAGCGCTGGTTCGAGCCAATCTTCTGCTAACTACCGGAATCCGTACACAATAACTCCTAACTCAAAATCGAATCGTCCTGATGCTTATGTCTATTCAGGACGTTATCAATACAGGACAAAATTTGATAGTTCAATTGCCCCTCCTTTAAGAAGCGCTCCTACACCTATTGCAAACGAAGTTTACAGTTGCCCCCTTAACGCGAACGTGTATGTTATTGAAGATATACCAGAAACTATTTATTGCAAGGCGTCGGTTAATGGCCACATCGGCTACATTTCCAAATCATTACTGAGTATTAATTCTAGTGACGTGTATTATGATAATTCAGATTCAAGAACAAAATCCTCCCCTTCAGAATTTAGATTCAAAACATATTTTAATAATCCAGGGATTAACCCTCCATTAAGGGATAATGCTTCTGTGACAGCCAACGAAGTGTATAGTTGCCCTACAGACGCTGCTGTATATGTTTTAGAAGATACCCCGGGAAGTGGATACTGCAAAGTATATGTTAATGGATACACTGGGTTTGTTTCAAAAGCTCTTTTGGCGAAGCAACCTTAAGGCAACCATATTGATCTGCCCATAAAAGCCCCCGGCGGCGACCGTTTGCACGGTCGCGCCGGGGGCTTTTTTTATTTTTCATACGCAGCCGGGTCCCCTGTAGGGCCCCAGCTACTCGGCCTCGTACTCCCCGTACTCTCCCGCCGCCAGGTGCGGGTAGCGCTGCTGGTGCAGGGCCGCCACGCGCTGCCCCAGCAACTGGCGCAGCTCGTCGAGGTTCTCCTTGGTTTGGGCCGAGACGAACACCACCGGGTCGTGCAGCTTGGCCATGTAGGTGGCCTGGAGCTGGGCCAGGGGCGGGCGGGCGGCGGTTTCGCGCTCCGCTCCGGCGGCTTCGGCGGCGAAGTCGTCATCCGGGATTTCGTCGGGCCGGTACTGGTCGATTTTGTTGAACACCAGCAGCAGGGGCTTGTCGGCGGCCCCAATTTCCAGCAGCGTGTCGTTCACCACCTGGATTTGCTCCTCGAAGTTGGGGTGCGAAATGTCCACCACGTGCAGCAGCAAGTCGGCCTCCCGAATCTCATCAAGGGTGCTCTTGAAGCTCTCGATCAGCTTGGTGGGCAGCTTGCGGATGAACCCCACGGTGTCCGAAAGCAGGAACGGCGTGCCCTCCAGCACCACCTTGCGGGTGGTGGCGTCGACGGTGGCGAAGAGCTTGTTTTCGGCGAACACGTCGGTTTTGCCCAGCACGTTCATCAGCGTGCTTTTGCCCACGTTGGTGTAGCCCACCAACGAGGCGCGCACCACGCCGCCGCGGTCTTTGCGCCGGGTGGTGGCCTGCTTGTCGAGGGTTTCGAGCTTTTCCTTGAGAAAGTCGATCCGGTCGCGCACGATGCGGCGGTCGGTTTCGATTTCCGTCTCGCCGGGGCCCTTGGTGCCCACGCCGCCGCGCTGCCGGTCCAGGTGGGTCCAGAGGCCGGTGAGGCGGGGCAGCAGGTACTGGTACTGGGCCAGCTCGACCTGCGTGCGGGCGGTGGCCGATTTGGCGCGCAGGGCGAAGATGTCCAGGATCAGCAGCGAGCGGTCCACGATTTTCACTTTCAGCTCGGCCTCCAGGTTGCGCAGCTGCGAGGCCGAGAGGTCGTCGTCGAACACCACCATGCTGCTGCCTTCGTGCTGCACGTAGGCCTTGATTTCGGCCAGCTTGCCCTCGCCCACGTAGGAGCGCACGTCGGGCTTTTCGAGGCGCTGCACGAAGCGCTGGGTGGCGGTGGCCCCGGCCGTTTCCACCAGAAAGGCCAGCTCGTCGAGGTATTCGGTGGTCTGGGCTTCGGTTTGGCGGCGCGGGGGCACGCTCACCAGCACGGCCGTTTCGTGCTCGGCGGCCGTGGCGTGCACGCGGCTCTTGCCCGTGCCGGCCGAGGCGTGGGCCCGGGTGTTGTCGGTGTTGAAGTTGCGGGTGCTGCCGGTGTTTCGGCTGTTGGAATTCGGTTTGTTGGCCATGTTGAAAAAGCGTTGGGTGCGGCGCGGGGCGCGGGTGGGGGCCCCGGCGGGGCCGCCACGAAAAAAAGAGTCTACGGCCGCCGCCGCGCAATGGCTGAACCGGGGCCCCGGGGCCCTACTTCAGCGTCTGCGAATAGGCCACCACCTGCGCGACCTGGGCGGCGCTGAGCTTGGTTTTGAAAGCCGGCATCTTGCCCAGGCCGTTGGTGACCAGGTACGTGCGGCCGAAATCGTTGAGGTTGCTTTTGGTGAGGTCGTGGGCCCCGTTCAGGCCCAGGCGGCCGTTGGCTCCGTGGCAACGTACGCAGTTTTGCTGGAAGATGATTTTGCCCGGCGGCACGGGCGGGGCCGCCCGCAGCAGGGCGGGGGCCAGAACGAAAGCGGGCAGTAAGCGGAGCGTCATGGCGGAACAACAAAGATTGCGGCCGTAAAGGTCGGCGCGGCGGCGCAGACCCGCGTACAAAAGGGCCACGCTTCGCCCGGCCTTCCCCGATGAACAACCCCCGCACCAGCCACTCCATTTTTCACCTCGTCCACAACCTGCGGGGCGGCTTTTTAATTCGGCCGCTGTTCATTGCCCTGGCGCTGGGGACCGCGGGGGCCCTGCTCTCGGCGCAGGAAGAAAGCCACCCGCGCCTCAGCGCCTGGGTGCCCACGGTGTTGTTTCCGTCGAACCGTGACCCCCACACCGCGCAGCTCATCCTGAGCAGCATCGCCACGTCGATGATGACGGTCGTGTCCATCGTGTTCGCCATTTTGCTCATGACGCTCACCCTGGCGTCGATGCAGTTTTCGCCGCGCATCATCGTCACCTTCATCCGCGACCGAATCACGCAGCAGACGCTGGGCGTTTTCCTGGGCACGTTTCTGTACTGCCTGGCGGCCCTGCCCGCGGCCCACCTGCTGCCCCGGCCGTTCGCGCCCGTGCTCACGGTGCTGGGCGCGATGGTGCTGGCCGTGGCCTGCGTGGGCTGGCTGCTGTACTTCATCAACCACATCTCGCAGGCTATCAGCGTCAACAACATCGTCGACACCCTGGCCCGCCGCACCGAGCGCATGATCGACGCCACGATGCCGGACCCGCGCCGCGGGGCGCTGCCCCCCACCGTGCCGGCCGACGCGCCCGGCCCGGCCGACGTGCCCCTGCTGAGCGCGGTGTCGGGCTACGTGCACACCATCGACGCGCCCCAGCTGCTGCGCCTGGCCCAGGCCCACGGGCTCACCGTGCGCGTGAGCCGGCGCGTGGGCCACTTCGTGCCGGCGGGCATCCCGCTGCTCACCGTGGCCGAAGGCCAGGCCTTGCCCCCGGCCCTGGGCCAGCAGTTGCGCCGGGCCTTCGAGTTCGGCCCGACCCGCACCCTGGAGCAGGACATCGAGTTCGGCATCCTACAGATTGTGGACATCGCGCTGCGGGCCATCTCGCCCGCCGTGAACGACCCCAGCACCGCCGTGGCCTGCGTGGACCAACTCAGCAGCGTTCTGATTCGGTTCGCCGGGCGCGAGGTGCCGCCCACCCGGTTCTACGACGGCGCGGGGGCGCTGCGCGTCAGCATCCCGCAGCTGGGCTTCAACCGGCTGGCCGAGGCAGCGTTCGAGCAAATCCGCACCTACGCCCGCACCGACGTGGCCGTGAGCCTGCGCCTGATGCGGGCCCTGGCCGACATTGCCCGCACCCTGCCCGCGGGCCCCGACCGCCGCGCGATGGCCGAGCAGGGCCGGCGGCTGGTGGCGGGCTTCGACGAGGCGCCGGGCGAAAACGAGCTGGAGGAGATGCGCCACCGCTTGGCCGGGCTCGAAGACCTGGCCGGGCTCGAAGACGTGGCCGCGCCCGCGCCGCGTTAGCGCGGTTGTTCCGACCTTTGCCGGACATTGGGCGAACGGGTTCGGCGAACGGGCGAACCCGTTCACCGAACCCGTTCGCCCATTCACCCATTGCCCTGAATGCGCGTCGCCCTCGTCATCAACACCAGCTGGAACATCTGGAATTTCCGCGCCGGCCTCGTTAGGGCCCTGCAAGCCGCCGGCCACGAGGTGCTGGCCATTGCCCCGCCCGACGACTACTCCGCCCGCCTCGAAACTGAGCTAGGCTGCCGCTACGTGCCGATTCTCATGGAAAACAAGGGCACCAACCCCGCCAAAGACGCCCAGCTCACGCGCCGCTTTTATAGGATTTACAAGCGCGAAAAGCCCGACGTGGTGCTGCACTACACCATCAAGCCCAACATTTACGGCACGCTGGCGGCGCGGCTGGCGGGTGTGCCCAGCATCAACAACGTGAGCGGGTTGGGCACGGTGTTCCTCATCCGCAACCTGGTGAGCCGGGTGGCCCTGGGCCTGTACCGGGTGGCGTTTCGGTTTCCGAGCAAGGTATTTTTCCAGAACGCCGACGACCGCCAGCTATTCATCCAGCACGGCCTGGTGCGGGCCGAAATTGCCGGCCTGCTGCCCGGTTCGGGCGTGGACACGGCCCGGTTCCGGCCGGCCCCGGCGTTCGGGCGCAACACGCCGTTCGTGTTCCTGATGGTGGCGCGGGTGCTCTACGAAAAGGGCATCGAAGAATATTTTGAAGCGGCCAAACTCGTGCGCCAGGCCGTGCCCGGCACGCGGGTGCAGCTGCTGGGGGCCCTCGACGAGGCCGGCGGCGTGGGCGTGGCCCGCGCCGTGTTCGAGGCCTGGCTGCAAGGCGGCGACATCGAATACCTGGGCCGCGCCGACGACGTGGCCGCCCACCTGCACCGCGCCGACTGCGTGGTGCTGCCCAGCTACCGCGAAGGCACGCCCAAAACCCTGCTCGAAGCGGCGGCCTGCGGCAAGCCCCTGGTCACCACCGACGTGCCCGGCTGCCGCGACACCGTGCAGGACGGCCAGAACGGCTACCTCTGCCAAGTGCGCTCGGGCCCCGACCTGGCCGCCAAAATGCTGCAAGTGCTGCGCCTTGGGCCCCTAGCATTGCAGCAGATGGGCCAGGCCAGCCGCGCCCTGGCCGAAGCCAAGTTTGATGAAAAGCTGGTGCTCGCCCAGTACCTGGCGGCCGTGGCCGCCGTGCCGGGCCCCAAAAAATAACCGATTGCCCAAGTACTATTCTATAATTTTGCCGCCCTATGCAAGTCAAAAAATATACCATCTCCGGTCCTATCGAGTTCGTTCCCCGCTTGTTTGGCGACCCGCGCGGGGTGTTTTACGAAACCTTCAGCGCGCGCCTGATGCAGGAGGCCGGCCTGCCCGCCGACCTCGACTGGGTGCAGGACAACCAGAGCAAGTCGCAGCCCGGCGTGCTGCGGGGCCTGCACTTCCAAAAGCCGCCGCATGCGCAAGCCAAGCTGGTGCGCGTGGCCCAGGGCCGGGCCTTGGACGTGGTGGTGGACATCCGCCGCGGCTCGCCCACCTACGGCCAGCACGTGGCCGTGGAGCTGAGTGCCGCGCTGGGTAACATCTTCTTCGTGCCCGTTGGCTTCGCGCACGGCTTCGTGGCCCTGGAGGAAGACACGCTGTTTCTCTACAAGTGCTCGAATTACTACGCGCCATCTGCCGAAGGCGGCCTGTTCTGGAACGACCCGGCCCTAGGCATCGACTGGAACGTGGAAAACCCCACGATTTCGCCCAAAGACGCCCTCCTGCCCACCCTGGCCAATTTGGATAGCCCGTTTTAGGGCCCCGGGGCGTTTTGGTTTAGGGGCCCTAAAACGGGCTGCTATAAAAAAAACGGTCATGCTGAGCGCAGTCGAAGCATCTCTTCCGCGCAAGTAATCAATGGTTACTGCTGCGGGAGAGATGCTTCGACTGCGCTCAGCATGACCGTTTTAATGGTTATTAGGTCAATCCGTGCCGTTGACCTTGGCCGGGGCCCCGGCGGGGCGCACGGTGGGGTAGGTGATGCCCAACTGCTCCAGGTAGGACTTATACTTGGCCGGGTTGTAGTAGTACTTCGCCATTTCGGGGCGGTACTGGGCCATGATGTTCTTGTTGAGCGTGATGGCGGGCTTGTCGGTGGCCGACACCATGGGCGTGTACTTGGTGTCCTTGGTTTGCACCTCGGTGAAGTACGTCCAGGCGTCCTTGATGAGGGCGGGATTCACCAGCATGTCGAGCAGCGTGAGGGCCTCGGCTTTGGCGCCGGCCGTCACGCCCTTGTGGGCGATGGGCGTGGCCATGGCAATGGCGTTGGACCAGTGGTGGCCAGGCAGGCCGGGGATGTTGGCCGGGTAGCGCAGCACCACGGTGGGCACGTTCCAGGAAATGTCGGCGATGTCGTCGGAGCCGCCGCCGATGGAAAACGCCTCGGGGGCCGTCAGCGAGTCGAGCTTGGTGGCCAGGCCGTCGATGGGGCGGTTGCGGCGGTCGGTTTTGGGGGCCTTCATTTCCACCTGGGCGGCGCGGGCCAGCACCTGGTCGTCGGGGCTCCACTGGGGCAGGCCCACCTGCTTGATGTTCTGGTACATGGCTTCGGCAATGGCCTTGTTCATGTGGCCCGGCCAGGCGCTGCCCAGCACCTCGTGGGTGGTGGTGGTCTTGGTCATGAGCGTGGCGCCCTCGGCCATCTTGAGGGCGTCGGCGTACATCTCCATGATTTTGGGGTAGGTGCGGTCGCGGAAGTAGTACCACACCGAGGCCTTGGAGGGCACCACGTTGGGCTGGTCGCCGCCGTCGGGGATGACGTAGTGCGAGCGCTGCGTCACCTCCATGTGCTCGCGGTGGAAGTTCCAGCCCACGTCCATCAGCTCTACGGCGTCGAGGGCGCTGCGGCCGCGCCAGGGGGCCCCGGCCGAGTGGGCCGCCTGCCCGTCGAAGTCGAACTTGACGGAAATCAGGCCGTTGCCGCCGTTGTCGCCCCACGACACGCCCAGGTTGTCGCCCACGTGGGTGAAGATGCAGGCGTCCACGTTCTTAAAGTAGCCGTCGCGTACGAAGTAGGCCTTGGTGCCGAGCTGCTCCTCGGCCACGCCCGGCCACAGCATGAGCGTGCCCGGCAGGTGCTCGCGCTCCATGATTTTCTTGAGGGCCAGCACGGCCGTGATGTTCAGCGGCACGCCCGAGTTGTGGCCCTCGCCGTGGCCCGGGGCCCCCGCGATGATGGGGTCGTGGTAGGCCACGCCGGGCTTCTGCGAGGCCTTCGGGATGCAGTCGATGTCGCTGCCGATGGCGATGACCGGCTTGCCCGTGCCCCAGCTGGCCGTCCAGGCCGTGGGCACGCCCGAAATACCGGTCTGAATCGCGAAGCCGTTCTTCTTCAGAATGCCCGTGAGGTAGCGCGAGGTTTCCGTTTCCTGGAAGCCCAGCTCGCCGAAGCTGAACACCATGTCCACCATCTGCTGGGTGGCCTTCTGCTGCTTGTCAATTTCCACGAGCAGCTCTTTCTTGAGGGCTTCGAGCTTGGCCGGCGCCATGGCGGGGGCCTGGGCCCGGGCCCCCAGCGGGGCCAGCGCCAGCCCGGCCAGCAGGCCCAATGCAGTAGAGATTCGTTTCATGCGGCGAGGGGTTAGGGTGGAGGAAATGGGGAGGAGTTAGGTGCTTGTGCAAGCAGGCAAGGCGTACAAATAGAACGTCATGCTGAGCGCAGCCGAAGCATCTCTACTGCTGAACTAACTATGATTACTGCCGCGGCAGAGATGCTTCGGCTGCGCTCAGCATGACGTTCAATAAAACAACATGAAGCCTGGGGCCCTAAAAATCAATACGCTACGTCGTCGCCCAGAAAGTCCATCCCCGGCATGCCGATGGGGGCCCCGGGGGGCGTGTCCACGCCGGGGTTAGGCACAAACTTGTTGGGGTCGTTTTCAAACTGGCGGATTTGGGCCAGGCCGAACAGGAGGCTGGCTTTGTGGCGGGGCGGGGCGGCGGCCAGGTGGGCACTCATCCACTGCTTGAGGCCGGCGATTTCCAGCAGGCTTTCGCCGCGCACGCTCTCGGCGGCGTCGGGGGCGGCGGCGAGTTGCAGCAGCGACTTCAGGGTGAGGTTGTTGACCAGCACTTGCAGCTCGCCCTTGTAGCCGGCGGGCAGGGGCGCCTTCCAGGTTTGGGCCAGCATGCGGTCCACGACGGGCAGGAAGCCAGGCTGCTGGGCGTCGCGGGCGTGGTACTCCACGAGGCGGGCGGCCCGCTCGGGGTTCAGCACCGAAGCGATGGTGAGGCCCGCGGCCGTTTCGGCGGCGGCGATGGGGTCGAAGGTGGGCCCCGTGTGGCCGCTGAAGGTTTCCAGGCTGCTCGGGAAGCCCGAGGGCCGCGGCGGAATCTGCTTGATGAGTGCCTCGGGCAAGGCCAGGGCGGTGGGCGTCACGGTGGCCATCAGCGCGTCGAAGGCTCGCCACTGCTCGGCCGGGGCTACCATCCGGGTGATGACCTGGCCGTCGCCCTTCACGGCGTGCGTGAAGTAGAGGCCGCCGAGCGACTTCGCCGCCGCCTCCACCTGGTAGCGGTGCAGTAGGTACATCGGCACCAGCACTTCCTCCAAAGTGGCCAGGGGGGCCCCGGCCGGAATGGCGTTGGTCGAGAAGTTATCGAGCACGTGGCGGCGCACGTTCATCAGCGTGTTCAGCTGGGTCACGGCGTTGGTGCCCTCGTCCCACTGGTTGGCGATGGGGTGCACGTAGCCGCCGATGTCGGGGATGAAGATGTGGCCCTGGGCCAGGGTTTCCTTCATGATTTTTTCCAGCCCGGCTGCCTCGTCGGTGCCCTTCGGGAAGTCCTGGTAGCCCCAGGTAATGGCCCGCTTGTCCCAGCTGCCGATGCCCGCGGCGTAGGCCTGCGACACGTCCACGGTGCCGTCCGCTTTCAGCGAAAAACGCGGAAACGGGTAGTCCATCACCGAGCCCCGCTCCTTGGTGCTGGAGGTGAAGTTGTGGTAGAGGCCCAGCGTGTGGCCGATTTCGTGGGCCGAAAGCTGGCGCACGCGGGCCAGGGCCATTTCGGCCATGGCCGTGGGCACCGGCTGGCCGGGCTTGTAGGGCTGGAGCAGGCCCTCGGCCAGCAGGTAGTCCTGGCGGTGGCGGTCGGAGCCGAGCGTGACCACGCCCTTGATGATTTCGCCGGTGCGCGGGTCGATGTACGACGAGCCGTAGGAAAACGCGCGCGGGTTGCCGGCGCGGTCCACCCAGTTCACCACGTTGTAGCGGATGTCCATGGGGTCGGCGCCCTCCGGTAGCTCCTTCACCACGAAGGCGTTGCGGTAGCCGGCGGCCTCAAAGGCCTGGTTCCACCAGCTGCCGCCCTCAATGAGGGCGCGCTTAACGTCGGGCGGGGCCCCGCGGTCGATGTAGTAAGTAATGGGCTTCACCGGGTCGCTGAGGGCGGCGGTGGGGTCTTGCTTGGCCAGGCGGTGCCGCCGGGTGTAGCGGTGCACCAGTGGCTCGGTCATGGGCGACGAGAAGTCCTGGTACGTGAACGGGTTGAAGCCCGAGCGCGGGTCGAACAGGCGGGGCTGGTAGCCGGCGTCGGGCAGGGCCACGAACGACTGGTGCATGCGCACGGTCACGGCGTTGGGGTCGGGGGCCAGGTCGGGGCCCCCGCCGAAGCCGCGGCCCGCCGAGCTGGGGCCCCCCACGAAGGTGACGATGGCTTCGAACTCGGTGTTCTGGGGGAAGTTCTTGGTGTTGTCGGGGTACACCGCCGAGCGGGTTTCGTCGAGGCGATAGGGCGCGGGGGCCCCGCCGCCCGCCGCGCCGGCGCGCAGCCCGGCGAAGTTGCGGCGGCCCAGCTGGTCGGTCAGCTTCTGGCTGTCGCGCACCAGAAACGGCGTCAGGTCCAGCAGCACCTTGCTGCCCTCCACGGCCACCGGCGCGAAGCCCCAGATGATGGACTTGGCGAAGGCGCTTTCCACTGCCCGCTGCTCGTCGGGGCCCGGCGCCGAGGCCCGGAAGCTGAGGTTAGGTTCCAGCAAAAACACCTTGCCCCCGGTGCGCACAAACTTGGCCACCGCCGCCGAGGCCGCGCCCCGCTCGGGGCCTCCTTGGCCCACGCCATCGGTGAGGGAGCTGAAGTAGAGGAACTCCTGGTCGAACTTCTCCAGTTCCAGGTACACTCTGCCGGTTTTCTCGTCGTAGTAATACGGGAAGTAGCCCTCGGTTTTTTTCAGGCCCTTCGTCACGGCATCGAGCGTGGCGGCGGGCTGGCCGGCGGGGCGGGCGGCCGGCGCCGTGGCGGCCGCCGGGGCATTCTTGTTGGCGCGTTGCGCCGTAACCAGGCCACTGGCGGCCAACAGGGTAACAAGTAGTAAAGAAGGGCGCTTCATTCAGGAAGGAAAAGGAATTTCGGAATTAAATAATCAGCAATGACAGTATTAAAGACGTCTGAAAAAAATCAACATTAGGCCGTCATGCTCATCTGGCGTCCGCGCAGCCGAAGCATCTCTCCCGCTAACTAATCATGGATTACTGCCGCAGTAGAGATGCTTCGACTCCACTTCGTTCCGCTCAGCATGACAGCCTAATGCCTTCCTAAACGTTCGGCAATATCACTATAAGAGCTTATTGCTGGAAATTTCGGCGTTTGGAATCGGGAAAATGTACTCGGGCTGGCTGGGCGAAATGGCCGGCGCGGTGCCCTTGGCCGGGATGGGCAGCAGGTTACGCAGCAAGTCGTTCGAGCGGAAGCCTTCGCCCAGCAGCTCGATGCGCCGCTCTACCCAAATGGTGCTGGTGAGGGCCCCCGCCGTGCCTACCGCCGCGGCCGGAAAAGCGTAGGTGGCGTCGGAGCGCTGGCGCACGGCCGTGAGCAGGGCAGTGGCAGTGGCCATGTCGGGGCTGGACTGGCGGGCCAGGGCCTCGGCGTAGTTCAGCAGCACCTCGGCGTAGCGCACCACGGGCACGTAGTCGAGGTAGGGGTTGGCGGTGCGGTACTTGGTCAAGTACACGGTGGTGCCGGCGGTGCGCAGCATGGTGCGGCGCAGGTCGGCGGGGCGCCAGGTGGCGTTGCCCAGGATGCCGGTTGGGTTCAGGTTGTACTCCTGGTTGAAGGTGTACTCGTAGCCCAGCGAGTTTTGGCCGCTCACGTTGTCGAGCGTCGTCATGGGCATCGACAGGATGGACTCGGTGGTGGTGTAGTCGGTGCTGAAAATGGTGTTGATGTTGGCCTGGAGCTGGTGCGCCACGCCCGTGGGGGCCCTAAATGGCGCGGCGGCCGACACGATTTTCCGGGCCTCCGTCACCACGTCGGCGTAGCGGCCCATGCTCAGGTACACCCGGGTTTTCAGGGCAATGGCCGTGTTGCGGTGGGCGCGGGTGGTGTTCAGCAGGGCCGTGGCGTAGGTAAGGGGCAGGGCGGCCTCGGCCTCGTTCAAATCCTTCAAAATCTGCACGTATACGGCCGCCACCGTGCTGCGGGCCAGGTCGTTGTTGGCGGTGCTGATTTCGCCCGACAGGCGCAAAGGCACGGCCAGCGAGGCCCCACCGTCCTTCACATAGGGCTGGCCGTAGAACGTGACCAGCGCGAAGTAGCTCAGGGCCCGCACCAGCTTGGCCTCGCCGGTATACTGCGCGGCGGTGGCGGCCGGCACCACGGTGGGGTTGGCCGCCAGCCCGTCCACCACCAGGTTGGCCGAGTTGATGGCCGCGTAGGCGGTGCTCCAGGTCGTCAGCGCGTCGTTCGAGCCCGAGTTGATGGTGTGGTTCCAGGCGTCGTAGCCGGTGAATACGTTTTGGAGGCGGTTGATGAATTCCTCGCCCCGGATGTCGCTCAGCATCAGGTAGCGGCCGCCGTAGTAGCTGCCGTTTTTGAGGCCCGCGTACAGGCCGTTCACCTGGCCCAGCACGCGGTCGGGGGTGTTGAACAGCAGGCTGCCTTGCAGCGAGGTGCGCGGCACGGGGTTCAGCAGGGTTTTCTCGTTGCAGGCCGGCAGGGCCAGCAGCAGGGCCCCCAGGAAGGCCGCGGCCAGCGCACGGGGCGGAAGTAGTCGTATCAGCATGTGCGAGGAGTTTAGTTGGGAGTTGCTAGTTGTCGGTTGTTCGTCATAGGCCAAGTAGTTGACTAATAATTGACAACGAGCAACTGACAACCTGTTTGGGTTGGGGCCCTAGAAGCCCACGTTCACGCCCAGCGTGAAGGTGCGGCCCTGCGGAATCGAGTTCTTGTCGACGCCGGGCGTGGTGTTGGTGTTGCCGTTCGAGGAGATGTCGGGGTCGGTGCCGGTGTACTTCGTCAGCAGGAAGCCGTTGAATACCTGCGAGTAGATGCGCACCGAGCTGATGCCCGAGTTGCCCAGCAGGTTTAGCGGCACGCGGTAGCCGATGCCAGCCGACTGCAAGCGCAGGTAATCAGCCTTTTCCACGTTGGCCGACACCGGAAACGACGAGCCGTTGGAGAGCAAATCGCCGTACACCACCCGCGGAATGTCCGTCACCTGGCCCGGCGTGGTCCAGCGCTCCAGCACTTCGGTCGAATTGTTCCAGAAGCGCTGGTCGCGCCAGGTGGCCTTGCTGCCGTTCATCACGTAGTTGCCGCCCGAGTAGGTCAGGTTCACCGTCACGTCGAAGTTGCCGTACTTGAAGGTGTTGTTGAAGCCGCCGTACCAGGTGGGCAGCGCGTTGCCCAGCAGCTGGTAGTCCGACACGCTGATGGCCGCCGCGGTGCGCCCGTCGAGGTAGGTCCAGCGGCTTTGGCCCGAGGGCACGGCGTGGTTGTACTGCACCTGCTCGCCAGCGCGGTTGATGAAGATGCGCCGGCCGTTGTCGGGGTTCACGCCGGCCGTGCGGGCCCCGTAGAGGCTGCCCACCGAGTAGCCCACGCGGGTGATGTTGGTGGTTTCGGAGCTGGTGCTGGTGGTGCCCACCAGCTCGGTGCCCTCGCCGTACAGCTCGGTCACCAGGTTCTTGTTGGTGGTGTAGTTCAGGTTGGCCGACCAGCTAAATTTGCCGCGGTTGACGAGGCTGGCCGTGATGCCGGCCTCAAACCCACGGTTGTACATCGCGCCCACGTTTTGCAGGATGGCGTTGCCCGGAATGCCCTTCGACGGCGACATGGGCACGTTCAGGATCAGGCCGTCCACGTTGTTGCGGTAGTAGGTCAGGTCGAGCTGCACCCGGTCGCTGAACAGGCCAATGTCGGCCCCCACGTTGGTTTGCTTGCTGGTTTCCCAGCCCAAATCGGGGTTGCCGCCCTGCCCAAACACCCACGTCGCCGCACCGCCGTACAGCGCCGAGTTGTAGAGCGAGAGCGAGCCGTAGGAGTTGGCCAGGTTGCCGTTGCCCACCTTGCCCCAGCTGGCGCGCAGCTTCAGGTTGGTTACCACGTCGGCCAGCTTCGAGGTCTTGTAAAAATCCTCCTGGCTCAGAAGCCAGCCGCCCGACACGCCCCCGAACACGCCGTACTTCTTGCCCGAGCCCAGCGCCGAGTTGCCGTCGCGCCGGAAGTTGACGGTCAGGAAGTAGCGCTTGTCGAAATCGTACGTCAGGCGGGCAAACGTGGAGGCAAACGCCCGCTCGCTCAGCGCGTTGCTCACGGGCACAATGTTGGCGTAGCTGCCCTGGAAGGTGTCGAAAAAGCCGTCCGAAATCTGCGAGCGGGTGGCGCCCCACGACGAGTTTTCGAACTTCTGCACGTCGTAGCCCACCAGCAGGCTCACCGCGTTTTTGGGCCCCAGCGTGCGCTGGTAGGTCAGGGTGTTGGTCACGTTCCAGTTGTTCACCAAAATGCTGTTGTTGGTGGCGTTGCCGCTCCCAAAGCCGGGGCCGTGCACGGCGCTCTGGAAGTTGTCGTTCTCGATTTTGAGGCGGTCCACGCCGTAGTTCAGCCGGTACTCCAGGCCCTTGAACGGCGTCACGCCCACCGAGAAGTTGGTGATGATGCGGTCGTTTTCCGAGGTGTACTTGTTCAAGTCCAGCAGCGGCACCGGGTTGTAGAAGTTGCTGGCCACCGTGTTGTTGCCCATGCCCAGGGTGTTGGCCGTGCTCACGTTGTAGCTGCCGTCGGGGTTCAGGACGGGCACGTTGGGGGCCGAGAGCCAGGCCAGCCGGGCCGAGCCCACCAGCCCGAAGGCGTTGCCCTCCAGCGAGCCCGTGCTGGGCGAGGCGTTCAGGCTGTTGGTGTAGTTGGCGTTGCCGCTCAGGCTCAGCCAGGGCGTCAGCTGGTGGCTAAGGTTGAAGCGCACGCCCTTGCGCACGAACTCGTTGGTTTTCAGAATGCCCTTCTGGTCGGAATAGTTGGTCGAGAGGTAGTACTTCGTCGTTTCCGAGCCGCCCGACACGCTCAGGCTGTGGTTCTGCGACACGCCGGTTTGGTACACCTGGTCGTACCAGTTGGTGTCTACTACCGAGCCGTCGGGGTTGAGCGTGGGGAAAAACGAGGCCCCCGACACGCTGGCCGTGTTTTCGTTACCCGACGACATTTTGGCGTTCAGCACCGCCTCGTTCTTGATGAGCATGAACTGCTCGGCGTTCAACATCTTGGGCAGGCGCACGGCGTTGGTCACGCCCGCCCAGCCCTCGTAGCTCACGCGGGCCTTGCCGGCCTTGCCGCTTTTGGTGGTGATGAGGATGACGCCGGCCGCCGCCCGCGAGCCGTAGATGGCCGTGCTGGCGGCGTCCTTCAGCACGTCAATCGAGGCAATGTCGGCCGGGTTGATGTCGCCGAGCGGGTTGTTGGCCACCGTCGTGTTGTTGGCCAGGTTGCCGGTGTTGATGGGGATGCCGTCCACCACAATCAGCGGGTACGAGCTGAGGGAGATGGAGTTAACGCCCCGGATGCGGATTACCGGGGCGTTGTTCAGCACGCCGTTGGGCTGCCCGATGCTGACGCCCGTGGCCTTGCCGGCCAGCCCCTGGTCGAAGCTCTGCACCGGCAAGTCCTTGATGGCTTCGCCCGACACCCGGGCCGCGGCCCCCGTGAATTCGGCCTTGGTTTGGGTGCCGTAGCCCACCACCACCACGTCGTCGAGCTGCTTGCTATCGGTGGCCAGCGCCACGCTGAAGGTACTGCGGCCCGCCACCGCCACTTCCTGCGCGGCGTAGCCCAGAAAGGAGAACACCAGCCGGGCGTCCGGCGCGCAGGCGAGGGTAAAAACGCCGTTTGCATCGGTGCCGGTGCCCTGGTTGGTGCCCTTCACCAACACCGTCACGCCCGGCAGCGGGGCCCCGGCCTGGTCCTTCACCTGGCCCGATACCTTGGTTTGGGCTGCGGCTTGCCCCGCCAGCAGCCCCGCCAGCAGCAATAGTAGTAGTTTTCTCATGTGGTTTTAATTGGTGAAAAGTTGCAATGCCGGGGCCCGCCCACGCGGCACCGGGCGGCCGTTTCGGGGCCGTCTACCAGAGGGTAGGAAGGAGCTTATTCCGCGGTTTCGGCAGCGAAAGCGGCGGAACGGGTGCGCAGCGGGGCCCTGCGCGGTGCCGGGGAGGGCAACGCCAAAGCAGCGGCTGGCAACAACATGCCCACGAAAAGGAGCCCCGGCTAAAAAAGACGGGCGTTGCGGGAGAGGGAAGGAGTGGGGGTGGGCCCCGGCGGCCCTGCGGAGCGCAGCAGCCGGCGCGGTGCGCCGTACGTGGAGGAAGTTAGGCGGCCGACTGCCGGGTGGGAGCCAGGTCGGCAAGCAACTAGAACATCAGCCGGGGGTGGGGTTCCGGCACCGCGCCCGCCGGTGAAAACCAGGGGCTTAGGTGGGCTGATTCAGCACGTAGGAGGAGAACGGAAAAGCGTTCTTTTTTCGGGAATCAAATGCGCGCCGCGCCGGCAGAAGCATCTGATTCGCTGGGCCAATCTTACGAAGGCATTGTGGTAATTAAAAACTTTTGATGAAGTTTTTTAATATTTAACTGAATAAAAATTATATTTTTAATTCACGCCGCTGGCAAAATAAGTCGGTTTCCGGGGCCCCACACAGGTTTTTAGCCGGAAGGCAGCCAACGCGAAATCACGAAGAAATAATGTGCAACTGGTGAGCCAGCCCGCCAGAACCTACCAGTCGCCGGGCCTCCAAATTTTGCAAGCTGCTGTCGAACGCCAAGCCTCGCAGCGCGCTGCCCGGCTGCCCGGGAGCCAGCCCACGAACCGCAAAGCGGCGGCGGTGCCCCGCCCTACAGCACCTCCACCAGCGTTTCCAAGGCCATGCCGCGGCTGCCCTTCACCAGCACTTGCCGGCCGCTGAGGGGCGCGGCGGTCAGCCAGGCGGCGGCAGCGGCTTTGGTGGCGAAGTGGCGGGCTCGGGGCCCCAACGCCGGCTGGGCGCTGGCCAGCAGGGGCCCCACCAGCAGCACTTCGGGCAGCGCCAGGTCGGCCAGTAGTTCGCCCAGGGCGCGGTGCTCGGCTTCGGCTTCGGGGCCCAGTTCGAACATGTCGCCGAGGATGACCAGCTTGCCCTGCCCGGCCGCGGCGGGCCGCTGGGCGAAGCTGCGCAGCGCCGCGGCCATGCTGCTGGGGTTGGCGTTGTAGGCGTCGAGGATCAGCTCGTTGCCACGGGCGGTGCGCAGCAGCTGCGAGCGGTTGTTCTGGGGGTTGTAGGTGGCCAGGGCGGCGGCAATGTCGTCCACGGGCACGCCAAAAAACTTGCCCACGGCGGCGGCGGCGGCCAGGTTGGGGAAGTTGTAGCCGCCGGTGATGTGGGCGGCCACGTCGGGGCCCGCGGCGCCCAGGCGCAGGGCCACGGCGGGGTCGGCGGCGAGCAGGGTGGCGGGGTAGTCGTCGGCGGGCCCCGGGTAGGTGCGGCGCTGGGGCACGGCGGCGGCCCGGGCCACCACCTGCGCGTCGAGCGTGTTCACGAAGGCCAGGCCGCCGGTAGCGCGCAGGAAATCAAACAGCTCGCCCTTGCCCAGGGCCACGCCCGCGGCCCCGCCGAAGCCTTCGAGGTGGGCCTTGCCGATGTTGGTGAGCAGGCCGTGGGTGGGGCGCGCCCACTGGCAGTAGGCTGCGATTTCGCCCCGGTGGTTGGCGCCCATTTCCACCACCGCAAAGTCGTGCTCGTCCAGCCGCAGGCGCAGCAGCGTGAGGGGCACGCCGATGTGGTTGTTGAGGTTGCCGAGCGTGGCCAGCACCCGGAACCGCTTGGCCAGCACGGCGGTGAGCAGCTCCTTGGTGGTGGTTTTGCCGTTCGAGCCCGACACGGCTAGCACGGGGCCCCTAAACTGCTGGCGGTGGTGCGCGGCCAGGGCTTGCAGGGCCTCCAGGGGGTCGGGGGCGAAGAAGTAGTGGGCGGCGTCCTGGGCGGCCAGCGCGGCGTCGTCCACCACGGCCACCAGGGCCCCTTTGGCCACGGCCTGGGCCGCAAAGTCGGCGCCGCGGAAGCTGGGGCCGTTCAGGGCAAAAAACAGGGTGCCCGGCTGGGGCTGGCGCGAATCGGTGCTGACCTGGCCGTGGGCGGCCAGGTAGTGGGCGTAGAGGGCGCTTACATTTATCATTTATCAATTACCATTTAACAGCCGTGGCTGGGCGGGTGGGGCCGCACCGCACAAAGTAAGAGCCTAATTTAGGGACGGGGCCCGGGCCCCCGCCGCCCGGCGCGGCGAACTTTGCGCCCCGCAACCGTTGTCAGTTATTCGCTGCCGCTCTTGCTGTTTCGCTAAAAACCCCCCGATTACTCTTGCTTATGCTGCGCCGCTACGCCGTTTTGCTGTTGCTACTGCTGCTGGGGCCCCCGGCGGCCCGCGCCCAAACCGCCACTTTTGGCGGGTTCGAGTACCGGGCGGCGGGGGCCGTGGTGGAGGGCGCCGACACGCTGCGCCAGGCCTGGGCCGGCGGCTTCAACACGCCCCAGTTCAGCAGCATCGACCTGAACGGCGACGGCCGGAACGACCTCTTTGCCTTCGACCGCCAAACCAGCCGCTGCTACACGTTCCTGAACGCGGCGCAGCCGGGCGGCAGCCGCGGCTGGCAGTACGCGCCCGACTACGAGGCCCTGTTTCCGCAGGACCTGGCGGGCTGGGCCCTGCTGCGCGACTACGACTGCGACGGCCGCCCCGACCTGTTCAGCTACGTGAACGGGGGCGACATCCGGGTGCACCGTAATGTGGCCGGGGCGGGAGGGCGGCCCAGCTTCCAGCTCACCACCAGCCAGCTGCGCTTTTCGGGGGCCGGCACGGGCACCAGCAACCTCACCATCGGCGGCTACAACATGCCGTCCATTGCCGACGTGAACGGCGACGGCAAGCTCGACATTCTCAGCTACGACTTCGTGAGCGCCACGCGGATCGAGCTGTACCTGAACACCAGCGCCGACGCCTGCGGGGCGGGCCTGACCTATAAAATCGACACCAACTACTGGGCCCAGCTGCAAACGTGCAGCGGCTGCGCTGCCTACCAGCTGCCAGGCCTAGCCTGCCGGGGCGGCGGGGCGGCGGCCAAGCCCACCCACACCGGCGGCCACAACCTGCTGGTGCTCGACGTGAACGGCGACGGCGTGTACGACGTGCTCGACGGCCGCGACAACTGCCCCGAGCTGGTGGCGCTGCTCAACCAGGGCACCAACCAGCTGGCCACGCTCACGGCCAGCAGCATCCGCACCGATTTCCCGTCGGCGGCCAACCCCGTGCGCCTGCCGGTGTTCCCGGCGGGCTACCTGATTGACACCGATTTCGACGGCATCAACGACCTAGTGGTGGCCCCCAACATGCTGGACAACAGCCAGGACAACGTGAGCCAGCGCGACAACGTGCGCCTGTACCGCAACACGGCCGCCACCGGGGCCCCAGCCTTCGGCTACCAGCCCCGCGGCTTCCTCACCAACGACGTGGTGGACGTGAGCGAGGCGGCGGCCCCCACCTTTGGCGACCTCGACGGCGACGGGCTGGCCGACATGCTCATCGGCAGCAACGCCGACCGCGTGAACGGGCAGTACCGCGCCAGCCTCACCTACTACCGCAACGTGGGCACGGCCGCCCGGCCGGTGTTCAGCCTCGTGTCGCGCGACTATTTGGGCCTGGCCGCCAAGGGCACCGCACCAGCCTTGTTCCTCGCCCTCAAGCCCGTGCTGGTGGACCTGAACCGCGACGGGGCCCTGGACCTGGCCTACGCCGCCAACTACCAGAACGTCAACCGCATTTATTACATCCTGAACACGGCCGCCGCCGGCCGCCCGGCGGTGTTCGACCCCACCACAACCAACTATTTCAAGCCCCAGGGCGCGGCGGGCAGCGGCGTCTTGCCCGCGTTTATGGGCGACATGCCGTGCTTCACCGACGTGGACGGCGACGGCAACGTGGACCTGCTGGTGGGCACCGACGACTACACCGAGCCCGGCCAGTCGCTGCGCTACTTCCGCAACCAGGGCCCCGGCGTGGCGCTCGAAAACGCCTTTGTGGCGGTGAACAACGACCTGGGCCGGATCCGCGACGCGGCCGGGGCCCGGCCGTTCCACCTCAGCCCCGCCGTGGCCGATTTTGACGGCGACGGCCTGCCCGACCTCGTGACGGCCGACAACACCGGCGCCGTCCGGTTTTTCAGCAACTACCGCACGCTGCTGGCTGGCCCCACCGCCCCCCGCACCAACCTGTTCTGGAACGCCCTGCTAAGCCAATACGAAGCCAACCGCCTGGGCCAAAGCGCGCTGGTGCGCTACGGCCTGGCCGCGGCCGACGTAAACGCCGACGGCATCCCCGAGTTGTTCATCGGCACCGAAACCGGGGGCCTCAGCAGCTACGCCGTGCGCCGCGGCACGCCCACGCCCACCCGCCCCCCGGCCGCCGCGGCCCTGGGCTTGGCCCTGTACCCCAACCCCGCCCGCGCCCAGGCCACCGCCGAAACCGCCCAACCTACCCGCGTGTCGGTAATCGACGCCACCGGCCGTGTGGTTAGGGCCCCCGGGGACCTAGCCCGCCAGCACGCGCTGGTCCTCAGCGGCCTGGCCCCCGGCCTCTACCTAGTGCGCGCCGAAGCCGCCGATGGCACCGCCGCCGTGCAGCGCTTGGCCGTGCAGTAAAACGGCGTAGTAGTAGCGTTAAACTGCTGAGCTTACGCTTGGGGCAAATCAGAAGTGCAAGCGCAAGCAAATTCGATACAAGTATCAGATTTGCAGTATATTAATTGTTTGCCAAGTTTTGTGAACTGCTGTTAACTCGCCTCAACAATGGTTCCTGCCAACCAAAGGCGTCAGTTGGATTGCTTGGAGCGCTTGGTCAAACGAGCACTTGGTTTCAGGACGAGATATTTCCTTGCGGCGTGGCATTGCCTTTCTATTTGAAACCGAACAGGTAAGTAAGCGAAGCCTGGAAAGCGCGGGTTCGGTATTTGGTGCTCCCAAAAGAGATTAAGCCATAGTATTGATCCGAATTCACGTTGCGCAGCCCCAGGCGGTAACCGGCGTGCAGCAAAAAACCTTGGTAGCGGTAACCAACACCTCCCTCCAAGCCGGCGTCGACGCGTTGCAACACCAGGCCTGGGGCCGAGGAGGCGTTGGGGTCCGCGCTAACGGTGGCCGAGCCTTCGGCATGAAAACCATCGTTGGCGTTGTCGCTGGTTGATCGGTAGCGCCCGCCCAGCAGCAGGCCCAGGTAGGGCCCCGCGAATGCCTGCACGCCTTGGCCAGTGGCTCGTTGCCGGTAAGCCACGTGCAGGGGAATGGTCACGTATTGCAGCCGCACATCGTCTCGGTTGTCGTAGGTGCTTCTGCCGTTGTTGTACAGCATTTGGGACTTGAAGCCCCCTTGTTCGTACAGCACCGCCGGTTGCAGGGCCCAGTGCCCCAAACCTATTTCCCCCGCCAAGCCGGCACTCCAGCCGGAGCGGTAAATTGATTTGGAATAGTCGTTGCCCACTTGCTGGAAGTGAACGGTGAACAAGCCGCCGCCCACGCGAGGGCCCACGCTGAAAGTAGTCTGCGCGTGAGTCAACACGCTGGTCAGCAGAGCCAATGGGAGTAAAAAGTATTTCAAAGGACTAATATTAAAATCACGATATAAAATCCGGAAAGAAGCGAACATTCGCCGCGCCCCGGTAAAAGCCTATTCTAGCGAAGCAATCAATAGCCCGGCCAAACGATGAGGGGCCGATGAAAATCTGAGCAAGTAGAACAAAAAAAGGGCACTAACAAGGCCCCTGTGCCCCTAAAGCTCGGTTTCAATAAAAATTGATAGTAGAAGCTCCAATTGTTTTATTGCTGCTGACCCGCTACCCCCAAGGTCTATTGCGAGTAGCGCCGGCCGGCTTGAATCGCTCAGTTCATAAATCAGGGTGTGCACGTTCACGGCACCTCAACGCATTTTGCGCTTCCCCCAGCAAACGCTACCGCCCGGCCAGCGTGAACGCATCCCCGTCCTGCAAGGCTGGGAACTTCGCCCGGAAATCCTGTAACCCCTCCCAACTCAGCGTGCGCGTGACGCAGCCCACGGCGTCGCCGGGCGCGGCCAGGTACTCGCCGCGCATGTTCAGCAGGGCCGAGTCGCCGGCGTAGGCGTGGCTGAGGCCGTCGGTGCCCACGCGGTTCACGCCGGCCACGTAGGCCACGTTTTCGATGGCCCGGGCTTGCAGCAGCACCTGCCAGGGGCCCCGGCGCACGGCCGGCCAGTTGGCCACGTACAGCAGCAGGTCGTAGGGCGCGGCGGCGGGGTTGCGGCTCCACACCGGGAAGCGCAGGTCGTAGCAAATGAGCGGGCAGATGCGCCAGCCGCGCCAGGCCTCCACCAGTGGGGCCCCCTGGCCGCCGGTGTAGGTGCGGTGCTCATTGGCGAAGGTGAACAGGTGGCGCTTGTCGTAGTGGGCCAGCGTGCCGTCGGGCCGCACCCACAGCAGGCGGTTGTGGAACGCGTCGCCCTCGCGGATGATGACGCTGCCGGTCACCACGGCGCCCAGGCGGGCGGCGGTGGCGCGCAGCCAGGCCACGGTGGGGCCCTGCATGGTTTCGGCCTGGCCCGCGGCGTCCATACTGAAGCCGGTGGTGAACATTTCGGGCAGCACTACCAGGTCGGTGGGCGCGGTTAGGGCCCCCAGCAGCTCATCGAACATGGCGCGGTTGGCGGCCGGGTCGTGCCAGTGCAAGTCGGCTTGGATCAGGGTTACGGTGAGGTCGTTCGGCATTTTCAGGGAAGGTGTGGACTGCGTTGAAAACTGCCCCTAGCCCGGCGGCTGGCGCAGGCGGGCGGCGGCGGCTTCCAGGGTGGGAGCCTCTTTGGCGAAGCAGAAGCGCACCAGGCCGGGGTCGTAGCCGTCGTGGTAAAACGCGGATACCGGCACCACGGCCACGCCCCAGCGCCGGGCCAGCTCCTCGGCAAATGCCACGTCGGGGGCCCCGGAAAACGCGGCGTAGCTCGCTAGCTGGAAGTAGCCGCCCGGCACGGCCAGTAGCTCCCAGCCGGTGCCAGCCAGCAGGCCCCGGAACAAGTCGCGCTTGGCCTGGTAGAAATCGGCCAGGCCGCGGGCGTGGGCGTCGGTGGGGTCGGCCTCCAGCGCGTCGGCCAGGGCCAGCTGGGTGGGCGTGCTCACGCTGAAGGTGACGAACTGGTGCACCCGGCGCAGCTCGCGCGTGAGGGCCGGCGGGGCCACGCAGTAGCCCGCCTTCCAGCCGGTGGCGTGGTAGGTTTTGCCAAACGACGAGCACACGAAGCTGCGCCCGCGCAGGCCCGGGTGCTGCCGCGCGCTGCGCGCCGGGGCCCCATCAAATACCAGGTGCTCGTACACCTCGTCGCTGAGCACCAGCGCGTCGGTGCCGTCCACGAGGCCCGCCAGCGCGTCCCAGTCGTCGGCCGAAAACACGGCCCCGCTGGGGTTGTGGGGCGAATTCACGAGCACCAGCCGGGTGCGCTCCGAAAACGCCGCCCGCACTGCGGCCCAATCGGGCCGGAAGTCGGGCGCGGGCAGGCGCACGTAGCGCGGCACGCCGCCTTGCAGCCGAATGGCGGGCCCGTACAGGTCATACGCCGGCTCGAATACCAGCACCTCATCGCCGGGCCGCACCACCGCGGCCAGCACCGCGTACAGCGCCTCGGTGGCGCCGGCCGTGACGGTGACTTCCGCGTCGGGGTCGGGCGCCAGGGCCCCCGGGCGCAGCCGCCCCACCTGCGCGGCAATGGCCGCCCGCAGCCGCGGCAGCCCCGGCATGGCCGCGTATTGGTGGCCGTCGGGCGACAGGGCGTGGCGGGCCAGGGCTTCGCGCAGGGCCTGGGGCGGGGCGTAGTCGGGGAAGCCCTGGGCCAGGTTGAGGGCCCCGGTTTCCTGGGCCAGCAGGGTCATGCGGGTGAAAACGCTGGTGCCCACGTCGGGCAGTTTGGAGGCGAGCATTTGGGTGGGCTAGTGGGTATCGGCTAATGGTTTTTCGCTAGGAACAGTTGAGGGCCCCGGCAGGCCGTCATGCTGAACGAAGCAAAGCATCTCTACTGCGCAACCAACCAAATCGTTCAGCGAAGCGGGAGGGATGCTTCGGCTGCGCGGACGCTCAGGCGAGCATGAGGGCCTGGGGCCCCAACTGCTTCCGGGGCCCTAGCCACTACCGCTTCCAATCAAAAGCCATCAACCAAAAGCCAGCAGCCAACTGCCTCACAAATACAGGGTGAACGTGGTGCCGGCGTCCACCACGCTGGCCACTTCGAGGCGGCCGCCGTGGCTTTCCACAATGCGGTTGACGAGGTAGAGGCCCATGCCCGTGCCGTCGACGTGGGCGTGGAAGCGGGCAAATTGCTGAAACAACTGGGGCCCAAACCGGTCGAGGTCGATGCCCAGGCCGTTGTCGCGCACCGTGAGCACGGGGCGGCCGGTTTCGGCGTCGGGCACGGCCCCCACCGCAATGCGGGGCGGGCGTCCGGGCGCGGCGTACTTCAGGGCGTTGCTGAGCAGGTTGAAGAGCAGGCTTTGCAGGTGGGCGCGCACGTAGGGCACGGTGGGGCAGCGCTCCACGTCGAGGGAAATTTCGGCCCGCAGGTGCAGCACCTGGTTTTGCACGCTGTGCACGATGGCGCGCACCATCTGGGCCAGGTCCACCGGTTCGGGCAAGGCCGGCTGGGGCCGCTGGAGCTGCACCACGGCCGTGAGGTCGTCGATGGTGCTGTAAATCTGGGCCAGGGCCCGCTCGAAGTAAGTCACCAGCTGGCCGGCCTCGGGGTCGCGGAAGTAGGCCGTGCGGGTCAGCTCCTCAAAAATGCCCGCCATGTTGTTGATGGGCTGCTTGAGGTCGTGGCTGGCGGCGTACACGAAGTTGTCGAAGTCCTGGTTGGCACGGGTCAGGCGCTGGTTTTGCGCCTCCAGCAAGCCCTGGGTGCGCACGGCGTCGTCCACGTCGGTGCTCGTGCCGTACCAGCGCACAAACTGGCCCCGGGCGTCGTACAGGGGCTGGCCGCGGTGCACAAACCAGCGGTACTGGCCGGTGCGGGCGTCGCGCAGGCGGGTGTGCAGCTCGAAGGCGCGGCCGCTGGCCCAGTGCGTGGCCATTTCCTGCACGGTCGTCGTCCGGTCTTCGGGCGGCAGCAGCTGCGCCCAGCCGTTCTGAGTCTGGTCCAGGGGCAGGCCCGTGTAGTCCACCCAGTGCCGGTTCACGAAGGTGAAGCGGCCGTCGGCGGTGGCGGCCCACACCAAGTGCGGGAGGCTCTCGACGAGGAAGCGAAACTCCTGCTCGCGGCTCACTAGCTGGCGGGTGAGGGTGCGCAGCTGGTGGATGTCGGTGTTGGTGCCGTACCAGCGCAGCACGTGGCCGTGGGCGTCGCGGGCGGGCTCGGCCTGGGCCAACATCCAGCGGTAGGTACCGTCGTGGCGCAGCAGGCGCATTTCCACTTCAAACGGGCTGCCCTGCGCCACGGCCTGCTCCCAGCGCGCCAGCACCGCGGCCTGGTCGTTGGGGTGCACGGCGCGCCGCCAGTCGTTGAGGCCCCCGCGGCTGGCCGCGTCTTCACCCAAAAACTCGGCGGTGCGCTCGTTGACAAATTCCAGCTGCCCGTCGGCCGTGGCCGTCCACACCTGCTGGGGCAGGTGCCCGGCAAAAATGCGCAGGCGGGCCCGGCTGAGCAGCGAGTGCGGGTCGGCGGGGTGCAGCGCGTCGGTCACGTCGAGCAAGCTCAGCAGCAGGCCGGGGGGCGAGCGGCGGTACGCGGGAAGGGCCCGGAGCGTGGCCTGCCAGTAGCGGGCCCCGGGGGCGGTGCGCTGCGGGGCGGGCGTCAGCACCTCGGCCTTGCCCGTGGCCAGGGCCCGGGCCAGGGTGGGGCCCCACTCGGCGGCGGGGGCCAGCAGGGCATCGGCGGCGGCGCAGGCGCGCAGCAGCTCGGCCAGCGGCTGGCCCGGCAGGCGGGTACCCACCGGGCCGGGCAGCAGGGCCAGCAGGGCGTCGTTCAGTACCTGCACCTGGCCGCTGGGGCCCAGCAGCGCGTGGGGAGCGGGCAGGGCGGCAAATACCAACTGGAAATCGAACCCCGGAGCGGGTGCAGGAGCAGAGGGCATGCAGCGGCGGGCAAGGTGGAGGGAAGCAGCAAAAACCAAAGGTAACCGCCGGCCGCAAAGGGCCGCTTCCGGGCCCAAAAAAGCCCCCGGCCGTGGGGCCGGGGGCAAGGCAAAGGGCGGGGGCCCTACAGCACCGGCTTCAGCAGGTTGGGGAACAGCTTTTGCACGTGCTCCACCTTGTGGGCCGACACGTGCTCGATGTAGGGGTTGTCGGGGTGCAGGCGGTAGTAGCCCTGGTGGTAGCCCTCGGCGGGCCAAAACTGTTGGAGCGGCACCACCTGGGTCACGATTTTGCCGTCGTACTCCTTCGAGGCGTTCACCTTAGCAATGGTCGTTTCCAGCGTTTTCTTCTCGGCCGGGGTGCGGTAGAACACGGCCGAGCGGTACTCGGGGCCCGTGTCGGGGCCCTGGCGGTTGAGCTGGGTGGGGTCG
Source organism: Hymenobacter sp. PAMC 26628 (assembly GCF_001562275.1). Taxonomy (NCBI): domain Bacteria; kingdom Pseudomonadati; phylum Bacteroidota; class Cytophagia; order Cytophagales; family Hymenobacteraceae; genus Hymenobacter; species Hymenobacter sp. PAMC 26628. The sequence continues at coordinate 381,130 of NZ_CP014304.1, forward strand.
TGCGAGGCCGTGAAGAAGATATCGGCCAGCTGCTGGTAGCTGATTTCTTTCGGGTCGTAGTAGATGTCAACGGCTTCGGTATGGCCGGTTTCCTGGCCCGCCACCTGCTCGTAGGTGGGGTGGGCCACGGTGCCGCCGGTGTAGCCGCTCACCACCTGCTTCACGCCTTTGAGCTGCTCAAACGCTTCTTCCTGGGCCCAAAAGCAGCCCCCGGCGAAGGTGGCCTGCGCCAGGCTGGCGGCGTTGGCCGGGGCGAAGCCGGCGGTGGAGCGCGTGGGGGTGCCGGGCTTGGCTTGCGCCTGGGCCTGCGGCGAGCCGCAGGCGGTGGCCCCGGCCAGCAAGGCCAGGCCGGCGGCTAGTTGCAATAGGTTTTTCATGGGAATGCGGGGGTGAAAGCTGAAGTACGAAGCGGCGCGGCCCGCCGGATGGGGGCGGGGTTTGGTTGGCTAGACGGCCCCGCGCGGCGAACCTTACACGGCCCGCCGCGCGGATACTTCCCTTAACAAAAAACCCACCGAATAGGCTCCCGAAGCGCGGTAATTTGCAGTGGGTTAGCGCCGGGTATTGGCCGGTTTCATAAACTGTGCAGCTACCATGCGTATATAGCGTTGCCTTTCGGCTGGGGCCCCGGCCTGGCATCCTTTCCTTCCGCTTTTTCCCCCGCCATGCCCACGCCCTACCCGGTGCCGCGTCGCTTTCGATTTTATGCCCTCGCCGGCCTGGGCCTACTGGGGCTGGGCACCGTGGCCCTGCGCCCCGCCGGCACCGCGCCCGACGAAGTGGTGCGCCGCCTGGTGCAGGGCGTGCAGCTATTTTATGCCGAAGTCCGGCCCGAAAAAGCCTACCTGCACCTCGACCAAGACGCCTACGCGGCGGGCGAAACCGTGTGGTTCGGGGCCTACGTGGTCGACGGCCAGCAGCACCGGTCCGATTCGCTGAGCCAGGTGCTGCACGTCGAGTTGGTGTCGGACCGCCGCCAGGTGGTGCTGCGGCAGGCCCTGCACCTGGCCGGCGGCCGGGCCCCCGGCGCGCTGGCCCTGCCCGACACGCTGGCCCCTGGCACCTACCAGCTGCGCGCCTACACCGGCTGGATGCGCAACGCCGGCCCCGATTACTTTTACAGCCGCCGCCTGCAAGTGTGGCCCGCCCCCGGCAGCGGCGAGGCGGGCCCCAGCGCCCGGGCCGTAGCGCGCGCCACCGCCGCGGCCGCCCGCACGGAGGCCCGCCGCCTAGGGGCCCCGCCCGACGTGCAGTTCTTCCCCGAAGGCGGTAACTTGGTGGCGGGCCTGGAAAGCGTGGTGGCCTTTAAGGCGGTGGACTACTCCGGCCGGGGCCTCGACGTGGAGGGCCAGGTGCTGGACGCGCAAAACCAGCCCGTGGCCACGTTCCGCAGCGCGCACCGGGGCATGGGCACGTTCCGACTCACGCCGCAGCCCGGCCAGCGCTACCACGCCGTGGTGACGGGCCCCCGGGCCGAGGCGCTCGTGCTGCCGCTGCCCGTGGCCCAGGCCAGCGGCTACGCCCTGCGCGTAACACCCGAGCCCGGGGCGTTCCGCGTGAGCATCCGCCAGCGCGGGGCCGCGGGGGGCCGGGTGCTGCTGCTGGCCCAGGAGCGCGGCGCAGTGGGCTACGTGGGCCAGGGCGAAATAAGTGGCAACGACGAGTTCATGGTGCGCATTCCGCAGGCCAAGTTTGCGGCCGGCATCGTGCACTTCACGGTGTTCGACGGGGCCGGCGCGCCCCAGGCCGAGCGCCTGGCCTTTGCCCCCGGCGCGGCCCCGCTGCGCGTGGCCCTGGCCCCCGACCGCGCCGACTACGGGCCCCGCGAGCCGGTGCGCCTGCGCGTGGCCGTGACCGACGCGGCCGGCCAGCCGGTGGCGGCCCAGCTGTCGCTGGCCGTGACGGACGCCGCCGGGGCCGCCGCCGACGCCGAAACCATCGCCTCGAACCTGCTGCTGACGTCCGACTTGGCCGGCTACGTCGAAAGCCCCGGCTACTACTTCGAAAACCCCACCGAAACCTCGGCCCGCGCCCTCGATGACCTGCTGCTGACCCAGGGCTGGCGGCGCTTTGCCTGGAAAGACGTGCTGGCCGGCCAACGGCCCCTGCGCGAGTTCGGCGTGGAACAGTCGCTGGGCCTGCTGGGCCGGGTGGTGACGCCCAACGGCAAGCCCGTGCCCAGCGGCCGGCTCATCCTGCTGCGCAACTCGCCCAGCCGCCTCGTGCTGCCGGCTACCACCGACGACCAGGGCCGCTTCCTGTTCAACGGCCTGGGCGGGTGCGACACGAGCCGCTTCACGCTGCAGGCCCGCACCGCCCGGGGCGGCCGCAACCTCGAGTTGCGCCTCGACGCGGGCCCGCCCGTGCCCGCGGGGGCCCTGCCGCCGCTGCCCGTCCTGCCCACGCCCGCCGAAGCCGCCGCCCGGCAATCCAGCCAGGCCCAGGTGGCCGCCGCCCGCCGCTTCCGCCTCGACACCGCCAAAACCATCGTGCTGAGCAACGTGAGCGTAAAAGCCAAAAAAATACTGCCTATCGACGGCCGCCGCCTATATAACCAAGGCAGCGCCACGGTACTGCGCATGAGTGACCCCTCGCTGGCGGGGTCCGCGTACCTGACGGTGTTTCAGATGCTCCAGGGCCGGGTGGCGGGCGTGAACGTGAGCGGCTCCGAGCCCAACATGGTCATCCAGGTGCGGGGCCCGTCGACCATTACGGGCGATAACCGGCCGCTGTTTCTGCTCGACGGGGTACCGGTGGAGCAGGACGCGCTGTCGTTCTTCCCGGCCCGCGACGTCGAAACCATCGAGGTGCTAAAGGGACCCAGCGCAGCTATTTACGGCACCCGCTCGGCCAACGGCGTCATCGCCGTTTACACGCGGCGGGGCGGCGACGATACCCAGTTTGCGAGCGTGGTATCCCCGGGCATTATGTCCGTGAATGCGCCCGGCTACGCCTGCGCCCGGCAGTTTTACCAGCCCCGCTACGACCGGCCCCGGCCCGCCGTCGAGCGCCCCGACCCGCGCCGCCGCACCCTGTACTGGAACCCCGACGTGCGCACCAACGCCGCCGGCGAGGCCGAGCTCACCTTCTACACCGCCGACGCGGCCGGGCGCTTCCAGCTCGTGGCGCAGGGCGTGTCGGCGGCCGGGCAGCCGGCCCTGGGGCGCGGGGCCCTGCAAGTGGCCCCGGGGCCCTAGGGCCCCGGGCGCGGCCGGCCCACGGCGGAGCCTATTCGGCGTAGCTTTGAAGTTCAGCTTTGCGCCGCTACTTCCGGCCGCGCTTCCCCTGCCTCTTCTCCGCATGGCTACCGCCCCCACCGCTTTTACCGTGGCCACCGCCACCGAACCGCACCGCGTGCGCACCCGCCAGATTGTGCGGGCGCACCCCGAGGTGAAGCAGCTCATGACCCGCAACCCCGCCACCTTTCTCATCGGGGCGGGCTGCGTGGCGGCGCAGGTACTCATTGCGTATCTGCTGCGCGACCAGGCCTGGTACTGGACCATTCCGGTGGCGTATCTGGTGGGCGCGTTCTTCTCGCACACGCTGTTCGTAGTCATCCACGAAGCGGCCCACAAACTGGTGTTCAAGGGCTTGTGGAAAAACGTGGCCACGGGCATCCTGGCCAACTTCCCCTCGATTTTCCCCACGGCCATCAGCTTCAAAAACTTCCACATCAAGCACCACGTGTTCCAGGGCGTGCACGAATTGGACGCCGACCTGCCCGATTGGTACGAGGCCAAGCTGATCAAAAACTACAGCATCGGCAAGGCCATCTGGCTGTTTTTCTTCCCGGTGTTTCAGCTCATTCGCACCATTCGCTGCCGCGAAATTGCCACCGTCGACCGCTACGTTTTTGCCAACATTGCGGCCCAAATTGCCTTCGACGTGGCCGTGGTGTATTTCTTCGGCTGGACGGCCCTGCTGTACCTGTTCCTGAGCTTCTGGTTTTCGGTGGGCCTGCACCCGCTCGGGGCCCGTTGGATTCAGGAGCACTACCTCACCCTAAGCGACACCCAGGAAACCTACTCCTACTACGGCCGCCTGAACGGCGTGAACCTGAACGTGGGCTTCCACAACGAGCACCACGACATGCCCAGCATTCCGTGGAACAACCTGCCCAAGCTCAAGCAGGTAGCCCCCGAGTTCTACGAGCCGCTGCTGGCCCACACCAGCTACACCAAGCTCTTCTTTCAGTTCCTGTTCGACCAGGAAATCAGCCTCTACTCGCGCATCATGCGCAAGGAGCGCGGCACCGCCACCCTTAAGGACCAGAGCGTGCCGGATAAGGAGTTGATATCGGCGTAGGCACTGAAACCAAGCCCGTAACGAAAGCGGCTGCCTTCTTCGGGCAGCCGCTTGGGGGCGCGTAACGGGCACGCTGCCTTGGTAATTCCGAATACGTTAGCCGAGGAAAGAGTTGCGCCTGGATACGCGGGCTTCGCACTTGCTGGGGCCCGGCGGGCTGCCGTTTTTCCGAAGCTACCTTCGCATCGTCACCGCCTTTTTCGGCGGCCCGCATGAAAACAGAGATAAAAAACGCTTTTGGTAAAGTCATCTTCACGGCGGAGTACGACGCGGCCAACCGGCTCGTGTACAACGAGTGGTTCGGCTACCAAACCCGCGAGGGCATCATCACGGCCGCCAACGCGGGCCTGGAGGTCATCGCCCGGCACCGCTGCCCGCTCCTGCTGAACGACAACACCGCTGTGCTGGGCCCCTGGGACCACGCCGTGGACTGGATTGCCCAGGACTGGACGCCCCGCGCCATCGCCGCCGGCCTCACGCACTTTGCCCACATCGTCAGCCCCGAATCGTTCGCCGCCCTCTCGGCCGAAGCCATGGCTAGCGGCATCGCCAGCAGCTTCCAGATGCGCATTTTCGGCAACGTGCCCGCCGCCCGGGCCTGGCTGCGCGCGGCCCGGTAGCAACCGCGGATTAGCGCGTGGACGGGTCGCAGGGCGTGGCCGAAAAGCTGGTGAGCACCACATGGGGCACGGGCAGCGGAATGCCCATGTGGTTGCAGGGCCCAAAGTTGCTGAACCCCTGCGTGTCGCCGGTGCAGGTAAAATAAATGCGTTGCCCCGGGACATTAAACTGTGCCAACGTATTGCTGTTGAGGGCCCCTATGACGTTTTGGTTGGTGGCTTTCGTGGAATCGTGCAGCGCAAATCCGTAGCCCACGGGCTTGCCAATCGGGAACTGCGCGTCCACGTTGATGATGACGCCGTCGTAGCAGCTAGTACTCAGCACGGTGCCCGCGTAGCATTGCGGCGTCGTGTCGGCGGCGTGCTTGCAGCCGGCCAAAGCGCAAAAAGCAAAAGCGAGTAGTAAGCGTGGGTGCACAGTTGGGAGGATTAAAACGCAGAAAAGGGAGCGGGCTAGGGCAGGGCGCAGGGTGTGGTGGACACGTTGCCAAGCACCAGGCGCGGAGCTGGATTGCGAGAAGGCCCAAGGAACGGGCAAGCGTTGTCGGGAGCCTGCCGCTTGGGGTCGTTTTCGTAGGTGAAATAAATGCGCTGGGCGCATTTGTTCGAGGAACGCAGTAAGTTGACCGCCGCGATAACATTGTCGCTGCCAAGGCTATCGGCGTAGGAAGAAGCAGGGGGATAGAGCGATTTGCCGATGGGGTGTTGGCTGTCGACCTGAATTAAGAGGCCAGCCGTGCAGTCATAGTTTAGAACGACGCCCGAATAGCACAGCGGCGCCGTACCGGCGTCGTGCTTACAGCCGGCCAGGGCGTACAAAAGCAGGGCGGGCAGCAGGAAAAAACGGGCGCGCACGCGTGGAGAAGGTCGGTAAGTCGAGTATAAACAAGAGCCACCAACTCCGCCAAGGGTTGCACGGCCCCCGCCTGCTGCCGCCGCAACTCACCGAAACTAAGTAGCTTGCCGGGCGGGGCCGTGGCGCGGGGCCAACGGTTTGCCCGCCTCTGCCAGATAATGCGTCGTTTGTTGCTGGGGGCCCTGGGGGGCCTGTTTCTTGCCGGGGCTGCGGGGGCCCAAAGCCTGCCCGTTATTAGCCAAAACCCGCCCGACTTGCGCTGGCGCGAGGTGCGCACGCCGCACTTCCGGGTGCTGTACCCGGTGGGGCTGGACTCGGCGGCGCAGCGCACGGCCGGGCGGCTGGAGGCCGTGCACGGGCCCGACGGCGCCACGCTGGGCGTGCAGGCCCGGCCCATCGCCGTGGTGCTGCAAAACCAAACGACCGTGAGCAACGGCTTCGTGACGTTTTTGCCGCGGCACGCCGAGTTTTTCACTACCCCGCAGCAGGGCCAGGGCCTGGGCACCGTGGACTGGCTCGACGGGCTGGTGGTGCACGAGTTCCGGCACGTGAACCAGTTTGACAAGGCGCGGCAGGGCGTGGGGCGGGCGTTGGTGCCGCTGCTCGGCGACGGGGCCCTGGGCGTAGCGGCGGTGGGCGTGCCGCAGTGGTTTTTCGAGGGCGACGCCGTGGGCGCCGAAACCGCCCTCACGCGCAGCGGCCGCGGGCGCATCCCGTACTTCGGCCTGGGCCTGCGCGCCAACTTGCTAAGCGGCCGGCGGTACAATTACCAGAAAGCGGTGAACGGCTCGCTGCGCGACAACGTGCCCGACTGGTATGTGCTGGGTTATTTCATGACCTCGTACCTGAAAGCGCACCGGGGCCCCGCCGCCTGGGCCCGCGTGCTGGACGCCTACTACCGCTTCCCGTTCTACCCGTTCTCGTTCTCGAACAGCATCCGCCGCACCGCCGGCCTGCGGGTGGAAGCCCTCTACGCCCGCACCATGGCCGAGCTCGACTCGACTTGGCGCACCGAGCAAGCCGCCCGGCCCGCGCCCACGCCGGTGCGCGAGCTGGCCGGGCAGGCCGGCACGCGCATCTTCACGCAGTACCAATACCCGCAGTACGTGAACGACAGCACGGTGCTGGCCCTGAAAAGCGGCTTGAATAATATCCCGCAGCTGGTGCAGCTGGGCCGCCACGGGCGCGAGCAGAAAGTGTTCACCCCGGGCCTGATTAACATTCCGGAGCAGCTCTCGGTGGGCGGCGGGGCGGCGGTGTGGCCCGAGTTCCGGCAGCAGCCGCGCTGGGGGCAGCGGGTGTATTCGGAGCTGAAAATCCTGGACTTGAAAACCGGCCGGTTGCGCGCCGTGGGCCGGGGCGGGCGCTTCGCCGCCGCCGCCCTCTCGCCCGACGGCACCCGCCTGGTGGCCGTGCGCACCAGCGAGGCCTACCGCCACGCGCTGGTGGTGCTCGACGCCCGCTCGGGGGCCCTGCTGCAAACCCTGCCCAACCCCGGCAACGCTCTCTACCAGCAGCCGCGCTGGTTGCCCGATGGCCGCCGCGTGGTGGCCGTCACGCTCCGCGCCGCCGGTAAAACGCTGGAAATCATCGACCCTGCTACCGGCGCGGCCCAGCCCCTGCTGCCCACGGCCAACGTGAACCTGACCAACCCCCAGCCCTGGGGCGACTATGTGCTGTACAATTCGCCGCAAACGGGGGTGGACAATATTTACGCCGTCAGCCTGAAAAACGGCTTGACTTATCAAGTGACGAACCGGCCCTTTGGGGCGTACCACGCGGCCGTGTCGCCCGGCGGCCGCACCCTGGCTTTCCACGATTACCGCGCTACTGGGGCGCGGGTGGTGGAAATGCCCCTCGACCCCACCACTTGGACTGCCCTGGGGGCCCCCGCCACCGCTGACGTGCCGGGGCCCTACGCCGCCGCCCTGGCCGCCGGCGAGCCCGCGGGGCCCCGCATCGCTACGCTGCTGGCCTCACCCGATTCGGCGGGCCCGCGCTACGGGGTGCGACGCTACCGGCCGCTGGCCCACGCCTTCCGGGTGTTCAGCTACGGCGCGGTGCAGAGCCCGGCCGGCAACGCGGTGAGCGTGGGCGTACGCTCGCAGGATTTTCTGAGCACCACCCAGGCCTTCGCTGGCCTGAGCTACGACCAGACGGAGCGCACCGTGGCCGCCACCGGGGCCCTGAGCTACCAGGGCCGCTTCCCGGTGCTGGACGTGGAGGCGAGCTACGGCGGCCGCAACTCGACGCGCTACTTCGACCGGGCCGCGCCGCTCGACAGCCTGCGCCCGGCCCGCTGGCAGTACGCCCGGGTGCTGGCCGGCGTGCGCGTGCCGCTGGTGCTCACCCGCTCGAAGTACTTGCAGGCCCTCACGCTGGGAGCCTATTACCTGCACGAGCGGGTGTACAACTACCCCGCCACCTTGCGCAACCGCGACGAAACGGGCCCCACCACGCCGCTGCACGCCCTGCAAACCAGCCTGGCCTACGCGAGCCAGCTCAAGCAGAGCGCCCGCGACGTGGCGCCCCGCGGCGGGGCCACGCTGCTGGCCACCTACCGCACCACGCCCTTCGGCACGGCCTTGCAAGCCAGCCAAATAGGGGCCCAGGCGGCGGTGTACCTGCCCGGCCTGGCCGCCCACCACGCCCTGCGCCTGCGCGCTGGCTACCAGTACCAGCAGCAAAGCCAGTACAATTTCACGGCCGCCATTTCGTACCCACGGGCCGAAACCAGCTACATCAGCTTCGACCGCCTCGCTGCCGCCAGCGCCGATTACAACTTGCCGCTGGCCTTTGTGCACTGGTCGGTGGGCCGCGTGCTTTACGTGCAGCGCCTGCGGGCCGACGTATTCGCCGACGTGGCCCGCGGCAGCAGCTTAATAACGGTGCCCGTGAGCGGCGTGCCTGTGCGCACCCGCGCCTACCAGGACTTCCGCAACGGTGGCGCCGACCTACTGGCCCTGTTCAACGTCTTCCACCTGCGCACGCCCGTCGAGGCCGGTGTGCGTATCGCCTACAGCAGCTATTTGCAGCGGGTAGTGGTGCAAACGCTGGCCTTCAACGTGCGGCTATAAGGCGTAGCGTGGATTCTGCGGGTCTGCGCGTTTGAACGTTAAAACAGTCGTTCAGATATTAAAACGGCCGTGCAAAGCCAAAACAGGAATGCAGACGTTAGGCCATCATGCAGAGCGCAGCGAAGCATCTTTCCCGCTCAACTAACCATTTGATTACTGCTGCGGGAAAGATGCTTCGCTGCGCTCTGCATGACGGCCTAAACTGGTTGCGTAAGGCCCCAGCCCCTTACCGCACGTGCTTCACATCGTCGCCGTCGTTGCGGCGGGGGTTGGTGAGGCGGCCGTTGCCCTTGTAGCGCAGGTCGGAGCCGCCGGAGGTGTTGGCCGTCAGCTCGCCGTCCACCCACACGTCGGCGTCGGAGCCGCCGCTGGCGTTGATGGTGGCCGTGGTGCTTTGCAGGCCTAAGCCGTGGTAGTCTGAGCCGCCGCTGAAGCGCATATCCTGGCGCTCCACCTTGCCGGTCAGCGTCACGTCGGAGCCGCCCGACGATTCGGCGCGCACCGTTTTGGCCTGCAAGCGCAGCGTCACGTCGGAGCCGCCGCTGGCCCGGATGCTGAATTCGTCGGCCACGAGCGGGGTTTGGCCGTGGGCGTCGGCCCCGCCGCTCAGCGCGAGGCCCGTCAGGCGCGGGGCCGTGATGTACACCTTCACGCTACGCTGCCGGCCGCTCAGGCTGTTCCACGAAAACATTTTCTGCCACGAGAAATCCTTTTCCCAGTGGATGGACAAGGTGCCGTTGCGCACCTCCGTCACCACGTGGGGCAGCGCCTCGGGCAGGGCCTCCACCGCCACGGCCGCCACGGGGCCCTGGGAGAGGTACACGTCGATGCCGCCGCTGGACTCGACTTGCTCAAAACTGCCGCTCACCGGGCGCGCCTGCCGCTGCTGGGCTATCGCGCCGGTGGCGGTGAGGGCCAAGGCCACGGCCACGGCCGTATCAAAGAAGCGAGTAAGGGAAGAAGTCCTCATGCGAACGGGTTGATTAGTAAGGGGTAGGCCGCCAGTAAGATACGGGGTTTGGGGCGGGTTACCGCCACTGGGGCCTCGGCGTTACAGGGCGTCTGGAAAATATTTCCAGCCCCAAAGTGGATGGGCGCACGCAGGGGCGGGGGCAAGCCCCGCCCCTGCGTGCGCCCATCCACTTATTCCGTTCAACAACGGGTAGGGGCAAGTCCCACCCCTATACCGCCAAAGTACAGGCGGGCTTCAAAACTACCCCATACTGCTGCTCAGAACGCGAAAGCAACCTACCCGGCCGCTGGGGCCCCTAGCCAGAGAACTGGCCGAGTCTCCGGCTAGGGGCCCCCGGGGGGCCCCAGCACGCAAAAGCGGCCGCAGCTCTAGGAGCTGCGGCCGCTTTTGCATTGAAAACCAACTTTATTATTGAGCGGCCGGAGCTGGGGCTGGCGGCGGGGTGGCGCTGGCGGCTTTCACGCGCACGGCGGTGGGGCCCTTCTGGCCCATTTCCACCTCGAAGTTCACTTTGTCGCCCTCCTTGATGGGGCCCCCGGCCAAGCCGTTGGCGTGCACAAAGATGCTCTCCTGGGTCTGCGAATCTTTAATAAAACCGTAGCCCTTCGAGTCGTTGAAGAATGCCACGGTGCCGGTGCGCACCGGGTCTTCCTGGGGCAGGTCTTCCTGCCGGGCAATGCCGATGCGGATGTCTTCGGTTTTGATGACGCGCTTCTTGGTCGGGTCGGGCGGGGTGGTGGAGATGTTGCCGTTCTCGTCCACGTAGGCCAGCATCTCGTCCAGGCTCTGGCCGGGCTTGGCGTTGGCCTTGCGCTGCTCGCGCTTTTCTTCTTTATCGTTTTTCTTTTTTAGCCGCTTTTTTTCGTTCTCTTTTTTACCGAACGTTTCTTGTGCTCTTCCCATGGGTTATTATTAGTTCGACGTAGCTGCTTGGCCTAGCCAAAGCGAAAAGGTTAAAGCGGCTAATTAGATTCCGCCGAAAGGCGAAAGTTACGAAAAAAGTAGTTAGCTTAAAAACCCCTCGGGGCCCTAATTGCCGCACCCGGCGAAGGCCGCTACTTCGCGCGCCTCGCCCGGGGCCAGGTTGCCGAGCCACACGCCGCCCACCCGCACGCGCACCAGGCGCAGGGTGGGCAGGCCCACGGCGGCCGTCATCTTGCGCACCTGCCGGAACTTGCCTTCGGTGAGGACGATGGCCAGCCAGCTGGTGGGCCCGTGCCGCTCGTCGCGGATTTTGCGGGTGCGCGGGGCGAAGGGCGGGGCCTCGGCCAGCCGGCGCGCCTGGCAGGGGGCCGTGTGGTAGGCGGTGCCGTCGGCGGCGCGCAACGCGAAGCCCGCTTGCAGCTGCGCCAGGGCGTCGTCGGTCACAAGGCCGTCTACCTGGGCGTAGTATTCCTTTTCCACGCCGGGGCTGCGCACCTGCGCGCTCAGGGCCCCGTCGGTGGTGAGCAGCAGCAGGCCCTCGCTGGCCTCGTCGAGGCGGCCGATGGCCATGGTGCCGGGTGGAAAATCGTGCAGGGCCCCCAGAAACTGCTTGTTCCGCTCGCCCTTGAACTCGCTGCGGAACTGGCTAAGGCAGCCGTAGGGCTTGTGCAGCACGAAGTGCCGGTGCGGCAGGCTCGGGTCAGTGGGCAACAAGGGTGGGGGAGCGGGCAGGGTTTCCAAGGGGGCGGGGCAAGAGGTAGCGGGCCGTAAACGTCGGGCCCCCAGCCCGGACTTTCTCTTTGAAACAGCCGTCGGCATGGCCCAGCACGGCGGCGGCCAGCCCGTAGGCCAGGGCCTGGTGGGCACGCTGGTTGAGGTGGGCCGCGTCGACGAACAGCGCGGGCTCGGCCCCGAGCAACTGGTGCGCGTCGAGCCAGTGCACGTTGGGCAGCGCGGGCAGCCGGCGGCGTAACAACCACCCCCCGAAGCGCCGCATGGCGTTGTCGGCGGGCGTGAGGCAGGGCAGGGGCGAGAGGAAGATGAACGAGGTGCCCGGGTGCTGCCGGGCGCAGGCCGCCAGGTTGCGGAAGCTGGCGCGGTACTGCCGCGAAAACAGCCACAGCCCCGTAACCAGGGCCCCCGCCGCACCCACGCGGGCATAATGCGCCGGCCCAAGGCCCCCGCGGCGGCCCAGCGGGGCCCCGGTGCCGGCTGCTTCAGCGGGGGCCTTTTCGGCGTAGTGCCCAAGGGTTTCCTCCACTAGGCGGGTATCGAACAGGTGGTTGTACTGGTGCACCAGGCTTTTGAGGTAGCCCGTGAACTCGTAGTTGCCCAACTGAAACACGGCGTGCGTGGGGCGCAGCGCGTGCACGCTGGCCAGGCCCTCGGCCAGGTGCGAGATCCGCAGGTGGGGCACTTGGCCCACCACCTTGGCGCCCACCAGCTCGCTGAGCAGCGTGGGGAAGGGGCGGGCCTTGCTCTGGGGCCAGCCCACCACATGGCAGCCCCCCATAACAACGATTTCAACTGTCTTCATGGCAAAATAGGAGCAGAGTGGCAGGGGTGTAACCTTTGGAGGCAAAGGCGTAACGTTAGTTTAATATTAAGGTGTGCGAGAGATCTTTCGAGGTTTCTAAATTTATATTTATAGCTGATTATCAATACTTAAATTTTTTCTATAAGTCCGGCCTGAAAACTGATCGTGGGGCCAACCCCACCGCGCCGCCGGCCGTTAGCAAAGCCAATTCAGCTTTCCTTTCAAAATCCCATCATGTCTGACAAACCCACCATTTTCCCGCCCCAGTCCCAGGACGCGGGCGCCGGCAAACCCGGCCTCGAATACAAAATGACCCCCGAGCCGGAGTTTATCCGCGAAGGCTACAAGGGGGCCGATAAGCTGAAGGGCAAAATTGCCCTCATCACGGGCGGCGACTCAGGCATTGGCCGGGCCGTGGCCGTGCACTTCGCCGTGGAGGGGGCCGACGTGGCCATCTGCTACTTCCCTACCGAGCAGGAAGATGCCGAAAAAACCCAGGAACTGGTGCGGGGCTACGGCCGCCGCTGCTTGCTGCTGCCCGGCGATTTGAAAATCCCCGCCTTTTGCGAGGAAATCGTGGAGCGCACCGTGGCCGAGTACGGCCAGCTGGACGTGCTGGTGAACAACGCCGCCGAACAGAACTGGCACGACTCGCTCGAGGAAATCACCAACGAGGAGCTCGACAGCATCTTCAACCTCAACATCATTGCCATGTTCCGCATCACGCGCACGGCCCTGAAGCATTTGAAGGAAGGCGCGGCTATTGTCAACACCACGTCGGTGAACGCCTATAAGGGCAACGAGGCGCTGCTCGACTACACCTCCACCAAGGGGGCCATCGAGGGCTTCACGCGGGCACTGTCGCTGCAACTCATCAAGAAAGGCATTCGGGTAAATTCGGTGGCCCCGGGCCCCATCTGGACGCCGTTCATTACGGGGGCTGGGATGCTGAAAATCCCCCTCTTTGGCCACGACACCCCGATGGGCCGTTGCGGCCAGCCCTCGGAAGTGGCCCCGGCCTACGTGTTCCTGGCTTCGGAAGACGCCTCGTACTTCTCGGGCCAAACGCTGCACCCCAACGGCGGCTCGGTGGTAAACGCGTAGCAACCACACGCTAAGAAACCGGTACGGCCGGGCCTGGGCAACCCCGTCCCAGGCTCGGCCGTACTGGCTTCACAAAACTGCAAAAGAGCGGTTTTACAATTCTTAATCTTTGCCTTTATGAACACCAAACTCCTGGGCCTGCTGGCCGCCGCTGCGCTCGCCACTGCTTCCTGCTCGCAGGAGAAGACCACCACGGAAACCACCGTGCCCGCCGCCGGCGACAACACCCCGGTAACCACCACCACGACCGTGGACACGGCTGCCTACCGCACCAGCGCCGACGCCCTGGCCGCCCGCGTGGCCCAGGACCTGAAAATTACCGACCCGGCTTTGGTTACCCGCATCAAAAACGAGTACTACGCCCGCGGCCGCGAGCTGCAAGGCTACACCACCAAGTACGCCACCGACACCACCGGCGCGTACGCCGCCACCCGCGCCGCCAACGACCAAGCCACGGCCAACCTGAAATCGGCCCTTACCGCCGACCAGTACAAGACCTACACCGCCAACCAGGGCGGTTATTATTCGGGGCCCTACACGGTGGTTACCACGGCCGCCGCCCCTAGCCTTGGCGCCCGCGTGGGCCAGGGCTCGGGCATTAAAAAGCTCGAAAACAACGAGGCCGACCGCAAAGTGAAATACCAGAACGGCGCCAAAATCAAGCGCAGCGACGACGGGTCGCTGAAAATCAAGCGCGCCGATGGCACCAAAATCAAAATTGACGAGGACGGCCACCGCACCGTGAAGAAGCCGCTGCTTTAAGCAGTACACGCGGCGCAAGCCCAGCGTTGCCCAAAAAAAGTCTTTCCCCGTACGGAGAAGGACTTTTTTTTGGGCCGCAATTTGCCTGGGGGCCCTGCCGGCCCGTGGCAACGGCTGGCGCCGGCCGCGGCGCGCATGAAAGGCGGCGCAGGTGCAATGCCTTGCTAATCTATACTTAACAGTGTGTTCATGACCGTTAAAACATTGGTTCTGCTGGCCGTAGCGGCGCTAGCTACCGCCGCGTGCGCGCAAGAGAAGGAGGCCGAAAACACGGCCGCTAGCTCGGCGTACTTGCCCACCAACGGGGCCCCAGCCGCCGCTATTTCGGCTCTCGATACCATGCGGCTGCGCAACGACGCCGACGTGGCGGCCATGCGCGTGGCCCGCGACTTGCAAATTACCGACCCCGCCCTGCTCACGCGCATCAAAAACGAGTACTACGCCCGGGGCCGGGCGTTGCAAGGGTACTCCGCCCAGTACGCCGCCGATACCGCCGGGGAATACGCTGCCGTGCGGGCCACCAACGAGCAAACCAGCCGCCGCCTGAAAGCGGCTTTCACCCCCCGCCAGTACCAAGCCTACGCCAGCCGCCAGGCGGCCTACTACGCGCCGCCGCGCGCCGCTGCAGTGGCGCCCGTGGCCGGCCACCCGGCGGCCCTCGCCATGCCCCGGCCCGGCACTGCCAAGCTGCCCGGTGCCAAGGGGCGCTACCAGGCCCCGGGTGCCAGGGTGACGTTCCAGAAGGTGAAGTACGCCAACGGCGTCAAGGTGAAGCGCAACTTCGACGGCTCGCTAAAAATCAAGCGCGCCGACGGCACCATCGTCAAATTCGACAAAAACGGTCACCGTACCGTGAAAAAAAGCTTGTTCTAATGCTGCATTGTTGGGGCCCCAGGGCCCAAAAAAAGGCCCTTTCCCGCGCGGGAAAGGGCCTTTTTGCGCTAGCGGCGTGGGCTACCAGCGCCACGTGAGGCTGGCCCCCGTGAAGGGCCCGTACACGAACGGCGCGGGCTGCGCCTGCCGGTACCAGGGCCGGGGCCGGGCCAGGCCGGTAACCGGGTTGAGGCGGGTGCGGCCATGGGCCACGGCAATTTTGGCGAAGCCGTAGCCCAAGGCGATGCCCAGCGGGTAGTCGGAAGCCCAGTGCACGCCGTTGTTGAGCATGGCGGCGCCCAGCACCGTCATCAGGCCGTAGCCTACGGGGCGGATGAAGCGGTACTCGGGGTAGTTGTCGGCGATGACTGTGACCGTGGCCATGGCCGTGGCCAGGTGCCCGGTGGGGAAAGCATCGTGCTGGGGCACGGCGTTTTGGTAGTCGTTGTAGTTGGGCAGCAGGTCCCACTCGCCCCGGGGCTTGGTCGACACATTGGGGCTTTGGCGGCCGGTGAGGTGCTTGATGAGCTGCGTGGCCAGGCCAGTGGTGAGGATGGCCTCGCCGAGCTGGCTGGAGGTTTGCAGGGCCCGGTTGTCGTGCCCAAAAATGCCGTACGCCAAAAAGCTGCTGGCAATGGTGAGGTGCGTCCAGCCGTCGCCGAGGAAGTACAGCGAGGTGTTGAAGTTGTCGGGCGCGTTGTACTCGATGGGCAGGTTGATGCTGCCGACGTGGAAGGGCAGGCGGAACAGGTTGCGCTGCTTGTCTTCGGCGGTGATGCCCAGGCCCCGGCTGCCGCGCTGCACCCCGTCGATGATCAGCTGGTCGAAGGCGAACAGCACGGCGCTGCTGCCCACAATGCCGGCCAGCACGGGCACATTTTTCTTCTTAAAGGCGTAGCCCGGCATCTCCGCCACATCGCGCGGGATGTGGTAGAGCCACTGGAAGGGCCGGGGCTTTTCGTAGTGCCAGGTCACGCCCGGGGCCACCATATAATCGGTGCGGCGGGCGTGGCCGGGCTTAGCGGGCAGAGAGTCGGCGGGGGGCCCTGCGGCGGCGGGGCGAATGGTATCGGCTAGCACGGCGGGGTGGGGGACAGCCACCGAGTCGGGGCGCGGGGCGGGCGCGGCGGCGGCCGGGCCCAGGGCAAACAGCAAGGTCAACGGCAGCGCCAAGCGCTGCCACGGCCCCCGCCGATGCGGGTAGCGTAGTAACATGTTAATAAGTAAAGCAATAAAATAGGACGCCAGGCAAATAGAAAGCGGCAGCCCGTACCCCGCCGCCGGGGCCCCGGCCGGTGCAAAGATAACGTGCGCGTAACATCGGCCGGGGCCTTGGCGGGTTGGCGGGCCCCGGCGTACCTTTCAGCGAGGGGCCCGGCCCCGTTGCTGCCCACCCGCCCAGCCCTTATGACCCCCGCCGCTGCCCCCGCCGCCTCGCCCGCGCCCGTTGCCGCCTCCAACCCGTTTCAGGCCTCGTTTGAGGCGCTGCGCCGCCGGGCCCCCGCCCTGCGCCAGGAAGACGTGGCCGCCCGCCGCACCCGCCTGCGCCGGCTGGGCGACTGGCTGACGGCCAACCGCGCGGCCATTCAGGAGGCGCTGCACACCGATTTCCGCAAGCCGCCGTCGGAAACCGACATCACCGAAATCTGGGCCGCGCAGGTCGAGCTCAAGCACACCGCGGCGCACCTCAAAAAGTGGCTGGCGCCGCGCCGCGTGGGCACGCCGCTGGCCCTGGCCGGCACCCGCGGCTGGGTGCAGGTCGAGCCCAAGGGCGTGGTCCTCATCATCGCGCCCTGGAACTACCCGTTCTACCTGGCCGTCGACCCGCTGGTTTCGGCCATTGCGGCTGGCAACGCGGTGGTCATCAAGCCCGCTGAGCAAACGCCTGCCACGTCGGCCCTGCTACGCCGCTTGGCTGAGGAGCTGTTCCGGCCCGATGAAGTGCTGGTGGTGGAGGGCGACAAGGACGTGGCCACCGACCTGCTGCGCCTGCCCTGGGACCATATTTTCTTCACCGGCTCGCCCGCGGTGGGCAAAATTGTGATGCGCGCCGCCGCCGAGCACCTCAGCGGCCTCACGCTGGAGCTGGGTGGCAAGAGCCCCGCCATCGTGGACGCCACCGCCAACCTGCGCGACGCAGCCGAGAAAATCGTGTGGGGCAAGTTCCTCAACGCCGGCCAAACCTGCGTGGCCCCCGACTACCTGCTGGTGCAGCGCCCCGTGCTGGGGCCCCTGGTAGAAGAAATGAAGGCCGCCATCGGCCGCTTCTACAACCCCGCCGGGGCCGGCATCAAAGCCTCCGAGTCGTACGCCCGCGTGGTGAACCCCCACCACTTCGGCCGTTTGGCTGCCTTGCTGGAAGACGCCGAAACCCGCGGCGCCACCGTGGCCACCGGCGGTGCCTTCGACGCGGCCCAGCAGTACCTCGAGCCCACCGTGCTCACCGACGTGCCCGCCGGGGCCGCCGTGCTCGAAGAAGAGATTTTTGGGCCCCTGCTGCCCGTGCTGGCTTTTGACGAATTGCCCGAGGCAGCCGCCTACGTGAACGCCCGGCCCAAGCCGCTGGCCCAGTACGTGTTCACCACCAGCCCGGCCAACCGCCGCTACCTGCTCGGGGCCGTGGCCGCCGGCGGCGCGGCCGTGAACGAAACCATCCTGCACCTGGCCCACCCCGAGCTGCCGTTTGGCGGCGTGGGCACCTCCGGCCTGGGCAAGGCGCACGGCCACGCCGGCTTCCTGGCCTTCAGCAACGAGAAGGGCGTGCTGCAACAGCGCGTGGGCTTCACTGCCCTCAAACCCATGTACCCGCCCTACACCAGCGGGGTGAAGCGCCTGATTGGCTGGCTACTGGCGTACCTGTAGGGCCCCGGGGCTGCCTCGTAAAGGATCATTCACTTGCTCGTCTGGCGCGCTGAATTGCAAGCTGCTGCGCTTATTGCCGGGCCATTTCGGCCTGCACCCGGGCTTGCTTGGCCTTGAACTCGCGGTACTTGGCGGCCCCCATGATTTGTTGCAGCTGGGTTTGGGAGGCGATGTTAATGTGCTTGAGGGCGGCGGCCAGCTCGGGCGATTGGGCGGGGTGCTGCTGCTTGGCGGCATTGGCCTGCTCGACGGTGCCGTTGAGGACGGTGCGGATACGGCTCGTTTGGTCGGGAGTGAGCTTGAGCACGGTGGCCATGGCATCGGCCAAGTCGCGGGCGGCGGTGGCGGGCGTGGGCGCGGCGGCAGCGGGGCCTGCTTCGGTTATCGGGGCTTTGGCGCGCTTGTGAAAGACCGAGCAGCCCGAAGCTGCCAGGCCCAAGGCCAGTACTAAGGTGGAAAAACGGGCAGAATGCATAAGCGGGAAAATAGCCATACCCGCGTGGTTACGCAAAAACCGCTCCTGGGTACGCTGCCCGCTAAAAAAATCGGCTTTGGGGCCCCCGGTCGCCTGCCCTCGTGGGGCAGGCGCCGCTTAATCTTACGGCGGCGGTTCGCAAACTTGCGCTGCGCGAAGGCACTGTACCGCAGCGAATCGATGTGGGCGCCGGTTAGGGCCTTGATGCGACGTAGTTCGCCGTGGCGGGCGCAGCCGTGCAGCCGCTGCGCAATGGCGTCGTCCAGCCGGTTAATGAATTCAAGCAATTTCTCAACGCATTTACTGGGCTGCCATTGCGCGGGCCGCTACCGGCAGCGTGGCCTTCAGGCCCTGGGCCGTGTGGTGGGCCAGGGCCATGATGGTGAGCATGGGGTTCACGCCCGAGCACGCCGGGAAGGCCGCGCCATCGGCCACGTACAGGCCGGGCAGCTCCACGGTCTCGCCGGTGAGGCGCACAGGGTGGGTGGCGGCGTCGCCGCCCATGCGGGCGGTGCTCATCTGGTGGGCGCTGTAGAGGCCAAACTGGTTGGGCCGCCAGCCCAGGTGCGGCAGCTGGGCCAGCAGCTCGGGGTGGCGCAGGGCCCCGTTTTCGGCCTTCAAAATGGGCAGTGTGCCGTGGGGCAGGTAGATGGTGTGGGCCCCGGCGGCGGCGTGGATTTCGGCCGCGGCTTGCACGCCGGCCAGCAGGTTGCCCCGGTCAAAATCCGACAGCGCGTAGTCAATCAGCGGAATCCCGTGCTTGTCCACGCGCACGCGGCCGCCGTCGCGGTCGCGGGTGAGGGCGATGAACGAGCCGAGGTGGGCGGCGCCGGCCATCAGCTCGCGGTGCTGGGCCCCGCTCAGCCAGGGCAGCACGGTGCTCAGCAGGCCGGGGTGGGTGGGGGGCGTTTCGAGCTTCACGCCGAAGTTGGTGCCGTGCCGGCGGGTGTGGGCGTCGTTAACCACGCTCATGCTCGGGCCGTGCCACGAGTGCATGGCCCAGGGGTACAGCGCGGCCACAATCAGGGTGGGGTGCAGGTGCAGGTGGCGGCCCAGGTGCGGGTGGCGCAGGCCCGAGCGCAGCAGCAGGGCCGGCGTCTGGATGGCCCCGGCGGCCACCACCACGCAGCGGGCCCGCACCTGCACGCGCACGGCGGGCCCGTCGGCGGGGGCGTACACGGCCTCGGCCCCGGCGGCGCGGCCGTGGGCCTGGGTGATGCGCTCGACGCGGGCATCGGCCAGCAGGCGGGCCCCGTGGCGGGCGGCCAGGGGCAAATACGTGTTCAGGGTGCCCTGCTTGTGGCCGTGCCCATCGCCGAGCGACGAGTACCCCAGGGCCCTAAAGTGCGCGTCGTCGGCCGCGTCCACGCCCCGCTCGTTGCGTGGAATCAGCTTCACGTCCTGGCCCAGGCGCTGCGAGCCGTCCCACAGGGCCTGGTTCTGGCCGTTGTGGCGGGTGTAATCGGTGTTCACGCCCAGGGCCGCGCTCACCGCATCCAGGCTTTGCTGGAAATCGGGGCCCGTGAAGTGGGGCGCCTGGTGCGCGCGGGCCCATTCCTCCAGCACGTAGTCGGGGGTGCGGAAGGCGCCGGCCCAGTTCACGGTGGTGCCGCCGCCCAGGCACGAGCCGGCCAGGATGCCCACGCCGCCGTCGTGGGTGCCGAGGGTGCCGCGGGCGTCGTACAGGGCCCCCATCATGTCGGTTTCGCGCTGCGTGAAGTCGCGTCCGTGGTAGTAGGGCCCCTTTTCGAGCACCAGCACGTCGAAGCCGGCGGCGGCCAGCTCGCCGGCCACCACGCCGCCGCCCGCCCCCGAGCCCACCACCAGCACGTCGCAGTCGTAGGTAATGTCCTGCCGGGGCCGCAGGGTTTGGAGGGGCTGGGCGGTGTCGGCGGGCGCGTCGGCGGGGCCGGGGTAGCCCAGGGCGTTCCAGGCGGCGGGGCGGCCGGGCCGGCTGCCGCCGTAGTACAGAAACAGGCACAGCTTGCGCAGCGCCTGAAACCCCTTGCGCAGCGGCGGCAGCCGCGAAGCGGCCCAGCTTTGCAGCAGCTGCTCGCGCTGGGCGGCGCTGAGCTGCGCAAACGGCCGCAGGGGCCCCAGCCACGTAAGGCCCACCACAGGCTGGTTGAGCAGGTCGAGCAGCTGCCCGAACTCGGCTTGGGCCCCGAAGGGCTGGGCCCGCACAGCGGCTACAAACTGATCGAGGTCAATGCCTTCGGACCCGGTGGGCAGGCCGGGGGCGGGCGGCAGCAGGGTGTCGGCCACGGCGCGGACGGCGGCGGCGCGGGCGGGGGTAAGGTCGAACATCGGGTGGAATTTTGGGCAGCGGCAACGGGTTGCAAAAGGTAGGCATTTTCGGGCAAAGTAGTAGGCGTGCCGAGTAGTTTGGGGTGGTTTTGGGGCCCAGCGCTACTTTTGCGCCATGCCCGACCTCGTTCGCACCCCCGAGACCCGCCACCGCGTCCACTTCCAGGACTGCGACATGCTGGGCCACCTCAACAACGCCCGCTACCTCGACTACTTCCTCAACGCCCGCGAAGACCAAGTGGCCGAGCACTACGCCCTGAATATGGGCGAGCTGGCCCGCGAGCAGCACGCGGCCTGGGTCATCACCAAGCACCACCTCAGCTACCTCAAGCCCGCGCGCCAGGGCGTGGAGGTGCTCATCCGCACCCAGCTCATCCACTTCGACAACTCCAACCTGGTGGTAGAAATGCAGATGCGCGCCGCCGACGGCCTGCGCCTGCTGGCGCTGCTGTGGTCGGAAATGACGTTTGTGAAGATGCCCGCCGGCACCCGCCTCGACCACTCCGACGAGCTGATGGACCTGCTCGACCGGGTGGACGTGGAAGAGGTTGAGTACGACCCCGATGGCTTCGATGACCGGGTGAAGGCCGTGCGCCAGGAGCTCAAGCAGCTGCGCCGCTCCGCCGAATAGAGCCCCGGGTCCCGGCAATAAGGCGTACATTCCCCTTTATTGCCGCTTGCTATCTTTAATACAATATGTATCCGTTATTTTCTTTGATTATAAGTAGATTGCTAAAAAAGGGCTTGGTAAAGTTTAGTTATTTAGGGGTGTTGCTGGTGCTGCTGGCAACGGGAGCCCAGGCCCAGCGCCGGGCCGCGCCGCTCGGGGCCCCCGCCGCCGGGGCCCCAGACACGGTGACGCACGACGACGCGCACCGCATCGAAATGGGCTACACCACGCTGAGCGGGATTTCCGGGCAGGTGCGCAACGTGTACGATCCCCGCGACCTGGCCGAAGCGCTGCCCGACGTGTGCGAAACCCTGAAAGCCATTCAGCACGGGGTGGAGGAAACCGACCAGGTGGTGGACATCAAGCAGTTGCAAATGTGCCAATTGATGCTGGCCACCACCCAAGGCCAACTCACCGAGTGGCGCACGGCGCTGGGCGGGGCCCACGAGGCGCTGGAAGCCATGCAGGCCCGCTTAAAGGCCCTGCCCGGCCCGCCGGCCCGCGCCCCCCACCCCGACGCGGCCGCCCTTACCCTGGAGCGGGCCGATTCGGCGCTGCAAGGGCGGCAGGGGCGCATCGCAGGGCTGCTCACCAAGCGGTTCCAGCGCGTGAAGACGCTGCAAACCCAGGTGGCGGCCAGCTACATCCAGTCGCTGGAGCTGCAAGACCGGGTGGGCGACCTCATGCGCCGCTTCGGGCGCACCACCATCAAGGCGGCCTACCCGCCGCTGTGGCAGGCGCGGCCCGTTCCACCGCCCCCGCCCGACCCCGACGCGGCCCAGGACGAGGTTTACCGGCGCGAAATCATCGGCTACTACTTCGCCAACAACTGGGACAACTGGGCCTACATGGCCCTGATTGGGGCCGTGTTCTACGGTTGGGTGGCTTTTAACTACCGCCGGGTGAACAAGCGGGCGCTGGCCATCGAGCCGCCCTTCCATTACCTGCGGCCGGGGCTGGTAGCGGCCACGCTGGTGGTGGTGTTCAGCCTGGCCCCGGCCCTGGAGCTGCACCCGCCGCCCGTGTACCTGGCCCTGCTGCAAGTGCTGCTGCTGGGGGCCCTCACGGCGGTGTTTGCCCGCAGCTGGCCCCGCGGCGCGTTTTGGTACTGGCTGGGGCTGGTGGCGTTTTTCGTGGGGCTGGCCCTTATCAACGCCAACGCGGCGGCGGGCCTGCTGGTGCGCTGGGGCCTGCTGCTGCTCGACGTGGCGGCCGTGGGCATCGGGGCGGTGCTGCTGCGGCGCGTGCGGCACGCAGCCAAGCTGCCCCCGTTCGTGGTGCCCGTCACGGGGGTGTTCATGGCGCTGAACGGGCTGGCCGTGGCCTGCAACGTGTTGGGCCGCTTAAGCTTGGCCAAGATGTTCAGCACGACGGCCATATTCGGGCTCACGCAGGGCATCGGGCTGGCCGTGCTCATCGAGCTGCTCACCGAGGCTTTTTTGCTGCAAGTGCTGTGCAGCCGCTCGGCGGCGGGCGGCGTGGGGCACTTCGACTACGACAAAATCGGCCCCTCGTTGCTGCGCCTGCTCACGGCGGTGGCGGCGGGCCTGTGGCTGCTGGTGTTCACCTCCAACCTGAACCTGTATGGTGTGCTCTACGGCGTGGCCGAACGCTTCCTCGCGGCCCCGCGCCTGCTGGGCAGCACCGAGTTCACGCTCGGCAACATCTTGCTGTTCTTTATCATTCTCTACATTTCGGCGCAGCTTCAGCAATACATCGGCTACTTTTTTGGCGAAGTGAGCGATGCCGACGATACCCCCGGGACCCGGCAGCGCGGCTCTTGGCTGGTGGGGCTGCGGCTGCTGCTGGTGCTCGTGGGCTTCGCGCTGGCCACGGCCGCCACGGGCCTGCCGCTCAGCAAAATCGCCATCGTGTTCGGGGCCCTCAGCGTGGGCATCGGCCTGGGCTTGCAAAGCATCGTCAACAACCTGGTGTCGGGCATCATCCTCATCTTCGAGCGGCCCTTCCACGTGGGCGACTTCATCGAGGTGGCCGGCAAGGCGGGCCGCGTGCAGGACATCGGCATCCGCTCCAGCAAGCTCACCTCCGTCACGGGCTCCGAAATTATCGTGCCCAACGGCGATTTGCTCTCCGGCCACGTCATCAACTGGACCCGCACCAACGACCACGTGCGCGTGGACCTCACCCTAAAAATCGCCCCCGCCGTGAACCCCGACGCCGACGGGCAAGCCGACCCGCAAGCTGCCCTGCAAACCGCCCGCGAGCAAATCCAGGAGGAAATCAAGGCCAGCCCCTACACCATGCACACCCTGGCTCCCGAAATCCTGCTCAACAACATCAACGGCCAGGTATACGAATTGCGCGTGCTGTTCTGGATTACCAACATCCGCCAGCAGGAACTCACCAAAAGCGAAATCCTGGCCGGCATCTACCGGCGGTTCACGGCGCAAGGGTTGGTGCTGAGCTAGGGCGGCGGGCCAGGGCCCAAATTGTACGGACGCGGTACCGCCTGAAAACAAAAATCCGACCGGCCGGGGCCCTCGGGGGGGCGGCCGAAACGAATTTCTGCCCGGCAATGCCCAGCGGGAGACGAGCGGCTCCCCCTTTCCGGCCGGCCGGCAGCGCCGGGGGAGGGGCTAGCCAAGCCGGGGAAAGGACAAAAAGGCTTTTCCGGCCGGCCGCTGCCGCCGGGGGGCGCGCTGGCCCCGGTTTCCGGCCGGCCCCGGCCCCCGGGGCCCGGCGCGGAACGGGCGGAGCCGAAAAACCGACGGAAAAGTCGGCCGCAAAAAGAACGATTTTGTATTTTTTATAGATGCGGGACCTTGTGGCCGGGCTTAAACCGCCTACATTTGGCGGTACTATTTACCTTTTATCGTCCGCTGTTCGGCACCGCCATGACCAAGTCCTTAATCCCGATGTCGCAAGGCGACCTGTACCTGCTGCTGCCGCTGGCCTGGCAGGCCTACGGCGAGCAGCTGCCCCGGTTTGCCGCCTACAAGAGCGGCTACACCGCCGCGCTGGCCGACGCCCAGGCCGCGGCCCTCGCCGCCGCGCAGGCCCTCCCCGACGATGCCGCCCGCTCGGGCCAGGCCGAAGCCGTGCGCCAGCGCCTGCTGCCCCAGCTCACCGAGTACCTCGCCGCCTGGTACCAGCTCGACGGCTACATCGAGGAAGCCTACCCCGACGCCTACGCCGCCATGCGCGACGCGGCCGGCCACCGCGACTACGACGCCGCCGGGCACTACGACTGGGCCCGCGCCGCGGCCCTGATGGCGGCGGCCGACGCCTTCGTGCGGGCCCACGCGGCCGACCTGCGCACCGCCGGCCAGATGCCCGACGGCTTCCCCGCCGCCCTGGCCGCCGAAGCCGCCGACGTGGGGGCCCTGCTCGGCGAGTACCAGGCCCTGAAAGGCACCGCCCAGCAGGGCACCGCCGCCCAGCAAACGGCCAACAAGGCCCTTTACGACGACTACCAGAAGATGAACCGCGACGCCCAGCGCATCTTCCGCCTCCAGCCCGACACCGCCCGCCTCTTCCAAACCGAGTACCTGCTGGGCCTGGTGCGCGGCCCCGGTCAGGCCGGCGTGCGCGGCACCCTCACCCTGCCCGGCGGGGCCCCCGCCGCGGGCGTGACGGTGGCCGTCGCGGGCCCCAAAACCGCCGCGGCCGTGAGCGACGAGCAGGGCCGCTACGCCCTGGCCGTGCCCGCCGGCGACTACACCCTCACCTTCAGCGGCGCGGGCTATGCCCCGCAGGAAGCCGCTGTAACGGTGCAAGCCGGCGTGAAAAAGCGGGCGGATGGGGTGATGGGGAAGGGATAATCCCTAATATTGATTCAGATAACGTTTCGCTTTTCTTCATTCATTTAATCCTAAACACAATGCCTGCTTTAAAACGATACAGACTTTTTATTAGTCATGCTTGGCGCTATCATGACGATTACGTGCGATTTATAAACTTACTCGATGAAGCTCCTCTTTTTGAATATGCCAATTATAGCGTACCACGCGATGATAAATTCGATAAGATGTCAAGTACAGCTTTAGGGGAAGAAATAATGGGTCAAATAAGACCTGTGCAATGTGTTATTATTTTAGGAGGACTATATGTTTCATATAGTGACTGGATACAGTATGAGATTGATTATGCTAAACAGATGCAAAAGCCAATCATTGCTGTGATGCCTTGGGGAAGTACTGTAACTCCTAAAGCTGTAACTCAAGCGGCCAACATCATCGTAGGATGGAATACAAATTCTTTTGTCTCAGCTATACGTGACTACTCAATCTAACACAGCAGGCGCTTTATCTGTCGATTCTGAAGACTACCCGGCATTATATCAATCAGCAAATAATGCCTCTAGTGATGCTCAGACGCTGCATCTACGTACGACGTATTCCTATTTGATTTTGATGGTAGTTGGTGCTCTGTTCGCCGCCTACTCTGCCAAGTCTACTGCGGTAACTATTATTTCTGCAGTCTTCTTTATGACGACTTTAGGAATAAGTTTATTGTCTGAATGGAAACGCCATGACAAAGTCTGGTATAAAGGCCGCGCTGTTGCCGAATCTATTAAAACTAGATCTTGGCGCTATATGATGAATGCAGAACCTTATTCTGTGACAGATCCGCCAATAAAAGCTCAACATGAGTTTTGTAATGATTTAGCAGAAATTTTAAGTCAAAATAATACTCTCTCCGAGTTTATGGGTAACGGAGCAGTTTCCTATGATGCTGTTACTGATAAGATGAAATGGGTTCGTAATCTAGATACTCCAACTAGGTTGGCTGTTTATAAAGAACATAGGATAGAGGAACAACGCTTATGGTACAGTAAGAAATCTGTAGAGAACCGTATAATGGGCAAGCGTTGGTTTCGGGTAATGGTTATTCTTCACAGTTTAGCAATCATATTGCTTCTTGTTCAAATTGGTTATCCTAAATTATCCAATCTTCCAATCGAAGCAATTATAGTTGGAGCAACCGGTGTTCTCACTTGGATTCAAGTAAAAAGGTATCAAGACAATTCTACTGTGTATGCGTTTACAGCACATGAGATAGTTCTGATACGACAGAAAAGCGATGGAATAACAACTGATAAAGAACTGTCTGATTTCGTCAAGGATGCTGAAAATGCCTTCTCTAGAGAGCATACCATGTGGGTAGCTAGAAAAGACGTTTCGGGCTGAATCCTGGTTAACTTCTTTTTCATCCTATGACTATCGAAACGGAACGCGAAGCCAACGGACGCTGGCTGGCCGAATTGCTGCAAATAGCCGGGGCCCTGGCCTACGGACCTACGCGGGAGCAGGCCATTGCCAACGCACAAGCTCTGGCGCTGCGCGTTATTGCCGAACAGTTGGAATTGGGCTAGGAGCGCCCGCGCTGCCGCGGAACCAAAGGTCCCCATGGGCGTAAAAGAAAGGACCGGGACTATCCCCGGCCCTTTCTCTTTACCATTCCTTACCCATGTCCATCTTCAGCAGCGATAAGCTCAAGGGCAAGAAAATTGCCATCATTGCCACCGACGGCTTCGAGCAGGCCGAGCTTGACGAGCCCAAGAAATACCTCGAAGGCGAAGGCGCTACCACCCACGTCATCTCCCTCAAAAGCGGCTCCATCAAGGGCTGGGACGGCCCCAGCAAGGACTGGGGCGACAAAGTAGATGTCGATAAAGTCATCACCGACGTGAAGCCGGCCG
The DNA here is from genome assembly GCF_001562275.1 of Hymenobacter sp. PAMC 26628. Lineage (NCBI taxonomy): Bacteria > Pseudomonadati > Bacteroidota > Cytophagia > Cytophagales > Hymenobacteraceae > Hymenobacter > Hymenobacter sp. PAMC 26628. The sequence continues at coordinate 408,137 of NZ_CP014304.1, forward strand.
ACTACGACGCCCTGGTGCTGCCCGGCGGCCAGATGAACCCCGACATCCTGCGCCTCGACAAAGACGTGGTGGCCTTCGTGCGCGAGTTTGCCGGCTCGGGCAAGGTGGTGGCCGCCATCTGCCACGGCCCCTGGACGCTGATTGAGGCCGACGTGGTGCGCGGCAAGAAAATGACCAGCTGGCCCAGCCTGAAAACCGACCTTAAAAACGCCGGCGCCCACTGGGAAGATTCGGAAGTGGTGGTAGACAAAGGCCTCATCACCAGCCGCAAGCCCGCCGATATTCCCGCCTTCAACAAGAAAATTGTAGAAGAAATCCTTGAAGGCCAGCACGCCCCGCGCAGCTAGGGCCCCCGGCTTTACGTTGAAATAAAACGGCCCGCTACTGCCTAGTAGCGGGCCGTTCGCGTGTAGCTTGGACGCTGCGAGTCCGAGCCGCTAACCGGTCGCTGAACAATAATCGGTAGGACGAAGTGGGAGCCGTGGACTCGCAGCGTCCACGCTACAGCCCGGCGGCGCGCAGCGGGGCCCCCGCCAGGTGCAGCAGGGCCGTCATGGCCAAGTCGAATACCAGCAGGAAGGTGCCTTGCAGCAGCACCGAGTAGCCGAAGCCAGCCAGCCGGGCGGGGTGGCGCGCGTCAGGCTCGGTGGCCCGGCGGCGCAGCCAGAGGCCCACGACGACGTAGAGCACGTCGAGCCCGGTGTTGATGAGGAACAGGTTTTCGTCGTGGTGGTGGGCCCCCGCTTCGGCGGCCAGCGACCAACCGGCCGGCGGCAAGCGGCGCAGCATGACGATGCCCCAGGCGGCGAGGCCGGCGTTCACCAGGGCCCAGGCCACGTTCATGAAGTGGAAGTAGTAGGGCTCCAGGCGGCGGTCGGCGCGGCCCACGGCGTAGCCGCTGCCCACCAGGTTGGCGATGACCCAGGCGGCGAGCACCGCCAGGCCACGGCCCACAATTAGCTCGCGGGCAGCGTACAGGGCATTGGGGTCGAGGGCGGGCATGGGAAAAGGGAATAAAAAAGCCGCCTGCCCCCGCAACCCGAAAGGCGCGCGGGCAGGCGGCGGTAGGGCCCCAGCGGGCCTATTGGGTGAAGCCCAAACCCAGGTACACCTGGAAGGTTTGGTTGTGCAAGTTGCTGTTGGTCAGGTTGGCCACAGTATTGCCGCCGTACTTTATCGACACGCCGTCTTTGTACACGTTGCCCAGGCCCAGGTCGTAGCGCACGCCGATGCGGGCGGGGCCCACGCGGCCCTCAAAGCCGGCCACGGCGCCGTAATCAAGCGAGTTGAAGCCGCCGGCGGACAGGGCAAGGTCCTGGTCGTACACCCGGGCGTTGGTTAGCAGCGACACCTGGGGCCCGATGTGGAAGCTCAGGTTTTTGGTGAAGTTGGCCACGTACAGGACGGGCAGCTGCAAGTAGTTCAGGCGGGTGGTGCGCTGGCTTTCGTTGTAAGCGCCGCCGGCAAAGTTGGCGATGTAGCCCTTGCGCGTGTACAGCAGCTCGACTTGCACGGACGACACTTGGTTGAAGCCAAACTGGCCGTACACGCCGCCGTGGAAGGCGTTGATGTAATCGGGGTTGAGCAGGCCCTTGCCGCCGCCGTAGAGGTTGCTCAGGTTGTAGCCGCCCTTGATGCCGAAGCCGGTGTTGCGCGAATCGGTGACGGCGCCGCCGGTGTAATCTTTCGAGGAAAGGTCGCCGCCGGCGCGGGCCTGGGCCATAGCCGCCGGGGCCGCCGCGGCGCCCAGCATAAGCGTGAGAAGAAGATTTTTCATAAATTAAGGGGATGGATAAAGGGATAGAAAACAGCGGCCCCGGCGGGGCCCCACATCGGGTATCGACGATGCCCTATACTTCGCCCCGCCCAGAAAGTTGCCCACCGGGGCCCCGGGGCCTAAAAATTCGCCGGCCGGTGCTACCTTTGCCCGGCCCGCCGCACCTTGGCGCGGGCGCCTTTGGGGTATTAGCTCAGTTGGTTCAGAGTACCACCCTGACACGGTGGGGGTCACTGGTTCGAGCCCAGTATGCCTCACAAAAAGCCTTTCCGCCGCGCGGGGAGGCTTTTTGCTTTTGGGGCCCCGGTGCGGTGCGTAGCTTGGCGCCATGAAACGACTCTTCCTCGCCTTGGCCGCGTTGGCGCTGCTGGGGGGGGCGGCCGCCGCCCAGCCGCTACCCTTTTTGCACGCCCAGGGGCCCCAGGTGGTGGACGCCGCCGGCCGCGCGGTGCGCCTGCGCGGCGTGAACGTGGGCGGCTGGCTGCTCCAGGAAAGCTACATCCTCAAAACCGACTCGCTGGGCTCGCAGGGGCGCATCAAGCGGGCGCTGCTGCGCACGCTGCCCGAGGCGGCAGTGGAGCAGTTCTACGCCGACTACCGGGCCAGTTACGTCACCCAGGCCGACATCAACTTCGTTGCCGACCAGGGCTTTAACTGCGTGCGGGTGCCGTTTCACTACGACCTGCTGCTGACGCCCGCCCAGCGCCACGCCCGCAACCAAGCCCTGGCCACCGGCAACTTGGCCGCCTACGTAGGGGCCCTGGCCGGGTACTACGACCGCAACGAGCTGTTTACGCAGCCCGCCCAGGCCCCCGGCTTCGCCCTGCTCGACGACGTGATAAGGTGGTGCGCCGCCCGCAACATGTACGTGGTGCTGGACCTGCACGCGGCCCCCGGCGGCCAGGGCACCGACCCCAACATCAACGACAACCTGGCCCCGCTCGACCTCTGGAAGCGGCGCGACGCCAAGGGCCGGCTCCTCTACCAAGACATCGCGGTGCGGCTGTGGGAAACGCTGGCCCGGCGCTACAAAAACACCCCCGCCGTGGCCATGTACGACCTCATCAACGAGCCGCACAACCTGAACGTCGCCCACGGCCTCTCGCCCAACCACGCCGAATTGAACGCGCTCTACAGCCGCCTCATCACGGCCGTGCGCGCCCAGGGCGACCATCATTTGCTGCTGCTGGAGGGCGACGGCTACGGCAACAACTACGCCGGCCTGACGCCGGCCGCGCTGACAACCAAGGACAAGACCAACCTCGTCTACAACGCCCACCACTACTGGGACACCAACGACCCGCGGGCCGCCGACGCCACCAACCCCGACCAGATTTCGCGCATCGGGGGCATGGTGAAGTTCCGGGCGGCGCAGCACGTGCCGGTGTGGGTGGGCGAAATCGGCGAGAACTCGAACGAGTGGCTGGCCGCCGCCTACCGGGCCCTCGACGCGGCGGGCATCGGCTGGTGCCACTGGACGCTGAAGCGCGTGAACGGCCGCACCAGCCTGCTCGATGTGAAGCCCTACGGCAGCATCCTGGACGCCACCGGCCGGGCCACGCTGCTGCGCAACTGCCTGTTTGCCAACTGCCAGGTGAACCGCGACGTGGTGGACGCCCTCACCCGCCAGCTCCGCACCAACGATACCCAGCCCTTCGCCTCGCTCACCGTGCCCGGCCGGGTGGGGGCCCCCGACTACGACCTGGGCCGCAACGGCCAGGCGTACTTCGACGCCTACGCCGAGAAAACCGGGGGCCTGCAAGCGCCCGCCCCCAACGCCGGCGGTGCCTACCGCAACGACGGCGTGGACCTCAGCGCCGACCCCGCGGGCCCCGGCTTTGTGGTGAGCCACACCGAGGCCGGCGACTGGCTGAATTACACCGTGCGCATCGGCCGCGAGGCGCCCTTCGCGGCGGTGCTGCGCGCGGCCAATCCCACCGCCCAGCCCGCCCGCCTGGCCCTATCGCTCGACGGCACCCGCCTCGGCACTTTCGACGTGCCCGCCAACGCCGCGGCCGCCGACTGGCCCCTGGCCGCCCAGGGCCCCCTGCCGCTGCCCCCCGGTACCCACACCCTGCGCCTGACGGTGGAAACCCCGGGCGCTGTCCTCAGCAGCATGACGTTCAAGGCCGTCCCGAAATAGTTGGCGAGGTTTAGTTGTCAGTTTTTAGTTGTCAGTTATTCGTTGTCAGTTATTCGTTGTCCGTTGTTAGTGGAGTGCTTCAACCAACGTACTGGTGGATTCGCGGCGGCGTGCGCTTGGCGGTACACCCTAACTAACAACTGACAACAAACAACTGACAACTAGCCCAGATGCTGCCCATTGCCTTCGCGCCCAGCTACGCCCACCCGCTGCCGGCTGCCCACCGCTTCCCGATGCTGAAGTACGAGCTGCTGCCCGAGCAGCTGCTGCACGAAGGCACGGCCACGGCGGCCGATTTTTTCGTGCCCGTGCCCCCGCCGGATGCCGACATTTTGCGGGTGCACGACGCCGGGTACTACCAGCGCCTGCGCCTGGGCCAGCTCACCCGGCAGGAGGAGCGGGTGACGGGTTTTCCGTGGTCGCCGGAGCTGTTTGCGCGCGAAGTCACCATCCTCGGCGGCACCATCGAGTGCGCCCGGCGGGCCCTGGTGCACGGCGCGGCGTTCAACATTGCCGGCGGCACCCACCACGCCTTCCGCGACCGGGGCGAGGGCTTTTGCCTGCTGAACGACCAAGCCGCCGCGGCCGCTTGGCTGCTGGCCAACGGGCTGGCGCAAAAGGTGTTGGTTGTGGACCTGGACGTGCACCAGGGCAACGGCACGGCCGCTATTTTCCAGCACGAGCCGCGCGTGTTCACCTACTCGGTGCACGGGGCCCGCAACTACCCCGGCCGCAAGGAAACCTCCGACCTCGACCAGCCCCTGCCCGACGGCACCGCCGACGCCGAATACCTCGGCCTGCTGGCCGCCACGCTGGGGCCCCTGGTAGCACGCGTGCGCCCCGACTTCGTGTTCTACCTGGCCGGCGTGGATGTGCTGGCCACCGACAAGCTCGGCCACCTGGCCCTGAGCCGCGATGGCTGCCGCCAGCGCGACGAGCTGGTGCTCAGCCTCTGCCACGCCCAGGGCCTGCCCGTGGTGGTGTGCATGGGCGGCGGCTACTCCGCCCGCATCGCCGACATCGTGGAAGCCCACGCCAACACGTTCCGGGTAGCCGCCAGCCTGTGGGGCTGAGTTAGGGCCCTGGGCGATGGGCCAATTAATGCTTATCCGAATAGGGCTTCGTCGGAATGACAAAGCCCTATTCGGATAGCCAGCTAGGGCCCCAGCGGCCCGGTAGCAGCCGCCACTTGCGTAGCCGGTCGTGCCGCTTACCGTGTATCTTGCGGTATGACTTTCTTCCGCTCATCGCGCCGGTTGGCACTGGCTGGCTGCGTTTTTCTGGCCGCTACCGGTGCGGCCGCGGCCCAAACCATGTCCAACGCCGTGCGCGCCGCCCCCACGCCTGATTCGGCCAAGGTGTACACCTACGTCGAGCAAATGCCACAGCTGCCAGGCAAGGCCAGCATTGTAGCGTCCATCCAGCAGGGGGTAGCCCCGGGTAGCGGCTGCAGCGGCAAGGTGTTCGTGTACTTCGTGGTGGGCCCCAGCGGCACAGTGAAGGACGCCAAAGTCATTAAAGGCCCGGACGGCGGCTGCAACGCGGCCGTGCTGGCGGCGGTGCGCAAGCTGCCACGCTTCCGGTCCGGCCGGCAAAACGGCAAGCCCGTGGCGGTTTCCTACACGGTGCCGCTTACTTTTTAGCCAGCTACCAACCGCTGGGGCCCTAACTCGGCCAGATAACCAGCTGCCACCGGAACGCCCAGCGCCAGCGCAGCTCATATTTTGCCAAGCCCGCTTGGGCCAGCAGCCCCACCCAATCGGCGCGGCGGAAGGCGCGGGCCACCGACAGCGGCGCGTCGTGCCGCACCAGGTACGAGCCGCCGAGCAGCCGCGTCAGGGCCCAAATGCTGCCGTAGGCCAGCCAGTGCCGGTGCAAGTCGTTGATGACCACGGCCACTTGCGCCTGCCGGGCCCACTGCCGCAGCAGGGCCCTCAGCTCGTCGTCGGTGAAGTGGTGGCAGAATAGGCTGCACGTCAGCACGTCGAAGGGCTGGGCCTGAAATTCGGCCGAGAAAATATCGAACTGCCGGTAGCTGATTTCGGGGTAGTCCTGGCTTTTGGCGCGGGCGTAGTCCAGCATGAATTGGTTGGCGTCAATGCCGACCAATTCCACCGCCACGCCGTGCTGGCGGGCCCAGCGGGCCACGTGGCGCAGGGTGTCGCCGCCGCCGCTGCCTAGGTCGGCCACGCGCAGCGGCCGGCCCGCGGGGAAGCGCGGCCGCAACCGAGCCAGCGCATCCAGCACCGGCCGGTAGCCGCCCAGCCAGGTGTTGATGAGTGCCAGCTCGTCGAGGTTGCGGCGCAAATCGTCCGAAGCCAGCGTCAGGTCGTCCATCAGCTCGGGGCCTGGGGCCCGGTACGTCAGCACGGCTTAATTAACGCTAAGCAGGCGCGGGCTGGCTAGTTCCGCCGACTCGGCCACCGCCCGCACGGTGGGCCCCTGGTGGCTGACGGTCAGCAGCATGGCTTCCAGCGTCAGGCCTGGCCCGAAGGCGAAGCTGAGCACCGGCGCCCCGTGGTCGGCGGGGGTGGCGGCGGCCAGCACGTCGCGCAGCACAAACAGCACCGTGGCCGACGACATGTTGCCGTAGTCGCGCAACACGCGGTAGGCGAAGCGGTTGTCGTCGTGGCTCAAATCCAGCGCTTGCTCAATGGTTTCCAAGATCTTGCGCCCACCGGGGTGGATGGCGAAGTGGTGGATGTCGGCGCGCCGCACGGGCAGGTTTTCCAGCAGCTGCTCCGTCAGCCGCCCAATGCCGCGCTGGATGAGCTTGGGTACGTAGCTCGAAAGCGTCATTTCAAATCCGAAGTCGTTGATGTGCCAGGCCATGTCGGCGTGCCCATCGGGCTCCAAGCCGCAGTGGAAGGCGGTGAGGGCCAGGCTGGGGGCCCCATCGGGCAAGGGCCGGCCCTGCACTAGGCACGCCGCCGCGCCGTCGCCAAATAGCGCGTTGCTCACGAGGTGGTCGTCTTCGGCGCTTTTCTGGAAGTGCAGCGTGCACAGCTCCACGCTCACCACCAGCACGCGGGCGGCGGGGTTGGCGCGGCAGGCAGCGTCGGCCAGCTTTAGGGCGTTCACGGCCGCGTAGCAGCCCATAAAGTTCACGCAAGTGCGCTGCACCGCCGCTGGCAGGCCCAGTGCCTGCACCAACTCAATGTCAAGCCCGGGCGCGTACATGCCCGTGCAGCTCACCGTGACGAGGTGGGTGATGGACGCCAGGGCCAGGCTCGGCACCTGGCGGCGGCAGTCGGCCACAGCAGCCAGGGCCAGCGGCAGGGCCTCGCGGCGGTACACGGCCATGCGCTGCCCCACGCTAGGAAATGGCTCCAGGCCAGGTGTGTTCGGGAAGAAGGTGTAGTCGCCGTTGGGGCGGCCGTAGTCGGGCAGCACCGAGTAGCGCTGCCCAATGCCCGACACCCGGTACAGGGCCCGAAGCCGGCGGGCGTCGGCGTCGCCGAATTCCAGGGCCTGGGCCATAAAATCGGCAATTTGTTGCTGCGCAATGCAGTGGGAGGGGTTGGCGGTGCCGATGGCGCCTAAGTAGCTGGTCATTGTGCGCAGTTTACGCAAAATACGGAAGGCGCGGGGGGAAAAGATTTTGGCCGGCCGGTTCGCCGGCGTTTTCCTCAGAACGGGGCCCCGTGGGTGCGCCGCATCAGGCCCTGCACGGCGGCGGGCCAGTGGGCCAGGGCCCCCACCACGGCCTCGCTCAGCACGGGGCCCCCAAACAGGCCTTGCACGGCGCGCCCCACGCGCAGCCGGGCCCCAAACCGCGCCTGCCACGCCCGGGCGTAGGCCGCTTCCATGGCCGGGCGGCTGGTGCTGTCGTTCAGGAAGTTGTGCGCGGCGGCGCTGGCCAGCGCTGCGCCGTGCAGGGCCATGGCCATGCCGTTGCCGCACAGCGGCGTGATGAGGCCGGCCGAGTCGCCGCACATCAGCACGTGCTGCTCCACGGGCTGCTTTGGGGCGAAGGAAATCTCGTTGATGACCTCGGGCTGGTCGTACAAAAACTCGGCTTCGTGAAAAATGGCGCGCAGGTGCGGGTTTTGGTGCAGCACTGCTTTTTCCATCGCCGCAACGGTGCCGCCGTGGGCCTTCAGGTTGTCGCGCGTGGTGAGGTAGCAGAAGCACAGCTTGCCGTCTTCGATGGCCGAAATGCCCGCGTAGCCGGCCCGGAAGTTGTGCAGTGCAATCACGTCGCGGGCGTGGCCCGGCAGGCGCAGGTGGTACTTCACCCCGAGGTAGGGCGAGCGCTGCCGAAAAAACGGCCGGTCGAGCTGGCGGTCCAGGTTGGCGCGCTTGCCGTAGGCCCCCAGCACCACGCGCGGGGCCAGCGCGCGGCCGTCGGCCAGGGCTACCGCGTGGCGGTTCGTAGCGGCATCGAACGCCGCGCTGGCCACCGTGGCGGGCAAGTAGAACTGCACGCCCGCCGCCAGAGCCCGCCGGTACAGAAACTCGTCGAGTGTGTAGCGGCTCACCCCAAAGCCGCCCAGGTCGAGGGGGCTGCGCAGCACGCGCCCGGCCGGCGACGACAGTTCAAACCGGCGGATATCGGCCAAGCCCAGCGGGGCCGGGTCGGCCCCGAGCCGGGCCAGGTATGGCCGCACCTCGTTGCTGACGTATTCGCCGCACACGCGGTGGAACGGGTAAGCCCGGCGTTCCACCACCGCCACGGCGTGGCCGCGCTGGGCCAAGTCGAGGGCCCCGGCCAAACCGGCCAAGCCGCCGCCGATGATGAGAACGTCCACTCAGTTAGGCGATGAAAAGTGGTGAGTAATCGGGAAAAGCTTTGATTCCATCGGTAATAACAACTTTTTCATCAGTAACATAGGGATTTGGGATTATCTTTGTCAACTAAAATTAATTCCCACCGTTAACTACATCAGTCCGTGCGCCATCCGTCGCACCCGGGCCGATTCGTTACCTCGAATTTTTGTATGATGCCACGCTTACTTGCCCTTTCTTTCATCCTGGCCCTGGCCACCGGTGGCTTGGCCAGCGGATTTGCCCAGCCCACGCCACCTCGGCCCATCGAAGCCCAGCACACCGCCGTGCAGCAAACGCGCCCCAGTACCGACGATAAAATGCTGACAGCGTACCCCAACCCCAGCACCACCGGCTTCGTGCAACTCACCATCAAAGGCCAGGAAGGCCACCGCGCCGAACTGCAAGTACTGAATGTGATTGGCTCGGTCGTATACCACGAAACCATAACCGACCTCAACGACCATGCCACCAAGTCGCTCGACTTGAGCCACTTCGCCAATGGCCTATACTACGTGAAGTTGGAAGGTAGCGGAGGCAACCAAATGTGTAAGCTCGTCATCCGCTAACGATTTCAACGGCGACGCCCCAACTTTCGTGTGGCGCAGGCAACAAAAAAGCAGCCTCTGGGCTGCTTTTTTTATTTACGGGGCCGAGGGCCTTATTTGTTCCGCACCGGTACGGGCTCCAGCTTGGGTTGGGGGGCCTGGGCAGCGCGGCGGGCAACGAGGGCGGCAGCGCCCAATAAGCCTAATACGAGGGTCAGCATAACGGCAATGAATGAATAGTGCGGATAAACTACCGGTTCCGCGCGAAACCAGTACAGATTGGCTATATAACCCGGAGCCCCGGCATTAAGTTGTCCTGAACCAAGTGTAAGATTAAGGCCTAGCTCTAAGGTAGGGGAAATTCCTGGGCCAACGCTGCCAGCACCTGGGCCCCAAGGCGGTGCAACCCCGCCTGCCCCGGCGCCGCCGCGGCAGGCGGGGTTGCGTGCAGGGCGGGCTGAGCATGGAGTAGGAGTAGGGGCTTAGCGCGCTTGCACGTGCTGCTGCTTACTTATGCAGTAGATGGTGGACTTGCCCACCTCCAGGCGGTCGGCCGTAGCTAACACATCGTCCCCAGCGCGTTGGGGCACTCCTGCACGAGCCGGGTAGCTTTTCCTCGCGCAACGTGCGCTAAACACCGTTGTCGGCCGCCGGAGCTGGGCCCCGCAACGACAGGTCGGGGCTGCGGATCAGGCCCAAAAAAGATTGCGCACTTGTAGCAATGGCAAATTGGGTCGAAATTACTAACTGATGTTACGCGCTAAATTAAGGTTTGCCCCTTTCACTGCTTGCCGCCATGACCTGCACGCTGGACTTATACACGGATTATCTGATTAGCTCGACGGGTCAAACCTCGGCCACGGGTTTGTCGCGGTTGCTGGGCGGGGCGGTGAGCCACGACCAGGTGACGCGCTGGCTCAGTGGCTCGTACCTGGATTCCGAGCAGGTCTGGCGGCAAGCCAAGCCGCTGATTCGCCGGGCCGAGCAGCAGCGGCCGGCCGACGAGTTTGCGGTGCTTATCGTCGACGATTCTGTCCTGGAGAAGGCGCACACCGACCCCAGCGCCCTGATTTGTACGCACTGGGACCACGGCCAGGGCCGCTTTGTCAAGGGGCTTAACTTCGTGAGCCTGCTCTACCAGGCCGGCGCGTTGGCCGTGCCCATCGCCGTGGAACTCATCGAAAAAACCGAGGCCGTCTGGGACGCCAAAACCCAGCAAACCAAAGCCAAAAGCAAGTACACCAAGAACGAGCACCTGCGGGCCATGCTGCGCGTGGCCCAGCAGCAAGTGGCCTATCGGTACCTGCTGGCCGACAGTTGGTACGCCTCGGCCGAAAACCTGAATGCCGTGCGGGCCCTGGGCCACCACTTCGTCGTGGCGCTCGAATCCTCGCGCACGGTGGCCTTGAGCGAGGCCGCGCGGGCGCAAGGCCGGTTTCAGGCCGTCGATACCCTTGTTTTTCCCGAGGAGCAGCCCCTGCGCGTCTTTTTGCGGTCCGTCCAACCGGCGGTGCTCGTGACCAGGCAAGTCTTTACAAACAAAGACGGTTCGCAGGGCGTGCTCTACCTGGTCAGCAGCGACACGACCCTGAACCAAGCCCAGTTGGCGGCGATTTACCAGAGACGGTGGAAAGTCGAAGAATACCACAAATCCCTCAAACAGAATGCGTCGATGGGCAAGTCGCCCACCAAAACGCCCGACACCCAAGCCAATCATTTTTTTGCCGCTATTCTGGCTTACACCAAGTTAGAAGCGCTCAAACTCAAGTGCGGCATTGGGCATTTTCGCTTGAAAGCACAACTATATTTGACCGGACTCAAAGCCATGTACCAGCAATTAGCCCAATTCACCGCGTAATATCAGTTAATTAATGGCGTGATTTAGTGGCGTAATAAAGATTTTGTTTGTGACGAAATAAAAAATTAATTCGACGAAATAATTACTGGGCATAAAATTGGCGTAATTTTGCACCATGATTCGCCCCAATCATCATTCGATGGAGCGTGGAACGAAACCGCAAGGCGTTCTGCGAGAAGATCAACCGGTCGTTGCCTTCGGCGTCTTTATTGATTTTTCTGGTTTTTGCCCTGTTTCCGTTCCGGTTTTTCGAAACGGTTTTTTTATGCCCGCACGGACCAGTTTTTAATTAAAATAATTCCCCCCCTCCATTTCTCATTTTATGGATACCAACACGCCCACCCCGAAAGTAGCCGCTGCTACGTTGCCGCTGGCCGCCACCCGCGCGGGCAACGGCAACCCGAGCACCGCCCCCAAGCGGAGGGCGGTGGCCAAGGCGCGGGGCTTCATGGCCCTACCCAACGGGCCCCGCATGGTGGTGGGGGCGATAGGTGCCTGACCCGCAGTAGCAAGCCGTCCGGTGCAAGCTGGGCGGCTTTACTTTTGGGGCCCCGGTAGGCCGCGCGGCTGCCATAAGCCCGCGCGCTGGAATAATCAAACGTTTTACCCGTGGGCCCCTCGTGCCCGCGCTCTTATGCAACAGCTGATTACACGTGTTCACTCGGCCAATACGTTGCTTTGCGTGGGCCTCGATCCCATCGGCACCGACGCCGAAGTAGCGGTGCGCCTGCGCCAGGTGGTGGCCGAAACCCACGCTTACGCGGCGGCTTTTAAGCCGAATCTGGCTTTTTTCCTCAGCCGGGCAGATGGCGTGGCGCTGCTCAAAAGCACCATCCAGGGCATTCCCGCAGATATTCCGGTGATATTGGACGGCAAGTTTGGCGACATTGCCAACACGGCCGACCACTACGCCCGCTTCGCCTACGACGTGGTGGGGGCCCACGGCGTGACCGTGAACCCCTACATGGGCGACGACGCCATCCGGCCCTTTGCCCGGCCCGGCAAGCTGGTGTTCTCGCTGGCCAAAACCTCCAACAAGCCCGCCCACAACCTGCAAGACCAGGCCCTGGCTCACGGCGGCCACCTCAGCGACCTGGCCGCCCACGTGGCCCGGCAGCTTGACGAGGAGCTGCCCGAGGCCATCATCGGCCTCGTGTTGGGCGCTACTGAGCCCACGGCTATGGCCCGCGTGCGGGCCGCCTGCCCGCGGCAGTGGTTCCTGGTGCCCGGCATCGGGGCCCAGGGCGGCGACTTGGCCGCCACGCTAAAGGCCGGCCTGCGCAAAGACGGCAGCGGCGTGCTCATCAACGCCTCGCGCAGCATCTGGCAAGCGGCCGATGCTGGGAAGGCGGCGCAGGAGCTGCGCGACCAGATAAATGAGTTTCGCGTGGTTAAATCTTGACATATAAAAACGTCATGCTGAGCGCAGCCGAAGCATCTCTATTGCGGCAGTAATTACAATTAGTGGAGCAGTAGAGATGCTTCGGCTGCGCTCAGCATGACGTTCTAGGATAGTTGTTTGAATAAAATCCTCATGACCCCAACCCTCACCCCCGACCTGCCCGCCGCCGAAGTGGCCGCCATCCTGGAAGCGCAGCTGCGCCAGGAAGACGCGCTGCTGACCGGCCACTTCAAGCTGTCGTCGGGCTTGCACTCGGATACTTATGTACAGTGCGCCCGCTTTTTGCGGCGGCCCGAGCTGGCGGCCCCGGCCATGGCCGTGCTGGCCGCGCGGCTGCGGGCCGCTGGCCTGGTGCCCGATACCGTGGTGGGCCCTGCCATGGGCGGCGTGGTGGTGAGCTACGAGCTGGCCCGCCAGCTGGGCGTGCCTTCACTTTTTACGGAGCGCGACGCGCAGGGCGAAATGACCCTGCGGCGCGGCTTCACGCTGCGCCCGGGCGAGCGGGTAATCATTGCGGAAGACGTAGTTACGACCGGCAAGAGCACGCTGGAAGTAGCGCGGGTTTTGGGCGAAATGGGGGTAGAAGTTTTGGCGGTGGTTTCATTAATTGACCGGACGGGTGGTGCGGTGAAGCTTCCGTTCCCGAACTTTGCGCTGTTGGCGGTGAACGCCGCCGTGTTTGACGCCGACCACATCCCGGCGCATTTGGCCGGAATTCCGGCCGTGAAGCCGGGCAGCCGGCCTGAGAAAGCCGCTTAGATTCAATTGCTTGGGAAGGCAGCTTTTTAGCGAGGACTTATGACTTTGACGGATTTGGAACCGACTACCCATACCATCCAACTCACCCTCAAACCGGGCCAGCACGACGGCGACGGCCACCGGGTGGCGGCCGCCGCGGCGCGCCACCTGGGCCTGGCCACCGGCCGCGTGCGCACCGCCGCCCGCTACACGGTGCGCTACGGGGCCCTGGATGCTGCGCAGCTGCGCGCCTTTGCCACCCGCTGCCTCGCCGACCCTGTATTGCACGACGTAACCCTGAACGAAGCCGTGGCCCCTGTGCCCGGCTTTGCTGCTTATATCCTGGTGGCCAGGGGCCCCGGTGTGACCGACGATGAGGGCACCAGCGTCCAGAACGCGCTGGCCGACTTCCTAAACGAGCCGATTGACACGCGCACGCAGCACATTTTCAGCAAGCGCCTGTACTTGCTGGAGCACGACCTGTCCACCGCCGACCTGCGCCGCCTGGCCGAGGAGCTGCTGGGCAACAAGATGATTAACCGCTTCGAGGTGGGCCGCGTGGCCGACGGCATCCGCGACTACACGCCGCGCCCCGGCGGCGGCGCGAAAGCCATTACCGAGACGATTTCGCTCACCGGCCTCAGCGACGAGGCCCTGGTGCAGCTCTCGAAGGATAACATCTACGCCCTGAACCTAGTCGAAATGCAGGCAATACGGGACGAATTCGCCGACCCGGTCACGGAGGCGATGCGAGAATCATTCGGCATGCCGGCTGAACCTACTGATTGCGAAATGGAGATCATCGCTCAAACGTGGTCAGAGCATTGTAAGCATAAGGAATTTAGCGCACGTATTCACTACTGGGACCGTGATACGGATGAGAGAAAGTGGATTGATGGTCTCTTCAAAACCTACATCAAAGACGCCACGGCGGAAGTGGACCGCCAGCTGCGCGCCAACGGCAACGACTGGCTCGTTAAGGTGTTCAGCGACAACGCGGGGGCCGTGCGCATCAACGCCGATTCGCTGTTCGTGTGGAAGGTGGAAACGCACAACTCGCCCTCGGCCATCGACCCCTACGGCGGGGCCATCACCGGCATTTTGGGCAACAACCGCGACCCGCTGGCCACCGGCATCGGCGGGGCCCGGCTGCTATTCAACACCAACGTGCTCTGCTTCGGCAACCCCGCCTACGACGGGCCCCTGCTGACCGGCCAGCTGCACCCGCGCCGCATCCTGGAAGGCGTGCGCAAGGGCATCGAAGACGGCGGTAACAAGTCGGGCGTGCCCACGGTGAACGGCGCCATCGTGTTCGACGACCGCTACCGTGGCAAGCCGCTCGTGTACTGCGGCACCGGCGCCGTGATGCCGATGCAGTTCGCAGGCCTGGATTCGTGGGAGAAAAAGATTGACGCCGGCGACCGGATTGTGATGGCCGGCGGCCGCGTGGGCAAGGACGGCATCCACGGCGCCACCTTCTCCAGCATCGAGCTGGACGAAAGTGCCCCCGCCACGGCCGTACAAATCGGCTCGCCCATCACCCAGAAACTGGCGATGGATTTCCTGCTCATCGCCGCCCGCCGGGGCCTGCTAAAGTGCAGCACCGACAACGGTGCGGGCGGCCTGTCGTCCTCCGTGGGCGAGCTGGCCGGCATCAGCGGCGGCGCGGTGGTAGAGCTGGAAAAAGTGCCCCTGAAATACCCCGGCCTGCGGCCCTGGGAGATTTTCGTGAGCGAGTCGCAGGAGCGGTTTACGCTGGTGGTGGAGCCCGGCCAGATGGCCGAGCTGCTGGCGCTGGGCCAGGAAATGGAAGTGGAGCTGACCGACATCGGCCACTTCACCAACGGCGGCTCGCTGGACGTGAACTTCGACGGGCAGCCCGTGGCGCGCCTGGCGCTGGCGTTTCTGCACGACGGCGTGCCGCGCAAAATTTTGGAGGCCGAATACGAGAAACCCGTTGCCACTGAGCCGCGGATTCCGGCCCAAGCGGATTACACCGACACGCTGCGCCAGCTGCTGGGGGCCCTGAATATCTGCTCGCGCGAGTCGGTCATCCGGCAGTACGACCACGAGGTTAAGGGCCGCACGATTGTGAAGCCGCTGATGGGCGCCACCGGCCAGGCCCCGCAGGACGCGGCCGTGGTGCGCTTCAATTTCGAGAGCTGGGAGGGCGTGGCCGTGAGCAACGGCATTTTGCCCCGCTACGGTGATTTGGATGCCTACCAGATGTCGGCCGGCTCGTTTGATGAGGCTGTGCGCCAGATTATCGCTGTGGGCGGCAAGCTGCCCAACCTGTCGCCGGGCGACGGGATTTTCTGGTCGGTGAACGACAACTTCTGCGTGCCCGACTCGGTGTACGACCCCGCCATCAACCCCGACGGCAAGCAGAAGCTAGCCAAGCTGGTGCAGATGTGCGAGGCCCTGCGCGACGCCACGGCTGCCTACTGCATCCCGCTCACGAGCGGCAAAGACAGCATGAAGAACGACTTCAAGGCCGACGGCGTGAAGATTTCTGTGCCGCCCACCGTGCTCTATTCAATGACGGCCAAGATGGAAGATGTGCGCCGCGCCATTACCTCCGATTTCAAGCAGGCCGGCGACGTTATCTATCTATTGGGCGAAACCTACGATGAGCTGGGCGGCTCCGAGTTTTACGCCCTGCACGGCGAGTTGGGGGCCCAAGTGCCCCGGGTGCGCTTCGCCGAAGCCAAGGCGCTGTACACGCTCATCGGCCAGGCCAACGACCAGGGCCTCATCCAATCGTGCCACGACCTGAGCGACGGCGGCCTTGCCGTGGCGCTGGCCGAGGCCACGTTTGGCTACGGCTGTGGCGCTTCGGTGGAGCTGCCCGCAACGGAGCTGGACCTAGCCACACAGCTGTTTTCAGAGTCGCACTCGCGCTTCGTGGCCACCGTGGCTCCGGAGGACGTGGTGGCGTTTGAAAAATTATTGGCCGGCCGCGCCACGCGCTTGGGCCTAGTGACCGACGACGGCCAACTGACCGTGCGCCACGCTGGCCAAACGGTCATTGGGGCCCCTACTACCGAATTGCGGCATACCTGGTCAAATGGTCCTGTTAATCAATTGCTTGGTGTGGACGAGCTGGCCGGCTTCGGCGAGTCGGCCGGGCACTAATGGCACAAATTGCTGGCGCTTCGGCCCAAAACCCAAATCAGATGGCACAAGACTCGCAGGAGCTAGTACATAAAGTTCAACTACCGGCACAAGATGACGCAGTGCGGGCCCTCGTGCTCACCGGTTTCGGCATCAACTGCGAAGAGGAAATTGCGGCCGCCTACCGGCTCGCCGGGGCCCAGGCCACCATCGTGCACCTGAACCAAGTGTTGCACGGCGCGGTGAGCATCCACGATTTTGACGTGCTGACCTTTCCCGGCGGGTTTTCGTTTGGCGACGACCTGGGCTCGGGCGTGGTGCTGGCAAACAAGCTGCGCTACCGCCAGACGGGCCCCGGGGGCCGCACGCTGCTCGACGACATCAAGCAGTTTGTGGCCGACGGCAAGTTCGTGCTCGGCATCTGCAACGGCTTCCAGGTGCTGGTGAAGCTGGGCCTGCTGCCCAACCTGGGCGGCGACGTGACGCCCGAAGTGACGCTGACCCACAACGCCTCGGGCCGCTACGAAGACCGTTGGGTGCGGCTGCGCGTGCACCCGCGCACCACCACGCCCTTCCTCAAAGGCCTCGACGTGCTGGAGGTGCCCGTGCGCCACGGCGAAGGCCGCCTCGTGGTGCCCGACGCCGCCACCCGCGGGGCCCTGGAAGCGGCTGGCCTCAATTGCCTCTCCTATATAGATGCGGCCGGCGACGGCACCAGCGAGTACCCGCACAACCCCAACGGCGCCGACCTCAACTGCGCCGGCCTCACCGACCCCACCGGGCATGTGTTTGGCCTGATGCCGCACCCAGAGGCGTTTTTATCTGCTTTTAATCATCCTGACTGGGCCCGCCGTCGCCGGCAGAACCCAGGGGCCCCGGAAGAGGGGGCAGGCCTCCAAATTTTCAAGAACATCGTGGAGCACATTGCTCAAAAGCATTCAGTTTTAGCCAACTAAGTCCCCATGAACACCCTCCCGCATTTCGCCACCCCCCAGCTCCAACTGCTGCACCGCGGCAAAGTCCGCGACAGCTACCGCATCGACGACAGCACGCGCCTCATCGTGGTATCGGACCGCCTGTCGGCCTTCGACTCCGTGCTCGATACCGCCGTGCCGCACAAGGGCGCGGTGCTGAATGGCTTGGCCAACTTCTGGTTCGAGAAAACGGCCCACATCATCCCCAACCACGTGAAGGCGATGATTGACGCCAACGCCATGCTGGTGAAGGAAGCGCAACCCATTAAGGTGGAGATGATTGTGCGCAACTATATCACGGGTTCGATGCTGCGCGGCTACCAGAAAGGCCAGCGCACGTTCTCGGGCGTGACCGTGCCCGATGGCCTCGTCAAGCACCAGCAATTCCCCACGCCCATCGTGACGCCGACCACCAAGGAGGAGTCGGACCGCGAAATCACCCCCGAAAACCTCGTGAGCGAGGGCTGGGTGAGCCAGGAGCTGTACGACAAGATGGCCGAGAAGGCCCTGGAACTGTTCAAGGTGGGCTCCGACTTGCTAGCCTCGCAGGGCATCATCCTGGTGGATACCAAGTATGAGTTTGGCCTTCTGAACGGCGAGCTGATTCTGATTGACGAAATCCACACGCCCGACTCGTCGCGCTTCTGGGGCGCCGAGGACTACGCCAAGAACCCCGAAGGCGCCGAGCAGATGGACAAGGAGTACGTGCGCCAGTGGCTGATTGCCAACAAGGTGGACGGCAAATACCCCCGCGCCCTCACCCCCGAAGTCGCCCAGGAAGCCACCAACCGCTACCTCGACATCTACCAGCGCATCGTGGGCCAGCCCCTGGCCACGGCCGACGAAACCGCCACCGGCGGCAACGTGGCCAACCGACTGGTGAGCAACCTGGTGAAGGCCGGCCTGATGAAGGACGCCTGGGTGAACATCGTGATGGGCTCGCCTGCCGATAAGGAGCACTGCCAGAAAATCCGCTCGTTCTTCGAAGGCTACGACGTCTTCACGCAGCTGCGCGTGTGCTCGGCCCACAAAAACGGCGAGGAAATCGGCCCGATGGCCGAAGTCTGGAACCGCTCGATTGAGCCCGGCGTGATTATCGCCGTGGCCGGCTTGTCGAATGGCCTCGGGGGGGCCCTGGCGGCCAACGTGAACGTGCCCGTCATCAGCTGCCCGCCGTGGAAGGACTACGCCGAGCTAGCCATGAACCTGAACTCGTCGGTTATCATGCCCAGCGGCACGCCCAACCTCACCGTGGTGCGCCCCGACAACGCGGCCCAAGCGGCTTTGCGCGCCCTAAACACGCCGCGCTTGCGCGAGCGCCTGCGCCAGGACATTCTGGCTACCAAGGCTAAGCTGAAAGCCGCCGATGCGGAGCTGAAGGCGCTGTAGCGTTTTTGATTGGAAGCAAATCCTTCGGTTATGACCCTGGAACACGTTGCTATTTGGACCGAGGAATTGGAGCGCTTACGGGCGTACTACGAAAAATACTTTGGGGCCCAATCGAATGCCAAGTACACGAACGAAGGCAAACAGTTCCAGAGCTATTTCCTGACGTTTGCTTCGGGGGCCCGGCTGGAATTGATGACTAAGCCTGACGTCCCAGCTAACCTAAACGATACCGTGCAGCGCCAACACCGGGGTATTATTCACCTGGCTTTTGGCGTAGATACCGTAGCGGAAGTGGAAGCCAAAGCCCAGGAACTGCGCCACGCGGGCTACCCTATTTTGAGTGGCCCGCGCCGCACCGGCGACGGTTATTACGAATTTGAAACCCTCGACCCCGATAATAACCGGCTAGAAGTGACAGCGCTGGCTTAAAGCTATTCCGCTTGGTTTGCGCCTCATCACACAAGAAAGCTCATCAACTTGAAACCCCTCATTCTCCTCGGTTCCGGGGCCCGCGAGCACGCCATGGCCGCTAAGCTGACCCGCGACGGCGCGTCGGTGCAGGTGGTGCCCGGCAACGCCGGCATCCCCAACAGCCACCCCGGCCTTGACCCGCTCGACTTTGCGGCGCTGGAGGCCTACGCCCGTCACCAGGGCGTGCGGCTGATTGTGGTGGGTCCCGAGGCCCCGCTGGCGGCCGGCGTGGCCGACTACTTCGTCGGCTCCGACATCCAGGTGTTCGGGCCGACCAAGGCGGGGGCCCTGCTGGAAAGCTCCAAGGTGTGGAGCAAGGACTTCATGCGGCGCCACGGCGTGGCCACGGCCCAAGCCTGGCCGTTCCGCAGCGACGAGGTGGATGCCGCCCGCGCCAAGGCCGCCGAGCTGGGCGGCCAGGTGGTGGTAAAGTACGACGGCCTGGCCGCTGGCAAGGGGGTGTACGTGTGCGGCTCGCCGGCCGAGGCCGAGGCGGCGCTCGACGACTTGCAGGCGCACTACACCGGCTGGTATTCCTTCCTGCTGGAAGAGCGGCTCACGGGCCCCGAAATCAGCATCATCGGCCTCACCGACGGCCACGACATGAAGCTGCTGGCCACCTCGCAGGACCACAAGCAGCTGCTGGCCAATGACGAGGGCCCCAACACCGGCGGCATGGGCGCCTATTGCCCCGTGCCGTTTGCCGATGACCAAGCGCTGGCCGATATTCGGCGCGACATCGTGGAGCCCACCCTGCGCGGGCTGCAAGCCGAGCCGTTCGATTTCCGGGGCTTCCTGTATTTCGGTATCATGCTGACGCCCACGGGGCCCAAGCTGCTGGAATACAACGTGCGCCTCGGCGACCCCGAAGCTGAAGTGCTGCTGCCCGCGATGGAGAGCAGCTTGCTGGCGCTGATTGAAGCAACGCTCGACGGCAGCCTGGCCCAGCAGGTGGTGCGGCAGCGGCCGGGTGCCTTTGTGGGCGTGGTGCTGGCCTCGGGCGGCTACCCGGCCAGCGGCTTCCCCACGGGCTTCCCCATCACGGGGCTGGAGGACCTGCCGGCGGGCGTGGAGGCTTTTCACGGCGCTACCAAACGGAGCGCTGAGGGACAGCTGGTTACCAACGGCGGGCGGGTGCTGGTGCTCAGTGCCCAGGGCCCCACGCTGGCGGCCGCCACGGCCCGCGCCTACGAGGCCGCCGCGCTGGTTAATTTCCAGGACAAGTACGTGCGGCCCGACATTGCCCAGCGCCCGGCACCGGTGCTAACCCAACGCGCCGTAAATTGAAGCTCGAACCCGCTGCCATGACGCCGACCTCGCCGCAGTACGACCGCCGCCCAGCGCCCTCCGCTACCGCTGGGGCCCCGGGGCCAGGGGCGCCCGCTAAAGCGCGGCTGGCCATCCTGCTCTCTGGCCGTGGCTCCAACATGCTGGCCCTGGTGCGCGCCACCCAAACCGGCCCGTTGCGCGACCTGGCCGAGGTGGCCGTGGTGTTCAGCAATAAGCCCGATGCGCCCGGCCTCGAAGCCGCCGGGGCCCTGGGCTGCCCCACGGCGGCGCTGCCCAGCCAGGGCCGCAAGCGGGCCGAATTCGACGCCGACGCGGCCGCGCTGCTTCAGCAGTACCGGCCCGATTTTATCGTCCTGGCGGGCTACATGCGCATTTTGTCGTCCGCGTTCATTCAGCCGTTTGCGGGCCGCATCGTCAACATTCACCCCGCCGATACGCACCAGCACCAGGGCCTGCACGCCTACGAGTGGGCGTTCGACAACCACTTGCCCGAAACTAAAATCACCGTGCACCTCGTGGACGAAGGCCTCGACACGGGCCCCATCCTCGCCCAGCAAACGGTGGACCTGCGCGGGGCCGCCACGCTGGCCGAAGTAGAGCGCCGCGGCCTGGCCGTGGAGCACGAGTTGTACGCCGAAACGCTGGCGGAATTAATTAAAAATTATGAATTAAAAATTAAAAATGAGTTGACAGATTGATCGATTCAGACCTTTGATGCAATTCATTTTTATAATTTAATCCATCAGATTTTTAATTTTTAATTCATAATTTTTAATTCAAAGTATATGTGCGGTATTGTAGGTTTTCACGGCCCCGACAACGTGGTGGGCGACATGATTATCGGCCTCACCGCCCTCCAGCACCGGGGGCAGGACGCGGCCGGTATCGCCACGTTTGACGATTCCTTTCACTTGCACAAGGGGCAGGGGCTCGTGAACGACGTGTTCAAGCCTAAGCACGTGAAAAAGCTGAAGGGCCACACCGGCATCGGGCACGTGCGCTACACCACGCAGGGCGCCAACGACTCCGACCTGGCCCAGCCCTTCACCACCAGCTACCCGTTTGGCCTGGCGATGGTGCACAACGGCAACGTCATCAACTTCCGCGACGTGGCCAAGCGCCTGCACGACCACTACCACGTGCTGCCCAAAACGACGAATGACCTGGAGCTCATCATGTACACCTTCGCTTCGGAGCTGCGCGTGAAGGACCTGGACCACCTCTCGGTGGTGGACATTTTCGACGCCGTGGAAACCACCCAGGCGCTGGTGGAGGGTGCCTACGCTACCATCACCATGATTGCCGGGCACGGCCTGCTGGCCTTCACCGACCCGCTGGGCATCCGGCCGCTGGTGCTGGGCCGCCGCGACACGCCCGAGGGCCCCGTGTTTGCCTTCGTGTCGGAGAGCACGTGCTTTGATTACCTGGACTTTGAATTTATCGAGAACGTGGGCCCCGGCCAGGCCATTTTCATCGACAACAACTTCCAGGTGCACTATAAGAATCCCTACGCGCTGCCCAAAAACTTCTGCGCCTTCGAGCAGATTTATTTCGCCCGCGAAGACTCCGTGATCCACGGCCGCCTGGTGGCCCGCGAGCGGGTGCGCCTGGGCAAGCTGCTGGCCCGCAAAGTGGCCGACGCTGGCCTGAAGCCCGACATGGTGATTGACGTGCCGAGCAGTGGCTACTTCGCTGCCTCCGGCCTGGCCGAGGCTATTGGCGTGCCCTACCGCCGGGCCCTGGTGAAAAATAACCACATGGGCCGCTCGTTCATCGTGCCCACCCAGGCCGGGCGCGAGGACGTGGTGAAGAAAAAGCTCAACCCCATCCGCGACTTCGTGCGCGGCAAAAAAGTGGCCGTGGTGGACGACAGCATCGTGCGCGGCACCACGTCGCGGCGCATCGTGCGGCTGCTGCGCGAGGCGGGGGCCCTGGAGGTGTACTTCATTTCGAGCGCGCCGCCCATTGTCTCGCCCTGCATCTACGGCATCGACATGGCCATGAGCACCGAGCTGATTGCGGCCAACTATTCGGAGGATGAAATCTGCCGCTACATCGAGGCTGATCGGGTGATTTACCAGGACCTGGCCGATTTGGAGCAACTTTTTTCTGAGGAGCGCGGCCACGGTGGCTCGTGCTTCGCTTGCTTCTCGGGCAAGTACCCCACCGGCGACGTGACGCACTACCTGCGCCACGTGCAGGAAGAGCGCCAGAGCCACCGCGGCGACAAAAAGAAGGATAAAACCTCGGTGAGCGCCAAGGCCCCCGCGCCCACGGAGCACTAGGTCTTTGCTTAACCAGAGGCCGTCATGCAGAGCGCAGCGAAGCATCTTTCCCGCGGCAGTAATCCAATCGATTGGGTTAGTTATGCGGGAAAGATGCTTCGCTGCGCTCTGCATGACGGCCTATCAAATTGATAATAAAACGCCGTTTTAATCATGTCTACTCCCTCCTCCGAAAATCCCGCCGGCTACTCCATCGAAGAAGGCAACGCCGCCTCGCGCAACGCCTACGGCTGGGCCAAAAAAACCTTCGCCAACCGCACCGGCTTGCCCGGCGAGCCCGCCCAGGATTTGGACGGCGGCTTCTCGAACGAAATCCGGTTTGGGGCCGAGCGCCTGGGCATCAGCTCCGACGGCATCGGGACCAAGATTGAGGTGGCCGAGCGCCTGAACCGCTACGACACGCTGGGCTACGACCTCATCGCCATGACGGCCGACGACCTCATCGCCGCTGGCTTCGTGCCCACCAACCTGTCGAACATCATCGACGTGAACCACCTCGACTACGGCGTGGTGGACCAAATGATGCGCGGTCTGCACGACGCGGCCAACTTCGCCAAGGTGGCCATCACGGGCGGCGAAATTGCCGAGCTGGGCAACCGCATCGGCGGCTGGCCCGGCGCGGCCATGAACTTCAACTGGTGCTCAACGGCCATCGGCGTGCTGCACCCCAGCCTGGCCCAGCCCCTGAGCGGCAAAACTGCCCAGGCCGGCCACGCCGTGGTGGCCCTGCGCTCGCCCTCGTTCCGCTCCAACGGCTACTCGCTCGCCCGCAAAACCCTGCAAAAGCTCTTCGGCGACCACTGGCACGAGGCCCCCTACGACGGCCCCGACGCCGCCCAGTTCCCCACCTGGGGCGACGCCATGCTGGCTCCCTCGCTCATCTACTCGCCCGGCATCGCGGCCCTGCTCGACGCCGGCCTGCCGCTGCACGGCGTGGCCCACATCACCGGCGGCGGCGTGGCCGACAACTTCCAGCGCGTCCTCAAAAACGGCCTGGGGGCCCTGTTGGACAACCTATTCGAGCCGCTGCCCGCCATGCAGCGCCTGTGCGAAGCGGGCGGCATCAGCCCCGAAACTGCCTACCTCTACTGGAACATGGGCACCGGGATGCTCGTCGTGACCGAAGCCGCCAGCGCCGCCGCCGTGGTGGCCGTCCTGCAAGCCAGCGGCTACGACGCCCAGGTGGCCGGCCACCTCACCGCCGAGCCCGGCGTGACGCTGCGCGTGGGGGCCCTGGAGTTGAAGTATGCGTAATTCGGTGGCCGCTTGAAGCCGATAAAGCTCGTGTTAGTCGTTCTTGCCTAGTTTCCGTTTTTATGCTGCTCTGGAATTCTCATTCAATGGACGGGCTAGCGATAGTGCTGGGATTACTTGCTGGTGCTGCATGCTTAGGCCTGCTTTATGGCGGAGTGAGGCTGTTGCCTAATTCGGCTGCTAGCACGTCTGATCGAATAGTGCAAAGCATACCAGGAGTGGTTTTATTATGTGCTGGAGTGGTTGCTGGGCTAGTTGTAGTAATTTGTGTGATGTGGGTGAATAGTCCAGGTTAGGGTTATGTGCTTCGCCTAGCAGCGGAGGCACTCTTATCTGGCAGGTAATGGTGGTGCTTTGCGCTGGCCGCTTTGCCAAGATGCGCCGGGTGGCGAACCCGTGGTTTGGCCCACGGGGCCTACGTGTAGTCTGAAATAGCAACTGCATTGTTGCCGAACCGGGCACGGTGCTCCGCGTGGGTACCGGTGAGCTGCGCTACTCGTATACGACTCGAGCCATGGCTTGGGGCCCCGGGCATTAACTAATTAGAGGGCCCCGCCAGTTGCCAGCGGGGCCCTTTAGCATTGGCACTTGGCGAGGGCTGGCGTGGCGTTATCGCGGCGATAACGCTATACTTAAGCTTGTGCTACTTTTGCCCGCGCCATCTTTCCCGCGAATCGCCATGAGCACCATGATCCAGTTCGTTGCCAACTACGACGACCTATCGACCGACAAGGGCTACCAGTTCAAGTTTCATTGCGACAAGTGCCGCAACGGGTACATGTCGCGGTTTCAGCCCAACGCCATCGGCATTGCCGGCGGGCTGTTGCAGGCGGCCAGCAGCTTGTTTGGGGGCCTGGGCGGGGCTGAGAATGCGGCCTACCACATCCAGCGCGCCATTGGGGGCAAGGCCCACGACGGGGCCCTGGAAACGGCCGTGGCCGAGGGCAAAACCTACTTCAAGCAATGCACGCGCTGCGGCCACTGGGTGTGCCCCGACGTGTGCTGGAACGCCGGCGCGGGCCTCTGCGAAGACTGCGCGCCCGATGAGCAGGAGGAGCTGCGGGCCCAGCAGGCCCAGGCCACCCGCGAGCAAATCCACACCAAAACCCGCGCCCAGGACTACACCCAAAACCTCGATTTCCTGGGCCGCACCCCGCTGGTGCAATGTGCCAGCTGCCAGGCTAAGCTGGCCGCCGGCCAGAAGTTTTGCCCCAGCTGCGGGGCCCCCAACGCCGCGGCCCAGGCGCCGGGGCGGTTTTGCACCGGCTGCGGCACGGGCCTGAAACCCGACCAGAAATTCTGCGCCGACTGCGGCGCGAAAAACTAAGCGGCGCGGGCAAATTGGGGCCCCGGCCAGCCCCGGGGCCCTCGTTTACGTTAGGGCGGGGGTGAAGCACTTTTTCCTCTTTTTCTTCCTGGTGGGTTTGCTGAGCGTGGGCCCCGCGGGGGCCCAGCCGGGCAGCCCGGCCCCGGCCCGCATCTGGGACGCGAACCGCAACGTGTGGCTGTGCTACTTCTCCGACGCCAGCGTGTACCGGCGCTGGGGCCTGCACACCGAGTTCCAGTACCGCCGCACCAACGGCTTGCGCGACCCGCAGCAGTACTTCTACCGCACGGGCGTCAACTACTCGGCGTCGGAGAAGGTGATGCTGACGGCGGGCTACACCTACCTGCTCTCGCTGCCCTACGGCGACTACCCCGACCCGGGCCGCACCGGCGAGCGACGCATCTACGAGAAGGTGGAAATTGACCAGGCGGCCGGCCGCCTGGCTCTGGTTCACCGCTACATCCAGGACCAGCGCTGGCTGCGGCCGGAGGGCCAGGCTAGGTTCGATTTTCAGCACCGCTCGCGCTACCGTTTGCAATTGAAATTCGCCCTCACCCGGCCCAAAATCGAGCCCGGGGCCCTGTACGCGCTGGCTTCGGACGAAATCTTCGTCAGCTACGGCCACAACGCGCCCGGCTTTTTCAACCAAAACCGCCTCTACGGCGGCCTGGGCTACCAGTTCACCAAGGCCCTGGCCGTGGAGGCCAGCTACCTCAACCAAGTGGTGGCGCACGACGACAACATCGTGTACGAAGACAACCGCACGGTGCAGGTGAGCCTGGCCTTCAACCCCGATTTCCGTTCGGCCCACAAGTAGCGTGGGTGCTGCGCGTTGGCGAGTGAACCGGTGACTGCGCAACTCGCGGGTTCGCAGCGTCCACGCTACAGGCAACTCGCTTGGGAACCAAAAAAAACCGACTTTTGCGGCTTCATTTTTAGCGGCCGCCGGCTGCGCGTTATGCCTGTTTCTACTTCCTCCGCGCCGTCAAAAGCGGCGTTGTTCACGGCTTTTGCCCTGGTTTACATCATCTGGGGCTCCACGTACTTGGGCATCCGGTTCGCCATCGAAAGCCTGCCGCCGCTGCTGATGGCGGGCACCCGCTACGCCCTGGCGGGGGCCCTGCTCTACGGCGCCATGCGGCTGCGCGGGGCCCCGGCGCCGTCGGGGGCCAGCTGGGGGCGGGCCCTGCTGATCGGTATTTGCCTGCTCACCTTCGGCAACGGCGGCGTGACGCTGGGCGAGCAGTACATCCCGTCGGGGCTGGCGGCGCTGCTGGTGGCCACCGTGCCCATGCTGCTGGCGCTGCTGGGCTGGGCCAGCGGGGTGTCGGCGCGGCCCACGCCGGTGGCGGCGCTCGGTTTGGGGCTGGGCCTGGCGGGCGTGTACTTGCTGGCGCGGGCCTCGGGCGGGAGTAGTGCCGTAGCGCAGCCCGGCCACGAGGGCCTCGGCATGGCCTGCGTGCTGGTGGCGGCGCTGGTCTGGGCCATCGGCTCGCTGTACGGCAAGCGGCGGCCGGCGGCGGCCTCGCCCTTTGTGGCCGGCGGCATGCAAATGCTGTGCGGCGGCCTGGTGATGGTGGTGCTGGGCTTGGCCCGCGGCGAAGCCCAGCAGCTGCACCTGGCGGCGGTCAGCGCCAAGTCGTGGTGGGCGTATGCGTACCTGGTCACGTTCGGCTCGCTGGTGGCCTTCACGGCCTACGTGTGGCTGCTGCAAGCCGTGGCCCCGGCCCTGGCCGGCACCTACGCCTTCGTGAACCCGGTGGTGGCCGTGGGCCTGGGCTGGGCCTTCGGCGGCGAGCAGCTGAGCTGGCCGATGCTCGGCGGCGGGGCCCTGGTGGTGGTGGCCGTGGGCCTGTTGCTGCTGGGCAGCAGGGCCCCGGCGGTGGAAAAGGAATTGGGTGAGTAAACGCGAACTGCTGGAAATCAAGCCACTCCGTTAACCATTAGGTCATACCATTTCTGTTTAGCTAAATCAATTTTAACATTGAAAAGACAGTTTCCACCGTTATGCCAAAACGCAATTTCGTGGTGTCAGTCCATTTTATAAACTTCGTGGCTAAAGCAATTAACCCATACTTCTTTTTCGCCCTTTGCATTAAGTACGGCAACTAATTGGCGCTTGTATTTGGGTAGGTTAATGATGAAATCATCCGCTTTAAACTCACTTTGGGGTTGTGCCTTTCGCAGCTTTTGAAGCTCAACTGCTTGCGGTCGGTTGTATTCGTCAATAGAGGCCCTGAGCAAGGTTTCAACCTGGGCCAATTCCGCTGGAGAAAGCGAAGCAGCTTTCACTTGCCCAGCGTTTTGGAAAATATATTGGTCCCGCTTCTCGTCATAAGGAAGAACTGCCACGCGGCTCGTGTCCACCACCGGCTGCGGCGCAACTGCTGGGGGCCCTAGTTTCGCTGCTGCTGGTGCTGCTTCGCGCGCCTGGCAGCTGGTCATCAGGGCGATGAGGGCGGCCAGGGTTCGGAGGAGGAGCATAGGGGCAGTTCGGGCGGTGCGTTGCGGCAAGGTAGTGCCGGTAGCCCGGGCCGGGGCCCCCGTGTGGGCCGCAGATAGTTACTACATGCGTTGCCAGCGCCTCGCCTGAAGCGCAGATTAGACGCGCTTTCCCAACAAACTGCTCCGGAAACTGTACCCTGTTCATCCAACAACACCCTTGTTACCCGTTCCAGCCCGCATGCCTGCGCCCACCGAAATTGATAAAGCCCGCCTGTATTTATTGTACTTACTTAGCCCCTTCGCGCGGAAAGCGCAAGTAGTGGCAACGCCGCCGGTGCTGCGGGTTGTAATCATCCGGCACGGCGAAAAACTGGCTACTGGCGACAACCTCTCGTGCGCCGGCCTGAACCGGGCCCTGGCCCTGCCCGCCGTGCTCAATAAGCTGATGCCGACCCCGCCCGACTTTACCTACGTGCCGCTTATCGGCACTGATGGCAAGGACACGACCAGCATCCGGATGCTGCAAACCGTGATGCCCTACGCGGTGCGCCACAACCTCACCATCAACAGCGACTTCGCCGCCGAAAATGCCAAGGGCCTCACCAAAATGCTGCGGCGCCACCGTGGCACGGTGCTGCTGATCTGGGAGCACGTCAACATCCTCAAAATCGCTAAAGAGCTGGGCATCAAAACCCCGCTGGCCTGGCCCGACGCCGATTTTGACAGCATCTGGACCATCAGCTTCAGCGGTGGGGGCCCCAAAGGCAAGGCTAAGTGTCCCACGCTGGCGCGGAGCAAAGAGCACATCCGGCCGTCGGTTATCTGCCCGGATTACCGCGGCTTTCGAAGGCGCAAGGTGTTCAGAATCAAAAAAACTATTTGAATTAATAAAACGGCCATGCAGAGCGCAGCGAAGCATCTTTCCCGCGTAACTAATCCAATCGATTAAGATTACTGCCGCTAAAAAGATGCTTCGCTGCGCGCTGCATGACGGCCTGATATTGCGCAATTTCTATTTGGGAGTAACGCCTGGCTACTGCACGCTGTACGTCACGGCCAGGTAGTAGAGGCCGCCCACGCTGGGGCCCCCGAGGTAGGTCACGTAGTAGTGGTTCAGCACGTTGCTGGCGCCGAGTTTGAAGCGCAGGTTGGGGGCGGGCACGGCGTAGGTGAGTTGCGCGTCGAGCGAGTGGTAGGCCGGCACGTCGCCGTTCACCAGGAAGGTTTGCGAGTAGTAGTGCTGCTGCCAGCGGAAGTTGAGGTCGAAGCCGAAGTTGCCGACGGCTTTCTCGTTGCCCAGGCTCAGGTTGTAGGCCCAGCGCGGGGTGTTGAAGCCGTCTTCGAGGCCATCGCCGTTCTCGGTGCGGTCGAGGCGGGTGTAGGTGGTGTTGGCGCCCACGAGGTAGCCGCCGGCCACGTCGTAGCGCAGGCCCAGCGAGCCGCCGTAGTTGTACACCTGGCTCTGCGAGTTCGTCCAGAGGCGGTAGCGGGCCTGGCCGGTGCGGGCGTTGAGGGCCGTGGCGATGGTGTTCAGGTCGGTGCCGGTGTTCAGGGCTACGCCGGCGCTGGTTTGGGGCACGTAGGCCTCCACCTGGGCAATGAAGTCGCGGTACGAGTTGTAGTAGAAATCCACGTCGGCCTGCAGGCGGCCGCCGGGGCCCAGCGCGGCCTTGTAGCCCAGCTCGAGCGAGCGTATGTACTCGGGCTTGAGGTAGGTGTAGGGCGTTTTGACGAGCGTGCCCTGGTTGGCCAAAATGGCAGCAGCGCGCTTCTGAGCCGCGGTTTGGGCCGAGGTATTGGCGTTGATGTTGGCCGTCACGGCCGCGTTGAAGGCGTCGATGCTCGTGCGCAGGTAGCTGTTCTCAAACACGCCGTCCGACATCACCCGCAGCCCGCCGATGCGCTTCACCTGGCCGCTGTTCACGTTGCTGAAGCCCTCGAACAAGCTCGGGAAGCGGTAGCCGCTTTGGTAGCTGAGGCGGAAGTTGTGGCGCTGCGTGGGCGAGTACACGGCCGTGAGCCGGGGGTTAAATTTGGCGTTGAAGTAGTCGTTTTTGTCAACCCGCAGCGTGGCCGTCAGGCGCAGCTTGTCGGCCAGCAAGTGGGCCCCGGCCTGCACGAAGCCGCCGGTTTTGCTGTACACCAGGTCGTCGGTCGGGGCGTGTTCCTTCTCCGGGTTGATGAAGTAGTTGCCGTCGGGCACCACAATGTAGCTGCGGTGGTCGGCCCCGGCCAGCAGGTCGAGGCCCGCGGGCAGGGCCGTGCCGCCGCGCCGCAGGGCTTCGGCAATGTTCACCTGGGCCTCGGCGTGGGCCAGGTTGGCGCGCACGCGCAGGGCCGCGCCCACGTCCCAGTTGTTGATGTTCTCCAGGTCCTTCAGCTTCTGGGCGAAGGCGGCGGTGCCGGGCTGGTAGCGGCCGGCGTCGGCGGCGGTGCGGGCGGTGGCCAGGGCCTGGGCCACGGGCTGGCCGCCGGCGGTGGCCGTGTTCCAGGCATTGGTGAAGTCCTGGTTCCAGGTGGCGTCGGGCTTGTAGCTGCGGTCGATGTTCTCGGCCGCCGAGCGCAGGTTATAGCTCTGGCCCGTCGTCTCTTGCGTGAAGTAGGCGCGGGCCTGCACCACGGGGCCCGTGAGCTGCAAGGCGTGCTGCTGCAAGAGGTAGCCTTGCAGCCGGAAGCGGTTCGAGCGCTGGTACACGTTGTCGAAGCTGGCCACCCGGTAGGTGTAGCTCAGCTCCGATCCGGCGCCCAGCTTGCGGTGCACGGCCAGGTCGCCCTTCAGCGTGCGCAGGTCGTAGCTGGTCACGTCCTTTTCGTCGTAGCCGGTGCGGGCCACCGAGTAGCTTTTGCCGCCCAGCGTCAGGTTGGTGCGGTCCGACGACTCGTTGCCGTAGCGGTTCACCTGGTCCTGGGCCGGGTTTTGGGCCCCGAACAGGCCGGTGGTGGCGTTGCCGTTGGGGTTCAGCTCGGTCTGGTCGTTGGCCACCCAGTCGTAGCCGCGCAGGTAGGTGCCGTTGATTTTGAAGGCCCACCGGTCCGACAGCGCCTTAGCAAACCGCACGCTGGTTTCGGAGTACGCCTTGGCCCCCACGTCGGGGTCGTTTACGTGGTTGACGCCCGTTTTCTGCAGCACGCTCAGCCCCTCGAAGCGGAACGGGTTGCGGGTGGCGAAGTTGGCCAGCCCGTTGATGGCGTTCAGCCCGTACAGGGCCGAGGCCGTACCCGGCACTACCTCCACCGATAAAATATCCAGGTCGCTGGGCCCCAGTACGTTGCCGATGGCACCCCCAATGTGCGGCGCCTGGTTGTCGATGCCGTCCACGAGCTGGGCGAAGCGCACGTTGGTAGTGTTGGTGAAGCCCCGGGCGTTGATGACCTTGAAGCCCAGGCTGGGCGTAATTACCTGCACGCCCTTGAGGTACTCGATGGCGTCGAAGAACGACGGGGCCGGCGTGAGCCGCAGGGCCCGCGGGTTGATTTTCTCCACCGTCACCGGCGACTGCAAGATGCTTTCCTCCACCCGTGAGGCGGCCACCACCACCTCGCCCAGGTCTACTTTTGAAGTGTCGCGCTGGGCGGCGCGGCGCGGGGCCCCCTGGGCGGTGGCGGCGTGTTGGAGAAGAAGTTCGAGGGCCACGGCCGCCGCCGCTGCACCCCGCAAAGAGCGTAATTTATGCGCCATGCGAATTGGTAAAGGCTAATCCCAAAAGGTTATATTTTCACAAACATAACGCTTGGTAGCAGCAAAGGTTTGGCCCCCGCGTTAGGGCCCCGGGCTTTCGTCCCCGTGGTTTTATGGCACAACGGCCGGCCGGCAGCCGGCAAATGCGGGCTGCCCGGGCTGCAAAGCGCGCCGCAGTCCGGGCAGTTTTATTCGGCCAAGCGGCGGGTTTCTTCGGCCAGGAAGGCGTGGAAGCGGGTTTGTACGGCCTGGAAGTCGGCCACAGCCTGGGCCCCGGCGGGAGTGAGCAGGGCCCCACCGCCGCTTTTGCCGCCGGTTTGGGTGGCCACCAGCGGCGCCAGGGCCTGGGTGTTCATGGAGTGCACCAGGTCCCAGGCACGCTTGTACGACATGCCCATGGCCGCCGCTGCCCGCGAAATGGAGCCCGTGGCCTGAATTTGGGCCAGCAATTCGAGCCGGCCAATGCCGAGGAACCGGTCGTGGGGCCCCTGCACCCACACGCGGCCTTCGAGGCGGTAGTCGGCGGGGGCGGGCAGCAGGTCTTTCATAAGCGCAATTTTACGCAGAAACGCCGCCGACCGATTCGCACGAATCGGGCCGCGGCGTTTTGGCAGGTCCCATTTTTTGCCTGGGCGGCGCTACGCAGCCACGGCCTCGGCGTGCAGGAAGCGGTGTATCGCCGCCAGGGTTTCGGCGGGGGCCGTGAGGTGGGCGCAGTGACCGGGCGTGTCGATGATGCGCAACTGGCTGTTGGGCAGTTGCTCGTGGAGGTAGCGGCCCACGGCTAGGGGTGCAATCACGTCGTGCGCGCACTGCAATATCAGGGCTGGCGTAGTGAGGTACGGCAGGTCGAGGCGGTGGTCGGAGAGGAACGTGACGCGGGCAAAGTGCTGGGCCAGCGCGGGGTTGGTTTGGAAAAAGCTGTTAGTCATTTCCGTAATTAGCTCGGGCTGATCGCGGCCCATCATCACGGGGGCCATCGAGCCGACCCAGCTGTGATAGTTGTTGTCCATGGCCGCCAGCAGCTCGTCGATGTCGGTTTGGGCGAAGCCCCCGGCGTACCCATTAGTGTTGATGAAGCGCGGCGAGGGGGCCAGCAGCACCAGCCGCGCAAACCGCCCCGGCTCCTTGATGGCCGCTAGCACCCCAATCATTGAGCTGACCGAGTGACCCACGAACACGACGTCGTGCAAATCCAGCGCGCGCAGCACGTCGAGCAGGTCGTCGGCGTGGCCTTGCAGCGAGCCGTGGCGCACCCGGTCGTAGGCGGCGCAATCCGACTGCCCGGCGCCCACCAGGTCGAGGCGCACCACTTGGTAGCGGTCCTCAAAAGCGGGGGCCACCAGCCGCCAGGTGCTTTGGTCGGCGCCTAGACCGTGCAGAAAAACAATGGCCGGGGCCTGCCCGCCCGCGCCGGTAACCGTAACATTACTGCGCTGCGCCGCCGGGGTGCGTGGGGTATTATTCATGATTTGTTTTAATCTGTAGAAAGGAATAACACAAATTTGTGACGGGGAATGACGGGGCCAATGGGGACCGTTTGGCCCTTGGCTGAACGGCGTGTGCCAGCCGGCGAAAGCACGCTATTTCTCGGTGAATGTCGGCACCCCCACTCGACTTCGGCGCCTCATACAATGGCCTTGTCTGCGGGCGTGTCGGCGCTGCTGCCCAGCAAGGGCTTGATGCGCCCGATGATGTAGCGCAGGCCCTTGTCCTGGCTCCAGTAGTTCCAGGCCCAGGTGAAGGCCACGGCGATGCGGCTGCGGTAGTTCACCAGGGCCAGCACGTGCACCAGGCTCCAGGCCAGCCACGCCAAAAAGCCGCTCAGGTGAAACTCGCGGCCGAAAAACTTGATGTCGGCCACGGCGCGGTTGCGGCCAATGGTGGCCATGCTGCCCTTGTCGTCGTAGCGGAAGGGCTGCATGAGGTCGCCGGCCAGCAGGCGGCCCAGGTTGCGGCCCAGCAGGCGGCCCTGCTGCAGGGCGGGCTGCGCCACCTGGGGGTGGCCGTCGGGCGCGGCGGCGGTTTTCATCAGGGCAATGTCGCCGAGGGCAAACACGTTGTCATAGCCCACCACGCGGTTGTGCTCGTCCACCAGGTAGCGGTTGCCGGGGCCCAGGCACTCGGCACTCAGGCCGGCCACGGGGGCCCCGGTCACGCCCGCCGCCCAAATGAGCGTGCGCGTGACCAGCTTTTTTCCGGTGCTGAGGGTGGCTGTGTAGCCGTCGTACGACTTTACCCGCGCATCCAGCCACACCTCCACGCCCAGGGCCCGCAGGTCGGCCAGCGACTGCGCCGAGGCCTCGGCCGACATGCCCTTGAGCAGCACCGGCCCGCTCTGCACCAGGTGAATGTCCATCTGCTTGAAGTCCAGCTCGCGGTAGTCCTGCGGAAACACGTGGGCCCGCAGCTCGCTCAGGGCCCCGGCCATTTCCACGCCCGTGGGGCCCCCGCCCACTATCACGAAGTCGAGCAGGCTGTTGAGCTGCTCCTGGTCGCCGAGCTGCAGGGCTTGCTCGAAGTTGGCCAGCAGCGTGTTGCGCAGCTCCAGGGCGTCGCTCACGCTCTTTAGCGTCACGGCGTGCTCCTGCATCAGCTTGTCGCCGAAGAAGTTGCTGGTGGCCCCGGTGGCCAGCACCAGGTAATCGTAGCGCAGCAGGCCGATGGTGGTTTCCACCACCTGGGCCGTGGCGTCGATGGACTGCACCTCGGCCAGCCGGAAGTAAAAGTTCTTCTGCTTGCCCAACGCCTTGCGGAACGGGGCCACGATGTTGTCGGCCGCTAGCCCGGCCGTGGCCACCTGGTACAGCAGCGGCTGGAAGGCGTGGTAGTTGTGCTTGTCGATGAGGACCACTTGCACCGGCACTTTGGCCAAGGACTGCGCCAGCGCCAGCCCCCCAAAGCCGCCCCCCACAA
This sequence comes from Hymenobacter sp. PAMC 26628, assembly GCF_001562275.1. NCBI lineage: Bacteria > Pseudomonadati > Bacteroidota > Cytophagia > Cytophagales > Hymenobacteraceae > Hymenobacter > Hymenobacter sp. PAMC 26628. The sequence goes on from NZ_CP014304.1 coordinate 442,514, forward strand.
TGACCACCCGCGGCTGGCCCAAATCGTCAATTTTTGTCAGTCCATCCATGCCGTAAAGATTGCCAAAGGATGCGGCCTGGAACCCCCAGGCCCGAACTCTTTCGGCCCCGGGCGGCGTTACAGCCGCACCGTGCTGATTAGTTGTGCTTGCTATGAAGGCTTTACTGTTTTTCTCGCTTTTGGTTGGCAGCAATTGCGTGGCCAGCGCCGCCGGCCCTGTGGCTGCTCCGGGCCCCGACACCGCGTCCGTCACGGTGGTGGTTACCGGGCTGGCCTCCACCGAGTCGGTGGTGCGGCTGAACTTCTACCACAGCCCCGAAACCTTCCTTAAGCACGGCCAGCAGGCGTTTCGGCTGGAGGTGAAGCCCAACGGCCAGCACGAAGTATCGGTGCCCGTGGACCTGGCCAAGGGCGAGTGGGCCGTGGCCCTCACCCAGGACGTGAACAACAACGACAAGCTCGACAAAAACCTGCTGGGCATCCCCACCGAGCCCTACGCGTTTTCCAACAACGTGCGCCCCAAGCTGTCGGCCCCCAACTTCGAGGAGTGCAAGTTCACGGCCGACGCCGATGGCAAAGTGGTGACCATCAATCTGGTGGATTAGCGGCTTAACGTCCTTGGGCCCGCCGCTGCACCTGCTTGGCGTAGTCGAGCGTAACCGGCTGGTAGGGAATGCCGATGGCTGCCCCGTTTTCCTCCACGGTGGTGGGGAAGCCGGCCTGCTTGCGGCGCTCGTTCACGCGGGCCGCTTCCTTGATGGGCCAAATGAACCGGATGTTTTCTGGGGCCCCGGTGGCCGGGTTGGGCACGGTGTAGCCCTTGCCCTGCGTGCCGTACAGCTGCTCCTGTCCGTCGTTCATCAGCTGGCGGTCCAGCATTTGGGCGTAACGATAGAAGGGCAGCTCGCCCGTTTCCGCCGCGGCTTTGAGCAGCGGCAGGTACTGCGGAATTTTATTGGAGTGCTGAATCACCCACCACACCGCCTCGTTCGTGGGCGTGCCCACCAGCGACTTGCCCGGGTAGCCGTAGCGCCGCACGATGGCCGCCACCCGGCGCATATCAGACGAGTCAGTGCGGATCATGTTGGTGGATAAATAATTGCCTAGCTCGCCTTTGGCCAGGTGCAGGGCCGCTTCGGTGGCCTCGGCTTTGCCGGGGCCCATGCCCGTCATCATCATTTCGCGGTACCGCTGGTCCTGCACGTAAATGCTGTCCAGCTCCCGCTTGAGCGGCAGGTTCAGCTTCGTTTGGGCGAAGGCGGGCGGGGCCAGCAGCAGGGCCAGCGGCAAAAGGTGCTTCATGCCAACAAGATAGCGCGGCGGCCCAGGAGGGTTGCACGCATCAACCCAGCCGCACTTGCCCGTCGCCGCGCACCAGCCACTTGTAGCTGGTCAGCTCCTCCAGGCCCATGGGGCCCCGGGCGTGCAGCTTCTGGGTACTGATGCCGATTTCGGCCCCCAGCCCAAATTGGGCCCCGTCGGTGAAGGCCGTGGAGGCGTTGGCGTACACCGCGGCCGCGTCCACGCGCTGCAAAAAGGTGTCGATGTGGGCCGGCGTTTCCGAAATAATGGCTTCGCTGTGGCGCGAGCCGTGCCGGGCAATGTGGGCCAGGGCCCCCGCCAGGTCGGGCACCGTTTTGATGGCCATGCGCAGCGCCAAAAACTCGGTGCCGAAGTGCGCCTCGTTGGCCGGGGCCAGCAGGGCGGCGGGGTAGTGGCCGGCCAGGGCCCCCAGGGCCGGCGCGTCGGCAAAAATCTCCACCCCGGCCGCGGCCAGCGGCGCCGCCAGCGCCGGCAAGTCGGCCAAACGGCTCGCGTGGATGAGCAGACAGTCGAGCGAGTTGCACACGCTCACGCGGCGGGTTTTGGCGTTGGCGATGATGGCTGCGCCCTTGGCCAGGTCGCCGCTCGCGTCGAAGTAGGTGTGCACCACGCCCGCCCCGGTTTCGATGACGGGCACCTTGGCGTGCTGGCGCACGTAGTCAATCATCCCCTGGCTGCCCCGCGGAATCACCACGTCCACGAAGCCCACGGCCCCGAGCAGGGCCTCGGTGGCGGCGCGGTCGGGCGGGAGCAGCGTGGCCACGGCACGCGGCAGGCCGTGGCGCTCCAGCACGGGCCCCGCCACGGCCAGCGCCGCCGCGTTGGAGTAAGCTGCGTCGGAGCCGCCCTTCAGCAAGCAGGCGTTGCCGGTTTTCAGGCACAGCGCCAGGCTGTCGAAGGTCACGTTGGGCCGCGCTTCGTAGATGATGCCGACCACGCCCAGCGGTACCCGTATTTTGCTCAAATGCAAGCCGTTGGGCAAGGTCTCGTCGCTAAGCGTCTGGCCGAGCGGCGAGGGCAGGGCGGCCACGTTTTCCAAATCGGCGGCGATGCCGGCCAGGCGCTCGGCGGTGAGGCGCAGGCGGTCGTGGCGCGGGTCGGCCGCGGGCATGCGGGCCAGGTCGCGGGCATTCTCGGCCAGCAAAAACGGCGTTTCGGCGCGCACAGTAGCGGCCAGCTCGCGCAACAGCGCATCGGTGGCGGCGGGCGCCAGGGCCCCCAGCGCGTAGCTGGCCTGCTGGGTAGCAGAGAAAAGGGCGGCGTAGTGGGTGGCGGTGGCAGTCATGGGCAGCGGAGCAAAAGCTCTGCAAAGAACGGCTTGGGCTGCTGGCTTTTCGCCGGCGGCCCGGTGTCTACCGGGGCCCGGCCGGTGGGCCCCGCGGCGGGGGCTAGCGGAGTAGTTTGAATGGCATAGCTTTGCGGCATGGAAACGCGGCTGACCCTTGCGGACGTTCACCAGCAGCACGGTCGGAACTCGGCCGCTGGGCAGGTTTTGGTGTACCGTTTGGAGGATGTGGCGCGACCCGTCTCGTTCCCGCACCAGCGGCGGGACTTCTATAAAATAAAGCTGCTGTGCAGCGTGCAGGGCATCCTGGGCTACGCCGACCAGCAAGTGGCGGTGCAGGATTGCGCCCTGATTCTGGCTAACCCCTTGGTTGCCTTTTCCTGGGAGCGGCTGGCCGGCCACGAAACGGGCTTCGCCTGCTTGTTCACGGAGGAGTTTTTACCGCCGGCGCTGCGCCCCGATGGTGTGGCCGGCTCGCCGCTGTTCCGGGTGGGGGGCAGCCCGGTGCTGTTCCCCGCGCCGGCAGAAGTACACCGGCTCAGCAACCTCTTTGCGCAACTGCTGGCGGAAGCGCAGTCGTCGTACGTCAACAAGAACGAGCTGCTGCGCAACTACTTGCAAATCATTTTGCACGAGTTGCTCAAACTAGAGCCGGCCGCGCCCTTCCACCGGCCGGGCACGTCCGCCGCTCGCCTCAGCGCGGCGTTTTTGGAGCTGCTGGACCGGCAGTTTCCCATTGCTTCGCCGCAGCACACGCTGCCGCTTAAGAATGCGAACGAGTTTGCCCAGCATCTGGCTGTGCACACCAACCACCTCAACAAAGCGCTGAAAGACGTGACGGGCAAAACCACCACGGCGCACATCGCCGAAAAGGTAGCCGCCGAAGCCAAGGCGCTGCTACGCCACAGCGACTGGACCCTGGCGGAAATAGGCTATTGCCTAGGCTTCGGGCACGCCCCCAATTTTAACAGCTTCTTCAAAAAGCGGACTGGGCAAGCGCCCAATCAGTACCGCCGGCAGCCGGTGGTGGTTTCATAAGTTTTGGATTGATTCGCATAACATTGCCCCGCTGCCCGCCGCGACCTTTGCCTTCCTCAACCACCCAGGTAAAAAGGCAATACCATGGAAAACGGAATAACGGGCAAGGTCGTCGCCATTACGGGGGCGAGCAGCGGCATTGGCGAAGCCACGGCGCTGCTACTCGCCGCGCAAGGGGCGAAAGTGGTGCTTGGCGCCCGGGGCCCCGAACGCCTGGCGGCGCTGGCGGCCCGCATTGCGGCGGCGGGCGGCGAGGTAGCCTACGCCCCCACCGACGTGCGGCAGCGCGCCGATGTGGACAAACTAATCCAGCTGGCCACGAGCCGGTACGGCCAGCTAGACGTGCTCATCAGCAACGCCGGCGTGATGCCGATTTCGCCCCTCGACGACCTGCGCGTGGCAGATTGGGAGGACATGGTGGACGTCAACCTTAAGGGCGTGCTGTACGGCATTGCCGCCGCGCTGCCCCTTTTTCGCCAGCAAGGGTTTGGGCACTTCGTCAACACGGCTTCCACCGCGGCGCACAAAACGGTGCCGAACCAGGCGGTTTATTCCGCCACGAAATTTGCCGTGCGGGCCCTGTCCGAGGGCCTGCGCCAGGAGGCCGGCGCGCACCTGCGCGTCACCGTTATTTCTCCCGGCTTCGTGCACACAAATTTCGCGGACGGCGTGACCAACCCGGAAGTGAAGGCGCAACTCGAAGCCGCCCGCGACGCCATGGCGCTGCCGCCCGCGGCCATTGCCCGCGCCATTGCGTTCGCCATTGCGCAACCGGCCAGCGTAGACGTAGGCGAAATCATCGTTCGCCCCACGGCGCAGGGCTAGCGGCGGGGCCCCGGGGCCCTAGTAGGTCAAATCTAGCCGGTTGTCGGGTACAACCGTTTGAGTTTGATGCGGGCCTTCTCGGTTGTAAACTGCCAGTTGGTGGGTGCCCCCAGTTGGTTGCGCGCTAGTTGCCAAGCGTAGCAGTGCGCTTCCAGCGTCGGCCGGTCGGGCACGCGCTGCGGCAGGCCGTGGGTGAGCAGGGCGGCAAACTCGATTTCAGCCATGTTGAGCCACGAGCCATGCTTGGGGGTGAACACAAATTCCACGCGCTGCAACAGGGCGTGCGCCCGTACCGGGTCAAAAATCTCGTAAAAAGCGGCGGGCTGGTGCGCCGACAAATTGTCGAGCACCAGCGTCACGCGCGTCGCTTGGGCGTAGTCCTCCTCCAGCAGGCGGGCTACCGCCCGGGCAAACGTGAGTCGGTCATGGCGGTCTTCGACCTGCACCCGGCGGCGACCGGCCAGCGGCTCGTGCAGCATATACACCTGGGCCACGCCCTGGCGGTGGTACTCGCAGTCGTAGCGGGTGCTGCCATCGGGCAGCGGGAGTGGCACGCGGCTTTCGCGTAGTAATTGCTTGGGCGACTCATCCAGGCACACGACTGGCTGGGCTGGGTCGTACGGGCGTTGGTAGACGTCAAGCACCCGTTCCATGGCGCAGACGAAGGCCGCGTTCTGAGCGGGTGGAATCACCCACATCTGTCGCTTCCAGGGCTGTAACGCATTTTTTTTAGTACCCGCCCCACCATCGCCGGGCTGGCCTCGGGCAGCACCTGCAGCGTGACCAGGTGAGCGGCCAACAAGCGCAATGTCCAGTGGGCGTACCCTTCGGGCGGGGTGGAGCAGGCCGCCGCGGCCAGGTGCGCCTCCACCTCCCCGGTGTACTTACTGGCCGGCCACTGCTGGCGGGGCTGCCCCAGCAGGGCGGCCTCCACGCCCGCCTCGCAGGCGCGTTGGCGCAGGCGCTCCAGGGTGCGCGTACTCACGCCGTAGGCTTGGCTAGTCTGGGTGTCGCTCCAGTTCAAGCCGTTTGTAGCTACGGCCAACAGGCACTGAGCCCGCACAAGCCGGGCGCTGGCCACGCGCCGCTGCTGCACGAGTTCCGTTAGCGAGGCCTGTTCTTCGGCCCTCAGCGCTAAGACATAATACTTCGCCATTTGTCAGGTCATTTTACCCGACAAGATACTAGATTTATCCTACTAGGCGTCGGGGTTCAAAAACAGGTAGTCGTAGTGCACCAGGGCGCGCTGGTGCTGCTGGCCCAGCCACTCCAGGGCCCTATCGGCGCCGTATTCGGCGATGCCCAGGGCGAAGGGCTGGCCCGTGGCGTCGTCGGTCAGCCGCACGATGTCGCCCTTCTGGAAGGTGCCCTCGATGGCTACCACGCCCACCGGCAGCAGGCTGCTGGCGTGGCCGGCGGCCGTAAGGGCGGCCCGGGCCCCAGCGTTCACGCGCACCACAGCCTGGGCCGCGGCCTGGGCGTGGGCCAGCCATTTCTTCTTGCTCGACGCCGTTTTGCCCGGCTGGAACCAGGTGTTGACGGCGGTTTCGGCCAGTACGGCGGGCAAGATGCCAGCGGTTTTGCCATTAGCAATGTGCACGCTGATGCCCAGCTTGGCCACCTTGTGCGCCATGTGGCACTTCGTCAGCATGCCGCCGCGCCCAAACTGCGAGCGTTGCGTGGTCACAAAATCGGCGAACCCCGTGGCCCCCGGCGCAATCTCGCGGATGACCTGCGAGCCAGCGGCCGCCGGGTCGCCGTCAAAAATACCGTCCACGTTGCTGAGGATAATGAGCGCGTCGGCGTTGAGCTGCGCGGCAATCAGGCCGGCCAGCTCGTCGTTGTCGGTAAACATCAACTCCGTGACGGCCACCACGTCGTTCTCGTTCACGATGGGCACTACCTGCTGCTGGAGCAGCTCCAGGAAGCAGTTTTGCATGTTCTGGTAGTGCTGGCGGTCGCGGAAATCCTCCTTCGTCACCAGCACCTGGGCCCCCAGCAGGCCGTGGGTAGCCAGGCGCTCGGCGTAGAGGCCCAGCAGCTTCACCTGGCCCAGGGCGGCCAGCACCTGGCGGCTGCGCACGGCGTCGGTTTTGGGCGGCAGGGTGAGCAGGCTGCGCCCCGCGGCCACGGCCCCCGACGATACCACGATGATTTCCAGGCCCTGGGCGTGCAGCGCGGCCACCTGCGCCACCAGCTCGGTGAGGCGGGCCAGGTCAGGCAGGCCGTTGGGCTGGGTGAGGACGTTGGAACCGATTTTGACGACGAGGCGGCGGTAGGGCAGGGGCATGGGGGCAAAAATACCGGGCCGGCGCTGCGCTACGGTCCCGGCCGGCGCGAAATCTCAGGTAAGAAACTCGGACGCGCCCGTGTCGAGCTGGTAATAAGCCCCGACGATCAGCAACTGCTGGCTGGCCACGGCCTGCGACAGGATTTTGGAGTTTTGTAGGCGGTCGATGGTTATCTGCACGTTGGCCTTCACCACGTTGGCGTACCGAACGTCGCCGTCGCCCTTGGCCAGCACCACGGCCGGCCGGATGGCATCGACGAGGGTTTCCATGTCGCCGGGCGCCAATTGGCCCGAATTGATGGAGTCGAGCGTGGCCTTGATGGCCCCGCAGCGCTGGTGCCCCATCACCACCAGCAAGGGCACGTGCAACTCGGCCACCGCAAACTCTAAGGTGCCAATCACCGCGTCGTCCAGGGCGTGGCCGGCGGTGCGCACCACGAACAGGTCGCCTAGGCCCATGTCAAAAATAAGCTCGGGCGACTCCCGCGAGTCGGAACAGGCCAGTACCGTGGCTATTGGGGTTTGCTTCAAAGCCACTTCGCGGCGGCGTTGCAGGGTTTCGTTGGGGTGCTGCAACTGGCCTTTCTGGAAGCGCAGATTGCCGGCCTGGAGCTTGCGCAACGCCTCGGCCGCCGGTGGGACGGGCGCCGCGCCAGCGCCCCGAACGAAGGAGACGGGTAGGGCGGCGGCCAGCAGGCCCAGCCCAGCGCGCTGCAAAAAGGTGCGGCGCGGCGTGTTTTCAGAGAATGACATGGTACTGAACGCTAAACGAATGTTTACGCTAAAGTAGCAGCGGCCCCCAAGGTTCGCAGCTGCTTGTTGATGAAGTCGATTTCCTCGCACGAGAGCGGCACGTCGATGGCCTTGGCGTTTTGCACGGCCTGCTCGGGGTTGCGGGCCCCCACCAGCGCCACCGTGATGCCGGGCTGCGCCAGCGTCCAGCGCAGCACGAGCTGGCCCAGGGTGGCGCCCTTGGTTTCGGCCAGGGGCCGGATCTTGTTTAAGAACTCGTTGACGCGGGTCACGCTTTCGGGCTGGAACAGCTTGTTAGTGCTGCGCAAGTCGCTGGCGTCGAAGTGCTGGCCGGGCTTCATTTTGCCCGTCAGCAAGCCCAGCTGCAGCGGGCTGTACACCAGAATACCTTTGTTATTCGCCTGGCAATACGGCACTAAGTCCTTCTCAATATTACGCCGCAACATGCTGTACGGCATTTGGTTGGAAGCCAGCTTAATGGTTTTTTCGGCTTCTTCCATCTGCGCCACCGAGTAGTTGCTCACGCCCGCGGCGCGCACCTTGCCCTGCTCGATGAGGCGCTGCACGGCCTCCATCGTCTCGTCAATCGGCGTGGTGGTGTCGGGCCAGTGCTGCTGGTAAAGGTCAATGTAGTCCGTGCCCAAGCGCTTGAGGCTGTCCTCGCACTCCTTAATGATGCTGTCGCGGCTGGCGTACTTGTACACGTCGAGGTCGTGGCCTTCGTTGTCCTTGGTTTTCATGGCGAAGTCGCCCTTGGCCAGGTCCCAGCGCATGCCGAACTTGGTGAGCAACTGCACTTTGTCGCGCGGCAGGCTCTTGATGGCCTCGCCCACAATCTGCTCGCTTAGGCCCTGCCCATAGATGGGGGCCGTGTCGATGCTGGTCACGCCCAGCTCGTAGCTGGCGTGGATGGCACCCACGGCGTCGTTCTGCTCGGTGCCGCCCCACATCCAGCCGCCGGCCGCCCAGCTGCCAAACGTAATGCGCGAAACCTTGACGCCCGAGGCACCCAATTCTTGAAATTCCATGATAAAAGGAGTTGACGGACGAAAGAGAAGGCTTTGAAGCCCAAGCTCGTTTTACCCGCCGCCGGTCTAAAATGTTGCCTTATAGGTTCTTTGCCCGTAGTGCGGGAAAGCCAACGTGAACATTCGGGGGCCCCTGGCTTGTTACCGGTCAGCGGACCGCTGCGGGGCCCCGCGCCGCCTGTTTTTTCCAACCCTGCAAATACTCTTCTAAATGAAAGTTGAAATCTGGTCCGATGTGGTGTGCCCGTTCTGCTACATCGGCAAGCGCCGGTTTGAGGACGGCCTCCGGCAATTTGGCCACCCCGAGGCGGTGGAGGTGGTGTGGCGCAGCTTCGAGCTGACGCCCGATTTTCAGCCCGTACCCGGCCAAAACATCCATGAGTCGCTGGCCGCCAAAAAAGGCGTGTCGCCCGCCGAAGGCCGCCGCATGAGCGACCACATGGCGGGCATCGCCCAGGAGGTGGGCCTGGCCTACGACTTCGAGCACACCGTGCCGGCCAACACGTTTTTGGCCCACCAGCTCGTGCACCTGGGGGCCCACCACGGCCGGCAAGACGCCACCAAGGAGCGCCTCATGGCCGCCTACTACACGGAGGGCCGCGACCTGAACGCCGTGGAAACCCTGGCCGCACTGGGCACCGAAGTGGGCCTCGACGCCGATGAAATCCGCCAAGCGCTGGCCGCCGGCACCTACGCCGAAGCCGTGCGCTACGACGAGTACCAGGCCCAGCAAATTGGGGTGCGCGGCGTGCCGTTCTTCGTGTTCGAAGACAAATACGCCGTGTCGGGGGCCCAGCCCGCCGAGCTGTTTGCCGAGGTGCTGGGCAAGGTGTGGGACGAGGCCCAGGCCGCCAAGCCCCAGCTGGTGGCCGTGGCCGGCCAGGCCGACGGCCCCGCCTGTGGCCCCGACGGCTGCGACTAGCGCCGTCGCCCCGGCTTGCGAGCTGCTCATAAAACGGGCCCCGCCACTACTGGCGGGGCCCGTTTGGCGCTGGGGGCCCTGGGGGCGGGGCTGCGGCTTCACCTCGCCATCACTTGGCTGGGGCCCCCGCGCGGGGCCAACGGCCCATTTCCTTGGTAGCTTTCCCGCATGAACGCACATTTTTCCCGGAATTGGGCCCTGGCGCTGCTCGCGGGTGGTGGCCTGCTGGCGCTGGGGGCCGCCCGGCCCCGCCCGGTCGACGAGAGCATCCTCCAGCGGCTGGCCCGCCAGGTGAGCGAATACTACGCCACCGTGCTGCCCGAAAAAGCCTACCTCCACCTCGACAAACCCGTGTACGCCACCGGCGAAACCATCTGGTTCAGCGCCTACGTGGTGGACGGCCTGCGCCACCAGGCCGACTCGCTGAGCAAGGTGCTGTACGTCGATTTGGTGTCGCCCGAGCAAAAAATTGTGGCCCGGCGCACCCTGCGCCTGCAAGGCGGCCGCGCCTACGGCGACCTCGATGTGGCCGACACGCTGGCCGCTGGCACCTACCAGCTGCGCGCCTACACCAACTGGATGCGCAACGCCGGCGACGACTTCGTGTACAGCCGCCGCTTGCAGGTGTGGGCCGCCTCGCCCTACACCGCTAACGCCCCGCCGCCCCCCGCCGTGCGCCGGCCCGCCGCCGGGGCCCCCGCCGTGCCCGCGGGCCGGCCCGACGTGCAGTTCTTCCCCGAGGGCGGGGCCCTGGTGGCCGGCCTGCCCACCGTGGTGGCCTGCAAGGCGGTAGACGCCAACGGCCGCGGCGTGGACATCAAGGCCCAGATAGTGGACGACCGCAACGCGGCCGTGGTGCCCAATTTCGCCACCACCCACCTGGGCATGGGGCACTTCACTTTCACGCCCGCCGCTGGCCAGCACTACCGCGCCCGTGTGGCCTTACCCGGCGGCACCACTGCCGACTACGCCCTGCCCGCCGTGCAGGCCAGCGGCTACGCCCTGCGCGTGACCGATGCCGGCGCCGACTACGCGGTGGAAGCCCACTACCAAGGCCCCGCCGGGGCCCCCGTGCCCGGCCCGGTAATGCTGCTGACGGAGGTGCGCGGCTTCCTGGTGTACATGGCCCCGCGCCCCATCGGCGCGGCTCCTGCCACCTGGAAGGTATCGAAGGCGCGCTACCCGAATGGCATCCTGCACCTGACGCTGGTGGATGCCCAGGGCACGCCGCAGGCCGAGCGCCTGGCCTTCGTGCAAAACGGCCCGGCCGCGCTGCCCGCCGCCCTCACCCCCGATAAAACCAGCCCCTACGGCCTGCGGGCCCCGGTGCAGATGAAGGTGCGCGTGGCCGACGCCGCCGGCCAGCCCCTGGCCGCCACGCGGTTGTCGGTGTCGGTGGTCGAAACGGCCCTGGCCAACCTCGACCCCACCGCCGAAACCATTGCCTCGAACCTGCTGCTGACCTCCGACCTGGCGGGCTACGTGGAGGGCCCCGGCTACTACTTTCAAAACCCCACCGCCGAAACCGCCCGCGCCCTCGACGACCTGCTGCTGACGCAGGGCTGGCGGCGCTTCGTGTGGAAAAATGTGGTGAGCGGCCAGGCCGTCTCCCTCGAATACCCCGCCGACCAGGCCCTGGCCCTGGGCGGGCAGGTGCTGAGCGAGCACGGCTACCGCCCCATCCCCAACAGCCAGCTCACGTTCGTCGAAACCCGGCCCATTCGGCAGGTCACCACCGGCGTCACCAACGCCGCCGGCCGCTTCCGCTTCGTGGGCTTCGATGGGCGCGATACGGCCATTGTGACCTTGCAGGCCCGGCGCGCGCAGGGCGGCTCCAACGTGGTTATTCGGCCCGATACGGGGCCCTCGGTGGAAAACCTGCGGCTGCCGCCGCTGCCCACGCCGCCGGCCCCGGTCGCGGATTTTGTGAAGCGCAGCCGCCAGCAGCAGGCCGACGAGCACGAGATGGACCCCTCGCGGCACCCCGCCGGCATGGTGGCCCGCAACATCCTGCTCGACAACGTGGCCGTAACGGCCAAGCGCGTGGCCGTGCCCCCCGACGACCCCCGCCGCCTCTACGGGGCCACGGGCGGCACCGTGGTTGATTTTGCCAACACGCCCGCGGCGCAGTCGGGCCTGAGCGTTTTCCAGGTGCTGCAAGGGCGCGTGGCCGGCCTCACCATCAGCGGCTCCCCGCCGAATATGCAAATCCAAATCCGCAACCAAGGCACGCCGCAGTTCATCCTCGACGGCATGCGGGTAGACGCCGACGTCATCAACACCCTCGTGTCGAGCGACATTCAGTCGGTGGAAGTCTTCAAGGGCAACGAGGGCGCCATCTTTGGTGGCAGTGGCGGCGTCATCGCCATCTACACCAAGCGCGCCGATCCCAAGTACAAGGGCGCCGACAAGGGCCCCGCCCCGGGCATCGCCACCGTGAAGCTGCCCGGCTACTACCAGGCCCGCGAGTTCTACGCGCCGCGTTACGGGGCCCCCACGCTCACGGCCCCGGGCCCCGACCCGCGCCGCACGTCCCTCTACTGGAACCCCACGGTGCGCACCGACGCCGCCGGCGAGGCCACGCTTACCTTCTTCACCGCCGACGTCAGCGGTACCTTCCGCGCTACCGTCGAGGGCATCACGGCCACCGGCCAGCCCGTGCGCGGCACCGCCACCGTGACGGTGCAGGGCAAGTAGCGCCGAACGACAGGCAAAAAGAGAGGCCCTGCGCACGTGCGCAGGGCCTCTCTTTTTTAGGGGCCTGGTGAAAATTATTTCTTCGCGCCGGGCTTCACGGCGGCGTTTTTGCCCATGGCTTGGGGCAGGCTGCTGGCCGTAGCCGTGCCCTGGTTGGCTGCCTTGAGAGTCGAACTGGAGCGCGAAGCGCGGTTGGCGCCCGTGGCGGGGGCCGTGTTCACTTTCTGGCCGGGCTTCACGCCGGCGTTTACCGGGCCGTTGGGAGCCGCCGTCACGGGGTCGCCCGTCACGGGCTTATGGTTGGTGGGCCCCGCTTTGCCCTGGGCCGAGCCCGGCGCTTGCGCCGAAGCGGTGGTGATGCCGGCCGCCAGCGCGGCCAGAAAAAGGAGCTTTTTCATAAAACAGGAAGGAGAGAGAGCGTGGAAAAGAACAACACTTTTCGCGGCATTTTGGCCCGCCCCGCGCCGGGTTTTTTGTACGCCTACGCCCCCATTGTTCAGCTTCGGTTGGCGGTGAGCCGCAGGGGCGGATACGCCAATAAAAATCCCGGCTTGGTAAGCACCAAGCCGGGATTTAGTAAGCTCTCAAGCGCTGGAAGCCTAGCTGGCCTTGTTGAAAACGGCCGCTTCCAGCCGTTGAAAACGCGCTTCGTAGGCGGTGAGGATTGGGAATTTGCGCTCCAGCTCATCTGTGCGGTTCGCGTTGTAGCTCATCATTTCCAGCATCTTCATCTGGGTTTGCAGCAGCTTATCCAGCCGCTCGCCTTGTTGCTCTATTCTAACTAACATTGCGTCCTGCCGCTCTTCCACCCGGGTTTGACGAGCATCAGATATTTTCAGAATGCCAATGATGTCGTCAATCTGGCCGCTCTGCCGGTCCATTTGTTCGGCCTGCCGATCCATGCGGCGCAGCAGGTCGGCCAGCAGGGCCTCAATCTGTCCAAAACGCTCGTTGTAATCCATGGGTTAATTATTTTACACAAGGTAGCAAAATCTGGCTTTACGCCTCCACCAATTCGGCACTGCCGAGCTCGGCCAGCACCTTTTTGGCCTGCGGAATAGACTTCACTTCCTCGAACGTAATCACCAGCTGCTCTTTGCGTTCCTTCATGCTCGCGCTTCGGGCGTGGGTCTGCACGTAGTTGAGAATGTCGCCAAACTGGTCGCCCTGGAAGTACGCCTGGTGGTCGGGGCCCGCGGGCAGGTAGCCCTTCAGCGTGTCGCGCTTCAGCGTGAGCTTGGCGAAGCCCAGGCGGCCGGCCTGCCAGCGCAGGCGCACGAGGTCGGCGAGCTGCTCCACTTCGGCCGGCAGGGGCCCGAAGCGGTCCACCATGCTGGCCAGCAACTTGCGCAAAGCCTCAGGCTTTTCGGCCCTATCCAGCTTGGCGTAGAGCTGCAAGCGCTCCGACACGTTACTTACGTAGCGGTCCGGTATCAGCACCTGGCGGTCGGTTTCCACGCTGCACTCGTGGTTGCGGGCGGCCCCGGCGGCGGCTTGCAGGCGCTGGTTCGAGTCGCCCATGAACAGGTCTTTGAACTCGGTTTCCTTCAATTCACGCACCGCCTCGTCCAGGATCTGGTGGTAGGTTTCGTAGCCCAGGTCGTTGATGAAGCCGCTCTGCTCGCCGCCCAGCAGGTTGCCGGCCCCGCGAATGTCGAGGTCGCGCATGGCCACGTTGAAGCCCGCGCCCAAGTCCGAAAACTCCTCCAGCGTGCTCAGGCGCTTGCGGGCGTCGGCGGGCAGGTTGGCCACGGGCGGCGTCAGCAAGTAGCAGTAGGCCTTGCGGTTGGAGCGGCCCACGCGGCCCCGCATCTGGTGCAGGTCGCTCAGGCCGGCCAGGTGGGCCCGGTTGATGATGATGGTGTTGGCGTTCGGAATGTCGAGCCCGCTCTCGATGATGCTTGTGCTCACCAACACGTCGTATTCGCCCTCCACGAACTTCATCATGCGCTTTTCCAGCAGGTCACCTTCCATCTGGCCGTGGGCGTAGGTAATCTTGGCGTCCGGTACGAGGCGCAGAATCATGCCCGCCACTTCCTCGATGTCCTTGATGCGGTTGTGCACGAAAAACACCTGCCCGCCGCGCTTCAGCTCCCGCGCCACCGCGTCGCGAATCAGGATTTCATCATACACGTGCAGCTCGGTTTGCACCGGCTGGCGGTTGGGCGGCGGCGTGGCAATCACGCTCAAATCCCGGGCCCCCATCAGCGAAAAGTGCAGCGTCCGCGGAATCGGCGTGGCCGAGAGCGTGAGCGTGTCCACGTTCACCTTCAGCTCCTTCAGCTTGTCCTTGGTCTTTACACCGAACTTCTGCTCCTCGTCAATAATCAGCAGCCCGAGGTCTTTAAAAACGATGTCCTTATTAGTAAGTCGGTGCGTGCCGATGAGGATGTCGGTTTTGCCCTCCGCCACGCGCTGCAAGGTTTCCTTGATCTGCTTCGTGGTTTTGAAGCGGTTCACGTACTCCACCGTCACGGGCAGCGTGGCCAGCCGGTCGCGGAACGTCTTGTAGTGTTGCATCGCTAGGATGGTCGTCGGCACCAGCACCGCCGCCTGTTTGCCGTCGGCCACGGCCTTGAACGCCGCCCGAATCGCTACCTCCGTCTTGCCGAAGCCCACATCGCCGCACACCAAGCGGTCCATCGGGTGGGGCTGCTGCATGTCGTACTTCACGTCCTCGGTGGCCTTGGCCTGGTCGGGCGTATCCTCGTAAATGAAGCTCGATTCCAGCTCCGCTTGCATAAAGCCGTCGGCCGAAAAGGCGAAGCCCGGGGCCGTCTTGCGCTTGGCGTACAGCCGGATGAGGTCGGCCGCGATGTCCTTCACTTTCTTCTTGACGGCCTTCTTCTTGTTCTCCCACTCCGGCGAGCCCAGCTTGCTCATGCTGGGTGGGGACCCTTCGGCGCCGCTGTACTTGGCAATCTTGTGCAGCGCGTGGATGCTCACCGTCAGTACGTCGTCGTCGCGGTACACCAGCCGAATAGCTTCCTGAATCTGCCCGTTGATGTCCACCTGGGTCAGGCCCGCAAACCGGGCAATGCCATAGTCCTGATGCGTCACATAGTCACCGGGTTGCAAGGTCTTTAGCTCGCGCAGCGTCAGCGCCTTCTTCTTTGAGAACTTCTTGGTTTCCTGGGCCCTATAGTAGCGCTCAAACAGCTGGTGGTCCGTGTACACGGCCAGGCCCATCTGCTCGTCCACGTAGCCCTCGCGCAGGGCCAGCAGCAGGTGCTGGAACTGCACGTTGTTGTCAATCTCGTCGAAAATCGTGCGCAGCCGGTCGGCCTGCCGCACCGTGTCGGCGGCGATAATTGTGGTGAAGTCGCGCACCTGGTTCTCGCGCAGGTTCTTCGCCATCCGCGGAAATTCCTTGTTGAAGCTCGGCTGCGGCTTGGCCGCGAACTGAAACGCGTCGGCGTTCTTGAAGTGGAACCGCTTACCGAATTCCACCACCGCGAACCCGTCGAGCGACTTCTTGAAGTTCTTGCCCGACTCGAACAAGTCAGCCGGCTTGCTCACGATTTGCATCCCGCCGCCCTCGCCCAGCATCGCCTGGAAATTGGCTTCCGCGCGCTCGAATAAGTCCGTCACCACGTCCAGCGTCTGGCGCACGTCCTTCAGCCACAGGCAGGCCGTGGGGGGCAAGAACTCAAAAAACGCCTCCCGCTTTTCCTGCAACAGCTTGGTCTGCACGTTGGGAATGATGCTCACCTGCGGCCGCGGCTCCACCGATAGCTGCGTTTCGGGGTTAAACGTGCGGATGCTCTCAATCTCGTCGCCAAATAACTCCAGCCGAAACGGCAGCTCGTTGGCGTAGCTGAACACGTCCACGATGCCGCCGCGCACGGCGTACTGCCCGGCCTCGTACACAAAATCCGTCTTCTCAAAGTCGTACTCGCCCAGCAGCTCGCCCAGGAAATTCACGTCCAGCTTGTCGCCCGTTTTGGCCGTGAACGTGTTCTTCACCAGGCTCTGGCGGTTGATAACCTTCTCCGTGAGGGCCTCGGGATACGTGGCGATGAACACGCCCTGGCCCGCCGCCCCGCCGCGCACCGTGTTGAGGCGGTTCAGGGCCTCGGCGCGCATCAGCACGTTGGCGTTCTCGGTTTCGTCGAACTGGTAGGGCCGCTTGTACGAGCTGGGGAACAGCAGCGCCTCGCTGCCCTCGGGCAGCAAGTGCTGCAAATCGGCCAGGAAATACGCGGCTTCCTCCTTGTCGTGCAGCACGAATACGTGGGCGTGCTGTGGGTTGGCGGCCGCGGCGGCCACTACCGCATCCTGGCTGCCCACGAGGCCACGCAGGTGCAGGCGCACGCCGCCGGGGCCCGGCTTGGCGGCCTCGCGCAGGCGGGCCGCCAGGGTCTGAATTTCGGGCGAAAGGCGGTATAGACGCAGAAAATCAACTACTTGCACAACGATTGGGGCTAGGCAGAAACACGTAAAGCAGCCCGACCGGAACGCGTTCCGGCCGGGCTGGCCCCTGCAATACACCCGGGGGCCAGCGAAGGTTTCCGGGGCCCCCGCGGGCGGGCCGCGTAGCTTTGCGGCCCTTTTATCGTTAGTCAATTTTTAGTGCGCGGATCTTCTCACCTGGTCATCGGCCTCATCACGGGCGTGGCCATTGCGGGCCTGGCCCCGGGCGTGCCGGCGTCGCTGCCCGGCATTGCCCTGGCCGGCTTCTCGGCCCTGGCCCCCGACCTTGACCACCCCGAAAGCCGCCTGAGCCAGCGCCTGGGCTTCGCGCAGCACTACGTGCGCTGGGCCTTCGTGGCGGCGGCGCTGGTTATCGGGGCCTACAGCTACCTGCACCTGCACGTGGGCGGCGGGCAGCGGCTTTATTACCTCATTGCCTTGGGCTTTGGCTTGCTGGGGGCCGGCTTGCAGGGCGGCTCCACGCGGCGGCTGGCGCTGCTGTTCACGGGGCTGGGCACGGGCGTGGCGGGCCTCTACGCCGGGCAGGTGTGGCTGAGCCTGCTGGGGGCCTTCATCGCCCTGGCGCCCTTCACCAGCCACCGCTCCTGGACGCACACGGTGTGGGCCACCGCCTTCTGGACCTACGTCGGCTACCTGGCCGAGCACCACCTGGGCTGGCGCGGCGTGGCCCTGTTTGCGGGCGCTGGCTACGCCTCGCACCTCGTGGCCGATACCCTCACCAAAGCCGGCGTGCGCTGGCTATTTCCGCTGCTGGGGTACTCCTTTAAAGTCCCGCTCATCCGCACCGGCTCGCCCTCAGGCAACGTGCTCGAGGTGAGTATTTGCGCGGGTTACGCGCTGTTAGTGCTGGGGCTAATAATGGGCAAAATAGGATTTTAGATGTTATTTTCTGTGCTTCGGGTGTAAAAGAAACTGGCAATCGGTTGCATTAGTCGGCACGGGCTATTAGCTTCGCAGTGGATATGTGCAGAGAGGGCAGGAGTTAGGTGCCGATTTATACGTTATTTCTTCGTTATTAATTGGTTCTACCGGCCGGGGTTACGCTTAATTAGTCACTATAATTATTAATTAACGGCCCGCTGGGGCCCCAGTCGGCCCGGTTCTCGGCCGCCGGCTTTCCCCACTTACTTCTGAACTGCCCCGTTCCGCGCTGCCGCTTTGGTGAAGCGCGGCAGGGTCCTGTCCGCACATCTCACTTAAAACGTCTCTCATTTACTACTATTTTACCCCACCATCCGCATGAACCAGATGAATAGCCCCCTGATTCGCGTCGGCGTGTTCTACGACGGCAATTATTTTTTAAAAATCAGCGACTATTACTATTTCCAGCACGAGCGGAAGGCGCGGATCAGTCTCGAAGGGCTGCACGAATTTATTCGCCACCAAGTTGCGGAGGAAGAAGATGTAGATGTACGCTTGGCGCAAATCACCGATGCCCACTTTTTCCGGGGCCGCCTCTCCGCTACCGAGGCCCGCGACAAAGACCGCCTGTTCCACGACCGCCTGCTCGACGATATTTTGATGAACCTGGGCGTGAGCACCCACTACATGCCCCTGAAAACCCGCGACGGCCGCCTGCAGGAAAAAGGCATCGACGTGTGGCTCTCGCTGGAGGCCCTGGAGCTGGCCCTGCACAAAACCCTCGATGTGGTGGTGCTCATCGCCGGTGATTCGGACTACGTGCCCCTGATCCGCAAGCTCAACACCGTGGGCACCCGCGTGATGCTGCTGAACTGGGACTTCAAGTACGAGGACTTCAAGGGCGAAACCCGCGTGACGCGCGCCTCGCAGCAGCTGCTGGAGCAAGTGACCTACCCCGTGGCCATGCACGCCGTAATTGACCGCGGCCTGACCGCCCAGGACGAAGTGGTGGAGGCCCTGTTCGTGAGCCAGTCGGAGCCGGCCGCGTTTGCGCCCAGCACCATGGCCACCGCTTCTGCCGCGCCCAAGCCCGCCCGCCCCAACGGCCCCACCGCCGCGGGCCCCGTGGGCACCACCGGCATGAGCACCATTAAGAACCTGAAAAATGGCTTTGGCTTCGTGGTGATGCCGCCCAACAACTTGTTCTTCAGCTACGCCGACCTCACCGAAGGCGACTTCAACGACCTGCGCGAGGGCGACTGGGTGGAGTTCACGGTGGGCCGCAACCACCGCGACGAGGATTGCGCCCGCAATGTGCGCAAAGTGACTGCCCCCCAGCTGTCGGAAACCGACGACTACGAGCCCGAGCCCGACCTGCAAACGGTGCCCGTCGAGCTGTAAGGCCCGCCGATTGCAAAAAGAAAAAGCGCCGCGGGGCCCCCGCGGCGCTTTTTTTGGGCCCCGGCGCGGGTGCAGGCTAGCGAATGTGGTCGGACTGGGGCCCCCGCAGCAAGTGCGCGAAGTCGCGCTTATCGGCCGGGTAGCGGTTAAAGGTGCCCAGGCCGCGGGCCACGGCCACGTCGGGGGCCCCGGCCACCACGCGGTACACCACGCAACTGCTCACCAGCAGGCGCTGGCCGGTGTGCTCCACGCGGCCCTCGGCGCGCAGCTCGTCGTGCAGGTGCACGGCGTGCAGGTAGTTCATCTTGAACTCGACGGTTGAAACCAGTTCCTGGGCGGTGAAGGCCAGCGTGAGGGCCGCCGCCCCGAGGGCGGCGTCCATGAGGCCGGCCAGCACGCCGCCGTGGCAAGTGTTGGGCGACGATAAATGCTCGGAGCGCACGCGCATCCGGTAGTCGGCTTGGCCGGGGCCCGGCACGTCCAGCGCCATGCCGTTGGCGCGGCCGTAGTGGTTGATTTGGTTGTAGACGGCCACCATGGCGGCGAGGTCGGGGAGGGGGGGCATGGCGGGAAAGCGGAAAAACAAACGCTACGGCTCCAGCAGCCCGGGCAACGCCCAGCGGCCCGCCGCGTACTACAAGGCCGTTTTGGCTGGCCGGGGCCCCGGGGCGGGGCGCAAAGATGCACCCGGGCCCCGGCTATCTTCGCACCGGCGGTGGCACCTTCACCTGTACTTCAATTAACCTTCCGACATGGCATCCTTCGATATCGTGAGCAAAGTGGACCCGCAAACCCTCGAAAACGCGGTGAACACGGCCCAAAAAGAACTCCTGACCCGCTACGACCTGCGCGACACCAAGGGCGGCATCGAGCTCAACAAGAAAGAAAACACCATCCTGCTTTCCTCGGAAAACTCGATGCGCGTGAAGGCCCTCGAAGACATTTTGCTGGGCCGCGTGGTGAAGCAGGGCATCGACGGCACCAGCCTCGACTTCACGGCCGACGAGCAGCCCAGCGGCCAGCTCATCAAAAAAACCATCAAGGTGCGCGCCGGCGTGGACAAGGATTTTGGCCGCAAAATCATCAAGGCCATCAAAGACGCCAAGGTGAAGGTGGAGGCCCAGATGCAGGACGACCAAGTGCGCGTGACGGCCAAGAAAATCGACGACTTGCAGGCCGCCATTGCCGTGCTGCGCCGCGCCGACATTGGCCTGCCGCTGCAGTTCGTGAACATGAAGAGCTAAGAAAGGTGAAAATGAGGTGATGTGGGAATGTGAAAAATAGCCCATCTGCTTAATTTTTTATTTCTCACGTTTTCCCGTTCTTCCATCTTCGCATTTAATTTATGTACGATTTTTCCGCCTTTGGGCAACTACAAACCTGGATTAGCCTGCTGACCCTCACGTTCATGGAAATCGTGCTGGGCATCGACAACATCATCTTCATTTCCATCGTCGTGAACCTGCTGCCCCGCGAGCAGCAGCCCCGGGGGCGCACCATCGGCCTGTTGCTGGCTTTGGTGTTCCGCATCGCCCTGCTCACCAGCATCTCGTGGCTCGTGAGCCTACGGGCCCCGCTTTTCACGCTACCCATCCAGACGGCCGAGGGCCCCTTCGGCGTCACGGGCCGCGACCTGATTTTGATGACCGGGGGCCTGTTCTTGCTTTATAAAAGCATTGTGGAGATTTACGAAAAGCTGCAAGGCCACGACGAAGACAGCTCCGGCATGGGCAAGGCCGGTACCACCATGGCGGGCGTCATCGTGCAAATCGTCATCATCGACATCGTGTTCAGCTTCGACTCTATCCTCACGGCTGTGGGTTTGGTGAGCAACGTGCTGGTGATGATTGCGGCCGTGGTTTGCGCCATGGGCATCATGCTGGCCTTTTCAGGCGTAGTGGCCGATTTTGTGAACCGCAACCCCAGCATTAAAGTGCTGGCCCTTTCGTTCCTGGTCATGATCGGGGCCATGCTGGTGCTCGAAGCCGCGCACCAGGAAATCCCCAAGGGCTACGTCTACTTCGCCATGTTCTTTTCGCTGGTAGTGGAGCTGCTGAACATGCGCATGCGCAAGAAAATGGACGCCGTGCAACTGCGCAACTCAGAGTACTAGTAACTAATTACCTGCGCAACGCGCGAAAGCGGTGGGGCCCCGGGCGGGCGCCACCGCTTTTTTTAGGCGATGGCTAAGGCTCCCACGGCGGCCGTTTGGCCCAGCACGCGCTGCTGGGCCAGGGCCAGCAGGCGGCGGTTCAGCTCGGGGCGTTGGGTGCGGTAATAGGCGTATTCGGCGGCCGTGAACAGGGCCGTAACGAGGCCGATGACGGTAGCGCGCAGCTTGGTGTTGCGGCTCAGTAGCTCGGTGAGTAGGCGCTGCTGGGTGGTGGCATCGGCGGTGTCCAGGGCAATGTGGTGGTCGCGCACGAAGTCGGCCACGGCGGCCAGCAGCAGCTCGTTTTGCAGCTTCAGCACGGGGCGCAGCGTGGCGTGGAGGAAGTCGCCCACGGTGTCGGTGGCGGCGTCGGCGGGCGTTTCGGTGGGCACCAGGGGGCGCAGGGCGCGGAGTTGGTCGTCGGGGCGAAGGAAATCGGGCATGGGGTTTAGTTGCTTGTTGCTAGTTGTCTGTTGTCAGGCCGTTCACTAGCTAACAGTAAACCGCTAACAACTGATAACGCACAACGGCCAACTAAAACCCAATAGGCTACACCACGCCCAGCTTCACCAGTACGTCCCAAAGCACCACGCCGGCCGCCACGCCCACGTTCAGCGAGTGCTTGGTGCCGAACTGCGGGATTTCTACGGCCACGTCGCACAGGGCCAGCACCGCGTCGTCTACACCGAATACTTCGTTGCCCAGCACCAGCGCCAGCGGCCGGCCCGGCGCGGGCTGGAACTGCGGCAGCGGCACGCTGCCCGTGGTTTGCTCCACGGCCACCACCTGGTAGCCGGCTGCTTTTAGGGCCCCCACGGCGTCGGTCGTTTCGGCGGCGTATTCCCAGGCCACGGCGGCCTCGCTACCCAAGGCCGTTTTGGTGATTTCGCGGTGCGGCGGCCGCCCAGTGATGCCGCAGAGCCAGATTTTTTCGAGCGCAAACGCATCCGCGGTGCGGAATACGGCGCCCACGTTATGCAGGCTGCGCACGTTGTCCATCACCAAAACCACGGGGCTTTTGGGCGTACTTTTGAAGTCGGCCACCGCCACGCGGTTCAGCTCGGCCATGGTAAGTTTTCGCATGGCCAAAGGTAGGAACGTGCCGCGGCGCGTTTCGCGTTGGGGCCCTGGTGCCCCACCTTGTTGGGGCCCTGCGCCCCGTGCCGCGCCCGTAATTGCCGTTTCCCCACCGCCCGAAGCCCCGGCTTCGCGCCCCAGGTCTTTTCGCCTTGTCCGCTCCCAAAAAAGAATTCGTCATCAAGTCCGTGGGCCCCGACCACTTCACCGCCGCGCCGGTGATTGACACGCCCCTGATGAAGCAGTACTACCAGCTCAAAACCCAGTACCCGGGCGCGGTGCTGCTGTTTCGGGTGGGCGACTTCTACGAAACCTTTGGCGAAGACGCCGTTACGGCCAGCCGCATCCTCGACATCACGCTCACCAAGCGCGGGGGCGGCACGCCCAGCGAAGTGCCGCTGGCCGGTTTCCCGCACCACTCGCTCGACACGTACCTGCCCAAGCTGGTGCGCGCCGGCCAGCGCGTGGCCATCTGCGACCAGCTCGAAGACCCCAAGCAGGCCAAAGGCTTGGTGAAAAGAGGCATCACCGAGTTGGTGACGCCCGGCGTGAGCCTGCACGACAACGTACTGGAGCGCCGCGCCAACAACTACTTGGCGGCCATTCACTTCGGCAAAGCTGAGGCCGGAATTTCCTTCCTCGACATCAGCACCGGCGAGTTTCTGGTGGCCCAGGGCGACGTGGGCTACCTCGGCAAGCTGCTGCAAAACTTCGGGCCCGCCGAGGTGCTGTTTTGCAAGCAAAGCCGCGGCGATTTTGAGCGGCATTTTGGCCCCGATTTCTGCACGTATGCCCTCGACGAGTGGGTGTTTGGGCCCGACTACGCCCACGACACGCTCACGCGCCACTTCCGCACCACCTCGCTCAAGGGTTTTGGGGTCGATAACCTGAAGGAGGGCGTCATCGCCGCCGGCTGCATCCTGCACTACCTGGCCGAAACCAAGCACGCCAACCTCAGCCACATTGCCAGCCTGGGCCGCCTGGAGGAGGACAAGTACGTGTGGCTCGACCGCTTCACGGTGCGCAACCTGGAACTGATCCAGGCCCAGCACCCCGGCGGCGTGCCCCTCATTGACATTTTGGACCAAACGCTGACGCCGATGGGGGCCCGGCTGTTGCGCAAATGGGTGGTGCTGCCGCTGAAGGAAGTAGGCCAGATCCAGCGCCGCCTCGACACCGTGGGAGCCCTGGTGGCCGACGAAGACCTGCTGGCCGACCTCACCCAGCACCTGCGCCAAATCAACGACCTGGAGCGCCTCATCAGCAAAGTGGCCGTACGCCGCGTGAACCCCCGCGAGCTGCTGCAGCTGGCCAGGGCCCTGGAAGCCGTGGAGCCCATGCGCGCCCGGCTGGCCGCGTCCGGCGTGCGAGCCCTGGAGAAACTGGCCGACCAGCTCAACCCCTGCCTGGCCCTGCGCAAGGAAATCCAGGCCAAAATCAAGCCCGACGCGCCCTTGCTCACCAACCAGGGCGGCGTGCTGAACGACGGCGTGGACGCCGAGCTGGACGAACTGCGCGGCCTGGCCTTTTCGGGCAAGGATTACCTTTTGCAGCTGCAAGCCCGCGAGCAGCGCAACACCGGCATCTCGTCGCTGAAAGTGGCTTATAACAAGGTGTTTGGCTATTATCTGGAGGTTACGAACGCCCACAAAGACAAGGTGCCCGCCGCCTGGATTCGCAAGCAGACGCTGGTGAACGCCGAGCGCTACGTGACCGAGGAGCTGAAAACCTACGAGGAGAAAATCCTTCACGCCGAAGAACAGTTATTTGTCATCGAGCAGCGCATCTACACCGATTTGGTGCTGAGCGCGCTCGATTTCGTGCCCCAGATTCAGCAGAACGCCCGGGCCATTGGCGTGATGGACTGCCTGGCCAGCTTCGCCCTTACGGCCCGCCAGCACCGCTACGTGCGGCCCGTGGTGAACGACGGCACGGTGCTCGACATCAAGCAGGGCCGCCACCCGGTGATTGAGCGCCAGCTGCCGCCCGGCGAAAGCTACATCCCCAACGACATCTGCCTCGACCAGACCGACCAGCAGATTGTGGTGATTACGGGCCCCAACATGGCCGGCAAATCGGCCCTGCTGCGCCAAACGGCCCTCATCGTGCTGCTGGCCCAAATCGGTTCCTTCGTGCCCGCCGAAAGTGCCACGGTGGGCATCATCGACAAGATTTTCACCCGCGTGGGGGCTTCCGATAACCTGAGCAAGGGCGAAAGCACCTTCATGGTGGAGATGACTGAAACCGCTTCCATCCTCAACAACCTCTCCGACCGCAGCCTCGTGCTGATGGATGAAATTGGCAGAGGGACAAGTACTTACGACGGCATCAGCATCGCCTGGGCCATCGTGGAGCACCTGCACAACAACCCCAAAGCCAAGGCCAAAACCCTCTTCGCCACCCACTACCACGAGCTGAACCAGCTGGCCGACGACTGCCCCCGGGTGCGCAACTACAACGTGGCCGTGAAGGAAGCCGACGGCCGCATCCTGTTCCTGCGCAAGCTGCAGGCCGGCGGCTCTGAGCACAGCTTCGGCATTCACGTGGCGCGGCTGGCCGGCATGCCCACCGCCGTGGTGCTGCGGGCCAACGAAATCATGCACCACCTCGAAGTGGAGCGCACCAGCGCCGGCGCGGACGAGACAGGGGCCCCCACCGCATTCGACGCCGTGCTGGCGGGGCTCGACGAGGGCCCCCAGTCGGCCCAGCCCCGGCCCCGTGCCACCTCGGCCGTGGCCACCGCCCCGCGCGCCCAGCTTCAGCTGAGCATGTTCGAGCCCGGCGACCCGGCCCTGGAACGCCTGCGCGAGCTGCTCCAAAACCTCGACGTGAACACCCTCACGCCTATCGAAGCGCTGCTAAAACTGAACGAATTGAAGCTGACGCTGGGCCCCGCGTAAATTTTTCAGGCTGAAAATGAGCCCCAAAGCTGTGCCAGGGGCAAGTTTTTGGGCCCTGGGCTTGCCTCCAGCCCAAATCCCCTTACCTTTGTGAAACCATTAGCCGCTACGCCAGTCGCGGTTATCATTGCGAGAGTAGCTCAGTTGGTAGAGCGCGACCTTGCCAAGGTCGAGGTCGCGAGTTCGAACCTCGTCTCCCGCTCTAAGTTCGAAAAAAGACGTTGCCCACCGGCAACGTCTTTTTTGTTTTACTCCTCCCCATGGCCGCCACGCGCAAATGCCTCAGCACCGATGACGAGTTCCGGCAGGCGGTGGCCGAAAGTTTGTCCATCCGGCAAGTGCTGGGCCGCATCGGGCTGGTGCCCGCAGGCGGCAACTACAAAACGGTGCACGCCCGGATTCAGCAACTGGGGTTAGACATGAGCCACTTCACCGGGGCGGGCTGGAATACTGGACTGCGCTATCGGAGCTTTGGTCGCAAGGCCACGCTGGAAGAAATTATGGTGGAAAATTCGCCATACAATTTCACGCATGGTTTGAGAAAGCAGTTATTGGCAGAAGGCATCAAATCTGATAATTGCGAAGTCTGTGGCTTGAATACTTGGCAGGGCCAACCGATGCCATTGGAGCTACACCACGCCAATGGTGTAAATAACGACCACCGTTTGGCAAATTTGCAGTTACTTTGTCCCAATTGCCACGCCCTGACCAATAACTACCGCGGTAAGAATCAAAAAAATAAAATATAACGCCGGAGTGGTGGAATGGTATACACGAGGGACTTAAAATCCCTTGCCTTCACGGGCTTACGGGTTCGAGCCCCGTCTCCGGTACAACGCAAAGCCCCGCTTCCCGCCCGGAAGTGAGGCTTTGTCGTTAGAATATAGGGCCCCGGAGAGCAGGCGTTCTTATTATTTGACTATAGGGGCGGGTGCGCAGGGTGAGGGGTTGTATCTTTGGGTACCAGCCTAGTGTTTTAACGGGAAATAATTGTATGGCCACCGCTCCGCTTGCCCCGTTGCCCCTCGCCGAAGAGCAGCGCTTGCAAGCGCTGCGGCCGTACCAGTTGCTGAATACGATGCGGGACGAGACGTTTTCGGAGTTGGTACGCCTGGCGGCCAAGCTCTTCAACGTGCCCATCGGTATTGTGGCGTTTGTGGACGAAGAGGAAGTGAGCCTGGGCCTCAACTACGGGCTGGAGCCGGGCGTAGACCTAGTGAACCGGGGCGAAACCCTGTGCTCGGTGGCCCTGCTGAGGGAGGAAACCACCATTTTTGAAAACCTGTACGAGCACCCCTGTGACCTAATTAGCCCCTTCTTGGTGAATCGGTTGCACCTGGGCTTCTACGCCGGCCACACGCTGCGCACCGCGGCTGGCTACCCCATCGGCGTGCTCTGCGTGATTGGCAACGAGCCCCGCACGTTCAGCGCGGCCGAGTCGGAGCTGCTGGCGCGCCTGGCCACCGTGGTGATGGGCCTGCTTGACCTGCGCCTGCACCTGCTGCAACAGCCCGCTTGGAACCAGCAGCTGTGGGAGGCCATCTACGCCCGCATCGAGAGTTCGGTGACGCGCCTGGAAACCCTGGGGGCCCTGGCCGGCTGGGAGGAGGCCGACGGGCCCAACGCCCAGGCCTACCAGGCCTCCGCCCGCGAGGAAAGCCTGCGGATAATTACGGTGCTGACGGAGCAAATGCAGGCCTTGCGCACCTGACGCGGCTGGGGCCCCGGGCCGCTGGTGTAATTTGCGGCCCTACTCACGCCCTTGCCTATGTTGCCCACGCCTCCCGCTGCTGCCCCCACGCCACCCGATTACCCCGCCCTCATCCAGCGGGTGTTCACCGAAATGGGCAAGGTGGTGATTGGCCAGCAGGTGCTGGTGGGGCGGCTGCTAATTGGGCTGTTCACGGGCGGGCACATCCTGCTCGAAGGCGTGCCGGGGCTAGCCAAGACATTGGCCGTGTCCACATTGGCCAAGGTGCTGAACCTGCACTTCCAGCGGGTGCAATTCACGCCCGACCTGCTGCCGTCCGACCTCGTGGGCACCATGATTTATAACCAGGGGCAGTCGGTGTTCGAGGTGAAGAAGGGTCCCATCTTCGCCAACTTGGTGCTGGCCGACGAAATCAACCGCTCGCCGGCCAAGGTGCAGAGTGCCCTGCTCGAAGCCATGCAGGAGGGCCAGGTCACCATCGGCGAAATTACTTACCGCCTCGACCGGCCGTTTCTGGTGCTGGCCACCCAAAACCCGGTGGAGCAGGAGGGCACCTACCCGCTCCCCGAGGCCCAGGTCGACCGCTTCATGCTGAAGGTGCACGTCGATTACCTCAAGAAGGCCGACGAGCTGGAAGTGATGCGCCGCATGGCCAACCTGAGCTTCCAGGAAGACGTGCAGCCGGTGCTGACGGCCGCTGACATCCAAGGCATTCGCCAGCAAATCAACCAGGTGCAGATTTCCGAAACGCTCGAGAAGTACATCATCGAGCTGGTGTTTGCCACCCGCCGCCCGGCCGACTACGACCTGCCCGACTTCGCGCAGGCCGTGCAGTTTGGGGCCAGCCCGCGGGCCAGCATTGCCCTGCACCGCGCCGCCAAGGCCGTGGCCTACCTGGCCGGCCGCGACTACGTGCTGCCCGAAGACATCAAGGACGTGGCCGCCGACGTGCTCAACCACCGCATCCTGCTAACTTATGAGGCGGAGGCCGACGGCATCCGCACTCAGGATTTAATCGAGGCCATCTTGGGTAAAGTGCCCATCAGCAGCTAGCGTTAGTCAACCAAAAGTGAAAAAATAAAAGCCCCGCCAAGTACTTGGCGGGGCTTTCTAGTGCTGGGCAGGGCCCCAGGGCCCTATTGCAGTGTAATGGGTAAACTGGCCGATTGGCTGCCGGCCTGCACGCGCACCGTGTAGATACCGGGGGCGAGGCTGCCCACGTCGAGCAAGGCCTGGGTGCCAGCGGGGGCCAGGGCAACGGTGCGGGCCTGCACCTGCTGGCCGAGGGCGTTGTACAGGACCACGGCGGCGGTGCGGGCCCCGGCCACGGCGGGCAGGCTGAGGGTGAAGGCCCGGCTGGCCGGGTTCGGGAACGCGGCCAGCACGCCGGCGCCTAGGGCGTTGCGCGTGGCCGTGGGCACCCCGGTGGTGAAGGTGGTGGAGGCCGCCGTGGCCGTGCCGCCGCCGCAGTTGCCCACCACCGATACGGTGTAGGCCGTGCCGCCGGTGAGGCCGGTGAGCAGCACCGGCGAGGCCGTGGGTGCTGGCGCCACGGTGCGGGCCGTGCCCCCGGTGGGCGTGTAGGTCACGGTGTAGCTGGTGTTACCGCTGCCGGCCGTGAAGGCCACCGTGGCCGTGGTGGCCCCGGTGGGCATGGCGCTGAGGGCCGTCACGGGTGCGCAGGGGGCCCCAGGGCCCAGCGTTACATCAATGGCCAGGCGTGAGCTGATGCTCCCCAGGCTGCTGATGTCGGCCCAAGTGGTGCCATCGGTGGTGAGGTAAAACGTGGCGGGGCGCAGCAGCGGCACCTCGTTCTGGTAGCCCAGCCCAATGTTGTCGGCGCCGATGGTGCGCACGCCCACGAAGAACTTCCCGCTGACCGGCGTGCTGGGAATGGCCACTGCATCGGGGCCCCCAGCGGCGGGCCGGGGCCGGGTGGGCGACGTATACAGCGCCGCCCCGGGCTGGCCTGCGGCCGTGGCTCCGTACACCACTACCTGGTACGTAGAGCCAGTTGCGCCCGTGCCCACAAAAGTGGGCGTGACGGTGGTGAGCACGGCCGAACCAACCTGGTAGCCCACGGCCAGCACGCTGCCCGCCGTGGTCAGGCCCGCGCCCAAAGTTGGGTCGGCCGTGAGGAAGCTTAGGTCAGAGGCCGACAGCGTTTGGGTAACGGCCTGCGACAGGACCGGGGTGGTGGCCGTGGCCGGCACCGTTATCGTCAGGGTGTTGGTGCCGCTGGTGGCCGTAATGGGAAAGGCCGGGAACGTGACTAGCACCGCCGCACCGGGCGCCAGCGAGGCCACGGTCTGCGTGTTGATGAACGAGGTGGTGCCGCTCACGGTCAGCGTTACCGGCAGGTTGGTGAGGGTGGTGTTCGAGTAGTTAACCACGCCCGCCTGCGTGGCCAGGGGCGAGGCGTAGGTTGCGGCCTTGCCCAGCGTGTACACGGCTACGGCCAGGAGCGTGGCCGTGAAGCGGTAGGTACGGCCCAGGTCGGGGGGCACGTCGGCGCGGTAGTTGTGCGTGTAGAGGATGTTGGTGCCGTCGTTGGCGTAGTAGCCGGTGCGGAACGTGGCGGTTGACCAGGCGTTGTTCGAGTTTATTTTCTCTGCCAGCACCGTTTGGCCATCGTTCCGCCCCGAACCCTTGATGCCTACTACCAAAAAGCGGGCAGTAGCGGTACCCGTGCTCGCCACCGTGGGCCCATATACGAACTCAATGTTGTTGGTGCCTTCGTAGAGCTTGAGTTGGAAGCTGAGGCTGGCGTACTGGGTGGGGTAGGTAGCGGCTTTGTCCTGCACGTTTTTCCACTGCACGGTGCACACGCGGTTGGGCTGCGTACCTGTGGTAACTACC
Organism: Hymenobacter sp. PAMC 26628; assembly: GCF_001562275.1. Classification (NCBI taxonomy): domain Bacteria; kingdom Pseudomonadati; phylum Bacteroidota; class Cytophagia; order Cytophagales; family Hymenobacteraceae; genus Hymenobacter; species Hymenobacter sp. PAMC 26628. The sequence goes on from NZ_CP014304.1 coordinate 472,070, forward strand.
CGGTATTCGGTACCGCCAGCGGCCGCACCGGGGGCCAAGTCAACGTTAAACGGGGCCAGTATGTTGACGTCGGCCGGGTTCTGGCTGAGGATGGGGTCGGCGATGTTGGCCGTCTCGCTCAGGAACAGGGCCGCCGCCGAGGGTGCGTTGGCCCCCAGCCGCACGAAGCCGTTGGTGTTCAGTACGAATTGTGTGAACGCCGTGCCGTTAAAATTAAACGTGAACCCAATGTTCTGGGCTGCCGAGTTGGCGTCGTCGGTGTTGGCCGTGGCAATGGCCGTGCCCGCCGTGCCCAGGTCGGCGTAGGTGCCGGCCACGTTGGCGGCTGAGGCCGGGGTATAAGCAATGGACTGGGCCCGGGCCCCTAGGGCTGGCAGCAGGGCCAGCGCCAGTAGCCCCCGCCGGAACCAAGCGGGCGCGGCGGCAAAGAGTAGCGGTTTCAGCATAAGAAATGATAGGAAAAATGTGAAAATTACGCCTCTGGCTAAAGGTAAGCGAAACGTACGTCCCGCTATGCTAAGCCCCAGATAATTGACTGCGAGCCGCTAACGCCATCGGGCCTCGGCGCCCGGGGCCCAGTTGACGGCAGTGGGCCCCTGACTAGCGCAGCTGCCGCTTGTAGAGCTGTACGGTGTTTTCCAAGCCAAGGTACAGCGCGTCGGCCACCAGCGCGTGCCCAATGCTCACCTCATCCAGCTCCGGCAGCTGCTGGTGCAGGTAAGCCAGGTTGTCGAGGTCGAGGTCGTGGCCGGCGTTCACGCCCAGGCCCAGGTGGCCGGCGTGGGCGGCGGCGGCGCGGTAGGGCCCCACGGCGGCCTCGCGGCCGGCGGCGTACTGCCGGGCGTAGGCCTCGGTGTAGAGCTCGATGCGGTCGGTGCCAGTGGCGGCGGCCGCGTCTACGAGGGTCAGGTCGGTGTCGAGGAAAATGCTGACGCGGCTGCCGTGGGCGTGCAGCTCGGCCACCACGTCGCGCAAAAATGCTTGGTACAAAATCGTGTCCCAGCCCGCGTTGGACGTCACGGCGTCGGGCGCGTCGGGCACCAGCGTCACCTGGGCGGGGCGCACCGCGCGCACCAGGGCCAGGAAATCGGGCGTGGGGTTGCCCTCCACGTTCAGCTCGGTGGTCACGGTGGTGCGCAGGTCGTGCACGTCCTGGTAGCGGATGTGGCGCTCGTCGGGCCGCGGGTGCACCGTGATGCCCTCGGCTCCGAAACGCTCGATGTCGCGGGCGGCTTGCAGCAAGTCGGGGCGGGCGCGCGGTCCCCGGGCGTTGCGCAGGGTGGCAATTTTGTTGATGTTGACGCTGAGCTTAGTCATAAGGAGGCAAGGTATATTGCTGGCAAAAGACTCGGCCGCGAAGGTCGGGTAGTTCTTTCTCCCAACACAACCGGCGGCCGGCCCCGGCGTTTGCCGCTTTGCCCATTTTTTCATGACCGTAGCTTTCCCCATTACCCCGCGCCTGCGCCCGCTGCTGCTATTTGCCGGGTTGGCGCTGGCCATTGTGGCCACCGAGCACGCCATCACCACGCGGGCCATTTTCTACCAGCACCCCGCGCTGCCGGTGGCCGTGGTGTTCGACTTGCTAGTGGTGGTGCCGGCGCTGTTCTACTGGCTGGTGGTGCGGCGCTACGGCTTACCCCTCAGTACCGTAGGGGCCGCGGTGGGGGCGTGCTTGGCGCTGGCTTTTTGGCTGCTGCCCGCCAGCCGGCAGCAGCCCCTGCGGGCCCTGGCCTTCCTGCCCGCGCTGCTGGAAGGCGCGGCGCTGCTGGCTGCCGCGGCCCGCGCCCGGCGCCTATGGCGGGCCTACCACGCTGCCCGGGAGCAGCTGAGCTGGGGCCCCAGCCTGGGCCTGGCTTTGGAGCAGGTGCTGGGCTTGCCGGGCGTCGTACTAGTGGCCGAAGCTACCATGCTGCGCTACGCCGTGCTGGGCTGGTGGGCCCCGGTGGAGGCGCGCCCGGCCCACGCCGCCTTCAGCGGCCACTGTGAGTCGGGCTTCGTGGCGCTGATGGCGACGGCCGGCTTCCTCACGCTCATCGAAACCGCCGCGGCGCACCTGGTGGTGGGCCACTGGCACCCCGTGGCGGCCAACTGGCTCACGTTTTTAAGCCTGTACACCGTGTTGCTGCTGGTGGCCCATACCCACGCCGTGCGGCTGTGCCCGCTGCTGCTGGGGCCCCAGGCGCTGGTGGTGCGCGTGGGTTTTGCCTGGCAAGTGGCGGTGCCCCGTGCCGCGGTGGTGGCCGCGGCCATCAGCGAAGCCCCGGCGCCCGCGGCCGATACCCTGAACGCGGCCAAGGTGCTGCTGGCCAGCCCCAACGTGCTGCTCACGTTTGCCGCGCCCGTGGTGGTGGCGGGGCCCTACGGCACGCGCCGCACCGTGCGCCGGCTGGCGCTGTACCTCGACCAGCCCCAGGAGTTTATAGGGGCCCTGGCGGGCAGCGCCAGCGCCTAAAGTAGCTGCCGGCCCGCTACGGCGTAATTTTGCGCCAGCACGTGGGGCCCCGGGCCCCGTTCGCCCACCCTCATCCCAATTCCCTGGCCATGCCCCTCAAAGAAACCCTCGACGCCGCCATCAAGCAAGCCATGCTGGCCAAAGACAAGGTGCGCCTCACCGCGCTCCGCTCCCTCAAGTCGCAAATCATGCTGGCCGAAACCGCCGAAGGGGCTCAAGGCGCCGCCCTCACGCCCGATGCCGAGCTGAAGCTCCTCAACAAAGCCGCCAAGCAGCGCCGCGATGCCGCCGCCATCTACAAAGAGCAGTTCCGCTCCGACCTCGAAGGCAACGAGCTGGCCGAGCTGGCCGTCATCGAAGAATACCTGCCCCAGCAGCTCACCGAGGCTGATTTGGTCGAGCGCCTCGTGCACATTATCCAGCGCGTAGGGGCCCAGGGGCCGTCTGATTTGGGCAAGGTAATGGGCGTGGCCGCCCGCGAGCTAAGCGGCCAGGCCGACGGCAAAATGATTTCGCAAGTCGTGAGCAATCTGCTGAATAATACCAATCAGTAGGTAAATTAGTAGTTTGTGGATGAGTGAGTTAGTAAATGAAATCGTCATGCTGAGCGCAGCCCAAGCATCTCTCCCGCAGCAGCAAACCAATCGATTGGACTAGTTGGGCAGTAGAGATGCTTCGACTCCGCTCCGCTGCGCTCAGCATGACGGCCCCATTTACTCACTCGCCACCTCATTCACCCATTCATCGACTCACCGAATCACTCCTTAAAAAATGACGGCCCTCGACTTGCTCCTGCTACTTGTGCTTGGCGTGGGGGCCGTGAAAGGGTTCCGGCGCGGGCTGGTGCTGGAGGTGGCCTCGCTGCTGGCCTTCGTGCTGGCCGTGGTGGGGGGTATTAGCCTGCTTACGGCCACAGTACCGGTGGTGCGGCACTACGTGGGCGAAGCCTACGGACTGCTGCCGATTGTCTCGTTTGCGCTGGTGTTTGGGCTGATACTGTGGGGCGTGCACTGGCTGGGCGGTTTGCTGAAGACTGCCTTGCACCTCACCCCGCTGGGCTTCCTGGATAGCCTGCTGGGCGGAGCCGCGGGCCTGCTGAAGTGGCTGCTCGGCTTGAGCCTGCTGCTGCACGGCACTGGCCTGGCCGGGCTGCCGCTGCTGGGGCCCCAAGTGGTGGCCGGCTCGCAGGTGCTGCCCGTGGTGCGGCAGGCCACGCCGCTGGCCCTGCGCACCACGGCCTACGTGCTGCCCGTGGCCAAGGGCCTGCTCACGCGCATGAAAACCGCGTTTACAAAGAATTGAAAAATGTGGGGATGTGAAGATGTGGAAATTGAAAAAGCGGCGGTTTGAAAGTGCAGAAAGCACAGCGGTTAGAGCTAAATTCGGACACCTGCCGCATCGCACACATTTTCACATTTTGCATATCTTTTAATTCATCACATTTGAAAAAGCTACTGCTGCTCGACAACTTCGATTCCTTCACCCACACCCTGGCCGACTACCTGCGCCAGCTGGGGGCTGAGGTGGTGGTACGCCGCAACGACGTGCCCCTGGCCGAGCTGCAACAAACGGCCTGGGACGGCATCGTACTCTCGCCGGGGCCCGGCGTGCCGGCGGCGGCAGGCGTCATGCCGGCCGTCATTGCCCACTACCACGCGCGGGTGCCCATGCTGGGCGTGTGCCTGGGCCACCAGGCGCTGGGCGAGTTTTTCGGGGCCGAGCTGGGGCGGGCTGCCCGGCCCATGCACGGCAAGGTGTCGGACGTGGCCTGGGCCCCGGGGGCGGCGCTGGCGGCGGGCCTGCCGGCCGTCACGCCCGCCACGCGCTACCACTCGCTGGTGCTGCGCGAGCCGCTACCCCCGGCGCTAGTGGCACTGGCCCGCACCACCGGGGCCCCCGGCCCGCCCGAGCTGATGGCCCTGCGCCACGCCACGTGGCCGCTGTTTGGGGTGCAGTTTCACCCCGAAGCCCTGCTGACGCCCGACGGCCGGGCGATGTTGGCCAATTGGCTGCGGTTTTGTAACATTGCGAAACCCGTACCCCCCGCGGCCGGTTAGTATATTTCCATGGAACTGCAGACCCACCACCGCCAAGGCTACGAGTACGTCGACGAAGGCGAGGGTCCCGTGCTGCTCCTGCTGCACGGCTTGTTTGGGGCTCTCAGCAACTGGGCCGACGTAGTGGACGCCTTTCGGCCAGGCTACCGGGTGCTCATTCCGCTGCTGCCCATCTACGACATGCCGCTGGCGCAGGCTGGCGTGCCGGGCCTGGCGCGCTACGTCGAAGGCTTCGTGGCGGCGCTGGAGTTGCCGCCGGCCTTCGCGGTGCTTGGCAACTCGCTGGGCGGGCACGTAGCCTTGGTATACACCCTCGACAACCCGGCCCGGGTGAGCCGGCTGGTGCTCACGGGTAGCAGCGGCTTGTTTGAGGACGGTATGGGCGGCTCGTTTCCCAAGCGCGGCAACTACGGCTTCGTGCAAGAGCGGGTGGCCTACACCTTTTATAATCCCGCGGTAGCTACCAAGGAGCTCGTTGATGAGATTTTTCGCATCACCAACTCCAATTCTAAGTGCCTGCGCATCATTGCCATTGCGCGTTCGGCCCAGCGCCACAACCTCACCAAGGAGCTGCACCGCATCCAGGTGCCGGTGCTGCTGGTGTGGGGCCTGAACGATACCATCACCCCGCCGCCGGTGGCCCACGATTTTGCCCGCCTGCTGCCCGCGGCCGAGCTGGCCTTCCTCGACCACTGCGGCCACGCCCCGATGATGGAGCGCCCCGCCGGTTTCAATGCCTACTTGCGCCGGTTCTTGCGAAAGACTGAGCCGCATCCCGCCGTTTTGGCCTGACGCGCCGGCCCGGCGCAATTTTTGCCGGTGGGGTCCTCAGGGCCCCGTGGCCCGGGCCTCCACTGACTTTCCCGCTTACCACTTCCCCAACTATCGCTACCGACTGAATACAGGTTGCCCTATTCCCGTTTTCTCATCTTACGTGCGTCCGCCCCGGCGCCGCGTTTTTTCGCCCCGCCCGCCCATGCAAGCCATGCTCGCTGAAGATTTACTCAACGAAATGATTCCGCCCCTCAAGGGCACCGACTCGCTGGGCAAAGCCGCCCGGTGGCTCGACGAATTTCGGGTGGGCCAGTTGCCGGTGCTGGCCGAGCGCCAGTACTGCGGCCTGGTAACGGAGGCCGATCTGGCCGACTTTGAAGACCCCAACACGCTACTTTCCGAACTTACGCTGGGTTTTCGTGAAACATTCGTGCGGCCCGACCAGCACTTTTTTCGGGTGGTGGAGCTAGCTATTGAAAACAAGCTCCAGCTGGTACCGGTGGTGGACGACGACGACACCTACGTGGGCGTGGTGACGGTAGCCGACGCGCTGGCCGCCTTCGGGCCCCAAACGTCGGCCCCCGGCCAGGGCGGCATCATTGTGCTCAGCATGGCCGAGCGCGATTACTCACTCTCGCAAATCAGCCGCTACGTGGAGGAAAACAAGGCCAAGATTGTCAACGCCCATACCATGCCCGACGAGCAGGACCCGTACCGCATCCGCCTCACCCTGAAGCTGAACACCGACAACCTGGCCCGCATCGTGGCCACGCTCGAGCGATTTGGCTACGTGGTGACGGCCCAGTTCAGCGGCGCCGGCGAGGTGAGTGAGGACGAGCAGGAGCGCTACGACGGCCTGCTGCGCTACCTGAGCGTGTAGCGAGAAACGGGTGCTGGGCGTTCTATTGTTTTTGCTGGGGTGGCTGGCCAGTCCGGGGCCCGCCCTGGCCGACACGTTGCCCCTACGTGCTACCCGCGCCCTGCCCCCCGTGGTGGCTCCCACCGATACGCTGGTGCGCATTTTGCCCTGCGAGGGGGCCCCGGCCCGGGCGCGGGTGGCAGTGGTGCTGCTAGTGGGCAACCGCGTGACGCGCGAACGCACCTTAAGGGCCGAGCTAAACATCCGCGAGGGCGATACCCTCAACCTGGCCGACCTGCCTGCCCGCCTCGAAGCCAACCGCCGCCGGTTGTTTAACCTCCAGCTTTTCCACACGGTGCTGGTGCAGGCCAGTTGCCAGGGCAACGGCCAGCTAGTGCTGCTGTTTGTGGTGCAGGAGCGGCTATATACGTTTCCGGTGCCCATCTTTTCCATCGCCGACCGCAACTTCCGCGCTTGGCTCGACCGGCCCGACCGCTGGCGGCGGCTCGACTACGGCATCCATTTGGTACGCAACAATTTCCGGGGCCGCAACGAGCAGCTAACGGCCAACTTGCAATTGGGGTTTAACCCCAAGTACGAAGTGTTTTACGAAGCCCCCGGCCTGGGCCGCACCCGCCGCGTGGGCGTGGGCGGCGGCTTTTCTTTTTCCCAGAGCCGCTCCGTCGATTTCCGCACCCTTGGCGACCGCCTGCAAGCCTACCGCGCCGACGACGCCTACCCCATCCAGCGGCTCTATGCCTCAGGGGGCCTGCGCTTGCGCCACACGGTGCAGTTCCTCACCGCCCTCGACGCCTCGTACCACCGCGAGCAGATTCTGGATTCGGTGAACTTCGACAACCCCAACTATTTCCTGGGCCGCACCGCGCGCGAGTTCCTCGATTTTAGCCTCGTCAGCACACTCAACCAGCGCAATACCTTCGCCTATCCGCTCACCGGGCAATTTGCCCAGGGCTTGCTAGCGCACCGCGTCTTTCTAAACCCCGACCTGCCGGCCCTTACCACTCTGCGCTTGGTCTACGACCATTATTTTTCGCTCGGCCACCGCTTTTATTACGCGTTCGAGCTGAACGGACAAGTGCGCCTCACCAGGGCCCTGGCCTACGCCGATGCGCGCGCCCTGGGCAACGACGCCCTGGTGCGCGGCTACGACGCGTACGTCGTCGATGGCCGCCACTACGGCCTTGTGCAGCAGGGGCTGAGCTACCGGCTTTTCAACGCCAGCGAAATTCACTTGGCTGGCATCAATAATCCTAAAATCAACACCATTCCGCTGGTAGCCTACCTCAACCTGTTCGCCGACGCGGGCTACGTAGTGGCCCCCGGGGCCCCACCCGGCAACCAGCTGCCCAACCGCTTGCTGCGCTCAGCGGGCCTCGGTTTGCACTTGGTCACGTACTACGACCGGGTGTTCACCCTCGAATACACCCGAAACGGCCTGGGCCAAGCTGGGTATTTTTTTCGCAGCACCTTCCCCATCTGAAGCCGCCGCCGAGGCCCTGCGCCCCGCGAAGCAGCTCCAGGTGCGTTATTCGCATCACTTACCGTTTCCGACCACATGAAATTCGCCATCCTTGGCAAGCCCTTCGCAGAGGATGCCGCCCCGGCCATCCAAGCCCTTCTCGACGATTTGGCTGCCCGCCAGGCCGAAGTGCGCATCGTGGAGTCCTTTCGCACCTACCTGGACAACACCCTGCGCTTGCCCGCCAACACCACCAGTTTCCGGCGCGGCGACTCGCTGCGGGGCACCAATTTCGTGCTCAGCATCGGCGGCGACGGCACCTTGCTCGACACCGTGACCTACGTGGGGGCCCTGCAAATTCCTATTCTGGGCATCCACACCGGCCGGCTGGGTTTCTTGGCTACCGTCACCCCTGAGGGCATTGGCCAGGCCATCGACGCCCTATATAAAGGCCATTTCGTGTTTGATGACCGCAGCCTCATTCGCGTTGATACCGACCCGGACGTATTTGGCGGGCTGAACTTTGGGTTGAATGAATTTAGTATTTTAAAAGGAGACTCGGCTTCGATGATTGCCGTGCACACTTACATTGATGGTGAATATTTGAATTCCTACTGGGCTGATGGCCTTGTGGTAGCCACGCCCACCGGCTCCACGGGCTATTCGCTGAGTTGCGGGGGCCCTGTATTGGTTCCCCAAACCAACAATTTTATCATTGCGCCCGTATGCCCCCACAATCTGAACGTGCGGCCCCTCGTTGTGTCTAACCAAAGCGTGCTTTCCTTTGAAATTGAGGGTCGTAGCTCCAATTATATGCTTTCGCTCGACTCCCGCTCCATCTCTGTTGATGCGAATGTGCAGATGGCTGTGCGCCGCGAAAGCTTCTGCGCACGACTGGTCAAGCTAAATCACGTCAATTTTTTGAGTACGCTCCGCAGCAAACTGAATTGGGGACTCGACCGTCGCAACCCCAGTTCGGTGCTGGGTTAATAAGTTGCCGTAAGTCTAAAAATTGTCCATAAATTTTTTTAAGTTCCAAACAGTCTCTACTTTTGTAAATACCTGAGAGTCCGCTATTGGTACTTTTCCGCTTCGCCTTCGATCTACGCTATTCACTTTTGATGCCTTATGAAACATATCTTCACATATCCCACTGCTTTATTAGTGGGACTGGCGTTGCTCGGTTCTTCGCGGGCTGATGCGCAACAGTTCAACAAGCGCAAACAGTATAATTCGGTTGGCTTTAATATTAACGCCATGAATTATTTCGGTGACTTGGCTCCCCAGACAGGCTTTGCCAGTTTCCGATTTAACAACACCCGCCCCAACGTGGGTGTGACCTTGACCCGGCGCTTCTACCCGCGGGTGTCGGGCCGTTTGGGCCTGTCGTACGGCCGCATCAACGGCGACGACGCCACGGCGGCTAATGCCACTGATCAGAACGCCCGGTACCGCTACAATCGCAACGCCAACTTCCAAAACGACATTGTGGAGCTTTCCGGCGTAGTCATCATCGACCTCATTCAAAACCGCAACAACTTTTTGAAGCGCCCCGACTTCGTGCCGTACGTTTTCGCTGGTTTGGCGGGCTTTCATCACAACCCCAAAGGCCGCGACGCCAACGGCAACTACGTTCCTTTGCAACCGCTGGCCACGGAGGGTACGGATTACAGCCGCTTTCAGGTCGCTATTCCGTTCGGTGGTGGCGTGCGTTACCGCATCAACCGCAACTTTGACGCTAGCTTGGAGTTTGGTATTCGCAAAACCTTCACGGGTTTTTTGGATGACGTTAACGGCAATTATTTAGGAGCCACTGCCTTAGGTATTGCCCCTGGTACCCCAACGAGTGCCCTTACTGAAAAGCAGTACTTTGGCTACGGTGTTACCCGAAGCCATACAGGAGATTTTTCTAGCTTTGATAACGAAGGCAGTAAGCGCGGTCAAAATAAATCCGACTGGTACACCGTAACCGGCTTGTCGTTAAACTATATCTTGACGCCTCGTATCAAAAACCCAAAATTCCGCTAAGCAATCATGGCCCGCCATTGTTGGCCAGCGCTTAGTGCCTTATTCAGTTTAATGATAGTTAATGCATTTCGTTGCGCACTCCTCGTTTGCTTAGTGCAAGCAGGGAGTGCGTTTTTTTGCGCCTCGGCCCAAGCTCAGATTGAAACCCAACGTACCAGTGAATTGGGATTGGGCCTGGGTGTAACCAACTACCGGGGAGAAATCTCGCCGCAATACCAGTTTGGCAATAATCGCCCAGCTATCACTGCGTTTTACCGGCGCGACGTGTCGGCGCCGGTAACGTTGCGGGGAAGTTTCTTGGCGGGCTTGCTTCGGGCCAACGATGCCAACGTAACCGGCGAAGGAGGCGGTACGCCTCCCTTGCAGTCTTACCGGGACTCCAACATGAAAGGGAGCATATTGGAAGCGGCCGTGGCGATGGAATACAATTTCATTGATTACCGTTCCCGCAAGCAAAAAATCCATTTTACGCCTTACCTATTCGTGGGCGTGGGCGGCTATTACGCCAATACCCGCACCCAAACGGCTAACCCAATTCTAGGCCCGGACTATAACCGCTCAGGCGGACATTTTGGAGTTGCCATTCCAGCCGGAGCCGGACTGAAATATGCTTTGTCGCAACACATCAACCTAGGCCTGGAAGTAGGGGTGCGCAAAACTTTTAGCGACCAACTCGACAACTTGGGCGACCAAGACCCCTTGCTGGTTAACCCGTACGACAACGACTGGTATTATTACAGTGGCCTTAGCATTTCGTATACCTTTTATAAGGTGCGCTGCCCGCCACAATACAAAAACAATAAACAGTTGTTGAGGTAGTTTGATAACCACTGAAAAGCCCGCCACCGTGCCAAATATTAGCACAGTGGCGGGCTTTTATTGTGTGGAAGCAAGGGCCCCGGGGCCCCACATTGGTCCACCATCGCTGGCAGATGCAACCGTCTTCGTAACTTGCGGCCTCTTATATCAAAACCGCAACGATGACCGGCCGGGCCGAAATCGACTCTCTTAATATTCCCGCGCACGTGGCCGTCATTATGGACGGAAATGGCCGCTGGGCCAAGCAACGAGGTGGCCTTCGGGTGTTTGGGCACCAGAGTGCCATTACGGCTGTACGTGAAACCGTGGAAGAAGCCGCACAACTTGGGGTAAAATACTTGACACTGTACGCTTTCTCCACTGAGAATTGGAATCGCCCGGCGCTAGAAGTAATGGCCTTGATGCAGCTACTGGTGCATACCATTCGCCAAGAGACTCCGATTTTACTCAAGAACAGCATCCGCTTGCAGTCTATTGGCGACACGGGTAGTCTGCCGGCTGGTTGCCAGCGCGAGTTAGCTGAGGCCCAGGAGTTAACCAAAGGCGGTACCCGCATGACCTTGGTGCTGGCCCTGAGCTACAGTGGTCGTTGGGACTTGGCCCAGGCGGCGCGCCGCTTAGCGGTTGACGTAGCAGCCGGCCGGGTGCAACCCGCTGACGTGAGCGAAGCCAGTATCACGGGCTACCTCGCCACGGCGGGTATTCCTGACCCAGAACTACTTATCCGAACCAGCGGTGAGCAGCGCATCAGCAATTTCATGCTGTGGCAGTTGGCTTATACTGAGCTTTACATTACTGATTTGCTGTGGCCCGATTTTCGGCGTGAGCATTTGCAAGATGCCATTCGGGCGTACCAACGGCGCGAGCGCCGTTTTGGCAAAACCAGCGAGCAAATCGCTGTTTCCTAGTATTTTATTCAATTCATGATTTCAGTGCGTAATTTTTCTTGGTTTCTGCTGCTAGGGTGGTTGGTGATGGGAAGTTTGGGCGTGGCCCAGGCCCAGAGCCCGGGCGTGCGCCCGGCAGGGGGCGCTGATGAACCCAAAAAATACGTACTGGGCGGCATCACCGTGAGCGGCACCCGCTACCTCGACCCCAATACCCTCGTTGGCTTGTCGGGGTTGCGGATAGGCGATAACATTACCATTCCAGGTGAAGAAATTGGTAAAGCCATCCGTAAGCTTTGGGCCCAAGGCATTTTGGGTGACGTAAATGTGACCATCGCCCGGATCGAAGGCGACAAGATTTTCCTGGATTTTACTCTGAAAGAGCGGCCGCGCTTATCGAAATTCACATTCGATGGCATGAGCAAAGGCAAGACGGAGGAACTTACTAAAAAAATTGCCTTGATTCGGGGCAAGGTGGTTACCGACGCGTTATTGAATAACACCCGCGCTCAGGTGCGCAAATTCTTCGTTAATAAAGGCTACCTAGACACTAAGGTTAATATCCTACAAGTGCCGGACTCTTCGCTGTCCAATAGCGTGGCTTTGCGCATCAATGTGGATAAAGGCAACAAGGTCCGTATCCACGACATTACGTTTGAGGGCAACAAAGCCTTCTCGGACTATAAGCTGAAAGGCAAGCTGAAGAAAACTAAGGAGCGGAAGCCATATAAGTTCTTGACTTCTGGCAAATTCCAGCGGACGGAATATGAGGAGGATAAGAAGAAGCTGGTCGAGTTCTACAATGCCGAGGGTTACCGCGATGCCATTGTCGTGAGCGATACCTTGGTCCGTGACGACAAAGGATTGGCTTTGACTATCAAAGTGGATGAGGGCCCCAAGTACTACTTCCGCCACATCACTTGGAATGGCAACTATCTCTACGACGATAAAACGCTGTCGGGGGTATTGGGCATTAAATCAGGTAGCCCGTACAGCAAGGAAACGTTGGACAAGCGCCTGAATTACAATCCAACAGGCCAGGACGTTACGTCGCTTTACATGAACGACGGCTACCTGTTTTTTCAAATTGAACCGGTGGAGAAAAAGGTGGAGGGCGACTCAATTGATATCGAGATGCGCCTGACCGAAGGAGTGCAGGCTCACGTTAAGGAAATCAACATATCGGGCAATACCAAAACCAGCGACCACGTGGTGCGCCGGGCCATTCGGACGTTGCCCGGTGATAAATTCAACCGCGAGCTACTCATCCGCTCTAACCGCGAACTGGCCACATTAGGTTACTTTGATCCCGAAAAAGTAGGTATCAACCCTATCCCAAACCAGGCCGATGGCACGGTAGACATCAATTACACAGTGGTGGAGAAGCCTTCGGACCAAGTGACACTCTCGGGCGGCTGGGGCGGCTATGCTGGCTTCATCGGTACGGTGGGCTTGGTGTTCAACAACTTCTCGATGCGTAAAGCCAGCACGCTACGCAACTGGACGCCGGTACCCGCCGGCGATGGCCAGCGCTTGGCCCTGAACGTGCAAGCCAACGGCTTCCAGTACCAGGCTTACTCGCTCTCCTTCACGGAGCCGTGGTTGGGTGGCCGTCGTCCAAACTCGCTATCCTTCAGTCTGAACCGTAGCATTAGTCGCCTCGGCACTACGTTCGATGCCAATACGGGTAGCTTCATCAAAGTGAATAGCGCCACTGTGGGCTTGGGCCGCCAACTGCGGGTGCCGGATGACTATTTCACGCTGAGTAACTCGCTGTCGTACAGCCATTACCAGACACAGAACTATTCGCTGCTGACCACGGGCGCGGCCACTGGCACGTTCAACAACATTACCCTCAACACAACGCTTTCACGCAACAGCATCGACAACCCGACCTTCACGCGCCGGGGATCGTCGCTGAGCTTGAGCTTAAGCCTGACGCCGCCTTACTCCATCTTCCCGGGGGCCCACCCCGACGCCAACCAGTGGCTGGAATTCCATAAGTGGATGTTCGATGCTTCGTGGTTCACCCCCATCGTGGGCAAGCTGGTGCTGAACACCCGGGCTCACTTTGGTTTTCTGGGTTCGTACGGCACGCGTGACATTGGCCCATTTGAACGCTTCAAAATGGGTGGTGCCGGCCTGGGCTACAACGGCGGCGGCAACTTCATCGTGGGCACCGATTACATCGGCCTACGCGGTTACGACGACCCGAACGCTTCCTACGCCATTCCAACGGCGCAATCACAGCAGAACGGGGGCATCATCTACAATAAGTATGTGCTAGAGATGCGCTATCCCGTTAGCCTGAACCCCGCCGCGACGGTGTACGTGCTGGGCTTTGCCGAAGCCGGCAACTCGTTCGATACCTACAATAATTACAACCCTTACAAGTTGTACCGCTCGGTAGGCGTCGGGGCCCGCATTTTCATGTCGGCATTTGGTTTGCTAGGGTTTGACTTTGGCCACGGCTTCGACGCAGTGGTGCCGCTGCCCGGCGTGAATACCAAGCAAGACTTTAACCACTTCCACTTCATCATTGGCCAGCAGATCCGCTAGTTTGGCGGGCACTTAGCGGCCGCTTCCTTTGTTCGATGCGCATGAAAATAGGTTTTTGGGGCGTGTTGGTGGGGATGCTGCTGGCAGCCCCCGGGGCCCAGGCCCAGAAGTTCGGGTGGGTTGACTCGGAGTTCATCATGGCCAAAATGCCCGATTTTGCTAAGGCGCAGCAGGAACTGAATGCCTTGTCGACGACGTGGCAAAAGGAGATTGAAGCGCAGAAGAAGGACTTGGAACGCTTACAGCGTACCTACCACGACGAAGAAGTGGTGCTAACTGAGCAGATGAAGAAAAAGCGGCAGGACGAAATCTTGCTGAAAGAGCAAGAAGTAAAGGCCTACCAGAACAAGCAGTTTGGCTACGAAGGCCAACTTTTCAAGAAGCGCCAGGAATTGAATAAGCCAGTGCAGGATAAGGTATTCGAGGCGTGCGAAAAGGTGGCTAAGAAAAAACAGTTAGCCATGATCATCGATAAGGCTGGCGACTTGACTTTATTGTACACCAACCCGACCTACGACTATACCGAGTTTGTACTGGAGGAACTGGGCTTGGCCGCTGAAGACCGCAATCAGCCCGGCGTTAAGGGCCCCGTAAAGACGGTGACGCCGCCTAAAACCGCGGCGACCGACCCTACTTTCGAATCGGATTCGAGCACTCCTGACACGCCTGCCAAAGCTAAGCCGAGCCGTGCAGCTAGGAAGAGCCCAAAATAACTACCTTTGTATCTACACTTTCTCTGAAACTTTTCCCTTGATGAATCCCGTGAAAACCCTCCGCTTGACGTTGGCCGCCGCTCTGCTGACCGCTGGCACCCTGGCCGCTAATTCTGCGCAAGCCCAGGCCCCGCTCAAAATTGGCTACACCAGCGTGCAGTATGTGCTAAGCCAAATGCCCGAGAGCAAGCAAATTGAATCAAGTCTGAAGACCTACAACGAACAGTTGGCGGCGCAGATGAAAAGCAAATACACCGAGTACCAGGGTAAGCTGGACGCTTACCAAAAGAGCGCCAACACGATGACCGACGTGGTGAAGGCCGACAAAGAAAAAGAGTTAACCGGCTTGCAGCAGTCTATCCAGGAGTTTCAGCGTAGCGCTGAGCAGTCGTTGCAGCAGAAGCAGCAAAGCTTGTTGCGCCCGGCCCTTGATAAGCTGCAAAAGACAATTGATGACGTAGCCACCGAGAACGGTTATACTTACGTGTTGAACTCGGACGGTGATACCCCGACGCTGCTGCACGGCCCCAAAGAAGGAGATATCTCTGAAATCGTGCTGAAGAAAATGGGTATCACGCCTACCGCTCCAGCCCCGCTGAAATCGGGCCCGACTACGGGCGCTGCGACCATGCCCGCCGCCCCTGCGGCCGCCACCCCTGGCGTGAACAAGACTAAAACCAAAAGCAAGAAGTAAGCAACTCGTGCTTGCAAGTGCGAAAGGCCAGGGCGCAAGCCCTGGCCTTTTTGTTGGAATATTTTTCTGTTGCTATGACTGAAGCTGAACAGGGCCCTGAGATTGACGCCAACGATTCTGAAAGCGGTGACGAATTATATGAGCACCACCGCATTGTGGTGGACCGCGGCCAGGAGTTGTTGCGCATCGATAAATTTTTGTTGCACCGGCTGGGTAATACTTCACGTAATAAAGTGCAGGAGGCCATTCGGGCCGAGGCCGTGCAGGTAAACGGCCAGGTGGTAAAACCTAGCTACCGAATTAAGCCGCTCGATACCATCACGGTGACTCTATCTGAGCCGCCGCGTACGGGCAAAGTTTTGCCCGAACCCATGGATTTGGACATTCCTTACGAAGATGCCGACTTGCTTATTGTAAACAAGCCAGCGGGAATGGTGGTACATCCAGCCTTTGGGCATTGGGAGGGCACGCTTGTCAACGGCTTGGCGTACCACTTGGCCAACCTCCCCACGGGGCGCAACGGTGAGATTCGTCCGGGCCTGGTGCACCGCATCGATAAGGATACGTCCGGGCTGCTGGTGATTGGCAAGACGGAATTTGCCATGACGCACCTTTCGTTGCAGTTCTTCCACCACACCATTCGGCGGCGTTATCTGGCCCTGGTATGGGGGGCCCCCAAAGAAGCCAAAGGAACCGTCCGGGGCCATATTGGGCGGAGCGTGCGCGACCGCAAGGTGCAAGCGGTATACCCAGACGGTGAGCAAGGGAAATCGGCCGTAACGCACTACGAGGTGCTGCGCAGCTATGGGCCCGTATCGCTCATCAGCTGCGTGCTTGAAACCGGCCGTACCCACCAAATAAGGGCCCACATGCAGTATCTGGGCCACCCTTTATTCAACGACGCCACCTACGGTGGCAATCGCATTCGGGTGGGCCCCAACACCGCCAGCTACCGCGCCTTTGTGGAAAATACGTTCCAGTTGCTCCCACGGCAGGCCTTGCACGCCCAATCGTTGGGCTTTGTGCAACCCACTACGGGCCAGGAGGTGTTTTTTGAAGCAGAATTACCCCCTGATTTTGCTGCTGCATTGGCTAAATGGGAAACCTACGCTGCCCAGCAGTAGCTAGGCATTACGCACACAAAAGGGGCCCCGTCGCAGTATTGCAACGGGGCCTCTTCATTTACTAGCTAATCGGAAAACTACTTTTTCTTAACCGTAGTAGTGGTTTTCTTAGTAGTCGTAGTACGCGGCTTGGCATTGATGATATCTAGCGCATTCTTAGCCTCTTTGTTGGCCGGGTCGATTGCCATCACTTGCTGGAAGTAGGTGCTAGCACCGGCTTTGTCGTTCTTTACTTGCAAATCGTACACCCCGAGGTAGTAGTTCGATTCGATCAAGCCGTTGCGGAATTTAGCCGGGTCGGCACCTTCCGCCTTCGAGAGCTCAATGTAGCGCTCGTAGTACGGCTTGGCTAAGCCTTTCTTCGAATCCGGGTCTAGGTTGTTGTTTGTGCGAGCCCGGGCCAGCACGCCGGGGCCGTAAGTTGGCTTAGCCGTCAAAATAACGTTGTACACGCTGTCAGCCTGGGTATATTTCTTAGCGTTGTCGTACGCTGAGGCCAAGCGGAATACATCTACCAAATCACTCTTATCAGGGTTAGCGTTGATCTTTTTCTTAATCAGGCCAATTGCGCGGTTATAATCTTTCTTGGCAAGAAGGGCAGAGGCTAAATCACCCTCCAGTTCAGCCTTCTTGGCAGGATCGGGAGCGGAAGCAATAGCCTTCTGCAGAATAGCAATGCCCTCGTCGGGATGGCCACTCCGCGTCAATATGCGCGCCTGGTACACATAGTCTTCAGGAAGAATCTTGCCAGCCGGTACCAACTTCATGTACGAATCCATGGCCGTAGCTGCCCCAGCGTAATCGCTGGTTTCATACAGCAAGTATGGCTTCAGGCGGTTCATGGTGAGGTTGTTCGGGTCGCTTTGCAGCGCGCCGTTTACTGCCGTGAGAGCCTCTGGATACTTTTTCGTCAAGTATAGGAAAGAAGCATACTGCGCATCGGTACGGGGAGACTTCTCCGATAAGCCCACGTATTTCTGGAACGTGCTCAGTGCTTGGTCGTACTGGCCAGCGTAGTAGTACATGTCGGCCAACTCGCGGTAAGCAGGGGCGTAGCTCGGATCCAATTCAACGGCTTTGTTGAGGTTGGTGCGGGCCTCGTTGTAGTTACGGGCACGCACATTCAGCACGCCTTTTTCATAATAAGCCGGTGCGAAACTAGGGTTGGCCGCAATGGCTTGGTCGAAGCTGTTCATGGCTTCGCCTCCGCCTTGTTCGGTGTTCATATACATTTCGCCCCGGGCCAGCATCAGCGTAGGATCCACCTTGCCCTTGTTTGCGGTCTGAGCACTGTTGACAAAAGTCACGGCTTTGTCAACGGTCTTCACGCCATCTGCCTCGGCGTAAGCCTGGGCAATCATAGTCAATACCTTGGCGTCTTTGTTTTTGGTGGCTTTCGCCGCCGCATCAAACTGCGCATCGGCCGGCGCTATCTGGCCTTTAGCCAGTAAAGCACGGCCGGCGGCAACCTGGCCAAAGGGCGAAGAGCCGCTAGCTTTGTTAAAGTAAAACGCCGCTGAATCGGGCATGTCCCGGAACTGGTAGATGCGGCCTAATTCGAAAGCATTCTCCGGCGTGCTGCCTTGGCTCAACGCGGCCCTGGCCTCGTTGTAGCGTTCGTGCTGAATTAAGGTCTGCACATTGTTGGTTTGGGCGGTGGCCGCCGTAGTACCGGCTGCCAAAGCGGCGGCAGCGAGCAGGGGCTGTTTCCAGGGCTTGAAACTCATTGGAGGAGGGCTGGTGAAAAAAGAGGATTTAATGAATTTTACGCAGAATAGCGACTAACGTTTGGGAGTAGTCACGACCCGTGCTTGCATTTGGGCTGGCAGCAGCCCAGATTTTTGAAAAATCAGCTGGCCGTTTTTGCCGGCCACAAATGAAGCAAACCCACTGCCTAAACCGGTGCGAGCCTCCCGGTTGATGACGTATAGGTTGCGGCGCAAAGGATAATTCTGAAGTTCGGGGTACTTGGCTATTTGCTCCGGCGTCTTCTGGGCCAAGTTAACTTGGTAAGGCTGGATGTAATCGTCAGGCTTCGGATTGGGCCTGGCTGTGATGCTAGCCACGCGCACCTTTTGAAGAAATTTCATGGCTGCCGGGTCATCGTGGTCAGAAATCCAATTCACCCCTACTACACCAATTGCGTTAGGATGATTCGCTACGTAGTCAAGCAAAGCCGGATTTGACGAAGCTGCGAACACCCGCGTCGTAAGTGGGGCCCCCTTCGTCAGTGAGTCGCGCACGAAACGAGCGGTGCTGCTACGGTTGGCATCAAAGACAACATTAATATCACCCAGTTTCTTTTGGTTGCTGACCTGGCTCCAAGTCTTGCTCTTGCCAGTAAATATGTCGCACAATTGATTAATTGTCAACATCGAATCCGGGTTGGACGGATGCAAAACGATGGCCAAGCCGTCGATGCCAATGCGCGTGGTGCGGGGCACGATGGTTTGCTTGGCAAAGGAGGCAATCTCTTCCGCATTTAGCTCGCGAGCAACCACGGCCACCTTCACCTTATCGTTCAGAAGGTCTACCATCATGTTTTCCTCTGGCTCAAAATGCAGCTTGACGTGCGCTTCGGGGTACAACTTACCAAACGTATCAACTTGCGCTTGCAGAATGGGCGCAAACGTCTCGTCAACTGCCACTGCCACGCTGCCACTGGTGGCGGTATCAGTGCCACCGGCTCCGCTGTTTGACTGGCAGCCAGCAAGCAATAGCCAGCCACCGGCCAGTGCGGTAAGGAAATGAGCAGGCTTAGCCATTGGAAAGGTCATCGGCGTCGGAGGGGGAAGAAGGGCGGAAGTTGGCGCGGTAGCTTCGTACAAAACGTACCAAGCCATATATGATGAAAACCAGCCCCAACAACCTCAAACGGTTACCAGTGAGGCCAATTTGAGCAAAGTGCATGGTCACGGGGCTAGCGGGCTGGCCAACCGTCCAAGCTAGCCAGGCCCCCATGCCCGCATATACCAGCGACATGAAAAGCAGGAAGTAGCGCACAAGGTGCCGCGGTGACCGGCCCAGGCGCTCTTCAGTGGTAGGTATGTTAAGCATTAAGCAGATTGGAAACGGCCTAAAAAGCCGGTTGGGAATCAGCTAAAACCGTTCCATTACTTCAAATGGTTCGACTAGGGCCCCACGAGTTGATTAACCAACGTGCAAAGAAATCAAAAATTACTACCATCGATCATTGCTTGGGCTCCAGAGAGCGCTCCGTCGCCTGCCATGATATGCAAAAACCCCGGCCGGGCCATGGCTCCGTCCGGGGTTCTATAAAATGTTGCGAGTGCAAACTGCAACAAAAACTATTGGATTTTGAAGGTAATCGGCACTGTAAAGGATACGCTCACGGCCCGGCCATTCTGCTTGCCAGGAATAAATTTGGGCAGGGTTTTCACCGCCCGAATCGTTTCCTCGTCCAAGCCAGAACCTAGGCCTTTTACCACTTTCACGTCCGAAACATCGCCTTCAGCGTTCACCGTGAAGCTCACAAAGATCCGGCCTTCAACCCCGTTGTTCTGCGCCATGCGCGGGTACTTGGTAGACTTCTGAATGGCGGCCACGATGGCAGCGTTGCCACCACCGCCCGGAAGTTGCGGCATTTGCTCTACGTATTGGTACACCTTGGTGTCCACTACCTCTTCCACCACTTTGTTGCCTTCACCTGAGAGTTCAGACAGATCCTGCGCATCGGTGTTGCCTTTTACGGTTACCGTTGCTACAGCTTTGTCTTTCAGCTCCTCTTGATCCGGCACGTCCTCCTGCTTCACCTCTTCGTCCTTCTTAATAACTGGAGGAGTGAATTTGATGGTCGTAAGCTTGGGCGGTGGGGGTGGGGGCGCCTCAGGGGGCGGGGGTGGGGGCGGGGGCTTGGTGTCGTCCAGTGGCGGAGCGTCCATCAACACGTTCTCGGTGAGGTTTTTCTTTAAGTCCTCTTTTGGCTGACGATCTCTAATGTATTGCGCGATAAGCGGGAAGGCTACCAGCAGTATCAGTAGAGCCGTCGCAATGATCAGCGACCGAGTGACGTTGCGCTGGTAAAGCTGGCGCAGTACATAGGCACCGTAGTTTTTATTACGGCCCTCGAATACGATGTCGTCCAAGCTAGCTTGGGCGATTTGTGCAGAATTCATCATAGCCCGGATTTCTTAATAAGGTCTTGATCGGACTTGGCAACTTTTACCAGCGCATATTTCCGCTGGTTGGTGATGTTCATCTCGTCGAGGATGTCCACCATGTTTTTATACACGGCCTTATCGTCGGGCTTGATGAGAATTACCGTTTTGGGCTGTACTCGCTGGCGATCCAGGATGACCTGACGGATGCCGTTGGGACCGTAGTTGGTAACTTTTAACTCAGCTGGGGCTTCGGCAGAGTTCATGCCGGCGTAGTAATACACCTTGTTTTTTTCGCCCATGATGATGGTGAAGGCCTCAGATTCTTTGAGCTTGGTTTGCTCATCCTCGTTTTTTTCCTTCACCGGCATGGTCAACTGCATCACGTTGGGCTTCGCGAACGTGGTGGTGAGCATGAAGAATGTAAGAAGCAAAAAGGCCAAGTCCACCATCGGTGTCATGTCGATTTTGGTCGACATTTTCTTGGCCCGCTTCTTTCCACCTTTGCCACCGGAATCGGCTTTTGCTTGTACTTCCGACATAGTTTCTAGTTAAGTACTAGTGGATGGGTTACTAGATAAACCGCCTTACTTGGCCACCACGGGCTTGTTCTCCAAGTCAGTGATGAGGTTGAAGCGGTTGATGTCCTTCTCTTGCAATACCTTGATTACTTGCTGTACCGTTGGTACGTCGGCGTTGCCATCACCTTTGATGGCAATAAATGTCTGCTTTTTGTACAGCGCTAAGTTGGCTTTGCGGGCTTCCATAACCCAGTCGATGAGTTGGTTGTTGAGAGAATCCATGGGAATGCCGGGCTCAGTCTTGGCCACGGCCTTGCGCTGGTCGGCGTCCATGCTCAGCAACGAGCCGAGTTGGCCAACGGGCACTCCAAAGTTGGTCAGGTTTCCGAAAGCTTTGGTTTGCGATGGGTTAAAGGTGACACCGTACTTGGCCGCCACCTTTTGCAGCGTTGCTACCTTGGCTTTGTCGTCGTCTAGGCCGAAAAAAACGCGCTTGTTCTTATCTATGGTCAGCGTAATAACGTTGCTTTCAGGCAGTTTAATGTCCGATGTTGACGAAGGCGTGTCTACCACGACGGTTTCTTCCGGGGCAAACTTGGTCGTCAGCATGAAGAACGTCACCAACAGAAAAGCCAGGTCCACCATCGGCGTCATATCCAGCGACGGCGAGGTGCGGTGCGGTTTTACTTTAGGCATTGTGCGGTGGGGTTAAAAAGGGAATGCCGTAGTAAACGGCATTCCCTGTGTTTTAGTGCGTCGGTGAAGACGGCAACCTAGACGTTAGCCGTCTGCGTGGTGGTGTGCTGGCCAAAGGTCTGCACAATGCTGAAACCGGCTTCATCGATGCTGTAAGTCAGCTCGTCAATTTTGCTGGTGAAGTAGTTGTAGGCAATGATGGCCAGGGCCGAAGTACCAATACCAAAAGCCGTGTTGATCAGAGCTTCTGAGATACCAGCGGCCAGTTTCACGGCATCAGGCGAACCAGCTTGGGCCAGGGCCGAGAAGGCGCTAATCATACCGAACACCGTACCGAGCAGACCCGTCAGGGTAGCTACTGAGGCAATGGTGGAGATAATCACCAGGTTTTTCTCCAGCATCGGCAATTCGAGGGCGGTAGTTTCCTCAATTTCTTTCTGGATGGCCAACACCTTTTGGTCGTTGTTCATGCCACGCTCGGTCACCATTTCCTTGTATTTCAATAGGCCAGCTTTTACCACGTTGGCTACCGAACCTTTCTGTTGGTCGCAAGCAGTAAGGGCGCCGTTGATGTCGTTGGCGTTCAGCTTCTGGCGTACGGTGCGCACAAAACCTTCAATGCTCTGCGAACCTTTGGCTTTCGAGATGGTCAGCAAGCGCTCAATCGAGAAGGTGATAACGCACAGGAACATCGTAATCAGAATCGGCACAATGTTACCACCGCTGTATACCGTGCCCAACAGGTCACCAGGAAGCGGCGCGTTGGTGTTGACACCGCCTTGGAAATGGCTGCCGTTGCCGAGGACGAATTTGAAGATAACGTAGGCGACGACGAAGGCCAGAATAATTACGATTACGGAGAACAGCGAGGCACCCCCGCTGCTTTTTTCGGCGGCCGCAGCCTTAGGAGCGGCCGGGGTGGTGGGCCGGGGGCTCGTGTTCAGGGCATTTTTCTGTTCCATTATTCCGAAAGGTTTGGGTTGGGGGGTTGGGAAGAGGTAAAAATTAAAGGAAAAAAAAGGAAAAAGCTAAGGCATGCTAAACAAAAAAGAAAAGCGGCCTTGCTCGAGCCAGACTAGGGATTGGATACCCTGGAACGAAGTACGGAAGAGAAAGAGCTGACGCCAGAAGTAAGTCAAACGATAATTCAGCTAGACAAACCTAACCAAAATCTTTGGCGCAGCCAAAGAAAAAACCGTTTAAGCAACCTCGCGGCACTCGGTTGAGGTGTGCAAGAAAGCTATTTTTTTATGGAAGAAGCAATAGATGATGCCGCTAGCTGGCGTTTCGCTCCTTCCCAATACTCGTTCATCTGGGTTAAAGACAAATCAGCTAAGCGATGGCCATCGGCTGCCGTAGCCCCTTCAAGGTGTTGAAAGCGACTGATAAACTTGCGGTTGGTGCGCTCCAGGGCCTCTTCGGGATTGATGCCGGCAAAGCGGGCAAAATTGACAAGTGAAAATAAGAGGTCGCCAAATTCATCTGCGGCTCGTTCGGCCTGCATTTTTTCAGGCTGACCGTGGCCGTACTCGTCTCCGAACTCGCCTAACTCCTCTTGCACCTTATCCCATACCTGAGCTGGGTCGTCCCAATCAAAGCCGGCGCCGCGCGCTTTCTCTTGGATGCGCATTGCCTTGACGAGGGCGGGCAGCGAGACGGGCACACCGCTTAGCACGCCGACATTGCCCTTCTCTTGCAGCTTGAGCTGCTCCCAATTGCGCTTTACAGCCGCCTCATCGGCGGCCTGGGCGTCGCCGTAGATGTGCGGGTGGCGAAAAATAAGTTTTTCGCATTGGGCATTAAGAACATTGGCGATATCGAACGCTTCCCGTTCGGCGGCAATGCGAGCGTAGAACAGCAGGTGTAGCATCACGTCGCCCAGTTCTTTCTCTAAATCGGGCAGGTCGTCACGCAAAATGGCGTCGCTGATTTCGTACGTTTCCTCGATGGTGAGGTGGCGCAGGCTCTGCAACGTCTGTTTTTTATCCCAAGGGCATTCGGTGCGGAGGCGGTCAAGCACGTCGAGCAAGCGGCCGAAAGCGGCCAATTGGGCTGGGCGTCGGGTGGGCCCCAACAGGGCCCCGGAGGCAGGCGGGTGGTTTTCCATCGTTTCAAAGATAGACCGAACTGGGCCCAACCCGGTGCGGTTACGTATTTTTGCCTCCCTTTACATTTCTAGTTCCGTGACCCTCATTAAATCTATCTCTGGCATTCGCGGCACCATCGGTGGGCCGGTCGGCCAAGGCCTTACTCCCCTCGACGTGGTGAAATACGCCGCCGCCTACGGTACCTGGGTCATGGCGCAGTCCACGGCGGCGCGCATGGTTGTCATCGGCCGCGACGCCCGCATTTCGGGCCCCGTGGTGAGCCAACTCGTGGCCGCTACTTTGCAAGGCCTCGGCCTCGACGTGGTGGACTTGGGCCTGAGCACCACGCCCACCGTGGAGATGGCGGTGACCGCCATGCAGGCAGCTGGCGGCATTATCCTCACCGCCTCGCACAACCCCAAGCAGTGGAATGCACTGAAGCTGCTCAACGCCGATGGCGAGTTTTTGTCCGACGCTGCCGGTCAGCAGGTGCTGGCCTTGGCCGAAAGCGAAGCCTTTGACTTTGCGCCCGTTGGTAAGCTAGGGCAGTACAGCACCGACGATGATTTCCTAGCCCATCACATTGCGGCCGTGGTGGCGCTGCCACTAGTGGACGTGGAGGCCATACGGGCCCGTAATTTCCGGGTGGTGGTAGACGCCGTGAATTCATCGGGCGGCTTTGCGGTACCGCAGCTGCTGGCAGCCTTGGGCGTGATGACGGTAGAGAAGCTGCACTGCGAGCCCACGGGCAACTTTGCCCACAACCCCGAGCCGCTACCCGAGCACCTGCGCGACATTGCCAAGATGCTAGAAAAAGGCTCGTTTGACCTCGGCATTGTGGTGGACCCCGATGTGGACCGCTTGGCCCTGGTGAGCGAAAACGGCGAGATGTTTGGCGAAGAATACACGCTGGTGGCCGTGGCCGATTACGTGCTGGGGGCCCTGGGTGGTGGCAATACCGTGAGCAACCTAAGTAGCACCCGGGCCCTGCGTGACGTAACCGAACGGCACGGGGGGCAGTACGCCGCCGCCGCCGTGGGCGAGGTGAACGTGGTGACCAAGATGAAGGAAACCGGCGCCGTAATTGGGGGTGAGGGCAACGGCGGTATCATCTACCCCGAACTGCACTACGGTCGCGACGCGCTGGTTGGCATTGCCTTGTTCCTTACGCACTTGGCAAAATCGGGCCTTACTGCATCGCGGTTACGGGCGTCATACCCAGGTTATTTTATCTCCAAAAATAAGATTGAGTTAACTCCGGAAATCGACACCGATGAGGTGCTGGCGCAAATGGAAAAGCGCTATGCTAAACAGCCGGTGAACACCATTGACGGCGTGAAAATTGAGTTTGATAAGGAGTGGGTGCACTTACGTAAATCCAATACCGAGCCCATTATTCGCATATATGCCGAGTCGGATTCGAACAGCACGGCCGACCATTTAGCGCAGAAAATCATCGCCGATATTAAGGAAATTATTGCCGTGAAGGCATAAAATAATCAATTAATAACGAGTGGGCGGCGGCCGGCAACGGGGCCCAAGGGCGGGTTGCTAGCTGCCGCTCACTTATTATTAACTGCTCATTATTAAAGGTTCAGCTCATGCACGCTTATTTCGACAACGCTGCCACCACGCCCCTCGACCCCGAAGTGCTGGAGGCCATGCTGCCTTTTCTGGGCCAGCACTATGGCAACCCCAGCAGCTTGCACGGGCCAGGGCGCCAAGTGCGCGCCGCCATCGAAAACGCGCGCAAAACGGTGGCCCACCTGATCGGCGCGGCTCCGGCCGAGATTTCCTTCACTAGCGGCGGCACCGAGGCCGACAACGCGGCTATTTTCGGTAGTGTGCGGGCCCTGGGTCTGCGCCACGCCGCCACCTCGCTACTGGAGCACCACGCCGTGTTGCACCCGCTGCAAGCCTTGGCCAAAGTTGGCGACATTGAGCTGAGTTACCTGCGCCACGACGCCCAAGGCCGCCTCGACCTGGCCCACCTCTACGAACTGCTGGCTATGCACCCGCGCAGCTTGGTGAGCCTGATGCACGGCAATAACGAAATCGGCAACCTGAACGACATCGAAGCCATTGGAGCCCTGTGCACCAAGCACGACGCCATTTTCCACACCGATACGGTGCAGACGATGGGGCACTACCGCCACAACGTACAGGCGTTGCAAAACCATTTTTTGGTGGGTTCGGCGCACAAGTTTCACGGCCCCAAGGGGGTAGGGTTTTTATACACTCGGCCGGGTACGCAGTCGGTGCCGTTCATCCACGGCGGCTCGCAGGAGCGCAATGTGCGGGCAGGCACCGAAAACGTGTACGGCATTGTGGGCTTGGCCAAGGCCCTAGAAATTGCCTACCGCGACATGGGGGCCCACCGCGCCTATGTACAAGGGCTGAAGGACCGCTTTATCGAGCAGCTGCGGGCGCGGGTGGCCGACGTGCAATTCAACGGCTGCTCGGCCGATGCCAACTGTAGCCTCTACACGGTGCTCAGCGTGAGCCTGCCGCCGTCGGCCATTAGCGAGATGTTGCTCTTTAACCTAGACATCAGCAAAATAGCCGCTTCCGGCGGTTCGGCTTGCACCAGTGGGGCCCAAGCGGGCTCGCACGTGCTCGAAGCCTTGGGCGTCGACCCCGACCGGGCCACCGTGCGCTTCTCGCTTAGTAAAATGAACACCGCCGATGAGGTAGACTACGCCGTGGCGCACTTGGCCAAGCTTTACCAACCGGTGAGCGCCTAAACTCGTTTGTAGGGCTCGAACCCACAAAAAACTCCGCCCGAAAACATTGTTTTCGGGCGGAGTTTTTTGTGGGTTATTTAGTGAAGCGGCCTAGCTTGCCATTAGGGTGCGAGCACTACACGGGCTGTACGAACGGCCCCAGCTAGCTGTACTCGCAACAAATAAAAGCCCTTGGGTAGGCCTTGTATATCAAGCGAGTGCGTACTGCCATTGGTGAAAGGGGCGTAATGGCGGGCCAATTGGCCAGTGGCACTAACTAAATCAACGCTGGTAGAAACGTCGCCCGCGGGTAAGGTAAACGCCAGCGAGCCGTGAGCAGGATTCGGAAAAACTTGCAGCGACGAGCTAATAGGCTTTCCCGCCGCAACGGCTAGCGCTGTGCCCATGGACTTAACGGCTCGTACCAGCGAATAAGCCAATCGCCCGTCGGGGTACCGTAGGGCTAAGCGATAATAAGCCAAGCCCAACAGGGGGGTGGCATCGGTGATGCGGTAGGCAGCGCCCGCCGCCTGAACGGTAGCATCCTGCGTTTGGATAGTAGTCCAGTTGGCACGGGTGCTGCTGCGCTGTACTTCGAACGAAGCAGCGCTAAATTCAGAAGTAGTCGTCCAGTCTAGCAGTACAGCATTGCTGGTGGAAGCGGCTTCGAAGCTAGCGAGTGTAATCGGCGTGGCCCCAGGTAAGCTCACGGCGTCGCCGCGCGAGCAGCCAAATGCCCCATATGATTTGCCCAAATAATCACCCGTCAGGTGGTCAATCTGGTAAATAATGCCGTCCTGAGCCGAAATAGCGTATACATTGTGGAGATTATCAGTAAATAGGGCGCCAATGTTTTGGCTACCTGGGGCGCCCGAGGCATTAGGGATGGGCACGGCCACCGCCGTAGTGCGAGCCACGGGCTGAGTAGCCGGGTTGGCAATGGTCAAGAAGTGGTTAGACGTGCCGATGTAAGCCACTAGCTCGTCGCGGTCAGTATTATATACCCAATCCTGAAAGCCACCGTCGGGGATAGGGGCCGTGCCCATATTGTTGAGGTAGCGCTCTGCGTTGGCCTGGTAGGTAGCGGTTAAGGCCGCCGAGGGCGCGTCGGAAAGATCTACTTGGTGCCAATCAGGGCTCAAAGTAGTGGTGGCAGCTGGTGCCGTAGCTAGCCCAGCTAGCGGCAACAGACCAACATGGAAATGAACGTCAGCCAAGCGGTAAGCACGGGCCACGCCGTCATAAAAAACCCGGCACGTTACTCCACCGAGGTAATAATTAGAACTTGCATCGCCATCGCCCACAAAATCAAGTACTAGCGCTATGTCGCGGTACATTTCAGTAGGCCCCGGAGCAGATTGGCCTGTAGTAGGCATGGGTGGGGCTGCCACAGGCCCCAAAGCAGTAGCGGCTGCCGTGGCCACATCGATGCGGAAGAGTGTGGGCGAAACCGAATTGCCAGAAACAAGCACGGCAGGGTCCAAGGGTTTCGATTGCAAACCGTAAATCACCGTTGTGTTGGCAGCATCGTAGCCCAAGGCATTGATTACAAGTCCATTTCCGTTCTCATTAACTGTGCCGATTGGAACCAGAGCCCCAGTGGTTAATACTGCTTGAAGCGTAGAGTAATTGTTGGCACTGCCTGGACATGCAGATGTAACTGCGTAGCTGTTGGTAGGAAGTTGAGCAAGCAATCGGATACTGCTTATTAGAAATATGATTATTGATAGAAATGCTTTCATGCTTAATAAACTGGATAGGATAGTAATATGCTTTTAGAGCTACGAATATACTATAAACTTACTAATAGATTAATTTCGCGTAAAATTTGAATTGCACTAATTTAATAATGTATTTAATGTAAACTTCAGAAAGAGGGGCTGGTCGTCTAGTTGTAGAGTTTGTTAGACTCTGGCCAATTTTTTATAATTTGCCAGTGCACTGCGAATGCAAAAGCAGGTTGTTAGGCCCCAACAGCTTTGGATTGGTGCGCATAGCCAGCCAACCCCCAGCGGCTGGTTTGCGTTGTCTGGCTTTGAGGGCGTAACCAGCATTTCCCGCTTCTCTCAACTGCTTTGGCCGAAATATTTATTCAGCGCAAAAGGAAGCCGCTTAGCCCGTGGCTTTTAATAGCCTTGGTGGCCTTGGTGCTTACGCTGGGTGCCTACTGGTACTTGCGTCCCGACCCCGCCGATGAACCTGCCCCGCCCGCTACTGACCAAACCGCACCGGTTGGCCCGGTAGTGGCCGATACTGCCGCTGTTAGGCTCGAGCAGGCGGCAGTTCCATCTGGGCCCGAGCAGGGCCCCGGGGGCCCCGCAGGTGGTACCCAAGCTGCACTACTGGCGCTGGTGCCAAATCTATCGGACCTAGCCGACCGGGCCGATTTGCGCAACGACGCCACGGTGCGCGAGCAGCGCGACAACTTGACCAGTGCCACCGCGCGCCTGGCCGATGGCGACGCCCAGGCTAGCCTGCGTCCAGGCCTTGTGGCGGCCGCCAATTTGCTTCGTGCCGTTCAGCAACGCGCGTACCCGGCACTTGACGAAGACGCGGCACGCTTGGTACAACAGGCTGGGCAATTATCTGGCCGCGACAACACGGCCGACGAGCAGCGGGAAAACCACGCTTTTCTGCAAGCTGTGGGGGCCCTACTGCAGGCCGAAAATACCCCGCCTGCTTCCTGATTTTTTTTATGGAACCCGTAATCAACTTGCGTCGCCTACGCGACTTGCCCGATTTTGAAGTAGCCGATGGCTACCCCGACGTGCGCGGTTGGGCTGTGCGCGGGGCCACTGGTACGGCCCTGGGCACCGTGTCGGAACTACTCGTCGATGCCGACGCCGAGCAGGTGCGCTACCTCGACGCCCAGCTCACTGGGGCCCCGGAACCTAAGCGGGTGCTGCTGCCGCTGCACTTGGCGGTGCTCGATGCTGAAGCGCGCAGCGTGTTCATTCCGTCGCTCACCGACGCGGCCGTGGTCGCATACCCTATTTACGCCGAGGAATTGCTGACGCCTGCCTACGCCGCGGCCATGCGCCAAGCGCTGGGCGAGGCGCTGTAAGCGGAAACCATAAGCCAAAAAAAGGCCGCTCCCGGAAGGGAGCGGCCTTTTTTAATTCCGGTAAAAAACCGAAACTATTTTTTAACTTCGGTCGTGGTGGTCGTGGTCGTGGGGGCACCAGCGGGGTCCATTTTGTCGGCTTTGTCGCCTACTGCTTCGCCCACGGCGTTGGCCGAGTCACGAACGGCATCAGCCTTGTTCTCCATGGCATCAGCTTTAGCTTCGCCGCCTTCTTTGATGGCGTCGCCTTTGGCTTCCATAGCATCTTCTTTTTTGCTATCGCAAGCGGTGAACGAGAGCGAACCGGCAGCCAGGGCGAGGAACAGGAATTTTTTCATCTTGAAAAGAAAGTTTAGAGAGGGTGAAATTTTGCGTTGATAAACTCAGTAGCTGGCTAGGCCAAGTGCCAAATCCAACGTTTTATACCCCGGGGCCCAAAAGGTAACCTCTGGTATATAAAAATTATTTCTTGCGGAACACGATGCCAATCGGCACGCCCTTGAAGTCGAAGTGCTCGCGCATCCGGTTCTCGAGGTAGCGGGCGTAGCTGTCTTGCACGTACTGCGGCAGGTTGCAGAAGAAGGCAAACACCGGGTTGTGCGTGGGCAGCTGCGTTACGTACTTGATGCGCACCAGCTTGCCCTTGAGGGCGGGTGGCGGGTAGCGCTCAATCTCCTTTAGCATCACGTCGTTGAGCTGTGAAGTAGGAATTTTGCGGCGCTTGTTCTCGAACACCTGCACGGCCGTTTCGATGGCCTTGTGCACGCGCTGCTTCGTGAGCACCGAAATGAACACGATGGGCGGGTAGGCAATGGGGGCCAGCTTGGAGTAGATTTTCTCCTCAAACTCCTTGGTGGTATTGGTTTCCTTGTTCTCCACCAAGTCCCATTTGTTCACCAAAATCACGACGCCCTTGCGGTTCTTGTCGGCCAAGCCGATGATGTTCACGTCCTGCGACTCGATGCCGCGGGTGGCGTCGATGAGCACCACGCACACGTCGCACTCTTCCAGGGCCCTCAGGCTGCGCATGTTGGCGTAGAATTCGATGTCCTCGCTCACCTTGGCTTTGCGGCGCAACCCGGCCGTGTCCACGAGGATGAAGTCGTGGCCGAACACGTTGTAGCGGGTCGAAATGGCGTCGCGCGTGGTGCCGGCAATGTCGGTCACGATGCTGCGCTCGGTGCCCAGCAGTAGGTTCACGAAGCTGGACTTGCCCACGTTGGGGCGGCCCACCACGGCAATTTTCGGCACGCCCGAGTCGGGTTCTTCCTCGCCAGCTTCCGGGAAGTGGCGCACCACTTCGTCGAGCAGCTCGCCCGTGCCGTGGCCGTTGGCGCTGCTGATGGCGAAAATTTCGCCGTCGCCCATGCCCAGGGCGTAAAATTCGCCGCTGGCGTGAGCCCGGGCGTTGGTGTCGGCCTTGTTGGCCACTAGCAGAATAGGCTTCTTGTTGAGGTAGGGCCGCAGCACCTGCGCAAACTCCTCGTCGAGCCCGTGCACGCCGGCGTCGGCATCCACCATAAACAAGACCACGTCGGCCTCATCGATGGCCAGCTTTACCTGCTTGCGGATTTCACCTTCGAAAATGTCGTCCGAGCCGTGCACGTAGCCGCCGGTGTCAATCACAGTGAAGTTCTTGCCGATCCAGTCGCCGTGGCCGTAGTGGCGGTCGCGCGTTACGCCGCTCTCGTTGTCCATGATGGCCTTGCGCTGGCCCACGAGGCGGTTGAAAAGGGTGGATTTGCCCACGTTGGGCCGCCCCACAATGGCGATGGTGTTACTCATAAAAATGGGGGCCCCAGCCGCCGGCCCGACCAGTTTCGGCAGTACCCGGGGTGATTTGATTAAAGAATGGTCGGAAAATTATTGGTCAGAGCAGGCCGTCATGCTGAGCGCAGCCGAAGCATCTCTACTGCGGCAGTAATCCAGTCGGCTGGTTAATCAGCGGGAGAGATGCTTTGGCTGCGCGCAGCATGACGGCCTGTTCTATTTGATGAACAGTTTACTGGTACCCGAACCGGCTCAGGGCCTTGGGGTCGGTGCGCCAGTTCTCGTTCACTTTTACGTGCATTTCGAGGAAAACTTTTTTATTGAAAAACTTCTCCATGTCCTCACGGGCCCAGGTGCCTACTTTCTTCAGGGCCTCGCCGCCTTTGCCGATGACGATGCCCTTCTGGCTGGCGCGCTCTACATAAATGACGCCGCGGATGTGGATGATGTTTTCCTCTTCCTTGAACTCTTCGACGGTGACCTCGCAGCTGTACGGAATCTCTTTTTTGTAGAGCTTGAAGATTTTTTCGCGTACCATTTCGGCGGCGAAAAAGCGCTCCGGCTTGTCGGTTAGCTCGTCTTTGGGGTAGTACTCGGGGTGGACGGGCAGCTTTTCAAGTACCGATTCCAGCACCCGCTCGGTGCCGAAGGCATTGAGGGCCGAGATGGGCAGCACCTCGGTGGCGTTGGGCAACTGCTCCTGCCAGTAAGCCAGCTTGGCTTCGACCGCGGCCTGGTCGGCCTGGTCGATTTTATTGACGAGCAGAATGATGGGCGTGTCCACCATCTTGCGCAGGCGCTCCACCACGGGCTCCTCGTCGTACTGCTCGTAGATGTCGGTGACGAAGAGCACCACGTCGGCGTCTTCCAGCGACGAGTACACGAAGGCCATCATGGCGTTGTGCAGCTCGTACTTGGGCTGGATGATGCCCGGCGTGTCGGAGTAAATAAGCTGAAAATCGGGCCCGTTGAGGATGCCGAGGATGCGGTGGCGGGTAGTCTGGGCCTTGCTGGTGACGATGCTCAGCCGCTCGCCGACCAAGGCGTTCATCAGCGTCGACTTGCCCACGTTGGGCTTGCCGATGATGCTTACAAAGCCGGCCCGGTGGGGCTTGGGTTCGGGGTTCACAGAGGGATGGTTTTGATAATGAGGCCGCAAAGGTACGGCTTTCGGCCGCGATTCGCTAGCCCGGGGCCTATCCTACGCCGCCAGTAGGGGGCCCGGCGGGCCAACAAAGGCCGGCCCGCGCGGTTTGATAAGCTCCTGCCCCGTGCCCTTCTTTGCCCCATGCTACTCTTTGCCCTTTCTGGAAGCCCCCGCCCCGGCAGTGCCGTTGGCCAGCTGTTGCGGGCTGCCGCCGCGGCAGTACCGGCCGGAACGGATGTGGAGCTGTACGAAGAACTGCTGGGCCTGCCCCTGTTCAGCCCCGACCTGGACGGCCCCGGGGCCCCCGCGCCGCCGGCCGTGGCGGCGCTGCGGCAAGCGCTGGCTCGGGCCGATGCCGTGCTCCTCGCCACGCCCGAATACGCCTACGGGATGCCGG
The DNA here is from genome assembly GCF_001562275.1 of Hymenobacter sp. PAMC 26628. Taxonomy (NCBI): domain Bacteria; kingdom Pseudomonadati; phylum Bacteroidota; class Cytophagia; order Cytophagales; family Hymenobacteraceae; genus Hymenobacter; species Hymenobacter sp. PAMC 26628. The sequence continues at coordinate 505,039 of NZ_CP014304.1, forward strand.
GCAGCTTGAAAAATGCCCTGGACTGGCTGGTGTCGGCCGGCAGCTTTTATGGCAAGTCCACCGGCGTACTCAGCGCCTCGCCCTCGGAAGGGGGCGGTGAAAAAGCCCGCGCTGGCCTGCTGCTGACGCTAGGGGCCCTGGGCGCGGCGGTGGTGCCGGCGGCCTCTTTCGCGGTACCGTTCGTCCGGGCCAAACTCGACGCGGCCGGCACCGTAACGGACGAGGCCCTGGCCGCGCGGCTTGGGGCCGCCGTGGCAACCTTAACGGCGGCCCAGGCTGTTACCTGAATTATTTCGCCCCGTCTTATTCTGCCCCGTCACTTCGGACCTTTGCCCTATGAATTCCGTTGCTCCTGAAACCGCTGCTGCGCCGACGCCGGCCGCCGCCGCCGCTACCATCACCGCCCGCCGCATCGGCGTGCTGCTCGTGAACCTCGGCACGCCCGACTCGCCCGAAACCGGCGACGTGCGCCGCTACCTCAACGAGTTCCTCACCGACGGCCGCGTGGTGGACATGCCGGCCGCCATTCGCTACCCGCTGTTTCAGGGGCTGGTGGTGCCGCTGCGGGCCCCTAAATCAGCGAAGATTTACAAGGAGCTGTGGACGGACCGCGGCTCGCCGCTGCTCTTCCACGGCCTCGACCTGAAGGAAAAAGTGCAGGCAGCGCTGGGCGACGGCTACGTGGTGGCCTTTGGGATGCGCTACCAAAAGCCGAGCGTTGCTGGGGCCCTGGAGGAGCTGCGCGCCGCCAACGTGGAGCGCATCGTGGTGCTGCCGCTGTTTCCGCAGTATGCTTCGGCCAGTACGGGCTCGGTGCAGGAGAAGGTGATGGACTTGGTGAAAGACTGGTGGATTGTACCTAGCATCAACTTCATCAGCCAGTTTGCCACCGAGCCGGGCTTCATTGCCTCCATCGTGGCGCGTGGCCGGGCCGAGATGGACAAGCAGCACTACGACCACGTGGTACTCAGCTACCACGGCATTCCGGAGCGCCACGTGAAAAAGGGCGACCCCACCAACTACTGCCGCTTCGGCAGCTGCTGCGACACGCTTACCGACCAGAACCAGTACTGCTACCGCGCCCAGTGCTTCGCCACCTCGCGCTTGGTGGCGGCGGGCCTGGGCCTGAAACCCGAGCAGTACACCGTCAGCTTCCAGAGCCGCCTGCAAAGCCGCCTGCGCGACCCTTGGCTGCAACCCTACACCGACGAAGTATTGAAGGAATTCCCCGCCAAAGGCATCAAGAACGTGCTGGCCTTCAGCCCCGCCTTCGTGGCCGACTGCCTGGAAACGACCATTGAAGTGGGCGAAGAATTCAAGGAATTATTCGAAGAAGCCGGCGGCGAGCATTGGCAGCTGGTGCCTTCGCTGAACTCGGAGCCGCAGTGGGTGGAAGCCGTGGCCGATATGCTCCGCCGGCACTAGGGCCCCGGCTTCGGCCGTAAATAAAGACGAGGGCCCCACAGCTGATGTGGGGCCCCTTTCGTTTGGGCTAATTTAAGCGGCGCTGCAACAGGCCATCCACGACTTCAAAAAGCCGGCGCGGCTCCAGGGTGCGCCAGGGCAGGTCGTCGAGTTGTCCCCCGAAGTTCACGTAGTTATCCACATTGTACTGGTGCATTTCGCGCAGCACGTGGTCCTGAAAGTTCACGCCGGCAATCCAGCCGTCCTCCACGTCCTCGAACCACTCGGCGTAGTAGTCGTCCTCGGCACCGTGGAAGTTGAATATGTTCTCGCCGATGAGGATGAATTTGCGGATGCCCTCGGCCACGAGCGGGTCCACAATGTAGCGCTTGAGGTGCATCACGTCGTTCTCAATGGCGTCGTTCCACTCGCCGATGAACTCGATAACGGCCACGCCGTCTTCGTAATCGGCAAATAGAATTTTGAGGAATAGCGTGTCCGATTCCATGCTATCCCATTGCGGGTGAATGAGGTAGCCGTAAATATTGTTGGTGAATAATTCCAGGCTGTTCTCGGCCCCGAAAAGCGGCGAGTGGGGGTCTTCGGCAGCCGAATACTGGTCAATCCAGTTATAGAAAGGCTCGATGGTGTGCATAGCAAAGCGGGGTAGAAAGCAAGGTGGAAACGCGCCAAGGCGCATTCGGTTTGGCCGGGCCGGCTAAAAAACGGCTTCCTTGCTCCAACGACACGCAGGCGTTTCCGCGTTCCGACCCGCGCTTATGCTCGGCCCAGGGCCCCCAGCGCGGCCCGCACGCTGCCGTGGCGGGCCAGCAGCTCGGCCGCCTTGGGCTGGGCGATGCCCAGCTCGTCCATCAGCATGCGCTGGCCGCGCTCCACCAGCTTTTCGTTGGAGAGCTGCATGTCGACCATCTTATTGCCTTTCACCCGGCCCAGGCGGATGAACGTGGCCGTGGTGAGCATATTCAGCGCCAGCTTCTGGGCCGTGCCGGCCTTAAGGCGCGTGCTGCCGGTGATGAACTCGGGGCCCGTCACTACTTCCACCGGAAACTCGGCCGCGGCCGCCACGCCCGAACCGGCGTTGCACACGATGCAGCCCGTGGCCAGGCCCGCCGCGCGCGCCGCGTTGAGGCCCCCGATGACGTAGGGCGTGCGGCCCGAGGCGGCCAAGCCCACCAGCACGTCTTTCGCGTTGACGTTGTGCGCCTGCAAATCGACCCAGGCTTGGGTGGCGTTGTCCTCCGCGCCCTCCACGGCCTGGCGAATGGCGCCGTCGCCGCCGGCCATGATGCCCACCACCAGCCCGGCCGGCACGCCAAACGTGGGCGGGCACTCCGAGGCGTCCACCACGCCCAGCCGCCCGCTGGTGCCTGCCCCGATGTAGAACAGGCGCCCGCCGGCTTGCAGCCGGGCCACGGTGGCCTCTACCAAGGCCCCAATTTGGGGCAGGGCCCGGGCCACGGCCTGGGGCACGGTCTGGTCGAGGCGGTTCATGCCGGCCAGCAACTCGGCGGTGGGTAGCGTTTCGAGGTTGGTGAATTCGGACGGTGCTTCGGTGGTCATCATGGCAAGAAAGTTATTTCAGGAGGCCAATAACAGGGAAATTGTCGAACACCTTGGCGTTGTGCGGGGCGTCTTTGTCGAGTCCGGGCGTCAGGTCTTGGCCAGCCCAGTGCTCGTAGTGGTTGCCGCGCTTCCACAGCCGCGAGCGGCCCACGTCGTAGATGCGGCCTTGGTAGGCCACCCAGATCTCGTCGCGGTCCTGCCCGTTGCGCAACGCGAGCTGGTTTTTGGTGTAGGTTTTAGTTGTCAGTTGCTCGTCGTCAGTTGTCAGGCTCATATTTCCAGTACTCAAAAAAATTAGGGACAACTGATAACGCACAACTGACAACTAAAACCTAGCCCAACAGGGCTTGCAAGCGAATCCAGCGCTCGGGCAGGTCGCCCTGCGAGGCGTGGAGGTAGTCTTCGTACGAGCACGGCACCACGCGCTTCACGGCGCTGTCGCCGAGGCTTTCCACTTCCATCCACCACTTGTCGGCGCGGCGCGACTTGTAGAACACCAGCTTGTCGGGGTTGCCGGGCAGCACCACCGTGTAGGTAAGGAAGCGGAACGTGCCGAAGCCCGTTTCGGGCCGGCGGTGGTAAAAGCCCTCCACAAAGTACCAGAGCATGGTAGCCAGCGTGGCGGCGGCCAGGCCGTGGGGGTCGTGCTCGGGCCGGTAGCCGTAGAGGCCCAGCGACGTGAGCTGCTCACTGTGCCCGGCGTACCAGCACAGCTGGGTGGCGTCGTCGGCACTGAGGCCGAAGGGGTTGGCCGGGGCGTAGCCGGGTGCGTCCGTCCAGCGCAAAGCCGCCAGGTCGATGCTCAGGAAATCGGCTTGGCGCACCAGCGGCTCGGCCTGGCGGCGGTCGGTGCGGATGGCCCCCACGCTCATCGTGTCGAAGTGCATCTTGTCGAGGGCTATCAGCACCTCGGGCGGCGTGAGGTACTGCTGGTGCCCAAGGTGGGCCAGGCTGAACACGTAGTTGGGCTCGTGCACCAGCAGGCGGCGCAGGTGGCTGGTTTCGGCCGGCGTGGCGGGCCCCGGCTCGGCCATGTCGGGCCGGGCATCCACGATGGCGAAGCTCACCGGCCGCTCCTGGGTTTCGTAGGCCAGAAACTGGCCGTAGTCGAGGTCGTGCGAGCCGCCCAGCAGCACGGGCACCGTGTTGGCTTCAAGCAGTGCGGCCACAATTTCGCGCAGCCGCTGGTACGTGTCCTCCAGGCTGAGGCCGGGACGCAGATTGCCCAAATCGACGAGCCGCAGGGCCCCGGTGCCTTTCTGGAGCTGGTAAAACCGCTCGCGCACGCGGTTGGCGCCGTGGTAGCCGGCGGGTGGGGCCCCGGCGGCCGCGCCGCGCCACTCGTCGAGGCCGAGAATGGCCACGTCGGCCCCGCGCCAGTCCGGGAACGCCTCGGTGAAGCGCGTGGCATAGGCGGCCAGGGCAGTGGGCGGTGTGGGGGTGGCCGTGGGCTCGTCGTCGGCGAGCGGGTCAAAAAACAGGGCCAGGTTCATGAAAATACCAAAAGCAAGGGCCGTAAAATTACACGCTCCCGCGGCGGCCGGGGCAATTTAAAACAGGGCCCCGGCCGCCGCCGCGCTATGCCGGGGCCCCATCGCCAAAAAAGCTCGTTTATTTAGCCGCAATTTCAACTCGTTTAAGCTTCATCCCACCCGCCGATGGACGTCCGCCGCTCTTTCGATATCCTGCCCTACCAACTCGCGACGTTTGCCAAGACCGACGCGCTGGCCGCCAAAATCAACGGCCAGTGGTCGCCCCTCAGCACCCAGCAGGTGCAGGACCAGGCCAACCTGGTAAGCCTCGGCCTGCGGGCCCTGGGTTTGCAACGCGGCGACAAGGTGGCGCTCATCAGCATGAACCGGCCCGAGTGGATGTTGGCCGACTTCGGCATTGCCCAAATCGGGGCCACCAGCGTGCCCATGTACCCCAGCATCACGGTCGAAGACTACAAGTACATCTTCACCGATGCCGGGGTAAAGGCCGTATTTGTTTCCGATGAAAAGCTGTTTCATAAGGTGCAGGAGGCCACTGCGGGCCTAGCCATTCCGGCCGAGAACGTTTTCACGTTTGATAAGGTCGAAGGGGCCCGCCACTTCAGCGAGCTGCTGGAACTGGGCCAGCAAGGCAACCCCGCCGACCTAGAGCCCCTAAAAGCCGCCGTGGAGCCCGACGATTTGCTTACGCTCATCTACACCAGCGGCACCACCGGCCAGCCCAAGGGCGTGATGCTCAGCCACGACAACATCCTGAGCAATTACCGCGGCTCCAAGCAGTTTGTGCCCGTGGGGGCCCACGACAAGGCGCTGAGCTTCTTGCCATTGTGCCACATTTTCGAGCGCATGGTCACGTACTTGTACATGATGAGCGGCGTGAGCATCTACTACGCCGAAAGCCTGGAAGCCGTGGCCGAAAACCTGCGCGAAGTGAAGCCCGAAATCTTCACTACCGTGCCGCGCCTGCTCGAAAAGGTGTTCGACCGCATCGTGGCCAAGGGCCACGAGCAAACCGGCATCAAGCACAAGCTCTTCTTTTGGGCCCTGGACCTGGGCCTGAAGTATGACACCCAGAAAGACCAGGGCTTCGTGTACAACACCGAGTTGGCCATTGCCAACAAGCTCATCTTCAGCAAGTGGCGCGAGGCGCTGGGCGGCAACCTGCGCTGCATCGTGAGCGGAGGCGGGGCCCTGCAACCGCGGCTGGCGCGGGTGTTCTGGGCCGCCGGCATCCGGGTGATGGAAGGGTACGGCCTGACGGAAACCTCGCCCGTGATTGCCGTGAACGGCTACGAGCGCGAGAACAACATGATCGGCACCGTGGGGCCCCTCATCGATAACATGGAGGTGAAAATTGCGCCCGATGGCGAAATCCTGACCCGCTCGGCCTCGGTGATGAAGGGCTACTACAACAAGCCCGATTTGACGGCCGAAACCATCGACGCCGACGGCTGGCTGCACACCGGTGACATCGGCGAGCTGGTGAACGGGCGGTTTTTGAAGATTACCGACCGCAAAAAAGAGATGTTTAAAACCAGCGGCGGCAAGTACATTGCCCCGCAAGTGATTGAGAGCAAGCTCAAAGAAGACCCGCTCATCGAGCAGGCCATGGTGGTGGGGGCCGACAAGAAGTACGCCGCCGCGCTAATCATTCCCTCGTTCCACGACCTGAAAGCCTGGTGCAAAAGCCACGGCGTGCCCGACGCGCCCAACGAAGAACTGGTGCGGAACGAGCAAGTGGTGAAGCTCTACCACGAGCTGGTGGCCAAGTGCAACAAGAGCTTTGCGCAGTGGGAGCAGCTGAAAAAAATTGCGCTGCTGCCCGAGCTGTGGACCGTGGAAACCGGCGAAATGACGCCCACCATGAAGGTGAAGCGCAAGGTCATCACCGAGAAGAACAAGGACCTCATCGAGGGGCTGTTCTAGCCGAGCGGCGGCCCGCGGCGCGCGTTTCGGCTTTTGGGAAAGTAGTATGCAAGCCGAGTAAATTTCTTCGTAAGTTTACCGCACTTATCCCGCGCCATGAAACCCGAAGAAACCGTCGATTACAACATCAAAGTGGCCTGGCACGCCATTTCTCGGATGTACAACACCCAAGCGGCCCAGAACGACATCACGACTAGCATCGGGTTTGTGCTGCTCAACATCGACCACGAGCACGGCATCCCGGCCACCAAAATTGCCCCGCTCCTGGGCCTGGAAACCCGGAGCCTCACGCGCATTTTGCGCAGCATGGAAGACAAAGGTCTGATTTACAAGCAGGCCGATACGCAGGACAAGCGTTCGGTGCGCATTTTTCTGACGCCGCTGGGCCTGGAGAAAAAAGAGATTTCGCGCCAAACGGTGCGGCATTTCAACGCCAAAATCCGGGAGAAAATCCCGCAGTCGCAGCTCGATGTGTTCCTGAAAGTGACGGCCCAGATTACGGGCATCATCGAGGGAAAAACCATGTTCGACGGCTTCGAACTGAAGCCGTTGCGCCACGAAAACCTGGCGTAGGGCCCCGGCCCGCTACCGGGCCCGCGGCTCCTTCTCCGCATCTCCGCATCCCTTCCCATTCACCCAACCTGAATGAAACGAATCATCAAAAAAGTAGCCGTTCTGGGCTCCGGCGTTATGGGCTCGCGCATTGCATGCCACTTCGCCAACATCGGCGTGCAGGTGCTGCTGCTCGACATTGCGCCCAAAGAGCTGTTGCCTGCCGAGCAGGCCAAAGGCCTGGAGCTGGGGGCCCCTGCCGTGCGCAACCGCATCGTGAACGCCGCGCTCCAAGCCGCAATCGTTGCCAACCCGTCGCCTCTCTACCGCAAGAGCGAGGCCAGCCGCATCAAAACCGGCAACTTCGACGACAATCTGAAGGAAATTGCCGGCTGCGACTGGGTAATTGAGGTGGTGGTGGAGCGACTCGACATCAAAAAGAGCCTCTACGAGCGCGTGGAGGAGTTTCGCAAGAAGGGCACGCTCATCACGAGCAACACCAGCGGCATCCCCATTCACCTGCTGGCCGAGGGCCGCTCGGATGATTTCAAGCAAAATTTCTGCGGCACGCACTTCTTCAACCCGCCGCGGTACCTGAAGCTGTTGGAGGTGATTCCGACGCCCGACACCAAGCCGGAAGTGGTTGATTTCCTGCTGCACTACGGCGATTTGTACCTGGGCAAAACCACCGTGCTGGCCAAGGATACGCCCGGCTTCATCGCCAACCGCGTGGGCGTATTCGCCCTACTCGACGCCATGCAAACCATGCAGAAGCTGGGCCTGACCGTGGAGGAAACCGACAAGCTGACGGGGCCCGTGATTGGCCACGCGAAGTCAGCCACGCTGCGCACCTCCGACGTGGTGGGCCTCGACACAACCATTAACGTGGCCAACGGCTTGGCCCAGGGCCTGCCCAACGACGAGGCTAAGGACACGTTTGCCCTGCCCGATTTCGTGCAGAAAATGGGTGAGAACAAGTGGCTGGGCGACAAAACCGGCCAGGGCTTCTACAAGAAAGTAAAGGGCGAAGGCGGCAAGTCAGAAATCTACGCCCTCGACCTCAACACGCTGGAATACAAGCCTTCGCAGAAGGTAAAGTTTGCCACGTTGGAGCTGACCAAGACCATCGACAAGGTGGCCGACCGCTTCAAGGTACTGGTGGCGGGTAAGGACAAGGCCGGCGAATTTTACCGCCTAAGCTTCGGGAGCCTGTTTGCCTACGTGAGCAACCGCGTGCCCGAAATTGCCGACGAGCTGTACAAGATTGACGACGCCCTGCGCGCCGGCTTCGGCTGGGAGCTGGGGCCCTACGAAACCTGGGACGCGCTGGGCGTGCAAGCCGGCATTGACCTGGCCAAAGCTACCGGCCGCACCGTGGCCCCGTGGGTGGCGGAAATGCTGGCCGCTGGCCACCAGGCCTTTTACCAGGTGAGCGTCGCCGGCGTGCGCGAGTTCTACGACATTGCTTCAAAAAGCTACCAGCCGGTGCCGGGCGTGGAGAACTTTATCATTCTCGACAACCTGCGGGCCAGTGGCAAGGTGCTGTGGAAGAACAGCGGCGCCTCCATCATCGACCTCGGCGACGGCATTCTGAACGTGGAGTTCCATTCGAAGATGAACGCCATAGGCCAGGACGTGATTCAGGGCCTGCTCAAGGGCATCGACATGGCCGAAGGCGGCTACCGGGGCTTAGTAGTGGGCAACGACGCGCCTGCCTTCTCGGCCGGGGCCAACCTGGGCTTGGTGTACATGCAGGCCGTGGAGCAGGAATTTGACGAGCTGAACTTGATGATTAGCCAGTTCCAGCAGGCCATGATGCGGCTGCGCTATAGTAGCATCCCAGTGGTGGGGGCCCCCCACGGCCTGGCCCTGGGCGGCGGCTGCGAGCTGAACCTGCACTGCGACCGGGTGGTGGCCGCGGCCGAAACCTACATGGGCCTGGTCGAATTCGGCGTGGGCCTGATTCCCGGCGGCGGTGGCACCAAGGAAATGACGCTGCGCACCGCCGCCAAGTACGAAGACGGCGAGCCCGAATACAACCTGCTGCGCAACACCTACATGACCATCAGCACGGCCAAAGTTTCGACCTCGGCGGCGGAGGCCTTCGACCTGGGCTTCCTGCGCCGGGGCGACGAAGTGGTGGTCAACGGCAGCCGCGTGATTGCCCAGGCCAAGGCCGCCGCCCTGGAGCTGGCCGACGCCGGCTACACCCAGCCCAGCCAGAAAACCAACATCAAAGTGCACGGCAAGGGGGCCCTGGCCATGTTCCGCACCGGTGTGTACGCCATGCAGCAGGGCAACTACATTTCGAAGCACGACGAGCTGATTGCCAACAAGCTGGCCTACGTGATGTGCGGCGGTGACCTGTCGGCCCCCACCGAAGTGAGCGAGCAATACCTGCTGGACCTGGAGCGCGATGCCTTCCTGAGCCTCTGCGGCGAGCGCAAGACGCTGGAGCGGATTCAAAGCATTCTCACCACCGGTAAGCCGCTGCGCAACTAAAAATTTGTCATGCCTACCTGGCGTCCCGAAGGAAGCATCTTATCACGGCTGCCTTCGCCAGAATCAATTTCTCACCCGAGCGGCGCGAACGTGATAAGATACTTCGCAAGCTCAGCATGACAGAATCTATCAAAATGGCCAATACCGCCTATATCGTCGCCGGCTACCGCACCGCCGTTGGCAAAGCCCCCCGTGGCGTGTTCCGCTTCACCCGCCCCGACGACCTTGCCGCCGAGGTCATCAAACACCTCATGAAATCGGTGCCCGCGCTGGATCCCAGCCGCGTCGACGACGTGATTGTGGGCAACGCCGTGCCCGAGGCCGAGCAGGGCCTGCAAATGGGCCGCCTCATCTCGCTGCTGGCGCTGCCCATCAACGTGCCCGGCCTCATCGTGAACCGCTACTGCGGCTCGGGCGTGGAAACCATCGCCATGGCAGTGGGCAAAATCACGGCCGGCATGGCCGAGTGCATCATCGCCGGCGGCACCGAAAGCATGAGCATGGTGCCCACCGTGGGCTGGAAAACCGTGCCCAACTACAAGCTCGCCAACGAGCACCCCGACTACTACATGGGCATGGGCCTGACGGCCGAAGCCGTGGCCCAGGACTACAAAATCTCGCGCCAGGACCAAGACGAGTTTTCTTACAATTCGCACCAGAAGGCCATCAAGGCCATCAAGGAAGGCAAGTTTGCCAAGAGCATCGTGCCCATTACAGTGGAAGAAACCTACCTCGACCAGGCCACCGGCAAGAAGAAAAACCGCTCCTACGTGGTGGACACCGACGAGGGCCCCCGCGCCGATACGTCCATCGAAGCCCTGGCCAAGTTGCGCCCCGTGTTCGCTGCCAACGGCAGCGTCACGGCCGGCAACTCGTCCCAAACCTCCGACGGCGCGGCCTTCGTACTGGTGATGTCGGAGCGCCTAGTGAAGGAGTTGAACCTGGAGCCCATCGCCCGCATGGTCACCTACGCCACCGAGGGCGTGGACCCGCGCATCATGGGCATGGGCCCCATCAAGGCCGTGCCGAAAGCCCTCAAGCAAGCCGGCATGAAGCTGGACGACATTGACTTGTTTGAGCTAAACGAGGCCTTCGCTTCGCAGAGCCTGGCCGTGGTGCGCGAGCTAGGCATCGACACCGAAAAGCTGAACGTGAACGGCGGGGCCATTGCCCTGGGCCACCCGCTGGGCTGCTCGGGCGCTAAGCTCTCCATCCAGCTCTTCGACGAGCTGCGCGACCGGGGCCAGAAATACGGCATCGTCACGGCCTGCGTGGGCGGCGGCCAGGGCGTCGCCGGCATCTACGAGCTGCTGAAGTAGAACGGCTATCCATCTGCACTTTGTTGGCCTGATGAAAGTTAATTGAGGCAGACGGTTGGGTATTGGTACGGCAATCTGGAAGCCACGTGCAATTCAAACATCCGGCTAAACTTGGTTTGGTTACTTTAGCTGGCCACAAACCGTCTGACGACGTGGCCATCGGTACAGCCATGAACATCCTAAAGCAAGCTGGCTTGCGCTGAAACGCTATGAAAAAATACCTGGTAATTTTCGAGCACACTTCCACCGGCTATTCTGCTTATGCGCCAGACTTACCCGGCCTGGCTGCTTTCGGTGAAACGCGTGCCGAGGTTGAGCAAAACGCACGCGAAGGCATTGCCTTCCACATCGAAGGCTTATTGCTGGAGGGCTTGCCAATACCAGAGCCCAGCACGGAATCAGCAACGCTGGAAGTAGCAGTTGCTTAATACGCATTAATGGGAGAAAACCCGCTTAGGTGGGTTTTTTCTTGCCAAAATAGTCGGCACGCCTAACAAATTTTGTTTATCTTGCAGTACTAAATCCCGGGGCCCTATTGTTTGCCAAAATAGTAGGCGTGCCGAACACCTTACTCCTCTATCCACTTCAACTCCTCACTCAACAACCGTCATGGAAGTATCCCAAAAAGCTGTCGTGAAGGGCGGCGAATTCATCATCAAACCGACCGATGCGCAGGACGTTTTCACCCCGGCCGATTTCAGTGAGGAGCAGCGCCTGATGCACCAGACCTGCCTGGACTTTGTGGCCCAGGAAGTAACTCCTCTGTTGGAGCGCCTCGACAACCACGAGGAAGGCCTGATGCGCGGCCTGATGGAGAAAGCTGGCCAGCAGGGCCTGTTCGGGGTCAGCATCCCCGAGCAGTTTGGGGGCCTGGACATGGACTTCCCCACGGCGCTGCGCGTGACGGAGGGCGTGGGCGGTGGCCACTCGTTCCCGGTGGCGTTTGCGGCGCACACGGGCATTGCCATGCTGCCCATTCTGTACTTCGGCACCGACGCGCAAAAGGAAAAATACCTGCCCGGCCTCACCGACGGCACCCTGATGGGGGCCTACTGCCTCACCGAGCCCGGCTCGGGCTCCGACGCGCTGGGCGCCAAAACCAAGGCCGTGCTGAACGCCGAAGGCACGCACTACGTGCTGAACGGCCAGAAAATGTGGATCACCAACGCCGGTTTTGCCGACGTATTTATCGTGTTTGCCAAGATTGACGGAGAACAGTTCACCGGCTTCATCGTGGACAAAAACACGCCCGGGCTGAGCCTGGGCAACGAGGAGCACAAGATGGGCATCCGTGGCAGCAGCACGCGCCAGGTGTTTTTCAGCGACGCGCAGGTACCCAAAGAGAACGTCCTGGGCGAGATTGGCAAAGGCCACCTCATCGCCTTCAACGTGCTGAACATCGGCCGCATCAAGCTGGCCGCCGCTTGCCTGGGCGGGGCCAAAGGCGCGGCCATCCAAAGCATTAAGTACGCCAACGAGCGGGTGCAGTTCAAGCTGCCCATCAGCAAGTTCGGCGCTATTCGCTACAAGCTGGCCCAGCAAGCCATCCGCATGTATGCCGTAGAATCGGCTATCTACCGCGCCGGCGACGACATCTACCGCATGGAGCAGCGCCTGCTAGCGGAAGGCAAGGGGAGCAACGAGGCCCTGCTGGGCGCCGCCCGCGAGTTTGCCGTAGAGTGCGCCATGCTGAAAGTGGAAGGCTCGGAAGTGCTGGACTACGTGGTAGACGAAGGCGTGCAGATTTTCGGCGGCTACGGCTTCTCGGCCGACTACCCGATGGACCGCGCCTACCGCGACTCGCGCATCAACCGCATCTTTGAGGGCACCAACGAAATTAACCGCATGCTGGCGGTGGACATGATTTTGAAGAAGGGCCTGAAGGGTGAAATTGACCTGATGGGCCCCGCCCAGGCCGTGCAGCAAGAGCTGCTGGCCATTCCGAGCATGGGCGAGAGCGACGATTCGCCGTTTGCCGCCGAGAAAAAAGCCATTGCTGGCCTCAAAAAAGCCATCCTGATGGTGGCCGGCACGGCCGTGCAGAAGTACATGAACTCGCTAGCCAAGGAGCAGGAAGTGTTGACCAACATCGCCGACATGGCCATCAAAACCTACGTGGCCGAAAGCACCCTGCTGCGCGTGGAAAAAGAAATTGCTGCCAAAGGCGAGGAGACATTGAGCCGCGAGCTGGACATGGCCCGCGTGTACCTCTCCGACACCATTGACATCGTGGAGCGCGCCGGCAAGGAAGCCATCGCCAGCATGACCGAAGGCGACGAGCAGCGTTTGCTGAGCATGGGCCTCAAGCGCTTCACCAAGGCCGACCTCTTCAACGTGAAAGACGCCCGCCGCCGCGTGGCCGCTGGCCTCATCGAAGCCAACGACTACATCTACTAGCATTCAAGTAATAGTCATCAAAAAAGACGTTCCCGGTTCGGGAATGGCTTTTTTGATGGCTTATAACTGGCCTATTTCAGTTCTACCCGGTCGAGTTGCAGCGCAGCAGAGCGCTTGCTGGGGCGGCTGATGCCGATGATGGTTTTGGGCCCCAGCCAAGCGGTGAAGTCCTTTACGTAGGCCAATTGTTTGTCGTCGGCCACGTTCAGCTTGAGGCGCTGCGGGGGCGAGGCCACGCCGCCTAGCGCCGGCAGGTGGCGCAGGTACAGGTCCGATTTGCCGGCCAGGGTTTCCAGCGTCACCAGTTGGATTTCTTCGTTGAAAACGGCGGCCCGGAAGCCGATGCCCGTGTAGCTGTCCACGGCCGGGGCCGTTTGGTCCTTGGCTATCAGCTTGTGCCAGCTCGGCCGGGCAAAGCTGTTGTAGCCAAATGCGTGGATTTCGCGGGCGTGCACGGGCAGCTCGGGGCCCCCTTCCTCGTAGTGGCGCTCGGCCAGCACTACCAGGTTTTTTTCGGGCGTGAGAAGTAAGTCGGCTAGGTAGATATCCTCCAGCCGCTTGGGCGCCGGGGCCCCGGTGGCCTGGCCTACGGCGGCCAAGTAGGGAGCATCGAAGGGGACCTCATCGCTCAGCTTGATGTCGTTTTTGTCGAAATCAAAGCGCACTACTTTCAACCCCGTTAGCTCGCCCGAATCGTAGTCGGCCACCAGCGCGGCGGCGTAGAGCTGGCCGTCGGGCAGCAGCTTGAACCGCGCGTCGCGGATGCGGATGGTGCGGCCCCCGAAGATGCCGCCCACCGGCACACCCAGCACCGGCACCGGCGTGGCCTGCGTGGGCAGGTCGGGTGTGGCCGGGTAGCGGCGCACGGTCAGCTTGCTCATGCCATCGCTGAGCATCGTTACAAGCTGGGCCCCATCGTTGGCCACCAGCACGTTGGGCGAGAAAAATTCGCGCGTGGCCCGGAAGTCATAGGTCCGGCTCAGTACTTTATTCAGCTTCTGGTCAAACAGCGTTGCGTTGAGGGTCCTAATTTGCTCTTCGCGGGTTTGGTAGGCGAAGGCCAGCAGGTGCGTGCCATCGGGCGATATGGCCACGCCCGGGCGGCGGTCGCGGGCAGGGGCCGCCACCAGTACCACCGGGGGCCCCAACTGGCCATTGCGCAGGTTCACCGGGTGTAAGGTCAGGTTTTGGTCGCTTTCATCTTTGTGGTGCAGCACCACCCAAGCTTGCTCGGGACCCATCCCGAAGGCTTCCACCGTTTCGCCCGGGGCTACGGGCAGGGTAGCCTCCCACTGCTTTTTTAGGGCTTGGTCGTAGCGCTCCACGGCGTAGCCACCGTTGGCTTGGTGGGCCAGAATGATGAAGCCGCTGCCAGCGGCCAGCGGCAATGTTTTGACTGGCACCCGGCTGTCGTAGCGGTCAGCGCCTTGCTCGGGCTGGTAACTGAACGGGACGGATTTGACCTTTTGGGCCCAAACTGGTGCAGCCGTGGTCAACAGTCCCATTGCAGCCAAAATAGCCTTAATTCGATGGTATTGCATTTAGTGAAAATTAGATTAATACCAGAAGGCATACCTGTGCCCATATGCTTATGCATCAAATGTAGCGTTTGCTTATAGTCTGTGTGGCGTGGGAGCTAGGCGCCTAAGTGCGCTGAGTGGGTAACAAAAGGGTAGCATAAACACAACCGATGCGAATAAACTTTCGTATAGCGGCACCGTTTAAGGTGTAGCTCGAACGTCTGCTCCTTTCCACTAAACACCGTACTTTACCAGGGCAACTACTAGCTATTACTTTAAAAATTGATTGATTGTAAATATTTCAAGAATTATTCTTTTCGTGCCGAGAGGCGTTTCCTTTATGAAAACAATAGGAAAACTTTTTTTGCTCTTGAGTTTTGTGGTCGTTGGGCGTTGGTCGCGTCCCAATCCACCGGTCATTACCGCTACTTTCTCCGAATTGATGGCCCCCGCCAACCACTTTTCCCCCAGAACCAGCAGCCCCGTAGTGCTGGTGCGCAACAGCTCGCAACCGGCTAATGTGCCCAGCTCCTTGGCACTGTTCTAATCTAAAAAAGCGGCTTCATCGAGGCCGCTTTTTTAGGCTTGTATTTTTAGCTAATCCGGCTCCAGTTCACGGCGTTGGCGGGTAAGCTGTCAATGTGGTGGCGGATGTTACCATTTTCGGCCTTGGCCAATTCGGGGTCTTCCGCCAGTAGCGACTGGGCAGCGGCGCGGCTCTCGCTCAGGATGCGTCCGTCCTTGGCCAAGTCGGCAATAAGCAGGTCAAGCACGCCGCTTTGCTGAGTGCCCATGAGGTCGCCGGGGCCCCGGAGCTTTAGGTCAATGTCGGCAATTTCGAAGCCGTTGTTGGTACGTACCATCGTTTCGAGGCGGGTGCGGGCGTCCTTGCTCAGTTTGAAGCCCGACATGAGGATGCAGTAGCTCTGGTCGGCCCCGCGGCCCACGCGGCCCCGCAGCTGGTGCAGCTGCGAAAGGCCGAATCGCTCGGCCGACTCAATCACCATCACCGACGAGTTGGGCACGTTTACGCCCACTTCGATTACGGTGGTGGCCACCATAATCTGGGTTTCTTTTTTCACGAAGCGCGCCATTTCGAAGTCCTTTTCCTCGGCTTTCATGCGCCCGTGCACCATGCTAATTTGCATTTCCGGGAAGGCGCGCGTCACACTCTCGTAGCCATCTGTCAGGTCCTTGTAGTCCAATGTTTCCGACTCCTCAATCAGCGGGTACACGATGTACGCCTGCCGCCCCAGCTGCACCTGCTGGCGAATGAACTCAAACACTTTCAGGCGGTTGGCGTCGTAGCGGTGCACCGTCACGATGGGTTTGCGGCCGGCCGGCAGCTCGTCAATCACGCTCACGTCGAGGTCGCCGTACAGCGTCATGGCTAGCGTGCGCGGGATGGGCGTGGCCGTCATCACCAGCACGTGCGGGATGACGTGCGGGTTTTTCTGCCACAGCTTCGAGCGCTGCGCCACCCCGAAGCGGTGCTGCTCGTCCATAATCGTGAGGCCCAGGTTGCGGAACTGCACCACGTCCTCCAGCAGGGCGTGGGTGCCCACCAGCATGTGCATCGTGCCGTTGCGCAGCTCCTCGTGCAGCACGCGGCGCTGGGCCGTGCGGGTGCTGCCCGTGAGCTTGCCCAAGTGGATGCCCAGCGCGTCGGCGTACACCTTCAGGCCCTGGTAGTGCTGGTCGGCCAGGATTTCGGTGGGGGCCATAAGGCAGCTCTGGGCCCCGTTGTCGGCCGCCATCAGCATGGCGATGAAGGCCACGATGGTTTTGCCCGAGCCCACGTCGCCCTGCAACAGCCGGTTCATTTGCTGGCCGGCGCAGAAGTCCTTGTAAATGTCGTGGATAACCCGCTTCTGGGCCCCCGTGAGATCGAAGCTGAGGTGGTTGTTATAGAAATCAACCAGCGTGGGCACCTGGTTAAAAATCTGGCCGGCCAGCGTCACCTTGCGTTGGTCTTTCTGGCGCAACAGCTTGAGCTGGATGTAAAACAGCTCCTCAAACTTGAGCCGGAACCGCGCCGCGGCCAGCAAGTCCGGGTTCTGCGGAAAGTGGATTTGCTGCATCGCCTGGGCCTTGCCCATCAGCGCGTACTGCTCCACGAGGGCTGGCGAAAGCGTCTCGGTGACGTGCGGCAGCGCAATTTTCAGCAGGTCGGCCACCATGCGCATGATGGCCTTGCTGTCCACGCGGTGGTAGTTTTTGAGTTTCTCGCTGGTGTTGTACACCGGCTGCAAAAAGCTCTGGCCCGCCTTAGCCTCGGTCACTTCCTCCAGCTCGGGGTGGGCCATCTGGGGCCGCCCGTTGAACATCGTGGGCTTGCCAAACAGAATGTATTCCTTCTGGTTCTGCACAATCTGCTGCATCCACTTGATGCCCTTGAACCACACCAGGTCCAGGTCGCCGCTGGCGTCGCTCAGCGTGGCCGTGAGGCGCTGCTTGGGGCCCTCGCCCACGAGTTGGCGGTTGCGCAAAATGCCCTTCACCTGCACGTAAGGCAGGTCTTCGTGCAAATCCACGACGTTGTAAAACTGCGTCCGGTCGAGGTAGCGGAACGGATAGCGCTGGATCAGGTCGCCGTAGGTGAACAGGCCCAGCTCCTTGCCCAGCAGCTGCCCCCGCTGGGCCCCCACGCCCCGCAAAAACTCCAGCCGGGTATTAAAGAAACTCATGTTTTTGAGCTGTTAGCTATTAGCCGTCAGCTGTTAGCTTTTCGATAAATTACTTGAATAACGCCAACCTGGCACAGAAATCTAACAGCTAACAGCTTAACTACCGGTACTTCAACGTATTCAGCATCTGCACCATGTCGGTTTTCACGTACTCAATTACCGGGGCCAGCGAGTCGTTGGCGGTGGCGGTTTGGAAGTACAGGGCCCCGCGCAAAAAGTGCTTGGTGCTGTCGGTGGTATAAAACTGGAACTGGCTTGGCACCTCGCCTTGCAGCTCAAACACCGAAGCCCGCATGCCGTTGGGCATCTTCAAAATGCGCTCATCAATGGCCGTGGCCTTCACCTGGTGCTTGCCGGTGAGCTTGCGAGCGTCCTCCATCATCTTGTTGTAGAGGCGCCGGTCGCGGGCCACGTCCATGTACGTAATCTGCACGTTGGCATGCAGTTGTGGATAATAGATGTTCAGCCAGTGCGGCTGCGCCATGTACGACGAGTCGCGCTTCACCACCGCCGACTGCGAGTAGTCGAACGTGTAGGGGTGGCCATCGGGCAGGGCCCGGTAGCGGTGGGGCGGCAACACAATACGGTTGTAGCCCTTGGGCTTAGGCGTGAAGTCGGGCGCGGCCGTGCATGCGGCCAGCCCGAGGGCCAGGGCCCCCAGCCAAGCCAGCCGGCCGGCGAAGCGCGGCAAAAAAGTAGAATGTTTCACGGATTGCTATTAATGGTCGCCGCCGTTCAAAGGTACTCCCGCCCCGCCGCAACGAAAAAAGCCCCGGCGTGGTGCCAGGGCTTTTCAGAAACGAGACGGACGCACGGCTAAAACGGCAGCTGGTCCAGCTCCGGCTCCTGCCGAAAGCTGACCGCTGGCTCGGCCACCGCGGCCGGGGCCCCGGGCGAGCCGCCCGGCCGGGCGCCCAGCATCGAAATCTCATCGGCGATGATTTCGGTGATGTAGCGGGTTTGCTGGTCTTTGTCCTGGTACTGGCGGGTGCGCAGCTTGCCTTCGATGTACACCTGCTGGCCTTTCTTGAGGAATTTGTCGGCCATTTCCGCCAGGCCACGCCAGGCGGAAATGTTGTGCCACTCGGTGCGCTCCACGCGCGTGCCTTGCTTGTCTTTGAAGTACTCGTTGGTGGCGAGCGTGAAGTGCGCCACGCTTACGCCGCCTTCCAGGTGCCGCACCTCGGGGTCCTTGCCCAAGTTGCCTACTAAAATTACTTTGTTTACTCCGGCCATGACGGTAGGGGTTAAAAATGGTAAAATGCGTTTTACCTCGCAGAGATTAAGGTGCTATAAAAGTACGCGCCGAAAATTAAATTACCAAATTGGTTAGTAAAATAATTTCAATTTTTGCCCAAATAATTGGCAATAAGTTGCGGCTTGGGTAACTCCTCAATTTCGGCCGGCGAATACGCCCGCAGGCCCGTATCGGCCAAGGATGTCGCCGGCAGGGGCCCCGCCAGCCACACGGTATGGAAGCGCGCCTCCAGCTTCTGGTGGCTCAGCACGTGCTTGAGCAGGGGTGGGGCCCCTGGCTCGGCCGCGAGGCTAGTATCGAGCTGGCCGCCCAGGGCTTCCACGTGGCGCAGCACCTCGGCCGCATCCAGCTCTAAGCCAGTGGTTTCAACTACGGCGAAGTCGTACAGGCCCTGCCAAATATCTTTTTCGCCGCGCTTCTTTAAGTACATGGCCTCGCCGTGGCGCAGCACCAGGTAGTGCAGGTAGCGCACACGCGCCGCCTTTGCTTTGCTCTTTACCGGCAGCAGTGCCACTTGCCCGTGCTGAAACGCCCAGCAACTGTGCTGCATGGGGCAAAACAGGCAATCGGGCCGCGCCGGGGTGCATTGCAGGGCCCCAAACTCCATGATGGCCTGGTTGAAATCGGCAGGGGCCGAGGCTGGAATGTGCTGGTCGGCCAGGGCCTGAAATTCCTTGCGCGAGGCTGGCGCGGCAATGTCGGCGTGCAGCCCAAAAATGCGCGCCAGCACTCGGTACACGTTGCCATCGAGCACGGCCACCGCTTCGTCGAAGGCAAACGAGGCAATAGCCGCCGCCGTGTAGGGCCCCACGCCGCGCAGCTTCAGCAGGCCGGCGTAGGTGGTCGGGAATTGGCCGCCGTGCTCCTGCACCACTTGCTGGGCCGTATGGTGCATGTTGCGGGCCCGGGAGTAGTAGCCCAGTCCCTGCCACAAGCGCAGCACTTCCTGCTCGGGGGCCCCGGCCAGCGCCTGCACCGTGGGGTAAGCGGCCAGAAAGGCTTCGTAATAGGGGAGGCCCTGCGCCACGCGGGTTTGCTGGAGAATAACTTCGGACAGCCAGATGGCGTATGGGTCGCGGGTATGGCGCCAGGGCAAGTCGCGGTGGTGGCGGGGGTACCAGGCCAGCAGCGCGGCGGCCAGCACAGAAGGTTGGCGGGGGAGATTAGCCAAAATTTTGAGGACGAATAAATTGGGCCGGGGCCCCGATTGCAGTGGGTGATTGGGAAAAACCAAAAAAGAAGCTACCTTTGTGGCCCGATTTCATAAGCGAATCGCCTACCGGGCAAGGGCTTACGCGGAAAGCGGGAATTTTTATTGCCCAGATTCTTATTTTTTTACCCTAAGTACATAACCAACGTGACCAAAGCAGAGGTAATCGCCGAAATTTCGCAGAAAACCGGCATCGAGAAAGCAGATGTGTTGATGACCGTAGAAGCCTTCTTCAAAGTGGTGAAGGATTCGATGACCGAGGGCAACAACATTTACGTGCGCGGCTTCGGCTCTTTCGTTAACAAGAAGCGCGCCCGGAAAGTGGCCCGCAACATCTCGAAAAACACGTCGCTCATCATCGAGGAGCACTACATCCCGAGCTTCAAGCCGTCGAAAACCTTCGTGGCTAAAATCAAAAACAGCAAGAAAGTAAAAACCACGGCTGCTAAAGCTTAAGTTTTCGTTGCTGATTACTAGCTAATTACCGGCTGTGCCGCCGGCGTCTTCCTACAAATGGGAAGCCCGGCGGCCGGCTATTTTCTATGGCTGCCACCGCCTCCCGTCCCGCTGCTCACCAAGTACTGGTCCTAGTCCTCGCCTTGGCGCTGATTGGCGGCTTGTTTGTGCTTCCCAAAGGCATTGTGAAGCCCAAGGAAGGAAAGGCGGAATTGACCCAGGATGCGGCCCGCACGGCCAACCGCGACGGTGGCGGTCCAGCCACCAACGGCTCCAAAGCCGATGCGTCGTCGGGCCCCGTGTCGGCCGAGGCGGGGCCCACTACCTCCCCGGAGGGCCCCACAGCCGCTGCCCCCCACACTACGGCCAGTCGAGAGCAGCGCCAGGAACTGAACCGCTTGGTGGGGCAGTTTGCCAAAGCCGGTACCCCGGCCCAACGGGCTGAGGCCGCCACGCTGCTGGCCCGCCGCTACGAGAACGTGCAGCGCTTCGACAGCGCGGGCTATTACTACGAGCAGGTGGCCGCGGCGCAGCCGGGGCCCCAGGCGTTGCAGCAAGCGGCGGATGCCTATTTCCAGGCGTTTAGCTTTGCTTCGTCGGACGAGCGCATCAAGCTGCTCGGCGGCAAGGCCCGTGATTTGTATACCAAAGTGCTGGCCAAGAGCCCCAATAATCTCGACGCCAAGACCAACCTGGGCATGGCCTACATGGCTTCCGACAACCCCGTGCAGGGCGTAACGCTGTTGCGCGAGGTACTGGCCGCCGACCCCAACAACGAAAGAGCGCTGTACGACCTGGGCATTCTGGCGGTGCAAAGCAACCAGTACGACAAAGCCGTGGAGCGCTTCCAGCAGTTGGTGAAGGTGAATCCCAAAAACGTGAATGCCCAGTTTTACCTGGGCGTGACCTCGGCCCGGACGGGGGCTAAAGAACAGGCCCGCGCCGCCTTTTTGGCGGCTAAAAGCCTCAGTGCCGACCCGGCCCTGGCCGCATCGGTCGAGGAAGAGCTGGCCAAATTGAAATAACTGTACCCCAATCCCAAAAACTTAACCCACAAGCACATGCCCTGCGGTAAAAAACGTAAACGTCATAAGATTGCCACCCACAAGCGTAAAAAGCGCCTGCGCAAGAATCGCCACAAGAAGAAGTAAGCCGCCCCTCGGGGTGCTTTGGCAACCGGTGGTTTCGGTTTGAAACCTGCCGGCTGCCCATCTCTCACAGTAGCCTCCCGGATGCGGCGGGTGTGTGCTTTTCCTGTGGCTCGCGAGGGAAGTCAGAACTTTGGGTTCTGGCTTCCCTTTTGCCGGTTTTGGGGTATCGCTATATATTCGTCCATCGGAGCTACTTTAACTAAACAAGACATTGAGTAATGAATTAGTCATTAATTCTACTCAGGAAGGCGAACGGATTGCGCTGTTGCAGGATAAGCGGCTCATTGAGTACCACTTCGACCGCAACGACACCAACTATTCGGTGGGCGATATCTTCCTGGGCACTGTGAAAAAGGTGATGCCCGGCCTCAACGCGGCCTTCGTAGACATTGGCTACGAAAAGGACGCGTTTCTGCACTACGGCGACTTGGGCGAGCAATACCCCTCGTTTACGAAGTGGGCACGGACCGTGCAAAGCGGCCGGGCCCCCGCGGCTAGCCTTAACCAGTTCACGTTTGAGCCGCCCCTCGAAAAAGTGGGTAAGGCCGACAGCGTGTTTAAAAAAGGCCAGCAAATTGTAGTGCAGGTCATCAAGGAGCCCATTTCCACCAAGGGGCCCCGGGTGAGTACCGACATTTCGATGGCGGGCCGCTACCTCGTGCTAATGCCGTTTTCGAACACGATTAGCGTGAGCAAAAAGATCGTGAGCAAAGCGGAGCGCGACCGGCTCAAGCGCCTCATCACCAGCATCAAGCCCGAGAACTTTGGCGTCATCATCCGCACCGTAGCGGAGGGGCGCGACGTGGCCGAGCTGGATAAGGACATGCAGGACATGGTGGGCAAGTGGGAGCAACTGTACACCACGCTGCGCACCGCCAAGCCGAACGATAAAGTGCTGGGCGAACTGGGGCGCACCTCGTCGATGCTGCGCGACATGCTCAACGAATCGTTCGACAGCATTTTGGTCGATGCCCCGGCCATGTACGAGGAGATGCGCGACTACCTGCAGAAGATTGCACCCGATAAGCTCGGGCTGCTGAAGCTGCACAACACCAAGGTCAAAATCTTCGAGCAAACGGGCATTGAAAAGCAGCTTAAAACGCTGTTTGGCAAGACCGTGACCGTGCCCGGCGGCGGCTACCTCGTCATCGAGCACACCGAGGCTCTGCACGTCATCGACGTGAACTCGGGCAGTAAAAGCAACCAGGAAAACGATCAGGAAGCCACGGCTTTGATGATTAACCTGCTGGCTGCTAAAGAGGTGGCGCGACAGCTACGCCTGCGCGACATGGGGGGCATCATTGTGGTGGACTTCATCGACATGCGTGCTGCTGAGAGCCGCAAGAAGGTGGAAGACGCCGTGCGCGACGTGATGAAGGCCGACAAAGCCAAATTCACGGTGCTGCCCCTGACCAAGTTTGGGTTGCTGCAAATCACGCGGCAGCGCGTGCGGCCAGCTGAAACCATCGTGACCGGCGAGGTGTGCCCCACCTGCGGCGGCACGGGCCGCATTTCGGCCTCTATTCAGGTAACGGACGACATTGATAACAGCATCGACGACCTGCTGGTGGCCCAGAACCAATCGGGCCTCACGCTGTCGGTGCACCCCTTCCTGTACGCCTACTACACCAAAGGCTTGGTTTCGCGCCAAATGAAGTGGTATCTGAAGTACTACAAATGGGTGAAACTAGTAAAAGACAGTAGCTTGGGTCTCACCGATTACCGGATTGAGGACGAACGCGGCGAGGAAATTCAGCTTCGCTCGATGGCCGCGGCCATGAGCAAGGTGCAAGACCGGGAAATCGAATTTACCGACTAGGACCGCAGATTAAGCAGATTTAACGGATTTCACTGATTCGTCTATCAATGAAAAGCCCCGACTGTAATTGCAGCCGGGGCTTTTTGATGTGCACTTTATGATCTAAAAAAGCAGTGAAATCACGGTTGACCAGTCTAATCAGCGATTAAAATTTCATTCCCAGGTCTAGGGCGAATACGTTGTTTTTGATGGTGACGTCGCTGAAGCCCCGGGTTTTTTCGAAGTAATGGTCAAGGTTGACTAGGCCGCGGTGATAGCTCAGGCCTGCTAGTAACTTGGTGCTGCGGCCCAACTGGTACTCGGCGCCAAAAGCCACTAACGCATTAGCGTCAATAAATAATACGTGGCTCAGCGCGGTAGTTTCTTCGTTAGTGTCGGGGTCAGTGTACCGTTTTTCGCCATTGATGCGGGCTCCGATGGGTACGGCGAGCGAACCACCGAGTTGAAAATACAAACGCGTGGCTGGGGCAATTTCATTGGTGAAAAGCTTGACGGTCAAAGGCAATTCAAGATACTGCGTACTCAGTTTTTGCACATCGCCCTTTGGAATAAGCGGGTCATTTGGATTTAGGGCCCGATAATCTTTTTGGTAGGAATAGGTGCCACCTTTGCCGGTTAGCATCAAACCAGTGCTGAAAGCGTAGTTTTCGCCAAAAAAATAATCCACGATCAAGCCACCACCGAATCCTAACTGGCTCTTCTCGTCTTTGAACTGGTAAGTAGAGGCGGCATCGGTGCGTAGGTACGTGACAGAAGGCGATACTTTAATACCAATTTCGACCTGGGCCGAAACCGCTGTAGCACTGGCCACAAGAATCGATAAGGAAAGAAACAATCTTTTCATAAAATGAAGATAGAAAGAATGAGGGAATGGTTGCGGGTCGGGGCCCAGGTTGTGGCTAATTTTACCCGAAAGTTAGAAACGCGTGGATAAGAAAAGAATTGCTAAACGAGGGCCCTGGTCCGTTTTGCTGGCTGCTGCGCTGGCCTTGGCGGGCTGCGGCCGGAGCCAACCAGCTGGCTGCCGGCCCGATGCAGCTACCGACGCTCCCATGCCCGCCGTGCAAGTGCAGCGGCTGGAAGCTGCGTTTTTTAAAATCCAGGGCCCCAGCGGCGCGGTGGCATTTATGAACGCGCACCCGGCGTTCGCGCGCTTTTATTTACAGCGGCGTACGGCTACCGATACTACCGGAGCCACCGCCTTGGCCCGCCTGGCGGCCGAACCGCACTTGCGTGAACTGGCGCAGCAGACGGCCGCTGCCTTTCCGGACAGCGCCGCGCTGGGCCGCGACCTGGGGGCCCTGTTCGGACGGGTGAAGTATTACTTTCCGGGGTTCCAGGCTCCGCGCGCGGCCACGTTTGTGAGTGGGTTTGAGGGCAAAGATATTTTTGTGAACGACAGTTTGCTGGTGCTGAGCCTCGACTGGTTTGCGGGGACCCAAGCCAAGTTTCGGCCGGTGGAAATGCCCAAATATATTCTGCGCAACTACACGCCGGCCAACTTAATGCCATCATTGGCATTGCGCGTAGCCACCAAGTACAACCGCCACGAGCTGCCTGCTAATACCATGCTTGATGCTATGGTGAGCGGTGGCAAGGCGCTATATTTTGCGGGCCGCGCGCTGCCTTGTGTACCCGATTCGTTGTTGTTGGGCTTTACCAGGAAAGAAGTGGTGGGCGTGACTGCCAACGAGGGTAAGATATGGGCCCATTTTCTGGAGCAAAACCTGCTGTACAACACCACACCTTTCACCATCCAGAAGTACGTGGGCGAACGGCCCAACGTGCCCGAAATTGATGCTACCTGCCCCGGCCGGGTGGGCCAGTGGGTGGGATTGCAAATTGTGCGCAAGTACATGAACGACCACCCTAACGTGACTTTAGCCCAGCTTATGGCAGCGCGCAGCGCCCAGAAGCTGCTTAACGAATCGCACTACCGGCCCAAGCGGCAATAAGTGAGCGGGTGAATGAGTGCTGCCCACATGGCATTATGCTCATTCACTCATTCACTCATTCGCCCACTCATCCATTGACTACGTGCACATTGCTGTCTTCAGCCAGTACCATACCAACCCCGACTGCCCGGCCACCAGCCGGCACTATGCGCTGCTGGCCCATATTGCCCAGACCCACCGGGTAACGCTGCTGACCACGCCCGCTTGGCGTGGGCAACGGCTGACGCACGAGTTTCCATGGGTGCCGGCTGGGGTAGAAATTCGTGAAGCCAGCATCCCATACGATAATAAGATGGGCCCCGCGCGCCGGGCCCTGGCGTTTGCGCAGTACGCGGCGTGGGCCGTGCGGGCGGGGCTGCGAATGGAGAAGCCCGACGTTATCTGGGGCATCAGCACGCCGCTGACGGCGGCTTGGGCAGCGGCGCAGGTGGCGCGCTGGCGGCGGGTGCCGTGGGTGTTCGAGGTGCAGGATTTGTGGCCGGCGTTTCCGGTGGCGATGGGGGCCGTGCCCACGGTCCTGGCCCGGCAACAGCTATTTGCGCTAGAGAAACGGTTGTACCACAGCGCCCAGCACATTTTGCCGCTCTCGCCCGACATGACGCGCTACGTGATTGACTTGGGCGTTGCTGCTGAAAAGGTAACCACCGTGCTCAACGGCACCGACCTCGACTTGGCGGCCCGGGCCACGCCGGCGGCCGTGGCAGCGCTGCGGCAGGACCAAGGTCTAAATGGCAAAAAAGTGGTGCTCTACGCCGGCACCTTCGGCCGGGCCAACGATATCCCGACGCTAATAGCTGCGGCGGAAATACTGGTGGCGGCCGACCCCGACGCGGTGTGGCTGTTTCTGGGCCACGGCTACTACGAGCCGCTAGCGGCGGCGGCGGCGGCGCGTTGGCCCGGGCGCATCCGGCTGGTGGGCGGGCTACCACGCCACGCAGTGTTTGCCTGGTTTGGGCTGGCCGATGTGGCTGTGGTGTCGTTCCTGAACTTGCCGGTGCTCGACGCCAACTCGCCCGCCAAACTCTACGACGCGCTAGCAGTGGGCACGCCGGTGGTCGTTACCAACCAAGGCTGGACCAAAAAGCTGGTCGAAACCCACGGTTGCGGCTGGTACGTTCCGGCTGGTGACGCCCCGAAACTGGCCGCTCGCTTGCGCGAATTGCTGGCCCAGCCGGCGCAGCTGCAAGCGGCTGGCCAGCGCGGCAGGGCCCTGGCCGCCAAAGAATTTGACCGTCAACAACTGGCTGCGGTAGTGCAGCGAGTGCTGGAAAATGCGGTGACCTAACGGCCCGCTACTGGGGCCCCCGGTGCAGCTTTGCAGGTTTATTCGGCGCTGGCTTTGGGCTTTGCTGCTTTTGGTGGGACAAGGCCAGCCAGCGGCGCCACGTTCTTTTCGAAATACAAGCAGCTGGGCGCCAGCGGGCAAATGCCGCACTTGGGGCTGCGGGCTACGCAGATGTAGCGGCCGTGCAGAATTAGCCAGTGGTGGGCTTTGGGGATGAGGGCCTGGGGAATGTGGCGGACCAGGCCTTTCTCGACGGCCAGGGGCGTGGTGGCAGTTTTGGGCACCAGGCCCAGGCGGTGCGACACCCGAAACACATGCGTGTCGACGGCCATGGCGGGCTGGTTGTAGATAACAGATGCCACGACGTTGGCCGTTTTACGGCCCACACCGGGCAGACGCTGCAATTCGTCGAGTTGGCTGGGTACCTCACTGCCAAAGTCTTCCGTCAACATCCGGCCCAGCCCAGCGAGGTGTTTCGCCTTGTTGTTGGGGTACGAAACGCTGCGGATGAAGGGAAAAACTTCGTCGGCCGTAGCGGCGCCGAGGGCGGCAGGGGTGGGAAAGGCCGCCAGCAGTGCTGGCATCACTAAGTTTACGCGCTTGTCGGTGCACTGAGCGCTCAGCACCACGGCCACGATGAGCTCGTAGGGGTTACGGTAGATGAGCTCGGTTTTGGGGGCCGGGAAGTGGACAGTGAAGTAATCGAGGAAGAAGCGAAACCGCTCAGGACGGGTCATAAACGAAGAATTGGCGCGGCCAGTAAGCAAAAAACCATCCCAGGCGCTGCGGCGAGCAGCGCTTGGGATGGCAAAGGTCGGGCGAAATTCCGGGGCCTAACTGCCGGTCGGAAACGTACGCGAGTATTCTAAAATGCGGGCCGATACCGCCGGGCGGGGCTCGCAGCGCAGGCCGTCGAGGGTGCGCTGGGCCAGCAGTAAGTCAGCGCAGGCGATGGCCAGCTCGGAATCGTGTTGGAGAGCTTCTTCCACTTCGGGCAAGGCACTAGCTGGCAATTCGTTGTACACGTAGCGCAGTAGGGTCGTATAGGGTAAGGTTTGAATCATAGTAAGACGGGTTTACGGCCATTTTCTTCCGTAGGTTTATCAGGGCGTAGCGCATCCGGCCGAGGGCCGTGTTAATGCTCACCCCGGTGGCGTCGGCAATTTCTTGAAAGCTCAGGTCGCCGTAGTGGCGCATGAGCAGCACTTCTTTCTGGGCCGGGGGCAGCTCCTGGATTAGCTCCCGCAGGCGGGCGTGGGTTTCTTCGCGGGCCAAGGCATCGTCGGCTCCTTCTTCCGAATGGGCGAGCGAATTGGCTAAAGGCCCGTCGCCGTCGAGGCTGAGGTGGGGCACACGCTTACCGCGGCGAAAAGCGTCGATGGCCAGGTTGTGCGCAATGCGGCACAGCCAGGGCCCAAACTTGCCTTCGTCGTTGTAGCGGCCACTTTTCAGCACGTGGATGGCTTTAATGAATGCGTCTTGGAGGAGGTCTTCAGCAACGTCTTCGTCGCGTACGATGAGCAGAATGGTGGTGAAGGTCCGGCTTCGGTGCCGCTCAAGCAGCATCGCGAAGGCGGATTCCTGGCCGGCCAGGTAAAGCGAAACGAGCGCGGAATCGCTCAGCTGCATGGATTCCATAAAGGACTACGGATAAGGGGAACGTAGAGCTTGAACCGATAGTATGCAGCTTGAGAGATTACAGGAAATAAAACGGAAGATACCGGTTGTAAGCAGAACGTTGCAAGCGGTTGCCAAATGTAGCGGCGCACTTAGGGCATCCGCAAGGCAGTTGAGGCAAAAATGACAAAATATTTTTAGAAATCGGCGCAACCTTCCTAAAAACTTCACGTCGGACTTCGATGCACGACTAAAGCCCTAGCCTTCGGCCTGGGCCAACCAAGCGTGGGCAGCGGCTTCGTCGGTGAAGGTAGCAATGCGGCAATCGGTGCTAGCGGCCGAAACCACAGCCGTAACGGCCTGTTGCGCCCGCAGCGGCGATACCAAAAACGCCAGCCGCACCGCAGCCGCGTAGCGCCCCCGCAACGCTGGCGCAAAAGTGGTGCCGAACCAAGCATTCACGGCGGGTTCTACCACATCTTCGCGGCGGCGCAGGTCGAGTAGCCAGCGGCTGCACCCGGCTGCGTCGGCCGCTGTTAGCACGGCTTGGTAACCGGCTTGCAGCTCCTGGGGCGTGATTTCGCGCTGCCAGCGGGCGATGAGGGCCGGTAGGTCAGGGCGGTACACAAGGTCGAGTCCGTAATTGGACATAGCAAAGGCTAAGGCGCAGCGCAAGGTAAGCGGTGGATTGGATGTAACAAGCGCTGCTTTGGGCCCGGCGTTGGGCGGGCTACCTTTGCCCGGCGGGGCCGCGCAGCACGCGCCGGGCCCGTGTTTCTGTTATGAACCCTGCTTCGCCTGCCGCCCCCGCGGCCCCTCACGACCCCTACGCGGCCCTGCGCCTGCCCGATTTTCGCCGCCTGATTACCGCCCGGGTTCTGTTCTCTGTGGCTACCCAAATCCAGGGGGTGGTGGTGAGCTGGCAGATTTTTGAGCTCACCAAAGACCCGTTGGCACTGGGCCTTATTGGGTTAGCCGAGGCCATTCCCAGCATCACAGTGTCGCTCTATGCCGGGCACGTAGCCGATTCGGTGCGCCGCAAGCGCATCATTGTGCCGGCTGTGGCGGTGCTGTTTTTGTGCGCCCTGGCGCTGTTCTGGCTGGCGCACCCGGGCCAGGCCGACCTGCTGGCGCGGGGCCGGCTGCACCTGGGCGTTTTCAACGCCACGGTGGTGTGGCCGCTGTATTTAGTCATTTTCGTGAGCGGCATTGCGCGTGGGTTCATGGGGCCCGCGCTGTTCTCGTTCATGCCGCAGCTGCTGCCCGATCGCAGCTTCCTGCCCAACGCCGTGACTTGGAATTCAACTACTTGGCAGGCCTCGGCGGTGCTGGGGCCTGCTATTGGCGGTTTGCTATTCGCGCATTTGGGGAAGGAGTTTGCTTACGGTGTCGATGTGGTAATGGAGGGCTTGGCGCTGGTGCTGTTCATCACCATTGCCAGCCGCGAGCTGCCGCCTATTGAGGGCGAGCGGCTGAGTTTGAAAGAGAGCATTTTGAGTGGAGTTAAGTTCATCTTCGGCAACCAGATTGTGCTGGCGGCCTTGTCGCTGGATATGTTTGCCGTGCTATTTGGCGGGGCCGTGGCGCTGTTGCCCATTTTTGCTTCCGATATCCTCAAGGCGGGCCCCGACGCCTTGGGCTACCTGCGCGCCGCGCCGGCGGTGGGCTCGGTGGCCATGGCGGTGTGGCTCACGTTCTCGCCGTTGAAGCGCGGAGCGGGCCGCAAAATGCTGTGGGCAGTGGCCGGCTTTGGGGCCGCCACCGTGGCCTTCGCGCTGTCGACCAATTTGTACTTGTCGATGTTTTTGTTGTTTCTGACCGGAACCTTCGATTCCGTGTCGGTTATTGTACGCTCGACGCTGGTGCACACCTACACCCCGGAGTACATGAAGGGTCGCGTGTCGGCGGTGAACAGCATTTTCATCGGCTCCAGCAACGAACTGGGTAGCTTCGAGAGCGGCGCGGCGGCCAAGCTGATGGGTACAGTGCCCAGCGTGGTGTTTGGGGGCCTGATGACGATGCTCGTGGTGGCCGTGACAACGTGGAAGGCCAATAAGCTGCGCGGCCTGGAAATGGGCGCGGGCAAGAAATAGCGGCCCGCCGGGGCCCTATTCGCAGCGCACGTAGGGCCGCAGCTTGGCCCAGTCGTCGGGCTTCAGGGTCGGGATTTGCTGTAGATCTTCGGGCTTGCGGTAGGGGCCGTGCTGCTTGCGGTAGGCCACGATAAGGCGGGCCAGCGGCTTGCGGATGTAAGGATGCAAGTAGAGCTCGTCGAACGAGGCCGTGTTGACGTTCACCAGCTGCGGGGCAAAGCCCGGCTGCACGAACGTGTACTTGCGGAGGCTGTCCACCAAATCGGGGGCGTCGCGCAGCACGAACACCTCGCCGAGCTGATCGGCCCGCAGGTAGCCGCCGAGCTGGTTACGGTACTGCACCACCCACTTGGCCCGGCCCGCGCCAATGCCGCGGATTTGCATCAATTGTGTGGTGTCGGCCGCGTTCAGGTCGAAGGGCTGGAGGTGCTTGGGCTTGCTGGGGAACTTGCTGGCGGCGAACGGCGGGAACTTGCCCGGGGCCCCGGCGGCGTAGGCGGGCCGCTCACCACGGACCGGCAGCGCCTCAGGCAGTTGCATGAAGGGCGCCAGCCGCTGGTATACTGAATCTTCCAGGCCGTACATTTTCTTGATTTGCGCCTTGGCGCGGAAGCCGCCCGCCGCGTCGCGGTACTTCACGATGCGCCCGGCCACGAAGTGTGGCACGCCGCGGGCCTCCCAGCCCTCAGGCGTTAGGGCGTTGGGGTCGAAGGGCCCTAATGGCACCTGGGCCACAGCGGGGTAGCGCGCCGCCCGCTCGAACGGGCGCGGGGCGTAGGCACGGCCCGGGGCCCGGTTGGCGGCCAGGTTTGCCGCCAGCTGGTCGAGCTGCTGCTGATCGGCGGCGGGCAGGTACTGGGGCTGGGCGGGGTGCCAGAGCAGCGGCAGCAGCAGGGCCCCGGCCAGCACGGCCAGCAACCCCACCATGCCCCGGGCTTCGGCGCGCGAGTAGCCCATGTAGCGCCGCGCCCAGCGCAGGGGCCCCGCATCGGCCCAGGAGCGCCGGGGGCGCGGCGAAGGTTTCATAGCAAAGTGGTTGAGCACCCGCCAAAACGGGTGCGGAAGCGGAAGGGTGGAAGCGCTTGGCGTTTATAAAGAGCGCGCAGCTCCTGCAAACGCTACGCGGGGTGCGCGGGGTGCAAAATAGCGCCGGAGGTAATGGAATTGAGTCTTTATAACCACGAAGCTGTTGCTGAAATCGGGTTCCGCTCATGCTGAGCGTAGTCAAAGCATCTCTACCGCATCGCTGAACGATTGATTTAGTGAGCGGTAGAGATACTTCGACTGCGCTTAGCATGACGTTCTGATTGACCTCAGCGACTTCCTAAACAGCTTTTATGTAGAGCTCTTAGCGGCCGGCGTGGGCGGCTACCCAATCGCCGATGATTTGCAGGGCGCTAGGCGCGAAAGTTTCTTCGATGGTGCCGTACTCGCCAATGGCCCCAGTGGGGGCGGTTTGGAATAGGTGGTTGAGGCTGGGCAGTGCCTGTGTGGTCACGTCGCGGTTGCCGCCTGCTTTTAAGCCCTGGGCAATGGCCGCCAGGTTGGGGCCTGCGGCTACCTGCACGTCTTTTGTTCCGCCGAGGGCCAGCACCGGGCAGTGCACGCGGGGCAGGGTTTGGGCGGGGCGGTCGGCCAGCAGGTGGCGGTAAGCGGGCGAGAGCAGCACGTTGATTTTGCCGTCGGCCTGCGCCAGGGCCCCCGGGCTGGCCGCGCCGCCGGCGCCAAGCAAGGGGCGCAGCTTGGCGCGGGCCTGGGCGTCGTCGGGCGTTTGCGCCACGATGGTTATTAGTTGACGCTGCATCTTTTCGGCGCTCTGCAATTGGGCTGGGGTGGCCCCGCCCAGCTTGCCCAAGGCCAATACCTGCTGCACAATCAGCTCGTTGCCGGGCAGGCCGGGGGCAGCCAGCAGCACCAGAAAGTTGGGCCCCTGGGGCTGGCCAGCGGCGGCAATAGCGGCGGTGCCGCCCTCGCTGTGGCCCAGCAGCCCCACGTGCGCCGGGGCAATGCCTGGCCGGGCCCGCACGAATGCCAGCGCCGCTCGTGCATCGGCGGCATAGTCGGCGCTAGTGCTCGTGGCCTGCGAGCCGCCCGACTGGCCCACGCCGCGGTCGTCGAAGCGCAGCACGGCAATGCCGCGCCGGCTGAGGTAGTCAGCCAGCACCCCAAAGGGCTGGTGGCCAAACAGAGTTTCGTTGCGGTCTTCGGGCCCCGAGCCCGTCAGCAGCACCACGGCCGGGAAGGGCCCCGGACCGGCCGGCGTGGTAAGGGTGCCGGCCAGCACTACGCCGGCCGGGGCGTTGGTAAACGTTACGTCGGCCGACTGGTAGGGGAACGGCGGCTTGGGGGACTGGGGCCGGCGGGGGCCCGCTAGCGACCCCGCCGCGGCGCGGGCCAGCGTGAGGGGCAGGGCCTGGCCGCTTTGGTGCCACTCGCCCACCAGCTGCTGGCCCGCGGCGCGGCGGCCGGCAAAGTAGGCCTTGGCCTGGGGCAGGCGCAGGTACACGCTGTCGGCGGTGGGAGCGGTGAATTGCACCGGCAAGCCCTGGGCGTTTTGCATCGGCACGTCGAGCGTGGCCGTGCGGGGGCCCCCGGCGGGGTCGGCGAGGTGAGCCGTGAGGCTGAGGGGACCCAGCGCGCCCGTCCAGTCGCCGGTGAGGCTGGCAGGGGCTTGTGCGCAAGCACCGAAGGGCAACGCCAGCAGCGCCGCGCCGCCCAGCCACCCGAGGGCCTGCCGAGCGGCGTTAATAAGTAGTGGTAATACCATGCTGCAATACTACGGCCGGCCGCTGCGCCTAGCCGCGGGCCCGGATGGGGCGAGTGGGCTTGCGCGGGGCCGCGCGCTTCACGGTCACGGGCAAGGGGGCCCCGGGCAACTTGGTCTGGAGCGCCACCCACTCGTGGATGTTCTTCAGGGCTTCGGGCGAAAACGTGGGTTGCTGTGCCCCGTCTACCACCGTCCACTGGTCGGTGGGGGCCTCAAAGAGGTGGTTTACACCGGCCAAGCGCTGGGCCGTGGCTGGGTTGTGGGCGCGGTTCAGGGCTTTTTGCAAAGGCGTCATGTTTTGGCGCACCGATACTTGCAGGTCCTCCGTGCCGTTGAGCAGCAGCACCGGGCACTGCACCTGGGCCAGGCGGGTTTGCGGGTCGAAATCGAAAAAGTAACGCGACCAGGGCGAGGTGAGCTGCGCCGCCCGGGCCCGGGCCATGTTCGCGTCGAGGCCCGTGTTGGCGCTGCTGAGCAGGGCCGTGACCTTGGCGCGGGCCGTGGCGTTGTTGGCCGTTTGGCGCACCAGCACCACGGTGCGGGCAAAGGCGTCCTGGGCGGCTTTCACCTGCGACGGGTCGGCGCCGATCAGGCGCATGATTTCACTTTGCTGGCGCAGCAGCACGTCGTAGCCCGATTCGCCGTAGCCGGCCAGCGACACCACAAAGGCCGGCGCCCGGCCGCTGGGGGCCCCGGCGGCCAGCAAGGCCACGTTGGCGCCTTCGCCGTGCCCCAACAGGCCCACCCGCCCGCCCGATACCAAGGGCTGGGACCGCAGGCAAGCCAGGGCGGCCTGCGCGTCGGTGGCCAGGTCGGCGGTGGTGGCAGTGGCATAAATTCCCTCCGATTTGCCCACGCCGCGGTCGTCGAAGCGCAGCACGGCGATGCCGTGGCGGGTGAGGTAGTCGGCCAGCTGCCCAAACATGCGGTAGCCCGATACTTCCGCGTCGCGGCCCTGGGGCCCCAAGTCGGAGAGCAGCACCACGCCCGGGAAGGGGCCCTCGCCGGCCGGTACCGTCACGGTGCCGCTGAGGTGTTGGCGGGTGGTGGGGTTGAGAAACGCAACGTCGGACTCGCGGTAGGGCGGGGCGGCGCGCAGGCGGTTAGCGGCCTGCTTCGAGGCGGCGGCGCGCAGCAGCACCAGCGGCGCCGTCAGGCCCGGCTGCGTCCAGGTGCCGCTGAGGCTGGCCCCGTCGTTCAGCACCTTGCCCACAAAGCGACTGCCAGCCTGCTCGATACGCAGCGTGAGGTCGTCGCCCTTCACTTCCACTTCCACCGGCATGCGGCTGATGCGCTGCTGCGGGGCGTCGAGGGCCGCGTAGTAGGTACCATTGCTAAGCGGCACGATGGTGATAATGAGGGTAATCTCGCCGCCGAGTAACTTCAAGGGGCCCTTCCACTGGCCGTTGAGGGGCGCGGGGCCCGCCGCTGGGGCCCCCGCCGCGCGCACCGGCTGCCCCAGCGAAGTAAGGAGTAAGAAAGCGACAAGTATAAATTTAATCATAAAATAATTATATCGAAAGCTGCTCAGAAATGACGTTGCGAGTATTCAGGGTTTAAAAATACAAAAAATGCGTTAATGTTAAGAAATTTCTCGGCGAACGTTGCTTGGGGCTGACCGGCTAGCCGCGTGGCGGTAGCCCAGCGGCGGCGGGCTTCCTTTGCGGCGCGGGCGGAAACGGCCTGCGCCCGCAACCTTTTGCCCCCTGCCCGCTGTTAGCTTGTCTATGCCCAAAAATGACGCTCTGCAAGTGGCCGCCCCCGCGGCTGACCCGATTGACCAACTCGACCCCCGCGAGTTCATCCTCATCAAAAATGCCCGGGTTCACAACCTGAAAAACCTGAGCGTGGCCCTGCCCCGCAACCAATTCATTGTCGTCACGGGCCTCTCGGGCTCGGGCAAATCCAGCTTGGCCTTCGATACTTTGTACGCTGAGGGCCAGCGCATGTACGTGGAGAGTCTGAGCAGCTACGCCCGGCAGTTCCTGGGCCGCATGGACAAGCCCGACGTGGACTACATCCGCGGTATTTCGCCGGCCATCGCCATCGAGCAGAAGGTCAGCATCAAGAACAACCGCTCGACGGTGGGCACCAGCACCGAGATTTACGACTACCTCAAGCTGCTGTTTGCCCGGGTGGGGCGCACGTTTTCGCCCGTTAGCGGCGTGCAGGTGCAAAAGGATAACGTGGCCGACGTGGTAGATTTTTTGGGGGCCCTACCCGAGGGCACCCGGGCAATGATTTTGGCCCCGCTGCCGCCCCTGGCCCCGGGCCGTACACTTCTCAAGGAGCTGGACTTGCTGCTGCAAAAAGGCTACAGCCGCGTGGTGGTGGGCGACGAAACAGCTTTTATCGAAGACTTGCTGGCCGTGGGGGCCCCGGAGCCGAAAGGGGAGGTGTTCATCATGATTGACCGCGCCGTGCTGCACCCCGGCGACGAAGACCTATTATTTCGCCTCTCAGATTCGGTGCAGACCGCGTTTTTCGAGGGCCACGGCACCTGCCTGCTGCGCCTGGACGATGAGACGCGCACGTTCTCCGACAAGTTTGAGCTGGACGGTGTGACGTTCGAGGAGCCGAGCGTCAACTTCTTCTCCTTCAACAACCCGTACGGCGCCTGCCGCACCTGCGAGGGCTTCGGCTCGGTGCTGGGCATCGACGAGGATTTGGTGATTCCGGACAAGAGCATGACGGTGTACGAGGGCGCCATCGCGCCCTGGCGCACCGAAAAGCAGGGCGAGTGGCTGAAGCCGCTGCTGAAAAACGGCATCCGCTTCGACTTTCCCATCCACCGCCCCTACAGCGACCTGAGCGAGGCCGAGCAGCGCCTACTGTGGACCGGCAACAAGCACTTTCAGGGCCTCGACGCCTACTTTAAATGGGTAAGTGAGCAGAGCCATAAAATCCAGTACCGGGTGCTGCAAAGCCGCTACCGGGGCCGTACCGTGTGCCCCGACTGCCGCGGTACCCGCCTGCGCAAAGACGCGCAGTACGTGAAAATTGACGGCCGCAGCATTGCCGACGTGGTGCTGCTGCCCATCTCGGGGGCCCTGGAGTTCTTCGCTGGCATGGCCCTGAGCGCGCACGAAGCCAAAGTGGCCGAGCGCCTCGTGACGGAAATCACCAACCGCCTGGGCTACCTCAACCGCGTGGGCCTGGGATACCTCACCCTCAACCGCTTGAGCAACACGCTGAGCGGCGGCGAGAGCCAGCGCATTTCGCTGGCCACGTCGCTGGGCTCGGCGCTGGTGGGTTCGATGTACGTGCTCGACGAGCCCAGCATCGGCCTGCACCCCAAGGACGCTGAGCAGCTGATTGGCGTGCTGCGCTCGTTGCAAGAACTCGGTAATACCGTGGTGGTGGTGGAGCACGAGGAGAAGATGATGGAGGCCGCCGACCAGATCATCGACATCGGCCCCGAGGCCGGCAGCGGCGGCGGCCACCTCATGTTCCAGGGCACGTACCCCGAGCTGCTGCGCGACACGGCCACTTACACCGGCAAGTACCTCAGCGGGGCCCTGGCGGTGCACGTGCCCGCCGTGCGCCGCCCCTGGCGCAACGCCCTGGAGCTGACCGGGGCCCGCGAAAACAACCTCAAGAACGTAAGCGTGAAAGTGCCGCTCGGCGTGATGACCGTCGTTACGGGCGTGTCGGGCTCGGGCAAGTCCACGCTCATCAAGCGCATCCTGGCCCCGGCCCTGATGAAGCAGCTGGGCGGCGGCGCGGGCGAAAGCACTGGCAAGTTCGACAAGCTGACCGGCGTGCAGGGCCAGGTATCGCACGTCGAGTTCGTGGACCAAAACCCCATCGGCAAGTCGTCGCGCTCCAACCCCGTCACCTACGTGAAGGCCTACGACGCCATCCGCACGCTGTTTTCGGAGCAGCCGCTGGCCAAGGCGCGGGGCTTCAAGCCGTCGCACTTCTCGTTCAACGTCGACGGGGGCCGCTGCGAGGTGTGCCAGGGCGAGGGCCAGGTGAAGATTGAGATGCAGTTCATGGCCGACATCTACCTGACCTGCGAAAGCTGCGGCGGCCGCAAGTTCAAGCAGGACGTGCTGGACGTGAAATTTCAGGACAAAGGCATCGACGAAGTGCTGGAGCTGACCGTGGCCGACGCCGTGCAGTTCTTCAAAAGCCAGCCCAAAGTGGCCGAGCGCCTTCAGCCACTGGAGGACGTGGGCCTGGGCTACATCCGCCTCGGGCAGTCGGCCAACACGCTGAGCGGCGGCGAGGCCCAGCGCGTGAAGCTGGCCTCGTTCCTCACCAAAGGCGCTACGTTGCAGCAGGATAAGATCCTGTTCATCTTCGACGAGCCCAGCACCGGCCTGCACTTCCACGACATTGCCAAGCTACTGGGGGCCCTGAATGCGCTGATTGAGCAGGGCAACTCGGTGCTCATCATCGAGCACAACGTGGACATCATCAAGTGCGCCGACTGGCTGATTGATTTGGGCCCCGAAGGCGGCCTCAACGGCGGCCACCTGCTCTTCGAAGGTACGCCCGAGGAACTGGTGAAGCTGAAGGACACAAACCACACGGCCCGCTTCCTGGCCGACAAAGTATAGGGCCCCATGCAGCTCGGCACCGAAGCCACCGTGGCGGTGGGCACCCCCGATACGGTGCTGGTGAGCACCGCCGCGGCCGGCACGGCGCAGGTGGTTTTTGAAGACGACGGCACCACCGGCTACTTCTACGCCGTGGCGCCGGGGCCCGAAACGACCATGCTCGACGCGCTGCACGTGTACGACGTGGCCGATGTGGCCGACCGGCATATCCCCGTGGCGGTGCAGCTGTTCTGGACGGTGGGGGAAACGGGGGCCGCGCTCGTCATCAACGGCCACTGCCACGCCCTGTACGACTTCCAGCGCCGGGCCGGGTTCTGCCGCAACGCCTTCCCGCCGGCGCCCCATGGCCAGGTGCCCAAGCGCGAGCTAACCGACGAGTTGGTAGAGCAGTACTTCGGGGCCTGAGCCCGCTACTGGCCGCGCCGGCGCATTTCCTGCCGCCGCATGGGCATCTTGTCCACCGTGCCGAACAGGTCGTCGGGCGCCAGGGGCGTGGCGCTGGTGCGCTTGGCCCCGCCGTCTTTGCCCACCAGCACTACGCCAAACGCGGGCGGCCGCAGGCCCAGGCGCTGCGCCAGCTGGTGGTCGGTGGGGCTCAGCTGGTCGTAAAACACATCCAGTACCCGAAGGTCGCGCGCTTGCAGCTGGTCGGCGGCTGCGGCCAGCAGGGCTTTTTGGCGCTTGAAGTCGGGGTGCTCGGCGCTGGGGGCCCCCACCAGCAGGAAGCGGCGTTGGTCGCGGCCGGCGCGCAGGGCCTGTTGCAACGGCGTCGCGTTGGGCGTTTGGGCCGCCGCCCAGGGCAGGGGCCCCAGGAGCGCGGCCAGGAGGAAACAGAAATATTTCACGATGAGTTGTTTTTTTAAAAAGACCCGTTAACCTTGTGGCCCCATAGGGCAACGCAAAGCCAACAAAAGTCGCCGGCTTTGGCGGTTAGTGGCTGGGTTCGCCGGTGGAAAGCTGCTGCTGGGCGAGCAGGCCCCGGAGCTGGTCGATTGGGTGGGCGTCCAATCAAACTAGGGTTGCTGCTTTGTTCGTAACTGTTCCCCTCATCGCCTTCGCAGCAATGTCCTCCGCCCATTCCCACCCGCCCGACCACTACGCAACTCCCGAACGTTCGGCCACCGGCCGCGCGTGGCGCTGGCTGGCGGCGGCGGCCATTTTCGGCAACATTTTCCTCAATTACTACTCCAACACCCACCCGCTGAACGGGCAGACCATGGGTGCCGTGTCGGCCAAGTACCCGACGCTGCTGACGCCGGCGGGCTACGCGTTCAGCATTTGGGGCGTGATTTTCCTGGGCCTGACCATTTATGCGGTGTGGCAACTGCTGCCCGCCCAGCGCCTGCTCTCGCTGCCCGATGCGCTGGCTAAGCCCTTGGCCCTGGCCAACGTGGCCACCGGCGCGTGGGTGGTGCTGTTTGCCTACGAGCTGATTTTGCCCAGCGTGGGCGTGATGCTGGTTATTCTGGGCACGCTCGTGGCGGCCTACGGGCGGGCCCGGCGGCGGGTGCTGGCCCAGGCGGCCCCGGCCTGGGCCAGCCTGCCAGTGGCCTTGTACCTGGGCTGGATTTCGGTGGCCTCGGTCATCAACATTACCATTGGGTTCCGGCAATTGGGGTGGCAGCCCGTGCAAGGCGGTGCCATTGTGCTGGCGCTAAGTCTGCTAGTGGTGGTGGTGGCCCTAGCGCTCCTCATCAGCCGGGTATTTCAAGAAGTGGCGTTTCCATTGGTCATTGCCTGGGCCCTGGTGGCCATTTGGGTGGTGCGGCTGCGCGAAGTGCCCGAACTGGGATGGGCCGCACTGGCTGGGGCGGCCGTGGCGGCTATCGGCGGCTTCGCACTGTCGCGGGTGGGCCGCCACCGGCAGCCGTGGGAAATTGCCACGGCCGCCGCCGAAGCCGAAAACGCCGCCCTGGCCCGCCGCCGGGCCGCGGCTGAGCCAGCGCCGCCCACCCAAAAGCCCGCATAGCGCGCGCCGCGTAGCTTTGCGGGGTCTCACCCCTACTTTGTGCTATGCGCCAAAACTTCGTTGCCGGCAACTGGAAAATGAACCTTGCCTACCCAGGGGCTCTCGCGCTGATTTCAGAAATTGTTGACCAGCTGGGCGCTGCCACGCCCACCGACCCGGTGGTGGTGGTGTGCCCCCCGTTTCCATTTTTGGCTGGGGTAGGCGAAAAATTGCCCAAAGGCGGCACCGTGCACCTGGGGGCCCAAAACTGCCACCAGAAAGAAAGCGGCGCCTTCACCGGCGAAGTGGCCGCCCCGATGCTGGCCTCGGTGGGCTGCGAATACGTGATTTTGGGCCATTCGGAGCGACGCCAGCAATTCCGCGAAGACGACGTGCTGCTGGGCCAGAAGCTGAAGGCCGCCCTGGCTGCCGGCCTCAAGCCCATTTTCTGCGTCGGCGAGTCGCTCGAAACCCGCGAGTCCGATGAAACCTTTGACTTCATCGCCAAGCAGTTGAAGGACGGCTTGTTTCACCTTAGCAACGAGGAATTTGCCCAGATTGTCATCGCCTACGAGCCCGTGTGGGCCATCGGCACTGGCAAAACCGCCACCAGCGCTCAGGCGCAGGAAGTGCACGCCTTCATCCGCGAGCAAGTGGCCCGCGCCTACACCGGCGCCGCCGCCGCCGACGTGTCCATCCTCTACGGCGGCTCGGCCAACGCCCAGAACGCCCGCGAGCTGTTCAGCCAGCCCGACGTGGACGGCGGCCTCATCGGCGGCGCTTCGCTGAAGGCGGCCGATTTTGTGACCATCGTTCGGTCGTTTTAAGAACCTATCACAATAGGGTGTCATGCCAAGCCTGTCGAAGCACCTCTCCCGCGTTACTAACTCAATCAGCAGGATTACTTGTATGGTAGAGATGCTTCGACAGGCTTAGCATGACCGTTTTCCTGTTTTCTGTTCGGATAATCTCTAGGCACTAGGGCCCGCTTTTTGCTTTGGGGCCCCCGTAGCTTTTTCGTGCTTTAACCCCTTGCCTGCCCGTGTTTTTCTCCTTTCTCTGCGCGGCGCTGCTGGCGCTGGGGGCCCCGCTCATGGCCACGCCGGGCGCCGGGGCCCCTAAGCTAGAAACCCGCCGGCCGGCCTCCGCGGCCCGGCACGGCTCCGTCGACCCGTGCAAGGTGTACGGCTCCATCTACCTCGAAACCGACCCGACGCGGCGCAACGGCTGCTTCGGCATCGTGTACGTGGAGCCTGACCAGGCCTTTGCCGATTTGCTGGTGTTCAAGGAAGAAAACAAGCTCTTTGCCGA
Source organism: Hymenobacter sp. PAMC 26628 (assembly GCF_001562275.1). NCBI lineage: Bacteria > Pseudomonadati > Bacteroidota > Cytophagia > Cytophagales > Hymenobacteraceae > Hymenobacter > Hymenobacter sp. PAMC 26628. The sequence goes on from NZ_CP014304.1 coordinate 545,858, forward strand.
TAAGGCCGGGCTCTGGGCCGAAGCCCCCAACCGTGACTTCGCCGACTATGTGCTGTTCGTGACGCCCACCCGCGGCTTGGCTGATTTCACGATTCACTACACGCCGGTGCGCTCCTTCGCAGGCTGCAAAACGCAGTAAGCAAGCAGGTTAAAAATGTAAGCCGTTAGCAAGCCGCTTCCTTTGGGAGGCGGCTTTTTTTGTGGCAGGATACTGCGGGGCCCCAGGGCGCCCGAACGGCCGTATTTTGCCGCCGATGGAATTAGAACTACGCCACCTCTCCAAATCCTTTGGGCCCAAAACCGTGCTGCGCGACGTCAGCCTGACGGCCCGCACTGGCTACTGCGTGGGCGTGCTGGGCCGCAACGGCGCCGGCAAAAGCACACTCTTCAACCTGCTTACCAACGTACTGCTGCCCAGCCAGGGCCAGATTATTATCGATGGCGCGGGGCTGGGCGAAACCTTCCCCGTGGCCGTGAAGCACCGCATGGGGGCCCTCGTCAACCAAGGCTATTTGGTGGAAGAGCTCACGGCCGAGGAGTACTTACAGTTCGTAGCCCGCATCTACGCGCTGCCCGATGCCCAGGCCCGCATTGCCAGCCTGCTGGGCCACCTGCTCGAAGACTACGACACTGTGCACCGCAAGCGCCTGAGTACGTTCTCTACCGGCATGAAGCAGCGCGTGGCCATTGCCTCGTGCCTGCTGCACCGCCCCGAGCTATTGATTCTCGACGAGCCCTTCAACGGCCTCGACGTGTTTGCCGCCGACCGCGTGCTGGGCCTGCTGCGCAGCTACCAGCCGCAGGCCCTCACCTTCGTCTCGTCGCACAACCTGGCCCACATCGAGCAGCTGGCCACCCACTTACTAGTGATTGACGAGAGCGAAGTGAAATTCTGGGGCACGATGGAAGGGTTCGCGCACGGCGAGCGCGCCGCCCTCGGCGATGCCCTGCTCCAGCTGCTGCACCCGGCCACCAACCAAGCCCAGGACCTAACATGGCTGACCGCGCAACGCTAGGGCCCCCGGCCCCGGCGGGCCGGCTCGGCCACTTCCTGCCCTACCTGCTGGGCCGCCGCCTACGGGCCGTGCTCTGGCCCGCCGATGGCGGCGAACGCACCGGGACCCTGCTGCTGCTGGCCCTCACGGCCCTCTACGGCGTGGGCCTGGGCTTCCTGCTGAACCACACCAATGCGCTGGCTTCGGCCGGGGGCTCCGGCAAGCTATTGCTGAGCTTGAACGCTACCCTGCTGGCCTCGGCGCTGTTCGTCGATTTCCTGCCCGCCGTGCGGCCCGTTACCCGGGTGGTGCCGGAGCATTTTCCGGTTTCGGCCCGCTGGAACGTAGCCGCGGCTTTCCTGCTCGATTTCATCACCCTGCGCCGGCTGCTCATTCTCGTGCTGCTGCTGGCAGCGCTGGCCGTGGCACCCCGGCAGGCCGGCACCACGGGCTTTAGCCTGCTGCTGGTGCTGGGAGCCACTGCGTTCAGCTTCAACCTGCGGCTGCTGCTGGCGCTGCGGCGCTGGCGGCACCCGCTGCTGCCGGCCCACCTGGCCAGCCTGGGGCTGATGCTGTGGTGGCTGACCCACCCGGCCGCGGCCTATGCGCCGGCGCTGGGTCTGGGCATGGCCCTGCTGCCGTGGGCGCTGGGGGCGGCGCAGCTGGCCTGGCTGGGGCCCTATTTTAGCTCCCCCTTCCTGCCCGATGCGGTGGCTCCGGCAGTAGCTGGGGCCCCGGCCGGGGCCCTATTGAGCCGCCTGCCGCCCGAGCACCGTGCCTACTTGCGTCGGACGTGGGGCCTGCTGCTGCTGGGCCTGGCGCTGAAAATCCTGCTGCTGGGCCTTGCCCGCTGGCAACTGGCCGAAGGGCTGGGCATCGACAAGCAGTTCACTTTCTACCTGGGCTTGGCGGGCATCAGCGGCTTCACGTACATTAATAATAACCTGTTCGGCTTCATGCAAGGGCTGGCGGCCAACGAACTGCTGCGCCTGGGTCTTACGCCGCGCGTATTGCAGTACCTGCGGCTGGTGGTGCCAGTGGTGGTGCTCGATGGCTTGCTGAGCGTGCTACTGGTGCTGGCGCTGTTCCCCAGCACGGTGTGGCCCTACCTGGGGCTGGTGCCGCTCTACGCTCTGGCCCTCACCAGCGTGGGCCTGTGGAGTTCCCTCTACCAGGCCAAGGCGGTGAGCAAGGCCATCAATTTTTCCAACGTCAACAAAAACAACAGCGTGCTGATGGGCCTGGTGACCGTGGTCGCAGCGGCCGCGCTGTACTTTCTGCCTTGGTGGTGGGCGCGCGTGGCGCTGGCGCTGGCCATCACGGCATCGGCTTGGTGGCCGGTGCGCGCCGTGCTGCGCAACGACGGGGCCCTACGCCGGCGGCTGTGGCGCGGCATCGGGGCCTGATTTTTCGGCGACCTTTGCGGCTACAAAAGGAATTAAAAGTTAAAAATGAAGAATTAAAAATGGTCGAATCCGACCATAAATCCACTCATTTTTAATTTTTAATTCTTCATTTTTAATTCCTTTTCCCGCATGGACTTTATTGAACTGACCGTTGAGGCCCCCCGCGAGCTGGCCGACATCCTGGTGGCCGAGCTGGGCGAAGTGGGCTTCGACACCTTCGAAGACAACGACGCCGGCTTCTGCGCCTACACCACCGAGGCCGCGTTCGACCCCGACGGCGTGGCCGAAATCATGGCCCGCTACGAGGCCCTGGGCGAACTGAGCCACGCGCACCGCGTTATCACCCGCCAAAACTGGAACGCCGAGTGGGAGAAAAACTTCCAGCCGCTCATCATCGCCGAGCGGGTGTCGGTGCGGGCCCCGTTTCACCCCCAGCCCGCGGGCGTCGATTACGACATCGTGATTATGCCGCGCATGTCGTTCGGCACGGGCCACCACGAAACCACGGCCCTGATGATTGAAAACCAGCTCGATATCGACCACCGCGGGCTGCGCGTGCTCGACATGGGCTGCGGCACGGGCATCCTGGCCATCATGGCCGAAATGCTGGGGGCCCGCCAGGTGCTGGCCGTCGACGTGGAGCCCTGGACCGTAGAAAACGCCGCCGACAACGCCGCCGAAAACCAGTGCCGCACCATCGAGTGCCGCCTGGGCGGGGTGGAAGTGCTGGCCGGCGAAGCGCCCTTCGACCTCATCCTGGCCAACATTAACCGCAACGTGCTGCTCGAAGACATGCACGCCTACGCCGCCCTGCTGCCCAGCGGCAAACCCATTCTATTCAGCGGCTTCTACGAGGAAGACTTGGATAAAATAAAGAATGAAGCGACGCGCCACGGCCTCGTTTACCAGCGCCACCGCACCCTGCGGAGCTGGGTATCGGCAATTTTTGTGAAAGCTTGAGAAAATTATAACATATCAAGATATTTCTCTTAAATATTTGATAGTAAATTGGTTGAAATATAATAATTAGGGCCCCGGGCACGTTTTGGCTGGTACGGCGCGTTGCCGCGCCAGCCAGGCGGGCCGGTGGGCAGGGCAGATGTCCCGGCAATTTCCGAAATTGTAGCCCCGACGCTGCACCTGCGCTATCAATCCTTGGGGCGCGGCGGGTTTTAGATTGCTATTGCTATGAGATATCTCCTTGTTGTGGCCGCGTTGGCGGCCGGTGTGTGGGGCAGTGGACGGCCGGCGGCGGCCCAATCGCTGCCGGCGGCCAAGGCCGCGGCCACGCCGCCCGCGGGCCCCGTCCGCGGCCGGCTCTCGTCCGAGCCCGCCCAGTTCATGGTGGACGTGCAGGCCATGCTGGCCAGCACCAACAACGCCCCGGCGAAGGCTGTGGGGGCCCAACTCCAGCAGCTGTGGGGCAGCAGCAGCTTCACGGGGCCCCAGCAGGCGCGCATCGTGGAGGTGTCGCAGGCCATGCTGGCCAAGAAATTCCGGCCCCGGCCGCAGTTCGAAACGTTTTTTAAGGCCCTGATTGGCGCGGCCACCACGGCCAAGCTCAGCCCCGCGCAACTCGACCAGTACCTCGACGTGCTGGCCCAAACGCTGGATAAGGAGCCAGTGGCAGAAACCGACAAGTTTTTCATCTCCAGCAGCCGGTTCCTGAACGGGGGCTACCTGTACCGCTCGGGCTTTAACTCGCTGCGGGCGGCGGGCGGCACCGTGTCGTTTGCCTATTCGCCCATCGCGGCCCCGGTTTCCAACCTGGAGTTTGGGGCCCCCGCGCCGGTGAAAGACGAGCCGCTGCCGGCCGCCAAGCCCACGGCCAAAACTGCCCCTAAGGCAGCCGCCAAACCTGTAGCTAAAAAGAAGAAGTCCAGCAGCGGCTGGGACACGTCTGACCTGTGGTCATCGCCATCGGCCAGCAGCGGCTGGGGCGATAAGGACGACGGCTGGGGCAAGGCCGACGACGGCTGGGGGGCCCCCGCCAAGAAAAAAGCGCCGGCCAAAAAAGCCGTAGCCAAGACGGCCCCCAAAGCCGGGGCCCCCGCCAACGCCGCGCCCGCCAAGCCCACTGCAACCGCCAGCGCGCCGGCCGCCAACCCCGCCGATTTTGCGCCTAGCACGGCCGGCTTCGAGCCCAGCGCCAGCTACGATACCTACTCGCCGCCACCCACCCGGGGCGCCGTAATGGTGATAAAAGACGCCGATTTGGTGATGGCTACGGCCGGCGACTCGGTGGCGCTGCACCAAGTGAGTGGCACGGTGGTGCCCGGCACCAGCCGCTTCGTGGGCACGGGTGGCCAGTTTGGTTGGACGGTGAAGAACAACCCCGTGACAGCCGTGCTCGGCGGGTTCGACTTCGACCTGAGCAAGCCCGAATTCACGGCCCAGCCCGTGACGCTGACCTACGCCGCCCTGCTCGAAGCGCCCGTGAAGGGGGCCCTGAGCTACCGCAGCGTGCGCCGCAAACCCGGCGCCGCCGACAACGGCTACCCGCGCTTCATCTCCCTCACCAACGACGCCCGCTTGAAAAGCCTGGGCGGCAACATTGCCTACCGGGGCGGCATCTCGCTGGCCGGCAGCCGCTTGCTGAGCGCGGCGCTCGACGGTTCACTAGCTACACTGGTGGTGAGCGAGGGCGGCCAGCGCAAGTTCCGGGCCGCCTCGCGGGCTTATATCCTTAGCGACTCGATGATAACAGCCGGCCGCGCGGCCATTACCATCTACCAGGGCCAGGACTCGCTGACGCACCCCGGGGTAGCGGTGCGCTACCTGCGCGACAAGCAGCTGCTGCGCCTCTCACGGGAGGACGGGTTGTATAAGAACACGCCGTTTAATGACTCGTACCACAAGCTCGAAATCCGCTCCGAGCAGCTCACCTGGGACCTGCACCAACCCACCATCAACTTCGAAGTGCTGACGGCCAAGAACCAGCAAACGGCCGATTTTGAGAGCCAGGAATTCTACACCGATTCGCGCTACCAGCAGATTAAAAGCATCAACCGGCTGCATCCGCTGCAAATGCTGGTGGGCTACAGCCAGGAACACGGCAACGCCCGTACCCTGAACGTGAGCGACATTGCCACCGACCTGAACACGGCTGAAGGCAACCTGCGCAGCGCCATGGCTGGCCTCGCCCGCGAAGGCTACGTGCAGTGGAATGGCCAGACAGGTGCTGTTACCATCCTGCCCAAGGGCCTGCACTACGTGGCCTCGGCCCGCAACCGCAAGGACTACGACCACTTGGCCATCAAGTCGTTGTCGGGCGCTGGGCGCAACGCCACCCTCAACCTGGCCACCAACGAGCTGCTCATCCGTGGGGTGGACCGGTTCAACTTCACCGACGACTCGCTGGCCGTGTACGTGCGGCCCGACAGCAGCCTGGTGCGGGTGCAGAAGAACCGCAACATCAAGTTCAGCGGCACGGTGGTGGCGGCGGCCATGCGCTTTAAAGGCAAGGAATTTGCCTTCGACTACGACGGGTTTTACGTCGACATGGCCAAGATTGACTCGATGGTCATTCGCAGCCAGCCCAAGAAAGTGGCCGGCAAGAGCAACAACGGCAAACACTTCGACTTCGCCCTCACCAACCGGGGCAAGGTGTCGAGCGGCCGGCTGTTTCTGAACGACCCGCGCAACAAGTCGGGCCGCAAGAAAAAGCCGAACTTCCCGGCCTTCGATTCCAAGACCGGGGCCAGCGTATTCTTCGGTAAGCAGGACGTGCTGGGCGGGGCCTATGACTCGACGATGGTGTTTGACATCCCGCCGTTCCGCCTCGATTCGCTCAACAACCTGGGCCAAACGGCCAGCGGCTTCGACGGCACGTTCCGCAGCGGCGGCGTCATCCCGGACATCAAAACCAAGCTCACCCCGCAGCCCGACGGCTCGCTGGGCTTCGTGTACGATGTGCCGAAGGAAGGCTTTCCGCTCTATAAGGGCAAGGGGCGCGTGTTCAACAAAGTGAAGCTCGACAGCCGCGGCCTGCAAGCCGATGGCACCGTAAAGTACCAGAGCGGCACGTTCACCTCGGACCGATTCACGTTTTACCGCGACTCGGTGGTGACGGAGGGCAAGACCGGCGAAATTGCGGCCCGCAACTCGGCCGGCGTCAACTCGCCGCGCATGGCCTTGCCAGCTGGCTACCTCATGAACTGGGTCGTTAAGGCCGACTCGATGTACCTGACCACGCCCCGCGCCGGGGCCCCCATCAAGCTCTACGCCAACGACGCCTACAGCTTCCGGGGCCGGGCGCTGCTCACGCCCAAGGGCACCGGTGGCGACGGCCGCCTCGACGGGCCCCAGTCTTTCATCAAATCGCCCGACTTCACGTTTAAAACCGACGGCTACAGCGGCCGCAAGGCCACGCTGAGCGTGAAATCGGCCGAGGCCAACAAGCCTGCCCTCACCGCCAACGAGGTGGCGTTCCAGTACGATTTGAAGAAAGGCTACGCCGATTTCTCGCGCGAGCCCGGCAGCAAGGCCAGTATCGACCTGCCGTATTCGCAGTTCAGCACCACGCTCAGCGGCGGGCGCTGGGACTTCAAGAAGAAGTCGGTGCAGCTGCGCGTGGCCCCGGGGGCCGATTCCACCAAGTCGTATTTCTACGCCACCGGCGCGGCCCAGCACGGGCTAAAGTTTCGGGCCGCTACCGGCGTGTACGACCTGGCCCGTTACCGCTTGCAGGCCGGCGGCGTGCCCTACATCGCCTCCGCCGATGCCTGGATTGTGCCCGATTCGGGCCGGGTGAGCATCCTGGCCAACGCTCAGATCACAACCCTGCGCAACGCGGGCGTGGTACTCGATTCGCTGGCCAAGTTCCACCACCTCTACAAGGGAAACATCAAGGTGGCGTCGCGCGATGCCTTTACTGGCGACGCGCTGTACAGCTTCAAAACGGTGCGCGACTCGTTCGCCCTCAAGTTCACCAACTTCGCCAGCGACTCGTCGGTGGTGGCCGCGGCACGCAAAAACGGCGGCCTGTTCAAGAAAAAAGCGGTGGCTGCCGACGCGGCGGGTCCCGTCCAGGGCCTAGCTACAATAGCCGTGGCCACGGTGCAGACGAATACCAAGTTTCTGCTGGCCCCGCGCATAGGCTACCGCGGCGATGTGAAGCTGAACTCGCAAAAGCGGGGCCTGATCTTCGACGGCCAGGTGCAGCTGCAGTTCGGCAAGGACTTGGCCCGGGCCCAGTGGTTCCCGGTGAAGGACAGCATCGACCCCAAGAATATTACCCTGACGCTGCGCGACGCCAAAACCGAAGACGGCTCGCCGCTGGTAACCGGCCTGTTCCTGTCTGACCAGTCGAACAGCGTGTATCCGCTCTACGCATCGGCACTGCCCAACGAGACGGACGTGCCGCTGTTCACCGTCGATGGCAAGCTGCACTACGATGCCAAGCAGGGCCTGTTCACCATCTCGCGCAACGACCTGACCGACGCCAACCGCTACGACGGCGCCGTGATGACCTACAAGGACTCGACGGGCCAGATGGGCTTCCGGGGCCCCCTCACGTTCATTAAGTCAACCAAAGAATACCGCATGGTGGGCAGTGGCGTGGGCGTGGCCAACCCTGACAGCGCCGCCTACCGCGTAGATGCCCTGCTGGGCCTCGACATCGTGATGCCCGCCAAGGCCTTGGATGTGCTCGGTACCGAAATGGTGGCCGTGACCAAGGGCTCGCCCGAGGCCCTGGACGGCTCGCCCAACGAGCTGTACAAGCTGGGCGAATTCGTGGGCAGCAAGGGCGTAGAAACCTACCTGAGCAACAAAGGCCAGGCCGTGGCGCTGGCCAAGCTCAGCCCCAAGCTGGCCCACACCCTGCTGCTGAGCCGCGTGAACCTGCGCTGGAACGACAAGAAAAAAGCCTGGTATTCGGTGGGTAAAATTGGGGTGGCCGGCGTAGGCAAGCAAAGCCTGAACGCGCTGGTGGACGGCTATGTCGAAATCAAGCGCAACAACTCGACCGACGAAGTGGAGATTTACCTCGAAGCCGATTCGCAGGATTGGTACTACTTCAAGTACGCCAACAACCTGCTGCTGACCAAGAGCCAGAGCGAAAACTACGACGGCGAAATCACGAAGGCCCAGAAAGGCGACTACAACACGGCCCTGAACTACGGGGTCTTCTTGGGCGACTTTGGCGATGTGGACGGCTTCCGCAGCCGCTTCCAGCGCGACTACCTGGGCCAGAGTGGCAAGCTGGCCGCCCGCGCCGCCGCGCCGCCTAAGGCCGAAGAGCCGACGGTGGATACTAGCAAGAAGAAGAAAAAAGCCAAGGACAACGACCCCTTCAGCAGCGGCGAAATCACCGACGCCAGCGCCCCGCCGGCGGTGGAATCGTCTAAGAAGAAGCGAAAGGAGCCAACGCTGGAGGCCGCTACCCCAGCGGAGGAGGCCCCCCGGAAGAAGAAAAAGTCCAAGGGCGACGACCCCTTCGGCGACGCCGAAACCGTGGGTACTGCCGCCACGCCTGCGGCTGGGGCCCCCGAGAAGAAAACAGTTCCTGTGCCGGCCGCCGCACCAGCTGGTGCCGCCCCGGCACCAGCCGCGGCAACTCCTACGGCGGCCACCCAAACCCCCGCCGCTACAATTCCGGCCGCTGCTGCGCCGGTAAATAAAGAGGCTGTAGCCACCCGCCCAGCGGATGCCGCTGCACCCGCCGAGGAGTCGGCCAAGGAGTCGAAGAAAAAGAAGAAGGACAAGGAGCAGGCCGCGGCCGCCGATGCCGACGCGGCCCCCACCGAGGCCCCGGTGGACGATGCCCCAAAAAAAAAGAAGAAGAAAAAAGGCGCGACCGAAGACCCCTTCGGGGATTCGTAAGCCAGCCGAAAAGGCCCCGTTGCAGTGCAGCGGGGCCTTTTTTAGGGCCCTGGAGGGGGGCAAGGCCTGCTGTACCTTTGCCCAACTATGAATATTCCTTTACTGCTGCTAGCCTTGCTGGCGGCGTACCTGCTCGGTTCCATTCCCACGGCGCTGTGGGTGGGCCGCCGCTTTTTCGGCCTGGACGACATTCGCCAGCACGGCTCCGGCAACGCCGGGGCCACCAACACCTTCCGGGTGCTGGGCAAAAAAGCCGGCTCGGCCGTGATGGCTATTGATGTGCTGAAGGGCTACGTGGCCACGGCCCTGCCCGCGTGGCTGGCGGTGGCCCCCAGCGGCTCGGGGCCCCTGCTGTACGCGCAGCTGGGCGCCGGGGCCCTGGCGGTGCTGGGGCACATCTACCCGGTGTGGGCCCAGTTCCGGGGCGGCAAGGGCGTGGCCACCATCTTGGGCATGATGCTGGCGCTGGCCCCGGCCACGGTGGGCATGTGCGTGCTGGTGTTTTTGACCATGCTAGCGCTGTTTCGCTACGTGTCGCTGGCCAGCATGACGGCCGGCCTGGCCTTTGCGCTGCTCCAGCTGCTGCCCACGTTTCGGCCGGCACAGCCGCTGCTGCTGTGGGTGGGGTTCGCCATTGCCGCCCTGCTCGTGTACACCCACCGCGCCAACATCGGGCGGTTGCGCGCCGGCACCGAAAGCCGGGTGCCCATGCCCTGGGCCCGGTAGCTTCGTCCCGCCGGTAGGTAATGGGAGAAGTAAAGCCGCTGCCCGGCTTCTATTTTGCCGTTTCTCGCTCCTTCTTTTCCATGCCCTCAATGCACCCCTTTCCCCGCCTCGAAACCCCGCGCCTGGTATTGCGCGAGCTGGCCGATGCCGACATTCCGCGCATTGTGGCCCTGGCCAGCGACGAGGCCGTGGCCCGCAACACCCTCAACATGCCGCACCCGTACCGACCCGACTACGCCCAGAACTGGCTGAAAATTAGCCGGGAAGCACACGCGGTGGGCGCGGGCGTCACGTTTGCCATCGAGTTGCGGGCCACCGGCGAGTTCATTGGGGGCATCGGCCTCAAAATCGAGCCGCGCTTCGACCGCGCCGAAGTGGGTTACTGGCTGGGCGTGGCCTACTGGAACCAGGGCCTAATGACCGAGGCCCTGGCTGCTGTGCTGCGCTACGGCTTTGACGACTTGCTGCTGAATAAAATCCTGGCCAACCACACCACCCAAAACCCGGGCTCGGGGGCCGTGATGCTGAAAAACGGCATGGTGAAGGAGGGTGAATTGGTGGAGCACGTAAAGCGCGACGGCGAATACTACACCCTGGCCCAGTACCGCCTCACCCGGCGCGAGTACGCGCAACGCCTGGCCCGCGCCGGTGTCCTTTAGGCATTCCATTTGAAGCACGCTGGTACGACTACTTTTGCCCGACTATTGCTGATTTTTCACCATTCCCACCCACCCCATGGCCGTCTCTTACCTTGCCGATAACCAGCAGCGCTTTCTCGACGAATTGCTTGACTGGCTGCGCATCCCCAGCGTGTCGGCCGACCCCAAGTTCCACGGTGATGTGTTGCGGGCCGCTGATTTTCTCAAGGCCCGCCTCGAAGAAGCCGGCGTGCAAAATGTGGCCCTGTGCGAAACCGCCGGCAACCCCATCGTGTACGGCGACTACCTCACCGACCCCGCCCTGCCCACGGTGCTCGTGTACGGGCACTACGACGTGCAGCCCGCCGATCCGTACGAGCTGTGGCAATCGCCCCCGTTTGAGCCGGTTATCAAGGACGGCAAGATTTACGCCCGGGGGGCCTGCGACGACAAGGGCCAAGCCTATATGCACGTCAAAGCCTTCGAAATGATGATGCGCGACGGCCAGGGCGGCGTGCCGTGCAACATCAAGTTCATGATCGAGGGCGAAGAGGAAATTGGGTCCAATAACCTAGCCCTCTTTGTGCAAGCTAACAAGGAGAAGCTGCAAGCCGACGTCATCCTGCTCTCCGACACCGGTATTCTGGCCAACGATGTGCCTAGCATCGAGGTGGGCCTGCGGGGCCTCAGCTACCACGAAGTGGAAGTGACGGGCCCCAACCGCGACCTGCACTCGGGCCTCTACGGCGGGGCCGTGCAAAACCCTATCAACGCCCTATGCGCTATGATTGCCAGCCTGCACGACGAAAACGGGCACATCACCATCCCCGGTTTCTACGCCAACGTGGAGGAGCTGACGCCCGCGGCCCGTGCCGAGCTGGCCAAGGCGCCCTTCGACGAAGCCGATTTTGAGGCCAGCATCGGCCTGCCGGTGGCCTACGGCGAGGCCGGCTACAGCACGCCCGAGCGCACCAGCATCCGGCCCACGCTCGACGTGAACGGCATTTGGGGCGGCTACACCGGCGAGGGCGCCAAAACGGTGATTGCCTCGAAAGCCTTCGCCAAAATCTCGATGCGCCTCGTGCCGAACCAAACCAGCGACGAGATTACGGCCCTGTTCCAGCAGCACTTTGCCCGCATTGCCCCGGCCGGCGTCACGGTGCAGGTGCGCCCCCACCACGGCGGCGAGCCCGTCGTCACGCCCACCGATTCGGCCGCCTACCGCGCCGCCGCCGCCGCCATGGAAACCACCTTTGGCCGGGCCCCGGTGCCCGCGCGCGGGGGCGGCTCCATCCCCATCGTGGCCATGTTCAAGTCTGAGTTGGGCATCGATTCGGTGCTGCTCGGCTTCGGCCTCGACTCCGACGCTATTCACTCGCCTAACGAGCACTTCGGCGTATTTAACTTCCTGAAAGGCATCGAGACCATCCCGCACTTCTACCGCAACTACGCCGCCGCGGAAACGCGGTAGGGCCCCCAACTCAAAGCCCAAAAAGGCTCGGCTTCCCAACGGAGGCCGGGCCTTTTTGGGCCCCTAAGTAACCGGGCGGCTAGTTAAACGAGTACGTTGCGTAGAGTTGAAAAGCGCTGTTGCGCTGCTGCGGCTGGGTCGTCGTGTTGCCATTCATCGATGATTTGGGGAAGTTGGTAAACGCCCCGTTGTAGCGCAGGCCCACGCCCAGGCCGTGCTTTAGTTGGTAGCCCAGGCCCGCCAAATAGCCGAAATCAATGCTCTTGTAGCTGGATGTGATGTCGGTTGACGTGTTGCCGGCCTGGTACTTTGCGGCCACCAGGAAACCAACCTGGGGTCCTGCTTCAAAAAAGAACCCGTCGGTGTTGACGTGGAAGGCCAGTGGCACATCAACGTAATGCAGGCGGTAGTTGACGTCCACCGCATTGGTCTTGGCGCCCTTCTGCGAGTACAGCACTTCGGGCTGAAAGGCAACTAGCCGCGTGAGGCCAATGTTAGCGAAGATGCCAGCGTTGAAGCCAAAGCGATTATTAAAAACATTCTTCGCATTGGGGCCCACAAAATCGGTGAGCGATGCGCCGGCCTTAAGGCCTAGCGACACGTTGCCGCCGCGGCCCCGGTACTGTGCTTGGGCAGCGCTGACAATGCTTGTTAACAAGGCGATAGTAATAATTGATTTTCTCATGAAAATTAATTTGGTGAAAATAACAAGTCGTAAAAATACGGTGTTATTTTTTCGAGCAGTAATACGAATATTTATTTTTTTATCGAATAAGATATTTGGCAACGTATAGAATGGATAAATATTTTACTACTTGATAACTTTTTTATATTATTTAATAACTAATACTTATGATAGCTTCTTTGATAAGACAAAATAAAAGCCCGGCCTTTACAAGAGGCCGGGCTTTTATTTTGTCTTATCAAAGAAGCTATTTGCCGCCAAAAGCGTAACCAACTTGGAACTGGAATACTGAGTTGTGAACACTAGGGTTGTTGCCGTTGCCACCGGCGTAAGCTTGGCCGGCGTAGTTAGCCGAAATGCCTTGCTTGTACACTTGTGTAAAGTCGCCGGTGTAGCGCAAGCCAAGGCTCAGGCCACTGGTGATCTGGTAGCCGATACCGCCCACGTAGGCAAGCACCGTCTTGTTCATGTCGGCGCTGTTGGTGTTGTCTGTGCTCTGGGTGCTGGTGTTGCCAGTCTGCGTAAAGTCGCGATTACGTACCAAGAAGCTGGCCTGGGGGCCCAATTCAAAGAAAAGTCCTTTGCCGTCCTGGCCGGCGTTCACGCGCAATAGCACGGGTACGTCGATGTAGCTCAAGGTAGTCTTGAAGCGGGTAGTGGGCAGGCCTTCGAAGTTGTCAATCGAGGCACCTTTCTGCGAGAAAAGTACTTCCGGCTGCACCGAGAAGTTATCAGCAATGCCAAAGTTGGCGTAGAGACCGGCAGTGAAGCCCGACTTGTACTCGCTGCCTTTCGAATCGGTACCGGAGAAAGTAGCTAGATTATAGCCGCCTTTTACACCATATTTAATGCCGGTTTGAGCGTTTGCGGTGCCAACGATGCCGGCAAGGAGGGCGAGGGGAAGGATTACTTTCTTCATGGTTGAAAGAATGTAAAAAAGAAATAATTAATAATTATTCGCAACAGCAACTCGCCATTGGGAACGTGCCTTATATCGAACCCAAGATTAACAGGGTTTCAATTGTTTTATAAAAAAACGATATTTTCAATAATTCAGAATTTATTCACATAATTTATTTCTCCTTTTTTTTGCTACTGATGTAATGGCACTGAAAGCATTAGGGCTGCATTGCTGCTTGGCTTAATACTTAATTTGCTGCCCAAGTAAATTTCCAACTGGGGCTGCTGCCGGCCGCCTGGTTGGTGTTAGCGGCGCTTTGCGCAAGCGGTACTCACCGGGCCCCAGTAAGGCCGAATGCTAAGACACTCCGGGGCCCCAGCAGCGGGTTTGAGACTGGTTTTTAAACGGTTCGGCAAAAAAAGACAGCCCGGTGGCGAAGTCTTTTCCATCTTTCGGCCGTGGCTGCACTAGTGGCCGCGCCGCGCCATGGAAACCCTCTTTCAGTACAACCGCTACCTGCACATTACGGCCGGCATCATTGGGTTTTTGGTGGCTCCGGTGGCCCTGGCAATGCGCAAGGGCGGGGAAGCCCACCGGCTCTGGGGCCGCGTGTTTTTCTGGGCAATGGCCGTGGCTGGTACCACGGCCATTGCCGGGGCCCAGCACATCCATAGCTTGTTTTTGCTGCTTACGGCGGTGTTTAGCCTGTACATGGCGGGGTTTGGCTACCGCTCCATTTTCCTGAAGCCGCTGGCCTGGAATGCCCGCGTGGCGGCTTTCGACTGGGCCGTGGCGAGCACCGGCCTAGTAGTATTTTTGGGTACGGTGGCGTATGCTTTCGCGGCGGGCAACATACCCGTGGGGGTATTTGGGGCCCTGGGGGCCATGACAGCGGTGCGGCAACTGCGCGGCTACGCCAAGGCCGGCCACTGGGCCAAAAACCAGTGGCTGCTAAACCATATTTCGGGGTTTATGGCCTCCTACATCGCGGCGGTGTCGGCGTTTTCAGTCACCAGCCTGCGCTTTATTCCGTTTCCTTACAACTTCTTGTGGCCCACGGTGCTGGGGCTGCCCGTCATTTGGTGGTGGCAGCGCCGGGTGCGGGCCCAGCGGGTGGCTATCGTACCAGGCTTCGATTTATCTGCTTCACCAGCCCCGGCCCTTCATAAATAAAGCCGGTGTAGAGCTGCACCAGCGAGGCACCGGCCGCCAGTTTTTCCTGCGCATCGGCCGCCGAGTGGATGCCGCCCGCCCCGATAATGGGCAGGCCGCCCGCGCTGCGCCGGTGCAGGTAGCGAATCACTTCCGTGGCCCGCTCGCGCAGCGGCCGGCCGCTGAGGCCCCCCGCGCCCAGGCCTGTTACGTGGCCGGCGTCAGTGCGCAGTCCGCCGCGGCCAATAGTAGTGTTGGTGGCTACGAGGCCGCTCAAGTGAGTTTCCTCAGCGATTTCGATGATGTCGTCGAGCTGGGCGTCGGTCAGGTCGGGGGCAATTTTGAGGAGCAGGGGGCGCGGTACGGGGCGGGCCAGGTTGCGGGCCTGCACCTGCTGGAGCAGGTCAATGAGCGGCTTTTTCTCTTGCAGTTCGCGCAAGCCGGGCGTGTTGGGTGAGCTCACGTTCACCACGAAGTAGTCCACCACGTCGGTCAAGGCGTCGTAGGCGGCTAGGTAATCGGCGGCGGCTTCGGCGTTGGGCGTGTCCTTGTTCTTGCCGATGTTGCCGCCGATGATGAGCTGGCGGTTGCGCCGCCCCGCCAGCCGCGCCGCTACCGCCGGGGCCCCATCGTTGTTGAAGCCCATGCGGTTGATCAGGGCCCCGTCTTGCGGCAGCCGGAACAGGCGAGGCTGCGGGTTGCCGGGCTGCGGCCGGGGCGTTACCGTCCCAATCTCCACGAAGCCGAAGCCCAGCGTGGCCAGCTCGTCGGTAAGGGCCGCGTTTTTGTCGAAGCCCGCCGCCAGGCCCACCGGGTTCGGAAATTTCAAGCCGAACACCGTGCGCTCCAAGCTCGGGTGCTGGTAGTCGTACAGCCCGCGCAGCAGGGCCCCCACGCCCGGTACGCGGGCCGCCCGGCGCAGGTTGTCAAACACGAGGTGGTGGGCGCGCTCGGCGTCGAGTTTGAACAGCAGGGGCTTGACGACGGACTTATACATAGTGATTTACCCGGCCCAACCTTCGCGGTCGAGGCTGCGGTACTGGATGGCTTCGGCCAAGTGGTGGATCTGGATTTCTTCGGTACCGGCAAGGTCGGCGATGGTGCGGGCCACTTTCAGGATGCGGTCGTAGGCGCGGGCGCTCAGGCCGAGGCGCTCCATGGCCGTTTTCAGCAGCATGCGGCCAGCGGGGCTGATTTCGCAGATGTCCTTCACCATCTGGGGCGGCATCATGGCGTTCGAGTGCACGTCGGGAAACTCCTTGAAGCGGGCTTCCTGCACCTGCCGGGCCCGGTCCACGCGGGGCTGAATGTCGGCGCTGGTTTCGGCCTTGCGGGTTTCCGTCATCTGGTCGAAGGTCACGGGCGTCACTTCCACGTGCAGGTCGATGCGGTCGAGCAGGGGCCCCGAGACTTTGTTGAGGTACTTCTGGACCACGCCGGGGCCGCACACGCACTCCTTTTCGGGGTGGTTATAATAGCCGCACGGGCACGGGTTCATGCTGGCAATTAGCATAAAGTTGGCCGGAAACTCGATGCTGACCTTAGCGCGGGCGATAGTCACCCGGCGCTCTTCCAGTGGCTGGCGCATCACCTCCAACACCGAACGCTTGAACTCAGGCAATTCGTCGAGGAACAGCACGCCGTTGTGGGCCAGCGAGATTTCGCCCGGCTGCGGGTTGCTGCCGCCGCCCACCAGGGCCACGTCCGAAATCGTGTGGTGGGGGGCCTGGAAGGGCCGCGTGCTCAGCAGGCCGCCGCGCCCCAGCTTGCCGGCCACCGAATGAATTTTGGTGGTTTCCAGGGCCTCCTGCATGCTCAGCGGCGGCAAAATGCTGGGCAAGCGCTTGGCCAGCATGGTTTTGCCGGCCCCGGGCGGCCCGATCATAATCACGTTGTGGCCCCCGGCGGCGGCAATTTCCAGGGCCCGCTTGATGTTTTCCTGGCCCTGCACGTCGGCAAAATCAGCCGTGTACTTGTTCACCGCGTGCTGGAACAAGTCGCGCGTGTCCACCACCGTGGGCTTGATGTCGGCGCGGCCCTCCAGAAAGTCGATGGCCTCCTGCATGCTGCCCACCGCCAGCACGTCGAGGTGGTTGACGATGGCCGCTTCCTCGGCGTTTTCCTTGGGCAGGATGATGCCCTTAAAGCCTTCCTTGCGGGCCTGAATGGCAATGGGCAGCACGCCCTTAATGGGCCGCAGCTCGCCGTCGAGCGACATTTCGCCCATGATGACGTACTCGTGCAGCCGTTCGGTGTTCAGCTGCTGCGAGGCGTGCAAAATGCCCAGCGCAATGGGCAAATCGTAGGCCGCGCCCTCCTTGCGGATGTCGGCCGGGGCCATGTTTACCACGGTTTTGGTGCGCGGCATCCGGTAGCCGCGGAACTTCAGCGCCGCCTCAATTCGTTGCTGGCTCTCCTTAATGGCATTATCCGGCAAGCCCACCACGTTAAATCCCGTCCCGGCCGACACCACCACCTCAACAATGATGGTGTAGGCATTGACGCCCTGCACGGCCGAGCCGAAGGTTTTGGTTAGCATAAAAATAATTAGTAATAGAAGTTATGTAATTGATTAATTGATAATTAAGCCGTCATGCAGCGTGCAGCGGAGCATGACGGCCTTTTCTTAGCATTACCATTAGCATTACCATCTGTTCAAGCAGAAATTAGTTGATAACCAACTGCTCGATCAGCATGATCAGGATGTGAATCACCTTGATGTGGATTTCCTGGATGCGGTCGGCGTAGCCGCTGTGCGGGGCCCTAATTTCTACGTCGCAGATGCCGGCCAGCTCGCCGCCGTCCTTGCCGGTGAGGGCCACTACTTTCATGCCCTGGGCGCGGGCGGCCTCGGCGGCGCGGAGCACGTTGGGTGAATTGCCGCTGGTGCTGATGGCTAGCAGCACGTCGCCCGGCCGGCCCAGGGCCTCCACGAAGCGGCTGAACACGAACTCGAAGCCGTAGTCGTTGGCCACGCAGGTCATGTGCGAGGCATCGGTGAGGGCGATGGCGGCCAGGGCCCTGCGGTCGGCGCGGTAGCGGCCGCTCAGCTCCTCGGCGAAGTGCTGGGCGTCGCAGAGGCTGCCGCCGTTGCCGCAGGTAAGGATTTTGCCGCCGTTGCGCAGGCTGGTGGCCATCAGCTCGGCCGTGTGGGCAATGCGGGCCAGGTTGGTTTCGTCGGCTAGGAAGCGGTCGAGTACGGTGCGGGCTTCGGCCAACTCGGCGTGGATGGCCGTGGTAAGGGCAGTGGTGGGGTGGGGCACGCGAAAAGGGTAGGGCGTGGGTAAAAAGAATTACAGCCGCGGCCGCTCGGCCGAGGGCGTATTGGGCAGGCCGGGGTCGTTCTGCGGAAACAGCGGGCGCTCGGGCTCGGGCGCCGCGGTGGGGGCCTCGTAGCGGTTGGCGGGCGTGCCCAGGGGCCCGGTGGCCAGCGGCTGGCTCGTCTGCTGGTGGTCGTAGAGCTTGGCCTTCAGTTCGTTGATGCGGCCGTCTTGCTTGGCCACGTTGCGGCGCAGGATGCTGCTATCGAGGTTTTCAACAACCAGGTGCACGGCTAGGATGACGGCCCCGATGGTGGCCAGCATCTGGAAGAAGTCCCGCTCTCGCTCCACTTGCGACA
Source organism: Hymenobacter sp. PAMC 26628 (assembly GCF_001562275.1). Classification (NCBI taxonomy): domain Bacteria; kingdom Pseudomonadati; phylum Bacteroidota; class Cytophagia; order Cytophagales; family Hymenobacteraceae; genus Hymenobacter; species Hymenobacter sp. PAMC 26628. Next base: position 564,276 of record NZ_CP014304.1, read on the forward strand.
GCGCCGTTCCCAGGTCGGCTATTTGATTCCGCACCGCTGGCACCATTATGAACAGCAGAGCCAGCAGCAAGTACACCATCACCACTACCGAAACGAAACGTTTGAGCGCAACCATGAGCAGAGAAATTTTTTGAGTAGAGGGTTCAGCAATAAAGATAGGCCGCGCCGGGGCCCTACACCAGCGCGGCGTTGGTTTGCAGCGAGCTAAGGCGTTGGTAAACACCGCTGGGCCGGCGCAATAGCTCGTCGTGGGTGCCGCGCTCCACAATGCGGCCGTGCTGAAGCACGATGATTTCGTCGGCGTGCTGCACCGTGCTCAGGCGGTGGGCGATGACGAGCGAAGTGCGCGCCGCCATCAAGCGTTGCAGGGCCTCTTGCACCAGCTTTTCGCTCTCGGTGTCGAGTGCCGACGTGGCCTCGTCCAGGATTAGAATCGGTGGGTTGCGCAGGATGGCGCGGGCGATGCTCAGGCGCTGGCGCTGTCCGCCCGAAAGACGGCCGCCGCGGTCGCCAATCATGGTTTGGTAGCCGTTGGGGCTGGCCACGATGAACTCGTGGGCATTGGCGATTTTGGCGGCTTCGATGACTTCGGCTTCGGTGGCCTCGGTGTTGAAGCGGATGTTGTTGAAAATCGTGTCGTTGAACAGGATGCTTTCCTGCGTGACGATGCCCATCTGGTCGCGCACCGAGTGGATGGTGCAGGCGCGCACGTCGTGCCCGTCGATGAAAATCTGCCCGCCGCTGGCGTCGTAGAAACGCGGCAGCAGGTCGGCTACCGTGCTTTTGCCGCCGCCGCTGGGGCCCACCAGCGCCACCATCTGGCCTTTTTTGATGGTCAGGTTCAGGTCGTAGAGCACGGGCGTATCGCCGTAGCTGAACTGCACGTCGCGCAGCTCAATCTCGTGCTCAAAGGGTGGCAGCACCAGGGCCCCCGGCCGGTCGCGCACCGTCGGTTCGGTGTCGATGATGCGCAGCACCCGCTCGCCGGCCACCAGCCCGCGCTGGATGTTGCCGAACGAGCCCGACAGCGCCTTGGCCGGCGTGAGCACTTGCGAAAACAGCACCACGTAGCCGATGAATGTTTCGCCCGTCAGTGTAGAGCTGCCGCCCAAAATGAGCGAGCCGCCAAAGTACAGCAGCCCCGCTACCACCGACACGCCAGCAAATTCGGAGAATGGCGAGGCCAGGTCGCGGGTGTTGTCCATGCGCCGCGAGGTGCGGGCGTAGTGGTCGTTTTGCTCCTCAAACTTGCCCTTGATGTAGGCCTGCGCGTTGAACGCCTTGATGACGCGCACGCCGCCCAGCGTTTCCTCAATCACCGACATCATCGAGCCCAGCGTGCTCTGGCTGACCTCGGCCTGCCGCCGCAGCCGCTTGGCTACGCCCGCAATGGCCCCGCCCGAGAGCGGCAGCAAAATGAGCGTGAACAGCGTGAGCGGCACCGAGATGTAGAACAGCAGCGCGAAAAAGGCCACGATTTTCAACGGCTCCTGGATGACGGCCGTCATGGTGTTCACCACCGAGGTTTCCACTTCCTGCACGTCGCTGGTGAAGCGCGACATTAGGTCGCCCTTCCGCTCGCCCGAGAAGTAGCCCAATTGCAATTCCACCACGCGGTAGTACAGCGCCCGGCGCAGGTTGCGCACCACGCGGGCGCGTACCGTGGCCAGCAGCCGCAAGCTGAGGTAGCGAAACAAGTTGCTCAGCATGACCGACACTACCACGATGAAGCACACGAAAGCCAGGGCCCCCAGCTTGCCCTGCGAGGCCAGCACGCCGGCGAAGAAATAGTTAAAGGTGTCTTTAATCCAGCCCAGCCCGAGGTGGAAAGCCGGTAAATGGTCAGGCGCTACCTGCGGTACCTTGTCCGTTTTGTCGAACAATACTTGCAGCAGCGGGATGATGAGCGTGAAGTTGGCCAGCCCAAAAAACGTTCCCAGCACCGTGTAAAGCAGGTACTGCGGCAAGAAGTTGGCCAACGGCCGGGCGTATTGCAGGATGCGGAGGTACGTCTTCATGGGGCCCTAAAATTCGTTCAGGCGCTTGGCGATGTTCCAGCGCACGGCCACCGAGGCGTAGGTTTCGGTGCCGGTGCCCACGGCGTAGGGCAAGGGCTGGTCCAGCGTTTGGTGCCGGGCAATGAGCTTGGCGTCCAGGTACAGGTTCAGGCGCGGCTGGTACGTGGCCGTAAAGTCGAAGTGAAACAGCTTGCTTTGGTTGCCCTGGCCCACGCGGTTGCCGTAGTCCTGGGGGTGGGGCACGTAGGGCAGCAGCGGGTTGCCGCCGTAGTTGGCGACGCGGTTGCCGGCGTAATCCTGGCCGTAATCAAGGCCCTGCTTGGTGTAGAACGCCTTGGCCACTAAGTTCAACCGCGGCAGAGGCTGGTAGCTGACGATGGCCAGCACCTCGGCCAGGTTGGCCCCCATGGGGTGGGCCAGGGGCTGCTGGTAGTTGGTGTAGGCCGTGTAGAAGGAGGTGTGCTGGTAGGTGTAGGGGCGGATGTAGTTGAATTCGAGCTGCAAATCAAGGTTCTGAATGCCCGCCACGTCAATGTATTTGCCGCCCAGCTGCACGGCTTGCTTATTCGACCACCACCCGTTGCCGGACAGCACCTCGTTGAGCTTGAACTCGTCGAGCACCAATTGCCCATACAGCTGGGCCGTGTGCTTGATGTTCCACTTAAAATCGAGGCCCAGCAGCGCGTTGTCGGCCGAACCCACGTTTTGCTCGATGGCGCGGTAGAAGATGACGGGATTGAGGTACTGGATTTCCAGGCCGCGCCCGGGGGCCCCCACCACTTCCGATTCGAACAGGCCGATGTTGAAGTTCTTCGTCACGTCGAGGCTCAAATGGTGCAGGGCTAGGTACTTTTTGGGGTACACCTGGTCGGCGTTTTTCCGTTCCGCAATCATCTCCGTGAACAGGTTCTGGTAGTTGAGCTTCCAGATGCGCGTGTTCAGCTTTAGGAAGAAGTACGGGGCGCTGTAGTCCGATAGAATGAGCGAGCGGTAGCCGTTGCCGATAACGTTGCGGTCGTGCCCAAACTGCACGTTGATGTGTTTCGTGGCCGCGTAGGTAACGTAGCCCCGCGCCGTGAAGAAATCGTAGGCGCTACTGCCCGGGCCGATAACCGCTGCTTTGAACGGCTTGAGGTAGCCTTCGTGCGGCGCAATGGTGTCGCGCAAAATGCGGTCCTGCACGTAGCCAGGCACGGCCATCTGGTTGTCGGTGAGGAACAGGTAAAAGCCCAGGCGCTGGTCTACCGAACCCTCAATTTGGGCCCCGCGGGTGTTCACGTAGCGGAAGCCGCCAATTTTGCTGTCCTTGCCGCCTTCCAGCAGCGCTACGGGGTTCACTCGTAGTGTGAAATCCTTGGTCTGGACGCTGTATAAATCGGTCTGGTCGCGGTAGAAATACGTCAGGATGGGCTTGGCGCTCTGGTTAAGGGCCGTTCCCAGGGGCGAGCTGGGCCAGTTGTCTTTCAATAAGTACTGCGCGTTGAACCGGTCGGCGCGCGAAAGCGTGCCGGGGCCCCAGGTCGCGCTGTCGGGCGAGAGCAGTCGCTCACCCAGGCGGCCCACGCCGGCGCGGGTGTAGGGCCGGGCGCTGGTGTGCGGGTCGTTCAGCGAGTCGGGCCCATACTTAATAACGTAGCGGTCGATGAGCCGGTAGGTGTCCGCGTCGAGTGGCACGTAGGTGGGGCCCTGGGTCGAGAACGGGGCGGGGCTAGCCGGGGCTGCCACGCCCGCCGGGGCCCTGGCGGGCTGCGGCGCTGCTACCGGGGCCGCCCCTGGCGTTGCCATTGGGGTAGCTACCGGGGATGCCGTCGGGGCAGGTAGAAGCGGTTTAGCCGCGGGCTTCAGGGTGTCGTTGAAGATGTACCAGTTCGAGGTTTCGGTGCCCCGCGCCGGAACCGTAGGCGCGGCGGGTGGCGGGGCAGTGGGCGTTTGAGCCGCTGCGAAGCCAGCCGGTAATGCGCAGGTAGCTAGGAGTAAAAGAATTTGTTTCATAGCAAGTAAGCAACTCTGTAAAGCCAAGGGCATTGCGCGCCGCACGAATTAATTAACAAACCTACGCAAGCGGCCGTTGGCAAGGCGGGGCCCTGTCCGGGGCCCCCGTGGGGCGGGCCCCTTTGGGGGTTGGGGGTTTTTGTGCCAACTTCGGGACGCGGTTGGCGCCTGGCCGGCCGGTTCTTTTCTTTCAAAAAAATCCCGCCGCATGGCCGCCATTCCGTCCGCTCCCGCTTCCGAAACCACCTCCGCCGCCGAGGCCAACCCCCGCGTGCACGAGGTGTGCGCCGAGCCCAGCATCGCCAACCATTTCCTGGCCGAACTGCGTGACCGCGACGTGCAGAAAGACAGCCTGCGCTTCCGGCGCAACTTGCAGCGGCTGGGCGAAATCATCGCCTACCGCATCAGCGCCCACCTCAGCTACACCGACAAAACCATCCAGACGCCCCTGGCCGAAACCACTGGCAAGCTGCTCCACGACTTCCCGGTGCTGGCCACCGTGCTGCGGGCCGGCCTGCCCTTCCACCAGGGCTTCCTGAACTACTTCGACCAGAGCCCCAGCGCCTTCGTGGCCGCTTACCGCATCGAGGGCACGGCCCAGGTAACGGTGCAGGTAGATTACCTCTCCGCCCCCAGCCTCGACGAGCGGGTGCTGATTTTGGCCGACCCCATGCTGGCCACCGGCAAAAGCCTGGTGCAAACCTACCGGGCCATGCTGCGCTTCGGCATGCCGCGGCAGGTGCACATCGCAGCCGTCATTGCCTCGCCCGAGGGCCTGGCCCACGTGGCCCGCGAAATCCCGGAGGCCCACCTCTGGGTGGCCGCCATCGACGAGCGCCTCAACGACCAGGCCTACATCATCCCGGGCCTGGGCGACGCCGGCGACTTGTCCTTCGGTAGCAAAATCTAGCGCCGGGGCCCCGGCCCGCTGGTGGGGGTACCTTTACCGCTGGCGGGGTTTTTGTCCTTCGTCTGTCGTCTTTGCTCAACCCCCTGCTGTGCTTCCCCACGCCTTCAAATACGCTTCCGTGTTCCTGCTGAGCATGGTGAAGTTTTTGGGCGGCCCCCTGATGGGGGTGTCGATGGGCTTGCCGTTTGGTTTCACTTTGCTGCTCACCGTGGCGGGTATGATGACCACGGTGTTCATCATTTCGGGGGTGGGCCGAGTGTGGGTGCGGCACAAGCAGCAGCAGCGGCGGCTGCGGCGGGTGCCCATCTTTTCGTCGCGCTCGCGCAATATCATTAAGGTGTTCCGGCGGTTTGGCATGGGCGGCATTGCCTTCCTCACGCCGGTGCTGCTTTCGCCCATCGGGGGCACGGTCATCGCCACGCTGCTGGGCGTGCCGCGCGGCCGCATCCTGCTGCACATGCTCTGGAGCGCCGTGTTTTGGGGCAGCGTGCTCACGCTGGCCAGCGTCCGGTTCGGGCACCTGATCCACCATTGATGCGCTTAGAACAAAAGGCTGGGGCCCTGGAAACCAGAACGTTCTGCTTTCCAGGGCCCCAGCCTTTTGTTCCTGTGCACTAGTCGCCGGTTGCTACCGCCCGCGCCGCTTCAGGGCCTTCACGCCGGGGGCGGAGGCGCCCTTTTTGCCCGGGTTGGCCTTGGCGCCTTTGGAGCTTTTCTTCTTGCCGGCCTGGAATACCTTGCCCGTGCGCTTGTCGATGGTTTCGCCGGGCTTGATCCACTCCTTGCGCTCGTGGAAAGCACCTTTGAACTCGGGGTCGAGCAGCTTGCGGCGGTCGTCCAGCTCGCGGCTCATGGTTTGCTGCTCCTCAAACGGGGTTTCTTCCACCTTCACTTCCTCGGGCAGCGGCAGCAGCTCAATGGTCTGGTTGATGAGCTGCTCAATCTCGGCGATGTGCACCATCTCGGCCTCGTTGGCGAAGGTGATGGCCGCGCCCGTGTGCAGGGCCCGGCCCGTGCGCCCGATGCGGTGCACGTAGTCGTCGTGGATGATGGGCACGTCGAAGTTGATGACGTGGCTCACCTGGGGCACGTCGATGCCGCGGGCCGCCACGTCGGTGGCCACCAGGTAGCGCACCTTCCCGGCCCGGAACGCGTCCATGTTGTTGATGCGCGCGTTCTGGCCCTTGTTGCCATGAATCACGCGCACCTCGCCCGCCGGGGCCTTGCGCTCCAGGAAGTGCGCCACCTGGTCGGCGTGCTCCTTGGTACGGGTGAAGAGCAGCACGCGCGTCATGGTGTCCTGGTCGCGGTGGAGCAGGAAGTGCAGCAGGTTGATTTTGGTGAGCAGGTTAGGGGCCTGGTACAGCGTCTGCGTCACCGTCGAGGCCGTTTGGGCCGGCGGCGTCACCTCCACCCGCACCGGGAACTCCAGGAATTCCTCGCTCAGCAAGGTCACCCGCTCGGGCATGGTGGCCGAAAACAGGATGTTCTGGCGCTTGCGCGGGATGATTTCCAGAATGCGCCGGATCTGGGGCATGAAGCCCATGTCCATCATCTTGTCGGCCTCGTCGAGCACCAGCGTCTTCAAGTCCTTCAGCAGCAGGGCCCCCTTCAGGTAAATTTCCATCAGCCGGCCCGGCGTGGCAATCAGGATGTCCACGCCCTGGGCAATGGTTTCAATCTGGGTTTTGGGCCCCAGGCCACCGTAGATGGCGAAAATGCGCAGGTCGGTTTGCGTAGCCAGCGCCTTGAGGTGGGTTTCGATTTGCATGGCCAGCTCGCGGGTGGGGGCCAGCACCAAGGCCCGCGGGTTCACGCCTTGGGCGTACTTCACCTTCATCAGCAGGGGCAAGCCAAAGGCGGCCGTTTTGCCCGTGCCGGTCTGGGCAATGCCGAGCAAATCGTGCCCGGCCAGCAGCAGCGGAATGGTTTGGGCTTGCACCGGCGTGGGCTCGGTGAAGCCGGCTTCGGCCACGGCCGTGAGCAATTGTTTGTTGAGTTTGAAATCGTTGAACGACGGGGCAGCAGTGGGTTCCATCCCGCAAAGGTCGGGTATTTGGCCTGCATCCGAAGTTTTTTTGCCCGCTACCGCATCCTTTCCTATCTTTGCACCACCAAAAACCACCTGGTAGATATAGCTCAGCTGGTTAGAGCGCCGGATTGTGATTCCGGAGGTCGTGGGTTCGAGCCCCATTATTTACCCTCATTTGAAAGTCCCCGGAAGTCATTCCGGGGACTTTTTTATTTATTGCCGTGTCTTAAGCTTAGCAATTGCTTTTTGCCGGTCGGCTTTAGGCGGTTGCCGTCCTTTCTTCTCCTAACTATTCTACAACTCAACCCTCCTTCAATGAGCTTACTTGTCATCGGCAGCGTTGCGCTGGACACTATTGAAACGCCCTTCGGCAAAGTCGATAAAATTCTGGGCGGTGCAGCTCCATTCATTTGCCTTTCTGCCTCTTATTCGGTGAAGCCAGTCAAGCTGGTGGCCGTAATAGGCGATGATTTTAACCCCGCCGATACCCTGCTGCTCCAAGCACATGGCGTGGACACAGATGGGTTGCAGATCAAGGCGGGCGAAAAAAACTTTGCCTGGACGGGCAAGTACTCGCAAGACCTCAGTTCGCGCGAAACGTTGGCTACTGAACTAAACGTGCTGGCCAATTTCGACCCCGCCATTCCTGACGGCTACCAGGACTGCAAGTACCTGATGCTGGGCAACCTGACGCCCGCCGTGCAGCGCCTCGTTATCCAGCGCCTCGTCAACCGGCCCAAGCTGATTGTGATGGACACGATGAATTTCTGGATGGACGTGGCCTTGGAAGAGCTGCTGGCCACCATCGAAATGGTCGACGTGCTCAGCATCAACGACGAGGAAGCGCGCCAGCTCTCCGGCGAGTACTCGCTGGTGAAGGCGGCCAAGAAAATCCAGGCCATGGGCCCCAAGTACCTCATCATCAAAAAAGGCGAGCACGGGGCCCTGCTCTTCCACAAGAGTAAGATGTTCTTCGCTCCGGCCCTGCCGCTGGAGGACGTATTTGACCCAACTGGCGCCGGTGACACCTTCGCGGGCGGCTTCATCGGCCACCTGGCTGCCACCGACGACATTAGCTTCGAAAACATGAAGCGCGCCGTCATCCACGGCTCGGCCATGGCCTCGTTCTGCGTCGAGAAATTCGGGACCGAGCGCTTGCTAAACCTCTCGGCCGAAGAAATCGAAGCCCGCGAAGCCCAGTTCGCCGAGCTGGTACGGGTAGAGCCGGCGTTGGTGACGGCCGGCTAGGGCCCCGGCGGCGCAACCCTTTTGCAGCAAGACCGGTACACCTTACATCTCCCACCGCAAACCCCCGTCGCCATGTCCTTATCCAAGAAAGAGACCGACCTCACGAACGCTAAAACGTCCGTCAACCCCGCGGCCAACACCAAGAAAAAGAGCACGCAAGTGCAAAGCCCGAACACGACCGACGTATCGGCCCACGGCAACACCACCGATGGCAACAGCGTGGGCAAGGGCGTTGACAAAATCCGCAGCAATCCGCAGGGCAACAAGCCCATGTCGGTGAATACCGGCAAAGTGGGCAAAGGCGGCGACGCCAAGCACTAAGCCATTTCTAAGTTAATAAAAAGCCCCGTCGGATCATTCCGGCGGGGCTTTTTGTTGCAAAAGCGGCGGGCTAAAAATCCCAGCCCAGCCACTTCGCAAACCCTTCGCGCTGGGCCGCGTCGGCCTCGGCCAGCTTGGCCACCGAGTACCGGGGCCCGTAGCTGGCACCTTCCGTCGCCGTCAGCGTCACGGTCAGCAGCCGGTGCTGGCGAAACACGCTGATTTCGTAGCTGGGGTCCCCCGTGCTAAGCAGGGTTTGCAGGTTTAGGTCCACGCGGCGGCCGTTCACGGCCACCACCTCGTCGTCCACGGTGAGGACGGCCGCGGCCGGCGAGCCGGGCCAAATGCCGCTGACCTCGGTGCGCTCGTTGCGGCCCACGGTGCGGAAGCCGAAGCGCCCTTCCGATGCCGACCCGTTTCCGGCCACCATCAATTGGCAGCCCACGGTGTGCAGCACTTTGTCAAGGGGCGGGGCCAGCGGCTCCAGCCCGTAAATAAACTTATCGAAGTAGGCCCTCATCTTCCGGCCGGCCACCTCCTCCACCAAGCGGATGTAGTCAGCCTCGGTGTAGCCGATGCCGGTCTGGCCAAATTCAGCGTACAGCCGCCGCATCACGTCATCGAGGCTACGCGCGTGGCCCGAGAGCTGCCGCAGCGTGAGGTCGAGCAGCAGCGCCGCCAGGGCCCCCTTGTGGTACACCGATACCTTGCGGTCGGGCACGCCGGGCTTGTAGCCGTCGAGCCACAGGTCCACGCTGGCGTCGGCCAGCGAGAGGTTGTCGGGGCCCGCGTCGGCGAAGTGCTTGTGCAGCACCGCGCCCAGCTCCTCGAAGTACTGGGCCGGCGTGCGCACGTGGCTGCGGGCCAGCAGGTACTCGCCGTAGTAGGTGGTGATGCCCTCGGCAATGAAACAGGTGCGGAAGTAGTTCTCGCGGGCGTAGTCGTAGGGCTGCATCTCGGCGGGCCGGATGCTCTTGATGTTCCAGGTGTGAAACAGCTCGTGGCAGCTCACGCCCAGAAACTCCTTATACAGCGCCTCCGTCATAATAAGCTCGGCGGGCCCCAGCGTAATCACCGTCGAGTTGTGGTGCTCCACGCCGTGGTAGTGCTTGTAGGGCAGCAGCTGGTTCAGGAAGTGGTAATCAGCCACCGGGAAGCCCCCGAACAGCGCCACCTGCGCTTCCGAAAACGCCTTAAAGTCGGCCAGCATGCGCGGCCAGTGCAGCGGCGCCTCGCCCTGCACCCACACGTGGAAGGGCAGGCCCCCCACCTCGTACTGCTGGTGCACTAGCGTAGGACTGGCGATGAGTGGCGCGTCGGCCAGCTGGTCGAAGTTCTGCGCCCGCAACACGTTGGGGCCCCCCTGGGGCAAGCCACATGCCACCTGCCAGCCGTCGGGTAAGGCCAGGGCCAGCTCACATTCCTCCTGCTCGCGCCCTTCGGCGTACATCAGGCACTGCACAGGGTTGAGGTAGAGCTGGGTTTCGTCGAGCCACGAGCCGCCCGCGTCCATCTGGTGGGCGTAGAAATTATATCTGATTTTCAGTTCCTTACCTGCCGCGCCGGCTACCTCCCAGCGGTCCTTGGTAGTTTTGCGGTAGGGCAGGGCTTGGCCGGTGGCCGCGTCGCTGATTTCCACCTTCTGAATCTTTTGGGCGAAGTTTTGCAGCTCGTAGCGGCCCGGCCGCCAGGCGGGCAGCTGCAATGCCAGCGGCGCGGTGCCCCCGGCGGGCACGGCCAGCGTCATTTCCACTTGCAGGTAAAACGTGAGCGGGTTCTCGTAGGAAACGCGGTACTGAATCATGGGCGGCAATGGGCTGGTGGGAGAGCAAAGCTAGGGCCCTGCATACGCAAGCCGCCCCCGCCCGAAGCCAATTAAATTAGGGCCCCAGCGCAACCGCTTGGGGCCAAGCGCATCGGCCGGAACCAATTGTGGCCCGGGCGCTTGCGAATCTTGGCACTTACCCGTACCTTTGCCGGCCCAACTCGAAACTTGATTTGACATGAAACGCACCTACCAACCTTCGCAGCGCAAGCGTCGCAACAAGCACGGCTTCCGCAACCGCATGGAAACCGTTAACGGCCGCAACGTGCTGGCCCGTCGCCGCGCCAAAGGCCGCAAGCGTCTCACCGTATCCGACGAAGGCCGTCACAAGCGCTAGTAATTAGGCTGTTAGCTGATGGTTAACAGCTGTTAGCTTACTTAGCTATGGAACAAATTCAATCCCTGGGCTCACCTTCTCCCCCGGAGAAGGGGCCCGGGAGTGAGGTTCCGGGCGTTGCGCCAACGCGCCGCTACACCTTCTCGAAAGAGGAACACCTGTGCCGCAAAAAGCTCATCGATGAGCTTTTTGGGAAGCAGAGTTCCTCTTTTGGCGTTTACCCCCTGCGCATCGTGTGGCTACCCAGCGAGGCGCCCACTGGGGCCCCGCCCCAAGTGCTCATCAGCGTGAGCAAGCGCGGCTTCAAGCGGGCCGTCGACCGCAACCGCCTCAAGCGCCTCATCCGGGAGGCGTACCGCTTGAATAAATATCGGCTTGTGGAGCACCCAGGGGGGCATCTGGTGGGCGTGCTGGGCATTATTTATACCGGCAAGGAAAAAAGTGCGTTGCCGTTGGTGGAAAAAAAATTAATTTCCGCCTTCCATCGTTTGCTCGGTACGGCGGTTCCCCGCCCGGCTTCGCCGCCCGCCGTGTAGCTTCGCCCTTCGCCCCGCCGCTCCATGACCCTCCGACACAAATTTTTTGCCGGTGCCGCACTCGGTAGCGCCGCGCTCCTGTTTTCGTTCCGTACCGCTGCCGATAACGAGCGCTACTTCGAGATTGCCAAAAACCTCGACATTTTCGCCACCACGTTCCGCGAGGTGAACACTTACTACGTAGACGAAATCAACCCCAGCAAGTTGGTGAAAACGGGTCTCGACGCCATGCTCAAATCGCTCGACCCCTACACCAACTACATCCCGGAGGACGACATCGAGGATTTTCGTACCATGACGACCGGACAGTACGGCGGCATTGGCATCCTGACGGTGAAGCGCAACGGCAAAACCGTGGTGCAGAGCGCCTACGAAGGCTACCCGGCCCAAAAAGCGGGCCTCCTGCCGGGCGATGAAATCATCAGCGTCAACGGCGTGGTGATTGAGAAAAAGTCGAACTACGATATCAGCAAGCTGCTCAAGGGCCAGGCCCTGTCGGTGGTAAAGCTGCTTGTGACGCGCTACGGCCAGGACAAGCCGGTGGAAGTAGCCATCACCCGCGATAAAATTCAGGTTGAAAACGTGCCTTACGTGGGCATGATTTCGCCCGAAGTTGGCTACTTCCAACTCGCCACCTTCACCGTGGACGCGGGTAAGGAAGTGCGCGCCGCCGTAACCAAGCTCAAGGCCCAGGGCGCGAAAAAAATCGTGTTCGACATCCGCGATAATCCCGGCGGCCTGCTGAATGAAGCGGTAAATATCTCCAACTTGTTCATCGACAAGGGCCTGGATGTGGTAAGTACCAAAGGCAAGGTGACGGAGTGGAACAAGACCTACAAGGCCCTCGACCTGCCGCTGGATACCCAAATCCCGGTGGCTATCATCACGAGCAACCGCTCGGCCTCGGCCTCGGAAATTGTATCGGGTGTGTTGCAGGACTATGACCGCGCCGTGCTGGTGGGCGAGCGCACCTTCGGGAAGGGCCTCGTGCAAGCCACCCGGCCCCTGAGCTACAACTCGCAGTTGAAGGTGACGACCGCCAAGTACTACATCCCCAGCGGCCGCTGCATCCAGGAGATTGACTATAGCCACCGCGCCGACGACGGCACACTGGGCAAATTCCCCGACTCGCTGCGCACGGCCTTCAAAACCACCGCCGGTCGTACCGTGTACGATGGCGGCGGCGTGGCCCCGGATGTGGAAGTGGCCGACCGCGAAATCGCTGACATCACCCGCGTGCTGCTCCAGAAAAGCTACTTGTTTGACTACGCCACCCGCTTCCGGTCCGAGCACGCCAGCATTGCCCCGGCTCGCGAATTCAAGCTTTCGGAGCCTGATTACCAGAAGTTTGTGGCCTACCTCCAGGGCAAAAACATCAGCTACAGCACCGATTCCGAGAAATCCCTGACCGACCTCGGCAAGCGGCTGAAGGAGGAAAAGCATTACGACGACGTGAAAACCGAGCTGGAAGCCATGCGGCGCAAAATGGTCGTTAATAAAGCCAACGATTTGCAGCGCTTCAAGCCCGAAATCAAGGAAATCCTGGAGCAGGAAATCGTGTCGCGCTACTACTACGAGAAGGGCCGCACCGAGGCTGGCTTCGACGACGACCCCAATATTCTCGCCGCCGTAGCCGTCCTCAACGACCCCAACCGCTACGCCGCCCTGCTGAAACCCAGCGGCCAGGCCGCCAGCGCCCGCAAGTCGGCGGGCACGAAGTAGCAGTTTACGGAGCCCGCTCGTGGCACAATTAATTTTCTTATATTTTTTCTATGACTGCCGACCAACGCCCAGACCAACTCGAACCGCTTGTTTCTCAGACGCTGGCCGTTGCTGACCGCCACACGGCGCAACTCAAGCAGATTTTTGGGGCTGTCAACCAGTTGCTGGAAGCTGGAAAGGTTCAGAGTGACGATGTGCAGTTTGTTTTGCGGGAGATGGACGAGCTGCGGCAAGAGGTACGGGCGGACCTTGGTAATGTGCAGGCGGAGCTTGGCAAATTGACGCATAAAATAGGTGCCATAGAACAGAACCAGTCCATTGCGAATACGCGGATTGGTGATGTAGAAAACGCTGTTTCCCTTGTAGGAATACAGGTTATTAATTTGGATACTAAACTTGACCGTATCCTCGACTTGCTTAGCGGAAAAAACGAATAACCGATTCCCTAGCTACCGTCCTGAGTAACTGTCAATTTTATGATAACTAGCAAATAAGTTGCTAGCGACCGCAGGTTAGCGGGCACGAAGTAATAGAAACTATTACTGTAATATGAATTTGCAATCCACTCTCTCATCTCTAGCAATTACCTGCTTCTTTTTTGCGGGATGCTCGCATCAGCAAGAAAAAGTGGTTTCAAAAACGAACAGTGTCAATTCATTAGCTTGGATTGACACTGTTCGTTTTAATAGTAATCTTACTGATAAACAATGGGGGCAAGTTTATTTTGCGCGTAATAACGAGGAAGATTATGAGAAGTTGACTGATACTGCCAGAATCGCATTGCGTTTTTCTTGGTATAGTGCATTTCACCACTACGTTGTCGTTCGTGTCGAAAACCGTCCGGAAATCTACGATTCAAACGGTACCAGAAAGCTGTATGAAGAATGGTTTGCTTTGTACAAAGAAGATATATCTCGTCTCAACCATGATTGCCCAATTAAGAAGGGAGAAAAGTGTTTGGGGAAACCATTGCCTTATGTGCACCAACAACAAGTTACACTGTTAGAAACTAATAAAATGCCATTAGTTGTGCAGAAGCTAGAGGCAATTAAGTTCTGGCAAATGCAGCGCAAATACATGTCTGGACCACATACAGACGGCTCTAATTGGACCTTGGAAGTATACTATAAGGGAAAATACAAAGCTGTTTCGGTGGATGTAGAAAAGCATCCTGTTAAAGAATTGTGTCTAGAAATGCTGAAGCTAACAAATTATAAAATTAAAAAGGACGAGGTTTATTAAAATCATTAATTATTCGAATGCTTGTCAAATAATGCTTCTCCTTTCCCTCGAAACCTCTTCCCCCGTCTGCTCCGTCGCGCTGCACGACGTGGCCGACGGCCGCCTGATTGGCCAGTCCGAGCTGCGGCTGGAAAAGTCGCACTCCACGCACCTCACCGTATTAATTGAGCAATTGCTTGAAAACACCGGCCACGTTCTGGCTGATCTTGCCGCAGTAGCCGTGAGCGACGGGCCCGGCTCCTACACGGGGTTGCGGATTGGGGCGGCGGCGGCTAAGGGCCTGTGCTTCGCGCTGGATATTCCGCTGGTGGCGGTGAGCACGCTGGGGGCCCTGGCGGCGCAAGTGGCCGCCGTGACGGCGGATGCGGAAAAAACGCTGTTTTGCCCGATGCTGGACGCGCGGCGCATGGAAGTGTACACCGCCCTCTACGCCCACGATGGGCAGGAAGTGCTGGCGCCCGCGCCCCTCATCCTCGCGCCCGGGGCCCTGGCCGAACAATTGGTCCACCGCCGGGTGTTATGCTTTGGCAACGGCGCGGCTAAGTTTCGGCCGCTGGTGGCGGAACAAGCCAACATCGGCTTCTTGGCCAGCATCGAGCCGTCGGCCGTGGCGGTGGGGGCCCTGGGCGTGGCCGCTTTTCGCCGCCAGGCGTTCCAGGACGTGGCCTATTACGAGCCGTTTTATTTGAAAGAAGTGTACACGACCACGCCCAAAACGTCGTCGCCAGTTTAGCCTTATTATTATGGAACCGCTTTTCACCAACCGCGTCGCCAACAGCGGCCTCGTCACCCTCAACCTGGAAGAATTCATTCACGCCGGCGAGCGGGTGCTTTACGACATCAAGGACAACCTGTTCCACGGCCTCATCCTGCGCGAAAAGGATTTCCGCGAGTTCATCAAAACCCACGATTGGGCCCAGTACGACGGCCAAAACGTGGCCATTATCTGCTCGGCCGATGCCATTGTGCCCACCTGGGCCTATATGCTGCTCGCTATTAAGCTGCAAAACCACGCCCACCGCTACGTATTTGGCGACTTGGGGGCCCTGGAACAGTCGCTGTTTGAAGAAGCCATTGCCGGCCTCGACGCTGAAGAATACCGCGACGCCAAAGTGGTGGTGAAGGGCTGCGGCGAAAAGCCCGTGCCCACGTTCGCCTACGTGGCCATCATGCAGAAGCTGCTGCCCGTCACGAGCAGCATCATGTACGGCGAGCCGTGCAGCACCGTGCCGCTCTACAAAAAGCCCAAAGCGGCCGTGATAGAGTAGCAAAAGCTGCCGCGGGAATACGAGGAAACGCGCTGCGGCGCGTTTTTTCGTTTAGCCAACCCAAAGCCCGACATTTGCCAGCGTGCAAAGTCAACCATACAAAATAAGTTTCCTCACCGGGGCGGCCATCGTGGTGGCCAACATGGTGGGCACGGGCGTTTTCACCAGCCTGGGGTTTCAGGTGCTCGACATCCAAAGCGGCTTCGCGCTGCTGATGCTGTGGGCCGTGGGAGGCCTCATTGCGCTGTGCGGGGCCGTCAGCTACGGCGAGCTGGCGGCGGCCATGCCCCGCTCGGGCGGCGAGTACCATTACCTGGGGCAAATTTACCACCCGGCGCTGGGTTTTTTATCGGGCTGGGTATCGGCTACCGTCGGCTTTGCGGCCCCCACGGCTTTGGCGGCGCTGGCTTTGGGCGAATACGCGAAAAGCGTGTGGCCCGGCCTGGGCCAGGCCGTGGTGGCGGGCACCGCCATTACCGGGGCCAGCTCGCTCGGTGTGGGCGTGGTGCTGGCCCTCACGCTAGTGCACGGCACCAGCACTCGCGCTGGCAGCCGCTTGCAAATCGTCATCACCGCCCTGAAAGTGGCCATTCTGGTCGTGTTCATCGGCGCCGGCTTAGTGGTAGGGGAGGGGCAGCCCCTGCACTACGCCCCCGATGCCGCCGGCTGGCGGGCGGTGCTCAGCCCCGCTTTCGCCGTGAGCTTGGTGTACGTGAGCTACGCCTACTCGGGCTGGAACGCCGCCGCTTACCTCACCGGCGAAATCCAAAACCCTGGCCGCAACCTCTCGCGCATTTTGCTGGCCGGTACTGCCGTGGTGCTCCTCTTATACGTGGGACTGAACTACGTATTCCTCCGCTCCACGCCGCTGGCCGGGCTGAAGGGGCAGGTGGAGGTCGGGTTTGTAGCCGCCACTTCGCTGTTTGGGGCCCCGGCGGGCCGTCTGGCGGGAGGCATCATCGCGGCGCTGCTCGTTTCCACCATCAGCTCGATGATTTTTGCGGGGCCCCGCATTGTGCAGGCCATGGGCGAAGACCTGCCGGCCCTGCGCTTCTTCGCTGCCAAAAGCCGCGCCGGCGTCCCCGTTAGGGCCCTGCTGCTGCAAACGGGCATCACGCTGGCGTTCATCCTGCGGCCCAGTTTCAAGGAAATCCTGGTGTATGCCGGCTTCGTGCTGAACCTGTTCACCTTCCTCACCGTGCTGGGCCTGTTTGTACTGCGCTGGAAAAAGCCTAACCTCCTGCGTCCGTACCGGGCCTGGGGCTATCCATTTACTCCCCTGATTTTCCTGGGCTTGAGCGGCTGGACGCTTGCCTTCATCCTGCGCGAAAAACCCACGGAATCGCGCTACGGCTTGCTAACGCTGGCGGGTGGCCTGGTGGTGTACGTGGCAACCACCCGATTTTTCCGCTCGCCCCGGCCTGCGCCCAACCCGTAACTTGCGGCTTCCAAGTGGGCCCCCGGCACCGGCCGGGCCCGCGTTTTCACTCCTTATATATATGCTGTTCCGAAACGCTGCCCTTCGGCTGCTCCCCGTCGCCTTGCTGGCCCTGGCTGCCTGCTCCGAATCGACGACTAAAACCGAAACGTCGGCCTCGACCAAGGCCACTCCCGATGCCGGGGCCCCGGCGCAAACGCCACCCGCCGCGCCGCCTACTTCCGCCGATACGGTCGGTGCGCCCGGTGCTCCCACCACCCAGCCCACCGCCACCGCTGCTCCCACCGATACGGCCTACGTGCAAGACGTGGCCACTTACCTCGCCGGGTTGCCAGTCCGCGCTAATTCCGACTTGGCCGCCCTCGCCCAGGGCCCCGCCTACCAAGCCTTCGCGAAAGACCAGGACAAAAGCTGGGCGAAGTACACCAGCACCCACACCAGCCGCATGACGCAGTGGGCCACGCACGAGCTAGATTCGGTGCAGCGCCGCAGCCCCACCATCTTCTACCCGTTCAGCGGCCCCGATTTTCTCAACGTCGCCACCCTATTCCCCACGAGCCAAGCCTACGTCATGGTGGGCCTGGAGCCCGTGGGCAGCGTGCCCGCTCGCGCCTCGCTCGAAAACTTCAAGCTGTACCCCGCCATCAAGGCCTCGCTGTGGTCAGTGCTGAACTTTAGCTTCTTCCGAACCAACGACATGGCCATCGACCTGAAATCGGTGGAACTTGACGGGGCCGTGCCGCTCATTATGCTATTCGCTGCCCGTACAGGCCACCAGGTGCTGGCCGTGCGCCCCGTGCAGCTCACCGCCACCGGCCAACTCACCCCCGGCGCAGCCGATACCACCCGCGCCAGCGGCCGCCCCAACATCCCGGGGGCCGAAATTCAGGTGCGCAGCGCCAGCGGTCAAGCCCAAACCATTTACTACTTCTCGGCCGATATCAGCGACGCCAAACTCAAGCCCCACCCGGCTTTGCTCACCTACGCGCGTACCCTGGGGCCCCTCACTACCTACGTGAAGTCGGCCACCTACCTTATGCACAAGGCGTATTTCTCAAAAATCCGCAACCTCGTGCTGGCGCGCAGCAATTATTTGCTACAAGACGACTCAGGCATTGCCATGAAATACTTTCCAGCAAGCACTTGGCAGTTCACTTACTACGGAACGTACCGCCGCCCCATCAACCTTTTTGCCAAGCACTACCAGCCCGAGCTAACCGCTGCCTACACCGATAGCCTGCATCACCCCCGCCCGCTGCCATTCGGCACCGGCTACAACTGGCGCCAAACCGATTCTAACCTGCTGCTAGCCCAGCGCCGTACGCCGGTCAGCAACTAAGTCATTTTGTTAAACTCCAGGCCCGGGGGCCGTGGTGACCTCACCGCGGCCCCCGTCGTTTTTTGCCCTGCCGATGAATCATAAGTTCTCCCTTCCTGCCCGCTACCGCTATACCTATATAATTGGTGGGCTCCTGCTCCTGGCAATGGCTGCCGCGTTTGGGTACACCGCACCCCTCAACCGCACGACCAACGCCCGGGGCCCCCAGCAGAGCGCCGATTCCCCGCTTCTGGATTCGTTGCTGCACACCTCCCCCGGCTTGGCCCCCATTGCCGACAACCCCGCCTACGAGTTGCAAATCATCTACACCCAAATCGACCGCGACGCGCAAAACGTGCCTCGTTTTACGCCGCACACCTTCCACCTCAATGCGCGCCAATACTTCAACCCGGCCAGCCTAGTCAAATTGCCCGTGGTCACGCTGGCTCTGGAAAAGCTGAACGACCTGCACCAGCCCAGCCTCACCCGCCGTACCATCATGGCCACGGGTACCGCCTTCCGCTGCCAAACCGCCGTGCCCTTCGCCGCTCCCGCCGATTCCGACCAAGCGGCGACCATTGGCAACTATATCAAGCGCATGCTGCTGGTGAGCGATAATACCGCCTACAACCGCCTCTACGAATTTCTGGGCCAAGGTCCCCTCAACGAACGTCTTGCCCAGCTAGGTTTTCCCAATGCCCGCATCACGCGCCGTTTTGCCCCCTGCGACACGGTCGCCAACCGCCATACCAATCCCATCAGTTTCCACTCCGCCACCGGCGATACCATTTATAAACAGCCAGCGCTGACCAATCCCAGGCCCTACGCCAGCCCCTTGGGCCCCGTATCGAAAGGCCGCGCTTACCGCATTGGCACACGACTCGTTCGCCAGCCCTACGATTTTACCACCGCCAACCACCTGCCCTTGGCCGACGTCAGTACCCTGCTGCGCACCTTGCTGTTTCCCGAATCAGTGCCCGATCCCCTCCGCCCACACCTCACGGCTAACGATTATTCCTTCCTTCGGTACTACCTGCACGCCACGCCCCACGAGGCAGGTTTCCGTCCCTACGCCTCCAAGCGTTACTTCGACACCTATAAGAAGTACCTCTACTACGGCCGCAACCCAGCCGCGCTCGCTGAGAATGGTCTTCGCATCTACAACATTGTTGGCATGTCACACGGGTTTTTGGCTGACGTAGCCTACTTCGCCGATTCCCTGCACCAGTCCGAATTCTTGTTGAGTGCAGTCATTTATGTAAACTCCGACGGAGTTATCAACGACGGTCTGTACGAATACGAAACCATTGGACTACCCTTCTTTGCCCAATTGGGCCACACTATTCGCCAATACGAAGCATTGCGGCCCCGCGCACACCATCCTTATCCCGGCGATTTTGCCATCCCAGCCCGTATTCGTTAGCCTAAGCCCCAACCGGCACTCTTCTTATTGGCTTGATCATCAGGGTAGAGTCACCTACGAGTTATAAAATGTATGATGTGTCACATCCAAATAGTGTGCACATAGTTGCGTGAGCTAATTTTAATACCTGATTTTGCACTCCCAAATCGAACGGACGAGGGCAAAAGAATCATCGGAAAACAAAATTTCTGATTCGTTTGAATAACTGAAAAGGTCATTGTAGTTTTGCACCCCACTTCGACTCAATCGGAACAGTAGTAGGAAAAGAGAAAATAAAAACTCTTTTATCTTGCAAAAAGGAATAAAGCAGCTACCTTTGCACCCCGCTTCAGATCAAAAGAATTGAAGCAGTTGTTGACAAAAAAAATAATACAAATTTTCTTGTCAAGCTGATAAATTTCATTACCTTTGCATTCCCAAATCGGAAGAGGCGGAACAGAGGCTCGGCTAAAAAGCCACATTGTCATTTCAAATGGAAATGGCACACGTTCTTTGAATGTTTGGAAAAGACAAATGGTAAGATTCTGCTTGAGAAATTAAGCAGAGTATTTAACAAGCGTAAAATTGATTTGAACTCGTAAATACGAGTCGAATTAGCCAAGACAGCAGCCTGCTTACGAGCAGGTGAAGGATATTATACAATGGAGAGTTTGATCCTGGCTCAGGATGAACGCTAGCGGCAGGCCTAATACATGCAAGTCGAACGGTGGCAGCAATGCCATAGTGGCGCACGGGTGCGTAACGCGTAGCCAACCTACCCGAATCTGGGGGATAGCCCGCCGAAAGGCGGATTAATACCGCATAAGACTTTGGTCCGGCATCGGGCAGAAGTTAAAGATTTATTGGATTCGGATGGGGCTGCGTGCCATTAGCTAGTTGGGGGGGTAACGGCCCACCAAGGCGACGATGGCTAGGGGAGCTGAGAGGCTGGTCCCCCACACGGGCACTGAGATACGGGCCCGACTCCTACGGGAGGCAGCAGTAGGGAATATTGGGCAATGGAGGAGACTCTGACCCAGCCATGCCGCGTGCCGGATGAAGGCCTTCTGGGTCGTAAACGGCTTTTTTCCGGGAAGAACCGGTCCTGTGCGCAGGGCCCTGACGGTACCGGGAGAATAAGCACCGGCTAACTCCGTGCCAGCAGCCGCGGTAATACGGAGGGTGCGAGCGTTGTCCGGATTTATTGGGTTTAAAGGGTGCGTAGGCGGCCGCGTAAGTCTGGGGTGAAAGCCCGTTGCTCAACAACGGAACTGCCCTGGAAACTGCGCGGCTTGAGTCCAGACGAGGTTGGCGGAATGGGCGGTGTAGCGGTGAAATGCATAGATACCGTCCAGAACCCCGATTGCGAAGGCAGCTGACTAGGCTGGTACTGACGCTGAGGCACGAAAGCGTGGGGAGCGAACAGGATTAGATACCCTGGTAGTCCACGCCGTAAACGATGGATACTCGCTGGTGGCGATAGACGGTCACTGGCTTAGCGAAAGCGTTAAGTATCCCACCTGGGGAGTACGCCCGCAAGGGTGAAACTCAAAGGAATTGACGGGGGCCCGCACAAGTGGTGGAGCATGTGGTTTAATTCGATGATACGCGAGGAACCTTACCTAGGCTAGAATGCGCGTGACCGGTTCGGAGACGAACCTTTCCTTCGGGACACAAAGCAAGGTGCTGCATGGCCGTCGTCAGCTCGTGCCGTGAGGTGTTGGGTTAAGTCCCGCAACGAGCGCAACCCCTACATTTAGTTGCCAGCGGGTCGTGCCGGGGACTCTAGATGGACTGCCTGCGCAAGCAGTGAGGAAGGCGGGGACGACGTCAGGTCATCATGGCCCTTACGCCTAGGGCTACACACGTGCTACAATGGACGGTACAGCGGGTTGCCAACCAGCGATGGTGCGCCAATCCCGAAAAGCCGTTCTCAGTTCGGATCGGAGTCTGCAACTCGACTCCGTGAAGCTGGAATCACTAGTAATCGCGCATCAGCAATGGCGCGGTGAATACGTTCCCGGGCCTTGTACACACCGCCCGTCAAGCCATGGAAGTTTGGTAGACCTGAAGCCGGTGCTCCGCAACGAAGCCGGTTAGGGTAGAACAGGTAACTAGGGCTAAGTCGTAACAAGGTAGCCGTACCGGAAGGTGCGGCTGGATCACCTCCTTTCTGGAGCAATTTGATTCGTGAGTTCAAATCAATCAAGCAGTTATACTAAATGTCTTTTCCATCATTCAAATAATATGGATTAGCTTGATAGAAGCTTTTCTACACTATCACTGATTCATTTAGTGGTAATCGTTCTTTGACGTAAGGGGTAACAAAAACGAAGCGCAGCGCGCCGGGTCTTTTCGGAGGCCGGCGGGTTTTCTTAAGGAAACACGTTGCGAAAGCGAAGTAAGCAAGAGCACACGGGGGATGCCTAGGGTCTCAGAGGCGACGAAGGACGCGATAAGCTGCGATAAGCCCGGGGGAGGGGCACATGCCCGGTGATCCCGGGGTTTCCGAATGGGGCAACCCCGCGACTGGAAGAGTCGTGAACTGACCCGCTTGCCGGGCAGTGGCAAACGCAGGGAACTGAAACATCTAAGTACCTGCAGGAAAAGAAAATAACAATGATTCCCCAAGTAGTGGCGAGCGAACGGGGAGGAGCCCAAACCGCGGCGGTTACGGCCGCTGCGGGGTTGTAGGACCACAACATCTGATTAAATCGAGTTAGCTGAACTGCGTGGGAAAGCAGGCCAGAGACGGTGAGAGCCCGGTAAGCGACAATTCTGGTTTACGGTAGTGGGATCCTGAGTAGGGCGGGGCCGGAGAAACCCCGTCTGAAGCGAGCGGCACCATCCGCTAAGGCTACATACTCCTGAGACACCGATAGTGAACTAGTACCGTGAGGGAAAGGTGAAAAGAACCGGGAATACCGGAGTGAAAAGAACCTGAAACCGTGTGCTTACAAGCAGTCAGAGGGCTTTGGTGGCCTGATGGCGTGCCTTTTGCATAATGAGCCTACGAGTTACTCCTCCCCGGCAAGGTTAAGCGCTTTTAGGCGCGGAGCCGCAGCGAAAGCGAGTCTGAACAGGGCGCGTAGTCGGGGGGGGTAGACGCGAAACTTGGTGAGCTACCCATGACCAGGATGAAGGTGCGGTAACACGCACTGGAGGTCCGAACCAGTTTCCGTTGAAAAGGATTTGGATGAGTTGTGGGTAGGGGTGAAAGGCCAATCAAACTGAGAAATAGCTCGTACTCCCCGAAATGTATTGAGGTACAGCGTCGGCGCGGAGCGTGCTGGAGGTAGAGCTACCGATAGGACTAGGGGGTGTCAGAGCCTACCGAATCCTGACGAACTCCGAATGCCAGCACGTATCGCCGGCAGTGAGGCCTGGGGTGCTAAGGTCCCCGGCCGAGAGGGAAAGAACCCAGACCAACGGCTAAGGTCCCTAAATCCAGGTTAAGTTGAACAAAGGAGGTCCGATTGCTTTGACAGCCAGGAGGTTGGCTTGGAAGCAGCCATTCCTTTAAAGAGTGCGTAACAGCTCACTGGTCGAGCGATCGGGCGTCGATAATACGCGGGCATCAAACCTGGTACCGAAGCTTTGGATGCAACCTGCAAGATGGTTGCGTGGTAGGGGAGCATTCTTCTTGCGGAGAAGCCGTCTCGTCAGGGGCGGTGGAGCGTGGAGAAACGCATATGTAGGCATGAGTAACGATAATGGGGGTGCGAAACCCCCACGCCGATAGACCAAGGTTTCCAGCTCAACGCTAATCGGAGCTGGGTTAGTCGGGACCTAAGGAAAAGCCGAGGGGCGTATTCGATGGCCAGCTGGTTAATAGTCCAGCACCGATGAATCGAAGTGATGCAGTGACGCAGAAGTGAAAGCACCGCGGGCGGACGGAAGTGCCCGTTGAAGGGCGTAGATATAGGAAGGGTAGTTAAGTACGCCCATCTTGTCGAAACCTGATAGTACCGCACGGCCTTCGGGCCACGCGGATAGCGTGCCTAATCCGACTGCCAAGAAAACCTGCTAAGCGTTTTAATCGATTCATCGCCCGTACCGCAAACCGACACAGGTGGTCAAGGAGAGTATCCTGAGGCGCTCGAGTGAATCACGGCCAAGGAACTCGGCAAAATGGACCTGTAACTTCGGGAGAAGGGTCGCTTCCTCTGGCGCAAGCCAGAGAAGCCGCAGTGAAAAGGCCCAGGCGACTGTTTAACAAAAACACATGGCTATGCCAACGCGCAAGCGGACGTATATGGCCTGACACCTGCCCGGTGCCGGAAGGTTAAGAGGGGAACTTAGTCCGCAAGGGCGAAGGTTTGAATCGAAGCCCCGGTAAACGGCGGCCGTAACTATAACGGTCCTAAGGTAGCGAAATTCCTTGTCGGGTAAGTTCCGACCTGCACGAATGGTGTAACGATCTGGGCGCTGTCTCAGCCGTGAGCTCGGTGAAATTGTAGTCTCGGTGAAGATGCCGAGTACCCGCCACGGGACGGAAAGACCCCGTGCACCTTTACTATAGGTTGCCATTGGTGTTGGGTTCGGCATGTGTAGCATAGGCGGGAGGCGCTGAACCGGGGCCGCTAGGTCTCGGGGAGCCGACGTTGAAATACCGCCCTTGCCGTGCCTGATGCCTAATCCGCCGCGCGGAGACAGTGGCTGCTGGGTAGTTTGACTGGGGTGGTCGCCTCCAAAAGAGTATCGGAGGCTTTCAAAGGTCCGCTCAGTCCGCTTGGTAACCGGACGCAGAGCGCAATAGCAGAAGCGGGCTTGACTGCGAGGCCCACAAGCCGAACAGGGTCGAAAGACGGATATAGTGATCCGGCGGTTCCGCATGGAAGGGCCGTCGCTCAAAGGATAAAAGGTACGCCGGGGATAACAGGCTGATCTCCCCCAAGAGCTCATATCGACGGGGAGGTTTGGCACCTCGATGTCGGCTCGTCACGTCCTGGGGCTGGAGAAGGTCCCAAGGGTTCGGCTGTTCGCCGATTAAAGTGGCACGCGAGCTGGGTTCAGAACGTCGTGAGACAGTTCGGTCCCTATCTGTGGTGGGCGTTGGATATTTGACAGGACCTGTCCTTAGTACGAGAGGACCGGGATGGACCAGCCGCTGGTGCGCCGGTTGTACCGCCAGGTGCAGCGCCGGGTAGCTACGCTGGGAGGAGATAAGCGCTGAAAGCATCTAAGTGCGAAACTCACCTGGAGATGAGATATCCCAATTGGAAGGGCCGTGGGAGACGACCACGTGGATAGGCGGCAGGTGAAAAACCAGAAATGGAACAGCCGAGCCGTACTAATGGCCCGAGGGCTTCGCAGATTTTCGGTGGCGCGCCACGCGTTTCGTTTTTGTCCCCTTGCGTCGAGTTATTGCGGAGTGCGTGCCCGGGCGACCGGGTTTGACAGAACACGCGCACTCCCCGCCAGCAATGGTGGCTTTAGCCCGGGTGTTCACCTCTTCCCATTCCGAACAGAGCCGTTAAGCCCCGGTGCGCCTATGGTACTGCCTTCACCGGTGGGAGAGTCGGTCGCCGCCAACTTTATTTTATTCCCCAACGTTTATTCCCCAACGCCTGCCGCTTTCATCAGCGGCAGGCGTTTTGTGTTTAATTCCCTGTTGAATCAAAGAAAGATTATTTATTTTTTGTGCACTATATTTTAATAGTAGAATGTTAATTTTTATTAATTACTGTTTCATAAGGAGGATTGTGTAACCACGCGAGGTTAATTTTATATTTATTGCCTTTTACTAAAAAATAAATATTGTAATGCTTTCGTCACCTGCACGGTATAGCCGCAGTATTGATTGGGTAACTGTCTCTATTTATACAAGCTTAGTTGGATTGGGTTGGGTGTGCATCTATGCAGCTAGTTATTCAGCCGACGCTCCGGTCAACCCGCTGGCTAATCTGAACTTTGATCAATTGATGGCATTCAATTGGTTTAAGCAACTGTTGTGGATAGGGACAGCAGTTGTGCTGGTAGTGGTTTTGTTGGTTGTGGACTATAAGGCGTTTGATACACTTGCGTATGGTCTGTACGGAGGGATGATTTTGCTCCTCATCCTCACGATGTTGGTGGCGCGGCCCATTGCTGGTTCACGCTCGTGGCTTGAATTAGGCCCTGTACGATTGCAGCCGGCGGAATTTGCCAAGTTTACAACGGCGCTGGCGGCTTCTCGGTTTATGGCTGGGATTAATTTGCGATATCAAAACTGGCGTGACCAGTTGGTACTTGCCGGTATCACGCTGTTGCCACCTTTGCTGATCGTTGCATCTAATGAATCGGGGCAAGCGCTAGTATTTGCTGCGTTGCTGCTGGCCTACTTCCGGGAAGGTATGTCGCCACTGATACTCTTGTTACTGGCAGCTGCCGGTACAATTCTGCTGTTGGCTTTGTTGGTGCCAAAGCTGTGGTTGGTAGGAGCTTTTACGCTACTGTTGGCAGCAATATTATTGCTCAACCGACGCGTATTACGTCATCATTTGGTGCTAGCAGTTAGTGTATGGGCTTTGGTTATTGGGATGGTGGTGGGTGTTGATTTTTTTTATAACGAGGTCCTACAGCCACACCAACGCCAACGTATCGAGGTGCTTCTCAACCCGTCAGCTGATCCGTTAGGTAAGGGATGGAACGTGACGCAGAGCAAAATCGCCCTAGGGTCAGGGGGGCTATTGGGCAAGGGATTTTTACAAGGGACCCAAACCAAATTCGACTTCGTGCCGGAGCAGAGTACCGACTTTATTTTCTGCACTGTTGGGGAGGAGTTTGGGTGGGCTGGTAGTTTAACAGTTATTAGCCTGTATTTAGCGCTTCTGTGGCGGATTCTGTACGTAGCGGAACGCCAAAAATCAGTGTTTGGGCGCACTTATGGCTACTGCGTGGCCAGCATTCTGTTCTTTCACATCACGATAAACATGGGTATGACGATGGGCCTAGCTCCTGTGGTGGGGATACCGTTGCCTTTTTTCAGCTATGGCGGGTCTTCGCTATGGTCGTTTACTATTTTACTATTTAGCTTGTTGGCAATTGATGCTTACCGAAAGCAAGACTTGGTCCGCTAAGCTTTTGTGGCAGCCGCAGAATGTAAGAGTTGCCGCCAGTGCTTAAAAACTAGCGCTAAGGCGGTGCAGACAACGGGTGCAGCCAAGTAGTCCATGCGACCCAAGTCGCCTAATAATAGCACGTGAATGAATACTAACGGCCAACAGCAGTAATTCGGCTAATCATAGTGGGTCGGGCCACTGTGCGAAGGATGGGGTAATGCACGCGTGCCAGGATGCTACGGGTAAGATGAGAGTATACAAGCCAAAAATATTCAATAGCTCGCCTGTTCCCTTTAAGCTGGAGGCGCGGTGCAGGGAATAGCGAATGTTTTCGAAACGGGAAAAGGCATTGTTTACCGATTCGGTAACGGAAGCGCCGATACGAGAGTCAATTACCCAATGCACTGCATAAAGGCCCCAGGCCTGCAACTAATACGAGCAGTTGCTGAGGTATGGAAAGGGCGCGATGGGCGTACCACAGCAACTAAGGCAGCAAGAAGGTGAACGGTTCCTTTTTTAGGGACCCTAATAATAGAGTGATGGCTACTGCCCAATCGGTACCTGGGCCCCGCCAAAAAGCAGAGGAAGCATAGTACGCCACCCAAAAGTTAACGTGTATAGACTACTGGTGAGCGATAAGCCTGCTTCGTGAACGGCCCAAGCTGATGAGCAAGACCTACGTGGCCAAGGCCGCAGCCCCTGCTGGGTTCCTATTAAGGCGTGCTGCGTTGAACCAGCGCGCGGTAGCGCCGCGTAATTCTGACGATGTCAAACTGCCCAGTGGCCATGCGCAGGTAGTTGCTGGCATCAGGCGAATAAGAGAAATCGTAGTGCTGGTACACGGAATAGGCCAAATTGGCCAGGGCAGCTACAGCTAGCGCCTACGGAAGCAGCCAATGGCGAAGAAAGAACGCGCGCCGGCTTAGTGGCCTGCGCAGGGCCCTAAGCAAACTTGCGTTCGATGAGTTTGAGCAACTTGCCAACGTGTTCTTCTTTGCGCGTCCAGTCGTAGCGCTGGGCTAATTCGTTGGTTAGGTAAGCCCGAGCTTGCTCGGCGGTAGGTAGTGCATCGAGGTGTTGGACAGCGGCGTGGTATTCCATGTTCTCGCCGTTGAACAGCTCGTTAATGAAGCTGAAGCGCTGGTTGATGGAAATGGCGGCGCGCAGCGTTTCTACTTTAGGAGCGGCGTGCTCAGGCGGGCGGGCGTGGGCGGCGTGGGCGCGCAAGGTTTCGGCCAGCGGTTGGGCATCGCCTTGCGAGGCTTTTAATTTCTCGTAGAGCGGCACATTGGTCATAGGCAGGAGCGCAACGCTCTCGGCCAGTGGCTGGGTGACGAGCGGCACGGTCACTGGCTCGAGTGCCACCGGAGCTGAAATAACGGGCTGAACTGCTGCCAATTGAGTCGCGGGTACTTGTGGAGCAGCCACGGGGCCTTCTTCCAGTAAATCGGCGGTGGTGAGGGGCAACAGAGCGCTCAGGGTTTCGACGAAGCGCTGCACGGCGTCGTGGGCCCGGTAGTTGGCCGCTTGGTAAAGCTCGAAGCGGTGGCTCAGAAACTCAGCCGAGAAGCCCTCGGTGGTAGCCGGGAGGTTGTCAACAAAGCCCTGGTAGAATTCTTTGTCAAGGTCGATGTAGCGCAAGTTGTCGCGCAGGCTTGCCGGGGCAATGGGTTCCGGACCGCTGAACAGCAGGTGCTGCGCCGCGGCAGCGGGGGCCGTGGCCAAGCTCAGGGCCCCCGCAATGGCCTGGGCCAGCAGCGACTCTAAGGCGGTGCGGTTGAGGCGGATGTGTCGCGAAAGCGTATTCATTAGCTGCGCGAGGCTTGCCTGTACAGGCGCGGCGTCGAAATCAAAATACGGGCTGCGCAGGCGGGCGGCCTCGGCTTGCCACTGCGTTAGCAATTGACGCAACACCAGTAAGTTGAGCTGGCGTACGGGCGTGAAACGCAGCAGGGCGGGGCCGTCGAGTGTGGCGGCGGGCTGGGGGCCGAAGTGCTGGTCGCAAAGCCGGGCGGCTAGGCGGCAGCCGTACTGTGCGCACTTAGCGGGGCTATATTTGTCGTTCATTTTAGGCGAAGTTCAAGCGCCGAAAGTTAGGCACAAATGCCCCTGCTGACGATAGAGAACCTGCCCGGTGCGGTGCTGGAAGTACCCGCTGGGGCCACGCTGCTGACCGCCCTGCACGGGGAGGGCTTCGACTGGATGCACACCTGCGGGGGGCGCGGGCGCTGCACTAGCTGCCGGGTGCAGGTCCGGGCCGGGGGCGCCTGCCTGGGGCCCCCCACGGCGGCCGAAGAGCGCTACCGGGCCGCGGGCCGCTTAGCGTTCGACGAGCGTTTGGCCTGCCAGGCGCGGCTGCCGGCGGGCAACGTGCGCGGCCGGGTGCCGGTGGCCACGCAATTGCCTCACCAGCGCTACGACGGCTAGGGCAAGCAGGGGCGGCTGGGGCCCCAAGGCCGTAATTTGTGCGGTGGACCAGGGCAGGCTGCCCTGGTTTATAATACGTTGTGTTTGATTTAACTAATTGATTGCGTGTTTATTGAAACCAGAGTTGGCCCCCGGTTCACCGCCCCGCACCGGGGTTGGGTGGAGGTAGTGTGCGGGTCCATGTTCTCGGGCAAAACCGAGGAGCTGATTCGCCGGCTTACCCGCGCCCGGATTGCCCGGCAGCGGGTTGAAATCTTCAAGCCGGCGCTCGATACCCGTTACCACGCCCAGGACGTGGTGAGCCACAACGCCAACAGCATCCGCTCGACGCCGGTGGCGCTGCCCGACGAAATTTTGCTGTTGGCAGCGGGCTCTGACGTGGTGGGCATCGACGAGGCGCAGTTTTTCGACGCCTCGCTGGTGGACGTGTGCAAGCAGCTGGCCGACCAGGGCACTCGCGTCATCGTGGCGGGGCTGGACATGGATTTTCTTGGCCGGCCCTTCGGGCCCATACCGGCGCTGCTGGCCACGGCCGAATTTGTGACCAAGGTGCACGCCGTGTGCGTGTGCTGCGGCGAGCTGGCCGCTTACTCGTTCCGCATTGCTGCCAGCGAAAAACAAGTGCTGCTGGGCGAAACCGATTCGTACGAAGCCCGTTGCCGCCCGTGCTTTTTATCGGGGATGCAGGAGCGGCCTGGGGCCCCGGCGGCGGCCGCGCGCCCGCACTAAACCAATGGGCCTGGCGTTGGGAACGGCGGCGGGCTTGCGCTACATTTACCGTCCCTGAGGCCCTGCCGTATGCCCCGTTTCGCTCGTTTGCTGGTTGTGTTGTTGTTGCTGGCCCCTTTGCTGGGGCCCCTGGGGGCGCGGGCCCAGAACACGGCCGGCTACGGCGATTGGCAGTTGCACCTGCCCACCAACCGGCCCCTGCACCTGGCCGACGCCGGCAACCGCGTGTACGTGGGCACGGAAAATGCCTTTTATTTCATTGACAAAACGCTAAATACCACCCAGACGCTTTCCAGCCGCGACGGCTTGAGCGACGTGGGCGTGGCGGCGCTGGCCTACGACTCGGTGGGCCACCAGACGGTGGTGGTGTACCGCAACAACAACGTGGATTTGTTGGGGGACGACGGCCAGGTGCGCAACCTGCCCGATATTCTGCGCAAAAGTATTCAGAGCGACCGCACCATTTACCAGGCAATGGTGAGCGGGCGGCGGGCGTACCTAGCCGCCGCGTTTGGGGTGGTGGTGCTGAACCTGGACCGGGTGGAGGTGAGCGACACGTACAGTGCCATTGGGCCCGTAGGGGCAGCGGTGCGGGTGTACGCTACGGCCGTGGCCCACGACACGCTGTTCGCGGCCACGTCGGCGGGCTTGCAGGTGGCCCGCATGGCCGATAACCTGCTCGACTACCGCAGCTGGGCCGTATACCAGCCGGTGCCGGTGGTGGCTGGCGGCTACGAAGCCTACCGCCAGCTATCCACTCAGAGCCCCCACGTGTACGCCACGGTGGACAACGGCGGCGGCACCTATGTGTTCCGGCGGGCGGCCAATGCCTGGCAGCCGGTGGCCGCGCCCTACACAACCCGCGCCCGGCAGCTACGCAGTTCACTGCGCGGCCTGCTACTGGCCGGCGATAACTACGGCGTGTACCGGCGCGACGCCGCGGGGACGTTCCAGTTGCTGTCCGGACCGGCCGGCTCGGGCGATTACGTGACGGACGCGGTATACTCGGCGCGGGACGGCAGCTACTACGTGGCCAATTACCTGGCCGGGGTGCAGCGGCTGCGCGCGGGCCAGGCCCCTGAAACCTTCGCCGCCAACGGCCCCGCCACTGGCTCGGCCTACAGCTTGCTGTCCGACGCCCACACGGGCATTACGGATGTTTTCACGGGTGGCTACACCGACCGATACTTGCCGTTTTACCGCCGCGAAGGATTTTATGAGTACACGGCCGGGCAGTGGACCAACATCAACGGGGCCCTGCCGGCGGCCATGTACCCTAACCCGTTTGACGTGTCGCGGGGGGCGCGCACCGCCGATGGCACGCTGTACGTGGCCAGCTACGGCAACGGCTTGCTGGAGTGGAAGGGCCCCGGCCAGTTTCGTGCATTCACGGAAGGCACGCCGGGTAGCCTGTTGCGCCGCACCATCGACCCCAACGACCCCAGCTACATCAGCGTGCGCGTGACGGACGTGGCCCCCGACGCCACCGGCGGCGTGTGGGTGGCCAACCAGCACCGCCAGGCCGGTGTGTCGGGCCTGTTCCATTTCGACCCCGCCGCGGCCGCCTGGAGCGCCATTCCATACTTCAACGGCTCGCAAAACCTGGACCGACTGGCCATCGACAACCTCGGCCAAGTATGGGCCTCGGAAGCCCGCCAGGGTGGCGACGGCCTGTGGGTAGTCGATCCGAATACCAGCGCAACCCGCAAGTTTTCGCTGGCCACGGACCCCGCCACGGGCAGCGACGTGATTCTGCCCGGTATCTACGACGTGGTGAACGACCGGGCGGGGGCTATTTGGGTGACCACGGCGGCGGGCGTGGCCGTGCTCGACGATCCCAGCGGGGCCCTGGCAGGCACTAGCACGTTCCGACTGCCGGCGGTGCAGCGCGGCGAGGGCAGCCGGTTCCCGGTGCTCTACAGCGAAGTGGTGAAGTCGGTGGCCGTGGACGGGGCCAACCGCAAGTGGTTCGGCACCGACAACGGCCTGTGGCTCTTCAGCGCCGACGGTAGCGAGGCCCTGCTTCACTTCACCACCGCCAATAGCCCGCTGCCCACCAACCGCATCAACGATGTGGCCGTGAACGACAAAACCGGCGAAGTGTGGGTGGCCACCGATTCGGGCGTGCTGGCGTACCGCGGCGGGGCCACCGTCACGGAGGGCACTCCTAGCTGCGCCCAGGTATTCCCGAACCCCGTGCGGCCCGATTTCGCGGGCCTGGTGGGCATCGGCGGGCTGGCCAACAACGCGCTGGTGAAAATTACCGACGTGGCCGGCCACCTCGTGTACGCTACCACGGCCACCGGCGGCACCGTCACTTGGAACCTGACCGACTCCGACGGCCGCCGCGTGCGTTCGGGCGTATACCTGGTGCTCACCTCCGACGCCAACGGCCAAAACGGCTGCGTGAGCAAAGTGGCCGTGTTATCGAAATAGGCCGGAAGGTGGAGAAGTGGATTAAATGTGGAAAACCCGGCCGCAAGGCTGGCTTGGCTCCGCCGCTTGGTTTGCCGTTTCGGGCTTGTCTGCCGCACTTCCCGCGCCAAGGCGGTGTTTTCCCGTTTAATCCTTCTTTTTAGTTTACTTCCCATGCTGGTCAAAACCCGCGGCATCGTCCTCAGCTTCCTCAAATACCGCGAAACCAGCATCATCGCCCGCGTCTACACCGAGCAGTTGGGCTTGCAGAGCTACGTGGTGAACGGCGTGCGCAAGTCCAAGCCGCCGGGGCGCATCGCCCTGTTCCAGCCCCTCACGCTACTCGAATTAGTTGCTTACACGTCGGCCCGTGGGGGCCTCACGCGGCTGGCCGAGTTCCGCTGCGCCGAGCCCTTCCAAACCCTGCCCTACGACGTGGCCAAGAGCAGTGTGGTGCTGTTCCTATCCGAAGTGCTGGGCCGGGCCCTGCACGAGGAAGAAGCCGACGCGCCGCTGTTCGCGTTCCTGCACGACCACCTCCTGGCCTTCGACCGGGCCGCGGCGGGCAGCGAAAATTTTGCCCTGCGCTTCCTGCTGGAGCTGGCCACGTACCTGGGCTTCGGCACCGACTCGGGGGCTGAACTGACCGACCAGGTGGCCATGGCCGGGCACGCGCCCACCTGCCGCACGGGCCCCACGGGGCCCGCCGTGCTGCACTTGCGCGAGTTCGCGGGCTACTTCGACGATCTGCTGCACGGCCAGGGCCCCAGCACCATCCCCAACGGCCGCGTGCGCCGCGAGCTGCTGAACGTGCTGCTGCGCTACTACCAGCTGCACGTCGAGCAGTTGGGCGAGATTAAATCGCTCGACATTCTCTCGCAGGTGCTGGCCGAATAAATGCAAAACGCGGGGCCCCGCCGCAGCACGTGCTGGTGGGGCCCCGCGCAAGGCGGCAATCAATCATCGGGCGACTACTTCACGCCCACCAGCTCCACGTCGAAGCGCAGCACGGCGTTGGGTGGGATGTCGGCCCCGGCGCCGCGGGTGCCGTAGCCTAGTGGCGATGGGATGAGCAGGATGGCCTTGCTGCCTTTGGGCAGCGCCGCAATGGCCTGGTCCCAGCCCGGGATAACCTGGCCCTGGCCCAGCGGGAAGTCAATGGGCACGTTGCCGTGCTGGGCCGAGGCGTCGAATACCTTGCCCGTGGCCAGCAAGCTGCCCTTGTAGAGCACGCTCACGACTTGGCCTTTTTTGGGCAGGGCCCCTTTGCCGGTGCGGGTGAGGACGTAATAAGTGCCGCCGGCCGTTTTGCGGGCCACCAGCTTGTTCTTCTTGAGGTAGGCTTGGATTTGGGCATTGTCCTTCAGCGTCTGCTTGGCCGAACCTGCGGCGGCGGCCTTGGCCTGCTCGGCACGCAGCTTTTGCTCGCGGGCGGTCAGTTCCTCGCGGCTCACCAGGTCAAAAGCCCGGGCCGATATCACTAGCACGTTGCCGGCCTGCTTGATGAACGGCGGCACCGGCTGGCCTTGGAAGGTTTTGGCGAACAGCGTATCGGCCGGCAGGCGGAAAACGGCGCTGTCGCCGGGCAGCAGCAGGGCCACGGCTTCCTCTAGGGTGCCGCGAGGCGGCGTGGGCAGCAGCGGGAACGGCTGCGGCTTGGGTTGCAGGCGGCGGCTGCTCATCAGCACCGAATCGCGGCCGGTACGGAACTCCAGGAATACGGTAAGGAACTGGCCGGCCCGGCTGGCGTAGGGCGCGTCCGTCGGCACGGTTAGGGCCCGGGGGGCAAAGCGCCCGTCGGGGCCCCGGCGAAACAACTGGTATTCGATGCCGCTGGCGGTGCGGCTGGGGCCCGCCGCGGCCGGCGCCTGAGCTGCAGCCCAATGGCTGGCCAGCAGCGCGGCCGTCAAAATCATCCAAAAACGCATGGTATAGTGGTAAGGTGAAGGAGGTGGGAAGGCGCACAACGGCCCGGTGGGGCCCTGGCCGCAAACGAACGCACCCCGCCCCGCAGCAAGCGCGGAACGGGGTGCGCAGCAACCATAGCCGCCGCCGCTAGGGCGAAACGGTCACAATTTGCATGTCAAACAAAATGGGGGTATTGGGCGGAATGGCTGAGCCAGCTCCCGTCGGTCCGTAAGCTAGGTAAGAGGGAATAAGCAACAACTTGCGGTCGCCCTGGCGCATGAGAGCTACCCCTTCCGACCATCCCTGGATCAGGCTGACAGCCCCCACGGTATAATCAAAGCTTTTGGTCGGTGCATTATCTGACGTGTCGAACACGGTGTTTTCTGTGGCGGCGCTTACAAACTTGCCGGTGTACTTCACGCTCAGCTTCTTTCCCGGAGCCACTTGCGGGCCCGTGCCTGTGGCAAGCGTCACCAAGTATAGGCCAGAAGCAGTCCGCTGGTAGTCGGAGGCGGTATAGTTATGCCGCTTCAAGTAGCCCTGAATGGTAGCGTCGTCAACGGCGTTGACGTCAACCACGTCAGCTTTGCTACAGCTCCACAGGGCTGGCGAAGCGCACAGCACCAGTAGGCCCAGCAGCCCAACTTGGGCCCGGAAACGAAGCAAAAAAGATTTTATGAACGATACCCGCATGCCTACTACCTGAGAAAATTACTTAACGTCGACTAGCTCCACGTCGAAGCGCAGCGGCGCGTTGGCCGGAATGTCGGCCCCGGCGCCCTGCTGCCCATAGGCCAGCGTCGACGGAATCAGGAACGTGGCCTTGCTGCCTTTATTGAGCAGCGCCACGGCCTCGTCCCAGCCTGGAATCACTTTGCCCTGGCCAAGCGGAAACGAAAACGGGGGCCCCGGGTGCTTGTCCGAAGAGTCGAATACCTTGCCGTCGAGCAGCATGCCGGTGTACTTCATGGTCACCGTCTGGCCCTGCTTGGCCAGGGGCCCCGCGCCGGGCGTCGTGATTTGGTAATAAATGCCCGAGGGGGTCTTTTTCAGGCCCGTCAGGTTCTTGCTTTTGGCGTAGGCTTGCAGCGCGGCGTCGTCCTTTTTCAGCTGGTCGCCGGCGAAGGCCATCATCTGGCGCTGCTGCTCGGCCATCATTTTCTGCTGCAAGTCCTGCTGCATGGTCATGGCGGCGGCCTGGTCGATGAGGCCGCGGGTGGCCACGTGCAACACCACCACGTTGCCGGCCTTCTTCAGAAAGGGGGGCACGGGGCGGGGCGGGTTGGGGCCCTGGGGCTTGAAGAGCGAGTCGGCGTTGAAGCGGAATACGGCGCTGTCGCCGGGCGTCAGCAAAGCAAATGCTTCCTCGGGGGTGCCCTTGCGCTTCACTTCCTGCAACGGCAGCGGCACCAACGCGCCCTGGAACTTGGTGCGGGTGCTCTCCAGCACCGAGTCTTTGCCGGTGCGGGTGTCGATGTAGGCGGTCAGGAACTTACCTACCCGGTCTTTATAGGTCGGGTCGGCGTCGCCGCTGATGTCGCGCCGCTCGTACTTGCTGCCGACTTTCTTAAAGATTTTGTATTCGATGCCCGATTTCGTTTTGGCGAAGTCGCCGCCACCAAGCTTGTTGCAGGCCGCGGTGGAGAATAGAAGGCCCAGCAAGCCGGCCCCCAGGGCCAGGTGCCGTCCAGAACGGAAGGTAGAACGCATGAACGTGCTAAAGTGTGAGGAAAAACAAAGTTGGGGCAACGAATTGGCTACAAAGGTAAGCGCGGGCTAGGCCACGGGCGGCGCGGCGGCTACGGGCTCGCTCACCAGCTGCTCCTTGTACTGGGGCAGCAGGCCCAAAAAGCGCTCGACGGTGGGCGCCAAAGGCAGGTAGCTGATGCCGCCGGCCGCATTGTGGTGGCCGCCGCCCTCGAAGTGCTGGCGTGAAAAATCGCTTACCGAGAAGTCGCCCACCGAGCGGAAGGAAATCTTTACGGCCGAGCCGCGGTCGATGAAAATGGCGGCGAATACAATGCCCTCGATGCTAAGCGCGTAGTTCACCAAACCCTCGGTGTCGCCGGTTTTGCTGTCGTAAGCGCGCAGCTCGTCGCGGGTGATGGCAATGTAAGCGGTGTTGAACTCGCGGTTGACGACCAGCTTTTCCTTGAGCACAAAGCCCAGGAAGCGCAGCCGGATTTCGGAATGCGAATCGTAGATGCGGCGGTGCACGGCCGAGAGGTCGATGCCCGCGCTCAGCAGCTCGGCGATGATGAGGTGCACGTTGCGCGAAGTGCTGGGGTGGCGGAAGGAGCCTGTGTCGGTCATGATGCCCGCGTACAGGGCCTCGCCCATGGCCTTGGTCACCTGGGCCTGGTCGCCCAGGTCGCGGATAATTTCAAAGATCAGCTCGGCCGTGGCCGCCGCGCCGGGGTTAGAAAAGCTGATGTCGGCAAACGCCTCGGGCTGCTGGTGGTGGTCAATGAGCACCTTCGTGCCGGGGGCGTTGCGCACGTATTCCCCAATCTCGTTGATGCGGGCCAGGCAGCTGAAATCGAGGCAGAAGATGACTTCGGCGCGCTGCACCAGGTCGCGCACCTGGTGGTCGTTCTGGCGCTTGTCGTACACCACTACCTCGTCGTTGCCGCCCATCCAGTTCAGGAAGGCCGGGTAGTCGGAGGGCGTAACCACGGTAACGTGGTGGCCGTGCTGCTTGAGGTAAGCCGCCCACGCCAGCGACGAGCCGAGGGCGTCGGCATCAGGTTTGTGGTGGGTGGTGATGAAAACTTGGCGGGGCTGCGTGAGCAGCGCCTGTAGTTCGGCAAGGGGGGTGGTCATCGACAACGTAAGAAACCTGGGAGTCAACTAAGGGCCGGGCCCCTAGGGCCAAGTGGGCGGCAAAAGTCGGAAGA
The DNA here is from genome assembly GCF_001562275.1 of Hymenobacter sp. PAMC 26628. Classification (NCBI taxonomy): domain Bacteria; kingdom Pseudomonadati; phylum Bacteroidota; class Cytophagia; order Cytophagales; family Hymenobacteraceae; genus Hymenobacter; species Hymenobacter sp. PAMC 26628. Next base: position 601,304 of record NZ_CP014304.1, read on the forward strand.
AATTCGTTCCCAACAACCGAAGCCCCCCCGAAGGTTCGCTGCGGCTGGCCCAACGGGGGCCCCGGCTGGGCCGGCGCGCGCCCGAGTTATGGCTACTTTTGTGCCCTTACCCGTTTCATTTTCTCTTTTACCACCCCCTCCCGCCCCATGGCCACCAACCGCACATTCACAATGATTAAGCCCGACGCCGTTTTAGAAAACCACATCGGTGGCATTCTGGGCATGATGGAGGCCGGCGGCTTCCGCGTCGTGGAGCTCCAGAAAATTGCCCTGACGGCCGAGCGCGCCGGCGAGTTTTACGCCGTGCACAAGGAGCGCCCCTTCTACCAGGACCTGGTGAAGTACATGTCGAGCGGCCCCATCGTGGCCGCTGTACTCGAAAAAGATAACGCTGTGGCCGACTTCCGCACTCTCATCGGAGCCACCAACCCAGCCCAGGCCGCCGAAGGCACCATCCGGAAGAAATACGCCAAGAGCATTGAAGCCAACGCCGTGCACGGCTCCGACTCGGACGAGAATGCCCAAATTGAAGCCGATTTTTTCTTCAGTAAGTAGTCCGCTGGGGCCCAAAAAACAACAAAAAACCCGCGTTGCACGCTGCAACGCGGGTTTTTTGTTGTACTGAAAACAGACTTTTTTTATACTAAGTTTGTATTGACGAGCTTAGATTCATAGTTGAAAATGACTCGGTTGGGCACCTTTGTTCCGCCGGTAAAGGCAGCACCCGTAACGAGTAAGCGGCGCGTTGGGAATAGGGGCCCGGCCACCGGCCCGCTACGCTTGCTCTACCGATAGCACGGGCTCGGGATAGTCATTTTCAGCCACCTGCGGGTCGTGCTTGTGCTTGAAGATGAACACGAACAGCACCGCAATCACCAGCGCGTAGGCCGCAAAGGCCAGCCAGATGCCTTGCCAGTCCTTATTGCCGGCGGCATCGGTGAAGTAGTTCTGGATGACGATGCCGCTCACCGAGCTGCCCAGCACGGCCCCAAAGCCGTTGGTCATCATCATGAACAAGCCTTGGGCGCTGGCCCGGATGCTCGGCTGGGTCTGGGTTTCGACAAACAGCGAGCCCGAAATATTGAAGAAATCGAAGGCCATGCCGTACACGATGCACGACATGATAATCATCCAGAGGCCACCGGCGGGATTGCTGTAAGCCAGCAGGCCGAAGCGTAACACCCAGGCAATCATGCTGAACAGCATGACCTGCTTGATGCCAAAGCGCCGCAAAAAGAACGGAATGGCGAGGATGAATAGCGTTTCGGAAATCTGCGAAATCGACATGATGAAGGCCGGGTGCTGCACCGAGAGCGTATCGCGGTAGCCGGGCACTTTGTCGAAGTCGTGCAAAAAGGTATCGCCGTAGGCATTGGTGAGCTGCAGGGCGGCCCCTAGGAGCAGCGCAAAAGCGAAGAAGGTTGCCAGCTTGCGGTCGCGCAGCAGCGCAAACGACTTGAGGCCCAGCGCATCGACCAGCGAGCGGCTCGACGCGCCTTTGGAGGGCGGCGGGCAAGCGGGCAGCGTGAAGGAGTAGAAGCCCAGCAGCAGTGCTGCCGCGGCGGCTACGTAAAACTGGTTGGCCGACTTCTCAAAGCCCAGGAACGTAACCGTCCACATGGCCGCGATGAAGCCAATGGTACCCCAGACACGGATGGGCGGGTAGTCCTTCACTACGTCGAGGCCCTGGCTTTTCAGGGCCGAGTACGACACGGCGATGGACAGCGCCAGTGTGGGCATGTAGAAAATCATGTTCAGCAAAATTACCCAGAAGAATATGCCGGGGTCAGTGACGAACGGAATGGTGCAGAGGGTGATGCCACCCAGCAGGTGCAGCACGCCGTAGAGCTTTTCGGCGTTTACCCATTTGTCGGCCACAATGCCCATGAGTGAGGGCATGAAGATAGAGGCGATGCCCATCGTGGAAAAGATGGCGCCGAACTGCGCGCCCGACCAGTGCTTGGTTTGAAACCAGTACGCACCAATTGTAATCAACCACGCGCCCCAGATAAAAAACTGGAGGAAGCTTAGAATAGTAAGTCGCAGCTTGATGCTCATGCAGGCGCAGCTTTAAAGTTCGGAAAAAGGGCTTTTGCGCCTAAAGTTACAATAGAAATAAAACAGGCCCTGGCGCACTTCATTGGCGCGATTCAAGATAGAAAACGACCTATATTTCCGTTCGCCTCCCACCGCCCGCCATGCAAAAAAATACCCGGCGCTGGGCCTTCGCGGCCATTTGCCTGTACACCGCCGCTTTCCTGGCCACCGTGCTGCTGCACGAGCTGGCCCACGCGCTGATGGCGCTGGCTGCCGGGGTGCACTCAACCTTGTTTAATTCACACGTCGATGCCCCGCCCGCTGGGCCCCGGCAAGAAATACTTATCGCCTTGGCCGGCCCGGTGTTCAGCCTGGCGCAGGGCGTGGCGGCGCTGACGCTCACGGCGCGCGGGCGCAGCACGGGCCCCGGGGCCCTATTTGGGCTGTTTCTGGGGGTGTTTGGCATTATAAACTTCCTGGGCTACGTGATGACCAGCCCGGTGGTGGACTATGGCGACGTGGGCCAGGCCGAAAAGCTGCTGGGCGTGCCCGTGGCTGCCGCCGTTGTAGCTGCGGTGGCGGCAGCTGTGGCCGTGGTGCTGGCCGTGCAACGCACGGCGCCGCTGTTTTTGCGCTTCGTGCCCGCGTCAGGCCTCGGGGTTGGGCCCACCGAAGTGGTGGCGCAAAAGCGGCCTTACCTGCGGGCATTGCTGCTGTGGCCGTGGCTGCTGGGCTCGGTCGTCATCACGGCGCTGTCGTGGCCTTGGCCAACAGTGCTTATCGTGTATCCGCCCATGAGTAGTGCTGGGAGCGGCGTTTGGGGCCGCCATCGGCCGGGCCGATTTGCTGGGGGCCCCCGGCGGCGCCCGCCGTGTTGCGGGCACCACGGTGTGCGCTGGCGTTGGGGCCCCTGGCGGCGGGGTATTGGCTGTTGCGCGCAGGCGTGCGGCTGTGAAGGAGGGCACAAAACCACAAAAAAGCCCGCTTCCGGCTAGGAAGCGGGCTTCAATTGAGCCGCCGAAGCGGCCCAACTTATTTGGCGTCGGCGAAGCGCTTGTTCACCTCGTCCCAGTTGATGAGGTTGAAGAAGGCGGCGATGTAGTCGGGCCGGCGGTTTTGGTACTTTAGGTAGTAGGCGTGCTCCCATACGTCGAGGCCCAGGATGGGCATGCCCTTGCAGCCGGCGTCGGGCATCAAGGGGTTATCCTGGTTGGGCGTCGAGCAGATTTGCAGCGAGCCGTCGGCCTGCTTGCACAGCCACGCCCAGCCCGAGCCGAAGCGCGTGGTGGCGGCTTTGGTGAATTCTTCCTTGAATTTCTCGTAGCTGCCAAAAGCTTTGGTAATGGCCTCGGCCACGGCACCCGTAGGCTGCCCGCCCCCGTTGGGCGAGAGGATGGTCCAGAACAGGGAGTGGTTCCAATGGCCGCCACCGTTGTTGCGCACCGCGGGCGGCGCGGCCGCAATGTTGTGCAGAATTTCTTCGATGGACTGACTCTCCATCGCCGTGCCCGCAATGGCGGCGTTCAAATTCGTAACGTAGGCCTGGTGGTGCTTCGTGTGGTGAATCTCCATCGTTTGCGCGTCAAACGTGGGTTCCAACGCGTCGTAGGCGTAGGGTAGCTTGGGCAGTTCGAAAGCCATAAGTGAAAAGGGTAAAGTGAAAGAAAACTCACCGTTACAACCGCCAACTGCCCCGCGGGGTTACCGGCGACGCGGTGGCCAAAGGTAGAGTTATCTACGCTTAGCGCGGAAAAACGACTGCATTAACGCGGCGCACTCGGGGGCCCGCACGCCGCCGCGCAACTCGGTGCGCGGGTGCAGTAGGGGCCCGTGCCGCCGGAACCCGGTTTTCAGTTCTTCGGCCCCGTACACCACGGCCCGCAGCTGGGCCCAGGCGCTGGCGCCGGCGCACATCACGCAGGGCTCCACAGTCACGTAGAGGGTGCAGTCGGCCAGGTATTTGTTGCCCAAGTGGTTGGCGGCGGCTGTCAGGGCCAGCATCTCGGCGTGGGCCGTCACGTCGCGCAACTGCTCGGTTTGGTTGTGGCCCCGGCCGATGATTTTATTTTCCAGCACCACCACCGCCCCGATGGGAATCTCGCCGGCCGCCAGCGCCGCGCGGGCTTCTTGCAGGGCCTGGGCCATGAAGTAGTCGTCGGTCATGGCGCGCAAAGTTTTGCGGGATAAAAAAGTTGCGCGGAGCCGGCCCCGGGGCCCTACTTCAGCACAATGGCCCCCATTACGGCCTGGGCCACGGGCTGCCACTGGGCCTGCTCGGCGGCTGGCGCGTCGAAGGTGAAGACGTACATCTGATCCTTCACCACTGCGTACTGCACGGCCTGGTACTTGCGGATGGGCGCCAACTGGTCGCCGCGCCGCGCGTCCACCACCGTCGTCACGAACTCGAACGACACAAAGTCGTGGCCGTGCACCTGGCGCACTTCCTGCTTACTAAACTCCACTTTCGAATACAGGCGCTGGATGCTAGACTTATAAATCTGGAGCAGCACGTTGTAGTCGGGCGTCTGGAAATCGGTGGGCCGCACGGCCACGCTGAAGTTGACGCGGCCGTTGGGGCTGCTGTACACGGCCAGCGGCTTGCGGGCGGCCGGGTACTTGGCGGCAATGCCGTCGTCGGGCAGGGGCGCGAAGCCCTCGGGCACGCCCACCGTTAGGCCGGGCAGCTTGGCGGTAACGAGCTTGGGGCCCGGCGCAAAACTGGCCAGGCCCAGCACGAGCAATAGCAACGAAAATATTCTCATGAACAGAAAATAAGCCGCCGAAAACTATTGGCGCACCGTGGGGTATTTCACGCGCACCTTCTTCCAGTACACGTAGTTGCCGGTTTTGGCCTCAACTAAGTACGTGCCGGCCGGGATTTTGCCCAGCTCAACGGGGGCCCCGGTGTTGTTGGCGGGGTCGAGCGGGGTGGTGTAAATGACGCGGTTTTTGTAGTCCGTCATCGTGAGTACGCCCGGCTTGGTGAACTGCTGGGTGAAGCTGAGCATGATGCTCGGCGAGTTGGGCTTGGGAAAAATATCGATGCCCGAGAGCGTTTCCACGCGCTTCACGGGGCCGTCAAGCGTCACGGTGCCGGGCGTGCCCTTGGTTTTTATCACCACGGCGTCGTCCTTGGCTTTGGTCTTGACTTTGATTTGGGCTTGGGCCGCACCAGCCGCCAGCAGGGCCCCGGCGAGGGCGAAAACGGAGAGAAATTTCATGGGAGCGAGAAGTTGAAAGAACAAAAGAACGCAGATACCGCGGCTCTTTGCACCTAACGTGCCAAAGTAGGGCCCCGGCCGAAAGCAATGTTGCGCATTTTACCCCACCGGGTTAGGCCCTAACTTTGCCCCGCTGCGTGCCAGCGCGTTTGGTTGTGAGAAATTCGGTCCGGGGCCCCCAAACTGATAACTGACAACTGTCAACTGATATTAAACCAAGATGCTACGAACCCACACCTGCGGCGAACTGCGCGCCGAACACATTGGCCAAATCGTCACGCTCTGCGGCTGGGTGCAGCGCACCCGCGACAAGGGCGGCATTGCCTGGGTGGACCTGCGCGACCGGTACGGCCTCACCCAGCTGGCCCTGGAAGAAGGCGTGGAAACCGACGCCGTGCGCGACCAGGCCCGCCACCTGGGCCGCGAATTCGTGGTATCGGTCACCGGCCGCGTAGCCGAGCGCCACTCTAAAAACGATAAGCTGCCCACCGGTGATATTGAAATCCGGGTCGAAAAACTCGACGTGCTCAACCCCGCCAAGCTGCCGCCCTTCCTCATCGAGGACGACACCGACGGCGGCGACGACCTGCGGATGAAGTACCGCTACCTCGACTTGCGCCGCAACCCCGTGCGCAACAACCTGATGCTGCGCCACCGCATGGCCCAGGCCGTGCGCCGCTACCTCGATGGCCAGGATTTTATCGAAGTGGAAACCCCGGTGCTCATCAAAAGCACGCCCGAAGGGGCCCGCGATTTCGTGGTGCCCTCGCGCATGAACCCCGGCGAGTTCTACGCCCTGCCGCAGTCGCCCCAGACGTTCAAGCAGCTGCTGATGGTGTCGGGCTTCGACCGCTACTTTCAGATTGTGAAGTGCTTCCGCGACGAGGACCTGCGCGCCGACCGCCAGCCCGAGTTCACGCAGATTGACTGTGAAATGGCCTTCGTGACCCAGGAAGACATCCTGAACACCTTCGAGGGCTTGGTGCGCTACCTGTTCAAGGAAATCAAGAACCTAGATTTCCCCACCGTGCCCCGCATGACCTACGCCGACGCCATGCGCGACTACGGCAACGACAAGCCCGACACGCGCTTCGAAATGAAGTTTGTGGACCTGACCGATACGGTAAAAGGCCAGGGCTTCCCGGTGTTTGACAGCGCCGAGGTGGTGCTGGGCATCAACGCCATCACCTGCGCCGCCTACACCCGCAAGCAGCTCGACGAACTGACCGACTTCGTGAAGCGCCCGCAGATCGGGGCCACCGGCCTGATCTACGCCCGCGTGGAAGCCGACGGCCAGGTGAAATCGTCGGTCGACAAGTTTTATTCGCAGGACGAGCTGCGCAAGTGGAGCGCCGCCTTCAATGCCAACCCCGGCGACCTGCTGTTGCTACTGGCGGGCCCCGACGCCAAAACCCGCAAAGCCCTGAGCGAGCTGCGCCTCGAAATAGGCCACCGCCTGGGCCTGCGCGCCAAAGACACGTTCTCGCCGCTGTGGGTGGTCGATTTCCCGCTGCTCGAATTCCTCGAAGAGGAGGGCCGCTACTTCGCTATGCACCACCCCTTTACTTCGCCTAAGCCCGAAGACTTGGCCCTGCTCGATAACCCCGCCACCATCGGCCAAGCTCGCGCTAATGCCTACGACCTAGTCATCAACGGCGTGGAAGTGGGCGGCGGCTCCATCCGCATCCACGACCGGGCCGTGCAGGCCCGCATGTTCGGCCTGCTTGGCTTCTCGCCCGAAGAGGCCCAGGCCCAGTTCGGCTTCCTGCTCGATGCCTTCGAGTACGGGGCCCCGCCCCACGGCGGCATCGCTTTCGGCTTCGACCGCCTCTGCTCGCTCTTCGGCGGCGCCGACTCCATCCGCGACTTCATCGCCTTCCCCAAAAACAACTCCGGCCGCGACGTGATGATTGATTCGCCCTCGCCCATCTCCGGGGCCCAGTTGAAGGAGCTGAGCATTAAAACGGACATGGTGGCAAAGTGAACAGATGAAGAAGCCCAAATTTGGGAAGAAGCAAATCAACTTTGTCCTCGAAATAGGGTTTTCCCAAAGTGTGATTCTATTTGATATTGTATCGGGATTGATGCTTTTATTTGGTGGAACTGCCCTTGCTTACTGGCTCAAATCGTGGGCCGCTTCGTTTATTCCATTGCTAGGTTTTTTCATGATACGGCAGGCAACTAAGCGAGGACTTGATCAGGGGCCCCAATTAAAAATTGGAAGTAGTGGGATGTGGGCTGCTGAAACTGGTTTTTTATCTTGGGGAAGAGCTTTGCCAATTATTAAAACCGAAATGGGATACCGCTCGGTTGCAACATACCTGATTATTATAAATAGAACTTATCCGGAGCGAAAAACAGAAATAGCAAGGATATCAATGCGCGAGTTGGATGTGGATAGGCGTGCGCTACAGCAATACTTGGATAAGTATTCACCTAAACAGATGTAATACTTAAAAAAAGTAGGGCGGCGACTGATGCTTCAGTCGTCGCCTTTTTTAGGTCATTGACTTGGTGAAGTAGGAGGTTCACCAGGTTGTTAGCGAAACGACATGCGCCTAAAAATCCTTTGGAAATCATCCACAGTAAGTATGGGTAGTTCTCCACTAAAACGCATACCGACCGTGCCCAAATTCTCTATTTTTGCCGCCATCATTTTTTGGGTTATGCTGAGCACCTCGCTCATGCACTTGGAGCTTGCCGCGTCTCCGATTCACAAGCAGCGGGCCATTACTTCCCGGTTGGTAAAAATCAGCGTTGTCACCGTTGCGAAAGCGAATCAATCTCATTCCAATAATCATAAGTAGGGCCCCAGCCGCGCTGGTCAGGAATTGAATAGCTGCATCTTTAACGCAAAAACGCCGCGTCCTGAGGACGCGGCGTTTTTGCGTTAAAGGCTGATGAGCTAGAAGTTCCGCTCGCCCGTTTCGCGCTTGCCCAGCATTACCGAGCCTACCATTGCGGCCAGCAATAGGATGGAAGCCAGCTCAAAAGGTAATTGGTACTGCTGAAATAATACGATACCCAACTTATCTACCATGCCAACTTGCGAATTGAAGGTAGCGGGGTCGTAGCCGGCGGGCTCCACGTTGCGCATGGCGGCTACTAGTATCAGCAGCAGCATGCCGCCGGCAATAGTGGCGGCTACTTTGGCTAGCAACGGTTTCTGGGGCTCCGTGGCGTCGTTTAAGTTCAAGAACATGATGACGAACAGGAACAGTACCATGATAGCCCCAGCGTACACGATGATGTTCACCGCGGCCAGGAACTGCGCGTTCAGCAGCAAGTAATGACCCGAGAGCGTGAAGAACGTGAGGATGAGGAACAACACGCTGTGCACCGGGTTTTTGGCCAGCACCACGCCCAGCGCACTCAGCAGGGCCACAAACGTAAGGAAGAGAAAGAGGGACATACAGGAGGGCGAAGCTGCCGCTTGGCGTAAGAGAAGAAAAGCGGGCCCTAGGCCAGTTGGGTGCGCAGTTTATCGGCCTGCTCGGCCGTGAGCTGAATGCCGCGCTTCGAACGGGTGTCTGGCGACACGGGCTCCACCAGCCGGTCTTTCCCGTAGATGAACTCGTCGCGCTCAAAACGTGGCGGCGCCATTTTATCGGCCTGAAGGTACACGGCTGCTTTTGGGCAAGCCTCTTCACAAAGGCCGCAGAAGATGCAGCGCAGCATGTTTATTTCGTAGCTGACGGCGTATTTCTCCTCGCGGTAGAGGTTCTGCTCGCCCTTTTTGCGCTCGCCGGCCACCATCGTAATGGCTTCGGCGGGGCAGGCCACGGCGCACAGGCCGCAAGCCGTGCACCGCTCGCGGCCCTGCTCGTCGCGCTTCAGCACGTGCAGGCCCCGGAACACGGGCGAGAAAGGCCGCGTTTCCTCCGGGTAGCGAATGGTGGCCTTCTTGGTGAAGAAGTGGCGCAGCGTGATGCTCAGGCCCTGGAAAATAGCCGGCAGGTAAGCCCGCTCGGCGAGCGTCATCGGCTTCTTTTCCAAAATTTTAGCGCGGTTGCTGAGGGATTGCATAGGTCGAAGAAAGAAACGAGAATTACGGGGCCCTACTTGATGATGCCGGTCGTAATCAGGCCGCCCGTGAGCAGGATGTTGAAGATGGCGAGGGGGATGAGAATCGTCCAGCCCAGGCGCATCAACTGGTCGTAGCGGAAGCGCGGCAACGTCCACCGCACCCACATGAAGAAGAAGATGAAGGCGAATATTTTGGCAAACAGCCCCACCGCGCCCAGCACGGTAATAATGTTCTGGGCCGTGATTAATTCCAGCCCGCGCGACGAGGCGAGCCAGTCGCGGAATTCGTACTGGAACGGGAAGTTAAACCCGCCGAAGTACAACACGCTCATCACGGCCGATACCACGAAGATGTTAATGTACTCCGAAAACAGGTACAGGCCCAGCTTCATCGAGCTGTACTCGGTGTGGTAACCGCCCACTAGCTCGGTTTCGCACTCGGGCAGGTCGAAGGGTGTGCGGTTGGTTTCAGCAAAGGCGCAAACCAGGAAAATGATGAAGCCCAGCGGCTGCTTCATGATGTTCCAGTTAAAGATGTCGCGCCATACGAAGGGTGCGTCCGAAGCTTGCTGGAGGGTGATTTCGCGCAGCGACAGTGTGCCCGAAATCATCAGCACGGCGATGAGCGCCAGGCCCATAGCCAACTCGTAACTGATATTTTGCGAGGCGGCGCGGATGGCCCCCAGCAGCGAAAACTTGTTGTTCGAAGCCCAGCCGCCAATCATGACGCCGTATACGCCCAGCGACACGATGCCGAAAACGTAAAGCATGCCCACGTTGATTTCGATGCCCTGCAAATGCACCACCGTGCTGCCAAATTGCACCGCGTTGCCGAACGGAATTACGGCCGACGACATCAGGGCCGTGGTCATGGCCAAGCAGGGCCCAAAGGTGAACAGGGCTTTGCTAGCCCCGCCCGGGAAGAATTCTTCCTTCGTGAACATTTTCACGGCGTCGGCCAAGGGCTGGGCCAGGCCGTAGGGCCCCGCACGGTCGGGGCCCACCCGGTCTTGCATGAAGGCGGCAATCACGCGCTCGGCGTAGGTGCAATAGGTGGCAATCAGCAGCGAGAGGCCGAAGATGACCAGAATGACAAGGCCTTGCCAGCCCAGGGTTTCAAAAGTCATGTCTTTAATTATTTATTGGTTTAATAATTAAATTGTTGATGATTGTTGCGCTTAACAATTTAGCTATCAAGCCATTTAGCCATTTAACCCGCCTAATTTAAGCGGTGGGTTTTGCTGAAGGTCGCGGATGGTGCTTTCGGGCAAATCGGCGATAATTTGCGGGTTCACCACGGGCAATTCGTAGTGGCCTTGCGAGATAACCGATGAGCGGTCGATGTGCGCGGGGCCCTCTAGTATCCAGTCGGCCGTTTCCTTTTTATCGAAGCGGCACTCGTTGCAAATCCACTCCTTCACTTCGCCGTACTCGTCCTTGCGGGCCGTGACGCGCATCACGTCCTTGCCCTTGTACCAGAGCGTGACGTGGCCGTTGCACTTCTCGTGGCTGCATTCGCGGTGCGCGTTCATGGGCTTCGTGAACCACACGCGCTGCTTAAAGCGGAACGTCTTGTCAGTTAGGGCCCCCACGGGGCATACGTCGATGACGTTGCCGCTGAAATCGTTGTCAATAACCTTGTCGATGTAGGTGCCGATTTCCGACGCATCGCCCCGGCCCAATACGCCGTGCACGCGGCCGTCGGTGAGTTGGTCGGCGGTGTACACGCAGCGGTAGCACAGGATGCAGCGCGTCATGTGCAGCTGCACGTAGGGCCCTATGTCGATTTTCTCGAACGTGCGGCGCTCCTCTTCGTAGCGCGTAGTGCTCACGCCGTGCTCGAAGGCAAAGTTCTGCAAGTCGCACTCACCGGCCTGGTCGCACACCGGGCAATCGAGCGGGTGGTTGATGAGCAACATCTCCACGATGCCCTTGCGCACGTCGAGCACTTGCTGGCTGGTCGTGTTTTCCACCACCATGCCATCCTGTACCGGCGTAATGCACGAGGCCACCAGCTTGGGCATGGGGCGCGGGTCTTTGGCCGAGCCAGCGGCTACGCGCACCAGGCAGGCGCGGCACTTGCCGCCGCTGCCCTTCAGCGGGGTGTAGTAGCACATGGCGGGCGGCACTACACCACCCCCAATTTTGCGGGCCGCGTTGAGGATGGTGGTGCCATCGGGCACTTCCACTTCAATGCCGTCGAACGTAATTTTAGCCATTGGATATCAGGTTGAAACAGTAGCTGCTGGGCGGCGTTGCGGCCCGCCCGGCGGTTTTGCTTTAGGCCAGCACACCCGCGCCCCGGTACACGGCCCCCGGCTGGGTAGCCTCGTGCGGGTGCTTCACGTGCCACTCGAACTCGTCGCGGAAGTGGCGAACGGCGGCGGCCACGGGCCACGCCGCGGCTTCGCCCAGCGGGCAGATGGTGTTGCCCTCAATCTGCTTGGCCACGCTCACCACCAGGTCGATGTCGTGCATCGAGCCGTGGCCGTGCTCCAAGCGGTGCAGCACTTTTTCCATCCAGCCGGTGCCTTCGCGGCAGGGCGAGCATTGGCCGCAACTTTCGTGGTGATAAAAGCGTGAGAAATTCCAGGTGTTCTTTACGATACACGTGGTTTCGTCCATCGCAATGAAGCCGCCCGAGCCCAGCATGGTGCCCGTCACGAAGCCACCGTCGCTGAGCGACTCGTAAGTCATCAGGCGGTTTTCGCCGGCCGCAGTTTTCAGGATTAACTCTTTGGGTAAAATAGGCACCGACGAGCCGCCTGCCACCACGGCCTTCAGCTCGCGGCCCTTCCAAATGCCGCCGCAGTACTCGTCGGAGTAAATAAATTCCTCTACCGGCACGCCTAGTTCCAGTTCGTAGATGCCGGGCTTGTTGAGGTGGCCGCAGGCCGAGAACAGCTTGGTGCCCGTGCTTTTGCCCACGCCCAACTTCGCATATTCGTCGCCGCCTTCGTTGAGGATGGGAACCACCGAGGCAATGCTTTCCACGTTGTTTACTACCGTGGGGCGGGCGTACAGACCCTGCACGGCCGGGAACGGCGGCTTGTTGCGCGGGTTGCCGCGCTTGCCTTCCAACGATTCCAGCAGCGCGGTTTCTTCGCCGCAGATGTAGGCCCCGGCGCCCGGATGCACGTGCAAATCCAGCGAATAGCCCGAGCCCAGGATATTTTCGCCTAGGAAACCCGCCGCGTACGCCTCGGCAATGGCCTTCTCCAAGATGCGCAGCACGTACAATAGCTCGCCGCGGATGTAGATGTAGCTCGTCCGGGCCCCCAGGGCGTAGCTGCCCGCAATCATGCCCTCGATGAGCAGGTGCGGCAGCTTTGACATCAGGTAGCGGTCCTTGAACGTCCCGGGCTCCGATTCGTCGGCATTGCAGACGAGGTAGCGCGGCACGCCCTCGGGCTTGGCTAAAAAGCTCCACTTCAGGCCCGTGGGGAAGCCGGCGCCGCCGCGGCCGCGCAGGCCCGATTTCTTCACCTCGTCCACCACCTCGTCAGGGGTCATGGTTTTCAGGGCCTTTTCCACGGCGCGGTAGCCGCCGTGTTTGCGGTACACCTCGAAGGTTTCGATGCCTTCGACGTTAACATGTTCGGTTAAGAGCTTGCGTCCCATGGTTGTTAGGCTAATTTTTGTTCGATGCGCTCCAAACGTTTGTCAAATGCAGCAAACTGCTGGCGGCTTTGCAACCCCTCTTCGCGAAAGGCACCGATCATCATCTCGGTATTGCGTCGATTTTCCTCCATTAGCAACTCGAACCGCTTATTGGTTTCCTGCTGCTGACGCAGCATAATTTCAGCGAGCCTGTTTATGGAAGCTTTCATATCGTGCATCTCAATTAAAATTTCTGACACGACAAGCGGCAAATCCTGGTTTTGATCGGCCATGATGTTACTTATTTTGCTGCGAGTGCACCTCGCCCAACATTTCCCACGGCAGAATGGGCCGGTGAATCTGGGCACGCAGGTCGTTGAGCATGGCATCTACCGCCTCGGTAGTGTCGAGGCTTTCATAGTACTGCTCGCGCACTTGCACCACGGGGGCAAAGCCACAGGCGGCCAGGCATTCCACTTCCTTCAACGTGAAATTGCCATCGGGCGAAGTCTCGCCCACTTTGGCACCGGTAATACGCTCCAGATTAGCCGTCAATTCGTCAGAACCGCGCAGCATGCAGGGCCCCGTGCGACAGATTTCCAGCACGTGCTTGCCCACGGGCTTGAGGTTATACATGGTATAGAAGGTAGCAACTTCGTACACCTCAATGGGGCTGATGCCCAGTGTTTCGGCCACCAAGTCCTGCACCTCGGGGCTAACCCAGCCGCCAAACTCGGCCTGCGCGATGTGCAAAACCGGCAGCAGTACTGATTTGCTGCGGTCGGCAGGGTAGTGGGTGAGCAGGCGCTTAATTTCCGTCTGCCCGGCGGGCGAGAATTGCAGCTTCGATGGGGCAGTAGTGGGGGCCATATCAATCAAAATCAATCAGAAATTAAGCGTCCAGCTCGCCGGCAATCACGTTCATCGACGACAGAATTACGATGGCATCGGAGAGCGTGGTGCCCACGGCCATCTCCGGATAAGCCTGGTAGTAAATGAAGCACGGGCGGCGAAAGTGCAGCCGGTAGGGCGTGCGCCCACCGTCCGACACCAAGTAAAAGCCCAACTCGCCATTGCCGCCTTCTACTGAGTGGTACACCTCACCCACGGGGGCGTCGATTTCGCCCATCACGATTTTGAAGTGGTAAATCAGGGCCTCCATGTTCTTGTACACCTCCTGCTTGGGGGGCAGGTAGTAATGCGGCGCATCAGCGTGGTAGGGGCCCTCAGGCAACTTATCAAGCGCCTGGTTGATGATGCGCAGGCTTTGCCAAATCTCCTCGTTGCGCACCATGAAGCGGTCGTAGGTGTCGCCGTTGGTGCCCACCGGAACGTCGAACTCGAAGTCCTCGTACGACGAATACGGATTCATTACCCGCACGTCGTAGTCGACGCCCGCGGCCCGCAGGTTGGGCCCCGTGAAGCCGTAGCTCAGCGCCTTTTCAGCCGAGATGGGCCCCACGTTCACCACCCGGTCCATGAAGATGCGGTTGCGGTTGAACATGGATTCAAACTCCTTCATCACGGTCGGGAAGGACTTCAGCCAGGCTCGCAGCTTCTCGATGGCCACCGGCGTGAAGTCGCGTTCCATGCCGCCCACGCGGCCCATGTTGGTGGTGAGGCGGGCCCCGCACACCTCTTCGTAAATCTCGTAAATCTTCTCACGCTCCTGAAACACGTACAGAAAGCCGGTGAAGGCCCCCGTATCCACGCCCAGGATGGAGTTGCAGATGAGATGGTCGGAAATGCGCGCCAACTCCATCATAATTACGCGCATGTATTGGGCGCGCTTGGGCACGGTGACGCCCAGCATCTTTTCCACCGTCATGTGCCAGCCCAGGTTGTTGATGGGGCTGGAGCAGTAGTTCATCCGGTCGGTCAGGGTCGTAATCTGATAGAACGGGCGGCGCTCGGCGATTTTCTCGAACGCGCGGTGGATGTAGCCGATGGTGGGCACGCCCGACACAATCCGCTCGCCATCCATTTGCAGGATGTTCTGGAAAATGCCGTGCGTGGCCGGGTGCGTGGGCCCCAGGTTGAGGGTCGTCAACTCCTGGTTGAAGTCGTTGTGCAGGGGCAGCAAGATCTTGTCTTGTTGCTCCCGTGCTTCTTCGATGATGTGGTGGGTGCCTTCCAGCGTGTCGTTTACTGCCATGACGTAAAAATCAGGGGCCTAGCGGCCGAAAAACAGGTCGGTTTTGTCTTCGCGGGTGCCATCTTCGAGCGGGTACTCCTTGCGCATGGGGAAATAGTCCATGTCCTCCACGTTCAGGATGCGCATCAGGTTGGGGTGGCCAGTGAAGATGACGCCATAAAAGTCGTAAGCTTCGCGCTCCATCCAATTGGCTGTCAGGTATATGTCACTCAGCGTGGGTACCACTGGGTCGGCCACCGGAAAGAAAATCTTAAGCCGCAGGCGGATGTTTTGCGTGAAGCTGTGCAAGTGGTAAATCATGCCCAACTCCTGGCCCACATTCTCGGGGTAGTTGATGCCGCACATGGTGGTGAGAAAGTGCAGGGCAATTTCCTCGTCCTGCTGCAAGCCGGCGATGATGCCGTGGATGCGCTCCCGCGTGGTGGTGGCCGTGAGCAAACCGTAGGGCTCCGACACGTCCGTGAAAGCGTCTTCGCCAAACAGGGTGTGCAAGCGCGCCAGTAAGCGAGCGTTCTGCACCTTGATGGGATCTTCGGCGACGGCGGCTTCGGGCGTGGCGGCGGAGTCTTGGGGCGTCATTTCTAAGCGGTTAGCGGGTAGCTGTTAGCTCTTGTTCAGCTGTTTTAAGAGAAACAGCTGAACAAGAGCTAACAGCTTATTTAATGTTGTACGACGTCAGCAAGGCCTGGTACTCGGGCGAGTTGCGGCGACGCAGGGATTCGTTTTTGGCCAAGTCCTGCACGCGCATCAGACCGTCGAGCACTTGCTCGGGGCGGGGCGGGCAGCCGGGCACGTACACGTCGACCGGGATGATACGGTCAATGCCTTGCAGCACCGAGTACGAGTCGAAAATGCCGCCCGACGAGGCGCAGGCACCCATGGCCAGCACCCAGCGGGGCTCGGCCATCTGCTCATACACTTGCTTCACGATGGGGGCCATCTTCTTGGCAATGGTACCCATTACCATCAGCAAATCGGCCTGGCGGGGCGAGAAGCTAGGCCGCTCCGAGCCGAAGCGGGAGATGTCGTAGTGCGAGCCCATGGTAGCCATGAACTCGATGCCGCAGCACGAGGTAGCAAAAGGCAGGGGCCAAAGCGAGTTGGCGCGGGCAATGCCGACCACTTTCTCCAGCGAGGTGGCGAAGAAACCAGCACCTTCTACGCCCTCGGGGGCCTCAACTGTTTTAATTTCCGGAACGCGAGTGTCCATAATCGTCAAAATATCAAGTGGAAAGGCCAGTGGGCCCACTTTTCCAACACCGCCCGGCGCGCAAAAGTTTGAGGGATTTAGGCTTCGTTCCAGCGAAGGATGCCCTTTTTGATGACGTAGCCAAAACCGGCCATCAGCAGGGTGATGAACACGAGCATCTCGACGAAGCCGGCCGTGCCCAGCGCCCGGAAGTTCACGGCCCACGGGTACATGAAGATTACCTCGACGTCGAACAACACGAATAGGATGGCCGTGAGAAAGTACTTCACCGAAATGGGCGTGCGGGCGTTGCCCACGCTCTCGATGCCGCACTCGAAGGCTTCGTCCTTCACCTTCGACTTGCGCCGGGGCCCGATAAGGTGCGAGGCTATCATGGCAAACGCCACGAACGCAATGGCCAGGCCAAACTGAATGACGATGGGCAAGTAGTCGGAAGGCTGGTAACCAGCAGCGGGCAGAACTAGAAACATGACAGTCAGGGAGAAAGGAAAACGCGGCGTAGGCGCTATTGGGCAAAGGTAGCGCCTGTGGGTTTGGGGCGCAACGGCGCCGCGCTACGGGGCCCCGGCTGGTATCTTTGGCGCCAAATCCGCAAACTATGGGACAGGCAGAATCAGGGGCCCGGCGCTACACCGTGGCCGAGTACATGGCGCTGGAGGAGCGCAGTGAGGTGCGGCACCAGTACTTCAAGGGCGAAGTGTTCGCCATGGCGGGCGGCACGCTGAACCACAGCAGCCTGATCCTGCGCTGCGCTGCCCAATTAATGGCTGCCACTGAGCCCCGCGGCTGCCGGGTCTTTGCCGAAAGCGTGCAACTGCGGGTGGCAGAGGGGGAATATTACACGTACCCAGACGTGATTGTGACGTGTCATCCCGAAGACGTGGACGCTACCCGGGTAGTGCAGCACCCAGTTCTGCTCATAGAAGTTTTGTCGGATTCCACGGCCGAGCACGACCGGCTTTGGAAACTGTTCCGATACCAAAACCTGCCTTCGCTGCGCCACTATCTGTTAGTATCGCAGCAATACCAAGGCATCGAATGGTACCGCCGCATTGAGAGCGGCGAGTGGCAGTAAACCGTACAAGTGGCCCCCGAAGGCAAAATAGAGCTGCCAGAACTTGGGTGCACCCTGCGGGTCTAGGACATCTACGGGGCCCTGAAAATCCCTTTAGTGTCCGATAATAAACTGGCTTAGCAGGATCTATAGACCTCAACAACAAGGGGGCCCAGCACCAATCTCTGGTGCGGGGCCCCCTTTGGTTAAATGCCCTTGTCGCGGTTCAGGTCCTCGTGGGGGGCGGCCCCGAGGAAAGGGTAGCGGTAGTCGGTCACGGGCACGAAGGTTTCCTTGATGGCGCGGGGCGACACCCAGCGCAGCAGGTTCAGGATGGAGCCGGCCTTGTCGTTGGTACCCGAGGCGCGGGCCCCGCCGAAAGGCTGCTGGCCCACCACAGCCCCGGTGGGCTTGTCGTTGATATAGAAGTTGCCGGCGGCGTTCACCAGGCGCTGGCTGGCCAGGTCGATGGCGTAGCGGTCTTGCGAGAAGATGGCGCCGGTGAGGGCGTAGGGCGAGGTGCTGTCCACGAGGTCGAGGGCGGCCTCGAACTGCTCGGCATCGTACACGTGCACCGTCACGACGGGCCCGAACAGCTCGTCGCACATCGTTACGTATTTCGGGTCTTTGGCTACGATGACGGTGGGCGCCACGAAGTAGCCTTTCGACTTGTCGTAGGTACCGCCGGCCACCACGTCGGCGTCGGGGTCGGCGTGGGCCCCGTCGATGTAGCGGGCCAGCTTGTCGAACGAGACTTCGCTGATAACAGCATTCACAAAGTTGCCAAAATCTTCCACGTCACCCATTTTGACGGTGGCGAGGTCTTCCTTCACGTAGCCCAGCACCTCGTCGGCCAGGTTCGAGGGCAGGTACACCCGCGAGGCGGCCGAGCACTTCTGGCCCTGGTACTCGAAGGCGCCGCGGGTGATGGCCGTGGCCACCGCCTTAGCGTGGGCCGAGGGGTGGGCCAGGATGAAATCCTTGCCGCCGGTTTCGCCCACGATGCGGGGGTACGACTTGTAGCGGGGGATGTTCTGCCCGATTTCCTGCCAGATGGTCTGGAATACCTTGGTCGAGCCGGTGAAGTGGATGCCGGCGAAGTCGCGGTGCTTGAAAATAACGTCGCCGGCCACGGGGCCGTCCACGTAAATCAGGTTGATGACGCCATCGGGCACGCCGGCTTCCTTGAACAATTCCATCAGTACCTGGGCCGAATAGATCTGCGGATAGGCCGGCTTCCACACCACCACGTTGCCCATCATGGCCGCCGAGGCAGGCAGGTTGGCGGCAATGGAGGTGAAGTTGAATGGCGTGAGGGCGAACACGAAGCCTTCCAATGGGCGGTGTTCCAAGCGGTTCCACATGCCGGGCGAGCTGATGGGCTGCTGCCCGTACAGTTCCTGCATGAAGGCCACGTTGAAGCGGAAAAAGTCAATCAGCTCGCACGCGGCGTCAATCTCGGCCTGGAAGGCGTTCTTGCTCTGGCCCAGCATCGTGGCCGCATTCAGGCGGGCGCGGTAGGGCCCCGCCAGCAGGTCGGCGGCTTTGAGGAAGATGGCGGCGCGGTGCTCCCAGGGCAGGGCGGCCCAGGCCGGGCGGGCGGCCAGCGCCGCGTCGATGGCCTGCGTCACGTGGCCTGCGTCGCCCTCGTGGAAGTGGGCCAGCACGTGCTGGTGGTCGTGGGGCGGGCTCAGGGGCAGGCGGCGGCCGGTGCGCACCGGCTGCCCGCCGATGTGCATCGGAATGTCACGTTCCTGCTGCTTCAATTCCTTCAGCATCTTGATCAACTCCAACCGCTCGGGCGAATTGGGCGCGTAGCCCTTCACGGGCTCGTTGAGGGGCGTCGGAACGTTAAAAAAGCCGTTGGCCATGATCATGGGGCGTTTTGAAAGCGGGTGGATGGGAAGCCGCAAAGGTAACGGGGCCCCGCCCGCCGGCTACAGAAACGCCCGCAACTCGTCCAGGCTACTGATTTCGTAGGTCACTTGCGCAAAGTGCCGGCGCTTGGCGGGGTTGAAATACACCTGGTCGATGCCCGCGTTGTGGGCCCCCAGCACGTCGCACTCCAGGTTGTCGCCAATCATGAGGCTCTCCGGGGCCCCCGCGCCGGCCGCTTGCAGGGCATGGGCAAACATGCGCGGGTCGGGCTTGAGGTGGCCGCTGTGCTCGGAGGTGATGACCTGGTCGAAATACTGCGCCAAATTAGAAGAGGCCAGCTTGCGGTGCTGCACGTCCTCAAAGCCGTTGGTAATCAGGTGCAGCGTGTACTTGCCGCGCAGGTACGCCAGCGTTTCGTGGGTGTGCGGAAATACGGCCGATTTCTCCGGCAGAATGTCCGTGAACTCGGCCGAGAGGGTGGGGGGCACGTCGGCCTCGGCCACACCCAGCTTGGCCAGCGTGCGCACGAAGCGCACCTCGCGCAGCTGCGTTTGCGTCACCTTATTGGCCTGGTACAGGCGCCACAAGGCCTGGTTCACGTCGCTGTACACGCGCTTGAACGTGGGCAAGTCGAAGGTGCCGTGGCGGGCCAGCCCGTGCCGGTCGTAGAGCGTGGTCAGCGTCTCGTCAGCGTTGGTTTCAAAGTCCCACAGCGTGTGGTCGAGGTCAAAAAACAGGTGCCGGTAAGCCATATATATATAAAGGAAGCTTATTCGCTGAGTAGCCGCGATGTGACGATGCGGCCCCCGCCCAAATGTTCACGCACAATGGTGGCGCAGTCGGCGGGCTGTACGTCGCCGTAGGTTACGCCGTCGGGGTACACGATAAGGGCCGCGCCATCCCCTTTTTTGCAATGCTTGCACCGGTCGAGGCAGTCGCACTCCTGCACGGCGTTGCGCCGCTTTTCGCCGTCGGCGGTCCGCACGGTTTTCAAATCCTGGTCCTTAATGGCGTGCTTCAGGGCCTTGGCCACGTCGCGGCCCACGCTGCTTTTTTGATTAGTGCAAACAAATACTTGGTGTGCGTAAATCATCGACTAGCTGAATTTTGGATAATGCTACTTGGCCGGTGGTGGTGGGGCCCCACCAGTCCAGTGCCGGTTCTGGAGCTTGTAAGCAGCTAACTCACGATTCGACCACAGGGTTTGGTAAATGCGCTGGTCGTGCAGCAGCTGCGGGTCGCGGGCCATGAACTCGAGGAGCTGCAATACCAAATCCAGGGCTTCGTCCTTTAGGAAGTAGAACATCCAGTTGTCGAGGCGGCGCACGCTCACCAGGTCGGCGTTCTTCAAGTACGCCAGCTGGCGCGAAGTTTTGGTTTGGGTGAAATCGAGCACCTGTTCGAGGTCGGCTACTACCATTTCGCGGTTGCGCCAGAGCAGGTGCAGTATGCGCACGCGGCTTTCGTCGCCGAAGGCTTTAAATATTTGCTGACCGAACGCAACCGTGAAATGTTTCAAGCGCATCTGGTGTCTGGAAGCCGGTGCTTGCCGTAAGTTTCCCGTTGCCCTAATATAAGGCTTGCCCGGCCTTACTGGTTGTATCTTTGCTTACTAGCCCGCCCACCCATGTCCAATACCAGCCGCCCCCGGGGTTTCTCCTTTACACTCGCTGCCGTGCTGGCGGTGTTCCTGCTGCTGCTGGCCGCGCCCGGGGCCCAGGCCCAGGGCAAGCGCAAGGTAATTCAGTTTACCGGCATTGTGGCGAGCGGCGACAGCCTGCTGGGCGTGCCCGGGGCTACGGTATACGTGCCCAAGGCTGGCCGCGGCACGGCCACCAACATCTACGGCTACTTTTCAATGGCCGTGCTGGCCGGCGACAGCATCGTGATTCGCTCGCTGGGCTACGCCAACGAAACCGTCAAGATTCCCGCTGACTACCAGCGCGCGAGCTACTCGGTGGTGGTGTCGCTGCGCGAGGATGCCACGGTGCTGCCCGAGGTGCGGGTGTTTCCTTACGCCACCGAGCGCGAGTTCAAGGCGGCGTTCCTGGCCATGGCCATCCCGAGCGAGAGCCGCACGCCGGGGGCCGATGCCCTCAACGAGCAGACCATGCGCCGCATTTTCAACACGTTGCCCATGAGTTCGTCGGCGGCCTACCGCCAAACCATGAGCTTGCAGCAGCAGAACTACAACGCCCGCATGGGCCTGGGCCAGTCACTGCAAGCCAACAACCCACTCACCAACCCTTTCAGCTGGCTCCAATTCATCAAGCAGGTGAAGAGCGGCGAATTCAAGAAGAAAGAGGGCGTCGATTATTAACGCAGTTTGGGGTGAACGGCAGCTGATTATTAAGCCGTTCGATAACCCCTGGGCTATTTTTGGGGTTATAGGAAAGATTTGCTCATTCCTAAACCGTAGCCATGGACACCAATCTTCCGTTTTCCGATAAGCCGCGGGTCGTTATTGTGGGTTGTGGCTTTGGGGGCCTCCAGCTGGCCAAGGACTTGGCCGGTGCACCAGTTCAGGTAGTGGTGGTCGACCGCAACAACTACCACAACTTCCAGCCCCTGCTTTACCAGGTCGCCACGGGGGCCCTGGAGGCCGACAGCATCGCCTACCCGGTGCGCAAAATCTTCGCGGGCCAGCGCAATTTCTTCTTCCGCTTGGCCGATGTCACGGGCGTAGAATCGACCACCAACACGCTGCATACTAGCGTGGGCGAGATTCGCTACGACTACCTGGTGCTGGCTACCGGTTCGCTCACCAACTTCTTTGGCATTGAGAGCATTGAGCGCAACGCCATGCAAATCAAGAGTATTCCGAATGCCTTGAACCTGCGCAGCTTCATCTTTCAGAACTTCGAGAAGGCCTTGCTGACCGCCGACCTGGCCGAGCGCCAGGCCCTGATGAACATCGTGGTGGTGGGCGGGGGCCCCACGGGCGTCGAAATCAGCGGCTCGCTAGCCGAAATGCGCAAGCACGTGCTGCCCAAAGACTACCCCGAGTTGGACCTGGGCACGATGCAGATTTTCCTGGTTGAGGCCGGGCCGGCGCTGCTGGGGCCCATGTCGCCGGCGTCGCAGGCCGATGCTGGCCGCTACCTCAACGAATTGGGGGTGCTGGTGCGGCTCAACACTTCGGTGAAACGCTTTGAGAACTGCAAGGCGTACTATTCTGATACAGAGTTTATTCCGACCGAGAACCTGATTTGGGCGGCCGGTGTGAACGGCGCGGCCCTGCCCGGCCTGCCCGACGCCGTGGTGACCCGAAATAAGCGCGTGACCGTGAACCAGTGGAACCAAGTGGAGGGCCTGGCCAACGTGTTTGCCATCGGCGACGTGGCCAACCTCGTAACTGCCGACATGCCCAAGGGCCTGCCCATGCTGGCGCCCGTGGCCCAGCAGCAAGCCTCGTTGCTGGCCAAGAACCTGGTGCGCCTCACCAAGGGCGAAGCGCCCCAGCCGTTCGAGTACACCAATAAAGGCGTGATGGCCATCGTGAGTCGCAATAAGGCGGTGGTGGACCTGCCCAAAAACGTGCACTTCAACGGTTTTTTCGGCTGGCTGACGTGGCTTTTTGTGCACTTGATGACGCTGGTGGGCTTCCGCAATAAAGTAGTGGCCTTCGTCGACTGGGCATTCAGCTACTTCAGCTCCGACCAGGCCCTGCGCCTCATCATCCGTCCCTTCAAGCGCCGCGACATGCGCGACGACCAGGGCAAACGCACCGCCGAGCACCTCACCGCCACGGCCGAATACAACCCAGGGCCCCCCGCCATTCAGGAGGCGTAAGGCGAAAAGTATAGTTTGTAAAGAGGCCGTCGCGCTGCAATAGCGTGACGGCCTCTTTGTGTCTATCCGTTGGTCTTTTATGCCCCCGCCACTACTACTTGCATGGCCTCGGGCGATAAATATTCCTGGGCCAGGCGCTGGAGCGTGGGGGCGTCGGCAGCTTCGACTTGCCGCACAAACTGGAGGTAGTAATCGGCGGGCAGGCGCATCAGCACCACGTTGCGGTACTTATCGGCCTGCTCAAATACCGTGGACAAATCGTTGGCAAACTTGCCGAGGGTGTAATTTTTCACCGTTTCCAGCTCGTCGGCCGGAATCAGCTCTTCCTGTAAGCGCCGCAGCTCGTGCTGGATTTCGGCCACAGCCAGCGGGGCGCTGTCGCCTTGCACATCGGTGCCAATGATAAGGGCTGTGGCCTGCTCTCGGTTAGTAACGCTGGCCGAAATACCGTAAGTCAAACCCTTGTCTTCGCGGATGTTGCGCATCAGGCGCGAACCGAAGTAGCCACCCAGTACCTTAACCAGTAGGTTCAGCTGGTGGGTTTCGGGGTGGCGCGGGTTGGGCCAAGGCCGCCCGATTCGCAGCGACGCCTGCAAGCTGCCGGACACCGTTACGTAGTCGTGCCCAGGCCGGAATGACGTTAGGGTGCCGGCGGCGGCTACTATGGGGGCCTCCGCGGGGCCCTGGCCAAACGTGTCGGCCACCAACTGCCGGTGCCCGTCAACGTCGCCGCACAAAAATATTTCAGCTTCGCTCAGCGGGTAGGCCGCTTGGTGAAAGGCCAGCGCATCGGCGCGGGTGAAGGCCGGGAAAGCGGCTTCGTCAAACAGTTGGCCATAAGGGTGGGCCGTGCCGAACAGGTTTTGGTTGAAGCACTCGGAAGCGCGGTAGCTGGCCTTGCGGCGCTCCACCTGCACGTTTTGCACGGTGCGGGTTTTTAGCTGGGCCAGCTCCTGCTCCGGAAAAGAGGGCTGCGTGAGCACCTCGTGCACGAGCGGCAATAGCGTAGGCAGGTGCCGCGTGAGGCAATACAGCGTGAGCATGGCGCGGTCGGGGCCCGACTCGCAGTCGAGCGACGCGCCATAGAAGGCCACTTCGTCGGCAATTTGGCGGGCAGTGCGGGTAGCCGTGCCTTCAAGCAGCATCCGGGCCGTGAGCAGGGCCAGGCTGGGCTTGGGCTCAGCAATTTTGCCGGCGGGCAGCACCACTTGCAGGCGTACCACGGGCTGGGCATCGTTGGTCAGCACGTGGAGGCGGGCAGCATTGGGCAAAGGCATTACCTCCGCCGTGGGCAGGGCCACGCGGGCCAGGGGCTGCAAAGGGGGGGCAACGGTACGGTCGAGCATGTTGGGAAAAGGTAAAAAAGACGAATGGAGAAGGTAAGAGCCGAACGGCACCGCAAAAGTTAAAGGGAAGCGCCAAAAACCGCGGCCAGTTGGGCGGGCTTTTTAGCGCTTCCCTTTCTACACGTTTCTACGCGGATTCGCGGGAAAAAATGGGGCTAGTTGTTGGGCGGGGTGCCGCTGGTGCCGCCCGAGTCACCGTCGAAGGCCTCAGAAAGCTTGTTGAAGTTGAAGTGCAGCGACACGCGGATGGTTTGGGCCAGCGGGTTGGCCTGCGAGTTGGGCACGAGGTAAGCCCCGTCGATGCCGAACACCTGGTAGCGTACGCCCAGGCCGAAGCTGGCGTACTGGCGGGCCCCCTTGTCGGGGTTTTCGTAGAAGTAGCCAGCGCGGGCGTATAGCAGGTCGTTGTAGCTGTACTCCAGGCCTCCCGATAGGTTGATTTCCTGCAATTCTTCCTTAAAACCACCCGGCGCGTCGGAGAACGAGCCCAGGGCCGCGCTGATGATAGATTTTTGGGCTCTGGCAAGGTTTTCGGCCTTGATGCGGTCCCGCTGGGCGGTTTGGGCTGCGCCGGTGCCGGGCAGCAGGTCCTCGTAGTAAGGCGATGGTACCAGCAGCTTGCTCACGTCGATGGCCAGTGTAATCTTGTTGTACTGGTCGATTTGGCGGGTCAGGGCGGTGCCCAGCTTTAAGGTGGTGGGCAGGAAGCTGGCGTTTATCGGGTCGGTATAAGTCATCTTATTACCGATGTTGCTGATGGTGGCTCCGAAACCGATGTTGTAAAGGCCAGTCCCGATGCTCGCGTCCTTGTTGTAATAGGCCCCCACGTCCACGGAAGCGGCGTTGCCGGGCCGGGCGTCGGGGATGCTGCCGCCGGTGAGGTTGGAGCGAATGTAGCGGGCCGACACGCCCAGGCCAAAGTTCTCGCTCAGCTTCTGGCCGTACGATACGGTGAGGGCGTACTCCTTGGGGTTGAAGGTGGCGCCCTCGATGTTGTTGGCGTCGCGGTACTGAATCTGGCCCAGGTCGAAGTACATCAGCGAAGCCGCAACAGCCGAGCGCTGGCCCACCTTGGCGTAGCCCGAGAGATACGAAAGGCCCATGTCGTCGGTGATGCTGCGCAGCCACGGCGTGTACGACGGCGACACCGAGTATTTGTACGGCACAAAGCCCAGCTTGCCGGCGTTGTAGAACGCCGCGTTGGCGTCGGGCGAGAGGGCCACCCCGGCCTCACCGAGCGCCGCTGAGCGCGAGTCGGGGCTGAGGGTGAGGATGGGCACGGCCGTGGTGATGGTTTTAGAGAAATTTTGGGCGTGGGCAGCGGTGGTGCCGCCCAGCAGGGCCGCAAGCAGCGCCAGGCGCCGGGAGGTAACGGGAGTAGTGAGTTGCATAAAGTGAATAAGAATGAGCCGCGAAATCGGCCACAAAGGAAACGTATTAAATTGGATTAATTGAGGATGACCAATTTTTCAAATTTGGAAGCCGTGGCGCGGTCGCGTTGGGCCCGCACGTTCACCCGGTACACGTACACGCCGCGCGCCAGCTGGTCGTTGAACTCATCGCGCCCGTCCCAGCTGATGCTTTTCTGGTGTGGCTCGCTGTTGATGACGGTGGCCGTGAGGGTGCGCACGAGCTTGCCCGACACGGTAAAGATTTGCACCTGCACGTCGAGGTCGTCGCCCTCGCGGTTCTGGTCAAAGTGAAACGTAGTAGCGCTGGCAAATGGATTGGGGTAGTTGAGCACATGCGACAACGCCAGCTGCTCGGTGCGGGCCACCACGAACTCAATCTCGCGCTCCGTCGAGTTATTGTAGGTATCCCAGGCCTTCAGTTTCAGGGTGTGGGGCCCCACCGCCAGGTCCTTGTACAGGTACTTTACCTGCCCCGACCGGAAGTCGTCGACCTTGCCCACGTAGGCGTCGTTGAGCACCGTGAGGCCGGCGGCGTTGCCGTCAAGCACGGCCGTAATCTCGTGCCCAATGCCCGCGCCGGTGGTGTTGATGCCCGAGTTGTCGCTCAGGTTGGCCAGCAGCGTGGTGTTCTGCCCCGTGAGGCCCCCGAAGGCGAAGGTTTCGCTGTCCATGAACAAGGCCACGGCCGGCGGCACCGTGTCGCGGGCCGTACCGGTGGCCGCGCCGCCCACCGGCGGAGCCAAGCGGCCGGCGGCGTCGGTGCCCTTGCCGCCGTCGGCGGTATTGCTGAACGCGTAGAGGCTCACCTTGCCGGGCCCCACGTTGTAGCTGATGTCCTTCGGTACCACGAAGCGCAGGCTAAACTGGCCGTTCACGACGGTGGCCTGGCCGCTGTAAATCACGCTCTCCTGCACTTGGATGGGCTTCGGTCCATCGGCGGGGTTGTTGGCCACTTTGTTGCCCAGCGTCAGCACCGTGGCGGGCTTGTCGTACACCGTCACCTGGGCCGTGCCGCTGAAGCCAGCGTTTAGGGCCCCGGCGTTCAGCACGCGGCCGTGTAGGCGCACCGGGGACAAGGCCTGGAGGGTGGGCGGCGCGGCGCCGCCGCCCACATATTGCTTGTTGAGGCTGTCAATCTGCACCGTCTGCCGCGGGTAGGCCAGCGTCATACTGGGGTCGCCGAGCAGGGTGTAGTTGCGGTTGTTGAGCACACCGGCCTGGCCGGGGCCCGGGTAGGCGTTTTTGGCCAGCATGGTCACGGTGCCCATGGCGGGCATTTTGCCGCCGGGCAGGGGCTGGAACACGTTGTTGTAGAAGGCAGAGTTCAGGCCGTAGTTCTGGCCCGCTTCCACTACGCGGGTGGTGGTGAACAGCCCGATGGCACCGCCGCCGTTGGCGTTGTCGGTGAGCACCTGCTCGCCGGCCGACGTGAAATCGGGGTTGTCGTAGGTGCTCAGGTCGCAGGTGCCGGTCACCATAAAGGCCAGCTTGGCGCTGTTTTGCAGCGCCAGGGCTGTGGCGTTGGTGAAAATCTGGTCGTTCGACAAGCCCGTGGGGCCCCCGTGGCCGAGGTAGTTAATCAGCAGCGAGCCGCCTTCGAACGACTCGTCCACGGCCTTGTTCATTTCGGGCGAGCGCAGGCCGGCCGCCCCCGATACCTGCGGGTACAGGTCGAGGTACACCTTGTGCACGTTGTAGGCGGGGTAATTGGCCTGGATGCCGGCCGCCAGCGGCTCCGAGCCGCCGCCTACAAACAGGTCGCCGTTGCCATCGTCGGCCCACAGCGACAGGCGGTTGCGCCACTTGCCGAAGCTGGCCGGAGCGTCGTAGGCAATCAGCTTGTCCACCATTAGGCGGGCGTTGTCGGCGTTGGCGGGGCTGCCCTTGGGGGCCCGCACCGGCAGGCGGCCCACCCCCACGTCCTGCACCTCGGTGCCGGTGGGGTTCTCCGACCACTCGCCCTCGTTGTCGTCAAGCAAGGCGTAATAGTCTTCGGATGAGTAAGTTACCGTGCTGCCGTAAAACTGCGTCAGCGACTCGCGCGACTCGTAGGTGGGCACGTAGTTCTGGTTGGCGCGGTCGAAGTCGGCGTCGGAGCGGAACGGGGCCCGGCTGGCCCACCACGCGGGCTCCTGGTTCTTGTCGTTGTAGGGGCTCGATTTGTAGTCAAACGACGCATCGCCGAACAGCAGCAGGTGCTGGAGCTTGCCCGCGGGGGCCCTATCGTACACCTGCTTCATGAAGTCGCGGATGGCTGTGGCGTCCTGCCCGCCCGATCCGAACTCGTTGTACACTTCCTTGGTCGTAGCCACGGCCACCTTTAGGCCGTCGTAGGTGCGGCGGTGGTCGGCCAGCCGGTTGGCCTGCGCGCGGAAGGCCGGGTAGGTCACAATCACCAAATCGTAGCTGCCGTCGAGGGCGTGCAAATCCTGGTTGGGCACTTTGCCGAAGGCCCGCACTTTGTTGGCAAACGCGCCGTCGGGCTGGAAGGCCACGTACTCGCGCAGCGTATCGGTGGCGGCCGCAAACGTCCCGGCAGCGTCCAGGGCTTGGGCCACGGCGTGGCGTGGGTTGGTCACGTCCCACACCGCGGTGGCAGCGGTGGTGCCGGCCAGGGCAAAGCGCGTCACGGCTCCGGGCCCCACGCTGGCCAGCGACCGGAATTCCAGCACCGGCCCGCTCAGGGTGAGGCGGCGCTGGGCGTTGATTTCCAGGTAGTCGAGGTAGCCCACGCCCGTGCCCGACAGGCTATTAAACGCGAGGCCCACGCTGAGGGCAGCGGCCGGCGCAGCAGGTAAAACCACCGGCAGCGTGGGCGTGGCCACGTTGGCCACCGCGTAGAACGACTGGCCGTTCACGGGGTTCACCGCCACGGTGCCGACGTTGGCGCCGTTCAGCGTGGCCTGGAACTGGCTGCCGCTGAGGTCGGTGGCCGCCAGGGCCAGCGTCACCTGGGCCGTGGAACCGGGCACGAGGTCGGGCAAGCTGGTCGGCAAGTCAATCGTGCGCGTCAGCACCGACTGCGGCGAGAAGCTTTCGCCCAGCCACTGCCGGCCCGAGTGCAGCAGGTTCACCAGGTCGTGCTCGTAGAAGGCCCGCTCGTCGAACGTGCTGACGGTGCGCGTGGCCGCCGCGCCGGGGGCCCCCGCCGTGGCCACGCGCTGCGGGGCGCGGGCTGCGGCCTGGGTGGTCAGGAAGTAATAGGCCGTGTCGCAGTAGAAGTTGTTGCGGTGCCGGAACCGGCCGTTTTCGGCGTACCACGTGTGGGGCCCCGGCGCGTAAAACAGCAGGTACTCGTCGGCGTCGAAGGCATTGTCGGCATTGCCCACGAAGCGTACCGCGTTTTCCACCAGGTCGTCGGGGCGGTACGTCAGGTTGGCCTGGGGCAGCAAGCCTGCCGCGTTGCCGTAGAGGCGCAGGGCCTTGGGGTCGGTGGTGGCGGGGTTGAAGCCCAGCGTTTTCAGCGTGGCTTGGTCGATTTTGTAGACGCCGTTGGCTGGCACGCCCAGCTTGTACCAGTCGCCGGCGGCCAGCACCGAGTGGGCCGCGTGGGCCCGGGCCGTGCTGCCGCTGCCGCCGCGCGTTGCGCTGGGCTCGGCCAAGGAGTAGCTGTAATCAAAGGCCACCAGCCGCTCGGGCTGGCCGGTTTGGGAGTTGCGGCGGGCGGGGCGCAGGCTGAGGCGCGTGACGGGCAGCTTGGCCTCGGTACCCGTGCTGAGCTGCACCTCGGGCGCGGCCGGCAGCTTGCCGGCGTCGAGCAGCTTGGCGTCGGCCGCCGAAAACGCCTCGTACACCGGGTTCAGCAGCTCGCCCTGGCGCACGTCGCCGGCCAGCCGCTGGCTAAAAACCCCAATCTGCTCGTCAAATGCCGCGTAAGCCCCCGCAAAGGTGGGCACCCGCTGCGGGGCCCGGCCGGTGCGAGTGGGCACCTCCGCGTAGCCGCCCCAGCGCAGCACCACGTGGGCCGTGGCGGGGCCCTGCGCCCGCGCCGCCGGGGTCCCCTTCCATCCCAATCCCACAAGCAGTAGTAAGAGAAAAAAACGCGGCATAGAATAACGGCTAATGGGCCGGGCGGTTCCGGGGTGCGGCCCCAACACTGAGGGCCAATGCGGGGTTCGGGCCGGGGCCCTAACTGAAAGTGGCTGTTTTTATTGTGAAGCGGCGGCCGGCCCTCAGGCCCGCCGGGGCCCTACCACCGACAGCCCCACGTAGAGCAGCACCACCAGCGGCACGGCGGCCGCGTGCAGCCACAGCGTCAGGGCCCCCGCCAGTAGCAAAAATAGGTAGCGCTGCCGGTTGCCCACCAGGCCAAAGCTTTTGAATTTCAGCGCGAACAGCGGCAGTTCGGCCACCAGCAGGCCCGATAACACCACCGTGAGGGCCAGCAACGCCCAGGGGTTCAAAATCAATTTATCAATGGCCGTGGGGGCCCCGGAATAAGCCGCCAGAATAAGTGGCAGCGAAGCCACCACGAGCGTGCAGGCCGGGGTGGGCAGGCCAATAAAGGAATTGGTCTGCCGGGTGTCGTTGTTGAACTTGGCCAGTCGTAGTGCCGAAAAAATCGTGAGGATAAACGCGGCCAGCGGCAGGTATTGGAGTCCGCCCACCAGCGGGGCGGCGCTGGCTAGCGCCGTGTTCAGCAGCATATACAAAATAGCCCCCGGCACCACCCCGAACGATACCATGTCGGCCAGCGAATCCAAGTCTTTGCCGATGGGGGAGGACACGCGCAAGGCCCGCGCCACCAGCCCGTCGAGAAAATCTGCCACCGCGGCCAGGCCCACGAAGTAGGCCCCTACCACCAGGTTGTGCAAGCCGGGGGTGAAGACAAACGTCAGCGCCAGGCAGCCGCACAGTAAGTTCAGGCAAGTGAGGGCGTTGGGTATGTGCTTTTTCAAAGGGAAACGACGCGTTGTATATAATGCTCAGCGGGGGACGGCCTTGGGCCGCCAATATTTTTTACACCAGGTACGGGTTGCCCTGCCGCTCGGCCCCGATGGTGGTGCTGGGGCCGTGGCCGGGGTACACCACCGTTTCGTCGGGCAGCGTGAGCAGCTCGGCATCAATGCTGCGCAGCAGGGTTTTGAGGTCGCCGCCGGGCAGGTCGGTGCGGCCGATGCTGCGCTGAAACAGCACGTCGCCGCCCACTACCTGGCCGCTGGGCGCGTGGTAGAACACCACGTGGCCCGGCGCGTGGCCCGGCGTAAAGCGCACTTCCAGCTCCGTTTCGCCGAAACGTACAGGCTCGCCGGCCGCCAGGGCCCCGGTAGGCTCGGCGGCCTGGTAGGCCCCGAAGCCGTAGGGCCCCGCGTAGCTGGCCACAGCCGCCAGCGTGGGCCGGTCGAGGTCGTGCACGAGCAGGGGCGTGCCGGGCCACGTGCGTAGCACGAAGGCGCAGCCCAGCACGTGGTCGATGTGGGCGTGGGTGAGCAGCACAGCGGCCACGGCCAAGTGGTTGTCGTCGATGTACTGCTTCAGCTCGGCCTGCTCGGAAACGGTGTAGCAGCCGGGGTCCACGACGACACAGGCGCGGGTGGCCTCGTCGGTGAGGACGTAGGTGTTTTCGGAAAAGCCGTTGAAGGTGAAAGTTTTGAGGAGCATGGCAAACGCGAAGAAGAAAAAAAGGCCGCCCGGCCGCCGCCCGGCGTCCGTCCGCAACGGCCCGGCAAAGTACGGCAGCGCTTCCGCGTTTGGCCCCGCTGGCTGTACCTTGCTGCTATGACGGACTGCGACTTTTTGGTGGTGGGCCACGGCCTGGCGGGCGCCACGCTGGCCGACGAGCTGCAACGCCGCGGCCACCGCGTGCTGGTGTACGACGCCGGCCGGCCCGATTCGGCCTCGCGCGTGGCCGCTGGCCTCGTCAACCCCGTGGCCGGCCGGCGCTTTGCCCTGGCCTGGCGCGCCGACGAGCTGATTCCCTACGCCACCGCCTACTATAGGGCCCTGGAGGCCCGGCTGGGGCAGGCCTTCTACACGGCCGCGCCCATCTTCAAAGTATTCGGCTCGGAAGAAGAGCAAGCGGCCCTGGTGGCCCGCAGCGCCAAGCAGCCGTGGGGCGACTACGTGGTCGAAATTCTCACCCACGACCCCGGCCTGCCTGGCGTGCTGGCCCCCCACGGCGGGGCCTGGCTGCGCCACGGCGGCTACCTGGCCGTGGCTGAGCTACTGGCGGCCCTGGCCGCCGCGGGCGAAGCCGCCGGCTGGCTGCGGCGCGAAACTTTTGACTGGGCCCGGCTCGTTAGCGCCCCGGCCGGCGCCGCGCCGGCTTTTACTTACAACGATGCCGTGCGGGCGCGCCACGTGGTGTGCTGCGAAGGCGCCGAGGCCGTTAACAACTCGTACTTTAACTGGTTACCCATCACCCCCAACCAGGGCGAGGTGCTGGACGTGGAATGCGCCGGCCTGGGGGCCGAACAGGTGCTCAACCGGGGCGCCTACGTGGTGCCGCTCGGGGCGGGGCGCTTCCGCGTGGGGGCTACCTACCGCTGGCCGCCGTTTGCCGAGGGCCCCACGGCCGACGGCCGCGCCGAGTTGGAAACCCGCCTGGGGGCCCTCACCAGCGCACCGTTTGCGGTGGTGGGGCAGCGGGCGGGGGTGCGGCCCGCCGTGCGCGACCGCAAGCCGCTGCTGGGGCCCCACCCCGCGGTGCCGGGCCTCAGCTTCTGCGGAGGCTACGGCTCGAAGGGCGTGGTGCTGGCCCCGCGCTTGGCGGCGCTGATGGCCGACTGGCTCATGGGCCAGGCCGACCTTTGGCCCGAAGTGAGCTTGGCCCGCTATGGGGCCCTGTGGCCGGCCCCAGTGGCGGCCGCGGAAATTTAGCTTTTACGGCGGACTATTTTTCGCCTTTGTTCGTTCGCTGACTATGACAAACATTACTTTGGTTGGGAAAGCGGTGCGGGGCGTGTGCGCACTGGTGTTTTTGGTGGCCGCGGGGGCCCCGGCGCGGGCCCAAACGGCGCAGGAGCAGTTCGGGCGGGTGCGCATCCAGTACCACGACTTCCACTGGCAGCAGTACACCACCCAGAACTTCACGGTGATGTACTACGACGGCAACGAGCCCGCCGCCCGCCGTGCCGTGGACTATGCCGAGAAGGAGCTGCAGCGCGTCACGGCCCTCATCGGGTACTACCCGTACGCCAAAACCACCATCATGCTCTACAACTCGGTGGGCGACCTCCGGCAGAGCAACGTGGGCCTCGACCCGAACCCCGAAACCGTGGCCGGCGGCGATGCGCCCCTGGCCCGCATGAGCAAGGTGCAAATCGCCTTCACCGGCCTGCAAACCGACTACAAGCGCGAAATCAGCTTCCAGCTCACGCAGGTGCTGCTGAACGACATGATGTACGGCGGCTCGCTGCGCGAAGTGCTGCAAAGCAGCTACTTGCTGCAACTGCCCGACTGGTTCATCAGCGGGGCCGCGGCCTACGCCGCCGAGGGTTGGAGCGTGGACATGGACGGCTACATGCGCGACATGACGCGGCTGTACCCCAGCGGCAACCGCTCGGCGCCGTTCTTCATCCGCGACGCGCGCCTGTCGGGCCACAGCGTGTGGAACTACATCGCCGAGCGCTACGGCTACACCAGCATCCAGAACATCCTGAACCTGACGCGCATCACGCGCGACGCGGAAGTGGGCATCAGCTCGTCGCTGAACGTGCCGTATAAAATATTCATGCGCGATTGGCTGGCTTACTACCGGGCCCTGAACGCGCAGCCGGCCACCGCCGCGCTGGCCCTGCCCGACGCCAAGTTCCAGGTGGGCGGGCGCAACCGCCGGGCCACCATTTATTCGCAGCCTGTGTTCAGTCCCAACGGCCAGCAGCTGGCCTACGCCGTGAACGAGCTGGGCCGCTACCGCGTGGTGGTGGCCCGCCGCGACGGCAGCCACCGCAACACCGTGGGCCGCGGCGGCTACAAAACCCCCGACCAGCAAGTAGAAAACCGCCTGCCGGTGCTGGCCTGGCGCGGCAACACCCAAGTGGCCGTGGCCGAAATGGCCCAGGGCACCATGACGCTGCACCTGCGCGACGCGACCGGCAACAACACGCTTGACCGCTTGCGCTCCATCGTGACGTTCCGGCGGCCGGCTTCGCTGTTCAATACCTACGACCAGGTGCTGAGTATGAACTACTCGGCCGATGGCAAATCCTTGGCGTTTAGTGCCGTGCGGGGCGGGCAGAACGATTTGTACGTGCTGCGGGCCGGCAGCCGCCAAGCCGAGCAGCTCACCAATGACTTGTTCGACGACGCGCAGCCAGTATTCATGCCCGACGGCAAGAGCATCGCTTTTAGCTCGAACCGCTACCTCGATTCGCTGGGCCCGTCGCGGCCGGCCACGTTCGCCAACGTGGTGAACAACTACGACTTGTTTCTCTACCACCTCGACGGGCGCACCCTGCCCGTGGAGGTGCTGGCCAGCACCATCTCCAACGAAACCCGCCCCCGGGCCCTGTCCGACGACCAACTCCTGTACCTGGGCGAGGAGAGCGGCGTGCGCAGCCTCTACCGCTACACGCTCTCGACCAAGCAGCGCGACCGCCTGACGAGCTTCCTGCCCAACATCAGCGACTTCGACTACAGCCCCACCACTACGGCCCTGGCCATGGTGGCCCCCGCGCAGGCCCGCGACGTGCTCTACACCTATCCCAAGTTTGAGCTGCCCGGGGCCCTGCCCGCTGCCAAAACCGCCCGCCAGCAAACCTTGGAAGACCGCTCGGCGGCCCCTGTGGCGGCCGCGGCCAAAGCCGCGGCGCGGGCCAGCGCGGCCACCGATACCGCTGGGGCCCCCGGCACGCGCCGCACCCGCCGCAAGGCCAACGCAACGGTGAACACCAACGACTACGTGTTTGAGGAAGACGAGCCGGTGCGGCCCGTGGCGCGCGCGGCCGCCCGCCGTCCCGTGAATAAGGTGCTGCCCGAGGTGCCCCAGGTGACGGGGCCCTACCGCTACGACACGCGGTTTATGGCCGACAACATCACCACCTCGCTCAAGTGGGACCCACTGCTGGGCATCGGCTTGCAATTCCGGGCCCACCTGAACGACTTGCTGGAAAACCAGCGCATCGACGCCGGCTTGTTCGGGCTATTTGACCTGCGTACCAGTAACATCAACGCCTCTTATACTAACCTCACGCACCGCGTCGACTGGACGATTGCTTACCAGAAACAGGCGTATTTCTTTGACCTGCAAGACGGTAGCCGCTTTCGCTACGGCCGACACGAGGCGGCCGTGACGTTTGCCTACCCGCTCACCCACAACCTGAGCCTGCGGGCCGGCCCGCGCTACGAGAACCTCAACCGCACCCTTTCCAATAGCTTTTCCAACGCCCTGGACAACAACCAGAACTATGTGGGCTATAAGGCCGAACTGGTGTTTGACAACTCCATTGCCACTGGGGTAAACATGTTGCGCGGCACCCGCATGAAGGTGGCCTTGCAGCAGCTGCAGGGCATCAACAACGCGGCCCTCAACTTCGGCAAGCTCACCGTGGACCTGCGCCACTACCAGAAGGTGCACCGCTCCATCATCTGGGCGAACCGGGCCAGCTATGGGCAATTCTTTGGGCCCAACCCCCAGTTTTTTCGCCTGGGCGGTATGGACAACTGGTTTTTTCCCAATTATAAGGACGACCGGGTGCTGTTCCAGCCCAACGTGCCGGTGCCCGACCCCAGCCAAATCTTCAACCAGCAGTTCGTGACCAACCTGCGGGGCTTCGATTACAGCACCCGCACGGGCTCGCGCTACTTGTTGTTCAACAGTGAGCTGCGGGTACCCATTGTGCAGTATCTATCGCGGCGCCCCATCTACTCGGCCTTCCTGCGCAACCTCCAGTTCACGGGCTTTGTGGACGCGGGCACGGCTTACTCGGGTGGCAACCCGCTCAGCGTCGACAACTCGAACAACACCGTACCCTTCGGTGGCAACGGCAACCCATTCTCGGGCACCGTCACCAACTTCAGCAACCCGCTGTTGGTGGGTTACGGGGTGGGGGTGCGCACCACGCTCTTCGGTTTCTACGGCAAGGGCGACGTGGCCTGGGGCCGCGAAAACTACACCACCAACCCGCCCAAGTTTTACTTCACGCTGGGCTACGATTTTTAGGGCCTCACCACAACCAAGCAATTAAGCAAGGGGCCCCACCGAAGAATCGGTGGGGCCCCTTGGCGTTAGCGGCCTTGCCCCGCCCGGGGCCCCCGAGCGGGGCAATTGCTTTAGGGGCAAATTTCCGTACCCCCACGCCGGGCGCGGGGCGTATCTTTACGGCCCGAAACCAACCCGCTGCCCGTGCCGCTGCTCCGCGAAATTTCTACCCTGCTCGCCAAAGACTTCCGCCTGGAGTGGCGGCAGCGGGCGGCGCTGGGCGGGCTGCTGCTGTACGTGGGCAGCACGGTGTTCGTGTGCTTTCTGAGCTTCAGCCTGCGCGGCGGCCAGCCCCCAGCCCCGGCCTGGAATGCTCTATTCTGGGTGATTCTGCTGTTTGCCGCCATCAACGCCGTGGCCAAGGGCTTCATGCAGGAGAGCCCCGGCCAGCGCCTGTACTACTACACGCTGGTAGGGCCCCAGGCCATCATTCTGGCCAAAATGCTTTACAACGCGCTGCTGCTGCTGGGCGTGGGGCTGCTGGCTTTGTTCCTTTACACCATCTTTTTGGGCAACCCGATTCAGGACCTGGCCTTGTTTGTGGCTAACCTAGTGCTGGGGGCCCTGGGGTTTGCCACCACGCTCACGCTGGTGTCGGGCATTGCGGCCAAGGCGGGCGGCAACGGCGCCACTTTAATGGCGGTGCTGGGTTTTCCGGTAATGATTCCGATGCTTTTGCTGTTGATTAAAGTCAGCAAGAACGCGCTCGACGGCCTCGACCGCGGCGTGAGCCAGCAGTCCATTATCACGCTGCTGGCCCTGAACGTGATTGTGGCGGCGGTGTCGTACTTATTATTTCCGTTTTTGTGGCGTGGCTGATGGGAGTTGTTGGTTGTCAGTTGTTAACCGACTAATAACTGACAACCAACAACTGACAACTGATTTTTATGAGCAAAGCAACGTTAGGAATTATCATCTCCCTGGTCAGCGTCGTCGTGATGGCGGGCGGCGTGTGGGGCGGGCAGCGGCTGATTGAGTCGCGGGGCCCCTCGGTGTGGAAGTGGCTGGCGGTGGTGCTTATCGTGGGTTCGGCCATCGCCGGGCTGCTCATTCCGGTACCGCGCCTGCCCATCGTGAACGAGAGCGTGCGCAACCTGTTTTTCCACGTGCCCATGTGGTTCGGGATGATCATGGTGATGTTCGTGTCCATCGTATACTCGATGCAGTACCTGCGGCGGCCCTCGGCTCGGCTGGACATCCTGGCCCACGAGGCGGCCAAAACCGGCATTTTGCTGGGCGTGCTGGGCTTGGCCACCGGCAGCCTGTGGGCCCGCTACACCTGGGGCGCCTGGTGGACGCCCGACCCGCGCCTGAACGCCGCCGCCGTGGCCCTGCTCATCTACGGGGCCTATCTGGTGCT
This sequence comes from Hymenobacter sp. PAMC 26628, assembly GCF_001562275.1. Lineage (NCBI taxonomy): Bacteria > Pseudomonadati > Bacteroidota > Cytophagia > Cytophagales > Hymenobacteraceae > Hymenobacter > Hymenobacter sp. PAMC 26628. Next base: position 638,536 of record NZ_CP014304.1, read on the forward strand.
GCGCGGCTCGTTCCGCGACGACCAGCAGCGGGCGCGCGTGTCGGCCATCTACAACATTTTCGCGTTCGCGGCCGCCATTCCGCTGCTGTTCATTTTGCCCCGCATTTCGGGCAACAGCCTGCACCCGGGCCAAACCGGCAACCCCGGCTTTAATAAGTACGACCTCGACAGCACCATGCGGCCGGTGTTCTACGCCGCCGTTATCGGCTGGATTTTGTTCTCCTTTTGGCTTACCCAGGTTAGCAGCCGCCTCACGCTGCTCCAACACCAACACGATGACCAATAAGTTTTTGCGCTACTTTGTTGCCGTTTGCGGCGTATTCCACCTGGTGCTGGGCACCGCCGCCCACGCCTGGGCCCAGGCCCCCGGGGCCCCCGACGTGCCAGCCATGGCCGACGACCTGCGGGCCAGCGGCAAGATTTACGTGGTGGTGGCCGCCGTGGTCGTCATCATCGCCGGCCTGCTCGTCTACCTCATCGCCCTCGACCGCAAGGTGAGCCGCCTGGAAAAGCGGGCCGCCGCCGGCGGATTTAATGGCTAAGGGCGGATTCTTTTAGCCCACTTTGCATGTTGCTAGTGCGGCGTTTCGTTCGTTTCTGGGGCTGCTGGGCAGCCGGTTTTACGCGTCAAATTCGTTAGTACCTGCGGTTTATGAAGAAGACCCATATTTTCATCATTGCCATCATCGCCATTGCGGCGGGCATCATCCTCAGCACCACGGCCGATGCCAGCGTGTACGTGCTCTTCGGGGAAGCCCGCCAGCGCGCGGCCGAAGGCAACGCCACCAAAGTGCACGTGGTGGGCCGCCTGCCCCGCGACGGCCAGAACCACCCCGTGGGTCTGCAATACGACCCGATGGTGGACCCCAACTACTTCGCCTTCACACTGATGGATTCGACGCACGTGTCGCAGCGCGTGGTGTACAACAACCCCAAGCCGCAGGATTTTGAGACGTCAGAACAGGTCGTCATCACCGGGGCCATGCACAACGGCACCTTCGTGGCCGATAACATCCTGCTGAAGTGCCCCAGTAAGTACGTGAAGAAAGAGTTGAAGGGCACCGAAGTAGCGACCAAGTAGCCCTTGCGCGCCCGTTCCAAAATCCGTGGCCGCCCCGCCCGCCGCAGCCCTTGGCCGCGGGGGATGGGGCGGCTCGTTTTTTGGGGCCTGGTACTGGCCGGCTGGGGCCCCGGGGCCCTAGCGCAGGTGGCCAACGATAACATCGAAAACCGCCGCATATTAAAGCTGAACGAAACCATAACGTCCAGTACCGTGGGTTGCACTGTGCAGCGCAGCTGCGTAGACGAGCGCCTGACCGGCCAGTGCATTCAGTACCACAACGACCAATGGTTTGAGTTTACGCCGCCCGCGGCGGGCCGCTACTTCGTGAACGTGGGCGGGCAGCGGTGCCGGGACGTGCGCGGTGTGCAGCTGGTGGTGCTGACTGGGCAGCCGTGCCAGCCCGCCACTTACCGGGTGCTCAGCTGCACCTCGCTGGGCACCCAGGACGACGTGTTTGTGGCCGTGGAGCTACAAGCCGGCCAGCCGTACTTGCTCGATGTGGACGGGTACTTGCAGGATTTCTGCACGTTCACGCTGCAAGTGAGCGGCCGGGCGGTGGGCATGCCCGCGGTACCGCCGCTGCCCGCGCCCGCCGGGGCCCTGCCGGCCACCAGCCGCGTGGTGCAAGTAGCGTGGGCCCTGCCCGACTCACTGGCTGGGGCCCCCGGCTGCCGGGTGCTGCGCCGCGAGCAGCACGCCTTCCGCAGCACCGAGCGCCGCCGGGTGCCGGTGGCCCGCAACAGCTACGGCGGCCACCCCGCCGCCTACGCCGTGGCCGACACGCTGCCCGGGCCGGGCCTGTACTGTACCAGGTGGTGGCCGATGCTGCGCTCGACGGGACTTCGACGCCCACGGTGCTGAAGCAGTTCTGGGTGTCGTACAGCCAGTTGAATCCTATGTTGGGGCCCCTAGCCGCGGGGCCCCACCTAGTGCTGCCGCTGCAAAACTATCCGCGCAAGGCTGCGCTGTCGGTGTTGATAACGGACCCGGCAAGCGGCCGAATTTTGTTAAATAAACAGCTCATTAACCAACCAAACGACCCGAAAGCGGGTTGGGTAGGTACGGAGTTGTGGCAAGCCGCTGGCATCAAAAAAGTAGAGGTTGCCATCACTTGCCACCCGGCGCGTGGCCGGTTTTTCACCGACCATTTGCTATTGGCGGTGCCGCCGCCGCCGGTAGCGCCGTAAATTTGCCCGATATTCTGATTTATATGAACTTACTCGTTGGAGATATTGGCCACCTGAGCGTCATCGTGGCGTTTGTGGCGGCCGTGGTGGCGGCTTACGCCTACTTCCAGGCGGCGCGGGGCCGGGCCCTGGGCGACGTGGACGCCAGCTGGCAGCGGCTGGGCCGGGGCGCGTTTTTTGTGCACGGCGCGGCGGTGCTGGCCGTGGTGGGCTGCTTGTTCGACATCATCTACCACCACCGCTACGAGTACTACTACGCCTGGAGCCACAGTTCCAACCACCTGCCCCTCAAGTACATGATATCGTGCTTCTGGGCCGGGCAGGAGGGCAGCTTCCTGCTCTGGATTTTCTGGCAAGTGGTGCTGGGCGGCTGCATCATGCTTTTCAACAAGAAGTGGGAAGCGCCGGTGCTGGCCGTATTCAGCGCCGTGCAGGCCTTTTTGGTGAGCATGATTGTGGGCGTGGTGGCCGGGGGCCTCAAAGTTGGCTCCTCGCCGTTCATGCTGCTGCGCGACTTCCTCACCGACCTGCCGGTGTGGAAGACCAACCCCAACTTTGTGCCCAAGGACGGCACCGGCCTCAACGCCCTGCTCCAGAACTACTGGATGGTGATTCACCCGCCCACGCTGTTCCTGGGCTTCGCCCTCACGTTGGTGCCGTTTGCTTTCGCCATCGCCGCGCTCTGGAAGAAAGAGCTGACGGCCTGGGTGAAACCCGCCATTCCGTGGAGCCTGGTGGGCGGTGGCGTGCTGGGCGTGGGCGTGATGATGGGGGCCTACTGGGCTTACGAAACGCTGAACTTTGGCGGCTACTGGAACTGGGACCCGGTAGAAAACGCCGTGTACATTCCGTGGCTGGTGCTGGTGGCGGCCCTGCACGGGCTGGTGCTGTGGCAGCGCCGCCGCACGGGCCTGCGTACGGCCTACGCGCTGGTTATCACCACGTTCATTCTAGTGCTCTACGCTACGTTCCTCACCCGGAGTGGCGTGCTGGGCAACGCCTCGGTGCACTCGTTTACCGATTTGGGCCTGTCGGGCCAGCTGCTGATTTACCTGGGTTTCTTCACTGTGCTGGCCGTGGGCCTACTGGTCTGGCGCTGGAAGGAAATTCCGGTGTCGCCCAAAGAACTCTCGATGTACAGCCCCGAGCTGTGGGTGTTTGTGGGCGCTACGGTGCTGTGCCTGGGGGCCTTCCAGGTACTGTTCACCACCAGCATTCCGGTGTATAATGCCTTCATGGGCTTCATCGGCATCAAAACCAACCTGGCCTTGCCCGTCGATCAAATTGCCCACTACTCGAAGCTGCAACTGTGGATGGGCGTGGGCGTGGGCCTGCTCTCGGGCGTGGGCCAGGTGATGTGGTGGCAGCGCAACGACAAGGAAACCCTGCTTAATTCCCTCACGCCGTCGGTGCTGCTGGCGCTGCTGGGTACGGCCCTGGCGGTGCTGCTGATTCGCTACAATGGCCCTACTATTTCGCCGGCCTACGTGGTGCTGTTTTTGGCTGGGCTGTTTGGGGTGCTGGCCAACCTGGGCACACTCTTCACGCTGGCGCGGCGCGGCATCACGCTCTCGGGTGGGGCCCTGGCCCACCTGGGCGTGGCGCTGATGCTGCTGGGTATTCTGGCCTCGTCGGGCTATTCAAGCATTATTTCCCGCAACGTATCGGGCCTGCTTTACTCGCGCGATTTTTCGGAAGACATCAACCGCGACAACGTGCTGCTGTACCGCAACGAGGCCGCGCCCATGCACGGCTACCAGCTCACGTATGAGGGCCAATACTTTGAGGTGCCCGGCGTACCCGGCTACGTGAATAAGCAGATGCTGTTCCGCACCGACGACGACTATAAAACCCTGGCCCGCGCTGACATTAAAGTAGGCAACAAGTTGTATTACAAGACTGGCGACACGGTAACCATCGTCCCCGAGAACACTTTCTACCGCGTTGATTACGCCAAAAAGGCCACGGGCGAGAAGTTCACGTTGTACCCCCGGGCTCAGATCAACGAGGAGATGGGTGGCATCCTAGCCTCACCCGACATCAAGCACTTCTGGGGCCACGACATCTACACGCACATCGGCGGGGCCCCCGACACGCGCAAGGACAAGCAGTGGAGCGAGCCCAAGGAGCACACGCTGAGCGTGGGCGACACGATTTTCCTGAACGACTATTTCGCCGTGTTCCGCGCCATCGAACCGGCCCACGAAACGGTGGGCCTGGGCCTGCAAAAGGGCGACTTGGCCTTGCAGGCCGACATGATTGTGTACGGCGAGCAGCGGCAGTACCACGCTCACCCGCTGTTTGTGGTGCGCAACCGCCTGGTGGGCCGCGTGCCCGATGAGGTGGACGACCTTGGCATTCGCCTCAGCCTCAACACCATCGACCCGCAGAAAGGCAAGTTTACTTTCGGCGTGAGCACCGCGCAGAAGGACTACATCATCCTGAAAGCGATGGAGAAGCCCTTCATAAACCTGCTCTGGAGCGGCACGCTGCTTATGGCGCTGGGTTTCGCCCTGAGCCTGCGCCAGCGCAACACCAAGCGCAACGCGGCCCCCGAGGCCCCGGAAACCGATGCCCTTCCTGCCGTCCGCACCCGCATGGCACCGGTAGCTTAAGGCGCGGCAAGCGCATTGTTAAAGCGCTCATGTTGAGCGCAGTCGAAGCATTTCTCCCGCAGAAATAATTAGTTACTCGGCTGAAGAGATGCTTCGATTGCGCTCAGCATGACCGCTTTTTTACAAGTACATGACTTTGCTGGTACCGAATAAACCAACGCGGCCCCGGACGGGCCCACTGCGCGTGGGCTTGTTCGGGGCCGGGCGTGTAGCCGGGCAGCTGGGCCCGGCCCTGGTGGCCGCCGGCCACGCCGTAGCCTTTGTGTGGAGCCGCCACGGTGCTACAGCCGAAGCCCTGGCCGCGGTGCTGCCGGGCGCGGCCGTGCTGCCGGACCTGGGGCCCCCATTGCCGCCCGCCGATGTGTACCTGCTGGCCGTGCCCGATGCGGCCGTGGCTCCGGTGTTGGCGGCGGTGGCTTGGCCGGCCGGGGCCGTAGTGGCCCACTTGGCGGGGGCCCTGCCGCTGGCGGTGTTCGAAAGCCAACCGGAGGTGCGCGGCGGGGTACTGTACCCGCTCCAAACGTTCAGCCCGGGCCGGGCCGTGGACTGGGCCGCCGTGCCGCTGTGCGTGGAGGCCGCCGACGCCGGGGCCCAAAACCTGCTGCTGGCCCTGGCCCGCAGCCTAAGTAGCGACGTGCGCCCGTTGGCCTCGGCCGACCGGTTGCGGCTGCACGTGGCGGCAGTGTTTGCTAACAACTTCACCAACCACCTGCTGGGCGTGGCCGACGCGCTGCTGGCCGAAGCAGGCTTGCCAGCTGCCCTGCTGGCCCCGCTGGTGCGCGAAACCGTGGACAAGGCCTTGGCCGCCGGCTCGCCCTTTGCCGTGCAAACGGGTCCCGCCGCCCGCCGCGACGTGCCCACACTGGGGGCCCACCGGGCGGCGCTGGCGGCGCATCCGTACTGGCTGGGGATTTATAACCAACTGACGGACAGTATTCAGGCGCAGCTGCTCCCGGGGCTTGGGCCGGCCGGCAAGTAGCTGCAGCTTTGACGCCGGGCCGGGTAGCCTTACCTTTGCGGGCCCGTTGGGGCCCGGCACCGAGTAAAATTTTGGGCCGGCTGCCTAACCCTGGCTTGGGTCGGGCGGTTGATTCCCAACGGCTTGCCAGCCCATCGGCGGCTTTTCCCTTACCAAAGACCTCAAATTCGTGTCCGCCACCACTATTACGTTTCAGTTCAAGGACGGCCAACCGGCCCAGACCCACGTGGCGGCCGCCGGCGAGTCGGTGCTCGACGTAGCCCTGAACAACGCCATCCAACTCCAGCACAACTGCGGCGGCGTGTGCGGGTGCAGCACCTGCCACGTGTACGTGGACCGCGGCGGCGACGACCTGCCCGAAATCAGCGACAAGGAAGAAGACTTCATTGACCGCGCCGAGAACCCGCGCATCAACTCGCGCCTGGCCTGCCAGTGCGTGGTGAACGCCGGCATGGAGCTAACTGTCACTATTCCGCACCAGCACTTTCTGGGGCATTAATTTCATTGGTGTGAAGATTAAAAAATGTGGGAATGTGGGAACTGGCAACGGACAACCGTAGCTTGACCACGCTCAATTTTTCACATCTTGGCACCGTTCACATTTTCACATTTAAATTCTGTGAACCACTTCGAACCCCCCATCCAGTGGGCCGACCACGAGGACGTGGCCATGGCGCTATATGAGAAATTTGGCAACGAATTTCCCGAGGCCCGTATCTACCGTATCCGTTTCACTGATTTGATTGATTGGGTGTTGACGCTGCCCAACTTCGCTGGTACCCGCGAGCAGGCCACCGAAGGCCACCTGGAGCAAATCCAGGCCAAGTGGGTATACGAGTGGCGCGATAACCAATAACGGTAGGGTCTGCAAGGGGGGGCTGTGGGGGCCTCAACCCACTGCCTGGCCCCGCCGTATGGAGGGGGTGCCCGGCTGCGTTGGTGGGGCGAGGCAATCCGGCCGCCTGTTTAGGCCCCTTCCACATTTTTTTTATTGCGATGAACACCGGGACCGTAAAATTTTTTAACGAGGAGAAAGGCTACGGCTTTATTACCGACGAGGCCACCCGCGAAGATTTCTTCGTTCACATCACCGGCCTGAACGGAGGCCAGATTCAGCAAAACGACCGGGTGGAGTTTGAAACCCAGGAAGGCCGCAAAGGCGTGAACGCCGTGAATGTGCGCAAAATCTGAGGCCGCGCTCTGCGTGCCATCTTACTAGCTCAGAGAGGCTTTCCGGCACCGCCGGAAAGCCTTCGCTACGTCTAGCGGGGCCGGTGCCGCCGCTGGGCCCCACCTTTGCGGGGCCCCGAACGCCGACCATGTCCGCTGCTTCTTTTTTTGCGCCGCTGCCCACCGGGCCACTGGGCCCCGACGGGGCGGCGGGCGGGGCGCGCGGCCGGCTGCTAGCGGGCCTGGTGCGCTGGCCCAACCTGCTCATCATGCTGCTGAGCCTGGCGCTGGTGCGGGCGGGGCTGCTGCTGCCGGGGCAGGTGGGGGCCCTGCTGGCCCCGCGCTTTGGCCTGCTGGTGCTGAGCGCTTTGCTGGTGGCGGCGGCCGGCTACATCATCAACGACTACTACGACGTGAAGATTGACGCCATCAACCGGCCCGACCGGCTGGTGGTGGGGCGCGTGGTGCGGCGGCGCACCGCTATGCTGGCCCACTTGGTGCTGAGCGGGGCGGGCGTGGCGCTGGCTACGTTTCTGTCGCCGCTGTTGGGCGGCGTCACGCTGGGGGCAGCGCTGCTGCTGTGGGGCTACTCGGCCCGCTTCAAGCGGGTGGCGCTGGTGGGCAACGTCAGCATCGGGACCCTCACGGCGGCGCTGGTGCTACTGCCCGAGCTGCAACTGCGCACCGGCAACGCGGTGGTGTGGCGCTACGCGCTGGCGGCGTTTCTGCTCACGGTGGTGCGCGAAATTGTGAAGGATGTGGAAGACATGCGCGGCGACGCCCAGCACGACTGCCGCACGCTGCCGCTGGTGCTGGGCGTGGCCCGCACCAAATGGGTGGCGGGGTTTTTCCTGGCTTGCCTGTGTCTGCTCACGGGTGGGGCGGCGGCCTGGCTGGCAGTGCACGGGCCCTGGCCGCTGGCGGCGTGGCTGGGGGCCCTGGTGCTACTGCCACTGGGGGCCCTGGTGCGCCTGCTGGTGCTGGCCGACCGCCGCCGCCACTTCCGCCAGCTCAGCACGTGGTGCAAGGGCATCATGCTGGCGGGCGTGCTTAGCATGGCCTTGGCAGGTGGGGTGGGGTAGGGCCCCGGGGCCGGCACCAACCGCGGAGGCCATAAATCCGTTAGTGCGCCTAAACAATTCATCTTTTATTCAGTCGATGCGATTTTTACCCCTTGCCGCCTTGCTGGCTGGCCTTTCCTTTACTGCCTTGGCACAGCCCATGGCCCCGGCTGATACCGCGCACGTACCCCTCGCCGTGGAGCCGGCCCCCCGGGCCCCCGCCATTGGCAAGCCCACGAAAAATATCACCATTCTGCCCATTCCGGTACTGTTTTACCAAGCCGAGACCGGCCTTGGCTACGGGCTGGGCGGTCTTTTGAGCGGCCGTTTTGGGCAGGATACCACTGTGCGCTCGTCTAACGCCCGCATTCAATACTGGCAAACGGCGAAAAAGCAGTCACTCATCCAGTTTGTACACACCATTTATTCGCCGGGCGAGAAGTACTACCTCAACGGTGAAATCAGTGCCTACAACCAACTGCTGTATTACTACGGCAAGGGCAACAACTCCTCGATTGGCGACCAGTCGAATGTGGCCTATAAGCTGTTCATTGTGAACCAACGCGTGCAGAAGGCCATCGCACCGAAGCTGTTCTTTGGGGCCCAGTATCGCCTCACCGACATGAGCCAGATCCAGGCCGACGGGGCCGCGGACAATGGCAGCACCAATTACTTCTACCGCGACCCGCGCCTAAGCGACCGGGAGCGAATGGGCACCACGGTGTCGGGCCTGGGTCCGGTCATCACGCTCGACACACGCGACGTGGCGCTGGCTGCCTTCCACGGCGACTTGCTCGACGCCAGCGTAATGTTCAACGGCAAGGGCTTGGGGTCGGATTATAAATTCATCCGCTACCAAATTGATGCCCGCCACTACCAGCCCATCTTTTCTGATAAAACCATTTTGGCCATGCAGTTCCTGGGGCAGTTTCACACCGGCGACGTGCCTTTTCGCGAGTTGGCTGGCATTGGGGCCAACTTGGGCGGCACGCTGTACAACAACGCCAACTTGCTGCGTGGCATTTACGAGCAACGCTACCGTGACCGCCAGATGATGATGTTTCAGGCCGAGTTGCGCCAGCACTTGTTCTGGCGCATCGATGGCGCGGCATTTGCCGGCGTGGGCGAAGTGGCCAACGGCGCCAGCGATTTTTCACTCAATCAGGTACGCGGTGCAGGCGGCGCCGGCATACGCTTCAACTTTATTCGCCGCGACCGGGTAAACCTGCGCCTCGATTATGCGGTGGGCGCCGGTTCGCAATCGGGGTTTTTGTTTGCCATCGGCGAAGCGTTCTAGTACTGGCCGGCAACGGCTGGCACTGGTACCAGAGGCCCCGGTTCTGCTGTGCAGGGCCGGGGCTTTTGCTTTAAGGATGCAACAAAAACGCGCCGTTAATTAATAAACTCACAACATTTGTAACATTTATATTATTAGTTGCTAAATAGTTAAACGAGAGCCATTCGACTAGAATTTCATTTAAAGAATTATGGAATAACCTAGTGATAAAACCCCGGCATTTTTATGCAAATAGAAACACTGGTTTTGCCAACCACCGCCCCGGCTAGGGCGTAGAAGCCGGGTACCATGCCTTCCGCTACCCCGTTGCGTTTCCAAGCCGCCCGCGAAGCGACCTCTGCCCCGCCCCCGGTTTCCGCCCCTGATTATGCCGCCCGGCTGCATCAGCAGCTGCCCCCGCCCCGTGCTGCGTTGCGGGCCTGCGTCATCATCCCAGCCAAGGACGAGGCCGCTACGCTGCCCGCTACCCTGGCGGCTTTGGCGGCGCAAACAGACGTGGCCGGCCAGCCCTTGCCGCCCGATAGTTTTGAGGTAATTGTGCTGGCCAACAACTGTACCGACGGCACCGCCAGCGCCGTGCGCCACTTTGCACGCCAGCACCCAGCCCTGGCCGTGCACGTGGCCCGCCTGCGCCTAGCCGCCCCCGATGCCCACGTGGGCCGCGCCCGGCGCCTGCTGATGGACGAGGCCTGCCTGCGCTTGCTGAGCCTGGGCCATTTCAACGGTATTATTGCCAGCACCGACGCTGATACCCGCGTGGCCCCCGACTGGCTGGCCGCCACCCAGGCCGAAATCGCGGCCGGAGCCGACGCGGTGGGCGGCCGCATCCTCACCGACGCAACGCCCGTGCCCACCGACCAGCCCGTGGCGCTGGGGGGGCCCAGCGGGGTGCGCCGCACCCAGCTCCGCGACGCGGCTTACCAACTGTGGTGTGCCCGCCTCGAAGCCCAACTCGACCCGCAGGCTGCCGACCCGTGGCCGCGCCACCACCAACACTTCGGGGCCAGCCTAGCCCTTACCGCCCGCGCCTACCGCCGCGTGGGGGGGCTGCCCGTGGTGCGCTACCTAGAGGACGAAGCCCTTTGCCAGCAGCTGCGCCGCCACGACCTGCGCCTGCGGCACAGCCCGCGCGTGGTAGTGTACACTTCGGCCCGCCAGTACGGCCGCGTGGAGGTGGGCCTCTCTTGGCAATTGCGCGAGTGGGCGGCCCAAAGCGTGGCACGCAGCGAGCCACTGGTGCCGTGCCCGCAGCACTTGGCGGCGCTATGGCGCGCGCGCCGGCAATTGCGCGCCTGGTGGAGCCGCGCCGCCCCGTTTGGGGTGCCGGGGCAGGGCGTAGCAGCCGCGCTGGGCCTGCCCGAGAAGCAATTGGCCCGGCAAGTGCTGGCCAGCTGCACCTTCGGCCGGCTTTGGGACTGGGTGGCCGAGGCCCGTGCTACCGCCGGCGTAGCTGTACCGCAGGTGCCGCTGGCCGACGCGTTGGCTTGGCTGCGGGCCCCGGCCGCAGGCCAACAGGCTACCTTTTTTCCAGCACGTCGAGCCGGTACTGCGGGTGGCGCTGGCCGCTGAGGTGCACCCAGGGGCCCCCTGGGCCGGTTTTCTGGAGGAAAAATTCGTGTACTTCGTCCCCCGTCAGGGGGTAGTCGTGCACGGGGGGCGTCCAGTGCACGAGCAGCAACTGGCCCCCGGCGGGGAGGGCCCCGGCGATGCGGTCGGCGGCGCGCGCCAGGTCGGCAGGGTTCCAGTAATAACCTACTTCGCAGAGGGTAATGAGGTCGAAGGGGCCCGTCGGAAACTCGTCGGGTAGCTGCATTTGCTGGAAAGCCACCTGGGGCAAATCGGCGCAGCGGCGGCGGGCTTGCGCCAAGGCTTCGGCGCTCACGTCTACCCCCAGCAGGTGGTTGCACCGCGGCGCCAGCTGGGCCGTGAACACGCCCAGCGAGCACCCGATTTCGAACGCCCGCGGGTAGTGCGCCCGGGGCAGGGCCCCCAGCGAGGCCGCGTACTTGGCGTGCTCGTAGGGGCTGGTTTCAAAACCCCAAGGGTCGGAATTAGCCCGGTACACGTCATCGAAATAGTTGCCGTCCAGGCTGTTGGGTTGGTTCTCGTTCATGTGTGGTGCTCAAAATATACTTCGAAAGGCTGGTCGAACTTGGTCAGCATGTCATCGGCCAGCAGGAAGCCCTGGGCGTCGTCGGTGAACACACCGGGCGCCACCTGCGAGCGGTGGGCGGCAATGGCAGCCAGCTTCTGGGGCAGCACCTCGCCAATGGCTAAGCGGATCCCCGCCACGTGGTCGGCGGGCTGAGGGAGGTCGGCAGGGGCGGCGCGCTGCCAGGCCCACACCACGTATTCGAGCTGGCGCGGCGCGGCGGGCAGCCCGGTCAGGGCTGCTTGGGCCAGCAAGTAGCTGGCGCGGTGGTCGGGGTGCGGGTCGCGCCGCCAAGGCAGCAGCACGGTGGCTATCTGGCTATCAAGCACAAACGCCCGCAACTGGTCTGCCGCTTCGGCAAAGCCGGGCTGCGCGGGGCCCGTGGGCACGGCCGCGTCGGGCAGGCGCAGCAGCAGCGGTTCGGTGTGCACGTCGAGTAGCGCGAGGGCGTGGCGCAGCTCACCCTCGCGCACGGCCCGCCGGGCGGGTGCCGAAAACACGGCCGAGTTTGGGTGCGACATGGTACCATCGCTCACCAAAGCGGCGTGCACGGGCTGGCCAGCCCGCCGCAGCAGTGCCAGCAGGCCCCCGCAGCCCAGAGCCTCGTCGTCGGGGTGCGGCACGATGATGAGCGTGGGCCCCAGCGTGGCGGCAAACGCGGCCGGGCGCACGGGGTATTCAGCAAAAGGCAGCATAATCGTTAATATAAGTCGTTGCCCTCCAGCACGAAGCGGCCCACGTCGGCCAGTACAAAGTCGGGAGCCGGCTGGCGCAGGTAGTGGGTCAGGTCGCGGTGCAGGCGCTCGAAAGGCTCGGGCTGGAGCAGGCCGCGGGCCCCCACGCAGCGCTCGGCCAGCGGCAGCACGGCCAGGCCAATTTGCTCGATGGCGGTGCGCACGAGGTTGGCGTAGGCCCCAGCGGCGGGGCTGGCTGGGGCCCCGGCGGCATTGGGGAGGACGGCGTGGGCGGCGGCCCCGCGCAGCCACTGCCGGCCGCTTTCGATGAGCAGGGCCATTTGGCCCAGGCGCTGGCGCTGGTAGGGGTCGTCGGTGCGGCCCAGGCCCTGCAAAAAGCGGCGGGTTTCGTCGTACACCGCTTCGGCCCCGCCCAGCTGCACGGCCGCAAACCGGCTGGCCCCGCCCCCAAACCACGGCTGGCGGTAGTAGGCGTTGGGCGGGCCCAGCAGGTCGTCGGGCCCAATCTCCAGTCCGGTGAGGTCGGCGCGGTGGCTGGCGGTGGAGCGCATCCCCAGCGGCCGCCAAAACGAGCGGTCGAGCACGGGCGGCTGGGCATCGGCGGGCAGCACCAGCATCTGCCAGCCCTGGCCGTCGGGCAGGGCCCCCGTGAGGAGCGGGCGCGCCACGTAGCCGGCTCCCGAGGCAAAGGTTTTGGCGCCGTGCAGGCGGTAGCGGCCGTTGGGCAGCGCCTCCAGCCGCACGCCGTGGGCGGGGTCTTCGGTGTTCCACACGCCAAACAGCAGCCCAGCCGCCGCGTCGGCGGCCCAGCGCGTGGCCTGCGCCGGCGTGCCAAACAACTGCATGAGCAGTAGGGCGTTGGTATGGCCTTCGAAGAGCCGGCCCACGGCCAAGTTACCCCGGCCAACGTGGCGTAACACGGTCAGCAGCTCCTCGGTTGCGGCGGGGGCCCCTAGGCCGGCGCCGCCCAAGCCGGGGGCCAGCGCCGCGGTGAGCAGCCCGGTGGCCCGCAGCCAGTCAAATTCTTGAACGGGAAATACTGCTTCGGCATCGGTGGCGGCGGCCTGGGCAAACAGGCGGGGGGCGAGGGCCCCGGCGGCTTGCACGGCTGCGGCAGGTGTGGCTAGCAGGGGCAAAGTGGGGTTGACAATGGCAGGGGAATCGGCACGTATAACATCAGCAACCATCGGCGCGCGGGTGAAAAGCAAGTGAATAAAGCTATACTCCGAAAAGGGCCTCCTTGTTCCTGCCGCGCTTATGCGGCATCGGCGTTAAATTCAATTACGACCGGCTTTGTGCCCCGGCGGGGGGGCGGTGTACCTTTGCGGCGGCAATTCCGCCCTAGCTTTTTCCGCCGTTTATGTCGTCCCGTCCCATTCGCGCCGCCCTGTTGTCCGTCTACCACAAAGACCGATTGGGGCCCCTGGTGCAGGTGCTCCGCCAGCACGGCGTCACGCTGTACTCGACCGGCGGCACCCAGCAATTCCTCGAAAGCGAAGGCGCCGCCGTCACGGCCGTGGAGGACCTCACGGGCTTCCCCGAAGTGTTCGGCGGGCGCGTGAAAACGCTGCATCCCAAGGTGTTCGGCGGTATTCTGCACCGCCGCCACGAGCCCGGCGACCTGGCTCAGGCCGAGCAGCACGGCATCCCGCCCATCGATTTGGTGGTGGTCGATTTGTATCCGTTTGAAGAAACCGTGGCCAGTGGGGCCCCCCAGGCCGACGTCATCGAAAAGATTGACATCGGTGGCATTGCTCTGCTGCGCGCCGCCGCCAAAAATTACCGCGACGTGCTGGTAATCAGCAGCCGCGAGCAGTACGCCGCCGTGGCCGAGCTGCTGGCCGCCAAAAACGGCGCCACCGACCTGGAGGACCGCCGCCACTACGCTGCCGCCGCCTTCGCCACCACCAGCCACTACGACACCGAAATCTTCAAGTACGTGAGCCAGGGCACCGACTTAGCCGCGAACGCCACCGCCGCTCCGGCCAGTCCCCAGGGCCCCGCCACGGCGCTGCGCTACGGCGAGAACCCCCACCAGGCCGGCACGTTCTACGGCGACCTGGGGGCCCTGTTCGACCAATTGCACGGCAAACAGCTGAGCTACAACAACCTGGTGGACGTGGACGCCGCCGTGCAGCTCATGCGCGAGTTTGCCGATGGGGCCCCGGCCTGCGCCATCCTCAAGCACACCAACGCCTGCGGCGTGGCCCTGGCCGATACTTTGCACGACGCCTACGTGCAGGCCCTGGCCTGCGACCCGGTGTCAGCGTTCGGCGGGGTTATCGTCGTGAACAAAGAAGTGGATGCGGCCACCGCTGCCGAGCTGAGCCAGCTGTTTTTCGAGGTGCTGATTGCGCCCAGCTTCGCGCCCGACGCCCTGCCGCTGCTGCAAAGCAAGAAAAACCGCATCCTGCTGCGCCAAAAGCCGGTCGCGTTTCCCGACAAGCAAATCAAAACCTTGCTCAATGGCCTCATCGAGCAAGACGCTGACCTCCAGAGCGAAACCGTAGCCGACTTCCGCGTCGTCACCCAGTCGGCCCCCACGGCCGAGGAAACGGCGGCCCTGGAGTTTGCCGGCAAAATCTGCAAGCACACCAAGAGCAACACCATCGTGCTGGCCCGCGCCGGCCAGCTGCTGGCCTCGGGCGTGGGCCAAACCTCGCGCGTGGACGCCTTGCGCCAGGCCATCGAAAAAGCCCACGCCTTCGGCTTCGACCTGCAAGGCGCCGTAATGGCCTCCGACGCCTTTTTCCCTTTCCCCGACTGCGTGGAAATTGCCGGCGCGGCCGGCATCCGGGCCGTGGTGCAGCCCGGCGGCTCCATTAAGGATGCCGACAGCATCCGCGCCTGCGACGAGCGCGGCATGGCCATGGTGCTCACCGGCGTGCGCCACTTCAAGCATTAATTCTGGGGCCCCCGGGCCGCGCAAATTTTCTCGTATTGAGGCTATCTGAGAAGTACAATTGAACGTTCTATTAATTGAACGTCATGCAGAGCGCAGCGAAGCATTTTTTCCGCGTAACTAATCCTGATTACTGGCGCGGAAAAGATGCTTCGCTGCGCTCTGCATGACGTTCTTTTTTGTGCGGTTTTATTCGATAACAACGTTCTAATTTTCCTCTTTATGAAATACGCCACCCTTGTAGGGTACGCCCTGCTGGCCGTTGGTATTTTGCTGCGCTTGCTGGCGCCTGGGCTGGGCGTTGTGGGCACGATGCTGGCGGCCGTGGGCGGGCTCACGGTAGCGGGCGCTACGATAGCGGCCGCCAGCAAGGGGCGGCGGTAGCATACTAACCGGCCGGTTAGGTCGTTTAGGGCCCTGCCCGGTACGGGGATGTGCCCGGTATTTTGCAAAGGAAAATCAGGACGGAATCCAGGCCTCGGATCCCCTCATTCCTTCCGTACCTTTGCCCACTTATTGCCGCGCGGCCCCGGTCGTTGCGCCGCTATTCTGATTTAACTCAATGGGTTTCTTTAACTTCCTGACCAGCGACATCGCCATCGACCTGGGCACGGCCAACACGCTCATCATCCACAACGACAAAATCGTGGTGGACGAGCCGAGCATCATCGCCAAAGACCGCACTACGAATAAGATCATTGCTGTTGGCCGCCAGGCCCAGCAAATGCACGAAAAAACCCACGACAACATCAAGACCATTCGCCCACTGAAGGACGGCGTGATTGCCGATTTCCACGCGGCGGAGGAGATGATCAAGGGCCTCATCAAGATGATTGACACGCGCAAGCGGCTGTTCCAGCCCTCGCACCGCATGGTCATCTGCATCCCGTCGGGCATCACGGAGGTGGAAAAACGCGCCGTGCGTGACTCCGCTGAGCACGCCGGCGCCAAGGAAGTGTGGATGATTCAGGAGCCCATGGCCGCGGCCATCGGCATCGGCATCGACGTGCACCAGCCCGTGGGCTCGATGATCATCGACATCGGGGGCGGCACGTCGGAAATTGCCCTGATTGCCCTCTCGGGCATTGTCTGCGACCAGAGCATCAAGACGGCCGGCGACGTGTTCAACCAGGACATTCTGGATTACATGCGCCGCCAGCACAACCTGCTCATCGGCGAGCGGTCGGCCGAGCGCATCAAAATTGAGGTCGGCGCCGCGCTTACCGAGCTGGACAACCCGCCACCGGACCACGAGGTGCGCGGCCGCGACCTGATGACGGGCATCCCGAAAGTCATCAAGGTGACGTTCTCAGAAATTGCCATTGCGCTGGATAAATCGGTGGCCAAAATCGAGGAGGCCGTGCTGAAGGCCCTGGAGATTTCGCCACCCGAGCTATCGGCCGACATCTACGAGCACGGCATCCACCTCACCGGCGGCGGGGCCCTGCTGCGCGGCCTCGACAAGCGCTTGGCCGCCAAAACCAAGCTGCCCATCCACATCGCCGAAGACCCGCTGCGCGCCGTGGTGCGCGGTACTGGCCGGGCCATCAAGGACATTCAAGCGTTTAAGGGCGTGCTGCTGACGTAAGGCATTTAACATTTATCAATTACCATTTAACGCGCGGTGCCCGGCAACCGCTTGGTTTCCAGGAAGCATATGGCCTGTTAAATGATAGCTGCTAGTTGGTAGATGAAAAACTTGTTTTTGTTTCTGGCGCGGTTTCAGGGGCTTTTGGCGTTTGGGGTGCTCGAAGTAATTAGCTTGTACTTATTCGTAACCACCAGCTCTTACCAGCGGGCGGCGTTCTTCAACTCGGCCAACGCTTACGCGGGCGTGGTGCTGGCTCGCCGCACCGAGGTGCTCGACTATTTCCACCTGGGGGCCCTAAATCAGCAGTTACTGGCCGAAAACGCCCGCTTGCGCCAGCAGCTCTACCCACCCGACGTGAGCCGGCGCGAGGCTGACTCACTGGCCGTGCCCCCGGCGCCCGGCGACACCCTGCACCGTGTACGCTACGTGCGCCCCGCCCAACGGCCCGATACCCTGCTGCTGGCCCAACGGCGCCTGGCCGCCCGCGACCCCAACTACCCGCTCATCCCAGCCCGGGTCATTAACAACTCGTTGCGCAGCGTGGACAATTACTTTACGCTGAACGTGGGGCTGGCCGACGGCGTGCGGCCCGGCCTGGGCGTGCTGGCCGCTACCGGCGTGGTGGGGCGCATCAAGGCTGCCACCGCCCACTACGCCACGGCCACCAGCCTGCTGCATTCCAAAACCAGCGTGTCGGCCAAAATCAAGCGCGACAACACCTTCGGCAGCGTGCACTGGCCCGGCGACGACCCCACCCAGGCGCTGCTCGACGACATTCCGCGCCAGAATAAGCTGGTGGTGGGCGACACCGTGGTGACGAGCGGCTACAACGCTATTTTCCCGGAGGGCGTGTTCATCGGTACCGTGGCCTCGTTTGTGAAGGAGCCGGACAAAAACTTTTGGACGGTGCACCTGCGCCTGGGCCCAGATTTCACCAACCTGACCTACGTGTACGTGGTGACGAACCGCACGCGCCCCGAGCGCGACACCGTGGAGGCCCGCGCCCTGCCGCCGGTCGGAAAGGGGGGGCGGCGATGAAAACAGTGGGCCTTTTGCTTCGGCAGGCGTTGCGCTACGTAGTATACACGCTGGTGCACGTGTTCATTATCAGCCGCTTAGTGCTCTTCGATGCGGGCTGGTGCTTCTTCTACCTGGGCTTCGTGCTGTTTCTGCCGCTGGGCACGCCGGTGGTGGTGCAGCTGCTGCTGGCCTTTGGCATGGGCCTGACGATGGACATTTTCTACGACACTGGGGGCCTGCACGCGGCGGCCGCGGTGCTGCTGGCTTTTGTGCGGCCGGCAGTGCTGCGCTTGCTGCGCCCGCGCGACGGCTACGACGCCGCCGACGCTGTGAACGTGCACTTTATGGGCCCCGCGTGGTTCCTTACCTACCTGGGCGTGCTGGTGCTGGTGCACCACCTGGCGTTTTTCCTGCTGGAGCTGGGTAGTTTCCGGCACTTCGGCTTCACGCTGGAGAAAGTAGGGGCCAGCTGTGCCTTCACGTGCGTGGCACTGCTGATTGTGCAACTGCTGTTTTTTCCGGTGCGGCGCAGCCGGCAATAGGCCGGGGCCCTAAATTAAGCTGGGTAGGGGCCCCGGTTAGGGTGTAACTTTATATTATGCAATACCTGGAAGGCCGGCGATACGTGGTGCAAGGCATATTTCTACTCGTGGGGCTGGTGTTTGCCACGCGGCTCTTTTTCATGCAGGTGCTTGACGGTACCTATAAGCTGGCAGCCGACCGAAATACCTTGCAGCGCTTGGTGCAGGTGCCCTACCGGGGCCTGATTTACGACCGCAAAAACCAGCTGCTCGTCACCAACACGCCCGTGTACGACCTGCTAGTGGTGCCCCGCGAAGTCAAAGGCCTTGACTCGGCCCGCTTCTGCCAACTGCTGCAAATTCCGCTCGAAACCCTGCGCGAGGGCTTGAAAGCCGCCCGGAAATATTCGCGTACCAAGCCCTCGCCGCTGGTGCAAAACCTGAGCCTGGCCGAACGAGCCGCCATTCAGGACAACCTGATTGACTTCCCAGGCTTCCGCACCCAGGCGCGCATGGCGCGGGCCTACCGTACGCCCAACCTGGCCCACGCCCTGGGCTACGTGGGGCCCATCACGCCCAAGCTGCTGGAACTGCCCAAGTACGGGCGCTACGGCGCGGGCGAAAACGTGGGCATTGCGGGCCTGGAGTCGTATTATGAACCCACGCTGATGGGCCGCCGCGGCGTGCAGTTCAAAATGGTGAACGTGCGCGGCGTGGAAAAGGGGGCGTTCCGAGACGGCGAGTTCGATACGCTCTCGGTGGCCGGGCAGGACTTGCACTTGAGCATCGACGCCGAGCTCCAGGCCTACGGCGAGGAGCTGCTGGCCGGGCGGCGCGGCTCCATCGTGGCCATCGACCCCAAGACGGGCGAGATTCTGTGCTTCGTGTCGGCGCCGCACTACACGCCCGAAACCCTCACCGGCAAGGGCATGGGCAACCGCTACATGGACCTGCTGCGCAACCCCGACCGGCCGCTGTTCGACCGGCCCCTGATGGCCACCTACCCGCCAGGCTCAGTTTTTAAGCTCGTGAACGAGCTGGTGGCCTTGCAGTTGGGTGTCGTCACGCCCGGCACGGGCTTCGCCTGCGACCAGCGGCTGGTGCACTGCACCCACCAGCACGAGTACCCGGCCAACGTGAGCATCGCCATCAAAAACAGCTGCAACCCGTACTTCTACCAAGTGATGCGGGCGGCGGTGGTGCGGGGCCAGTCCAGCAACAAGTTCGAGGACGCCCGCCTGGGCCTGGCCCAGTGGCAGAAAATGGTGAAGACCTTCGGGCTGGGCGAGAAGCTGGGCGTGGACATGAGCCAGGAAAAGCGGGGCCTCATCCCGTCGCCCGACTTCTACGACAAGCTGCGCGGCTACCACCACTGGAACTTCAAAACCGTGTACTCGCTGTCCATCGGCCAGGGCGAAATCGGCATTACGGGCCTGCAAATGGCCAACGTGCTGGCTACCATTGCCAACCACGGCTACTACTACACGCCGCACTTTGTGAAGGGCATCGGCAGCGCGGGGCCCCTGGCTAAGTACCGCGAGCGGCATTACACGGCCGTGGACACGGCGTACTTCAAGTACATCATCCCCGGGATGCAGGAAGTGGTGGATGGCCGCGGCGGCACCGGCAGCCTGGCGTCGCTGCGCGAGTTTGGTATTTCAGTAGCGGGCAAAACCGGCACCGTGCAAAACCCCCACGGTTTCGACCACGCCACGTTCGCCGCCTTTGCCCCGGCCAACGACCCCAAAATTGCCATTGCCGTGTTCATCGAGAACAGCGGCTTCGGCGGCAGCAGCGCCGCCCCGGCTGCCGGCCTAATGATTGAAAAGTACCTGCGCGGCCACGTGGTGGGCTACCACAAGCGCATGGAAGACTGGATTAAGTACGGCAACCTTACGACTCACCTGCACTAGCTGGTAGGGCAATAGGATTTGCGGAAGCGCTAGTGTTGTCTTAAAAAAAAGGCCACCCGGGTTGGGTAGCCTTTTCTTTTATAGTCAGGGCAATGCCTTACAAAATGCCGCTCAGCAAACCCGGCAGGATTCCTAGCGCGATGGTCAACAGCGCAAGCAAGCCCAGCGTGAAGGATTGTAAGCCGTCGACCGGTACGGCGTCGGCCGTGGGGCCCTCGGCGGGGCGCAGGTACATGGCAATGATGGGGCGCAGGTAGTAATAGATGCCCACCATGCTCATGATTACGGCGAAGACGACGAGGCCAATGTGGCCCTGACCGACGGCGGCGGTAAGCAGGAAAAATTTGCCGAAAAAGCCGCCCGTGAGCGGAATGCCGGCCAGCGAAAGCATGGCCACGGTCATCACAAAGGCCAGCAGCGGGTTGGTTTTGCCCAGGCCGTTCAGGCCGGCGTAGTCGTCGCGCTGGCGGTGGTCGGCCACTAGCTTCAGCACGCCGAAGGCAGCCACGGTGGCGATGGAGTAGGCGAGGGAATAGAAGAAAATACCGTTGGCGGCGGGGCCCGTGAGGCTGCCGTTGCCCGCTACCAGGCCGATGAGCAGGTAGCCGGCGTGGCTCACGCTGGAGTAGGCCAGCATGCGCTTGGTGGTGGTTTGGGCGGCGGCGCCCACGTTGCCAAGCAGCAGCGTGAGGGCGCACATGGCTTGGATGGTGGGGGCCCAAAAGCCCTGTGCGGCCGGCAGGGCCACGGCCAGCAGCTTCAGAAAGGCCGCGAAGCCGGCCGTTTTCACCACCGTGCTCATGAAGGCGGTGAAGAATGTGGGCGTGCCTTCGTACACGTCGGGCGTCCAGAAGTGAAAGGGCGCGGCCGATACCTTGAAGCCGATGCCAATGATCATCAGCAGGATGCCGATGTAGAGCATGGGCAGCAGGCTGGCGTTGGCGGGGGCGGCCACGGCGGTAGCAATTTGCGAGAGGGCGAAGGTGCCGGTGGCGCCGTAGAGCAGCGCAATGCCGAAAAGCAAAATGCCGGTGGCGAAGGCCCCCATTAGGAAATACTTGAGGGCGGCTTCGTTCGAGCGGGAGTCGCGCTTGCTGGCGCCGGCCAGCACGTACATGCTGATGCTCAGGATTTCAATGCCCACGAACAGCATCAGCAGGTGGTCGTAGCCAATCATCATGATGGCCCCCACGAGCGAGAACAGCAGCAGCGCGTAGTACTCGGCCAGGTTGGGCTCGTGGGCCACCACGTAGCTGCGCGAGAAGGGCAGCAGCAGCAGGGCGGTGAGCACCACGATGCCCGTGAAAGCCACCGTGTAGTGGTCCACGGTCAGCATCTGGTTGAAGAACGACTGCGGCGCGTGGTTCCAGTCGGCCAGGTTGGCTCCGAACACGGCCAGTAGCACCAGCAGCACGCCGGGCAGTAGCACCTTGTTTGAGCGCAAAAAGCCCAGAAACAGCTGGACGATGCCGAAGATGGAAAGGAGGATGATGGAGGTCATAGGGTAGGAAACGTCATTCCGAACGCAGTGAGGAATCTGGGCAAACCGCTGGCAGTGCCGAACCCAGATTCCTCACTGCGTTCGGAATGACAAGGAGATTTACCGCCCAACGGCGGACAAAATGCTGCTGACGGCCGGCTCGGACAAGTGCAGGAACGTGCCGGGCAACAAGCCTAGCCAGAATACCAGCACAATCAGCGGCACGAACACGGCCAGCTCGCCGCCGGTGAGGTCGGTGATGGTGGCGGAAAACGACGAGTCGGGTCCCAGCATGGTGCGCTGAAACAAGCGCAGCAGGTACACCGCCGAGAAGATGATGGTGAGGCCGGCCACCGCGCCCACCCAGGCCGAGTACTGGTAGATGCCGGCCAGCAGCAGGAACTCGCCCACGAAGCCGCCCGTGAGGGGCAGGGCCACGGTGCTGAGCAGCATCACTAGAAAGCAGACCGATAGCAATGGCGTGCGGCGGGTGAGGCCCCCGAGGTCGGGCAGCAGGCGGGTGCCGGTGCGGCGCTCAATGGCGTCGGCCACGAAGAACATGCCCACCACGTTCACGCCGTGGGCCAGCATTTGCACCACGGCGCCTTGCAGGCCGATTTGGGTGAGCGAGAACACGCCGGCCGCCATCAGGCCCACGTGCGAGAGCGACGAATAGGCAATGAGGCGTTTCATGTCGCGCTGCCGAATGGCGATGAGGGCCCCGTAGATAACCCCGATGACGGCTAAGATGATGACTGGCTTCTGCCACTGGCTGACGCCGAGCGGTACCACCGGCAGCAGCCAGCGCAGCGTGCCGTAGATGCCCATTTTCAACATGATGCCCGAGAGCAGCATGGTGGCCGGGGCGGGGGCCTCGGTGTAAGTATCGGGCTGCCAGGTGTGGAAGGGGAAGATGGGCATTTTCACGGCGAAGGCCGCGAAAATCAGCCAGAACAACCACGACTGCTCGCCGGCGCTCAGCTTCAGCTTGTAGAACGCCGACAGCTCGGAGGAATGAGCGGCGAGGCTGCCGGCGGCGGGGCCGGTTTGCAGGTACAAGTACACGAAGCCGGCCAGCATCAGCAGCGAGCCGACGACGGTGTAGAGGAAAAACTTGAGCGTAACGGCGATGCGCCGCTCGCCTCCCCAGGCCCCGGCCAGGAAATAAATCGGGATGAGCGCCACTTCCCAAAAGAAGTAGAACAGAAAGGCATCCAGCGACATAAACACGCCGAGCAGCCCGGTTTGCATGAACAGCACCAGGGCGTAGAAAGCCGAGGGGTTTTCGTAGTTGTGCCGAAATGCGGCTAGCAAAATGAGGGGCACCAGGAAGGTGGTGAGCAGCACCAGCAGCAGGCTGAGGCCGTCGAGCCCGATATGAAAATTAATGCCAGTTGACTGCACCCAGGCGTAATCGAGGTTGTAGGCGGAAGAGCCGTGGCGGGTGAAATCGACGGCTACAAAGGCGGCCAGGGCAAATTCGACCAAGGCAGCTCCCAGGGCCAGGGCCCGGGCGGTGGCCCCTTTGGTGAAGTGGAGCAGCAGCGCGGCGGCCAGGGGGAGAAAAAGCAGTACAGCAGTCAGCATTGGCAGGGCAGAAGGGCAGCGGCGGCTCCCAAACCGGGCCGCGAATTGCGTGCAAACTTACGCATTGCCAGATAAGAGCGCACACCTCCAAACTTTGAGCGGCCAACTTTGTGCGGGGGCGGGAGTAATTTCGCCCCACTGGCCCCGCTCGTTGGCGGGGCCCTTTGCCCGAACCCGTATGGCCCGCAGCCCCATTGCCGATTTTTTGACGGCCCCGGCCACCGTGCCCATCCTCGACGTGCGGGCCCCGGCCGAGTACGCCCAAGGCCACATCCCGGGGGCCCTGAGCCTGCCGCTGTTCTCCAACGACGAGCGCGCCCGCATCGGCACTACGTATAAGCAAGTGAACCCCGACAAGGCCGTGCTGCTGGGCCTCGATTTTTTTGGGCCCAAGTTGCGCACCTTGGTGGAGCAGGCCAAGCAGCTGGCCCCCAGCCAGGCCGTGCGCCTGCACTGCTGGCGTGGCGGCATGCGCAGCGGCGCTGTGCAGTGGCTGCTGGAGTTGGCCGGTTTCCAGGTGAACCTGCTCGACCACGGCTACAAGGACTACCGCCGCTGGGCGGGGGCCGAGTTTGCTCGGCTGCGGCCCTTGTACATCGTGGGCGGCTACACCGGCAGTGGCAAAACCGAGGTGCTGCACGCGCTGGCCGCCCAGGGCCAGCCGGTGCTCGACCTGGAGGGCCTGGCCCACCACAAAGGCTCGTCGTTCGGCAGCCTGGGGCAGCCGGCCCAGCCCACGCAGGAGCAGTTTGAAAATAACCTGGCCGCCGCCCTGGGGGCCCTGCCCGCCGATCAGCCGGTGTGGGTGGAGGACGAAAGCCGCTCCATTGGCAGCCTGCACATCCCCACGCCGCTCTTCGACCAGATGCAGGCGGCGCCGCTGCTGGCCCTCGACGTGCCCCGCGCCGCCCGCGTGCCCAAGCTGGCCCTGGAGTACGGCCGCCACGACGCCGGGGCCCTGGCCAGCGCCATCCTGCGCCTACGCAAGCGCCTCGGCGGCCTCGTGACCAAGGAGGCCCTGGCCGCCATCGCCGACAACGACATGAACACAATGGTGGACCTCGTGCTGACTTACTACGACAAAACTTACGCCCACACCATGGCCAGCGCCCCTACCGGTCGCCTCACCGTGCCCGTGCCGGCGGTGGACACCGACGGCGTAGCCAACGCAGCACTGGTGCTGGCTGCCGCCGCTACGCTCCCCCAAACGGTCTTGTAAGTATGCTGGCTCCCAAGCTACGTGTGGCCCGGCCCACCAACGACCTGGCCGCGCTGGTGCATTTTTACTGCGAAGGCCTGGGCCTCGAACGCCTGGCCGACTTCACCGCGCACCACGGCTTCGACGGCGTGATGCTGGGCCACCCCGGGGCCCCGTACCACCTGGAGTTCACCCGCGAGGACGGGCAACTGGTGGCGCCCGCGCCCACGGCCGAGCACTTGCTGGTGTTTTATTTCCCCGACGCCGCGGCGTGGCAGGTGGCCGTGGCCCGGCTCGAAGCGGCCGGCTACGCCGCTGTGCCGGCCCACAACCCGTATTGGGATGCGCACGGCCGCACTTTTGCCGATCCCGACGGCTACCACGTGGTGTTGCAGCAAGCCGCTTGGGCCCTGTAATTAATAGTTATTCACATTGCGTTGTTAACACTGGTTGATAACCAAGCCTTGCTGATCATGTCCGTCTCCACCCACCCCGAAACCGAGCCCATCCGCCTCACCCAGTACAGCCACGGGGCGGGCTGCGGCTGCAAAATTGCGCCGGCCGTGCTCGACCAAATCCTGCACAGCAGCCTGCCCCAGCCCAATTACCCCGACCTGCTGGTGGGCAACGGCAGCCGCGACGACGCCGCCGTATTCCGCCTGCCGGGCCAGGACGGCCAGTGCGTCATCAGTACCACTGATTTTTTCATGCCCATTGTTGACGACGCCTACGATTTCGGGCGCATTGCCTCGGCCAACGCCATTTCCGACGTGTACGCCATGGGTGGGCGGCCGATTTTGGCCATTGCCGTGCTGGGCTGGCCCATCGGCAAGCTGGCGCCCGAAGTGGCCGCGCGCGTGACGGAAGGGGCCCGGGCCATTTGCGCCGAGGCCGGTATTCCGCTGGCCGGGGGCCACAGCATCGACGCGCCGGAGCCCATTTTTGGGCTGGCCGTGACGGGCCTGGTGGCCGAGAAAAACCTCAAGCGCAACGACACCGCCCAGGTGGGCTGCCGCCTCTACCTCACCAAGCCGCTGGGCGTGGGCATGCTGACGACGGCCCAGAAGCAAGGCATCCTGCGCCCCGAAGACGCCGACGTGGCCCCCGCCCAAATGCGCCAGCTCAACAAAATAGGCGCCGACCTCAGCCCGCTGCCCCAGGTGCAGGCCCTCACCGACGTCACGGGCTTCGGCCTGCTCGGCCACCTGGCCGAAGTGTGCGAAGGCAGCGGCGTGCAGGCCGTACTCGATTTTGCCAAAGTACCGCGCCTGGCCGCCGCCGAAACCTACCGCCGCCAGGGCGCCGTACCCGGCGGCACCGCCCGCAACTACGCTAGCTACGGCCACAAAATCGGGCCCCTCACCGACGAGCAACAGCAGTGGCTCTGCGACCCGCAAACCTCAGGCGGCCTGCTCGTATGCGTCACGCCCGAAGGGGAAGCCGCCGCTCAGGCCATCTTCCAGCAGTACGGCCTAGCCCTGGAAAGCTTCGGCGAATTGGTGGCGCACCGCGCCGGCGAGCCGTGGATTGTGGTGCAGTAAGGGCCCCCACGCCGGTGGTGGCGCGCCTGGCTCCCACGCCCAGCGGCTGCCTGCACCTGGGCAACGCGGTTAATTTCGTGCTGACTTGGCTGCTCACGCGCCGGGCCGGTGGCGTACTGCACTTGCGCATCGATGACCTCGACCGGGCCCGCCTGCGCCGGTCGTACCTGGACAATATTTTCCGGGTTATCGATTGGCTGGGCATCGACTACGACCAGGGCCCCCACGGGCCCGACAATTTCCTGCGCCACTATTCGCAGCTGCTGCACCTGCCCGAATATAACGCCGTGTTGCGCCGCCTAGCCCAGCAGCCCGGGCTGGTGCAAGCCAGTTACCGCAGCCGCACTGGGGCCCCAGAAGCTCTCGTGCGGCTGGATATGCCCGGCGCGGCCTGGCGGGTGCAGCCGCCGCCCGCCACGGCCGTGCACTGGCCCGATGCCCGCCAGGGCCCCACGCAAGTGCTTTTAGATGAGGCGATGCCGGATTTTGTGATTCGCAAGAAAGACGGTGTGGCTGCCTACCAAGTAGCGTCAGTAGTCGATGATTTGCGGCTCGGCACCACGCTCGTGGTGCGCGGGCTGGACTTGCAGCCAAGCACCGCCGCCCAGCTGTGGCTCGCTGCCCAGCTTTCTGAAACGGCCGCTTTCAACGCCCAGTGCATCCAGTTTTATCACCATGATTTGCTGGTGGACGCGGCGGGCCAAAAGCTTTCCAAATCGCAGCAGGGGGCCCTGGCCACCGGCGTGCTAGGGCAAGAGCGGCGCGCCGTGTTCAGCGCCGTGGCGCGGCTGCTGAAGCTGCCGCCTGAAGCGGGCGAATCGCTGGAGAGCCTGCGGGCTGCGCTGCCGCTTTAGGGCCCCGGACAAGTTGCTCAGCGCACTTCTTTCTTGAATTCCTCGGCCCAATAATCGGCCAGGCGGGTGGGCTCGGGCAGCTTGTAGCCGCGCAGGCAGGCCAGGGTGAGGCGGGTGGCGGTGGCCTGGTCGCAGCGGTGGCCGGGGCTCACGAACAGCGGCAGCACCTTGTCTTTACTGCGGATGACTTCGCCGATTAGCTCGCCGGTTTTGGTGTCGGTGAGGGGCGTGATGCTGCCTTTTTCGGGCCCTGGCTCGGCGAAGGTGCCGGTCAGTTTCTGCTTGGCTACGCCGAAAGTGGGCACATCGAGCAGCACGCCCAGGTGCGCGGCAATGCCCACGCGGCGCGGGTGCGCAATGCCGTGGCCGTCCACCATAATCACATCGGGCCGGTGCGTGAGCTTGGCGAAGGCTTGCACCACGTTGCCGGCCTCGCGGAAGGAGAGGAAGCCGGGTACGTAGGGCATGGTCACGGGTCCGTAGCTGTACACTTTTTCGACCAGCTCCAGCGACGGGAATTTCAGCACCACGAACACCGAGAGGATGGTTTCGGGCGTGGGAAACGACGAGTCGCAGCCCGCAATCAAGCGGGGCTCGTGGGCCAGGGGCTCGGCGCGCACGCGCTGGCGCATCTCGTGCTGCTGGGCGGTGAGGCTACGCACCAGCGCGGGGTCGGGCGGGGGCCCCGGGGGGCGGAAATAGGCCACTGAGGAAATTAGGAATTAAAAATGATGAATTAGAAATTGGGCGGTGGTCTAAAACGGGGTGGTCCGGCGAATTGCCCGAAGGGCTTCGTCGGGCCACTCTGACGATTGAACAGTATCTCCGGGCCGTAGTAAGGGTGGTTCGGCGACGGAAAAAGTCGCCGGACCACCCTGTTTTAGACCATCACCAAAAATTGGCAGGCAGTGCGGTACCTGGCAGGGGTGTTGGGCGTATACGCAGTGCGTAAATGGCCTGCCCATTATCGCAAACACATTTTTAATTTTTAATTCCTAATTTTTAATTCAAAATGCCCAAATCCGAGCAGCCCGCCGCCCAAGGCTCGGGGCCCCAACTGGACCGGCGCTACTACATCGACGTGGTGCGGCCGCTTCTGGGGCCCGTGCCGCTAATGGCTGCGGTGCAGGCCGATTTGCCCCGGTTCTCGCCCAGCCTGCTGGCCGATTTTGAACAGACGCGCGGCGAAGCCGGGGCCCTAAAAACGGGCGACGAATTTCACATCAAAATATTGGGGCCCTGGAACGGCAGCGTGCGCGTGACCGAAGTGGGCGCCACGTTCTTCGAGTTTGTGACCCTCGAAGGCCATCCCGAGGCCGGGCGTATTCGCTTCGAAACCCACGCCCTCGACGGCCGGCCCGACGCGCTGCGGTTCGAAATCCACTCCGTAGCCCGCTCGCGCGACGGCTTGGTGGCCTTCGCTTACGATACCATTGGCGGCGGCAAATTGATGCAGCAGGCCACGTGGGTCGATTTTTGCCAGCGCGTGGCCCAGGCCAGCGGCGGCCAGGCGCTGGGGCCCGTCACGGTCGAAACCACCCGCCACGCCAACGACGGCACCGCTGAATACACCGTTTCCCATGCTTAGCCCCACTGCCCCAGCCGCTTGGGAGCAATACCGCGCCCGCCTCGCCGCCTACGTCAATACCCGCGTCAACTACGACTACGAGAACCAAGCCGAGTACACCTCGGCCACCGGCTGGCGGCTCGACGACTACACGACCGATTTGCCGGCTGAGGCCCCCGGGGCCCCCACGGAAACGGGCTCGTTTGCGGCGGCGCAGGACGTGATGCGGCGCTACGCCTTCCCGCCGCCCGACCTCATCACGGGCTACTTCGACCCCAGCCAGCCGCTCGAAAAGCGCGTTATGGTGCTGCGAGCGCACTTCCTCATTTTTAATTTTTACTTTGGCGTACGGGTGACCGACGTGGTGGACGCGGCCCGTCAAGACAGTCCCGGCGGTCCGGAGCGGGTGTGGGGCTACGGCTACCGCACCCTCGAAGGCCATTTCGAGAAAGGGCAAATAAATTTCTCGGTACGCAAAAACCTGCGCACCGGCGCAGTAGATTTTCGAATTAGCGCCGTGTCGCAGTCGGGGCACATCCGCAACCCATTCTACTGGCTGGGGTTCAAGCTATTTGGCCGGATACTGCAACGCCGGTTTGGGCATGAGTCGCTGGCGCGGATGCACAAGTTGGTAGCCGAAGCCTTGGCGCGCCCGCAACCTTTGGGGGCCCCGGCTGGTTAAGGGAGCCGTGTGCATAACTAAAATCGGTTGTGCGCAATTAATCTGACTCTTTCTCCAAAACCAACTTTGATGAGTATCACCAAAGCTTACGCGGCCCCCGCCGCCAGCATTCCCCTCGAGCCCTTCACGCTGGAGCGCCGCACCCCGGGGCCCCACGACGTGCAGATTGACATCCTGTTTTGCGGCGTGTGCCACTCCGATTTGCACCAAATCCGCGACGAGTGGGGCGGCTCCATCTTCCCAATGGTGCCCGGCCACGAAATCGTGGGCCGCGTGGCCGCCGTGGGCGACCACGTGAAGAACTTTAAAGTGGGCGACTTGGCCGGCGTGGGCTGCATGGTCGACTCGTGCCGCGAGTGCTCGTCGTGCAAAGAAGGCCTGGAGCAGTACTGCGAAACCACCGGCATGATCGGCACCTATAACAGCCGCGAAATTGCCACCGGGGCCCCCACCTACGGCGGCTACTCGCAGCAAATCGTGGTCGACGAAAAGTACATCCTCAAAGTGAGCGAGAAGCTCGACTTGGCCCGCGTGGCCCCGCTGCTGTGCGCCGGCATCACCACCTACTCGCCCCTGCGCCAGTGGAAAGTGGGCGCCGGCCACCGCGTAGCCGTAATGGGCCTGGGCGGCCTCGGCCACATGGCCGTGAAATTTGCCGCTGCCCTCGGCGCCGAAGTAACCGTGCTCAGCACCTCGGCCAACAAAGAGGCCGATGCCAAAGCCCTGGGGGCCCACAAGTTCATTGTGACCAAGGACAAGGAGCAGTTCAAGTCGGTGAGCAACTACTTCGACTTCGTCATCAACACGATATCGGCCCAGATTGACCTGGGCGCTTACGTAAACTTGCTCCGCCTCGACGGCACGATGATTCTGCTGGGCGTGCCCACCGAAGCGCCGCAGTTGCACGCCTTCAACCTCATTGCCAAGCGCCGCCGCGTGGCCGGCTCGCTCATCGGCGGCATCGCCGAAACCCAGGAAATGCTGGACTTCTGCGCCGAGCACAACATCATGTCCGACATCGAGATGATTGACATCCAGCACATCAACGAAGCCTACGAGCGCATGCTGAAAGGCGACGTGAAGTACCGCTTCGTCATCGACGTAGCCTCGTTGAACTAACTGGTTTTAGGGCCCCGGGGCCCATGCAAAACGGCCGGCTTTCCGCGAGGGAGGCCGGCCGTTTTATTGTCGTTCAAGGTACTTTTAGGGCCCCGGCTTGCTGCTTGCTGAACACGTAAGAATCCTGTTCCAGAAAAGGGTTGACGCGTAATTCCATGGTGCGCACGCGCGCTCCTTCGGCCCGGAATAATGCCGGAAAAATGCCGTAGGCGGGGTTGGAGTACGTGGTGCGGAACTGCTCGCCGTCCATGTAATCAAGCGTCGCCACCAAACCGGGGTGGTTGGAAAAGTGCACTTGCAGCTGCCGCCCCTGGGCTTCCACCGTTACGGTGCCGTACACTGGGTTGCGGTACACGCCGGCGTAGGTGCGCAAGTCGCGGGTGGGGCGATTTTTGCGCTGCACGCGGGTGGCCAGTTCAGCAATGTTGCGCTGGGCTTCCTCGCGGCCGGGCCGGGCCAGCGTGTACAGCTGGCGGCTGCGGTCCACGTAGGGCACGGCCAGGTAGGCATCGAGCAATTGGTAGCGCAAAGCCTCAAAAAAGCTCTGGTTGTCTTGGTTGGTGAGCACGGCAATGCCCAAGCCTTCCTCGGGCACGAAGCACACGTTGGTCACGAACCCATTGGCCCCGCCCGTGTGCCAGAACACCTGCCGCCCGGCGTAGTCGCCGATGAATACGCCCAGCCCATACATAGAAAAATGGCTGGGCAGAATTGGCGATTTAACGTCCGACACCAGCGTGTTAACGGCCCGGGTGCGGCGCAGCGTGGCCCAGGGCAGCACCTGCCGCCCGGCGTAGCGCCCGCTGTCGAGCTGGAAATTAAGCCAGTGTGCCAAGTCGTTGGCGCACGACACGAGGCCGGCAGCCGGGGCTAAATTATCGATGTGGTCGAGCGGTAGCGGAATAAGGGGCCCAAACGCATCGGAATACGGCCGGGCAATGTTGGTCCGCTGCCCATACCCAGCCGTGAGCGGGTAGGTACGGGCCATGCCCAGCGGCGTGAGTAAGCGCTGCTGCACCCAATCTTCCCACCGCTTGCCGTCCAGCACCTGGGGAATGATTTCGCCCGCCGCCAGGAAGCCCGAATTGCAGTAGCCATAGGTTTGGCGGAACGGGTTGACGGGCCGCAGGTTACGCATCTTATCCACGATTTCGGCCCGGCTCAGGTCGGAGTTCCAAAACGTGAAATCGCCCTGGAACGTCCGGGTGCCCAAGTGGTGCCCCAGCAAGTCGCGGATGCTCACCAGTTTGGTACTGGTCGAGTCGTACAATCGATACGCGGGCAAATACCGGCGCACCGGGTCGTTCAAATTCAGCCGCTTTTCTTCCTCCAACTGCGCCAAGGCCGTTCCCGTGAACAGCTTTGTGTTGGAAGCAATCATGAACAAGGTATTGGCGTCAACCGGTTCCGGCTCGCTCACAACCCGCACGCCAAAGCCCTCGGCGGCCACCACCTGCCCGCCCTTCACCACCACCACGGCTAGGCCCGGAATGTCCCACAGCCGCAGGCCGCGCTCTACATAAGTGGCCAAGCTGTCGCGCACAAATTTCGAACCGTAAGCGCGGGGCTGCGCGGCACTGGGCAGGGCCCCCAGCAACAACGCCACCAACCCCAGCAGCAGGATACGGCGAAACGCGAAACAAAAGAACATGAAAAAGCAAAAAGGCCGGATGGGATTCGAAAATTAAGCACGCCACCGCCAAAGCCGTTGGTTTGCCTTACGAAATTAGGGGTGCGAACCAGGACGCCGCCGTTTCGCCCATAAAAAAACCCTGCGCAACGCGCAGGGCTTTTTTATGGGCTGAGTGAAAAGCTATTCTTTCACCAGCTTGAGGCGCTGGGTCTGGCCGTCCGGGTAGCGCACCTGCACCACGTAGAGGCCGTGGGGCAGGCTGGCCAGGTCCGAGAGCACCAGGTTGGAGGCCCCGGCGGCCAGCGTGGGCTGCCAGCGGCGCACCTGGCGGCCCACGCCGTCGAGTACGCTCACCGTGGCTTGGCCGGCGGCCACCGTTTGCAGCGCCAAGTTGATTTCCGAGGCGAACGGGTTGGGGTAGCCCTGCACTGACGTGGCCAGGGCCCCGCCAAACGTGAGGGACTGCGGGGCGAACAAGCTTTCCTTGCCGTCCACATCCAACTGGCGCAAGCGGTAGTAGCGGGTGCCCTGCTTGCCCGCCGTCGCGTCGCGGTACTGGTAGGCGCGGGCTTCCGAGCTATTCGGCGAAGCGGCGGCCACGAAGCCCAGCGCGCGGAAGGTTGTGCCGTCGGTCGACACCTGCACCTCGAAGCCCGCGTTGTTCAACTCCTGGGCGGTGGTCCAGGTCAGCAGCGCGTCGGGGCCCTGGGCCACGGCCGCAAAGCTCGTCAACGTCACCGGCAGTGCGTTGGTATAGTCGCCGAGGGTAAACGTAGCCGCGATGGTACCAGTAATACCGTTACTCGTTAGCGTATTGGTATTAGGATCGGCACTGGTTTTATCTAAAGGTTGAAATGGATTGCCGCCGTTTTGCGAACGAAAAGGCAGTAAATTAAATTTTTGGATGCTATTTAATTCAGCATTTAAATAATGAAAAGTAAGGTTAAAATTGAGGTTGTCTGGGTTATCGGCCTGAAATGAGAAGTTGCGACGGATGCTTTTGCTTGTATTAATTCCCCTGTAAGTAAAACTAGTAACGCGAGTTACCGAAACCTTGATAGGCGCCGAATTATTTACTGTTAAATCAAGCCCGATATTACCGAAGGTGTTTTGGTCCTGATCAATCATCCGATCATTAGCGCGCACTACGCCTAATACATAGCCGACCTCTGATTCATTAATTATCTGTCCGGTAGTTCCTAGGTTAATACTATAATCCTGAGGGCTATCGGTTCTTGTTTGTAAGATGCCGCCACTTTGGGCAAAAATTAAATCATTAATGATACTCGCCTGGCTACTGAGCGTTTTCGTGCTTCCTCCGTCAATGCGAAGATTAAAAAAAATGCCCCCATCAAAAGTTTGAGCCACACTGCCAACTAATGCGATAACGCCACCCGTTTGGTCGAAGCTCCCTCGTGGGTCTTGAAAATCACCAACTAATTGTAGTTCTCCGCCGGTCATGCTTAAGCCGCGGTAATTGGTGGGGGCCCCAGTATCACCAGCAATAAGTAAAGTGTGGACCTTAGCTACGTTGCCATTGGTAATGATGGGCTTATTACCACTTGAGATAAATGGAATAATAACGTTCGTGCTAAAATCGGGGAGTACTGTGGGCGACCAGTTGCCGGCATCGGTCCAATCTGAACTGTTTTGTCCCGTCCATTGAGTAGGAGAAATGCCCGTTACGTCGAAAGAGGCAGTATAAGGATTTGACTCGCTGCCATCAGCTCTGTTTATAGCATTCGGATTACCCGTGTTAGGAATAATATTGAAAGTAAAATATACCTCTAATATGTAATGGCCATTTCCAGCGTTAGCCGCGCTTATTAGATTAACATTAGCCGAAGGATTGCTCCATTTTTGGCCACTTGGTTGGTCGCTATCTAGTCCTTTAAAATTTAATCTTAGCGGCACAAAAACTCCTGGACTAGAATTGTCGCGGTAAACCCGATAAAATAGTTGAGGGGGCTGCACATTGCCACCGCCGTCATCAGTTAGGTTAGCTTCGCCACCAATCTGTAAACGGCCGTCTCGGTCAAAAGAACCGAAATTCTGGCCCTGATAAGGGCTAAATCCCGTGCTGCCACCACTATTTGTGTAATAGCTAACGGTGTTGCCGTAACTGGTCAGCGTAACTATATTCTTATAAAAATCAGTAGCAACTGCCGGGCTTCCTAGTCCTGTACCAAGTATGATTAACCCAATTAATATTCCAAGTTTGCCATTAATGAATATGTGCCGTAACGCTATTTGTAGCGCAGGTTGGATCTTGAATAATGGTTGCTTCATAATGGCGCTTGATTAGGTATAAAACTAGTTATCAAATATACAAAAAATGCTGCTAAAAATAATATTAATACAAATAATCATACTTACAGGTATTTTGTACAATATGGAATCGCCTCCACATCAGTAGGGCCATTGCACCAAACGCGTAGTTAGCGAATTTTGGGGAATGGACTATGCTGAATTTTTTGAGGAAATAACGGATTACCGGGTGCAAGGCCGCTGTTTACATGAATTAAGCGACATTTTGCTACTCGTGCTCTGTGGTTTATTAGCTGATTGCGAGACATTTGAGGATATTTACGATTATGCCTGTGACAAAGAGGCTACGCTACGCGAGTTCATGGCCTTGCCGGCCGGCAGCCCGTCCCATGACACGCTCAACCGCGTCTTTCGCCACCTCGCGCCTACCGAATTGGAGCGTTGCCTGAGCCAGTGGGGACAGGCTATCGTGGCGTTGCTGGCCGGTCGGCACCTGCTTATCGACGGCAAGCAGCTGCGCGGCACCACGCCCGCCGGCCAGCGCCAGGCCCCGGTCCAGCTCGTGAGCGTCTGGGCGGCCGAGCAGCGCCTGTGCCTGGCGCAGACGGCAGTGGAAACCAAGCGTAATGAATGGGTGGCCATCCCGCAGGTGCTCGACCTGGTGGAGGTAAAAGGCCGTGTGGTCACGCTCGATGCCATGGGCTGCCAGCGGTCGGTGGCGGCGAAGCTGGTGGAGAAAGGGGCTGATTACGTGCTGGCCCTCAAGCAAAACCAGGGGGAGTTACACCGGCTGGTGGCCGCCCACTTTGCTCCCTTGCGCGCCCAGCCCGCCGCCCACCAGCAGCGCGACAAGGGACATGGACGCGGGGAACTGCGCCAAGTCTGGGTCAGTCAGCACGGGGGCCTGGTGGATGCGGGCGCGGACTGGCCGGGCTTGCAGACGCTGGTTTGCCAGCAGACCACGCGCTGGGTGGCGGGGAAGGCGCAGCAGGCCACGCGCTATTTTCTCTCCTCGCTGGCCGGGGCGAGCGCGGCCACGCTAGGGGGGTAGGTGCGCGGGCATTGGGGCATTGAAAATCAGCAGCATTGGCACCTGGACGTGACCTTTGCCGAAGATGCCAGCCAGTGCCGACGCGGCCATGCCCCACGCAATTTCTCGACTATGCGCAAGCTGGCCTTGACGCTGCTCCGGTGCTCCCCGCTGGTCGTGAGCCTGAAACGAAAGCGTAAAAAAGCCGCCCGCGACGATAAATACCTGCTCCAGTTGCTGGCCCAGCTACCGCTAGAGGAAACTGCCCCGACAAGCTAACTGTACGTTTGGTGCAATGGCCCTACCACATCAGTGTACAGCTTTCTAGTGAAAGAACTCTGTAGTATTCATGGATCCTTCGTAGCCCTTTAGAATCAGCTATTGTAAATTCCAATACTGCCGTTTCGCCCACAAAAAAAGCCCTGCGCGGCGCGCAAGGCTTTTTTTATGGGCTGAGTGAAAAGCTATTCTTTCACCAGCTTGAGGCGCTGGGTCTGGCCGTCCGGGTAGCGCACCTGCACCACGTAGAGGCCGTGGGGCAGGCTGGCCAGGTCCGAGAGCACCAGGTTGGAGGCCCCGGCGGCCAGCGTGGGCTGCCAGCGGCGCACCTGGCGGCCCACGCCGTCGAGTACGCTCACCGTGGCTTGGCCGGCGGCCACCGTTTGCAGCGCCAAGTTGATTTCCGAGGCGAACGGGTTGGGGTAGCCCTGCACTGACGTGGCCAGGGCCCCGCCAAACGTGAGGGACTGCGGGGCGAACAAGCTTTCCTTGCCGTCCACATCCAACTGGCGCAAGCGGTAGTAGCGGGTGCCCTGCTTGCCCGCCGTCGCGTCGCGGTACTGGTAGGCGCGGGCTTCCGAGCTATTCGGCGAAGCGGCGGCCACGAAGCCCAGCGCGCGGAAGGTTGTGCCGTCGGTCGACACCTGCACCTCGAAGCCCGCGTTGTTCAACTCCTGGGCGGTGGTCCAGGTCAGCAGCGCGTCGGGGCCCTGGGCCACGGCCGCAAAGCTCGTCAACGTCACCGGCAGTGCGTTGGTATAGTCGCCGAGGGTAAATATGCCTAATAGAGTATTTACTCCGTCAAACGTCACGCCCTCAATGTTAGAACGTACTAAGACATTGTTAGCAAGGTCAATAGAAGTTTTCGTTAGAGGGCGGAAAGGAACGGTGCCGTTTTGTGTGCGGAAAAGCAAAAGGTTATTCTCAGAAATTCCGTTCAATTCAGAATCCAAGTAGTGGAAACGAAGTGCAAAGCTCGGGGTGCTAGTGCTACCAGTAGCTGACAACGTGAAGCTGCGCTTGATACTTTGACTTATGTTCACCCCTTTGTACGAGAAGCCGGTAAGCCGCGTGACAGATACAACTCCTGGAGAGCTACCGTTAGGGATTAACTCAAGCCCAATGTTATTAAACACGTTGGCTTTGTCCGCATCAATTTGCCGGCTGAGACTACGCAGAAAGCCCAGTACATAACTTGTTTCTGTCTCGCCGATAATTTGGGGTTCGTTTCCAATGTTACTTGGGTCGTAAACTAGATCAACACTGTTTGTACTGGCATCTTTATCCAGCGTTTTAAGTACTCCATCTACAAAGGTCAAAGTACCCTTGATGTCCATTCGGGTTGTTAAAGACTTAGTCCCGCCACCCTCAATACGAACGTTGTTGAACGTGGCACCGTCGAAGGTTTGGTCTTTACCAGCCAAGACGAAGGTTGAATTTGGATCTTGGCCAAACCCTCCAAAGGGGGTAGAAAAATCTCCAAATATCTGCAATTCTCCAGGCGAACCATTCACCCCGCCAAGAGTGAATAGCCGGGCGTTTGGTATCCCGTTGCTGCTAATACGTAAAGAACGAACTTTGGCTGCGCCACGATTACCGTTAAATATTTTGGGAATATATCTTGCCCCGGCAGGAATCGTAGCGTCCGTATTAGCATCAGGTACACGATTAGGGGACCAGTTACCCGGATTAAACCAATCTGTTCCATTAGGATCCTCTCCAGCGATGCCTGTCCACTGCACAGGAGTGTTTCCAGTTACTGAAAAAGTAGCTCTATAGTTAACGCCTGGGCTGTTGTTATTATCATAAAACGGGAATGTAGTAGTAGGATTCCCATAAGTGCCAGTGCCCTGAAAATATATTTCTAGCGTGTAATTAGCTGTTACACCTACACCTGGACCATCGGTGTTAGAAATAAGGTTTGGCCCGTTTAAGTTATCCCAGCGCTGAGTATTGGGCCCGTCAAGGTTATCCCGTCTGTTAGTTAAGTTTAACGGTATGAAATCACCAGTGGTGGTGGAGCCGGTCAGATATACTTTATAGTAAAGTATCGGAGCTATTACCCCATCGCCATTAGTCGTCTTTGTGTTGGCTTCGCCGCCTAGTATTAAACTTCCGTTTCCGCGGTCGAAAGTGCCAAAGTTTTGGCCTTGGATTGGAGTTGCACCATTGCCTAATGCTTGGTAATAAGCATTACCCGTGTTGCTTTTGTTGATGACAACAAAGTTTTTAGTAAACTCAGTAGCAGTTGCTGAGTTAGCAAACCCTGCAAATAAGATGATTAGCAAGGCGATTGCGCTTGCTTTGCTAGAGCAGATTCGCTGCAATAGTATATAAGGCGCGAATGAATTAGTGTTTAAAGGTTGTTGCATGATGCCAATAAATAACATGAGAAAAGGGACACGCAAATATACGTGAATCTCAACGCAAGGATGGTTTTATGCAAGAAAATATTGTGTATCTGCATTTTGTGCAAAAATACTATTGCTCATACCCCAATGGATCCAATATATTACTGTGAATGTGCCAAAGCAAATCTTAGCCAAAGGCGTGCATCGCAACGCTATGTAGCTTTTTCAGAGATTTTTTAGTCACGATAAACAGTCGTAACGGCAAAAAAAGAAGGCCCCTCCTAATGAAGGGGCCTTCTTTGTCTAATAATCATAATGAATAACCAGCCTAATATAATAGCGTGGCTGGCACAGGATAGGACACTAAATCAAGCGGTGTAATAATCAAGGAAATGGAATATGGGCGATAGTCGCCATAGTGATAGTAATTTTTAATTCATAATGTATCATTTTGATATAAAGTTACTTATCTTGTTGTGACTGACTTATAAAACACTTTAATTAGAAACAATAAGGCGTTTCTGTACGGGGCCGTCGCTGCTGGCCAGCGTGATGAAATAAGTGCCCGCAGCTAAGCTAGTAGGCAAGGGCAAGGGGGTAGTTGATTGAGCTGTCATTGGAGCAAGAGTTTGAATCGAGATAGGACGGCCTAGTGCATCAGCGATTTGCAGCGTAAGAGTTTCTCCAGCAAAGCCCTGAAGCAATAGTTGCACAGGTTTGCCTACGCTAGGGTTTGGGTATATTTCTACTCTGCGAGCCAGGAGGGGCACGGGGCTTAGAACAATTGAGCTGCTATAGTGCACTGTACCGTCAAGGTCAACTTGGCGCAAGCGGTAGTAAGTTGGTTGCGTTAAGCGTTTCGAATCCGGCCAATGGTATGCAAGCGACTGGGAACTGGTACCAGCCGCCGCCATCCGGTTGGCTTCAGAGAAATAAACGCCATCAGATGAGCGCTCGACAGCGAAGTAAGATGTATTGCGTTCAGTAGCTGTAGACCACTGTAACAAGGCCATACTGTTGGCGTCGATGGTACCAGCAAACGCTGTCAACTCAACTGCAAGGGGAGCCGGAGATACGGGCACAGCTCGGGTGGATATAGCCATGCTGCTACTACGGTTGTTGTATGCAATGCTAGTCCCATCGGTATTGTATTCGGCGTTAGTTATATAATAATAGGTATTGGGTTGCAACCCCGTGATCGTGGCGCTACGCCCCGTGCCATTGTATACTACAAAACCTTTGCCCAGTGCTGTGCCTTGTCCGTATATCGTATTAGCAGTGTAAAAAGTGCTGTCGGCTGGAGCCAGCGGTACGGGCATGCCCCCAGGAGAAGCCGCCATCGTTACTACCCGGCCTTGGCCTGTGCCGGAATCACCGAAAACTAGATCCACGGTAGTAGTAGTCACGCGAACAGGGCTTACGCTGCCACCTGTGCTAGGGGCCACTACCTGTGCCGAAGTGCTGTGGCTAAACAGCCCGGACGCCAGGCCTACCGCAAGGGCTAAGAAGCGCAAATTCATATAGAAGCTAGTAGAGGGTGGAACCAAATAGGGAAATTGCTAAAATAAAATAATAAGCTGTAGAGTATAAATATTCTAATAATAAACAACGTCTTATAATTTAGGTGCAACTCGCTGGCCAGCTGTTTTGCGATAGACAAATATAGGACTAAAAATCAAATCATAGACTTATTTCTCGTTTTATGAGATAAAAAATAAAATATTATTGTACTTAATAAAGAAAAACGATTTATTAAACATTAGATAAAATCATATTTCAATAAAAAATAATAAATGTGCAAATGGTATTAACTAAAGCTGGAGACTTGTGGGTGCTATTGGGTGCTCTGGGAATGGTTATGAAAAAGGGCAGCCCGTTGGGCTGCCCTGGTCTGGCTATTATTATATAAGGTGTTGGGGTTGGCTAAGCCGTGAGAGAGGGCCCCGCGGCGGGGCCCCAAGGCAAGTGGGTGAGCTGCACGGTATCCAACAGGGCCTGCCGGTGGGTGTAGTGCAGGAAAAAGCGGGCCGTTGTTTCAACAGGTTTCTGGCAATACTTGACGATGCGGCTCAAGTCTTTTCCCACCCAGTGGGTGTGGCCGACTTGCAAGCCGTTGATGTCGTCTTTGGGCGTGGGAATACCGAACACGCCCGCTAGTAGGGGCAGCGGGATGGTGCCTTTATAGTCACCAAACTTCTACTGGTTCCTATTGTCGAGCAAGTCGGGGAAGTCCCGGGGCTTGTGGCCGGCTCCGTTGGGCATGGGCGGCCAGGGCCTGGCCGCAGATGGGCATGACGGTTGGGAACACTTTTTAGCTAAATCAAACAGATGCTACATAATAGCCGGGACCACCCCAAGCTAGGCCGCATTGCCAGCAGAAACAGGGGCCCTGGCGGTGTATTTTTACCGCTATGTTCTTCCAGTTTGGCCCCCGCAGCGCGTTGCTATTGCCCTTCGTAGTGCCGGGAGCGGCGGCCGCCCTGTGGCTGCTGGGTCGGGCCCTGCGGCGCGGGGCCCCCGCCGATGCGCTGCTGGCGCTGCTCATCGTGCTGCCCACTATCAGCGTGACGCAGTGGATGCTGGGCTACGCGGGCTGGTTCGACAGCCACGATGGGCACTCGACGGTGATGTTTTACGTGCCCTGGCACCTGGGCACGGCGCTGGGCGCGGGCTACTACCTGTATTTCCGCAGCCTTACCAACCAGGAATTTCGCTGGCGGCCGCTGGCGGTGCACCTGCTGCCGGCGCTGCTGGAGCTGGGCCTGTTTGCGGCGGCGGCGGCTTACGACCTGGTGTGGTGGCGCGGGATGCAGGGCCGGCCGCTGCCCGATTTTTTCGGTACGAAGGGCGCAGCAGCCACGGCCCTCGACGGGCTGGCTCTGCCGCTGGCGCTGCTCAGCCACGGGCTACTGCTGGGATACGGGCTGCGCATGTGGGCGGAGTACCGCCGCTACCGTCGCTACCTCGACGACAACTTCTCGGACCCCGAGCGCCTGCGCTTTGCTGGGCTGCGGCAGTTGCTTCTGCTGCAACTGCTGGTCCTGACGGTGGGCCTGCTGTATACGGCCCTGAATACGGCGTTCGAATTTAGCTACGACGCGGCCTGGAATTTCTTTGCCTTGCGCGGCATCCTTATATACGGGCTGATTGTGGTGGGCATCCAGGCGAACTACGCAGCTGCTACCAGCCCGTTGCGCTTCGGGGCCCCAGCGGTGCTGGGAGTGGCCGAAGCCACGCCACTGCCCGGTAGCGGCGCTGGTTTTGAACCAACAGCGCTGGGGGCCCCGGTGGCGGCCGCCCGCCCGGCCGCCGCCGCGGGGCTCCTGCCGCCCGCCGCGCCGCTGCCGCCCGAGCTGGGGCCCTGGCGCGACAAACTGCTGGCCTTGATGGCCGACGAGCAGCCCTGGCTGGAGCCCGAGCTGACGCTTACCGAGCTGGCCCACCGCCTGCGCACGCACCCGGCGCTGCTTTCCAAAGTCATCAACGCGGGCTGTGGGCAAAACTTCAACGACTTTGTGAACACCTACCGGGTGGAGGAGGCGCGGCGCAAGCTGGCTGACCCGCGCTTCGGGCACTACTCGTTGGTAGGCGTGGCGCTGGAGAGTGGATTCAACTCAAAATCAACGTTTAACCGCGTGTTCAAGAAGCTGCTGGACCAGGCCCCCAGCGAAGTAGCCCGGCCCAAATCATAAGTTGGGGCGGGCCAAACCATGGCCTGGAGCGCCGGCCGTGGGGCGGGAGAGGACTTTTGCCTTCGTCCTCACCAACCCCGCTTCGGCCGTGAAAAACGTTGCAACCTGCCCACTGGCCCCCGTGCCTGGCCCCGCCGGCCACACACTTTTTGAGAACCGCGGTAACGTTTGGTTCGGGGCCCCGGTAGCCGCTGTGCAGCCCACCGTTGGTGGCGCGGCAAGCAACCATCCGGACTTCATCGGCATCTGTGCTGGCGGTTCTCTTTCCTTCTACTCACTGCGTATGAGACTTTCTACTCGTTGCGCAACGGGCGGGCTACTGAGCCTGCTCGTGGCGGTGGCCACTGCCTTGCCGGCCGCAGCCCAGGGCCCCGTAGCCGGTACCGGCGTGCTCACCGGCACGGTGCTCGACTCAGCCAGCCGCCAGCCGGTGGCCTACGCCACGGTGGTGCTGCTGCCGCCGGCGCCCAATGACAGGCCCATTACCGGCGTGGCGGCCGACGACCAGGGCAAGTTTAGCCTAACCAGGCTGGCGGCGGGGGCCTTCCGGCTGCGGGCCAGCTACGTGGGCTACGGCCCCCGCACCCGCGCCGTGGTAGTGGGCGCGGGCCCGACCGACGTGGGGCCCTTGCGCCTGCGGGCCGCGGCCCAGGCGTTGGGCGAGGCCGTCATCATCGGCTCGAAGCCGGTGGTGGAGGTGCGCCCTGACCGCCTCGTATACAACGCCGACCAGGACGTGAGCAACGCCGGCGGCACCGCGGCCGACGTGCTGCGCAAGGCCCCTTTGCTGGCCGTGGACGGCGAAGGCAACGTGAAAATGCGTGGCTCGGGCAATTTTAAAGTGCTGGTGAACAATAAGCCCTCGCCCACGCTGGCCCGCAACCTGGCCGAAGCGCTGAAAAGCATTCCCGCCGACCAAATCAAGAGCGTCGAAATCATCACCACGCCGCCGGCCAAGTACGACGGTGAGGGCACGGCCGGCACCATCAACATTGTGCTGAAAAAAGGGGTGGAGCAGGGCTTGAACGGCCGCGTGGGCCTAAGCAGCGGCAACCGCAACACCAACTTCAATTCGGCGCTGAACTTCAAGAAGGGCAAAATCGGGTTTTCCTCCACGGCCAACTTGGGGGCCTGGTACAGCCCCGGCCAGTTGAGCACCGAGCGGCTGGGCTACGCGGGCGCCGGGGCCCCCGATACGCTGCGCCAAAGCAGCGCCAACCGCAACCGCGGCGGCTGGGTGTACGGCACGGTGGGCCTCGACTACGACCCCGCCGAGCACCACAGCTTTTCGCTGGCCGGCTCGGTGAACGGCTACGCTGGCTACACCACCCACGACCTGGTGAACCGCTACACCGCGCCTGACGCCGGCCAGAACCAGCTCTTCACCCGCGCCACCAAAAACGTGTTCAGTGGGTTGAATGTCGAGGGCACCGGCACCTACACCCGCACCTTCGCCCAGGCCCGCAAGGAATGGAGCGTGCTGGCCCAGTACGCCTACAACCCCGGCACGTTTGGCTACGATTTCGACCAGTTCACCAACTCAGACGTGGTGCTGGACGGCAGCCGCGCCGACTACCGCGAGCGGAACCGGGGCCGCACGCCGGGCCACGAGTTCACGGCCCAAACCGATTTCACCCAGCCGTTTGGCGACAAGAAAACGCTGGAAGTGGGCCTGAAGGCCATTTTCCGGCGCACGGGTTCGGTGGCCACCGTCGACACGCTGTTTCCGGCCCGCGCAACCGATTTCTTCCAGTCGCCGCGCCGCGCCACCGACTTCAGCTACGCCCAGAATGTGCAGTCGGCCTACGGCATCTACTCGTTTGGGCTGGGGCCCAAGCTTACGGCCAGCCTTGGCAGCCGGGTAGAGCGCACGGCCCTGGCGGCCGACTTCCGGACCAGCAGCTCGGGCTTCGAACGTAGCTATAATACGCTGCTGCCCAACGGCAACGCCCGCTACGCCTTCAGCGAGGCAAACAGCCTGCGCTTGGCCTACAGCCGCCGCATCACCCGGCCGTTCATCGATTACCTCAACCCGTTCGTGGACCGCTCCGACGCCAAAAATATTTCCTACGGCAACCCCGCCCTCGACCCCGAGCTGACCGACTCGTACGAGTTGAGCTATAATACCACCGTGAAAACGGTGACGCTCAACGCCTCGGCCTCGGTGCGGCACACGGGCAACGCCATCGAGTCGGTGCGCTTCTCCACCCTAAACCCCACCGCGCCGCTGCCCGCCGGCGTGGCGCCCGATGCCAGCGTGACGGTGCAAACCTTCGCCAACGTGGCCGCCAACACGTTCTACCAGTTCAACCTCTATGGCTCGGCCAAGCCCCTGCCGAAGTGGGAACTGAGCGGGGGCCCCGACGTGCAATACACCGTGCGCCGCAGCCCGGCCCTGAATACCGAGCGCCGCGGCTTCACGGCCGGCTTCAACATGAACACGGCCTATAAGTTCGACAAGGGCTTGACGGTGCAGTCGTTCGTGAACGGGTCGCTGGCTACAGTCGAAATCCAGGGCCGGGGCCCCGCCAGCCTGTACTATTCGTTCGGGGTGAAGAAGGACCTGTTTGAGAAAAAGGCCGACCTGACTCTGAACGTGGCCAACCCGTTCAACGACTACTGGGCATACCGCAGCACCACTACCACGGCCTTCTTCACGGAGCGCAACGAGTACCGCGCCTACCAACGGTCTTTCCGCCTGAGCTTTAGCTACCGCTTCGGGCAGGCGCAGCAGGGCCGCCAGCGCAAAAGCATCAACAACGACGACACCAAGAGCGGCGGCAGCAAGCAGGGCGGTTAGGGCCCCGGGGCCCTACTTGATTTGGCGCAGGTCGTAGCGTACCTCTTGGCGGGCAGTTTTCAGGTAGGCCTTGAGCTGCTGCTGCTTAGGGAGCGAAATGTTGACCGGCGTGAGCAGCTGCACCACGGCTAGCGTGGTGCCGGGCTGGAGGGCAGCCGCCACGTCGGCAAAGCCGGCGTATGACGCCACCGCCGCCTCGGGCCCCATACCCGCGGGCACCGTGAAGCTAAAGTTGCCTTGTGCATCGGTCACGCACACTTGGTCGAGGCGCGACAAGCGCACCACGGCCCCAGGTAGGGCCCCGGCCAGGGTTTCGACGCGGCCGGCCAGTACCACCGGGGCCGCCACGGGCGGGGGAGGCGCAGCGGCAGCTAGCGCCGCCGGGTTCACCCGCGACACGTTGGCGGCCAGCAGCCGGGCGTGATGCGGTTTGGCTTGGGGCTGCTTGGTTTGGGCCTGGGCGGGGCTAACTCCAGCTATGATGGCCAACAACAGGAATAGGCAGGAGTAGCAGTATTGTTTCATAAAACGGTGATGAAGTAGTGGTAGGATTAACTTTTTGCTTGAATAGTTCAAAACTATTGGGGCATTAGGGCTCCCGGGGCCGCATTTCGGCCAGTGTCCCTAA
Source organism: Hymenobacter sp. PAMC 26628 (assembly GCF_001562275.1). NCBI lineage: Bacteria > Pseudomonadati > Bacteroidota > Cytophagia > Cytophagales > Hymenobacteraceae > Hymenobacter > Hymenobacter sp. PAMC 26628. Next base: position 683,411 of record NZ_CP014304.1, read on the forward strand.
ACGCCCGGCCAACGCGTCTTTCTGGCCTACGGCGCCGTCAGGACTGACCAGCACCCCTCGTTACAAGCCGGGTGTAATGAATTACTTGCGCTGCCGATTCACCGGTCGTTCATTTGCAGCTCTACCTATTACTGCTCCTTTTTCCTGCCCCCCGCTCTTACCATTATCAATGGCATAATCTCCCTGGCGGTAAGACCTATACGAAGGTTGGTTTTGATAATGCCGAGAATAAAATTTGCTTCGTCTGCGGCCTCATCGATGCGGGGCCTACGCCATCGACATACGGGCTGTGCCGCCGGGGCACCAAGCTGCCAGCGGCGTAGCCGTTCCATAATTGTCCTTCTTTACAACCATGAAAAACTTGCGTAAGTACCTTCTTCTTGTTCTGTGCGCGGGCTTGGGCGCTGTGGTCGGGGGCTTGGGCGCAAAACACGGCCTGCGGCTGTCGCACCACGGGGCGTGGAGCCGGGGGCAGGTGGCCGGCTTGCTGGCGCTGCTGCCGGTGGCCTGGCTGCTGGCCGTATTGCTGCACGAGCTGGGCCACGTGCTGGCGGGGCAGACGCAGCGCTTCCAATTCCGCTGGCTGGTGGTGGGGCCCCTGATGTGGAAGCGCGAAGCGGGCCGGCTGCGCTTTGTTTGGAACAAAAGCCTGAACCTGGCCGGCGGCATGGCCCTGTGCCTGCCTCCTAATGATGGCGACTTGCGCCGGCGGTTTATGGTATTTGGGGCGGGTGGGCCGCTGGGCAGTGTGGCGTGGGCGGCCGTGGCGCTGGGCACCTACGCCCTGCTGCCCCCCGCTGCCTCGGCCGTGGGCCAGGTGCTGGCGGTGGCGCTGGCCGCGAGCGGCGGCATTTCGGCGCTGCTGGCGTTGCTGACGCTGGTACCCATGCACCTGGGCGGTTTTTACAGCGACGGTGGCCGGCTGCTGCACCTGTGGCGGGGCGACGCGGCCGGCCAGCTCGACCTGGCCCTGATTACGGCCATGGCCCACTCCATGGCCGGCACCCGGCCCCGCCACTTGCCACAGGCCCTGCTCGCGGCCGCGGCCGCCTTGCCCCAGGAGCTACCCTGCAAGTGCTACGCGCACTACTACCTCTACCTAGCGGCCCTCGATGCCCAGCAAATCGAACAAGCCGGCGAGCACCTGGCCGCCTACCGGGTGCAGCTGCCCCAGCAGCCGGCGGCCATCCAAGCCAGTGGCTGGCTGGAATCGGCGTTTTTCGCGGCCGCTTACCAGCACGACTTACCCGCCGCCCGCGCCTTTCGGGCACTGGCGCAGCCCAGTGCCTTGGTCACGGCTGATGTAACGGCCCGCGTGGAAGCCGCCCTGGCCCGCTTGGCAGACGACCCCGCGCGGGCCCTGGCCCTCGCCCAAACCGCTTTGCAGGCGCTGCCCCGCAGCATCGACCAAGGCAGCGCCTGCCTCTACGCCGAGTGGCTGACCGCTACCGTTCGCTGGGCTGGCGGGCCAGTGCAAAAGCAGCTTTCGCCTACTACCTAATTCGATACCCCTGGCCATTCAGCATCACTGTTGCTATTTGCTGGCCCGTTTGGCACGTGTTGGGCAACTACTTACCTGTTATTTGCATCTGCAATTTGCCGCTGTAATTGCTTCGGTTCAGCCACTATCTTTTTTTCAAAACCACCTTCCTTTCTGCTGCCCATGGCCCTCACCATTACCAACCTCTCCAAAACGTACCCCAACGGCACCCAGGCGCTCAAAAACGTTAGTCTCGACATTCCCAACGGCATGTTTGGCCTGCTGGGGCCCAACGGCGCGGGCAAAAGCAGCCTGATGCGCACCATTGCCACGCTGCAGGACGCCGACACGGGCAGCATCGTGCTCGACGGCATCGACGTGCTGCACGACAAGGAAGCCGTGCGCCGCGTGCTGGGCTACTTGCCCCAGGAGTTTGGCGTGTACCCCAGCGTGAGCGCCGAGGATTTGCTCGACCACTTCGCCACCTTAAAGGGCATTGCCAGCCGCAAGGAGCGCCAGGAAATGGTGGGGGCCCTGCTGCACCAAACCAACCTTTATGATGTGCGCAAGAAGCACGTGGGCGGCTACTCGGGCGGCATGAAGCAGCGCTTCGGCATTGCGCAGGCGCTGCTGGGCAACCCGCGCCTCATCATCGTGGACGAGCCCACGGCCGGCCTCGACCCCGCCGAGCGCAACCGCTTCCACAACCTGCTCTCGGAGATTGGCGAGAACCTGGTGGTGATACTTAGCACGCATATCGTCAGCGATGTAAGCGACCTGTGCCGGCACATGGCCATCATTAACAAGGGCGAAGTGCTGCTCACCGGCGACCCGCTCACGGTGATGAACAACCTGAAGGGTAAAATCTGGAAGAAGCTGATTGAGAAGACGGAATTATCGGCGCTGCAAGCTGGCCAGCAGGTCATCAGCTCGCGCCTGTTTGCGGGCAAAACCGTGGTGCACGTGCTGGCCGATGGGGCCCCGGACAGCGGCTTCGAAGCCGTGAGCCCCGACCTGGAGGACGTGTACTTCGCGGAGATTCAGCGGTACGAAGCGCGGAGTAAAAGTGGGGCAGTAATGGCCTAGAGCCACCAGGTCGTCATGCTGAGCGAAGTCGAAGCATCTCTACCGCAGCAGTATATCCTTTCAATTGGATTACTCTTCGCAGTAGAGATGCTTCGACTTCGCTCAGCATGACGGTCACCTGACCGTGCCACCATATTTCTCCATTACCCCTTCTAAATCGAACCTTTATGTTTCTTCCCATTTTCCTTTTTGAACTGAAGTACCGGCTCAAGCGGCCGGCCACCTGGATTTATTTCTTTCTCCTGTTTTTGATGGCCTTTTTGCTGGTGACGGCGGCGGGCGGCGGCTTCGGTACCGGCGTGAACGTTGCCTTGGGCGGCGACGGCCAGACAGTAAAAATCAACGCCCCGTTTTCGCTCAACATCATCACGGCGGTGCTCAGCGTGTTTGGCGTCATCATCGCCTCCTCGCTGATGGGCAACCCCGTGTACCGCGACTTCGAGTACCGCACGCACGCGCTGTTCTACACCACGCCCATTAGCAAATTTGGTTACCTGGGCGGGCGGTTTTTGGCTCTTACCTGATTTCGGTGCTGGTATTCAGCGGCATCGGGCTGGGCGCAGCGGTGGCGGGAATTATGCCCTGGGTGCAAGCCGACCGGTTTTTGGCCGTGGCCCCGGCCGGCACCTACGTGTGGCCCTACCTGGTGCTGGTGCTGCCCAACCTGCTATTTTCGGGCGCTATTTTCTTCACGGGGGCCACGCTCACGCGCAATATTCTGAGCACCTACATCGGCTCGGTGCTGCTGCTGGTGGTGTATCTGGTGGCTACGTCTTACCTGCAGGACCTCAAGAATGAGCACCTAGTAGCCGCGCTGGATGCCTTTGGCTTGTCGGCCATTGAATTCACGACCCGCTACTGGACTTCGGCCGAGAAAAACTCCCTGCTGCTGCCCCTCTCCAGCTACGTGCTGCTGAACCGGGCCGTGTGGCTGGCCTTTGGCCTGGGGCTGCTGGCGCTGTGCTACGCCCGGTTCCGGTTTTCGGCCTTCGCCTCGGATAAGCCCGACAAAAAAAGCCGCCGCGTGACGGCCGCCGATGCCCTGGCGGCCGAAGGGGCCCCCGCTGCCCAGCCCGGCGGCCTGCGCCTGCCGCGCGTGGCCCAGGTATTCTCCGGCGCCATGAGCCTGCGCCAGTGGTGGAGCCTCACCAAGCTGGAGTTCCGGGGCATTGTGCGCAGCCGCTACTTTTTGGCCATTGCGGGGGCGGGCGTAATCCTGCTGCTGGCCACCTCGGCGCAGGTCGGCAGAACCTTCGATACCGCTACCTACCCCGTCACTTACGAGATGCTGGAGGCCATCACCGGCTCCTTCTTCCTGTTCTTTCTGGCCATCATCATCTTCTACAGTGGCGAGCTGGTGTGGCGCGAGCGCGAGGCCGGCGTGGCCCAGATTACCGATGCAGTGCCCGTGCCCAGCTGGGTGCCGCTGCTGAGCAAGCTGGCGGCGCTGGGGCTGGTGCAGGTGGTGCTGCTGGCCGTGATAATGGTCTGCGGCCTGGTTATCCAGACGTTCAGGGGCTACTTCCACTACGAAATCGGTCTCTACCTGCAAGCGCTGTTCCTGTACCAGCTTCCATTCCTGCTGCTGCTGTGCGTGCTGAGCATGGTGACGCAGGTAGTGGTGAACAACAAGTACCTGGGCTTCGCGGTGATGGTGGTGTACTACGTGGCCAATATTTTCCGGAGCCAGATTGGCCTGGGCCACCGGCTGCTGGGCTACGGCGGCGGCGGCACGCCGGGGCCCTATTCCGATATGAACGGCTACGGGCACTTCCTGCCCGCCTTTTGGTGGACCAAGCTGCTGTGGGCCGGCGTGGCCGTGCTGCTGGTGCTGCTGGCCAGCTTGCTCTGGACGCGCGGCACCGACGCCGCCGGCCGCCTGCGCGAAGCCCGCCGCCGCTGGGGCCCCAGCAGCACCGCCGCCCTGGCCCTGGGCCTGCTCGTGAGCCTGGGCGCGGGTGGCTACATTTTTTACAACACCAACGTGTTGAATGAATACAGGACGCCCAAAGCGGGCGAGAAGCGCCAAGTGGCCTACGAGAAGCAGTACCGCCGCCTCAAAGACGTGGCCCAGCCCCGCATTACGGCCGTGGACATGAACACGGAGATTTTCCCGAGTACCCGCGCCGTGCGCTTCCGGGGCCGGTTCACGCTGGTGAACAAGCACGCCCGCGCCCTCGACACCGTCATTGTAAGCATTCCCGTGGAGCAAACCCCCCGCGTGCGCTCCCTCACGCTGGGCCAGCCCGGCCAGGCCACCCTGGCCCTGAACGACACCACCTACGGCGTGCGCCTCTACCGCCTGGCCCAGCCCCTGGCCCCCGGCGATTCGCTGGCGCTCGGCATGGACATTCTGTACCAGGAGCGCGGTTTCCCCAGCTCGGGTTCGAGTACCGACATCGTATACAACGGCACCTTCATCAGCAGCAACTACCTGCCCAGCCTGGGCTACCGCGAAGGAGCCGAGCTAAGCGGCGACCAGGACCGCAAAAACTACGGCCTGAAACCCAAGCCCCGCATGGCCAAGGTAAACGACCTGAAGGCTCGCCAGAATACCTACATCAGCCACGACGCCGACTGGATTCGCTTCCGCACCACCGTCAGCACCGAGGCCGACCAAACGGCTATGGCGCCCGGCTACCTGCAAAAAGAGTGGGTGAAAGACGGCCGCCGCTACTTTACCTATGTGATGGACCGGCCGATGCTTAACTTCTACACCTTCCTGTCGGCGCGTTACAAGGAATACAAAAGCCAGTGGGTTGACTCGGTGGGCCACCGCACCGTGCCCATTACCATCTACTACCAGCCGGGCCACGGGTACAACCTCCAGCGCATGGCCGCCGGGGCCCAGGACGCGCTGGCGTACTGCTCGCGCAACTTCTCGCCCTACCAGCACCGGCAGCTGCGCATCCTGGAGTTCCCGCGCTACCAGGCCTTCGCCCAAAGCTTCGCCAACACGGTGCCATTTTCGGAGGCCATCGGCTTCATTGCCAACGTGAAAGACAAGGACCCCGAAGACCTGAACTACCCGTACTACGTGACGGCCCACGAGGTGGCGCACCAGTGGTGGGCCCACCAGGTCATCGGCGGCAACGTGCAGGGCAGCACGCTGATGGCCGAAGCCATGGCCGAGTATTCGGCCCTGATGGTGCTACGCCACCACAACGGCCCGGTCGCCATGCAGCGCTTCCTCAAGTACGACATGAACCGCTACCTCAGCGGGCGGGCCTTCGAGCGCAAGAAGGAGGTGCCGCTGGCCCTGGTCGAAAACCAGCAGTACATCCACTATGCCAAGGGCTCGGTGGTGATGTACGCCCTGCAAGACTACTTGGGCGAGGCGACGCTGAACGGGGCCCTGAAGAAGTACGTGGCCGCCGTAGCCTTCCAGGGCCCGCCCTACACCAACTCGCCCGAGTTCACCGGCTACCTGCGCCGGGCCGCGCCCGATTCACTGCAAGCCTACCTCACCGATGCCTTCGAGCGCATCACGCTGTTTGGCAACCGCGTGACGGCCGCCAGCGCCAAAAAGCTGCCCGACGGCCGCTACCAAGTCGATTTCACGGTGAAATCGGCCAAGTTCTACGCCGACAGCCTGGGCAACCAGCGCCCCGCCGACCAATCCCGCGACGCCCTGCCCGTGGCCGTCTTCCCCGCCTTGGGCCCCGACAAAAAGCCCGTGGCGCCGCTGCTGCTCGTGAAGCGCCACCTGCGCGCCGGCGACAACCAGCTCCGCTTCGTGGTAAACCGGAAACCCGCCTCCGTCGCCATCGACCCCGACCACCTCATCATCGACCGCCAGCTCGACGACAACACCAAAGACCTCAAACTGTAGGGCCCTGAGCAGGGGTGCAAAAAAAGGCGCAACCCTGCTGGGGCTGCGCCTTTTTATTAGAAGCTGTTTAGGAAGTTTAGCAGTCAGCGTACGAATGGCTGTAGAACGGAGTGGCACTCCGTTGCCGTGCTAACGTTAAACAGACTACCACTCCGTTCAACAGGGCTCTGGACACGGACTCGGAAACTGCGCCAACATAATCAGCCCATTCCCCAACAAGTCAGCACGAGGGGCCCCTGGGGCCCCAGGAAAGCTACGCGGGTTGTTGCGCCGGGGCGGCGGCTTCGGGCCGGCGCATCCAGCCCATGCCGCCGCACTTGGCTTGCATTTGCTGGCGGAATTTCTCGCGGGCTTCGGGGCTTAGGTTTTCCATGCGTCCGGCCATGCGCTGCTGCCAGGCGCGGCGTTTCTGGGCCCAGCTGCCGCGGCGCCCGCCCCAGCTGCCGAACAGCAAGCGGCTGAGCAGCAGTAGCCCGAAGGTTTGGCCTAGCGTGATGGGGGGCCCGTGGAAGAGCGCCGGCACCAACCAGTTCCACAAATACTGGGTGAGGAACAGCACGGCTGTGACAAACAGACTGGCGAAAACAACGAACTTGAGGCCGCGCAGCAGCCAGAATTGACGGTTCATGATAAGGTAATCATTAAGTTGAGTCAGTAAAAATTAGGAGGGCCCCGGGGCCCCGGCTAGTCCGTGAACAGCTCGGTGTAGAGCTTTTGCAGGCGCTTGCGCAGGTGCAGCACGGCGTAGTGCTTGCGCGAAATCAAGGTTTTGAGCGGCACGCCGGTTTCGGCCTCCATCTCCTTGAAGCTCTTGTCCTCCAGCTCGTGCCACACGAACACTTCGCGCTGGGCCACCGGCAGCTCGGCCAGGGCATCGGCCAGGGCCTCCATCAGGGTTTCGCGCAGCAGGCGGTTTTCGGGCGAGTCGTCGGGGGCTGGCAGCAAGTCGGCCAGCAGCAGGCCCTCGCCGTCGGGGTCGGCCTCGGCGGCCCCGAATGCCGTTTCGAGCGACACCGGCCGCTGCCGGCGGTACAGGTCGATGATGCGGTTGCGGGCCACCCGGAAGAGCCAGGCGGCCGCCTGCTCCACGGGTTTCAGCAGGCGGTAGCTTTCCACCAGCTCGGCAAACACGTCTTGCAGCAGGTCTTCGGCCTCCGCTTCGTCGGGAATGCGGCGGCGGATGAACTGCAGTAGCCGGGGCCGCTGCTGGCGCACGGCGTCGGCAATTTGCCGGTCTTGCTGCGAGGCCGTCATCGGGAGGATAGGAGTGGGGAGCGAAAAAGCCAGGTTTTCCATGGTAGGCAAGCAGACGGGGCCCCGGCCCTAATACTTTAACCGGCGGGGGGTTTGCTTTTTCAGGATACCTTTGCCTGCCCAAAATACGGCCCAAACCCGGTCCGATTCTCCGCCCGTTCCGCCCCGCATGGAAGCCACCATTCCTGAAGTCATCCGCACCGTTCCGCTGCAGTACTACGTTTTTTTTGCCACGGCCCTGTTTTCCATCGGCGTGGTGGGGGTGCTCACGCGGCGCAACGCCATCATCATCTTCATGTGCATCGAGCTGATGTTGAACGCCGTGAATATCCTGCTGACGGCCTTTTCGGCCTACCGCGCCGACCCCAACGGGCAAATTTTCGTGTTCTTCATTATGGCTGTGGCGGCCGCCGAAGTGGCCGTGGGCCTGGGCATCATCGTCATGATTTACCGCAATTTCCAAACCACCGACGTCAACCTGCTGAGCCGGCTCAAGTGGTGAATGAGCAAAGGAGTGAATGAGCGAATGGGGCCCCGGCCCTCCGCTCTATTGCTCATTTAGCCCTCCTTTCATTCACCCATTCGCTCCTTCACTCCCTCCTTGATGGAAACCGTTATTCCTGGCCCCAACGCGCCGCACACCACCCTGCTCTACGTCCTCATTCCGCTGCTGCCCTTCGTGGGCTTCTTGCTGAACGGCTTGCTTAACAAACGCCTGCCGGCTGCGCTGGCCGGATTGCTGGGCAGCGCCACCGTGCTGGGCTCGTTCCTGATTTCCGCGTTCCTGTTCTGGAGCTTCCTGCACCCGGCGGCGGGCTGGGCCCTGCCCGGCACCACGGTGCACCGCGCCTACACCGTCGAGCTATTCGATTGGATATCCGTGGCTTCGCTGCAAATCCCGTTCAGCTACCAGATCGACCAGCTCAGCCTGATTATGCTGCTGCTCGTGACCGGCGTGGGTTTCCTCATCCACGTGTACAGTATCGGCTACATGGCGCACGACGAGAACGTGGGCAAGTTCTTTAGCTTCCTGAACCTGTTCGTGTTCAGCATGTTGGTGCTGGTGCTGGGCGCCAACTTCGTCATTCTCTTCATCGGCTGGGAAGGCGTGGGGCTCTGCTCGTACTTGCTCATCGGCTTCTGGAACACCCACACCAGCTACAACAACGCCGCCAAGAAAGCCTTCATCATCAACCGCATCGGCGACCTGGGCTTCCTGCTGGGCATCTTCCTCATCTACTTCACCTTCAACTCGGTGCAGTACGGCGAGGTGTTTCAGAAAGCCTCGCTGTTGGAGTTTGGGCCCTACACCGTGGGCATCTGCACGGCCATCACGCTGCTGCTGTTCGTGGGGGCCATGGGCAAATCGGCCCAGTTGCCGCTCTACACCTGGCTGCCCGACGCCATGGCGGGCCCCACGCCAGTGTCGGCCCTCATTCACGCCGCCACTATGGTCACGGCCGGCATCTACATGGTGCTGCGGGCCAACGTGCTCTTCACGCTCGCGCCCCAAACGCTGGAGGTGGTGGGCATCATCGGCTTGGCTACGGCGTTTTTCGCCGCCACCATCGGCCTGGCCCAGAACGACATCAAGAAGGTGCTGGCCTACTCCACGGTGTCGCAGCTCGGCTACATGTTCCTGGCCTTGGGCGTAATGGGCTACTCGTCGTCGCTGTTCCACGTGCTCACCCACGCCTTTTTCAAGGCCCTGATGTTCCTGGGGGCCGGTTCGGTTATCCACGCCATGAGCAACGAGCAGGACCTGCGCCGCATGGGCGGCCTGCGCAAAGCCCTGCCCATCACGTTCTTCACTTTCTTCATCGGCTGCCTGGCCATTTCGGGCATCCCGCCATTCTCGGGCTTTTTCTCGAAAGATGAAATCCTGAGCCACATCTACGAGCACAGCAAGCTGATGTGGGCCGTGGGCCTGTTCACCTCGTTCCTCACGGCGTTCTACATGTTCCGCCTGCTATTCTTAGCCTTCTTCGGCGAGTTCCGCGGCACCGAAGAGCAGAAGCACCACTTGCACGAGTCGCCGGCCAGCATGACCTTGCCGCTCGTTGTGCTCGCCATTCTGGCCGCCGTGGGCGGCTTCATGGGGGCCCCTATGGTGCTGGGCAAGCACTACCTGGCCGATTTCCTGGCCCCGCTCTTCACCTACTCGCGTCGACTCAACCCGGCAGCCTTTGCCCTGGAGCCCGACCACGGCACCGAGCTAATGCTTATCGGCTTGTCGGTGGCGGCCGGCGTGCTTGGCATTGTGCTGGCCTACGTGCTATACGTGGCCCGCGCCCAGCGCCCGGTAGCCGACGATGCCCCGCGCTCGGCCCCCGAAAATCTGGTGTACCACAAGTATTACATCGACGAGCTGTACGATGCCCTGTTCGTGAAGCCCACCATGGCCCTGTCGCGCGGCCTCTACAAGTTCGTGGAAAACGGCGTTATCAACCCTATCACCAACGGCTTCGGGCGGGCGGTGCAGGGCGGCGGCTACCTGCTGCGCTACGTGCAAACCGGCGCCGTCGAAACCTACCTCATCTTAATGGTTATTGGCATTGTGCTAATTCTGGGCCTGAATTACGGCCGAATGTAAATTGCTAGGGCCTCAAGGCTACTACAAAGGGCAACTTTTTACGGGTAAGGAAGTATAGGGCCTTAACATTATTAAGGAACTGTTACCCTTTCTTTCACCCCGTATGAAATTAAACCTTTTCTCTACCCGGAACCTGGCGTCCGGTGCCGTGCTTGCTGCGGCATCGCTAGGGGCTTCGTTTGGCGCGCATGCGCAAACGGCCGACCACAAGACAGCCATCAGCGGCAACGTTAGCGTGCTGCAATACCGTGGCGAAATTGGCACCGACTGGTGGAACCTGGGCCGCGAAGGCCTGCGCTTTGGTGGCGGTGCCGCCATCACGCGCTACCTCTCCCCGTCGTTCGACCTGGGCCTGATGGGCAACTATGAGCTCTACCGCTTCCCCAAAAACCGGCCGTACGGGCAGCCCTCGGGCTACGACGTGAAGTCGGGCCTCGTGGATTTGTTCGTGAAGCTGAAGCTCAACAACGGCAAAATTCTGAAAGAAGACGCCTTCATCCAGCCAGCTATTTTCGGTGGCGTGGGCATGTACCTGGCGCACAGCGTGGGCAACAACGGCACGAACAACTTCGACAACGCCATCGGCCGGCCCGACTTCATGGGTGGGGCCCTGCTGCGCTTCCACTTGTCGCCAGCACTGTCACTCGACCTGCAAACGGCCTACCACTACCCGCTGACCGAGCGGACGGATAACGTGTACAGCGCGACGGATAACCGCTACGACGACTTCCTGGTGCATTCACTGGGCTTGACGCTGGCCCTGGGCAAGGCCAAAGACACGGACGGCGACGGCGTGCCCGACCGCAAAGACAAGTGCCCCGACACGCCCACCGGTGTGAAAGTAGACGAAAACGGTTGCCCGGTTGATACGGACGGCGACGGCGTGGCCGACTACCAAGACAAGTGCCCCGACGTGAAAGGCTTGGCCGCCCTGCAAGGCTGCCCGGATGCCGACGGCGACGGCGTGGCCGATGGCGACGACAAGTGCCCCAATACCCCGGCTGGCACCAAAGTGGACGCCAGCGGCTGCCCGCTTGACGCGGACGCCGACGGTGTATCGGACGACAAAGACAAGTGCCCCGGCACCCCGGCTGGCGTAAAAGTGGACGAAAACGGCTGCCCCATTGACTCGGACGGCGACGGCGTGGCTGATGCCCAGGACAAGTGCCCCAATACCCCGGCCGGTACGAAGGTGAACGCCAACGGCTGCCCCGAAATGTCGCCCGAGCAAAAGGCCACTAAGTTCATTCAGTTCGAATACAACCGGGCACGCTTGCTGCGGGTGTCGAACGAGCGGCTCGACCAGATTGCGCAAACCTTGACCGAGTTCCCCGACTACAGCCTCAGCTTGGCTGGCCACACCGACAGCAAGGGCAGCGAAGGCTACAACTTGCGCCTCTCGTACGACCGCGCCGCCTCAGCCCGCGACTACCTGCTCAAAAAGGGCGTGCCCGCCGAGCGCATCGAAGCCCGCGGCTACGGCAAAACCAAGCCGCTTGACACCAGCAAGACCGCTGCCGGCCGCGCCAAAAACCGCCGCGTAGAATTTGACCCCTACCTGACCGGCGAAGCCAACCCGGCCGAAGCCAAATACGGCCCGGCCCCGACCATCGCCCAGCTGCAAGCCGAAGGCAAAACGGCCCCCGACGGTGCCGCCCCGGCCCGCAAAAAGGCCCGCGTTAGAAAGGCGTCGCGCAAATAGGCATCCAGCCCAAGCGCTAATGCTAAATAAAACGGCCCGCTGTGAAGCGGGCCGTTTTTGTTGGGGCCCCACGGACAACCAATCATGAAGAAAAGATGTAAAATGCCAAGGCTGTGGCTGTTCTCTCGCGACCCCAGGGCCCTGTGTTTCTACCGTATTCTCCGTTGACCATGCATTTTAAAAACGTTCTGCCACTGGCTAGCCTTGGCTTACTGGCTGCCTGCAACGGCGGGCCCAGTACCCAGGAAAAGCAATATGCCGCCGCTACCACGCCGGCCCAAACCGTGACCACGCCCGTCGAGGAATCGGTGCACCTGCCCGCGCCCTACGCCACCAAATCGGTGAGCAAAAAAGTGGACATCATCGACTGGCCCGCGGGCAAAACGCCTACCGCGCCGGCTGGCTTCACCGTGACGGAGTTTGCCGGGGCCTTCGAAAGCCCGCGCTGGGCCTACGTGGCCCCCAACGGCGACGTGCTCATCGCCGAGGCCACTACACTGCCCAAGGGCACCAAAAAGGAGATTGCCGCCGCCCTGAACCTAGACAAGTCGCGCTCACTGCAAGCCACTAGCGCCAACCGCATCACGCTGCTGCGCGACACCGACCACGATGGCAAGCCCGATGTGCGTACCGTGTTTCTGGGCGGCCTCAACCAGCCGTTTGGGATGCTGGTGCTGGGCAATTCGTTTTACGTGGCCAATACCGACGGCGTGCTGCGCTACCCATACCAGCCGGGGGCCACTAAGATCAGCGGCGCGGGCCAGAAAATTCTGAGCCTGCCCGAAGGCGGCTACAACAACCACTGGACCCGCAATTTGCTGGCCAGCAAGGACGGTAAAACGATTTTTGTAACCGTCGGCTCGGGCTCGAACGTGCAGGAGCACGGCCCCGAAAACGAGGTGCGCCGGGCCAATATCTTAGAAATTAACCCCGATGGCTCGGGCGAGAAGATCTACGCCAGCGGCCTGCGCAACCCCATCGGCCTGGCTTATTACCCCGGCACCTCCACACTGTGGGCGGCCGTAAACGAGCGGGATGAGCTGGGCGACGAGCTGGTGCCCGACTACATCACCAGCGTGAAAGAAGGCGGTTTCTACGGCTGGCCCTATTCGTACTACGGCCAGAATGTAGACCCCCGCCGCAAGGGCGAGCACCCCGAATTGGTGCAGAAAGCCCTCGTGCCCGATGTACCGATGGGGCCCCACGTAGCGGCCCTGGGCCTCACATTTTATGACCAGAAAGCCTTCCCCGCCAAGTACCAGAACGGCGCATTCGTGGGCGAACATGGCTCCTGGAACCGCGCCGCTTTCTCGGGCTACAAGGTGGCCTTCGTGCCCTTCAAGGATGGCAAACCGGCCGGCAAACCCGAGGATTTCCTCACCGGCTTCCTCGTCGGTGGCGACTCCGACAAGGCCTACGGCCGCCCCGTAGGCGTGGTGACGCTGCCCGATGGGGCCCTGCTGGTGATGGATGACGCGGGCAACAAAGTGTGGCGCGTGGCGGCCGCTGGGGCCCCTAAGGCCACGGCTTTCGTCCCCACCGCCAGCCACCGGCGCTAACGCTAGCGCAGTTGCCAATTAGGGCCCCCGAACCTGCGCTAGGTTCGGGGCTTTTTGCGATTAGCAAGCAGTGCTGGGGCCCCGGCTAAAAAACATATGGTATCCTGGGGGGCCAAAGCCCACGTTGTCACTACATTCGCTCCGAGCCCTTTTACTTGGAACCGCATGGATACGTCGCCGCAACTTGCCCCGGCCCCCGGCTTCACCAGCGTTGACCTGGCCCCGGTGGCCCTGGCCGACCGCACCTGGGGCACCGGTAACTACGCCGCCCTCTGGATCAGCATAAGCCTATGCATTCCCACCTACATGCTGGCCAGTTCGCTCATCGAAGGCGGGATGAACTGGTAGGAATCGCTGCTCACCATCTTTCTGGGCAACACCATCGTGCTGGTGCCCATGCTGTTAAACGGCCGCGCCGGGGCCCGGAACGGCATCCCGTTTCCGGTGCTGGCCCGCGCCAGCTTTGGCGTGCGCGGGGCCAACGTGCCGGCCCTGCTGCGGGCCATCATCGCCTGCGGCTGGTTCGGCATCCAAACCTGGATCGGTGGCTACGCCCTCTATCAAATGGCCGTGCTGTGGGTACCGGCGCTGGGCACGCTGCCGGCCGTGTTCCCGGCCAGCTGGGGCCTGGCCACGGGGCCCGCGCTGCTGTTCTTCCTGTTCTAGCTGCTGAACATGTACGTGGTGTATTTGGGCGTCGAGAGTATTCGGAAGCTACTGGTTTTCAAGGCATTTTCCTGCCAGTAGCGGCGTTGGCGCTGCTGTTTTGGGGCATATCGGCCGGGCATGGGCTGGGGCCCATCCTGGCGCAGCCCAGCAAGTTCACGTCGAGCGCCGCATTTTGGGCCTTCTTTTTTCCCTCCCTCACGGGCATGGTGGGGTTTTGGGCCACGCTTTCGCTCAACATCCCGGATTTCACGCGCTACGCCACCAGCCAGCGGGCCCAGCAACTGGGCCAGGCCATCGGCCTGCCCGCGTCGATGACGCTGTTTTCCTTCGTGGGGGTGGTGGTCACGTCGGCCACGTTTGTCATCTACGGCCACACCATTTGGGACCCCGTGGTGCTGGCCGCCAAGTTCGAGAGCAAGCTGCTGGTGAGTGCTGCTATGCTAGCCGTGGCCCTGAGCACGCTGGCCACCAACATTGCGGCCAATATCGTGAGTCCCGCCAACGACTTCGCCAACGTGTCGCCTACGCGCATCAGCTTCAAGGCCGGCGGCTACGTCACCGGCGTCTTCGGCATGCTCATCTTCCCCTGGAAGCTTATCGCCGACCCATCGGGCTACATCTTCACCTGGCTCGTGGGCTATTCGGCGCTGCTGGGGCCCATCGGCGCCATCATGATTGCCGATTACTACCTGCTGCGCCACCAGCAGCTCGACCTGCCCGCCCTCTACCAGTACCGGGGCCCCTACGCCTACCGCGGCGGCGTGAACCCCGCCGCCCTGCTGGCCCTGGCGCTGGGCGTGCTGCCCAACGTGCCGGGCTTCCTCACCGCCATCGGCGTGCTGCCCAAGGGTGCGGTGTGGCCCGGCCTGGTGGCCGTGTACAACTACGCGTGGTTCGTGGGCTTCCTGCTTTCGGCTGGAATCTATTTGCTGCTGATGCGCCGCCAAACGGCCCCCCGGCCCGCGCCCCACGCGGCCGATGCCGTGGCCCCAGCGGCGGCTTCGCTGGTGCAGTGAGGCGCAACAAATCAAGCGGCCCCGGGGCCCCAGGCTATTTAGCTGGCGCCACGCGGTGTTGGCCCGGTTAGTTGGCGCCACGCGGCTGGGCTGAACCCACCGCGTCAAGCAGCTGGTGGGCGTTGCCGATGGCCGAGCCGTCGATGTCGTTGTTGAAGTACAAATAAGCCTGCTCCACGCCCGGGGCGGCGGCAACTGCCGCAGCCACGCGCTGCAAGAACGGCGCGTCGTAGGGCGAGGCGTAGAGGTGCGGCACGCCGTGGAACCGGTAGTACAGCGTGGGCGCGGTGGCCACCACGGCATCGGGCAGCAGCGGGTGGCTTTGGCCACTGAATACCACTTGGCGCAGCCGTAGGGCGTCGTACACCTCGTCGCGCCACCAGCTGGGGTGCCGAAATTCGAGCACGTTCACAAACGCCGGGTCGAGGCAGTCGAGGATGCGCGTTAGCCGGTCGGCGTCGTAGGCCAGGCGCGGGGGTAGCTGAAACAGCACGGGCCCCAGCTTGTCGAGCAGGCCCCGGCCGGCCGTGCCGTAGAAGTCGCCCAGCAGTTGCCCCACGCCGTGAAACTGCTTGTAGTGGGTGATCAGCTGCGGCACTTTCACGGCAAATTGAAAGTCGGCCGGGGCCTGCGCGTACCAGTTTTCCAAGAAGGATAGTTGCGGAAAGCGGTAGAACGTCACGTTCAGCTCCAGGGTGCGGAACTGCTGGCAGTAGTACTCGAACCAGCGCCGCATGGGCAGTTTTTCGGGGTAGAACACGCCGCGCCAGTGCCGGTAGTGGTAGCCCGAGCAGCCGATGTGGTAAGTAGCCATAAAGCGTTAAGTGGTTCTCTGGCTGGGCGGGTAACTACATGCGCAGCACCTGCTCCCAAATGGCCTCGTTCACCGGGGTGCCCTGCGCCAGGTTGGCCGTGCGGGTAGCCAACGACTGCTCGCCGGGGTAAAAAATGCCCGCGCTGCCGGGCCCCAGCGGACTGCTTTTGGTAAAGCGCAGCATTTCTTCGATGACCGACTCGTGCAAAGCCGGCTGCCGGATGCAGATGAAGCACTGCGACACCCCGGATTCCTGCCCGCTCCGGGTGATGTCGGCCGTGGAACGACCGCCGCTCAGGGCCGTCAGTACCACGTCGAGCATCAGCGCCAGCCCCGAGCCTTTCCAGAAGCCGATGGGCACGCCGCGCTGCGAGGCCATGATTTCGGCGGCATCGGTGGTCAGGTTGCCGGCCTGGTCGTAGCCGCCGGGTACGGGCAGCGCCTCGTGGGCCGCGGCGTAGGTGCTCACCTTGCCAAACGAGTACTGCGACAGGGCCATGTCGAGCACCAGGTGGCCGGCCGCGCGGGGCACGGCCAGCACCAAGGGGTTGTTGCCGAGGCGGGCGTCGGTGCCGCCCCAGGGCGTCACGTTGGCGATGGTATTGGTGAAGCACAGGCCGATGCAGCCGGCCTCGGCGGCCTGCCAGCCGTAGGTGCCGCCGCGCATCCAGTGGTTGGCGTTGCGCAGGGCCACGCAGCCGAGGCCGTGCTGTCCGGCCAGGGCAATGGCCCGCGCCATGCCCGTGGCCGCGTTGGTAGGGCCGGGGCCCAAGTGGCCGTCCCAGCGCTCCACCAAGCCGTTGGTTTCCACCAGCTCCGGCTCGGCGGGGTGCACCAGGCTCGCCTTCACGTGGCCCACGAAGGTAGGGAAACGGTTCAGGCCGTGGGTGTACACGCCGTCGCGGCTGTTTTCGGCAAACAGCGTGGCGCACTGCCCGGCCTTGGCCTCGGGGAAATCCAAGGTCATTAACACCCGTTTGAACTCTTGCTGAAACTGCTGGTAGGGGATGCGCATAGTAGCTCTACGAGATATTCAGGCCGGTGGTAGCAGCCTACATTTGCCCAGCTAACTCCGGCCCTTTTGCTCCCCGCCACGATGAGAAAAAACTCGCTTTTTCGCTGCTTCCTAAGCGCCGTACTCGCCGGGGCCCCGGCCGCGGCCAGCCGGGCGCAGGCCCCGCCCGCGTTCACGCCCCAGGTGCAAGCCTTCATCAAGGTGAACGCGCCGGTGGTGGCCCTCACCGACGCCAAGGTCATCGACGGCACCGGGCGGCCGGCGCTGCTGCACCAAACTGTGCTGCTGCGCGGCGGCCGCATCGAGCAGGTGGGCCCCAGCAAAAAGGTGAAGGTGCCCGCCGGGGCCCAGGTGGTGAGCTGCGCTGGCAAAACGCTGATTCCCGGCCTGGTGATGCTGCACGAGCACCTGTACTACACCATGCCGGCGGGCGGGTTCTTCAACATCGCCCAGATGCCGTACTCGTTCCCGCGGCTGTACCTGGCGGGCGGGGCCACCACCATCCGCACGGCCGGCAGCATCGAGCCCCAAACCGACCTGGCCATTCAGCGGCTCATCGGTGAGGGCAAGTTCACCGGGCCCGACATGGACGTAACGGCGCCCTACATCGAGGAGCCGAGCATGGACATTCCGGCCCTGAACACCGTGAAGGGCCCCGAGGAAGCCGCCGCCGCCACCAAGTTCTGGGCCGACCGGGGCTGCACCTCGTTCAAAATGTACATGCACGCCACCCGCGCCGACCTGGCCGCCGTGGTGCGCGAGGCCCACCCGCGCCACCTCAAAATCACCGGCCACCTCTGCGCCCTCACCTACCGCGAGGCCGCCGACCTTGGCATTGACAACCTGGAGCACGGCTTCATGGCCAGCTCGGATTTTGTGCCCAACAAAACGCCCGACGTGGCCGACTACCCCGCCGCCCACCAGGCCCTGCAACGCCTGCCCGTGAACAGCCCCGCCATGGCGGACCTCATCAAATTTCTTATCGGCAAGCACGTGGCCCTTACCTCCACGCTGCCCGTGTTCGAGCCCTACACCGGACGCGAAGTGGTGCTTGGCGGCGGCCTCGATGCCCTGATTCCGCAGCTGCAAGAGCGCGAAACCACCACGTGGCAGCAAAACCAGGGCAAGGACTCGGCCAGCGTGGCCCTCTTCAAAAAGGAGCAAGCCTGGGAAAAGCAGTTCTACGACGCTGGGGGCCTACTCGTGGCCGGCACCGACCCCACCGGCGCGGGCCGCACCATAGCTGGCTACGCCAACCGCCACGAAATCGAATTGCTAGTCGAAGGCGGCTTCACGCCGCTGCAAGCCATCAAAATCTGTACCCTCAACGGAGCCCGCTACCTGGGCCGCGAAAAGGAAATCGGTACCATAGAAGCCGGCAAGCAGGCCGACTTGGTGCTGGTAAACGGCGACCCCGAGCAGGACATCCACCAACTCCGCCAGATGGAAATCGTGTTCAAGCACGGCGTCGGCTTCGACTCGCCCAAGCTCTTCGAATCGATGAAAGGCAAGGTGGGCCTGAACTAACCCGAGCCAAGCAGCCCGGACGCCACGAGCCCGCGCGTAGGGCCCCAGCCGAGCAGCAGCCCGTCCATCAGGGCGGGGCCCGGGTGCGGCACATTGGCCCAGCTACTGCTTAGGAGCTGCACGAGAGCGTGGCGCTGCCGGGCTTGTCGCGGGCCCAGTCGGGCCGCTTGGCGGCCAGCTCGTCGTGCGCAGGGTGTTCAGCAAACGGCGTTTTCAGTACTTCGAACAGCGTTTCGAGCCGGGACAAGTCACCGGCTTCGGCGGCCTCAATGGCCCCTTGGGCGAGGTAATTGCGCAGTACGAACTTCGGGTTGGCACGCAGCATGTTGGCTCGCAAGGTTTCGCCGCTGGCCGGTTCCTGGCGGAGGCGGAGCGCGTAGCGCCGCAGCCATTGCCGCAGGAGCTGGTCTTCGCCGGGCACCACCGCGTAGGCCGCTACCGCCAGCAGCTCGTCGAATCGCTCGGTTTCGCGGCCGGGTTCGGCCACCAGGGCCGGGGCCAGGTGGGAGAGGTGCCGAAAAAAAACCGTCATGTCGATTTCCGGGCCAGCCAGGGCTTCGGGCAAATCCTGGGTCAGGGCGAGGTCTGCCTCGGGCGCCAAGGGCGTGAGGCCGAGCTTGCGCAGCATCAGCGCGTGCCGGGTGGCGGCCAGCGTGTCGGCGTACACGTCGAGGCCAGGGCGCAGGGCTTGCGCATCGTCGAGCAGTGGCGTGAGGGCCTGCGCCAGGGCCATCAGGTTCCACAGGGCCACCCGGGGCTGCTGGCCGAAGGCGTAGCGCCGCGAGCCGAAGTCGGTGGTGTTGGGCGTCCAGTCGGGGTCGTAGGGCTCGAGCCAGCCGTAAGGGCCGTAGTCGATGGTAAGGCCGAGGATGGACATGTTATCGGTATTCAACACGCCGTGCACGAAGCCCACGCTCATCCAGTGCGCCACCAGCACGGCCGTGCGCTGGGCTATTTCCTCAAACCAGCGCACGTAAACCGCCGGCGATGGGGGCCCCAGCTCGGGGTAGTGGTGGTGAATGGTGTAGTCGGCCAGCGCGCGCAGGTTGTTCGTTTCGCTGTGGGCCGCCATTATTTGGAAGTTGCCGAACCGGATGAACGTGGGCGCCACCCGCGCCACAATGGCCCCCGGCTCAGGGGCGGCGTTGCCGTTGTAAAACATGTCGCGGACGACCGAATCGCCGGTGGCCACTAAGCTCAGGGCCCGCGTGGTGGGCACGCCGAGGTAGTGCATGGCCTCGCTGCACAGAAACTCGCGCAGCGACGAGCGCAGTACGGCCCGGCCGTCGGCGCGGCGCGAATACGGCGTGGGGCCCGCTCCCTTGAGCTGAATTTCCTGGCGCGAGCCGTCCGTGGCCGCCACCTGGCCCAGCGAAATGGCCCTCCCGTCGCCGAGCTGCCCCGCCCAGTTGCCGAACTGGTGCCCGCCGTAGCGCGCCGCAAAGGGCTTCATGCTGCCCGTGACCAGGTTGCCGGCCAGCGCGTCCACCGCGGGGCCCCGCTCGGCCGGTTTCGCCAGGCCCAGGTACGCGCCCAGCTCGGCTGACCACGCCAGCAGGTGTGGGTCGCGCACGGGCGTGGGTACCACCCGCGAGTAGCAATAGCCCGGCACTTGCCGGGGCCCCAGCAGGCCCGATGCTTCGCCGCGTAGCTCGTCTACGAAGGGGTTTTCAAAGGAAACTTGGGTTATCTGCGGGGCGCCCATACGTACTGCTTGAATCGTGGAGAAGAAACCAATTGATTACTGCTGCGGTAGCAATGCTTCGACAAGCTCAGCATGACCGCCTAAAATACTTTTTAGCCAACTCAATCACCCCTGGGCCTACTGGCCCAGCAGCGCCTGCATCTGCCGGGTGTTGTGCACACCCGCGGCCCCGATGCCGTTGTTGAAATACAGGTACACCTGCTGCACGTTTTTGGCCGCTTTTATTTCCGCCGCAATGCGGGCCAGGAACTCCGGGCTGTACGACGATTTATACAGTTCGGGCACGCCGTGGAAGCGGTAGTACAGCACGGCCGTGTTGGCCACTACCTCGTCGGGCAGCTCCAGGGGCGGCGGGTAGCTCTGCCCCGCGAAGGCAATGCCGTGCCGCGTGAGCAGCCGCTGCGGCTCGGCCTCCCACCAGCTCGGGTGCCGAAACTCCACCACGTTGGCAAACGCCGGGTTGAGGCTGTCGACCAAGCGCTGGGCCAGCTCGTCGCTGTATTCCGCCTTGGGTGGTAGCTGAAACAGCACGGGGCCCAGCTTCTCGCGCAGCCCCTCGCGCACGGTGCCGTAGAAATCGGCCAGGATGGGCTGGGCGTCGGCGTTGAATTTCTTGTAGTGCGTCACCTGGCGCGGCGCCTTCACGGCGAACCGGTAATCGGCGGGGCTCTGCGCGTACCAGGTTTCAAAGGCCTTCAGGGTCGGCATCCGGTAAAAGGTGACGTTCAGCTCCAGGGTGTTGAACTGCGAGCAGTAGTAGGCCAGCCACTTGCGCGGGGGCAGGTCGGGCGGGTAAAACGCGCCCTTCCAGTCGCGAAACGAAAAGCCGGAACAGCCGATGTAGTAAGCGGGAGGCATGGCGAAGTCCTTAGTTGGGCCGGCCGGATTGGCCAGGCAGAAGTAGCTAAGAGTAGCGCCTTCATACGTGCCGCCGGGCCTAGGTGCCGTTTAGCCGGCGTCCACTCCAGCCTTTGTGAGCCGCATCGCCCGTAGGCGCGTTAAGCCAAGATTAGCACACGTTGGCAAACTGCTGTCCGCAACATTAAGGAAAACAATGCGGTATCAAGGTTCTCGCCCGATGGCCGCATTCGGTTCGCTACGGCGGCTTGCGAAGCCAGGGGCGAATAAATCCATCCAACCACGTGTAAAATCTCCCTTGTGGCAGAGCAAATAACCGGCCCGCAAAGCATTCCGAACGCCGAACCAGCCCTCATCGTGCTGGCCGGCGCCACCGGCGACCTCGGCTACCGCATCGCGCAGCACCTCCTGCAACGCGGCGCCCGCGTGCGGGCCCTGGTGCGCCCCGGCAACACCAAGCCCAAAGTCGAAACCCTGCGCCAACAAGGCGCCACCATCGTAGAAGTGGATTTCGACGACGTGGGGGCCCTAACCTACGCCTGCGTTGACGCCGCTTGCGTGGTGTCGGCCGTGTCGGGGCTGCGCGACGTGATGGTGGACCTGCAAACGAGGCTGCTCGACGCGGCCGTGGCCGCCGGCGTGCCCCGCTTTATCCCGTCCGACTACTCCATCGACTTCACTAAGCTCCCCGCCGGCTCCAACCGCAACCTCGACCTGCGCCGTGAGTTCGGCCAGCGGCTCGACGGGGCCCCCATTCAGGCCACCTCCATCCTCAACGGCATGTTCATGGACCTGCTGACCGGGCAGGCGCCGGTGGTCCTGTTCGGCATCCGGCGGGTGCTGTACTGGGGCAGCGCCGACCAGCCGCTCGACTTCACCGCCATCGCCGACACCGCCGCCTTCACGGCCTCCGCCGCCCTCGACGCCACCACGCCCCGCTACCTGCGCGTGGCCGGCGCCGTCGCCACCGTCCGCGACCTCCAGGCCGCCGCCACCGCCGTGACGGGCCGCCGCTTCCGCCGCCTGCGGGCCGGCAGCTTGTGGCTCCTGAAGCTGATGATTCGGGCGACGCGCCAACTCGCCCCGGCCCCCGATGAGGTGTTCCCGCCCTGGCAGGGCATGCAGTACCTGCACAACATGTTCACCGGGGCCCCCAAACTCGCGCCCCTCGACAACGCCCGCTACCCCGACATCCGGTGGACGCCGCTGCGCGAGGTGCTGGCCACGGCCAAGTAGCGCGCCGGGGCCCCCAGCGGCGGGTTACTAAATTATGTGCTTGGCCAAACAAGGCGGTTTTGGCGTAAACGCGGGGCGCTTCGCTGCGTATAGACTTGCGCGGTGGCTACGCCGCCACCCACTTCCCACCCATATTCAGATTCCCAATATGAAAATTTCCCTGATCCTCGCCGCTGCCTTCGCTCTCACCGTAAGCGCCGCTTCCGCCCAGACCGTAGCCCCCGGTACCGCCCCCGGGGCCCAAACCGGCAACCCGTCCAACATGCCCAGCGCCGGCTCTACCACCGACCAGCAGGCCCCTGACAGCAAGCGCATGAACAAAATGTCGGGCATGAGCAAGAGCGACAAAAAGATGATGCGCAAAGACCGCAAAATGAAAATGAACTCCGACGGTTCGATGAAAACCAAAACTAAAATGTAGTTGCTGCTAGGGGCAGCCAGTCTCTCCCAGCGCCCTCGTTTTGATTACTGGATGAGCCCCTGCCGATAATTGGCAGGGGCTCATTTTGTTAAGCGCCCGTGCTACCCCATAGCCGGAAAAGCACTGCCGACTTGCTAACAATTATGCACAACCCCGCCAGTCTGCTGTACAGCGGCGTGCTCGCCGTGACAATCGTGGGGGCCCTGGCCGCGTACTTTTAGCCGCTGGTCAGTCCCGCGCCATGTTCGCCGCGGCGCCGGTGCAACTAGTTGTTCCGCCAGCACCACCCCGGGGCGGGCGGGCAGCAAAAACGCGTCGTCGAAGAGGCAGCTGTAGCCGGTAAAATCTTCGGTGAGCGGAAGCCATCGGTAGGGCACGCGCGGCGTCACCAGAAACAAGGTATTGGCGCCAACGTGCGGGGCCTGGCCGGCGCACTCCACCTGGCTGCGCCCGCGGCAGAGCGTGATTTTGTAGTATTCCCGCCGGCTAAACGTCATCGGGGCCGCCCTACGGAGGTCTGCCAACGGGAACACGTTAAAATGCCCCACGCCTTGCCCCATGTCCGGCGGCGGCAACACGCCCACGGCGGACTCAGGGCCCGGGGCAAGCGCGTCGTAAAAAGCAGCAAGGGAGTTCGGTTTCATACGGGCAGTTGTACGAAGCGCGCGGGCGAGTAGGGATTCCCTGTTAATTTTGATGCAGGTCTATACCGTAGTTGGAATTAGCTGTTCTACCGTAGCTTACTGCTGCGCGTCAGGAACGCGAGAGTAATAGCTAAAGCAGCATTACTTCATAAATTCGTGCTTTATCATCCTCGCCATGACTTTCCGCCAACGCTACCAACAATTAGAAAACCCCGCTTTCGTAAAGCAAATGATGTTGCGCTCGGTGTACGGTACGATGGCGCTGGAAAACCAAACCGTGTCAATGGAACGCCTGGAGGCGCTCTACGAAAAAGTAGAAGCCGAGCGAATCGCGAAACCTACGCCGCAAACAGACGAAGTTGTGTGCTAATTAATTGCTCCAGCGCCCGGTAATCGAGAGAATTCCCCGCTTTTATAGCGTGCAAATACACCTCCCGGCCTTCGCCAGCTGCCCGCTGGTACAATTCTACTTCTTGGTAGCCGTAGCGAAAGGCCAGAAAATTGGTGAGTAGTCGGGCGGTGCGGCCATTGCCATTCGTGAAGGGGTGGATAGCCACGAAGCGATGATGCGCATAGGCCAGCAAAGCTGCTAACTCGGCTTCGGTACGGGTCGACTGCTGCCGGTGCTGCACTTCCTCTGCAAACTGATACAGCAGGGTAGGGACTTGCTGAAAGGCCGGGGGCAGGAAGTCGCCGACGTTCGGATTGGAGCGTCGGTAGTGGCCCGCCCACTCGTACACCCGCCCAAATGCCACGCGGTGCAGGTCGAGCAGCAGCGCCACGGTAAATTCCGTTTCTTCGGGCAGGTCGTAAAGGTAGTTTTCAGCCCGAATGAGGCCTTCTGCCTCCGCCTCATCCAGCAAGTGGCGGTCAGTTAAGCCCAGTAGGTTGTCCCCGGGTGCGTCGGTATAGTGGCCCATCGGCCGCGAAAATACGCGCGAGTACTACCTTGATACTTCCTAGCGCCCGCCGCCGCGCCCAGCCACTGGGGCGGCTTTTGATACTCTGTTATCTTACATTCGTTACAATTCACCGGCCCGCGCCGAAGCTGCTGGGTGAAACAGGCGCTTCTGTTGGGCTGATATTCCGCCTGCCGTTGTATTGAGCGATGCGGGTGCCGCTGAAAAAACGGTAGCCTTTGTGTAGTTGCCCTGTTTTTATCGAGAGCTATTTTCAGACGTATTTGTGACTACAGGGATATCAAAGCTAATTAGCTCACTAGTATTTAATGCTTTTGCGCATTACAACTTCAGTAATAGAATTGAATATGTAAAGCTCAGATTAAGGTGGTATATACCTCCTGAATTAGAGCGTGTAGTTGAAGAGTCAATTTATATAAGACAAACGTTCGTTTTATCGTTAAAAAATAGTTTAGATAGAAGAAGCTTTATCAAAAAAGGATTTGATGGAGAGAAATTACACTATTCTATTGTCGATGGATTAATGGGAGTAGATGTGTGCAAGTATCCAAATATAATTAGTGTAAGGTCAGTTGCTTTCCTTTCAGAGGGAAGTGTTGGATGTTGGCTTGGGCACTATTCAGTTTGGAAAAGGATTGTCAGTCAAAAAATTGAGTATTCAATGATTTTTGAGGATGATGTGATTCTGGCTAAAAGTTTTAATACCAAGTTAAATTCTGTATTAGAAAATGTGCCAAATGATTTTGACATATTATTTTTGAATTCAGGTAATAATTATTCTCATAATAAGCGTGTTATTATAAATAAACGGATTTTTATTCCATATCAAATTAGGAATGGGGCATACGGCTACATCGTTAGCTATAGCGGAGTGAAGAAGCTTTTGAATATGATTCCATCCGTGCAAGTGACACGAGGAGGGATAGATTCTGCAATTGGCTCATTAATTCGAGATAAGAGAATTCTTGCCTATCATTTGGATGAGCCACTTTGCTGGGTTGACTATTCGTTTTCAAGTTCTATCAAACTAAAATAATATGGAATCATTTTTTTCAAGTCAAACAATAAGTATAATTTCATTAGCACTGTTAGTAGTTGGATTTTCAAAATTTATTATTTATTATAAGGCATTCAATATTTCAATTGTTGACTATATTGACCCAAGCGAGATAATTACCCTTTTCGCAGATAATATAGCAACAGCGAGCGTAATTGTGATGGTTCTGGCTGTTCCATATATTGGCCTTATTTTACCGTATAACCTTTCGGGAATTGATATTGGATTAGAATTCTTTGAAAGATTAAGTCGTCATTTTAGTCTTTTGCTACCTTTGGTAGCTGTGGGATTCGTGTTTCTTGTTGTGTTTTTGTTGATTCTATGGAGAAGGCCTAAAATAGAAAACTTTGAACTTGCGAGGTATATTTGGGCGTGGCCAACTATTACCATTCTTGTACCTATGATGTCTTTAGAATCGGGTTCTTATTATAGTATTCAGTCCTTCCAACAGTATGTGATTATACTCTCTTTAATAATAAGTTTTACTTTCTTAATTCTGCTCGCAACGTGGAATGAGATTCAAAAAGTGAAGACAGGATATTTTAGTAATGTAGAAGTAGAATTTGAAAGTGATACACTAAAATCTAATGTTACGGAATTCTATGTTGGAAAAACTAAGTCTTATTTATTCTTCTATTCAACCCAGAATAAAACATCAACTGCATACTTGACAGGAAAGCTGAAGAGCATTAAATACACGCCTCAATAATGACAAATTGTTAGCGCGAAAACGGCTAAATCGCATTTTTCCGCCAAAAAGTCCGAATCCGCACCTTTGCACTCCGTTTGCTAGCGTTCTCGTACCAACTTCCTCACCCGAAGCACTTACTAGAACCTAGCACTAATGGACTTTAAAAACTTCACCATCAAGGCGCAGGAGGCCGTGCAGAAGGCCACCGAACTTGCCGGGGCCAACTAGCAGCAGGCCATCGAAACGGGCCATTTGCTGAACCTTCTCTAGTATCTTCGTGATAATGGGAAACCCGTTACCTATAAACCTGCCGAATCATGGGTGCCAGCGACAATAAAAAGCCACAGCCCACTGGGGCCCCTACTCCGACCAAAGAAGAGCGGCTGGCTCAGGCCCGCGAGTATGCTAAGCAGTTCAAGTTTGACACGCTTTCGGAAGAGGACTTAATTCGCTTGCGTCGCAACGCTTACAAGTATGCTATTTGAGCGCGAGCTAGGCGAAGGCTATCTGTTTCATTACCGCAAAGGGCCGTCTCGCAAGGATGGCCCTTTGGTTTGTACGCACTACTACACGTTTCGCACCCGCAAGAACCGGCGTTACATCGTCGAAGCTGAGGAGTATCAGCACCACGTGTACGTGCTCAAGTATTATCCGCTGGCCCTCAAGGCTTCGCCTAATCGGTTTAAGCTGCTAGTGAATGACGGTGATGCTTTCCGCATCCTGACTACCTGCACGCAGATTTTCCTGGATATTTGCCGGCGCGACCCGTTGGCCTCGGCTGGTTTCGTGGGCGAGCCATTAGTGGGAGAGGGGCAGATTACTACCAAACGGTTCCGCGTCTACCTCAAAATGGTCACGGCTTTTGTGGGGCCCATGCGGTTTGCCCACCACCCACTGCCCGCTATCAGCGCGTACTTTCTGGAATGCCGCGCCAACCCCGAGCCGGGCTTGCTAGCTACGGTAGAGCAGATGTTTCGGGAGCTATACATCGTGCCCGAAGCAGTGGAAAACGGCAAGCCCGCGTCGTCGGGTGAATAGGCCTGAAATTATGGCGTAGGAGGTTGATGGTAAATCGCATTTTCTAGCCAAAAAGTCCGAAAAACCCTTCTCGCACCCCGTTTGCTAGTCCCTTCGTACAAACTTCCTAACCCGAAGCACCTACTTAGAGACGAACCAAAATGGACTTTAAAAACTTCACCATCAAGGCACAGGAGGCCGTGCAGAAGGCCACCGAACTTGCCGGGGCCAACCAGCAGCAGGCCATCGAAACGGGCCATTTGCTGAAGGCCCTGCTCCAGAACGACGAGAACACCCTGGCGTTTCTGGGCAAGAAACTGGGCGCCAACATGGCCAACGTCGGCCAGCGCCTCGATGCCATTGTGGCCGCCTACCCCAAGGTGAGCGGCGGCTCGCCCTACCTCGCCAACGACGCGGCCAACGCCGTGACGCGCGCCAACACCCAGATGAAGGAGATGGGCGACGAATTCGTCTCCGTCGAGCACCTGCTACTGGGCATCCTCGGCGGCAAAGACGCGGCCGCGACCTTGCTCAAAGACAACGGCTTCAGCGAGAAAGACCTGAAAGCCGCCATCCAGGAGCTGCGCGGGGGCCGCAAAGTCACGAGCCAAACCGCGGAGGAGCAATACCAGAGCCTGAACCGCTACGCCGTGAACCTGAACGAGCGGGTGCGCCAGGGCAAGATGGACCCCGTGATTGGGCGCGACGAGGAAATCCGCCGCGTGCTCCAGATTTTGTCGCGCCGCACCAAGAACAACCCCGTGCTGTTGGGCGAGCCCGGCGTGGGCAAAACCGCCATTGCTGAGGGCCTGGCCCAGCGCATCGTGGCCGGCGACGTGCCCGAGAACCTGAAAGACAAAACCCTGATGAGCCTCGACCTGGGCCTGCTTGTGGCCGGGGCCAAGTACAAGGGCGAATTTGAGGAGCGTCTCAAGGCCGTCATCAAGGAAGTGACTGACTCGGAGGGGCAGATTCTGCTCTTCATCGACGAGATTCACACCCTGATTGGGGCCGGCGGGGGCGGCGAAGGCGCGATGGACGCGGCCAACCTGCTCAAGCCCGCCCTGGCCCGCGGCGAGCTGCACGCCATCGGGGCCACCACGCTCAAGGAGTACCAGAAGTACATCGAGAAAGACAAGGCCCTGGAGCGCCGCTTCCAGGCCGTCATCGTGGATGAGCCGAGCCAGCCCGACGCCATCAGCATCCTGCGCGGCATCAAGGAGAAGTACGAGCTGCACCACGGCGTGCGCATTACCGACGACGCCGTGATTGCGGCCGTGGAGCTGAGCAGCCGTTACATCATCGACCGCTTCCTGCCCGACAAGGCCATCGACCTGATGGACGAGGCCGCCGCCAAGCTGCGCATCGAGATGAACTCCATGCCCGAGGAGCTGGACGAGGTGCAGCGCCGCATCATGCAGCTCGAAATTGAGCGCGAAGCCATGCGCCGCGAAGAAAACCACGACCGCGAGGCCGTGCTGAGCAAAGACTTGTCGGAGCTGAACGAGCAGCGCGACTCGCTGAAGGCCAAGTGGGAAGGCGAAAAATCCGTCCTCACCGGCATTCAGACCGAGAAAGAAAATATCGAGCGCTTCAAAACCGAAGCCGAGCAAGCCGAGCGCCAGGGCGACTACGGCCGCGTGGCTGAGCTGCGCTACGGCAAAATCCAGGAGGCTGAGCAGCGGCTCAAGACCTTGCAGGACGAAGCCAATGCCACCAAAGACGGCGGCGCGATGCTGCAAGAAGTGGTGACCAGCGAGGACATTGCCGAAGTAGTGGCCAAGTGGACCGGCATCCCGGTGAGCAAAATGCTGCAACCGGACCGCGATAAGCTGCTCAACCTCGAAGCCGAGCTGGGCAAGCGCGTGGCTGGCCAGACCGAGGCCATCGCCGCCATTTCGGACGCTGTGCGCCGCTCGCGCGCCGGCTTGCAAGACCCCAAGCGGCCGATAGGATCGTTCATCTTCCTCGGCACCACCGGCGTGGGCAAAACCGAGCTGGCCAAGGCCCTGGCCGAGTACCTGTTCAACGACGAAAACGCCCTGGTGCGCATCGACATGAGCGAGTACCAGGAACGCCACGCCACCTCGCGCCTCATCGGGGCCCCTCCCGGCTACGTGGGCTACGACGAAGGCGGCCAGCTCACGGAGGCCGTGCGCCGCAAGCCCTACTCGGTGGTGCTGCTCGACGAGATTGAGAAAGCGCACCCCGATGTGTTCAACATCCTGCTGCAAGTGCTCGACGACGGCCGCCTCACCGACAACAAAGGCCGGGTGGCGAACTTCAAGAACACCATCATCATCATGACCTCGAACACGGGGGCCGATATCATCCAGAAGAATTTCAAGGAGCTGAATGAGTACAACCACGAGGAAGTGGTGGACCGCACCCGCGACGAAGTGGTGGAGCGCCTGCGCCAGCACATGCGCCCCGAGTTCCTGAACCGCATCGACGAAATCGTGATGTTCCAGCCCCTCAAGCGCAAGGAAATCCGCCGCATCGTGGACATCCAGTTCCGCCAGATTCAGCAGCGCCTGCAAGAAGCCGGCATCCAACTCGAAGCCACCAGCGAGGTGCTCGACTACCTCGGCGAACAGGGTTTCGACCCGCAGTTTGGGGCCCGGCCGCTGAAGCGCGTGCTCCAGCGCGTGATCCTCAACGAGCTAAGCAAGGAAATTCTCTCCGGCAAAGTGAGCAAGGACACCGTGGTAGAAGCCGTGCTGGAAGACGGCGCGGTGAAGTTCGAGAACGTGGAAATCCCGGCGGTGTAATTCGTTGGGTTGGCATTTTAATAGAAAGCCCCGTCAGCGCAGTGCTGGCGGGGCTTTTTGCTTACAGAACCTGGATGTTACCTAACCTCTAAGTAAATGGTTCACTCTTGATTTCAGACGCTTTATTTCATTTTTATAGAATTCTTCTTTGTCATTCAACTCGTCCAACTGTATTTGAAGGTTAGAAATGGAATTATTGTACTCCATTTCTTCTATTAAGGTTTTTATTAACTGTTTATCAATATTTTGCGTATAAAATAAATGCCTAGTATTTATCATCACACTCGCACAGACCGTCAATATAAAGCAACTACTGGGTTAACGCTTTCCGAATTCGAAAAACTTGCTGTTGCGTTCGAGTTATATTATACCCCTAAAAAGACCTTGTTGCACGCGGGCAAGAAGCCGGTGCTTACGGATAAAAAAGAGGCTTTATTTTTTATTCTGCACTATTTAAAAGCGTATCCAACTTTGTTAAATATGGGCGTTTATTTTAACATCTCTGAGTATGCGGTGAGTCAGTATTTGGAGCTACTTAAACCCTGTTTAAAAGCTGCTTTGCACCAAGTAATGCCGGCTAGTCAAGCAATTTTTGCCAATCAGCGGGCATTCGACGAGTATTTCGCGGGCATAGAAGACTTAGTGATTGATGTGACCGAAATACCAATTGAACGAGCTGCTAATCAAGAAATTCAACGAGAGCACTATAGCGGTAAAAAAAACTTCACACCCTAAAGTTTCTGCTACTTAGCACCCTAGACCGACAAATAAAATTAATCAGTAAGGGCTATAGCGGCAGGCAACAGGATTTTGCCATTTTAAAAGATATGCTAGCCGGTATTTGCTTAAAAAACTATACACTTCATGTTGACCTAGGCTTTCAGGGAATTAAGAATCTGGGCATAAGTGAACGCATTTTCATTCCGTTTAAGGCTAGCAAAAATAACCCGATTAACGCTTGGCAGCGAGCGATAAATCGCCTACTTGCTCGTGAACGGGTAGCCGTAGAAAATGCACTTGCGAAGATGAAATCCTTTTTTATCCTGCGCCAGGAGAACAGAATGAGAAAAAAAGTGAAATTGGAAGAGGTTTTTCAATTGTGTGCAGGCTTAGCTAATTTTAAAAGCCTTAACAACGCATTGATAATCAAACAATAAAAATTCTATTTTTGCTTGAAGACGAGAAATATAATTTTCCTTCTCATCTATTTTCTTCCGTATATCTTGTTCGAGACTATCAACAGCAATCAACGGCCCGGCATAAAAAAGTATTAGTAACTGATATTACGCGGTGAATTGGGCTAATTGCTGGTACATGGCTTTGAGTCCGGTCAAATATAGTTGTGCTTTCAAGCGAAAATGCCCAATGCCGCACTTGAGTTTGAGCGCTTCTAACTTGGTGTAAGCCAGAATAGCGGCAAAAAAATGATTGGCTTGGGTGTCGGGCGTTTTGGTGGGCGACTTGCCCATCGACGCATTCTGTTTGAGGGATTTGTGGTATTCTTCGACTTTCCACCGTCTCTGGTAAATCGCCGCCAACTGGGCTTGGTTCAGGGTCGTGTCGCTGCTGACCAGGTAGAGCACGCCCTGCGAACCGTCTTTGTTTGTAAAGACTTGCCTGGTCACGAGCACCGCCGGTTGGACGGACCGCAAAAAGACGCGCAGGGGCTGCTCCTCGGGAAAAACAAGGGTATCGACGGCCTGAAACCGGCCTTGCGCCCGCGCGGCCTCGCTCAAGGCCACCGTGCGCGAGGATTCGAGCGCCACGACGAAGTGGTGGCCCAGGGCCCGCACGGCATTCAGGTTTTCGGCCGAGGCGTACCAACTGTCGGCCAGCAGGTACCGATAGGCCACTTGCTGCTGGGCCACGCGCAGCATGGCCCGCAGGTGCTCGTTCTTGGTGTACTTGCTTTTGGCTTTGGTTTGCTGGGTTTTGGCGTCCCAGACGGCCTCGGTTTTTTCGATGAGTTCCACGGCGATGGGCACGGCCAACGCGCCGGCCTGGTAGAGCAGGCTCACGAAGTTAAGCCCCTTGACAAAGCGGCCCTGGCCGTGGTCCCAGTGCGTACAAATCAGGGCGCTGGGGTCGGTGTGCGCCTTCTCCAGGACAGAATCGTCGACGATAAGCACCGCAAACTCGTCGGCCGGCCGCTGCTGCTCGGCCCGGCGAATCAGCGGCTTGGCTTGCCGCCAGACCTGCTCGGAATCCAGGTACGAGCCACTGAGCCAGCGCGTCACCTGGTCGTGGCTCACCGCCCCGCCCAGCAACCGCGACAAACCCGTGGCCGAGGTTTGACCCGTCGAGCTAATCAGATAATCCGTGTATAAGTCCAGCGTGCAGGTCATGGCGGCAAGCAGTGAAAGGGGCAAACCTTAATTTAGCGCGTAACATCAGTTAGTAATATATAAAAACCTAATTCACCTAATGCCTTTGCCCAACTCCATTGCGCGACTGTAAATAAGGCAATTATCCCTGATAAAAAAGACATATATCGAATAAAGGAGAACGGACTGGGCTCAAACCATCTTGAAGGAGTAATCAAGTTTTTCATTCGGTAAATATATGCAGTGACCCCATCTGACACGTCTGCAGAAACGCCTGCTACCACCGCCGCGCCAGCCCCGGCGGCGGGGCGCGGATGCTGCTAACAGAGCAGTTTAGCCAGGCAATTTCTGGTAAACCGCTTCCATTTTAATGATGTGGGCTAACACAGGGGCTGCCCAAGCGGCCCAAAGAGCAGTTTGCTGCAAAGCGTGGCCGGGCCGTAGCTCAGCTACTTGCTGCGCCTCAGTGCCAGTGTTGTCGTACAATTGTATGCGGTCGAAAATGCGGTAGTGCCGCTTGAGCAGCGACAGGCCGTTGGCGTACCGTTGCTGAATCAGCGCCGGTGGCACGCTGTGGCCGCCTTCCAGCACGCGCTGGGCCACGCGCTGCTGGCAAACCGCTACCGACTCCAAGCCCACGTACCGGAGTTCGAGGTGGTAACCGGCTTTTTTCAGGGCGCTGAATAGGGCGTAGTCCCGTTCGCTGGCCGCATTGGTTTCGATAACGAAAGAAATTCGCTGTTCAATCCACCCCTCCAATTGCTGCCGCAACGATGCTTCTACTTCGGCTACGCTTAGGCCCTGCTGGTAGAGACTATCGCCGTTTAAGCGCGGCACTTTCACCGCTTCGTACTGATAAAGGGAAGTCTTACCCGCCCCATTTGGCCCCGCCAGTACATAAATGGTGGGAACGGTAAGGTCGGTCATTGCACCGGCGCAGCCAGAACTTCCAGCCGGCCCGTGCTCGGCCATTCCTGCACCAAGCGCCCTTGTTCGTCGCGGTAGGTCAAAAAGGAATTGGCTGCTTTGGCTCGAGCACGCACAAACTCCCGAAACCCCCGCTTGAATTCCGGTGATGCCACGCGCTCGGCCATATTGGCGAGGTTGTCGAGTTGTTGCGCAACCGTGGCCGTAGGTGTGGACGAGATAAGAGCCATGCCGATAATTGTAGAAGTCAGCAGCAAGTTAACCCCAAAGATCTACAAAAATGAGGTGACTTGTTACGCCGCGTTCCCACTCCACATCGGGGTGGGCCTGCAAGAAACTGCTGCTGCTCCCACCGCGCCAGCCACGGCGGTGGGGCCGGGGGGGGGGAGAAGAGAGAACGGCTAGCAAGGGGGCTGTATCTTGCGTGTCCTTCGTATATAGCACGCTTATGGAACCAGTCCGCACCAAGGCCGAAGTTATTGCCCGCCTTCAACAGCAGCAGGCGCAGTTGCGGGCGCTGGGCGTGGCGCAGTTGGGGCTGTTCGGCTCGTTTGTGCGCGATGAGGCTACGGAGGCGAGCGACGTGGATTTGCTCGTGGATTTTGGGCAAGGGCGAAAGACGTTTAACGGCTTCTTTGAAATAGTTGATTTTTTAGAAGAGTTGCTTGGGCGGGAAGTGGAACTGCTGACGCGGCCGGGGCTGTCGCCATACATTGGGCCGCATATCTTACGTACTACTGAATATGTCCTTGCCGCCGCTTGAACGACTATTGCATATCCGCGACGAGATACAGTTTTTGCAGCGATGCCGGCTGAAATTGCCGGATTTGGCGGCGCTGGTAGCCGATGAAGTAATGTGCCGCGCTGTGGTGAAAAGCGTCGAAATTATTGGCGAGGCCACAAAAAACCTGCCGGTCGAGTGGCGCGAGGCGTACCCCGAAATACCGTGGCGCAACATTGCCCGAATGCGCGACAAGCTGACGCATCATTATTTTGATACTGATTTTGAGTTTGTGTGGTTGGTAATGCAAACGCAAATCAACCCGCTGGATGAAACTGTGGCGCGAATGCTACAAGAGTTGCCCGGAACCTTAAATTAATTAAATGCTCCCCGTGTCTTCACTAAACTGATTCTGGTGCGCTTGTTGTTGAATTAGAACGTGTAGTAGCGCTCGATAGAAGACGGTGCGGTGAAGTTCGAGAACGTAGAAATCCCGACCGTATAAATAAGTTGCCTCTAAACAAAAAGCCCCGCCAGCGCTTGCTAGCGGGGCTTTTTTTGCGCAAAATGTATGGCTGCCAACAACAATAGTTATTCTACCGAAGTACTGGTGATTGGGGCTGGGGCCGCGGGGTTGCTCGCGGCGCGGGGACTGGCCCGGGCCGGCCGCCGCGTGTGCCTCGTGGAGGCCCAGGACCGGATCGGCGGGCGTGTGCACACGCTGGGGCCCCCGGGCTTCACCCAGTCCATCGAGGCCGGGGCAGAATTCATGCACGGCGAAGTGCCCCTCACCAGGGCCCTAATGGCGGAAGCGGGCATCACGTGGGAGGAGGCCAATGGCGAATCGTACTTGGTGCAAGGCGGCCAGCTGCAGGCCCAGGCCAACTATTTCGCGCTGCTGCCCCCGCTGCTGGAAAAACTCCAGGCACTAGCCCACGACCTGCCGCTGGCCGACTTTCTGGACCGCGAATTTTCGGGCCCCGAATACACCGCGCTGCGCACCTTTGCCACCCAGTTTGCCGAAGGCTACGACGCGGCCGATCCGCAGCGCGTGAGCGCCTGGGCCATGCGCGACGAGTGGTCGGCGGGTGGGGCCCAGGGCTCGCTGCGGCCGGTGGGGGGCTATGGGCCGCTGCTGCACTGGCTGGCGGCGCAAGCGCAGGCGGCGGGGGCCCTGCTGCACCTGGCGGCGCCGGTGCGAGAAATCCGGTGGCAGCCCGGGCAAGTAGAGGCCGTGACGGCAGCCGGCGCCACCTACCGCGCCCAGCAGATGCTGTGCACGGTGCCGCTAGGAGTGTGGCAGCGGGGCCCCCAGCAGGCCGGCTACTTGGGCTTTGTGCCGGAGGTGGCCGCGCACCGGGCCGCCGCGGCCCAACTGGGCTTTGGCTCGGTTATCAAAATCGTACTGGAGTTTCGCACGCCCTTCTGGCAAGACCGGCTGCCGGAACTGGAGTTTCTACTCTCCGATGCGGCCGTGCCCACTTGGTGGAGCCAGCGGCCCGCCGCCACGCCCCAGCTCACCGGCTGGCTGGCCGGGCCCGCCGCGCAGCGGCTGGTGGGGGCCCCCAACGAAGCGGTGCTGCAACTCGCCCTGGCGTCGCTGGCTCCCTTGCTGGCGGTATCGCCCGAAACTCTGCAAGCGCAGCTCTGCGCCAGCTACGTGCGCAACTGGGGCCACGAGCCCTTTGCCTACGGAGCGTATTCGTATGCCACGGTGGGCGCCGGGGCGGCGCAAGCGGCCTTGGCCACGCCCGTGGCCGGTACGCTGTTTTTTGCCGGGGAGGGTACCTATAGCGGCCCGTTTGCCGGCACTGTCGAGGCGGCGCTCGTCAGTGGCCAGGCGGTGGCGCGGGCCATGCTGGCCCGGCCGGTGCTGGCCGCCGCGCCCAGCTCAGTGGTTTGATTTTTACGGTTGGTGGGGCCCCGGGGGCAGTGGCAGTACTTGCCAGCACCACCGCTCCGGAGCCCCATTTGCAGTGAAATAGCTCGGTTGTATCAGCTGTTTCTTTTGGCTCGGCGCGCAGCTTTGCGGTCCAGCCGCTCACGGTAGGCGCGGCCTTGCACAAGGTGCCTGGCTTTGAGCTTGGTGCGGATATCAGCGGGCAAAGGCTTGCCTGCCAAGTAATCGTTGCGCAAAGTGGCGAACTTGGTGGCCGTATAAGGCGCGTTGTGAATGAACATGTACGCGGCGCCGCCCGCCATGAGTGCCAAACCCGCCACTACCTGCCCGGTACCGGGCTCGCTGCTTTGGGATTGCAAGTAGGGCGAGGGCGAGTAATTGGTATTGCTGGCGCCCGTCATCAGGCGCAGGCCAGGCAGGGCTAGGAGGAGCGGTAGCTGCCCACCGAGTTGTTTGGCGTTGAAAAACCCCTGCACGGCGTCGAGGGTATCCTGCCGGGCATCGGCCAGCAATTGGGTAGGCGTAGTAACCGAGGCGGTGGACGTTGGCGCAGCCGGGCCGGGCAGTGGCGGGGCAGGAATTGACGCGCTGGACACAATACCAGCGGCCAAAAATGGGTTGGGGGCCGAAGCAGTACCGTGAAGCGGAGCAAAATTGCCGCGCAGGCGGCGCTTTACATCGGCTGGCAAGTAGCCAGTGGCCGCCAAGGCGCTTAGCACGCGGTGCTCGCGCCCCCACCCGAACTGGGCGAGTTTTTTGATGCCCAGCGCCGCCAGTGCCGAGCCAATGACCACCCCGGGCGTCCAAACGCCCGCGCTGGTGGTTTGCTGGGCGGGGATGATGGACGCCGCCATGCCCGCCCCACCGAACGCCAGCCAGCTAAAGCCACCGCCGCGCCGGCTCTTGAACAGTTCGTGCACGGCGCGCGCCGTGTCCTGGCGGCTGAGGGGCACGGGCATGGCGCCGGCGCCGGCAGTGGAAACCTGGCTGTGGGCCGAGGTGAATGTTAAGAACAGTGAAAAGGCTAGAACGTAACGGTGCAGCATGGAATGGTTATAAAGATGAAATAATTATCAGGTTGTTGTGTGCCGGTGCAATAACAATAATATAGCCAATGCAAATGAACTGGCGTGGCCAATTTGGGGCCCCAGAGTGAATATTTAATGTCCGCATTGAGGATTTTAAAACCAGGAATTATACTAAAAATCTGAATAGAATAAGATTTCCGGCAAGTTACCAGACTTTTGCAGGAACTCCGCTTTCTTTTTGCATGAGCACATTCACAACCTACCTGCACCTGGGGTTTCTGCACATCTGCAACCCGCGGGCCACCGACCACCTCACGTTTCTGCTGGCCCTGTGCGCGCCCTACGTGCTGGCCGACTGGCGGCGGGTGCTGGCGCTGGTCACGAGCTTCACCGTGGGGCACTCGCTCACGCTGGCGCTGGCCACGCTGCGGCTCGTCACGTTTCCGCCGGCCGTTATCGAGGCCCTGATTCCGGTGACAATCATGGCCACGGCCGTTTTCAACCTCGGGCGGGTGGGGCCCCCAGGCCGGCCGGCCCCCGCAAACCGGTCCCTGGGCCCCGTGCTATGGGCGGCCCCCAATGCCCTGGCCGCCGCATTCGGCCTCGTCCACGGCCTCGGGTTTTCCAACTACTTGCGCGAATTGCTCGGCCAGCAGAGCCGGCCGGTGCTGGAGCTGCTGGCCTTTAACGTGGGCGTGGAGCTGGGGCAGGTGCTGATTGTGAGCGTCATCCTGGCGCTGGGGGCCCTGCTGCTGCGTGGCTTCGGCGTGGCCCGGCGCGACTGGGTACTGGCCGTGAGCGGCGCGGCGCTGGGCGTGGCTGCGCTGCTGTTGCTGCAACAAAAATATGCTTAAGGCAGGAAATGATTTCCTGCCGCCGGGGTCCCTGCAACTTAACGGCGTAATTTGCCGCCTTTCTCAATCTTGGGTGCCTTACTCATTTCGTTGAAACCTATTCCCCGGTTCATGCCCCGTTTTTCCTCCCTGAAAGCCGCGCTGCTGCTGCTGGCCGCCCCGGCGGCCCATGCGCAGCTCACCAACTCCGGCACCGACAAGTTCGCGCAGCTCGAAACGCTGCTGCCCACCGCCAATAGCTACCGCACCGCCAGCGGGGCCCCGGGGCCCCAATACTGGCAGCAGCGCGCCGACTACACCATCGCCGTGACGCTTGACGATGCCAAGCAAGCTATTTCGGGCCGCGAAACCATCACCTACACCAACCTCTCGCCCGACACGCTGCCCTACCTCTGGGTGCAGCTCGACCAAAACCTGTTCGACAAGAACTCCATCACCATCGCCACGCAGGTGGCCGCACTCGATGCGCGGGTGCCGTTCCAGGCGGTGGATAATATGGTGCAGCGCGACTTCGACGGCGGCTTTAAGATTGAGGCCGTGACCTCGGCCGACGGCAAGGCGCTGGCCCATGTCATCAACCACACCATGATGCGCGTGGACCTGCCGCGGGCCCTGGGGCCCAAGCAGTCCGTGTCGTTCAAAATCAACTGGCGCTACAACATCAACGACCAGCTGAAAATCAACGGCCGCAGCGGCTATGAGTATTTCCCGCAGGACAAAAACTACCTCTACGAAATCGCCCAGTTTTACCCCCGCATGGCCGTGTACTCGGACTTCCAGGGCTGGCAGAACAAGCAGTTTTTGGGCAACGGCGAGTTTGCCCTGCCTTTTGGCGATTACCGCGTGAGCATCACGGCCCCGGCCGACCACGTGGTGGGCGCCACCGGCACACTCCAGAACGCCGCGCAGGTGCTCACCGGCACCCAGCAGGCCCGCCTGCGCCAGGCCGTGGGGGCCAAAAAGCCGGTGCTCATCGTGAGCCAGGACGAGGCCGTGAAGAGCGAAGGCGGCCAGCCCAAGGGCACTAAAACCTGGACCTTCGCCGCCAAAAACGTGCGCGACTTTGCCTGGTGCAGCTCGCGCAAATTCATTTGGGACGCCATGGGCATCAAGCAGGACGGCAAACCAGTGATGTGCATGAGCTATTACCCTAAGGAAGGTAACCCGCTGTGGGGTAAGTACTCCACAGAGGTGGTAGCTCACACCATCAAGACGTATTCGAAGTTCACCATCCCGTACCAGTACCCGGTGGCCATTTCGGTGCACGGCCCGGTGGGTGGCATGGAGTACCCCATGCTGTGCTTCAACGGCGGGCGACCCGAGGCCGACGGCACCTACTCGGCCGACCGGAAGTACGGCATGATTTCGGTGATCATCCACGAAGTGGGCCACAACTTCTTCCCGATGATTGTGAACTCGGACGAGCGCCAGTGGACGTGGATGGACGAGGGCCTGAACACCTTCTGCCAGTACCTGACGGAGCAGGAGTGGGAGCGCAACTACCCCTCGCGCCGCGGCGAGCCGAAAGACATCGTGGCCTACATGCGCACCGACAAGAGCCTGCAAACGCCGATTATGACCAACTCGGAATCGGTGTTGCAATTCGGCAACAACGCCTACGGCAAGCCCGCCACGGCCCTGAACGTGCTGCGCGAAACGGTGATGGGCCGCGAGCTGTTCGACTACGCCTTCAAAACCTACGCCCAGCGCTGGGCCTACAAGCACCCCACGCCCGCCGATTTCTTTCGCACGATGGAGGACGCTTCGGCCGTGGACCTCGACTGGTTCTGGCGCGGCTGGTTCTATGGCACCGACCGCTGCGACATCAGCATCGACGCAGTGAAGTACTACAACGTGAACACCAAGGACCCGAGCGTGGAAAACACCCGCCTGCAAAAGCTGCAAGCCGCCCAGCCGCAAACCGTGTCGCAGCAGCGCAACGCCCAGGACATCAAGCAGACGGTGGTGGACGAGAAGCCTGACCTCAAGGACTTCTACAACAGCTACGACCCGCTGGCCGTGACCGACGCCGACCGCAGCCGCTACACCGCCTACACCAAAAACCTGACCCCCGCCCAGCAGCAGCGCCTGCGCGACAACACCAACTTCTACGAGCTGAGCCTGCACAACGTGGGCGGCCTCGTGATGCCGGTCATTCTGCAATTGACCTACGCCGACGGCAGCCAGGAAATCCAGAACATCCCGGTGGAGCTGTGGCGCAAAAACAACGAGCAGGTCACCAAGGTCGTCACCACGAGCAAGCCGGTGGTGAGCTTCGTGCTCGACCCCTACCTGCAAACCGCCGATACCGACCTGAGCAACAACGCCTACCCGCGCCAGCCCGTGGCCTCGCGCTTCGAGCTGTTCCAGCAGTCGTTCCCGACCCAGCCCAACCCCATGCAGCTGCAATCCATCCAAAGCTCAACGCAAAAAGCCGAGGACAAGCCGCTGAACAAATAAGCCGCCGGTATTTCCGGCCCGAACAAAAAGAGCGGCTCCCAGGAGCCGCTCTTTTTGATGGAGGCCAGGGCCCCAGAAGGGCGCTGGTCCGGTGATTTAGGGCCCCGGCGTAGCAGCGTTGTCGTGAGCCAAGCGCGTCTAGGGCCCCAGGGGGCTGCCGTGGCTAAGCGCGCTGGTTGCCGGCTTTGCTGCCGCTAACCATCCGCGAAATAAGGCCGTTATCTTCGGTAATTTCCGACCACACCACGCCAGCCAAGTGCAGCACGAAAAAGCCAATAATTAGGTACATAGTCACGTTGTGTACTTCCTTGACCGTGTGTTCGATGCTGTGCAGAAACGGTACGTCGTCGGCCCAGGTCAGGGCCAGGCCGGTGATGACCATGACGGTTAAGAAGATGTAAAACAACGCGTACGTGGTCTTGGCAAATAGCGCGTGGCGCGCGTCGCCCTTTTCGGCGGGCGGGGCGAGGCGGTACTTGCGGGCCACCAGCATCAAGCGCGTCGAGAAGCGCACCTCTGCGGGGCCCCGCAGCTCCAGCAGTACCCGCAACAGCCAGAAAGCGGCTAGCCCGAGGCCGATGGCAATGTGCCATTCCCAGATCCGGTCGCTGATGATGTGGGCAAATGCCCGGCCTTGCTGCTCGGTGGGGGCCCCACCGTCCTTGGTCGCCGCCTTCATAAACTCCGGGATGGCTGAGCGCGCATCGACGATAACATTCAGGAAGAGGATGGTCAGCAACTGGCCGGTTACCAGCAGGGCATTGCCCCAGTGCCAAACACGCAGCGGCGCCGAATAATCGTGGGTAGAAGGTGAGTCGGCGGTTTGTACCGAAACAGATGAAGGGACCATGAATGAGGTAGTTACGAGGCGGTGGAGGCTGCCGCTTCTACGGCCGCCGCGCCCGCAAGATGCATCGTGCGCCCCGGATATTCGCGCAACGCTACCTCCAAGCACGTCATAGCCGCCGCCAAGTCCGTGCGGTTGATGACGTAGGCGATACGTACTTCCTGGATGCCCAGGCCCGGCGTGTGGTAGAAACCATTAGCGGGCGACAGCATCAGCGTCTGGTTGTCGAGCGTAAACTCTTCCAGCAGCCACTGCCCAAACTTCTCGGCGTCGTCCACGGGCAGGCGGGCCACCACGTAGAAAGCGCCCCCGGGCACGGGGCACGTCACGCCCGGCATGGCCCGCAGGCGGGCCACCATGAGGTCGCGGCGGGCCTGGTACTCGGCACGGGTGCCGTCGAAGTAGGAGGGGGGCAGGTCCGCAGCAGCCTCGGCGGCTATCATTTCCAGGGTAGGGGGGCAAATGCGCATCTGCCCGAAGTGGAACGCAGCCTGCCACACGTCCAAGTTTCGCGTGACGAAGGCTCCCACGCGGGCCCCACAAGCGCTGTAACGTTTCGAAATGGTGTCGAGCACCACGGCGTACGGCTCGCTGCCTTCCAGGCTGAGCACGCTGGTTGAGGTAGCCCCGTCGTAGCAATACTCGCGGTACGCCTCGTCCGACAGCAAATACAAATCGTGGCGGATGCACAGGCCCAGCAGCGCCTCCAGCTCGTCGCGCCGGTACACGTAGCCGGTGGGGTTGCTGGGGTTGCAGATGAGGATGGCGCGGGTACGGTCCGTGATGACGGCCTCGAAATCAGCCAGCGGCGGCAGGGCAAAACCGTCCTCGATGTGCGACGTGACGGCCACGATGTTCACGCCAGCCGCGATGGCAAATGCGGTATAGGTGCCGTAAAACGGTTCGGCCACAATCACTTCATCGCCCGGGTTGAGGCAGGCGAGCATGGCGAACATGATGGCCTCGCTGCCCGCCGTCGTCACCATGATGTGCTCGAACTGCGCCGGAATGCCCGCCCGCTGGTAATAGGTGGCCAGCTTGTGGCGGTAGCTATCGGAGCCCGCCCCCAGCCCGTAGCCCAACACCTTGATGTCGGCGTTGCGCACGGCCTCCATCATTTCGGGGGGCGTCAGCACGTCGGGCTGGCCGATGTTGAGCGGATAAACGACTTTGCCAGCCTGCTTGGCAGCATCGGCAAACGGCAATAACTTGCGAAACGGCGACACCGGCATGGCCTGGCCGCGGTGGGAGATTGATGGCATACCCGGCAAAGGTAAGGCCGGCCACGGAGTAAGGAAACCCGTCCCAGCCCTCACTACCCGGTTGATAAGGAATTACATAAAGCCCGTGCGGCTTCAGCAGTGTCTTAAAATCGCTCCAAACGGTCCTGGCGGCAGTAATGTGCCGTCCCAAATCGACAATAGGCTTTAACTCTAAATGATTAGACAATATTTAGTTCAGGTCTGGTAGAATAGCTTGTATTATAGCGATACACTAATGAAAACTAGTGATAAAAATGGTAGGAGGGATAATTTACTGTCCAGGCGTATAAAAAATATGGTACCAGCGTTCATTAATTAATTGCTTACTAAAGCCTATTTTGTCTACGGAGACAGTGAAATTTTTCAATTCTTGTTGTAAAGAACTGCAATATCGTTGAAGATATTCTGCTAAACCCTCGATCTTAAATTTTATGTTGCTATAAATGAATGTTATGCCTTTGCTACTTAATGCTAAATTAAGACAATCAGAATCTCCTATGAATTTACCTAGTACTAAACCTTCAGTTAACTTTCTTACAAATTGCGTCTGATAGTAAACTAAATCAGTTGTATCAGTTCTATTTTCATAAAAATCAGAAATTATTCCATTAAGCAAAACGTACAACGGATCATTTTCATAGGATAGATGACCTTTATGAACACCATAGCGTATAGCATTCGCCTTCTTCGATACTTCATCTACTAAGCTGTCGAACTGATTAGCGTAATCTTGTTTGAGGGTTTGTATTTCTATAGTATCTCTGTCTATTGTCGAATTAATTTCAGTAAAGGAATTTGTAAAATAGTCTATGTATTTATAAATATTTTTGAAATTTTTAGTTGCATCGCTACCTTGTGTTGAAAGAAATAAGTGATGCATCTTTTCATGATTAATTTTTTCCAGACGAATCAAGGGTAACGTTGGGTAAGAATTTAAAGGAATGCTTTTATATGGTTGCTGTTTGATTTCAGCGGCATAATCAAGACGCACTTTAGATTCTACTTCAACAAAGCCAAGAGTATCTTTTAGTACTAATTGAAAGTATTCTATGTCTGCTTTGTCTTGAGTACTTTGATTTATATACTTTAGATCTCGTTCTCTTTGTATTTGCAACCAGTAAACAAAGAGTGCACCACCAGCACCAATGCCTGCACCAATTGCGCTTGTAAG
Source organism: Hymenobacter sp. PAMC 26628 (assembly GCF_001562275.1). Taxonomy (NCBI): domain Bacteria; kingdom Pseudomonadati; phylum Bacteroidota; class Cytophagia; order Cytophagales; family Hymenobacteraceae; genus Hymenobacter; species Hymenobacter sp. PAMC 26628. Next base: position 726,772 of record NZ_CP014304.1, read on the forward strand.
TAGATCTGGTAAAAATGAAGAGCTATCTGGTGAAAACTCTCCGTTTTGAAATACAAAGTCTAACATTAGCTTGAATGTAAAACCCCCACGCCGACTAGAGCCAACGTAGGGGTTTCTAATTAATATGTAGTAGCCAAGCTACTACATATTTTTGATAATCTCCTGGCCGAACTCGCTCGTTTTGAGGAGGGTAGCACCTTCCATTTGGCGCTCGAAGTCGTAAGTGACGCGCTTACTCTCAATGGCGGCTTCTAAGCCTTTGTTGATGAGGTCGGCGGCTTCTTTCCAGCCCATGTGCTCCAGCATCATCACCCCCGAGAGGATAACCGAGCCGGGGTTCACTTTGTCCTGGTTGGCGTACTTGGGGGCCGTGCCGTGGGTGGCTTCGAAGATGGCGTGGCCGGTGAGGTAGTTGATGTTGGCGCCCGGCGCGATGCCGATGCCGCCCACGATGGCCGCTAGGGCGTCGGAGATGTAGTCGCCGTTCAGGTTCAGCGTGGCCACCACCGAGTACTCGGCGGGGCGCAGCAAAATCTGTTGGAGGAACGCATCGGCGATGCTGTCCTTGATGATGAGCTTGCCTTGGTCCTGGGCCTGCTTTTGCAGGGCATCGGCCACGGCCACACCCTGTTTGGCCACAATCTTGTCGTACTGGGCCCAGGTAAATACTTTAGCGCCAAACTCCTTCTCGGCCAGCTCGTAGCCCCAGGTTTTGAAGGCACCTTCGGTGAACTTCATGATGTTGCCCTTGTGCACCAGCGTCACCGACGGTAGCTTGTGTTCCAAGGCATACTTGATGGCAGCGCGTACGAGGCGCTCGGTGCCTTCCTTCGACACGGGCTTAATACCGAACGACGACGTTTCGGGAAAGCGAATTTTCTTCACCCCCATCTCGTCCACCAGGAATTCCAGCATTTTCTGGGCCTGGGGCGTGCCGTTCATGTACTCGATGCCGGCGTAGATGTCCTCGGTGTTTTCGCGGAAGATGACCATGTTGGTCAGCTCCGGGTGCTTCACCGGCGAGGGCACGCCGTCGTAGTAGCGCACGGGGCGCACGCAGGCGTACAGGTCCAGCTCCTGGCGCAGGGCCACGTTCAGCGAGCGGATGCCGCCGCCCACGGGCGTGGTCAGGGGCCCCTTGATGCCCACGAGGTAGTCGCGGAACGCGTCGAGGGTTTCGGCGGGAAGCCAGTTGCCGGTTTGCTTAAAGGATTTCTCGCCGGCCAGCACTTCCTTCCACACCAGCTGCTTTTTGCCGCCGTAAGCTTTTTCCACGGCCGCGTCGAATACAAGCTGCGAGGCACGCCAGATGTCCGGGCCCGTGCCATCGCCCTCAATGTAGGGAATCGTGGGCTTATCGGGTACGTTCAGCTTGCCATTTTTGATGGTGATTTTCTGTTCTGCCATGTGGAAAAGAGTTGTGCGTTGTCAGTGAGTAGGTAATCGTTATCAGGGTGGGAATTGGGGTGCGGCCCGCGGCGTCGCCGCTTCGGGCAAATCGCCGGCCGGGCCCCGCAGCCTGACAACTGCCGGGGCCCCATAGGCCACTAAACATCAATAGCCGAACAGTTCTTTCAGGGTGAGCTGCTGCACGGTGCCATACTTGGCCAGCTCCTTGAAGTTGAGCCGGTCTTTTGAGCCGATGACCAGCACTACTTGGTTCTGGCCCTTTACTTTGGCGGCCTGAAACTTCTTCAAATCGTCAAAGCTCATCTTGGCGGTTTGCTCGTATACGTCGCGGCGCACGTCGTAGTCGAGGCCCAGGCGGCGGGCCCGCTCGTAGCTCAGCAAAATGCCTTCGTGGGTGATGCGGTCGGTGGCGATGCTGTTGCGGATGGACTGCTTGGCAATCTGGAGGTTGGCTTCGGCCATGGGCATGTCGGTGAGCAGGCCTTCCATGCCGGTCATGGCCTCGGGCAGCTTATCGCTCTGGGTGCCGATGTAGCTCACGATGTAGTTGGAGCGGCCCAGCTTGTCGGCGCTGGCGTAGCGCGAGCTGGCCGAGTAGGCCAGGGCTTTGCTCTCGCGCAGGTCCTGGAACACGATGCTGCCCATGCCGCCGCCGAAGTATTCGTTGTAGAGGCTCACCGTGGGCACCAAGCCCTTGTCGTAGAGGTCGCCCTTGGTCAGGAACAGGATTTCGGCCTGCACCATGTTGTAGTCGGCCCAATACACCTTGCGGTCTTTCAGCGGCTGCTCGGCGAAGTCTTTAGCGGCGGGGTCGGGCGTTAGTTTGGCGGGGGTTTTGTGAGCGGATGCAACTACACCTGTAATACCAACAAGCGTGGTGCCATTGGTGTATATATCATTGCCTGATATAGCACGCGGCCCGTAGTACAGCACCCGGTGCTCATACGTCGGCAGCGATTTTAGCAGAGCTGTCAGTTGCTCCGGCTTCAGCGATTTCAACTGCGCCTCGGATACGATGTTAGTAAATGGGTTGCGCGCGCCATACTTCGCGTAGTTCAGCATGGCCTGGTTCAGAATCACGCCCTTGTTGAGCTTGGCATCCTGGCGCTGCTTCAAAATACCGGCCACCTGGTTTTTGAGGGCCGCCGCGTCGGGGCGCGGGTTGTTGAGCAGCTGCTCAAACAGCTTGAGCGCCGGCACCAGGTTGCTGTCCAGTCCGCTGAGGCTGACGAGCACCCGGTCCTGGCTGCTGCTGACCGCAAACGAGCAACCCAGCTTGTAAAACTCCTGTTGCAACTGCGCCGCCGAGTACTGCCCGGTACCCAAGTACTGCATATAATCGGTGGCTACGTCGAGCAGCGGCAGATTATTGGTGCCCAGGTCGATGGCGTAAAACAGGCTGAACAGCCCGTTCTCGGTATTCTTGGTGTAGTACAGCGGCAGGCCGGGCTTTACTTCCACCTGCTGAATATCCTTTTTGTAGTCCACGAACACCGGCTGCAACTCCGTGCTCGGCAGCTTCGAAACCTCGGTGTAGTAGACCGAGGCCGCGTCGCGGTTGGCTGGCACCGGCGTAATGGCGGGCTTTACCACCTTCACCTTGTTGGGGTCGGTGCCAGTGCGCTTGTAAATGGTGACGTAATTGGCGCCGTAGTGGTCGTTGGCAAACTTCACGATTTCGGCCTTCGTGATGGTGCCAAAATCCTCCTGTTGCTTCACGTAATCGGCCCAACTAATGCGCTCAATAAACGACTCGTAGAAGGCGCTAGCGCGGGCCAGGTTGCTCTCGTAGTCCTTGGTGCGTTGCAGCTTTTCGTTGTTCACGATGGCCGGAATCAGCCAGTCCGGGAACTGGTCCTGCTTCACTTTTGCTACTTCGGCCAGCATCAGGGCCTGCACCGCTTCCAGCGACTGGCCCTGGCGGGGCGTGCCGAACAGGATGTGTGCGGAATAATCGTCGTTCAGGTCGGTAAAGGTGCTGGCTTGCAGTACCTTTTGCTGCTGGTTCAGGTCGAGGTCGAACAGGCCGGCCTGGCCGTTGGTCAGGATCTTGTCCAGCATCCGCAGCCGTAGGCCGTCGCGAGTGGCTTTGCCCGCAAAGCGGTAGCCCACCATCACGTTCTCAGCCTGGGGCCCCACTACTTCCTTGGTGATGGGAGCCGCAATCGGTTGCTCGACGGGTGCGTTAAACGCCGGCACGGTCTTCTGTTGCCAGGTTCCAAAATACTTGTCAATCAGCCGAATGGTTTGGTCGTAGTCCAGGTCGCCGCTCAGGCATAGCGCCACGTTGTTGGGTACGTAGTACTCGCCGAAGTACTTCTTAATCTCCGTAATCGACGGGTTTTGCAGGTGCTCAATCGTGCCAATGGTCGTCTGCGTGCCGTAGGGGTGCGTGGGGTAGAGCGCCGCGTTCAGCGCTTCAAACTCCTTGCTGAAGTCGCTGTCGAGCCCCCGGTTTTTCTCCTCGTACACGGCCTCCAGCTCGGTGTGAAACAGGCGCGGCACCATTTCGGTGAACCGCTCGCTCTGCACAGCGGCCCACTTTTCCAGCTGGTTGCTCGGAATGTCTTCCTGGTACACCGTTTCCTCGTTCGAGGTGTGCGCGTTCGAGCCCTTCGAGCCGAGGCTGCCCATCAGCTTGTCGTACTCGTTGGGCACGGCGTAGCGGGCCGCCACCCCCGAAATGGAGTCAATCTGGTGGTAGGTGCGCTTGCGGGCGGCGGGGTCGTTGCGCTGGCCGCGGTAGGTTTCGTACAGGGCCTCAATCTTGTCCAGCTCGGGCTTTTCCTTGCTCCAATCTTTGGTACCGAGCCGCGACGTGCCCTTGAACACCATGTGTTCGAGGTAGTGGGCCAGGCCGGTGGCGGCCGCCGGGTCGTTTTTCGAACCCGCCCGCACGGCCACGTAAGTTTGGATGCGCGGCGCGTTTTTGTAGTCCGACAAGTACACCGTCAGGCCGTTGGCCAGGTGGTAGATGCGGGCGTTGAGCGGGTCGTTGGGGGCCGTTTCGTAAGAATAGGTCTTTTCCTTTGCGGCGGCCGGCGGGGCCGGGGCGGCCGGTGCCGTGGTGGTGGCCGCCGGCTTACTGGTCTGGCATTCGGTCGCAAAACCCAGGGCTGCCAAGGCCGGAAGTAACAGCAAAGAAGATTTTTTCACGAAATCGGGCGCGCGGGAAGCTAATAGCTGGACGAAAAAACAAAGGTAGTTGGCTAATAGGGGAATAAAAAACGGTTTTTATAGGAGAAACCCAGGATATTACCCGCCGCCCAGGGCCCCAGGCTGCACGCTACGCACTGGCCGCACCATTCCGCAAACCCAACTTTTTTACTAGCCCAACTCGCTAAAAATCAGCCTCCAGCCCCAGCCGCTGCTTGGCCTCGCGTAAGGCGGGGAACCGCTCGGCCAAGTACTCAAATTTGTCGGTGGCCGTGTACAATTTCCGGGCGGTGGGCGCCGCCTGCGCCACCACCGGCACCACGTTGAGGCGGGGGTGGCCGGTGCGTCGCCGCAGCTCTACTAAAAACTCGGTGCGCATCTCGTTGAACTGGTCTTCCTGCACCGGGTTGTCCACGGTCAGCTCGATGCGGTGGTCGGGCCCGGCGGCCACGGCGCGGTTAAGCAGCGTGTACTCGCTCATGCGCTCCTGGGCCCGGCGCTCCTCGGCCATTTCGCGCCACACGCGTTGCAGCAGCGCGTCGTCGATGGGCGCCACGGGCCCCGAGCTGGGCAGCGGGTCGGCCAGCGCCGGGCCGGCTTTGGCAACTGCGGGCCGGGTGCTGAAGTCTTTGAGGCTGGGTAATTTGCCACCCGTGCTGGCCCCCAAGTTGAGGAGCGACGGCGGGGCCGGGCGCGGCTCTGGCTCCAGGCCTTCCATGCTCGGCACGCCCACTTCCACGTGCGGGAACGTGTCGCGCATCTGGTGGCGGTCGGTAACGGCCGCATCCGGTTCGGCCTCGATACTGGGCGTGTCATGCAACTCGTCCACGCCGTTTTCCACGGGTAGTGGCTCGGGGCCATCGGCCGGCGCGGGGGCCGATACTACGGGGGCGGGCACTGGGGTAACGCTTGGCAGGGCAGGGGCAGGCGGGGCAGCGGCCAGTGGGGGCCCCGGCAGCGGGGCTGGGGCAGCTTGAACGGGCGCCGGGGCCCTGGCAGCGGCCGGCGTGGGGGCCTCGGCTAGGCTGCTAGTTTTTTTTTTAGCGGCTTCAGTGCCGTTCACGTCGCGCACAAACTGCACGGCCCCGTTGAGGTAAGCCAGCTTCATGAGCGTAAGTTCGACGTGCAGGCGCTGGTTTTTGGCTTGCTTAAACTCGCGGTCGCACTGGCTCACCAAGTTCAGGGCCGAGAGCACGAAGGCCAGGGGGGCGGCTTGCGCCTGCGCCACGTACTGCTTCTTGATGCCATCCGACACTTCCAGCAGCTGCACCGTCACGGCGTCTTTGCACACTAGCAGGCCACGCAGGTGCTCGGCTGCACCCACCACAAAATTGTGCAGGTCAAAGCCTTGCTGCATCACTTCATCCAGCAGAAGCAGCGCGGCCGAAAGGTTCTCTTGCAGCAGCGCATCCACCAGCCGGAAATAGTAATCGTAGTCCAGCACGTGGAGGTTTTGCACCACGTCCTTGTACGTCAGGTTGTTGCCCGCAAAAGTCACCATCTGGTCGAACATCGACAACGCGTCGCGCAGGCCCCCGTCGGCCTTTTGGGCCAGCAGGTGCAAAGCATCGTCCTCAGCCCCTACGCCTTCCTGGGTGGCCACGTAGCGCAGGTGCTGGCGCATGTCGTCAACCCGGATGCGGCTGAAGTCGAAAATTTGGCAGCGCGACAAAATCGTGGGGATGATTTTGTGGCGCTCGGTGGTGGCCAGGATGAAAATGGCGTAGGACGGCGGCTCTTCCAGCGTCTTCAAAAAGGCGTTAAAGGCCTGATTGGACAGCATGTGCACTTCGTCGATGATGTAGACCTTGTACTTGCTGCCGGCCTGCGGGGGGTAGCGCACTTGCTCCACCAGCGAGCGAATGTCCTCGACCGAGTTGTTGGAGGCGGCGTCCAGCTCGTGCACGTTGAACGAAGCGTTTTCCTGGAACGCCACGCACGAGGCGCAGACACCGCAGGCCTCGGTTTCGGGCGTGAGGTTGGTGCAGTTAATAGTTTTGGCCAGGATGCGGGCGCAGGTGGTTTTGCCCACCCCGCGGGGCCCGCAAAACAGGAACGCCTGGGCCAGGTGCTGGCTCTGAATGGCGTTTTGCAGCGTGGTGGTGACGTGCTGCTGCCCCACCACGCTGCGGAAGGTGGCGGGACGATACTTCCGGGCCGAAACGACAAAATTCTCCATAAGACTTCCTACAAAGTTACCCCGAAAACAGGGCGTTTGAAAGCCTGCTGTGGGGCCCTGGGCCGGGCCGGGGCCCCACGAAACCTTTCCGCCACCGCCGGCGTTTAGCCAATCCCGCGTACCTTTGCGGCCCGCCAGGCAGCTCATCTGAGTTGCGCAACGGAAACTCGTTCTTCTAACATTTGGGGCTGACCGGAATTGACAGCTTGCGCATATCGCGGGTAAGCGTGCCGGGAGTTGAACGAAGCTCTCCCGTAAAAAAAATCGCTCAAACAACAACTGGCGACTATTCGTACGCCATGGCTGCCTAGTTCAGAATTAGGTAATGCCATCGTGCCGCTCGGGTAAGTTTTTACACCTGGGAGTTCGGCGCGTCGTAAGTAGAAACTAGCCTCCGAAGAGCTGTGATTCGGGGGCGAAACCCAACTGCAGCTAAGGGGATTTCAAGGGCCTGATGTGCGCCTGGAATCCTTCGAAAATTCAAGCATAGATACGCACGTAGAAAGCACGTTGGTCTCCTTGTCTGGACCAGGGTTCGAATCCCTGCAGCTCCACTTTAAACCCTGTTTCTGGCTCAGAAACGGGGTTTTTGTTTTTCCGGGGGACGGTTTGGATGAATAATTTCAAAGTTGAAGTCGCTGCTCCGCTACTTGGTGCGCGGCAGATTTGGCTGCCTTCTTCGCCGCGTGATGGCACCACGTGCTTCCCGCATCCTCGCTCGCCCAGCCCTGGACGCATTTGGTTTCGTTAAAGCCGTGACTGGTGCGGGGGAGGGGGGAGCAATGAGGCTTTGCTGCCAAGGGCACGAAAAGCAGGTGGGTTGGAGACAGCTACCGCTATGGGCCCCTGTTATACTACGTGGGGCCCCAGCCGGGCGGCGCTGGCGGGTGCAGTGAAATTCATCGATTGAGGTGAACAATTGGCCGGTTGGACACAGAGGGGTGGCGTGGTCAGCGCTTAGGCTTGTGGAATACCCTGCCCTGGCTATATGAAAGAGTCGGTTTTACTCACCTATTCTTTGAAACACCTCAAACAAGCCAACAGTGGTCGGTTAGGCAGCCGGCACTTGGCCAGTTCTGGCTGTCCAATCGACTAATTGTGACCATCCATGCTACCAGCCAGGAGATGCGCACGGCCGCTAACCGGCCCCACTGGGTGCCGCCCATGGCGTTGCGCGTGCTGGCGCCGCCCAAGCCTAACTACTATTAACTACGCACGGCCATAATCCAGCCTTGATTGCCAATTGTTGTATTTTGCTCACCAGTAACTTATTGAGTCAATAGCTTCAAACCATCTCGCTCAATCATATCACCCCATATAGTACCCAATTAACACCGCTACTAACTGGGTTAATCAGACGAATAAAAGAAGGGATTAGGCCTCAATGCGCTCTGGGCATAGGTTTGGTGTGTGAGTCACGCCAGCCGAACCGAGAAGTTTAAGCTTTTGCAGTTTCGAAGAACACCTTCACTTCTAAACAGAAAAGTGCATTTTGTTTTCAGTGAAATACCAACCTAGAGCTGACGAGTGCGTTTTAGAAGGGAAATGCCAATCTTGCTGTTAGCCATGAAAAGAATACGGTCAACAACGGCTGGGCTCCTTGCCGGAGCCAGCGTGCTGTTGGTTGCGTGCAACGAGCCCGCGCGCCAACCCACTACCGAGGTACCTGCTGCATCGCCTGGCGGTGTGCCCGGTACGCCGTCGGGGCCCCGTCCCAGCGATGAGGCCCTGAACGCCCCCGCCCAAACCGAGTCAGCATCGCTCAACCCCACTGCCGCGGCCGCGGCGGCCGATTCCGTCGCCAAGCCTGCCGCTAAGAACGTGCCATTTGTGAGCCCGCTGGGTGTGAAGCACGCTTTGGGCAACCGCCCGGCCCCGGGCAGTAGTTTATAGGTGGATGCTGGGCAACCGGGGCGAAGCCCCGGCCCGCCGTCTCTGGCAGGCCTTGCCCCCGCGTTATGGGCGCCGCAGCTGGTACTTCACCGACGAGCGAAAAGCCAACGCCGACGTCCTGTTCCGGTACCAGCACCGGCCCTGCCCCAAAGGCGAAGGCCACACCAACACCGTGGAGTCCGTTAAATGCTCTTTGCGCCAGCGTGGCGGCGTGCTCGTGCGCAATAGTTGTTCCTTCAGTAAATGCCTGAAAATGCACACGGCCCGAATTAAAATCATTATTGATAATTATAATCGTAGTATCATCCTGGGTTAGACTGCCGCCGATCTATTTAATACAACTGTATTTTATTGTTAGAGCTTTAGCAATTTATAGATGAAAAAGGCGGTTGTGGTTTTTCGGCTATTTGTACGGATAACTTCTACTAGAGCGGTTTCATAGTCGGTGTACACACGGCTATCGGTTGGCTCTTCCTCATCTTTTAGGAAAGGGGCCGGTGGTCGAACTGGTAGAAAGAGTAAGTGTACTGGCCAGGAAATTGATCCTATGTCGCTGCTATGGTTGAGGTTACTGGTATCGTGCGTTAGCATAGGCGTTGGTGACTGTGCATAATGACATAATATTATAATTAGAAAAACTATAACCCTCAGAAATCCTTCTCGTATAAATGCCACCTCAGCACAATTGCTTTGGTTGCCAAATATTGAGTTTCCCACTTTCCACTTAAGTTAATTTACTATGAAAGCTTCCCAAATCTTCCTCGCCGCTTTGTTGACTGTTGGTGCAACAAGCGTGTCGATGGCTCAAACGACGCCGGGCACTACGTCGGGTACGACCGGCACTATGCAGACGCCTGCTACGGGCACGATGGGTACCGGCACGACGACCGGCACCATGGGTACCGGCACGACGACCGGCACCATGGGCAACGGCACGACGACTGGCACTATGGGTAACGGTACGATGGGCACCGGCACCATGAGCGATGGTAGCATGCACAACGGCACGATGTCGAACAAAAAATCTAAGCGCTCGATGCGCGACGGTAAGGCTAAAAGCAAAACCAAGCCGATGAACTAAGCACAGTTTTGGCCGTGGGCCATACTGCGTAATTAAAACGACGGCTGTTTCGCTTAGAAGCAGCCGTCGTTTTGCTTTGGCTGTATTCAGGTATTCCTTTTACTATGAAAAACTTCTTTACAATGGGACTGCTGCTGCTGGGAGTGGCAGCTAAGGCCCAGACGGTGCCGTTCGACCCCACAGCGCCGGTGCGGGGCGGGGCACAGGGCCAAACAGTGGTACCGCCCATCAACCCAGGCCTTAACCAGAGCACCATCCAAGGACCGGCCGAAGTGCAGCGCACGACTACTAGCCGCGACGCCCAGCCTTCGCGCCTCGACCCAGAATCGGGCTTTGCGCCGGCGAGTACACCCGAAGGCTCGCCCACGGCAGTGCCCGATGTCCGCGAGCGGCCCATAATCCGCCAGCAGCCCCGGCGCGAATCGACTGATGTGGTGCCGAGCCGTGATAATCGCAGCCGCAGCAGTACGACGCCCTACTAGGGCCCTGATGATGCCGCAAAAAGCCCCGCTGAGTTCGTCAGCGGGGCTTTTTGCGGTTACGACCAAACGAGTGATTATTCGCCGGTCCGTTCGTTATGGGCGGCTAGGTCACCGCCGTGACGACGCAGTAGGTCGGCGAGTTCGGTAAGGGGTTTCTTGAGCTCGTCGGGGGCTTGGGCGGCGGCTTCGCCGGTTTGGTCGCCGAGCATGCTCAGCGAGTTGGCGATGGCGGCGCCGTCGAGGGCCCCGCTGGTGAGCAGCGACTGGAGGTTGCCGAGTTCGCGGGCAATGTCTTGCAGACCGGGCTGGCCGCTCTGCAGAAACTGCTGCTGCCAGGTTTCGGTATTGTCCATGGCCGAGCCCAGGGGAAGGCTGGTGAGGCCATTTTTGAGGGCGCTGACGGTGGCGTGCAGGTGGTCGAAAGGCATGGTGCTGATTGAAAAAGAGGGTGAAAATTCGGTAGGATAAATAAAAAATTGTGGGGCCCCGTGCCCGCGGGCGGCGAGAAGCTAGCTTTTAACGGCCTTTTTGGCGCGCGCCTTGGGGGGTGCACCGGGGCCCGGGGGCAAGGCCAGGGGCGGCACGGGGCCCCCAGGCGCGGGGGCGGCCAAGCCCAACTCGCGCAAAATGGCCACGGCGCGCAACGCGCTGGCTTCTTTGTCTTTAATTTCCAGCATCATGTCAAAATCGAGCCCGTGCAACTCGGCTACGAAGCCGCGGAACAGCTCCTCAACCATCGACGTAGTGTGCTTGCCCTTGCGCTCGGCGGGGGCCTGCGAGCTGTAGTCCATCATTGGCACGCCGTCGGCGGTGGGGCGCCAGGTGGCGGCGGCCAGGCGCAGGGCCTCGTGCATGGGTTCGCCGTGGTTGAGGCATTCGTGGTGGAAGTTGTCGAACAGGATGGGCACGCCGGTGCGGGCGTGCAGGTCGAGGCAGTCGCGCAGCGGAAACAGGCGGTCGTCATTTTCCACCACCACGCGGGCCCGTACGGCGGCCGGCAGGGTGGCGTACACATCCGCAAACCGGCTGATGGCCAGTTCCCGGTCGCCGTACAAACCCCCCACGTGAATTTGCAGCTTGGCCGTGCCGTCCAGCCCCATCAGGTCCAGCATCGAGCCCTGGTAAATCAGCTCCTCGACGCTGCGCTGCACAATGGCCGGGCTCGGCGAGTTCAGCACCACGAACTGGTCGGGGTGGAAGCTGACGCGCAAGTTGTGGGCCTTGATGTAGTCGCCCAGGGCCCTAAACTCGGCCCCGAAGTGCTGCTGCCACGGGAAGGTGTTGATTTCGTGCGAGCCGAAGGGCACAATGCCCGAGCCCATGCGGAAGAACAGCAGGCCCTGGGCCACGTTCCATTCCAGCAGGCGGCGCAGGCAGGCCAGGTTGGCGGCCACGGCCGCCACGAGGCGCTCTTCTGAGTAAGAGGCCAGCCGGAAGGTGTTGGCGGCGCTGCAATCCATCGCCTCGTTCACGCAGGGATACCCAATTTTCATACCCTGTGCTTACGCGAAGGCCCGGCCGGGGTTGGGGCCCCGGGGCCCTACGGCTCGTAGCCGCGGTTATCCTTAAAGGCCTTGTTGTACTTGGCGCGGGCCTTGCGGTCCTTCTCGGCCTGGTCGGCCGCTTCCAGGGCCCGCACCTTTTTGCGCTGCTTGCCCTCGCGTGAAAACTGCTCGTAGAGCAAGCTCACGGGGCTTTCGAGGGTGGGCACGGGGGCCTTGGGCGCGCTCGAATCGACGGGGAACATGGGCTTGGGGCGCGGCGGGCGCTTGGCCCCACTCACCACCGGTGGCGCGGGGCGCTTCATGTTGCGCAGGGCCCGGTTGATCATCGCCCGGTCGGGGCGGTCGCTGATGACTTTCACTTCGCTCAGGCGCACGCTGTCGCGCTGCAACTGCACCTGGATGATGAGCTGCGAAATGCCGGTGCCCCCCAGCGGCAGCAGCCGCGCCCGGAAGCCCACGGCCCGGAATAAGAGCGTGTCGGTGGGGAGGGCGTCGATTTCAAACTCGCCTTTGAGGCCCGCGGCCTGCCCCACGCGGGTGCGCACCACCCGCACCGAGGCCCCCGGAATGGGTTCACGCAAGTCGAACGCCGAAATGGTACCGCTCACGCGCACCTTTTGTTGGGCCTGCGCCGGCAAGGCCAGCCCGGCCAGCAGCGCCAGCACCCAGGGCCAGCCGCGGCGCATCAAATCGAAAAATCGCAACGTCATTCGGGGCTATAAACGCAAAAACCGGCCCATGGGGCCCACCTAAAGAGCAAAGAAAAGCCCGCGCCGTTGCAGGCGCGGGCTCCAGTAGACGAACGGCGCGGAATCTCCGGCCGAAGGCGCTGGTTATTGCTTCATTTTGGCGCCGTCGGCGTCTTTTAGCTTCACTTGGCCGTCTTCCTTTACTTTGATTTTCGTGCCGTCGGTGAGCTTGGTTTTCGATTTGCTCACGGTGGCGCCCGTCGTAGCGCCGGCCGGCGAGCCCATGGCGTTGTCGTCAGTGGTGCCGCTCATGGCGCTGCCGCTGCTCATCGTCGAGCTGGAGTCGGGGCTCATCGACGAGGACGAAGAGGCACTGGAGGCGTCGTTCAGGTAGGAGTCCTCGTTGTAATTGGTGCGGCTCGACTCGTACGATTTGTACTGAGCCGGGTCGGTGTAAATGCCCTTAAATTCGGTGTCGGTGGCCGTATTGTAGTCGCGCATGGCGGCGCCCATGCCGGTGGTGTCCGAGGCGTACTTGGTCTTCATCTCGCCGTAGCGCTTCGAGCGGTTGTAGTAGGCGGTGCTGATTTTCTCGCGCATCGCTGGGTCCGTAATCTTCATGTCGGTGGCGTACTTGTCGGCAATGCGTTTCGAGCGCGACTTGTAGGCTTCGTCGGTGTACATCGTGTTCGACGTCGTCGAGGATGTCATCGCCGTCGAGTCGCCGGCCATGCCCGCGGTAGTGGTGGTTTCGGTCGTTTTTGACTTCGAGCAGGAGGCCAGCGAAAGGGCCGTGCCGGCCACTAAGAACAGGTAGTTTTTCATGATGATTGGGTGAGCGAAAGGGAATTAGCGAGGAAAATAGTGCCCCCTATACGGGCCCCGTTCGGCCAGGGTTGGGGCCCCGGGGCCCTACGCGCGCCGCAATTCAAACACCGTAATCTCGGGCAGGAAACCCACCCGCCCCGGGTAGCCAAGGAAGCCCAGGCCCACGTTCACGTACAACCTTTGGGCCCCCTGTTGGTAGAGACCGGCCCACTGCTTATAGCTGTACTGCACGGGGCTCCACTTGAAAAACGGCAGGTTAACCCCAAACTGCATGCCGTGCGTGTGGCCGCTGAGGGTCAGGTCGATATCAGGATAATCAAGAACTTGCGCCTCCCAGTGCGAGGGGTCGTGCGAGAGCAGGATTTTGAACGGCGCATCGCCGCTGGCCGCGTGGGCCTGCGGCAGGTTGCCGTGCTTGGGGAAGTTGGCGTGGCTGCTCCAGTTTTGCACGCCCAGCACGGCAATTTTGTCGCCCCCGCGCTCGATGGTGTGGCTCGTGTCGTTGAGCAGCGTCCAGCCGATTTTGGCGTGGTTTTGCATCAGGCGCTCCAGGTTGGCGCGCTTGGCGGCGGGGCTGCTCCATTGCACGTAGTCGCCGTAGTCGTGGTTGCCGAGGCTGGAGAAAATGGGCAGCTCCGACCGAATACCCGCCAGCGCCGGAATGTGCGGCTCGACTTCCGTGGCCACGTTGTTCACTAGGTCGCCGGTCATCAAAATCAGGTCGGCTTTCTGGGCGTTGATGAAGCGCACGGCCCGTTGCAGCGGTTCGGTGGAGGTGAAGCTGCCCGTGTGCAAGTCTGAAATTTGCAGCACTTTGAAGCCGTCGAAGGCCAGTGGCAGGTTGGGATAGTTCAGCACCACGCGGCGCACCTGGTAGGCGGTAGCCCCGCGCACCACGCCCCACAGCAGCGCCACGAACGGAAGGGCGCCCAGCCCCAGCGCCACCTTGGCCAGGAACTCGCTGCGCGAAACCGCTGCGCCCGCCGCCCCGGCCGGCCGCGTGGCGGCGCTCAGGGCCCAGCGCCCCAGCCGCGTCAGGTCTTCGAGCAGCAGCGGCAGCAGCAGCACAATCTTGGTCACGAGCACCAGCAGCAGCAGGCTGATTAAGCGGCTTTTGAGCAGGGTGTTGCCCGATTGCCGGGTGGGCCCGGCCCACAGGGCTAAGCCCCACCCGGCCGCCGTGAGCAGCCAGTAGCCCCAGGCCCACGCGCGCCGGGGCCCCGCGTCGAGGTGCTGGGTGAGGGTGCGGGTGGCCTGGAAGCCGTACCACTCGGCCAGGAGCACCGTGGCCAACACAAGCAGCAAAATGGTTGGATTTCGCATAGAAGAAAAAGCAGCGCAGCAAGAATATTTGTCCCGTAAACGTAAAGCGGCGCCTTTTGCTTGGCGGCGGGCTAAATTTCACCTTTTATTAAATTATACTACCTATGAAAGTGCTTGATAACCTGGTTGAAAAGCCAGTACCAACTTATGCCGTGCCGGGGCCCCTGGGCATCAAAAGCTGGGCCGAGGAAGACCGCCCCCGCGAGAAGCTGCTGGCCAAGGGCCGCGCCGCCCTGTCCGACGCCGAGCTGATTGCCATCCTGCTGGGCTCGGGCACGGTCAAGCTCTCGGCCGTGGACGTGGCCAAGCTCATGCTGCAAGGCGTGGGCCACGACCTCAACGAGCTGGCCCGCCAGAGCGTGAAGCAGCTCTGCCGCCACCCGGGCATCGGCGAGGCCAAGGCCATTGCGGTGGTGGCCGCCCTGGAGCTGGGCCGCCGCCGCAAGGAGGCCGACGCGCCGGCCCGCCCCACCATCACCTGCTCGCGCGACATCTACAACCTCGTGCGCCCCAATCTGATGGACCTGCCGCACGAGGAGTTCTGGGTCATTTTGCTCAACCGCGCCAACGTGGTGATGCGCAAGGTGGCCGTGAGCCAGGGCGGCGTGGCCGGCACCGTGGCCGACCCAAAAATGATTTTCAAAGAAGCCCTGGAGCAGCTCGCCAGCAGCATCATCCTGGTGCACAACCACCCCAGCGGCAACCGCCAGCCCAGCGCCGCCGACCTGGCCCTCACCAAAAAGCTGCGCCAGGCCGGCGATTTCCTCGACTTGCCCGTGCTCGACCACCTCATCTACACTGACTGCGGCTACTACAGCTTCGCTGACGAGGGCGTACTGTGAGTAATTTTGCACTGCGCGAACGGGAGGAAAAGACGCTTTCCCAGGGGCCCTATCCAGTGGAAATCCTTCTTGCTGCCGTTGCCGCTGTGCGAACCTGACGCCCGTTTTATGAAAACCAAGCTCTTGATTATTGGCGGCGTGGTGGCCGTCGTGGGTTTCTCGGTGTGGGACATCGCCCAGGGCCCCGACCCGTACTTTGCCCAGGTGCAAGTGACGCGGAAGGCCAAAAACAGCGCCTTCCGGGGCGGTAACGAGTCGCCGCTGACCGAGGCGCAGCGCCCGCAATTCGACAGCCTGAAATACTTCGCGCCCGATAAGAAGTACGTCGTCACGGCCCAGTACGCGTCCCTGGCCCGCCTGGCCCCGGTAGCGATGCGGATGACCGACCGCCGCACCGAACCCTACACGCCCTGGGGCCGCGCCACGTTCGACCTGAACGGCCAGCGCCAGCAACTCACGCTGTTCCGCAAAGCCACCGATTCCACCCTGTTCGTACCTTTCACCGACGCCAGCAACGGCCACGAAACCTACGGCGGCGGCCGCTACCTCGATACCGCCATTCCGGCCGCAGGCGCCACTACCATCGTGCTGGATTTCAACCGGGTATATAACCCGTACTGCGCCTACAACAATGGCTACAGCTGCCCCGTCCCGCCCGCCGAAAACCGCCTGACGGCCCCCATACCGGCCGGCGAGAAGTCGTTTCACAACTAATGGCGCTGTAGCGTGGACTCTATAGTCCGCGTCGCGGCCCGGTCGCCCAACGATTAATCGTAAGGACGAAGCGAGCGACGCGGACTCGCAGAGTCCACGCTACGGCCCCGTGGGCCCAAACCGCTCGGTGCGAATGGCCTCGTCGGGCAGCCCTTGGGCTTGCAGCAGCGTGGCTACGCTTTCCACCAGGCCGGTGGGGCCGCACACGTAGCATTGCGGGGCCCCGGGCAGGCGCGCCACCGCCTCGGCCAGCATGGCGGCATCGATGCGCCGGTGGTAGCCGGCCCAGCCGGCCGGGGCCTGGCGGGTGTAGGCGAGAAGTAGGGTAAAGGCGGGGTCAGCCTGCGCCATGGCCTCCAGTTCTTGCTGGTAGATAACCTCTTCCGGTGTGCGGATGCTGAACAGCAGCACGGCCGGGCTGGGCAGCCCGGCGCGCTGGCGGTGGCGCAGCATGGCCATCAGCGGCACCACACCCGAGCCGCCGGCCACCAGCAGGAGCGGGGCATCCGGGGCCCCGGCGGGCCATACGAAATAGCCGCCGATGGGGCCCCGCAGCTCCAGTTGGTCGCCCACGGCCACGCCCTCGTGCAGGTAGCCCGATACCTCGCCGTCGGCAATCAACTCCACGGTGAGGGCGATTTCGCCGGTCTGCTCCGGGGGCGAGGCGATGGAGTAGCTGCGCTCGGTTTGGTAGCCGTCGGGGGCGCTCAAGCGCAGGTCGTAGTGCTGGCCGGCGCGGTGAGCCGTCCAGTTCGGTAAGCTGAGGGTGAGGGTTTTAACGCGCGGTGTGTCGGTGGTGATGGCCGCTACGGTCCCAATTTGCCAATCGAGCCGGCTCACAGGCGCAAGCTGCTGGTATCGGTCTCGTCGTCATCGTCGCTGCCGTAGCGCTGCTCCTTCCACGGGTCGCCGTACATGCTGTAGCCCGCCTCCTCCCAGAAGCCCGGTTTATTCACCCCCAGCAAGCGCAGGCCCTGCACCCACTTGGCGCTTTTCCAAAAGTAGAGGTGCGGCACCACCAGCCGCGCGGGGCCCCCGTGCTCCGGCGTCAGCGGCTTGCCCTCGTACTGCAAGCCGATGAAGGCCTGGCCGTTGCGCAGGTCGGCCAGCGGCAGGTTGGTGGTGTAGCCACCGTAGGAGAAGGCCAGCACAAACTCGGCTTCGGGCTGGAGCTGCACGTGTTCGAGCAGCGTGTCCAGGCTCACGCCGCGCCACTTGGTGTCAAATTTCGACCACTTGGTCACGCAGTGAATGTCGGGATTGAAATCCTGCTGCGGCAGGGCGTTGAACTCGTTCCAGCTCCACTTCACCGGGTTTTCCACCAGGCCTTCGAGCCGGAATTCCCAGTTGGCCAAGTTGATGCGCGGCGTGGGCCCGGCCGTGAGCACCGGGAAATCCTGGGTTTCGTACTGGCCGGGCGGCAGCTTGTGGGGCCCATCGGTGGGCCGCTTGGCATGGAATCCTTTGTTGATGAAGGGCATGAGAGGCGGGGCAAAGTGGGAAAGGAACGTGAAACCGGCGCGGGGCTAGCTCTTTAGCTCCCGCAAATCGAGCCGGAAGCCTGGCAGCACCGGCTCACCGCTCAGCTCCTGGTCGAAGCCTTGCACGGTCTGCATGGGCTGGCCGGCGGCGTACACGTAGGCCGTTTCGGTTTCGGTGTTCAAAAGAAAGCCCAGGCGCACGCCGTTTTGTAGCCACTGCTCCATTTTGGTTTGCAGGACGGGAAGACGGTCGGAGGGCGATTTAATTTCGACAACGAAATCGGGGCAAATGGGCAAGAATTTTTGCCGTTGCTGCGCCGTCAGGCTTTCCCAGGCCGCGGTCGGCAGCCAGGAGACGTCTGGGGATAAAATAGCTCCATCGGGCAAGCGGAAGCCTACTGATGACTCGAATGGGCGGCCTCCATTGTGGCGGCTCCACAGCGCCAATTGAAAATAAGCGTCGCCGCTAGCGGCACTGGAATCTCCTCCTACGGGGGGCATAATGATGATTTCGTGGTCGGCGGTGCGCTCGATGCGGGCCGAGTCATTTTCCTGGCAAAACTGAAAAAAATCGTCGTCGCTGAACCCAGCGATGAGCGCGCCGCGCAACACGGTGGCTTCGGCAAAATCGGGGAAGTGGGTCATGGTGGAGAAATGCGTTGGGCTAGGCTAAGATACGCCGCGGGGCCCTATTCGGTCATTTGGCCCCGCCGTACCTTTGCCCGAGTTGAACGGCAACAATCAACCCTTCAGCCCTTAAATAATTTTCCCAATGCGCATCTCCTTCGACTGGCTCAAAACGCTCATTCCCACCGATAAAACCGCCGCCGAGATTGGGGCCCTGCTCACCGGCTCGGGGCTGGAAGTGGAGAGCCTGGAGGAGCTGGAAAGCATTCCGGGCGGGCTGCGCGGCGTGGTACTGGGCACGGTGCTCACCCGCGAAAAGCACCCCGACGCCGACAAGCTCAGCCTGACCACCGTGGACGTGGGCGACGGCACGCCGCGCCAAATCGTGTGCGGGGCCCCCAACGTAGCCGCTGGCCAGCGCGTGGTGGTGGCCCTGGAAGGCGCCATGCTGCACCCCACGGCGGGCGAGCCGTTCAAAATCAAGAAGAGTAAAATCCGCGGCGCGGCCTCCGAGGGCATGATTTGCGCGGAGGATGAAATTGGGCTGGGCACTTCGCACGCCGGCATTATGGTGCTGGATACCGACCTGCCCAACGGCACGCCCGCCGCCGACTACTTCGGCCTGGGCACCGATACGGCGTTCGAAATCGGCCTCACGCCCAACCGCGCCGACGCCGCCTCGCACTACGGCGTGGCCCGCGAGCTGCGCGCCCTGCTGCACCAGCCCGCCCACCTGCCCGACGTGAGCCAGTTTAGGGCTCCCACCACGGCCGGCACTGCCATCGGCGTGATTGTGGAGGACGCCGCCGCCTGCCCCCGCTACGCCGGCCTGCTGCTCGACAACGTGCAGGTAGGGCCCTCGCCCGAGTGGCTCCAGCGCCGCCTGCGCAGCATTGGCCTCTCGCCCATCAATAACGTGGTGGACGTGACCAATTTCGTGCTGCACGAGCTGGGCCAGCCCCTGCACGCCTTCGATGCCAACCGGCTGGCGCGCCACGAAATCATCGTGAAGCGCGCTACCGAGGGCGAGAAATTTGTGACCCTCGACGGCGTGGCGCGCACCCTGAAGGGTGAAGATCTGGTGGTGGCCGACGGCTCTGGGGCCCCGCTGGCCCTGGCCGGCGTGTTCGGCGGCCAGGCCTCGGGCGTGAGCGCCGCCACCACCCGCGTGTTCCTCGAAAGCGCCTACTTCGCGCCGGCCGCCGTGCGCCGCACCAGCCAAGCCCACGGCCTCAAAACCGACGCCTCGTTCCGCTTCGAGCGCGGCACCGACCCCGACATGGTGCCCGTGGCCCTGCACCGCGCGGCCCTGCTGCTGCAAGAGGTGGCCGGCGCCCGCCCCGCCGCGCCCGTGGTGGACGTGTACCCGCTGCCGCTGGGCCCCACGGCCGTGCGCCTGCGCCTGCCGCGCGTCGAGCGGCTGGTGGGCCAGTTCATCGAGCCCGCCCGCATCCGGCAGATTTTGAGCGACCTGGACATTGAAATAACGGCTGAGCACCGTGATGAGCAGGGCCAGGAGGAATGGACGCTGGCCGTGCCCCGCCACAAGGTAGACGTGACCCGCGAGGTGGACGTCATCGAAGACATCCTGCGCATTTACGGCTACAACAACGTGGCGCTTCGGCCCCACAACTCGGCCACGTTCCTGGCCAAATTCCCGAACCCCGACCCCGAGGTGCTACGCCAGAAGGTGGCGGCGCTGCTCAGCGGCCAGGGCTTTTCGGAAATCCTGACCAACTCGGTGGTGAACGCCGCCTACTTCGAGGGCCCCGGGGCCCCCGACGAAACCATCGTGCGCCTGCTCAACCCCAACAGCGGCGAGTTGAACGTGCTGCGCCCCTCGCTGCTGCCCTCGGGCCTCGAAACGGTGCGCTACAACGTGAACCGCCGCCAGAAAGACCTCAAGCTCTACGAGTTCGGCAAAACCTACCACCGCCGCGCCGACGGTGGCACCGAGGAGCGCAACGTGCTGGCCCTTTACTTCACGGGCAACGCCACCGCCGAAACCTGGCAGCACCCGGCCCATAAGACGGCCTTCCCCGACCTGGCCGGGGCCGTGGTGCAGGTGCTGGGGGCCCTGGGCCACGCCCAGCCCGCCCAGCAGCCCACCGACCACCCGTACCTGGCCGGCGGCCTGGCCCTGCTGGCCCACAACCAGCCCGTGGCCCAGGCCGGCGCCGTGGCGGGGCCCCTGCTCAAGCGCCTCGACGTGGGCCAGCCGGTGTGGTACGCCGAGCTGGACTGGGACGCCCTGGTGCGCAAGTACCGCGCCGCCCTGGTGGCCCGCGAGCTGCCCAAGTTCCCCGAGGTGCGCCGCGACTTGAGCGTGGTGGTGGACCAGAGCGTGACCTTCGACCAGCTGCGCCGCATTGCCCTGCGCACCGAGAAGAAACTCCTGCAAAGCGTCAACGTGTTCGACGTGTACGAGGGGCCCAACCTGGGCGCGGGCAAGAAGTCGTACTCGGTGAGCTTCGCCTTGCAGGACTTTTCCCAGACGCTCAGCGAGCAGGCCATCGACCAGGTGATGCAGCGGCTCATCGCGCAGTTTGAGCAGCAGGCCGGGGCCCTGATTCGGAAGTAAGGCATGGTAGAACGGAGTGGCACTCCGTTCTTGCCCAAGCGCGGTAGAACGGAGCGCCGTGCGGCCCGCGGCTGCCGAAACGGAGCACCCCTCCGTTCTACAAGCGCGAGTGTAGCCCGCGCTGTACCTTACGTCCCGAAAAAAACTTACCTCCTTGGCATCGTCCCAACAACTGGCTCAACTTGACCGCCTGGAACGGCAGGTAACCACTTTAGTGGCTGCCTATCAGCAGCTGCGCGAGGAGCTGGCCGATGCCAACACCACCGTGCAGCAGCTGCAAGCCGACGTGCGCGAGCGCGACCGCCAGCTCAAGGAGCGGCAAAACCAGGAAAATATCGTTAAACTTGTGCAAACCATAGCTGGGGAACCCACCCACGCCAACGAATTAAAACAACGCCTCAACGAATACATCCGCGAACTGGATAAGTGCCTTGCCTATTTGAAGGAATAACTCGATTTTTTCTCAACTGACGCTTTATGAGCGAGTTAGCCATAAAAATCCGAATTGCCGAACGTGACTACCCCATGCGGGTGGACGTGGCCGACGAAGAACGGCTGCGCCTGGCCGGCCGCCAATTGGGCGAACGGCTGCGCGAATTCCGTGAGCAATACGGCATTCAGGACAAGCAGGACTTGCTGGCGATGGTGGCCCTGGCCACGATGGCCGACCAGCTGAAGGTAAGCAAGGAAAAAGATGGTACCGACGCGGCGCTCACCGAGCGCCTGGCCCGCTTGGACGGGCTATTGTCGGGCGTGGTGCTGGCGGCCTAGCGGCCGCCGGCACTGGCATACGTTGGCCCCGCCCGGGCCCTGGCTTCGCAATCGGCGGGGCCGCACCGGGCGCGGCAGGGGGAAGTTTGCCGGTTGTGGGTATTGAACCTTTTCAAAACCGTAACTACATGTCTACCATACTATTATACTGTCTGTTGGCCGCTGTGGTCGCCCTTGTGGCGGGCATAGTGGTGGGCCGGCAGCTGGCCGGCAAAGCCCGCCAAGACCTAGAGGGCCAAGCGCAAGCGCGGGCCCAACAATTGCTCCAGGAAGCCGAAGAAAAAGGCAACCGCATCCGCGACGAGCGCATTCAGCAGTCGAAAGACAAGAACCGCCAGCAGCGCAACGAATTCGAGCAGGAAAGCCGCCGCCTCAAAGCCGAGCTGGAAGCCGAGCTGACCCAGCGCCGCCAGGGCGTGATGGAGCAGGAGCAGGGCATCAAAAAGCTCACCGAAACCACGCAAAAGCAACTCGAACAACTGCAACGCAAGGAGAAGGAGCTGGAGGGGGCCCGCGAGAAAAACCAGGCCGACACCCAGCAGCTGCGCGACAAAATTGAGGACCAGAACGAGAAGCGCCGCGCCGCCCACGAAGCCCTGGTGGCCGAGCTGAAGCAGAAGGAAGAAGAAGCTGATAACCAGCTCCAGACCGTGCAGCGCCAGCTCGAAACCGTGGCTAACCTCACCGCCGCCGAGGCCCGCGAGCAACTCGTGGAATCGCTCAAGAACGAGGCCCAGCTGCAAGCCAGCTCCTTCATCAAGGACACCGTGGCCCAGGCCAAACTGACGGCCACCAAGGACGCGAAGAAGATTGTGCTGGAAACCATTCAGCGCACCGCTTCGGAGCACGCCATCGAGAACTGCGTGTCGGTGTTTAATATTGAGAGCGACGACATCAAGGGCAAAATCATTGGCCGGGAGGGGCGCAACATTAGGGCCCTGGAAGCGGCCACGGGCGTGGAAGTGATTGTGGACGATACCCCGGAGGCCATCATCATCTCGGGCTTCGACCCGGTGCGCCGCGAAATTGCCCGCCTCTCGCTGCACTTGCTCGTGAAGGACGGCCGCATTCACCCCGCCCGGGTAGAGGAAATCGTGGCCAAAACGACCAAGAAAATCGAGGAGGAAATCATCGAAATCGGCGAGAAGACCATCATTGACCTCGGCATTCACGGCTTGCACCCCGAGCTGGTGCGCATGGTGGGCCGGATGCGCTTCCGCTCGTCGTACGGCCAGAACCTGCTGCAACACAGCCGCGAAGTGGCCAACCTCTGCGCCACGATGGCCGCCGAGATGGGCCTCGACGTGAAAAAAGCCAAGCGTGCCGGCCTGCTGCACGACATCGGCAAGGTGAGCACCGAGGAGCCCGAGCTGCCCCACGCCATCCTGGGCATGGAGATGGCCAAGAAGTACAAGGAGCACCCCGACGTAGTGAACGCCATTGGGGCCCACCACGACGAGATGGAGATGACGGCCATGATTTCGCCGCTCGTGCAGGCCTGCGACGCCATTTCGGGCTCGCGCCCGGGGGCCCGCCGCGAGATGATGGAGAGCTACATCAAGCGCCTCAAGCAACTCGAAGAAACAGCCAGTGCTTTCAAAGGCGTGAACCAGTGCTTCGCCATCCAGGCCGGTCGCGAGCTGCGCGTGATGGTGGACGCCGAGAACGTGACCGACGAGCGCGCCGCCGAGCTGAGCTTCGAAATTTCGCAGAAAATTGAGAAGGAAATGCAGTACCCCGGCCAGATCAAAATCACCGTAATCCGGGAGATGCGCGCCGTGGCCTACGCCAAGTAATCAGCTTGTTTCTAAGTAGCTGTGCATAAGTAATCATGTAATTATAAAGGCCGTCATGCGGAGCTTGTCGAAGCATCTCTCCCGCAGCAGTAAACCCAATCGATTGGATTAGTGGAGCAATAGAGATGCTTCGACAAGCTCAGCATGACCGTTCTTGTACTCGTTTACTTTTGCACAACTGCTTAAGTTCGCTGAGGGCCCTCGCAGCAGCAGCTGCGGGGGCTTTTTGGCTATTATTGCCGGCTTGGTCGGGTTGATGCAACCTTGTGCTGCCTTCGGTAAATCCAGTCGTTACAACTTGCCATTAACCGCTGCTTCATGAGGCAAAAACTACTGCTAAGACTGTGCTTGCTAATGCTTTCCTCGCCGGGTTGTGCCGTGTACCGGCCCATGCAGTGCGCGGCCCCCGCCGTGCAAGACAAGGGCCAGGTGGAAGTGACTGGCAACGCTTATTTCAACACCCGCCTCAACGGCGGCGTCAACTACTCGCCGGTGCGGCATTTTTTGGTGCGGGCCGCGCTGGACGGTAAGGGCGACAACAACGACAGCACCTACAGCCGCATTGCCCAGTACGAGCTGGCCGTGGGCACGTATTGGCCGCTGGGCAAGCGCGTGCTGCTGGGGGCCCTGGGCGGGGTAGGGCAGGCGCATAGCCAAGTGGGCTATAGCGACACCAAATACTTTGTGGCGGGCGGGGGTACGTACAGCTACGAGCAGCACCGCTACGATGCGCGCTACAACAAATACTTCGGCGAAGCTTATGGCGCTGTGCAACTCAGCCCGGCTTTTAGTCTGGGCTTTGCTTACCGGCTCACCCAGGTGCAATTTGTTGGCCTGACCGATCAGGGACAACCGCTGAACCTGCGCAGCATGCTGCGCGGCGAACCAATGCTTTTTGTGCGCGGCGCGTTCGGCAACGGCCCCCGCGGCGAACGGCCCTTGTACGCGCAGTTTGGGTGCGGCGGCTCCCGTTTGCTGAGCACCCGGCCTGGCCAAACCGGGACAGGATCGGAAAGCAATTTGTTAAAACCAAACAGTTACTTTACGCTGGGTCTGGGGTTCTTTCCCGCTGCCTTGTTCCGCCGGCCCTGAACGCCGGCGGCTCCTGCTTTTTGGTTTCTATGAAATACGTTTTTTCCGCGCTAGCGCTGGCGGCGCTGCTGGCGTCCTGCGCCACCAACCCGTACCGGCTCACCAACAAGTCGTACCAGCAACAGGCCAAAGCCTACGCCCGCACCTTGCGGGCCCAACCGCAGGCAATTGTGGGCCCCGACAGCTTGCCCCAGGCCCCATACTGGGTGGGCACCACCAACTTCGGCCTGCGCAAGCCCAACCTGGTCATCATCCACCACACGGCGCAGCATTCGGCCGACGAAACGCTCAAAACCTTCACGCTGCCGCGTACGCAAGTGAGTGCGCACTACGTAATTGGGCGCGACGGCCGCACGTTTCACCTGCTGAATGACTACTTGCGGGCGTGGCACGGCGGCGCGGCCCGCTGGGGCAACGACAACGACATCAACTCCTCGTCCATCGGCATCGAGCTGGACAACGACGGCACCGAACCCTTCGCCGAGCCGCAGATCAAGAGCCTGCTGGTGGTGCTGAAATACCTGAAAAAAACTTACAATATCCCCACCGCCAACTTCATTGGCCACGCCGACATTGCGCCCACCCGCAAGAACGATCCTAACGTAACCTTTCCGTGGAAGCGGCTGGCGGACAAGGGTTTTGGCTTATGGTACGACGAGGCAGCGCTGCTTGATACCATTGTAGTGGCGCCGTCAGCCGTTGTCTTTCCACCCACGCCGGCACCCATGCCAACGCCCAAGGTTGCCCCCATGCTAACGCCCAAGGCTGCTCCACTTGCCAAGCCAATGCCCACGCCCGGGCTGATGCCCGCCGACAGCACGGCCAGGGCCCCGCTGAGCCCGGTTGATGCCTTCGACCCGCGCGAGGCGCTGCGCATCATTGGCTACGACACGCGGGACCTGGGCGCGGCCATTATGGCGTTCAAGCGGCATTTTATCCCGCAAAACGTGAACGCCGTGCTGACCCACGACGACCGCCGCGTGCTGTTCAACCTGTACAAGAAGTACTTATAGGGCCCCGGCGCGCTTATTTGCCGGCCTCAACTTTTCCTTCTTTCAGCTCGCGGAACACGTTGTTGAGCGATTCGGCCCAAGTAGGGTGGGCAAACACCATTTCCTGCAACACCTGGTACTTGAGGCGGCCGGCCATGGCAATTTCGAGCATGGCCATCACCTCGGCGGCGGCAGCCCCCACGATGGTGGCCCCGAGGAGGCGGTCGTCGGGGCCCACCAATACTTTCCAAAAGCCTTCGATTTCACCGGTTTGCTGGGCGCGGCCGGTGGTGGCCACCGGCATGACGGCCACCCGATAGGGCTGCTTTTTTTCCTGCGCCTGGCCTTCGCTGAAGCCAATGCGGGCCACTTGCGGCTCGGTGAAGATGCAGTAGGGCAGGGGCCGCTGCTTGGCCGAGCGCCGCTTGCCGTGCAAAAGGGCGTCGCGCACAATGCGGTAGTCGTCGTAGGACAGGTGCGTGAACTGGGGCCCCCCGTGCACGTCGCCCAGCGCGTACACGCCGCGCACGTTGGTTTGCAGGTAGTCGTTGACTTGGACATAACCCTGCTCGTCGGTTTCGATACCGGCGAAGCCCAGGCCCAGGTCGCCGGTGTTGGGCGTGCGGCCGGTGGCCACCAGTAGGTGGGTGCCGCGAATGCGCCGTTCGCCCTCCGGAGTGTGGGCCGTGAGGGTAATGTGGCCGTCGGGGCCCTGGCTCACGCGGTGCACGTCGGCGCCTAGCACAAACTCCACGCCGTCGGCGCCGAGGCCGGTTTGCAGCGCCTCGCACACGTCATCGTCTTCGCGCTCGAGCAGCTGCGTGCCGTGTTCGACGATGGTGACGCGGCTGCCAAAGCGCCGAAACATCTGGCTGAATTCCAGCCCGATGTAGCCGCCCCCCAGAATGACGAGGTGTTCGGGCAGCTTGTCAATGTTGAGCAGCTGGGTGGTGGTTAGGTACTTCACTTCGGCTAAGCCCGGTACGTCGGGCACGGCCTCGCGGGTGCCCGTATTGATGAAGATGAGCGGCGCGGTGAGGTCTTGGTACTCGTGGGGGGCGTCGTTGGGTACCATGCGCATCGTGCGGGGCCCCGTGAAGGCCGCGTGGCCGTATAGCACGGTTACGCCCACTTCGGGCGCGGTCAGGTTTTCTTCGATGCCAGCGCGCAGCTTGTCCAGCAACGCATTTTTGCGGGCCATGGCGGCTTCCAGGTCCACTTTCATCTCGTCAGCGCCCGGCACAACCGGGGCAGCTACTTCGGGGGCCGTGCGCAGCAGGTGCAGGCGGTCGGCGGCGGCCAGCAGGGTTTTGGTGGGAATGCAGCCGTAGTTGATGCAGGAACCCCCGAGCTGCGCCTTTTCGATGAGGGCAACCCGGCGGCCGGCTTTGGCCAGGGCCGTGGCGAGGGGGTTGCCGGCTTGGCCAGAACCGATGATGAGGGCGTCGTATTTAATAGAAGCAGGCATAACGGAGGAGTTTGCCTTGGCATACGGGCCGGGGCCCCGGAAGGGCGGAGTGGGCAAGAAATCCTTACCTTCGCCGTTGAGGTATGGTGCCGCCCCAGAAGCTATTTCGTTCCCTATTTACTGCCTTGGTGTGGGGCGGTGTGCCCGTGGCCGCCGCAGGCTTGGCCGGCTGCACGTCGCTCTACTTTCCGCCGCCGCCACATGTGCCGTTGCTCACCCAAAAGAGCGAATTTTACGGCAGCGTCAGCACCAACCTGCAAAACAACTTTGCCTTCCAAGGGGCCTATGCCTTTGCCGACCACCTGGCGGCAGCGGGCACGTTTTCGTCGCTGCACCGCTCGAAGAGCGACAAAACCGAGAACTTCGACTTTGCCGAGGCCAGCGTGGGCTACTTCACCCGCCTGCCCGACAAGCGCGTGCTGGAGGTGTACGCCGGCGCGGGCGGCGGCAGTACCGACCGCACCGAGCGCAACGCCGAGCAGCTCACCACCCGCCGCCTCGAAGGCAGCCTGAGCAAGGTATTCGTGCAGGTGAACTACGCCAGCAAAAAGAAACGCAGTGTGCACCTCGGCCACCACGACTTCCCGCTGAGCTACGGCACGGCCCTGCGCCTGAGCTACGTGCAGCTCAACAACTTCCGCATCGACGGGCAGGGGCAGGCCCCCATCGGCAACGTCATCTTCGAGCCCATCACCTTCACGCGGGTGCAGCTGGCGGGGCCCTTCCAGCTCCAGCTCATGAGCGGCCAGGCCTTCGGCTTCCACCCCAACGACTACTTGAAGGCCGCCAACTCGGTGTTTCAACTCGGCCTGATTATCGGCCTCGGGGGCAGCAATTCGTGGAAGCCAGGCGCACAGTAAACGGCGCACTGAAAAAATTTAGGTTGAAAATCAATTCATTGCGTTGAGTTCACAAGGTTTAGTTGTGCACAACTAAACCTTGTGAAACCGTTCCGGGTTAACCGTTTAAATTCACTACTTATTACCCCCAACACCATGAGCATCGAACGCCTCTATACCGCCCACGCCAAGGCCACCGGTGGCCGCGACGGCCGCGCCGTTTCGTCCGACAACGTTATCGACCTGCCCCTGAGCACGCCCAAAGAGATGGGCGGCCCCGGCAAAGCCGACAGCACCAACCCCGAGCAGCTCTTCGCCGCCGGCTACGCCGCCTGCTTCGACGGGGCCCTGAACCTGGTGGCCCGCCTGGAGAAAACCCCCATCACCGGCAGCACCGTGGCCGCCGACGTGAGCTTCGGCAAAGACGGCGACAACTACGGACTGGCCGTGGACATGGCCGTGAACATCCCCAACATGGACCAGGCCCAGGCCGAAGCCCTCGTGGCCAAGGCCCACCAAGTGTGCCCCTACTCGCGCGCCACGCGCGGCAACATCGAAGTGAACCTGACCACGACGACCAACGCGTAGTTTTAGGTTAGGCTTGTAAAGGCAGGGGCCCCGGTGCATTGCGCCGGGGCCCCTGCTTTTTTGAGTTGGGTGAGAAAAGAAGAGTAATTTTCCAGCTATGAAAGTCGAATTAATCCCCGCGATAGAGATTTCGCGAACCGCTGTGGACTGGGAAAGAGTTGGCCAGCACCCAATTGGCGATTTTCAGCGAAACCCAGCTGAATGGGATGATTATCAAAGACGAGTTTTAGAAGTCGCAGGATTGGCTGATTATAGTCGAGTGATCAAAGGAAGTCCTTTTCTTCATCTCAACCAGTGGAGCTTGCCAGATTTACGGAAACTCATAAAAGCTCATTTGCTTATTGAAGATGAACCCGTACCGGTGAATGAGTCTTGTGCTCTTTTTGGTGGCGGCGTGCTTTTCGTCGATGATGTGCCTGTTTTGGTACCGCAGTGTTGCAGTACAATTGCAGATTTCTATGGTTGGAAACAAATAGTAGCCCCATCGTTTGGGTCAGGTTATTTCTGCCTTGAAGGCCATCCAGTACCCAGGGCTGAAAGACAAGGAAACTTACTCACCATTAACTGTCAGGATAAAGACGAAACATTTGACCAGCCAGCTCAGAAACAAATAATTGTTGGAGTAAATGAATTAGCTGCTGCTATTGAGAAAGCTGAATTAGTAATTCTAAATTTTTCAGATAAGATAGATGCATTATCGACCGAATTTGGCGTACAAAAACTTTCGGACTATTTAATTCTCGCCAAAGAATAAAAAAGGCCTTGGCAACTTGCCAAGGCCTTTTTTATTCAAGATGGTTTACTAAGCAAAGACCATCAAACCTACTTGGCGCCCAGCACGCGCAGCATGGTGTCGCCAATCTCGGCGGGCGAATCCACGACGTGGATGCCGCACTCGCGCATGATGGCCATTTTGGCGGCGGCGGTATCGTCCGCACCGCCCACGATGGCGCCGGCGTGGCCCATGCGGCGGCCGGGAGGCGCGGTTTGGCCGGCGATGAAGCCCACGACGGGCTTCTTATTGCCGGTTTCCTTGATCCAGCGGGCGGCTTCGGCTTCCATGCCGCCGCCAATTTCGCCGATCATCACGATGCCTTCGGTTTCGGGGTCGTTCATCAACATTTCTACCGCCTGCTTGGTGGTGGTGCCGATAATGGGGTCGCCGCCAATGCCGATGGCTGTGGTCTGGCCCAGGCCGGCCTTGGTGAGCTGGTCAACGGCTTCGTAGGTCAGCGTGCCGGACTTGGACACGATGCCCACGCGGCCCTTCGTGAAGATGAAGCCGGGCATGATGCCCACTTTGCACTCGCCGGCGGTCATCACGCCGGGGCAGTTCGGCCCGATCATCGTGATGTCGGGGCGGTCCTTCAGGTAGTGCTTCACGGCAATCATGTCCTTGGTCGGGATGCCCTCGGTGATGGTCACGATGACCTTGATGCCGGCTTGGGCGGCTTCGAGGATGGCGTCGGCGGCGAAGGCCGGGGGCACGAAAATGATGCTGGTGTCGGCCTGGGTGGCGGCCACGGCGTCGGCCACGGTGTTGAACACCGGCAGGTCGAGGTGCTGGGTGCCGCCCTTGCCCGGCGTCACGCCGCCCACCACGTGGGTGCCGTAGTCAATCATTTGCCCGGCGTGGAACGAGCCCTCGGAGCCGGTGAAGCCCTGCACGATAACCTTGGAGTTTTTGTTGACCAGAACGCTCATTCTTGGGGATTTGGGGGATGAAAACGATGGGAAGGGGTGGCCTGCGCCGCCGCAAAAGTAGGGCTAATTCGGCGGGCGGCGGCACATAAAAATAGGGGCCCCGGGGCCCGCCCGCCCGGCCCGGGGCCCCGGGGCCCTGCCCGAATGCCGTACCTTTGCCGCTTCCTACCCAACGTTGGTCATGCATTATAATCACATCATCGAAGCCGTCGGCCACACCCCGCTCGTCCGGCTCAACAAAGTTACCGAAGGCATCAAAGGCACCATTTTGGCCAAAGTCGAGTACTTCAACCCCGGCAACTCGGTGAAGGACCGCATGGCCATCCGCATGGTGGAAGACGCCGAAAAGGCCGGCTTGCTCAAGCCCGGCGGCACCATCATCGAGGGCACAAGCGGCAACACGGGCATGGGCCTGGCGCTGGCCGCCATTGCGAAGGGCTACCAAACCATCTTCGTGATGAGCGACAAGCAGAGCAAGGAGAAGCAGGACATTCTGCGCGCCGTGGGGGCCCAAGTAGTGGTGTGCCCCGTGGATGTGGCCCCCGACGACCCGCGCTCCTACTACTCGGTGGCCCGCCGCCTCAACCAGGAAACGCCCAACTCCTTCTACCCCAACCAGTACGACAACCTCTCGAACACCGCCGCCCACTACGAGCACACGGGCCCCGAGATTTGGGCCGGCACCGAAGGCCAGATCACCCACTGGGCGGCCGGCGTGGGCACGGGCGGCACCATCTGCGGCGTGAGCAAGTACCTCAAGGAGCAGAATCCCAGCGTGTTCACGCTCGGCCTCGATACCTACGGCTCGGTGTTCAAGAAGTACAAGGAAACCGGCATCTTCGACCCCAACGAAATTTATCCTTATAAAACGGAAGGCATCGGCGAGGACATTCTGCCAAAAAACGTGGACTTCAACGTAATTGACCAGTTCCTCAAGGTGACCGACAAAGACGCCGCCCTGATGACGCGCCGCCTGGCCAAGGAAGAAGGCCTGTTTGTGGGCTGGAGCTGCGGCTCGGCCGTGTCCGGGGCCCTGGCCTACGCCCGCGAGCACCTCAAGGAAACCGATACGATGGTGGTGTTGCTGCCCGACCACGGCACCCGCTACCTGGGCAAAATCTACAACGACGACTGGATGCAGGCCCAGGGCTGGCTGTAGGGCCTTCAGGGTCAGAATTATTCGCCCTTTCGCCCTACTGTTGGGGTTGTGCGTGTTGCGGCCGACGCGTAATTTCGCGGGTTCTTGTTTAATAAAACGATTAGTTTATGCCCAGTTCTCTAAACCACATCGTGTTAGTGGACGACAACGAAACCACCAGTTTTTTGAATAACCGCTTGTTGGGGCGGCTGGCGGTGGCCGAAAAGGTGACGACGTACACCCGCGCCGACGAGGCCTTTACCAACCTCTGGGCCGACGGGGCCCCGGCGCCCGATCTGGTGTTTGTGGACCTGAAAATGCCCGGCGTATCGGGCTTTGAGTTCCTGAAAATGTACAGCAACCTGCCCGAGCCCGTGCAAAACAAAACGGTACTGGCCGTGCTCACCACCTCCATGCACCAGGCCGACACCGCCCGCGTGGCCGAGTACCCCAACGTGGAATACCTCACCAAGCCCCTGACCGAAGAAAAAATGCAAAAGCTGCTGGACAAGCGCTTTCAGCAAGCTTAGCCGAGAATTATCTGAAAAACGAAAAAGCCGCCGGATGCATTATCCGGCGGCTTTTTCGTGCCTGAATGGCTTAAGAATCATCCGAATAGGAGGACTTGTCATTCCGACGAAGGAGGAATCTGAGCAAACCCATCCAATAGGCAGTCCTCAGATTCCTCCTTCGTCGGAATGACAAATTTCCTTCGAACAGCTGCTCAGGCTACGGCATCAACGAACCGGAAGGCCTCGCCGTCGAACAAGCCCTTGTCGCTCAGCTTCAGGCTGGGGATGACGAGCAGGGCCATGAAGGAAAGCGTCATAAACGGGGCCCCCAGCGGCGAGCCCAGCCGCTTGGCGAAGGCGTCGAGGGCGGCGTAGGCGGCCGCCACGTCGGCCCCCGGCTGGTCCGACATGAGGCCGGCCACGGGCAGTGGCAGCAGCAGCTCCTCGCCGCCGGGGCCCACCGCTGCCAGGCCGCCCCGGGCCCCGATGACGAGGTTGACGGCCTGCGCCAGGCTGGCGTCGTCGCAGCCCACAGCCGTGATGTTGTGCGAGTCGTGGCCCACGCTGCTGGCCAGGGCCCCGCCCATCAGCCCGAAGCCCTTGATGAACGCCACCGCCGGCGGCACGTGCGCCCGGTAGCGGTTCACCACGGCCAGCTTGAGCACGTCGCGCGCCGGGTCGGCCACAATTTTGCCGTGTTCGACGCGCGCCGGCACATCAAGCCGGGCCGTGACGAGCTGCCCATCAAAGCACTCGATGACGCGCAGCGTGGGGGCCCCAGCGGCCGGCGCGGGCACCTGGAAATCAGCCGCCTGCACGGGCTGGGCGTGGAAGTTGTTGGCCGCTGCGATGGGTGCGGCGGGCAGCTGCGACTGGCCATTTTCGGCCACCAGCTGGCCGTCGAGGTACGTCTTTCGCACTTGGAAATCGGTGAGGTTGTCGACCACGATGAAGTCGGCCGGGTCGCCCACGCGCAGCAGGCCCACGGGCAGGCGGTAGTGCTGCACGGGGTTCACGCAGGCCACTTGCAGCACGTCGAACACGTTGTTTCCCAGTGCTAACGCCCGGCGCACCAACTGGTCGATGTGGCCGAGCACGAGTGTGTCGGGGTGCTTGTCGTCGGAGCAGAACATGAGGTGCGGGAAGTGCTCGGGCAGCAGCTCGATGAGGGCGTCGAAGTTGCGGGCCGCCGAGCCCTCGCGGATCAGGATTTTCATGCCCGCGGCCAGCTTGTCGCGGGCCTCGTCGGCGGTGAAGCACTCGTGGTCGGTGGCGATGCCGGCGCTGGCGTACCGGGCGGCGTCGGGGCCCCGCAGGCCGGGCGCGTGGCCATCCACGGGGCGGCCGGCTGTCTGGGCCAGGGCAATTTTCTCCATCACGCCGGGGTCGCGGCCCAGCACGCCGGGCCAGTTCATCACCTCGGCCAGGTAGCCGATTTTCGGGTTCTCGAACAGCTGGGCAATGTCGGCCGCCGTGATTTCGGCCCCGGCCGTCTCGAACGGCGTGGCCGGCACGCAGCTGGGGGCCCCGAAGCAAAACTTGAACGGCGAGGTAGCGGCGTTGTCCAGCATGTACTGCACGCCGGCCACGCCCAGCACGTTGCCAATTTCGTGGGGATCCGACACGGTGGCGACCGTGCCGTGGGCCACCGCCAGCCGCGCAAACTCGCTGGGCACCAGCAAAGAGCTTTCCACGTGCACGTGCGCGTCCACGAAGCCGGGCAGGGCGTAGGGCAGGGCCGCGTCGGGCGCTGGGGCCCCGGTGGGCACGATGGCCGCAATGCGCCCGTCGGCCACCTGGACGGTGGCGGGGCGCACGGTGCGGGCGAAGACGTCGACGACGTTGGCAAGCAAAGAAAAATCAGTGGACATAAGCGGAACGGACGGGCCGGGCAATGGGGTTCGGACTGGCAAAGAACCTTACATTTGGCTAAACAAGCCGTTATCCTAACCTAGTATTCCCGTGAAAAAGATTATCGCCTTTGCGCTGCTGGCCCCGCTGCTGCTGGCCAGCGGCGGCTGCGCCCGCCAAAGCTCCATGCAGAAGAAAACCAGCTGGTACAAGCACCACAAATCGGGCAAGCACGTGCCCTGCCCCTGCGAGGGGCATTAATTCTTCACCATTGCTGCCGCTCCTGCGTGAATAAACTTTACTGCTCATTCGCGCTGGTTGGCGGCGCGGCCCTGCTGGGGGCCCCGGCGGCTCAGGCACAATTGGCGGGGGCCATTACTGGGTTGATTATTGGCGGCGTTTCCAAAAGCCAGAACCAGTTCCGGGGCCCCGATGCGGTGTACCGCAAAGGCACGTTTCAGCTGGCTAACGGCACGTGGCAATCGGGACGGTTTTATTACGATTGGCAAAACCTGTACATCGCCGACCCGCAGAGCAAGAAGGCGCCGCCGCAGCGCTGCGCCGTCGATAGCCTGCGCGGGTTTGCCTTCGGCACCGATACTTTTTGCATCGTGCACCGCTTCACAGTGCCCAAAACCGGCGAGTACATCCGCAGCGGCTTCGCCCGGAAAATGTACCGGGCGGGAAATGTGCAGGCGAACGATTACACCGACTACCCGGTTGGCCTACGGTATTCGAAATCGTACACCCTGCTTTGCCGCCCCGATACCACCGTGGTGGTGCCCACCAGCCCACAGGATATGCAGCGGGTGGCGGCCTACCTGGTGCGCGACTACCCCGCTTTATCCACCCAAGTGCTGCAAATGAAGGAGTTCCAGCCCGAAGACTTGCAGCGCGTGCTGGGGGCCTACGGCCGGTGGCAGGCCTTCAATGCCCGGCCCAAATAGCTTCCGTTTTATGCCCGACCAACCCGCCCCCAACCCCGTGCCCGCCCTCGAAGCGGCGGCCGAAGCCGTGCGCCAGCAGCTGGGCCTGGCTAGCTTTGATGCCGCGGGCGTGGCCCGGCTCGACCACTTCATCACGGCGCAGCGGGGGGAGGTGGCGGCCGGCCAGCAGGCGGGCGTGGCGCAGGCGTTTGGCTGCTACTTGGGCGAGTGCCTGGTGCGCGTATACGGCGGCGAATGGGCGGCTGGCCCCGACGGCAGCACGGGCGTGGGCCTGGCCGACCGACTTTTTTTCAATCCTTTTTATTTGGTTAGTCAGCAGTTGGATAAGGGCGACGCGGCATCCATCGCCGCTTTTTTCGCGTCGGTGCCCGGGCGGCTGGGGGCCCCGGCGGCCGGGCGTAAGCGCTGGATTTCGTAATCTTGCGGGGCTAGTGGCCACCCGCTTCGTTATGAAACAGCTCGTCATCGCCATTGATGGTTACTCCTCGTGCGGCAAAAGCACCACCGCCAAGGCGGTGGCCCACCTGCTGCACTACGCCTACGTCGACACCGGCGCTATGTACCGGGGCGTCACGCTCCACTTGCTCGAGCACGGCATCGCCTTCGATGACTTGCCCGCCGTGGAGCAGGTACTCAAAAACCTCACCATCAGCTTCCGCCGCCACCCCCAGACGGGGCGTAACGACCTGTTTCTGGACGGCGTGAACCGCGAGGACGACATCCGCCAGATGCGGATTTCGAACTCTGTGAGCGAAGTGTCGGTCATTCCACAAGTGCGCCACGCCCTGGTGGCCCAGCAGCAGCGCATGGGCCGAAAGCGCGGCGTGGTAATGGACGGCCGCGACATCGGCACCACCGTGTTCCCCGACGCCGAGGTGAAGGTTTTCATGACCGCCGACATGGAGCTGCGCGCCCGCCGCCGCCAGATGGAGCTGGCCGACAAAGGCGAGCACGTGCCCCTGGCCGACATCATCGACAACCTGCGCAAGCGCGACCACATCGATTCGACCCGCGCCGAAAGCCCCCTGCGCCGCGCCGCCGATGCTGTGCTGCTCGATACCACCCACATCACCATCAGCGAGCAGGTCGATTTCGTGATTGACCAAGTATCGTCGGCCCTGTTTGCGGCCAGCCGGGCGTAGCGTAGCGGCTCTTGGCACGGTTGCGGCTAGGGCCGGGGCCCCGGCGTACCTTTGCCGCGGGCCAGAACCCTATCTACTTATACTGTGTTTTTATAGCGCTATGGAAGTTACGATTGATAAGAATTCCGGGTATTGCTTCGGCGTCGAGTTTGCCATTCAGATGGCCGAGGACGAGC
Organism: Hymenobacter sp. PAMC 26628; assembly: GCF_001562275.1. Lineage (NCBI taxonomy): Bacteria > Pseudomonadati > Bacteroidota > Cytophagia > Cytophagales > Hymenobacteraceae > Hymenobacter > Hymenobacter sp. PAMC 26628. The sequence continues at coordinate 762,579 of NZ_CP014304.1, forward strand.
TGGCGCACGAAGAAACCCTGTACTGCCTCGGCGACATTGTGCACAACCGCATGGAGGTGGAGCGCCTGCACCAGCGCGGCCTGCGCATCATCGACCGCCAGCAACTCGCTGAGCTGCACGACTGTAAGGTGCTCATCCGGGCCCACGGCGAGCCGCCCGAAACCTACGCGCTGGCGCTACGCAACAACCTGGAACTCATCGATGCCTCGTGCCCGGTAGTGCTCAAGCTGCAAAACCGCGTCAAGCACGCCTTCGACCTGAGCCAGCGCCAGGACGGACAAATTGTAATTTACGGCCAGCCTGGGCACGCCGAAGTAGCCGGCCTTGCGGGCCAAACCGGCAACCGCGCCATTATCGTGATGACGGAGGCCGACCTCGACCAAATTGACTTCGCGCGGCCCGTTACGCTCTTCAGCCAAACCACCAAGAGCACGGCCGGCTTCTACAAGATGAAGGCCCTGATAGAAGCCCGAATCACCGCCGCCGGCGGGGCCCTGGAGGGCTTCGACGCCAACGACAGCATTTGCCGGCAGGTGAGCAACCGCGAGCCGCAGCTGGCCAAATTCGCCGCCTTGCACGACGTTATCGTTTTCGTGAGCGGCCGCAAAAGCTCCAACGGCAAAGCCCTGTTCTCCATCGTGCAGCAGTTCAACGCGCGCAGCTATTTCGTTGAAAACGAAAATGAGCTCGAAGATGAGTGGTTTGCCGGGTCCCAAACCGTGGGCATCTGCGGCGCCACCAGCACGCCGCTCTGGCTGATGCAGCAGGTGCAGGCCCGCATCGAAGCCGTGGGCGAGCTAGTGTAGGGGCCCCGGGGCCCTAAATTTCAGCCAGCGCCTGCTCATAAAGCTGCCGGCTCTCATCGTCGAACACCACGAACGTGACCGTAGCCGGCGCCGCGTGGGCCCCCAGCCACTGCCGCACTTCGCGCACGGCAATGGCCGCCGCTTCGGGTTTGGGGTAGCCATAAATGCCGGTGCTGATGCCCGGGAAAGCCAGGGTTTCTAAGTTGTTTTCGGTGGCCAGGCGCAGGCTGTTGCGGTAGCAGCTGGCCAATAATTTGGGCTCACCGTCGCGTCCACCGTTCCATTCGGGGCCCACTGTGTGGATGACGTGGCCCGCCGGCAGCCGCCCGCCGGTGGTGATGACGGCCTCACCGGCAGGTAAGCCTTGCGGGTACCGTGTGGCCCGAATCTGCCGGCAGTCTTCTAAAATCTGGGGGCCCCCGGCGCGGTGAATGGCGCCGTCGACCCCGCCGCCGCCGAGCAGGCTGGAGTTGGCGGCGTTGACGATGGCCGCCACGGGCTGGCGGGTGATGTCGCCCTGCACGAGGCGAATGCGGGCGGCAAGGACGGGGGAGGTAGGCATGGGCGGAGGGAGCAAGGGAAAAGGGCCAACGAGAAATAGGGCTAAAAAGCTGCTGGGGCCCCGCGCTTCGGGCGCCGTTTTGGGCGCTTGGTCCGCCGAAGCCGACGCTTCGGCCACAAGCAATTGCGGGCCCCGGGGCCCCGGGATAGTTTTGAGTATCAAATCCATCCACCACTTTACCCCCGCCGCCCATGGAACCCCAAGCCCGCGACCCCTACCTGTGGCAGAAAGCCAAGGCCCGCACCAAATTTCAATCGCACCTGCTCGTGTACGGCCTCGTCAACAGTGGCTTGTGGCTGCTGTGGGCCCTCACGCCCCACGGCCGCGAGCTGCTGCCCTGGCCCATCTGGTCGACGGCCTTCTGGGGCTTCGGGCTGCTGATGCAGGGCTTGGCCACCTACGCCGGCCATAGCCGCTCCGAACGCACCCAACGCGAATACGACCGCCTGCTTCGCGAGCAGCAGGGCTCCTATTGAGTTGCTCGTTGTTAGTTGTCAGTTGCTCGTTGTTAGTTGTTTGGTGCTAGTTGTCAGTTGCTCGTTGTCCGGGCCTTTGCCACCGACTGACGAACAACTGACAACTAGCACCAAACAACTAACACTCACTTTTACCCGCCCTTCCGCTGCCGGAAGGGCGTTTTGCGTTCTACCTTCGCCGCCATGAAAATCCGCCCCGCCATGCGCACCCTGGGCCGGCGCGAGTTGGTTGATTTCCCAGGCTTTGCCCTGCTTGGCGTGGAAGCCAAGGTGGACACTGGCGCCTACACCAGTTCCCTGCACTGCACCGGCGTGCACGAAGCGCCGGGTTCCGCCGGGGCCCCCGTGCTGCGCGGCCGCCTGCTCGACCCCGACCACCCCGGCTTCGACGGCCGGGCCCTGGAATTTGCCGAATTCACGCGGCGTGACATCCGCTCGTCCAACGGCGAGGTGCAGGAGCGCTACGTCATCGAGGCCGTGGTGCGGCTTTACGGAAAAGACTTTAGGGTGGAATTTTCGCTCTCCGACCGCTCCGACATGAAGTACCCCGTGTTGCTGGGCCGCAGCCTGTTGCGCCAGGGCCGCTTCGTGGTCGACGTGGCCCGGCGCAACCTTTCGCACAAGGCGGCCGTTCGGGCGGCTGCCCGCCGGGCGGCGCCGTAGCTCGGTTTCGGCCGTAAATTTGGGCCGCGGGCCAGCCAAGTGGGCGCGCCGCTTGTTGGGGCCCCGCGGCCCGCTCGTGGCCGCTACCATTGCCCGTTCCCTGCCCGCCTTCTTACCCTCCGACCAATGAAACTGGCCATTCTCTCGCGGGAACCCAAATCGTACTCGACCCAGCGCCTGGTGGCCGCGGCCGTCGCCCGCGGCCACGACGCCGTAGTCATCGACCACCTCCAGTGCAACTTGGTGCTGGAAAAAGGCCACCCCGGCATCATCTACCAGGGCGAGCCGCTGGCACACTTCGACGCCATTGTGCCGCGCATCGGGGCCTCGGTCACGTTTTACGGCACGGCCGTGGTGCGGCAATTCGAGATGATGAAGGTGCGTACTGCCGTCGACAGCCAAGCCATTGTGCGCTCGCGCGACAAGCTGCGCTCGATGCAGATCTTGAGCCGCGCCGGCTTGGGCATGCCCAAAACGGCGTTCACCAACTTCTCGCAGGACGTGCCTGCCATGATCGAGCAAGTGGGCGGGGCCCCCGTCATCATCAAGCTGCTCGAAGGTACCCAGGGCCTGGGCGTGGTGCTGGCCGAGAGCGTGAAGGCGGCCCAATCGGTCATCGAAGCCTTCCACAACCTCAAGGCGCGCATCATTGTGCAGGAATTCATTGCCGAGAGCAAAGGCGCTGATCTGCGGGCTTTTGTGGTGGACGGCGAAGTGGTGGGCGCCATGAAGCGCCAGGGCAAGGAGGGCGAGTTCCGCTCGAACCTGCACCGCGGGGGCACCGGCACCCTCGTGAAGCTGAGCCGCGCTGAGAAGGCCGCCGCCTTGCTGGCCACCAAGGCCCTGGGCCTGGGCATTGCCGGCGTCGATATGCTGCAAAGCAAGCGGGGGCCCCTGGTGCTCGAAGTGAATTCCTCGCCCGGCCTGGAGGGCATTGAGAAGGCCACCCAGCTCGATATTGCCGGCCGCATCATCGACTATACGGCCGCGCTGGCGGCCAAAAAAAGGAGCAAGAGCAAGACCAAAAAGGCCGCCGATGCCCACCCCGACGCCCCCGCCGCCTAGGGCCCCGCCGCTACCTTTGCCTGATGCCCCTGCTCGACCCGATTTACCTCAACGACCTAACCATCTTGCCCGGCGAGCGGGTCCTGACGCGCCTGGTGATTTCGCGCCTACCCTCGGGCACCCTCATCGACGTGCCAGTGCACGTGCTGCGCTCGGCTGTGCCGGGCCCCGTGCTGCTGCTGATGGGCGGCATGCACGGCGACGAAGTGAACGGCATCGAAACCATCCGGCGCATGCTGCGGCGCGACTTGCTGCGGCCTACCTGCGGCACCATCATCGCCATCCCCATTTTCAATATCTACGGGTTCCTGAACTTTAGCCGCGAAGTACCCGACGGCAAGGACGTGAACCGCTCGTTTCCGGGTTCGCCGCGCGGCTCACTGGCCAGCCGCGTGGCCCACCGCTTTATGCGCGAAATCATGCCCCTGATTGACTACGGCATCGATTTTCACACCGGCGGCGCGGCCCGGGCCAACCACCCGCAGGTGCGCTGCGAGCTGGAAGTTGACCCCAAAACCGACGCGCTGGCCGCTGCCTTCGGGGCCCCGTTCACGCTGCACGCGGCCCTGCGGCCGGGCTCGCTACGCGAGGCCGCGCACCGCTTGGGCAAGCGCCTGATTGTGTACGAAACCGGCGAGAGCCTGCGCATCGATGACGCCGGGGTGGAAGTGGCTGTGGCCGGCACCCTGCGCATGCTGCACCACCTGGGCATGGGCCCCGCCGCGCCGCCGCCCGCGCAGGCCGGCGTGGTGTGCCGCCGCCACACCTGGCTGCGGGCGCGGTTTGCGGGCCTATGGCGCTCGTTGGTGCAAAACGGCGACTTCGTGCAAAAAGGCCAGGTGTACGGTTCCGTGGCCGACCCTTATGGTGAGCGCACCGTGCGGCTCGAATCGCCGGTGAGCGGTTATGTGGTGGGTATCAATTACATGCCCGTCGTGAACCAGGGCGACGCCCTACTACACATCGGCTTGCCGGCGTGAGGGGCCCCGGCCGTACTTTTGTGCATCGTTTCACTTTCTGTTTCAATGAAAAACCCGCTCCAACTGGCGTTTAACGCCGTGCTGCTCGTCGCCGTGGCCGTGCTGTACTTCCTGCACTTCCGCCAGCCCGCTGCCCCGGCCGTGGCCACCACGCCTGCCCCCACCGAAACCACGGCTTCCGCCACCGCTGCCCCGGCCGATACCACCACGCTGGCCGCCGTGGCCGAGCAGCCCGTGACGCCGCCCTCCGTGCCCGCCGCCGAAGCCGCCGCCAACGCCGACCAGATTGCCTACATCGAGTCGGCCAAGCTGCTCGACGGCTACCAGGGCATGAAGGACGCCCGCCGCTCGTTTGAGGTAAAAGCCAAGGGTTGGGAACGCCAGAACCAAGTGCTGGTCACCAGCTTCCGCAGCGCCGTGGAGGCCTACCAGAAGCAGGCCCCCAGCCTCACGCCCGAGCAGCGCGCCGCCGCCGAGCAGAAACTGCAGGCGCAGCAGCAGCAGTCGGGCGAGCAGCAGCAGAAGCTGCAAGCCCTGGCCCAGGAAGAAGAGGGCAAGCTCACGCAGCGCGTGCTGGGCAGCGTGAACAAAAAAGTGGAAGCCTACGGCAAAGCCCACGGCTACAAGCTCATCCTGGTAGCTGCCCCCAGCGGCACCATCGCCTACGGCCGCAAAGACCTCGACCTGACCACGCCCGTGCTCGCCTACCTCAACCAGACGTATAAGAAGTAGGCTGGCCAGTCGCGATAAGTGAAAGTGACGCGCCCTTGGGTGCGCCACTTTTTTTGTGCCCGGCTCGTAAAAAACCTGTTAGGGCTCATTAAACTCCGGCCGGTAGGGGCCCTCTAACCGGATATAATCTGGCATTTTATTTGCAAACTTATTCATCAATCGCCCTCCTTCCATCTTCTAAACCAGGTGTTTCGGCGCCTCCATCCTATGCGTAGCAAGTCCATGATATTCATTTCGGCGCTGTTCCTGTTGCTGCTGAGCAGCGGTGCTGCTTCGGCCCAGGTTCGGGTTTCCATCGGCGGCGGCTACTACCCGTGGCCTTACTACCGGCCCCGCTACTACGCCCCGCGCCCGGTGGTGGTGGTCCCGCCGGTGTACTACGCGCCGCCCGTGCCCGTGGTGTACCCGGCTCCCTACTACGCCCGGCCCTACTACGCTCCGCGCCCCTACTATGGCCCCCGGTACCCGTACCGCGGTGGTTACTACGGCCGGCGCTACTAAAGCGCACTTCATTAATTAAGCTATAAAGAAAAAACCCGACCATTACGGTCGGGTTTTTTTATTGAAAAGTACGTTAGCCTGGGGCCCCAGCGCTAAGGGGTGTTCTCAATTGAGGTACAGCGTCCAGATGCGGGCGCAGAGCAAAGCTTCCCAGGAGTTGTCAAGTTTGTCATAGCGAGTGGCCAAGCGTCGATGTTGCTTTAACTTGTTAAATGTCTGCTCGATATGCTGTCGTTTGGCATAGGCGCAGGGGTCAAAATGGGGCACATATCGGCGGCGCGGGTTCGGGGGGATGACGGCAATGGCCCCGGCTGCGGCAATCAAGCCGCGCAAGGCGTCACTGTCGTAGGCCGTGTCGGCCACGACTTCCTGGGCCGGTGCCAGCCAGGGCGCGAGCAGCCCGGACGCCTCAGGGCAGTCGCCGGCCTGACCCGGTGTCAACTGCCGGCTCAGCACGTTGCCGGCCCCGTCACAGCTCAGATGCAGCTTGCTGGTGCGTCCGCCTCGGCTGCGGCCAATCGCTTGCGAGCCTTTTTTTTGGCTGCCCCAGTTGCGTGTTGGTGCCCGCGGATGCGAGTCGAGTCGAGTGGCACCTGGCGCTGGCGCGGATGCGGCAGGCGTCGGTTATGGGCAAGCAGCCAGTGCGCGACGCGCTCCCACACCCCTGAATCGCGCCAACGAGCAAAGCGCACGTATACGCGGTGCCAGTGGCCTAGGTGCGGGGGTAGGCCGCGCCAGACCACGCCCGTGCGCCCCAGCCAAAGCACCGCCTCGACAAAGCCACGCGTGTCACGCGCCGTCGTGCCCCGGCAATTGGCCTGTCCAGGCAACAGGGGCGACAACTCGGCCCACATCGAATCGGTCAGCAACGTGCGGTCTGCGTTCAGGTCCCTAAATTAGAAATTTAACTGAGAACACCCCCTAGGCCACCGCGGGCTCGTGCACCCGCAACCCAGTGGCATCGGTGCGGGCTGCGTGCAGCATAGCGGCGGCTACGGCGGCAGCGGTTACCGGCCGGTACTTGGCCAAGCTGCCGCGCAGCAGGGGCCCCGCCAGGGCCAGGGCCACGGCGCCGATTCGCTCACCCAGGCGCGGGTGGGCGCGCCGGCCCAGCAGCAGCGACGGCCGGAAAATATGCAGCGCCCGGAAGGGCAGGGGCCCCACAGCGGCCTCCATCTCGCCCTTCACCCGGCTGTAGTACATGCGGCGGCTGGCATTGGCCCCGATACTCGACACCACCAAGAATTGGCTGGCGAAGTTGCTGGCCGCCAGCGCGGCTAGCTGTACCACGTACAAAAAATCAACCTTGTAAAACGCTTCTTTCGAGCCGGCTTGCTGGCGCGTGGTTCCGAGGCAGCAAAACACGTCGTCGGCGATGAGTTGGAGGCGGTGGCTTTCCAACTCGCTCAGCTCCGTGACGACCTGCACCAGCTTGGGGTGGGCCAGGGCCACGGGCCGCCGCCCTACCACTACCACTTTGGCGTAGCGAGCATCGGCGAGTAGCAGTGGCAGCAAGGCCGCGCCGATGAGGCCGGTGGCCCCAGCCAGGAGAGCAGTCTTTTGCATAGTGCGGGGCCCTCAAAGCGCGAAGTAGCCGCCCGGGGCCCCAGCAGTGTACGCAAGCGATTCGAAATAGCTACCCGCTCAGGCTGGATGACGTCGAATGCCAAACTGGGGTCGACGGAAATGATTTGCCAGATTGGGTCCAGATCCGTCGATTTTTCCAGATGCGGCCGCAAGAAAAACCAGTTTTTCCCAGCAACTAATCGCCGCCGAGTGCAAAAGAGCACCGGGCCGCATTGGCGCTGAAAAATAATGCACCTTAGCATTATTTTTCAGCGCCAATGCGGCCCGGCCGTTGGGGTTCTGCCTACCAAAACCGGTGGCCCGGGCGCCAGCAACGCAACGGGCCGCCGCTGCCCTAGCCGGGGATGAGGGGCGAGGGCAGCGGCGCGTCGCTGGTGGATGTGGGCAACGGCGCAGCCGCCGCAAAAGCGGCTTGGTAGCGGGCGCGGCATTGCGGGCAACTCACCCATTCGTCGAGTTCGAAGAGTACATCTTCAAACTCGACATGCGAGGCGCTGTGAGCCTTGCACACAAGCATGGGCAGGCGGTCGAAGCTGAAGCCGCCGCACACCATCGGGTAGTGGTGGGTGGGGCTGTTGTGGTAGAAATGCGTGCCGTGCGCCGGGCTCAGCAGGAGGGTGTTGCGGGTGATTAGTAGTTGGTTCATAGAATGGGAAATGGAATGGCCGAAACTACCAAATAAGTGCAGTATTGCAAAGCCTACGAACGGCTTTTTTAGGCCCCCGGCGAACTCCCGGTTATTCCCCATTGGTATTGTGCAATTGTTTGTTGAACAATTAATTATATCTGAGTAAAATGCCTGCGTAAGGCGGCGTTGCTAGGTAGTAGCGCGGCTGCTTTCCCGCGCAGTAAATGGGCCCCTCCAATCTGGAAAATGCCCTGCTACGCCGGGTGTATTCCTAGCCGCCCCGGGCCGAAGAATTTGAGCGAGAGGTGCAGGAATGCCGCCGGGCACCGGCCTTCCTTAGCAGAAGTACAATTGCTAACCTCCGCCTTGGCCGTGGCCGGCGCCGGGGGTGTCAGGCCCGCAGGCGGGTTTCGAGCGGGGCCAACTCTATGACGCCCTGCTTGAAGAGGGCCCCCAGCGCTTTCTTAAATACTTTTTTGCTCATGCCCACGCGGCGGTACACGTCGTCGGCCTCGCTCTTGTCGCCGATGGGCAGCGCGCCGCTGGGGGCAGCGCGCAGGGCCACGAGCAGGGTGGTCGCCGCAGTTTCGACCTCGCCGTAGCCCTCGCGTTGGAGGCGCACGTCGAGCTTGCCGTCGGCCCGCACCTGGCGCAGGAAGCCTGGAATGGTTTCGCCCAGCCGTAAGGGCCGGAACACTTCGTTGTGGAACAGCAGGCCCTGGTGCGTGCCGTCGACGATGACGGGGTAGCCCAGGTCGGTTTCGTCGGCCACCATCAGGCGCACGGCGTCGCCGGGCTGGCCGGGGAAGGGTTCGGAAGACAAGAACTTCTTCCACTTGGCCGACGCCACCAGCCGGTCGCTCTCCTCGTCCAAGTACACGAACACGAACACCCGCTCGCCCACGCGCAGGTCGCGGCGCTGGTTGGGGAAGGGCAGGAGCAGATCTTTTTCCAGGCCCCACTCGAGGAAGGAGCCGGCGGGGCCGTGGTCGCGCACGGCCAGCGCAGCGAAGGAGTTGACCAGCGCTAGCGGCCGCAGGGTAGTGGCTATCAAGCGGTCCTCCGAGTCGCGGTACACGAACACGCGCAGCACGTCGCCCACCCGGGTGCCCTCGGGAATGTACTTGTTGGGCAGCAGCAAGTCGCCGTCGTCGGAAGTGAGGTAGAGGCCGACGCTGGTTTCGCGGGCTACTTCGAGGTCGTTGTAATCGCCGAGGTTCATAAGAAAAGCAAAAAGAAGCGGGCGGGGCCCACTAGAAGCGCAAAGCTACGGCCGGTGCAAGTGCAATTTTCGAAGACCGAAATGGACAATAAAAAAATTAATATTTTGCTTGGATACGTGAACGTAAAGTGCTGTATATTTGAGCATAGGGCGTTTAAATCAAATCAAGTTATTCATTACAAAATACTATTAACATGAAAAACTTTACGCAATTTCTGTTTCTGGTAGCCGTGCTGCTGTTGGGCGCGCGGCGGGTGCAGGCCCAGGGTATTCTGACGACTGGTGCACACGCAGGCGGCGGCGACGCCCTGGCCCCGGCGTCCGTTGTTTCGCCCGACTCCATCTACGTCAATACAGACAGCCGCCCCACCTTCGCTGGCGGCGACGCGGCGCTGACTACTTACCTCACCAAGAACATTCGTTACCCTGAAGCAGCGTTGCGGCAGCACGTGTCGGGCCGGGTATACGTGTCGTTTGTTCTGAATCGCGAAGGCCGCGTGACCGACGCCCACGTGGTGCGGGGCCCTGGCTACGGCCTCAACGACGAGGCCCTGCGTTTGGTGTGGCTGATGCCCAATTGGGCCCCCGCCCGCCAGCAGGGGCAGGCCGTGCGGGTGGCCTGCACCATCCCCATCAACTTCGACACGCAGCACTGATTTACTGTGTTTTGCTGGCAGCCTGCTAAGCACGGTTTTGGGGCCAATGATTGGCCCTGCCCCAGCAAAAGCTGTGGGCAATTCTTCAAGAAAGGGCAAGCGGCGGCTTGCCCTTTTTTTATTGGGCGCCGCGGGCCGGGTCCCTATTGGTAGATGGTGACGCCCGGGGCCCCGATGCCGAAGTCGGTGAAAGAAACGGTTTCGCGGGCGGTTTCGAACACGCGCAGGCCGTTGGCCGACACGAGGCCGCGCGGGTAGTAGCCCAGTAAAATCTGGAACGTGCGCAGGGCCGTGAACTCGTTGCGCAGGCGCAGGCCCAGGCCAAAGCCCGTGTAGGGCGTGTTGCCGAAGGGCGTGCCGCCGCCCACCTTTTCGCCCACCCAGGCCGCGTCGGCAAAGGCCACGCCGGCCACCCGGAAGCCCAGCAGCGAGAGCGGCGTGAACACCGTGGTTTCGTAGTTGAAGGCGAAGCGGCTGGTGGCCAGGATGGGCACCGACGGCGAAAACCCCCGGATGCCCCGCTCGTCGGAAATGCCTTGCAGCAGCTCGCCCGGCCGGCGGTTGAAGCCCACCGTGGTGGTGGTGCCCAAAAAGTGCCGGTACTGGTAGTTGCCCAGGCGGTAGAGGCGGGTGAAGTACGTGGTCTGGGCGTTGAGCAGGCCCTGCTCCCAGGCGCTGTGGTCGGCCAGGCGCTGGAAAGTGCCAAACTCCAGGTTGCCAAACAAGTAGCCGTGGCGCTGGCTGAAGATGGCCGCCGCCAGGCGCATATCGAAGTAGCGGCGCGGCACCATGGCGTTGGCGTCGAGGCCCGCCGTGAAGCTGAGCAGCGTGCCGGTGGGCACGTCCTCGGTGCGGCCGAAGCCGAACAGGTAGCGGTCCTTGTAGTAGCGCCGCACCGAGTAGCCCACGGTGCCCAAAATCAGGTTTGTGTTGCGGTAATCGGGGCTGGGGCTGACGGTGTAATTGGTGCGGGTGAAGCGCGTGGCTACGATGAGGCGGCCTGGGTTTTCGTAGCCCAGGTCGTAGGAGCGCAGGCGCAGCGAGCGGCCCACCCAGAGGTCTTGCCGGTTGTAGCGTAGGTTGTAGTAGTCGAGGATTTCGCCCGGCTGCTGCACCGTGAGGGTGATTTGCTGGTTGAAGGAATCCATCGACAGGGCCCCGGCGTAGCGCGTGTTCACTGAATAAAAGTCGCGCTGCAACGACACGCCGCCGTGCTCGTCGCGGAATTCGTTGTTGTAGCGCGCCTGGGCCAGGAAGAAGTGTCGGAACGGCACCGAGTAGTCGCCGGCGTAGCGCCAGCGCTGGTCCAGGTTGCGCCCGTACTGGTACGTGTTGTTAAAGTGGTGGCCCAGGCCCAGAAAGTTCTGGTCGCCCACGTCCACACGGCCCGCTGCAGCTCCCCCCGGTTCGAAATTGCCCGTGATGCTGAACACATCAGTGGTAATAACTTCGATGTCAATGCTGTCAGCGGTAGACGTGCGCTCGTTCACCAGCACCCGGGCGTCGAGAATCTCGTCGGTTTGGCGCAGCAGGCGCTCCGATTCGGCCAGGGCCTGGGGGGCCAGCCGCTGGCCCGGCCGGAACAGCAGCACCTGCCGGATGCGCGAGGGCGCCGTGCGGATGTGCACCCAGTTGCCGGTGCGGTCGAGCAGCGAGCGGGGCTGGCGCGTCGAATCGGTGAGGCTGTAGCCGAACGCATCGTTGGGCCGAACCGTGACGCGGCGCACCACCTTGAACGTGTGGCGGTCGAACTGCCGGTCGAGCAGCACGGCGTCTAGGCCCGCGTTTTCCTCCTTGGGGCGGGTAAGGCGCAGGGCCGCCGCTGCCGCCCGCCCGACAATGGTTTTGCGCCGGGTATAGGCTTGCAGCTTCAGGCGCAGCCGCTGCTCGTCGAAGTCGCGGCGCAGCGAATCGGGCTGCTCGCGGCGCAGGGCGGCCTCGGTGCGCAGCGAGTCGGGCGGCACCGCCGAGCGCGGGTCGAACGACTGCGCCCGCGCCGCGCTGCCCAGCCCCAGCAGTAAAAAAAGAAAGAAGACGCGGCACAACAACATAATGGGGCCCTTGAGCAGCCACAGGCAAGATACGAAACGCCCGGGGCCCCGCTTTAGCATGGCCCCGGGCTGGAAGAAGTCTGCTAAGAAACTTTTTCCAAGAAAATTAGCTTAACAAGCATTGCCCGCTAGCGGGATTTGCACTACTTTTAACACCGAAAAGCAGCCATTCCCGATGAACGAGCGCATTCAGGAAAAACTAAGTATATTAGCTGACGCCGCGAAGTACGATGCTTCGTGCAGTAGCAGCGGCGGCAAGCGCAAGAACGAAAGCAAAGGCTTGGGCAACGCCGAGGGCATGGGCATCTGCCACAGCTATACCGAGGACGGCCGCTGCGTGAGCCTGCTCAAAATCCTGCTCACCAACCACTGCATCTTCGACTGTGCCTACTGCGTGTCGCGCCGCTCGAACGACGTGAAGCGCGCCGCCTTCACCGTGGACGAAGTGGTGGACCTGACCATCAACTTCTACCGCCGCAATTACATCGAAGGGTTGTTCTTAAGTTCCGGCATTTTCAGCAGCCCCGACTACACGATGGAGCGCCTGGTGCGCATCGTGAAAAAGCTGCGCACCGAGCACCAGTTCAACGGCTACATCCACGTCAAAACTATTCCTGGGGCCTCCGAAGAGCTCATCCAGGAGGCAGGCCTCTACGCCGACCGCCTGAGCGTGAACATTGAGCTGCCCTCAGAGCTGGCCTTGCAAACGCTGGCCCCGGAGAAAAATTACCAGGAGATCCTGACCCCGATGGCCCAGATTCGGGACGGCATCATCCAGAATAAGGAGGAAAAAGCGCTTTTCAAAAAAGTGCCGGCCTTCGCCACCGCGGGCCAAACCACGCAGCTTATTGTGGGGGCCAGCGGCGAGACGGACTTGCAAATCATCAAGCTCTCCGACTCGCTCTACCAGGGCTACGGCCTGAAGCGCGTGTACTACTCGGGCTACGTGCCCGTGACCGACGACGCCCGCCTGCCGCAGGTGACGCAGCCGCCCGTCATCCGCGAGCACCGGCTGTACCAAACCGACTGGCTGATGCGCTTTTACGGCTTCCAGGCCGACGAAATCCTCGACCCCGCGCACCCGCACCTCGACCTGGAAATTGACCCCAAGCTGGCCTGGGCCCTGCGCAACCGCCACGTGTTCCCAATCGACGTGAACACGGCTGATTTTGAGATGATTCTGCGCATTCCCGGCGTGGGGGCCCGGTCGGCTAAGCGCATTGTGGCGGCCCGGCGCTTCGCCCCGCTCACCACCGAGCACCTGCACAGCTTCGGCGTGGTGCTGAAGCGGGCCAAGTTTTTCCTCACCTGCCGCGGCGAGCAGCGCACCGCCCTCGGCGAGCTGACCGAGCAGCAAGTGCGCCGCCAAATTTTGTTCGGCGCCGGCTCCGTCCGCTCGGCCCTCGTTACGCAGCAGCTCGATTTGTTCGCCCAAGCCAGCTAATTAACTTTTCAGTTTCGCCTTTTAACTCCTTGGTTATGAAAGTTTCGCACCGTCAAAACGTCGTTCGCCGCTTCGCCTACGAAGGCAGCGGCAAAGCCCCGCGCCTCTCGTGCTGCTGCCACATCAGCGAGCTGATGCCGCTGGTGCGCCAGCTCCACGGCATGGCCCGCGCCGCCGCCGAAGCCCGCCAGGAACAGGAAAACCAGCAGGCTGCTTAAGGAGTTGGCGGCGCGCTGTAGCGCGGACTCTGTGAGTCCGCGACTCTCGCTTCGTGCTGCCGATGATCGTTAGGCGACCGGGCAGAGCTGCGGACTACAAAGTCCGCGCTACAGACTGGGCAGCTACTGTTCAGCCGCGCGGACTTGCAGAGTCTACGCTGCGGCGGGCGGCGCAACTTAGGGCCCCGGCCCACGGTATGCCCGTATGGCTTATCCCCTCGAACACCACTTTGTGCCCACCAATGGCCTGACGCTGCACGTGGTGCAGTGCGGCCCCGCCGCGGGGCCCTTGGTGGTGCTGCTGCACGGCTTCCCCGAGTTTTGGTACGCGTGGCGGCAGCAGCTGGGGGCCTTGGCCGACGCCGGCTACCGCGTGTGGGCCCCCGACCAGCGCGGCTACAACCTGAGCGACAAGCCCCGTTCCGTACGCGCCTACGCCATCAACGAGCTGGCGGCTGACGTGTTGGGCCTGCTCGACGACGCCGGCCACGACACCGCCGCCGTGGTGGGCCACGACTGGGGCGCGGCCGTAACCTGGTACCTGACGGCCAATTTTCCCGCCCGCATTCGCCGCGCCGCGGTGCTGAACGTGCCCCACCCGCGGGTGCTGGCCGGGGCCCTGCGCCGGCAGCCGCGGCAGTTGCTGAAGAGCTGGTACGTATTTTTCTTCCAGCTGCCGTGGCTGCCCGAAACCCTGGCGCGGCTGCGTGGGGCGTGGCTGGCACGCCAAGCCCTTCGGCGCACGAGCCGCTCCGGCACGTTCAGCGACGCTGATTTGGTAGAATACCGGGCGGCTTGGGCCCAACCGGGGGCCCTGCGCAGCATGATTAACTGGTACCGGGCCGCTGCCCGGTTTGCCCGGCGCCTGGGCCAAACTGGGCGCGTGGCGGTGCCGCTGCACATCATTTGGGGCCGGCACGACGCGTTTTTGAACGCCAACCTGGCCCAGGAAAGCCTGGCTTATTGCGACGATGGGCGGCTGACTTACCTCAAGGCCAGCCATTGGGTGCAGCACGAAGAAGCGGCGCAGGTGAACGAGCTGTTGATTGAATTTTTACGCGAAACGCCCGCATGAGCAAGTTCCCATCTTTGCGCCGGCCAGCGGCGGTGGGCCCCGCGGCGGCCCGGCCCGTGGGGGCCCCCGCCCTCACCGCCGCCCCGCGCGACTACACCTACGACGGCACATTTGAGGGCCTGCTGACAGTGCTCTTCACGGTGTACGACTGGCGCGCCGCGCCCAATTCCATCCAGCCCGAAGCCACGGCCCAAACGGGCCTGTTTGCCCAGCCGGCGCACCGCGACACCGACGAAGCCCAAGCCACCCGCGTGTGGGACGGCCTGCTGCGCACGATGACCAACGAGGCCCGCGCCCGTCTTTACCACGTGTTTCTGAGCGAAGACGCCGAGCGGGAACTGCTTATTTTCAGGTACGTGGACTTGGCCCTGCGCACCGCGGCCGACATCTCGGAAAACTACACCGACGCCACTGTGCGCCGGGTGCAGCGCCTGGCCCAGCAGATGTTCCGCGAGAAGCACCGGATGGAGGCCTTCGTGCGGTTTGAGAAGACCGGCGACGGCCTGTTTCACGCTACCATTGAGCCCGATTACGACGTGCTGCCGCTCATCGCCCCGCACTTCACCAAACGCTACGCCGACCAGCGCTGGCTGATTTACGACCGCCGCCGCCGCTACGGCCTGTACTATGATTTGACGCGCACCGACATTGTGCAATTCGAGGAAACTGGGGCCCCGGCGCGCGCCACCGACGTGGCCGCCACCGTGCTCGACGAGCGCGAGCCGCTGTTTCAGGTGCTCTGGCAGGCGTATTTCGACCACGTAAACATCCCCGAGCGCCGCAACCTGAAGCTGCACCGCCGCCACATGCCCCTGCGCTACTGGAAGTACCTGAGCGAGAAGCAGCCCCGCGCCCAGCCGTTCCAGCCCATCCAAAACAAGCGCCCGCCCACCCCGGGGCCCCCGCTACTAGGCGCGGAGTAAGGCGCTGGCGCGGTTACTTTGTGGGCCGAAGGGGAGAGGCGCGGCGCGCACTTTCCCCATCTTTTCTACATTTCCCACGCTTTTGATTTTTTGATGGGCAGCATTTTGGTTTTTGGCGCCTCCGGGCAATTGGGGCAGTGCTTGGCGCACGTGGCGCAGGAGCGGAAGGTACCGGGCATCGTATTTCCACCCGAGGCACAAGCCAACATATTGAATGTGAATGGCATCCAGTCGATTTTCGCCGAGCATAAGCCCACGTATTGCATCAATTGCGCCGCTTACACGGCCGTGGACAAGGCCGAGGACGAACTGGAGCTGGCCCGCAAAATCAACCGCGACGGGGTGGAAAACCTAGCCCGCTTATGCGGCGAGTTCGGCACCACGCTCATCCAGATTTCGACCGATTTTGTGTTTGCCGGTACCGGCAACACGCCCCTGGTGGAAACCGACGCCGCCGAGCCCATCAGCGTGTACGGCCTCACCAAGCTCGAAGGCGAGCAGGTAATTCCGGCCCATACCAGCCAGTTTTTCATCCTGCGCACGAGCTGGCTGTACTCCGAATACGCCAACAACTTCGTGAAAACCATGCTGCGCCTGGGCCAGGACCGCGACGAGCTGCGCGTCATCTGGGACCAGACTGGTACGCCCTGCTACGCCATCGACCTGGCCGGTTGCATCCTCACTATCATCCAGTCGCAAAGCCAGCAATACGGCATCTACCACTATAGCAACGAAGGCGTTACGTCATGGTACGACTTTGCCACGGCCATCTTCGAGCTAAGCGGTACGCCGGTGAAAACCGTGCCCATCCGCACCGCCGAGTACCCCACCAAAGCCACCCGCCCCGCCTATTCGGTAATGGACAAGACCAAAGCCAAAACGGTGCTCGGCGTGGCTATTCCGCACTGGCGCACCAGTTTGGCGACATGCATTGGGCGATTGAAGTAGCTAATCACTTTGCCCATCTCCGTCATGGACAGCTATTATTTTCGGCTCAATAAAACTGACTTTGGCATTGGAAAGGTGCAGTTATTAGTAAAAGAAACTGAACAAGTCCTTACGCTAGAAATAACAGGTAGCGAAGAGGTAGCCAATACTATCGCCGCTGATGAGACACAAGCATTTAGCTGGATTCTCTACCCACCAAAAATATATTTTAGAAGCGTCCCTTATGCATTAATCAATGGGGTCAAGATGTTGACTATCAGCGAGGAGCTATTAGATAATTATGATGTCGCCTTTTACTTGTTAGCACACAGCGATTTAGCTGGTATACTCTCGGTAGCCACGAGCGGAATAATTACTTTCATTGGCACTGCGCAAATAGACGGGAAAGATTTGCCACTGGAAGTTTTTTGCGTAGCGGCTTCCTGAAAATACTGTTTAACGCTGATTGCCCGACCGCCCATAATACCGGTGTACCAGCAGGCCTAGGGCTACGAAAGCCGCACCCACCAGGCACACGCCGGTCCAACCGAAGTGTGTCCAGGCGAGGCCGCCGGCGACGGAGCCCAGCGAGCCGCCGGTGAAATAGCCAGTCATGTAGATGGTGTTGAGGCGGCTGCGGGCCTCGGGTACCAGCGAAAACACGAGCGTTTGGTTGGAGATGTGGGCCGACTGCACGCCCACGTCGAGCAGGAGCACGCCAACGACTAGGCCGGCGAGGTAACCGCCGCCCAGGCCCAGCACCAGATAAGCGCCCAGCGCTAGCACAATGCCCGCCGTGATGGCGTATCGGGGGCCCCGGGCGTCGGCAGTTTTGCCAGCCAGCGGCGCGGCCAGGGCCCCAAAGGCACCCACCAAGCCGAAAAAACCGGCCACGTCGCTGCCGTAGTGATAGGTGGGGCTTTCGAGGTAAAACACCAGCGAGGTCCAGAACACGCTGAACGCGGCGAATACCGCGGCGCCCACCAGCGCCGAGCGGCGCAGGGCCGGTTGCTCGCGCACCAGCGTCAGCAAGGAGCGCATGAGAGAGCCGTAGGTGCCCGTGAAATTGGGCCGGTCGGTAGGCAAGCGCCAGGCCAGCAGGCCGATGAGCAGCATCATCAGCGCGGCCGCGCCCTCAAACACCACGCGCCAGCCGAAGTGGGCCCCCACGTAGCCGCTGGCCGTGCGCGAGAGCAGGATGCCGATGAGCAGGCCGCTCATGATGCGGCCCACGATGCGGCCGCGGCTTTCCTCGGGGGCGAGGTGGGCGGCCATGGGCAGCAGCAGCTGCGGCACCGCCGAGCAGATGCCCACCAGCACGCTGGCTACCGCCAGCACGCCAAAGCTGGGGGCCCCGGCGGCCAGGCCCAGGCAGCCGGCGGCCCCCACCAGCATCAACAACATCAGGCGCTTGCGCTCCAGCATGTCACCGAGTGGCACCACCAATAGCATGCCCAGCGTGTAGCCCACCTGGGTGGCCGTGGCTACAAGGCTGGCGCGGCTATCGGGAATGTGGAACGTGCGGCCGATAGCGGCCAGCAGCGGCTGGTTGTAGTAAATGTTGGCCACCACGAGGCCGCAGGTGAGGGCCATTAACCAAACCAACGCATTGTCGAGGCGCGGGGCAGCGAGTTTTTCAGCAAGTGGCGGGAGGGCCACCGGGGATGAATTCATGGCAACAGAAAGATGGAACAAGTAGCGCGGGCCGGACAGAAGTTCTTAACCCCCGGGGCCCTATAATGGTTACCGGCAACCCCGCCCCAGCCACTGCGTTCAACCCCGATGAGCCGCGCATTTACCAAAGAAGACGACGTCCAGGCCGCGCCCATCGTGCCGCCCCGCGCCGCCCTGCCACCGGGCACGCCCAACTACGTCACGCCCCAGGGCTTGGCGCAGCTGCGCACCGAGCGCCTCGCCCTCGAAGCTGAGCACACGGCCGCCGAGGCCAACCACGACAACGACACCGACCGCACCCACCGCCTCTCGTTACTGAACGGTCGCCTGGCATTGCTGGCCGAGCGCATCACCAGCGCCAAAGTGGTTGACCCGCAAGGACAACCGGCCAAGGAGGTGCGCTTTGGGGCCACCGTGCGGCTGCGCACCGTGAGTGGCGGCAAAGTGGGTTTCGAGCGCACCTTTACCATTGTGGGCGTCGATGAGGCCGACGTGGCGGCGGGCAAAGTGGGTTTCGTGGCGCCCATTGCCCGCGCCCTTATCGGCGTGAAGCTGGGCAAAAAAGCCACGCTGCCGCTGGGGCCCCCGCCGGAAGTGGTGGAGGTGGTAAGCATTGCTTACGCTGAAGCGCTGCCTTCCTTGCCTACGGCATCGTGAAGCTGACGACGGGTGAAGGCGTTAGGTTGGGGTTGAACCAGGTGAGTTGGAGGCCCGTAACCAAGTCGTTGTAAAAGCTGCCCTGGCCCGTGCCATACGCCACGGCATAGGCGGTGGTGCCACTGGCGGGGCTAAAACCGCGCGCTAGCAGGTCAGCCCGACTCATCGTCCAGGTAGAAGCACTCACGGCCGTGGCTTGCGAACCGCCGGTAAAAATGTGGAGAGCGCTGGTGGCCGTGAGGTAGCTTACGTCAGGCGTCGTACCAAAGTATAGCACGTAGTCGTGGTTAATGTCCGGTAGCGGGGTGGTGAGGGTAGTTCGGAAATTAATGGCTGGTACGGCCCCTCCCCCCCCAGTGGTGGCCATTATGCTGGTGGCCTGGAGGCCGGTGGCGCGAATGGTGGGCTCCTGAACGAGCGAGTAGGTTTCGGGTAACCGGGTAATTACCTCCACTTGCGGGTGGGCTACGCTGCGGAGCAGAAACGTGCTCAGGCCGGACTTGGTGAATACGAGGCTATAGGTGCCGGCCGGCACTGCGCTAATAATAAATTCGCCGGCGTCGTTCGTGATGGCCGTAAGTACGGGGTTTGTATTCAGTACCGTAACCGTTACGCCTTCCCTGGGTTGGGCCTTGCGATTTTGGTCAATGACCGTGACCGTGCCCGCGATGCCAGTCGTCGGCGTGGGGTCTTGGTTCTTTTTGCCGCAGCCGCTAAGCAGGGCCAAAGCCCAGCACAGTCCAAGCAGCCAGCAATACCGTAGGTTTATTTTCATAAAGAAGGAGCAAGCGGCAGAAAATAAGAATGCACAGCAATGTAGTATACAGCGGTAAAAGCTGCGGATAGGTCATCGCCAAAAGAAACCCCAGCAACCAATAGTGCGCGGCGTGGGCGCCATGGGGCCACGGCTTGCGCTTCATTCCGGCGGTTACCGCTGAGTGATTACCGTTCAATTGGGCAGGCGGTGGATATGGGCGGCCGCAGGGAGGGATGGCCGTCGGGGCCCATCACGGGCGTGTCAGGCCAGAGCAGGAACGCATCGGGGCCACGGTTTTGAAGCGGCTGGCGTGACGCGCTAGCTGGCGTGGTTGGGGAGGCGGAGGTACAGAAGTTGCCTGCGTCGTCGGCCAACATGCCGTGCGAACAACTATTTACTTGCGCGGAAGAGCCGGTTCGGTTGCGCTTAGCATGACGTGCTTCTGGTTCGTAAGCCGCCAGCTGCCCGGGGCCCTTCACACCGTCAGCTTTTTATAAGCCCCCGGGGTCAGGCCCTCGTACTTTTTGAACAGGGCCTGGAAGTGCGACAGGTTGTTGAAGCCGGCGCGCAGGCACACGTCGGCCACGTTGGCCAGGGGCTGGCGCAGCAGGCGCTTGGCCTCGGCCAGCCGCTCGCGGATGATGTACTCGATGGGCGTGAGGCCGAACTCGCGCTTGAACACCCGGAAGAAGGTAGCCTTGCTCATGCAGGCCAGCGCACTCAGCTTGTCCACCGATAGGTTTTCGGCCAAGTGCCGCTTGATGTAGTCCACCACGGCGGCGAAGCGGTGGGTGGTGAGGTGCCGGGCGTAGTCGTGGAAAATAAGCTCGCGGGCCTGGGTTTGCATCAGGCGCACCAGCAGTTCTTGCAGGGTGAAATTGGCCAGCACGTCCTTGGCGGCGTCGGTGGTGCGCGACACGGCCACGAGGCGCTCCAGGGTGCCAGTCAGCTCGGGGGTGTTGGTGAGGTGGGCGTGCTCGGGGCCCGCCAGGGCCCAGGGCGTGTGGGCCTCGGCGCGCGGGTAGCGCTCATTCAGCAGCTCCACGGTGTGGCGGATGGTATCGGGCGCAATGGCCACGGCCAGGCATTGGGTGGGCTGGCAGGCGCAGGCCTCGGGGAAGTCAATCTCCATCCGCTCGTCTTCGCCCACTACCACCGACTCGCCGGGAAAGTAATCGAAGGCCGGGCGGCCGGGCAGGTGCATCACTTTTTTACCGCGCAGCATGGTGGTCAGGGCCAGGCCGTCGAGGCGCAGTGCCACGCGGTAGGCCTTTTGGTGGGTTTCGAAGATGTTCAGTTCGTAAGAATCCAGGGCGAAAACGGTGCGGTTTTCCACCAGGCTCTTTAACTGGTGCGGCGGCAGCGGGGCCACGGCAGCGGGCAAATGGACGCGAGGATTCATAAGCTAAACGAATGACGAAGACCACTGCGCGCCGCCCGGCGGACGCAAGTTGCGACAATTCCAGCACTTTCTGCGACGATAACGCAAACGGTTGTTCTATTAATACAGGACCTTTGGCTATTCGTCAACCTCAACCAATCCATTCCTCCGTTATGGCCGAAGTGCTTGAAAAGTCCACCACCGTGGTGGCCCGTCCCCAGTTCAAATCCCACTACGACAACTTCATCGGCGGCAAATGGGTGGCCCCGGTGAAGGGCCAGTATTTTGACAACCCGTCGCCCATCGACGGCAAGGCCTTTTGCAAGGTGGCCCGCAGCACTAAGGAAGATATTGAGCTAGCCCTCGACGCGGCCCACGACGCCTTCAAAACCTGGAGCAAGGCCTCGCCGGCCGTGCGCAGCGGCGTGCTGCTGAAAATTGCCGACATCATGGAAGCCAACCTGCCGTACCTAGCCGCCGTAGAAACGGTGGAAAACGGCAAGGCCATCCGTGAAACGATGGCCGCCGACCTGCCGCTGGCCATCGACCACTTCCGCTACTTCGCGGGCGTGATTCGGGCCGAAGAAGGCTCCGCTACCGAGCTGAACGAGAACACGTTGTCGCTCGTCATTCAGGAGCCGCTGGGCGTGGTGGGCCAGATTATCCCCTGGAACTTCCCGCTGCTGATGGCCACCTGGAAAATTGCGCCCGCCCTGGCCGCCGGTTGCTGCGTGGTGGTGAAGCCCGCCGAACAGACACCCGCCAGCATCATGTGCCTCATGGAGCTGCTCCAGGACGTAATCCCCCCCGGCGTGCTGAACGTGGTGAACGGCTTCGGCCTGGAAGCCGGCAAGCCGCTGGCCAGCAACAAGCGCGTGCAGAAAGTAGCTTTCACCGGCGAAACCACCACCGGCCGCCTCATCCTGCAATACGCCGCCGAAAACATTATTCCCGTCACGATGGAGCTGGGGGGTAAGTCGCCCAACATCTTTTGCAAGAGCGTAATGGATCACGACGACGACTTCCTCGACAAGTGCATTGAAGGCGCGGTGATGTTTGCCCTCAACCAAGGCGAAATCTGTACCTGCCCCTCGCGCCTGCTCGTGCACGAAGACATTTACGACGAGTTCATTGCCCGCGTGATTGAGCGGGTGAAGGCCATCAAGCTCGGCAACCCGATGGACACCGACACCATGATGGGGGCCCAGGCCAGCAACGACCAGTTCGAGAAAATCCTGAGCTACCTCGAAATCGGCAAGGCCGAAGGCGCCGAGGTACTGGTGGGTGGCGAGGCCTACACCCAAGAAGATGGGGCCCTGGCCGAAGGCTATTACATCCAGCCCACCATCTTCCGGGGCCACAACAAGATGCGGATTTTTCAGGAGGAAATCTTCGGCCCGGTGCTGTCGGTGACGACGTTCAAGGACAGCGCCGAAGCCATTGAGCTGGCCAACGACACGCTCTACGGCCTTGGTGCCGGCCTCTGGAGCCGCGACGCCCACGAGCTGTACCAGATGCCCCGCGCCATCCAGGCCGGCCGCGTGTGGGTGAACTGCTACCACGACTACCCCGCCGGGGCCCCCTTCGGCGGCTATAAAGCCTCCGGCTTCGGCCGCGAAAACCACAAGATGATGCTCGGCCACTACCGCCAGACCAAGAACATGCTCATCAGCTACAGCCAGCAAAAGCTGGGCTTCTTCTAGGCCAATGGTTGGATGAAGAAATGGTCCGGTGGCGGTTTGGCTGCCGGGCCATTTTTTTGTTGGGAAGGGAGCCAGCTGCTTGCCAGGCCCCCACGTATATTCGCTAGCGTTCAACCAATTCTTTCAAGGGCAATGCGGTACAGAAACACGTGGCTGCCAGGGGCGCTATTATTCCTTGGAACGGCAGGATTTGCCAGTCGGGCGCAGGCCCAGGTGCTGCCCGTGCCCGGGGCTCGTAACCCAGACTGGGCCCTGGAAACCACCGTGCCCGACGCTTACCGCCAGGAGCCCAGTATCCTGACCATGCCCAGAGACCGGATGCCCAACGCCCTCCAAAAGAGTGTCTTAAGCAACGGGAACCGCAGCTATCACTGGGACGCCGCCCGGCAGCTAACTTACGAATGGCCGAACCAAGCCGGCAGCGTGGGGCCCCACAACTCGGTAACCGTGCGCGACGAGCGCACCGGCACCACGTACACCTACGGCCGCCGGGCCCCCCGGCCCGCGGCGCGCCAATGGCACCGCCTGCCCAGCGTGCCCAAGTAAAACTTTCTCCTTCGCCCTCCTTCAATCATGCCCACCCCCCGCGTCCTCGCCACCCAGGCTGCCGAAGCCACTATCGACCTCCTGCGCGACGAGCACGGGCCGCTGATGTTTCACCAAAGCGGCGGGTGCTGCGACGGCTCCTCGCCGATGTGCTTCACCAAAGGCGAGTTTCGGATTGGCGGCAACGACGTGTGGCTGGGCCAAATCCACGGCTGCGACTTTTTTATGAGTACCAGCCAGTTCGAGTATTGGCAGCACACGCAGCTCACCATCGACGTAACGAAAGGCCGCGGGGCCAGCTTCTCGCTGGAAATTCCGCTCGGCGTGCGCTTCCTCATCCGCTCCCGGCTGTTCAGTGAGGAAGAATCCAAGGACATGGCCCCGGTGCTGAACGGCGAAGAATACCTGGAAACTGCATAGGGCCCCCAGTCGTACCCAAGCAAACAGCCCCGACAACTTGCGTTGCCGGGGCTGTTTGCGTTTCGGAAAAACGGGTTATTTCTTTGCTTGCACGGGCAGGTCTTCGAGCTGGGCGTAGCTGAGTTTCCAGGTGCCGTCGCTGCCTTTTTTCCAGAGCAGCAGGAAGTTGCCTTCGCCGATGCCGGCCTGGGGCTCGGTGGCAGTGGCCAGTACATCTACCGAGAAGGTGCCGGCTTCGTAGGCCATGTTGGCGTCGGTGCCGCTGCTGGCGGTGCTGGTTTTCAGGTTGGAAACGGTGCCGATGGTGGGCGTAATCCACTTGTTAGTGATTTCACCTTTGCCGCTGAAGCGCGTTGCACCTTGCAAAAATTGGGCGTCGTCGGCCAAAAAGGAGGCGGCTTTGGCGGCGTCCTTGTTGTTCCAGGCGCTGAGGAACTGTTGGTTGAGGTCCGACACGCTCACGTTGCCGCTGGTGGTGGCAGTTGTAGCGGCCGGGGCCCCGTTGGCCGCCGGGGCGTTGTTGCCGCCGCACGAGGCTAATAAAGCAGCAGTACCCAGCGCAAGCAGATAATTTTTCATAATGGTAACGAAGAGAGCAGGTTGTGAAAGAAAAGAAGCGAAGATAAAACAACTAAAACCCAGGCTGGCGGGGCCTGGGTTTTATTAAATAACAGCTAGAAACTTACCAGCTTTTGCGGCGCACGGGCGAGCCCGGGTAGGCCGTCTGCGCATTGCCGTAATCGGGGTTGGGCAGGTAGCCCGAAGCAGGGGTGATGCTGGCCGGGCCGGTGCTGGCAACCAGGGCCGTGGCACCGGCGGCCGCGGCGGTAGCACCGGCCACGCGGCCCAGGCTGCCCGGGGCGGCGGCCACGCTGCGGCGCTCGGTGGCGGCGCGCTCGGCAGCATTAGCGCGGGCATTGGCGGCGGCGATGCGCTCGTTGGCAGCGGCGCGCTCGTTGGCTAGGGCGGTGGCTCGTTTGCGCTTGTTATCGGTGTGCTTGCCAATGGCGTAGCCTATGCCGGCGCCGGCCACGCCGCCGATGGCGCCGCCCACCACGCGGTTGCGCTTATTGATGAGGGCCCCGCCCAGGATGCCGGCGGCCCCGCCGATGGCAGCGCCTTTGCCCTGCGGGCTCCAATTGCGTTGGGCTTGCGCCTGCGAGCTAAAAAAGATGCTGAACAGCAGGACCGGGATCAGGAATAACCAGCTAGTGTTTTTCATGGGAGGAAAGAAATAAGATGTTGGAAAGAATGAAGTAGGCAATGTCAAGAACCGGCTGTATTAGGTCCTGGGGCTGGCGTTTTACAAGCACCGTGCCAGGCGGGTGAAGGTACGGGGCCCCACCGGGCGCGGTTCCGGGCGGGCCGGCCAGCGGCGCCGGGGCCCCGGCCAACAACGGCTACTGCTCGGCCACCAGCAATTGCACGTCCACGTTGCGGCCGTGGTCGTCGGCGCACGACACCTTGACGGGGCCCGCGGACGGGCGGAAAAACACGCGCTCGGCGGCCCCGGCGGCGCGCAGAAACTGGTCGTTCACGTACCAAAACACCCGCCGCACCTCCGGTCCTGCGGCGCAGCTCAGCAGCAGTTGCTGCCGCTCGCCGTGGTTGAGCAGGTACTCGGCGTGGGGCAGGGGCGAGGTGATGGCCAGCGGGGCGGCCGTGCCGTCGTCGGCGCCGCGCACGAGGCGGCAGGCGGGGTTGTGCGGGGGTAGGCGCGGCGCGGGCAGCCCCTGCGCCGCCCGAAACGCCAGTACCTCGGGCAGCGGGTTGGCAAAGAGCTGCCGGCGGTAGCCGCTGGGCGGCACGCAGGCGCGGCAGTAGCTCAGGGCCCCGTCGGCCGATACGAGCACTTCCTTCACGTGCGCGCAGCGCCGCGCCGACGACACGCCCGGCAGGTAGTAATCGAGGATTTGGTGGGCGCAGTGCTCGCCGGGCACCAGCCCACTTTCGGCGCAGACGAGCCGGAAATCAAGGGCGGCGGGCGGAGCCGTCCAGTGGTTGGGCGAGTTGTAGGCCAAGGCGTTGAAGAGGTTGAACAGCAGCGGCGTGGCCACGTCGGCCCCGGTCAGGGCCGGGCTGCCCTGGCCGCTGAAGTTGCCCACCCACACCCCGATGGTGTAGTCGCGGTTGTAGCCCAGGCTCCAGGCGTCGCGGCGGCCATAGCTAGTGCCGGTTTTCCAGGCAATTTTGGGCAGGCGCAGGCTGTTTTCGTAGCCCAGCGGCAGGTCGGGCCGCGTGCGCTGGGCCAGGATGTCGGTGACAAGGAACGTGGCGGCGGGGGAGAGGAGGGTTTTTGAATTAAAAATTAAAAATTGAGAATTAAAAATTGGTGCACCGGTCGCGCCTTTTTTATGCGGACTACCCAAGCGTTCATTTTTAATTTTTAATTCATAACTTTTAATTTCAGCGCTCTCCCCGGTCAGCCGCAGCGGCGCGTACCGCCCGCCATCTGCCAGCGCCGCATACAGCCCCGTCAGCTCCTCCAAAGTAGCGCCGCAGCCGCCGAGCACGGTGCTCAGGCCCAGGCGCGGGGCGGCGCGGGCCACGCTGC
The DNA here is from genome assembly GCF_001562275.1 of Hymenobacter sp. PAMC 26628. NCBI lineage: Bacteria > Pseudomonadati > Bacteroidota > Cytophagia > Cytophagales > Hymenobacteraceae > Hymenobacter > Hymenobacter sp. PAMC 26628. The sequence continues at coordinate 788,787 of NZ_CP014304.1, forward strand.
GGAAGCCCGCCTGGCGCAGCTTATCGGTGAAGGCGGGCACGCCCACATCGGCCAGCAGGCGCACGGCGGGGATGTTGAGCGAGTACACCAGGGCCCGCTCCACGGTCACTTCGCCCTGGCAGTTTTTGTCGAAGTTTTCGGGCCGAAAGCCGTTGAAATTGGTGGGCACGTCGGGCAGCTGCATTTTGGGCGTGGCCAGGCCCCGGTCGAAGGCCAGGCCGTAGAGCAGCGGCTTGAGGGTGCTGCCCGGCGAGCGCACGGCCCGCACGCCATCTACCTGCCCCTGGCTGGCCGCGTCGGCAAAGTCCGCCGAGCCCACGTAGGCCTCCACGGCGCGGGTGCGGTTGTTCACCACCAGCACGGCGGCCTGCGTGATGCCCAGCGCGCGCAGGCGCCGCACGTAGTTGCGCGTCAGGTCTTCGGCCTTGGCCTGGGGGCCCCGGCGCAGGGTAGAGGCAATGATGGCCTGGCCCGGAAACTGCGCCACCAGCCGCCGCGCCAGGTGCGGGGCCAGCGTGGGGGCCCCGTGGCGCCGGGCGTCGAGCGGCTCGGCCAGGGCGTCGGCCAGGTCCTGGGCGGGGAAGATTTTATCCCGCTGCATCTGGCGCAGCCAGTGGTTGCGCTTGGCCAGAATCTGGGGATTGTTGCGGCCCAGCACCAGCACCCGCGGCTGGTTGGGGATGACGGCCAGCGCCACGGTCTGGGCCAGCGAGAGGTAGTCGGGCGGCTGCTGGAAGTAGAGCAGCGCGGCCGATTTCACGCCCTCGATGTTACTGCCGTAGGGCACCAAATTCAGGTAGAGCTGCAGGATTTCGGCCTTGCTGTAGTGGGCCTCCAGCTGCACAGCGCGCAGCATTTCGAGCAGCTTGTTGCCGAAGGTGCGGGCCTTGGGCTCCAGCAGCCGGGCCACCTGCATGGTGATGGTGCTGGCCCCCGTGGTGCGCCCGCGCCCAAACAGGTTGCGCCCCGCCGCCTGCACGATGGCCACCGGGTTCACCCCAAAATGGTAGCGAAAGTACCGGTCTTCCTTGTAGATAATGGCCCGCTGCAAGGCCGGCTTAATCTCGCGCAGCTCAGTTTTCATGCGCCACTTCTGCGTCGGGTTCAAAAAGGCATGGAGCACCGAGCCGTCGGCCGCCGTCACCAGCGGTGAGTACTGCGGCGCGGGCGGTAGCGGAAACAGCCGGTCGAGCAGCACAGCGGCCACCACCAGCCCCAGCAGCGCCAGGCCGGCGCGGCGCAGCCCGAGGCCCCAGGCGGCCCATCTGCGCAGCAGCCCGGTTTTCATAGCGGTTGCAAGTCAACCGCTGGCATCTTCCAGTCGCGCCCCAGCCAGCGGAGCACGGCGCGGCGCCAGCCGGGGTTTTGGCTAAACCGGGCCTGGCCCTCGGCCAGCGCGGGCACGTCGAGGGCGGCGGCGCGGGCCTGCCAGGCGGCTAGCGGCCGGGGCCCCGCGGGCGCAAACAGCTCGGCCAGCACGGACCGGATTTCTTTGAGGTTCCAGTAGTGGTACACCCAGGGCGCGGCCGCGCGCACCACGCCCGCCCGCGCCAGCACCACGCTGAAGGCCAGCTGCTCCATCACGTGTTTGGGGTAGAGGCGGTAGATCTGCTCGGTGAGGGCGAGCACCTCGGCCAGCAGCGGCGCATCGGTGCTGCGCAGGCCCAGGGCCCCGGCGTTGTACATCTGCGTATCGGGGCTGATGGCCCTCCCGGCCAGGGCGGTGCGGCCGCCGTCCTGCTGCAAGGCCTGGTTGATCTTGCGGTTCAGTGAGTTGCCTTCGCGCAGCCGCCCCTCGCCCACGTGCATGAAACGCTCGCCCCGGCCCAGGGCCCCAAAAACTTCGGTCAGCGGCTGCACAAAAACGGTGTCGGTATCGACGTACAGCAGGTTGCCGGCGTAGCGCGCAGCGGCGTGCTGTAACACCTCGATTTTGACGCGGTGCACGAAGTCGATTTCCCCGCGCCACGCCCGCCACTGGGCGGGCGCAATGGGCACGTATTCCACCGCCGGCTCGCCGCCCAAAATGCGCTGGAAGTGCGCCGGGTTATCGGTATAAATCACCACCCGGGCCCCCACCGGCTGCCGCAAATACGACAGGATGCTGAACAGCGCTTCGTTCAGCACGTCGGGATTGCCGTAGGCTTGGTAAAGGAGGAAATCGGCCATGCGGCGCAAGTTAGGGGTAGCGTGGACTCTGCGAGTCCGCGCGGTTGAACGGTCGCTGCCCGATCTGTAGCGCGGACTTTGTAGTCCGCGGGCTGCCCGGTAATCGGCAGGACGAAGCGAGCGGCGCGGACTCGCAGAGTCCACGCTACAGGCGCTACTTCACCCGCACCACGCCGGCCCCATTATACGAGTGGTACTCGCCGTTGTACATGGCGTCGGCGCTGATGGGGCCCAGCTTGAAGGTGCCTTTGCTGACGGCGCGGGCCAGGTAATAGAACACTTTGGGCTGGGCGCTGGCGGTGGTGAAGAGGTTCAGGCGGTCGTCGCGCACGTCGAGGTAGTCGGGCGTGGCGGCGTCCTTGGCCCAGTCCAGCTCGCGCACGGCGCCGATGCGCGGGTTCTCGATTTCGAGGCCGGCGGGCAGCAGGTCGGTGATGGCCACATTCTTCACCTCGCCGGCCGCGTCGGCGGCTTGCAGCGTGATTTTGACGACCACCAAATCGTTCTGGGCGAAGGTGGGGGCCCCCAGCGGCTGGCCGGTGCGGGTGAGGAACTGGCGGCGCACTTTCAGGTAGGCGTCCTCCTCGCGGACGGGCGTGGTGGGCGAGATGCCCGACGCCTCCCAGAAGTAGTAAAGGCTGCCGCGGCCGGCGGTGCGCAGGCTCAGGTTGTGGTTGGCCACGTTGCCCACGGTCAGGTCCTGGCCGGTGAAATTTCCGATGGATTTGCCATCGGAAAACAGGGCCCCGGTGGCGGTGCTCTTGGCGTTTTGGCGGGCAATTTTGCCGAGGGCCAGCAGCGCGAAGGCCGTTTCCTGGGTGTTGAGGTAGCCGGCCTGCTTTACCTGGCGGCTGAGCTGGCGGGCCAGGGCGAGGGTTTGCGGGTTGGTGGGGTCGGTGGCGAGCAGCGCATTCAGCACCACGCCCTCGTCGCGGATGGGCGAGTAGAACGAGCCGTCCAGGGCCCGGCCGGCGGCGGTTTCGCCCCCAAACTTGGTGGGCAGCAGCTCGCGGAACTGGCGCTGGTTGCCCAGGATGCCCTGGGTGCAGGCGAGCAGAAATTTCGAGTCTTCGGCCAGCGCGGCGCGGTTGGCGCGGTAGTAGTTCATCGCCACGGCGTCTTGGCGGCCGGCCAGGGCCAGCACGTAGAGTGAGTAGGCAATCTCCTTCTTGGCGATGACCTTCTGGCGGGCAATGTTGCTGGCGTCGAAGTAGCGGTACTCCTCGGTTTCGCGCTTTTTGAGACGGAACTGCAAGTAGCCCAGTACTTTTTCGAGCGTCGCTTTATTCACCGCGAAGCCGGCCTGCTGGGCTTCGAGCAGGAAGTGAGCGGCGTAGGCCGTGGCCCACCAGTTGTCGTAGTCGCCGCCCGGCCAGTAGCTCAGGCTGCCGTTGTAGAGCTGCATCGACTCGATTTTTCGGATGGCGGCCTGCACGTTGGCGTTGGGGTTGTAGCGCTGGGCCTTGGCCGGGGCCCCGGTTTTCTGTTGCAACGTGGCCGCCAAGTCGCCATAGTACAACTGCGGAAACGCGGCTGACACGGTTTGCTCCAGGCAGCCGTAGGGGTATTGCAGCAGGTAGCGCAAGTCCTTGCTGAACTCCGTCAGCGGCGAGCGGCTGATAACCAGTTGGCTGCGCAGCGAGGCGGGCAGGAAATCGTTGGTCAGGCTGATGGGCACCGTGGTGCCGCCGGCCGCCACGCCGCTGCCGGTGCGCTTTTCCAGCGGCGCGGCGGGGCGGATGGGGAGTTCTGTTTTCTCGCTTAATACGTAGGTTGGAAGGGTGCCTTCTTTGTCATAACCTGGTGTATTGGGATCTTTGCGCTTATAAACATTGGCTATAATTTCGATAAACCCTGACCCAATCGAATTGGCTGAATAATGATATATCAACTTGGTTTCTGCATTAGGCTTCAGCACAGCACTGAGTACGTGATAATTCGGACCACCACCCGCACCAATTGGAATGTCAGGTGTTTGCTTTAATAAATTACTAGAAGGAATCAGCATTACATCCAAAATAGAATTCGTCGTGTTCGTCAGCGTCACCGGCACGTCAACCGTGTCGCCGGGGCTGAGGAAACGGGGCAGCGCGGTGCTAATGACCACCGGGTCGGCCACCTTCATCGTGTGCTCGGCCGCGCCGAAGGCATCGTCTTTGTAGGCCACGGCCATGATGCGCAGGGCCCCCGAGAACTGCGGCACGCGCACCCGGTAGCGCACCTTGCCGCTGGCGTCGGCGGTGAGTAGCCCGCTCCAGTTGGCCACCAGCTTCACGCGGCGGCTGGGCACGGGCGTGGTGCGGCGGCGCAGGTCGGCGGCGTCGCCCCCCGTGCTGCTGGTGCCCAGCTCGGGCAGCAGGAAGGGGTACACGTCGTAGGCCGATACTTCGAGGGCGCGCTTCTGGTAGAAGTAGCCGTAGGGGTCGGGCGTGAGGTAGCCTTTGCGCTGCAAAATGCCCTCGTCCACCACCGCCAGCGTAAGTTGGGCCCCCGGCGCGGTGCTCACTTCGATGGTTTGGAAAGTTTGGGAGCGGCTGGTGGCGGGCGCGGCAATGGCCACGGCCAGGCGGGCAGCGGGGCGCTCCACGGTGAGGGGCACGAAGCCGCGCGCCACCGTGAGGGGCAGGCCGTGGTCGGTGATGGCGCGGATGGCGGTGGCCGTCACGTACACGTTGGGCACGTGGTCGGCCTTGATGGGAATCTTCACGCGGGCCGATTTCTGGTCGGTGTTCACGTAGAAGTGGTCGAGCACGTGGTCGCGCTCCACGGTCACGAGGATGCGGCCGGCGAAGGGCGTTTTCAGCAGCAGGTTGGCCGTTTCGCCGGGGGCGTACTTGGCCTTGTCGGGCTCAATGGTCACCTCGCCTTCGTTGTTGACTTCGAACGAGTTGGCCTGCGTGTCGCCGTAGCCGTAGGCGTAGAAGCGCTGCATCACGTAGGGCAGGGCCCCGGGCCGGCTCACGCGCACCTCGTACTCGCCCGAATAGATGGGGGTGAAGTTCAGGGCTGTGCCGGGGCCCACCGTCAGGGTTTGGGTCAGCACGATTTGCTCGCGCTGCTGCGAGTTGTACACGAAGCGGCCGCCCTGGCGCTCGAGCACGGTTTCCCAGAGCAGGCGCACCACGCGCACTTGCGCGGGGGCCCGGGTGGGGGCCCCGGCCGGCGTGAGGGCCAGCACCCGCAGCGGCAGCGCCTGGCGGGTGTTCACCAAATCGGGCAGGTTTTGGAGGCCGAACATCGTGGCCTGGGTGTGCACCTCGAAGGTGGCCAGGCGGTTCACCGGCCGCCCCGTTTCGTCGAACACCGTGGCGAAGGCCGCGCCCTCCAGCGTGCCCAGGTCGGCAAACTGCGGCACCTGGTAGGCGGCGGTGCCGCGGCCGGCGGCGTCGGTGCGGCCCTCGCGCAGGGTTTTCTCGAAGCGCGTGCCCAGGGCAGTTTCGGCCGATTCGTCGTCGCTGCTGGTGGTTTTGCGGCGCAGGCCGTTGTTGATGGCGAAGCTATAATCGGCGTAGCCCTTGGGGTTGAAGGCCTTTTGCTTCAGCGAAAACTCGACCTCGTACTTGCGGTCGGTGGCTGGGGGCCCAAACAGGTTCACGGCGGCGAGGCTGGCCGTCACGGTTTGGCCGGGGCGCAGCACGGCGGGCGCGGCCGTCACGGTCACCTTCAGGCGGTCGGGGATGAACTCCTCCACGCTGATTTGCTTAGAGCTGAGCAGCACGTCGTTGCCGGTCAGCACCTCCAGCGTGTACAGCCCGGTCATGATGGACGGCGGCAGAATGAACCGGCTCTCAAACGCGCCCGCGCCATTCAATTTTTGCTGCAAGCTGCTGTATTCCTTGCCGGTGGGCAGCAGCAGGCGGATTTTCATGGGCAGGCCGACGGGCGGCGTTTTCCACTCGTCGGTGCGCACCACGGCGTTGGTGCGCACGGTGTCGCCGGGGCGGTACAGGTCCCGGTCGCCGTACAGAAAGGCCTGGTAGCGGGCCGCGTTGCGCTGCAAGCCGCCCACCTCGAAGCGCGAGGTTTCGACCCGGCTCCGGGTCAGGTCCAGGAACGAAAAATCCGCGTCCTTGGCCGCCGTCACCATGCCTAGGGTGAAGCGCTTCATGGAGGCCGCCGAATCAAACTTGGCCACGCCGGCCTGGTCGGTGGTGGCCGAGCCAATCACCTGGTTGTTGGTGCTCACCAGGTTCACCGCCACGCCGCCGATGGGCTGCGCCGTGCGGATGGAGTTGGCAAATACCAGCGTGCCGCCGGTGGCGCCCTGCCGCACAATCAGGCCCACGTCGGTCACGGCCACCAGCTTGCTCACTTGCAGGTACTGGTGCTCGGTATCCGCCACTTTCACCACGTACAAGCCCTTCAGGGGACCCTGGAATTCCAGCTCCTTGAGGTCGAGCGTGAGCAGGCGCAGCCCCGCTTCCTTGGGCAGCCCGTCCACCGACACGGTGCGCTCGGAGATGACGCTGCCCAGCGTTTCGAGGTCGTAGTAGCGGTAGCTGCGGTCGATGTAGTCGCCGTTTTCGTCGGTGCTCGATTCGCGCTGGCCCTCCTCGTACTCGGGCGAGCCGTACTGCTGCTCCTGGCGCAGCAGCTGCTGGATGTTGTTGGCGTACACCTTGGCGATGGTCACCTTCACCTTGGCCACCTGGTTGATGCGCAGGCCCAGGTTGCGACTCCCCAGCGCGCTTAGATACAGGGCCTTGTCGCCGCTGGCAAAGGTGATGCTTGGGTCCTCGTCGCCAAACGACACGGCCTGCTGGAACGCGTCGCGCAGGGTGCCGCCCAGCAGCCCGCGGGTGCCGGCGGCAAGCGCAATCTGGTAGGTTTTGCCCACTTCGAAGCCGCCGCGCAGCGCAAAGCCGCTCTCCTGCGCCTCCACCGAAAAGGCCACGGCGGGCGTCACGGTCAGGTTTTTTTGCACGTCGGCCGCCGCAATGGGCTGGCTCAGGTTCACGGTCACCACGGGCCGGCCGTCGAGCAAAGAACCGGTCAGCTCGCGCACTTCCAGCGTGCTTTGGTCGGGCACCTCGGCCTGGGCCACGAGCGCCGCGGTGGTGGCCTTGGTGCCGGTGGCGGGGCGCAGGCCGGGCGCAATTTCCACCGTGATGGGGGCCCCCGGGCGCACGTCCTGGGCGAAGCTCAGGCCCAGGGTTTGGTCGGGTTCGGCACTGATGAGGTTCACGGCCAGCGGCTTGCCGTCCTGGGTCACTTTGAGGCGGGTGCGCACATCGGCGGGCCGCACGGGGTAGTTGAACACTAGGTTGGCGCGCAGCTCGGCCGTGCCCGCCGCCTTGGCCGAGCGGCCAAAGAACACCTGCGGGTCGCCCATGCGCAGGTACGGCGTGTGGAACCGGCTGCGGTTGAGGGCCAGCTTTTGCTTGCCGCTGGGCAGGGCCCCGGGCCGCAGGTCGGCGGCAAACACGGTGCTGGGCCGGAACGCCTCCAGCGGCGAAAACGTCAGCTCCCGGTCGCCGGTCCACTTGAACTTGCCGCGCACGGCGGGGGTGAACTTCACGTACTGCGTGGTATCCCAGCGGTTTTGTTGGGCTTCGTCCACCACTTTCTCGTCGAAGGTGAACACCACGTTCGAGTGCGGGTCCACCTCGTCGCCGTCGGTTTGGGCCTGCGCGGCGGCCTGCTCCTGGGCCGTTTTTTTGGAGCACGAAAAAGTAGCCAGCAGCAACAGCAGCGGCAAAAAACGGAAGCGGGCCAGCATGGAAAGGAAGGGGTAGAAAACCGGCCGGAAGGTAATACTGAAAGTATACTATACTGCGGAGTTTACGGGGCGGGCTGCTGGCTTTTTCGCCGGCTGCCCGCTAATCGTTGAATCGCCAGCACGGTGCCGTAAGAACAGGGATGAAACCAGTCGCACATTCGGCAGCTCATTGCAGTCTCTGGGGCCCCAGCGATTAGCGGGCAGCCAGCGAAAAGCAGGCAGCCCGCAGGCACCCGCTCCGTTCAAGTACCTTCGCCCATGCTTTCCCAGGCCCACGAAGTCTTCCTCGAAGTTGCCAAGCAGCTCAGCTTCACCAAGGCTGGGCAGGCGCTGTTCGTTAGCCAGTCGGCCGTCAGCAAGCAGGTGAAGGCCCTGGAGGAGCACTACCGAACGGGCTTATTTGAGCGGCTCGGCAGCAGCATTTTGCTGACGCCAGCTGGGCAGCGCCTCTACCAGAAGCTGCTGCAAGCCAAGCAGCTGCAACACGAGCTGCACCAGGAAATGAGTGCGCTGAGCCCCGATTTCGCGCCGGCGCTGCACTTGGTCATCGGGGCCAGCACCACCATTTCGCTCTACCTGCTGCCGCCTGTGGTGTCGGCCTACTTGCAGCGCCACCCCAACCGCCAGCTCAGCCTTAAAAACCGCAACTCCGACAATATCCTGCGGGCCCTGCTGGCCCACGAAATCGAGCTGGGCATCGTCGAGGGCATCCACAAAGTCAGCCACGTCACCTACACGCCGCTGCTGGCCGACGACGTGGTGGCAGTGTGCGCGGCCGGCAACCCGCTCGGCGCCCGCGTGCTCGAAGCGCGCGACCTGCTCAGCGTCCCGCTGGCGCTGCGCGAAGACGGCTCGGGCACGCTGGCTGTGTTGGAGGAAGCCCTGAGCCATCGGGGCCTCAAGCTGGCCGCCCTGCCGGTGCGCGTGCGCCTGGGCGGCACCGAGGCCCTCAAAAACTTCGTGCGCGTGGATAGCAGCCTGGCCTTTTTGCCCCGGCAGGCAGTGGTGAAGGAGTTGGCCTCGGGCGAGCTGGTAGAGGTGAAAATCAAGGATATGCCCATGCGGCGGCATTTCAATTTTATCCAGCGCAAGGGCACCGAAAACAACGAGCCGTACCGCGATTTTCTGCTCTTCACCAAGCATTACTATGCCGATAGGGCATAGGCTATTCCAAAATTCCATCCCGTTTCGGCATGCCTGGGGCCCCACGGTGCTGGTAATTTTGCCGGCACTATGCTGGTAGCCACCTCCTCCGTTTCCCGCCTGCGGGCCTTGCACTGCTCGGCCTGCGGCACCGCGCACTCAGCCTTTGAGCTGCAACGCGTGTCGGCCTGCTGCGCCGTGCCGCTCGTGGCCGACTACGACACGGCCGAACCCCTAACGCCCGCCGAGGGCATCAACGCCGCCGACGCCTCCATGTGGCGCTACGGGGCCCTGTTGCCGCTGCTCGACGAGCGCTACAAAGTGACGCTGGGCGAAGGCTTCACGCCCATCCTGCCGCTGCCGCGCCTGGGGGGGCGGTACGGCCTGAACTCGCTGCTGCTCAAAGATGAAGGCCAGAACCCCACCGGCTCGTTCAAGGCCCGCGGGCTGAGCATGGCCGTGTCGAAGGCCCTGGAGCTGGGCGTGGCCGGGTGCATCATTCCCACGGCCGGCAACGCCGGGGTGGCCCTGGCCGCTTACTGCGCCCGCGCCGGCCTGCCGGCCACCGTGGTGATGCCGCGCCACACGCCCGACGCCTTCAAAGAGGAGTGCTACTGGTACGGGGCCGATGTGGAACTGGTGGACGGCCTCATCAGCGACTGCGGGGCCCGGGTACGCCAGCTCAACGCCAACGGGGCCTTGCTCGACGTCTCGACCCTCAAGGAGCCCTACCGCCTCGAAGGCAAGAAAACGATGGGCTACGAAATCGCCGAGCAGCTGAACTGGCAGCTGCCCGACGTGCTGCTGTACCCCGCCGGCGGCGGCACCGGCCTCATTGGCATCTGGAAGGCCTTCCGTGAAATGCAGGCCCTGGGCTGGCTGGCGCCCGATGCCAAGCTGCCCCGCATGGTAGCCGTGCAAGCCGAAAACTGCTGCCCCCTGCTCGAAACCTACGCGGGCCGCCAAGCCAACTGCCACGCCTACCAGGGCCGCCCCACGCTGGCCAACGGCCTAGCAGTGCCCCACCCCCTGGGCGAGGCCCTGATGCTGCGCGTACTGCGCGAATCGAAAGGCACGGTGGTGGCCATCAGCGAGGAAGACATGCTGGCCGGCATGCGCGAGCTGGGCCAGCAGGAGGGCCTGTTCGTGGCCCCCGAAGGCGGTGCCGTCTGGATGGCCGCCCGCCGGCTCCTGGCCAGCGGCTGGCTGCAACCCAACGAGCAAATCCTGCTCCTAAACACCGGCAGCGCCCAAAAGTACCTGGCTAACGTGCAGGGCCGGAGCCAGGCCTAAGTAGTTGCAGGTTAGATAACTGGTTGAATAATAAAATAAATCAGAACGTCATGCTCATCTGGCGTCCGCGCAGCCGAAGCATCTCTCCCGCACAGGTAATTCAGTTGTTTGAGTTAGTTACGCGGGAGAGATGCTTCGGCTGCGCGGACGCCAGATGAGCATGACGCTTTAATAAGGCCGCTGCGCGCGGGGCCCCGATTCCCCTGGGGCCCCCGACCTTTGCGCCCGATGCTCATCCTCCACGTTCTCTCCGCCGAGTTTTTCGCCGGCTCGGCGGCCTACGCCGTGGCCCTGGCCGAAGCCCACCGGGCCCAGGGCCACGCCGTGTGGCTGGTGTCCGATTCGGACCAGCTGCCCACCGGGGCCCCCCAGGTGAAAACGGCCATCAGCAACCGCCGCTACGGGCAGCGGCTGCGCAACGCCCGCCTCATCCGCCAGTTGGTGCGCACCGAGCAAATCGACGTGGTGCACGCCCACTCGCGGGCCGCCAGTTGGGTGAGCTACGCGGCCCTGCGCGGCCTCAAAGTGCCCTTGGTAAGCACCGTGCACGGCCGCCAGCACCTACACACCTCCACGTCGCTCTTCGATATTTACGGCGATAAAGTCATCGCCATCTGCGCCAATTTGCGGACGCACTTAATCGAAGAAGTGCAAATGGAGGCCCGCAAAATCGTGGCGCTGCCCAACGGCGTGCGGTTCGGCGCAGCAGCGGAAGCCGGGGCCCCGGGGCCCGCGCGCGTCGCCTTCATTGGCCGCTTCAACGGCGGCAAGGGCGAGCGGGCGGCGGCGCTGTTGCAGCAGGTATTTCCGCCGTTACTGGCCGAGTTTCCCGCGCTGCGCCTGGCCCTAATTGGCGGCGAGTTGGCGCAATTGCCCGCGGCCGGCAAGGGGGCCCTGGCGCAGCTGCAAGCGCAGTTCGGCGAGCGGGTGGAAGTGGTGGGTTTCACCGACGACGTGGCCGGCTGGCTGGCCCGCACCACGCTCACCATCGGCGCGGGCCGGGTGGCCATCGAGGCCCTGGGGGCCGGCCACGCCGTGCTGGCCCTAGGCGAAGCCAGCTACGCCGGCTTAGTTACGGAAGCTAATTTTGCTGATGCTGCTGCCTCTAACTTCGGCGATATTTCGCCCCGTGTGGCTTCTTCAGAAGTTGATTTTGGGGCCCTGCTGGCCGATGCACGGGCGTTTCTGGCGCGGCCCCAGCCGGTGCCGGGGGCCCTGCAAGCGCGGGTGCGCGCGCACTACGACTTAGCCCGGGTGGCCGCCGAAGTACTGGCCGTGTACCAATCGGCGCGCATGCAAAAGGCCGTGCCCGACTTCCTGCCGGTGCTCATGTACCACAAAATCCCCGACGCGCCGCCGGCTACCAAGCACCAAACGTTCGTCACGAAAGACCACTTCGCCAATCACCTGGCCTTCTTCAAAAGCCTCCGTTTTACGCCCATCACCTTCGCCGATTACCTGCAATTCGCCCGCGGCGAGCGGCCCCTGGCCGAGTTCCCGCGGCGGCCGCTGGTGCTCACCTTCGACGACGGCTACCTCGACAATTACACCAACCTGCTGCCCCTCATGCAGCAGTACGGCTACCGCGGCGTGCTCTACCTGCTCGGCGATTTCGACGTGCGCTACAACCAGTGGGACCTCGCCGCCGACCCCACCGAGCCCCGCGCCGACCTCATGGACGAGGCCCAGAAGCGCGCCTTCGTGGCCGCCGGTTGGGAAATAGGGGCCCACACCCTGTCGCACCCGCACCTGACGGCCCTGCCGCTGCCCGCCGCCACCGCCGAAATCCAGCGCAGCAAAGCCAGCCTGGAAACCGTGCTGCACACCGAAATCGTCAGCTTCGCCTACCCCTACGGCGACCTCAACGACGACCTGAAAGCGGCCGTGCACGCCGCCGGCTTTGCCTTCGGCGTGGCCACCGACACCGGCGGCCTGCACCTAGAGGACGACCGGCTGCAAGTGTTCCGCATCAACGTGTTCTCGCACGAAACCACGGCCAGCCTGTTCAAAAAAACCGCCTCCTGGTACCGCAAATACTACCGCCGCAAACGCGGCAAATAGCTGGGCCGGCCGCCATTAAAAAAGCGCGGCCGCCCTTCCCTCAAGAAAAGCAGCCGCGCCGGTAGGGCCGCTAAGCCCAAACATTCAGCAGTACGCTGGGGCCCTAGTTGGGCTGCACCTTAGATTGCTCGTCGGGGGTAGGGTGATGCTTTTCGCCGGTCGTGATGGCCTTGGCGTAGGCAAACGCCCGCACGAGCACATTGCCCGGCGTATCCCAGTACTCGCCGTTTTCAATGGTCACCTTAATCAGGGCAATGTTGGGGTCGTCGGTGCCTTTGGGGAAGAAGCCGCGGAAATCTTCGCGCCACAACTGCTTGATCTTGTGGTGGTCTTCCACTATTTCGGCTTTGCCGGCAATGGTCACATAGGTCGCTTTGTCGGGGTCCGAATAACCCAGGCCCACTTGGGCATTGTGCCGGATTTCGGTGATTTTTTGGGCATCTTTCTCCGAAAAAAACCAGAGCGACTCATCGCTGTCCGACTCGCAGGTGTACATCGGCCGGCCGTGCAGCCGGCTGCGCGCGTCGAGGGTGGTAAGGGTGGTGTACTTTACTTCTTTGATCTTGTCCAGAAGCTTACTAACGTCTTGGGTAACGGCAACTTGCTCAGCCATGGGAAGGAAGGAATGAGGGTGGAGGAATTGCCATTGTTACGACCAACCCCAAGCCTTGAGTTGCTCTTTTGGCGCAGAATAAGTATAAATCGCCTTAAATAAGTAATAAGCTCCGCCGTACTGCTGCCGCTTCGTAGCGCCTAAGCGGGCGGCGGTTAGGCCTTTGCCGGGCCCCGTAGTTGAGCCAATGCCCGGGCTAGCTCCTCGTCGCTCAAGCCCGCCAGTTCCACTTTTTTGAACGGGGCGGTGTGGCCGGCCAGCAGCGTCACGTCGCGCTTGGCCAGGCCGAAGGCGGCGGCCAGCAGCCCTTGCAAGGCGGCGTTAGCTTGGCCGTCGTAGGCGGGGGAGGCCGGGCGGGCAGTCACGGCGCCGTCGGGGCCCACCAGTAGCTGGCTGGTGCGGCTGCCGGGTTTGGCTTTGAGGTGCAGAATGGCCATCGTGCCCGCAAAAATGCGCTATTCGGCCCGGCCGAGGCGGGCCTGGCCAAACGGGCACTCGGCCAGTACCACGCAGCGGGCGCAGGCGGGGCTCTGGTAAAAGCAGCACTTCTGGCCGTGGAACATAAGGGCCTCGTGGTGGTCGTACACCTGCTGGGCATCCCAATTGGGCGGCAGCAGGTTGGCCAGCAGCACGTGGGCCGCCTTCTCGTCCACCTTCGGGCCGATGAGGGCCAGGCGCTGGGCCACGCGGTGGTGGTGGCTGTCGACGGGCATGGCTGGCCGCCGCAAGTCGCTGAACAGGAGCGTGGCGGCGCTGGTTTTGGGGCCCACGCCGGGCAGCGTTTCCAGCCAGGTACGCGCCTCCGGAATGCCCATCTCGCCCAGGAAGCGCAGGTCACCGCAGGGGCCCCCGTCGCAGCGGTTGCTCACCTCGCGCAGCACGGCTTGCAAGCGCGGCGCCTTCTGCTCGGGCCAGGTGCAGGCCCGGATGGCGTGCTGCACGGCCTCGGTGGGCGCGTCGCGCACGGCGTCCCAGTCGGCAAACGTGGCGCGCAGCTCCTGGTAGGCGCGGTGCGAATCGGCGTTTTTGGTGCGGTGCGAAAGCAGGGCGCTCATCAACTCGCTCAGCGGGTCTTTGGTGCTGAAAAACCGGAACGGGGCCCCGTACTCGGCGCAGAGCTGGGCGTGCACGCGCAGGGCCTTGGCTTGGCGCGCGGCAAAGGCTTCGGCGGTTTCGGGCGGGGCGGCGGGGGCTTTCATGCCCGGGGTACGCGCCGGAACGCTGCTTTGTTAGTTGTCGAAGGTTGAAGGAGCTTCTTGTAAATCGTCAGGCCGTCATGCCGAGCGCAGCCGAAGCATTTCTTCCGCAGCAGTAAATGATTACTAGCGCAGTAGAGATGCTTCGGCTGCGCTCAGCGTGACGGCCTGACGATTTCCTGAATCGGCTTCAAAACCAACTAGAACCTACCGCTGGCCCGGCGTGCCGTTGTAGAGGGAAATGGCCTGGCGCTGCGAGGTGGCCTGCTTGCCTTGCAGCACAATGGGCACGATGAGGATGGGAATGCCCGCGTAGAGCAGTGGCGAAATCGTCTGTTGGCCGTTGGTGCCGCGCAGCGATTGCAGCACGCCGGCCAGCAGCAGGCCCCCACCCACTACGTAGGCCGCCGTGATGGCCGTTTGGTAGTGGCGGCCCTGGGCCAGCAGCTCCTGAGCCCCGGCGTTGTCGCGGGTGGCCAAGGCCAGGTTGCGGTAGTTTAGGTTCTGGATGGGGCCGTTGTCTTTGCTGAAATACTCGGTTTTGGTGGTGCGGTAGCCGCCGTAGGGCGAGCCGTAGCCCCCGCCGGGGTAGCCGCCAAACCCGCCCATGCCGTAGCCCCCCAAGCCGTAGCCGCCCATGCCGTAGCCCCCGTAGCCGGGGCTGTAGGAGCTGCTGAGGGTGGAATACAGGCTGATGCGGCCGGTGCGGTCGCGCCGGAACGTGGTTTCGCGCGAGGAGCCGGGCAGCGACGTGCGCACGAAGTGGCCGTTCTCGTCTTCGTAAAAGCCTACGTCGGCAAAATCAATTTTGCGCTGGCCGTCGAGCAGCAAGTAGCTGTGCCCAAAAATGGGGCTGTGCTGCTCCACGTTGTAAACGTTGTACACCATGCCGTTCTTCAGGCCCACCTGAAAGCGGGTTGGGCGCGTGGTGCCGCCCGGCAACTGGCCGGCGGGCGTGGGCGCATATACTGGCGCAGGGCCCGCAATGGGGCCCGGCGTCGGGGCCACGCCGGCGGGCACGGGCTGGCTCACCACTTGGCGGGCTGCGGTGTCGGCAGCTGCGGTGGGGGTGGGCACCGCGGCGGCCGGAGCCGCGCGGCGCGGGGCGGGGGCCGCGGTGGGCGGGGCCCCCAGCTGGCGGGGGCCATCGTCTTGGGCGTGGGCCCGGGCGGCAGCGCCCAGCACGAGCAGAGAAGCGAAGAAAACCGGAAGTTTCATGTGGCAAGAAGCAAAAGAAATGCGAGCGGACCGCAGCCGGTGGGGCCCTGTGGGGCAAACCGCGGCCCACGGCCAGAAATTCCCGGGGTCCGGGGCAAAAGCGGCCGGGCTTATTTGAGCAGGTGCTCCAGCAGGCTCAGGCTGTCGATGAGGTCGGGGCTGGTTTCGAAATCGAGGGGCTTGAGGATGTAGCCGTGCACGCCCATCGCCTCGGCGGCGGCGCGGTCGGTGTCCATGCCCGAAGTGGTGGTGACGAACACTGGGATATCGCACAGCTCGGGGTCGGCGCGCAGCTCGGCCAGGAACTCGGCGCCATTCATGCGGGGCATGTTCAGGTCGAGTAAAATGACCTCGGGCAGGGGCCGCAGGGCGGTTTGGCCCTGGCGGCCCAGCAGCAGGTCGAGGGCTTCCTCGCCGTTGAAGGCCGTGTACAAAGTGTGGGGCACACTGAAGCGGGCGAAGGATTTCTGCGCCGTCATCGTGTCAAAAATATCGTCTTCAATCAGCAGTACGGAGCGCATGGCGGAGAAATTTTAGGGAAAGAAAAAGCCAAACAATGGGGCCCCGATGAACTCGCCCGCGGGCTACGGCAAGAGCACTGGGGCTGGGCGAAGCGTTGCAGCGGGCCCCGGCGGCCGGGCGGCCGGCGCGGGGGGGGCGGCTTCCTTGGGCCAGGTAAAAATAAAGGTTGCGCCCTGCCCCCGCGCCGACTCCACGCGCACGTTGCCGGGCTGCTCCTCCACCAGCTTTTTCACGATGCTGAGGCCGATGCCGGTGCTTTCGGCGGCCGAGTGGCGCTCGCGCAGGGTTTGGAAGAGCTGGAAAATCTTCTGGTGGTGGGCCGGGGCAATGCCAGGGCCGTCGTCGGCCACCGCGAATTCGTAGTGGCCACCCGCGTCGCGGCAGTGCACCGCAATGCGGCCGCCGGGCCCCTCATGGTGCTTCACGGCGTTGTCGAGCAGGTTGGTGAACACCTGCTGCAAGCCCAGGCGGTCGGTACAAAAGGTGGGCAGTCCGGGGGGCAGGTCGAGCACGAAGCTAGGCGGCACCACCAGCTCGGCGGCCTCGCGCAGCAGGGCCCCCACGTCGGTTGCGGCCGGCGCGCGGGCCTCGCGCCCGGCCCGGGCGTAGGCCAGCAAGCCACTGATGAGGCCTTCGAGGCGGGCTAAGCGGCCCTTTACCTGGTCGAAATACGTGCGCACTTCGGGCGAAAACTCGGCGGCATGCTCTTCGTCGAGCCATTTCACCAGCGTGGCGATGCCGCGCAGCGGGGCCCGCAGGTCGTGCGAGGCCACGTAGGCAAACTGGTCCAGCTCGCGGTTGCGCAGGGCCAGGGCCTCAAAGCTTTGGTCGAGGCTTTGGGTCATTTGGTTGAGCAGGGCGGCGAGGTCGCCGAGGCCGTCGGCGGCGTCGGCAATTTTCACCGTGTAGTCGCCCCGCACCACCTGCTCGGCCAAGTCGCGGATGGCGCCGATGCGCCGGGCCACGTCGGCGTTCACGGCGGCCAACTGGGCTTGCAGGCGGCGGTTGTCGTGCAGCTCGCGGGTGATGCGCGCCAGCAGCCAGCCCACCAGCAGCAGGGCCAGCACGCCCGCGGCGCCCACCACCCGCGGCGCGGCGCGCTCAAACACCGACTGCGAGGCGCTGCGCTGGTTCAGGAGCCGCAGCTCCTCGTCCTTCACCCGCCGGAAAATGATGTGCGTCGCCCGCATGGTCAGGCGGTCAGTGTTGAGGGCCGTGAGCAGGTCGGCGTGGCTGAGGGCCGCGTCGGGGTTGGCCAGCGGCCGCAGCACCCGGAACTCCAAGCCCACCATGGCCCACAGCGAGTCGAGGCGCGCCTGCTGGGTGGGGTGGCCCTGTGAGAGCCGGCGCACGCCGGCCTGTAGGCTGGGCAGCTGGTGCACAGCCTTGTAGTAAGTGCGCAAGAAGGCCGTATCGCCGGTGAGGCGGTAGCCCCGCACGCCGGCCTGGGCGTCGCGCAGCACAGCGTTCACAGCGTCGGCTTCCTGTATCACCTGGTAGGTGTGCTGCACCTGCTGGGTTTGCTGCTGCAAGCCCTGGATGCTGAGTAGCGCCGCAGCGCCGCTCAGCAGCAGTACCGCCAGGGCCCCGGTAAAGCCCAGGGTAAACTTGGTGTCGGGGCGAAGGGACATGCGGAGTGGGCCGGGCGGAAAAGGGCCCGCCGGCGGGCCCAGGGCGAAGGTACGGCGTACCTTCGCGCCATGCCGTTTGCCCCGCTCGACCGCCTCAGCAGCCCCCAGAACCCCCGCGTGAAGGCCCTGGCCCGCCTCCAGCAGAAAGCCGCCGAGCGCCGCGCCCAGGGCCTCACCCTGGTTGAGGGCCTGCGCGAGCTCACCATCGCCGTGGGCGCGGGCGTGGCGGTGGCTGCCCTCTATACCTGCCCCGAGCTGGCCGGTGCGGCCACCGCCGAGGCCCTGCAAACCTTGTTTGCCGCCGAAATTGGCCGGCCCGAGTGGCTGGAGCTCACGCGCTCAGTGTTCGAAAAGCTGGCCTACCGCGAGGGCTCCGACGGCGTGCTGGCCGTGCTGCACACGCCGGCCCGCACCTTGGCCACGCTGCGCCTGCCGCCCAACCCGCTGGTGCTCGTGCTCGAAGCCGTGGAGAAGCCCGGCAACCTCGGCGCCATCCTGCGCACCGCCGACGCCGCCCCGGTCGACGCCGTGCTCATCGGCGACGCGCGCACCGATTTGTTCAACCCCAACGCCATCCGGGCCAGCATCGGCTGCGTGTTCACGGTGCCGCTGGTGGCCGCGCCGATGGCGGACATCCTGGCGTTTCTGAAGGAAAAAGGCGTGCGCACCTACGCCGCCGCCCTCACGCCCCGGGCCCATGCCTACACCGCGTGCGACTTCCGGGGCCCCACCGCCTTGGTGCTCGGCACCGAAGCCGATGGCCTCACGCCCGCCACCCAAGCCGCCTGCGACGACACCATCATCATCCCCATGATGGGCCGCATCGACTCGCTCAACGTGAGCGTGGCCGGCGCCGTGCTGGCCTTCGAGGCCGTGCGCCAGCGCCAAGTGGGGGCTTAAGCCGCCGGATTTTTCAGCTTCGTGGCGCGGACTTTCAGTTGGTCAAGTTCCTGGCCGGTACGGTCGTATCGGTCGTTGCCCCGGTTCATAGCGTCAAGAATTGCGTTGGTCATATTGTTGAACAGCAGCACTAGGTTCTCCTGACTGGTCCGCATTTCCTGGCGTAAGCCACCAATTTCCTCCTTTATCTCTCGGCGCAAGCCGTTGATATCCTGACGCATCTCGCCAATATCTTGACGCATAGCATGCTGCTCGATTAATATTTCGGCCACTACTTCGGGCAGGTCGCGCTTGTCTTGGGGATTCATAGCAAAGGGAATAAAACCGATAAAACGCAACTTAAATATACAGCTGGGGCCCCAGCGCGGCAGTTCTGCGTCTGTAAAAACCAAGGCTACTGCGCGGCCGTGCTCGTCTTTAGCTCGATTTCGTCGCTCTTCAGGCCCGCGCCGGTGGCCTTTAGGCGCAGGGCCCCGGCCTTGTTGCTGGCTTGCACGATGGCCATTACCTGGCCGCTGAAGGCCTTCATCTGGGGCTTCTGGAAAGATTCAAGGTTGGTGGGGTCGCCGTTGCCCACGGCGCGGAAGGTGCCGGCGCCGCTCACGGCAAACTTCAGCTCGGTGGCGGCGGCGGGGCAAAGGTTGCCCTGGGCGTCTTCCACGCGGGCCGTGACGTAGGCTAGGTCCTGGCCATCGGCGGCGAGGGCAGTGCGGTCGGCTACCAGGCGGATGTGGTCGGGCTTGCCGGCGGTGCGCACGGTCTCCTCGGCCACGGCCTTGCCTTGGGCGTCGTAGGCCACCACTTTTAGGGCCCCGGGCGCATACTTCACGTCGTTCCACATCAGGCGGTAACGCGTCTGGGGCTGGTCGGAGGGCCCCTTGGTTTGGCGGCCCTGGCTCTGGCCGTTCACAAACAGCTCGGCCGAGGGGTAGCTGGTGTAGCAAAACACCGGCGTTGGTTGGCCCTCGCGGCCGGGCCAGGTCCAGTGCGGCAGCAGGTGCAGGGTGGCGGCGGCGGTGTTCCAGCGGGCGCGGTATAGGTAGAAGCGGTCCTTGGGCATGGTGGCCAGGTCCAGCATCCCGAACATGGAGCTGTGCGAGGGCCACTTCTCGTCGTAGGGCGTGGGCTCGCCGAGGTAGTCAAAACCCGTCCACACGAACTCGCCCATCACGTAGGGCAAATCGTCCTGGGCCACAAATTCCTCGTCGGGCGTCTGCGACCAGTTGCAGGCCTCTAGGTCGTACGACGACGACTGCTGATCGTCGTACTTCTTGTCTTTGCCCTTCACCACCGGGAACTTATACACCCCCCGCGAGCTGACCGTCGAAGCCGTTTCCGAGCCGAATAGAAAGCCCTGGGGCAGCTTGCCGAACGCTTCCGCGTAGCGGTGCGGCTTGTAGTTGAAGCCCGGCACGTCGAGCACCGAAGCAAAGTTGTTCTTCAGGTCGTCGTCGAAGCGGTCCATGCCCGCCATCACCAGGCGCGTGGGGTCTTCGCGGTGGCAGATGTCTTGCAGGCGCTTGGCGATTTTGTTGCCGCCGGGCGTGCTCTGGTCGGGCACCTCGTTGCCGATGCTCCACATAACGACCGAGGGGTGGTTGCGGTCGCGGTGCACCATGTTCACGATGTCGCGCTCCGACCACTCGTCGAAGTACTGGCTGTAGCCATTCTTCACTTTCGGCGATTTCCACTCGTCAAACGCCTCCACCATCAGCATGAAGCCCATTTCGTCGCACAAGCTCACCAGCTCGGGGGCGGGCATGTTGTGCGAGGTGCGGACGGCGTCGCAGCCCATGTCCTTGAGCAGCGTCAGCTGCCGGCGCAACGCGGCCGTGTTGATGGCCGCGCCCAGGGGCCCCAGGTCGTGGTGGTTGCACACGCCCTTGAACTTGCGCGGCTGCCCATTCAGCGAGAAGCCTTTGCCCGCCTCAAACTTGAACGAGCGAATGCCAAAGCGCGTGGTGTAGGCGTCTTTCAGCGCGTCGCCGGCGTAGAGCTTCGACGAGGCCGTGTACAAAACGGGCGTCTCAGGGGCCCACAGCTTGGGCTGGGGTACCACCAGGTTCTGCTCAAATTCCAGCCCGTCGGTGGCCGCCAGGGGCGTGCTCGTGGTGGCCACCACCTGGCCGGCCGCGTCGCGGATTTCGGTGTCGAGCCGCAGCGGCTGGTAGGCCCCCGTGGGCGTGGCCACCGTGGTGCGCAGCTTCACCTTGGCGAAGCTGGCGGTGATTTCGGGCGTGGCCAGGTACGTGCCCCACACGGGGATGTGCACGTCGTCGGTCACGATGAGGTGCACGTTGCGGTAGAGGCCGGCGCCGGGGTACCAGCGCGAGGTCTCCGGCTGGTTTTGGAGCCGCACCGCCAGCACATTGTCACCCCCGGGGTTCAGAAACGAGGTGATGTCAAACGAGAACGAGTTGTAGCCATACGGCCAGAAACCCACTTCCTTGCCGTTCACAAACACGTGGGCGTTGCTCATGGCGCCGTCGAAGAGCAGCACCGCCCGCTGGCCGGCCCCGAACTGCGGCACCGCTAGCCGCCGCCGGTACCAGCCCGTGCCGATGAACGGGAGGCCCCCGGTGCGGCCCGCTTTCAGCGTTGCTTTGGCCTCGTTGTTCTGCTCGATTTTAACGGCTTGTAAGTCATTGTTGCCGTCAAAGGGCCCCGCAATGGCCCAGTCGTGGGGCACGCGCACCGTTTGCCACTTCGCGTCCTTGAAGGCCGGGTTTTGGGCCCCGGCCACGTCGCCCTTGCTGAATTTCCAATTAGTATCGAGCAGGTACTCGTGCCGGGCTTGGGCGGTGGCGGGGCGGGCGGCCAGCAGCAGCAGCGTGGCGGCCAGGGCCTTCAGTGGGAGGGCTGGACGGGGCATGGGAAGCAGGGTTTGGCCCGAAAGCTAAGGCCTGCTCCCCGGTTGCGGCGCCGCTTAATAGGACTTGTACGGTAAAAATTTACCCCGGGGCCCTGGCTAATTGGCTTCCCCAGCTTGCTGGCCGGTCGTCACCAGGCTAGGTGGGGGGGGCGGTATGCTCCCATGCGCGGGCGCAGCCGCAAGTTGGCGTAAAGCAAAGCACCGGCCCCGCGAGGCCGGTGCTTTAACCAAAAGCGCGGGCCCTGTATAGGGCCCCAGGAATGGCCTGTGCGCTAATATACCGTCAAGCCAAAGCCCAGGGCCCCGGCCTGCTGGCGCACGGCCTCTGCCTGCGCATCGGCCACCACGCCCAGCGGAAATACGTCGCTGTCGAGCGTGAACAGCACCAGTGCCAAGCCCAGCGCCTCCAGCGCGTCCTGCACGGCGTCGAGCTGCTCGGGGCCCGAGCCGCGGCGGCCGGCCAAGGCCCCGGGGGGCAAGGCCAGCCCTTCGCCCTGCTGCGTCAAGATATCATTAAGGGCTTCCGCAAGCTCGGCGGAGGTGTCCTGCTCGTCGCTTTCCCAGGCCAAGTTTTCGGCCAACAGGGCGTCGAGCAGGGCCACATCGCGCAGCTCCTGGGCGGGCAGGGCCCCGGCCATGCCCCGCTCGGCCAGCTCCCCGGCAAACTCTATTTGGTACGCCTCTGGGTCGGCCAGCACCAGGGCCAGCCGGGCAGTTGCCCGTTCGGTAGCGGCAGCGTTGGCGCCGGTGAAGCATTGAACGAATTGATGCAGTGGGGTGGGGCTCATATTGTGGGAACGGAAACGGCGGCGGAAATTTCTGGTGGCAATAACTAATAAAAAAAGGGGCGCGACCAAAGCCGCGCCCCTTTTCCAAAAAACTCTGGCAATCTATTCAGCCGTTTTGGCGTAGCGCAGGCGCTCGTTTTCATCGAGCAGAATTTTGCGCATCCGGATCGACTTCGGCGTCACTTCCAGGTACTCGTCCTTCTGGATGTATTCCATGGCTTCTTCCAGCGAGAACTGGCGCTTGGGCACAATCTTGGCGTTGTCGTCCGTGCCCGACGCGCGCATGTTGGTCAGCTTCTTGCCTTTCTGGATGTTCACGGTTAGGTCGTTCGGGCGGGTGTGCTCGCCGATTACCTGGCCGCCGTACACTTCCTCGCCCGGGTCGACGAAGAACGAGCCGCGGTCCTGCAGCTTGTCGATGGTGTAGGCGGTGCCGGCACCAGTTTCCAGCGAAATCAGCGAACCAGCAATCCGGCCCGGAATAGGGCCCTTGTGCTCTTCGTAATCCACAAAGCGGTGGTTCATGATGGCCTCGCCGCCGGTGGCGGTCAGCACGTTGTTGCGCAGGCCAATCAGGCCGCGCGACGGGATGGTGAACTCCAAATGCTGCAAGTCGCCCTTGGGCTCCATGATGGTCATTTCGCCCTTGCGCATGCTCACCAGCTCAATCACCTTACCGGCCGATTCCTCGGGCACGTCCACCACCAGCAATTCGATGGGCTCGGTGCGCTTGCCTTTTTCGTCTTCTTTGAACAGCACCTGGGGCTGGCCCACCTGCAGCTCGTAGCCTTCGCGGCGCATGGTTTCAATCAGCACCGACAAGTGCAGGATACCACGGCCAAACACCAAGAAGGTGTCCTCTTTGTCGGTGGCTTCCACGCGCAGGGCGAGGTTTTTCTCGGTCTCTTTGAACAGGCGGTCGCGCAGGTGGCGCGAGGTCACGAACTTGCCTTCCTTGCCGAAGAACGGCGAGTTGTTGATGGTGAAGAGCATGTTCATCGTCGGCTCGTCGATGCTGATGCGCTCCAACTGCTCGGGGTTATCCGCGTCGGCCAGCGTATCACCAATGTCGAAGCCTTCGATGCCCGACACGGCGCAGATTTCGCCGCTGCTCACTTCGTCCACTTTCACGCGGCCGAGGCCTTCGAATACGTGCAGCTCGCGGATTTTCACTTTCTTGATGGTACCATCAGCCTTCATCAGGCTCATGTTGGTACCTTCTTTCAGCGTGCCGCGGTGCACGCGGCCGATGGCGATACGGCCCACGAACGACGAGTAGTCGAGCGAGGTAATCTGCATCTGGGGCGTGCCTTCCAGAGTCGGCGCGGGCGGAATCGACGAGATAACCGCGTCGAGCAGCGGAATCAGGTTGTCGGTTTTGTGCTTCCAATCGGTGCTCATCCAGCCCTGCTTTGAGGAACCGTACAAAGTCACGAAATCAAGCTGGTCTTCGCTAGCACCCAGGTTGAACATAAGATCGAAAACCTGCTCGTGCACCTCGTCGGGGCGGCAGTTCTCTTTGTCCACTTTGTTCACCACCACGATGGGTTTCAGGCCCAAAGCAATGGCTTTGCCGAGCACGAAGCGGGTCTGCGGCATGGCACCTTCAAAGGCATCCACGAGCAGCAATACGCCGTCGGCCAGTTTCAACACGCGCTCTACCTCGCCGCCAAAGTCGGCGTGACCAGGGGTATCGATGATGTTAATTTTGGTGCCGTTGTAGCGTACCGATACGTTTTTAGAAACGATGGTAATGCCGCGCTCGCGCTCCAGGGGGTTGTCGTCTAGAATCAGGTCGTCGAAGTGCTGGTGCGCGTCGAAAATCTTGGATGCGTGGATAATCTTATCCACCAGGGTCGTTTTGCCGTGGTCAACGTGAGCGATGATGGCAATGTTCCGAATATTGTTGGCCATATGGGTTGGTTTTGCGGGTGCAAAGGTACGTACAAAAAGGCGCAAAGCCTCGTGGTAATCAAGTCTTAACCCCTGGCCGCCGCGGCGTGGAGCCGCGCAGCCAAGCGTGTCGCCCTAAATCGGTTAGGTGGGGTGTAAGGTTCCCGGCCGGTCGGCGTCCACCCCACCGACCGAACCGGGGCCCAGCTCCGTATGTTGGGCTGTTCGAGCTTCACCCCTTAAAATTAATCCTCTTTTTCGATGCGTTCCGCCCTATTGTTTTTCGTCGTTTCTGCCCTCACCCTCAACGTGGCCTGCTCGCAGCAGCAGCCCGGCGCCGTGGCCCTGGCCACCCCCAAGGGCCAAACCGCCGCCCCTGGCACCTACCCCAAGCCGGCCGCCGTCACGGGCAAGCCCGGCGAGTTCCCCATCCAAAAAACCGACGCCGAGTGGCGCAAGCAGCTCACGCCCGACCAGTACTACATCTTGCGCGAAGAGGGCACCGAGCGGCCGTTCACGGGCAAGTACCACGACAACCACGCCGCCGGCACTTACTACTGCGCCGCCGACCACAACCTGCTGTTCAGCTCGGCCACCAAGTTTGACTCGGGCACCGGCTGGCCCAGCTTTTGGGCCCCGGCCAACAACGCCAGCCTGAAGGTGAAGTCGGACGAGAGCTTTGGCATGAGCCGCGACGAGATTGTGTGCGCCAAGTGCGGCGGCCACCTCGGCCACGTGTTCAGCGACGGACCTAAGCCCACCGGCGAGCGGTACTGCATGGACGGCAACGCCATGGTGTTCGAGAAAAAATAGCTTTCTGAGACTTTCCTTGAGTTTGCTGCGAAAGCCGTTTCTGCCCATTGCGCAGGGGCGGCTTTTGCATGGGCCGGCCGGGGCCCCGGCAAACAATTTAGGGCCCCGGCGGGGTTTTGAAACCCTAAGTCACTCGTTTCATTCGTTGCTGCCCATGTCGCCTACTTCCAACACCACCGAGGCCCTGCAAGCCGGCCTGCTGCCCACCCGCCAGCGCCTGCTGGCCCACGGACTCTACCACCAAATCCAGTCTCTTGATGACCTGCGGCTGTTCATGTCGCACCACGTGTTTGCGGTGTGGGATTTCATGTCGCTGCTGAAAGCCTTGCAGCGCGACCTGACCTGCGTGACGCTGCCCTGGTACCCCACGGCCAACCCCGCCACCCGCCGCCTCATCAACGAAATTGTGCTGGAGGAGGAGTCGGACGTGGACCCACAGGGCCGCCCCACCAGCCACTTCGAGCTGTACCTGCAGGCCATGCGCGAGTGTGGCGCCGACACCGCGCCCGCCGAGCGATTGCTGGCCGCGCTGGCCACCGGCCAGTCGGTGGCCGCCGCCCTGGAGGCCGCTGGGGCCCCCGCGTCGGTGCGCCAGTTCGTCAACACCACGTTCGACATCATCGGGGCCGGGCAGCCGCACGCGGTGGCCGCGGCCTTCACCTATGGCCGCGAGGACTTGATTCCCGACATGTTCCGGCAATTGGTGGGGCGCTTGCAAACGCAATTCCCCAGCCAGCTCGACACGTTTATTTATTACCTCGACCGCCACATCCAGCTCGACGAAGAGGTGCACACGCCCCTGGCCCAGCAGATGGTGCGCGAGCTGTGCGCCGATGATTCGCTGCGCTGGCAAGCTGCCCAAAATGTGGCCCAGCGCAGCCTGGAGGCCCGTCTGGCCCTGTGGGACGGCGTGCTGGGGGCCCTGGCACTGGTGGCCGCGTAGCCGGGCCCCAACCCCCCGGCCCCGCGCCGCGTTTGAAGCAACGGCCGCCCGCATCTGGGCGGCCGTTTTGCGTCATCCCGGAATTATGAAACTACTTCGACTACTCGTGGCCCTGGGCGCGGCGGCCGGCCTGGGGGCCTGCACTGCCACGGAGCAAACCTCCGAACTAGCCACGCCCCGCGTGACGCCCACCGTCGTCAACTCCGACGCCGACCGCCGCGCCATCTACAACAGCAACGGTGGCTACAACACCCCGGGTGGGGCCGTGCCCGACGCCACGCTCGGCCGCGTCCGCTTAGGTGAGCAGGCCGCCGACATCAACTCCCGCAAGCGCATCGAAACTCTGGGCACCAACTCGGCCAATACCACCACGCCCGAAACCCGCATTCGCCGCATTCGCTACGAGGGCGATACGCTGGGCCGCCAGCCGTAGACCCGCCAGGGGTTTAGCCCGCCAAAAAGCCGGCCCGCCGCTTCGCAAGGGAAGCAGCGGGCCGGCTTTTTGGCGGGCAATGCCAGGGGCTTATTCGCTAACCTCGCCGGTGCTGGCGCTGTCCGACGAGTTCAGCAGGTCCGTGGTTTCCGGCTCGGAGGCCGTGGCTTCGGGCGCAGCTTGCTCGGTACGGGGCTTAGGGCCGCGCTTGGCGCCGGTGGCCGGCGTGCCGGGCTTGGGGCCCCGCTTCTTGGCGGCGGGCTCAGCGGCGGCTTTTGTGCTGCGCTTGGCGGCGGGAGCAGCGGGAGTAGTAACCGCGGCGGCGGGCTTGGGGCCCCGCTTCTTCGTAGCGGGCGCGGCGGCTACCGGGGCGGCTTCGGTTGCTTCGGCAGGGGCCGCGGCCACAGGCTCAGCGGCCTGGTTGGTGTGCGACTTGCGCGGCGAGTTGTTTTTCTTGGCTCTGCTATCCTTGCTGTCCTTTTTGGTGGCAGTGGGAGCCGCGGTGGTGGCTACGCTGGCGGGTGCGGAGGCATCGTAGTGCTGCATAATGGTGTGCAGCGCCTGTTCAAACATACGTTCCGTGTCGCCGTCCAGGCGGCGGGTGGCTTCGCGCACCACTTCCTTCAGCTTGGCTTTCGTTTCTTTGCGAATGCGAGCCACTACTTCGTTCATTCGGCCATCGAGTTCTTTCTGCAGCTGCTTGGAAGCGGAACGCAACGACTTTTTCTGGCTGGCTTTCTTATCCGCCCGGTCATCTTTGAGGTCGGTGCTGGCTTTGCTAGCGGCTTTCTCCGATTTTTGCTGGGTTTTCTCGGCCGGCGTGCGCTTGGTTTTTTTCTCCGCTTTAACGGATGGAGCAGGTTTTTTCATGATGAGAAAAGAGTGAATGAAATGTGCGCCCGCACCAAACAGGGTAGAATCCTCGGTGTTATTGCCACTAATTAGGGCCAAATATAAAATTTAAATACCGACGTAAATAGCTTTCCTAGAGTTTTTCCCGAATTTAATTCTAACTCCTTCTTTCTTCTGCATAATTAATCATTTGGCCCCACGCCGCCGGAATTAATTCCTCCACTGTTCGGTACGGTTCAATTGCTGTTTTCAACTCTCGATTTTATGGCTGTTCTTCCTCAGCGCTACACCGTTACGGCGGCCTTGCCCTACGCCAACGGCCCCGTGCACATCGGCCATTTGGCCGGCGTATACCTTCCCGCCGACATTTACGTGCGCTATTTACGGGCGGCGGGACGCGACGTGAAATTTATTTGTGGTTCCGACGAACACGGGGTTCCCATCACCATTCGTGCCCAGAAAGAAGGCGTTACGCCCCAGCAGGTAGTCGATAAATACCACACGCTTATTCGCGATTCGTTTCGCGATTTCAACGTGTCATTCGACGTTTATTCGCGCACTTCTTCGGCCACGCACGCTGCCGTCAGTAGCGAGTTTTTCCTCAAGCTCTACCACGACGGCAAGTTTATCGAGCAAACCACGCAGCAGTATTTCGATGAGCAGGCCCAGCAATTTCTAGCTGACCGCTACATCGTGGGCACGTGCCCCAATTGCGGCAACGAAAACGCCTACGGTGACCAGTGCGAGCGCTGCGGCACGTCGCTCAGCCCCACCGAATTAATTAATCCGCGCAGCATGCTCAGCGGGGCCCACCCGGTGCTGCGCGACACAAAGCACTGGTTTTTACCGCTCGACGAGTACGAGCCGTGGCTGCGCGAATGGATTATTGAAGGCCACAAAAACGATTGGAAAACCAACGTGTACGGCCAGTGCAAGTCGTGGATTGACCAAGGCCTGCACCCACGCGCTGTGACGCGCGACCTCGACTGGGGCGTGCCCGTGCCGCTGCCCGGGGCCGAGGGCAAGGTGCTGTACGTGTGGTTCGATGCGCCCATTGGCTACATTTCGGCCACCAAAGAGGCCTTTCCCGACGAGTGGGAACTGTATTGGAAAGACGCGGGCAGCAAGCTGGTGCATTTCATTGGCAAGGACAACATTGTGTTCCACTGCATTATTTTCCCGGCCATGCTGAAGGCGCACGGCGGCTATATTTTGCCCGATAATGTGCCCGCTAACGAATTTTTGAACCTGGAAGGTGATAAAATCAGCACGTCGCGCAACTGGGCGGTGTGGCTGCACGAGTACTTGCAGGATTTCCCCGGCCAGGCCGATGTGCTGCGCTACGTACTGTGCGCCAACGCGCCCGAAACCAAGGACAACGACTTCACCTGGAAGGACTTCCAGGCCCGCAACAACAACGAGCTGGTAGCCACGCTGGGTAATTTTGTGAACCGCGCGGTGGTGCTCACGCACAAATTCTTTGAAGGGCAAGTGCCCGCCGCGGGCGAATTGCTGGAGATTGACCAGGATGCGCTGCGGCAACTGGCCGCGTTCCCGGCCAAGATTGGCGAATTAATTGAGAATTACCGCTTCCGCGATGCACTGGCCGAGGTTATGAATTTGGCGCGTTTGGGTAATAAATACCTGGCCGATACCCAGCCCTGGCACCTAATTAAAACCGACGCGGTGCGCACCGGCACCGTGCTGCACGTGGCCTTGCAAATTGCGGCCGCCCTGGTGCCCGTGCTGGGGCCCTTCCTGCCCGAGTCGGCGGAAAAATTGGGTGCCATGCTCGGCATTGAGGCCGGTTCCTGGGCTGCCGCGGGCCGCCCCGATGCGCTAGTGGCGGGCCACCAATTGCGCGAGGCTGCCTTGCTATTCGCCAAAATAGAAGACGCCACAGTGGAGGCGCAGGTGCAAAAGCTGCTCGGTACCAAGCAAGCCAACTTGCTGGCCAATGCGCCGGTAGCCGAAGCCAAGACCGCCGTGAGTTTTGACGATTTTCAGAAAATGGATCTGCGCGTGGGCACCGTGGTGGCAGCCGAGAAAGTGGCTAAAACCAAGAAACTCCTCAAGCTCACCATCGATTTGGGCCTGGAGCAGCGCACCATTGTGAGCGGCATTGCCGAGTATTTCACGCCCGAAGAATTGATTGGCCAGCAGGTGCAGGTATTGCTCAATTTGCTGCCCCGTGAGCTCAAAGGCATTCAAAGCCAAGGCATGTTGCTGATGGCTGAAAACGCCGACGGCAGCCTGGCCCTGATGCAGCCCGGCAAAGCGGTGCGCAACGGCAGTGCGGTTAATTAATTGGTGAACGTGAAATAAATAAGGTGGGGCCCCGCGGCGCGTAGTTACGCGCCGCGGGGCCCCACCTTATTTATTTCACGTTCACCACGTTCATAGCGCGCTCCAGGCCCAGGGCCCCAAAAGCCAGGATGGCTTCGGCGGCCTTCTCGATGCGCGTGGGCAACTCGATGCGTTCGTCGGCGCTGAACGGATCAAGCACGTAATCGACCTGCCGGCCCTTGGGGAAGTTGGCGTCGACGCCGAAGCGCAGGCGCGCGTACACGTCGGTACCCAGCGTGGCTTGAATGTCCTTCAGTCCGTTGTGCCCCCCGGCCGAGCCCTGGCCCTTGAGGCGCAGCTTGCCAAAGGGCAGGGCCAGGTCGTCGGTGACGACAATCATGTTCTCCGCCGGGATCTTCAACGTGCTGAGCCAGTGCGCGGCAGCCTTACCGCTCAGGTTCATGAACGTGGTGGGCTTGACGAGGGCGTAGGTGTGGCCCTTGCTTTTAATTTCGGTGGTGAAGGCGTGGCGGCCCACCTCAAAACGCGGCGCGTCGAATTTCGCGGCCAGATAATCGGCCACCATGAACCCGATGTTGTGGCGCGTGTCGGCATATTCGGGGCCGATGTTGCCCAGGGCAAGGACTAGAATCTTCATCGCTGATTTAAACTGATTAACCGTGATTGCGCTGATTAACCATGGAAGAAGTGGAAAGAGGAAATAACTGACAAAGAAAAAGGCGCTTCCGGAGAAGCGCCTTTTTTGACTAATTTTCACAACGTCGCCCAAATCAGCGAAATCACGGTTAATCAGTTTAAATCAGTGATTTACTTGCCAGCGGCCAGCTCGCCTTTCAGGGCGCGCGGGATGGCGATGCTGGCGATGGGGGCCAAGGGGTTGGTGAGGATGGTGAAGTTCTTGGTCTCCACGGCCGACACTTTGATGGATTTGCCCAGCTCCATGCCGCTGATGTCAACTTCCACGTAGTCGGGCAGGTTTTCGGATTTGGCCTTCACTTTCAGCTTGCGCAGCGTGCTCACCAACCGGCCACCGGCCAGCACGCCCGGCGACACGCCCACGTACTTGATCGGAATGTCCATTTTCACTTCTTTGCCGTCTTCCAGCTCCAGGAAATCGACGTGCAGCAGCATTTCGTTTACCGGGTGGAACTGCGAATCCTGCACGATGGCGCGGTACATGGTGCCTTCCACGTTCAGGTCCACGATGTGGGCCTCGGGGGTATACAGCAACTCGCGGAACAGAATGGCGGGCACTGAAAAGTGCACCGTCTCGGCACCGCCATACAATACGCACGGCACTTGCGAATCCAGGCGCAGGGCCTTGGCATCCGTCTTACCGAGATTCGCTCTTTTAAACCCTACAATCTCGAGGCTTTTCATAAAAGAAGTTTTTGAAAAAAGAAAAAAGAAACCCGCCCGAGCTGAAAATCAGCCCCAAACGGGGCGCAAAGGTACGGAATCGCTGCTAGATTTGCTACCCCCGGGGCCATATTTAACTGGGGCCCCCACCCGCGGGGCCCCGCCGCAGCCCCGGCCATCCAGCATCCTTTCCCACCCCTAACTCTTTGCCCATGAAAAGATTTGCTATTCTCGCTTGGCTCCTGGCGCTAGGCAGCGGCCCGCTGCTGGCCCAGGCCCCGCCGGCCGCTGCCTACGCCCAGGCGCATTACACCAAGCAGGAGGTGTACGTGGCCATGCGCGACGGCACGCAGCTGTTTACGGCCATTTACACGCCCAAGGACGCCGGCGCCGGCAAGAAGTACCCCATCATGATGCAGCGCACCTGCTACAGCGTGGCGCCCTACGGCCCCGCCAAGTTTCCGGCCCGCTTGGGGCCCTCCGAAACCATGATGAAGCAGGGCTACATCTTTGTGTACCAGGACGTGCGCGGCCGCTGGAAAAGCCAGGGCACCTGGACGAACATGACGCCCGTCATCGACAAGAAGAAGGGTAAAAAAGACGTGGACGAGGGCTCGGATACCTACGACACCATCGACTGGCTGGTGAAGAAAGTGGCCAGCAACAACGGCCGCGTGGGGCAGTGGGGCATTTCGTACCCCGGCTTCTACACCGCCGCCGGCATCCTCTCCAACCACCCGGCCCTGAAGGCGTCGTCGCCCCAGGCCCCGGTATCGGACTTTTTCTTCGACGATTTCCACCACAACGGCGCCTTTCTAGAGTCGTACATTTTCACGTACCCGGTGTTTGGAGTGCAGAAAACCGACACCACCAGCAAGGCCTGGTACGCCGACCAGGGCATCACCACGGGCGCCAAAGACGGCTACCAGTTTCTGCTGGACCTAGGGGCCCTGAAAAACGCGGACCAGTACTACGGCAAGAATTTCTTCTGGCAGGAAACCGTCAACCACCCCAACTACGACGATTTTTGGCAGAAGCGCGCCCTGCCCCCGCACTACACCGCCGGCGTAAAGCCCGCCGTGATGACCGTGGGCGGCTGGTTTGACGCCGAAGACCTACGGGGGCCCCTGGCCATTTACAAAACCATCGAGAAGAAAAGCCCTGGCACCTACAACACTTTGGTAATGGGCCCCTTCGGCCACGGCCGCTGGTCGCGCGAGACGGGCCACACCCTGCACAGCAACGTGTACTTTGGCGACAGCATCGCCACGTTCTACCAGAAAAACATTGAGGCCAAGTTCTTCGCCCACTTTCTGAAAGGCAACGGCGACAAGAACTCGGGCCTGCCCGAAGCTTACCTCTACGACACGGGCAAGAAGCAGTGGGACACCTTCGCGCAGTGGCCCGCCGCCACCGCTACCCACCAAAAGCTGTACCTGAGCGCCGACGGCAAGCTGGATAAACAGCCCGGGGCCCCGGGGCCCGTCACTTTCGTGAGCGACCCGCTGAAGCCCGTGCCCTACACCGAGGATATGACGACGACCATGGGCTTCACGCCCCACAACTACATGAGCGAAGACCAGCGCTTCGCCGGCCGCCGCCCCGACGTGCTTGTCTACCAAACCGACGTGCTGGCCGACGACGTGACGCTGGGCGGCGAAATAATGGCCAACCTGAAAGTGGCCACCTCGGGCACCGACGCCGACTGGGTGGTGAAGCTCATCGACGTGTACCCGGCCGACGAGCCCAACCACGCCTACATGCCCAATAAGAACATCCTGCTCAGCAACTACTGGCAGATGGTGCGCTCGGAGGTAATGCCCGCCCGTTTCCGCAACGGCTTCGAGAAGCCCGAGGCGATGGTGGCGGGCCAGAAAACGGCCGTTGATTTCCACTTGCAGGACGTGCTGCACACCTTCAAAAAGGGCCACCGCATCATGGTGCAGGTGCAAAGCACCTGGTTTCCCTTCATCGCCCGCAACCCGCAAACCTTCGTGCCCAACCCCTATAAGGCTGCCGACAGCGACTACGTAAAAGCCACCCACAGCGTGTTCGGCGACAGCTTTCTCGACGTGGAAGTGCTGCCCGCGACGCCGCCCGCTCAGTAGGGGCCCCAGTTTTGGCTGATTATAAAAAGGCCGCCCCACGCTGCGTGGTGCGGCCTTTTTATAATCAGCTCCCGCGCTTCTCCCAGCTCCGGTATGGATCGGGCTAAAGCTGAGTTGGTACACCATTAGGCGGGCTGTGGGGCTGATTTCTGAAAAGCCTGGCCGCCGGTGGTAGCCGCCGTGGCTTTCCGGTGGTAGAACAGGGGCAAGGACGCTGCTTGCGCAACAACTCGCAAAAAACTGGCTGATAGTAATTTAACCAGATTTTAAGCCGGGCTTAAGCTGGTCTTAAGATACATAGCCGTTAAAGCCGACTATCTGGTGCGTAGTCATATTTATAAGCCAGCCCTTTACGGGCGTGGTAGCCGTAGCGGGCAGGCATAGTGCCGATGCTGCGCATTCCTTAATTCTTCCTTCTCTTTTATGAGTGATACATCCGCTGATCCGTTGGGAAGCGAAGCCTTTCGGTCTGCTTTGGCTGAGCTTTTGGGTACCTTTTTTCTGGCCCTGGCCGCCCTCACGATAGCGGCGCCGCTCACGCCTTTCGCAGTGGGGCTCACGCTGCTCGTTTTTGTGTACGCGGTGGGTAGCCTGTCGGGCTCGCACCTCAACCCGGCCGTAACCGTGGGGTTGATGGCCAGCCGGCGTTTTCCGCTCGCCCACGGGCTGCTGTACCTCGTGGCCCAAGTGGCCGGGGCCCTGCTGGCGCGCTTCGTGGCCGGGGCCGGATTGGTGGGTGAGTTGGGCCACAGCTACCAGGCGGGCCCCGCCGCCGCTGAGTTTTTGGGGTTTGGCATCCTTATGATAACGGTGGCGGCTACCACCGAGAAGCAGGTAGCCAAGGCGGGCAGCGGCATTGCGGTAGGCGGCGCGCTGCTGGCCGGGCTGCTGGTCAGCCACGGGGTGCTAAACCCCGCCGTGGCCCTGGCAATGGGCTTGGCTACCTCGCCGGCGGTGTGGGCCACCCTGCTGAGCGCCGTGGTATTCAGCCTGCTATTCTCCGTCATCGAGCGCACCAAGCCCGCCGAAGTCGAAGACGGCTCGGCGCCTACTCCCAAAGCCCAGGCCGACGATTCGAAATAAGCGGTACCCCGTCATAAAAACTGGCGGTGTGAGGGGAAAAGGCAAAAATGAACAAGAAGTAAGTGCCTTTCCTATGTTATAGAAATATAGAAATAGAAAATCCAGTCGCTAAAGGATTAGTAGAACAGTTAGATAGAACACAACCTACGCTTGTTTAACAAACCCACTTCAAAGGAAATCACAATGCTCAACATAAGCCACGATAAGACCGACACCAAAACATTTGAAATGGGCGGCAAATGCCCCTTCGGCGGCGACCGCATCGGCGGCGCGGAAGGGTCGTCGCCTACGCTGTCCGACTGGTACCCCAACCGGCTGCGCGTGGAGCTTTTGCACCACAATGCCGCGGGTGCCAATCCGCTCGGCGAGGACTTTAACTACGCCGAGGCGTTCAACGCCATCGACTTGGAAGCGCTGAAGCTGGAAATCAAAGGCTTCCTGACTTCTTCGGTTGATTGGTGGCCGTCGGACTACAATAATTACGGCCCCCAGATGATTCGCATGGCCTGGCACTCCGCCGGTACCTACCGCATTGCCGACGGCCGCGGGGGCGCTGGCGAGGCGTTGCAGCGCTTTGCGCCCATCAACAGCTGGTGGGACAATGGCAACACCGACAAGTCGCGCCGCCTCCTTTGGCCCATCAAGCAGAAGTACGGCAGCGCTCTGTCCTGGGCCGACCTTATTGTGCTGACCGGCAACTGCGCGCTGGAAATCATGGGCTTTCCCACCTACGGCTTTGCCGGCGGCCGCCACGACGCCTGGGAGGCCGACGACGCCACCTACTGGGGCCCCGAGGTGTGGGACGGGCATCAAAAACATACGCCCGACGAAATGGTGACGCGCGACAAGCGCTGGCGTGGCCAGAACGGCGATGCCGACTACGACCTGGAGAACCCGCTCGGGGCCACGCACCAGGCCCTGATTTACGTGAACCCCGAAGGCCCCTACGGCAAGGGCGACCCGATGGGTGCGGCGCGCGACATCCGCACGTCCTTCTCGCGCATGGCCATGAACAACGAGGAAACCGTGGCCCTGATTGCCGGCGGCCACGCCTTCGGCAAGAGCCACGGCATGGTACCGGCGGCCGAAATCGGGGCCCAGCCCGAGATTGCGCCGATGGAGCAGATGGGCCTGGGCTGGCACAACCCCAAGGGCGCGGGCAACGCCGAAAACACGATGACCAACGGCATCGAGGGCAGCTGGACGCCGAACCCCACCCAGTGGGACAACGACTACCTGATCAACCTGTTCAAGTTTGAATGGGAGCAGACCAAGAGCCCGGCTGGCTCGCTGCAGTGGACCCCGGTGGACAAGAACGCTCCCCAGACGCCCGACGCGCACATCCCCGGCCAGCTGAACGCCCTGATGATGATGACGACCGACATCGCCCTCAAGGTGGACCCCGAGTACCGCGCGGTGTGCGAGAAATTCCTCAACGACTTCGACGCCTTCACCCAGGCCTTCTCCAAGGCGTGGTACAAGCTGACCCACCGCGACATGGGCCCGCGCGAGCGCTACCTCGGCGCTGAGAAGCGCAACGAGAACGACCTGCTGTGGCAGGACCCCATCCCCGTAGCCGACTATGCCCTGGTAGACGCAGCAGATATCGCGGCGCTGAAGCAGTCGGTGATGGCTTCGGGTATTTCCGTGTCCGACCTGGTGTACACTGCCTTCTCGGCGGCGGTTACGCACCGCAGCAGCGACAAGCGCGGTGGCGCCAATGGCGGGCGGCTCGCCCTGGCTCCGCAAAAGGACTGGGCAGTTAACCGCCGGACGGTACCGGTCATCGCGGCCTTGCGCAAGGTGATGGAGGAGTTCAACGGCCAGCAAGCGGGTGGCAAAAAGGTTTCGCTCGCCGACCTCATCGTGCTAGGCGGCTGCGCGGCCCTCGAAAAAGCCGCCGCTGATGCGGGCGTTGCCACCGAGGTGCCCTTCACACCGGGCCGCCGCGACACCACGCAGGAACTCACCGACATCGAGATGTTTACGTGGCTGAAGCCCGTGGCCGATGGTTTCCGCAACTACCTTGACAAAGGATTCGGGGAAATAGCGCAGGACGTTTCGCCGGAGGAGATGTTCCTCGACAAGGCACAGCTCCTCTCGCTCACCTCGCCCGAGTGGGTGGCGCTGACCGGTGGCCTGCGGGCCATGAACGCCAACCACGACGGCTCCCCCTACGGCATCTTCACCGACCGCGTAGGCGTGCTCACCAACGACTTCTTTACGGTGCTCACGAGCACGGAATTCGATTGGAAGAAGGCGGATGCGAAGGGCATGACTTTCTCGCTTGACAATCGCAAAACCGGCGAAAGCCGCTTCGTGGCGACTCGTTCGGACCTCGTTTTCGGCTCCAACAGCCAACTGCGCGCAGTCGCGGAGGTTTACGCCGGCAACGATGGCCACAAGCGCTTCGTGAAAGCGTTTGTGAAGGCGTGGGACAAGGTGATGATGCTTGACCGCTACGACGTAAAAGTCTGAGGTTGATGCCGCTGAATAGCCGCATAATAGAAAAGGCCGCCCGGCATTGCGTTGGGCGGCCTTTTGCATTGGCACGGGGAGGGGCCCCGGGGGGAGCTGGCAGCCCGCATAAGAAGCAGGCAAACGGCATAATATCAAAAGAATAGGGCCCCGGCACGGTTATTCACCGGCCGGGGCCCTACGCGTTGGCTCGTTACACGAACAGCGAGCTGATGCTCTCGTGCGTCACCACGTTGCGGATGGCGTGGGCGAACAAACCGGCCACCGAAATCACCCGGATTTTTTCGTTTTCCTGTTGCAGCGGAATCGTGTCCGTCACCACCAACTCGGTGAGGGCGCTGGCGCGGATGCGCTCGTGGGCCGGGACGCTGAGCAGCGGGTGCGTGACCACGGCGCGCACCGATAGGGCCCCGCGTTCCATCAGCAGGTCGGCGGCTTTGCAAATGGTGCCGGCCGTATCCACCATGTCGTCCACCAGCACCACGTTCATGCCCGTCACGTCGCCAATTACTTGCATCGAGGCAATCTCGTTGGCCCGCAGGCGCGTTTTGTCGCACACCACAATTTCGGCCCCAAATTTCTTGGCAAACGCCCGGGTGCGCACCACGCCGCCTACGTCGGGCGAGGCAAAGATGAGGTTCTCCAGGTTCAGCGACTTGATGTAGGGCGCCGTGACGGTGGCCCCGTCGAGGTGGTCAACGGGGATGTCAAAAAAGCCCTGGATCTGGCCCGCGTGCAGCTCGCAGGTCATCAGCCGGTCGGTGCCCACGCTCTGGATGATGTTGGCCACCACCTTGGCCCCGATGCTCACGCGCGGCTTGTCCTTGCGGTCTTGCCGGGCGTAGCCCATGTAGGGCATCACGATGTTCACCTTGTGGGCCGAGGCGCGCTTGGCCGCGTCCACCATCAGCATCAGCTCCATCAGGTTTTCGGCCGGCGGAAACGTGCTCTGAATCAAGAACACCTCGCAGCCGCGCACGCTCTCGTTGAAGCTGGGGCCCAACTCGGTGTCGGCAAAGCGCTGGATGCTAAGGTCGCCCAGCGGCTGGCCGTAGGCGGCGGCAATGCCGGCGGCCAACTCGCGCGAGGCGCTGCCGGCAAAAATTCTTACTTGCTTCATGGGTTTGGGGGAAGGCGTAAAGAACTGGTTGTGTAGGGAGAAGGCAGGCAGCGCACGGGCCCAGCGGGGCAGGGGGTAAAAAGCGAAAGGCGCCGACCTCTCCAGAAAGAGAAGCCAGCGCCTTTCGCTTGTGTTACGTGAGCTTTGTCGTTGTCCGACCAGGGCTCGAACCTGGACTTTCTTGAATCAAAATCAAGCGTGTTGCCGGTTACACCATCGGACAATTTCCCCGCGGGCCATGGCCGTTTGGGACTGCAAATGTACGAGCCATTCGATTCTAAGCAAGTTTTTGTCGAAAAAAATCTTGCTCGCTTTGAGAGGTGCCCGCCGCGAAAGGTGGGTGATCGGGGCCTACCGGCTGATTTTCAGTCCGCCGGCGCGGCCCCTCGGGCCAAAACCAGGGGCCCCAGCGCCTGTGCGCAAGGTTGGAAAAGCGGCGGCGCTGGCGTAATTTTGCGGCCTGAAAACTCGCAGCTTCATCTCTTTTATATAAAAAACACAATGGCGAATACCGGCAAAATCACCCAGGTTATCGGCCCCGTCGTCGACGTGAGCTTCGCTGGGGAAGCCACCAAGCTTCCGAACATCTACGATGCGATGGAGGTGACCAAAGAAAACGGCCAGGTGGTATTGCTCGAATGCCAGCAGCACCTGGGCGAAGACCGGGTCCGTACCATTGCCATGGACTCGACCGAGGGCCTGGCCCGCGGCACGGAGGTGCGAGACCTGGGGGCCCCCATCTCGATGCCCACCGGCGACGGCGTGAAAGGCCGCCTGTTCAACGTTATCGGCTACGCCATCGACGGCATTCCCCAGCCCAAGAGCGACACTCGCCTGCCCATCCACCGCAATGCCCCGGCGTTCGAGGATTTGGCCACGACGTCGGAGGTGTTCTTTACCGGCATTAAAGTAATTGACCTGTTGGCTCCCTACGTGAAGGGCGGCAAAATTGGCCTGTTCGGCGGCGCCGGCGTGGGCAAAACCGTACTCATTCAGGAACTCATCAACAACATCGCCAAGGCTTATTCGGGCCTGTCGGTGTTTGCCGGCGTGGGCGAGCGCACCCGCGAGGGCAACGACTTGCTGCGTGAATTCATCGAGTCGGACATCATCCGCTACGGCGCTGATTTCAAGCACTCGATGGAAGAAGGCGGCTGGGACCTGAGCAAGGTGGACATGGCCGAGATGGAAAAATCGCAGGCTACCCTGGTGTTCGGCCAGATGAACGAGCCCCCCGGAGCCCGCGCCCGCGTGGCCTTGTCGGGCCTGACCATCGCCGAGAGCTTCCGCGACGGCGACGGCACCGGCGCCGGCCGCGACATCTTGTTCTTCATCGACAACATCTTCCGCTTCACGCAGGCCGGTTCGGAACTATCGGCTCTGCTGGGCCGCATGCCGTCGGCCGTGGGCTACCAGCCCACGCTGGCCACCGAAATGGGCGCCATGCAGGAGCGCATCACCTCCACCAAGCGCGGCTCCATCACCTCGGTGCAGGCTGTGTACGTGCCGGCCGATGACTTGACCGACCCGGCCCCGGCCAACACCTTTGCCCACTTGGACGCCACGACGACGCTGAGCCGCAAAATTGCCGAGCTGGGCATCTACCCCGCCGTGGACCCGCTGGACTCGACCTCGCGCATCCTGTCGGCCGATGTGCTCGGCGACGAGCACTACAACACCGCCCAGCGTGTGAAGGAGCTGCTCCAGCGCTATAAGGAGTTGCAAGACATCATTGCCATCCTCGGCATGGACGAGCTGAGTGAGGAGGATAAGCAGACCGTGAACCGCGCCCGCCGCGTGCAGCGCTTCTTGTCGCAGCCTTTCTTCGTGGCCGAGCAGTTCACCGGCCTGCCCGGCGTGCTCGTAGATATCAAGGACACCATCCGCGGCTTCAACGAAATCATCGACGGCAAGTACGACCACCTGCCCGAGGCCGCCTTCAACCTAGTGGGCACCATTGAGGATGCCGTGGTGAAAGGCGAGCGCCTCATCGCCGAAGCCAAGTAGATTTCTTAAATGTGGAGAATGTGCTGATACGGAGATGTGAAAATTAGCCTTCACGTCCCGCATCAGCACATTTTCACATTTGTCACCTCTTCACATTTAAAAAAGATGCATTTAGAAATCATCACCCCCGACCGCAAGGTGTTCGAAGGCGAAGTGACGTCGGCCAACTTTCCGGGGGCCGACGGCTCGTTCGAAGTGCTGAACAACCACGCCCCACTAATTGCCGCCCTGAAGGCCGGCAACGTGATGCTGACCAGCGCCGCCGGCCGCGACACGTTCCGTATCGAAGGCGGCGTAGTGGAAGTGCTGCGCAACAACGTGATTGTGCTGGCCGAAGGCGCCAGCGCCTAGGGCCCTGGGGCCCCTACGAAGGGCAGCGCCCGCTCCGGCTTCGGCTGGGGCGGGCGCTGCTGTTTTCGGCCCCACCGGCCCGATCTCTCGTAAGGAGCGAATAAAATTAATCCAATCTTCATGCCCCGGCACTTTATGTCTGCCAGTCCTGCCGAAACCAATATTTACACGCCGTACCAGCGGTTTCTGCTGCTCATCGTCACGCTGGTGCTGCTGGGCATGCTGGCCCTTTTCGGGCTGCTCCAGTACCTGACGGCGTTCCTTGGGGCAGGCATTTTGTACGTAGTGTTCCGGCCGTGGTTCACGGCCCTGGTGCACCGGCGCGGTTGGAACCGGGCCTTCGTAACGGTGCTGCTGCTGTTGTTTGCGGTGGTGGTGCTCGTCATTCCGTTCTTCGCCCTGACCTCGTTGCTCATCGACCGCTTGCATATATTGGCTCAGAACACCGACCAGATTTTGCTGGTGGTGCAGCGCATCGAGCGCAAAGTGGGCATGCAGGTAACGCAGGAAAGCAACGTGCGCCAACTACTGCAGCAAGGGGCCGCCCGCGTGAGCCAGTGGATTCCGACGCTGGCCAGCAGCGTGCTGAATGTCATCGTCATCGTGGGCCTCATGCTGTTCACGCTCTACTACCTATTCATGCAGGAAGAAGCTTTTCTGGCCGGCCTGCACCGTTACCTGCCCTTCCGCGAGAAAACGATGAACGAATTGAGTGCTTCGCTGCGCAACAACGTAAATGCCAACGTGCTGAGCCAAGCCTTGGTGGCCTTGGTGCAGGGCATTCTGACGGGGCTGACGCTGTGGATTTTCAAAGTGCCCGACCCGTTGTTCTGGACGCTGGTGGCTTTTTTTATGGCCTTTATTCCGGTGTTGGGCACGCCGCTCGTTTGGGGGCCCGCCGCGCTCTACCAGTTTGCCCAGGGGCAAACCAACCAAGGCATCGGCATTTTGGTGGTGGGCCTAGTCGTCATCATCAACGCCGACAACGTGTTGCGGATTTGGCTGGCGAAGGGCATGGGCAACATTCACCCGTGGATCACGCTGGTGGGCCTCACGCTGGGCGTGGAGATTTTTGGCATCGTCGGGCTGGTGATAGGGCCCCTGCTGCTCTCGTACTTCATCGTGCTGATGGAGGTGTTTGCCCGCGAAAACCGGGCCCGGGCCCACGTCAGCAACGCGGCGGCTGAGGCCCTAAAACGCCTGGCGGCCACCGAAGATTAGTAGCCCGCCGCCCGAAGCCACACATAAAAAGGGCCACCCAACTGAGTTGGGTGGCCCTTTTTGGTAAACTATTTTAGTCGTCGGAGCGCACTATTCTACCACGACGCGGCGCGAGTAGAGTTGGCCGTCGGGGGCCTGGCAGAGGACGGTGTACAGGCCGGCGGCCAGGGGGGCGTCGAGGGTGCGGCGGGCGGCGGCGTTGGGGCTCAAGGTAGCCGTGCCGTGCCAGGCGGTGCGGCCCAGGGCGTCGACCAGGCGCAGGGTGGCGGTGCCGGCGCCCAGGGGCAGGGCCAGGGCGAGGCTGCGGCCGCCGGCCACGGGGTTGGGGTACACTTGCAGCGCCGGCGAGTCGGCCAGGGCCCGGGTGGCGGTGGCCACGGTGTTTTCAACCCGCACGTTCGAGAGGTATAGGTTGTTGCCGTACTCGTTGAAAGCCGTAAAGCGGAAATACACCTGCTGGCCGGCAAAGGCCGTCAGGTCCACGTTCTCAGTGCGCCACTGGCTAGCGGCCGTGGGGGCAAAGGCGGAAGCTTGAATAGGGGCGGTGCCCAAGCCCGTAGCTGCCGACTGCAAGTACACGCGGCCGAGGCGCGTGGCCGAACAAGCCGTGTACACATCCACGGCCAGCGAATCGTTGTTGGCCGTGGGCGCCGCCGATACCGCGGCGTAGGCTAAGTCGAAGCGCAAAAATGCCTTGGCCTGGCCGCGCAAGTCCACGGCGGGGGTGCGCAGCGTGTCGCGCTGGCCCCGGGCCGAATAGTTGTAAAACTTGATGGCAGCTACCGGGCCGGTGGTGCCGTCTTTGCGCACCACGTTGTCGGTGGGGCCCCAGGTGAGGGCGTTGTCGGGGTTGGCCACCGTCCAAGTGGCGGGAATGCCACCGGACAAGGGCTCGGCGTAGGGCAGGGCCAGGCCGTTGCCCTGCA
Source organism: Hymenobacter sp. PAMC 26628 (assembly GCF_001562275.1). Classification (NCBI taxonomy): domain Bacteria; kingdom Pseudomonadati; phylum Bacteroidota; class Cytophagia; order Cytophagales; family Hymenobacteraceae; genus Hymenobacter; species Hymenobacter sp. PAMC 26628. The sequence goes on from NZ_CP014304.1 coordinate 830,806, forward strand.
CGGCCACCGTGGCGGTGGCGGCGGCGCTGGTGCCGTTGCCGTTGCTCACCACCAGGGTGGCGGTGTAAGCCCCGGCGGTGGCGTAGGTCACCACGGGGTTGGCGGCGGTACTGGTGGTGGGCGTGCCGCCGGGGAAGCTCCAGGCGTAGGTGCTGGGGCAGGGGCCCGACGTGCTGGTGAACGTGACGGCCCCGCCCACGCACACCGGCGAAGGCTTCACCGTGAAGCTAGCAACCGGTACGGCGCCCGATACCACCACGACGCCCGTGGCCGTGCGGGTGGAAGTGCCGTTGGCGCTGGTCACGGTCAGGGTCGCGTCGTAGGTGCCGCCGCGGGCGTAGGTCACGCTCGGGTTTTGGGCGGTGCTGGTGGCGGGCGTGCCGCCGGGGAAGCTCCAGCTCCAGGCGGTGGGGCCCAGCAGCGAAGCATCGGCAAACTGCACAGCGGTGCCCGGGCACACGGGCGCCGCGGCGCTGGCCGACGTGTTGAACAAGGCCACTGGGGCGGCGGTGGTGCCGGTTACGGCGATGTCGTCGAAGGCCCGGCCACCGCGCAAAGTGCTCGTGGCCGCGTCTACCTGCGTGATACCGGTGCGCTGGAAGCGGATGCGTACGTCGGCGCCCAGCGTCAGGCCGTTGGCGGCGGCAAATTGGGTCAGGTTCACATTCACCGTTTGGTAGTCGGTGGTAGCGTTGGCGCCCGTGATGCTGGCCAGGCTGTACCAAGTGGTACCGCCGTCCACGCTCATAGCCACGCCGTCGGTGTCGCTGCTGCCGGTGAAGGTGGCGGGCATCGCTTGGTCGATTTCGCCCAGGATTTTCTTGTGGCGGAAGGTGAGCAGCACGCCGCCAGCCGGGGCGCTGGCCAGGTTCAGGCGCAGGTCGGCCTGGGCCGTCCGGGCCCCGGTGTAGCTACTGAAACCGTAGTACGGGAAGAATGCATCCAGCACCAAGTGGCGGGGGCTGGAGGCGGGCGAGAAGTCCGAGCGGAGGGCTACCCGCGCCGCGCCGCGGCTCGTGACGCTCCAGTTGGGCCCCAGGGCCGTGCCGTCGAACACGTCTACAAACGGCACGGTGGCCGCGGTGGGCAACCCATACACGGCCGCGTAGGCGTTGATCAGGCCCACGCCGGTTGAAATGTCGAAGCCCGGCGTGTTCAGGTCGAGCGCCGTGGCCTTGAGTTGGGCGTTGAGTTGGGCGGGCGTGCTGGTGGGGCGCGCTTGCAGCAGCAGCGCCGCCACGGCCGCCGCGTTGGGAGCCGCCGCCGAGGTGCCGGCGAAGATGAACCCATCGGCCGGGTCGGGAAACACCGTGCCCGAAAAGAACGTGGTGCTCACGTAGTCAATCGACGTGAAGTCGGGCTTTTGGCGCGTGGCCGGGGCCCCCAGCGCCGAGCCGTCGGGGTTGAAGAGGATAGTAGGGGTGCCAATCGACGAGTACGACTCGGCCATGAGGCGGTTGAACGACGGCGCCGCGGCCACGGCCATGGCGCTAGCGGCCGCCGCGTGGCCCGTAATGGTGCCGCTGTGCGTCCAGTACTTGGTGGGCACAAACACGTCGCCGAACGAGACGTACTTCACGCGGGCCGGGGTGGCGGTGCCCGCCCGGCGGTTGATGATCAGGTTGTAGGCCGTGTTGGTACTAGCCGCGCCGTTGGTGAAGCTCAGGATTTCGTAGGGCGCCTGGCTGGCGATGTTGTTGTTGGCGGCCGTGGCCACGGTATCGCCCTTGATGGCCCCCCCCGCGCGGGCAATGACCAGGTAGGCGTCGAGGTCAGTCTTCACGCCGGCGGCGGTGTAAAACGGGTCGCTCCACTGCAAGCTGATGGTGAACTTAGCCGACGCGGCGATGGTGAACGGCTGGCGCGTGTCGGTAGGGCCCCCAGTGGAAAGGCCGAAGTCCAAATCAGCCCCCTTCGCCGCGTTAGTGAACGTGGGGGCAACGTACTCCGAAGCCTCGTCGGCCTGGTTGCCGGCCGCCGAGTAGTAGGCCGCCCCGCCGGCCACGGCCGTTTCGATGGCCTGGGCCACCACGCCGTCCTGGTACAGGGGCTCGGCAAAGTAGCCAATGTCGTCGACCAAAATCTTGCAGTTGCCCCCCGTGGGGCTGGCCAGCCGGGCAATCTGGGCGGCAAAGTCGGCCTCGCCGAACTCCACCGAGCTGAAGGCCTTGCCGGCGCCGGGGGCGATGTCGTGAATTAGCTCAATCATGGCGCGGCCCTCGTCGGTGCCGCGCGAGTACTCCTGCAACACCTGCACGGTGGCGGGCAAGTCGCCGGAGGCCACGCCCGCCGGGGCCCCGTTCAGGGCGTTGTACGAGTCGCTCATCACGCCGATGCGGACGCCCGTGCCGTCGTAGGCCCCGGGGCGGGTGGCGCGCACGCGGGCCGCCTCCAGCACGAAATCGGCTTGGTTCACCACCTTACCCGCACGGCCGGCCGGCAGGTAAATGGGCAGCACGCCGAGCAGGCCCTGCGCCGCCAGGGCACTGACGCCGGCCGTGCCGGGCGCCAACTGGCTCACCGGCAGCCGCCCTTCGATGAAGTGAAATTTGCTTTGGTCGGACACCACCACGAAGCCGCGGGCCAACAGCGCCGGAAGCAGCGTAGCTACGTCTTTGGCCGTGATGCGCACCAGCACCGCGTCGTCGGTGGGGGCTACGTGCAGTTGGGGAAACGCCGCGGCCAGCCGCCCGGCCCCGCCTTTGCCGGCGGCTGCGCTGCCGGTGTGCCACTGCTGGTATAGCTGTTGCAGTTCGCCGCCGATGCGCGAGTTGGGGTCGGTGGCCGCGCGGGGCCCTACGGGGGCTCCCGCGGCGGCGCGCGGGGCGTGGGGCGGCGCCGGCGCCACCTGCGCCAGCAGCGGCGCCGCGGCCAAGCACAAGCCCAGTAACGTAATTTTATAATGCATAAATGTGGGGGGAGAATGGGGAAGGAAAGATACGTCGGGGCCATCAACGAGCCCTAACTTCGGCGTTACTTTGACGCATTCTTTCGCCCGGGTCTGAGCCCTTTGCCATGAATTTGACCAATATCCATCCCAAAGTCACCCCCATCTACCAAACTTCGGTCTTCAAATTTGCCTCCCTGGCCGAGTTAGAAGAGTACTACACCGCCCCGGGCCGCGGCGGCCGCTACGGCTACTCGCGCTCCGAGCACCCCAATACCGAGGAGCTGGTGGCCGCCGTAGCCCAACTTGAGGGCGTAGCCGGCGGGGCCCTGGCCGGCGTGGCCACCGGCGCGGGCCTAAGCGGGCTGCTGGCCGCCGTGCTGGCCACTTGCCAGGCCGGCGACCACGTGCTCTGCCCCGCCGAGCTGTACGGCGGCTCGGTGGTGCTGCTCTCCAATGAGCTGAGCCGCCTGGGCATCGAAACCAGCTACGTGCCCCTGGCCGACCTCTACGACCTGGCCCGCCACGCCCGCCCCAACACCAAGCTGGTGCTGGCCGAAACCCTGAGCAACCCGCTGCTGACCGTGCTCGACGGGCCCCGGCTGGCCGCCGCCTGCCGGGCCCAGGGCGTGCTGCTGCTGATTGACAACACGTTCGCCTCGCCCGCCATCAGCCAGCCATTTAGCTGGGGCGCCGACCTGGTGTGGCACTCAGCCACCAAGTACCTCGGCGGGCACTCCGACGTGACGGCCGGCCTGGTGCTGGCCCGCGACCCGGCCGTGGCCCAACGCCTGCGCCAGGTGGGCGGCAGCCTCGGCCTCACCCTGGCCCCGCTGGAAAGCTGGCTGACCCTGCGCGGCACCAAAACTCTGCGCCTGCGCATGCGCCAGCACTCCGAAAATGCCCTGGCCGTGGCCCAGTTCCTGGCCCAGCAGCCGGCCGTGGGGCAGGTGTTCTACCCCGGCCTGCCCACCGACCCCGGCCACGCCCTGGCGGCGGCCCAGCTGCGCGGCGGCCAGTTCGGCGGCATGCTCTCGTTCCGGCTGGCCGACGACACCGCGGCGGCCGCCGATGCCTTTATTCAGAAGAGCCAGCTCTTTCCGCTGGCCCCGTCGCTGGCCGGCGTCGATTCGTCGTGCTCGTACCCGCTGGCCACTTCGCACCGCCACATCCCCGACGAGCGCCGCCGGGCCCTGGGCATCACCCCGGGCCTCATCCGCCTCAGCGTGGGCATCGAGGAAGCGAGCGACCTGCTCGCCGATTTGGCCCAGGCGCTGGGGTAGGGGCCCCGGGACCCGCTTGGCCGTTGCATTAAGCCAAGCAGGTGCGGCATTCTCCTGAGAAGGAGGCGAATAGGTAGCACCAGCGCTTGGCTTCGCGGCCGGGCTGGGCTACCTTTCGCACGCGCTATGAAGAACCCGCCGCTCTACGTTGAAGCCCGCATCCGCTGCCCCCTGGAGGCGCTGTGGGAGCACACCCAGCAGCCCGAATTGCACCAGCAATGGGACCTGCGCTTCACCGAAATCACCTACCTGCCCCGGCCGTCGGAGGCCGCGCCCCAGCAGTTTTTGTACGCCACGCGCATCGGCTTTGGGCTGGGCGTGGCCGGGCGCGGCGAGAGCCTGGGCACCAAGGAAAAGAACGGCGAACGCACGTCGGTGCTCAAGTTTTGGTCCGACGAATGGGTGTCGCTCATCCGCGAGGGCGCTGGCTTCTGGAAGTACGTGCCCACGGCTGATGGCCTGCGGTTCTTCACCAAGTACGACTACCAAACGCGCGGGGGCCCCGCGGGCCAGTGGCTCGACCGGCTGGCGTTCCGGCCGCTCATCGGCTGGGCCACTGCCTGGAGCTTCGATTGCCTGCGGCTATGGCTCGAAACCGGGCAGCGGCCGGCCGTGTCGCGCCGCCTGGCCCTGGCCGACGGGCTGACGCGTGCCACGCTGGGCGCGGTGTGGGTGTACCAGGGCGTGGTGCCCAAACTGCTGTTTCCGGACACCGGCGAGCTGTCCATTTTGCAGGGCGCGGGCTTTTCGGCCGGCGCGGCGCATTACATAGCGGCGGGTGTGGGAATAGGCGAAATCCTGTTTGGCCTGCTATTTTGGCTGCTGCCGGCGCAGCGGCTGCGGCCCGTGTATTGGCTGCACTTGGTGGGGCTGCTGGTGCTGGGCGCCGGGGCCCTGTTTAGCCAGCCAGCCGTGTTCGTGGCGCCCTTCAACCCGCTCACGCTCAACGTCTCGCTGATGGCGCTGGCCGCCGTGGCACTCCTGCTACCCGCCGAAATGGTACCCCGCGCCGCTCGCTGCCTGCGCCAGCCGCCCCTTGGGGCCCCCGTGGCCGCGCCTACCGCTGTAGCGCCTGTGCCCCAACTCGTTTAGTTCGTCTTGCTCATTAGAGTGGTTCCCGAATTTGCCAGAGCTTCTCCCGAATAAAAAACCCAAAAAAAGGCCGTCAAGCTGAGCGCAGCCAAAGCATCTCTACTGCTCAACTAATCAGGATTACTGCTGCGGGAGAGATGCTTCGCTACGCGCTGCATGACGGCCTTTTTTATAATCTAAAACAAGTCTCCCTTCTTCAACCCCGTCCATGGCCTCCATTTATCAGCAGCAGCTTGGCGCCGATTTTTATAAGCTGCACCCGCGCATTCAGGAGCGGCTGGCGTTTAGCAGCGAGGACAATCGCGCCTTTGTGGGCGAGGGCACGATGGAGCGCGTGTGGCACGGGCCGTTCTACACCCAGCCTTTTTTGCGCATTGGACTACGGCGCAACATTATGTTTCCCGACGCGGGCCAGAACGTGCCGTTCCGCATCGAAAACTACGCCTACCGCGACCCGCTGGGCCGCGAAACCGTGACTTGGGTGCGGCGCTTCGCCTTCCCGGGCCACACCCGCTGCTTCGACGCCACCATGATTCGGAGCGAAACCCGCGGCCGCATCGTCGATTACCTGGGCACGCACCAGCACTTGGCCGTCGACATCGACCTGGCCGTGACCGCGCGGGGCGGCCTGCGGCTGCGCTCGGGCGAGCAGCGCTTCCACGAGGGGCCCGTGACGTTCCGGTTCCCGATGCTGTTTTCGGGCCTGGCCGACGTGGAGGAGTGGTACGACGACGAGGCAGACTGCTACCGCATCCAGGTGGAGGTACGCAACCCGGTGTTTGGCAAGCTCTTCGGCTACTATGGCTCGTTCCGGCCCACCTGGCGCACAGTGGCCGCGGCCGACATTCCGGCCTACGCGCTGCCCGTACGCCACGAAATCCGCGACTGAGCCGCGCGGGGCCCCAGCGCGCTGCGGGGCCCCAAAAGGCATTTTTCAACCAGCTTTATCCGGTATGAACCTGCAACTCACGCCCGCCCAGCGGCGCATCGAATTGGCCCGGCCCTGGGTGCTGCTGGGCATTTACGTTTTGCTGGCGATGGCGGGCTGGTGGTGGCTGGCCGTGCCGCTGGTGGTGGTGGTGTGCCTGGCGGCCTTCGTGCAGATGCACGACGCCATGCACAACGCGCTGGGCCTCAGCAAAGCCGCCAACAAGCGGGTGCTCAGCCTCAGCGGCTTGCTCATCCTCAAAAGTGGCCACGGTTTGCAGGTGACGCACTTGCGCCACCACGGCCGCTGCCTCACCGAGGCCGACCCCGAGGGGGCCCCCGCCACCTGGAGCTTCGGACGCGTGCTCTGGCAAGGCCCCTGGCACACGCTGATGCTGCGCCGCGAAGCCCTGCGCATCGCGCCCAATACCAAACAAATCCAGCTGCTGGAAACGGCCAGCACGCTGGCGCTGCTGGCGGGGTTTGTGGCGCTGTACTGGCTCACCGGCTCGCCGGTGGGGCTGGTGTACTGGGCCGTAGCATTTTTCATGAGCGCTACGATGCCCATCTGGGCCTCGTACGTGCCGCACCACGTGTCGTCGCGCAACCCGGTGGCCCGCACCGCCGCCGCCCTCGCCCAAGCCTGGACGCCCATTACGGCCTCGTTCGCCTTCCATCACCTGCACCACCACTACCCGCGCGTGCCCACCGCCCTGCTCTACCGCGCCGCCGCCGAGCTGCCCCCGCCGCCCGAGGAGGAGCATCATCACCATTGAGCTGGCTGGGGCCCTAGGTAAGGATGTAGTCGTAAGGCTATAAAAACAACGGTCATGCAGAGCGCAGCGAAGCATCTCTACCGCAGCAGTAAATGATTACTTGCGTGGTAAAGATGCTTCGCTGCGCTCTGCATGACCGTTGTTTTTCTCCAGACAAATATCTGGAAACCCATCAACCGATTACGAGCGCCCGGAGGCGCTAATAATCAAACGAAGCGCGGTGCTTTTGCACGAAATCGGCCCATAAAGTGGGCTGCTAACCGGTGATGGCGGGAAAGTTGTCGAACGTGTCGTCGGCGCCCGGGATGGTGTGGGCAGCGTAGCGCTTGTAGTGGTCGTACACGCAGTCCATGTAGGCCATTTCGGCGCCAGCGGCGCGCATGTTTTTGCGGAAAATCTCGGGGGCCTCGGCTTCGTAGCGAAAGGGCTTGCCCAGTACTTCGGCCATGGTGGCGGCAATTTCGTCGTACGATTTGGCCTCGTAGCCCAACCGGTAGGTTTGGCCGGCGTGGCGCTCGGGGTGCAGCAGGGCCTGCACTGCTACCTGGGCCACGTCCTCGGCATCCACCCAACTCAGGCGCGCGTCGCCCACGTACTGCTGTATTGAGGCCCTGGCGCGCCACCTGGGTGCCGCCGTAGCTCAGCAGGTTTTGCATGAAGGTTTCGGGGCGCAGGTGCGTGAAGGAGAAGCCGCGCCACTCGATGTAGCGCTCCACGAGCTGGTGCCAGGCCCAGTGGGCCACCGTGGCATCGTCGCGCCCGCAGGCCCCCAGGTGCACCAGGTGCTGCACCCCGGCTTTTTGGGCCTAGTCGAGAAACGCCTTGCTCTGGCGCAGCATGTCCACGGTGTAGCCAGTCACCAGCAGGGCCCGGTCGATGCCGTGCAGGGCGGGCCCCAGGGTTTCTTCCTTGTCAAAGTCGAGAATAACGGTGCGAATGCCCGGGTCGTGAAACGGCTGGGCTTTTGCCGCCGAGCGCACCGCGGCTACGGGCGTAATGGAGTCGCCGGCGAGCAGGCGGCGCAGGGTGTCACCGCCAATCTGACCGGTGGCGCCGGTGATGAGGACGGTGGGTTTGGAAAGGGGCATGAAAAACGCAAACGGTGAAGGGCCCCAACCCAGCGGCACGGCCCAATGTTCAGGTTCGGGGCCCTTTTACAGCTTGTCCGATACCTGGTCGGAGAGCTGGCGGGCGGTGCGCAGGGTCTGGAATTCGGCCTGCTGCGAGCGGATGGTCACCTTGTCGTCGAGCACGAAGTTGGCCCGCACCTGCTCGTAACGGCCGTTGAGGCTGCCGAGCACGGCGGCGGCGTTTGCCCAGTTGGCTGGGGTCCAGGTGCGGCGTTCGGCGCGCACTTTCTCGATGAAGCGGCTGTAAGCGTCGAGCAGGGCGGGGGCAGTGAGGGCCCCTACGGTGGTTTTCTCACGGAAGAAATCCGACACCTGCGAATCGGTGGCCCGGCCATCGGCGGCTATGGCAGTGCTGCCGCCGCTGGGCAACGCGGTGCCGGCGGGCAGGGTGGTGGTACGGGTGGTGCGGCGGATGACCTTGCCCGTGGCCGGGTCCAGGTCCTCAATTACTTCGGTTACCTGCTCGGAGGCGGGCTTAGTCGCAGTGGTGGGCTTGGCCACGGTGGTGGTTTTGGTGGCGGGGTTGGTTTGGGCGCGGGCGGCCACGGGCAGCGCCAGCAGCAGCACGGCGGCAAGAAGTCGGGAATGATTCATGGGTAAAAAAGATTGGCTGGGCCTTTAACGGCAAAGCGGGGCCCCGCGGGGGCCCTACGGCAATAAAGGGGCCAGGCTGCGCGGCGCCTCCTTCAGTGCAACGCTTCTTTTAGGGCCCCTGTTATGCGCTGCAGGTCGGCATCGGTGAGGGCGGTGCCGCTGGGCAGGCACAAGCCCCGGGCAAACAGGCCGGCACACACCGCGCCGCCGTACATCGGCGCCTCGGCAAAGAGCGGCTGCAGGTGCATGGGCTTCCAGAGGGGGCGGCTTTCGATGTTGCGGGCTTCGAGGGCCAGGCGCAGGGTTTCGGGGGTGGCGGCGGGGGCCCCGGCGGTCGGGTCAGGCGGGGCGAGCAGCACGGTGGTGAGCCATCGATTGGACTGGGCCCCGGGGGGCTCGGCGGCGGGGGCCACGGCCAAGCCGGGCAGGCCGGCAAGGTGCTCCTGGTACCACCGGAAAATCTCGCGGCGGCGCTTCACGCGGTCGGCCAGCAGGCCCATCTGGCCGCGGCCGATGCCGGCCAGGACGTTGCTCAGCCGGTAATTGTAGCCCACCTCCGAGTGCTGGTAGTGGGGGGCGGCGTCCTTGGCCTGGGTGGCCAGGTAGCGGGCGCGCTCGGCCAAGGCTGGGTCGTGCGTCACGAGGGCCCCGCCGCCGCTGGTGGTCAGTATCTTATTGCCATTAAACGAGAACACGCCCACTCGCCCGAAACCGCCCAGCGGCTGCTGCCGCCAGGTGCTCCCCAGGGCTTCGGCCGCGTCTTCGAGGATGGGGATATCGAACTCCTGGGCCAGGGCCACAATCTCCGCCACTTGGGCCGGCATGCCGTAGAGGTGCACCAGCAGCAGGGCCCGGGGCTTGCGGCCGCGCCGCAGCCGGTCCTCGATGGCTTCGCGCAGGCGCACGGGACAGATATTCCAGGTATCGCCTTCGCTGTCAACGAATACCGGCGTGGCCCCGCAGTACCGGATGGCGTTGGCAGTGGCCACGAACGTAAACGAGGGGCACAGCACTTCGTCGCCGGCGCCCACGCCCAGCAGCAGCAGGCCCAGGTGTAGCGCCGCCGTGCCCGAGTTCAAGGCCACGCAAAACGGCACGCCCACCGCCGCGCAGATGTCGGCCTCGAAGCCCACCAAGTTGGGCCCCACGGGCGCCACCCAATTGTCCTCGATGGCCTTGTGCACGTAGTTCAGCTCGTGGCGGCCGAGGTGGGGTGGGGAAAGGAAAATTCGGTCGTGGTCTTGGCTGCGCACTAAGGGGAATTAAAAATTATGTATTAAAAATTAAAAATTTTGAGGGAGGAATTGTTCGGCTCTGCTTGAGCAGCCCTTCTTAATTCATCATTTTTAATTTTTAATTAACCTATTTAATCACCCGGGCCGGCACGCCCACGGCCGTGGTGCGGGGCGGCAGGGCGCGCACCACCACGGCGCCGGCCCCCACGGTGGTGTACTCGCCCACGGCCACGCCCTGGATGACGGTGGCCCCGGTGCCAAGGTACACGCCGGGGGCCAGCCGGGCGGCGCCGCCCACGTTGGCGCGCGGCATCAGCGAGCAGAACTCGCCCAGCACGGCGTCGTGGCCCACGGTGCAGCCCAGGTTGAGCAGCACAAAGCGGTCGAGGGCGATGTCGCAGGTCAAAATGCAGCCCTGCTGGATGATGCAGCCCTCGCGCAAGCTGATGCGCTGGGCGGGCCCCAGCACCACGCCCGGGTGCACCAGCGCCGGAAACGCCAGCTGCGCCGAGGTGAGGCGGCCCACCACGGTGGCCCGGCCGGCGCTGCTGCCCACGGCCACGGCCACGGCCAGCGGCTCAGCGGTGGCGTTGAGGTCGGCGCCGGTGCCCAGGTAGGGCAGGCCGGCCACGGTGGGCGTGGCAGGCGCTACGTCGTCGTAAAAGCCGCGCACCTCCCAGGCGGGGGCCCCGTCGGGGCCCGGGGGCAGCTGCTGCACCAGGCCCAGCACCTCGCGCCCCAGCCCGCCGGCCCCAAAAATGACGAGCGGCCGGCCGGTGCCGGGCCCGGCGTAGTAATCCGAAAAGAACAATTGGGTCATGCGGCGGGCAGGTGGGGCAGGGGGCAAGTGAGCCGCAAAGGTCGGCCCGGGGCCCCACACCGCCTACGCCGGGCCCCGAAAAGCCTCGGTTGTGGCCTGGCCCGGGGCCGCCACGCCCGCGCCGCCCAGCACGCGGCCCGCGGTGCGCCACAGTATTTTCAGATCCAGCGCCAACGACAGGTGGTCGATGTACCAGGTATCAAAAGCGAATTTTTCCTCCCACGCAATGGCGTTGCGCCCGTTCACCTGGGCCCAGCCCGTGAGGCCAGGGCGCACCAGGTGCCGCCGCGCCTGCGCCGGCGAATACAGCGGCAGGTACTGCGGCAGCAGCGGCCGGGGCCCCACCAAGCTTAGGTCGCCGCGCAGGATGTTCCAGAGTTGGGGCAGCTCGTCGAGCGAAGTGGCCCGCAGCCAGCGGCCTAGCCGCGGCAGGCGCTGGGCGTCGGGCAGCAGTTGGCCAGTGGCTGGGTCGCGGGCCATGGTCATGGTTTGCAGTTTGTAGAGCGTAAACAGCCGGCCGCCCAGCCCCGGCCGCGGCTGCCGAAACAGGCAGGGGCCCCGGTTTTGGGCGGCGGCCAGCAGGGCCCCCAGCGCCAGCAGTGGCAGGGCCGGGGGCAGCAGCGCCAGGGCCCCGGCCACGTCGAGCCAGCGCTTGCCACGGCGCACGTAGAAACTTTGGGCGGGGAATGCTGAATTTTGGGCGGCCGCGGGCATGAACAAAAATAGGCCCCCGGCCCGGGCGGCCAGCTTTTCGCCGGCTGCCCGGTAATCCCCAGGGCTCCCAGGCAGATTTATTAAAACGTTCCAGGGGCTCCGGTACAGATTTATTAGACCGTCATGCAGAGCGCAGCGAAGCATCTCTACTGCGTAACTAACTCTGATTGCTGCCGCGGTAAAGATGCTTCGCTGCGCTCTGCATGACGGTCTACTGTAGCTATTTAATTATTCTCCACCCAGCACTCTTTCCCGCCTTGCTCAACTTCCCCAACGCCAAGCTCAACCTGGGCCTGTACGTCACGGCCCGCCGCCCCGACGGCTTCCACACCCTCGAAACCGTGTTTGTGCCCCTGCCCTGGACCGACGCACTGGAGCTGCTGCCCGCCGCCCCGGGCCACTCCACCAGCCTGGGCCTCAGCGGCCGCCCCATTCCCGGGGCCCCCGATACGAACCTGTGCGTGCGAGCCTACGCGCTGCTGCAAGCCGATTTTCCGCAGCTGCCGCCCGTGCAGCTGCACCTGCACAAAGTGGTGCCCATCGGGGCGGGCCTGGGCGGCGGCTCGGCCGATGCGGCCTTTGCCCTGAAGGCAGCCAACGAGCTGTTTGGGTTGAATTTATCAACGGAAGCGCTGGAAAATTACGCCCGCCGCCTGGGGGCCGACTGCGCCTTTTTTATCCAGAACAAGCCCGTGCTGGCCCGCGAAAAAGGCGACGTGTTCGAAGAAATTAGCCTCGACCTGTCCGGCACGGCCTGCGCCGTGGTGTACCCCGGCCTGCACATCAGCACGGCCGAAGCCTACGCCCGCATCGTGCCGCACGCGCCCGCCCACCCGCTACGCGAAGCCCTGGGGGCCCCGATTAGCACCTGGCGCCGCACCGTAGCCAACGACTTCGAAACCGCCCTGACGCCCACCTACCCGGTGCTGGCCGCCATCAAGCAGCAGCTCTACGCCGCCGGTGCGGCCTACGCCAGCTTGTCGGGCTCAGGCTCGGCCGTGTACGGCCTGTGGCCCGGCCAAGCCGAGGCCCCGGCGCTGGAGTGGCCCACCGAGTACCTGGTGTGGCGCGGGCAGCTGTAGGGCCCCAGGGCGGTTGATAAGTTGGTTTGTGAGGTATCGTATGAGAAGCTACTTAAACTGGTAAAACGGTCATGCTGAGCGCAGTCGAAGCATCTCTCCCGCGGCAGTAATGATGATTAGTCCGCGGGAGAGATGCTTCGACTGCGCTCAGCATGACCGTGCTATTAACCCAGAAAAGCGTTTAAAATCCAACGGCTTGCGCAAGCCAGGTGCGCACGTAGCGGCCCTGCGGGTCGTAGCGCTTGGCTTGCTGGGCCACGTCGAAGGCGGTGTCGCGCACGTCGGTGCCGGTGCCGGCGATGTACTTCCAGTTGCCCCAGTTCAGGGCCGCGTCGTGGTCCACGAGCTGGTGCTCGAACCAGGCGGCGCCCCAGCGCCAGTCCTGGTGCAGGTCGTGGATGAGGTAGCTGGCCACGTTCTGGCGGCCGCGGTTGCTCATGAAGCCGGTGGCGGCCAACTCGCGCATGTTGGCATCCACGAAGCCGTTGCCGGTGCGGCCGCCGGCCCAGGCGTCGAACACGGCCCGGTCGGGACGGATAGGTTTGGGAATTTGGTCGCGCAGGCCGCGCCAGCCAAAAAACGCCGGCCCCACGCGCCGCGCCAGCAGCCGGAAGTAGTCGCGCCACAGCAACTCCAGCCGCAATTGCTGGGCCCCCTTACTGCGGGCTCCGTGGGCGGCGTCGTAGCCATCAATGGCCGCCCACACCTGGCGGGCCGATAAGCTGCCATTGGCCAGCCAGGCCGAAAACTTGGTACTAAAAGCCTCGCCCAGCAGCTGGTTGCGGGTGTCGTCGTAGCGCCCGATGAGGCGGCGCGCCACGGCAAAGTCGTGCAGGCGGGCCAGGGCGGCAGTTTCGCCCCCGCCCAGCGCTGGCCGGGCCGAGTGGCGGTGGCGGTCCACTAAGGCCAGCGCCGGCTGGCCCAGCGCCGCGGCCAGGGCCCCCGCCGTGGGCAGCGCGGCCGGCGCGAAGCCAGCGGGCAGTGGCGGCAGCTGGTGCGGCGGGGGCAGCGGCGGCCGCACCGGCACCTTCGCCGCCACGTCAAACCGGAACTTGCTGAACGAAAACGGCAGGTCGCGCACGGCAATGGGCAGGTCGGCGGGTGGCAGCAGCGACAGGTTCTCGAAGCGGCGCAGCGGCACCTGGGGCCCCAGGGCGGCGGCCAGGGCGGTTTCGGCGGCTGCCTCCTCGGTAATGGGCTCGGCGCTGGCCCACACGGCCTGCGCGCCCAGCTGCCGGGCCAGCGCGGGCAGCACGTCGGCAGGCTGGCCGGTGGCGAAATGGATGCCGGAGCCCAGCGCGGCGTAGCGCGCCTGCAAGTCGGCCAGCGTTTCGAGGAGGAAGGGGAGGCGGTGGGGCCCCACTTTGGGCAGGCCCAGGTAGGCGTCGGGGCCCAGGGCGGCGGGGTCGAAGCAGTACACCGGCAGCAGGGCCGTGGCGCCGGGCGGCAGGGCGGCCAGCACTTCGTTGTCGTGCAGGCGCAGGTCGTTGCGCAGCCAGTAAATGATGGTCATGGGAAGAGGCGTAGTAGGCCTTTCAACAAAGCAACCCGAAAAACCTCCTTATGAGCTGACTGAGCTACTAAAAACGGTCATGCTGAGCGCAGCCGAAGCATCTCTACCGCTCCACTAATCAGATTTACTCAGCGGGAGAGATGCTTCGGCTGCGCTCAGCATGACCGCCTAGGGCGTTCTTATTGACTCAACTAGCTTCTTGGAGCCCCCAGCGTGCAGCGCCCCACGCTACACCACTGCGCCCAGGGCCTGGGTGCGGCGGGCCCGGCGGCGGTTCCACTGGTCGAGCACGGGGTGGATGAGCACGCTGGCCAGGATGATGACCGTGCCCAGGTAGAAGCCGCCCGACATGCGCTCCTGCCCGAAGCCCGGCACCCGCCACCAGTACAGCAGCTGGGCCAGCAAAATGCCGTAGACAGGCTCCAGGTTAATGGTCAGGTTGACGACGAAGGCCGACAGGCGCTTCATCAATTCCACCGACGACGAGAAGGCGTACACCGTGCACACGCCCGCCAGCACGGCCATCCACAGCCAGCCGTAGCCGTGCAGGGCCAACTGCACGCCCGCGCCCTGGGTGAAGTAGCGCCCGTAGAAAGGCAGGAACAGGGCGATGCTCAGGCAGGCCCCCGCCATCTCATAAAAGGTAAGCTTGACCGGCGCGTGGCGCTTCACCAGCTGCGAATTCAGCACGCTAAACAAGGCCGAGAGCCCCGCCGAGCCCACCGCCACCAGCAGGCCCGTGAGCTGGCTCAGCTCGGCTTGCGAAATGAGGTAGAGGCCCAGCATGGCCCCCAGGCCCAGGGCTACTTCGTAGGCCCGCACGCGGTGCCACAGCAACAGCGGCTCCAGCAGCGAGGTCCATAGGGCCAGCGTAGCCAGGCCCGCCAGGCACACGCTGACGGACGAGAGGCGCGCGGCCAGGAAAAACGTAATCCAGTGCGCGGCCACCAGCGTGCCCACGCCCAGCAGCTTCAGGGCCTCGCGCCACGGCAGGCGCCCGCCCAGGCCCCGCGCCGCCAGCAGCAGCCCCAGCCCGCTGCTGGCCAGCAGCGTGCGCCAAAATACCAGCTCCACGGCCGGCGTGGGGGCCAGCAGCTTGCCCAAAATGGCCGTGAAGCCCCACAGCAGCACAATGAAATGAAGGCGGAGGTAGTCTTTGAGCAAGGGAGGAATGGTTGAATGAGAGAATGGAGGAACGAAGAAATATGGGGGATGAGGGGAGCAAAAGAGGCCGCCTATTTAAAAGCAAAAGGCCGTCATGCCGAGCGCAGCGCAGCATCTTTACCGCGCCAGGAATTAATTAGTCAGCTATAAAGATGCTGCGCTGCGCTCGGCATGACGGCCTTTTTTCATTCCCTCATTCCTCCATTCCCTCAGTCGCCCATTCACCTATTTCGGCACGAAGCGGTACAGCGCCAAGCCGATGACCAGGAAAATGCTGTTGGGCACCCAGGCGGCCACCAGCGGGGCGAGGGTGCCCACCTGGGCTAGGTTGCGGCTCAGCATCACGAAAATGATGAACACGAAGGCCAGCACGAAGCCCAGCGCAATTTGCCCGCCCACCCCGGCCCGCGACTTCCGGGCGCTTAGCGACACGCCGATGAGGGTAAGGATAAGCGTGGCGAAGGGGTAGGAGTAGCGCTCGTACTTGGCGCTCATGTAGGTGGCCGTGTCGTCGGCCCCGCGGTCCACCATCTCCTGGATGAAGGCGTTGAGCTGCGGCAGGGTCAGCGTTTCCTCCTCGTGGTAGTGGCTGGCGAAGTCCTTGGGCGTAAGGCGCAGCGTGGTGTCGCGGGCGGCCACGGTCAGCAGCGTCTCGTCCTGGGGGCCCCGGAAGGTGCGGATGAGCTGCGGCGACATGTGCCAAGCCTGCTTGGTCGAGTCCCAGCTGATGGCGTCGGACGTCATGCGCCGGTGCAGAATAGTGCTGTCAATTGTCTCTAAGGCAAAGCGGTAGCCCACGTTGCGGTTGCTGTCGTAGCTCTGCATGTAGACGTAACTGCGGGGCCCAATGCGGATGTGCACGTCGTGGCCCTTGAAGGTATAGGGCAGCTTCACGTAGGCCCGCTCGAAGCGTACGCGCTGCTTATTAGCCAGCGGCAGCACCCAGCCCGTGAGCGCGAAAATGAACAGCCCCACTAGCGCGGCCGCCGCCAGGTACGGCGCCAGCAACCGCTTGAAGCTCACGCCGCTGGCCATAATGGCCACAATCTCGGTGCGCGTCGCCAGCTGAGCCGTTACGAACACCACAGCGATGAAAATAGTGATTGGGGCCAGCAGGTTGGAGAAGTACGGAAACAGGAACACGTAGTACTCGAACACAATCTGCTTCATCGTCAGCTTGTGCTGGATGAAGTCGTCGTTCTTCTCGGTGAAGTCAATCACGCAAATCACCGACACGATGATGAGCACCGTGAAGACGAACGCCGTGAGGAATTTCTTGATAATGTATTTATCGAGGATGTTCACCTGAAAAGGAATTAAAAATTAAAAATTATGAATTAAAAATTTAAACCTGGGCCCGGCAGTTCAGTGGCTATTCTTGTCGGACATTTTTAATTTTTAATTCATAATTTTTAATTACAATCTGGTCATCACCTGCTGCACCATCCGGTCTTTCCAGGGCCCAAACGTGCCGGCCTGGATTTGCGTGCGAGCTTCGCGCACCAGCCACAAATAGAAGGCCAGGTTGTGGGCCGAGGCAATTTGGGGCCCCAGCAGCTCTTTGCACTGGAACAGGTGCCGCAAATAAGCCCGCGAGTAGAACGTGCTGGCCACGCCCGGCAGGCCGGGGTCGATGGGCGTGAAGTCCGTCGCCCACTTCTTATTAGTGATGTTGACGATGCCCTGCGTGGTGAACAGCATGCCGTTGCGGGCGTTGCGGGTCGGCATCACGCAATCGAACATGTCCACGCCCAAGGCAATGTTTTCCAGAATGTTGGCTGGCGTGCCCACGCCCATCAGGTAGCGCGGCTTGTCGGCGGGCAGGATGTCGCAGACCAGTTCGGTCATCTCGTACATCATTTCGGCGGGTTCGCCCACGCTCAGGCCCCCGATGGCGTTGCCGGCCCGCCCCTGGGCCGCCACAAACTCGGCCGACTGCACCCGCAGGTCCTTAAAGGTGCTGCCCTGCACGATGGGGAAGAGGTTTTGCTCGAAGCCGTACAGGCCCTCGGTGGCGTCGAAGCGCTGGATGCAGCGTTGCAGCCAGCGATGCGTCAGGTCGAGCGAGCGGCGGGCGTAGTCGTAGTCGCAGGGCCAGGGCGTGCACTCGTCGAAGGCCATGATGATGTCGGCCCCAATCACGCGCTGGATGTCCATCACGCCCTCCGGCGTAAACAGGTGCTTCGAGCCGTCGACGTGCGAGCGAAACGTCACGCCGTCTTCCTTGATCTTGCGGGTGTTGCTGAGCGAAAACACCTGGTAGCCCCCCGAGTCCGTCAGAATAGGCCCGTCCCAGCCATTGAACTGGTGCAGGCCTCCGGCGGCTTGCAGCACCTCCAGGCCCGGACGCAGGTACAGGTGGTAGGTATTGCCGAGGATGATTTGGGCCTGCACATCGGTGCGCAGCACCTGCTGGCTCACGGCTTTCACGGTGCCGGCCGTGCCCACAGGCATAAAAATGGGCGTTTCGATGGCCCCGTGGGCCGTGTGCAGCAGCCCGGCGCGGGCCTTGGTAGCGGGGTCGCGGGCGAGAAGGTCAAAGGTCATAAGCACCCGCAAAGGTAACCCCGCCGGCCCGGGGCCCCTACCTTTGCCGGCTCATCCGCGCCGTTTGCCGTTGCCTCCGTATTTGCCCAAGTCCCCCATTTTCTGGTTGCTGGTGGCCTGCGTGCTGGCGCAGTTCTACTACTGGTTCTACTACTTTGGGCCCTTCGCCCGCCGCCCCGCCGAGGCCCCGGCCGACGCCCCGGGGCCCGACGACGAGCCGGTATCGGTCGTCGTCTGCGCCCGCAACGAGCTCGAAAACCTGCGCCGCCTGCTGCCTTTATTGCTGAAGCAGGACTACCCGGCGGGCTTCGAGGTCGTCCTCATCGACGACCGCAGCTACGACGAAACCCAGGACTACGCCCAGCAGTTGGGGCAGTACTACGCCGGCCGCTTCCGCCTCGTCACGGTGAAGAGCACGCCCGACGGCTTCGCCCCCAAAAAGTACGCCCTCACCCTGGGCATCAAGGCCGCCGCCCACGCCCGGCTCCTATTTACCGACGCCGACTGCATCCCGGCCACCAACCAGTGGCTGCGCCTGATGCAGCGCGGCTTTGGGGGCCCCGGGGCCCCGGCCGGCCTGGTGCTCGGCTTCTCGGGCTACGCCGAGGGCCCCGGGCTGCTCAACCGCCTCATCCGCTACGAAACGTTGCTCACGGCCGCTCAGTACCTCAGCTTTGCCTGGCGCGGGCGGGCCTACATGGGCGTGGGCCGCAACCTGGGCTACACCTGGGCCACGTTTGTGGCCACCAAGGGCTTCGCCAGCCACATCCGCCGCCTTAGCGGCGACGACGACCTGCTGGTGCAAGACGCAGTGGCCCAAGGCCTGCGCGCGGCCGTGGTGGCCGACCCGCCTGCCCACACGCTCAGCGAGCCGGCCGCCACTTGGGGGGCTTGGTGGACGCAGAAGCGCCGCCACCTTTCGGCCGGTAGCCGCTACCGTCTGGCCGACCGCGCCCGCATCGGCACCTTCGTAATGGCCAATGTATTGGCCTACGCCCTTACCGTCGGGCTAGTATTTTCGCCCGAACATTGGGTACCTTTGGCGGTTGTTTGGGCCCTGCGAACCTTTGCGCAGGCCTACGTGTATGGCGTCCTTGGCCGGCGATTGGAACAGAAATTGCCGACTGCGTGGCTACCGCTGCTCGACGGCCTTTACTTCGCCCAATACGTTACCATCAGCCTTTCCTTGCTATTCAAGCGTTCCCTTCGATGGAAGTAACTAATAATCAAGATATCCAGAAGCAATTCTCCGCCAAGGCCAAGCACGACTTCAAGCTAATTCGCGCCGCCGTGGACCACGGCGACGAGAAGGCCTACGCCGAGTTGATGCAGATTTACAAGAAGCCCGTGTACCACGTGGTGCTAAAAATGGTGCGCAACCAGGACGACGCCGAGGACCTCACCATCGAGGCCTTCGCCAAGGCCTTCAAAAACCTGCACAAGTTCAACCCCGAGTACGCCTTCAGCACCTGGCTCTTCCGCATCGCCACCAACAACTGCATCGATTTTATCCGCAAGAATAAAATCAAAACGATGTCGATTGACTCGGCCATTAAGGTGGACAACGGCGACGAAATCACCATCGATTTCCGCGACAACGACCTGAACCCGGCCGAGCACGCCGTGCGCAACCAGAAAATCGAAATCATGCGCCACGTCGTCTCGCGCCTGCCCGACAAGTACCAGCGCCTCGTGAGCCTGCGTTACTTCGACGAGCTGAGCTACGAGGAAATCGCCACCGAGCTCAAAGCTCCCCTCGGCACCGTAAAAGCCCAGCTGCACCGCGCCCGCGAGCTGCTCTACGACATGATGAAACACACCAAGCAAATCATCTAGCCATAAAAAGAAGCCTCGCCAGTCGGGGCTTTTTTTATGGCCGCTGGGGCCCCAGTGCTCATTCGCCGTCGGCCCCCGGGCGCAGGTCGGCCGGGTTGGGGCTGTGCTCCAGCAAGTCACCCGGCTGGCAGTCCAGGGCCTGGCAAATGGCGGCCAGCGTACTGAAGCGCACCGCTTTGGCCTTGCCGCTTTTCAGGATAGATAGGTTGGCCAGGGTGATGCCCACGGCCTCGGCCAGGGCGCTGAGTGTCATTTTGCGCCGGGCCAGCATCACGTCAAGGTTCACAATAATCGGCATCAGATAACGAGTTCGGCTTCCTGGCTCAACTCCACGCCGCGCCGGTACACGACGGCGATTACCGCCAGCATGACGCCCGACCAAGTGCCCGGCAGGCTGTCGTCGGTGTTCAGGCGCACGTAGTGGTTGAGGGTTTCGGCCACGCCGGGGGTGTGGAACGCGGGTACCAGCGCCCGCAGCGCCAGATAAGCCAAATGCTGGGCCTGGCCCAGCAGCAACACCAGCAAGGCCAGCCGGGCCAGCCGCCGGGCATTGGCGCGGGTAAAAGGCGTTTCGGGCGTTACATCGAGCAGTAAATGCCACAGCAGCCAACTGCCCACGCCGATGAATACAAGCCAGGACAACGAAAAAAGACCATCGGCGGCCCCCAGGTGCAGCAGCGCTACTCTTTTCCAGGGGTTGGGTTCGCGGTAGCGAAGTAAAGGCGTGTGTGGATCCGCTGCCAATTCAAAACCCACGGCGGCGCTCAACGCCGGAAGGGGCCCCCGCTCCGGCCGCATTGGCCGGCCAGCAGCCCCATCTTCGAAGCCAGCGTTCATGTCGTGTGCCGCCGAAAATAGGTTGGGCGAAGTGGTGTTGAGCGCCAACCGCACTTCGGGATTACCCGTGGCCGCTTCGTAGGTCTTGCCTATCATCTGGCAGGAGAATACAAACGTACCGAACATAAATAGTCCGACGAGCACCCGACTGAAGACGACGGTATTTTTTAACCCCATTAAGCGTTTTAATCTTATGGCTGCCATGTGATAAAAGAATTGATTGAACACTGGCAAAGGAACACATATTTATTGATATTCAATAAATATGTGTTGATAAAAAATAAATTTATATCGTAAAGCAATTAAGTATAAGATACTTATTTTGTCGAATAGCCCCGCCAAGCGCAAGCCCCCCGCCGGGGCCCCAAAGTCGCCGAACCGTGCAACTTTGCACGCATGAACCTCTTCCAGCAGCACTTCCCCACGTTCACGCCCCAGCAGCTCCAGCTATTTAAGCAGTTCGAAACTGAGTTCCGCATCATCAACGAGCAGGTGAACTTGGTGTCGCGCGCCGACATGGACAACTTCGCGGAGCGGCACATTTTGCACTCGCTGGGCATCGCCAAGGTGGTCCAATTCCCGAAGGGCAGCGCCGTGCTCGACGTGGGCACCGGCGGGGGCCTGCCCGGCCTGCCGCTGGCCGTTGCGTTTCCGGAGGTGCATTTCCACTTGGTGGACAGCATCGGCAAGAAGATTCGGGCCGTGCAGTTCATGGCTGGGGCCCTGGGCCTCGACAACGTGACGGCCGAGCAAACCCGCGCCGAGCAGTTGCGCCCCAAATACGACTTCGTGGTGAGCCGCGCCGTGGCCCGCCTCGCCACCTTTCACCCGTGGGTGGCCCACCTATTTAAGCCCAAGGGCCTGCGGGAAAGCGGGATGTACCTGCTGAAGGGCGGCGACCTGACCGAGGAAATTGCCGAGTCGGGCCTGGTGGCCACCGTCACTGATTTGGCGCAATTCTTCCCCGAGGAATTTTACGAAACCAAAAAAGTCGTGTTCGTGCCCGCCAACTCGCGCGCCCGCTAAACCCAGAAAATTAGGCAGGCAGGGGCCCCAGCAGGAATTCCACCGCCCGCCGCTCCGAGTAGTATTCGCCATCCGGGGCCCCCTCGCCGAAGCCTACGTGCCCGCCCGCAGGCGGCGTTTCGAGGTACACAAAGGCGGAGGCCGCCGCCGCTGCGCGCGGAAAGCACGAGGGCGGCAGAAAAGGGTCGTTCTCGGCGTTTACCAGCAGTGTGGGCACTTTGATGTTGGCCAGGTACTGCCCCGAGCTGGCGTGGGCGTAGTAGGCATCGGCGGAGGCAAAGCCGTGCATGGGGGCCGTGTAGCGGTCGTCAAACTGCGGGAAATCGCGCACTTCGTCGAGCCCCGTCAAGTCTACCTCACCGGGCAGCAGCACAGCTTTCGCGCGGATTTTCTGGCGCAGCGTTTTGAGGAAGCGCCGCATGTACACCGTGTTTTGCGGCCGGGCAATGTACATGGAGCTGGCCCGCAAATCGGTGGGCACCGAAAACACGGCGGCGCGCTGTACCGCGGCCGGAACCCGGTCGGGTGCCTCGCCCAGGTACTTGAGCGTCACATTACCGCCCGCCGAAAACCCCGTCAGGTACACGCGCTGGTAGCGGCCGGTAGCCAGGGCGTGCCGCAGCACCAGGTCCAAATCCTCGGTATCACCGAGGTGGTAGGAGCGGAGCAGGCGGTTCATCTCGCCGCCGCAGCTGCGGTAGTTCCAGGCCAGCGCGTCGAGGCCGGCGCGGTTCAGGGCCCGCACCATGCCGCGCACGTAAGCCCGGTCGCTGCTGCCTTCCAAGCCGTGCGACACCACCACGAGGCCGTCGGTGGGGCCCCCGGCCGGCGGTCGGCTCCAGTCCAGGTCGAGAAAGTCGCCGTCAGCCAGTTCCAGCCGCTCGCGTTGGTAGGCCACGTCGGGCACCGAGCGCCACAGGCTGGGCACAATGGTCTGCACGTGGCCGTTGAACAGGTAGCGGGGCGGCTGGTAGGCCGAATGCGAAACGAAGGGCATGTTAGTAGGTGGGGGCCCGGCCGCAAGCGAGTAGGACTTTCCCAAAGATGGGAAGTAATTGGCGCGCTTACTAGGTTTTCATCAAACGCCCATTGATGCTGGGGACCCATAAAAATTCTTAAGGATTAGGGTTGCTGGTTCGGGAAAATCTCGTACCTTTGCTCTCCCAAACGCAAAAATCCTCGGCTTAACAGCCGATTTTTATAGTTTTTCTTGTCATGGCAAACCACAAGTCGGCTCTCAAGCGCATCCGCAGCAACGAAGCCAAGCGCGTATTGAACCGCTACCAGCACAAATCGACCCGCACGGCCATTAAAAAGCTGCGCGCCACCACCGACAAAACGGCCGCACAGGACCTGTTGAAGAAAGTGTCGTCGATGCTGGACCGTTTGGCCAAGAAGAGCATCATCCACAAAAATAAAGCTGCTAACAATAAGAGCAAGCTTACGAAGTTCGTTAATGCGCTTAGCGCGTAACGAATAGGAGGGCCGGGCTGCGCCGCCCCAAGGTCCGGTCCTCCGCTTTACACCAAGAGGCCCCGTTTCCAACTGGAGACGGGGCCTCTTGCGCGTCTACTCGGATTGATATTTTCGCAGGATTAAACTGCTTGAAGTGTGGTATCCAAATAGGAAACTTGTCATTTCGACCAAGGAGGAATCTGGGGACTCCCCTTGATAGGTTTTATCCAACTTATTTCTTGGCCGGAATGACAAACTCTCACCTATTCGAATGGCATCTTGGCACAACTTCTGGCTGAATATAAAAGCGGCTAGGCTGTAACGCGAACTTTGTGGTTCGCATCGCTGAACAGAACAGTAATCAGCAGGACGAAGCGAGAGCCATGAACTACAAAGTTCGCGCTACGGCACACGGGCCCAAAAGCTAATAAGGCTCACGATAGGGCCCCAGCAAGAACGCCCCGACTGCTGCTAGCAACCGGGGCGTTTTGGTGACAACAGCGAGCCGCAGGCGGCTTCTGAAACATTCGTTTAGGCCACGGTGACCTTTACCATGTTGGCCTTGCCCTTCTCCTGCATGGGCATCGAGCCGGTGGTGATGAACACGTCGCCGGCGTCGAGGTTGCCGGTGGTGGTGAGCACCGAGCGGATGTCAGCCACGGTGCTGTCGGTGCTGATGTAGCGGTCGTAGTAGAAGCCGCGCACGCCCCACACCAAGCTCAGGGCAGTGAGTAGGGAGCGGTTGCCGGTGAAGATGAAAATGTTGGCCTTGGGGCGGTACTTGGCAATCTGGAAGGCCGTATAGCCGTTGTAAGTCAGGCCGGTAATGACCTTGGCGCCCGTGTTTTTAGCCAAATGGCAAGCCGCCGAAAGGATGCTGTTGGCGATGAAGGAAGTGCTGGCCGGGTCGATGGTGCGCCAGCGGTAAAACAGGTTGGGGCTCTGGGTTTCCACGCTCATGATGGTGCCCACCATCGAGCGGATTACCTCGGCAGGGTAGGCCCCCACGGCGGTTTCGGCCGAGAGCATCACCGCGTCGGCTCCGTCGAGCACGGCATTGGCCACGTCGCTGGTTTCGGCGCGGGTGGGGCGAGGGGCCGTAATCATCGACTCCATCATTTGGGTGGCCACGATGACGGGCTTGCCGGCCGCGTTGCACTTGGCGATGATCATCTTCTGGGCCATCGGTACTTCCTCCATCTTCACCTCCACGCCAAGGTCGCCGCGGGCCACCATTACGGCGTCGGTGATGGCAATGATTTCGTCGAGGTTTTCCAAGCCCTCGGGCGTCTCAATTTTGGCCACCACGCGGATGTCCTTGCCCGCTTCGGCAATGAGCTGCTTGATGAAGCGGATGTCCTCGGCGCGGCGCGCAAAGCTGAGCGCAATCCAGTCCACGTCGTTGGCGAGGCCAAACTTGAGGTCCTCGATGTCCTTCTCCGTCATACTCGGGGCCGACACCTTCGAGTCGGGCAGGTTGATGCCCTTGCGGGGCTTCACCAGGCCGCCGTAGATAACCTCCACGTCCACCTCTGCCTCGCGGTCGGTGGCCAGCACCTTCAACTCAATTTTGCCATCGTCGATGAGGATCATGTCGCCGGGCTTCACGTCGCGGGCCAAGCCCAGGTAAATGGTGCTCAGGCGGGTGGCCGTGCTGATTTCCTTCTCGCCGCACACGAGCTTGATTTTGTCGCCGCGCTTAATTTCTACGCCGCCGCCTTCCACGTCGCCGAGGCGAATCTTGGGGCCCTGCAAGTCCTGGAGCAGGCCCACGTTGGTGCGCAGGTCCTTGTTGAGGCGGCGCACCAGGTTGATGACCTCCAGGTGCTCCTCGTGCTTGCCATGCGAGAAGTTGAGCCGGAACACGTCCACGCCCTCGCGGATGAGCATGCCGAGGCGCTCGTAGGTGTTGGAGGCGGGCCCTACGGTGGCCACAATTTTGGTTTTATTAAAGCTGGGTCGGTTTTCCATTGAAGGGGAGAGGGGTTCGGGCTGCAAGTTTAAGAAAAAGGAACCGGCCAGCGCCGATCCCCGGGGCCCTACAAAATCAAGTTCTCTTTATACTTAAGCGTATTGGGGTCGAATTGGGCGGCGTACTGCACGGCGGGCAGGGCGGTGAGGCGGGCCACCAGGGCCGCGCCGGCCAGCTCATCGCCGCCGTTCGTAATGGCCAGTAGGTAGTCGTACTCCTTCACGTCGGGGGCCAGGAAGGGCTTCGGGAAGGCCGAAGGTACCAGGGCCCGGTTGCGAAACAAGCGCAGCGTAAGCACCTCCGTGGCATGCAAATAGTGGCTGAATACGAGCTGCTCGCGCCCGGGCAGCGGCAGCAGCAGCTCGGGCTGCCGGCGCAGGCGCAGGCGCAGGGCCTGGTTAAGGGCCCAGGCCAGCGAGTAGTCGCGGGCGCTGGACACGAGCCCGAACAGGTCGAAGTCGCAGGCCAGCTCCACGTCTAAGGTAAAAGTCTTCGTCACGGCAGCGGGCGGCCGCCGCACTGGGCCGCCGGGGCAAAGCTACGGGCGATTGGGGCCCCAAACACGGGCCCGGGCCACAATCTTACACCCGCGTTTTGGGCCCCAATACCGGCTCCGGTTAGAAAATCTCTCGTTACTTTGCGCCGTAATCTTCCCTAAACCCCACGGAAATGTCTGAAATCGCAGAAAAAGTAAAGGCCATCATTATCGATAAACTAGGTGTGGAAGCCTCGGAAGTGACCCCAGAAGCCAGCTTCACCAACGACCTGGGCGCCGATTCGCTCGACACCGTGGAGCTGATTATGGAATTCGAAAAAGAGTTCAACGTAAGCATCCCCGACGACCAGGCCGAGAATATCCAGACCGTGGGCCAAGCCGTTAGCTACCTCGAAGAGCACGCCAAGTAGTCTTTACGCTTTATAGTTGCCATGACCGGCCGGCTCGCCGCCGGCCGGTTTCGTGGTTTTAGTCTGCCCCTTTTTTGCGCCGCTGGCGCTTGCTTATGTCGTCCATCCGACGCGTTGTCGTTACCGGCCTCGGGGCCATCACGCCGATTGGCAGCACCGTCCCAGCGTACTGGGAGGGCCTGAAAAACGGCGTGAGCGGCGCTGCCCCCATCACCCGCTTCCCCGCCGACAAGTTCAAAACCCGCTTTGCCTGCGAGGTGAAGGATTACAACCCCGATACTTACTTCGACCGCAAGGAGGGCCGCAAAATGGACCTCTTCACGCAGTTCGCCGTCATTGCTTCCGACGAGGCCATTGCCGACGCCGGCCTGCTGGCCGCGGGCAGCGGTGTGGATAAGGACCGCGTGGGCGTGATTTGGGGCTCGGGTATTGGCGGGCTGCGCTCGCTGCAAGAAGAGTGTTTCCAGTTTGAGCGCGGCGACGGTACGCCGCGCTACTCGCCGTTCTTCATCCCGCGCATGATTGCCGACTCCTCGTCGGGCAACATCTCCATCAAGAACGGCTTTCGGGGCCCCAACTTCGTCACCACCTCGGCCTGCGCCTCGTCGAACGATGCGCTGATTGCCGCTTTCAACAACATCCGCCTGGGCCTGGCCGACGCCATCGTGACCGGCGGCTCCGAGGCAGCCATCACCGAGTCGGGTGTGGGCGGCTTCAATGCCCTCAAGGCCATGAGTGAGCGCAACGACGACCCCGCTTCCGCCTCGCGACCTTACGACAAGGACCGCGACGGCTTCGTGCTGGGCGAGGGCGCCGGGGCCCTGGTGCTCGAAGAGTACGAGCACGCCAAGGCTCGCGGCGCCAAGATGTACGCCGAGGTCATCGGCGGCGGCATGTCGTCGGACGCGTACCACATTACGGCTCCCGACCCCTCGGGCTCCGGTGTGGTGCTGGTGATGCGCAATGCGCTGCGCGACGCCGGCATTGCCCCCGAAGACGTGGACTACATCAACACCCACGGCACGAGCACGCCGCTTGGCGACGGGGCCGAAATAAAGGCCATCGAAACCGTGTTTGGGGACCACGCCGCGACGCTGAACATTTCCTCGACCAAGAGCATGACCGGACACCTGTTGGGTGGGGCTGGCGGCATCGAGGCGGTGGCGTGCATTTTTGCCATGCAAAATGGCTTGGTGCCGCCCACCATCAACCTGCACACGCCTGACCCGGAAATTAACCAGTCTCTGAACTTCACCCCCAACGTGGCCCAGGCCCGCGAAGTGAACGTGGCCATGAGCAATACCTTCGGCTTCGGGGGCCATAACACGTCGGTAATTTTCCGCAAGCTGTAATCGCTGAATTAGCCGCGATTACTTGTGATTGCGCTGGTTCAGTAGCTGTTGTTTTTGCTCGTTTAACTCTTCGTCATTAATCAGTGAAATCACGGTTAATCACGGCTAATCAGCGATTGTGTTAGGTTTCGTTTCGCGGCTGCTCGGTTCGGATAAGGCCTTCCGCAAGGCCGTGGGCACGGTGACCGGCCAGGCCCCCGGCAACGCCCGGCTGTACCGGCTGGCTTTCACGCACGCGTCGGCGGTGCGGGCGCAGCCCGAGAAGGGCCGCCACCAGACCAACGAGCGGCTGGAGTTTCTGGGCGACGCCATTCTGGGGGCCGTGGTGGCCGAGTACCTGTTCCAGAAGTACCCCTACGAGCAGGAGGGTTTCCTGACGGAGGTGCGCTCGCGCATTGTTAACCGCGAGAGCCTGAATGGAATTGCCTTAAAGCTGGGGCTCGACAAGCTGGTGCAGCTCGACGCGGCCCAGGGCCGCGGGGCCCGCTCGCGCTCCGTGAACGGCAACGCGCTGGAGGCCCTGGTGGGGGCTGTGTACCTCGATTTGGGCTACAAAGCGGCCCGCAAGTTCATCCTTACCCGCCTCGTGAAGGGCTTTGTGGACGTGCACACGCTCACCACCACCACCGCCAATTTCAAGAGCAAGCTGGTGGAATGGGCCCAGCGCCAGGGCAAAAACCTGCGCTACGATCTCAGCGGCGAGGCCCGCTCGGGCGGCACCATGGAGTTTACCGCCACGGTGCTGCTCGACGACGAAGTGGTGGCCACTGGCATGGGCCTTAGTAAGAAGCAGGCGGAGCAACTGGCCGCCGAGCGGGCCCTGGCGGCGCTGGGCGTAGCGTAGGGGCCCCAGCCACGCGCCATTTTTTTGAGGCCCCACCGGGGGCGGTCCGCTTGCCTGGGCCGTGCCGGTGGGGCCTTGTTTGTGATTCTCGGCCCTTTCTTCGCCGTCGGTTGTTATCTGCCCATCACTTCCCAACTTCCCATGCGTATCGCCGGCGCCGCCCTCAACCAAATCCCGTTCGACTGGGACAATAACCTGCGCACCATCCGCACGGCCATCGAGCAGGCCAAGGCGGCGGGCGTGGAACTGCTGTGCCTGCCCGAGCTGTGCCTCACCGGCTACGGCTGCGAAGATTTGTTCCTGAGCGACTGGCTGCCGGCGGAGGCACTGGCGCGCTTGCAGGACATTCGGCCTTGGACCGACGGGATTTGCGTGTGCGTGGGCCTACCCGTGCGCTTGCAGCACCGCACCTACAACACGGCGGCGGTGTTGCGCGACGGGCAAATCCTGGGTTTTGCGGCCAAGCAATTTCTGGCTAACGACGGGGTCCACTACGAGCCGCGGTTTTTTGTGGCCTGGCCCGCGGGGGGGGAGACGACAGTGGAGTTTGGGGGCGAAACCTGGCCGCTGGGCGACCTCACCTTTGAGCACCGGGGGGTGCGATTCGGCTTCGAGATTTGCGAAGATGCGTGGCGGGCCGACGACATGCGCCCGGCCTGCCGGCTGCGTGGCAAAGTCGATATGATTGTGAACCCGTCGGCCAGCCACTTTGCCATGAGCAAGACGGATTCGCGCTACCAGCTGGTGCTCAAAGCCTCGCGCAATTTCCACTGCACCTACCTCTACGCTAACCTGCTGGGCAATGAGGCGGGCCGCATCATCTACGACGGCGAAATTCTGGTGGCCCGCAACGGCCACCTGCTCAAGCGCAACCAGCTGCTGAGCTTCCGGGAAGTGGACCTGGAGTGGGTGGACGTGGACTTCGGCTACGACCTGGCCCCAGCCGCGGAAATTGTGCCGCTGCCCGCGCCCGACGAGTACAAGGAACTCAACCAAGCCATGAGCCTGGCGCTGTTCGACTACCTGCGCAAGGCCCGCAGCCGCGGCTTCGTGCTGAGCTTGAGCGGCGGGGCCGACTCGTGCTTCTGCGCGGTGGGCGTGGCCGAGATGGTGCGCCTGGGCGTAGAAGAGCTGGGGTTGGAGGAGTTCAAGCGGCGCAGCGGCCGCTTCGATGGGGCCCCGGTGGCGGTGCAGCAGGGCGCCGGGGGTGAGGCTACCCAGACGCTGCAAGACACGCCCGCCGCGCCCGGGGCCCCCGCGCCGCCGGCGCTGAGCGACAACCAGCAGCTCGTCAATGCCCTGCTGACGTGCGCTTACCAAGGCACGATCAATTCATCCGACGACACCTTTGAGTCGGCCAAAGAGCTGGCCGACAGCCTGGGGGCCCGGTTTTTTAACTGGACCATCGACGAGGAGGTGGCCGGCTACGTGGGCAAAATCTCGGGGGCCTTGGGGCGCGAGCTGGCCTGGGAAACCGACGATTTGGCCTTGCAAAACATCCAGGCGCGGGTGCGGGCCCCGGGCATCTGGCTGCTGGCCAACGTGCAGAATTGCCTGCTCCTCACCACGTCCAACCGCTCGGAGGCCAGCGTAGGTTACTGCACCATGGACGGCGACACGGCCGGCAGCATCTCGCCCATCGCGGGCGTCGACAAGGCCTTCGTGAAGCAGTGGCTGCGTTGGGCCGAAACCGAGCTGGGCTACGGGGCCCTGCGCCACGTCAACGCCCTCCAGCCCACCGCCGAGCTGCGCCCGCTGGCCGCTAACCAGACCGACGAGCGCGACCTGATGCCGTACCCGCTGCTCAACCGCATCGAGCGGCTGGCTTTCTACGAGCGCCTCGCGCCCGCCGCCGTGCTGGCCCAGCTGGTGGCCGAAACGCCCGCTGCCGACGCCGGGCAGCTGCGTACCTACGTGCGGCGCTTCTACACCCTCTGGAGCCGCAACCAGTGGAAGCGCGAGCGGTACGCCCCCAGCTTCCACCTCGACGACTACAACGTAGACCCGCGCTCGTGGCTGCGCTTCCCCATCCTCAGCGGCGGCTTTGGGGCCGAGCTGGCGGCGCTATAGGAACCCCGGGCTTTGGTTCGCGCTACTCACTGCCTCGTAACTTACTTTTGCAGAAATATTTAAAATTATAATCACTGTTAATCAGTCATTTGTAAAATAAATTTGAAAAGCAGCACAAGTTCTCAGGTAAAAAAGGGCCTAATCCTCCGCAAACCTTAACCGCCGCGCCGCGGGCCGGTGCCGGGTTGGCCCTTGACTGACTATCCTATTCTGATTTCTGTGGCTTTCCCCGTTCCGCTGCTTGAGGCCCCCGGCCCGCCCACCGCTGCTCGGGCCAGCGCCCCGGTGGCTGATGCCGAACTAGTAGCGCAGCTGCAACTGGGCAGCGAGACTGCGTTTCGCACCTTGGTGGCGCGCTACCAAGGCCGCGTGTACCGCACGGCGCTGGCCCTCCTGCGTTCGCCGGAGGAAGCCGAAGACGTGGCCCAGGAAGTGTTTGTGGAGGTGTACCAATCCATCGGCCGGTTTCGGGGCGAGGCCGCCCTCAGCACCTGGCTGTACCGGTTGGCTACCTCGGGGGCCCTGAAAAACCGCCGGAAGGCCCGCGCCAAAAAACGCCTGGCCTACGTCACCAGCCTGCTGGGCTTCGGCCACGCCGGGCTGCCCGAGCCGCCCGACTACGCGCACCCGCTGGCGTTGCTCGAAGGCCAGCAACAGCTCCAACTCCTGCTGGACCGCGTGGCCTGCCTGCCCGACGCGCAACAGGTGGCCTTTACCTTGCGCCACGAGCAAGAACTGAGCTACGCGGAAATAGCGGCTGTGCTTTGCACCAGCGTACCCGCCGTGGAATCGTTGCTGTTCCGGGCCCGCCAAACCCTCCGCCAACACCTGTAACCCCCTGCCCGCCATGCCTGATGCCCCCGCCCGCCCGGCCCCCGACGAAGAATGGGACGACCTGCTGCGCCAGCTGCGCGCGCAGCCACCGGCCCAGCCCCGCCCGTATTTCTACCACCGGGTGCACGCTCGGCTCGTCGCCGGGGCCCCCGCTGCTGCCTCCGCGCTGCCCGGCTGGCTGCGCCGGCCGGCCTACGCCGTGCTGCTCGCAGGAGTGGTGCTGGCCCTCAGCGGCGACGGGGCTACGTTCCGCCCGGCTGCGCAGGAGCCCCAAGCCGCCGGCCTGCCGCGACTGCTCCCGCGTTGATGCGGACCCCCTGGTTGGGTAGTCTCGCAGCTACGGCCGTGCCTGCCGCTGGGGCCCTAAAACGGTCCGCCCGGCCGCAAGCCCGGGGGCTGAGTACCTTTGAAATCCTATTTCACCTTCGTTACGCATGTTGTTATCCCTCGCGAGTATTTTCTGGAATGTTGACCCCACCATCTTCACGGCGGGGCCCTGGCACGTGTTCGGGCTGGAAGTGGGGCCCCTCACGCCGCGCTGGTACGGGCTGCTGTTCATGGCGCCGTTCGTGCTGGGCACGTTCGTGCTGGGCCACATCTACAAGTCGGAGAAAACCTCCCCGGCGTGGGTCGACGTCATCACCGTGTACATGCTGGTGGGCACCATCGTGGGGGCCCGGCTGGGGCACGTGCTCTTTTACGAGCCGGCCATCCTGAAAGACCCGCTGGAGGTGTTCAAGATTTGGCACGGCGGGCTGGCCAGCCACGGCGCCACTATTGGTATCTTACTGGCCGTGTGGCTGTTCTCGCGCAACAATAAGTTTGATTACCTCTGGACGCTTGACCGCATCGTGATTGTGGTGGCCCTGGGCGGCGCCTGCATTCGGATGGGCAACCTGATGAACTCCGAAATCGTGGGCAAGCCCACCGATGCGCCGTGGGCCTTCACCTTCCCGCGCGACGTGGAGCACCTCGTGCCTGTGACGCGGCCACTGCCCGCTGGAGCCGTGCAAGTGGCCGCCGTGCCCGTGCAGTTGGTTGACGGCACCTCCAGCTACCGCCTGCTGCCCGCCGGCACGCCCGTAGCCCCCGACGCGCCGATGGCCGTGCCGCGCCACCCCACCCAGATTTACGAGTCGCTGTTTTGCGTGTTCCTGCTCGTGCTGCTGTATTCGATGTGGAACCGCACCAAGGAAAAAACGCCGCGCGGGCAGTTGTTCGGGCTGTTCGTGGTGCTGCTCTTCACGTTCCGCCTCTTGGTTGAATACCTGAAAGAGAACCAGGTATCGTTCGAGAACGGTAATTTCCTGAACCAGGGTCAGCTGCTCAGCATCCCGTTCATCCTCATCGGCATATGGGTGCTGCTACGGGCTGGCAAAGACCCCAATAACCCCTACGGCTACGCCCCGCGCGACCTCGACGCGGCCGAAGCGGCCGCCGCTGGGGGGCCCGCCATCGCGCCGGTAGCTGGCCGCAAGTAGCGCCTTGCACCGCGCCCAAACGAAACGACAGGGCCCCCGCGGTTAAGCAACCGTGGGGGCCCTGTCGTTTAACAAGCGGTACGAATAAGTTAAGTAGTCACGCAAAAGTAACCGTATAATTTTTTCCGATTCGGATCAGGACGTATTCGATGCGTTGAAGCAAGGTGTGGTCGGATTGGTAGTCCTCCGGCCGCCCCCAATAGTGCTTGCAGCGGTGCCAGAGCAGTTCGATACGGTTGAGTTCCGGGCTGTAGGGCGGCAAGAACAGCAGGCTCAGGCCCTTCGCCGCCCATGCGGCGTGGCAGGCGCGGACCACGTGGGCCCGGTGAATCGAGGCGTTGTCCAGCACCAGGACGGTGGGGCGGTCCAGGGACTGGGCGAAGTCCGTGACGGCCAGCACGAACAGGTCGGCGGTGAGGGCCCCGGCCCGCACGTAGGCCTGCAGGGGCTGGCCGGGGGCGTGGGCCTGCCAGAAGCCCAGCACGGCATGTCCGCCGCGGCCGCGTACGGCGGGCAGCGCTACCGGGGGCTGGCCGCGGCGCTGCCAGGCGTAGGGCACGGGGGCCTGGCGCGAGCAGCGGCACTCGTCGACGGAGACCACGGCCACTTCGCCGCAGGCCTCGGCCCGGTGCAGGTCCCGCAACCGGGCTTGGCAGGCGGCAAAAGCGGCCGGGTCGCGCTGGGCCCGCAAGGAGCGCCGGCAGCGCTTCCAGGCGTAGCCGGCGGCGCGCGCCAGCCGGCGCAACGTGCTCAGGTGCAGCTTGATGCCAAAGGCGCGGCGCAGGCGCGGAATCCAGCGCCGCAACTGTTGGGGGGCGGGGCCGAGCCAGGCCCTTACTTTTTTTGGGCCGCCGGGGGCAGTTTGGGGGGCCGGCCGGCCCGTTGGCCTTCGAGCAGGCCCGCCAGGCCCTGGCCGCGCCACGCGCTGAGCCACCCGTGGACGGTGGCGTAGCGGACGGCAAAGAAGGCCGCCAATTGGTTCAGGGTCTGGCCCCGGTGGTGGCCCAGTACGGCTTGGGCGCGGCGGCGCTGGCGGGGATGGCGGGCGTGGTGGCTACACGCGTCGAGGGCGGTGACTTCGTCGGGGGTTAAGGCAAGGGGGGCGCGCATGCACCAAATTTAACGTCTCCGTTTTTATGCGATTACTTTTGCGCGACTACTTAGAACGGTAGCTTGAACTCGTAAAAGCTGCCTTGCTCGGTGCTGATGAGTAGCGTATTGGCGTCTTTAAAGACCGCGCCTTCAGTTTGGCCGGCGCCGGCCAGGCTTACCTGGCGGGGCGTGGCTTTGAGAAGGTCGTCCCACGAATTGCCGTCGAGCACGAACAGCTCGCCACGGCCGAGTAGCACGAGGCGGTGGCCGTCGGGGCGCAGGGCCGCGTCGGTTACCTGGCCCGGGATGGCGAGCTTCGTGACGAGCTGGGCGGTGTAGCTGCCCGGCTGGTCGGGCACGGTGTATACCTTGCTGGTGGCGTCGTTGCCGCGGTCTTTGCTGAAGAGCCACACCCGGCCGCCGTGCCAGAGGCTGGCTTCGCAGTCGAAGTTGCGGGCCTTTTTCTGCTCGGGCGGAAACTCGGTTTGGTCGGGGTACTTAAACTTAATGTCGGCCACCTGCCGGGGTTGCTCGGGGCGGAAGCGGTGGATGACCAGGTTCTGGCGGTCGTTGGCGTTGTTGCCGCAGTCGCCCACGAAGTAGTTGCCCTGGTCGTCGCGGCTCAGGCTTTCCCAGTCGGTGTTGGGGACCCCCAGGGCCAGGGTGCCCCGCAGCTGGCCCGTGGCGCTGAGGCGGTACAGCGTAGCGTCGTTGCCCTCGTCGCCAAAGCTGAAGTACGTGCCGGGCTGGTCGGCCGGGCACAGGCCTGAGCTTTCGGGCACCACATTTTTGAGGGAGCCCACTTGGCGCAGGCCCGGGATCTGAGCAGCGGCGTCCGCGTCTTTGTGGCGGTCGCCGCCCTTGCCTTTCTTCTTTTTGCCGCCGGGCTGCTGGTTCTGGCCTGCTGGTTGGGTGGCATCGGTTTGGGTGGTGGCCTGGTCATTTTGGGCCTGGGAGCAGGCCGCCGCCGTCAGCAGCAGGGCAAGGCTGGCGGGCAGGAAAAAGGAAAAGCGCATAAGTGGAAATAAAGCCGAAAGCCTGCTTATACGGGCTTTGGCCGGCTTATGGCACCGGGTCGTAGCCGTGGCCGCCCCAGGGGTGGCAGCGCCCGATGCGCCGCAGCGCCAGCCGCCCGCCCCGCCAGGGCCCGTGCTTGGCGATGGCCTCGGCTGCGTAGGCCGAGCAGGTGGGCGTGTAGCGGCAACTGGGCGGCGTGAGGGGCGACACCAGGTGCCGGTAGAGCCAGATAAGGGCCAAAAAAAACGAGCGGGCCAGCGAGCGAACCATTACCGAAAGTTACGACGGATTGGGGCCCCTAGGCTTGCGGGTTTTGGCAAATAGGTGCGCGATTTTCTCAAGTAGCTGCATGGTAGCAGCTACTTGGGCAGCGCGTTCAGGCGTTGCTTCCACAGCTCCCAGTCGGGTAGCAGGCGAGCTTGCAGCGCATAGAAGGCCGGGGAATGGTCGGGCACTTGCAGGTGGCAGCACTCGTGCAGTAGCACGTAGTCGAGGCAGCCGGGGGTGGCGCGCACCAGGTCGGGGGTGAGGCGGATGCGGGCCGTGGTGGGCGTGCAGCTGCCCCAGCGCGTGCGCATGTGGCGCACAAACAGCGTGGGCCGGGGCAGCCCCAGCCCCTCGAACGCCGGCCACACGCGGGCCAGCGATGCGGCAAATAACGCCGGAGCCTGCCGGGCGTACCAGGCCAGCAAAATGGCCTCGGTACGGGCAGGTGCGTGCGGTGCAGGATAGGTGATGACCAGCTCGTTGCCAGCTGCGGCCACGGCGGGGCGGGGCCCCTCGGCCAGGCGCAGGGCCAGGGGCCGCCCCAGGTAGTGGTGCAACGCGCCGGCGTGGTAGCTCCGGGCGGGCGCGGGCGGCGGGCGGCGGGCGAATTCTGCCAGGTGCTGCCGGATCCAGTCGGCCCGTTTCAGCACTTGCTGGGCCACCCAATCGGCCGGCACCCCGGCCGGGGCCGACACGTGCACACTGCCATCGGGCCGCACGGCGAAGCCAATGGTGCGCCGCGCCCGAAACACGAGCGTGTAGTCGAGCGGCTGGCCCTGGTGAAAGACGGTTTCGCGGCGCGGGGCCGCAGCGAGAGAGCGGGACATGCAGCGGCAAAGGTCGGCAGTGCGCGCGATATGCGGCCGGTGGGGGGCGGGCGGCTTCACGCAACGGCCATGTTTGCGCCGGGGCCCCTATCTTGTACCCTAACTATCCATATCTGTGATTATATGCCCCAACGGCTACTTATACTTGTATTATTAGAGGTTTTATTAGGGTGGGGAGCAGGCGTCAGCGCGCAGGCCCAGGGCAACGGTCCCGGCGTGCGTGGGGCCCGCGCCGCCGCCCTCGGCAATGCCTCCGTGGCTCTCGACGGCGACGCCTGGGCCGTGGCCAACAACCCCGCCGGCCTGGGCAGCCTGGCCCGCCCCACGGTCGGCTTCTACGCCCAAAACCGCTACTTCAGCGCCGCTCTCAACGTGGGTGCGGCCGTGGTGGCGCTGCCGCTGGGCGCCGCACCGGGCCCCGAAGCGGCCGCCGACGAGCCCGGCGCCGCGCCCGTGGGGGCCCCGGCCACGCCCCGCGCCTGGGCCCGCCGCGGCGTGGTGGCGCTGGAGGCGCAGCGCTTTGGCGGCCAACTTTATAACGAGACGCGGGTGGGCGCGGGCTATGGCTACCGGCTGGGCCAAATCAGCGTGGGCGGGCGCGTGGAGCTGCTGCAAATCAGCATCGAAGGGCTGGGCAGCCGGCGCGTGGCCCTGGCCTCGCTGGGCGGGCAGGTGGAAGTGCTGCCGGGCAAGCTCACCCTTGGCGTGTACGGCTACAACCTGGGCCAGGCGCGCCTGGCCAGCTACCAGGACGAGCGGGTGCCCACCGTGCTAAAGGCCGGCCTGGCCTACCGGCCCACGGCGCAGGTACTGCTGGCCCTCGAAACCGAAAAGGACGTGGAGCGCCCCGCCAACTTCAAGGCCGGGGTGGAGTACCGGCCGGTGGGGGCCCTGGCCGCCCGCGTGGGCGTGGCCTCGCTGAGCGAGGAAATCAGCGCCGGGCTGGGCGTGCGGCTGCGCGATTTTGGGCTGGACTACGCGGCGGCGTTTCAGGCGGCGCTCGGCTTCAGCCAGCACCTGAGCGTGACGAAAACCTGGGGGAAAGGGAATGGAAAAGAATTAAAAATTAAAAATTAGGAATTAAAAATGGGGCTGCTATTATTTCTAATCAGATGCCGGCCGCACTGGACTTGCTCGCGCAATTGGGGCCTAAAACGGGGCGCTGGGGCCCTGGCATTGCTCGTTTTTAATTTGTCATTTTTAATTTTTAATTCAGCAAAAGCCCAGGACTACCCGCGCCGCCCGCCCGACCTCGACCGGCTGACGCAGGAGTTGTTTGCCGAAATCCAGAGCGACCAGGTGCCGGTGGAGGACATCTACGAGACGTTGCTCAACTACTACCAGGCGCCGCTCAACCTCAACGCCGCCACCCGAGAAGACCTCCGCGCCCTGCTGCTGCTCTCCGAAACCCAGATTACCAGCCTACTGCGCCACCGCGAGGCCAACGGCCTGCTGCTGAGCGTATATGAGCTGCAAAGCATCGAGGGATTCGATTTGCGCACCATTGGCCGCATCCTGCCGTTTGTGGCCGTGGCCGGGGGCGACGGGCGCGCCGCGCGGGGCCCCCTGTGGCAGCGCATTCTGCACGAAGACAACAACTACGCGCTGCTGCGCTACGAGCGGGTGCTGCAAACCCGCCAGGGCTACACCGCGCCCACGCTCTACCAGGGGCGGCCCACGCTGCGCTACCTCGGGGGCCCCGACAAGCTGGCCCTGCGCTACCGGGCCAGCCACAGCCAGGATTTCAGCGTGGGCTTTTCGCTCGAAAAAGACGCCGGCGAGCCCTGGGCTTGGCAGCCGGGCCAGGGCCGGGTGGGGTTCGACTATTTCTCGGCCCACCTGGTGCTGCAAGCGCGGGGGCGCTGGAAAACCATTGCCCTGGGCGACTACCAATTGCAATTCGGGCAGGGGCTGCTGCTCTCGTCGGGCTTCGCGGTGGGGAAGGGGGCGGAGGTGATTACCACCGTGCGGCGCTCGTCGGTGGGGGTGCGGCCCTACGCGGGGCTGCTGGAGAATTCGTTTTTTCGGGGCGGGGCCGCCACCTACCAGCTGGGGCCCCGGTGGGAGGCCACGGCCTTCGCCTCGCACCGCAACGCCGACGCCAACCTGCGCCAAACCCAGGACTCGCTGGCTGCCTACGACGAGTTCAGCTCGGGCCTCATCTACACCGGCCTGCACCGCACGGCCACCGAGCTGGCTAACCGCCACCGCCTGGCCGAAACCGTGGGCGGCGGCCACCTCGGCTACGCCAGCGCCAACGGCGACCTGGCCGTAGGCCTCAGCGCCGTGGGCACGCACTACGGCACGGCCCTGCTCAAGCGCCCCGAATCGTACAACCTGTTCGAGTTCAGCGGGAAGAACAACCTGGCCCTGGGCCTGCACTACAGCTACGTGTGGCGCAACCTGCTGCTGTTTGGCGAAACGGCGCGCACCACCGGCGGGGCCCTGGGCACCGTGAACGGCCTGCTCGCCAGCCTGGGCCCCGCCGTGGACGCGGCCGTGCTGGTGCGCCACTACCCGGCCGATTTCCACTCGCTCTACGGCAACGCGTTCGGCGAAAACTACCGCAACATCAACGAGAGCGGCGTGTACTTCGGGCTGAAAATCCGGCCCGCGCCGCGCTGGGAGGTCAGCGCATATTACGATCAGTTCAGCTTCCCGTGGCTGCGCTACCGCGTGGGGGCCCCCAGCCGCGGCCACGACGCGCTGCTGCGCCTGGCCTACACGCCCAGCAAAACCACGATTCTCTCGACCCAACTGCGCCAGCGCCTCAAGCCGCGCGACCTGCCCACGAGCCCCGACTTCCCGGTGCCGTTGCCTGGCAACTACTTACAGCAAAGCCTACTGCTTTACTACGACGCGGCCCTCAGCCCGGCCCTGGAAGTGCGCACCCGCCTGCAAGCCTCCCGCCTGCGCCTCGACGACGTCCAGCCCTGGCAGGCGGGCTACGTGCTGGCCCAGGACGTGGCCTACCGCTTCGGGAGGGCCCTGAAGCTGACGGCCCGCTACGCCGTCTTCGACGCCGACAGCTATGATGTGCGCCAGTACGTGTACGAGTCCGACGTGTGGCTGGCCGTGTCGGTGCCGGCCCTCTACGGGCAGGGCACGCGGGCCTACGCGCTAGCCGAAATCCGTCTGGGCAAGCCCCTCACGCTGTGGCTGCGCTACGCCGAAACCCGCTACCGCCACCAAACCACCGTGGGCACCGGCCTGGAAACCATCCAGGGCCCCGCCCGCAGCGAGGTGAAGGCGCAGCTGCGCTACAAGTTTTGAACGGGGGCTGCTTTTAAGGATCTCAGAGGTCAACGATCATAACTTCACTACCCTTCGGTACGAAGCAGTGCCGTTATCATTTATTCTTAACGTATACGTGCCACTGCACCAATTACTTGTGAGTAGTTGCAAGCTACCGTCTGGCATTGGTATAGTTTGCACCGCTATAATCCTTCCAAGAATGTCCGTGACGGAGAGCTGTGTTGTCCGAAAAGTTTTGCTAGACCGAATAGTAAGTACGTCCTTCACCGGGTTAGGAGAAGCGGAGAAATCTAACGTGAGAACTGCATTCGTAGTCGTTGACAACGCCGTTTTTAGTTGGTTAAGTCTATAACGCCTCAAAAAGCGCCATATCGCTTGGCTAGCGTTAAAGTCACGGTTGGTGACGGCATTATTATCTATTGGTGCCCCGGGCCAACTATGGCCGCCTCCTACTATTTTGTAGTGCTCGACCACGCTGCTCGCCCTGCCTCCACTGTACACATAATGTATTGCTGTGCAGCCATCGGTGGTATTAATGTTCGGTACTTCCGTGATGGTAGAAGTTGACGAGCATCCATTAAAACGTACCCAGTAATCAAGCAGGGAGGGAATAGAAGCGTACCAAGTGCTATAGTAAGGCACTATGTAATCCTCAGTGCCGTGAATTTCTAAAATGGGTACGGGGTGTAATGGAGTACATGCATTCAGGCGGCTTGGCAATACACTGCCAGCGACAGAAGCAATAGCCGCTATTCTGTCGCTAAGCTGGCAAGCTAATTCATAACTCATAAACCCCCCATTGCTCAGGCCTGTACTATAAATTCGATCCGGATCAATGGCAAATTGTGATTGTAGCGATACCAATAAATCTGTTATGAACTGTACGTCATTAATTCCATTTCCTGGGGGAACCCAAGTATTCCAGAATCGCTCTCCTCCAGTATCTCGGGTGCCATTTGGATGCACGATAATAAAGTTGGCGGTATCAGCAATTGGTCGAAAATCACCGTAATACTCCTGAAATGGTCCATTAGATGCATAACCATGCAAATTAAATAACAAGGGAACTGCTTGGCTTGGAGAGTACGAAGCGGGTAGGTATACACTATACTCTCTAATAATACCACCACTGACGAGTGTGCCCTGTAAAGTGGTTTGGGCCCTGAGGGTCCAACAGGATCCGGTCAGCAATGTGACCAATAATAAGAATGAATGAATTGAAAATCGCATATTAAACTTTTAATAAAAATTATAATTTTAAGAGATGGGATAATCGAAGAAATGGCTTTTCTACGCATAAGAAATAGATATAAGCGCTGAATAAGGCTAGCAAGACACACAGCCCGATTTCTCCACCTACTTGCAAAGGCGTAGTGGGCGGCCAGATATGAGTCAGTAAATATTCTGCCGCTGCGCCAACCAAAAAATGCGTCAAATATAGCGAGTATGAAATTTTCCCTAGCCAAGATAATATGGGATGGTTAATTTTAACAAACGCGATAGTTAATGCTGTTATTAATCCAGTTAATGCTGGCCAGATGCCCATTTGAAAGCCACAAAGCCCTGTGAATACCACCAGAGCCAATACGTATTGTCGCCCGGTTATTGTGCGCTGTTTGTAAAGTAGTGTGGCCGCCCCGAGCGAGAATATTGAACTGAAATGAAAAAAAGTTTCTTTTGGTAAAAAGGGTAAATATTGTAGTAGGCTTAATGCAATTGACCAAGACAGAAAGTGCCATACCGAGTTAGCTGCGAATATCTGTCGATAGAATAATCCGACCACTAAGTAAAACTGAAATTCTAAAGAAAGAGTCCAAAATACACCATTTATCCAGCTATTATGCGTGAATGGAATAATAAAAAATATGTTCTCTAGGAATTGTGTAGGAGTTATGGAAAGAAGGCGATTAGAGGGGTGATGCAGGAAATAACTAATCAAGTACCATTCTAGCATAACTAATAGTATGCTCGCGTAAGCAGGCGGGCAAATGCGTACAACGCGCTTGCGCATGAAAGCGTTAAACCCACTAATACGATAATCCTTTCCCCATAGACTATAAGGAATTACGAAGCCAGATATTACAAAAAATATCTCTACACCTAAGTAACCCCAAGCGAAGCTATGTTTCAGCATAGGCGAATAAAGCTTGACTAAGTTTGTGCCACTAGTAAAATGAAATAAACAAACACTTATGGCCGCGAATCCTCTAAGCAAATCAAGAATGCCAAGGTGTTGTCGTGTGCTCTGAATTTGAATGATGGTGCTAGGTAATGTATGCAAAGTAATCATTTATTTAGGGTAATAGAAAAATCTGAGTTTTGAAATGCGCGTTGAAATAATTATTTAAGCACATGTCAGCAAAGTATTTTGGTTTATTGAAATGTGCTAGATCTATTGTTGCATAGGATGCGAGATGCAACACTTCGAATTATTCAGTAACTTACTGCCGCATCACTTTCAGCACCACCGTACTCGCCAGCAAATCTACGCGCAGGTAGTACACGCCCGCCGCCAAGGGCCCCAGGTCCAGCGGGTACTGCCAGGCGTCGGCGGTTTTGGTGGTTTGGGCGGCCCACACGGTACGCCCCACTGCATCCAATATTTGCAAGGTCACGGGGCCCCGCTGGGCGTTGGCCAGGGCCAGGGTGGCCGCGCCGGTGCTAGGGTTGGGGAACACCGACGCGCTGGCCGCGGCGGCGCCGAGCTGGGTGGCCAGCACGTTCACGATGCTGAAGTTCTGGTCGGAAATGTCGAAGAAGACGTTGCCCACGGCCCGCACCATCACCCGGGCCGTGGCGGTGAGGGGCGTGCCGGCGGGCACGGCCACGGTGGCCGCGCCGGTGTTGGGGGCCCCGGCCAGCAGCACGGTGGGGTAGGTAAAGCCGCCGTCGGTGCTCAGCAAAATATCGACCTGCGCGGCGCCGATGGGGGCCCCGGCGGTGCCGGCCACGTCCCAGGCCACGGCGGCGTTGGTGCCGGGCTGCCACTGCGCGCCGGCGGCGTTGGGCTGCTGCACCCGGAAGGGCCCCGCGGTGCCGACGACGGCCACGCTCGTCGAGTCGTAATCGACGCCCCCGCGGTTGTCGCGGGCCACCAGGCGGAAGCGCAGCCGCCGGGCGTAGGTCGGTAGCAGCTCGCCAATGGTTTGCACGTTGTTCACCACGTCGCTGATTTGCGGGAACGTGCGGGTGGGCGAGGCGCTGGGCGCGAAGGGCCGGAACAGGGGCGCATTGCCGGTGGGGCTGGCGATGGGGGAGGTAACCGAATCCCGGTCAAACTCCTCCCAAGCGTAGGTGAGGGCATCGCCGTCGGGGTCGGTGGCCCGGCCGGTGAGGGCGAAGGGCGTGCCCAGCGGGATGCGGTAGCCGGGGCCCGCCACGGGCACGGGCGGGCGGTTGCCGGTGCCCGTAACGACGGCGCAAGTACCCTTGGTGCTCAAAAACGCCAGGATTTCGTCGTAGCTGCGCGAATGGAAAAAGGGCAGACTGCTGGCCACGACGTTCTCAGGGGCGCAGATGCCGGCGTAGGCCATGATGGTGGCGCCGCTGCCCGGCTCGTAGGCCGAGCGGGGCGAGCGGTTGGCGCCGCCGCAGTCGCCGCCCGTGCCGTTGAAGGTGTGGGTAGCCCCAATCTGGTGCCCGATTTCGTGGGCCACGTAGTCGATGTCGAAGCCGTCGCCGGTGGGATTGGCCTGGCCGCTCACACCGCCGGCCTTCTCGGTGGGGTCGCAGGCCGAGGCCACGTAGGCAATGCCGCTGCCGCCGGTGCTGAACACGTGCCCGATGTCGTAATTATTGGTGCCGATGATGCGGTCGAGGTTCGTCTGGTTTTGCCCCAGCATGGCCGTGCCGTTGTTGTTAGAGTACACGGGGTTGGCCACTGGGGTCCCCGCGCCGCTGAGGAAAATGGCCTGGTCCTCGTTGGCCACCAACACCAGGCGCACGGCCAGCTCGCGCTCGTACACGCCGCTTACGCGGTTGACGGTGGTGGCCACGGCGGCCAGCACGCGCGCCACGGTATTGCCCTGGGTGAGCGAGTATTCTGGCGTGCATGCCACCGCCAGCCGAAACGTGCGCAGCTGCGCGCCGTTGGGCTGCCCGGCCAGGGCGGCCAGCCCCGCGCCGGGGCCCGGGCCGCCTGTCAGGCACACCCAGCCGTCGGCCGGGGCCCCAGCGCCCTTGCTGAACGCCACGGCGTGGGCGCTGTCGCCGGCCGGGTCGATGTAGTAGGCCCGGCCGGCGCTGAGCACTTGGGCGTGGAAGCCGCCGGGGCCCACATCGAGGCGGGCGGAGGCGGTGGGGTCGTCGAGGCCCTGGGCCGCGTAGGTCTGGATTTGGGGGAAGCGCGCGGCCAGCGCCGGGGCCAGCACCGGCACCGGCCGCACCCGGTAGCGCTGGGTGCCGCCCCCGGGCAGCGGCAAGTTCAGCACCGCGCCGGCCGGCTGCAGGGCCGCCCGCACGGCGGGCACGTCGATGCGCAAGGCGCGGCCCTGGCGCAGGGCCCCGGACAGCCGGGCGGCGGCCGTGCGCGCCAGCGGCTGGTCGGCAAACCACGCTTGTTGGGCGCGGGCAGGCAGCGAAATCAGGAGGAATAAAACGGCCAGGGCCCCCAGCCCGCGCCCGCCGCCGCACCGGCCCGCCGTGGTAAAAAATAACGCCATGGGCCGTTAACGCGCGAAAAGTAGGGCTGGTATTCTCAGCTTGAAGGTACGGCTGGGGAATGAATACGGATGGCCTGGTGGCGTGGCCTTTGCGAATCCGCGCCGTTTGCTTCGTCCTGCCGATTAATCGTTCGGCCACCGTTCAACTGCGCGGACTCGCAGCGTCCGCGCTACCGCCGGGCTAGGCATCCGTTTTCAGCAGCACCACCTGGGCGCGGTCGGCGGCGCTGATTTTGCGGCGGAAGTCGACGTAGCCGGCGTAGGACGCGGCGGGCAGGTGCAGGCGGGGTAGCTCGAGGCGGCGCACGTAGCGCACGGTGCCGTCGGGCAGGGCCAGGTACTGGGCCGAGTAGGTGCCGTAGGCCGTAGCCAGCTGCACGGGGGCGGGCAAGGTTT
This sequence comes from Hymenobacter sp. PAMC 26628, assembly GCF_001562275.1. Lineage (NCBI taxonomy): Bacteria > Pseudomonadati > Bacteroidota > Cytophagia > Cytophagales > Hymenobacteraceae > Hymenobacter > Hymenobacter sp. PAMC 26628. Next base: position 874,698 of record NZ_CP014304.1, read on the forward strand.
CGGGCTGGAAGCCGGCCGGGAAGTGCAGCCGCACGGTGTCGGCCTGGAGGCTGGCGCGGGGCACCCACAGCGCGGTTTGGCGCGTGCCTACCTGCGCTGGCAAAGCGGGCAGGCGGCTCAGCAGGTTGGGGCTCACGAACACGCGCTTGCCGCTGGGCGGGGCGTAGCCCGGCAGGGCCAGCCCGAGGGTTTCGACCACCCCGGGCGTGCCCGCACCGGGGGCCACCGCCAGCCCAAACTTGCTGATGGTGAACGTGGACAGGCGCAGCCGTTCGGCCACGTACTGCTTCTGCTCGGTGGGGCCCAGCTCGTGCAGCACCTGGGCGTAGGTGTCCTGCTCCTGGCCGGTGCGCAGGGTGCGGGCGGTGGCCGTGGCGGCCCCGGCGGCGTCGAGGTACAGGTCGATGCGGCGCTCGCGGCGGTTGTCGGCGCAGCGGTAGCGGGGCGTGGCCACCACCTGGCCGCCCTTGGGCGTGAGCAGCAGCGCGTGGCGGTTGCCGGTGAAGCTGCCCATGTAGCCCAGCGCGGTGGTCTGGCTGGTGCACTCCAGCCACAGCGTGTCGGGGCGGCCGGCGGTGGCCAGCGGCACGCACACCACGGCATGGTTGAACTGGTTGCTGGGGAAGTCGGGGCGCAGGTCGGCGTGGTCGGCGCCGGCCCCGATGAGGGCCACGTAGGCGGGCACGCCGGCGGTGGCCAGCAGGGCCATGGTGTAGTTGCTCAGGGCCTTGCAGTCGCCGTAGCCGCTGGTGGCCACCGCGCTGGCCGGAAAGGTTTGCCAGCCGCCCAGGCCCAGCTGCACCGAAATGTAGCGGGTGCTGCCTTGCAGCAGGTTATACAGCCGGGCCACCCGGGTGTGCGGGTCGGGCGCGTCCTTAATCAGCTCGGCTACCTTGGCAATGGTGGCGGGCGGCAGCACGGCGCGGCCGGTGTTCAGCTCGTAGTTCCACTGGCCAAACGACTGCCAAGTCGTGGCCGAGCCGGCGTGGCCCTGCACCTCGAAGGCCCCGGGGGCCAGGGCCACGCCGGGCGTGGTATCGGCCAGGGGCGGGGCGTTGTCTTCTTCGTCGAGGGCGGGGCGGCCGGCCAGGGCCCAGGCGTACTGCTCCTGGCTGCCGGCGCTGGTGTGCTGGGCGGGGGCCCCGGCGGGCCACTGCCGCTCCTGGTAGCGCAGGGGCAGGGCGGAGGGCGTGCTCACGCGCAGGGTGGCGCTTTGCACGGCCAGGCCTTCCTCGTCCTGAGGCTGCCAGGTGGGATAAAACAGCGTATTGTCCGACACCACTTCGTAGTCAAACTCTACAGTGTAGGGCACCTGGGGCTGGCGCAAGTCGGCGTAGCGCACCCGCACGTCGGTCATCAGGCTGCCGCCGGCGTCGCCCACGCCCTGGTCGCGGATTTCGCTGGCCCGCAGCTGGTGCAGCAGGCGGCCGTCGGCGTCGTACACGGCCCCGCGCAGGTAGCCGATGGCGTTCAGGGCGTCGTAGCCCACGGTGGTGCGCCCGAAGGCGTCGCCGCCCGCGTCGAGCACCGTGATGACTTTGTGCACGGTGTGCACCAGGCGGCTGGCCGATTTCACGGTCACCACCTCGTCGTCGGCGCGCAGCACGGCGTGGGCCCCCTCGCGCAGGGCCGCCGGAATGTCCGCCACGGAATACTTCGGCGCGGGGCCCCACCGCATGGGCAGCGGGGGCCGGGCACCACCCAAGGGCACGGCAAGCAGCAGCGCGAGTAAATTTTTGGCTTTCATAAGAAAGGAAATTCTAATAAAATAGCTGTTGATAGGAAGTAGCCGAAATCATTCAGAACGTCATGCTGAGCTTGCCGAAGCATGTCTGCTGCTCAGCTAATCAGGATTACTGCTTGCAGTAGAGATGCTTCGGCAAGCTCAGCATGACGGTCAATTTTGCTTTCCAAAAGGCTTAAAAATATGGGGCCCCGAAGGAGTATAATTTGCTTGGCGGTACAGCCACGCGGCCCGATTAGCCGCCGCGCTAGGCCTTCTTCTTGATGACGAGCTTCTCGGCCTGTTTCTCCAGCATGAGGCGGTAGAACTCGCGCAGGTGCGTGTATTCGGCGGCCGAGTACACGGGCTTGCGCAAGGCCAGGCGGCTGGTGAAGTTGACGGTGCTGCCGATGGTGGCCACGTTGAAGAGGTAGCGGCCGCCGCTGTCGGGCAGGTCGATGATGGCGTTTTTGGGGGTTTCGGCCAGCTCGTAGCCGGCGGGCAGGGTGAGGGCCACGAGCAGCGTTTCCTCCTGCGGGGCCCCAAAGTCGACGGGGAAGCTCCGGTCTTCCTGGGTGAAGGGGTTCTGGCCGTCCAGGAATTCGCGCAGCGGGCTCAGGTACAAGGTGCCGGCCGGGGCCCCGTCGTCGGCCGCGCGGGTGAAGGCGTAGTCCAAGGCCAGGGGTTTCTGCACGTCGTCGCGCGCGCCCACGGCCAGCGGGGCCAGGGCCCAGGCCGCGTGCTGGTGGGCCAGCTGGGCGGCGTACTTCTTCTCGCCGAGCCGGGCCAGCTCCTCGCGGGCGTCGGCCCCGGCGTAGCCCGCGTACTCCTCGTGCACCTGGCCGGCGAGGCCGCCCTGGGCGTCCAGCGTCAGGCGCGCCTGGCGGAAGTGCGCGTGGCGCTGGCTGGGGCGCAGGTCCACCCAGCGGCCGTCGGCCGCGCCGGGCCCCGGCGCAATGAGGCGGCCGGTTTGGTTGAGGCAGCGCTCGGGCAGCGTACCGCAGGGCAGGGCGGGGTCGGTGGCGTCCACCAGCAGGTCGTGGCCGTCGGCGTCGGTCACCAGGGCCACCACGTAGTTAAACTTGTCGAGCAGCGGGTACGTCTGGCTCACGCGGCCGTGGCCCCGGGTGCTCAGCAGCACGGGCTGGGCGGGCAGGCCGGCCTGGCGCAAGGCGGCAATGAGCAATAGGTTCACGTCGGCCGCGGTGCCGCTGTGGGCGTCGTAGGCCTTGCGCAGGCTGGCCTCGGTGGCGTAGCGGTTGGTGCCGTTGTAGCGCACGGCGGCCATGATGGTCTGGCGCACGGCAGCGGCGCGGGCAGCGGGGTCGGGGTACTGGGCGGCCAGGGCCCCCATTTGATCCTTCAGAAAGCCGCCGCGCTCCAGCTGCTGGCCGAAGTTGTCGTCGGCCAGCAGGCGGGCGTTGATTTTGGCCCAGCTGTCGGTCAGGTCGCGGTATGGCTGCTCAGGCCACTGCTCGCCCACCAGCTGGAAGTCGATGCGCGCCTCGTAATCGGCCGCCGTGGTGGTGTAGGCTTCCTCGCGCAGGGGCGGCACGTTTTGCATCGCCCACTGGTACTCTTCGGTGGGGGCCGACACCGTGAGCGAGCCGTTAGTCTGGCCTACCGAGAGGCTGCTAGACGCCAACTTATTGTCCACCAGCAGCGTGGTCTTGCCCACGGTGGACCGGTCCACGGCCAGTGGCTGGCCGCCCTGCCTGATAATTTTGTACTTGTAAAACACCGGAATGCTGGTACGGTACTCGCTCCAACGCACCGGGTAGGGCCCCTGAAACACCCAGTTCTGGAAGTTGAACAGGAAGTCCGACGAGAGCGTATAAGCGTACTCCACCACGGCGCCCTCGCGCACGCTGGGCAGCGTGAAGCGGCGCACGTTGATGCGGGGGCTGCGCTTTTCGAGGAACACGCCAGTGGCGTCGAGCTTGGTTTTTTGCACCTGCCCTCCCACCAGGTTGTAGGTGAAGCCGCGCAGGTTGGTGATTTCCTCCTGGTCGCCGTCGCGGTGGTAAAGCGGGATTTCGACGGTGGCCGCGTCGTAGCCTGATTTCTTGAGAATCTTCACCCGCGTCACCCGCTCGAACACCACCCGGAAGCCGTCGCGGTAGCCCACCAGGCGCGAGCGGCCGTAGTCGCACAGCACCACGGCCCCGGCGGCGCTGTCGGCCACAAATGGGGCCGCGGTCAAATCCTTGGCGTCGATTTGCCCAAACTTAACAGGCTCCGTTTGGGCGTGGGCGGCCACCGCGCCACCCAATAATAGAACTATAGCACTACAGCGTATTAGTAAAGATAGGAACATCCAGAAAAAGCAGAAAAAAGAAGGAAAGGGCGGTTAAAACTACCGCCTTTGCCCAAACTTCCCGCATTCTTCATCTAGCTTTTTCCAGTCTTTTTTACGCCGCGCGGGCTGGCACCGGGGCCGGGCGCCGCAATAGCAAAAACGCCAGGGCCCCCAGCACGCTGGCCAGGCTGGCGGCGTGCACCCACGGCAGGCGGCCAGGCTGGTTATCAAACACCCAGCCCGCCAGCAGGGCCCCCACGCCGATGCCGGTTTCGAGGGCAATGTACATGGTGGCCACGCCGCGGCCCCGGCGCTCGGGGTGGCTCAGGTCGATGGTCCAGGCGTAGAGCGTGGGCGAGTTCAGGCCCGTGCCCAGCCCAAACACCACCGCCCCGGCCAGAAACACCGGCACCGACGGGGCCCAGACCAGCAGCGCCAGCCCCGCGGCCAACACGCCCGCCGACCACCGCAGCACCGCCACCCGGCCGTAGGTATCCGACGACTTGCCCGCCACCAGCCGCACCGCCAGCGAGGCCACCGTGAAGCAGATGTAGAACAAGCCCTTGGTGGGCCCCGCCAGGCCCAGCAGCCGGCTCTGGTCGGGTATCACCGTCAGCACCGCCCCGTAGGGAAACATGCACAGCAACGTCACCAAGGCCGGCGCAAACACCTGGGGCTCCAGTACTTCGCTCCAATTTAGCCTGAGCAGCGAGAAGCTAAAGCGCTGGCGCTGGGCCTGGGGCAGCGTTTCGGTGAGGGTGCCTTGCACCAGCAGCGAGAGCAGCGCCAACCCGCTGGAGCAGTAGAACATGACGTTCAATGAGTAGTGCTGGGCCACCCACGAGCCGAAGGCCGGGCCGGCGGCCATGCCCAGGCTGCCCGTCACGCCGAGCAGGCCCATGGCCTCGCCCCGCCGCGCCACGGGCACCATGTCGGCGATGAAGGCTGCCGTGCCCGTGGGCTTGAAGCCCGTGCTGAACCCATGCAGCAGCCGCAGCCCCAAAAAGCCCGTGACCGTGAGCGCAAACGGGTAGAAAAACCCGCAGATGAAGCAAACCAGCGACCCGAACACCATCACCGGAATGCGCCCCACCGTGTCGGCTAGCTTGCCGCTAAACGGCCGGCTCAGCCCCGCCGTGACGGTGAACAGCGCGATGATGAAGCCTTTGTACTCGCCCCCGCCCAGCCGCGTCAGGTGGTCGGGCAGCTCGGGCAGCAGCAAGTTGAAGCTGGCAAAAAATAGGAACGAAGACAGGCACATCAGCCAGAAGCCAGCGGTGTACGGCCGGGTGGCGGGGGCAGCGGCAGCAGTAATGGGGGCCATAGGGCCCCAAAGGTCGGGCCCCGGGCGGAAGTTTGGTGTTACGCGCACTGGCCCGCCGTGCTACCTTCGCCGCCGTGCTCGGGGCCCCTCCCCGCGGCCACGGCCGCCCGCTTCACAATGAGAATGCTCAACAAGTACGTACTCCTCGCTTTTTGTGGCCTGGGCCTGAGTGCCGCGCCCGCCGCCGTGCCTGCCAAGGGTCCCAGCACCCTGCCCGCCACCGCCTTGCCGGCCTACGGCCGCTACCGCCTCACCGCGGCGGGGCAGTTGGAGCTCATCAGCTCGGCGGTGCACTTCGGGTTCAGCTTCGAGGGCACGCAGTGTGAAATATTTGCGTCCCTGCCGGGCGCTGATGACCACAACTACCTGCAATACGAGCTGGACGGTGTGTATCAGCGCCGCCTGCGCATCGATGGCAACGCAAAAACCCCGCTGGTGCTAACGGCCCCCAGCCCGGGCCGGCACACGGTGTGGGTGTACAAGGCCACCGAGGCCCACACGGGACCCATCTTCATCCAGAAAATCACGGGTCAGCGGGTGAAAGCCTTGCGCGAGCCGGCCGCGCCGCTCATCGAGTTCATCGGCAACAGCATCACCTGCGGCGCGGCTATGGATGCGTCGGAAGTGCCCTGCGGCACCGGCGCCTACCACGACCAGCACAACGCCTACCAGGCCTACGGGCCCCGGGTGGCCCGGGCCCTGAAAACGCGCTTCATGCTGAGCAGCGTCAGCGGCATCGGGGCCTATCGCAACTGGAACAGCGATGGGCCCACCATGCCCCAAGTGTATGAAAAAACGGATTTTCAGGAAGCCAGCCCTCAGCGTTGGGATTTTGCCACGTTCACGCCCATAGTTGTCAGCATCGCACTTGGCACCAACGACTTCAGCAACGGCGACGGCAAGCGCCCGCGCCTGCCCTTTGACAGTGCTCAGTTCGTGGGCCGCTACATCGACTTTGTGGGATTAGTGAAATCAAAGTACCCCCAAGCCCGCATCGCCCTGCTCAGCAGCCCGATGGTCAACGGCCAAAACCGCACGAAGCTGCAAAACTGCCTGACGGCCATCAAAACCCAAACCGAAGCCGGCCGTCCCGCCGATCCGCCCGTGGCCCTTTACTTCTTCCAGCCCATGCAAGCCCACGGCTGCGGCGGCCATCCCAACGTGGAAGACCACGCCATCCTGGCCAACGAGTTGGAGTCTTTTTTCCGCCCACTGGTAGCGGGGAAGTAAGTTTTAGCACTGCGGGAGTGCCCTAGCCTATTTACAGCTAGACGGTGTTGTGTGTTTGTGAGCAAATTAAGCATATTGGCTTTGGAAAGCATAATTCCAACAAAGGCCAAGTTATGGAGTCGCTACAAACTCACAACCATGCGTTTGTAGCTGGCGCTCCAACTCAGGTTGTGCTCCGTCTCCCAGCGACGGGGCACCAGTGCAACGCCGTGTTTGGCTTGCCTGAGCTTCACAAGTTGCAAGCCAACGTGGTGCTCCTGTGCCGGCGTGTCGCCGGTGTATTCTTGGTTGGTGTAGGCCAGCGTAACGCTTTGACCGGACGCGAGCTGTACTTTTTCAGCCAATAGGCCTACCTGGGCCCGCTCTTGTTGGTTGGCTGGTATCACGGCGGCGGCCAGCCGGCCATACATCTAGCGTGTCGACGGCCGCGTGCACCTTGCTGCCTTTGCGCCGCTTGGCCCCGTCGTAACTGGCACGGGAACCGCTTTTCGGGGTGCTCAGTAGTGTGTGCGAGTTAAACACCACCGCACTGGGTCCGGCGGGGTAGGGCTTGATCAGCCGTAGCACTTAACACAAATCGTCGGTCAGCGCCTGGAAAGACGCGCGCCTCGCGCCCGCGGGACCATTGCTGGTAACGCGGGGCCCACGGGGGTAAATTGTGGGGGAGGAACCCCGCTAATTGCAGCCCGTGCGAATTACGTAGCGCAAAGCCTTAAATAATTCGCACGGTGGGTACTAACGTTGCCCCGCATCTTCGCGCACTAATAGTAAATACGGCAATTAGACAGGATCATCCGTCGTCGGTCACGTCGCTGGGGTGAGCACGACCAGTCATTTCTACACCCATCGATTTCGCTCACAAATGCATAACATAGTGTAGCTATAGCAACGATATTCGTAACTGAGACGGTTGTAAAAATAATATCGTTTTAAAGCTATTTAGATATAAAATGTGCTATGTTGCTAAGGTTCGTAATCGTTTGTATACCAATAAGAAGATAAAAATATTCACTAATCCGTTCGTAGTGTACTGGTTAAAACGTTTGCAACAAACCTTACATTTGCTTATGCGTAATAAGCTTCGTTCGTCCTTTTTGTAGGAAAGCGCGTTGGTTTGTTCTAAAATTTATATTGCTTTACTCGGAAAAATTATAAATATTTTAATATTATATTAAATTGATTTTATTAATATTGATCATTAAAATATATTTATATATTTCCCACTTATACTAAAGCTCTAGAACTTTTAAACGATATAAACATGAAACTAAAACTTTATACGGATCTGAGCCTTTTAAATAAAGGCGAACCCGTTGAACTGTTGATTCCTTTTATCGGAAATTTTGAAGCGGATGCTGAGTCAATTCGGCACGGCAGATACGATGATTTCTTGAACTTAGGGAAGTCGTTTCTGGAACTAACAAGTATCGAGGAATGTGATGCCTGCTTGTTGCCAATATTTTATGATGTAATTAGTGATCAGTCAAAATTTGAAGAAGCGATAAGCGGATTTATAGAAGAGGTAGAGAGGGCAGGAAAAAAAATATTAATTTTTGTTGGCCATGACGTTTTGGAAATTAATATTCCGGTTAAGAATGCAATTATATTTAACAGTGCAATAAGTAAATCGAAACAAGCTGTCAATGTCTACCCTTGGCCACATTTCTTCGAAGATTTCTTAGAAAGATATAGTAATGGCGAACTTAAGTTACGAAATAAAAATGTTAAACCAGTTGTAGGTTTTTGCGGTTACGCGCCTCCCCTAAACATTAAAATGGGTAGGGAAAAGATAGTTGGAATTGCAAAACTGGTTGCTAACTATGCCGGAATACTGCAAAAGTACCCAGATAGAATTTCCCACTCGTACCGGGCAAGGGCAATAATAGGTCTGCAAAAAGCAACGACGATTATCCCTAATTTTAGATTAAAAAGTAATTTTGCTTTCGGTCCTAAGGGTATGAATACCGGGGATACCGCAGAAAGCAATGAAGATTTCAGAACTAAATTCGTCGAAAATATAATAGAAAGTGATTATACTTTATGTGTTCGTGGTTTAGGAAATAATTCGGTCCGTTTTTTTGAGACGCTATGCTGCGGAAGAATTCCTGTATTTGTAAATACGGATAGCACTTTGCCTTTTGATAATCTAATTGATTGGAAAAGTCTTTGTGTTTGGGTAGAAGAAAAGGATATAGATAGAATAGCCGATGCCGTGGTTAAATTTCATGACAATATTTCGGAAAAGGATTTTATCGATTTGCAAAAAAGGCTCAGGGAAATATGGGAGGAATACCTGACACCTATTGGGTTTTTTAAAAGGTTAGGGTTTTTTATTAATCAAGAGTCTGCTGTCTGTAGTAATGCTTGATAGATAATAGTCTATTCGTTGTGTTAAGCGCAAAAAGATACCGGAGCAGCGTTTTGGATCGGTGCGAAAATTAGTTCGGTACTGATCAAAGACTTCTTGGGCCTAAACTTTTATGCAAGTCAGATCTTGCTATTAGCTAATCATGAGATTTCACGTCCACACTTTGATTTAAGAATATTCTATTATTGTTTGTTGATTTATATAAATTATAAATAATATATTATAGCGGATTCGCGAACAGTTCAGCCATTATCGACTGACGGCCGTAGGCGGGTGTATGCATCCGTACTCGCTTGATTTACGCACCCGCGTGGCCGCGGCCTGCCAGCAGCCCGGGGCCCAAAAGGCGGCCGTAGCCCGGCATTTCGGCGTAAGCCGCTCTTTCGTCAAGGACCTGGTGCGCCGCCAGGCCGCCACCGGCGCCCTGGCGCCCAAACCAGCCACGGGCGGGCGCGCCCGCTACCTCGACGCGGCGGCCCGGGCTTGGCTGGTCGCGTATGTGCGGCAGCACCCGGACGCGACGCTGGCCGAAGTAAACCGCGCTTGGCAGACCAGCGGCGGGCGGCCCGTGGGCCAGACCTGTATCTGGCAGGTGCTGGAGGAGCACGACTTACGACGAAAAAAAAAGCCTGCACGCGGCTGAGCGGGACACCGAGCGGGTACGCACGGCCCGTCATCAGCACGTCGACCAGGTCTGCACCCGGCCGGACGTGGCGCGCTTTCACTTCCTGGACGAAACGGGCCTGCGCCTGGACTATGCCCGTACCCACGGCCGCGCCATCGGCGGACGGCGCGTGGGCGGGGCCGTACCGCTGCGGCGCGGCTCGTCGCTGACGCTCATCGGGGCGCTATCCGTACGCGGCTTGGGCGCGGTGCAAGTGCTAAAAGGGGCGCTCCCCCAGCGTAGCTTCGCCTTGTACGTGGCCCATTGCCTGGCCCCCACCCTGCGCCCGGGCGACGTACTGGTACTCGACAACCTGGCTGTGCATAAGATTGGCGGGCTGCGCGCGTGGCTGGCCGGGCGCGGCGTAGAGGTGCTGTTCCTGCCACCCTACTCGCCTGACTTTTCCCCTGTCGAACAGGCCTGGAGCAAGCTCAAAACCAAGTTGCGCGCCTGCGTGGCCCGCTCGTACGAAGCCCTGCAAGCGGCCCTGCGTGAAGCGGTCGACTGGATTACCGGTCAAGACGCCCGAAACTGGTTTGACCACTGCGGTTACCACACCCAACCCTCCTAAAAAGTGGGCGAACCGTTCGCGAATCCGCTATATATATTCGAAATAAACGCAGTCAATTTATTTCGCTACTAAATATTGAGCATTGCGAAAGTCATAAATCATGGGCGTACATCTGTAAATGTGCCCTTAATGGTGCTGCGTTTGTCGGATTCATCGCCTAAGCGCGTTCCGTGGAACGTGCCGGAATATCCTCCGCGCGGCGTTGGGGTTAGCGTACCGCGTAGATGGGCACTGTAGTTGGTGCCAATTACTACTGAGTTTTCCACGTAAGTATACGTGAGTACGGTAGCTCTGTATCCTGAGATTGGTGCGCCAGTCGGCTTGGCGTAGCTAACGATGAAGGAACCGTCGCCGGGGCGGGGAGAGCGCCCCACGATGATGGTGAGTACATCGGTACCATCGGGTTGCCCCCCTTTATACACTGCCCTGGTTGGCACTTGGCTAATATGGCCTTCGCGCTTGTAACGGGCGGTGCTTGGCTCCCGTGTTAATAGTTCTTGGTTAGCTGAACACGCTGCTAAGATGGGTAATAGTGCCAAAGGCAAGAGGCAATGCTTGAGCATAAATTTGATTTTGTAAAGGGCTGGTTTGAATGGCATTGCGTGTTTTCTTTTATTGCTTAGATGTTGTCTAAGGAAAGTTGGAGATGGTTTAAGAATAGGTAGAATTTTTGATAATGCAGCATGCTCGCGGACGCACATAAATTGACCGAAATATACTTGGGTATTGTTTAGCTGGTCTTTGGCGCCTGAAGACATTTTCGTTGCGCAGCTTCTCATGTTAGGTTGGTGATGGTGGGAAAGCAGCGGTAGTGCGCACTGTATAATAGGCTTTTGGCTATTGAGGGGGATGAAACTATTGCTTTGAGTAAGCAATGGTTTAGGTGCCGTTTTTTAAATTTATACATTTAGATAGTACAGGCTAGAGCAGATTCGTAGTCAGTGTACATGATAGCCGCAGTGGTGAAACCAATTTATGGCATCTTCCTCGTTAATCCAGCCCAGGGCGGCCCGCACGGCGTCGGTCAGGGCCTGCCGGGTGCGGGCCTGGGCCGTGCGCAGGAAGGTTTTAAGCTTGCTAAAGGCCAATTCCACCGGCGTAAAGTCGGGCGACTAGGGCGGCAGGAACAAGAGACGGGCGCCGCGCTTTTCCACCAATTCGGCCCGGCCCGGGGCTTTGTGCACGCGCAGGTTGTCGAGCACGGCCACGTCGCCGGGTGCCAGCGTGGGCCCCGGCACCTGGTCGAGGTAGACGGCAAAGGCGGCCGTATCGACGGCCCCGTTCAGTTCCATGACCGCCTCGACGCCCTGGGTCGTGCAGGCGGCAATCACCGTCACGTTCGGGCCGCTATGCAGCGGCCCGGGCCACCTGCCGGCCGCCCGGGGCGCGGCCGTAGCGGCGGGTGTAAGTCAGGTTCGCGCTGGTTTCGTCCACGAACTTGAACCGGGTCACGTCCTGGCCCGGCAACGCTTCGAGAAAGTCCCGGCGCAGCTGCTTCACCCGTTCGGTGTCGCGCTCGGCGGCGTGGACACTCTTTTTTGGCGCCGCAAATGCAGGGCCTGCAGGCCCTGCCAGAGGGTGGTGCGCCCCACCGCCGGGCCACCGCTGGCCGCCAGGTGCCCGCGCAACTCGTCGAGCGTCGCATCGGGCTGCCGGGCCACGCAGGCCGCCAGGGGGGGGCGGGCGTCGGCGTCGGGCAGCGGCGACGGACCGCCCCGGTGGGGCAAGGCCGCCAGTGAGCCGCTCGTACGCTGGCGCTTGAGCAGTTTGTTGACAAACGAAAGCGACACGCTGAACCGGACAGCTACTTGGCTGATGGAGGTATTGCCCGCCGCACAGGCGGCCGCTATTCGTTCGCGTAAATCGGGTGAGTACGGTTTCATGCTGCAAAAAAAACCCTGCCTGTAGACCCTGACCACGAAACCGCTCTAAGTTAGAATAATCCGGTAAGGCCACGACTGTGCCCTGCCAAAACGGCGGCCCGTGCCTTCCGGCCCCAACCTTGCCCGGGGCCCGGTAATGCTTGACTTTCTGAAAAATATCTCCGCCAAAAATCCGAACGGCGGCCGGGGCCCCGAGAAGCCTGCCGTGAGCGTGCGCGAGCGGGTGGGGGCCCTGCGCCACCTGCCGGCCTTCCTCAAACTTATCTGGTACACCAGCCCGGCCCTCACGGTGGGCAACGTGCTGCTGCGCTTGCTACGCGCCGCGCTGCCGCTGGCTACGCTCTACGTGGGCAAACTCATCCTCGACGACGTGGTGCAGCTCACGCGGCTGCCCGCCGCCGACCGGGCCCTGGGGCCCGTGGGGGCCCTGGTGGCCCTGGAGTTTGGCCTCGTGCTGCTGGCCGACGCCTCGGGCCGCGCCGTGGCCCTGCTTGATTCGCTACTCGGCGACCTGTTTGCCAACGCCTCCTCCATCCGCCTCATGGAGCACGCCGCCGAGCTGGACCTGGACCAGTTCGAGGACAGCACTTTTTACGACAAGCTGGAGCGCGCGCGCCGCCAGACGCTCTCGCGCTCGGTGCTGATGAGCCAGGTGCTGGCCCAGGGCCAGGACGCCGTGACGCTCGTGCTGCTGGCTGCCGGGCTGGTGGCCTTCCAGCCGTGGCTGCTGGGGCTGCTGCTGCTGGCTGTGGTGCCGGCCTTCCTCGGCGAGAGCCACTTCAACGAGCGCAGCTACTCGCTGAGCCACTCCTGGACGCCCGAGCGCCGCGAGCTGGACTACCTGCGCCAGACCGGGGCCTCCGACGAAACGGCCAAGGAGGTAAAAATCTTTGGCCTTTCCGCTTTCCTGGTGGACCGCTTCCGCACGCTTTCCGACCAGTTTTACGCCCAAAACAAGGGCCTGGCGCTGCGGCGGGCCGGCTGGGGCACGGTGTTCGCGGCGGTGGGCGCGGCCGGCTACTACGGGGCTTACGTCTACATTTTGGCGCGGGCCGTGGCCGGGCAAATCTCCATCGGGCAGCTTACCTTTCTGGCCGGTTCGTTTGCGCGGCTCCGGGGCCTGCTCGAAGGCATTTTGAGCCGCTTCAGCTCGGTGGCCGATGGGGCCTTGTACTTACAGGATTTCTTTGATTTCTTTGCCCTGCGGCCGAAAATCACGCGCCAAGCGGTGGGCGTCGAAACGGCCCGGCCGTTCCCGCGCCCCATTCAGCAGGGGTTTCAGTTTGAAAACGTCGGGTTCCAGTACAAGAATGGTACAAAATGGGCCATTCGCAACCTCTCGTTTGCGCTGCGGGCCAGCGAAAAGCTGGCGCTGGTGGGCGAGAACGGGGCCGGCAAAACCACGCTCGTCAAGCTCCTGGCCCGCCTCTACGACCCCGCCGAAGGCCGCATCCTGCTCGACGGCCACGATTTGCGCGAGTACGACCCCGCCGAGCTGCGCCAGGAAATTGGCGTCATCTTCCAGGATTTTGTGCGCTTCCAGCTGCCGGCCGGCCAGAACCTGGCCGTGGGCCGCATCGACCAGCGCGACAACCAGTCCCGCATCGAAACCGCCGCCCACCAAAGCCTCGCCGATTCGGTAATTGCCAAGCTGCCCGGCGGCTACGACCAGATGATTGGCCGCCGCTTCAACGGCGGCGTGGACCTGAGCGGCGGCGAATGGCAAAAAATCGCCCTCGGCCGCGCCTACATGCGCGACGCCCAGCTCCTGATCCTCGACGAGCCTACCGCCGCCCTCGACGCCCGCGCCGAGTTTGAAGTCTTCGAGCGCTTCAAGGAGCTGACCCAGGGCAAAACTGCCGTCCTCATCAGCCACCGCTTCAGCACCGTGCGTATGGCCGACCGCATCCTGGTCATCGAAAACGGCCAGTTCGTGGAGATTGGCTCCCACGAAGAGCTGCTGGCTAAGGGCGGCCGCTACGCCGAGCTGTTTGCGCTGCAAGCCGCCGGCTACCGGTAGGGCCCCAGCCGCGTTAAAGGCGCCAGCGGCCGGTAGCCGCGCTAATCAGAAACGCATGGCATCTTCTAATACGGCGCTTTACACAGCGCTGGCGGCCAACCTGGGCATTGCCGCTACCAAGTTTGTGGCCGCCGGCATCACGGGCAGCTCGGCCATGCTTTCCGAGGGCATCCACTCGCTCGTTGATACCGGCAACGAGTTGCTGCTGCTGCTGGGCCTGCGCCGCAGCCAGCGCCCGCCCGACGAGCACCGGCCCTTCGGCTACGGCCGCGAGCAGTATTTCTGGTCGTACGTGGTGGCGCTGCTGATTTTTGCGGTCGGCGGCGGCCTGTCCTTTTACGAAGGCGTGACCCACCTGCGGCACCCCGAGCCGATGAAGGACCCGTTTTGGAACTACATCGTGCTGGGCATCGCCTTTGCCCTGGATGGCTACTCGCTGCGCACCGCCTGGCGCGCCTTCAACGCGCAGCGGGGCGCGCAGTCGTTTTGGGCCGCCCTGAAAAGCAGCAAGGACGCCGCCACGTTTACGGTGCTTTTTGAGGACGCCTCCGACGTACTAGGGCTGGTCATTGCCTTTTTTGGCGTGTTCCTGGGCCATATGCTGAACAACCCGTACTTCGACGGCGGGGCGTCCATCCTCATCGGGCTGCTGCTGATGGGCGTGGCCGGGGCCCTGGCCGCCCAAAGCAAGAGCTTGCTGCTGGGCGAAGGCGTGAACGCCGCCACCCGCCGCCGCCTCGTGGCCCTCACCGAGGCCGACGCGGCTGTGGCGAAGGCCATGCGCATCGCTACCATCTACCTGGGCCCCGAGGAAATCACGCTGGTGCAGGGCGTCGCCTTCCGCCCCGACCTGACGACGGCCGCCATCACCGAGGCCATCGGGCGCATCCACGCCGCCATCAAGCAGGAATTCCCGGCCGTGAAGCACGCCTACATGCAGCCCGTGGCCCTGGCCGAAACCGGCACCGCGGCCTAGCTCTCGGCGCTGGTTTCGGCGAAGAAAACCGGCCAGCCGGCAAATGAAATGGCGGCGTCTGGGGGCCCCGGGTGCGGGCTTGGGCGGGCGCGGCCCGGCCCACCAGGCCCGGTGGGCTTCGCGGAGAGAGCCAAAAGGGGATGCCCGGGGCCCCAAAACGGTACCCGGGGCCCCGGGCGAGCGGCCGGAGGTAGTGCCTGTATTATGAATGCGTTATGTATGCGGCGGTGCGTGGAAATTGGGTGAGGTTTTGTAACTTGGAAGTCCAATCTTCTTTTCCTCCCATTTGAAATGAAATTTACCCTTGCTTTTTGGCTGGGCTGCCTGCTGGCGGCCGGCTTGCTACCGGGCTGCATTGCGGCACGCGAAGCCCGCGTCGAGTCGGACTACAGCTACGGCGGCCGGTTCCGGCGCTACCGCTCCTACAGTTTCATCACCGGCACGGGCCTGTCCGCCGACACCAGCCACCTGGGCGAAACCCTGCGCGACGCCATCCGGCAGCGCATGCGCAGCCAGGGCTACCGCCCGGCGCGCGGCACCAACCGCCCCGATTTGCTGGTGAGCTTCCGCATTTTTGAGGGCGACATGCACTTCCACGGCTTCAACCAGGAGGAGCTGACCACGTGGGTGAAAAATAACGACGCCGAGGAGGACGAAACCCCCGATGAGCAGCGCCACGTGTACCAGCCCGTGCGCCTGCTGCTGGCCGAGGGCACGCTGCTCGTCACCCTCATCGACGCCAAAACCAACCGCGCCGTCTGGAACGGCTACGCCTCGGGCGTAACCGTGCCCGAGGGCCTGCGCGGCGAGGTGGTGCTCGTGCGCTCGGTGCGCTCCATCTTCGACCGCTACCGCATCTTCACGGAAAACTACTTCCAGGGCGGCAATGTGGACGGCTCGGCCAACGGCGGCGGGGGCGAGGCCGACGGCGAGAAGCCGTAGCGCTACTGGCCGGCTCCCGGGGCCCCATTCCGCACCGCAATCAGCTCGGCGGCCACGCTCACGGCAATTTCCGCGGGCGTGCGGCTGCCAATGGGCACACCGATGGGCCCCCGCAGCCGGGCCAACTCGGTGGCCGGAAAGCCTTCTTCGGCCAGCACGCGGCGCAGCTCGGCCACTTTGGCGGCGCTGCCCATCACGCCCAAGTAGCAGCACTGGTGGCCCAGCAGCTGGCGCAGGGCCACGGCGTCGGTGCGGTAGCCTACGGTCATCACCACCACGTAGCGGTGGGGCCCCGGGGGCACGGCGGCGGCCAACGCCTCGTAGCTGCCCAGCACGTGGCGGTGGTGGGCGTCGTCGTTGGCGGCCAGCGTGGGCAGGTCGGGGCGGTCGTCGAGCACGGTAATTTCAAAATCCAGGGCCCCGGCGGCCCGCGCCAGGGCCCGGCTCACGTGCCCGCCCCCCACGATGGTGAGCTGGTCGCGGAACCCCAGCTGCTCGCGGTAGCGCCAGCCGGGCCCCGGCTGGTAATCGTAGAACGTGGCCGGGGCCCCGGGCAGCACCCGCAGGCCGCCGGCTTCGCTCAGTTCAAACGCCCCACTGCCCAGGGCCCCCAGGGCCGCTTCGATGGCCGCCACGGCCGGCAAATCGGCGGGGGTGAGGGGCCACAGCAGCACCTCCTGCTCGCCCGAGCACATCATGCCCGAGCGGTCGGCCGGGGCCCCCAGCCGGTGCACCTGGGGGCGCAGCATCGGCGCGGCGTCGCCGGCCCGCAGGCGCTGGCGGGCCAGCTCCACCCACTTATGCTCCATGATGCCGCCGCCGATGGAACCCGCCGTGGCCGCGTCCGTCACGGCCATTTTGAAGCCCTGGCGGCCGGGGCTGCTGCCTTCGCTCCGCAGCACGCACAGCAGCGCCGCCGGTTGGCCGGCCCGCAAAGCGGCGGCCGCCAGGGCCCAAGCAGGCAAGTCGCGGGGAGGGAAGGGCATTTTTACTGAGATGGAAATGGGAGTAATGTGGGAGATGTGAAAATCCTATTGAACGTCAGGCAGAGCGCAGCGAAGCATCTCTACTGTGGCAGTAATCATAATTAGTTACGCGGTAAAGATGCTTCGCTGCGCTCTGCCTGACGTTCAATAGAACTACTCAATAGCTTCATTTCCAAATTGTATCCACATTAAGAAATCACTCCCGCACCACCGTGCCGGTGATGTAGCCAAACGGCGCGTCCGTCGCCACAAATACTTCGTTGGTGTTGGCTTGGCCGAAGGGCTCCAGGTTGAAGGGAACGTGGTGCTTGTTGGGCATGACGAGGCTGATTTCCTTGACTAGCTCGTTCTCTTTCAGGATGTTTTCGCCGATGGCGAAGAGCGTGTGCTGCACCGACAGGCTATGGTGGCCGGCAAACGTGCGCAGCAGGTTGGTGCGGATTTGCTGGTACTGGGCCTCAAAATCGAGGTCGGCGGTGGTGTATTCCCACTCGGCCTCGCACTCGGTGGCCAGGATGCGGTCGGTGGTTTCGGGCAGCACCGTGAACTCGTCTTTGGGGTAGCCCACGAAGCCCGAACCGGCGGTTTTGAGCAGCAGCAGGCCTTTCAAACCGGCGTACACAGTGGGTGGGGCCCCGCCGGCGCGCAGCACCACCACGGCGCGGCGCTTCTCCGAGCCGCCGGTGAAGGCGTGCGGGTGGCTGTGGCCGTCGAACACCATGCGCTGGTACAAGTGCTCCACGATTTCGATGCGCGCCTGGTGCACCTGCGGGTTGCGGCTCACGAAATGCCGCGCCAGTACCAGTCCAAACGCCTCGATGGGGCCCGTGAAATGCTCCTTGGCTAGGGCGTACACGGTATTCTTCTGGGTGTCGGTGGGCAGAATCAAGGCGTTGTCGCCCAGCGTATGGGCCGTTTCGAAGTCGCCCGTCAGCTGCACGCTCACCGATACCTGGCGGAACTCGTGGTGGCCGGCGTGGCGGATGACGCGCGACAGATTCACGGCGTTTTTGCCGTAGGCGTTGGCGGCGAGTTTAATGGGCATGGCGCGTAGCTTGCGGGGCGAAAAAAGGAGCGGCAAGATAGTCGCCCGCCGCCACCGCCCGATGGATATAACCCTGAAAAGTACCGCCGTCGTTACGCCCGCCGGCCAGCGCCCGGCCCTGGTGGTGCTGCGCGGCGGCCGCATCGCCGACGTGCTGCCCGTGGGGGCCCCCGTGGCCGGCCCCGTGCTCGACCTGGGCGACGCCGCCATCTTGCCCGGCGTCATCGACCCGCACGTGCACCTCAACGAGCCCGGCCGCACCGCTTGGGAGGGCTTCGATACCGGCACCCGTGCCGCGCTGGCCGGCGGCATTACCACGCTGGTGGACATGCCATTGAACTCGGCGCCGGTCACTACATCGGTCGAAAGCCTGCGCCTGAAGCAAGCCGCCACCGCGGGCCAGCTGCACACCAACGTGGGCTTCTGGGGCGGCATCGTGCCGGGCAACGCGGCCGAAGTGGGGCCCCTGATTGCGGCCGGCGTGCTGGGTTTCAAGGCCTTTCTGACGCATTCGGGCATCGACGATTTTCCGAACGCCACCGAGGCGGATTTGCGGCGCGTAATGCCGCTGCTGGCCCACCACGGCCTGCCGCTGCTGGTGCATTGCGAGCTATCCGAAGACAACGACGACTGGAAAAGCGGCGATACCCGGTCGTACCAAAACTACCTGGCCTCGCGCCCCAAAAACTGGGAAGACAAGGCTATTGCGCTGATGGTTCGGCTGTGCGCCGAGTTTGGGGGCCCCGTGCACATTGTGCACCTGTCGTCGGCCAACTCCTTGGCAGTCATTGCCGAAGCCAAGGCCCACGGCCTGCCCATCACCGTGGAAACCGGCCAGCACTACCTGTTTTTCAACGCCGAGGACATCGCCGACGGCCAGACGCAGTTCAAGTGCGCGCCGCCCATCCGCGAGCGGGCCAACAACGAGCAGCTGTGGGGGGCCCTGCAAAGCGGCCTCATCGACTTCGTGGCCACCGACCACTCGCCCGCCCCGCCCGCCCTCAAGCAACTCGCCAGCGGCGATTTCGCCAGCGCCTGGGGCGGCATCGCCTCGCTCCAGCTGGCCCTGCCCGTGCTGTGGACGGCCGCCAAAACGCGCGGCGCCACGCTGCCCGACCTGGCCCGCTGGCTGAGTGCGAACCCCGCCCGGCTCATCGGCCAGGCGCACCGCAAGGGCCAGATTGTCAAAGGCTACGACGCCGACCTGCTGGTGCTGGCCCCCGATATGCAGTTCACCGTGACTGAGGCGCTGCTGCACCACCGCCACAAGGTTTCGCCTTACCTGGGCCGCACGCTGGCGGGCGTGGTCACGCACACGTTCCTGGCCGGCGAGGAAGTGTTTCGCCACCCCGATTTCCTACACCTCAACCGCGGGCAGCTGCTGAGCCGCTAGGGGCCCATGTTTGCGGCCCGTCGCGCGGAGGCGCTACGCTTCAAGCTTCTTACAATACTTTCTTAAATGACCGATTATCAAACCCGCACCGCCCACGTCCTCGCCCGCATTGAGGAATTGGCGGCCATCAGCGAAGACGATACCGGCGCCACTGTGACGCGCACCTTCGGCACGCCGGCTTTTGTGCGCGGGCGCGATTTGGTGCAAAGGTGGTTTGAAGCCGCGGGCCTGGAAACGCGCCTCGACGGCATCGGCAACCTGCGCGGGCGGTGGGCCAGCCGGCGCCCCGGGGCCCAAACCTTCGTGCTGGCTTCGCATATCGACACGGTGGTGAATGCCGGCAAGTACGATGGGCCCCTGGGCGTGCTGATGGCGCTGAATCTGGTGGAAAATATTATTCAGCAACAAGTTGACTTGCCGTTTAACCTGGAGCTGATGGCCTTCAGCGACGAGGAAGGCGTGCGTTTTCACACTACCTACTTGGGCAGCAAGGTCGTCACCGGCGCCTTCGACCCCGCGCTGCTGGCCAGAACCGATGCCCAGGGCATTACCCTGGCCCAGGCCATTGCCGCGATGGGCGGCGACGCCGCGCAAATTCCCGCCGGGGCCCTGCCCGCCGCCGAGTGGCTAGGCTACTTCGAGCTGCACATCGAGCAGGGCCCCGTGCTGTGGGAAAGTGGCGTGCCGGTAGCGCTCGTCACGGCCCTGGCCGGGCAGCAGCGCGTGGAACTGGCCTGGCAGGGCATGGCCGGCCACGCCGGCACCGTGCCCATGGCCCGCCGCCAGGATGCGCTGGCCGCCGCCGCCGAGTTTGTGCTCGCCGCCGAGGCCTTCGCGCTGGCCCACGGCCGCGGCCTGGTGGCCACGGTGGGCCAGCTGCGCATTGCCCATTCGGCCAGCAACGTCATTCCCGGCCACGTGGTGCACAGCCTCGACCTGCGCAGCCCCAACGCCGGCGAGCTGGCGGCGGCCTACGGGGCCCTGCACGCGCAAGCTGCGGCCATTGCCGACCAGCGCGGCTTGGCACTCGATTGGCAGCTGGTGCAAGCCACCGCGCCCGTGGCCTGCGACGCGGGCCTGAACGAGCTGCTGGCCCAGGCCATTGCCGCCAGCGGCTACCCCGTAGTGCGGCTGGTGAGCGGCGCCGGCCACGACGCGGGGCCCGCGTCGGCGGTGGCGCCGGCCACCATGCTGTTCATCCGCTGCTACAAAGGCATCAGCCACAACCCCTTGGAGAACGTGGAAGCGGCCGACGTGGCGGCGGCCCTGGAGGTAGCCGAACGCTTTATTTTTGAATTAAAAATTAAAAATGAAGAATTAAAAATGGTTTGAAACAGCGAGCCCGTGGCCGCCCAAGCGCCAGCTTTGCCTAAACCAGCCACCCGTTCTCACCACCCAATTTTTAATTCATAAGTCAACCAAATGAAACTTGGCTCTCTCACGCGCTCCGTTGTGCGGCGCAACCACGCCCTTATCGCGCCCGATGGCCACATCAACAGCAACGTGCCCGGCTGGACGGACTGCACCGTTAACGTCATCATCAACGAGCAAATGGGGGCCCGGCTCTGCCAAACGCTCGTTACGCTGACGGCGGATGGCAAGCTGACGGGCATGACCCAGGCCTCGCAAATTTTCTTCTACGTGGTGGCGGGCCAGGTGGAAGCCGCCGCCGACAGCACCCACAAAACCCTGACGGCCGGGCAATTCGTGTACGTGCCCACTGGCCAGCCTTACCTGTTCCAAAACGCCACGCCCGGCACCCAGCTCCTGACCTTCCACAAGGTGTACGAGCCGCTCGACGGCTACCCGGCGCCCGGCGTGCTGTGGGGCGAAAAGGACGACAGCCGGGCCCCCGTCTACATGAACGACGAGGCCCTGCGCATCCAGGAGCTGCTGCCCAATGAGTTGGGGTTCGACATGGCCGTCAACATTTTCACCTACCAGCCCGGCGGCAACCTGCCGATGGTCGAAACCCACGTCATGGAGCACGGCCTGCTTTACTTGCAGGGCCAGGCCATCTACCTGCTCGACCAGCAGTGGTACCCGGTGCAGCAGGGCGACGCCATCTGGATGGCCCCCTACTGCCAGCAGTGGGCCGCTTCCATTGGCAAGGAGCCCTCGGTCTACATTTATTACAAAAACGTGAACCGGTTCCCGACGGTGGTGTAGAGGTTGGGTTGCTCGGATAGGCCGTCATGCAGCGCGCAGCGAAGCATCTTTCCCGCGTAACTAATCAGGATTACTACTGTAAAAAGATGCTTCGCTGCGCGCTGCATGACGGCCTAAAATGCCTCTCTATTGATTTAAACAGCCCCGACTACGCATGACGCCCCGCCCCTACATCCTGGCCGAAACCACCTGGCAGTACGTGAAAGACGCCGCCTATGAAGTGGTTGTGCTGCCCTGGGGAGCCACGGAAGCGCACAACTACCACCTGCCCTACGCCACCGACAACATCCAGTGCGACTACATTGCCGCCGAGGCGGCGCGCCAGGCCTGGGAGGCCGGCGCCAAGGTGGTGGTCCTGCCCACCATTCCGTTCGGCGTGAACACCGGCCAGTTGGACATCACCCTCGACATTAACTTGAATCCCAGTACGCAGCTCGCCATTCTGCGCGACGTGGTGCAGGTGCTGGCCCGCCAGGGCATTCCCAAGCTGCTGGTGCTGAACGGACACGGCGGCAACGACTTTCGCCAGCACCTGCGCGAGTTGCAGGCCGAGTTCCCAACCGTGTTCCTGTGCACCATCAACTGGTTTAAAACCGTGGACCGCAGCCAGTTTTTTACGGCCCCCGGCGACCATGCCGACGCGCTTGAAACCAGCGCCATGCTGCACATTGCGCCGGCCCTGGTGCGCCCCTTAGCGGAGGCCGGCCCGGGGCACGCCCGGCCGTTCCGCATTGAAGCCTTCCGGCAAGGCTGGGCGTGGGCCCAGCGCGACTGGAGCCAGGTAACCGCCGATACCGGCGCCGGCGACCCCGCCGAAGCTACTGCTGAAAAAGGAGCCGCAGTACTGGCGGCCACTACCCGCGCCATCGGCCAGTTTCTGATAGAATTGGCGGCGGCCGACCCGCGCGATATGTACGAATAGGCGAATTAGAAACTATTTGAGATTAATAAAAAAGGTCATGCTGAGCGCAGCCGAAGCATCTCTCCCGCAGCAGTAATTATGATTGGTAGAGCAGTAGAGATGCTTCGGCTGCGCTCAGCATGACCGCTTTATTAACTCAAACAGGAGCTTCTTAGCGGCTAATATTTTTCATGATGACGAGATTTTGCCATGACCCTCTCTGACCTCAACGCCTTGCCCATTGCCGCCCGCGCCGGGGCCCTGGCTACCTGCTGCGGGGCCCCGGCCTGGGTGGGGGCCCTGAACCAGCGGTTTCCCTTCGCCACGGCGGCGGCGCTGCTGGCCGCGGCCGATGCGGTGTGGTACGGGTTGGCCGAAGCCGACTGGCGCGAAGCCTTCGCGCACCACCCCAAAATTGGCGACGTGGGGGCCCTGAAGGAGAAATTTGCCAGCACCGCCGCCTGGGCGGCCGGTGAGCAGGGCGCCGTGCGGCGGGCGTCGGACGCTACGCTGGGGGCCCTGGCGGCGGGCAACGCGGCTTACGAAGCGAAATTTGGCTACATCTTTATTGTGTGCGCTACCGGCAAATCGGCCGATGAGATGCTGGCCCTGCTGCAAGCGCGCCTGCCCAATGCGCCGGCCGCCGAAATTCAAATTGCCACGGGCGAGCAGGCCAAAATCACGCGCCTGCGCCTTGAAAAACTACTTGCTTCATGAGCCAAATCACCACCCACATCCTCGACACCACCCGCGGTGAGCCCGCCGCTGACGTCGCCGTGGCGCTGCTCGGCCAAGACGGCAGCGACTGGCCCGAGCTGGCCCGCGGCACCACCAACGCCGACGGCCGCCTGACCGACTTGCTGCCCGCCGGCACCGTGCTGCCCCCGGGCGTGTACAAGCTAAAATTCTATACCCTGGAATACTTCACCAAGCACGGCCGGGCGTACTTCTACCCGTTGGTAGAAATCTGCTTCGCCGTGGCCGACGACGCGCACTACCACGTGCCGCTGCTGCTCAACCCCTTCGGCTACAGTACCTACCGCGGCTCCTGAGCGCGCCGTAAAACGGAGGGGTCCTCCGTTCCCGCTTGAACGACCCGTACAACGACGAACGGAGTACCACTCCGTTTTACCCTTCCTACCCCATGAAACTCAGCCTTCCCAGCACCGACCTAGCGGCCCTGCTTGACCAGCTCGGTGCGGCCAACCTGGCCTTCCAAAAAACCTACCCCGGCGACCGGCCCGACCGCCAGCCCGTGCACACCGTGTACGGCGGCGCCAACCTCTTCAAGGCCGACACCTGCGTGCGGATGGGCGAAATTGCCCTGCGTAACCTCCAGACCTACGCGCCCAACTTTGTGGAGCTGGCCCGCGTGCTGCAACTGGCTGGCCACGAGCACTTGCCGGTGCTGGAGCACGACGTGGCAACCCTCACCGCCCGGCTCGACGCGCTGCCCGCCGGGGCCCGCAAGCAGGAGCCGGCCTGGCTGGCCTACTCGGTGTACAACAAGATTGTGCACAAGCTGAAGCGCGAGCCGGTGGAGGATTTTCGGATTGACTTCGAGGACGGCTTCGGCAACCGGCCCGATGCCGAGGAGGACGAAACCGCCGTGCGCGCGGCCCGCGAAGTGGCCCTGGGCATGCAGCAGGGCACGTTGTCGCCGTTCATCGGCATCCGCATCAAGCCTTTCACCGAGGACATGAAGCACCGCGGCGTGCGCACGCTCGACATTTTCCTGACCACGCTACTGGCCGAGACCGGCGGCCGCCTGCCCGACAACTTCGTGGTGATGCTGCCTAAGGTCACCATTCCCGAGCAAATGGCCACGATGGTGCGCCTGCTAGAGCTGCTGGAAAAAGCCAACGGCCTGGCCCCCGGGGCCCTCAAAATGGAAACGATGGTGGAGGCTACCCAAATCGTGATGGACGAGGAGGGCCGCAACCCACTGCTGCGCATCGTGCGCGCCGCGGAGGGGCGCTGCATCGCGGCGCACTTTGGCACCTACGACTACACAGCCTCGGCTGGCATCACGGCCCGCTACCAAACCATGGCGCACCCCGTGTGCGACTTCGCCCACCACATGACCAAGGTGGCACTGGGCGGCACCGGCATATTCCTCTCCGACGGGGCCACCAACGTGATGCCCATAGGGCCCCACCGCGGCGATAACCTGAGTTTCGCGCAGCTGCGCGAAAACCAGGAAGCCGTGCACAGCGGCTGGCGCCAGGCCTACCACCACACCACGCACTCGCTCATCAACGGCCTTTACCAGGGCTGGGACCTCAATCCCGCCCAGCTGCCGATGCGCTACGCGGCCACCTACAACTTCTTCCTCAGCAGCTACGAAGGGGCCGTGCACCGCCTCAAAACCTTCGTGGAGCGAGCCGCCATTTCCACCCTCACCGGCGATATTTTCGACGACGCCGCCACCGGCCAGGGCCTGCTCAATTTCTTCCTCAAAGCCCTGAACTGCGGCGCCATTTCAGCGGAAGACATCGTGCCCACTGGCCTCACCATCGAGGAAATCGAAACCCGCTCGTTCTACCGCATCCTGGAAAGGCGGCGGCGGCATTTGTAATCAATTAAACTTAAAACAGTCAATTTGCTAGGGCCCCGCCGCGGTTGTGCTTCCCAATAGGGAGCGGGCCGCGGCGGGGTTCTGGCCGGTGGCACCGCCGGGCCCCAAATCGGCGAATCCAGGGTCCTGGTCCAGTAAATGAAAGAGTAATGAAGGATTTATTTTTGTTTTTTTAGCACAACATCGGTGCTAAACCGGTCGTATCGGGGGCTGATTACCTGCTTTTTCCAGCTTTTTATTTCATCTTACCCCCTCGGCCATGACGTCCGCCACTGATTTTGTCCCAACCGCCGGTGAGGTGGGCATGCTGCCCATGGTCACGTATTTCATCATGACCGTTACGGCGTATTGTTTTTTGGGAAACCTGGTGTTTAGTTTCCTCACCAATTCGAGCGTGGCCCCGGAGCACCGCATCTCGCGGTCCTACGGCGGCGTTATCTCGGCCGTGGCGGGGGTGTCGTACCTGCTCATCACCCGCTTCTACCACGGGATGCTGTTCGACCTCAGCCAAATTAGCTCGGCCGAGGGCCGCGAGGCGCTCCTCCGGCACAGCTACATCGCCATCGGGCAGTACCGCTACATGGACTGGGCCGTGACCACGCCGCTGCTGCTGCTCAAGGCCTCCTCGATGCTGCGCATCAGCTTCAAGGAAGCCGCGGGGGCCATTACGCTGATGCTGGTGGCCGACTTTTTAATGGTGCTGACGGGCTACATCGGCGAGCAGCAAATCACGGCGACTGGCGACATTATCACCAGCGGCGTGCTGTTCTGGGGGGCTGTTTCCACGGTGTTTTATGTCATCGCCGTGGTCGTGCTCTACCGGCTCTACAAGCAGTTTGCCAGCCAGGGCAGCGACACCGAGCGCTGGGGCTTCAGGTTCATTGGCTACACCACCGTGACCACCTGGGGCGTGTATCCGGTAGGTTACCTGCTGACGCTCACCCACATCGACTTCAACTACCTTCACATCGCCTTCAGCGTCTTCGACGTGTTCAATAAAGTTGGCATCTCGGTGGTGGCCTACTTGGTGGGCAAGCGCCTGCTCGACGAGCGCCTGGACGCGAAGAAAGTGCTCGACGGGTATGCCGTGGCCTAGCGGAGAGGGGCCCCGGCGCGGCCTTACCGGTAGCGCTGGGCCCCTTTTCAGTAGCAGCTGCGCTCCGTGAAATGCCAGTGCGGGTCGGGAGGAATTGCCCAGGCGGCAATTCTTCCCGACCCGCACTGGCGTGGTGGGCAACGCGGTGCCCTTAGCGGCCGGCTACTACCCCGGCTGGGTGCGCCACAAACGCCGGGTAGAGTCCGCCGAGCACCCGCTCAGGCGTCATGGGGGCCACCAGCGGCGGGGCCCCGGCGGGGCAGAAGGCGCGCACCGCGGCGCGCAGGGCGAAGTAGGCCCCGATGCCGTACATGAGCGGCGGCTCGCCCACAGCTTTGGCGCGCAGGATGGCGTTGGGGTGGCCGGGCGTGTCGAGGAAATGCACATCGAGCACGGCGGGCACCGAATACAGGTCGGGTATTTTGTAGCTGTTCAGCGAATTGCTGAGCAGGCGGCCTTCGTCGTTGTAGCTTACTTCTTCCAGCGTCATCCAGCCGATGCCCTGCACGACGCCACCTTCTACCTGGCCGCGGTCGATGGCCGGGCTGAAGCTTTGGCCAAAATCGTGTGCAATCTGCACGCTGTCAATGGTGTAGGTGCCGCGCAGGCAGTCCACAGTGGCGGTGGTGAGGGCCGTGCCGTAGACGTGGTAGGCAAAGGGGTGGCCCTGCTCCACACTGGCGTCGAAGTGCACGCCGGGCGTGGCGTAGTGGGCGTTTTCGGTGAGGGCCACGCGCCGCACGAAGGCGCTGCTTACCAGCTTTTCCCAAGTAGTTTCGGTCGGAATGCCGGCGGCCAGCACCTGCTCGTTTTCGATTTGGATACCTTCATACTCCACCGAAAATTCGGTGCTGGCGTGGCGCAGCAGCCGTTCGCGCAGCGCCAGGCAGGCCAGCTCGGTGGCCTTGCCGTTGAGGTCGGCGGTGGCGCTGGCGGCGCTGGGCGAGGTGTTAGCCACGCGGGTAGTGTTGGTGGTTTCGATTTTGATGCGGTTAATCGAAATGCCCAGCGTGCGGGCCGCCACCTGCGCAATTTTGGTGTTCACGCCCTGTCCCATCTCCACGGCGCCGGTGCTGATGCCCACCGAGCCGTCGGTGTAAATGTGCACCAGGGCCCGGGTCTGGTTCATGAACGTCTTGGTGAACGAGATGCCGAAGCAAATGGGCATCACCGCCAAGCCTTTTTTGAACAACTGGTTGTCGTGGTTGAACTTCGCAACTGCGGTCCGCTGGCCGGCCAGGTCAAACTGCGCGGCGGCCGTGTCCCAGGCCTGCTCGGCGTGGCACATTTCGGCCGGCTGTCGATAAGGGAACTGGTCGCCCTCGCGCAGCAAATTGTGCCGTTGAATTTCACTCGGCAGCACACCCAGTTCCTCGGCCGCTTTGGTGATGGCCGCCTCGATGACGAACATGCCCTGGGGCCCCCCAAAGCCTCGAAAGGCTGTGTTGGGCGGCAAGTTGGTGCGGCACGAGTAGGCCGTGGCCGTTGCGTTGGGGATGAAATAGGCGTTGGTGGTATGGAAGAGCGTGCGCTCCAGCACGGCCGGCGAAAGGTCGGCCGCCGCGCCGGCGTTTTGGTAGTACGTGACCTCGTAGGCCATGATTTTCAGCTCCTGGCTTAGCCCAATTTTGAAATCGGACGAGTAGGGGTGGCGCTTGCCGGTCATGCGCATGTCGGCCATGCGGTCGAGCACCAGCTTTACGGGCTTGCGGGTGAGAAAGGCCCCCAGCGCGGCCAGGCAGCCCCAGGGCGTGGCCTGGTCCTCCTTGCCGCCGAATCCTCCCCCGAGGCGCGTCACGTCCACTTCCACTTGGTGCATGCCCACGCCCAGCACCACGGCGGCGTGCCGCTGCACAGCCGTGGGGCCCTGGGTCGAGGAAATGATTTTGACTCCGCCCAGCTCGGTCGGGAAGGCGTAGGCGCCCTGCGTTTCGATGTACAAATGCTCCTGCCCGCCCGTTTCGGCCACGCCCGCAAATACGTGGGCGCAACCCGCAAACGCACCGGCCGAATCGCCAATGCGGAAAGTGCGCGGCGGCACAATCAGCTCGCCCTGCGCGGCGGCCCGGCGCGGGTCGATGGTGATGGCCAGCGGCTCAATATCTGCCTGAATGAGCTTGAGCGCCGCGTGGGCCTGGCGCTCGGTGCGGGCCAACACCAGCGCCACCGGCTGCCCCCGGAAGTGCACGTGGCCCTCGGCCAGCAGCGGCTCGTCGGGCACAATGCCGCCGATTTGGTTGCGGCCGGGCACATCAGCCGCCGTGAGGATGCGCACCACGCCGGGGGCCCTGCGCGCGGCGCCCAGGTCGAGGCCGCGCAGCACGCCGTGCGCCAGCGGCGACTCGTACACGGCCGCGAACAGCGTGCCCTGCTGCTCGGGCACATCGTCGAGGTACTGCGATTCGCCGCGCACGTGGCGCTGGGGGTCGAGGTGGTTCATGGTTCGTAAAACGCAGTGGTACTTCGTTTCCGCAAGTGCCGAGCAAAATAACAGGATGGTTTTGCGTCCTAGTGACGCAAACGATTAACGGAATACCACTGCGTTTTACAGCAATTCGGCCACTGCCAGTTCCGGGGCGAACCGAAGGAAATGCGCGAACAGCAACTGCCGTAGCAGCAGCCGCTTGTACTGCGTCGTGCCGCGCACGTCCGAGATGGGGCTGATTTCTTCCTGCATCACTTCGTTGGCGCCGCCCACCGTATCGGCCGACAGCTCGCGGCCGATTAAGTAGCTGCTCGTGCGGGCCAGCAGCAGCGGCACGGGCCCCACGCCACCCGCCGAAAGGCGGGCGGCCACCAACACACCATTTTCGACGCGCAGCCAAGCGGCCGTGTTCACGCTGGCAATGTCGAGGTGCGTGCGCTTGGATACCTTCTCAAAGTTGAACAAATCACCAGGTAGCGGGACCGGGAAGCTGATTTCGGTCACCTGCTCGTCGGCGGTTTTGGCTAGCTTTTTATAGCCTAAGTATAGATCGGCCAGCGGCAGCGTGCGCACGGCCCCGGCCGCGTTGGTCAGCACGACGTCGGCGCCCAACGCCAGAAACAAGATGGTTAGGTCGCCAATGGGCGAGGCGTTGACGAAGTTGCCGGCCACGGTGCCCATGTTGCGGATGGGCGTGCTCGACACCAGCTTGAGGTACTCGGGCAGGCGTGGCAGCAAGCTGCACAGCAGCTCCGATGCCAGCAATTGGCCGGCCGTGGTCGCGGCCCCCAGCACCACGCGGCCCGCCCCGGCCTCGTGCCGAATGCCGCGCCGGCCACTTTGGTCGAAGAGCAGGCGCACGGGCTGCTCGCGCAGCTCATCGAGGCGCTGCACCAGCAAGTCGGTGCCGCCGCTCAGGAGCGGGTGCGCGAAAGGATGGGTGGGGTGGCCGTTTTGACCCTGTGCGTGGCCATTGGGCGAAGTGGAAACGGGGTAGCCCGCGCCGCTGGGGGCCCCAGCCGCACCGCTGGGTGTAGTAGCGGTGGGCACTGCAGCCGCGGCCGATTCGGCGCGCAGGGCCCCCAGCTGGGCCGGCATTTCCTGGAAGTAGGTAGGCACAAACTGCCTGTCGCTCAGCCACTGCAAGCCGTCGGCGGCGGGGCGCGCGGCCAGCGCGGCGGCGAGGGCCCCGGCGGCGCGTTCCAAGGACTTGTAGCCCGTGCAGCGGCAGATGTTGCCGTCGATGGCGGCCCGGGTGCTCTGCTCGGTAACCGGCTTCTCGCCGAGGCTGTGGCCCGTCAGCGACATCACAAAGCCCACCGTGCAGAAGCCGCACTGGGCCCCGCTGTGGTCCACAATGGCCTGCTGCACCGGCGTCAGCTGGCCACTGGCCTGGTTGATGCCCTCTACCGTGACGACGTGCTTGCCGTGCACGTTGCCCAGCGGCGTGAGGCAGCTCGTCATGCTCTGGTAGGCAATGCGTTGGCCATTAGGGCCCAGCTCGCCCACCAGCACGGTGCAGGCGCCACAGTCGCCCTCGCGGCAGCCAATTTTGGTGCCCATCAGGTGCTCGTGGTAGCGCACGAAGTCGAGCAGGGCGCTGGCCGCGGGCTCGGCCGTGTGCACGGGCTGGTCGTTGAGGTAGAAGCTGATCATGGCGCGGCAGTGCACTGCCCAAACCGGGCAAAGGGATAGGTAATTTAGGACCAAAAATAGGATTTATCAATTCCGAATTCTTACCCAGCATTATTGCATTTCTTCAACATGCTGTAAACTTGCCGTATTCCTACCGCGTTGCTCTCATTCATCAACCTTATTTCGAACCCATGAGCTTCGTTCCCAATCCCATCCAGCAGATGCGCGCGCAGGGCCGTGGCTCATTGCGTCCTGAGGATATTAAAGACTATGGTGTAAAGCGCTTCTTAGATGAGCAGGAAGCACGTGGGCCTTTGCAATTGCCGGTGATTCATTTTACGGAGGAAGAGAACCGCGTGATGGACGAGTTGTTAGCTGCCGAAAAAGCAGCGGCTCCCCATGGTGCTTGATACAAATCTGGTAATCGGATACATCCGGAGGGGACAGTCGCTACCAACCCGTGCCATCATCTCCGTGATAGTAGCAGCCGAATTAGAAGCCTTCGCACTAAAAGCCGACTGGGGCTACCAAAAGGTGTACGTGATGCGCACAATCTTTGAGCGGTTTCCTCCAATAAGCATTTCAGAAGAACTAATACCCACGTATGCCTTTCTGGATGCGTATAGTCAAGGCAAACTAAAGGAAACGCCGTTGTTGCCTGGTGTATCGGCCCGCAACATGGGCAAGAATGATTTGTGGCTAGCTGCTACTGCTCTTTATTTTGACGAAGAATTGCATACAGCTGACAATGATTTTGACCACCTGCATGGTGCTGGTGTGCTGGTAGTCAAATCAGTTTAGCTAGCCCAGCATGAGGGCTAGTACTGCGTGCGGCTGGCGTGGGCTTCCCAGGCGCGGAAGCTGGCCAGGGCCTCGGTGCGCAGCAGCGGCTGCATCGGGATGCTGCG
This sequence comes from Hymenobacter sp. PAMC 26628, assembly GCF_001562275.1. Taxonomy (NCBI): domain Bacteria; kingdom Pseudomonadati; phylum Bacteroidota; class Cytophagia; order Cytophagales; family Hymenobacteraceae; genus Hymenobacter; species Hymenobacter sp. PAMC 26628. The sequence continues at coordinate 905,834 of NZ_CP014304.1, forward strand.
CTCGGCGAGGGGCTTCTCGATTTCGTCGTAGATGAAGTGGTCATCGAAGCCCACGGCGGCGGCATCGGCCTTGGTACTGCCGAAAAACACCCGCGCCGGCCGCGCCCAGTAGATGGCGCCCAGGCACATGGGGCACGGCTCGCAGCTGGTGTAGAGGTCGCAGCCGTCGAGCTGAAACGTGCCCAGCACCTGGCACGCCTTGCGGATGGCGTCGACTTCGGCGTGGCAGGTAGGGTCGTGGGTGGTGGTGACCTGGTTGAAGCCGCGGGCAATAATTTGCCCATCCTTCACCACCACGGCCCCAAACGGCCCGCCGAAACCGGCTTGCATTTTCTCGATGGAGAGGCGAATGGCTTCGCGCATGAATTCGGGGTTGGGAGCTTCCATAAAGCGGGAATCAGATTAAAACGCGGCGGGGCAGAAAGGTAAAAATAAGGAGGCCCGGCGCTAAGACAAGCGCCGGGCCCCGGTTTATTGTTCCGCTGGGCGCGTTTAGCGCCGGCTGGCCGCCGTGGGAATGCGGAGTTGGAAGCCCAGCGAAGGCACCACCGTAAGGCCACTGAGCGAGGTACTGGCCCCGTTCAGCAAGGCGTAGTCGCCGTAGTTCTGGTAGAAGAGCGACACGGCCGGGATGACGTAGAAGTAGCGGTAGCCGAGCTTGAGGTTGACGAAGCCGCCGAACGACGAAAAGTTGCGGCTGGTGGTGGGCAGGGCGCTGACAATTTGGTTGTTGGAACCGTAGATTTTGCTCGGCGCGAAGCCGTAGCTAACCCAGCTGTGGGCGTACACCACGCCGTAGCTGATGGCCCCAATCTCTTCTTCGGGCCCGAACGACTGGCTGAAAATAACCGGGATGAGCAGGTCGTTGCGGCTGGCGCGCAGGTTCAGCAAGGAGTTGATGTCGGACAGGAACGGCAGCGAGGGCAGCTTGGCCCGCTGGGTGGCAAACTGCAGCCCGATGCTGGCGTAGGTGGTGCCGCTGGCGGCCCCGCGCCCAGGGTTTTCGACTGAGCCCACGGGCCCCAAAAACTGGTACTGCGCGTCGAACACGTGCGAGCCAAAGGCGTATTTGTAGCCCGCGTCGAGGCGCGGCACGATGCCGTAGCGGATGCTGATGTCGGCGGTGGGCTGCACCGGGTCGAGGATGTAGGCCAGGGCGGCGGCCTGCAGCTGGGTCGTGGCGTCGGTGTAGTCCACGCGGCTTTGGCTGGCGGCCTGGCTGGCGGCATCCTTCAGGGTCGAGGTGGCCTTGGACAGCGGGGCGGAGGCGATGTTAAAGCCCTGGTTGTAAGCCACCCGGAACTCGCCCTGGGGCGTGACCTTGCCCGTGGCCACAATGGCGCGCGGGGCCGAGCACGAAGCGGCCAGCAAGCCGGCCAGGGCCCCAAAAAGCAGGCGGGAGGGGAGAAGTAATCGCGTTTTCATACAGCAAAAAAAGGGGGTTGGGAACCGCAAAACGAAAACCGGGCCGAAATTGGGGCCCCGGGGCCCCGTGCGCATCTTTGCGGCCCCTTCCGCCAGAAAAAATCTTTATGAACATTCTCTACGGCGTGCCCGGCGAGGGCCTGGGCCACGCCACCCGCAGCAAAGTTGTGATTGGCCACTTGCTGGCCCAGGGCCACGACGTGCGGGCCGTAAGCAGCAGCCGCGCCTTCCATGTGCTCGACGCCGCGTTTCCCGGGCGAGTGCTCGAAATTCGGGGCTTCCACCTGGCCTACAAAGGGCTGGCCGTGAGCAAGTCGCGCACATCGGCCCTGATCCTGCGCACGGCCCCGGTAAGCTTGCAGCGCAACTTTCGCCAGTACCAGCAACTGCTGCACGACTTTCGGCCCGACGTGGTGGTGTCCGACTTCGAGTCGTTCAGCTACTTCTACGCCAAGGCCCACGGCCTGCCGGTGGTCAGCATCGACAACATGCAGATTATCAGCCGTACCCGGCTCGACGTGGCCGTGCCGCCCCAGGAGCGCGGCAACTACCAGCTGGCCAAAAATATTGTGCGGCTGAAAGTGCCCCGGAGCCGGCACTACTTCGTGGCCACGTTTTTCACGCCGCCGGTCAGCAAGGCGCGCACCACGCTGGTGCCGCCCATTATTCGGCCCGAAATACTGGCCGCCCGGCCCAGCCAGGGGCCCCACATTTTGGTGTACCAGTCGGCCACCACGCAGCACGATTTGGTGGCCCTGCTTCAGCAATTGCCCGAGCAGGAGTTCCGCGTGTACGGCTTCAACAAGGAGGAAAGCCACGGCAACGTGCAGCTCAAGGCATTTAGTGAGGCCGGGTTCATCGCCGATTTGGCCAGCAGCCGCGCCATCATCACCAACGGTGGCTTTTCGCTGATTTCGGAGGCCGTGTTCCTGCACAAGCCCATTTGCGCGGTGCCCATCCCGGCGCAGTTCGAGCAGTGGCTGAACGCCGCCGAGGTAGAGAAGCTGGGTTACGGCCGGCACTTTGCCGCCATCACGGCGGACAACATCCGGGCCTTTGTGGGTGGGCTGCCGGGCTTCGCGGGGGCCCTGGCCAGCTACGCGCAGGACGGCAATGCCGTGCTGTTTGCCAACCTCGACGCCTGCCTGGCCGGGCTGGCCGCCGAGTAAGTTGTTTGTCTTTAGTTGTCAGTTGCTCGTTTTCAGTTGTTAGTAAGCAGCGCATAAATCAACTGACAACCAGCAACTAACAACCGCCAACTGTCTTTTAAAACCTTGTTTCGCATGACGTTACTCCTTTCGCGCCGCTGGGGCCTGATGCCCGCCGTGCTGCTCCTGGCCGCCTGCGCCCGCACCCCGCGGCCCAGCGCCGGGCCCCCGGCGCCCAACAAATACGCCGATGCCGCCCTGCGCGAAATTGGCACGGCCCAGGACGAGCGCAACGCCGCCGCGCTGCTCCCGTTCCTGAAAAATGCCAGCCCCGCTTACCGCCGCGAGGCCGCCCTGGCCCTGGCCTCGGTGCAGGACCGCACCGCCGTACCCGCCCTGCTGCCCGCCCTGCGCGACGCCGACCCTAGTGTGCGCCGCGCCGCCGCCTATGCCCTGGGCCAAACCGGCGACAGCCTGGCCGTGGACAGCCTGCGCGTGCGCGTGCTGCAAGAGCCCGACCCGCTGGTACGCCGCTACGCCCACGAGGCCCTGGGCCGCTGCGTGACGCAGCGCTCGCTGCCCGAGCTGTGGCGCGTGCCCGTGCTGACCGACACGGCCCGCGCCGGGGCCCAGGCCTGGGGCTTGGCGCGGGCCGCGTTGCGCGGCCTAAGCTCGCCCGAGGCCATCCGGCGCACGGTGCTGCTGCTCAACGATTTTAAGCTAAATGATGAGCCCCGCCTGGCCGCGGCCACGGCCCTGGCCCGCACCCCACGGGTCCTCGACGCGGACCTGGCCCGGCTAGGCGGCAGCCCGTTGCTGCGCCTGCTGGCGCAAGACCGCTACTACGCTGTGCGCGCTGCTGCCGCCACCGCGCTGGGCCGGCTGGCCCGCCCGCCGGCGGCCGGCCCCGGGGCGCCTGTTGCGGCCGCTTCCGCTGCGCTGCCCGCCGCCGCCGGGGCCCTGCGCCGCGCCGCCGCCCGCGACGCCGACTACCGGGTGCGCGTGGTGGCGCTGCGCGGCCTGCCCTACGGCCCCGCCGAGTACGGCGCCAGCCGGGCCACGGTGTTTGGGGCCCTGGGCAACCGGCGCGAGCCGGTGGCCCTTACAGCGGCCGAGTGGCTGCTGGCCCACGCCCGGGGCGAAACCGGCGACGCCCTGGCCGCCGAAGCCACCCGGCACGATGCTTGGCGGGTGCGGGCCACGCTGCTGGCCGCGGCCCTGAAGGTAGCCAGCCCCGCCAGCCGTCCCAGCATCGCGGGCACCGTGGAGAAGCGCTACGGCGCCGCTACTTCGGTGTACGAAAAGGCTATTTGCTGCAAGCCTTGGGCGAAAATGCGGGCAGCTTCGACTTCTTGCAGCGCGAAGCCTTTGCCGCGGGGCAGTCGCCGGTAGTGGGCGGCTACGCGCTGGGGGCCCTGGTAGCCGCCCGTCGGCAGGCCGATTTCCCGGCTGGCCGCCAAGCCGATTTTGCCGGGGCCCTGCGTCAGGCCCTGGCGGGCGGCGACGTGGCCCAGCTCGGCACCGCCGCTGAGGCCCTGGCCGACCCCCAGCTGGTACCAACCGTTGCGCCCGCCGACCTAGCGGCCCTGCGCCAAGCCCAAGCCAAGCTGCAGCTGCCGCGCGACATTGAGGCCTGGCAGGGCTTGCAGCAGGCCCTCGACAAGCTCACCCATGCCCCACAACCCACGCCGAGCCCCGTGGGCCAAGCCCGCCAGCACCCCATCGACTGGGGCCTAGTGCAAGGCATTCCGACCAACCAACGCGTAAAAATCAGCACCACCCAGGGCGACATCGTACTGGAGCTGAAGGTGAATGATGCCCCCGGCTCGGTGGCCAACTTCGTGGCGCTGGTGCGGCGGCACTTCTACGACGGGTTGTATTTCCACCGCGTGGTGCCCGATTTTGTGGCTCAGGGCGGCGACCCGCGCGGCGATGGCTCGGGCAGCACCGACTACACGCTACGCTCGGAATTTGGCGACCTGCGCTACCAGGAGGGCAGCGTGGGCCTGGCCTCGGCCGGCAAAGACACCGAGAGCTGCCAGTGGTTCATCACCCACACGCCCACCCCGCACCTCGACGGCCGCTACACCATTTTTGCCCAGGTAGTGAGCGGGATGACCGTGGTGCACCACCTCGAAATCGGGGATAAAATCGTGGCTGTGGAGCTGGTGGCCAACCCGTAAGAGCGCATCGTTTTACTTTGAGCAAGGTTGCTTATGCTGTTGGTTAACAATCCTTTCACTGCCGAACGGCTGGCGGGCTACGCTACGCAGTTGGTGTCGCTGGTGGTGCTGTACCTGCCCCGGCTGGCCGTGGCCGTGCTGGTGCTGGTAGTGGGCTGGTGGGTGATTGGCTGGGCCAGCCGCCTGGTAGCCGTGGCCACCGAGCGGCTCGACATATCGCTGCGCTCGTTCCTCACCAGCCTGTTCAGCATTGTCCTCAAAGTGCTGCTGCTCATCAGCGTAGCGGGCATGGTGGGGCTGCAAACGACGTCGTTCGTGGCCATATTGGGGGCGGCGGGCCTGGCCGTGGGCCTGGCGTTGCAGGGCACGCTGGCCAACTTTGCGGGCGGGGTGCTCATCCTCGTGTTCAAGCCGTTTGTGGTGGGCGACGCCATCGAGGCCCAAGGTAAAAGTGGCGTGGTGCAAGCCATCCAAATCTTCAACACGCTGCTGCTCACGCCCCACGGCGACACGGTGATTCTACCCAACGGCGCGACCTCTAACGGCGTGATTGTTAACAAATCCTCCGAAAAGCACGCGCTGGTGGAAATTCAGGTGGACGTGGACGCGGGCACCGACGTGGCCGCCCTGCGCGCCCGGGCCCTGCCCCTCCTGCAAGCCGACCCCCAGGTGCTGGCCGACCCCGCCCCGACGGTGGACGTGGTGGCCCTCAAGGCCGACACCACCACGGTGGCGTTTCGCGCCCACACCCTGCCCGGGCAGGAAGGCACCGCCTTCAACCGCCTCATCGAGCAGCTGCAACCCGTCATCTACCCGCCCCAGAAGCCGGCTGCCGCGTAGGGCCCCGGCCGGCCGCCGGCTACGGCCGGAAGGTGAGGGGCACCACGAAGCGCACCGCCACGGGCTGGCCATTGCGGCGGCCGGGGGCCCAGCGGGGCAGGCTGCCTACGGCCCGCAGGGCCTCGGCGTCGCAGGCCGGGGCAAGGCTTTTGAGGACCACGGGCCGCACCACGGCCCCAGTAGAGTCGACCACGAACTGCACGAATACCTGGCCCGCGGGGCGCGGCTGGGTTTTATCGGTGGGGGTGGGGTAGTGCGCGTGCGTGGCCAGGTAGTGCAGCAGGGCCACTTGGCCGCCGGGGAACGCCGGCATCTGTTCCACCAGCTGCGGCACGCCGCCGTCGGGGGTGGGGGGCCGGGGCACGAAGGTGAGGGTGGGCTTGGGCGTGCCGTTTTCGTGCCAATACTCCCAGGGGCCCGTCCGTTTGCCATTGGCGTACCGGCCGGCGGCCTCCGGCTGGCCCGAGCGGTAGTAGAACGTGGCGGGCCCGTCGCGCACCACCGGGGGGCCGGGGCGGCCCACGGCCTCAAACTGCCGCTCGCCGGTGAGGTAGTAGGTTTGGATGCGGCAGCGGCCCGAGTCGAGTGGGGTCACCCAGCCGAAAAATACGGCGTTGGACCGGCTGACGTGGTGCCAGCCAGCGTCGAAGAACGTGGTGTCGCGCCGGGTTGGCGGGGCCTGCGCCAGGGCCCCACCGGGGGGCGCGGTACTTAGCGCCAGGGCAAGTAAGAGGTAGATTTTCACAGAGTAACGCGGGGTAAACGCGGGGTGTGGAACATCCGGTAAAGAACAAATTGGCCACGTGTAGCGCGCGTGAACGCCGGACCAAACGCAACGCGGCCCCGGGGCCCCTGGCGCGGCTGCCAGGGCCCCCGGGGCCGCGTTCATTTAAGCAGAATTGCTGCGGTTACTTCCCGCCGTGCATTTGCGAGGGCGGCGAGGTAGCCTCTACGGCCGAGAAGCTTTCGAGTATTTTGTAGGTGTGCTCGGCGCCTTGGGGCACCACCCACGAGTTGCCCTGTTCCAGGATTACCACTTGGCCGGCCAGGTGCAGCTCAGCCTTGCCGCTGAGCACGTAGCCCACGGTTTCGTAGGCGGCAGCGCTGGGGGCCTTGGGCTCGCCGGGTTGCTCGTTTTCCCACAGGCGCATGGACACGTGCTTGCCGGAAGCCAGGAATTTTTCGCCCTCGGGGCCCTTGGGCGAGTGGCGCGAATCGACTTTGGTGATGGTGGTATCGGACATTTTCGGGAAATTGAAAAAGGGAGAAAAAAGCTACGGGTAGCGAGTAGGCTAACGGCCGGCGCCGGGCAGCGGTTGCCCGGCTGGCCGCAAACCTTCCGCAGCCGGCGGGGTTAAGTCGGTTGGCCTTGCCTGTTTATATTTTTCCCCTTGCTTGTCGTGACCACCCCTTCCGCTGGTTTTGCTACCCACCTTGCCCAGGCCCACGCGGCCGTGCCCGACGCCCTGCCCGGGGCCGCGTTCTGCGCCCTGGCCGACAACCTGCTGGCCCTGCTCTTCCCCGAGCGCGCCGAGCGCCCCCTGACCAGCGCCGACGCCGTGGCCGCCGAGCTGCACCGCTTCCGGGCCGAGCTGGGGGCCCTGCTGGCCGCTGTGCCGGGGCTGCCCGCGCCGGCCGCCACGCTGGCCGCCGAGTTCACAGTCCAGCTGCCGCTGCTGCGCGAGGCCCTGCTGCGCGACGCGGCCGCCATCCTCGCCAGCGACCCCGCCGCCCAGGACCGCGCCGAGGTCATCAGCACCTACCCCGGCTTTTATGCCACGGCCATCCACCGGCTGGCCCACGCCCTGCACCAGCGCGGCGTGCCGCGCCTGCCGCGCCTGTTGGCTGAGCACGCCCACCAACGCACGGGCGTCGACATCCACCCCGGGGCCCGCATCGGCCCGGCGTTCTGCATCGACCACGGCACGGGCATCGTCATCGGCGAAACGGCCGTAATTGGGGCCAACGTGCAGATTTACCAGGGCGTCACGCTCGGGGCCCTCAGCGTCACGAAAGGCTTGCAGGGCCACAAGCGCCACCCCACCATCGAGGACCAAGTGGTAATTTACGCCGGCGCCACCATCCTGGGCGGCAGCACGGTGGTGGGCACGCGCAGCATCATCGGCGGCAACGTGTGGCTCACCGAAAGCGTACCCTCGCACTCGCGCGTCTACCACCGCGCCCAAATCCACATTTCCCGCACCGAAGACCCGGCCAACGAACTGATGTTTTCGATTTAATGGTTTGTGGTTGAATTGTTTAATTGCTGCATGGTTTAATTGTTAAACTAACTGCCCCTTGGAACCTTCGTTGCTGCCACCAGATAATATGGGTACTGAGCCTAGATACCTGAAGTTGGGGGACATCGAAGCATATCGCATCAGTTTTGCATTGAGCAATGTGGTTTGGCGACAGGTTGCGAGTTGTGAACAGCTGGCCCAGCGCACGGTGGGCAAACAGTTCGTGCGGGCCACGGACAGCATTTCGGCCAATATTGCCGAGGGCTTCGGCCGGTTTAGCAAAAAGGACAAGGTGCGCTTTTACCGCATCGCACGCGGCTCATTATTTGAGGCCCTGGATTGGAACGAGAAGGCAAAAGTGCGGGGCCTCGTTACACCGGCGCAATACATGCAGGTGTACACAGAATTGCAACGACTGCCCAAGGCTATTAATTCGCCCATAAAATTCACGAACGAGCGCCTGAAAATTTAACGTAGCCACAAGAAATGCCGCTGCCCGGCCAACAATTTACCCCCCCAACAATCGAACAATCAAACCGAATGAAAGTCAATAACATCCTCGAAGCCATTGGCCACACGCCGCTGCTGCGCCTCAACAAGCTGTTTGCCGCCACCCGCCCCGACGTGGAGGTGTGGGTGAAGCTGGAGCGCAGCAACCCCGGCGGCTCCATCAAGGACCGCATCGCGCTGGCCATGATCGAGCAGGCCGAAAAGGACGGCATCCTCACCCCCGACAGCCTCATTGTGGAGCCCACCTCCGGCAACACCGGCGTGGGCCTGGCCCTGGTGGCGGCCGTGAAGGGCTACAAAATCACGCTCGTGATGCCCGAGAGCATGAGCATCGAGCGCCGCCGCCTCATGGCCGCCTACGGCGCCGGCCTGGAACTGACGCCCCGCGAAAAAGGTATGAAGGGCGCCATCGAGAAGGCCCACGAAATCGTGGCCGCCACGCCCGGCGCCTGGATGCCCATGCAGTTCAACAACCCCGCCAACGTGCGCATCCACGCCGAAACCACGGCCCAGGAAATTCTGCGCGACATGCCCGAGGGCTTCGATTTTCACATCACCGGCGTGGGCACCGGCGGCCATATCACGGGCATCACGGAGGCCCTCAAGCCGTTGTTCCCGAACATGAAAACCTTCGCCGTCGAGCCCGAGGCGTCGCCCGTCATCAGCGGTGGGGCCCCGGGGCCCCACCCCATCCAAGGCATCGGCGCGGGCTTCATTCCCGAAAACCTGCACACCGCCATCCTGGATGGGGTTATCCAGATCACGCAGGCCGAATCCTACGAGATGACGCGCCGCGCCGCTCGCGAAGAAGGCCTGTTCTGCGGCATCTCGTCGGGCGCTAGCTTAGCCGCCGTGGCTAAAAAGCTGCCCGATGTGCCCCGGGGCGGCCGCATCCTCACCTTCTGCTACGACACCGGCGAGCGGTACCTCTCGGTCGACGGCCTGTTTGTGTAGGGGCCCCAGCGGTAGTTTGCCTATGCCAAAAAATAAAAAAGCCCCGCCGAAGCGGGGCTTTTTTAGTGGTTCTTGGGGCAGTACCGCAAGAGGAGGGGGCGTGCTTACTCGGCCGCCATTTTAGCGCCGCGGGTGGTGTACTTGGCAAATTGCTCGGGCGTGAGAATGCCTTTGAGGGCCGTTTTAAAGTCGGTGGCGTTGGCCTGAAGCGCCGTGTTTTTGGCCTTGTTGGAGTCGGGGCCGGTTTGGATGGCGTCAATTTTCTGGGCCCGCACGAGGGCGGCTGCTTTCACCTTGGCGACGGTGGCCGCGTCCAGCCCCAGCTGCTTGCCAATCTGCTGGCTCATGCGTTCGGCCCGCTGCTCGGGGGCGGCGGCTTGGTAGGAGGTAGCCATTTTGGTTTTGGCCGCAGTGGTGGCCGTGCCGGCTGCCGCCGCGGCCTGGGTGGCCTGAGCCGGCACGGTGGGCAGGGCTGGAGCGGCGGGCAGCTGCTGGGCGTGGCCCAGCACAGGGCCCACCAGCAGGAGGGCAAAAAGAAGAAAGCGCATGGTGAAATAGAAAAACCTTGCTTACCCAAGGATGGAAAATGCTATTCAAACGTAGCTATCCTTCAATGAAGCTTCAGTGAGTCTATCTTCACGTGGTTACTAAGCGCGGCTGGTAGCTTGCAATTCATTTTCCTTGCCGTGCCATGCCCGAATCCGTTGCCGAATTCATCCACCGCCACGATGCCGGGCGTGTACCCGAGCTGCTGGCCCTGCGCTACCACCGGATGCAGGCCGATGCGCTGGCCTTCTTCCGCGGCAGCGCCCCGCTTTACTACGCCCGGTTCCAAGCCGAGCCGCTGCTAAAAGCCAGCCCCGTGGCTTGGCTGTGCGGCGATGCCCACGTGGAAAACTTCGGCAGCTTCCGGGGCGATAACCGGCTGGTGTATTTCGACGTCAACGATTTCGACGAGGCCGTGCTGGGTCCCGTGGGCTGGGACGTGGGCCGCCTGGCCGTAAGCGTGCTGCTGGCCGCCGCCCGCTTCGGCCTGCCCCCGGCCGAGCGCCAGGCCCTGGCCCAGGACCTGCTGGCCGCCTACGCCGCGGCCCTGGCTACAGGCAAGCCCTACCAGCTGGAGCGGGCCACGGCCCGCGGCGTGGTGCGGCAGTTGCTGAAGGCCGTCGCGCAGCGCCGGCAGCGGGCGCTACTGGCGGGCCGTGCCCGCCGGCGCGGCGGCTGGCACCTGCTGCCCGCCCATGCCCCCAACCTACGGCCCCTGCCCCCGGCCGAGCACCAAGCTGTACTGCAAGGGCTGGAGGCGTGGCGGCAGGCGCAAGCCCACCCGCCCTGCGGCCCGCTGCTCGACGTGGCCGGGCGCATTGCGGGGGTGGGCAGCCTCGGGGTGCGGCGCTACGCCGTGCTAGCCGCGTCGCTGCGCCCCGGCAAGCTGCCCCGGCTCCTGGACTTGAAGGCGGCCCCCGCCGCGGCGCCGGCGGTGTATTGCCCCGTGCCCCAGCCCACGTGGGCCACGGAAGCGGAGCGCGTAGTCACTGCCCAAACGTGGCTGCAAGCCGTGCCCCCGGCCCTCCTCCAGCCGTTGGTGCTGGCCGAGCAGCCGTACGTGCTGCGGGAATTGCAGCCCGTGGCCGACAAGCTGGACTTTACCAACTTCACCCGCGGGGCCTCCGCTTTTCGAAACGCCGTGCCCACGTTTGGGCGCTTGCTGGCCTGGGCCCACCTGAGGGCCGCTGCCCATCAGGGCGCCGCGGGCCCCGACGAGCTAATGGCCTTTGGCCAGGCGGCTGCCGACTGGCTGCCCGGCCTGTTGCACTTCGCCACGGGAGCCAAGGCAGCGGTGCGCGAAGACTTTCACAGCTTCCGCCTCGCCTGCCGGGCCGGGCAACTGCCCGCCGCCCCCTAAAAAGCAAAAGCGCACCGAAGCACGCTTTTAAAGAAATTAAACGGAAAAGAGCCGGCTTAAACGGCTTGCGCCTCGAAGCCGGCTTCCTTCACCAGCGCCGCCACCTGCGGGGCCCCCAGCGTGGTGTGCACGGTGAGGAGTTTATCTGGCCCCGCTGTGTCAACCTGCCAGCTTTGGATGGCGGGCTCGCCGTTGAGGGCGGGGGTGATGGCGCGCACGCAGTTGGCGCAGTTGATGGTAGTTTTGAATTGGAGAGTAGCCATAAGGGAAGTAAGTAGGAAAGGAACCGCAACGGGCGGCCCAGTGCGTAACAAGCAAGCGGGCGTTTCTGTGCTGGGGCCCCGGTGCAGGATTGTGCCCCCAGGCAATGCAATTCGGCTAGGCCATAAAAACAGAAAAGCCCGGTACGCAAGCGAACCGGGCTTTTGAGAAAGTGGAGAATATCGGAGTCGAACCGATGACCTCTTGCATGCCATGCAAGCGCTCTAGCCAACTGAGCTAATCCCCCGTTTTGTGGGTTACCGCGGCGCCTATTGCGATTTGGTTCTGCAAAAGTAAGGCCCCGGCGCACATAGGCAAGGCCCCCAGCGCTTTTTTTGCCCAGCCAAAGCCAACGCCCAACTAATCAGCCAGAAAAAAAGCGGGCAGAACCGAAGTTCCGCCCGCTTTTCGAGGCAACGTGGGCCGAAAGGCTTAGTTGAAGAGGTAGCGCACGCCAACCTGGCCCTGCCACCGCGAGCCGATACCGCCAGTGTTGTTGCGGAACGTGTCCGTCAGCTTTACGCCAGCGGCCTTCGAGCCGTCGGTGGCCACGGACGGATTGGTCAGGTAGCGGTACTCAAACACTGGCTGGCCGGCGGCGTTGTAGCCATCGTAGGTCAGTGGATTACTGCGGTTGGGGGTCTGGAAAGTGCCCCAGTTGCTGTTGATTAGGTTACCGATATTGAAAATGTCGATGCTCAACTGCAAAGTATTGCGGTTGGTACCAATGTTGGTGAAGATGTCCTGGAGCAAGCGCATGTCCAGTGAGTGCTGCCAGGGCAATACGGCACCGTTGCGCTCCGCGTACTCGCCACGGTGCTTACTCAAGTACTTATCCTGGTTGATGTAGTTGTCCAGGTCTGTGAACTGCTGCGCTGCGGTGTATGTGCCGCCACCCTGAGCCGTAGTAAGGGTAATGTCACGCAGGTTGATTTCGTTGGCGTTACGTGGGATATACATCAGGTCGTTCGACGTTTGGTTGTCACCGTTCATGTCACCGGAGTATACATAGGAGAAGCGGCCAGCTGGTGCCCCTTGGTAGAACATGGAAAGTGTGGTTCCCAAGTGGCCCAAGTACTCGTGGCGATACGAAAGCGAACCAATCACGCGGTGCTGTAACAGGAACTGCGAATAGCTTAACGCCTCGGCGTTCGGATCGCCCGAGATCGAGCGGTCGCGCCAGATGGACTGAGCAATCGAGCCGCCGTCGTTCACCGAGCGGGAGTCGGAGTAGGTGTAAGCGGCGCTGGCGTATACGCCGTTATTGAAGGTCTTTTGCAGCTGCGCCGTGATGGCGTAGGAGTAACCCTTGTTGGTGTTCTTCATCAGGATAGCATCGCTGATGTTAGGGTTGGCAGCTGTGGCGCCGCCGCGGCCCGCGTAAATCTGGTAGTTGGCGGGAGAAGCAACCAAGCCGGCACTAGTACCCGTTAAGGGAGCACCGAGCGTACGGAAAATGGGGCGATTGTCAGCCCCAGCCGAGCGGGCAAATGGGTTGGCTTCCGTGCCGGGTAGGTTCACGTTCTGGTGATACACCGAGTTGATATCCTTCGTGTAGAAGGCTTCCAGGGTACCAATTACACCGCCGAATAGCTCCTGGTCGATGGCCAGGTTGGTGCGCCATACTTGGGGGAACTTGAAGTTCTGGTCCGTCACGGCCAAGTTGTAAGCCGTGTTGGCAGCAGCGTTCTGCGGCCGGTAGGCGTCCACATTCGGGCTGAAAGGATAGATGGAAGCGTTTGGGGTGGTTACGCCGTTTGCAGTTGTAGCAACCGCGCCGGCGGTGCTGAATGACCCAAATTGCACGCCGTTGTTGCTGGCTTGGTTCGAGAGCCACACAAACGGTACGCGGCCGGTGAAGATGCCTGTACCGCCGCGTAGCTGCGTTTTGCGGTCGTCGTTCACGTCCCAGTTAAAGCCCACGCGGGGCGAGAACAACACTTGCTTCTTGGGCAGGTTGCCCGTGTTAATCTTCACCCCGTCGCGGAACGTGAGGGCCGCGGCGTTGGTATTCTGCTGCAGGTCCGACGTTACAAAGGGCAAGTCGGCGCGAATGCCGTAGGTCACGCGCAGGTTGCTGCGGGGCGACCACTCATCCTGGAGGTAGAGGCCAAACTGGGCCGCCTGAATATCGGCGTAGGGAAACTGACCACCGGGCAGGGCTGAGTATTGCAGGTTGTAGCGTTGAGGCCCCTGGCGGGTTACCCCGGCCGCAAGCGGCGTAGCGGTAGCCGTAGTGCGGTTGTAGCTAAAACCAGCCGAGTTGTAAAAATCTTCCAGCGAGTTGAACGAGTAGTTGCCGTAGTAGTTCGGCGCAAAGCCGTTGCGGAACTTGTAATACTCGTTGTAGGTGCCCACCGTCACGTTGTGCTTGCCGAGGTAAGCGGTGAAGTTATCGCCGAGCTGGTACACGTCCGAATTGAGCAGGTTGAACGCCGTGAAGGGCTCGTAACCAAACGAGGTCAGCGAGTTTTGGGCGTTAATGCCACTTAGCGCGGCGCCGGTGCTTAGTCCCGTGCCGGTACCGATGTCAACCAGCGGGAAAGGGTTGCCGCCGAGGCTGGAGCGCAGGTCGCGGAAAGCCGAGTAGCCACCCGTCAGGTTGTTCGAGTACTTGCCGCTGCCGAATGTGCTGTTCAACTCGGCAATGATCGAGTTCAGGTTGTTGTTGATGGTGTAGTACGACGAAAGGAAGGGCAGGCCGAAGTATGACTGTGAACGCTGACCGGCGATGGCGCCGGAAGTGCTCGGCGGCACGTCGGAGAACGACTTCAAGTAGTTGTACTTGATGTTGAAGCGGTGGTTCTGGCTGATGTTCCAGTCCAAGCGGGCCGTAATCTTGTCGCTATTCGACCGGAGAACGAAGTTTTCATACGGGCCAGCGCTGTAGCCGTACTGTGCTTGCAGGAAGTTGCTGAGGGCATCAAGGTCGCGGCCCGAAGCCGTGGACACCGTGCCGCCCAGGGGAGGCGTGGTGGTACCCCGGTTGGCGGTGTAGTTACCCGTGGGCGGGTCGTTGCGGCGCTCGCGCTCAGCGTTCAGGAAGAAGAATAGCTTGTCCTTCACAATAGGACCCCCGATGCGGAAGCCGACGTTGTTCAGGTTGAAGGTGGGGTAGGGCGAGTCTACGTTGCCTACCTTGCTGCCCACAAATTGTTGGTTGCGGTAGAAGTCGTAGATCGAAGCCGAGAACTTATTGCTGCCCGAGCGGGTCACCACGTTGATGCCGGCCCCGGTGAAGGAACCCTGGCGCACGTCGAACGGGGCAATGCTCACCTGAATCTGGTCGATGGCGTCGAGTGAAATCGGCTGCGCGCCGGCCTGGCCGCCCACCGTCGACGATAGGCCGAAGGCGTTGTTGAAGATGGCGCCGTCGACAGTAATGTTGTTATAGCCGCTGTTGCGACCGCCGAAGCTCTGGCCGTTGGCCTGGGGCGTGAGGCGGGTGAAGTCGTTGAGCGAGCGGTTCAGGGTGGGCAGGCGCTCGATGGTTTCGCGCTGCACGGTGGTGCTGGCGCCGGTGTGGCTGGCGTTCATCACCGGGTCGCGGCGGCCGCTCACGGTCACTTCAGTCAGCTCGGTCGAAGCATCGTCCAGCTTCACGTCGAAGCGCAGGTTCTGGCCCAGGCTCAGGAACACGCCGTCGCGCTGCACGTCGCGGTAGCCCACGAAGCTCACTTTCACGGTGTAGGGCCCCCCGACGCGCATGTTCTGCAGGTTGAAGCGACCGTCGGAGTTGGTCGGCACCACGTACTGAGTGTTGGTGGGGGTGTGCACGGCGATAACCGTGGCCCCGGGCAGGCCCATCCCGGTTTTGTCCGAGATTACCCCGTTCATGGCGGCCGTGGTGGTGCCTTGGCTCCAACCCACCTGGGTTGTGAAAACCATCAGCACCAGCAGCAGCAGTTGGCGTAAACGTAAAAGCTTCATACGAAAAGGGTTAGTGGAGAAAAGAAACGCAGCAGAAGGGGTAAAAAAAGAATGAGTAACTGAGCAAGAGCAGTGTTAAGCCAACGTTACCTAATACTTTATTTACTCGGCACACCAAATGGCTAGGCAAAGGTAAGGGGAGTTCTTACAATCGGGGCCGCACGGCGCGGATGAACCGGCTCAAATAGTAATCCGATTCGAAGCTGTTTTCGACCACGCCCAGCGAGCTGGAGGCATGGATAAAATCCACCCCGTCAGCATCTACCACCGTTACCAGGCCCACGTGGGTGATGGTGCGGCTGCCGGGCGAGGCCCCGAAAAAAATCAGGTCGCCGGGGCGCAGGTCGGGCGCCGCCACGGGGGCCCCCCACACGGCCTGCTCGTTGGACGAGCGCGGAATGGCCACGCCCGCCTCGCCAAACGCCAGCTGGAGCAGGCCCGAGCAGTCGAGCCCGAGCCGCGTGGTGCCCCCGAACAAGTAAGGAGTGCCCTGGTAGGCGCGGGCTGCGTCGATGACGGTAGCCAGCGTACCGGTGGCGCTGCCGGCGCGAAACGGGCGCTTGGCCACGGTTTTGGTGGTGGCCCCGCCGGCGGGGCTGTACTTGTCCTTGGTTTTGAAGGCCGGGCGGGCGGGGCCCCGGCTGCCGTGCTTGAGGCGCACCATGTCGCGGGCCGAGCGGTAACGGCCGTCGCGGTAGTTGAGCTTGCGGCTGCACGCGCCCAGCACCAACGCGGCCCAGAGCCCAAACAGCAGCAGTATCTTCGTCGTCCTCCTACCCATCGGCGGCAAATATACTTTTATTCGCCGGTCAAAATAGGACCTTTGCGCCGCCGGTACAATTCCTCGGTGCCGATTGTTACTAGCTGTCAATCGTATACCTGCAAAATCTCATTTCTTTTTCTCATGCCCGACTTCCACGCCCTCACCCCCGCGCTGCTGGTACAGCTCGAAGCCATTGTGGGGCCCGCCCACGTGGCCACGGCCCAGCGCGTGCCCGCCGAGGAGTACGCCGCCTACGGCCAAGACCACACCGAGGACCTGCACTTTGCCCCCGACGTGGTGCTGACGCCCGGCACGCCCGAGGAAATCAGCCAAATCATGCGCCTCTGCCACGCGGCGCGGGTGCCCGTCACGGCCCGCGGGGCGGGCACGGGCCTCAGCGGCGGGGCCCTGCCGGTGCACCACGGCGTGGTGCTGCGCATGGCGCGCTTCGATAAAATTCTGCAAATCGACGAGCGCAACCTGCAAGCCACCGTCGAGCCCGGGGTGGTGACGGAGGCGTTCCAGAACGCCGTGCAGGCCGTGGGCTTGTTCTACCCGCCCGACCCGGCCAGCAAGGGCTCGTGCTTTTTGGGCGGCAACCTGAGCCAGAGCAGCGGGGGGCCCAAGGCCGTGAAGTACGGCGTGACGAAGGACTACGTGCTGAACCTGCAAGTGGTGCTGCCCACCGGCGACATCATCTGGACCGGCGCCAACACGCTCAAAAACGCCACCGGCTACAACCTCACGCAGCTCATGGTGGGCTCGGAAGGCACGCTGGGCATCATCACCAAAGCGGTGTTCCGGCTGCTGCCCTACCCGAAGCAGAACATCCTGATGCTGGTGCCCTTCCGCCAGGAGGCGCAGGCGGCCGAGGCGGTGTCGGCCGTATTCCGGGCCGGCATCGTGCCCTCAGGCATGGAGTTTATGGAGCGCGAGGCCATCGCCTGGTCGTCGGATTACCTCAAAATCCCGCTCACCCTGCCCGAGGACATCAAGGCCCACCTGCTCATCGAGCTGGATGGCCAGGACCTGGAGTACCTCTACAAGGAAGCCGAGCAGGTGTACGAAGTGCTGGAGCGCTACGACGTGGGCGAAATCCTGCTGGCCGATACGGCAGCCCAAAAGGACGAGCTGTGGCGCATTCGGCGCAACATCGGCAATTCGGTGCGCTACAATTCGGTGTACAAAGAGGAAGACACCGTGGTGCCCCGCGCCGAGCTGCCCACGCTGCTGAAGGGCGTGAAGGAAATAGGGGCCCGGTACGGCTTCAAAACCGTGTGCTACGGCCACGCCGGCGACGGCAACCTGCACGTCAACATCATCCGCGGCGACCTCGACGACGAGACGTGGAACGTGGGCCTGCGCGAGCCCATCAGCGAGATTTTCCGGCTCTGCGTGCGGCTGGGCGGCACCATCAGTGGCGAGCACGGCATCGGCCTGGTGCAGAAGGGCTACATCGGCATCGCCCTGCCCGACATCAACCTCGACCTGATGCGCGGCATCAAACAAGTGTTTGACCCGCACAGCATTATGAACCCAGGTAAAATATTTTAGTCCGTTGCTTTAGAGCCCCAGCGCGCTGTGTTAAGTCAATAAGAACGGTCATGCTGAGCGCAGCCGAAGCATCTCTCCCGCTGACTACTCTAATCGTTAGTAGATTAAATTACTCAGCGGGAGAGATGCTTCGGCTACGCTCAGCATGATCAGTTTTTTAATGCACAGTCCTCCAGGGCCTGTTTATTTCTGCGCGTCCTTCAACGTGTCCTCCCCGCCATACGGGGCCCCTTCGGTAATATCGCCGCGCAGGCCACCGTGGTCGGTGGCAGCGGGGGCCCCGGTGCGGCCGTCGGTGGGCACGGTTTGGGCGGAGGCGGCACCGGCGGGGCCCCCAGCGGCTTCGGCGGCGCGGGCCACGTACTGGCGCTTGGCTTCCTCCTGGGGCGTGCCCTTGTACTTGTTCCAGGAGTCCCACTGGCCCTGCGAGAGGCCCGCGGGCCCGCTGGCGTCGGTGGCTTCGTCGGCGGCCACGGCGTCGCCTTGCATATCTACGTCGCCGTCGGTAGCTTGCTTGTAGAGGCCGTAGAGGTCGGTCATCTGAGCCGCGGCGGCATCGGGTGGCAGGTTGTTGACCCGCTCCACGGCGGCTTGGAACTGTTGGTCGAGGGTGGCGTCGGAAGGATTCATACGGGGGGAAAATGGGTGGAAACTGCCGGGTGTACTGCCTTCGTGGGGCCCGGGTTGCGGATAGAACTCTGCGCTACGCTGGGGCCCCAACCGCTGGCCGTGCGTACTTTCGCCCGCAGCTTATGTGTGGAATTACCGGAGTTTTTGCCTTTTCTGATGCCGGCCGCCAGTCGCTGACGTGCTTGCAGGCATCCACCGATGCCATTGCCCGCCGTGGGCCCGACTCGCAGGGCCACTTCGTGTACGACCAGTGCGGGCTGGGTTTTCGCCGCCTGGCCATCCTCGATTTATCGGCCGACGGCAACCAGCCAATGACCGACGAAGCCGGCCGCTACACCATCGTTTTCAACGGCGAAATCTTCAACTACCGCGAGCTGCGCGAGAAATTGATTAAAAAAGGCTGCCGGTTTCACTCGCAGACCGATACCGAAGTTATCCTCCAGCTCTACATTACTGAAGGCCGCAGCTTCCTTAAAAAGCTGAACGGCTTCTTTGGCTTTGCCATCTACGACAAAGAGGAAAACTCGCTCTTCATTGCCCGCGACCGGTACGGCGTGAAGCCCCTGCTGGTGTACCGCGACGAAGACCAGCTATTTTTCGCTTCCGAGATGAAGTCGCTGCTGGCCCTGGGTGTGCCACGCAAGCTCGACTACGTGGCCCTGAGCCAGTATTTGCAGCTCAACTACATCCCGGGGCCCGCCAGCATCTTCAAGGGCGTTAAGAAATTGTTGCCCGGCCATTATTTGTACGTGACGGACGGCAAGGTGGTAGGCAAGGCCTGGTACAAGATTCCGTACGACCCCAAGAAAGTTGCCAAAAACAAGCTCAGCTACGCGCAGCAGCAGCAAAAGCTGGTCGAGCTGATGGACGACGCCGTGCAGCGCCGCCTCGTGGCCGACGTGCCGCTGGGGGCTTTCCTGAGCGGCGGCATCGATTCGAGCGTCATCACGGCGCTGGCCGCCCGCCACACCCCGCACCTGAGCACGTTCAGCATCGGCTTCAAGGACGAGCCGTTCTTCGACGAAACCAAGTACGCCAACCTGGTGGCGGCCCGACATAAGACTAACCACACGGTTTTCTCGCTTACCAACAACGACTTGTACGAGCACCTGCACGACATGCTGGACTACCTCGACGAGCCGTTTGCCGACTCGTCGGCCCTGGCCGTGTACATCCTCAGCCAGCGCACCCGCCAGCAAGTGACGGTGGCGCTGAGCGGCGACGGAGCCGACGAGATTTTTGGGGGCTACAACAAGCACATGGGCGAGTACAAGGTACGTCAGGGCGGCTTCAAGGCCGAAGCCGTGACGGGCCTGAACTTCCTGTGGGACGCGCTGCCCAAGTCGCGCAACGGCTTCTTTGGCAATAAGGTGCGCCAGCTCCAGCGCTTCTCGCGCGGCATGCTGTCCGGCGTGAAGGACCGGTACTGGGACTGGGCCACCTTCGCCTCTGAAAAGGATGCCCGGGCCCTGCTCAGCCCCGCCAGCCGCCAGAAAATCGGCAAGAAGCTGGCCGAGAAGCGCCGCAAAGACATCCTGGAAAACCTGCACGCCGACGGTGACCTCAACGAGGTGCTGCTCACCGACATGACGTTGGTATTGCCCTACGACATGCTCACGAAAGTGGACTTGATGAGCATGGCCAACTCGCTGGAAGTGCGTACTCCGTTCCTTGATTACAAAGTAGTGGATTTTGCCTTCTCGCTGCCCGTCAGCAGCAAGGTAGACGACACCATGAAAAAGCGAATCGTGCAGGACGCCTTCCGCGCCGAGCTGCCGCCCGAACTCTACGACCGGCCCAAGCACGGTTTCGAAGTACCCTTGCTGAAGTGGATGCGCAACGAATTGCGGCCCCTTATTGAAAACGACCTGCTGGCCGACGAGTTCGTGGCGAGCCAGGGCATTTTCGACGTTGACGCGGTACGCAAGCTCAAGGCCCAGCTTTTTTCACGCAGCCCCGGCGACGTCCACGCGCGCATCTGGGCCCTCATCGTCTTTCAAACGTGGTGGAAAAAATATATGCTTTAATAGGTGAATACCTTTGTTCGCCTCCCTGAGTGCGTTGCTTAGCTTTTATATTTCCAAATGTTAAACCTTAACCCATTAAAATGAAGATTGCAGTAGTAGGCACTGGCTATGTCGGCCTGGTGACGGGCACGTGCTTTGCCGAAGTAGGTATTGATGTGACTTGCATTGATATCGACCAGAAAAAAATCGATAACCTCCACAACGGCATCCTCCCCATTTACGAGCCGGGCCTGGAGGAAATGGTAGCTCGCAACGTCGAGAAAGGACGGTTGCACTTTTCGACTAATCTGAGCGAAGCCATCAAGGGCTGCGACGTGGCCTTTATTGCCGTGGGCACCCCGCCCGGTGAAGATGGCTCGGCCGACCTGAAGTACGTGCTGGCCGTGGCCCGCGGCATCGGTGAAAACATTGATGAGTACTGCGTGGTGGTCACCAAAAGCACCGTGCCGGTGGGCACGGCCGCCAAGGTGCGCGCTGAACTGGAGCAAGCCCTTCAAAAGCGCGGCGCTGCCGTTGAATTCGACGTGGCCTCCAACCCTGAGTTCCTGAAAGAGGGCGCGGCCATCGACGACTTCCTCAAGCCCGACCGCATTGTGGTGGGCGTGGCATCGGAGCGGGCCGAGGACGTGATGACCAAGCTCTACAAGCCGTTCCTGCTCAACGGCCACCCGATTATTTTCATGGATATCCCGTCGGCCGAAATGACGAAATACGCGGCCAACTCGATGCTAGCCACGAAAATATCGTTCATGAACGACGTGGCCAA
The DNA here is from genome assembly GCF_001562275.1 of Hymenobacter sp. PAMC 26628. NCBI lineage: Bacteria > Pseudomonadati > Bacteroidota > Cytophagia > Cytophagales > Hymenobacteraceae > Hymenobacter > Hymenobacter sp. PAMC 26628. The sequence continues at coordinate 926,971 of NZ_CP014304.1, forward strand.
CCTCTGCGAAATCATGGGGGCCGACGTTAACATGGTGCGCCGCGGCATCGGCTCCGACGCCCGGATCGGCACCAAGTTTATTTACCCCGGCATTGGCTACGGCGGGTCGTGTTTCCCAAAAGATGTAAAGGCCCTGATCAAAACGGCCCAGGAAAACGGCTACGACATGCAGGTGCTACGGGCCGTAGAATCGGTGAACGACGCCCAAAAATCGGTGCTGTACGATAAGCTGAGCCGCCACTTCCAAGGGGAATTGCGCGGATTGCATATTGCCGTGTGGGGCCTCAGCTTCAAGCCGAAGACCGATGACATGCGCGAGGCGCCCTCATTGGTCATCATCGAGAAGCTGCTGGCGGCCGGCTGCACCGTAACGGCCTACGATCCGGTGGCCATGCCCGAAGCCAAGCACAGCCTGGGCGACCAGATTGCCTACGCCAAGGACGAGTTCGACGCGCTGATTGATGCCGACGCCCTGCTGGTGGTAACGGAATGGCCCGACTTCCGAGTGCCAAACTTCAACGTAGTAGCCCGCTTAATGAAGCAAAAAGCCATCTTCGACGGCCGTAATATTTACGAAGCCAAGGAGCTGAAAGAGTTAGGCTTTGCCTACCACTGCATCGGGGTGAAAACCGACCACAAAGAGCCAGCGGTTTCTTAGTATAAATATTAATCGAATCAAGTAGAATGTCATGCTCATCTGACGTCCGCCTGTCGAAGCATCTCTCCCGCTGACTAATTTGATTACTGCCGCGGGAGAGATGCTTCGACAGGCGGACGTCAGATGAGCATGACCTACCTTCTTTAATTTGGCGCTTACTTTTCACTTATGACTGAAGAAAAAAAACGTATCCTCATCACCGGTGGGGCGGGCTTCCTGGGGTCGCACCTTTGCGACCGGTTCCTGGCCGAAGGCTACCACGTCATTGCGATGGACAACCTGATTACCGGGTCGCTCCAAAACATTGAGCACCTGTTTGGTAAGAAGGAATTTGAGTTCCACAACGCCGACGTCAGCAAGTTTGTGTTCGTGCCCGGCAAGCTGGATTACATCCTGCATTTCGCCTCGCCGGCCTCGCCGATTGACTACCTGAAAATTCCGATTCAGACTCTGAAGGTGGGCTCGCTTGGTACCCACAACCTGCTGGGCCTGGCCCGCGTGAAGGGGGCCCGGATGCTGATTGCCAGCACGTCGGAAGTGTACGGCGACCCGGAAGTGCACCCGCAAGTGGAGGAATACTGGGGCAACGTGAACCCCGTGGGGCCCCGCGGCTGCTACGACGAGGCCAAGCGCTTCCAGGAAGCCATCACGATGGCCTACCACAACCACCACGGCCTGGAAACCCGCATCATCCGCATCTTCAACACCTACGGGCCCCGGATGCGCCTCGACGACGGCCGCGTGCTGCCGGCGTTCCTGTCGCAGGCGCTGCGCGGCGAGAACCTGACCGTGTTTGGCGACGGCTCGCAGACCCGCTCGTTCTGCTACGTAGACGACTTGGTGGAGGGTATCTACCGCCTGCTGCTCAGCGACTACCACATGCCAGTGAATATTGGCAACCCGTCGGAAATCACCATCAAGGAGTTCGGCGAAGAAATTGCCCGCCTCACCGGCGTCGAGTTCAAGCCCACCTACCAGGCACTGCCCGAAAACGACCCGATGAAACGCAAGCCCGACATCACCAAGGCCAAGGAAATCCTGGGCTGGGAGCCCAAGGTGGACCGGGCCGAGGGCCTGCGCCGCACGCTGGAGTATTTCAAGGAGCACGTGAAAGTGTAATCGGGCCCCGGGTAGTTATTTTGAAGCGGGAGCGGCGCCAAGCCGTTCCCGCTTTTTTGTTGCGCCATGTCCGCCTTCGCCGAACCGTACCTCATCACCCTGCCCAAGCTCGGGGCCCCCGACATCGGCTACATCTCGGTGGCCGACGGGCAGGGGGCGGAGGTACCGTTTGCGGTGCAGCGCGTGTTCTGGACGTACTACACCCCGGAGAGCATCGTGCGGGGCCGCCATGCTCACCACCGCACCGAGCAGGTGCTGGTGGCCGTGGCCGGACGCATCACCGTCATCACCGAAACGGCGGCGGGGGGCCTGCACACCTTCCGGCTCGAAGGCCCCCACGTGGGGCTGTACGTGCCGCCCTTCACGTGGCATACCATGCAGTACTCGCACTCGGCAGTGCAGCTGGTGCTGGCCTCGCAGCCGTACGACGAGGCCGACTACATCCGCGACTACGACCAGTTCCGGACACTAGTGCGGAACCGGGCGGCGGGGTAGGGGCGGGCCTATCTTTGCCCGGCCCTACCCCGCCGGACTGCTACGCCGGCGGCCGTTGCGCGCACGATGCCAGGGCCCCTACCGATTCCTTTCTTCTCGATTGTGCCCCAGCACGCGCCGCTGCGCGCGCAGGTGCTGGCCGCCATGGCCCGGGTCTACGATTCGGCCTGGTACGTGCTGGGCGATGAGGTAGCGGCCTTTGAGCGCGAGTACGCGGCCTTCAACCAGGTACCGCACGCGGTGGGCGTGGCCAACGGCCTCGACGCGCTGGCGCTGGCGCTGCGGGCCCTGGGCGTGGGGCCCGGCGACGAAGTGTTGGTGCCATCCAATACCTACATTGCCACCTGGCTGGCCGTAACGCACGTGGGGGCCCGGCCGGTACCCGTCGAGCCCGACCCCGCCACCAGTAACCTCGACCCGGCGCGGCTGGCGGCGGCCCTCACGCCGCGCACCCGCGCCATCGTGCCGGTGCACCTGTATGGCCAGGCGTGCCGCATGCCGGAAATCATGCAAGTGGCCCGGCAGCACGGCCTGCACGTGGTGGAAGACAACGCCCAGGCCCAGGGCGCCGCCTTCGGCGGGCGGCTCACCGGCACCTTCGGGGCCCTGAACGCCACCAGCTTCTATCCCGGCAAAAACCTGGGGGCCCTCGGCGACGCTGGGGCCCTCACCACGGCCGACGCGGGCCTGGCCGAGCAGGTGCGCACGCTCCGCAACTACGGCTCGGCGCGCAAGTACCACAACGACGTCATCGGCTACAACTCCCGCCTCGACGAGCTGCAAGCCGCTGTGCTGCGCGTTAAGCTCGGGCACCTGCGGGCCTGGACGGCCCAGCGCCAGCAGCTGGCTGCCTGGTACGGCGAGCACCTTGCCGGTACCGACGGCCTACGCCTGCCCGCCGTGGCACCCGGAGCCACCCACGTGTGCCACCTCTACGTGGTGCACACCCCGCGCCGCGAGGCGTTGCAGCAGCACCTGGCCGCTCAGGGCATCGGCACGCTCATCCACTACCCCGTACCGCCGCACCGCCAGCCCGCCTACGCGGGGCTCGGGTGGGCGGCCGGGGCCCTGCCCATTGCCGAAAACCTGGCCGCCACTTGCCTGAGCCTGCCCCTGTGGCCGGGCATGACGGAAGAGCAAGTTGCTGCCGTAGCCATGGCCATTCGCCAATTTTAAAGCAGTTTTGTGGCCAACGGGGCCCGCCAAGCCGTGGGCTGGCGACGGCCGCGCCGCCTATATTCCCGGAACAGAGCACCATGCCCAAGCTTTCCATCGTCATTCCTTGCTACTACAACGAGGAAAATATTCCGGTGACGGTGGCCGAGCTGGTAGCCAACGAAGCCAACTTCGCACCCGGCCTAACCTTCGAGTATGTGTTCGTCAACGATGGGTCGGGCGACGATACCCTGGGGGCCCTGCGCCGGGCCCAGGCGCAGTACCCCGGCCGCCTGCGCATTGTGGACCTGGCTGGCAATGTGGGCTCGTACAATGCCATTGTGGCGGGCCTGGCCCACGCCACCGGCGACTGCTTGGCCATCACCACGGCCGACTTGCAGGACCCCCTCGCCCTGATGGCCCAGATGTACGGCTACTGGCAGCAGGGTTTCAAGCTGGTTATTGGCAACCGGCAGGAGCGCGAAGAAACCGGCGCGGGCGAGTGGCTGGCCAGCGGATTTCACTGGCTAATGAAGCGACTGGCTTTGCGTAATATTCCGGACGGGGGGTTCGACTACGCCTTGTTTGACCGGCAGGTGGCCACCGAAATTCTGAAATTGCACGAGCGCAACTCCAATGTGTTTTACCTGATGGTGTGGCTGGGGTTTGCGTACGTGAGCTTGCCTTACACCCGCCGTAAGCGCCAGATTGGCCGTTCGCGCTGGACGCTCACCAAAAAAATCACGCTCCTGATTGACTCGCTGGTCTCGTTCTCGTTCGTGCCCATCCGGGCCATCTCGGTGGTGGGCCTGGGCCTGGGCCTGCTCGCTTTTCTCTATGGGCTCTACGTCATCGCTCTCAAGCTCGTGCACCCTAACGAGCCGGCCGGTTGGACCACCTTGATGGTGGTGCTGCTGTTCGTGTCGGCTTTCCAGATGATAGCCCTGGGCGTAATCGGTGAATACGTGTGGCGCGGGCTGGATGCTGCTCGCAACCGGCCCCTGTACGTAGTCAAAGAACTGTTTTAAAGCGACTTATAGTAATTTCGCAATTGTTCTACCCGTTCGCCTCACCCCCCCGGCCGCATCTGCTTAATGCGCAGCGTCTCCGAATAAGGAAAGGGAGAGCTAAGCGATAGCCGCGTGTACACTAACCAAGAAACCATTCCAGGGGCTAGTAGGCCCAGCACTTCCCGCCGCTAGTAACAGAAAGACTGTTTAGGAACTCTACTGAACATCATGCTTCACTGCACTCAGCATGACGTTCTAGTTGTTTTCGAGGACTTCCTAAACATCTTCAGAATGTGCTAACGTGGCCTAAGCACTTCTTGAAATAAAGGCTAGCCAGGTTAATTTATTGGTAAAGTTCAATTTTTATTTTTGCAGAGCACATGGCTGACTGCTTCAGTGGCATCTTGATGTAGGCACGGGCGCCTGCAACATGGCTGAGAATTGGGTTGCGCCGGAGCAATAACTGGCATACTAACTTGAAGGTAACTCGAGCCTGCCTCCAACCTAGCTCCAGCCATACTCGAACCTAGCGCTAAATGGAGGTTGTGGCGCTCGATAAATTGGAAGAAAGCGGGTATGCAAGCGAATGCATGATAACCCGATTGGACGAATAAAAGAAAATGGCTGGGTAAATAATAAAATGCGTTGAACTCAAATAAATTCAATTTTTGATTAGTTGCCAATGTGTATTCGGTTGCAGAAAATTGAATAATGCCTAAAATATTTTTGCTAGCCGGGCACGATGGTCAAATGAGTGAACTGGCACGTAGAGCCCCGGGCTATTCAAGTATTTAATGGCCTGATTAAGGCCTTTACTAGGTAGATAAGTGACGAGGAGGGAAAAGTTGCCAGGGGCGGAGGGTAGCGCAAGAGTCGCCTTAAGGCTGTGGAAGCGATAAAATATTGACACAGCATCTTATATCTTTGATGTTAGTTGCCGTATGAAGCGGATAAAACCCGCAATTAAATTGCTTTTATTGTGCCCCACGTAGCCACTCGTGTCTTACTAAATCATCTTATAATCCAAACATCATTTCACACATCATGAAACGCGCACTTATCACGGGCATCACGGGGCAGGACGGTTCCTACCTGGCCGAACTATTGCTAAGCAAAGGCTACGAAGTACACGGCATCAAGCGCCGCTCCTCGCTGTTCAACACCGAACGCATCGACCACCTGTACCAAGACCCGCACGAAAAGAACGTGCACTTCAAGCTGCACTACGGCGACCTGAGCGACTCGACCAACCTGATTCGCATCGTGCAGGAGGTGCAGCCCGACGAGATTTACAATCTGGGGGCCATGTCGCACGTGAAAGTGTCGTTTGACACGCCCGAGTACACAGCTGACGTGGACGGCGTGGGCACGCTGCGCTTGCTCGAAGCCGTGCGCATCCTGGGCATGACCAAGAAGACGCGCATCTACCAGGCTTCGACCTCGGAGCTGTACGGCTTGGTGCAGCAGGTGCCCCAGTCGGAAACGACGCCCTTCTACCCCCGCTCGCCTTACGCGGTAGCCAAGCTCTACGGCTACTGGATTACGGTGAACTACCGCGAGGCCTACGGCATGTACGCCTGCAACGGCATCCTCTTCAACCACGAAAGCCCCCTGCGCGGTGAAACCTTCGTGACGCGCAAAATCACGCGCGCCGTGGCCCGCATCGCCTTGGGCCTGCAAGACGCTTTGTTTTTGGGTAACATCGACGCCAAGCGCGACTGGGGCCATGCCAAAGACTACGTGGAAGCCATGTGGCGCATGCTCCAGCAGGACGAAGCCGAAGACTTCGTGATTGCCACCGGCGTCACGACCACCGTGCGCGAATTCATTCGCCTGGCGTTTATGGAAGTGGGCATCGAAGTAGCCTTTGAAGGCGAAGGCGTGGCAGAAAAGGGCCGGGTGGTGGCTTGCCACAACTCCGAATACCAGATAGCCGCGGGCACCGTGGTACTGGAGGTAGACGAGCGTTACTTCCGCCCGACGGAAGTGGAGCTGCTCATCGGCGACCCCACTAAAGCTAAGCAGAAGCTGGGCTGGGTGCCGCAGTACGATTTACAAGGCTTGGTGAAGGAAATGATGCAGTCGGACGTTGACGGCGCCCGCCGCGACGAGTATCTGCGCGAAGGTGGCCACACCATTTTGAAGAACTACGCCGAGTAATCAGCGTGGGAGGCCGTTCAGCGAGCGCCTCACCCCCTAGCCGCATCTGCTTTATGTGCAGAATCTCGGAGAAGGAGAGGGCGAACTAGTTCTAGTTTTTAGTTTTTGCACTAAAAAAAACTAAATCTAGGCCGTCATGCTGAGCGCAGCCGAAATATTTCTCCTGCGCAGGTAATTCAATTGTTTGAGTTAGTTACGCGGGAGAGATACTTCGGCTGCGCTCAGCATGACGGCCTGGGCTTTATAAGCTTTCAATCATTACGTAACACCTCTTTTATGGAATTGAACGCCAAAATATACGTGGCCGGCCACCGCGGCATGGTAGGCAGCGCCGTGGTGCGCCGCCTGCAAAAAGCCGGCTACCAGAACATCGTCTACCGTACCTCCAAGGAGTTAGATTTGCGTGATACGGCGGCCGTGAACAGTTTTTTTGCCGAAGAAAAGCCGGATTACGTGATACTGGCGGCGGCCAAGGTGGGCGGCATTATGGCCAATAACACGTTTCGCGCCGATTTTCTGTTTGAAAACCTCCAGATTCAGAACAACGTCATCCACGCCAGCCACGAACAGGATGTGAAGAAATTGTTGTTTCTCGGCTCCTCGTGCATCTATCCCAAGATGGCTCCCCAGCCCATCAAGGAAGAGTACCTGCTGACGGGGCCCCTGGAGTCAACCAACGAGCCCTACGCCCTGGCCAAAATCGCCGGCCTCAAACTCTGCGAGGCCTACCGCGACCAGTACGGCAGCAACTTCATCAGCGCCATGCCCACCAACCTGTATGGCCCCGGCGACAACTATGACCTGAACAACTCGCACGTGCTGCCGGCGTTGCTACGCAAGTTCCACGAGGCCAAGGAGAGCGGGGCCCCCGAAGTAGAGGTATGGGGCACCGGCACCCCGCGGCGCGAGTTCCTACACGTGGACGACTTGGCCGATGCCTGCCTGCACCTGATGCTGCACTACGACGGCAAGGAGCCCGTGAACGTGGGAACCGGCGAAGACCTGACCATCCGCGAGCTGGTGGAGTTGGTGTGCGACACGGTGGGCTACACGGACAACGTGCGCTTCAACACCGACAAGCCCGACGGCACACCCCGCAAATTGCTCGACGTATCGAAGCTAGCCGAAGCCGGCTGGCGCTATAGAACCGGCCTACCGGAAGGCGTCCGGGCCGTGTATCAAGAGGCATTTCAGCCTACACCCGTCGCATAGTACAATTCCCTCCAGCAGGTATGTCCCGCCGGCCAGTTACCTTTACGCCCGGAAGCAACTGCTTCCGGGCGTATTTTTTATTTTACCCATTGCTAGTGGACACGATAAACGTTCTAGAAAAACCACAACCTTTGCCAGCTGAAAATAGCCCGCAGGAGGAGAACTGGACCGAAGTAATTCAACCTCGTACCAACCTGCTGGACCTAGGCCTAGGCGATGTGTGGCGCTACCGCGATTTGGTGATGCTATTCGTGCGCCGCGACTTCGTTTCGACGTACAAGCAGACCGTGTTAGGGCCCATCTGGTTTTTTATCCAGCCTCTACTCACCACCATCACCTACGTTATCATCTTTGGTCGGGTAGCTAAGTTATCCACCGATGGGCTACCGCAGATGGTGTTCTACCTATCCGGTATCACAGTTTGGAACTACTTTGCTCAGACGCTGACGGTGACCTCTACGGTGTTTCGCGACAACGCCACCATGTTCGGCAAGGTGTACTTCCCTCGCCTGACCATGCCGCTGTCTATCGTTATCTCCAACTTAGTGCGGTTTGCTATTCAGTTCGGGCTATTCCTGGCCATCTGGCTGTACTACCTGGTGAAGGGCGGTAGCAACATCCACCCCAACTGGCTGATTGCGCTTACGCCGTTGCTGGTCATCGTGATGGGCCTGATGTCGCTGGGGCTAGGGATGATATTCAGCGCGATGACTACTAAATACCGGGACTTGGCCATGCTGCTGGCCTTTGGGGTGCAGCTGCTCATGTACGCTACCCCCGTCATCTACCCCCTGTCGAGCATCACCGGGCAGTACCGCTGGCTTATCCTAGCCAACCCCATGACGTCCATCGTCGAAACCTTTCGCTATGCCTTTTTGGGTTCGGGTACATTTAGCTGGGAATATTTAACGTACAGCGTTGCTTTCACTACAGTTATCTTATTGCTAGGGACTATTGTTTTCAACCGCGTCCAGAAAAGCTTTACGGATACCGTATAGGGCCCCCAGTAACCCCCGCTTACCTTACCTGTTGCCGCTAGCTAGAAACCAATGAGTGATATTGCCATCAAAGTAGAAAACATTAGCAAGCTGTACCGCCTGGGCGAAGTAGGCACGGGCACCATCAGCCAAGACCTTAACCGCTGGTGGGCTGGCGTTCGCGGCAAGGAAGATCCATTCGCCACCGTCGGTGAAACCAATGACCGCACCAGCAAGGGCGTTAGCGATTTTGTGTGGTCGCTCAAAGACGTAAACTTTGAAGTAAAGAAAGGAGAGGTATTGGGCATTGTTGGTCGCAATGGTGCGGGCAAATCCACTTTGCTCAAGATACTCTCTAAAATTACTGCTCCAACCACCGGGAAAATCAACGTCAATGGGCGTATTGCCTCTCTGTTGGAAGTAGGAACCGGGTTCCACCCCGAGTTAACAGGCCGGGAGAATATTTTCCTCAATGGGGCAATCTTGGGGATGAGTAAAACGGAAATCCGTAGCAAATTCGACGAGATTGTGGACTTCTCCGGTGTCGAACGCTACATAGATACGCCAGTAAAGCGCTACAGTAGCGGCATGTATGTCCGGCTCGCTTTTGCAGTCGCTGCTTTCTTAGAGCCTGAAATCCTAATTGTTGATGAGGTACTAGCTGTAGGTGATGCTGAGTTCCAAAAGAAATGCTTGGGACGGATGAAAGACGTGAGTGTGAACGACGGTCGGACTGTGCTCTTTGTAAGCCACAATATAGGTGCTATTCAAAAGCTGTGTGATACTGCCATCTTAATGAATAATGGAAAAGTAACGCAGCAGGGGAATACAAATGATGTTTTAAATCATTATTTATCAAGCGGCAAATCAACAAATTGTGTAGTTGCAAGACCCAAGAGTGAGCTTCAGGATAGCTCAAAGAAGGTATTAATTACGAGGGTGGCCCTTGTGGATGCTGAAAATAAAATACTCGATTTGGTTCTAAACGATTCCATAGTCTTTCTTGAAATTGATATTCAAATTCTTAAAGAAGGAATGGGGTATAATTTTATATTTGATATTTGGAATAGTCAAGGAGAATGTTTATTTGGCAGTGCTTATTTTGATACTCAAATTGAAAAGTTGCAAGAAACACAATGGGAGAAAGGTAAAATGAAAATGAAAGTGAAGTTGCCTGTCGCAATGTTTAAAGAAGGAGTGTATTATTTAAATGTTGCAAGCGCAATACCTAATGTTGAGATGCTAGATCAATTTCCGTTAGAATTAGTATTTAAAGTAAGTGATATTTCCAGTCCGATATTTAAATCTGGAGAAGGAAGGAATGGTGTAATGATACCATCATTAAATTGGTCTAAATCATGAATTATTTATTTGAGGTAATCAAACGTAGAATTTCAAATCTTTTCTATAATTCAAAGAATATATCTTCCGAAATAAAATTTATTGAAAATGTTTTTAAAAAAAGTAATGATAAACATATTTTAGTTTCTTACATTGTCCGACCTTTCATTTATGGTTTAAATAACACACATACTAACTTATTGGAATGTTATACGGCTTGTCAAATTTTTGATGAATTGGGATATAACGTTGATGTTATCGATTATGATAATTTTGATTGCGATTTAACTTTTACAAAATACGATTTAATTTATGGGTTCGGAGAGCCAGTTGAGAGAAGTCTTTATAATAGGGGAACTCAAAAAACAAAATAATAATTTATGGAACTGGTTGCGATACAGTTTTTTCCAATAGGGTTTCCATTGAACGTATTAAAGAATTTTATGCAATAAATAATATTTGGTGTGTTAATTCTGCAAGAATTGAACGTAACGCCTGGCGATTACAAATATTGATGTCTGATAAAATAATAGCGCTTGGTAATGAGTTCGTAAAAGAGACTTACAGAATGCAATCAACATCGTCTATTGATTGCATAAACATTTTCCATGATGGTTCAGAAGAAATTAATCTTCTTGATAAAGATTACACAAAATCAAAAAATAGTTTTTTATGGTGGGGGAGTGCTGGAGCAATACATAAAGGTCTAGATATTTTAATTGATATATTTAAAAGAAATAAAAATTTAAATCTTTACATATGTGGATATAATTGCGAAGCGCCCTTCGATGAATTTATGCTGGATGAAATAAAAAATTGTGAAAATATTCATAATGAAGGCTTTGTTAAAATAGGTTCAGATAGGTACTTCGAAATTTTAAATTTATGTATTGCGGTAATATCACCATCAATTTCTGAAGGAGGTGCTCCTGGTGTAGTAAATATTGCAAGTGCTGCGGGATTAATTCCTATTGTTACTCGTAACTGTGGTTTAAATGTTTTGAATCAAGAATTCATAATCAAAGAGGTAACAACTCAGGGTGTATGGGAATCAATAGATTTATTAATTTCTACTGATATTGAAGAGATAAAAGAAATAAGCAGGGAAACGAAATATTTTTTCAGAAAAAACCATAGTTATGCGTTATATAAAACAAATTTAAAAGAAATAATTACACGAGTCTTAGATAAATAAATTCATAGATCATGGTTTTTTTACGTTATTTACAAAAGCTATTCAATTTCTTAAAATGGTTTATTTTCTTAAAAAAGAATAAATTCGATAAAAATACTTGGTACTTTGTTTTGAATTATGGAATAGGTGATACGTATCTTGTTTGCTGTCTTTTGCCATATTTGTTAGAGAGAGGAGAGAATATATCTTTAATATTAAAAAAAATCATGCTTTCATTCCGCACTTATTTTCTGATAAAATAAAAATTATTTCAAATTTAAAAATACCAAAGCAATTATTAAATGAATTTGGTAGATATGGTAAGGGTACTCCAATTGCCTTGCATCCTTTAGATGTTAAAGATGTAAGCCTTGTGAATTTGATAGGCTACAATGGTATTACATTAATTGATGTGTATAAAATAATGTTGAATTTAGAACCGCAATATTTGCCTTTCAGTCCTGATTTTAGAAAATCGTATATTGATGAAGTAAAAAATATATTACGTGATATTAATTTGCTTGGTGAGGACGTTGTTTTATTATGCCCTCAAGCAAACTCTATAGATGTGTTAGAGGATGCTTTCTGGATAGATATTGCTGAAAAAATAGAGCTTGAGGGCTTTTCCCCTTTATTTATGAATGATAATTTAAAAGATGAAAGATTTCAAATGGTATCCTTTCCTTTAGAATATGCAAATGACTTTTGCAACTTGGTTGGCAAAGTGGTTTCTCTCCGCAGTGGTTTTTGTGATTTGATATCTAAATCTGACTCTCTTAAAATTATTTTATATCCTGATAGACAATGGTATTCTGGTGCATTGATTGAAGGTGCAAGTTTGAGAGAAATGCATTTAACAGAACATAATTTATTGGAATTATCACTTAAGGATGAAAATATTTCAGAAACCGTAATTTCCGCCTTAAAACATTCTCGCAATGAATAAATTTAACTATTTTGTTGGCTTAGCAAATTATGCTGATGCTCTCTTTAATTCTCTCCCAATAGAGTTAGAGCCAAAACCATTGAACTATTCATTGGGTATTTTGAAGCCCAGAATAGAGCAAATAAAAGATTCCGAAATAGATAAAATTACCTATTTACGTGACGATAATAAATTAGCTTTTCCTGGAAATAGTAATGATTGGCAAGGCCTAAATTCTATAGGCATGTTAATGGATAGATTTACGATACTATTAATAAGAGAATGGTCCTTAAAAAACAAGACCAACAAAAATTTAGAGAAGGCAAGAAAAATTCATGAAGAACAGACAATGGATATAATCCAGGCTATGGTCAACGCTGCCCCTGGATCATCTGCTATGAACTCTAAGATCACAAACATAAAAGGTGATGTACTAGTCAAAAATTGGGAAGAGGCATTTTATGGTTTACTAACAATTAATTTAATTCTATGGGAATCACAGGAGGTACTATATATAAAAGATATTGCTAGCCTTCCTTGCGAAGAGCTTAGAGATTATATTGCCTGGTTTTCAAAAGGGAATATAATAAGGAATGAGTATATCCAATTCTGTGAAGAATTCTTTTGGACTATTTAAATTCTTGTAATGAAAAAGCGTATAGCCATAATTGGAGCTGGAATATCTGGTATATCACTAGCTCGAATGTTAGAGGATAAGGCAGATGTGACTGTATTGGAGCAGCATGCGAAGATAGGTGGATTGATTGGCTGTGATAGAGTGGAGGATGTACTATATCACAGAGTTGGGGGTCACGTATTTAATTCAAAAAATCAAGACGTTCTCGACTGGTTTTGGAGTTTTTTCAATAAAGAGGATGAATTTATACAAGCTAATAGACTAGCAAAAGTCTACTTGAATAATGTTTTTATCGATTATCCTATTGAAGATCATGTTTTTCAACTTAATAACGCTGATGCAGAAAATATCATTGATGATTTAATAAATATCAAAAGCGTTACAAGTAATAATTTTGAAGACTTTTTAATTAATACTTTCGGAATAACTTTATATGAAATATATTTCAAACCGTATAATAAAAAAATATGGAACGTTGATTTAAAAGAAGTCCCATTAAATTGGCTTGAAGGTAAGTTGCCGATGCCTCGCCCGAAGGATATTATATATAATAATGTATTAAGGAAACAGGATAAATCAATGGTTCATTCTGTTTTTTATTATCCAAAGTATGGGGGGTCACAATTTATTATAGATAGATTATCAGAAGGAATTAAAATAATTAGTAATTATAAAATAACTAAAATTAGCACAGACAAGTTTACGGTGAAGATTGATGACTTCGATCCTTTTGATAAGGTTGTTTTTACCGGTGACATAAGAACTCTAAATAATTTATTACAGGATAAGCTGATTCTGGATCAATATGAGTCAGAGTTAGATAATTTAAAATCAAACGGTACGACAAACGTATTATGTTATTGTGACAAAACAGATTTGTCTTGGTTATACATACCAGAAGATAAATTTAGAGCTCATAGAATCATCTATACGGGTGGATTTTCTGAAACCAATAATGGCCCAAGTGGTAGAAGTACATGCACGGTTGAATTTTCGAATTTTGTTTCTATTGAAGATATACATGAGGAAATAAGGAAACTGCCTGGAAATATGGAGATTTTAGCGCATAATTATGAGCCAAATTCTTATGTTATCCAGGGTGAAAACACTAGGGATTTGATCAATAAAATTAAAGATTCTCTACGAAAACATAGCATATTCATATTGGGTAGGTTTGCGGAATGGGAATATAACAATATGGATAAATGCATAGAGTCCTCTATTAATTTGATTAATCAGTTAATATAGTTTTATATAATAGATGTGACAGAATTAAAATTAATATGGTTAATCTTGAATAAATTTCAAAATTTTCGTATTAATTGAGGTGGATAAAATTCCTGTTCGGGAAATTAAATGCAAAAAAACACGCCCAAAATATCTATTATAACCCCGAGTTATAATCAAGGTAATTATTTGCAAGAGACTATTCTTTCTGTCATTAACCAAAAATATTCTAGTTACGAATTAATCATTATAGATGGTGGAAGTACAGATAACACGATTGAGGTAATTAAAAAGTACGAGGAATATATTACCTATTGGGTTAGCGAGAAAGACCGGGGCCAAAGTCACGCAATACGCAAAGGTTTGGCTATTGCAACGGGCGATATAATAAACTGGATTAATAGTGACGATTTAGTAGCTCCTGGAGCATTTCATTGCATCGCCGCTGAATTCTATTTGGATAAGTACGATGTTATATGCGGCAATTGCGATTATTTTTTGAACAGCTTGAATCACCTGGATCTGCGTAATGAACGGATGGGATTAGGAACTACGGTTGGAAATACGTTGGTGGAACAAAAAATTAATCAACCGTCTACTTTTTTCAAAGCATCCGTATTGAAGGCATTGGGTGTGGATGAGCAGTATCACTACGCCATGGATTTAGAACTGTGGTTTCGCTATCTGTTGCAAGCCGGCCAGCAACGGGTGTTACTATCTGACAGTCTCTTTACTTATTTCCGGTTACACGAAACATCTAAGTCGGTTGCCCAGAGCTCCAGATTTGTTGGTGATATTGAGAAGGTATTTTATAACGTTCTGCACAGCCTTAATGCGCCTAGGGTACTTTTGGATTTTGCAAGGCTTAACATACCCAATGCCGACGCGTTTTCTCCTATCCGCTACCCAGTGGCCGTCAGCACCAAGGAAACGAGCTATTTTTTACTTCACATGGCATTGTTAGCCAAGCAGCATTACAGTGAAATAAAAAACGTAGTTGCCGCCCGTGAGAGCCTTTTGGTCGCCCAGCAAAATGGGCACCCAAAGGCGCCAAGCGTACTGCGGCAGTTAGCTAAATCCCTGATTCCGAATAAAGTGTTGAGCTGGCTTGCATCGCAACGCAATAAGCGAAAAATATGAAGCTGGTTAGTATCATCATACCGTGTTATAACTATGGCTGGCTTTTAGCTGAGACCCTTGATTCTGTATTGGCGCAAACGTACTCCAATTGGGAATGCATTGTGGTAGACGACGGCTCGGTCGATGCGACGAGAGCAGTTGCAGAAGAATACCTGCACCGCGATAAACGGTTTCGCTACGTGTACCAAGAAAACAAAGGGATTTCCAGCACTCGAAACCACGGAATTCGATTGGCCCAGGGCGAATACTACCAATTCCTGGATGCGGACGATTTGCTAGCTCCCCGTAAATTAGAGACGCAAGTAGCCATTTTGGAAGCTCAGCCCGCGGTAGATTTAGTCTACGGCGACGTGCGATATTTTCGCCACGGCAACCCTGACGCATTAAGTCGGTCGTTCAACATGGAGGACGAAGTGTGGATGTCGAAGCTGCAAGGTCAGGGTTTGGTATTGGTGAATCAGTTGGTGGTGCGAAACGAAATGGTAATGAACGCTCCTTTGCTTCGAGCGGAACTGGTAAGCCGGGTTGGACCTTTCTCGGAGCGAATGCACTGCATGGAAGATTGGGATTTTTGGATGCGTTGCGCTATTGCTGATGCTAATTTCCAATACGAAGACACACCTGATATGTGGTCGCTGGTGCGTATACATCCAACCAGCACCAGTCAAAACAACGACCGAATGGTTTCTTTCATGGGAGAGGTTCGGGAGCAGTTAGAAAAGTCTTTGCTGAAAATAAATGCAGTACAAGCACTGGCTATCAATAAGGCCGAGCTACGGGCAATCAGGGGCCGCAACGCAGTGTACAACGTAGAGCGGGGTAGCTTGGCGCTAGGGGCACGGCTGTTCTGGCAGTTGGCACGCGAGTCGGGCCGCTACGGCTATTATGTCCACGCGATGGCTTACCGCCTGCGCCAGCGCTGGCGCAAAGAATAAACCCATGTTGTGGTAGACCTGAACCGCAGTGTATAAAGGGAATACATGACAGTAACAGCTATGGGGCTTTTGGCGTAAAACAACGAAATTTTTAATTTAATAATATTGTTAATTAATTAATATGGGAAACTCTGCTTCCGCTGATGCAAAGGCTTCTGCAAACGGAGTCCGCGCCATTGCCATTTACCTGCCGCAGTTCCACCCCATACCCGAGAACGACGAGTGGTGGGGCAAGGGATTTACGGAATGGACCAACGTAACTAAAGCTGAGCAATTGTTTGCTGGCCACCAGCAGCCGCAGCTACCCGCTGACTTGGGCTTTTGTGATTTACGGGTAGCCGAAGTGCGCGAAGCTCAAGCCGCGTTGGCCAGGCAATATGGCATCTCCGGTTTTTGCTATTATCACTATTGGTTCAACGGCAAGCGTCTACTTAACCGTCCCATCGACGAAATTCTAGCTTCTAAGAAACCGGATTTTCCTTTCATGTTATTTTGGGCCAATGAAACCTGGAGCCGCCGGTGGCTAGGCGAAGAGAAAGAAGTATTAATAAAGCAGACATATAGCGGAGAAGACGACATAAACCACATCAACTGGCTTTATGATAATGCTTTCTCAGACGAGCGTTACATAAAAATCCACGGCCGCCCGGCCTTCGTGATTTATCGGGCCCATGATTTACCAGACTATAAAAAAACGCTTGCGCTATTCAGAGAGATAGCAAAGAGTAAGGATATGCCCGAAGCATTCATTATCGGTAGCAACTCTCATGGTAGTGATTTGACGGGTTTTGACCATATTTTAAATTTTGAACCTCAATTAGGGTTATTACCCGACGCATTTGACGACGGGCCTAATAAGGCAAAACAACAGCGTAATAAAAAATTGAATATTAAATCGGCAGAATTAAAAGTGTATGATTATGGAGAGGTCAAAAAGATAATGGCTGCTAGAAAATTTGATTATAAGTTTATGCCGTCTGTATTTGTGGGTTGGGATAATACTGCCCGGCGCGGTAAAAACGGTATTATTATGCACAACCAAAATCAGGCTGATTTCAAAGCGTCTTTGGTCCGCGCCAAAGAAATGGTGAAAGATTATCCGGATGATGAAAGGATAGTATTCATCAACGCTTGGAATGAGTGGGCCGAGGGAAACCATTTGGAGCCCTGCACCACTTATGGCCACTTGTTTCTAGAAACCGTTAAAGAAGTTTTTAATGACTAGGGCCTTAAGAGCAATTGCTATTTACTTGCCGCAGTTTCACCCAGTTCCCGAAAACGATGAGTGGTGGGGCAAAGGGTTTACAGAGTGGGCTAATGTAGCGAAGTCAAAATCCAGGTTTCCGGGTCATTACCAACCCCATTTGCCTGCTGACCTAGGCTTCTACGACCTGCGTCTGGCAGATACGCGGCAGCAGCAAGCGGAAATGGCGCGGCAATACGGCATCGAAGGGTTTTGCTACTACCACTATTGGTTCAACGGGCGACGCATTCTGGAGCGGCCATTTCAGGAGGTATTGGCATCGGGTAGTCCCGACTTTCCGTTTTGCCTGTGCTGGGCTAATGAGAACTGGACCCGGCGCTGGGACGGCCAGGATAAAGAAGTGTTGCTGAAGCAAGAGTACGGCGAGCAGGACGACCGAAACCACATGCGCGCTCTGGCCCCAGCTTTTGCCGACGCCAGATACATCCGCGTCGATGGCAAGCCGGTGTTTGTTGTGTACCGCACCGACCTGCTGCCCGATGTGCAGCGTACCGTGGCTACGTGGCGGGATGAAGCGCGGCAGTTAGGCATTGGTGAGCTGTACCTGATGCGCATGAACACTTGGGGCCCGCACCCCGACCCACAAACGTTGGGCTTCGACGCTGCCGTAGAGTTCCAACCTGACTGGCCAAATCTGCCCGAGCGGCAGTACGGCAGCCTGTTCAGTCGGGTATTGAACAAAGCTGGAGTAAAGCCTTCCGCTTACATCAACAACAAAATCGTTGATTACAGTGAAGTCACCCGAGCGATGATGGCCCGCGAAGTGCCGGGCTACAAGCTGTTTCCTAGCGTTACCCCGGCCTGGGATAACAGTGCCCGGCGCAAGGCAGGGGCGGATATTTTCGTCGATTCGACTCCCGCCAAGTACGAGGCCTGGCTGCGCCACATTGTGAAAAGATTCGTTCCGTACTCTCCCGAAGAAAACTTCATTTTCATAAATGCTTGGAATGAGTGGGCAGAAGGTAACCATTTGGAGCCTTGCCAGCGGTGGGGGCATCAGTATCTGGAGGCTACTGCTCGGGTGCTACTAGCTGCGAGCAAAGATGCTGAAGCATAATTCTCCGAATGCTTATTTAAAGGCTTAAAGCGTTTCAATGATTTCAGTAATAATTTGCTCGAGGGGCCCCGAACACAGAAAAGCAGTTACCGAGAGTATTGCATCAACAATAGGCGTGCCCTACGAGGTCGTCATTGTTGACAACAGTAGCAGTCAATACGGCATTTGCGCGGCATATAATGAGGGAGCAGCCCGGAGCAAATACGAGTTGTTGTGCTTCGCGCACGAAGATCTAGTATTTGATACTCTCGATTGGGGACATGTTGTGGCGCGGGTGCTGCGCGACGACTCGATTGGGGCCCTGGGCATTGCTGGGGGCAAGTGGTTGGCTAAAGTGCCCAGCAGTTGGTGGGGCTGCGGCCACAAATACCTAAGCATTAATTTGCATGACCGGGATAAGGTAGGTAGCTATGAAAAAAATACCTATTCTAATCCTGAGAGTAAATCTCTGGTGGACGTAGCCGCCGTGGACGGCTTGTGGATATGCACGCGGAAGGACGTTTGGCAAAAGCATCCTTTCGATGCGGAAACGTTTCCCGATTTTCATTTTTACGACGTGGATTTTTGTGCCAACGTGTATCCTAACTACCGGGTATGCGTCACATTTGAAGTGAATATTACGCACTTCTCGCAGGGGAATTTCAACAATTCTTGGTTCGTCAACGCCGACCGGTTCTACTGTAAATACGCTAAGTATTTGCCGCTCGGTGTGCCTACTATCAGCGCTGCCGAAGTGCGAACTCAGCGGTACGAAGTATGCAAGAGCTTTCTGCTAGAAATCATTAAGCGCAAGCAACCTGCGCGTTTGGGGTATAAGTACTTGGCCGCTTGTATTCAAATCGATCCGTTTAACCGCCACACACTTTGGCTGGCCCGACACTACGCTGGCTTTGCTTTACGGGCTTCCGTAGCTCGCTAGCTGTTTCAATTCTTAAACCGGGAGCCGATGGCCGTTACTGTTGCTGAGGAGACGCTGAACATTGCTGTCACTTTTGATCAAAACTATTTACCACCAGCGTATGCGTTGCTAACGTCGATCTTGGTCAATAATAGCGCGGTAAAAGTTGCCATTCACGCAATAGCTACCGGTTTGACCGTAGAGCAAACGGATGAGCTTACCCGGTACGTGCGCAAATACAAGGGGGAGATTAGTTTTTATGACCTAGGAAAGGACTTTGGTGCTGATTTCATTTTACCTAAGACGGCGTGGTGGACAACCTCGATCTATTACCGGCTACAATTTCCTTTACTGCTGCCGAAGAGTGTAAAAAAGTTTTTGTATTTAGACACTGACATTATCGTGTTGCGAAGCCTGAGCATGCTTTTCGGCACAGATATGACGAGCAGGCCCTTGGCCGCCGTGGTAGATAAGATCGGTGCACGCCCGGAACTAGGAATTTTCGAAGCGAGTAATTATTTCAACTCCGGAGTGCTTCTTATTAACAAGCAGGAATGGCTGGACCAGCACATTAGCAGCAAGGTCATCGATTTTATACGTGGCAACGCAGATAAATTGGTTTATCCCGACCAGGATGCGTTGAACGTAGTATTTCGTAATAATTGGGTAAGGCTAGCGAGTGGCTTCAACACAATGTTTGAAGATATTCCGCACGGGTTATCGAAGCAGAATTACACCAATTTTCTTCGAGATGTTGTTATTCTGCATTACACTACGCAGCATAAGCCTTGGGCAATGATTGGCCGAAATCCATTACGCTACATATACCACCGATACTTGGCCAAGGTGCCCAGGAAGTACCAAACGTATTATACTGATTTTGTTTGGGACCGACACAAAATTCGGGAAATGATTGGGATTCGTCTAACTGAAACATGGCCAAATATTTCGTTGTTTCGGAAAATATAAAACAGAAGTACGCGGTTGAAGTGCAGGTAGCCAGTGACGCATCCAAAAACGATGTTTCGGCGAGAGCCATGGCCTTACTGGATGCGCTACCCAAGCAATGCAATAAAAATTGAAGCTAGCCTACGCAGTTATCGTTGAAGATAACTTACATAAGATTCTCTTTTAGCTCTGATTTGAGTGTTGCAAAAGCCCATTTTGTAATCAGGGCTTGAGGGATTCGGTCTTATCCAAGGTACAGAGGAACCTTTTAATTCCGTACTGAGAGCCCACTAATAATATCATTAGTTTTTTGTTAGCATTTTACAAAAGTCCTTGTTATAACGAATGGATCCTACCGCCACTAGCCAACCCCTTTCCCGCGTGGGACGTGCCGCAGCCTGCGCGGCGGGAATTACTATTCTCATTTGTGGCTATAATAGCGCTTCCCGTTTGCCGGCCACGCTGCAGGCCTTGGCCGGGCTAGACCGGCCGACGGAATTTGCGGTGGAGCTTCTCGTTATCGACAACGCTTCGACTGACGCGACTGCGGCAGTTGCCGAGCGCACCCTAGCAGCGCTGAAGCCTTTTTTTTCGTACCAAGTGTTGTATGAGGTACGCCCGGGCAAAAGCCGTGCCCTGGAGTTGGGTTTTGCCAAAGCCCGCTACCGGTACGTGTGCATCGTAGATGACGATAACTTGCTTGCCCCCAGCTACTTAAATCTGGCCTGGGAAATAATGGAGGCAGACCCGGCCATTGGAGTGCTAGGCGGAGCGGGCGAGCCGCTGTGTGAAGTGATGCCACCAGCGTGGTTTCCGCAGTTTGCCATCGATTATGCGGCGGCCCCACAGGCCCCGTGCTCTGGCGACGTCACTCAGACGAATCGGTTTCTGTACGGGGCCGGAATGGTGCTTCGCAAGCCGGCCTGGGACAAAATGGTCAGTCAGGGCTTCGTGTCGCTGGTAACGGAGGTGCGCGGCAGCAAGCCCAGCGGCGAAGACAACGAGATGTGCTACGCGTTAATATTCGACGGCTACAAAATATGGTATGATGCGCGGCTACGCTTCCGGCACGTCATCTCGGCGCAACGACTAACGTGGCAATTTTTATGCAAAACTTACCGGGCTAACGCCACTTCGCACGTCGAGCTACGCCCTTGGGTTCATTTCTTGGAAGTAGGAGCTCAGCAGCCGTCCCGGGTACCACCGCTGATGTGGCTGCGCAACGGCATCTACATGCTGCGTTACATGTTCGCCTTTTTGGGGCGGGCGCTGCGTCGCGGCGAGTTAGGCAAGGAAGGCAGCGCCGATTCCATTCGGGTCTTCTACTACTGGCAGTCCTTCAAAGCGTGTATGCAGAAGGAATTGCAACGGGACCGCAGCTTTTATCAGGTACAGAAATTTATTGCGTGCCTGCACCACCCCTTAAGTAACAAATCCAAGTAGCCTACCACGGGGAGGCGCGCTGCACACCAATTTATCCTGCTGATTTCAAACTGCCTCCGATGGTAACTGTCGTTACCTAGAATTACCAGGTGCATGCAAATTGTTGACCATTAGCTTCGTTCTTGGTTTACCAGGTTCTGCGCTGCTCGGTATTATACCGCAAGGTTGACAAGCTTTTTGCAAAAAGCCTAAGCCTAATTAATAAGCATTTGCTCGGGTAGCGTTAGTGCAATTATGCACACACCTTTATAATTAACTAAAATAGATATATGGTATAGCTTCACCCAAGACGTGTGGATAGTTCTACGTTATAGCTTACCTGCTGTATCGCAAAATGAATGTGATTTTCGTTCATGTTTCATCATGTTTTAATTTTTTTCTGCTTTAAACTATATAACTTCTTGGTAGAGTGCATAGTATGTCTAGCGCGTAACATCGTAAGTAATACTTTGTGACTAGGTTTCTCTATCAAATGATAGGAAATAATTGCTGCTATAATCGTGGCAGAAAATATTAACAGTGCAATAGGCATTTTGTGTAAGTGGAAATAATTATTCGTCCATACAGTGTCAGGTAACTCAAGAGCAACCGTCTGCCATATATAGAAGCCATAGCTGATACGTCCTAAGTATACAATCGAATCCAACGTGAGCCACCGAAAAAATAAGCTGAGATTAGATTGAGTTAAGTGGCCTACAATTAAAATGATAACCGGCAGTACAAATCTGTTATGCCCTACATGGCCCAGCAGGCTAGGCCCAAATTTTATTAAGTACAGAAGCCCAGCAATGCTGGCCGTAGCGGCCATCCATGTTGGTACACGACATCCGTGCCGGAAAATAAGAATCGCAGTAATACAGCCGCATATAAATTCAGGAATTCTTGCCGGTGGAAAAAGGTAAAAGAAACCGTATAACATTTTATCAAATTGAATATTTCTAGCCATTGACGAATAGTATAAACCTGGTAGTGTGGCCAAAATAATCGCGCTTATAAGAATAATAAAAAGTATATTTTTGCGTCGAATTTGAAGTAGGACCGGAAGCAGAAAGGGAAATGATAAGTAAAAGAACATCTCGGCTGATAATGACCATGTTCCTCCAAGCCAGTTTAAAGTATATTTGGGAAACCAAGCATTAGTGAGAGTAAATTCTGAAAACGCAATAAGCAAAGTAGCTGAAGAGAATTTTCCTAAGAAAATTGAAATTATTAAGCTTGCTAGAATACCAATGAATAGTACAGGGTATATGCGTGCAAATCTTTTGAATAGAAAGGTGGAAAAATATGTATATCCTTTAAATACGGGTACATCGTAATCTTTCAAATGACTGTATGTTAATAATATTCCCGATAGAACAAAAAAAACGTTTACTCCCAAAGCACCTTCTTCCACTATATTTTTGGCATACCATGGTAACCAATTGAAAAAATGACGTTCGTGCAAATGGAATATGAAAACATATAATGCTGCTAAAAAGCGAAGGCCTGTCAACGCGCGTATTTCTTGCATTGTTGAGTTATTTATTACTTAGATTAAAATGATTAAATAGTTTAAATAATTGAGTAAATTTTGTATCCGAAATCCTTTAGAATATTTAAAGCCAATCCCTCTTCTTAAAAAGATAATAATACGGACTAATTTAATCTTGCTATTGCTGGTTTGATAAGTATTCTTATATAAGTGTTAAAAGTGCCGCAAAGCACTGCTGTTTAACAGTAATTTTGTGCAAATATGGCACCTATCACGGTACCGATTCATGGATAGAAGAACACGGCTACAACAATACAACACTATGAAAGGAGTAGCGGTACTCATCTGCACATACAACGGTGCCGCCCGGCTGCCGGAAACGCTGCGGCACCTAGCACAGCAGCGCGTGGCGGCGGGGATACGCTGGGAAGTAGTGCTCGTGAGCAACGCCAGCACCGACGACACGCTGGCCGTGGCTCCACGCCTGTGGGCCGCGCTGGGGGCCCCCGCCCCGCTGCGCGTGCTCGACGAGCCGCAGGCCGGCAAAGAACATGCCCTAGTGCGTGGATTTGCCGCCGCCGCCTACGAGTTTATGGCGGTGGTGGACGACGATAACTGGCTGGCACCCGGCTACGTACAGCGCGCGTACGAAGTGATGAGCGCCCATCCGGAAATTGGGATTCTGGGAGCCCATGGGCAAGGCGCTTTCGAGGTGCCGCCGCCGGTGTGGTTCGCGCAATTTGAGGCCGTGTACGCCGTGGGGCCCCAAAACGGTGGGCAGAATGGCCCACTGCCCGATAAGGCTGGCTACCTGTACGGGGCGGGCTCAGTGGTACGGCAAACGGGCTGGCGTAAGCTGTTGGCCTACGGGTTTGCTTTCACGACGTCGGCTAAGCGAGGTGAGGTGCTATCGGGGGCTGAAGACATTGAGTTAGGGGATGCTCTGCGGCTGGCTGGCTACAAGCTCTGGTACGATGATGAACTGCGTTTCCAGCACTTTATGTATAAGGAGCGCCTAACGTGGGAGTACTTGCTGCGAATGGCCCGTAGTACAGCTTCGTCGCAGCTCACGAGCGTGGTGTATTACTTCATCTTTCGGCATCCCAATCTCACCGAAACACGTTTTCGGCAGCTGTACGCTAAGCGAATTTTGTGGCTAAGCACGCAAGTTGCCAAAAAGCCGGGGGCCTTGGTTACTGCATTGTCACGGCCAAACGATGAGCATTCAACCCGAAATTTTGAAACGCTGCGCTTGCTTTACAACCTGAAAACTTCGGTGACCCAGCGTACTGCGGCGGTGCAAGTATTTCGACAGGTGAGGGCTTTACAGCAGCGACTAGCTGATTTGGAGCGAGCTACCAAAAGCACAACATCAACCTAAACCAGTGTTTCGTAGAACATCCGGGGCTTAATCGCTACTTCTAAGTGAGCGGGTGTTGGAATGGATAAGGTAATAACCAGCAGGCTATGAGCTATTTTCTAGATAAACGCCGCCAAAAACTGGGCCGAATACTGGACCGTCGCCGTTTGAAGAACAAGGACTTTACCTTGTTTTCCAATGACTGCTGGGGAGCAGAGGTGTATAAACACTTGGGGCTGCCTTTTAATACTCCTTTTATTGGTTTGATGCTATCGGCTCCGTGCTACCTGAAGCTATTGTCCAAACCCCAGTATTATCTGGCGCAACCCTTGGCGTTTCAGGCTCAATCACTTTACCAAAACATAAATGAGTTGCAGGAGCGCTGGGCACATCGTTTTCCAATCGCACTGCTGGGCGGTGACGTTGAGATTCAATTTCTGCACTACCACTCGGAGGAAGAGGCCCGGGCGAAGTGGACGCGGCGGGTTCAGCGCATAAATTGGGACAATATCTTCATCAAATTCGACGGCAGCAAGGATTATGCTACACCGGAGCTAGTGAAGACATTTGATGCCTTGCCGATGCCGAGGCTGACCTTGCTAAGCGAACCCCAAGCGGACATTTCGTCGGCTGTGGTAGTACCACGCTACACTATTGATGGCATGCAACAGTTTGAGCGAGTTTTACCGCATTTTGATTTAGTTGGCTGGTTGAATGGCGGAAGCATATATGCTACAACGGGGGTGCAGGTGTACAACAAGCTCTTATTTCCGGTAATCGGCTAGCAATTCACTGAGAAGACTGCTTGCCAATAATCAAGGTACTTTTGCCGGTGTAAACGCACTTAGGGTACTTGGCAGCGACGCGGTAGCGGGTTGCCGGCCATGTGCTAGGTTGCCCGTTGTGATTTATGCCTACTACTTTTGTCCCGTTAGTTTCCGTCATTCTGCCGATTTATAACGCGGCAGCCTACTTGCGTCCTGCCATCGATAGCATTTTAGACCAAACGCTTCAAGATTTTGAGCTTATCCTTGTCGATGATTGCTCGAAGGATGAAAGCCTGGCCGTGGCCCGCAGCTACGAGGCTGACCCCCGGGTGCGGGTGCTGGCCAACGCGCAAAATAGGGGGCGTTCGTTCAGCGACAACTACGGAGCCGAATACGCCCGCGGCCGCTACATTGCTAAAATGGACGCCGATGACATTGCCTTGCCGCACCGCTTGCAAAGGCAGGTTGATTTCCTGGAGAAAAATCCCACGGTGGGCCTGACCAGTGGGTTTATGCAGTGTTTTGGTGAATCGGAAATAGTATATGTGTACCCGGTATCGGCCGATGACGTGCGCAGCTTTTTGCTGTTCAACATGCCGGTTGCCAACCCTACGGTTTGCTTCCGCCGCTCCTTGCTGAGCGAGCACGGGCTGCGCTACGACGACACCATTCAGGACACCTTCGGCGAAGATTACGAGTTTATCGCCCGGGCCGCGCAGGTGGTCGATATCGTTAACCAGCCGGAAGTGCTGCTAAATTACCGTACTTTGCCCCAGGCGGTGAAGGGCGACGTGCACGCCCGGCGCAATGCCAAGTCCAACCAAATTCGGGAAAAGCTGCTACGGGGGTTCGGCGTTCCGTTCACCGGGCGCGAGCTGCACGTACACAATACCATCGCCTATTATCCTTTCACGCTCGGCGATATTTCACTGGCCGAAGTGCACGACTGGCTTTGGAAAATACAGGCTTATAACCAACAACGGCAGTACGTAAAGCCTTCGTCGATGCTGCGATGCGTGGCGGAACGCTGGTTTCTAACGTGCTACCTCAACCCGGACAAGCAAACAAATTCGTTTGCGGAATACCGGCGGCACGAATTGTCGCGGCACTTTACGCCCACGGCCAAGCTGTACGGAAAATTTATGATCAAGAACTTTGTGCTGCGGCATCTGTAAAATTGAGGAAGCCGACCGTACCAGCGCCGCCGCGCAAGAACATTTTGCTGTTGATTCCGCAGCTCACCTACGGCGGGGCCGAACGCGTGTTCCATGACCATGGCCAAGAGCTTGCCCGGCACCACCGGGTAGTAGAATGCGTATTCGACAGCCGTGCCGACGTGGCTTTCCCTACTCAAAACCAGTTGGTTGCGCTTGACGTGCCGGCCGGTGTGGGACCCCTGAGCAAGCTGCGGGCTTTGGTGCAGCGCGTGCGTCGCGTTAAAGAACTGAAGCGTGAGCACCGTATTGATGTGTGCATTAGCCATCTGGAGGGGGCCGATTATTTGAACCTGCTGAGCAAGGGCCCCGAAAAGGTGGTGCTCTGCATTCACAACTCCAAGCGGCACGACCCCAACATCCGGGGGGCCCTGGGCGGGCTGCGCCGCCGGGTGCTAATGCCCGTGCTTTACAAGGCAGCCGACCGGGTAGTGGCGGTAAGCCGGGACCTGCGGCAGGAACTGCTGGATACGTTTGGGCTGCGGCCGGCGCAGGTGGTCACCATCAATAACTTTTTTGATGTGGAAGGCATCCAGACCAGAAGCCGCGAAGCCCTGCCCGCGCCGGAAGAAGCGCTGTTCAGAAACTACCCAGTGCTCATCAGCGCCGGCCGTTTATCTCCTGAGAAAAACCAGCTGGGCCTGCTGTCCGTGTTGCAGCAGCTGCAACACGAGGGGCAGGTGCCGCGGGCCCGACTGGCCCTGCTTGGCGACGGTCCGACGCGGGAAGCGCTGCTTGCCCAGTGCGGGCAGCTGGGGCTGCGGGCCTGGAGCGCGTGGCACGCGCCACTGGGGCCCCCAGACCCGGAACGGTACGACGTTTTCTTCTTCGGCTTCCAGGCCAATCCCTTCCGGTACATTGCCCGCGCCACGGTTTCGTTAATGCCTTCTGACACCGAAGGGTTTCCGATGGCGCTGTGCGAGGCCATGGCTTGCGGAGTGCCCGTGGCCGCCACCGATTGCCCGACTGGGCCCCGTGAAATTCTGGCCCCGGCGACTCCGGCGGCGCAGCGGGCAAAGCACCCAGAGTGGGCAACGTATGGCCTGCTGTTGCCACTGCTCACGGCGGGACCCTTGGTGGCCCAGAACGCTCCCCAGTGGAGCAGTGCTTTAGCCAGCTTGCTGCGAGCGCCTGAGCGGCGCCAGCAGTACGCTGCTCAGGCGCTGCAGCGCGTTCAGAACTTTGCCCCGGGTCCCATCATGCAACAATGGGAAACCGTAATCCAGGCGCTTTGAGGCAATTTCTTTCGCTGCATTTGCCCACTTCCATGAGCCCCCGCGTCATCATTATTTACGTTTACAATAGTTGCGACGACCCTTTATTCAAAGGGAACTTGCTGCTGTTGCTTCAGCACGTGGGCTTACAACAGCCCGATTTGCGCCTGCACCTCATCACCTACGAGCAGGACGAATACGCCCTTTCGCCGGATCAGCAGCGGCAGCGGCACCAGGACTTTGCCCAGTACCACATCCATTGGCACCCCCTCCGGTGGCATTCGGGCCGGTTCAAATTGCTGAAAAAAGCGTATGATTTAGCGATGGGCATTGGCTTAGTGCTGCGGCTGAAATTGTTTTCAGGGGCCCGGGCCATTGTTTCGCTGGGCACAATAGCGGGCAGCTTTGCCTACCTGATGGCCCGCCTGTTTGGCCTGCGCTACTACGGCTACCAGTACGAGCCGCATAGCGAGTTCATGCGTGACTGCCGGGTGTGGTCCGAGAATAGCCTGGCCTACAAGGGGCTGCACTATTTGGAAAGAGCATCGGGGATGAACGCGGACATCCTGTCTACCGGTACCGGCCACATGGTGCAGCGGCTGCAAGCCTGGGGAAGCCGGGCGCAGGTGTACAAGCTGCCGAGCTGCGTGGACGAAGCCAAAATGCAGTTCCGGCCCGCGGGCCGCCAGCGCATCCGCCAGCAGCTGGGCCTGGCCGATGACCGCCCCGTAATTCTGTATTTGGGCAAGTTTGGCGGAATTTATTACGAGCGGGAAGTAGCGGTATTGTTTCGCACGTTTCTGGCGGAGCGGCCCGATTTATTTTTTTTAATCGTGAGCCCCGATACGGCCGATTACGTTCAGAACCTGATGATTGCCGAAGGCCTGCTGCCCCAACAGTTTGCGGTGACGCGCAGCCCTTATGAACAAGTGCCGGACTACATTTCGGCGGCTGATTTTGGTGTGGTGGCCGTGCCTTCGTTTCCCTCCCAGCGCTTTCGCTCACCGATCAAAGTAGGGGAGTACCTGTGCTGCGGGCTACCCTACCTCGTATGCGCGGGCGTTTCAGAAGATGACCGGGTGGCTGAGCAATACGGCGTGGGGGTAGTGGTAAGCGAGTTTAGCACTGCGGAAGCTGCCCGGGTCTGGCCAGGCATCCGGCAACTGCTAGCGGAAGACAAAGAAACGCTAAGAGCCCGTTGCCGGGAAGCAGGCATTGAGTACCGCGGGCTGGCGCAATACCTGCCTACAGCGGAAGGTATTTTTGCTCAACTTTAGGATTTGAGCGGCGCGGCTAAGCGAAGCCGCACCCCAATGCCCCGATATGCCGCGCTGGCGGCTTGCTTGCCCCAGGCATTTTATCTTGCGGCTGTACCTACCCTCTTTGTTGGTTTGAATGCTGCCCGTGCCGTCACCCATTTTTTCCTTCGTTAGCCCCGTGTACCAGGCCGAGGGCTTGGTGGCGGAACTGGTGCGGCGCCTGACCGCGGCGGGGGAGGCGCTGGGCAGCAGCTTCGAAATTGTGCTGGTGGACGACCGCAGCACCGACGGCTCGTGGGCCCGCATCCAGGCGCTGGCCGCCCGTGACCCGCGCGTGCGGGGCCTGCGCCTGAGCCGCAACTTTGGCCAGCACCGGGCCATCACGGCGGGGCTGGAGCAGTGCCGGGGCGAGTGGGTGGTGGTGCTAGATTGCGATTTGCAGGACCGACCGGAAGAAATACCGGCCCTATTTGCCGAGGCCCAGCGCGGGTACGACCTAGTACTGGCCCGGCGCGCGGGCAGGCAAGATGCGTGGCACAAGAAGCTGCTGTCGCGGTTATTTTACCGGCTGCTATCATACCTCACCGAAACACCGCAGGACCCGGCCGTGGCTAATTTTGGCATCTACCACCGCCGCGTGATTGCCGCGGTGCTGGCCATGCGCGAGAGCATCCGCTACTTTCCCACCATGGTGCGCTGGGTGGGATTTCGCACCGGCTACCTCGACGTGACGCACGCCGAGCGCGCCAAAGGCCGCAGCAGCTACGGGCTGGGCCGGCGGCTGCACCTGGGCCTCGACATCCTGCTGGCCAACTCGGACAAGCCCCTGCGTCTGACCATAAAACTGGGGCTGCTGATTTCGAGCGGCGCCTTTTTGCTGGTGCCCATCACCTTGCTGCGCTACTGGGCCGGGCAAATCTACCAGCCCGGCTACACCAGCCTCATTATCTCCATCTGGTTTTTTTCGGGCCTGCTGCTGGCCGTGCTGGGCATGGTGGGCTTGTACATTGGCAAGACGTTCGAGCAAGTGAAAAACCGGCCGTTGTACATTGTGGACGAGGAAGCGGGTGGGCATTAGCACCGGATTGCCCGCTCTTTGTTCGCGTAGGACATTAGACACGTCCCCTAATAAGAACAGGGCTTACGCAAATGTCCATTTTGTTAGCCCCTGAGGGGCTACCCGTCTATAGTAATTTCTTGAAAGTGAGTATGAAAGACCCATCGGGGTGACCCAGCTACTTACAACGGTATTGGATCGCCCCGATGGGGTTTTATCGTTCTTAATCAATTTGTTACTACCGACGGGCCGCCCCTCCGGGGCTAAAGACGTGGACGTTTGCGGAAGTCCTGAAAAAGCTACTCGAAAAGGCGGTCATGCCGAGCGCAGCCGAGGTATAACCGCCTTTTTTTGCTAATTCGGGGACAAATCTCGCAATTAAAACAAGTTACTATGGCCGTTCCTAGTGTTGCGCCCGCCCGGGTTACCCTGTTTCTGATGACCGAAAAAGGGTACCGGGTGCTGCAACACATCGTAGCGCAGCTGGACAAAAGGGCGGTGGCGTTGGTGATAGGGGCCCCCGATGCGCACCTGGTTAACGACTATTTCGTCGAAATTCAGGCGCTGTGCGCGCGGGAGAGCATCCCATTTCAGCGCCGCACAGCCGGACGCCCAACCGCAGCGACGCACGCGCTGGCGGTGGCGTGGCGCTGGTTGATTACGGATGTTGACAAGCTTATTGTCTTGCACGACAGCCTATTGCCCCGCTACCGGGGCTTTGCGCCCTTGGTGAGCTGCTTGCTCAACGGCGAGCCGGAGATTGGCGTGACGGCCCTGTACGCCACCGCCGAGTTTGACCAGGGCCCCGTGCTGGCGCAGGTGGCGCGCCCGGTGCAATACCCCATCACCATTACCCGCGCCATTGCCCTGGCCGTGGAATGCTACCTGGAGCTCACCACCTGGCTTTGGCCCGGCTTGTGCGCCGGGGCCCTGCCGCCGGGCACGCCCCAGGTCGAGGCCGCCGCTACTTACAGCCTCTGGCGCGACGAGGCGGACTACCGCATCGACTGGCACCGCGACAGTGCGTACCTGCGGCGCTTCGTGGACGCGCTGGGGGCCCCCTACCGCGGGGCCAGCACGCTGCTCGACGGTCAGCTGTGCCGGGTGCTGGCCGTTGAGGCCGTGCCCGACGTGGTAATCGAAAACCGGGCCCCCGGCAAGGTGCTGTTTGTGCGCGCTGGGCAGCCGGTGGTTGTCTGCGGCACGGGCCTGCTGCGCCTCACCGCGCTGCGCACCGAGGCCGGGGCCGACGCCCTGCCGCTGCGGCAGTTTCGGTCGCGCTTCGGGTAGGCCGGGGCCCCGGCGTACCTTTGCGGCCCGCATGGACGCTCCGATTCCCTTTAATAAGCCGTATTTCTCTGGCAACGAAACCTGCTACATCGAGCAAGCGGTGCGCTCGGGCAAGATTTCCGGCGATGGGCAGTTCACCCAGCGGGCCCACGCCTACTTTGAGCAGGCGTGGGGATTTGCCAAGGCGCTGCTGACGACTTCCTGCACCGACGCGCTGGAAATGGCGGCCCTGCTACTCGACATTCAGCCCGGCGATGAGGTAATTGTGCCGGCCTTTACGTTTGTGAGCACGGCCAACGCCTTTGTGCTGCGGGGCGCTAAAATTGTCTTTGCCGACAGCACAGCCCTGAACCCCAACCTCGACGCCGGGGCCCTGGAAGCCCTCGTCACGCCCCGCACCCGGGCCATTGTGCCGGTGCACTACGCCGGCATTGCCTGCGACATGGGCGCCGTGCTGGCCGTGGCCCAGCGCCACGGCCTGGCGGTGGTGGAAGACGCGGCCCACGCCATCGACAGCTTTTACGACGGCCAGCGGCTGGGCACGCTGGGGGCCCTGGCGGCCTTCTCGTTTCACGAAACCAAAAATATCATTGCCGGCGAAGGCGGTTTGCTGGCCCTCAACGACCTGCAGTTTGCACGGCGGGCCGAGATTATTCGCGAGAAGGGCACCACGCGGTCGGCCTTTTTTCGGGGCGAGGCCACGGAATACAACTGGGTAGACGTAGGCTCGTCGTTCCTGCCGTCGGAGCTGACGGCGGCGTACCTCTGGGCGCAGATTGAAAACCTGGCCGACATCCAGCGGCAGCGCACGGCCCTGTGGGACCAATACTACGCCGCCCTGGCCCCGCTGGAAGCCCTGGGCGTGGGCCTGCCCGCGCTGCCAGCCTACGCCACCAACAACGGCCACCTGTTTTACCTCGTGTGCCGCGACCGGGCCGAGCGCGACGCTCTGATTGCGCACCTGGGGCAGCGGGGTATTCTGGCCGTTTTCCATTACCGGGCCCTGCACCGCAGCCCGTACTACGCCGCGCGGCACGACGGCCGGGCCCTGGCCTGGGCCGAGCACTACACCGAGTGCCTGGTGCGCCTGCCGCTGTTTTACGAGCTGAGCGCCACCGACCAGGAGCGCGTCGTCGCGGGCGTCCTCAATTTCTACCACCGCCGCTAATCCTTCCGCATGGCGCGTATTCTATTCTTCACTCCGTACCCGGCCGGCCGGGCCCCGTCGCAGCGGTTTCGCTTCGAGCAATACCTGAGCCTGCTGGCGGCCCACGGACACCAGTACCGGCTTGCCCCGTTTTGGTCGGTGGCTACGTGGAACATTTTATACCAGCCCGGGCACACCGCGGCCAAAATACTGGGCCTGCTAAGTGGGTTTGGCCGGCGGCTGGGACTATTGTTGGCGGTGCCCGCCTACGATTTTGTGTTCATTCACCGCGAAGCGGCCCCAGTGGGTCCTCCGATATTCGAGTGGCTCATTGCCAAAGGGTTGAGCAAGAGGATTGTTTACGATTTTGACGATGCCATCTGGATGCAAGATCCCGCGGGCGAGCAGGGCCTCCTGGGCCGGTTGAAGTGGCCGCAAAAAGTGGGAGCCATTTGCCGGTGGGCTTACAAGGTGAGTTGCGGCAATGCGTACCTAGCTGACTACGCCCGCCAATTCAACGCCCATACTATGGTCAACCCTACGACGCTGGACACCGACTTATTGCACAACCGCGTCCGGGACCAGGCCCCTGCTGGCCCGCCCGTCATCGGCTGGACCGGTACCCACACCACGCTGCGCCACCTGGATTTGGTGTGGCCCGTGCTGGAGCGGCTGGAGCGTGAAGGGCAAGCGTTTGTGTTTCACGTCATCTCCAACGCGCCGCCCGCGCATATGGGGCTGCGCAGCCTGCGCTACTCGCCTTGGCGCAAGCAAAGCGAGATTGCGGATTTGTTGCAGTTTAACTTCGGCCTGATGCCGCTCGTAGACGACCCGTGGGCCCGGGGCAAGTGCGCTTTCAAAGCCTTGCAGTACATGGCGCTGGGCATGCCGGCGCTGGTGTCGCCGGTTGGCATGAACACGGAAGTAGTGCAGGACGGAACCAATGGATTTGTGTGCGCCACCGACGAAGAATGGTACCAGTCCCTGCGTCGGCTGCTGGCCAGCCCGCCCGAGCGGGTGCGACAGGGCGCGGCGGCCCGCCGTACCATCGTGGAGCATTATTCGGTGGCTTCTAACACCGCCAATTTCCTGAGCCTGTTCCAATAAAATCAGCCGAAAAATGGCCGCCCCTAAATTGTACTGCTAAACGCTATAAAACATGCCCATCTCTGCTAACGGGCCCGCTACGATGCCGGGGGCCTTGGTTATCTCCTTGGATTTTGAAATTAATTGGGGCGTGCGCGACCAGCAAACCCTAGCTCAGTACGGGCCCAATCTGCTGGGCGTGCGGCAAGCGGTGCCCGCCATGCTGGCGCTATTTGCTGAGTACGGCTTGCACGCGACGTGGGCCACGGTGGGTTTGCTATTTTTTAGCACCAAAGCCGAAATGATGGCTAACTTGCCCGCGGTGCGCCCCACCTACGACGACCCCAACCTCTCGCCCTACGGCGTACTCGGCCAAGTAGGGGAAGACGAAGCACGGGACCCTTACCATTTTGGTCAAACGCTGATCAATCAAATTCGCGCTACGCCCGGCCAGGAGCTGGCCTCCCATACGTTCTGCCACTACTACTGCTTGGAGCGGGGCCAAACCGCGGAAGCTTTCCGCCACGACTTACAGGCGGCCGTGCGCGTGGCAGGCGCACAGCAGCTCAGCCTCAAAAGCCTGGTTTTCCCGCGCAATCAGTATAATGCGGATTACCTCGCCATTTGCCAGGAAGCAGGTATTAGCAGCTACCGGGGCAATGAACAATCGTGGATTTACAAGGAACGCAGCGAAGAGCAACAGTCGCTCTATAAGCGCGGGGCTCGCCTTTTGGACGCCTACCTGAACCTATCGGGCCAACACACCGCGCGCTGGGCCGACATGGCGGCCAGCTTTCCGTATAATATACCGGCCAGTCGGTTTTTGCGTCCCTGGTCGGGGCGGCTGAAGCCGCTCGAAGGCCTGCGCCTGCGGCGCATCCTGCAAGGCATGGAGCACGCCGCCCGGACCGGCGAAGTTTTCCACTTGTGGTGGCACCCGCATAATTTTGGGGCGAATTTGGCCGAAAACATGGCGGTGCTGCGGCGCATTGCCGACCATTTTCGGTATTTGGAGACCCGTTATGGCATGGAAACTTTGGGCATGGCCGACGTGGTCACCCGTCTCCCCTCCTTACCAAACCTTCCCGCTGCATGAGCACTGCTTCTGAATACGCCGGCAAAAACATCGTGATGCTGGCCGGGCCGGGCGAATCAACCAACATTCTATTTCACGCCTTGGACGCGGCGTTTGGCGTCCACCGCATCATCGTTGAAACTACAGTCAGTCAAAAACAGCTGCTAACGCGCCGTGCCGAGAAGCTGGGCTGGGGCACCGTGCTGGGGCAAATTGCTTTCAAGTTGGCCATTGCCGGTCCCCTGAGCCGCGCGGCGCAGCCCCGCTTACAGCACCTGCGGCAAGCACATGGCTTAAACAACGCGCCCTTGCCGCCTGACCGCACCATCCAAGTGTCGTCGGTGAATGCCCCGGAGGCTCTCTTGGCTCTACAGGCCTTGAGCCCCGACGTGGTGGTAGTAAATGGCACCCGCATCATTGCCAAGCGGGTGCTGACGGGAGTGCCGTGCCCATTCATCAATACCCACGCGGGCATCACCCCGCTCTACCGGGGAGTGCACGGTGGCTACTGGGCCCTGGCCAATGATGACACAGCCCACTGCGGCGTGTCGGTACACCTAGTGGATGCTGGCATCGACACGGGCGGTATCATCGCCCAAGCCTTGATTCAGCCCGAAGCGGAGGATAATTTTGCTACGTATCCGCTGTTGCAACTCATCGCCGGCCTCCCGCTACTGAAGAAAGCGGTGCAGGCAGCTTTGCAAGGAGGAATTCGCCTCCAGTCCGCTCCTGAAGGCCAGTCGCGTCTGTGGTCGCACCCCACCTGGGCCGAGTACCGGGCCAATCGGCAGCGCAACGGAACGCGGTAAGAGAGGCTAGGCAGGCAGGGCCCGCCGCCGGGTTGCCGGGGCCCGGCGGTGAGCCTTTTCGGCGTCGAGCATGCTTTGCAGGATATACAATCCGCTTAGGTAAAACGGAATCATTGGAATTTTGTAGCGCACCAAAGTGCCAAAATTAGCGCTGATAATGGCCACCGAAGCCGCAAAAATCAGCGAAAACACAAAGCACATCACTAGTACCGGCGTGGTAGCCACAAACTTTATGGTGGCTACCACGCCGGTGCGCCAAAATATGCGGAGCGTAAAAATCAGGAAAAATCCCGCTTCCAGCGCCGAGAGCAGCATGATGGGGTTGCGGGCTTCAAAAATCATCGGCCGGAACAGGGCCGTGAAAATGGCCTGTGGGGCCAGCTTTACCATGCCGCCGATGGTGCCGTCTTGTGCGCCTAGGTTGTAGGCCGAGCCGTTCTGTTTTACGCTGGTTTCATATAAGTAGTCAGCCGTGATTTTACTGCGTTCGCCTAACTTATCCACATCATATTTATCATCGCCCTTGGTGAGGTTGGTGGCAGCATAAACGGCGATGAGCCCGCCCACTACGAAGAATACGGGCTTGGCCAGCACCCGTACGGTTTGGTTTTAATAAGGGCGTTGTTCTCATTGAACACCCACAACAGGGCCCCTGGCAGGAAGCACAGCAAAATATAAACCTTGATAGACAACAAAGCATAAGCAGCCAAAAAACCAATGGCGGCGGCCTGTGGAATGCCACGCTTCTGGATGGCCCCCCGGTACAGGGCATAGAAAAGCCAGCCCAGGGCCCCCATTGCCAGCGAGTCCTTCATGAGCCCCGAGCCCCAAAAAAACATCGATGGGATGTAGAAGATGGCCCAGGCCAGCTGCTTGTACACGTGAGGCCGAATTTTGGCAAACGTAACGTACATCGCCCACAAGCCGCTAAAGCTGGTGGCGGCAAAAAACAGGGCGATGACGGTGTAGCAGTTAAAACAAAACAGTCCAAAGAAGGCCGCGACGCGCACTGTCGCGTACTCGGCGGAGTGGGGCTGGTGCCAGTACATTTGGGCCACGTATTTGGCGGTAGCGGGGTCGGTGCTGCCCCCGTTGTCAAGCAGCAGTTTTATCCCTGCGCTGAAAGAGTCGCCAAAGGCAGAATTGATGATTTGGGTATGGTAGAAGTAATTGTAAGTGTCGCCTCCGTTGTAGTAAAACTGGTAGATTAGGCCCAGGGCAATGGCCCCGACGAACTTGAGCGTGAGGGCCGGGATGAAAAACTGCTTGGTGAACTGATTGGTGACCCGCGCGCGGATGCCGAACGCTACGGCATAGAAAATGCCGAGGTAGAGCGGGGTCAGGAAGAGGTCGGAAAGCTCCATAATCGGCTTAGCTCTTGTTCTTTTTCAGCCACGTGGTGGCTTCTTTGTACTGCTCTGATTTGTGGTCGGCAATGTCTTTCACGACCGTGTAGTAGCGCCGGGCGGTGGCCAGCTCGCGCTCCTTGTCGGCTAGGCGGGCCAGGTTGGCGTTGGCGAAAAGGTAGAAGCCGCCGCTGGTGTCGCCGCTGCTTTCCGAAAACACGATGCAGCGCTGGTAGTAGTCGCGGGCCTTGGCCGCGTCGCGGTAGCGGTACTGCATGAGGTAGCCGAGGAAGTAGCTGGCGTAGCGCCCGCTGATGGCCTCGTAGCCGGGCAGGCCCTGGTTTATTTTCGCCAGGATTTCCTTGCTCACCCGCTCGCACTCCACAAACTCGCCTTGGTCGTAGGCCAGCAGGGCATAGAAGCGCTGGAAGTAGCCATTGTCGGGAAAGGTGGCGGCCAGCTGCTTTGCCACGGGCAGGGCCTCGGCGCTGTTATTCTCTTCGGTTTTGAGGATGCCCATCAGGAACACCTTGGCCTCGGTGGCGGTGTAGAAGCCGGTGGTGGCCACGGTGCGCAACTGCTGAAGCCCCAGTTCTTTATTGCCCTTGGGGAAGAACAGCAGGACCGGCCGCAGCAGCGGGTAGTTGTTGGGAATCCAGACGGCGTAGTAGTTAAACAGGGCCTGGCCAAACAGGAATTCCGGGCTGAGGCCGTTGGCTTCCTGGCTTTTCTGCAGGTAGCTCAGGGCCCGCTTGCTGTCGACGGTGGCCAGGCGCCAGTCGTGGCGCTCGGCGTGCAGGCGGGCGCTGAAGCCGTAGGCCGCCGCCAGGAAAAACGTGGCTTCGTAGTTCTGCTTATCGGCCTTGTAGAGGGCCTCGGCCTTGGTGATGGCCGAGTCCATGTAAGCGAAAAACGGCCGGTCGTACGCCTTGGTCTGGAAGCTGGTGGGGCGAATTTTCCACCACGTGTTCAGGCCCAGCATGAGGTAGGCGAGGGGGTGCTCGGGGTAGCGCCGCTTGAGGGAGCGGAACTGCTTCTCGGCCCGGTCGTACTTGAAATTGTAGAGGTTGTGCACGGCCCCGTCGAGCTCCTGCTGAATGTCCTTATTGAGCAGCAGCCAGCCCTTCGTGTCGATGGCCTGGGGAGACACGGCCACGCTGTCGAGGTGCACCACGCGCATGGCGCCGCGGCGGCGAACTGTGTCGGCCGTTTGGGCCCGGGCCACCAGTGGGCCCAACAACAGCAAGCCCCAACAGAAAAGCAATCGAACCATAGAGAAGAGCGGGGGAACAGGGCCCCGGGAAAACCGGCGGGTGCCGGCCGGGGCCCTAAAGTACGGACTCTGGCCTAGCTTTGGGCCAATTTCCTCCGGCCCATGCAACTGCTCGAAACCCTGTGCCGCATCGCGGCGCCGTCCGGCCACGAAGGCCCGCTGACGGCCTTTGTGCTTGATTACGTGCAACAAAACCAAGCCAAGTGGCAGCACCAGCCCCAGGTGCTGGCCGGCGAGGGCTTCCAGGATTGCGTGGTGCTGGTGTTCGGGCAGCCGCGCACGGCCGTGTTTGCGCACCTCGACAGCATCGGCTTCACGGTGCGCTACGGCCGGCAGCTGGTGGCCATTGGGGGCCCCGAAACCCACGCCGGTTATCGCCTGGTGGGCCACGATGCAGAAGGGGAGATTGATTGTGCGCTGACCATCAACGAGGAAACCGAAACCTTGGGCTACGAGTTCAGCCGCGAGCTGCCCCGCGGCACCGAGCTGACGTTCCGCTGCGACTTCCGCGAAACCGAGACAACGGTGCAAAGCTGCTACCTCGACAACCGCCTGGGGGTGTGGACGGCCCTGCGCCTGTGCGAAACGCTGGAGCACGGCGTCATTGCTTTTTCGTGCGGCGAGGAGCACGGCGGCGGCACGGTGCCGTTCCTGGCCCAGTACATCTACGACACCTACGGCGTGCGCCAGGCCCTGATTTGCGACATTACATGGGTGACCGAGGGCGTGCACTTGGGCCAGGGCTGCGTGATTTCGCTGCGCGACTCCCTCATCCCGCGCCGCGCCTACGTGGACCGCGTCCGGGCCATTGCCGCGCGGGCGGGCATTGCGGTGCAGCTGGAGGTGGAAGACATCGGCGGTTCTGACGCCAAGGAGCTGCAGCGCGCCGCCCAGCCCTGGGACTGGTGCTTCGTGGGGGCCCCCGAAGACCACGTGCACACCCCCGACGAGCTGGTGGATAAGCGCGACATTGCCAGCATGTTGGCCCTCTACCAAGTGCTGTTGCGCGAGCTCTAATACTTGCCTACATTTACCGGCACTCCTCTTCATTCCCACCTAATATCCTGCCGGTATGACCCCTTACCTCTACGCGGTGCCCGCGCTGGGCGTGTTTGCTTTGTTTTATACCTGGGTGCGGGCCGGCTGGGTGGCCCGGCAAGATGCTGGCAATGAGCGCATGACCACCATTGCCGGCTACATTGCCGACGGAGCCATTGCCTTTTTACGGGCCGAATACAAAGTGCTGGGCCTGTTTGGGCTGATTGCTGGGGCCTTCCTGTTTTACCTGGGGAGCACCAGCGGCAATTCCAGCCCGGTCATCGTCATTGCCTTCGTTATCGGAGGCGTATTTTCGGCGCTGGCGGGCTTTATTGGGATGAAGATTGCCACCAAGGCCAACGTGCGCACCGCCCAAGCGGCCCGCACTAGCCTGGCCACGGCCTTGAACGTGTCTTTTTCGGGCGGTTCGGTGATGGGCATGGGCGTGGCGGGCCTTGCCGTGTTAGGGCTGGGGTCCCTTTTTATTGTGTTTTATAAAATGTTTGTGCCCAGCGGCCTGGCTAATGGGCAGGAGATGGAAAAGGCCCTGGAAGTCCTCACCGGCTTCTCGCTCGGGGCCGAGAGCATTGCCCTGTTTGCCCGCGTGGGCGGCGGCATCTATACCAAAGCGGCCGACGTGGGGGCCGACCTCGTGGGGAAGGTCGAAGCCGGCATTCCGGAGGACGACCCGCGCAACCCCGCCACCATTGCCGACAACGTGGGCGACAACGTGGGCGACGTGGCCGGCATGGGGGCCGATTTGTTCGGCTCGTACGTGGCTACCATCTTGGCCACCATGGTGCTGGGGCGCGAGGTGCAGCTGGGCAGCGCCGACCATTTTGGGGGCCTGTCGCCCATTTTCCTGCCGATGGCCATTGCCGGCATGGGCATTCTGGCCTCGCTTGTCGGCATTTTGTGCGTGCGGGTGAAGGAGGGCGGCAACGTGCAGGGGGCCCTAAACCTGGGTAACTACATTTCGGTCGTTGTTTCCGCCGTGGCCTCTTATGGCCTCATCGCGTGGATTTTGCCTACTGGGGCCCTCACCATTCGCGGCGTGACTTTCGACGCGCTGCACGTGTTCTACGCCGTGTTGGTAGGCTTGGGCGTGGGCACGCTGATGAGCATCATCACTGAATACTACACGGCCATGGGCAAGCGCCCGGTAAATAGCATCGTGCAGCAAAGCAGCACGGGCCACGCCACCACCGTGATTGGGGGCCTGGCCGTGGGCATGGAAAGCACGGTGCTGCCCATTCTGGTGCTGGCGGCGGGCATTGTACTGAGCTTCCGAGCCGCGGGCCTGTACGGCGTGGCCATTGCCGCGGCCGGCATGATGGCCACTACGGCCATGCAGCTGGCCATCGACGCCTTTGGGCCCATTGCCGATAACGCCGGCGGCATCGCCGAGATGAGTGAGCTGCCCAAGGAAGTGCGTGAGCGCACCGATATCCTGGACGCGGTGGGCAACACCACGGCCGCCACTGGCAAGGGCTTCGCCATCGCCTCGGCCGCCCTTACGTCGCTGGCCTTGTTCGCAGCGTTCATGGGCACGGCGCACATCGACACCATCGACATCAGCAACGCCGACGTGCTGGCGGGCTTGTTTGTGGGAGCCATGATTCCGTTCATCTTTTCGGGCCTAGCCATCGCCGCCGTGGGCCGTGCTGCGATGGCGATGGTGCAGGAGGTGCGCCGCCAGTTCCGCGAGATTCCGGGCATCATGGAAGGCACGGCCCGGCCCGAGTACGAGAAGTGCGTGGCCATCTCGACCGCTGCCGCCATCCGCGAAATGATTTTGCCGGGGGCCATTGCCCTGCTCTCGCCCATCCTCGTGGGCTTCCTATTCGGCCCAAAGGTGCTCGGCGGCCTGCTGGCCGGCGTCACGGTGAGCGGCGTGCTGATGGCCATCTTCCAGAGCAACGCGGGCGGGGCCTGGGACAACGCCAAGAAGTCGTTCGAGAAAGGCGTGCTGGTGAACGGCGTGATGCAATACAAAGGCTCCGACGCCCACAAGGCTTCCGTGACCGGCGACACCGTGGGCGACCCGTTCAAGGACACGTCGGGGCCCAGCATGAACATCCTCATCAAGCTTATGAGCATCGTGTCGCTGGTCATCGCCCCGCACATCGCCGAGCACGCTGGGGGCCCCGGGGCCGCCGCCGCGCCCGCGCCGCTGCACTTCGAGCAAGCCTTCCGCCCCCGCATGCACTACTCCGAAACGCTGGTGCCCGCCGCGGCCCGCCTGCTGCGCACGGCCCTGCACCAGGAGTAGGTCATGACCACGGATTTAGCGGAGTGGGCGGATGGGTTGGATTTCGGGGACAATTGGCCGGCGGTGGCTGGGGCCCCAGGGTGGGGCCCGGTAATCGTTAGGTGCTTCATGCTTGATTCCAGGGAGGCATTTCGTGCTTCTTTAGCCGCTCGTGGCCTTGAATGAGCATCATTGATTGACCCTGGGCATCGGCTAGGACAGCCCAGCGATTACCGGGCAGGCGGCAAAATGCCGCCCGCCCGGCGCGGCCCTGCCTGGGGGCCCCAACGGGGCCTAGCCAATCGTCCCCAAAATCCGATTCATCCGCCTAATCCGATAAATCCGTGGTTATGACAGTAGCTTTGCGGTTCAATTTTTCCCCGCACCGCATGGGCTCATCCCCCAACATTACCCTCCACGACAAAGCGTTTCGCCCGTATTTATCGGCCGCTGAGCTGGCCACGGCCGTCGAGGAGCTGGCCGCCCGCCTTAGTGCCGACTACGCCGGCCGCCGGCCCTTGTTCGTGGTCGTGCTCACGGGGGGCTTCATGTTTGCCTCCGATTTACTCAAGTGCTTCAGCGGCGAATGCGAAATCGTCTTCATCCGGGTGGCCTCGTACGAGGGCACGAACAGCACCGGCCAGGTGCAGGAAATCCTGGGCCTGCGCGAAGACGTGCAGGGCCGCGACCTGATTCTGGTGGAAGACATCGTGGACACCGGCACTACCCTGCACCACCTGCTGCCCGCGCTGCTGGCCAAAAACCCGGCTTCGGTGGAAATCGCCGCCTTGTTTTTTAAGCCCGCTAGCCTGCGCCACGACCTGACGCTGAATTACATTGCCTTAGAAATCCCCAACGATTTCGTGGTAGGGTATGGTCTCGACTACGATGGGCTGGGCCGCAACCTGCCCGAAGTGTACGTGGCCGTGTAGGGCCCCCGGCCGCTGGCCTTTGTTAAGGATTGATTAACTTCCCCCACCAACCCACCCGGCGCGTTTGCGCCCAGCCCCCGTTTCCATGCTGAATATTGTACTGTTCGGCCCGCCCGGTGCGGGCAAAGGCACCCAGAGCCAGAAGCTCATCGCTCACTACCACCTGGTGCACCTAAGTACTGGCGACTTGCTGCGAGCCCAGATTGCCCAGGGCACGGAGCTAGGCCTGCGCGCCAAAAAGCTGATGGACGAAGGCCTGCTGGTGCCCGACGAAGTCGTGATTGGCATGATTGACAGCGCCCTGAACGCCAACAAAGCCGCTGCGGGCTTCATCTTCGACGGCTTCCCGCGCACCGTGCCGCAGGCCGAAAGCCTCGACCGGCTGCTGGCCCAGCACCAGGCCACCATCGGCTGCATGGTGGCCCTGGAAGTAGGGGAGGAGGAGCTGGTGACGCGCCTGCTGGAACGCGGCAAAACCAGCAACCGCCCCGACGACCAGGACGAAACCAAGATCCGGCGCCGCGTAACGGTGTACAACACCGAAACTGCCCAGGTGGCCGGCTACTACGCCGCCCAGCACAAGTTCCACGCCCTCAATGGCATTGGGATTATCGACGACATTTTTGGCCAGGTGTGCGCCGTTATCGACCAGCACCAAGCGGCTGCCAACGAAACCCCGGTCGCGGCCATCAGAGAGGTACAGGCGTAGCAGTAGCAACCATGTTGCGAGTTAGAAGTGATGAGTTATGAGTTTCGGCCCATGCGTCTGAAATTCATAACTCATTTATTATTAGCCCGTCCGGCGATTCGCAACGCATAATTTTTAATTCAAATCCCCATAGCAGTGGCTTCTAATAACTTCATCGACTACGTTAAACTGGTTTGCCGCTCGGGCAAAGGCGGGGCGGGTTCGCACCATTTCTTCCGCGCCAAGGGCTTGCCCAACGGGGGCCCCGACGGCGGCGACGGCGGCCGTGGCGGCCACATCATTCTGGAGGGCAACTCGCAGCTGTGGACCTTGCTGCACTTGCAGTACCAAAAGCACGTGTTTGCCAAAGACGGCGAGGGCGGCGGCGAAAACCTGCGCTCGGGGGCCCAGGGGGCCGACATTGTGCTGCAAGTGCCCCTCGGCACGGTGGCCCGGAGCGCCGAAACCGGTGAGCAACTGCTCGAAATCACGGAGCAGGGCCAGCGCCTGATTCTGGTGCCCGGCGGGCGCGGCGGCCTGGGCAACGACCACTTCAAAACTTCCACCAACCAAGCCCCGGAGTACGCCCAGCCCGGCGAGCCGGCCGTGGAGGCCCTGGTCGTGCTAGAGTTGAAGCTGTTGGCCGACGTGGGCTTGGTGGGCTTCCCCAACGCGGGCAAGAGCACGCTGCTTTCGGTGGTGTCGGCGGCCAAGCCCAAAATTGCCGACTACGCCTTCACCACCCTCGTGCCCAACCTGGGCGTGGTGGCCTACCGCGACTTCAAGTCGTTCGTGATGGCCGACATTCCCGGCATCATCGAGGGCGCGGCTGAGGGCCGGGGGTTGGGCACACGCTTTTTGCGCCACATCGAGCGCAACTCCATGCTGCTCTTTATGATAGCCTGCGACAGCCCCGACATTGCCGCCGAATACCAAGTGCTGCTGGGCGAGCTGCGCCAATTCAACCCCGAGCTGCTCGATAAAACGCGCCTGCTCGCCATCACCAAAACCGACATGCTCGACGAGGAGCTGGAGGCCGAGATGCGCGCCTCGCTACCCGCCGATTTGCCGCCCACGGTGTTCATTTCCAGCCTGATCAACAAGAACATCCAGCCGCTGAAGGACATGATTTGGCAGGCCCTGCACAAAGTATGATTTACGTCAAATTATTCTTGAGGAAAGGATTAGCAATTTAATAGGTTCGATAACGGTTTTCCTGAAAAAATACCTCGTGAAATAAACTAAATTGCCAAGCTTAAAATTGATTTTGCTTTTTCCTTTTCCATGCTTTTTATTTAATTCGAGTAGATTATCCACAAAGTAGGTGAAGAGTGCATCCGGAGCAAAAAAAGCCTCCCAATTTTCCCGGGCCAGGGTAGCTTTTGAGAGCCAGTTTAGCTCTTCACGGGCGAGAACGGCTGGAATGGTATGTACTTGGTTTTCAGGAATAAAGATTGCAAATTCATCCCATTTAGGCCCAGCGGGGCGTACCCAGTTATCGGAGATGATTACCGGTATTCGACCGGCTTGCATGGTTTCGAACAAGCGGCTAGATGACGTTCCTATCCCCTTGGGGCACAAAACAAACTTGCTATTGGTAAGTAATGCTGCATAGCGCAGCTGCAAGTCTTTTGGTTTTTCGGGCGCGTACATGTCTCGCTCTGAAGTCATGATAAGTCCACGCTCGTGCCGCAGCTTCAAAATTTCCTTTCGAGGCTTTGATTGCGGTTTTCCATAAAATGAAAAAAGAAAATCCGGTATTACGGTTAAATCACACGATATGTACGT
Organism: Hymenobacter sp. PAMC 26628; assembly: GCF_001562275.1. Taxonomy (NCBI): domain Bacteria; kingdom Pseudomonadati; phylum Bacteroidota; class Cytophagia; order Cytophagales; family Hymenobacteraceae; genus Hymenobacter; species Hymenobacter sp. PAMC 26628. The sequence goes on from NZ_CP014304.1 coordinate 971,811, forward strand.
GTTTATTGTTTCTAGATAAGGTGACGCACGCATCTTGCGGTCATCAAACGTTTGTTTAGGAAAACACGTATACAGCCCGGGCAGGATAAGCCAAGGCAAATCGTGCGGGTTGTACATGAATGTTTTATGGGGATATTTTTTAGCAAGTGGATTATTCTTTAGCTTTTTAAAAAAAGGGTCTGAATGATACCGAGAGTTTTCGATGAACAGAATAATGTCGGCTTCTTCCGCCGTGTTCACCACTGTATGTTTTTTGTATTTATCCAGGGCAGCATTTCTTAAGAATGCACCGAGTGGCTCGGAGTCTTCGTAAGCAGAAGTTATATAAACCTTGGCGGCGCGAATCTGCATTGAACCGGAGCTCATCGTATTTGGGCAAAAATTGGGTGTTGAGTATATACTCCTTGAAAATAATTCACGTGCAATACAAAAGGTTGCTGTTCTGCTTTACTCAGTAACCGGGTAGCCACTGCTTAAAAGTGCGGTGGCCGTAGAGCTAAAATATGTTTCTTGTTCACGGCGAAGCTGGTCTACTAGCCGGTTTTCGGGCAAAATCACGTCGTCGTAGCACAACACTTGGTCGCGGGGAATGTCGCGGCGCAAAGTGCAACCCTCGGCTACGCCAAGGGGGAGCAATTTTTCCTGCCGCACTACATCGGCGTTTTCGGCCAAGCCGTAGGTGTGGTAGTGGCCAATGCCGTCGAGCAGCTGGCCTGCCCGCAACGGGATTTTAGCAGCCGTGACCACTTCTACGCTCATTGGGCCCGCGGGAGCCAGCGTTGCGTCGTGAAAAAGAACCGCCCGTGCCACAGAATTGGGCGTTTCGAAGTGGCAGAGGTGGTAGGGCGTGTGGAAGCAATAAAGCGGGCCCGGGCCAAGCTTGTAGAGCTTGAGGTAGTGCTGCTGCACAGGGTCGTTGATGGTGCCTAGCACGAAAACCCCGGGCCCGGGGGCTGCCCCGACCACATAATCGACTATGCCGGGGCCCCCATTTAAAAGCAAATCGTGCGGGTACCAGTCAGGAGCCTCGGTTACGGGGGTGCCGGGCGCGACGGTGGGACCCAGCATGCCCCGGCGTGCCACCCGCATCCCCAAAGCGTTGGCAATAACGGCCTGCTCGAAGCTGATTTTGCTGCCATCGGCGAAGCTGGTGACCATGCTTGGGTTCTGGCCCCATTGCCGGGCAAACCCTTCCTGAGTGGTGGGGTTGCGGTAGGGGTCGTGCAGTCCCTTAATATTGCCGCACATGACGGGCTTAATGCCCATGCCTTTAACAAACCGGACTAGGTTGAGCGTTACGCCCGGTTGGTCGCCGTCGGCCACAGTATATACCACGCCGGCACGGTCGGCGTACACTTTCAGGATGGGCCCCACGGTGCCGTCCAATTCGGCGTTCAAGAGCACGATGTGCTTGCCGTGGCCAATGGCCTTCAGCACCACGCGTGCGCCATACTCCACGGCCCCGGTTACTTCGATGATGGCGTCGATGCCAGCAGCTTGGCCCAGCAGCAGGGCATCGTCGGTGATGGCGGGCTGGCCCGCCTGGATGCAGGCTTCCAACTCGGCCAGGGTGTTGGCTTCCCGCACCTCGGCCACGCCGGCCTCGGCGTAGGCGTGGCGGGCGTTGGCCAGGGTGCGGTTGGCGATGGCCACAAGCTCCATACCGGGCACGTACCGGCAAATCTGCCGGGCCACGCCCCGGCCCATAAACCCGGCCCCGACCATGCCCACGCGAATGGGGTTGCCGGCTTGATGCCGCCGTTGAAGGGCGCTGTCAATCAAAATCATGCGGTAAAATGAAAAGTGTCCGGCAGGAGGAATTATTTGGTCGGCGCAAGTGGCCAAGCCGGCACAAAGTCGGGGTGCTGGCGGTCTTTCTCGGAAACGAGGACGGGTGCCAGCGGCCAGATGATGCCCAGGCCGGGATCATCCCACCGCAGGCCACGCTCGGCACCCGGCGCGTACTTGGCGGATACCTGGTAGCCCACGTCGGTATCATCGGCAAGTGTGAGAAAGCCGTGGGCGAAGCGGCCCGGCACAAACAACATGCGGAAAGAATCCGCGGTTAGGTCCACGCCAAGCCAGTGCCCGTAAGTAGGCGACTCTTCCCGCAGGTCCACGATGACGTCGTGGATGGCCCCGCGGGTGCAGCGCACCAGTTTGGTTTCCTCGTGGGGCGGCAGTTGGTAGTGCATGCCGCGCAGGGTGCCGCGCCGAGGGTTGGAAGAAACGTTGGCCTGCTGGGGCGGTAGCATAATACCGTGGGCCGCAAATTCATCTTCGCACCAGCTGCGGGCAAAAAAACCGCGTTCGTCAACGCGCCGCTCTACGTCGATGATAAAGGCGCCGGCGAGGGGGGTTTCGGTGAAAATCATAGTCAAATAATGCTACGGTAGATAGAAGGGGGGATAAACCCAGGTAGCAAACGTTAAGCCAAGGCCGGCTGGGCCGCTAATTCGGGGGCCCAGGCCAGCGTTTCGGTAAGCTGGCCGGTTTCGCGCAGGTGGCCGAGGACGCGCAACCGGATCAGGTCCGAGGAGCGAAAATTGGCATCGTGGAAGTTCATGCGCCGCAGGCCGTCCCGCAGTTCGGCAATTGTATCCGGCAAGGTGCGTTGGGGCTGATGTTGCGGAGCCAGCTGGCGAAACAAGTCAAAGTCGACCCGGTACGAGCGTTTGTCGGGCGGGGCTGCCGGGTTCAGCACCACTTCGGTGCCCGGGATGATTGCGGCCACTGCGGCCGCCAAATCCCGAACCTGGTAGTTCCAGGCGGCGGTGCCCGCATTCACGGCCAGGAACTGGCCGCCATGGGCAGCTGGGCGGCCCAGGGCCCACTCGATGGCCCGGGCCATGTCCTGCACGTGGATGAGCGGCCGCCAGGGCGAGCCGTCGCTGAGAATGCTAATTTGGCCCGTAGCCACCGCGCCCGCCACAAAATCGTTCACTACCAGGTCTAGGCGCAGCCGGTCGCTCCAGCCGCAGGCCGTGGCAAAGCGCAGGCAGGTCACGGTGAAGCCATCGCCCGCCAAGGCCTGCAAATCTTGTTCGCTTTGCACTTTGGAGCGGGCGTAGGCCGTCAGCGGATTCAGGGCCGCGGCTTCGGTTTTGGCGGCGTCGCCCCCGGCCCCGTAAATGCTGCACGAACTAGCAAATACGAACGCCCGCACCCCTGCCTGCTTGGCCAACTGCGCCAGCCGGATACCGGCCGCGTGGTTGACGGCCATTGTGGCGGCCTCGTAAGTTTGCCCCATGGGGTCGTTGCTGATGGCAGCCAAGTGAACCACCCCGTCTACATCGCGCAGCAATTCGGCGGGGAGGTGGCGAACATCACCGAAAATTTGGCGGTCAAGGCGAGATTCGGGCAGGCGCGTGGGCCCCGTCAGGCAATGCGCAAAATAACCGGCGTCGTAGCCTATAAGCTGAGCTTGTGGGAACTCCTGCCGCAAGCGCTGCACTACGCCCGGCCCAACGTAGCCCATGTTGCCGGTTATCAAAATACGTTCCATGATTGATTTGATAAATAAGTTGCTAAAACACTTGAATCTGCACGGGCACGATTAAGGTGCCTTTGAGACCAAAGCAGACTGGTTAAACAGCCACTCGGCTACCCCGTTTTTGATAGAAATGGCGCCGCTGCTATACTGCCGCCAGTGGGTCCATCGAAGTAAAAGAGGGCGAGCTGGCGGCGGTAGTCCACACCTTCCAGGGAGCATCGCCCTGCTGCCACAAGTTTTCCAGCAAGTTTTTGTCGCGCAGGCTGTCCATTGGCTGCCAAAAGCCCGCGTGGCGAAAAGCGGTAAGCTGGCCATCGGCCGCGAGTTGCGCCAACGGCTCGTGTTCCCAAACGGTGGCATCGCCCTCGATGTAATCAAGTACTGCCGGATCGAGCACAAAAAAGCCGCCGTTGACCCATGGCATCACCTCGCCAATGGGTTTCTCGGTGAACCCATTCACCAGCGCCGAGTTCTCGTTGAGGTTGAAGACCCCGAAGCGGCCGGGCTGATGAACGGCCGTGAGGGTAGCCAGCTTGCCGTGGGCACGGTGGTGGGCAACGGAGGCGTTGATATCGACGTTGCTTACGCCATCGCCGTAGGTCAGGCAAAAGGTTTCGCTGCCTAAATATTCCCGCACCCGCCGCAGGCGGCCCCCAGTCATGGTATTTTGGCCGGTGTCGACCAGCGTGACGGTCCATGGCTCGGCGTGGGCCCGGTGGACCCGCATTTCGTTGCGAGCCATACAAAATGTCACATCGGCGTTGTGCAGGAAGTAATCAGCGAAATACTGTTTGATAATGTGGCCTTTAAAGCCGCAACAGATGATAAATTCACTGATACCATGGTGAGCATATATCTTCATGATGTGCCACAAGATGGGACGCCCCCCAATTTCTACCATTGGCTTTGGCCGGATACTACTTTCTTCGCTGATGCGGGTGCCATAGCCCCCAGCCAAGATTACTGCTTTCATCGTGTTGGATTGTGTATTGACTAGATAGAATAAATTCAATAGCTGCTTAAGAAATTATTGTGCTTATTAGTCTGGGCGAATTAAAAATGAAGTAAATGTGAGGGTAATTTAGGCGATTAGCGAAACTTATCGCTAAAATGGACCAATCATGTTTAAATTTCTGTGCATTTCCAGTCCAATCAACCAAAATATTCAGCCGTTAAAGGACATGATTTGGCAGGCCCTGCACGCGGGATAATTCCTGTAAGAATCTATATGCCATTACCCCTGGATAATCCTCAAAGCGACAAGGCATTACTGCCCGCTTGGTTTAAAATACTGAGTTGTCTCCTCGTGATTACAGTATTTTGGGGGGCAGATGCTTTTTGCCCTGATTATAAATTAGGGGCTTAGGAAGCAAAAGTCAGAATTTAGGGCATAACTTACTGCTATGCCGCCAGTTAACCGCTATTATAAATGCAGCAAACTTTCGGAGGTCAAATTTCGCTACTTACTGCGCCTGTTTGCCTTGGATTTGACGGCTTCGGACACCGCCCGGCTCACGGGCTTGAGCGTGCGCGCGGTCAACGACGGATACCTGCGGCTGCGTCGCCGCCTGCACCCGCGCTGCCCCGTGCCAGTCGAGTTGGGTGGGGCGCTCGAACTGGACGAATCGTACTTCGGCCCGCGCCGGGTACGGGGCAAACGGGGCCGAGGAGCGGGCAGCAAAACCATTGTCTTCGGCCTGTTCAAACGTGGGGGGCAGGTGTACACCGAAATGGTGCCGGACTGCTCGAAAAAGACCTTGCAGGGCATTATTCGGGGTAAAATCGACCCCGCTGCGCTGGTTAATGCCGATGGCTGGCGCGGCGACGATGGCCGGGTGGACGTGGGGTTTGACCGGCACTACCGGGTGCTGCACAGCCACAACGAGTTCGTGCAAGGGGCAGCCCATATCAACGGCATCGAATCGTTCTGGCGCTTTGCTAAAAGTCGCCTGCACCAGTTTGCCGGCGTGCCCAAGCATCCCTTTCTGCTGCCTTTGAAAGAGTGTGTATTTCGCTTCAATCATCGCTACCAAGACCTCTACAAGGTCTTGCGTAAAGAACTTCGTCAATACCCCCTAAAGTCTAGCTCTGCTTCCTAAGCCCTAAATTATTACTGTTTAGTTTTCGGCTTGTTCTTTGAACTTGCAACGGTCGTCCTCAGCTTCGTCTGCCAGCTAGTAGCGGTCAGCTGGTCGTTGTGGATCGTGTTCTCGGTGGTGCAGGTACTGGTTAAAAACAACAAGCTGCCCCTCATGGCTGGTACGCGCTGGTGGACGGTCAGCGCCACCTTTGTGCACGCCGCCATCATCATGGGGCTTTTTGACGAACCGGTTCATTTCCTTAATTTGGGTCATGGCAAACCGAGTGGTTTTACTGCTTGGGGGCAACTGTTGCTCGGGGCCCTGCTGGCGCTGCTCATTGGCGTAGTTGCTTTCTATGCGAAGCGTTATTATTATCGTTACCGATTGAAAAACAATACTTAGCAAGCTGGCTGTTGCTGACCGACGGACTTTCGTCGTTGGGTCCCGAACCTTGGGCAGCGTATTGCTAGTTTCCGCTACTCAACTCTGCCGCCCCATGCCCGCCGCTTCCGTTACTTCGTCGCCCCTTGCCGTGGCCCAGGCCCGCATCCAGGCGCTGGAAGCGGAGCTGCGGGAGGCCCGGGCCGCCAACCAGCAGCTGAGCCTGGGTTCGGGCTTGGCCCAACAAAACCCCAACCCCGTACTGCGCTACAACGCAGCCGGTGAGCGCACCTACGCCAATCCCGCCGCCGTGCGCCTGCGTCACCAATTGGGGCCCCTGGCAGCGGCGGCGCTGCGGGTGCAGCTGCGGGCGCTGGCCGTCCAGAGCCTGCGCGACGGCCGTCCGCACCAGACGGAGTTGCACTACGAATCCCACGGGCTGCAAGTGTCGCTGGTGCCATCGGTTGCCACGGGGTACGTGAATGCGTACGTAGTTGACGTAACGGCTCGCCACCAGGCCGAGCGGCAAATGCGTGAGCAGCAAGCGTTTTACGAACGGGTGCTGGATGAGCTGCCCAGCCAGGTGGCCGTATTTGGCCCTGACCAGCGCTACTGCTACCTCAACGCCCGCAGCGTGCCCGACGCGGCCGAGCGCCGGCAGTGGCTGGGCAAAACTATGCTGGACACGGCCGGTTTCATGGGCCGCCCGCCCGACGTAGCGGCCCGCCGCCACGACCTGATGGCCCAGGCCGTGGCCGAGCGCCGCGGCCTCGAATGGCAGGAGTCCTACCCCGAACCCGACGGGCGCGTAAGCCATTTCCTGCGCTACTACCAGCCCGTGTTTGGCACGTCGGGGGCCCTGGAATTCATCATTGCCTACAACACTGACATTACCGGCCGGGTGCAGGCCGAGGCGCAACTGCGCGAGCAGCAGAGATTTACCGCGCTAGTGCTCGACACTACGCCCAACGTTATCTACGTTCGCGACCTGGACCAGCACGTGCTATTTCAGAACCAGGCCTGCCAGCTGTTGCGGGCCGAAATGCTGCCACTCCAAGCCTTGGCTCAGGGCAGCGTGGCGGCCGGCGAGCGGCGCGCCTATGCCGCCGACGATGCCCGCGTGGTGCAAAACCGGCAGGAAATAGTTACCGAAGACTGCCTTACGCTGCCTTTAGGCGAGGTGCGCTGGTACCACACCGTGAAGCGCCCGCTACTGCGCCCCGACGGCGCAGTGCACGTGCTGGGCGTGAGCACCGACATAACGGCGCTCAAACAAGCCCAGTACACCTTGGAACGCAGCGAAAAGCGCTACCGCGACCTGATGCACTACGCCCAGGCCCTCATTTTTACCTGCGACCTGAACGGTACCCTGCTCTCGGCCAACCCCATGCTGGCCGCCCTGCTGGGGGTTTCCGCCGCGGCCTTACCTGGCCAGCCCGTGGCCGCCTACCTGGTGGCCGGCGACCGGCTCGTCTTTGCAGGGTACCTGGAGCGCATTGCTGCCGCGGTGGCCGGCGAGGCCGAAGGTGTGGTGCGGGTGCAGGGCCCCACGGGGGTGCGCCACCTGCTGTACCGCAACGTGGTGGTGCGCGAGGCCGGCCAGGCGCCCTACGTTATCTCGCACACCCACGACATAACAGACCGGGTGCTGGCCGAGAAGGCCACCCAGCGGGCGCGGGCAGAGGCAGAGGCCACAGCCCGCGCCCGTGAGAACTTCCTGGCCAACATGAGCCACGAAATCCGCACGCCCATGAACGGGGTATTGGGCATGACGGCCCAACTGGCCAAAACTCACCTCGACGCCCGCCAGCAGGAATTGGTGCGCGTGGTACGCGCTTCGGGCCAGCACCTGCTGGCGGTGCTCAACGACGTGCTCGATATGGCCAAAATCACGGCTGGCAAGCTCGAGCTGGAGCAAACCGCCTTCAACCTGTGCGACGCGCTGGGCGAGGCGCTGCAACCCCTGGCTGCACAGGCCCAGGAAAAGGGGCTGTCCTTTGAGGCGTGGCCCCTGCGCGCAAGCTGCCCCGTGCCGTGGGTGGTGGGCGACCCACACCGGCTCATCCAAATTCTGCTCAACCTGGTGAGCAACGCCGTGAAGTTTACCGAGGAGGGCAGTGTGACGGTAAAGGGCGAGCAAGTGGCCGAAACGGCTACTGCCGTGACCGTGCGCTTCAGCGTGGCCGACACGGGTCCCGGCATTGCCCCCGACAAGCAGGCCCTGGTGTTCGAGAGCTTCGCCCAGGCCCAGGCCGACACTGCCCGCCGCCACGGTGGCACGGGCCTGGGCCTGAGTATTTCGCGGGCCCTGGTAGAGCAGATGGGCGGCGCCCTCACCCTCACCAGCGCGCTGGGCGCGGGCAGCACCTTCGCTTTCGCCCTGGTGCTGCCCAAGGCCGAAGTGCCTGCCGAAGCGCCCGCTGGGGGCCCCGCGCCCTACGATACTGGCCGCCTGGCCGGCGCGCGGGTGCTGCTGGTGGAAGACAACGAAATCAGCCGCACTGTGGTGCGGATGCTGCTGGAACCGTGGGGCGCGCTGCTCGACGAAGTGCCGGATGGTCCCGCTGCCCTGGCCCGGCTGGCCACTGCCCCGCCCTACGACGTGGTGCTGATGGACATCCAGCTGCCGGGCCTGAGCGGCGTCGACACCACGGTGCTCCTGCGCCAACTGCCCGATCCGCGCCGGGCCGCCACGCCAGTTGTTGCGCTCACCGCCAACGCATTTCGAGCCGACGGGGAACGCTACCTCGCCGCCGGCTTCAACGACTACCTGGCCAAGCCCTACGACGAAACCGAGCTGCACCACAAAATGGTGGCCCTGCTGCCGCCGCCAGCCCCGGCCTACGACCTGGCCCACCTGCGCCGCCTGGCCCAGGGCCGCACCCCGTTCGTGCTGAAAATCATCCGCTCGTTTCTAGCCAACGCCCCCACCAGCCTAGCGCAGCTGCGCGCCGCCGCCGCCGCCCACGACTGGGCGCAGGTGGCCCGCGTGGTGCACCACATCAAGCCCAACCTGCTGGCCCTGGGCATCATGCGGCCCGTGGCGGCCGTGGCCTTGCTCACGTCCCGCCCCACCGAGGGGCCCTTCGACGACCGCGCCCCGGCACTGGCTGCCCTGTTGGCTGCCGTGGAGCAAGCCCTGTGCGAGCTGCCCGCCGAGCTACCTATTTGAGGCAGCCTTGGAAAATAGTGGCAAGTGCCGACTTTGCAGAAAATGTGCTGACTTAGCTCATGGCGGCCCAGGGCCGGTAGCCCGCGCCGGATGCACGACTTTTTTTGGCAGTTCGCCCTTCCAGGGCGGGGCCCACGGGGCCGGTTGTGGGGCGCGGGGCGGGCCGGCTGCTGCGTATTGCCGCTGCCTCTGCTTTGCTCATTCGCCATGAAGAAGCCTTTCCGTAGCTGTTTTTGGGCGCTACCGAAGCTGCGCTGATGCGGCTGGGCGTGGGGCTGAGGCTGGGTGTAGCCGGCCCGCTGGGCCCCCAGCGGGCCGAGGGCCCCGGCGTGGCCCAAAGGACAGTGGGTGCGGGCTGAGGTGCGGCTCCCGGCGGTCTTGTTGCGGTTTGCGTGGCACTCGGCCGGTGGCCCATAGGTGCTGGCCGGGCCGCTGCTGGAAGGCCGCCAGCCCACGTCGCGCAGCTACGTGCGGCTAGTATGGTTGTGGCAGCGCCTACTGGCCCCCGGCGGCGCCGCCGCACGCGTGGCCCTGCCCGTGGCCTTCAGGCCGGGGCGCCTGCGTTGAGGGCCCTACGCCGATTTACTGGCGCTGGTGACCAATATCCCCGCTTTTGGTTTGGATGCCAAGGGCGGGCTGCGCGCGATAACCTGCTGCCGGGCGGTGGTGGGCAAGTCCGCTATCCTCATCCCGCCGCTGCGCAGCCGCGTTATGTTGTTTGAAGCGGCGCTAACGTAGCGCGTGCCCGGCCGCATCGCGGCCGGCGAAATGCTGCCTCGGCTTCGGCGCAACCCGGGGCCCCTGAACGGTGCTGCGGCCAGTGTATACGGGACTGGTTGGCAGCGCGAATCTTGTAATTCGTGGCGCTACACGCCAGGCTGGAATTGCCGATGCGATGCGGTTGGCGCGGAAACGCGACTGGCAAAGTTTGGCTATAAGTTGCGCAAGCTGCGGTAAAAGGCGTCCTGGTACGACTTGCCTATGGGTACTTCGTAGGGCCCCAGGCGCAGCAGGTGGTCTTCGACGGAATCGATGCGCTGGGTGTTGACGATGTAGGAACGGTGCACGCGCTGGAAATGCTCGAAGGGCAGCCGCTCGCCCACCGCCTTGAGGGTGGCGTACACGATGTGCCGCTGCGTAGCCGTCACCAGCACTGAGTAGGTAGACAGGGCTTCGATGAACAGCACGTCGCCAAAGTCGAGGCGCACGAGCTTATTGTTCACCTTCACGAACAAGTGCTGGTCGTGGTCGTCGGGGGCCGGCAGCTCGGCCGTGGCCGCGGGGAGCGTGGGCGCGGCGCGGCGAGCGGCGGCGCGGCGCACCGCTTGCTGGAAGCGGGCAGGCTCTACGGGCTTCACCAAGTAGTCGGCCGCGTGCAGGGCAAAGGCCTCCACGGCGAAGTCGCGGTGCGAGGTAACGAGAATGATTTCGGGCGGCGGCGGGGGCAGGATGCGCGCCAGCTCCAAGCCCGAGAGGTGGGGCATTTCGATGTCGAGCAGCAGCAAATCGACCGGCGGGTGGTGGCGCAAAAAATCTAGGGCCTCCATCGCGTCGCCCAGCGATGCCACCAGCACGAGCCCTTCCGTGAGCTCAATTAAGTGCTCCAGCGTAAGCCGGTTCATTTCATTATCGTCGACGACAATGCAGGTGAGGGATGGGGCGACGGACATAGAAAGGAGTTTTTCGCTGGCCTAATGTACGTGCCTGGTCCCCGGTGTGGGCAAAGGCCCCCGTGCGGGCCGTGCCAAACTGGCAGCCGCGGGCCCTTTGGCAAACTCCTTGCGCCGGGGCCCTTGCCGCAAGGCCCAACCCCGTGAAAAACCCATTCCGACGCATATTTCCGACAATGGCCAACGATAACAACCTGCCCCAGGACGACAACCTGACCGCTGACCCCACCCACGCCGCTGGCGAAATGGCCGATGGCGAAACCCCCGACGCCAGCGCCGCCGGGGCCCGCCCCGACGCCGAGCTGGCCGACCTTAAAGACAAATACCTGCGCCAGGCCGCCGAGTTTGAGAACTACAAGCGTCGCACCACCAAGGAGCGCATCGAGCTGTTCAAAACCGCTAACCAGGAGCTGATGACGGCCTTGCTGCCGGTGCTCGACGACTTCGAGCGGGCCCGCGCCGCCACCCTCACCACGCCCGATGCCGACGCCGTGCGCGAGAGCATCGCCATCATCTACAACAAGCTCGGCAAAACCTTGCAGCAAAAGGGTTTGGTGCCGATGGAAGTAAAAGGCGGCGACTTCGATGCCGAGCTGCACGAGGCCATTACCCAAATTCCGGCCCCGAGCGACGATTTGCGCGGTAAGATTGTTGACGAAGTAGAAAGAGGCTATTACTTAGGCGATAAAGTGATTCGCCACGCCAAAGTAGTGTTGGGACAATAGCTTGAATTATCTTTTATCCCCGCCGGGCGCGGCCTTTCGCAGTGCCGAGCGGGAATAAAAATTAGCATGATAAAAAAATAAATAACGTCGATGGCAACTAAGGCAGATTATTACGAAGTATTGGGCGTGACCCGCACCGCGGCCGGTGACGAGATTAAGTCGGCGTACCGCAAGATGGCCATCAAGTACCACCCGGATAAAAACCCCGACGACCCCTCGGCCGAGGACAAGTTTAAGGAGGCGGCCGAGGCGTACGAGGTGCTGAGCAACCCCGACAAGCGGGCGCGCTACGACCGGTTTGGCCACCAGCAGGGCGGCGGCGGCGGGGCCCCCAACATGGACGATATCTTCTCGCAGTTCGGCGATATCTTCGGTGGCGGCGGTGGGGGGTTTGAGGGCTTTTTTGGCGGGCGCCAGGGCGGCGGCAAGCGCGTGAGAAAGGGCTCGAACCTGCGCATCAAGCTGAAGCTCGACCTGGAGGAAGTCGCCAATGGCGTCGAGAAAAAAATTAAGGTGAAGCGCTATGTGGCCTGCCAGCCCTGCGGTGGCAGCGGCGCCAAAAACGGCACCGAGCTGAAAACCTGCGCCACCTGCCAGGGCCAGGGCCAGGTAAAGAAAGTGGTGAACACCATGCTGGGCCAGATGATGAGCAGCAGCACCTGCCCCACCTGCCACGGCGAGGGCAAAACCATCACGGCCACCTGCGACGTGTGCAAGGGCGAAGGCCGCCAGCTGCACGAGGAAGTGATTCCCATCAACATCCCCGCCGGCGTGGCCAACGACATGCAACTGAGCATGAACGGTAAAGGTAACTACCCCGAGCGCGGTGGCGTGCCTGGCGACCTGCTGATTCAGATTGAGGAGGAGCCGCACGAGTTCCTGAAGCGCGACGGCAACAACATCATGTTTGAGCAGTACATCTCGTTCGTGGACGCTGCTTTAGGGGCCAACCTGGAGGTGCCCACCATCGAGGGCAAGGTGAAAATTAAGGTCGACCCCGGCACCCAGCCGGGCAAAATCCTGCGCCTGCGCGGCAAGGGCATCAAGGACCTGAACGGCTACGGCCGCGGCGACCAGCTCATCCACCTGAACGTGTGGACGCCGAAAAGCGTGAGCAGCGAGGAGCGCGACCTGCTCGAAAAGTTACGTGAGTCGCAAAATTTCGTGCCTCACCCCGGCAAGAATGAAAAGGGCTTCTTCGAAAAAGTGAAAGAGTACTTCCAGTAAAATTTGTCTGAACCACGGATTCGGCGGATTTTTCGGATGAATCGGATTTTGTAGATGCAGAAAGGCCGCCCAGTTGGGTGGCCTTTTTTTGGGCCAAAATTTATTTTATAAGCCATTTTAAGGAGGCAATCGTCCCCAAAATCCGATTCATTCGAAAAATCCGCCAAATCCGTGGTTCAGACATGTAATGCGTGGCGGCGGGCGGCGATTAACTTCCCGAAATTACTGCTCCGCATGACCGCCGTTGCTACTGCTCCCGACTTTGTGGGGGCCCTGAACGAGTACCAGCCGCTGCTGCGGCGGGTGGCCCGCCTCTACTGCCAGGACGCCGACGACCGCCAGGATTTGTTCCAGGAAATGGTGCTGCAGCTCTGGCGGGCCTGGCCGCGCTACGTGCCCCAGCCGGGCGCCAAGCTCAGCACCTGGCTCTACCGCGTGGCCCTGAACGTGGCCGTGAGCAACCTGCGCCACCGCACCCGCCACCCGGCGCCCGGGGCCCTCGGCGCCGACGCGCTGCAAGTGGCCCAGGCCCCCGAAGCCGCCGCCTTCGAGCCCGAAGAAACCGCCGCCCTCTACCGCGCCATTGCCCGGCTCTCGGAGGTTGACAAAGCCTTCGTGCTGCTGTACCTGGAAGACCGGCCCTACGAGGAAATGGCTGATATATTGGGTATTACCCAAAACAACGTGCGCGTGAAAATGCACCGCGTGCAAGAAAAGCTCCGTCAATTATTGGTTCGCCGCTAAGCCCTATTCATTATGGAACTCGACGATTTGCGCCGGCAGTGGCAGCAGCCCGCCCCGCCCGGCCCGGCCCTCGACGCTGGCCAGCTTAGCAGCTGGCTGGCCCGCGGTTCGGGCGGCCTGGTGGCCCGCATGCGCCGCAACACCCACTGGGAGCAGGCCTTCACCGCGCTGGTAATGGTGGGGGCGGCCGTGCTGTGGGCCAGCAGCACGCAGCTGATTTACCGGTTCTACGCCGTGGTGCTGCTGGGGCTAGGGCTAGGTATGTTTTATTATTACTACCGCGTGCTGGCCGTGCTGGGGCAGATGGCCGCCGCCGATGGCCACCTGCGGGGCCACTTGCAGCGGCTGAGCGCCGGCTTGCGCCAGCTGCTGCGCTTCAACTTTCGCCTCACGCTTGCCATGGGGCCCCTGGCGTTGTTCTCGCTGCTTGGGTACGCCGTGGGCCGCGAGCTGGCCCGGCCCGGTGGGTTTCGCTCGGGGCGGGTGCTGGTGGTGGGCGGCGTGCTGCTGGCGCTGGGGGCCCTGCTGCAGCTGGCCGTGGCCCACCTCACGCGCCGCTACCTGCACCAGCTCTACGGCCGCCACCTCGACCGGCTCGACGCTAACCTGCGCGAGCTGGACGAGCCGGGCCTCGGCGCCTGAGGCGGTGCTCTAGCCATTCATGCGTATTCTTGCAAATTCCTATTCTTCTCTTCTTTCTGCCATGACGCCAATCCTTGAAGCCCTGGACGTGCGCAAAACCTACGCCGCCCACACCGCCCTCGACGGCGTGAGCCTCGCCATTCCCGAGCAAAGCATTTTCGGCCTGCTGGGGCCCAACGGCGCGGGCAAAACGTCCCTCATCCGCATCATCACCCAGATTACGGGGGCCGACGGCGGCGAAATTCGCTTCCGCGGGCAGCGCCTGGGGCCCGAGCACATCGGCCGCATCGGCTACCTGCCCGAAGAGCGCGGCCTCTACAAAAAGATGAAAGTGGGCGAGCAGCTGCTGTACCTGGCCCAGCTGCGCGGCCTGAAGCGGGCCGACGCCACGGCCCGCATCAAGCAGTGGCTGGCGCGCCTCGACCTAATACCCTGGGCCCAAAAAAACGTGGAAGACCTCAGCAAGGGCATGCAGCAGAAGGTGCAGTTTATCGCCACGGTGCTGCACCAGCCCGAGCTAATTATCCTCGACGAGCCGTTTTCGGGCTTCGACCCCATCAACGCCAACCTGATCAAAGACGAGATTTTGGCGCTGCGCCAGCAGGGCGCGACCATCATTTTCTCGACCCACCGCATGGAGTCGGTGGAGGAGCTGTGCGACAGCATTGCGCTGATTAACAAGTCGCGGAAGGTGCTCGACGGGCCGGTGTCGGCCATCAAAAACCAGTTCAAAACCAACACCTACGAGGTGGAGGGCAAGGGCCGCCCCATCCTCGCGCACCCCGATTTTGAGGTGGTGGAGCAAAAGGCGCGCGAAAACGACCACTTCTACGCCCGGGTGCGGCTGCACACCGGCACCACGCCCAACGAGCTGCTGCGCTTCCTCATCGGGCAGGTGGAGGTGCACGCCTTCCGCGAGCGGATTCCGAGCATCAACGAGATTTTTATCCAGCGCGTGGGCGAAACCATGCCCGAAACCGCCGCCACTTACGCCAACTAATACCCTCCCGCCGTCATGGACAAAATCTGGCTCATCATCCAGCGCGAATACCTCACGCGGGTGCGCAAAAAGAGTTTTCTGGTCATCTCCCTGCTCGCCCCGGTATTGCTGGCGGCCTCGTCGCTGGCCATCGGCAAGCTGAGTACGGGCGGGGGCCCCGACATCGTGGCCGTGTACGACGAGAGCCAGCTGCACCTGCTCGCACAGCTCGTGAGCAACGACGACGTGCAGTTCGTGCCCGCCCTGGGCACGTCGCTGGCCGCCTCGGAAGCGGCGTTTAAGAAGTCCAAAACCAAAGAGGACGCCCTGTTGTACGTGCCCGCCGCCACCAGCATCGACAGCACCCGCGGCATCCAGTTGCTGGGCAACGGCAACGTGCCGCTCAAACGCCAGCGCGACGTGCGCGCCGCCGTTAGCAAAGCCCTGGGGGCCCTGAAGATGGAGCGCTCGGGCCTGAAGCAGGCCACCATTGACGCTTTGCAAGCCAAAATTGAACTCACCGCCATCGACCTCACCCAGCAAGGCGGCCGCCGTAACGACGTGGGCGTGACCACTGCCATGGCCTACGTGCTGTCCATTCTGGTGTACTTTTTTATTTTCATGTACGGCGTGCAGGTGATGCGCGGCGTGAGCGAGGAAAAGTCGAGCCGCATCATGGAAGTCATGATTTCGTCGGTGAAGCCGTTCCAACTCATGATGGGCAAAATTCTGGGCATTGCGGGTGTGGTGCTCACGCAGTTTGGGCTGTGGCTGGCGCTCTCGTGGGGCCTCACCACGGTGCTCGTGCCGCTGCTGCTGAAGGATAAAGCGCCCGTGGTGGCCGCCGCCAGCCGCCCCGGGGCCCCCGCCGCTACCGCCGCAACGGCGCCAGCCGGTGGGGCCGCCGCGGCCCCGGGCGCCATCGATGCGCGCCCTAGCAGCGCCGCCGCGGCCGCCAATGCCGACGAGCTGCCCATTACCGCGCCACGCGCCGGGGCCCCGTTCAGCATCTGGAAGGTGCTGGAGGGGCTGCCGATTGGCAGCATCATCGGCGGCTTCCTGTTCTTTTTCCTGGGCGGCTACCTGTTGTACTCGGCCATGTTCGCGGCCATCGGCTCGGCCGTGGACGACCAGACCGACGCCCAGCAGTTCATGTTTCCGGTCACCATCCCGCTCATCCTGAGCTACATCGTGAGCATCAACGTCATCATCAACGGCGACCCCAACGGGCCCTTGGCGTTCTGGCTCTCGATGATTCCCTTCACCTCGCCCATCGCCATGGTGATGCGCCTGCCCTTCGGCGTGCCGCTGTGGCAGGTGCTGCTCTCGGGGGGCCTGCTCATCGTCGGCTTCGTGGCCGTGACGTGGGTGGCCGCCCGCATCTACCGCGTGGGCATCCTCATGTACGGCAAAAAAGTGACCTATAAGGAGCTGGGCAAGTGGATGTTCTACAAAGGGTAGGGAGTAGGACGTAGGGCCCTCAAGCCAACCAAGGCCGTCATGCTGAGCGCAGCCGAAGCATCTCTACCGCAGCAGTAATATTTACTCAGCGGTAGAGATGCTTCGGCTGTGCTCAGCATGACGGCCTTGGCTATTGGTCCCGGCTGCACGAACGCTGAATGGGCATGACGGCCTGTATTGCTTCGATTGCTCGATTGCGTCTGCCACGACTATCTCTGGGAGCAGTTATTCCGGTTTTCG
Source organism: Hymenobacter sp. PAMC 26628 (assembly GCF_001562275.1). Lineage (NCBI taxonomy): Bacteria > Pseudomonadati > Bacteroidota > Cytophagia > Cytophagales > Hymenobacteraceae > Hymenobacter > Hymenobacter sp. PAMC 26628. Next base: position 988,626 of record NZ_CP014304.1, read on the forward strand.
CAACCGACTTCGGGGCCCAACTGTTCGTAACCGCAACGGGCGCTTTGCCCCAAATCCTCCGCGAAACCTACCCCGAACCTTGCGAAACCTTGCGCTAAAAATCGTCTGCCTGCTGGCCCTGTGCAGCTTCACGCTGGGCGACCGGCCCGCCTACCGCCTCTTCGCCGCCGATGGCAAAAATGCCGATTACGACCAGATGCTCGCCGACCTGGCCCAGGCCGACGTAGTGCTTTTCGGCGAGCAGCACAACGACCCCCTGGCGCACTGGCTGGAGCTGCAGGTAGCCAAGGACTTGCAGCGCCTCAAGGGCCCCGGCAAGCTGGTGCTGGGCCTGGAAATGTTTGAGCGCGACGTGCAGCCGCTGGTGGCCCAGTACGCCGCCGGCACCCTGCCCGACTCGGCCTTCGAGCGCCAAGCGCGCCCCTGGCCCAACTACGGCACCGACTACCGCCCGCTGCTGCAATTCGCGCAGGCCCACGGCATCCCGGTCATCGGCACCAACGCTCCGCGGCCGTTTGCCCAGCAGGTGGCCCGCGGTAGCCTAACTGCCCTCGACAAGCTGCCCGCCGCCGACCGTGCCTTACTAGCCCCGCTGCCGCTGAAAGTGGACTATGACCTGCCCGGCTACAAAAACATGGCCGCCATGTTCGGTGGCGGCAACAGCCCGCACGGCGGCGGGGCCCAAACCATCATCCAGGCCCAGGCCTTGAAGGACGCCACGATGGCCTACTTCATCCGCACCAGCCGCCAGCCCGGCCAAACCCTGCTGCACCTCAACGGTAGTTACCACTCCGACCACCACGACGGCATCGTGGCCTACCTGCGCCAAGGGGCCCCCACGCTGAAAGTGCGTACCATCAGCGTCGCCACCCAAGCCCAGCTGGACCGGCTGGCCAAGGAAAACATAAACTTGGCCGACTACGTGGTGGTGGTGCCGGAGGACATGAACAAGACGTACTAAACGCTTGCCTTTTCCCGCATGATTTCGACGACCAACTACGCGGCCCTGCCCGCGGCGCCCGTCCTCCGGCGCCTGTGCCAGGCGCTGGCCGTGCTCGACGCCATCAACTCGCCCGACTGGGAATACCGCTACTATTCCTACAACCCCAACTGGGGCGAAAACGAGGAGCTGCTCGAAATGCGCGACGGCGAAGGAGACCAAATGCTGGTCTTGTTCCGCCCCGAAGGCTGCGTGATAAACGGCTACTTGCACGAGTACGACCAGCCCGCCAAAGCCCAGGTGACGCGCGGCCTGCCCGTCGCTTTTGCCGATTTCATGGCGGGCGAGCCGGTGGCTTCCATCGGCACCACCTTCTGCCTCTGGTACACGCCCGCCGATGGCTGGCAAACCGGTCCCGTGGCGAACGAAGACGATGGCTCGGAAGAACTGCTCGCCATCTTTGACAACCAACCCGCCACCTACGCCGAGTGGGCCACCGAGTACTACCTCGACGAAACCGACCGCCGGCCCATTGCGCCTGCCGCCGTAGCTCCCGTGTACCAGCACGAAGTGCTGACCAAGAAAATGGCGCTGGCTCTCAACGAAGAGTTGGAAGACTGGACGATGCTCGCCGCCGACTTGCAGGAAATCGGGTATGCGTATGAGTTTAGCTAGAACGCCGGCTTTGGTAAGTTACCGCCTCCGGCGAGCCTTCGCGGGGCTGTGGCTGGGGCTGCTGCCGCTGGGGGCCCCGGCGCAGGTTCCCAGCCGGCCGGCCTTCGATGTAGTGCCGCTGGGCGTGCGCGGTGGGCTTGATGAAAGCAACCTCTCGGCCTACCTGGTGGCGCCAGCCGGTAGCACGGCTTACGTATGCCTCGACGCGGGCAGCCTACGCACTGGCCTCGACAAAGCCGTGGCTGACAAGGTGTTTGCCGTGGATGCCGGCGTGGTGCTGAAAACCTACATCAAGGCCTACCTCATCTCGCACGCCCACCTCGACCACGTAGCCGGCCTGCTGCTGAACGCGCCCGACGACAACGCCAAAACGATTTACGGCCTGCCCAGCTGCCTGGCTACCCTGCAAAACGATTACTTCAACTGGCGCGCCTGGCCCAACTTTGGCAACGCCGGGGCCCCACCCGCCCTGGGCAAGTACCGCCTCCAGCCCCTAACGCCGGGCCCTGAAGTGGCGCTGCTCGAAACCACGCTGCGCGTGCGCACCTTCCCACTCAGCCACGCCCGGCCCTACGAAAGCGCCGCCTTCCTGCTGCGCAGCCAGAATAGTTACTTGCTGTACGTGGGCGACACTGGGGCCGACGAGCTGGAGCAAAGCCACCAGCTGCAAGCCCTGTGGCAGGCCGTGGGGCCCCTGGTGCGGGCCGGCCAGCTCAAGGCCCTGTTCATCGAAACCTCCTACGCCAACGAGCAGCCCGAAAAGCTATTATTCGGCCACCTCACGCCCGCCCGGCTGATGCAGGAGCTGGCTGCGTTGGGCCAGGCGGCGGGCCCCGGGGCCCTGCGCGCCGTGCCCATCGTCATCACACACCGCAAACCGCCGGCCAGCAACGAGGCCACCATTGCCCAGCAACTGGCAGTGGCCAACGCGCTGGGGATGAGAATGTTGTACCCGGTGCAGGGCCAGCGACTGCAATTTTAAGCCGTTGGGAAATGGACACAAAAAAGCCCGGCCGAGCCGGGCTTTTTTGTGGGCGGTTGAGCGGCAATCGTATTTGAATCAAGCGTTGTCCGTCGCGTCAGGCTTGGCTTTGGCGAGGGCGGCGCTGAGACTGTTTTGCAGCTGGGCATTGGGGGCCCCGGCGGCTGCGAGCGAGATGTTGTACTGCTTTTGCAACTGCTCCCAATCTTCGATGGCAATGAAAACGCCGGTTATTTTCCCCTTGTCGTCCGACAAATATTTTACGTCCATAACAATTCGGAAAAAACCAGCGAAATCACGGTTAATCAGTCAAAATCAGTAATTGTTTAGGCAGAGAACGACGAGCCGCAGCCGCAGGTGCTTTTGGCCTGGGGGTTGTTGAACACGAAGCCACGGGCGTTGAGGCCGTCCTGAAAATCGACCTCCATGCCGAGCACGTACATCGCGTGCTTCTTGTCCATGATGAGCTTGAGGCCGTCGAGGTCGTAGGTTTCATCCTGCTCCTTGGCCTTATCGAAGCCCAGCAAGTAGCTCATGCCCGAGCAGCCGCCGCCCTGCACGCCGATGCGCAAGCCGTAGTCGTCGGGCACGTTTTTCTCCATGATGATATTTTTAACCTCGACCACGGCGCGGTCGGTGAGGCTGATGGGGGCGAGGGTGGCAACGCTGGCCATAGGAAAGACGAGGTTAGATTAATTAGAACAATAACAAATATACACCGGCCCGGGCTGGGGCCCCGCGCCAAGGTAAACAGCGCTGGGCGGGCCGCGGTTCACGGCGTAGTTTTGCCAGCGGCCGGGCTCCAGCGCGGCCCGCCGGCGGGGCCCCGCCGGTGCCGTGCCCACTTTCTGCCCGGCTGGAGCCGGGTGCTGCCCCATGGATTCTCCCGCGTACCTCTTCGAATTGCTCAAAATTATTCTGCCGGCGCTCGTTGTGGCCGGGGCCATCTACTTGCTTTTCAAGCAGTACCTGGACAAAGACCAGCAGCGCCGCCTCATCGAGCTGCGGCTGGCCAGCAGCAAGGAAACGCTGCCCCTGCGCCTGCAAGCCTACGAGCGGGTGGTGCTGATGTTGGAGCGCATTTCGCCCAATAACGTACTCGTGCGCCTGAGCAGCGCCGGCCAATCGGCCCCCGACTACCACCGCCTGTTGCAACAAGAAATTCGGGCCGAGTACGACCACAACCTCTCGCAGCAGCTCTACGTGTCGGCCGATGCCTGGGTGCTGGTGAAGGAGGCCAAGGAAAACGTGCTTACGATGGTGAACCGCGCCTTCCACGGCCTGCCCAACCCCGGCCAGGCCCGCGGCACCGAGCTGGCCAAGCGCATCCTCGAAGGCCTGATGACCGACGCCGCCGAGCCCACTGCCCAGGCCCTGGCCGCCGTGAAGCACGAGGCGTTCGGCCTGTTTTAATTGCCTAGCCTTGGGGCCCCAGGCTCCGCTACTTATGGAAAAAAAGACCCGCATTGCCGTCGACATGGACGAGGTGATGGCCGATTCTATTGCCCGATTCCAGGAGTGGTACGGCCGTGATTTCCAACGCGAACTGACCCTGGAGTCGCTGCACGGCCGCAACGCGGCCGACGCCGTGGCCCCCGAGCACCAAGCCGCCCTGCGCGCCTACCCCAACGCGCCCGGTTTCTTCAAAGACCTGCCGGTGATGGCCGACAGTCAGCAAGTGCTGCGCCAGATGTCAGAGCGCTACGAGTTATTCATTGCCACGGCGGCAATGGAATTTTCTAACTCATTTCTGGACAAGTACAACTGGTTGCAGCAGCACTTTCCTTTTATTCCGTGGTCGCATTACGTGTTTTGCGGCGATAAAAGCATTATCAACGCCGACTTCCTCATCGACGACAACGCCTACAACTTCGACCATTTTCGGGGCGAAGGCATCTTGTTCAACGCCCCGCACAATGTGCACAAGACGGGCTACCGCCGCGTGCACAGCTGGCAGGAAATAGCGGGTATATTCCTGTAGCGTGGACTTTAGCTACGCTGACCTTCGGTTGTAGTCCGCGCGTTGAATGGTTTATGTTAGCCGTTCAACGCACGGACTCACAGCGTCTACGCTACACTGTAGCCAGGGTGGCGGCGATGGCGCGGCGGTAGCAATCCTCGTACAGGGGCACGATGTTGCCAACGGCAAACTCCTCGGCGCGGGCGCGGGCGGCGGCTTTGAAGCGTGGCAGGTTGGCGTCGTCGAGCACGTAGAGGGAGTTTTTGACCATGTCGGCCACGTCGCCGATGTTGCTTACCATGCCGGTTACGCCGTGGACGTTCAGCTCGGGAATGCCGCCGGCGTTGGTGCTCACCACGGGCATTTCGCAGGCCATGGCCTCTAGGGCGGCCAAGCCAAAACTCTCATTCTCGGACGGCATTAAGAATAAATCTCCCACGCTGAGCACTTCCTCCACGGCTTCGAGCTTGCCCAGGAAGCGGATGTCGCGCTGGCAATCGAGGTCGCGGGCCAGCTTCTCCATGCGGCTGCGGTCGGGGCCGTCGCCCACCAGCAGCAGCTTGGCTGGAATCTCGGCCCGCACGCCGGCGAAGATGCGCAGCACGTCTTCCACGCGCTTCACCGCCCGGAAGTTGCTGGTGTGGATGAGCAGCTTCTCGCCTTCGGGCGCAATGGCGGCCCGGAAATGGCTTTTGTCCTGCTTGCGGAAGCGAATAAGGTCGATAAAGTTGGGAATCACTTCCACCTCTTTATCAATGGGAAACGACTCGTAGGTTTCGCGCCGCAAATCGGCCGATACGGCCGTCACGCCGTCGCTCTGGTTGATGCTGAACGTGACCACCGGCTCGTAGCTGGCGTCTTTGCCCACCAGCGTAATGTCGGTGCCGTGCAGCGTGGTGACGACGGGCGCGGCGATGCCGCGCGAGCGTAGAATCTGCTTGGCCAGGTAGGCTGCCGAGGCGTGCGGAATGGCGTAATGCACGTGCAGCACGTCGAGTTTCTCGTTCTGCACGATGTCGACCATCTTGCTGGCCAGGGCCGACTCGTAGGGCGGAAACTGGAAGAGCGGGTACGCGGGTACGTACACCTCGTGGTAAAACAGGTTCTCGTTGAAGAAGTCGAGCCGCACCGGCTGGCTGTAGGTGATGAAGTGGACGCGGTGGCCGCGCTGGGCCAGGGCCTTGCCCAGCTCAGTGGCCACTACGCCGGAGCCCCCGTAGGTGGGGTAGCAGACGATGCCGATGTTCATAAAAGGAAAAAAGAAGCGCGGGGGTAACCGCTGAGCGCGGCAGATGTTGCCGGGGGGCCCACGGGTGGGATTTGGCAGACGGTTCTACGTAGTTGGTCGGGAAAATGGGCCGGGTGTTGCACGGGAACGGGATAAAAAACCATTTTTCGGGTTCCACCGCCTTGCTTTGCGTATGTTTTGCTTTCGTTACCTCGCGTTTTTTTGCCGCTTGAAGACCCTGTTTCTTTTTCGTAGAGCCTTGCTGGCCGGGCTGTTGGTTTCGCTGGCGCTGGCCGGCCAGGCCCAGCCCGCGTTGCCCATTGCGCGCAACCTGCAAGCCGCTTACGCCCGCGGTACCCGCGCCGAAACCGGGGCCCCGGGCCCCAAGTATTGGCAGAATACAGCCGCCTACGACATCGACGTGGAATACAACCCATCGTCGCGCTGGCTTTCGGGTACGGTAGATATCGTGTACCAAAACAATAGCCCCGACACGCTGCACCAAATCTGGTTCAAGCTCTACCCCAACCTGTACCAAAAAGGGGCCCCGCGCGTGAATCGCATCGCGCCGGAAGACGTCGGCGACGGCGTGCAAATCCAGCAACTGGTCCTCAACGGCCAGCGCCTCGACGTGCGCCAGCTAGCCATTGACGCCACCAATATGGTGGTGCCGCTGGGGGCCCCGCTGCTGCCGCGGCAAAGCCTGACGGTGGCCATTACCTACGCCTACACGCTCAACCAGGGCTCGCACAACCGCACTGGCGAAGTGGAGCCGGGGGCGGCCTTCGTGGCCTATTTCTTCCCCCGCATCGCCGTGTACGACGACCTCGACGGCTGGAACCGCTGGCCCTACACCGGCGTGGCCGAGTTCTACAACGATTTCTGCACCTTCAAGGCCTCCATCACCGTGCCGCGCAACTACGTTGTCTGGGCCACCGGCAACCTTGTGAACCCCGGCGAGGTGCTGGCCAAGAAGTACATCGACCGCCTGCACCGCGCCGAGCAAAGCGAGGGCGTGACGACCATCATCGACAGCACCGACGTGCGCCGCCGCGATGTCACCAACCCCGACGCCCAAAACGCCTGGCGCTTCGAGGCCCGCGACGTGCCGGACTTTGTGTTTGCCACCGCCGACCACTACGTATGGCAGGCCAGCAGCCCCGTGGTGGACCCCAAAACCCAGCGCCGCACCCGCGTCGACGCCGTGTACTCGCCCCAGCACCGCGACTACAAGGGCGTGATGGACATTGCCCGCCGCACGGTGCTGGCCATGAGCTACACCTTCCCGAAGTGGCCCTTCCCCTACGCCCACGAAACGGTGTTCGACGGCCGCGACCAGATGGAGTACCCCATGATGGTGAACGACAACCCCAGCGCCACCCGCGCCGAGGCCATTACCCTCACCGACCACGAGATTTTCCACACGATGTTCCCGTTCTACCTGGGCATCAACGAAACCAAGTACGGCTGGATGGACGAGGGCTGGGCCACCATTGGCGAGTGGCTGATTTCCAGCATAATTGACCCAAATTTGGTTGATTCCTACGGGATGCAGCCTTACAACGCCGCCGCCGGTACCGAGGCCGACCCGCCCATCGTCACGCTCAGCAGCCAGCAAACCGATCAAGCATTTTTCCTGAACTCGTACCCCAAGCCCGGACTGGGCTACCTGTTTGTGAAGGACTTGCTCGGCGACGAGCTATTCACCCGGGCCCTGCACACCTACATCCGCAACTGGCACGGCAAGCACCCCATGCCCCACGATTTCTTCAACTCGATGAACGCCGGCGCGGGCCAAAACCTGAACTGGTTCTGGCAGCGCTGGTTTTTCGACGACGGCTACCCCGACCTAGCCATTGCCCGCGTGGCCCAGGGCCCCAGCGGCACCGAAATAACCATCGAAGCCAAGGGCACCAAGCCCGTGCCCATCGACCTGCTCATGACCTTCGCCGACGGTACCACCCAGAAAATCCACCGCACCATTGCCGTGTGGCAAGCCGGGGCCCGGACCGTAGCCGTGCCCGTATCCAGCAAAAAGACAATCAAAAAAATCGTGCTCGGCAGCCTTTACGTGCCGGATAGCTTTCCCAAAGACAACGTGTGGGAAGCAGCTGGATAGGGTATTAATCTAAGATTGACTTATCTCCTGATTGAGGTTTTATTTTCAGCTTAACAGTTGCAATAATTAACTCTTGATGAATAATTCATGCAATTAATTTGGAAGTATCTTTAGCCCTCAAATTATGGATTTATATGATTTTTACGTTTACGCAGCAGTCACTCCCGCTTGCGCTTAAGAAAGTCTTTGCAGCTTTATGGCTGCTCTTGGTTTGTTTCAATGGCTTCGGGCAAGCGCGATACACTTGGCAGCCCAATAACGGCAGCAGCAGTTGGGCCGACGGCAGCAATTGGAACCCGGCCCGCACTACCCCAGCCGCCAACGACGTTTTAGTATTTGACGGGGCCCAGACGCCTACTACCAGCGTCACCCTCGATTTTGCTACTGCCCAAACGGTTGGTCAGCTGAGTTTTACTAACGGGGCACAGGTAACGCTGAACAACGATGGCCCGCGGACGCTGGACATTGGGGCCGTGCTGCCCGCCATTGGGTTCCAGGTAGGGGCGGGGGCAAAGGTGCAAATTGTGGGCACCTTGAGCAGCGCCGCGCTAAAGGTGCAACTGGCCCCAAACGTGAAAGCCAGCATTGCCGGTCGCATTGAACTGTCGGGCTTGGGCACTAGTGGCAGCGGGCACCAACTGCTTTCCAGTACGCCCGGGGCTATCGAGTTTCTGAGCGGCAGCTATTTGCTGGGCGGCTCAAAATTTATTGGTTTCCCTTTTGGCGAGCTGTCGGCGGGGGCGGGCTCGGCAATATTTCGCAGCGGTGCCACCTTCGAGCAGTTGAGCGGCGGCACTGCGTTTGGGGGCAAAACGTGGTCCATGGCTTCGTTTGATCCGGGTAGTACGTTCGTGTTTTCGGCAACATCGGGCACGCTTGGCGTGAGCAACCGCGCCTTTGGCCACGTATTGATCACTGCCAACCGGACCTCGCCGGTAGCTACGTTCGCAGCGGGCACGTTGAGAATAGTAAATGACTTGACCATTACGGCTGGCACGCACCCTTTCAACGTCCAAAACATAGAGTTGCTGGGCAACATTGTGCTGAACGGCGGCAATATGACGCTGCCCGCCGTTGATACCAACAACGCCAATGCCCCCCAAGCAAGTACGCTTAATATCATCGGCAGCGCTGCCCAAAGGATTGCCGGCACGGGCACTATAACCATGGGCTCCCTCGTCAGTGTGACGCTGAACAACGCCGCCGGCCTCACACTGCAACGCCCGCTACAAATCAATGCCAACCTGGCTTTGACCCAGGGCCTGCTGACCACCACCGCGGCTAACAGCCTGACCTTGGGGCCCCAGGCCACCACGTCCGGTGGCAGCGCCACTAGCTTCGTGAACGGCCCGCTGAGCTGGGTGCTGGCCACGGCCAACACGGCTACCGACTTATCCTTCCCGATTGGCAGCGGCGCGGCCTACCGCCCGCTCGTGCTTCGGGCCGAGCAAACGGATGCCACCGCCACTACCTACACGGCCCAACAGTTCAACCAGGCCCCCGCGGTGCGGGCCATGCCCACGGCGGCGGGCAGCCTACAACGGGTATCGGCCGTGCGATACGTGAACGTGACCAATAGCGGGGCAGCTAATTTTAAGCAAGGCACCATCACGCTCAACTATGATGCTGATGACAAAGTGGATGCGCCCGCCAAGCTGCGCATTGCCAAAAGCGACAACGCCGGTAACTGGCTCGACTTGGGCGGTACGGGCTCGGGGGCCCCAATCGGCAGCATCGCGTCCGCGGTGGCGTTTACTTCGTTTAGCGATTTTGTGCTGGCCAGCACGGAGGCCACTGCGGGCCCCGGCAACAACCCACTGCCCGTCAGCCTCACCAGTTTCACGGCCCGGCGGGAGGCGGCTGGGGTGCGGCTGCGCTGGGCCACGGCCACCGAGCGCAATAACAGTCATTTTGAGATTCAGCACAGCCTTGACGGGCAAGCATTTACTGTTCTAAAGAAGCTCTCGGGCCAGGGCCACAGCACTTCGGTTCAGGAGTATGCTTGGTTGCACGAGGCGATGCATAATAACAGCTTGCTGTACTATCGATTGCGCCAAGTCAATATTGATAATACCAGCACGTATTCGCCAGTGGTGGCGGTGCAAGCGGGCCCGGTAGCGGCCGGTGTGTTTCCCAACCCTGCTTACGACCAGCTCAACTTTTACGCCATGGCCGGCGATACTTACCGAGTGCTCAATGTGCTGGGACGGCCAGTCCTAACAGGAACGGCCGTTGCTAGTCTCAACACCCTTAGCTTGAACAGCTTGAGCCCCGGTATTTATCATTTGGAGGTTGTCGGTGCGCAAGGCCGGGTCCAGTATCGGGTTATTAAGAACGGAGTTGGTCGCTAGGGGCATGGAGGAGACGCCAACCTTACGATCAAGCAGAGATAAGCCTGGGGAAAGTGCGTTCGTAGATTAGCCCTCGCCCAAGGCTAGCCAGCAAGGAAAACAAGCCTCGTGCAAGCTGGCTTCGGGCGGCAGCGCTGTTGAGGATGCTGAGGGATATAATGGACATTTGTTACCCACTCCGGCAAGGCTTTTTTCACCTAATGGGGCCCTGCTCGGGCCGGTGCCCGGCCGCTAGCAGGCGTGGCCGTCAGGGGCCAGTGTAAGGGGCAAAATGGTCGCGCGCGCGCGCGGGCACTATGCCATCGGGGCGGGCCCAGGGCTCTAGCGGAGCTAAGGGTAGGGCCAGTAGGTGGGCTACGGTTTGGGTGGCTGGGTCGGGGTAGGCGGGTACGCCAATGGTAAGGGCGCGCTGCGGCACGTTGAGGCGCAGGGTACGGTGCAGGCGGTCCCAAATGCTGAGCACTACGCCGAAATTGCTCTGCGTTTCGGCGCGCACCACCGAGTGGTGGATGCCGTGGGCGCGTGGCGTTACGAGCAGCGGCACCAAGCGGCGCTCGGCAGCCAGCGGCAGCCGCCAGTTGCTGTGCTGCACGGCGGTACAAGCTTCGAATACCACCTCATAGCCCAGGGCCGTGGCGGGGCGCACGCCCAGCAGCGCCGGCAGCCCGGCCCGGTATGGGACGCTGGCCAGCATCTCGCCAAAGTGAAAGCGCCAGGCCGTGGTCAGGTCCATGTCGAGGTCGGAGTGGTGCACGCGGTGCAGGCGCCACAGCAGCGGCGAGTGCAACAGCCGGTGCCAGGTATAGGCCAGGTAATCAAGCAGCAGCAGCTCGGCGGTGGTGCGCAGGGGCGCGGGCAAGTTGGCCAGCAGTTGGGCTGAGCGGTGCGGAGCTGCCAGCTGCGCCAGGCCCACCACGGCGGGCAGCAACGTGAGGCGCATGGCGGGCAGCGAGGGCGCGGCCAGCAGCACGTTGCGCAGCCAGCGCTCGGAGCGCGGGCGGGTGCGGCGGCGCAACGGGTAGCGGGTTTCGAGCAGCAGCACGGCCACGCCCACCACCGCTAGTACCGGAGCGGCCCAGCGGTCGAAGCGCTTGAGTAGGGGATGGGCAAGAGGCAAAATAGCCACGGCAAACAACGAAATAAGTGAGAAACCCGCGCCCCTATAACCACCGCCGGGCGCGGACGGTTGCTGAAGAGTTGGCAGCAGCGCGCCGGCGGCCGGTACCGGCTAGGCTGCGCTGCGTAGGAAAAGCCGGCGCGGCACTTTCTTAGTCATTACGCAATAACCTGGCTTTGCTTGGTAGTTAGTATCATAATTCCAGCCCATAACGAGGCCGATACCCTGGGGGCCCTGCTGCCCTACCTGCGCCAACCCGCGCCAGGCGAGCCCACGCTCGAAATTCTGGTAGTAGACGGCGGCAGTACCGACGGCACGGTGGCCGTGGCCCGGCAGGCCGGGGCTACCGTGCTGCACAGCCCGCACCGGGGGCGTGCCGCCCAGCTCAACTACGGGGCGCAGCGGGCGCGGGGCGAGCTGTTATATTTTTTGCACGCCGACTCGTACCCGCCGCCCGGTTTTTTGGGTGAGCTGCGGCGGGCCGTGGAGGCGGGCTACGCGGCGGGCTGCTACCGGCTGGCGTTTGACAATGGGCACTGGTTCTTGCGATTCAGCGCGTGGTGCACGCGCCTGCCGTTCACGGCCGTGCGGTTTGGTGACCAAAGCCTGTTCGTGCGCCGGGAGCTGTTTGCGCAAGTCGGTGGCTACCGCGAAGACTTGCTCCTCATGGAAGACCAGGAAATTGTGGCGCGGCTGCGGGCCCTAGGGGCTTTCAAGGTATTGCCCCGGGCGGTGACTACTTCGGCGCGTAAGTACCTAGCTAATGGGGTGTTGCGCTTGCAGGCAATTTTTGCCCTGCTCGTGGGGCTTTACTACCTGGGCGTGCCCCAGCGCCACTTGGTACGGCTGTACCGGCGGCTTATCCGGCAGGGCAAGCTCTAGTAGGATAAATCTAGTATCTTGTCGGGTAAAATGACCTGACAAATGGCGAAGTATTATGTCTTAGCGCTGAGGGCCGAAGAACAGGCCTCGCTAACGGAACTCGTGCAGCAGCGGCGCGTGGCCAGCGCCCGGCTTGTGCGGGCTCAGTGCCTGTTGGCCGTAGCTACAAACGGCTTGAACTGGAGCGACACCCAGACTAGCCAAGCCTACGGCGTGAGTACGCGCACCCTGGAGCGCCTGCGCCAACGCGCCTGCGAGGCGGGCGTGGAGGCCGCCCTGCTGGGGCAGCCCCGCCAGCAGTGGCCGGCCAGTAAGTACACCGGGGAGGTGGAGGCGCACCTGGCCGCGGCGGCCTGCTCCACCCCGCCCGAAGGGTACGCCCACTGGACATTGCGCTTGTTGGCCGCTCACCTGGTCACGCTGCAGGTGCTGCCCGAGGCCAGCCCGGCGATGGTGGGGCGGGTACTAAAAAAAATGCGTTACAGCCCTGGAAGCGACAGATGTGGGTGATTCCACCCGCTCAGAACGCGGCCTTCGTCTGCGCCATGGAACGGGTGCTTGACGTCTACCAACGCCCGTACGACCCAGCCCAGCCAGTCGTGTGCCTGGATGAGTCGCCCAAGCAATTACTACGCGAAAGCCGCGTGCCACTCCCGCTGCCCGATGGCAGCACCCGCTACGACTGCGAGTACCACCGCCAGGGCGTGGCCCAGGTGTATATGCTGCACGAGCCGCTGGCCGGTCGCCGCCGGGTGCAGGTCGAAGACCGCCATGACCGACTCACGTTTGCCCGGGCGGTAGCCCGCCTGCTGGAGGAGGACTACGCCCAAGCGACGCGCGTGACGCTGGTGCTCGACAATTTGTCGGCGCACCAGCCCGCCGCTTTTTACGAGATTTTTGACCCGGTACGGGCGCACGCCCTGTTGCAGCGCGTGGAATTTGTGTTCACCCCCAAGCATGGCTCGTGGCTCAACATGGCTGAAATCGAGTTTGCCGCCCTGCTCACCCACGGCCTGCCGCAGCGCGTGCCCGACCGGCCGACGCTGGAAGCGCACTGCTACGCTTGGCAACTAGCGCGCAACCAACTGGGGGCACCCACCAACTGGCAGTTTACAACCGAGAAGGCCCGCATCAAACTCAAACGGTTGTACCCGACAACCGGCTAGATTTGACCTACTAGCGGGTGGCGGGCCGTAGCTTGCCGGCTGTTTGCCACAAAGCCCGTTTTTTGCATGAATTCTGCCGCCGCTCTGCCCGCGCACCTGCTCATTTTTGCCCGCGAGCCAGTGCTGGGCCGCGTAAAAACCCGCCTCGCCGCCGGCATCGGGGCCGAGGCAGCGCTGGCAACTTACCGCCAACTGCTGGCCCTCACAGCCCAGGCCGTGGCCGCCGCGCAAGTGCCCGCTACCGTGTGGCTGGCCGAGGCCCCCGCCCTGCCTTTCGACTCCACCCAGCCCCGGCCCGAGTGGCCCGGCCTGCCCTGGCGCGTGCAGCCGCCCGCCGAATTGCTGGGCGCGCGCATGGCCCACGCATTCGGTGCAGCGTTTGAGGCGGGTGCAGGCCGGGCCGCTATCATCGGCACCGACTGCCCTAGCCTAAGCGCCGAACTGCTGCGGCAGGCCTTCGAGCTGCTGCTGACGCACGATGTGGTGTTGGGCCCCGCCGCCGATGGCGGCTATTACCTGCTGGGAATGAATAAGCTGGAGCCTGATTTATTTGCTAACAAGGACTGGAGCACTGCCACCGTGCTGCCCGACACCCTGGCCGATGCTGCCCGCCTGGGCCTGCGCGTGGCCCAGCTACCCACCCTGCACGACGTTGACTCGGCCGAGGACCTGGCCATTTGGCGAATGAGCGAATGAGCAAATTGGTGAGCGAGTTGCTTCCGTGCGGTCACCATGGTGCTCTTTCGAACTCACTCACCGGTTCACTCGCTCATCAACTCACCAATTACCACCTCCCAGGCAGCCCAGGCCAGCACGCCGCCGTATTCGAGGGTGAGTAGCAGGCCACTTTCGGTGTAGGTATTTGTGCGGTAGGCCGCGTAGGAAAGTACCGCCAGCCCGGCCCATACCCGGGCGTAGCGCAGCGGCGAAAAGCAGCTGAGCGCCACCAGCGGCACCAAGTACCAAGGGTGCACAATGGTGGCCAGCGCAAAATAGCCGCTGAGCGTGAGCAGCAGCAGCTGCGGCACTGCTGCCAGCCGGGGCCGCCCCGCCCGCCGTGCCAGCCAAAAGGCCAGGTACGCCGCAGCCAGCCCCAACAGGGGCCCCAGGCCGCCTACCAGGTCGAAGCCCGTCAGCCACTTGCCCAGGCCCAACAAGAGGTAGAACACGCTGGCGTTGAACTCGAAGCTCTGAAAATACAAGTCGAGGCTGAGGCCAATGTGCAGCAGCAAGTTCCACGATAAATAAGGCAGGAACAGCAGCCCTAAGCTGCCCGCCAGCACCGCCAAAAACCACCGGAAGCGCCGCCGCCCCAGTTGCCGGGCCAGCAGCGGCAGCGCCAGCAGCGGCAGCAGCTTGGTGGCCACGGCCAGGGCCAGGGCCCCGGCGGCCAGCCGGGTGCGGCGGCGCACCAGCAGCGCCCCGGTCAGCAGCAAAAAGCACACTACTACCCCCTCCATATGCACGTTGCCGGCCACCTCCACTACAGCCAGCGGGTGCAGTAGGTAGGCCAGGGCGCGGCGCGCAGGCCAGCCCGCCAGGGGCAGCAACCACAGCAATAGCGCCGCCGCCACCGCGTCGGCCAGCAGCAGTGCCAGGCGCACCACTACCAGGAAGCCGGTTTCGGACGTGGGACAGGCCGCGGCGGCGGCCCGGTACAGGCCCTGGGCCACGGGCGGATACACCGAGAAGTAATCGGGAGAGTTGAGGCGCGGCAGCAAGCGGCGCAGCTCGGCCAGGGGCAGGGCAGCTGAGTCGGCGGGTGGGTGCCGCAGCAGTTGCCGGGGCGTTTCGGCGAAGGGGTTGTAGCTGTGGCTGGCCAGCAGGCCGTCCCAGCGGAAGCGGTAAAAGTCGTCGCTCAGCGCCGGGGTGGCCGGCAGCCACAGCAGCCTAAACACCAGCGCCGCACCCAGCCCCCAGCGCAGCGGCAGCCGCGTGTGCAGCAGCCACGCATAGGCCACGCCCGCCCCCGCAAACAATCCCACCAGTTGCCCAAACTGTGCCCGCGGCGTAGCGTAGGCCAGGCCCCAGTAAGCCGCGCCGCTCAGCAGCAGCGCGAGAAATTGGGTGGCGCGGAGCAAATGAGGATGAGCCGGGGTGGTCAATTAAGAGCAGTGGAGTAAAGTAGGTGAGCGAAAAAAACGGCCACGCTGAACGCCGCGAAGCATGACGTGATTTCAGTAGCAACCCCATGATGCGTTAGGCTACCAGTACTTAAAAATCGTCCATAATATTTTGTAGCCCGCCCCGATGGTGCCGCGCACCGTGCCCGACACCTTGCTTACGCCAATGCGGCGGCGGTAGCGCACCGGTACCTCGGCCACGCGCAGGCCCAGGCGAGCAGCTTTCACCTGCATTTCCACCGTCCAGCCGTAGTTGGTGTCCACCATGCCGATGCGAGCCAGTGCGTCGGCCCGCACGGCGCGGAAGGGCCCCAGGTCGGTGTGGGCACCGCCGTAGCGCAGGCGCAACAAACGGGCAGCTAGCCAGTTACCGAAACGCTGCTGGGGCAGCAGCGCGCCGCGCTCGCGCTGGCCCAGCGCCCGTGAGCCAATCACGAGCTCGGCCGAACCGCTGAGGATGGGGGCCAGCAGGGCAGGCATTTCCTCGGGAAAATCGGAGTGGTCGCCGTCCAGAAACACAATGATTTCCGGGATTCGGCCGGCGGGCTGGGCAGCGTAGTAGGCCAGCCCGGCTAGGCAGGCCTGGCCGTAGCCGGGGCGTGGCTCGGCCACCACGGTGGCCCCGGCGGCGCGGGCGGCGGCGGCGGTGGCATCGGTTGAGGCATTGTCTACCACCACTACTTCCTGCACCAGCCCAGCGGGTATTTCGCTCAATACCAAGGCAATGGATTTCTCCTCGTTGTGGGCCGGAATGAGCACGGCAATGCGGGGCAAGGAGGCAGTCAAGAGTAAGTAGGGCACAAGGAGAGCCGCAAAGAAAGCGGGTAGCGCGCCGGGGCCCTGGTTGGGACGCAGCAGTTGCTTCTCAAAAAAACCTGTCTGACAATTGCTTATCCCAGAAAGACGTTGATTTCCTCCACCGTGGCGCGGGCCGAGCGGCCCACCCCAATGAGCGTAGCCGAGGCAAAGCCCGTCCAGCTGCCATAGCCCACCAGCCAAAGCCCCGGCAGCGCCAGGGCGCGGGTGCCGGCCGTGGCCACGCGCCCGTCGGGCCCCACCAGCCCGAGCCCACCCAAAAAGCCCAGCACCGGCCGGAAGCCCGTGCACCAGATAACGGCGTCGAACGCTTCGGCCCGGCCATCGGGCCAGACCACACCGGTGGCGGTGAAGCGCGCCGGTGGGCGCACGCTGTGCAGCACGCAGCGCGCGCGGGCCGCCCGCACCTCGGGCACCATCACCACGTCGCCGAGGCTGGGGGGCGGGGTGGTGATAGTGCCGGCCCGGTAGCGCTGGGTAGCCTGGTCAAAAAGCACGCGGCCATCCACGTCGTCGGGCAGCACGTGGGGCGCTCGGTGGCCCAAGTAGTGCGGGCCACCCGCGACACATCGGCCAGAATTTGGGCCCCCGAGTTGCCGCCACCTACCACCAGCACGCGCTGCCCGGCAAAGGCCCCTGCCTGGCGGTACTGCGCCGAGTGCAGTTGCTTGCCGCCAAACAGCTCCCGGCCCGCGTATTCGGGCAGAAAAGGCTGGCCCCACGAGCCAGTGGCCGCCACCACGGCCCGCGCCCGCCAGGGGCCCTGATTGGTGGCCACCACGAAGCTGGCCCCGGCGCGAGCCACCGCCGCCACGCGCATCGGCCGGTGCACGGGCAGGGCGTAGCGGCGCTCGTAGTCAGTGAGATATGCTACTACCGCGTCGCGGGGCGGAAACTCGGGACCGCCGGGGGCCGGGCGAGGCATGGGCCAGCCGGGCAGCGAGTTGGCCTCGGCCGGCGAAAACAGGTGCGGTGCATCCCAGCCGTGGGGCTACGCACCACCGGGCTGCGGCTGGTCGTCGAGCAGGGCAAATGAGTAGCCCGCCCGGCGCAGTAGCCCACGGCCAGCCCGTTTTGCCCCGTGCCAATCACCAATACATCAACCGTTTGCGAAACCATTAAGCGGCTAGTTGGCTCCAAAGTGGGCCTGCACAAAGCTGTGGGCGTAGGCCTTCACCTCGTCGCGCACGGCCCGAAACTGCTGCATAATTTCGTCGCCGGTGCCGGTGGCTTTGGCAGGGTCGGGGAAGTTGTGGTGCAGCTTTTGGGCCGACGAGGGAAACACTGGGCAGGCCTCGTGGGCGTGGTCGCACACCGTGAGCACATAATCGAACGGCACGGCGGCGTACTCGTCCACGTGGTTGCTGGTATGGTGGCTGATGTCCACGCCGTCTTCAGCCATCACGCGCACGGCGCGGGGGTTGAGGCCGTGGGTTTCGATGCCGGCCGAGTACATGGTGGCGCGGTCGCCCAGCAATTGCTGGAGGTAGCCGTGCAGCAGCTGGCTGCGGCACGAGTTGCCGGTGCACAGCACCAGGATGTTGGTCTTCATGGGTCTAGGGATACCTACCGTGGGGCTGCGGCGCTCCAGCAGCAGGGTGTCGCGCCACACGCCGGCCAGCTGGGCAATACGCTCGCGCCGGCCCACCAGCCGAAAGCCGTGGGCCGTGTGCAGCGCCAGGCTGGCCGCGTTCTCCGGAAAAATGCCGGCTTGCAGCGTCCACAGGCCCTGGGTTTCGGCGCTGCGCACCAGCGCGCCTAGTAGCTGCCGGCCCACGCCCTGGCCCCGCGCCTCGGCCGCCACGTAGATGCTTACTTCCGCCACGCCCTCGTACACGCAGCGGCTCGACACGGGCGACAGCGCCGCCCAGCCCAGCACTAGGTCCGCTGCGCCCAGGGCTACCAAGCGGCTGTGCGGCAGGTGGCTGGCGTCCCAGTCAGTCCAGGGCGGGGCCTCGGTCGTGAACGTGGCCTGCCCAGTGGCAATACCGGCTTCGTAAATGGCGCGGGCGGCCGGCCAGTGGGCAGCGGTGAAAGCACCTATCTGCATAGAAAAGACTGTTAATGCATTTATTGCCAACTGCTTAGCAGCAGCCCCCGCCCGGCATGCAGCCGGCTACCGACAGCTGCGGCAGTGCAAAGGCTGCGTTGGGAATGCCGCAGGCATCTTGGGCCAGGCAAGCCGTTTGCTTAGGTGTAAGCCAGAAGTCGCGCCCGTCGAAGGCCAGGCCAAATTTGCCGATGGTGGCTTGCTGGTACTCCACCTCAATGTCCAGGTCCTGGGGCCCCAAAATGCGCGCCGAGAGCTGGAGGATGTGTAGAAATTTCTGCGGGGCCAGCCGGTGGTCGTAGTCGCCGGCTTCCCAGAGCTGGAAGTTGGCCACGGTTTCGCGGCGCTCCACGCCGCCGCAGTCGATGAAGTGCTTGGTTACCAGGCCCACCTCCGTCACGTGGAAGTGCGCCGGGAGCGCCGTGCCATCGGGCAGGCGGAAGCTGACGGCGGCAAGGCCCGCCAGGGCCTGCTGCATTTCGGATAGTTTCATGAGTAAAATGATAAGAATTGAAAAAACAAACGCTTAGCAGGCGCAGTCCGCGCCGTAGCCGCACACGTTGCCCGCCGTGGCCTCGTCAAAAAAAGTCATGAACTGCTGCCGCACCTGCCGCAACAGCTCCATATTAAGGCAGTAGCAGACGGTGAGCCCGTCGATTTCGCCGCGTATCAAATCCAGCGCCTTAAGCTCCTGCAAGTGCTGCGAAACGGTGGTGCGCGAGAGCGGCAACTCAGCCGCGATATCGCCCGAAATGCAGGTTTGCTTGCTGGCCAGTAACTGGATGATGGCCACTCGCGCCGGGTGGGCCAGGGCTTTGGCCACGCGCGCCAGCTGCTGTTGCTGGGCGGTGAAGGCGGTGGTTTTGGCGTAGGTCATGGCGTAGAAAAGCGACGGCTGGTAATCATCCCTGTAACTATGACGCAAATATACGTCATAATATGTCGTAATTTTACGTTATGTTGGAAACGATACTATTTGAGGGCCCTAAACCCACTGGCAGGGCAGGTGCGTAGGTGCTTAACCCGGCGGTTTGGGCGTTATTTGCTTTCTATGCACCTCGTTATCATTGGCAACGGCATTGCGGGCGTCACGGCGGCCATTACGGCGCGGCGGCTGGCGCCAGCGGCCCGCATCACGCTGATGGGGGCCGAGAGTGCGCACCATTATTCACGCCCCGCGCTCATGTACTTGTACTTAGGCCACTTGCGCTACGCTGACGTGAAGCCCTATGCCGATTGGTTTTGGGCCGAAAACCACCTGGAGCTGGTGCAGACCGAAGCTACTGGCGTCGATGTCGCTGCCCGCACCGTGCAGCTGGCCACCGGCCCGCACCTAGCATACGACCGGCTGCTGCTGGCCACCGGCTCGGTACCGCGCATCCCCGACTGGCCCGGCCAGCAGCTAGCCGGCGTGCAAGGATTTTACGGCCTGCCCGATTTGGAAACCATGAGCCGCAACACCCAGGGCATCCGCCGCGCTGTGGTGGTGGGCGGCGGCCTCATCGGCGTAGAATTGGCCGAAATGCTGCACTCGCGCGGCATCCACGTCACCTGGCTGGTGCGTGAAGGGCGCTACTGGCAGTCGGTGCTACCCCCCGAAGAATCGGCCCTGCTAGAGGCGTACTTCAGAAAATACAACATTGATTTACAGCTTAATAGTGAGGTGCGCGAGTTGCTGGGTAACGTCCAGGGCCAAGTGCGGGCCGTGGTCACGACTACTGGCCAGGAGCTGCCCGCCGAGTGGGTAGGGCTAGCCACCGGCGTGCAGCCCAACCTGGCTTTGGCTAAAGCCGCCGGCCTTGACACCGACCGCGGCATCCTGGTCAACGAGCTGCTCGAAACCAGTGCGCCGGGCGTGTACGCGGCCGGCGACTGCGCCCAGCACCGCCAGCCTGCCCCTGGCGAGGTAGCCGTGGAGCAGCTCTGGTACACCGGCCGGATGCAGGGCGAAACCGTGGCCCACACCCTCTGCGGCCAGCCCACGCCCTACCGGCGCGGCGAGTGGTTCAACTCGGCCAAGTTTTTCAACCTCGAATACCAGACTTACGGGCGGGTGCCTGCTCGGCCCACGGCCGGCATCGCCAGCTTCTGCTGGCAGCACCCAAATGGCCGGCACCTGCTGCGCCTCAACTTTCAGGAAAAAGACCAGGCTGTGACGGGCGTAAATGCCCTCGGCCTACGCCAGCGCCAGGACGTGTGGGAGCACTGGTTGCGCGAAAAAACGCCCATCGGCACTGTGCTGGCGCAACTGGCAGCGGCCAATTTTGACCCCGAGTTTGCCCGGCAACACGAAGCAGCCATCCGGCGCGCGTTTGCGCGGCAGTTTCCGAGCATTGCGGTGGCGAAGCCGCGCCGTAAGGGGCTGTTCGGGCTGTTGAAGTAGCGAATATAACCAAGCAGAACGCCAGGCTGACCGCCAAGAAAAATCTTCAAAAGAACGTCATGCCGACGGCTGGAAGCCTCTCTGCCGCTTCGTCAGCGCTAGTAAACGAAGCAGTAAGGATGCTTTCTGTCGTTAGTATAATGTTCACTAATAAGTATTTGTAAAAAAAATATGCAAGACCTTACCGCGCCCTCGCTGGCCCTGGCCCAACCGCCGCCGGCTGCCGTGCCGGCCGGCGAAAAGCTGCCCCTGGCGGCGGTGGCCCTGGGCCTGCTGGCGCTGCTGGCCGCTGCCGCCGATGCCGACCCCGGCCGCGCCCGGCTCAGCCTGTGCCTGGCCCTGGCGCTGGTGAGCGGTGGGGCCCTGGGCTGGGCCTGGCTGGCGTTTGGGCAGCGGCCCCCCGGCTGGCACCCGCACGACTTATGGCGGCGGGCCAGCACTAGCCGGGGGGCTGTGGCTTGGGCCACGGGCGTGGCCCTCACGGGCTTTTACGTGGTGCTGTACTGGTTTCCGTGGCTGCTCGAAAACCTCATTAGGGCCCTCGACCCCTTCAGCCAGTGGCTGCGCCACCGGCCGGCCGACCAGTGGTTTCTCTACGGCACGTTTTACACGCTGGCGGTGCTGGTGCTGGGCGGCCGGGGCCTGTGGAAATATCGGTTTTCGCGCTACCACCTGGCGCGCACCGCGTCGGTGATGTTCTTCCAGCTGGGCTTTGGATTTTTGCTGCCGGGGCTGCTGCTGGCTCTGCAAAAGCCCGAGTATTACTTCTCGTATTTCTGGCCGCTGAAGTACGACTACCTGTTTCCCGGCACAGTAGCGCAGCTGCTGCACGGCGGCGGGCTGGGCGCGTTTATGGTTTTCTGGGGGGTAGTAATGTCGTTTCTGGCCACGCCGGTGCTCACGTATTTCTTAGGCAAGCGCTGGTACTGCGCCTGGGTGTGCGGCTGCGGTGGCCTGGCCGAAACCGCCGGCGATGCTTACCGCCACCTCTCCGACAAAAGCCGCCAGGCCTGGCGCTGGGAAGTGCGCCTCATCTACCCCATTCTGGGGCTGATAATCCTACTCACGGGGCTGCTGTGGGTGGGGGCCTCGGGGGCGGTGCCGGCGCTGGGCGTGGTCACGGGGCCCCTGGGGCAGTTCTACGGCTTCGTCATTGGCAGCGTGTTTTCGGGCATTGTGGGCGTGGGCTTTTATCCGCTCATGGGCAGCAGGGTGTGGTGCCGCTTTGGCTGCCCCATGGCCGCCTACCTGGGCCTGCTGCAAAAACACTTTTCCCGTTTCCGCATCAGCACCAACGGCGGGCAGTGCATCTCGTGCGGCAACTGCTCCAACGCCTGCGAAATGGGCATCGACGTGAAGCAGTACGCTCAGCGCGGTGAGCCCATCGTGCGGGCCGCCTGCGTGGGCTGCGGCCTCTGCGCCACCGCCTGCCCCCGCGGCGTGCTCAACCTGGAGAACGGCCCGCGCGAGGGCCGACTGGCGGCTTCCACGTTCATCCACGCCGATTCGTTGCGAATTTTGTAGGGTGTTGTTGAACAAATAGGGCAAAACCTCCGGCGCGGGCACACAGGCAAGCTATCATTTGGGTTAACAGCTTGTAAAGCAATAGCAATGAACAAATCAGCCGGTTATGAAAGCGTAGCGACCGTTTTTATCAAAGGCCGCGGTTGCGCGGTCAATGGCGCCGGTACATCTTCCGTCCGGGATTGGGTGCGCACCCTTTCGTCCGGGTCCACGGTGCTAGACATTGGCTGCGGAACGGGTGTCCCGATTTCCAAGACGTTGATTGAGGAAGGCATGACGGTTTACGGAATTGACGCCTCGCCTACTTTGGTCAACGCTTTCCAGAAAAACTTTCCCAGTAGTCCCATCGCCTGCGAATCAGTGGAGGATTCCTCCTTTTTCAATCTCGGATTTGACGCAATTGTTGCGTGGGGGCTACTGTTTTTGCTGTCGAAGGAATCACAAGTACTCGTCATCCAAAAGGCAGCTACCGCTTTGCGGACCGGCGGAAAATTACTGTTCACGGCCCCTTCTCAAAACGCCGAGTGGAAAGACGTTATGACCGGACAACAGTCCCTATCACTTGGAACAGCCAAGTACAAAGAGGTCTTGGCTACCGCAGGATTGTCGCTGCTGGAGGAATTTGAAGACGAAGGAGGAAACCACTATTTTAATACCGTTAAAAATTAACGAATGCCTACAGAAGTGTGCTAATCAGTTGTATTATTAATTTGCTGTTTAACAAGATATTAAGACACAAATTAAAACTGCGCTAAGCTCGACTCGGAGGTTTCCCCCATTTATTTAGTAACCCCCTTTATAGGACGCACGCCCGGCGGCAAGCCTCCTCAGCCTCCCTTCTATGCTGTTTCTTGAAACCGGGCTGGTCGTCCTCTACGGCGGCTGCCTGGTATTTATGCTGGGTTTCAGCCTCACGCAGTGGCGGCTTACGCGGCTGGCGCGCCGGGCCCCCGCACTGCCCGCGCCGCCCACGCCGCTGGCGTGGCCGCGCGTCACGGTGCAGCTGCCGGTGTACAATGAGTTGCCCGTGGTGGCCCGCATCATCGACGCGGCGGCGGCGCTCGACTACCCCGCCGGCTGCCTTCACATCCAGGTGCTCGACGACTCGACCGATGCAAGCGTGGCCGTAGCCGCCGCCCGCGTGGCCCACCACCGGGCGCGCGGCACGCGTATCAGCCACGTGCGGCGGCCCACCCGCCAGGGCTACAAAGCCGGGGCCCTGGCCCACGGCCTGGCCGAAACCGACGGCGAGTTCATCGCCATTTTCGACGCCGATTTCATTCCGGAGCCCGATTTTCTGCGCCGGGTTATCCCGCATTTCACCGGCCCCGAAATCGGCATGGTACAAACCCGCTGGGGCCACCTCAACGAAAACGACTCGCTGCTCACGCGCCTGCAAGCCTTTGGGCTGAACGCGCACTTTCTGGTGGAGCAGGTGGGCCGGCAGGTGGGCGGGCACTTCCTCAACTTCAACGGCACGGGCGGCGTGTGGCGGCGCACCTGCATCGAAGACGCCGGTGGTTGGCAGGCCGATACCCTCACCGAAGACCTCGACCTGAGCTACCGCGCCCAGCTGCGCGGCTGGCGCTTCCGGTACCTGCCCGGGGTGGTGGCGCCCGCCGAGCTACCCGCCCACCTGGGGGCCCTCAAGTCGCAGCAGCACCGCTGGAACAAGGGCGCCGCCGAAACCGCCCGCAAGCACCTCGGCCGGGTGTGGCGCGCGCCGGCCCTGCCGCTGGCCACCAAGCTGCACGCCACGTTTCACTTGCTGAACAGCTCCGTATTTGCCGTCATTTTGCTGATGGCGCTGCTAAGCGTGCCGCTGGTGCTGGTGCGGGCGCACCGGCCCGAGCTGGAGCCGGTTTTTCGGCTGGCGTCGATTTTTGTGTTTACGCTGCTGCCGCTGGTCTATTACTACTACGTGGCCTGGCGGCGGGCCGGGCCGGCGGCCGGGCGCTGGTTTGCGCCCACGTTTGGGCTGTTCATTTCGTTGTCGATGGGCCTGGCGCTGCACAACGCGCGGGCCGTAGGGCAGGGCCTGCTGCGGCGCGCCTCGCCCTTCGTGCGCACGCCCAAGCTGGGCATGGGCCCCACCGCTGGGGCCCCGGTCCCTCATCCCCGCCGGCCCCCCGCTGGCCCGCTGCCAACCGGCGAAGGGCTGCTGACGGTGTATTTTCTGGGCGGGCTGGCGGCCGATTTTTATTACCGCAGCTACGGCCTGCTGTCGTTTCACGGGTTGCTGGTGGTGGGTTTTGGGGCCCTCACGGGCTACGCCTGGCGCGAGCGGCGAGGGTAGGGCAACCGCCGGGGGCCGCGCCTGCGTACTTGTGGGCATGACTACTTCCTCCTGGGTACGGTGGCTGAGCGGCGGGCTGCTGGCGGGCCTAGCGGCCGCCTACTACAGCCGCCAAACCGACGCCCCACCCACCACCAATAAGCTCTATTCGGCCATGCTCAACGGCCTGCTGAAGCAGTCGGTGCCTTACGTGAGCGTGGCGCAGCTCAGAAGCCAGCCGGCTCCGGTGCTGCTCGACACGCGCCCGCCCGCGGAGTTCGCCGTCAGCCACTTGCGTGGGGCGCGGGAGGTTGGCTACGACGATTTTTCCCTGGCCAAGGTGCAGGACTTGCCCAAGAATACGCCCATCGTGGTGTACTGCTCGGTGGGCGTGCGCAGTGAAAACATAGGGGCCCGGCTCCAGCAAGCTGGCTACACGCACGTGCGCAACCTCTACGGCGGCCTCTTCGAGTGGGTCAACGAAGGCCAGCCCATCGTCACGGGTCACGACCAGCCCACCACCCGCGTCCACGCCTACTCGCCCACCTGGGGCATTTGGCTTCAGCGCGGCCAAAAGGTGTACCAGTAGCGCAGTAGCGCGAACTACAAATTTCGCGCTACTGCGCTACTAGCTACTTCTCCAGCCGAATAATAAAATTCTTGAGCGGGTTCTTTTTGATAATTGTAATCAACTGGCTGTTAGCATACTGGTACTCGTCTTCGCGCCCATCGCGCAGGGCGTGCCAAGCGCCGTTCTGGCCTCGGCTCAGGGCAAAGTAGTCGCCGAAATACTCGGCAAAAGCCCGCGCCTGCCCCGCTGGCGGCTCGCCAAAAAACATGTTGGTGACGGCGTAGCGGATGGGCTGGGTTTCGGTGGCCCGGTAGTGGTGCTTGTACTGGTCGGCCACGATGTCGTAGTGGTCACCCTTCCACTCGGCCCGCGACGAAAAATCGCCCTGGTTGGTGTGCGCCTCCACCGTCGAGAGCAGTAGTTGGCCGCTGCGGAAGTGATTGGTTACCTGGTAGTAAATCTTGAGGTGGTAGAAGAGGAAATTCACCTTCACGTCGCTCACCAGCGCGTAGGTCACGTCGGCGCCCACCGGGGCCTGGCGCGTGGCCGTCATCGTGCCCACCCGCAGGCCCGCCACCTCAATGCCGTAGCGCCGCACCTCAGCCACCGCGGCTTTGGGGCCCTGGGCCGCCGCCAGCAGGGGTAAGGAGCTAAGGAAAAACAGGGTGGGCAACCTCATCATTGACAAGATGTTACCTAAAAGAACGTCATGCTGAGCGTAGCCGAAACGTCTCTATCGCGCAAGTAATTACTACTGCTGCGGTAGAGATGCTTCGGCTACGCTCAGCATGACGTTCTTTTTGAGCTAATTACTACCCACGCATTAGCAGCAACCGCCGCCGTCGTAGTGGTAGGTGGAGGGCGAAATGAATATATCGTCGCGGCCCAAGGCGGCTAGGTTGCCAGCGGTTTTATCGCACACGGCCAGCGGCTGGTTCTGCATGAGCACGTGGCCTTTGTGGTCGTCGAAGTACTCGTCGCCGCCGTAGAAGATGGCGGTACGGCCCGTGAAAATGCAGGGCCCATCGGCCGGCATCGGGTCCTTGATGGCGCAGACTTCGACGCTCTCAATGAAAATAACCTCATCGGTGGCGTAGTGTTGGGGCGAGAGCACGCGGTAGGCGCGCTTGGCCCGCACCTCGATGGTGCCGAAGCCGACCTCGGCAATCATATCCAGGTACTGTTGCAAGGGCAGCGAGCCGGTGAGGCACAGGGCCCGCAGGCGCTCGTCGGCGCGCAGCTCGTCGCTCATGGGCTGCTCGCAGGTGGGGTCCGACATCACGAGGCGGCCGTGGGGCTTGAGCACGCGGTAGGTTTCCTGGAGGGCGCGCTTGAGGTCGTCGAGCTTGAAGATGTTAAACAGGCAGTTTTGGGCGGCCACGTCCACGCTCTTGTCGTCCACGGGCAGGTGCAGGGCGTCGCCGGCGCGCAGGTCAATAAAATCGCTTTTAAACCAAGCATTCTGCTCCTCAGCCGTTTGCATGTTGTCGCGCGAAGCGTCGAGCATCTCGTTCACCACGTCCACGCCGATTACGGCGCCCGGCCGGCGGCTGAAGTACGCGAACTGAAGCAGCTCCATGCCGCCGCCCACGCCCACGTAGAGCACGGTGGGCGAGTTGGTGAGGTCGCGCGGGTTCACGGTGCTGCCGCAGCCGTAGTTCATGCTCAGCATCCGCTGCGGAATGCTGAGGCCAGGCAGCTGCCACACGGGGTTGGTGGTGCAGCAAAGGCCCACCTGGGGCTCCTGGGCCGCCTGGCGGTACACGTCGGCAGTGGTATCTAAGTAGCTCATCTCAAGATTTTGGGGGGATAATCAGGGCAATATTACGGCGGGGGTGGGGCCCCGCGCAAAAGGCGTTTGAACAAGCCTACTGCTTGTTTAGATTCCAGTTGTAGTCCAGGTAAGAAATCTTGGTGCTGCCATCAATTTTGGCAGATGAGTAGCGGTTCACCCATTTCACCACCGACTGGCCGTTTTTCTCCCAATCGCCTTTGTACCAGTCGAAATATTTAGAGAGCTGGGCGTCTGATTTGCTGATTTTGTTCTTGGCCGGGTTATTTAGGAAGTCGCGGCCCTGGTCGTCGAGCTGTTTTTCGAGGGCGGCGGCCGTGTAGGCTTCGTTGCGCAGGCGCGGGCACGAGATGGAGGCGCACACCAGCGTAAAGTGGATGCGCGGGTCGTCAAATTTTTTGCGCAGGATGCCGTGCTCGATGTTGTCGAGGCTCATTTTTTCGCCCCCGATGCTGAAAAACTTGGCCGCCCAGGGCGTAGTCACGAACGGAATTTTAATTTTCGACCCAATGTCCTTGATGCTCGTCAGCGGGTAGTGGTCGAGGATGAGGCGGATGGTATAGGCGTTGTACGCGTTTATCCAGTAGGCCATCTGGTCGTTTTTGGACCAGTTGGCGGCGGGCGGGTTCTTGCTCAGTAGCGCCAAATACTGGTTGAAAGCAGCCTCGTCGGCCTTGAATCCCAGGTAGTTGACCAGCCCCTGGGCGTTGACGTGCTTCTTGAGCAGCCGGTCGTAGGCGCTGTGGTCCACCAGGGGCCCGGCGGCGGGCGTGGCGTAGGTGGGGGTAGGCACGGGGTTGAAACCGGGCACTACCACGGCCACGGCAGTGAGCGTGCTGGCGGCCAGCGCCAGCGCCGCAATGGTCGAGGTCTTCATAAGTTTGTTCATCGAGCGTGATATACGGCAAACCCGGCCCCTAAAGATTGCCGCTGGAAATCTAGCCGCCCCCGCGGGTCCGTACAGTCTGGTAGCTTCTCCCTTTATGCTCAGCATCATCATCCCCACCTACAACGAAGCCGCCAACATCGGCCGCCTGGTGGCCGAACTGCGCCGCCACGCTCCCGCCGACGCGGTCGAAATCTTGGTGGTGGACGCTGCCAGTCCCGACGGTACCGCCGCCGCTGCCCGCCAGGCCGGAGCTACGGTGCTGCAATCGGCCCGGCCCGGCCGCGCCGCCCAAATGAACCACGGCGCCCGCCATGCCCACGGCGATATCTTCTATTTCGTGCACGCCGACGTAGGCATTCACCCCGACTTTGCGGCCACTATTGCGGCGGCCGTGGCGCAGGGGCACGCGGCGGGCTGCTACCGCTTCCGGTTCGACTCGCCGCACCCGCTGCTGCGCATTAATAGCTACGGCACTCGCTTCGAGGGAATTATGAGCCGCGGGGGCGACCAAACGCTGTTTGTCACGCGGGCGCTGTTTGAGCAGTTGGGTGGCTTCAACGAGCGGTTTGTGATAATGGAGGATTTTGAAATAATCCAGCGCATTCGCAAAGCTGCCTCGTTTTTCATCGTGCCACAGGACGTCGTGGTTTCGGCCCGCAAGTACGAAACCAACGGCTGGCTGCGCGTGCAGCTGGCCAATTTGACGGCCTTTTCGCTGTTCTTCCTCAAGGTCCCGCCGCCGCGCATTGCCCGCACCTACAAGGCCCTGCTCAACTACCGCTGATGCCGCTGCTTCCGCTTCCCCGCGTGCTCGTAACCGGCGCCAACGGCTTTTTGGGCCGCCACCTCGTAGCCGAGCTGCTGCATCGGGGCTACCCCGTTCGGGCCCTGGTGCGGCCGGGCGGCGCGGCGGCGGGGGCCCTACCGCCCTTGCAATCATTGCCCATTGAAGTGTGCGAGGTTGACCTCACGCAAGCCGCCCGCAAAGCCGAAATGGCTGACACCATCGGCGGCTGCGGGGCCCTAATCCACGCCGCCGCGCTGGCCCAGGTGAACCCCGCCCGCAGCCGGGCGGTGTGGGCCGCTAACTTGGATGGTACCGAGCAAGTGCTGCGCCTGGCGCGAAAAGCGGGGGTGGAGCGCCTGGTGTACGTGGGGACTGCCAACGTCTTTGGCTTCGGCCCGAAACAGCGCCCCGGCGACGAAACCCGGCCCTACGCCGGCCGCCGCTACGGGCTTGATTACATGGACAGCAAGCGCGCCGCCGCCGACCTGGTGCTGCGCGCCGTGGCCCGCGAGCAGCTACCCGCCGTGCTGGTGCACCCCACCTTTATGCTGGGCACCGGCGATGCCCGGCCCACCTCGGGCGCACTGCTGCTGGAGCTGCTGGGCGGCCGCCTGCCCGGCTACCCGCTGGGCGGCAAAAACTACGTGCACGTGCACGACGTGGCCGTGGCCACCGTCAACGCCCTGACCCTGGGCCGCGTGGGTGAGTCCTACATTCTGGGCCATGAGAACCTAAGCTACCGCGAAGCCTTCGCTTTGATGGCCAGAACCATGGGGGTAGGGCCCCCGCGCTGGCCAGTGCCGCCGCCGCTGGCCAATTTCTACGGCGTAGTATGCGACCTTAAAGCCCGCCTCACCGGCCGCCCCAGTCAGGTAAATTCGGGTATGACGGCCGTGGCCAACGACGGCCATTACTTTACCCCGCAAAAAGCCCGCGCTGAATTGGCCCTGCCCCAAACCCCCGTTTCCCAAGCCGTGGCCGATGCCTTTGCCTGGTTTAAAACCCACGGCTATGTCCGATAAAAAGGCTAGCCCACTGGCGGGCCAGGTGGCCCTTATCACCGGCTCTGAGTCGGGCATCGGGCGCGAAACGGCCCGCGCCTTTTGCCAGCAGGGCGCGGCCGTGGTGCTCAACGGCCGCCAGGCCGCGCGCCTCGAAGCCACCCGCCAGGCCCTCGCCGCCGAGGGCTACCAGGTGGCCGCCTGCGTGGCCGACGTAACCGACTACGCCGCTGCCGAGCGCCTCATTGCCACAGCGATAGATGCGTTCGGCCGGCTCGACATTCTGGTCACCAACGCCAGTATTTCGATGCGCGCCTACTTCCGCGACCTCACGCCCGAGGTATTTCGGCAGGTGCTCGACAGCAACGTGTACGGCTCAGTGTATCCGCTCAAGGCAGCCCTGCCCCACCTCATTCGGGCCCAGGGTAGCGTTACGTTCATCTCTTCCATTTCGGCGCTGAACGGGATGCCCAGCGGCTCGGCCTACTGCGCCGGCAAGGCGGCCCTGGCCAACCTCGCCCACACCCTGCGCCTGGAGCTGGCCGATACCGGCGTGCACTTCGGGGTGGTGCACATCGGCTTCACCCAGAACGACGCCGACAAGCGCGTGCTCGACGCGGCGGGCCAGCCCGTGCCCATTGCGCACCGCCCGCCGCGCTGGCAAAAAACGCAGGCCGAGGTGGCGGCCATTATCTTGCGGCACGTGCGGCGGCGGCGGCGGCGCACGGTTATTTCGGCGCTGGGCCGGCTCATTTTGGTGGTGCACACGCTGCTGCCGCGCCTCGGCGACTGGGTGGTGCGCACCAGCCAGCGTCGCCTGCGGAACTTCTACGAATAACCCCGCCTTGCTTGGCGCAATCTGCTACCTCTCCCTTTCTCGTATTTTCTTACAACCCCCGCATGGAAACCTACTACAACCCCGCCGACCTCAAGAAATTTGGCAACATTGGCGAGTTTCAGAAAGAATTTGCCGATAAATTCTTCGCCTACTACGGCGCCGTGTTCGCCGAAGGGGCCCTCACGGCCCGCGAAAAATCGCTCATCGCCCTGGCCGTGGCCCACGCCGTGCAGTGCCCCTACTGCATCGACGCTTACTCGGCCGACACCCTCGAAAAGGGCTGCACCGAGCCCGAAATGATGGAGGCCGTGCACGTGGCCGCCGCCATCCGCGGCGGCGCTACCCTGGTGCACGGCGTGCAGATGATGAACAAAGTCAAAGAGTTATCCATGTAAATCCTAGCGCGGACTCTGCGAGTCTGCGCGTTGCGCTGTTACCCAACGCTCTTACGCGCGGACTCGTAGAGTCCACGCTACTTCTTTTCCATGATAAAATCCCTCAAAGCCACCGGCAACCAGTTGGCCGATTCGGCTTTTCAGCTCACCGTGCTGCGCCAGGAAGTGGTGGACGTGCTGCACCTGCCGCCCTTCCACCAGAAGATGCGGGAGGCGGGCCTGTTTCCGCTTACGCCGGTGGCCCCGGCGGTGCTGCAAATCAACGTGGGCAAGATGTGCAACCAGGTTTGCAAGCACTGCCACGTGGATGCCGGCCCCGACCGCAAGGAAATTATGACCCGCACCACGATGCAGCTCTGCCTCGACGCGCTGGCCCAAACCGCTATTCCGACTGTGGACCTCACCGGTGGGGCCCCGGAGATGAATCCCGACTTCCGGTGGTTTGTGGAAGAAATCAGCAAGTTGGGCCGTAAAGTGCTGGTGCGCTGCAACCTGACCATCATCGTGGCCAATAAGAAGTACCACGACCTGCCCGAGTTTTTCAAGCAGCACGGTGTGGAGGTGGTCAGCTCGCTACCCTTCTATTCGGCCGACAAAACCGACCGCCAGCGCGGCGACGGTGTCTTCGACGACTCCATCAAAGCCCTCAAAATGCTGAACGCCGTGGGCTACGGCCAGCCGGGCAGCGGCTTGGTGCTGAACTTGGTGTACAACCCAGCCGGCGCGTTCATGCCGGGGCCCCAGGCGGCCTTGCAGCGGCAGTTCAAGCAGGCGCTGGCGAAGGACCACGGCATCGTGTTCAACGACCTGTTTGCCATCACCAACCTGCCGGTGAGCCGCTTCCTGGACTACCTCGTGGAGTCGGGCAACTACGCAGGCTACATGGAGAAGCTGGTGACGGCCTTTAACCCCACGGCGGCGGCCGGCGTGATGTGCCGCGACACCATTTCGGTGGGCTGGGACGGCGGCCTCTACGACTGCGATTTCAACCAGATGCTCGACCTGCACGTGGCCAGCACCAGCCAGCACATCCGCGACTTCGACGCCGCGGCCTTGGCCCAGCGCCCCATCGTGCTCAACCAGCACTGCTACGGTTGTACAGCCGGCGCGGGCTCCAGCTGCGGCGGCACGGTAGCGTAAGCGCATGGTAGTGCGAACGATGCTGCGCCATTGCCTATTTGCTGAGGCGCTGGGCACGGCCATTTTGCTGATTTTCGGCACCGGCGCGGCCGTGGTTGACGAGCAGACGCACGCGCTGGGCCACGGCGGCGTGGCGGCGGCCTTCGGGCTGGTGGTGCTGGTGCTCATCCAGGGCCTGGGCCACGTGAGCGGCGCCCACGTGAACCCGGCCGTGACCATCGCCTTTTGGGCGGCGGGGCGCTTTCCGGGCCAGCGCGTGCTGCCCTACGTGGGGGCCCAATTGGTGGGCGCGTTCGTGGGGAGCGGCTTGGTTAAGCTGGTGGCCACCAGCGGCTCCACGCTGGGCGCCACGCTGCCAGCGCACGGCCCTGGCCAGGCTTTCGGGCTGGAAGTAATGCTCACCTTCTGGCTGATGCTGGTGATTCTGCGGGTGTCGTCCAGCTTCTACGAGCAGGGGCTGCTGGCGGGGCTCACCATCAGCGCTACGGTGGGGCTCGAAGCTTTGGTGGCGGGGCCCCTGTGCGGCGCCAGCATGAACCCGGCCCGCTCGCTGGCCCCTGCCTTCGTGAGCGGCCACCTGGCCGATGCCTGGCTCTACGTAGTAGCCCCGGTGGCCGGCGCACTGCTGGCCGTGCTGGTCGACAGACTGCTAGAACTGAGCAGCAAAAAGCTTCAGGCGCTCCCGGAGGAAGTTAGGTTGCCCTAAAAGCCCGGATAAGTCAAACAGTAAGCGCATCAAGGCTGGGCAAGTACTGCGTATTACAATGCAAGAGGGCCCCCGGTGGCGGCCGCCAAGCTTGCGCAATTAATGGCCGGGCGATTCCGGTGGGAAATAATCCAGGGGTAAGAGCTCCGCCATCTTTTCAAAGCTCCAGTAGCCTTCGGTCACTAACGACAAGGGGGCCACGGGCACGGCGTTGGGGGCCAGTTCGGCGGCGGGCGGGGGGCGCAGTTGCAGGATTGATTCCTGGCGGCCCGGCAGCGGGTGGCCGGTGATGGCGCCAGGGGCGTGGAAGCCAGGATCGGGCCGGGCATTTTCGTACGTCACGGCCAGCAGGTCGCGGAAGCGCAGCCACACCCGCCCCGCGGCGGCGGTGCGCACGCTGTCCAGCGGCAGCCGATCCTCATACACGAGCGTGAATTCTTTGGGTTGCGTCAAGAGGCGCCACACCGAATCGGGCAGGCTGCCGTGGTTCCGGCCGGCGGCTTGCCACCGCCGCACCAGGCTGTCGGCGGCCGCGCGGCGGCGGTTGGGACGGCGGCTCAGCCGTTGCAGCAGGAAGCCTTCCTCGGCGAGCCGGCCGGCGTAGGCACTGCGTAAAAAATGCAGGTAAGAGCCCCGGTACGCCTTTTGCCGATTGGCTTCCCAGCGGCGCTGCTCACCGGCGTTGAGGGGCGGCAAGGGCTGAAAAGCAACCCGGCTGACGGTGAGAATCGTCACTGTTTCGTCGGTGATGTCGGCCCGAAAATCCAGGTCGTAGCAAGTGAGTCGGTACCCCAGGGCCCCATTGTCGACCTGCACGGCGCGGGTGGCGCGGGCCGTCAGGCGCCGCCGGCCCGGGTCGAAAACGACGCTGATGTCGGCCGGGTCGCGCACTTGGCACAGCCGCGCGAATGAAGAAGTGCCCAGGAATAACTTCAAAAACAACTGGTAGTCGGCCAGCCGGTTGGCAGGGCGCACCACCACTTCGCCCAACGGCGCCGGGGCGGGCAGTAGCCCAAAATTCAAGGTCAGATTGGTTTCGGCGGCCACCAATACCGGCCGTTGCCGCAGCCGGTAGCCCAAGTAGCTGGCTGACACATCGTAGCGCCCGCGCCGGATACCTGGCAGCACGTAGGCCCCTTGCTGGTCCGCCGTGGCGCCGTAAGTGGTGTTCAGCAGGAAAACGCTGGCAAAAGGCAACGGCTTGCCCGTCAAGGAGTCGCGTACGATGCCGCGAATGGTTACCTGGGCCGCTGCCGGCCCCGCCAATAACGTCAGAACGAATAATAAGGCGCGCATGACGACGTGTGGTGGCCGTGGCCTGCCGGACAACCGTTCCTTGCGAAGCCTGTGCTACGGGGCCCTAAATTACTTGCTGGCAATTCAGCTTAAACGCTGCAAACCAAGTTGATCGAAGCTTACTGGCTGCCGGCGGCGCTACTGGATGAGCCGAGCCCCTTGCTGGGCTTCGCGGCTAGCTGGCCCGCCGCCAGGGCCTTGTAAATCACCTCGTGGATGCGGGTGCGGATGTTGTACTGGCGCAGCTTGTTATTACCCGCGTCGGGGTACACGCGGTTCGAGAGGAAGATGTAGAGGATTTGGTTGTCGGGGTCCATCCACACGCAGGTGCCAGTGAAGCCGGTGTGGCCGAAGGTGCTGGCCGGGGCCAGGCTGCTGGTGGGGCCCTGGGGCTTGCTGGGGTCGCCGTGGTCCCAGCCCAGGCCGCGCTTGTTGCCCGCCACCTGGGGCCGGGCAAATTCCGACACCACCGGCGACTGGAAGTAGCGGGTGCCGCCGTAGTTGCCGTTTTGCAAGTCCATCTGCATCAGCACGGCCAGGTCGTTGGCGGTGGCGAAAAGGCCAGCGTGCCCCCCCACACCGCCCACCAGGGCCGCCATCTGGTCGTGTACGGTGCCTTGCAGCTGCTCGTGGCGGTAGTACGTGTCGTTTTCGGTGGGCGCAATGCAGCTTTTGGGGAAGTGCGCGAGCGGGTTGTAGGTTAAGCTGCCCAGGCCCAGGGGCCGGTAGAAATTGATCTGCAAAAACTCCTCAATGGGTTGTTTCAGCAGCTTCTCGCTCAGCCGCTTCATGATAAGAAAGCTGAGGTCAGAATACTCCACCGGGTACTTGCCGTGCACCTTGGGCAGCAGCGATGAGCGCAGCGTCCAGGTCCACACCGAGTCGTCGGCGGCCTTCACGCTGTACTCGCCAGGGGCCACTTCGTTGGGAAAATCGCCCGATTTCTGGCCAGAGTAAAAGGTAGGCTTCAGCTTGCCGTCGCGCACGGTGCGCTCCCAGGTGGGGATGCCCGGCTTGAGACCGGCTTGGTGCAGCAGCACGTCGCGCACGGTCATCTCGCGCTTGTTAGTGCGCTGCATTTCGGGCAGGTAGGTGGCCACTTTCTCGTCCAGGTTCAGGCGGCCCTGGTCTTTAAGGTACATGATGGCCTGCAACGTGCCGGCCACCTTCGTAACGGAAGCTAGGTCGTACAACGTGCTGCTGGTTACGGGCTGCGACTGGTCGTAGGTGCAGTAGCCGTAGCTTTGGTCAAACACCACCGTGCCGTTTTTGGCCACCAGCACCTGGCAGCCGGGGGAGGCGGCGTAGGTCTGGCTTTCGAGGGCGATGTTGTCGATGCTGGCCAGCACACGCGAGTCGAGGCCCTCGCTTTCGGGGGCGGCGTAGCGCAAGCGGTGCAAGTCGGGCGTGGCCAGGCCGGTGCCTACCGGCAGGGTGGGCGACACGGTGACCGGCAGCTTGCCCCGCGCTGGCAGGGCTCCGAACAGCACCTGCGGCACCACCAGCTGGGCCGCGTAGTGGTCCTCATAAGCGCAGACGAGCGTGCGGGCCCCCTCCAAGTACTTGAGGCCGTAGGCGTTGCCCATGGCCACCACCACCGTTTTGATGCCCTTGGTGGCCTCTAGCTGCTTGAGAAACTTTAGGGCCCCGTCGCCCAGGCCGTAGCTGTGGCTGGGCGTGTTGTTCATCTGGTGCAGGCTCACCACCACCACGTTGTAGGGCTGGAGGCGGGCCAGCAGGCGGGCAAACGTGGAGTCGGGCGCGTAGCGGTCGGCCACGGCGTATACCGGGCCGGGCTGGTACTTGTTAAAGATGGTGGCGTAGGGCCCCTCGGCCGGCGTGCCGATGGTGATGGCCGCAACCCGTAGCGTGTCGAGCCGCTGGAAGGGCAGGAGCTGGTCGTCATTCTTCACCACTGTGGTGGCGTGCTCAAAAATACGCTGGGCCAACACCCGCGTGCTGGGCTGGTTGAGGCTGTCGCGTAGCACAGCCAGGTTCACGGGGCGGTACTTGTTCAGTCCGGCCCAATACTTAGCACGCAGAATTTTCTTCACCCGCAGGTCCAGGTCGACCTGCTGCAGTTTGCCTGCCGCCACGGCCTCCTTGATGCGAATAAGGGCCACCGGCACGTCTTCTGAAAACAGCAGCACGTCGTTGCCCGCGGCCAGGGCCATGGCATCCAGCTCGCCGTCTTTGTAGAGCTTGCTCACGCTGCGCATGTTCAGCGCATCGGTGAACACCAGGCCCTTAAAGCCCATCTTGTCCTTGAGCAAGTCCGTGACGAGGGCGTGCGAGAGGGTAGTGGTTTTGGCGTTGGTCGTATCGAAGAGCGGGATGTAGAGGTGGGCCACCATCGTGCCCATCACCCCGGCGTCGAACGCCTGCTGGAAGGGCACCAGATCAACCTTCGCGAGGCGGGCCATGTCGGTGTTGACGACCGGCAGGGCCACGTGCGAGTCGGTGTCGGTGTCGCCGTGCCCGGGGAAGTGCTTGGCCACGGCCATCACCCGGTTGTCCTGCAACCCCTTGATGTACTGGAGGCCCAGCGCCGCTACCCGGTCCTGGTTCTCACCAAAGGCGCGGTTGCCAATCACGGGGTTGTTGGGGTTCGAGTTCACGTCGAGCACCGGTGCGAAGCTGATGTGCACGCCCAGCGCGCGCAGCTTGCGGGCAATGGCCTGGCCCATCTGGTACACGTACTGCGGGTCGTCGAGGGCTCCCAGCGTCATTTCCTTCGCAAAGTGAGCCGACGAATCGAGGCGCATGTCGAGGCCCCACTCGGCGTCGGTGGCGATGAGCAGCGGCACCTTGGCGGCGGCCTGCAGGCGGTTGGTGAGCAAGGCCTGGCGCTTGGGGCCCCCTTGCAGGAACATCACCCCGCCCACGCCCTGGTTGCGCACCAGCCGCTCGATGCGGTCGGCGTGGGCCTTCTCACGGTTCGAGTAGGCGGCCACCATGAAGAACTGGCCCAGGCGCTGGTCGGGCGTAAGGGAGTTGAACACACTGTCGACCCACGCCATTTCGAGCGGGGAGCTGGGCAGCGGGTCGGCGGGCAGCTTCCGCAGGCTGGCGAACGAAAGCAGCGTGCCCGCCGCCAGCAGCAGCGCCGCGAGGGCCGGCCAAACCGTGGTGCGCAGCGAGCCAGGAGGGCGGAGGGAAAGCTTCAAAGGATGAACCGGGCCCCGGGGGCCGTACTTTTGTCGTGGAAAGCTACGGAACCGACGGATGGGGTTTGGCCGTTCCAAACCCACCGCCCGCCCAGCCCAAACGGGGCAAAAATCGCTCCGCACTGGACCATTAGCGCGCCGCCGTTTAATCGCGAAGGTACGCAGAAACTATGGGGGGGGCGGATTCAGTCTAACCCACCGCCGCGTTGCTTTGCGCCACCCACCGGCTTTTTACCGCGGTCCACCGGCTAATTTGCCCGCTTCTTTGTTTACCCGCTGGCCTTGGCTGGCCCTGTCTCATGCCCGACATCATTCGCTTGCTTCCCGAGTACCTCGCCAACCAGATTGCGGCCGGCGAAGTGGTGCAGCGCCCCGCCTCGGTGGTGAAGGAGCTGCTGGAAAACGCCGTGGATGCCGGCGCTACCCAGGTGCAACTCATTGTGAAAGAGGCCGGCAAGCAGCTGGTGCAAGTGGTGGACAACGGCACGGGCATGAGCCCCACCGACGCCCGCATGAGCCTGGAGCGCCACGCCACCAGCAAAATCCGCAGCACCGAAGACCTGTTCCGCATCCGCACGCTGGGCTTCCGGGGCGAGGCCTTGGCCAGCATCGCGGCCGTGGCCCAGGTCGAAATCCGCACCAAGCAGCCCGCGCAGGAAACCGGCTCGCTGCTGCTCGTGGAGGGCTCGCAGGTGACCAGCCAGCAGCCCACGGCCTGCCCCGACGGCACGAGCATCGCCGTGAAAAACCTGTTTTTCAACGTGCCCGCCCGCCGCAACTTCCTCAAGAGCAACGCCGTGGAGATGCGTCACGTGCTCGACGAGTTCCAACACGTGGCCCTGGCCAACCCGCAGGTGGGCTTCTCGCTGTTTCAGAACGACTTGGAGGTGTTTGGGTTGCCGGCCGGCAAGCTCAGCCAGCGCATTGTGCAGCTGCTGGGCAACGGCTATAAGGAGCAGCTGGCCAACTGCGAGGAGGTGACGCCCTTCATCGCCGTGCGCGGCTACGTGGGCAAGCCCGAGTCGGCCAAGAAGAGCCGGGGCGACCAGTTTTTCTTCGTCAACAACCGCTTCATCCGCTCGGCCTACCTCAACCACGCCGTGCTGGCGGCCTACGAGGGCCTGCTCCCGCGCGACGCGCACCCGTTCTACGTGCTGTTTCTGGAGCTGGACCCCAAGGCCATCGACATCAACGTGCACCCGACCAAGACGGAAATCAAGTTCGAGGACGAGAAAACGGTGTACGCCGTGGTGCGCTCGGCCGTGAAGCAGAGCCTGGGCCTGCACAACATCGCGCCCTCGCTAGACTTCGACGGCGACGTGAACTTTGCGCCCATCCGGCCGCTGCGGGCTGGTAAGCCGGCCGCCGGCGCTTCGCGCTGGCTACGCCCCGAGGACAACCTGCCCGCCGCGACGCCCTCTAACCGCGACGACTTTGAGGTGGGGCCCCGGCTGGCCGGGGCCCCCACCGCCCGGCCCACGGCGGCTGGTTTCGCCAATTTCGCCCCCGACACCCGCACCGACGGCTTTGCCCGCCAAGCTCCGTCGCGCCCCACGGAGCAGGCCCGTCGCGACCTTGAAGCCTTCTACCGCGAGCTGGGCCAGCCCGTGCGCACGGCCGACGACTTGCCCGCGGAGGAGCATGCCGCGGCTGCGGTGCCGGCGGCGCCCGAAGGGGCCCCGGGGGCCCTGCCGTTAGCTTTTCCTGAGGAAGACGCGGGCTTGGGGGCCCCGGCGCCCGGCGCCCGGCCGCTGCCGGCGCGCGAGGGTGGGGGCCCCGGCCACCGCGCCGTGCAGGTGCAGCAGCGCTACGTGCTGGTGCCGGTGAAGTCGGGCGTGCTGCTGATTGACCAGGAAGCGGCCCGCGAGCGGATTCTGTACGAGCAGTACGCGCAGGGCCTGGAGCGCGCCGATGGCGCGTCGCAGACGCTGCTGTTTCCGCGCACGGTGAGCTTTTCGCCGGCCGATTTTGCGGTACTGCTGGAGCTCACCGAGCCGCTGCACACGCTGGGCTTCCGCTTCGTCGAGTTTGGGCCCCACACCATTGCCGTGGAGGCCGTGCCCGCCGGCATGCCCGCCCAGGGCGAAAAGGAACTGCTCGAAAGCCTGATCGAGCAGTTTCGCACCGCCGCTGGGCCCCTGCGCCTCGACCGCCACGAGGCCCTGGCGCGGGCCCTGGCCCGGCGCGTGGCCAGCAGCACCGCCGCCGCCCGCCTGCCCGACGCCGAGCTTAACGCCCTGGCCGACCGCCTGTTTGCCTGCCAGGTGCCCGGCTACACCCCCGACGGCCGCAAAACCCTGGTGCTGCTCGACGCCGCCCAGTTGGCCGCTTTTTTTCGCTCCTAAAAACCCCGCCCGCGCCCGGCCCCGCCCAAGCGCTATTTTTACGTTCATGTTCAACCTCACGCCCACCGTTCGCAACCTGCTCATTGCGAATGTCTTGTTGCTCGTTATTAGCACCAACCTGCTGCCGCAAATTATTCAGTACGGGGCCCTGTTTCCGGTGGGCTCGTTCTTCTTCCAGCCCTGGCAGTTCCTCACGTACATGTTTTTGCACGCCGGCTGGGGCCACTTGATTGGCAACATGTTCGGCCTCATCTCCTTCGGGCCCCTGCTGGAGCAGCGCTGGGGCGGGCCGCGGTTCCTGTTTTTCTGGCTGATTTGCGGCTTTGGCTCCGGCTTGCTCTACGAGGGCGTGCGCGCCTACGAGTTGCGGCCCCTGACGGAACTGCGGCGCGACCTCATCCAAAACCCCACCGGCGGCGACTTTGCTGAACTCGTGCGCACCGCCCGCGGCAGCGGCCCCTACGCGGCCGACGAAATGGCCCTGGCCGACGCTTTGGTGCGCAGCCCCAACGACCCCACGCTACGCGCGACCGTGGCGCAGGAAACCCAGAAGCTCTACCAAACCGTGCTGGCCTCGCCCATGCTCGGGGCCTCGGGGGCCCTGTTCGGGGTGCTGTTCGCGTTTGCCTACTTGTTCCCGAACACCGAACTGATGTTGCTCTTTTTTCCGTTTCCCATCAAAGCTAAGTACTTCGTGTTCCTCTACGCGGTGTACGAGCTCTACAACGGCGTGCACCGCACCCCCGGCGACAACGTAGCTCACTACGCCCACCTTGGGGGCCTGCTCATCGGCTTTTTGGTGGTACATTACTGGGAACGCAGCCGCGAGCGGTTTTACTAACTTTAACCACCTGCCCGGCGCCGGGCCTTCCCGGACCGGGCACGTTGCCTAATTGATAAAATCTGCGATTTTATGAGCGTTTTTCAAGATATCCGCACCGCCTTCGACCGGCGCGACAATGCCCTGAACCAGCTGCTACTGCTGAACGTGCTGGTGTTCGCGGCCCTCATCGTCCTGCACGCCGGCCTCACCATCGGCGGCGTGGGCAACTACTACGAGCCCGTGCTGCGGCAGTTTGCGCTGTCCTCGTCGCTGCCCGTGCTGGCCCGCCACCCCTGGACGGTGCTCACCTACGCCTTCACCCACGAGGGCTTCTTCCACATCTTGTTCAACCTGCTGAACCTCTACTGGTTCGGGCAGCTCATCCGCGAATACCTGGGCAACCGCCGGCTGGTGAGCCTCTACGTGCTGGGGGCCCTGGCGGGGGGGCTGGTGTTCCTGCTGAGCTACAATTTTTTGCCCGCGTTCCAGCCGGGGCTGGGCGCTTCGGTGGTGGGCGCCTCGGCTTCGGTCACGGCCATCATCGTGGCGGCGGCCACGCTGCTGCCCGACTTCACGTTCATGCTGATTCTGCTGGGGCCGGTCAAAATCAAGTGGATAGCGGTGGCCGTGGTGCTCATCTCGCTGGCCGGCATCAACGGCGGTAACCCCGGTGGCGAAATCACTCACCTCGGCGGGGCCCTGCTGGGCTTCGTGTTCGTCAAGCAGCTCAAGGCCGGCCGCGACCTGGGCCGCCCCATCCAGGCCATCGGCGACTGGGTGGGCAACTTGTTCAGCCGCCGGCCCACCATGAGCGTTACTACCCGCCGCCCCGAGCCCGTAACGACCGCCGCCCGCGGGGCCCGCCCCGCCGCCGCCCCCGGCCAGCCTCACCCCGACGAGGTAGATTCTATCCTGGAAAAAATCTCCCGCTCCGGCTACGAAAGCTTATCCAAAGACGAGAAGCAGAAGCTCTTCCGCGCCAGCCAGCAGTAGGACAGATTTGCTTGTTTTCCACAAAACAAAGAAGCCCCGCTAGCATTTGGCTAGCAGGGCTTCTTTATATGAGTCAATACTGCAGCTACGCCGCCGGCTGGCCCATCTTGTCCAGCGCGTCCATTACTTCCTTCACGTGGCCGCGCGAGGTTTCGAGCAGGGCTTTTTCCTCGTCGTTGAGCTGGAGCTCAATCACGCGCTCCACGCCGTTCTTGCCCAGGATGACCGGGGCCCCCAGGTACACGCCGTTAATGCCGTACTCGCCTTGCAGCTCCAGGCACACCGGGAACACGCGGCGCTGGTCGCGCACGATGGCCTCCACCATTTGGGCGGCGGCCGCGCCGGGCGCGTACCAGGCCGAAGTGCCCATGAGCTTCACCAGCTCGCCGCCGCCCACAGCGGTGCGCTGCACGATGGCGTCGAGCTTCTCCTTGGATATCAGCTCCGTAACCGGGATGCCGCCCACGGTGGTGTAGCGGGGCAGGGGCACCATGGTGTCGCCGTGGCCGCCCATGAGTACGGCCTGGATGTCTTTCGGGCTCACGTTCAATTCCGCGGCCAGGAAGGCGCGGTAGCGGGCCGTGTCCAGAATGCCGGCCATGCCGAACACCTTTTCGCGGGGCAGCTTGGCGGTGAGGTGGGCCTGGTAGGTCATCACGTCGAGCGGGTTGCTGACGACGATGATGATGGCGTTGGGCGAGTGTGCCACCACCTGCTCGGTCACCGATTTCACGATGCCAGCGTTGGTGGCAATCAGGTCGTCGCGGCTCATGCCGGGCTTGCGGGGCAGGCCCGAGGTGATGACCACCACCTCCGAGCCGGCGGTGCGAGCGTAGTCGTTGGTGACGCCCACGGTGCGTGAGTCGTAGCCGATGATCGGCGCTTTCTGCCAGATGTCCAGGGCTTTGCCTTCGGCAATGCCTTCTTTGATGTCCACCAAAACAACTTCGTTGGCAATTTCACGGGTGGCGAGCACGTCGGCGCAAGTAGCGCCGACGTTGCCGGCGCCGACAACGGTAACTTTCATAAGGAATGGGTTGGGTGAGAAAACGGGGTTAGGCCGTAAAAGTAGGGCCCCCGGGGGATTGCACGGCCAGAAAATCCGGGCTTTTTCCGGGACGAATCCGACATCGCCGGCCCGGCCCGGGACCCTACAGCGAGAGCCGCGCCGACACCAGCACCTGCGCCGGCCGCAGCTGGTAGGTGGTTTGCGCCAGCAGGAACTGGCTCACGTAGCTGTACTGGTACTGCCGGGTATCGAAAATGTTGCTCCAGCGCGCTTCCAGGTCAATTTTGCGGGCCGTGGGCAGGGTGTAGCGGTAGGTGAGGTCGGCAAATATGGCGCGCACCGCCGGCCCGGGGCCCTGGCTGGCGTAGTAGTCGGCGGCCAGCGACGCCTGGTGGCGGCCCACCGGAAACACGCTCACCGCCGCGTGGTGGTCTTGCAGCACGGCCAGCGGCTGGGCGGCGCCGCCATCCACGGTGCTGCGCAGGGCCGTGAGCGTGGCGTTGTATTCCAGGCTGCCCCAGTCGAAGGCCGACACACTGGTCTTGAACGTAGCGGTGCCCGAGTGGTTGGTGGTTTGGGCCAAGGTGCCATTGAGCACTTGCGGCTGGCGGCTGAGGCTGGCCGATACGTTCAGGCTGAAGTTAGTTTTCCAAGGGCTGACGAACTTGCTCACGCTGCTGCCCACGGTATGGCTTAGGCGGCGGGCGTCCTGGTCGAGAGCCACCGTGGTGAGGGCCCCGCTGGCGTCCACCTGGCTGCTGTAGAGGCGGTTGCTGAGCGTGCTGGTGAGCGAGTAGCTAGCGTTGAAAAACAGCGACTTGAGCGGGTTTTTGAAGTACAGCCCCGCGTTGTAGCTCTGGGCCACGCTGCGCGGCAGAGGCGCGTCGTTGCGCTGCAAGGTGCGGTAGTCGCGCAAAAGGTAAGCGTAGTTGAGCTGCGAGATGTCGCCGAAGCGATTGCTCAGGCCGGCCCCGGCCGCCGCGTACCAAAGGGCCCCCAGGTCGTGGCGGCCGCTGAGGCGGGGCTCGGCCACGGCCACGCGCAGGCGCTGCCCGGCCCCGAGGGGCGCGTCGGCGGCCGTGAAGGCGTAGTAGCTCACCGGCACCTCCAGGCTGGCGTTCCAGCTGTCGGTTTTGTAGCTCAGGGCGGGCTGGGCGTAGTAGCGGCCGCGGTTCCAGCGCAGGTCGTTGCGCAGCGGGGCCCCGGGCGCGGCCGGCTCCGGCGCGGTATCCAGCGCCGAGGCCAGCCGCTGGATTTCCTGCGAAAAGCCTACCGTGCCGCTGTAGGCCCAGGGCCCCCGGCTAGCGGTGAGGCCCAGCGAGTTGCTGGTGAAAAACGAGCCCAGCCGCACCTGCTGCCGGGCCGAGTCGTAGGCCGCGCCGCCGGTGAGGGCCCCGGCAAACGGCCCCGGGCGCACCGCCAGCCGCTGCGGGCTGTTGGTGTAAAACACCAGCGAGGTGGCCTGCACGATGCGCCCGCGGCTGATGGGCCGCACCAGCCCGAGCCGGTTGGTGGCTGCAAAAAACGGGTTGCGCGCCGTCTGCGCAATGCGCGTCTGGCTCTCGGCGCGGTACACGTCGCCGGTTTGCGCGTCCCAGCGGCCGTCCAGGCTCAGCGTATTCTTCAGGTAGTAGTCCTTGACGTTTTTGACGAATGCCAAGTCGGTTTGCAGGGTATTGAAGGACAGTTGGTTGCGCGTTTCCTCGGTTAGCGTCACCGGCGGCTGGCCGGGCAGGTAGTAGAAGGTTTGCGCGGTGCCGCGCTGCGTTTGCGTATCGTGCAGGTACGAGGCGTTCACCCGCAGCTGGTTGTCCTTGCTGAGCGTCACCAGGTGGTTGGCGCTCAGCAGGTGCACCCGGTTG
Source organism: Hymenobacter sp. PAMC 26628 (assembly GCF_001562275.1). NCBI lineage: Bacteria > Pseudomonadati > Bacteroidota > Cytophagia > Cytophagales > Hymenobacteraceae > Hymenobacter > Hymenobacter sp. PAMC 26628. The sequence goes on from NZ_CP014304.1 coordinate 1,032,831, forward strand.
AAGAGGTAGCGGCTGGCGGCCACCGGCGGCTGGCCCAGGCCGCGGATGTGCGTCAGGTCGGGCTTTTGGTTGCTGCTTTCGGCCTGCTGCTGCAAGTCGGCCAGGGTTAGGGGCTTCAGCTCGGCGGCCACGTCCTGGCCGGTGTTGTTGCCCTGGTAGGTGTCGATGAGCTGCTGCTTTTTGGTGAACAGCATCGGCGACACGTTGGCGTTCCACAGGGCCCCCGGCGGCGACGGCACGAGGCCCGCGCCGAGCCGGGCCTGCCCGGTGGCGGTCACCTTGTTTTTGAGCTTGATGTTGAGCGCCGCGTTGTCGGGGTGCACCAGTTTATCGAGGGCGCGCACGGGCTGGTGGTTTTCCAGCACCTGCACCTGCTGCACGGCGTCGGCGGGCAGGTTGTCGCTGGCCAGGGTGTAGCGGCTTTCCAGCAGGTCCTGCCCGTTGATGTAGAACTTGCTGATGGGCCGCCCCTCGTAGCTTATCTGCCCGTCGCTGGCCACCTCAATGCCCGGCATCTTCTTCAGCACGTCCGAAATGACCCGGTCGCGCTTGTTGGCAAACGCGCCCACCTGGTAGCTCAGCGTGTCGCCCTGCCGGGTGATGGGGGCCCCCTGCACCACCACTTCCTTGAGCTTAGTGGCCTCCTCGCGCATTTTCAGCTCCACCGGCTGGCTGCGATTCGCCAGCCGCCGCAGTTGCACGGCGTAGCCCAGGGCCCGGGCCGCGAGCAGCAGCGAGTCGCTGGCCGGCGCGGTGGGCAGGGTGAGGGTGAAGCGCCCGTCGGGCCCCGAAATGACGAAGGCGGAGGCCGGCGGCTGGGTTTTGGTTTCGGCTTCTACAATTATGCCTTCCAGCGGCTGGCCGGCGGGGTTGCGCACGGTGCCGGTGAGGGTAGTTTGGGCATGGATTGATGAGGTAACCAGTGTTAGTATGCCAACAATAAACCGAATATATCCAGCTATATTCTGCAAAATTAAATATCAAAAAATGTTTATTTCAGTTCTATCGGATTATTGCGTTTTTTAATTCTTTCTTTAAATGCCTGTCTGTCAGCATCTGTTATATTATTTCCCATTGCTGCAACCCGATCAAGCATACCAGCTTCATTTACTAATTCACCTTGACGAAAATCTTTTTTGTTAGTATTTACCACATTCTTAATAGGAACTACGATAGGAACAACTGTTTTTAATTCGGTTAATTTTATTAGATCAAAAGAGTAATAGTGCTTTGTGTCACTTACGCTAATAATTAGTCCAGGTAGCCCGCAAAATTTATATGGCCCATCTGAAATTGGTATATCTCGGGTAAACCATGCCTCAAAAATTCGTCCTGCGAATGAAGTAGTTGCTTTTTGGCATTTATAACCTGCTATAGTAGCAGTAGCAGAAGTTATTTTCCAAACGAATATGTTTTGGGGTTCAGAATACGAATATAGTTTGCCACCTATTTTACTATAAAAATCAATTGTTTTATTGCTTAATTTCTTATATATATAATATCTAAATAATGTATTCGGCAATTTATTTAATTTGCCTGCAAATATTTGCACATTCGCTTGATTAAAAGGCTTGCCTTCTGATTCTGTTAACAATGAATCATTGGAGAGCATAATTTTACTTCGGAAACGCGAGATATTATTTCCAATTAGTAAACTCATAAGTTCAGAACGACTGGTCTGATCTGCTGAGTCAAGTCGATATACTAAGCGGTAAATGCATTCAATTTTTCCATTTTCCGATACAAGACTAGACACTTGACAATAGCTTGGCAAGCTTAGTATGCTCAAAATTAAAACAAAGAGTTGCCGCATAAACAGATGATCTATTATTAAATAATGCACAATTGTTTAATGAAACAAATTGTGCATTTCTTTGAATAAATTTATAAAAAATGCCGCGCGATAGAAGCTTTTGATTGTAGCTTCTATCGCGCGGCAGAGCCTATTCTTATTAACCACAGAGAACGTCACACAGTTCGCTATAGCAATCTAAGAACTCCTCTATCGTCTCACCGCATGCCGATCCAACTTTATTACATGGTGTGTTCATGTATGCACATACTAATTCAGTTGTTTTAATAGGTGCAATCCTGGCTTTATTTCCAGACTTATTTGCCATTATTTTATTAGCTACTGGTGTTCCTGTCGCCATACCAGCAAACGAAGTACTGCCAATCAGAGCAGCCAAAAGAAGAATCTTTTTCATAGGTAAAATGAATTTCTAGTATCAAATTCCGCACACCCCCGGAAAATTGGGGCCGCCCTTTCGATAAAACCCAGGTGCAGTACCTGTTCGGGCCGTCGCATGGAATGGGGTTGCTAACCCGGGAGCAGCTTGCCGGTGCCCGCTTTTAGTCAGTACCTTCTTGGTAGATAGAAGGATGAATGGAGCGTGACCGGTGGTAAAAGTTGATAAAAAAAAAGAACTTCCTAGATTAATTACATAATATACGTACTAAATTATGTAAGTGCTTGAAGGTAAATAGAGTTATTTGTTTATTGCTCTGCTTTCGATAAGTTCATCTATAAATTTAAAGCAGTGTCATTCACTTCAATTTGAGCGGGTTGTTCTGTTTTTTGGCGCGTTCTCGTATCCGTTGCTGGGCTTCCCCGGAGTTTTAGGTAGCGATGCCAGCCCCGCCGTTGTTGGTGGGGGCCATCCGCTCCAGAAAGTGGCGGTTGAAATCGGCGGCGCGGAGTGCAGCCTCGCTAGTGCTGGTGGCCGCTTTGGCAGGGAAGGCAATAAAACGACTGGTTCATAAGCGCCTACACTCAAAGGCGCTGCACGGCCAGCACCCGCGCCGTTTCCTCCGTCACCTTAAAGCGGTCGTCCACGCGCAGGCCCACCACCCAGCAGATTTTGCCGTCGGCCGAGGCCAGCACGCGCACGTCGTCCTTCAGGTTCAGCGGCACTTTCTGGTCGATGAGGAAGTTGCTGAGGTGCTTTTTGCCTTGCATCCCGAGCGGCATGAACCAGTCGCCCTCTTGCCAGCGGCGCAGCGTGAGCGGGAATTTCAGCTTGTCGGCATCGAGCGCGGCGGTGCTGCGCGAGCGGGGAATGGCGTAGCCGGCGCCGTCGTGGGCCGAGGCGCGCAGGCGCAGGCCGTCGGCCAGCAGGTCGTCCTGGCCCTCGGCGAGCTGGAAGGTGCCGTACTGCGCCAGCCGCCGCGGGGTGATGACGAGCTGGTCGCGGTCTTTCACCAGGCGGTGGGTAGGCGAGTCAAACTGCTTGCCCGACAGGCCCCCGAAGGCCGCCACCACTTCCTTCGTCACCACCCACGAGAAGCCGAAGGGCCGCAGCAGCTCGTGCAGCACCAGGGCCGTGGCGGCCGTGTTTTGGAGCAGCGCGATGCTGAAATAGGTGGCTTCGGGCGCGTCGCGCCGGGCCTGGGCATTGGTGTCGGCCACGTAGCGGCGCACGATTTCCTCGGCCCCGCCCACCCGCTCGGCGGTGGCGGCCATGGTGTGGTCGAGGCCGGGGTTGATTTCGCGCAGCACCGGCAGCACCTCGTGGCGCAGCAGGTTGCGCTGGTACACGGGGCTGTCGTTGGACTCGTCTTCGCGCCAGCGCAGGCCGTTGGCCACCAGGTAATCGTGCAAATCGTCGCGGCCCAGGCCCAGCAGCGGCCGCACCACGGCGCCGTTTTTGGCCTGGATGCCGTGCAGGCCGGCCAGGCCCGTGCCGTGCGTCAGGTTCAGCAGCATCGTTTCGGCCTGGTCGCGCTGGTGGTGGGCCGTGGCAATGGCCGCAAGCCCCTCGCGCGCCCGCACCTGCTCGAACCACTGGTAGCGCAGCAGTCGGGCGGCCATTTGGGTCGAGATGCCCTCGCGCTCGGCAAAGGCCTTGGTTTGGAAAAACTCGGCGAAGTAGGGCGCGTCGTACTGCTTGGCTAGCTTGCGCACGAACTGCTCGTCGGCGTCGGCGTCCTCGCCGCGCAGGCCGAAGTGGCAGTGCGCCACCGCTACCTGGGCCCCCAGCCGGTGCAGCACGTCCAGCAGCACCACCGAGTCGAGGCCCCCGCTGACGGTCACCAGTACAGGGTCATTCTCTAGGGAAAACAGCTGGTGGGTTTCGATGAACTGGCGAACTTGGTCGAGCATAGGGGAGAAGTTAAAAATTACGAGTTAAAATTTGAGCGCTAGTTATGAAGCTGTTTAGGAAGTCGTCAGAACGTCATGCTGAGCTTGTCGAAGCATCTCTCCCGCTCAACTAATCAGGACTACTGCCGCAGTAGAGATGCTTCGACAAGCTCAGCATGACGTTCAATTTTGAGGTTTCAGACATCCTAAACAGCTTTTGTGATGGAAAAAGGGTTGACGGGCAATTATTTCAACTTTTAACTTATTTCAGGCGGGTTATTTCGGCTAGCATGGCATCCAGCCGTTAGGTCACGGTGAGGTCGCCGCGCCAGCACCGGGCAGTCAAAGTGGCCGAGCCAGGCCAGGTGGTTGGCCAGGGTGCGGCTGCCGCCGCAGGAGCCGTCGTCGTAGCCGGCCGCCCGGGCCAGTAAGGCTTCGGTTTGGGCCGTGCGGGCGGGGTTGGTAGTAATAACGTCGCTGTAGCGGGCGTGTTCGCGCTGCCGCAGGCGGCGCAGGCGCAGGGCCGGCGGCAGCCACAGAAATACCACTAAGTCGAACGCCGCCATCTGCTGCTCGCCCTAGGGGCACCAGCCCACCAACGAGCCGCTCAGCACCCAGCGGGGGCTCCGGGCCAGGTCGCGGGCCAGTAGCGCATTGCGCTCGGCCGCGGGGCACCGCACCGTAAATGGCACCTCCGAAGGGCCCCAGAAGTAGTCGTCGCTGTCGAAGTATAGCACGCCCAGGGCCGCGCCCAGCGCCGTGCTCAGCGTGGTGGCGCCCGCCCCGGCGGCCCCGAAGAGATGGATTTTCATGGCAGAAGGAAACGGCTGGCTTGGCCCGGGGCCCCAAGGCACTAAGCCGCAAAGATGCGCGTTAGGCCCCGCCGGCCGCCGTACCTTTGCCCGCTAAATGCCCCGCTTCCGCTTTTTTATTCTGCTCTTGCTGCTGCTGCCGGCCCTGGCCTGGGCCCAGCGGCCCGGTGCCCCGCCCCGCCCGGTGCCCCAGCCCGCCAAGCCCGCCGCCAAAGGCACGCCCGTGGAACTGCTGAAAGGCGCCGGCTTGCTGGTGGGCGTGACGACGCCCGAGGGCGTGAAAATCCGCAAGGTGATTGGCAACGTGGGCTTCAAGCAGGGCGACACGTTTCTGTACTGCGACTCGGCCTACCAATACCTCGACCGCAACGAGATTGAGGCGTTCAGCAACGTGCGCGTCATCCAGAACGACACCGTGACCATTACCGGCGACAAGGGCTACTACAACGGCAACCTGCGCACGGCCCGCATGGTGGGCAACGTGGTGATGCGCGACCCACGCATGACCCTGACCACGCCCACGCTCAACTACGACCTGAACCGCAAAACGGCCACCTACCTCGAAACCGGCCACCTCACCGACCCGCAAAACACGCTCGACAGCCAGCAGGGTTTCTACGACACCAATAGCAAGGTATTCGTCTTCAAGCGCGACGTGCACCTCGTGTCCATCGACGCCCAAAACCAGCGCACCGACCTCAACAACGACACGCTGACCTACAACACCATCAGTAAGATAGCCTATTTCGACGGGCCCACGCGCATCCGGGGGCAGCAGGGCAACCTGTACGCCGAGAAGGGCAACTACAACACCGCCACGCGGGTGTCGAACTTCCAGAAGAGCGCCAAAATAGACACGCCCAACTACCTGCTCGGCGGCGACCGGCTGGTGTACGACGAGGGCCGGCTCTACGGCGAGGCGGCGGGGCACGTCACGCTTATTTCCAAGAAGGACAACATCACGCTGCGCGGCGACTTTGGCCGGCACTGGCGCGGGCTGGGGCGCACCAAGCTCTACGGCGGGCGGCCGGTGGTGCGCAACATTTCGGGCAAGGACACCCTGTACATGGCCGCCGACACGCTGCTGAGCGTGGAAAGCCGCCCCGGCACGCCCAACGTGCGCCAGGTGCTGTACGCCTTCCCCAAGGCCCGGATTTTCAAAGCCAACCTACAGGGGCGCTGCGATTCGCTGACCTACGACCGCCAGGACAGCATCATCTACCTGAACCGCGACCCGGTGCTGTGGCAGGCCCACACCCAAATGGTGGCCGACTCGATGGAAATCCGGCAGAAGCGTGGCAAGGTGGACCAGATGCGGCTGTACGCCAACTCGTTCGTTATCAACCAGGACACGCTGCTGAACTTCAACCAGATGAAGGGCCGCAACATTATGGCCTACTTCCGCGGGGGCCAGATTGGGCGCATCGATGTGCTGGGCAACGCCGAAAGCATCGCCTACGCCCTCGACGGCGACACCGTGGTAACGGGCCTGAACAAGGGCGTGTCGGCTACGATGACGCTGCGCTTTGCCGATAACAAGCTGCAAAAAATCACGATGTTGGCCAACCCCGATGCCAACTTCATCCCGCTGCACGAAATAAAGGAGCCGGACACGCGCCTCAAGGGCTTCCGCTGGCGCGATACCGAGCGCCCCACTCGCCGCCAGGTGCTGGGTAAGCAGTTCGACGACCGCCCGCCCCGCAAACCCGCCCGCAAGAAAACGTCCGTGCGGGCCAAGCGCCCGGCCAAGAAAGCCACTCGAGGGGCCCCCAGCACTGGCCCACGCAAACCGCCCGCCACACCCAAACCTATCCCCACCAAGCCCGTTGCCCGGCCCTGAATGCAACCCTTGGGGCCCCGGCTGCGGTCCAGTCGAAAGCCAACGCCCGGCCGCCACTGGTCCGCGGCTCCGGAAGCCGTTTCCGGTTTGTAATTGCCATCGTACCTTTGTTGTTACTTATGCCATTTTCCCGCTTAACGCTCGTTTTCTTCTGCCTGGCCGCGCTGCTGCTGGGGGCCTGCAACCCCGGCTACCAGAAGCTGCTCAAAAGCGGCGACGTGAACAAAAAGTACGAAGCCGCCGTCCGCTACTACGACGCGGGCGACTATTTCCGCGCCGGTACGCTGCTCGAAGACCTGATTCCGCTGCTCAAGGGCCGCCCCGAGGCCGAGAAGGCGCAGTTCTACTTCGCCAACACCAACTTCAAGCAGCGCAACTACGTGCTGGGGGCCTACTACTTCAAGCAGTTCACCGACACGTACCCCAACTCGGTGTACACCGAGGAGGCTTCGTTTATGCACGCCAAGTCGCTGTTCCGCGATTCGCCGGGCTTCGAGCTGGACCAGACCAACACCACGTCGGCGCTGGAAGTCATCCAAGACTTCATCAACCGCTACCCCGAAAGCAAATTCCGACCGGAAACGGAAAGCATGTCGCAGGAATTGCAGAAGAAGCTGGAAAGCAAGGCCTTCGGTGCCGCTGAACTTTACTACAAGCTGCGCTACAACCAGGCAGCCGTGACGGCCATGGGCGTGTTCGAGCAGAACTACCCCGCCTCGCCGTTCATCGACCAGGCCGATTTTCTGCGCCTGAGCGCCCAGTACGCCTGGGCCAAGGAGAGCATTGAATCGAAGCAGCGCGAACGGTTTCTCGACGCCGTGGCGTTCTACCAGCACTACATCGACACTTTCCCGCAGAGCAAAAACCTGAAGCTGGCCCAGTCCATGTACGACGACAGCCGCGCCGAGCTGGAACGGCTGAAAGCCATCCCCGGGGCCGAGGCCGCGGCGGCCAAATAATTTCGGGCCCGCCACGGCCCGGGGCCCCGGCGTTACTCGCCACCGGCTCCCATTCATTTTCAATTAAGTAACCCATCAGTGCCCATGAAACCCGCCCCCAACGCCGTATCCAGTTCCATCGTGACGCGCAACATGGCCGATTTTAGCATCGAAAGCGGCAACGTGTACGAAGCCATTTCCGTCATCTCGAAGCGCGCCAACCAACTCTCCATCAAGCTGAAGGAAGAGCTGAACGACCGCCTGGCCGAGTTCGCCTCGACCGTTGACAACCTGGAAGAAGTGTTCGAAAACCGCGAGCAAATCGAGGTGTCGAAGCACTACGAGCGCATGCCCAAGCCCACCAGCCTCGCCATCGAGGAGTTCCTGGAAGGCAAGCTGCGCTACACCACCCCCGATCCGGTGGAAGTGCCCCTGGCCCGCGAGTTGTTCTAATTATCGCCGGTGCTGCCGCTCGCTTCGTTGCCCTTGTCACCGCTGGCGGGCCGCCGCCTGCTGCTGGGCGTGAGCGGCAGCATCGCCGCCTACAAAGCCGCCGCCCTCACGCGGCTGCTGGTGCAGGCCGGGGCTGAGGTACAGGTTATCCTCACCGAAGCCGCCGCCGCCTTCGTCACGCCCCTCACGCTGGGCACCCTCTCCAAAAAGCCCGTCCTGACGGGCTTTTTGCGTGATGCAGCCTCTGGGCAGTGGCACAACCACGTCGAGCTGGGGCTGTGGGCCGACGCGTTGCTCATCGCGCCAGCTAGCGCCAACACGCTCGGCCAGTTGGCCAATGGCCTGTGCCCCAACTTGCTGAGCGCCGTGTACTTGTCGGCACGCTGCCCAGTGTTTCTGGCCCCGGCCATGGACCTGGACATGTACGCCCACCCCGCCGTGACGCAGAACCTGGCGCGCCTGCGCAGCTTCGGCAACCACGTGTTCGACTCGCCCAGCGGCGAGTTGGCCAGCGGCCTCGTGGGCCCCGGCCGCATGCTGGAGCCCGAAGCCCTAGTGCAGGCGCTGGAAAAGCACTTTCAATCCTAGCTACTACAATGCGCGTCCTGATTACTGCGGGCCCTACCTACGAGCCGCTGGACCCGGTGCGGTTCATCGGCAACCGGTCGACGGGCAAGATGGGCTACGCGTTGGCTGAGGCATTTGCGGCGGCGGGGGCCCGGGTGGACCTCATCAGCGGGCCCAGCGCCCTGCCCGCGCCGGCCCACCCGGCCGTGCAGCTCACGCGCGTGGAAACTGCTGCCGAGATGTACGCCGCCGCGGCTGCCGGGGCCCCCGCGGCCGACGTGTGGGTGTTTGCCGCTGCCGTGGCCGACTACCGGCCCGCCCACGTGGCCGCCGAGAAGATTAAAAAAGCCGGCGACACGCTGACGCTGGAGCTGGTGAAGAACGTGGACATTGCCGCCACGCTCGGCCAAACCAAGCGGGCTGAACAATTTGCCGTCGGTTTTGCGTTGGAGACGACGAACGAGCTGGCCCACGCCCAGGACAAGCTGCACCGCAAAAACTTCGACCTCGTGGTGCTGAATTCACTGCGCGACGCTGGAGCCGGGTTCGGCCACGACACCAACAAAGTGAGCGTACTGGACCGTGCCGACCAGGTGGTTACCTTTGAACTGATGGCCAAAACCGACTTGGCCAGCGAGTTGGTGCGCTTGATTTTGGCCCGCCGCGCAGCCATTATAACTACTTGATTTAACTTGTGATGCGTAAAATCTGGGCCCTGTTGCCGCTGCTGCTATTGTTGCTGGGGGCCCCCGCCCGGGCCCAGGAGCTGAACTGCACCGTGGAAGTATCCATAGGGCCGAGCGTGGTGATTACCGACCAGAGCATCGTGGCCAACATGCAGCGCGACATTTCGGCCTTTCTCAATACCCGCACCTGGACCAGCACTACGTACCAGGAAAAAGAGCGCATTAAGTGCCGCATGTTCGTGGTGATTACGGGCGGCGCGGCACCGTCGTACCAGGCCACTATGCGGCTGCTTTCGACCCGGCCGATCTACGGCACGGGCTACGAAACCAACGTCATCAGCATCGTCGACAAGAGCTTCAATTTCAACTATCCACCGCCCAACTCGCTCGATTTTTCGCCCAACAGCTTCGTTTCTAACCTTTCGTCGTTGCTGGGCTTCTACGCTAATATCATCGTGGGGCTCGACCGCGACACGTTCAGCCGGCTCGGGGGCACGCAGTATTTTGAAAACGCCCGGCTCATCATGACCTACTCGGCCTCGCAGAGCAGCAGCGAGGGCCAAGATCCGAGCTGGACCAACGGCGGGGGCCTGCGCAGCCGCTACCAGCTGCTCACCAACCTAACCGACCCGCAACTCGAAGCCTTCCGCACCGGCTCGTACGCCTACTACCGGCAGGGCATGGACCTGTTCATCGAGAAGCCCGACGAGGCGCGCACGGCCGTGCTGGGGGCCCTCACGGGTATCAACGCGGCAGCGTCGCTGCGGGTGAGCGAGCCAATTTTTCGGTATTTCTTCGACGCCAAGGCCGACGAGATTGCTAATATTTTCCGCACCAGCTCCGACCCGAACCAGAAGCAGCAACTGGTGACGATGCTGGTCAACATCGACGCGACCAACGCGGCGAAATACCAGGCCATTCTCACGGCTCGCTAGCGCTGCGGGATGGTAATATATTGGTTATTACATGGCTAGGCGTGAATTAGCATTTGCCAAAACTTCGGGGTTAACTTTAATAAATAATCCATCGGGGCCCTGCGAAGCGCCGAAATAATTATTTATTCCGATACGGCGGCTGCTTTTGGCCGCGGCGCTTTGTGCGCATACTGGCCCCATCTACCCAATTATGTTAGTCGATTTACGCATCCAGAACTACGCCCTGATTGAGTCGCTGGAGTTGCGGCCGTCGCCGCTGCTCAACATTATCACCGGCGAAACGGGGGCCGGCAAATCCATCATGCTGGGAGCCATTGGGCTGTTGCTGGGCAACCGGGCCGATGGTAAGCTGCTGTTCGACACGGCGCGCAAGTGCGTAATTGAGGGGCAGTTTGACATTGCCAGCTATCAGCTGCAAGATATTTTTGAGGCCGAGGACCTGGACTACGACGCGCAGTGCATTCTGCGGCGTGAAATCAGCCCCACGGGCAAGTCGCGGGCCTTTGTGAACGACACGCCGGTGACGCTGGAAGCACTGCGGAAAATCGGGGCCAACCTGATGGACATCCACTCGCAGCACGACACGCTGCTGCTCGGTGATACGGTGTTTCAGCTTAACCTGCTCGACCTTTATGCCGGGCTGGTGCCGCAGCGCACGCACTACAGCAACGCCTTCCGGCAGTACCGCAAGCTGGAGGCCGAGTTGAAAACGCTGGAGGACCAGTCGAACCAGGCCAACGCGCAGCTCGATTACAATAGCTTTTTGCTGAATGAGCTGGAGGAAGCCAGCCTCGACAACGAGGATCAGGACGCCTTGGAGCAGGAGGTAAAGCAGCTGGAGCACGCCGAGGAAATCAAGTATAAGCTGAGCCAAGCGTTGCACGGGCTGCGCGACAGCGAGAGCTGCGCCACCGGCACCATGAAGGACGCCTCGACGCTGCTGGGCCAGGTGGCGGCCTACGCCGAGAACTTCCGCGAGCTGCGCCAGCGCCTGGAAAGCTGCCTGATTGAGCTGCACGACATTGCCGACGAGGTGGAAACCGCCGAGCGCCGCACCGAGGGCGACCCCGCCCGCACCGAAGAATTGCAGGAGCGCCTGAACGTGCTCTACACCTTGCAGCGCAAGCACGCGGTGCGCGAACTGGGGGCCCTGTTGGCCGTGCGCGACGAGCTGCGCCAGAAGGTGGGCAACGTGCTGAACCTCGACAAGCAAATTGCCCGGGTGCGCAAGGACGTAGAAGCGGCCCTGACCGCGGTGACCAAGCAGGCGGCCAAGCTCTCGGAGAGCCGGCGCAAGTCGTTCCCGCGCTTCGAGCAGGAGCTGCGCGACCTGGTGGCTGACCTGGGCATGCCCAACGCCCGCATCGTGGTGGACCACCGCGCCGGGGCCCCCAGCGCCAGCGGCACCGACGTGGTGAACATCCTCTTCACGGCCAACAAGGGGGCCCAGCCCCAGACGCTGAGCAAGGCCGCCTCGGGGGGCGAGTTCTCGCGCTTGATGCTGTGCGTGAAGTACCTACTGGCCGACAAGACGGCGCTGCCCACGATAGTGTTCGACGAAATCGATACCGGCATCAGTGGGGAAATTGCTGTGAAGGTGGGTCGCATGATGCAACAAATGGCGCGCAAGCACCAGCTGGTGGCCATTTCGCACCTGCCGCAGATGGCGGCGGCCGGCGACGCGCACTACTTCGTGTACAAGGAAGACCGCGCCGACCGCACCGTGAGCCGCATCCGCCAGCTCGGCGAGGAGGACCGCATCAAGGAAATTGCCCACATGATTGCCGGCGCCAAGCCCAGCGCCAACGCCCTGCAAAGCGCCCGCGAGCTGCTGGCGCTGCGCGGCGAGGCCATGGCCGGGTAGGGGGCAAGGAGTGAATGGACGAATGAATGCATGGGTGAATGAATGTTGCCGTGGTTAACTTGCCGCCCTAATTTGGGTGGCAGGCGAAGCAGCCGAATTGCATTTCTCATTCGCTCATTCATCCATTCTCTCATTCACGCAATGTCCAACAACCTGCTCGCCGGCAAAGTCGGCATTATTTCCGGCGCCCTCAACGAGAAATCCATTGCCTGGAAAGTGGCCCAGCGCGCCCACGCCGAAGGCGCCCGCTTCGTGCTCACCAACGCCCCGCTGGCCATGCGCATGGGCGAAATCAATAAGCTGAGCGAGGAGTGCAACGCCCCCATCATTCCGGCCGACGCCACGTCGGTGGAGGATTTGGAAAAGCTGTTTGCCGGGGCCCAGGAGCAGCTGGGCGGCAAGCTCGACTTCATGCTCCACTCCATCGGCATGAGCCCCAACATCCGCAAGGGCAAGCACTACGGCGAGCTGAACTACCAGTGGTTCCAGCAAACCATCGACATTTCGGCCCTCTCGTTCCACAAAATGCTGGCCGTGGCCGAGAAGCAGGACGCCTTCAACGAGTGGGGCAGCGTGGTGGCCCTGAGCTACATCGCCGCCCAGCGCGCTTTCCTCGACTACACCGACATGACGCAGGCCAAGGCCATGCTCGAAAGCATTGCCCGCAGCTACGGCCAGCGCCTGGGCAAGCTCAAGAAGGTGCGCGTCAACACCGTGTCGCAGTCGCCCACCAAAACCACGGCCGGCGCCGGCATCAGCGGCTTCGACGCCTTTTACGAGTTTGCCGACAAGATGTCGCCGCTGGGCAACGCCCCCGCCGAGGCCTGCGCCGACTACTGCATCTCGCTGTTTTCGGACCTCACCCGCTACGTGACCATGCAGAACCTGATGCACGACGGCGGCTTCAGCACCACCGGCATCTCGCAGGAAATGGCCGATTTGATGGAAAAGGCCAGCGCCTAACCGCCCGCTGGGGCCCCACGAAAAAGCCCGGCCGTAACCAGCTTGTCCTAACCCAAAACTCAAAAGCCCTTCCAGCCATGTGGCCGGAAGGGCTTTTTGAACGTTTGCCTGTCTGGTTTGCCGCTTTTCAAGCAGTGTTGATTAGCAAAAAGGGCCTTAGCGTTGTCTCCGAAAAGCCGGAAAAGAGTTGGATTTGGGGAAGGACAAGCACTGTGGGGGCAGGCTTTTAGCTTTTATGGCCCGGGTGGCGGGGCCTACCGGGCCCTGGGCGCGGCTCGCCACCGGGGCGCGTCCATCACCAGCGTGACGAGCAGGGCGTGGGGCAGCGTAACGATGGAGGCCACCACCAGCGCCAGGCTGAACCAGGCGCCGCCGTTGGGGAGGTGGGGGGCCAGTAGGCGGCCCAGCAGCAGCAGCGCCGCGCAGCTTAGCAGCAGGAGCGGGGCCGCCTGGCGCAGGAAGAAGGCCAGCCGGGGCACCAAATCAGCCGCGGGGCGCGGGCGGCCGGGCGCCGGGGCGTAGCCGAGCCAGCCCGTGAGGCGCAGCACGTGCTGCAAGCTGTGCCAAAATATAAAATACACGGCCACCGAGAGTTGGGGAGGCAGGGCCAGTAGCAGCAGCGCCAGGACCAGCACCTCGCCCAGCTCGGTGCGGAGCCGGGCCCATTGGCGATGGTAAGCCCAGCGGCCCCACAGGGCCAAGTGCCCGGCTACTACCACCGCGCCGAGGGCCGCAGCCGCGGTGGCCAACGCGGCCGCGGGTACCGTGGGGGCCCCGGTGAAGGCCAACAGCCCGTTCACGACGCCCGCGGTTTGCGCAGGCCACCCCCACAGGGGCATGGCAAACAGCAGCAGGCCTCGCAGGCAGCTGTGCGCCAACCACAGCCACGCCGGTGGCCGGGGCCCGGCCGGGGCGTCGGCCGAGCCCCAGTGCCACACCGTCAGTAAGAAGAAACCGCCGACCGTGGCCGCCGGCCAGGCCCACCACAGCGCCCCCACCAAGCTTGCCAAGCCCAAGTAGCCGAGTAGGAAGCCCAGCCAATACCGCCACCCGCCGGCCCCGGGGCCCCGGGGTTGGCCCGCGGGCAGCACCAGCTGGTCGCAGGCCCCGTGCGCCACGCCCAGCACCACCATGCCCACGGCCAGCGGCGGCCCCAGTAGTGCCCAGGCAGCGCCCGGAAACGCCGCGCCCACGCCGGCTAGCGCCAGCACAATCGCGTAAGAATAGCGCCGCCGGGACCAATCAGATGCAGAATCGAGGACCATGGTGCGTGGGGCAAAAGGTAATAACCAACACGGGCCGCTGCGCCGCGGAGCGGGGCAACGGCCCGTGGGCAACTAAAGTTATGGGCTGGCTTGGTTTGCTAGGCCACGGCGCCGACCCGGACGCCCGGCTGGCCCACGGCGCCGGCTACGGCTCCGGTGCCTTCGGGGTGGGCCTTCACCGCTGACTCACTGCGGGCAATGCCGTACACGACCAGGCCAAAACCGATTTTGTTAACGGCGTCGCCCAGGTTGTAGATCAGGTCGAGGCTGGACGACTTCAGCAGGTTGAGGCCGTCGGGCCCGAGCAGGCCACCAGGCATGGCCATGTAGCCGATGGGGTAAATGGCCCAGCCGGCGAAGATGAACCACGACAAGTAGCGCACCCCTTTCTGCACAGCCGCGGAATCGGACTTGGCTGCCAGCTGCGCAATTTCACCGTACCAGGCCGAATACAGAATGTAGACGTAGCCCAGCGTAGACAGCGCCCCCCATAGGTTAGAATGGAATTTGGAGCCGTCGGTGAAGGCCTCACCGATGTAGCCGCACACGAGCATAAATACAGCCGCAGCGACGAGCTTCCAAAGTAGGCCGATTTTGGCCCCGGCGCCCCGTACCAGTAGGTAAAACTCAATTACCATCAGCGGCACGGTCAGCGTCCAGTCGATGTAGCGCAGGGCCACGGGCGTCGAGTGAGTGCTGATGTAGTAGTCGCGCATGTAGTAGTAGTGCACGGCGGCAATGCCGGTAATCATCCCCGAAATCAGAAGCGAGGTTTTCCACTTGTCGGCCACGGTGCCGCGCTCGAAGAGGAAAAACACCGACGCGGCCGCCATGGCCATGTACCCCGTGAAAAAGGTGAACGCAACTGGGTCGTCAACCGGAATCTTCATGACATCAAGCAGCATGGTTTGCATGGCGGGTGGGTGTTTAGGTGAAAGTATGCCTCCTCAATAATCTAATGTACATTAATGTTTAACAAATAATCAAAAAAATATATGAGCAAACATTGTCGGGGTTTGATTGTCTAGGAGCAGCCTTTGAAGACCTTAGTAGCCGCGCGCTAAATCCACGAGATTCTCCAACGGTTCGCCCGCCTGAAAATGGGCAAGGTTGGTGAGGAAAACGTCCACTTTGCCTTCGTCTTCAAGGGGCTGGCCGCCAGCGGTGTGCTGGGTGAGCAGCACGTTGGGCAGGGCCCAGAGGGGGCTGGCGGCGGGCAGCGGCTCGGTGGCCGTCACGTCGAGCACGGCGCCGCCGAGGCGGCCGGCTTGCAGGGCCCCCACAAGGGCGGGCTCGTCGGTGGTGTTGCCCCGGCCCACGCTGGCGTATACGCTGCCCGGGCGCAGGGCCCCCACAAGGTCGGCCGAGAAGAACCCGTCGGCGCTGCCGGGCAGGGTGTTGATGACGACATCGGTTTCGGGCAGCACCGCCTTCAATTCGTCCACGGAGTGCAATTCGGCGGCGGGGCTGGTACGGGCCAGCAGCTGCACCGGGCACTCGAAGCCGCTGAGCTGCTGGCGGAGGGCCAGCGAAATAGCCCCGGCCCCGAGAATGACTACCCGCTTACCGCGCAGCAGGCCGGCGCGGTTGCGCACGAAGGCCCCACCCACCCAGCGCCTCTCGGCCTGAAACACGGCTAGCTCGGGCAGGTGGCGATACAGGGCCAGCAGCCCGGCCACCATGGTTTCGGCGCAGGGCCAGGCGAAGAAGTCGCCCATGTTGGCCACGGGCACGCCCACCAGCACGCCGCGGTAGCGCTCAAACCCGGCCGAATCAATTTGCCAGAACTTCAAGCCCGCTGGGGCCCCGGCGGCCAGCCACGCGGGCGGCACATTGCCCAGTACAGCCTCGGCCTGCTCGAAGGCCGCGGCCTGCTGCTCGGCCGGCACGTTGGCGCCGAAGGTAACGTCGTGGCCCGCCGGCAGGTGCTGGTGCAGGTAGGCGCGGGCGGCGGGGCTGAGGGGCGAATAAACGAACAGGCGCATGGCGAATGAATGGGTAAGGCCATAAAAAAGAACGTCGTGCCCGGAGAACCGCTGCACGACGTTCGACTGGCTGTCCAGCGGTGGGGGTGAGATTAAGCCGGGGCGACGGTGCCTTCGGCCGGGGCCCCGCCGTCTTTGGCGGCGGTGTCCTGGGGCGCTTGGTCGTCCTTTTTGGGGCCCCCGTGCTCTTCGTCGGGTTTGTAGTTTTTCTCCATCTCAGCCAGCTTCTCTTTGCCGTAGGCGAAGCGGGTGATGATGACGTAGAGCACCGGCACGATGAAAATGGCCAAGCCCGTGGCTGCCATCATGCCGCCGAGCACCGTCCAGCCCAGGGTTTGGCGGCTTTGGGCCCCCGCACCCGAGGCAAACACCAGCGGCAGAATGCCCAGGATGAAGGCCAGCGACGTCATGATGATGGGGCGCAGGCGCAGGCGCACGGCCTCCAGGGTGGCCTGCACCAGCGGCATGCCGCGGTCCACGCGCTCCTTGGCAAACTCAATAATCAAAATGGCATTTTTCGCCGAGAGGCCAATCAGCGTAATCATGCCGATTTGGGCGTACACGTTGTTGGTGAGCTTGGGCAGGAAAAACAGCGCCAGGATGGCTCCGAAAATGCCCACCGGCACGGCCAGCAGCACCGAGAACGGCACCGACCAGCTCTCGTACAGGGCGGCCAGGAACAGGAACACGAAGATGATGGACAGCGCAAAAATGTAAATCGTTTGGCCACCGGCCAGCAGCTCCTCGCGGCTCAGGCCCGAGAACTCGTAGCCATAGCCCTGGGACAGGTTCTGGTCCGCCACTTCCTGCAGGGCCTTGATGGCGTCGCCGGAGCTGTAGCCGGGGGCTGGGTTACCGTTGATTTCGGCCGCGCGGAACAGGTTGTAGTGCGAGATGAGCGGCGCGCTCTCCTGGCGCTTGTAGGTGGTGAGCGTGCTCAGGGGCACCATGCCGCCGGCGGAGTTGCGCACGTAGTACTGGCCCAGGTTGGCAATGTCGCCGCGGTAGGTAGAGTCGGCCTGCGCCACTACCCGGAACGTGCGGCCGTAGAGCGTGAAGTCGTTGATGTAGGCACTGCCCAAGTACGTGCGCAGGGCCCCGCCAATGTCGGCAATCGACACGCCCAGCTTCTTGGCTTTTTCGCGGTCAATGTCGAGCTTATAGCCCGGGGTGCTGGCCGTGAAGAAGGAGAAGCCCGAGGCAATTTCGGGCCGCTTGCGGATGGCTCCCAGGAATTTTTGCAGGTTGGCGTCGAAGGTTTGAATGTCGCCGCCGGCCTCGCGCTCCTGGAAAATGAACGAGAAGCCACCCGTATTGCCCAGGCCCGGAATGGCGGGCGGCGAAATCACCACCGTGGTGGCTTCCTTGAAGCGGGCCATGCGCTGCTGGATGCTGGCCATCAGGCCGGTCAGTTGCAGGGCCTTGTCCTTGCGGTCTTCCCAAGGCTGGAGCTGGCAGAAAATGGTGCCCGAGTTAGATTTTGAGGAGAAGTTCACCGCGTTCAGGCCCCCCAGGGCGGCGTAGTGGGCAATGCCCTTGGTCTTGCTCAACTCCTTCATCATCTCGGTGAGCGTGGCCACGGTACGGCCCGTAGAGGCGCCCTCCGGTAGGTTGAAAGTGATGATGATGCGGCCCTCATCCTCGGTGGGCAGGAAGCCGCTGGGTTTGCTGCGAAACAGCAGGCCGGCTCCCACCACGATGCACACCAGGATGATGACCACGAAGCGCGAGTGCTTGATGCCGCTTGCTACGCCGTTGCCGTACTTTTCAGTAACGCGCCCAAACCAGTTATTAAACTTGAAAAACAGCTTGTTGAGGCCCGTCGAGCTTTCGTCGCGTTTGGTGGGCTTCAGCAGCAGCACGCACAGGGCCGGCGTGAGCGAGAGGGCCACGAAGGCCGAAATCAGTACCGAGATGGCGATGGTAATGGCAAACTGCTGGTACAAACGCCCCGTGATGCCGGGGATGAAGCCCACCGGCACGAAGACCGCCGCCAGAATCAGGGCAATGGCAATAACCGGCGCCGAAATCTCGCGCATGGCTTCGAGCGTGGCGTCGAGCACGTTCATGTTGCGCTCGTTCATGTTGTGCTCCACGGCTTCCACCACCACAATGGCGTCGTCGACCACAATACCGATGGCCAGCACGAAGCCAAAGAGCGTCAGCGTGTTAATGGTAAATCCCAGCGGAATAAAAAACGTGAACGTGCCGATGATGGACACCGGGATGGCAATGACCGGGATGAGCGTAGAGCGCCAGTTCTGGAGGAACAGGAACACCACCACCACCACCAGCAGCAGCGCCTCCACCAGCGTCTCCACCACTTCTTTGATGGACACCTTCACCACGCTTGCGGCCTCGAAGGGCACGATGTAGCTGAGGTCGGCGGGGAACTGCTTTTTGAGCTGGTCCATGGTGGCCAGCACGTTGTCGTAAGTGGCAAGGGCGTTGGCGCCGGGGGCCTGGTACACGAGCAGGTAGGCGGCGCGCTTGCCGTCCACGTACGAGTTGTTGGCGTAGTTGAACTTGCCCAACTCCAGCCGGGCCACGTCTTTGAGGTACACCAACTGCCCGCTCTGCGGGTTGGTTTTGACGATGACGTTGCCGAACTGCTCCAGCGTGACGAGGCGGCCCTGCACCGTCACGATGTACTCGAACGGCTGGCCCTTTTCGGCCGGTGGGGCCCCAATGGAGCCGGCGGCAATCTGGGCGTTTTGCTCGTTAAGGGCAGCTGAAATGTCGCCGGCCGTGATGCCCAGCTGGGCCAGCTTGTCGGGCTTCAGCCAGATGCGCATTGAAAAGTCGTCGGCCCGCGACACGATGTCGCCCACGCCCTTGGTGCGCAGCAGCGCGTCCTTGATGAACACGTTGGCGTAGTTGTCGAGGAAGGTGGTGTTGTGCGTGCCCTTGGGGGCGTACATGGCCACCAGCATCAGGATGCTCGGGTTGCGCTTGCGCACCGTCAGGCCCAGGCGCTGCACGTCTTGCGGCAGGGTGGGCAGGGCAATGCCCACGCGGTTCTGCACGTCGAGGGCGGCAATGTTGATGTCGGTGCCCACGTCGAAGTTCACCGTCATGCTCATCTGCCCGTTGCTGGTGCTGTTGCTCTGCAGGTAGGTCATGCCGGGCGTGCCGTTCACCTGCACCTCCACGGGCGTGGCTACGGTTTGCTCCACGGTCTGGGCGTCGGCCCCGATGTAGCTGCCGGTGACCGATACCGTGGGCGGCGTGATTTCGGGGTACTGCCCAATGGGCAGGCTGCGCATTGCCAGCAAGCCCACGAGCACAATCACCAGCGAGGCGACGATGGCCAGGACGGGCCGGCGAATAAAGGTTTCTGCAATCATAAATTCTTGGATAAGCCGCTAGCAAGACCAGGGAAAGGCCGTCATGCTTCGGCTACGCTCAGCATGACGGCCTTTAACAATTGTTGGTACGGTAAAACAGCTTTACTTGGCCGCGGGGGCCCCGCCGGGGCCCCCAGCCGGGGCGGCCACTGCCGCGCCCGGGGCACTCACCTGAATTTTGCCGCCGTCGCGCAGCTTCTGCACGCCCTCGGTCACAATTTTGTCGCCCGCCGCGATGCCCTTGAGGATCACCACTTGGTCGACCAGGCGGGGCCCCAGCTGCACTTTGCGCTGCTTGGCGCTGTCGCCGGCGGCCACGTACACAAAGTTTTCGCCCATCTGCTCCACAATGGCTTTGTAAGGAACCACCAGTCGGTTGCCCGACTGCGTGTTCAGTACTTTGATGACGCCGCTCAGCCCGTCTTTTAGCCGGCGCTGGGGGTTGGCAAACTCCACCCGCACCGTAATGGTGCCGGTTTGGGCGTTCACGCCGCGGTCGATGGCCCGGATTTTACCCGGCTCGCCGTAGGGCTGGCCGTTAGGCAGTACGAAGCGGATGGTGGAGTCGCCCACGCCGCCGGTTCGGTTTTGCAACGCCGTGAAGCGCGGGATGTCCGTTTCGGTCACCACGAAGTCTACTCCAATCGGGGTTTCGCTCGAAATCGTGTTCAGCAGCGTGGTGCCCGCGCTCACCTGCGTGCCCAGCCGCACCTGCGAAATGCCGATGCGCCCCGCAAACGGGGCCCGGATGGTGGCAAAGCTCAGGTTGGTGCGGGCAATGCTGACGGCGGCCTGGGCCCCGGCCACCTGGCTGCCGGCGGTGGCCGCGGTGGTGGTGGCGTTTTCGGCCAGCTGGCGCGCCACGGCGTCTTGCTGCAACAGGCGCTGGTAGCGGGTCTGGTTCACGTTGGCGTTTTGCACCGCGGCCCGGGCGCTGCTCAGGTTGGCCAGCGCCTGCTGGTACGCCGCCTCGTACTGGCGCTTGTCAATGTCGTACAAGGCCTTGCCTTTGGGCACCAAGTCGCCTTCTTTGAAGAGTAGGGCCGTCACGAAGCCCGTGACCTGGGCACGCAGCTCCACGCTGTTCAGGGCCACGGCCGTGGCGGGGTACTCGTCGTAGTAAATGGCGTCGGTGGTGCGGGCGGCCACCACGCTCACCGGGGTGGCGGGCGGAGCGGCGTTCTTTGGGGCGTCGTCTTTTTTGCCGCACGCAGCGCCGGCCACGAGGCCCAGGGTGCAGCACAAGGCCAAATATTTAGTGTTCATCGAGCGAAAGCGGAGGGATTAATAATTGGTGGGCAGGGCCCCCAGCGTGCGCTGCAGCTCCACCTTGTAGCTCAGCACCTGAAACAGGGCGCTGTAGTAATTCAGCTGCGAGGTGCGCAGCGTGGTCTGGGCCACCAGCAGGTCGAGGTACGCCTTGATGCCTTCGCGGTACTGCAAGTCAACTACTTTGTACACTTCCTTCGACAGCTCCAGGTTGCGCTTGCCCACCAGGTAGTCGTTGAAGTAGCCCTTGTAGTTGGCCAGGGCGGCGGCGTACTCTGCCCCGATCTGGTTGCGGGCGTACAGCACGTCCTGGTCGATGCGCTGGTCCTGGATGCGGGCCTTGCGCAGGTTTTGAGTGCGCCGGAAGCCTGTGAAAATGGGCAGCCCCAGTTGCAGGCCCGCGTAGGAGTTTGGGAACCGCTGGCTGTATTGGTCGCTGAAGTTGTTGGCCTGGTACACCGAGTTGTAGTTGCCAAATGCCGAGAGCGACGGCAAAAAACCGAGCCGGTAGTAATCGATGGTGAGGCCCTGCAGCGACTTCTGCGTCAGTACCTGCTGGTACTCGATGCGGCTGGCTGGGTTCAATGGCTCCAGCGTGTCCACCACGGCGTCCTGCTCCAGGCTGAGCGTGTCGTACTGCACCTGCAAGGGCCGCTCGGCCGAAATCCCCATCAGCTGCTGCAAGTTGGCCGTGTTGGCCTTGATGGCCTCCTGCGCCTGCTTGCGGCCGGCCAGCGAGTTGTTCAGCGAAATCTCGGCTTGCAAGTAATCCGTCTTGTCCACAATGCCGGCGTCGTAGCGCGCTTTGGCGTCGCGCAGGTTGCGCTGCAAGCGCGTAATGTCCTCCTGGTACACGTCGAACTGCCGCTGCGAAAGCAACACCGTATAGAACGCCTTGCTCACGTCCGACACTGTGGTGATGGTCGTGTTTAAGGTGTTCTGGCCGGCGGCGAGCCGCGTGTAGCGGGCCCCCCGGGCGGCGAAGTTCACGTCGTTGTTGTAAATGACCTGGGTGCCGGATAGGCCCAGCGTCGTCACGTTTTTCACCCCCAACTGGCGCGGGGTACTGATGCCCGTCACGGCATCCGGAAACACGGTGAAGGGCAGCCCGAAGTAGTGCTGCGTCGTGCCAATAACCCCAATTTGGGGTAGCCAAGCCGCGCGGGCAATCCGAATATCGGCCTCGTTGCTTGCCTCATCAAGGCGGGCCTGTTGCACCAGGGGCTGGTTCACCAGGGCGTAGTGCAGGCACTCGGGCAGGGTGAGGGGCGCCGTAGGCGCGGGTGGCGGCGTAGCAGCCGTTTGGGCCCCGGCCAGCCCCGGCCATAAAAAGCACGCGAACAGGGCCAACCTACGGCCTTGCACGCGCACTGCGTTGGTTACAATGCTCATAAGGGGGTACAACCCGTTCGGGCAACAAAAGGTTATCCAGCTTATTTGCATGACGTTATTCTGCGTCCGAGGTTGCTACGCGTAATCAATCGTTAACACCGGGGTGCATGGCATAACAAACCGCCACACAATCAGTACAATGAAAAAGCTCGGCCCTGAGGCCGAGCTTTTTCATTGTACCATATGAAAGATGGCGTTGAAAAGTGGCCACTCGCTATTTGCGCTCATCCACGGGCTCAGCTTGCTTATGCATATTAGCAGCTACCACACTGTCGGGCAGCACGTTGCCAATTACGGCCTGCACCTTGTTCATAAAGCCCGATACTACTTTGTCTTTGCCGGCCAGCAGGGCTTCGTAGCCGTCTTTGGCCACCTTGGCGGGGTCGGCTTTGCTGCCCTCGGCCACAATCTTGGCCTGTTCCATGTCGGCCTTGTGGAAGAAGTCGGTGTCCGTCACGCCGGGCTCCAGGATGGTGATGGTCACGCCCCTGTCCTTGGTTTCCTCCCGCACGGCTTCGCTGAAGGACGTAATGAACGCTTTGGTGCCGTGGTACACCGCCTGGAGCGGGCCGGGAATTTCGGCGCCCAGGCTCGACACCTGTAGGATTTTGCCGCTGCCGCGGGCCACCATTTCTTTCAAGTACAGCTTCGTGAACGTCACGTAAGCCGCGATGTTGAGCTGCACAATGTCTAGCTCGCGGCCCAGGTCAGTGTCCACAAACTCGCCGTACTGGCCCTGGCCAGCGTCGTTCACCAGCGCGTCAATCTGGAGGCCTTGGGCTTTTATTTCGTCGTACACCTCCTGCGGCGCCTGCCGCTGGAACAGGTCTTTGGCGATGGTGGTCACGCGAATGCCGTACGCCTGCTCAAGTTCGGCGGCCGTGCTGGCCAACTCGTCTTGGCTGCGGGCCACAATGACGAGGTTGTATTTATCCTGGGCAAAAAGCTTGGCCAGCTCACGGCCAATGCCACTGGTAGCGCCCGTGATGAGGGCATATTGGGGTTGGGTTGCCATAGGAGGAAGCGTTAGGGAAAAAGGTAGGTGTTCACTAACGGGCAGCTCCGAATTGTGGTTATAGCCGAGCTTTGTGCACTTTTTCCAGACTGTGGGCCCCTTACGCCCAGCTACGCGCTTTGTGCAACCTCCCACCGCCCAGGCTGTCCTTTTGAATTCTGGTTCACATTTGACTCACCCAAAGCCTTTTCCATTGCGCACTTCTCCGCTTGCCCAACTGCTGCTGGCCGGCAGCTTAGCTCTGGCTACGCCCGCCTGGGCCCAGGCCCCCGAAAAAACCGATGCCGCCGCCCTGGCCAAAATCAAGGACGAGGGGATGAACCACTCCCAGGTGATGGAAACGGCTTTCTACCTCACCGACGTGTGCGGCCCGCGCCTGGCCGGCTCCGAAGGCCTGGCCCGCGCCAACGCCTGGACCCAGAAGAAGCTGGCCGAATACGGCCTGGCCAACGCCGCCGTAGAACCCTGGGGCGACTTCGGCCGCGGCTGGGACATTGATAAGTCCTACGTGGCCATGACCAAGCCCTACTACCACGCCCTGATTGGCGTGCCCAAGGCCTGGACGCCCAGCACCCCCGGCGGGGCCCTGCGCAAGCAAGTGGTGGTGGTGCGCGCCACCACCGAGGCCGACCTGGCCAAGTACCAGGGCCAGCTGCGCGATAAAATCGTGCTGCTCCCGGTGGCCACCCCGCCGCAGCCCAACTTCGAGCCCGACGCCAAGCGCCTCAGCGCCGACGATTTGCAAAAGCTGGCCGACGCCCCCGCCACGGCCCCCATGACGGCCGCCAACCGCCCCGTGGAGCCCGCCACGGCCGAGCGCCTGGCCGCGATGAAAACGGCCCGCGAGCTGCGTGCCAAGCTGGCCGACATGCTGATTGCCGAGGGCGCAGCCGCTGTGCTCAGCCCCGGCCGCGGCACCGACGGCACCGTGTTCACCACCAACGGGGCCCCCTACGCCGCCGACGCGAAGCCCGTGCTGCCCGAGCTGGAAATGTCGAGCGAAGACCAACTCCGCCTCATCCGCCTCGCCGAGGCCGGCATTCCGGTGGAAGTGGAGCTGGAAACCAAAACCCGTTTCCAAACCCAGGATTTGAAGGGCTACAACGTGGTGGCCGAAATCCCCGGTACCGACCGCAAGCTGAAAAGCGAGGTAGTGATGCTCGGCGGCCACCTCGACTCGTGGCACGCCGCCACCGGCGCCACCGACAACGCCGCCGGCTGCGCCGTGATGATGGAGGCCGTCCGCATCCTCAAAGCCTCGGGCCTGAAGCCGCGCCGCACCATCCGCATCGCGCTGTGGGGCGAGGAGGAGGAGGGCCTGCACGGCTCGCGCAACTACGTGAAGAACCACTTCGCCGACCCCGCCACCATGCAGCTCAAGCCCG
The DNA here is from genome assembly GCF_001562275.1 of Hymenobacter sp. PAMC 26628. Classification (NCBI taxonomy): domain Bacteria; kingdom Pseudomonadati; phylum Bacteroidota; class Cytophagia; order Cytophagales; family Hymenobacteraceae; genus Hymenobacter; species Hymenobacter sp. PAMC 26628. The sequence goes on from NZ_CP014304.1 coordinate 1,057,628, forward strand.
ACCACGAAAAGCTGGCCGGCTACTTCAACCTTGATAACGGGGCCGGTAAAATCCGCGGCATCTACGCCCAGGGCAACGAGGCCGTGAAGCCGATTTTTACCGCCTGGCTCGCGCCCTTCGCCGACATGGGCGCCACCACCGTAACGCTGCGCAACACCGGCAGCACCGACCACGTGGCCTTCGACGCCGTAGGCCTGCCCGGCTTCCAGTTCATCCAGGATGGCCTCGATTACTTCGCCCGCACCCACCACTCCAACCAGGATACCTACGACCGCCTCGTGGCCGACGACCTCAAGCAGGCCTCGGTGGTGGTGGCCTCGTTCGTGTACAACGCCGCCATGCGCGACCAGAAGCTGCCCCGCAAGCCCCTGCCGGCTCCCACGCCGCCCCGGGCCCAGTAGTGCGGAATGGCGTCTTCAGCCGGCGCACATTTTTCTAAGCATAAATTAATCCGAGCTTAAGGCCAGGTTCATGACTGGTTGGGAGGTTTGCAGCACAGTAAGTTTTTACTGCGTTGCAAACCTCCCTTTTTTATGTCTACTGAAACCCAAGCCCCCGCCATAAAATCCCCAAATCTCACTGCTAAAACCGAGGGCCCCGGCAAGCCCAAACCCAAAAAAACCGGCCACGACAAGCCCAAAAAGCCTGACCCCAAGGCCGAAAACCCCAAGCCTAAGCTGCACCCGCTGCACGCCTACGCCGGCACGGTGGGCACCTACGGGGCTAACCCCGACGGCGTGTACGACCGCTTCGAGCTGGCCACCGCCGCAGGGCCCCGCACCGTGAAATTCCCGCCGCACTTCGGCCAGGCGCTGCACGACGCCGCGCAGCCCGGCCAAGCGGTGCAGGTGCTGGCCTTTCCGCACACCACGCCCAAGGGCGATAAGCACCTGCACCTGGCCAGCCTCGAAGCCGGGGGCCACACCCTGCGCCCCCAGCCTGCCGGGGCCCTCACCGAAACCGTTGCCCTGCACGGCCCGGTGGCCGAGCTGCTGCGCGACCCCAAGGGCCACCTGCGCGCCGTGCGCCTCGAAGGCGAAGCCGCCGAGCTGCGCTTTCCGCCGCACCTGGGCCAGCAATTGGCTGATTACCTGGAAGTAGGCGCGGCCGTGCAAGCCAGCGCCGTGCGCCGCGCCGACCGTCCGGGCGAAGTGCGGGCCCCCGGGGCCCCCGCGCCCTTGCAACTCGAGCTGTTGACCGTGGCCGGCGAGTCGTTCTTAGTGCGGTAGCTGCCAGCGGCGCTTTTTGAGTTGTCAGCTGCTCACGAGATTCCTGACAACGAGCAACGAGCAACTGACAACTAGGTTTAGGCCATTCTGCTTCCCTTTCGGCTGCGGAATGGCCTTTTCGGCGTACGGCTAGCCGTGGCCAGAGCGTGGCCGTATTCACTGGCAGCGCGACAATTCCGGCTCAATACCCTTCCCACTCCATTCATTGGCCTATTGGTATGCCTTCCGCTTTCAAACCTGCGGCCCAAGCCGCTGCTGAAAATGCCGCTGCTGAAAATGCCGCGCCCAGCCTCGCCGACGACTCTAAAGGCGGCAGCATTCGGGCGCTGCGGGCGCTCAACTTTTTCATTGCCGATGTGCAGAACGGTATGGGGCCCTACATGGCGCTGTTTCTGCAATCGAGCGTGGGGTGGGGCCCCGCCCAAATCGGCTCAGCGCTGGCAGCGGGCAACATCGCCCAGGTGCTGGCCCAAACGCCCGCCGGGGCCCTCATCGACCGGCTCCGCCAGAAGCGTAGCCTGCTGCTGTTCGGCATTGCGCTGATTGCCACGGCCGTATTGGCCACTGCGTTTTTCACCACCCGGCCCGTGGTAATGGGCGGCCAGGCGCTGATTGGTGTGGCGGGCGCGGTGTTTCCGCCGTGCCTGGCGGCCATTGCGCTGGGCCTCGTCGGTCGCCAGCGCTTCGACCAGACGCAGGGCACCAACCAAGCCTTTAATGCCGCCGGCAACATGTTTGCGGCCCTGGCGCTGGGCGCCGTGGGCTACTACTTCAACCTGCGCTGGATGTTCTACCTCGTGGGGGCCCTGTGCGTGGGCGCCGTGCTGTGCGTAGCGCGCATCAAAAACGACGACATTGACTTCGACCTGGCCCGCGGGGCCGACCAGGACGACGCCGGTGAGGACGTTAAAAAAGACGAGTCCAAAGGTGCCACCGGGGCTCCCAGCGGCGGCGTTTGGGACGGCATCAAGGAGCTGCTAGCTGGCTTCCGCGACTTGCTGACGCAGAAGCCCGTGCTGGTTTTTTTGGTATCGGCGGTCATTTTCCACTTCGCCAACGCTGCCATGGTGCCCCTCGTGACGCAGCTGCTGGCCCGGGGCGTGGGGGCCAAGCAGGCGGTACTCTACACCTCGGGCTACATGGTGGCCTCGCAGCTGGTGTTCATGGTGGTGGCCGCCGCGAGTGGCCGGCTGGCCGGCAAGCTGGGGCGCAAGCCGCTGTTTCTCTTTGCTTTTGGGGCCCTGGCGGCGCGTGGCGTGCTCTATACGGTAAGCCACGCGCCGGCTGCGCTCATCGCCGTGCAGTGCATGGACGGCCTGGGGGCGGGCATTTTTGGGGTAGTGGGCGTGCTCATCATCGCCGACCTCACCAAGGGCACCGGCCGCTTCAACGCCGCGCAGGGCGCCATCGCCACCGCCCAGGGCCTGGGCGCCTTCCTCAGCAACTCGGTGGCCGGCTACCTGGCCAAGAGCCGGGGCAACGACTTTACCTTCTTGACCCTGGCCGCCATTGCGGCCGTGGGCCTAGCCTTCTTCTGGGTGATGATGCCCGAGACCCGTGACCAAACCCCGGGCCCCAGGCAACCCGCTGCGGCTTAAAACTTTGCTAAAAATGCATAAAAAGCGCCCCTGCTGAGTAGCAAAGGCGCTTTTTATGTACGCTGGCGAGCCAGCGGCTATTCAGATTTCATCTTCATCTTGTCTTTTTTGACTTTCACCTTGCCTTTTTTGGCGGTGCTGTCCTGGGCCATTGCTTGGCCCTGGGCCATGCCCCGGCCGCCGCGCTGCATCCGCTCGGCCTGCATGGCAGTGTACTTGGTGTACTGGTCAGGCGTCAGCACGGCCTTGAATTGGGCATCGTACTTGGTGCGGCCGGCCATCATCTGGTCGCGCATTTGCTCGCGGGTGGCGGTGCCGCCCTGCATTTGGCCGCGCATGGCCTGCATTTCCTGGTCGCGGGCGGTCATGATTTGCTGCACCTTCGTGGTTTGGTCGGCGCTCAGGCCCAGCTCTTTGGTCAGGCGCTCGGACTGGCGAGCCGCCATTTGCTCGGGCGAGGGGCGGCCGCCGCCGTCCTGCGGGGTGGTTTGGGCGTTGGCGGCGCCAGCCGTAAGTGCGAAAGCGGCCAGCAGCGGGAACAGGTACTTTTTCATGTTGCGTTGAAATAAAGAAAAGAGGGGATAAGGAAAAAATTAGGGCCCCGGTGGGTTAGACCAGCCGGGGGCCCCAAAGCTTAACGGTGGTCGTAGCGGTGGGCAGCGTCCCAGCGGGTGCGCTCCAGGTCGGTCACGCGGTGGTTCTTGGCGTAGCCGTAGTTGTTGCGGCGCTCGGCTTCCCAGCGGGCCTGCTGCTGGGGCGATACCACCGCCACGGCGGGGCCCCGGTGGTCATCGCGGCGGTCGTCGCGGTGGGTGCCCTCCCAGCGGGCTCTTCCTGGGGCGTCACGCGGTGCTTGCGGTCGTAGCCATAGTTGAAGTCTTTGCTATTGCGGTCGTCGTAGCGGTTGCCGGGGCCCTGGGCCGGGCGGTGGTCGTCGCGGTCGTGGTTGGCGGCGGGAGCGGGGGCGGCGAAAGCGCTGGTGCTGGCGAGCAGGGCGATGGCGCCAAAGGCGGAGAAAAAGGAGATTTTCATCGGAAAGGTGAGGGAGAAAGTTGAAAGAAGGAGGGTTGGTGGGGCTTGCTATCCGCTCGATTGGCGAAGACCGGAGCAAGCCGTTCGTACCCTGCCCTTTGCAAACCTGAATCCATATCGCCCACTTTTTCCGCGGGCTAGACCAACGCCGCCATCCCCTCGACGGGCCCTCGCGAAACCCCGCCCAACCCCGCCAAATCAGTCCGGGGCCCTACCGAAGCTTCAGGAACTTGCGCCGCATCACGTCCTGCACCGGCACGCCCGTAATCTTGCTTTCCAGCCACGAAATCAGGTCGAAGTACAGGAAAGGCCGCCGGTCATAGGGGTTGGCATAGATGGCCACTAGCTTGTCTTTCAGGTTGATAAACTCATCTTTGAGCTGGCTGGGCGCAAAATTGCCCACCCGCCGCAGGAAACGAAATATCTCGACCTGCATCGGCTGCTGGTCGTCCATCTTGCCCAGGAAGTGGTACACCGACCGCACCTGGTACTCCAGGCTGGCGTCGTCGCCGGCCTCATAGTGCGCCACCAGGTTGAGAATGCGCGCAAAGCACTGCAAGTCCTCGCGCAGGCTCAGGTCCTTCTGGTCGATGATGAGGTTCAGGTACTCGATGGCCTTGCGGAACTGCCCGCTGCCGAAGTACAGGCTGGCGATTTTGTAGTAAAACACCAGCGTGCGGTGCAAATCGAGCTGCGAGCGGTACAACACCAGGTTTTCCAGCAGCTCCGGCACAATGGCCAGGCCCTCGGTGAAGCGTGCCTCCAAGAAGTAGGCGTTGATGCGGTTGGTGTAGATGTACTGGAACAGCAGGGCCTCGGTATTGGGGCTGGCGCGGCGCGTCTGGTTGGCTGCGAAGTCCTCCAGCTGCTGCAATATTTCCATGAACTTGCTGTAGTACATCAAGTTGAAAAGCGTTGCCAGTAGGTTGTGCAGGCCCTTGATGTAGAGCATGGCCTGCGTATCCTTCAGGTGCGGGCTCCCCTCAAACAGGTCCACCCACTTCTGGGCGTAGCGGTAGCAGGCCCTAAAGTCCTGGTTTAGCGTGTGGTACCACACGTGGGCCTGGTAGAAGTACAGCTTCTCGAAGAACGTGCTGTCGGGGCCCACCGTCGCGGGCATGTTGGCCTGAAAAAACGCGGTAATTCGCTCGTGGTCGGCCTGGTTGCGGGCGTGCCCGGCCTTGAGGTAAAAGCCGTACAGCCGCAGCGAGGTGTTGGACAGCTCGTGCATCCGGGCCAGGTGCGTCACGGTGTCCAGGGCTTCGGTGGCCAGCGTTTCGGCCCGGTCTTTAAGGCTGCGCGTGATGTACTGCGACTCGATAAGCTTCTCAAAATCAATGGCCAGCAGGGCCACGTGGGGTAGCTCGGCCTGCTGGGCAGCCAGCTTGGTTTTCTCCAGCATCCGCAGGCTTTGCTGGTAAAAGCCCTTGTTGTAGAGCACCCGGGCGTAGTCGAGCTGCTCGTGCAGCTGAATGTCGGGGTTCTGGCCGGCGTGGTACACGCGCAGGCTGCTGAGCAGCTGCTTGTACAGGTTAGCCTTGAGGTTGGCCAACTGGGCCCGCTTTAGGGCTGGCACCTGCGCCACAATGCGGTCTTCGTCGTAGCCATCCAATGCATCGAGGGCGTCGAAGAGCTGGAGGAATTTCAGGCCCTCACCGGCCCCCGGCCGGTCGGTAAATAGCCGAAAATGCCGCTTTTCGGAGCGCGTGAGCGACTTGATGAGCTGAAAAACCGGGTCGGTGGGCTTATTGGGCATTGTAAGAACAGTTGAATCAACCGGTTTACTGACAAGTAGTTAAGATAAAAAAACGAACTATTGGAAATAGTACAATGCCCAGAAAACAATTTTCGGCGGCTTGCCTAACAACGCTACTTGCAGTGCAATATCCACTTTGTATAGTGCTCCTGCAGGAGCAGCCTCCACATGTCGGTCCAAAAAATTCAAATTTTCGATACCACGCTCCGCGACGGCGAACAGGTGCCGGGCTGCAAGCTAAACCAAGCCGAGAAGCTCGTCATTGCCCACCAGCTTGAGACCCTGGGTGTCGACGTGATTGAGGCCGGCTTTCCCGTATCGAGCCCTGGCGACTTTGCCGCCGTGGCCGCCATTGCGGCCCAAACCAAGGAAGCCACCGTGTGCGGCCTCACCCGCGCCGTCGAAAACGACATCCGCGTGGCCGCCGAGGCCCTGCGCGGGGCCCGCCGCCCGCGCATCCACACCGGCATCGGCACCTCCGACCTGCACATTTTCCAGAAGCTGCGCACCACCCGCGAAGACGTGCTGGCCCGCGCCGTGGCGGCCGTCAAGCTCTCCAAGAGCTTCGTGGAGGACGTCGAGTTTTACGCCGAAGACGCCGGCCGTACCGACAACGAATTCCTGGCCCGCGTGTGCGAGGCCGTCATTGCCGCCGGCGCTACCGTGCTCAACATTCCCGACACCACCGGCTACTGCCTGCCCCACGAGTACGGCGCCAAGATTAAGTACCTGTACGAGAACGTAAAAGGTATCGACCGCGCCGTGCTTTCCACCCACTGCCACAACGACTTGGGCCTGGCCACGGCTAACTCCATCGCCGGCGTGATGAACGGGGCCCGGCAGATTGAGTGCACCATCAATGGGGTAGGGGAGCGGGCCGGCAACACGGCCCTGGAAGAAGTGGTAATGATTCTGCGCCAGCACCCCGACCTGAACTTGAGCACCAACGTGCACACCCGCCGCCTGGCCGAAACCTCGGCCCTGGTTTCGCACCTGATGAGCATGCCGGTGCAGGCCAACAAGGCCATTGTGGGGGCCAACGCCTTCTCGCACAGCAGCGGTATTCATCAGGACGGCGTAATTAAGTGCCGCGAAACCTACGAAATTATCGACCCCAAAGAAGTGGGCGTCGTCGATTCGAGCATCGTGCTTACGGCTCGCTCCGGCCGTGCCGCTCTGGCCTACCGCCTCCAAAAACTTGGCTACGATTTCGAGCGCCCGGCCCTCAACACCGCCTACGCCAGCTTCCTCACCCTCGCCGACCGCAAGCGTGAGGTGGGCGACGACGACCTGCACGCCCTCGTGGAGCAGGAAAAACTCGTGGCTGCTAATTAAGCTAACATCATAATGCCTAATACCTTATTCGATAAAATCTGGGATGCCCACATTGTCCGCTCCATTGAGGGGTTGGATGTCGTCTACATTGACCGCCACCTGATTCACGAAGTCACCAGCCCCCAGGCTTTCGATGAAATCGCGGCCCGCAACCTGCCGCTGTTCCGCCCGAGTCAGATTCTGGCCACGGCCGACCACAACGTACCCACCCTGCACCAGGACCGGCCCATTCAGGAGCCACTCTCGCGCTTGCAGGTGGAGAAGCTGACGGAAAACTGCCAGAAGTACGGCATTGAATTGTACGGCCTGGGCCACCCGCGCCAGGGCATCGTGCACATCATCGGGCCCGAGTTGGGCCTCACGCAGCCGGGCATAACCATCGTGTGCGGCGACAGCCACACCTCGACCCACGGCGCGTTTGGCGCGGTGGCGTTTGGCATCGGCACCAGCCAAGTGGCCCAGGTGATGGCTTCGCAGTGCCTGCTGCTGAACAGGCCCCAGCGGATGCGCATCTCGGTGGAAGGCGATTTGCGCCCCGGCGTCACGGCCAAGGACTTGATTCTCTACGTCATTTCGCAGCTCGGCACGGGCGGGGCCACCGGCTACTTCGTGGAATACGCCGGCAGCGCCGTGCGGGCCCTGAGCATGGAGGGCCGCATGACCGTCTGCAACATGAGCATCGAGATGGGGGCCCGCGGCGGCCTCATCGCCCCCGATGCCACCACCTTGGCCTACGTCGAGGGCCGGCCTTTTGCCCCGAAAGGCGAAGCCTGGAACGACGCCGTAGCCTACTGGCAGACACTGCATTCGGACGACGACGCGACATTCGAAGCTGAGTACACCTACCAGGCGGCCGACATCATGCCGATGATTACCTACGGCACCAACCCCGGCATGGGCATCCCGCTCACCGGCCACGTGCCGAGCGAAGTGCCTGCCAGCGAAGCCGAAAGCTTCGATAAGTCGCTCAAGTACATGGGCTTCGAACGGGGCGAATCGCTGCTCGGCAAACAGATTGACTACGTGTTCATCGGCAGCTGCACCAACGCGCGCATCGAAGACCTGCGCACCGTGGCGGCCTACGTGCAGGGCAAGCAGAAGGCTGACCACGTGGAGGCCATCATCGTGCCCGGCTCCAAGCAAGTGGAGCAGCAGGCCATTGCCGAAGGCATCGACAAGATTTTTGCCGCCGCCGGCTTTGAATTGCGTGAGCCCGGTTGCAGCGCCTGCCTAGCGATGAACGAGGACAAGATTCCGGCCGGCGCCTACTGCGTGGCTACTTCCAATCGCAACTTCGAAGGCCGCCAGGGCCCCGGCTCGCGCACGCTGCTGGCGAGCCCGCTGGTGGCGGCCATCACCGCCGTGCAGGGCCGCATCGTGGACATTACGAAGTATTTGAACTGATGGAGAAATTCCAGACCCTGCGCACCACCGGCGTTCCGCTGCCGCTGGAAAACGTTGACACCGACCAGATTATTCCGGCCCGGTTCCTGAAAGCGACCACCCGCGAAGGGTTCGGCGAAAACCTGTTCCGCGACTGGCGCACCAACGCCGACGGCTCGCCCAAGGCGGACTTCGTGCTGAATAACCCGCGCTACGCCGGCGAAATTCTGGTGGCGGGCAAGAATTTCGGCTGCGGCTCGAGCCGCGAGCACGCCGCCTGGGCGCTGTATGATGCCGGTTTTAGGGCCGTTATTTCGAGCTGCTTCGCCGATATTTTCCGGGGCAATGCGCTGAATACTGGCCTCCTACCCCTGCAAGTGAGCGACGAGGTGCTGGCCCGCCTGCTGGCCGCCATTGAAACCGACCCGCAGCTAGAGCTCATAGTCGATTTGCCCTCCCAAACGTTGGCGGTGCCGGCATGGGGCGAGACGTTCAGCTTCGCCATCGACGCCTACAAAAAAGAGTGCCTGATTAACGGCTACGACGACATCGACTTTTTAGTGAATCAAAAACCGGCCATTGAGGCCTTTGAAAAACAACGCGCCTGGACATGGTAACCAAGAAAATAGCTTTACTGCCGGGCGACGGCATCGGGCCGGAAGTGTGCCGGCAGGCCGTGAAGGTGCTCGACGCCGTAGCCGAGCGCTTCGGCCACCGCTTCGAGTTCACCTCGCACCTGGTGGGCGCCTGCGCCATCGACGCCACCGGCGACCCCCTACCCCCCGAAACGCTGGCCGCCTGCCGCGCTGCCGATGCGGTGCTGTTCGGCGCCATCGGCGACCCGAAATACGACAACGACCCTACCGCTAAAGTGCGCCCAGAGCAGGGGCTGCTGCGGATGCGCAAGGAATTGGGCTTATTTGCCAATATCCGCCCCGTCACGGCCTACCAGGCGCTGCTGAAGCACTCGCCGCTGAAAGCCGACCGCATTGAAGGCACCGATTTGGTGATTTTTCGGGAGTTGACGGGCGGCATCTACTTCGGCGAGAAGGGCCGCACGGCCGACGGCACGGCCTACGATAACTGCACGTACTCGCGCCCCGAGATTGAGCGCATCGCGCACCTAGCGTTTCAGTCGGCCACCGGCCGCCGCCAGCATCTCACGCTAGTCGATAAGGCCAACGTGCTGGAAACCTCGCGCTTGTGGCGCGAAGTAGTGCGCGGCATCGCGCCGCAATACCCGGATGTGACGGTCGATTATCTGTTTGTGGACAACGCCGCCATGCAGATTATCACGAACCCTAAGCAGTTCGATGTACTGCTAACGGAGAACATGTTCGGCGATATTATCTCGGACGAGGCCTCGGTTATTGCCGGCTCAATGGGCCTGCTACCCTCCGCCTCGGTGGGTGCCGAAGTAGCGGTATTTGAGCCCATTCATGGCTCCTACCCCCAGGCCAAGGGCAAAGGCATTGCCAACCCGCTGGCGGCTATCCTGTCGGCGGCCATGCTGCTCGACCACTTGGGCCTCACAGCCGAAGCCGAACTCGTGCGCGAAGCGGTAGATGAAGCGTTGACCAATAACATTTTGACACCAGAGTTAAACCCCACCGCGCCCTATACCACCGAGCAGGTGGGCAGCTACGTGGCGTTTTGGATTGCCGACTCGAACGAGCAGCAGTGGAACGCGCACAACATTGCGGTGGGCGTAAGCACGATTATTTGAATGTAGCGCGGACTCGCAGAGTCCACGCTACCACCCCTTCGCATGCGCTGCTTCCTGCTACCCGTCGTCGTTATTATTCCTGCCCTCGCGGGCTGGTAGGTACTTCTTACCCCAAAGAAAACCTTCCTGGCTCGCTGCTCAGGAAGGTTTTTTTACAGCCGATTCGTTTTTTCTTGCCGAATTAACCACATGATTACCAATAAATTCAGCCGCATCTACACCCAGGACGACAGCCTGCCGGCCTCGCAGGCCATGCTCATCGGGGCAGGCTTGTCGGATGCGGATTTGCGCAAGCCGTTCGTGGGCATCTGCTCCACGGGCTTCGAGGGCAACACCTGTAATATGCACCTCAACGGCTTAGCCGATGAGGTGAAGCGCGGCGTGGTGGCTCAGGGCCTGGTGGGGCTGCGCTTCAACACCATAGGGGTAAGTGACGGCATTACCAATGGCAACGCGGGCATGCGTTACTCATTAGTATCCAGGGAGATAATTGCCGATTCGATTGAGGCAATGGCGGGCGCGCACTACTACGACGCGCTGGCTACCGTGGTGGGCTGCGACAAGAACATGCCGGGGGCCCTAATCGCCATGGCGCGGCTCAACCGGCCCTCGCTGATGGTATATGGTGGTACCATTAAGGGCGGCGAGTTTAAGGGGCAGCAGCTCAACATTGTGTCGTGTTTTGAGGCTTACGGTAAGAAAGTTAACGGCAACATTTCGGAGGAAGACTACCAAGGCATTATCCATAATGCCTGCCCCGGGCCCGGCGCGTGCGGCGGCATGTACACGGCCAATACCATGGCGGCGGCCATCGAAACGCTGGGCATGAGCGTGCCCGCGTCGTCGTCGCTACCCGCCGAGAGCGCCGCCAAGGTGCAGGAGTGCCTCGATGCCGGCGCCTACCTGCGCCGCCTGCTGGAGCTGGACCTCAAGCCGCGCGATATTCTTACCCGTGCGGCGTTTGAGAATGCGATGGTGATGATAACCGTGCTCGGCGGCTCGACCAATGCCGTGCTGCACCTCATCGCCATTGCCCACGCAGCCGGCGTGAAGCTGACGATGGAGGACTTCCAGGCCGTGAGCAACCGCGTGCCGGTGCTGGCCGACCTCAAGCCCAGCGGTAAGTATTTGATGGAGGATTTGTCGAAAATCGGTGGCGTGCCCGCCGTTCAACGCACCCTGCTCGACTACGGGATGCTCAACGGCGACCTGATGACCGTAACCTGCCGCACGCTGGCCGAGAACCTGGCCGACGTGCAACCCCTGGGCCCTGAGCAGGATTTGCTGCGCCCGCTCAGCAACCCGATTAAGGCCGACGGGCACATCCAGATGCTGTACGGCAACTTGGCCACAAAAGGGGGGGTAGCGAAAATTACCGGCAAGGAAGGCCTGCGGTTTGAGGGCCCGGCCATCGTATTCAACTCGGAAGAGGAGTTGAACCAGGGCATTATCGACCACAAAATCAAGGCCGGGCAGGTGGTTGTGATTCGGTACGTGGGGCCCAAGGGCGGGCCGGGCATGCCCGAAATGCTCAAGCCGACCTCGGCCATTATGGGCGCGGGGCTGGGCGACAAGGTGGCGCTGATAACCGACGGCCGCTTTTCGGGTGGCACGCACGGCTTCGTTATCGGCCACATTTGCCCCGAGGCTTACGACGGCGGTGGCCTAGCCTTGGTGCAGGACGGCGACTGGATTATCCTTGATGCCAGTGCCAACACCATCGACGTGCAACTAGCTGACTATGAGCTCGCGGCCCGCCGCGCCGCCTGGCAGCGCCCGCCGCTGCCCGTGCGCCAGGGCGTGCTGCTCAAGTACATCCGCACCGTGAGCGACGCCAGCCTCGGCTGCATCACTGATTTACTCGAAGAAGATTATGTTCCAGAACCAGCCCTCAGCCCAGCCCACCGCTAGCTCGGCCGCCCCGGCCCTTGCTCCTACGACGGGCGCGGTAGCCACGCTGCAAGCGCTGGTAGCCGAGGGCGTGGACACAATTTTTGGCTACCCCGGCGGGGCCATTATCCCAATTTACGACGCGCTCTACGACTTTAAGGAGCAACTAAACCACGTACTGGTGCGCCACGAGCAGGGCGGCATCCACGCGGCGCAGGGCTACGCGCGCAGCTCGGGCCGGGTGGGCGTGGCGCTGGCCACGAGCGGGCCGGGCGCTACCAACCTCGTAACCGGCCTGGCCGACGCCCTGATTGACAGTACGCCAGTGGTGTGCATTACGGGGCAGGTATTTGCACATTTGCTGGGCACCGATGCGTTTCAGGAAACGGATATCATCAACATCACGACGCCGGTTACGAAGTGGAACTACCAGGTAACCAGGGCTGAAGAAATTCCGGAGGCGCTGGCCAAGGCCTTTTACATTGCGCGCAGCGGCCGGCCAGGCCCCGTATTGGTGGACATTACCAAGAACGCGCAAATGCAGACTTTTGACGCGCCCGAGTACCAGCCGTGCCAGCACATCCGCAGCTACCGGCCTGCGCCAGTAGTGCGCCGGAAGTACGTGGAGCAGGCGGCCGCACTGATCAACAGCGCCAAGCGGCCCTTCATCCTTTGGGGCCAGGGCGTAGTACTGGGTGGGGCCGAGGCCGAGTTCAAGGCCTTTGTGGAGAAAAGCGGCATTCCGGCGGCCTGGACCATCCTGGGCGTGGGGGCCCTGGCCACCGGCCACCCGCTGAACGTGGGGATGCTGGGCATGCACGGCAACTACGGCCCCAACGTGCTCACCAACGAGTGCGACGTGCTGATTGCCATCGGGATGCGCTTCGACGACCGGGTGACGGGCCGGCTCGACAAGTACGCCAAGCAGGCGCAGGTGATTCACCTCGACATTGACCCCACCGAGATTGACAAGAACGTGAAAACTACCATGCCGGTGTGGGGCGACTGCAAGGAAACCCTGCCGCTGCTCACGGCGCTGGTTGAGCGCCGGGCCCACCCCGAGTGGCTGGCCCGCTTCAACGACCACATGGCGCAGGAAGTGGAGGCCGTGATTCGGGAAGAATTATTCCCGACTTCGGAGGAGCTGACGATGGGCGAGGTGATGCAGCAGCTCAACGAAATCACTCGGGGCGAGGCCATTATCGTGTCCGACGTGGGGCAACACCAGATGGTGGCCTGCCGCTACGCGCAGTTCAACCACGCGCGCAGCAACGTGACGAGCGGCGGCCTGGGTACGATGGGCTTCGCGCTGCCGGCGGCCATCGGCGCCAAGTTTGGCGCGCCCGACCGGCCGGTGGTGGCCGTGATTGGCGACGGCGGTTTCCAGATGACTATTCAGGAGCTGGGCACCATCATGCAGACGGGCGTGGACGTGAAAATCATCATCCTCAACAACCAGTTTCTGGGCATGGTGCGGCAGTGGCAGGAGCTGTTCCACCAGCGCCGCTACTCGTTTGTGGACATCCAGAGCCCTGATTTTGTGGCCGTAGCGGCTGGCTACCGCATTGCCGGCCAGCGCGTGGCCGCCCGCGCCGACCTGCGCCCGGCGCTGGAAAAGATGCTGGCGCATTCGGGCTCTTTCTTGCTCGAGGTGATGGTGACCAAGGAAAACAACATCTTCCCGATGGTGCCGCAAGGGTGCAGCGTGGCAGAAATCCGGCTGCGGTAAGGGAATTAAATATAAAAAGAACGTCATGCTCATCTGGCGTCCACGCAGTGAAGCATCTCTACCGCGGCAGTAACATAATTAGCTGAGCAGTAGAGATGCTTCGGCTACGCTCAGCATGATGGCCCCTACTGATTAAAACCCAACACTTATGAGTCCCGAGCCCGCCGACCGTCAGGAATACAACATCACGGCGTACACCGAAAACCAGGTAGGCCTGCTCAACCGCATTGCCATTATTTTTTCGCGCCGCAAAATCAACATCGAGAGCCTCAACGTGTCGCCCTCTGAGATTGAGGGCATCCACCGCTTCAACATCGTAATTGTGGAAACGGAGGAAGTGGTGGAGAAGCTGGCCAAGCAGATTGAGAAGCAAGTGGAGGTGCTGAAGGTGTACTTCAACACCAACGCCGACGTGATTTGGCAGGAAATGGCCCTGTACAAAGTGCCCACCGACGTGATTGCTGAAAAAGTGCTCGTGGAGCGCTTGCTCCGCGAGAATGGGGCCCGCGCCGTGGTTATCCGCAAGGACTACACGGTGTTTGAAACCACTGGCCACCGCGAGGAAACCGACAACCTCATTAAGGCTTTGCAGCCGTATGGGCTGATTGAGTTTGTGCGCTCGGCGCGCATCGCCATCATCAAGGCCAGTGACGGTTTCCACCACAAGCTCCGGGAGTTTGAGCGCCGCGAGCCGAGCGAGGAAGTGGCGGAGAACGAGTTTTTGAACGACCGCGAACAGGTCTTCACGATGTAGAGATGTAGCGCGGGCTTTGCGAGCCCGCGCGTTTGAACGAAACCCATTTTTTAAACCCACGCGTGGACTCGCAGCGTCCACGCTACAACAACCCCCAACCTAATGGCTACCATCAATTTCGGCGGCGTACCCGAAACCGTAATCACCCGCGACGAATTTCCGCTCGCCAAGGCCCTCGATTTCCTGAAAGACGACACCATCGCCATCATCGGCTACGGCGTGCAGGGCCCCGGCCAAGCGCTGAACATGCGCGACAACGGCTTTCGCGTCATCGTGGGCCAGCGCGAAGGCACGCCGTCGTGGGACCGCGCCATCAAGGACGGCTGGGTGCCAGGCGAGTCGTTGTTTTCGATTGAGGAGGCCGCCGACAAGGGCACCATCATCTGCAACCTGCTTTCCGATGCGGGCCAGATTGCGCTGTGGCCTACCCTCCAGAAATACCTTGCGCCGGGCAAAACGCTGTATTTCTCGCATGGCTTTGGCATCACGTTTAATGAGCAGACCAACATCATCCCGGCCAAGGACATCGACGTGATTCTGGTGGCTCCTAAGGGCAGCGGCACCAGCCTGCGCCGCTTGTTTGTGGCCGGCGGCGGGCTGAACTCGTCGTTTGCCGTGTTCCAGGATGCCACCGGCAAGGCCTGGGAAAAAGCCATTGCGATGGGCATCGGCGTGGGCTCGGGCTACTTGTTCGAAACCGACTTTAAGAAGGAAGTGTACTCTGACCTCACCGGTGAGCGCGGCGTACTGATGGGGGCCCTGGCCGGTATCATCGAGGCCCAGTACCAGGTGCTGCGCCAGCGCGGCCATTCGCCCTCCGAAGCCTTCAACGAAACCGTGGAGGAGCTGACCCAGAGCCTTGTGCCGCTGGTGGGCGAAAACGGCATGGACTGGATGTTTGGCAACTGCTCGGTAACGGCTCAGCGTGGGGCCCTCGACTGGAAAGGCAAGTTCCGCGACGCCACCCTGCCCGTGCTCAACGACCTGTACGACAGCGTGGCCAGCGGCGAAGAAGCCCGCCGCACCATCGAGCGCGGCTCGACGCCTAACTACCGCGCCGAGCTGGAAGCCGAATTGAAAGAAGTACGCGAATCGGAATTGTGGCAGACCGGCGCGACCGTGCGCGAGCTGCGCTCGCGCACCTCTGAGAACGTGGAAGCGTAACCGCTTTTTATTACTTCGTTCAGCGTGACGGCCTTTTTAAGCTATTAATTGTTCCTGCCCCGATGCCCGACCTGCTGGCTCCGGCGGCCACTGCCGTCACCCTGGAAAACGTGGAGGCTGCCGCGCGCCGCCTCAAAGGTGTGATTACCAAGACGCCCCTGATGCTGAACCTTGGCCTCTCGCGTACCTACGACGCCACTATTTTGCTGAAGCGGGAGGATTTGCAGGTGGTGCGCTCCTATAAAATCCGGGGGGCTTACAATAAGATTGCGACACTGCCCACCACCGTGCCGGGGCGTGAGATTGTGTGCGCCAGCGCCGGCAACCACGCCCAGGGCGTAGCCTACGCTTGCCAGTTGCTGAACCTGGCGTGTGATATTTTCATGCCGGCCCAAACGCCCGCCCAGAAGGTAGACAAGGTGCGTCTCTTCGGCAAGGACATGGTGACGGTGCACCTTACTGGCCGCACGTTCGATGATTGCTACCACGCGGCGCAGGTGTTTTGCGACGCGCGCGGCAGCACGTTTGTGCATCCCTTTGATGACTTGGCCGTTGTGGAGGGCCAAGCCACGGTGGGCCTAGAAATTCTGAAATCGACTCATCACAAGCTAATTGACTTTTGTTTCATGCCCATCGGCGGCGGCGGGCTGGCCTCGGGCTTATCGAGCGTATTCCGGCAGCTTAGCCCGCACACCCGGCTCATCGGGGTGCAGCCGCTGGGGGCCCCCAGCATGCACGACGCCATTCGGGCCGGACGGCGGCAGGCGCTGGCCAGCCTCGACACCTTCGTGGACGGCGCGGCCGTGAAGTGCCCCGGCGAGCTGACGTTTGGAATTTGCCAGGCCCTGCTCGACGAGGTGCACCTCGTGCCCGAGGGCCAGGTGTGCGAAGACCTGCTGAAGATGTACAACGAGGAAGGCATGGTGCTGGAGCCCGCCGGTACGCTCGCCATCTCGGCCCTGCACGCCTACGCCGACCAGATTCGGGGCAAAACGGTGGTCTGCATTGTCAGCGGCTCCAACAACGACATCACCCGGATGGAGGACATCAAGGAGCGCGCCCAGCGCCACCAAGGCCTCAAGCACTACTTCATGGTGACCTTCAACCAGGTCCCCGGGGCCCTGCGCCGCTTCGTGAACAACGTGCTAGCCGAAGGCACCGACATCATCCAGTTTCAGTACATCAAGAAGAACAACAAAGAAAAAGGCCCCGTTTTCATCGGCGTCGAGGTCAGCAACCCGCGCGACGTAGAGGGCATCAAGGCGCGCATGGCCGACGAAGGCTTCGGCTTTGAGTACCTCAACGGCAAGCAGGATTTTCTAAGCTTGCTGGTGTAGTTTCTGCCAAATCAGTTTCAGCACAAGGGGCCCCGCTGCTGGCAACAGCGGGGCCCCTTGTGCAGAAAAAACAGGTAGAATTGCTTACGCCAGCTTGTCCTTGAACAGCTTCAGGGTGCGTTCCCAGGCCAGCTTGGCGGCCTCGGCGTTGTAGCGGGCGGGGGACGTGTCGTTGTTGAACGCGTGGTTCACGTTGGGGTACACGAACAGCTCGTAAGGCGTGTGGTTGGCCTTGAGCGCGGCTTCGTAGGCGGGGATGCCGGCGTCGATGCGCTCGTCGAGGCCGGCGTAGTGCAGCATCAGGGCAGCCTTGATTTGGGGCACGTCTTCGGCTTTGGGCTGCTGGCCGTAGTAGGCCACGGCGGCGTTTAGCTTCGGGTCGTGCACGGCCAGCTGGTTGCTCAGGCCCCCGCCCCAGCAGAAGCCCACGCAGCCGGTGCGCCCGTTGCTCTCGGGCCGGGCGCGGAGGTAGGCGAGGGCGGCCAGGTAGTTGTTCAGGTTTTTGGCGGCGTCGAGTTGGCCGATGAGCGTGCGGCCTTGGTCCTCGTCGGTGGGCGTGCCGCCCAGGGGCGACAGCGCATCGACGCCCAGGGCCAGGTAGCCGGCCTGGGCCACGCGGCGCGTCACGTCTTTGATGTGGGGCGTGAGGCCCCGGTTTTCGTGGATGACCACCACGGCCCCCAGCTTTTTCTTGCCTTTGGGGCGCGCCAGGTAGCCCTTCACGGGGCCCCCGTCGCCGGGCCAGGTCACGTCCTCCAGCACGAGGTCATCGGCCGATGTGCTGACGGTGGCGGCCTGGGCGTAGCCGGGTTCCAGCACGGCCAGGGCGGCCAGGGCCAGGGCAGTGCCGCCGGCCAGCTTGGCCAGCCGGTCCAGAAAGTCCTTGCGGGTAAGCGGGGCGTGCGTGTACTCGTCGAACAGGTTGATGATGCGCTGGTCCATGCGGCGGGGAAGAGAAGGAAAGGAAATGATGGGGTTACGGCAGGCGTTCCGCTGGGTAATGATACGGCTGAAACGAGTGGTGCCGAAACAGTTGCGCTGGGTTGTTGAGTTACTTAGCGTAATGAGCCGCATCCGCCGGGGCCCCCAGGGGTAGAAAATAGCGGGCCGGCGAATATAGTATTTATATAATATAGTATTTATATAATATAGTATTTATATAATTGAACCAGCGTAAATTGCCATTGGGGCCCCACCGGCGGTTTCCCTCACAGGGCATCGAGGCCGGCGCCCGCCAGTTGCTGCCGGATGCGCTGCCGGGCGGCGTCGGGCAGGCCGGGCAGCTGGGCCGGGGCGCCGGCGGCCCGGGCCTGGGCCAGTAGCACCAGCAGCACGGTTTGGTGGGCGTAGCGGTGGCAATAGGGGCAGTAGCGCAGGTGCAGCCACAGGCTGCGCCGGTCGCGCGGGGCCAGGGGCGCGTCGGCGCGCTGCTCGATGAGCAGGGTGGCGTGGCGGCAGGAGAGCAGGCGCAGCATGGCAGGTGGTAGCAATAGGGTTAGGCGCGGCGGCCCAGGCCGTGCTGCTCAAGGCAGCGGCGCAACTGGAGCTTGGCCCGGTGGATGATGACCCAGTAGTTGGCCGCCGACAGCGACAGCGCGCGGCAGATTTCTTCGGCCGGTAATTCTTCCACAAACCGCAGGGCGAACACGGCGCCGTGCCGGGCAGGCAGGCGCGCCTGGCAGCGGTGCAGGGCGGCTTGCAGCTCCGCCTGCTCCAGGGCCCCGTCGGCGGTTTGCCAGCTGGTGGGGGCCTGGGCGGCGCGCCAGTGGCCGTTGGCTTCCTCAAAAAAATCGGCTTCCGTAGGGCCCTCGGGCGCCAGCTCGGCAAGCGACACTTCGGGGCGGCGGGCTTGCCGGCGGTAATAATCAAGTATTTGCCGCTTCAAAATGGCAAACAGCCAGGTCCGCTCCGACGCCTCGCCCCGGAAATTGCCCAGCGCTTGCAGGGCCCGGAGCAGGGTGGCTTGCACCAGCTCTTCGGCGGCATCAGCCCCGGCTACGCGGGCCAGGGCATAGCGGTACAGCTCGTGGCCGTAGCGGGCCAGCCACTGCCGGGGCTCTGGGGCGGGGTGGGGCGGCTGGCCGGGGCCCTGGGGGCCCGGCGGCGCGGCAAGGGGCGCCGGCATCAGTGGCCCGAGTCCCAGTCGTAGCCCTGCTCGGCCCAGAAATCGGCCGGCCGCTCGTCCACAAACGCAATGGTGCCGATGCGTTTGAGGTGCTTGATGCCGTACTTGAGCGGCGTGACCAGGCGCAGCGGCGCGCCGTGGGCCCCCGTCAGGGGCTGGCCGTTCATCTCGTAGCAAAGCAGCGTTTGGGGGTGCACGGCGTTGGACAAATCCAGGCCCACGTAGTATTTCTCGTCGGGCGTGACGACGCTGACGTAGCGGGCTGCCCGGCCGCCTGCGGTGGCCAGCGGGTATTTTTCGAGGAAATCGGAGAACCGGGCCCCCACCCAGTTCACCTTGATGCTCCAGCCCTCGATGCACTTCAGCTCCGTCGTCATGTCCACGCGCGGCAGGGCTTTGATGTCGTCGATGGTGAATTCCTGCACGCGCGCCGGGGCCCCGGCCGGGGCGTAGGCCTGCACCCGCATGCGCCAGTCGGCGGTTACGAAGGACTGTTCCAGCCCAATGTTACCGTTTTGGCGGGTGGTGGCCATTGCCTTAGGAAACGTAGGCGCCAGCCGCGCTTCGCGGAAGTAGGCCTGCGAAAGGCGCCCGTTGGCGTCGAGCACCCGGCGGAAGGGCCACGGCGTGCCGTCGTCGGTGGGGCGCGTGAGCAGCCAGCGCCAGCCGCCGACGCCGGCCAGGGCCGCCAGGCCCCCTACAATGAAGGCGCGGCGCGAGCGGCCAGCTGCTTGCCGGGCTACGTCGGCTTCGAGCAGGCCGGCTGGTGACTCGGGCAGCGGCGGGGCGGAATAATCGGGACGGGTTTCCATTACAAAAACGAGCTAAGCGGGCAGGGTAGGAGTGGTGGAGCGGGCCGGGGCCCCGGCCACCGGCTCGCCGGCCGCTGGGTGCTGCGCGTCCACCATTTGGAAGCCGGCCACCATCGAGCGGAAGTTGTTCCAGCCGGCCCGCACCACTTGCGCGATGTGCACCACGAAGAACAGCACGTAGCCGACGGTGAGGATGAAGTGCTCGGCGCGGGCCCACTCGTAGCCGCCGAGCAGGCCCATGAGCCAGGCAAATTGCACCGGCTTGTAGATGGCCAGGCCCGTGAGCAGCGAGCCCGCGCCCATGAGCACCACGGCGGTGTAGGCAATTTTCTGGGCCCCGTTGTACTTCACCACCGGCGGCTCGCCCTTGCGCAGGCCCAGGTCGTGGAGCGTCACCAAAATAGCTTCCCTGAAGGAGTTACGGTCGGGCAGCAGGTGGCGCCACTCGCCCGAAACCAGCGTGTAGCCCACGTACAGCAGGCCGTTGATTACGAACAGCCACATCAAAGCAAAGTGCCAGTTCATGCCCTGGGCGAGCTTTTGGGGCATGCCCAAGGCCTTGTAAAAGCCGTCGGGGAAAAACTTAAACAGCGTGGTGGGGCCCCAGCCGATGCGGTACACGTCGTTGGCCCAGTAGATGAGCAGCCCGCTCCAGATCATGAGCGCGAGGATGGGGAAGTTCAGCCAGTGGAACCAGCGGATGGCCAGCGGGTGCTTTTCGACGAGGCGTTTCATGGGCGGCGAAAAAGGAGGCGAAGGAATGAACAGGAAAGATACCGGGGCCCCGGCAATCCCGGCGGCGGCTAGGCCAGCCAGCGGGCAGACGCCCGCAGGCCGTGGCCCTTACAGCTGAGAAGAATATTTTTTTTCGAACCGCGGTTGTAAGGCCGGGCCCCGGGCGGCGTCTGCCCGCCCAAAACCCAACCGTTCCCCTTTAAGCCCCGTTCGCCATGAAACGTTTCGTGCTCGTTGGATTGCCCATGCTGGCCGTGGCCGGGGCCCTCGCCGCTCACCGCCCGGCCCCGCTCATCCCGCCGGCCGCCGCCCGGGTGCCGGTAGTGGTCGAGCTGTTCACTTCGGAAGGCTGCTCGAGCTGCCCGGCCGCCGATGCGGCGCTGCGCGAGCTGGAGGTGGCCCAATCAGTGCCCGGAGCGGAGGTCATTGTCCTCGGCCAGCACGTCGATTATTGGAACCGCTTGGGCTGGAAAGACCCGTTTTCGGCGGCCCAGTTCACCGACCGCCAGCGGGCCTACGCAGCGGGCTTCGGCACCGGTTCCTACACGCCCCAGGCCGTGGTGAACGGCCAGGTGGAGCTGGTGGGCAGCAACCGGGCCGCGCTGGTGGCCGCCATTGCCAACGCTGCCCAGGGTCCCCGCACCGCCGTGCACCTCGCGCGCCAGGGCCCCGGGGCCCTAGCCGTGCAAGTAGCGGCCCTGACCGCTGGGGCCCCCACGGCCGACGTATTCCTGGTCATCACCGAAACCGGCTTGGCCACCCAGGTGGGCCGGGGCGAAAACGCCGGCCGCCTGCTGCGCCACGCCGCCGTGGTGCGGGCGCTGCGTTCCTTGGGGCCCGCCAGCGGCCGCGCCGCGTTCAACGCCCCGCTGGCCCTGCGGCCGGAGTGGAAAACGGAAAACCTGCACGCCGTGGTGCTGGTGCAAGAGCCCGCCACGCACCGCATTGTGGGCGCGGCCAGCCTGCCGCTGGGGGCTGCTAATTAAGGCTTCGGCTCGTTGCGGTACACTTTGCCTTCTTTCATCACGAATTGCACCGTTTCCAGGGCCCGCACGTCGGCGAGGGGGTTACCGGGCACGGCCACGATATCAGCTAGTTTGCCGGCGGTGAGCGAGCCGGTGCGGTCCTGCCACTGCAGCAGCTCGGCGGCCCGGATGGTGGCCGACTGAATGGCCTGCATGGGCGTGAGGCCGAACTTCACCATGTAGAAAAACTGCTTGCCGTTGCCGCCGTGCGGGTACACCGCGGCATCGGTGCCGAAGGCCACTTTCACACCGGCCCGCACCGCTTTTTGGAAGTTCTCGCGCTGCAACTTGCCCACGCTGCGCTCCTTTTCGATGATTTTCTCGGGGAAACCCTTCTTGGCGTATTCGCTCAGGATGTAATCGTCGTCGTAAATATCCGACACCAGCCAGGTACCGTTTTTCTTCATCAGCTGGATGCCCTCGTCGTCGAGCAGCGAGCCGTGCTCGATGCTGGTGACGCCGGCGCGCACGGCCAGCTTGATGCCCTCGGCCCCGTGGGCATGGGCGGCCACCTGGCGGCCCCAGCGGTGGGCCTCTTCCACGGCGGCCTTTAGCTCTTCGAACGAGTACAGGGCCGCGCCCGCGCTGCCTTCCTCCGAAAGCACGCCAGCCGTGGCCAGCACCTTAATCCAGTCGGCTCCGAACTTCACGTTGGTCCGCACGCGCTTGCGGATTTCCTCGGGCCCGTCGGCAATGCCCGTGAAATCGGGGTTCTCGCCAAATTTCAGGCCCGGCACGAAGCCGGTGGTGGGGTCGCCGTGGCCGCCGGTGGCGCTCAGGGCGAAGGTGGCCACCAGCATCCGGGGCCCCGGCAGGGTGCCGGCGTTGATGGCGTTGCGCAGGCTCACGTCGATGAGGCTGCTGCCGCCCAGGTCGCGCACCATCGTGAAGCCCGCCTGCAAAGTGCGCGCCGCGTACACCGGCGCCACCAACGCCCGGTCAATGGGCGACTTGCGGAACATGTCTTCGTAGTAGTTGTCGCCCGGCTCGCCGCTGAGGTGGGTGTGGCAGTCCATGAGGCCCGGCAGCACCGTGGCGTTGCTCAAGTCCACAACCGTGGCGCCGGCCGGAATGGCCAAATTGGGCCCCACGGCCGTGATTTTATCGCCACTGACCAGAATAATCTGGTTGGTGAGCAGCTTGCCGCCCACTACGTCCACCAGCCGCCCGGCCCGGATGGCCGTGACGGTGGGCGCGGTGGAGGCTGGCGCTGGGGCGGTGGGGGTTTGAGCGGCAGCGGCTCCAGTAAAAGCCAGGCCTAGGGCGAGTAGGAATTTTATCATTGATTGGAATTAATAAGGGAAGCCGTGGCGGCGGCCGACAGCGCGCGTAGGGCCCCCAGGGCCCGGTCGGCGTCGGCGCGGGCCACGAATAAATGGTCGTGGTAATAGGTCGCTACCACGTTGCAGCTGATGTTTTCCCGGGTCAGGGCCTCGGCCACGGCGGCCGTCAGCCCCACGGCGGCCAGCGACGAGTGCACCGTCAGGGTCAGCCAAGCGGCCACGTATTCGTAGGCAAAGCCATAAGCGTCAGCGTCGGCGCGGGGTAAAATGAGGGTGACGCCTTCCGCCTCCCGAAACCAACCCAGGGCCCCCGCCGGCACGGGCGCGCCGGCCCCCGCCACGCAAAACACGTAGTCGCCAGGGTGCAGCGCGGGCTGCATGGTGGCCAGCAAGCGCGCCAGGTCGGTTTCGCCGGGGGCCCGCATCAATCGTCCTCGCGGTTCACCGTGTCGGGGCTGAACGCCGGCACGCAAATCGACCAGTATTCGCACTCCTCGTCGAAGGGGTTGGCGTAGCGCACCCGGGCCCCGCCCTTGATGAGCAGCGCCTGCCCGGCGTGCAGTTCCACGGTGTCGCCGTCGATTTCGAACCGCTTGCGGCCGCGCACCACAATGGTGATTTCGTCGAACGTGGGCGTCTGGTGCGGCTCGCTCCAGTGGGGCGGGGCCACCATGTGGGCCAGGCTGTAGGCGGCCGTGCCGGTGCTTGCCTGGCCCACGTGCTCCTCGATGAGCTTGCCGTCGGTGGTGGGCACCACGAAGGGCGCGGGGTTGAGCACGTAGCGTTTTTCGGTGGGCATGGCGGGCGTTGGTAGGGAGGTTAGTTTTTTAATTTATCCAGCCATTCGAAGAGGCGGGAATGGTATTTCCAGATGAAAAAGTACGGCGTTTGAACGGCCCCGAACCGCACCCGCACCCGCGCGACGCCCGGCAGCATGCTGCCTTCAAAATCGAAGCAGTTGAGCCCCAGCACTTCGCTAGTGTAGCGGATGCACTCCCAGGCCAGCAAAATGCCCGCGCCGCTGGCCCGCAGCGCGGGGTCGTCGCCGGCCAGGTGGTAGTAGGCCGTGGTGGCGTCCCAAATCAGGTAGGCCACCGAGTGCACCCGGCCCTGGGCATCGACGGCGAAAAACAGCTGCCGGCCCCCCTGCGCCGCCAGGGCCCCGTCGAGCCTCCGGAACTGCGCCTCCGAGTACGGCACTGCCAGGCCTTGGCGCGCAAAGCTCAGCCGGTTCACCGCCCAGAAAGTAGCCAGGCTCAGGTCGTGCACCACGCGCACTTTGCGCCGCGCCTGCCGGATGTCGCGCCGGATGCCCTTGTGCAGCCCAGCCTCCACCCGCGCCAGGTCGCGCAGGGGCCCCAAGCGGTAGGTATAGGCCGTGGTTAGGCCGAAGCCCCGCCCGCGCAGCAGCTGCCCGTCGGCGAGCGTGGGGTAGCAGTTCTGCTTAAACGCGGCTAGCGGCGGCAACTGGGCCAGCAGCGCCGCCAGCGCGGCCGCTTCGCGGCGCGGGTCGGTGCGCAGCTCGGGCAGTACGTAGGGCCCCAGCCACTTCACAAAGGGCGGCACGGTGGCGTAGCGCCAGGGCCCCCGCCGCTTGTGGAAATAAGGCCAAGCGGCCACGATATAGCCGTTTTCGCGGGCCAGTACAACGTCCCAGGCGCCACCCGCGGCGCAGGCATCAAGGTACCACGGCTGGGCAAATACTGGCAGCTCGGGCGCGGTGCGGCAGAAGGCGCGGTAGTCGGCGTGGGCGGGCATGGAGCAGGGCAAGGGGGCGAAAATACGCGCCCCCGGGCGTGGAGCCATAAAATTTGGGGCCGTACCTCAACCCTCGCCGCGCCGTAGCGTATTAGGCTCAAAGATGCCCTGCTGCGGGCCCTGGCCCGCAGCTCTTTCACGATTCTTTCACTTTCTCTTACCCCTTCCCCATGTCGTACCAAGAAGAAGACAATAACGCCGGCAAAATTCTCCTCGCCGCCCTCGCCGGTGCTGGCGCTGGCATCATCGCCGGTATCCTGCTGGCCCCCGATAAAGGCTCGAACACCCTTGAAAACTGGAAAGGCGCTGCCACTAAGTACAGCGGCCAGTTGGGCGAGCAAGCCACCAAAATCAGCACGGACCTCGAAGCTAAATTCAAAGAGTATTCGGGCAAGCTCGAAGACCTGACCGGTGCCGGCAGCCTGCGCCTGCAAGGCAACTGGGACGACCTGAAAGGCAAACTGAAGCAGCAGTACGCCCAGCTCACCGACGAAGACCTGACCTATGCTGAAGGCAAAGGCGACGAACTCGTCGGCAAGCTGCAAGACAAGCTCGGCAAAGGCAAAGCCGAAATCACCAAGATGTTGAACGACTTGAAAGCCTAGTGCTCCCAAGTTAGTTACTTTAAAAAGCCCTGTGCCATTCGGCACGGGGCTTTTTCATAGCTGATTATTTAATTTTTACCGCCATGAACGACGACAAAGGCAAAGTAATTTTTTCGTTGCTGGCCGGCGCTACGGCTGGCATCGTAGCCGGCCTGCTGCTGGCCCCCGAAACCGGCGACGAGGCCCGCTCCCAGCTCCGCGAATCGGCCACGAAATGGGCCGACGACCTGAAAAAGCGCGCCCAGCGGGCCTTGGGCAAAACCCCTGCGGCCCCCGCGCCCGGCACCGACGACCAAGCCGCCGACGCCCTCCTGCGCTCGATGAGCGATGAGTCAGCCCAAGCCCTCGACTAATAAGGGCTTCCAGCCAATAATCAGGGCCCCGGCACGGGGTAGAAATGCATCCTTGCGTCTTCCGTTAGGCCGAAACCGGGCCGCGAGCAGACGCAAAGATGCGTCTCTACACCAAGTGGCCGTTGACTCAGCTCTAAAACGTAAAAAGGCCCGCACGATTCATCGTGCGGGCCTTTTTACGTTTTAGACCTTCGAGTTAATCCAGCTTTTCGGCCTTCATCTGTGGGAAGAACAACACATCCTGGATGGAATTGGAGTTGGTCATGATCATGCTCAGGCGGTCGATGCCGATGCCCAGGCCGGCCGTGGGCGGCATGCCGTACTCCAGGGCCCGGAGGAAGTCCTCGTCGAGCACCATGGCCTCCACGTCGCCGCGCTTGCCCAGTTCCAACTGGCCCTCGAAGCGCTTGCGCTGGTCAATCGGGTCGTTTAGCTCGGAGAAGGCGTTGCAGATTTCCTTGCCGTTGCAAATGGCTTCGAACCGCTCCACCAGGCCCGGGTGGTCGCGGTGCTTTTTGGCCAGCGGCGACATCTCCACCGGATAATCGGTGATGAACGTGGGCTGGATGAGCTTGGGCTCCACGTATTCCCCAAAAATCTCATCGATGATTTTGGACTTGCCCATGCTGGGGTCCAGCTTCACGTGCAGCGCGTCGGCCACGGTGCGCAGGGCCGCCTCGTCCAGGGCCCCAATGGCGTGGCCGGTGAACTTCTCAATGGCCTCAAACATCGTCAGGCGCTGCCAAGGGCGCTGGAAGTTGATGACGTTTTCGCCCACCTGCACCTCGGTTTTGCCGTGCAGCGTCATGGCCACGCGCTCCACCATTTCCTCCACCAGGTCCATCATCCAGTGGTAGTCTTTGTAAGCCACGTACAGTTCCATCTGGGTGAACTCGGGGTTGTGAAACCGCGACATGCCCTCGTTGCGGAAGTCCTTGCTAAACTCGTATACGCCGTCGAACCCGCCCACAATCAGGCGCTTCAGGTACAGTTCGTTGGCAATGCGCAGGTACAGCGCCATGTCCAGCGTGTTGTGGTGCGTTTTGAAGGGCCGCGCCGCCGCGCCGCCGTACAGCGGCTGCAAAATCGGCGTTTCTACTTCCAGGTAACCTTTGTCGTTCAAGAAGTTGCGCATGGATTGCACCAGCTGCGTCCGCTTGATGAAGGTGTCGCGCACGTGCGGGTTCACCACCAAGTCTACATAGCGCTGGCGGTAGCGCTGTTCGGGGTCGGTGAAGGCATCGTAAACGACTTTTTCGCCGGTCGCCTCGTCCACTTTCTCCTTCACTACGGGCAGCGGGCGCAGAGCCTTGGCCAGCAGTTTCAGCTCCTTCACGTGGATGGACGTTTCGCCCACCTGCGTCACAAACACGTGGCCCTTCACGCCGATGAAGTCGCCCAGGTCGAGCAGCTTCTTGAACACGTTGTTGTACAACGTCTTGTCCTCGCCGGGGCAAATTTCGTCGCGGTTGATGTAAAGCTGGATGCGGCCCGAGGTGTCCATCAGCTCTGCAAACGAGGCCTTGCCCATCACGCGCTGCGACATTAGCCGGCCCGCCAGGCTCACTTCCTGGAAGTTGTTCAGCTCGGGGTGGTAGTTGTCGTGGATTTCCTTGGCGTAGAACGTCACGTCGAACAACTCCGACGGGTAGGCTTCCACGCCCAGCTTTTCCAGCTCTTCGAGTTTGTGGCGGCGCTGGAGTTCTTGTTCGCTTAAATGAATCACGGATTTTGCGGATTAGGGCGGATTTTTCAGATTTTGGGGACGGCTGCTGGGGTTGTGCACCCGTGGGGCCCTGCGCCCGGTGCTCCATTGAGCGAGCAGACGGCGAGGCAAGGCCGCCGCAAAAGTAGCCAATGAAAAAGCCGCTCCTAAAAGGGAGCGGCTTTTCAGTAATAAAACTCCAGCAAGCGCTACTGGTTCGGCCGTCAACAACAATATTGCTAACGGTCATTCCCAAAATCCGCAATTTAGGCGGCCATGCGGTAGTTGGGCGCCTCCACGGCCACGGCCGGGGCAGTGGGCGGCGTGGGGGCCAATACAGGCTCGACGCGGGTGCGCAAACGCTCCTGCACAAAGCCGGCCTGGAGGTGCGCCGGCAAATCGGCTACCAGTTTCCGGTAGCGCTCCAGGCCTAAGGCCTTGGCCACGTAGGTTTCGTGAATGCCGTTGAGGTAGCTCACAATGTTGAGCAGCGAGGCGTGGAAGAGTTTGAAATCAATATCGGCTTCCACGTAGCGCTCAATCTCGCGGCTGCTCTGCGAGATGCGCAGGCGGCCCAGCAAGTCGAAGATGGTAGTGTAGCCCAGCCGCCAGGTAATCTGCTGCCAGTGCGCGGCGGTCCACTTATCAAGGGGCCGTCCGGTTTTCTGGCTGCGGATGGCCGTGTTGGGATTGGCTTGCACCTGGGTGCGGGTCCACTGGGCCTTCATCTTGCGCGTGGTGCGCAGGAACTGGCCGATCTGGGCCTGGGCGTCAATCTCCTTGCTGGCAATGTGCAGCCCGGCCTTATAGCCCGCCAGCGGCAACCGGTGGATGCTAAAGTCGCCATAGGCCCCCGCGGCATAGAACGACACCGGGCGCGGGTAGGCGTTCTTCACCACCAACCGGCCTACCTCGCGGCGCACCAGCTGGTTGTTATTGCTACGCACGCCAGTGGTGTACAAAAAGGCCTGAAGGCCCGAAAGAATGGCGTGGTAAGCCTGCGGAAACGTCCAGTGCAAGGCGTTGCGTAGGAAGTTATCGTCGCCCAACTCGGCCGTGGCGCGCAGGGCGTACTCCGTGCTCCAGCACGTGTGCAACAGCTTCGTCAGAGCCGCCACGTCGGCGTCGCCCAACTCGGCCGCGTGGTTGCGGAAAAACGGCAGGTGCTGCAAACCACCCAGCACGTCGTCGCTTTCTTGGATGTGGTAGTTGATGGCGAAAAAGTAGTTCAGGAATACCTGCGCCGGAATGGACTTGCGCCAAGCCTCATCGGCTACCAGTTGCTGCGGCTCAGGGGCCCCCAGGTCGGCCTGCGGGATGAGCGGGATGATGCGGGTTTCTTCGTGCGTCGTCGTCATACCGGATAAACACTTTCAATCGGCTTTTTAGTTGCCTGTTTACTAATTATTTTAACAATCTATTATTATTAGTATAATGTTGATTATTAGTAAGTTGAAAAAAATATTTTAAGGGTATTGAAAATAATTTTTAACAGGCGATTTACTAACAGGTATAGTAGCTAAAGAAAAGCATAAAAAAAGCCCTCAACCGCAAGGTTGAGGGCTTTGAAAACGTCAGGAGCCTGGGGCCCTACAACTGGTCTTCGATGATAGAAACAGCTTCACCGATGATGATGTCCTTCTTGAGATTCTTAGTGAACCGCTGATCACGATTAATCTTTATCGTATCGCCGTTGGCGGCTTGCACGTCGGCGCGTAGGGGCGAGAAAGCTAGGGCAGTGGTAGCCTTTTGGGCAGCGTCGTACTTATCGGCTTCCACCTTGTTCTGGCGCTGCTTGGCGCGGTACGTTACTAGGTTCAGCGATTCAATCGATTCCTTCTTGCGGGCCAGCATCATCTGGCTGGTTTCGGTCATCACGTTGAAGCCGGGGCTGGTGGCCACGCGGGCTTTGCTAGCAGCGCGCAACTTGTCGTAGGCCGGCTGAGTATTCCAGGGGCGGTAGCGAGCAGGAGCAATTTCATCCCACTTCAGCGGGTAGTCCGAGCCCTTCTCGCCTTCCTCCAAGTATGAATACATGTCGGGGAGCACAATGTCGGGCACCACGCCTTTGAACTGAGTTGAGCCTCCATTCACGCGGTAAAACTTTGAAGTGGTAAACTTCAAGGAGCCGAAAGGCTTGAGGCTGTTCAATTCATTCGGTAGGCTCTCATCCAAGTCCACAATGCGCTGCACGGTGCCCTTACCGTAAGTGCTAGCCGAACCCACAATCACGGCGCGCTTGTAGTCCTGCATGGCCGCAGCCAGGATTTCCGAAGCCGAGGCACTGTACTTGTTCACCAGAATCACCAGGGGCCCGCTGTACTGCACTTGTGGGTCTTTGTCCTCCAGCACGGTGGTGCGGCCGCGGCCGTCGCGAATCTGCACAATGGGGCCACTGTCGATGAATAAGCCACCCATATCCACGGCGTCGTTCAGCGAACCGCCGCCGTTGTAGCGCAAGTCCAGGATGACGCCTTTCACACCTTCCTGATTCATCTTGGCCAGTTCTTTTTTCACGTCTTGCGACGAGTTGGGGCTACCGTCGTTATTAAAATCGGCGTAGAACGTGCGCAAATCCAAGTAGCCAAACTTCTGGTTTTTATCAGTAATGGCCGCCGAACGGGCGTAGGCTTCGTCGTTGATTACCACGTCGCGGATAATAGGCACCACTTTAGTCGTACCATCGGCCTTGCGCACCGTAAGGCGTACTTCCGAGCCTTTCTTGCCCTTAATGAGCGTCACGGCCTTCGTAATGCGCCAGCCCTCGATGCTCACCGGCTCGGCGGCACCCTGGGCCACGCGCAAAATGGCGTCGCCCTTTTTCAATTCGCCTTGCCGGGCCGAAGCCGAACCGGGTAGAATATCCTCGATGTAAATCAACCCGTCCTTCTCCCGCAGTTGGGCCCCAATGCCCTCGAAGCGGCCGGTGAGCTGGTAGTCAAAATCTTCCTTGGCCTTGGGCGCAAAGTAGTCGGTGTGCGGGTCATAAGTGTTCGCAATGACGTTGGCATAATTAGCTAATTGCTCATTGGCATCAACGTCCAACAGATCAGCAAACTGGTCGTCGTAGGTTTTTAGCACGCGCTTGCGGGCTTCGGCTTCCATCTGGGCGGGCGTGCGCACCGGCTCGGGGGCCGTGGGAGCCTTGGCGTTGGCCGCCGCGGGGGCCGTGGTAGCGGCCGAGGGCTTCGCCGTTTTGGCTTTTTCCTGGGCCTCCATCATCTCCGATACCCGGCTCAAAGTTTCAAACTTCAGCATTTTGCGCCACAGCTCGCGCTGAATGGCCTTATCGGTAGGCCAAGTGGCCTTCTCGAAGTCCGTTTGAAAAGTCTCGCTTATGGTGAAATCAAAGGGTTTGGCCAAGATTTCGCGGTAGAGCGTCTGCATCTCCTTCACCCGCTGGGTCATCAGCTTGGTGCTAAGGTCGAAGAAGTCGCGCCGGCCGGTTTTTACTTCGTCGTCGATGTCGTTCTGGTAGCGGCGCAGGTTCTCGATGTCGCTGGCCAGCAAAAAAGTTTTGCGGTAGTCGTCGCGCTTCAGCGACAAGTCGAATACCCGCTTAGAAAACGTGTCGTCCAGTTTTTCGGGTTGGTAATGCGCACTGTTGAGGCCCTGCACCATGGTGCCAATGAGAACTTGCTCCTTGGTGGGGCCCGCTGCCGTGTTGCGGCGAAATAGTCGGTACGAAGCCAGGACAAATACAGCCATCACTAGGAAGGCATATAGTCCAATTTTTAGGCGAGGAAATGACATCAGCGAAGAGAAAACGATAGAAAAATCAAATATACGCGAAATCATCAGCGGCCTTGCAGTGCAGCTGTCTGCTTCATAAACGCCCTCAGTAGGCGAATAAGTGCCCTGCCCCAGCCAACTAAAAATCTCCGTTAGTTCTACGTAAAGTCAATTTTTGCGGATGCCATGGCGCAATAAAAAAGGCCCCTCCCAGTGGGAGCGGCCTTTTTATTATGGCAGTACTGCCAGAAAATTAGTACTTGTAGATCTTATCGCCGTTGTTGCGGCGGAACTCGTCTTCAAAGTATTTAGCGTCTTCAGCGTTCCGGGGTTTCACGCCCATCACAATCCCGCCATTGTTGACGCCTTCTTCGTATTCAGCAGCGTGCTCCTCGGGGATGCCCGAGCCAACGAGTGCGCCCACCAAACCGCCGGTGAGGCCCCCTGCACCGGCACCGGCCAAGGCTGCAGCCAGCGGACCGGCGATGATCAAGCCCAAACCGGGCAACGCCACTGATGTGCCAATGGCCGCAATGGCCCCGATGATGGCGCCAGCTGTACCACCGATAGCCGAGCCTACGCCCGCACCTTCCATGGCTTTGTCGCCCAGGTCCGTGTGGGCAGTGTCGTCGCCGAAGTGGGTTTTGCGGGTTTCATCCGACATGAGCAAGTTCACATCGTCCTTGCCGTAACCGCGCGAATGCAGCGAGTTATAGGTTTTTTCAGCACTGTCACGGTCACGGAAAATGCCGCTCATCGTGCTGCCCTCTTTATACCCAGCGTTGTCGCCCGTAAAGGCGTTTCCTACTGCGTTAGTAGCATCAGAAGCGGTGTTTTGCACAGCGTCGATGCCAGCACCAACAGCTGCTCCAGCCGAACCAGCTACAACTGCACCTTTCTGGGTTGCGCTGTAATCGTGGTCAGTATTGGCAGCATTTGTAGTAGAAGCGCCCGTGCCGGCATTGTAGCTAGTGACCTCGTTGCTGAGGCCGCTGCTGTTGCCTACGCCCGTACCTGTAGTGGCCGAGCCGTAGTTAGAGCCGGCACCAGTGCCTGAATTTTGCGGGTTGTTAGGATCGTTGGTGTTCATGGTAGCGTGGGAATTGTGAATGAAAGAAAACAGGGGCCCCGGCGAGCCGCGGGCTGCGTTTGTAACGGGGTAGCCCCGCGGGGGGTTGCGTTATCTTTCATCACTTGCTACGAAAACGGGTCGCTAGCACTCAACTGTTGGTCTCACGAAAACTTTTGAAAGTTGGCATCGTCAAGCCAAAAGTCTCGGCATGTGCGCACCAGGTATTTTAGGAAGTCCTCGTCCTGCTTGAGGGTGCGCCATTCACCCATGCCGAGCTTCTCGCATAATTTATAAAAATTGTCGCCCTGGCCTTTCGAGCCGGGCACTTTTACTAAGCAACTCAGCGGGGGCCTGCCTTCAGTGTGCTCGGTGGCGGATATTTCCGCGAGCATTTCGTTCAGGCGCGATTTTTCGTGCGAAATATCGAGGTTCAAGCCTAACTCAGCTTCCTGAACCAGGGTAAGGTAACTAACGGTGCCGGTCTGTTGGCGGGCGTAGCGGATGAGGTAGGTGCGGATGCGACCAGTCATAATAAACGAAAAGGGGGCAGCCTGTGCGAAAAAAAATAGATGGTCCGGCGCGCCGACCCCATAAAAATAGCCGAACCGGGTGGTGCCACCCCCAGCAGGGATATGGCACCACGGTTCGGAAACGGAGCGGCCGGACAATTCCGGCCGCGACCGGCGCCTTATCGCAGGCAATTGTAATGCCAAGCTGCGCGCTGGGGCCCCATTACCGGCTCCGGCGGCGGCGCAACTCGCGCTGCACCAGCAAAAATTCGCGGCTGCTTTGGCCGGCAATGGCCGTGTTTTCGTTGGCGCGGCGCAGCAGGTACGGCATCACGGATTCGACAGGGCCGTAGGGTAAGTACTTGGCTACGTGGTAGCCGGCGTGGGCCAAGTTGTAGCTAAGGTTGTCGCTCATGCCGTAGAGCTGGGCAAACCAAACGCGCGTATCGCCCGGGGCTAAGCCTGCCTCCTGCATCAGCTGGGTGAGCAACAGTGAGCTGGCCTCGTTGTGGGTGCCGGCGCAAAAGCTGATGCGGGCCACATGCTGCACGCAGTAGCGCAGGGCCTCGTCGTAAAGGTCGTCGGTGACCTGCTTGCTGGGATTGATAGGCGTAGGATAGCCGCGTTGCTGGGCCACGCGGGCCTCTTTTTCCATGTAGGCCCCGCGTACTAGCTTGGCGCCTACGTAGTATCCCGCCTGGGCCCCCGCGTCGTGGGCAGCTTGCAGCGCCTCCAAGCGGTCGTGCCGGTAAAGCTGGTAGGTGTTCCATACAATGGCCTGTTCGTGGTTGTACTTGGCCATCATCTCGTCGGCCAGTGCGTCGATGGTGTGCTGGAACCAGCTTTCCTCGGCGTCAACAAACAACCGGATGCCATATTGATGAGATCGGGCGCAAAGCGCCTCCACGCGCGCTACGGCGCGCGCGTGGGCTGCTTGCTCTACGGCCGTTAGGGCTTGCCCAGCCTGAATTTTCTCCAGGATGGCCGCGCTGGCTACACCCGTTACTTTGAACACTGAGAACGGAATGTGCGCCGAACGGTGCGCTTCTTCAATGGTGGCCAGCAGCTCGTCGCGGGTGCGGTCGTAGCTGGCGTCGTTGCCTTCGCCTTCCACCGAATAATCGAGGATGGTGCCAATGCCGTAGCGCCCCAGGGCGGCCACCACCGGGCGGCATTCGGCAATGGTTTCGCCCCCGCAAAACTGTTCAAAAATGGAATGCTTGATGAGAAACTTAGTGCCTGGGAATCCCCATTTTAGCGCGGCTTGCATGAGGCTGCTGCCAGTTTTCACGAGGCCGTTGTTGTTCATGGCCGCAAACAGGCCATATATTTTGCGCAGCTGGGTATCCGACTTGGCCGCGAAGGCAATTTGGGTATTGTCGAACGAAATGGGGGGGGCCAGGGTGGGAGCGGTCATACAGTAGTGGTTACGTCTGGTACCGAGGGGCCCCAGCAGGTGCGAAGTTAGCCGCTAAACAACAGCCTGGGAACCGAACGTTTCGCAAGCAGGTCCCCATCTTTGCGATAACATGGAAATTACGACGTCCCCTGCTACTTTTTTTACCCGTTTGCTGGCCCGCAAGAGCCGGCCGCTTCTCATCGCCGGGCCCTGTTCGGCCGAAACCGAGGCCCAAACCCTGGCCACCGCCCGCGGCGTGCAAGCGCTGGGCAACGTCGATTTATTCCGGGCTGGGGTGTGGAAGCCGCGCACCCGCCCGGGCTCATTTGAAGGCGCCGGGTCGGCAGCTTTGCCGTGGTTGCAACGCGTAACGCAGGAAACTGGCCTGCCCGTAGCCATTGAAGTGGCCACCCCGCGCCACGTGGAAGAAGCCTTGGCTCACGGCATCCAAGTGCTTTGGATTGGGGCCCGCACCACCGTCAATCCTTTCGCGGTGCAGGAACTGGCCGACGCCCTGGCCGGAACCGGCGTGCCGGTGATGGTAAAAAACCCTGTGAATCCCGACGTGTCGCTGTGGGCGGGGGCCCTGGAGCGGCTGGCGCGCGCCGACATCACCGATTTGGCAGCAATCCACCGCGGGTTCAGCACGTTTGCGCCCAGCAAGTACCGTAACCCGCCCACTTGGATGCTGGCCATCGAGCTGAAAACCCGCTTCCCCCACATCCCGCTCATCTGCGACCCCAGCCACATGGCCGGCCGGCGCGATTTGCTGCTGCCCATCGCCCAAAAGGCGCTGGACCTAGACTACGACGGCCTCATCATCGAAACCCACCCCGACCCCGATCATGCCCTCAGCGACGCTGAGCAGCAGGTGACGCCCGCGCGGCTGGGCGAAATATTCAGCGAGCTGAAGTACCGCCGCCGTTCCTCCAGCAACGAGGACTACCAAGCCAAAGCCGAAGAGTTGCGCCAAAAAATGGACGTGGCCGACCGCGAAATTGTGGAGGCCCTGGCCCGTCGCATGGCCCTAGTGCTTAGTCAGGGGAGTTTTTCGAACAAAAAGAGAGGCAGGTCGTTGCCGTTGAATGGGAAGACCACTCACACCATTTATCCTGTCATCGGCTGATCGCCTGACTATTGAAAGCTTAACGCGCAAAGGCCGGCACGCCGGGCGCACAGTCCAACGCGGGCGGATGCTGTTGCGGCTGGCTGATGGGGTGAGCGGCTACCCTGTCGGGGCTGAGTTGGGTTGCTGCGTGCAGACGGTATATCAGGTGCGCCGCCGCTACGTCGAGCAGGGGCTGGCCACGGCGCTCGGCGAGGCCCCGCGCAGCGGCGGTCCGCGGCGCTTTGACGGGGCGGCCCGCGCCGCGCTCACGGCCCTGGCCTGCACCCCGGCTCCGATAGGGCACAGTCGCTGGACCCTGCGCCTGCTGGCCGACAAAGCCGTAGAATCGTGCCTGGTGGACACCATTTCGCACGAAACCGTGAGCCAGGTGCTCAAAAAAACGAGCTACAGCCCCACCGCCAGCAACACTGGTGCCTGGGCGAAATGAACGCCGCCTTCCTGGCCCGTATGGAAGACGTACTGGCCGTCTATGAGCGGGTCCACGACCCGCAGTTTCCGGTGGTCTGTTTCGATGAACGCCCTTGCGTGCTGCACGGCCAGCCCGTCGAACCGCTGCCGCCTGTGCCGGCCCAGCCCGCAGTGGGCGAGCGACCCGCCAAAGTCGGCCGTCCCCGGCGCGAAAGCAGCACGTATGTGCGTCAGGGTACGGCCTGCCTACTGGCGGCCTTCGAGCCGGGCACGGGGCAGCGCCTGGTCGAGGTGTCGGCCCGCCGCACCGGGGCCGACTATTGCCGCTTTATGCAAGCGCTGGACGCTGCTTACCCCCAGGCCCAGAAAATCGTGCTAGTCCAGGACAACCTCAACACCCACACCGATGCCGTCTTCTACCAGCATCTGCCCGCCGCCCAGGCCCGCGCCCTAGCCGCCCGCTTCGAGGTCCACTACACACCCAAAAATGCCTCCTGGCTTAACATGGTCGAACTCGAACTATCGGCCATTGCCCGCCAGTGCCTGCACCAGCGCATTCCCACCCAAGACGAACTGCGCGCGCACGTCGACGCCTGCGTGGCGGAGCGCAATGCCCGGCGAGCAACCGTCAACTGGCAATTTTCGCTTGACAAGGCCCGACAGAAACTCTCCCGCCATTATCAAAAGGTTTGTGCAAATAATTCCCCTGACTAGGCACTAGTGGAAGAACTAGCTGAATACAAAAAAGCCAACGACGTTAAAATCCTCCAGTTCGACCGCTGGAAGGAAATCTTCGCCACCCGCTCGGCTTGGGCCGAAACGCTGCACGTTAACAAGGATTTTGTGGGGGAACTATACAAGTTAATTCACTTGGAAAGCATCCGCAAGCAGACGGAAGTACTTAATGGGGGGGCCGTGGATGGGGACTTACATCTCGGGCCGGGACTGTAGCATACCGCTACTATCGCGGTTTGACAACAAACAAAAGGGCTGCTCTATGAGCAGCCCTTTTGTTTGTTGTCAAACCGCGGTTTACGGATTGGCTTGGTCCCAAGCAACTTCGGCGAATGGTTTTGCCAAGCGGTCGAATAACTTGAACTTACCGGTCGAAAAAGCTAGCGTAATGTTAGGTGTAGGGGTAGGATTTAATTTACCCAATCGACGTAAGTCGACCCAGAATTGTCCCTCGTAAAAGAGTGAGTACCGACGTTGGCGCAAAATTTCGTTTATCAGGTCGTCTTGCGTCACGGCCCCGGAGTAAGCTTGCAGTCCACCGGCTTTGGTACGAATAACATTGATGTCGGCCACCGCACCTGCCAAATTGTTGGTTTTCGCTTTCGCTTCCGCTGAGATGAGAATTAACTCTTCATTGCGAATGATACTCAGCGGAGCTGCTGGCGACGTGTATATAGTGGGCTCGTAGGTGCCTGTGATGCCACCAAGGGTACGTGGTCCCGTGCCTGCGACGGCTGGATCCACAATTCGTTTAGATACTTTGCTAAGGCGTAAATCACCAGCTTCGGCTTCGTTCACGAAATTATCCGGTACCGTTACCAAAGTCGAAGGTCCTTGGTTAAGGGCTTGGTAGTATAAATTAGCTTCGTCACCGCCGGTACCGGGGCTGAAAGTAAGTAGGGGGCCCACCGACAGCGAACCAGTTTGGGAATAAAAGGAGGCACCTAAGGCCGTTAATGCTCCGGCATTATCACCTTGGTATAATGCTACCCGGGCGGCTAAGGCCCGGTTGAACTGCAAAAATGTAGCGGGAGTATTAAATCCCGTGTACCCAGCGGATAAAATAAAGGCGAAGGAAGTTCCCGCTTTCCCCAATTCAGTTGCTCCTTGGTCAAGAAGCTGGCGGATATTGGCCAATGCTGGAGCCGAACCGGCAGTAAATTTACCAGGGTGCTGGAAATCAGCTACGTCGATGCGAATGCCATTTTCACCCATCAAATTGATTAAATGCAACTTGCCTAAAGCTTCGTAGGTATCAGCAAACCCTAGAATACCTTGCTTCTGTGCGTCGGTAACGACCGAAGTAGCCTGAGTGGACTGACGCAAGATATTTGCGGCGCGGTTCAGGCGGGCGAAGGTATTATAAGATCCTACGGAGTAAAAAGCAGAATTGTCCAGGGTCGAGCCAGTACCTAGAATTTCGCCGTACCAACGCTGCTCATTACTGGCCAAGATAATGACTTCGCGCCCTAGGGTACCTGTTATTTGGTTGTAAGGACCGGTATTAGTGTGACCTAAACGAAAAAGGGCTTCCGTGCCGGTTACCAGTGCTGCCAACTGCGACTGTGACGCGTTGCTCGCAACGCTTTCCAAGCTAGGGTTATTGGGGTCGGTAATAGGGTCAATTGTGGTCGGGCTACAGCCTGAAGCACCCATCAGCGCGGTTATGGCTCCGGCTAGCATGAGAATGCGCGGCTTAATATTAAGTGAAATTTGCATGAGATAATACAAAGAGAAAAAGATTGACTAGAAACCCAAGTTGATGTGGAACCAGAGGCGGCGCGTTGAAGGGTAACCAACCACGTCCACTTGTGCTTGGGTGTTGGTCGAGCCAAAGTTCGAAACTTCTGGGTCGTAGCCTTTATACTTTGTCCAAGTAACCAAATTGTTACCCGAAACACCTATTTGCAAGCGATTGACATATTCTTTGAACAAGCTACTGCGCAAAGCAGCGGGTAGCGAGTAATAAATCGATACTTCACGCAGGCGAACGTAGC
This sequence comes from Hymenobacter sp. PAMC 26628, assembly GCF_001562275.1. Lineage (NCBI taxonomy): Bacteria > Pseudomonadati > Bacteroidota > Cytophagia > Cytophagales > Hymenobacteraceae > Hymenobacter > Hymenobacter sp. PAMC 26628. Next base: position 1,095,943 of record NZ_CP014304.1, read on the forward strand.
CGCTATTTTGCACATAATAGTCAGCGTTAAACGCCGGGCGTACCAAGCCTACGGGTTGCGTCGTCGTAACACCCGCAGCGTTGGTTGAGGTGTAGGGCTGGCTCCAGTCGGGGCTGGTACCGTAACCATCTTGGTTAGTAACCGTCAGGTTACTGGTATAGCTGTTTTGCTTCCAGTTCAGCAAGAAAGAGATGTCAAAGTTTTTGAATATATTGAACGAGTTCAAGTAAGACATCTGGAAAGTAGGTTGGGCGTCACCGTAGCGGGTCAATAGTTCGGGATTGTCCGTCACGGCTGGACGACCATACCACTGAGTAGGCGATTCACCTTGCGCTAGGAAGTTCGTGCCATAGCGGCTGCCGAAACCAGTATTTAGGTTGGTAACTGGTACAGTAAGGCGGGTGACAAGACTCCGGTTGAGCCAGAACTGCGTACTGGAAGTCCAACGGAAATTTTCCGATTGCACAGGTATCAAGCCCAGCGATAACTCGAGACCCCGGTTGCGCAGGTCGCCCACTGGAAAAGCACGAATCTGGGTTACACCAGTGCCGGGAGCCAGCGTGTAAGGCTGGATGAAATTCAAAATTTTCTTGTTGTAAACACTCGCTTCAAGCGTTACTCGGTTATTGAAGAAACCCAGGTCGATGCCGAGTTCTAATTCAGTTGCCCGCTCGGGACCAATACTAGAATTGCCCACAACCGTTGAAGGAGCAACGCCAACGTTACCGCCTGTGCTGATCGTACTCAGCGGCGAAAAAGTAGAACCGAAAAAGGGAGGGTTACCAGTCTCGCCGTAAGCACCGCGCAGTTTAATGAGGTTTACGTTATTGAACGTGAATGCATCAAGTTTGGCAAGGTTGACGGCTAATGAAGCCTTGGGAAAAGCGTAAAGTTTGGTAGGGTCAGAGTTGCGGCTCGATTTATCGAGGCGAATACCGCCCGTGGCGAAAATAATGTCCTTAAAATTTACTTCCTGCTGAGCCACATATCCTACGTCCGTTTCATCCTGGATGGTCGTCAACTGCGTGATGACAGTTCCACGGTCAGGCTGCAGTGGGCCAGGGGCCAGATTTTGTCCCTGGCTATACTGCAATTGCGCGTTCAGACCCAATCGAGTAGCGCCTACTTGTGAGGTCAAGGCCAACGGACCCAGCTTCCAGTCGTAAATAAGAAAGGTGCTGAGGTTATAGTTGAAAAATTGGTTTTTAGCCACTCGAACTACACCGTGATAAGCAGCACTTATCTGTGATTGCAAGTCGGACGGGAGGGCCAATAAAGCGTTCGACCCTGCATAGTCAATACCACCCTGGGCACTTAAGCGCAACGATGAGCTTTCTTTTTCAAAAAGATGCGCCGTTGCGGTACTAGCCGAAGTCACGCGGTTAGTAGTCTCTTGGTTAATGGCGCGGTCGATGATGGCGAGCGGGTTATCGCCGGTACGGGGGGAATTAGGGTAGAGGCCCGTTATCGGGTCAGGGTGCAGTTCATCATAATCCCGAATGGAAAGCAGGTTGTAGCCAACCGATACCCCGTTGTTGTCGTTGCCAAAGAAGCTGCGGCGGTTAGTAGAGTTGTAGTAACCGCTGTTAACGCTCAAATCAATGAATGACCCAATCTTTTGGTCTAAGTTCAATCGTACGGAACTGCGCTGATAGTTCGTATTTTTAACGATGCCATCTTCGCGGGTATTGGAACCGGAAGCGTAGAACTTCGTCCGGTCGTTGCCCCCCGATATGCTCACGTTGGTGTTGCGCATGAAAGCTTTGTTACCAAACACTTCTTTCTCGTAATCGTAGATTTTCCCGCTGGCTTGAGCAGCTGCGAAGTTCGCTTGCTCAGCTTGGCCGCCCGCTCCCGTACCATCTAAGAGGGTAATTTTATCCGCATTAAAGGCTTCATGTCCGATGTAGCGCTGAATAAATTGCAATCCCAAATCTTGGCTGACGTTGACTTTAGTTTGGCCAGCCACGCCCCGCTTTGTCTTGATGATAATTACCCCAGCGTTGGCACGCTGGCCGTAAATAGCCGCAGCGCTTGGGCCTTTCAAGATCTCAATAGATTCGATATCTGCTGGGTTCAAGTCTGAGATGCGGTTGGTGCCGTTGTCTTGGGTAGTACGGCCGGTGCCTCCTGACGCCCCCGAGAACGCCAACGAGCCTGCGCCGTTACCAATTTCTTGGCTTACTGCATATACCCCGTCGATTACATAAAGTGGTTGCACGTTGCCCGTGAGGGTTGAAATACCCCGCAATTGCACCGATACCCCACCACCGGGAGCGCCACTAGTAGCGTTGATGTTAGCTCCCACAACTTTGCCGCTCAAAGCCGCATCCACAGTTACTGGCCGAGTGCTTCCGTACAGCTCTTGCGCCGACACAGTAGTCACTGCATTAGCAAGATTGGAACGTTTGACTGTAGAAGCCAAGCCGTTCACTACCACTTCGTCAAGGTCGCGGGGGGCCACTTCCAATGCCACCGTTACCGAGTTGGTCGACGTTACGTCGCGCTCTACGGTTTTGTAGCCCACGAAGCTGAACGACAGCGTGGTGGTACCAGCGGGTGCGCTGAACGAAAAATCGCCGTTGGCATTGGTGGCCGTACCGGCCCGCGTGCCCTTGGCAAGTACCGTTACTCCGGGAATGCCTTGGCTATTGGAGTCGGTGACCCGACCCGATAATGTCTTGTCCTGGGCAAAGGCCTGCTGCAAAAGGCACGTAAGCATCAAGAACAATAGAATGGAAAACTGCTTCATACTGATGGGAAAAATTTAAAAAATGAAGACTATGGTTATGAAACCTGAGGGCAAATTATCATATGTTTTCCATTCAAGGCGGGAAGGCTTTTTTTAAGCAAGGTAAATTTCCGTAATTCAAAATTGGTTTCAACGATAGAAATCAGAATATCAGGCTTATACATACTGGTAGAAATGCCGTGCTTAAAATGGTTCCGACGATGGGTTTTGGCTCGTCCTGGTTTATAGTGAGCAACTATTGCCGCAAACTGCCGGGTTTTGTGCTGACTTTTGCCGCATGAACGCCCCCGTCACCATTGGCTCCGCCGCCCTGGCCGAGCTGGCCGCTTACTTGCGCCGCCCGGCGTTTAGCCAAGTGTTTGTGCTGGTTGATGCCAACACTGCCCGGCTGTGCCTGCCGGCGCTAGAAGCCCAGCTGCCACCGGGCCACCACATCATCGAAATTCCCGCCGGTGAAGAGTTTAAGACCTTGGCTACCTGCGGCTTAGTATGGGATGCGCTTACCCAGCGGCAAGCCGACCGCCACGCCCTGCTGGTGAACGTGGGTGGCGGCGTGGTGACGGACCTAGGCGGGTTTTGCGGGGCCCTGTACAAGCGGGGCCTGGCTTTTGTGCAGGTGCCCACCACGCTGCTGGCCCAGGTAGATGCCAGTGTGGGGGGTAAGACTGGGGTCGACTACCAGGGTTTTAAGAACCATTTGGGAGTGTTCCAAGAGCCGCTGGCGGTGTTCATTGCCCCAGTGTTGCTCAACACCCTCGACCCGCGCCAGCTGAAGGCCGGCTACGCTGAGGTGTTGAAGCACTGGCTGATTGCCGACGCCGATGCCTTCGAGCGGCAGCGCCGCCTGGGCTGGCTCACCGACGACTGGACGCCCATCATCCAGGAGTCAGTAGCGCTGAAGCAGCGCGTGGTGGCCAGCGACCCGCTCGAGTCGGGGCCCCGCAAGCTGCTCAACTTCGGCCACACCGTGGGGCACGCCCTCGAGAGCTACCTCCTCACCCAGCCCGGCCGCGAAGTGCTGCACGGCGAGGCCGTGGCCGCCGGCCTCGTTTGCGAAAGCTGGCTCTCGGTGCAGCGTGGCCTGCTGAGCCCCGAGGAGCTGGACCGCATCGAAACCTTCGTATTCTTGGTGTTCGACAAAATTCAGTTCGTGCTACTCGAAACCGAAGCAATTGCTGACTTTGCGCGGCAAGACAAGAAGAACGCCGCCGGCGTCATCAACTGCACGCTGCTGCAGGGCATTGGCCACGGCGTGTACGACCAGCCCGTAACCGAAGCCGATATCGTGGCCGCCCTGCGCTACTACCACAAATTGTAGGGCCCCCGCGGCTCATCGTTAACCTTATATATACGAATCCCATCGAAGCTTCCGTTTCCTTGCGCTGGCCCGGGGGCCCCCTGCGCGGCCTGGCCCACCTGCCCGCTTCTAAAAGTGAGGCCAACCGCGCCCTCATCCTGCACGCTTTGGCTGGCGGCGGCCAGCTTAGTAACCTGTCCGACGCCCACGACACCCAGCTGATGCTGGCCTTGCTGGCCGCTGCGCCAGGCACGGACCAGCTCAGCGCCGAAGACGCAGGCACCGTCATGCGGTTCCTGACGGCTTACCTGGCCGTAACTGGCTGGCGCGGCGAGCTGACCGGCACGCCGCGGATGCAGGAGCGGCCCATCGCCGTGCTGGTGGGGGCCCTGCGCCAGGCCGGGGCCGAGATTGCCTACGTGACAAACGACGGGTACCCGCCGCTGCGGCTGGGCGGGTTCGTGCCAGGTACGGCTAGTGCCGGGCCTACACGCCTGAGCGTGCGCGGCGATATCAGCAGCCAGTATATCTCGGCGCTGCTGATGGTGGGGCCCTACCTGCCCGGTGGGTTGAAGCTGACCCTGACCGGTCCCGTCGGCTCGCGCCCTTACATAGAGATGACGGTGGCGCTAATGGCTCGTTTCGGAGTCCATTGCCAAGCCAACGCCGACGCCACCCAATTAACCGTGCCCGCGGGCCGCTACCAAGCCGCCAATTACGCCGTGGAAAGCGACTGGTCAGCAGCCAGTTACTGGTATGCACTGGTGGCGCTGGGCCCCGTCGGCTCCGAGATTACGCTGCCCGGCCTGCGGCAGCACTCGCTGCAGGGCGACCAGGCCATTGCGGGCATCATGGCGCACTTCGGCGTCGAAACCACTTACCTACCCGCCGAGGGAGGCGTGCAGCTGCGCCAGGGGCCCCGGCCGGGTGGCTCGGAGATACTCCGCCTGGATTTCACCGATTGCCCCGATCTGGCCCAAACCGTGGCCGTAGTGGCCGCCGCCTTGGCCCTGCCCGTCGACATGACTGGTCTGGAAAGCCTCCGCATCAAGGAAACCGACCGCATTGCCGCACTGCAAACCGAGTTGGCCAAGTTTGGCGGCGATTTGCAAGAGGTAGAGGCCGGCGTGTTCCGGGCCGTGTCTACTGGCTTCCGAGTGGCGGGCCAAACCGTGGCCACTTACCACGACCACCGCATGGCCATGGCCTTCGCGCCGCTGGCCCTGCGGGGCCCCCTGGTGGTGGCCGCGCCGCAGGTGGTGCGCAAGTCGTACCCGCAGTTCTGGAGCGAGCTGGCTAAGGCTGGCTTTGCCGTTAGCGAAGCTGGCTGAGGTAATCCGCTGCGTGCAGTAGCCGACTGCCGTACCAGCTAAACATTTCGCCATCAACCAGCTGAACGTGAGCTAATGGGCAAATTTTCTGAAGTTCAGCCACGTGTTTTTCTTTAAAGGGGTAAGGCTCCGAAGATAGCAGAATGCGCTGGGGCGCGGCGCGGGCCAACTGCTCCGACGTGACTTCGGGGTAGCGCCCCAAGGCCCCAAACACGTTGGTGAAGCCGGCCCGTGCCAGCAGGTCGTCGATGAACGTGCCGGTGGCGGCCGCCAGATAAGGCTTGCGCCAGATGAGGTAGGCCGCCGACTCCGGGGCCGCCGCCGCCGACAGGGCCCCGAACCGCTCGGCCACAGTAGCGGCCATAGTATCTGCCACCAGGGCCCTGCCGGTTATGAAGCCTACTTGCTTGATCATGCGCAGGGCCCCGGGCAGGTCGGCCACGTCGCTCAGCCACACCGGGTATTGCGCGGCCAGCTGCTCAATGCCTTCCTGGTAATTTTCCTCTTTGTTGCCAATGATGAGGTCGGGCTGGCAAGCGGCAATTTTAGCAAAATCAAAGTTTTTGGTGCCGCCGATGACCGTTGCTTGCTGGCGGGCCTCCGGCGGGTGAATGCAAAACTTGGTGACGCCCACCACCCGCGGGCCCAGCCCCAGATCGAACAATAATTCCGTCTGGGACGGTACCAACGACACAATGCGCTGCGGCGGAAACGGCACAGCCACCCGCCGGCCCAGCTGGTCGGTAACGGTGAGCGGTGTCTGAACCACGGATTTATCGGATTGGTCGGATGCCACGGATTCTGGGGACGATTGACGGGATATACAATTTTCTTGAGCCTCGGCTCTCCGTAGTTTTTAAGGCTAAATACAACAACAAAAAGGCCGCTAAAAAAGCGGCCTTCTCTATAACCGATTACTTCGAATCGTCCTCAAAATCCGACCAATCCGGCCAATCCGATAAATCCGTTGTTCAGGCAAAATAACGGAAATCGTGGCCGTCCTCAATCCGCAGCAAGGTTTCGTAGATCAACTGAATTACCGCTTCCACGTCGTCCTTGTGCACCGTTTCTACGGTGGTGTGCATGTATTTGAGCGGTAGAGAGATGAGAGCCGAAGCTACGCCCATACCCGAGTAGGCAAACGCGTCGGTATCGGTGCCGGTCGAGCGGGTGGCGGCGGCGCGCTGGAAGGCAATGTTTTGGTCCTGGGCCGTGGCCGTAATGAGGTCGCGCAGGTTGTTTTGCACCGCTGGGCCGTAGGTGATGACGGGGCCCTTGCCGCAGGAAATGTCGCCGGCCGTCTTCTTGTCGTACATCGGCGATTGGCTGTCGTGGGTCACGTCCGTCACGATGGCCACGTCGGGGTTGATGCGGTGGGCCACCATTTCGGCGCCGCGCAGGCCAATTTCCTCCTGCACGGCGTTTACCACGTACAGGCCAAAGGGCAAGGTTTTGCCGTTTTCCTTCAGCAAGCGGGCTACTTCGGCAATCATGAAGCCGCCCACGCGGTTATCCAGGGCCCGGCCCACGTAAAATTTGTCGTTCAGCACGGTAAACTCGTCCTCGAACGTGACGACCGAGCCCACGTGAATGCCCATCTCTTCGACTTCATCGGCGCTAGCGGCTCCGCAGTCCAGGAATACCGTTTCAATGGTGGGGGCTTTGTCCTGCTCCGCTTTGCGCACGTGGATGGCCGGCCAGCCAAACACGGCCTTCACGATGCCCTTGGTGCCGAAGATGTTGACGCGCTTGCTAGGGGCTACCAGCGGATCAGAGCCGCCGTTGCGGCGCAGGTACAAGTAGCCTTCCTTGGTGATGTAGTTGACGAAATAAGAAATTTCGTCGGCGTGGGCCTCAATGACGACTTTATACTTCGCCTCGGGGTTGATGACGCCCACCACCGTGCCGTACGTGTCGACGAAGTAGCTGTCGATGTAAGGTTTCAAGTATTCCAACCACAGCTTTTGGCCTTCTTGCTCGAAACCAGTTGGGGAGGGATTATTAAGGTATTTCTGGAGAAAATCGAACGATTCGGGACGCATAAGAAACAGGTTGTCAATTGCTAACGAAAAAATTAGCCAGCGAAACTAATTGAAGAGCGAAAAGATTCGCGTAAAAACCATTCATTGGAACGGACTACGCAGGGGAATAGCAGATGCCAAGCTACAATGGAATGTTTCCATGCTTCTTACGTGGTAGGGTATCTACTTTGTTCTCCAGCATTTTAAAAGCACGGATGAGCTTCTGGCGGGTTTGGGAAGGTAGAATTACTTCATCTACGAAGCCACGGTGCGCGGCGCGGTAGGGCGTGGCAAATTTTTCCTGGTAGTCGGCCACTTTTTCCTGGAGCTTGGCGGCGGGGTCGTCAGCGGCGGCAATTTCGCGCTTGAAGATGATTTCGGCCGCGCCCTTGGCGCCCATCACGGCGATTTCGGCGGTGGGCCAGGCAAAGTTCAGGTCGGCGCCGATGTGCTTGGAGTTCATCACATCGTAGGCCCCGCCGTAAGCCTTGCGGGTGATGACGGTGATGCGCGGCACGGTGGCCTCGCAGAAAGCGTAGAGCAGCTTGGCGCCGTTGGTGATGATGCCGCGCCACTCCTGGTCGGTGCCGGGCAGGAAGCCGGGCACGTCCTCCAGCACCAGCAGCGGGATGTTGAACGAGTCGCAGAAGCGCACGAAGCGCGCGGCCTTGGTGCTGGCGTTGATGTCGAGCACGCCGGCCAGCACCGCCGGCTGGTTGCCCACAATGCCCAGGCTGCGGCCCGCCAATCGCGCAAAACCGACCACGATGTTCTCGGCAAAGCGCTGGTGCACTTCCATGAACGAGCCCGCATCCACCAGGCCCTCAATTACTTCGCGGATGTCGTAGGGCTGGTTGGCGTTGTCCGGGATGATGGTGTCGAGTGCCGGCCGGCTTTCGTCGCCCAGTACTGCATAGGGCTGGGCCGGGGCCGTTTCCTCGCAGTTTTGGGGCATGTAGCTCAGCAGCTGCTTGAGCTGCTGGATGCACACCACCTCATTGGCGGCCGTGAAGTGCGTGACGCCGCTCTTGGTGCTGTGGGTGCTGGCGCCGCCCAGCTCTTCGCTGGTCACGTTCTCGTGGGTCACGGTTTTCACCACGCTGGGGCCCGTCACGAACATGTAGCTCGTGTCCTCCACCATCAGAATGAAGTCGGTGATGGCCGGCGAATACACCGCGCCGCCCGCGCAGGGCCCCATGATGGCCGAGAACTGCGGCACCACGCCGCTGGCCAGCGTATTCTTATAGAAAATATCGGCGTAGCCGCCCAGGCTCACCACGCCTTCCTGGATGCGGGCCCCGCCGGAGTCGTTTAGCCCAATCACGGGGGCCCCGTTCTTCAGGGCCAGGTCCATAATTTTCACGATTTTCTCGGCGTGGGTTTCGCTCAGCGAACCACCGAATACCGTGAAATCCTGCGAGAAAACGTACACCAGCCGGCCGTGCACTGTGCCGTAGCCCGTCACTACGCCGTCGCCCAAGTAGTGCTCCTTATCAAGGCCAAAATCACGGGCCCGGTGCATCACGAATTTGCCAATTTCCTCAAACGAGCCTTCGTCGAGCAGCAAATCCAGCCGCTCGCGGGCTGTGAGCTTGCCTTTTTTGTGCTGCGAGTCGATGCGGGCCTGGCCGCCGCCGAGCAGGGCTTCCTCGTTTTTGCGGGCTAATAAATCGGTTTTGGTAAGGGCGTCGTGAACGTGTGGGTCGGGCATTGCGGGTGGGAGCGAAGCGAGAAAAGTAGGGCCCCAAAGATAGGCGGCAGGCCAGGCAAAAGCGCCGGAAATTCAGCTTAGGAATTCAGGCCCAGTACCAGCAGCATGAACGCGAACTGCCGCGCCGTGTCGTCGATGGATTTGAACCGGCCGGAGGCCCCGCCGTGGCCGGCGGCCATGTCGGTGTGCAGCAGCAGCAAGTTGTGGTCGGTTTTGGTGGCGCGTAGCTTAGCCACCCACTTGGCCGGCTCGTAGTACTGCACCTGGGAGTCGTGCAAGCCGGTGGTTACCAGTAGGTTGGGGTAGACTTGGGCTTTCACGTTGTCGTAGGGCGAATACGAGAGCATGTACTTAAAGTAAGGCTCGTCGGCGGGGTTGCCCCACTGGTCGTACTCGCCGGTGGTGAGCGGGATGCTGGGGTCCGACATGGTGGTCACCACGTCTACAAAGGGCACAGCGGCGATGACGCCTTTGTACAGGTCGGGCCGCAGGTTCACGATGCCGCCCATAAGCAGGCCCCCGGCGCTGCCGCCCATGGCGAAGAGCTTGGCCGTGGACGAGTACTGGACCTGGCCAGCGTCGCTGGGCGAAACGTGGGGCTTCGTGAGGTACTCCGAGCAGTCGATAAAGTCGGCGAAGCTGTTCATTTTATGCAGCATCCGCCCATTTTCAAACCACTGCCGCCCCATTTCCTGTCCGCCCCGGATGTTGCAAATGGCGTACACGAACCCGCGGTCGAGCAAGCTTAGGCGCGCCGCGCTGAAGGTGGGGTCCATCGAGATGCCGTAAGAGCCGTAAGCGTATTGCAGCAGCGGCGCGCTGCCGTCGAGCTTCGTGCCCTTTTTGTACACGATGGACATGGGAATCATCACCTTGTCGCGGCTCTTCACAAACACCCGGTCCGTCACGTAATCCGCCCGGTTGAAGCCACCGAGCACGGCCTGCTCCTTGCGCAGCGTGCGCTTGTGCGTCGCAAAATCGTAGTCGTACACCGACGAAGGCGTGGTGAGCGACGTGTAGTTGTAGCGCAGCGTCGGCGCATCAAATTCCGGGTTGACGCCGACGGTGGCCGTGTACGCCACTTCGTCGAAGCTAATTTTCTGCTCCTGCTTGTCTTTCCAGCGGACGGTGCGCAATTGCAGCAAGCCGTCCTTGCGCTCATTCAGCACCAGGTAGTCCTTAAATAAATCAAAGCCGGCCAGGAAAACTTCGGGCTGGCGCGGCAGCGCATCCTGCCATCCGGCCTTGGCGGGGTTGGCCACGGGCGCCATTACCAGCCGGTAGTTAGGGGCCTGCCAGTTGGTGCGGATGTAGAACTTGTCACCCATGTTTTCCACCTCGTACAGGTGGTCGGGCTCGCGGGGCGCCAGCATTTTAAATGCGGCCGCTGGGACCCCCGCGTCGAGGTAGCGGTACTCCGACGACAACGAACTGGCCAGTTCAATGCCAATGTACCTCTTCGACTTCGTGCGGCTCACCCCCACGTGGAAGGTGTTGTCTTTTTCCTCGTACACCAAGGCATCCTGCTTGGGGTCGGTGCCCAGCGTGTGGCGGTACACCTGGTAGGGCAGCAGTGTGGTGACGTCCTTCTTAGTGTAGAATACCGTTTTATTATCGGCGGCCCACACTGCTTCGCCGCCAGTGTTGGCAATACTTTCGGGATACAGCTTACCGGTGGTCAAGTCCTTGAAGCGCAGCGAATAAAGCCGCCTGCTTACCACATCGTCGGAATAGGCCAGCACTTGGTTGTTGTCGCTCACAGCCCAGCCGCCAATTTGGAAATACGTTTTTCCCTGGCCCAGCTGGTTAGCGTTCAGCAGCACTTCCTCAGGGGCCCCCAAGCTGCCTTTTTTGCGGCAGTAGATGGGGTACTCGCCGCCCTGCTCGAAGCGGGTGTAGTAGTAGTAGCCGTTGTCGCGGTAGGGCACCGAGGCGTCGTCTTCCTTGATGCGGCCCTTGATTTCATCCACTAGCTTCTGCTGCAATGCTTTGGTGCCGGCCATCTGCTGGTCGTAATAAGTGTTTTCGGCATTCAGGTAGGCCAGCACTTCCGGGCTCTCCGGCTGGTTGAGCCAGTAGTAGTTGTCTGTCCGGGTAATGCCAAAGTTGGTGAACATCTTGGGCTTGATGGCCGCTACGGGGGCCGTTTGGGCAAGGGCCCCTGTGGCGAGGGCCGCGCCCGCACCGGCCACGGCAGCTCGTTGTAGAATTCGCATAAAACAAGAAAAAGTAGGAGGTAGGCTATTCAACCGCCGCTGGGTAACGCCTGGTCAAGGTAACAAGCGCGTAACAAAAAAGCCGGCCTCCTTGCGGAAACCGGCTTCTTATAGTGGCGCTTAGCGCTTACTTCTTGTCCGTATCGGGCGACTCGGGGGCCTCCGCCGGCCGCTCGTCGCTGGCCAGGTTGGGCTTCTCATCGCTCTTGCTTACCGAGAAGTTGAGTTCTTCTTTTCCGTCCTCGTAGTCGGCGGTGATGATGTCACCGTGCAACACTTGGGCTTTAAGGATTTCCTCGGCAATCGGGTCTTCGATGTATTTCTGGATTGCGCGGTTCAGCGGCCGGGCCCCGTACTTGGGGTCGTAGCCTTTTTCCGCCACGAAATCCTTGGCCTTGTCAGTTAATTCTACGCGGTAGCCCAGCGCGCTGACGCGCGAGAGCAGCTTGCGCAGGCTAATTTCGATGATCTTGTGAATGTCACTCTTCTCCAGCGAGTTGAAGACAATCACGTCATCCAAGCGGTTGAGGAACTCCGGCGAGAAAGTCTTCTTCAGGGCATTAGTAATTGTGCCCTTCGTAATCTCGTCCATGTTGTCCTGCCGGGCCTTGGTACCAAAGCCGATGCCGGCACCAAAATCCTGCAAGTCACGAGCCCCGATGTTCGAGGTCATGATGATGATGGTGTTGCGGAAGTCCACCTTACGGCCGAGGCCGTCGGTCAGGATGCCGTCGTCCAGCACTTGCAGTAGCAGGTTATACACGTCGGGGTGGGCCTTCTCAATCTCATCGAGCAGAATCACCGAGTACGGCTTGCGGCGGATTTTCTCCGTCAACTGGCCGCCCTCTTCGTAGCCCACGTAGCCGGGAGGCGCGCCCACCAGGCGCGACACGCTGAATTTCTCCATGTATTCCGACATGTCGACGCGCACCAGCGAGTCTTCCTTATCGAACAAATACGTGGCCAGCACCTTAGCCAGTTCTGTCTTACCTACGCCCGTGGGGCCCAGGAACACGAACGAACCAATCGGCTTCTTGGGGTCCTTTAGGCCCACGCGGGTGCGTTGGATGGCTTTCACCAACTGCTTGATGGCTTTCTCCTGGCCGATTACTTTGCCTTGCAGCTCTTCGCCCATGTTGAGCAGCTTCTGGCTTTCGTTCTGGGCCACGCGCGAAACAGGGATGCCGGTCATCATGGCGATTACCTCGGCCACGTTTTCCTCTTTCACCGTGTAGCGCTTCTTCTTGGTCTCCTCTTCCCAGCTCTTCTTAGCCGTTTCGAGTTGGTCCAGAAGTTTCTTTTCGGTATCGCGGAGCTTGGCGGCTTCCTCGTATTTCTGCGATTTCACCACGCGGTTTTTCTCGCCCTTGATGTTCTCAATCTGCTCTTCGAGCGTGAGAATGTCCTCGGGCACCACGATGTTGTTGATGTGCACGCGGGCCCCGGCTTCGTCCAAAATGTCGATGGCTTTGTCCGGCAGGAAACGGTCGCTCATGTAGCGGTCGCTCAGCATCACGCACTGCTCAATGGCCTTGTCCGTGTACACCACGTGGTGGTGGTCCTGGTACTTGTCCTTAATGTTGTGTAGGATTTCAATCGTCTCCTCGGGCGTGGTGGGGTCCACCATCACCATCTGGAAGCGGCGGGCCAGGGCCCCATCCTTTTCAATATACTGACGGTACTCATCCAGCGTGGTAGCGCCGATGCATTGAATTTCGCCGCGGGCTAAGGCCGGCTTGAACATGTTCGAAGCGTCGAGCGAACCCGAAGCACCACCGGCGCCCACAATGGTGTGCAGCTCGTCGATGAACAGAATCACGTCGGGCGACTTCTCCAGCTCGTTCATCACGGCCTTCATGCGCTCCTCAAATTGGCCACGGTACTTGGTGCCGGCCACCAGCGAAGCCAAATCCAGGGTCACGACGCGCTTATTGAACAGCACGCGGCTTACTTTTTTCTGAATGATGCGCAGGGCAAGGCCCTCGGCAATGGCCGTTTTGCCCACGCCGGGCTCACCGATGAGAATGGGGTTGTTCTTTTTGCGGCGGCTCAGGATTTGGGCTACGCGCTCAATTTCCTTTTCGCGGCCCACGATGGGGTCGAGCTTGTCGTCTTCCGCCAGTTTAGTGAGGTCACGGCCGAAGTTGTCGAGCACCGGGGTACGCGACTTCTCGCCGGCTTTTTTAGCGCCGCCGGGGGCATTGCCGGTACCCTGGCCGCGGCCTTGCTGGCCACCAAAGAGGCGGTCGTTGTCGTCGTCGTCGGTATCCGGGGCCTTCGCGGCGGGCGTGGCGTTACCGTGGTAATCCAGCGAATCGCGGACGGTTTCGTAGTTCACGTTGAATTTGCTGAGAATTTGAGAAGAAATATTGTCCTCGTCGCGCAGAATCGAGAGGAGCAGGTGCTCGGTGCCAATGACTTCCGACTTGAAAATCTTGGCTTCGAGGTAGGTGATTTTTAGGACTTTCTCCGTCTGCTTGGTGAGCGGAATTGAGCCGGTAATGCTATTGCCCTGCGTAGCGGTGTTGCGGGTGGCTTGCTCGAGCGAGAACTTTAGCTCGTCGAGGGCCACGCCCAGCTTGCGCAGCAAGCCGAGGGCCGTGCCTTCGGCCTCGCGGATCATGCCCAGCAGCAGATGTTCCGTGCCGATGTAATCGTGGCCGAGGCGAATGGCCTCCTCCCGGCTCAGGGAGATGACTTCCTTGACGCGGTTTGAGAATTTAGCTTCCATGCAGATAAACGTAATGAAAAAAATGGATAGCCCCGCGTCGGGAATAGAAATAATTGACGAAAACGGGTTGAGCCGGGGTAGCTTGAAAACAAGCCAATTCAGGCGAAGGTTCGGGCAAAAGAGAAACGAAAACGGGCGAGCGAAGTTTGCTAAACCTTCAACCTAAATACGCGCCCGCCGCTGGTCCCTGCGCAAACAGCAAATCCAGGACGCTCAGCCCAGGCTCAAAACCTGGGCCAAACACCTGCGGATAGGGCTGCACCAGGCCCAAAGCTGCCGGACTGTCAGGCCCGCCCCCCCCGCCTTGGGGCCCAGCCAGTCGCGCCGGTCGAGGCAGCCCGGGGCCCCCGGCTGCCCGGGGAGGCGGTAATCGGTGCTAAACGTAACGGGCAGCGTGAGGCGGAAGCAGCGCAGTTCCAGGCGTAAGAAGGCCAGGTTCAGCTCAAAAAGCCGGGTGGGTTTGGTGCGGTAGATGTCGTGCAGGTAATCGGCGTAATACTCGAAGTACGGGCTGTTGCCGTAGGCGGTTTGCAAGGTGCGCCAGTGGCGGTGCACCCAGTTTTGGCGGTAATCAATGTCAATATCGGACGTTTTGACTTTTTCGGCGCGGTTGCCGTCCACCACCGGCACCGTGAGGGCCTGCACGCCCTGCGCTGTGCGGATGAGGCAGCGGTTGCGGTAGGTTTGCTTGCGGTAGTTTTCCTGGGCTTCCAGCACGAGGCCATCGGCCTGGAGCAGGGCCGCAAAAAATGCCGCTGGCGGGTGGTACGGCAGTTCAGAAAGGATGAGCATGGGGCGAAGTAACGGCAACGCTATTTTTGCACCATGCGTTTCCTCCTAATTTTATGGGCCTGCCTCGCCCCGGCGCTGGCCGCCCAGGCGGGTCCGCCGCGCCTACTGCTCGATGTGGCCCGCTTCCGCAACCCGAACCAGGTGGAAAAAGGCGCCGAAGTGGAGGTGTACGTCACGGTGCCCACCCAGTCGCTCACCTACCGGCAGCGGGCCCCGCGGGCGTTTCAGTCGGCGGCCACCGTTACGCTCGAAATCCTCCGGGCCGACGGCAAACCGGCGTATAAGGAAACGGTCATTCTGAAGCCGCCGGTCATCAACGACACCACGCTGGCCCTGAAAAACCCGGTTAGCTTCCTCAAGCGCATCCCGCTGCCCGACGGCCGCTACACGCTGCGCGGCACCGTGCGCGACCAGTACCGCGCCGCCAACGGCGAGGCCGTGGTGGAGCGCCCGCTGGTGCTGGAGGCCCCCGCGGGTCCCACGCTGAGCGACGTGCTGCTGCTGGCCCGCCCCGCCGTGAAAAGCAACGGCGACGACGCCTTCCTGCGCGGCGGCTACCTACTGACCAGGGCCCCCAGCGGCTTCTTTGGCCGGGGGGCTGATAATCTGTACTTCTACACCGAGCTGCAAGGGGCCCCCGCCGGCCAGTCCCTGCGCCTGCACTACCACTTGGCCGCAGCCGACGGCACGGCGGCCGACGCCGACGCGCCCCTTACGCCCCAGGCCGGGCGGCCCACCACCGTGATTGGGCAACTGCCGTTTGGGCCCCTGCCCGAGGGCGAATTCACGCTGCTCGTGGACGTGTACAGCGGCAAAAAGCTCCTCACCAGCCACCGCGCCACCGGCCAGCGCAGCAGCACCGAGTACGCCCCCGCCGGGGCCGCGTCGCGGTGAAGGCACCCGCTGCCCGGCCATACCCGTGGTACTACGCCCCCCTGAACTGGCTGCTGCTGGGCCTGGCCCACCTGCCGCTGGGGGCCCTGTACGTGGTGGCCGACGGGCTGTATTACTTGCTGGCCTACGGGCTGCGCTACCGGGGCCGGGTAGTGCAGAACAACCTGCGCAACTCATTCCCCGATAAGAGCGAGGCGGAAATCCGGCGCATTACCGAAAATTTTTACCGCCATTTCACGCAGCTCATCGTTGAAATTCTGAAGCTGGCGGCCATCAGCCCGGCCGAGCTGGCGCGCCGGGCCACTTGGGTGAACCCCGAGCTGATGGCCGGGGCCCTGGCGCGGCAGCGGCCCGTCATTACCCTGGGCTCGCACATGGGCAACTGGGAGTGGATACTGGGCAGCGGGGCCTTGGCGCTGCCCGGCGTGATGGCCGGCGTGTACAAGCCGTTCAAAAACCCGTTTGTGGAAGCCTTCATGCGGCGGGTGCGCACCCGCACCGGGGCCGAGGCCGTGCCCATGCTGGGCACGCTGCGCTACTTGGTGCAGCACCGCCGCGGCGGCCGCAACATCAGCCTGCTCACCGACCAAGCCGCGGGCCCCGAAGACCGGCCCTATTGGACCAATTTCCTTCACCAAGACACTGGCTTTTACAGCAGCGCCGAGCGGCTGGCGGCGCAGTTCGATTGCGCCGTGCTGTACGTGGGCATCCGGCGGGTGCGGCGCGGCCACTACGAAATTAAGTTCACCGAAATGCCCTGGGGCCCCGCCGTGGCCGGGGCCCCCGAGGGCACGTCGCCCATCACCGAGGCCTTCGCCCGGCAGCTGGAGTGCGACATTCAGGCCTCGCCCGAGCAGTACCTCTGGACGCACCGCCGCTGGAAACACAAACGGCCGTAAGGATGCCCGGGCCACAATAGAAAGCGTCCCCGCCGTTCCAGCAGAAGCTGGCGCAGCGGGGACGCTTTCTATTGTGGCCGGAAGGCCAGCGTGGGGCCTTACAAATACTGCTCGATGTCGCCGGCGCCCTGGCGCACTAGTTCGAAGTCGTCGTTGGTGCAATCGATGATGGTGCTGGGCACGTTGCCACCGAAGCCGCCGTCGATAACTAGGTCCACCAGGGCCCGGTATTTTTCGAAAATCAGGTCCGGGTCGGTCACGTATTCTTCGAGCGTGTTTTCGTCGCTGCGCACCGAGGTGCTCACGATGGGGTTACCCAATTCCTTCACTAGGCTCAGGATAATTTGGTTGTCGGGCACCCGGATGCCCACCGTTTTGCGCTTCACGCCGCCGTGGCGCGGGGCACTGGCGCTGGCCTCAAAGAGGAAGGTGAAAGGCCCCGGGAGGGCTTTTTTGATGACCTTATAAGTAGTAGTGCTGATGCCGTGGGCATAGTCGCTGATGTGCGACAAATCGTGGCAAATGAAGCTCAGGTTGGCTTTTTCGGGGTTCAGGCCCTTGATGCGGCACACTTTCTCGACGGCCTTGGCATTGGTCACGTCGCAGCCGATGCCGTACACCGTGTCGGTAGGGTAAATGATCACGCCGCCCTTGCGGAGAACGTCCACGGCCTGCTGGATGCGGTTGAGGGGCGGGTTGTCGGGGTGGATGCGAAGGAGCGTGGCAGACATATGGTTAGGGGTGGTGAGTAGAAGAGGGGCGGACCGCGAAGGCCCAAAATGGGCGGAAAAGTAAGCAACAACTCCGTTTCATCCCCGCATAAAATTCCGGCCCGGGGCCCCGCCGCCCGCCGGGGCCCCGGCCAGCGGGTGCGTACTTTTGGGATTGCACTTTCGCTGACCCCCGTTTCTTCCATGCCCGAACCTGCCAAACTGTCAAGCGTTGAGCGCCGCGACCTGTCGGTGCGCCGCCGCAACCGCAACGCTGCCGTCGTCTCCATCCTGGGCCTGGGCCTGGTGTGCTTCTCGTATTATTTCTATCAGATTTTTTTCACGGCCAACATCGAAACCAAGGGTACGCCCACCTACGTGCTCGTCCACCGGGGCGAAAGCTGGAAAGCTGTGCTCGACTCGGTGGATAAAACCAACACCGTGGTCGACCGGCTTTCGCTGCACTTCGTGGCTAAGCTGATGAAGTACGACCGCCCCGGCGCCGTGAAGCCCGGCCGCTACGAGCTGAAGGACGGCTACACCAACCGCCAGCTCATCGGCGTGCTGCGGGCCGGCATCCAGTCGCCGCTCAAGCTCACGTTTGCCAACGTGCGCTTGCGCCAGGAGCTGGCCGCCAAGCTGGCCCGCCAGATCGACGCCCGCCCCGCCCACATCGACTCGCTGCTGGCCAGCCCGGCCTACACCCACAGCCTGGGCTTCGACACCACCACGGTGCTCACCATGTTCATTCCCAATACGTACCAGATTTACTGGAACACGTCGGCCGAGAACTTGATGCAGCGCATGAAGAAGGAATACGAGAAGTTTTGGACACCCGCCCGCGACGCGGCCCGCGAGAAGGAGCACCTCAGCCGGGCCCAGGTGAGCACCCTGGCCAGCATCGTGGAGGCCGAGCAGCAGCAGCACGCCGACGAGCGCCCCCGCATCGCGGCCGTGTACCTCAACCGTCTCAAAAAAGGCATGAAGCTGCAAGCCGACCCCACCGTGGTGTACGCTAACCGCGACTTTACCATCAAGCGCGTGCTGAATGTGCACCTGCAAAAAGACTCGCCCTACAACACCTATAAGTACGCCGGCCTGCCCCCGGGGCCCATCGACTTGCCTAGCATCGCCAGCATCGACGCCGTGCTGCACCCCGAGGACAACGACTACCTCTACTTCTGCGCCAAGGAGGATTTCAGCGGCTACCACGCCTTCGCCACCAACGAGCGCGACCACATCCTGAACGCCCGCCGCTACCAAGCGGCCCTGAACCGGGCGGGGATTAAGTAATGAATACCAACAAGCTGAGTGCTGAGGATTTTCAGCAAACATTCCAAGCGCCGATGCTGAATGTTACTGAAACAGCGGAGCCACCATTGGATATCTGGCCGTATGTAGAAGCGGTTCCATTCGCCGACTTGGGAAGCCATAAGCTACTAGAAGAAGTAGTAGAATATAGACTTGTTCCTGAATTAGAGAATTAGAAGAAGATAAAACTTGGTCGTCATGCTGAGCTTGTCGAAGCATCTCTACCGCATAAGTAATCAATGCCGTTGCAACGAAGCGGTAGAGATGCTTCGACAAGCTCAGCATGACGGACTTTTTTTAATTCAGTCAATTAGGGAACAAGTCTTATGTATGGCGAAGTGCAAGCGGACGGTTTGAGCACGTGTTAGTATCAACTGTAAAAGCTGATATTTTTTTAGTAATTGTGGTAGACTTATTCAACGTGGAAATATATGGTTACCATTTGTTGAATCTGCCCAAGGAATACGGACTATCAGAATAAAATCAACCTTATGTACAGTTCCGACATCCAAATCCGCGTGCGCTACGCCGAGACTGACCAGATGGGCTATGTGTACCACGGCAACTACGCGGCGTTTTTTGAGGTGGCGCGCACCGAGGCGTTTCGGCAGCTGGGCATTCGCTACAAGGACTTGGAGGCCGACGGCGTGGGGATGCCGGTGGGCGAGCTGCGCACGCGCTTCCGCCGCCCGGCCCGCTACGACGACCTGCTCACCATCCGGCTGCTGCTGAAGCAGCCCGCCGAGGGCTCGCGAGTGCTGTTCGAGTACGAGGTGTACAACGAAGCCCGCGAGTTGCTCACCGAGGGCCACACGCTGATGGTGTTCGTGAGCACGGCCACCGGGCGGCCCGTGCCGGTGCCGGCCAACATTGCCGACAAGCTGGCGCCGTATTTTAGCGACGACGAAACGGCGGGGCCCCTGGGTGGTGTTCTGCCCGTGCCGACGGACGCGCCCGCGCCGGCGGCCTTTGGTAAATAGCGCCCCGCCCATGCACTCGCCCGTCCTCCGCCGCGCCCGCCTGCCCGACCTGCGCCAGCAGCGGTCCTACCGGCGCGCCATTGTGGGACTTAAGCGGTTCCGGCTGTTTGGCGGCCAGGCGTCGCTGTACGACGTGCTGGACCGCGTACTGCTGGAGCTGCGCCTGGATAGCCTGGAAAAGCGCGCCGCCTACATGGCCTTCAACCTCACGGTGGCCCTGTTCCCGACCATTATTTTCCTGTTTACGCTCATCCCCTACATTCCGGTGCCGAACCTGAACGTGGACATTTTGCAGTTCCTGGGCGACTTCATGCCGCCCGAGCTGTACGCCGCCACGGCCTCTACCATTGAGGACATCGTGAACATTCCGCACGGGGGCCTGCTCTCGTTCGGGTTTGGGACGGCCCTGGTGCTCAGCTCCAACGGCATCATGGCGCTGCTCGACGCGTTCGAGAAGAAGTACCCCAACTTCAAGCACCGCAGCTACATCCGCAAACGGATGATTGCCACGGCGCTGACTTTTGTGTTGGCGTCTATTCTCGGGCTGGCCATTGCCGGTATTTTCTTCGGCACCTACCTCATCGACGGGCTGGTATTCTACGAGATTGTGCCCGAGCGCTACACCGACCTCGTGCTGACGGCGGTGCGCTACGGCTCGCTACTGGCGCTGTTTCTGAGCACGACGTGCGTGATTTATTATTTCGTGCCGCCCGTGCACGACAAATGGCCGCTGCTTTCGGCGGGGGCCGTGGTGGCCACGCTGCTCATCTTTCTGGTGTCGTTCCTGTTCACGCTCTACGTGCGCATTTTCGACTCATACAACCACTTCTATGGCTCCATCGGGGCCCTGGTGGGCTTTATGGTGTGGCTCGAATTCGTGTGCATGACGCTCATCATCGGCTTCGAGGTGAACGTGAGCGTGGACGTGGTGACGGGCCGCCTCAAAAAAAATACGCCCAATGAGCCGTTGAAAATGAACCGGTAAGCGCATCCTGCCGGGGCCCTACTGATAAATAAATGCGCGCGCCTTATTGTTCGCTGCGCCTTGGTTCTTACTTTTGCGGTCCCCGAACCACTCGGGGGCCCGATAGAGAGGTGGCAGAGTGGTCGAATGCGACGGTTTCGAAAACCGTTATACCGGCAACGGTATCGGGGGTTCGAATCCCCCCTTCTCTACAAAAGGCTTTTTCTAGTGCAGGAAGAGCCTTTTTTTGTTGTCAGCAACCGGCTTTGCAGTCTTTTCTTACCCAGAGAAGTGGCAGAGTGGTCGATTGCGGCGGTCTTGAAAACCGCTGACTGTAACAGGTCCGGGGGTTCGAATCCCTCCTTCTCTGCACCGTCGCTTGCTGGCAGCCTTTGTCCCCGTTTCCGTCATGGAGGCGGGGATTTTTGTTGCCCTTTTATTCCGCCCGGCGTTCCAGAGCAACGCGGGGTGGTGCTTTGCCGTTTGGGCCATTTATTGCTAAGCTTCTATACATTGCTAAGCTTCTATACTTAATTTAGTAGGTTCTATCCCCAGTTGCGCTATTGTCTCTTTCCCCTTATTTCTTATTCTACATGCTCCGGTTTTTCACCTTGTTGCTGGCACTGGGCGCCTTGAGCCTGCGGCCCGCCGCCGCGTACTCTGTGCTCACCCACCAGGCCAACGTTGATTCGTGCTGGAAGCGCTGCCTGGTGCCTGCCCTGGAGCGCCGCTACCCCGGGGCGACAGCCGAAGACCTTGAAAAAGCCCGGGCCTACGCCTACGGCGGCGCCATCATCCAGGATATGGGCTACTACCCGCTGGGGGCCATGCTGTTCACCAACCTCACCCACTACGTGCGCTCGGGCGACTTTGTGCGCAACCTGCTCGACGGTGCCCACGACCGCAACGAGTACGCTTTTGCCCTGGGGGCCCTGGCCCACTACGCCGCCGACCTGAGCGGCCACTCCAAAGGCACCAACCTTGCTATGCCCCTGGTGTACCCCGAGCTAAAAGCCAAGTACGGCGACGTCATTACCTACGCCGAGGGCCCCAAGCAGCACACCCAGTTAGAATTTGCCTTTGACGTGTCGCAGGTAGCGGCCGGCCACTACCGCACCCAAGAGTACCACCGCGCCATCGGCTTCGAAGTTTCGAAGGAACTGCTGGAGCGGGCGTTTGAAAAAACCTATGGCCTGCCGCTGGGCAAGGTGTTTCTAAACACCGACGTGAGCATTGCCACGTTCCGGTTCTCGGTGCAGCGCATCATCCCGTTTGCCTCGCGCTCGGCGTGGCACTACCAAAAAAAGGAAATCCAACAGGCAAACCCGCGCATCAAGCGGCGCGAGTTTGTGTACAAGCAAAGCAAAAAAGAATACCACCAGCTGTACGGCAGCGGCTACAAGCGCCCCGGCTTGGCGGCCCGCATGATGTCAGGGCTCATTGGCATTCTGCCCAAAGTTGGTCCGCTCAAGCCGTTTGCTTTTCGCCCGCCCACCAAGGAAGCCCTGAAAATCTTCCGGGCTAGCTTTGCCAACGTCATGAAAAGTTACTGCAGCCTGCTGAGCGAACAAGGCGCAGCGGCCCCGCCGCCAGTGCTAGCGAACCAGGATTTTGATACGGGCCACGACACTCGCTTCGGTGAGTACTCGCTGGCCGACAAAACCTACGGCGAATGGGTGCGCAAGCTGGCCAAGGAAAAGTTCGAGGGCGTCACGCCGCCTATGCGGTCCAACATCCTGACGTTCTTTAATTCCAGCAAAACTAAGCCGGCCGATGCGGAGGAGCAGGAATCCAAAAACCGCCGCGAAACCGATGAGGCCCTGACGGAACTGCGGGCCCTGGCCACGGTACCGGCCAATAAATAAGCCCCTGCTTTATTGAATACTAAGACGTATTCTAAATTAAGGCAAAACGATAACTTTTCGGGTTTTGAATTGTCAGAACTAGCCCGGCCTGCGTATAGAATGCTACGCCTTTGGCGGCCGACATTCCTTTTTCAGTCCTACGTTAATCCTGATGAACCACGACCAAACCCCGGCTCCTGAGGGGCCCCTGGCCGACGGATCACGGCGCAGCTTTGTGAAGCAAGCCGGTGGCCTGCTGGGCCTGGCCCTGGCCCCCCCGCTCACCGGTTTCGCCGACCGCCTAGCTGGTCCCGCTACCACCTTAGAGGGCCCCACCGACCTTACGTTGCGCATCAACGGCACGGCCCGGACTCTGCGCGCCGAACCCCGCGTAACGCTGCTCGACGCCCTGCGCGAGTACCTCGACCTAACCGGTACCAAGAAAGGCTGCGACCACGGCCAGTGCGGCGCTTGCACCGTGTTGGTGGACGGCCGCCGCGTGAACTCCTGCCTCACGCTGGCCGTGATGACTCAGGGCAAGGAGGTGACGACAATTGAAGGCTTGGCGAAGGGCGATGACCTGCACCCCATGCAGGAAGCGTTCCTTAAGCACGACGGCTTTCAGTGCGGCTACTGCACGCCGGGCCAAATCATGTCGGGCGTGGCCTGCGTGAAGGAAGGCCACGCCACTTCCGACGACCAGTGCCGCGAGTGGATGAGCGGCAACCTGTGCCGTTGCGGTGCCTACCCCAACATTGTGGCCGCCGTGCGGGAGGTGGCCGGCAAGGCCTAACCCCAACGCTGGGGCCCCCGCGGGTGCGCCTTTGGCGGACCACGTGGGGCTCCAGCCGCGCGTTGCGCTTGCTTGCGCAGGGGCCGCCCGCCCTTGCTGCCTCACCGCATCTCAACTACCGATCCGATGAATAACTTTAGCTACACCCAGGCCAAAACGGCCAAGGAGGCCACCGGCCTTCGCCAGGGGGCCCCCCAGGCCGCCTACATTGCTGGCGGCACCACGCTGTTGGACTTGATGAAGGCCAACTTGGAGGAGCATTCCCAACTGGTAGACATCAACCTCTTGCCTTTTAAAGGCATTGAGCAAACCAGCGACGGGCTGCGCATTGGCGCCATGGAGCGCATGAGCGACGTGGGCGAAAACCCGCTGGTGTTGCAGCAGTACCCGGCCGTGTCGGAGTCGCTGCTGCTGGCGGCCTCGCCGCAGCTGCGCAACATGGCCAGCATTGGCGGCAATATTTTGCAACGTACGCGCTGCGGATATTTTCGCGATGCGGCGTTTCCGTGCAACAAGCGGGTGCCGGGCTCGGGCTGCCCGGCCCTCGACGGCGACAACCACAACTTGGCTATCCTCGGCACCAGCAACGCGTGCATTGCCACGGCTTACCCCGGCGACTTATCGGTGGCCCTGGCGGCCTTCGACGCTGTGCTGACCTTGGAAAACGCCAAAGGCAAGCAGCGCCGCGTGCCCGTCACGGAATTCTACGTGCTGCCTGGTAAGACTCCGCAGCGCGAAACTGTGTTGGAACCCGGCGAACTTATTGTGGCCGTGACCATCCCAGCCGCCGCCCACGCCCGCCGCTCGACCTACCTGAAGGTGCGCGAGCGCGCCAGCTACGCCTACGCCCTGGCCTCGGCCGCGGTGGGGCTTGATGTGCAGGGCGGTACCATCCGCTCGGCCCGCGTGGCCCTGGGTGGGGTGGGCACCAAGCCCTGGCGCAGCCCCGAGGCCGAAAAAGTGCTAACGGGGGCCCCGGCCACCGAGGCCACCTTCCGCGCCGCCGCCGCCGCCGCGCTGCGCGGGGCCCAGCCCCGCGACGATAACCGCTTCAAGGTGGAGCTGGCCCAGAATACCCTCGTGCAGGCCCTGACGAAAGTCGCCGGCTAATTCCACTGTGCCCTTAGCCTTACCTTCCGATGGATACCGAACCGAAATTTTTTGAAACTAACCCCGCCGCCGGCGTGGTGGGCCAGCCACTGAGCCGCATCGACGGCCGCGCCAAGGTGACGGGTGCGGCCAAGTACTCGGCCGAGTACAACAACCTGCCCGGCACCGTGCACGCCGTGCTCAAAACCAGCGACGTGACCAAGGGCCGCATTATGGGTTTCGATACCAGCGCGGCCCAGAAGCAGCCGGGTGTGCTGGCCATTCTCACCCACCAGAACATCCCCAAGCTGGCCAAAACCCCCAACGACGCCGAGGGCAAGAAGGCCATTGGGGCCCCCATGGGCTTTTTGCCGCTCACTGGCGACCAGATTTACTACGCCGGCCAGCCCGTGGCCGTGGTGGTGGCCGACACCCTGGAGCACGCCCAGTACGCCGCCGCGCTGCTGAAAGTGCAGGTGCAGGCGGAGAAGCCGATGGCTTCTTACGAAGACCCGAAAGCCAAGCTGTTTGATCCTGAGAAGATACAGGACGGCAAAGCCGACGGCCACACCCGGCGCGGCGACGCGCGGGCGGCCTTCGCAGCGGCGCCGGTGCAGCTCACTCACAAATACACCCACGCCATCAATCACCACAACCCGATGGAGCCTGGCGCCACCACGGCGCACTGGGAGGCCCCCGACCGGCTGACGGTGTACGAATCGACGCAGGGCGTAACGCGCACCCAAAAGTCGCTGAGTGCCATGCTGGGCCTCTCGGCCGAGCAGGTGCGGGTGGTGACGAAGTACCTCGGCGGCGGCTTCGGCTGCAAGGGCTCGTGCTGGCCCCACACCATCCTCACGGTGCAAGCCGCCAAGGCGGTGGGGCGGCCGGTGAAGCTCTCGCTCACGCGGCCCCAGATGTTTACGAGCATGGGCCACCGCGAGGACCAGGAGCAAACCCTGAAAATTGGGGCTACGAAGGACGGCAAGCTCACGGCCCTCATCCACGAGAAAACGTCCACGACTTCACCTTGGGACAACTACGCCGAGTCCAACAGCAAAATCATCAACCTGCTGTACGAGTGCCCGACTTTTGAATCGTCGTACCAGTTGGCCCGGGCCGATGTGATGACGTCCACCTTCATGCGGGCCCCGGGCGAGGCCCCCGGCTCGTTTGCCATCGAGTGCTCGATGGACGACTTGGCGGAAAAGCTGGGCATCGACCCGCTAGAAATTCGCCTGCGCAACTACGCTGAGAAAGACCCCAGCACCGGCCAGCAATGGTCGAGCAAGGGCCTGAAGCAGTGCTATGCCCGCGGCGCCGAGCTCTTTGGCTGGAGCAAGCGCAACCCCAAGGCTGGTGCTACCCGCGACGGTAAACTGCTGGTAGGTTGGGGCATGGCCACGGCCAGCTACCCGGTGCACAATTCGCAGGGCACTGCCCGCGCCCGCCTCTACGCCGACGGCCACGCCGTAGTGCAGTCCGGCGCTACCGACCTGGGCACTGGTACCTACACCGTGATGACCCAAGTAGCCGCCGATGGCCTGGGCCTGCCGATGGAGAAAATCCGCTTCGAGCTGGGCGATACCAAGCTGCCCACGGCCCCCAACTCAGGCGGCTCGGTGGCTGCCGGTACGGTGTCATCGTCGGTGTACATGGCCGTGCAGGACGTGTGGCAGAAGCTCATTAAAGTAGCGGTGCTCGACAAGAAGTCGCCCTTATTCAAGGCCAAGATTGCCGACGTGGAGGCCAAAATGGGCCGCTTGCAGCTGAAGGCTAACCCCAGCAAAGGCGAAGGCTTCGCCGACGTGATGAAGCGGGCCGACCTGAGCGACATTGAAGGCAACGGCCAGGGCCGCTACGGCAGTGGATACGAAGACGCCCAAGCCGCCGCCAACGCCGACCCCACCAAGAAGGACGAGGTAGGCCACCACTCCATGCACTCCTTTGGGGCCCACTTCTGTGAAGTTAAAGTAGACCCCGAGCTGGGCACCGTGCGCGTGACCCGCTGGGTGAGCGTACACGCCGCTGGCCGCATCCTGAACGCCAAAACGGCCCGCAGCCAAATCATTGGTGGCAGCATTTTTGGCATCGGCTGCGCGCTGATGGAGGGCACCGTGCGCGACCAAAACCTGGCCCGCTACACCAATTCCAACCTCGCCGACTACCACATCCCCACCAACGCCGACATCCCGGAAATGACCGTGGAATTTGTGGACGAGCACGACCCGTACATCAATGCGATGGGGGTGAAAGGCATCGGCGAAATTTCGATGGTGGGCGTAGCCGCCGCCGTGGCTAACGCCGTGGCCCACGCCACCGGCCGCCGCGTGCGTGACCTGCCCATCACGCCCGACAAAGTGCTGGGCGCCAAGGCAGTGTCGTAGAAAGCGTTTTGAATAGGAGTAATAAAAAAAGGCCGACCTCAGGAATGGGTCGGCCTTTTTGTTGGGCAGTGGTGGGGCCCCAGTGGGGGCCCCTAGGGGCCGCGCCGCTACGGTGTGAGCAGCGCGGCGAGCTGCTGCAAAGTGATTTCGGCCGATTTGGCGTTGTAGCGGTAGTTTACTAGGCGGTAGCCGGCGTCCTCGAAACTCTGTTGGGCCAGTTTCACATCTACTAGAGTCGAGAGGCCGGCGCTGAGGCGTAACTGCACTAGGTTGAGGAGCTTTTTGGCGGTGGTGTAGCTTTCCTGGGCGGTGTTCACCAGGGCCAGGGTTTGCTGGTAGGCCTCCCAGGCTTTGAGGGCGTTGGTGCGGTAGTTGCGCTCTAATGCAGTGCGTTGCAGTTGGGCGGTTTGGGTGTTGAGCTGGGCAATTTTTACCAAGCGCTTGTTGGTGCCGCCCGTGTATATGGGCACGCCCAGGCTGAGGCCGGCGTAGGGCCCGTAGCTCTGGTTGAAGAGCGTGGTGCCCACCGCATTCTGGTTGCGAGCGAAGTTGGAGCCCGAGTTAATGGACAACGACGGGTAGCGGTTGGCACGGGCCACGCGTTCGAGCAACTCGTTCACGCGCACCTGGCGCTCGGCGGCCAGCAGGTCGGGGTTTTTGGTGAGCGAAGCGTCGATGTCTTCCCAGCGCAGGGCCCGGTTCACCGGAATAGTGTCCTCCACGGCCACGCGCGTGTTTAGGTCCAGGGTCAGGGAGCGGAGCAAATCGGCGGTGGCCTGCTGGGCAGCCAAGGCCTGCTGCTGCTTGGTTTCCAGCTGCGCGTTCAGGTCCAGTTGGGCCTGGAACAGGTCGGCGTTGTTGGCCAGGCCCACGCTCTGGCGCGCCTTGATGAGGGCCAGCTTTTGCCGCGACACTTCGGCCGACGCCTCCAGGGTGCGGATGTAACGCTGCTGCTGCACCACGGCGTAGTACTTCAGGCTCACATCGGCCAGCACGTTCTGCACCGTCGAGTTTAGCTGGAGCTGGCTGATTTGCTCCAACTCGCCCAAGCGGGCGCGGGTAGCCACCACCAGCCCACCGTTGTAGAGGAGGTACGAGCCCGTGAGGCCCACGTTGTACTGCGAAGAGCGGGCCCCCACGCGCGTCACCCCCAGGCCGGTGTTGAATTCCTGCTGCGTGTTGTTCACCACCACGTTGTTGCTGGCCGCGATGCCCACCGTGGGCAGGCCCCCAGCGAAGCCCGCCGAGTTGTACAAATCCTGCACCGCCACGTTGGTTTGGCTCACTTGGATGTCGAGGCTGTTCTTGAGGGCCGTTTGGAGCGCCTCGCGCAGGGTAAGGGTAGGTGCCTGGGGGCGCGCCACGCTGTCGGCCGGCGGCAGGGCAGGGGGCAGTTTGGGCTGCGTTTGGGCCCCGGCGGGGCTCAGCACGCCGCCAGTAAAGAAGAGGAGCCAGGTAATAAATACTTTCATCGAATCGGGTGGGCGGGTGGATGAACGCCGCCCGCTGCTTAGGGAATCGTTTTAACTACGCCGGGGCCCCGGCGATTACCAGGCGGCGCTACGCCACCACCTCGGCCGGCTCGTGCGCCACTACGGCTTCGTTTTCGCCCTCAGCCGCCGGCTTGGGCTCCTTGGCAATAAACGTGTAGATGGCCGGAATTACCAACAGCGTGAGGACCAGCGAGAACAGAATACCGCCCACGATAACGGTGCCCAGCGGCTTGCGGCTGGTGCTGGCCGCGCCCAGGCTCATGGCAATGGGCAGGGCCCCGAGCGCGGTGGCCAGCGACGTCATCAAAATGGGGCGCAGGCGCTGCTGGGCCGCCAGTTGCACGGCCTCGCGCAGGGGCAGGCCCGCCGCGCGCTGGTGGTTGGCAAACTCCACGATGAGGATGCCGTTTTTAGTCACCAAGCCAATCAGCATAATCATCCCGATTTGCGAGAAGATGTTGATGGTCTGCCCAAAAGCCCACAGGCTGAGCAGGGCCCCCGCCAGTGCCAGCGGCACCGTGAGCAGGATGATGAGCGGGTCGCGGAAGCTTTCGAACTGCGCCGCCAGCAGCAGGTAAATCAGCACCAGCGCCAGCAAAAAAGCGAACATTGTGTTGCCTGCGCTTTCGGCAAAGTCGCGCGACGAGCCGGTGAGGGCCGTTTGGAACACGTCGGGGTCCAGGGTTTTATCGGCGATGGCCTGCATGGCGCGCACGCCGTCGCCCACGGTTTTGCCCTCGGCCAGCTGCGCCGAAATGGTGGCCGCCTTGAAGCGGTTGAAGTGGAAGAGCGTGGATGGATTGGAGTTTTCCGTTTGGTGCACCACCGCCGACAGGGGAATGCTTTCGCCCCGGCTGTTGGTGACGTAGAGGCGGCTGATGTCGTTGGGCGCGCTGCGGGCGTCGCGGTCCACCTGCCCAATCACCTGGTACTGGCGGCCATCGCGCAGGAAGTAGGCCATGCGCCGGCCCCCAAAGGCCCCCTGCACGGCGGCGGCCACGTCCTGCGTAGTGAGGCCCAGGTCCCTGATTTTCAGGCGATCAAACGTGAGCTGCACCTCAGGCTTGTTAAACTTGAGATTGGCGTCCACGTTTTGAAAGGTGGGATCTTGCTGGGCGGCGGCCAGGAACTTGGGCAGCGCCTCCCGAATGCGTTCGAGGTCGGTGGTTTGCAGCACAAACTGCACCGGCACGCTGCTCTTGGCCCCCGAGCCCACGGCAATGGTCTGCTCCTGCACCACAAAGATGCGGGCGTCGTTGAAGCGCTTGGTGTTGCGGGTGAGGTACTTGGCTATCTGCTCCTGGGTGCGCTTGCGCTGGTCGGGCGGCACCAGACCGGCGCGGACCTGCGAGGTGTTGGCGCTACCGCCGGCGGGCGTGCGGGCAAACACGAAGTCGTTTTCGGGCACCGAATCGTTGACGAACGCCGCCACCTGGTCGCTAATTTTCTCCATTGCCCCGAAGCTCGTGCCCTCCGGCCCGGTCAGGACCAGGCGCACGCTGCTGCGGTCTTCGAGCGGGGCCAGCTCGGTAGGCAAGCCCTTGCCAATGAAGTAGATGATGCCGGCACAGGCCGCCACTACCACCCAGGCCAAGGAGCGCACCCGCAGAAACTTGCCCACGATGCGCCCGTACCAGCTTTCCATGCCTTGGAAAAAAGGTTCGGTGCGGTCGTAGAGCTTGCCATGGCCGCTGCCGCCGTCCTTATTTTCGCGGTGCAGCACCACGTTGAGCACCGGCGTGATGGTGAGCGATACGAAGGCCGAAATCAGCACTGCGCCGGCCACCACCACCCCAAACTCGCGGAACAAGCGCCCGGTGAAGCCTTCGAGAAATATTACCGGCAAAAACACCACCGCCAGCGTGAGCGATGTGGCGATAACGGCAAAGAAAATCTCCTTGCTGCCCTCGCGCGCCGCGTCCCGGATGTTCATGCCCTCTTCGAGCTTGCGGAAGATGTTCTCCGTCACCACAATGCCGTCGTCCACCACCAGGCCGGTGGCCAGCACGATGCCCAGCAGCGTAAGGATGTTGATGGTGAAGCCCGCCAGGTACATGATGAAGAACGTGGCAATCAGCGAAATCGGAATGTCGATGAGCGGGCGCAGGGCCGTGAGCCAGTTGCGGAAAAAGAAGAAGATAACCAGCACCACCAGCCCGAACGAAATGGCCAGGGTCTCTTCCACTTCCTCAATCGAGCCGCGCACAATCTTGGTGTTGTCCACAATCACCCGCATCTCGATGTCGGACTTATTCTCCTTCTGCACCTGGGCCAGGCGCTTGTTGAACTCGTCGGCAATCTCCACGTAGTTCGAGCCCGGCTGGGGGGTGATGGCCAGGCCCACGGCGTAGGCGCCGTTCAGCTTCCAGCTCTGCTCGTACGTTTCGGGGCCCAGCACCACGCGCGCCACGTCGCCGAGGCGCACAATGCCGCTTTTGTCTTCGCGCAAAATGAGGTTACGGAACTGCTCCTCCGTCGAGAAGCGGGCCATCGTGCGGATGGTCAGCTCGGTATTGCCGCCGTAGATTTTGCCCACCGGCACCTCCACGTTTTCGGCGTTGAGGGCCTGCTGCACGTTGGTGAACGAGACCTGGTAGGCGTCCATCTTGGCCGGGTCGAGCCACAAGCGCATGGCGTAGCGCTGCTGCCCGAAGATGTTGATGGCCGACACCCCATTGATGGTCTGGAAGCGCTGCTGGAGGTTGTTCTCGGCAAAGTCGCTTAGGTCCATCAGGCTCTTGGTGCGGCTCTGCACGGCCAGGATGAGGATGTTGTCGGAGTTGGCGTCCGACTTCGACACCACCGGCGGGGCATCAATGTCCTGCGGCAGGGAGCGCACGCCCTGGCCCACCTTGTCGCGCACGTCGGAGGCAGCGGCCTCCAAATCGACGCCCAGGTTGAACTCCACCGTAATGTTGCTGGAGCCCAGCGACGAGCTGCTGTTGATGGACTTGATGCCCGGAATGCCGTTAATCTGCTTTTCCAGCGGCTCCGTTATCTGGTTCTCAATCACGTCGGCGTTGGCCCCCGTGTACGACGTGTTGACGCTGATAATGGGCGGGTCGATGGCCGGGTAATCGCGCAGGGCCAGAAACGAGAAGCCCACCCCGCCGAACAGCAGCAGCAGCAAATTGAAGACCGTGGCGAGCACGGGCCGCTTCAGGGATAGTTCGGAGATGTTCATAGCGGAAGGGATAATCTAGCCGGTGTGCTACGGGTTAAAATCAGTGCCCGGTTTGTGCCGCCAAGCGGCGCTTGGCCTCGCCTACGTTGCCAGGGCCCCCAAGGCAGGGCCAAGCGCCGCTTGGCAGCACAAACCGAGCACTGAACTTATCATTTCTGGGCCGTGGCCTTGCGCACCTTCACCGGCTTGCCGGGCTGGGTGAAGAGCACGCCGTTGGTCACCACCGAATCGCCGGCGGCCAGGCCGCTGACGACGGCGATTTGGTCGTCTTTGCGGTCGCCGGTGCGCACATTTTGCAGCGTCGCCTTGCCGTTTTTTATCAGCACCACCTGGTCCGATTTATCGCCGGGCATGATGGCGTTGGTGGGCAGTAGCACGCTGCGGCGGGCCGCGCCGGTGCTCACGCTCACCTTGGCGAAGGCGCCGGGGCTGGCCTGCGCACCGGCCGGCAGTTGGGCCCGCACGGTGAGGTTGCGCGTGGTTTGGTTCAACTGGCTTTCCTGGGCCAGCACAGTGGCGGGGTAGCGGCGCGGTGGGTTGCCGGCCAGTTGCACCGTGACCACGGCGCCTAAGTGCACCACGCCGCCGTTGGCCTCAGGCAGCGTGAAATCGACCTTGAGCTTGGTGTCGGCCTGGAGCGTGGCGATGATGGTAGCAGGCGTCACGTAGGCCCCGGGGCTCACCTGGCGCAGGCCCAGCACCCCGGTGAAGGGGGCCCGAATCACGGTTTTGGCCAGCATGGCCTGGGTGTAAGCAGCGTCGGCTTCGTTGCTGCGCACCTGGCTCACGGCCAAGTCGTAGTCGGCCTGGTTCACGCCTTGTATTTTCAGCAGCTTCTCCAGCCGGTCTTGCGAGAGGCGCGAGACTTGCAGCAGGGCCCTGGTTTTCTGCAACGTGGCCTGCAAATCGGCGTCGTTGATGCGGGCGATGACGCTGCCTTTGCTCACGCGCCGGCCCTCGTTCACTTGCAGAAAGGTGAGGCGGCCGCTCACCTCGGGGTGCAGCTCCACGTAGTCGTTGGCCACCACCGCGCCGTTGGCCTCGATGGAATCGGTGACGGCCGAGGGACGGGCCACCAGCACGTCGACCAGGGCGGGGCCGCTGTTCTTCTTGGCGTCTTTACCGCCTTTTTCGTCGGTTTTGGAGCTACAGGCGGCCAGCAGGGCCAGGGTTCCGCAAGCCACGAAGGGCCGAGCCGAAATCAAAAAGCGCATAAAGGAAAAGTAATGCAAGCGGTAGGCTAAGGCAGTAAGGGTGGAGGTAATGAAAAAATACCTATGAAGATGAACTACTTAGTAGCCAAAAGGTGGCTGGCGGCAAGTTCCGGTAACGGGTAGTTCGCTAATTGGGTTCAGCGAAAGGTAAAGACGGGGGCCCCCCGCCAGGGTTGCACGGCGCACGTGGCGGCCGCTGCCTACTTTCAGGCCATGAAAACGCCTGCCTCGCCGCCCGATGCGCCCGCTCCGGAGCGCAATTTCTTCGCCGACGTGCACGAGGTGACGCGCCTCGTGCCGCCGGGCCGCGTCACCAGCTACGGCGCCATTGCCCACTACCTGGGGGCCGCCCGCGGGGCCCGCACCGTGGGCTACGCCCTGATGGCCGCTAACCTCGACGCCGCCACCCTGCGCCGCGAAGAAGCCGTGCCCGCCCACCGCGTCGTCAACCGGCTGGGGCAGCTCACCGGGCGCGGCCACTTCCCCACGCCCACCGCCATGCAGGAGCGCCTCGAAGCCGAAGGCGTGCGCGTGGAAGACGACGCGGTGGTGGACTTCGAAAAGCTGTTCTGGAACCCGGCCACGGAGCTGGCCTAGGGCCCCAGTGCTGCTTGTTTAGGGCCCCGGCGGCTGGCCGCCGGGGCCCTGTCCTTACTCGCCACGCTATGAAAAAAACCGCGCTGCCCGTGCTGGGCCTCGACCAGTTTCCGGCCGATTCGCACCGGGCACACTTCTACTACGTGGAGCGGCTCGAAGACCACCTCGTGCGCTACCCCATCGTGAGCACGCCGCACGCCCATAATTTCTACCTGCTACTGTACGTCACGCACGGCCGCGGCACGCACACCATCGACCTGGTAACCCACGACTTGCGGCCGGGCAGCCTATTTTTCCTCACGCCCGGGCAGGCCCACAGCTGGGCCCTGCCGGCCGAGGCGCGGGGCTACATCTTCTTCTTCAGCGCCGCCTTCTACCTGCGCCAGTACCCGGCCGAGCACCTGGGGGCCTACCCGTTTTTTGACCCCGCCCGGGCCCCCGTGCTGTACCTGCCGCCCAACGAAACCGCCATCCGGGCCCTGTTCGCCAGCATTTTGGCGGAGAAAGCGGCGCCGGCCGACAATCAATACGAGGTGGTGGGGGCCTACCTGTACCTGGTGCTGGAGCTGGCCGCGCGCCACTACGCCGCGCAGGCCGTGCCACACCCAACGGCGCTGGCCGCGCAGCAGGTGCGCACCTTCGGCCAGCTGCTCGATGCGCACTTCCGCGCCGAGAAAACGGTGGGCTTCTACGCCGGCCGCCTGGCCCTCACGGCCAACCACCTGAACGCCCTGTGCCGGCGCGTGCTCAACAAAACGGCCAGCGCCCTGATTCACGAGCGGGTGGTGGCCGAGGCGCAGCGGCGGCTGGTGCACTCGGCGCAACCAGTGGCCGCGGTGGCCGACGCGCTGGGCTTCGACGACGCGTCGTACTTCACGCGCTACTTCAAAAAGTACGTGGGCCAAACGCCGGAGGACTTCCGGCAGCACCCGCCCGCGTAATCGTTGATTTGTCCGGTAGGTGCCCGCAATTGGGCTGGGGGCCCCGGGGCGGGCCGCCGGACCTTTGTGGGGTACAAAAGTCCTGTCAATTATGGCCCCCACTGCCTCCGATGCCGCGGCCCTGCTGGCCCTGCGCTGCCCCCGCTGCCACGAGGGCCCGCTGTTTTCGCACCCCGCCTACCGCCTCACCAAGTTTGCCGACATGCCCGCCGCCTGCCCCGTGTGCGGCCAGGCCTACGAGCCCGAGCCCGGCTTCTACTTCGGCGCCATGTTCGTGAGCTACGCCTTTTCGGTGGCCATTTTCGCCATCACCACGGTGGCGCTCTACTTCTTGGCCGGCGACCCGGCGCTGTGGGTGTACATCGTGGGGGTGGGCGCTGCCGCTACCGCTTGCACGCCGCTGGCCCTGCGCTACTCCCGGGCCCTGATGCTGTACTGGTTCGGCGGCGTGCACTACCAACCCGGGCGGGCCCACCGGCCCGAGCCCGCCGCCCGCGCCTAACGCCAACGGCCGGGGCCCTAACTACCTGTGGTTAGGGCCCCGGCCGTTGGGGCTGGCGGCAGCATTACTTATTTTCCTGCAAAGGAGCCTGGGCGAAGTGGCAGTAACTAATCTTCCAGTCATTCTTGCTGTCTTTGCTGGCTATCATCAAGTAGGAGCCAGTATCAGTGCCTCCCTTGAACTTGTGTTTGGCCGAAGGCAATACTTTTTGGGAGTAAAAGCCCGAGTAATAGACCATGTTGGCGTCACCGCCTTTGGCCAGCGGCATAAATTTCATATCGGCGGTGCCATCATTCGACGTAAAGGCAATAGTAGCCGCCGAGTCAATGCCGGTCATCCGCTGTTTTGGCGTGGCGCCAAGCACCACGATGTGGTCGGCCAGCATACTCCGAACTTTAACGGAGTCGTATTTCATCGCGGCCTCCATAAACCTCTCCCCAATATCGGTAGTAGCCATGGTGCTGGCAGGAG
Source organism: Hymenobacter sp. PAMC 26628 (assembly GCF_001562275.1). Taxonomy (NCBI): domain Bacteria; kingdom Pseudomonadati; phylum Bacteroidota; class Cytophagia; order Cytophagales; family Hymenobacteraceae; genus Hymenobacter; species Hymenobacter sp. PAMC 26628. The sequence continues at coordinate 1,131,067 of NZ_CP014304.1, forward strand.
CGGTGGCGGCGGCCGGCGGCGTGGTGGCGTTGCCGGAGCAAGCGCCTAGCAGCGCAGCCAGCGCTGGAAAGAGTAGGAGGTTTTTCATGGATGAAAATTGGGCGAACAGAGAAAGTGCTTGTCGTTAGGAAATTGTCATTGCTAGCAAGACTGCAAATGCCCGAAGCGAGCAGTAGCTGAGTTGCCGCGCGGCCGGTGCCCGCCCGCCGCAGGGGCCTTAAAAAAGCTGCTGAGGAATGGGGCCCCAGCAGCTTTTTGTAGGTAAGAAGGCAGCCGTTACTTGTTGGGCTTGATGGGGTCTTCGGCCAGGTGTATGTAAGCAAACTGCCAGATGGCTCCTTCCTTGCGGCTTGCTATCATATAGGAGCCGCGTCCGGTGGCGCCTTTCGGAAGGTTGGCCATCGGCTTAATATCGTAGGTATAATAACCGGTACCGTAACCCATCGTAGCGTCGCTGTTCATTTGCAGGGGAGTGGGTTTTAAATTGCTGGTGTTGCTGAACGACCGCTTCAGCCAGTACGTGGTTACCGAATCCCGGCCGCTCATCACTGGCTCCCCGTTGACGAGGAAACGCACATTTTTCGACATGCAGGCCGTGGCTTTGGCCATGTCCTGCTGCTGCATAGCTTCGCTCCACAGTTGCGCTAAAGCGGCTATAGTGGTCGGGCCGGCCGCGGCGGGGCGGGCAGCGGTGGGGCCCTTAGTAGGCTTCGGCGCTTTGATTGGTGGAGTGCCCGCGCTGCTAAAGCAAGTGCCTAACAGCACGGCCAGGCCGGGGAGAAGTAAGTGACTTTTCATAAGAGTGAGAGAAATTCAGGTGCGTGACAAATATATATAAAAATAGTGCACTTGATCCGTATAAATTAGCAGTAACTAATTGAAAACGAGTAAAAATACCTGGTTATGCCGTGCTACTTACTTACTACGCTTGGTGCGGCCAGCGCCACGGTTTTGGGGTCCACGGTAATTTCCTGGAGGCGCTGGGCCACGGCGGGCGTCATGCTGGCCTGGTAGCGGCCGTGCAGGTGGCCGGCCAGGAATTTTTCGGCGGCCGCGTACATGGCCATGTTGTTCACAGGGCGGGCAAAGCCGTGGCCTTCGTCGGGGGCGCAGAGGTACTGCACGGGGTAGTTGCGGTCGCGCAGGGCCACCACAATCTGGTCGGCTTCGGACTTGTTCACGCGCGGGTCGTTGGCGCCCTGCACGATCATCAGCGGGGTTTTGATTTTATCGGCCGAGCCCAGCGGCGACATCCGGGCCAGGACCGCCCGGCCTTCCGCCGTGCCGGGGTCGGCCATGCGGGCGTACATCTGCTTGCGCCCGGCCTCCCAGTAGGGCGGAATGGCGTTGAGCAGGGTCGTCAGGTTGGACGGGGCCACAATGGCCACGGCTGCGTGGTACAAATCGGGCGTGAAGGCCACCCCCGCCAGCGTGGCGTAGCCGCCGTACGAGCCGCCCAGGATGCCCACGCGCTGCGGGTCGGCCAGGCCCTGGGCCACCAAGTACTTCACGCCCCAGGTCAAGTCGTCCTGCATTCTGCGGCCCCACTCGCCGTTGCCGGCTTCTAGGAACTTTTTGCCGTAGCCGGTGCTGGCCCGGAAGTTGGGCGAGAGCACGGCGTAGCCCCGGTTGGCCAAAAACTGGTGCAAAGCATTGAAGCCGTAAGTACTGCGCGACCAGGGCCCGCCGTGGGGCACCACGATAACGGGCAGGTTCTTGGCCGGCACGCCCTTGGGTAAGGTCAGGTACGCCGGGATTTCCAGGCCGTCCGACGACTGGTAGCGCACCACTTTCATGTCGGCCAGGTCGGCGGCGTGCAGCTTGGGGCAGGTTTCGTACTGCTTGGTGAGCAGCTTGGTCTGGTGGTCGAACAGGTAGGCCACGCTGGGCTGCGTGGCCGAGGTGGCCGCGAGCAGCCACAGCCGCTCGTCGGTGGTGTTCGACACCGGGCGCACGTCCAGCCCCGGCAGCTGCCGGTTCACGACCGCGAAATCCTGCTCGAAGGACTTGTCCTTCCACACCCGGCGCAGGCGGTCGTCCTCAAAGGCCACGTACACCGGCTCGTGCGTTTTCTCCGACAGCACGAACTCGCCCACGTCCACGCGCTTCAGCGGGTCGGCCTGGTAGGGTTGCTCCTGGCCTGTGGCGGGGTCGAGCAGCACAATTTCGGCCAGGTTGCGGGCCGCGCCGCGGTTGGTGGCCAGGTACACGTGCTGGTTGTCTTTGGCAAAGCCTTCGATGCTACTCGCCTCGTCAATCGACGTTTTGTAGAAGGGCGCCAGCTGGTTGCCTTCCACGCGCAGCCATTCGGTGCTGCCGTCGGGGTTGGCGCGGGCGGCCAGCCGCAGCTGGTCGTTCCAGTCGAAAACCCAGCTGCCGAGGCGGTCGGTGTTCTGGCGCACCAACGTTTTCTCGCCGGTGGTTAGGTTCAGCTTGTAGAGGTCGTGCCAGGCCTTGTCGCGGTCGTTCAGGCCAACGTAAAGTGTGTTGGGGTCGGTCAGGGGTACGTTGAGAATTTGCACCTGCACGCCCTTCAGGCCCGTGAGGTCGCGGGCGGCGGGCACGGCTTGGCCGGCCGCCGGGGCCCCCGCCGGGTCCACGGCGTAGATGTTGAAGTTTTCGTCGCCGCCCTTGTCCTGCGCGTACAGCAGGTACTTGCCGTCGCGGCTCCAGAAGTAGTTGCGCACCGGCCGGGCCTGGTCGTTGGTCAGGGGCCGGGCGCTGGCAAAGGGGGCCCGCAATTCCTTCACCCACAAGTTGCGGGTGCCGTGGTAGGGCTTGATGAAGGACAGGAACTTGCCGTCGGGCGAGAGCTGGGCCCCCGAAATCTCGGGGTCGCCAAACAGCAGTTCGCGGTCGATGATGGGCGGCAAAGTGGCCTGGGCCGCCGCCGGGCGCGCGGGTACGGCCAGCACCCAGGCCAGCAGCAGTACGGGTAGGAGCTTACGCATGGTTGTGAAAGTAACAAGGTGAAGTACTGACCGCTAGTTACTAATTAATAGTCATATAATAATATATCATGCCGCATGGCTGCACTGGGGCCCCGGGTATGGGCCCAGAGCCTTTGCCTAGAAAAAAACACGCTACCTGCTTTGGGTACCCCGGGGCCCCAGTTCCGCCCTTGCTTGTAGCCCCGGGGCCCTAACTTTTACGCCTCCACCGTTCGGCCCCGCTTTGAAAGCTTTTTTACCTATTTCCTCGCAGCCCTGATGCTGCAAGCTTTCAGCCGCGAGCGGCCGATGATGGATTTTGCGCTGAACCGGGCCCCCCTCGGCTCGGCGCTGCAACTGCCGGGGCCCCATCGGGCATTGCCCTCACGGCGTGAGAGCAGGCCGACCTCATGGCCTTTCCCGGCACGCTCACCGACGAGGAAATTTTCCGCGATGGGCACCTGGTCGGATAGCCATGAGGCAATAAACCAAGATTTTACCGCTGAATATCAAGGCTGGAAATTTCAAAAAATACGTGCTTCTAGTTGGGCTGCCTCATGGGCATTATGCCCTGCATAGCCAGAACAGCTTTGCGCTGCTGTACCGCTACCGCATTCTCAACGACTACCCGCTGCTGAGGTAGCCGGCGCGTGTCCGACCCAGCGGGGCCAACACCTTCGTGCCGTCTTCCCTTAATTCCGACAACGGCTGCGCGCGCCGCGGCGACAAAACTTCTCGGTGAATACCAATGTGCAGTTGCCCAAGATCATCGACCACCCCGCCAGCGCCGGCCGTCTGGTACTGGCCGTGGGCTGTAGCTTTAAGCAAACCAAATGCCTGCTGCACCGCAAGTAGCACGCGCCGCAGCATACAAAGTCCACGCTGCGGGTTGGGCTAAAATTTCCAGGCTGGGGGAGCGGGGCGGCCGGCGCCGCCCGCCTGGTCGCGGTCGTCGTCTTCGCTGTCGCCACCGTCTTCTTCCTCCTCTTCCTCATCGGTGTCGTCCTCTGGGATTTCCTCGTCGTCTGTTTCGTCTTCTTCCTCGTCGGGATCGGGGCCTTCTTCGTCGTTGTCGAGGTTGTCGAATACGCGGTCGAGCGAGGCTTCGGCGTGGCGGAGCTTGTGGCGGCAGAGGCGGATAAGCTCGGCCGAGCGCTCGACGCGGGCCGTGAGGTCGTCCACGTCCACGGCGTCGGTTTCGAGGGCGCGTAGGATGGTTTCGAGTTCGGCTAAAGATTCGGCGTAGGTGGGCATGGGGCAGGCAAAAAGGCAGAATTAAAAAGTTGGCGGGCCATGCTAGCGCTTGGCTTGCAGGGCCCAAAGGCGGCGTTCGGCGCGGTGCAGGTGGCGGGTGCTGGCCAGCTCCAGCTGGTAGCGCAGGCGCAGCAGGTGCTCGCGCCGCCGCCGGTGGTGGCGGGCGAAGCGCTGCTGCAAGGCCCGGGCCCGCTGGCGCAGTTGCTGCTGCTCGTGGGCCAGGGCCCGGCGGGCCGCGCGCGGCACCTGGTAGCGGAAGCGTTCGAGGCGCTGGGCCTGCTGCCGCAGCTGCTCGCGGGGGCCCTGGGCGGCCTGGCGGGCGCGCTGGTGCAGGGCGGCGCGGGCGGCGGCCAGGTGGCGCTGCCCGGCGGCGCGGCCCCGGGCCGCGAGGCGGCCCAGGTGTGTCTGGTGCTGGCGCAGGTGGTGGCCGGCGGCGGCGCGGATTTCGGTGGCCAGGTGGTGCAGCAAGCCATCGACCCGGGCCAGGCGCTCGACCAGAAAGGCAGCTACAGCAGTGGGGGTTTTCAGGGCCCTATGGGCGGTGAGGTCGGCCAGGGCTTCGTCGCGCTCGTGGCCGATGCCCGTGAGCACGGGCAGCGGGAAGGCGCCCACGGCGGCGGCCAGGCCGTAGTCGTCGAAGGCCAGCAAATCGGTTTTGCTGCCCCCGCCGCGGATAATTACCACGGCCTCGAACTGCCCGCGCCGGGCCCGCACCGCGTCCAGGGCCCCCCGGATGCTGGCGGGGGCCTCGTCGCCCTGCATCATGGCCGGAAACAGGGTGAGGGCGAAGTCGTAGGGCGCTTCTTCCAATTGGCGCACAAAATCCTGGAAGCCCGCGGCGGTGGGGGAGGAGATGACCGCCAGCCGCTGCGGGGCCAGGGGCAGGGCCAGCCGCTTTTGCCGCTCCAGCAAGCCCTTGATTCCGAGGGTTTGCAGGGCCAGCAGGCGCTGGCGGGCCAGCTCGCCCACGGTGTAGCTGGGGTCGAGGGCCAGCACGTCGAGGCTCAGGCCGTATTGCTCGTGGAAGCGCAGCTGCACCCGCAGCAGCAGCCGCAGGCCCGGGCGCAGGGCCTGGCCGGTGTGGGCCTCGAAGGCCGGCACCACCTGCTGGTAGCGCTGGCTCCAAAGCGTGGCGCGGGCCTGGGCCTTGGCGGGCTGGCCGCGCTCGTCGGTGGCCTGCTCGGTGAGGGTAAGGTAGCAGTGGCCCCCGGCGAAGCGTGGCCGCGTGAGGTCGGCCACCTCAGCCACCACCCAGTACGATTCGGGGAACTGGCGGTGCAGGGCCAGGCGCACGCGGCCCAGCAGCTCGGCCAGCCCCAGCGGGGCGGGCGGCGCGGGCACAGGGGCTTCGGAACGGCGGTTGTAGAGCGGCATGGCCGCAAGATACAGGCGGGGCCCCCCGCGGGTTTTGGGGCCCCAGGACCCTGGCCGGGCAGTGTGCGGCTTATGTGCTTTGGGCCTTTACTTTGCACCTGTCTAATTCCGGTGCAGGCACTGGCCGCAGCGCCTCATCCTTTTCTCTTCCTTACCCATGTCAAAAGCATCCCACCTGCCCCTGGCGGCCGTGGCCGCTGCCGCGCTGGCCCTGGCTGGCTGCGCCGGCAGCAAGCCCGCCGCTATGGCTGCCGCACCGCCGGCGCCGCCCGTTCTCACCACGCCCGCCGCCCCAGTCCCCGACCCGGTGGTGAAGGGCGTGGGCCTCGACCTGACCGGCATGGACACGTCGGTGAACCCGTGCGACGACTTCTACCACTACACGTCGGGTAGCTGGATGAAGAACACGCCCATTCCGGCCGCCGAAAGCGGCTGGGGCTCGTTCAACATCCTCGCCGAGCACAACAACGCCACGCTGCGCACCATCCTCGACGAGTCGGCCCAGCAGGCCTCCACGGCCGCCAAGGGCTCGAACCTGCAGAAGGTGGGCGACTTTTACGCCGCCGCCATGGACTCGGCCGCCATCAACAAAGCCGGGCTGAAATACCTCCAGCCGCACCTCGCGCGCATCGACGCCGTGAAGGACCTGGCCGGGATGCAGCGCCTGCTCGCCGACCCTACCGTGTCGCTCGGCGGCGCGTGGTTCAACTCGTACGTATCGCCCGACGATAAAATCAGCTCGCAGTACGCGGTGCAGTTTGGGCAGGGCGGCCTCACGCTGCCCAACCGCGACTATTACCTCGACGGCGACGCGCGCTCGAAGTCCATCCGCGCTGCGTACCAGACGTATTTGGTGAACACCTTCAAGCTGCTCGGCGAGTTCGACGCCGCCGCCAAGGCCCACGCCGCCACGGTGATGCGCATGGAAACGCGCTTAGCCAAGGCCAGCAAAAAGCCCGTGGACCTGCGCGACCCCTACGCCAACTACAACAAGCTGACGGTGGCCCAGGCCAACAAGGCCTTCCCGAACCTCAACCTGCCGCTGATGCTGAAGGCCGAGGGCCTGGGCACGGCCAAGGAAGTGATTGTGGGCCAGCCCGCATTCTTCAAGGAAGTGAGCGCCATGCTGAAAGCGGAGCCGCTGCTCGACCAGAAAACTTACCTGCGCTGGCACCTCACCAGTAGCCTGATGGGGGCCTTGCCGCAGCAGTTCGGCGACGAGCAGTTCCGCTACAGCCAAGTGCTGAGCGGTGCCAAGCAGCAGCAGCCGCGCTGGAAGCGCATGCTGCGCAGCACCGATGGGGCCCTGGGCGAAGCCTTCGGCCAGATTTACGTGGAGAAGGCCTTTTCGCCCGCCGCCAAGGCCCGCGCCAAGGAGATGATTGAGAACCTGCGCACCGCCTACGCCGAGCGTATCAACGCCACGGATTGGATGAGCGCCGCCACCAAGGTGGAGGCCATCAAGAAGTTGAACGCCTTCGCCGTGAAGATTGGCTACCCGGATAAGTGGAAGGACTACTCGGCCCTCACCATCACCCGCACCAGCTACCTGAACGACGTGCTGGCCGCCCGCGCCTGGTCCACCAAAGACAACCTGAAGAAATTCGGCAAGCCGATTGACCGCACCGAGTGGGGCATGACGCCGCCCACGGTGAATGCTTATTACAACCCGGGCATGAACGAAATCGTGTTCCCGGCCGGCATCCTCCAGCCCCCGTTTTATGACCCCAAGGCCGACGACGCGGTGAACTACGGCGGCATCGGCGCCGTGATTGGCCACGAGATGACCCACGGCTTCGACGACCAGGGCCGCCAGTACGACGCCCAGGGCAACCTGAAGGATTGGTGGACTAAGGAGGACGGCGAGAAATTTACGGCCCGCGCCGCCGTAGTGGGCAAGCAGTTTGACGCTTACTCGCCGTTGGATTCGGTGCACGTGAACGGCAAGCTGACGATGGGCGAAAACCTGGCCGACCTCGGGGGCCTCACCATCGCCTACCAGGCCTTCGAGAAAACGCCCCAGGCCAAGGAGCAGGCCAAGCTCGACGGCTTCACGCCCGAGCAGCGCTTCTTCCTGAGCTGGGCCCAGGTGTGGCGCAGCAACATGCGCCCCGAGGCCACCCGCATGCGCATCCTCACCGACCCGCACGCGCCCAACCAGTTCCGCACCATCGGGCCCCTGCAAAACATGCCCGAGTTTTACAAAGCCTTTGGCTGCCAGGACAACGCCAAAATGGTGCGCGCCCAAGCCGACCGCGCCAAAATCTGGTAGAAGTTTCTGCGCTGCTTGCAGCAAAAAGCCCCCGTTGCCACGCTGGCAGCGGGGGCTTTTGCGTTGGGCTGGGGTTTTCTGGTAGCTGCATTCCGCGGCGCGTTCTGCGGCCGCGGGGCCCCAGCGGCTCGTTCAGCCGTTGCGCAGCTGGGGCGCGGGTGGTTGCCGCTGGGCCCGGGCGCTCAGCCAGGCCCGCACCGGTTCGTCGTAAAACCGCAGAGCGGCCCAGGCCAGCACCAGAAAAAAGCCGAAGAGCGCGCCCATTACCGCCGCCGCCCGCAGGAAGGACGGGTTGGTGGCATTCACCCAGTGCGAGAAGATTTCGACAAACGGAAAGTGCAGCAGATAAAGCGGGTAGGACAGCCGGCCGGCCACCCGGCACAGCCCGCTCAGCCGCCCCGCGGTGTAGGTGCCCGCCCCCGCCGCCACGATGAACGGAAACACCACCACCACGCAAAATGCCTCGTAGGGCCCCGCCGGCTGAAACGCCGGCGCCGCCAACACGGCCCCCAGCAGCACCGACAATACCCAATAGGCCCCGGGCAAGCGGATGCGAATGCCGCGGCGGTGCAGCAACAGCCCGGCGGCAAATGGGAACGCCATCCGCACCGGTGCCATCCGCAGGTTGTCCCAGCGCCAGCCGCCGTGCAGGTGGCCGTGGTGCACGGCAAAGAATACCAGCACTGTGCCCGCCAGCGCCACCACGGCCAGCAGCGCCCGGGGCCCCAGGCGCCGCCCCACGAGCGCATAGGCCAAGTTGGCCAAGTATTCTTGCAGCAACGACCAGCTTGGGCTGTTGAGCGAGTGCGTCAGGGCGATGCGGTTGGGCAGGGGCGGGGAGGGCAGCAGCAGGGCCCCCAGGGCCATGCTCAGCACAAGCTGTAGCCCTGCGCCGCGCTGCAGGCCCTCCACGTACGGGTCGAACCAGTAGCAAAGGGCCGCCACCACAATGCCCAGCACCACCAGCGGGTGCAGGCGCACGAGGCGCAGGCGCAAAAAATCGCGGACGGTAAGGGCCGGCCAGCGGTCGTCGTAGGCGTAGCCCACCACGAAGCCCGACAGCAGAAAGAAGAAATCTACTGCTAGGTACCCGTGCCGCAATGGGTTGTCGTTGTAGTTATGGAAAAAGCTGCCCAATAGGTGAAACGCCACCAAGAGCAACGCCGCCGTGCCGCGCAAGCCGTCCAAAACCTCAAAGTGCCGCTTCATCAAGCCGTCGTATCGAATGGGAACGGCCGCAAGGTAGCGCGTTGGGCTAGCCCGTCCCCCGGGCGCCCGCCGGGGACAAAGGATTGCGTCAATGCCATAATTGTGTAGGGCCCTGGGCCGCTCGCCCCTGCAACGCCAGTTAAGAAACGATGTCTTTGTCGTTACTTCACCGTGTTCTCTTTTTCAAAGCCAACTTTTTCTTCTATGTTTTCAACTGCTATTGTGCGCCGGCTGAGCCTGGCCGCGTTGGGCCTGAGCGGCGTGGCCGCGGCCGTGGCGGCCGGCCCGCCCGCCAAGTCTAAGCCCGTTCCGCCCCAGCAGGGCATCGGCATCAACCTGGCCAACATCGACAATTCGGTGCAGCCCTGCGACGATTTCTTCCACTACGCCAACGGCAATTGGTTGAAAAACAACCCGGTGCCCGCTGCGGAGTCGCGCTGGGGTTCGTTCAACGAGCTGGGCGACCGCAACCAGGCCATCGAGAAGCGCATTCTAATGAAAGCCGCCGCCGGGGCCCGCACCGCCAAGCCGGGCTCAAACGAGCAAAAAGTGGGCGACTTCTACGCCGCCGCCATGGACTCAGCCGCTATCGAAGCTGCGGGCCTGAAGTACTTGCAGCCGCGCCTAACGCAGATTGCCGGCCTCAAAAGCCTGGCTGCCATTCAGCAGTACATGGCCAGCCCGAAGTCAATTTCGACCGGCTGGTACGGCATGGGCGTGGGGCAGGACAGCAAAAACAGCTCGGTGTACGCGGTGCAGCTGCGCCAGGGTGGCCTGGGCCTCGGCGACCGCGACTACTATCTGAAGGACGATGCGCGCTCGAAAGCCGTGCGCGCAGGCTATAAAACGTACATGACCAGCATCTTCCAGCTGCTGGGCGATGCGCCGGCTCTGGCCGCCACCAACGCTGAGGCCGTCATCGGACTCGAAACCAAATTGGCCCAGGCCAGCCGGGGCCGCGTGGACTTGCGTGACCGCATCAAAAACTACAACAAGGTACCCGTGGCCCAGGCCGTGAAGGACTACCCGAACTTGAACCTGCCCCTGCGCCTCAAAGACGCTGGCCTGAGTGGAGCCCAGGACGTCATCATCGGCCAGCCCGAGTTTCTGGCGGCCGTGAACACACTGCTGGCCAGCACGCCGATTGCCGATCAGCAGCAGTACCTGCGCTGGAACCTGGTGTCGGACGTGACGCCGGCCCTGCCCAAGGCCTACGGTGACGCCGCCTTCCGCTTCCAGCAGGTGCTGACGGGCGCCAAGCAGCAGCAGCCCCGCTGGAAACGCTCGTTGCGCGCCACCGACGGCGCTCTGGGCGAAGCCTTTGGCCAACTCTACGTCGACGAAGCCTTCTCGCCCGCCGCCAAGGCCCGCGCCAAGCAGATGGTGGAAAACCTGCGCGTCGCCTACGCCGAGCGCATCATGGCCACCGACTGGATGAGTGCCGATACCAAGAAAGAAGCCATCCAGAAGCTGAACGGCTTCGCCGTTAAAATCGGTTACCCCGACAAGTGGAAGGACTACTCGAAGCTGAAAATTGTTCGCGAGAGCGCGCTGCAAAACCTGTTCGCCACCTCCGAGTGGCGCCGCCAGGATAACCTGGGCAAATTTGGCAAGCCCATCGACCGCATGGAATGGGGCATGACGCCGCCCACGGTGAACGCCTACTACAACTCGAGCCTGAACGAAATCGTGTTCCCGGCCGGCATTTTGCAGCCGCCGTTCTACGACCCCAAGGCTGACGACGCCGTGAACTATGGCGGCGTAGGCGCCGTGATTGGCCACGAGATGACCCATGGCTTCGATGACCAGGGCCGCCGCTCGGACGCCAAAGGCAACCTGCGCGACTGGTGGACCAAGGAGGACAACGAGAAGTTCACGGCCAAGGCCGACATGGTGGGCAAGCAGTACGACGCCTTCATGCCGATTGACTCGGTGCACGTGAACGGCAAGCTGACCATGGGCGAGAACCTGGCCGATATTGGGGGGCTCACCATCGCCCACCAAGCCTTCCAGAAAACGCAGCAGGCCAAAGGCGGCCAGAAAATTGACGGTTTCACGCCCGAGCAGCGCTTCTTCCTAGGCTGGGCCCAGATCTGGCGCGCCAACTCGCGCCCCGAGTACGTGCGCCAGCAGGTGCAAACCGACCCGCACTCGCCCGAGCAGTTCCGCACCAACGGTCCGCTCTCCAATATGCCCGAGTTTTACGAAGCCTTCGGCTGCAAAGACGGCACCAAAATGGTGCGCGCCACCGCCGACCGCTCCAGAATCTGGTAATTTTCTAGCACCCTGTTCAGATAAAGCATGAATATGCTTGTATTGTGCGCAGGGCACTAGTGCCATTACCGCTTAAAAAGGCCCGTTGCGTAAGCGACGGGCCTTTTTTGGTTTTATTGACCCTTATGGTTGAGGTTGCAAGCATCAGGGACAACCAATAAATTTGGTCGTTTCCTTTATCCGTTATTCCCCGTTATGTACCATTTGGTTTACACAAGCACCGCTAGTTCTCTATTTATTGAAACCGATTTGCAGCGCTTATTGGCACCCTGGCGCGCGAAAAACGCCCGCCTGAATGTCACGGGGGTGTTGCTCTACAGCGAAGGAAACATCCTGCAAGTACTGGAAGGCGACGCCAACGCGCTGCACAACCTCTTTGCCACAATCAGCGTCGATCCACGGCACCACAACGTGGTCAAGCTGGCCGACGGCCCCGTCTCCGGCCGCACTTTCACCGAATGGTCGATGCAGCTCCGTACCGTAGATCTCAGCGATTTCGCGCGCTTCGTGCAGGAAATGAACCTAGCCTCTGACCCCGCTCGTCGGCTAGCCCCCCTGCTGGAAAGCTTTATGTCCTCGGAGCAGCTCTAAAAAAGCTCCGGCGCTTGGGGCTGGCCGAGGAGTTGTAGGGCCCCGGCGTCGGGCGCTTACTTCACGACTTCCACCCGCATGGTGATGTCCTGCACGGGCCACTTGTCGGGCTCCACGGGCACTTGGGAAATCTTGTTCACCACGTCCTGGCCCTCGGTTATTTCGCCGAACACCGTATACTGGCCGTCGAGCGAGGGCGTGCCGCCCACCGTGGCGTAGGCGCGCAGCTGCGCGGGCGTCAGGCGGCGGGGCGTCATGGCCTGGGCTTGACGGGCGTCGAGCTTTTCGCCCACCACAAAGAAGAAATCGGTGTTCGACGAAAGGCGGCCGGGGTTCTCGTCGTCGTCGTAGCGGGCCATGCCCAGGGCCCCCTGGTGGTGGAAGTGGCCGGGCCGAAACTCGGGCGGCAGGCGGTAGCGGTGCAACCGGATGGTGCGGGGCCCCGCCGTTTGGCCGCCCTGCACGGCAAAACCCTTCACCACGCGGTTGAACATGGTTTCGCTGAACACACCCTTGCGCGTGAGCAGCAGGAAGTTTGCCTTGTGGAGGGGAGTGTCGTCGTACAAATGCACCCGGATTTTACCGAAGCGCGTGGTGAACAGCACCTCCGAGCCGGGGTACTGCTGGCCGTAGGCGAGCAGGGCGGCCGGCGCCGTTTCGTCGGTGAGGGTGGCGATGTCGGGGCCCGGCACCGCGGGCCGGGCGGCGGGTACAGCAGCAGGTGGCGGGGCCTGGTTACAAGCAGCGGCCAGCAGCGCCACGGCCAGCGCCGTGGGCGCGAAACGGAGGGAAGGAAGCATACGGGAAGGGAAACGGGGCGGCAACGGCGGGCAAGATACTACGGCCGGGCGGGGCCCCGGGGCTCCCGTCCGGCCACAAAAAAAGCCCGCGCCAAAGGGCACGGGCTCTTCCGCTGGGCAAGGCGCTGGGCTTAGCCCTGGTACATTTTCAGGTCTTTGTCCAGGCCCAGTTTCTTGGCAATGTCGGCAAACATGGTGGGGTCGAAGTTGTCCTCGCCGGGTGAGTTGAGCTGGGGTTCTTCTTCCAACACGGGGTACGGTACGCCTTTTTTGGCGCCCTGGATAACCTCCAGCTCCGAGCCGTCCTCCGGGTGCTTGCCGTTCCAAATCACGCCGGCCTCCATATAGGCGTTGGGCGAGAAGGTGTACAGCTCGCGGTGCAGGCCGTGCTTCATGAACTCGCGCGCCTCGGGGAAGGCCGCGTTGCTCAGGTTCGGCACGGGCATGAGCTTCTTCACGTCCACGCCGGTCAGTTTTTCCAGGGCCAGGGCGTAGGCGTACACGTGCAGGCCGCCGCGCACCAGCAGGTAGCCCACCATGGTGCGGGCGCAGGGGTCGGTTACCATTTCGTACACCCGCATCTTATTGGCCCGGGCCCCGCACTCCAAAAAGAAGTTGTGCAGCAAATCGAGGCGCAAGTTGCCCGAGCTAAACACGTTGTCGCCGGTCCAGGGGCGGCCCATCGAATCCATGGGCAAGGACGCTTGGCCGCTGGCGATGAAGTGGTGCGTGTTGCGCGCATCGGCGGCGCCCGCCAGGGGACCCGGCACGGGGTCGGTGCCGCGCTTGGTGGTGCCGGTCAGCAGCAGGTTGATGGCGTAGCTCACGGCCTCGATGTGCGAGTACTCTTCGGCCGCAATGGCCGAGGTGAGGGCGTAGAAGGGGCGGAGCCGGTCGCGGCCCCGGAAGTTGAACGACTGGAACGTGTAGTTCATTAGCGTGCTCATCTCCCCAAACTTGCCGCCCAGCAGCTCTTGCACGGCGGCCGCGTCGTTGGCCGACGGGTTTTTGGGCTTAGGAAGTTCGAGCGATAGTTCGTCGAGGCGCAGGATCATACGGTAGGGGTAGAGGGGTGGAAAAAAGGCAAACCGGCCCCGCCCCAAGGCAGAACCGGTTTTTCCTACGCAGCCGTTGCTGCTACTGCCACAACATAATTTGGTTGCTCAACCGTAGTAAGTCCCTGTTTAGCAGCTAATATCCAAGCTACTTGTGCTGTGAGCCGCGGCGTGCTTCTGCTTACTTTTTTTTAGTGCCGCCAGCCTCAGGGCCCCTGCCCGCGCTACCAAGGAATAGAAGTGCTGGTGGTTTTGCTTTTGGTGCTGCCGCTGGGGCCCTTGCTCTTGGTTTTGACCTTGACCGAGGCGGCAGTTTTGGCCGCGGCTTTGGCGGGGGCCCCGGCCGGGGTGGCGCCGGGGTCGGGAGCAGCCGGGGTTTCGGGCACTTCCTCGGCCTGCACGGCGGGGGCCTCCTGGGCGGCCTTTATCTCGTCGGGGTTTTCCACGCGCTTTTCGGTGCGCTGGGCCAGCAGCAGGTGGTCTTGCGCGAGGGTGTTTTTCTTGGCGGCGGCCAGCTCGGTTTCCAGGCGCGCTTTTTCGTCCTTGCTGAAGCGGTTGGGCGTCATGAGCTGGTTGAGGTCGGGCTTGCCGCCGTTTTGCCAAGCCGTGAGCCAGAGCGAGGCCACCGCCGTGGGGGCCAGCTTGAGGCGGTTGGCCACCATGCCGCCCACCAGCTTCTCGTACTCGGCCGCGAAGGCGTCGGAGTAGCGGCGCTGGGTTTTGCCGTAGCGGTGCGAAAACGTGTAGCGCTCGGGCCCCGGCATGGCTTTTTCCACCTTGCCGGCCCGGTCAAACGTCTCGGTCAGGAAGCCGTAGCTGCGCTGAATTGTGCCCCAGGCCTCGGCCAGCGGGTCCTTTACGTAAGAAGCCGGCTCGTACGTGATGTTGTACTCGCCGATATACTTCTCGGGCAGGGCGCTTTCCCAAAGGCTGTGCAGGCCGGCTTGGTTGGTCAGCTGCCCGTCGTAGTTGATGGTGGTGTGCAACGGCACAAAGGCATCGCTCACGTAGTGCCCCAGCTCGGCCGAGTACTTAATGATGGCCACCGTGTCGCGCTCCCGAAAGGCGTTGGTGAGCTTCTCGGTATTTTCAGCAATGACCCACGGCACGGTGCCGTACTTTTTCAGCGTGTCGGCCGAGAATTTTTCCACCGCCGCCGCGTAGTCCTGCGGCACTTTGCCGAAGGGGTTGTCCTCCGAGTAGTGGTCCATGTCGATGAAGTGGCGGCTGGCTTCGTCGGGGTCGGTGGCGCGGCGCTCATCGGGGACCGTGCTCTGGCGCACCAGCTCGGCCATGTGGCGGAAATAAAACGCCTGGAGGTTGCCGGGTAGCCGGTACACGGCCACCTGCGTGATAAGGCGGTGGCCAAAAAAGCCCCAGGCTCCGGCCGAACCCACCGCCAGCAGCGCCAGTACAACCGGTAAAAATAATTTTTTCATAAAGAAGCGAAATAGGATAAATGCCACCAAAGGTAGTTTGCTGGCGAAGGTCGGCAGAAGCCGGCATTTGTAGGGTACTGGGGCCCAAAAAGTAGTAAACAATGGCTAGGCTACGCAAATACCATTCGCCCGCTGGCCGCTGCGCGCCTCCGCACGGGGGCCCCAGCCCGGTAATATTCCGCGATTACGAGCTTATTCGAAGAAAACATTTTTATCAATCGATTGAAAATAATTTTGTCGCTTGCGCAATGGATTGCGCAATTGTACTACATTTGTCTATCGAATCCTCTTTCCCACCCAGCATTTGCTGCGCAAGCGGCTACCAAAATACCCGGCTTCCTACCAAGGAAGCCGGGCATTTTAGTTTTCAGCCGGTGTGGTATGTGTCATTAAAAATTGATTACCAATTATTTACCTACATACACTACGCCGGCTTTCATTACGAAGCTGGGGCGGAGGAGGGTGGTAATGTCTTGAAGCGGATTGCCATCCAGGGCTACCATGTCGGCAAGCTTGCCGGCCTCCAAAGTCCCCAGGTTGTCCGACTCGTCGAGCAGTTCAGCGGCATTGAGCGTGGCGCTGCGAATGGCTTCGATGGGTGCCATCCCGGCCTCGGTCATGTACCCAAATTCGAGCGCGTTTTTGCCGTGCTGGTACACGCCTGCGTCCGTGCCAAAGGCCACCCGTAAGCCCTGCTTGATGGCCCGCCCGAAGGTGGCTTGCAGTTGCGAGCCGATGCTGAGCGCCTTGGCGGCGATGACGGGCGGAAAATAATCGGGGTGCTTGCGTGCGGTGTCGGCCACTGACTTGCCGGCGATGATGGTGGGCACGTACCAGGTGCGGCTTTTGGCCATCAGCTTCATGGTTTCGGCGTCCATCAACGAGCCGTGTTCGATGCTGGTGACGCCGGCCCGCACCGCCCGCTTGATGCCCTCGGGGCCGTGGGCGTGGCAGGCCACGCGCATCCCCAAATCGCGGGCTGTTTCCACCACGGCCCGGATTTCTTCTTCGCTGTACTGGGCGCCGCTGCCGTCTTTGCTGAGGTCGAGCACCCCGCCGGTGCTGGCAATTTTAATGAGGTCGGCGCCGCGCCGGAACTGCTCGCGCACGGCTTGCCGGCACTGGTCGGGGCCGTTGGCAACGCCTTCGGCCGTGCCCACGTGCAGCTTCTCGATCATGAAATCGCTGAGGCCGTCGGTTTCATCCATGTGCCCGCCCGTACTCGAAATGGCCGAGCCCGCCGTGTAGATGCGGGGCCCCGGTACCAGCCCACGCGCCACGGCCTTGCGCAAGGCAATGTTCACGCCCGAGCCGCCGCAGTCGCGCACCGTGGTGAAGCCGGCCCGCAGCGTGGTCAGCGCGTTGCCCTGGGCCCGGTAGGCCACATCGGCCGGGTTTAGGGTGAAGCGCTCGGCGAAGGAGTTGCGGCTGGGCACCGTTTCCAGGTGCACGTGGCAGTCGATGAGGCCAGGCAGCACGGTACGGCTCTCAAGGTCGATGACCTTGTCCTGGGGCCCCCCGGCGGCGTAGCCGGCTTGCACGGCCACGATGCGGTCCTTCTCGACCACCACCGTTTGCTGGGCCAGGAGCCGGCCGCTGCGCACGTCGAGCAGGTGGCCGCAGTGCAGGTAGGTTTTTTGGGCGAACGCCGCCGGGGCCCCCAGCAGGAGGGCAGCGACCAAACAAGGAATAAAATTGCGCGTCATAGGTTTACTGAAAGTGGGGCCGGAAGGTACAAGAATTGCCGGGTTGCTGCCCCGCGTTTTCGGGGTTCCCTACCACTTTTTCTTACTTAACTTTTATTCTTGCTCCATGACGACCCAGGAAGAATTTGAAACCGCTGCCCAGCGCGCCCAGCAACTGCCCAGCAAGCCGTCCAATACGGTGCTACTGCAGCTCTACGCCCTCTTCAAGCAAGCCAGCGAGGGCGATGCCACCGGTCCGCAACCCGGCGGCTTTGATTTCAAAGCCATTGCCAAGTACAACGCCTGGCACGGCCTGAATGGCCTCAGCAAAGACGCTGCTCGCCAGCAGTACGTGGAGCTGGTGAGCGAACTGGTAGGGTAGCGTTTAAATGTGAAAATGTGGCGGATGAGAAAATGTGAAAATGGGCTTTAATGAATAAAGCAATATAGTCGATTCATCTCCGCATCTTCCACGTCTCCAGATATTTCACTTTAAAATCCGTGTACATTTCCCGCAAAAAGCCTGCGTATCCCATCACGCACGCCCTGCGGCAGTACCTGCGCGACTACGACCGCGACGCCCCGCTGCCGGTGAGCTACGCCGAGCTGCTGCGCTACAGCAACTCGTTTCCGCTGCGCGACCGGGCGGGCAAGGATACGCTCTGGCAAACGGTATTTTATGAGCCCAGCGTCCTGGTCGAGCTCAACCAGGGCCTTGTGCAGGTGTACGCGCTGCTCAAAACGGCCGGCGACTTGTCTTTTGCCAATGACCTGCTGGCCGACCGCATCGATTACTGCCACTTCGGCAACTCACACCCGTTTCGGGTGCGCATCCTCAACCAGCTCAACGACAACTACGACTACTTCTACGTGAAGCAGGCCGACGCCTCGCGCCTTTATGGCCTGGAGCTG
Source organism: Hymenobacter sp. PAMC 26628 (assembly GCF_001562275.1). Classification (NCBI taxonomy): domain Bacteria; kingdom Pseudomonadati; phylum Bacteroidota; class Cytophagia; order Cytophagales; family Hymenobacteraceae; genus Hymenobacter; species Hymenobacter sp. PAMC 26628. The sequence goes on from NZ_CP014304.1 coordinate 1,148,862, forward strand.
GAGCACTTGCTATCGCCCAACTCGATGAACTACCTCGTCGGCAGCGGCAATACGCTCATTGAGGAGCACATTGTGGGCATTCCGGGCGATGATTTCATCCGGCTGCGCCTCAACCTTCCCCACCTCAACCAAGTGCGCATTGCCAAGGAGTTCGTGAAGTTCAACGAGCGCTGCTTTGCCCGGCTGCTTGGCGATATGCGGGCCTACAATTACGTCATCGGCGTGACGCCTGACTTCGAGGACGAACAGTACCGGGTGCGGGCCATCGACTTCGACCAGCAGAGCTACGAGGGCCGACGGGCCATGTATGTGCCGCAGTTTTTCAAAGACAACGGCCCCGTGGTGGAGCTGTGCGCCCGCTTGCTCAAGCCCTCTACGATACACCAGTACCAAGCCGAGGAGCGCACCCTCATGGCGCGCCGCGCCCGCGCCGAGCGCTACCGCCTCAAGGCCCTGCTCGACGTGATGCGAGGCCAGGAACTGGCGCCGCCCGATAAAGTAAACGAGCTCAAAGCGGCCCTCAACCGCCACCACCGCACCCAGAAATTCGACTCCTGCGACTCGATGGGCGACGTGGTGCGCCTCAACCTGTGGCTGATGCTGGGCCCCCAAATGCTGGCTACTGTAATGTCTTAAGCTCGCCAGCGATACGTACTTCAACACGCGCATTTAACGGCTGCGGCCACACCACTTTAAAGATGGTCAAGATTGAACAACAGGGGGATGCCGTAGTATTCACCGTCGAGGGCTGGCACAAGCTCTGGGCGCTGCGCAGTGAATTGCGCATTCCGCAAGCCAACATCAAAGGGGCCCGGCGCGGCGCAGAAGCCTCGCACGCCTTTGGCTTGCGCATGCCAGGCACCCACGTTCCAGGTTTCCTAAAGGCGGGCACGTTCTACTTAGACGGCTTTTTTGGTGCCAAGCCTTCGTTTATTGATGTGCGGCACGACGAAAATACCATCGTAGTGGACCTGGCCGACGAGCAGTTCAACCGCCTCATCATTGAGGTAGAAGACCCCGATACGGCCTTGGCCCTGCTCACCCGCTTGGCTACCCCGGCCAGTTAAAACCACAAAGGCAGTTGCCCCGTCCTGGGGCAACTGCCTTTGTGGTTTTAGCTGGTTGGAAAATTACGCCAGAGCGCCGGATGAAGCCGGTCGAAACCTGACGCTCTAGCGCTATTTCTACCAAGCATCGAATCAACTCAACTGGCAAACGTAGCCGAGCTACGCCTTGGGCGCGGGCAAGTCAAACGCCGTGGCGTCGTGCTCGAAGTGGCCCTTGTGCGAGCCGTCGCAGAACGGCTTTTGGCTGGAGAGGCCGCAGCGACAGATGCTGATGCGCTGGCGGCCGCCGAGGCCATAGGGCTGGCCCTGGGCGTCAACGAGTTCAAAATCTTCGCCTTCTACGCGCAGCGAGCCGTTGGAAAGTACCGTGAGTTTGGTGGCCATGAAATGATTTAAAAATGCGGGTGAATGATGAGAAAAAAGGCCATTGCTACAGCGTTTTACGCATAATGTAGTCGTTCATAAAGTACGGCCCGATGGGCACGTCTTCTTCGCGCTGCTGCACGAAGCCGCGCCGCTCGTAGAAGCTGAGGGCGGGGTTGTAGCGGTTCACGTTCAGGTCGAGGGTGTGGCCCCCGGCGCGGCGCACGGCTTCCTCCACGGCTTCGATGAGGTGCAAGCCCAGGCCCTGGCCCTGCTGCGTGGGCAGCACGTAGATTTTGTGAAGCTTGTATTCGGTGGGCACAGCTTCGGCCGGGGCCCCCTCAGCGGGCGGCTGGGGCCCAAAAGAGGCAAAACCGGCCGGCTGCCCGTCCACGTGCGCCAGCAGAAACGTGTGGTGCTGCTCGACCATCTGCCGCTTGAGGGCAGCGGGCGTGTAGATGACGCGGTACATGTACTCTATCTGCTCGCGCGAGAGGATAAAGCGGTAAGTGGGCTCCCAGGTACCCTCGGCCAGCTGGATAATGGCGGGAATGTCGCGGAGGGTAGCGGGTACGATGCGCGGCGGCGCGGGCGGGGTATGCATAACAGTACGGCGGAGCAAAACGCAAAATTGGGGCGAAAAAAAGCAAAAACTGCCCGCTTTTTGTACGAGATGGCCGGTTCCAACGTTCACCGGGCCCGGCGTCCCTTTCACAGCGCCGCTTTTCTTATGCCACATTCGCTGAAACTGACCCTGCCCTTGGCCGCGCTGCTGCTGGCCGCCGGGGCCCCCGCCCGCGCCCAAATTGCCAACGTACCCGATAGCCTGCGCCGCGCCGGCGAGCTGGTGGGCAGCCGCCCCAGTGCCCGCCGCCCGGCCGGAGCCCGGGCCCGCCCCGCGGCCGCCGCCACTGCTACCGATCCGTCCCGTGCCAGCGCCGCCGACTTGCCCGGCCTCTACGAGCGCTTCATCGAAACGTGCCAGGAGCAGCGCCGCAGCTGGAGCGAAAACGATTGGGACGCCGCCGCCAATGCCTTGGCGCGCCTCAACCAGCGCTACGACCAAGTGCGCACATCGCTGCCGCTCCAGGACCGACTAAATATCCGCTCGGCTCAGGCTGAGTTCCACACCTTGCAGGGAGCCCGCAGGGTGAAAAATAGCCTCGCAAACTAAGCTGGTAGCGCGCTTTTGGGCTGGCCTGGGTGGCACAGCCAGGCCAGGGCCTCGTGGCTGCTGCCACACAGCTCGACGGGCAAGTTGCCGTGCACGCTCTGCAAAAACGCTTCGCCGTCATGGTGGCCCGGCAAATCAGCCGGGCACACGTAGCTTACGGCTTGCAGGCCAGTGGCCAACGCCGCAGGCAGCCACTTGAGCGCCAACCACGGCAGGGCATCGGCCCACTCGCCGGTGGTGTGGCTGCGGTCGAGCAGCAGGCGGCGCGGGGCCAGCTGTTGCTGCCACGTCAGCACGTTGCGGAACCCCTCCACCACCGCGGCGGCAGTGAGGTAGCCGTGCCAACGCACGTAAAGCAGGGCGTCGGACGGGCAGTGGTAGTACTCGGCCACCAACGCGCCGCGGCCGTCGACCAGCTTGTGCAACAAAACGAAGGGAGCGGGCTGCATGGAGGGGGTGGGCAGGGAAAAAACCGGTGCCGCCACACCAGTTCTATGCGAGTGGTTGTGCATCGAAGAACAATACGTATAAATATAAATATTATTGGTCGAATTGTTCGGGGCTGGCGCTGCTGGACTTCGGGCGGGCGCGGGCCCCGGCCTACCTTTGGGGTTCGCAATTTTTGCCCAAATTATCAGCGCAAGCACGTATGCACATTGCCATCGTCGGCAACATTGGGGCCGGCAAAACCACCCTGGCCCACAAGCTGGCCCACCATTTTCGCTGGGAAGTGTTCCTGGAGGACGTGGACGACAACCCGTACCTCAAGGATTTTTACCACGACATGCCGCGGTGGGCCTTCCACTTGCAGGTGTATTTTCTGAATGGGCGCTTCCGCCAAACCCAGCGCATCAAGGCGCTTACCAAGGCCGGCAAGGGCGTGGTGCAGGACCGCACCATCTACGAAGACGCCCACATCTTCGCCGCCAACCTGCACGAGTCGGACCTGCTCTCGACGCGCGACTATGACAACTACCGCGGCCTGTTCGAGTCGATGGTCAACCTCGTAGAGCCGCCCGATTTGCTGCTCTATTTGCGCGCCGACTTGTCAAAACTGATTCGTCAGATTGAGCAGCGCGGGCGCGACTACGAGAACAGCATTAGCATCGAGTACCTCAAAAACCTCAACGAGCACTACGAGAAGTGGATTGCCAGCTACACCGGCCGCCTGCTCATCGTGGACGTGAGCGAGCTGGATTACATGCGCAACCCCGAAGACCTGGGTACCATCATCGAGCGCATCAACGCCACGCTCTTCGGCCTGTTTTAGGGCCCCGGCGCCGTCTGGGGCCCCCTGATGTGTAGAGACGCGACACTTGGCGTCTCAATCGCTGCCCGGTTTGTTAATAGCACCGTTCAACGATTGAGACGCGAAGTGTCGCGTCTCTACGGCGTTTAGCCGTTTGGTTCCAAGGCTTCGTTGAAAAAATCGACCAGTGGGCGGGCCGCCGCGATGGCGGCCACGGCCAACGCCACAAAGCTGGGGCCCTGGGCCACTTCCTCGTCGGTAAACGTGCGCACTGCGCCGAAGCTCTTGAGCTTCAGCCAGCCCAGGTCGGGGTGGTCGGCGGGGTAGCCTTTGGGCGGGCGCACCAGTTGCTCGCCGTCGGTGGTGAGGCCGGCGGGGAAATGGCGCAGCAGCGCCGGCGCCTGCCGCTGGCGGTGGAATTCGTCGGCGTTGTAGTGGATTTCCTGGCGCAGGGCCCCCAGCAGCGCCGGCGTGGTGTGGTAGAAGCCCACCCGCAACGACGATTTGCCATCTGGCTGCACGCCCAGGTAGTAGCCGGCGCGCGCCGCGTGGCGGCCGCCGTGCAACAGGCCCGCGCCCATGCGCCGCTTGTAAGGCTCGGGGTCGCGGTGGCCGCGGTCGTTTTTGTGCAGCCGAAACATGGCCTCGGTGGGGGTGAGGCCGGCCAGCGACGGGTCAGTTTTGGCTACTTCGGCCAGCACCTGGCCGATGAGCTCGGCGAAGGCGGCGCGGGCCCGCTGGTAGTCGGGGCGGTGCTCGGCCATCCAGGGCGTGTTGTTGTTGGCCGCCAGGCGGCGCAGGAAATCGAGCAGGTAGGCGAGGTCCATTGGGTTTTAGCCAGTAGTTGTTTGAATTAATAAGGCGGTCATGCTGAGCTTGTCGAAGCATCTCTCCCGCTGACTAACTCATTGATTACTGGTGGGGTAGAGATGCTTCGACTGCCCGGACGCCAGATGAGCATGGCCGCCTTTCGTAATCAACTTTATTTTTATTAAAGCCAATAAACTTACCGGCGGCTGAGCACCGTTACGGCGTCGCCCACGCGCAGGTGGCCGCGGCCGGGGCCCGTCACGTTCTGGCCGAACAACACCTTGCTGCCGGTGCTGCGGTAAGCGGCCAGCGTGCGCAGCGGCTCGCCCTGTGGGGTTTTGGTGGCGGTTTGCTGGTCGATGGTCGTCAGCACGCAGCGGGCGCAGCCCTTCACGGCCCGAAACGGCACGTCGCCCACGCGGAACTCGGCCCACTGGTCGTCGTCGTAGGCGGGGCCCCCGCTGAACACCAGGCTGGGCCGGAAGCGGTTCATGGGCACGGGCGTGGGCAGGCGCTGATTGAGGTCGGCCAGGGCGGCTTCGCCGATGAGCAGGAACGGGTAGGCGTCGGCGAAGCTCACGAGTTGGCCCTCGGGGTTGCGCGCGGGCTCCACGTCGCGCCGCACCATGTCGGACATGTACACGAGCCGGATTTCGCGGTCCAGGGCCCGGCTCAGCCAAGCATCGGCCACCGCATCGCCCCGCCAGGCCCACACCAAGTCGTCCCAGATGGTGACGAACAGCGTGCGCTCGGGCGTGGCCTCGAACGGAATGTAGAGCGGTAGCAGCTCGGGGCGCTGGCGGTGCGTGAGCAGCCAGCCGTTGTGGGCCGGGGCCACGGCCAGCAGGGCCAGCTCGGGGTGCTGGCGCTGGGTGAGGAACTGGTTTTTTGCGTCTACCAGCAGCCAGCGGCGGTCGTGGCGCAGGCCCCGGGGCGTCACGTCGGCCTCGGCCACGGCCACGCCGCCGAGCGACTTGATGGGGTAAATCAGGAGTTGCGAAAGCGTGAGGATGGCGTCGGGCATGGCGCAAAATTAGGCGGCGGGCCGCGTTGGGGCCCAAAGGTGCAGGCTAGGCAGGCCGTGCCGATTGCTGTGCGCCCAAGATCTTTTCTATTTAAACCGGCGGTTGTACGCCTCTACCGCTTTGTCAAAGTGGTTGTTGGCCGTTGCTAAAACGATGGACCCGAAAAATGCCCCGAGCGAAATCGAAAAAGGCAGCGGGGCTTTGCTGAACGGAGAGCCGGGACTGTTTCGCTGCTTGTCCGATTGGGTGCCGCCCACGATGGTGGCCGCCACAAAGACGGGCAATAGGGCAATGGCCCACCGACGTTGCCTGCGGCCCTTGCGCAGTTCCTCAGCAGACTTTGGATAGGACTTCAGTATGGCTTTCAGCGTCGCGTTCGTGAGCGGTTCGTTGTTGATGGTGTACAGCAAATGGGAATACCGGCCGTTTTGAAGGACAGCTACTTTAATGGCACTGTCTCTTCTCACGGCAGTGTCGGGCCCCTGGGCCTGCGTCAAAAAAGGACACAGCAGGGCGAATAGAAAAAATAATTTTTCAGGGAGTTTCGCTAAACGCATTAACTTATTCATGCGGGCTGCTGTGCAGTCCGGGCAGCGCAGCGGAGTTGCTGCGCTGCCGGTGCACCAGCTGGCACCTAAATAAGCGCGGCAGTCTGACGAATTCCTGAATAACTACTAATACTTATTTCGCCACTGTCTCGGCCAGCTTGATGGCCTCGTACAAATCGACTACGCCGCCAGTGATGGAGAGCGTGGTGAAGTCGGCCTTTTTCTCGGTGCCGGGCACGCGCACCAGCGTGTGGTGCACCTGGGCCGAGCGCCGGATGATGTCCTTCAGCTGCACGGCCGTGAGGGTGGGGAAGTACGACTTGAGGACCGCCGCCACGCCGGCCGTCACGGGCGAGGCCATGCTGGTGCCGCTTTCCATGCCGTAGGTGTTGCCGGGCAGCGTGCTGTAGATGGCCACGCCGGGCGCGAACACATCCACTTGCTTTTTGCCGTAGTTCGAGAACTCGGCGGGCAGGCTGGCGTCGTCCTTCGCGCTGCTGGCGCCCACCGTGAGCAGGTTGGGGAAGGGCTGGCCGGCGAGGGTGAGGGCGGCCGGGTAGTGGTTGCTCACGTCGAGGTTGTCGTTCTCGTTGCCCGCGGCGTGCACCAGCAGCACGTCGTGCGCGGCGGCGTACTTAAAGGCGGCTTCCACGGCCGGGCGCTGGGGCGAAAACTCCTTGCCGAAGCTCATGTTGATGACCTTCGCCCCGTTGTCGACGGCGTAGCGGATGCCGTTGGCCACGTCCTTGTCGCGCTCGTCGCCGTTGGGTACGGCCCGCACCGTCATGATGCGCACCAGGGGCCCCGCCACGCCCTGCACGCCGAGGTTGTTGTCGCGCACGGCGGCGATGATGCCCGACACGTGGGTGCCGTGCAGCGGGTCGGGCCCGTGCAGGTCGTTGTTGCCGTAGTTGCGCTGGTTCACGTCGTCGGGGTTGTCCTTCACGATTTCGGCCCGCGGGTTAAACTTCAGGTTCAGCGAGTTGTCGAGCAGGTTACGCTCCTCTTTGGCGCCGCTTTCCAGCTCTTTTTCCAAGGCGTCGGTGTCGGCCAGGCCCATCTGGCGCAGGTTCTGGTCGAGGGCCCGGCTGAGGTTGCGCATGTTCTCGTTGCTGGCCTGGGCCTTGCGCAGCGTGGCCGTGTCGAGGCGCTCCACGTTGAGGTCTTTTTTCAGGGCCCCCACCATCATTTTCAGCGGGCCGGCCATGTCCTCCACTTGGGCGGCGCGGTCGGTTTCCTGCTTGGTGCGGGCGGTGAAGGCCTTTTCGGCCTTGGTGTACAGGTCAAACTCGGCGCGCTGGGCCACTGGAATGGCCGTGCGCACCTTGCCTTTGAAGCGCGGCCGGTACTTGGCCACGATGCGCGTCACCTCCAGCGATTCGTCGCCTACGCTGCGGCCGTCGGCCCCGCCCAGGAAGTTCCAACCGTGCACGTCGTCGATGTAGCCGTTCTTGTCGTCGTCGATGCCGTTGCCGGGAATCTCCTTCGGGTTGGTCCACAGAATGCGCTTTAAATCGACGTGGGCCGTGTCGATGCCGCCGTCAATCACGGCCACAATCACGGGGGTGGGCACGCGGTTTTTCAGCAGCTCGGCGTAGGCACGGGTGTCGCCCACGCCGGGTACGCCGTCGAGCTTGGGGTCTTTGAGGTACCATTGGGCGGCGGCGGCTTCGGTGGCCGTGGGCCCCGCGGGGGCCCCGGCGGCGGGCGGGGGCGTGGCGGGCGGGGCCATAGCGGCCGGTGCCTCCGGGGTGGGCGCAACCATCGCGCCGGTGGCGGTGGCCGGGCCCGGGTTGCCCCGAGCGGTGGTGGTGGGGACGGCCCGGGTGCAGCCGGAGAAGGCCAGGGCAGCCAGGGCAAACGCCCAGGGGCGGAAGGTGAAAACAGTCATGCGGAAGGGAAAACGCCGCGACGGTGCGGCCACAGGCAAAGGAACGGCAAGCGCGCGAAAGACGTGCCCGGGGCCCTAAACGTTGCGGCGTGGGCCGGGGTGGGGTTCCACCGGTAACTTCGCGCCCCGAACCGGTTTGCCCTTCTATGCCCCTCTCGCTCCGCACCGCTGCCCGCCTCTGCCTGGCCCTGCTCACTGTTAACTGCGCCCTGTTAACCGAAACCAAAGCTCAGGCCCCCAAAACTTATACGTCGTCCGAGATTTTGCTGGGCTTGAAAAAGCTCAACGTGGTGGGCTCGGTGATGTACATCGCCGCCCACCCCGACGACGAAAACACCCGCCTGCTGGCCTACCTCGCCAACGGCCGCCTCGTGGAAACCAACTACCTGAGCTGCACCCGCGGCGACGGCGGCCAAGACCTCATCGGCCCCGAGCTGCGTGAGCAGCTCGGCGTCATCCGCACGCAGGAGCTGCTGGCGGCGCGCCGCATTGATGGGGCCCGGCAGTTTTTCACCCGCGCCAACGACTTCGGTTTCAGCAAGACGCCAGCCGAAACCTTCACCATTTGGGACAAGGAGCAGGTGCTGGCCGACATGGTGTGGGCCATCCGCCGGCAGCGGCCCGACGTGCTCATCACCCGCTTCCCGCCCGACCCGCGCGCCGGCCACGGCCACCACCAGGCCAGCGCCATCCTGGCCGCCGAAGCCTTCGACGCCGCCGGCGACCCCAAGCGCTTCCCCGAGCAGCTCAAATACGTGCAAGCCTGGCAGCCCAAGCGCCTGCTCTGGAACACGGGCAGCTTCTTCGTGAAGCCCGGCGAAAACATGAGCGGCTACCTCACCCTCGACGCCGGCGGCTACAATCCCTTGCTAGGGCAGTCGTACGGCGAAATCGCGGCCCATTCCCGCTCGCAGCACCGCAGCCAGGGCTTCGGCTCGGCCGCCACCCGCGGCGAGGCACTGGAGTATTTCCAACCCGTGAAAGGGGCCCCGGCCACAAAGGATTTATTCGACGGCGTAGATATGACTTGGAACCGTGTGCCGGGCGGCGCGGCGGTGGGCAAGCTGATTGATGAGGTGATTCGGAAGTACGACGCGGGTAACCCAAGCGCCAGTGTGGCGGGGCTAATAGAAGTGCAGAAAGGAATGGAGCGACTAGTAGGTTCTTTAAGCAGCAGTAGTTCTAAACTCAGCGAACAGGAGGCTCATCATGTTGCCTTTTGGTGGAATGAAAAGAATAAAGAATTAGAAAATATATTGGCCGCGTGTGTTGGACTTCATTTTGAAGCAATTGCTGCTGAGCCTACAACCACTCCGGGCGGAAAAGTAGAAATTAAGATAGAAGCACTTAATCGCTCAGCACTTCCAGGTGTATTAAATGGAATCCTATCTACTTCTGAAATAGGTCTTCAAGGACCTTTGAAACAAGGCATTGCTCTTGTCACTACTGCAACATTAGATGTACCGTCTAATAAATTAACTGACCGTTTCAGCGCTCCTCAAGATGTATCACAGCCTTACTGGTTGGTAGAAAAACCGACGGTGGGCATGTATAAAGTGCCGGAAATTGTTGCTTCTTTCCCTGACGAACACATCAGTGCTGGTTCATTTCGGTTGGTGGCTACCCATCGGGAACAGGTCATCGGCACGCCAGAAAACAAAGCTGTTATTAACCTCTATTTCAACGGAACGATTGATGGACAAGGATTTAGTTACAAAATACCCGTCCAATACAAGCACACCGACCCCGTGCTGGGCGAGCTGTACCAGCCGCTGGCCGTGGTGCCGGCCGTGATGGTAAACATTCCCGCCGCCCGCGCCTACGTGTTTGCCGACCAGCAGCCCAAGCAAGTGCCCGTGACGCTGCGCGCCGGCCGGGCCGGGGTGCACGGGGCCCTGGCCCTGCAGGTGCCCGCCGGCTGGCAGGCCGAGCCGGCCACCGTGCCGTTCGACCTGAAGAATAAGGACGACGAGCAGACCGTGAACTTCACGCTACGTCCGGGCCCCGGGGCCCCCGAGGGCAAGGCCGAGCTGCGCGCCGTGGCCACCGTCGACGGCCAGGCCTACAGCCGCGGCATCCAGCAGATCATCTACCCGCACATCCCCACCCAAACGCTGTTCCCCGAGGCCGTGGCCCCGCTGGTGAAGCTGAACGTGCAGCGCCGCGGCCAGCAAATCGGCTACCTGATGGGGGCCGGCGACGAGGTGCCCGAGGCCCTGCGGCAGCTCGGCTACACCGTCACGCTGCTCAACCCCGCCACCGACCTCACCGCCGACCACCTGCGCCGCTACGACGCCGTGGTGCTCGGCGTGCGCGCCTACAACGTGCTCGACCGCCTCAAAACCCAGCAGCCCGAGCTGCTGAAGTACGTAGAAAACGGTGGCAACCTGGTGGTGCAGTACGTGGTGAACCGCGGCACCGTGCTGCCCCAAATCGGGCCCTACCCGCTCACCTTGTCCGCCGACCGGGTAACGGTGGAAGGGGCCCCGGTGACCTTCCTCCAGCCACAAAACCCGCTGCTGAACACGCCCAACAAAATCACCGCCGCCGACTTCCAGGGCTGGGTGCAGGAACAGGGCCTGTATTACCCCTCGGCCTGGGACGCGCACTACACGCCCGTCATCGCCAGCAGCGACCCCGGCGAAACGCCCAAGCAAAGCGCCATCCTGGTGGCCGACTACGGCAAGGGCCACTACATCTACACCGGCCTGTCGCTGTTCCGCGAGCTGCCCGCCGGCGTGCCCGGCGCCTACCGCCTGCTCACCAACATGGTGTCGTTGGGGAAGTAGAAAATCCAGAATTTCATCGTGTTGGGCCGTTATGCCCATCTGGCTTCCGCGCAGCCGAAGCATCTTTCCCGCGCAAGTAATTATTTACTGTTGCGGGAGAGATGCCTCGGCTGCGCGGAAGCCGGATGGGCATGACGGCCTATCCGGTTTTGGCACGGCTGCCTTGTTCATGCTGCTACCGGGGCCCCGTGGCTAAGTTTGCTGCTCATCCATTCTGCAAATTCCAGTGCTGACAGTAGAAAAAATCGGCGGCACGTCGATGAGCGCCTTTGGCGACGTGCTCAACAACATCATCTTTTACAACCGCCAGGGCCCCGAATTGTACAACCGCATCTTCGTGGTGTCGGCCTACGCGGGCGTCACCAACTGGCTGCTGGAGAACAAGAAAACCGGCGCGCCCGGCGTGTACCACCGCATCAGCGAGTTTAAGAAGTTCCACGAGGCGCTGCGCGACGTGACGGCCCAGCTCAAGGCCCTGAACCAGCAGTACGCACCCCTGGGCCTCGACCTGGCCGTGGCCGATGCCTTCATCGAGCAGCGGATGCAGGACGCCAAAACCTACCTCGACAGCCTCGTGAACGTGCTGGCGTCAGGCTACGTGAGCAGCGAAAACGTGCTGCAGGCGGCCCGCGAAATCCTGGCTTCCATTGGGGAGGCGCACGCGGCGTTCAACTCCGTTAACATCCTGCAAAACCGGGGCGTACACGCCACGCTGGTCGATTTGAGCGGCTTCCACGACCACAAGCCGTACACCATCGACCAGCGCATCCGGCACGCCTTTAAGCACATCAAGTTCGACGAAACCATCTGCATCGCCACCGGCTACGCCAAGGGCACGGAGGGCATCATGCGCGAGTTCGACCGCGGGTACTCGGAAGTGACGTTCAGTAAGATAGCCGTGGCAGTGAAGCCCCGGGAGGCCATCATCCACAAGGAGTACCACCTGTGCTCGGCCGACCCGGGCCTGGTGGGCCTCGGCCACTGCCACCCGGTGGGGGCCACCAACTACGACGTGGCCGACCAGCTGGCCGACGTGGGCATGGAGGCCATTCACCCCAAAGCCTCGAAGCCGCTCGAAATCAACGGCATCAACCTGCGCATCAAGAACACCTTCGATCCCGCCCACGCCGGCACCCTGATTACCAAAGACTACGTGTCGGCCCAAACGCGGGTGGAGGTGATTACGGGCACCGACAAGGTGGCGATGATCGACGTGTACGACCCGCAAATGGTGGGCACGGCGGGCTTCGATTTGGCCATCATGCAAATCTTCTACGCCCTCGGCATCAGCTACGCTTTCAAGGCCACCAGCGCCAACAGCATCTCGGTGCTGATTTGGGAGAAGGACCTGAACAAGAAGCTGGTGCACCAGCTGGAAGCCAAGTACGAGAAGGTGACCGTGGAAAATACGGCCATGGTCTGCCTCATCGGCTCCAACATCGACCGGCCCGGCCTACTGGCGCAGGCCGCCGGGGCCCTGGCCGCCGAGGGCATCAACATCAAGAGCGCGGGCTTTGCGCTGCGCAAGGTCAACATCCAGTTCATCATCGACCGCGACGACTACCAAGCCGCCATCATCGCCCTGAACCAGAGCCTGGCCGACGGGTGATTGGTAGCCTGGACGTTGCGAGTCCGCGCTCCTGCTTTTTTTGCGCTGGCTTAATCCAATTTGCTCATGAAAAAACACCTGTACCTCGTCGCGCTGCTGGTGCTGGGGGCCCCCGCCGCCCGTGCCCAGTCGCTCGCGCTGCCGCCTGATACTGTGCACGTGAGCGACGCCGCGGCACGGACCCGGTTTTTGGCCGACACGCTCTACGCCCGCGCGCACTACAACAAGCTGGAGTATCGCATCCCGATGCGCGACGGAGTAAAGCTGCACACCGTGGTGTACGTGCCCAAAGATGCCGACCGAGTGCACTACCCCATCCTGCTCAACCGCACGCCGTATTCGGCGGGCCCCTACGGGCCGGGGCCCTACGCGTGGCGGGGCCTCACCACCGTCATCCACAGCGTCAGCCCGAACAGTACCATGCTGCACGAGGGCTATATTTTTGCTTTGCAGGACGTGCGCGGCGCCTTCCTGTCGGAAGGCGTGTTTGAGGACGTGCGCCCCGAGAAGGACCAGTACCGCGGCAAGCAGGACATCGACGAGAGCACCGACACTTTCGACACGATTGAGTACCTGCTCAAGAAAGGTCCCAAAAACAACGGCCGCGTGGGGCAGTGGGGCGTTTCGTACCCCGGCTTCTACACCACGGTGGGTTTGCTCAGCCGCCACCCCGCTCTGAAGGCGGCTAGCCCGCAAGCGCCCGTCACCGACTGGTTCTGGGACGACGACCACCACAACGGCGCGTTTTTTCTGGCGGAGCAGATATATTTTTGGGAGCTCTTTGGCCAGCCCCGGCCGCAGCTCACCGCAAAGTGGCATGAGGGCATGAAAATTATCGGCAACGATGGCTACGCGTTCTACCAGCGCCTGGGCCCGCTGAAGAATGTGAATACTCAACTCTTCCACGGCCGGGTCAAGCACTGGAACGACCTGACGGCTCACCCCAATTACGACGCCTTCTGGCAGGCGCGCAACCCCCGCCCGCACCTGCACGACCTGAAAACGGCGGTGCTGACGGTGGGCGGCTTCAACGATGCGGAGGATTTGTTTGGGGCCCTGCACACCTATGCCGCCATCGAGCAACAAAACCCCGGCCTGGCCAACCGCCTCGTGATGGGCCCCTGGGTGCACGGCGGCTGGGCCCACGCCTACACCGGGGAGATGGTGGGCAACGTGAATTATGGCCCCTCGCCCTCGCGCTGGTACCAGCAATACGTGGAAGCGCCCTTCTTCAAGGCTTACCTGAAAGACGACAAGCCCACGGCCGCTGCCCAGTTGCCTGAAGCCATTGTATTCGAGAGCGGCACCAACCAGTGGCGCACTTTTGATGCCTGGCCCCCCAAAGCCGTGCAGGAGCGCACGCTCTACTTCCAGCCCGGCGGCAAAATTGGGTTTGAGAAGCCAGGCACCGTCACGGGCTTCGGCTTCCGCCAATTCCTGAGCGACCCGGCTCACCCCGTGCCCTACACCGAAGCCACCGCCCCGGCCATGACCCGCGAGTACATGACCGACGACCAGCGCTTCGCCAGCCGCCGCCCCGACGTGCTCACCTACCAGACCGACGTGCTCACGAGTCCGCTCACGCTGGCCGGCCCCATCCAGGCGCTGCTGCAAGTGGCCACCACCGGCACCGACGCCGACTGGGTGGTGAAAATCATCGACGTGTACCCCGACGACACCCCCGACAACCCGCGCAATTTGCCCAACGTGCACCTCGGCGGCTACCAGCAAATGGTGCGCTCGGAGGTGATGCGCGGCCGCTTCCGCAACAGCTTCGAGCGGCCCGAGCCGTTTGTGGCGGGCCAGGTCACGGCCGTACCCTTCACGGTGCAGGACCTCATGCACACCTTCCGCAAGGGCCACCGGCTGATGGTGCAAGTGCAAAGCACCTGGTTCCCGCTCGTGGACCGCAACCCGCAGAAGTACGTGCCCAACATCTTCGAAGCCGATGCTACCGACTTTCAAAGCGCTACCCACCGCCTGTACCACGCGCCGGGCCAAGCCTCGCAGCTGGTGGTAAAAGTGCTGCCGTAGCGTTTCCTGACTAGGGCCCCACAACCTACGGTGGGGTCCTTTTTGTGTTACCGCCCGCCATAATTGCGGCCGGCGGGCAGCCCCGGGGCCCTCATTGCGCGTATACCGGGGTTTGTGTTCCGCTTGATTTTCACGCCCGGTTGCCGGGCACGTATTTACCCCTAACCTTCGCCACACCTGATGAGCCCCAACCCCACGGAATTTGCGTTCGGCATGATTGGTCTCGGCACCATGGGCCGCAACTTGCTGCTGAATATGGCCGACCACCAGTTTGCCGTTGCCGGCTACGACAAGAACCAAAAGCAGGTGGACCTGCTGGCCCAGGAAGGCCAGGGCAAGCCCGTGCAGGGCTTCACCGACCCCGCGGCCTTCGTGCACAGCATCAAAACGCCGCGCGCCATCATGATGCTGGTGCCCGCCGGCGCCATCGTCGACAGCGTAATTGCCGAAATGCTGCCGCTGCTCAGCCCCGGCGACATCCTCGTGGACGGCGGCAACTCGCACTTCACCGACACCGAGCGCCGGGCCAAGGATTTGGAAAGCAAGGGCTTTCACTTCTTCGGCATGGGCGTGTCGGGCGGTGAAGAGGGGGCCCGATTTGGCCCCAGCATGATGCCCGGCGGCGACAAGGATGCCTACAAAACGATGCAGCCCGTGTTTGAGGCCATTGCGGCCCAAGTGGACGGGGCCCCCTGCGTGGCCTACATGGGCCCCGGGGCGGCTGGCCACTTCGTGAAAATGGTGCACAACGGCATCGAGTACGGCCTGATGGAACTGATTGCCGAGACCTACGGCGTGCTCAAAACCGGCCTCGGCCTCGACAATGCCGCCATCGGCCAGGTGTTTGCGCAGTGGAACGAGGGCCGCTTGCAGTCGTTCCTGCTCGACATCACGAAGGACATTTTCGCTTTCGACGCCCCCGACACCGACCACCTGCTGCTCGACGACATCAAGGACGAGGCCCGCTCGAAGGGCACCGGCAAGTGGACCTCCCAGGTGGCCATGGACTTGCAGGCCCCCATCCCGACCATCGACGCGGCCGTGTCGATGCGCGACCTCTCAAAATACAAGCAGCTGCGCGAGCAGCTGGCCCAGCAGTACGGCCCCGTAGCCGGGGCCCTGGCCGGCGATAAGAACGAAGTAATCAAGCAGTTGGAGCAAGCCTTCTACTTCAGCATGATCATGAGCTACGCCCAGGGCATGCACCTGCTGGCGCAGGCCTCGGCCGAGTACAAGTACGACTTGCAGCTGGCCACCATCGCCAAAATCTGGCGCGGCGGCTGCATCATCCGCTCCACGTTCCTGAACGATATTTTTAACGCCTTCGAGCGCGACAACAAGTTGGCGCACTTGCTGCTCGACGGCGGCGTGGCCGGCCTGGTGCAGGGCGCCGTGCCCGGCATGCGCGCCGTGGTGGGCGCCGCCGTGGCGGCGGGTGTGGCCGTGCCGGCCTACGCCTCGGCGCTGGGCTACTTCGATGCTTTCCGCACGGCGCGGCTGCCCTCGAACCTCATTCAAGCCCAGCGCGACTACTTCGGGGCCCACACCTACGAGCTGGTGGGCAAGGAAGGCGTGTTCCACACCCAGTGGACTGGCCTGCGCAACAAAGTGGAGGCCCCCGCCGGGGCCCAGGTCAACCAAACCCCCGCCACGCCGCCCGTGCCCAGCACGAAGCAGTCGAACGTGGAACCCGCTAAAACGCAATCGTAAATGAACGCCCTCCTGAAATCGCAGCCGACGGTGTTCGTCATCTTCGGCGGCACCGGCGACCTGAACGCCCGCAAGCTGGCCCCGGCCCTCTACAACCTGTACCTGGAAGGCTGGCTGCCCGAGCACTTTGCCTTCATCGGCACGGGCCGCACCAAGCTCACCGACGACGACTTCCGGGCCCGGGTATTGGGCGATGTGAACAAGTTTTCGCGCAGCGGCCAGGTGAAGGACGAGCAGTGGCAGGGCTTCGCACCCAACATCTACTACCAGCCGGCCGACGTGCAGGACGCCAAAACGTACAAGGACTTCGGCAAGAAAATAAAGGCCCTGGAGCAGGAGTGGAAGTCGTCGGCCAACGTCATCTACTACCTGGCGGTGGCCCCGAATTTCTTTCCCATCATCGCCGAAAACCTAGCCAAGGCCGGCCTCACCGAGGACGCTGGCTGCACGCGCATCGTGATTGAGAAGCCGTTTGGGCACGATTTGGCGTCGGCCAAGGAGCTGAACGCGCTGCTGGGCCGCATCTTCCAGGAGAAGCAGATCTACCGCATCGACCACTACCTGGGCAAGGAAACGGTGCAGAACATCATGGCTTTTCGCTTCGCGAACGCCATCATGGAGCCGCTGTGGAACCGCAACAGCATCGAGCATGTGCAGATTTCGGTGACCGAGCAGCTCGGCGTGGGCGAGCGCACGGGCTACTACGACGGCTCGGGGGCCCTGCGCGACATGATTCAGAACCACCTGTTGCAGCTGCTGTGCATCGTGGCCATGGAGCCGCCGGTGAGCTTTTCGGCGGAGGAAGTGCGCAACCGCAAGGTGGACGTGCTGCGCGCCATGCGCCGCTTCACGCCCGAGAGCGTGCGCGAGCAGGCCGTGCGCGGCCAGTACGCCGCCGGCTGGCTGGAGGGCCAGCAGGTGCCCGGCTACCGCGAGGAGCCCGGCGCCAACCCCCAGTCGAACACCGAAACCTTCGCCGCGGTGAAGTTCTTCGTGGACAACTGGCGCTGGCAGGGCGTGCCGTTCTACCTGCGCACGGGCAAGCGCCTGCACCGCTCGGCGTCGGTCATCACCATCCAGTTCAAAGACGTGCCGCACCTCATCTTCTCGCCCGAAACAGCGGAAACGATGCGCCAGAACCGGTTGGTTATCAGCATTCAGCCCGAGATGAGCATCCGCTTGCAAGTGCAGGCCAAGCGCCCCGGCGTCGACATGATGCTGAACACCGTGGACATGGTGTTCGACTACAAAGGCACTTACGTGAGCGAGGCCCCCGAGGCCTACGAAACCCTGCTGCTCGACGTGATGCTCGGCGACCAGACGCTGTTTATGCGTGGCGACCAAGTGGAGGAGGCCTGGGATTTGGTGATGCCCATCCTGACCTCGTGGCAGAACCGCACCAGCCAGAACTTCCCCAACTACTCGGCCGACTCGTGGGGCCCCGAAGATGCCGAAGCCCTCGTGGCCAAGGACGGCTACCACTGGTTCACGCTCCCGCTCAACGGCAAGAAATAGCGCATGGAACGCCACATATTTTCATCCGAAGATGCCGTGCTGGGGGCCCTGGCCGGCTACTTCGTGGCCACGGCCGACCAGGCCATTGCCGCCCGCGGGCGCTTTGCCGTGGCGCTGTCGGGCGGCAGCTCGCCCAAAAAGCTCTATGAGCTGCTGGCCTCCGACGCCTACCGCGCCCAGGTGGCCTGGAGCCAGGTGTACTTCTTTTTCGGCGACGAGCGCACCGTGCCCAAAACCTCGCCCGACAGCAACTACCTGATGGCCAAAAAGGCCCTGTTCGACCCGCTGGCTATCCGGCCCGACCACGTTTTCGCCATCGATACTGCCCTGGCCCCGGCCGAAGCGGCGGCGCAGTACGGCGTGGCCATCGAGGAGTTTTTCGGCGACGAGCCGGCCCGGTTCGACCTCGTGCTGCTGGGCTTGGGCGACAACGCCCACACGGCCTCGCTCTTCCCGCACACACCCGTACTGCACGACCAAAGCGTGGGCGTGAAGGACGTGTTCGTAGCCGAACTGGACACGACCCGCATCACCCTCACGGCGCCGTTGCTCAACCAGGCGCGTGCCACGGCCTTCCTCGTGTACGGCGCGGGCAAGGCCATTGCCGTGCAGCAAATCCTCCAGGGCCCCCGCGACGTGGACCAGTACCCCGCCCAGCTCATCGCACCCGCCGGCGGCAACGTGCACTGGTTTTTGGACGAAGCCGCGGCTGCCGATTTGAAGTAAGAGTTGAGCGGAAACAGCATGAAAAAAGGCCTTGCCACTACGGCAAGGCCTTTTTTTGCTTTTAGGGCCCCGGGGCAGCCTCACCCCCGGCCCCGAGGGGTGCGTTCAATTTGCTCGTTCAGGTACTGGCACGCCTCTCCGCAGGAGAGGGCCCCGGGGGTGAGGTTCCGCTACGGCAGCTCCGCAAACTCCGTCGCCGGTCGCGCCGTTTCTCCGGGCCGCAGCACCAGGGCGGCGCCGTCGCGCACCACGATGGCCGCCTTGGCCAGGCCCAAAAATAGGCCGTGCTCCACGATGCCGGGGATGGTTTTGAGCTGCGCCGCCAGCCGCTCCGGCTCCAGAATCTGGCCGAAGTGGCAGTCCACGAGCAGGTTTTTCTGGTCGGAAAAGTAGTGTTCGGCCGCGCCCGGCTGGGCCATGCGCACCACCGGGGCCCCACCGAGGGCTTCTACCGCGTCGAGCACCCAGGGCAGGGCAAACGGCACCACTTCCAGCGGCAGCGGGAACCGGCCCAGCACCGGCACCAGCTTCGACGAATCGCCGATAACTACCAGGTAATCCGAGGCGGTTTCCAGTACTTTTTCGCGCAGCAGGGCCCCGCCGCCGCCTTTTATCAGGCGCAGCTGGCCATCCAGCTCGTCGGCGCCGTCCACGGCCAGGTCGAAGCGCAGGCCGCGCCGGGGCTCCACCAACGGAATGCCCAGCTGCCGCGCCAGGGCCTCACTGGCCAGCGAGGTGGCCGTGCCCTGCACCTTCAGGCCGTTCTGCACCGCCGCGCCCAGCTGGATGATGAACTGCGCCGACGTGCTGCCCGTGCCCAGGCCCAGCAGCATGCCGTCGCGCACCCACCGCAGGGCGGCGGCGGCCGCCACTTGCTTTTCCTGGGCCAAGGTTAGGGCCCCGGCGGGGCTGGGGGAGGCGGCGGCTGGGTTCACGGGCGTGGGGGGGTAGAGGTAGTTGGAATGATGCAAAGCAGAAATACAGCACAAAAATAGGCCGTCATGCTGAGCGCAGCCGAAGCATCTCTACCGCTGAGTACATCAATCGCCGAACGATTTAGATTACTTACGCGGAAGAAATGCTTCGGCTGCGCTCAGCATGACGGCCTAACGAAGCAAATAGGAATCTACTTGCCCACACTCAGCATGACGGCCTAACGAACCAAGTACGAACCTATTTACCCATTTTCTTGGCTTCGGCAATCAGCTCCTCGTCCATCTTCACGTACTCGGTGTTGGCGGGGGTGGCGGCGAGGGCGGCTTTTTTCGACGCTTCGGCGGCGGTGATGGCGCCTTTGTAATCCTTCATTTTTAGGCGGATTTTGGCTTCCGTGTTCAAGTTCCAGAACTTGGTGGGCTCGGCGACGTTGGCCTTCTGAATCCAGGCCAGGGCCTGCTTGGGGTCCTTGTTGCTGTCGTTGTAGTACACGGCCGCGGAGGCGAGGTCGGCGGGGGCGGGGTTGGCGTTCTTGGTGATTTTCTCGTCGATTTGGGCAGCGATTTTGCTGTCCACATCGGCCGTGATTTTGAACTTGGCGCCCGTCGTGGCCCAGGTCATCTCCACGTTGGCCGTGGCCGGGGTAATGTCGGTAAAGTCGATGGTGAAGGTTTCGACTTTGGCGGGCAGCTTGTAGGGCTTGATGGTGAAGCGGGCCACGTCCTGGTCGTCCTTGAAGCCGTCCACGTCGGCGCCTAGTTTGAGGTTTTTGTTCAGCACCACCGTCCACTCCGCCGCGGCGGGAACGGTGTAGATGCCGTACTCGCCGGCGGGCACTTTCTTGCCCTCAATGGTCACATCGTCCGAAAACTTGATGCTGGTGGTGGCGTTGGCGCCCGTGCGCCAGCGCTTGCCGTAGGGCACCACGGTGCCGAAAATGGCGCGGTTCTTCACGCCCGGCCGCGAGTACACGATGGTCACGTCGGTGAGGCCCACGCGCTGCATCACGGTGCTTTTAGGGCTGGGCTGCGGGGTATTGATTTGAGCCTGAGCCGCGGGGGCCCCCAGCAGCGTAACAGCCGTAGCGGCCGCGGCGGAGAAAGTCAGCAGTTGAAAATTCATCGAAACTTGGAAATGGGTTGGGTTGAGGCCCCAAAACTACAAAACCCGCGCTGGGGACGCGGGTTTTGTAGTTTTCACTACCATATTTTCCACCAAGGTTTCTTATTCGTTCTGCGTATTTCGTACTGCTTGTAGCTTCCTCCCATCAGAATTTTTGTATCAATATTATATGTAAATTCCACTAATTGGTCAATATCATTCATAGGGTCATAAGAGAAACCAGTTATAAGATTGCCATTTAATTTCAGGTCTTTCAGTCCGTCCCAAGAAATCCGTTCACAATGCCAATAGTCTCCATTTGCTTCTACTATCGTCAAATCAACGCTGCCTTCTAAAACAAAACGCTCATCCTGTGTTTTGAAAATATTTACAAATCCAACTCCAAAAACTGAAATTGGTTTTGTATTATCAGGATGCATTACATAGCAAGTTCCACCAGCAACTACAAGCAGTTTCTCGGTATCTGTTAGTTCATGTATTTCGTTAAATCCTGTCCAACCTGGTTGGAAATTTGCAACCCAGCTACTTCCATCCGATTTGTAAAATCGTACTGGAAAGCCTTCCGAATAGAATGGTTCGTTTCTTTCGGTTACCGGAATGTACATCGGTCCATAGGCAGGCAATGAATTTAAAATCTCATATTTTCTTGTTTTCACATTTTCGTCCGCATCACTTTCAGTTGTATTCATAGCTTCTGAAATGTGCCAAATTGCGACTGTAGGAAGTTGACGTAAATTCTGTTGTAGTCTCATCAGCAAGCCGTGCTAACCGCGTTACATCAGCAACTAGCGCATGGGTGGAATGCCCAATTGCTTGCAAATAATACGCGCCATGTTGTTGTCAATCTCGCGGTGCCGGGCGAGAATGGTTTGCCTCTGGTTGGTAGGGTTGAATAAGGCGGTGTGGTTGCCACCTTCGCGCAAAATGATGCAGCCGTTGACTAAAATGTGTTTCACCAGTTCCAGGCGTTTCATCTACGCAACCAATGATTCCTGCGTGTAGGTTCGGCCCGCGTATTCCTGTGTGGTGAGGTCCGCCTGGACTTCCAAATAAAATTGTAGGCCCGCTAATAAGTTCTGCTTTAGCTCTTCCACCGTTTTGCCTTGGTCAATGACCGCGGGAAACTCCTTGAGTTGGCCAACGAGCCAGCCATCTTCGCCCTGCTCAATGATTGCGGTAATGGTCATAATAAATAGATTAGGTACGAAACAAACTTACCTAGCTCAACTCAAACTGCAACCGTAGCAAGTTCGCGTACAGCCCGCCTTCCCGCTCGCTCAACTCGTCGTGCGAGCCGGATTCGACGATGCGGCCGCCGTCGATGACCAGGATTTTATCGACTTTGCGGATGGTGCTGAGGCGGTGGGCGATGATGATGCTAGTACGGTGCTGGAGCAGCTCGTCCAGGGCCCCTTGCACGAGCTTTTCGCTTTCGCTGTCGAGGGCCGAGGTGGCCTCGTCGAGGATGAGGATGGCGGGGTTTTTCAGGATGGCGCGGGCGATGGCCACGCGCTGGCGCTGCCCGCCCGAGAGCTTGATGCCGCGGTCGCCCACCACGGCGTCGAGGCCCTCGGGGAAGGAGCTGATGAACTGCCAGGCGTTGGCCTGGCGGGCGGCGGCGATGATTTCGTCGTCGGTGGCCGTGGGCTTGCCGTAGGCGATGTTCTCGCGGATGGTGCCTCCGAAGAGCAGCGTTTCCTGCGGCACGATGCCAATGTGGCGGCGTAGCTCGGTGAGGTCGTAGCTGCCCACGGGCCGGCCATCGACCAAAATCTCGCCGCCGCTGAGGCCGTAGAACTGCATCAGCAGGCCGGCGATGGTACTTTTGCCCGCGCCGCTGGGGCCCACAAGGGCAATTTTCTCACCCGCCGTAATATGAAAGCTGATGTCTTGCAGCACCGGTAGGTCGGGCCGCGTGGGGTAGCTGAACGCCACGTGGCGGTACTCGATATCGCCGTGCAGATTTAGGGCCCCCTGGGGGTTGGGCTGGTGGGTGGGCTCGCTGGCTTCGTCCAGGATTTCGAGGATGCGCTCGGAGGCCCCCAGCGTGCTTTGCACCTTGCCATAGAGTTCGCCCAGGCCCGCCACCGAGGCCCCGATGAAGGCCGTGTAGATGATGAACGACACCAACTGGCCGATTTCGAGGTGGCCCGGGCCGGCGGTGTACACCAGCGTGGCCCCGCGCCACAGCACCAGGATGATGCCGCCGAACAGGCCGATAATCACAAACGACACGAAGCCGCCGCGGTACAAGTTGCTTTGCAGCGCCGCCCGCACCACTTTGCCCAGCGAGACGGTGTAGCGGCTGATTTCGAACCGCTCGTTGGTGAAGGCCTTCACCGAATTGATGGCCTGCAAGGTTTCCTCCACGATGGTGTTGGTGTGGGCCAGCTCCTGCTGGGTAGTTTTGGCCAGGGTGCGGATTTTGCGCCCGAACAGCCCTGCGGCCACCACTATGGGCGGGAAGGTGGCGAGCATAAACAGCGACAATCTCGGTGATACCAGCATGATGAACGTGATGCCACCCAGCAGCGTGAATACCTGCCGGAACAGCTCAGCCAGCGTCAGCGAAAACGTGTCCTGAATCTGGGCCACGTCGGAGGTAATGCGCGAGGTGATGGCTCCCACGCGGTTTTTCTCGAAGAACGGAATCGGCAGCGTCACGAACTTGGCGTAGAGTGCCTGCCGGATATCGCGCACCGTGTACTCGCTCACCTGGGTGAAAAACCAGATGCGCCCGAACGAGAAAATGCCCTGGCACACGATGACCACGAACAGCAGCAGGGCAATGTGGTTGATGTCGAGCACCAGGCCGCCGGGCAGCGTAACGGGCTTGTGGTTGGCCGCGTCCACGAGCTTGCCCGCCACCCACGGAAAGGCCATGAACGTGCTGCTGCTGAGCAACAACATGACCAGGCCCACGATGAACTTAGCGCGGTAGGGCAGCACAAAGCGGAAAATCCGCAGGCTGCGTTGGAGCGACTGTTTGTTTATTTTCGGTTTGGGCAGGTCGGCCGTGAGGTCGTCGCCGCCGGTATTAAGTCCGCTTCGGGCCATAGCTGGTGGCGCAGGTATTGGGTTGCGCCGTAAGATGAATAAGGTAACTCAACTAAGAGTTTTTAACAAAAATCAGGCCGTCATGCAGAGCGCAGCGAAGCATCTTTACTGCGGCAGTAATCAGAATTAGTTACGCGGAAAAGATGCTTCGCTGCGCTCTGCATGACGGCCTGATTTATTATAAGGTTTTACTTCAAAACTTTAAGCGTGGCGCCGTTACCAAACGGCACCGGCAACTGGATGGCTACCGGCAGCGGCACGCCCAGGCGGGTGGCCGGCTGCCAGGGCGGCAGCAGCGCCGCCACGCGCAGCGCCTCGGCGTCGCACTCGGGCGAGAGCGACTGGGCCACTTTCAGGTCGCCAAGGCGGCCATTGGGGCCCACGGTAGCATTCAGCAGCACGTTGCCCGTGATGCTTTTGACGCGCGCGGCCTCCGGATACTTTACGTTGTCCTGGAAAAACGTGCCCAACGCCTGGGGGCCCCCGGGGTACTGCGGCGCTTTGTCGGGCCGGTTGGCGGCCCCGCCGCGGGCCTGGGCCCGCATGCGGCCGGGCCGCAGCACGGTGGGGGCCGGGGCCGTTTGCGCCAGCACCACTGCGGGTCCGGTAAGTAGCAGCAGCAACAGTGAGGATTTCATTAACAGAACATTAGCGGGCAAAACCAGGGCCCCACGGACTAAACCACCGGCGCGGGCGCGGGGTTCAGCGGGGCGGGGCGCGAAATAGCGAACAGGCCCAGCAGGATCAGGGCCCCATTCAGGAGCAAAATCTCGAAGCCGAACTTGTATCCGCCCAGCCACGCCACCGAGTTTTGCACAATGAGCAGCGTGAGGCCCACCCCAGCCACGCATACGGGCAGCACCAACCGGTCGCGCAGGCTGCGCTGGGTGAAGATGCCGAACGCAAACAGGCCCAGCAGGGGCCCGTAGGTGAAGCCCGCCGCCTTGTACACGGCGTCAATCAGGCTCTGCTCGTTGAGGGCCCGAAAGATGAGGATGATGACGATGAGCACCGCCGACCAGCCCAGGTGGGTGAGCTGGCGCAGGCGCGTCTGCCGGGCCTCGGGGTACTTTTTGATGTCCAGAAAATCGACGCAGAACGACGTGGTGAGGGCTGTGAGGGCCGAATCGGCGGAGGCGTAGGTGACGGCGATGATGCCCAGGATGAAGATGACGCCGGCCACGAGCGAGAACTGCGTGGTGGCCAGGTACGGAAATACTTTGTCGGTGTCGAGGCCGCCCTTCAGGTTGAGGAGCTGCGGCAACTCGCTGAGGTGCAGGCCCCGGGCGGCGGCGTACTGGTACATGAGCACGCCCAGGGTGAGGAACAGGATGTTGACGCACACGATGACGGGCGTGAACCAGAACAGGTTTTTCTGGGCCTCGCCGAGGCTGCGGCAGCTCAGGTTTTTCTGCATCAGGTCTTGGTCGAGGCCGGTCATCACGATGGTGATGAACATGCCCGAGGCAAACTGCTTCCAGAAGAACTTGTCGTCGCGGAAATCGGAGAAATACACCTGCGACATCGGGCTCTCGCGCACCGCGCCGACGAGCTGCTTGAACGAATAGTTCAGCGCGTCGGCCATGAAGTAGATGCTCAGGCCCACGCAGCTCAGCATGGCCAGCGTCTGGAAAGTATCGGTCCAGAGGATGGTTTTGAGGCCCCCTTTGAAGGTGTAGAGGTAGATGAACAGGATGCTGACCACCACCGTGACGGCAAACGGCACGCCCATAGCATCGAAAACGGCCAGCTGGAGTACGCCCGCCACCAGGTACAGCCGCAGCGCCGAGCCCAATGAGCGCGAAATCAGGAAGAACAGGGCCCCCGTTTTGTAGCTCCAGTAGCCGAAGCGCTGCTCCAAATAGGAGTAGATGGACACCAGCCGGAGCCGGTAGTAGAGCGGCAGTAGCACCGTGCCAATGACCAAGTAACCGGCCACAAAACCCAGGGCCACCGCTAGGTAGCTCCAGCTTTTGCCGTACACGTTGCCCGGCACCGAGATGAACGTGACGCCCGAGAGCGAGGTGCCGATCATGGCAAACGCCACCATGTACCAGGGCGCGTTGCGGTCGGCCACGAAGAAGCTCTCGCTCGTGACCTTGCGCGAGGTGAGGACCGCAATGACAATCAGAACAGTGAAGTAGCCCGCAATGAGGCTCAAAACGAGGGTTGGGGACATGAGCGCAAAGGTAGGGCCCCCGGGCAGCGGGCGCCACCCCGCCGCTTGGGGGACCTACTGACGTGCGGCCCAAGGTTTTATGGGGCGCACCGCAGTGGTTTTAGCGCAGCACCCCGCCGCCGGCCGCACCGCCGCGCACGGCGCCCACCTTCCTCGCCCGCACATGCGCCACGCTTTTACCATCATCCTTTCGCTGGGCAGTGCCCTGGCCCGAGCCCAAAGCGGACCCATCGCCTTCGCCGGTGGCAGCTGGGCCAATGCCCAGGCCGCGGCCCGGCAGGCCCACAAAAGCATTTTCCTGTACGCGTCGTCGCTGGGCTGCCACTGGTGCAGGCCCATGGAAAAGGAGGTGTTCACGGACCCCGCCGTCAGCGCCTACTACAACGCCACGTTCCTGAGCTACAAAATCAACATCGACGAAGGCGAGGGCGAAGTGCTGGCCAAGCGCTACGAAATCAGGGCCATGCCCACGTACTTGTACTTCAGTCCTGAAGGCAAGCTGCTGCACATGAGCAGCGGCCACAAGCCGCCCACCGATTTTGTGCAAGATGGCAAAGATGCCTTTGACCCGGATAAAGCCTTTTTCACTTTGAAGGAACGCTACGAAGCTGGCGACCGAAGCGCCCCGTTTCTGTACACGTTCGGCACGTCGCCGGCGCTTTCCCAGCAGGAGGTTTTGTACGACCAGGTGAGTGCCGACTACCTGAAAAGCCAAACGGCGGCGGAGCTGGCCGCGAAGAAAAACCTGGACTACCTCTTCGAATTGGGTACGAGCTTTTATTTCCCGACGACCCAATATTTTCTCGCGCACCAGTCGGCATTCGTGGCCCAATTCGGCCGGCTGGCAGTCGACCAAAAAATCAGAAGAATTGTCAGCTGGGGGGCGACGCATGCGGGAGGATCTAATAATCAAGCTGCGCTAACCAAGCTGCAACAAACCATCACCAAGGCCACCCCCGCCGGGGCCCCCCAGTGGAATATGCTGGCTCGGACGTATTACCTGTATAGGTCAGCCGCAGCGAAACTGGTCTGCCTTCGCTGACGCAGCGTTGGCTTATGGCAAAAAATACGCTGCCCGCGACAGCCGCACCATCTACGATGCTGCTGCTCAAATGGAAGGCCTCATTAAAAATGACAAAGTGCTGCTGACCAAAGCCGACCAAATCATCCAGCAGGCCCTGGCCGTTGACCGCAACTACTACAACCTGTGCACGCGGGCCAAGCTGCTGCATAAGCTAGGTAACGACCCGGAGGCTGCCCGCGCCGCTCGGGAAGCTGTGGCGCTGGCCGCTAAGGACCAGAAAAACTCCGACGAAGCTACCGAGGTACTGGCCGAAATCAGCCAGAAAAAGCCCTGTTAGGCTATTCCCAATCTTGCCAGGGCAGCGCCTCGCCCACGGCGGGGGCGTGCAACTCGCCGCGCAGCATGCCGCCGGCCGCAATTTCCGTCAGCTGGCGCAGGGGCTCGGCGGCGGGCTCGTCGCTCAGGTCGAAGGTGCCGTAGTGCATGGGCACCAGGTGGCCGGCGCGCAGCACGTTGGCGGCTTTGGCGGCTTCGTGGGGGTTCACGTGGCTCTTTGTCATCATGTAGGGCGGCTTGTAGGCGCCGATGGGCATCAGCACCACGTCCAGGGGCCCAAATTGCCGCTCAATCTGCTCGAAATGGTTGCCGAACGAAGTGTCGCCGGCGAAGTAGATGAGCTTGTCAGTAGCCGTGACTTTAATCAGAAAGCTGCCCCAGAGCACGGTGTTTACGTCGAACAGCCCGCGGCGGTGCCAGTGGCTGGCCGGCAGGTAGTACACCTCAAAGGGGGCCCCGGGGCCCAAATCGTACTGCTGCCACCAGCCGGCTTCCTGCACGGGCAAGCTGGGGGCCATGCTGCGCAGCAGGGGCCCCATACCCAGCGGCGTCAGCGCCCGCAGCTGCGGGTTTTGCTGGGCCAACAGCTTGACGGAGGCCTCATCCAGATGGTCGCGGTGGCCGTGCGAGAGCAGCAGCCAGTCAATGCCCACCAGGTCTTCGGGCCGGCAGGGCAGGGGGTGGCGCCGCCGCAGCCCGAATGAGCTGAACAGCACGGGGTCGAAGAGCAGCGTTTGGCCCGCGATGCGCAGCACGAAGCTAGCGTGGCCCAGCCACAGCAGCACGTCGTCGGTGCCAGCCAGGGCCCCGGCGGCGTCCACCACGCGCGGCACCCAGTGGTCGCGCTTTTTTTCTTCCTTTTGGGGGTTGGTGGCCAGCTGCCACTTCAGCACATCGGCCGCGGTGGGGGCGTAAAGGGCGTCGCCGTTGGCAAATTGGTTGCCGATGCGCTTGTTGCCCGGGTAGCCGGGGCGCACAGTGGGCAGCGCGGGGTTGTTCAGGTACGAAACAGAAGCCATGCGGGGCATACGCAAACGGCCCCGCTGCGTAGGGCAGCGGGGCCGTGGAACCAGAAAAATTTAGGGCCCCTAGCGCACCTGGCTGGCCAGCCAGGCGTCGCGCAGGGCTTGCTGGGCGGGGGCGAGGGGTTTGGCACCGGCTTCCGAGCGCTGCACCTGCACGGTGGCCGTTTCGTTGAGCAGCAGCTGCAACGAGCGCTCGGCGCCGGTGCGGGTGCGCACCTGAGCGCTTACAATTTGGTTGGGCGCGTGGCGGCGCAGCACGGCGTCGAGGTCGGCGGGGGCCCGCAACGGCTTGTCGTCCAGCATCACCAGCTGGTCGCCCACGTCGAGGCCGGCCTTGTACAGGCCCGAGCCGATGAGGGCGTTGTCGGCCACTAGGCAGCGGCCCTGCTGGTCGAAGCCCACTTGCTCGCCCAGGGCCAGCTGGTGGGTGGGCACCGCGTCCAGCCCCGCGGCCTGCAAATCTTCGGCGAAGCGCGGCTGCTCGTGGCCGTACACGTAGCGCCGGAAAAACTGGCCCGCGTAGGTCGTGTCGTGGGCCACCTCGCCCAGCACCCGCTGCAAATCGGGCAGGGTGTAGGGGTGGGTGGGGGCGAAGTTGGCCTGCTTTTTCCCGTACTGCTGCCACAGCGCCTGCATGTACTGGTCGAGGGTGGCGCGGTGGTCGCGGCGCAGCTCCAGGTCGAGGGCCAGGGCCAGGCCGGCGCCGTAGTAGTAGTAGCTAAGGTAGGTATTGTCGGTGTTCACGGGGTCGATGCTCGCCCCCGAATCGGTGAATACGGCCTGCTGGCTCATGCCCACGGCCGAGGTATAGCGGGCCCCGGGACTGTTGAGGCGCTCGCTCACCCAGGCGCTGACCTTGTCGAAAAACGCCGCATCGTCGTAGTTGCGGGTGCGGCGCAGCGTCAGTTCGCCGTAGTACTGCGTGAAGCCCTCGGCCAGCCACAGCGCGTCGCTCATGTTGGTGCGCTGGAAGTTGAAGGGCTCCAAGTCTTTGGGTCGGAGGCGCTTCACGTTCCAGGAGTGGAAAAATTCGTGCGCCACCGTGCCCAGGTTGCGCAGTGCGTTGGCGCCCTGCAAATCGCGCGGGGCCGTCAGCGACGTCGAGTTGCGGTGCTCCATGCCGTCGCTCTTGGCCTGCGGCAAGTAGTTGGCCAGGAAGGTGTAGCGCCCAAAATCATACGTCGGCAGTTCGCCAAAAATGGCCTTTTCTTCCTTCACTACCTGCTGCACGCGCTGCTGGTAGGCGTCTACGGCGGCGGGCGCGTCGGGGCCCATCACGGCTAGGGTAATGGCTTGGTCGCCCTCGTCCCAGGTGCGCACCTGCTGGGCCCCCAGCATCGTGGGGCTGTCCATGAGGTAGGCCCAGTTGGGGGCATAAAAGGTGTTCTTTTCACCCGCAGGCCGCAGCTGGGTGGCTATTTTCCAGTCGGTCAGGGCGTTGAACTGCACTTCCACCGGGCGGCTTTCCAGCCCCAGCGCGTAGCAAAACACGGCCGGCGCGTTCAGGTGCGCGTGCTGCAAGTCGATGCCGGCGTAGGTGCCGTCGCTGCGGTTGGCGTACAGCGTGTAGTGAAACACCACCGTGCCGTCGGGCCCCGGCGTCACGTCCCAGCCGTAGGCGTCGGGGCGGGCCGTGGGCAGCGGGTGGTCGGCGCCATCCGTGGCCACCACGTAGTACACGTTTTTAATGAAATCGTGCAGTGCGTAGCGCCCCGGCGAGCTGCGCGCCATGCGCACCCGCAGGGGCCCCGGCGGCAGCCCCGCAAACGTAGCCGTGATGCGCGCCTCGTGGTGCGCCGCGTTTGGAAACGCCACCGCGTAGCGCACCGCGGGGCCCAATGGGGCCGCCTTGGCCGGGGCCCTGGGGGCCTTAGCGGCGGGTTTGGCCGGCGTAGTGGGCTTGGCCTTAATCGCCGCTGGCTTGGCTAGGGCGGGCCGCGGCCGC
The DNA here is from genome assembly GCF_001562275.1 of Hymenobacter sp. PAMC 26628. NCBI lineage: Bacteria > Pseudomonadati > Bacteroidota > Cytophagia > Cytophagales > Hymenobacteraceae > Hymenobacter > Hymenobacter sp. PAMC 26628. The sequence goes on from NZ_CP014304.1 coordinate 1,178,996, forward strand.
GGGGGCGCCGTTTGGGCCCGCAGCGCGGCGGGGGCCAGGCCGGCGCACAAGGCCAGGGCGAGCAAACGCGGGACGTACTTCAGATTACTCATGCGGCAAGGACGGGAAATATTGCGGCAATTTTTGGTACAATAACAAGGGTAGGACGCCTAAACCGGTTCGCAAAGCCGCCGCAATAAGTATTTTCCGTTGTCGAATCCTCAAATGTAGGAAAATAATTCCCCCTTCTTACGCGTCCGTTTCCGCTGGCCCCACGGGCCGGAACACGGTGCCTTCTACTGCCCCGCCGAAAAAGTAGGCCGGGGGGGCCGGGTGCAGCCCCAGCCCGGCCAGGGCCCCGTGCAAGTCGGGCAGCCGCTGCGCGCGCAAGGCCGCCACCGCCCCAAAAAACCGGTACATGGCCCCCAGCAACGCCCGCTGCCACCCCCGCCGCGGCCGGCTGAAATCGGCCAGCAGCCACGGCGCCGCGGGGCGCCGGGCCGCCGCCAGGCGGGCCAGGGCGGGCCCCAGCGCGGCCGGCGAAAAGCAGTCGAGCACGAAAAACGTCACCAGTGCGTCGAACTGCTCGCCGGGTTTTAACGCCGCTTCGGTGCCCAGCCGGAACTCGACCTGCCCGGCCGCGCCCGGCCACTCGCGGCGCAAGCGGGCGGCGGCCCGCGTCAGCATGGGCCCCGAGACTTCGAGGTAGAGCACCGACGCGCCGGGGCGGCGGCGCAGCACCTCCCCCAACACCCAGCCCGTGCCGCCGCCCAAAATCAGCACGCGCGGGGCCCCGGCGGGCAGCCCGGCCAGCGCGGCCCGCTGCGCCGCCCGTAGGCTGCCGCCAAACACGAGGCCCGCCAGCGCGTCGTAGCACCAGGCAATGCGGTCAAAATTGCCGCTGAGGCGGACTGCGGAGCCCTCAACGGGCGGTTCGGGATGAAAATTGGACGAGTTTGCGTTCAATTTGAAAAAATGTGCGGCTTCAACCGACTGAAAAACAACTAGCCTAGGGCCCCAACGGCCGCTGCGGCTGAAAAAAAAGCCGCGCCGCTTGTGCCGCGCCGCGCCGGCCGCTTACCTTTGCAGCACCAAACGGCAACCTCCCCCAGGATGTTTGCCGCCGCGGTACCGCTGCGCTTGTGGCGAAATTGGTAGACGCGCTGTCTTCAGGCGGCAGTTCCGCAAGGTGTGGGAGTTCGAGTCTCCCCGAGCGCACGTTTTAAAAAGGCCAATCCGCGAGGGTTGGCCTTTTTTCGTTGGGCCATAGCCAAGCGGGGGCCCATCCGCGGTGGCCGCTTCTGGAGTAATTCCGTTCAACGTACTTTTCGTTTGCCGCCCGCTCATGCCCAACACTTCCACTTCGCCCACGCCGCCGCCGTCCCGCTGGGGGGCCCTGGCCGGCCTGCTCACCGCCGAAGCCGTGGGTGGGGCCTTGGTGTTCATGCTGGCGTTTGGGGTGTTTTTTTACCTGGCGCGCGAGGTATTTGCCGAAAAATCGGCGGTGTTCGACGATTGGGGCTTTGCCCAAATGGACCGCTTGCGGGCCGCCGCCCCGTGGCTGACGGCCTGGGTGTTCCGGTTCACGTTCTTCGGGTCGGTGGCGTTTTTCGTGCCGGCCAGCCTGCTGGTGCCGCTGGTGTTGCACCGCCGCGGCTTCGTGCGCTACGCCATCGAGCTGCTGCTAGCCATGGGCGGCGGCCTGGCCCTGAACGAGTTGCTGAAGGCCTACTTCCAGCGGCCGCGCCCGTCCACGGCCCTCATCTACCAGTACGGCCTGAGCTTCCCCAGCGGCCACGCCATGATGAGCATGGCCTACTACGGCTGCCTGGCCTGGCTGGTGGTGCAGCACACCGGTCGCTGGGGCTGGGGCATTGCGCTGGTGGCCTTCGCGGTACTCATCGGCCTCACCCGCATGTACTTGCACGTGCATTACCCCACCGACGTGGTGGCTGGTTTTGCCGGCGGGGCCGCGTGGCTGGTGCTGCTGCGCACCGGCGTGCGGCTGTTCTGGAAAGAGGAAAAGAAGATGTGAGAATGTGAAGATGTGGAAATGTGAGAATGTGGAGATGACTGTTCACATTCTCACATCTCCACATCTCCACATCTCCACATTCGCTCGTATTTGATCAGAGCTTCACTTGCACGCGCAGGGCCAGCAGGCCTTTTGCGCCTTGCAGCTCTTCCAGCTCCAGCTCTTCCACACCGGGCTCCAGCAGGCCGCGGTCCTGGAGGTAGTCGATGTATTCGCGGTACTCGGTGGCCTCGCGGGTTTGGGCGTACACCAGGGCCAGGCGGCCGGGTTGGGTGAGGCGCTCGCCGGTGCCGAGCACGGTGGCCTTGTCGATGCGCTTCTTGATGATTTCGTAGCGGATGTTGTAGGCCCCGTCCACGTCGAACTGGCGCTCGTCCTGCCGGAAGCGGATACTCAGCGGCTGGCCGTGGATGTAGATGAGCTGGGTGGTTTCGAGCGGCACGGGCAGCGTGGCCGCCAGCGCGTGGGTGAGCCGCGTGATTTCCACCATCGTCAGCAACTGCCACAGCCGCAGGTTCTTGAGAAACACCAGGTCGAATGGCCTGTCCTGCACCAGGGCCTCGCCCACGTAAATGTTGTACTCCACGCCGTCGGAGCGAAAGCGCTGAAAATAGTGCGGGAACATGGCCTGGGCCTTGGCTTCCTCGTCGTCGAGGTAAGTGCTCACCGCGTCGTTGATGGCCATCACGCTCTGCTCGAACGCCTGCCGGCGCTTGTAGAGAATGCCCAGGCGCGGGTCGATGTTGGCCCAATAAGCGGTGATAACCGGCCGCAGCTCGGGAGTGTGCTGGGCCAGGTACTCGAAAAGGGGTTCCACTTCCTGGCGCAGCGACTCGTAGATGCTCAGTTCGTCGCCGCTGATAATGCCCTGGCGCAGGCGGCTTAGGTTTTTGTTGACGTAGAACTTCAGCTCGTCCAGAATGGGCAGCTGCCGGTGCTCCGACGCTTTTTTCAGCACCCGGTTGGCCAGGGTGAGGTGCTCGATGAGGTCGCCCTCGATGGCCGCGTTGCGGGCCGTGCTGCTGCCGCGAATGTCACAGGAGCCGTGCAGCGGGTACACGTCGGCAAACACGATGGACTCCATTTCCGCCCCGCGCTCGCCCTCGTCCTGGCGGGCCAATAGGCGGCGGGCCGCGTCGGTGAAGCGCCACTCCATGGTGGGGTGGATGGGCGTGAACCGCTCCTGCATCACAGCTTGGATGCGGGTTTGCAGGTCCTCGGCGTTGCGCTTCACGGCCACCGCAAACAGCGGCACGAACTGCGCCACCTTCTCCAAATCAAACTCATCCAAGTCGCCCGCGGTGGGCGAGCCAATTTCGAGCAGGCCCACCGTGTCGCCGCCGTAGGGCAGCAGGGCCAGGATGGCCGAGTGGATGCCGAGCTCCAGAATCTGGGCCCGCAGGTCGTCCGGAATGTCGGCCCGCGCCACGTCGGAGAGCACCAGCGGGCGGCGCTCGCGCAGTAGCCGCTCGTAAATCTGCCGGAAGCCGCTGTCGGCCCGGTTGTGCTGCACCTGCTTGGTGAGGAAGCTGTGGTTGATTTTGCGGCCGAAGTCCACGAAATCCTTCTTTTTTTCGTCGTAAGCGGCAATGCCAAGCTGCAACGCCGGCCGTGCAAACAGCACCCGCAGCTTCTCCTGGATTTGCTCGAGCCGGTCGGAGGCTTGCAGCACGTCGCGCTCCAGCAGGTCATACTTCAGCTCCGACAGCACTTCCTGGTCCGTCACGTCCACCAGTTGCAGCACGTTGAAGCCTTCGAGCGCGAAGTGCTCGGGCGGCAGCAGCTCACGCCACACGGCCAGGTTGTGGCGCTGGTGGCCCAGCAGCTCGCACTGCGCCGGCGTGAGCACGGGGGCCTCGCCCACCACCCGCACCTGCATGAACGACGAATCGATGCTGACGCCGTAGTGGCGGTAGAGGCCAATTTTGTAGTCGGGCACCGTGAAAATGATGGCCCCCGCCGCCGGCAGCTGCACCCCGTACACGCGGTGCAGCACGAGCTGGTAGGCCATGCGCGCCATGTACACATCCGTCTGCGCCAAATCCAAATTCAGGGGCTGCTTGATGGCGTGCTCCTTATTCAGCATTACCTCGGCAAAGCGCGGCGTGTAGTAGAAGCTCGTGCGCCCAAACGGCGGAACGGCCCCACTGATGGCCGAGCCCATGGCCGCGGTTGGAAACACCGCCAGCATCATCGTTTCGAGTAAGTCGTGCGCGTGGTCGAGCACCGCCGGATCGGACAAGGGGCCCCGCAGCGCGGGCGTGCGTGCCGCCTGCCGGGCAATGGCGCGGGCCAGCAGCGCCAGGCCGGGGTTGGTATCCGTTTCGCGGGCACGCCAGTAGGCCAGCAGCGGCTCCAGGCTGAGGGCCGTAGCAAAGGGAAACGCCGAGGGCCCCGGGCCGGGGCCCCCCGGCGCGGCCCCAGTCACGAAAGGGGCCGCCGCGGCGGCATCAACAGCAGAGACGGGCATGGCAGCGAAGAAATGAAAACGGCGGCAACGGGGCCTTAGGTAGCGCCAGGGCCCCAGCGGGGTAGGCGCTTACTTTTTGATGGGAACTGGCATCACCCGGCCGTTTTCGGTGGCGTTGATGGGCGTGACGCTTTTATCGTCGAGTTTGGTCAGCCGCCCCGTTTTCGAGAGGTTGCGATAGCAGGTGCAGCAGCCGGTGCCATAAAACTCGCCAGTCAGGGCCAAGCTATCCACCTGATAACGGCGTGGGTTGTCACGCAGCAACTGCCCAGGGGCCCGGCGCACCTCGATGCGGTACAAGTATGTGCTGAGTTTGCGCGGCCCCGCCTGCGTAAACGGCGCGTTATTATTGATAACCACCGTGTCGGTCGTGACCCGGGGCCGGGTGGCCGTAGCCGACAATCCCACATTCCGTACCACGTTCACCTGGTCGAACGTACCTGCTTTATCGAGCGAGTCGGCGTAAGCTGTGTAGGTCGGCAGCACGGTTTTAATGAGCGTGGGCAGGCCCTTGGCGTCCAAGCGCAGGGCGTAGCGCTTGAGCACCACGGTATCCAACTCGGTGGCTACAAAACCGCCCGTTCCGGTGTCAAACTTGAAGTAAAACGCATCGGCCCGCGCGTCGTTGCAGTCGCACACATTGTTGGCGCAGCAGCCGGCCAACGCGCCGGCCACCCCCAGCATAGCAATCAATCGGAACATCCCAGCCATGCCCCAAAGATACGCCGGGGCCCCTAGCGGCGGCCACGCGCCGCCGCGGTGGGCAGTGTGGGGTTGTCGACGGGGTGGGCCAGCAGCAGCGGCCGGAGCCGGGCGGCGGCCGTATCGATCTGGGGCCGGATGTGGGCCAGTGCATCGCGCAGGGCCAGTACGTCAGCCAGGCGGGGGGCGTTTTTCTGGGCGTAGCCGTGGTACATGGCTACCCGGGCGCGGCCGCGGCCCTTGCCAGCGTAGGTGCCCAGCAGGCGGCCCTGAGCATCGGAAATCTGCAATTCGGCCGTTAGGTCGGTCTGGTACGTTTCCAGGGGCACGCCCAGAAAGGTGGGGGTGAGCAGCAGCGCCATTTGCAGGGCCTGGAGGCCGCGGTTGAGGCGGCGCCCGGCGGCCTGGGTGACCACCAGGCGCACGTAGCCGTAGGTGGCCGAGTCGGTGGGCTCGGCCAGGTTGCGCTGCAACTCGTTGGTGAGCAGGCGCAGCGGGTCTTCGGGAAAGAAGCCGTCGCTCGTGGCCAAGGGCCCCGGGTCGGCGGCGGTTTCGAGTGGGGGCAGGCGCTCGTGCAACGAAGCGAAGGGTGTGGCTGCCAACGGTATCTTGGCCGATTTGCAGCCACCGGCCACGAGCCCGGCAATTACTAACATTATATAAATATAATACAAATTTATTTTCGGAGCATGCATACTATTGACTTGGAATTTAATAGATAATTGCTGGATAGAAGTGTCTTGTAAGAGTAAAAACGCCCTTTATGGCTTGGTAAGGTCTAAGGTAATAATTCGCTGGGAAATGCCGGATATAACGGAAAGATTAAATCTGGGGGAATTAGTGCCCCACGACGGCCATGGGCTCGGGCAGCGCGGCTGGGTCGGGGCCCTGGTAGTCGTCGATGAACTCGCCTTCCCAGCGGGCCACCACGGCCGAGGCCAGGCAGTTGCCGAGCACGTTCACGGCAGTGCGGGCCATGTCCATCAGCGCGTCGATGCCCAGGATGATGAACACCGGCCAGGCCGGCAAGTTGAACGACGGCAGCGTGGCCAGCAATATCACGAGCGAGGCGCGCGGCACCCCGGCCACGCCTTTGCTGGTGAGCATGAGCGTGAACACCAGCAGCATCTGGTCGCTAAACGAGAGCGTGACCCCCGCCGCCTGAGCCACGAACACGGCCGCCAACGAGAGGTAGAGCGTGGTGCCGTCGAGGTTGAACGAGTAGCCCGTCGGCATCACGAAGGCCACGATGCGGCGCGGCACCCCGATGCTTTCCATGGCCTCCATGGCGCGCGGCAGGGCGGCCTCGCTGCTGGTGGTGGCGAAGGCGATGCTCACCGGCTCGGCTACCGCCGCCACAAAGCGCCGCAGCGGAATGCGCATGAGCAGCGCCACCGGCAGCAGCACCAGCAGCACGAAGCCGATGAGGGCCCCGTAGAGCGTGAGCAATAATTGAAATGCGTTGAGCAGGGGCCCGAAACCCATTTTGGCCACCGTGTAGGCCATGGCGCCGCCCACGCCCAGGGGCGCAAAAAACATCACCACGTTGGTGAACTTGAACATCACCTCCGACAGGCTTTCGCAGATTTCCAGCATCACGCGCCGGGGCTTTTCGGGGGTGAGGGCGAGGCCGATGGCGAAGATGATGGCGAATACCACCACTTGCAGCACCTGGCCCTCGGCCACCGATTTGGCAATGTTCTCGGGGAAGATGTGCAGGATGATATCGGCCGCGGTTTGGGGCGCAGCGGCGGCAATGGCGTCGGCTTTCTCGACCACTGCCACGTGCTTTATGCCCACCCCGGCCTTGGTGAAATTGATGGCCGCCAGCCCGATGAACAGAGCGAAGGTCGTCACTACTTCGAAGTAAACCAAGGCTTTAAGTCCCATGCGGCCCACCTGCTTGAGGTTGGCGTGGCCGGCAATGCCCACCACCAGCGTGGCAAACACCAGCGGGGCGATGATGGTCTTCACGAGCCGCAGAAACGCGTCGCTGAGCACTTTCAAAGGCAGGGCCACGGCGGGGGCGTCGTGCCCAATTTCGATGCCCACCAGCATGCTCAGCACAATCCAGAGCGTGAGCGAGCGGCGTGGGGACACGGCCAGTGCCAGGGCCCCCAGCGCGGCCCAGCGGGCGGCCACGGGCACGGCGGCCGGCAGGGCCAGTGGCCCGGTTTGGACCAAAACGGTGAGCAAAACGGCCAGCAAGAGCAAAACCAGGGCCGCAACGGCAACGCGCGAAAGCTTCATAAGGGCAACGAAAAATGTGGCCCAGGTGAAGAAAACCCGGGCTAGGCAAAGGTAAGGGTCGGGGCCCCCGCCCAGTGTGCCGGCCATATGCGCCTCTGCCAGGGCCCCAGCGCCGCGCCCGGCGCCATTTTTGCCGCATCTTCGGGGCGCCCGCGCCCTTTGCCTTGCCCATGCCCACCTGGACCCTTACCGCCCTCGACCTGCCGCTGCGCTTCGTCTGGAAGATTTCCCGCAACGCCTCCGCTGCCAAAACCAACTTGGTAGTGCAGGTGGCCGGCCGCGGCCACACCGGCCGGGGCGAAGCAGCGCCCAACGTACGCTACGCCGAGTCGCCGGCGCTGCTCGAAGCGCAGTTTGGGGCCCTGCAAGCGGCCGGTTTGGAGCGGGTGGAAACGCTGGAAGAGTTCGACGCTTTGCTGGGGGCCCACCCCGTGGCCCACGCCCTGAGTTTTGCCCTGGAGGCGGCGCTGGTGCAGTGGCTGGCCGCGCGCGCCGGGCAGCCGGTGTGGCAGTGGCTGGGCGTGCCGCCGCCGGCCGCCGCCACGCCCACGGCCTTCACGCTGCCCATCATGCCGCCCGGCGAGGTGGCCGCATTCTTGGCAGTGCAGCGGGCGGCGCGGTTTAAGTTATTGAAAGTGAAGGTAGACGCTGCTGGAGGCCTCGACTTGCTACGCGAAGTGGCCCGGGTACTGCCCGGCCACCCGCTGCTCGTGGACGGCAACGAGGCCTGGGCCGACGCCGACGGCCTGTTGGAGTTCCTGGCGCACACCCGCGCTGTGCGGGGCCTGCACATGGCCCTGCTGGAGCAGCCCCTGCCTGCTGCCCGCGCCGCCGACTACCGCTACCTGCGCTCTCGGGCCGGTGTGCCGCTGCTGGCCGACGAATCGGTGACGGATACGGCTGATTTTGAAGAAATCGCTCAGCAATTCCACGGCGTGAACGTGAAGCTGATGAAGGCCGGCGGCTACCGGCGCGGCGTTGAGCTGCTGCGCAGCACCCGTGCCCACGGCCTGCGTCCCATGCTGGGCTGCATGGTCGAAACCAGCCTGGGCATTGCCGCTGCCTTGCAAATCAGCGCCTTGGCCGACGTGCACGACCTCGACGGTATCCTTATTATCAAGGATGAACCGTTTGGCTTGGTGCACGAAGCCGATGGGGCTCTGGTGCTAGCCTGAAGCCTGGTGCTCCAGCGCGGCTGGACGGCTAGGGCCCGGCTCTGGGGCCCCAGCCGTGCCAGCGCGGCTGGGCTAACGAGCGCAGACTGGTAGTACGAACACCGTTGAGAGTACTCAAAACCTATTTGCCAGCTTGCAGCTGGGCATCGAGCGCTGCCAGGTCGAGGTCAATTTGGTGAGCGGCAGGCGAAGCGGCCTGGCCCTGGGTGAGCAGCGCGACTTTGCGGTTGAGCAATTCTACTTTGCGCTCCAAGAGCTGCACGCGCAGCTGGAGGGCCCCGGTTTCGGCCGTGGCATTGCCGGGCACAACGCGGGTGGGCAGCGTGTAGGTATTGAACGAAGCGCTGGAGGGCGCTGAGCCGTCGCCGCGGGCTGTAGCGGCGCTATTCGGCGTGGCAAACACAAGCCCGCCATCGGGCCGTACAAAGTCGCCCTCTTTGAGCGTCGTGAGCTTGCCGCCCGGAAACTCCACGATGCCGCTTTTGTAGTTGATTTTGGTGCCGTTGGCCAGGCGCACATTCTGGGTGAGGGGCGTGGTGGTGGGGCCCTCGCGCCGCACCACCACGCCATTTTGGTACACAAATTGCGTTTGGGCCGTGGTGGCCACCGGGTAGCCGCCCTGTTGGGCCACGGCTAGGCGCGGGGCCCCCGCCAATGCACCGGCTGTGCCAGCTACCAAAAGAAAACGCTTCATATTAAGCCAGTGGGTTGGGTCCATGGGCAATAGTACGGCCCCCGGCGCGCCTCGACTGTGCGCAGGTTCAAGAAAATAATGGAAGATTAGGCGGAACAATGTTGCGACATTAAATGTATGTACATTATATTTGTGCCGTCAACCGCACTTAGTTTATGCGCATCGAAGACGAAATCAAGCAACCCGTGTTCCGCAATGCCTACGAAAAGGCCATCATCAACCTCACTTACACGGCCGGCTGGCTAGAGGTGCGGCAGGCGGCGGTCTTCAAGCCCTTTGGCCTCACGCTGCCGCAGTTCAACGTGCTGCGCATTTTGCGCGGCCAGCACCCGCGGCCGGCTACCGTGGCTTTGCTCATCGACCGGATGCTGGACAAAACCAGCAACGCCTCGCGCATTGTGGATCGGCTGGTGGAAAAGCAGTTCGTGACCCGCACTGTGTGCCCGTCCAACCGCCGCGCCGTCGACATCCGCATCACGGAAGCAGGCTTGGCACTACTCAGCCACCTCGAAACCGACAACATGCTCGAACCAATGCGCCTGGGCATGGGCCGATTTTCCGAGGAGGAGTTGCAGCAGTTCAACGAGTTACTTGATAAAATGCGGGCGACCGATTAGTCAATTTGTTTTTGTTTGCCCCGCGCTGGGGCCCGTTCTTACCTTTTTTGTCTTTCTTCTTTTACCCTTTTTTCGACCATGAAAAAAATTCTTTTCCCCGCCCTGTTGGCCCTTGCCGGCCTCGTAGCCGCTCCCGCCGCCCAAGCCCAAACCGTTTACAAGCTCCAGCCCCAACTAAGCACCCTGGGTTGGGAAGGCAAAGCCGTGACCCACGGCCACAACGGCACCATCCAGTTTGCCAGCGGCGACCTGCTGGTGAAAGATAATATGGTAGTGGGCGGTACCACCACCGTGGATATGAAAACCCTGAAGGCCACCGATATTACAGACGCTGAGCAGCAGGGCAAGTTTGTGGGCCACATGAGCAGCGACGACTTCTTCGGCGCGGAAAAAAACCCGACCTCGACGTTCAAAATTGTGAGCGTTACCCCCATCAAAGGGGCGGCTGCCACGGCCAACAACGCCACCATCGTGGGCGACATGATGATCAAGGGCGTGACCAACCGCCTCACCTTCCCCGCCAAAGTGGGCGTGAAAAACGGCGTGGCTGCGGCCACCGGCAAGGTGACCATCGACCGCACCAAGTTCGGCCTGAAGTACGGTTCGAAGTCGTTTTTCGACAGCATCGGCGATAAAGCCATCTACGACGATTTCACGCTGGATTTTAACGTAGTAGCTAAGCAATAATTGCCGCTCGCGCTTTAACCCAAAAGGGCCCCGCCAAGCAATTGGCGGGGCCCTTTTGGGTTAAAATTTCGGGCCTGGTGCCCACCGGGGAATTAATTGTCGCGCCGGGGCGAGGCCGCCGGTGGGGCGGGCATGGGGGCCGGCAACACCACTGGCGCGGTGGCCGGCACGTAGGTCGATTCGGTGCCGGGGCGCAGTTCGAGGCGCATGGGGGCCACCGAATTTTCGCGCAGGCTCAGGATGCCGTACACGGTTTCGCCGGGCTTGATGATGCGGTTGGCGAGGTCGAAGTCCTCAAATTCTTTGCGCATGTTTTTATTGGCCTGGCTCGCCCCCAGCATGTTGCCGCCGGCAATGAAGGGCCCCGTGGGCACGAACGTGCCCCCGGTGGTGGCCCCCGTAGTGTTGTTGACGGTGCCGCCCACGTTGAAGTTTAGCAGCACGTACAGCAGGTAGATGGCCACGCCCTGCTTTAAGTCTTGCGCCGCTGCGGTGCCGCCCACGGGCATAATGGGCCGGTCGCCGTACAGCAAGTTTAGGTCGCGCGAGAAATTCAAATCGCGCTCCGTGCGGTTGGTTACGCGCACGGCGGCTACGTGGTAGCCGCGCTTGGCCTCTTTTTTAACGTATTTTTTATTGCCGTGCAGCCGCAGCACGTCGTACTGGTAGCCAAACTCAACGGGCGAATTGGTGGCCGAGGCCTGGTAAGTGGCGATGCGGTCGGGCCGGATGGGCGCGTACGAGCCGGCGCAGCCGGTAGTAAGCGCGAGCAAGCTCAAACCCGCGCAAAGAGAAGGGTAACGTTTTAGCATATAAATAGGGTGAAAAGGGGATGAATACGGCGCAAGCTACTGCAGAATAGTCAATTCCCGGGGCAGCTCGAAGGTCAGATTTGCGCTTTTCTTGCGGCGGTGCAAGTCTTTCAACACATCGTCTAAATCAGGCTTATATTCCACCCATAAGTCTTCGTGCAGGTGCTTCAGAATTAGGGCCGGGAGGCGGGCCGCCAGCCGTGCCACGGCCTTGTAAAAGCCGTCGTACACGCTGTCGAACTGGCCCGAGTAGTGGTCGAGGCACAGGCGGAGGGTGTAGGCCAAAAGGTCAATTTCGAGTTGCTTGCTTTTGGTGATGCGGCGGGCCCGGGCGGCCTCCTGCACGCTGGCGCGCAGGGCCTTCACGAGGCTGCGGTTGAGCAGGCGCCCGCTCACAGCCAAGTTGAATAATTCGTGGATGCGGTCGGACGTTTCTTCTTGAATCTGAGCCAGCGATACGTCGGCCAGCAGCTCGAAGCGAAAGGTTTCGTACAGCTCGGCGTCGCGGCGCACGGCGCGCAGCAGCAAGGCTTCCTTTTCGGCTTCGCCGAGGCGCTTGAGGGCTTTTTTGAATTCGGGCGCGGGAACGGGCATGGGCAAGGAACGAGAAGCAATTAGCAAGGCACCGGCGGGGCCCCGGGCGCGAGCGGGCAGCTTTTTGCCGGCTGCTGGGGCCCCGGGCAGCTGTTTTCGATGCAGCACGGGCGGGCAGTGGGCCCCCTGGGCCCTTGGTCGCCGAAAATTACGCCAGCCCCGCGCCCCGGGGCCCGTTGCCCGAAACGATTTGTGCGTCCCGGGCGTTTACACGTGCCGCCAACCCGGCCCGCCGCCGTAAATTTGCCCCATGACGACCCGCCCCCAAATTGAGTTCGATGAGGACGTATTGCTGCTCGAAGAAACCGCCGAGCCGCGCAGCCTCGTGGTGTACAACGACGAGGTGAACACCTTCGCCCACGTCACCAAAACCCTGATCGACGTGTGCCAGCACCAACCCGAGCAGGCCGAGCAGTGCACCCTGCTCATTCACTACAAAGGCAAGTGCAGCGTCAAAAATGGCTCGTACGAGGAGCTGGAGCCCCTGTGCACGGCCATTCATGACCGGGGCATTTCGGCGGATATCTCTTAGGTGTGAAAATGAGTGGAATGTGGGGATGTGGAAATTTTAAAATTTCCTGAAATTCCGCACTAGCAGCATTTTCACATCTGGCACATTTCCACATCCTGCACATTAATTGAATGGATTTCCCTTCCAAGCTGATTGAAAACGCCGTGGGCGAGCTGGCCCGCCTACCCGGCATTGGCAAGAAAACGGCCCTGCGCCTGGCCCTGCACCTGTTGAAGGCGGATACCGACACCACGGCCTCGCTGGCCGAGGCGCTGGCCAAAATGCGTTTCGAAATAACCTACTGCCGCACTTGCCACAGCATTTCCGACGCCGAGGAGTGCAGCATTTGCGCCAACCAGCTCCGCGACCACGCCCAGGTATGCGTAGTGGCCGACGTGCGCGACGTCATCGCCATCGAAAACACGGGCCAGTACCGTGGCGTGTACCACGTGCTGGGCGGCGTCATTTCGCCCATCGAGGGCGTGGGGCCCACGGACTTGCACATCGACTCGCTGGTGGAGCGGGCGGCGGCCGAAGATTCAGACGTGCGCGAGGTCATCCTCGCCATTAGCCCTACCATGGAGGGCGACACCACCGCTTTTTACCTCTCGCGCCGCCTGCGCGACCTGCCCAACGTGCACATCAGCACCATTGCCCGCGGCATTCCAATGGGCGGCGAGTTGGAATACGCCGACGAAATTACCCTCGGCCGCAGCATCGTGGACCGCCAGCGGCAAGTAAACTAGGGCCCCGGGCCGCCTAATGTTTTCTGTAAAAGCCCCGCGGCCGCACCGGCCGCGGGGCTTTTTGCTGCGGCCGCACCAAGGCTTGGCGCGGCCGGCGGCCGGCGCACCCTAATTTCGCCTGCCGTGGTCAAACTCTCCGTCGTCGTCGTCAGCTACAACGTCAGCTACTTCCTCGAGCAGGCGCTGCTGTCGGTGCGGCGGGCAGCCGAAAAGCTTGGGGCCCCGGTGGAGGTATTTGTGGTGGATAACAACTCGGCCGACCACTCGGTGGCGATGGTGCGGGCGCGGTTCCCAGAGGTCATTCTGATCGAAAACAAGCACAACCCGGGCTTTGCCAAGGCCAACAACCAGGCCCTGCGCCGCGCCACCGGCGAATACCAGCTGCTGCTCAACCCCGACACGGTGGTGGGGGAAGACACCTTCCGGGCCTGCTGCGATTTTATGGACGCGCACCCCGCCGGCGGGGGGCTGGGCGTGCACATGCTCGACGGCCAGGGCCACTTCCTGCCCGAAAGCAAGCGCGGCTTGCCCACGCCCGCCGTGGCCCTGTGCAAAATGCTGGGCCTGAGCCGACTAATGCCCAATTCGCGCATCTTTGGCCGCTACCACCTGGGGTACTTGGACAAAAACCAAACCCACGAGGTTGACGTGCTTAGCGGGGCGTTCATGCTGCTGCGCCGCACGGCCCTGGCCCAGGTGGGCCTACTCGACGAAGACTACTTCATGTACGGCGAGGACATCGACCTCTCGTACCGGCTCACGCTGGGCGGCTGGAAAAATTACTATTTCCCCGGGGCCCGGATCATCCACTACAAGGGCGAAAGCACCCGGCGCACGAGCGTGAACTACGTGCTCGTGTTTTACCGGGCAATGGTGATTTTTGCCCGCAAGCACTTTGCCCCGGGGCCCGCCGGCCTGGTGTCGCTGCTCATCAATACCGCCATTTGGCTGCGGGCGGGGGCTGCCATTTTTGAGCGGCTGGCCCGCCGCGCCGCGCCGGTATTGCTCGACGCTGGCCTGGTGTACGGGGGCATGTTTTTGCTGAAGGCATACTGGGAAACGCATAATAAATACCCACCGGGGCCCTATCCGCCGCGGTTTTTGCGGGTGGCCGTGCCGGGCTACATCGCCGTGTGGCTGGCCTCGGCCTACCTGAGCGGCGGCTACGGCCGGCCCGGAAGGGTGGGGGCCCTGGCGCGGGGCATCCTGGTGGGCACAATACTGATTTCGGCAGTATCGAATTTCCTCGACGCCTGGCGGTTTTCCAAGGCGCTCATCGTGCTGGGCGGGGCCTGGGCGCTGGTGGCACTGGTGGGGCGGCAGCTGGCCACGCATTTCATAAAATACCACAACCTGCACCTGGGCGAGCCCCGCCCAAAGAACATCGCCATCGTGGGTTCGGCGGCCGAGAGCCAGCGCGTGTGCCAGCTACTGGAAGCCGCCGCCGTGCCGGCTCGCGTTGTTGGCTACGTGGCCGTGGGGCCCCAGGCCGCCAGCGTACCGGTGCCGCCGTTGCCCGGGCGCTCCCCGGCGCACGCACCGGCCGAGGCCCTGGGCGAGCTGCGCCAACTGCCCGATTTGGTGCGCCTATACGCGCTGGATGAGTTGATTTTTTGCGGTCGCGACCTGCCAGCCAGCCAAATTATTGGCCTGATGCTGGCGCTGCCCGCCACGCCGCCAGTGGCCTATAAAATTCTGCCCGAGGCCAGTGCCTACATCATCGGCAGCAGCCGCAAAGACGCGCCCGGCAACTACTACGCCCTCCACAGCGCACTGAACCTGCACCAGCCGGGCCCCGCCCGCGCCAAGCGCCTGCTCGACGTGCTGAGCGCCGCCACCCTGCTCTTGCTGGGGCCCCTGCTTGTCTGGTTTCAGACTGACCAGCAAGGTTTTGTGCACAACGCGGTGGCCGTGCTGCTGGGCCGGGCCACGTGGGTGGGCCTGCGCCACACGCCCGGCCCGGCCCAGGCGCGGCCCGCCGTACTCTCGCCCGCCGACGCGGCCGGCGGGCCGCTCGGGGCCAGCGCCAAGCGGCACCTCGAATTGCTGTACGCCAAAAACTACGCCCCGGGGCAAGACGTGGGCATTCTGTGGTATTGCTGGCGGCGGTTGGGGCAGGCCGTGGGGCCCCCGGCGGAAAAATAGGGCGGCGCGCGGTTTGGCTGGGTGCAGCCAATACCTTTGCAAGGCAAATTTTTCCGCTGTCCGCTATGCCCGAAGTACTTGCCCCCGCGTCGCCGCTCTCCAACCGCCTGCTGGCGATGACGGAATCGGCGACCATTGCCATGGCCAAAAAAGCCCGCGAGCTGGCCGCGCAGGGCGTCGACGTCATCAGCCTGAGCTTCGGCGAGCCTGATTTCCAGACGCCCCAGTACATCAAGGACGCCGCCAAGAAAGCCGTCGATGACGGTTTTACATTCTACACGCCAGTGCCCGGCACGCTGGAGCTACGCCAGGCCATTTGTGCCAAACTGAAGAAGGAGAACGACTTGGATTACCTGCCCACCAACATTGTGGTGAGCACCGGCGCCAAGCAAGCCCTGGCCAATGCCATCCTCAGCTTGGTGAATCCCGGCGACGAGGTCATCATCTACTCGCCCTATTGGGTAAGCTACGAAGAGATGGTGAAGCTGGCCGAGGGCGTGCCCGTGCCGCTGGTGGGCAGCCTCGAAAACGATTACAAGGCCACCGCCGCGCAGCTCGAAGCCGCCATCACGCCGCGCACCAAGCTTATCATGTACTCCTCGCCGTGCAACCCCACGGGGTCGGTGTTCAGCCAGGAGGAGCTGGGCGAAATGGCCGCCGTGCTGGCCCGCCACCCGCAGGTATACGCTCTGGCCGACGAGATTTACGAGTACATTAACTTCGTGGGCGAACACTACAGCCTGGCTCGTTTCCCAGAGGTTAAGGACCAGGTAATCACCGTCAACGGCTTCTCGAAGGGCTACGCCATGACCGGCTGGCGCTTGGGCTACCTCGCCGCCCGCGCCGACATTGCCTCGGCCTGCGACAAGCTCCAGGGCCAAATCACGTCCGGCACCTGCTCCATCGCCCAGAAGGCCGGCACCGCTGCCCTGCTCGGCGGCCATAGCAGTGCCGACGAGATGGTGACCGCCTACCACCGCCGCCGCGACCTGGTATTGGACATTGCCAAGGACATTCCTGGCCTGGTGACGCCCACGCCGAGCGGCGCGTTCTACGTATTTCCCGACGTGTCGGCGTTCTTTGGCCGCACCACGGCCGAGGGCCAGGTTATCAAAGATTCGGCCGATTTGGCCCTCTACCTGCTCAGCGACGCTCACGTAGCCGCCGTGTCGGGCGAGGCTTTTGGGGCCCCGCAGTGCATGCGTTTCAGCACTGCCGCCGCCGACGACAAGCTGGTGGAAGCCTTCCAGCGCATTAAGAAAAGCCTGGCCAAATTGTAGTATTTGTAGCGTGGACGCTGCGAGTCCGCGCGTTAGAAGGGTGTTGAATGTTGAACGCGCGGACTCGCAGCCTCCACGCTACGGTACTAACAAGGCCCGCGGTAGCGGCGCGCTTTGGCGCGCTCCTGCCGCGGGCCTTTACCTTTGGGGCCCTATTCTTCTCGCCGCAATGCCCGCCGATACGCTTTCCCAGCTCTTTGCCGATTTCAACCGCCTGCGCGTGCTCATCATCGGCGACGTGATGGTGGACGCCTACGTGTGGGGCCGCGCCACGCGCCTCTCGCCCGAGGCCCCCGTGCCGGTGGTGCACGTGGCCCGCACCGAAAACCGCCTCGGCGGGGCTGCCAACGTGGCCCTGAACGTGCAGGCCCTGGGGGCCACGCCGCTGCTCTGCGCCGTGATTGGCACCGACGCCGGCGGCGGCCAGCTGCTGGAGTTATTGCAGCAGCGTGGCTTGCCCGCCGCCGGCCTCGTCCGCAGCGCGCACCGGCCCACCACGGTGAAGCAGCGCATCCTGGCCCAAGGCCAGCAGCTGCTGCGCATCGACTCGGAAGTAGAAACCGACCTTAACGCCGCCGAAACGGCGCAGCTGCTGGGGGCCTACGACGAGCTGCTGGCCCAGGCCCACGTGGTGGTGTTTGAAGACTACGACAAGGGCGTGTTGCGCGAGGACATCATTGCCACCTGCATTGCGCGGGCCCGGGAGCGCGGCATCCCCACGGTGGTAGACCCCAAGAAGAAGAACTTCCTGGCCTACCGCGGCTGCACACTGTTCAAGCCCAACCTGAAAGAACTGCGCGAGGGCCTAAAGCTGGAGTTTGGCGACCCCGCCACCGACCGCCCCGGCTTCGAGGCCGGCGTGGCCCGCCTGCGCGAAGAATTACGGCCTGAAACCGTGCTGGTGACACTTTCCGAGCACGGCGTATTTGCCCAGCAGGCCGACCAAAAAACCTACCTGCCGGCTCACCTGCGCACGATTTCCGACGTGTCGGGCGCCGGTGATACGGTCATCAGCATCGCGGCCTTGTGCGTGGCGCTGCGGCAGCCGGCGCCGTTCCTCGCCGCGCTGGCCAACTTAGGCGGCGGGCTGGTGTGCGAGCAAGTGGGCGTGGTGCCCATCGAGAAGCAGCGGCTGCTAGAAGAAGCGCAGGAAGCCGGCCTGTAGCGCCAGGGCCCTAAGCGGCTGCTTCCAACTTTTTAATCACCCGGGCCGGGTTGCCGACGGCCAGCGAATACGCCGGCACGTCCTTCGTCACCACCGACCCGGCCCCGATGACGCAGCCCGCGCCGATGCTGACGCCCGGGCAGATGATGGCCCCGCCCCCGATCCAGCAGTCGTCGCCGATGGTGACGGGCCGCCCTAGCTCCAGCGTGCGGCGCACCACGGCGTCGAGCGGATGGGTGGCCGCGTACAGCTGCACGCCGGGCCCAAACATGACGTTGGAGCCGATGGTGACCTTGGCCACGTCCAGCACCACGCAGTTTACGTTGAAATACACGTTGCTGCCACAGTAAATATTGCGGCCGTAGTCGCAGTAGAAGGGCGGCTCCGCGTAGAAATTGGGCCCCGCGTGCAGCACCAATTCGGCCAGTACCTCGCGGGCGGCGTCCGTAACCAGGTACTCCGTCACGTTCAGGCGGTGCAGCAGTTGCTTGGCGTGGGTGCGCGCCTTCACCAGGGCGGGGTCTGCGGCCAGGTAGAGTTCGCCGGCCAGCATTTTTTCTTCCTCGCTGCGCATGGTCGGGGCGGTTAGGCTTTCTTCAAAAATTCGGTTTTCAGCACCATCGTGCTGCCGCCGGCCCGGCCTTCCACCTCGCTGAGCGAGCCGGTGAGGCGGATGTTTTTGACCAGCGTGCCGCGCTTCAGCGTCAGCGACGAGTCTTTCACTTTCAGGTCTTTGATGAGCGTGACCGAGTCGCCTTCGGCGAGCAGGGCCCCGTTGCTGTCTTTGCTATCCATGCGGGAAATCGCGAGAGAATTGGGGTTTAGAAGGGGCCCCTACGCCGGGGGCAGGGCCCCCGCGCGGGCTTACCCCCGCCACTCCTTCACCGTGTCCACGAACACGCGCACGTTGTCGGGGTCGGTGTCGGGGTACACGCCGTGGCCGAGGTTGGCGATGTGGGGGCCCCCGGCAAACTGGCGCAACATGGCCTGGGTGGCGGCGCGCACCTGGTCGCGGGTACCGTAGAGGGCGCAGGGGTCAAGGTTGCCTTGCAGGGTTTTGTCGCCGGCCACGCGGCGCACGGCGGCGGGGTCCTGGTTCCAGTCGAGGCCTATCGTGCGGCAGGGCAGGGCGGCGAAATCCTCCACAGCCCACCACGCGCCCTTGGCGAACACCGTGACGGGCACCAGCGGCGACAGCGCGGCGCAAATCTGGCCGATGTAGCGGGTTGAGAATTCGGCGTAATGCGCTGGCGGTAGGATGCCGGCCCATGAGTCGAACACCTGCACCACTTGGGCCCCGGCCGCCACCTGGGCTTGCAGGTAGGCGATGGTGGTGGCGGTGATTTTTTCGAGCAGCCGGTGCGCCAGGGCGGGCTCGCGGTAGAGCATGCCGCGGGCCTTGCTGAAAGTTTTGGAGCCGTGGCCCTCCACCATGTAGGCCAGAATCGTCCAGGGGGCCCCGGCGAAACCTATCAGCGGCACCCGGCCGTTCAGGGCGCGCTTGGTGATGCGCAGCGCCTCGAGCACGTAGCCGAGGTGCTCCTCGGGGTCGGCCACGCGCAGTTTATCTACATCGGCGGCGGTTTTGATTACGTTGGGGAACAGGGGGCCCCGGGCCTCGACCATCTCGTAGGGCAGGCCCATGGCGTCGGGCACCACCAGGATGTCGGAGAAGATGATGGCCGCGTCCACGTCGAGCGCGTCGATGGGCTGGATGGTGACCTCGGCGGCCAGCTCGGGGGTTTCCACCAGCTCTTTGAAGCCGGAGAGGCGGGCGCGCAGGGCGCGGTACTCTGGCAGGATGCGGCCGGCTTGGCGCATGAGCCACACGGGCGTCCGCTCGGTGGTTTCGCCGCGGGCGGCGCGCAGGTAGAGGTCGTTCTTGATCACTGATTTTGACTGATTAACCGTGATTTCACTGATTCAATCACTAATTGAGTGTGATTAATTGTGATTTCACTGATTTTTAGATGGATTTACGGCGCTCTATTAGGTGCCGGCGCTTTACGCCTTGGTTTTAATGAAACGGCGGTATTGTAGGCTTTTCTGACCGAAGTTGATGAGTAGGCCTACTTCGAGCTTGAAGGCGGTGAGGTAATTAATGATTTGAGAGAAATGGCTGTCGTTCAGTTCAGCGATGGCTTTCAGTTCGATGAGCAGCTTTTCCTGGACCAAAAAATCTACAATTCTCGAGCCGATGCAGGTGTCGCGATAGTACACGGCTTGCGTGGATTCGCGGGTAAAACTGATTCCGCAAAGTTCTAACTCTATCGCCAATGCGCGTTGGTAAATGATTTCGGGAAATCCGTTGCCCAACGTGCTGTGCACCCGCATGGCGCACCCAATCACCTGCTCGGAAAGGCTGGAAAGTAAATATTTCTCATCAACCATCACCGGTTACTACTAGCGCAAGCAGAGCATAAAAAACAGCGAAATCACGATTAATCAGTCAAAATCAGTGATTCAGGCCTGGGAACAGGGCCCCGATGGCGGTGGCGAAGAAATTCACCCCGATGGCCAGCGTGATGAAGCCCATGATGCGCGCCAAGGCCGCCATGCCCGGCCGGCCCAGCAGGCGCGTGAGGCGCAGCGACGAGGCCAGCACCGCCAAGCTGGCCAGTGCCACCAGCGCGAAGCCCACCAGCGTGAGGGCCTTGTCGGAATAAGAAGGGCGGATGAGGCCGATGCAAATGGCCATCGAGCCGGGGCCCGAGAGCATGGGCATGGCCAGCGGCGTGAAGCTCACGTCGTCCTTGAGCTTGCTTTCTTCGAGGGCGGCGGGGCCCACCCGGTCGCGGTTGGCACCGGGCGTGAGCAGGTCAAAGGCTGAGCGCATGAGCAGGATGCCGCCCGCAATGCGCAGGTGCTGGATGCTGATGTTGAAGAAGTTGAGGATGTATTGCCCGCCCAAAAAGGCGACGCTCAGGATGGCCACCATGTAGAGGCAGGCGCGCAGGGCAATGCGCAGGCGCTCGGTGCCGCTGTCGTCGCTGGTGAGGGTGAGGAAAACCGGCATTGCCCCGAAGGGGTTCACGAGCGAAAACAGGGTGGTGAACGTGGCCAGCAGGATTTCCATGCCCAAAGGTAGCAGCCGGGCCCGGTGCCCCGACGCGGCCCGCGGCGGCGCATTTAAGGCATGCGGCCAAGCTGGGGCCGATTGCTACCTTTGTTTTTGATGAATTTACTGCTTACCCTGGCGCAGTGGCTGACGTGGCTGCTGGGCGCATCGGCCTTGCTGGCCACTGTGTTGCCACTGCTTCGCCAAACCGCCTGGTGGGTGCGCGTCTGCGATTTTCCGCGCTTGCAAATCGTGGCCGGCCTGGCCGCCAGCCTCGTGGGGGCCCTGTTGTTGCCGCCGCTGCCGGGGCCCTGGCAGCTGGCGCTGGTGGGGGGCTTGGCGGTGGCCATCGGGTACCAGGGGTACCGCATCTGGCCCTACACGCCACTGCACGGCAAGCAAGTGGCCGATGCCAGCCGCCCCGCCACTGACCTCGACCACCACCTCAGCCTGCTGGTAACCAACGTGCTGATGCACAACCGCGACGCGGCGCGCATCCTGGGCCACATCCGCCTGCGGCAACCCGACATTGTGCTGGCCGTGGAAACCGACGCTTGGTGGCTGGAGCAGCTGCAGCCGCTCGCGAAATCGTACCCCTACACCTGCCACGCCCCGCTGCCCAACACTTACGGCATGCTCGTGTTTTCGCGCCTGCCGCTGCGCCAAGCCGAAATTCGGTTCTTGCTGGAGGCCGACATTCCCTCGTTTCATGGGCAGGTGGTGCTGCCCAACGGCGTGCCTGTGCGGCTGCACTTCCTGCACCCGCGCCCGCCGGCCCCGGCCGAGTCCAAAAGCAGCGTGCGCCGTGATGCCGAGCTACTGGTGGTGGGCCGCGAAATTGAGCATCACGACGGCCCCACGGTGGTGGCCGGCGACCTGAACGACGTAGCGTGGTCGCACACCTCCGAGCTGTTCCGGCGGCTCTCGCAGCTGCTCGACCCGCGCATTGGCCGGGGCCTGTTGCCCACTTTCCACGCCGACCACAAGCTGCTGCGCTGGCCCCTCGACCACGTGTTTCACTCGGCCCACTTCCGCTTGCAGCACTTGGAGCGCCTCAGCCACATGGGCTCCGACCACTTCCCCATCTACATCCGCCTCAGTTACGAGCCAACCGGCTGGCGCGAGCAGACCGAGGCCTTGGAAGTGGCCAATGCCGAAGACCACCAAGAAGCCGCTGAAAAAATTGCCGACGGCGTGGCCGACGCCGCCGAAAACCCGGCTTAACCAGTGCGTTGGATCCGTGGACCTGTACCGCCCAGCTGTGCTTAGCCTTGTCCTAGGGCCCCCAGAATAGCATAGGAAAGGCCTCTGCGGTGCCAGCAAAGCTTGGGGTGCAAGCACACGGCCCCGCCCGGCTTACCCCACCAGCATCCGCACCGCTACCCAAAACACCACGCCGGCCACGCCCAGCCACAGGATGCGCACGCCGTGGGCCCGGTCGGCGGGGGCGAAGCCGGGCACCTGGCGGCCATCGGGCAGGGTTTTGCGGTAGCGCCACAGCGACCAGCCGATGCCCAACCCAAATACGCCGCCCGCCAGGGCCAGCAGGTAGCCGGCCACGATCCAGGCAGTGGGGCGGGGGTTAGGCGCGGCCAGGTTTTCGGTGTGCAGGGCCCTGAGGTTCTGCAAAATGTGGTCCGATACGTCCTCGCCGCGCTCGCGCAGCACTTGGGTGGCCAGTGCCACGTCGTGGCTGCTCCAGGAGTCGGGCTGGCTCAGCAGCTCCCACAGTTCCTGGTTGGTAAACTTGAACAGGTAGTAGTCCGACGGAAAGTTACTGGGCATGCTGGCGGCCTGGCTTTCTTCAAGTTGGCGCACCCGCGTGAAATCTTCGGGCAACAAGCTCACCACGAACTGCTCGGCTGAGGTGGTACCCAGCACGGCGTTGAAGCGCGGCCGCGTGTGGTGGGCTTCGTAAGCAATGCGCTGTTGGTCGAGCAGGGCCAGCAGTGACTGGGCCGCGTCGGGCGTGGGAAACTTCTGGTAGGCAATAACGACGGAATCCATGCAGGGCGGGGCAAACGGCGGGCCGCGACGGCCAAACCTAGGAGCAATTTACGCCCCGCCCCGGCCGGTTTCCTTTGCAACCGTAAATGAAACGCCTTGCCCACCGCGTGCCGTGCGACGATTATTCGTTAGTCAGTGGGAGAGATGCTTCAACTACGCTCAGCGTGACCGGCGTGATGGGGTTGGGTTAACTATTAACGCCCGGGGCCCCACGTGCATAAAAAAAGGCCGGAAGCAATGCGCTTCCGGCCTTTTTAGCATCTATTCGAATCCGTTTTTATCCGTTAAATCAACGGAAATTGCGGTCCTACTTACCGTCTACTTCTTCATAATCCACGTCGGTTACGTGGTCGGCGGCGGGCTGGCCGTTGCCGTCCTGCGGCTGGCCTTCGCCCCCGGGGAAGCCTTGGCCGGCCCCGGCGCCATCGGCACCCGCGGCGGCGTACATCTCCTGCGAGGCGGCCTGCCAGGCGGCGTTGATGGCCGTCATGGCAGTTTCAATCGCGCCGAGGTCTTTGCTCTCGTGGGCTTTCTTGAGGTCGGCGAGGGCCCCTTCCACAGCGGTTTTGTTGCCGCCGCTCAGCTTGTCGCCGTACTCCTTCAACTGCTTCTCGGTCTGGAAAATCATCGAGTCGGCGTCGTTCACCTTCTTGATGCGCTCGGCTTCGGCCTTGTCGGCGTCGGCGTTGGTAGCTGCTTCCTGGCGCATGCGCTCAATGTCCTGGTCAGACAAGCCGCTGCTGGCTTCGATGCGGATTTTCTGCTCTTTGCCGGTGCCTTTGTCCTTGGCGGTCACGTTCAGGATGCCGTTGGCGTCGATGTCGAAGATTACTTCAATCTGTGGCACGCCGCGGGGCGCGGGCGGGATGCTGTCGAGGTGAAACTTGCCGATGGTGCGGTTCTGGCTGGCCAGGGGCCGCTCGCCTTGCAGCACGTGGATTTCCACCGAAGGCTGCGAGTCCGAAGCCGTCGAGAACGTCTCCGATTTCTTGGTCGGGATGGTCGTGTTCGACTCGATGAGCTTGGTCATCACGCCGCCCATCGTCTCAATGCCCAGCGAAAGCGGGGTCACGTCGAGCAACAGCACGTCCTTCACTTCACCGGTCAATACACCGCCTTGGATGGCGGCGCCGATGGCCACCACTTCGTCGGGGTTCACGCCCTTGCTGGGCTTCTTGCCGAAGAACTTCTCTACTTCCTCCTGGATGCGGGGGATGCGGGTCGAGCCACCCACGAGGATCACCTCGTCGATGTCGCTGGCCGAGAGGCCAGCGTCTTGCAGGGCCTTCTTGCAAGGCTCCATCGAGCGGCGCACCAGCGCGTCCGAGAGCTGCTCGAACTTGGCGCGGCTCAGCTTCACCACCAAGTGCTTGGGGCCGCTGGCGGTGGCCGTCACGTAGGGCAGGTTAATTTCGGTTTCGTTCGAGCTCGACAGCTCCACTTTGGCTTTCTCGGCGGCTTCTTTCAAGCGCTGGAGGGCCATGGGGTCGTTGCGCAGGTCGAGGCCTTCGTTGTCAGCTTTGAACTGCTCGGCCAGGAAGTCGATGATTACCTGGTCGAAGTCGTCGCCGCCGAGGTGGGTGTCGCCGTTGGTGCTCAGCACTTCAAATACGCCGTCGCCCAGCTCCAGCACCGAGATGTCGAAGGTGCCGCCGCCGAGGTCGTACACGGCAATTTTCTGGTCTTTGTGCTTCTTATCCAGGCCGTAAGCCAGGGCCGCGGCCGTGGGCTCGTTGATGATGCGCTTCACGTCGAGGCCGGCAATGGCGCCGGCTTCTTTGGTAGCCTGGCGCTGGGCATCGTTAAAGTACGCGGGCACCGTAATCACGGCTTCCGTCACGGGCTGGCCGAGGTAATCTTCCGCCGTCTGCTTCATTTTCTGAAGTACCATGGCCGAAATTTCCTGCGGAGTGTAGTTGCGGTCGCCAATTTTCACGGCCACCGTATTGTTGGCGCCGGGCGTCAGGTCGTAGGCTACGTACTTGCTCTCGGTGGATACTTCCGAGAACTGGCGGCCCATGAAACGCTTGATGCTGGCGATGGTGTTTTTAGGATTGGTAACGGCCTGGCGCTTCGCCGGGTCGCCCACTTTGCGCTCGCCCTTGCCGTTGTCGAGGAATGCGACGATGGACGGCGTGGTGCGGCGGCCTTCGGAGTTGGGGATAACAACGGGTTCGTTGCCTTCCATTACGGCCACGCAAGAGTTGGTGGTGCCGAGGTCGATGCCGATTATTTTGCCCATGTTGGGGTGTTCAGGTTAAGTGGATATGTTGTCAATAGAAAGCCGCCCTTAGGTAGCTATAGCTCCTTTTACAAGCAACGTACCAGCCCCATTTTGGTGACAGATTGTCACCGATTGGGCCCCAGCCGGCGCACTATCCGCCGAGGTGGCCGAGTTTGGTTTGCCTAAGGAAAGCTTTCCTGACAGGTGTGCAGAGTGAATAATTCATCTATATTCTACTTTCGATGATTAGAAAGACTGGGTAGCTTAAAGCATTAACAAATAGAACTAGAAAACACATGTCATCAAACGTACCCGTGGTAAAACAAGTGGCCTGGATTTCGGTCCTTCCCCAAGTTATCGTCATGATTTTGATTGGGCTAATTTGCTTCCTGAGTGGAGTAAAGACAGATAGTATAGTGCTTTACATGAGTGGGATTTATCTCGGGCTTGGCCTACTGCTGCGCTACACTGTACCTAGCCACCACCGGAAAGGGATGCAGCTTGTTAAAAAACAAGATTATACCGGTGCAATTCCGCTTTTTGAAGCTAGCTACGCATTTTTTACCAGAAAATCTTGGATAGATGAGTACCGATACGTGACTTTATTGAGTTCATCCAGAATGTGTTACCGCGAAATGGCTTTGTGTAACATTGCCTTTTGCTATAGTCAAACTGGTGAAGGACAAAGAGCTACTGAATACTATAATCAGACGATAATGGCATACCCTGAAAATGGTATAGCCCAGTCAGCGCTTCGCATGTTGAATTCGGTAGGTAAGTGAGCACTCTGAGTGTATTTGAAGGTGCTACTCTGCTGATAAAAACCCGCTAACCTGCGCCTGCCAGGCGGCGGGGTAGCGGTGCCAGTAGGGCTCGTGGCCCGCGCCTACGAAATCATGCCGCTGCTTGGGGCCCCGGAGGTTGCGGAAAACGGCGTCGGTTTCGGCGCGGGTCACGCGGGCGTCGGCGGTGCCCCACAGGAGCAGGGTGGGGGTGGCTACCTGCGCGGCGTAGCGCTCGGCGGAGAGGCCGGGGCCCCAAAAGCCGTTTTGCAGGCCGCCCCAGAACACCAGCAAATCGGCCAGGGGCCAAGCGGGCACGTGCAGGGCGGCGAAGCGGTTGCGGGCCGTTTGGCGGAGGCTGCCGAAGGGGCATTCGAGCACGTTGGCCGCCGGGCGTACCCCTAATTCAGCCTCGGCCCGCAGGATGGCCACCGCGCCCATGCTCACGCCGTAGAGCACCAGGGGGCCCGGGCCGCCCGGCCGGGCCCCCAGCCAGCGCGCGGCGGCCGCTACGTCGGCGGCCTCGCGGTAGCCCACCGTCACGCGGCTGCCCGCCGAGCCGCCGCCCCCGGCAAAATCGACCAGCAGCACGGCGTAGCCCAGGCGGCGGAAAAAGGCAGCTTCGGTCGTCAGGTGCGATTTTTCGCTGGTGTAGCCGTGGAACAGCGCCACCGTGCCGCGCGCCGGGCCCGCGGGCTGGCCGTACCAGGCGGCAAGCCGGCCATTGGGGCTCTCAAAAAACACGCTTTGGTAGGGAAACGCCGGCGGCGCACCGGTGACGGGCCGTGGATTGCTAACGCCGGTCAGCACCAGGCCCAGCTTGGCAGCGGCCGACAGCTGCTCAGGTGACTTCGTGCGGGGCCCCGCGCTGGCGCTGAAGTGCGTGAGCCGCCAGGCGTGCAAGAAAACGACAACGTTTGCCAGCCCAAACAGCACGAGGCCGGTATTTAACAGGCAACGCAATAAGCGCTTGCTTGACATAACGCCGGGGCCCTAGCGCGGGCGGCGCGTAGGAGGTGCCGCTGGGGCCCCAGGCGTGGGTTTCACGGCTACCTGGCGGTTGGCTGGGAGCTTGGTGGCCGAGAACTTGGCCTTAAGCTTGCGCGACTCTTCGGGCGTGAGCTCGCGCCACTGGCCGGGGGCCAGCTCGCCGAGGTCCAGCTCGTCGATGCGGGCGCGGACGAGGCGCAGGCAGGGCAGGCCCACGGCGGCGCACATCTTGCGCACCTGGCGGTTCATGCCCTGCGAAATGCGGATTTCGAGCCAGGTGGTGGGGATGCTGGCGCGGTAGCGGATGGGCGTGCTGCGGGACCATAGGCCCTCGGGCTCGGGCATGTCGGTGGCCTGGGCGGGGGCGGTGCGGCCTTCCTTGATGACCACGCCGCGGCGCAGCTTTTCGAGGGCCTCGGTGGTCACCTCGCCTTCTACCTGGGCCCAGTAAGTTTTGAACACCTTGTAGCGCGGGTCGCTGAGGCGGTGCTGGAGGGCCTTATCGTCGGTGAGCAGCAGCAGGCCTTCGGAGTCAAAATCGAGCCGGCCGACGGGGTAGATGTGCGGCACGGGCACAAAATCCTTGAGCGTGGCCCGGCCGGCCTCGTCGGTGAACTGGGTGAGGACTTCGTAGGGCTTGTTGAGGAGAATGTAGCGCATAAGCTGGGGGCCCTGGCGTAAAAGCCGTCTAGGGGATCATCAGAACGTCATGCTGAACGCAGCCGAAGCATCTCTCCCGCTGAGTGATTATTTACTTGCGCGGGAGAGATGCTTCGGCTGCGCTCAGCATGACATTCGATTTTGAATTTCCAGACTTCCAAAACTGTACTTCTGTAGCTGCCTTAGCGCCACCACGGCGCGGCGGGCAGCGGCCCGGGGCCCAAAGTTACGGGCTCGCCGAGGCGCGGCGTGGTGAGGGGCTGGCCGAGGCGGGCGGCCTCGGCGCTGGCGCGCGTCACGGATTCGTTCCAGGGGTGGTTGGCCTCGGTGAAGGCGCCCCAGTGCACGGGTAGCATGGCGGCGGCGCGCACGTCGCGGGCGGCCTGCACGCTCTGCTCGGGCCGCATGTGGATTTCGGCCCACTGCCGGTCGTACTGCCCGCACTCCACCAGCGCCAAATCGAATGGCCCGTACTGGGCCCCGATGGCGGCAAAGTGGGGCCCGTAGCCGCCGTCGCCGGTGTAAAAAATGCGCTTCGTGGGGCCCTGCATCACCCACGAGCACCATAACGTAGAATTGCGGTTGGTGAGGCCGCGGCCCGAGAAGTGGCGGCTCGGCGTGCAGCGCAGCGTGATGCCGGCCACCCGGGCGCTGTCGCCCCAGTTCATTTCGGTGATGCGGGCCGCGGGCACGCCCCAGGCCCGCAGGTGGGCCCCGATGCCCAACGGCACGTAGAAATGCCCCACTTTGTCCTTGATTTTGCGGATGGTTTGGTAGTCAAGGTGGTCGTAGTGGTCGTGCGAAATGAGCACGGCGGCAATGGGCGGCAGCTGCTCGGGCGCGATGGCCAGGCGCGAGTTGTAGCGCTTGGGCGTAACCAGGGCCAGGGGCCCCATTTCTACGCTCAGCATGGGGTCGAGCAGAATGTTTTGGCCGGCCATTTCCACCAGGCTTGCCGAGTGCCCAAACCAGGTCACGCGCACCAGCTCCGGCGATTTCTGCACGATGGTGAGTGAGTCGAGTGGCTGCGTGGGCAGGGGCCCCGGCGGCTCGGTGTTGGGGCTTTTACGGAAAATAAAATTCCAGAGCACCGACCCCATGTTGCCTTCCGTCAGCTGTTTCGTGGGCAGCAGGTTCTTGAATTCGCCGCCCGCGTAGTGGCCCGATTGCGCAAAGCGCTGCCGGTCGGCCTTGGTGGGCGTGCCGCCCAGCTGTGGGCTGAGGCCGGTGAAGGCCACCGCCGCCAGCAATAGGGCCCCGAGGATGCCGCCAGTCGTCAAGAGAAAGGTTTTAAAGGGTGAATGGCGGATGTCTCGCGCCGGGGGATATTTATATTTAATAGACACTAGAACCGTGTAGAACGTCATGCTCATCTGGCGTCCGCGCAGCCGAAGCATCGCTACTGCTCCACTATTCTATGATTACTACTGCGGGAGAGATGCTTCGGCTGCGCGGACGCCAGATGAGCATGACCGCCTAACAAATTATTAGGCAGCCTCGTTTTTAACTGATTCCCGGGCCAACGCCACGATGTCGGGTACTTCGAGTACGGGCTTGGGGGCCCCACCGCTGGCGGCGTCAATCATGGCCCGGCCTACTTCCTGCATGGTGCTGACGTAGGCCGGGGCCAGCCGGCGCACCAGCGGGTAGAGCCAGGCAATTAGGCCGTACCATTTCAGCACGTTGCGCTGGCCGAGTGTCACCTGCATAAAGCCCGGCCGGAACATGTAGGCCCGCCGGAAGGGCAGGGCCAGCAGCTCGTTCTCGGTGCGGTCCTTCACACGCGCCCAGTGCTGGCCGCTTTGCGCGGTGCTGTCGGTGCCGGCGCCCGATACGTAGATGAACGTCAGGGCCGGGTTGAGGCGCGCCAGGGTGCGGGCAAAATCCAACGTTAGGTCGTGGGTGATGCGCTCGTATTCTTCCTTTGACACCCCTACCGCCGAAATGCCGGCGCAGAAAAAACAGGCGTCGTAGCCCATGAGCTGGCTTTCGATGGGGCCCAAGTCCTGCAAGTTGGCGTGCAGCAGCTCGGTCATTTTGGGGTGGCTGCGGCCGCTGGGCCGGCGGCTGAGCACCAGCACGTGCGCCACGGCGGGGTTTTCCAGGCATTCGAGCAGGACGCCCTCGCCCACCATCCCGGTAGCGCCGGTGAGGATGACTCGTAGTTTCATGGCAATGAGAAAAGGTGTTGGCAGCACAGACGCAGAAGTGGTGCTTCTGCTTTACGACTATTTCACAAAAGGCCGTCATGCAGAGCGTAGCGAAGCATCTTTCCGGCGCAACTAATCATGATTATTGCCGCAAGAAAGATGCTTCGCTGCGCTCTGCATGACGGCCTAAAATCAGGAAACGCCTGACCCTTCCACCCACCCACCTACACGCTGCCCGAGTACTTGCGCACGGCCCATTCGGCCGTTACGAAGGCCAAGAGCAGAAAGAAAATCCACTTCTGGTCAATCAGGTTTTTTAGGTCTTCTTCGCTGGAAATGATGGGTTTGTAATTGGCCTTCAGCAAGTCCTGGGTGAGTTGCGCGAGCTGCGCGGGGTAGTAGAGGCGCTGGCCGCTGCGGCGGGCCAGCTGGGCCAGCAGGTTGGGGTTGGCCTTGGATTCGAGGGCTTCGAGGGGCTGGTTTTGCACGAGCAGCTCACCGGCGTCTTGCTGGGCCTGGCCGCCGAGGGTGGCGCGGGCCTGGTAGCGGTAGCGGCCGGCGGGCAGGGCCCCCAGGTGGAGCGGGGCCCCGTCGGCGCCGTTGCTGAAGGAGAAGCGGCGCACGCGTTGGCTGTCGCTGGTGAGGGTGAGGTCAATTTTCTGGTCGTAAATGCGCTCAAACACCGCGTTGTAGGTTTCGGCGGCCAGCGTCACGGCGTCCTGGGTGCCGAAGGCGTCTTGGGTGGGGTAGGCGTCGAGGCGCTTTTTGCGGGCGTTTTGGGTGAGCAGCTGGACGGTGCGCACTATTAGGCGGTCGTAGGCTTCGGGGCGGTCGTCGTGGGCCACGGCTTCGCTCAGGCGCCACTGCCAGCCGCCGTCGGTGAGCAGGGTGGCCCGGCGGGCGCCGGCGGGGCCCCCAAATACCAGCAGCGGCCGCTGGGTGGCCACGCGGCCCACCTGCTGCCAGAGCGCGGCTTCGGCGCCGGGGCCCAGGCGCAGGTCGGCGAAGGGCACGGCCACGGGCGGGTACTGGGCGAAGCGCTGGGCCGCTTCCGCGTCGAGGGCGAAGCGCGTGAAGCCGGGGTTGGGCAGGGGCGTCACGGCGTCGGTTTGGGCCCCGCGGGGCTGGATGGCGAGGCCCGTGCCGAGCCGGTTGTAGGCCGCCAGGTCCGACTGGGCCCCCACCACGTAGAGCGCCGGCACGCCCTTGGCCTGCACCTGGGCCAGAATGTCGGCCCCCAGCCCGCCCTGGGCCGGGATTTGGTGCAGGATGGCCACGTCGAAATCGGCCCCGGGCTTGAGCGGGGCCACGCCGGGCACGGCCAGCGTCAGGTCGAAGTTGTCGTTGGTTTGCAGCGCGGCGCGCAGGGCCTTGAGGTCGGGGTGGGGGGCGGCGCCGGCCAGGAGCACGCGCAGCTTGCCCTTCACCACTTCCACAAAGGCCGGGCGGGCGTTGTTGAGGGCCGTGAACTCGCCGGGCTGGGGCACCACGCGCACCTCGTAGCGGCGCTTGCCGGGCGCGGGAGCCGTAATCTGGAAAGCCACTTTCACACGCCGCCGCCCGGCGGGCAGGGCCACGCGGCGGGTTTCGAGCACCCGGGGCCCCTCGCGCAGCTCCACGGTGGCCGTGCCGCCGGCGTAGCCCTCAAAGGCCAGCTCGGCCTCCAGCGGAAACCGGTTGCCGCTGAACGCCACCCGGTTGTAGGCCAGGTCCGTCAGGCGCAAATCCTTTTTGGGTACGGTGTCGCCCACGGCCACGGCGTAAATCGGAAACGTGTAGTCGGCGGTGGCGGGGCCCCGGCCCTGGTTGGCGATGCCGTCGCTGAGCAGCACCACGGCGGCCAGGTTGCGGCCGTCGTAGGCGGCGCGGGTGCCGGCCAGCAGCTGGTCGAGGTCGGTGCTGGCGGCGGTGAAGCGCAGCGAATCGGGCCCCGGCGTGCGGCCGGGCGTCAGGGCCCGGGTTTCCACGGCGAAGCCCTTGCTGCGCAGCGTGGCGGCCAACTGGGCCAAGCCGGCGGTGGCCTGCCCCAGCACGGGCTTGGGCGTGAATAACTCCACCGATTGCGAGTTGTCGACGGCCAGCACCACGGTGGGTTTTTCGGTGCGCGTAGTGGCGGTGGTGAGCAGGGGCCCCAGTAGCAGGAAGCACAACGCGCTGACTACCAAGAAGCGCAACGCGGCCAGCGCGTAGTTCAGGCGGGGCCCCCAGGGAGCCCGGGCCGAATACTGGAGGGCGGCGTAACCCGCGCCCACCAACAGGCACAGTGGGATAAACCAGGCGGAATATTGGGTCGTGAGCAAAAGCAGCGGCAAAAAAGAGGGCCCCGGGGCGGACTACAAAACGCGGCCCGTAGCAAAAATAGTCCCGCCGCGGGCCCGAGCGCCGGCCGTTGGGGCCCCGGTGGCAGGGGCTGCGCCCCGCCGCCCCAATATCTTTGCCCGCAACTACCGTAAGCGGCCCCATGATTCAAACCGTGATTTTCGACATGGACGGCGTCCTCATCGACACCGAACCCATCCACCGCCACGCTTTTTTTACCCAGTTCGCCGAGCTGGGCATCACCGTTTCGGACGCCGAATACGCCTCGTTTCTGGGCTCGTCCACGCGCAACGTGTTCCAAAAACTCAAGCAGCAGTTCGGCCTTCCGCAAGACGTAGAAGCGCTGCTGATGCGCAAGCGCGAACTGTTCAACCAAGCCTTCGACACTGATCCGAACCTCGATTTGCTCGACAATGTGCGTGTGCTGCTCGACGACCTACGGGCCCACCAAGTGCCGCTGGTGGTGGCTTCGTCGGCCTCCAAGGCCACCATCGGGCGGGTGTTTGCGCGCTTTGGCCTGGGGCCCTACTTCGGGCACATCGTTAGCGGCGAAGACTTTGCGCAGTCCAAACCCCACCCCGCCATCTTCCAGCACGCCGCCGCCCTGGCCGGCACGCCGGTGTCGGAGTGCGTCGTCATCGAGGACTCGGCCAACGGCGTGGCGGCGGCCAAAGCGGCCGGCATCTACTGCATCGGCTACGCCAGCCCGCATTCGGCCGGCCAAGACTTGCACCAGGCGGATATAGTTATCCAGCACTTCGCCGAGCTGTCGGCGGCGAAGATTCGCGCCATCCAAGCAGGACAATGAATGGGATTAAATGCTTCGTGAGTGGGCCAAGCAGATTCTGTGCAAGAGCTTGTTTTATCATTGATATACAGTATTTTGATTAGTATTAAAGTTGAAACTTAGTTCTTGCTTTGTACAATTGCTGCATCCAATTAAGCAACTTGCCAAGCTTTGTCTTGGATGGGCTTGAGGATTTTGTTTGTCTTTCTCAATTCTTTGCTTACCTTTGATCCAAGGCAGTGCTCAAGGCAAACGAATATGAATCATCATCCAAGTATTTTTGATTTACCTCCGGAAGATCAAACGGAATTATTGGGTGCTTTGCGTCAAAAATTAGCTGATGCTGAAAAAGAAGATGACGCATTGGCGCAAGAGGCTTCTCGCTTGGAACTACTCCGTATACCAATTGCTGAAAAGATTGAGAAATATAAACTCTTTCTTAGCCATTTGCCCAATAACGATGTGAGTTTTTCCGACTCTACTAAAGTGCCTGTTGATGTTAAACAACCTGCGCTGACACCTTCAGTGTCATCTGTATCAACAGAAGAACGGTATAATAGAAAGGCTTTACAGCCTGACAAATTATTGTTTATACTGCGTCATCCCGAAATTTACAACCAGGTAACTTTTGTTGGTGCACAGAGCATTGTTAATGCTCTATTGCAAGAAGAACCAGAACTGAAAAACGTAAGTAATGCGACTATGATGAGGCGTATTGGGCCCGCGGTATCACGCTTGGCTCAAGACGGCAAGATTGTCAAAAGGGTCGAAAATGGGCGTCCTTCCCGTATACATTATTTAAGTCCGGATTGGTTTGATAACGATAAATTAAAGCCCGAATACCAAGCAAAATTGTCACAATTAGATTTGGTTACCCAATCGTCAAGGTCTTGAAACAAAAAAACGACCAGCAACTCGAAAGCTACTGGTCGCTAAATAATCGCCCTCTGTTACAGCAGAGGGATGATGCCAACCCTGATACTAGCGAGATTAATCCTCGGTGTATGCGGAAGAGAAAGTTTCTGAAGGTCTCATTAGCCTACAAGAATCCTATAAGCTTCGTTAAGTCAGACGGTTGGTGATGCACTAGGGGAGGTGACACAATCCCTAAAAAAGGTAGCCAAAGCGATTCGATTCGTTACAGGCTGCCTTTTTTTATGTGCAAATATATAAACTGGACTTAGTTATGTAACATGATTTGTGTGCGAAAAGGTTGGTTGATTAAATGTTCAAGAGTGTTGCATTGCCAGGTTGGCTGAGTAGAATATTTAGAAGGCACTTTTTTATCCGTAAAATACCTTTTATCTAGTTAATAATAAGCACTATAATTCTTCCTTACGTCAGCATGCCGCCGTCCACTTGCAGCACCTGGCCGGTGATGTAGCTTGAATCGTCCGAGGCCAGGAACGCGGTGGCCTTCGCCACGTCCTCCGGCGAGCCGCCGCGCTTGAGGGGAATGGCCTTGCGCCACTCGTCTACCTGCTTGGCGTCGAGGGCGTCGGTCATTTCGGTTTCGATGAAGCCCGGGGCCACGGCGTTGCAGCGGATGTTGCGCGAGCCCAGCTCCAGGGCCACCGACTTGGTGAAGCCGATGATGCCGGCCTTGCTGGCGGCGTAGTTGGCCTGCCCAGCGTTGCCCTTGATGCCCACCACGCTGGTCATGTTGATGATGGAGCCGGTTTTGGCGCGCATCATGGGCTTGGTGGCGGCTTTGGTGAGGTTGAAGACCGACTTGAGGTTCACGGTCAGTACGTTGTCCCACTGCTGCTCGCTCATGCGCATCAGCAGGCCGTCCTGGGTGATGCCGGCGTTGTTGACGAGGATGTCCAATTTGCCGAAGTCGGCCAGCACGTCTTCCACCAATTTTTCGGCCTGGGCGTAGTCCGAGGCGTCGGAGCGGTAGCCCTTGGCCTTGGCGCCGTGGGCGGCCAGCTCGGCCTCCAGGGCCTGGCCTTTTTCCACCGACGACAAGTACGTAAAGGCCACCTGGGCCCCCAGCTGGGCAAAATGCGCGGCAATGGCGCGGCCAATTCCTTTCGAGGCCCCGGTTACGAGGGCTACTTTTCCGGCGAGAGTCTGATTCATGGGGCGAAAGTAAGGAACGCGGCCGCTGCAGGGCCGCGCGCCGGACGGCCATCGTTCGATTCGCAAACTCGCAGAGTCCACGCCGCACCGGGCTAACTTCGCCCTGATTATGCCCCATCACGACATCTGCATCCTAGGCGCGGGGCCCGGCGGGGCCACCGCCGCCCTGCACCTGGCTAACGCTGGCCAGCCCTGCCTGCTACTTGACCGCGCCGCGTTTCCGCGCGACAAAGTGTGCGGCGATGCGCTGAGCGGTAAGGTGTTGATGGAACTCAAGCGCATCGACGAGGCGCTGCCCGCCCGGCTGGGGGCCCTGCCCACGCAGGTGCCGAGCTGGGGCATCGACTTCTTTGCGCCCAATGGCCGCCGCTTGGCCATTCCCTTCAAGCCGAAGTTCGACAAGGCCACCGACCGCCCCGCCGGCCACGTGGCTAAGCGGATGGATTTCGATAATTTCTTGGTGGAGGAAGTGCGCCAGCGACCGGAAATCGACTTTCGTGAAAATGTGGACGTGGCCCGCACCGAGCGCACCCCGGCCGGCGGCTGGCAGCTTTTTGACAAAGTGGGCCAGGAAATTGCCACCTGCCGCCTGCTGCTGGTGGCCAACGGGGCCCAGTCGGCGTTTGCGCGCCAGGTAGCCGGCCACGCCCTCGAGCCCGACCACCACTGCGCCGGCCTGCGCACCTACTACCGCGGCGTGGCGGGCCTTAGCCCCGACAATTTTATTGAGCTGCACTTCATCAAGGAATTCCTGCCCGGCTACCTGTGGGTGTTCCCGCTGCCCAACGGCCAGGCCAACGTGGGCGTGGGCATGCTCTCGAAAACCGTGGCGGCCAAAAAATAAACCTGCGTCAGCGGCTCGACGAGATTTTGGCCACCCACCCGGCCCTGGCCCCGCGCTTCGCGCAGGCCGAGCGGCTGGGCCCCGTGCGCGGCTTCGGGCTGCCGCTGGGCTCGAAGCGCCGGGCGCTGTCGGGGCCCCAGTACCTGCTGCTCGGCGACGCCGGCTCGCTCATCGACCCGTTCTCGGGCGAGGGCATTTCGCACGCCATGGTGAGCGGGCGCCACGCCGCTGTGTGGGCCGCCCAGGCCGTGGCCAACGGCGATTTTAGCTCGAAATTCCTCCAGCACTACGACAAGGCCGTGTACAACCGCCTCTGGCAGGAGCTGCGCTTGAGCCGCGCCATGCAGCGCCTGCTCAACTTCCCCAGCCTGTTCAACATCGTGGCCAACCGCGCCGCCAACAACCCCACGCTGGCCGAAACCCTCTCCGCCATGTTCCTCGACCTAGACTTGCGCGAGCGGCTGCGCCAGCCCAGCTTCTACTTCAAGCTGCTGTTTGGGGGGCGCTGAATGCGAGGCGGCGCACGGTACCGCGCGGGGCAAGGTCATGCCAATGGTCAGCTGCTCAACAAGTACGAGTTTATGGCTTAAATTCAAAACAAGTTGCTGATTGCGTACGGGATAAGTTTCTGTTCGTTTTTTGAATAAAGCCGCCGCATTGTTTTCATATTTTAGTATTTCTCTACGTAAACTTTAAGCTATATATTTGGATACGCAAAAAATTATCATAACTGAAGATGAAAATTATAAAAAAACTACTAAGAAACCTGTTCAATTTTTATGCACAAGTTAATGTGTCGCCGTTGGACCGTTTGGTGTATTTGGGCTCTAAATACAATGGGTATTACGTGCCCGATAATTATTTAGACAATTCCTCTATTTGCTATTGCATTGGGGCTGGATCAGATATTTCTTTGGACGTAGAGTTGGTTACAAGGTATGCGGCGCAGGTGTTTATCTTGGACCCCATGCCCTACGCCTTGGATCACTTCGACGAGTTGGTGACTAAAACCCATCAAGGCCAAAAGCTGACAACAGATAGGCTTGATTATCCTTACGTATACGACATCAGTAGTGCGCAGCTTAGCAAAATCGAGTTCGTAAAAATTGGGGTGTGGAACGAAAAAAAAACCATCAAGTTCTACTTCCCTGCCAAGGAAGATTATGCGGGCCACTCGATTACCAACCTTCAAAATACTGATAAATACATAGAAGGCGATGTCGATACTTTATCAAACATCATGCAGGCCCTCGGTCACTCGCACATCGATTTGCTTAAGATAGAGATTGAGGGAGCTGAATATACAGTTATCGACAACGTTATCGGTGAGAAAATCGACGTAAAAATAATATTGGTAGAATTCGACGAATACCATCACCGCGAAGGCAAAAACCTGGCTACTCTGCGACGTATTAAAAAATCATCTGATAAAATATTGGATGCGGGTTATAAATTAGTGCATACTTCCAGCTATTATAAAAAAACCTTCGTGAGAAAGGATGTTTTCGAAATGCTCAGGAGAGCATCGAACTAAATAAATTAAACAAAATAGCTATTCGCTATGGGGTATGGAAGTTGTTTAAGAAGCCTGGAAATTAAACACTGAACCTCGTGCTGATTTCTAAATAGCTGCACGACGAATCCAACGCTTATCGACCCCATAAGCTAAAATAACGTCCGCGTTCCTACCCGAAAAACCTGTTGAGTGCCCAACGGATCGTGAGTGCCGCGAAGCGCGGAGCCGATACCGGAAAAGTGCCCTGAGCATACTTAACCCGTTTCAGCGCCAGCTTCTGCTGCAAGCTACTTGGAGAGAAACGCCGGAAGGCCCTTGGGGCCTTGGAGTAGTTCCGGAGCCGGTGTATAGCTGTAGGGGTGGGTTTGCCCTCGCCCGCGGCGGGCCAGGGCAACCGCAAGCCGCTAAACGTCGGGCGGGGCAAGTCCCGCCCCTGGATTGCTCCACTGGCCACGAGCCCCCGAAACTTCGCTAATGACGGCCGGCCGTGGGGCGTGTGGCCCGGATGGGCGCGGTTTTTATCGGCTCCTTGCCGTCTTGGCCCACGTAGCGGCGCAGGCTTTTGGCGGCGTCGGGGTTAAGGTCGGTGGCGCGTTCCAGGTCGCGGCGCGCCTCAGGCAGCTTGTCGAACGAGGCGTAGCTAATGCCGCGGTATTCCCAGGCGTCGGCGTAGGCCGAATCGAGCTGGATGGCGCGGGTGAAATCGGCCACGGCGGGCTTGTACTGGTACATCTGCATCTTGGCCACGCCGCGGCCGAAGAACGATTCTTTATCGTCGGGCCGGTACTTGAGGGCCCCAGCGAAGTCGGCGGTGGCAGCCTTGTACTGCTTCATCATCAGGTGGTTCACACCGCGGTTGTAGTAGGCATCGGGGTTGTTGCGCTGGTAGCGCAGGGCGGCCGAGTAGTCGAGTTGGGCGGCGGGGTACTCGTGCAGGTAGCTCTTGGCCTTGGCGCGCTGGAGCAGGGCGGCGGGGTTCTTGGGGTTGCCCTTGAGGGCGGCGTCGGCCGTGGCCAGCATTTGGCGGTACTCGGCGTTGCTCATTTTCTTCTCGCGGGTGCGCTCGGCCGAAACCTCATGAGCCGAGGGAGCCCCGGCGCTGGCGCCCTCGGTAGCCAGTACGCCGGCGCGGGCATCGGGGGCCGAGCGGGCAGCACCAGCCGAGTCGACGGGCGGCACGGCGGAGGCGGCCGGCACGCGGGCCACCACGGAGGTGGGCCGGTCTTTTTCGGTGGTGGCGGCGCAGTTGCTGAGGGCCCCCAGCAGGCCCAGGGCCGCTAGGAAGGAAAGGCTCGAAATACGCATAGGGCAAAGGGAAAATGAACCGTTTCGGCCAGGGTGGCCAAAACCGCGCCTTATACGGACGGGCGCGCCCGGGGGCTGCCCCGGCCGGCGCGGGCACGTTCGGGGCCCCGGCGGGGTTTGGGGCAGTGCCGGGGTGCGCGGCTATCTTTGCGCACCGGCCGGGGCGGTGGCCGGGCGGCGATTTTCCTTTCTATTCTTTCGTAAGACTTTATGGCATTGCAATTTGATTTGGTGGTGGTGGGCAGCGGCCCGGGCGGCTACGTGGCGGCCATTCGGGCGTCGCAGCTGGGGCTGAAAGTGGGCGTCATTGAGCGCGAAAGCCTCGGCGGCATCTGCCTCAACTGGGGCTGCATTCCCACCAAAGCGCTGCTGAAATCGGCGCAGGTATTCGAGTATTTCCACCACGCCGCCGACTACGGCCTGAGCGCCGAGGGCGTGGGCTTCGACTTTGCGAAGGTGGTGCAGCGCAGCCGCGGCGTGGCCGACGGCATGAGCAAGGGTATCAACTTCCTGTTCAAAAAAAATAAGATTGAAGCCGTGATGGGCGTGGGCAAATTGGTGGCCCCCGGCAAGGTAGAGGTCACCAAGGCCGACGGCACCAAGGAAACCGTGGAAGCCAAGAGCATCATCCTGGCCACCGGCACCCGCGCCCGCCAGCTGCCCAACCTGCCGATTGACGACAAGAAAATCATCGGCTACCGCAAGGCCATGACCCTGGAGCAAATGCCCAAGAAAATGGTGGTGGTGGGCTCGGGGGCCATTGGCGTCGAGTTTGCCTACTTCTACCGCACCATGGGCGCGGAGGTCACCATCGTGGAGTTCATGCCCCGCATCGTGCCAGTGGAGGACGAAGAGATTTCGCGCCAGATGGAGAAATCCTACAAGAAAATTGGCATCAACGTCCTCACCAACGCCGAAGTAACGAAGGTGGATACCAGCGGCCCCGGCTGCGTGGTGACCGTGAAAACGGCCAAGGGCGAGGAGCAAATCAGCTGCGACGTGGTGCTCAGCGCCGTGGGCATCCAGACCAATATTGAAAACATTGGCCTCGAAGAGCTGGGCATTAAAACCGAGCGCGGCCGCGTGTTGGTGGACGACTTTTACCAGACCAACGTGCCCGGCGTGTACGCCATTGGCGACATCGTGCCGGGCCCCGCGCTGGCCCACGTCGCCTCGGCCGAGGGCATTATTTGCGTCGAGAAAATCGCCGGCCACCACCCCGAGCCGCTGAATTACCAGAACATCCCCGGCTGCACCTACGCTTCGCCCGAAATTGCCAGCGTGGGCTACACCGAAGCCGAAGCCAAGGCCAAGGGCTACGACATTCTGGTGGGCAAGTTCCCGTTCTCGGCCTCGGGCAAGGCCAGTGCCGCCGGTGCCAAAGACGGCTTCGTGAAAGTCATCTTCGACAAGAAGTACGGCGAGTGGCTGGGGGCCCACATGATCGGGGCCAACGTGACCGAGCTGATTGCCGAAGTAGTGGTAGCCCGCAAGCTCGAAACCACGGGCCACGAAATCATCAAGTCGGTGCACCCGCACCCCACCATGAGCGAGGCCATTATGGAAGCCGCCGCCGCTGCCTACGGCGAAGTGATTCACCTGTAAGGTTTTCGGCTGCAACGATTTTGGGGCCCCGGTTGCATCGCGCAGCCGGGGCCCTTTTTGCTTGCGCTAGAAATTAAAGCGTTGTTTTGCCAGATAATTATTTTTCCTCGTTTCGATGGCTACCACCGAAAACATCCTCCTCTACCAAGCCCCCGACGGCCAAACGCAGCTCGAAGTACAGCTTGACAATGAAACCGTATGGCTGACGCAAGCGCAGATGGCGGAACTGTTCGCTGTTTCCCGCCCCAACATAACGTTGCACTTGCGCAACGTATTCAAGGATGGTGAGTTAGGTCAGATTTCAGTTGGTAAGGAATCCTTACTAACTGCCGCCGACGGCAAGCAGTACCGCACCAAATATTACAACCTTGACGTCATCATTTCCATCGGCTACCGGGTAAAATCGTTGCGCGGTACGCATTTCCGGCAGTGGGCTATGGGCGTACTGCGGCAATACTTGGTGCAGGGCTATGCACTGAACGACAAGCGCCTGCGCGAAAGCGCCCACCAGCTGGCTGACCTCAAGCGGCTGGTGCAGTTGCAAGGCGAAGTAGCGGCCAATCAGGAGCTGACTTCGGACCAATCGGACGCCTTATTGCGCGTGCTGGGCGACTACGCCAGGGCCCTCGACGTGCTCGACCAGTACGACCACCAGCGCCTGGAAGTACGCGGCACGGCTTCGGATGAGCCGTTTGAATTGACTTACGAAGCCGGCCTGGAGGCCGTGGAAGGGTTGCGTAAGCAATTTGGTGGCAGCGCCTTGTTTGGGAGGGAGAAGGATGGATGCGTCGTTCCAAAGCTCGGTGCGTACCATTTACCAGAGTTTCGGCGGCGAGGACTTGTACCCGAGCGTGGAAGAGAAGGCGGCCAACCTGCTGTACTTCGTGGTGAAGAACCACTCGTTTTCCGATGGCAATAAGCGCATTGCGGCCTTCCTATTCGTGTGGTTTCTCGACCGCAACCGCTGCCTCTACCACCCCGACGGTTCGCGCCGGCTGGCCGATAACGCGCTGGTGGCCCTCACATTGCTTATTGCTGAAAGCAAGCCTGAAGACAAAGCCACGATGGTTACGCTGGTGGTAAACCTGATTAACCAGGATAATTAGCCGGGCTTACTTGGGGATACTCAAATCGGCCTCTGCAAATTTTAGGTATTCGTATTCGGGCTGTAGGTAGCCGTCGAG
Organism: Hymenobacter sp. PAMC 26628; assembly: GCF_001562275.1. NCBI lineage: Bacteria > Pseudomonadati > Bacteroidota > Cytophagia > Cytophagales > Hymenobacteraceae > Hymenobacter > Hymenobacter sp. PAMC 26628. The sequence goes on from NZ_CP014304.1 coordinate 1,220,374, forward strand.
AAGCGTTTTTTCGTTGAGAAATTCCGGCTGATTTTCGGTGGCTAAGTTCCAGGTGCCTACGTAATGAAGCTTATCGGCCGCTACTGTGAATTGGTAGCGGGTAGTGCCCAAAGTGCTGGCCGTGGCGTTGCTTGGTGGCTTGAGGATGCTTTCCAAGTGGATCCTCAGGCCGCTCCACGCGGGGTCGGGAAACTCGTACACGAACAAGGCGTAGCGCCCGGCCGGCAGCGCGTAGCAGAAGGTGTTTTCCCGCACAGTTTTCAGGACGGGTTTGACGTTGATGCGGAAGGATTTGTGGGTGGTCATGTTTACCAGGCGCACGTACTGGCCCTGGCCCAAGGTGTTGCTGCTAAGCCGCTGCAGAAAACGGCCGTACACCAAGCCTTTTCCGGTGGGCGGGTGCGGCCGGTTGCCGTTCCAGCTCGCCAGGGGCAGCACGAGCTTTTGGTAGGGGCCCCGATCCAGCGAATCGCCCGCAGATGCGGTGCTGTGGCGAATGCCGAAGCTAATGGGCACCGTGAAACTTACGCTCACGGGCCGCCCGTTTTGCGTGCCCGGCCGCCACTGGATGCGTTCCAGGCGGCGGGCGTTGTGCAGTACCTCGGCATCGACATCGGCACGGATGCCCTGCACCAACCTAACGTCGGTTGCGCGGCCGAGGGCGTTGACGTTAAACGAGAAAAATACTCGGCCCTGTACCCCGTCCCGCAGGGCTTGGGGAGGGAACCGCAGGCTGTCGTTAATAAATTTTACAATTCGCTCGCTGTTCGAGCGGGTGCTGTCGCCGGGTTCGAGGCCTGGAAACAGCGGCATGCGTTCCACATAAGCGTATTTTTTGGTCCTGGCAGTATCGGCCTGGGCCGGGGCAGACTGGCCAAAAGCGTTGCCAACCAATAACGATGCTAAAAAACCACCCAAAAGAATAAAAGAATAGCGCATAACGGCCTAAGGTAGGCCACCAGGGGCATTATGCCCTACTCCTGCGCTTCCAGCACCGCGTCTCGCGCTGGGGCCCTCTTGGGCTTTTTGCTCACCAGCCACACGCCCACGAAGATGAGCACGGCCTGCCCGGCCTTGTCCCAGGTGAGGGTGTCTTTGCCCAGCGCCACGGCGATGAGCACGGCTAGCACCGGCTGGAGGTAGATGTACACACCGAGCAGGGCAGGGGAGGCGTACTTCAGGGCCCAGTTGTTGAGCAAGTAGGCCAGGATGGTGAGGAAAAACACCATGTAGAACACCTCGGCCCAGATTTTTGGGGGGAAGTGGGCGTAGTCGGTGGCCAGGGCCTCGCGCCAGCCGAAGGGCACTGCCACCAGGGCCCCCACCAGAAAGATGCGTCCCAGCACCGTGAAGGGGTGGTACTTACGCATGAGCGGGGCCACCAGCACTAGGTACAGCCCAAAAAAGGTGGCGTTGAGCAGGATGTAGATGTTGCCCAGCGTGGCGTGCGGGTAGATGGCGGCCTGCGCCGGCCGGCTGAGGATGAGCGCCGCCGCGCCGCCCGCCCCCACCAAGATGCCCAGCAGCCGGAAAAGGGTTATTTTCTCGCGTAGCAGCACGGCCGAGGCCACCACCACCACAATGGGCGAGATGGTTTGGAGCAGCGAGGCCGAAATGGGCGACGTGTAGTTCAGGCCCGAAAAAAACAGCAGTTGGTTGAACCCGATGCCGCTGATGCCGCAGAACAAGGCCCGCAGGTTGTCGGCCCGGCCCCGAATTTTGTCGTGGGGGGCGGCCAGTTGCTTGGCCACCGCAAAGAAAATAGAAGCCCCCAGCACCCGCAGCGTCACGATGCCGAAGGGCTCCATGTACACGGGCATCAGGTCTTTGGCCAGGCTGTAAGTGCCCGCGTAGATGAGCGTGACCAGAAACAGGGCCGCGTGGACGCGGTATTGGTTTTTCATGGGGGATTGAATCGTCGCGGGGCGAACTTTGTGGCGTGCGCCGGGGCCCAGTAGCCGGGCCCCGGCGCACGCCACAAAGTTCGCGCTCCTCTCGCTATGTCCCCTCTCTTTCCCGACGACGAACCCGCCGCCTTTGCCCCGCCGCCTGGCCCGGGCCCCGACGCGCCCCTGGCCGAGCGCCGCCGCCCCCACCGCCTGGCCGACTACGCCGGCCAGCCCCACCTGCTGGGGCCCCAGGGCGTGCTCACGCGCTACCTGGCCGCCGGCCGCCTGCCCAGCCTGCTGCTGTGGGGCCCCCCGGGCGTGGGCAAAACCACCCTGGCCCTGCTGCTGGCCAGCGAGTTGAAGCAGCCCTTCGCCGCCCTCAGCGCCATCAACGCGGGGGTGAAGGACGTGCGCGAGGTCATCGAGCGGGCCAAGCGGCAGCGCGGCACGGTGCTGTTCATCGACGAAATTCACCGCTTCAGCAAGGCGCAGCAGGATGCGCTGCTGGGGGCCGTGGAGAATGGGACGATTACCCTGATTGGCGCCACCACCGAAAACCCGTCGTTCGAGGTGATTCCGGCCTTGCTTTCGCGCTGCCAGGTGTACGTGCTGGAGCCGCTGGGGCCCGACACGCTGCGCGACATCATTGCCAAGGCCCTGGCAGAGGACCCGGCGCTCAGCCAAATCAAGGTCAAGCTGAAGGAAGACCACGCCCTGTTGGCCCTGAGCGGCGGCGACGCCCGCAAGCTGCTCAACCTGCTCGAAATTGTGGTGCAGAGCACGCCGCCCGACAAAAAAGGCGTCGTCACCGTCACCGATGCCGTGGTGCAGCAAGTGGCCCAGCGCCCACTGGCGCGCTACGACAAGGGCGGCGAAATGCACTACGACGTGATTTCGGCCTTCATCAAAAGCATCCGCGGCTCCGACCCCAACGCCGCGCTCTACTACCTGGCCGTGATGCTGGAGGGCGGCGAGGACGTGAAATTCATCGCCCGCCGCATGCTCATTCTGGCTTCCGAGGACATCGGCAACGCCAACCCCAACGCGCTGCTGCTGGCCACCAGCTGCTTCCAGGCCTGCACCGTCATCGGCCTGCCCGAGTCCGATTTGATTCTTAGCCAAACGGTTATCTACCTGGCCACGTCGGAGAAAAGCAACGCCGCCTACACGGCCATCCGGGCGGCGCAGGCCGAGGTGCGGGCCCGGGGTGTGCACCCGGTGCCGGTGCCGCTGCGCAACGCGCCCACCCGCCTGCTTAAGCAGCTTGGCTACGGCAAGGAGTACGAGTACTCGCACAACGGCGCGGGCAACTTTGCGGCCCAGGAGTTTCTGCCCGATGCCCTCCGCGGCACCGCCTATTACGAGCCGGGCCAGAACGCCGCCGAGCAACGCATCCGCGAGAAGCTGCGCGGCTGGTGGGGCGAGAAATACGGCTACTAACATCTATGTATAGCTGTGCTGCAAACCCGCGCGGCGTTAGGGCCCCAGAACAGGCGCTGACGCCGCGCGGTTTGTAACGATGCGAGCCCGGCGGCGATGAACCTGCCGCGGCTGGCCACCTGGCGACGGAACGTGGGCTTCGGCCGGGCCGGGCTACTTTTACTCTGTTCAAAAACCATTCTGTTCCATGCGTCAATTCTTTAAATTCACCCTAGCCACGCTGGTGGGGCTGGTGCTGTTTTTTGGCCTCGGCCTGGCCGTGCTCGCCGTCATCGTAGGCGTGGCCAGCAGCGCCAGCAAAACGAAAAGTGTGGCCGCCAACTCGGTGCTGGAGCTGAAGCTGAACGAGCCGCTGACCGAGCGCGGCCAGTCCACCGACTTCAACCCGCTGGGCGGCCGGCAGTCTTCCACGGGCCTGGTGGCGCTGAAGGAGGCCATCGGCCGGGCCAAAACCGACGACGACATCAAGGGCATCCTGCTGAACCTGGACATTGTGCAGGGCGGCATGGCCTCGCTGGAGGAGGTACGCGACGCGCTGCTCGACTTTAAGAAGTCGGGCAAATTCGTGGTGGCCTACCACGAAACGGCCTCCGAGAAGAGCTATTACCTGGCCTCAATGGCCAACGAAATCTACCTGCACCCGCAGGGCCTGTTGGAATTCAACGGCTTAAGCTCGGAGGTGATGTTCTACAAGCGGCTGTTTGCCAAGGCCGGCATCGAGCCCTACATCTTCCGGGTGGGTTCGTTTAAGAGCGCCGTGGAGCCGTTTTTCCGCGAGAACTTCTCCGATTCGGCCCGCTTGCAAACCGTATCGTACCTGCGCTCACTCAACGACGACCTGATAGGCCAGGTGGCCGCCGCGCGGGGCATTGCGCCCGCCCGCCTGCACGTCATCTCCGACTCGATGCTGGTGCACGACGCCAACGACGCCCTGCGCCTGAAGCTGGTGACCAAGCTCGGCTACTTTGACGAGGTGCAGGACTACATGCGCGGCAAGCTGGGCCTGGCCAAGGACAAGAAGCCCAACCTGGTGAGCCTGAGCGACTACAACGACGGCAACCAGGCCGACGAAAACGAAGGCAAGACCAGTGGCAACCGCATCGCCGTCATTTACGCCGAGGGTGATATCGTGACCGGCAAGGGTTCGGACGACAACATCGGCAGCACCAAGTTTGCCGAAGCCATCCGCAAGGCCCGGCTCGACGATAAGGTGAAGGCCGTGGTGCTGCGCATCAACTCGCCGGGCGGTTCCTCGCTGGCCTCCGACGTCATTTACCGCGAGGTGCTGCTGACCAAGAAGGTGAAGCCCATCATCGCCAGCATGAGCGACGTGGCGGCCTCGGGCGGCTACTACATTGCCATGGCCTGCGACACCATCGTGGCCCACCCGAACTCGATTACGGGCTCGATTGGCGTGTTTGGCGTGCTGCCCAACATTCAGCCGCTGCTGGCCGACAAGCTCGGCATCACGGTGGACCGCGTGACGACGGGCAAGTTTTCGGACCTGCCCACCATCACCCGGGCCCTGTCGGACTACGAGAAAAAGACCATGCAGCACAGCGTGGATTTGATTTACGCCGACTTCACGAGCAAGGCCGCCCTGGGCCGCCACATGCCCGTGGAGCGCCTGCGCCGCCTGGCCTCGGGCCGCGTCTGGAGCGGCGCCGAAGCCAAAGCCAACGGCCTCGTGGACGTGCTCGGTGACTACGAAGCCGCCCTGAAAATCGCCGCCGCCCGCGCCCACCTCAAGGCCGACGACTACCGGGTGCAGCGCCTGCCGCGCCGCAAAGCGGGCCTGGAGGCGCTGCTGGCCCGCTTCGGAGTAGGCGACGACGCCGAGGCCGCTGCCGATGCCCGCGTGCAAGCCACCCTCAAAACCAAACTGGGGCCCCTGTATCCGGTGTACGCCCAGTACCAGAAGCTGCTGACGATGAGCGGCGTGCAGGCGCGCTTGCCGTATGAATTGGAAATCAAATAGCAGCTTCTGCTAAATAACGTGGCATCTGTCATGCTGACGAAGGAAGCATCTTCTCAAGTTAGAGCGGTTCGTGCAGCGGTGAAAAGATGCTTCCTTCGTCAGCATGATAGGCAATTAAAAACTATAGCCAAAAGAGAATGCGTCAAATCTTGTTAGGTGCCCTCGCGCTGGGGGCCCTCGCCCAGCAAACCGCTCACGCCCAGGCGCTCTACCAGCCGCGCGACATTAAGCAGGCGTTTGCTAAGCAGACGCGGGCCGCTGATGGCCGCCCGGGGCCCAGATACTGGCAGAACACGGCCCGCTACGACATCACGGTGCAGGCCGCGCCGCCGGCGCGCGACATCCGGGGCCGCGAGAAAATTACCTACTTCAACAACAGCCCCGACACGCTCAAGAGCGTGACCATTCGGCTGATTCAGAATATTCACCAGCCCGGCGCGGCCCGCGAGGGCGATGCGTCGCCCGACTACCTCACGGCGGGCGTGACGATTGACTCCTTCGCGGTGGCGGGGCAGGCGCGGCCGTTTGCCGGCCAGGGCCCCGCCACCTGGAAAACCGTGCGCCTGCCCAAGCCGCTGGCCCCGCACGACTCGGTGCGGCTGGCCTTTGCCTGGCACTTTCCCATTTCGCTGGAAAGCGGCCGGGAGGGCATGATCGACAAAACCACGTTTTTCCTGGCCTACTTCTACCCGCGCATCGCGGTGTACGATGACTACAACGGCTGGGACCGGCTGAACTTCGTGGACAGTAAGGAGTTCTATAACGACTTCAACGACTACACCTTGCGGGTGCAGGTGCCGGCCAATTACCTGGTATGGGCCACCGGCACGCTGCAAAACCCCAAGCAGGTATTGCAGCCGGCTTTCGCCAAAAAGCTGGAGAAATCCATGACCAGCGACGCGGTCATGCACATTGCCACGGCCGCCGATTTGGCCAAGAAAAACATTACCGCCCAGGGCCCCCAGAACACCTGGGTGTGGACGGCCAAGGACATTTCGGACGTGACCCTGGGCCTGAGCGACCACTACGTGTGGGACGCCGCCAGCGTGGTGGTGGACCCCGCCACCAAGCGCCGCGCCAGTGTGCAAGCCGCCTTCGCCGACTCGACGGCGGATTTCCACTACGCCGTGAAAAACGGGCAGAACGCGTTGGGCTGGTTCTCGCGCAACCTGCCCGGCGTGCCCTACCCATTCCCGAAAATGACGGTGTTCCAGGGCTTTGCCGACATGGAATACCCAATGATGGTGAACGACAGCCCGGAGAAGGACCTGAAATTTGCGCAACTCGTGGCCGACCACGAGATTGCCCACACCTACTTCCCGTTCTACATGGGCATCAACGAGAGCCGCTACGCCTTCATGGACGAGGGCTGGGCCACGACGCTGGAGTTGTTCATCGGCCGCGCCGAAAACGGGGCGGAGCAGGCCGACGCGTTCTACAAGCAATTCCGGGTGAACCGCTGGATTCACGACCCGGCCACGGCCGAGGATTTGCCCATTATCACGCCCAGCAGCGAGCTGCGCGCCGGCTACGGCAACAACTCCTACGGCAAGGCTTCGCTGAGCTACCTGGCCTTGCAGGATATGCTGGGCGAGGAGCTGTTCAAGAAAAGCCTGCACGAATACATGGCCCGCTGGCACGGCAAGCACCCCATTCCGTGGGATTACTTTAACTCGATGAACAGCGCCTCGGGCCAGGATTTGAACTGGTTTTTCAACAACTGGTTCTTCACCAATAACTACATTGACCTGGCCCTGGAGCCGGCGGCGGCCACCGCCCAGGGCCCCACCGTGGCGGTGCGCAACGTGGGCGGCTTCGCGGTGCCCGTGAACCTAAAGGTGACTTACGCCGACGGCAGTACGGCCGCCGTGCACCAGTCACCGGCCGTGTGGCGCGCCAACGAGCGGCAGGCCACCATTGCCCTTCCCGGCACAAAGGCCATCAAAACGGTCGAATTGGTGAACGGCATCTACATGGATGCCGACCCGAGCAACGACCGCCTGACGGTGAAGTAGCGCGGCGTTGCTGGCAGGTGTTGGCGGGGCCCCGGCGACTAAAAAGCATAGCCGATGTTCAGCTGCCCGTCGAGCACTGAGCCGGGTTGGCCGGTGGTGTACCAGTCGCCGACGTAGCCGCAGTCGCAGTACCCCAGGTTCTTGATAAAGTAAAATTTTAGCCCCAGCCCCGCGTTCAGGGCCAGGTGCTGCCCCAGCAGCAGTTGGTACCCCAGGCCCAGGCCGAAACCAGGGCCCTTGAGGCGGGTGGCCGACTGACCGGAGTAGCCCGGCATTTCCGCCCGAATTTGCCCGTCGTGCCAAAATGCCCCGAGCTGGCCCTGCGCGTAGAAGCCCGCTGGGGCCGCGGGGCGGAAATAGTAGCGTCCAAAAAGGGCGGCTTGGTAGCCGGGGTAGTCGCTGCTGAAGTACCGGGCGCCTTGCACACCCAACGAAAAGTGCTTCGTAAGGCGGAATTCGTATTGGAGCCCGGCGTTCGGAGCGAGGCCAAAGGCACCCACGCTGACCACTTGCGTGTTAGGCCGCGGGGCATCTTGGGCCGAAGCCACCCGCACCCAACCGGCCAGGGCGCAAAGCAGTAAAAAGTTTTTCATAGATTATGTAAGCATAAAGTAGCCGATTAAAGGCGGCCGCGCGCAAGTTCAATTATTTACCACCAACAGATACTTAATCCACCCAGACCGTTGCAGAACCTACACGAAGCCGCCGCTTACATCCGGGCGCAGTCCAATAATTTTCAGCCCGCCACGGGCATCATCCTCGGCACCGGGTTGGGGGCTCTGGTGCGGGAAGTGGACGTGGCGTACACGCTCGATTACGAAGACATTCCGCACTTTCCGCTCTCTACCGTCGAGAGCCACGCCGGGCGGCTGGTGCTGGGCACCCTGGGCGGCCGGCGCGTGGCTGTGCTGCAAGGCCGGTTTCACTACTACGAGGGCTACAGCATGGCCCAGGTGGTATTTCCGGTGCGGGTGCTGAAGCTGCTGGGCATCGGGCAGCTGCTGGTGAGCAACGCGGCCGGCGGCCTGAATCCGGACTTCCAGCTGGCCGACATCATGCTGATTGACGACCACCTCAACCTGCTGCCCGGCAACCCGCTGGTAGGGGCCAACCTCGACGAGCTGGGGCCCCGCTTCCCCGACATGTTTGCGCCCTACGACGCCGGCCTGCTGGCCCGCGCCGAAGCCGCCGCCCAGGCCCTCGGCCAGGGCCCCACCACGCGCCGCGGCGTGTACGCCGCCCTGCCGGGCCCCATGCTCGAAACCCCCGCCGAGTACCGCTACCTGCGCACCATCGGGGCCGATGCGGTGGGCATGAGCACGGTGCCCGAGGTCATTGCCGCCCGGCACATGGGCCTGCCGGTGCTGGCTGCCTCGGTCATCACCGATTTGTGTGCGCCCGGCCACCTCAAGCCGGTGGTGCTGGCCGATATCTTCGCCGCCGCTGCTGCCGCCGAGCCGCGGCTCACGGCGCTGCTACGGGCCGTGGTGGCATCGTTATAGGCCAGCACATAAATCCTTCGACGGTAGCGGCCTCGTGCAGGCGGCGGTCGTGGGTGATAAATACTTGCAGATTGGGAATAGCCATGGCACTGGCCAATTGAACTGCATCCAGTGAGCGCAGGGCCAGTTTGGCGTGCTTATTCAGCAACTGAGCCGCTAATCTGAGCACTGCGGGGGCCAAATCGATCCAGCCGTAGGTCGAGTGGTTGACCTCAAATGTCTGCTGCAAGGCGCTGGCTTGTGCGGTAGTCAAGTCGTTGCGCCGTTGCTTGCGCCCGAGTGCGCTGATAAATTCTACCTGCGTGAGGGCAGAAAGGTAGATGTCCTCCCGGGAACCGAGGTATTGCCGTAGACCGGCGGCATCCGTTTCGCTGTCGTCGTAAAGTTTAATCAGGGAGGACGTATCCAGAAAAATACTCATTGGGGCGGCTAAAAGATTTGGCTTGGCATTCAACCGCCATAACGGCCTCAACCGGGCAGGCGTTAGTGAAACCCCTACTAATCTTCCTCTTCACGCTCGGCCAGTACTTCTTCGCTCAAGGAAGGCCCCGTCATGCCAGCGGTGATGAGCCGGGCCGCCGCCCAGGAAGCTTGCAGCCGGCGCATCCGGTCGGCCGGGTCGGGGTTAGCAGGCGGGTGCACCGCGGCGCTTAATTCGTCCAGAAATTCCACGCGGACCCGCACCGGCGTGCGGTAATCTACCGGCGTATCGAGGCGCAATTCCCCGTTCTCGTAAACTCCTTCGACGACTAGCATAAACCTAAATTACAAAATCGCCGGGTTACTTCGACAAAAACACGGTTCGGCTGGTCGAATTGAGCACCGTGAACACGCCCACGCCGCCCTGCACGGTGCTGTAGATGGCCGATGGTTGGCCGAAGGGGTTGCCGTTGGCGCTGCGCGCGTCGTTCACCGATTGGCGGAAGCGGTAGAAGGCGGGGTCGAGGTGGTAGAGGGTGGCCGTGACGGTGTCGCCGGGGTTGAAGCGGTAGCTGGTGCCCAACGTAAAGAGCTGGCCGTTGAGCAGGCGGTCCTGCACGGTCAGGTCGTTTTCGGGGCTGCTGTAAATGCGCAGGCCCTTGTGCAATTGCAGGCGGTAGTCGTCGTCGGGCGTGGCCGGGTCCTTGAAGTAGGTGAGGAAGTAGGCCTTGCGGGCGCTGCCAGTCCCGTCATTGAACTTGTAGTTTACCGAGTCGATGGGCACCGTGGTGGGCATGGTGGCCGTGCCGGTGAGGTGGCGGCCTTTGGTGTCCTGCACGTCGAGGCCGAAGGTATCGCCGGGCTTGGCCACCAGTGGCGCGGTGCCGATGTGGGTGTACAATTTCTTGGTAATCGGGTCTTGGCCCGGCCGGTAGTACAGCGGCACCAGGGCCCCGCCGGGCAGCTTTAGGTTCACGGTTACATCAGTGGGCACCATGGGCAGCACCGCCGACAGGTACGCCTGCGACTCGGTGACGGTGAGGCGCGGCACTACGCCCGGCTCCAAGTAACATTCGGCCACCAGCTGCGAGCTGTACTCGGGCAGCACCACGGCGAGGTCGTTCGAAAACTTGCCGCAGCCGGCCAGCGCCAGGGCCCCCACAGCGGCAAAATAGCGAAAGTGAATCGGCTTCATAATAAATTAAGTAGTTGCTAGTGCGGCAGGCCGCCAGCCAAAGCCGGCCGCCCCTGAATCGTTGAATCGTGCTGGTTGCGCCAAGGGGCCCCGGCGATTACCGGGTAGCCAGCGAAAAGCCGGCTGGCCAGGGCCGTCCCCAAAATCTGCGCAATCCGATAAATCCGATAAATCCGTGGTCAAAACTTAAAGTTGTACGTCACCGACGGGATGAACGGGAACAGGGATACCTGCTGGGCCCGGAAGCCGGTGATGCGGTCACTGGTCTTATCGCGCACGGTCTCAAAGTAGTCGAAGTAGGCGTTGCGGCGGTTGGTGGCGTTGTACACGCTGAAGGTGAAGTCGCGCTCGCCGCCGCGCTGCGTGGGCCGCAGCTTGTACACCAGGCCTAGGTCGAGGCGCGAGTAGGGGATGAGGCGGAACGTGTTGCGGTCGGGGTAGATGGGGATGGGGCGCGGGTCGGTGCCGCCGGTGGTGTTGCCCGCGTTGGTGTTGATGTTGGCCCCGCTGATGTCCTGAAAGCCGAAGCGGCCCAGCGGCAGCGTGGTGAGGTTGCCGCTGGTGAAGATGTAGCTGGCCGTGAGGGTGATGCGCGTGTTGAGCTGGTGCATTACCACCACCGTTAGGTTGTGGCGGCGGTCGTAATTGGGGTGGTAGTCCTGGCCGTTGTTCACGCCGGTGGTGCCGCGCTGGGGCCCAATGTTCAGCCACGCCCAGGCCAGGGTGTAGCCCACCCAGCCGGTGGTTTTGCCGGTTTTCTTCTCCAGGTACAGCTCGTTGCCGTAGCTCCAGCTCTTGCCAAACAGGAACTCGGTGTCGAGCTCGGGGTTCACAAACAGCTGGGCCCCGTCCTTGAAGTCAATCTGGTTTTTGCCCCACTTGTAGTACAGCTCGTCGGTCAGCAAAAACTTGCCGCCGCCCAGCAAAAAGCTCACCCCACTGCTCACCTGCTGCGAGCGCTGCGGCTGCACCGATAGCCGCGACGGGTACCAGATATCCGTCGGCAGGGTGGCCCCCGAGTTGGTCACGAGGTGCACGTACTGGTACATCAGCGCGTAGCTGGCCTTCAGCGAAATGTTGTCGCTGAGGGAATAGCGCGTGGAGAGGCGCGGCTCCAGGCCGGCGTAGTTGTTGGTGCCGCTGTGCCAGGCCGAGAGGCGCAGGCCGGCGTCGATCTGCAGCTTGTCGGTGGCCCGGAAGTTGTCGCCCACGTACAGGGCCCCCTCGTTGGCGGTGTAGGCCACGTCGGCCCCGAAGTTCACCGAGCCGTCGCCCGAGCCGGCCTGCAAGCGGCCCACCCCGAAGCGGTGCGCCGTGGCCGCCGCCCCAAACTTGAGGGCGTGGCGGTCGTTGGGCGTGTACTCGAAGTCGGTGCGCAGGTTGTAGTCGCGGATGGACGAGCCCAGGTTGAACGAGAACTGGTCGAGCTTGTTGGTCAGGTTGTACTGGTAGTCGGTCACGGTGGCCGTGGTGTTCACCAGCAGCCGCGGGTTGAACACGTGGTTCCAGCGCAGCGTGGCCAGCGTGTTGCCCCAGTTGAAGTTGAAATTGAAGCCGCTGGTGGCCCCCGAGTAGCCAAATATGTCGCGCCCCAGGTAGGCGCTCAGGTACAGGTTGTCCTGGGGCCCCAGGGTGTAGTTGGCCTTAAAGTTGAGGTCGTAGAAGTAGTAGTCGGGGATGGGCGTGAAGTCCACCTTGTTCACGTTGGCCCGGTTGTAGGCGCGGGTGAAGATGTCGAAATACGTGCGTCGCCCCGACACAATGAACGAGCCCTTGCCCTTGTTGATGGGCCCCTCGAAGGTGAGGCGCGACGAAATCAGCCCCAGGCCGCCCGTCACGTGGTAGTTCTGGCGGTCGCCTTCGCGCAGCTTCACGTCTACCACCGACGACAAGCGGCCCCCGAACTGCGCTGGGAAACCGGCCTTGTACAAGTCCACGCTCTGCACGGCATCGGAATTAAACACCGAAAACAGGCCGAATAAGTGGCTGGGGTTATACACCGTGGCGTTGTCGACCAAAAACAGGTTCTGATCGGCCGAACCGCCGCGCACAAACAGGCCGCTGGTGCCCTCGCCGCCGGGCTGCACGCCGGGCTTGAGCTGTAAGGTTTTCAAAATATCGACCTCGCCGAACAGCGCCGGCAGCAGCTTGGCCTCGCGGATGCTGAGGTGCTCGACGCCCATTTGCGGGGTTTTGAGCTTCTGCTCCAGCGTTTGAGTGCCCTGCACCACCACCTCGTCCAGCGCGTTTTCGCTCGGCGTGAGCGGGTACACAAAGCGCTGGTTGCGGGTCAGGTTCACGTCGCTCGTCAGCGATTCGTAGCCCACAAACGCCACCACCACCTGGTAGCGCCCGGCCGGCAGCGTCAGGCGGAAGTGGCCCAGCGAATCGGCGGCCGTGCCCGTGTTCAGGGTGGGCACGGCCACGCTGGCCCCGGGCAACGCCTCACCGCTGGCGGCGCGCACCGTGCCGCTCAGCGTGAAGCTAGCCTGCGCATTAGCCGCTGTGCTAAGTAACAGTAAAACAATAACTAACAGCAGCGCTTGCCAGCGCCGCGTGTCTGGAGTAATTAATTGCATAGACCACGGGTAAGATGCAGCAAAGGTACGCCGGCCCAACACCCGCCGGCCCCATCTAGTGCGCCGGGGCCCCGTGTTTTGCGGCGACCATTCGGCCGGAGCACACTCGCCCGCACCAGCCGCCCGGCTATTGCGCCACGAAGGGCCCCACGGCGCGGGCCAGCTCGGTGGCGGGCACGGCCCCGGCCTGCCGCCACACCGGCTGCCCCTGGCGGAACAAAATCAGCGTCGGGATGCTCTGCACGCGGTACTGCTGGGCCACGGCGGGGTTCTTGTCCACGTCGATTTTGATGACGCGCAGCTTGCCCTGGTGCTGGGCGGCAAACTGCTGGAGGATGGGAGCCATCGTTTTGCACGGGCCGCACCAGTCGGCAAAAAAGTCAACCAGCACGGGCATTCCGGGGCTGTCGATTAGTTCGGCGAAGGACTTGCGGGGCATGGCGGAAAAGATTAGCAGTGAGTAGGGCCCCAGCCGCGGGGCACTGGGCTTTCAACGAAAAAGCCCGGCGGCCGGCCGGGCTTTTGGGAGCTATAACTAAAAGAACGGCGCGGCAAGCTGAGCGCTTAGAAGCTATTCAAGTTAATAAAAATGGTCATACTTACCTGGCGTCCACGCGGTAAAGCACCTCTTCTACTTCATTTGGGCAGTTCAACAAAACGGGGGAGGTGCTTCGACAAGCTCAGCATGAGCGCCAACTAAGGGCCTTTAATTGACCAGAACAGTTGCTAAGGCCGCTCTTGTTGCACCACGGTTACATCATTGCCCACCTCGGGCAGGGAAAAGTGGCCGCTCACGGCCCGCTTGCCCTTCACCAGGCACTCCCAGGTGTAGCGGCCGGGCGTGGCGGGGGCTGATTCGCCGGTGGTGGCCTTGAAATAATCAGTCGAAGAGGCATCACTCGGGAACAGCACATCGACCCCATTCTGGCCCTTTTCAATGGTCCGCACCAGCTGGTAGTCTTTGCCGGTGCGCTCGCTGTGCACCACAAATGTGGCCGTGTAGGGCCCCAGCTGGCCAAACTTGTCGAGCACGCCGAGCGTGACGTGGGCGGTGGTGCTCACCATCCAGGTTTGGGCACGGGCCGGCGCCGGAGCGGCCATCCATAGCAGCACCAGGGCCCCCAGCACCCGGCCCCAACGCACGGCAGAAAAGCTTGATTGCGAGTAATGTATGGATTTCATAGAGGTTAAATAAGAAAAAATTGTAAGAAGTAATGAAAGCAGATTTTGCTAAAAATTGGATTCTGGCAGTTCTGGGCCAAGGTAAGAATTTTACCGAAAATTCTTAGAAGCGCGGCAACTCGACTGCGGCTGGCGGGGTTTATTTTTCGCTGGCTGCCCTTGCGCCGGCCCGTGCCCATGCCCCGCCGCCGCGCTTCGTTGCCCGCTTCCTGGCCCCCGGCCCCGGGGCCCTCCGCTTTGTGCTGTGGCCTGTGCGAGCGGGAGGTGCAGGCCACCTCGCGCCACCACCTGGTGCCCCGCGAGGAAGGCGGCCGCTACGGCCCCACCGTCGATTTGTGCCAGCCTTGCCACAGCAGCGTGCACCGCTTTCTTAGTAACCGGGCCCTGGCCCGCGAATACGCCACGGTGGAGGCCCTACGTGCCGCCGAGGAGCTCCAAACCTACCTGCGCTGGGTAAAAAAGCAACGCGTCGAGCGCATCACCAACCGCCGGGGGCGGGCGTAGCCGCTTTCTTTGGGCCCATGAACCGGTATTTCGTGCCCTTCGCCGCCGTGCGGCAGCAACCCACCATTGTGGTCGACAGCGTGGGCCTGGGCGCGGCCCTCACCCTGGCGCACTGGCGCGGCGCGGCCACCCCGGAGGCCCTGCGCGACGATACCAGTGCCGGCTCGGCCCTGCGCGCCCTGCACCACCCCGAAACGCCCGGCCTGGCGGCCCAAGCCGTGACGGCCAACCACTTCGACGTCGACGGCTTCGTGGGCGTGTGGGCCCTGCTGCACCCCGCGCTGGCCTTGCGCCACGAAGCTCTGCTGCGCTTGGTGGCCACGCTGGGCGATTTCCGGGAGCTGGACTGGGCCCACCCGCTGGCCGATTCGGCGTTGCAGCTGGTGTGTTGGCTGAACGCCGAGGAAAAAGCGCGCTTCTACGAGCCCTTCGGGGCCCCCGCCCGGAAGCGGCGCGAAGACGAGGCTTCGGCCGAGAAGTTCGCCTGGTTTTTGCCGCGCTTCGCCGAAATCCTGGAAAGTCCCGACGCCGGCCGCGCCGCCTGGGGCCCCGAGTACGCCCGCGTTAAAGCAGCAATGGCCACGGACCAGGGCCATGACAATCAGCGTGTTGGATATGCCGACGTGGGCCTGGCCGTCGTCCGCACGCCCGGGCCGCTGCCGTACTACGCGCTGTTCGGGCCCACGGCGGGGTTCGATTGGGTGCTGAGCCTTTACGACGGCCAGCGCTACGAGCTGGAGTGCAAGTACACCACTTGGATTGACCTCGAAAGCCGTCCCACGCTGCCGCGCCTAGCGCTGGGGCCCCTAGCGGCCCGCCTCAACGCGCTGGAAACCAGCGGTCGCACCTGGGCCGCCGACGGGCCTACCGATACCGGCCCCCTGCTGCGTCTGGCGGGCCCCCGCAAGCTCAGCAAAGCCCAGCGCTACGCCGATCCCGACGGCCGCCCGATCTACGCCTCGTCGCTCGCCCCAGCGGCGCTGGAGCGGGAAGTGCTGGCGTTTCTGCGCGCCGGCTACACTGGTGTTCAGCCCAAGAAATACTGGACCTGGGCTGAGGTGAAGGCCGTTGGGGCGTAGCATGTGCGCCGCAAGTCCGCGCGGGAAACGGCCAGCTAGGGCCCCACGCGCGGATTCGTAACGTCCGCGCTACACCTCGCACGAGGTTTCGGTGCCCATCACGTCCACCACGCGCACGGTGCTGGTGCCGCCGGCCCCGGGCTGAACGCGGATTTGGGTGCCGATGCGGTCCTTCAAATCGGCCACGTGCGAGATGATGCCAATCATTTTGCCCGAGTGCTGGAGGCGCTCCAATGCGTCGAGGGCCGTGTTCAGTGCGTCAGGGTCGAGCGTGCCAAAGCCTTCGTCGATGAATAGTGACTCGATGCGCGCCTTGTGGCCGGCCAACTCGCTCAGGCCCAGGGCCAGGGCTAGGCTCACCAGGAAGCTCTCGCCGCCCGAGAGCGAGGCCATCGGGCGCACCGTATCGGCCTGGTCGTGGTCGATGATTTGCAGCTCCAGGTTGCGGTTCGGCGTTTTGAGGATGGTGTAGCGGCCCGTGAGCTGGCGCAGGCGCAGGTTGGCCAGCCGCGCCAAGTGGCTCAGCGTGAGGCCCTGGGCAAACTGGCTGAACTTGTCGCCCTTGGCCGAGCCAATCTGCTCGCTCAAATCCTGCCAGCGCTGCTCCTCCCGCTGGCGCTGCTGCAAGGCGCGCAGGCCGTCGGCCAGCAGCAAGCGCGCCGCGTCGTCTTGGGCCAGCTGGTTGCTAATGGCCCCCAGCTGCTGCTGCAAAATATCGTCGGCTTTATTCAGCTCCGCCAGCTGCGCCGATAGGGCCCCGGCCGAGAGCGGCGTCAACGCATCGGCCTGGTGCTGGGCCAGTTCCGTCCCCAGCCGGGCTTGCAGCGTGCGCGTGGCCGCCTGGGCCGTGAGGTGGTCTTGCCGGCGTTGGGCCAGGCGCTCGGCCTCGGCGGCGGGTAGCAACAGGGCCCCCGCTTCGGCCGCATTCGCAAAGCCGGCGGCGGCTAGAGCAGCGGCTAACTCAGCCTGCCGGACTTCCAAGGCTGTGCGGTGCTCGGCCAGCCGGACTTGCAGCGCGGCGTGCGCGCTTTGTTCGATAGCCAGCGCCTGCTGCTGGCTGGTTAATTGGTTTTGCGCCTGTTGCAGCGCATCGGCCAGCTGCTGGGTGATGCGGCGCAGCTGCCCAGCGGCGGCGGTTGAGTCGGGGCCAGCGTAGTGGGCCTGGCGGGCGGCCTGGCGCTGCTCAATGGCGAGCTGGTCAGCGGCCAGCGCGTCGGCCTCTGCGGCCAGTTCGCCGGCCCGGCCGCCCAGCTTTTCCGCGTGGACTTTGTGCTGAAACCTGCGCTCCTTCAGGCCCTCGCTCACGTTTTTCAGGCTGCCAGCCTGCGTTTCGTAAAAGCCCGCCCGCTCGGCCAGCGTGGCCAGCAGGCCGTCGTAGGGCGGCCGGGCGGGCAACGTTAGCTGGTGCGGCCGCAGCAGGTCGCGGATGGCGTTTTGGAAAATATCGGCCTGCTCGTACCAGTCAACCAACTCGTTTTCAAGCTTTGCTAATTCGGCCTCGGTGGTAGTTTGCCGGTCCAGCAGCCGCGGAATCTCCCGCTGGGCGGCGGTGGCGGCCTCGCCGGCTTTCAGGTATTTCTCGCGCAGCGCGGCCAGCTTGTCGTCCAGCACGGCGAGCTGACGGCGGTCGGCCACGGCGGCGGCTTGCGCCGTGGCGGCGGCATCGAGCAGGGCGCGCACGGCGGCCGGGTCGGCGGGTTGGGCAGGGGGCGGAGTTAGGGCCCCCGCCAAGGCAGCGGCCTGCTGGCGGGCCGTGGCGGCGGCAGCGGCGGCTTCTTCGTGCAACTGCTGGCGTTGCTGCTGGGCGGCCTGGCGGCGGGTGAGGTCGTGGGCGGCGCGGCGCAACTCATCGTCCAGCGCGGCCAAGGCCTGCTGCTGCTGCGCCACGCATAGCTCTTGCTCGTCGGCTTCGGCCGCAAAGTCGGGTGCAAATACGTGCTCCAAGGCCCCGCACAGGGCGCAGGGCTGGCCGGGCTGCAAGTGCAGGCGGTGGGCGTTGAGGTCGGCCAGGGCCTGCTGAGCGCGCAGCTCGCGCCGGTAACTGTCGAGCAGGCGCAGGCCGTCGGCGCGGCGGGCTTCGAGGTGGCCCAGCGCTGCTTCGGCCGCGGCCAGAACCGGGACTTCCTGGGCGGCTTGGGCGGCCAGGGCCCCAGCGCGGGCGTGGTGCTCGTGGGCGGCCTCTGCTTTGGGCAACAGCACCTGCAAGCCTTGCCAGTGCGCGGTGAGGTCGTCGGCGCGCTGGGCCAGGGCGGGGGCGGTGGTGTCCGCCAACAGCGCGTCGCGCTCGGTACGGCACGGCTGGCCTTCCTCCTTGATGGCCTGCTGGCGGTCAAGGGCATCGGTTTCGAGGCCGCGCTGGCGGAAGAGGTCGGCGCCGGTGGTGCGCTGGGCAATGCGCAGCTCGTCGCGCCGGGCCTCGCGTACGGCCGTTTCCTTCTGCGCGCCCTGCAAATCGATGATTTCGCGGTCGAGGGCGATGAGCTGGCTCTTCAAATCAGCCTCGGGGCTGTGGTCGATGAGCCAGCGGTCGAGGGCGGCGGTTTCGGTGGCCACGGCTTCGATTTCCCGCGCCTGCCGGGCCAGGTCGGTGCGCGCCTGCTCGTGGGCGCGCTGCGCCTGGGCGTGGGCGGCGGTTTTCTTGGCTAGCTCCTGCTGCGCCACGGCAATGGCGGCGTCTTGCTTGCCGGCTTCCTCGAGCTGGGGGCGGCGGTGGTTTTCTTCGGCCAGCGCGGCGGCGTGGGCTTCGGCAGCGGCGGCCAGGCGCTCGGCCGCGGTGGCCGCGGCCTGGGCGAGGCGGGGCAGGGCTTCCTCCTGCTTTTGGTGCTGCGCAGCGTCGCTGCTCAAGGCCTTCTCAGCCTCGGCGGCCAGGGCCAGGGGCGCCGCCAAATCCTTGGCGCGCAGGTGACCGGCCAGGCGCGCAAACTCGGGTTGCAGGGCCGCGTCGGCCTGGTGCAGGGCCCCGGCCTGGCGGTCAGCGTCGGCGGTTTGGCGGTCGAGCTGGTCGAGAATCGTGCGCCAGGTCTGGAACACGTGCAGCTCCTGTTGCTCCAGGTGGTGGCCCTCGGCGGCGTGGTGCAGGCGGTCAAGCCGGGCTTCCAGGGCCCCGCGCTCCTCGTCGGGCAGCAGGCGGGTAGCTTCGAGCTGGGCGCGCAGGAGCTTGGTTTTCAGCTCTTCCTCTTTGGCTTTTTCAAACGCCGCCACCGACAGCCGCGAGTAGATGCCCACGTTGGTCATCTTTTCGAGCAACGCGCTGCGCTCCTTTTCCGGCGCGTGCAGGAAGCGTGCAAACTTGCCCTGGCTCAGCAGCACCGATTGCTCAAACTGCCCGAAATCGAGCCCCGACAGCTCGCCCACTTTCGCCGGCACGGCCTCCTTGCCGCTGACGATGGCTGCGTTGGAAGCGCTCATCACCAGCGACATGGCGTCCTGGCCAAGGCCGCCCTTGTCGTCGCCGCGCACCTTGCGCTTCACTTCCCAGCGCGAGCGGTAGCGCACGCGGGCCACGGCGCCCGTGTCGGCGTCGGTTTCGTGCACCTCAAACTCCACCTCCGAAAACGCGAACGGCGCGTGGCGGCTCACCATCTCGCCCACCTGGCGGTCGTGGCGCGGCACGCGGCCGTAGAGGCCCACGGCAATGGCGTCGAGCAGCGTGCTTTTGCCCGCCCCGGTGGGCCCCGTGATGGCAAATAATCCCGTGTCGGCCAGCGGCGCGGCGTCGAAACGGATGAGGTAGGGGCCCGGCAGCGAATTGAGGTTGGCGAAGCGGACGCTAATAATTTTCATGCTAACAAAGATCCCACAAGATACCCCGAAGGTACGGCCAGCGCGGGGCCCTAGCGCGCCCCGAATATGGAAAACGGCTGGCGTTGGGTTCCGCAGCGGGGGGCCTGCCGTGCCCGTGGGCCCATAACCCGGCGGGCGGGCAGGCCGTTGACACCCTGGGCCCCGGCGCCGCGCCACGGGCAGCGCGCCGGAGCTCGGGGTGTATTTTCTATTTGCTTACTCACTGAAAATAATGAACATGCATTACGTCCGGCGCGGCGCCGGCAAGCCGTTGCTGCTGCTGCACGGCATCGGCGGCAGCTGGCGCTCCTGGCAAACCATCCTCGACGACTTAGCGCTGGCGCGCGACGTCATCGCCGTCGACTTGCCCGGCTTCGGCGCCACGCCGCCCCTGGCGGGCCCCGTCACCATCGCCGCGCTGGCCGATGCGGTGACGGCGTTCCTGAAGGCCCACGACCTGACCGGCACCGATGCCGTGGGCAGCTCGCTGGGGGCCCGGCTGGTGCTGGAGCTGGCCCGGCGCGGCGGCGTGCTGGGCGCAGTGGTGTCGCTCGACCCCGGCGGGTTCTGGGAGGGCTGGGAGAAGCCGGTTTTTTACCACAGCGTGGCCCTGTCCGTCAAGCTGGTGAAGGCCCTGCAGCCCGTGATGCCGGCCCTCACCGGCAGCGCGGTGGGGCGCACGGCGCTGTTTGCCCAATTCTCGCACCGCCCGTGGAAACTGGCCCCCCACGTGGCCCTGGACGAGATGCGCACCTTCGCCAACTCCCCGTCGTTCGATGAGCTGCTGAAAGATTTGGTCGAAGGAGCCCAGCAGCAAGGGGCCCCCAAGGGCAGCATTCCGGGCCCGCTGGTTATCGGCTGGGGCCGGCAGGACTACGTGTGCTTGCCCCACCAGTCGGCGCGGGCGCTGGCCAAATTCCCCGACGCCCGCCTGTATTGGTTCGAGCACTGCGGCCACTTCCCGCAGTGGGACCAGCCCGCCGAAGCCGTGCGCCTCATCCTGGCCGCCACCAGCGGCCAGTCCTTCCGCGACGCCGACATTGCCCAGCGCGCCCCGGCCCCCGCCGCGGACCAGAAGAAAGTGCCCACCGCAGCCGTGGTGGCCGGCGTGGCCGCCCTGGTGGCCGGCGGCGCGTGGCTGCTGCTGAAAAAACGCCGGTAAGCGCTGAGCTCCATTGTATTAAAAAAGCCCCCGCCAGGCCGCGCAATGCGGCCCGGCGGGGGCTTTCGCTTGGGGCGGGGCCCCGCTGGCGGGTGCGCCATCCCGGCGCTACTTGGCGGGTACGGGCGCGGCGGCCTGTTGGCGCCGGGCGTCTTCGGCCTGGTAATAAGCCATTTCCTGCTGGTAGGGCTGTAAATTCCAACTGGACTGGGCGCGGGCCACGCTCACGGCGGCGCTTTGGATGGCGGCGCGCTGCTCGGGCGTGCAGATGACGCCGCTGGGGTTGGCCAGCATGGCGGCGTGGCACTGCTCAAGCTGGGCCTCCAAGGCGGTGATTTGCTCGGCACCTTTCTTGGGCAGCTGGTCGGCGGGGGTGCGGTGCAGCACCAGCTCCTTGGGCTGCGCTGCAATGGTGGCGGCGGTGTTGGCAGCAGCGTTTTTATCGGCCGTGGCCTGGTCGATGGGTTTGGCAGGCACCGGCTGCTTATTTTTCGCAAGGGCTTGGACGCCCAGCCGGGTGCCCGTGACCACGAGGTTGATGAGGCTCGCTTGCGCCCGGGCCGTCTGCACGGCGCCTGAGCCTGATAATAAGACAACGGCGAATAAGAATCTTTTCATTATGAAGGAGATAGGGTTTTTGGTGCGGAAAATTACGCGGGGCCCTCACAAAAACAAGCCCTCTTCCAACCGCTTAGCCTTCGTCGCCGCCCCAGGCCTGCGGGTCGGCTTCGGCCAGCAGCTGGCGCAGCTCGCCGAAGGTGGCGGTGAGGGCGGCGGCCCGCTCGGGCGGTAGGCCCGCCACGCGCCGGCCAAATACTTCGTCCACCGTCAAATCGTGTAGGAAAGCCAGGGGCCCGGCGGCGGCGGCGGCGGCCACATCGGGCGCTTCGGTGGCGCGTTGGTGGCGGGCGCCGCGGGGGGCCTGCACGTGGGCGGCGCGCTCCTTCAGCACGGCCTGCACGCGGCGCTGCACCTCGGCGGGGGCCTCGTCGGAGCGCACCTGTACGTCGGCCCAGGCCACCAGCTCGAAGGCGGCGTTGTCGTAGGCCAACAGGCTGGCCTCTACCTCGTCCAGCGTGCCGTGGAAGCGCTGCAAGCGGCGCAGCACCGGCACCGGCAGGGCGGTGATTTCCGGGGCCCCCGCGCCGGCAAAATCCAGCAGCAACACCTGCTGGCGGTCGTCGGCCTCGGTGAAGGAGAGCGGCACCGGCGAGCCCGAGTAGCGGATGTGTGCCTGCCCGCCCACCACCTGCGGCCGGTGCAGGTGCCCCAGGGCCACGTAGTCGAACGCCGCCGGAAAATCGGGGGCCCCCACCGAGCCCAGCCCGCCGATGTGCACGTCGCGCTCGGCCCCCTCGCGGGCCTCGCCGCCGGCCGCGTAGAGGTGGCCGGTGGCCAGCACGGGCACGTCCTGCTCGCGCAGGCGCCGCACGGCGTCGGCGTCGGCCAGGGCCCCGTAGTGGGCGGCAATGCTCTGGCGCACGCGGAGTTGGCGCTCGTCGGGCGTTTCGCCGGCCACGGCGAGGCGAATGTCGCGGTCGCGCAGAAACGGCACGGCGCAGACCACCAGCGCGGGCCGGCCGCTGGTTTCGGCCAGGGCCACCACCTGCTCGGCGGGGTCGGCCGGCACGCCGCCCACCACGTGGATGCGCAGCCGCCGCAGCAGTTGCCGCGAGGCGTTGAGCAGGGTGGGGGAGTCGTGGTTGCCGCCCACCACCACGATGTCGCGGCAATTGGTGCCCTGCATCTGCACCAGGAAGTTGTAGTACAGCTCCTGGGCCGCGTGCGAGGGCGTAGTGGTGTCGAACACGTCGCCGGCCACCACCAGCGCGTCCACGCCGTGCGCTTGCACGGCCCCCAGCAGCCACGTCAGAAAGGCCCGCTGCTCGGTCAGGCGCTCCTGCCCGGTGAGGAAGTGCTGGCCCAGGTGCCAATCGGCGGTGTGCAGTACGCGCATTTAAATAGTAGGTGGAAAGGAACCGGGGCGGCTCGCTAGCAATGAGAAACGTATTCGGCGATGGTTAAAATCTGGGTTTTACCCAAGGGGTTCAACACCAATAAATCTTTGTCCCCAGTTAGTAAATGGGTTGTCTTGCCATCCGTTGCAAGTGCAAGCAAAAAGTTGTCCTTCGCATCGCGGCAAATGTCAACTGCTGAGGTTAACGAAATGAACTCAGCTTTCGCCTCGATTTGCACCAGTAATTCTTGCAAATCCACCAGCGAAAAATACTTTTTGAATTTTGGTCGTTGTGCCACTGCGACGAATTCCTCCAATAATTCCTGGCTGAAAAGCAGTGTTAACCCATCTTAGGCGAAAAGTTGGTCTAGTTTAGAAGTGCCTTTTGTCAGTAGAAAACTAATCCAAAGATTCGTGTCAACAATAATTCTATGCTTTCTTCTTGGCATAGCGCTTCGTCCGAACAGCCTCTACTTCTTTGGTTATCTCGTCTAAAGTTGGGGCCTGGGGCGTCGCCTTGGCCCGAAGCCGATTCACTACGTCAATAAAGCCGTCCGCCGGCGTTTGCCGAATGGAGATAAGGTCAAGGTCGGCAAGGTCTTGCAGCAACTTGTCGGCCTTAGGGTTCAGGATGTCTACTTGGTAAGTTGTCATAGTACCAGTGATTATAAATGGATAAGTAGCTTATTTGCTCTCGATTGTTAAATTGCCTTTGGCAAGGTTGTGAATTTTGCAAAGCACCTGAAGATTATCTAAAACCGTTTCCCCACCTTTCGACCAAGGAAATATATGGTCAAAATGAATATTGTCACCAGTGAGTGTAATACCGCAGAGCCGGCATTTATTTCCATCCCTCATCAATACTTGTACTTTTAATCTTTCGCTTGGAAATCGTTTTGTTTTGTGTTTAATTAAATTTTTGCTTTCCTGAATATGGTCTGGAATATTCTCGATTATATCAGATACTTGACTTTTATCATATAAATTTATATATTCTATAAAAGATTCAAGAGAATTTCTGAACGAACCAAATGTTTTTATATATGGGCTTGATGAGAATTCCGAAATCGGACGTTTCATGTCTCTTGACACCGGCTGTCGACCTAACTTTACCCATACCATTTCAATATTTTCTAATAGTTCTACCTTCGAAGGATTATGGGTAAGTACTGGTTTAAGACCGGCTTTCACCAAGGCATTATTCCAACTTCCGAATCGCAAACCAATTGTCCCAGAGGTGTATTTGCCTCCGTTGTCATCATATTGTCTAGAAGAAAGTCGGTTAATACCAAGGCTATTAGCTATTTCATTTAAATTACTGAGAAGTTCGGCTTCTGAAATATTTCTATTAAAATCCTTTAACTGATATTTCATAACTGCTGCTGGATATATTACAGATTTCAGTATACCACTAAATTATTCCTAAAACCCTTCCACTGCCTCCCCCAAATCCAGCACCTCCGCGCCGGGCAACGCGGCGGACAGGATGCTGGCGCCGGCGGCCGAGCGGTAGCCGCCGGCGCAATGCACCAGAATGGGCTTGTCGGTGGGAACTTCATGGGCGCGTTCGCGCAACTCGGGCAGCGGGATGTTGAAGGCCCCGGGGAAGAGGGGTGGCTGGGCCTCGGTGGGGTTGCGAATGTCGACGATGGTGAAGCGCTCGGGGTGCTGGCGCACGGCGGCTAGGTCTACTTCCGGGGAGGTGGCGGGCAGGGCGGCGGCGGCCAGCAGGGCCCCTTTAATGTTGGTTTCGTAGCCGATTTTGGCGGCTTTGCGGATCACGACGTCCAGCGTAATGTTGGAATCGGCCATTAAATAAAACGGCTCCTGGGGCCCCACGATGGAGCCCAGCCAGGTTTCAAACTTGCCGCCGTCCATCAAATTTAGGGCCCCGGGCAGGTGGCCGGCGCGAAACTTGGCGGCGGGCCGTGTGTCGATCAGCAGCACGCCTGGGACCGGGGCGGTACCGGGTAGCAGGTGCGGCACGGCGCGCACGCTGGCCTCGTAGGCCTTGGCGCCCAACTTGTTGAGACGCACGTTGTGGCCAAAGTATTTGGGTGCGAACGGCTGGTCTTTGAGCAATGCCGCCACAAACTCGGGCTCCGACATGGGCTGGAGGGCGTAGTTAGTGGCCAGCTCGCGGGCAATGGTGCTGTCGAGGTCGGGGCTGGTGGTTTTGCCGCACAGGCTACCGGGGCCGTGGGCGGGGTACACGCGGGTGGTGCCGGGCAGCGTCATCAGCTTGCGGCGGGTGCTGTGGTAGAGCTGGGTGGCGAGGGCCTCGCGGGTGTGGCCGCCCACGGCGGCGTCCTCGCGCAGGTCGGGCCGGCCCACGTCGCCCACAAACAAGGCGTCGCCGGTGAACACGGCGCGCGTTTGGGCCAGGTCGTCCATCAGCACCACGCTGATGCTGTCGGGCGAGTGGCCGGGCGTGTTCACGGCGTGCAGCTCCACGGTGCCAAGAGTTATCCGGTCGCCGTCGTCGAAGTTTTGGTGCGGGTACCAGGCCCCCAGCAGTTTGCTGCAATAGATGCGGGCCCCAGTTTCTTCGGCAATTTCCAGGTGCGACGACACAAAATCGGCGTGCGAATGCGTCTCAATGACGGCCACAATTTTAGCCTCGTGCTCGTCGGCAAAATCATAGTACACCTGCGGGTCGCGGGCCGGGTCGATGAGGGCCACCTGGCGGCCGCTGCGTACGGCGTAGCTGGCGTGGGCGAGGCCCTTGTCGTAGAACTGCTGAATTTGCACGGCCGGGGCCGCGCTGCTGGGGAGGGGGGGCATGGGAAAGGTTTTGCGTGGAAGCGCCGCGGGAGGGCCCCGGCAAAGCCGAAGTAACCCCGTCGGGGCCCTATCGGTTTAGTCAAATATAAACCGCCCAGCCCAACGCTGGCCCACCGCCGGGGCCCCCGCCCGGCCCCAAACGCAAAAAAGCCCCGGCCAGGCGGCCGGGGCTTTTACACAACGCGCGGTGGAATAACGTCGGCGTTAGTTGTTGGGGGCCAAGCCCGTGCGCTGCTGGCGCCTGGCTTTCATTTCGGTACGCTTTTGCTGCTGCATGGCCGTGTACTGCGTGAACTGGGCGGGGGTGAGGATGGCCTGCACCTGGGCTTCGTACTGGGCGTGGTTGGCCTGCATGGCTTGGTGCAGGGCCTTGCGGTCGGCGGGGGCCGGGGCGACGGCGGTCATGCCCTGGCGTTCGGCCAGCAGGGCAGCCTGGAGGCGGCTTTGCTGATCGGGGTTGAGGCTTAGCTGCTGGGCCATTTTTTGGGAGCGCCGGGCGGCCATTTGCTCCGGCGATTTCATTTTGTGGGGGCCCTTGCGGGCCATCGGCGGGGCCGTGGGGGCCGCCGGCGGGGTGGTTTGGGCAAAGGCGCTGGTGGTGGCCAGGGCCAGGGCGGCCAGCAGGGCGAAGGACTTTTTCATGGCGAATAAAGAAAATGAGTGCGAGTAAATTGGAGGGCGGCCAGCTCATCCGGTTTAAGTGGCTTCGTCCAATACTTTGCAAGCAGGGTGCCAGAAATTGGGCCAGAGGCCGAAAAAGCTGCCTATATTTCGGGCCCTGTGCCGTGGTGCGGCGCGGGTGCTTTGGTAATGCACCTCTCCACAATTCTCATTTTTTTCTAAAATATGGCCAATATTTTCGCCAAAAAACCCCTGGCGGTGCTGCTGGGCGAGGCCAACTCTACCGGCCACGGGGCCCTGAAGCGCACGCTGGGCGCGGGCAACCTCGTGGCCTTGGGCGTGGGCGCCATCATCGGGGCGGGCCTGTTTGTGCGCACCGCCGCCGCCGCCGCGCAGGCCTCGGGCCCGGGCGTGACGCTGGCCTTCATCCTGGCGGCCTTCGGCTGCGTGTTTGCGGGCCTGTGCTACGCCGAGTTTGCGGCCATGATTCCCATTGCGGGCTCGGCCTACACCTACGCTTACACCACCATGGGCGAGTTCGTGGCCTGGGTCATCGGCTGGGCCCTCATCATGGAATACGCCCTGGGTGCGGCCACTGTCAGCATTGCCTGGAGCGAGTACCTGAACAAGCTCTTGGAGGTCTTTGGCACCAGTATCCCGTACAATCTCAGCCACTCGCCCTTCGAGCACGCCGTGGTGAACGGCGTCACCCAGCACGGCCTCATCAACCTGCCCGCGCTGCTCATCATCGTGGCCCTGAGCCTGCTGCTGGTGAAAGGCACCCAGGAGTCGGCGCTGTTCAACGCCGTGGTGGTGGTGCTGAAGGTGCTGATCGTCATCGTGTTCATTGCCATCGGCTGGCAGTTCATCAACCCCGCCAACCACACGCCCTACCTCATTCCGGCCGACGCCGTGGTGAAAAACACGGCCGGCGAAGTGGTGCGCACCTACGGAGGATTTTTTAAGCACGGCCTGGGCGGCATCATCGGGGGCGCGGGCATTGTGTTCTTCGCCTTCATCGGCTTCGACGCCGTGAGCACGGCCGCGCAGGAAGCCAAAAACCCCAAGCGCGACATGCCCATCGGCATTTTGGGCTCGTTGGCTATTTGCACGGTGCTCTACATCCTGTTCGGCCACGTGCTGACGGGCGTGGCCAACTGGCGTGAATTTGCCGACCCGGCCCTGGGCGGCGAGGCCTCGGTGGCCTACGCCATCCGGGCCCACATGCCCGGCTACGAGTGGCTGGCCACGGCCGTAACGGTGGGCATTCTGCTCGGCTTCACGTCGGTTATCCTGGTGATGCTCATGGGCCAGAGCCGGGTGTTTTTCTCGATGGCCAAAGACGGCCTCATGCCCAACGCCTTCTCCGAGCTGCACCCCAAGTTCAACACGCCCTACAAGTCCAACCTGATGCTGATGGTGTTCGTGGGCCTGTTCGCGGCCTTCGTGCCCGGCTCACTGGCCGGCGACCTTACCTCGTTTGGCACGCTGCTGGCCTTCGTGCTCGTGAGCCTGGGCGTGTGGATCATGCGCAAGTCGGACCCCGAGCAGCCGCGGCCGTTCCGCGCGCCGCTCTCCACGCCCAGCTTACCGCTGGTGCCCATCATGGGCGCCGTGGTGTGCACGCTGCTCATCGTCGGCCTCGACCTCTTCACGCTGGAAGTGGCCGTGGGCTGGATGCTAGTGGGCTTCGTGGTGTACTTCCTCTACGGCAAGCGCAACTCCAAGCTCCAGCAGGGCATTGTGGTGGTGCCGGAGGAGATGGAGAAGGAAGCCTTCATCAAGCCCGACCCCCACAACCGCTAACCAGCTCGCCGGCTTCGGATTGACTCCAACAAAAAGGGCCCCGCTACTTGGTAGCGGGGCCCTTTTTGTTGGAATGACTTACGCCAGTTCGTGCAGTCCCTCGGGCCCCCGCCGCTGCTGGTCGAGCCACGCCAGGGCCGCCGTCTCATCGGTGAACCAGCCGGCGCGGAAGGTGGCAGTCACCTTCGGCGCCGGCTGCGCGAAGCTGCGCGCCTGCAGCGCCGCCCAGAAATCGGGCTCGGCCATAAACGCTACGCACAGCATGTGGCCCAGTACTTTGCGCGCACGCGGCAAAAATTCTTCCACCAGCCACTCGTACACGTCGCCCGGGCGGTCGGCGCTATCGGCACGGCCGTCGAGCAGCCAGTACGGGCAGCCGTGGGGGCGGGCCGTGGCTAGCAGCAGCTCGCAAGCCTCGGTAAACTCCGTTACCGACAGCGGGCGGAGCACTTGGCCGCGTATCAGCGGCGGGGAGGCCTGGTAGTGCGCGGTGTAATAGGCAAGGGAAAGAGGCATGGGCACGGGGCACAGGGCCCCAAATAATACCTCTACGGGCGAGGTAGTTATTTGGCCGTCGCCTTCACCTCGCTTTGCAGCTTGAGCACCCGGTCGCCGTTGTCTTGCACGATGACCAGGGCTGGGTCGTCGGCCGAGCCATTGCGGTGAATTTCGCTCCCTTTGATGGTACGCTTGATGGGTTCTTTGTGCACCGATTCAATTTTGCCGGTGGCCGTGCCAGTGCCGTATTTCCAGGTAACTGCGGTGCCTTTGCGCATGGGAGTAGGAGGGAAAAAGGAGTGGATTGAATAATTACTTACTGCCAATGCCGCCCCGCCGTTGCAATCCGGGGCCCCAGGCAGTTACTTTTAGGCCGGGCCCAAGCGCGCACCGGGCCCCCGGGGCCCCCGTCGGGCGTTTTCCTTTTTCCGCACTGCATGAAAAAAACCACTACTTCCTTGCCCGTGCTGGCCGGGTTGCTGCTGGCCGGTGGCACCGCCCTGGCCCAGCCCAGCACCTATCCGCGCAACGGCGTGTACGACCAGCGCCCCGGCTTGTACGCCTTCACCCACGCCACGCTGTACGCCGACTACCAAACCCGCGTGGAGGACGCCACGCTCGTCATCCGCGACGGCAAAGTGGAGGCCGTGGGGCCCGGCGCGAAGGTGAAAATCCCGGCCGGGGCCGTGGTGCAAGACCTCAAGGGCAAGTTTGTGTACCCCGGCTTCGTGGATGTGTACACGGCCTACGGCGTGCCCGAAACTAAGGCCCCCGAGCGCCGCGGCCGCCGCGACGCGGGGCCCCAGTTCGACTCGCAAAAGGCCGGCGCCTACGACTGGAACCAGGCCGTGCACCCCGAAGTGAACGCCGCCGACCTGTTCAAAGTGAACGCCGAGGCGGCCGCCATCTACCGGGCCCTGGGCTTCGGGGCGGTGCTCACGCAGCAGGCCGACGGCATCATGCGCGGCACCGGGGCCCTGGTAAGCCTCAACACCGAACGCAAAGAGAACGAGGTGATTCTGCTCGACAAGGCCGCCGCGGCACTTTCGTTCGACAAGGGCAGCTCAACGCAGGATTACCCAGCCTCGCTGATGGGCAGCATCGCGCTGCTGCGCCAAACCTACCTCGACGCCGCCTGGAACAAGCGCAACCCGCGCCGCGAGCAAAACCTGTCGCTGCAAGCGCTGTCGCAGCAAAAAAGCCTGCCCGCCATCTTCCAGGTGCGGGATAAATTGTCGGCCGTCCGCGCCGATAAAGTAGGCGACGAAGCCGGCGTGCAGTACATCATCAAAGGGCGCGGCGACGAATACCAGCGCCTCGACGAGCTGAAGGCCACGGGCGCCACCTTCGTGGTGCCGCTCGATTTCCCCGAGGCCTACAACGTGGAGGACGTGTACGACGCCCGCCGCATCCCGCTCGAAGACCTGAAGCACTGGGAGTTGGCTCCCGCCAACGCCGCCCGCCTGGCCCAGGCCGGCGTGCCCTTCGCCCTCACCGCCGCCGACCTCAAGGACAAAAAGAAGTTCTTGCCCAACCTGCGCAAGGCCGGCCAGTACGGCCTGAGCGAAACTGCCGCCCTGCGCGCCCTCACCGACACGCCCGCCCGCTTGCTGCGCGCCCAGGACCAGGTGGGGGCCCTACGCCCGGGCCTGGTAGCCAACTTCGTGGTGTGCTCGGCCCACCTGCTGGCCGACGACAACGTGCTGCTCGACAACTGGGTGCAGGGCGAGCGGTACCAGCTCAGCACCGTGCCGGCCGACTACCGCGGCGTGTACACGCTGCAAATCGTTACCGTCGATAAAATTCTGAAAGACCAAGCCCGTATCAGCACGGACATGCGGATGCTTATTCAGGGCAAGCCCGAGGCGCCGGAACTGAAGGTGGTTCCCGCCGCCGGCGACACCATTCGGGCCACCCTGGCCGTGACCAGCGACTTGACTACCATCGTCTTCAACCCGAAGGACAAGATCGGCAAGGGCAAGAAGCCCAGCACCGCGCCCGGGGCCCCTGCGCCCGGCGAGGGCGCGACGCGCCTCAGCGGCTACTACGCGCAGGAGGGGCGCACCTTCCAGGGCGAGGGGCTGCTGGCCGACGGCACGCCGGTGAAGTGGACCGCCCGCCGCCAGGACGAGGCCACCCGCGCCGCCCGCCTCGACACGGCCAAGGCCAAGCCGGCGCCCGCGCTGGGGGGCCTAATGTACCCCTTCGCCGCTTACGGCCGCGCCGCCCTGCCGGCCCAAACCACCACGCTCATCAAAAACGCCACGGTGTGGACCAGCGACGCCGCCGGCAAGCTCGAAAATACCGACGTGCTGCTCGAAAACGGTAAAATCAGCCGCGTGGGCAAGAACTTGGCGCTGCCGAAAGGTGGCCGCAGCATCGACGGCACGGGCAAGCACCTGGCCCCGGGCATCATTGACGAGCACTCGCACCTGGCCATTTCGGAGGGTGTGAACGAGGGCACGCAGTCGGTGACGAGCGAGGTACGGATTGGGGACGTCATTGACCCCGAGGACGTGGGCATCTACCGCGACCTGGCGGGCGGCGTGGTGGCGGCCCAGCTGCTGCACGGCTCGGCTAACCCCATTGGCGGGCAGTCGGCGCTGATAAAAATGCGCTGGGGGGCCCCGGCCGAAGCCATGAAAATTGCGGGGGCCCCGGGCTTCATCAAGTTTGCGCTGGGCGAAAACGTGAAGCAGAGCAACTGGGGCGAGCAGAACGTGCTGCGCTTCCCGCAAACGCGCATGGGCACCGAGCAGGTGTTCATCGACGCCTTCACCCGGGCCAAGGAATACGAGAAGGAAATGCTGGCCTACAGCAAGTTATCCAAGAAAGCGCAGGCCACAGCCGAGGCCCCGCGCCGCGACCTGGAACTGGAGGCGCTGGTGGAAATATTGCACGACACGCGCCACATCACCTGCCACAGCTACGTGCAGTCGGAAATCAACATGCTGATGAACGTGGCCGACCGCATGAACTTCAAGGTCAACACCTTCACCCACATCCTGGAAGGCTACAAAGTGGCCGACAAGATGAAGGCCCGCGGCATAAACGCCAGCACGTTCTCGGACTGGTGGGCTTACAAGAACGAGGTGAAGGACGCCATTCCCTTCAACGCGGCCATCATGACGAAGGAGGGCCTGAACGTGGCCATCAACTCGGACGACGCCGAAATGAGCCGCCGCCTCAACCAAGAAGCCGCTAAATCGGTGAAGTACGGCGGCCTGAGCGAGGAGCAAGCCCTGCGCCTGGTCACCATCAACCCCGCCAAAATGCTGCACCTCGACCAGCACATGGGCTCCATCAAGGAGGGCAAGGACGCCGACGTGGTGCTCTGGACCGATAACCCGCTGAGCATTTATGCCAAAGCTGCCTACACCTTCGTGGATGGCCGCGAGCTGTTCAGCCTAGAAAGCGACCTGGCCCTGCGCGCCGACATCGCCCGCGAGCGGGAGCGCCTCGTGCAGCGCCTGCTGACCGAGAAGAAAGCCGGGGCCCCCACGCGCCCGCCCGTGGCCAAGGCCAACAGCGCCTGGCACTGCGACACCCTGGGCGAGGAAAAAGACTTGGCGGAATAAGCTTTAGCGTGGACCGCGGCTCTCGCTTCATTCTACCGATAATCGTTTGGTGACCGTTTAATCGCGCAGGAACGCAGATTTCGCGCTACGGCTTGCCCACTTAAATCCCTTAAAAATCAACGCCATGCGTTTCCAATTCACTTTCCTCCTAGCCTTGCTAGGGGCCCCGGCCCTGGCCCAGGTGCCCGCCCCGGCGGGGCCCCAGGCTAAACCCGTGCTCATCACCGGGGCCACGCTGCACGTTGGCAACGGCACGGTGGTGCCCAACGCCACCGTGGCCTTTGCCCAGGGCAAGCTGACCTACGCCGGTCCGGCCAGCGGATTCACGGCCGATAAGGGCGGCTACGAAACCGTGGACGCCACCGGCCAGGACCTGTACCCGGGCCTGATCTTGCCCAATACCACCCTGGGCCTCACCGATGTAGAATCCATCCGGGCCACCGTGGACGAGCAGGAAGTGGGCATCTTGAACCCCAACGTGCGCAGCCTCATTGCCTATAATACGGACTCCGATGTGCTGCCGACGCTGCGCGTGAACGGCGTGCTGCTGGCCCAGCCCACGCCCCGCGGCGGCCTGCTGACGGGCCAGAGCAGCGTAGTGCAACTCGACGCCTGGAACTGGCAGGACGCCGTGGTGCGCGCCGACGAAGGCCAGCACCTGAGCTGGCCCCAGCTCATCATCCGCACTAACCCCGCCGAGGACGCTGCTGCCCTGGAGCGCCGCCAGAAAGCCCGTGAAACGAACCTGCGCGACCTGGAGCAGCTGTTTGGTGAGGCCGCCGCTTACCGCCAGCTGCCCGCCGGCCGCCGCGAAAACCTGCGCCTGACGGCCCTGGCCGGCTTGTTCGACGGCAGCAAAACGCTGTATCTGCACGCCGACTACGGCAAGGAAATTATCGAGTCGGTGCGCTTCGCCAAGCGGCTGGGCGTGCAGAAGGTGGCCGTGGTGGGCGGGCGCGACGCCTGGATGGTGCTTGATTTCCTCAAGCAAAACGACGTGTCGGTGGTAGTGAGCCGCCTGCACGCGCTGCCCCGCCGCGACGCCGACGATTACGACCAACCCTACAAACTGCCCGCCCAGCTGCAAGCCGCGGGCATCCGCTACTGCCTCGATTACGAGGGCAGCCAGGAGGCCCCCGGTGGACGCAACCTGGCCTTCATCGCCGGCACGGCCGCCGCTTATGGCCTCACGAAAGAGCAGGCCTTAACGGCCGTGACGCTGGCCCCGGCCCAGCTCATGGGCATCGACAAGGCCTACGGCTCGCTCGAAGCCGGCAAGAGCGCCACGCTCGTACTCAGCAAAGGCGACCTGCTCGACATGCGCACCAACGACGTCACCTACGCCTTCATCGACGGCCGCCGCGTCAGCCTCGAAACCAAGCAGACGGCCCTTAATCGCAAGTTTTTGGGCAAATACGGCCTGAACTAAAATCTTGTTTGAATGAGTAAAAACGCTCATGCTGAGCGCAGTCGAAGCATCACTACCGCTAAGTAACTGATTTACTGCTGTGGGAGAGATGCTTCGACTGTGCACAGCATGACCGTTCTATTATTCAGATAGCCCCTAAACTGCAGTGTGGGCCCGTCTTGGGAGCAGTCGGCGCCGCGGCTTTTCTTCAAATTAAAACAGCCCTGTTCAAGCGAAATGCAGCCAAGCGGGCGTTTCAGTCGTTCATAGCGTCTTTTGCGCCTACTTTAACTAATGCGTGCGGCCCGGCCGTGCGCTCCTGCCATGCTTCGTTTGCTGCCGCTGCTGCTGTTGTTTTGTTCGCTGGGGACCCTGGCCCAGGGCTCCTTCCAACCCGACGAGCGGGCCTACTACGGCCTGATTGACCGGGGCAGCGGGCGCTGCCTCGACGTGGTGGGCGCCGGCACCAACGCCGGCGACGCGGCCGTGCAGTGGGAATTCACGCATTCCAACAGCCAGCAGTGGCGCTTCGTGCCGGTGGCGGCGGGCAGCGAATACTTCCGCATCGAGGCCAAGCACAGCACCTTGTGCCTGACGGTGCCCAAGCCCGGCGAGGCCGTGCCGCTGGTGCAGCAGCCGTTTCAGGGCGGGCTGGGGCAGCAGTGGCGGCTGGTTCCGGCGGGGCCCCTGGGCAACTTTTTGTTTGAAAACCGCTTGGAGGGCCGCGTGGCTGGCTTGGCCGCCGCCGACAAGTTCAACGGCACGCCCATGCAGGCCCAGAAGGCGAACGGCCGGGCCAGCCAACAGTGGCACCTGTTCAAACTGCGCCTGAACGTGGCCCCGGGCCCCGGTTTTGGGACCCGCGAGCCGCTCACGGCGCTTAACTCGGCGGGCAACGAAATCGGCCCGGTGCTGGCCCCCGACGGGCAAACGCTGTACTTCGGCCGTACCAAATTTGCGGGCAATACCGAGGGCAACACCGACACTGGCGACGCCTGGGCCGCCCAAAGCCCCAACAAGGGCAAGACCTGGGGCCCCCCGCAGCGCCTTGACGCCCTGAATACGACCCAAAACAACGGCGTGCTGGCCGTGGTGGGAACCCAGGGCCAGACGCTGCTCGTGCGCGGTACCTACAACCGCGAGGGCTTCCGCGACGAGGGTGTGAGCCGGGTGAGCCGCGTGGCTGCCGGCCCCCCCGGGGGCCCCGCCAAGGGCCTGCGCACGGAGGACGTGGACGTGGCCAACTACTACACCGCTGTGCCGGCCACAGGCTTTTTCATGACGGCCGACGAGAAAATCCTGCTACTTTCCCTGGAGCGCGGCGACTCGGAGGGCGGCAACGACCTCTACTTTAGCCGGCCCGCCGGCGCGGGCGGCTACTCAGCCCCCCAAAGCCTGGGCCCCGTGCTGAACTCGCCGGGCTTTGACTTCGCCCCATGGCTTACGCCAGACGGCAAAACGTTGTATTTCAGTTCGTACGGCCACATGGGCTACGGCGGAGCCGACGTGTTCGTGAGCCAGCGCCTCGACGACTCGTGGACGCGCTGGAGTGAGCCCCAGAACCTGGGCCCCGCCCTGAACGGCCTTGGCTTCGACGCCTACTTCAGCTTGGCCACCGACGGCGAAACGGCCTACTTCGCCTCGTCGGCCACGGCCAACGCCTCGGCCGACTTGTTTCGCGCCGGCCGCGCCGCCCCCGATACCGCCGTGGTGGCCGCCGGCCCCGCCCCGGTGTCGGAGGCCAACCGCGCTTTCGTGAGCGGGCGGGTGCTCGACGCCCGCAGCCGCCAGCCCGTGCCCGGGGCCACTGTGAAAGCTGTGCTGCTGCCCAATGCCCAGGGCGTGCAGTTCGAAGCCACGGCCCGCACCGACGCCGCAGGCAGCTTCGTGCTCTCGCTGCTGGCTGGTCGCTACCGGGTGGCCGGGGCCAGCGGCCTGCTTTCCAGCGTTGATACGGTGGCCTTCGCCGGCAACTCGGGCCGCGACTTGCTGCTGCGCCCCGCTGCTGCTGGCACCAAGGTCGACCTGCCCACCATCATCTTCGCCCAGGGTAAGGCCACGCTGCTGGGCCCCTCCTTCGCCGAACTTAACCGCTTAGCCATTGCCCTGCAGGCCGAACCCAAAACGGAAGTGCGCCTCGAAGGCCACACCGACAACGTGGGCCCCGCCGACAAAAACCAGCAGCTATCCGAAGACCGGGTGGCCGAGGTGAAGCGCTACCTCGTGAAGCGCGGCATCGACGAAAATCGCATCAGCACCGTGGGCTTCGGCGGGTCGCGCCCCCGCTTTGGCAACGACCGCGAAGAAACTCGCCGCCTCAACCGCCGCGTGGAATTGGTGATTGTGAAGTAGATAGCTAAGCACTTGCGCTTATTTAGGTAAATCGTTAGACCGTCATGCTGAACGCAGTGAAGCATCTCTACCGCTGAGTAACTGATTTACTGCTGCGGTAGAGATGCTTCGACTGCGCTCAGCATGACGGTCTAACGATTTACCTAATGCTGGGTGGGCCCTACTTGCCTGTCACCTTGAACTCGGTGCGGCGGTTGAGCTGGCGGCCGGCTTTGGTGGCGTTGGGGGCCACGGGACGGGTATCGCCGTAGCCGGCGGCGGCCAGGCGGGCGGCGGCCACGCCGTGCTGGGTGAGGTAGGTTACCACGGCCTGGGCGCGGCGCTGGCTCAGGTCCTGGTTGGCGGCGGGCTTGCCCACGTTGTCGGTGTGGCCGGCCATTTCGAGGCGCAGGGTGGGCTGCTCGGTGAGTAGCTTTTGCAGGCGCTCCAGTTCGGCGGTGCTTTCGGGGCGCAGAATGGCCTTACCGGTGTCGAAGAAGATGTTGTTGAGCACGATGACCACGCCCACTTCCAGTTTTTTCAGCGGCACGTCCTTGATGACTTCGGCGTAGGTAGCCTCGGCGGGCAGGTCGAAGTTCTCGGAATGGAACAGGTAGCCGTCCTGCCGCACCACGATGCCGTAGTTGGTGCCCGAGGGCAGGCTCACGAGGTACTTGCCCGAAGTGGCGTTGCTGTGGAAGGTGGCAATCACCTGGTTCAACTTATTGTCCACCAGGTCGATGATGGCTTCCAAGGGCTGGTGGGTAGCGTCGTCCGTCACGGTGCCCTTGAGGATGGTGACGCGGGCCGTGGCCACGGCCACCGGCGGCGCGAGCAGGGTTTGGGTTACCGGCGCGAGGCGCGAGGCCAGCAGCTGGCTTTCCTCGCTGAGCACGGGCGCCTTCTCGGGGCCCAAAAACGTGACGCGGTAGATGTCCTTGCCGCCCTGCCCGCCTGGCCGGTCCGACGAATAATATCCGTGCCGGCCCGAGGCCGAGGTCACAAAAAATACGTCGTCGTCGGGCGTGTTGATGGGCCAGCCCAGGTTTTCGGGCGTGCTCCACTGGCCGTTGGTCAGCGTCGACTTGAAAATGTCGTAGCCGCCCATCGAGTTGTGCCCTTCCGAGGAAAAGTACATCGTCCGGCCGTCGGGCATCATGAATACGCCTTCCTCGCCGTAGGGCGTGTTGATGGCCGCGCCCAGGTTTTCGGCGGGCCCCTTACCCTCCAGCTCAATCTTGTAGATGTCGCGCCCGCCGCGCCCGCCCTCGGGCTTGTCGCTCACAAAGTACAGGTAGCGCCCGTCGGGCGAGTACGACGCCGACGACTCGTGGTAGCGCGTGTTCACGCGGTTGCCCAGGTGCAGGGGCTTGCCCCAGGCGGCACCCCTGAGGTTCGATTCGTTGAGGTCGCCGCCGTTTTCGTCGGCGTACACCAGCAGGCGCTGGCCGTCGGGAGCCAGGGCCACGGTGGCGTCGTGGCCTTCGGTGTCCACCGGTGCCCCCAGGCTGGCGGCTGGGCGCCAGCGCGTGCCCTGCCAGGCGGTCTGGTAAATGTCTTCGTAATAGCTGTCGCCGTCGGGGTCCTGTTTGGCATTGGGGCCCCCGGGGCGGCGCGAGGTGAAAAGCAGCGTGGCCTCGTCGGCCGACACCACAGGGCCGTAGTCGGAAAAGGTCGAGTTCACCTCGGGCCCGGCGTTGTCGACGAATACGCGCACGGGATGCTGTTGCAGCTCCTGGCCGTTGCGGCACTCGCGCAGGCGGCGGGCCAGGTCGTCGGCCGTCACGGTGAGGGCCCCGTCGGCAGCGCGCTTGCCGCCGCCCATCGGCGTAGTGCGCTGGTACTCCTTGCTGGCCTCGGCCCACTTGGCGTTCAGGTGCAGGGCGCGAGCCAGCAGGTAATGCGTGCGCGAATCGTCGGCCGGGGCCAGGGCCTGGGCGTGCTGCAAGTAGGGCAGGGCCAGGGCTTTGGTGCCCGAATGCAAGTAGCAATCGCCAATCTTACCGTTGAGCGCCGCGTTGTCGGGGTTGAGCCGCTGGGCTTGCAGGAAGTGGGGCAGGGCCACGCCGTAGTTGGCTGGGTCGGCGGCGTAGGCATCGTCGCCGGCCCGCAATTCGCGCAGCGCGTCTTTCAGCGCGTCCTTGTTACTGCCAAATTTCTCCTTCGTAAACTCCATGCTCTGGGCGTGGGCTGCGGTGGCGGCCAAGCCACTCAGCAGCAGCACGGACCGGGTAAAAGCACGTATCATATAAAATTAGGAATAGGATTGCGAGGGCTGGCGGCTACTTGCCAGCCGGTACTTCGGCCGCGTTGCCGGCGCAGCCGGCGGCCGCGGCGTAGTCGTTGCCCACGGCCAGGCCCAGGGCGGCGGCCTGGTGCCAGTCCTGGCAGGCTTCGTCGGCCTGGCGCAGCATTTCGCGGGCGTGGCCGCGGTTGAGGTAGGCCTCGGCGTACTTGGGGTTGAGGCGCAGGGCCTCGGTGGCGTCGGCGTTGGCCTTGGCGTAGTGCTCCAGCTTCAGCTCGGCGGCGGCGCGGTTGTTCCAGGCGTAGGCGTACTTGGCGTCGAGGGCGATGGCGCGGTCAAAGTCGGCCAGGGCCCCGGCGTAGTCCTTGTTCTCGAACCGGGCGTTGCCGCGGTTGGTGAAGGCCAGCGGGTTGTCGGTCTTTTGGGCGAGGTAGGCGTCGTAGTCGCGCAGGGCCTCGGGCAGCTGGCCGGTGCGGCGCTCGGCGGCGGCGCGGTTCAGCAGGGCCGGCAGGAGGGTGGGCTGCAAGGCCAGGGCTTTGGTGTAATCCATTATGGCGGCGGGCCAGTTGGTCAGCTCCAGGTTGGCGCTGGCGCGGTCGTGGTAGGCGTAGGCGTAGGCGGGGTCGGCCTTCACGGCGCCGTCAAAATCGTCGCGGGCGGCCTGGTACTCGCCCTTCTCGAAGCGCAGCACGCCGCGGTTGTACCAGGCTGGGGCGTAGGCGGCATTGGCCTGGAGTGCCGCGCCGTAGTCGGCCTCGGCCGCGGGGCCCTCGCCGGCCGCCTCGTGGGCCTGGGCCCGGCCGAAGTAGTGGGCGTAGGCCCCCGGCTCCAGCTTCAGGGCCTGGTCGTAGTCGGCCACGGCGGCGGGGTAGTTCTTGAGAGCCACGCGCGTAGCGGCGCGGTTGGCGTAGGCGGGCGCAAAGTCGGGCTTGGCCGTCAGGGCCTGGTTGAAGCTGGCCAGCGCCGCCGAATAGTTCTGGGCCGAGTAATTGGCCAGGCCGGCGTTGTAAGCTTTTTCGGCCAGTTGCCGGCCGGGCAGCGTGCTGGCGCGCACGCTATCGACCTGGGCCCGGGCCGGGGCGGCGGCCAGCAGCGCCGCCGCGCCGAGGCCCCAAATGAGGAAGGTAGAATTGCGCGGCATAAAAAGCAGAGGATAAGTGGAAACTGACTGCTAGCGTTGCTGCGAAGGTAAGGGAGTTTTGTTAATTGTACATTTTAAATATTAATTGACTTTTTACAAGATTTTTATTGGTATTTAACTGATGCCACCCTGCCAGTGTGAGCTTCCGGGGCAATGCGGCCGCTGGCCCCGCGCCGCCAGATGAAGCCGTCGAGTACGTAGTGGGTGCTCTGGGGCAGGGCCAGCAGCGGCACTAGCCAGGCCAGCCACGCGGCGCGCGACACGTCGGGCAGCGCCTGAAACCAGCTGAACGCCGCCGCGTGCTCGCGCCACACCAGCCCGTCCCACAGTCCTTCTTCGAGGTAGGCGAACACCGC
Source organism: Hymenobacter sp. PAMC 26628 (assembly GCF_001562275.1). NCBI lineage: Bacteria > Pseudomonadati > Bacteroidota > Cytophagia > Cytophagales > Hymenobacteraceae > Hymenobacter > Hymenobacter sp. PAMC 26628. Next base: position 1,259,827 of record NZ_CP014304.1, read on the forward strand.
AATCAGCCCCAGGAACGCCAGCCAGCCGTACTTGCCCGCCCAGGGGCCCCGGCGCGGCACTGGGGCCCCCGGGGCCCCCGCCGGCCGCCCCTGCCACACCAGCGCCAGGTACGGCACCCCGTGCGACACCACGTTCAGTAGCGTAAAGGCCAGGTCGCCGTTGCACCACACGATGCCGGCGTACCACGAAACGGCGGTGCCCGCCAGTAGCAAATTGCGCGGCACGTTGAAGGCGCGGGTGCGGCGCCACCGCCACAGCTCGCGCCCCGCGTAGGCTGTTAATAGGGCCCCGTAAAGGGCCGTGGCCAGGTACCGCCCCAGGGGCCAGTTGCGCTGCACAAAGTCGCCGTCCACAAACCAGTTGAAGTTGCGCGGCGGCGACAAGTGCCAGTACACCAGCGGGTACAACGTGGCCGCGTAGATGCTAGCCGTGGCCAGCCACACACCCGGCGCGGGGCCCTCGCGCCGGGCGTACAGCCGCAAAAACCCGTACTGCTGCCGAATGAAGTGGAACACTGCCAGGTAGGCCAGCGCCCGCCAAAACCACAGCCCGCCCGCGCTGTGCAGCGCCACGCCCGCCGCGTAGCAGGCCAGCGGCGCCGCCCACAGCAGCGTGCGCCGTTCGCGCCGCCGCACGGGGTCGAAGTAGGTTTGGAAGAGCGTACCGTACACGTGCGCCACGTCGATGAGCAGCACCAGGCCCACCCAGGCCAGCAGCGGCAGCTCGCCGGTGGCGCGGTAGCGGGTGGGCAGCGCCAGCACCGCCAGCAGCGCCACAAACGGCGGCGCCAGAATCAGGGCCCCGTCGTAGCGGGCCGAGCGAATCCAGGGCTGGGAAGGAGCGGGGGCGTTCACGAAGAAAAATTGCGCAAAAATGGCCGCCCGTTCTGTAGCGCGAACTTTAGCTTCGCTGACCTTCGGTTGTAGTCCGCGACGCTGCCCAGTCGCTGCCCGTTCCGTAGCGTGGACTCTGCGAGTCCGCGCGGTTGAACGGTTGCTGCACGATTGCCAGCAGGACGAAGCGAAAACCGCGAACCACAACCGAAGGTCAGCGAAGCTAAAGTCCGCGCTACAGAACGGGCAGGACGAAGCGAGAGTCCACGCTACATTCAGGCGGCTCCTGCTATTTCCTGCGCGGCTCGGATGCCTTGGTAAAAGGCTTCCTCGAAAATAGAGATGCCGCTGAAATCGGTGTGGGCGAAGTAGATGCGGCCGCGCACCGGCCGCTGTGCGGCGGCCCGCCCGGGGCCCCACAGCAGGCCGGGCGTGGGCGCCACCATGCCGTGGCCCCACACCCAGAGGTCGGCCCGCTGGAGGTAGGGCGTCACGCCGGGGTGGTAGGTTTCGAGCTCGGCCACCACGCGCGGGAGCCATTGGGCATAAGTAGTTTGGTGAGCGCGGCGGCGGGCCAGGTCGGGCGCTTCGTCGGTGAGGGGCCAGTAGAGGGTGATGACTTTGGGCCCCCCGGTGTCCTGGGTCAGGTCCTGCTGGTTGGCGTTGATGTAGCCCAGCGAGGCGCTGCCGTAGCGCACGTTGTCCCAGCTCAGCGGGCGGCCGGGGCCCTGCGGCAGGCCGGCCACGGTGAGGTTGGCCACCAGCCAGGGCGCGTGGTGAAACGCCGCGGCCGGCGGCAGCGCGTGGCCCGGCACGGCCGCCAGCAGCCGGCGCGCCACGTGCGCCGGGGCGGCCAGCAGCACGCGCCGGGCCCGCACGCGGGTGCTTTGGCGAGCGGCGGTGTCGTAGGTGAGCACCTCGACGCCGGCCGCGGTTTCGCGCAGGCCGTAGGCCAGCGTGTTGGTTTGCAGCGGAGTAGGGGCCTGGCGGCGCAGGTGCTCGGCCAGGAAGTGGTTGCCCTCGGGCCAGGTCAGCACGTCGCCGCCGGTGGCGTTGTGGGCGCGGCCCTTGCGGCAGGCGAAGTAGTGCAGCCCGGCCCAGGCCGATACCTGCGCGGCCGGGGCCCCGTAGTCGTCGCGGCAGGCGTAGTTGAGGTACCAGCGCAGCGGCGCGGCCGAGTAACCCTCCTGGCTCAGGTAATCGGCGAAGGAAATCCGGTCAAGCTGCCGGTAGGTTTCGTCGGCCGACGACGCATCGAGCGGGATGCGGAAGGCGTCGCGGCCGTCGCGGCCCACGGCGGTTTTCAGGCGCTCGATCAGCTGGAAAAACCGGGCCGTCTGGGCCTGCTCGTCGGCCGAAAGGCCCACGGCCGGCACCAGCCCGTCCTGCCAGTGCCCGCTGATGCTGAGGCGCTCGTCGGGGGCGGCGCAGAGGTGATAGTCGCTGTAAATGGGCAGCCCATCGGGCGCGTAGCCGGTCAGCGTGCCGGTTTCCTGCAAGAAATCGAGCAGCTCGCGGTTGCGCACATCGGGCACGGGCAGGTAGTGGGCCCCCCAGGGGTAGGCCGAAACGGGGTTGTGGCCGGCCGCCGCGTTGCCGCCGGCGTGGCCGTCCAGCTCCACCAACAGCGTGTCCGTCAGGCCCTGGCGGTGCAGCCAGCGCCGCGCCGAGAGCCCCGCCACGCCCCCGCCGACGATGAGTACGTCGGCATCGACGGTGCGCGTGGGGGCCGGAATCTTGCCGGGGTCGCGCAGCAGGTGGCCGGCCGCCGCGTTGGGCCCCAGCAGCTGGCCCTGGATGTGCGCCAGGCTGGCCGCAGCGGGCGCGCAGCCCGGCAGCAGGGGCCCCGCCAGCGCGACCCCCGACAGCGCCGCCCCGCCCCGCACCAAAAACGAACGCCGGCTAAAGTCCATCGGGGCAGAAAAGGGGCGCTTCACGTGGCATAGGTAATATTCGTTGCCAAATTAGAAGCCGCACAAAAAAGAACGTCATGCAGAGCGCAGCGAAGCATCTTTTCGGCGCCAGTAATCAGGATTAGTTACGCGAGAAAGATGCTTCGCTGCGCTCTGCATGACGTTCTATCCTTTTTTCTAATTCAGGAACAACCTCAATGTTCACTGCCGCCCTCGCCAGCAACAGGGGCCCGCAAACTAACAACGGAGCGGCCCTGTACCTGCCCCGCGGCTAACCCAGGCCAGCCACAGGAAGAGGCCCGCCGCCAGCGCCGCGCCAGCCAGGGGCCCCAGCACCGGAATCCAGGCGTAGGACCATTCGCTGGGCCCCTTTCCGCGCAGCGGCAGCAGGGCGTGCACCAGGCGCGGGGCCAGGTCGCGGGCGGGGTTGATGGCGTAGCCGGTGGTGCCGCCCAGCCCCAGCCCGACGACCCACACCAGCAGCGCCACCGGTAGCGCGCCCACCGAGCCCAGCCCAATGGCCGCGTGCGTGCCCGTGACCTCGGCCCCGGTGATGTACAAAATGGTGAAAACCAGCACCAGCGTGCCCGCCACTTCGCTGGCAAAATTGAGCGGGTGGTTGCGGATGGCCGGCCCGGTGCAGAACACGGCCAGCTTCAGCCCCGGCTCCGGGGTGCGGTCGAAGTGGTCTTTGTAGAGCGCCCACACCAGCAGCTGCGCCAGCACGTAGGGCCCCACCAGGGCCCAGGCGAACTTGCCAGCCAAAGCCAGGCCCAGCGTTACGGCCGGGTTGAGGTGCGCGCCGCTCACCGGCCCGGCTATTACCACCCCCACGTACACGGCCAGGGCCCAGGCCGTGGTGATGACCATCCAGCCGCCGTTGTGGCCTTTGGTGTCGGCCAGCACCACGTTGGCCACCACGCCGTTGCCTAGCACAATGAGCACCGCGGTGCCGATGAATTCCGCCGCGAAAGGACTCATGCGGCGGCCGTTTTTTCGGTGGGAGCTGCTGCCCGGGGGCCCTGGGCCCACACGCGCAGGGCGTGCACGGCGCGGTGCCATTCGGCAATGCCGGCGTCCAGGCTGGCGCGGTTGGCCGTGGGCGTGTAGGTGCTGTCGGCCTGCGCCAGGGCTCGGATTTCGGATACGTTCTGCCAATAACCCACCGCTAGGCCGGCGAGGTAGGCGGCGCCAAGGGCGGTGGCTTCGGCCATCTTGGGTCGCACCACTTTGGCGTTCAGCAGGTCGGCCTGGAATTGCATCAGCAGCTCGTTCACCGTGGCCCCGCCGTCTACGCGCAGCTCGGCAATGGTCAGGCCCGCGTCGGCTTCCATCGCCCGGAGCACGTCCATGGTCTGGTAGGCAATGGCCTCCAAGGCGGCGCGGGCAATGTGGGCGGCCTTCGTGGCCCGCGACACGCCGAAGAGAGTGCCCCGCGCGTAGGGGTCCCAGTACGGGGCCCCCAGCCCGGCGAAGGCCGGCACGAAGTACACGCCGTCGGTGCTGCTGACTTGCTGGGCCAGTTGCTCGATTTCGGCCGATGTCTTGACCAGGCCCAGGTTGTCGCGCAGCCACTGCACCACCGCGCCGGCAATGAAAATGCTGCCTTCCAGGGCGTAGCACACCTGCCCGTCAATTTGCCAGGCAATGGTGGTCAGCAGGTTGTGCTGCGAGGCCCGGGGCGTGGCGCCGATGTTCATCAGCAGGAAGCAGCCGGTGCCGTAGGTGCTCTTCACCATGCCCGGCGCGGTGCACTGCTGCCCAAACAGGGCCGCCTGCTGGTCGCCGGCGATGCCGGCAATCGGGATTTTGCTGGCGAAGAGCGTGGTTTTGGTCGTGCCGTACACCGCGCTCGACGGCCGCACCACGGGCAGCATAGCCCCCGGAATGTCGAACAGGGCCAGCAATTCGTCGTCCCAGGCCAGGGTGTGAATGTTGAACAGCATCGTGCGCGAGGCGTTCGACATGTCCGTCACGTGCAGCTCGCCCTGCGTGAAGTTCCACACCAGCCAGCTGTCCACGGTGCCGAAGGCCAGCTCGCCGGCCGCGGCCTGCTGGCGGGCCCCCTGCACGTGGTCCAAAATCCAGCGCACCTTGCTGGCTGAGAAATAGGCGTCGAGCACCAGGCCCGTCTTGCTGCGGATCAGGTTCTCGTGCCCGTCGGCGCGCAGCTGGTCGCAGTATTCGGCCGTGCGCCGGTCTTGCCACACAATAGCGTTGTAGACCGGCTTGCCGGTTTTGCGGTTCCACACCACCACGGTTTCGCGCTGGTTGGTGATGCCGATGGCCGCGATGCTCTTGCCGTTCTGGCCGGCCTTCACCGTGGCTTCGGCCGCCACCCCCGCCTGCGTCGACCAGATTTCCAGCGGGTCGTGCTCCACCCAGCCCGGCTTCGGGAAGATCTGGGTGAACTCCTTCTGCGCCTGCGCCACGATGTGCCCCTTTTGGTCGAACAAAATGGCGCGGGAACTGGTCGTGCCCTGGTCGAGGGCGAGGATGTATTGCTGCATGGGCGGCCGGGAGTGGGTGGGAGAATCAGAAGGCAATTAACTTGGAATCAGCAAAAGAAGCACGCGCCGCACGCCGCTGGGGCCCTATGTGCGGACCGTTCACGCCGGCGTGGCCAGCGGTGCGGGCCGCGCTTGCAGCAAATAATGCCGGGCCACGTCGGCAAACGCCGCTACCTGCTGCCGCTGCCAGGCGGGGCCGTGGCCCAGCTCCTGGGCCAGCAGCGCGGCCACCGCGGGGGCCATGCGGAGGGCAGCCGCCGCGTCCAAAAACAGTACCCGCACCCGGCGGGCCAGCACGTCTTCCACGGTGCGGGCCATTTCGCAGCGCGCCGCCCACACCACTTCGGCTTTTAGGAATTCGAGCGTGTCGTCCAGCTTTTCGCCCAGCGCTGGGTCGTGCGCAATGAGGGCGCGCAGGGCCGGCTGGTCGCTGCCGTACACGTAAAGGTGGCTGCTGCGGTCGGGGGTGGGCAGGGCCCCGTGAATGGCGAGGTGGGCGGTTTGGCTGGCCGCCGCTGGCAGTTTGCCCAAGGCAATGGCCTTGTCCACCGTGTCTTGGCCCATGCGGCGGTAAGTCGTCCACTTGCCGCCCGTGATGGTAATCAGGCCCGCCGCTGACACCAGGATTTTGTGGCTGCGCGAGATTTCCTTGGTCTTCGCCGAGCCGTTTTGCGGCGCTGCCAGCGGCCGCAGGCCCGCAAATACGCTCAGCGCGTCGCGGCGCGTAGGGGCCCGGGCGAGGTAGTGCGCGGCCGTGCGCAGGATGAAGTCAATTTCCGCTTCCAGGGCCTGGGGCTCGGCGCTGTAATCGTCCAGCGGCGTGTCGGTGGTGCCCAGCACCACGCGTCCGTGCCAGGGCACGGCGAAGAGCACGCGCCCATCGTCGGTTTTCGGAATCATCAGCGCGTCGTCGCCCGGCAAAAACGACTTGTCGAGCACGAGGTGCACGCCCTGGCTGGGCCGCACCAGCTTGGGGGCCCCGGGCGTATCCATTTGCAGCACTTCGTCCACGAAAATGCCGGTGGCATTCACCACCGCCCGGGCGTGCAGCCCGTATGGGCGGCCGGTTTCGTGGTCGGTGGCGCGCACGCCCGTCAGGTTGCCGCGGGCGTCTTTCAGCAAGCCGTGCACGCCGAAGTGGTTGAGCAAGGTGCCGCCCAGCTCCACGGCCGTTTGGGCCAGGTTGATGGCCAGGCGGGCGTCGTCGAACTGCCCGTCGTGGTACAGCACGCCGCCCCGCAGCCCGATGGGTTGCAGGTTGCCGAGCCGCCGCAGCGTCTCGGCTTTGCTCAGGTGCACCGAGGGCCCCAGGCTGCGCTTGCCAGCCAGCCAATCGTACAGCGTCAGCCCAATTATGTAGAAAGCGCCGCCCCACCACTCGTAATTTGGGATAATGAAAGCCTGATTTTTGACGAGGTGGGGCGCGTTTTTCAGGAGCAGGCCCCGCTCGTATAATGCTTCCCGCACCAGGCCAATGTCGCCCTGGGCCAGGTAGCGCACGCCGCCGTGCACCAGCTTGGTGCTGCGGCTTGAAGTGCCCTTGGCGTAGTCGTCCTGCTCCAGCAGCAGGGTTTTGTAGCCCCGGCTGAGGCCGTCCAGGGCCACGCCCAGGCCCGTGGCCCCGCCGCCAATCACAATCAAATCCCAGACCGGCTGCGCGGCTAACTGGGCCACGAGCGTCGCCCGCGCAAAGTCCGCCGCCTTCGTTTTGCTTTCCATGTGCTTGCCAACAACCCTTTAAAATATTTGAGATTAACAAAAACGGTCATGCTGAGCGCAGCCGAAGCATCTCTACCGCAGCAGTAATTCTAATTAGTTGAGCAGTTGAGATGCTTCGGCTGCGCTCAGCATGACGGCCGGAAAAGAATTTCAATAACTCAAACAACCTCCAGCCCGCGCCGCTCCTTAGTGCACGTAGGGCCCCCAGTCTTCCTCGAAGTAGCGCACCAACGCCTGGTTGTTCAGCTGGTTAACCTCCGTGGGTACTTCGGCCATGTCGGGCGGGAAGCGCAGCATGTCGTGGATAGTGCCGGCCGTGACGTAGCGCAGGCCCGCCGGCAGGGGCCCCGCGTCGCCGCGCCACTGGGCGTCGGGGCCCGCCAGCACGTAGCCCCACTCGCCAAACGAGGGCACATAGAGGTGGTACGGAACCACGTGCAGGCCAGCGGCTTGCAGCGTGTGCGCCACGCACCAAAACGACTGCCGCGCCAGGTACGGCGAGGTGCTTTGCACCACCAGCCGCCCGCCGGCAGCCAGCCGCTTGGTCAGGGCCGAGTAGAAGGCGGCCGAGTACAGCTTGCCGATGGAGTAGTTCGAGGGGTCGGGGAAATCGACGATAACGGCGTCGTAGCGCGCGGTGTCGGCCCGCACCCACCGGTAGGCGTCGGCGCTGATAACCTGTACTTTGGGATCGTTCAGGGCCCCCTTGTTCAGGGCCAGCAGCAGGGGGCTGTGGCGAAACAGCTGCGTCATGCCCGGGTCTAGGTCCACCAGGCGGATGTTTTGCAACTGCTTGTACTTCAGTAGCTCGCGCACGGCCAGGCCGTCGCCGCCGCCCAGCACCAGCACGCGGCGGGCGCGGGGCAGGGCCTGCATCAGCGGGTGCACCAGGGCCTCGTGGTAGCGGTATTCGTCGAGCGAGCTGAACTGGAGGTTACCGTTGAGGAACAGGCGCAGCTCGCGCGGGTTGCGGGTGAGGACGATGCGCTGGTAAGGCGTTGATTTCGAGTAAATCACCTGGTCCTGAAACGCCAGGGTTTCGGTGTGGGCCAGCAGGTCGTTGGCGAAGTAAAACAGCGTGCCCAGCCCCGCCAACGCCGCCGCGATGCCCCCGGCAAACCGCCGCCGGTACGGCCGCGTTTCCGCGAAGCGGGCCAGCACCACGCTGGCCACCACCAGGTTGAGGGCCCCGAACAGAAGCGAGGTGCGAATCAGCCCCAGGTGCGGCACCAGCACCAGTGGGAAGATGAGCGAGGCCAACAGGGCCCCCACGTAATCGAAGGTGAACACCCGCGCCACCAGGTCTTTAAACGGAAACCGGTGCTCCAGAATGCGCATCAGCAGCGGGATTTCCAGGCCCACCAGCACGCCCGTGAGGCCCACCAGCGCGTAGAGCAGCAGCCGAAACGAGGTGACGTACTCGAACAGCAAAAACAGCAGCGGCGCCATGCACCCGCCCACCAGGCCCACCAAGATTTCGAGCCGGATGAACCACTTCAGCAGGGGCCCGTCGAGGAACTTCGACAGCCACGAGCCGATGCCCATCGCAAACAGGTAGGCCCCGATGATGGTCGAAAACTGCGTCACCGAATCGCCGAGCAGGTACGAGGCCAGCGTGCCGGCAATCAGCTCGTAAATCAGCCCGCAGGTGGCAATCACGGCCACCGCCACCAGCAGCAGGCCGGGCAGGCGGGCGTCAGCCGCCGGGGCCCCCGGGGCGGCCACAGGCGCGGGCTCGTCCAGCAGCTCAGCCATGCACGGCGCCGCTGATGATGAGGGCCACCGACAGCATAAACGCCGCGCCCAGAATGGCCAGCGCCGTGTTTTGGTCTTCCAGAATTTCCTTGCGCAGGGTACCCGGCGTCAGCTTGTCGAACAGGAAAAAGCTGATGACCAGAATGACGATGCCCACCACCGAATAAACGATGGACGCCAGCAGCGGGTGGTATTGGAGAAGGTTCATGGCCAAAGGATTACTTGTGGAAATACAGGCCGTGGCCCGCCGACCCGTGACTGCCGCGAGTGCCCGGGGCCCCCAGGGTTTCGGTGCTCTCGTTGTCGTCGCCGAGCAGGCGCGTGCCGGTGGCGGTGCCCCAGGCAAACCAGCCCAGCGGCAAAAGCAGCAGCAGCGCGTAGTAGCGCACGGGGCGCAGGAAGTTCAGGAAATCATTTAGCATGGGTACAGCATTATTCTGTTCCTGTTTCTACTGCGTAAGGGTTGTAATCACTCTCGTTCCAGCGCTCGGTTTCAAAATTTGCCCCACGGAATCCTATCCACGCAGGGTAAATAAGTACTAGCAGCAGCACAATAAAAAAATTGGACGGCAGCGTCCGGTCCGTCCGAACAGCCACTGAAATTGTAGGGGCGGTACCGGTTTCGGTAAAGGGATACAGGTTGAGGTGATAACGCCCAGCCGGCACCCGCGATAGTAGCGCGCTGGCGTCGCGCTCCCCTTCGCTCCAGCTTTCGCCGTCTTCCACGCCGTTGTAAAACTCGATATTTTTGGTAAACTCAAAACCCTGGCCGGTTCGCTCGTTCACCAAGCTCACGGGCAACTCCAGCCATTGGTTGGTTAGCGAAGCGGTCAGGTCAACCTCCACGGCAGAGGGGTAATCAAGCATAAACGAGGGTGACACGATGACTTTATTCGTGCCCACTGCCGCGGCTGGATCAGCTTCTACCGCTAAGTTCGTATTCAACAAAACAGTGCTTGGCTGCACCGCTAACCCAATTTGCGCCAACACGAGTAACCCCACTACCCACAGCGTGAGGTGCCATAGGGCAGGCAATGTGTGTCGCGTTGGGTTGGGCTGCACTGCGCCTATGCCCTGAGGTTCGGGCATCGTGAATTCGCCCCTGCCAAAAGCCGCCGCCACGTCGGCTGGCTCAACATGCTCGGCGCGGTGCCAACTCACCTGCTTGCCTAATTGCTCTTTTACCAGCATTAGAGGAGGATTGATCAACTCGCTCACGATCAGGTAGTCATCGCCTTCAATGTCCCAATCAAATTCGCCTTCGGCAAAGCACACCCGGGCTTGATAGCGGTTGTAAAGCCGAAATTTGGCCAGCTGGAAATCCGTTTCGCCGTCGTGGGCCCATTCCTTGTCTTGAGCGGCCCAAATCACCATCCAGTGCCCATGGTACTGCGCAAGCTGCACGTAGTCGCCGGTGGCGGGCCGAAATAGCTGGTACTCCGTCCATTCATATTGCGGGTTTTGAGCTTCGGCGCGGCGCACGTAGCCCACCACCCGGCAAGCGTGCCCGGCCAGCACGCCCGGCGTACCCACGGGTAGTACCCCCAGGTCCGTAGGCACCTTTTTGTAGTTGCCAAATATCTTGGGGGGGCCCTCGCCGCGGTACTGGAAGTAGCTGTGGCAGTGCGGGCAGGCGTAGTATTCGCTGCCCGCCACGTCATAGTAGGTGATGCTCTGCTGGCAGTCGGGGCACGCAAGCTGGGCGGACGGCGCGGCACTGGGTTGGGCGGGCTCGCTCATCGGCACACCTCGGTTTTGGCCTGCTCAGTGCCTTCGAAAAAGGCCAGCGTGGCTGCATAAATTCCCCGCACCGTGGCCGAGTTGTCGCGCCGGAAATTCGATAGAAACACGTCGAACGTAGCCAGGCCGTGCTCGGGCCAGGTGTGCAGGCTCAGGTGCGATTCGGTGAGGGCCAGCACCGCCGTAAAGCCGCCATCGGCGGGGAAGGCGTAGTAGGTTTCGCCCACCTTCTCCAGCCCAAAGCGCCGGATCTGCTCGTCGAAAAACGCGCGGCAGGCCACAGCATCGCGCAGGGCCGGGGCGGGGGCCCCGAAGGTGGCCAAAATGTGCAGGCCGGGCAGGTAGGCAGGCATGGGCAACGGAAAGCGGGGTTGTGGCCCGCAAGATAGCGGCGGCCGCGGTGCTTCATGCGGGTAGCATTTGGTAATGCGCCGCGGCTGCCCCTATCTTTAACCCATTCCACGTTATATTACATTGTAAGCCTCCGCTTTATGGTTTCGTTAATGCTTGATCAAGAAATATTATCATTCACTAGCGCCGCGGGCCAGCTCTATTATCATTCCGCGGGCCACGTGCGTTTGGCGTGGGGCCCCGGCCGTGTGCCACTCGACGAAGTGCAGGCGTACTACGAAAAGGCGCTGGCCGTGCTGCTTACCACCGGCGCCCGCAAAATTCTGTCCGACCACGGGCAGCGTGCCCCCTTGCTGCCCGCGGCTCAGCAGTGGCTCACCCAAAACTGGATTCCGCGGGCTATAGGGCAGGCCTGTACCCGCCACTGCGCCATCGTAGAAGGCGCCGACCCCGTACACCGTCTGTCTACCGAATCGGTAGTGACCTCAGCCCCTAAAGATTTTGTATTCAAGCGCTTTTTTAACGCAGCGACGGCCGAAACCTGGCTGGTGAGCCTATCGCTCTAAGCGGCATTACCCAACTACGGCCGCCGGGCGGTCCCCGCCATTGCGCAGCAGCGGCCGGCGCCGTAGGGCGGCCCCGTCAGCAGCGGGCTTCTCGGTGGCTTCCTCGTCGCCGAGCAGCAGGCCCCAAGGCCGAAGCGACTCGATGCGGTCGAAAATAATCTTTAGGATGGCGATGACGGGCAAAGCCAGGAACATACCCGCCACCCCGCCCACGGCGTTGCCCACCAGCACCCCCACAATGGCTACCAGGGCGTTGACCTTTATTTTGGAGGCCACAATGCGCGGAATAAGAAAGTGATTGTCAACGAACTGGATGGCCAGGTACACTGCCACCACGCCCGCCGGGTAGCCCAACCCCTCCTTCGTGACGAAGGCCATGAGTACTGGGAGGGCAATGGCTGCCAGCCCGCCCACGTACGGGATGAAGTTGAGCAGGGCCCCCAGCACGCCCAGCAGCAGCGCGTACGGAATGCCCAGCACCAGCAGGGCCCCCACGTTGAGAACGGCCACGATGCTACCCTCAACGAGCAGGCCAATCATGTAGCTCTGAATAGCAGCCTTACTCTCGTGCAGCACCTCGGCCACGCCAGTGCCCGGCTTCCGCCCCGAAAACACTTGGGTGAGGAAGGTCACCAGGCGTTTCTGGTACAGAAACAGTAGAAAGATGTACACCGGCAGCAGCGTGGCCGTCACCAACAAGCCCGACACGGCCGTGAGCGTGCCCCCGGCCAGGCCTGCCGCCCGGCTGCCCGTCTCGTTGAGGTAGCCCATCAGCTTCTGGTTAGTGATGCCGAAGCGGGCGTTGAGCCACTGCTCTACTACCTGAGCCGTGTGGAAGAACTTCGCCTTGAACATGGGTAGCTGACCCGATAATTGCGTGGCCTCCAAATAGATAAAGTAAAGCAGTGCCAACAGTGCCGCCACCCCCAGCACCACGGTGAGGGCAATGGCCAGCAGCGGCGGCACCTTGCGCCGCAGCAGCCACTGCTCCACGGGGTGCAGCATGATGGCGAAGATGGCAGCGAAAAAAAGAGGAAAAACAAGGTCCGAAGCGATGTGCAGCGTGAATACCAGCAGGGCCAGCCCCAGCAGCACCAGCGGCGCCTTCACATAGAGCGGAAATTGCAGTTCTTTTTGGTCGTCGGGCATGGTGCAGAGGAAACCGGATGGTCGATGCGCGCATTTACGGCCGCTGATAAAAAGTGTCTGAAAACGAATTTATTATAAACTAAATCCGGGCCAAGTGCGCTGCGGATCAATTGGTTGCACTGATCCCCATTCCCAGTGCCCCGGGTGCATTGCACCGTTAACTCGGGGCGCTGGGGTGGGTATTGGGCCCGTTGCGCCGGGGCGCTACCGGCCCGCTGCCCACCTGTGCGGTGGGTACCATCAATCAGCCAGCGAAGGTTAAAATTAAATTATGAATATGGTACTGGAAAAAGACAAAAAGATAATAATTGGTGAGTCGATATAAACGGATGAAATAAGGGATAGAAAATTTTTTTTGAATTAACCAACCAGTTTGCTATTTTGCGGAGCGAATGCGGTTGGAAAAAATCAAACTGGCTAGCAATGGGTGAAAGGATACTGATTAGTCTGCAAAATTATTATTATACCTGTAATACAATGCATTGTATGCGCATAAGTAAGGGTCGCCGTAAGCCTGAATCCTGGTTTTTAGCGCAAGATGGATGCTTCAATTTGTCTTGAAAATTATAAAAAAAGTTGTTCCAGCATGCGACCAAGAGGGGCTGGTCAAAAATAGCAAATAAGAATAAAGCCTTGTGTATTTTAGCGAAGGCCGGTTTATAATTCGAAATTTATTAAATTGATAAAATGCAAATTTTACTAATTTTTTTGCTGTGCAGTAGCTTTATGAGTTGCTTCATTTTTTGGTACGAATGGGTGCCGGTGCCGTCCTTAATAGCCAAGTGCGTGGCCGAGAAACCTGTCCCAATGGCCGCCGCGGGGCCCCGCAGCCTCGACAACCCGCGCTACTACTTGGTGGCCGACGATGGCACCTACGTGGAGGTGGGGCCCACCACATTTGCCCACTTGCAAATCGGCGAACTGTACGCGTCGCGGGAGTGGCTGGGCAAGGCGGTGGCCGGCAAAAGCAGTGGCTCATCGTTTCGGACGAGGCGCATGCCGAGTGCTCGCAAGTGGCCTATGACGCTTCTTGAAGGACGCAGAAGAAAGCATTTCCAATAGCTTTGCTTGCCCTACCCCCAGCGCCAGTCGTCTGCTCGTGGCCCGCTATGCCCTTGGTCCTCGCCTCGCTTCTGCCCCCAAGCGGTGCCTAACGCCTGCCTATACTGCGCTACTACGATATTCTAGACATCTTGCGCGAAGCGATGTTCGACGAGTTTGTGGCCCTAATGGCGTACCTATTCAGCCTGCCCGTTTCGCTCATTAGCCTCGTTAACGAATTATATTACCCTGCCAGCCAGAGCCTACCGGGCCCAGCCGCCGCGCGTCGAAGCCCTGTGCTTGTCGGTGACGCAGCAAAACAAAGCCGTAGTGTTCACTGAGCTGACCCAGAGCGAAGCCTTGTGCCTGACTACTGCGGCCGACGCAACGGCCCGGGCCAAGGGCCAGCGGTTTACGTGGATGGCCCGCTGCGGTGCCCGACTAGCGCAGTGCCGGCGTGCTGTGCGTCGTTGACCACGCCCTGCGCACCTTCGGTGCCGAAGAGCAGCACGTGCTCGGTCAGTCGGCCCAGTTAGTGGCCCGAACTATTGCCGCGCCACCACTGCCTCACCAGCACCGCGCTAGATGATCCGCGCTGGTGACGCAGGGCAAAGCGGTGGAAGAATGTCGCCTACCTGGGGCCCCGGTGCGCCACCTCATTGGCCCCTGTAGCACTCAGGTTCCTGTGCCCGAAGCTGTGCTCGACCCTGTGGCGCAGCGCCTGAACGATTTGTGCCAGATACTGGCTGAATATCACCAGTAGCCGCCGCTTGCACCATAAAAAAGCCGGGCCCTATAGGGTCCGGCTTTTTTTGCAACCGATTGGCAATAAGCTGCGCGGCCTATTGCTTCACTAGCTTGAGGTTCTGCACGGTGCCACCGGTGGTGAGGCGGGCCAGGTAGAGGCCCGGGGCCAGGCCCGTGGCCTGCCACTCGGTGCGGACCAGCTCACCGGCCGCGGCCTGGCCAGTGGCCAGGTGCTGCACCAGGCGGCCGGTGCCGTCGTACACATCCAGCTGATAAGCAGCACCCTGCGCCAGGGCAAAGGCAAGCGTGGTGCTGCCCGTGAAGGGGTTGGGGTAGCTGCGCACGGCTTGCACCACAGCAGAGCCAACTGGTGCACCAGTGGCGGCCGTGGCCTGGGGGCCCCGGCTCATGGTAGCACTGGCCCCAGCGGCGCCGGCTGGCTCCTGGCCGTACACGAGGCGGCCCTGCTGGTACACGCTCAGGTGGTCGTTGGCGGCAAACTGGAGGCTGAACGGCATGTAGGAAAAGTCGTTGGCCTGGTCGAAGAACGACCAATCGTCCTTATAGAGGCGGTACTGCACGTTGCCGGTGGTGCTGCGCGGCGCGAGGCTGCCCAAAGCCGGGTTGAACCGGATTTCGGCGAACGTCTCGGTGCCGGACTGGCCGAAGGTGACGTTCACGTTGCTGCTGCCCAGCACCGCGTAGTCAACGGAAGACCTCAGGGCCGCCGCGCCTTCGGGGCTGAACCAGTAGCGCACGGCCAGGTCCTGGTACGGCACGGGCTGGTTGCCCACGTTCTTCAGCTGCACGTAGGTGCTGATGGTTTGGGTCGAGAGCACCGTGGTCTGGGTTTGCGACAACACTTGCAGGCTTGTAACAAGGGCCACTGGGGCCGGCTCCACGCCGCCAATCAGCACGCCGTTGCGGTACACGGTCAGGTGGTCGTTCGGGGCGTAGGCGCGGCTGTAGGAGTACGAGTAGTCGTCCGTCTGGTCGAAGCGCGTGTAGGTTTCCTTGTAAATGCGCGAGCGAATCTGGCCGGAATTGCCCCCGGCGGGCAGGCTGTTGGGCGAGGTGAAGCTGTACTCCACGTAGCCGAAGGCGCCCTGCACGGGCTGGGCCAGCGGCACGTAGCGCATCTTCACGTCGCTGGTGCCGAGCTGGGCGTAGTCCACCGACGTCAGGATGGGCGCGAAGTCCTCCGGCGTCAGCCAGTAGCGCACGGTCAATTCTTGGTAGGGAATAGCCTCGGCGCTGTTGTTCACCAGGTCCAGGTTGGGGCGCACCGTGTCGTCGTTGGGCAGGTAATCGGCGTTCTGGTGCAGCACGCTCACCACCGTCGGGCTCTGCACTGTTACGGAGAAGGGCAGCGAGGCGGTGCCGCAGTCGTTGGTGGCCGTGGCCGTTACCACCGTGGTGCCCAGCGGAAACACGTAGGGTGACGTGATGGCCGTCGTCGTGCCGTTCACCACAACCGAATACGTGAGCACCGACGAGCCGGTAGCAGTGGCCGCAAAGGCCACCGGGGCCCCGCGCAAACCGGCCTGGGCCGTTGCCACCGGTACCACCGGCGCCGTAATTACCGGCGTCGTGCACGCGGCGCCCGCGCGCACCACCTGGTAGGCGGTACCGACGCGCAGGCCGTCCACCACCAGGTTGGGCGAGCTGGCGCCCTGGCGCAGGGCCACGGTGCCGATGTTGGCCGGCGAGGTGCTGGCCGCTTCGGCCGCGCTCACGTCGGCCGTGGCGGGCTCGGCGTCGGCGGGCGGGTTCACGAAGAGCTGGGCCAGGTTGCCGGTTTCGTCGAAGCTGTACTTCACCACCAGCAGGTAGGTGGTGTTCAGCTCGTAGTCGGTGGTGCCATACGTGGCCGCGGCGCTGCCGCTGATGCCGAACTGTACCTTGCCAGTGGCGGCGTTGCGGCGCACGAATACCCGGCTGCGGAAGTTGGTGCTCAGGGGCGCGGGCCCCAGATGGAAGTAGTAGTCGCCCGCCGTGGTGGCGCTGGCCACGTTCACGAGGTACGACACGTACACCGGCGTGCGGGGCGCCACGGGCGCGAAGCCGCGGCCCACGTCCTCGCCGCTGGCCACGATGGCCGCCGCGTTGCCGATGCCGCTGGCGCCGTAGCCGGCGTAGCTCAGGCCGGGGGCCACCACGCCGACGGCGTTAGTGCCGGCGCCGCTGTGAGCCGTCCAGTCGTTGGCGGTCAGCAGGGCCCCGGCGGGGTAGGCGAAGTTTTCTTCGAGCAGCAGCGCAGCCGAGGCGGCCGTTGTTCCCTGCGTTAGTGTGCCAGGCGCAGTGGTGCGGTAGTTCTCGGCGAAAGGCGTGTCGTTGTCGTTGTACTCAAACACGGCGAACGTGTAGGTATTGCCGGCCCGCAGGCCGGTCACGGTCACGCCGGTGCCGGTGCCGTTGTACACCACGTAGTTGCCAGTACCGATTTGGGGCCCCACGCCAAAGGTGGCGTCAGCGGCGTAAGTCGTCGCGTCAACGGGCGCGGCGTTTACGGCGGTGGTGAGGCGGGCCAGGATGAGCCGCTTGGCCCCGTTGCCGCCCGCCACGGTCAGGTGCAGCGAGTTGCTGGTCACGGCGCTGGCCGTGAGGGAGGCCGAAGCGGTGGGCTCGGCGGCCAGCGGTATGTTGGCCGTGGTGAAGGTCAACTCGTCGCCGTAGGCGGTGCCCGCGGCGTTGGTGGCGTAGGCCCGCACGAAGTAGGCGGTGCCGGGCAGCAAGCCGGTGAGGGCGCTGGCGAAGGTGCCGGAGCCCGCGCCGTCGGTGGTTTTGGTGGCCGTCAGGGTGGGGTTGGCGGTTTTGCTCCACACCACGCCCCGGGCCGTCACGGCGCTGCCGCCGTCGGCATCCACAGTGCCGCCGGCCGTGGCGGTGGTAGGCGCGAGGGCCGTCACGGCCACGCTGCTCACCGAGGCCGGGTACACCGGTGCTACGCCGGTGCCGCTCACGGCCACGGCCAGGGCCGGTACGCCGGGGCCCTGCACCGCGAGGCTAGCCGCGAAGGCCTGCGCTGCTGTGGGTACGAAGCGCACGTCCACGGTGGCGTTCACCGCGCCATCAACAGGCGTTACTTGGATGGCGCAGCAGGCAAAGGCCTGGGCCCCCACGCGGATTTCGAAGCCGGCCGCGGGCGTCACCGTCACCGGGCCGGTGAGGTTAGCGCTGCTCAGGGTGAAGCTTTTCGACAAGCTGGCCGCGCCGCTGGCGGTGCTGCCAAAGTCGGCCAACGTAGTGAGCGAAGCCGTCAGGGTGGGTTTCGTTACTACCACCGGGGCCGTCACGGTCACCGCCACCGGGGCGCTCAGGCCCACCACAGCCCCGCAGACAGAGGTGGCCTGGGCCACCACGTAATAGGTGCCCGCGGCCGGAAAATTAGCGCCGCTGACCTGATACGTAGCCGCCGTGGCACCCGCCAGCGCCGTGGCGTAGGGCCCCGCCGCGGCCGTGCCGTAGTACCAAGCAAAGGCCGATGGGGCCCCAGCGGTGGCTGTGAGGGCCACGCCCGTGCCGGTGCTCGTCACCGATTGGCTGGCTATGGGCGTTACCGTCACCGGGTTGGTGGCCGGGGCTAGGTTAATGGCAAGGTTCTGCCCGTTGTCGGTGCCAAAGGTGAGCGGCGCGTCGCTCACCACCCGGATGCGGTAGCCGCTGCCGCTCAGCGTGCCCGCCGGCAAGGTGGCCGCGAGCGGCGAGGCCGCGCCGCTGCCAATAATGTTGTCCGTCGCATTGGCCGGAAACACGCCCGCCGCGCTCGAAAGCTGCGCCTTGAACGTGGCGCCCGCCGCAAAGCCAGTGGCGTCATAAGCCACCGCGAAGCTAGCACTGCCGGCGCTGCTGCTCAGGCAGTACGGGCTGCCGTAGGCCGTAGCCGCGGTGGTGATGCTGGCGGTGGGCGTGCCGGTCCCGGTGCCCAGCGTGGGCGTCAGCACCAGGTTGTCGAGGGCCAGGCCCTGGCCGTTGGTGCTGCCGCCGGCGCCCACGTCGCTCCAGCGCAGGTAATAGGTGGCGTCGGCGGCCAGGTTCAGGCCAGTGAGCGCCACTTGCTTGGTGGTGGTGAGCGGCGGGTAGCTGTAAACGGTGTTGTTGGCGTCGGCTGTGAAGTTCTGGTCGCCAGCCGTTTGGGCGGCCCACGTCACCCCGTCGGTGCTCACGTAAAACTTCCAGTCGTAGGCCCGGCTGCCGGAGCGGTATTTTTCAATGTCGAACTGCACGGCTAGGTCCTGCACTACCGCGCCCGAGGTGTTCTTCACCGCCAACAGGATGTGGCGCGGCGAGGTGTAAGAGCCGCTGTTCAGAAAGCCCAGGGCCCTATCCGCCGAGCCAGCCACGGCCCCAAAGTTGTAGGTGCCGCCCGCGGTGAAGTTGTTGCCCGTGGTGGCCACGGTCGTGGCCGCATAGTTGGCGGCGCTGCCGTAGGTTGGCACGGCTTCGGCCGATAGTAAGAAGCCGGTGGGCACCGCGGCCGCGGCGGCGGTGCCCAGCCCGTCGAAGGTTTCGGTGACCGGGGCGGCGCTGGGCAGCAGCGCCTGGGCCCCGGCGGCCAGGGGCAGCGCACCGGCCGCGGCCAGTGCCAATCCCCGGCGCATTCCGCGCAAAAAATTAGAAGTCAATAACATAGAAAGGCGGCGTAACCGCGAGAAATCCAGAAGAATGAAACAAACAGGGCCCCGGGCCGCCTTAGCTCACCGGGCCAGCGTCGATTTTTGCCTCCACGGCAGCCTGCACTTCCACCGGCAGGTTGGAGAGCAGGTCCAGCCCGGTGGCGGCCTCGATGGCGTCCACGGTGGTGCGGTACACGCCCCAGTCCGTGTTGATGGAGTTGATGTTGGGCGTGTCGATGGCGATGATGCGGGTGCCGGCGTTCACGCGGGCCACGTCGTTGTCGCCCACCGGCAAAATCACCACCACTTTCCAGCAGCGGTTGGGCACGGTCACGCGGCCCTGGTCGAGGGTCGTCGTGAGGCCCCCGGCCGAGCCCGTGCCGCCCACCCCGTACGAGCCGCAGACGATGTACACCTCGTTGCCGCCGGCCAAAAAGGTGCGGGTGTAGTTCTCCAGGTTGGCCCAGGTTTGCTGGTTGTTCTGGGGGGCCTGGGGCATCATATTGGTCATGAGGAACGTGGCCGAGTTGTTCTCCACACTCGAGGTGCGGTCGGCCGAGGGGCAGTTGTGGCCCCGGTCGAAGCCCGAGCCCACGTAGCTGAACTCCGTGACGTGGTACCACTCGGCGGGCAGCGTGGCGTCGGCCCGGAAGTCGTCCTGCCGGTCAATGCCGCCGCGGTCCGACAGGTCCAGGTGCCAGCTCACCCAGTTGGGCTTGCCCTGGTCGCGGCTGTACGACACCGCGTACTGCGACTTGAGCAGCAAGTAGTTGTTGGGCATTGCCACGTCCGTTTGGGCCCCGCTCGGGTTGCCCAGGGCCAGGTTGCTGTTGTCGGCGGCGGGCAGGGCCACGCCGTAGTCCGTCGCGGCAAAGTCGTCGATGTCGAGCCGCGCCCGGCCCCCGGAGGTCTTGCGGATTTCAAACTTGACGGGCCCCGGAATATTCACCACAAACGACGCCGCCTGCAACGCGGGCGAGGAGGTGATTACCGTGGCGCCCACCTTCGTCCACTTGGTGCAGTCGCAGCCCTGCGACTGCGCCCACAGCTCCCAGCTGCTGCTGCCGTCGGTGCCGTAGGTGGCGTGCTGCACCGTCACGGTGGCCGCCCCGTCGGGCAGGTAGAAGTTCATCGTGAGCGTGCCGGCCTGCTGCAAGCGCACGGCCTGGGCCCCGTTCTTGTGGTCGGCGGCGTCGGTGCCCACCAGGGCATCGGCCAGCGTCCAGCTGCCGGTGGCAAACGCGACGGTGCCGGTGGGGTAGTCTGGCTTGGTGCCGGTTTCGAAGGTTTCCGGAGCCACCGCGGCCGCGCGTAGCGGAGCCAGCAGCTGGCGCGCCACGCGCGCCGGTCCAGTAAAGCCCATCAGGCAGAGCAACAGGGGCCCCCCGAGGCGAAGTAAGTGTTGTTTCATCCAGGCAGTAGAGAAGTGAATTTGGGCCCCGGCTCCGGCTTACGCCAGCGAACATGGTTACCCCAATATTTACTAGCAAATTTATACCCTGAATGTTAGGGGAGTATTACCTGCGTACAATTATTTATCCGCTTGGCGCTGGCGAGCCCGCCGGGGCCCTGTTCACCGTGCAGGGCTTTTGCGGCCTCACCGGCCTCGACCCCGCCGAGGTCTCCGAGGTGCTCAGCAGTTAGCCAGCATAATTTCCTTTCACCTCCGAGGCACGTCGGGCACAGGTGAAGCATGAACCGAGCACAGGCGCCTTTACTGAATGCTCGGGTTAG
Organism: Hymenobacter sp. PAMC 26628; assembly: GCF_001562275.1. Lineage (NCBI taxonomy): Bacteria > Pseudomonadati > Bacteroidota > Cytophagia > Cytophagales > Hymenobacteraceae > Hymenobacter > Hymenobacter sp. PAMC 26628. Next base: position 1,280,502 of record NZ_CP014304.1, read on the forward strand.
CCCCTTGCCTGCATGTCAAGCTATACAGGTGGGAGTGATAACCGGCCTGCGTTTTACAAACCATTGTAGTAGTACGAATTGGACCTTATTGGTAGGGATTTAAGCGTAGCGCGTAGCGTTCTTAAATTTGGCAATACCCACCACCCGCCGCAATACCGTCGCCGGTATTCCCCGCCGCAGTCCCTGCATCGCAAAGGCGTTGCGCGCCGTGTGTATTGCTATCAACTCACTCAGCGTCACCTCTACTGCTTGAATTTTATACAAAGCTTTTTGAGTCTTGCTTTTGACCCGTTCATGGGCTTAGGAACTTTGTGATGCGTAGACCAACCCGTAACCCCTGTACTCCTGACTTTTTCCAATCCATGAGCGACCAAGCAATATTGAGGTGGCCTAGTTGAGCAGGAGAGAATTAGGTGATATTGGCAAGTTGTTGTTGATGAAAGAGATAAGGCTTTAAATAGCCAATGCTGGAGTGGCGGCGCTTGTGATTGTAGTAGTCAAAATACGCGGCCACGCTGGCTTGCGCATCGGCCAAGTCCCTAAAAACGGGCCACTCGCGAAGTTCGAGCAGTTCGGTTTTGAGGCGCGACCAGAGACTCTCGGCCTGGGCATTGTCGTAGCACTCGCCGCGGCGGCTATGCGAGCGTTGGGCCTTGGCATCGCGCAGGAGGGTTTTGTAGGCATTGCCTACATATTGGCCGCCCCGGTCGGAGTGGACGATGAGGCCGGGAGCGGGCCGTTGCGCGAGCAGGGCCCGCTGCAAGGCCGTGGTCACCAGGGCTTCGGGCATGTCGGCCCGCACCTGCCAGCCCACGACCTGCTTGGTGCACACGTCTTGGAAGGCGCAGCAGTAAACCCAGTTGCCGTTAGCCAGGGGCAGGTAGGTGATATCGCTGACCCACACCCGATTGGCCTGGCTGGGCTTGGGCTGGTCGAGCAGCAAATTGGGGGCGCAGCGCTTGCCATGGGTCGAATCGGTCGTACGGGGCGTGAAAGCTTTGGGCTGTAAGGCCTTACGTCCATGGCGGCGCAGGGCTGTCCGCAGCGCCTGCCGGCCCACGCGGTGGCCCAATTCGCGCAGCTCGACCTGCAGCCGGCGCGTGCCGTAGCGCCGCTGGTGGTCGTCAAACACGTCGACCATCACCGTTTCCCAGGCTGGCTCCGTTTTCGGCACAGCGCGCTGGCACCAAGCGTAGTAGCGGCTGGGCACGACGTGTAAGACCTGGCAGAGCAGGTGCACCGAATAGTGAACGCGTTGCTGGTCAATAAACTGCAACTGGCTCACGGGGTCGGGGGATGCGAGAAGATAGCGATGGCTTTTTTTAAAATCTCCAGCTCCTGCGCCAGCCGTTTGTTGGCCAGGCGCAGGGCCCGCACTTCAGCGGCCTCGGCCGGGTCAGCGGGCAAGGGCTGCTGAGCCGCTTTTTGCCATTGACAGAGCAATTTGGCGTTGAGGTTCAGGGCGCGACTGCTAGCGTCGAGCGGCTTTCGCTGGCCAGCCGCAGGGCTTCGGCCCGAAAGGCCGCATCATAGCGCGGCCGTTTGGAGGAAGAGGCTTTTTCCATGGAATTGGGAAATTACCACCCAATTCTCTCCTGATTAACCCGACCACCTCAAAAAACACCGCCATTGCGGCCACCAATAAGGGCCCCGCCGAGTACTTCAAGGGCACTGCCTGGGGTAACCCTGTTTACCCAGCCCGTTAACCCTACCGGCTGCGTGGTGGGCAGCGTGACTTTCGAACCCGGCGCCCGCAACAGCTGGCACTCGCATCCGGCCGGCCAGATGCTGATTGCCACCGACGGCGCCGGCTACTACCAGGAAAAAGGCCAGCCCGCCCAGCTGAGTGCCCCGGCGGCACGGTGGCCATCGCGCCCGGCGTGGTGCACTGGCAATTCACCGTGGAGCAGGCCCGGACCAAACTCGGCCGATACTATCAGAAAATTAGGGTAACTAATTCCTCTGACTAAGTACTAGGTGTTCATTATTCTTTATCCTTGTCAATAGACATTATCGTTTGTAAAAGCACATTAGCGCCATTGGCCATGTCTACCGTTCTGGTAAATTCTTTGTGCGAATGGCTGATGCCCCCAACACTTGGCACGAAAATCATGGCAACAGGGGCAATCGAGGCGATTTCTTGTGAATCATGGCCAGCGCCGCTTTGCATAAATTTTGTACTAAACCCTAAGGCTTTAGCAGCTGTGTTGATGGTTTCCTGCAATTTCTTATCCGTTAGGGCTGGTTTTGATGCGTTTGCCTGCCTTTCAAACCTAATTGTTGTGTTGCTTTCTGTGGCTATCGCGGCTGCCCGCTTTTCTATTTCCCGAAAGAGTATTTCAATTTTATCGGCTGACAAATCTCGGATCTCTAACCCCAATACCACTTTACCTGGAATTACATTGTACGCATTGGGCGTTGCGGCAATTCTGCCAATAGTCCCAACCTGATTTCCTTTCACAGAGTTGATGACTTCATTGACCGCTAGGATCACTCTTGCTGAAGCCAGTAAGGCATCTTGCCGCATAGCCATGGGTGTTGTACCCGCATGGTTGGCAAAACCTTCTACGGTTACTTCCCAATGCACAATTCCTACAATGCCTTCTACCACCCCAATCTGTACATTCTCCCGCTCTAAAATGCCACCTTGTTCGATATGCAATTCCAACCAAGCATGGATGTCCCCTTTTTTCCGGATACATGATTGAATGTTATCGGGATTGCCGCCAATTGCTTTAATTCCGTCCGCCATGGTTAAACCATTTTGGCTTTTTTGCTGCAACCCCGCTTTGGTTAGTCCGCCCGCCATCGCCATACTGCCAATAGTGCCCCCTTCTTCATTGGCAAAAATGATTATTTCCAGCGGATGCTCGGTTAGTAGCTTATTTTCGTTCAGCACGTCAATTACTTCCAACGCACTGATTGAACCCAACGGACCATCATAGTTTCCGCCATCTGGGACCATGTCAATATGCGAACCAAAGGCAATGGGTTTGAGCGCTTGATTTTTTCCTTTTCGTTTACCGATAATATTTCCTGCTGCATCAATAATTGGGTCAAGCCCAGCCCTTTTCAGCTGCCCAATAAACCAAGCCCTTCCGTCAATGTCGCCTTTGGTGTAAGCCACTCGATAGCCATGGCCTTTATCGTCCATGCCAAATTTGGCTAACTCGGCAATGCGGCTTGCCACACGCTGTTCGTTTACTTTCAACATGTTCCCACCTTTAAAACTTTTACTATAGGAGTCCATTAGCCCAAAGGCACTTACGCCTAAAGCTGTTAAAGATGAGTTTTTAACAAAAATTCTTCTTTTCATCGGTTTTACTTATACTCGTCACGAAGTGAGGTGCTAAAGTAGTGGTTAAAAAGTGCCAACATTGCCTTATGGATGTCAACCTGACAGCCTTAGAACGGCGTGAATTGCGGCAGTTGCAAAAGCAACGGCGCGACGACGACGGGTGTGTGAAAGTGACGGTCATTCTGCTGGTAGTTAAGGGCCGCCTGCTGCCCAGTATTGCCGACGACCTGGGCCTGGATGAGGCCACGGTGTACTGCTGCGTGCGCGCCTTCACCTACCTGGGCCTAGCCAGGTACCTGCTCCACGAGCGCCCCGGCTACTGGGGCCTGCTGAGCAGTGCTCAACTCGCGGGCCTCTAGCCACGAAGTCAACTCGCTGCTCTACTCTATACGGACGTGAAAGCCTTGCAAGCCTGGGTGGCCGCCACCTACGGGGTCGCGTATTCGGTCTCCGGCCTGACGGAGTTCCTGCACCGGCTGGGCTTTACTTATAAGCTCACCACGCCCCTGCCAGGCTAATGCGGAGGCCCAACAGGACTTTTTGCAGGAGCTGTCCGTGCTCGAAGCCCACGTGTAGCGGGGTGAAGCGGTACTCTACTATGCCGACGCGGCCCACCGCACCCACAACATGCGCTGCACCAGAGCCTGGTGCGCCGTGGGCGAAGAACGGCCCCACCGTCAGCGGCTGGGAGCGGGTAAACCTAAACGCGGGTCTGAACGCCTGCGAGCCGACACAGGTGCTGCTCGTTGAAACCGATTGCATGAACGCACAGAGCACGCTACGCTTATACGAGCAACTACTGACCGCCCACCCCGATAAAGAGCGGATTTTCGTGGTCTGCGACAACGCCCGCTACTACAACAATAAGGAACTGCGGCAATGGCTGGCCGATACGCCGATTGTGCAGGTATTTTTACCATTCTACTCGCCTAATCTGAACCTGATGGAGCGGCTGTGGAAGTATTTGCGGCAGAAGATTATCAACACCACCTTTTACCGCACCAAGGGTGAGTTTCGCTGAGCCGTGCAAGACTTTTTCACCCGGCTCCCCGAGTTTGAATACGACCTTGCGTCCCTGCCAACCCGAAACCATCATATTTTTGATGCGCAGCTCACTTTGTGACAAGCATAACCGGTAGCGGTAGACGTTCCGTCGGTAGCAGTAAAATGTTTGGTGATAGCGACTGCCCCACCCCTTTTGCTGTACTCCAAAGGCGCGTAGGTCGTGGTGGTGACGCCCGAAACCCAGGAAAACATCGAGAAGATCGTAGCCAAAACCAAGGCTTCGTTTGCTATCGTGCACGATGACAACCTGACCACCCTGAAAGCTGTATAGTCCCAGCATGAGGTGGGTGGGGCCACGCATGAAGATAGTAGGGGTTAAGTGCCATTGTTGGCAAACCAATTCGTGTGGGGGTTTGCCTCGTAGCCGCTCAAGCCGTTTACCGTAGTTGTAAGCCAGTAAAAAGGCTTGCAGGTGCTCATTGAGTTGGGCCGTGGTTTGGTACTGGTACTGGTACTGGCGCACCGTGGCCTCTTTCCAGGTGCGGTTGAAGCGCTCGACCTGCCCGTTCGTCCACGGATGGGCGGGCTTGGTGAAGCGGTGCTCGATGCCGTGCTCGATGCCGCGCTCGTCGCAGACACGGTCAAAAATGTGCCGCCAGGCGTAGGCCCGGCGGGGCAGGGTGCCGGATTGGGTACCGTTGTCGGTCAACACTTTAGGCACTGGGTAGGGAATGGCGGCCAGCACCCGCCGCAAAAAGTCAGCGGCCAGCATTTTCGTGGCCCGGGGGTGCCATGCGGCAAAGGCCGGCTTGCTGGTGCGGTCAAGGGCGGCGAAGCGGTACACTGTACCCGCTTCGGTAGGCACTTCGGCGAAGTCGACGCGCAGGTAGCCAATCGGGTAATCCTTAAATTTCTTTTGCTTCTCCGCGGGCTCCGGAGCCGGCAGGCGGCTGAGGCCGTGGCGCTGAAACAGGCGGTGCAGGGCCGAGCGCGCGCGGTGGGATGGTTTCCTGCAAGGCGTAGCGGCCGTCATCGAGCGGCAGTTGGGTCTGCTGGCGAAAAGCGCCCGCGCCCGCTTCCCGCTCGGCGGTAAGCACGGTGGAAACCGGCTTTGGCCCCGTCGGCGCGTCTGTAGTCGTGCTGCGGTTGCGCCACTTAGTCACCGTTTTCACATTGACCCCGTGGCGTTTCGCTAAGCTTTGCGCGCTTTCTGGACTTTGCTGGATGCGGCGTCGCACTGCCGGCGTTGTACGGGCGCTGCCGTGAAGTACTTGTCCCATAAGTACTGGCGAAGTTCGGTACTGAAAATGCCTCCACTACATGCTGGGACTATACACCTAAGCGGCGGTCGCTGAAGATGTTTTCCAGGCGCCCCACCAGCACCAGCTTGAAAAAGACGACGGGGTCCAAGGAGGGCAGCCCGGTGTGGCTGTAGACGGAGCGGGTCTGCGAGCGCAGAAACTCCCAGTCCAGCAGCCCGCTTAACCGGCGTTAGAGGTTGTGGCGTGGTACGCGCTCGGACAAGCGAAAGCGCGTGACGACCGTGTCGGTGAACTGCTTGTGGCCCTGCATAGACCCAAGATACTGCGGGTCAGCCACCTCCTACTTCTGCAACGGCCACCACCCGTTCTAAAACTAACGAATCACAAACCCCAAACCAGAACGAGCGGGCCAGCTGACCCGCTCGTTCCATTTCCACGCTACCCCTCAACGTGCAGACGGTTCTTTAAACGCAGCCACTTGCTGGGGCCCCCTCCGGGGCAAATGCACCCGCGCATCCGCCTTCGTCAGCTGTGCAATTGGGCTCTGCTGCTGCCGGCGCTACCGTTCCTGCACCGGCCGCAGCCATTCCATGGCCTTGCCCTCGTCCTCAAACAAGGCAATGTCAAACGGGCGGGCCCGGTCCAGCGCATAGGCCACCTCCCGTTGCTGCACCGGGTCAGTGGTGTACAGCTGCGTCATAAACGGCGAGTTCAGCACTGCCATTCGTAGGCGCCGAGGGGCCATCTGCGCCACCGCTTCCGGGTAAAACGTGCTGTTCACCCAGGTACTTAGCTCAGCGGGCACTTTGTCCCGCCGGCGTATATCCAGCAGCCAGTCGTTCAGCCCCTGCGCCACAGCCGCCTCCAGCATCTGCCAGTACTCGGCTTTCACCGCCTCTAGCGGGGCTTTCGTGTGCCAGCGCACTACCAATACGCGCAGATCGGGACGAAAATAAAGGGTGCGGGAGGTAAGTACAATGGCGTCAGGCATGGCCCAAAGGTAGCTTTGGCCTACCCACTCAGTCCCCCTCAATCGCTTTCGCACCCCTACGCAGGCACTACTAGCCAAACTGCTCGCGTGTTGCCAAAAAAAGTCAGCGGTAAGCGCAAGGAGCGGGAGCCGCTTGCGCGTAAGCCATGTGTGGGGTTGACGGCATGCACAGAGAAGGTGTTGGGGCCATAAGGCCCGCTTGCGTTAGCCCCCCGACCCTGCCCCAAAATGCTCTGCCACTACGGCCCCTAGCTTCTCCTTGGTCAGCGGCTTGTTCAGCACCCCCGCCACGGGCAGCTGCTGCACCCGCTCCATGTCGCTCGGCAACAGGGACGTGGTGAGCACCACGATGACGACGCCCTGCTGCCTGACTGGGGGCAGCTGGGCGTAGGCCTCCAGAAACTCAATGCCGTTCATGATGGGCATTTTCATGTCCAGTAGGATCAGGTCGGGGCAGCTGGCGCTCATGGGCACGCAGGACTGGTGCAGGACCTGTAGGGCCTCGGCGCCATTTTCGGCAATGTGCAGGTGCTCGGCCACGCCCATGCGTTTGATGAGCGTTTGGTTTAGGAAGTTGGTGGTCGTGTCGTCGTCCACCAGCAGAATGCTGGAAAGTTGGGGCATGGCGGGAGGGGCAGCCGCGGTAAGCTGGCCATGCAATGGTACGGCCGAGGTCACTGGTGGTTACGCCCGCTAAGCCGGAAACCACACGGCAAACGTGGAGCCTTCGCCCTCCCGGCTCTGCACCGAGATGGTGCCGCCCGCGTTTTCGACCATCTTCTTCACCATGTACAAACCCACGCCCGTGCCCTCCACGTGCGTGTGCAGGCGCTCAAACAACCCGAACAGCTTGGCCTGTTGCCCCTCGGACAGGCCCAGGCCATTATCCTGCACCCGCAGTACGCGGTGGCCGCCTTCGAGGCGGCAACTGATGCGCACCACCGGCGGCCGGTCTAAATGATGGTACTTCAGCGCGTTGCTCACCAGGTTGTACAGCATGCTGCGCAGGTTTTTCTCTGCTATCACCAGTGTGGGGCATTCCACCACGTTCACGGCCAGCCGGCCGCCGGTTTCGGCCAGCAGCGGCTGCAAGTCTTGGCGCACGTCCTCGATGAGGGGGGCCAGGGCGGTGGGCGCCGCCGGGTGGGCAAATTCCAGCTGCAGCTTGCTCACGTCGGTGAGGTGGCCAATGGTGCGGGTGAAGCGCTCCACCGCGTCCTGCATGCGCGTGAGCACGGGCAGCAGCGTGTCGTCGGTGCGCAGCTCGGCGGGCAGCAGGTCTTCCAGCAGCCGCAGCAGCCCTTCAATGTTGCTGATGGGCGCTTTAAGGTCGTGCGACGCCGTGTACACAAAATTGTCCAGGTCGCGGTTGGTGCGCACCAGCTGCTCGTTGGTTTCTTTCAACTCGGTAATGTCGATGGCCGAGCCCACGTAGCCGTACAGCTCCCCGTTGGGGAAGTAGCTCGGGGCCCCCTGCGCCAGCAGCCAGCGGTACTGCCCGTCGTGGCGCCGCATGCGGTGCTCCAGCGTGTAGCGGGTGCGCGTGGCTATGGCCTCCGTAAGCAGGCGTTGGGCGTTGTCCAGCTCGTCGGGGTGCATGTAGGGGCCCCAGCCCGTCGCCTCGTACTGCGCCGGCGTCGCCCCCACAAAGTCGATAAACGCCTGGTTGATGTAGCGAATGGTGGAATCCGGATTCACCGCCCACACCAGGTTGGGCGTCGCGTCGGCCAGGATGCGGAAGCGCTGCTCGCTCTCGTGCAGCGCCTCGGTGTGGGTTTTCTGCGCGGTGATGTCGCGGGCAATGGCGAACATGTGCGGCTGCCCATCCAGGGTGATGCCGCCCATGCTCACTTCGACGGGGTACGTGCTGCCGTCTTTGCGGCGGTGCCGGGTTTCGAAGGGCGGCAGGGCCCCCCGCTGCTGCGCCTGCGCAAACGCCGCCCGAAACTTGTCCTCCTGGTAAATGGGGTCCACGTCCGGCACCCGCAGCTGCTCCACTTCTTCGGCGGTGTAGCCCCAGCGCTGCCGGGCCAGGGCGTTGAGGTAGGCAAACGAGCCGTCGGCGCGCATCAGGATGAAGGCGTCAAACGCATGGTCGCTCAGTACCTTAAATTTGCGCAGCTCTTCTTCGGCGGCCCGCAGCCGGGTGTTGTCCTGGCGGGTGCGGGTGATGTCGAGCTGGGTGTGCACGCGGGCCAGCAGCTCCCGGGCCGCGAAGGGCTTTACCAGGTAATCGTCGGCGCCTTTATCCAAGCCTTCCACGGTGGCCTCCTCGCCGGCGCGGGCCGAGAGCAGCACCACCGGAATGCGGGCCGTGTCGGGGTTCTCTTTCAGCGCCTGCAGCAGGCCGAAGCCGTCGAGGTGTGGCATCATTACGTCGGAGAGCACCAAATCGGGCCGCTGCTGCGTCACGGCTTCCAGCGCTTTCAGCCCGTCGGACGCCGTGCGCACAGTCCACTGCGGCCGCCGGGCCAGGATGCGCTGCACGTAGCCGCGCATGTCGGCATTGTCGTCCACCACCAGGATGGTCGCCGCGGCCTCGTCCGCCAGCCGCGCCTCCGGAGTGGCACCGGGGCCCGCCGGCCACGCGGGCATCTCCGCGAGCCACTGCTGTGCCTCTTCCACAAACGCCGCCCCGTGGGCTGGTTGTGGGGCGGCTGGGCGGGCGTCCCGCACCTGCTCCGCCGGCAAGTGCGCCGCGCCCAGTGGCAAGCGCACGGTAAACGTGCTGCCCTGCCCCGCCCGGCTGTCGGCCGTTATCACCCCGCCGTGGAGCTGCACCAGCTCCTGCACGAACGCCAGCCCGATGCCCGAACCCTCGTGCGAGCGGGACCGGGTGCCCTCCGCCCGGTAAAAGCGGGTGAACAGCTTCGGCAGCTCGGCCGCCGCCATGCCCTCGCCGGTGTCCGCCACCCGCAGCACGGCGTGCCCGTCTTCTTCGCGCAAACTCACCCGAATGCTCCCCGCAAAGGTGAACTTCAAGGCATTGGACAGCAGGTTGAATACGACTTTTTCCCACATCCCCGCGTCCACGTACACGGGCGCGCTCAGCGGGGCGCAGTCCACTTCCAGGGCCAGCCCGGCTTTTTCCAGGGCCGCGCGAAACACGCCGGCCAGCTCGGCCGTGTAGGCCGCCAGGTCGAGGGGCGCATAATTCGCCTGCAGGCGGCCCGCCTCGATGCGCGAGAAATCCAGCAGGCTGTTCACCAGCCGCTGCAGGCGCAGGGTGTTGCGCTGCACCAGCACCAGGCGCTCCTGCTGCGGGGCGGGCAGCGGGTGGGTGCAATCCGTTAGCGCGTCGTCCAGCGGGCCGAGCATGAGCGTCAGCGGCGTGCGAAACTCGTGGCTGATGTTGCTGAAAAAAGCCGTCTTGGCGCGGTCCAGCTCAGCCAGCGCTTCGGCCCGCTGGCGCTCTTCGGCCAGCGTGCGGGCCTTCGCCAGGGCCGTGGTCGTGGCCCCTGCCAACAGGTCAAAAAAGAGGGCGTATTCGGCGTCTAGGGCCCGGCGGGCACTCACGCCCAGCACCAGAAAATAGGCGGGTTGCGCCGCGCCGCCTAGTTGCAGCGGGTAAACCAGGGCCGTGTGCGGAGCTTCTGGGTAGGGGCCGCCGGCAAATGGGCCGAAGCCGGTAGCCAGTTGTTCCACTCGTTGGGCGGTACCCGTGCGCGCGGCTTCGGCCAGCGGCCAGGAACCGGCCATCCCCTCGCCCATTCCCTCGCCCATTCCCTCGCCCATTCCCTCGGCCAGGGCAATGGCACTCGGCACCAGCGCCGCCGCTTGGTCTAGCCCCACCTGGCCTTCCAGCCGGGCCTGCTCCGCCCCGGGCGCTAACGAGTAAAGCACCACAAACGGCACATCCAACGCCGACTCCCCAAAGGTTTCCAGCAGCAGGACGGCGGTTTCAGGCTCGGTGGGGGCCCCCGCCGTGCGCTCGGCTACCGTGCGCAGGATGTTGAGGCGCCGCTCGGCCAGGGTTTGCTGCGTGAGCTCCGTTACGGGGTGAAACAAGCCGCCCACCCCGCCCGACTCGTCCAGGATAGGGCTGAAGGAGAAGGTAAAAAACGTCTCTTCCAGGTAGCCGTAGCGGTCCAGAAACATGCGCTGGTTTTCCAGAAAGCGCGTCTGCCCGGCCGACGCCTGCTCGAAGGCTTCGCCCAGCACCTCCCAGGCCGAGGCCCAGCACTCCTTGTAGTCCTGGCCCAGGGAGGTGGGGTGCTTGTCGCCGCACAGCGGCCAGTAGCCGTCGTTGTAAATCTGCACCCGCCCGGGGCCCCAGGCAATGTTGATGGGGAAGTTAGAGGCCAGGCACAGGCTCACCGTCGTGCGCAGGCTCTGCGGCCACTGCGCAAGGGGCCCCAGCGGGGTGGTCGACCAGTCTTTGGCGTCCACCAGCGCGGCCATCTTGCCGTTAGCGGCCAGCAAACCCGGCGCCGGCTCGGGCGTGGCCGAAGCCGAAAAGGAGTGAGGCATAAGGAATCGTAGGCGGGCGTTGGGAGAAGCTCGGCGCCCTTGGCAGCAAGTGAATTTGGCTAATACGGGTGACTGGCTGAGCCAAGTTTCCACGAAAGGCCAAACTTACCCACAAGCGCCCAAGCGCCGCGGCATCCACTTGACTTCGCTAGTGTCCGAACTTCGTAGTGCATGCAGGGCTTTTTCCTGAACTTTCGCACCGGGGCCAAACAATTGGCCAGGATGCGTTAGGTACGTCGCCGCAAACCCCCGCAGCGCGTTGTGCGCCGTCTTGTAGCCTTTTAGGGTGTGGAATCGGAACCCTCGCGCCCGTAGCACCTCGGTGTATGCCTCGAATAAGTCCGTAGTCCGTAAGCAGTGGCGCGGGCAGTAAGTCCACCGCCACGTTCAGGGCCAACGCCTCTTTCAACGGGGCCGGGGTAACGGCCACGCTCGTTATGCGCAGGTCCCGATACGCCTCGGCCACCCGTTCCCATAACGCATCGAGCACATCATTTGCCTCCTGTGACCCGTCAAATCCTTTGCGGAACGGGTCTTTTTGAGGTGGTCTAGTCGGCGGCGGCGCACCGCTCCCCCGTGCTCATCCAGAAGGGCTGCTCGTCGAAATACGCCCACAAGTGCACTTGGCAGCGGCCCGCGGCGTCGGACTAGTCGGTACCCCGTTCAAATTTAATCGTCATGGTAGGGGAGAAGTAGGACCGTGAGTAGGGGCGTAACTGGGGACGTTTTTCCTGTAGTAAGTCGGTATAGCTCGCGTAGTGGCCCAAACGAAAGAACCCCCGAAAAGTGCCTTCTACTACGCGAGAGGCGGCTTTTCGGGGGTTCCTGTAGCAATGTGTCGTACCCGGAGCCGGAGTCGCAAATAGAGCTGAAAATCAGCCTGTTTTGCCTCGGTTGGTAAGCAGTTGGTAAGCGCCGAGCCGTCCCAACTGGCTGGGGTTAGTTGGGTACCAGCGTCACACCCGTGTACTGGTGAGTACTGGGATTCAAGTGCAGGAAAACTGGCTGGATCTCAAACCCTGGTGTGGTGGGCGTCAGGTGGCCAGCCGCCAGTAAAGCATTCAAGTCATTGGTCACCCCGTCTAGCGGGCTGATGAAAAAGTCTTTCACCTTATTGTTTCGAGGGTTATAGCTGATGCGCAACTGCATGCCTTCCTTTTTATAGGCGTTATCCCACTCTCGCAAGTCACGGCGTTGTTCCGCAGTTGGCTGTGAATCGTCCTCGTTCGGAACACCCAGCTTCGCGCGTATTTGATTTAGGCTTTTATGCCGCAATGCCGGCACGTCGAATACTGCGTGGTTGGGCAAGTGAGCGAGTTCGGCCGGTTCGGACGGGGCGGGCACGGTGGTGGCAACGGGCGGTGGGGTGCCGCCGCAACCGGCCAGCAAGGCCAGCAGCGGTAAGAGTTTTTTCATGAAGTCGGTTGGGGATTGGAGGAGAGTGACCGCAGCAGTGCTAAATGCTCCTGCATCAGCGTGATGTAGGCGGCTTGGAGACTCATCAGCTCTTTCTGGCAGGCACTCAGGGTTTCGGCCACGGGCGGCACGGGCGGCGAGCTGTAAAGGGTTGCCGGTTCGGCCGCGGGGTTGGGCGTGCGGAACAACTGTAGCCCCGGCACCAGGTCGTTAAGGTCCTTCTTCAGCGCAGTGGCTATCTGCCGCCACACATCGAGCTTGATTTCGGACGACTGGATATAGTTGCTGATGGTGTTGGGATGCACATACAGTAGCGACGCTAACGCTCTATTGGTCAACTTCTCGCTTTTCAGCAGCAGGCGCAGCGCATCACCGTGGTGAATCATGCGGGCAAAATTCCCTGTGAAAGTGCACAATCCCTTGTGCGGGTTTTTATAATGTGTTTGGTTTTATTGTTATAGTTGGTATCTTCGCGTACCAAGAATCACAAATAACACAAAATGTCTGTGACATTATCACAGAATCAACACAATTTTTCTATGACAAATGCCACAACTGCCTTGCGGGCCCCGGTCAGCAACGCCATCGAAACCGTCATCGCCCGGCGCGTGGGCGAGGCCCGTGACATGCGTTTGGTCGAGGTGTACCGCCAGCGCATTTGTGAAGCGCTGGGCATGAGCGGCAAGGGCTACACCCAGATGCTCAACAACAACTCCTGGCCCTCGGTGAAGGAATTGGCCGTCATTGCCCAGGTGCTGGAGGTGCCCATGGAAGAGCTGCTCAACTACTAGTGGCCGTGACGACCTACGACAAAATCGGGGTGAAAAAAGCGGACCTCAAGGCCACCGAAGCCGCCCTCGTGGGCCTGAAGGCCGACCTCGACCGGCTGGTGCAGGGCCCCGGCTACGCGGCCCGCAAGGATGCCCTGCTCGCCCAGATCGCCCAGGTCAAGCAAACCATCGAACGCCTGGGCCGCGACCTGAACCGCTGGAAGCTGGCTGCCCACGAAACCGGGCAGGCCGACGCCTGGCAGTACAACCACGACCAGGCCGCCGCCGCGCTGGCCGAGTTGGAGCGCCCCGCCTGACTTTTTCCGCGGCCGGTGCTGCCCGCCCGACCGCTCGTTTTCCACCCTTTTTCTTTTCGCTGCTGCCATGAACCACCCCCAACCGGCCGCCCAGCTGGTGCACGATTTGCACCACCTCGGCCACGCCCCCTACCTCTTACCCACGCCCGCCGCCGTGGGCCCCCGGGCCCGCTGCACCACCGACGTCTGGGTGTTCGACGACATGCAGCCGGCGCTGCGCCGGGCCCTAGCCGAATGGGGCGGCCAGGTGCTGAGCCAGTGGCCCGCCGCCGGGGCCAACCGCCTGGCCTACTTCACCCTTTCGCTGGCCGAGGCCAACGACCTGTTCGAGGTGGCCCGCACCATGGTGCGCACCTACTACGCCGAGCAGCCGGAAGGAGGGCAAGCGGCATGATGCTCTACACCCAACGCCCCTGCCCGGCCTGCGACGGCCAGCGCCAGCAGCTGCACCGCTTCTGGGACAACTACCACGCCGTGCGCCTGAGCTACACGCCCACCGAGTACTTCTTCGACCTGGGCTACGTGCCCGGCGAGGCGCACCCGCCGCTGCTCGTGCCGTGCCGCACCTGCCAGGGCGAAGGCGTCACGGCCGTGTGGGCCCCAGCGCAGGAGCTGTTCCCCAAGTTTTTCGCCGCCTTCGGGCCCAGCGCCTAGTCTTTATCCTTCCCACCCAAGCCTTTACCCACAACATGGCAGCCCTTTCCGTTACCATTCAGAGTTTACAAGACGTAGCCGCCGGCAAGCCCATTGCGGCCGACGTGGACGTGGACAACATGCGCCACGCCACCGCCATCACGGTTGGCATCCTGGAAGCCGGCACCGTCAGCGGGGCTACCTCGCTCATGTTCATCCTCCAGGACGCCCACGGTAAAGCGGTGGTGGGCGAGTGCACCGCCAACCAATTTGAGATGCTCGTCGGGGCGTTCCGCGGGGCCGTTGGCCGCTTTGGCAAGTGAACATCAACAACTACACCTCCACGGTGCCGACGCCACCTTTTACGACCAAGTGAAAGGTGGCCGGGTGAAGCTGCTGAGTTGATTTTTTAAGTCGTTCAATTCATTCATACAATGGACGTTACCATCGAACAAGCCAAGAGTATCCGGAAGGAACTGAAGGCCACCCACCTCATCATGTTTACGGCCGATAGCGAAGGCGGCCAGAACGTGGCCACGCACGGCGAATCGGAGCAGCAGGCGCACGAGGCATGCCAGTACGGCAACAAGCTCAAAAAGCTGCTGGGTTGGCCGGAGGAGTTGTACCAGTCCACGCCCACCCAGCGCGCCGAATGGCGGCGCAAATCGGCCGTGGAAATAAAAGCCGATATTTCCCGACTGCTGGACAACAAGCGGCGCAATGAACTTGGAAGACAGGCACTGCTGGAGAAAATGGGTGCGCTTCGTACCAGCGAAGAAAGGTGGCAGGAGTTGAATGATGAGTGGTTGGGTATGAAGCGTCGGGCCGAAGATTACGACGTGCGCATTCAGGCCCTGGAGTGGGTTTTGGATGTAAGTAGAGGGCAGGAAGGAGGGCAGGACAATGGCTAAGCAAGCAAAAAGCCTGGGTTGTGGCTATAAGGCGGGCGGCGACAAGTACACCAGGGGCTGCGAAACCGCCGCCGTGCAACTGCCCAGCGGCCGGGAAACTGTTGTCGCGCACGGCCACAAAAATGGAGTCGGGCTGATGTACTGGTACTGGGTGAGAATGGCGTGCGGCGGCTGGGTCGAATTCGACATCCGCGACGTCGGGGGCGACGAGCAGGCCTTCGAGGTGGTGGCCTGCACGCCCGCCGCCCTGGCCAAGGTGGCCGAATTCCTTACTGAGAACACAATTGACGGGCTAGCATGATAATCACCGTCGAAAGCACCTCTAAAACCGTCGAACTAAACGGCGTGCCGGCCCGCATTTGGGAAGGGAAAACGGATTCTGGCATCGTGGTGCACTGCTTCATCACCCGCGTGGCCATTGACCAGAATGAAACCCGCATCGATGAATTTGAGCGGGAGTTGCGAGCCCAGCGCACGCCTTCTGCCGCGCTGGAAGTGTACCCTTTGCGCCTGATCCTGTGAGCATGAGCCCAACCCCCAAAACGCCCAACAACGACGCCGTGGGCCAAATAGCGGAAATCATCGTCAGCAAGGAAGTCACGCGCATCCTGGGGCCTGCCGGGGCCCGCGACCTGATGAAAATTGGGGCCTTGCTGAAGCTCATCCATCCGCTCTACCAGGCTTACTACGACGCGCTGGACACCGCCGGCATCCGGCTCGACACGGTGCAGCAGTACTTCTCGCCGGGGGCCTGGACGGCGCTCACCAACCCCAAGCGCCGCTTGCTGGAGGCCGGCATCCGCAAGGAAGTGGAAAGCGTGAAAAAGCAGATCCAAACGCACATGCTCTACCTGCGCAAGAACGAAGCCGAGCTGGCCACCCTCAACCCGGCGGGGCAGGCGATGCTGGAGTCGGTGCTGCGCGAGCTGATGGGGGAGGAGGTGTCGGCGCTATGATCCTCGGTTTTCAATCCGCCTTCGTGGCGGCCGTAGCCAACGGCACCAAGCCCCACACCATCCGCCGCGGCACCCGCTGGCGCGTGGGCCTGCCCATCCAGTTCTACCGCAACGTGCGCCAACGCGACATGACCAAGATTCGGCCCGATGCCGTGGTGCGCGTGGTGCAGGTGATCGAAGTGCCGCGGCCCCGGGAACGCTACCTGGGGCCCCCGGTGCAGCCCATCGTCCGCGTCGACGGCCGTGAGCTGACGCCCCTGGAGTGCCAGGAGCTGAGCCGCCGCGACGGCTTTCAGGACGTGGTGGAGCTGGTGCAGTTCCTGCACCGGATGCACAGCCTGCCGTTCGTGGGCCAGCTGGTGGGCTGGACCGATTTACGCTACTAATGCGCATCGCTATGAGTCAGAACCTCGCCGAAGGCCTGTTAGATGAGATTGTTCGCGTCGAAAGATTGGAGCAACTCTATTGTGGCCTGGATGGTAACGCCGGCTTTGTTGCGGCGATGCTGATGCGCATCCAGCTCAACCTGGCCAAAGCCGCCGCCGGCCGGCGCGACGTGGTGGCCATGCTGCATTGCTACCAGGAGCTAAAGGAGTGGAAGGAATAAGCCATGCCCATCGACTACTCCAACTATCCCAAGGGCTGGCATAAGGAGGTGCGGCCGCGCATCCTGGCCCGCGACGGCCACCAGTGCCGGTGCTGCGGCCTGGGCAACCACCTCTGGGGCTACCGCGACGCCGGCGGCAAGTTCCGCTCGCTGCCCCAGCGGAAGCCCGCGCCGCCGGGCTTCCGCGCCTTCCGCATCCTGCTCAACGTGGTGCATCTCGACCATGCCCTGGTCGACCACGGCGACCACAACCTGGGCCTGATGTGCCAGCGCTGCCACGCCCGCTACGACAAGCCCATCACGGCCCGGCAGGCCGCCTACACCCACAAATACCCCGGCGCGGCCGCCACCGCTACGCTGCCCTTCCTGTCCTAGCCCTCCCGCGATATGCCTTCCGCTGCTACCGATACCGCCCCACCCGCCCCACCCGCTGCGATTTCCTACGCCGAGCAGCGCCTGGCCGCTGCCGGCGTGCCGGCCGGCCTGCTCCAGTTCAGCGCCCCCAACCCGCGCAGCCCCGACCAGCACATGAAGCAGTCGTTCAGCGTGATGTACGGCGACGCCGACGACAACCTGGTGATTATTTACCCGACGCTCAGCGGCGAGGTGGAAACCTACGACAACGGCACTAAGAACAACCCCGATAGCATTTTTGAGCGCGTGCGCCTGAAGGTGCCACGCACCTACACCGACCTGGAGGGCCACCAGCAAACCCAGAAGTACGCCCAAACCAAGGGCACCCGGCCGCGGCCGTTCTGGATGCCCGGCATGGTGGCCAAGTTCCAGGCCGCGGAGGTGGTGCCGGTGCTCTACCTGGTGGAGGGCGAGCTGAAGGCCGCCGCCGCCTTCGCCCGGGGCCTGGCCGTGGTGGGCATGCCATCCAACGCCGTGGTGAGCGACAAGCACAACGACGTGCGCGTGCTCGAAGGCAGCCTCACGGCCTTCCTGCGCACCTGCAAAGTCGAAACCATCGTGCTGCTGCACGACGCCGACGCGCTGACCGTGAAGTGGGCCCCCGACAAAGACCTGGCCCTGCGGCCGTCCTCGTTCGCCCAGGCCGTCATCGGCTTCCGGGAAATGCTCCAGCCGCTGCTCGACGACGAGGCGTGCGCGTTGAAGCGGGCCTTCTACCTGCACGGCAAGCGCGAGCTGTGCGAGAAGAATGCCAAGGGCCTCGACGACCTGTTCCAGGCCTTTCCCGACCAGCAGCAGGCCATCCTCGACGACCTGGCCCTGCACACCGAGGCCACCAAGTACTTCGCCGGCCGCAACATCACCACGCCCCACTACGACCTGGTGCGCAACTACTTCGGCGTGGGGCGGGTGCTCAACGCCGAAACCGTCTTCTACAAGCTCTACGCCGACTACATCGGCCACCGCGAGTTCGTGTACCGCGGCCGCTGCTACTACCCCGACGGCGACGAGGTGAGCTACGTCAAGCACCAGGACGCGGCCCGCTTCGCCCGCATCGGCTCCGACTGGTACAAGTGGATTTACCAGCCCAACGGCATCGGCGGCATGCGCGAGGTGCTGGAGAACTTCAAGGTGGGCGAAATCCAGCGCGACTACAAGAAGTTTCCCAACTTCCTCGACGAGTGCCCCAAGTACGACGGCTTCACGGTGGAGCCCAACTTCAACGGCGAGTACCAGCGCGTGGTGAAGAACAACCTCAACCTCATCACCCCGCTGCCCTGGGAGCTGAAGGAGGGGCCCTTCCCCAACACGGCGGCCTTCCTCAAGCACATCTTCGGGGGCGAGGGCACGCTGGAGACCGGCGTCACGGCCGACACCTTCACCGTGGCCCTGGACTGGCTCACCATCGCCCACAACCACCCCAAGCACCAGCTGCCCGTCGTCATCCTGGTGAGCAAGGAGAACAAGACCGGCAAATCGACCTTCCTGAAGTGGATGACCTGGATATACGGCAGCAACGCCACCATCCTCAACCAGTCCCAGTTCCAGATGAAGTTCAACAACCACTACGCCAGCAAATTCTTCATCGGCCTGGACGAGGCCATGCAGAACTCGGACAAGTCGACCGAGAAGGACCGCCTCAAGCACATGGTCACGTCGGACGAAATCATGATCGAGCGCAAGGGCGTGGACCTCAAGCCGGTGCCGTTCTACGCCAAGCTGGCCTTCACCAGCAACGACGCGGAGAAGGTGATGAAAATCGACGAGGAGGACACCCGCTGGTTCGTGGTGAAAGTGCCGCCGCTGGGGACCGAGGACGCCGACATGCAGGCCAAGCTGATTGCCGAAATCCCGGCCTGGCTGCACTTTTTGCACCACCGCAAGCCCCACCACGAACGGGTGAGCCGCCTCTGGTTCCGGCCCGAAGATTTCATCACCGAGCAGTTCCACATCGTGCGCGAGGCCACCAAAACCCGCCTCGACCGCAGCATCGAGCACTTCATCAAGGACATGTTCCTGACCTACCGCCTGGAGCAGTTCCGGCTGCCCATCAAGTGGCTCACCAAGCAGCTCAACGAGGAGGGCAAGTACCGCACAGATGAATTGGAGGTGCGCACCTACCTGAAGGAAAAGCGGGCGATGGACCCCCACCCCGTGCCCATGCGCAACCGCATCCCCATCGGCCTGGACATGGACCGCCTCGACAAGCTGGGCCGCCCGGACGTGGTGTACCTGACCGAGAGCACGAGCCGCCCTTATCTTTTTAAGGTGCAGGACTGGCTGAGCGGCGAGCAGCTGGCGGAGTTCGGCCTAATTCCCGAGCCAGTCGAGGATGACGGCAATGAAGAAAAATTACCTTTTTAATTTTTTCAACTATGAAACTGAAACTGAATGTCAATCTCAAAGCAGATGGCCAGATAGCGCGTCGTGCTGAAATTATTGGTTCTGAAAAAGAGCGGGATGCCCTCGTTGAAATTCTTGATGAGGCAATGCCCAATCCACTGGGAACGCTAATTTTAATCCGCATGGCACAGGCTCAGCTTCGGGCCCCCACGCCACTTGTCGAACGGGAGCAAAAAGCCATTGCGGCGATTGAAGCCGTGCTATATGCCGACGAGGATGACACCCACGGCGGGGCCTGGGCCGACTGTAGCGAGGTCGACGTGCCGGTGCTGCTCGATGCGGTGAAGCGCCTGGTGAAGGAAAATCAGACGCTGGAAGCCCGGCGTGCCTACGGCGCCGACATCATCAACGACATGACGCTGGAGGCGGGCCTGGCCCAGCAGCAGCTGGCGGCCGCGGAAGCCGGCTGGACCGACCTGCGCGTGGTGGCTGCCGGCATGCGCCGCAACGCCAGCTACGCCCTCGACCAGTGGGAGGGCGAGGAGCGCACGCTGGAAGACCTGGAGCAGCAGGAAGTGAAGAAACTGCTCGTGGAAATCAGTGATACCACCTGGCCTATTCCCCGGCTCGATCAGCTATAGCACTTCAGCACCCAAAGAATTAATCTACAAATATTACAAAGCGGGCTTCGGCCCGCTTTTTTTGTGCAGTGGGGGTAGGGATGGGCTGCTGCAAAAAAACTCAGTAACTTTTGTAACATTTATAACATTTATTAAAAAATAAGAATAGAGCACGTGGAGACGGTTTTTGGCCGGTTACAGGTCGGTTACAAAAAATAGCGCTCCGAAGCATTTGTAGCCAAGCTCGACCGTAGCGACACATTTTGGTTACAAAAAATACATCGATTACAAGGGCTTTGTAACCGTATTTTGATAGATATAACATTGAATACGAGCGCGTAAAAACGGTAGTGTCGCGTTTGTTACAAATGTGTCACAAAAATGAAAATCCCGGCAAATCACGGGGAAATAGCGCCCCAAATCCGGTCCTTTTGGGCCGTCTAGCGGGCCTGAATGCGGTAAATTCTCCGCATAATACTATTATCGCCCATAGGCGCGGCAAATAATGCGCGGTCGCGGTTGTAGGGGCCCCCGGCCGGGTGGAAATTTGTTGCTGGCTTCCTCTCAGCAGCGGAACCGAGCCGGGCGGGCAGCCTGGTGGGAAGGGCGGCGCAGTGCGCCGCCCTTTTTTCGGGCCCGGGGCGCCGGAATACCAAAACTTCACCCTGGACAGGCAGCGCAGAAATCGCCCTTGGTGGCAACGACGGGGAAGATTTGCCAGGGTTGAGCACCCATAATTACACTTTTTATTTCTTGGGATAGTATCATGTTGTGGAATCTGTGGATTTTGTGAATAATCGTCATATTTTGCCTTAATAAGCTGAACACTAGTGTGATTTTGGGGATTAAATTGCGGAGTACAACGGTCCCGCTGGGGCCCCCGGCCGGCCTTTTCACGTCCTTGAAGGGCAGGGCAGGCACGGGCTACCTTCCATCACTCACCCGTCCGTTTTCCTGCATGCCCTCTCCGCTACGCAAGTTTGAAATCCCCGTCAAGCCCCACGTCCAGAAGTACATGCTCCACCACCTGGGGGCGGCGTACAAGCTGAGCACCCTCGACCCGCTGGGGCGGCACCTGCGCATGCTGCTGCAACAGCCCCGGGTGAAAAAGGAGCTGGACGCCTACACCGCCCGCTACACCGCCAAATTTGCCTTGCTGGTGAAGGGTAGCTTGCTGTTAGAGAAGCGGTTCCGTTCGCTCAGCTCGAAAGACGTCATCGACTTCAACAACTTCGTGGAAGCCGTCATCAAAACCGAGTTCCACGGGTTCGTGGCCGCCGGCTGCGAGTTCGGCATGAGCGAGTACGGCGCCATCCAGCGCTTCCGCGCCAAGTACGATTTCCAGGACGAGGACATTTCCTTCGACACGCTGAAGAAGTCGTGGCAGCGCCACAAGCAGGAGCCGGCCGCGCCGGGAATAGGACGGAAACTTGTTGCCATTTGTCCCCCACTCCGGACGCACCTGGCGGCCTGAAAAACCCCGCTGATTTCGCCTAAATCCTGTTGCCGTTTGTCCCCTAACCTCCTTAGCCCGTGCCGTTCCTGAACCCCACCGACCCGTTGCCGCCGCTGGCCCCCATCGGCCAGCCCGTGGGCGACAACCTGGGCGGCGTGCAGGAGATTTACCTGTTGCCCCAGGCGGCGCTGCTGCGCGACCCGGTGCGCCGGGGCCCGGCCATTGTCGGCGACCTGGCCCTGCGGCCGGGGGCCCGCTGGCAACCGGTGCGGGCCGTGCTCGACACCGCGGGCTTCGACCAGAGTTTTGCGCAAGACCGGCAACAAGGCCTCTACGCCGGCAAGCTGGCCGGCTTCGTGGCGGAAGACACGCCCGCGCTGGCCGCGGCGCTGCTCACCTACCGCAACGTGCGCCTGGTGCTGCTATACCGCGACGGCAACGACCGGCTGAAGCTGGCCGGCGACACCGTGAGTTGGTACACGTTGGGCTACGGCCTGGCCACCGACCAAACCACGGCCGGCCGCGCCGGCTACAGCCTGGAGCTAACCGGCCGCACGCTGCGGCCGGCCCTGTTCTACACCGGCGCGTTCGACGTGGCCGGCGCGGGCCCCCAATCCGGGGCCCCAGCCGCCGGCGCCGGCCAGGTGGAAATCTACCACCGCGACGGCCGCCTGGCCGGCGTGGCCCGCGTGGGCCAGCGCGTCACGCTCACCAGCGGCTTCCGGGTAGCGCTGGACATTCGGTAATTCCGGCCCGGTACTGTCCTTTTTCCGGGGTTCGGCAACGGGGAATTTTGGCTGAATATCCCGCCAATCCATGCCCAGCACCCCGCTTTCGGCTCCCGACTTTTTGAGCAAGTGGACCGTGCGGTTCGACGACAACTCGTTTGAAATCATCAACGAGGGCACATTCCGGGAGTTTGCGGCCGACATCGACGCGTCGTTCGCCGCCCTGGCCAACGTGCCCGCGCTCCAGCAGAGCATCGCGCTGGGGGCAGCCAAAGCCTTGCTCACCGCCGGCACGGTGCAGCCGCTGTACTACGCTATCGATTTCGGGGCTGACAGTGCTGGCCACCCGCAAACCGTGTATGTGCGCGGCCTGGGCCCCGCGGCCTTCGACACGCGGGGCGTGCTGGCCGCGGGCGGCCAGGTGAGCCAGGTGAGCGTGAGTGTGGCCGCTGGCACTTTCGCCGGCCTGGCCGATGCCGCTGGGCACCCGCTCAGCAAATTGGCACTGCCAATGGCCGTGCACGGCGGGCAGTGGTACTTGACTGGCGACGGTATTTGGGAGGCCCAGCACGATTTCGCCGCGACGGTGAGCCCCACCACCGGGGCCGACTGGCAGCCCGTGGCCAGCTTCACGGGCCAACTGGCCAGCAATCCGACCATCAACGCCACCAGCATCCAGGACGCCACCGATGCCGGCCGGGCCATGCTCACGGCCGCCTCGGCCGCCGCCCAGCTGGGCCTGGTGGACAAGCTCAGCATTGCCGCCAATGCTTACGGAGTTCACCCGGAATTTAAATCGGCGTACAAGCAGGATGGGCTGTTGATCTGGCTGCTGAAAGCGGTGGCTGCGGTACAGAACGGGCAGGTGGTGAAAGCCCCACCGGCGCCCACCGGCGTGCTCGTGGACGACACGGCCGACACGATGAGCATGGTGCTGGTGCCCGGCTTCCTAAGCCTGGCCGACTACGAAGTATTTGGCGTGACGGGCTTCCCGGGCACCGTGCCGGCCAGTACCGCCGGGGCGAATATTCAAAGTGGGCGGCTCGTTATGCGCGGGCTGACGGGCTCACATCTGGTGGGCACCGTGGGGGCCCGCGTGGCCGCCAGCGGCAACCGCCCCGCCGGGGCCAGCGCCACCAACCCCGAGGCCTTCACTGGCAGCGCGGTAGTGACACCGCCCCCCGCCACGACGCCCTACACCGGCAACTACACGCCCACGGCCAACGACATCGCCGCCGCCTGCGGCAGCGCTGGGGGCAACGGCCAGCTGACCACCCGCACCAGCACCGACAACCAAAACGCCGCCGACACCGCGGCCCGCACCGCGGCCCTGGCCGCCATCACGTGCAACGTGGTCACGGCCCCGGTCAGCTACGACAACACCGTGACGGGCGGCAACAGCTACAAGGGCGTGACGCTCGGCGCGGAAGCGGCCGATCAGCTGGAGTTCAACAACGCCAGCGGCACCGACAACAGCCCCATCACGATGGAGCTGTGGCTGAGCGGTTCGCAGGTGGCCGCCGTGCCCTACGAAAATTATTATACCGGCAAGCCTTTCCGCTTCACGCACAGCGGCCAGAAATACACCAAAAACTTCGCCCCCGGGCGCATCGACCTCTAAGGCAATGGCAAACGAAATCACCGAAATTGGCCAGTTGGTGCCCTACCGCGGCCCCGTGCTCACCTTGCTCGGCTCCGACCTGGGCAATAACCTCAAGTCCCTGCTGGTGCGCGAAGGCAGCGGCGCGGCGCGGGGCTGGAAGCTGTTTGACCCCACCAAGGCCGATTATCTGAACACAAAAAAAGTGCTCAACCCGGGCGACGTGGTACTGGTCAACGCCAAGGCACTGCCGATGGATTTTCCGGTGCAGACGGCCGGCGCCGGCGGCGGGGCCATCAGCTGGCCGCCCTTCGGTGACACCGGCAACGGACCCACCACAGAGATTGCCGGCGAGGTGAATAGCTCGCAAGCCTACCTGCCCAGCTTCGCCTTCACCGCCGGCACCGGCACGTTGGAAATGCAACTGGACGGCTCCGGCACCTGGGTGCCGGCCGCCGTGGTGGGCGTCAACATCACGGCACAATTCAGAATCGTTAACGCGGCCCCCTTCACCGGTATTTTAACCCTAACTCCTCAGTAATAATGATTGCCTTAATTAAAAAGGATACGACGGTCGTTAGCAGTGCGCCAGCCGGCATCATCACCCCCGACAAACTGCTCTGCAAGCCCACCCAGCGGTTTGTGATTCAGCCAGGCGTCTGGACCAGCATCGGCACGTACAGCGGAGCCGGAGTTATCACGAAATATTGGATAGCTATTTATGGTGGCCGTACCGACGCCAGCCAGGCCGTGGCCGGCGGCGAGGTGAGCAACTGCCGCATGCGGGTGCGCGTGGACGGCGAAAGCACGGCCAGCGTGTTCGGGGCCGGCGGGGCCACCATGCGCGAGTGGTACTGCCTGCCGGAGCTGAGCGCGACCACTGGCATTCGCTACGAGAACGACTTCATGAACGTGTCGGCCAACAGCGCCGCCAACTTTGGGGCCATGCTGGTAATGCCCACGCCTTTCTCAAACGGTGCGGTCGTGGAGTTCTTCAACCCCCTCGGCGGGGCCATTGAAGTCTGGTCGATGATGGAGGTAAACGTGGGCTTCTCCGCCTTCCCCTACGACCCCAATTACCGGCTTAGTGCGTCGGTAAACCTAAATTCCAGCATCCAGCCGGCCGCCGAGCACGTCATGCTCAACACCACCAAGGACACCATCCTGGCCGCTTATTTCAAGTGGATCGATGGGTCCGGCATCAGCAAGCCCTGGTCCTTTGAGGGCGACGACCGCATGTACTACAACGGCTCCAGCATGGCCGAATGGCGCAGCTCCGGCACCGAGGATAACCAGGACACCTCCTACACCTGGGAGTTCCTGGCGCCCAGCGCCCGGCGCAACTACAAAGGGACCACCTTTTTCCAAATTGTTGGCAGCGGCGGGGCGCAAGGCGCGCTGTATTGCCGCTACGTGCCCGACCGGGTGCCCCGCGGCGCCAGCGGGCTAAAGCTGACCTGGGCGAACGGCGACCCGGACTACCAGGCCCCCGACGGCAACCACCTGCCGCCCGGCCCCGTGTCCAACCGCGCCACCGTGTTTGCCTACATCAAAACCGCCACTGGCAGCACGCCCCCCCCCGCCGGTACGGGCGGCACCCCCACGCAGCTCGACCCCACGGTACTGGCCGCCAAGGGCCGGGACGGCGTGGCAATTCTGAGCTGGACGCCGGTAGTCAACGCCACCACCTACCGGGTGGAAACGAGCACCGACAGCACGTTCGCCACTGGAGTGACGCTGGTGTATTCCGGCAGCGGGCAAACGGCGACGGCCAGCGGCCTCACCAACGGCACCATGTCCTATTTCCGGATTAAGGTATCGGCCACCGGGTACACCGACAGCCCCTACAGCAACACGAGCGCCACGCCGGAAGCCTACAATACCAACGGCCTGCGTATGAAGCTCACGGCCGGCAACGGCGTGGTCACCGACGCGGGCGGGCTGGTATCGAACTGGAACGACGCGGCGGGCAATGCGAACTTCACCTCCTCGTCCGGCCCGCCCTCGTTTCGGCCCACGTTCGTCGCATCCGACGCGGCGGCCAACAACCAGCCAGTGCTGCACTTTGCAGGGGGCCAGCAGATGCAGGCCACCTCCACGATTGCCGCACTCGACACGTTCACGCTCTACGCGGTGGTGAAGGCTTCGGGCCAGCAGCACCTGCTCGGCAACCAGATTTCAAGCCAGGACCCGACGCGCTGGTGGTTTGCCCAGAACAACGCCTTCGAGGACGGCTCCGTGGCCCCCGTGGCCCCGCTGCTCTGGGGCGGGCTGGACAACGTGTACAAAATTATCCGCTTCGAGGTATCGCCCACGCTTATCCGCGTCTTCGAGAACGGACAGGCCGTGCAGGCCAAAAACGCGCCGCACAACATCGTAGCCGACAACATTGGCCTGCTGACGATGGGGGCCAAAGTCACCAACAGCACGGTGAGCGCACCGGGCAATTTTCTGCTCGGCACACTCCTGCTCTACGACAACGTGCGCAGCGCCACGCAGGCCGGGTACGACGAGGACGCCTTGCGGGCTACTTACGGCATCAGCTACTGAGTTTTTAGCTATTTGGTCCGTAAAAAGAATGCCTCGCTATTGGTAGCGAGGCATTCTTTTTACGGGGTTTATGAAATTCGATTCGATGCCGCCAGCTTGGTCTCCGCGGCCGGGCCGCCGCCATCGAATCGGGCCTCAAAAGCAGGTTCGGCTTGGCCTACTAAGTTCGTGGCTCGGCAAAACGTCGATTAAGAGAGCGGATTGGGCAATAAGGCGAATGGGTTAGGAGTGGTCAAAGCGCACCAACAAGTTGCTGACGACCCGGCCCAGGGGCTTGCTCAACCGTTTTTCGACAAACCGGTTGATGGCGTACGCGGCCCCGAGCATGATAGCTAGGGTCGCTGACACCAGGACGTACTTGTTGGCCGGCGTGCCGAGGCGGTGGAACGCAACAAACGCGATGTCGCTGTGGAGCAAGTAAAGCGGATAGGTAAGTGCTCCCAGCCAAGCGAGCCACGTGAAGCGGCTCAAGTCGATTTTGCGCGATGCGATGAGGGCAAACGCCCCAAAAAACAGCGTGGTCAGGCCGGCTACTACGCGAAACCGAAACACTTCGTGGTAATGGCTAGCCAACCAATTGATTTGCTCTTGCCCCGAGCGAATGGCTAAGTAGTACGCGACCACCAGCAAGGCGTAGCGCAACGGAGTGCGACCTTGGGGTTGCTGGAGTAAATAAAATAGCATGCCCGCGGCAAAAAACGGGGCATTGGCGGGGAAAAAAAGAAACGCAAACCCAGTGCCGTAGTGTGTCAAGGGTAGGGCGGCATACCCCAGCCACGCCACCAAGAACCAGTCGACGTGCCGCAGCAAGCCAAAGCCGACCAAGACCGCGATGAGAAAATAGAACGTGATTTCGACCGTCAATGTCGCGTAGACGCCATCGATTGGGGCGATGCCGACGAACTCGTGCAGCATCGTCATCCCATAAATGTATTGGGTCCACGACGTGTGTAGATCAAGGGACATGTGGGCATCGGACGCCGTCGTGCCCCAGAAGTACTTGACCGCGAACGTCAGCGTGCAGGCCACCCAGTAGGCCGGGTAGAGACGGGTTACCCGTGAGAGAAAAAATTGGCGCACGGTTTTGCCTTGCGCGCTCAGCAGTACCACGTAACCGCTGACGATGAAGAACAATTGCACCCCCAAGTATCCGTACCGGGTGATTTGCCCCAGGCCTAAAAACGGAAGCGGGCTGAAATTGTCGGCGGCGTATCCCCGAAACGTGTAGTGAAAGAAAACCACGCTCAACGCGGCGACAAAACGTAACAAGTCAATTTCGTAAAACCGGATGGGGGCTTTGCGTACTTCGGGCTCCATTGCGAATGGGTAAGTTTGAAAGGAACCCCAAAGTTAACCCGACGCCCTAAGCGAAGCTGCCACTCATAGAAGATGCCCTCATCTCACGTTCTTGCCTGGTCCTCCGCCGTTGGTATTTTAGGTTTCGCACAGCCACATTGGCTCCCACTACCCAGCCCACCAGCGTGAATTGTAGCAGACAAAACCAAATGCCCTGGGTGGGCCGCCGGTTGAAATAAAGGGAAAGTCCAGGTAACAGGAGTGCGAATAGCATAGAGAGGACCAGCAGGGGGATGCCGAGTAGGTGATTTAACGAAGATAACGATACCGATTCCGTTCTGCCCGCCCGGTGGGGCTTTTAGACTGTCAATATTTTATATCGAAAAATTGCATTGGCTGATCTTGCGACAACTGCTCGCTTATCTTATTTACACCGGGATATGGACTTGGCGGATAATCACCTATTAGTATTCCGTATCCCATAGATAGTCTATAGTCTGCGTATCCCGTGCGCTGGTATGCATCTATATAATGCACACGCACAACGGTGATGTCAGTTGAAGAACTATCTAATATTAGGAATTGCATTCCCACGCCTTGATTGGCTTCCGCTGGGAAAAGAGTACCCCAAGTTTTTCCCAGCTTTAATTCCTGTGAATATCTATTATGTGGTACATAAGCAAGGTATTCAAAGCATACACCTTGCGCTAAATTATCTGAGCAATAAAAACGATATCCAGAACCTAAGGAGCCATGAAGGTTCATGTTGAATGAACCCGGCGTTTTAGGCTCAAAATGAAACACTGGCTTTACTTCCTTGACAGCTTTATCCTGCTCAATTTTTATTAATTCCAGTTGCTGGGCATTAATACGAGTTTGCGCGCTGAAAGAACGAACGACATAGAAAATGCCTATAGCTGAGGCAATCAAACCAGCTATTGCGCAACTAGCTTGTATCCAATCTGTGACTGATGATTCCATGAAATACAAATATTGAATAACACCAAAGGTACCGCCTGTGCGAAGCCCCGCCCCACCCGGCGGGGCTTTTTCGTGTCCTTTTTCCCCCTCTTACACCCGGCAAATTTTGAGCTTCTAATCAGCTCTACACGTGACGGGTTTCCAGGCACTTTCTCAATTGATGCGCGGCATCTGGCTCATCGAGCCGGTGGCCGCCGATGGCTACATGCCGCTGGTGCGCCAGCTACGCGCCGGCAACTTCGAAGCGGCCGGGGCCCTATTCAAGGGCAAGAAAAAGGCGAATGCCCCCTACGCGGTGGCCATGAGCCTGGAGCCCGGCGCGAAGGCGCACAAGGCCAGCAAGTACAGCAGCTTTGATGACGCGCCCCAGGGCAGCGTGGCCGTGATTCCGGTGATGGGCCCGATGATGTCGCAGGACTTTTGCGGCTCGCTGGGCACCCAGACGCTGGGCCGCCTGGCCCAGGAGGCCGACGCGCACCCCAACATCGTGGGCCACGTGTTCGTGTTCGACACGCCGGGCGGCACGGTGTCGGGCACCGAAAACTTCAGTAACGTCATCAAGGGCACCCAAAAGCCGGCCGTGAGCTTCGTGCAGGGCATGATGTGCTCGGCCGGCGTGTGGGCCGGGTGCGGGGCCAACCACATCATGATGGGCGGCCAAACCACCCAGATCGGCAGCATCGGCACGATGCTGCAAATCAATGATTCGCGCAAGGCCGATAAGAAGGCTGGCAACGAACTAATCATGGTGCGGGCCGATGCCAGCTACGACAAAAACGAAGCGTTTCAGCAGCTGCTGGCGGGCAACGAGCAGCCGGTGAAGGACCAGCTGCTGAACCCGATGAACGCCGTGTTCCTGAACGCCGTGCAGGCCAACCGCGCCGGCAAGTTGCCCACGGGCAAGGAGGCCGAAAACGTGCTCAGCGGCAAGGTGTACCTGGCCGCCGACGCCGTGAAATACGGCCTGGCCGACTCCATCGGCACCTTCCAGGACGCCGTGCAGCTGGCCCTCAACCTGGCCGCCAACCCGGGCCAGGGCACTTCTAACGATTCCCCTAATTCCAATTCTACTATGTTCAATTTGAAAGCATCCTGGGGCGCCTTGCTCGCCCTGGTAGGGGTGACGGCTACGGCCGCGCCCACCGTGTCGGTCACCGAGGCCACACTGGAAGACCTCAACACCCGCGCCCAGGCCCAGGCCGACGCGCTGGTGGCCGCCACCGGCCAGGTGAGCACCCTTACCGCCGAACTTGGCACAGCCCGCGACGGCATCAAGGCCAAGGAAACCGAGCTCGCCACGGCCACCGAAGGCCTGACCAAGGCCAACGCCAAAGTGGGCGAGCTGGAAACCGAAGTGAAGCGGCTGGGCAAGCAGCCCGGCGCCCTGGGCACCGAAGTGGTAAAAACCGGCGAAGACGAGGGCACGACGCTCCTGGTGAAGGACCCAATTGTGGACGCTTCGGCCGCCCACAACGTGCTGGCCGCTAAGTATTTCAACTAAGCGCTGTTCCAGTACTGGTACTTCAAAAATTAGTCAATTATCTATCCAACCACTTTATAATTAGCAACTAGCGATGGCCGATACGTCCACCCCCAATGCTTCCCAGATTGCGACCGAGCTGGGCAATTATTTCCGCACCAACAACCGCGAAGTTCGCCAGGGCATCTACCAGAAGTCCATCACGGCGAAGTTCATGCGCACCGTCACGGCGGTGCAGGGCAAGTTTCCGGCGCTCCAGTCCATCACGGGCCGGGTGGTGCAAGGCTTCAAGGCCATCTGGTCGCCGCTGGGCGTCACCGAGTTCAAGGTGAATGAGTTGCGGGCTTACCAGCAGAAGGTCAACTTCCCCATCACGCCCGCCAACATCCTCAACAGCTGGATTTCTTACCTCTACGAGGAGAACAAGAAGCCCCAGGACATGTCGATTTCGAAGTACATCGTGGATATGGAGCTGATGCCGGCCATCGTGCGCGACCGGGAGGATTTGATTGGCAAGTCGGTGTACGACCCGGCCAAGCTCGACCAGTTCGGCCACTCGATGGACGGCATCCAGGAAATCATCCGCAAGGGCGTGGCGGACGGCTCGATGTTCCAGATTCCGATTGCGACGCCCACGCTGAGCAACATGGTGGACCAGGTGGAGGCCTTCGAGTTGGGCTTGCCCGAGGCGATCAAGCCGTTCCTGACCAAGGTGTACATGTCCACGAACAACATGGAGAAGTACATGCTCGACTACCGCAACAAGCACGGCCTGATGCCGCTCTTCACCAAGGAGCAGGGCATGAAGACCTACATCGGCCAGCGCGACATCGTGGCGCTGCCGTCGCTGAACGGCACGAACGTGATTTTTGCCACTCCCGACCAGAACTTCCTGCGCCTGATCGACATCATCGACGAGGCCGTGGTGACGGACGTGCAGGTGCTCGACTACGTGGTGAAAATTTTCTGTGAGTGGTGGGAAGGCGTGGGCTTCTGGACCAACCAGTTGGTGGTGGTGGCGGTGCCCGAAGGCACGCACCAGGGCCTGGGCACCGGTGCCGTGCCGGCCGACGACGCGGCCCTGAACGCGAAGTACTTCGGCGGCACGGCCAACGTGCCTTCAGCGGCCGTCATCGGCAGCTAAGCCCCAGCCAATCAATAGAAAACCGGCCCCTGCTACGGTAGGGGCCGGTTTTTATGGTATCATTTTATAAATCTATCTATCGTGGATACGCAAAATTTGACCCACATCGCCGGCAGCGACAACACGCCCGGTATCCAGCAGGAGATTTTCTATGCGCCGCTGGAGGACATCCAGACGCTGCCCCTGCCCGACAAGGACGACTCGGCCAGCACCACCGGCACGTTTGCCGACCTGGTGACTATCACCTCCGACATCGTGATGAAGCCCGGCAAGCAATTCCGCAGCATCTACGTGACGCTGGAGGAAGGCGAGCTGAAGCACGAGGCCCAGGGCGAAACCGACTCGATGAGCTACAAGAACCACTTGGAGTTCGCCCACCCCGGCTCGAAGGCCGAAGTGCTCGGCTTCGCCCAGTGGGTGAAAAACAACAACATCGTGTTCCTGGTGCCGGAAGTGGACGGCCAGGTGCGCCTGCTCGGCAACCGCGCCTACCCGGCCAAGATGGCCACCGCGCCCGGCAGTACCGGCAAGAAGTCGACCGATGGCAAGAAGACCACCTTCGGTTTCCATTCGAGCCGCAAGGGCCCGGCCCCGATTTTCAAGGGCAAGGTGGCCATTTCGGCCAGCGACGGCACGGTGCCGGGCTTCCAGGATTTAGGCCTGGTGGCCTAACGTTTTGAGTAAAATGTTAAAGGTGATTCTCGAAAAGCCCCGGCCGTTGGTCGGGGCCTTTTTGTGTCCTTTTTGCGGCAATTGCCGGTGGGGAGCTTTGTAGAGAACCTTATTCACGAAGCGCTACCCGATGGCCACCCTGACCAAAAAACTACGCACCGGCCTGGCTTTGCTGGCCGGTGTGATGCCCGAAGCGGCCAGTAAGATTTTCGAGAAAGTAACCGGCGAAACCCTGCTGGCTGAAGGCGTGACGAAGCTGGCCGATGGCACTCCGATTCAGCGTTTTCGCATGTACCGCCGCGCCACGATGCAGGGCGCCGTGAACCATGAGCGTCGGCTGCTGAAGGCCTTCGAGCTGGAGGGCCGCGCCGGCGTGCTGGCTTACTGCCAGAAGTATATAGAGCCGGAACACTTCGGCTCATTCGCCGCGAAGTTGGCGGAGCTGGTACCGGCGTAATGAGCGCCGTGCAGCAGTGGCTTCAGGGGCCCCAGGATTACGAGGCCGGCCGGCAGCTCTACGAGCAGCTGGGCCGCAACGCCGTGCTGAAGCGCACGCTGAGCCACGGACCCACGGCCTACAACCGTTCGGCGCTGCGCGAGGAGCTGGCCAAGCTGGCCACCCTGCCCTTCGTGCCTTTAGTAACAGTAGCGCTGTCACCGCTGGGGCCCCGACCGGCGCCGGCTGCGGCGCATCCGGATGCGACCCGCGAGCTGCTGCTGGGCCTGGAAAAGCAGTGGAAGCCGCTCTACAAGGAGGCTTCCTTTCTGCAATCGCAGTTGGAGCACGCCAAAGACAACCAGGCGCGCTGCACCACGTCGCACGCCATCCTGGATAAGATGGAGCAGGTGCAGGCGCTGTGGGACGCCGGCGACTACGTGCGCGAGCACGGGCAATTGCCACCGGCCCCAGTGGCCGTTGCGCCGCCGGTGCTCGACCTCACCGACGCCGTGGCCGTGCTGAAGCGGCGCAACAACCTGCGGGCCCAAATCAGCAAGCAGGCCCGCAATGCGGAACGGGCAGGGGAGGTCGCCGCCTGGCGGGCGGAAGTGGAAGCGCTGGATGACGTGCTTAAAACCCTGAACAAGTGAAAAATCGGTTCAAACCCGGGGCCCAGGCGCTAGTTGTTGGGGCCCATCCGCACAGTGGGGCACAGGTGACCCTGCTGAGCTACGGGCCCTATGGCTTATCGGTGCTAAACTTGGTTGGCTGGCTTGTGCGGGCGCAAGACGGGCAAGAGTTCTACTGCCAATTGAAGGACTTAGCAGGGGGCGAACCGGAGCCCGAAACGGTGGAAGCGGAAGAATTGCCGCCCACCGTGAGCCCGGGCCGCCGTGAAACCACGTTGGACCGGCTGCGGGCGTACTACGCGGCGAAGGAGGACGAACCGGTGGTGCTGACTGCGCACCAACAGGGCGTGCTCACGCGCTACGAAGCGGCCTGGGGCCTGCTGTTGGCCTTTAAAAGCAGCGAGCACGTGCTGGAGAAGCTGATGAAGGTGTACGACATCAGCCGCGCCCAGGCGTACCGGGACCTGGCCAGCACCAAGCTGCTGTTTGGCGACGTGGTGAAGTCGAGCCAGGCGGCGGAGCGGCACATTTTGAAGGAAATGGCGATGTACGCCTTCCGCGAGGCCAAGCGCAACGGTCCCAAATTCCTGAAGGAATTGAACAAGGCCATCGCCAACCTCATCAAAATCACCGGCATCGAGAAGGCCGACCCCAACGTGCCCGACGAGGCCGCGTTCCTGCCCAGCAACTACGTGCTGGAGCTGAAGCCCGCCGGCGGCAAAACGCTGAAGCTGGACCTGGAGAAAATCGCCCAGCTGCCAGCCCACGAATACGAGGAGGTGATGGAAATCATCCAAGGGTCGGGCACCAGCGAGGTGGAGATGCTGCAAAAAATAATGGACGCCGCCCGTGGAACTGTCGAATAAACCGCTGAGCATGAACGTGCCGCAACTCCGGTTTGCGGCGGCCCAGCCGAAGGAATCGGTGCAGATCTGGGGCCGGGCCACGGGCAAGAGCACGATCATCGCCTGGTTAATTCACATGATTGTGAAGACCATGCCCCGCTCGGCCTGGACGATTACGGGCGCGACCTACCAGGCTATCCTGACGCGCACGCTGCCCAGCACCCGGGCCTCGTTGGAGCGGCTGGGCTACTACCATGGTGTGCACTACTTCATCGGCACCAAGCCGAAGCCGAACTACGGCTTTGCCGAGCCGTACCAGCCGCCCCACAATTACCAGAACGCCATTATTTTCCGCAACGGGGCCCTGTTTCACCTGGTGAGCCAGGACAAGGGCGGCGGCTCGGCGCGGGGCCTCAATACGGACGGGGCCATCTGCGACGAGTCGTTGATGCTCGACAAAGAGAAATTCGACCAGGAGGTGAGCACCACCATCCGCGGCAATTACCAGTACTTCGATAAGTGCCCGCTGCACGGCGGGGTGCACCATTTCACCAGCATGCCCTACGGCAGCAGCTGGCTGCTGAACGCCGGCGATTACTACGAGCGCGACGGCCACGACATCAAGCTGGTGCGGGCCGAGCTGCTGCGGCTCCAGGTGGCCTTTATCGACGAGAAAGACCCGCGCAAGCGCATGGCCATGTGGCCTCAAATAGATTCTTTGAACAAGCGAATTCGCTACTACAAGGATAAAAACGGCTTTCTGTACAGCGAGGCCAACGTGTTCGATAACCTGACGAACATCAAGCTGAAGTACCTGGAGAACGAGCGCCGCAAACTCGACGACTACATTTTCAAGGTCGAGGTGCTGAACATGCGCACCGATAAAGTGCAGGGCGGTTTTTACCCGAACCTCGACCCGGCCATTCACACTTATTCGGCCTTTAACAACGATTATTTGCAGACGTTGGCCGTGGGCACCAACTACCGGATAAAGGAGGTTGACAGCCGACAGGACGCCGATTGCAAGGCCCATTTGCCGCTTCGGATGGCCGTGGACTGGGGCGCGAAGATTACCTGCCTGAGCGTGGCCCAGCAGGAGTTGCTCCAGCTCACGTTCCTGAAGGATTTGTACGTGAAATCGCCACTGATTCTGGACGATTTGGCCAAGGAGTTTGTGCGATATTATGCCTACCACCTGTGCAAGGAGGTGTTTTTCCATTACGACCACACCGGCAACAGCAAGCAGGCCAACAGCGATTTGACCTATGCCGAGCAGTTCGCCAAGATTTTGCGGGCCGCCGGCTGGCAGGTGTACCTGGTGAGCAAGGGGGCGGCCCCGGAGCACAAGGACAAGTACCTACTCATCTCGCGCCTGCTGAAGGAGCTGGACCCGCGGCACCCGCGCCTGCGTTTCAACAAGCACAACTGCAAGTACCTGCTGCTGTCCATGTCACTAGCCCCCGTGGTCGAGGTGGGTGGTGTGGTCAAGAAGAACAAGGGCAGCGAGCGCAGCACCACCATCCCCGCGGAGCAGGCCACCCACCTGAGCGACACGTTCGACATCCTGGTGTGGGGGCTCTACCAGCACCTGCTGGCCAGC
This sequence comes from Hymenobacter sp. PAMC 26628, assembly GCF_001562275.1. NCBI lineage: Bacteria > Pseudomonadati > Bacteroidota > Cytophagia > Cytophagales > Hymenobacteraceae > Hymenobacter > Hymenobacter sp. PAMC 26628. The sequence continues at coordinate 1,315,935 of NZ_CP014304.1, forward strand.
ATGCCGGCATTTCAGGACAACATGTATGGGAAGTAGGTATCCTCGTTGCTTGGATGTGCGGATACTTACCCTCTACATTTGGCCCAGAGTCGCACGGTATCCGGTGTAGGTGTTTTGGTTACAAGCCGGCGACTCCCCCCATCACTGCCAACCGGGCAGCACCAGCAACCCCACTCCAACCACCGCGGCCAGTGTCCGCAGGTGTGCCCGCCGAGCACTAGACTATTGGGTATCGCTCACCCAGGCCGCGCACACCACTCCACTCGCAACGCCCCACCCGCAACGGTGGGGCGTTGTTGTTTATAGGCCACCCCACCCAGGCCCGACCAGCACCCGCCGGCCGGGCCTCGTCGTGTCCACCCGACCCGGCACCCCCACCGGCATATATCCCCAAAAATTGCCAAAAAAATTGCCGGGCGCCCTCAGCGTGTGACAGGGTGTTTTGTTGAAAAAAGAGAAGATTAAAAACAGTTGAAACGGCCAATCAACTGCTTTAAAGGCGGTTAGGCGTCTCAAATAGCCACAAATTTGAGACTAGCCGGTGGGGCCTGGCCAGGGCTTTTCTCTGTCCTTTTTCGGGGCGGTGCCAAACGGGAATTTTGGGTACTTACTACTCCCCGATATGCGCCTGATTTCGCTGGCTGAGGTACTTGCTGAGATGGATTCCACCGCGGAACCCTTCAGCATCGTGTTCAGCACCGCCGACCGCACGCGCAAAACCGGCGGCGAGCTGGTGCGGCTGGACGGCGCGGTGCAAACCGGGGCCCCCGAAAAACTGAAACGGCCCCTGGGGCCCGTTGCGCCGGCAACTGCCGGCCCGGTCGGGGCCCACAAGCCCGCCCACCGTGCCCACCAGACCCGCAACGTCACCATCCTCAGCAGCGGCCACACCCGCAAGCTGCACATCCGCCTCATCGTGGAATTCAACGGCCAAAAAGTACGCTGGTAATGCAGAACCCTTTATTAATGAACGATGCGGGCTCGGTGGCCTTCCTGCACGGGCTGGGCGCGGCGGTGCGCCTCAACGGCGGCCCCACCGAAACGCCCGGTACCACGCCCACCACGCCCTTTGTGCGCGACCTCACGCTGGGCACCGGGCCGGTGGCCCGCTGGGGCGCCGACAACCTGGAGCCCCAGCGCATCCTGGAGGACATCCGCCAGAACACCATCGCTGCGCCCACACTGGAGTGGAAAAGCCGCGCCCTGTACGGCGGGGGGCTGATGTACGGCTCCTTCGTGTACGGCGACAACGGCGAGGAGACCTTCAAGCCCACCCGCATCCCAGAAATTGAGGCCTTCAGCCGCCGCAACCAGCTGCACCGCTTCGCCATGGCCACGGCCCTCGACGTGGTGACGTTTTACAACGCCTTTCCCGAACTCATCCTCAGCAAGGACCGCAGCGAGATTACCAACATCACCCGCCAGAAGGTGCCCTACTGCCGCTGGGCCCGCCAAAACGAGCAGACGGGGTTCGTGGAGAACTGCTTCATCAACGCCAACTGGCACAACTGGACCAGTGAGAGCGACATCTACGCCGTGAAGGTGCCGGCCATCATTCCCGGCTACGACCTCACCGAGTCGCTGCGCAACGACCGCCGCGGCTACAAGTACATCTACCCGCTGAGCTACCCCAGCCACGGCGAAACCTACTACCAGCTGGCCAGTTGGAACGTGCTGCGCACCAGCGGCTGGCTGGAGGTGGCCCAGGCCATTCCCGCCTTTAAAAAGGCACTGTTCAAAAACCAGATTACCATCAAGTACCTCATTGAGGTCAGCACCTGGTGGTGGAAGTGGAAGTACGGCGAGGCCTGGGAAACCAAGCCCCTGGAGGAGCGCAAGAAGCTGATGAACGACGAGCTGGCCAAGTTCGAATCGTTCATGACGGGCACCGGCGCGTCGGGCTCCTCGCTGATGGTGACGTTCCACTCCGACCCCGTCACCCAGAAAGAGTACGCGGGCTGGAAAATCACGCCCATCGACAACAAAATCAAGGACGGCATCTACGTGGAAGACAGCCAGGAGGCTTCCCTGCACATCTATTCTGCCCTGGACGTGGACCCCACGCTGCGCGGCATCTCGCCCGGTAAGAGCATGGGCGGCGGTTCGGGCTCCGATAAGCGCGTCGCCTTCAATGTGTACCTGAGCCTTCAGCAATCCTTTCAGGACATCGTGACCGAGGTGCTGCAATTCATCTGCGACTACAACAAGTGGACGGCGGCCGATGGGATGCCCATCGTGTGGCGCTTCCGCAACGCCCTCATCACCACGCTCGACACCGGCAGCGAAATGAAAAAGCCCACCCAAGCCCCGCCCCAGCAATAATGGCCCTGCTCAAAACCACCGAAGAATTCCGGGCGGGCTTGCCGGTCAACGTCACCAGCAGCATCGACCTGCTGGCCGGGGCCCTGGCTGCGGCCGAGCGCCGCCACATCGTGCCGGTGCTGGGCCGGGCCCAGTACAACGAGCTGCGCATCGCCTACGATGCCGGCACGCTCAGCCCCTTGCAAGCGGAATTGCTGGCCGTGGTGCAGGCCGCCCTGGCCAACCTGGCCTACGCGCCCTACATCACCATTGCCCAGCTCGACATCAGCGATTCCGGCATTCGGATTCAGACGGACGACAACCACAAGACGGCATTTCAGTGGCAGATTGACGACCTGCGCGAGTACGTAACCGAGGCCGGCTACACCGCACTGGAGGACGCCCTGGGCTTCCTCGACGACAACAAAGCCGCCTTCCCGTTGTGGGCCACGTCGGCCGCCTACACCTACAACAAGGAGCTGCTGCTCAATAGCGCCCCGGACTTCGACAAGTGCTACCGCATCAACGGCTCGCGCCGCACCTTCCTGGCCCTGGTGCCGCTGATTCGGCAGGTGGAGCACTTCGCGCTGGAGCCCGTGTTGTCGGCCGCCTTCTGCCAGGCCCTGCGCGACGAGCTGGCCACCGGCGCGGTGGGGGCCCCCACGGCCGCCGTCCTAAAGCTGCTGCACCCGGCCCTGGCCAACCTTACCGTGGCCGAAGCAGTGCTCGAAATGGGCGTGGACCTCACGCCCGGCGGCCTGGTGGTGCAGGAGCTGGACAAGACCACCACCAACAACCGGGTGCGCAAGCAGGCCAGCGAAACCGTGCTGGCCCTCAAGCGCAACCAGGCCCTGGAAACCGGCCGCGCCTACCTCCGCGACCTGGTGGAATTGCTCAACAAAACGGCTTCCACTACGGTGTACGCGGCCTATTTCAGCTCCGACCGCTACACCGCCCCGGCCCCGCCGCCCGACCCCAACGCCCAACCCGCCCCGCCCCGTGTCGGGGGCCTTTACGGAGCCTGCTAACCCACCCCGCCATGTCAGAAGCTACTACGGAACAAATCGAACTAAGCCAGCACCAGACCCGCAACTGGCTGCTGATGGGCATCGTGGGGGCCCTGGTGCTCATGGTGCAGGGTTTTTTCACCTACGTCATCACGTCCACCGGCGCGGAGGTGAAGGAAACCAACCGCGGCCTGAACGACCTGGTGAGCACCGTGAAGGTGCAGCAGGTGCAGCAGGACTGGCTCCGCGACCAAATCGCCCAGCTCAACGCCGCCCGGAAAGACGCCGCCGAAGCCCACAAGAACTACGACATCCGCCTCAACGGGCTGGAACAGGCCGTGGCCCTGCAAAACCAATGGATTCAATCCCACAACCCCGGTAAATAACCCGCTATGCAACCCACTACTGCTACTCCGCCGCCCCGCTACCTGCGCTTTGCCAGCCTCGCGCTGACCGTCGCCCTGCTCGTTTTCCTGCTGCTGCCCTGGGCCGTGCGCCTGTTCGACCCCCAAGCCGGGGGCTTCGATGCCGGCACCGTCAACACGCTGGCCCTGGCCGCGCTGCAATACTTCGCCGCCGCCCACTTGGCCCTGTTCACCTACCGCCGCCTGCTCCCCAGCTTCTACACCTACCTGGGCGAAGCCTTGCAGGACAAGCTGCTGGAGAACGTGACCGACGCGCTGAGCGAAGTCCTCAACAACCCCGAAGCCGTCGACGCCGGCTTGCTGCCGGCCCTGGCCGAAAAACGCAAACTTCTTCAATTCAAATTCCTCATCCGATGCGCCCGTTTGTTATTCTGCTTGTCGCCTTTGCTGTTCTTCTTTGTGCTCGCGCAAGCCGCGCTGACCGCGGCCCTGACCGTCGTACCGCACTAAGGGCCGCCTACACCTCGCAAATCGGCGTCCGGGAGCACGGCTTCAACGCCGGCCCCGAAGTCGAGCGCTACATCAAGTTTGTGGGGGCCCCCGCCCACTCGCCCTGGTGCGCCTGCTTCGTGAGCTGGTGCCTGCACCAGGCCGGCGTGGCCACCGCCCGCTTCGGCGCGGCCCGCTCCTGGTTTGACCAGCGCCACACCATCTGGCGGAACGGCACCGGCCGCACGCCCCAGTTCGGCGACCTCACCGGCTACCGCTGGGGCAGCAGCCAAATCCACCACGTCGGCTTTGTGGATTTCTGGGGCACTGGGCCCAGCGCCCAAACCGTGGAAGGCAACACCGGCGGCGGCAAGGCTCTGCTGCGCGAAGGCGATGGCGTCTTCAAAAACTGGCGGCTGAAGCGCACCATCTGGGCCGTGGCCGACGTGGTGGACGACCCCCACTACACCCATTCCGAATAACCGATGCTGCCCACCCTTTTCACCGCCGCCCGGCTGCTGCTGGGCCGCCTGAACCCCGCCGCGCTCAAAGCCGTGGCCGTCGTGCTCGGCCTGGCCCTGCTGGCCAGCGCCGGCTGCTACGGGCTGCGCTGGCTGGAACGCCGCGTCCTGGCCCGGCACGTCAACGCCGCCGTGCAGCACCACGCCGCCGCCGTGGCCACCGACGCCCAGGCCCGCGCCCGCGCCGACAGCACCGCCAACTACCGCGCCGGCCAACGCGCCGCGCTCCTCCGCAACGCCTACTTCCTGCAAACCGAAGATGAGAAACTTACTACGCAGCGTCCTGCTCCTTACGAGCTGCCTGCTGACCCGCCCCGCGAGTAGCCAGGCCCTGGCGCCGCTGCCCCCGCGGGTGGTGCGGCTGGACTCGGGCACCGTCGTGCGCCGGCCGCTGATCGGCCTCGACACGGCGCTGTACCGCACGGTGCGCCTCGACCGCACGCTGGACCGGCTGCTGCTGGCCAACCGCTTGGCCCGCGTGCAAGTGCTCGAAGACGTGGTGCACCAGGACTCGGTGGCGTTGGCCGGCCGCAACGACGAGCTGCGCCGCTGCCGCCTGGAAGGCTTCGCCCGCGAGGTGGACTACGCCAAACTCGCGCACCAAGCCACGCAGGCCCTGGCACTGCCCACCCCAAAGCCGCTGCTGCTCGATCCCCATACCTACGAAGGCGGCGCGGCGGCCGTGGTGGTGGTCACGCTCCTGAAGCTGTTCGTATTTCCCACCCACTAAGCCCCGGCCCGCTTCCGCCCCGGCCCACGCCGGGGCTTTTTCGTGTCCTTTTTCCCGGTCGGCCAGCAGGGGAGTTTTAAGCATGAAAACATGCTTGTTCTTGCTGCTGAGCCTTTTTTGTGGGGTGGCCCGTGCCCAAACGTACACCTACACCGTGGGCCAAAACCTGCGCTGGGACGAGGGCCGGGTACTTCGGGCCGGCGAGTCGGTGCACATCCCGGCCGGTACGCTGCCCTACTGTACTTTTCAGATTGTCGGCCCAGGGGTCACGATTGTGAACGACGGCAACTGGAGCCCCGGCCAACTGGCGTTGGAGCACGGGGCGCTGCTCACGAACAACGGCAACTTGAACGCCTTCTTTCTGGACGTGGCCGATGGCACGTTCGCCAACAACGGCACGGCCACCTTCCTTAATTTGCCCATCCGCGCCGCGGGCACGGTACGCAACAAGGGCAGCATTTGGCTGGGCTGGCAGCTCAGCAACGCGGGCCGCTTGCAAAACTGCGGCACCATCCGCTTCAGCAATTACCAGAGCCCGGTGGGCGGGCTGCTGCCCGGCGGGCAGGAATTGCCGTGCGGGCCCCTGCCGGTCACGCTGCTCACCTTCACGGCCCACTACGCCGGCGGCGCGGTGGCCCTGGCCTGGGCAGTGGCCCAGGAAGTGAACGTGGCCCGCTACGAAGTGGAGCGGAGCGGCGACGGCCAGCGGTTCAGCCGGGTGTCGGACGTGCTGGCCAGCGGGGCCCCGGCCTACGCCGCGCGCGATGGGCGGAGCCCCGAAACGGTGTACTACCGCCTGAAGGTGGTGGACCGCGACGCGACCTACGCCTATTCGCCCGTGGTGGCGGTGGCCCCCGAAGCGCCGGGCCAAGTGGTGAGCGTGCACTACTGCGACATCCTGGGCCGGGCCATTGCGAAGCCCAGCGCCGGCTTTTACATCGAAATAAGCCGCTGGGACGACGGCCACCGCACCAGCCGCAAGTTCTACCAGCCCTAGCCCGGCCCGGGGGCTTTTCGTGTCCTTTTTTCCGGTCGGGCAGGAAGGGAGTTTTGGGCATGAATAAGGTGCAAATCGGTGGCGTGCGCCGGCAATTGCCGGCCAATTGGGGCGAATTGACGCGCCCCCAGCTGCTGCTGGCTGTGCCGATTCTGTTCCAGGCCCTGCCGCCGGTGCGGGCCAAAATGCTGCTGCTGCGCACGCTGCTGGGCTTGCCCCGCGGCCTGTGGCGGGGGCTGAACAGCTTTCAGGTGGCTGACCTCCTCCAACTGGTGCGCTGGCTCACCGAGCCCAGCGGCCTCACCCGCCAGTTGCTGCCCGTGCTGGGGCCCTGGTGGGCCCGCTGCGCCGGCCCCGGCGACTGGCTAGCCGGCGTGTCGGTGTGGGAGTTTGCCAACGCCGAACACCAGCTGCGCAAGTGGGTGGCCTCGCAGGCCGAAGCCGACCTCAACCACCTAGCGGCCGTGCTCTACCGCCCCCGGCGCTGGGGGCATGGGCTCCGAACGTTTAGTCCGGGCTATACCGGCGACGACCGCCAGGCCTTCAACCCCAAAACCGTGGGGGCCCGGGCCGCCCGCGTGGCCCACTGGCCCCTGGCCCACCGCCAGGCCGTGCTGCTCTACTACCTGGGGTGCCGGGCCGCGCTGGAGCGGGCCTACCCGCACCTGTTCAGCGGCGACGCGGGCAACGCCAAGGACCCCAACCCCTGGCTGACCCTCATCGGCCGCTTGCCCAACGACAAATTCGGCGACATCGAGCAAATCGGCAAACGCCCGCTGCACACGGTGCTGCTCTTCACCAACCAATTCATCCGGGATGCCCCCAAAGACCCAAAATGAGCGATAAGCAAGTTCTCGACACCGAAATCGCCAAGCTGCCCGAAGGCCAGCAGTACCTGGTGCGCGAGTGCGCCCACGAATTGCAACGGGTGCTGGACCGCTACAAAAACCCGATGGTGGTGGGCCTGGCCAACGAGCTGGCCGTGGCGCACCTGCAAGATTCCATCAAGTACTAAATGCGCCACCTCAGCTACACCGACCTGTTCCGACAGGCCGCCCGCGCGCACGTCGCGCTGCGGCACTCCGACACCGAAATGCACTTCGGGCGGCTCATCCTCACGGGCTGGCCGCTCACCAAGCTCGACATCGACGAGTTCCTGACGGCCACCAAAAGCCGCATCCGGCTGCCCATCCTGCTGCTGGAGAGCTACGACGCCCGCTACCAGGACAACGGCGCGGACAACATCCGCAAGCTGTGCCAGGCCGCGTTCATCGTGCTCGACAAGCCGGGCAGCAAGGACTACGACGACCGCGACGCGACGCTGGATAAGTGCGAGGAGATCGGGGAGGACGTGCTGGGCTACGCCATCGACTACTACCGCAAAAAGCGGCTGAAGCTCGACCCCAGCACCGTTTCCAGCGAGAAGGTGGGCCCCATCGGCGACGGCTTCTGGGGTACGCGCTTCAATTTCCAGCTGCCCGAAATCGCCAATTACCCACTGGCCTACCAGGCCGCTAAATTCCTTCCCTGATGGCCGGCGAACGCTACGCTAAACTCACCGTCCGCCTCGAACTCTCGCTCGACCCCGACGTGCGCGGCCGCCAAACCAAGGAAGTGCGCTTCCGCCTGGGCGGCAATTTCTACAGCTACTACCAGGGCGACGGCCGGGGCCCCAACCAGTTCATCGTCGTGGCCCCCGAAGACTTCACGGCCGACGGCCGGGCCAAGTTCGTGCGCAGCTGCGTCGACAACCTGCTGGCCCTGGTGCGGGCCACCGTCGCCCTGCAGGGCCTGGCCTACGCGGTGCCCCCGCCGCGGGCCGGCCTGCCCGACCCCGTGAACGACGTGGTGCCGGTCGAGTTCGACCTCATCGCCACCAGCTACGCCCCCGTCAACGACCTGGTGTTCGAGTTCCCGGCCGACGCGCCGGCCGGCACCTGGACCATCCTCCAGAACCTGGACGCGGTGCAGCCCATCCAGGTGGGGGTGAACGCCCAGCCGGCCACGGTGTACGGCTCCGCCACGGGCAGCATCTACCTCACACCCTACTACCTGCTGTTGGGTGGCGATTTCGGTACTTATTCCTACCAGTGGGCCGACCAGCCCCTTGGGGTGGCCGGCTCGGCGACCCGCACTGGCCTAGTGGGGCCCCGTACCTACACCGTCACCGTCACCGACACCAACGGGGCCAGCACCACCGTGAACGTAGACCTGGGCTCTGACCCGCGCCTGGTGGTGCTGGTGCAGAAAGACGGGGCCGACGTGGCCCTGGTGGTGAGCGGCGGCGTGCCGGGCTATACCTACGCCTGGGCCGACGGGGCCAGCACCGCCGCCCGCCCCGGCCTGGCCAACGGCACGTACAGCTGCACCGTCACCGACCAGCGCGGGGCCACCGTCACGGTGCGGGTAGTGGTGGACCTGAGCGGGCGCTTCTACTTCAGCCGCAACCCCGTCACGCTGGAGCTGGCCGACCCCGACTTCGCCACCAAGCCCAACCTGGCCTTCCTGTGCGAAGTGTGGGTGGAGGAAGTGTACCTCAGCGGCACCTTCACCAGCATCGCCGGCGTGCTCACCCAGCCCGCCGACGCCCAGGGCAAAACCACGTTCGACGTGAGCACCCTGCTCGACGCCTACGTGGGCCCCGACTTCCCCGCCCACGGCGAAACCGGCGTGCGCCTGGCCGGCCAGGCCTTCAAGCGCTTCTACCTCCAGCACTCGGCCCAGTGGGACGGCGTGCCCCCGCCGGCCTACGTGCAGCGCGAAACCTATTACCTGGTGTACGGCGGGCTCGATTTCTTCGAATACGCCGCCGGCAGCTACTTCAGCCGCTACCGGCCCCAGGTGCGCCCCTTCCTGAGCTGGGAGCCGGTGCAGAAGGAAGTGTTCGCCGACCAGCCCGAATACCTCTACTACCACCACGACAGCGACGCCGCGTTCGGGATGCAGGTGCGCTTCACCACCGCCACCGGCACCACCAGCACCGTGGCCCTGGGGCCCGCCCAGGCGGCGGCCCGCTACTCGGTGTGGTGCGCGGGCGTGGGCCTGGCCCAGCTGCGCGCCGTGCTGGGCCCCGCCGTGCCCGCCGACGCGGTGGCCTGGGAAGTGACCGCCGTGAACGCCGCCCAGGTGGCCGTGAGCGAAACCCGCTACTACCAGCTGCGCGACGAGCCGACGCCCTACCGGCGCTACTTTCTCTACGCCAACAGCGTGGGCGGCGTGAACACGCTGGCCTGCTACGGCAAGGCCAAAAAGGAGGTCGATTTCGCCAACGTGCTGGTGCAGCGCTCCCTGCAACCCAACTACCGCGCCGACGACGGCGAAACCTTCACCACCAGCGCCACCGGCGTGCCCGTGCTGCGGGCCAACACCGGCTACCTGAGCCCGGCCCAGATGGACGCGCTGCACGACTTCCTGCTAAGCGAGGAAATTCGCTACTACGACGCCGACCGCTACCGTCCCGGCTCGCTCCAGCCCGCCACCACCGTGCCGATGGAAGACGACGACGAGGGCCTGCTGAGCCTGGAGCTGTCGTTCGTGCTGCCCACGCTGCGCCGCTACACGCCCGCTTTGCCCCTGTCGTAATGCCTGAAACTTACCTCGACTTCCGCCTGGCGGGCGAATCGCTCGACCTGGGGCCCGACACCCAGGTGCAGTTCGAATTCAATTCGCCCCTGTTCGAAACCGACACGCTGCCCGGCACGCTGGCCTACCCGTTCCGGGTGGACAACACGCCCAAAAACCGGCGGCTGCTGGCCTTCCCCGGCTACCTGGCCGCGGCGCGGGTGCGCAACCAGGTGTTCGCCGCCGACCTGTATTTGTGCGGCCTGCTCTGGCGGCGCGGCCAGCTCAGCGTGGTGAAGCGCTCGGCCGATGGGTTCGACCTGAGTTTCCAGACCGACGCCGGCGACGTGCAGCGGCGCCTGGTGGACTTGCAGCTGGCGGCCGTGCCGCTGCCCACCGTGCCGCTCGACTTCAACGGCGGGGCCTGGCCGGCCGTGCTCTACGCGCTGCCCACGGTGGCCAATGCGCTGTTTTACGACGAAAACGCCACGAAAACGTTGCAATACCGCGGCCTGGTGAACGCCTTCGCCAACGGCAGCTACGACGCGGGCCAGCCCGTGGTGCCCATGGTGTACCTGCGCACCGTCATCGACGCCATTTGCCAGGTCGTCGGCTACTCGCTGGCCGGCACGTTCTTCGCCGATCCGGAAATTCAGGCTCTGGTGCTCTACTCCAACCAGGCCGTGGACCCCGCCGCCAACGCCGTGGCCCTGGCCCGGCACCTGCCCGACCAGTCGGTGCCCGACGCCATCAAGGCGGTGCGGGCCCTGTTTTGCCTGTGCACGGTGTTCGACCCGGTGCAGCGGCAATTCGTGGTGGACGCCCTGCGCGACGTGCTGGCCGACCCGCGCTACCTCGACTGGACCGACCGGGCCGAAGCCGCCTTCGACTGGGAGCCCAACGTCACCGCCGGGTTCTGGCTCGAGCAGAAATTGGACGGCGGCGACGACCTGAGTAAAAACGCGCCGGCCAGCCAGTACCTGCTGAAAATCGACGGGGCCCAGGAGAAAATCACCGTCGACGCCGGCAGCCTGGCCATGCAGCGCGGGCCGGCCACGCCCACCAGCCCGACCGGTTCCGACACGCTGCTGCCCGTGACGGTGCAGAAGGGCAACACGCCGCTACTGCCCGACGCCACCGACAACAAAACCACCCTGCGGCTCCTCTTTCACCGCGGCCGGCACCCCGACGCCGCCGGGGCCCCGTACCCGCTGGCGTCGGCCGAAGCCCTCGACTACAGCGGCCAGCTGGTGGGCCGTTACTCGCTGCGCTGGGACGGGCCCCACGGCCTGTACGCTACCTGGCATAAGGACTGGCTGGCCTTCCGGGCCCGCACTGAAACCGTGACCCGCGGCGTGCGCCTGCGCGTGGCCGACCTGCTCCAGCTCGACCCGCGCCGCAAGGTGCTCATCCGGGCCGCGGAGGGCACTACCCTGGCGTTCTGGAAACAGATTCAGGTCACGATTTCGCAGAAAGACGGCATCCTGGTGGCCCAAATCCCTTTCTATAAAATCTGATGGAGCCCCAGTACCAAAGTCCGGGCAGTGTGGGGGCCCGCTGGGCCCGCTTCCTGATTGAACGCTGGGTCGACAACCTGCACCGCCTGCAAATCGGCCACACCGGCGAGCTGGAACGCAGCTTCAAATCGTTCGTGGAGGTGAACGCCGACGGCGACCTGCAAAAGATTGAGCTGGCCTACGCCTACTACGGCCTGTTCGTGGACATGGGCGTGGGCAAGGGCACCAAGTCGGGCGACCAGGGCGACAACGCCGACGCCCGCCGGCTGATGGGCAAGCAGCGCGGCAACCAGCGGGGCCCCAAGAAGTGGGTGAACCGCACCACCCACGGCCAGGTGCTGAAGCTGGGCGAACTGCTGGCCGAAAACGCCGGTCAGAAAGCCGGCTACATCCTGGTGCAAACGCTGCCCCGCACGCTTGATTTTGACTTATAAAACGTGTCGTGCACGATTGGTTTCGACTTGCTAAAACGTGCCGTGCACGATTGGTTTCGACTTATTAACTTATAAAACGTGCCGTGCACGATTGATTTAGACTTGTAAAATCTATCCTTTATGGCTACCAAAGACGAACGGATCATTGAGGTGATCGTGAATGGCCAGAAGGCCAACGCCTCGCTGAAGGAGATGGAAGGCGCGGCCCGGGCCCTCAGCTCGCAGCTAAAAACCCTGGCCCCCGGCACCGCCGAATTCGTGGAGAAAAGCAAGCAGCTGCGCGAGGTGAAGGCCAGCGTGACGGAGGTGAAAGAATCCATCGCGGGTGTCACCCGCGAGCAGACGCTGATGAGCGAAGGCTTCAGCCGCATGGTGGGGGCCGTGGCCCCGCTGGAGCTGATTTTCAAGGCCATCGAGTTCGGCAAGGAGTCGTTGGCGGACTTCCGCGGGGCCCAGCAGGCCCAGGCCCAGCTGGAGCAAACCCTGAAGAGCACCGCCGGGGCGGCCCACATGACGGCCGAAGCGCTGGAAGCGCTGGCCACGTCGCAGCAGCACCAGACGCTGTTCGACGACGACGAGAGCAAGGGGGCCGAATCGCTGCTGCTCACCTTCACCAACATCAAGAAGGGCATTTACGAGGAGGCCCTGCCCGCCATTGAGGACATGGCCACCAAGATGGCCAACGGCGGCGAGGTGGACCTGAAGAGCACCGCCATCCAGGTGGGCAAGGCCCTGAACGACCCCATCAAGGGCATCACGGCGCTGGCGCGGGTGGGCGTTACCTTCTCGGAAGCCCAGAAGGAGGTGATTAGGCGCATGATGGAAACCGGCGACGTGGCCGGGGCCCAGCGCGTGATTCTGGCCGAAGTGAACAAGGAGTTCGGCGGCTCGGCCGCCGCGGCCCGCCGGGCTGCCGGCGCCCAGGGCGACTTTTCGGAGAAGATGCACGAAGCCAAGGAGGCCGTGGGCAGCCTGGTAGCGGATGGCCTGAACCTGCTTTACCCCATCATTTTGCAGCTTGTGACGGGCTTTTTGCTGCTAGCCAACGGCATCCGCACCCTGCCCGAATTCATCAAGGAAAACAAGGAGCTGTTCATCGCCCTGGGCGTGGCCCTGGTGACGCTGAACACGGCCAACATCGCCGCGGCGGCCTCTACCTTATATATGACGGCGGTGGAAAAGGGCCGCAGCATTGCTACTCAGTCGTCGGCCGCGGCTCAGTGGCTGCTAAACGCGGCAATGTCGGCCAACCCCATCGGGCTGGTGGTGGCCGCCGTGGCGCTGTTAGTGGGCGGTTTCGTGAAGCTCTACAACAGCAGCCAAACCGTGCGCGCCGGCATCGCCGGGCTGAGCGGGGCCGCCGTGGCGTTTTTCGAGAGCCTGAAAAAAACGGCCATGCAGTCGCTCGGCGGGCTCGCCGATTTAATCAGCGGGGTGTTCACGTTCGACCTGGCGAAAATCAAAAGCGGGGCCGCGGCGCTGAAAGACAGTTTCGGGGCGGTGGGCAAGGATACCGCGGCGGCCTTCCACGCCGGTTATAAGGGCAAAGTCGACGACGAAGCTAAAGCCGCGGCGGCGGCCCGCGCTGCCGGCGGCAAGAAAAAGGTAGCGGAGGCCGAAGCCCAGGGGGAGGCCGAAGGGGAGGCCGAAAACAGCGCCCAGCGCAAGGCCCGCGAGAAGCGGGAAAAAGAGGCCGTGGCCGCCGCCAAAAAGCGGCACGCGGAGCTGAAGAAAGCGACCGATGAATTCCACAAATCGACCCTCAAAGCCGACGTGGAGTTCGAGAAGCTGAAGGTGGAGGCGATGGAGGACGGCATCGAGAAGGTACTGGCCAAGCTGAAAATGGAGCGCGACCAGGAGCTGGCCCAGCTGGTAGAGAAAAAGAAGGCCACGCTGGCCAACACCGCCGCCACCCAGGCCGACAAACAACACCTGCTGGAGCAGTACCACCAGACCGCCCTGCTGGCCGAAGCCCGTTACCAAACCCAGGTAAAGGCGGCCACTGAGAAGCAGGCGAAGGAGGACGCCAAGGCCCGCGAAAGCGCCCGCAAGGACGATTTTGACAAGATGGACGCGGCCGACGCCGACAAGCTGGTGGAACTCGACCACGCCTGGCTGGTGCAGAAGGCCCACCTGAAAAAGCAGTCTGCGGAGTGGCTGAAAGCCGAGAAGGACCGCTCCGACGCGGAGCTGAAGTTGCGCCGCGCTACGGCCGCCGCCAAGCTGCTCATCCTGCAAAACGCGGGCAAGAGCGAAACCAAGGAGGCGACCAAGCTTAAAAACGACCTCCTCACCATCGACGGGGCCCTGGCCGACGGCGATATCGCGCTGGCGGAGAAAACCGCCGACCAGAAGAAGAAATTCGAGAAGAGCCTGCGCGACCAGCGCTTCCAGCTGGCCGACGAAACACTGGCCCTGCTCACCGACCACCTCAACCAGGAAGGCAGCCTCTACAAAGCCGCCCAGGCCGTGCGCAAAACGCTGGCCCTGGCCGAAATCGGCATGAACCTGGCCACCGAGCTAACCGAAAACGCCAAGGCCGCCGCCCAGAACCCCCTCAACGGGGCGACGTTTGGCGCGGCCGGCACCGCCCAGCTCATCGTATCCGACGGCCTCTCCATCACGCGGGCCCTGGCGGCCGGGGCCAAGGTGATGGGCTTCGCCCGCGGCGGCTTCACGGGCGGCGGCCAGGGCCCCGCCGACAGCACCGGGCACCGGGTGGCCGGCGTGGTGCACGAAGGGGAGTGGGTCGCGCCGAAGTGGATGCTCCAGACGCCCAAATACGCCAACGTTGTGGGCTACCTGGAAGCCGAGCGCAAGGGCTACGCCCAGGGCGGCTACACCAGCCCGGGCAGCCTGCCGCCCAGCGCGGCCGGCGGGGGCAGCCAGGCCGGCGACGAAACGGCCGCGCTGCTCCGCCAGCTCATCGCCACCACCCAGGCCCAGCACGCCGCGGTAGCCGACTGGGCCAACACCCTGAAGGTGGACTACCACGCTGGCAACGCCCAGGACGCGATGGCCACCAAGGACCGGCTGAAGAGCACGTCGGGGTTGTAGTTGAGAAAAGCCCGGCCCGTAGGTCGGGCTTTTTTGTGTTCAAAATACTCCCCAAAAAAACGGCCTCCAAAACCGCGTTTCGAGGCTGCCAAGCGGGCTGCTAAAAGTGTTCAAAAAAGAAATCTAATTTGAACAGTACTTTTAGCATAATCAGGTCACTAGAAAAGATTCCGGATGAAGTTAAACTTATCGTGCTGGGGATGCATGCAGGAAGCAGCGCCAGAGGCAGCAGGAGAAAAAGCAGTCAATGTTAGGCCCATTGGCAATAGCTGTTTCTATGACTTGACTTGCCCATATGGACATCAATCATATGTTCTCATTCAAAATGCGAAGTTCGAAATTCTGTTTCAATCTGGTTTACAAGCGTTAAACGCTGGCTATTATAGGGAAGCGATATCCAGTATTGCAGCAGCACTAGAGAGGTTCTATGAATACTCAATAATGTATTGCCTATGTGAAAAGCTTTTTCCTGGAAATGCAGTTGCTCCTGAAGAAGCTGTACTTGATAAAGTTAATGCGTTTTGGGCACCAATATCTAAACATTCCGAGAGACAATTTGGCGCCTTTAACGCGTTGTATTATGATAGATTTGATGAATCCCCTATCCAGTTTGATGGCAAGTTTTTAAAAAAACATGGCCTCAAACTAAAAAAAGAACCTATTGACCCAATTGCCTTTAGAAATCTGGTCGTACATCAAGGATACATAGCTACTAGAGAGCAAGCTATTGCTTATGCTGAAGCAGTGAACAAGTACATCCATACTCTAGCTCGCAGATACTGGGATAGAAATCAACAATGGTTATACAATATGACTACAGTTGACGCCAGGTTAACTGCAAAGCAAATGGGGTATAGCTACCAGAATGGAAATATTATGGGTGTGGATAAAATCACTGTTGCCACCGCTATCAATACATTTATAAGGGTCACAGACGAGAATTACATTCTAGGCGAACCTTCCGTGATGCAGCTAATAAAATAGAGATGAGAGTCGCCCTGTACGCTCGAGTCTCGACCAGCGATAAAGACCAGAACCCGGAGAACCAGCTGGTGCTGTTGCGCCGCGAAGCCGAGCGCGCCGGCGATACCATTGTAAAGGAGTACGTCGATGAGAAATCCGGCGGCAGCTCGAACCGCAAGGCCTTCCAGGAACTAATGAAGGACGCTGGCAAGAGGCGCTTCGACCTGGTGCGCGTGTTTGCTCTGGACCGCTTCAGCAGCGAGGGCATCGAGAAGGTGTTCGAACACACGGCCGCGCTGGAGCAGGCGGGGGTGCAGTTCTGGAGCTACTGCGAGCCGGCGCTGAACACCACCGGCCCCATGGCCAGCCTCTTCAAATCCATTATTGCCTGGGCCGCCGGCTACCGCAACCAGCGCCACTCCGAGAACGTGCGCCTGGGCCAGGCCCGCAAGCGCGCCGAGGTGGAGGCCACCGGCGAGCAGTACCAGCACGGCCGGCGGCGCATCGATGTGGACGTGGCCACGAAGGTGCGCGAGCTGGCGGCTCAGGGGCTGAGCCGCCGCAAGATTGCCGAGTCGGCGGGCGTGTCGGTAGGCACGGTGCAGAACTACTTGGCGATCCTGACTACCCCATTAGAAAGACCATAGTAGTGTTGGCCAATGAAGCCACCAAACAGATTGATTTATTAAGAGTTAAAGACTAATTCTTAATAGAATAAAAAATAATTATTCAAAAGAATGAAAATACAGAATTTGACAGAATTCTACTATGTGGTAGAAGATATAAAAGGAATGTATTACGATTCCAAGCAGGGATTTACAGGAAATCTTGAACGTCAGCTACAATATCAGCTAAAGTTTTGCCAAGAGTATGGTAAAACAATGGCTTATATGGATAGTACGATGATAGGAACTATTAGCGGGCCACCTGGTGAAGTGGGATCAAAGATTTTGCACACAACCACTCAGGGCGAATACAAAGCGAATAATGATCAGGGCGGCAGAAATGAAATTGTAATAGCTAATTTGTCTATTTGTCAGATCTATAGTTATTGGGAAGATTATTACCGGGGACTTGTAGCGATTGATTTAGGCATTAAAAAGAATGAGCTATTATCTGATATTTTTGGCGATATAAGATTGCTGAGGAATTCTATACTGCATAACCGCGGGATTGCTACTTCAGATTTAAGTAAATGCAAGATTATTACTTGGTTCACGCGAGGTGAGAATATTCAAATTGGCGCCGATGAATTCAAATTCATTATGACTCATATTGGTCAAGAGATTAATCGTATAGCTCGATTAATAAAAGATTTAGGCTGATTGTTAATTAACTAGCTTCGTAAAAAACCCCCGGCCAACCACCAGGGCTTTTGCATTATGGCGGCTGCAGCGCGCCAGTACTGGCCGATTCTATATAATTATTCGTCAGGCCGCGGCATCCAGCGCAGCAATGGCGTTGCACTTCATGGTGTCGTCGACGTGCACGTATTTCATGGTCGTGCTGATTTTGCTGTGGTTCATCAGCTTTTGCAGCACTTCTACCTTGCCTCCGGAGCGAATGAACTCGGTGGCAAACGTCTCGCGGCCGGCGTGGTGGTGCAGGCGGGCCAGTAGCCCCAGCATCTGGCCGATGGCCGTGAGCATGCGGTTGGAGTACTGGTCGGAATAGTCGCGGAATCCGCCGCTGCCTTCCTCCTGCACCGCGTCGTGCAGGTAGCCCAGGGCCTGGCGCGTGAGCGGGAGCATGGTGGCCTGCAGGCGCTTGCTCCAGCCCTTTTGCATTTCAAACGTGAGGCGGTTGCCGTCGAGCTGGGCCTTGGCCAACTGCTTGAGGTCGCCGAGCCGGAGCGAACTTTTGCAGCTGAAGAGGAATTTGCAGAGCACGCGCCGGTGCGCCGTGCCGGGGGCACACAGCACGTAGTAGGCCTCCAGCTTGCGCAGCTCGTCGGGCGGCACGGGCCGCCAGCTACCGGGCACTTCCTGGTTCCGGAAGCCATCGTAGGGGTCCTCGAATTTGATTTTTGCCCGCCGGGCCAGGGCTAGGTACGTTTTCACATCCTTGTGCCGGGCCCAGCGGGTGTTCACGCCCCGCACGTTTTTCTCCAGGTAGGCCTTGAAGTCGTCGGCAAAATTGGAATTGAGCGAATAGAAGGGAATCTCCGGCCGGAATGTCTGGAGCGCCCGCCAGGTGCTGAGGTGGTTTTTGCGGGTGTTGTCGGCAATCTTTCCCTTGCGGTGGCGCTCGATGACCTGTTGGTGGTAGAAAGCCACAAAATCGCTCTTGCTGCCCTCGGTCTTGAATTCGGCCACAAAACGTTCGGCCGTGAGCGGGTTGCCGCTCAGTCGGTACTCGACGAAAATGCCATTGGCCTTGCCCTGGGTTTGCCCCAACACCAAATTGTAGTCTTCGGCTCGCTTTACTAGCGCGGCGGGCCCACCGGCCCAGTCCTGGGCAGCGCTGAGTTGCGCCCGGTAGTCGGGACCCCGGTGCTCTTTCGGGAGGGTGGCCAGGCACCGACCGGCGGACTTGTCGAAAAAAGCGGGGGGCCACGTGACGCCCACGCCCAGGGGCAGGGGCTTGCGGTGCAGCAGCACCTGCAACCGGACCTGGCACGTGCCGTCGCGGCGGACCGGGCGACGCAAAACGAATTTGGCGGAATATCCCACGGGCTGGTAAGCGCGAAAATTTCTTGGTAAGCAGTTGGTAAGCGCCTAAATGCAGAAAGCCGAAAAACGGCCCTGTCCAGTGTGCTGGAAAGGCCATTTTTCGGCGTCTGTGCCTATTTCTAGGCTAAAAAGTACCCGGAGCCGGAGTCGAACCGGCACATCTTGCGATATTGGTGTTTGAGACCAACGCGTCTACCGGTTCCGCCATCCGGGCAGGATGAGTTTTGCAAAACAATTCCGCTCTGCCGGTATCAGGAGCGGGCCGCAAAGGTAGCCACTTGCCGCTGGATGCGCAACAGGTAGCGCTTCTTTAAGTAATAAGTGAGCACCTGGCGTAGGGCAGCGGGGCGGTGGTCGGCGGGAAGCTGCTCGTAGCCAGCGAGAACGGGTTCGATGCCGGCGTCGAGGGTGTCGGCCAGGGCCTGGGCTTCGGCGGCCACGGGGCCCACGGCGGCGGGGTTGGGGTCCATTTCCAACTCCATCAGCTGCTCGTTGAGGTCCATTACGTCCATCAAAAAATCGGGCGGAAGCTGCTCTGACTGGCCTTCTACCAGCAGGCCGTGGTGGCGCAGCAGGTAGGCCATGCGCTGGTCGGCGTCGGCCAGGGTGCGGTAGGCATCGGTGTTGAGCGTGGCTTGGCGCAGCATCTCGGCCTGGTTGTCGGGGGCCGACGTGGCGTGGAAATCGGGGTGGGTTTCGCGGCTTTTGGCGTAATAGAGGCGTTTAAGGGCGGCCTCGTCGGGCCGAAACGACTCGGGCAGGCCATAAAAAGCGAAGTAATCGGCAGGGGCAGGGGCAGGGGCGGGCATGGGGCGAAGGTAGGCCGGCGCGGGGCCGGGCGGTGGGCCCTGCTTACCGCCAAAGCCGCCCGATGGTTTTGCCGGGTTGAGCGGCACAACGGCGAGCCCCGGCGAGTTTGGTCCCGCATGGTTATCCAGCAACGGGCTTTTTCCGTTAACGACGGAATACTTTCTCTCTATGGTTAATAATATCTTACCATTCGTTAGCTGGGCCCGTCGCGCCGTGGTGCTGGGGCTCCTGCTGGGCCTGGCCGTGGCTTGCGGCGGCAAAAAAGATGCTGCCGACGGCGCCGCTGCGGGCGGCAAGGGCCCCGGTGGCAAAGACGGCGGCCCGCCCAAGGTGCTAGCCTACGCCGTGGTGGCGGTGCAGCCACGCACCACGGTGCTCTACAACGACTTTCCGGCCACCATCCAGGGCCAGCAAAACGTGGAAATCCGGCCCAAGGTGGACGGCTTTGTAGAAGCCATTTACGTGGACGAAGGGGCGGCCGTGAAGAAAGGGCAGCCCCTGTTCCGCATCAACGCGCCGCAGTACCAAGAGGCGGTGAACACGGCCCAGGCGGGCATTCAAACCGCCGTGGCCAACGTGAATTCGGCCCGCATGGGCGTGGAAAAGCTGCGCCCGCTGGTGAATAAGGACATCATTAGCCCGTATGCGCTTCAGGAGGCGCAATTTACGCTGCAAGGCCAGGAGGCGGCCCTGGCCCAGGCCCGCGCCACGCTGGCCAACGCCCGCACCAACGTGGGCTATACCCGCATCGTGAGCCCGGTGAACGGCGTGGTAGGCACCATCCCCAACAAAATCGGCAGCCTTATTAGCACTACCTCCACCGACCCGCTCACCACCGTTACGGGCATTGCCAACGTGTACGCCTACTTCTCCGTCAACGAGAAAACGCTGCTCACTTTTACCCGCGACATCCCCGGCGTGACGCTGCAAGACAAGCTGGCCCGCCTGCCTGACGTGCAGCTGCTGCTGGCCGACGGTACCACTTACAAGTACACGGGCCGGGTGGAAACGGCTATTGGCCAAATCAATACCCAGACGGGCTCCAGTGGCTTCCGGGCTTCGTTCAAAAATCCCCAGGGCCTGTTGCGCAGCGGCGGCAGCGGCACCGTGCGCTCGCCGCGCACCATCAAAGATGCGCTGCTGGTGCCCCAAAGCGCTACGTATGAGCTGCAAGGCAAGCAGTTTCTGTACGTGGTGGGCCCCGGCAATAAGGTGCACAACACCCAAATAACGGTGCATCCCACGCCCAACGGGCAGTTTTACGTGGTACGCTCGGGCCTGAAAGCGGGCCAGACCGTGGTGCTCGAAGGCGTGAACGGCCTCAAAGACAACGGCAAAATCATCCCCCGGGCGGCGCGGGCCGACAGCGTATTCGCCGCTTCCGTGGGGGCCAAAGGCGGCGGTGAGAACAAGTAAGCAACCAACACCGTCATGTCGAGCGCAGCCGAGGCATGACGTTCTGCTTTGTTTGATTCCTAATGCTATAATCTGCTCACGAACAATATGCTAAAGATATTCATTGAGCGACCCGTGCTGTCCACGGTTATTTCCGTGCTCATCGTGCTGCTCGGGTTGCTGGGCCTCTACGCGCTGCCTATTGCCCAGTACCCCGACATTTCGCCGCCCACGGTGCAGGTGTCGGCCTCCTATGGTGGGGCCAGCGCCGACGTGGTGCAGAAAAGCGTGATTGTGCCCCTGGAGGAGCAAATTAATGGCGTGGAGGGCATGACCTACATGACGTCGAGCGCCACCAACCAGGGCGGGGCCACCATCCAGGTGTACTTCAAGGTGGGCACCAACGGCGACCAGGCCGCCGTGAACGTGCAGAACCGCGTGGCCAGCGCCACCAGCGTGCTGCCCCAGGAGGTGACCCAGGCCGGCGTGCAAGTGCGCAAGCGCCAGACCAGCAACCTGATAACGGCCGCTATTTACAGCGACAACCCGGCCTACGACCAAACGTTTCTCCAGAACTACGCCGAAATCAACATCATCCCGCAGCTCAAGCGGGTGAGCGGCGTGGGCGACGCCTCCGCTTCGGGCCAGCGCACGTACTCGATGCGCATCTGGCTGAAGCCCGACGTGATGGCCAACTACGGCCTCACGCCGGCCGACGTCACCACGGCCCTCAACCAGCAGAGCCTGGAGGCGGCCCCCGGCAAGTTCGGCGAGAACGGCGACCAGTCGTTTCAGTACGTCATCCGCTACAGTGGCAAGCTGAAAACGCCCGAGGAGTTCGGCAACATCATCCTGCGCGACCAGGCCCAGGGCCAGCTGCTGTTGCTAAAGGACGTGGCCCGCGTCGAGCTGGGGGCCCAGGACTACAGCACCCGCGCCACCGTGAACGGCAAGCCCTCGGTGAGCGTGTCGGTGAACCAGGTGGCGGGCTCCAACGCCTCGCAGGTCATCAAGGATGCAAAGGCGGCGCTGGCCCTGGCGGCCCAGGATTTTCCGGCCGGCGTGCACTACACGCTCTTCGTCGACATCAACAAGTTCCTGGACGCCAGTATCGACAAGGTGCTGCACACTTTGTTTGAATGCTTCGCGCTGGTGTTTCTGGTGATTTTCCTGTTCCTCCAGGATTTCCGGTCCACCATCATCCACGGGGTGTCGGTGCCGGTGTCCATCCTCGGCACGTTCTTCTTCCTGTACGTCTTCGGATTTAGCATCAACCTGCTCACCCTCTTTGCGTTGGTGCTGGCCATTGGCATTGTAGTCGACGACGCCATTGTGGTGGTGGAGGCCGTGCACGCCAAGCTGGAAAGCGGCTATACCTCCTCGCGCAAGGCGGCCATTGATGCGATGGGCGAAATTTCGGGGGCCATCGTCAGCATCACCCTCGTGATGGCGGCGGTGTTCATCCCGGTCACGTTCATTAGCGGCTCCACGGGTGTGTTTTATAAGCAGTTCGGCATCACGCTGGCGGTGGCCATTTTGATTTCGGCCGTGAATGCCCTCACGCTGTGCCCGGCCCTGGCAGCCCTGTTTCTGAAGCCGCCGGCGCACAACCAGGAGCCCGCGGAAGGCGAGAAGCGCACCTACATGCAGCGCTTCGGCGTGGCTTTCAATGCCGGCTACGACGCGCTGGTGGGCAAGTACAGCGCCGGGGTAGGCTTCCTTTCGGCCCGCAAGTGGCTGGCACTGGTGATCGTGGCCGCGTTCGGCGGGGGCCTGTATCTCCTGATGAAAACCACGCCGTCGAGTTTCGTGCCAAGCGAGGACATGGGCGTTATTTTCGTCAACATCACCCTGCCACCGGCCGCCTCGCTCGAGCGCAGCGCCGCCATTGCCGACGAGGTGGACAGCATCTCCCGCACCGTGCCCGGGGTGGCCAACGGCCTGCGCACCGTGGGCCAAAACTCGCTGGCCGGCCAGGGCAGCTCCTACGCGCAGGAAGTGCTGGCCCTCAAGAACTGGGACGACCGCCCGGGCATCACCAACGAGGACGTGATTGCGCAGCTCAAGAAGAAAACTGCCTACATCCGCGACGCCAAGCTGGTGTTCACCTCGCTGCCCACCATCTCGGGCTTCGGGCTGAACGGCGGCTTTGAATTCCAGCTGCAAGACCGCGGGGCCCATAGCACCGACGAGTTCTACAAAGTGGCCCAGAGCTTCCTAGCGGAGTTGGCCAAGCGGCCCGAAATTCAGTACGCCACCACCTCCTTCAATCCCACTTTTCCGCAGTACCTGCTGACGGTGAACGCCGTGAAGTGTGCCGAGGCCGGCATCACCGTCAGCAGCGTGCTTGCCGTGATGCAGGGCTATTACGGCAGCCTGTACGCCTCTAACTTCAACGAGTTTGGCAAGCAGTACCGGGTGATTGTGCAGGCCGACACGAGCTACCGGGCCAACCTGGCCGGCCTGGGCCGGGTGCAGGTGCGCACGGGCTCCAACGTGATGGCCCCCATCACCGAATTCGTGACGCTGACGCGCGTGTACGGCCCCGAAAGCGTGTCCCGCTTCAACCTCTACAGCTCGATGGCCGTGCAGGGCTCGCCCAACGTGGGCTTCAGCACGGGCCAGGCCCTGACGGCCATTGCCGCCACGGCCGCCGCCCACCTGCCGCCGGGCTACAGCTACGAGTTTTCGGGCCTGAGCCGGGAGGAAAGCAACAGCGGCACCCAGGCCATCTACGTGTTTGCGCTGTGCCTAATCTTCGTGTACCTGCTGCTTAGTGCGCAGTATGAAAGCTACTTGCTGCCGTTCGCGGTGCTGTTCTCGCTGCCCGTGGGCCTCACCGGGGTGTACGTGTTTGCCAAGCTCTTCGGCATCGACAACAACATCTACCTCCAGATTTCGGTGATCATGCTCATCGGCCTGCTCTCCAAAAATGCCATCCTCATTGTGGAGTTTGCCGTCGAGCGCCGCCTCAAAGGGCTCAGCATTGCCGATGCCGCGCTGGAAGGCGCCAAGGCCCGCCTGCGGCCCATTCTGATGACCTCGTTCGCCTTCGTCTTCGGGCTGATGCCGCTGCTGTTTGCCAGCGGCGCGGGGGCCAACGGCAACCGCTCCATCGGGGCCGGGGCCATCGGCGGCATGCTGTTCGGCACGCTGCTGGGCGTATTCGTGATTCCGGTGCTCTACATGATTTTTGAGGGCTTGCAGGAGCGCATCAACGGGTCCCCCAAGGACCGGCTGGAGCAGCTGCAGCGCGAGGAAGCCGAAGCCCCGCCCGGGGCCCCGGCGGACCCCGGCACGCCGGCCATCGCCGCCAAGCCGGAGCCCGTACCGGCGTAGTGGCCCCACCCCACCGGAT
Source organism: Hymenobacter sp. PAMC 26628 (assembly GCF_001562275.1). Lineage (NCBI taxonomy): Bacteria > Pseudomonadati > Bacteroidota > Cytophagia > Cytophagales > Hymenobacteraceae > Hymenobacter > Hymenobacter sp. PAMC 26628. The sequence continues at coordinate 1,340,112 of NZ_CP014304.1, forward strand.
GCTGCGCACCAAGCGGCGTGGGCCGGGGGTGGGGGCCAACGCTCATGAGTTCTGCACACTGCCTATGAAACCGTTATATATGCTGCTATTAAAACCCTATACAACCAAGCAGTTACGCCGCTTGGTGCCTTTGCTGGGGGCCCTGCTGCTGGGCGCGTGCGCCGCGTTGCACCCCTACCAGGGCCCCAACGCGGCCGCGCCCAACCTCTACCGGGGCGCGGGCACCGCCGATACCGCCAGCATCGCCACGATGCCCTGGCGCACGGTATTCGCCGACGCGCCGCTGCAAAAGTTGCTGGAGGAAGGGCTGAGCCAGAACCTGGATTTGCGCATCGCCGTCACGCGCATCCAGCGGGCCCAGGCCAACCTGGCGCAGAGCCGGGCCCAGTTCCTGCCCAGCCTCTCGGCGCGGGGCAGCGCCACCGAGTCCCGGTCGAACGGCAACACCGGCGTGGGCACCATCACCGGTACGGGCACCGGCACGACGGGCACCGGCACGGGTACAACTGGTACCGGGACGGGAACGGGTACCGGCACGGGAATGGGTGGCACCGGCACTACTGGCACCGCTACCACCGATCCCAACGCCGTGGTCACCAGCCGATTCAACCAGCAGTACCTGCTCACGCTCAGCTCGAGCTGGGAGGCCGACATCTGGGGCAAGCTGCGCAGCAGCAAGCGCAGCTACGTGGCCGCGCTGCTGCAAAGCGAAGCCTACCGCCGCGCCGTTCAAACCCAGTTGCTGGCCAACATCGCCGATGATTATTACCTGCTGCTGGCCTACGACGAGCAGCTGGCCATCACGCGCCAGACCGTGCAAAATCGCATCAAGGACGTGGAAACCACGAAGCTGCTGAAAGACGCGGCCATCCTGACGGGCGCGGCCGTGGCCCAGAGCGAGGCCAACCTGTACGCGGCCCAGGTCTCGATTCCCGACCTGGCGCGCAACATCCGCGAAACGGAAAACACCATTAGCCTGCTGCTCAACCGGTCCCCGGGGCCCATCGAGCGCAGCACCCTGGCCGCCCAAACCCAGCCGGCGCTGCTGCAAACCGGTGTGCCCGGCCAGCTGCTGCGCAACCGCCCCGACGTGCAGGAGGCCGAGGCCGCCTACCGCTCCTACTTCGAGCAAACCAACGCGGCGCGGGCCTATTTCTACCCCTCGTTCACCATCACGGCCAACGGCGGCCTCACCAACACCAGCGTCCGCACCCTGTTTTCGCCCGATGCCTTGTTTGGCACGCTGGTGGGTGGGCTGGTGCAACCCATCTTCAACCAGGGCATCAACCGGGCCCGGCTGCGCAACGCCCAGGGCTTCCAGGACGAGTACCTGTTCACTTACCAGCAAACCCTGCTGAACGCCGGCCAGGAGGTGTCCAATGCCCTGTTTGCCTACCAGACGGCCGGCGAGAAGGTGGCCATCCGCACCAACCAGCTCGCCTCGCTGCAACGGGCCGTGGACTTTACCCAGGAGCTGGTAAAGTACAGTTCGGCCACGTACACCGACGTGCTGACCTCGCAGCAAAGCCTGCTCGCCGCCCAGCTCAGCAGCGTGAACGACCGCCTCCAGCAGCTCCAGGCCACCACCGACCTCTACCACGCCCTGGGCGGCGGCTGGCGCTAGGGCCCCGGAGCCCGGGCAAAGCAACAGTATTTTAGTAACTGATGTTACGCAGTCGTTGGCTTAGGTTGTCCGTTTAATCGATTGATGATGAGTTGCACGCTGGACCTGTACACGGATTATTTGCTGAGCTCGACGGGTCCGACGACGGCCACGGGCTTGTCGCGGCTGCTGGACGGGGCGCTGAGCCACGACCACATCACGCGCTGGTTGAGCAGTACGCCGTGCGGGTCAGCGCAGGTTTGGCGGCAGGCCAAGCCGTTGATTCGCCAGGCCGAAGCCCAACGCGGGGCGGCGGACTTCGCCGTGCTCATCGTGGACGATTCGGTCCTGGAAAAGGCCCACACCGATGCCAATGAGTTGATTTGCACCCATTGGGACCACAGCCAGCAGCGCTACGTCAAGGGCCTGAACTTCGTGAGTCTGCTTTATCAGGCCGGCGACTTGGCCCTGCCCATCGCCGTCGAGCTGGTGCGCAAAACCGTGCCGGTCTACCACCCCAAGACCCAGCAGACCAGCTACCAAAGCCCGTTCACTAAAAACGAATACCTGCAACAGATGCTGCGCGTGGCCCAGCAGCAGGTGGCCTACCGCTACCTGCTGGCCGACAGCTGGTACGCCTCGGCCGAGAACATGGCCTTGGTGCGGGCCCTGGGCCATCACTTTGTATTTGCCCTCGAAAGCAGCCGCACCGTGGCCCTGAGCGCCGAGGCGCGGGCCGCCGGCCAGTTCCAGGCCGTGCAGGCGCTGGTGTTCCCCGATACGCAGCCCTTGCGCGTCTATTTGCGGGCCGTCCAGCAGGCGGTGCTCGTGACCAGACAAGTCTTCACAAACCGAGACGGTAGCCAAGGTATGCTGTATCTGGTCAGCAGCGACACCGACCTGGACCAGGCCCAACTGACCACGATTTACCAGAGACGGTGGAAAGTGGAAGAATACCATAAGTCGCTCAAACAGAATGCCTCCATGGGCAAATCGCCCACCAAAACCCTGGCCACGCAGGCCACCCATTTCTTTGCCGCCGTGTTGGCTTACACCAAGCTCGAAGTGCTCAAGCTCAAAGGCGGCATCGGCCATTTTCGCCTCAAAGCCCAACTCTATACCGTTGGCCTCAAAGCCATGTACCAGCAACTCGTACTGCTCCGTGCGTAACATCAGTTAGTAAAACAAGCACGGGCGTAACTAGCCCGGTACGGCGCCGTAAGGGAGGGTAGTTCTTAAATTTCATCCCTTTCGCGCATGAAACGCATTTTCTCGTACCCGGCCGCGCTGGCCGCCGCCGGCCTGCTGCTGGGCGGCTGCAACAGCAAGCCCACCGAAACCGACACCAGCAAAACCGCCGTGGTAGTGCCCGGCGAAACCAATAAAGCTTCTGACAGCACCGCCACCGTGGCCACGGCCGCTGGCACCGGCGCCGTGAAACCCACCGGCGCCAAGCCCGCCTGGGGCCCCACCATCGCCCCCGAAATGCAGGCCGTGATTGAGCAGCTGATGAGCTTCAAAGCGCCGCCGCTGACCTCGCTCACGCCCCAGGCCGCCCGCAAAAACCCCACCGCCGCCGACGCGGCCATGAAGGAAATGAAGGTGGCCGGCATCCCCATGCCCCCCATGAACGTGGACACCGTGGGCAAAACCCTGGTGCCCGGCGTGAAGGCCCGCATCTACACGCCCAAAACGGGCACCGCGCCGTTCCCCGTCATCGTGTACTACCACGGCGGCGGCTGGGTCATTGCCGGCGTCGATACCTACAGCTCGTCGGCCCAGGCTTTGGCTGAGGACGTGGGCGCCGTGGTGGTGTCGGTGGCTTACCGCCAGGCCCCGGAGCACAAGTTCCCAACGGCCCATGACGACAGCTTCGCCGCTTACCAGTGGGTGCTGAAGAACGCCGCCAGCATCAAGGGCGACCCGAAGAATGTGGCCGTGGTGGGCGAAAGCGCCGGCGGCGGCCTCGCCGGAGCCGTCAGCCTGATGGCCCGCGACAAGAAGGTGGCCCTGCCCAAGTACCAGGTGTTGGTGTACCCCATTGCCGGCTACAACCAAAACACGCCTTCCTACCTGAAAGCCACCGACTACGTGCCCCTGAACAAGGCCGCCATGGGCTGGTTCTTCAAGAACTACCTGCGCACCCCCGCCGACGGCAAGGACCCGCGCATCGACCTGGTGAACGCCAACCTGAAGGGCCTGCCGCCCACCACCATCATCGGCGCCGAGCTGGACCCGCTGATGAGCGAGGGCAAAACCCTGGCCGACAACCTGGAGAAAGCCGGCGTGAAAGTCGACTACAAGCTCTACCCCGGCACGACGCACGAATTTTACGGCATGGGCGCCGTGGTGCCCCAGGCCAAAGAAGCCGAGCAACTCGCCGCCGCCGACCTGAAAAAGGCGTTCGGCAAGTAGGAGCAAGGCTTAGCTTTTAAGCTAGAAGGCCGTCATGCTCATCTGGCGTCCGCGCAGCCGAAGCATCTCTACCGCATACTAATCAAATGATTTAGTATGCGGTAGAGATGCTTCGGCTGCGCGGACGCCAGATGAGCATGACGGCCATTTTTGATATCATTCACCCCGGGGTTCCCCCCGGGGGCCCTATTCCACCGCGAAGCGCACGTCCACCTGCGAGTCAAAGTACTGGCCCAGCAGCTCGGCGGCGTTGCCCTCGCAGATGCCCAGGCACAGGTAATCCTGGCTGTTGAACACGACGACCGCCTCGCCGGCGGGCGCGGCCGAAAAGTGCGGCCGCACGTTCTTCAGCACCTCGCGCCCGAAGTGCACGCTGAACGGCCGGCCGTGGCCCACGGCCTCCACGGCGGCGCGTGAGATGTTGGTGATCAGGTTGCCGTAGTGGTCCACGTGTGCCACGTGGCCCGTGATGCGGTGGTCCTGCAAGCGTAGCTGGCGGTTGGTGCGCACGTACAAGTCGCTGGCCTGGGGCCCCAGGCTGGCCAGCGGCGCGCCCTGGGCCAGGGCCACGGCGGCGGGCAGCAGCACGTCGCGGGTAGGCGAGGCGGTGGCGGCAGTCGGCAGCGCCACCCACGCCTCGGGGGCCCCGTCGCAGAGCAGGGCCAAAATGCCGTTGTCGGCCACCGCGAAGTAATGGCCCTGGTAATGAGCCGCGTGCCACACCGGCTCGGGGCCCGCGCCGTGGTCGTTCACGCCCACCACGTGCACCGTGCCGGCCGGAAAGTCGCGAAACACGGCTTGGAGAACGTGGACGGCGTGCACGGTGTTGAAGGGTTCGACGCCGTGGCTGATGTCGACCACCGGCACGCCGGGGGCCAGGCGCAGCAGCCGGGCCTTGAGCGCGGCCACGTAGTGGTCGCGGTAGCCAAAATCCGTCAGCAGCGTTATCAATCCCATGCCCGCGTTCCGTAGTTTTTCGTAGTATTGTTGGGCCGCCCGCGCCGGGGCAAAAGTAGCCGGTTTGGGCGGACGCCCGGGCCATTGCGGGCGGCCCGGGGCACTAGTTTACCTTCACTTCCTCACCTCCAAAAGATTGGTCGAAAAAGTCATCACCCTTGAAAACGTCTCCCTGGTGGATTTCCTCGGGGCCGACAACCAAAACATCCGCCAGCTGGCGGCCGCGTTTCCGGGCTCCAAAATCATCAGCCGCGGCAACGAAATCAAAATCCAGGGCCAGACGGTCGTCATTGCCCGCATCAACGACATCCTCAGCTCGCTAATAGAGCACTACCACCAGTACGGCATCGTCACGGACCGCGACGTGAACCAGTACCTCTCCGCCACCAGCGAGGAGGCCGAGGGCCGCGTGCTGGCCGCCTCGCCCGACGTGATTCTGTTCGGCGCCAAGGGGGGCATCATCAAGGCCAAAACGCCCAACCAGCAGAAGCTGGTGGACACGGTGATGAAGCACGATTTGACCTTCACGCTGGGCCCCGCCGGCACCGGCAAAACCTACATTTCGGTGGCGCTGGCCGTGCGGGCGCTTAAGAACAAGGAAGTTAAGAAAATCATCATCTCGCGCCCCGTGGTGGAGGCCGGCGAAAGCCTGGGCTTCCTGCCCGGCGACATGAAGGAGAAGGTGGACCCCTACCTGCGCCCGATTTACGACGCCCTGGAGGACATGATTCCGGCCGAAAAGCTGAAGTTTTACCAGGAAAACAAGATCATCGAAATTGCCCCGCTGGCCTATATGCGCGGCCGCACGCTCAACAACGCCTTCGTGCTGCTCGACGAGGCCCAGAACACCACGCCGAGCCAGATCAAGATGTTTTTGACCCGGATGGGCCCCACGGCCAAGGTGATGGTGAACGGCGACCGCAGCCAAATTGACCTGCCCACGCGCCAGAAATCGGGCCTGATGCAGGCCATGGACATTCTGAAGAACGTGCAGGGCATCGGCTACGTCGAGATGACGTCCGAAGACGTGGTGCGCCACCGCCTAGTGAAGGAAATTGTGGAAGCCTACGACAAGTTCGACACCGACGAAATGAGCCGCCAGGCCGCCCAGGCCGGGGCCCCGCCCCGCCGCGACGAGCGCCATGAGCGCCGCCTGCGCGAGCAGCAGGAAGCTGGTGCTCCCGCTCCCGAAACCGAGCTGCCGGTGAACCACGAGCAGGCCCTGTAGCCGGCCGGTTGGCGTTTTTTTTAGAATATTAGCGGGGCCCGGGCTGCAAAGCCGGGGCCCCGTTTTCCGTTTACCGGCTTTCAACCCCCCGTTCTATGCCCGCTTCCGCCTACCGCGTCACCGATTTGCGCGACCTCGACGCCGCCTTCACCATCCGCGAAACCGTGTTTGTGGCGGGCCAGGGCGTGCCCGCCACCCTCGAAAACGACGAGCACGACCGCCGCGACGCCCGCCACTACCTGGCCCGGGCCCCCGACGGCACGCCCGCCGGCGCCGCCCGCTGGCGCGAAACCGAAAACGGCGTGAAGCTGGAGCGCTTCGCCGTGCTGGAAAACTTCCGCAACCAGAAAATCGGCGCCACGCTGCTGCACGCCGTGCTGGCCGATGTGCGCGCCGAGCTGCCCGACAAGGAAGTGTACCTGAACGCCCAGCTCCGCGCCGTGCCGTTCTACGAGCGCCACGGCTTCCAAACGGAAGGAGAGATGTTTGAGGAGGCCAATATTCAGCACTACCGGATGGTGCTGCGGTAAGGGCCCCCGCGGGGCTATCTTGGCGACTGAATTTGCCAAGCCAACGTTTTAGCATGATTACCTGGGCTACTTTTCCCTTCCTGCGCTATACCCCCGCGCTGATTTTGGGCATCGTGGCCTATGTGGTGTTGGGCGAAAGCTGGCCCATGCTGTGGCCAGGGGCCCTGGGCCTGGCCGCCGCCAGTGCGGCGCTGCTGGCCTGGGCCGTGCGCCGGCCCCACCCGGCCGCCACCGATGCCGCCGGGCTGCTCTCGCTGCTGGCCGTGGCGGTGCTGGGCATGGCCCTGGCGCAGCGTGCCACCGAAAGCCGCCGCCCCGACCACCTCGCCCAGCTGGGGCCCCAAGTGGAGGCCTACCAAGCCGTGGTGGACGACTACACCGTGGTGCGGCCCGCCACCTACGCCAACACGCTGCGGGTGCGCGCCGTGCGCGTGGCCGGCCGCTGGCGCACGGCCACTGGCGGCATCCGCATCTCGGTGCCGCGCGCGGGGGCCGGGTCCCCGCCGCGCTACGGCGAGGTGTGGCTGGTGCGCGGCCACCCCGACGCCAGCAAGGGACCCCTCAACCCCGGCGAATTTGACTACCGCCGCTACTTGGCCTTCCACCAGGTGTACCACCAGCAGTTCATTCACTCTGACCAGTACCGGGTGGTGGGCATGGCGCCACCCAACTATCTGGTGGCCATTAGTATGCGAGCCGCCAAGCAGCTCGACGGCGTGTTCAAGCACTACCTCAAGGAAAAGCGCGAGTATGCGCTGGCCTCGGCGCTGGTACTGGGCATCAAGGACGACGTGGACGCCGAAACCAAGCAGGCCTACGCCGCCACCGGCACCACGCACATCATGGCCGTATCGGGGTTGCAAGTGGGGCTGCTGTTTGCGGCCCTTACCTGGGTGTTGCGGCTCAGCTTCGGGCGGGTGCGCGGGTTTCGGTATTGGTCGGCGGGGGTGGGGCTGGCCGTTATCTGGGCCTACGCGTTCCTGACGGGCCTTTCGCCCTCGGTGTTGCGGGCGGCGGTGATGTTCTCGTTCGTGATTGTGGGCCGCGCCGCCGGCCGACAGGAAGGCATCGTTAACACGCTGGCAGTAGCCGCGTTTTGCTTGCTGCTGTACGACCCGTTTCTGGTGGCCGACGTGGGCTTCCAGCTCTCGTTTCTGGCCGTGTTGAGCATCGTTTACTTGCAGCCGCGCATGGCCCGTTGGTTCGACGCCAAGACGTACTTCACCAGCCGCCAGCGTCCCTGGCAGCCCAAGCCCGTGCAAGCCGCGTGGCGCGGCACCGGCTGGGCCGCAGATGCCGTGTGGCAAGCTACCGCCCTGAGCCTGGCCGCGCAAGTAGCCACGTTCCCACTGGGGCTGTACTACTTCCACCAGTTTCCACTCAGCTTCCTGTTTTCCAACTTGGTAGCAGTGCCCATCTCCAGCGGTGCCGTGTACGTGGGCTTGGCCCTGCTGGTGCTGAAGGGCGTGCTGGCGCTGTTCAGTTTAGTTCTCCCGGCGGCCGCCAACGCTGCCCTTGACCTGCTGCCGCAGGGGGTGGCCTGGGTGTTCGAGCGAATGATTTGGGCCTTCAACGAGTACATCGGCTGGATTGGCCGGGCCCTGCCGGGGGCCCTGGTGCGCGAAATCCACGTCACGGCCGGGCAAACGGTGCTCGTGTTTGGGCTGCTGGGCGCGTGGCTGGTCTGGCAGCGCACCCGCCGCCTTGTCTGGCTGGGCGTCGCGGCCAGCGTAGCGGTGGCCCTGGCCGGCAGCCGCGTGGCCGAGGCCCGCGCCGGGGCCCCGCTCGAAGAGTTCGTGGTATACAGCATTCCGCGGCGCTCGGTGGTGGGCTTCTGGCAGGGGCCCACGGCCGAATTCGTGGCCGCCGATTCGCTGCCGCTCTCCGAAACCGAGCGCACCTACCGCCTGCTACCCGGCCTCATCCAGCGCGGCGCCCGGGCCCCGGCCTGCCGCGTGGGCTGGCGCGGGGCCGCCGTGCCCACCCGCCGCCTCGCCGATGCTGACAGCGCCAACCCCAAGTTCTACCTGCAAACCAGCCCCGTGGTGCTGGCCCACTGGCGTGGCCTGCGCCTGGGCTTCGTGAGCGGCCGCCTGGGCCCGGCGGCCCGCCCCACGCCGCTCGACGTGCTGGTGCTGCGCCGCAACGCCCGCGTGACGCCCGGGGCCCTGGCGGCGGCTTTCGGCCCGCAGGCGCAAGTGGTGTTCGATTCGTCGTGCAAAAGCTGGTACGTAGCCCGCCACGATTCGGCCCTGCGCGCCCAGGGTTTCCGCACTTGGGACGTGACGGCCCAAGGCGCATTCCGGCTGCGCCCGCCGAGCCGTTGAAGCCGACAACTCGCTATCGGGCCCCAGCGCCGGTTGGGCGGGTGCGGGGCTGGTTTGGTCGAGTGTAGGGCCGGGCCGGGCGACGCCCGCCGACCAATCGCCGGTTTTTTGCGTTACTTACCCGCCGGGATGCCACCGTTTGGTGGCCGGCCGGGTCTTTCCCCCGGTGCCCATTGGCCCGCTCCACGCTTCATTCGTTCGCTCATGGACCACCTGCTTACGCCCGAACTCGAAGCCTTGCGCTACCTCACCTACGACTGCGAGGACCGCATTGCCTACATCACCCTCAACCGCCCCGAGAAGCGCAACGCCCTGAACGCCGACGTGGTAACCGAGCTAAAGCAGGCCTTCGAACACGCCGAGAACGACGATGCCTGCAAAGTGGTGGTGCTGCGCGCTGCCGGCGACGTGTTCTGCGCTGGGGCCGATTTGGCCTACATCCAGGAGCTGCAAGGCTATGGCTACACCGATAACCTGGACGACAGCACGCACCTTATGCAGCTGTTCCATCAAGTGTACACACTCAAAAAAGTCGTCATCGGGCAGGTACAAGGCCACGCCATTGCCGGCGGCTGCGGCCTGGCCGCCATTTGCGACATCACTTTCGCCGTGCCCGAGGCCAAGTTTGGCTATACCGAAGTGAAGATTGGCTTTTTGCCGGCCATCGTCAGCGTGTTTCTGCTGCGCAAAATAGGGGAGGCCCGCACCAAGCAGCTGCTGCTGAGCGGCGACGTGGTATCGGCCCAAACGGCCCTCGACCTCGGCCTCCTCAACTTCCTGGTGCCGGCCGACGAGCTGGCCGCCGCCGTGCGCACCTACGCCCAGCGCCTGTGCCGCGAAAACTCGGGCCAGAGCATGGAAGTAACCAAGGAAATGCTGGCCGCTCTGCCCGAAATGGCCCTCGAAGAAGCCCTGCGCTACGCCGCCCAGCGCAACGCCGAACTGCGCGGCTCCGACGATTGCCGCCGCGGCATCGGCGCGTTTCTGAACAAAGAAGAAATTAGCTGGTAGGGCCCCAACGGCCCATTCCGAAACCAACCGCCGCCTTGCCCGGTTAGTCCCGTATGCCCGCCTTGCTCGCCGCCGCCGTCACCCTCGCCACCTTCGCCTTCATGGAGTTTTGGGCCTGGTTCATGCACAAATACGTGCAGCACGGGCCCCTGTGGGTGCTGCACCGCTCGCACCACGTGCGCCACCCGCACCCAGTAGAGCGCAACGACCTGTTCTTTGTGATTTACGGGGCCCTGTCGGCGGCCTTGTTCATCACCGGGGGCAACGGCAGCCGCTGGTGGTTTTGGGTGGGGGTGGGCATTGCGGTCTACGGCGCCGTGTACTTTTTCGTGCACGATGTGCTAATCCACGGCCGGCTGCGCTTCTGGAAAAAATCCCACAACACCTACCTCCGGGCCCTGAACATGGCCCACAAGATGCACCACAAAACCACCGGCCGCGACGGCTCGGCTGAGTTTGGCTTGCTGTGGGTGTCGCCCAAATACCTGCGCTTGGCGCGCGACCAATCGCAGCGGCGGGCCCCGGCGGCGGGCGAATAAGCTGCCAGCGGTAAACCAATGTACCTACATTGCTAGCCAATGCGTTAATAGTTTTTGCTGCGGCTATATAAGCAATCCTTATGGTTGAATTGTAAAAAGTTAACATGGTGGGCCCCCATATTCTGGCCGTGGCCCAGCGAGTTGCCGTAACTTGCGGCACCACTCAGCCGGGTTGGGAAAACGAGCCCCGAGGCTCATGCTTCCAACGGACTTTCGGTTGGGTCGTTGATTGTTTATTGCGTCACGAAACCAAGGCTCTATGACATCGCTAGAATTCACTTCGCAAGTGCAGCGGATATCCCTCGCTCTGCGGCCTGCGGCCCTAAACCTTACCCGCGACGCCGACGATGCGAAGGACCTCGTGCAGGAAACGTTGCTTAAAGCCCTCTTGAATAAAGACAAATTCAAAGCGGGTACTAATTTGAAGGCGTGGTTGTACACCATCATGCGCAACACCTTCATCAATAACTACAACAAGATTACCAAGCGCAGCTCCAATATTGATTCGACGGAGTATTTTCAGTATTTCAATACCGACCAGAACTACATCACCCACAACGGCGCCACGTCCGATTTTGTGGTGCGCGACATCAACGAGGCTATTGCCAGCCTTGGCACCGATTACCGCACGCCGTTCATGATGTACTACATCGGCTACAAGTACCTGGAAATTGCCGAGAAGCTGCAAATTCCCATCGGCACCGTTAAAAATCGCATCCACATTGCCCGTAAGGAGCTGAAAGCTGCCTTGCAAGTGTACGCCCCAGTCGGTGCCAGTGCCGCCGACGTGAGCGATGCCATCGAGGACTGAATACAAAAACGCCTTCGTTTAAAACTATCCGCCGGCCCCAGCGTTGCATCAGCAGCGCCGGGGCCGGCGGCTCTGTTAGTGGCCCTTCTCAAGCGGCATTACTAGCTTGCCGGTCTAATTTCTTCTTCGCTTTGCCCATTTCCACCGCTTCTCACCACGCCGTTGTCATCGGGGCCGGCTTTGCTGGCCTAGCCACCGCTAGTACCTTAGCCCAGGCAGGCTGGCGCGTCACGCTGCTCGAAAAAAATGAGGGCCCCGGGGGCCGCGCCCGCGTGTTCCGGGCCCAGGGCTTCACCTTCGACATGGGCCCCAGCTGGTACTGGATGCCCGACGTGTTCGAAAAATACTTCGCCCGCTTCGGCAAAAAAGTGTCGGACTATTACGAGCTAATACGCCTCGACCCGTCTTACCAAGTCATCTTCAAGGGCCCCGAAGCGGTAGACATTCCCGCGAAGATGAGCGAGCTGCGGGCCCTGTTTGAAAGCTACGAGCCCGGCAGCGCGGCCCGCCTCGACGAGTTTCTCAAGCAGGCCGCTTACAAGTACGAGGTGGGCATCAACCGGCTTGTGTACGCACCCAGCCGCTCGGTGCTGGAATTTGCCGACCCGCGCCTGCTCGTGGACATGCTGCGCATGGACGTGCTCCAGAGCATGCACAAGCACGTGCGCCGCTTCTTCAAAGACCCGCGGCTGCTGGAGCTGGTCGAGTTCCCGATCTTGTTCCTGGGGGCCGTATCGGAAAACACGCCGGCGCTGTACTCGTTGATGAACTACGCCGACCTGACCCTGGGCACTTGGTACCCGCTGGGCGGCATGCACAAAATAGTGGAAGGCATGGTGCGCCTGGCCGAGGAGTTGGGCGTGGAAATCCTTTACAACCAAGAAGTAACGGAGATTGTGGTGGAGCACGGCCGCAGCACCGGGGTGCGCACTGCCCAGGGCTTTTTCGCGGCCGATGCTGTGGTGGCTGGGGCTGACTACCACCACATTGAACAAGAAGTACTGGCTCCCGAGTACCGCCATTACGACGAAAAGTATTGGGATGGCCGCACCATGGCTCCTTCGTCGCTGCTATTTTACCTAGGCGTGAACCGCAAGCTTGACAAGCTGCGCCACCACAACCTGTTCTTCGACGAAGACCTGACCCAGCACGCCCGCGAAATTTACGCCCAGCCGCAGTGGCCCAGCCGGCCGCTGTTCTACGCCTCGGTGCCCAGCAAAACCGACCCCACAGTGGCCCCCGAAGGCCAGGAAAACCTGTTCCTGCTCATCCCCGTGGCCCCCGGCCTCGACGATACCGAGGCCACCCGCGAGCGGTACTATGACCAGCTGATGGACCGACTCGAGCGTCACTGCGGCCATCCCATCCGCGACGCGGTGGTTTTCAAGCGTGGCTACGCTCACCGCGATTTTCAGGCCGATTACCACAGCTACAAGGGGAACGCCTACGGCTTGGCTAATACGCTGAAGCAAACCGCCATCCTTAAACCCACCCTTAAAAGCAAGAAGGTGAGTAACTTGTACTTTACGGGCCAGCTCACCGTGCCGGGCCCCGGGGTGCCGCCCTCGCTCATTTCAGGCCAAGTAGTGGCAGGGGAGGTGTTGAAAGAAATTAAAAATTGACAATTAAAAATGGAGCGGATTGCGGGGCCCTGGTCTAGCCGTTTTAACTTTTAATTCGTAAAATGGACCACGTTAAACTATTCACTGATACCAGCTTAGCGTGCAGTAAGCTCATTACCAAGCGCTACAGCACGTCGTTTTCGTTGGGTATTCGCACGCTTGATGAGCGCCTGCACGCGCCGGTGTACGCCGTGTATGGGTTTGTGCGCTGGGCCGACGAAATCGTGGATACCTTCCACGGCCACGACCGGGCGGCCCTGCTGGCCGATTTCCAGCGCCAAACGGCTGAGGCCCTGGCCACCGGCCTCAGCCTAAACCCGGTGCTGCACGCCTTCCAGGCCGTGGTGCATGAATACGGCATCGACCAGGAATTTATCGACGCTTTCCTCCATAGCATGGCCTTGGATTTGGAAGACCAGCACTACCACCCGGGCCTCTACGACGAGTACATCTACGGTTCGGCCGAAGTGGTGGGGCTTATGTGCTTGCGTATTTTCTGCCATGGGCAGCCAGCCTTGTTTGAGCACTTGCGGGGCCCCGCGCGGCGGCTCGGCGCGGCGTTTCAGAAGGTGAATTTTCTGCGCGACATCCGTTCCGATTACGAAGACCGCGGCCGCGTGTACTTTCCCGGCGTGGCTTACCACCGGTTCGACGATGTGGCTAAGCGCAAAATCGAAGCCGATATTCGGGCCGATTTTGAGGCCGGCTACGCTGGCATTCAGCAACTGCCCCGCCCAGCCCGGCTGGGCGTGTACTTGGCGTACGTGTACTACCTGAAGCTGTTTTATAAGATTAAGAACCTGCCTGCGGCGCACATTTTGCACCAGCGGGTACGGGTGCCCACCAACACCAAACTACTTTTGTTGCTGGGCTCGTACTTCCGCTACCGGCTGGCGCGCCTGTGAGCGGGCCGCGGTGGGGCGGTAACTTTGGGGGCCCCATGAATTGCCTACTCGTTTCCTTGCTGCTTGCCCTAGCCCCGGTGGCGGCCGCGGCGCATCCGGCGGCGTATCCTTCTGCCATGCCTTCTCCTTACGAACCCGCGCTGCTGCGCCGCCACTACGAACTCGCCGCTGCCGACAAAGCCGCCGGCGAAAAATTCTACCAGCTCCTGGCCGAGTACCACGACCAGGACGCTCTAGTTCTGGGCTACAAAGCCGCTGCTCAGGCTATTCGGGCCCGCGACGCCTCCATGTTCAATAAACTCACCTACGTACAGGACGCCGCCCGCACCTTTGCCCAAGCCGTGGCGCTGGCCCCCGAAAACGCCGAAATCCGCTTCCTGCGCTTTTCGGTGGAGAGCAACTTGCCGGCCTTCCTAGGTCTGAGCGCGCACGTTGACGAAGACAAGGCCTTCTTGCTCAACTCAGCCCTGGCCCACCCCCGATCGGGCCTCGATGCGGAGTCGTTCCGCACGGTGCGCAGCTTCCTGGTGGCGCGCGGCCACGTAAGTACCGCCGACGCTGCGCGCTTGGGCGAGGTACCAGAATAATGTAACGCAACGCTAACAAGCCCCTGGCAACCAATGGGCCCCCGGCATTCTCTCCCCTGTGGGCGGGACTGCCGGGGGCCCATTTTGCTGTCTGCCACAGTTAAAGCGAAAGCGCTAAACCAGGTGTAGTGCAAAAAATGAAGCAAAAATTCACGGAAATATTGAGTGAGATTCTATTCAACGCAAAAAAAACAGCCTTATGTGCATTTTAAAAACTAGGAATGAAGATAAAATTTAAGTAAGTCAAAATATTGAAAATAAGGTATTTGATGAATATTATAACTAGTGTTATTTTAATCATCCGTATATTTTTTGTACAAAAATATACTTCCTATTTGAGAGGCAACCAAAAATGTTGATCGACAGTAATGCATGTTCACTTGGATTAGTATAACTTCGTCAATTGAAATGCGTGACTGCTGCATAGCAACCAGTCATTTTGATTGATTGTGTGCGAAATAATACAATATTATCGTAGCCCAATCATAAAATATTTCTTTGTTTGAGTCATATTCCATTAAAAATGCAATTCAATCTTTCATAATTAATTCCCTATCCGCCTGACTCATACCACACACTACAATGAAACATCCTTACTCACCATTAACAAGTTGGCTGCGGTGGCTCTGCCTCTGCTTTCTACTGGCTATGCCCGGACTGGGCATGGCCCAGACAGTTACCCTTACACCAAATACTGCGGGTGACCCTCAGGATTTTGGATCCGTATCAATAGGCACGATGTCTACTTCTAAGGCTTATACCGTAAGCGGAAGTGGTGTACCGACAAACGGTAGTATCTCGGTTGGTATTCCTAATATGTTTGAAGGGAGTATAGACAATAATACGTTTAGTCCAAGTGCCATCGTATTGACACCGGATGCTGGCGGCAATGTTCCAAATACAGCAATTTACTTGCGCTTTAAACCGACAACGACTGGAGCCCAACCCCGTACTTTTCGTGCTAGTATATACGATATAAATGGAGACCTTGTGACCCGTACATCTGGTATTGCGCTCACAGGCACGGGCACACCCGGTTCCCCAACTATCACGGTGAACCCGAACGCGCTGCAAAGCTTCGGAAGTCAAGCAACCAATACGTCTTCCAGTGCAAAGACGGTGGCCGTAACGGGCTCGTCGCTCACGGCTGACATCACGGTAGCGGCCCCAGCCGGCTTTTTAGTGAGTAGCGATAACACTACTTACGCCACAACGGCGACACTGGCGCAAACCGGGGGCACCGTGAATGCTACGTTATATGTAAAATTCAGGCCCACCGCGGCAGGTGCCTATGCTAACGACATAACGTTGTCCAGCACAAATGCCACCAATCAAACCGTATCAGTGTCGGGCACGGGGGTATTGCCAACGCCGGTGCTGACCGTGTCGTCCACCACACTGAATGATTTCGGCTCAGTGGTGGTAGGCAACACTAGCGCTAATACTTACTCTTTCACCGTCAGTGGTCAAGATCTGCAGGGCAACTTGACCGTTACGCCCCCCACTGGGTTTCGTATCCGCACGGGGTCGAATGTATTTTCTACGAATGCTATTGTACTGACGCCAACCAGCGGAACTCTGGCAAACACATCGATTGATGTGCGCTTCACGCCCGTTGCTGTACAGGTGTACAATGCTGCTGTGGCCGTGGCTACCCCTAACGGCAGCGGCTCCGTGACTCAGAGTGTGGCAGTAAGCGGCACTGGTACGGCTGCCCCGGCCAGTGCAACCATTAACGTGACTCCAGGGGCAATTAACTTCGGAACCGTTACCAATAGCGGTAGCCCTAATACGCTAAGCTTTGAAGTGAGCGGTACAAACCTCACCAACGACATCGTACTCACGCCAAGTCAGACGACTATTTTATTTCGTAACGTAACGGCAGGTGGCTCCTTTTCGAGCGACCCCCTCACGCTGGTTAGCACCAGCGGTACGGTGGCCACGCAAACCATCGAAGTAAAACTGGTGCCAACCGTGCCGACGGGAAACTATACAGAAGTAATTAATTTGGTTAGTGGTACTACCGCTACGTCGTCGGTTTCCGTCATGGCGACTAACACGAGCGGCCGTATTTCTGATCTTTCGGTCAGCAATCCTAATAATTACAGCTTCACATTTGCCACCCGGCCTAATTCTATATCACTCTCGCAATCATTCCGCGTGTCGGGAACCAACTTGGTGCAAGACCTGACGGTGGCCCCCAGCGGTCCAGATGCGGGATACTTTCAAATATCAACCGATAACACCAATTTTGTCTCCTCGCTGACCTTTGCGCGCGACGCAAACGGAAACGTACCGCAGCAGACGGTTTACGTACGCTTTGTTCCGGGTAATAACGCCTTGACGGTGAACGCAATTATTCGTAGTTCGAGCGCTCCTGCCCCTAACGGCGACGTGTCGGTGACGGGTATTAGCCAGCCAACGATTCGCCTGAGCCAAGTGCTCCAAGCATTTCCCAACAACGTAGTAGTAGGTACCACGACGGATCCTAAACCGATACGCCTGGAAGGCTTCCTGCTGGGAGGTAACGTGGATTATCACGTTCCCAACGATACGTCTGATCCAACCCGCAACCCATCAGGAACGCCGCAGTTTGAGTTTTCGCTAGATAACGGTGCGACTTACATAACGTCGACCACGGTGACCCCGGATGCAACGACCGGCAACTTCTCCCAGGACTTGCTAGTGCGCTTCCGCCCAGTGCGGGTAGGCAACGCGGCTCAGGAGTTGGAATTTAGGAACCCGAGCTTCAGCAATGGGCAATACTTCGTGCTGCCTAGCGGCAACGGGCGAGTTTCAGGTTTTGCTATTGCCACTGAGCCGTCGCAGCAATCAACGGCCATTATTTATCGAAATCCGGGCAGTACAAATGCCACTGTTCAGTTTAGGTTGGCTAACCCGGACCCCGGAAAAGCTTTTGGCCAAAACCGCTTGGTAATTGTTACCCCGTATTATGACATGTTACCGGTTAACTTGTTTCCACAAGATAAGCAAAACTTCGACCCTGGCACTACTGATGCCAATGGTGCTTATCAGTTCGGTACGGGTACAGCCATTGAGGCAGCTACTAACACCTATGTAGTATTCAGCGGGGCATCGGGCAGCTTCACGATGACCAATTTGGACCCTACTGCTACGTATAAAGTCTACGCGTTTGAATACAACAACGACGGGGTACTAGCTGCTGAAAATTACCTGGTGCCCAACAACCAGCCCCTAGCGCCGCTGCCAGTAGAACTGTTATCGTTCACGGCGCAGCTTCGTAACAAGCAGGTGAACCTGAACTGGGTGACGGCCAGCGAGAAAAACAGCCGCAGCTTCGACGTGCAGCGCAGCTCGAATGGCCAGACGTTTACGACCGTGCTGACCAAGGCGGCGCAGGGCAACACCAGCGCCCGCACCACCTACGACGCCGTGGACCGCCAGCCGCTGCCAGGCGTGAGCTACTACCGCCTCAAGCAAATCGACATCGATGGCAAAGTGGCCTACTCGCCCACGTTGTCGGTGCAGAACGATGGCGCGGTGGACATCACTATCTACCCGAACCCAACCGCTGGCAAGGTGACCATTACCCTGCCCGCCGCTTTGGCCGCCAGCGCGCCCCGCGTGCGCATCAGCGACCTGATGGGCCGTGTAGTGCAGGAAGTAAGCCTGCCCGCTTCGGGTGAAATTGACCTGGCGGGTCTGCCCGTGGGCACCTACCTTCTTAACGTGGGCGGCCAGCAGGTGCGCAGCCGCGTAGTGAAGTACTAGGTAACGCTAACCAATGATAAAAGGGCCTTCCGCAGTTGCGGAAGGCCCTTTTTTTATGTTGGTGGGCGGTACCGGGCTACCTTGCAGCTATGTGTTATTGCTATTGTTTGCTGGGGGCCCTGCTAGCTCTTTTGTCCGGCTGCCCTGCTAGTGCCCAGGGGCTGGTAACGGGCCGGGTGGTGGACGAAAAGGGCCAGCCCGTGTCCTACGCCAGCGTGGTCCTAGCCGACGGCCGCACCGGCACCGCGACGAACGAGGTGGGCGAGTTTGGCCTGCGGGTGCCCGCGCTGCCGCAGCAGCTCGTGGTGCTCAGTATTGGCTACGCGCGCGCCGGGGCCCTGGCTACGCAGGCTGGGGCCCTGCCAGCGGCCATTGTGCTCAAAGCCAGTGCCGTGGAGCTGCCCGAAGTGACGGTGCGGGCCAATGCCGAGGCCGAAGATCTGGTGCGCCGCTGCTACGCCAAGCTGCTGCGCCACCAGGCCGACGTGCAGTACGGCCGGGGCTTCTACCGCCAGAAAACTCGCGAGAACGGCCATTACCGCGAGTTCTTCGATGCATTTTACGACGTGAAGCTCACGCCGCGCGACATGCCCAGCTGGGTGCTGGGCGAGGCGCGCTACGCCTTGGTGCCGGGCATCATGGGCATGAACAACTTCTCCATCTACACACGGGCGCTGCCCGTTTTCGTAGTGCCCGGCGGGGCCAGCCGCACAGCGATGCCCCTGGGGCCCAACGCCGCCGAGCGTTTCCATTTTGTGCTGCGCCAAACCTTACGCGACCAAGGCCGCGAACTGGCCGTGGTTGACTTTGGGCCCCGCGTGGCCGGCGACCCGGTGGCCAGCGGTACCCTCTACATTGATCCGCGCACGGCCGCGCTGTTCCGCTACGAGCGGGAATTGCCCACGGCCGGCCTGTTCACTTCCAGCAACCCCGCCATCCAGTTTGGGCCCTGCGCGCTGCGCATCACCACCAATTTTGGGGCCCTGGGCGATTCGCTCAGCCGCTTGGCCAGCACGCAGGTGGTAGCCAGCGTCCAGATGACGGTGAAGGGTATGCCATCGGAAACGACGACAACATCCCAATTCTTCCTCTACGAATACGGCCTGCCGACGCCTGGCCAGAAGTACCCCGATACCGCGCAGGAGGTGAAAGATTTGGCAGAAATTAAGAAGCGCCGCTACCACCCTGAGTTCTGGCGCGACAACGCAGTGGTGAAGGACAGCCCGGTGGAAACCCAGGTAATCCAGGATTTCGAGGGCCGTCGGGTCTTTGGGAAATTATAGCCGCAACCTTAAGCGGGTTTTCCTGGTTACCCTGCCACTATGCCGTCCTTGTCGCTCAGTGTTCGCATCGACCCTAACTCCGGCTTCTGCTTTGGAGTCATCTACGCCATTCAAATGGCCGAAGACCTGCTCGACGAGCAAGGCTACTTGTACTGCCTAGGCGACATCGTGCACAACGACGAGGAAGTGCACCGCCTGCAACTGCGTGGCCTGCGCATCATCTGCCACGAGCAGTTAGCCGAGCTGCGCGACGAGGCCGTGCTCATCCGGGCCCACGGCGAGCCGCCGAGTACTTATAAGTTGGCCCTGGAAAATAACCTGACGCTGATTGACGCTAGTTGCCCGGTGGTGCTGAAGCTGCAAAACCGCATCAAAACCAGCTTCGACAAGCGCGAGCAAATCTTCATTTACGGTAAGCACGGCCACGCCGAGGTGCTCGGCTTGCTGGGCCAGACCGGCGGCCGGGCCGTGGTGTTTGAGAGCCTGGCCGAATTGATGACCCACGAGCTGCCCTCGGCACTAACGCTTTACAGCCAAACGACTAAGAGCACTGCGAGCTTCTATAACATTAAGAGTGAATTGGAAAGCCGGGGCTACCAGGTGAATGCCAACGATACCATTTGCCGGCAGGTGAGCAACCGCGACAAGGACTTACGCCGTTTCGCGGCGCAGTTCGACCAGATTGCCTTTGTGTCGGGCACCAAAAGCTCCAACGGCAAGGTGCTCTACCAAGTATGCAAGGATACTAACCCGCGTACCCACTTCATTTCCAACGTCGACGACATCGACCGCGCCTGGTTCCAGCCGGGGCAATCGGTGGGCATTTGCGGGGCTACCAGTACGCCCATGTGGCTGATGGAGCAAGTGCGTGAGGCCTTGGTGGGGTTGTAACTTAACAAGTAGCATTGATGAGCGTATCCACTGCCCTTTCCTTACCTACCCGCCGCGTGGCCCCCGCGCCGCTGGCCGGCAAGGGCGTGGCGGCGGCATTGTTGATTATCGCGGCCTGGGGCGGGCTGCTGGCGTGGCTGCTAGCCGGCTACCAGCCCAACTGGCACGCGCCGGGGCCCTACCTGCTCATGCTGCTCCAAACGCACCTCTATACCGGGTTATTTATCACGGCACATGACGCCATGCACGGCGTGGTAAGCCCCAACAAGCGTCTCAACAACGCCCTGGGCACGGCGGCCACGGTGCTGTTTGCTTACAACTGGTTCCCGAACCAGCTGCCCAAGCACCACGACCACCACCGCCACGTGGGCACGCAAGCCGACCCCGATTTTCACCCCGAAGACCACCCTGGTTTCCTGCCCTGGCTGGCCCGATTCGCCTGGAACTACGTGACCTGGTGGCAAGTACTGCTGATGGCCGTTACCTACAACGTACTGAAACTGTACTTCCCGCAGGCCAACGTCATTGCTTTCTGGATGATACCAGCGGTGTTGGCCACGTTGCAGCTGTTCTTCTTCGGCACCTACCTGCCGCACCGCGGCGAACACGAACCCGACAACCGGCACAAGTCGCGCAGCCAGCTACGGCACCACGCCTGGGCCTTTGCTACGTGCTACTTTTTTGGGTACCACTACGAGCACCACGACCAGCCGTACCTGCCTTGGTGGCGGTTGTGGAAAACTAAAGCCTGACTAGGGCCAAACCTTAACCAACAAAAAGGCCCGCCGAAGCGGGCCTTTTTGTTGAACTGGGGCCCCGGGGCCCTGTTGTTGGGCGGCCGCAGTTTTCTTGCAGCAGCCGGGTAGGTGGCCGTAGGCGTGGGCCTCAGCAATCTAGTCGTTGGCGTCGTAGCCGGTTTTTTGCATGGCGGGGCAGTGGTCCCGACAGAACCTGTGCGGTCGGGCGCCAACAGCGCCAGTCTGGCCCAGCTGCGCCCGCTGAACCAGTAGGTGCCGCTCCACCGTGAGGCCCTACCGAGGTGGTGAACACCAGGGCGGCCAGCCACCGGCTGGCATTCGGTGGGCGAGGAAGCGGGGCTTCCCGCTGCAAAGTATGGTCCGGGGCCCCGGCGGCGCACAAATCTCTGTCCCGGCGTTTAGGGCGCAAGTGCGGCCTTGGCGCGCTTGTATTTGGTTTTTAGCTTGCCGCGGCGGGGCATAGCGTCGGCCGGCGGGGCGGCTTGCACCTGCTCGTAGGCCAGGCGTTGCAGGGCCACGGCGTCGGGCGGGGCAATGCCCAGGTCCACCGCGGCTTGCTCTTGGGGCCCCAGGGCGCGCGGGTCGTAGCCGGTGATGGTAGCCAGCAGCACGCAGGCGTTGAGGTAGGCGCCCCAAGGGCTGGGGTGGTAATGGTCGTCGGTCCAGAGGTCGAGCTGGCCGGTAGCGGGCGCGTAGGGGTTGGGCATAGCCACGCCGGTTTGGATGGCCCGCAGCCAGGCATCGCCCGCTGGGGCCACGCCCGCGAAGTGCCCGTTGGCCTTGGCCAGGCCGTAGTAGCCGGCGTCCAAGTTGGCCGTCATCGAATCCACGGGTTGGCCCGAATAGGGCTTATCGGGTGGGTAGGTGAGGTCGGCGCGGGCCCAGGTTTCGTACAAGTACACGCGGGCGGCGGGGTTGGCCTGGTGCACGGCCTGCTCGAGGCGGGTGCCGTAATCGTAGAATTCGGCCCGCTTGCCGCTGCGCCGCTCCGGCAGGGGCCCCGTGCTGTACTCCTGTAGCACCACCGCCTGCCAGCGCGGCTGGTTGATGACGCTCAGGGCGTTGTCGTAGTGAAACTTGAGCGTTTGCCCGCTCAGGGTTTCCGAGTGCACGTCGTAGCTCAGCCCAGCCTCGTCGGCCAGCTTCTTGAAAATGCCCGGGATGCCGCCCCAGGGCCCCAGCTCGGGCGGGTTGCCCTGGCGGGGTGTGCCCTTGGGCTGGCCGTAGTTTTCGTCGGTCACGGCGGCGGCGTTGTACTGCTGCACCGGCAGGCGGCCCCCGTGGGTGAAGCTGTTGCCGACAAACAAAATCGGCACCGGGGCCCCCGGTTGGGGCCGGCCCTGGGCTCCGGCCGCTGGGCCGTGGAGCAGTAGTGCCGCACCGACGGCCAACGAAAGCGCGGGGAAACGCCAAGAGAAAAAGCGCATGAGCAGAACGGTTGAAGTGGCCCCGAAAGTAGCTGCCATTTTGGCAAATACCTAC
The DNA here is from genome assembly GCF_001562275.1 of Hymenobacter sp. PAMC 26628. NCBI lineage: Bacteria > Pseudomonadati > Bacteroidota > Cytophagia > Cytophagales > Hymenobacteraceae > Hymenobacter > Hymenobacter sp. PAMC 26628. The sequence continues at coordinate 1,362,814 of NZ_CP014304.1, forward strand.
GAGGGCCCAAGCGAATATGCCCCTGGGGCCCCAAAAACGGGTTCTGAATTGTGGTAAATAATGGTAAATCGTGGTTGTTATTCAAAAAGACGCCCGTACTTTTGTTTACTTCCCTCCCTTTTCCCTGGCCCCGCCATGCACCTGCTCTCCGGCGAATACGAATGCAAGCTCGACCCCAAGGGGCGGCTCGTGCTCCCGGCCAAGGTGAAGGGCAACCTGCCCGACGAGTCGGGCAACCAGCTGGTACTCGTGCGTGGTTTCGAGCCCTGCCTGGTGTTGTACCCCCGGGCCGCCTGGCGCGTCATCCACGACAAAGTGATGGCCCTCGACGAGTTTAACGAGGAGTACCGGCAGTTCCAGCGCAACTTTTTTCGGGGCATGACGGAAGTGGAGCTAGACAGCATCAGCCGCTTTATGCTGCCGCGCACCATGCTGCGCTACGCCGGCATCGAGAAAGAAGCCATCGTGGTGGGCCTGGGCAACCGCTGCGAAATTTGGGACCCCGCTCGTTACGAGGAGTTCCTGATCAAAGACCAACAGACCTTTAGCCAACAGGCCCAGAAATTTTTGGCCACCGACCCCGCCCTGGCCTTTTGATGATGGAACCGCGCCCCAACGATACCGCCTACCACCGCCCCGTGCTGCTGGCCGAATGCCTGGCCGGGCTCGACGTGCAGCCCGGCGGCCGCTACGTGGACGTGACGTTTGGCGGCGGCGGCCACTCGGCGCGCCTGCTTGAGCGCCTCACCACCGGCCACCTCTACAGCTTCGATCAAGACGCGGACGCCGAGGCCGAAGCCGCTCGCCTGGCGCGGCCGCAGTTCACCTTCGTGCGGGCCAACTTCCGCGACCTGGCCGCCGAGCTGCGCCGCCGCGACGCCCTGCCCGTGGACGGCCTGCTGGCCGACCTGGGCGTGAGCTCGCACCAGTTCGACACGCCGGAACGGGGCTTTTCGACCCGCTTCGACGGACCTCTCGACATGCGCATGGATACCGACGGGGGCCCCACGGCCGCCGACGTGCTCAACGACTACAAAGAAGCCGACCTGCACCGCATCTTCGGCATGTACGGCGAAGTGACCAACGCCCGCACCCTGGCGGCCACCGTGGTGCAGGGCCGCCGCGGCCGTCCGCTGGCCACCATCCAAGAGTTGAAAACGGCCATCCAGAGCGTGATGCCGCGCGGCAAAGAGAACAAGTATTTGGCCCAGGTTTTCCAGGCTTTGCGCATCGAGGTGAACCAGGAAATGGACGCTTTGCAGGAAATGCTGCTGCAAACGGCCGAGGTGCTGCGCCCCGGCGGCCGGCTGGTGGTGCTCAGCTACCACTCGCTGGAAGACCGGCTGGCCAAGAATTTTATTGGCAAGGGGAAGTTTTTTGGGGAGGTAGAAAAGGACTTTTTCGGCCACGAAACCAAGCCGTTCACCGCCCTCAACCGCCGTCCCGAGGAGGCCTCGGCCGAGGAAGTGGCCCTGAACAGCCGCGCCCGCAGTGCTAAATTGCGGGTTGCAGTGCGAAATTAAGTAGAAGAAGCAGCGTTGTTGGGAGGAGGTATTTTAGCGTAAACAATTTTTAATCAATAAGTTGAGTTTAGTAGGTGGCTGTTGCGGGGTGTTGCCCGGCGGGCCGCCTTGTCCTTTCGCCTTTCCGCCACCGCATGGCTGCCAATACTTATAAACCTACCGAAGCGCCGCGCCGCGCCAACGTGCCCCGGGCCCCCGAGCCGGCGCCCGGGCCCCCGCCTGCGCCGGCCGCCGTTGCGCCGGAGCCCGTGGTGGAGGCCCCGCGCCCGCGCGCGGCGGCTCCCGAGCGCCCCGCCCCACCGCCCCGCCCGCCGCGCGTGCCCCGCACGTGGAGCTTGTTTTCGGTCTTTGACCGGATGACGAGCGTGGACGGGCTCTTCCGCGAGGGCTTGCCGGTGCGCTACCTGCCGCACCTACTGTTCGTGATGTTCCTCACGCTGCTCTACATTGGCAACACGCACTACGGCAACCGCATGAGCCGCAACATCCAGCGCCTCAAGCAGGAAACTGAGGACTTGCGCGCTGACTACACCACGCTGAAATCGGACTACATGGAGGCCAGTAAGCAGAGCGAGGTGGCCCGCAAAGTAGCGGCCTTCGGGCTGGTCGAAAGCTCGTCGCCGCCCTTCCGCATCCAGGTACCGGCCGGCCACCTCGATGCTGCGGCGCTGGAACTCATGCCCGTGCTGACGGCCGACACGCTGGCGGCCCGTGCGGGCCGCGATTCGCTGGCGGCCCAGCGGGCCGACGCTTTGGCTGGCCGCCGCCGCTACGCCAGCTCGGGCACCGAAGGCGAACCCGAAATCGCCGCCGCTATCCCCGAAGACTCGCTGGCCGCCGCGACGCCCGCACCAGTGCGCCGGGCCCCTAAGTTGCTGATGAAGAAGACCAAGGCCAAAACAGCCCGTAAGCCCGACGATAATAAATTAGTTAAAAAAAGTACAAAGAGTACAACCGAGCACAAGAAGCAAGCTGCTCGTACCCAACTCACTACCTCCCACCGTCGATGAAAGGCAGCGTTAAAAAGTCGATTGTGACGCGGGTGCGGCTGGCCTTTTTGGGGGTGGCCGTCTTCTCGGGCCTCATCTTGTGGAAGGCCACGCGCATCCAGTTTCAGGAGGGCGCCAAGTGGCGGGCCCTGGAGCAGGAGCGGCGCATCAGCTACCAGCCGGTACCGGCTACGCGGGGCAATATCTTCTCCGACAACGAGAGCATTATGGCTACCTCGCTGCCCTTCTACCGAGTGGCCTGGGATCCAGCCGTGGTGGAAGAAGCTGTGTTTCAGGCCGGGGTCGATTCATTAGCCTGGCAGCTGTCGCACTTCTTCGGCGACCGCACCAAGCAGGAGTACAAGCAGCGCCTCACCAACGCCCGCCGCGCCAAGGAACCGGCCCTGCGCTACATCCGCCTGAACTCGCGCCAAATCAACTTTCAAGAGAAAAAGCTACTGGCCCAGTGGCCCATTTTCCGGGCGAAGCGCAACCGCGGCGGCGCCATTTTCGAGAAGGTGGACAAGCGGTTCCGGCCGTTTGGGGGCCTGGCGCAGCGCACGGTGGGCTTCGTGAACGAGCAGCAGCACGGCGCGGGCCTGGAGTTCACCTTCGGGCCCAGCCTGGCGGGTAAGGCCGGCGAGGCGCTGTTTGAGCGCGTACCGGGCGGCGTGAAACCGCTCTACGACGGCACCGAAATTAAGCCACAGCCGGGCTACGACATTAAAACCACGCTCGACATCAACTTGCAGGACGTGGCTGAAAACGCCCTCTACAAGTCGCTGGTGGACAACAACGCCCAGTACGGCTGCGTGATTCTGATGGAAGTGGCAACTGGTGAAATAAAGGCTGTGGCCAACCTGGGCCGCGCCGCCGACGACACCTATAAGGAAGACTACAACTATGCCTTCGCCGACCAGGGCCGCACCGAGCCGGGCTCGACGTTCAAGCTGGCCTCGATGATGGCGTTGATGGAGGCGTTTCCCGACATTACCCTCGACGACGTGGTGGACACGGGCCCCGGCCGCATGGCCATTGGCGGGGCCGTGAAGACCGACTCGCACCCCAACGGCCGCATCACGGTGCAGCAGGTGTTTGAGAAGTCAAGCAACATTGGGGTGGCGCGGCTGGTGCAGGAGCACTTCGCCGCCAACCCCACGCAGTACACCAACTACCTCAAGAAATTCGGGCTCGACAAGCCACTGGGCTTCCAGATGAACGGCGAGGCGCTGCCCTACGTGAAGGACCCCACCGACCGCAGTTGGAGCCGCACCTCGCTCTCAACCATGAGCATCGGCTACGAACTGAAGCTGGCCCCGCTGCAAACGCTGGCCTTCTACAACGCCGTGGCCAACAACGGCACGAAGGTGGCCCCCATGATTGTCAAGCAAATCAAGCAGGCCGACCAGGTGGTGCAGGAATTTGCGCCGCGGGTGCTGATCCCAAAAATTTGCTCCGACAACACGCTGCGCAAGCTGAAAGCCATGCTGGAAGGCGTGGTGGCCGAGGGCACCGCCAGCCGGATTCGGCCCAAGGACTACACCATCGCCGGCAAAACAGGTACGGCCTGGAAATTTAAAAACGGCCACTACACCAAAACGTACTCGACTAGCTTTTGCGGCTACTTCCCGGCTGACAAGCCCAAGTACAGCTGCATCGTGGTGATTGACTCGCCCAGCCGCGGCCGCGTGTACGGTGGCGACGTGGCCGCCCCGGTGTTCCGCGAAGTGGCCGATAAGTGCATGGCCCGCGACCTGCTCAGCCAGCGCCCGCTGCTGGCCAAGGCCCGCTTGAACAAGAGCCGTGTGCCGCTGGTGCGCGCCGGTATGCAAGACGAGTTGGCCCTAGTCTGCCAGAAGCTGGGCCTAGCCGGCAACACCCAGGCTACCGGCGGCGAGGAGTGGGTGCGGGGCGCATCTGATACAGCATTCCACGCCCGCACCGTAGCCTTGGTGGTGAACCCCGTGCGCGCCGGCCGCGTGCCCAACGCCCGGGGCCTGAGCCTGCGCGACGCGCTGTTTCTGCTCGAAAACCGGGGCCTGCACGTGCGGGCCCTGGGCACGGGCCGCGTCCGCGAGCAGAGCTTGGCCGCTGGGGCCCCCTACAAGCGCGGCGACGCCATCAACCTCACGTTGGTAGAGACAGGGCCCCGCGACGACGCTCCCCGCGCCTTGCCCGCGCCCGAGCACACCGACCTGGCAGAAAACAAGCTCCTGACCCCCGCCGACCCCGAACCGATAGCCGCCAAGGTTTTGCCCAGCAAAGTCAAAGCCGTAGCTCCCAAAGTGGACGCCGCCAAGCCCAAGGCGGAGGCAAAAGCCAAGGTGGAAACTAAGACCAAGGCGGAAGCAAAAGCCAAGGCTGATAAATCTAAGACGAAGTCCGACCTAAAAGCCAAGCCCCCCAAAACCCGCCTGGCCGCCGACAAACTCCGCAAATCGGCGCGCAACGCTTAACCTGTTTTCTCGCCTCCGAAGCCCCGCCCCGCGGTTTTGCCCTTGATTTCTCTCCCACTCTTTTCCTTGCTCGCCGACGTGGCCGTGCTCCAGCAGCAGGGGCCCCCCGACGGGGCCATCACCGGCCTCACCCTCGACTCGCGGGAGGCGGGCCCCGGGGTGGCGTTTTGCGCCCTGCGCGGCACGGCTACTGACGGCCACAAGTTCATCGAAACCGCCGTGGCCCAGGGCGCGGCGGCCGTCATTTGCGAGGAGCTGCCGGCCGTGCTGCGCCCCGGCACCACCTACGTGCAGGTAGCCGACAGCGCCGGGGCCCTGGGCCTGGTGGCGGCAGCGTTTCATGGCCACCCATCGCGCCGGCTCAAGCTGATTGGCGTGACGGGCACCAACGGCAAAACTACCTGCGCCACGCTGCTGCACAAGCTGCTGCGCGAACTGGGCTACCACGCCGGCCTGCTGAGCACGGTGCAGAACCAGATCGACGAAACTGTTATTCCCGCCACCCACACCACGCCCGACGCCATTCGGCTGAACGCGCTGCTGGCCCGCATGGTGGCCGCCGGCTGCACCCACGCTTGTATGGAGGTGAGCAGCCACGCCGTGGTCCAGCACCGCGTGACGGGCCTGCGCTTCGCGGGCGGCATTTTTACCAACCTCACCCACGACCACCTCGACTACCACGGCACGTTCGACAACTACCTGAAAGCCAAGAAGGGCTTCTTCGACGCGCTGCCCAAAACCGCCTTTGCCCTCACCAACGCCGACGACAAGCGGGGCCCCGTGATGCTGCAAAACACCGCCGCCCGCCGCGAAACCTACTCGCTGCGCGGGGCGGCCACGTTCCGGGCCCGCCTCATTGCCAACGAAGTGCACGGCCTGTTCCTGGAAATTGACGGCCGCGAGGTGCAATTCCGCCTCATCGGCGTATTCAACGCCTACAACTTGCTGGCCGTGTACGGGGCCGCCGTGCTGCTGGGCGAAGACCCGACGGAGGTGCTCACCATTCTTTCGGGCCTGAACACGGCCCCTGGCCGCTTCGAGCCGGTGGTGTCGGCGCGCCAGCGTATCACGGCCGTGGTAGACTACGCCCACACGCCCGACGCGCTGGAAAATGTGCTCCAAACCCTGCACCAAATCCGCCGGCCCGAGCAGCGCATCATTACGGTAGTGGGCTGCGGCGGCAACCGCGACGCCGCCAAGCGCCCCGTAATGGCCGCCCTCGCCGCCCGCCTGTCCGACCAAGTGGTGTTCACCTCCGACAACCCGCGCTTCGAGGACCCGCTCGAAATACTGGCCCAGATGCAAGCCGGCGTGCTGGCGCCCGACGCGGCCCGCGTGCGCACCCTGCCCGACCGCCGCGCCGCCATCGAGGCTGCCCTGGCGTGGGCGGGGCCCCACGACATTGTGCTGGTGGCCGGCAAGGGCCACGAAAACTACCAGGACGTGCAGGGCGTGAAAACCCACTTCGACGACAAGGAAGTCCTGCTCGAATTATTTGAAACTTTGAACAAGTAAAGCCGGGGGCCCCGCCCCGCTTTATTCGCCGTTGCCCATGCTCTATTATTTCTTCCGCTACCTCCACGAACATTTTCACGTGCCCGGCACCGGGGTGTTTCAGTACACTACGTTCCGGGCCGGCCTGGCGGTGGTAATTTCGCTACTCATTGCCCAGCTGTTCGGTGGCCGCCTCATCCGCTTACTCCAGAAAAAACAGGTGGGCGAAAGCATCCGCGACCTGGGCCTGCAGGGCCAGAACGAGAAAAAAGGTACCCCTACAATGGGTGGCCTCATCATTTTGCTGGCCATTCTGGTGCCGGTGCTGCTGCTGGCCCGATTGCGCAATATCTACATCATCCTGATGATTCTGAGCACGGTGTGGCTCGGCCTGATTGGCTTTCTGGACGACTACATCAAGGTGTTTCGCAAGAACAAGGAGGGCCTGAGTGGGCGATTCAAAGTGCTGGGTCAGGTGGGGCTGGGCCTTACGGTGGGCTGGGTGCTGTTTTTCTCGAACGAGGTGACCGTGCGCCAGTACTTGCTGCCCAACGGGGCCCTATCGGCCGTCGATGCCAGCAAGGTGTACCACGACGTGCACCTGATGATTACCACCGTGCCATTCATGAAGAATAACGAGCTGAACTACGGCGACTTGTTCGCCACGGCGGGTACGTTTTTCAATGGGCTGTACGCCATCTTCTACATCCCAATTGTCATTTTCCTGATCACCGCCGTCAGCAACGGCGCCAACATCACTGACGGGCTCGACGGGCTGGCGGCGGGCACCTCGGCCATCATCGGCATCACGCTGGCCATTTTCGCCTTCGTGAGCGGCAACGCCTTGCTGGCGGATTACCTGGACGTGATGTTCATCCCGGACTCGGGCGAGCTGGTCATTTTCTGCACCGCGTTCGTGGGGGCCTGCATCGGGTTTTTGTGGTACAATTCGTACCCGGCGCAGGTGTTCATGGGCGACACCGGCTCGTTGGCCCTGGGCGGCATCATCGCCGTGCTGGCCCTCATTGTGCGCAAAGAATTGCTGATTCCCGTGCTCTGCGGCGTGTTTCTGATTGAAAACCTGTCGGTTATCCTCCAGGTGAGCTACTTCAAATACACCAAGCGCAAGTACGGCGAAGGGCGCCGCATCCTGCGCATGTCGCCGCTGCACCACCACTACCAGAAGCTGGGCTACCACGAATCCAAAATCGTGTCGCGGTTTTGGATTGTGGGCATCATGCTGGCCGTCATTACGTTGGTAACCCTTAAGCTGCGTTAAGCATGAACATTGTCATCCTCGGCGCGGCCGAAAGTGGGGTAGGGGCGGCACTGCTGGCGCAGGCCAAAGGCCACGCCGTGTTCGTGTCCGACCGGGGCCCCATCGAGCCCCGCTATAAGGAAAAGCTGGTGCAGACAGGCATTGAGTTCGAGGAAAACCAGCACTCGCTGGACCGAATTCTGGCCGCCGATGAGGTCGTCAAGAGCCCCGGTATTCCCGAAAAAGCGGCGGTCGTGGGGGCCCTGCGCGAAAAGAAAATCCAAATCTCCTCGGAAATCGAATTCGCCAGCCGCCACACCAAGGCGCGGTTTATCGCCATCACCGGCACCAACGGCAAAACCACCACCACGCTGCTCACCCACCACTTGCTGAAGGAAGCGGGCTTCAACGTGGGCTTGGCGGGCAACATCGGCCATTCGCTGGCCGAGCTGGTCATCGAGGACAAGTTTGAGTATTACGTGCTGGAGCTGAGCAGCTTCCAGCTCGACGACATCCATGATTTTCACCCCTGGATTGCACTGCTGCTCAACATCAGCCCCGACCACCTCGACCGCTACGAGTACTCGCTTCAGAAGTACGCCGAGGCCAAAATGCGCATCGCCGAGAACCTGGTCACCGACGATTACCTCATCTACAACGCAGACGACGAGCACACCGGGCGCTTCCTGCCCACGGCGTTCATGCGCTGCTTCGTGCTGCCGTTCAGCCTGCACCACCGGCCCGATTACCACCTGGCCGGCTACTACGAAAACGAGGCCACGCTGCGCGTGCACCTGCCCATCGAAGACCGCCACCCCGACGAGGTGAGCATCGCCAACTCGCCGCTCATCGGCCAGCACAACCGCCAGAACCTGGCCGCCGCCATCCTGGCTGCGCGCATCGTCGGGGCCTCGCCCGAGCAAATCGAAGGGGCCCTGGGTACCTTCCAAAACGCCGACCACCGCCTCCAACTGGTGGCCGAAATTGGCGGCGTGCAGTTCATCGACGACAGCAAGGCCACCAACGTAGAGGCCGCTTGGTACGCCCTGGACGGCCTCAAAAAGCGCATCGTCTGGATTGCCGGCGGCACCGACAAGGGCAACGACTACGCCTCGCTGCAACCGCTGGCCCGCCAGAAAGTAGGGGCCCTGGTGTGCCTGGGCCTGGACAATGCCAAGCTGCGCGCCGCGTTTGAGCACGAGGTGCCGCACGTGGAAGAAACCCGGAGCATGGCCGACGCCGTGCGCCGCGCTGGGGCCCTGGCGCAACCCGGCGACGTGGTGCTGCTCTCGCCCTGCTGCGCCAGCTTCGATTTATTCAAGAACTACGAAGACCGGGGCCGGCAGTTTGCCGCCGCCGTGCATGAACTGGCCCTTAACTAATCAACCCCATGGAAACCACTTTCCGCCCCAACTGGCTCCAGCGCAACCTCAAGGGGGACCCCATTTTGTGGGCTATTGTGCTTATTTTCTCCGTCATCAGCATCGCCGTGGTGTACTCGGCCACCGGCACGCTGGCCTACCGCAATGAGCTGCGCGGCCGGCCCGGCTCGGCAGAAATGATTGTGCTCAAGCACAGCGGACTCATTTTCATGGGCCTGGCCCTGATGTGGCTGGCGCACCGCGTCGATTACCGGCACTACTCGCGGCTGTCGCTCTACGCGCTGCTGATTTCGGTGCCGCTGCTGCTGTTCACGTTCTTCGTGGGCGGCACCACCCTCAACGATGCCTCGCGCTGGCTCACCATTCCGGTCATCCACCTCACCTTCCAGCCGTCCGACTTGGCCAAGCTGGCGCTGATTTCGCACCTGGCCAGCATGCTCAGCCGCCGCCAGCAGCACCTGCACGACTTCAAATCGACGCTGCTGCCGGTGATGCTGTGGGTGGGCGTCATCTGCGGCCTCATCATCCTGAGTAACGCGTCCACGGCCCTGCTGCTGTTTGCCACCTGCATGCTGCTGATGTTCATTGGGCGCGTGCCGCTCAAGCAGATGGCCGTAATGGTGGCCATCGGCGTGGTGCTGGGCGGGGCGGGCCTAGCCGCCGGCCAGCGCCTGGGCACCGTGATATCGCGCGTGTCGAGCTTCTCCGACCCCAACAAGAAAACGCCGTTCCAGCTGGAGCACAGCTACATCGCCATTGCCACCGGCGGCGTGGCCGGCAAGGGCCCCGGCAAAAGCACCGAGCGCAACATCCTGCCCCACCCGTACTCCGACTTCATTTTTGCCATCATCATTGAGGAATATGGCCTGCTGGGCGGGGCCGTGGTGCTGCTGCTGTACTTGGCGCTGCTGTACCGGGGCCTAAAAACGGTGATGAACAGCTACGGCGCCTTCGGGGGGCTGCTCTCGGCGGGCCTCAGCTTCAGCCTGGTGCTGCAAGCGCTGGTGAACATGGGCGTGGCCGTGGGCCTGGGGCCAATCACGGGCCTGCCGCTGCCGCTGCTGAGCATGGGCGGCACCTCCCTGATCTTCACCGGTATTAGCATCGGTATCATCCTGGCTGTGAGCCGGGGCGAGCCCGAAATTCGCCCCGTCGTGGGCACCGACCCCGACGCGCCCCGCATACCGCGCCAGAACCCGTCGTATGCGTAGTTTTTCCCTTGTTTCGGCATGAGCAATCCCTTGCGAATCATTATCAGCGGCGGCGGCACCGGCGGGCACATTTTCCCGGCGGTGGCCATTGCCAACGAGTTGCGCCGCCGCCACCCCGACGCGGCCATTCTCTTCGTGGGCGCCAACGGCCGCATGGAAATGACGCGCGTGCCCGAGGCCGGCTACGACATCGTGGGCCTCGACATCAGCGGTCTGCAGCGCCGCCTCACGCCTCAAAACTTGCTGTTTCCGCTGAAGGTATTTCGCTCCGTGCGCCGAGCCGGCAGGCTCATTGAGGACTTTTTGCCCGACGCCGTGGTGGGCGTGGGCGGCTACGCCTCGGCGCCGGTGCTGCTGGCCGCCGCCAGCCGCGCCATCCCGTCGCTCATCCAGGAGCAAAATTCCTACGCGGGTCTGGTCAATAAGCTGTTGGGCCGCCGCGTGGGGCGCATTTGCGTGGCCTACGAGGGCATGGAGAAATTTTTTCCCGTCGACAAAGTGGTGTTCACCGGCAACCCCGTGCGGGCCGAAATCGTGGGCGGCAACCGGGCCGAAGCCCTGGCATTCTTTGGCCTCGACCCGGCCAAGAAAACGCTGCTCGTGGTGGGCGGCAGCCTGGGGGCCCGCACCCTCAACCTAGCCACGGCCGCGGCGCTACCGCGTCTGCAAGCCGCCGGCGTGCAACTGCTTTGGCAAACTGGCAAGCTCTACTACCCCGAGGCTAAACAGCAAGCCTTGCCTTACGGTGCCGACGGTCTGTATGCCCACGAGTTCATCCGGCGCATGGACTTAGCTTACGCCGCCGCCGATGTGGTGGTGAGCCGCGCCGGGGCACTGTCGGTGAGCGAGTTGACCCTAACGGGCAAGGCTAGCATTCTGGTGCCATCGCCCAACGTGGCCGAGGACCACCAAACCAAAAACGCCCTGGCTCTGGTAGGCAAGGGCGCTGCTGTCCTCATCACCGACGACCACGCCGCCGAGCGCCTCTACGACGAAGCGCTGCGCTTGCTGGCCGACGAGTCCCGCCAGCAACAATTGCAAGCGCGGGTGCGCGAATTGGCCCGGCCAGATGCTACCACCGCCATTGTCGATGAGTTGCTGAAATTAATTAAGAAGTAGTTTCTTAATTAAAGACGTAAGGTACTTAACTTATTGTTTCTATTTATTAATTACCACTTGGACCAATTTCCGTACATTTTTTTCTTAGGCATTGGCGGCATTGGCATGTCGGCGCTGGCGCGGTGGTTTCGTGCCAATGGCCACCAGGTCAGTGGTTACGATAAAACCGCGACGCCACTCACCCAGGCGTTGGAAGCGGAAGGAATTGCCGTGCACTACGTCGATGCGGTAGAAAACATTCCGGCCGTAGTACGGGACAACAAGGCCCAAACGCTGGTAGTGCTCACGCCCGCCATTCCGGCCGATAGCCGCGAGTGGGCCTGGTTGCGGGCCGAGGGCTACGACATCCGCAAGCGCAGCCAGGTGCTGGGCGTGCTCACGCAGGGCCGGCGCACCATTGCGGTGGCCGGCACCCACGGCAAAACCACCACCAGCAGCATGGTGGCCCACCTGCTGCACCACGCCGGCCACGACGCCGGCGCCTTCCTGGGCGGCATCGCCGTGAACCTGGGCAGCAACCTGCTGCTGCCGCAGTCGCCCGGGGCCCCCGTGGTGGTGGAGGCCGACGAGTACGACCGCAGCTTCCTCACGCTGCGCCCCGACGTGGCCATCGTGACCAGCACCGACGCCGACCACCTCGATATTTACGGTACCCAAGGGGCCCTGATTGAATCGTTTCGGCAATTTGTGGGGCAAATTAAGCCCGGCGGTACGCTGCTCGTCAACCACACGGCCGACCCTAGCGTGGCCGCGGCCGCGCCGGCCGGCACCCGCGTCATTCACTACGGTTTAACGGCTGCGCCGGGCCGCGAATTGTTTGCCGACAACGTGACGGCTCAAGGGCACGAATTTTACTTCGACCTGCACGGGCCTCTGGGAACCCTGGCCGGCCTGGCCCTGGCCGTGCCCGGCTTCCACAACGTGGAAAACATGCTGGCCGCCGCCGCTGTGGCGCAGTTGGAAGGCGTAGACGCGGCCCAAATTACGGCGGCCGTGGCGGCTTACCGGGGCGTGAAACGGCGGTTTGAATTCGTGGCGACGGGCCCCCAGGGGCAGGTGTATTTGGACGATTACGCCCACCACCCGCGCGAAATCGAGGCGTTCTTGCGTTCGGTGCGGGCCCTGTACCCGGGGCGGCGGCTGCGGGTGGTGTTTCAGCCCCACCTGTTCACCCGCACCCGCGACTTTGCCGAGGGTTTTGCACAGAGTTTAAGTATTGCGGATGAGGTAATTCTGTTGGATATTTACCCCGCCCGTGAGCTGCCGCTGCCCGGCGTCACGTCGGAGATTGTCTTGGCGGGCATCACCAGTCCAATTAAATCCATTCAAACCAAGGCCCAGGTGCTGGCCGGGGCCCAAACCGACCCGCTCGAAGTGCTGGCCACGGTGGGGGCCGGCGATATTGATACCCTTGTTCCAGGATTAAAATTGATTTTTGCTGAACGTTGGAAAAATTAATTCAGCAGTGCCAAACGCTTGACTTGATAAAGTTAAAATCAACGTCCAATTTTTAAATAATACGAGGCGTAATAATTAATTTATTCCTTCGATTTTTTGCCACCATTCATGCACCGCACCGTTCGGAATTTTTCAGTTGTTTTTGTCTGCCTCCTGGTGCTGGGCGGGCTGGGCGTATTTGCGGCCGTGCGCCAAGCCCACCGGCCGGTGGGAGCCGTAGATGTGAGCATCGCCAACGAATTTGATAATTATTTCATCAGCGAGCGGGGCATAACGGCCCTGCTCACCAAGGGCGGGCAGGAGCCCGTGCTGGGCACCCGCCCCGAGGGCCCCCGGCTGCGCGAACTGGAAGCACGCCTTGCGGCCCACCCGTTCGTGCGCACCGCCCAGGTATACCGCGACCTAGCCGGGGACCTGCACGCCGACGTGACTCAAAACCGCCCCATTGCCCGCCTCACGCACCCCGACGCGCGCCTCGATACTTACGTAGACGCCGCCGGCCAGCCGCTGCCCCTCTCGCCCCTCTACACGGCGCGGGTAGCCACGGTGGCCCGGCCGGGCGGGGCGGCGCTGCCGGCCAGTTTTTTTCAGGACAGCACGGGGCAACGCTGCCTCGGGTTCCTTCGTTTTGTGGACGAGCACCCCTTTTGGCGGGCGCAGGTAGCAGAGGTAATAATTGCGGCCGACGGCCGCTTATCTTTCACCCAGCAAGTAGGCGACCAGCGCATAGAATTTGGGGCCCCGGACAACATTCCCGAGAAATTCGCTAAGCTTATGGTATTTTACCGCCAAATTCCTTCAGTCCTTGGGTGGGATACCTACCACCGTGTGAATGTGGAATACCAGAACCAAATCATTTGCGAATAGCAATTCGCTGATATATAACTACATTGGGCCTAGGTCCGCTCTTTTCTTTACCCGCCCCCACTGCTTTCGCCAGGCACCTCTCTCATGCAACAGGATAAAATCGTCGTCGGGCTCGACATCGGCACCACAAAAATCTGCGCCCTGGTGGGCCGCAAAAATGAATTCGGCAAACTCGAAATTTTAGGCATGGGCAAAGCCGTGTCGGAGGGGGTTTCGCGGGGCATTGTGCTCAATATCGACAAGACGGTGGACGCCATCCGGCGCGCCATCCGCCAGGCCGAGGAGCAGTCGGGCATCAGCATTGGCGTGGTGAACGTGGGCATTGCCGGGCAGCACATCAAAAGCCTGCGCCACAACGGCAGCATCACGCGCAACTCAGCCGACACCATCGGCCCCGACGACGTGAACCGCCTCACCCAAGATATGTACCGGCTCGTGACGCAGCCCGGCTCACAAATCATTCACGTAATGCCCCAAGATTATAAGGTGGATTACGAGGAGGGCATCGTGGACCCGGTGGGCTACGAAGGCGTGCGGTTGGAGGGCAACTTTCACATCATCACGGCCCAGAGCACGGCCATCAACAACATCAACAAGTGCGTCACCAAGGCGGGGCTGGAAATCGCCGACCTCATCCTCGAACCGCTGGCCAGTGCCATGTCCATCCTTTCGGAGGAGGAGAAGGAGGCGGGCGTGGCCCTGATTGACATCGGGGGCGGTACCACCGACTTGGCCATTTTCAAGGATGGCATCATCCGGCACGCGGCGGTGCTGCCGTTCGGAGGCAACATCATCACCCAGGACATCAAGCAGGGCTGCAACGTGGCACCCGGCCAGGCCGAGCAACTGAAAGTAAAATTCGGCAAGGCCATTGCCGAGGAAGCCAGCGACCACGAAATCGTGAGCATTCCCGGCCTGCCCAACCGCCCGCCCAAGGAAGTTTCGTTGAAAAACCTAGCCTATATCATCGAGGCCCGGATGTCGGAAATCATGGAGCTGGTGTACGCCGAAATTTATCGCATGGGCCTGCACGACCAGCTTTCGGCCGGTATCGTGCTCACCGGTGGCGGCTCGCAGCTGCAAAACCTGGAGCAGCTCACCGAGTACATCACCGGCCTCGACACCCGCATTGGCTACCCCAACCAACACCTGGGCAAGAGCCGCATCGAGGCCGTAAAATCGCCGATGTACGCCACCACCGTAGGCCTCGTGCTCTCGGGCTATCACGGCCTGGAAGAGCGCAGCCCACGCTCGTTGTTCGACGAAGAGCCCAGCGCCTATGTAGTGCCGCCCGCCGCGGCGCCCGCCGCCCCTGCGCCGCAGGCAGCTTTGCCGGCGCGCCCGGTGGCAGCCCCCGCCCCGGCCCCCGAGCCCAAGAAAGAACCCAAGCAGCCCAGCCGCGCCGCCGGTTTCTTCAAGGATATCCTCAGCCGCACCAAAGGGCTGTTAATTGATGACTACGACGATAAATCTTATTAATTGTTGAATGGGTGCATAGTCTAATTGTTGTCGCTTAATATTTTATACCGACTTCATTCTACTTATATGCAGTTAATTGTCAAGCGCGCTAGCGCTTCATCAATTTAACCACGAACAATTAAATAGTTATTTCCCATGAATTACAAATTCGATATTCCTGCCCAGACCAAGTCCATCATTAAAGTGATTGGGGTGGGCGGCGGTGGCTCCAATGCCGTGAAGCACATGCACAAGCAGGGCATCAAGGATGTGGAGTTCATCATTTGCAATACCGACCAGCAGGCCCTGCAAAGCTCAACGGTGCCCAATAAGCTCCAAATTGGAGTAGACCTGACCGAGGGCCTCGGCGCTGGGGCTAAGCCCGAGCGCGGCCGCCAGGCGGCGCTGGAAAGCAAAGAGCAAATCCGCGAGTTGTTGAACCAGGGCACCAAAATGCTCTTCATCACGGCGGGTATGGGCGGCGGTACTGGTACCGGCGCTGCCCCAGTCATTGCACAGGTGGCCCAGGAACTGGGAATTCTGACGGTGGGCATCGTGACGGCGCCCTTCCTGTTTGAAGGCAAGAAGAAGCGTTTACAGGCCGAGGAAGGCATCAAAGAGCTAAGCGCGCACTGCGATACGGTGCTGGTAATTCTTAATGACAAGCTGCCCCAGATTTACGGCAACCTGACGATGAGCGCTGCCTTCGCCAAGGCCGATACGGTGCTGACCACGGCCGCCAAGTCAATTGCCGAAATCATCACGGTGACGAGCGATGTGAACGTGGACTTTGAGGACGTGAAAACGACCATGAAGCAATCGGGTGCTGCCGTGATGGGTAGTAGCATCACCGACGGCGAAAACCGCGCCCGCCGCGCCGCTGAGGAGGCCTTGAACTCACCGCTGCTCAACAATACTGACATCCACGGGGCCCAGAAAATCCTGCTCTCCATTATGTCGGGCATCGAGCACGAGTTGGAAATGGACGAGCTGACGGAAATCACTGAGTACATTCAGGACAAAGCTGGGCAGGACGCAGAGATGATTTTCGGTCATGGCGTGGACGAGACGCTGGGCCAGAGCATTCGGGTGACGGTAATTGCCACGGGTTTTGCCCGCGAGGCGCACACCATCACCACGCCTGGCCAGCGCCCAGCCGCCGAAGCCGCTCCTGAGCCAGCCGAGCGCCAGTCCGCGCCGTCGGCTAATGTTGCTGGGGCCCCGGCCGCGCCGTTCGTGCCTAGCTTCGGCCCACCCCCGGCCGAGCCTGCCCGTGTACACCTCACCTTGGATGGCCCGGGCCTGCCTGGTAATACTCCACCGCTAACGGGCCAGCCCATCAACGGCCCTGGTGAACCAGTGCTGTTGCCGGCCAATACTACCACCGCGCCGGCCCGCCCGCGCCCGATGGATGCTCAAGCCGAAGAGCGTCGCCGCCGCATGCAGGAGCTAAGCCACGGTTTGCCGCCCGATGCTGTCACGCAATACGAAGCCCCAGCCTATTTGCGCCGTCAAGTAAAATTGGAAACAGTGGTGCCCAGTTCAGAGCAAAATATTTCACGCTTCAACTTGTCGGACGACAACGAATTGCTCGGCGATAACCGCTTTTTGCACGATAACGTGGATTAGAACGTTGCGCCGCGTTAGTAACGAAGCAGCCCGCACTGAATTGATTCAGTGCGGGCTGCTTCGTTTTACAGGATCTACCGCATTTGACTTGCGTAAATACTTATTTGCGAAGCAGGGCCCCCAGCTTTGTAAGGCTAAAAAGCTAGTAGTGCTGCTGCCTGCTCGCGCAACAATTGCTCCAGCAAGGGCGTCGTTAAGCCCCCCTCGGCGGTTAGTTCTTTATCGATAAAGGGGAGACGCACGCGCTGAGGGAGCACGGCGGAGTCGAGGTACATCAGCACGTCGGTGAGGTGGCTCAGGGCCAGGCTACCGCCTTGGCTGCCGGTGCCCAGGCCCACCAGAGCGGCCTTTTTGCCACGCAAGCCGCCACGGTAGGGGAGGCCGTCAATGAACAGTTTTAGGGCCCCAGGAAACGAGCAATTGTATTCGGGCACGAAGAAAACTACTTTGTCGCTAGCGTCTAGGCCAGCGGCGAGGCGATTGAAAGCTTCGTGCTTGCCGGTGTTATGATACAGAGTGCTCTCCAGAGCATCGTTGGGCAGGTCGGCCAAGTCCAAGAACTGGGTTTCGGCGCCCATCGTGTGCAGCAGTGATGCGTAGAGACTGGCCACGCGGCGGGCGCGGGAGTTGGGGCGGTTGGTGCCGATAATCAGGGTAATCAAAGCGAATGTGATTTAAGAAGCAAAGGCCACCGGTTAAACCGTTCCCGCTGCTATTGGTTGTGCGGCCGCGGCTAATAGGTTGCTATGGGATTGGAGCGGGGAAAAGAGAAAATCGGCCACAAAAAAGGGCGCATCGGCCAAGCCGGTGCGCCCTCTTCTGTGCCTAACGATAAGCTTACGCCAGGTTATTCGACGTGGCCTTGGCCGTCAGGAACTCGCGGTTCAGGATAGCAATGTTTTCAAGCGAAATTCCTACCGGGCATTCGGCAGCGCACGACCCAATGTTGGTGCAGGCCCCAAAGCCTTCGATGTCCATCTGGGCCACCATGTTTTCGACGCGGGTTTTACGTTCCACATCGCCCTGGGGTAGCAACGCCAACTGCGACACTTTAGCCGATACAAACAGCATAGCCGAAGCATTTTTACAAGCGGCTACGCACGCACCGCAACCGATGCAAGTAGCGGCTTCAAAAGCCCGGTCGGCAATATCCTTTGGAATCGGAATCTCGTTGCCGTCGGGGGCCCCGCCGGTGTTCACGCTTACATAGCCGCCCGCCTGGATGATGCGGTCAAAGGCCGAGCGGTCCACGCTCAGGTCTTTGTTAATCGGGAAGGAGTTGGCGCGCCAAGGCTCGATGGTGATGGTGTCACCGTCCGAAAACTTGCGCATGTGCAGCTGGCAGGTGGTCGTGCCTTTTTCCGGTCCGTGCGAGCGGCCGTTGATAAACAGGTCGCACGAACCACAAATGCCCTCACGGCAATCGTGGTCGAATGCCACCGGGTCTTCACCCTTGTGGAGCAAGTCTTCGTTCAGCACGTCGAGCATTTCCAGAAACGACATTTCGGGCGAAATGTCTTTCACTTGGTACTCCACAATCTTTCCCTTTGCCTGGGGGCTAGGCTGCCGCCACACGTTCAGGGTCAGGTTCATTGGTTTAGCATTGGGGTTGGAACCGGCCATAGTTTTTGAATTAAAAATTATGAATTAAAAATTATGAAGTGACCGCCCGTAAGCAGAGGTAGTCAACTCATAATTTTTAATTCATAAGTCATAATTTTTAATTAATTATTTGTAGCTGCGCTGGGTCAGCTTCACATTTTCAAACTGTAGCTCCTCTTTGTTGAGGCGCTCGGGCTGGTTTTCGCCCATGAACTCCCAGGCCGCTACGTAAGCGTAGTTTTCGTCGTCGCGCAAGGCCTCGCCTTCTGGAGTTTGGTACTCCTCGCGGAAGTGGCCGCCGCAGCTCTCGTTCCGGTCGAGGGCGTCGTCAATCATCAACTCACCCAACTCGATGAAGTCGGCTACGCGGCCGGCTTTTTCCAGTGCTTGGTTCAGTTCCTCGTTGGTACCGGTCAATTTCAGGTCTTGCCAGAACTCGCGCTTCAACTTTTGTATCTCGGCCTTGGCGTGGGTAAGGCCTTCGGCGCTACGGGCCATGCCGCAATATTCCCACATAATGTGGCCCAGTACTTTGTGGAACTGGTCGGGTGTGCGGTTGCCATTGATGCTGAGCAGCTTGGCTGTACGCTCTTTTACGGCTTTGCCGGCTTCGGCAAATGCGGCGTGGTTGACATCTACCGGCTTAGGGGCCGCCTTAGCGAGGTAATCGCCAATGGTGTAGGGAATTACGAAATAGCCGTCGGCCAAGCCCTGCATCAGAGCGGAGGCCCCAAGGCGGTTAGCGCCATGGTCCGAGAAGTTGCACTCGCCGGTGGCGTACAGGCCGGGCACGGTGGTTTGCAAGTTATAGTCAACCCACAAGCCGCCCATGGTGTAGTGCACCGCTGGGTAGATGCGCATGGGCAGCTCATAGGGATTTTCATCGGTAATCTTCTCGTACATCTCAAACAGGTTGCCGTACTTCTGGCTCACTGCCTGGGCGCTGGTGCGCTGAATAACGTCGGCAAAATCGAGATATACGGCCAGGCCGGTGCTGCCCACGCCGCGGCCTTCGTCGCACATTTGCTTGGCGTTGCGCGAGGCTACGTCGCGCGGCACGAGGTTACCGAAGGCGGGGTACTTGCGCTCCAGGAAGTAGTCGCGGTCCTCTTCCTTCAGGTCCTTTACCTTGATTTCGCCCTTACGCAGGCGCTCGGCCAACTCCTTGGTAGCTGGTACCCACACACGGCCGTCGTTGCGCAGCGATTCCGACATCAGCGTCAGTTTCGATTGGTAGTCGCCCGATACTGGGATGCAAGTAGGGTGGATCTGGGTGAAGCACGGGTTGGCGAAGTACGCGCCCTTCTTATGGGCCCGCCAAGCGGCAGTCACGTTGCAATACATGGCATTCGTGCTCAGGTAAAACACGTTGCCATAGCCGCCGGTGGCCAATACCACCGCGTGGGCGGCGTGGTTCTCGATGGCGCCCGTCAGCAGGTTGCGGGTTATGATGCCGGCAGCTTTGCCATCGGCTACCACTAGGTCCAGCATCTCCGAACGGGTGTGGAGCTTCACTTTGCCGTAGGCCACCTGGCGGCTCAGCGCCGAATAGGCCCCCAGCAGCAACTGCTGTCCGGTTTGGCCGCGGGCGTAGAACGTGCGGCTCACCTGGGCCCCCCCGAAGGAGCGATTGGCCAGCAAGCCGCCGTATTCACGGGCAAAGGGCACGCCCTGGGCCACGCACTGGTCGATGATGCTGACCGACACCTGGGCCAAGCGGTACACGTTGGCTTCGCGGGCGCGGTAGTCGCCGCCCTTGATGGTATCGTAGAACAGGCGGAACACGGAGTCGCCGTCGTTCTGGTAGTTTTTGGCGGCGTTGATGCCGCCCTGGGCCGCGATGGAGTGGGCGCGGCGCGGCGAATCGTGGTACGTAAAGGCGTGAACGTTGTAGCCCAGCTCGGCTAGCGAGGCAGCGGCCGACGCGCCGGCCAAGCCAGTACCGACCACAATCACGTCGTACTTGCGCTTGTTGGCGGGATTGACGAGCTTAACGTTGAATTTATGCTGGTCCCACTTCTCGGCTAGGGGGCCTTCGGGCGATTTTGAATCCAGAAACATATTATTTCAGGGCTAGCGTGAGGGAGTGGACCAAGGGCGACACGGTCGACGTGAGTTGGCCGTTGCCGTCTGTGAATAAAAAGAAATAAAGAGGCATAGCCGCGAAGGCCGCCGACACTACCACGGCAAACCCATAGCCAACGGCTTTGATGAGCGGGGTGTACTTGCGGTGGTTCAGGCCCAGCGTCTGGAAGCCCGAGCCGAAGCCGTGCCACAAGTGGTAGCCCAGCGAGAATTGCGCGGCGACGTACAGCAGCACGTACCACCACACGTGAAACGACGAAACAACGGCCATGTAGAGGTTGTCGTAGTCGCGGGTTTCCACATTGGTGCCACCAATCTTGTCCAGGCCGCCAAAGCGGGCGCGCCAGAAGAAGTTGTAGAGGTGAACAATCAGGAAGATGAGGATGAGGCTACCCAGAATGCCCATGTTGCGCGAGGTCCATTCCGAATTCTGCTCCGAGTGGTTCGACACGTATTTTTGGGGGCGGGCCGCCTGGTTGCGACGCGTCAGCATCAGCGCCTCGTAGATGTGGAAGCCGAAGCCCAGCACCAAGCCCCACTCAATGGTGCGGATGATGGGGTTGGTGCCCATGAAATGCGAATAAACGTTGAAAGCTGTACCGCCATCGTGCTTGAACAGCTGCAAATTGCCTACGAGGTGTACTACCAAGAACGTGCACAGGAACAGACCCGTGAGGGACATTACAATCTTACGCCCGATGCTACTGGAAAAAGTTTTGGAAATCCAACTCATAAAACGGTCCGCAGAGCGAAGAAATAGATAGGTTTGTGCTGCCCAAAGGTAGGGCCGAGGGGCTAAGCAGGCAAAAAAACCAAGCCGTTGGCCAACACGTACCGAGGGCAGTGAATTTATCAGGGGCCCCTGTCGTTGGCGGCGTTGCGGGCTGCTCAGATAACCAGCACGGGTAAAAAAAAGTTAGCTTAGCACACAGGTTTATTACGAGCCCGCGGCGGGACGGCTGGCGGGCCCTCAATCACAACGAAACGGTTATGAAGGCACTCTCCGCGATTTGGTACAATTGGCAGTTGGCCGTTATGGGGATATTGCTGGCACTGGGGGCCCTGCTGCCGGGCACGGCGCGCGCCTCCCACATCCGAGCCGGTAACATCGAGGCCAAGGTGGACACCACGGCCGCGCACAACCCTAACCGGATATTCTTTAAACTGACCATTTACCAGGACTTGGCTTCAGGGAGCGCGGACCAACCGACGGCTACCCTGTATTTTGGAGACGGCACTTCGCAAACGTCAAACCGTATATCTGGCACCGGTAACAGACAAGTAATTCCCCTTCCCAACAACACCGATACTGGGGTTGATATTTTCTATTTTGATCATACTTACCCTGCTGCCAAGCAATATACTGCTAGCTTCATTGGAGAGAATCGTAATGCAGGCATATTGAACTTCATTGGTACGCAGTCTAATACACAATCTTTTTACGTTAGTACAACTTTCATAATTGATCCTGGGCTGGGACTCAACCACAGCCCCGTGTTGCGCACACCAGCCGTAGACAAAGCGGGTCAGAACCAGGTGTATCTGCACAATCCGGGGGCTTACGATGCGGATGGTGACTCGATGGCATTCAAGTTGCGTCCCTGCCAGCAAGCTCCAGTGCCCGGCAACAACACCCCAGTGCCGGCTGTCATTGCCGGGTTTGTGTATCCTGATAAAACGCCGGGCAATGCCAACGCCAAGCAAGTAGCTTACAGGGGCGTGCCCGCTGGCGTGCCAAACGCCCAGTCCATCTTTGTACAGGATGTGCACACTGGCCAAATTACGTGGAACACGCCGCTGCAAACTGGCTTTTACAACGTAGCTTTTACAGTAGAGGAATGGCGACGAAGTGAGTTTGGCGCGCGCCAAATTGGCTCGGTGATCCGCGATATGCAAATTATCGTGGTGGCCACCAACAACCTGCGGCCTATCCTCACAATTCCGCCCGACCTGTGCGTGGTGGCCGGCACCACTGTGACTGGCACCGTGACGGCCACCGATGGCACTGCCGCCGGTAGCGCCGCCCAAACGCCTATCAACTTGTTTGCCTATGCAGGCATTTTGCCGCCGGCCCGGTTCACGCAAGCATCCAAGGGGCCCCCCACGGCCACCGGCACATTTACGTGGGCTACGGATTGCAGCAACGTGGCCAAGGAACCGTATTCGGTGGTTTTCAAAGCCCAGGATACGCCGCCCAGCCCCGATTTCCCGCTGGTGGACGAACAGGTGTGGCGTATTACCGTGGTGGGGCCCCCACCCCAAAACCTGCGGGCCGTGCCATCCGGCAACCAGGTGACGCTGACCTGGGACCGCTACATCTGCGCCAATGCCAGCTTTATTCGCATTTATCGCAAGGAGAACTCGTCGAATTTCGTGCCGGGGCCCTGCGATACGGGCATTCCGGCGAGTGCCGGCTACACGCTAGTGGGCTCGGTAACGGCGGATTTGTCGGCCTTTAAAGACGACAACGCCGGCCAGGGCCTGGCGCGGGGCAAAACGTATTGCTACCGCATCTACGCCGATTTCCCGCTGCCTGCGCTGGGGGCCAGCATTGCCTCGGCTGAGGCGTGCGCCACTGTTGGCGGCTCGTCGGCCCGCCTCAAGAACGTGGACGTGGACCAGACCAGCGCCACGGGCCAGATTACGGTGCGCTGGTCGCCGGCCAAGCTGGCCACCACGCAGCTGCTGAGCACGCCCTCGGGCTACCGCCTTTCGCGGGCCGTGGGCCTGTCGCCCGCCGCCACGGCCTACGCAGTGGTGCGCGCCGCCCCATTTGCGCTCACCGATTCGGTGTACGTTGACACCAGCGTCAACACCGTTGCCAACCAGTACACCTACAAGCTCGACCTGTTCTACGCCTCGGCGGCGGGCAGCACCACCGAAATTGTGGAGCCGGCCGGCACTGCCAGCAGCGTGCGCACCGCGCTGGTGCCCGACAGCCCCAACAAGCAGATTACCGTGAGCTGGACTTACCAGACGCCGTGGGACAACACCCTGAAACCTACCCTGGTGTTTCGCAGCGGCGCGGCCGGGGGCCCCTTCGCGCAGGTAGGGTCGGTGACGTCGACCACCGCCGGCGGCACCTACGTGGACAAAGACCCGACGCTCGTGAAGGGCAACACCTACTGCTACTACGTGCAGACCACTGGCCAGTACAACCCCACCGGCTACCTCAGCGCGCTTATCAATAAGAGCCAGATCATCTGTACCACGCTGACCGACCAGCCCTGCGTACCGGTGCTGACGCTGGCCCTGGTGAACTGCGACAGCCTGGCCCGCAACCCGCCCGGCGACAACCAGACCTACGCCAACGCGCTGCGCTGGACCGCCAGTGCCGTACCTGCCGGCTGCAGCGCGCCCATTGCGTACTACCGCGTCTTCTATAGCGCCACGGCCACGGGGGCCCTCACGCTGCTCGATTCGACCAACACCATGAGCTACGTGCACCGCAACCTGCCCGAGCTGGGCGGCTGCTACGCCGTGCAGGCCGTGAGTACGGGCGGGCTGCGCAGTGCCCTCAGCAACGTAGCGTGCCAGAACAACTGCCCGTTCTTTATTCTGCCCAACATCTTTACGCCCAACGGCGACGGGGTGAACGAAATCTTCCAGCCCAAGTCGGCCAGCCCGCTGCGGAGCGTGCACTTCAAGGCGTTCAACCGCTGGGGGGTGAAGGTTTTTGAGAGCACCACCACGTCGCGCATCTTCATCAACTGGGACGGCGGCGGGGCCGTGGGCGAGAGCGGCAGCAGCGGCAAGGTGTCGGACGGCCTGTACTACTACCTGGCCGAAGTCGAATTTGCCGACGCCGCCAATACGAAAATCACCTATAAAGGCTGGGTGCAGATTGTGCGCTAGGGCCCCGGCCCACCAGTTTTTGCCAGCGGAAAAAGCCGGGCGGCTCCCCACGGGAGTCGCCCGGCTTTTGCTTTTCAGGGGCCCCGTGGCGGGCGGCGGGGGCCCTGGACGGGCAGGGCCGATTTGGTGAGCCGCGGGCTTTTGTGCAGTTTGCGCCCCGTTTGCCCCGGGCGGGCGCGGCAGGGCCGCTACTTGCCCGGGGCCCCTTTCTCACCCAATTCAGCCGCTGCGCTTTCCACCCGTGAACCCTTCTCCTTTGTCTTCGCTGCCGGCTCCGGCCTTTGTATTTCCAGGCCAGGGCAGCCAGTTTTCGGGTATGGCCCGCGAGCTGTTTGCCCAAAACGACGCTGCCCGCCAGCTCCTCACCCAAGCCAACGACATCCTCGGCTTTTCGCTCACCGAGCTGATGTTCAACGGCTCCGAGGACGACCTGCGCCGCACCGACGTGACGCAGCCGGCCATCTTTGTGCATTCGGTGGCCCAGTTTGTGGCCGTGCCCGACCGCGCGGTGG
Source organism: Hymenobacter sp. PAMC 26628 (assembly GCF_001562275.1). NCBI lineage: Bacteria > Pseudomonadati > Bacteroidota > Cytophagia > Cytophagales > Hymenobacteraceae > Hymenobacter > Hymenobacter sp. PAMC 26628. The sequence goes on from NZ_CP014304.1 coordinate 1,387,712, forward strand.
GCATGGCCGCGGGCCACTCGTTGGGCGAGTTTTCGGCCCTGGTGGCGGCCGGCGTGCTCGACTTCGCCGATGCCCTGCGCCTGGTGGCCCGCCGCGCCCAGGCCATGCGAGCCGCTTGTGAAGAGCAGCCCGGCACGATGGCCGCCATCCTGGGCCTGGCCGACGACGTGGTGGAGCGCATCTGCCAGGAAATCAGCGCTGGGGGCGACGTGGTGGTGGCCGCCAATTACAACTGCCCCGGCCAGCTGGTAGTATCGGGCGCGGTGCGCGGCGTGGAACTGGCCTGCGAGCAGCTGAAGGCCGCCGGTGCCAAGCGCGCCCTGCTGCTGCCGGTGGGCGGCGCCTTCCACTCGCCACTGATGCAGTCGGCCGCCACGGCCCTGGGCGAGGCCATCGAGAAGACGACCTTCCGCGAAGCCCGCTGCCCCGTGTACCAAAACGTGGACGGCCAGCCCCACCGGGCCCCCGCCGAAATCAAGGCCAACCTGCTGGCCCAGCTCACGGCCCCCGTGCGCTGGACGCAATCGGTGCAGCGCATGGCCGCCGACGGCGCCCTCGACTTTGTGGAGTGCGGCCCCGGCAAGGTGCTCCAGGGCCTGGTGAAGAAGATTGTGCCCACGGCCACCGTCGCCTCGGCGCAGTGACGGAAGGACCAAGGGGCCCGGCGCGGCCACGCTTCGGCTGGGCGCTGGGCGCCGGGGCCCTGGCGTTGCTGGGCCTGTACCTGGTCTTGAGCCACGGCGGCTTCGGCGGCACCGGCGACTCGTTTTATTACCTGGCGGCCGCCCGCAGCCTGCGCGCGGGCGGCCAAATGCTGGGCCCCGACGGGACGCCATACCGTTTTTGGGGCCCCCTCTACCCGGCGTTGCTGGCGGTATTTGCCTCGCCCGCAGGGGTCAGGTGGTTGCACGGGGTAGCGCTGCTGGCCCACTTGGGGTTGTGGAGCTGGGTCGGGCGTGCTTTGTTGGGCCGCCGGAGCTGGGTGCTGCCCCTGGTGGTGGCCCTGAGCACGGCGGTGCTGGTGCCGGCCAAATTTATCTGGTCCGAAACCGTCTTCGTGGCGCTGACGGCGGCGTACTGCGCGGCCTTGGCTGCGTGGCTGCGTACTGGCCGCGGGCATTGGTTGGCGTGGGCCACCGCGGCGGGCTTTCTGCTGCCGTTGCAGCGCACATCGGGCGTGTTTCTGCTAGCCGGTGCGGCGGTGGGCTTGCTGGTGGGCGGGGGGTGGCGCCGTGGCCGCTGGCTGCTGCTGGCCCACGGCGCCGGCTGCGGCCTGGGAGTGCTCAGCTGGAGCTACTACGCCGCTGTGGTGGGTCCTGCCGAAAGCGGGCTGCCCGGCGGCTGGTTAAAGCTGCTGAATACCCTGGCCGATTATGGCTTTGTGCTGGTGCGCTGGTTTGGGCCGGTAGCGGGCGGGTGGCGCGGCACCACGCCCGTTGCGGCCGCCGGCTGGGCCCTGGTGCTGGCCGCGCTCTTGGCCGCGCTGTGGCCGCGCCCCAACTTCCAGTGGCCGCGGCTCCCTGCTTCGGTAACGGTGTTGCAGCTGCTGTGGTGGGTGGTAGCGGCCGATGTGCTCGGGCACGTGGTGGCCGTAACCCGCACGCGGGCCGGAGCCGGCTTGCACGATACCGAGCGTTACCTAGCGGCGCTGGTGGGGCCCGTGCTGCTGCTGGCGCTGGCTTGCTGGCCAGCGGCCGGCTCAGTGCGCTGGCGGCAGGTGCTAAACGGCCTCGCGTTGGTGGCCTGGCTTGGGTACTCGGCCCTGCGCGTGGGCCACAACGTGGCCGAGCTGCGCCAGCGCCCGCCCGTGGCGTGGCCGGCAATGGGGCCCTGGCGCTAGGGCCCGGCCTGTTTCATTAACACCACCGCGCCCCGCTGTGCCGCTACCCGGCCCACGGCCGCACGGCCAGCGAATCGGGGCAGCGGCGGAGCAGCTCGGCAATGGTAAGGCGCAGCTGCGGGTGCACCAACGCGGCGGCGATTTCAGCCAGGGGCCCCAGCGCGAACCGGCGCACTGGCAGGCGCGGGTGCGGCACGGTTAGGCTAAGGGTGTCAATAACTAGGTTGTCGTAGAGCAGCACGTCCACGTCGAGGGTGCGGCTGCCCCAGCGCTCGTGCCGCTCGCGGCCGGCGGCGGCTTCGGTGGCCAGGCAATGGGCCAGCAGCGCCGCCGGGGCCAGCGCGGTGCGCAAGCCCACGGCCTGGTTGAGGTAGGCCGGCTGGTCGGCGGGGCCCCAGGCGGCGGTTTCGTAAATGCCTGAGGTGGCCACCAATTCGCCCGCGGCGGCCAGGCCGGTGCGCGCCGCTTGCAGGTAGGCCGCACGGTTGCCGAGGTTGCTGCCCAGCAGCAGGTAGGCCAGGGCGGGCACGCTCACGTGTGCCGGGCCAGAAACTCGGCCGTGCGCGCGGCCACCAGGTGGGCCGGCCCGGGCAGTGCGTCGCCTAGCCAGGGGTGGGCCCCGCCAAACATGTGCGTGGCCCCGGGCACCAGCAGCAGCTCGGCGTCGGGCTTGGCGGCGTGCAGGGCGTGGGCGGCATCCAGGGGCACGGTTTCGTCGGCGTCGCCGTGCACAATGAGCAGAGGCTGGGGCAAGCGGTGCGCCACGTTGGCCAGGATGTCGAGCCGTGCGCGGTTGGCCTCGTAATCCTCCACAATCTGGTAGTACATGGGCAGGGGCTGGCCGGTGCGGCTGTTGGGCACCATCAGCTGGCCGGTGCGGGCCCACTCGGCCAGCACCTCGGGGCCCCAGCGCTGGTCGATGTCGGCAATGGCGGCCCAGGTGGCCACGGCCCGCACCCGGGCATCTTCGGCGGCCTTGAGCAGCACCAGGGCCCCGCCGCGGCTGTGGCCCACGAGCGAGAGCCGGGCCAAATCCAGTTCGGCCGGGGGCAGGGGCGTGGCTCCGGGCGTGCCCAGGGCGTCGAGCAGCTGGCTCAGGTCGTCGAGCTCCAGGCTGAAGTTGTTGCGGCCGAAGGCGTCCAAATCTTCCAGGTCGCCGGTGCCGCCCATCACCACGCCGTTGTGCGATAAGTTTAGCTTGACGAACACGAAGCCCTGCTCGGCAAAAAAAACGGCCAGCTGCGGGAAATGGCCCCAATCCTTAAATCCTTTAAAGCCGTGCACAAATACCACCACCGGTTTGGCGCGGCCGTCGGCCCGGTAGGTAGCGTCGGCGGCAAACGGCCGGCCGTGCCGCAAGCCGGTGAGAATGAACGGAACGTGGGCGAGCATGGGCGCAAGGGCAGGGGTGAAGCGAGCCTCTCCACGGCGCGACGCGCGGGCTGGCCCCGCAAGTAAGCCATCCGGGGCGCAAAAGTTTCGCGCCGGCCCGGCCCTGGCCTCGGCCATTGCGCCGTATCATTGCCGCGCCATGCCGCAGCTTTCCTCCGTTTCCCTCGCCCAAATTCAGGCCCCTATTGCGGCCGAAATGGACGAGTTTGAGCACAAATTTCGCCAGTCGATGCGCACCAACGTGCTGCTGCTCGACAAGATTATGGGCTACATTGTGAAGCGCAAGGGCAAGCAAATCCGGCCGATGTTCGTGTTCTTTTCGGCCCGCATTGCCTTGCCCGACGCCGCGGGGCCCCTGCCCGAAGCCACCTTCCGCGGCGCCACCCTCATCGAGCTGCTGCACACGGCCACGCTGGTGCACGACGACGTGGTGGACGAGAGCAACTACCGCCGCGGCTTTTTTTCCATCAATGCATTGTGGAAGAATAAGATAGCCGTGCTGGTGGGCGACTACCTGCTCTCGCGGGGGATGCAACTCGCGCTGGAGCACGACGACTTTCAGCTACTGAAAATCGTGAACCGGGCCGTGCGCGAGCTGAGCGAAGGCGAGCTGCTACAAATCGAAAAAGCCCGCAAGCTCGACATCACGGAGGACGTGTATTTCGACATCATCCGCCAGAAAACGGCCTCGCTCATCGCCTCGTGCACGGCCGTGGGGGCCGCCTCCACCGGCGCCGATAAGGAAACGGTGGAGCGCGCCCGCCTTTTCGGCGAAAAGGTGGGCATGGCGTTTCAGATAAAAGACGACTTGTTCGACTACGGCACGGCCGAGATTGGCAAGCCGGTGGGCATCGACATCAAGGAGAAAAAGATGACGCTGCCGCTGATTTACGCCCTGCAGCAAGCCAGCTGGCTGGAGAAGCGGCGCATGATTTTCAACGTCAAAAACAACGGCGGCCACCGCGAGCGGGTGCAGCAGGTCATCGAGTTCGTGAAGCAATCCGGGGGGCTGGACTACGCCATTGCCACCATGGAAAAGTACCGCGACGAAGCCATCGAAATCCTCCACACCTTCCCCGAATCGGCCAGCCGCACGTCGTTGGAGCAGCTGATCAACTACACCATCGAGCGCGAAAAATAGGCCCCGGGGCCCCAATCCGCCACATAAAAAAGCCGCCCCTTGTCTAGGAACGGCTTTTTTTGTGGCGGTAAGTTGGCGCTAGCCTTTGGGCTCGGCTACCTGGTAGCTGACGCTGCCAGGAGCCACGTCGCTGACTTTGAATTTCACGCCGTCGAAGGTAGCGTCCACCTCCAGGGTGTGGATCATGCCGCAGCCGGGGCATTTTGCTTCCTCTTTTTCGTACTGGTCGGTATCGGCCAGCGAGTCGGCCATGGAGTCGGGGGTGGGCACACCGAGCAGGTCGGTAAAGACTTCGGTGTGGCACTTGTTGCACTCAAACTTGAGGCCCACGGCGCGGCCTTGCAGGTCTTCGAGGGGAGCGTTTTGGTCGGGTTTCTGAGCAATCCACATGGGGCAATCGGGTTGGTTTTGGGGAAGAGGGCGGCGGCCCGCGGCGGGGCCTAACCGGGTTTACGCGGCCGCCCGGCAAAAGGATGGCCCCGGGCCCCGGCCTACCTTTGGGCCGGGGCCCGCCAGGGCCTGGTATGCGCTATGGCTGACGATACTTTGGGCCCCCGGCCCCCGCACGCGCCTTTGCCCCAGGTGCCGCGCTGGCACTCCATCCGCGGGTCGCTGCGGCTGGTGGCCGACCCCATCGGGGCCCTCGACGCGGTGCACGCCGACTACGGCAGCACGGCGCGCCTCTACATCGGTGGGGTGCAGCCCAGCGTGCTCACCCGCGACCCCGGGCTGGTGCAGCACATTTTGCAGAAAAACCACCGCAACTACGCTAAATCGAAGTTCACGCTCGGGTTTGCGCGCTACATCGGCCACGGCCTGCTCACCAACGAGGGCCCCGACTGGCTGCGCCAGCGCCGGCTCATCCAGCCCGGCTTCCACCGCCAGCGGGTGGCGGGCCTCACCGGGCTGATGCAGGAAGTGGTGGCCGACACGCTGGGGCCCCTGGCGCAGGCGGCGGCCCGTGCCGGCGGGGCGGTGGCCGTGCCGGCCCACGCGCTGCTCACGCGGCTCACGTTCCGCATCATTGCCCGCTCGGTGTTCAGCACCAGATTTGCCGAGGCCGAGCTGGACCGCCTGGCCCAACTTATCACTGAGATTCAGGCGTTTTACGTGCGCATCATCCGGCAGCCCTACCTCAACTGGTGGCGGCGGCTGCGGGGCCAATTTCGCCACCACGACCGCCTCACGGCCGAGCTGCGGGCGCTGCTGGGCCGCTACATTGCCCAGCGCCAGGCGGCCAGCGCCGCCCCCGGGGCCCCCGCCCCGCCCGACGACCTGCTGCAAATGCTGCTCGACGCCCGCTACGAGGACACCGGCGAGCCGATGGCCCCCGCCCGGGTGCTCGACGAAGCCCTGATCTTGCTCGTGGCCGGCCACGAAACCAGTGCCAACGCCCTCACCTGGCTGCTGTACCTGCTAGCCCACCACCCGGCGGAAGCCCAAGCCATTCAGGCCGAAACCGCCGCGGTGCTGGGCACTAGGGCCCCCACGTTTGCCGACTTGCCCCGCTTGGGACGCGCTTTGCAGGCCGTGCAGGAAACCATGCGCCTCTACCCGCCCGCCTGGATGGTGGACCGCGTGGCCCTGGCCGACGACGATTACCAGGGCCTGCGCATTCCGAAGGGCACGCTGTTTTCGCTCTACCTCTACGGCTTGCACCGCGACCCGCAGCACTGGGACGCGCCCGCCGAGTTTCGCCCCGCCCGCTTCGCCCCCGATGCGCCGCGTCCGCTCGTGCCGTTCGCCTACGCGCCCTTCGGTGGGGGCCCCCGCCTGTGCGTGGGCCTGCAATTTGCCCTCACCGAAATGCAGTTCGTGGCCGTGGAGCTGCTGCGCACCTTCGACGTGGAGTGGCCCGCCGGCCAGCCACTGGTGGTTAAGCAGCCGCTCATCACGCTGCGGCCGCGGGGCGATTTTCAGGTGCGGCTGCGCCTGCGGGAGGGGCCCCGGGCGGCGGCTGGCTAGCTGGCGAAGTGGTAGGTCAGCACCGGGGGGAAGGCGTGGGTGGCCACGGTTTCGGCAATGCTGGTGTTCAGGAAGTGGCTCAGGCCCGAGCGCACGTGGGTCGGAATCACCACCACGTCGGCGGCCACGCGCTGGGCGTATTCCTCGATGCCCGCGCTGGTGCGGTTCGCGGCCACCTCGGCCACCACGACGTGGGCAAGCTGGTGCTGCCGGGCAAAGTCCTGCATTTGCTGCTGGGCCAGGTGGTCGTCGGCGCCCGCGGCCACGTGCAGCAAGTGCAGCGTCGCGTCGGGAAACACGGCCAGCACCCGGCGCAGGCCCTCAATGGCCCCGGCGGCATCGGCCAAAAAATCGGACGGAAACACGATTTGCTGCACCTTAAAGGCAGGTTCCGGGTGCTTCACCGTGAGCACGGGGCACGGGGCCAGCCGAATCAGGCGTTCAGTAGTCGAGCTTACGAAAAAGTGTTCCGTAGCGCCGTGGCCGCGCGCGCCCACCACCACCAAGTCGTTGCCGTAGCGCTGAATGGCCGTCAGGATGCCCTCGCCCACGCGCGCCACTTCTACCACGTCCTGCACCGGCACGCCGGGGGCCAGCTGCGCGGCCTCGGCTTGCAGCGCGTGCATGCGGCGCTTGGTGGCTTCCATCAGCTTGATGGTGAAAATCTGGTCGATGCTGTGGCCGCTCACCGGCCCGCCCACGGTGCTGAAGGCGCCCCCCGCCTCGTCGGCGTCTTCCAGCACGTGCAGCAGCGTGAGCTGGCCGCCCGTGTGCTGGGCCAATTGCACGGCGACCCCGAAGGCATGGTGCGCTTCGGGCGAAAAATCGGTGGCAACGAGGATGTTTTTCATGACCGGGACGGGTGGGGTGGAGGAGAAAATTACTAATCAATCACCAACCGTTGCAAACGGCTACCGATTGACTAGTAATATAGTGCTGCAAACATAGCTCCCATCCGCCGGGGCCCTATTCCTTCAGCAGCTTGTCGATTTCCTGGTTGAAAGCCGCCGTTTCCTCCGTGTAGTACTTGCCCGTGCCGGGGCCGCTGAAGCCGGTGTGTATCTTGCGCACCGCGCCCTTCTTGTCGATGAAAATGGTGGTGGGGAAACCCAGAAACTTGGCCAGCTGCGGCATGGACTTGGCCACCGAGTCCTTGTTCGATACGCCGCCCACGGCCAGGTCGTAGCCGATGTTGAACCGCGCTTTCATAACGCGCAGGCGCGCCGCGGCCTTCTCGTACTCGGGCATCCGCTCGTAGCCGAGGCCGATGATTTCGACGCCACGCTGCTTGTTTTTCTCGTACCACGGGGCCAGGAAGTTGGTCTCGTCCATGCAGTTGGGGCACCACGAGCCCAGCACCTGCACCACCACCACCTTGCCGCGGTACTTGGCGTCGGTGGGCGAAATGCTGGCACCCGGCACGACGCTCGGGAACTTGAAGCTTAACCGACTTTCACCCTTTCTGAGGTAGGTGAGCGTGTCGGCGTCGGGCAATTTGGCCTTGGGGTCGAGGGTGGCCGTCCAGGTTTCGTGGCCGGTTTTGCCGGAGTAGAAGTCGCCGAACAAGGTGTTGGGGGCGTACTCCTTGGTGATGTCGACGGGGGCCTTGGGGCCGTTTTGGGCAATGAATAAAAAGGCGTGGCTGCCGTCGAAGGTGCTCAGGCGCAGCTGCTGCCCGCTCACCACGCCGCTGAGGTAGCGGTAGTCGCCGGTGGTGGTGAGGAAGGTGCCCGTCAGGCGGTTGCCTTGCTGGGCGAAAACCCCCGTGGCCGGGTAGCCCTCCTTGCCCTCGCCGAAAGTAGCCCGCCAGGTGCCGTCAAAGCTACCCGGCTTATCGGCCGATTGGGCGGCCGGAAACAGCTCCTGGGCCCCCGCCGTAGCCACCAGCGGCACGCGGTAGGGCCCCTTGGCGTCGTACTTCACCCAGTTGCCTCTCAGCTTGCCGGCGCCATCGGCTCGCACCACCAGCGCCGCGTCGAACACGTGGAGCTTGATGGTGGCCGAATCGCCGGCGGCCGAGATTTCGGGGCAGCGCAGGCGCTCCTCGCCGTTCAGGCCTTTGTTGATGAGGTATACTACCGGCTGGCCGGCTTCAGTTTTCACTTCGAACAGGAACGGCAGCTGCTGGCCCTGCACGGCCAGCTCGCCGCGCCAGGGCCCCGGCGTAAGCAGCGCGGCGGCCGACGCGGCGGTGCCAGTGGTTTCGGTCTTGGTGGAATTTCCCTGGCAGCCCGCCAGGCTGAGCACGGCCCCGGCTAGCAGGGCGGGCACGATATTTTTCATGATGACGATTAAAAAAACAAACCCGAAGCCCACACAACCCGGCCCGGCCCAAGTAAGTTAAAAGACCCGGCCCCGTGGCGAAATAACGCCCATCGGCCGGATTAGGCGTTACCTAACGGGTATGCTACATTTGCACAACCACTCTTTATATACCGTCCTATGGCTTTTGACCTGGAAATGATTCGCGGCGTGTACGCCGGCATGGGGGCCCGCATCGAGGCGGCCCGCGCCGCCGTGGGCCGCCCGCTCACCCTCACCGAGAAAATTCTTTACGCCCACCTTTACGGGGGCGACGTGAAGCAGGCGTACGAGCGTGGCGTTTCCTACGTTGATTTTGCCCCCGACCGCGTGGCCATGCAGGACGCCACTGCCCAGATGGCGCTGCTCCAGTTTATGCAGGCCGGCAAGCCCACCGCCGCCGTGCCCAGCACCGTGCACTGCGACCACCTCATCCAGGCCAAAGACGGCGCCACCGAGGACTTGGCCGAAGCCAACACCGAAAACAAGGAAGTCTACGACTTCCTGGCCTCGGTTTCCAATAAGTACGGCATCGGCTTCTGGAAGCCCGGCGCCGGCATCATCCACCAGGTGGTGCTCGAAAACTACGCCTTCCCCGGCGGCATGATGATCGGCACCGACTCGCACACCCCCAACGCCGGGGGCCTGGGTATGGTGGCCATCGGCGTGGGCGGCGCCGACGCCGTGGACGTGATGGCCGGCATGGCCTGGGAATTGAAGTTTCCCAAGGTTATCGGCGTGAAGCTGACCGGTAAGATGAGCGGCTGGACTTCGGCCAAAGACGTGATTCTGAAAGTGGCCGGCATCCTCACCGTGAAGGGCGGCACCGGCGCCATCGTCGAGTACTTCGGCGAAGGCGCGGAAAGCCTGAGCTGCACCGGCAAAGGCACCATTTGCAACATGGGCGCGGAAATTGGGGCCACCACCTCGGTGTTTGGCTACGACGAGAAGATGGGCGACTACCTGCGCGGCACCGGCCGCGCCGAAATTGCCGAAGCCGCCGCCGCCGTGGGGGCCCACCTGCGCGCCGACGACGAGGTATACAACGACCCGGGCAAGTTCTACGACCAGCTCATCGAAATCGACTTGAACACCCTGGAGCCCTACGTAAACGGCCCCTTCACGCCGGACGCCGCCTGGCCCATCTCGGAGTTTGCCGCCGCCGTGAAACAGCACGGCTGGCCCGAGAAGCTGGAAGTGGGCCTCATCGGCTCGTGCACCAACTCGAGCTACGAGGACATCACCCGCGCCGCCTCCATCGCCGCGCAGGCCGTGAGCAAGGGCCTGCACGTGGCCGCCGAGTTCACCATCACGCCCGGCTCGGAGCTGGTGCGCTACACCGTGGCCCGCGACGGTCTGCTCGACACGTTTGCCGAGATGGGCGGCGTGGTGCTGGCCAACGCCTGCGGCCCGTGCATCGGGCAGTGGGCCCGCCACACCGACGACCCCAAGCGCAAGAACTCCATCATCACGAGCTTCAACCGCAACTTCGCCAAGCGCAACGACGGCAACCCCAACACCCACGCCTTCGTGGCCTCGCCCGAAATCGTGACGGCCTTCGCCATTGCCGGCGACTTGACCTTCAACCCCCTCACCGACACGCTGCCCGGCACCAACGGCCCCGTGAAACTCGACGAGCCGGTGGGCGTAGAGATGCCTCCCCGCGGCTTTGCCGTGGAGGACGCCGGCTTCCAGGCCCCTGCCGCTGACGGCTCGGGCGTGCAGGTTATTGTAAACCCGGCTTCTGACCGCCTCGAATTGCTGGAGCAATTCAAGCCCTGGGAAGGCACCGACCTGACCAGCCTGCGCGTGCTCATCAAGGCCAAGGGCAAGTGCACCACCGACCACATTTCGATGGCAGGGCCCTGGCTGAAATACCGCGGCCACTTGGATAACATCTCCAACAACATGCTCATCGGGGCCACCAACGCCTTCAACGACGAAACCAACTCGGTGCGCAACTTCGCAGTGCAGGGCGACGGCTACGCCACGGTGCCGCAGTCGGCCCGCGCCTACAAAAGCATGAAAATCGGCACGGTGGTCATCGGCGACGAGAACTACGGCGAAGGCAGCTCGCGCGAGCACGCCGCCATGGAACCCCGCCACCTCGGCGTGCGCGCCGTGATTGTGAAGAGCTTTGCCCGCATCCACGAAACCAACCTGAAGAAGCAGGGCATGCTCGGCCTCACCTTCGCCAACAAGGCCGACTACGATCTGATTCAGGAAGGCGACCTCATCGACATCCTCGGCCTGACGAGCTTCCAGCCCGGCCAGCCCCTGCAAGCGCGCCTGCGCCACGACGACGGCGACACGGACCTCATCACCCTCAACCACACCTACAACGAGGGCCAAATCGCTTGGTTCAAAGCCGGCTCGGCCCTGAACCTGATTCGCCAGAAAGAAAGCGGCGAAGCCCAGCTCTCGCAGAAATAAGCGGCCCACGCCAGCAGTTTTACCGCAACGGCCGCCCCAGCTTCTGGGGCGGCCGTTGCATTTGGTGCCGCGTTGCAAGTGGCGGCTTTAGGCGGTGGCCCCGCGGGGCGCATAAATGCGGCCGTTGAGTAGCAAGCCGAGCCGGGTGTGGCGTACGCAGAAGTGATAGGTCAGCAGCAGAATGATGAACGTGGGGCCCAGGATGAGAAGCAGCTTAATCGGCCAGTGCCAGCCGTAGGGCGCAACGAGCAGTTGAAAAAAGATGATGATGGGCAGGTGAATTAGGTACCCCCAGTAGGCTGCATCGGACAGGTAACGCACGACGGGGTGGGGCGCGGAGAAATACGCCAGCATGTACCCTACAAAGGCACAAACCGTCGTCGTCGACGCAAAGGCGTAGACGAAATTAATTGCGGCGGGCAACCGGCTTGCGGTGGTGGCATCAAGCCGGTGGCCCAGGATTTTCAAGCCGAAAAGCAGGCCGATCAGCAGGCCGCTGGAAACCAAGTTCACCACCCTGAACTGACGCAAGGCGTTCAGCAGGTGAGCTTGGCGGTGCAGCAGCCAGCCCAAGGCAAAGTATAGAAAGTACAGCGCAAAAGGGGCCCAACGGGGCCATAGGCTCGATTCTGGGGTGTCGACCCCTAGCCCGTCCGTCATGGCCAGCATGGGAGGAACGGCCAGCACGGCCAGGGCCAGACTGCCCCACCAATGCGCCAGCGCCGAGGCCAGGGCCTGGTCGGCCAAGGTGCGCGCCTGGTGCAGGGCGCCGGGCCAGCGGTTGGCAGCGGGGCGAACAACGGCCACACACGCGCAGAACAGGAGCAGGTAGTAGAGAAACCAGAGGTGCATCAGCGGCACGCCCTGCACCAACCGGTACACCGCTGGCAGCTTGGCAAAAGCTTGCCGCAAGGGCAGGCCGCTGGAGTGCTGGATGCTCCACACCCACAGTGCGGCCACTAGCACATAGTCAAGGGGCCAAAAAATGAGGAGGGGCAGCCCCAGGCGTTGCACTCGGTTGGCCACGAACCCACGGAGGCCCTGGCGGTGGTAGAGCAGGTGGGCAAAATAGCCGGCCATCAGAAAAAACACCTGCATTCTGAAAATATGGAATACATAGTAGGCCGCCTCCAGCAGCAGGCTGCTTTGGGTATCCTGGGCCGGGCCATATATTTTATTGGCCACCAGCGACTCCAGGCCGTGGTAAACGATGCCAATGAGCAACGCAAAGCCACGGGTGGCGTCGAGGGCGTGCACACGGTACGGGGCCGCCGTGAGGGGGGCCGTACCGGAGGAGGGAGTAAGCATAAGGGGCGAAGGAAGCGGGACGGACAAGCCCTTCCAAGCAATGAATACCTTGCAAACCCTAACCTAAAAACATAATTTTAAAAGATGCGGCTCGCGGGCGAAAAGTAATTCGTTTCCGCACGGTTGTAGCTGATAGTCATTGGGAACCTATTTCAGAAATCCCTGGAGCGTCATGCTTTGGCAAGCGTAGCATTCTGATATTCATATTAATTTTCGGCGACTTCCTAAACAGCTGCTAAGAGTAGTCTACGCATCGCAGCCGCGAGGCCAGCCTGGTAAGAGTTGCGCACTAGCCCGGCGCGGCGATGCCCAGGGCCCCCAGTTGCGCGGCGTACTTCTGGTAAATCACCTGTAGGTCGGCGTTGTGCTTAGCGGCGTCCACGCCGGTGCTCACGTTGCGGGCGTGGAAGCGGTGCAGGTGGCTGAAGTGCGGGCACACCACGGGCAGGTGCCCGGCCAGCAGGAAGCGGACGTACAAATCCAGGTCTTCGGCCATTTTCAATTCCTCGTCGTAGCCGCCCACTTCGTCGATGAGGGCGTGGCTGTAGCACACGTTGCCTTGCAGGAAATGCTCGGCCCGGAAAATGGCCTGGAGCATGGCCGCGGGGGTGTCGAACTGCCAGGCGTAGTAGTCCTCGCCCGGCAGGTAGCGCAGGTTTTCGTCCACGCGCAGGAAATCGGCCACTAGCCACGGGCGGCCGGGGTTAGCTTCGATTTGGGCCCCGTAATGGTAGAGGGCGCGCTGGAGGAGCAGGTCGTCGTCGTCGAGCGGCACGAGCCAGGCATCGGGGGCAGCCTCGCGGATGGCCAGGTTGCGGGCGCGACCTACGGTTTGGGGGGTGCCGTGGTGCCAGTGGCGCAGCGGGGGCCCCGGCTGGGCAGCGGCGGTGCGCAGGTAGGCGGCGGTGTCGTCGTGCGAGCCGTTATCGAACACGAAGTGGTCAAAGGAGAAATCGAGCGGGGTGCCGGTGGTGGCCCGGACGCTGGCCACGGCCTCGGGCAGCAGCGCGCTACGGTCGTGGGTGGGGGTGATGACGGAAAAGTGCATAGTTGGCACTTGTTCGGCCGGCGCGCTAATAAGGTTGCACCCAGGGGCCCCAAAGCCTCGGAAATGCGCCGTTCCTACCTTACTTGCCGCTTCATTCGCTGCTCACCCCTTTCCTCTTGCCGCCATGACGCCCCAACAACCGTCGCCAGCTTTCATCGGTGCTTCCTGGCTTGCCCTGGTGGCGGGCATGGGCGCCTTCATGGTGGGCTTGTTTAACGCCGCGATGCCCCTGAACGAGAAGGGCTACTACTTCACCATCCTCATGTACGGGTTGTTTTCGGCCATTTCGCTGCAAAAGAGCGTGCGCGACCGCCTCGAAGGCATCCCCGTCACCAACATTTACTACGGCCTGAGTTGGTTTTCCACCGTGCTGGCCATCGGGCTGCTGGTAGTGGGCCTGTGGAATGCCACGCTGGCGCTCAGCGAGAAAGGCTTCTACGGCATGTCGTTTCTGCTGGCGCTCTTCGCCGCCATCGCCGTGCAGAAAAACACGCGCGACGCCCAGCGGCCCACCGCGCAGGGCCCCAATTGAGCAGCTATCAGTTGTTTGTAACGATATTAGGACGCCAGATGAGCATGACGGCCTTATTTGACTCAATCGGCTGTTTAGTTACAGGGTAGCCACCTGCGATTCCCGCGCCTCGCGGGGCTTTTGCACGAGGTAGTAGTAGAGCAAAATGCCGAGCCCGATGAAGAACGGCACCAGCGCCAGGTGCTTACCGGTGACGCCCGGGGCTACCACCACCGTGTCGAAGTGGAAGAATTCGCTGGCCATCCAGTACGAGTTGGCCGTGATCCAGAACACGATGGCTAGGTTGTGGGCCAGCTCTGACTTGTAGGCCCGGGTGCGCCAGGCGATGACAATGGCAATGCCCAGGGTGGGGGCCACCATCAGCAGGCCCAGCGTTTTCCAGATCATGCACCAGCTGATGTCCTTGACGAGCCAGAACAGGATGTGGGTGTTTTCCATCTTCCGGTACGCGGCCGGGATTTGGTAGATTTCTTCGTCGGCGGGGGCTTGAGGAGCGGGCATGGGCGCGGCTAAAAACCAAAGGTAGGGGCCCCTGGCGCGTTATTTCTATGGCCGCCGTGCCGTACTTGCAGCCCTAAACCCCACCGTATGATGGCCGCTTTTCTCCGCAAAACCCTGAAAATTACCGGCTACGCGGTGGGGGCGGTGGTGGGCGCCGTGGCCCTGTACATGGGCACGGCGCTGGTGCTCGAACGCATTCCGGTGGCCAAGGCCGACCCCGGGGCCCCGGCCGACGTGCCCGTCTTCATCCGCACCAACGGCGTGCACTCCGACCTGGTGCTGCCCGTGCGCACCGACCAGTTCGACTGGACGCAGCAACTGCCCTACGCCCACACCCAGGCCAACGACCCGTCGTTCGACTACGTGGGCATCGGGTGGGGCGACAAGGGCTTTTACATGGACACGCCCACCTGGGCCGAACTCAAGCCCAGCACGGCCATCCGGGCGGGTTTCTGGCTGAGCACCACGGCCATGCACGCTACCTTCTACCGCGCCGCCGACCTGGCGCCCTCGCCGGCCTGCGTGCCGCTGCACCTGAGCCGCGCCGAGTACGCCCGGCTCATTGCCTACATCCAGGCCAGCTTCCAGCACGACGCGGCCGGCAACGTGCGCTGGATTCCAGGCCACAGCTACGGCCCCGACGACGCCTTTTACGAGGCCCACGGCACCTACAGCATCCTGCGCACCTGCAACACCTGGACCAACAACGCCCTGAAAGTGGCCGGCCAGAAAGCCAGCCTCTGGACGCCCTTCGAGGCGGGCATCTTCTACCAGTACGGCCAAAGCGGCAAGCCGCCCGAGGGCACCGCCGAATAGGGCCCCGGGGCCCTACCGGGCATGAAAAAGCCCCGCGGGCCAGGAGCCGTCGGGGCTTTTCGCAGCTTGGCTGCGGGCGATGAAAAGGGTTAGTTGAGCCAGAGTTCGGCCACCTGCTCGAAGCGGTGGGGGGCAAAGGCGCCGTAGGGCCGCTCGGCGTGGAAGCCCAGCACGTGCACCTGGGGCGCGCCGGTGCGCACATGGGGCAGCACCCGCACGGGGTACACACGGCCGGCGGCGGGCCAGTCGCCGATGTAGTCGGCGGGGCGGTGTTCGGCGTTCACGCAGCGAGCGAAAAGCTGCACGGGAGCGGGGGTCGGGAGCTTAACGTTGGACATACCCAAAGATACGAAATAATTGTGATGCACTAAAAATATTGGCAGTATTTTTTACTGCACCGACAATGGTAGGAAATTGTTATGAGGTTTAGATTAAAATCTCATTAAAAATAGTTTATGCCCCATTATGCGCAAAAAGACGCAATCGAGGGCCTGAATTTAATTGCTGATAAACCGGCTGTTTGCTAACATTAATAGTTGCTAAGCAGGCGTTGGCCACCGCCCGCAAAAGGGGGCCCGGGCCCCATCGGCGGCCCGCGTGGGGCCCCGGTGCCTTTCTTTGCCGGCATGAAAACCGCAACCTTGGCCCTGCTGCTGGGCCTGGCCGGCGCCGCCCGCGCCCAGGGCCCCGCCAACCTTGTGCAGTACGCCCACCCGCTGGTGGGCACCGCCAAAATGGGCCACACCTTCCCCGGCGCCACGGTGCCCTTCGGCATGGTGCAGCTCAGCCCCGACACCGACACGGTGGCCTACGCCACGCCCGAGGGCAAGTACAACCCCGACGTGTACCGCTACTGCGCCGGCTACCAGTACGACGACCCCACCATCGTGGGCTTCAGCCACACGCACTTCAGCGGCACGGGCCACTCCGACCTCGGCGACTTCCTGGTGATGCCCACCGTGGGGCCCCTGCGCCTTAACCCCGGCACCGCCGACCGGCCCGGCAGCGGCTACCGCTCGCGCTACGCGCACAAAACCGAGGTGGCCGAGCCGGCCTACTACCGCGTGAAGCTCGACGACCCCGGCGTGCTGGCCGAGCTTACGGCCACGGCCCGGGTGGGCGTGCACCGCTACACGTTTCCGCAGGCCGCCGACGCGCACATTGTGCTCGACTTGATGGCCGGGATTTACAACTACCCGGGCAAAAACGTGTGGACGTTTGTGCGCGTGGAAAACGACTCGCTGGTGACCGGCTACCGCCAAACCAACGGCTGGGGCCGCACCCGCACCGAGTACTTCGCGCTGGCGTTTTCGAAGCCCTTCGCCCACTACGGCAGCCGCAACTACGACCAAAAGGAACCCTACCGCGGCTTCTGGGGCCGCTTCGACCAGGTGCACGACTGGCCCGACCTGGCCGGCCACCAGTTGCGCCTGCACTTCGACTTCGCCACCCGGGCCGGCGAGCAGGTGCTGCTGAAAATGGCGCTGTCCTCCACCAGCACCGCCGGGGCCCTGCGCAACCTGCGCGCCGAGGCCCCGGGCTGGAACTTCGACGCCCTGCACCGCCAGGGCCAGGCCTTGTGGCAGCAGGAGCTGGGCAAGGTCGAAATCCAGGGCCCCAAGGTGGACAAGGACAACTTCTACACGGCCATGTACCACGCCTGCCTCAGCCCCACCATCTACCAGGACGTGGACGGCCAGTACCGCGGCCTCGACCAGAACAACCATCAGGCGGAAGGCTTCACCAACTACACCACGTTCTCGCTCTGGGACACGTTTAGGGCCCTGCACCCGCTGTTTAACCTGATTCAGCCCAAGCGCAACGCCGACATGGTGCAGTCCATGCTGGCCCACTACGACCAGAGCGCCGAGCACATGCTGCCCGTGTGGAGCCACTACGCCAACGAAAACTGGTGCATGAGCGGCTACCACAGCACCACCGTGCTGGCCGACGCCGTGCTCACCGGCACCGTGCCGGCCGCGCAGGCCGAGCGGGCCCTGGCCGCCTGCGTGGCCACCGCCCGCCACCGCTGGTTCGACGGGCTGGGCGACTACCTGGACCGCGGCTACGTGCCCGACGGCCGCAGCGGCACCTCCGTGTCCACCACCCTCGAGTACGCCCTCGACGACTGGTGCATTGCCCAGCTGGCCCAGAAGCTGGGCCACGCCGACCTCTACCAGGAGTTCAGCAAGCGGGCCGGCAACTGGCAAAACGTGTACGACGCCCGCATCGGCTACATGCGGCCCCGCGCGGCCGACGGCACGTTCCGGGCCAAGTTCGACGTGCTGAGCACCAACGGCCAGGGCTTCATCGAGGGCAACGCCTGGAACTACAGCCTCGCCGTGCCCCACGACCCCGCCGGCCTGATTGCCAAAATGGGCGGCAACGCCCGCTTCGTGCCGCACCTCGATTCGCTCTTTACGATGAGCCTGCCCGACAAGTTCTTCGCCGAAACCGAGGACATCACCCGCGACGGCATCATCGGCAACTACGTGCACGGCAACGAGCCCGCCCACCACGTGGCCTACCTCTACAACTGGACCGACCAGCCCTGGAAAACCCAGGCCCGCGTGCGCATGATCCTGCCCAAGATGTACCACCCCACGCCCGACGGCCTGGGCGGCAACGACGACTGCGGCCAGATGAGCGCCTGGTACATCTTCAGCGCCCTGGGCTTCTACCCCGTGGCCCCCGCCTCGGGCGAGTACGCCCTGGGCAGCCCCGCCGTGCAAGGCGCCGTGCTCCGCCTCGAAAACGGCAAAACCTTCACCGTCACCGTCAAAAACCAGGGCCCCAAAAACGTCTACGTCCAGTCCGCCCGCCTCAACGGCAAGCTGCTAACACGCCCGTTTCTGCCCGTGGCGGAGGTGATGGGCGGCGGAGAGCTGGCATTTGTGATGGGAAGTAAACCGAAGAAGAAATGAAATTTTTCTTGTGTTGGTCAATTAATTTAGGGCGTGAGGACAATTGGCCTAGCCAAGGTTCTTAAAATAAAAAGGGGGGTCGTGCTCATCTATCGTCCGCGCAGCCGAAGCATCTCTCCCGCTGGCTAATCACTGATTACGGCCGCAGTAGAGATGCTTCGGCTGCGCGGACAACAGATGAGCACGACCGCCTTACTAATCGTTTACTCTTGACTAAATACTTAAATAAGTTAAGACGATGAATAATTAAAAAAGGACAGTTAGCGGGCTTCCCGGGCCGCTGAAAAGCGCACCTTGTGGTGTTGGTTTACAGCCGCAAACCGTTCATTTTTAATAGGCTACCCTCGTACCCATGGTGGGCTTTGTAGAAGAGTCTACTGCAAAAGCAGTATCCCGAAATTCGAGGCGAATTCTGAACAATTCAGGGCCCAGCGCAACGAACGGTTAGCGCTCAAGCAGAATTTCCGTCCCTAGAATCACCAAGTCTACCCGGCCTTTCAACGTCTGGTCGAGGAAGGGCGTATTCTGGGATTTAGATTTCATGAATTCCCGCGTGAAGGTCGTTTCCGCTTCGGTATCGAACAAGAGGCACTCGGCTTGTTGGCCCACTTCGACGGCAGCTACCGGCAGGCCCATCAGGCGGCGTGGCTCTGCCGAGTAGCGCTTCACTACCAGGTCCCACCCGAACTTTTTGGGCTCAACGAAGTGGTGGTAGAGCGAGACAAGGGCCGTATCCAAGCCGGTGATGCCATTGGGCGCGCTAAGGAAATCCTGGGCTTTTTCGAACGGCGTGTGCGGCGCATGGTCCGTGGCAATGAGGTCGAATACGCCTTCAACGAGCCCTTCGAGCAGGGCATCACAATCCGCCTGCGTCCGCAGCGGCGGGTTCATTTTATAGTTCGTGTCGTAGTCGCCGATGTGCTCGTCGGTGAACATCAGGTGGTGCGGGGCCACTTCCGCCGTCACCTTCACATCGCCGCGGGATTTCCACCAGCGGATGGTTTCCATGCCGAGCTTGCTGGAAACGTGCTGGATGTGCACGTGCGCGCCCGCCGCCCGGGCCAGGCGAATGTCGCGGTCGATGATGATTTCCTCCGCGCACGCCGGCGAGCCCTTGATGCCGAGCCGGTAGCTCATCACCCCTTCGTTCAGGGCGCGCGGCCCGGCCAGCTCCGGCACCTCGCAGTGGCTGGCAAAAAACATCCCAAACTCGGTGGCGTACTGCATCGCCCGCAGCAGCACCGCCGGGTCGTTGGTGGTGTCCCCGTCGTCGGTGAGCATTTTTACCCCGAGCTCGCGCATGCCTTCGATTTCGGCCAGCTCCTTGCCCTCGCGGTTTTTGGTGACGCAGCCGGAGGTGTACACCGGAATGCGGGACCGGAGCTTGGCATTTTCCAGCACGGTGGCCACCGCGGTTGCCGAGTCGAGGGCCGGGCGGGTGTTGGGCATCATCACCACGCCGGTAATGCCGCCGTTGATGGCCGCTTCGCTGCCCGTGGTGATGGTTTCCTTGTTCTCAAACCCTGGGGCGCGGAAATGGACGTGGGCATCAAACATGCCGGGCATCAGCACCCGGCCGCGCGCGTCGATGACCCGGGCGCCCTCGGGAATGGCCAGGTTGGGGCCGATGTCCTGAATTTTCCCTTCGACAATCAGGACATCGGCCTCAAGAAGCACGGGGGAATTTTCAGAGGCGATGCGGGCGTTTTGAAGGAGAAGCATGAGTTGGTAATTTCTGTAAGCCGCAAGGGTTATGGAAGATGTAAATTAAAGAGCGGAGTCAGCCGCTGCGTCTGGCGTTCAGGGCATAATCACCGTGGAGCTGGCTCGCTGCTGTGCGACATACGATTCCTGCCGCGGGAAATCCCCGCCCGGCGTGAGCCAGTCGAGCACGGCCATGCGAACGGAAATCCCGTTTTCGACCTGGTTGGTGATCAGGCTGCGCTCGTAGTCCATCACGGCGTCGCATAGCTCAACCCCCCGGTTTACGGGTCCGGGGTGCATAATGTAGAGGCCGCGGTCGCGGATTTCTGCCAGCCGGGCGTTGGTGATGCCGTAGACGCGGTGGTATTCCCGGACGTTGGGGAAAAATTGCACGTCCTGGCGCTCCATCTGCACGCGGAGCAGGTACACGACATCGGGCGACCAGGCCATGGCCGCCTCATAGTCGGTGAAGCGGCGGATGCTTTCCGGGATATACTTGGGCACGAGCGAGCCCGGGCCCAGGTAAGCGACCTCGACGCCCAGCTTTTGCAGCAGGGTGCTGGTGGAGCGCGCGACGCGGGAGTGGAGAATATCGCCGATGATGAGGACTTTTTTGCCCCTGGGGTCGGGAAATTTTTCCTTGATGGTGAAGGCGTCCAGCAGGGCTTGGGTGGGGTGCTCGTGCGCCCCATCGCCGGCATTGATGACCGACGCCGTGGTTTGGCGGGCAATCATACCGGGCAGGCCGGAGTGACCGTGGCGGACGACGATGTAGTCGGTGCGCATCGCCTGGAGCGTCTCAATTGTCTCGCGCACCGACTCGCCCTTGGTGATGGAGGAGTGGGCGACGTCGAAATTCGTTACCTCCGCCGAGAGGCGTTTGGCCGCAACCTCGAAGGAGGAGTGCGTCCGGGTGCTAGCCTCGTAGAACAGCATGAGCACGGACTTGCCCTCAAGGGCAGGGATTTTTTTCACCGAGTGGGTGAACAGTTTTTTAAAGGACGTGGATTGGTCGAGCAGGAACTCGATTTCCTCACGGTGAAGGGATGCGATGTCGAGCAGGTCTTTACGTGCCATACCAAAAATTGAGAAAAAGTGAGGTTGTCTAGCTAAAACGAATAAGGTAAAGTTTTATCTGCCCCTACCCTTGACAGGGAAACCGGCTGCCGACATGGGCCGGGGCGATGGCGGCAGCCGCTAGGGTTGGGGGAGAGGGTGGGGGCGTCCGAGGGGGGCGTGGGGTTTGCTGGATAAAAAAGGATTGCCAGGCAGCAACAACGAACTCAACGGGCATAAAAAAACCGTTTCGGAATCCGAAACGGTGGCGGGGCAACAATCAGAAAAAACAGCGGAAACGCCAAAGGCAAAATCAGGAAAACCAATGGCGGCGAAGACCTTCCGGTCCATTCGCGGTTCCCAGCCGAGCAGGGTTCCGCGCTTCGTCAACAGGTTTTTTGGTTGAAGCACGGTGCAAAGCTACGGCATTGTTACGTGTACTTCGAACATATCAGGCAAAGATGAGATGGTCCAGTTAAGCGAGAGCGTTTAGGATGGTATTTTTAAGTTGTTGAAGATAAAAGGCTTGTGGAATCTGGCAAACGAGCGCCGAGTGACGGCGCTTATGATTGCAATAGTCGAAATAAGCGGCCACGCTGTGCTGCGCGTCCGGCAGGCCGCGGAACACGGGCCACTCGCGCGGCATATAAGCGCGGGGCTGAATGACCCGCAGCCCGTGCCGCCGCATGGCTGCCCGCAGGCGCTGGCGGCCCCGCAGTGGCCCTGGGCTTGTAGCTCGGCCCGCCGCCGCGTGCCGTAACAGCGCTTGTGCTGCGCGAAATCTTCTTTCAGCACCTGCTGCCAGTCGGCTGCCCGCTGCGGCTCGCGCCAGGCGTAATAGTGGGCCGGCGACACGTCCAGCGTCCGGTAGAGCAGCCCGGCCGGATAGTGAACACGCTCTTGTTCAATAAACTGCCAGCAGCTCGTCGGGGCGCGGGGGGCGAGAGCCTGCACTTATAGCAGACAGCTGGCGCACCTGGGCCGCCTTGGTAGGATCGGCCGGCAGCGGGGGCTTACGCCTCGCGCTGCCACTGGTAGATGCGCTTGGGGTCTATAATCTTGGCTGCAAATACTTCAGGTGTTGAGCAGTTGGCTTGCCTACCGCCGCACTACCCCACGCGCCAGCACGCCGCCCGTGCCCAGGGCCCTAATTGTGTAGAGGCCCGGGGCCAAGCCGCTCAAATCCAGCTCGGCGGAAGCGCCGCTGCCGGGGCGGCGCAGCACCGTTTGGCCCAGAATGTTAAATATTCTAAAATTCAAGTCAACGGCTACAATGGCAGCGTATGGGCGCGTGCAATGCACTGTAAATCGATAAAAAGGCCCCACCCGCTGCGAATGACGCAACGAGTAGGGCCTTTTTAACAGCGCTTGGCTTTTTACTTCATAGCCGTCTTCAGCCGCTTGGCTTCGTCCATGTGTTTTTGGTCGTCGTCCATGATCTTTTGGACGTAGGTTTTCAGGGCCGGGTCCTGTGAGTTCTTGAGCGTATCCTTGGCTTTGCTGATGGCTTTGTCGTTTACATCGGCCATGTCGTCGAGGTATTTTTTGTCGAAGTCCATGCCGGCTTTTTCAGCTTGTAGCTTGGTCAGCATTTCTTGGCTGTCGGGGCTCAGGGTGGGGGGCAAAGTGATGTTGCGCTTGGTGGCTTCGTCCTTCAGCTCGGCCTCGTCCTTGGCGTGGGTGCTCACCGTTTGGCTGGCGTATTTTTTTACGGCAGGGTTGGTGGCGCGGGTGGCGGCGGCCTGGCTCAACTCGAACTCGGTGCGGCCGGTGTTGGCCAGGTCCACCATATAGTCGGTCACGTCTTTGGTGTCGGTGTTCGAGCCGGCGGCGGTGGCCACGGTGCCGTTGTCCACTTTCTGGTCGTTCACATCTTTGGCGGTAGTGGTGCTATCGGGCTTGGACGAGCAGCCGGTGCCAAACAACATGCCGGCAACTACTAGGGCGGGAAGGGCGATTCTTTTCATTGTCGAGTTTATAAGCAGATGAATTATAGGCCCTTAAACGGCTAATATTTCAACTAGTTCTTAAAAACAGCTTAAAACAATCGGCCTGGCTAACGTCGTTTCGCTGCTCATCGGCCCGGTTGAACCCGGGCCCCCTACCGCCGCACCACGCCGCGCGCCAGCACGCCGCCCGTGCCCAGGGCCCTGACCGTGTAGAGGCCCGGGGCCAAGCCGCTCAAATCCAGCTCGGCGGAAGCGCCGCTGCTGGGGCGGCGCAGCACCGTTTGGCCCAGGGCGTTCAGCACTTGGATTTCGGTGAGGCCGAAGCTGGGGGGCAGCTCTAGGCGCAGGGGGCCGGCGGTGGGGTTGGGGAAGGCGGCGAAGCCGGGGGCCCCGGCGATGGCCCGCGTGGGCAGCACGATGGCGTAGGCGAGGCGGGCCGCGTCGGCGGCGGCTTGCAGCTCGGGCAGGGAGCGGGCAGCCAGCACGGCGAAGGTTACTAGCACCGAATCGCCGGGGGCCAGGCGGGCGAGGCGGGTGCCGACTACCTGCGACACGTCGGCCCCGGCGGGCAGGCCGGCGGTGCGCTGGGCGCGGGCCGTGCCGCTGCTCACGGTGAGGTATTTCTCGGCGGGCGAGAAGCCGTCGGCCAGGCGCACGGGGCTGCCGGCGGGGGCGTTGTTGTCGAACGAGTATACGGCTGGGGCCCCGCCGCGCAGTAGCTGCACGCCGGCGTACACGCGGGCTGCCGCGGGGTCGTAGCAGTAGCCCAGGGCGCGGGCAGAGTCGTAGGCGGCGGCGTTGCGGCCGGGCACGCCGGGCAGGTCCCAGTCCATGAACAGGCCGGCGCACAAGGGTTTCAGGGTGTCGGCGGTGAGGTTGCGCAAAGTGTATTCTAGTACTATAAAGTCTTTGCGCGAAGCCGTGGCCCAGGCGTAGGCGCGCTGCCGCACGCCCACGCCCACCGAACGCGCTGGGGCCCCGGCCACGGGCACCGTGTCCTGGAACGCGCCCCGGGCCAGCTGGTCGGCCCGGGGCCCCGCAGGCGCGAAACCGATTTGCGCCACGCGGAAAAACGACTGCCGGACGTTGTTGCCGCTGGTGCGCAGGCGGTCGGCCACCCGGGTGGGGGAGGTGGCCAGCAGCAACCCGCCCTCGCTGAGCAGGGGCCCTTCGCCTTGGTACAGGGCGCCGTCACCAAGAGTGGCGGCGAGGTCGTCGTAGCCCAGCTTGCCGCGGCTGGTCACGGTCAGGCTGAGGTCGCCGGCGTCGAGGGTCACATAGTCGGGGTTCAGCAGCAGCTCTACAAACTGGTCGGTTTGGTAGCCATCGGCGGCCGTGAGGCGGTAGCGCAGCGTGGCCGTAGCGTTGAGCGGCACGCCAGTGGCGGCCACGGCCAGGGCGAAGGGCGCGGCCGTGTTGTCGGCGGTGGCCAGGGTCGGCAGGCCGCCCACGGCAAACGTGCCTTGCGTTACCAACACGTAGGGCGAGAGGGAGGTGAGCGTGACGGTGAGGCCGGCCACGGGTTGCAGCAGGTTTTGCACGGTGGCCACGAGGCGCAGGGTGGTGCCGGGTGCGTAGGCCCGCCGCAGCGGAGCAAAAGTGCCAGCCGTCACGCGCACTTCACGGGCGGGCGCGGCCACGGCCCGGTACATGTTCAGGCGTCCGGTGCCCAGGCGGCCCGCGTACGCGGCGTTGCCGGCCACGGCATCAACCGGGTCGGCAGTTTGGCGCAGCTGGGCGGCCACCTGGGCGGCGGTGTAGGCCGGGAACCGCTGGCGCACCAGCGCCGCGCCCGCCGCCACCAGCGGCGCCGCAAACGAGGTGCCGCCCACGGCGATGTAGTCGGCATCGGGGGCCCCCGACGAGGTGGTGCCCTGGTAGCCGTAAGTGGTGAGGATGTTGTCGCCGGGGGCCATCAAATCGACGCGCCGGGAGAAGGTGGCGCTGGCAGTTTTCTGGTCGCGCTCGTTGACGCCCGACACCGAGATAACGTGCTCGTAGGAAGCAGGGTAGAAGCGCAGGTCGGCGTTGGTATTGCCGGCGGCGGCCACCAGCACGGCGTCGCGGTTCACGGCGGCGTAAGTGCATACATCCTGCTCGAACTGGGAGTAGCCGCCCGTGCCGCCCCACGACATGTTGATAACCCGGCAGCCGTGGTCGGCGGCGTACACAATGGCCTCGTAACCCGCAAACGCGCCCCTGGCCACGTTGGGGTAGATGTTCAGGGGCATAAAACGGCAGTTGAGGCCCGCGCCCGCGATGCCGCGGCCGTTGTCGGGGGTGGCGGCGCACACGCCCGCCGCCAGCGTGCCGTGAATGATGGTGGCGTCGAAGCCCGCGTCGTTGTCGCCGTTGGCCAGGTCCCAGCCCGTGAAATTGTCCACGTAGCCGTCGTGGTCGTCGTCGATGCCGTTGATAGGGTCGGCGTAGTTGTGCTTCACGTGGGCCCGCAGGTCTTCGTGGGTGAGGCGCACCCCGCCGTCGGTGATACCGATGACCAGCGTGCTGTCGCCGCGCACCACGTCCCAGGCCCGGTAGGCCCGGATTTGCTTGAGGTAAAACTGCCCTTGCGTAAGGTCGGTGAGGGTCGAGTCGGCCCGCGGGTCGTTGGGCTGGTACAGCGGCGCGCGCACGTACAGGGGCTCCACGTAGTCTACTTCGCCCGTGCCCAGCAGCACCTTGCGGGCCCGGGCGAGGGGCAGGCCGGGCGGCACGGCCACCTCGTACACGGCCAGCAAATCCACGGCCCCAAGCTTCTCCAAGTCAAGCGGCAGCGCGTACGGAAATTTCTGGTGATATTCCGTGGCCCCGAGTTGCCGCAGGGCCCCGGCCAGCGCGGTGGGCGTGCCCCCGGGCCGCAGCTTCAGCACCAGGCGGCCGGGGATGGTGGGCGGCGCGGCACTGGCCGGGGCCCCCACCAGCCAAAAACACAGCAGTAAATAACAGATACGTAATAATTTAGCCATATTTCGATAAGTCACGGGCGCAGGTGAAAGCCCTGATTATCGGTAAAATACGGAAATATTTTGCCCACTTGCGAAGCACCGCATCCCGCAATTCTGCAAATTTTTTCGTCGTGTTGCCAGGTTGCTATTTTTTCTCCAAAATGCCAAATGAAAAACGCCACTGGGCCCCCCGTTAGCTTGGGGCCCCCACCTGCGTCGGCGCTACAAGCCGGCGCTATAAAATGTTGCGCAAATCCTCGCGTAGCGCCTCGATGCCGCGCCAGATGCTGGCCCAGGCCCCCGGCTCGGCCGCGCCGGCGCTGGCGTGCTCCGTGAGCTGGGTGGCGAGGCGGGCGCGCTTGGCTTCGAGGGCGTCGGCGTGGGCCTGGTACGTGGCAGGCGAGCCGGCGGCCGTGGCGTAGGCGCGCTGGCGCAGGGTGTGGATTTTGGCGTCCAGCTCGTCAAGGGCCCGGCGCAAGTCGGCGGCGGAAAGGTGCGGGACGGGGGCAGCGGGCGAGTTGGACATGGCGCGGGGTGGGAAAGTGCAAACCCAATGTACTACACCGGCTCTGAAAACGCTACCCGGGGCCCCAAGTACGCGGCAGGCCCGCCTCGCGGGCCAGCGGCGCGGCCCCCGACTCCCACAGGGCCCCCAGCACGCCGGTGGCGGCAGCAGCCAGCTCCAGGTGGTAGTCGGCGTGCAGGCGGTGGCTGAGCTTGAGGGCCTCCTGGGCGCGGCGCACCAGGTGCTGGAGCAGCGGCTGGGTGGGGCCGTGCAGCCGCGCCACGGTGGGGCCCTGGTGCCGGAACACGTTGGCCAGCAGGCGCCAGCTCAGCTCGGCCTCGCCAAAGGCGTCGTCGGTAACCTTGGCGTGGTAACCCAGCCGGGCCTGCACCTGGCGCAGCACCACCAGCAAGTCGTTGGGCGTGTGGTGGAAGCCCCGCACCGGGTCGTCGACCAGCGCGCGCAGGGCAGCGCGGCGGGTTTCCAGCGCGTCGGGGCCTTCCAGCAGGCGGTAGGCGAGCTGCTCGGTCAGCACCGCGTCCTGCGCCACGAGGCGGGCCAGGAGTTGGTCTTTCTCCTTCTGCGGCAGTTGGAACAAGGCTTTGCGCAGGTCGGGCGGAAGGGCGGGCATTCGGGAAGGGCTAAGCGGTTGCGTTCCGCCGAATAACGTGCGTTACGGCGCTTGGGTGGCGCGCCGGGGCCCTACCAAGCGCCAGCCGCCCAGCATAACAATTGCCGCGAGGAACCAAGCGGAAACGCGCCACTCGGGTTGCAGCAGGGGCCGTAGCCATGCGAAGCGCCAGAATGGAATTGAAGGCGGCATGGACGGAATAACATCTTCCGTCCTGATGCACCCAACTATACTGCCATGATGCGTTTTTCCATCAGAGTACCACGTGACGCTGTTGAAATCAAAATTTGCTGGGCGACGTCGCTCATGGATTTCGGTGAGTGCATAAAAGGTGATGGGTTTGTGTACAATGTCAAACCAATACCTCCTGACATTTTCACGGACCATTAAGTCTAGCACAAAGATCAAATCTTTATAGCGAGCCGTTTGTGTAAAGCGTACCCGTACCCTCCCCTGGTGCGCAGAGTCAGCCATTATGGTGCGTACATCATTTGTTATGCTGGCGTGTTCGCGCGCGACATTTTCAGGTTTCCCAGTGATGTAAGTGTTACGCCAAGGGCCCATAGCGCGAACTTTAGCTGCTAAATAAGGTAGCGAGTAAGGACTGAAGTCCGGGTGATCAGGCCGTGGAAGCACTAGCATTGTTAACCGTAGCATGGTTCTCGGCTTCAACCGTTCCTGCCAGGGCCCCAGCACCACGCAGCCCAGCCACAGCAGCCCTGCCAGTGCCAACAGGCCCGGCGGGAACAGCAGCGGGCGGCGGTGGCGGCGGGGCAGGTAGAAGTGCATGGGGCGAAAGCGTTAAAACGTGAGGCGGCGGTGAAATTAATGCGGCCAACGACGGCGCTCTGCGGAAAATTGCCGTATCGGGCCCCGGGGCCCCGCCCGCTGTTACTGATACATATGACGCTTCGCTACTTTCTGTTGCTGCTGGCCCCGCTGGGGGCCCGGGCCCAAACCGCCGCCCCGCCGCTGCCCGATACCGCCCGCACCGTGCGCCTGCCCGACGTGCCCGTGACCGGCTACGGCCAGCGGCTGCCGCTGCGCCGCACCGCCGCCGCCATTGGCGTCATTGACGCCCAGACGATTGACCGCTTCAACCCCGCCGCCCTCACCCAGGCCGTGAACACGCTGCCCGGCGTGCGGCTGGAGGAGCGCGCCACCGCCAGCTACCGCCTCAGCATCCGGGGCAGCACGCTGCGCTCGCCCTTCGGGGTGCGCAACGTGAAGACGTACTACAACGGCATTCCCTTCACCGACGCGGGCGGCACCACGCCGCTCAACCTGCTCGACCCCGCCATCATTGGCCGGCTGGAGGTGGTGAAGGGCCCCGGCGGCAGCGTGTACGGGGCCGGCACCGGCGGCGTGGCCTTGTTTGAAACGCCCGCCGTGGCCGCTGGCACCGCCCGCGCCAGTGCCGGGGCCACCGTGGGTAGCTACGGCCTGCTGCGCTACGGCGCTACCGCCGAAGCCGCGGGCCCCACCAGCGCCGTGCGCGCCCAGTACGCCCACCAGCAGCTCGACGGCTACCGCCAGCAAAGCAATTTGCGCCGCGACGTGCTGGCCCTCGACGCCCGCACCGCCGCCGGCGACAAAACCACCCTGGCCGCCCATTTTCTCTACACCGACATTAATTACCAGCTGCCCGGGGGCCTCACCCGGGCCCAGTTCGAGGCCGACCCGCGGCAGGCCCGGCCGGGCGCCGCCGCCGCGCCCGGCACCGTGGCCCAGCGCACGTTCTACGCCTCGCGCACGGCCCTGCTGGGCCTCACCCACACGTACCAGTTCTCGGATGCGCTGGGGCTCGAAACCACGCTCTACGGCAGCGGCACGGCCATTCGCACGCCGTACCTGGTTGACTACGAGCGCGACACCGGCCTGGGCCTGGGCGGGCGTACCGCCCTGCGCTACCGCACCGCGCTGGCCGGGCGCGTGCTGCGCCTGCAAGCCGGCGGCGAGTACCAGTTTGGCTTCGTGGACGGCCGCAGCTACGCCAACCTGGCCGGCACGCCCGGGGCCCTGCGCTACAACGACGAAATCACGACCACCACCGGCTTTGCCTTCGCGCAGGCCGACTACGAGTTGCCCGCCGGCCTGTTCCTGACGGTGGCCGCCAGCTACAACCGCCTGCACTACAACATCGAGCGCGTGAGCGACGCCCTCGCGCGGCCCGACGCCTACCGCTTCCAGCGCAGCTTCCGGCCCGAGGTGTCGCCCCGGGTGGCGCTGCTCAAGGAGTTCAGCCCCGCCGCCTCGGTCTACGCCAGCGTGAGCACTGGTTTCTCGCCGCCCACGGTGGAGGAGATCCGGCCCTCCGACGGCAGCCTGAACGGCGGCTTGCAGGCCGAGCGCGGCGTGAGCTACGAGGTGGGGGCCCGGGGCGGCTTCTTCGCCAACCGGCTGCGCTACGAGGTGGCCGTGTTCGATTTTGAGCTGCGCCAAACTATCACCAGCAGCACCACCGCCCAGGGCATCGCCGTGTTCAACAACGCCGGCGCTACCCACCAGCGCGGCGTGGAGGCCGGCCTCAGCGGCTGGTTGTGGCAGCCGGCGGACGCGCCGGGGGCCCCCGGCCAGGGCCCCCGCGGCCTGCGCGCCTGGGCCAGCTTTGCCTACAACAACTTCCGCTTCGGCAGCGCCTACGTGGGCGCGGGCGGCGATGCCAGCGGCAACCGCCTACCCGGCACGGCTCCCCAAACCCTCAGCGCGGGCCTCGATTTCAGCGAGCGCACCGGCTTCTACCTCAGCCCTAGCCTCGGCCATCAAGCCAGCATCCAGCTCAACGACGCCAACTCTGCCGCCGCCGCAGGCTACTGGGTGTACGGGGCCCGCGGCGGCTGGCGCCGCACCCTGGCCGGCCACCTGGCGGTCAACCTCTTCGCTGGCCTCGACAACGCCTTCGACCGCCGCTACAGCCTCGGCAACGACCTGAACGCCTTCGGAAACCGCTTCTTTCAGCCCGCGCCCGGCCGCAGCTACTACGGTGGGGCCCAGGTAGGCTGGGCCTGGTAGGGCGCCGAACAAAAGTTTACCAGATTAAGAGCATGACGGCCTATGTGGACAATGTCATTATATAAAAAGGGGCCCTGGCATAATTGCCAGGGCCCCTTTTTATATTAGTAAACTGCTGCCTATTTGGTCCCCTGCTCTTCGGGCAGGGTGAAAGCGCGGTCGCTGGGGTCGGTCAGCTCCTTGGGAAGCTCGTCGGGGTCCGACGATGTAAACTGGCCGTTTATGCGGTTGCTGATGGCCATTTCCTGCTCATCGTTGCGCAGCGAATCGTCCATCTCGTCGGCCATTTCCTGGCCCGATGAGTTGTTGTTGTCGAGCTGCTGGCCGTAGGTGGCCGCGTCGAGCATGGGGGTGGAGAGGCCGTTTTCTTCGGGCTGTTCCTGCTGGTTGGCGTCGGGGGTATTGGGGGACATAGGAGGCAAGTAAGAGGTGGTGGGGCCCCGGGCGCGGGGCCCCTAAGGCAAGGTGGTCAGCTTACAGGGTGTTGGCCGATTTATCAGCGTCGCGGGCGTTGCGCTCGGCTTTTTCGGGCGTTTCGTGGTAGGGTTCGTTGTTAGAGCCGCCACCGGCATAGCGCGGATCGTCTTTTGCCCACGCGGCGCGCAGCTCGTCGGTGTCGGCGCCGCTGGCTTCAGCTTGGGCCACGCCCTGCGGGTCCTGGTTTTGCATAATGTGGCCGGGCTGGTCTTCCAGCTTGTCGGGGTGGGCCTTGGCTTCTTCGTCGTCGCGGATTGCGCTGAACTCGTCGGGGTTGTCGTTCGCCCCGCTGCGGCCTTCCGGTTTGTCGGCGGTTAGGGCAGGGCCGGCGGGCTTCCCAAAATCGCCGTACTGGGGCGTCGCAGCGGCGTTTTTGGCAGAGTCGTTGGGGTTGAGGTGGGCCTCCTGCGCGCGCTCCCGCTGGTCAGGGGCCGGCGTGTTGGTGGAATCTTGCGTATCCATGGGAAAAGAAGAAGTATGCTGAATAAAGACCCAGCGGGTGGGAATTCTGCTCTGCTTACGCAATTCCGCCGCTGCCGTTCACGCGCCGCGCCCCAAACGCTACGTTTCCTGCTTTAAATCACAATCCTTCAATAGTTTCCCTCATGCCCATTCAACACGACTCCGCCGCCCACCGCTTCACTGCCACCCAAGCTGCTGGCACCGGCGAACTGGTGTACGAACTGCCCAAAACCGGCGTCATCGACTTCGTGCACACCTTCGTTGATGAGTCTTTGCGCGGCCAGGGCGTGGCCGACGAGCTGGCCCAGGCCGGCCTGGCCTACGCCCGCGCCCAGCACCTGAAGGCCCGCACCTCGTGCGAGTTCATGGCCGCCTTCGCCCAGCGCCACCACGCTGAATACGCCGACGTGCTGGCTGCTTAGGGCCCCCAGTATTTAATTTAATACAAAAAGAGGGCCCCGCCGGTAATCCGGCGGGGCCCTCTTTATTAACGGTGGCGAAGCAGCTTACTTGGTTGGCATCAGCACGGTGTCGATAACGTGAGTCACGCCGTTCGAGTCCATGATGTTGGGGATGGTAATAGTGGCCATACCGCCTTTGGCATCGGTCAGCATCACTTTCTTGCCTTTTTTCGACACAGTCAGGTTCTCGCCTTCCACGGTGGTCAGCGTCTGGCCGTCCTTCAGGTCGGCAGCCATGAGGTGGCCGGGCACCACGTGGTAAGTAAGGATGGTGGTGAGCTTGTCCTTCATGTCGGGCTGCACCAGCTTGTCCACCGTGCCGGCGGGCAGCTTGTCGAAGGCCGCGTTGGTCGGGGCAAATACCGTGAAAGGGCCGGCGCTTTTCAGCGTTTCCACTAGGCCGGCGGCTTTCACGGCCGCCACCAGCGTGGTGTGGTCGCTCGAGTTTACCGCGTTGTCTACGATGTCTTTATCGGGCGTCATCATGGCGCCGCCCACCATTACGCCTTGGCCCATGGCCATGCCTTTTTCACCCTTGCGGGGCTTGGTGGTAGCTTTCAGGCGGTCGCCGGCGTCGGTTTTGGCCTTTACCTTCATTTTGCCATCGTCGGCAACCTTGGTTTTGGTCATCACGCCGTCTTCCGTGGTCTTGGTTTTGTCGCCGCCGTCCGACACTTTGGTTTGGGCAAAAGCAGGAGCGGCAAAAGCGAAAGCGAGGCCGAGGGTGGCGAGGAAGTGTTTGGTGTTCATTAGAAAGAAAAGGGGTATAAAATCGGTGCCGCGCCAGGTGCGCGCCTGGGGCCCTATACGGCGCCCCGCGCGGTTTAGATTTGGCTGAACCGGGGGCCGCCCCCGGCGGGCCCGCTAATAACAGCGGCCGCCTCGGCGGCGTCAGCAAGGCGAAAAGCCGTTGTAAGGCAAAATGTCACTTGAATCGATGTGTGGGGCCCCGGCACTAGGTAGCTGCGTTGTAAACGGTAGAAAATCTGCCAACTACGACCCGTTGCTGCGGCGCTTTTCTCGGTGGCTATTGTGGCGGTTAGGTAGCGTATTGGGCGCTTTCGCAAAAATTTTCTAAACGTCTTTGGCCCAGGCCCGTTTAATAGGGCTAACTAACTTCTTGGAGGAAGTCAATCCTTTCTTCTTTTTATTACTTATCTGCCACAACCTACCCGGTTCATACCCGTCGTGTTACTGGTTGATCTTATTTAAAGGGCCACGGTAACGACTGTTAAAAGCCGTTTAACCTAAGCGTTAATTGGTAGATTAACATCTATTAATAAGCATAATTCTTCTGACAATAGTGATGCTATTACGTCACTTCTAGCTCCGATCACCGTACTTAATTAAAAATCTTTTTGCGCCGGTTACGCCGGTTCCAATTGGGTGCTAGCATACTTCCGCTTATTCTTCCACTTAAATAAAGCCTGCGCAAACACCTCGTAGCCCTTTTTTATGAAATCTCCCTGTTACAAAGCCGCCCTGTTGGGCGTAGGGCTGTTTGCTGCTGCCCCCCGGCTTCAAGCGCAAACTGCCGACCGCAAAACGGCCATCGGCCTGCACGCCAACGCCACGCAGTACCGCGGCGACTTAGGCGATGCCTTCTGGAAATGGGACAACATGCCCTACAGCGGCGGCCTCGACATTACGCAGTACGTTGGCCGCTGGCTCGACCTGAGGTTAGACTTGGACTACACGCGGCTGCGCTTCCCGCAAAATGGAGGTACGTTTAATAGCACTGGCCAGCGTTTCAAGGCCCAGATGTACCAGGCGGGCTTGGGCTTCAAGTTGAAGGCTCCTATTAAGGACAGCTTTTTCCTGCACCCGTATCTGTTGGTAGAGCCGCAATTCTCGTGGGTGCTGGCCGACCGCTACGCTACCCCCACGGGCCCCAACAACTTCAACCGCTTCGGCACCTTCGGCGGCCAGGTAGGCGGCGGTCTTGACTTTCACTTGGGTGAGTCGGCTACCTTCTACGTGCAAGCCACCCAAGCTTACTTGCAAGCCAGTGACGAACGCCTCGACGGGGTGAACAACAATGCCACGACGTTCTGGGACAAGCACGACCGTTACTTGCAGTTAACGGCGGGTGTGCGTGCCAACATTGGCAAGGCCAAGGACACCGACGGCGACGGTGTATCCGATAAGAAAGATAAGTGCCCCGACACGCCGACCGGCGTGAAAGTGGACCTCAACGGCTGCCCGCTTGACACGGACGGCGACGGTGTGCCCGACTACCAAGACAAGTGCCCCGACGTGAAGGGCCTGGCTGCCCTGCAAGGCTGCCCGGATGCCGACGGTGACGGCGTGGCCGACAACGACGACAAGTGCCCCAACACCCCCGCCGGCACCAAAGTGGACGCCAGCGGCTGCCCGCTTGACACGGACGGCGACGGCGTGGCCGATTACCTCGACAAGTGCCCCGATACCCCCGCTGGGGTGAAAGTGGACGCCACCGGCTGCCCGGTGGACACGGACGGCGACGGCGTGCCCGACTACCAGGACAAGTGCCCCGACCGTGCCGGCCCCGCCACCAACAAGGGCTGCCCCGAGATGAAGGCCGAAACCAAGAAGGTGCTCAACGAAGCCACGAAGTACATCAACTTCGACTTCAACAAGGCCACGCTGAAGCCCAGCTCGTTCCCCAAGCTGGAGCAGATGGTGCAGATCATGAACGAGTACCCCGACTACTCGCTCTCCATCGCGGGCCACACCGACAGCAAAGGCGACGACAACTACAACCTGCGCCTGAGCTACGAGCGCGCCGCCGCCGCCCGCAAGTACATGCTGAGCAAGGGCATTACCGCCGAGCGCATCGAGGCCCGTGGCTACGGCGAAACCAAGCCGATTGCGGACAACAAGACGGCCGCTGGCCAAGCCAAGAACCGCCGCGTGGACTTCGACCCCTACCTGACGGGCGAAACCAATGCCGCCGAGGCGAAGTACGGCGCCGCCCCCACCATCAGCGAGCTGAAGGCCGAAGGCAAGAAGCTGCCGGGCAAGAAAACGACCGGCACCGGCTCGCCCCGCAGCCGCAAGAAGAAGTAGGTAATCCCAATCGCCTGGGGCCTACCAATAGGTTCCAGGCGATTAGCACGGGGCCGGCTGCCGCAGTACGCAGCCAACCCTAACCAATAAAACCCGTCTCTGGGGCCCTTGCGGGCACCGGAGGCGGGTTTTGTGTTTTCAACGGGGCCCCAACTGAACGGCAAACAAGGCCTGCGCACTGCCCTGGGGCCCCCGCTGGTGCTTGAGCACTGCCGTAGCCTGGCACACTCGCAACCCAACCTGGCTACAATGGCGGAGTGGCTGTAAGTGTACCAGCCGGTGGCCGGGGCAGCGGGGCCCCAGCCACCGGCTGGTACTACCGTTCCTGCAAAGCAGCAAGCCGGCCAACTTCGGGCCCCTACTTCATTTGCTTCTAACCCGTTTTCTACATGACCATTCAGCCCAAAACCCCCGGCATCCACCACATTGCCCTGCGCTGCCTCGATTTTGCCCTCACCAAAGCGTTTTACCAGGACCTGCTGGGCTTCCCGATGGTGCTTGAAACGCCGGAGCTGATGGGCTGCCTCATCGGGCCCGTATTCGTGGGCTTCAAGCAAGCCGCGCCCGTGTACCCGGCCGATACCACCTTCACGCCCTTCAACATCGGCCTCGACCACATCGCCATGGCCTACGAAGACGCCGCCGAGCTGCACCGCGTCGCCGCCCTCCAAGCCGCCAGCGTAGAAAACACCGGCGTCAAAACCGACGCCGCCCTGCAAAAAGACTACGTGGCCTTCAAAGACCCCGACCGTATTTCCTGGGAGTTTTAATGGTTTGAGGTTGGGGTAAGGGCTATTTAAAATGTGTGATTTATGGGGCCCCCAACTAATAAATTAAGCCATGCATAAAACAGCCTATAAAAACGGCCCCGGAAACCTGCGTTTTCAGGTCGTTGGGGCGTCTACTATTACCATCCATATATAGGACCGTTTTTTGGATGCCTCCAAATAGTTAGTGTGGAACCTATTTATAAATACTGACTTTTATATAGTGCAGCCAGACTTTATTAACAATGGCGCGTTTCTTAATATGGGACAATTTACAAATTGCGTATCTACCAACAACGGAGGCGGTGGCTTCGTGACCACCAATCTTTTCTCAACGTTTGACAACTGCACTGCGGATGGCAATAACGGCCCGGGTTTCCTTGACCTTAGCGGTGAACCCGTCGAAAAGTTATTGAGCATGTTCCCCGTGATTCAGGAGCGCGCCCAAATGCTTAAGGCGGGACCTCGTCAGGATGAAACAATAGCATTGTTGACAGCTATTGAGAAGTCAATACGGAGCAAAAACGCTGAAGCAGGCTTCCTAGAAAAGTCATTTGCAAAGCTTCGTGAACTCACTATTGATTGGAGTACTGAGGAGGCTGCTAAGCTTATCTTTTTGTTTGCGACCCAATCGCCCAAGATTATTGATCTCTTACATAAAGCGGGGATTTTACTCAACGTAGCCAAATAAGTGGCCCGATGCGCGTCGCCATTTACGCCCGAATGTCGACGAAGACCAAGGGCCAAGACCCCGAGAACCAGTTGCACCATCTGCGGGCCTTTACTGAGCAGCACGGCACACTCTATTAGGCGCTCACCGACGAGGAAGTGGGCGGCAAGGCCAACCGCACCGTGTACAAGGACCGGCTACTAGAAGAAATTTGATAATTATCAAAAATAAAAAAGGGCCCCTCGCATCACTGCAAGGGGCCCTTTTTTCTTAGTGGTCGCGCTAGGAATCGAACCTAGATCAAGAGCTTCGGAAACTCTCATACTATCCGTTGTACGACGCGACCGGGTCTGGATAGGACTGCAAAAGTAGCCGCAAAACCCCCGGCTGCCAAACCGCCCGGGCAAATTGGCGGCCGGGGCCCCAAAATTCTGCCACAACCCTGGGCGGCAAAAGTCAGTTAACTACCCGTTAAACTGCCCTAAATCACACCCCATCCCATGGAATCCACCAAAAAGAATCTTTACACGGCCGACGCAACGGCTGTGGGCGGCCGCAGCGGCCACGTCCGTTCGTCCACTGGCATTGTCGACCTCGACATGTCGGTGCCCGAAGGGCTGGGCGGCAAAAAAGGCGCCACCAACCCCGAAGAGCTGTTTGCCGCCGGCTACTCGTCGTGCTTCCAGCAGGCGCTGCTCGTCATCGCCCAGCGCGCCGGCGACAAGCTCGACCCCGCCACCGAAGTGAAGTGCTCGGTCACGCTGTTCCAGGAAGGCGAAGGTTACGGCCTGTCGGCCGTGCTCGACATTGACCTGAAAGCGTTCGACCGCGACAAAACCATCGACATGGTGCGCCAGGCCCACAAAATCTGCCCGTACTCGGTGGGCACCCGCGGCAACATGGAAGTGGAGCTGAAAGTACAAGGCGAAGCCATTCCCGTGGCCCCGGAGGAAAACGCCGGCGTAGCCGAAAAAGGCGGCGTGGCCGCGTAAGCACCCAACTGCAAGAAAAGGCCCGCCTGAACGTTCAGGCGGGCCTTTTTGCGTTTATACGGTCTGTAGCTTGGACTGGTAGTCCGAGCGCGAGCGCAGCGAGCAGGTGGAACTGGACGATTCCACGCGCAAGATGCTCGCTGCGCTCGCGCTCGGACTACCAGTCCAAGCTACAGGACGCTTCTTAGCTGAAACCCAGCACCGGGTGCGGCTGGTAGGGCGCTTCGAAGCTTTTCATTTCCTCGTCGGTCAGCTTCACGTCCACGGCGGCTACGGCGTCTTCGAGGTGGCCGGGCTTGCTGGCCCCCACGATGGGCGCGGTGATGGCGGGGTTAGCCAGCACCCAGGCCAGGGCGATTTGGGCGTTGGGCAGGCCCCGGGCCTCCGCAATTTCCGTCACGCGGTCGGCCACCGCAAAATCGTCATCGCGGCCGTAAAGGCTCTTGCCGAAGGCGTCGGTTTTGGCGCGCTCGGTTTCGTTGCGCTGCTTGCCGCGGCCGCCCGTGAGCAGCCCCCGCGCCAGCGGCGACCACGGAATGACGCCGATTTTCTGGTCCTGGCACAGCGGCAGCATCTCGCGCTCCTCCTCGCGGTACACGAGGTTGTAGTGCGGCTGCATGCTCACGAAGCGCGTCCAGTTGTGCTTGTCGGCCAGGTACAGGGCCTGGGCAAATTGCCAGCTGTACATCGACGAGGCCCCGATGTAGCGCGCCTTGCCGGCCTTCACCACGTCGTGCAGCGCCTCAAGCGTCTCCTCGATGGGCGTGTGATAGTCCCAGCGGTGAATCTGGTAGAGGTCCACGTAATCAGTGCCCAAACGCTTTAAGCTGGCGTCGATGGCGCTCATAATATGCTTGCGCGAGAGGCCCTGGTCGTTGGGCCCGGGGCCCATCGGGTTGAACACCTTGGTGGCCAGCACCACCTCGTCGCGCTGGGCGAAGTCGCGCAGGGCCCGGCCCACCACTTCCTCGCTGGCGCCGTTGCTGTACACATCGGCCGTGTCGAAGAAGTTGATACCCAACTCCAGCGCTTTCTGAATGAACGGGCGGCTGGCGTCCTCTCCCAGGGCCCAGGGCCAGCGTTCGGTGGGCGTGCCATAAGTCATGGTGCCGAGGCAAATTTTGGAAACTTGCAAGCCAGTGTTTCCCAAGCGGGTGAATTCCATGGGGCAAAATGGGAGAGGGTGGTTGGAAAGTTGTAGCGGGTTACGAGGCTGTTATTTATAAAGTCGTTCGCTATAAAGCCGTCATGCAGAGCGCAGCGAAGCATCTTTCCCGCGTAACTAACCTTAATCGATTGGATTGCTTGCGCGGGAAAGATGCTTCGCTGCGCTCTGCATGACGTTCTTCTGCGTGACAGACGGCATAAAACTGCTTGTCATAAACCCAAAAAAGCCCGCCTGGGTTACCAGGCGGGCTTTTTTAAATGTAAACAGCGGCGAAGGCTATGCTTCGGCCAGCACTTCTTTCACGCGGGCGGCGGCGTCTTTCAGCAGCGTGGCCGACTTCACTTGCAGGCCGCTCTCGTCGATGATGCGGGCGCCTTCCTCGGCATTGGTGCCTTGCAGGCGCACGATGATGGGCACGCGGATGTCGCCGATTTTCTTGTAGGCTTCCACCACGCCGTTGGCCACCCGGTCGCAGCGCACGATGCCGCCGAAGATGTTGATGAGAATCGCCTTCACGTTCGGGTCCTTCAGGATGATGCGGAAGCCGGCTTCCACCGTCTGGGCGTTGGCTCCACCCCCCACGTCGAGGAAGTTGGCCGGCTCGCCGCCGCTCAGCTTGATGATGTCCATGGTGGCCATGGCCAGGCCGGCGCCGTTCACCATGCAGCCCACGTTGCCGTCGAGCTTCACGTAGTTCAGGTTCGAAGCCGAGGCTTCCACTTCCAAGGGGTCTTCCTCGTTGAGGTCGCGCAGGGCCACAAAATCCTTGTGGCGGTACAGGGCGTTCTCATCGAGCGTCACCTTGGCGTCCACGGCCAGGATTTTGTTGTCCGACGTTTTCAGCACCGGGTTAATCTCGAACATGCTGGAATCGGTCTCGTCGTAGGCCTTGTACAGGGCCGTTACGAACTTCACCATCTCCTTGTGCGCCTCACCCGAGAGACCGAGGCCAAAGGCGATTTTGCGGGCCTGGAAGCCCTGCAAGCCCACGGCGGGGTCGATGAATTCCTTGAGGATTTTCTCGGGGTGCGACTCGGCCACCTCCTCGATGTCCATGCCGCCCTCGGTGGTGTAAATGATGACGTTTTTGCCGCTGGTGCGGTCCAGCAATACGCTGATGTAGAACTCCTTGGTGGGGGTTTCGCCGGGGTAGTACACGTCCTGGGCGATGAGCACCTTGTGCACTTTGCGGCCCTCGGGGCCCGTCTGCTTGGTGATGAGCTGCATCCCGAGGATGTTGCCGGCCACTTCCTTCACCTGGTCGAGGTTCTTGGCCAGCTTCACGCCGCCCCCTTTGCCCCGGCCCCCGGCGTGGATTTGTGCCTTGATGACGTACCAGCTGGTGCCGGTGTCGGCGGTCAGTTTCTCGGCGGCGGCCACGGCTTCCTCGGCCGTGTCGGCCGTGATGCCTTCCTGGACGCGGACGCCGTACTTCTTCAAAATTTCTTTGCCCTGATACTCGTGGATGTTCATGCGGGGAGGGGTCGGGTTGGTTTACGTGCGGCGAAGGTACGGTGCGCGGCCGCAAGGTGGCGGGCAAAATTTGGATGGGGCCCCGGCCGCAGCGGCTACCACTTCGGGGGCTCCGGGCCGCCGCTGGGGCCCCAGGCCGCCGCGACGGCACCATATAATAATGTGTGGCGCCCCGCGCCTGGCCCGGCCGGTCCATGCCAACCGCCGGCTACCTTTGTTATGCACCCCGTTACCGCCCCGTTTTGCTCCAAGCCATCAACGTCCGCAAAAGCTACCAGTCGCTGGAAGTCCTCAAAGGCATTAACCTCACCATCGAGAAGTCGGAAATCGTGAGCATCGTGGGCTCGTCGGGGGCCGGCAAGAGCACGCTGCTGCACATTTTGGGCACGCTCGATAATCCCGATTCGGGCGAAGTGCTCTTCGACGGGGCCTCGGTGAGCAGCCTGGGGCGCAACGACCTGGCGCGGTTCCGCAACCGCCACATCGGGTTCATCTTCCAGTTTCATAATTTACTGCCCGAGTTCACAGCCCTTGAAAACGTGTGCCTGCCCGCCTACCTGGCCGGCCGCTCGGAGAAGGAAGTGCGCGTGCGGGCCCGCGAGCTGCTCGGCATGATGAACATGGAGTTCCGGGCTGACCACAAGCCCAGCGAGATGAGCGGCGGCGAGCAGCAGCGCGTGTCGGTGGCCCGCGCCCTCATAAACTCGCCCGAAATCATCTTCGCCGACGAGCCCAGCGGCAACCTCGACACCAAGAACGCCCAGGAGCTGCACCAGATTTTCTTCCTGCTGCGCAAGGAGCTCGACCAAACCTTCGTCATCGTGACGCACAACGAGCAGCTGGCCGACATGGCCGACCGCAAAATCGTGATGCGCGACGGCTACGTGCTGGAGGAATAGGGGCCCCAGAGCAGGTTTCCAGGTTATTATAAGGTTGTCATAAAACGGGGTGGTCCGGCGATTTTTTCCGTCGTCGGACCACTCTTACGATACCCCGGAGTCGCCTTTCTTTTAGTAAGAGTGGCCCAACGAAGCTCTTCGGGCAATTCGCCGGACCACCCCGTTTTGGACCACCGCCCCGCAGGACCAGTGCCGATGCTTGGGGCCCCGTTGGTAGTAGAAAGTAATGGGTCGACTAAAGAATTAGTCCGGCTAACCGAATTAGATTATGTCCTTAGCGCGTGTAAAATCATTAACGTATATAACTTACTAATAATCAGTAATAAAATTTACTAAAAATTCTGGCTTTTCTGGCACGATTTGGGCAATGGGGCGGTTATACATCCGAACACTAAAATGGATTTAAGACCCATAACCCCTACCGCCATGACCACCGACGCCACCAAGACCACCAAGGAAACACCGCTCAAGAAGGTGAAAGCCGAGAGCTTTGACATTGCGCGCTCCGACGAGACGCTGGATTTGGCCAAGGACCTGGCCAAGTTCATTAAGGACAACAAGCTCACCACCAACGTGCAGGGCAAGGAGTTCGTGAACGTGGAGGGCTGGCAGTACGCCGGCTCGCGCCTGGGCATCGTGCCCATCGTGGAGCACGTCATCAACGTGAGCAGCGAAACCGAAATGAAGTACCAGGCCAAAGTGACGCTCTACGACCTGCGCCACGGCGTGACGGTGGGCGCCGGCTTCGCGGTGTGCTCGAACAAGGAGAGCGGTAAGAAATTCTACCAGGAGTTTGCCATCATGAGCATGGCCCAGACCCGCGCCATCGGGAAAGCCTACCGCAACATCCTGGCCTGGATAATCCGCGCCGCCGGCTACGAGCCCACCCCGGCCGAGGAAATGGACTACAACACGAACGCGCCGCAAGCCGTGGCCCCCGCTGCGCCGGCTCCAGTCGCCGCGGCTGATCCTGTCGTTGCCGCTATGCAAGTAGTGCCGGCCGATGCGCTCGCCGCTGGGGCCCCCGCGGCTCCGGCCCCAGTGCAGTATGCCACCGCGGCGCACAAAGAGGAAATCATCCGCTTGCTGAACCACCCGGTTATCACCCGCCAGGAGAAAACCAAGATGTTGCTCAACATCAACCGCTTGGATGAGGAGCGCGCCATCCAGGCCATTGCCAAGCTCGGCAACGCCATCGACGAGCGCGAGAACGGCGGCCACAAAGCCGCTGCTTAGCTTGCCATCGCGCGGACTCGGTTAGTCTGCGCCTTTCGCTTCGTTCTGCCGACTAAATCGTGCAGCAACTGTTCAACCGCGTGGACTCGCAGCGTCCACGCTACATTCAAAAAGCCCGGTACTGTGAGGTGCCGGGCTTTTTTGTGGGTAATTTCGTCCATGCCCGAGCCCGTTGCCCATACCGAACCCCTGACGCTGTTGCGCGAGTTTTGGGGCCACGCGGCGTTCCGTCCGGGGCAGGCGGAAATCATCCAATCGGTGCTGGATGGGCACGACACGCTGGCGCTGCTGCCCACCGGCGGCGGCAAAAGCGTGTGCTTCCAGGTGCCGGCGCTGGCCCGGCCGGGGCTGTGTTTGGTGGTGTCGCCGCTGATTGCCCTGATGAAAGACCAGGTGGACGGCCTGCGCCGCCGGGGCATCAAAGCCGAAGCCATTTACGCCGGCATGAGCGCCCAGGAAATCGACCACACGCTGGACAACTGCGTGTATGGCCGCGAGGTCAAGTTTCTGTACGTGAGCCCCGAGCGGCTACTTACTGACATCTTCCGGGTGCGGGTGGCCAAGATGCCGGTGAGCCTGCTGGCCGTGGACGAAGCGCACTGCGTGTCGCAGTGGGGCTACGATTTCCGGCCGCCCTACCTGCGCATTGCCGAGCTGCGGGGCCTGCTGGCGCCGGGCGTGCCGGTGGTGGCCCTCACGGCCACGGCTACCCGGCAAGTGCGCGACGACATTGTGGAAAAGCTGCTGTTTCGGCCCGGCCACGGCGTGTTTCAGCAGAGCTTTTTGCGGCCCAAGCTCTCGTACTCGGTGCTGCCGACGGAGGACAAATTGCGCCGCCTGCTGGAAGTGCTGCGCGGCGTGGGCCCCGGCAAAACCGGCATCGTGTACGCCCGCACCCGCCGCCAAACCGAGGACACCGCCACCTATTTGCAGCAAAACAAATTGCCCGCCGCCGCCTACCACGCCGGCCTGGGCCCCGAGCGCCGCACCAAGGTGCAGCAAGACTGGCTGAATGATAAAACGCGCATCATCGTGGCCACCAACGCCTTCGGGATGGGCATCGACAAGCCCGACGTGCGCGTGGTGGCCCACCTCGACGCGCCCGACACGCTGGAGGCCTACTACCAGGAGGCCGGCCGCGCCGGGCGCGACGGCCGCTACGCCTTCGCCGTGCTGCTGGCGGGGCCCCACGACGGGCCGGAAATGCGCCGCCGCACCGGCCTGGCCTTTCCGCCGCTCGACACGGTGCGGCGCGTGTACCAGGCGCTGGCCAACTACTCGCGCACGGCGGCGGGCGGCGGCGAGCTGGCCCCGTTCGATTTCGACCTGGGGCAGTTCGCCGAAACCTACCGCATCCGCGCCGTGGACGCGCACAACGCCTTGAAAATTCTGCAGCGCGAGGGCTTTATCCAGCTGAATGAAGCCGTGAACAACCCGGCGCGGGTGCACATCGTCACCAATAACCACGATTTGTACGCCTTCCAGGTAGCCAATGCCGAGCACGATCTGCTCATTAAGGCGCTGCTGCGGCTGCACGGCGGCGAGCTGTTCGCGGGCTTCCAAACCGTATCGGAGCAGGGGCTGGCCAACCAGGTGCGGCGCAGCCTGGTG
Organism: Hymenobacter sp. PAMC 26628; assembly: GCF_001562275.1. Taxonomy (NCBI): domain Bacteria; kingdom Pseudomonadati; phylum Bacteroidota; class Cytophagia; order Cytophagales; family Hymenobacteraceae; genus Hymenobacter; species Hymenobacter sp. PAMC 26628. Next base: position 1,430,979 of record NZ_CP014304.1, read on the forward strand.
GAGGTGCAGCACCAGCTGCGTTACTTGCACGGGGCCGGCGTGCTGCACTACCAGCCGCGGCACGAGGCCCCGCAAGCCATGTTCATGACCCCGCGCCACGACGCCGCTAAGCTGCCCCTCGACCAGCGCCGCCTCGAAGCCGCCCGGGCCCTGGCCGAGGAAAAAACTGCCGCCACCATCAGTTACCTCAGCGGCACGCGCTGCCGCCAGCAGCTGCTGCTCATGTACTTCGACGAGGCCAACTCGCCCCGCTGCGGGGTGTGCGACGTGTGCCTGGCCGCCAAAAAAGCCGCCCAGGGCCCCGTGGCCACCGCCGGCCTGCGCGAGCAACTGGTGCAGCGCTTGGCCCAGCAGGCGCAAACGCCCCGCGAGGTGGTGGCCGCCTTCGCCCCCGCCCAGGCCGACGAGGTGAAGGCCACCCTGCGCGAATTGGTGGACGCCGGGGCCCTGCGCTACGAGGCCGACGGGCAGCTGCGCCCATCGAAGTAACGCGCTATTGGTAAGCTTGTAAATCGGTCAAATACAGCCCCAGCGGGGCGGTCCATCGGTAGTTCTAGCAAGGGAAAAAAGCGAAAGCCCCAGCGGGGCGGCCCAATCGTTGGGTCGCCCCGCTGGAGCTTTAAAAATACTTGAAGTGCGTTTGCCTACCGATGGGTTGCCCCGCTGGGGCTTTAAAAAATACCTGGCGCACGTTTAGCTACCGATGGGCCGCCCCGCCGGGGCTGAGCTGGTGGACTGAGTCCTACGCCTGGTAGCCCATGATGCCGCCCAGCAGGTTGCGCACGTTGGTAAAACCTTGCTGCTTCAAATAGGCCGCCGCTGAAGCCGAGCGGGCGCCGCTTTTGCAGTGCACGATGACCTCTTGGTCCTTAAGGTCTTCCAGGTCGTCGAGCTTAGTGGGCAGCGAGTTGAGCGGGATATTTTGGGCCCCGGGGATGCGGGTTTCCTCAAATTCCCAGGGCTCGCGCACATCGATGATGGTGGGGGTTTCGCCGGCTTGCTGGCGTTGCTTTAGCTCGTCGGAAGTGATGTCGGCCATGAGGTTCGGGGAAATAAATAGTCAGTGAAAATATGTTGAGCCAGGGGTGAAAGGTTGAAACTAAAACGGTTTGCGGGCCGAAAGCCTGTACCACCAAGCTGTGCTGGCACCGCAGGGGTCTTGCGTTAGGGCCCCAAGGCAGCATGTGCGAGACCCCTGCGGTGCCAGCACAGCTTGGTGGTACAGGCTTTCGGCCCGCAAACCATCCTGGTCTTTCCTTAGCCCAGAGCGGCCACGCCGGGCAGCTCCTTGCCTTCCATGAATTCGAGCAGGGCCCCGCCGCCGGTGCTGATGTAGCTCACGCGGTCGGCAAAGCCCATTTGCTGCACGGCGGCGGCCGAGTCGCCCCCGCCGATGAGCGAGTAGGCGCCGGCCTCGGTGGCCTCGGCCACGGCGCGGGCCACGAACTCGGTGCCGAGCGAGAAATTGCTCATTTCGAAGACGCCCATCGGGCCGTTCCAGAGGATGGTTTTGCTGGCGCGGATGATGTCGGCGAACTCCTCGCGGGCGCTGGGGCCCAGGTCGAGGCCCATCCAGCCGGCCGGAATGCTGTCGCTGGGGGCCACGTCAACGTCGGCGTCGTTGGCAAACGCGTTGGCGATGAGGCTGTCGCCGGGCAGCACCAGGTTCACGCCCTTGGCCTTGGCGCGGGCCAGGAGGTCGCGGGCCAGGTCCACTTTGTCGGCCTCCAGCAGCGAGCTGCCCACGTGGCCGCCCATCGCCACGGCAAACGTGTAGGCCATGCCGCCGCCGATGAGCAGGTTGTCCACCTTGTCAAGCAACTTGTCGATTAACAGAATCTTATCCGAAATTTTGGCCCCGCCCATGATGGCCGTGAAGGGCCGCTCGGCGTGCTCCAGCACCTTGCGGGCGTTGTCCACTTCGCCCTGCAGCAGGTAGCCGCCCACCCGGTTTTCGGGGGCAAAGTACTGAGCCATTACGGCCGTGGAGGCGTGGGCGCGGTGGGCCGTGCCGAAGGCGTCGTTCACGTACACGTCGCCGAGGGCGGCCAGGCGCTGGGCGAAGGCCGGGTCGCCGCCTTCTTCCTCTTTATGGAAGCGCAGGTTGTCGAGCAGCAGCACCTGGCCGGCTTGCAGGTTTTTGGCTTTTTCCAGGGCCTCGTCGCTCAGCACGTCGCCGCCCCAGAGCACTTCCTGGCCGTATTCCTGCTGGAGGCGCAGTACGAGGCTTTCGAGCGAAAACTTCTTCTCGTAGCCGCCCTTGGGCCGGCCCAGGTGCGAAAGCAGCACCACGGCGCCGCCGTCGGCCAGGATTTTTTTGATGGACGGCGTGGCCGCCCGGATGCGAGTGTCGTCGGTGATGTGCAGGTCTTGGTCGAGCGGCACGTTGAAATCGACGCGCACCACGGCGCGGCGGCCGGCGAAGTTGGTGTTATCCAGGGTGTTCATGGAACGGGGGAGGGGTTAAGTAGTCGTGCAAAAGTAAACGGGTTGTCAGTTGCTCGTTGTCAGTTGTTAGTCATTAACTTATAAATCAGCTAATAACTGACAACGAGCAACTGACAACATGAAAGAAGAAAGTGCTGCAAAGGTGCCGGAAGAATGCCGAACGCCCCACGGGGCCCCGGCCTGGCCATTGAACGGCGCGCGCCGGCTTTTGTGACGCCGCGCCCGGGGCCCTGGGGGCCCTACCGCGCGGCCGCGGCCCGGTGGTAGGCCGCCAGCGCGTCGATGGGCCCCTGGATGATGCGGCCCACCGCCATGCCGTGGCGGGCGGCGGCGGCGGCCAGCGCGTCGCGGAAGTGGTAGCCCACCGAGCCCACGCAGTTGAACGCATAGCGCTGGTAATCGGGGTAGTGCGTCACGATTTGCAGGAAAAACGCCTCGAACGTCTGCGCCACCGCGGCCTGGCAGTAGGGCTCGTGGTAGTGCTCGCGGGCCAGCCGGGCAAAGCTGGCCAAGAAGCGGTTGGGCAGCGGCTGGCTGTAGAGCCGGTCGAGCACCTCGCTGAGGTCGCCCAGGCCGTGGCTGGCCTGCATGGCCGCCGCCAGGCCCGCCGGCACCCGGCCGCGTAGGTAGTCGCGCAGCAGCAGCCGGCCCAAGTACGTGCCCGCGCCCTCGTCGCCGAGCGAGTAGCCCAGCGACTCCACCACGTGGGTAATTTTTTCGCCGTCGAATAGGCACGAGTTGGTGCCCGTGCCCAGGATGGCGGCGAAGCCCGGCGCGTGGCCCAGCAGGGCGCGGGCCGCCGCCAGCAGGTCTTCGGCCACGTGCACCTGGGCCCGCGGGAACACCTGGCGTAGGGCCCCGGCCACCACTTCGGCCTTGGTCGGCGAGAGCACCCCCGCGCCGTAAAAATGCACCGCCCGCACCGCCGCCCGGGGCACGGCCGCCGGTACGGCCCGTGCCAGCGACGCGGCAATGGCTTCCGTGCCAACAAAATAGGGGTTGTAGCCTTCGGTGGTGAAGCGGAGGGGGGCGGCGGCCCCGAGCAGGTGCCAGCTGCACGTGGTCGAGCCGCTGTCGGCGAGTAGTACCATCGGCGCGAAAGTACGCGGGAGCCAGCGGGTGCGCCACCCGCCGCGCCCGGGGCCCGTCGGCCCCGAAAAGAAGGCGGACCCCCGGAGGCGGGGAAAAATAGATTTTTATTTAAGAACAATCATTCTGTAAATAAAAGAACCTGGCCTACCTTTGCAGAACAATCATTCCAAATCCTTTTTCTATGAACCGTTTGCAAGATAAAGTAGCCGTCGTCACGGGCGGCAACAGCGGCATTGGCTTCGCCACCGCCCAGGAATTCATTGCCGAGGGGGCGCAGGTCGTCATCACCGGCCGCAACGCCCAAGCCGTGCAGGAGGCCGTGGCCCAGTTGGGGCCCCGGGCCGCGGGTGTGGTTTCCGACGCGGCCAGCATGGCCGATTTGCGCCAGCTCGCCGCCCAGGTGCAGGCCCACCACCCGCGCATCGACGCGCTGTTCGTCAACGCCGGGGTGTCGTTTGCCGCGCCCTTCGCCCAGGTCGATGAGGCCCATTTCGATGCGCAGTTCGACATCAACGTGAAGGGGGTTTACTTTACTGTTCAGCAACTGCTGCCATTGTTCAACGACGGTAGCGCCGTTATCCTGAATGGCTCGACCACGGCCCACCGGGCGTTTCCGGGCGTTTCGGTGTACTCGGCCACGAAGGCGGCCATCGTGGCCCTGGCCCGCAACCTCTCCCTGGAATTACTCGACCGCCGGATTCGCGTCAACGTCGTTAGCCCCGGCCCGATTGACACGCCCATCAACCACAAGATGTTTGCGAAGCTGGGGATGACGCCCGAAGCGGCCACCCAGGCAGCAGCCAGCTACGCGGAACTCGTGCCGATAAAGCGCGTCGGCCAGCCGAAGGAAATTGCCACCGTAGCTGTTTTCTTGGCCTCCGATGATTCATCGTTTGTGCTGGGGGAGGAAATCATTGCCGGCGGCGGCATCGGCACGCTGTAGCGCTGGGTCGGCGCGCGCGGTTACGCGGCATTCCGCACGCTCCGGGTTGGGGCGTGGGGAGTGCCGCGTTTGCGGTAGTGGTGGCGCCGGGGCCGCCCACCGGCCCCGCTGCAACGCCCCCCGCTTGCGGCCGGGCGGGGGGCGGGCTGGTATCTTCGACACGTTTTTCACCCCCGCTTGCCGCCCGAGTTATGGCCCGTCCCCGCGCATTTGATGAAGCCACCGCGCTGCAAAAAGCCCTCGAAACCTTCTGGTACCGGGGCTACAGCGCCACTTCTGTGGAGGATTTGGTGGCGGGCACGGGCCTCAGCCGGGCCAGCCTCTACGCCACGTTTGGCGACAAGCACGCGCTATTTCTGCGGGCCCTGGGCCAGTACCAGCAACAAGCGTTTCACACCCTGACCGCCCTTGCCGCCGACCCCGCCGTGCCCGCCGCGGAGCACGTCCGCCAAGTGCTGGAACTAACGGCGGGCCTGTGCCAAGCCGATGCCGGGCAGAGGGGTTGCTTTATGGTGAACACCATCACCGAGCTGGTGCCCCACGACCCGGAGGTGCAGGCGCTGGCCGCGGAGTACCAGCACTTTCTGGAAACGTTGCTGGCCACCGTCCTGCGCCGGGGCCAGCAGCGCGGCGAGGTGCGGCGCACGGCCGCGCCCCAGGCCCAGGCCCGCCTGCTGGTCAGCGTCCTGAACGGAATGCGCGTGATGGCCAAGGCCGACGCCGACCCGCAACTGCTGCGCGACGTGGTGGACACGGCCCTGCTGGCACTGGCGTAGGGCCCCCGCGGCGGCTGGGGCGGGCAAATACCGGCGCGGCGCGTACCTTGCCCGCGCCCCCACCAAACCCCTGCTTTATGGCTTCCCGCCGGAAATTTCTGCATTCCTCCGCCGCTGGCCTGGCCGGGCTGGCCGCCGCGCCGCTCGCCGCCGCGGCCCTGCCGGGGCCCCCCGCGGTGGGCAAGCCGCTCGTCATTTCTACCTGGGACGCCGGCCTGAACGCCAACCGCGGCGCCTGGAAAATTCTGGGCCCCGGCGGCTACGCCCTCGACGCCGTGGAGGCCGGCGTGATGGTGACCGAGGCCGAGCAGAGCTGCTGCGTGGGCCTGGGGGCCAACCCCGACCGCGACGGCATCGTGACGCTCGACGCCTGCATCATGGACGACAAGTACGGCTGCGGCAGCGTGGCCGCCCTCGAGCGCATCAAGCACCCCATCAGCGTGGCGCGCCGCGTGATGGAGCGCACCCCGCACGTGATGCTGGTGGGCCCCGGCGCCCAGCAGTTTGCCGTGGCCCAGGGCTTCCCGCTGGAGGAGCAAAAGCTGAGCCCCGACGCCGAGAAGAACTACCGCGAATGGCTGAAAACCAGCCAGTACCATCCCGTCATCAACGTGGAAAACTCGGGCACGCGGCCCGTGGGCCCGGCCGGGGGCCCCAACAACCACGACACCATCGCCATGCTGGCCCTTGACGCGCAGGGCCGCCTGAGCGGCAGCTGCACCACCAGCGGCATGGGCTTCAAGATGCGCGGCCGCCTGGGCGACTCGCCCATCATCGGCGCCGGCTTGTTCGTGGACCCCGAGGTGGGCGCCGCGGCCGCTACTGGCCAGGGCGAAGACGTGATTCGCATGGCCGGCTCGCACACCGTGGTGGAGCTGATGCGCCAGGGCCGCTCGCCGCAAGCCGCTTGCCAGGAGGCCATTGCGCGCGTCGCCAAAATTAAGGGCCCCCAGGCGCGCGACATCCAGGTGGCGTTCATCGCCGTGAATCGCCAGGGCCAAATAGGGGCCTACGCCCTGCAAAAAGGCTTCAGCTACGCGCTGAGCACCACCGACACGCCGCGCCTCGTCAACAGCGAGTACTTCCTGAAGTGAGCCGGCTGCTGGAAATCTGCGCCGCGTCGCTGCCCTCGGCGCTGGCCGCGCAGGCCGGCGGGGCCCACCGCATCGAGCTGTGCCAAAACCTGGAGCAGGGCGGCACCACGCCCTCTTATGGCTTGATAAAGGCGGTGCGGGCGCGGCTGCGCATTCCGGTGTTCGTGCTGATTCGGCCGCGGGCGGGCGGCTTCGTGTACAGCGCCGACGAGCTGGCCATCATGCGCGCCGACATTGAAGCGTGCCGCGCCCTGGGCTGCGCGGGCGTGGTGCTGGGGGCCCTCGACGCGGCCGGCCGCGTGGACCAAGCGGCCTGCCAGGCCCTCATTGCCGCCGCCGGCCCGCTGTGCGTCACTTTCCACCGCGCCTTCGATGCCTGCCCCGACCAGCCGGGGGCCCTGGAAGCCGTCATCGCCCTGGGCTGCCAGCGCGTGCTTACCTCGGGCGGCCAGCTCACCGCCGAGGCCGGGCAAAACCAGCTGGCCGCGCTGGTGGTGCAGGCCGCGGGCCGCGTGCGCATCATGCCCGGCGCGGGCATCACGGCGTCTAATATCCAGACGCTGGCCGCCCACACCGGGGCCCCCGAGTTCCACGCCAGCGCCAAGCGTCTGGTGCCGGCTGAGGCCAGCGCGGGATTGTTTGCCACCCCGCAGTTCGAAACCGATGCTGCTTTAGTGGCCGAGCTGGTGGCGCTGCTGTAGCGTGAACTCTGCGAGTCCGCGAGTTGAACGGGCTCGGCGCGTGTAGTGCGGGCTTTGTAGTCCGCGGCACTCGCTTCGTCCTGGCGATAATCGTTCGGCAACCGTTCAAAGCCGCGGACTACAAAGTCCGCGCTACAGACTGTGCAGCAACCGTTCAAACACGGGGACTCGCGAAGTCCACGCTACGGGCGGCGGGGCCCCGTTGCCCTTCTTACCTTTGCGCTACTATGAGAATTGGCATTTTTTTCGGGGGCACTTCGCGCGAGCGGGAAATTTCGTTTGCTGGGGGCCGCACCGTTTTTGATAACTTGGATAAGGCGCTGTTTCAGCCGGTGCCCATTTTTGTGGATAGCCTGGGGCGGTTCCTGCTGCTCGACTGGCAGTACTTATACAAGGGCACCATCCGCGACTTTTACCCGCCGGTGGCCGCGCTGCCGCCCACGGCCCACCCGTGGTCGGTGTACGTGGAGAGCCTGGGCTTGCCCACGGGGCCCCTGCTGGACCCGGACCTGAGCCGCGTGGGCCGCCAGGTGATGCCCGAGGAGCTGCCGCTGCTGATGGACTTTGCCTTCCTGGCCCTGCACGGGCCGGGCGGCGAGGATGGCGCCATCCAGGGCTTGCTGGAGTGGCTAGGTGTGCCGTACTCGGGCTCAGGCATTTTACCGTCCGCGTTCGGTATTGACAAGGTGGCGCAGAAGAAGCTGCTGCAAGCTACGGGCCTAGCTACGCCGAAGTTTCGCGTCATCACCGCCGCCGCCTGGGATGCGGCCGACCCCGCCGCCGTGCTGGCCGACACCGTGGGGGGCCTGGGCCTGCCGCTGGTGTTCAAAGCGCCGCACCAGGGCAGCAGCATCGGCATTAGTATGCTGAAGGAAAGCAACTTGGCCGCGTTCGAAGCAGCTATGGAACGCAGCTTGTTTCGCAAAAAACTGACCCGCGCCGAGTGGCAAGGCCTGGGCGAAGAAGGCCAGCGCGCTTGGGTGCAGCACTTGGCGGATATCCGCGAAGGCATCGGCCTGCCCGTGGTGCTCGAAGCCGCCGCCGGGGCCCCGGCCACTGATGCGCTCGAGCCCATCTACCACCCCGAGGCTTTGCTGGGGGCCCTAAGTGCTTGGTTTGAAACGGCCGACGCGGTGCGCCTGGCCAGTACCCACGGTGAAACAGCGGTGCTAGTAGAAGCCTTCGTGGCCGGCCGCGAGTTCTCGTGCATTGTGGTGGAGAATGAGCGCGGCGAGCCGCTGGCCTTGCCGCCCACTGAGATTCTGAAGGGCGAGGAACTGTTCGACTATCGCTCGAAGTACTTGCCCGGCCTGGCCCGCAAAATCACGCCCATCGACCTGCCGGAGGCCGAAATCGAGCGCATCCGGCAGCAGTGCCAGGCCATGTTTCGCACGTTCGGCTTCCAGGTGTACGCGCGGCTCGACGGTTTCATTCAGGCCGACGGCACCATCTTTCTCAACGACCCGAACACGACCAGCGGCATGCTGCCGGCCTCGTTCTTCTTCCACCAAGCGGCCGAGATTGGCCTGAACCCCAGCCAGTTCCTGACCTACCTCATCCGCATGTCGCTGGCGGCGCGCCGGGCGGGCGGCATGGCACCGTTCAAGCTGGGGGCCCTGCTGGCGACGCTCGACGCGGCGGTGGCCGACCGGCAGCAGGCCGGCGCGGGCGGGCGCATCCGGGTGGCCGTCATCATGGGCGGGTACTCGTCGGAGCGCCACATTTCGGTGGAGAGCGGGCGCAACATTTTCGAGAAGCTCAGCTCGTCGGCCAAGTACGCGCCGGTGCCGGTGTTCCTCACCGGCTCGGCCCAGGAGCACCGCCTTTATGTACTGCCCATCAACGTGATGCTGAAGGACAACGCCGACGACATCCGCGAGAAGATTGAGCACGCCGAGGCCGGCGAGGGGCCCCACCCCATCCTGGCCAAAATCCAGGCCGAGGCGGGGGCCCTCACCCGCACCTACGCCGGGCAGGGGCTGGTCCAGCCGCGCCGCATCTCGTTCGCGGAGCTGGCCGAGCTGGCCGATGAAGTGTTCATTGCCCTGCACGGCCGCCCGGGCGAGGACGGGGCCCTGCAACAGGAGCTGGAACGCTTCGGGCTGCCCTACAACGGCTCGGGCGTGGCCAGCAGCGCCGTCACCATCAACAAGTTCGAAACCAACCGCCGCCTGCGCGCCGCCGGCCTGCTCGTGGCCGACCACCGCATGGCCCCGCGCCTGGAGTGGGCCGCCGACCCCGAAAGCTTCTATCGCAGCCTGGAAACGCAGTTTCCGTACCCGTTCATCGCCAAGCCGGCCGACGACGGCTGCTCGTCGGCGGTGAAAAAGATTAAGAACCGCGCCGAGCTGGTGGCCTTCACGGAGCTGATGTTCCGCGACCAGGAAGACCTGCTGGCGGGCCCCGCCGAGGTGCTGCACCTGGGCTTCAAGGAGGAGTTTCCGCAGAAAGACGCCTTTTTGGTGGAAACGTTGATAAGCCGTGACGGGGCCGCGCACTTCCTGGAAGTGACCGGGGGCCTGCTCACGAGCTACGACGAGGATGGCCGGCTTGCCATCGAGGTGTTCGAGGCCAGCGAGGCCCTGGCCAACGGCGAGGTGCTGAGCCTGGAGGAGAAGTTTTTGGCCGGTGAGGGCCAGAACATTACGCCCGCCCGCTACGCCGCCGAGCCCGGCGAGCGCCAGCGCGTGAGCAACGAGGTGAAGGCCGTGCTGCACCGCGTGGCCGAGGTGCTCGACATCCAGGGCTACGCCCGCATCGATGCCTTTGTGCGGGTGCGCCAGAGCGGCGCCGTGGAGGTTATCATCATCGAAGTCAACTCGTTGCCCGGCATGACGCCCGCCACCTGCATCTTCCACCAAACGGCCCTGGCCGGCTACACCCCCTACCAGTTCGTGGACCGGATTCTGGAGTTTGGCAAGGCGCGGGCCGGGCGGGTGGCCGCCGGGGCCCCGGCGTAAGGCAGGGCCCCGGGACTCACTACACTCTGAAACGTCATGCTGAGCGCAGCCGAAGCATCTCTCCTGCGGCAGTAAAATTTGATTAGTTGAGCAGAAGAGATGCTTCAGTTGCGCTCAGCATGACACTTAAAGTCAAATATCAATAACCAACCTATGGCCAGTTTTTTCAAAGCCAACACCCCACTCGATGTTGTGAAGCATCTGGCCTTGGTGCTGGGCGCGGCGGCGCTGCTCGTGCTGGGCTTTTTCTACGTGTACCTGCCCGTGACCACCCACCACGGCGAAACCATCACGGTGCCCAAGGTGACGGGCATGAACGTGGCCGACCTGGAGAAATACCTCGACGAGCGCAACCTGGCGTACTTCGTCGACGACTCCAGCTACAACCCCGGCATCCGGCCGTTCACGGTGCTGACGCAGGACCCCGCGCCGGGCGAAAAGGTGAAGGAGGGCCGCAAAATCTACCTGCAAGTGGCCATGAAGCGCCCGCCGGTCATCAAAATGCCCAAGCTGGTGGACGGCTCGGTGAAAAACGCCCAGCTCATTTTGCAGAGCTACGACCTAGTGGTGGGCCAAATCAAGCTGGTGCCTAACCTGGCCCAAAACGCCGTGCTGAAGCAGTTCGTGAACGGCAAGGAAATTGTGCCCGGGTCCCCCGTGGCCAAGGGCACGCGCATCGACCTGGAAGTGGGCGACGGCCTGGGCAACCAGGAATTCCCGGTTCCGAACCTGGTGAACATGCCGCAGGACGAGGCCGTGACGCTGCTCGTGGGCCAGGGCCTGCAAAAAGGGGAGGTATTCGAAGTGGCCGCCGAGGAGGGTCAAACCGCCGGCACCGTGGTGCGCCAGCGCCCCGTGCCGGGCCCCGACGCCACCATCCGCATGGGCCAACTCGTAGACCTGTGGATTGCCAAGTAGTCGCCGCCCCGCACTAAAGCGCAGAGCCCGGCGTTGGCGCTCACTACCACCTTGTTCCGTATGATTCGACTGCTTCGCTTGTTGCCGGCATTGCTGCTGCTGGCCCTGGCCGCCCGGGCCCAAAGCGTGTTGCCCGTGCAGCCTTTGCCCGCCGACCCCAGCCGCGCGGCCCCCGCCCGGGGCCCCGTGGTGGCGCGGCGCGGCACGGCCCTGGGGCTGCCGTTTTTTGACGACTTCACGACGCCGCGCGAGGGCAACCCGCGGGTGCAAAACTGGCTGCCCGGCGGCGGGGCCCTGGTGAACAACCGCCTGCCGGTGCACCCGCTCACGCGGGGCGTGGCCACGCTCGACGGCCTGCGGGCCAACGGCCAGGGCTACGGCAACACGCCGAATTTCGGGGCCATCGACTCGCTCACGTCGCAGCCCATCGACCTGAGCGGCTACGGCCCCGGCAACGGGGTGTTCCTCACTTTTGCCTGGCAGGAGGGGAGCGTGGTGGGCCCCTCGGAGCGCAGCAGCGGCAGCACGCCGGTGGCGCTGGAGCTGTTTTTCCTGGACCGCGACGGGCGCTGGGTGTCGCAGTGGAAGCAGCTGGCCGGCGGGGCGGCGGTAAGCGGCTTCCGGCAAAAAGCCGTGGCCGTGGCCGATGCGCGCTACTTCCACGCGGGCTTTCAATTTCAATTTCAGGCCACCGGCAACGTGTCCGTTAGCACCGACGCTTGGAGCCTAGACTACTTCGTGCTGGGCGCCAACCGCACGGCCGCCGATACTACCTACGCCGACCTGGCCACCGCCCAGGGCCTGGGCAACCCGCTGCGCCGCTACACGGCCCTGCCTTGGTGGCAGTACAACGCCGCCGCGCCGGCCAGCGAGCTGAACCCCATGCTCAACGCCGAAATTACCAACCTCAACCCGGGGCCCATCCCCACGCCCATCAGTTGGACGGGCACGGTGCAGGACGTGGCCGGCGGCTTCCAGGGCACGTGGCTCACGGATAGCCGCAGCATTCCGACGCAGCCGCGCCAAACCGTTATCGGGGGCAGCGCCCGCACGGCGCCCCTGCCCACCACCAGCGCCGCCAAGCAGCTGCGCTACACCCTGGCCCTGAACACCCGCGTGGCCGCTGGCGACCGCACCCTGCCCAACGACACGCTCAGCCGCGACGTGTTCCTCAACGATTACTACGCCTTCGACGACGGCACGGCCGAGGCCGTGCTGGCGTTGCCGGCCACGTCCACGGGCCCCATCCAGTACCTGGCCTACGCCCTCGACCTCAACCAGCCCGACCAGGTGAAGGGCGTGCGCCTGTACCCCGTGTTCCTGAACAACGCCCAGGGCGACAACGGGGCCAACCGCAGCGTCACCATCGGGGTGTGGGCCGACGACAAAGGCCAGCCCGCCGCCACGCCCCTGATGACCCAAACCGCCACGCTACGCAACCCGCTCACCAACCCGTCGGCCGCCGGCCAACCGTTTGTCGACGTGCTGTTTAGCGCCTCCGTGCCCGTGAGTGGGCGCGTGTACGTGGGCTACGGCCAAACCGCGCGCGGCCAGTTCCTGCCCTACGGCATCGACCTGAACAACCCGCCCCCCGCCAACACCCTCTGGCGCACCAACCAGGGCACGTGGCTGGCGTTTTCGGCCCTGCCCGCCGGGGCCCCCATGCTGCGCCCGCTGCTCACCAACAACCAAACGGTAATTACCGCCACCACGCCGCCCGCGGCCGCCGGGGCCCCCGCCGTGTTCTCGCTCTACCCCAATCCGTTGCCCACAGGCGGCACCATCGCGGTGGCGGGCCCCGCCTTCGCCCGCGCCAGCCTGCTCGATGCCCTGGGCCGCACCATCTGGGAGCAGCCCGCCGCCGAAGCCGGCCGGCCCCAGCTCACGCCCGGCCGCTTGGCCGCCGGCGTGTACCTGGTGCGCCTGCACCTAGCCAACGGCAGCACCGTAACCCGCCGCCTGGTGGTAAGTGAGTAAGAAAATAATGTAAAACGGAGTGGGACTCCGTTCAGCGTCCACGCGCCGAACGGAGTCCCACTCCGTTTTACAAACGGCTTGAAGCCGCTGCCCGGGGCCCTAGTTCACGAAGGGCATGTCGAGGTCCTGGCCTAGGCTGGTGAGGGGCGCGTTGGGCACTTGGCCGGTGAGGCGCGTGGTGAGGGCCCGGGCCTCGGCGGGGCTGAACACGTCCAGTTCGCGCAGCCAAGCCACGCGGCGCAGCTGGGGCTCGATGTTGCCGAGCGGATTCACGGTGCCGTATTCGCGGCGCAGGTAGGTTTTGGCGCGGCGGTCGAGGGCGGTGGTAAAGTCCTGGAATGCGGCCCGTTCGGCGGGCGTGTCAGCCAGCACCACCTGGGCGCGGGCCGTGTGCAGCACGCGCTGGCTCCACCAATTGTGCAGCCCGTAGTAGAAAAACACCACCAAGCCCACCCCACCCGCAAACACCCAGCCCCAGGATTCGGCCAGCCACGCGGCCCCGCTTACCTCGCGGGGCACCAGCGACGTGGCCAGCCACAGGGCCCCAAACAGCAGCCCCATCAGCTGGCGCTGCGGCACCTGGCGGCGGCGCTCGGCGCGCACGGGCAGGATTTCCTCGTAGGGCATCTCCAGCTCCAGGGCAATGTGGCCGCGGCCATCGCGCTGGCACACGTATAGGCCGTGCTCGCGGAGGGCCAGTAGCGTGGCGCGGGTAAGCTGGCGTTGCTGAAAATGCATGGGCGGTTTAGTTGTCAGTTGTTCGTTATTAGTTGTTAGGTGCGAAACGCGTTGAACAGCTTGGCCTTAGCTGCGAGCTTTTCGTGGCCGATTGTCTAGTCGTTAAATGAAAATCTGTTGATAAAAAACTGACAACTGACAACGAGCAACTGACAACTAAAAACCTACTTAAACGGGGAGGGCGTGAAGCAAAGCACAAAAATAACCACCATCATCCAGCCCAGCCATTGGCGGCCGCGGCTCAGGGCCCGGTCGTCGGGCGCGGGCGGGTGGTAAATGCCCGTGAGCCGGCCCAGCAGCAGCCCAAATACCAGCCAGCCGGGGTTGCCCAGCACGCCCGGCACGGCCGCCGCCACGGCCAGCTGCGCCGCCCAAATGCCGGCCGCCAGCAGCAGGCCCTGGCGCGGCGTGGGCAGCGCCCGCCAGCACACCAGCCCCAGGTACAGCGCGTAGGCGGGGCCCCAGTACAGCCACGTGTCGGGCGCCGAATGCAGCGAAAATAGCCCCAGTCCGGCGTAAAAAATGAAGCCAATGAAAAGCACCCGCGCCAGCCGGTTGAAGCGCCGGGCCCCCAGCAGGCCGTATAGGATGTGGCCGCCGTCGAGCTGGCCCATCGGCAGCAGGTTCAGGGCCGTGAAGAACAGGGCCAGGGCCCCGGCCAGCAGCACGGGGTAGTGCAGCAGCTCGTTGGGGTGGGGCAGGCGGGCCGGGTCGGCAAAACCAAATTCGAGCAAGCGGTAGAGCAGCGGCCGGGCCAGGCTGATGCCGTCCGGGGCCCCCGGCGGGTACACGTACTGCGCGTAATTAGCCCCGTACCGGGCGTACTCGGGGTGAATCTGAAACAGGTAACCGAGCGGCGGCAGGTGCGTGAAGCCGTAAATCAGCAGCGGCACCGCCACTACGAAGCCCGCCAGGGGCCCCGCCAGCCCAATGTCGAAGAATTCACGCCGCGAGAAAATCCGGTCCTGGATGCGAATCACCGCCCCAAACGTGCCCAGCCCCAATGGGAACGGAATGAAGTACGGCAGCGATGTGGCCACCCGGTTGCGCCGCGCCACAAAGTAGTGCCCAAACTCGTGCACCGTGAGCACGCCCAGAAACGGCAGCGCAAACCACAGCCCGCGCACCCATTCGCCGGGCCCCGGCAGCGGCGGCAGGCCCCACACGCCCAGCGGCGGCAGGCCCACGTCGCCCCGCGTGAGCTGCACGCCCGCCAGCGTGGTCGTCAGCAGCGTCAGCAAAAACAGCCCCAGGTGGCGGGCGTACACCCGGGCCGGCGGCTGGGGCAGCCGCTCGTAGCGCCGGAAGCCCCAGCCGGGGCCCCCGTCGGCAGCTTCGGGTGGCGAGGTTAGTAGTTCGGGCAGGAGCAAGGGTACCCCGGGGCCCGGCGCGGGGGCAAACTCAGGCAAGGGGGGCGTATTCTCGGGGAAAGGCACGGAGGGCTTCGGGCAGGGCGGTGGTGAGGGTGAGCGGCGGGGCCAGGTGCAGCACCCGCAGCCCCAGGCGGCGGGCGGTGGCCACGTGCTGGGGGCTGTCTTCGATGAATAACACGTCTTCGGCCCGCCAGTTCATTTCGCGCAGCGCGTGCTGGAAAAACGCCTCGCCCGGCTTGCGCAGCCCCACCACCTGCGAGTAGAACACGCGGTCAAGGCAATCGGCAATGCCATTCTTGAAGCCGTACTGCGCCGCCAGCCGCCGGTTGATTTCGGCAATGTGCAGCGCGTTGGTGTTGGAGAGCAGGGCCGTTTGGTGGCCCTGGCGGCGCAGCTCGGCCACCAGGGCCAGGCGCTCGGCGGGCACGTCGAGCAGCAGCGCATGCCACGCCTGGTCAATTTCTTCGTCGGTGGCCGCCAGGTCGTAGGTCGTGCGCAGCCCGTCGCGGAATTGGGCCGGCGTAAGCTGGCCGGTTTCGAGCTGGTCGAATAGTTCGGCCTGTTCGGCCTGGCTGTATTCCACGGTGCTACCCGCCCGGCTCAGGCGGCGGAAGGCGGCGGGGGTGCGGGCGTAGTCAATGTCGATGAGGACGCCGCCGAAGTCGAAAAGCAAATGGGGAAGCATAAGGTATAAACGTGGCCAGCGAGGATGCCGGCCGCTGCACAAAGTTTGCTCCCGCCAGGTGCCTTTGCCCCCGCTTGCGCACGTAATTGCCTTCGCTGGCGTATCTTTGAATTGCTGGTAGCTTCTTTAGCTACCATGCGGGCCTATAGCTCAATCGGTTAGAGCAGCTGACTCATCAACAGGCGTTCTTTGAATTCATGAAACAATGTGTAGTTTGTGCACAACCCATCGCTGGTCAAAAGCAGAAGTATTGTAGCAATACATGCAAGCAGAAAGACCATTACCACCGGGTGAAAGCGCAAACTAATACGTATCACTCGCAAACCCTACGGTCATTGAAGCGCAAGCTGCACTTGATTGAAGAGTTTGGCGGGGGGGTGTCAGAAATGTGGCTACCGTGCCAACGCTGCGGCGTTGCACTTTCATCATTCCGAGCCGAGTATGAAAAGCATGAAGCTGGACATGCGGGTGCTTTCCAATCGGAATTGGGAAAGTATTGCTGCCGAAGCAAGTAAATGTGAACTCCTTTGTTCCAACTGCCACGCGGAAACGCATCATCCCGAACTGACGTTTCAGAATATTCAACGAATGCTTAGCGGTGCCTCCCGGCAGGAAACTACGGGATGAGCAGGGGGTTAACTCAGGGAAACCTGTTCGGAGCAAATGGCCCCGATGGCAATCCTGAGCCAAGCCGGGGAACGGTCATGAAAGTACCCGGAAGGTGCAGAGACTAGGAAGTGAGCAGACCATGCAATACGCTTTCACCAACGCCCCCCACCTACCCTTGCCCCACCAGGCGAGCACGGTGATGAGATAGTCCAACTACTTCGGGAAACCG
This sequence comes from Hymenobacter sp. PAMC 26628, assembly GCF_001562275.1. Lineage (NCBI taxonomy): Bacteria > Pseudomonadati > Bacteroidota > Cytophagia > Cytophagales > Hymenobacteraceae > Hymenobacter > Hymenobacter sp. PAMC 26628. The sequence continues at coordinate 1,447,522 of NZ_CP014304.1, forward strand.
GAGGAAAGTGAATCAGCAGGTCCTTGGTTCGATTCCAAGTGGGCCCACAAAAAGGCTTTCCTGCAAGCAGGAAAGCCTTTTTTGTTTTACCGACACTGGGTTGGCGCCCAAAAGCTGCTGAATACCGCCGCTCCACCAGCACAGCTAGGCTATTGCAGTCAATTAATTCGCACCGGGGCCCCAACCTACCGCACCAGCAGCTCGGCGGGGGGGCTTTTGCGGCCGTTGGGGGCGATGGTGACGGCCCGCACCAGCAGGCGCGCGCCCTGCGGCACGGCCAGCGGCTTGGTGTAGAGCTCGGTGGTTTCGTCGGGCAGGTGGCCGTCGAGGGTGTAGCGGATTTGAGCCCCCGGCACCAGCGAGCGGAGCGTGAACACGGCCCGGCCGCCCTGCTTCACGGCGCTGAGGCTGTCGAGGCCCACGGGTTCGGGCACGCGGTAGTTGATGTTTTTAGCGTCGAGGTGGGCAAACTGCTGGCCCAGGCGCGGCAGAAATTCGGCGTAGTTTTTCTTAGCGGCGGGCGTCCAGGCTACTTCGGCCACGGCCAGCAGCCGCGGGAATAGCATGTACTCCGCCTTCTGCGGCGTCGCAATGTATTCCGTCCACAGGTTGGCCTGGGGCCCCAGCACGTGCTTTTGTTGTTCGGGCGTCAGCTCTTTCGAGAGTGGATTGTAGCCGTACACCTTTTCCAGGGGCAGGTAGTTGCCAATCATCAGCGGCTCGTTGGGGCTGTGGGGCTGCGGGTTCTGGCCGGCGTCGAGGTAGAGGTAGCCGGCGGGCGTCATCACCACGTCGTTGCCGTGGCGGGCGGCCTCGATGCCGCCCTTCTCGCCGCGCCAACTCATCACGGTGGCCTTGTCGTCGATGCCGCCTTCCAAAATTTCGTCCCAGCCGATGAGCTTCTTGCCTTTGCTCGTCAAAAAGGCCTCGATGCGGCGGTTGAACCAGCCCTGCACCTTCTCCACGTCGGTGTAGCCCTCTTTTTTCATGATGTCCTGCACCGCGGCGCTTTCCTTCCAGCGGGTTTTCGGCGCCTCGTCGCCCCCAATGTGCACGTAGGGCCCCGGAAACAGGGCGCACACCTCGGTCAGCACGTCCTCAAAGAAGCGGAACGTAGGCTCGGTTGGGCACACGATGTCGTCGATGACGCCCCACATCGTCCAGGTTTCGTAGGGCCCCGGCTTGCAGGCCAGCTCGGGGTAGGCGGCCAATATGGCCACCGAGTGGCCCGGCATTTCAATTTCGGGCACGATGGTGACGTAGCGTTTCTGGGCGTAGGCCACCACCTCGCGGATCTGGTCCTGGGTGTAGAAGCCGCCGTAGGGCGTGCCGTCGTACTTGAACTCGGCGGGCGTTTTGAACGTCTGCTGGGCCCCAATCAGTGTTTGTTTGCGGAAGGCGCTGATTTGCGTGAGCTTGGGGTATTTCTTAATTTCGATGCGCCAGCCCTGGTCGTCGGTCAGGTGCCAGTGGAAGGTGTTGAGCTTGTAGGCGGCCAAAAAGTCGATGTACTTCTTCACGAACTCGACCGGGAAGAAGTGGCGGCACACGTCGAGCATGCCCCCGCGCCACCCAAACGCCGGCGCGTCGGCAATGCGCACGTAGGGCACGCGCGCGGCGGCCGTGGCCTTGGGTGGCAGCAGTTGCAGCAGCGTCTGGGTGCCGTAGAACAAGCCCGCGCCGCCCGCCGCCGTAATGCTCACGCCACTTTTATCCACCACCAGCTGGTAGCCTTCGTGGCCCCCGGGGGCCCCGGGCGCGGCCGCGAGCAGCCGGATTTGCGCGGCCTGGCGGTTGGTCGTCAGGGCCACGGTTTTGCCCAGCGGGGCCAGGAAGCCTTTCAGCAGCTCGGCCACGTTTTGGGCAGCCGGGCCGGCGGCGTACACGCTGACTTTCTGGGGCAGGGCGTAGGTGCCGGCGCTGGTTTGCACTTCGCGGGGCAGCGGCACCAGGCCCAGTGGGGTGGCGGGCTGCTGCGCAAGCGCGGGGGCCCCCAGCAGGAGGCCGGTGGTGAGGATAGTACCAAAGCGGGCGGGAAACATCGGCATAAAAAAGAGCAAAAGGTGAGAAAAGCGGGTGGGCAAAAAGGAAGGTAGCAAGCGGTGCTGCTGCCACAGGAGCTTAGCTGCGTCAAGCTAATTAATTCGAGAAGGAAACGTAGCCTTTCTCGGGGTTTTTGGCCGTGCCTTTCACCACGCGCACCGGCCCGGTGGTGGGCACCACGGAAAGGTTGCCCACCACCGGGCCGGTGCCGCTGAAGTGGAGGTGCGAAAAACCACCGGTGGTGAAATCAGAATGACGGTGGCCCGAGCACCAGTCCCAACCCTCGGAGCGGTTGGCGGGCCCCGGCTGCACCGCGCCAAACGGCACGTTGGCCCCCCACGAATACGTGGCCGTGGAAACCCGTGCCGATGCACGCGTCAACGTACCGCGTGAGGCTTCGGGGCCCCCGGCTGCCGGCCGCGGTGGTGGCCGCAGTTTTGGTGCTGGCGCAGGCTGCTAACGCAGCCGGGCCGCAAGCCAACGCAGCCGTTGGGAACAATAATTGGGTGGGACGGAGCCTCATAAAACGTATTTCAGGTTTATTCCTGAATCAGAAAGAATATAGCACGTCATGCAGCGCGCAGCGAAGCATCTTTATTGCGTAATTAATTATGATTACTGCTGCGGGAAAGATGCTTCACTGCGCGCTGCATGACGTTCTTTTTTGTGCGATTTCTCACTCGGAAATAACTCTACTGCTTTTAATTAGCCGCCACGGGCAGCAACTGCTTTTCCACGTTCCAGCCCTCTACCGACACCAGGGGCGTGGGGCCCCCGGGGGTATAATCCATTACTACGGTGGTGCTTTCGCCGGGCAGCACCGATACATAGTTATCGCTGTAAAACACGGGCAGCAGGCGCTGCTGCGTGCTGGGGTTCACCAGCGCCAGGCGGTTGAAGAAGGCCACCGGGGCGTTGGCCGGGTTGGTCAGCGTTACGGATATTTTGTTCTTGGCCAGTTGCTTGGCGGCTACTTTGACGGTGGTTTTGGCCATGCTTTTCAGCCCCGAATACTCGCCTTTCGCATCGGGCAGCCAGTAGAAGTTACTGCTGACGACCTTCTTGTTCAGGTCTTGCAATTGGAGCGAGAGGAACATTCCCTGCTGCTTGCCCAACCGCCGCACCACCGGGCCGATGGGCAGGTAGCTTTTGGCCATCGACGGATTAATCTCCACGATGACCTGCGTGATGTTGGTCTTCTTGCCGGCCAGGTCGTAGGCGTCCACCACCAGCATCAGGTCGCGCTGCACGGCAAACGAGTTGTTGGCAATCATCACCATGCTGTCCACGGGGTTGTACATGGGGTGCAGTGGCGCGCTGCCGCTGCGCAGGCCGTAGAGGCAGGCGTTGGGGTCGAGGTAGTAGTCGTACATCTGGCCGCGCATCGACGTCCAGGGGTTCTGCGTTTTCCAGATGATGGTGCCCGTGTACCATTCCCACATGTGCGCGCTGAAGCCTTCCATCAGGGCCCGGTACTGGTTGTAGTTGACGAGCTGGGCTTTAAGGGCAAAATCCCGCACGTCCTTTGGGGCCCCATAAGGCAGCAGGTGGTTTTCGTAGCTGATGTAGAGGTGGTAGTTCCACACCGAGTCGACCGTTTCGGCGGGCCGGTGGGCGGGGTTCCACTGGGGCGCCACCAGGTTGGCCTTGGGAATGAACCGCTCCAGCGATTCGTAGTCGCCCACGCCCACCGAGCCCACCTCGGAGTTGAACGGGTACGTGCGCACGCCCCAGAAGCTGCGCGGGTCCTGGATGCCGTAGGGCCCGTCGCCGTTGCCGCCCAATCGGTTGTACGACAGGCTATCGGAGTTGGAATACGGAATGAACCAGCGCGTGCCGTCCAGCTTTGGCAGGATGGAATCGGCCAGCGCCGTGAAAATGTCCTTCGGCGGGGTGATTTCGTTGCCGCCGCACCACATGGCCAGCGAGGCGTGGTTGCGCACCATTTTTACCTGGTCGGCGGCCGAGTTGATGAACAGCCGGTGGTCGTCGGGGTACTGCCGGCGCGTCCACTGGTCGTCCGCCTTTTGGGGGTCCAGCCAGCGGCCGTTGGCGTCGCCCGACATCCAAAAGTCCTGGATGACGAGCAGGCCGTACTTGTCGCAGGCCGCGTAAAACGCGGGCCGCTCCACCAGGGCCCCGCCCCAAATCCGAATCAGGTTCAGGTTCATGTCGCGGTGAAACCGGATTTCGGCGTCGTAGCGCGCGTCCGTAAACCGGAGCATGGCGTCCGAAATAATCCAGTTGCCGCCCTTGATGAACACCTTCTGGCCGTTCACCAGCACCTGCCGGCTCTGGGTTTTGGGGTTCCACTGGGTTTGGATTTCGCGCACGCCCACCTCCATGGTTTCCGCGTCAGACACGGTTTTGCCGCCGATGATGAACTGCATTTTCAGCGGGTACAGGGGCTGGGCCCCGTAGCCGTTGGGCCACCACAGCTTGGGGTTGGGCAGGCTCAGGTTCTTAAGGCTGACCACCTTGATGGTGCGCGCCGGAATGCTCACCGGCTGCGACACGGTGTGGCCGTCCAGGGTGTAAGTCAGGGCCCCCGCCACGGCCTTGGCCGTGGGGTTTTCCAGCTCGGCCGATACCTGCACCGTGGCCGGCGCCTGGGGCCCCGCGGGGAGGTGCACCCCGGGCACGCGGGTCACCACGTGCGGGTTTTTCAGGTTGACGGCCCCGGTGCGCTCCAGCGTCACCTTGTCCCAGATGCCGGTGTTGCGGTCCCGGATGGGCTGAATCCAGTCCCAACCGGCCGTGTACTGGGTGGCCACGCTCTTGGCAATGCGGCCGTCGCCGCCCTGGCCGCCGTTGGGGTTGCCCACCGGGTCGGCGGGGTACACGATGACGGCCAGGCGGTTCTGGCCGTTGCGGGCCAGGTAGGGCGTCACGTTGTAGGCCTGGCGCAGAAACATGCCGTGGTGGGTCTGCTTGTTGATTTTCTGGCCGTTCAGATACACCTCGCAGCTGTAATTCACGCCCCGCAAGTGCAGCCAAACCTGCTCCTGGCCGGCCACCGGTGCCTCCGCGAAGTCCTTCACGAACCAGTAAGTGTAGTAGTCGCGGCCGGTGGTGTAAATATCCGGGATGCGCTTGTTGTTCATCCCGTAGAACGGGTCAGGCACCTGTTTATTAGCGAGTTGGGTCGTCAACACGGTGCCGGGTACCACGGCCGGGGCCCACCCCGCCAGCACGTACGAAGGCTGCGAAAGCACCAGCCCGTCGGCGCCGGCCTTCGCGGCGGGCAAGCACTGCCAGCCCGAGTTGAGTTCGCGCCGGGTTTGGGCCCACAGCGGCAGGTGGAGGAGCAGCGCGCACAACAGGCAAAATGGCAAGCGGTAAGTCATCGGCAGGGCCCCAAGAGGCAGTTGTTGGCGTAAATAGGTAACGAAATAAGACCGTCATGCAGCGCGCAGCGAAGCATCTTTTTCGCGTAACTAATTATGATTGCTGGCGCGGGAAAGATGCTTCGCTGCGCGCTGCATGACGGTCTTGGTTTATTTGGTTAGGCTGTTAATTATTGACCAACTGGCACGGTGAGAGCTTGCCGAACCGGGAAATCCGCTTTCAGCCGGATGTCGTCCGACGCGGCGCCCACCAGGGCGGTAAAGGTGCCGGGCTCCACCACCCAGTTCATTTTCGGGTCCAGCAGCATCAGCTCGTCGGGGCCCAGGGCGAAGGTTACGGTCTTTTCTTCGCCGGCCCGTAGCGCGAAGCGCTGGAATTTCTTGAGCTGCTTGGCAGGCGTCACCGTTGAGCTGACGTTGTCGTTTAAATACAGCTGGGCCACCTCATCGCCGGACCGGGCGCTGGTGTTTTTCACCTTGAAGCTGACCTTAACCTGCACGGTGCCCGCGCTTTCCACCACGTCGGTGCGCAGGTCGGAGTAGGCGAATTTGGCGTAGCTCAGCCCGTAGCCGAAGCTGTAGAGCGGCTTGGCGTCCAGCTCCACGTAGTCGTGCCGGGCCGGGGTTTTGTAATTGTAGTACACCGGCAGCTGGCCCACGCTTTTGGGCACTGAAATCGGCCGGCGCCCGGCGGGGTTCACGTCGCCAAACAGCACGTCGGCCACGGCGTTTCCTCCTTCCTGGCCCGGGTACCCGGCATCGAGCGCGGCGGGCACGTGGGCCGCCAACCAATTCAGGTTCAGCGGCCGGCCCTTGATGAGCACCACCACTACCGGCGTACCGGTGGCCGCCAAGGCCTGCACCAGCTGCAGCTGCTTGCCCAGCAAATCCAGCGTGGCCCGGTCGTAGCCCTCGCCGCTCTCCATGTCGCTGACGAGCTGGCCGCCCGCGGCAGCCGTGACGGTGGCCGCGCCGGTGCTCTGGTACTCGGTTTTGAAGTCGCGGGCGCTGGAGCCGCCCACCACCACCACCGCCACCTGGGCTCCCCGGGCTGCCGCCACGGCGCCGGCAATGTCGGCGCTCGTGGTGTCGCGGATGGCGCAGCCTTTCACGTAAGCTACTCTCGTTGCGGCCGATACCTTGGACCGGATGCCTTCCAGCACCGTCACGACGTTGTCCGTCGGCTGGGGCGCGGTGTAGTCGCCCAGCTGGTTGTAAATATTGTCGGCGTTGGGGCCGATAACGGTAATAGTTTTCAGGGTTTTGCTGAGTGGCAGCAGGTCGCGCTCGTTCTTCAGCAGCACCACCGACTCCTGCGCCACGCGGCGCGCCAGCTGCACGTGGGCGGCGGTTTTTACCTGCTTGGCCGCTTTTTTCACCGCCACGTAGGGGTTTTCAAATAGGCCCATTTCGAACTTCTGCCGTAGCAGCCGGCCCACGGCCCGGTCCAGCACCTCGCCCGATACCACCCCGTCGTTCACCGCCGCCAGCAGCTCCTTATCGTAGCCGTAGCCACTGAGGTCGGTGTCGAGGCCGGCGTTGATGGCCGCCGCCGCCGGGGTGGCCGCCACGCGGTGCCCGCCCACCAGCCCCGAAATGCTGTCCAGGTCCGACACCGTGAAACCCTGGAAGCCCCACTGCTTGCGCAATAAGTCCGTTAGCAAGAACGCGTTGGCCGAGCACGGCACGCCGTCCACGGAGTTGTAGGCCGTCATCACCGACAGGGCCCCCGCCTTGACGGCGGCCCGGAACGGCGGCAAAAAGCTCTGGTACAGCTCGCGGGGCCCCGTGCCGATGCTGCCCCCGTTGTGCCCGCCCTCGGGCACGCCGTAGGCCGTGAAGTGCTTGAGCGTGGCGATGATGTGGGGCCCACCCACCGGGCCGGGGCCCTGGAAGCCGCGCACCATGGCCACGCCCATCTGGCTGTTCAGCACGGGGTCTTCGCCGTAGGTTTCCTCCACCCGCGACCAGCGTGGCTCGCGGGCCAGGTCCAGCACCGGGCCGTGGCCCACGTGGGCCCCCTGGGCGCGGGCCTCGGCGGCAATGGCGGCGCCCATCTGCTCGATCAGGGCGGGGTCCCAGGTGCTGCTTTGGCCGATGGAGGTGGGGAACACCGTGGTGCCGATGGCCATGTGGCCGTGCGGGCACTCCTCGGCCAGCAGCAGTGGGATGCCCAGCCGCGTGTGCTCCACGGCGTAGCGCTGCAAGGCGTTGGTGGCCTCGGCGGCCAGGGCCGGGTCGAGGCCGGTTTTGAGCGTTTTCTGGGTCCACGGGTCGGCGCGCAGCGTGGCCCACAGCATGCCGGTGTGGCGCGCGTCCACGGCCTCCCGGTACGCCGGGCTGATGGCTACTTGGGGGCCCTGCTTCTGGTACATTTCCCAGCCCAGCAGGGTCGAGAGCTGGCCCACTTTCTCTTCCCGCGTCATCCGGCCCAGCAGGTCCTGCACCCGGGCCTCGGTGGGGGCATTGGCGTTTTTGTAGAGCGGCGGGCCGGCAGTTTGCGCCCGGGCGGGCCCGGCGCTGGCAATGCTCAGTCCGAAAAGAATTCGCTTAAGCATAGGGCCCCGGCTAGCGTGCAGCAAGCGCAAAGGCCAGCGCCGGGCTGGCCGGTATTGCACCAGGCAACTGCGCCCGCGCCGGGGCCCCCAGCAGGCGGCTGTTGGCAAGGAAAGTACCGAGTTGGCTGGGAAGCAAGAGCATAAAGAGCAGTGAGCGGGGCAAATAAGGTGGGAAAAGCAGCGAACGGCGCCGGCCAGCAACCGCAAACGTGCCACTAGAACGCCGTGCCCGGCGCGGACGCCCGCCTGGCACGGCGTTCTAGTGGCACTAAGCAAAACGGCCCGGGGGGCCCACGGGGCCCTATTTGTCCCAGTACACGCGGCCGGTGAGGAAGTCGCCACCGTTCACGGCAGCCTTGGCCGTGGCGTAGTTGTTGGGGTTGCTGGTAATCTCGGAGAGGGGGTAGGGGAAGCGGCGCGGAATCGTCCCGTTGGTAGCGTTGCCGGGGTACACCACGGGGGTAAGCACCGGGAAGCCGGTGCGGCGCCAGTTGCTCCACGACTCGTAGAAGTCGAGCATGGTGTTGGTCAGGGCCCAGTACTGGGTGTTAATCTGTTCCAGGCCCTGGGCGGCCGCGTAGGGGTGGGCCGCCAGGTAGGTTGCGATGTCGGCCGGGGCCACGGCCATCGTGGCGTCGTACTGGCTCAGGTACGTCATAGCGGCCGTTACGCCGGCGCTGTAGTGGCTAGCCGCGCTGCCCCCCGTCGTCAGGCTAAAGCGCTGGGCGGCATCGGCCAGCAGCAGTTCCGATTCGGCGTAGGTGAGGATGAACGCCGGGCCGGTGCGCTTCGTCATGCCCGGGTTGGGCGAGGAGTAGTCGGGGAAGGTGGTGTAGCCAGGCGCCGTCGACACGTCGTAGGCCGGGCGCCCGCTCAGGTCGCGGCCGTTGGGCAGGCCTTTTTGCACGGCCGCTGTGGTCACGAAGTTGGCGTTCTGGGTTTTGTTGCCGTCCGAGAGGTAGAGCTGCGTGGCCGCGATTTTTGACAGGCGCGGGTCGTTGTTGGTTTGCAGGTAGTCGATAAACGTCTTCGACCACTTCACGTAGTAGTGCTCCTGCCCGCCGTCGCCGAGCAGCACCTGGCTGTTGCGGTTTTGGGTGGCCCGGCCGCCGGCCACGTCAAATAGCACGTAGGCGTTGTCGGCGTCGCTGGTCATGGTTTTGCCCTGCACCTGGGCGGCAATCTGCTGGGCTTTGGCGGGGTCTACCTTGCTCAGGCGCATGCCCAGGCGCAGCAGCAAGGTATTGCTGAAGCGCTGCCACTGCGCAATGTTGCCCTTGTAGTACACGTCGCCCGAAGGAATGTCGGCGTTGGGGTCAAGCGCCGCCGAGGCCTCGGTCACTTCCTTGATCAGGTCGTTGTAAATGGCCATCTGCGGGTCGTACGCGGGCGTGATGATGCCCTGGTAATAGCCCTGGCCCGCTTGGGTATAGGGCGCGTCGCCGTAGAGGTCCGTAATGCGCTCCATGATGAGCGCGCGCATGATGCGGGCAATTTGGTGCAGGTTTTTGTACTGGTCTTTGCCAGCGGTGAAAACCACCAAGTCGGTGGCGGGCTTCACCTGCTCGGAGTAGGCGCGCTCCCAGTAAGCGCCGGTGTAGCCTTCGTTGAGCAAGTACTTGTCGCCGGCCCAGTAGCTGATCACCGTGGACATTCCCTGCATCATGGTGGCGCAGTAAATGAGGTTGCCGCGCCAGGTTTCGAAGGCAAAGTCGGTGCTGCCGGTATACGTCAGCTGCTCCTGCGCCAGCAAGTAGTTGCCGTCGAAGTTGGTTTGGCTGTAGGTGGTGGGGTTGGTGTTGATTTCGGTGAACCGGTCGGTGCAGCCGCTGGCCAGCAGCAGGGCCCCCAGGGCCAGGGCCCCTGGTTTTGAGAACAGACTTTTCATATAGCCAATAGGTAAGAAGTTAACGGAAAAGCCCTAAATCTTCGCGTTCAGGTTGAGGCCGAACGTGCGCGACGGCGGTACGCCGCCCAGCTCCAGGCCCTGCGTGAAGGCGTTGTAGCTGCCCTCGGGGTCGATGTTGTCGGTGAGGCGGCGGAAGTAAAACAGGTTGCGCGCCACCAGGCTCAGGGTCAGGCGCTGCACGTGGTTGTTGAACAGCTTGGTCGGAAATGAGTATCCCAGCGTGACCTGGCGCAGCTTGATGAAGCTGGCGTCCTGCACGAACTGCTTGCTCACGTTGTCGGCCAGCGTGCCGTAGTAGGTTTGGGCGTTGATGGGGCTGGCGGCGGTGCCGAAGTTGCCCTCGCGGTTCACCAGCGTTTCCTTGCGCAGGCCGTAGATGGTGGCGTAGTAGTCGGTGGTGGAGAAGATTTTGCCCCCAAACTTGCCGTCAATCAGCACGCCCAGGTTAATGTTGCCGAGCGTAAAGTCGTTGCTCCAGCCCATCGTCCAGGGGTGGTAGGCGGTGCCGTAGGAGGTGAGGTTGCCGCGGGCCGGCACGCCGCTGGGGGCCAGCGCAATGCTTCCGTCCGTGTTGTATTGGTAGTCGTAGGCCAGCACTTGCCCGAAGGGCTTGCCCACCACCTGCCCCAGGAAGCCCGCCCCCGAGCGCGACGTGGCGTACACCGACTGCGTTTGGTCGGCGGCCAGCGAGAGCACCGTGCTCTTATTGTAGGCCGCGTTAAACGAAGAAGTCCAGGTGAACTTAGCGCTGCGCACCGGCAGCACGGTCAGCAACATTTCCACGCCCTTGTTTTCCAACCGGCCCGCGTTCAATACCGCGCTCGAGTAACCCGATGTAATCGAGGAAGGAGCGTCCACAATCTCGCCGGTCGAGTTCTTCTTGTAGAAGGTCAGGTCGAGCCGCAGCCGGTTTTGCAGAAAAGCTAATTCGGTGCCTACTTCTAACTCGGTAGCCTCCGATGCTTTTAAATTAGGGTTAGGGATACTGGAGTCGGAGGGGCCCCCGTAGGGCACTCCGTTGAGCGTAGTCGAACCTAGGGAGTAATTGAGCTGTGTGCGGAAGGGGCCAGTAGCTTGCCCTACTTTCGAGTAGCCGGCCCGGACTTTGCCAAACGAGAGGAAAGCGGGCTTGAACAGCTCCGAGAACACAAACGAGCCGCTTACACCAGGATACGTTTTTCCAAGGTCTTTGCCTTCAACGCCGGGCGTGGCCAGTGACGAGAACCAGTCGCGCCGCACGGTGCCCGTTAGAAACAGAAAATCCTTGTAGGAGAAGTCCGCCGAGCCGTACACCGACTGCACCTCCAGGTCGTAGAAGATGGGGGCTACCGAGCGCGTCTTGGTGTTGCTCAACTGGTTGATGCCGAACACGGCGAAGTCGTTGCCAAAGTTCTGGAAGCCTTCCTGCTTGGTGCGGCGGTAGCTGGCGCCCACGTTGGGCGCGAACGTGAAGTCTTCGCCCACCTTGAAGGTCTTGCCGGCCAGCACGTCGGCGTTGAGGTCGGTGAACTGGTTGGTGATTTCCGTGATGCTGCCCGAGGGGCGGTAGGCCGTGCCCGAGGGCGTCACGGTCGTGATGCGGTCGTTGTAGGCGTCACGCCCGAGGCGGCCCTGCAAAAACAGGCCAAAATCGAAGTTATAGCGGGCCGTCAGGTTGGAGAGCATCCGCTCGCGGCGGGTGTTGCTGACGAACTGGTTGGCCGCGAAATAAGGGTTGGTGTTGTACAGGTTACCGGTGTTGAACGTCAGCTCGTTGCCGTTGGCCAGCGTGCCGTTGCCGTTGGGGCCCTGCAAGTCGCGCACGTCCAGGCTGGTGGGCAGGAAGGCCACGTTGAAGTTGGCGTTGCCGGCCCCATCCGACAAAACGGGCCGGTTTTTGGCCTGCTCCAGGATGTAGTTGGTGCGCGCATCAATGGTGAGGCGCTTGAAGGGGTCGAAGGTGCCCGTCAGGTTAAACGTCTGGCGGTCGAGGCGCGAGTTGGGCACCACCGCCGTGTTGGCCAGGTCGCTGGCCGAGAGGCGTACCGAGCCGCCCGTAAAGCTTTTGTTGAACGAGAGCGTGTTGGTGAGGGCCCCGCCCGTGCGGTAAAAGTTTTTGATGTTGTCTTTCTGCGCCGAGTAGGGCCGCGAGGTGCCGTCAAACTGCACCACGGGGGTGCCGTCGAGCCGCGCGCCCCAGCTGGAGTTGCCCGACTGCGCCGCCGCGGTGGCCGTGGCGGGCTTGATGCCGGTGCTGCCCTGGCCGTACTCGTACTGCCAGTCGGTGAGGTTGAACGCGCGCTGGGCGACGTAGTTGCTGTTCAGCTCAATGCCGTCGTTGCCCTTGGCGCTCTTGGTCGTAATCAGGATAACGCCCGCCTTGGCCCGGTAGCCGTACAGGGCCGAGGCCGCCGCGCCCTTCAGCACGGAAATCGTCTCGATGTCGTCGGGGTTCAGGTTGGAGATGGGGTCGCCAAAGTCGGGCGCGTTGTCGTACTGCCCGCCGCTGTTGCCGATGCTGGCCCCGGCCCCGCCGCTGGGCTGGCTCTCCACCGGAATGCCGTTGATGACGTAGAGCGGCTGGTTGGTTTGGTTGATGCTCGACGCGCCGCGGATGATGACGTTGCTTGACGAGCCAGGGCCCCCGGCCGTGGAGTTCACGTTCAAGCCGGCCACTTTCCCCACCAGCGAGTTGGCCACGTTGGTTTCGCGGGCCTGGGTCAGCGAGGTGCCCTGGATTTCCGTCACCGAGTAGCCCAGGGTTTTGCGCTCGCGCGACACGTTCAGGGCCGTTACCACCACCTCGTCCAGCGCCTGGGTGTTTTCGGTCAGCGACACGTTAATAGTCGATTGTGACCGCACCCGCACCGTTTGCGCGTTGTAGCCCACCGACGAAAACACCAGCGCCGCCGTGTCGGCCGCTGCGATGGAGTACGTGCCCTCCGCGTTAGTGGTGGCGCCCTGGCGCGTGCCCCGCACGACGACCGTCACCCCCGGCAGGGAGGTGCCTTTCGCGTCAGTCACCTTGCCCGTCACCGTCGTCGTTTGGGCCTGTACCAAGCCGGGCAAGCCCAGCAAGAGCAGAAAAATAAACCAAGTAAAGTTTTTCATAGACTTCGGTGGGGAAATTGGTGAGAAAAAAACGACAGCGCCGCGCTAAAAAGCAGCTTTTCCGCCGTCATGCGGAACGGAGCCAAGAACCAGGCGCGAGGCGGCCGGCAAGTTGAAAAGGAGGGCCTGGGGCCCTAGCCCGGCCGGTGCGCGCGGCCCGTGGGGGCCCCAGCTAAGAAGCTAGGTAAGGCGGCGGGAGTGGCAGGGCAGGAGTAGGGAACGGGGAGCATGGCAGAGGAGAGTCGTTGAATTGGTAGCCGTTTCAATAACACCGCGCCGATAACTGCGCCTTCACTTGCGGCCCAAACAACGCCGGTATACCCGCGGAGCGCGCTGGCTGCGCGCCCGTTTTTCCGGTCTGGTTCTGGCTGACGAATAAGACTTTTCGAACAACTATATAGCTAACTTGCCCCAAACATAACTGCCTGCTGCACACAAAGCAAGCGCGGCGTCAAAAAATGTGTGCGCACACGCAGATAAAAAATGCAAAGGGTGCCCGCGCACGCAAAAATTTGGTTATAACGGCGCTAAACGCCGCTGCTACGCGGCCTAGCAGGTGGTGCGCGGCTGGCTTTAATACTTTACCACGGGCCCCGCCGTGCTGGCCGGCGGCCCGCCGCTAGAGGCTGTTCTGTACTGAGGGTTAAATTTGGGGTATGGCGACAACGCGGTGTTACCCCAGTGATATTTCGGACGATGAATGGGCATTTGTGTGCCCCTACCTGTGCTTGATGCGTGAAGATGCGCCCCAACGGGAACACCCGTTGCGCGCCCTCTTTAATGGCTTGCGCTATCTGGCCCACACAGGTTGCCCCTGGCGTTACCTGCCCCACGACCTGCCGCCCTGGGCGGCCGTGTACCAGCAATGGGAGCGCTGGCGGGACGCCCGCGTATTCGAACGTATCGTACACGACTTGAATGAGTTGCAGCGAATGTTACTGGGCCGGGCAGCTACACCCACGGCCGTCATTTTTGACGGGCGCACGCTGCAAAGCACGCCTGAGAGTGGACACCGGGCGGGCTATGACGGAGCCAAACGGCGCAAGGGAAGTAAAGCGCACATCGCCGTGGATACGCTGGGCCACCTGCTGAGCGTGGTCGTCACCCCGGCTAATGAGCAGGAGCGGGCGCAGGTGGGCGAGCTATGTCGGCAGGTGCAGGAAGTGACGGGTCAAACGGTCGAGGTCAGCTTCGGCGACCAGGGGTATACGGGGGAGGACCCGGAGTACGAAGCGGCGGTGCATGACATTGACTTGCAAGTAATTATGAAACCAGAAGGGCAGACTGGTTTTGTATTATTGCCCCGCCGGTGGGTGGTCGAACGCAGCTTTGCCTGGTGCAGCCGCTTTCGGCGGCTGGCCCGCGACCACGAGCGCTTGAGTCAGACCTTACAGCAGCTTCATTTTGTCGTTTTTGCCTGTATTATGCTCGCCCGACACGCTTCAAGTACATAACAGGCTCTAGTGCGCCGGGGCCCCCGCCCGGGTGCGTTGCGCCACCACCCGGGCAATGGCCGCAAGCAAGGCGTTGGCCCCGGCCGCGTCCTGCGTCAGCTCCCAAATCATCACGCCGCTGCCCTGGTCGAAGGCCAGGTTGGTTTTGCGCGCGATGGTGGGCAAGCCGTTGTAGCCCACGCTGCCGAACAGGTCGGCGCTGGGCGGGGCCCCCCGGGCCACCAGGGCCGAGAAGGCTTCGCCGTTGGGCTGGCCGTAGAAGGGCAGGCCCAGCACGGCTTTGGTGGCCGGCAGGCCGCGGCCCTTCCAGTAGGCCAGCGTTTCCACCGCCCCTTCGTAGGTAGAATGTGCGGGCGGGGGCGCGTCGTAGGCCATGATGTTCAGAAAATCTACATCGCCGAATACGTGGCTGGGAATGCCGGGGCCCGCCCAGGTGCCCCCGGCCACGGCGGCCGTCAGCAGCAGGCCGCGGGGGTGCAGCTGGGCCGCCAGCGCCGCCATAAGGGCCCCGTAGCCGGCGGCGGTACTGGCGTCGGGGTGCTCCCAATCGATGTCGATGCCATCGAGCTGGTACGCGGCGGTAAACTGCATCAGGTTGGTGGTGAAGGTATTAGTATAAGCCGCGTTGGCCCCGATGGCGTCGAAGGCGCTGTGGTCGCCGTCGTGCCAGCCGCCCACCGACACCAGCACCCGCACCCCGGCGGCGTGGGCCGCCGCCACCAGGCGCCGCAATTTATCGGGGTTTTCGAGGGGCACCAGGCCGCCGGTGGCCGTGGGCAGCAAAAAGGCGTAGTTGACGTGGGTGAGCTGGGCGAGCTGCGCCGGGTTCACTTCGCCGCGCCAGGCCGGCAGGTAGCCCACCACCCGAAACTGGGCCCGCGCCGGGGCCCCCAGCGCCAGCAGCACCGCCACCAGGGCCCAACGCAGGGTAGGTTTCGGGTTCATGGGCACAGCGGATTAAGCAACTGGTAAGGCGTAGGATACCGCCGTTTTGGGCTGGTAGGCGTGGCCCCGAAGGGCGAAGAACAAGATGTACAAGTAGCAGGGAATCAGGAGCACGTAGGCTTGCTGCAACCCCAGCCCTTCGCCCAGCTTGCCGTACACGTAGGGCAGCACCGCGCCGCCCCCAATGCCCATGATGAGCAGCGCCGAGCCATGCTCGGTGTAGCTGCCCAGGCCCCGGATGCTGAGCGGAAAAATGGCCGGCCACATCAGCGAGTTGGCCAGGCCCAGCAGCGCCACCAGCGCCACCGACGAAAAGCCGTGGGTAGCCAAAATGCCCACCGTGAACAGGGCCCCCACCGCGGCGCAAATGGCCAGCGCCCTTTGCTGGCTCACGTAGCGCGGAATGGCCCACACGCCCACAAAATACCCCACCAGCATGGCCACTAGCGTGAGGGAGGTGAAGTTGCGGGCCACGTCGAGGCTGATGCCCTGCGCCCGGCCGTACTGGATGATGGTGTCGCCGGCAATCACTTCCACGCCCACGCAGCAAAACAGGGCCCCCACGCCCAGGGCCAGGTGCGGGTACTGGAAAAGGCCCTTCCCCGCGGCCGCTGGGGCCCCGGCGGCAGGCGTGGGTGCCGTTTCTTCGGTGATGATTTCCGGCAGGCCGGACAGCTTAACCAGGCCGGCGAGCACCACCAGGGCCCCCGCCATCACGAGGTAAGGGAAAATTACGCGGTCGGCCAACTGCTGGAGCAGCACGGCTTTGGCGGCGGGCGACGCGGTGCGGGCCAGCTGGCTTTCCAGCTCCGAAGCGCCCTTCAGCACCACCGCCCCGATGATGAACGGGCTCAGCACCCCGGCCACCTTGTTGCAAATGCCCATGATGCTGATGCGCCGGGCGGCGCTCTCGATGGGCCCCAGCACGGTGGCGTAGGGGTTGGAGGCGGTTTGGAGCAGCGCCAGGCCGGCCCCCTGCACAAACAAGCCCGCCAGAAACAGGCCAAACGAGCGGGCCTGCGCCGCCGGCACGAACACCAGGGCGCCCGCCGCCATCACGACCAGGCCCAGCGCCATGCCGTTTTTGAAGCCCGTGCGGCGCAAAATCAGCGACGACGGGATGGCCAAAAACACGTAGGCGATGTAGAAGGCGAACGTGACCAGCAGGGCCTGCGCGTAGGTCAGGTCGCAGGCAATTTTCAGGAACGGAATCAGCGTGCCGTTGAGCCAGGTGATGAACCCGAAGATGAAAAACAGGGCCCCGATGATGACCAGGGGCGGAACGACGATGGCTTTGCTGTCTTTCATGCAACAATCAAGAAAAAGAGGGGAGGGTGCGCCCGGGGGCGGAGTGGGGCGGCCGCCAGCGCCTTAGCACCGGCGGGCCGGAGCCCCGGAAGTGGCCCCGGGGCCCTAAAAGCGGTAGCGTACGAAGGCCTCCATGGCCTCGTATTCGGCCAGGCCGAGCTGGTCGTAGCGCTTGGCGGTGGCGCGGTTGCGGTCTTCGGAGCGCTGCCAGAATTCGCGCTTGTCGTTGCCGGGGAACACGGCGCTGTCCTTCTGCGACTGGTGCTTGAAAATGGCCTGGCGCTTGCGCATCAACTCCTCGGGGCTGATGGGCACGGCCATTTCAATCTCCTCCACGTCCCACTCCTGCCAGGCCCCGCGGTAGAGCCACAGGTAGCAGTCGTCGAGCCAGGCTTCTTTGCCCTTGAGGCGCGCCAGGGCGGCAAAAATGGCGTCGAGGCACACCTTGTGCGTGCCGTGCGGGTCGCGCAGGTCGCCGGCGGCGAAGATTTGGTGGGGCTGGATTTCCTGCAAAATGTTCACCACTTCCTGGATGTCTTCCTCGCCCAGGGGCTTCTTCTTCACCTGCCCGGTTTCGTAAAACGGCATGTTCATGAAGTGTACGTTGGCATCTTTCACGCCGCAGAAGCGGCAGGCCGCCGCCGCCTCGCCTTTCCGAATCAGGGCCTTGATGTCCTGCACCAACAGGCTGTCTTCCTCGCCCAACTTCTTGTGGCTGAGGAACTCCACCACTTCGGCGTGCTCGCGCTGCATTTTGTTGGCGCCCACGTGCAGCTTCTGGGCGAAGTCCAGGGCGAAGTCGGCGAAGCGGCGCGCGTCGTCGTCAAACACGGCGATGTTGCCCGAGGTCTGGTAGGCCACGTGCACGTCGTGGCCCTGGTCGACGAGGCGCAGCAGCGTGCCGCCCATCGAAATCACGTCGTCGTCGGGGTGGGGGCTGAAGATGAGCACCCGCTTGTGGGCCGGCAGGGCCCGCTCGGGCCGCTGGGCGTCGTTCGAGTTGGGCTTGCCGCCCGGCCAGCCCGTGATGGTGTGCTGGATACCGTTGAACACCCGGATGTTGAGGCTGTAGGCGTTGCCCGATTCCACCAGCAGGTCGCTCAGGCTGCCGTCCTTGTAGTCCTCGTCGGTGAGCTTGAGGATGGGCTTCTGCATCTTGAGGCTCAGCCAGATAACGGCCCGCCGAATCAGGACGTCGTCCCAGGCGCACATGCCCACCAGCCAGGGCGTTTTGATGCGCGTCAGCTCCAGGGCCGCCCACTGGTCCACCACCACCCGCGTGTGGGGGTGCTGCTGCAAGAAGGAGGCCGGCACGGCGTCCGAAATCTTGCCCTCCACCGTTTCCTGGAGGATTTTGGCCTTGCCCTCGCCCCAGGCCAGCAGGATGATTTGGCGAGCCTTGGTGATGGTGCCCACGCCCATCGTGAGGGCCCGCAGCGGCACGTATTCTTCCTTGATGAAGTCCTTGGCCGCGTCGGTAATCGTCAACGGGTCCAGCTTTACCAGGCGCGTGGCCGAGGTGCTGGCCGAGCCCGGCTCGTTGAAGCCGATGTGGCCGGTGCGCCCGATGCCGAGCAGCTGCAAGTCGAGCCCGCCGTAGTCCTCCATCAGCTTGTCGTAGGCCTGGCAGTAGGCCTTCACCTTTTCGATGGCCAGCGTTCCGTCCGGGATGTGCACGTTTTCGGGCCGGATGTCCACGTGGTCGAACAGCTGCTCGTGCATGAAGTAGACGTAGCTCTGCAGCTCGTCGGGCGGCATGGGGTAGTATTCGTCGAGGTTGAACGTGACCACGTTTTGAAAGCTGAGGCCCTCCTCGCGGTGCAGCCGCACCAGCTCCTTGTACACGCCGATGGGCGACGAGCCGGTGGCCAGGCCCAGCACGGCCTGCTCGCCCTTGGCCTGCTTGGCGCGGATCAGCTCGGCAATTTCGTGGGCCACGTAAATGGCGCCTTCCCGCGACGTTTCAAAAACGGTGACCGGCAGTTTTTCAAACGTAGTTTCGGAGTAATTCAAAACTTCCATGGCTGAATTTCGAGCGTAAAAATGGCGGATTTTTAAAACGAAGCAGGAAGGCGCGGCAGGCGAAAAGCCGGGGCCCCAGGGGCTGCTTTCGGAGCGCGAAGCAAGAATTAGTGCAGTAATGGCCGGGGCGCTTTATAGAGGCCGGCAGGCCAAGGGCCAGCGCGGCTGCATGGAATAATCGTAGTAAATAAGAGTTTGCTTGGATCAAACATAAGCCTGCCGCGCAAGCAAAGCAAGCGTTAGACAAAAAATGTGTGCGCA
Source organism: Hymenobacter sp. PAMC 26628 (assembly GCF_001562275.1). Classification (NCBI taxonomy): domain Bacteria; kingdom Pseudomonadati; phylum Bacteroidota; class Cytophagia; order Cytophagales; family Hymenobacteraceae; genus Hymenobacter; species Hymenobacter sp. PAMC 26628. The sequence continues at coordinate 1,466,459 of NZ_CP014304.1, forward strand.
CACGCAAAAATAATTGTTCAGAGTGTGCGCACACACGGCACTTTAAGTGGTTCGGTAAGCCAAGCCCAACGCCTGGGGCCCCGATATAAAAAAAAGCAGATGCGCAGCAACCCCGGGCACTGTTCGTTGCTGTTGCCGGCGGCTCCGTGCGGCGGCGCGGCCCTGGGCGCTGAGTTACGTGATAACTTTGGTACGTTTACAAGCAAGCGCGGACCCGCGCGCTAGGGCGCCGCACGCAAGCCGGCGCGCCGGGCGAAGGGTCGTTAGCAGTATGGAAAAAATTGCGGTACGCATCAAGGATATTGCCGCCAAGGCCAACGTGTCGGTGGGAACCGTGGACCGGGTGCTCCACAACCGGGGCCGGGTCTCGGAAAAAGTGCGGCAGAAAGTGCTGCTGATGATGGAGGAACTGGACTACGAGCCCAACCTGATTGCCCGCACGCTCGGCTCGAACCGCACCTACCAGCTGGCCGTGGTGCAGCCCGACCACCTCATCGACCCCTACTGGCAGGCCCCGTGGGACGGCATCGGCAAGGCCGCCAAGGAGCTCAAGCAGTACGGCGTCAACGTCACCATGTACCCCTACGAGCTCACGGAGGTGGCCTCGTTTGTGGCGCAGGCCGAGGCGGCCACGCGCTCCGAGCCCGACGGCATCCTCGTGGCGCCGCTGTTCTACCGCGAATCGCTGGCGTTTTTTGAGCGCTGGCAGGCGCAGCGCATTCCGTACGTGCTCTTCAATACCTACATCGCCGAGCTGCCCTCGCTGAGCTACGTGGGGCAGGACTCGTACCAGAGCGGGTTTTTGGCGGGCAAGCTGGTGCAGTTTGGGCAGGCCCGGCCGGGCACGTACCTCATCGCCCACATCGCCGAAGACATTGCCAACTCCGTGCACGTAACGCAGAAGGAGCGGGGCTTCCGCGACTACTTTGCCCAGCTGGCCGCCCAGAACGAAGCGGCTCCGGGGCCCCGCCCGGCCCCCGATGCCGTCGTTAGCATCGACCTGCCCGACCCGTCCGACCCATCATTTGCCCGGCAGCTGAACCGGCTGCTCGACGACGCGGAAGTGAACCTGCGCGGCATTTTCGTGAGCACTTCCAAGGCTTACGAAATTGCGCCCTACCTGCAAGCCTACCACCGCGAGGACGTGCGCCTGGTGGGCTACGACCTGCTGGAAAAGAACATTCACTTCCTCAACGAGAACGTGATTGACTTCCTCATCAACCAAAACCCGCACGAGCAGGGCTACCAGGGCGTTTTTGCACTGGCCGACCAGTTGGTTTTCAAGAAGGAAGTGCCCCCGCTGAAGTACCTGCCGCTCGACATCATCACCAAGGAAAACCTGCGCTATTACATAGAGAAATAGGGCCCCCAGCGCGGGGCAAACGCAACCAAAAAGCCCCGGCCAACTGGCCAGGGCTTTTTGGTGGAGAATATCGGAGTCGAACCGATGACCTGTTGCTTGCGGAGCAACCGCTCTAGCCAGCTGAGCTAATCCCCCAAGTGCCGGCAAACATACGGCGGCCGCCGCAAAAGCCCCGCATGGGGCCCCGCGGCGGCCGCCGCTGGCTTACCAGCCGGTGCGGTAGTCGCGCTTCACGAACTGGTTAACCTCGTCGAGGTTGGTGATGCGCATTTGCTGGTTGTCCCAGAGCAGCTTGCGGCCGCGGCCGGGGTAGTCGAAGCCCTGGCCCGTGGCCCGGGGCTTTTGCAGGTCGTAGCCGCGCACGGCCAGGTTGGCCATCAGCAGGGCCTCGGTGAGGGGGCCTGCCAGCGCGAAGGGCGAGCTGAGTTTCGTTTTGCCGGCGCCGGCCAGGCAGGCTTCTACCCACTGGCCGTAGTGGCCGTTGGCCTGGCCCGGCACGCGGGCCAGGGTCTGGGGCACCGTCACCTCCTGGTTGCGCGAGAGGGGCAGCAGGCGCGGGTTGTCGGCGTAGGTGCTGGCCATCATCTTGCCCTTGTCGCCGATGAAGAGAATGCCGTTGCCGCCGTCGCCAAACAGCTCGTTGGCGCCCAGCTCGTCGGGGCGCTCGGGCTGGATGCCGCCGTCCATCCAATGCATGGTAATGTCTTGCTTGGTTTTGGCGGTTTTGGGGAACGTGAGCGTGACGTGGCTGCTGGGGGGGCAGCTGTCGGGGAAGTAGCCGCGCTTAAACTCGTCGACGTACACGCTGCCCACGCTGGCCTGCACCGAGTTGGCGTACTGCAAGTCGAGCACCCGGAAGGGGGCCTCCATCAGGTGGCAGCCCATGTCGCCGAGGGCCCCCGTGCCGTAGGCCCACCAGCCGCGCCAGTTGAAGGGGATGAGGTGGTCGACGTAATCGCGCTTGGGGGCCGTGCCCAGCCACAAGTCCCAATCCAGCTCGGCGGGCGGCGTGGCCGCGGTAGTGGGCCAGGCAATGCCCTGGGGCCAGACGGGCCGGTCCGTCCAGCAGTAAACGGTGTGCACGTCGCCAATGGTGCCGGCGTCGTACCACTCCATCAGCTGGCGCACGCCGTCGTTGGACGAGCCCTGGTTGCCCATCTGGGTCACCACTTTGGGGTACTTGCGGGCCGCCTCGGTGAGCGCACGGGCCTCGTAAATGTCGTGGGTCAGCGGCTTCTGCACGTACACGTGCTTGCCCATTTGCATGGCCGCCAGGGCCGGCATGGCGTGGTTGTGGTCGGGCGTCGACACCGATACCGCGTCGATGTGCTTGTGCTCTTTCTCCAGCATCTTCCGCCAGTCTTTGTAGTACTTGGCCTGAGGAAACGCTTTGCGCGAATTAGCAGCGCGGCGGTCGTCCACGTCGCAGAGGTAGGCGATGCGGGCCTTGCCGGTTTTGGCAAACATGGCAATGTCGCTTTCGCCCTTGCCGCCAGCGCCAATGCCAGCAATCAACAGCTGGTCGCTGGGGGCGGTGTAGCCCTTGCCGCCCAGCACGAAGCGCGGCACAATGAAAAACGAGGCCGCGGCCAACGTGCTTTTCTTAACAAACTCGCGCCGGGAGGGCGCCTCGGGTACCTGGCTCATAGGCGGGTAGGGGCAAAGGGTGGGAAAGAGAGGATAATTTCGAGGCGGAAGGTACAGAAAATTGCGATTTAGCTCCGCCCACCACCGGCTTGTACCGGGTCGGCCGCGCCAGCGCCGGCCCGGTGCAAGCCGGTGGATGCGAAGGCCGCGGCCGGGGCCCTGTCAGTGGCCAATGCCCGGCTTTGGCTGCCTGGGGGCCCGCCGCAACCCCCGAATGGCGACCGGCACCAAACGGTTGCCTTTAAACTTTTGAATGTTTATCGGATATATTTGGATTGTATCAATCTGTTGGGCTCAGGTGGTTGGCATGCCTTTTTCCTGGAATTTCGCTGTTGATGAACCGGCGCCGGGGCTTGGGCACGCTATTCCTGTTGCTGCAACCCACCATTATTGGCTGGGTAATTGGGGCCGTGGTAGCGGTGTACCGCGTGCGCGAGCTGCAACGGCGGCGGCGCAGCATCAGCCCGGCCAGCTGGGCCGCCACCATGTACTAGCCGCGCCGGGGCCCCGGCGGCCCGCGCAAACGTAATATTGGCGTAGCCGCGCACGGCCGCCCGCTGCCGACCTTTGCGCTCAGCCCGGGCCTAAGCCGGGCCGGCCGCCTGGGTTGGGCGGCGTTTTGCTGGCTCATTCCGCTCCGCATGAAAATCGCTTTTGCCCTGGCCGCCGCCCTCGGCCTGCTGGCCGCCCGCCCGGCCGCCGCCCAAGTGCCCGCCGACGACCCCCGGGCCGCCAAAATTCTGCTGCCCAATGGCTGGTCGCTCACGCCGGCCGGGGGCCCCGCCCTGGCCCTCGGCGACCTGCCGCTGAACATGCAGCTCTCGCAATCGGGCCGGCTGCTGGCCGTTACCAACAACGGGCAGAGCACCCAAACGGTGCAGCTCATCGACCCGGTAACGCAAAAGCTGCTCGATGAGAAAGTCATCGGCAAGTCGTGGTACGGGCTGGCGTTCAACGCGGCGGCCGACCGACTCTACGTGTCGGGCGCCAACGACAACGTTATCCTGGCCTACCCCGTGGCCGCCCGCAAGCTGGGGGCCCCCGACACGCTGCGCCTGGGCAAGGCCTGGCCGAAGGAGAAAATCAGCCCCGCCGGCCTGGCCGTGGACGGGCCCCGGCAGCGCCTCTACACCGTGACCAAGGAGGACAACGCGCTGTACGTCATTGACCTGAAAACCAAGCGTACGCTCAGCCGGCTAGCCCTGGGCCACGAGGCCTACGGGTGCCTGCTGGCGCCCGACGGCAACACGCTCTACATCAGCCTGTGGGGCGGCGATGAGCTGCTGGCCTACGACACCCGCACCGGCCAGATCCGGCAGCGCCTGGCCACCGAAAGCCACCCCAACGAGCTGATTCAGAGCCGCAGCGGCCGCTACCTGTTCGTGGCCAATGCCAACGACAACTCCGTGTCGGTGGTGGACGCCAAGAGCTGGAAGGTGCTCGAAACCATTTCCTCGGCCCTGTACCCCACCAAGCTCACCGGCTCGACGCCCAACGGCCTGGCCCTGAGCCCCGACGAGAAAACCCTCTACATCGCCAACGCCGACAACAACTGCCTGGCCGTGTTCGACGTGGCGGCGCCGGGCAAGAGCGTCCCGAAGGGCTTCATCCCCACGGGCTGGTACCCCACCTGCGTGCGCACGCTGGGCAAGCAGGTGCTGGTGGCCAACGGCAAGGGCTTTTCCTCGCTGCCCAACCCCCGGGGGCCCCAGCCGGTGAAGCGCACCGACAACAGCGGCTACCAAAAGGGCATCATTAACGGACGCGAGCAGTACATCGGCGGGCTGTTCAAGGGCACGCTCTCGGTCATCCCAGCGCCGAGCGCGGCCCAGCTCAAGGCCTATTCGGCGCAAGTGTACGCCAATACGCCCTTCACGCCGGCCTTGGAAAAAGAAGCCTTGGGCGTAGCTGGGGGCCCTATTCCGCGCCGCGCGGGCCAGGCGTCGCCCATCAAGCACGTGTTCTACATCATCAAGGAAAACCGGACGTACGACCAGGTGCTCGGCGATATGCGCGAGGGCAACGGCGACTCGACGCTGTGCATTTTTCCGGAGCGCGTGACGCCCAACCACCACGCGCTGGCCCGCGAGTTCGTGCTGCTCGACAACTTCTACGTGAATGCCGAGGTGAGCGCCGACGGCCACAACTGGAGCATGGCCGCCTACGCCACCGACTACGTGGAGAAGTCGTGGCCCATCAGCTACGGCGGGCGCGGCGGCACCTACGACTTCGAGGGCACCCGCAAAATTGCCTACCCGCGCGACGGCTTCATCTGGGACTACTGCCAGCGCGCCGGCCGCAGCTACCGCAGCTACGGCGAGTTTGCCGAAAACGGCAAAACGCCGCTCAAGTCGCTGGAAGGGCACATTTGCCCCAAGGCCCCGGGCTTCGACCTGGACGTGAAGGACGTGGACCGGGTGCGCATCTGGGCCCAGGACTTTGACTCGCTGCTGGCCCGCGGGGCCGTGCCCCAGTTCAGCACCATCCGCATCAGCAACGACCACACCAGCGGCCAGCGGCTGGGCAAAATCTCACCCATCTCGGCCGTGGCCGACAACGACCTTGCCTTGGGCCAGTTCGTGGAGCACCTCTCGCACAGCTCCATCTGGAACGAGTCGGTGGTGTTCGTGCTTGAAGACGATGCCCAGAACGGCCCCGACCACGTGGACGCCCACCGCTCGCCGGCCTTCGTCATCAGCCCCTACACCCGCCGCGGCGCCGTCGACCACACCCTCTACACCACGGCCGGGGTGCTGCGCACGATGGAGCTCGTCCTCGGTCTGCCGCCCATGAGCCAGTACGACGCCGCCGCGCGGCCGCTGTTCGGCGTGTTCCAGGCCGCGCCCGCCGGGGCCCCGTACCAAGCCAAAGCCGCCCGCGTGCCCCTCGACGCCCGCAACACCGCCTGGAACCGCAGCGCCGAGCGCTCGGCCAAGTTCAACCTGGCCCGCGAAGACGCCACCCCCGACCGCGACCTTACCGAGGTGGTCTGGAAGGCCATCCGGGGCGAAAACGCCGCCGTGCCGGCCCCCCGCCGCGGCGCCTTCCTGCGCCCCACGCCCAAACGCGACGACGACGACGATTGAGGCGGCGCGTGGGCAGCGCGTTCGTGCCAGGGCCCCCAAATTAGGACCCTGGTGCCCCCAAAGGCCGTCATGCTCATCTGGCGTCCACGCAGTGAAGCATCTCTCTCGCGTAAGTAATTAGGTTTACTCAGCGGGAAAGATGCTTCACTGCGTGGACGCCAGATGAGCATGACCGGCTTTTTGTAAGCCGCCCCTGAGCCCCTGAGCCCCGGGATTTAAAGGCCCGGGGCCCCAGCCGCCGTTAGCGGCCGTTGGCGTAGGTTTTGTGCTGGGGCCCCACGCCGGTGATGCGCACCGATTGCCAGCCGCTGGGCAGCGTGGTTTTGCGCTGCACAATGCCGGCGGGCGTAATGTCGAGCCCGCCGAAGCCCATGAGCACGGCTTGCAGCACGCCGCCCGCGCCGGTGGCGAAGTAGGGGTTGGTGCCGCCCTTGGTTTCGGCAATGACGCGGAAGGGCGGCAGCAGGTTAGGTTCGTATGCGTCTTTGAACCACAGCTTGGCCTTGTCGGCGTTTCCGAGGCGCGAGTAGAGCAGCGCGAAGATGCCCTGCGTCATGGCCGGGGTGCCTTCGGTGGGCACGCGGGTTTCGTAGTAGGCCAAGTCTTTGCGGATCTGGGCGGGGTCGGTAATCGTCTTCAGCGGGTAGGCCAGCAGGTTCACATCGCCCTGCTTGATGCCCTCGCCGTGGTAGGTGGCGTACTCCTGGGTCACGCCGTCGGCCATTTTGAGGATGGGAATGTTCTGGGCCACGTGCAGCCAGTCGGGGTTGGCGCGCAGGCCCAGCAGCTGGGCGGTGGCGGTGGCGTTGCGCAGGTTCACCTGGGCCGCGGCGTTGGTGAAGGCGTCGTTGTCCACGTTCTCGGCCCACTCGTCGGAAGCCACCACGTTCTTGATGTCGTAGTGCCCGGGGCCGTTGCGCTCCACCCGGCTGGCCCAAAAGTCGGCCGTGGCCGAGAGGATGGGCCAGCCCTTCTCGCGCAGCCAGTCCTTGTCCTGCGTCACGCAGTAGTACTGCCAGGCAGCCAGCGCCACGCAGGCCGAAATGTGGTGCTCAAACGGTCCGCTCAGGGCCCACACCGGCGTTTCCTCCACGCCCGTGTCGGCGCTTTCCCAGGGGTACATGGCGCCCTGGTAGCCGTGGGCGAAGGCGTTGCGCCGGGCCGGCTCCAGGCGGCGGAAGCGGTACTCCAGCAGCGACTTGGCAATGTCGGGGTGCAGCACCAGCAGCGCCGGAAACATCCACACGTCGGTGTCCCAGAACACGTGGCCGTTGTAGCCCAGGCCCGAGAGGCCCATCGGCGAGGGCGAGTAGTCGGTGCCCGCCCGCGAGAAGCTGTAGAGGTGGTACAGCATGCTGTGCACGTCTTGCTGGGCCTGGGCATCGCCGGTAATCTGAATGTCGCTCTGCCACAAATCCTTCCAGGCCTTGGCGTGGAAGTCGAGCAGGCGCTGGCGGCCCTCCAGGCGGGCAAAAATGGTGAGGCGCTCGGCCTCGTTCAGCGGGTCGGGGTGGTGGGCCGAGGTGATGGACGAGCCCGCAATGGCGTAGCCGTAGGTTTGACCGGCCTTCAGGGCCTTGCCGAATTTCATCAGGTGCATGTTGTTGTCCCACATCTCGTGGATGATGCGGGGCTCCTGCCCGTGCGGCTCCTCAAACAAAAAGCTGGTCGACGCGCACAGCTGAATCTTGCCCGTCGGGCTTTTGGCCGACGACGTGAGCAGGCTGAGCGTGGCGTGGGGCCTATCGATTTCGTTGTAGTAGTTCTGCACGTCGCGCAGCGCGTCGGGGGCCTCCATCACGCTGGCGGCGGTCAGGTTCACGTCCTTTTTGGCCGTAATACTCACGTCGAGCAGCACCGTGAAGGGCAGGTGGCGCAGCGCGTAGTACGTGTAGCGCACGGTAGCCTTGTCGGCGTAGTCGAAAGTGGTCGTCAGGGCCGCCCGCTGCATGTCCAGCTCCTGGCGGAAGTTGGTGGCCTCCTGGGGCCCCAGGCGCTTGCCGTCCACCTCCAGGTACATATTCAGCAGGTTGAAGCTGTTGAGGAAGTTGCTCACCCGGCCGCGGCCGTACTGGTCGTAGGCGCCGGCCAGCACCACGCTCTTCACCTGGAACGGCACCGGCGATGACACAATGCCAATCAGCCCGTTGGCTACCGTGGCACCGTAGTAGTGGTTGGGGTCCACCTTATCGGCGGCAATGCGCCAGGGGTCAACGGCCGTTTGGGCCCCCACGGGCCCCCAGGCGGCCGACCACAGCAGCGCCAGCGCGCCAAAAAACAGGCTCGATTTATTGCGAATAGTGCGTAGCATCCGAAAACGGGAAAACGGTGAAAAATGGCCTAAAACAAAGGAGGATAAGCGTTGGCTTATCCTCCTTTGCGTGGTCGATGGGCAAGCGGCGCGGGGCCTCTGGGGCTCCGCGCCGCTTAGAGCTTAGTACCCAGGGTTCTGAACTAGGTTCGAGTTAACGGCAATCTGCTGGTTGGGGATGGGGAAGATGAGGTAGGTAGCAGCGCTGGTTGTGGACCCTTCCTGGATAGGCCCCAGAAACTTGCCGAAGCGAACCATGTCCTGCCGACGCCACATTTCCAGGTATAATTCCCGGCCTCGCTCGTCGTATAAGGCGTTCAAGTCCACACTGGCGAGAGCCCCGGCATTGCGCGAAGCATCCGTGCGGATGGAGTTGACCAGCGCCAGCGGCGTGTTGCCGTAGGTGCCAGCTGTCGTGGCCGTGCCCCCGCGCAGAATAGCTTCGGCCTTCATTAGCAGGATGTCGGGCAGGCGCAAGTGCACCATGTCGTTGTCAATCGTGCCAGCCGAGTTATTGGTAAAGTCAGGTGGGTATTTCATCGGGCGGATGCCCGTGCGCTCCAAGGTTTGGGCGTTGGTTTCGATGATGCTTACCTCCCGCGTAAAAGCCAAAGGCGCGCCGGTGCGGTCAGTCAGCGCAACATCCGTATTCAGGTTGTATTGCTGGCCTATTAGGAAACCCACATTCTGGCGGTTACCAGGATTGGTTGGGCCATTTTTGTACTTATATACCGTGCCCCGGCGAATGTCGTTAGCCCCAAACTTGTCGTAGAAATCGGACAAAGCCGTTGGCCCGTTGTAGCCGCTGGGCGCCATGTTGTAGTGCGAAATGAAGCGCCACAGGTCGTACTGGGCCCCGCTGCTCACGCCGCCCACGTTTAGTTCAGTGAAGATGTTCTCCGTGCCGATGTTGGTATTGTCGGGAGCAAAGTTATCAAAGTAGTTGGTGGCGAATCGGTAGCGCCCACTGTTGATGATGGCATCGGCCAAGCTGATAACCTGGTTCATGTCGGCCGCAGCGAACGCGGGGGTGCTGCGGTTGGCATACACGCCCCGGTTGAGGTAGCACTTCATGAGCAGGCCACGGGCCGCGTCTTTGGTGGCCCGGGATACCGGGGCGTCGGGCAGGGTCGCCAGCACGGCGTTCACCTCGCTGATGATGAAGTCGAGCGCCTCGGTGCCCTTGCGCACGCGGGCCAGTTGCGTTACGGGTTCGCCCGGGTCGCGGTAAGGCACTTGGTCGTAAAGGTCGAGCACCCAGTACATGGCCCAGGCGCGCAGGAAGCGGGCTTCGGCGGCCTGTTGCGTGCTGGGATTGTAGCGGAGAATGTCAGTGGCTGCGAACACGACGCCGTTCAGGTTATTGAACGCATCGCGCACTTGGGTGTGGTTGGCATCCCAGTTGTGCTGGTGCAACTGGCGCCACACGCCGTTGTCGTCCCAGTCGCCCCCGCGGGTGGGCATGAGGCGTTCGTCGGTGGTTACTTCCGAAAGGGCAAACACCTGGGTAGCTCCCTGAAATGGGCTGCGCATCGAGCTGTACACGCCATCGAGCAAAGATGCCGGATTGGCGGAGCCGCCGCCCGACTGCGCTGCCGGCAAGGTCCCCTGGAACTCCTCGTTGATCTGGCAGCTATTGGCAAGCTGAAGCACCGCCAGCAGGGCCCCCGCGCTGAGTATTTTTTTCATAAAAATAAGTAGTTGAGTGGGTTAGAGGGAGAAATTGACGCCGAACGTGAAGGTGCGGGCGCTCGGATAGCCGGTGTAATCGATGCCGGCCGAGGGCACGCCGTTCACCGTCTTGTTGGTGTTGACTTCAGGGTCAAAGCCCGTGTAGTTTGTGATGACGAACAGGTTCTGGCCGATGGCGTAAATGCTGGCCCCCTTGAATACCTTGCCCAGGTCACCCAAGGCATACGACAACGTTACGTTCGACAGCTTCACGTAGTTACCGCTTTCCAGGTAGCGCGACGACGGCGCGAGCCGGTTGCTAAGGGCCTCCTTAATGGGGGAATCGTAGAGGACCTTGGAAATGTTTTTGCCGCCCTGGATCTGGCTCACGTTGAGCACGCTGTTGAGCGTGTTGTTGTAAATGAGGTTGCCGAATACCCCGTTGAAGTTGGCCGTCAGCGAGAGTTTGGCAAAGCGCACGGTGGTGCTTAGGCCCGCCAGCGTCCGGGGGTTGGGGTTGCCCAGGTAGCGGGGGGCCCCGTTGTCGGCGTACAGCGACTGGCCGGTGGTGGGGTCGAGGCCCTGAAACTGCTGGGTAAAGAACGAGTTGATGGGGTAGCCGCTTTGAATCGTTTCCACCGTCACGCCCGACAAGCCCTGGCCGTTGAGGGCACCCGTCTGGATGACCCCGGGGATGCCCGACACCATATTGCGGATGAACGTGGCGTTGGCGTTGAAGCTCAAGCCGAAGCGTGGCCCGTCGACCGCCGTAACGCCGGCAATCAGCTCGACCCCCTTGTTCACGATGGTGCCGTTGAGGTTACTCCACGTGATGGCGCCGCCGGGCGAAGCGGGCTGAATCGGGGCGAGCGGATACAGCAGGTCAGTCGTCTTCTTGTAGAAGTAGTCGGCCGTCAGCGTCACGCGGTTATTAAACAAGGCAACGTCAACCCCACCGTCGTACTGCTCGTCCGACTGCCACTTCAGGTTGGCGTTGTCGTTGTTGACCTGGCGGGTGCCTTCGTTGTTATTCAGGAAAGCGATGGACCCGCGGGCCGAGCCGGCCGGAAACTCCTGGTTGCCAGTGCGGCCGTAGCCGGCCCGTAGTTTCAGCTGGTTGATGGCTTCCACCTTCAAAAAACTCTCCTGGCTAATGTCCCAGGCCGCCGACAGCGAGGGGAAGTAGCCGTACTTATTGTTGACGCCAAACTTGGTGCTCCCGTCGGACCGCAGGGTAGCCGTGAGCAGGTAGCGCCCCTTGTAGTTGAGGATGGCGCGGCCAAAGAACGATTGCAACTCGGTTACGGGGTCTACGAACGATGTGATGGAGCGGCCCGAGGGATTGGAAAACTGGAGGTAGTTGGTGTAGTCCAGTCCATAGGTACCAAAGCCAATAGGTGCTCCCGTCGTGGTATTCACTGGCCCCCGCCCGTTCAGGTTCGTGCCTGAATAGCCAAACTTGGTGTATTCATAGCCCACCAAAGCGTTCAGGTTAAAGTCGGAACCGAGCTTCTTGTTAAAATTCAGCGTATGGGTCATCTGCTGGGTTTGCAGTTCGCTGGTGCCGATGGCAGCGTAGCCCAACTGCTGATAGTCCGAGATGTTGAGGCGCTGGTCAATAGAAGTGCGGCGGATGCCAGTGCTGTAGTTAATTGCCACCAATGCCCGGTACTCCAGCCAGTCGTTAAACTTGTAATAGGGCGAAACCGATGCCAACGCCGTGGTCACCCGCGAGTTGTCGTTGTAATACTCCTGTTGCGCCACCGGGTTGATGACGGAGCTGCCTAGCCGGGCCACCGGAAGACCATTGGCACCGTAAAGCGAGTCGGTCGGGTTCCACTGCAACGCTTGGCCAATGAGGCTGCCCCGGAAGTCGCCGTTGTTGGTAATGGGAGCCAGTTGCTCGCGCGACTGGCTGGCCGTGATGTTCACGTCTATCCCCAACCGCTTGCTTTCCAAGAACTTCATGTTGGTTACGAAGTTGGTGCTGAATTTCTGGAAGTCAGTTTTCTTGATGATTCCCTTTTGGTCGAGGTAGCCGAGGGAGAGGCGGTACCGGGCGTTTTCACTGCCGCCGCTGATGGCCGCGTTGTAGTTCTGGAGCGGCCCGGTTTGCAGGATAGCCCCCAATGGGTCGTTGCTCAGCCCCTTATTGTTGCTGGCCGAGGCCCCGTAGTAAGTTAGTGCCTGGCGATACTCGTCGGCGCTGAGCACCTTGATCTTGCGCATAATGTTCGAGAAGCCACCCGAGGCACCTATGTCCAGCTTGGCTTCACCTACCTTGCCTCGTTTAGTAGTGATGATAACTACCCCGTAAGCAGCTCGCGAACCGTATATGGCCGTGGCCGAAGCATCTTTCAAAATGTCGATTGACTCAATATCGGCCGGGTTCAGAAAGTTGAGCGGGTTGCTGTCAGGGCTGTCGCCAAAGGCGGTGTTCAGGCCCGGGCGGGCCGAGCGGCCGTCGAGTGGCACGCCGTCCACAACGTACAGCGGCTGGCCGGTGCCCGTCACGGCCGAGTTGCCGCGAATTTTGATGGTGGACGCGCCCCCGGGCTGGCCGCTGTTCTGGGTCACTTGCACCCCCGACGTCCGGCCCTGGATAAGCTGGTCAGGCGAAGTAAACGTGCCCTTGTTGAAATCCTTGGTGCTCAAGGCGCTAACGGCCCCAGTCAGGTCGCTTTTCTTCACCGTGCCGTAGCCAACCACTACCACGTCGCCCAGCGCTTGGGCGTCGTCCTGCATGGTAACCTGCACAGTGGATTTACCAGTGATGTCAACCTTCTGCGTAGCATAGCCGATGAACGAGAAGGACAACGCGGTGGCGGTGTTGGGCACCTGGAGCTGGAAGGTGCCGTCAGAGCCCGTGCTGGCTCCCACTGTGGTGCCGGGCACGATGACTGTGACCCCCGGCAAGCCGACGGCTTTGCTGTCAACCACTTTGCCGGTGATGGCCCGGTTGGTTTGCGCCTGGCTCAGTAGGGGAAATAAAAGAACCAAGAGGGTAAAAGCCAGCAGCTGTAGTAGCGCAGGCTTGGTCTGGCCGACCCGCTGAGCAGCGGGTTGCTCGTAGAGGTTGTAACGTTTGTACCAATTGTTACTCATGAGTGAAAATTGAAGGTGGGAGAAAAATACTTAAGGCGCCAATTTGGCAGCTATTTAGGTGCAATCGATAACGCAAACGAAACCGCAAACGATTACGAGAGGTGGCAGTAAGGCCCCATACTTAACTGGGGAACATTTGGTAGAGTAAAAGTAATTGCTAGCAGTAGATTTATGTAGTTTATTAATACCAAAAAATGTTAAAATTTCATTGATTTAGCTATAATATAAAATTAGAACTATGCAATATATATTGTCATTTTCCAGTGGATCGGCTTAATCTCTAAGTACAGTTGCTTCTGAGAGTAGCTGCTAGAGGCTAGATATAGGTATTGAGCAGCCGCAATAGAATGAGCATAACGCTAGGGAGCCGCTGTGTGGCCGAGGTCAGTTAAGTGCAAAGCAGACATTTGGGCAGTACCGCCCTCGGCGGTTAGGGTGATGCGGCCGGTGTGCTGCCGCGGGAAAACCAAGTCAGTAAGGGTCGTTTCGCCATCCTGGGCAAACACTTCCACTACCGACTTATCGACTAGCAGCCGCAGTTGCAGCTGCCCGTTGCGCAGGGGCACGCTGGCCGTTTCGAGGCTGCTGGCAAACATGGGGTGAAAGTCCACGTTGCCCGACTTAGTGCGGTCAAGCGTCAGGGTTTGCCGGGCCACGTCGTAGCGCAGGGTGGTGCGCTCGGCGGCGCTTTGCAGCACGTTCAAGGTGAGCGTTTTGGCAATACCGGGCGTCAACGTCAAGGTCAGGTCGTAGGATTCGCCTTTAAAAGGCACTTCGTAGCCCGATGCACCGGCCGGGATGGATTGGCTTGGCACGCTCAGCACTTCCTTGCCCAGCGTGCGCAGCTCGGCCACGTGCTGCTGCACCAGCGCCAGGCCGTGGGCCGTGCGGCGCAGGCTCAACTCGCGGGGCACGGCAAAGCAGCCGCGCCACTGGTTGCCGGTGGGCACGGTGGGGGCGTAGGCCCAGTTGTTGGCCCAGCCCACCAGGATGCGGCGGCCCTTGGGGGCATTGCCGAAGGTGACGCCGGCGAAGAAATCCTTGCCAAAGTCCAGGTAGGTAGGCTCGTCGTAGGGCTGGTCGGGTACGAAGATTTTGCCATCGAACCGGCCCAGGAAGTACTGCTGTCCGCGGAACTGCTCGACGGGGCCCCCCGCCGAAATCAGCAGCACCCACTTGGTGCCGCCGCCCGGCACGGGTAGCTCAAACAGGTCGGGGCACTCCCATTCCTTCACCGTGTTGCCAGCCCGGCCCCAGCGACTCAGAAAGGTCCACTGCGTGAGGTTTTTTGATTCGTAGAGGTACACCTGCTGGCGGTCGGCTTTCACGGTGGCCATCACCCACTTGTGCTGCGGGGCGTACCAAAACACCTTGGGGTCGCGAAACTCCTTGCTGCCGATGTCGAGCACCGGGTTCTTGGCGTAGCGCTGCCAGGTAATACCGTGGTCGCGGCTGGTGGCCAGCTCCTGGCGCTGGCGCAGCACCAGGCCCGGGCGCTCCACGTGGCCGGTATAAAAGGCCACCAGCCCGTCGGTGGTGCCGGCCGGAAACAGGCCCGAGGTGTTGGCCGAATCCACCACGGCGCTGCCTGAAAAGATCATCGTGTTGCTGCCGTCGGGGTTCTTGTATTCCGTCAGGGCCGTGGGCTGCGGGACCCAGTGCACCAGATCGGGGCTGGTGGCGTGGCCCCAGGCCAGGTGGCCCGGCGTGGGGCCCTGCGGGTTGTATTGGTAGAAGAGCTGGTACTGGCCGTTGGTGTACACCAGCCCGTTGGCGTCGTTGATCCAGTTTTTGGGCGCCGAGTAGTGGTACACCGGCCGGTACGGGTCGGCCGGGGCCCCCGCCGGGGCGGTGGCGGCCGGCGGCGCCGGGCTGCTGCACGCGCCCAACAAAACCAATGCGCAAGGAAGAAGGGATTTCATGCGGGGAAGAAGCGGGCGAAAACTAAGCAGCGGGCGCGGCGGCCAGGGCCCGCACCTGCGCGGCCGAAATGGCCGGCGTGGCGCCCTGGTAAGTAGCCACCAGGGCCCCGGCGGCGCAGGCAAAGGCCAGGTAATCAACGGGTGCCTGCCCGGCGAGCCGGCCCGTGAGCAGGGCCGCCAGGAAAGCATCGCCGCTGCCAATGGTGTCCTGCACCGTGACGGGCACGCCGGGGCGCTGGTAGAGCTGGCCGTCGGTCCAGAGCGCGGCACCGTCGGCGCCCTTGGTTACGCACACGGCTTGCAGGCCGAAACGCTCGGCTAGCCAGGGCAGGGCCGTTTCCTCGGCCGCCGGGGCCCCAAACCAGTCCGTGATTTCGGCCAGCTCGTGGTGGTTGAGCTTCACCACGTCGGCCTGCTGGAGCAGGTAGGTTACCACCTCGCGCGAGTAGTGCGGGGCCCTAAAATTGACGTCGAACACCCGGAGCCGGGCGTGTTCCAGCAGCTGGTACAGCGTATCGCGCGAGGCCGGGCTGCGGGCCACCAAGCTGCCAAACACAAAGGCATCGGCCGCGGCCACGAGCTCGCCCAGCGCGTCGTCGTACTGGATGTAGTCCCAGGCCACGGGCTGCACAATCTTGTAAACCACCTCGTTGTTATCGCTCACATTGGCCTTTACCGCGCCGGTGAGGTGGGTTTCGCCTTGCTGCACGTACGCGGTGCTGATGCCTTTGGCGGCTACAAAATCCAGTAGCTCGGCCCCCAGGTCGTCGCGCCCCACGCGGCTGATTATTTGCGCGTCCGCGCCAAAGTTGTGCAGGTGCACCGCCACGTTGAGCGGGGCCCCCCCGGGCTGCTTGCCGGTGGGGAGCACGTCCCAAAGCATTTCGCCGAAGCAGGCAATGGTCATGTGAAGCAAAGAGTTAAGGTAGGAAATAGGGCCCCGGGTACGCTAGTGAATCACTAGCGTGCGGTCGGCCTGCTCGAGGCTGGTGCCCTTGGTTTCGGGCATGAAGCGCAGCACGAACACCAGCTGGAGCACCATCATGGCGCAGAAAAACGTGAACGTGGGGCCCCCGCCCAGCCGCTCGGCGAAGTAGGGGAAGGTGAAGGCGATGACCGTAGCCATCACCCAGTGCGTGCTGGAGCCCAGCGCCTGGCCCCGGGCCCGCACGGCGTTCGGGAAAATCTCGGAGATGAATACCCAGATGACGGCCCCCTGCGAGAACGCGAAAAAGGCGATGTACACGAACAGCAGCACCGGCACCAGCACCCCCCCAAACTGCTGGGTACAAAAGGCCCGCGCCACCAGCCCCAGCGTGGCAATGAGGCCCACCGAACCCACCAGCATGAGCGTGCGTCGCCCAAACCGGTCAATCAGGTTGACGCCCAACAAGGTGAAGATGAAGTTAATGAGCCCAATGCCGGCCGACGAAAGCAGCGCCGCGCCCTGGCCCAGGCCCGTCATTTCGAAAATGCGCGGGGCGTAGTAAATGATGGCGTTGATGCCCGACACCTGGTTGAAAAAGGCGAAGGCCACGGCCAGCAGCACCGGCGTGCGGTACTGCGGGTCGAAGAGCGAGCCGCTCTGCTGGGCCGAGTGCGCCTGCGAGGTGAGGATGGCGGCCACGTCGGCGTCCACCGTTTCGGGCTCGATGAGGCGGAGCACGTCGCGGCCCTCCTCGACGCGCCCGTGCAGCAGCAGCCAGCGCGGGCTTTCGGGCACCCGGAACAAGAATAGTAGAAATGCTATGGCCGGCACGGCCTGCACGCCCAGCATCAGGCGCCACGAGTGGGCCCCCACGTTGGCCAGCAGGTAGTTGGACAAGTACGCCACCAGGATGCCGAACACGATGTTGAACTGGAACAGGCCCACGAGCCTGCCCCGCGAGCGGGCCGGCGAAATCTCGGAGATGTAGAGCGGCGCCGTTACCGACGAGGCCCCCACGCCCAGCCCGCCCAGGAAGCGAAACACCAGGAACGGCACCCAGGCCGGGGCCAGCGCCGCGCCCACCGCCGACGCCAGGTAAAGCACCGCAATCCAGCGCAGCGTTTGGCGCCGGCCCAGCCGGTCGGACGGGATGCCGCCGAAGATGGCCCCGATGACCGTACCGATGAGGGCGATGGAAATCGTGAATCCGTGCTCAACGGCACTCAGGTTCCAGAGCTGTTGGATGGCTTTCTCGGCCCCCGAAATCACAGCCGTATCGAAGCCGAACAGAAAGCCGCCAAGCGCCGTGACCAAAGACCAGAACAGAACCTTGCGTTGCATAGACAAAAGAGCGGGATGGGAACGATTGCGCAAATATCTACTATTCTTTTAACCTATGGCTTGCAGCTTTCCTTCAAATCATCGCAAGATTATCACAATTTTCCATTTCTGAAATAATGTACTGATAATTAATGGTTTAACAGCAAATTTGCTTCGCCTATAAACCCGCTGTCTTCAATAATCCGACGCGGCTTGCAAAATTCTGTCAGGTTCAGGTAGGGGTATGCAGCGCCTTGTACTCGGAAGGCGACAACTGGTACTTGCTTTTAAAGGCCGTGGAGAAGTAGGAGGGTGAGGAGAACCCCGTTTGGTAAGCGACCTCGGCAATGGTGCTGCCCTCGACCAGCAGCAATTGCCGCGCTTTGGTGAGGCGCAGGCTCTGGATGTAGTCGCTGACGCCAGTGCCCAGCACGGCCTTCACTTTGCGGTAGAGCTGCATTTGCGACACGCCCAGGTGGCGGGCCAGGTCGTCCACGCTCAGGGCGGGCTGGTCGAGGCGGGCCTCGATGGCGGCGGTGAGGTCGGCCAGGAATTTTTGGTCCACGCGCTGCGGGGCCACGGTGGCGGTGGTTACGCTCAGCTCGCGCCGGAAGTGCTCGCGCTGCTGGCCGCGGTTGCGCAGCAGCGTGCGCAGGCTTTCGATCAGGAACGTGGGGTTGAACGGCTTGGTGAGGTAGAGGTCGGCCCCGGCCTGCACGCCGGCTACCTGCTGCTCGGGCGCGTCGCGGGCCGTGAGCAGCACCAGCGGAATGTGGCTCGTGCGCCAGTCGCCCTTGAGGGCAGCGGCCACCTCCAGGCCCCCCAGCCCGGGCAGCGTCACGTCGCACACAATCACGTCGGGAATGGTTTCGCCAGCCAGGCGCAGGCCGGTGGCCCCGTCGGCCGCCGTGCGCACCCGGAAGTGCGGCTGGAGCTTCTGCACCAAGAAGTTGCGCACCTCCTCGTGGTCTTCGATGACCAGGGCGGTGGCGTCGGTGCGGGCCACGGCGGCGTCGGGCAGCGGCTCGGGGGGCTCGTCGTCGAGCCGCAGGGGCCCCGGGGCCCCGGGGGCTGGGCCGGGCGCGGCGTCGAGAAACGTGGCCGGCCGGGCCAGCGGCAGCGTCACCACAAACGTGCTGCCCACGCCCGGCTGGCTCCGAAACGAGAGCGTGCCCTCGTGCAGCCGGGTGAGGCCCTCGGCCAGCGCCAGGCCCAGGCCCGAGCCGTTGGCCGAAGGCTGGCGGCCCTGGTAAAACCAGTCCAGCACGTGCGGCTGGTCGGCTTCGGCAATGCCGCGGCCGTTGTCTTCCACGCTGATGCGCACGGTGTTATCGGCCGCCACGGGCTGAAGGCTGACGGTAATCTGGCCACCGTTGGGCGTGAACTTGAAGGCGTTGGACAAGAGGTTGAGGAACACCTTGTCCAGGATGGCTCCGTCGAACCAGAGCGTGACGACTGGCTCGGCGGGCAAAAACCGGAACGTGATGCCGCGGCGGCGCGCCGTTTTCTCAAACCCGTCCGTCAGTTCGCGCACGAAGGCCACCAGGTTACCCTCGGTGGCGCGCACGGCCATCTTGCCCACGTCAATCTTGCGGAAATCCAGCAATTGGTTCACCAGCTGCATCAGCCGCTGGGTGTTGCGGCGCACCAGCTGCAGGTCGTGGCGCTGGGCGGCGGTGAGGTCGGCAGGGCTGGTGAGCAGGTCCTCCACGGGGCCCTGGATGAGGGTGAGGGGCGTGCGCAGCTCGTGCGAGAAGTTGGTGAAGAAGCGCAGCTTGGCCTCGGTGGCGTGGCGGGCTTCCTCGGCCAGCGCGGCAATTTGGTTGCGCTGGGCGCTGATTTCCGCGTTCTGCCCCTCCAGCGTGCGCCGGATGCGCCGGTTGACGCGCGACGAGCGCCAGGCCAGGGCCCCCAGCAGTATGGCCCCCAGCAGGCTGGCGCCCAGCAGGTACACCGTGGTTTCCTGGCTGGCGTAGCGGCGCTGCTGGGCTTGCAGGCGCCGCTGCTGCTGGCCCAGGTCGTGGCGCTGCACGGCCAGCTGCTCGGTTTGGGTGCGCATGGTGCCCACGTTGGTCGAGTCCACCACCATGGTACCCAGCACGTTCTCCTTCTCGTAAGGCTCGTGGGCCAGAATGCGCAGGGCCGTGCGGATGGCTTCCTCGCCGCCCGTGGGGTAGAGCAGCGTGGCGTTCAGGGCCCCGTCTTCTACCAGCTGCAAGCCGTTGCCGGGCCCCGGCAATCCGTCCACGCCGATGATGCGGACGTGGGGCCCCAGGCCCAGTGCCTGCGCTACCTGGCGGGCGGCGCGGCCCATGGGGTCGTTGTGGGCAAAAATCAGGTCCACGTCCGGGTGGGCGCGCAGCACGGCCGGCAGCCGCTGGCGCACCGAGCCCGGCAGCCAGTTGCCCTGCACCTGCGCCACCAGGTGCAGCCCCGGGTAGGCCGCCAGCGCCTGCCGGAAGCCCTGCTCGCGGTCGGTAGCCGGCGACGAGCCCGGGGCCCCCAGTACCTCCACCACGCGCCCGCGCCCGCGCAGCAGCTGCGCGGCGTAGTGGCCGGCCGTGCGGCCCACCTCCAGGTTGTTGCCGCCCACGTAGGCCGTGTAGAGGCGCGAAGTAATGCGCCGGTCCAGCACCACCACCGGAATGCCTTGGTTGTAAGCTGCTTCAGTAAGGTCCGTCAGGGGCCCCGACTGGTTGGGGGAGATGATGAGCAAGTCCACCCGCTGCCGGATCAGGGCCTGCACCTGCCGCCGCTGCAAGGCGGTATTGTCGTGCG
Source organism: Hymenobacter sp. PAMC 26628 (assembly GCF_001562275.1). Lineage (NCBI taxonomy): Bacteria > Pseudomonadati > Bacteroidota > Cytophagia > Cytophagales > Hymenobacteraceae > Hymenobacter > Hymenobacter sp. PAMC 26628. The sequence continues at coordinate 1,486,590 of NZ_CP014304.1, forward strand.
CGTCCAGCACCTCAAATTGCACGTTGGGGTGGAAGCTCAGCTCTTTTTCCATGCCCGCCCGCATGGCCTGGCGCCAGGCGTCGCCGGCCGTGCACTGCGAAAACCCAATGCGGTAGACGGGCTCCTGAGTGCTTGGGGCGCAGCCGGCCAGCGCTAGCAGCGGCAGCCCCAGCAAAAACCACCGCCGCAACGAATGCAGGCTATTCAAAGGAAAAAGGAAGGCGCGCAAGGATTAGGCTTGTAGGGCGCAAGGTAAGGTAGCCAAGCTTTCTCAAAGGGTCCCAGGCGGGCCGGGGCCCCGTATTATATCAGTATGGGGCCCCGGGCCGGGTCAGCCGCGGCTTTTCAGCGACGATTGGCGGATGATGAGCTCGCCGGGGATGATGCAGGTGCGGGGCTCAAATTGTTCTTTCTGCGCCATTTGCTCCAGAAACAGCCGCGCCGCCTGCTGGCCAATGCGAAAGGGGTGCAGGTCCACTGTGGTGAGGCCGGGCTCGATGAGCATGGCCAGAAACTCGTCGCCGAAGCCCACGATGGCCATGTCGGCCGGCACCCGCAGGCCGCGCTGCTTCAGGGCCAGCAACAGGTCGAAGGCATTGGTGTAGTTGATGGCAAAGATGGCGTCGGGCGGCTCGGGCAGCGCCAGCCACGCATCCAAGGCCGCCACCGCCGACTCGGGGCGGAAGTTAATGTGCGTGCACAGCTCCTCGCTGGTGGGCAGGCCGTGCTTGCGCAGGGCCCCCAGGTAGCCGGCCTGCCGCTGCCGGCTGATGAGCAGCGACGGCGGCCCGGCCAGGATGGCAATGCGCCGGCACCCTTGCTCAATCAGGTGCTCGGTGATGGCAAACGCGCCCTGGCGGTCGTCGAGGATGACCTTGGCGCTGTTCACTTCGTTGCACACCCGGTCGAAGTGCACCACCGGGATGCCGCGCCGCGCCGGCTCCTTCACGTGGTCGAAGTTCTCGGTTTCGCGCGAGTGGCAAATCAGCAAGCCGTCCACCCGGTTGGCAATCAGGGCCTGCACGTTGCTCACTTCCGCCTCGTACGATTCCTTCGACTGGCAAATCATTACCCGGTAGCCCGCCGCCGTGGCCACGTCCTGAATACCGCTGACGGCCGTGGCAAAAAACGGCCGCTCAAGGTCGGGAATTACCACCCCAATGGTCATGGTTTCGCGCCGCTTGAGGCTCTGGGCCAAAAAGTTGGGGTGGTAGTCGAGCTGCCGGGCCGCTTCCTGAATGGCCTTCCGCGTGACGGGGCTGATGTCGGCGTGCCCGTTTAGGGCCCTGGAAACCGTGGACGACGCCACGCCCACGGCGCGGGCCACGTCGGCCAGCGTGGCCTGGTAGCGCTTGCGCTCGGGCACCGCGGGCTTGGCTTCGGTGAAGTGGTAGGCGCAGCCCTTGCAAAAGAACCGCTGCCGCCCCCGCACAAAGCCAGCCTTCATTACGCCCTCGGGTTCGTTACACTTAGTACAGGTGGGCATAAGTTTTTTTGTAAAATAAAAAGAAAGTACCACTCGGTGGTACGATGCAGCGCATTCGATAGCGTAAAGTAACAGTAAAAATTTTCATCAGAAAATTATATTGTGCTACCTATCAAAAACCTTTGTGAAAACCATACCGATAGTTTTTGTTGAAAATCTTGCTGTTTTCAATGATTTAATGCGCAGCAAGCTGTATTGACTTAGTTACATTTGGTAGGAAGTCAGTCGTTGCTACTGCAAATGCCGGTCGATTGCATAAAGCCCAATGTTTTGGGTAGAGGTAATAGTTTTTGTACTATTTAAATATTGCTGCCGTGCTGCACACCATGCGCTGGTTTGGGTCCAACGACCCGGTTTCGCTTTTCGACCTCCGCCAGGCGGGCTGCGCCGGCGTGGTCTCGGCCCTGCACCAGCTGCCGGTGGGTGCGGTGTGGCCAGTTGTAAGCTTCCCCTAAAAGTAGGCCAGTTGAAAGTGGAGAAAGGCGTAATTTTCTCACCTTCAATTCACCCTTATGAAAAAGAGCCGATTCAGCGAAGCGCAAATCGTCGCTATCCTTCAGCAGCAACAAAGCGGGCAGACCGTCGCGCAGATTGTGCGGGAGCACGGCATGAGCGAGGCCACCTTTTACGCGTGGAAAACGAAATACGCGGGCTTGCAAGTCAGTGAGCTGACGCGGCTCAAGCACCTGGAAACCGAAAACCAGCGCTTAACGCAGCTGTACGCCGAGCTGAGCCTGGAAAATCACGCGATTAAAGAGGTCCTGCGAAAAAAGTAGTGGTCCCCACGGCTCGTCGGCAGGCGGCTCACCACTTGGTGGCCCACGGCCTGAGCCAGCGGCGCGCCTGCCAGGTGGTCCGCCTGGCGCGCAGCCGCTACGAACGCGGGGGCCCAGCAACGGCCCGGCCAGCCACCGATGCCGCCGTCACGGCGGCCTTGCGGGCCTTGGTGGCCCGGCACCCGGGGGGGGGGGGCTGGAAATACCACCACCGCCTGCGCAAGAACAACGCGGGGGTCAATCACAAACGCTTGTGGCGTATTTACCAGGCGCTGGGGCTGCAACTGGGCAAGCGGCGCAAGAAACGGCGCTTGCCCGCCCGCCTCAAACAGCCGCTTGAAGTGCCGGCCACGCCAAACGTCTGCTGGTCGCTCGATTTCACCAGCGACGCGCTGACCGATGGCCGCCGCTTCCGCACCCTGAACGTTATCGACGACTTCAACCGCGAGGTACTCGGCATCGAAGTCGACTTTTCGTTGCCCGCGGTGCGCGTCGTGCGCTTGCTGGCCCAGCTCGCTACCCAACACGGACGACCGGCCAAGCTGCGCTGCGATAATGGCCCGGAACTGATTAGCCGTGCCTTGAGCGAGTGGTGCGAAGACCAGGGCATTGCCCTGCACTGGATTCAGCCCGGCAAGCCCACCCGGAATGCTTACGTCGAACGCTTCGACGGCTCGTTTCGCCGCGAGGTGCTCGATGCGTACCTCTTCACTAGCTTGCAGCAAGTGCGGCGGCGGCTCACCGAATGGATGCACGATTACAACACCCTGCGTCCACACCAGGCCCTCAACTTTTTAACGCCCCTCGAAGCCAAACAAGCGGCCTGACTCCAGTTTTGACTGGCCCCCTTTTAGGGGAAGCTTACAGCCCAACATCAACCCCATCGACTGGACCACCGGCGAGGCCAAGCAGACCGACGCCATCATCGTGGTGATGGGCATTACGGGCGTGCTGGAAGGGGAGGAGGGCGAGTCCATCGCCTCGGCCCACGCCGGCGACCGCCTCGACTACAACCTGCCCCAGAACCAAATCGACTTCCTCAAAAAGCTGCGCCAGGGCAGCAAAACGCCCATCATCGCCGTCGTGACGGGGGGGAGCCCCATGAACCTGGCCGAGGTGCACGAGCTGGCCGACGCCGTGCTCCTGACCTGGTACCCCGGCGAGGAAGGCGGCAACGCGGCGGCCGACCTCATCTTCGGCAAGGCTTCGCCCTCGGGCAAGCTGCCCGTCACGTTCCCCCGCAGCTTGGCCCAACTGCCGGCCTACGAGAGCTACGGCATGAAGGGCCGCACCTACCGCTACCTCGAAGCCGAGCCGATGTACCCCTTCGGCTACGGCCTCAGCTACGGCAAGTTTGCCTACTCGGCCGCCCGGCTCTCGGCCACCAAAGCGGCCAAAAACAAGCCCGTCAAGCTAACCGCCACCGTCACCAACAATGGCCCGATGGCCAGCGAGGAAGTTGTGCAGCTCTACCTCACGCACCCGCCCAAAGCCGGGGCCCAAACGCCGCTCTTCGCCCTCAAAGGCTTCCAGCGCGTGAGCCGGGCGCCGGGCGCCAGCACCACCGTCAAGTTCACGCTCACCCCCGACCTGCTGGCCTTGGTCAACGCGCAGGGGCAGGCCGTGGCGCCCAGCGGCCCCGTCACGGTGTGGGCGGGCGGCCTGCCCAGCGCCCGCAGCCTGGAGCTAGGGCCCCCCAAGCCCGCGTCGGCAATGCTCACCATCAAGTAATTTCCCCGCATGAAATACCTCCTCGGCTACGACATCGGTAGCTCTTCCATCAAAGCCTCGCTGCTCGACATCGCCACTGGCCGCTGCGTGGCGGCCGTCACCTCGCCCACCACCGAGATGGGCATGGACGTGCCCCAGCCCGGCTGGGCCGAGCAGCGCCCCGAGCGCTGGTGGCAGGAAGTCATCAACGCCACCCAGCAACTGAAGGCGCAGTACGGCTTCGACGCCTCGCTGCTGGCCGGCATCGGCATTACTTACCAGATGCACGGCCTGGTGCTGCTCGACAAGGCCGGCCACGTGCTGCGCCCCGCCATCATCTGGTGCGACAGCCGCGCCGTGGAAATTGGCAACGAGGCCTTTGCCGGACTGGGGGAGGAGTTTTGCCTGCAAAACTTCCTCAACTCTCCGGGCAACTTCACGGCCTCCAAGCTGAAATGGGTGCGCGAAAACGAGCCCGGGATTTACGCCCAAATCCACAAGATTCAGCTGCCCGGCGACTACCTCGCCTACCAGCTCACGGGCCAAATGCAGACGACGGTCTCGGGCCTGTCGGAGGGCGTGTTCTGGAATTTCAAGACCCAGGCCATCGCCCAGGAGCTACTCGACTACTACGGCATCAGCGCCGAACTGCTGCCCGAAGTGGTTGACACCTTTTCGGTGCAGGGCCACCTCACCGCCGAAGCGGCTCAGGCGTTGGGCCTGGTGGCCGGCACGCCCATCAGCTACCGCGCCGGCGACCAGCCCAACAACGCCTTCTCGCTGAACGTGTTGAACGCAGGCGAAGTAGCCGCCACCGGCGGTACCAGCGGCGTGGTCTACGGCATCAACGAAACTGCCACCGCCGACCCGCGCTCGCGCGTCAACTCGTTTGTGCACGTCAACAGCACCCCCGAGCAGCCCAAAAACGGCGTGCTCATGTGCCTCAACGGCACCGGCATCCTCAACAGCTGGCTGCGCAAAATGGTGGGCAACCTGCCCTACGACCAGATGAACGCGCTGGCCGCCCAGGCCCCCGTGGGGGCCCAGGGGCTGCTATTCCTCCCCTTCGGCAACGGCGCCGAGCGCATCCTCGAAAATCGGCCCGCCGCCGCCGGCCTCCACGGCTTGCATTTTAACATCCACGGCCAGCCGCACCTCATCCGGGCCGCCCAGGAGGGCATCGTGTACGCCCTCAACTACGGCATGGACATCATGCGCGCCTCGGGCGTGCGGGTGCAGAAAGTGCGCGCCGGCCACGCCAACATGTTCCTGAGCCCCGTATTCCGCGAGGCATTTGTGAACTGCGGCAACGTGACTCTGGAGCTTTACGACACCGATGCGGCCCAGGGCGCGGCGCGCGGCGCGGGCATCGGCGCGGGCATCTACGCCAGCCCGAAGGAGGCGTTTAATGGCCTGGCGCGCATCAGCACCGTAGAACCCACACCTACCTTGCAGGTGCAGTACCAGGAAATATATAGCAACTGGCAGGAGTTGCTGGCCCGTGAAACCCGGCCGGCAGAATTGCTGCTGGCGTAAGCTGTGCGGGCGTCGCCTCACCCGCTAGCCCCCTCTCCGAAAAGGAGCGGGGGACTGGTCGCTGGCTCTAGCTTTAAAATGATGATTTTGAGCTAGATGCTAAGACTAAAGCCCGTTCCCTCTCCTTTTCGGAGGGGAGGCTAGGGGTGAGGCAAATGCCAGGCCGGCCTCACTTTAAATCATTATTCCAACTACCCCCAACCACCTTTCAACATGGCAACCTCTGAGTATTTCAAAGGCATCGGCAAGATTAAGTACGAAGGCCGCGAATCTGATAATCACCTGGCGTTTAAGTGGTACGACGAAAACCGCATGGTGGCCGGCAAAACCATGAAGGACCACCTGCGCTTCGCCACGGCCTACTGGCACACCTTCGTGGGCACCGGCGGCGACCCGTTTGGCCCCGGCACCAAGAAGTTTGGCTGGGATGCCAAGGGCGACATCTTGGGCCGCGCCAAGGACAAGGCCGACGCGGCGTTTGAGTTCTTCACTAAGCTCGGCACGCCTTACTACTGCTTCCACGACGTGGACCTGGTGGACGAAGGCTCGTCGCTGAGCGAGTACGAGCGCAACCTGGCCACCATCGTGGACTACGCCAAGCAGAAGCAGCAGGAAACCGGTGTGAAGCTGCTGTGGGGCACGGCCAACGTGTTTTCGAACCCGCGCTACATGAACGGCGCCAGTACCAATCCCGACTTCGCCGTGGTGGCCTACGCCGGCACGCAAGTCAAAAACTCCATTGACGCCACCATCGCGCTGGGCGGCGAGGGCTACACCTTCTGGGGTGGCCGCGAAGGCTACATGACTCTACTCAACACGGACATGAAGCGCGAGCAGGCGCACCTGGGCCAGTTCCTGAGCATTGCCCGCGACTACGCCCGCAAGCAGGGCTTTACGGGTAAGTTTTTCATCGAGCCCAAGCCGGCCGAGCCCACCAAGCACCAGTACGACTTCGACGCGGCCACCGTTATCGGCTTCCTGCGCGAGCACGGCCTGGAGAAGGACTTCATGCTGAACCTGGAAGTGAACCACGCCACGCTGGCCGGCCACACCTTCCAGCACGAGCTGCAAGTAGCCGCCGACGCCAACCTGCTCGGCAGCATCGACGCCAACCGCGGCGATAACCAGAACGGCTGGGACACCGACCAGTTCCCCAACAACCTCAACGAGCTGACCGAGTCGATGCTCATCATTTTGGCGCACGGCGGCATTACGCCGGGCGGCATCAACTTCGACGCCAAAACGCGCCGCAACTCAACCGACCTGGAGGATATTTTCGTGGCCCACATCGCCGGCATGGACACCTTCGCCCGCGCCCTCGTCACGGCCGACGCCATTTTGGAGAAGTCGGCTTACAAGAAATTTCGCACCGACCGCTACGCCTCGTTCGACGCGGGCAAAGGCGCCGACTTCGCCAAGGGCGCCCTCACGCTGGAAGACTTACGCAAAATTGCGCACGAATCGGGCGAGCCTACCCCCCGCAGCGGCAAGCAGGAGTGGTTGGAGAGCATCATCAACCAGTACATCTAGCGAAAAATCCGTAGAGGAGCGCGGGGCGGCCCGTCTGCGCCGCGTTCCTTTGCGCTACCAATCATTTTCGCTTCAACCATGAGCAATCCCCAAGTTTCGATTGACGAGCTAAGCGTCAACACCATCCGCCTGCTGTCGGTAGATATGGTGCAGAAGGCCAATTCGGGCCACCCCGGCCTACCCCTCGGCGCCGCCCCAATGGCCTACGTGCTGTGGTCGCGCTTCCTGCGCTTCAACCCCCAGGACCCAAAGTGGCCCAACCGGGACCGCTTCGTACTGTCGGCGGGCCACGGCTCGGCGCTGCTCTACAGCCTGTTGCACCTCTACGGCTACGATTTGTCACTGGACGATTTGAAGCAGTTCCGCCAGATGGGCTCCAAGACGCCGGGCCACCCCGAGTCGCACATCACGCCCGGCGTGGAGGTGACGACCGGCCCGCTGGGCCAGGGCTTCGCCAATGGCCTGGGCATGGCCATGAGCGAGGCCCACCTCGCGGCGGTCTACAACAAAGCGGGCCACGCGCCGGTGCAGGACCACTACACCTACGTGCTGGTGAGCGACGGCGACCTGATGGAGGGAATCGCCTCGGAGGCGGCCTCGCTGGCCGGCCACCTGCAGCTGAACAAGATGATTTATCTCTACGATGATAACAACATCTCGCTCGATGGGCCGACCAGCCTGACCTACACCGAGAACCCGATGAAGCGCTTCGATGCCTACTACTGGCACACGCAGCACGTACCGGACGGCAACGACCTCGACGCCATCGAGAACGCCATTCGGGTGGCGCAAACGGTGACGGACCGGCCCTCGATTATCGCGGTGCGCACCATTATCGGCTTCGGCTCGCCGCTGGCCGGCACCAGCAAGTCGCACGGTTCGCCGCTGGGCCCCGATAATGTGAAGGCCACCAAGAAGTTCTACGGCTTCGACCCCGAACAGTCGTTCCAGGTGCCCGCCGAAGTGTACGAACACCTCCAGCAGCCCGGCCAGCAAGGCGCCGAGCTGCAAAAGCAGTGGGACGCCGATTTCGCGGCCTACGCCGAGAAATTTGCCGACGAGGCCAACATGTTTAAGCTTTCCTTCGAAGGCAAATTGCCCGAAGGCTGGGACAAGGACCTGCCGGTGTACACGCCCGCCGATGGCGAGTTGGCCACCCGCCAGGCTTCGGGCAAAGCCCTGGACGCCATCAAGAAAGCGGTGCCGTTTATGTTCGGCGGCTCGGCCGATTTGGCTACGTCGAACGAGATGGACAAGGCGGGCAGTGACAGCTTCCAGCCCGCGCACCCCGCCAACCGCAACGTGTGGTGGGGCGTGCGCGAGCACGCCATGGGCGCGGCCATGAACGGCATTGCTCACCACGGCGGCCTGCGCACCTACGGCGGCACCTTCCTCACGTTCAGCGACTACATGCGCGCCGCCATCCGCCTCACGGCCTTGGCCGAGAGCACGGCCACGTTCGTGTTCACCCACGACAGCATTGGCCTGGGCGAAGACGGCCCCACCCACCAGCCGGTGGAGCAAGTGCTGGCCCTGCGCACCATCCCCAACATTGTGGTGCTGCGCCCCGCCGACGCCAACGAAAGCACCGAAGCTTGGCGCATTGCCATGACCACGCCCAAGTCGCCGGTGGTGCTCATCTTCTCGCGCCAGAAACTGCCGATTCTCGACCAGACCAAGCTCGGCTCGGCCCGCGAAGGTGTAGCCAAGGGCGCCTACATCCTCAGCGAAGCGGAGGGTGGCCAGCCGCAGTTCATTCTTATTGCCACTGGCTCGGAGGTGAAGCTGGCGATGGAAGCGCAAATAGTGCTGCAAAAAGCTGGTACGCCCACCCGCGTGGTGAGCATGCCGAGTTGGGAGCTGTTTGAGCACCAAGACAAAGCCTACCGTGAAAAGGTGTTGCCGCCCACCGTGCGCAAGCGCCTGGCCATCGAGGCGGGCTCGCCCATTGGCTGGCACAAATACACCACCGACGAGGGCGGGATTATCGCCATGAACCGGTTCGGTGAGTCGGCCCCGGCCGAGGAGCTGTTCGAAAAATTTGGCTTCACGGTGGAAAACGTGGTCAAGCGCGCCCAGGGCGTGCTGGCTGGCCACCCCGAAGATGAAAGCCAGGACGAAGAGAAAAAACAAGTAGTGGCCAAGGGCGACTAGGGCCCTAAGTGAAACGAGGTAAGGGTGGAGGGTTGAAAACAGCTACTGGTTTTGGCCCTCCACCTTTGTTTTTCAAGCAGAAGCGTCTCGGCGAAAATAACGTTGTGCAACGCACTGCGGAGGCCTTCCGCTACGCCCACGCCGCCGACCCGAACGCGGTGCTGTTCTACAACGACTACAACACCGAGCGCCCCGAGAAGATGGAGCGCATCTACAAGCTGCTTAAGAAGCTGAAAGATGCCAAAGTGCCCATCGGCGGGGTGGGCCTGCAGAGCCACTGGTCGCTGGTGGAGCCCACGGAACAGGAGCTGCGCACCACCATCGAGCGCTTTGGCTCGCTGGGCCTGAAAGTGCAAGTGACCGAGCTGGACGTGTCGGTGTACCTCTGGGAGAAGGACCGCCGCACCAAGCGCCCCGACGAGTCGGATGCCTACACGCCCGACATGCAGGCCAGGCAGGCGGCGCAGTACGCTATGTTTTTCAAGGTGTTCCGCGACGAAGCCAAGTACCTCACGGACGTCACGTTCTGGAATATCTCCGACCATTATTCGTGGCTGGATACCTGCCCCGTAGCGGGCCGCAAAAACTACCCGCTGCTGTTTGACGAGCAGTACCGGCCCAAGCCGGCGTACTACGAAGTGGTGAAGTTTTAGGGCCCCGGCGGCCCAATCGTCCCCGCCGCCGCTTATAATTTATTCTTCTTGTCCCATGTCCCTCCTTTCCCACGTCCACCGCGTCGCGCTGCTGCTCCTGCTGCCCACTTTGGGAGTAGCGCAGCAACTCGTCCCGCCGCTCGCCGACCACTACATCTCGGCTAAAAAAGAGGCCGGCAGCTTCCCGCTGGTGGCCGGTGGCCGAGCCGCTGCCCTCTACGCCAGTGAGGGCGAGTGGCCGGGCGTGCTGCGCGCCGCCTACGACGTGCAGGCCGACGTGCAGCGCGTGACGGGCCAGGCACCGGCGTTTAGCACCGGCCAGCCGCAGGGGCCCCAACCGGCCGTGCTCGTGGGTACGGTGGGCCGCAGCGCGCTGATTGACAAGCTGGTGCAATCGGGCAAGCTCAACGTCAGCGGACTGGCTGGAAAGTGGGAAACCTTCGTGGTGCAGGCCATCGACAATCCGTTGCCGGGTGTGCCCAGGGCCCTGGTGATGGCTGGCAGCGACAAGCGCGGTACCATCTACGGGCTGTATGACTTGTCGCAGCAGATGGGCGTATCGCCGTGGTATTGGTGGGCCGACGTGCCGGTAGCGCACCAAAAAAACCTGTACGTGGCCCCCGGCCGCCACACCCTGGGCGGGCCCAAAGTGAAGTACCGCGGCATCTTCATCAACGACGAGGCACCGGCCTTTTCGGGCTGGGCCAAGGAGAAATTCGGCGGCGTCAACCACGGCGTGTACGAGCACATGTTCGAGCTGATTTTGCGGCTCAGGGGCAACTACCTCTGGCCCGCCATGTGGGGCAACATGTTCAACGTGGACGACGTGCGCAATCCCGAGCTGGCCGATATGTACGGCGTTGTGATGGGACCCCACATCACGAGCCGCTGACGCGGGCGCACGAGGAATGGAAAAAGGCCGGCCACGGCCCCTGGAACTACCAAACCAACGACACCACCCTGCGGCGCTTTTGGCGCCAGGGTATGCGGCGCATGGGCACCCGCGAGAACATCGTCACCATCGGCATGCGCGGCGACGGTGACGAGCCGATGAGCGAGGGGAGCAACATCAAATTGCTGGAGAAAATAGTGGCCGACCAGCGCCAGGTTATCGCCGAGGAAACCCACAAGCCCGCCGAGCAAACGCCCCAGATGTGGGCCCTCTACAAAGAGGTGCAGGACTACTACGACAAGGGCATGCGCGTACCCGACGACGTGACGCTGCTGCTCTGCGACGACAACTGGGGCAACCTGCGCAAGCTGCCCAGGCCGGGCGACCAGCCCCGCAAGGGCGGCTACGGCATCTACTACCACTTTGATTACGTGGGTGGGCCCCGTAACTACAAGTGGCTTAACAACAACCCACTGCCGCGCGTGTGGGAACAAATGCACCTGGCCCACGAGTACGGGGCCAACCAGATTTGGGTGGTGAACGTGGGCGACCTTAAGCCGATGGAGCTGCCGATTTCGTTCTTCCTCGATTACGCCTGGAACCCCGACGCCCTGCCCGCCAACGGCGTGGCCGCTTACACCCAGCGCTGGGCCGACCAGCAGTTTGGCCCAAAATACGCGGCCAATATTGCCGACATTCTGGCCAGATACGCCAAGTACAACGGCCGCCGCAAGCCCGAGCTGCTCGACGCCAACACCTACAGCTTGGCTACCGGCGAGTGGGCTACGGTAGTGGCCGACTACAACCAGCTTCTCACCCGCGCCGAGGCTCCCAACCAGAAGCTGCCCGGGGCCCACCGCGACGCCTACTTCGAGCTGGTGTTGCACCCGGTGCTGGCCTGCGCCAACCTCAACGAGCTGTACTACGCTGTGGCCCTGAACCGCGAGGCCGCCAAAACCAACCAGCCCAACACCAACGCGCTGGCCGAAAAGGCCCGGGCACTGTTTGCCAAAGACGCTGAAATAAGGGCGCGCTGCCACGCTGTGGCCGGCGGCAAATGGCACCACATGATGGACCAGATGCACATCGGCTACACCGCCTGGCACGACGAGCCCGCCGACAAGCTGCCCGGGGTGGTAACGCTGCCCGCGGGGGCCCCCGCCGCGCCCGGGGCGGCGCCCCTTGCCGCGCCAACCGCCGCTGCCTACACCTCGCTCGATGCCGAGCACTATACCCAGGCCGTGGCCACGGGGCCCATCACCTGGCAGCGCCTGCCCGACCTGGGCCGCACGGCGGGGGCCGTCACGAATTTTCCGGTTACGGCCGCACCCACGGCTACGCCCGGCGGTAGCAGCCCGCACCTGGCGTACCGCATCAGCCTGGCCGAGGCGGGCCCAGTAACGGTGCGGGCCTACCTGGCCCCGATTTTGGACTTCACCAATACCACCGGCCTGCGCTACGCCGTGTCGCTGGACGACGAAGCGCCACAAATCGTCAACCTACACACCGGCCTCGTGCCCGACAACGGCAACCGGCCCTGGGAGCAAGCGGTGGCGGAGAACATCGTCATCAAAACCTCGCAGCACGGCGTAGCCGCTGCGGGCTCGCACGTGCTCAGGCTCTGGCGCGTCGATGCGGGTGTGGTGCTCGAAAAGCTGGTGGTAAGCCAGGGCGCAGTGCCCGCCAGCTACCTCGGCCCCCCGGAAAATGTGGCCCCTCCGGCTACGAAAGGCAACCTAGGCAGCCGCTAACCACTGATAAACGAAATGTTAGTGCGCGCCGGGACCATATAGCAACGGGGCGACAATCAGTTCTACACCAATTTTTTATGCGATATTTTTTTACGTCGCTGGCGTTGCTCTCCGCGGCGCCTGGGCGTGCCCAACCTGTTGCCCCGCGCGCAATCAACTTGGACGTCAACCGGGTGCAGGGCCCCCGGGCCCATGCGTATGACTTTTGCGCGGGGGCTGGCCGGGCCAACGAGGGCCTGCGCGCCGACTGGCAGCAGCAACTGGCGCAGGCTCAAAAGGAGTGCGGCTTCCACTACCTGCGTTTGCACGGCCTGCTGCACGACGACATGGGCGTGTACCGCGAGGACCGGGCCGGCCAACCGGTGTACAACTGCAACCGGTGTACAACTGGCAGTACATCGACAAGCTCTACGACTTTTTACTGAGCATCAAGGTGAAGCCGTTCGTGGAGTTGTCGTTCATGCCCAGCGCGTTGCGTAGCACCGACCAAACCGTTTTCTGGTGGAAAGCCAACGTGTCGCCGCCCAAGTCTTACCCCAAGTGGGAGGCCCTGATTACGGCCCTGGTGCGGCACTGGGAGCAGCGCTACGGCCGCGCCGAGGTGGCTAGCTGGTACTTTGAGGTGTGAAACGAGCCGAACTACCCGGCGTTTTTTACGGGCGACCAAGCGGAATATTTCAAGCTGTACGCGGCCACGGCGCGGGCCGTGAAAAGCGTATCGGCCAGCTACCGGGTGGGCGGGCCGGCCAGCTCCGGCACCGGCTGGATCGATAAAACGCTGGCCTACTGCGCTCAAAACCAGGTGCCCCTCGATTTCATCAGCACCCACGACTACGGCGTGGGCGAGGGGGGCCTCGACGAGTTTGGCCAGGGCCAGCAGAAGCTTGGCGACCCCAATGGCATCGCCGAGCACGTAGCGGAAGTGCGCGCCAAAATTCGTGCCTCCGCCTTTCCCAACCTGGAGCTGCACATTACGGAGTGGAGCGCCTCGTGTTCACCCCACGACCCCGTGCACGACGCTTACCAGAGCGCGGCGTACATCCTCAACACACTCAAGCAGACCGAGAAAATGGCCAATTCTATGTCGTGTTGGACGTTCAGCGACATTTTTGAGGAAGCTGGGGTGCCGGCCACGCTCTTCCACGGGGGCTTTGGGTTGCTGAATTTGCAGGGCATCAAGAAGCCGGCTTATTTCGCCTACCAATATCTGCACCAGCTGGGCCCCAGCGAGTTGCACAACACCGACCCGGCTTCGTGGGCCACCACCGATGCGGCCGGCAATGTGCAGGTGCTGTGCTGGAACTTCAGCGCCCCCGCGTTGGGCCCCGAGGCCGACCAGCAATACTTCGTGCGCCCGCAGCCGGGCCGCTGCTGGGGCCCCGGTGCGCCTGAGGTGGCAGCACTTGCGCCCCGGCACCTACGCCCTCGCGGAGGAGCGCACCGGCTACGAGCGCCGCGATTCCTACACGGCGTACCTCAAAATGGGCCGCCCCGCCCAGCTCGACCGCGCCTAGGAGGCGCAGCGCCCAGGAGGCGCAGCTGCGGGCCGCGGCCCACGTGACGCCCGGGGCCGCCCGCACCCTGCGCGTGGGGCCCGACGGCCGCTTGGCGTACACACTAGATCTGCGCGAAAACGATGTGGTGCTCTTGCATCTAAACCGCTTAAAATAGAAGGATTTAGGCGTGGCGAAATATTTTGGTTAATGGGTTAAACCAGCACTTGCCAAGGCTATCCAACCGCCAGATTATTCCCTACTTCACCCTTTATTCTTTTACCTATGCACCTTATTTCTGCTCGTTCTTTTGTGCTGGCTGGCCTAGCCAGCGGCCTGCTGCTGGCCTCGGGCTGCAAGCGCCAAGCTGACGCCGTGACGCCTGACCAGGACGTGACCACCGCGGAGGATAACAGCACCACCGAAAGCGAAACGGCCTTGAGCGGCGACATCATAACGGCCGCCGCGCCCCAGGACGAAACCCAGTCGGGCTCGCCCGCCGTGGCCGGCTTTGCCGAGCTGGTGCGGGTGTACGGCACCTGCGGTACCCGCACCTACGTGGCCGCCACCCGCACGCTCACCATCGATTTTGGGCCCACCAATTGCCTGTGCCCTGACGGGCGCTACCGCCGCGGCCAGATTGTGGTGCGCTTCACCGGCGCCAACCTCGCGCGCCACTCGGGTGCCGTCGTTACGCGCGAAAACTACTTCGTGAACGATAATCAGCACACGGCCACCCGCACTTTTGCCGACCTCGGCAATGGCTCGTTTTCGGTAGACGTGGCCAATGGCGGCATCATTTACGCCAACAATGGCGGCACCTGCACCTGGACGGCCCACCGCGACTACACCCGCACCGCCGGCTACGGCACGCCCCAGGTATCCGACGACGTGTACAGCGTAACCGGCCAGGCGGCGGGCACCAACCGCAAGGGCGTCAGCTACACGGCCACCATCACCAAGCCCCTCATTAAGCGCGGCGACTGCTACAAATACTACGTGGCCGGTACCGTGACGCTGGCCAACGACAAGGGCAGCACCCTCGTGCTCAACTACGATCCCAGCGGCTCGCAGGCCTGCGACAACTCCGCCAGCGTGACGGTAGGGGCCTGGACGAAGATGATTACGCTGCGCTAACCGCCAGTATTCCAACAAAAAAGCCCCGCCAACTGGCGGGGCTTTTTTGTTGGAATACTGGCGGTTAGCCGGGGCCCTACCGCGTGCCACGGTGACGGCTCGGGCGGTGCGGTTTCATCTTGTGGGTGCCCGAGTGGTGGCCAAATAGGCTGAATTTGCGGTGGGGGCTGCCCCCGCCGTGGTAGTAGGTGTACACCGGGCGGTGATTGCCGGGCGTGGGGTAGCGGTGGCGCAGGGGCGCGGCCGACGCATCGGGGGTAGCCAACCAGGCGCACGACGCGCAAAAAAGCAGCAGCAGAAAACGAGGCATGAGGCGGACGATTGGGATGAGAACGAAAAAGGAAATAAGGCCGGCATTAGGCCCGCTTCCTAAACTACAGGGCGGGAGAAAATATTGCCTATCAAGGCTCATCTACTAAAATACCGTGCCAAACCGGGGCCCGGGACGAAGGCCCTGCGGTTTGAGGTTTCTTTGTGGGCATGAAATACTTGGTGCTTCCGGCCGCTGTGGCCGGCAACTTGTTGGTGATGGCCTGCCAAACGCAAAAAACACTGACCGCCGCCGGTCCCGCGCCGGCCCCCACGTCTGCCGCGGTGTGGCACTCCGACGCCTATACCGTGCTGCGCGACGCCGTGGTGCAGGGCCCCTACCGGGCCACGGCCGCCTCCGCCACGGCCCTGACATCCAACTACCACAGCCCAGCCCGGGCCTTGAGCCCGCGCATCGCCTTCAAATTCAGCCTCAACGGCAAGGACAACGAGCTGCCGGCCGGCCAAAACCACAGCTTCGTGGCGCTACGGGGCCCCGGAGCGGCGGGCACGGGGGCCCTGGAAACGCCGGTCATCGTGTTCGGCCAGCCGGGGCCCGAAGCCGCCGCGGTGCCCGATGGCGCCACGCTGGCGCCGGGCACGTCGGTGAAGATTCGGCTTGATTTGCGGCCCGTGCTGGCGGCGTTTCAGAAGGACGGGTTTTACACCAACTTCAAGGGCGAAAAGATTTACCAGCAGGACCTGAAGCACGTGCTGGTGGCCGGCGACGTGGCCCCGCTGAGCTGGGATTTTGACAACCTGGTGAACAAGCCCGAATTGGAACTGCACGACCCCAACGGCACTGGCATCTACGAAACCACGCTGGTACTGAACGCGCCTGATGCTGCCAAAACCACCGCCCAGGAGTGGCACCAGACCATTAAAACGGACGATTTCCCGCAGTATTCTTCCGAGTATCCGCTGGCCGATGCCCTCTACAACCTAGCTTTGGAGGAGGCCCGCCGCGCCGTGGAGCCCGACAGCACTTTCCGCACCGGCAAGGAGTGGGCGGGCGTGTGGACGCGCGACATCAGCTACTCCATCCTCCTGGCGCAGGCCACGTTGCAGCCGCGCTCGGCCATGAAAAGCCTGCTCCGCAAGGTGTCGCCCCAGGGCCGCATCATCCAGGACACGGGCACGGGCGGGGCCTACCCGTGCTCGACGGACCGCGTGATTTGGGCCGTGGCGGCCTGGGAAATCTACAAGGTGACCGGCGACGAGGCCTGGCTGCGTAAGGTGTACCCCATTGTGCAGCAGTCCATTGCCGACGATGTGCAGAACGCCTACAACCCCGAAACTGGCCTGGTGCGCGGCGAGTCGTCGTTTCTGGACTGGCGCGAGCAAACCTACCCGCGCTGGATGCAGCCGGCCGACATTTACCAGAGCGAGAACCTGGGCACCAACGCCGTGCACGCCCAGGCCAACACCGTGCTGGCCGCCATGGCCCGCCAGCTGGGCCACCCCGAGGTGGCCGCCGTTCACGAGCGCTTGGCCAACCAAATCCGCCACGGCGTGAACCAGTACCTGTGGCTCGAAAAAGCCGGCTACTACGGCCAGTTCCGCTACGGGCGCGTGTTCGGCAGCGTGTCGCCGCGGGCCGAGGCCCTGGGCGAAGCCCTGAGCGTGTGCTTCGGCGTGGCCGACGCGACAAGGGCCAAAACGGTGGTGGAACGCACGCCCACCGTGCCGTTCGGCGTACCCTGCATCTACCCCCAGATTCCCGGCATCCCGCCCTACCACAACGACGCCGTGTGGCCCTTCGTGCAGAGCTTTTGGGCCCTGGCCGCCGCCCAAACCGGCAACGACGCCTCCCTCACCGAGAGCATGGCCGCCATTTACCGCCCGGCGGCGCTGTTCCTTACCAACAAAGAGAACTTCGTGGCCAGCACCGGCGACTTCGCCGGCACCCAAATCAACTCCTCCAACATGCTCTGGAGCCTGTCGGGCAGCCTCGGGCTGGTGTACAAGGTGCTGTTCGGCATGCACTACGAAACCGACCGGCTAGTGTTCCGACCGTTTGTGCCGCAGGCTTTTCAGGGCCCTCGCAAGCTGACGAACTTCCGCTACCGCGGGGCGGTGCTGGATGTGGAAATGAACGGCTTCGGTAATGAAATTCAGACTATTACGCTCGACGGCCAGCCGCTGCCCGACGCGGCCGTGCCCGCCACCCTCACCGGCCGCCACGCCCTGCGCATCGTGCTGCGTAGCCAGGCTCCGGCCGCCGCGCCCGTCAACCGCGTGGCCAACCGGTTTTCGCCCGAAACGCCGCAGGTCACCTACGCCAAAAACCGCCTCAGCTGGGCCCCCGTGGCCGGCGCGAAAAGCTACAAAGTGCTGAAGAACGCCCAGGTCATCACCGCCAACGCCAACCCGGCCACCGGTTGGCCGGTGCCCACGGCCGCCTTCGCCGAGTACCAGGTGGTGGCCGTGGACGCCCAGGGCCTGGAGTCGTTTGCCAGCGAGCCGGTGGCCGTAGCCGGCGAAGGCGTGGGGCCCCAGTTGGTGCCGCTCGTCACGGTGGCGCCCAAGTCGAAGCTGCCCTACCAGGGCTTCACGGGCGCGGGCTTCGTGGAAACCAGCACCACCAAAAACGCCGCCCTGGCCATTCCCGTCACGGTGCCCGAGGCCGGCCTCTACGCCCTCGATTTCCGCTACGCCAACGGCAACGGCCCGATTAACACCGAGAATAAGTGCGCCATCCGCACGCTGCGCAGCGGCGCGGGGGCCCTGCTCGGCACCGTGGTGCTGCCCCAGCGCGGCACCGGCGAGTGGTCGAACTGGGGCTTCACCAACCCCCTCCTGGTGCGCCTCGAAAAAGGCAAAAATACCCTGCGCCTGGCCCTGGAGCCCGCCAATACCAACATGAACATCGCCGTGAACCAAGCCATGCTCGACTACCTGCGGGTGCAGCGGGTGCAGTAAATAAGGTGTAAAGCGGGATCTCAATAACTGTCATCCTGAACGCAGTGAAGGATCTGGGGACAGCCGAACGGCACGCAGTAATCAATGATTTATTGCGAATCGTTCGGCTATCCCCAGATCCTTCACTGCGTTCAGGATGAAAGGGTTAGGCTGCTGTCCAATGGTTCACTGCGTGCTGTTCCGCTGCCCCAGATCCTTCATCTCTGCTTGATGCGCAGAATGTTCAGGATGACGGTTCCTGTTATCACAACTACCGCTAGCCCCACCTAGGGCCCCACCACGGGCAGCGTCAGCCCCGAGGGGTGGGCGGCGTCGTGGTAGAGGCGGATGGTAGCCTTCTGGAAATCCGCTGCTTTGGCGGTGGAGATGTTGAGAAACTGCTGCGGGTTGCGGTCCACGAGCGGGAACCAGGTGCTTTGCACCTGCACCATCAGGCGGTGGCCTTTTTTGAAGGTGTGGAGCACGTCGGGCAGCTCGTATTTTACTTCGGTGGGCTGGTTGGGCACGAAGGCGGTGGGGTGCTCGAAGCTCTGGCGGAAGCGGCCGCGCATCACCTCGGCGCGCACCAGGCGCTGGTAGCCGCCCATCAGCAGCTCGTCGGGGTTGGGCACGGGGGCGGGCGCGTCGGCGGGCAGCACGTCGATGAGCTTCACCACGAAGTCGGCGTCGGTGCCGGAGGTGCTCACCCACAGGTCGGCGGCCAGGGGCCCCGCCACGGTCAGGTCTTCGGCCAGCGGCTCGGTTTGGAACACCAGCACGTCGGGCCGCTGAGCGGCGAAGCGCTGGTCCTCAATCACGTACTCGTTGTTGCGGCCATCGGCCACGCCGGCGGTGTAGGGCACGGGGTGGGCCGGGTCGCTCACGTATTCTTCCGGTTTCTCGTTGGCCGCGGGCGCGGCGAAGGCCAGGCGGCCGCCGGCGCCTGCGTAGGCGGTGCGGCCCGCGGTGGCCTTGGGCGGCCAGGCCGGGTAGGTTTGCCAGGCGTTGGTGCCGGTGTTGAACACTGTGGCTTCGGCGGGGTTGAAGGCGCCTTTGTCCTTCAGGTAGTGATTGAAAAATGGGGTTTCCAGCGTTTGGCGGTAGTACTGGGCGGTGTTGGTGCCGAAGTTTAGGGGCCCGAAGGTGGTCCAATCGGGCCGGCTCCAGGCGCCGTGGGTCCAGGGCCCCATCACGAGGCGGTTGGTGGCGCCGGGGTTCTGCTGCTCAATGGCTTTGTACGTGTGCAGGGCCCCGAATAGGTCCTCGGCGTCGAACCAGCCGCCCACCACCAGCACGGCGGGCCGCACGCCCGTCAGGCGCGGGCGGATGTTGCGCGCCTGCCAGTAGGCGTCGTAGGTGTCGTGCTGCAAGTACTCGTTCCAGATGCGGGCGCGGCCGTTGAAGTACTGCGGCGCGTTGGCGTTGGCCAGGGGCCCCAGGTTCAGGAAAAACTGGTAGGCGTCGGCCGGCTGGGCCTTGAACAGGGCCTCGTACTTGGGCACCGGCTGGGGCCGCGGCACGTCGAAAAAGTTGGTGAAATCAAAATTATCCAACAGGAAAAACGCCCCGTTGTGCCGGGCGTCGTCGCCCATAAACTCGTCCGTAACCGGGGCCTGGGGCGATACCGCCTTGAGGGCCGGGTGGGCCGTGGGCAGGCTGGCCGTGGCATAAAAGCCGGGGTACGAAATGCCCATGATGCCCACGCGGCCGTTGTTGTTCGGCACGTTTTTGAGCAGCCACTCGATGGTGTCGTACGTGTCGGTGCTCTCGTCGTGGGGGGCGAGCTGGCCTTGGGGGCCCCGGCGCCGGGCCTTGTTGGAGGCCGCGGTGGGCAGGGCGGGCGTCATTTCCTCGAACTGCCCCTCGCTCTGGTAGCGGCCCCGAACGTCCTGGTACACAAAGATGTACTGCTCTTCCGACAGCTCGCGGCTGGGGCCGGGGCCCCGCGAGCGGTAGTTTTCTTCGCCGTAGGGGCCCGCCGAGTAGGGCGTGCGCGTCATCAGAAATGGGTAACGGCGGCCGGGCGCGGCATCAAGCGGCACATACAGCACAGTGTAAAGCTTGGTGCCGTCGCGCATCGGCACCTGGCGGTCGAGCTTGCGGTAGTGCTGCCGCACAAACGCCGAATCCTGGGCGGGGGTGGGGGTCGTGGGGGCTGGGCCGGGGGCGGGTGTGTGGACCGGCGTTTGGGCGGCGGCGGGGCCAGCCGCGGCGGCCAGCAACAGCGCCGCAAGGGCAAAACGAGTCATGGGAAACGGGGGAAAAGCGAACGGGGCCCCAAGTACGGCTCCAGCCGCTGTTGGAACCATGAAACGCCCGCGCCGCCGCGCGTGTTGGGCCAGCATGTGTGACCACCAAAAGCCCGCCGCCAACCTCAAACGCTTCCTCGTGTACCTCGCCGTCGGCGTGGTGGTGCTGCTACTCGGCTACGGGCAAGCAGCGGCTGGGGCGGCTTGAGAATTGAACCCTCAAGGGTCCGTTTGGACGCGCTGGTAAAGTGAAACCGGCCGTCATGCTGAACGCAGTGAAGCATTTCGCGTAGCTAACCGATAGATTGCTGCTAGATTGCTGCCGCGGGAGAGACGCTTCACTGCGTTCAGCATGACGGCCGGTTTTGACGCATCACGGTGTTTCCGTTCAGCGTAGCAGCCTGCTTTGCCTGCGCTATTCCGCCACCTCGACCGATGCATCGGCGTGCGTGGGGGCCTCGTAGGTGTCGGCGTACTTGAAGTCTTCGAGCCAGTAATCCGAGGCGATGACGTCGAACACTACGCTGGTGGCGGTTTTTTCGCTGGGCGTGATTTGCCAGAGGATGGACGGGGCCTCAACGAAGGTGGTGCCGGCCAGCTGGTCGCCGAAGAGGCGGTGCAGCAGGGCGCTGTCGGACAGGCCGGGGGCCAGCAGGCGCAGCAGCGGGGCGGCCGGGTTCTCGTCGAATACAGCCAGGTCGGCACCGTCAGCGGCAGTCACTTTCACCTTGAATTCTACTGCCTGCGGGTGCGGGAATTTGCCGTTGTAGGCTTCGTAGAGCAGTTGGGTGGCGTTGAAAAAGCCTTCGTGCAGCTCCAGGCGCGGGTTTTCTTCCCACAGCTTCTCGGTTTGGAGCTGGTGGGCGAGCTGGTCAATCTGGCCTTCCTTCAGCTCGTCTTCGAATAGGTACTCGAGCACGATTTTGGCGGCATCGGCGGGCTCCTGGTCGGTGATGGACATCAGGCACATGGCCTTCAACTCGGCGGCGTCGATTTCGTCGGGGTTGTCGTAGGCCATTTTGGTCAGCAGGGCCTTGTAGTCGGTGTTGTCCCAGGCGGCGGGCAGCTCGGCGAGGTGCTGGAAGGAGAGGCGTTCGACGGTGAAGTTTTGCATTGGGAAAGAATAAGGAGCGAATAAGCTGGCCCTGTTTACGGCAAACGCCTGGCAACAACCGAAATCCCGCGGCCTTTTTCCCATTGGCCCCGCCCGCCGCCGGCCCGGCAACCGCGCCAAAAACCGCCGGGGCCCCACCGTTTGCCCCGCCGCGCCGTTGGCTTATTCGGCCAAAAACTTTCACCTTTCGCGGCCCGCGCCCGGCGCGCGTGGGGCCCCGGCGGCGGCGCCGTTTCTTTGGGAAACTTCCCCAGTTAGCCACCCCCTTTGCATGGATGCCCAACTTGCCGCTGATGATTATTCAGCCCCGCCCATTGTGTACGTCGAAGAGCAGGCGCTGCTGAGCACCGGCCGGTTTGTGGCCCTGTGCGCGGCCACAGGCGGCGTGTACGCGCTGTGGTGGCAGTACAAAACCTGGCGGTTTTTCAAGCAGTGGGAGCAGAACGACACCTGGCCCGTGGCGCGCACCCTGTTCAGCATTTTCACCGTCTACGGCCTGCTGGTGCGCATCAAGGAGCTGGCGCGGCGCGCGGGGGCCCCGGCTGGCTTTTCGCCCGGCAACGCCGCCAGCGGCTACGTGGTGCTGAGCCTGCTCGCGCGCCTGCCCGACCCGTTCTGGCTGGTGTCGCTGGGGGCCTTTGGCTTCCTCGTCTCGGGCTTCGACGCCTTCAACCGCACCCTGCCGCGCCTGAATGGCGTGCCGCTGCGTGAGCCCACCGGCTTCAGCGGCCGGCAGCTGGTGCTGCTGGTGGTGGGCGTGGTGTTTTGGGGCATGGTGCTCATCGGCCTGACGTTGCCCGACGATGGCCGGATGTAGCTTGGACTCGCAGCGTCCAAGCTACCTGCTGGGGGCCCTAGTGCCCGCCGGTGCTGGTGCCGCCGGCCTTGGCGGGCAGCTGGGCCAGTAGCTCGCGGACGGCGGTGTCGAGCTGCGCGTCTTTGCCTTGGTAGCTGGCGCCCACGGGGTTGCTCACGGGCACGTCCACGGGGCGGGGGTTCATTTCCATAATTTTGCCGTCGCGCACGGCCCGGATGGTGCTGCCGGGCAGGCGCAGACTGGAGCCGTCGAGCAAGGAAATATTGGAGGTGAAGATGATCCAGCCGCCGGTGGGCTCGCCCACGATTTTGCCCAGCTGCCCGGCCCGGTAGCCCTCGCTGAAATCCTCCGCGTCGGAGAGCGAGTGCTGGTTGGTGACGAGCACCGTGGGCAGCTCCAGGGCGCGCTGGCCCAGGGCCCCGCGGGCCAGCACGGGCCGCGGCTGGCTGCGGCTGCTCATGGTGAGGTAGCTGCGGCGCGTGAGCACGTCGATGGCGTACACGTTCACGAAGCCGCCGTTGTTGTTGCGCACGTCCACCACCACGCCGTCGCGGCCCAGGTTCTCGGTGTCAAGGTCGAGGTACAGCTGCGCCAGGGCCCCGGCCGACATATCAAACATGTGCACGTAGCCCAGGCGGCCGCCGCTGGCCTTGGCCACGTAGGCGCGGCGCTCCTCCACCCACTGGCGGTAGTCGAGGGCCTTTTCGGTGTCGCGGCTCAGCGGGCGCACCACCACGTCGCGGGCGGTAGCGGGGGCCCCGGCGGGCGCGGTGCGGCAGTTTTTCCGGCCTTTGGGCGCGGCGGCGGCCGGCTGCAAATCGGCCGATGTGGCGGCGGTAGCGCTGCGCACGCGCAACGTCACGCGGCGGCCCACCTTGTATTGCAGCAGCTCGTCGAGGTTGGTGCGCGGGCCGATGGGCTGGCCGTCCACGGCCAGCAGCTCGTCGCCGGGGCGCAGGCCGGCCAGGGCCCCGGCGCCCAGCGGCAGCACCGCCACAATGCGCAGGCGGCCACTCTGCTCGTATTCCGCGGCGTCGAAGCGCAGGCCGAGGCGGCCGGTGGCGGGCGGCACCGCCCCGCCGGCGGCCGGCGCGGGGTTCATGCCCGAGTGCGAGGCGTTTAGCTCGCCAATCATCAGGTTGGTCAGGCGGCGGGCCTCGTCGGGCGTGCGGGCCCCGGCCACCAGCGGCGCGAATTGGGCGCGCTGGGCGGCCCAGTCCACGCCGTTGAAGGTCGAGTCGTTGAAGAAGTCGCGCAGGCGCGTCCAGGCCTCGTCGAACACGGCCATTTTCTCCTGCTCGAAGTCCACGTCCATCTCCGCCGTCACGGCCACGGTGCGGGGCGCGGGGCCCTTCGCGGCTTCCAGCGGCACCACTTTGATAACGCCCTGGTCCAGGTAGTAGATTTCCTTGCTGTTGGGGGCAAACTGGGCGTCGCGCTTGGCGCCGGTGGTGGAGGTAAGCTGGCGCACCACAGCCGGCTCCTTGCTCAATTCATCGAGCGGGAAAACGTACAGGTTTGTCTGCCCGGCGGCCGAAGCCGTGAGCAGCAGCCACTTGCCGTCGGGGCTGATGGCGTGGCTGCCTACGTTCACGCCCACCGGCAGCAAGCTCAGCCGCCGCCGAATGTCGGCAAACACGATGCTGACCGGGGCCCCATTCCGCCCGCTGCGGCCGCCGGCCGGGGCCCCCGCGCCGCCTTTCGCACCGGCCGAATCGACGCCCGGCAGCGTGGCCGGGCGCTTGGGGCTGGCGGGCTTTATTACCGGGTCGGTGTTGCGGCCGGGCAGGCCGGGGCTGGGGGCAGGCTGCTCCCGAAACAGGTCGCGGAACTGGTCCTCGCGGAAGCGCGGGGTGCGCGGCTGCAAGTCCACGCGGGCCAGCTGGGCGTCCTCCGTGCGCTGGCCGGTGTCGAAGAGCAGGTACTTGCCGTCGGGGCTCCACGAGAGGGCGTTGCTGTTGCCGTTGCCCAAGAAGCTCACCGCCTGCGCCTTGCCGCCCGCCGCCGGTACCACCGACACGTTGGTGAAGCTGCGCGTGCCACCGCTCATAAACGCCAGCCAGCGCCCGTCGGGGGCCCAGGCCAGCGGCCGGTCGGCACTCAGCGGGGGCCGCCCAAACTGGCCGGTGGCCACCAGGCGCTCCTGCCCGGTGGCCAGGTCCAGCACCCGCAGCTCGCGGGCGTCGCGCTCGAACGCCAGCTGCTTGCCATCGGGCGAAAAGCACGGAAACGCATCGGCGCGGGCGGCGTTGGTGAGGCGCGTTTCCCGGCCGGTGCCGAAGTCGTAGCCGTAGAAGTGGGCCGGCCCGTCGCGCTCCGAAGTGTACACCACGCGGCTGCTGTTGGGAGCCCACACCACGTCGGATTCGGCCGTGGGCGTGGCCGAGAGCCGGGTGGCTTCGCCGCCATCAGCCGCCGACGCGGCAAATACCTCGCCGTGCGCCACGAAGGCCACCTTGGTGCCGTCGGGCGAGAGGGCCAGGCCCTGCCAGCGGTCGGTGTAGCGCAGGCGCTCAACGGCCGGGCCGGCCGGGGCCCCGCGCCGCCGCACGGGCACGGCGCGGGCCCGGCCGGTGGCGGGGTCGAGGGTCCAGAGCTGGAAGTTGCGCTCGAAGGCAATGAGCTGGCCATCGTAGGAAATGCTGGGCCACAGCACCCGCCCGTCGGCGAAGGTGGTGACGGCGTGCGCCGCGGCGGGGCCCCCGGCCGGGTTCAGGGCCCAGATGTTCTCGGGCCCGTTGCGGTCCGATACGTAGTAGAGCTGCTGGCCGCCCGCGCCCC
Source organism: Hymenobacter sp. PAMC 26628 (assembly GCF_001562275.1). Classification (NCBI taxonomy): domain Bacteria; kingdom Pseudomonadati; phylum Bacteroidota; class Cytophagia; order Cytophagales; family Hymenobacteraceae; genus Hymenobacter; species Hymenobacter sp. PAMC 26628. The sequence goes on from NZ_CP014304.1 coordinate 1,511,879, forward strand.
ACATCGGCCAGAGCTGCTTGGCGCCGCCGGGCGTCAGGGCCTCGTAGGTGGGGGCCCCGGGGCCCTCGCGCCGCAGCCAGATTTCGGACTCGTCCAAGTGGCTGTGGCCGTGGCGCCACCATTGGCTGGCCGCAATGCCGCGCGCCGCAAACGCCACGCGGCGCCCGTCAGGGCTGGGCGCGGCGTAGAACTCGTTCACGTAGCGGTCGGCGCTCACGGGCGTGGGCGTGCCCCCGGCGGCGGGCAGCCGGTACAGGTCGTTCATGCCGGCAATGTCGTGGCTGGTGGAGCTGTAGTACAGCCACTTGCCATCGGCCGACCAGTTATCGAGCTGGTCGGGCGCGTCGTCAAACGTGAGGCGGCGCAGCTCCCCGGTTTCCAGGGCCAGCACGTACACATCGCCGTTGCCGGTGCGCGTGCTCACGAAGGCCACCGAGCGGCCGTCGGGCGCGTACAGCGGGCGGCTCTCGGTGGCCGGGTGGGCCACCAGCAGGCGGGCCTCGCCGCCGGCCACCGGCACCGTCCAAATGTCGCCGCCCGACACAAACGCCAGTTCCTGGCGGTCGGGCGACACCGCCGGCTCGGAGAAGTACGGCACGGGCACGGGCGCGGGGGCCGGGGCGGCCGGGGCCCCCAGCGGCGGCAGGGCCAGCAGGAGCGGGAGAAAAAGTGTTTTCAAGCGGAACGGCGTGGGGGTTGGCGGCGGGCAGCTGGCGCAGCGCCGGGCGCGGCGCTGGGATGTTTCAGCACGCCGAATATCAACACCAAAAACGCTACGAATGCAAATAATCCTGCAAAAAAGCCAGTGCCGTGCTTTTATGGGTTCCCCATCACCTTCAGGCGCTACAGTTTCACTAGTTTTTTTACCACGGTGCGCTGGGCGAAGCGCAATTCGACCACGTACACGCCCGCGGCCAGGCCGGCCACTTCCACCGGCGCTTCGCTGGCGTTGCCGGCCACCGTTCGGCCGAGCACTTTGCGCCCCACCGCGTCGTACACCGCCAGCGCGTAGGGCAGGAAGCACGTGCCGGGCTGCCGCACTTGAAAGGCCGCGGTGGCCGGGTTGGGAAACACGGTGGCTTGCGCCGGGTCGCAGGCCGTATCCGCCGGCGCGGGTTCCAGGCCATTGAAGTAGTGCTGCATGAAGTTGGGCAGGCCCCCCGTGCCGCTGCGCCCGCCAAAATCGAAACGCTGGGCGCGCACGTCGCAGGCAAAGCCCCGGGCGTTGGGCCGGCCGATGACGTAAAACACGTTGGCGTTGTCGCTCAGCGGCGCGCCAGGGCCCTGGTAGCCACTGGCCCCGTACATGCGCCCGTCGGGACCGTTTTGCAGCAGGTAAACGGTTTCGCTCAGTACCGTGGCGCTGATGTTGGTGGCCGGATTGCCCGCGACGATGCTCTGGCCCGAAGCCGCAATGGCGGCCCCGTCGCCGGCTTGCAAATCAAACTGGGTGATGACGTTGCGGCCCTGGCCGTTTGGCTGCCGGCGGAAGTCTGGCACGTAGAGCTTGGTGTTATCGGGCGAGAAGCAAGGGCTGTTGGCGTCAAGCAAGACCCCCAGGCTCACGTAGTTGGAAACGGCCCCGGTGGCGGGGTCAAAATCAAACAGCCCCAAGGACGGGCGGGTGCCGGCGGTGGTGAGGTGGCCGAAGGCCAGCTGGCGGCCGTTGGGTGCGGCCTGCATCGCCCCGGCTACCTGGTCCGAAAAGTAGCTGCCCGCCACGGCGTCGGCCGGCTCCACGGGGCCCACTGCGTAGCGCGTGGCCGGCCCCCCCCGCGGCCGTGACGGGGTACACCACAAAAGCGTTGCTCAGCCACTCGTGGCACAGCACCCAGTAGTCGCGGCCGTTGGCGTGGCGCACGGCCGTCAGCTTTTCGGTGAGCCCGGTGGCCAGGCGGCGGTTTTTGGTTTCCGGCACCACGTCGCCCAGCCCGTTGTTGCGCCGCATGTCCACCTGCGAGTAAGCGAGGGAGCTGGCGTAGGCCGCCGCTGGCACATTGATGGTCAGGCTTTTTTCACCCGCCCGCAGCGTGAACAAGTAGTAGCCCGCTGCGTCGCCCGGCACGGGCACCAGCAGGGCCCCCTGGGTGGCGTAGGAAGGGGACGGGGTGGGCGAATCGGGAAACAGCGACCCCCACAGGCCGCTGCCGTTGGGCAGCACGCGGTGGTCGCGGCCCCACACCCGCCCGCCGTCGGAGTAAAGTCGCAACTGCCCCGTGGCCGGGTCAGACAGCACCGCGCTGGCATCAAACGCCGTCATCTGGCCGTCGAGCAGCACCTGCGGGGCCCCCGCGCGAAAGCTAAACCCGGCCCTTTCGTTGAAGTACCAGTTATCGGCTTCGTGCTGGGCCCAGGCCCGCGAGCTATTCAATAACAGCAGTAAAGCCCAGGCAAGTCTTTTGGCAGAGAACATGGCAGAGGTAGTAATAAAAAGGGTTCCGCAGCCGGCCCCAGCCTTTGAATAGCTCATCCCAATAGGCCGTTATGCCGAGCGCAGCCGAGGCATCTCGCCCGCTTTGTTGGGGTGGGGCTGCTCACTGCGGCACGCGAGATGCCTCGGCTGCGCTCGGCACGACCGTTCCTTTGGTGTCTTTTTGGATAGCCTTTAAGTAGCCGTGCAAAAGCAAATAGATTGCGAGTTGCTAGTTGTTGGTCAATGAGTTATAAGCCAAATAGCCACTGGCAACTAATGGCTAGCAACTGAAGGATAGCTTCCCGGCCCCGGCCACGCCCCGGTAATTTCAGGACAGGACCGGGGCCACGCAGGGAGCGCCAATTTCCGCAAAAGGTTACAGCCACCGCGCCCGGGGACCTACTTCAGCGTATCAGGTGGAGCGTGGTGTCGAGGCGCTGGGTGACGAGGAACTGGCGGGCCTGGAGGCGCAGCTGGTCTTGCTGCTGGCGCTGCTCGTCTTTTTTGAACAGGCGCACGTGGTACTTGGCCTCGCCGCTGGCGCGCCGCAGGTTCACGTAGGTGAGGCCGGGGTGGGGGCGCGGGGCCAGGGGCTGGTTGTTTTTGATGCGCTCGATGCGCTTCTTGTTGTCGCCGAACAGGGCCTGGATGGCGTTGGCCCCCACGTAGAGGTTGGCGCGGCCGTCGAGGGCATAGGTGCCGTTCACGGCCATGTTGGCCAGGTTGCTGTTGAGCTCCAGGCCCGGAATCAGCACCTCGCCGCGGTCGAGGATGAGCTGGGTGCGCACGGGCTCGAAGTACAGGTGGCCGCTGCGCTCCTTGCGGATGAACCGGAGGCTCTCGGTTAGGGCCTCTACATCAATAAGCTCCAGGTTGCGGATGTCGGCCTGGAGGTAGGCCTGGGTTTGGTCGAAGCCGGGCAAAAAAGTAGCGTCCAGGTCGGTGCGCAGGTCGCCGGCCAGGCGCACTGTGCCGCGGATGTTGTCGCCGCCCAGCACGCGCAGGTGCATGGCTTGGGCCACGCCAAAAAACTCCGACAGCTGAATGTCGTCAAGGGCGGTTTGCACGTGTAGCGGATGGTGGTCGCGGCCGCGGTCGGTGTGCAGCACGCCGCTCAGGCGCACCCGGCCCCCAAAAGCGTTGAGGGAGGCCGTGTCGATGCGGGCCGCGCCGTCGCGCAACTGCACTGCCAGCCGGAACTGCCCGCCGCGCACCGCGGCGTAGCGTACCTGGTCGGCCTGCACGTGCAGCGTGGCTGCGAGCACGCCGTTGGTCAGCATCGAGCCCGTGCGGGGCCGGCCGCGGGCGGTGCGGCCGCTGGCCCGGCGGGTGCGGGCGGCCTGGCGGGCCACGCGCCGGGCGGGCGTCACGAGGCTGTCGGGCGGGTTGAGGGCGGCGAGCAGTTTCAGCAACTGCTGCACATCGAGGGTGGCGTAGCGCAGGCGCACGTCGGCGGCGGCGGCGGTCAGGCGCAGGTCGTCGACGATGGCCGAGGCCGAGGCGCGGCCCTGCCCGCCCTGGGGCACCGTCACGGTGAGGTAGGGCATGTCGAGCAGCGAATCTTCCTTGATCAGGCGCAGGCGCAGGTTGCGCAGCGACTGGCCATCCGGCAGGCGTACGGCGTCGATGGAGCAGTCGAGCTGGCCGTCGGCCGTCAGCAGCAGCTCGCGCAGGGCGGGCAGCGCGGCGCGCTTGCGGTACCCGGGGCGGCCCGGGGCGGGGCGGCGCACGGGGGCCAGGCGGGCCAGCAGCTGCTGGTAGGGCAGCGTGCCAAAATGCACGGCCAATTGGAAGTTGATGGGGGCCACGTCGGTAGCGGCAGAGGCGGTGGGCCAGGCCAGGTTGCCTTGCACCTCGCCGCCGTAAATGCGGCCCGTGAGGCCCTGGAGGCGCACCTGGCGGCCGTCGTGGTACACCCGCACAAACAAGTCAGAAAGTGTATCGGCGGGCAGCAGCAGGCGGCGGCAGTGCAGGGCCACGCTCAGGCGCATGCCCTGCGGAATGAGGCTGGTGCCCAGCGTGGCGGTGAGGGCGGCGCGGGCCTGGGCCCGGCGGCGGGCGTTGGGCCGCGCCGGGGCCCCCGCCGGGGGGCGCAGCAACCCGCGCAGCCGCCCCACGTTCAGGTCGTCCACGGCAAAGTCGCCGCGGACGGTGGTGGTGGCCGACTGCCCGGTGAGGTAGCCCAGCAGGTGCACCGTGGCGGCCGAGGCCTGGAAGCGCATCCCATCCAGCACGCCCGAGGCATCGCTGAGCCGCCACACGCTGTCGGCGATGCCGATGTGCACGTTCAGGGCCGCGAGGCGGGCGTGGCGGGCGGGCAGCAGCAGCTCGGCGTTGCGCAGCACCACCCAGCCGCGCACGTCGAGGTTGCGCTGCAACGCCGCCAGCCGCGTGCGGTTGGGCGGCGGGCGCAGCAGGCCCTGGAAGGTGACGTTGAGGGCCGCCGTGCCGCGGCGGGCCTGCCAGAGGCCGCGCGGCGTGAGCAGGGCCGCCAGCTCGGGCAGCTCGGTGCGCCCGCTCAGGCGGCCGCGCACGTAGGGCTGCCGGAAGTTGCGCAGCGTCAGGGCCACGTCGAGCTGCCCGGCGGGCGAGTACAGGCGGCAGCGCTGGAGGGTGAGGGTGGTGGTTTCGGGGCGGTGGCCGGGGCCGTTGTCGTAGGTGGCGGCCAGGTCCCAGTGGTTGATGCGGCGGGCCGAATCGGGCCAGGCCAGGCGGGCATCGCGCAGCCCAAAGCTGAGCAGCGTGCGGGGCCGCACCGTGGGCCCGCTCAGCCCCAGAATGCGGTACGTCACCTGCGCCTTGCTCGGGCTGACGGCCCCCACCAGGTACGGCCGCAGGCGCGGGGGCAGGGCCGTGTTCAGCACCGCCAGCAGGGGCTGGTCGCCGGCAAAGCGCAGGTCGAGCTGGGTGCCGGTGGGGTTGCGCGGGTCCACGGTGTGGGTGCCGCTGAGGCGCACGGTGTCGCCGTTCAGCGTGAAGCGCGTGTCGTCGAAGCTGCCCTGCCGGGCCCCAAACGTGTAGTGGTAGCGCACCCGGGCCCGCACCGGCTCGTGGGCCAGCAGCGTGCCGCTCGGGTTTTGCAGGAATTCGAGCTGCCCGTCCAGCAGGCCCTGCACGCGCACCACGCCGCCCGCCAGCCGGCCCGCCAGGCGCCCCACCCGCACCCGGGCCCCAATGGCGCTGTGGGTGTAGGCGTTGCGCGTGGCGATGGTGAAGTTGTTGATAATGAGCGAATCCAGTCCCAAGTCCAGCGCCGGCGACTTGCCCGGGCCGGGCCGGCGCTTGCCGCGCAGCCCCCAGCTGTGGCCCAGCGAATCCACCACTTCGCGCAGGGCCCCGTCGCTGAGCGTGAGGCGCGTGACCTGCACGCGGCCGTGCAGCAGGGCCCCCAGCTCCAGGCGCGCATCGGCCCGGTCGAGGCGCAGCACCAGCTCGGGGCGGCCGTGGGCCGTGTCGGTCAGGGCCAGGTGGCGCAGCGAGGCGGTGAGGTGCGGGAAGTCGCGCCAGGGCGAAAACTCCACCTCGAAGGGCCCCAGCACCAGGTCCGAGCTTTTGGCCAGCTGCTGGCGCACGCGCTGGGCAATCAGCGCCCGGCCGTAGCGGCTGCCCAGCAGCCACGCCCCGCCCCCGGCTGCCAACAGCACGAGCAGCAAGCCGGCCAGCAACACACGGAGGGAGATTTTTTTCATAAGCAACGAGCACGGGGCCAGTCGGCCCCATACGCAAAACCACCGCCTACCGATGAGCCTACCACGGCCGCCGCGCTACCGGAACGTAAAGTCGATCCGGAAGCTTGCGTAGGCCGCCGGGCGCAGCACCTCGGCGGTGGGGTCGGTGCTGGTGCGCTGGGGCACCACGTAGTGGCCCGTGAGGGCGTAGGAAAACGGGTAGCGGGCGTAGGTCAGCGGCAAAGTAAGCTCGTAGCCCATCAGGCTGGGCGCGGCCGTGGCGTCGGGCACGGTGGAAGCCACCGTGCCGTTGCGCCGCCGCCGGGTGGCCACCACCGGCGCGCCGGCCGCGCCCGGGGGCGCGTACGTGCCGCCGTAGCGCAGCAAGGCCAGCGGCGAGCCATAAAATACCTCCGCCCCCGGCGTCAGGCTCAACGCGTCGGCGCCCAGCCAGTTATCCTTTTTGAGGGTGCCCGTGAGCAGCAGCGAAACTGTTTGGGCGCGCTGCTGCTGGAAGAAAAAGTTGTAGTCCAGGGCCAGCGCCAGGGGCCCCCAGGCGTAGGCCGTGTTGGCCTCGAAGCCGTTGTTGATGCGGGGCTCGTCGCGGCCCAGGGCCTGCGTAAAAAACACCCGGTCGAGCGATACCGAATACGTCCAACGGGGCAAAAATTCGTTGGCGTAGCCCACCTCCAGGTCCGTGAACGAGTAGCGCGGCGGCGCGCTCTGCCGGAAATAATAGCCCTGGAGCTGCCCATAAAACCCACTCGGGTGGCTGTACATTACGCTCGGGCTCAGGGCCAGGGCGTGGTCGCCGTACTCGCGGCCCAGGTAGTAAGTGCGCTGGTCGGCGTCGAGGGCCACGGTCCATTCAGCAGTATCGGCAGCAATGGGGCGCGGCGGCGCGGGAAGGGTTTGAGCTTGCAGCTGGCCGGAGGGTAAAGCCAAGGCAATGGCAAAAAGTAAGAGGTGCTTCACGCAGTTGGGTGGGGAGAGGAACGTTTAGGATATGGAAGTTTAGGATTTTATAAAAACGTCATGCAGAGCGCAGCGAAGCATCTCTACTGCTCCACTAATTATAATTACTGCTGCGGGAGAGATGCTTCGCTGCGCTCTGCATGACCGTTCTATTAATTCAATAATTCAAACAGCTCCCAAATCATCAGGAAAATGGAAGTGGCGCGGCACCACGCCGGCCGGGGCCCCCAGCACCGCCAGGGCCCCCCGGTGGCCCGGCCCCGCCGCGAAGCCCAGCAACTGGGCCCCCGCCGGCGCGGCCAGCCACGGCGTCCCGTCCGCCCCCATTTCCAGCACCGAAAACTCCGCGAACGGCAGCGACAAGCCCATGCTCAAGGCCTTGGCGTAGGCCTCCTTGCGCGTCCAGATGGTGTAGAACAGGGCCTCCCAGGGCCCCCCCGGCGCGGTGGCGCGCAAGGCCGCCTGCTCGGGGCCCGAGAACAGCTCCTGCACCAGGGCCAGCGCGTCGGTCATCGGGTGCAGGGCTTCCACGTCGGCCCCCACGGCCCATTCGTTCGATACCGCTAGCAGCGCCCGCCCCGCCCGGTACGAGAGGTTGAACTGCACCGCCGCCGGGGCCGGCAGCGCCGGCTTGCCGCGCAGCACGGGCGCCGCCAGCACCAACTCCGCCGGCTGCTGCCCAGCATAGGGCCCCAGCACCGCCCGCAAAAAGCCGTGGGCCCGCCCGTAAGTCTGGCGCAGCGCATCGGTGCGAAACCGCGCCTGCCGGTCCCGCTCGGTTTCGGACAAGGTGACTTCAGTAGGGCCCCAGGCGGGGTGCTCGGCGGCCAGGTCGGCGTGCCAGAGGTGCACGAAGGGAGGAGGCATAAGGCGGGTGGTCAGGTGCGGATTATCGGTTGCTGATGCATACTTTAGGGCCATATGGTCTCACGATTTTGCAAGCTAACCGCAATAAGGCCGATTGCAAGACCTAGAGTTTTGATGAGCCGTTTGGTTTTGGCTTTCGTTGGCCCATCAAACGGGTAATATATAATTGCGTAATCACGGTTTGCTTTTTCTCATTATATAGATGGAATCTACGGCCCTACAAAATCCATTTTTCGACTCAATTCCTTTAAATAAAAGCCTTTTCCATTATACTGATGCGGGAGGGCTTGTGGGACTAGTAAATGGCAAATTATGGTTGACAAGTCTGCATTATCAAAACGATTCAAAAGAATATTATTATGCAATAAACATGCTGAAGGATATTCTAAATACCGAATACCCGGGATTATTGCATGATACTACCATAAGTATGTTAGGTAGAAAAATGTCATTAAGTTTCTCCTTTTCACTATCAGAGCAAGGTGACTCTTTAAGTCAATGGAGAGGATATTGCCCAAAAGGTGGTTTTGCATTATCTTTTGAAAACGTGAGTTTTAATAATTTTATAAAAGATAATAATTTGCAAATTGTAAAGTGCGTATATAATGTTAATGATCAGAAGGAAGTGCTAAGGAAGTATGTAATAGGAATTACTCAAGCGCAATTTGAGCATGCAAGAGCTACGAAGGACTCGTCAGAGCTTCCATTTTCAGTCAACACACTACATTACGAGATATTTAATAAAATTAGTAGAGTAGCTCCAATTTTAAAGGATCCTAATTTTTGCCAAGAAGAAGAATGGCGCTTAATTAAGACCCTTATATCAACGGATGCACATCGTCAGTATGGAAGTAATGCACTTTCTGAAATATTGCCATCAAATAATGTGAAAGTTCGCCCTAGAGGTAATGCTTTTATTCCTTATGTAGAAATCCCACTTAAGCATGATGAAAGTAGGCGAAACGTCAGTGTTGCGATAGTCAGAATGAGTCCTAGTAACTTGCCTGATAATTTGAGAAAATTTGCTGAAGATGCATGTAAGAGCTTGCTTTATACGAGCGATAAAGTCGCTCATTACAATGCTGAAGTTGTGTCATCAATAATTCCATATATTACTTAATAATTATCAGTACAGCACGTTTAGTTCCAATTGTATACGCTCACATATTTAATAGATCAGTCGCAATTAGAGTTGAATTGCTTGCTCAGGACCCCGAATTTTAACAAGTCCGCAATCCCAACTTTCACCGACCTATTCAGCACCCCAACCTCACCCATTGCCCCCCGGCACAAAGGCGCACGGGATGCCTTGCCAGCGGGTGTTGGCGGGCAGGGTTTCGCCTTTCATTAGCAGCGACAGGCTTTTGAGGGTGGCGCCGGGGCCGATGACTGAATCGTAGAGCACTACCGACGAGGTACCCACCGTGGCGTAGCGCCCGATGCGCAGGGTCGACATCTTCATGATGCGGTCCTCGAACAAGTGGGTTTGGATGGTGCTGCCGTTGTTGAGCACGGCGTGGTCGGCCACCCAGGCCAGGTCGAATTCCGTGATTTCGGTCGTGTCCAGGTACACCGAGTGGCCGAAGCGGGTGCCCATGAGCAGGAAGAACGAGGTGGCGAACGGCGTGCCCAGCAGCGGCGTCACCCAGTACAGGAACACGTAGCTCTCACACAGCGAGTTGACCAGCTCGTTGCGCCACACGTAGCTCGACCACAGCGGCTTTTCGGAGGGCCGGTAGCGCCCGATGAGCACCCACTTGGTGGCGGCGGTGAGCAGCGACAGCGCCAGCACGGTGCCCAGCAGCACGCCCGTGCCCAGCAACGCGCTGATCCAGAACGGGTAGCCGTTGCGCAGGTGCCAGGCGCAGTAGTGATACACCGCCGCAAACGTGGCCGATACGAAGGCGAACGGCAGCGTGATTTTGAAGAATTCCATCGCGCCCCGCGCCCAGACCAGGCGCGTGGGCGGGTCGAACGTGAGGGCGTCGGTGAACGTGGCCGACACCGACCGGTTGGGCAGCAAAAACGCCGGCGAGCCCACCCACGACGTGTTCGGCGGGGCCCCCGCGGGCGGCGCCGTGGACAGGGCCCCCACGAGCTGGCCCGTGCCCAGCACCGTGCCCCCGGCCAGCACCGCGCTGTTGCCGATGAAGGTGCGGGCCCCCACCACAGTGGCTTCTACAGCCACCTGGCCGCGCTGTACGCGCGGGGCCCCCACGCTCACCGAATCGGCCAGGAAGGCGCCGGCCTCCACCGTGAGGTGGTCGGCGGAGATGTGGTTGAGGGTCGAGATTTCGGCCCGGCGGCCCACTTTGGCGCCCAGCAAGCGCAGCCAGAACGGCGCGTAAATGGTGGCGTACACCGGCTTGAGCACGCTCAGGCTCTGGGCCAGCACGGCGTCGGCCAGCCAGTGGCGCACGTAGGCCAGGCTGTAGAGCGGCAGCGTTCCTGCTAGCTGCCGCCCCGCCACGAAGCGCTTGGTGAGGGCCAGCAGGGCCCCCAGCACCAGCACGTAGGCGGCCGCCAGCGGCACCAGCGCCGGCAGCGCCGGCAGCAACCCCCAGCGCTCCACGGCTTCGTAGAAGAGGCCAAATACCGGCACCGAGGCGCCCGTGGGCAGCAGCAGCATCAGGGCAATGGCCAGGGTTTGGACCACCATATAAGCGGCCCCTGGCCGCACGCGCGACGGGGCGGCGCCGGCCAGCGTGCGCACCCGCTGCGAGGGCGAGCCCTGCCAACCCTCGCGGGCCGGTACGCGGTGGCCGGCCGCCACCACCGAGAGGTCGTCCAGCTCGGCCTCGTCGCCCAGTTCGGTGTCGGTTTCGAGGATGGCGCGCAGGCCCACGTAGGCGTCGCGCCCCACCCGGATGGGCCCCAGGATGAGGCGGTCGCGCTCGACGCGGTAGCCCAGCAGGCCGGCCTCGCGGGCAATGCTGGCGCCGTCGTCCAGCGTCAGCAGGTCGAAGGCCATCAGGCGCGTCGAGCCCAGGTACACGCCGTGGCCGATGCGGGCCCCCAGCAGGCGGTAGAACACGTTGAGGTAGGGCGTGGCCGAGAGCAACTGGGTGGGCGCGGCTTCCACCAGCTTTTTCACCACCCAAAAACGGACGTAGTACAGGCCCCACAGCGGGTACTCGCCCGCTTTGAACCGGCCAATAATCAGCCACTTAAACACAATGACCAGCCCGCAAGCTACTGGCACGTAGGCCAGCACCGCGGCCGCTACCAGCGCCACAATGGCCCAATCGGACTGCGCCGTCAGCCAAGGCCGCACGGCGATGGAAGTGTTCAAAATCAGCACCGGCACGAGGTAGAACAGGAACACGGCCGCCGCTTGCAGCACGGCCGTGAACACCCGCATGGCGTGCGAGGCGCGCGGCACCGGGGGCCCGGCGGGAACCGCTGCCACGGCGGCGGGCGCGGCAGCAGCGCCCGCGTCCACGGCCTGGGCCAGGGCCTCGATGGTGCGGCGCGTGTACATCTCCTTCACCGAAAGGCCGGCGAACTGGGGCTGCTGGCGCAGCTCGGAAATGATGAGCGAGGCCAGCAGCGAGTTGCCGCCAATCTCGAAAAAGTCGTCGGTGGTGGAGAGGTCCGACGTGTCGAAGCGCTTCTGCCAGGCGGCGTACACGGCGGCTTCGGTGGGGGTGCGGGGCAGGGCCAGCTCGCGGGTGGGGGCCGCGGCGTCGCTCACCGGGTAGGGGAGGGCCTTGCGGTCGACCTTGCCGCTGGTGAGCAGCGGGAACGTGGCCAGCGGCACCAGCGCGGCCGGCAGCATGTAGGGCGCGAGCCGCTCGCGCAGGTAAGTGCGCACGGCCTGGGCGTCGAGCAGCGGGTGGACCGGGTCGAGGATGAGGTAGGCGATGAGCTTCTGCACGCCGTCGTCGCCGGTTTTCAGGGCCACGGCGGCGTTGCGGATGCCGGGCCACTGCAAGAGCAGCGACTCAATTTCGGCCAGCTCCACTCGGAAGCCCCGGATTTTCACCTGCGTGTCGATGCGGCCCAAAAAGTCAACGTTGCCGTCGGCCTCGAAGCGGGCCAGGTCGCCGGTGCGGTAGAGGCGGCCGCTGAAGCCGGTGGCCAGCTCGGCCACGGTGTTGAACTTGGCGGCCGTCAGCTCGGGGCGGTTGAGGTAGCCGGCGGCCAGCGCGGGGCCCCCAATGCACAGCTCGCCGGTGGCGCCCAGCGGCACGAGCTGCCCGAGGTGGTCGAGCAGCAGCGCCTCGTAGCCCGCCAGGGGCCGGCCGATGGTGAGCTTCTGGCCGGGCACGAAGTCGGCGGCGGTGGCCACCACGGTGGCTTCGGTGGGGCCGTAGGTGTTCACCACGCGGCACTGGCGGCTGGCCCACTTGGCCAGCAGCTCGGGCGGGCATACCTCACCGCCGAGGATGAGCAGGCGCAGGCTGGGGACGGTGCTGGCCAGCAGCGAGAGCAGCGTGGGCACGGTCGAAAATACCGTTACCTGGTTGGCGCTCAAGAAGTCGGGGAGGGCGTCGGGGGCCTTCATGGTTTCCTCGGGCACGGGCACCAGGGCGGCCCCGGCGGCCCAGGCCAGCCACAATTCTTCCAGCGACGCATCAAAGGCCACCGAAAAGCCCTGCGCCACGCGGTCCTGCGGGGTGGCCTGAAACAGCAGCTGCTCGGCCCGCACCAGGTGGCAAATGCTGCGGTGCGGGATGAGCACGCCCTTGGGCAGCCCCGTGGTGCCGGAGGTGTAGATGACGTAGGCAATGGACTCGGGGCCCCCGGCCACGGGGCCCAGCGGTGCGGCCGGTGCGGGGGCCCCGGCTGGCGCTTCGGCCAGCAGCACCTGGCCGGGCCAGGCGGCGAGGTAGTCGGGCGCATCGTCGTTCACGAGCAGGGCCCGGGCCCCGCAGTCGTTGAGGATGAAGGTGACGCGGTCGGCGGGGTAGGAGAGGTCGAGGGGCACGTAGGCGGCCCCGGCCTTGAGCACGGCCAGCATGCCGGCGTACAGCTCCACCGACTTGTGCATGAGCAGGCCCACGAAGTCGCCGGCCCGCACGCCGGCCGCTTGCAGGCGCGCGGCCAGTGCCTCGGCCAGGGCGTCCAGCTCGTGGTAGGGCACGGCGCGGCCAGCCCACTGCACGGCCGGGTGATTAGGGTAGGTGCGGGCGGTTTCCTCAAACAGCCGGTGCAGCTGCTGGGGGCCCCCGTCGGGTGCGCGCTGGGGGACGGTGGCGAACTGCCGGAGCTGCGCCACCTCGTCGGGGGCCAGGAAGAACACGTGGCCCACGGTGGCGCCCGGCGCCGTGGCCAGCTGCCCGAACACGCTTTGCACGTGGGCGGGCATGAAGAGCTCAACGCGCAGCCCGCCCGCGGCCTCGGCGCAGCTGAAGCCCACGGCCACGGCCTCGGGCTGCTCGAAGCCCAGCGTCACGCACCAGGTTTGGTCGGGGCGCTGGGCCTCGGGGGCGGGGAAGGAGATGCGGGCCCGCACAATGCCTGCGCCCAGCTCCTCAGCCACGCCGGCCAGGGCCAAGGCGATTTGGGCAGCGGCTTCGGCCTCCACTTCGGCCAGCGGGAGGCCGTCGTGCAGGCCCAGCGTCACCGCGGCGGCGGGAAAGTCGAGCGCGGCGTTGGCGATGTGCAGCGTGGCTTGCAGCTGGGCCGGGGCGCGCTCGGGCTGGTGGCGGTAGTACACCACCGCGAAGGCAGCCAGGTAGCCGGCAATCAGCTTTTCCTTTTTCTGAAACAGAACTTCAAATTCGGGGGCCGGCGGCGCCGGGTCGGCCGCGGGCGGCGGCGAAACCAGCGGTTCGTTTACGTCAAGCATAGGAGCAGGGGCCCGCGGCGGGGGCTGTGCAGGGCCCCCGCCGCGGCGGGTGTGAAAGGCGACGTGAAAGAAACGAGGCGTTAAAGCTAGAAACGCCGCAAGGGTTTTTGATGAAGGTAGCGCGCCGTTGGTTCGGCTGGCTACCGCCGGCCCGGTGCGGTGCAAGGATTGCGCCAGCTGGGGCCCCGGCAGTGGGGGCCGTCCGGCCAAAGCTGGGCGCTGGTCGGCACAATCGGCCGGTCGGTCGGGCCGGCCGCCGCCGGGGGGTACGCGGGCCTAAATTTGCCTTCCCGCTTGCCTACCTTTTTGCCGTTATCATGGCCGATTTCTCCTTCCGGCGCGCCCTCCAGCCGCTCATTCACGTGCTGGTGTGGGGGCTGTTCGGGCTCACGTTTTTGCTGTTTCACCCGCTCACCGGGCGCGTCGTCATGCCCCCGCAGTTCTGGGTGAAGCAGGGCGTGATGCTGGCCGTGTGGGTGGCGGCCTTCTACCTCACGGCGGGCGTCAGCGTGCCGCGGCTGCTGTTTCGGGGGCACACGGGCTGGTTTGTGGGGGCCCTGGTGGCCACGGCCGCGCTGCTGCTGCTGGCCAACTACGGCCTGGAAAAGCAGCTGCACCTGCGCGAGCTGATGGACCGCGCCTTCCACGCGGCCACCCAGCCGGTGGGCGCGGGGCCCCAGCTGCTGCGGGGCCCCGGTGGCCCGCGGGGCCCCCGCAGCGCCTTCCGCTTCGATGCCACCGGCACCGGCACGCTCATTACGCTGCTGGTGCTGGGCATTGCCACCAGCATCACGGTGGTGCAGCGCTGGCAAAACGAGGCCCAGGGCCGCGAGCGGCTCGAGCAGCAGCGCGTGCTCTCGGAGCTGGCCTCGCTGAAGGCGCAAATCAACCCGCACTTCTTTTTTAATACGCTCAACAACATCTACGCCCTCACGCTGCTCGACGGCGAGCAGGCGCGCACGGCCATCCACCGGCTCTCGCGCATGATGCGCTACGTGCTTTACGACACGGCCGCGGGCCCCACGCTGCTCAGCCAGGAGGTGGCCTTCATTCAGGACTACATCACCCTGATGCAGCTGCGCCTCACCGACCGCGTGAGCGTGGAATTTGCGCCGCCCGCGCCGCTGCACGACGTGCCGCTGGCCCCCATGCTGCTGCTGCCCTTCGTCGAGAACGCCTTTAAGCACGGCGCGGCGGCCTCGCACACCAGCCGCATTGTGGTGGCCCTGCGCCAGCCCACGCCCCAAACCTTGGCGTTGGAAGTGCGCAACACGCTGCTGCCCACGCCCACCACCGACCTGGCCGGCAGCAACGGCATCGGCCTGGCCAACACCCGCCGCCGCCTCGAACTGCTCTACCCCGGCCGCTACAACCTGCGCGTAACCGAGCGCACGCCCGCCAACGAATACCTGGTGGAGCTGGCGCTGACGGTGGAGTAGCTGTGGCGGTTAGCCACTGGCTTTTTAAACAGGTGGGGGCCCCCACGGCTACCTATTTTAGTAGTTGCTGCGGGGCCAGGGTGGGGTGGTCCGGCGACTTTTTCAGTCGTCGGGCCACTCTGGCGGTTGAACGAGGCCAGTGTTCAAGCGCCAGAGTGGCCCGACGAAGCCCTTCGGGCAATTCGCCGGACCACCCCGTTGTAGGCTACTATTGAAATGGCAAGTCCTGGGAACAGTCGCCGGATGATCGTGAACGTAGAATTAATTAACCGATAACAGCCTTCAGCTGTAAGCTAACAGCCAATAAAATGTCTACCGTTCTCAAGTGCATTGCCGTCGACGACGAGCCGCTGGCCCTGGGCCTGGTCTGCTCATTCATTGAAAAAACCCCTTTTCTGGAGCTGGTGGGGCGCTACGACAACGGCGTAGAAGCCCTGAAAGGCCTGCACGCGCTGCCCCCGGGCGGCGTTGACGTCGCGTTTCTCGACATTCAAATGCAGGAGCTCAACGGCCTGGAGCTGGCCCGCGTGCTGGCCCAGTCCGGGGGCCCCCGGGTGGTGTTCACCACTGCCTTCAGCCAGTACGCCGTGGAAGGCTACCGCGTCGACGCCCTCGATTACCTGGTGAAGCCCTTCAACTACGAGGAGTTTTTGCGCGCCGCCACCAAGGCCCGTGCCTACGCCGAGCGCGACCAGGCCGCGGCCGCCCCCGCCGCTGCGCCGCCCGAGGAAGACAGCATTTTCCTGAAGGTGGAGTACCAGCTCGTGCGGGTGCTGCTGGCCGACATCTTGTACGTAGAGGGGCTGAAGGACTACGTGAAAGTGCACCTCAAAAGCTCGCCCCGGGCCCTGCTTTCGCTGATGAGCCTGCGGGCCATGGAGGAGAAACTGCCCGCCCGGCGCTTCCTGCGCATTCACCGCTCGTTCATCGTGGCGCTCGACAAAATCGAAGCCGTGCGCCGCCTCACCGTGCAAATTGGCGACGCCACGCTGCCCGTGGGCGACCAGTACAAGGAGGCGTTTGGGCAGTTCCTGAGCCGCTGGACCTGAGGCCATTTGGGGCCTCCCGGCGATGGAACTGCCAAGTTGGTCTAGGAAGCTCCACTGCCGGCCGAAGCCCGGCGGCGGCCGGGGCCCCGGGCGGCACCTTTGCGCCGCGGGCCGGCACTGGGGCCGCCCGCTTGCTTCGCTGTTGGCCATGACCCCCCGCACTGCCCCCGCTACCGCCGCCTTGCCGCTGGAAACCGATTTCCTGCGCCTCGCCTACCGCCCCGACGTGCACCAGCTGGTGGCGCGTTGGCGCCAGCAGGGCCCGGTAGCCGAGCTGCGGCGCGGCTACCGGGCCCTGCTGGCCGCCGCCGAAGCAGCGGCCTGCCCCTACTGGGTGGTGGACGTGCGCAGCCGCGACGCCCTCGACGCGGCCGCCACGCGCTGGCTCACCGATACGTTCTTGCCACTGCTGCCCGCGCGCCTGGCCAGCCCCGTGTACCTGGCCTACCTGGTATCGCCGCGGCACCTGGCCGTACTCGGGGCCGCGGCAGCGACGGCCGGGGCCGAGGCCCGGGTGGCCTTCTTTGCCGAAGAAGGGCCCCTGAACCAGTGGCTGGTGCAGCGGCAAAGCGGGGCTGCCCGGGGCACTAAATCGTAGCCCGTTGCCGTTGGTGGGGCCACCCCAAGCCCCGAAAGCTCAAAAGTAGTTGAGCAGGCAAGCAACCATCAGATAGGTTTCAGGTATCTTTGCGGCATACGACATCCATTTTGCTTACTCCATTTTTCTTTTCATGAAGAATTTTTTTCCAGTCGTTTTGCTTGCGCTGGCGACTCTAAGTCTCGGTTCCTGCAAAAAAAGTGATTCCACTACCACCGCTACCGGTGTTTGGACCCGCAGCGCGTATTTCGGCGGCTTGAAGCGCAGCGGTGCTGTGAGCTTCACAATCGGCAGCACGGCCTACGCTGGCCTGGGCATGAACGGTAATGACTCACTCGGTGCTTTCAAAGACTTTTACGCTTACACTGCCTCTTCCAACAGCTGGACCCAAGTAGCCCGTTTCCCGGGCAAAGGCCGCTACCTGGCCGTGGCGTTCTCCGACGCCAATTTCGGCTACGTGGGCACCGGCTACGACGGCCTGAACTACCTGAGCGACTTCTGGAAGTACGACCCAACCAAGAATACTTGGACCCAGATTGCTTCGTTCCCATCGGCCCGCTACGGCGCCGTGGCGTTCACCGTTAAAAACGTGGGCTACGTGGGCACCGGCAACACCGGCAACACCCAGAACGACTTCTACCAGTACAACGCCACCGCCAACACTTGGTCGGCCATCAATGGCTTCCCCGGGGCCAAGCGCCAGGGCGCTTCGGCTTTCACGGTCAACGACAAAGGCTACGTAATGCTGGGCACGGACAACGCCGCTTACCCCACCGATGTGTACTCCTACGACCCCGGCACGAGTACTTGGACGGCTCGCCGCCAGCTCATGGTACACTCGGCCACCTCAGCTGATGCCTTGGACTACGATTACAGCCTCCTGCCCCGCGCCAACGCCGTCAGCTTCGCGGTGGGCTCGATGGGCTACATTGCCACGGGCACTAAGGGCACGGTGCAAGGAGACTGCTGGGCCTACAACCCGGCTGACGATACCTGGACGCTGAAAACGGCCTTCAACGCCACCACCACCGGCGGCGGCGGCGGCGTCGGCCGCTCCAACGGCATTGGGTTTGCCATTGGCACCACGGGCTACGTGGGCTTGGGCGTAACGGGCACCACGCGCCTCGACGATCTGTACCAGTTCGCACCGGATGCAGTTCCTCAATAAAGCACGCCGTTTGACGAGCCGGCCCCGCACCGGGGCCGGCTTGCTGGCCCTGCTGTTGGCAATCGTGTTGCTGGCGGGCTGCAAAAAGGGCGACGGCATCAACGATTCGCTGCCCGCGCCCGCGGCGGTGAACCGAGTGGCCTTCTACACCGATACCGTGACGGTGCGCACCAGCACGGTGCTCATCGACTCCATTATTTCGTCGAACAACTCCGGGTTGGCCGTGGGGCGCTACGTCGACCCACTGTTTGGCACCGTGACGGGCCGGGGCTACGTAAGCTTCACGCTCGATGCACCGCTGGTGGTTGACCAAACCCAGGTGTACGACTCGCTAGCGCTGGAAATTAAGTCGGATAACTACCGCTATGGCGACAGTACGGGTGTGCAACGGGTGGAAGTACACCAGCTTCCCAACGCGCTGCGCACCGACGGCAAGTTCTACTACACGAAAGACGACGTGCCCTACGGCGCGACCGTGCTCGGCCAGCGCCAGTTCCGACCGGGCAACAAAGCTAAGTCGCTACACATCCGCCTAAGCAATGTGCTGGGCCAGGCACTCTGGAACGCCGGCCAAACCAACCAGCTTACCTCCCAAGACCAATTGGGGCGCTACCTGAACGGGCTGGCTCTGACACCCGGGGCTAACGACAACGGGGCCATCCTGCGCTTCGGGGCGGCCGCAGTGTTGCGCCTGTACCACCACGCCACCAACGACCCGGCCACGGTGCTCACCTACACCTTCACGGGCGGAGGCAGCGCCACGCCGCACTTCTACCACCTGGAAACTAACCGGGCGGGTACCGCGCTGGCGGGCCTCACCGCGTTCCGCCAGGCGCTCAGCAGCACCGCTACGGGCAACCGCAGCTTTGTACAAGGCACGCTGGGCGTTTACACCAAGTTGGAGTTTCCCTACCTGCGGTCGCTAAATCAGTTCGGCAACAGCTTGGTGCTGAACTCGGCTACGTTGCAGCTGGCGGTGCCCGGTGCCGCGCAGGACAGCACCGCGGGGCGCCTGCCCACTCTGGGTACGGCGCTGACCAACAGTTCCAACCAGCTCCGGGCTCCGTACGCTAGCAACCCCACCAACGCTATGAGCCCCAATGCGGTCCGGGCCACGGTGATTACTTCGCCTCAGAGCGGCTTACCGCAGGTTACGTATGCCATTAACCTGTTCAGTTACATCCAGGCTGTGCTGGCTGGCACTATTGATAATAATGGCTTGCTACTGAGCCCGGATGTGCAATTGCTTGTTTTTAAAGGTGGTGCGTTGGGTAACCAGGCTAATACCGCTGCGCCGCTCCAAGTTAAGATCTACTACACTCGCATCGTACAATAGCCCGTTTGTGGGACCCCCAAAAAGCCGCCGGTTCGCAGCAGTTGCTGCGGGCCGGCGGCTTTTGCATTGCTGGGGTTGGCAGCATGGCCCCTGCTGATGGTAAGAGTTGCCAATGAAAAGCCCCGTTCAGCCCGCCACGGGCAGCGTGAACAGGAAGCAGCTGCCGGCCGGCGGCTGGCTTTCGACCCACAGCTGCCCGCCCTGCGCGGCAATGAACTCGCGCGAGATGCTCAGGCCCAGGCCCGAGCTACCGGGGCTGGGGCCCTGGCCTGGGGCCCCCGGCACGCCCGCAAACCGCTGGAAGATGCGCTTGTGGTGCTCGCGGGCAATGCCGGGGCCCTGGTCGCGCACGCTCAGCTGCACCATCTCGCCCCACGGCACGGCCTGGATAACGAGCGGGGCCCCCGCGGGCGAGTAGCGGATGGCGTTGGCCAGCAGGTTGATGAGCACCCAACTGGTTTTCTCCACGTCGCCGTGCACCGCGGGCAAGTCGGGGGGCAGGCGCAGCTCTAGTTGCAACTGCTTGTCTTCCAGCTGGGGGCGCACGATGCCCGTGGCGTAGGCCACCACGTCGGCCAGGGCCAGGGCCCGCACGTTGAGCTGGATGCCGGCCCCGGCGTCGAGCCGCGACACGTCGATGAGCTGGCCGACCATGCCCAACAGGCGTTGCGTCTCGTCGCGGATGCCGGCCGCAATGCGCTGGCGCTCCTCCGGGTCGGTGCGCTCGTCCTGCAAGAGGAACAGGCTGAGGTTGATGCTGGCCAGCGGCGTTTTCAGCTCGTGCGAAATAGTAGCCAGGAAGTTGGATTTCAGTTGGTCGAGCTTTTTGAAATCGGACACGTTGCGCAGGCACAGCACGTGGCCGGCCGGCGTGGGCGGGCCGCCGTCGGCTCCTGGGGCCTCGATGTGGCCGATGGTGAGGCGGTAGTGCGGCTCGGGCGTTTTGTGCGGAATGGTGAACACGGGGCCCTGCACCACGGCGTCGGAGGGGTGGGGCACGGCCACGGCGGCCAGCAGGTCGGCCAGCAGCGAGTTGGTACGGGCCACCTCGGCGGCGGGGCGGCCGAGCAGGGTGGCGGCGGTTTCGCCCAGCAGGTTGCAGGCCGCCGGGTTGGCTAGCACCAGGTCGCCGTGCTGGTCGAGCAGCAACAGGCCCTCGTCGAGACTCATCACGAGGCTGTCCATGCGGTTGCGCTGCACCAGCAGCTCGGCCAGCGTGATGCGGCGCTCGTCCTGGGCCTGGCCCAGCACCAGGTTCACGGCCGCCGCCACGTTGCCGATTTCGTCGTTTTTGCGCACCGCCACCCGGGTGGCGGGCCCGGGGCCCGCCACTTGCTCCATGTCGGCGCGCAGGCGGTGCAGGGGCCCCACCACGGCCCGCGGCAGGCGCACCAACAGCAGCACGCCCAGCACCGTGCCCGCCATCACGAAGGCCGTCACCGCGCGCCGCGCCGCGTCGAAATCGGCCTGCTCGATGCCCCGGGCCCCTTTTTCCAGAAAGGCGATGGTGGCTAGCGCGTAGCCGCCCAGGCCCAGCAGCAGCAGCAGCAGCAACCCCACACCAAGGCGGATTTTGAGTTTCAGGGTCATTTGGGGAAAGCAAACGTTGCGGTTTAAGTCGAGCAGTAGCGCGCTGTAGCGCGGACTTTGTAGTCCGCCACTTTGAACGGTGGCTGAACGATTGTCGACAGGACGAAGCGAGGCCGCGGACTACAAAGTCCGCGCTACAGCGCGCTACTGGTCCAGGCCGTACTCCTGCAATTTGCGGTAGAGCGTCGTCAAGCCGATGCCCAGGCGCTTGGCCACATCGGGCTTGTCGCCGGCGCGCTCGCGCATGAGGCGGCTGATGTGCTGGGCTTCAAGGGCGCGCAGGCTGTCGCCGCCGGCCGGTGGGGCCCCAGCGCGGGCGTGGAACTCGTCGGGCAAATAATCGGCGGCTAAGAGCTGGCCCGCGGGGGCCAGGATGGCGGCGCGCTCCAACACGTTCTTCAGCTCGCGCACGTTGCCGGGCCAGGCGTAGGCTTGCAGCAGGCGCAGCGCGTCGGGCTCGAAGCCGGGCAGGCGCTTGGCGAGGCGGGCAGCGAAGTGCTGCAAAAAGTAGGCGGCCAGCAGCGGCACATCGGCCGTGCGGGCGCTGAGCGGCGGCACCGCGATGGTGAACACCGAGAGCCGGTAGTACAAGTCGAGCCGGAAATTACCTTCGGCCGCTTCCTGCTTAAGGTTGCGGTTGGTGGCCGCCACTAGGCGCACGTTCACCTGGGTGGGCTTGGTGTCGCCGAGCTTGGTGAACTGTTGCAATTCCAACACCCGCAGGAATTTGGCCTGCACGTTCAGCTCCAGCTCGCCAATCTCGTCCAGGAACAACGTGCCGCCGTTGGCTTCTTCCAGCAGCCCTTTTTTGTCGCCCAGGGCCCCCGTGAAGGCGCCTCTCTTGTAGCCAAACAGCTCCGACTCCAGCAAATCGCGCGGGAAGGCGCTGCAATTGACGGCCACGAACGCCTTCTGGCGGCGCCCACTGGCCTCGTGCAGCGCCTGGGCAAACAGTTCCTTGCCCGCGCCGGTGGGGCCCTCCAGCAGCACGGTGCTGTCGGTGGGCGCCACCTGGCGGGCCAGGTCCTGGGCGCGGCGCAGGGCGGGCGAGGTGCCAATCATGGCATCAAAATCGGCGCGCTGGGCCACGCGGCGCTCCAGGGCGGCCAGGCGCTGGCGCAGGCGGGCCTTGTCGGCGGCGCGCTCCACCACCACCACCAGCTGCTGCTCAAAATCGCCCTTCGTAAGGTAGTCGAACGCGCCCTGCTTCATGGCCCGCACGCCGTCGGCAATGGTGCCGAAAGCGGTGAGCAGCACCACTTCGGCGTCGGGCGCAGCGGCCCGGAAGCGGGGCAGCAGGTCCACGCCGTGGGCGTCGGGCAGCTTCACATCGGAGAGGATGACGAGCACCTCGGCGGTATGGTCGCGCAGCAGCTCGAAGCCGCGGGCCGCGTCGGGGGCCTGGAGCACGGCGTAGCCTTCCAGCTCCAGCACCCGCGCCAGCAGCTGCCGCAAGCGGGCTTCGTCGTCGATAATCAGCAGGGTACCGGTGGGCATGGGTGGGGCAGTTTGGGGCGAGTGCAAAGAAAGCCAGACTTTGGCCCGCTGGGGACTGGGCCGCGCTTCGGCGTACTTTGTGTTAGTGGGCCAACGGTTGGCTAAGGATCAAGCTTAAGATTTGCTTAAAAGCTCCGCGGGCCACGGGCTTTGGGCACCGCGGCGGGTCGGGTCCGCGTTCTTAGTGGGCTGTTCGTACTTCCTTATTGTTAATCAGTCATGCGCTTTTTCCATCTCTTCATGGCCAGTGCGCTGCTGATGGCCGCTGGGGCCCGTGCCCAAACGCCGCCCGTCACCGCCTGGAACACCGACCTCACCGCCGCCCTGGCGCAAGCCAAGGCCAGCCAGCGGCCGGTGCTGGCTGTGTTCTCGGGTTCCGACTGGTGCAAGCCGTGTATCATGCTCAAGCAGGAGGTATTCGACCAGCCCGAATTCGCGCAGTACGCCCAGGATAAATTCGTGTTGGCCCGCTTCGACTTCCCGCGCAACCGCAAAAACCAGCTGCCGCCCGCCCAAACCAAGCTAAGCGAGCAAGCCGCCGCCCAGCTTAATAAGGAAGGCACGTTTCCGCTGGTAGTGCTGCTCTCGCCCGAGGGCAAGGTGCTGGCCAAGAGCGGGTACCGCCCCGGCGGTCCGGCGGCCTACGATGCTTACCTGGCACAGCTACTAACCCCCCGCTAGGCCCCATGGGCACCTTCTTGGTTCGGCGCCCGGTGTGGTGGGTAGCGCTGGTGGCGCTGGCCCGGGGCCCCTTGGCTTTGCCGGCGGCCCGGGCCCAGGGGGCCCCCACCGTGGCGGCCGCCCGCGCGCCGCGCGCCTACACCCGCAGCGCCCACCTGATGGGCTCGCACTTCACCTTCACGGCCGTGTCGGCCGACGACTCGCTGGCCTGGCGGGCCCTGCGCGCCGGCCTGCGCGAAACCCAGCGCATCGACCGCCTGTGTTCGTACTGGGACTCGGCCTCGCAGGTGGTGAAAATCAACCGCCTGGCCGGCATCCGGCCGGTGGTGGTGGACCAGGAGGTGTACGACCTCATTGCGCGCACGCTGAAGATTTCGGCGCTCAGCGGCGGGGCGTTCGATGTCACGTTTGCCAGCGGCGACAAGATTTATCAATTTGACAGGCAGGAACACGCCCGCCTGCCCGACTCGGCCGCGGTGCGCCGCTCGGTGGCGCGCGTGGGCTGGCAAAAGGTGCAGCTGGATCCGGCTACGCACGCCGTTTTTCTGCCTGATAAGGGAATGCGGATCAACCTGGCCGGCATCCTGCAAGGCTACGGCGTGCGCCGGGCTTCGGAGACCATGAAGCGGATGGGCATCGCCGGGGGCCTCATCAACGGCTCGGGCGACGTGTACTGCTGGGGCCGGCAGGCCGACGGCGCGGGCTGGCGCATCGCCATCGGCGACCCGGCCAAGCCCCGTAGCGTCTCGTCGTGGCTGACGGTGCGCGACCTGGCCGTGGTGACGGCGGGCAACTACGAGCAGTACTTCACGGTGGGCGGCACGTACTACGGCCACATCATCAACCCCCACACGGGCTACCCGGCCACGGGGCTGCGCTCGGTCACCATCGTCTGCCCCGACGTGGAGCTGGCCGACGCCCTCGACGACGCCGTGTTCGTGCTGGGGCCCCGGGCGGGCCTGGCCTTGATCAACCGCCTCAAGGGCGTGGACGCCACGGTGATTACCGACGACGGCCAGACGCTGGTGTCGCGCGGGATGCAGCTTAATTCCTACCACAGCGCGGCCCCCGCCCCCGCCAAGCCCTAGCGCCAAAAGCTCTTTTTGCCATGACAAAATACCCTGTTTATCTGCGCATTGCCGCCCTGGGCCTGCTGCTGGCCGGCGCCGGGGCCCTGCCCGCCTGCGTGTCGGTAGCCGCCTACCAAAAAGCCTACCTCAACGACGAGGACATGAAGCTCGCCACCAAGAAAGTTGAGACCTCGGAGGTCAACTTCGAGAGCTACCGCGAGGGGGCCGGCGGGGCCAACGGCGGCAAGGTAGGCGGCGGCTGCGGCTGCAATTAGGGCCCCGGCGGCATTTTCTGTATTTGATTAACTGATTAACTATGAAATTTTTACGCTTAGTGGGGTTGCTGTTGCTGGCGCCTGCCGCGGCGTGGGCCCAGGGCACGCCCACGCCCAACCGCCTCGACGGCTCGGGGGTGCCGGCCACGGCCGCGCCGGTCAGCCGGGGGCCCCTGGCGGTGGGCGAAACGGAGGTGGACATCCTCGGCAGCTACTACCAGCAGAACGGCGACCACAGCGCCGTGGAGGGCGGCATCGGCACCCAGCACCTCACCGACGTGTCCCCGGCCATCATCCTAAACGTGCCGCTCGACTCGGTGACGCGCCTCGCGGCCAACGTGGGCTTCGATTACTACGCCTCGGCCTCGACCGACCGCATCGACCAGGTCCTCTCGTCGCCGTCGGCCCAGGACGTGCGCTACCACGCCGATTTTGGCCTCGCGCGGCTGCTGGCCGACAAGCTGACGACCGTGGGGGCGGGGGCCGGCGTGTCGAAGGAGTACGATTATTTGTCCTTCAACGTCGTCGGGTCGTATGCCCGCACCTCGCGCGACGGCAACCGGCAGTTCAGCGCGGCCGGGCAGGTGTTCATCGACCGCGTGACGCTCATTTTGCCCGCCGAGCTTCGTCCTGGGGGCCCCCGCGATAAGAAGTACGGCTCCGATAACCGCCAGAGCTTCAACCTGTCGCTGGTGTACGCGCAGGTGCTGAGCAAGCGCCTGCAGGTGGCCATCAGCGCCGAGCCCGTGGCCCAGCGCGGACTGCTGAGCACGCCGTTTCAGCGGGTGTACTTCTTCGATAGCAGCCCCGTGCTGGGGGCCCCCGGGGCCCTGGGTACGGCCAAGGCCGAGCTGCTGCCGCGCCTGCGCTACAAGTACCCCGTGGGCCTGCGCCTAACCTACTACGCCACCGACCTGGTGCAGCTGCGCGGCTTCTACCGCTTCTACAACGACAACTTCGGCATCCGGGCGCACACCTTCGAGCTGGAAGCGCCGGTGAAAGTGACGCCCTTTTTCACGCTCTACCCGTTCTACCGCTACCACACCCAAACGGCCTCGACCTACTTTGCGCCCTACCTGGCTCATTCGGTGGCTGATGAATTCTACACTTCCGACTATGACCTGGCGGCCTTCACGGCCCAGAAGGTGGGCCTGGGCTTCCGCTACGCGCCGCTCTACGGGCTGGGCCGCTTCAAAACGCCCTTCGGGGGCCGGGTCGCCAAGTTCAAATCCGTCGACCTGCGCTACGGCCACTACTGGCAAACTACCGGCCTCACGGCCAATGTGGTGAGCGCGGATTTCTCCTTCGTGATGCCTTGAGGCGCTAGGGGTGTTCTAAAACGGGGTGGTCCGGCGACTTTTTCAGTCGCCGGACCACCCCGTTTTATCAAGAAAACTAATCCCGGGGCCCCCTACGCTGGGAATACCAGCGTAAACACCGTGCCCTGGCCTAGCTTACTCTGTACAGTGCGCTCGATGCCGAGCAGAGTGCAGGCCTTGGCTACGATGGAAAGGCCCAGGCCGGTGCCGTCGATGTGCTTGTGGGCCAGGGCGTCGGAGCGGTAGAGCGGGTCGAAGATGCGGGCCAGGTCGGCGGGCTGAATGCCGATGCCCTGGTCGGCCACGGTGCAGACAAGCCGGGGGCCCCGGTGCGCCATCCCCACCGCAATGGTGGAGCCCGCCGGCGAGTACTTGATGGCGTTGCTCAGCACGTTGTCCAAAATCAGGTCCACCAGGTATGGGTCGGAGGCAATGGCGTCGGCCGGGCCGTCCTCCACGTCCACCCGGATGTGCTTGGCGCTGAGATCCCCGCGGTGGCGCAGCAGCACGTCGTGCACGCTGCTGCGCACGGCCAGCTCCTGCCGGTGGGGGCCCGGGGTGTGGTCGCCGAAGCGGGCCAGCAGCAGCAGCTGCTCGACGAGGTACGTGAGGCGGTCAATTTCCCGGATGCCGAGCGTGATGTTTTCGACGTACTCGGCCGGGGTGCGGGGCTTGCGCACCAGCACTTCGAGCGTACCCTTGAGCACGGCCAGCGGGGTGCGCAGCTCGTGCGAGGCGTCGGCGGTGAATTGCTTTTCGCGGGCCACGGCCTGCTCGATGCGGTGCAGCAGGCCGTTGATGGCGCTGGCCAGCGTATGCAGCTCGTCGGGGCGCGGGGGCAGGGCAATGCGCTCGGCCAGGTTGTTGCGCGTGATGCGGTCGGTGGTGGCCGTCATCTGAGTGATGGGGGCGATGCTGCGCCCGGCCAGCCGCCGCGCGCTGCCAAACAGCACCAGCAGCACCACCGGAAACGAGCCCAGCAGCACCAGCGCCAGGCTGCCCAGCACGTGCTGCGCGGCTTCCGACGACAACCCCGCCACCAGGTAGCCCACCGGGGCCCCATTCCGCAGAATGGGCACCTGCACCTGCCGAATGGCCTTGCCGCGCAGCACCGAGTTGCGGGGCGCGCGCCAGCCTGGCCCGGCATCAAAGGCCAGCTGGTCGGCCTTGAGGTTGGGCGAGCGGTCGGTGAGGTGCCCCAGCGCGTCGTTCACCTGGATGAACACCGGGTCGACCTGCACCTCCAGGTGCTCGCGCTCCTCCCACTCCTTGCGGTTGGCAAAGCGCACGGTGCGGCCCGTCACCGCCAGCTCGCCCATGTGCTTGGCGGCCTCGAAGCGCAGGTTGGCGTCGAGGTCGGTGTACACGCGGTGGCGCACCACCCCGAACACCACCAGGTAGGCGGCCGCCACCAGGGCGGCCGTGGCCAGCACGTAGTGCAGGGCCACGCGGTCTTTAAAACGCAGCTCCATGTTAGTCGCGGGCGACATACCCAATGCCGCGGATGGTTTGCAGGTACTCGTCTTCCTTGCCCAGCTTGAGCTTTTTGCGCAGCGCGTTCATGTACACGTCAATCACGCCGGTGTTGTACTCGAAGTGGATGTCCCACACGTTTTCGATGATTTTTTGGCGGCGGCATACCTTGCCCTTGTGGCGCAGCAGGTATTCGAGCAGGGCAAACTCTTTCTGGGTGAGCATAATTTCCTCGCCGTCTTTGTGCACCTGGTGGGTGCCCACGTCGAGCACGATGGGCCCCACGCTGAAGCGCTCGGGCTCGGCCGGGGGCCCCGCCACCCGCAGCTGCACCCGGATGCGCTCCAGCAGCTCTTCGAAGTGGAACGGCTTCCGGATGTAGTCGTTGGCCCCCGCCTGCAAGCCGGCGATGGTATCGGCCACGGTGTCTTTGGCAGTGAGGAAAATGAGGGGCGTTTGGTCGTGGGCGGCGCGCAGCTGCTGGCATACTTCCAAGCCGCTGAGGCCGGGCAGCATCCAGTCCACCAGCAGCAGGTCGTACGTCTGGGCCAGGGCCAGGGCCAGGCCGGCGGGGCCCGTGCCGGCCACGTCCACGGCGAAGGCCTCTTCCTCCAGCCCCTGCTTCAGGAACCGGGCAATGCCGGGTTCGTCGTCAATCACCAATAGTCGCATAGAAATAGAAAAGGCCAGGGACGTAACGGCTCCGCAACGCGCGGCGGCCGGAAATAAGTAATATGCGGGAGTAAGTTCTCACGCTGGATTTAAATAAAAGCAACCTCGTGCCCTGGAACGCTATGCTCCAGTAATCGTCGTACTGGGCTTGCCGAAGCATCTCTCCCGTGCAAGTAACTACCCGCTGCCGGGGAGGGATGCTTCAGTTGCGCGGACGCTCGATGCGCATGAGCGCCTTTTGGCTGCCCACCCACCGAGGCCCACTAATTTTTCTGAGGCAACGACTTGCTGAGGGAATACCCGTATAAACGGTAAGCAGACGCTAATAACCACCACATTAAGGCCCCACGCGTGGTCTTAAGCCAATTTTAAGCTTTTGCTAAGCGATGCTTAAGGAAAAGCGGCGTTTAAAGCTCAATCCCTCACGCCGATGGGAACGGCTCTTCCCGGGGCCCCACCGCCGGTCAAATTTCTTCTTTTTTCATTTTTATGAAAGTTTGCCTCCTTGCGGCTTCCGTAGCCCTATTGGCCGCCGCAGCTCCCCACCACGCCACCGCCCAAACCCGCCGCGCCAACCGGACCCCCACTGGGCAAGCTGCCCCGGCGGCCACTGGGGCCGCCACGGCCCCCGACAACACCCCCACGCCCCCGGCCGACCCCAACGGCAAGCTCGACTACCGCAACCCGGCCGCCGACCCGCTCATTCCGGTGGAGGCCGACAAGCGCCAGCCCATCACCGACGACCTGCAAGCCACGGTAGTAGAGCTGCTGGAGCTGTTCCACGACTCAAAGCAGTGCCATTGGAACCTGCGGGGCCCCCTGTACCTGCCGCTGCACGAGAAGCTGCAAGAAAATGCCGACGAGTACCGCAAGTACGCCGACATCCTGGCCGAGCGCGTGCTGCAAGTAGGCCACCCCATCGACGGCCGCACCGGCGTAATAGCTGCCACTGCCAACCTGGGCGACATGCCCGGCGGCTATCTCTCCGACAAGCAAGTGCTCATCCTCATGACCGAGCGCATCACCACCGTGGCCAAGCGCGTGCGCCAGCGCATTGACCACATGAGCAAAATTGACGAGGTGACTTCCAACCAATTGCAGGAGTTGAGCTACGTTCTCGACAAGCACGTGTGGCAGTTCCGCGTGCACATGCAATAAGCCACCCAGGGCCCCAGGCCCTAGGTGCTGAATAGTAAACGGGGTGGGTGCATGGTGGCAAGTAGTCGCCGCGCACCCACCCCGTTTTCGTTTTGGGCCCATAGGTATCATGATGTGCTACCTACTGGATATAGCAGTGATTACGATGTAATTTTGAGCTATGCTAAAGCGTCTCCACATTAAGAATTTCACCGTTTTTGCCGACGCCGACTTTGAGTTCGGGCCGGGGCTGAATGTGCTTGTTGGTACTAATGGTACTGGAAAGAGCCATGTGCTTAAGCTGGGGTATGCAGTAGCTCAAACAGTTGCTGCGGCAGAGCGAAACCGGCGTAATAAATCTGCAGATGAAGCAAGCCTCGATACCCTCAATCTTTTTGCCGCTCTTGGTTTAAGCACGCGTCTATCTAATGTATTTCTTCCTGGTACCCAAAACAGATTAGTAAGAAACATCTCTAATAGTGAAGATGCACAAATAAATTCTGCTTTTGGTAAAGAAGGTGAAATAGGATTTAATTTCAGTATTGGATATTCCCAAAAGCCCTCAAATACTATTAGTAGTATTGATACTACTAAAACATTTACTTCTTCATTTGTAGAAGTAGCTGTTCCAGTTTTTATTCCAGCTAAAGAAATTCTGTCGCTTATGCCAGATATTGTGGGTATAAGCAAAAGTAATCCAGATGTGTTCGATAGTACATATTCTGACCTTGCTACGCAGTTAACTATTAGGGCGCCACAAGTTCCACCTGTCCTCGCAAGGACTATAGTTGATGGATGGGCCAAAGTAATGCAGGGAACGATACAGTCAGAAGACGGAAGGTTTTATTTTCAACCAAATAAGGGCAATAGATTCAGAATAGGGCTAGCTGCTGAAGGATTTCGAAAACTTGGTACATTGATCCATTTATTGACTAATGGTAGTCTAAATAGTGGATCAACTCTTTTTTGGGATGAGCCTGAAGCCAATTTGAATCCAGCGCTTCTTCGTCAATTAGCCGCCATTCTAGCCGAATTAGCCCGCCAGGGATTTCAAATAATTCTGGCTACGCACAGCACAGATTTACTTAAGGAATTTCACATCCTTTCGCGGCAAAAAGATGCCAAGCCGCTGCCGATAAAATATTTTGGGTTGAATGCCGAACCCGGTGAGGCTACCCGAATTGTTACGACCGATAATTTCGAGCTTTTGCCCGATGTCGTGGCGCTAGCGGCAGAATTAAAGCAAGCGGACGAATTAGAGGAAATTTTTATCCGCGAAGACCGGGAGTACTATGCCAACAATCGAGGAGAACAGCCTGGCCTTTGATTTTCCGCCCGATTGGTACGCAGTGAAATACGACCGAGACGCAGAACCAGCTAGTGGCGAATCGGCTGGCTTCTATCGGCGCGTTATGTTGAGCGAAGGAGTGCAACAGGTGCGTGGGGTGGACATTGTGTGCCGGCTGCCGGGGGAAGCCAAGCGCCTGCAATTCATTGAGGTGAAGGACGAGCGCAAGCGCGACTCTGCTACCAATGTGGCCGTTCGCCACGAGGAGCTTCGGCAGACCATGCTGCGCAAAACGCTGGGCACCCTGGCCAGCCTGGTGTTGGCCGAGCGCCTAGGCGATGCGTCGCTGCGGCCGATGGCTTGCCTGAGCCAACAGCCGCTTATTGAAGTAGTTCTTTTTCTGGAGGAGCCGCCGTTAGCGCCGCAGCGTAGTACCCAGCTTCGCAAAGTGACCGAGAAGGACCGAAAGAATATCCTTGATCAAAAGCTGACGGCAAAGTTGTACCAGTGGGGCATTCCCTTCTTTCTGTACGACTTAGATAAGCGCCGGCCGGCACTTTGGCAGGTGCGCGACCTCGTCTAACTCCCCCGAATCTCCTCCTTAATCTCGGCCACGAACTGCGCGAATTCTGGCTCGCTTTCCACGTCGGGGTGCCAGGCCAGGCCCATTTCGGCCAAGTTGTATTGGTGGCGGGGGCTGATGGTGGCCCCGGGCAGGAGCTGGCCGGTGGCGGCGTCGCGTTCGTGGCTCAGCAGCCAGAGGCGGTCGGCGAGGGCGGTGGTGGTGGCGATGTCGTGCGAGACGATGAGGACCGTATTCAGCTCGTCGAGGGTCGTGACCTCGACGATAATTTTCTTCACCTCGTCGATCATCGCCACGTCGAGGCCCGAGAAGGGCTCGTCGAGCAGGATGAGGTGGTCGGAGCAGAGCAGCTGCTGGGCAATGGCCGCCCGCTGGCGCTGCCCGCCCGAGAGCTGGGCCGGGTACTTGCGGCGGTGGGCCCCCAGGCCGAAACGGTCGAGGTATACCTCGACGTGGGCGAGGGCGTCGGCGGGGGCGTACTTGCGGCGGGCGGCCAGCAACAGGTTGTCGGCCAATGAGTAGTGATTGAACAGCGGGTAGCGCTGCTGCACGTAGCCCACGGCGCCGGCGCGCACGGGCTCTTGGGCTTCGCCCACCCGCACGGTGCCCGCGCTGGGGGCCCCCAGCCCTGCCAGCAGCCGGCACAGCACCGACTTGCCGATGCCCGAGCGCCCATAAATGCCCACCACCTGCCCCTGGTGCAGGCCGGGCCGCACCACGTCGAGTACCTGGGCATTGAGGTCGCGCAGCACGAGCTCGGCACCGAAGCGCATCGAGACGTTTTCCAGCGTCAGTAGCGGGGCTTTGTAGGTATGCGGAAAAGGCGTCATGGGGAGATTTGGCTGTAGCGCGGGCTTTGCGAGTCTACGCGTGGTGGGGTTATGCTTTAGCGTTTGGCAGCCGTTTAGCCGCGCGGCTGTGCAGGGCCCGCGCTACTGGGCGGTGCCCAGCGTGGCGTAGGGAAAAATCCACCGGCGCAGGGCTTCGAACCCATAGTCTTGCAGGGCCCCGGTGGCGAGGATGACCAGTTGAATGGCCAGCACGCCGTCGAGGTGCAGGTAGCGGTTTTGCTTGTAGAGCAGCAGGCCGATGCCGCCTTCAGATTGGTAGAGCGTCTCGACCAGCGTAATCAGCGTCCAGACGATGGCGAAGTTTTGGCGCACCACTTCGAGCATGGCGGGCAGCTTGCCGCGCACCACCACTTCCCAAAAGCTGCGCCACTCGCCCAGGCCCAGGGTGCGGGCGTGGTCCATCTCCTCCTGCGTGGTATCGAGGATGACGCGCGTCATGCCCGTGACGAGGTACACCGTGGCCCCGAAGGTGAGCACCGAGAGCTTCACCTGGTGGCCCGAGCTGAGTAGCAGGGCCATGAAAAACGTGAGGCCCGTGAGCGTGAGGTAGCGCAGCTTGGAGGCCACGAACGCCAGCGGCCGGAAAAACGGCAGCGCCGTGCAGTACGAAATCAGCAGCGCCAGCGCCGTGGCCCCCGCCAGCGCCTGACCAGCCGTTACCATGCTGGCCCACAGCGCCGGCACCAGGCCCTGGGTGGTCACGAGGTCGGCCAGGGCCCCCAGCACGTCGCCGAGCCGGGGGAATATTTGAAGCGGATAAAAAGCCCACAGCGCCAGCAGCGCCGCCGCCTGCGTGCCGACGAGCATGGCCAGCACCCGCCGGCGCGGCTGGGCATTGGGGGTAAAAAGGGAGTGCATTTGGGAGTTATGAATTAGAAAATGCAGGGTGTTTAAACAGCATAATTGAACGTCATGCTGAGCACAGTCGAAGCATCTCTACTGCTCAACTAATCATGATTTACTGCCGCAGTAGAGATGCTTCGGCTACGCTCAGCATGACGTTCTAATTAATTTCAGCAATTCCTTGAGTGACCTTATTTGTAATTAATAATTAATTGCCCAATACAATTTCGACGCGGCGGTTTGCGGCCTTGCCGGCGGCGGTGGCGTTGCTCGCCACGGGCTCGGCGGCGCCGTGGGCGTACACTTGCACGCGGCCGGCGGGGAAGGCGCTGGCGCTTTGGTGGGCCAGCCACTGGGCCACGGCCTGGGCCCGGGTTTCGGAGAGGCGCAGGTTCTGGGCGGGGGCCCCCACGTTGTCGGTGTAGCCGTGCACGGCCACTTTGAGGCGGCCGGCCACCACGAGGTCGTCGAAGAGCTGGCTGAGCTGGCGCTGGGCGGCGGGCGTGAAGGTGCTCTGGCCGGTGTTGAACTCGATGTCCCACACGCGCTGGCTCACGCGGCGGCTGATTTCGTCGTCGGCGGCAAACTTGGGCGTTTCGGCCGGGGCCACGGCCTTGCCCTGGTACTGGGCTTGCAGCTTGCGCAGGGGCCCCAGGTCGAGCATCTCATCGAGCGGCACGTAGCTGGGCAGCTCCTTGGGGTACAGTTTCTTCTGCACGTCGCCGAAGGTTTTGTACACCGCGGCGTAGATGTTGGTACCGCCGTTGTCGAGGCCAAACAGGGCCAGGTTGTCGCTGAAGTTGAAGGCTTTGCTGCCGCCTAGCTCCACCACTTCGCCGGTCTGGTCAGCCTCGCTCGTGCCCTTGTAGTACTTCAGCCAGTAGGCGCCGGGCTTGTCCTGGTCGCCGTATACTTGGGCCGAAATATCCGCGGCGCGGGCCAACGCTTCGGAGTGGCTTTTCACCTGGTCGCCGGCCACGGCCAGGGCCGTCATCAGGCCCAGCACCTGCTGCGGGTGGGCGTCGTACCAGCGCTTGGTGGTCACCATGATGTTGGGCATCTGGTTGGAGTAGTCCTTGGTGGACACGATGTTGACGAGGCCGCCCTTCTGCTTGGCGATGTTCACGTCGCCGGGCGTCCAGGTGGCCACGCCGTCGGCCACCACGTCTATCTGCGTGCCGGTGTTGCGGCCGTTGATGACCTGGGCGCGGCTCTCGGGCTTGCCTACGATGTACTTCTCGGCGGCGGCCAGGAAGTCGGGGGCGGCCATAAAGTTCACCGCCTGCGGGTCGTAGGTCGTCTCGTCGGGGTTGACCTTCAGGCCGTTATCCGCGCACCACTTCAGGGCGATGTTCTGGTCGCCGTCGCGCAGGTAGCAGGCAATGGTTTTGCCCAGCGCCGCTTTGGGGTTGTCGAGCCAGGCCTTGGGGCCCATCAGCTTGTCTTCGCCAAACGACTTGCCCACGCTGTAGGGGATGACGGCCAGGCCGGTGCCCGCCTTGCGCAGCTGCGCCTGCACCGCCGAAAACGCCGGCAGGCCGTCGCCCATGATGCTCACCACCAGGCCCGGAGCCTGCGGGTTGCTTTGCAGGTCGAGGGCATTTTTCACCAGGTCGGCCTGCATTTTGGCCACGTCGTCCTGGCGTTCAATTTGCACGTCCAAGCCGTTGGCGGCCAGCGCCGAGCCCTGCGTGGTGCGGGGGCCCCCGTTGGCCAGCATGGCGGCCATCTGGCTGTTCCAGGCCATCACCTCCCAGACCACGGGGGTGCCCTTTCCGGCCGGGGCCGTGCCGGGCAGCGGGGCCAGCGGCACGGCCAGGTTGGTGCGGGCCCCGCCGGTGGCCGCCGGCAACTCAATTGAGCTGAGCAGCACCGACTGGGTTTCCGCTGGTTTGAAGAAGCTGCCGCTGGCAATCAGTTTGTTAATGCCAAAGTAGAGCAGCACGGCGAGCAAGGCGCCGATTACGATTTTACCGCGAGTGGTCATTGTAGTTAAAGCAAAAAAAGAGTTGAGAGGAAGGGGCCCCGGGCGGGTTAGTAGCCCAGGAGCAGCAGCGCGCACTGAGCCAGGGCGCTGCTAGTCAAGCAAACTAGAATAGGCATCATCGGAGGCTTTTTTGAGGGTGGTGGGGGCGGTTTGGCCCGCGGGTTTGTCGTTGGTCAGCAGGGCGTTGAAGTCGCCTTTCTGGTACTTCTCCAGCAGGCGCTGGCCCTGGGCGCTCATCACGCCGTTCTGGATGTCCATCTCCTTCACAAACTCCTGCGAGTAGCGCATGGCCTGCTTGATTTGGCCGAGCTGCTGGGCCATGTCCTGGGCCACGCGGTCGGTGGCCAGGTCGAAAAAGTACTTCTTGTCAGGGTCGCCGCGTAGGATGTTCATCGCCGCCCGCATGCCTGAACTGGTGCGCTTCACTAGCTCGTACTCGTCCTTCAAGAGGTTGACCTTGAACTTACTGGCGTCAATCTGGCGCAGGGCGGCTTTCAGGATCTGGCGCATCACCACGCTCACGTTGGCCGTGGTGGTGGCCATGGGCTGCAGGCGTTGGCTGTACTCCTGGAGCTGGGCGGCGCGGCTGGCGTAGCTGTCGGCGGCGTCTTTTTCGCCCTGGCGGGTGGCGGCGTCGGCCAGGGCCAGGTACTCGCGGGTTTGGGCGGCGTTGGCGGCCAGCTTGCGCTGCACCAGCTCGCGGGCCCCCTCGATGTGGCCCACTTCGGCGTCCATCTTGCGCGCCTCCTGCTCAGTGGTGCGGATGTAGTCCTCCATGATGCCGATGGGGTCGGTGTTGACGAAAATGCCCGCCGCAGTGCGCAAAATGCGCTGCCCCGCGTACCAAAATCCGGCCTGGATCCGCTTGTTCGTGCCCAGCAAAAACAGCACGAACAGGGCCCCCAGCCCCAGGCCCAGCCGCACGGTGTCGAACACCATGGCCACCAGGAAGGGCACGATGTGGCCCCAGCCGTAGGCGCCGGCGGCCCCCAGGCCGGCCAGCACCACCCAGCCGGCCACCTTTTCGGGCCGCTGCCACTTGGGCAGGCCGGCGGGTTCAGAAGAAGAAAAAACGGGCAGCGTGTTCATTTCGCGTTGGTAGTTAAAGGGTTGTCAGAAGCAGAAGTGACCAGAAAAGACTGCGTGGCATGGCGGTGCGCTTGCACCTCGGCCGCCGCCGCCGCCTGGGCCACCTCGTAGGACGCCAGGGCCCCCTGGGCCTTCTGGCGCTCGGCGGCCAGCGCTTGCTGGGCGGTGGCCAGCTGCTGGCTGCGCTCGGCCAGCTGGCGGGTGAGGTCGGCCACGGTGGCTTGCAGCTGGGCCTCCTGGCCGGCGAGCTGGGCCAGGGCGCTGGGGGGCGTGCCGGGCGGCGGGGCAGTTTCGCCCAGCTTCTGGCGGTGGCGGGCCAGCACCCGGGCGCGGTCGTCGGCCAGGGTTTGGGCCAGGCGGTCGGCCGAGGCCAGCAGGGCGGGCAGGTCGTGGCCCGTGACGGCGCTGTAGGCGTTGAAGGCCGTTTGGTAGAGCAGGGGACCCGCCATGCCGCTGCCGGTCAGGCTCTTCACGATTTTCAGGTAGGCCCCGAAGTCGTGGTCGTCGGCCAGCAGCTGGGCCACGTGGTCGAGGTGCCGCTGCTCGGCCTGCGCCGGGGCCCCGGCGGCCGGGGCGGCAAGTGGGGCCGGAGCCGGCAGCGGCGCAGGAACCGCTGCGGCGGCTGGCGCGGCCGCGTCGTCTTCCACGAAGAATTCTTTGGCCGCTTTGGCGAGGTTATCAAAAATGGGCATGGCAGGCAGCAGTAGGTTGGGGATGGTAGCCTATTGCCAATCCAGATGCCGCGCGCCAGCAAACAATCAATTAATAATTTAAGTAACTGGCAATCAATAAAATAATAATTTATTAAATTAAATATTGCTCGTAAAAAGGGCTAATTTTTCCATTATGGAAAGCCTTTTTTTTCATAACCGCAACGGAAAAGAGGTTTTTGGGGGCCCGGCGGCGGCGGTTTGCCCGCTTACTTTGCCCCGATGAGTACCCCCGCCGAATGGAGCGAATTGGCCGTGGCCCAGGTGCAGGGCCGCGCGCGCCTCGTGGCCAGCAAAAGCATCCAACCGCTCAAAATCCTCAACCCCGGCGCGGCCCACGCGGCCTGCCACGTGGTGCTGTCCAGCTACGGCGGTGGCCTAGTCGCCGGCGACGACCTACGCTTGCGCGTCCACGGCGGGGCCGGCACGCGCCTGTGCCTCAGCACCCAGGCCAACACCAAGGTGTTCAAGTCCATCGACGGGAAGTGGGCGGCGCAGCACTTCGCCGGCACCCTGGCGGCTGGGGCCCTAGCCGCCGTGCTGCCCGACCCCGTGGTGCCCCAGGCCGGCAGCCGCTACCGCCAAACCCAGCGCTGGGCCCTGGCCCCCGGGGCCCTGCTTTTATTGGCCGACTGGTGGGCCGCCGGCCGCACCGACCTCGGCGAGCGGTTTGCCTTCCAAAACTTCACGTCCGAAACGCGCATCAGCGTGGCCGGCCGGCCGTTGGTGCTCGACCGATTCCACTTTGACCCCGCCGAGCACATCGCCACCGCGCCCGCCAACTTCGACCGCTACGAAACCATGCTGACGGTGTACCTGGTGGGGGCCCCCGGGGAGCCGCGCTTCGCCGCGCTGGCCGGGGCCCTGCACGCCCTCAAAATGCCGGTGCAGGACGACCCGCACTTCCGCCTGGCCGGCCGCGCCTGCGTGGTGGCGGTGGCTCAGGCACGCCCCGGCGTGGTGGTGCTGCGCGCCCTGGCCTACCACCGGCAAGACGCGGATTTCATCTACCACCACCTGCTGCAAACGCTGGCGAAGGAAGAATTTCTGGGGTACAACCCGCTGGCGCGGAAGTATTGAACAGTCGCTGAACGGTTTGTAGCGCGGACTTTGTAGTCCGCGGCTTTAAACGGTCGCTGAGCGGTTATCGCAAGTATTAAACGGTGTAGCGTGGACGATGCGAGTCCGCGCGTCTGAACGTAGCTGAGTGATTATCGGTAGGACGAAGCGAGCGCTGCGGACTACAAAGTCCGCGCTACAGCCGCGCTACAGAACGTTTAGCGACCGTTCAACCGCGCGGACTCGCAGCGGCCACGCTACAGGGGGCGGCGCTCGGGGGTGACGGCGGCGAGGGCTCGCGCCTTGGCGGCGTGGATATGGCCAATAATCTCGTCCAGGCCAAAACCGTCCAGGGCCCTGGCGAATAAAAATGGGCCTTCGCCGCGCATCCGTTTTGAGTCGCGCTCCATCACGCCGAGGTCGGCGCGGATGAGGTCTTTGAGGTCGATTTTATTAATTATTAATAAATCGGATTGGGTGATGCCGGGGCCCCCTTTGCGCGGAATTTTGTCGCCGCCCGACACGTCGATGACGTAGATGGAGTAGTCCACTAATTCGCGGCTGAAGTGGGCGGCCAGGTTGTCGCCGCCACTTTCCACGAACAGGAAATCCAGGGCTGGGAATTTAGTCATTAGGCCTTCTAACGCGTCCATGTTCACCGAAATATCCTCGCGGATGGCGGCGTGGGGGCAGCCGCCGGTTTCGACGCCCACAATGCGCTCGGGCGTGAGGGCGCTGTGGCGGATGAGAAACTCGGCGTCTTCGCGGGTGAAAATGTCGTTCGTGACCACGCCCAACTCGAACTCGTTGCGCAGCCGCTCGCACAGCGCCTTGAGCAGCGCCGTTTTGCCCGTACCCACGGGGCCCCCAATGCCCACCGTGAAGGCCCGCTTGCGGAAGTCGCGGTAGCTGGGCAGCCGCCGCGTCTCGCGCGCCTGGAAGTCGCCGGGCGAGTCGTAGGCCTCATGGCTGTGGCCGTGGAGCAGCAGGGCGAGTTTGTCGACAAAAGCCATGTTCTTTTAAATGTGGGGAATGTGAAAATATGAGGGATGTGGAAATTAATCTAATGTAGAAAAGGTCGTCATGCTGAGCGCAGCGCAGCGGAGTCGAAGCATCTCTACTGCGGCAGCAATTCAATCGCTCAACGAAGCTGGAGAGATGCTTCGGGTCCGCTGCGCTGCGCTCAGCATGACGTTCCAGGATAAAAATGTCTATAATTAATTCTGAAACAGTCGGGAATAAATATCCTCGTGCAATACTTGTACAGTGTCAAGCATAAAAGTGGAGCGGGTGGCCTGGGTGTAATCGTGCTCAGCGTGGGCGGCTAATAGATGCTCGAATACGGCGTAGAAATCGTGTTGCAGCCGGTGGCCTTCCATGGGGCCCAAAAAGCCCAGGCGCACGGCCGCGCTGAGCTGGTCGCGCAGGGCCATGTGCAGGAATACGGCTTGTAAATCAGCTTTGGCGAATCCCGCCCGGCGTAGCGTGAGAGTGAAGCTGAGGGTGAAGTGCAAGGGGATTTCCTGGGCCCCAAACCAATTAATTAATTCTGCTAATTTGGCTTTGGGGTAAAACGTGGCTAATAGTTTCAGCCAGTTCTTACCTTGTACGATGCTGGCGCGGTGCAGCGTGGGTACCAGCAGCAGGGCGTCGTAGTCGGCAGCCATTTCGCGCATTTCGGCGGTGCCTTCGGGCAGGATGAAGCAGGAATTAATAAAGGGGATTTCCAGGCTGGCGACTTGCTGCAAGTAGGCGTAGAGGTAGTTGCGGAGCTTGAATGGTGTGTCAATTAACCCAAACGTGAGGCTGCTTTCCAGCCCGTAGGAATAGGCGAACGAGCCGGTGGGCAAGGCCGAATCGACGAGGTGCAGCAGGCGAACAAATTGAGCCAAGGAAATTGGAAATTAAAACCGGCAACAGACCGTCATGCTCATCTGGCGTCCGCGCAGCCGAAGTATCTCTACCGCTCGCTAATCTTAATTACTGCCGCGGGAGAGATGCTTCGGCTGCGCGGACGCCAGATGAGCATGACCGTTTTAATGATTCTAGAACAAATTATACAACTGCCCCAGCGGTAATTTCTCCGCTGGCTCGCAGGTCAAGTGCACGCCGTCCACCGTTACGCGGTAGGTTTCGGGGTCTACTTCGATGTTGGGTAGGTAGTCGTTCAGGGCCATGTCTTTCTTGCCGATATTACGGCAGTTTTTTACCCCTACTACTTGCTTGGTGAGGCCGTAGGTGGCCTGCACGTGCGCCACTGATGCCTTGGATACAAACACTATCGACGTGGGGCCCACGGCCTGGCCGTAGGAGCCGAACATGGGGCGCGAAAACGACGGCTGCGGCGTGGGGATGGACGCATTCGCGTCGCCCATTTGCGACTGCACGATGACGCCGCCCTTGATGATCATCTCGGCCCGCGAGCCGAAAAAGGCGGGTTTCCAGAGCACGAGGTCGGCCAGCTTGCCCAACTCGACGGAGCCGATTTCGTCGGC
The DNA here is from genome assembly GCF_001562275.1 of Hymenobacter sp. PAMC 26628. Taxonomy (NCBI): domain Bacteria; kingdom Pseudomonadati; phylum Bacteroidota; class Cytophagia; order Cytophagales; family Hymenobacteraceae; genus Hymenobacter; species Hymenobacter sp. PAMC 26628. Next base: position 1,551,805 of record NZ_CP014304.1, read on the forward strand.
GAAGCCGTGGGCGCGAGCGGGGTTGATGGTGTACTTGGCCACGTAGCGGCGGGCGCGGAAGTTGTCGTGGCGGCCGGGCGCGTCCTCGGGCAGGGGGCCCCGCTGCTGGCGCATCTTGTGGGCCGTTTGCCAGGTGCGGGTGATGACCTCGCCCACCCGGCCCATGGCCTGCGAATCGGAGCTGATGATGCTCAGGCCCCCCATATCGTGCAGAATGTCTTCGGCAGCAATGGTTTCGCCGCGGATGCGGCTCTCGGCGAAGGCCACGTCTTCGGGGATGTTGCGGTCGAGGTGGTGGCACACCATGAGCATGTCGAGGTGCTCATCTAACGTATTGACCGTGAAGGGCCGCGTGGGGTTCGTGGACGAGGGCAACACGTTGGGCTCGCCGCAGATTTTGATGATGTCGGGGGCGTGGCCTCCCCCCGCACCCTCGGTGTGGTAGGCGTGGATGGTGCGGCCCTTGAAGGCGGCGGTGGAGTTTTCCACGAAGCCGCTCTCGTTCAGCGTGTCGGTGTGGATGCACACCTGCACGTCGTACTCGTCGGCGATGGCCAGGCACTGGTCGATGGCGGCGGGCGTGGTGCCCCAGTCCTCGTGCAGCTTGAAGCCCAGGGCCCCGGCCTCGGCTTGCTCGCGCAGGCCCTCGGGCTTGGACGTGTTGCCCTTGCCCAGGAAGCCGAAGTTGAGCGGGTAGGCCTCGGTGGCCTTCAGCATCATTTCGAGGTAGAACGCGCCCGGCGTGCAGGTGGTGGCCGTGGTGCCGGCCGCGGGCCCCGTGCCGCCGCCCACCATGGTGGTGATGCCCGCGGCCAGCGCCTCGGGGATCTGCTGGGGGCTGATGAAGTGGATGTGGCAGTCGATGGCCCCGGCGGTGAGGATAAGGCCCTCGCCGGCCACCACTTCGGTGGTCACGCCGGCCACCATGCCGGGCGTGACGCCGGGCATGATGTGCGGGTTGCCGGCCTTGCCGATGCCCACGATGCGCCCGGCTTTCACCCCCACGTCGGCCTTGTAGATGCCGGTGTAATCAAGCACCAGCGCGTTGGTAATGAGCAGGTCCAGCGCGTCGGCCTGGCCGATGCCGGCGGCCTGGCCCATGCCGTCGCGCAGCACCTTGCCGCCGCCAAACTTGCATTCCTCGCCGTACTGGCAATAATCGCGCTCGACCTCAATCAGCAGGTCGGTGTCGCCCAGGCGCACCCGGTCGCCCGTGGTGGGGCCATACATCTCAGCGTAAGCGCGGCGGGAGAAGAGGAGGGACATGGGTGATATTTACTTAATCTTGACCTAAAAAACTGAACTTCCCTGTCTTTTTATCTATGACACCTGTTTGAGTATTGTTGTAATTAATCCAAATGATTTCTTCATCCTCAACTTTGTTTCTTTTATTTTTTCGTTTACCACTCACATTGTTTTCGTAGGAGAAGTTTCTAAAATAAAAACGTGCAATTGTAGGCCTTTCAACACGATAAGGCTTCAATCCATTGTCTTTCCACGGATCAGTCTTCCATAATTGCTTGCCATTTATGTCAAAGGCAGTTATAAATACATGAGTTGTGTCAAGTATAAATCTTGTAAAATTTATTTTATCGATTAGTGTATCTGTTTCCGGACGCCCGTTTAATGCAGCATGTGCTATGTAGCGCGTGCGTTGGCCATAGCTTATGCTAAAAGCCAAACTAAAAAATATCGTAAGAACTAAACGGATAAGTTTCATTTTCTCTATTAATATTAGCTAATCGGATTTTTTTTGGTTCCTAATTTACCCAGCGCCGCTTCCCTTCCTCATCCAGCTTTCCGTCAATTCACCCGTTGCCGCCGTACACGATTCGCTCGCCGGCGAGGGGCCCTAGCGACACGTGCTTGCATTCGCCGGACGCGAACTTAAAAAGCAAAATCCATTTCCGCCAACTCGCGACCTACGGCGCGCACGCCTTCTAAAATCCGCCGCGTCTGGGTGGGGCTGGGCTTCTTGTTGCCGGAAACGTACTGGCTGAGCAGGCTTTGGGTCATGCCCAGGCGCTTGGCCAGCGCGGCGGCGTTGATGACTTTGTAGGCATCGAAAAACGATTTCAAATCATAGGTGATTTTCACGTCCCCGATGCCCACGGTGCGGCCCGTGTCGCTTAGGGCTAGGTTCAGCACCTCTACCATGTTGGCTTTTAGCTCCTCAAAGCTGGTTCCCACCGTGTAGGCCCCTTCGCCTTCGTTGTAGGCGCTGTAGCCGGTGGCAGTGCGCTCGACGATCATTTCATACTTTTTCATCAGTGCTGCTTTTGTTGGTGGCACATAGCCGGTAGAGTTCCGAGCTTTTCATCGCCGAACGCGGGTAGTCAGCGGGTCGGTGTCGCCCAGGCGCACCCGGTCGCCCGTGGTGGGGCCGTGCATTTCAGCGTAAGCGCGGCGGGAGAGGGGAAGGGACATGTAATCTAAATTTTACGGCTAATAATTATTGCAATTAATCCCTCTTGTAATAGATACGTTTACCAGTAGAATTTTCTCGCATGTTTACTTTTTCTGTTGCAAATAGCATCGCAAATATGGAATCGTTTAATAGCGCACGCGCAACAATAATTTCGCTGTACCACATGATTCGAGCACGCCCACAAAAAGCGGCAATTACAAATGCTATTACAATGCCTGCCCAGTCCCAGTGTCCATTAAAAGCAACTATTGCCGCAGCCATTATGCCGATTCCCCCAATAGCGTTTCCTGCTTCGGCGAAGCGCTTGGATATTGAGTTAATTATCAGAATACCAAACGCGACAAAGGCATACAACTTTAGTCCCTGTGTAATTGCCAATATGATTGAAATCCCAGCCATTAACCATGGCACTGCTGCCAGCCACCAATCAATTCGCTTTTCAGGTGCATTGGCAAGATAATTCCATGTACCAGTGTGATAATTTGCACCTAATCCAATACGTTTTTCTTGCTGCGCTTGAGCAATTTCTGAAACCGAACCAAAGCCAATGCTAGGAATTACAGCATCGGGGTCGATACCATATGTAATCAGTACGTCGCGTGCCACTTGGCGTTTTTGAGCTAATTCAATGTCATTCATATTTCAAGGATTAGGTATCCTGTAAAGCTAAAGCATGTTGTCCTTGATGAGTCTAAAGTTTCTCCAGGGCCGTTTCCTTCTTTCCCTCCTCGTCCAACCGCCCGTCAATCCACCCGTTGCCGCCGTACACGATTCGCTCGCCGGCGAGGGCTACTAGCGTGACGCGCTTGCGTTCGCCGGGCTCGAAGCGGACGGCCGTGCCGGCTGGGATGTGGAGGCGGAAGCCGTAGGCGGCGGCGCGGTCGAAGTGCAGGGCGGCGTTGGTTTCGAAGAAGGGGTAGTGCGAGCCGACTTGCACCGGCCGGTCGCCCATGTTTATCACTTCGAGGGCCACCGTGGGGCGGTTTTCGTTGAGGATGATGTCGCCGTCGGCCAGCAGGTATTCGCCGGGCTGGGCGTTGATGGTGGTGTCGGGGGCTCCCGCCCGGGGCGTGCGTGCGAGGCCCGAGCCGTAGAGGGCCAGGGCGGGGTCGCCGTGGTCGCGGCAGATGGGGTGGTGCACGGTCACGAGCTTGGTGCCGTCGGGAAAGGTGCCTTCCACCTGCACTTCGCCCACGAGGTCGGCCACGCCGGGCAGCACGTCGGCGAGGCCCAGCAGCTGCTTGCCTTTGTCCATGAGCACGGCCACCCGCTCGCCGTCGCGGATGAACTCGAGCAGCTGGGTGGCGATGAGGGCTACGGCCTCGGGGTAGTTCAGGCGCAGGCCGCGGGCGTAGCGCTTCTGGGCCACGAAGCCCGCCTGGTGCAGCACCAGCTTGTCGAGGTCTTTGGGGGCGAGGTGCATGGGGGTTTAGTGGAAAGCGGGGAATAAGGCCCCAAGGTGGTCATGAGAAATAATTGGTGGAACCCTCAGGCCGTCATGCTGAGCGAAGCCGAAGCATCTCTACTGCGCAAGTAACTCAATCGGCGCAACGAAGCGGGAGAGATGCTTCGACTCCGCTGCGCTGCGCTCAGCATGACGGCCTAATAATTCAATCCTCAAAACTTAACGTTTGAATACACCATCCAACCGCCGTACAGAATGCAGACTACCGACGAGAGCCAGACCGAGGTGCGGCGCAGGCGGCGGCTCAGGCGCATGCGTTGGGTGAAGGGGATGCTGAGCAGGCCCGCCACCCCGAACATGCCGGCCACCGAGCCCAGGCCGAACACTACGATGTAGAGCAGGCCCAGCCAGGGGTTGTGGATTTCGGTGAGCACCAGCACCACCAGGGCCCCGCTGCCGGCCAGCCCGTGCACCAGGCCCACGGCGAAGGCCCAGCCGTGGGCCGTGCGGTTCAAGCGCGGCGGCCGTTCGGCGTGCTCGGTGAAGAGGCGGTGCAGCGCCATGCCGATGAGCACCAGCCCCACCAGCGCCTCGAAGTAGCCCCAGTGGTGGAACGTGACGCGCCCCAGCAGCAGCACCGCCCCGATAATTGCCAGCATGAGCGTGTGCCCCAGGCCCCAAAACAGGCCGTCGCGCAGGGCGGGAGTGAGGGCGTCGCGCCGCGACACCATGTTGCTCACGGCCAGCACGTGGTCGGGCTCCAGGGCGTGGCCCAGGCCGGCCACCGAGGCAAATACAACGGGCAAGAGGCTTTCCATGCCGGGCACTAGCGCGGGGTGAGGCGGCAAGATAGGGGCCCCGGGGTAGTTTTGGGCAGGCCGGGCTGCCCGGTAATCGCAGGAGTTTATTGGCGGGCCGTTGTGCCGTTGTGGGGCCCCTGGCGCATCAATCATACCTGCCGCAGAGAGGAGCCTGTGACCGTCATGCAGCGCGCCGCGAAGCATCGTTACTGCGCGACTTCATAATTGCTGCTGTGAAAGAGATGCTTCGCGGCGCGCTGCATGACGGGCTTTTCGCTTGCAATCCGGCCTTTCTCAAACCCAGCTGGGGCCCCCAACGATTGCCGGGCGGCCCCCGCAAAAGTCGCCCACCCGGGTTGCGCCTGCCGCTGCCGCGCCGGGCGCAACCCCTTAAAATCGCCTTAAATTCGCGGCTGCTCCTAAACCATTAAGGGACCAATTAGGTACTGTCGCCAATGAAACGCCTCGCCGCCATCTTCTTAAGCTTGCTGATGCTGCTGGGAAGCTGCGTGCCCGAGAACGACTTGGGCGAGCTGGCCAAGCTGCCCGAGCTGGCGCGGCACTACCGCTTCCACCACTCGGCGGCGGGTGGCGGGCTCTCGCTGGGGCAGTTTTTGGTGGAGCACTACGGGGCGGGCAGCGCGCATTATTCAGGCTGCACCCTTTCGGCTCGCCACCGGCAAGACCACCACAACCTGCCCCTGCGCTGCCACCACGGCTGCGGCGCAGTAGCGTTTTTGGTGGCGCGGGGCCCGCACCTGGGCTGGGCGCCGCGGGTGCCGCGGCCGGTGCCGGGGCCCCAAGGTACTTGGGCCGTGCTGTACCGCTTTCAGCCCAGCGCCTCGCTGCTGCAACCGCCGCGAGCGTAGCGTGGCTGCTGCCCTGGGGTGCAGTGTGCCCGGTTGGGCCGGGTAGCCTGGGTATTGCGTAGTTTAATAAATTGAAAACTAGTGGTTTGGGTGTTGCGCGTATTCGGTGAATCCGCGTAAACCGTTCAACGCGCGGACTCGCCGAGCCTACGCTACGAGCGGCTGCACCGGGGCCCTGTTCCTGTATTTTTATGCTTGAAAAAATTATTGCTGCCAGCGTCCGCAACAAGCTGCTGGTGGCGCTCATGGTGCTGGCCCTCATTGCCTGGGGCGGTTTCTCGGCGGCCAACCTGCCGCTCGACGCCATTCCCGACGTCACCAACAACCAGGTGCAGGTCATCACCCAGAGCGACGCGCTGGCCGCCCAGGAGGTCGAGCAGCTCATCACGGTGCCGCTGGAACTGCAGCTGCGCACCGTGCCGGGCGTGACGGAAATCCGCTCCATCTCGCGCTTCGGGCTGTCGGTGATTACCGTCGTATTTCCCGACGACATGACCACCTACCAGACCCGGCAGCTGGTGGCCGAGAAGCTGAAATCGGCCGAAGCCGACCTGGCCGCCGGGGCCGGCAAGCCCACCATGGCGCCCATCACCACGGGCCTGGGCGAAATTTACCAGTACAGCATCCGGGTGCTGCCGGGCTACGAAAAGCAATTCCCGCTGGATAAGCTGCGCGACGTGCAGGACTGGATTGTGCGCCGCCAGCTGGCCGGGACCACCGGCGTGGTGGACGTGAGCAGCTTCGGCGGCTACCTGCGCCAGTACGAGGTGGCCGTGGACCCCGCCCGCCTGGCCTCCAACGACGTGACGGTGGCCGAGCTGTACGCGGCCTTGCAGGACAACAACGCCAACACCGGCGGCGCCTACATCGAGCGGGGCCCCAACGCCTACTTCATCCGGGGCGAGGGCCGGGCCAACTCGCTCGACGACGTGGGCGCCACCGTCATCAAGCAGGCTGCCGCCGGGGCCCCACTGCTGGTGCGCGACGTGGCCACCCTGCGCATGGGCCACGCCGTGCGCTACGGCGCCATGACGCGCAACGGCCAGGGCGAAACCGTAGGCGGCGTGGTGCTGATGCTAAAGGGCGCCAGCTCGGAGCAGACCATCAAGAACGTGAAGGTGAAGGTGGCCGAGATCCAGAAAACGCTGCCTAAGGGGCTGGTCATCACCCCGTTTTTGGACCGCACGAAGCTCATCGACAAGGCCATTGCCACCGTGGAGCACAACCTGGTGGAGGGCGGCGTGATTGTGCTGGTGGTGCTGCTGCTGCTGCTGGGCAACTGGCGCGCCGGGGTGCTCGTGGCCACCATGATTCCGCTGTGCATGCTGTTTGCGCTGGGCATGATGAGCCTGTTCGGCGTGTCGGCCAACCTGATGAGCCTGGGGGCCCTGGACTTCGGCCTCATCGTGGACGGGGCCGTGATTGTGGTGGAGGCCGTCATATTCCACCTCGTGCACCAGCGCGAGCAGGCCGCCCACGAAACCATGGACGACATGACCGAGGCGGCCGCCACGCGCCTCATGTCGTCGGCGCTGTTCGGGCAGCTCATCATCCTCATCGTGTACTTCCCCATCCTCTCGCTCACCGGCATCGAGGGAAAGATGTTCCGGCCGATGGCCCTCACCGTGAGCTTCGCCATCCTCGGGGCCATGATTTTGTGCCTCACCTACGTGCCGGCCGTTACGGCCTGGGCCCTGAAGAAGGACATCAAGGAGGAAGGCACCGTGGCCTACCGCATCATGAAGTTTCTGCACCGCGGCTACGACCCCATCATCCGTTGGGCCCTGGGGGCCCGGGTGGTGGTGGTGGGCGCGGCGGTGGCGCTGCTGGTAGGGGCGGGCTTTATTTTCTCGCGGATGGGCGGCGAGTTCATCCCGCAGCTCGACGAGGGCGACATTGCCCTGAACGTGACGCTGGCCCCCGGCTCGTCGCTCAGCCAAACCGTGGCCACCAACACCCGCGTGCAGCAGATTTTGAAGGCCAAGTTCCCGGAGATTGAGCAGATTGTGGGCAAGAGCGGCACCTCGGAAATTCCCACCGACCCGATGTCGCTGGAGGACAGCGACGAGATGGTCATCCTCAAAGACCACAGCCTCTGGACTTCGGCCAGCACCCGCGAGGAGCTGGCCAATAAGATGCAGGCCGCCCTGGCCGGCATCCCCGGCGTGAGCATGGAGTTCCAGCAGCCCATCCAGATGCGCTTCAACGAGCTGATTTCGGGCGTGAAGTCCGACGTGAGCATCAAGATTTACGGCGACGACCTGGGCGTGCTCTACGACAAGGCCAACGAGGCCGCCGGCCTCATCCGCCCGCTGGCCGGCGTGGGCGACCTGAAGGTGGAGCAAATTGCGGCCCTGCCCCAGATGCGCGTGACCTACAACCGCCAGAAGCTGGCCCAGTACGGCGTTAAAGTCAGCGACTTGAATACGATCCTGCGCGCGTCTTTCGCCGGCGACGTGGCGGGCCAGGTGTACGAGGGCGAGCGGCGCTACGACCTGGTGATGCGCCTCGACAGCACCCACCGCCAGGGCCTGGCCAACCTGCAAGACCTGTACGTGGACACGCCCGGCGGCCAGAAAATCCCGCTCGACGAGCTGGCCACTGTGGCCTTCCGCAACGCGCCCATTCAGATTTCGCGCGACGACGCCCGCCGCCGCATCAACATCGGCATCAACGTGCGCGGCCGTGACGTGCAGAGCCTGGTGCAGGAAATCCAGGGCAAGCTTGGCCAGGGCCTCAAGCTGCCCCCCGGCTACACCATCACCTACGGCGGCCAGTTCGAGAACCTGAACCACGCCATCGAGCGCCTTAAAATAGCCGTACCGGTGTCGCTGCTGCTCATTTTCCTGCTGCTCTACCTCTCGTTCCGGTCCATCAAGCAGGCGCTGCTGATTTTCACGGGCGTGCCGCTGGCCACTATTGGCGGCATTGTGGCGCTGTGGCTGCGCGGCATGCCGTTTAGTATTTCGGCGGGCGTAGGCTTCATTGCCCTGTTTGGGGTGGCGGTGCTCAACGGCATCGTGCTGCTGGCCAGCCTCAACGAGCTGGCGGCCGAGGGCGTGGCCTCCGTGCGCGACCGGATTCTGCGGGCCACCGAGGAGCGGTTCCGGCCGGTTATCCTCACGGCCAGCGTGGCCTCGCTGGGCTTCCTGCCGATGGCCCTGAGCACCTCGGCCGGCGCCGAAGTGCAGAAGCCGCTGGCCACGGTGGTCATCGGGGGCCTCATTTCGGCCACCTTGCTCACGCTGGTGGTGCTGCCGGTGCTCTACGGCCTCTTCACCAAAGACGGTGAGCCCAACCCCCGCGACGCCGCCAAGGCCGCCGAAGACGCCAAGCACGCCGCCGAGAAAGGGGAGGAGCCCAGCCAGGGCCCCGGCGCCCCGGCCCCCGACGGCCAAGGCCCCACCCATAGCCCCGCGCCGGCCAAGAAGCCCGCGGTAGCCGTGGCCACCGCCCTGCTGCTGGCGCTGCTGGGGGCCCTAAGCCACCCGGCGCAGGCCCAAAACACGCTGGGCTCGACGGCCGGCCAGCCCCTGAACCTGAGCGGGGCCCTGCAAGCGGCCGGGGTCCAAAACCAGTCGCTGCAAACCGCCGGCCTGCAGACCCAGCAGCAGCGCGCCCTGGTGCGCACCGGCCTGGAGGCCCCGCGCACCATCGTCGATTTTCAGCTCGGCCAGATTTCGGGGCCCCTGCGGGACCACACGTTCAACGTCATCCAGCAGGCGGCTTTCCCCGGCGTGTACCTCGCGCAGCGCAAGCTGCTGCAAGGCCAAAGCGTGACGGCCGAGCAGCAGGCCCGCCTGAGCCAGCGCGCGCTGGTGCAGTCCATCCGCAGCAATTACTACGGCCTGCTGGTGAGCTACCGCCGGGTGGCCCTGCTGCGCCGCCAGGACAGCCTGTACCGCCGCGCCGCCCACGCCGCCCTCATCCGCTACAAAGTGGGCGAAACCAACCGCCTCGAACAAGTGGCGGCCGAGGCCCGCGCCCGCGAGCTGGAAAACCGCCTGCTCACCGCCCTCTCCGACCTGGAGGTGCAGCGGGCGCAGCTGGGCCAGCTGCTGGGCAGCCCCGCCCCGGCCGCCATCGACACCACCGACGCGCTGGTGGCCCCGCTCACTGCTACCGATACGGCGGCCCTCTCGCCCGAGAGCAACCCCACATTGGGCCTGCTGCGCCAGCAAATAGCCGTGAGCCAACTGCAAACGCGGGTGGACCAACTGCGCCGCCTGCCCGACGTGCGGGCCGGCTACTTCCAGCAAACCCTCCGGCCCGAGTACCAGGCCCTGAGCGTGGTGCAGCTGGGCCTGGCCATCCCGCTGTTGGGCGGCGCGGGCCGGGCGCGGGTGGCCGCCGCCCGCCTCGGCGAGCAGGTGGCCACCGGCCAGCTCAGCTACGCCACCAGCCAGCTCGGCACCCAGCTGCGCACGCTGCGCTTGCAGCTGCGGCGGGCCCGCGCCTCGCTCGACTACTACGAGCGCACGGCCCTGCCCCAGGCCCGGCTCATCCTCGACACGGCCGAAAAGAGCTTCCGCGCCGGCGACATTGACTACGTTGCCTACGTGGTGAACACCGACCCCGCCTGGCAAATCCAAACCAACTACCTCGACCAGGCCCAGCGCTACAACGACCTGGTGGTGAGCGTGCAGGCCCTGACGGGTACGGATATTCCCACGGCAAAATAATGTAGAACGGAGTGTCACTCCGACTTTATTGAACGTTATGCTGAGCGCAGCGGAGCGGAGTCGAAGCATCTCTACTGCGCCCCTAATCAGGATTACTGCCACGGGAAAGGTGCTTCGGCTGCGCGGACGCCAGATGAGCATGACGGCCTGACGGGGGCCCCCAAGCCGCCGTCCTTTATTTAAAATCTGACCACAACAAAATGCCTTTTAACTTCAAACTTTACCCCGCGCTGGGGGCCCTGGCGCTGCTCACAGCCTGCGGCTCAAAGTCCGGCGACGCCGCTAAGAAGGACGCGCCCGCCCAGGCCGCCGCGCCGGCCGCCCCCGCCAACCCCGATCAGGTAAGCGTGAGCCCCGCCCAGGAGCAGGCCGCCGGCATCACTTTCGGCACCTTCGAGCGCCAGAACATGACCACCGAAGTGCAGGCCAACGGCTCGGTGGAAGTGCCGCCCCAAAACCGCGTGTCCATCACGGCCGTGCTGGGCGGCTACGTGCAAACCGTGCTGGTGCTGCCCGGCGAGCGGGTGCGGGCCGGGGCCCCGGTGGCCACCCTGCGCTCGCCCGAGTACCTCACCATGCAGGAAACCTACCTCCAGAGCAAGGCCAAGGTGCGCTTCCTGGCCGAAGACCTGGAGCGCCAGCGCGTCCTCGACGTGGAAGACGTGGGCGCCAAGCGCAAGCTGCAAATGGCCCGCTCCGATTATGCTTCCGAACAGGCCACGCTGCGCGCCACGGCGGCCCAACTGCGGCTGCTGGGTATCTCGGTGGCTCACCTCGACGCCACGGGCCAGATTGTGCAGAGTGTGCCGCTCACCTCGCCCATCTCGGGCTACGTGAAGGCCGTCAACATCAACCCCGGCCAGTACGTGGGGCCCCAGGATATATTGGTAGAGGTGCTGAACCGCGACGACTTGCACCTGGAGCTCAAGGTGTTCGAGAAGGACGTGGCCCAGGTGAAAGTCGGCCAGAAGATTCTGTTCAAGGTGCAGAATACCGGGCGCATTGAAGAGCTAACGGCCCGCGTGTTTCTGGTGGGCAAGGCCTTCGACGACAACGCCCGCACCGTGCGCGTGCACGCCCACCTCGAGCCCGAGCGCACCGACCTGCTGCCCGGCCAGTTCGTGGCCGCCCGCATCCAAACCGCCGGGGCCCGCGCGCGCACCCTGCCCGAGGGGGCCCTCATCCAGGCCGGCGAGCTGAGCTACATCTTCCGCGCCGTGGGCAAAGATTCGGGCCGCACCGTGTTCCGCCGCGTGAAGGTGCGCGCCGGCCTGCCCCAGCACGGCGACGTGGCCGTGACCGTGCTCGACCCGCTGCCCGACACCACCAAGCTGGTGCGCAAAGGCGCGTACTTCCTCGACGCCGAGCTACGAAAAGGCGAAGGCGGCGACTAAATGAGCCCCGGAAGGCATATTTTGGCTCTGGCTAACATGTCTTTGTGGAAAGTTGCCGACGGCCCTGCGCCCCGTTGATTTTATTATGATTAAGGATTCAGCGCTTCATATAAAGTACCATTAAATTGCTCTATTATTGCCATGCTTAATCCTTTCTTTCTTCCATGAGCAACTTTGCCTACTTAGCGCCGGCCAGCCTACTCTGGCTGTGCATTATCAGCCAATCGGCACACGCCCAGGCCCCCACCGCTGCCCAGGCGGCCACTGCGGCCGTTTCGAGCACCACCAGGGCCGCTACTACCGCTCAGCCAGCGGGGCCGGCTACGCTTAAAGTTGGGGCCCTGGTGGTGCTCGAAACGGCCGTTCCGCTTTCGTCCAAAGACGCCAAGATGGGCCAATCCATCGGGCTGCGGGTGAAGTACGACGTGATGGTAGACGGCCGCGTTGTCATCAAGGCCGGGGCCCCCGGCTCGGGGCAAGTCGTGGAGGCCCAGCACCACAAGGGCGTGGGCAAACAGGGCATACTAGCCGTTCGGCCCAGCGCGGTGCAGGCCGTCGACGGCCAGTTGGTACCGCTGACTGGCGCCGTCGTCAGCACGGCCGGCAGCGGCACCGCCGGCTCCGCCATTGGCCTGGCCGTTGTCGTCAGCCCCTTGTTCTTGCTGCACAAAGGCAAAGAAGCCGACATTCCGGCCGGCTACGAATTGCAGGCCAACGTCGGTTCCGAAACCCTGGTTAAGTAAAGTGGGCCCCCGCGGCGCAGCACGCCGCGGGGACCCTGTGCAGCCATCGGCTGCCGCAATGACTAGTCGTCCAGGCCGCGGCGGTGGAAGCGGGCCCAGTTGGGGTCGTAGCCGCTGTTGCCGAACAGGTACAGCATGATGGCCCGGGAGTAGCGGAACACCAGCGGCGTGGCCACCAGCGTAAGGGCGGCCACCATGGATACGTACACCCACGTATCGGGGTCGCCGGCCAGGAAGTAGAGGGCGATGCCGACGGCAAAGAAAATGCCCACCGCGAAGCCGAAGCTGATGTACATGGCCCCGAAATAAAACCCCGGCTCGGGCTCGTAGCTCAGCCCGCACACGGGGCAGGCGGCGGGCATGTCGGTGAACTTGGTGAGGCTGGTGGCGGGGTGCGAAAACAGGGCCCCCTCGTGGCAGCGCGGGCAGCGCAGGCCCAGCAGCGCCAGGGTGGAGGAGGTGGGCGCGGGTTCGGTTTCGGGTTCCATGAGTAGAGCGGCGGAGAGGGGCGTAAAAGTAGGGCCCCGGGAGGCGGGGCGGCCACGTTCGGGGCGAGGGCGGTAGTTTTGGGCATGATGCCTTCCTCCGCACCCATCCGCACCGGCCTGTTGGCTTACGGCATGTCGGGCAAGCTGTTTCACGCGCCCTTCCTTGCCGCCCACCCCGGCTTCGAGCTACACGCCGTAGTAGAGCGCCACGACGCCCGCATGGCCGCCGACTACCCCGGCACCCGCAGCTACCCCAGCGTGGCCGAATTCCTGGCCGACCCCGCCCTCGAGTTGGTCATCGTCAACACCCCCAGCGGCCTGCACGTCGAACAGGCCCGCCAGGCCCTGCTGGCCGGCAAGCACGTGCTAGTTGAAAAGCCCGTGGCCGCCACCGCCGCCGAGTGGCAGGCCCTGGCGGCCCTGGCCCAGCAGCAGGGCCGCCACCTGCTGGCCTACCAAAACCGCCGCTGGGACACCGACTTCGGCGCCGTGCGCCGCGTGGTGGAAAGCGGCCAGCTCGGCCAGCTGATCGAGGCCCACTTCCGCTACGACCGCTACAAGATGGCCCTGAACGCCAAGCCCTTCAAGGAAACGCCCGGCCCGGCCGTGGGCCTGGCCTACGACCTGGGGCCCCACCTCGTCGACCAAGCCGTGGCCCTGTTTGGGCAGCCGCTGGGCGTGCGCAAGGTGCAGGGCCACTTCCGGCCCGGCGGGCGGGTCGACGATTTTTTTAGCTTTCACCTGCGCTACCCCGCCGGCCTGAACGTGTGGCTGACGGCGGGCCTGCTGGTGGCTGCTCCCGGCCCGGCCTACGTGCTGCACGGCACCCTGGGCAGCTACCAAAAAGGCCGCACCGACCCCCAGGAGGCCCAGCTGCTGGCCGGCCTGCGCCCCACCGACCCCGCCTACGGCCACGAGCTGCCCGGCAGCGACGGCCACCTCACCCTCGCTGGCCCCCACGGGGCCCTGAGCACGCAGCCCGACCCAGCCCCTTCCGGAAACTATTTGGGCCTGTTCGACGCTGTGGCCCAAACCATCCGCCACGGCCAGCCCTACCCGGTGCGCGCCGAAGAAGTGGCCTGGCAGATGGAAATTCTGGAACAACCAGCCGAGGCGTAACAGCTGGCTATTTTGCTTTAGTAGTAACTCGCCAGGTCCTTCTCATCTGGCGTCCGCGCAGCCGAAGCAGTTCTCCCGCTGACTAATCGTTGATTACTTACACGGGAGAGCTGCTTCGGCTGTGCGGACGCCAGATAAGCATGACGTTCTTATAACTTTATATCTACAGGATTATCAAACAGCTATTTTACCTGTTTTGCCTGCTGCTGGGGCCCCTGGGGGCCCGTGCCCAAGCCCCGGCCGATACGGTGCGCCGGCCCCGCACCGTGGCCCTCGACACGGTGGCGGTGGCCCCGCAGGCCGTGGACACGCAGGGCTGGCTGCTGCTCGACCCCGACATCCGGGGGGAGTTGGGCGGGGCGGTGGCCAACCTCTACAACTTCAAGTTCGACCGCGCCGAGCGGCAGTTTCGGTCGCTGCGCCGGCGCTACCCGCACCACCCCATGCCCTACTTTTTGCTGGGCCTGAACGTGTGGTGGAAGATGATGCCCAGCAACTTCACCGACCCGAAGTACGACCGGCTGTTTCTGGCCTACATGGACACGACCATTGCCCAGGCCAAGCGCCGCTACGACGCCGACGACAAGGACTATGAAGCGTGCTTTTTCCTGTCGGCGGCCTACGGGTTCGAGGCGCGGCTGTTCGGCGAGCGTAGCTCCTTCGCCAAGGCCAGCCTGTACAGCAAGCGGGCCCTCAACTACCTGGAGCGCAGCCGCGAAGCCAACGGCCTCAGCCCCGAGTTTCTGCTCGGCCAGGGCCTGTTCAACTACTACGCCGACCTCATCAGCGAGGCGCACCCCTGGCTCAAGCCCGTCCTGGTATTTTTCCCGAAGGGCAACCGTATGCTGGGCCTCCAGCAGGTGCGCACCGTGGCCACCGAGGGCTTCTACACCCGCACCGAGGCCAAGATCCAACTCATTGACATGCTGGAAAGCACGCGCGAGAAAAACCCCGCCGGGGCCCTGCAAATCTGCGCGGGCCTGATGGCCGAATTCCCCGACAATGCCTACGTGCAGCGCGAGTACGCCAAGCTGTGCTTCGTGACGGGCAACATCGGGCCAGGCGAGGCCGTGAGCCGCCAGCTGCTCGACAAAATCAACCAGGGCCTGCCCGGCTACGAGGCCACCAGCGGGCGCTACGCAGCCTACTACCTTGGCTACTACAACCAGTTTATCTACCACAACCTGGTGGCCGCCAAAGACTACTACCTGCGCTGCATCGTCTTTGCCGAAATCAGCAGCCAGACCCAGCAGCGCTACTACGCTTACGCCAACGGCAACCTGGCCAAAATAGCCGTTCAGGAGCACGACGCCGCCGCCGCCCGCCGCTATTACCAAGCCATACTCGACCACGCCGACCACAGCCTGCCCCTGCGCGCCGAAGCCCAGCAATACTTCAAGCCGCGCAAAAAGAAATAGCGCGGTCTTTCAACACGCTTTAGGCCGTCATGCTGAGCGCAGTTGAAGCATATCTACCGCTCACTAAACCATTGAATACTGCCGCAGTAGAGATGCTTCGGCTGCGCTCAGCATGACCGGGTTATTAACCAACCTGCACGCCCCGGTGTCCCCTGGGGCCCTACTGCTGCGCCTGCTGCAACAGCCGCACGATGAGGCCCGTCCAGCCGGTTTGATGGCTGGCGCCGAGGCCCTTGCCGTTGTCGCCGTCGAAGTATTCGTGGAAGAGCAGGTAGTTCTTGAAGTGCGGGTCGGTTTGCAGCAGCGCGGCTTGGGCGAAGGCCGGGCGGCGGCCGTCGGGGCCCCGCAGCAGCAGGCCGGCGAGGCGCTCGGCCAGGGCGGCGGCCACTTGGTGCAGGTTCAGCTCGTGGCCCGAGCCGGTGGGGTACTCGATTTTGAACGAGTCGCCGTAGTAGAAGTGGAACCGCTGCAACGACTCGATGATGAGGTAGTTGACCGGGAACCAGATGGGGCCCCGCCAGTTCGAGTTGCCGCCGAACATATCGGAGTCGGACTCGCCGGCCACGTAGGCCACCGTGAAGGCGTTGTCGGCGGTGTGGTACTGGTAGGGCGCGGCCAGGTGGTGGCGCGAGAGCGAGCGGATGCCGTAATCGGCCAGGAATTCCTGCTCGTCGAGCATGCGCGTGAGCACGTGGCGCAGGCGGGTGCGGCGCAGCAGGCTGAGGCGGTGGCGGGTGGCCTGGCCGGGCTCCTGCAACTGGCCCACGAGGGCGGCCAAATGGGGGCGGTGGTTGAGGAGCCACGTGGCCCGGGCCATAAAGTGCGGCGCGGCCGCCAGCAGCTCGTCGTCCAGTACTTCCACGGCAAACAGCGGAATCAGGCCCACCATCGAGCGGATGCGCAAGCTGGTGCGCGAGTCGTCGGGGGCGTGCAGCACGTCGTAGTAAAAGTTGTCCTGCTCGTCCCAAAGGTTGAGTTCGCCGCCGCCGCCGCGCGTCATGGCGTCGGCGATGTAGAGGAAATGCTCGAAGAACTTGCTGGCCATGTCCTGGTACACGGGGTTGGTTTGGGCCAGCTCCAGGGCCATGCGCATCAGGTTGAGGGCGAACATGGCCATCCAGCTGGTGCCGTCGCTCTGCTCCATTTTGCCGCCGGTGGGCAGCGGCGAGCTGCGGTCGAACACCCCAATGTTGTCCATCCCCAAAAAGCCGCCCTCAAAAATGTTGCGCTCGTCGCGGTCCTTGCGGTTCACCCACCAGGTAAACGTCATCACCAGCTTCTGGAACACGGCCTCCAGAAAGGCGCGGTCGCCCTGGCCGCCGTTCAGCTTTTTGTCCATCTGGTACACGCGCCAGGTGGCCCAGGCGTGCACCGGCGGGTTCACGTCCTCGAATTTCCACTCGTAGGCCGGCATCTGGCCGTTGGGGTGCAGGTAGCCGTCCTGGCAGAGCAGGCGCAGCTGGCTCTTGGCAAATTCGGCGTCCACCGCCGCCAGCGGCAGGCAATGAAAGGCCAGGTCCCAGGCCGCGTACCAGGGGTATTCCCATTTGTCGGGCATCGACACCAGGTCGGCGTTGTGCAGGTGGCGCCAGGTGGCGTTGCGGCCCGCGCGCCGCGCCGCGGGCAGCGGGGCCCCGGGGTGGGCGGGGTCGCCGTCGAGCCACTGGGCCACGTCGTAGTAGTAGAACTGCTTGCTCCAGAGCATGCCGGCGTAGGCCTGGCGCTGCACGTTGCGGGCGTCGGCGCCGGTCAATCCTTCCTGAAGGCAGTCGTAGAACACGTCGGCTTCCTGTCGGCGGGCGGCAAATACGGCATCGAAATCGGCAAATGGGGCCCCCAGCTCGGCCTGGCTGAGGCGCAGGCGCATGGTGTGGGGTTGGCCCGGGGCCACGGTGGCGGTGTAGCAGGCGGCGGCCTTGGTGCCGCGCCGGGCGGGGTTCACGGCGTCGTCGTCGCCCTCCACCACGTAGCGGTTGATGCCATCTTTGTAGTACGCGCCGGTGGCGGGGTTGTAGTTGGGGGCCCCGGCGTGGTCGGCCCCGGGCTCCGTTTCGGGCCGCGTGTCGTTGTCGCAAAACAGTAGGGCGGCGGGGCCGTCGCAGTACAGCTGGTAGCGGCCCAGGGTGGGGTGCTCGGCGCGCACCGTGCCGGCGGGGCCGGCGGCCAGGGTAGGGCGGGCGTCGTCGTAGCCCCAGGCCCAGGTGTTGCGGAACCAGAGCTGCGGCAGGATGGCCAGCGGCGCGGCCTGGGGCCCCCGGTTGTGGGCCGTGATGGAAATAAGCAGGTCGTCGGGCCCCGCCTTGGCGTACTCGATGAACACGTCGAAGTAGCGCCCGTCGTCGAAAATGCCGGTGTCGAGCAGCTCATATTCGGGTTCCTGACGGCTGCGGGCGGCGTTTTCCTGGCGCAGCTGTTCGTAGGGAAACGCGGCCTGCGGGTACTTGTACAGCATGCGCATGTAGGAGTGCGTGGGCGTGCTGTCGAGGTAATAGTAGACCTCCTTCACGTCCTCGCCGTGGTTGCCCTCGCCGTTGGTGAGGCCAAACAGGCGCTCCTTGAGCTGGTCATCCTGCCCGTTCCACAGGCCCACGGCGAAGCACAGGTGCTGCTGGTCGTCGGAGATGCCGCCGAGGCCTTCCTCGCCCCAGCGGTAGGCGTAGGCGCGGGCGCGCTCGTGGGTGATGTGACCCCAGGCGTTGCCGTCGGGGCTGTAGTCTTCGCGCACCGTACCCCACTGGCGCTCAGTGAGGTAGGGGCCAAATTTCTTCCAGGGGGCTGTTTTCGCGGTGGCCGCGGCGAGGCGTCGTTGTTCTTCCATGTGGGCGGGCGCAGGGGCGGGGCAAGGGGCCCCGCCGGGTGGCGCGTTGCCGCAAACAAACGCACCAAAGCGCATGAGGTTGTGCTGGCCGCTGCCGAAGCGCCAGCGTAGCTCGCCTACTAAAGGCCTCCCAGGGGCCCGTAAAGGTAGTTTGGGAGGACTCCGGCTAAAAAGCAAGGGCGGCAAAAAAATGCGCTGCCGGCCCCAAGTAGGGCCCCGGCCGGGCCCCCACGCCGCGCCGTGGCCGTTGGCCAAAAAGCGCCGAACTTGCCGGCCCGTTCCCATTCCAACGCTCCTTGCCCATGCGCAACTCCTTCTGCGCCCTCGGGCTCGCCCTGCTGGCGGGCGCGGCCCACGCCCAGGCCCCCGCGGCCGCCCCGGCCGCTGCCCCCGCTGCCCCCGCCGCCCGGGTGGCTCCCGCCCGTGCGCTGCCGCTGTCGCCCCGGCAGCTGTACCCCGGCCTGTTCGAGGCCGTGCAGCTCGGGCACGTGTACCCCGACGGCAAAACCTTCGTGGATGCGCTGCCCAAGGCGCCGGTGGCCACCATCGTGGCCGCCTACGCGCAGCAGCACCAGCAGCCCGGCTTCGACCTGAAAGCCTTCGCCGACACCTACTTTCAAGCCCCAGTGGCAGGCACGGACGTCTACCGTAGCGACATCGCCGCCGGCCTGCGCGCCCACCTCGACACGCTGTGGACGGTGCTGCAGCGCCGGCCCGACGCCGCGGCCGTGACGCCCGGCTCGTCGCTGCTGCCGCTGCCGCACCCGTACCTGGTGCCCGGCGGCCGCTTCCGCGAGGTGTACTACTGGGACTCGTACTTCACGATGCTGGGCCTGGTGGACGCCCACCGCGTGGGCCTGGTGCGCGACATGGTGGACAATTTTGCCTACCTCATCGGGCGCTACGGCTTCATCCCCAACGGCAACCGCACCTACTACCTCACCCGCTCGCAGCCGCCGTTCTTCGCCCAAATGGTGGAGCTGCTGGCCACCGCCCAGGGCGACACCGTGCGCCGCCGCTACCAAGGGGCCTTGCTGGGCGAGTACACCTACTGGATGGCTGGGGCCGATGCCGTGCGCGCCGGCACCGCCGCTGGCCCGGTGGTGCGCCTGCCCAGTGGGGCCCTGCTGAACCGCTACTGGGACGCCAGCACCGAGCCCCGCGAGGAGTCGTACGCCGAGGACGTGGCCGCCGCCAAGCTGAGCCGCCAGGCCCCGGCCGCATTCTACCGCAACATCCGGGCGGCGGCCGCCTCGGGCTGGGACTTCAGCAGCCGCTGGTTTGGGCCCGATGGCACGCTGGGCTCCATCCAAACCACCGATTTGGTGGCCGTGGACTTAAACTGCCTGCTTTATGGGCTGGAGCAAACCATTGCCCGCGGCTACCGCCAGCAGGGCAACGCCGCGCAGGCCGCTGCCTTCGAGCAAAAGGCTACCCGCCGCCGCCAAGCCCTGCTGCAATACTGCTGGGACCCGGCCACCGGTTGGTTTACCGACTACAACTGGCGACTAGGGAAGCGCTCGGCCCGCCACACGCTGGCGGGGGTATTTCCGCTGGCCCTGGGGCTGGCCCTGCCCGCCCAGGCCAAGCTGGTGGCGGCTGGCTTGGAGCGCGACTTCCTCAAGCCCGGCGGCCTCGTGACCACGCCCTTGCGCACCGGCCAGCAGTGGGACGCGCCCAACGCCTGGGCCCCCTTGCAGTGGATGAGTATCAGCGGGTTGCGCAAGTACAACCAGCCCGCCCTGGTCCGCACCGTGGCCCTGCGCTGGGCCGGCCTGAACGCCCGCGTGTTCACCCAAACCGGCAAGCTGCTGGAGAAATACAACGTGCTGGACGTGAACACCGCCGCCGGCGGCGGCGAGTACCCGCTGCAAGACGGCTTCGGCTGGACCAACGGCACGCTGCTCTGGCTCCTGAACCGCTACCCCGGCGCCGGCAAGCCGCTGTAAGTATTAGGAGGTGTTAGCAGCCGTTTGGGTTTTTGGAACGGTCATGCTGAGCGCAGCCGAAGCATCTCTACTGGGGTAGTAATCAATTGATATACTGCCGCGGTAAAGATGCTTCGCTGCGCGCTGCATGACGTGCTGCTGTTTTGGATTGGGAACAATTCTAATGATTCCCGGGGCCCCAGAGTAGCCGCGCCTATTTCTCGGGCTGCTTCTGCGACTGCCACAGCACCACTTGCCAGCCGTTGGCCGGGCTTTTCACCTGCACCACCACGTATTTAAGGTGGGCCACGTTGGGCGTGCCGTCGGGCTTATTGGGCTGGTAGATGATGATTTGGCCGTTTACCACCGCCGTTTGGCCACCGTTGTAGGCGCGCACGTTCAGGTTTTCCACCTCGATTTTATCATACACGCTCTTGCCGTCGCGGATGCTCTGGAGGTAGTCCGTTTTGCCGTTTTGCTTGCCGCTGGCGTGGGTGTACACCAGGTCGTCGGCGAAAGCTTTTTCCAGGAACGTGTAATCCTTGCTGACTTGGGCGGCGAAGCGCTGGCGCTCCAGCGCCTCCACTTCCTTCACTGCGGCGGCGTTGCGCTCGGCTAGCTTGCCCTCCACGGCCACCAGGTCGGTGGGGCGGCGGGGGGCTTTGGAAGCCCCCTGGGCAAAGCCAGCCACGGGCAGGGCCCCCAGCACGAGTGCCGCAAATAATTGTTTCATCAGCAATGGGTTAGGAAGCGGTGGGGAGGATGTCTTCGTCGTCGAGCACGATGGGTTCCATGCGCGGCACCAGGGCAAACATCAGCACCCAGGCCACCAGGTAGGCCCCGCCGCAAATCAAAAACATGATGAAATAGGCCTTGTCGAGCTGGCCAATGGCCTCGTAGTGCACAAACATGCGCTTCTGCACCAGGGCCGTGAGGGCGATGCCGCCCAGGCCCCCGGCCATGCCCCCAATGCCCGTGACGGAGGCCACGGCCCGCTTCGGAAACATGTCCGACACGGTAGTGAAAATATTAGCGCTCCAGGCCTGGTGGGCCGCCGCGGCAATCCCAATCACGCCCACGGCCAGCCACATGTTGGTTTTGCCCAAATACTGCGCAAACACAATCGGGAACACGCAAAAGGCAATGAGCAGCATAGCCGACTTGCGGGCCTGAAACGCGGGCAGGCCGCGTTTGATAAAGCCCAGCGGCAGGTAGCCGCCGCCCACGCTGCCCACGCTCGAGAGCACGTACACGGCCGCCACCGGCAGGGCAACGCCCGTGCCCGTGAGGTGGTACTGCTTGCCCAGGAAATCGGGGAGCCAGAACAGGTAGAACCACCAAATGGGGTCGGTGATGAACTTGCCGATCACGAAGGCCCAGGTTTGGCGGAAGCCCAACAGGCGGCCCCACGAGGCCTTGGGTTTTTCCTCCACCACGCCCTCGGCGGGCAGGCCGGCGGGAATGTCGGCGTTGATGTAGTCAAACTCGGCCTTACTGAGCTTGGGGTGAGTAGCCGGCGTTTCGTAATACTTGTTCCACAGCACCAACCACACGAAACCTAGGGCCCCGGTGATGATAAACGCCCACTGCCAGCCGATGGTGACGGCGATGAGCGGCACGGTGAGCGGGGCCACGATGGCCCCTACGTTCGAGCCCGAGTTGAAGATGCCCGTGGCCAGGGCCCGCTCGCGCTGCGGAAACCACTCGGCCGTGGTTTTGATGGCCGCCGGGAAGTTGCCGGCCTCGGTGATGCCCAGAAACGCCCGCGCCACCCCAAAGCCCAACGTGCTGCTAACCAATGCGTGGCCCATCGCCGCCAGGCTCCACAAGGCCGTCGAGAAGGCGTAGCCTTTCTTGGTGCCCAGCTTGTCGATGATGCGGCCCGCGCCCACCATGCCCACCGCGTAGGCTAGCTTAAAGGCAATTTCGATGTTGGCGTAATCGCCTGAATTCCAGCTGAATGCCTTTTCCAGGTAGGGCTTCAGTAGCGAGATAACCGCCCGGTCGAGGTAGTTGATCGTGGTGGCAAAAAACACCAGCGAACAGATGGTCCAGCGGTATCGGCCTATGCCGGGGGCCCCGGTCACGGGCGGGGGCGGCGAGCTGCGAAGGGCGGGGTTCATGGAGCGGAGGGTCATTCAACAGTTAGCATTTAACATTTAGCAGCGGTTGGCCGGCCGTTTTTGAGCTGGTGCTGTAGAACGGCGTGGTACTCCGTTCGGCATGCGCACGGCAACGGAGTACCACTCCGTTTTACACGCTTGGCTGGCCGGTTGCTGGGGTGTTAAATGGTAATTGTTAATTGTTAAATGATGAAAGAAACTGCATAAGCGGAGCCACGCGGCCGGTAATTGTGGCTGGGTCGGCCGCGCCCTTAAAGAGCTGCGAGCCAATGCCTACCACGTTCACGCCGGCCCCGAACCACTCGCCCAGGTTCTCGGTGGTGGGCTCCACGCCGCCGGTCACCATCAGCGGCACCTGGGGCATGGGGCCCCGCAGCGCCCGGATGTAGTCGGGGCCCACCAGGTTGCCGGGGAAGATTTTGACCAGCCCCGCGCCGAGCTGCTGGGCGGCGTAAATTTCGTTGGGCGTGAGGGCCCCCGGCACCCAGGCCACGCCGTGGGCGCGGCAGGCGGCGGCCACCTCAGCCGTCGTCACGGGCTGCACCACGAAGGCGGCCCCGGCGCCGATGAACCGCTCGGCGTCGGCCGCGGTGTAGATGGTGCCAATGCCGAGGAGCAGCTCGGGCAACTCGGCGGTGAGCTTGGCTAATGCCTGGAAAACCTCGTAGGCCTGGGGGCCCCGGTTAGTGAACTCGAACACCCGCACGCCGCCCGCGTAGCAGGCCCGCACCACGTCTTGGGCGTGGGCCGCATCGGCGTGGTAAAAAACGGGGACCAGCGGCGCTTGCAGCGTGCGGGCCAACACGTCGGCGGCAGAGAATTGGGGCATGGGCCTGGGCAAGGAATAAACGATTGTGCGAAGATGATCTAATCCAGGGCCCATTCCTAGTAAAAAAGCCGGGAACGTTTGCGGTAGCTGGGCCCTGCTGGGGGCCAAAAACTCAGCGCAATAGCCGCCCCGTGGTGTTGCCCGCCACGATGTGTTCCACCTCAGCCGCCGATACCAGGTTGATGTCGCCGGCGATGGTGTGCTTCAGCGCCGAGGCGGCCGTGGCGAAGGCCAGCGCCCGCGCCGGATCGGCGGGGTGCATCGTGGTGCCGTAGATGAAGCCAGAAATGAACGAGTCGCCCCCGCCGATGCGGTCAATGACCGGCGCGATGTCGTAAGGTGCGGTTTCGTAGTATTCGCCGCCCTGGTACAGCAGCCCGCGGATGCGCTCATGAGAGGCGCTCTGGGTTTCGCGCTTGGTAGCAACGACTTGCTTTATTTGCGGGAAGCGCGCGATGAGCTGCTCCGCCATCGACACGAAGGCGTTGGGGGCCCCGGTAGCGGGCCGGATGCCGAACAGGTCCTCGGCGTCGCCCTCAGCGCACACCACCACGTCGCAGCCTGCTACCAGGGGCGGCATTACATCCTGCGCTTTCTGGCCATACTGCCACAGGTTGCGGCGGTAGTTCACGTCGGCCGATACGGTGAGGCCGCGGCGGCGGGCTTCGGCAATGGCCTCGCCGCAGACCTGCGCCGCGCTGGCCGAAATAGCGGGCGTGATAC
This sequence comes from Hymenobacter sp. PAMC 26628, assembly GCF_001562275.1. Lineage (NCBI taxonomy): Bacteria > Pseudomonadati > Bacteroidota > Cytophagia > Cytophagales > Hymenobacteraceae > Hymenobacter > Hymenobacter sp. PAMC 26628. The sequence goes on from NZ_CP014304.1 coordinate 1,575,572, forward strand.
CCGTCCAGTGCAGCCAGCGCGCGTTGTCCAAGATTTTGGCCCAGTCGAACGCCGCCGGGTCCAAGTGCGCAAAAGATGATTCGGCCCGGTCGTACACGATGCGGCTGGGGCGCAGCGAGGCTCCCACTTCCAAAAAATACAGGCCCAGCCGCCCGGTTTCGCTGAACACGCAGTGCTGCATGTCCACGCCGTAGCGCTGGAAATGCTCGGCCGCCGCGTGGCCCAGCGGGTTGGCCGGGAAGCAGCCGGCGTGGGCGGCAGGCTGGCCCAGCTGCACCAGGGCGGCGGCTACGTTAGCATCGCCGCCGCCGTAGGTCACGGCCAGGGCCGGGGCCTGGGTCAGGCGCTCGTGGTTCGGCGGCGAGAGCCGCATCATGATTTCGCCGAACGTCACGACTTGCTTCATCGAAGGAGATTATGAGGGTAATTGGTAAGCCTTTTTAATAGAAAGCCGTCATGCTGAGCTTGCCGAAGCATCTCTCTTGCGGCAGTAAGCCTAATTAGTTGAGCAGTAGAGATGCTTCGGCTCCACTTCGTTACGCGGACGCCAGATGAGCATGACGGGCTAATTGCCTGCAAATATGAACCTGCTTTAAACGTGCGTGGCTTCGGCCACTGGCTGCACCGTGGGGGCCCCTTGCTCGAAGCCAAAGTACGCCTTGGCGTTGCGGTAGCTCACGTTTTCCACCACCTCGCCCAGCCAGGGCATGATCTCTGCGGGCAGCTCGCCGTTTTCTACGTCGTTGCCCAGCAGGTTGCACAGGATGCGGCGGAAGTACTCGTGGCGCGGGTAGGAGAGAAAGCTGCGCGAATCCGTGAGCATGCCCACGAAGCGGCTCAGTAAACCCATATTGCTGAGGGCGTTGAGCTGCTTTTCCATGCCGTCCTTTTGGTCGAGGAACCACCAGCCAGAACCGAACTGCACCTTGCCGGCCACCGAGCCGTCGTTGAAGTTGCCAATCATGGTGGCAATCAGCTCGTTGTCGGCGGGATTGAGGTTATAGAGGATGGTTTTGGCCAGCTTGTCCTGGCTGTCGAGCCGGTCGAAGAAGCGCGAGAGGGCGCGGCCCTGGCTAAAATCACCGATGGAATCCCAGCCCGTGTCGGGGCCCAGCTGGCGCAGGGCGCGCGAGTTGTTGTTGCGCAGGGCCCCCAAGTGGAATTGCTGCGTCCAGCCCTTTTCCCAATCCAGTTCGGCCAGGAAAATCAGCAGCGCCGACTTCAACTGGTTGATTTCAAACGTGTCCAGCTCGTAGCCACCGCGCGCTTTGGCGAAGGCCGCCGCGGCCTCGCCCTCGGTGTAGTCGCTGGCGTAGATGTGCTCCAGGCCGTGGTCCGACAGCCGGCAGCCGTGGGCGGCGAAATGGTCGTGGCGCTGGCGCAGGGCCCCCAGCAGGTCGGCGTAGGTGTGGATTTTCTGGCCCGCCGCCGCGCCCAGCCGGTCGAGGTACTGGTTGTAATCGGCCGCTTCCGGAGTCATGGCCTTGTCGGGGCGGAAAGTGGGCAGCACGCGCGTACCGAAGCCACTGACGGCCAGGGTTTGGTGGTGCTCCAAGTTATCGGCGGGGTCGTCGGTGGTGCACACGGTTTCCACGTGCATCTTGGCCAGCAGGCTTTGCACCGAAAACGCAGGCGTGCGCAGCTGGGCATTGCAGGCGTCGTAGATGCGGCGGGCGCTGGTTTTATCCAGCAGTTCGGTGATGCCGAAGTAGCGCTGCAACTCCAGGTGCGTCCAGTGGTACAAGGGGTTGCGCACGGTGAAGGGCACGGTCCCGGCCCACTTTTCAAACTTCTCCCAATCCGAGGCGTCGCCGGTAATGAAACGCTCGTTTACCCCGTTGGCCCGCATGGCGCGCCACTTGTAGTGGTCGCCGTACAGCCAAATCTGCGTCAGGTTGTCAAACTGCCGGTTCTGGGCAATCTGGTCGGGCGGCAGGTGGCAATGGTAGTCGATGATGGGCTGCGGAGCGGCGTGCCGGTGGTAGAGCTGGCGCGCCGCTTCGGTTTGCAGCAGGAAATCTTCGTTCAGAAAGGGCTTGCTCATGGGGGCGAACGGATGGGCGACGGGCGGGAGTGCAGCGGCGAATGTAGGGCCCCGGGCGGTCGGCTACCTTCCTGCCGCGTCTTGCCCGGCGGAAATGAAAAAATCGGGAAAGTAACGGCTACAACGAAACGCCTCGTTTCCAGGGGATAAAGTCTTCCTGGCCGTGGCGCACGGCGCTGACTTCCGTTTCGCCGCTGGCCACGCGCACCAGGTAATCGAGGATGCGCTCGCCGGCTTGCTCGATGGTTTCCTCGCCGTCGATGACGGTGCCGGTGTTCAGGTCGATGATGTCGGGCATCCGCAGGGCCAGCTGGGTGTTGGAGCTGACCTTGACGACGGGGGCCACGGGGTTGCCGGTGGGCGTGCCCAGGCCGGTGGTGAACACCACAATGTTGGCCCCCGAGCCCACCTCGGCGGTGGTGCTTTCCACGTCGTTGCCGGGCGTGCAGAGCAGGTTCAGGCCGGGCTGCGTCACCAGCTCGGGGTAGTCGAGCACGGCCACCACCGGCGACGAGCCGCCCTTGCGGGCCGCCCCGGCCGATTTCATGGCGTCGGTAATTAGCCCGTCGCGGATGTTGCCCGGCGAGGGGTTCATGTCGAAGCCCGAGCCCACGGCTACGGCGCTGTCGCCGTAAGCTTTCATCAGCGAAGTGAAGCGGTGGGCCGTTTCGGGCGTTACCGAGCGGTTCACGATTTCCTGCTCCACGCCGCACAGCTCCGGGAATTCGGCCAGGATGACGGAGGCCCCCAGGGCCACCAGCACGTCGGAGGCATAGCCCAGCGCGGGGTTGGCCGAAATGCCCGAGAAGCCGTCCGAGCCGCCGCACTCCAGGCCCAGCGTGAGCTTGCTCAGGGGCGCGGGCTGGCGGCGCTGGCCGTTGGCCTGCATCAGGCCCACAAAGGTTTGGCGCAGGGCCTGGCTCACCAGCGTTTCCTCGGTGCCCAGCTGCTGCTGCTCCAGCACAAACAGCGGTTTGCTGAAGTTCGGGTCACGCTTCGCAATTTCGGCTTGCAGCATGGCTACTTGCGCGTTCTGGCAGCCCAGGCTGAGCACGGTGGCACCGGCCACGTTGGGGTGGGTGATGTAGCCGGCCAGCAGGCCGCACAGCGTCTGCGCGTCCTGCCGGATGCCGCCGCAGCCGCCCTCGTGGGTCAGGAAGTGCACGCCGTCCACGTTCGGGAACAGGCGCGGCTTGGGGGCCCCGTTCAGGGTCCCTTCCAAGTCGGCCTGGAGGATTTCTTCCACCGACTTGCCGGCTTGCATTAGCTCGATAAGCGCCTGCGTTTGGGGCCGGTAGCTCTTGCGGCGGCCGTAGCCGAGGTCGTCCACCAGGGCCGCTTGCAGCACTTGGATGTTGCGGTTTTCGCAGAACACCAGCGGCACCACCAGCCAGTGATTGGCGGTGCCCACGCGCCCATCGGCCCGGTGGAAGCCCTGGAAAGTGCGGCCCTGCCAGTGCGTTACGTCGGGGGCCGCCCAGGGGGCCCGGGCCTGGCCTTCCTCGTAGCTGTCGGTGGCGTGCTGGATGTTGGCGGTGGTGAGCAGGCCGCCGGCGGGCACAGCCAGGCGCATGCGGCCCACCAGCACGCCGTACATGGTCACGGCGTCGCCGGGGGCCAGCGGGTGCATGGCCAGCTTGTGCTTGGCCGGAATGGCGGCCGTGGTGGTCACGGTGAAGCCGCCGGCCGTCACGGGCGTACCGATGGGCAGGTCCGCCAGGGCCACCAGTACGTTGTCGGCGGAGTGGATTTTCGCAACCAGGTGTTTCATAACGGATTAAGCTAGCTAAAATAAAAATCAAACGAAGCCGCAAGCCCCCGGCCGGGCCCCTGGCTGGCCGCTTATCGTTAAGCTAATGCTAAAAGTGCCACCGAGGCCCTTGGGAACGCCCAGGGCCACCAGCAAAAGCTAATTTTTACCCAGCCGGCGCGGGTACGGCGCGGCCCAGCAGGGCCCCCACGGCGGCCGGGGCCCCGTGGGTCAATAGCTGGGCCAGGTGCTGGGTTACGGCGGCCGTAAAGCCGGGCAGGGCCCCCAAGTCCTGGCCCCACAGGGAAACGTCGGCCAATACGCTGGCGGTTAGCATGTGAACGGGCAGCCGCTGCCAGAGGTTGGCGAAGTAGCCGGCCCGCTCGTCGTGAATGGGGTAAGCGGTGCCGTTGGGCAGGCGGCCGTGCCAGGTGCCCTTTTCGTCCTGCGTTTCGCCGCGCATGAACAGCAGGTACGCCGCCCAACCCAGGGCCACGTACTGCGGCACGGCTCCGAAGTGCTGGCTGTAGTGCACCAGCGTGGGCACCACGCGCAGGCTCATCTTGGCGCTGTAGTTGAGGGTGATGGCCAGCCAGCGGTGCTCCACGGCGGGGTTGCGGAAGCGGTCGAGCACTTGCAGGCCGAAGCGCTGGCCCACCTTTTCGTCGATGGGATAGGAGATGCCGGGCAGCAGGTCGGCCAGCATCAGGTTGTGGATGAACGAGGCCAGGTTGCGGTCGTCCATCGCCGCGCGCACCGTGCCGAAGCTGGCCAGCACCGCCAGCCCGCAGCTCAGCGAGTGCGTGCCGTTGAGCAGGCGCAGCTTCAGCTCCCGAAACAGGGTGATGTCAGGCTGAATGAAAATGCCGGGGTCGGTGGGCGCGAAGCTCAGTGCCTGCCGCACCCGCGGCCCGCCCTCGATGGCCCACAGGCGGTAAGCCTCGGCGCTGATGAGCAGCTCGTCGGTGTAGCCCAGCTCGGCTTGCAACGCGGCCAAGGCCCCGGCGGCCGGCGCGCCGGGCACAATGCGGTCCACCAGCGAGTTGCAGCAGTCGTTGGCCGTGTCCAGCCAGTGTAGGAAATCGGGCCCCAGGGCCTGGCGCTCGGCCAGGGTGCGCAAAATGGCGCGCAGCTTGGTGCCGTTGTTGGGCACTAGCTCGGTGGGCACGATGACCAGGCCCCGGTCCGGGGCCCCAGCAAATGCCTGGAACCGGGCCCACAGCACGGCCAGCAGCTTGCCCGGAAACGAGCGCGGCGGCGCGGCGTGAATATCTTCGCCGTCAAGCAGTTCAATGCCTACCTCGGTGGTGTTGGAGATGACCATTTGCAGATCGGGGCTGGCGGCAAAGGCCAACACGTCGGCCCACTGGCTGCGGGCCGACAGCACGCGGCTAAGGGCAGCGCACACCACGTTTTCGGCCACGGTGTGGCCGTCCTCCACGCCCCGCACGCACACCGTGTACAGGGCCCCCTGGCGGGCAAAGGCGCCGGCGTCGCCCCCGTCGGTGGACTTCACGACCACCACGCGGCCGTTGAACAGGCCCTGGCGGTTGGCCTGGTCGATGAGAAAGTCGGGCAGGCCGCGCAGCAGCACGCCGGTGCCGAATTGCAGCACTTTTTCGGGGAGGCTGAGCAGGGCCGGGGCGGGCAGTGAGGCGGCAGGGCTGGCTGCGCCGGCCCGCACGAGGTCGGGCGTTAGTAAGGGCATCATTGGAAGTAGGGGTAAGGCGCTGGCTACTGGCCGGCGGGTTTGGCTTGTTTTTGCTGCCACTGGGGGTAGGCCTGGGTAAGGAGCTTTTCGGGCCAGGTGCCGGCGTAGAGGTAGCCGGCGCGGCGCTCGTTTTCGCTGGTAGTGCCGCGGCCCACGTAAATCGGCCGGTCGGTGTCCAGCTCGTAAAACCGGGCCCAGAACACGGCCCCGGGCGTGGGCACCATCACCCGGTCGTGGCCCCGGTGTGTGGTCCCGGAGGATAGTGGGTGGGGTCGCGAATAAAATTATTAGAATTTTTTCTCCATTCAGCACAAACAAATTCGTAGGGGGTGAGTCCTTTCAGGCGCTTAAGCCGTTTAGCAAAATTGTAAACCTGTAAAAAGCTTTGCAAGTGTCCATTAAGCTGGTCATTGGTCTCATGGTGAAAGCATTTAATCGTCGCTTCTTTGACCGTGCGGTTCATCCGTTCGACCTGGCCGTTAGTCCAGGGGTGGGCGGGCTTGGTAAAACGCTGCTCGATACCCCACGCGTCGCAGAGCTGCCCCACCGGGGGGCGGCCTACTTGCGGCTGGTGAGGCAAATGGCGAAACTGAATTCCGTTGTCCGTCAGCAGCTTATGCACCTTGTAGGGAATCTGGGGCAAGACCCGCCGCAGAAAGTCTACCGCGATGGCCTGGGTAGCGTGCGGGTGTAACCCAGCAAAGGCCAGCTTACTGGTGCGGTCAATGGCGATAAAACGATACTGTTTGCCTTCCTCGGCCTGCACCTCGGCAAAGTCGAGGTGCAGATACCCCAGTGGATAGTCCTTGAACTTCGCCTTTTTTGCCGCGCTCGCCTCTTCGTCCGGTGGCAAGCGGCTGACGCCGTGGCGTTGAAAACAGCGATGCAGGGCCGCGCGGCTCCGGGTCGGAATGGTCTGCTGCAACGCATAGAGGCAATCATCGAGGGGCAGCAGGGTCTGTTGGCGAAACAAAACGACAGCCGCTTCCCCGGCGGGCGTGAGCACCGTAGAGGCGGGTTTAGGACCGCGCACGGCCTCTTCGGTCGTGGTGCGGCCGCGCCACTTGGCCACTGCTTTTTCGTTGATACCCAATTGCTTGGCTACCTTTTGTAGGCTTTCTGTACTTTGCTGGATAAGACGCCGAGTTGCCGGCGTTGTTGTGACGCAGCCATGTGGTATTTTGCCCATAAGTTTGCCTTGAAAGCAGACTCCAAAGCTACACCTCCATCCTCTGGGACTAGTAGTCCAGGCCCACGGTTTGGCCCTGGCCCACGGCGTTTTCGGCCGCAATTTCCATTTCCGTGCTGGCCAGGATGAAGGGCCCCACGCCCTTCAAATCGTTTTTGCGCAGCGGCTCGCTCAGGTAGTATTCGTAGGAGCCGTCGCGGTAGGGCGTGCCGCCCAGCCCGCCCACGCTCACCGTACCGTTGAAGGCCAGGGCCCCGGCCTCCGTTGCCACGAAGCTTTTCAGCAGGCCGTCGTAGCCCCTGCGGGCCACCTGAGCGTACTCTTTATCGAGGTAGCCCAGCCGCGCGCCCTTGGCCAGCGCGTACACAAACATGCTGCTGCCCGACGCCTCGGCGTAGTTGCCCTTGCGGGTTTCCTGTCCCATCACCAGGCTCCAGGTGCCGGCTTTGGCGTCCTGGTACTTGGCCAGCACGGGGGCCAGGCGCTGCAAGTACTTGATGAGCTGGGCGCGCTGCGGGTGGGCGGGGGGGAAGTAGTCGAGCACGTCCACCAGGCCCATGGCGTACCAGCCCAGGCCCCGGTCCCAGAAGTTGGGCGAGTCGCCGGTGGTTTTATCAGCCCATTTCTATTCCTTGCTTTCGTCGTAGCCGTGGTAGAGGAGGCCGGTTTTGGGGTCTACCAAGTGCTTTTCCACCAGCGCAAACTGCTTGGCCACGTCGTCAAATCCCGCCGGCTCCTGCATCAGCTGGCTGTACTCGGCGTAGAAAGGCTCGGCCATGTACAGGCCGTCGAGCCACACCTGGTTGGGGTAGATTTTCTTGTGCCAGAAGCCGCCTTCCTTCGTGCGGGGCTGCTCGGCCAACTGCTTGCGCAGCCGCGCGGCGGCCTGCTGGTAGCGCGCCTGCTGGGGCCCCGATACCTGCGCCAGCAGCAGCAGCGCGCGGCCAGTGGGCAGGTTGTCGAGGGTGTAATCGTCCTTCTTGTAGGTGCGGATGCTCCCGTCCTTTTGCACAAACTGGTCGACGTCTTTTTGGATGTAAGTGAAGTACTTGGCATCACCGGTGCGCTGCCACACCCGCTCCAGAGCCCGGAGCATCAGGCCCTGCTCGTAGTCCCAGCGGGCCGTTTTGCGGCTGCCGATGACGATGGAATCGGGGTGCTGGGCGATGAACGCATCGGCCATGCGCTCCGACATGGGGGCCCCGGCCGCGGCGGGGACCGTTTGCGCCCCGGCGGACAAGCTGGCCAGGGCCAAAGTGAGCCCCAGGGCCCCGAGAAGTTGGTGTTTCATAAAGCTGAACCCGGTATTATGCATATTTCTGCCAAGAGGCCGTCATGCTGAGCTTGTCGAAGCATCCCTACCGCAGCAGTAACCATAATTAGTTGCGCAGTAAAGATGCTTCGGCTGCGCGGACGCCAGATGAGCAGGACGGCCAGTTCTGCTGGCTAGCGCTGCGAAATCACGACGGCTTTCTTGCCCACTTTCGGGCCGATTTCCACGTCTTTTTTGGCGGCTTTGCGGTCGGTGTTCACCAGTTGCACGTTCTTGCTGCGGTCGCCGCTCACGCGCAGCAACAGGTCGGCGCCGGCGGTGTAGCGCAGGCCGTCGAAGCGAATATCCTGGCTGTTTTGCACTTCCAGCACCGGCTTGGTATCGGCCGAAAGCAGCGTCACGTTCGTGAAGCGGATGCCGCTGGCCTCCTGGCACAGCAGGCCTTTCTGGCACTCAATGGTGATGTTTTCCAGCGCTATGTCCTTGATGCTCATCTCTGGCAGGCCCCGCACCAGGATGCCGGTGGCCGCGCCCTTGCACACCACGTTACGGATGCGGAAACCCCGGAACACCGGCGTGCCCGCGTTCAGCGGCATGGGCGCAATAACGGGCGGCGCCGTCGATTCGCCGGCCAGCGGCACAGGGTCCTTGGCAGCGTAGTACATGTCGAAAAGAATCGCCTCGCCGGCAATGTCGGTCATGGCCACGCCGTCCACAAAAATGTTCTCCACCACGCCGCCGCGGCCGCGGGCCGTCTTGAAGCGCAGCCCCACGTCGGTGCCAATAAACGAGCAGTTGCTCACGAACAGGTTGCGGCCCCGCCCGACATTTCCGAGCCAATCACAAAGCCGCCGTGGGCGTGGTACACCTTGGTGTCGCGCACAATGAAGTTTTCCGTCGGCACGCCGCGCTGGCGGCCCTGCTCGTCGCGGCCGCTTTTGATGCAAATGCCGTCGTCGCCCACGTCAAACGTGCAGCCTTCCACAATCCCGTTGCGGCACGATTCGAGGTCCAGGGCGTCGGTGTTCTGGCCGTACCAGGGGTTTTTGGCCGTCACGCGGCGCAGCGTAATGTTGTCGCACAGCATCGGGTGGATGGTCCAGGCCGGCGGTTTTGAATCGTGAAATCCTCCAGCAGCACCTGCTTGCAGCGGTGCAAACTCAGCATGTTGGGCCGCAAAAAATTCTTGATGTCGGCGTAGTCGCCCACGTCTTTGCCCGGCTTCAAAATGCCGGGTTCTGGAGTGGCCGAGCCCTTCAGCGACTGTGCCGAGGGGTACCAGGTGGTCTGCTTCTCGTCGAGCACGCCGCCCGATTTCACCAGCCGTTGCCACTGGGTGGCGGTCAGCTTGTCCTTCTTCACCATGCGCCAGGCGTCGCCAGCCCCGTCGAACACGCCCGCGCCGGTGATGGCAATGTCTTCCAAATCGTAGCCCGAAAGGGGGGACTCGTTGCGCACGGCGTCCACGCCTTCCCAGTTGGTTTTGATGAGGCGGAATTGGCTTTTATCGGTGGTGAACCGCACCAGGGTCCCACGCTGCACGTGCAGGTTCACGTTGCTTTTCAGCTGGATGGGCCCCGTCAGCCACAGGCCCGGCGGCACCAGCACGGTACCGCCCTTGGCCGCGCACGCGTCGGTGGCCTTGCGGAAAGCCTCGGTGTTCAACGTTTGGCCGTCGGCCAGGGCCCCGTAGGCCTAAGAGGCTATCCAAATAGGCAATTGGACCAGGTGATTCGCGCGCAAGCAAAATGAAGCATGGCCAGGTAGTTTTCGGGCTTTTTGGCCCAGCGAATAAGCAAGTGCCGGAAGCGGTTGCGCCAGGAGTGGGTCCGCTCCACGGCCCAGCGCCGGGCTTTCTGGCCGGCTTTTTTAGCCTGGACTTCTTCCCCACGCGGGCGGATGTGGGCCGTGTAGCCCAAGCCGGCCAGCAGTTCGCGCACCTGTTTCGAGGCGTAGCCGGCAGCCAGGCACAGCCCCTGCTGCCCGCTGCCCGGTGGGCTTGCCGGGCCGCTTCGGCCTGGGGCGGCACGCTGGCCCAGGTGCTCTCCACCAGCTTCCCGTCGTGGCGGTTGGCCCCGTCGAGCACCAGCCCCACCGGGATGCCCCGGGCCTCCGTCAACAGGCTGCGCTTGACGCCGCCGTTGCCGCGGTCCGTGGGGTTGGGGCCGGTTTTTTTTTCCGCCCAGCGGCGCTTTGTGCAGCGAGCCGTCGAGCGCCATCCACGCAAAATTCAACCCAAGCAGCTCGTCGTAGTCGCCCAGGGCCTCGTCCCAGCGGCGGGCAAATACGCCGGCTTGCACCCACTGCTGGAACCGGCTGTGGGCGGTACTGCTTTGGCACAAACCGGTTGCATCCAGCGCTTTCCACTGGCAGCCCGTGCGCAAAACGAAGAAGATGGCGCTCCGCGCGTCCCGGTCCGGGATGCGCGGCCGATGGCAGCCCAGCGGGTGGGCCTTGCCCACATGCGCGGGCAGCAGGGGCGCTAACCGCGCCCAAAGCGTGTCTGAAATCGTGAATTCTTGAACTGTCGCCATTAGCCAAAGTTAATCCCCTATTTGGATAGCCTCTTAATGTTGAAGGTGTCCTTCTCAAAATACGGCGCCAGCACCACCGGCAAGTCAAATACAAATTTGCCGTCGAAGCCCGTGGCGCGCAAGTTCTTGGCTAGCGGCAAGTTCAGTTTCTTCACGTCTTGGGCCACCAGCTGGGCCACGCGCTCGGCGCCGTAGGCCGAGAAGTGCGTGTTGTCGAGTTTGGCGTTGTGGGCCCCGTTCTGGTAGCTCCAAAACAGCGGCTGCGTGCCTTTCTCGCCCAGCTGCGCGTACAGGGCCCAGCTGGTTTCGTGCAAGTCAATCAGCGGCACTTTCTGCTGCTTGGCTACTTCCTTCGCCACGCCGGGGTACTCGCCGTGGTCGTCTTTGCGCTGCCCTTTTGCGTCAAAGTAGCGGCGGCCCACGGGCGTGAGCAGCACCGGCAGGGCCCCCTTCTGGCGGGCTTCCTGCACGAAGCGGGTCAGGTTTTGGCGGTAGGCGGTTTGGGGCGCGACGTAGCGGGCGGTGTCCTCCATCTTGCTGTCGTTGTGCCCAAACTGGATGAACACCCAGTCGCCGGGGTGCAGCTCGGCCAGCACCTTGGCCCAGCGCCCCTCGGTGCGGAAGTTGCGGGTGCTGCGGCCGTTCACGGCTACGTCGTGCACCTCAATCTGGCCGTCGAAATACTGCTGGAAGTACATGCCCCAGCCCCGCTCGGCCTTATCAAGCGGCTTGTCCGACATGGTGGAGTCGCCGACCAGAAAAACCTGGGTTTTAGGCTCAGCGGCCGGCCGGAACGCCAGCAGGCAAGCCGTTGCGCCGACGAGAAAATACAGGACAAAAGACCTCGTGGTAGGGGATGGAAAAGCGCGGCCTCGCCCGCACCAACGGGCCGCAACCCCAAAATAGGGCAAGACAATACTAGCGCTGGTTGGGCCCCGGAGACGCTCAAAACTGGTCCCAGGGCCCATTTTTCTGCGCAAACATTCCCGGTAACGTTGTCGGATAAGCTGCGCTTGGCAGTTGTTTGCAAATTGCCTTTCGCTGGCAGCGCTACGAAAAAAGGCCTGCCAATTACTGGCAGGCCTTTTCTCACGTCCAATATATAAAATATATATTACTATTTTATTAATTCGTGCAGCACGGTTTGCATGGAAATAGTTCGGTTGCCGGCTTCCTGAATGATAAGGGAGTTGGGCGAGTCCAGCACGGCATCGGATACTTCCACGTTGCGGCGCACGGGCAGGCAGTGCAGAAATTTGGCACTGTTGGTGTAGGCCATGTGGGCTTCGCTTACCATCCAGGCGGGGTCGGAGCTGAGGATTTGGCCGTAGTTGCGGTAGCTGCTCCAGTTTTTGGCGTAGATGTAGTCGGCGCCCTCGAAGGCTTTCTTTTGGTCGTATTCGATGCGGGCGCCCTTGGTGAACTGCTCGGCCAACTCGTAGCCTTCGGGGTGGGTGATGACGAAATCCACCCAGTCGATTTCCGAAAACCAGTCGGCGAACGAGTTGGGCACGCACTGGGGCAGGGCGCGCACATGCGGGGCCCAGGTGAGCACCACTTTCACGCGCTCCTTCTGCTTGGTTTCGGCCACGGTAATGAGATCGGCGAAGCTTTGCAGGGGGTGCAGGGTGGCGCTTTCCAGGCTGATGACGGGCACGGTGGCGTACTGGAGAATCTTGTTAAACACGACTTCCTGGTAGTCCTCGTCGCGGTCGGTGAGGGTGGGGAAGGTGCGCACGCCCAGCACGTCGCAATACTGGCTCATTACCGCAATGGCATCCTTGATGTGCTCCTGGGTGCCGCCGTTCATCACTGCGCCGTCGGCCATTTCCAGGGTCCAGGAGTCGGCTCCGGCGTTGAGCACCCAGGCTTGGGCCCCCAGGTTATAAGCTGCCTTGATGGAGCTGAGCCGGGTGCGCAGGCTGGGATTGAAGAAGATGAGGCCGACGGTTTTGTTGCGCCCGATGTGCTGGTAGCCGTAGGGATTGGCCTTGATTTCTAGGGCTTGCTGTAACAGGGCTTTATAGTCACCCGCATCGGCGAAGGAAGTGAAGTTTTTCATAGTCTGTGTATAGGCTTTCAAAACGTCATGCTGAGCTTACCGAAGCATCTCTACTGCTTCGTTGGTAGTTAGATTAGTTTACTGAAATATCATGCTATAGAGCACAGCAGTTCGTTAGCTAATTGTCTAACTTGGTTTATATCTAGTTCGAACTCTGGCCCGTCTTTCATCATCGCAATGGTCATTATGGTGTCGTACAAGCCTTTTTCAAGATGACCTTGGTGCTTGAAGTGCTTGCTTGAGGCCCAGCGGGCCAATCGCACAACTGAGAAAGGTGGTTCGGCTTCCGCTAAATCACGCTCTAATTCCGCCAATAACTCGGCCGCAAAACGCCGTTTTGTGTAAATAATACTCACCTGTTCTCATTTGATGACTCCTCATACGCTGCTGATATAACAGTCACAACGAAACGGTAGAGATGCTTCGACAAGCTCAGCATGAGGTTCTGGATGGATGTTTTACGACGTTCAACGACTACATCGCCTTATACTCATTCCAGCTCTTAATTTTCAAATCCTTCATCTCCAGCGTGCAGAAGGCCTGGATAAACGCCTTCGCCAGCCGCGCATTCGTCAGCAAACCGACGCCGGAATCCACGGCGGTGCGGCGGATTTTGTAGTCGTTGTCCAGCTCGCCTTTCGAGAGGTTTTTGGGGATGTTGATGACCAAGTCGATTTTCTTCTCCTTCAGGTAGGTCAGCACGTTGGGCTCCTGGGCGTCGTCGGGCCAGTAGAGCAGGCTGCTGGGTACACCGTTTTCAGCGAAGAAGCGGTGGGTGCCCTGGGTGGCGTAAATCTGGTAGCCTTTTTTCACGAGCAGCTCGCTGGCCGAGAGTAGGGCCACTTTCGACTTGATAGGGCCACCGGAAATGAGCACCGATTTCTGGGGGATTTTGTAGCCCACGCTCAGCATCGATTTCAATAGGGCTTCCTCGGCGGTGTCGCCCAGGCAGCCTACTTCGCCGGTGCTCACCATGTCCACGCGCATCACCGGGTCGGCGCCGGGCAGGCGGGTGAAGGAGAACTGCGGGGCCTTCACGCCCACGAAGGGCAGGTCGTAGACCCGCTCGCTCTCGTCGCGGGCTACTTGTTTGCCCAGCAGTACCTGGGTGGCCTTTTTGATGAGGTTATTGCCCGAGATTTTCGACACGAACGGATAACTCCGCGACGCCCGGATATTGCACTCAATCACCCGGATAGTGCCGTTCTTTTCCAGGAACTGGATGTTGAACGGACCGCTGATTTCGTAGCGCTTCGCAATTTTTTCGGCGATGATTTTCAGTTTGCGCACCGTGCCCACGTACACGCGCTGCGGCGGATAGTACATCGTCGCGTCGCCGGAGTGCACGCCGGCAAATTCCACGTGCTCGGAAATGGCGTAGCTCACGATTTCGCCGTGGTCGGCCACCGCATCCAGCTCAATTTCCTTGGCTTCCTGAATGAACTCGGACACCACCACCGGGTATTCGGCGCTCACCTCCTTGGCGGCTTTTAGGAATTCCTCCAACTCGAAGTTGTTGGACACCACGTTCATAGCCGCGCCCGACAGCACGTAGCTCGGCCGGATGAGCACTGGGAAACCAACTTCCTGCACGAATTCCTGCATGGCGGCCAGCGAGGTCAGCTCCTTCCAACGCGGCTGGGCAATGCCCAGCTCGTCCATGATGCTGCTGAACTTGTGGCGGTTCTCGGCCTCGTCGATGCGGGCGGCCGAGGTACCCAGGATGGGCGCGTGGGCTTCTTCGAGGCGGGTGGCGAGGTTGTTGGGAATCTGACCGCCGGTGCTCAGAATGACGCCGCCGGGCTGCTCGAAATCGAGGATGTCCATCACCCGCTCGAAGCTCAGCTCCTCGAAGTAGAGCCGGTCGCTCACGTCGTAGTCGGTCGAAACGGTTTCGGGGTTGTAGTTGATGAGGATGGTTTTGTAGCCCTCCTCGGCCGCCGTCTGCACGGCCTGCACCCCGCACCAGTCAAACTCCACCGACGAGCCGATGCGGTACACGCCCGAGCCCAGCACCACGATGGACTTCGCGGTTTCGCGGGCCAGGTCGTTTTCGGTGCCGTGGTAGGTGGTGTAGAGGTAGTTGGTCTTGGCCGGAAATTCGGCGGCCAGCGTGTCAATCTGCTTCACCACGGGCAGCACGCCCAGAGCCTTGCGGCGGGCGCGCACGCGCAGCTCGTCGGCCTTCACGTCGCCCTCGCCCAGCAATTGCACGGCAATCTGCTGGTCTGAGAAACCGGCTTTCTTCACCTCACGCAACAGCTTGGTTTCCAAAGAATCCAACCCAACGGTGCGGCCGGCGGCCAACTGCTGGCCCAGCTCGAAAATGGTGAACAGGCGCTGCAAAAACCAGTGGTCAATCTTGGTCAGCTGGTGCACCTGTTCCAGCGTGTAGCCGGCCTCGAAGGCGTTGTTGATGGCGAAGATGCGCTCCTCGTTAGGCTCGCTCAGGAGCTTATCAATCGTGTCCTTTTCGATGTTTTCGGGCCGGTTGGCCACGAAGCCGCGCTTGCCGGTATCCAGCATGCGCAGGCCCTTCTGAATGGCTTCCTCGAACGATTTTCCGATGGCCATCACCTCGCCCACGCTCTTCATGGCCGAGCCAATCTGGCGGTTCACGCCCGAGAATTTGCCCAGGTCCCAGCGCGGCAGCTTCACTACTACGTAGTCGAGGGCCGGCTCGAAAAAGGCCGAAGTGGTCTGCGTGACGCTGTTTTTCAGCTCGGCCAGCGAGTAGCCCAGGCTCAGCTTGGCGGCCACGAAGGCCAGCGGGTAGCCCGTCGCCTTCGAGGCCAGCGCCGAGGAGCGTGACAGGCGCGCATTCACCTCAATCACCCGGTAATCCTCCGACACGGGGTCGAGGGCGTACTGAATGTTGCACTCGCCCACAATGCCCAGGTGCCGAATGGTCTGGATGCCGATGCTGCGCAGCTTGTGGTACTCGCGGTTGCTGAGCGTTTGGGACGGGGCCACCACGATGCTCTCGCCGGTGTGGATGCCGATGGGGTCGAAGTTCTCCATGTTGCAGACCGTGATGCAGTTATCAAACTGGTCGCGCACCACTTCGTACTCCACTTCCTTCCAGCCCTTCAGCGATTCTTCCACCAAAATCTGGTCCGAAGTCGTGAAGGCCTGCCGGGCCAGGGCCCGCAGCTCGTCCATGTTGTTGGCGAAGCCGCTGCCCAGCCCGCCCAGTGCAAACGCGGCCCGCACGATGATGGGGAAGCCAATGGTTTCGCCGGCGGCCAGGGCCTCGGCCATGCTGGTGCAGGCCACGCTGCGGGCCGAGAGCACGCCAATCTGGTCGAGCTTGACCTTGAAAATCTCCCGGTCCTCGGTGTCGATGATGCTCTGCACGGGCGTGCCCAGCACCTGCACGTTGTACTGCTCGAACACGCCGGCGCGGTACAGGGCCACGGCGCAGTTCAGCGCCGTTTGGCCGCCAAAGGCCACCAGAATGCCATCGGGCCGCTCTTTTTTGATGACTTCCTCCACGAAGTAGGGCGTCACGGGCAGGAAGTACACGTCGTCGGCCATGCCGTCGGAGGTCTGCACGGTGGCAATGTTGGGGTTGATGAGGATGGTGCGGATGCCTTCCTCCTTCAGCGCCTTGAGGGCCTGCGAGCCGGAATAATCGAACTCCCCGGCCTCGCCAATTTTCAGCGCGCCGGAACCAAGGATGAGTACTTTGTTGGGTTTGTTCATTAGGTTGTGTATGTTCAAAAAAGAACGGTCATGCTGAGCCGGCCGAAGCATCTCGCACACTTCGTAAGACCAGTTATGGCTTTATTTTACTTGCTGCTTCGCAACTCAGTAATTCAGCATCTAAACGACGACTCTTTATTACCAAAAAACTATCCCTACTTGGCGCACAATTCGTTGCGTCTTTTGCGTAACTATATATTGAATAGCTTACTGCTACAACATCGCCATTTTGCCAGGTTGTAGTTTTTGTGGTGGTTAGGGGTCGAGATATATATTTTTTGATTTGGGAATCATAGCAAGTAATAATTTCAGCGCTTTTGGCTTGAGCTTCGATGCCATCAATGAAATGATAATAATCTTGAAATGAATTTTGAATGGTTTCAGTGTCACCAGACCAAATTCGCGCTAATACTCCCTTGTAAAATGTTATATATAAATTTATAGTTGACTTCACTGTCCCATCCCGACCTATTTGTACAAGGTATTTTGGCAATACAAACACTCTGCTATCTGAACATTGAGGAGCGTTAAAAATATAATTATCAAGTGCTGGTTTTAATTCTATAATACTTTCTGTTGTGCTAGTCTGCAATTCAACCTCAATCGCAGAGATTGCAACACGAATGTCAGTATTCCATTCCGCCTTTAAGGGATTAAGAATAGCAGTTATTGATTTGCCAATAATGAATGGCCCTAGCCCTTTTAAATTGGGTTCTCGCGGAACGCTCACCTTTAGTGTTGTTGCCGCCTTTTTCGAAGTAATTTTCTTCACAGTCTGTGCTGTTGCAACATAGGGTAAAATTATTGCGAGCAGAGCGAAGAGTGATTTCATGTGAGAGTGGAAAGTTTTAATTAAGGATTGACAGAACCAGTTTGCAACGAAGCGGTGGAGATGCTTCGCTGCGCTCTGCATGACGTTCTACTTTGCCCCGGCATTACTCTTATACTCCACCACCGCTTTCAAAAAATCATCGAACAGAAACTCCGTATCCTGGGGCCCACCGGCGGCTTCGGGGTGAAACTGGGTGGAGAAAAACGGCTTGGTTTTGTGCTTGATGCCTTCGCAGGTGCCGTCGTTCAGGTTCTCGAACAGCATCTGCCATTCGGCGGGTAGCGTTTCGGTATCTACCGCGAAGCCGTGGTTCTGGCTGGTGATGTAGCAGCGCTGGGTGCCGGTGAGCTTCACGGGCTGGTTGTGGCTGCGGTGGCCGTATTTCAGCTTGAAGGTGTCGCCGCCCGCGGCCAGGCCCATGAGCTGGCTGCCCAGGCAGATGCCGAAAATGGGCTTGTCCTGTTGCAGGGCTTTTTGCAAGTGCTGGATGGTGGCCTCGCACATTTTGGGGTCGCCGGGGCCGTTGCTCAGGAACAGGCCGTCGTAGTCGAGGGTCGTAAAATCGTAGTCCCAGGGCACGCGAATCAGCTCCACGTCGCGCTCCAGGAAGCAGCGGATGATGTTGGTTTTGGTGCCGCAGTCCACGAGCACGATTTTGTGCTGGCCGCTGCCGTAGTGCCGGATGCCGGCTGGGCTCACCTGCGCCACCAGGTTGTCGAGGTTGGGGTCGTGGAAGGGCACGTCATCCTCGGCCACGATTTTGCCCAGCATCGCGCCTTTCTCGCGCAGCTTCTTGGTGAGCATGCGGGTATCGACGCCGCAGATGCCGGGGATGTTGTACTCCTTCAGCCAGTCGCCGAGGCTTTTGGAGGCGTTCCAGTGGCTGTGCTTCTCGGAGTAGTAGTTCACCACCAGCCCGGCAATGTGGATTTTGTCAGACTCGAAAATGGTCGAAATCGACTCGTACAGCTCCTCGCCGGGCACGCCGTAGTTGCCCACCATGGGGGTGGTGAGCACCAGAATCTGGCCGGCGAAGGACGGGTCGGTGAGGTTCTCGGGGTAGCCGGTCATGGCCGTGCTGAACACCACTTCGCCAGCGGCGGAGATGAACGCGCCGAAGGATTCGCCCTGGATGGAGGTGCCGTCTTCGAGGATGAGTTTTACCGGTTTAGCGTTTTCCACTCTGTTATGAGAAAAAGGATGTATTCTGTTGTTAATTTTTTGCCGTAATCAGGCACGCCGCGTCCCTGCTTGTGGCGCTACAGGGCAGTGGTGCGTTTCCCCATCATCCCAATCAACGCTGATGGGAAGCTGGCCATTGGTAG
Organism: Hymenobacter sp. PAMC 26628; assembly: GCF_001562275.1. Classification (NCBI taxonomy): domain Bacteria; kingdom Pseudomonadati; phylum Bacteroidota; class Cytophagia; order Cytophagales; family Hymenobacteraceae; genus Hymenobacter; species Hymenobacter sp. PAMC 26628. The sequence continues at coordinate 1,593,997 of NZ_CP014304.1, forward strand.
GAAGGGCGACGATTCGGGAAGCCCCGCGACCGGGCGCTTGGCGGGCGCGCGGCGTCGTCTTAGCCAGCTTTTGCAGCCGCCCCAATACATTTTCGGCTGGAACAGGACCGTAAATCAGGGGTCTGTTCCAGCCGAAGTAGGAGGTAAGCCAAGCGGGAGTGAAAGCGTGTAAATCAATCTGCCCCGCGCACTGCCGCTTCCAGATGTCAGGCATCGGGAAGTCGGGCGGGCACAACTGCTGGAAAGAAGAAGCAGTTGCAACTCTTTCATGGAAAGAGCCAGCCGGTGGCTGCGCAACAGTGGCCAATGGCAGCGTGCAGCTAATCAGAAGGGGAGCCAGGCTCGTAAACTTCATCGTGCTACTCATTGGGGCCGCAAGTTAGGTCTCAAGCCGCTTATTTCCTTGCCTCTGCCGGAATAAGCGCGTACAGCGCCGCCAAAAACCGGTCAACCTCCGGCTTAGTAATATTCAGCGGCGGCAGCAGCCGCAGCACCTCAGGGTCCGAGGCGTTGCCCACAAAAATATGGTGTTCCGTGAGCAGCTTGTCGCGGGTTTCCTTGATAGGGAAGTCGTACTTGATGCCCACCATCAGGCCGCGGCCGCGGATTTCCAGGGCCCCGGCGTGGGCCAGCAGCTCCGTGCGCAGGTGGTTACCCATGGCGGTGGCGTGGGCCAGCAGGTGTTCGTCTTCGATGACTTCGAGCACGGCAAGGGCGGCGGCGCAGGCTAGGTGGTTGCCGCCGAAGGTGGTGCCCAGCAGGCCGTAGGAGGCTTGCAGCGTGGGCGCAATGAGGATGCCGCCGATGGGAAAGCCGTTGCCCATGCCCTTGGCCACGGAAATGATATCGGGCCGGATGCCGGCGTGCTGGTGCGCGAAAAACTTGCCGCTGCGGCCGTAGCCGCTCTGCACCTCGTCGGCAATGAGCAGCACGTTGTGGGCCCCGCACAGCAGCGACAGCCCCTGCAGAAACTCATCGGAGGGCATGATGATGCCGCCCACGCCCTGAATGGGCTCGATAATCACGGCGCACACATCGTCGCCGCGCAGGATTTCGGCCACCGCCGGCAGGTCGTAATCGACGAAGGAAATGGCGTGGCCCGCGTTAAAGGGTGCCACGATTTTTGGGTTGTCGGTGGCCGCCACCGCGCCCGAGGTGCGGCCGTGAAACGCGCCTTTAAACGCAACCACGCGGGTTTTTCCGGTGTGGAAGGAGGCCAGCTTCAGCGCATTCTCGTTGGCCTCGGCCCCCGAGTTGCACAGAAACAGCGCGTAGTCCTCGTAGCCCGACACCTGGCCCAGCTTGTGCGCCAGCTGCGTCTGAATCGGAATCTGCACCGAGTTGGAGTAGAAGCCGATGTTTTGCAGCTGCTCGGTGAGGCGCTGCACGTAGTGCGGGTGGCTGTGGCCAATGGAAATCACGGCGTGGCCGCCGTAGAAATCCAGGTACTCCTGGCCCTGGTCGTCCCAAAGTTTCGCGCCTAGCGCCCGCACGGGCGTGATGTTGACGAGGGGATAAACGTTGAAAAGCTCCATGTTATGGATGTTGTCTCGAAGACTAAATTTTAGAAGAAACTAGTCTAATGATATTTCTAAGTCAGGCGGAATATTATCAGGATTCAAACTCGCATATAAACTCTTATCAATTCCAATGAATGCCATCACGTCGTAGCTTCTGAATAGAATCGTTAGATTTTTAGATTCAATATCCATGTGAATTCCTTTTTCAGCTACTTCCTCTTCTTCAGCCTGTTGAACTATAGAATTTCTATTCTTATCCGTAATCATTATCTGCCAGTCACCAGCATTGTCAATTAGCAGTGTACCAAAAGTTGTTTTGATGCCAGCCCAAGAATCGCTTGAAATATGCCAGATAGACCCAGAGGGAACGCAGCGAATTACTTCGGACAGTAGACGAATTTCACTAGACTTGATTCGCAGCATGACGTTCTGGTTTAAAAAAACGAAGCTTTGCTCATCAATCCCGTCGTTTCCGGCAGGCCAAACAGCAGGTTCATATTCTGCACCGCCTGGCCCGAGGCGCCTTTCACCAGATTATCAATTACCGAGGTAATCAAGAGCTGCTTGCCCTGCTTCTGCACGTGGAGCAGGCATTTATTGGTATTCACCACCTGCTTGAGGTGAATTTCCTTGTCCGACACCGTGGTGAACGACGCGTCGGCATAAAACTGCTGGTACAGCTCCTGCGCCTCGTCCTGCGTCAAATCCGAGGGCGTGTAGACGCTGGCGAAAATGCCCCGCGCGAAATTGCCGCGGTAGGGGATGAAGTGAATCTCGGCCTCCGACTGCGGCTGTAGCTGCGCCAGGCTCTCACCGATTTCGCCGAGGTGCTGGTGCGTGAAGGGCTTGTAGACGGACACGTTGTTGGTGCGCCACGAGAAGTGCACCGTTTCCGACAGGCCTTGGCCCGCGCCGGTTGAGCCGGTGATGGCCGACACGTGGATGTCGTCGGTTAGGGCCCCGGCGGCGGCCAGCGGCAGCAGCGCCAGCTGAATGGCCGTGGCGAAGCAGCCGGGGTTGGCGATGCTGGTGGCATCTTTGATTGCCGCCCGATTAAGCTCCGGCAAGCCGTACACGAAGCGGCGGCCAGCGGCGTCGCGGTCGGCGGCGAGGCGGAAATCGTTGCTCAGGTCGATGACGCGGGTGGTGGCCGGGAGTGGGGTTTTCTCCAGGAATGCCCGTGAATTGCCGTGGCCCAGGCAGAGGAACACCACGTCTTCCGTCCCGGTCAGCTCCCTAGCAAACACCAGTTCGGTGTCGCCCAGCAAGTCGTCGTGCACCTGGGCCACGGGGGCCCCGGCGTGGGAGCTGCTTACCACGGCCGCGATTTCCACGCGGGGGTGGGGCAGCAGGATGCGCAGCAGCTCGCCGGCCGTGTAGCCGGCCCCGCCCACAATGCCCGCCCTAAACATTACCATCCTGCAAGCTAGCGTGAATTTTCAGCTGGTTGCCGAAGATTTTGATGAAGCCTTTCGCGTCGCGGGCGTCCCAGGCGTCGTTGGTTTCGCCGTAGGTGGCGGCTTTCGACTGCATCATGTCGTAGGGCGAAACAACACCCAGCAAATCAAATCGGTAGGGCTGCAAGCGCAGCGTTACCTTGCCTGATACGCGGGCCTGCGACGAGGCCAGAAAAGCCTCCATGTCGCGCATCACCGGGTCGAGGTACTGGGCCTCGTGCAGCAGCGTGCCATACCAGTTGGCCAGGTTGTCTTTGTGCAACAATTGCCAGCGCGAACAGGTGTGCTTTTCCAGCAAGTGGTGGGCTTTGATGAGCATGAGCGCCGCCGGGGCCTCAAACCCTACGCGGCCCTTAATGCCCAGAATCGTGTCGCCCACGTGCGTGTCGCGGCCAATGGCGTAGCTGGCCCCCAGCGCGTTGAGGCGCTGAATCAGGGCTACGGGGTCCATCGTTTCGCCGTTTAGGGCCCTGGGCTCGCCTTTTTCAAAGGTGATTTCGATTTGCTGGGCCCCGGTGGCGGTGGGCTGCGACGGGTAGGCGCTGTCGGGCAGGGGCAGGTGCGAGGTCAGGGTTTCGACGCCGCCCACGCTGGTGCCCCAAATGCCGACGTTGATGGAATACTTAGCCTTTTCCCAGCTCATTTCGAAGCCGTTTTTTTGCAAGTAGGCAATCTCTTCCTGGCGCGCGAGTTTCTTGTCGCGGATGGGGGCGATAATCTCGGTATCGGGCGCAATTACGGCGAAGGCCACGTCGAACCGCACCTGGTCGTTACCGGCCCCGGTACTGCCGTGCACGATGTAATCGGCCTTGTTCTGGCGGGCGTACTCGGCAATGGCCAGCGACTGGAACATGCGCTCGGCGCTGACGCTCAGCGGGTACGTATCGTTCTTTAGCACGTTGCCAAACAGCAAGTAGCGCAGGCAGTCGTGGTAGAAACGCTCCGTTACATCTATTACTTCGTGCTTGACCGAGCCCAGCTCGTAGGCGCGTTTCTCGATGGCCGCCAGCTCGTTGGCCGTGAAGCCCCCGGAATTGACGATGACCGTGTGGACTTCCAGGTCGAGTTCGCGCGACAGATACACGGCGCAGTACGACGTGTCGAGGCCGCCGCTGTAGGCGAGAATGGCTTTTTTCTTCATGAGGAGGCAGAATCGATTTTAGGTTCGGAGGCCACGGTTTGGGGGCCCGGCAATACTGGCGTAGCCAGGGCGGCGAAATCGGGTACCTGCACCTGCACGAGTTTATCGGCCGCGTCGAAGAGCATGCCGGTGCAAAGGCACATCTTGCGCTCGTTCTCCATCAGGATGCCGTAGTTCTTGCAGCTTTTGCAGCCCTTCCAAAAGTCCTCGCTTTGGGTCAGTTCGGAGAAGGTAACCGGCTCGTAGCCCAGGTCGGTGTTGATTTTCATCACGGCCAAGCTGGTCGTGATGCCAAAAATCTTGGCTTGCGGGTACTTAGTGCGCGACAAGTCGAACACGGCTTGCTTAATCGCCCGGCCCACGCCGTGCTTGCGGATATCGGCGTTCACTACGAGGCCCGAATTGACGACGAAGGATTTGTCGTCGAACGTTTCAATGTAGCAAAACCCGGCTAGCTCGCCATCGACGAACGCTAAGATGCCGTCGCCGCTGGCCATTTTTTTGGCCACGTAAGCTGGCTCGCGCTTGGCGATGCCCGTGCCGCGTTGTTTGGCCGACTCGATGTACCACTGGCACAGCGCGTCGGCATAAATGGCATCTTCTGCCGTTGCAACCCGAATTTCCATTCCGTGAATTGAGAAAAACCTGGGGAGAGATGCGCGGATTTCGTGCAAACGCAGGCCGCGTTTGATGATTGCCAGGAAACCCAAAGTCGGTAAGCGGCGCGGGGCCCGGCCCAGCGCCAAGGGGAGGTGGCCCCAGCGGGCGCACCAAGCGGCTGCGGTAGCCGCTAGGGTCGTCGTACCCACGAAGTCCGAACGCACACCGTCGAGCCCCCGGCCATAGCGGCTGCGGCAAACAACGTGGTAGTGGGCAAGGATGCGGTCATGGCAGAAACGAGAAATCGGGGGCTAAGCGAGCCACTGAGGCGCAGAGTTCAATTCTGCTGCAAAAGTAAAACCCCCTACTTTTGTTCGCAACCTTTTGGGGAAGTTTTTTGGCAAGCTACCTATTTGCCAGGGTAGAAGATGCGGCGCAGGGACAATAATTGTCCCAAATTCCGCACAAGTGAAAGAGAGATTAATTAATCATTAAGGGTAAATGAAGCAATTAAAAATAATTAAGGTTGGCGGTGGCATCATCGACGATGCGGCGAGCTTAGCGCAGTTTCTGCAATTATTTGCCCGCGTGGAGGGCCCCAAGATTTTGGTGCACGGTGGCGGTAAAGGCGCCAGCGAAATGCTGCGGGCCCTGGGCATTGCGCCGCAGCTGGTGAATGGCCGCCGCATCACCGACGCGGCCACGCTCGACATTGTGACCATGTTTTACGCCGGCAAAACCAACAAAGCCATTGTGGCCGGCCTGCAGCAAAACCGCGTCAACGCCCTGGGCCTCAGCGGCGCCGATGGCAACGTGATTCGGGCAATCAAGCGGCCGGTGCGCGAGATTGACTACGGCTTCGTGGGCGAACTTACGCCTGCAGGTGTCAATGCGGCACTGCTGGGGGCCCTGCTCGGGCTGGGCCTCACCCCAGTAATTTGCGCCATTACGCACGACGGCCACGGCCAATTATTAAATACGAACGCCGATACCATTGCCGCCACCGTAGCCGTGGCGCTGAGCGAGCAATTTGCCGTTGAGTTGCATTACTGCTTCGAGAAGGATGGCGTACTGCTCGACGTGAACGACGACAATTCGGTTATTGAAAAAATAAATCTGGCGAGCTACGCGGAATTAAAAGAAGCCGGAATTATTGCCGACGGGATGATTCCGAAACTAGATAATTCGTTTGATGCACTGAGCCAAGGCGTAAGCAAAATAATTATTGGCCACGCCCTGAAGATCAACGATTCGCTCAAAACCGTGCTATGCCTGAATTAGCCGCGCTTACGCAGGCGGCCGTAGGGCTGCTGGAGCAATTGATTGCAACGCCCTCGTTTTCGCGGGAAGAAGCAGCAACTGCGGCGTTGGTTTTTGATTTTTTGACGACGCGTGGGGCCCTGCCGCAACGCCAAGGCAACAACGTGTGGGCCATAGCCCCGGGCTACGTGCCCACGCAGCCCACGGTGCTTCTCAACTCGCACCACGACACCGTGAAACCCGGTGCAGCGTGGACGTATCCGCCGTTTGAGGCCACCTGGGAGGGCGATAAATTGACCGGCTTGGGTAGTAACGACGCGGGTGCTTCGGCGGTGAGTTTGCTGGCGACGTTTCTGTATTTGAAGGACCGGCCGCGCGCCTATAATTTAATTTGTGCGATTACCGCCGAGGAAGAAGTTTCGGGCGCTAACGGCATCTCTAAATTACTGCCTGAGTTGGGGCCCATTGCCCTCGGCATCGTGGGCGAACCCACGCAAATGCAATTGGCAATTGCCGAAAAAGGCCTGTTAGTACTCGACTGTGTAGCCCGCGGTAAAACCGGCCACGCGGCTCGCGACGAAGGCGAAAACGCCTTATATAAGGCCTTGGACGATATTGCCTGGCTGCGGAATAACCAGTTGCCGCGCGTATCGCCGATGCTGGGGCCCGTAAAAACAACGGCCACGCAAATTAGCGCTGGGCAGCAGCACAACGTGGTGCCCGACGAGTGCCGCTTCGTGGTGGACGTGCGCACCAATGAGCTGTACACTAATGCCGAAGTAGTGGAGATTTTGCAGCAAAATTTGCGGTCGGAAATTACGCCCCGCTCGCTGCGCTTGAACTCGTCGCGGATTGCGGCCGACCATCCCATTGTGCAGCGTGGCCGGGCCCTGGGCAAGCAAACGTACGGCTCGCCCACGCTTTCCGATCAGGCCCTGATGCCGTTTGCGACGGTGAAAATAGGGCCTGGCGACAGTGCCCGCTCGCATACACCGGACGAATTTATTTTGCGCAGCGAAATAATTAGCGGGGTGCGCGACTACGTGGCCCTGCTGACGGACTTAGTAATTTAATTAATTATTGCCTTCAGGGTGCGTATGAAAATTTGGGAAAAAGGCTTCTCGGTGAACGAGAAAATCGAAAAATTTACCGTGGGCCGCGACCGGGAATTGGACCTGTACCTGGCGTATTACGACGTGCTGGCTTCCCGGGCCCACGCCGATATGCTGGCCGTCGCGGGATTAATCACTGCCGCAGAGCAGCAACAATTAGCGCAAGGATTGGACGAGTTGAAGCAGCAGATTGAGGACGGCACGTTCGAAATTGAGGCCGAGTTTGAGGATGTGCATTCCAAAATTGAGTCGTACCTGACCGAAAAGTTTGGCGATGCGGGCAAGAAAATCCACACCGCTCGCTCACGCAACGACCAGGTGCTGACGGCTATTCAGCTGTTCATCAAGGATTATACGGAACAAGCGGCGACTAAGCTGGTGGCCCTGGCTGAGGTGCTGTTGCAAAAAGCCGCCGTGCATCGCCACGACTTGCTGCCCGGCTACACGCATTTCCAGGCAGCCATGCCGAGCAGCTTCGGGCTGTGGTTTGGGGCCTACGCCGAGCACTTGCTGCTCGACGTGGCGCTGTTTGAGGCCGCCCACACCGTGGCCGACCAGAACCCGCTGGGCTCGGGTGCGGGCTTTGGCAGCAGCTTCGCCATCAGCCGCGAGCAGACGACGGCGGCGCTGGGCTTCAGTAGCGTGGCCGTGAGTGCCGTGGGGGCCCAGATGCTGCGCGGCAAAACCGAGCGCACGGTGGCGTTTGCCATTGCCGGGGCCGCCGCCACGCTGGCCAAAATGGCCTACGACTTGGTGCTCTACAACGGCCAGGACATGGGGTTTGTAAAGCTGCCCAAGGAGTTTACGACCGGTTCCAGCATCATGCCGCACAAGAAAAACCCCGATGTGTTCGAGCTGGTGCGCGCCCACGCCAACCGCCTCCAGGCCCTGCCCACCGACCTGATTCTGGCCACCAGCAACCTGCCCAGCGGCTACCACCGCGACTTCCAGATTCTCAAGGAAATCCTGTTTGGGCCCCTGCGCCAGTTCCTCGATTTGCTGGACATGCTGCTCTTCGCCGTACCCGAAATTCAGGTCGTCCCCGGCATCATCGACCAGCCGAAATACGACCTAATTTTTTCGGTTGAAAACATCAACCAGCTCATTCAAAGCGGCGTGCCGTTCCGCGAAGCCTACCGCCAAGTAGGCCAATCGGTGGAGGATGGCAGCTACCGTGCCCACCGGGAGTTTCGCACCACGCACCTGGGCAGCGTGCACAACCCCGGGCTGGTAGAAATCGCAGCTAAAATTCAACAGTTGAAAGCGCACAGCCGGGTGCTGGGTAGGGGCCCCGCTTAAAAGCTATCCGAATAGGGATTCTTATGCTGAGCTCGCGAAGCATCCTATCAGGGTAGAACAGGTCGTTCAGCGGTGATAAGGTGCTTCGCAAGCTCAGCATAAGAATCCCTATTCGGATAGGTGCTTAGGCCCCGGGGTAGGGCCCCGGTGGGCCAGCAGGGCCCGGTAAGCGGCGGGCGTGTCCACGTCGAACGCCGCGTCGGGCATGGGCACCAGGGCCAGGGCGGGGCCGTAGCGGGCCAGCAGGGGCTTGGCGCCCTGCTCCGGGCGGATGTTGTGCAAATCGGCCAACGCGCTGGCAGTGAACAAGGCTGGGATACCGAACGCATCGGCGTAGGCGGCCGCCACCGCTGGGGCCCCGGTGGCTTGCTGGTGCTGGGCTAAAGCGGCCAGCTGCTCGGCTGCTATCAGTGGCTGATCTGAGCCCATGACGAGCACGGCGGTGGCCGCGGGGCCCAGCGCGGCCAGGCCGACCCGGATGGAGGCGCCCATGCCGGCCGCCCAATCTGGGTTGTGCACGGTTTGGCAGGGGAGGTCGGCCACGGCGTGGCGCAGCTCGGCGTCCAGGGCCCCCGTCACGACGACGACGGGGGCGTAGCCCGCGGCCAGGGCCGTGCGCACGGCCCAGTGCAGCAGGGTTTCGGCTTGGTAGATAAGTAGTTGCTTGGGCTGGCCCAGGCGGCTGGAATTGCCGGCTGCCAAAACCAGGGCGGCGGCCGGTGGGTTGAGCGGCGGCGGTGACGGGGGCATGTTTTCAGAAATTAGCGCAAAAAAGGCCGGTGGCCGAGTGGTTGCGCATTGCGAATGCAACGCGTTACCACCCGGCCACCGGCCTAAATTAGCTGCTGCCGGTTAGGCGTTCAGCTTGGGGTAATCGGTGTAGCCTTTCGCGCCGGGCACGTAGTACGTGTCTTTGTCGCTAGGGGCCAGGGGGGCGTTCTGGGCGAAGCGCTCCACCAAATCGGGGTTGGAGATGTAGAGCGTGCCGAAGGCCACGAGGTCAGCGTCGCCGTCGGCAATGACTTGGTTGCCTTTCTCCTGCGTCATGCCAGCGTTGATGATGAGCGTGCCTTGGTACATGGGGCGGTAGTGCTTGGCAATGTGCGGCTCGGCGAACGGAATCTTGCTCACGTCGGTGAACGGCTCGCAGAGGTGCAGGTAGGCCAAGTTGTAGTCGTTGAGGCGCTTAACGATGTAGTCGAACGTGGGGATAGTCTGTTCATCCATCTTCGTGCCGAAGGGGCCTTCGAGCGAGGGGTTGAGGCGCACGCCCACCTTGCCCAGGTCCACGCCCGCAGCTTTGATGGCGTCGAGCACGTCGAACAAAATCCGGGCGCGGTTCTCAATCGAGCCGCCGTACGCGTCGGTGCGGGTGTTGCTGGGGCCGTTAAAAAACTGCTGGAACAGGTAGCCGTTGGCGGCGTGCACTTCCATGCCGTCGAAGCCGGCGGCCAGCGCATTTTGGGCGGCGGTGGCGAAGTCGGCCACGGTGTACTTAATCTCGTCCAGGGTCATGGCCCGGGGCGTCACCGTGTCCTTAAAGCCGGTGGGCGTGTACACTTTCTCGTGGGGGTTGATGGCCGAGGGGGCCAGGGGCAGGGCCCCGTCCAGCAAATCGGGGTGCGACATGCGGCCCACGTGCCACAGCTGCACGAACAGCTGGCCACCCAGCCGGTGCTGGGCGCTGGTGATTTTCTGCCAGCCCGCTACCTGCTCGGGGGTGTAGATGCCGGGTACGTTGATGTAGCCGGCGGCCTCGCGGTTCACGTAGGTGCCCTCCGTCACGATGAGGCCCGCCGAGGCCCGCTGGTCGTAGTAGGTCACCATCAGGTCGTTGGGCACGGCGCCGGGGTTGTCGGCGCGGCTGCGCGTCATGGGGGCCATGACGACGCGGTTTCTCAAGTTCAGCTTATCGGAGTGAAAAGGGGTCAGAAGCGGTTGCTCAGCCATTGCTATGTCTCATGAATTAATTGGAACGCTCTCAATCGGAAAGCGCCCAATAAGCCCGGGGCCCCACGCTTTGTTTGCACGCCGGCAGCAGAAGCTGGGGCTCCGGCATTGCCAAGGGGGCCTGCCCGGTTTGTTGCGCGGCTGGCGCAGAATGCCTTACGACGCGCTGGCCACGTCGGCGTAGCCAGTTTCCGGCACGTGCACCGTGCCGGCCCGCTCGCGCAGGGGCCGGCCCTGCCGGCCGCTGCGCTGCGCCTGAATTTCGGCCACGATGGCCAGGGCAATTTCCTCCGGGGTTTCGCTGCCCAAATCGAGGCCGATGGGGCTGTGCAGGCGTTCGCGCAGCAATTGGACCCGTTCGGCTTCGCTCAAGCCCAACTCCTCCATGAGGCGGGCCGCTTTCAGGCGGGGCCCCAGCAGGCCGATGTAAGGCGCGGGCGAGGGCAACAGAGCTTGCAGCGCGGCCAGGTCGTAGGCGTAGTTGTGGCTGAGCAGCACGTGGTACGCGCTGGGGTCGGAGGGCTGGGCTTCCAGCTCGCGCACCGACACAATGCGTACTTCCGCCGCTTCGGGAAAACGAAGGGCAGTGGCCAGGTTGGGCCGGCCGTCCACCACCGTGATGTGCCAGCCCAGCGAGCCGGCCAGGTGCACCAGCGGCTGCGCGTCGTTGCCGGCGCCGTACACTACCAGGCGCAGCGGCGGCTCCAGCACTTCCAGCAGCGCCCGCACGGGGCCCCCGTCGGTTTCAATATCCAGCACCTGCGACTGGCCGTAGGCCAGCGTGGCACGCGCCGCCTCGGCCAGCGGGGCGGCTAGCAGCGGCGTGCCGCGCAGGGCCCCGGCGGCTGGCAGCAGCAGGCGCTGCCCCACGGCTGCTTTCAGGCCGGTGGTGTCGGCTTCGAACACGGTGGCCAGCACGGCCGGCGCGGGGTGCTGGGCAAAGCCGCGCAACAGCTCCAAGGGGTTGTGGCCGTCGGCAAAGTTCAGCGGCTCCAGCAGGATGCGCACCACGCCCTGGCAGCCGGGGCCCAGGCCGTGGCGTGGGTCGTCCTCGTCGCGGGTGTCGTAGGTTACCAAGGCCGGCTCGCCCTGGAAAATGGCCCGCCGGGCCCGCTGCCGAGCATCGCCCTCCAGGCAGCCGCCGCTGATGGCGCCGGTCAGCTCGCCGTCTTCCGTCACCAGCATCCGGGCCCCGGGACGGCGGTAGGCCGAGCCCAGCACTTCGACCACCGTGGCCAGGGCGCAGGGGCGGCTAGCGGCGCGGTGCTGGTCGTAGGCGAGGAACAGGCGTTGTAATTCAGTCATTGCAGGAAAAAGGTTCGCTTTGGCAGTACGCCCAGGGCGGAGCGGGGTTGTAAGAACCGCCTGCCAGGAAGCAAGGTTCTGCGCCAGTGCCTGGCCCCCGGCCAACAGCGCGCACTTTGCTTTTTATGAACGCTGCTATCCCGTTTATCAATCATATGCCTTCACTGAGGCCGCCAGCAAGCCAATCGCCTTTTTCTTTCTAGGGCCCGGTGCTGCGCCGGTTCAGCTCCCCATCGACCTGCCGTACCGCAGCCACTATTACAAAATTGGCATCTGCTTGCGCGGCAGCGCCCGATGCCTCGGCCGCGCTTTTGGGGACGGCTGAGGGGCTTGCCGATAACATCAGAATCCAGGCGTATGGTGGGCGGGGTGGCAATGGTCTGGCTTAGCCGCGGATACCTTTTTGCTGCCTCGGGGTGGCAGGCCGTGTTGGCAGTGCCGGTGAAGTGTGGGTTCTCGCGTACGGCAGCGAGCGGGCTGGACCACCGGGCCCCGGCCTCACCGGGGCGACTTGTAAAACCGTGGTGATGGTGTGGACGCGCTAATCGTTTATATCACATTTGTTAAATATTTTTTTATATTTAGGTATTCAATTTTTTTGTTTCCCTACCTCAACTAGCTCATTTATGGAAAAGCCCCGGGACCCCGAAGCCAGTGACGCGCAGGAAGCTGAAGAAGAACACGCGCCTCAATCCGCAGCTTCCGCCGCCGAAGAAGCTGCGGGCGAAGAGGCTCCGCAAGCCGCGGTGAGCCACAACCCGCCCGTTTAAATTCTGCTGAACACCGGCCCATGCTTCTACCACCGCAGATAAAGCGCGGTGACCAGCTAATTATAGTAAAATATATAATAAAATATTTTTTAAAATATAGTAACGTTTATAATCTTGATACATTTGCTCTATATATGTTCAACCCTTAACATTTTTCAACCATGGAATTGACTGCAATCATCGTAACACTTTTTTAGGTGTGGATCACAATCCCCCCACAAAGTAAAATTGGGGTATTAAAGTACTAGGCTCCAGGGGGCATAAGGACACGTTTTCGTGTTCGTATGCCCCCTGCTCGTACTTAGTGCTTCAATGCGATGGGTCCTACTGGCGTGGCGGCTCAACGGTACGGCCCTGGTCCGTTTGCTGTACTATTCCGGGCGTTACTCCCAGAACGTCTAGCGTTGCCCGCAACTTTTTGTCCGCCGCTGCCGAATGGCCAGCCAAATATAATTAATATTGTAAAAATTAAATATAAATTATTATGTTTGCCATGTGCTCACCACTTAACCACTCGCCCGATGGAAAAGCCTTTGAATGCCGATCCCACGCCCGTACCCGACGCTAAATGGGTCGAAACGGTAAACCTATTTACCGAGCGCCTGGGCAAGCCCCATTTGTCGCGGGATGGGGCACCCGTGGATTCTGTAGAAAAGGCAACGGATGCCATCTGGGGCCATGGCGAGGCCGAAGTGCATTTGCACCGGGGGGATAAGGGGGCAGAACTAGTAGCGGTGGGTAGCAGTACCTTTTTCAAGTGCGACACGCGGCACGCTTTCGAGGAGTTATCCGCAAAAATCAAAAAGATTTATCCAGAAGAAGCAGAACTTCAGTTCAATCCCATTGAAGAACATACCGACCCGCTCCTTGGGCCTAAAAAAATCATAATCATCAATTTCAAGGCTTTTTACATAAACCGTGGGCATGGCAAACGGGAAGGGTACGAACTTGCCGGTAAGGCCGACATTCTGTGCTGCGTAATTCATAACCCGCCCATATAAAAGTTTTGGTCCAGAGCCCAGCGAAGCAAGTACCCCAGCAGGGGCTAAGATGGTACCGTTACTGCGACCTTGCTGTTACTGTCTGCCAGCATGAAGCTCTTTGCCGTTTTACTGCTCTTGCTCGCACGCTACGCGTTGGGCACACCTGCCTCAATGGGCCAAACCCCTGCAGCCGATAGCCTGCGCCTATTGCTACGCGCACAGCCCCGGCTCGATACCACGCGGGTACGCCGGCTACAGGCTTTATCGCAAAAGCTATTAACTGTCGATGCGCCGCAGGCCATTCAATTAAGCCACCAGGCCCTGCGCTTGGCCCTGCGCCTAGCTGACGCCACGGGTGAAGGAAAAGCATTGCTGGCTCTTAGTGTACTGCAACGTCGACAGACCAATTATGTAGCTGCCCGGGACTACGCGCAGCGGGCGCAACTGCTTTTTTTGCGCCGTGCTGACCGCCGGGGACTTGCCAAAACATTGCTGCAACTGAGTTGGATTGACAGATTACAGGGCAGCCCCGCGCCAGCATTGGCCTCTGCTTTTAAAGGTCTGACCCTGGCCGAGCAAACGGGCGACGAGCAGACCCGTATGCGCTTGCAAGCCGTCATTGGCGGTATTTATTCGGACATGGGTAATTATGACGAGGCCCTACCGATGCTGCGCGCCGCCCTAGCAAATGCCCGGCGGGCCCGCGATTGGCAGGTGGCGTCGCAGGCGCTCAACAGCCTGGGGGCCGCATACCAATTACTGAAAGACTGGCCCCGAACCCTGTTCTACCACCAGCAAGCCTTGAAGCTGAGTCGGCAGCTGGGCGATGCATCGAGCGAAACCGTGGACGAAACCAACCTGGCGGAGGTGTACGGCTTGCAGGGCAACCAGGCCGAGGCGCTGGCGCACGGCCGGCGGGCCCGGGCGCTGGTGCGGGCCACGCACGACAGCTATAACATGCCCTCGGTGGAGCTGATGCTGGCCCGCGGCTTCGTGCTGGCCCGGCAGCCCGACAGCGCCGTGGCCCTGGCCCGGCACGCGCTGGCGCTCAGCCAGCAGTCGCGCAGCAACGAGAACATCCGCAACGCGGGCGACATCCTGGCGCAGGCCTATGCGCAGCGGCGCGACTACGCGCGGGCCTACCGCTACCGCAACCTGCAGATGGCCTACAACGACACGCTCTCGGGCGAGGACACCCAGCGCCGCACCAGCGCCCTGCGCTACGGCTACGAGCTGGACAAGAAGCAGGCCCAGATTGTGCTGCTTCGGAAAGACCGGGAAATTGCGGGCCAAAAAGCCTACCGGCAGCGCCAGCAGATGCTTGCCGCGCTGGCCGGGCTGGGCGGCGTGGTGCTGGTGGTGGCCCTGCTGCTGCGCAACATCTTCCTCAAGCAGCGCGCCAACCGCCGCTTAGGCGAGAAAAACGTGCAGATTGCCGCCCACCGCGACGACCTCGACCGCACCCTCACCGAGCTGCAAAGCACCCAGAACCAGCTGGTTCAGCGCGAGAAAATGGCCTCGCTCGGCGAGCTGACGGCGGGCGTGGCCCACGAGATGCAGAACCCGCTCAACTTCGTCACCAACTTCGCCGACCTGAGCGTGGAGCTAGTGGCCGAGCTCGAAGCCGAGTTGGCCAAAGAGTCGCTTTCGGCCGCGGGGCGGCCGGCCATTGGGGCCCTGGTGCAGGCCCTGGCCCAGAACCAGGCCAAAATTCACCAGCACGGCCACCGCGCCGACCGCATCGTGAAGAACATGCTGGAGCACGCGCGCACCCGCAGCGGCGAGCGCCAGCCCACCAACCTCAATGCCCTGGCCGACGAGTACTTGCGCCTGGCCTACCACGGCTGGCGGGCTAAAAACAAAGACTTCAACGCCGCGCTGGAAACCGACTTCGACCCCCGCCTGGGGCCCGTGCCCGTGGTGCCGCAGGACCTGAGCCGGGTGCTGCTCAACCTGCTCACCAACGCCTTCTACGCCGTGGCCGAGAAGGCCAAAACCGCCGGCCCGGCCTACCGCCCCCAGGTAGCCGTGGCCACGCGGCGCACCGGCGACACGGTGCGCATCCGGGTGCGCGACAACGGCAACGGCATCCCGGCGGCGGTGCGCGAAAAAATATTCCAGCCCTTTTTCACCACCAAGCCCACCGGCGAGGGCACCGGCCTGGGCCTGTCGCTGAGCTACGACATTGTGACGAAGGGCCACGGCGGCACCCTGGCCGTGGCCAGCCAGGAAGGCGAATTTACGGAGTTCACCATCAGCCTTCCCGCGGAAGTATAGGCTAAACAAGTTGAAAATATTTATTCATATATTAACCTAAATTAATTGCTCTGTTGCGGGCATTACGCCGGTTGTTATGCTGCCCGAACCACCGCTTTCAACGCGCTTTCGCCCGCCCCCCCCGCGGGGCCAGCAGCGGGGGCCCCCGCTGCGCCCGTGCTGCCCCGGGTGGTGGGGGCCGCGGTGTTCCGGGCCGGGCTATTGCTGGCCGGCGTAGCCTCGGCCGCGGTGGGGCTGAAGGGGTTTCTGCTGCCCAACGGCTTCATTGACGGGGGCGTGACGGGCATAGCGCTGCTGGCTAGCCAGCTGACGCACATCTCGTTGTCGCTACTGATTGTGGTCATCAACGTGCCGTTTGTGCTGCTGGGCTACCGCCAGCTCGGGGGCCCGTTTGCGGCGCGCACGCTGGCGGCCATCCTGGCGCTGGCGGGGGCCGTGGCGGTGGTGTCGGTGCCGCCCCTCACGCACGACAAATTGCTGATTGCCGTGTTCGGGGGCTTTTTCCTCGGGGCCGGCTCGGGGCTGGCCATGCGCGGCGGGGGCGTGCTCGACGGCACCGAAATCCTGGCCGTGTACCTCACCCGCAAGCTGCCCGCGTCCATCGGCGACATTGTCCTGATTATCAACGTAATAATTTTTGGGGTGGCGGCCTGGCTGCTGTCGGTCGAAACGGCGCTGTACTCCGTCCTGGCCTACCTGGCGGCGGCCAAAACCGTGGATTTCGTGCTGGTGGGCATCGAAGAATACATCGGCCTGACCGTCATCTCGTTCCACAGCCCCGAAATCCGCCGGTTCATCACCGAGCGCCTGCACCGCGGCGCCACCGTCTACGAAGTTACCCAGGGCTACGGCTCGCACGGGGCCCAGTACCTGAAAGTAGAAGCCATTTTCACGGTCATCACGCGCTTGGAAATCATGACGTTGACTGACGAAATCAATAAAATTGACCCCCGCGCTTTCATCGTGCAGCACAGCGTGAACGACATCAAGGGCGGGCTGATAAAGAAGCGCGCCTTGCACTAGGTGATTTTGGTAAGATTAGAGATAGAGACAATTGAACGTCAAAGCCTTAGGTCGTCGTGCTGAGCCTGTCGAAGCATCTCTCCCGCAGCGGTAATTATTGACTAGTAAGTGGGCGAGATGCTTCGGCTTCGCTCAGCACGACGGCCTAATTTTCTGCATGAAGGCCTACGAAAAAACTAGCTTCACTAACACCCAACACTTCCCAACCAGCAGATTACCAATGGAAAGATGGCATCGTTTTCTGGGGGTGCGGCCGGGCGAGATGAAAGCCGTGGGGCTGTTTGCTGCCCATAATTTCTTGCTGGGCACGGGCACCATCCTTGTGTACGTGGCGGCCACGGTGCTGCTGCTCGCGTACGACCCGGTGCGCACCCTGCCGCTGGCCTACGGCGTGGGGGCCCTGGCGACGCTGGCGGTGGGCGGGCTGTACGCGCGCTGCGAGCACCACTGGGCGCTGCAGCGGCTGGCGGGGCGGGCGCTGGCGGCGGCGGCCGTGCTGGTGCTGGTGCTGGGGGCCCTGCTGTGGTGGGGCCCCACGGTGGGGGTGGCAGTGGCCATCATGGCGGGCTACCGGCTGATTTATCTGCTGACGAGCCTGGAGTTTTGGGGGATGTCGGCCGTGGTGTTCAACGTGCGGCAGGGGCGGCGGCTGTTCGGCGTCATCAGCGCCGGCGACCTGCCGGCCAAAGCCCTGGGGGCCGGGCTGGCCGTATTTGTTCACGCCCAGCACGCCCTGTACGGGCTGCTGCTCACGGCCTTCGCCGCCTACCTGCTGGCGCTGGTGGTGCAGCGGGCCACGTTCCGGGCGCAGGCGGCGGCCCACCCGAGGCCCCGGGCCGCCGAAGAAGCGCACGTGCCCGGGGCCCCGGCGGCCAAAACTAGTCCGCTGGTGCAGGCCTTGGGCCTCAGCCTGCTAGCCCTGGCCGCGGCGGCGGTGGGGGTGGAGTACCTGTTTTTGGTGAATGTGAAGTACAAGTTTCAGGCCCAGGGCCCCGTGCTGCAGTACGTGGGGGGCGTGCTGGTGCTCACCTACCTGCTGGCCACGGGCCTCAAGCTGCTGTTTGCGCGCCACGGCCTCGATTGGCTGGGGGTGCGCCGGGCGCTGCTGGTGCTGCCGCTGGCGGCGCTGGCGGGCATCGGCCTGTTTGGGGGGCTGCGGGCGGCCCACGCGGGGCCGTCTGCGCAGCTGGCGTATTTCTGCGGGCTGTACTTGGGGCTGGAAGTGCTGCGCCGGGCCGTGTTCGAGCCCGTGTTTCTGGTGCTGTTTCAGCCCTTGTCGCCGCCCGCGCGCCTGGCCGGCCACACGCAGGCCAAGGGCTTTTATGAGCCGCTGGGCCTGGGCCTGGGGGCCCTGCTGCTGCTGGTGCTGCCCCGGGCCGCGGCGCTGGGCCAGTGGCTGCCGCTGGCCTGGATGGCCGCGCTGCTGCTGGGGGCCCTAGTGCTGCTGCAACGCGCTTACGGCCACTACCTCAACGAGCTGCGGGCCACGCTGGGCCTGCGTTTTGCCGAACGGCCGGGGGCCGCCGGGGCCCCGGTAGGCGCGGGGCGCGACGGGGAGGATGCGGGCCCCGCGCCCAGCAGCTCCGACGCCCAAGCGCCCGCCCCCGACGCGGCGCTGCAAGCCCTCGCCCACCTCCAGTACGCCGGGCCCGAGGCCCTGGCCCGCCACGCCGAGGCGCTGCTCGGCCACCCCGACGGCCGGGTGCGCGGCCGGGCCCTGGCCCTGCTGGGCCCCCGCGCCGACGCTGCCCTGCTCTGCCGCCGTGCCCTGGCCGACCCCGACCCCGCGCTGCGCGAGCTGGCCGCCCACCTGGCCGGCCCGCACCCGGTGGCCGATGCCTTGCTCGACCACCCCGACTGGCCCGCCCGCCAGGGGGCCCTGCGCGGCCGCCTCGAAGCCGCCCCGGCCGACGCCCGTGCCCGCGCCAGCCTGGCCACGCTGGCCGCCGACCCCCGGCCCGACGCGCGCCTGGCCCTGCTCGCGCTGGTGGCGTTCCTAGAGCCCGCGCATCAGGCGCAGGTGGTGGTGGCCGGCCTGCGGGGCCCCGGCCCGGAGCTGGTGGCCGCCGCCGTGCGGGCGGCCGCGGTGGCGCCCACGCCCGCCGTGCTGGCGCAGCTCGTGGCCCTGCTGCACACCACAGCAGTGCAGGCGCTGGCGGCAACGGCCCTGGCCGGGGCCGGCACCGCTGCTTTGCCCGTGCTGCGCGACGTGCTGGCGCGTGAGACCGACGGGCGGCGCTTGCAGCGCGTGGCGCAGGCCTGCGCCCACCAGGGCACGCCCGGGGCCCGGCAGCTGCTGGTGGCCACGGCCCGGGGCCCCCACTTGCCAGGGCGTGCCGCTGCGCTGCGGGCCCTCACCGGCTTCGCCTCCGAGCTGGCCGATGCGCCCGTCTTTCAGCACTTGGTGGAAGAGGAGCTGCGCTTTGCCCAGCACCTGCTGCACGGCATGGCCGCGGCCGATACCGAGCTGCGGGCCGCCCTGCGCTACGAGCTGCGCAAGGGCCAGCAGCGCCTGTTTGGGGCCCTGGCGCAGCTTTACGAGCGTCAGCCCATCCTCGACGCGCAGCGCGGGGCGGCCCACACCGCCGGCGAGCGGCAGGCCAACGCCCTCGAAATGCTTGATAACCTGCTGCCCCGGCCGCTCTACCAGGGCCTGCAAGCCATGCTCGATGCGGGCCGCCTGCGCGACAAAGTGCTGGTATTCGACGGCCTGCTGGGGCCCCCCACGGCCACCGAAACCCTCCCGGCCATGGTGGTGCGCCGGGGCTTGGGCGCGTTTTCGGCCTGGACGGTGGGCGTGGCCCTGCGCCGCTGGCACCCCCAGCTGGCCACCGTGGCCCACCTCTACCCGCACCTGCTGGCCGAGGGCCTGCTGATTCAGGAAAGCGCCCGGGCCCTGCTGCGCCAATTGCCGGTGCTGCGCCCCGCCGCTTACGATGTATTGCTCGCCGAATTTCCCGACGTTGCCGCCCTGCCCATGACCTCCTCCCCCGAATCCTCCCCGTCGCCCTGCACCTCGGCGCTCGCGCGCGTGCGCCTGCTCAAAGGCACCGCGCTGTTTGCCCAAACGCCCGAAAACATTCTGACCACCATCGAGCCCATTATGCGGGAAATGGCCTTTGCGCCGGGCCAGGAAATCTTTGCCAAGGGCAGCCTGGGCACCTCGCTCTTCATTGTGTGCGCCGGCGAGGTGGGTATTTTCGACGGGCCCCGGCAGCTGGCTACCTTCCGCCAAGGCGACTTTTTTGGCGAGCTGGCCCTGCTCGACGCCGAGGCCCGCTCGGCCTCCGCCGTGGCCCAGGGCCCCGTGGCGGCCTTCCGCGTCGACCAGGAAGATTTCTACGACGTGATGGAGGAGTGCGCCGAAGTGGGCCGCAACGTGCTGCGCGTGCTCTGCCAGCGCCTGCGCCGCCAAAACGAGAAGATGCCGCCCGTGGCGGCGTGAACGGTAGGCTTGGCGGTACACCCAACCCGCCAGGCCGTCATGCAGAGCGCAGCGAAGCATCTTTACCGCTGACTAACTCATTGATTAGTGCCGTGGGAAAGATGCTTCGCTGCGCTCTGCATGACTTCCTTAATCAAGCCACAACCTCGTAAATCATCACCGGCTTGGCCTTGTGCTTGAGGCTGACTTCCTTTAGCGGCAGGCACTGGAAAGATTCTTTTACCTGCTCGAACACGGCGGCGCTGATGATGATTTGGCCGGGCTTGGCGGCGGCTTGCAGGCGCTGGCTCAGGTTCACGGCGTCGCCGATGACGGTGTAGTCGAAGCGCTTGAGGGAGGCCGAGCCGATGTTGCCCGACACCATTTCGCCGGCGTTGAGGCCGATGGAGAGCTGCGGCTGGTAGGTGGTGCCGTCGGGCAGGGTGGTGGCGTTGGCCTGCACGGCGGCGCGCACGGACAGGGCCGCGTCCACGGCCCGGTCGAGGTGGTACTCGCCCCGGAACACGGCCATGATGGCGTCGCCGATGAACTTGTCGACGTGGCCGCCCTGGGCAATGATTTCGCGCACCGCCTGGTCGAAATACGTGTTCAGCAGCGTCACCACGTCGGCGGGGGCCAGCACTTCAGCCAGGGCCGTAAAGCCGCAAATGTCGATGAACACCACCGTGGCCGCCACCGTTTCGCTGGCCGTGAAAGTGGTTTGGAAGTCGGGCCGCGTCATCACGTTCAGCACGGTTTCGTCCACGAACATCCGCAAAATGTTGTTTTCCTGGATGGCGCGCAGCGTTTGGCGCAGCTGCGCTACCTGCCGGGCCGCTTTGTCGATGGTCAGCTCCAGGTCGGCGAAGTCCACGGGCTTGCACACGAAATCGAACGCGCCCCGGTTCATGGCCGTGCGGATGTTGGCCATGTCGCCGTAGGCCGACACCATCACGGCCTTCGGCACGGGGTTGGCGGCGGCCAGGCGGGGCAGCAGTGCCAGCCCGTCGAGGCCCGGCATGTTGATGTCGGTGAGCACCACGTCGAGTTCGGGCCACTCGCCCACGCGCACCAGGGCCTGCTCGCCGTCGCGCGCAAACCGGAATTCGTAGGCCTCTTCCCGGATTTTGCGCCGAAACTTTTGCTTGATGAGCAGCTCCAAGTCGGGCTCGTCGTCTATCACCAGAATCTTGGTCGTCATACAGTTAGGCGGCTTGCAGCGGGGCGAGTTTTTGCCGCAGGTCGGCAAAGTTGAGCGGCTTGGTGAGGAAATCCTGGGCCCCCAGCTGCATGGCCTGGCGGTAGCTGTCGGCGTCGCCGTAGGCCGTGACCATCATCACGGCGGGCGGGGGCACGGCGTGGGCCAGCTTGATGCGCCGCAGCAGCTCCAGCCCGCTCATGCCGGGCATGTTGATGTCGGACAGAATCAGTACCACCTCCGAGTAGTGGTGGGCCTGCTGCAAATATTCCAGCGCCTCCGCGCCCGAGTGGGCAAAGGCAAACGCTAGGGCCCCGCTGCTGATTTCGTGACGGAAGCGCTGCTCAAACAGCAGCGGCACGTCGGGCTCGTCGTCAACTACCAGGATTTTCATCACACAATGGAAAAAAGATGACCAGCGCCCCGGCCCCGGCTGTGCCCCGCCGCACCCGGGCAGGATGCGAAAGAGGCGATGAGATATGGAATGTAGTACATAATGAATATAATTATCTGAATGTTCACCCGGCAAGGGCGGCCGTTGGCTCAGCCGCCCCCGCCGTAGATGTGTAAAGTCAACCCTAGCCTGGGGTTTTCGCTTACATTTGAAGCACTTAACTCAGCTGGGCCGTGCTCACCAATATTCAACGCTACTTCCGCTATTACCTGGCCCTGGCGCTAGCCGCGCTGCTGGCCCTGGGCACGCGCCTGGCCCCGGCCGCCGCGCTGCCCGGGGCCCCCGCCGCCGGTGGGGCCCCGGAAAACTTTAACGTAGCCGGTAAGTAACTAATGATTAGAGCGTAGCGCGGTAAATTTTGCCGTTGGCGCCGGTGGCCGGGGCAACTATGGGGCCCCAAACGGGGTACACGGGGGCCCCGGGCCGCCCCGGCCCGGCCCACCAACCGACGGATTTTGATGAGCAAACACACCTATGACATGGGCCTGATCGGCAATTGCGCCTTTCTGGGCCTGATTGGGACCGACACCGCCGTGCGCTGGCTCTGCTGGCCGCGCTTCGACAGCAGCTTTGTTTTCGGCAGCTTGCTCGACGAGGAGAAAGGCGGCGAGTACAGCATCCGGCCGGCGGCCGGGGCCCCGTTCACCTCGCACCAGTACTACGAGGAGAACACCAACGTGCTCTGCACCGAGATTACCACCGAAGAAGGCAGCTACCGCGTCACGGATTTTGCGCCCCGCTTTGCCCAGTACGAGCGCTACTACAAGCCGCTGATGTTTGTGCGCAAGGTGGAGCCGCTCGGCGGCACGCCCCGCGTGCGCGTGGCCTGCCGCCCGGTGGGCGACTACGGCCGCCTGCCCCTCACGCGCCGCCGCAGCTCGAACCACGTGGCCTACCTGGGCCTGGAAGAAGAAATCCGCCTCACCACCAACATCCCGCTCACCTATGTGCTTGATGAGCAAGAGTTTTTGCTGAACGAAACCAAGTACCTGGTGCTCACCTACGGGGCCCCGCTGGAGGCGCCGCTGGAAAAAACGGCCGAGCAATTTTTGCGCAGTACGCTGGCCTACTGGCGTGGCTGGGTGAAGAGCACCAGCATCGGCAACTTCCGCCAGGAGCAGGTCATCCGCTCGGCGCTGGCCCTGAAAATCCACCAGTACGAGGACACCGGTGCCATCATCGCGGCCACCACCACCAGCCTGCCCGAGGCCCCCGGCAGCACCCGCAACTGGGACTACCGCTACTGCTGGATGCGCGACACCTACTACATCCTCACGGCCTTCAACAACATCGGCCACTTCGAGGAAATGGACCGCTACTTCCAGTACATCGCCAACCTGCCGCGCCCCAAGCAGGCCCGCTACCAGCCGCTGTACGGCATCAGCGGCGAAGCCAAGCTGGTGGAACAGGAGCTGGATTTGGCCGGCTACCTGGGCAACAAGCCGGTGCGCATCGGCAACGACGCCTACACCCACGTCCAGAACGACGTGTATGGGCAGGTGCTGGTGGCCCTGCTGCCGCTCTACGTCGATGCACGCTTCCAGGACCCCAACCGCCGCAACGCCGAGCAGTTGGTGACCGACGCCTTGGAGATGATTGCCAAGACGATGGACGAGCCCGACGCTGGCCTCTGGGAGTTCCGCCACATCGCCCAGAAGCACTGCTACACCTACCTGTTCCACTGGGCCGGCAGCCACGCCGCCGCCCGGGTGGCCCGCCGCCTGGGCCGCCCCGACCTAGAGGCCCAAGCCAATCAGCTGCGCGAAACCGCCGCCGCCCACATCGAGGAGTGCTTCAGTCCCGAGCAGGGGGCCTACACCAACGCCATCGGCTCGGAAAACCTCGACGCCAGCACCATCCAGCTCATCATGATGGGCTACCTCGACCCCACCTCCGACCGGGCCCACCGCCACCTGGAGGCCCTGGAAAAGGAGCTGAAAACGCCCGAGGGCCTGTTCTACCGCTACCGCCACGAAGACGACTTCGGCACGCCCGAGACGACGTTTCTCATCTGCTCGTTCTGGTACGTGGACGCGCTGGCCTGCGTGGGCCGCGTCGACGAGGCCATCGTGGAGTTCGACAAGCTGGCCAAGTACACCAACCACCTGGGCCTGCTCAGCGAGGACGTGGACGCCAAAACCGGCTCGCAGTGGGGCAACTTCCCCCAGGCCTACAGCCACGTGGGCCTGGTGAACGCCGCCTACCGCATCGCCAAAAAGCTGGATTTACCCAACTTCATTGGCCCCGTGAGCCCCGAGCGCTAAGCCGCTTCGTAAGCTAAATCTGCAACGCAAAAGGCCGTTTGGAGTGCACTCCAAACGGCCTTTTGCGTTTTGTTCTGTAAGCACTGGGGCCCCAGCCCTACGGCTGCTTGCCTAGGGCCCCCGCCGGTGGGCGGCTGCTCGGCGTAGCAGTGCCCGGCGCGGTCGAATCTGCCGGTGCGGGGGCCACCGGGGGCCCCGGGGCGGTGGGCGTAGCTGGGATGGGGCTGGCGGCCGGGGTAGGCCGGGTGGCAGCCGGCGCGGCGCCGCTGCCCTGGCTGCCGCCGCCGTTTTCGTCCAGCTTCAGGTCGTTGTTTTGCACGCTCTTGTGGGCGCGGGGCTCCGCGGTTAGTTGGCCGATGCGGTAGCTGAAGTAGATTTTGAAGCTGGTGAGGTGCTGTACGCTGCGGCTGCTTTGGGCGAGGAGCAGGCCGCTGATTTCGGTGCGAACGGTATTGCTGGGCGAGAAGAAATTTTCGGCCCCGAAACCCAGGCTGCCTTTTTTGGCGGCGAAGTCGTGCTTCAAGCTCATGCTGTACACGGCAAAGTTGCTTTGGTAGCCTTGCAGCTGCACCTGCTGGCCCCGGTAAAAGCCAAATACCTGCAAGCCCCAGTGCCGGGGCAAAGCGTAGCTGCCGTAGAGGCGGCCGCTCAGCACGGGGCCGGCGTTGCGGGCGGCGTAGCGGGGGTCGGGCACGTTGTTGCGCAGCACGGCGTAGTAGGCGTCCACGCCGCCGTTGAGGCTGAGCTTGGGGCCCACGTCGAGGCTGGCAAACGCGCTACCGCCGTAGGCGTCTTCCTGGCCCACGTTGGCGTAGGTGATGCGTAGGGCCCCGGGGTAGCTGGCGTCGCCGAGCGGCGTACGCACCGACTGGATGGAGCCGGTGGTGTTGCGCACGAAGGTGGTGAAATTCAGGTTGGCCTGCTTGAGCAACGTGCTGTAGCCCAGCTCGTAATTGTTGGTGTGCTCGGGGCCCAACAGGGGGTTGCCTTGGGTTTGGATCAGCGGGTTGGCCGCTTGCACGTTCGGGTTCAGGAATTGCAGCGAGGGGCGCTGGATGCGGCGGTTGTAGGCCAGCTTCAGCACGTTGCCGTTGGTGAGCTTGCGCAGTACGTTTACGCTGGGCACCAGCACGCCGTAGTCGGGAATTTTGCCCACGGGGCCCTGGCCGTAGTCGGCCGCGATGGCGGTGTACTCGTAGCGCACACCGGGTTTCAGGGTGAAGCCCTGGGGCAGGCCGATGGTGTAGGCCACGTAGCCGGCGGCCACGTTTTGGTTGTACTGAAAGGAGTTGTCGGCCTGGGAATTAGCCAATTGGCCGTAGTAGCGGTAGTCGCTCCGCACGGTGCGCTGGATTTCCTTCGCGCCCACTTCCAGCAGCTGGTTTTGGCCGGTGGGGGTTTGGTAGTCCACCTGAGCCGTCAGCTCCTGGTTCGAGCTGCGGTTGTCGTTGCCCGCGGCACCGGTTTGGGCCGCGTCGCTGGCCGCAAAGGTGTCGTTGTTGAAGGCGAAGGTGCGGTTGTTGCGGCTCAGCAGGGCCAGGGCGCTCAACTCGCGCTGCGGCACATCGTAGGCGTGGGTGTAGCTCAGGCTGGCGTCGATGGTGCCCGATTCGTCGGTGGCTTTCACGTTGCGCACCGAGGTAATAGGGGCCCCCGACGAGCCCAGCGCGGCGGTCGCCGTGGCCAGCGCGTCCTGGTAGTTGGTGGCGTTGCGGGTGCCGTAGGTGAGCGTGGCCGCCAGCGAGTTGCGCGGGTCGAGGTCGTAGTCCCAGCCCAGCGTGTAGCGGCCAAATAGCTGGTTCTGACGCGTGGCGGCAGCCTGCGTGGTGCGGGTTTGGGGGCCCGTGGTGGGGTTGGTGGTCAGCTGGTCGTTGGTGAAGCTGCCGGGCGTGTTGTAGCCCGCGCGCCCGAAGCCGCCGAGGGCGAAACCCATGCGGCCGGTGCGGTAGCCGCCGTTCAGGTTCAGGGTGCCCGAGCGGGTGCCGCCGCTGCCGTCCAGGCCCAACTGGCCCCCGCGCAGGGTGTTCGTTTTGGTGACGATGTTGATGATGCCGCCCGAGCCTTCAGCGTCGTATTTGGCCGAGGGCGACGTGATGACTTCCACCGCCTTGATCTGGTCGGCCGGCAGCTGCCGCAACCCGTCGGCCACGCTGTTGGCCATGATGGTCGAGGGCTTGTTGTTGATGAGCACTTTGATGTTCTGGCTGCCGCGCAGGCTCACGTTGCCGTCGAGGTCCACGCTGAGCAGCGGCACGCGCTTGAGCACATCGGTGGCGTCGCCGCCGCGGGTGGTCAGGTCGTTTTCGGCGTGGTACACCGTGCGGTCCACCCGCTCTTCCACCAGCGGCTGCCGGGCCGTCACCACCACTTCGCCCAGCTTTTGGGCCGCGGCCACCAGCGGCAGGGCCCCCAGGGCCACGGGGCCCCCGCCGGCCGGCACCACCACGCCCGGCCGCACGAAATCCTGGTAGCCCAGGAAGCTGACGCGCAGGGTGTAGGTGCCCGGCGGCATGCCCGGCAGCGCAAACTGCCCGTCGCGGCCGCACACGCCGCCGCTCACGGGCGCGCCGGCCGCGTTCAGCACCGCCACCGAAGCGTAGGGAATGGGCTGGCCCGTTGCGCCGTCGGCCACGGTGCCAGTCAGGGGCCCGGCGGCGCGGCCGAGCGGGAGCGGGCCGGGGCCCCGCGCGGGGCCCTGCTGGCCGTAGCTGAAGGAAATAAGGCAAGCCAAAACCGAGGCCAGCAGCAAGCGGGTGGGGGTAATCCGTGGGGGCATAGCAATTCAGTAGCCCCCGAAAGGCGCCGCCAGCGACAAAAGGTTGTTTCACCTTTTGCTCACAATGCCTTGAATCTGCTTTACTGCGACTGCTTTTAGCACGGTGCACGGTTAGGCTTAAAAAGCTGAAACCCCGGCTGCGGAAGCAACCGGGGTTTCGAAGCAACGGGGCTGGGTTGAGTGCGTGCAACTGACCGCTGGGGCCCGGTAACTTAGGGCCTATTTGAATAAGGGGTTGTCATTCCGACGAAGGAGGAATCTGGGTAAAACCAGGCAATGACAATTCTCAGATTCCTCCTTCGTCGGAATGACAACCCCTGTCTGGTCAACCGCTTAGCTGCCACTGCCCTGGCCACCCCCGCCGCCCTTGATGTCGTCGTTGCGGATGCTTTTGCGCTGGCGCGAGGCCTGCTGCTGCCCAAAGCGGTAGGTGAAGCCCACCCGAAACTGCCGCTGCTGGTTGGTGTAGCGGCTGTTCTGCGCGAAGGCGGGCGTGGCCGTCGCGTACTCGAAGGTGCGTTGCGCCGTGAAAGGGTACTGGGCGTTGAACGACAAATCGGCCCGGCCCTTGAGCAGCGTTTGGCGCAGGCCCAGGCCGTAGTAGATGAAGCCGCTGTTGCGCCCTTGCAGCGTGGGCCGGGCCAGGCTGTGGTACAGGTTGCCTTGCAGCGTCAGCGTCTTGGTCGCCTTATAAGAGGTGTTCACGTTGTAGTTGCCGGCGAAGCCGCTCCGCGACAAATCCAGCGCCGTGCTGCGCAGCAGCAAGTACTCCACGTTGCCGCCCACGCTGAGGCTCCATTTTTCGGTGGGCTTGGCCGAGGCGTAGCCGTTGAGCTGGAAGGCAGTATTGCTGGCCACGTTGGCGCTGGTGGTCAGCACCAGGTTGGGGGCGGGCACAATCTCGTCCGGCACGGGCAGCAGCGGCTGGGTGCTGGCAAAGCTCACTTGCTCAATCGAGTTGCCGGTGCGCAGCACCGACAGCGCCACGTTGAAGGAAGTTGTTTTGACGAAGTTATTATAGCTCAGCTCCACCGAATGCGTCAGCTCCGGGTCGAGGTTGGGGTTGCCGTAGGAGTAGCTGATGGGGTTGCTGCGGTTGACGTAGGGGTTCAGGTAGTAGATGTAGGGCCGGCTGATGCGGCGGCTGTAGGCCAGGCGCAGGCTGCTGGTTTTGCTCAGCGCGTAGCTCAAGTTGGCGTTGGGCAGCGGCGTGACGTAGCTGCGGTACGGGATGCCGGTGTTGGTGTTGGCAAACTCGGCCCAAAGGCCCGTGCGCTCCACGCGCCCGCCCAGGCCCAGGTGCAGCTTCTCCGTGGCGTCGAAGCTGTAGGTGGCGTACGCGCCCTCCACGTCCTGCCGGTAGTCGAACGAAGTGCCGCGGAACCGGGAAGTGGCAAAGTCGGCGGCCTGCGCCGGAAACAGCGTATCGACCTGCGCCTGCGAGCCGGTGAGGCGCAAAATGCCTTTGACGCCAAATTCCAGGGTTTTCTTCTCGCCGAGGGGCAGGGTGTAGTCGCTTTGCAGCGTGTATTCGTGGCCCGGTAGGCGCGTGGTGCTGCGTTCGCGGTAGCTGGCCAGGCCCACGTCGAGCGGCCGGTCGGTGTTGTTGAATTGGTTGAACTCGTAGCCGTTGCGGTTGCCGTTGTAGGCGTACTGCAAGATGCTGCTCCACTCGCGCCGCTCTTGTTTGTAGGTGCGGGTGTAGGTGCCGGTTACCTCCGCGTTGCCGCCGCCGTAGGTCGAGCGGGAGTCGCGCAAAAATAGGGCCCCGAAGCCCGGCAGCGGCGTGGTGTAGCGGTTCAGGTTGCCCGACTGGTTGGTGCCGCCGTAACTGAAAAACGAGCCGTTGAGTGACAAGCTGTGGTGCTCGGCCGGGTCGTAGTCGAGGCCCACCGAGCCCGAGCCGTAGTAGCCGTGGCTGCTGCCAGTGCCGTCTTGGCGCAGTGTGTCGTTGCGGGTGCTGCGGTAGGTTACCTGCTCGCTATTCGATGCGTTGTGGTTGTTGTAGTTCAGCCCGCCGTTGAGCGAGGAGGTGAAGTTGAACTTGCCCTGGCGGAAGTTGAGCGAGCCGTTGCCGTTGCTGCCCCGGGTGCCGCCGTTGGCCGCCACGGTGCCGTTGAGGCCCTGCTGGGCCCCCTTTTTCAGCACGATGTTGATGATGCCGGCCGTGCCTTCGCCGTCGTACTTGGCCGGCGGTGTGGTAATTACCTCCACCGATTTGATCTGGCTGGCCGGAATGCTCTTGAGGGCTTCCTTCAGGTTGGCGGCCAGCGTGGGCGAAGGCTTGTTGTTAATCAGTACCTTAAAGTTGCTGTTGCCGCGCATCGTCACGTTGTCGTCGCCGTCGATGGCCAGCAGCGGGGCCTTGCGCAGCACGTCCTGGGCGGTGCCGCCGGCGTTGGTCACGTCCTGCTCGGCGTTGTACACCAGGCGGTCGGGCTTCACTTCCATGAGCGGCTTTTGGGTCACCACCACCGCCTCGCCCAGCCGCTGGGCCGTGGCCGGCAGCCGGATGGGCCCCAGCGCCAGGGGCCCGTCCGCCACCGTCACGGCCTGGGTGCGCACGCCGTAGCCCACGAAGCTGATGCGCAGCCGGTAGCTGCCCGCCTTCACTTTGGTCAGCGCAAAGCGGCCTTGCTCATCGGCCGATTGCCCCGCCGCGGCTTTCTCCGACGGGGCCGGCAGCAGCAGTACCACCGAGGCAAACGGCACCGGCTGCCGCGTGAGCGAGTCGAGCACCGTGCCCGTAACCGAGCCGCTGCCCGGGGCCTGCGCCGCCGCCCGCTGGCCGAGCACTATAAAAAATAGCAGCGGCAGCAGCCGGTAAACCACAGCGAAAAGATGCTTCATAGAAGGTAGGGAAAGAACGGCTTAAAGAGACGATTTGGATCTAATTAGTTGCAGTCCAGATTCTCTCCTTACCGCCAAATGTAAACGCCGCCAGCAGCTGCACTGATATATTGCCTTGATTTAATTTTAACAGAAATTCATGTTAATTAGATAGGAATTAGCAGCCGAATCTGCCACCGGCTCCGGCGCGTCGGGGCCCCAAACGCGCGGGGCCCCGGCGTGCCCGAGCAAGCTCAGCGGGGCCGCTAAACGCAACAGCGGGGCCCCAACCGATTGGTCGGGGCCCCGCTGTTGCGTTTAGCGGCCAAATTGGTTTAAAGCAGCTTGCGCAGCAAGTCGCGCACGGCCGGTACGCCCGGCAGGTGGAAGCGGGCCAGCGAGCGGGCCCCGGTGCCCACCCGGATGGTGTAGGCCGCGGCGGGCAGGGCCCGGAAGGTGTCCTCGTCGGTGCGGTCGTCGCCAAGGGCCAGCACAAAATCGGCCGGGTACTGGGCCAGCCAGCGGCTGGCAGCGGCGCCTTTGTGGATGCCGGCGTTCTTAATTTCGATGACCTTATTGCCCTCCATCACCTGCAAGTCGGTGTTCGACGTCATAAAGGTGAGGTGGGTGAGCAGCTCGCGGGCGCGCACGGCCCCCAGGTCGGCGTCGGCGCGGCGGTAGTGCCAGACCAGCGAGTAGTCCTTCACCTCCACAAACGAGCCGGCGGTGCGGGCCACGTACAGGTCGAGCACCGGGCGCATTTCGCGCATCCAGTCGTTGCGCAGGGCCTGGAACAGCTCCCACTCCTGGCCGGCCGGGCGCAGCCACACGCCGTGCTCGGCAATGAAATCGAGGGGTAGGTCGCCGAGCCACTGTTGCAGCGTGCCCCGGTCGCGCCCGCTGATGACGACCACCCGGTTCTGGGGGTTGGCGGCCAGGGCCCCCAGCAGCAGGCGCAGCTCGTGGTCGGGCTCGGCGCGCTGGGGGTTGGGGTGGAAGCCGGTCAGCGTGCCGTCGTAGTCGAGCAGCAACAGGCGCCGGGGCGCGGCGCGGTAGTCGGCCACCAGCCGGCCGATGGCGGCGGGGCTGAGGAAGTCGGTGGCCAGCGTGTGCTGCTTGATCTTGCTGTAGGTGAGCTGGTTCATGAACAGGCGCGTCCACGAAAACACGTTGTAGCGCTTCACCAGGGCCCGCATGGCGTCGAGGCGCTGGGCCTGCTCTTCGGCGGGCATCACCAAGGCCTGGTGCAGGGCCTCGGCGTGGCCCACGAGGTCGGTGGGGTTGATGAGCAGGGCATCGGAGAGTTCGCGCGCCGCGCCGGCCCGCTCGCTGAGGATGAGCACGCCGTGGCCGTCGGCCTTGCTGGCGATGTACTCCTTGGCCACCAGGTTCATGCCGTCGCGCACGGGCGTCACCAAGGCCACCTCGGCCAGGCGGTAGAGGGAGGCCAGCTCTTCGAGCGGAAACGAGCGGTAGAAGTAGTGGATCGGGTTCCAGCCGATGGTGCGGTACTGGGAGTTGATGCGGCCCACCAGCTCGTCAATCTCTTGTTTCAGCGCAGCATATTGCGGCACCTGGTCGCGCGAGGGCACCACCACCATGATCAGGCTCACCTGGCCCACCCACTCGGGGTAGCGCAGCAGCAGCAGCTCGAAGGCCAGCAGGCGCTGGGCAATGCCCTTGGTGTAGTCGAGCCGGTCGATGGAAAGTACCACGCGGCTCGTGCCCAAGGCCTGGCGGTACACGGCTTCGTGCTGGATGGCTTCGTCGGAAGCGGCGGCCTCCACAAACCGCTCGTAGTCAATGCCCATCGGGAAGGCGTCGACGAGCACCGTGCGGGTGGGCGTCTCAATGAGCCCGTTGGTGGTGGGGTAACCCAGCAAGTGCGATACGGCGCTGAGGAAGTGCCGCATGTAGCCGAAGGTGTGGAAGCCGATGAGGTCGGCCCCCAGCAGGCCTTGCAGCAGCTCGGTGCGCCAGGGCAGCACCCGCAGCAGTTCGTACGATGGAAACGGGATGTGCAGGAAAAAGCCAATGGTGGCCTCGGGCCGGGCCACGCGCAGCATAGCCGGCAGCAGCAGCAGCTGGTAGTCATGTACCCAAATCGTGTCTTCGGGGCCCGCCTGGGCCAGCACGGCCTGGCAAAATTTCTCGTTCACGGCCACGTAGGCAGCCCAGTGGGCGGGCTCGTAGGTGGCCAGCTGCGGGAAGTAGTGGAAAGTGGGCCAGAGCGTGGAGTTGCTGAAGCCCTCGTAATAATCCTGGATTTCGGCCTCTGTGAGGAACACCGGGGCCATGCTGTCGCCCTGCAGGGCCTCGGTGATGTACTGCTCCTCGGTGGCGTCTTCCAGAAACAAGCCCGGCCAGCCCACCCACACGTTGCCGTCCTTGCGGTAGATGGAGCCCAGGCCGGTGGCCAGGCCGCCCTCGCTGGGCTGAAAGGTAAGGCCGTTGTCGGTGCGTTGTACTTTGGTGGGGAGGCGGTTGGAGACAATAATGGTTCTTGGCATGCGGGGTGTGCGGAGGGTAGAATCCGATGGTATACGGACACAACACCGAAAACGGGGCATTGTGCTCATTCTTCCCTCATGTTTTGAGGTGCCTCCCGCCCCCCGGGGCCCCTGCCAACGCCACCCGGCGGCCTCCCTCGGCCCCGGCTGGGGACCTGAAAATACCGGGCCCCAAACCGCTTAAATACCGCCCCGCGGGGCGCAGAATACGGGCCGTGGGGCCCCCTCCAAATGGCAGTAGCTACGGGTTCAGGTAATTATTCTGGCCTGTATTTTGTATAGTATAACAACGTTCTTCTGTCACTTTTAACTGACGCGCTCCGGCGCTTTTCGATATGAAAGCTAAATCCATGTTATTCGTTTTGGGGCTGTTTGTGGTGCTGCTCAGCGGCTGCACCGCCTCCCTTGGGGCCGGCGGCTACTACGGCGACGGGGGCTATGGCTACGGCTACGGCGGTTCCCGCTACGGCTACGGCTACGGGGCCCCTGGCTATTACGCGCGGCCCTACTACGGCCCCCGCACCAACGTCATCGTGGTGCCGAACCGTGGCGGCGGCTACCGCGGCGGCTACGGCCACTACAACGAAGGGCACAGCTACGGTGGCTCGCGCGGGGGCTTCAACGGTGGCCCCCGCGGCGGGGGTGGCCCGCGCGGTGGCTTCGGTGGGCGGGGCGGCCGCGGGCGGTAGCCCGGGGCCCCGGCCAAGCATAATCATTGAACGGCCGCGGTGGGAGCAATTCCCGCCGCGGCCGTTTGCATGGATAACAGGCCGTCATGCTTCGACAAGCGCCGCATGACGGCCTTTTTTGTGCGTTTTTATTCGGAAATAAACCAGCGGTTTTAAGCGCCACCGTAAGCCGCGCTGGGGCCCCGGGCGCCAAAAGGTAGGGCCCTGAACCCAGATGCTGGGGCCCCGGCTGCGTATGGGAAGGTCGCGCCGCCACTACCCGGTGGCACCTTTTCGCTTTGTTTTTCATGGCCGACGCTTTCCAAAAAACTACTAATGAGCCGCTTGCCGGCTTCGTGACCGTGCGCGGCGCCCGCGAGCACAACCTGCAAAACGTGGACGTGGACATCCCGCGCGACGCGCTGGTGGTGTTCACCGGCGTGTCGGGGTCGGGTAAATCGAGCCTGGCGTTTGGCACGCTCTACGCCGAGGCCCAGCGGCGGTACCTGGAGTCGGTGTCGCCCTACGCGCGGCGCCTGTTCCACCAGATGGCGGTGCCCGAGGTGGACCGCATCGATGGGCTGCCGCCGGCCGTGGCCTTGCAGCAGCAGCGCGGGGCCCCCAGCACCCGCTCGTCGGTGGGCTCGGTCACGACGCTCGCCAACCTGCTGCGGATGCTGTACTCGCGGGCTGGCGATTACCCTCAGGGCCAGGGTATTGTGTACGCCGAGGGATTTTCGCCCAATACGCCCGAGGGCGCTTGCCCCACCTGCCACGGCCTGGGCCGCGTGTACGAAGTGACGGAGCAGACGATGGTGCCCGACCCCACGCTCACCATCCGCGAGCGGGCCATTGCGGCCTGGCCCCAGGCCTGGGGCGGCCAAAACCAGCGCGATATTCTGGTGACCTTGGGCTACGACGTGGACACGCCCTGGCAGGAGCTGCCCCAAAAAGACCGCGACTGGATCCTATTCACCGACCAGCAGCCGGTGGTGCCCGTGTACCCCGGCTACTCGCCCGAGCAGACGCAGCGGGCCCTGAAACGCAAGGAGCCGCCCAACTACATGGGCACCTTCACGGGCGTGAAGCGGCACGTGCTGCACACCTTCGCCACCACCCAAAGCGCCCTGATGAAGAAGCGCGTGGCCCAGTACATGCGCAGCCAGGAGTGCCCCACCTGCCACGGCAAGCGTCTGCGCCGGGAAGCCCTGGCCGTGACCTTCGCCGGGCTCGACATCGCCGATTTCTCGCGCCTGCCCCTCAAGCGCCTGGCCGAGGTGCTGGGGCCCTACGCCGACAGTAAAGTGCTGAGCAAAAAGGCCGAAGCCGCCGCGCCGGAGAAGGCCATCGTCACCCAGCGCATCGCTGCCGACCTGGTGGCCCGCCTGGCCGTGCTGCTCGATTTGGGCCTGGGCTACCTGTCGCTGGAGCGCGGCACGCCCACGCTTTCGCCCGGCGAGCTGCAACGGCTGCGGCTGGCTACGCAGCTGTATTCCAACCTGTTCGGGGTGGTGTACGTGCTCGACGAGCCTTCCGCCGGCCTGCACCCGGCCGATACCGAGGCCCTGCTCACGGCCCTGGCCGGCCTGAAAAAAGCGGGCAACTCACTGTTCGTGGTCGAGCACAACCTCGACGTGGTGCGCCAGGCCGACTGGCTCGTGGACGTGGGGCCCCAGGCCGGGGCCCTGGGCGGGCGCATCCTCTACAGCGGCCCGCCCGCTGGCCTGGCCGCCGTGGCCGAATCGCAAACCCGCCGCTACCTGTTCGACGCCGCCAAGCCCGCGCTGCCCGCCCCGCGCCCCGCCGTCGGCTGGCTGCAACTGCGCGGTGTCACGCGCCATAACCTTAACAACCTGGACGTTGATATTCCGCTGGGCGTGTTCACGGCCGTCACGGGCGTGTCGGGCTCGGGCAAGTCGAGCCTCGTGAGCCAGGTGCTGGTGGAGCTGGTGGCCGCCCAGCTCGGCCAGGCCCTGCCCGCCGAAGACGAGGAAGGCGACCCCCTGGAGCGCACCGCGTCCGAGGCCACCGGCGGCCACCTGGCCAGCGGCCTGGCCGGCATCCGCCGGCTGGTGCAGGTCGACCAACGCCCCATCGGCCGCACGCCGCGCTCGAATCTGGCCACCTACACGGGCTTGTTCGACCCGGTGCGGCAGCTGTTTGCCAGCACCCCGGCGGCCCGGCAGCGGCGCTACGACGCCGGCCGGTTCTCGTTTAACGTGGCCAAGGGGCGCTGCGAAAACTGCCAGGGCGAAGGCTTCGTGATGGTGGAGCTGCTGTTTCTGCCCAGCGTGTACGCGCCCTGCCCGGTGTGCCACGGGGCCCGCTACAACGAAAAAACCCTGGAAATCAAGTACCAGGATAAGAGCATCGCCGACTTGCTGGCCCTGACCGTGGACGACGCCTGGGCCTTCTTCGCCGCCGAGCCCGCCGTGCGCCGGCCCCTCGCCGTGTTGCGCGACGTGGGCCTGGGCTACCTGCGCCTGGGCCAGCCCGCCACCGAGCTAAGCGGCGGCGAGGCCCAGCGCGTCAAGCTCGCCACCGAGCTGCAGCGCCCCGCCCGCGGCCACACCCTCTACGTGCTCGACGAGCCCACCACCGGCCTGCACCCGTCCGATGTGGAGCGCCTGCTCCTCCAACTGAATGCCCTGGTCGAAGACGGCAACACGGTCGTAGTAGTCGAGCACGAAATGCGGGTGGTGGCCGCCGCCGACTGGCTCATCGACATCGGCCCCGGGGCCGGCGACGAGGGCGGCCACGTGGTCATTGCCGCGTCCCCGGCCGAGGTGGCGGGGGCCCCGGCGAGCCGGATTGCGCCGTACCTGCGGCGGTTCCTGGCGGGGTAAGTTTCAGTGAAAAAACCTGGATTTTAGCTTGCGCCTCAACCACTTATCTGGCTTGTGCGCTTTGAAGTCATTCGCCGCTTGCCGCTCGTGCTTGCGGTTGAATGCATCGAAAGCAAACAACTCGACTGCCAGCACCGGGACGGCCAGAACCCCGGTGCCCAACGCGTTAAGGTTTTTGTCGGTGTCGGAAGAGAGCTGCTCGATGGCGATACCCGCTACTGCCGCCGCCACAATGCCCAGGGCCCCAAACGTTTGCTGCCGTCGCCGCGTGGCAAACAGCTTGTGGATGGCCGCCAGTGTGTCAGGCGCGGCCGGTGCCAGGGCCCCAGCAACCGCGGAATCGGGCCGGGAAACGGGCGGGCGGGCCTGGGCAAAGGCTGTACTGCCAGCAAGCAACAACACCAAAAGAAGTAAATAGCAACGCATAGGAGAAATGAAAAAGTTGACGCCACGAAATACGACACCAACTGCGCTTCAACAATGCGAAGATAAATTACCCAAATGTCTTGATTTTGGGTGTTTAAAATTCTGTGATTCAGTACGCAAAAAGTACTGGGGCCCCAAACTAAAAGTCCTTTACTCGTGACTTTTGGTTTGGGGCCCCAGCACCTGAGGCAACTCCTAAATGTGCTATTTCCCCAAGGCCAGCCGGGCCCCCAGCATGCTCCAGCGACGGGGCATCTGGGCCCCCAGCAGGTCGGCGTAGCGGGCGTCGAACAGGTTCTGGACTTGGCCCAGCACCCAGAGGCGGCCGGGCAGCAGCGCCACCTCGAGGCGGACGTTGAACACGGCGTAGGTGGGCGTGAGCACGCTGGGCAGGGCCGTGGTGCTGGCCGGGTCGGTTTGCTGGGCGGCGCGCTGCTTGAAAACGCCGCTGAACGCAAAGTTGGCCCGGCGGTGGGTCAGGCTCAGGGCCCCCGTGGCGAGGTGGCGCGCCACGTTGGAGAGGTACTGCGATTCCACGCCGCTCCGGTTGTCGAGGTTCACGTAGGTGTAGCCCAGGTTGCCGTTGAGGCGCAGGCCGGCCGCGAGTTGCGCCTGGGCCTGCACCTCGGTTTCCACGCCCTGGGTGGTCACGTCGAACAGGTTTTGGGCGAAGCGGTAGCTGCTGTTGGGGTTGAGGTTGGCGAGGCCGGTGGCGGCAATTACCTGGGCCCCAGACTGGGCCACGTAGTCAATCAGGTTGCGGCCGTCGCGGTGGAAGTAGGTGGCGCGCACCAGCAGCGCCGGCGTGGGCTGGTAGTCCAGGCCGCCTTCGTAGTTGAAGGTGCGCTCGGCCGCCAGGTTCGGGTCGCCCACGTTGAAGCCGGCGGGCGTAATGCCCGGCCGCACGTTGGAATTGTACTGCTCCGTGAAATTCGCCGCCCGGATGGCCTTGCCCAGGGCCCCGCGCACGGTCAGGTGCTCGCCCAGCTGCTGGCTGGCGTTGAGCTGCGGCACCAGCTCGGTGCCGTAGGCCTGGTCGTGGTCGAGGCGCAGGGCCCCCGTCACGTTCAGGCCGGGGGTGGGGGCGAGGGCGGCCACGGCGAAGGCCCCCGTGTGCCACACGGCGTGGTCGCCGCGGTCGTTGCTCTGCACGGCGCGGCGGTCGGCCTGGCCGCCCAGCGTGGCCCGCAGCTTGGGGCTGATTTGCAGTTGGTGCTGGCCCTGCACGTTGAGGTAGTGCATGAGGTGGTCGCTGGGCACCGACGTGGGTGTATACACGTAGTAATCCGTGCTGGAGGTGCCCACGATTTGCAATTCGGTGCGGGCCTTGGTGCTCCACTCGTAGCGCAGTTGGCCCTGGTACCAGTCGCGGGTGAAGGTTTCGCGGGCCCGGTCGCCGAGGTTGGTGGTGTAGTAGTTCTGGGCGTTGAAGTCGCGCCGGTCGAAGCTGGCGCGGGCGGCGGCGCTAAGCTTTGGGGTGATGTCGTAGGCCCCCGACAGCGAGTAGGTGTTGAGCTTGACGTCGTTGCGGCCCCCGCCGGGCGCGTCGAGCAGCTGGCCGCTGGCGGTGTTGTTCAGCAGGCCCCCGGCCAGGCGCAGGCCCTTTTCCTGGCCGTAAAAGCCCAGGTTGGTGCTCTTCAACCCGTACTCGCCCGACTGGAACGTGGCGGCCAGCTGGGTGCCGTCGGGCCGGTGGGTGGCGGCGAAGGTTTTGGTGACGATGTTGATGAAGCCGCCCACCGCGTCGGGCCCGTACAGGGCCGCGCCGGGGCCCCGCACAATCTCAATCTGCTCAATCTCGGCCGGGCTGATGGGCAGGTAGCCCGCAAAATGGCCCGTGAGCGGGTCGTTCAGCCGCATGCCGTCCAGCAGCAGCAGTACCTGCGTGAAGGTCGAGCCGCGCATCGTCACGTCGGCCTGGGCCCCGAAGCTGCCGCGGCTCTGCACCTCCAGCGCCGGCAGCACGCGCAGCAAATCATCAAGCGAAAGCACCGGGTATTCGTTCAGCCGGCTGCCGGGGACAACCGTTACGGCCCGGCCCGTTTGGCCCGCCGACTGGCCCAGGCGCGAGCCGTACACCGTCACCTCGCGCAGGGCGCGGGCGCTGTCGGCCGGGGCCGTCTGGGCCAGGGCGCTGAGGGTGAATAAACTGCCGAGAAGCGTAGCGGTGGCGCGTATAGAAAGCATGGTTGGGCGTGAGATTACGGCCGCAAAGCTAGGGACCCCGGGTTCGCTGGGCCCTCCGCTGGGCCCTCCTTTGGGCCCCGGCTGCCCGCGCCGCGAAGAGGCTGCGTATAAGCCCTGCCCAAAATCCGGCCATCAACCCCTGGCCGCTTCGCCCCCTGCTGCTTCCATGACCCAATTCGCCCAATTCAACGGCACCATCGGCCCCGCCAACCTGCTCGGCCAGGTGCGCAACACGGCCCCTTTTCTGTTCGACCCCGCGTTCGGCTTTCCCGGGCCCAGAGCCCGGGGCCGGCTCATCGACCTGGGCGGGCACCCCTACGGCTGGCTCGACATCCTACGGGCGGCCGACGCGCTGCCCGCCACGCCCGCGCCCACGGCCGAGGAGCTTGAAGACTACTTCGCGCTCTGCCTGGCCGCCCACCACGCCACGGTGGCCACGTTCGTGCCCACCGACGTGGACGGCAAAATCCGCGGGGGCCTCTGGCAGGAGCGCCTGCCCGCCGCCAGCCGGCGGCGCATGTTCGCCCTCGTGCGCCACGCGCAAACCTGGGACCTCGCGCGCATCTCCACCCGCACCACGGCGCTGGCCGGCGTGGGGCCCGTCAGCGGGCACGACGGCGAGCTGCTGGGGGTGCTGGCCGGGGCGCTGGGCGCGTTCGTGCGGCACGACGACGCCGAATACGCCCGGCTCGCCGCCGAAACCATCGACGCGGAGCTGCGGCGCGAAGTCCACGAATTCGACTTCGCGCGGCAGCGGCCCGGCCAGGAAATCGACGTGCTGAAGCTGGCCATGAGCCTGACCCACAACTGCGGCGACACGGACCAGGGCCTCGCGTCCTGGGCCCCGGGCCCGGCGTATGAGCCCTACCGAGCCCGCTTTGGCCGCCTCGCGCACGACAACGCCGCGCCCTACGGCGGCGCGTTTCAGGTGGCGGCGCGGCTCTACAAAAACCTGCTCGCGGCCGAGGGCCACCGGCACTACCCGTTGCGCGAGGTGCGCTGCCTGCGCCGCTCGCCGGATTTCCTGCTGCCGCTGGGCCCCTTTCTTGATGCTTGGGGGGCGTTGATTGCCACCCACCCGGCCCTGGCCCCGGAGGAGCGGGCGGAAGTGCTGGCCGCGCTGCTGGCCGGCTGCAAAAAAATCCGCGGGCAGGTGGGCTACTACCGCGCCGTCAGTGGCTTCGCGCACGGCGCGGGGGGGCTGGAAAAATTCGCCCCCCTGCTGCCCGCAGCGGCCCGGCAGGAACTGAAAGACCCGGAAGTGAAGCGGCAGGTCGGCGTTTCCCGGGCTTCGTTCGAGGCCGGTATGCGCAAGCGGGCGCGGCAGGTGCTGGCGGGCGGGTAGCCCGCCCGGCCGCGGCTCCGGGGGCCCCCGCCGCGCAACGGCCGGCCCGAATCCTGCATCTTTGGGCCCTGACTCCCTACCCCCGCTTCCCCCTTATGAAATACGCTTCCACGCTGGGCCTGTTGGGCCTGCTGGCCGGCCCCGCCCTGGGCCAAACGCCCACCCCGCCGCCGGCCCCACCCGCCCCGCCGCTGCCCCTGCGCGACGCCGCCCCCGACCCCGTGGGGCCCTACCGCGCCTCGGCCACTAAGATTAACGACCTGGTGCACACCAAGCTGGCCGTGAAATTTGACTACGCCAAGCGCTACCTCTACGGCCAGGCGTGGGTCACGCTCAAGCCCCACGGCTACGCTACCGACTCGCTGCGGCTCGACGCCAAAGGCATGGACATCAAGGCCGTGGCCCTGATGAGCGGCACCCAGCAAACGCCGCTCAAGTTCACCTACACCGACCAGAACAACCTCTACATCAGCCTGGGCCGCAGCTTCAAGCCCGGCGAGGCCTACACCGTGTACCTCGACTACATAGCCAAGCCCAACGAGCTGAAGGTGAAGGG
This sequence comes from Hymenobacter sp. PAMC 26628, assembly GCF_001562275.1. Taxonomy (NCBI): domain Bacteria; kingdom Pseudomonadati; phylum Bacteroidota; class Cytophagia; order Cytophagales; family Hymenobacteraceae; genus Hymenobacter; species Hymenobacter sp. PAMC 26628. The sequence goes on from NZ_CP014304.1 coordinate 1,634,177, forward strand.
CTCGGCTGCCATCACCGACGCCAAGGGCCTGTACTTCATCAACCCCGACAGCACGACCAAGGGCAAACCGGTGCAAGTCTGGACGCAGGGCGAGACGGAAGGCTCGTCGGCCTGGTTCCCGACCATCGACCGGCCCAACCAGAAGTCGACCGAGGAAATTGCCATGACCGTGCCCAGTAAGTACGTGACGCTCAGCAACGGCCAGCTGGTGAGCCAAACGCCCGCGGGCCCTGGCCTGCGCACCGACACCTGGAAAATGGATATGCCCCACGCGCCTTACCTGTTCATGATGGCGGTGGGCGACTTCAAAATCTACAAAGACACCTGGCGCGGCAAGGAGGTGAACTATTACCTCGAACCCAAGTACGCACCCTTCGCCAAGCAGATTTTCGGGAACACGCCCGACATGCTGGAGTTTTTCTCGACCCGCCTGGGCGTGGAGTTTCCGTGGAACAAGTACGCCCAAATTGTGTGCCGCGACTACGTGAGCGGGGCCATGGAAAACACCACCGCTACGCTGCACGGCGAGCAGGTGCAAATGACCGACCGCGAACTCATTGACCGCGAGTACCAGGAAGAATCGGTGATTGCCCACGAGCTGTTTCACCAGTGGTTTGGCGACTACGTTACCTGCGAAAGCTGGAGCAACCTGACCGTGAACGAGTCGATGGCCGACTTTTCGGAGGGACTCTACGCCGAGCACAAGTACGGCCGCGAGGCCGCCGACTACCACAACTACACCAACCTGCGCCGCTACCTGGCCAACCCCGCCGACGCGGCTAAGGACCTCGTGCGCTTCCACTACGGCGACAAGGAGGAGATGTTTGACCTGGTGACCTACCAGAAGGGCGGGGCCGTGGTGGACATGCTGCGCACTTACCTCGGCGACGACGTATTCTTTGCCGGCTTGCAGAAATACCTGAAGGACAACGCCCTGGGCAACGGTGAGGCCCACCAGATGCGCCTGGCCATGGAAGCCGTGTCGGGCCAGGACCTGAACTGGTTCTACAACCAGTGGTACTTCGGGGCCGGCCACCCGGTCGTCACCATCGACTACGCCTGGGACGCGGCCCGCAAAACGGAGCTGGTCACCGTGAAGCAAACCCAGGACGGGGCCCCGTTCCGCCTGCCGTTCGCCATCGACTACTACGTGAACGGCAAGGCCCAGCGCCAGCGCGTGCTGATGACGCAGGCCAGCCAGACGTTTGAAATGCCTTTGGCCGCCCAGCCCGCCCTGGTGAACGTGGACGCCGAGAAGAAGCTCGTGTGGCTGAAGAAGGACAACAAGCCGTTCAGCGCCTTCGCCTACCAGTACGCCCACGCCCCCCTGTACGTGGACCGCCGCGAGGCCGTGGCCGCTGCCAAAGACGCCCAGGCCCAGGAGCCCGCCGCCCGCGCCCTGTTGCTGGCCGCCCTCAACGATAAGTTTTACAACCTGCGCCGGGCCGCCGTGCAAAGCCTGGATTTGGAAAACAAAGCCGTGGCCAAGGCCGCCGCGCCTGCCCTGCGCAAGCTGCTGGCCACCGAAAAAGACCCCAACGTGCAGCTGGAAATCCTGGGGGCCCTGGGCCACCTGAAGGAAAAGCGCGACGCGGCCACGTTTACTAAGTACTTGGCCGAGAGCCGCTCGTACGGCGTGCAGGGCGCGGCGCTGCAAGGCCTGGCCGAAGTAGCGCCTCAGCAGGCCCTGGCCAAAGCCCAAGCCCTGGAAAACGACGACCACGCCGCCCTCGTCCGGGCCGTGGCCACTACCTACGCCGTGGCCGGGGGCCCCGCTCAGTGGCCCTTCATCCGCGACAAATTCGACGCGGCCCCCATTTCGGGCAAGGCCAGCTTGCTGGAAGGCATGGCCGCCATGCTGCCCCGCCTGAGCGACCCCAAGCTGTTCGCCGAAGACGTGGACCGCCTCAAGGCCATTGGCATTCAGTACAAGTCGCAGGGGGCCGACCAGGCCATCATCGGCCTGCTGCAAAGCGAGCCCGTCCAGAAGTCAGCCAGCGCCGGCGTGTCCGAAAACCGCCAGACGCTGGAACGCGCTGTGCAGGAAATTCAGCAGGCCAAATAGGGCCCCGCCGCACGGCAAAAGCCGGTACGAAAAAGGGACCACTGGCCGCGGCCGGTGGTCCCTTTTTCGTGGAGCCGAAGCGCCCGGCGCGGCTAGGTAGCTTGGCCCTGCGCCACAGATTCGGCTTCCGCTTGGGCCAGCTCGGTGGGGTTGTGCTGGGGGCCCCCGTAAGCATTGGCGTCGTCTTGGCTTTGGGGCAACGCTTCGGTTGCGTAGATGTGCTCCATATCGGTCATTACGTCCTCGCCGTCCACTTCCAAGTCCTTCAGCACACCGTCGGCGATGTCGTATACCAAGCCGTGCAGGCGGGGCGGGTTGTCGCCGCGCATGGCATTCTGGATAATGTTGGTTTTGGCCAGGTTGCGCACCTGCTCAATCACGTTCAACTCCACCAGCCGGCGCAGGCGCTCGGTTTCGTCCGTGACGCGTAAGTACTCGGTTTCGTGCAGCCGGATCACGTCGCGGATGTTCACCAGCCAGTTGTCGATCAGGCCGTACTGCTTGTTGGCGGCCGCCGCGGCCACGCCGCCGCAGCCGTAATGGCCCACCACCAAAATGTCTTGCACGCCGAGCACTTCCACGGCGTATTGCAGCACGCTCAGCAGGTTCATGTCGGAATGCACCACCAGGTTAGCGATGTTGCGGTGCACGAACATTTCGCCGGGGCCCGTGCCCGTGATGCCCGAAGCGGGTACGCGCGAGTCAGAACAGCCAATGAACAAGTATTTGGGCTTCTGGCCGTTGGCCAGGCGCTGGAAAAATTCGGGGTCTTCCGCGTTGCGGCTCGACACCCACTTTTTGTTGTTTTCGAGAATTTCGCTGATGCCAGCCATAAAAAAAGGTATTGACGAAAAACCAACCAGTGGGGCCCCCGCCGCCCCAACAGAGCAGCGGGCCGGGGCCCCACCGGCCGGCTTTCCGGTGAAGGAGGGGGCTGCGTACCGCGGCGCCCCGCCGAAGGTAAAGCGGAAATGCCCGCCGGAAAAAGATTGCGTGAAATGGCCCTTGGGCCCCTAGTGCCCGGCCAGCGCTACGCGGCGGATGCCGCGCAGCTCCAGCTCGATGCCGCGCGCCGGGGCCGCCTGCCGGAAGGCCTCGATGGCTTCCAGCACGTCGTGGTCGATGACGTCGGAGCGGGTGCCGTCGAGCACCACGCGGCTGCCGGTGGGCAACTGCTCCAGCGTCGTCACGATGCTGGCCTTGTTGAGGAACGAGACGTGCTCGGGCAGGCGCAGGTGCAGCGGGGCGGCCCCTTCGCCGTCGGCTGGGTCGTCGCCGCTGGTGGCCGGGTCGCGCCGCAGGTAGGAGCCGGCCTTGGCGTTGTCTTTCAGGATGAAGAAGAAGCCGATAACCAGCCCGATGCTCACGCCCTTGAGCAAATCGGTGAAGAGCACGGCCGCGATGGTGATGATGAACGGCCCAAACTGCGCCCAGCCCAGGCGCCACTGCGTGCGGTACAGGGCCGGCTTGGTCAGCTTGAAGCCCACCAGCAGCAGCACTGCCGCCAGCGCCGCCAGCGGAATCAGGTTGAGGATCGAGCCCAGAAACAACAAGCTCACCAGCAGCAGGATGCCGTGGATAAAGGCCGACACCTTGCTTTGGGCGCCGGCCGCGATGTTGGCGGATGAGCGCACGATAACCGCCGTGAGGGGCAGCCCGCCCAGCAGGCCGCTCACCAGGTTGCCGGCCCCCTGGGCCATCAGCTCGCGGTTGGTGGGGGTGTGGCGCTTCTGGGGGTCGAGGTTGTCCACGGCCTCCACGCTGAGCAGCGTTTCGAGCGAGGCCACGACGGCGATGGTGAAGGCCACGCCGTAGGTCGCGGGGTTGCGCAGGGCGTTGAAGTCGGGAAAGGTCATCACGCTTGCCAGCTGGCCGAGCGACGAAAGCACTGGCAGCTTCACCAGGTGCTCGGGGCGCACCTGCCAGGCCGGGGCCACCGCGCGCAGCAGCTGGTTGAGGCCCACGGCCACCAGCACCGCCACCAGGGCCCCCGGCACCAGCCGCGCCCAGGGCTGCCGGCGCACGGGGGCCGTATCCCAGAGCAGCAGCAGTGCCAGCGACACCGCGCCCACTACCACCGAGCCGGGGCTCAGCCCCTTGGCCGCCGCGGCAATGGACGAGAAGGTGTTCAGGCCATTAAACTGCAAAAAGTCCATGTCCTCAAAGTAGTCCGTGTCGGCCCCGAGGAAGTGGGGGATCTGCTTCATAATCAAAATGATGCCGATGGCCGCCAGCATGCCCCGGATAACGGCCGCCGGAAAGTACAGCGCGATGATGCCCGCCCGGGCCGCGCCCAGCAGCAGCTGAATAACGCCCGCCACGACCGTCGCCGCCAGCACGGCCTGCCACGAGCCCAGCGTCGCAATGGCCGACAGCATAATCACCGTGAGGCCCGCCGCCGGCCCGCTCACGCTCACCGCCGAGCCGCTGAGCACGCTCACCAGCAGCCCGCCCACAATGCCCGACACCAGGCCCGCCAGCAGCGGGGCCCCGGAGGCCAGCGAAATGCCCAGGCACAGCGGCAGCGCCACCAGAAACACCACCAACCCGGCCGGCGCATCTTGCCCCAGGGTGCCGAACAGCGACGGCTTAGCGACGGGCGGCGTGGGGCCCCCGGCGGGGGTAATGGGGGTGCCGGTGCGGGCCGGCGACGAAACAACTTGCGACATGTGCTTGCGGAAGCGCCGCCAGCTGCTCGAAAAACAAGGGGTTGCCGAGCGCGGGCAAAACTCACCACAAGAGTACGGGGGGGCTATTAAGACCGGGTTAAAGCCACGTTAAAAGGAAATTAAAAGCAGAAAAAGGGCTAAGCTGGGGCTTCCAGGGGCCATTCCAGCCACACCTGGGTGCCCTGGCCCGGCTCGCTGGCCAGGCGCACGGTGCCGCCGTGCAGGGCCATGATGCGGGCCGTGAGGGGCAGCCCGATGCCGTGGCCCGGCACGGCCCGCGCCGCCGCCGCCCGGAAGAACGGCACGAACACCTGCGCCAAATCGGCGGCGTGCAGGCCGGGGCCCTCGTCGGCCACCAGCAGGGTGAGGCGAGCGGGCCCCGGCGCCAGCGTGGCCGTAACGGTGCCTCCGCCGGCCGAAAACTTGCACGCGTTGTCGAGCACGTTCAGCACGGCCGCCAGCAGCAGGGCCTCGTTGCCGCGCACGGCGAAGGCGTCGGCCGCGTCAGCGTCGCCAAAGGCCAAATCGACGCGGCAGGTGGGGTAGCGGCGCAGCACCTGCTCATGGGCCAGCAGTAGCAGCTCGTCGAGGGGCACGGCCGCCATGGGCACCTGCGAGGGGTCGTCGGAGGCGCGGGCAATTTGCAGCAGGCCGTTGGTCAGCTCGTTGAGGCGCCGGGCCGAGTCGAGAGTGCGTTGCAGCACGCGGCGGTACTCGGCCGGGGGCCGCTCGGCTTGCAGCAGAGCCACCTCCAGCTCGCCGATGAGGGCCGTGAGCGGCGTGCGCAGCTCGTGCGAGGCGTCGCGCACAAAGGTGCGCTGCCCGGCAAAGGCCGATTCGAGCCGGTCGAGCAGGCGGTTGAAGCGCTGGGCCAGGCGGCCAATTTCGTCGGCGCGGCCTGCGGCGGGCGTCAGGCGCTGGCCCAGGTCAGTGGCCGTGATGCCGTCCACTTCGCGCACCATGCGCCGCAACGGGCGGAGGGCCTGCCCGGCAAAGCCCCACCCGCCGAGGCCCGTCACGGCCAGGGCCGCCAGCAGGCCCGCGGCCAGCAGCTGCCGCAGCTGGGCCAGCTGCTGGCGGCTGTCCTCGTCTACCGACGAGGCCACCACCACCAGGGGCCCCAGGCGGGCGTCGCGGTAGAGCAGGCCCACGGTTTCGTGGTAGTTGGTTTCGGGCTCGAGCACGGCGCGGCCGGTGCGGCGCACCTCGGCCAGCCAAGCGGCGGGCACCGCGCGCCCGGGCCCCTGCCCCTCGCGGAACACCAGGCGGCCGGCGGCGTCGTACACCCGGCCTTCCTCGGCGGGCAGCGTGCGGTAGAGTTGCTGCAAGTAGCGGCGGTAGGCGGCGCGGTGGCCGGCGTCGGCGGCTTCTTCCTGGCCGGCGGCGTAGGCGTGGCCCACCACCAGCGTGCGCTTGAATAAACTTTGGGTAAAAAGCGTGCGCCGCGACTGCTGCGTGGCCACGTAAATGACCAGCGCAAACAGCAGCAGCGTAACGGCCAGAATAGCCCCGAATTGGAGCGCCAAGCGCAGGCGAATGGACACGGCAGGGATTTTAAATGTGCAGGATGTGCAGGATGTGGGAAATGGGGCCCCCAACCGATCAAAAGGCCGTCATGCAGCGCGCAGCGAAGCATCTTTCCCGCGTAACTAATCAGGATTACTGGCGCGGGAAAGATGCTTCGCTGCGCGCTGCATGACGGCCCTTTGGCATTCCGATTTCATTCACAGAACCACACTCCGCGCATCGCCACATTCGCCCACATTAAAAAATCAGTCCTCGGTTTTCATCATGTAGCCCATGCCCACCAGCGTGTGGATGAGCTTGGTGTCGAAGCCTTTGTCGATTTTTTTGCGCAGGAAATTGATGTACACGTCCACCACGTTCGAGCCGGTGTCGAAGCTCAGGTCCCAAACGTGCTCCAGCAAGTCGGCGCGGCCCACCACCCGGTTTTGGTGGCGCAGTAGGTATTCGAGCAGGGCAAACTCGCGGGCCGTGAGTTGCACGGCCTGGCCGGCGCGCGTTACGCGCTTGGCGGCGGGGTCGAGGGTGAGGTCGGCCAGGTGCAGGGGCGCGGCGGGGGCGGGGGCCTCGGTGCGGCGGCGCACCAGGGCCCGCAGGCGCGCCAGCAGCTCCTCAAAGGCGAAGGGCTTCACGAGGTAGTCGTCGGCCCCGGCGTCGAGGCCCCGGATTTTATCGTCCGTTTCGCCCAGCGCCGTCAGTATCAGGATGGGCACGCCCGCGTCGTGGGCCCGCACCTGGCGGCACACCTCCAGCCCGCCCAGCCCGGGCAGCAACTGGTCGAGGATGAGGCAGTCGTAGCGCGTGGCCTGCGCCCGGGTCAGCCCCAGCAGGCCATCGGCGGCCAGGTCCACGGTGTAGCCCTGCTCGCTGAGGCCCTGGTGCAGAAACGCGGCCACGGAAGGTTCGTCTTCGACTAATAGAATGCGCATGGAATCGATAAATGGGGGCCCCAAAGGAACGTGCCGGCCGCTTAAGACCGGTCATAAGCTCAGCTTAACGGTGAACTTTTGAATTGACTTTGCGTTTGCGGACGAAAATACATGGCTGAATTATCTGCGTACCCCGACCTGATTCCCACCTACGAGCCCCACCGCCTGAAGGCCCTGCGCCAGTACCAGGTGCTGAGCGTACCCGGCCAGCAGCTCTTCAACGACCTGGTGAGCATCGTGGCCAAGCTTTTTGGCGTGCCCGTTGCCCTGGTGTCGCTGGTGGAGGCCGAGGAAGTCGTCTTCGCCGGCAACGTGGGCCTACCCGGCCTCGAGCGGGTAGCGCGGCCCGACAGCCTGTGTTCGGTGGCCGTTTTGCAAGACGGCGTGACGGTGTACGAAAACCTGCTGGTGCGCCCCTGCCAACTCACCAACCCTGGCGCGGCGGCGGCGCTGGACCTGCAGTTCTACGCCGGCCAGCCCCTGCGCTCGGCCGACGGCTTTGCCATCGGCACGCTGTGCGTGATGGACCACGCCCCGCGCACGTTTTCGGCCGAAGAAAGCGTGCTGCTGGCTAGCCTCGGCGACGTGGCCACGGCCCTGCTCGACCTGCGCGTGGCCCTGGAAACAGACCCCGACCTGGCTGCCGCCCTGCGCCAGCGCGTCGACGCGCGCATCGACCAGTCGCTCACCCGCATCGACACCCTGGCCTCGCTCCAGCAATGGGAAGCCACGCCCGACACGGAGGCCGCTCTCGGCTACCGCCGCTCCAGCCGCGAAGAGGCCACCCAAGTAGTGCGCGTGCTGCACGCCGAGCTGCGCCAAACCCTGGCCGACCTGCACCGCTAGCGCTGGGGCCCCCGCCGCCGTACCTTTGCCCGGCAACGCTGCGGTGCGCCGCGGGTTGTTTTTATAAAGAGGCGCCGAGAGACAGGCTCGTTGACGCGCCGGCAACCCCCCGCCTTTGGCGGGCCCGGTGCCAAGGCCTGGTTCTATAAAACGCGCTGCCGTGCTATACCTACCCCTTTTGTTGCCCCTTTTGCCAGCCGTAGCCGGCCGCCGCCCCATGCGCGTACCCGTCGGCTGTTGTTGCCGCGCGGGGTGCCGGGCCGCCGGGTAGGGCCCCCGGCCGGCCCAGGGCTGGCCTTGCATTAATCTTTCTTTTTTGTGGGGAGTGGTTTGGATGGGGCCCCGGGGCCCTGGCCGTCCCCTTGTTTACCGCCCGGCCCGCGCTGGGCCCCGAGTTTTTAGTTATGCTGAAAAAATCACTGGCCCTGTTGCAGCGCGAAGCGGCCGAAACCGGGGGCAATACCCTCAAGCGTACCCTCAACGGCTTCAGCCTCATTGCCATCGGCATCGGCGTCATCATCGGCGCGGGCCTGTTTTCGCTTACCGGCATCGCGGCGGCCAACAACGCCGGGCCCGCCGTCACGCTCTCCTTCGTGGTGGCGGCCGTGGGCTGCGCTTTTTCGGCGCTGTGCTACGCCGAGTTTGCCGCGCTGGTGCCCGTGTCGGGCTCGGCCTACACCTATTCCTACGCCACCATGGGCGAGCTGTTCGCCTGGATTATCGGCTGGGACCTGGTGCTCGAATACTCGGTGGGGGCCGCCACGGTGGCCATCAGCTGGTCGCAGTACCTCATCAAGTTCCTGGGCAAGTACGGCCTGCACCTGCCGGCCCAGTTGGTGATGTCGCCCTTCGAGTCGGCCAAGCTGGCCGACGGCTCCAGCGTGACGGGCTACGTAAACGTGCCGGCCATGCTGGTGGTGCTGGCCATCACGGCCATCGTCACGCGGGGCACGAAAGGGTCGGCCTGGTTCAACGCCCTGGTGGTGGCCCTGAAGGTGGCCGTGGTGCTGGTGTTCATCGCCCTAGGCTGGAAGTACATCGACCCTGCCAACTACCAGCCCTACATCCCGGCCAACACCGGCAAGTTCGGCGAGTTTGGCCTAAGCGGCATTTTGCGCGGGGCGGGGGTCATTTTCTTCGTCTTCATCGGCTTCGACATCGTGGCCACCATGGCCCAGGAAACCAAGAACCCGCAGCGCAACATGCCCATCGGCATCCTCGGCTCGCTGGCCGTTTGCACGGTGCTGTTCGTGCTCTTCGGCCACGTCCTCACCGGCTTAGCCAACTACTCGGAGTTCAAAAACAGCGCCGCGCCGGTGGCCATCGCCATCGAAAAAACGCCCTACGCCTGGCTCAGCTCGGCCGTGATCCTGGCCATTCTCATTGGCTACACGTCCGTCATTCTGGTCGATTTGCTGGGGCAGTCGCGGGTGTTTTTCTCGATGTCGCGCGACGGGCTGCTGCCGCCGGTGTTCTCCAAGCTGCACCCCACGTTCAACACGCCGTTCCAGTCGAGCCTGCTGCTGGGCTCGTTCATTGCCGTGTTCGCGGGCTTCGTGCCCATCTCCGTGGTGGGCGAAATGACGAGCATCGGCACGCTGCTGGCCTTCGTGATGGTGTGCCTGGGCGTGATGATTATGCGCCGCACCAACCCCGACGCGCCCCGCAGCTTCCGCACGCCGTGGGTGCCGGTGGTACCCATCCTGGGCATCGTGGTGTGCCTGGTGATGATGGCCTCGCTGCCCTGGGAAACCTGGCTGCGCCTGTTCGTGTGGCTGGCCATCGGCCTAGCCATCTACTTCGGCTACGGCAAGAAAAACAGCAAGCTGCGCCAGGCCCAGGAGCGCGGCGACGCCGATTCGCAGTAGCCGGCGCCGGGCCGCGCGTTGCCTTTTCCAGGGGCCCCACGCGGCCTTGTTCGGCGGCGCGGGGGCCCCAGGGGGCTCACTTCTTTTGCTGCAACTGCTCGCGCAGCCACGCTTTGGCAACGTCGAGCGTGTGGTGTTGGCTGGAGGTGAGGCAGTAGGCTTCGGCGGCGGCCGCATTGGCGGAATACGTGCCCACCGAAATTTGCCCGAACACCGTTTCGGGTACCACTAAGCTTACGTGGCGGATGCCCGCGGCAGCGGCCCGCGGGTTCCAGTCGTCCTTCAGCCACTGCTGCGTTTCGGCGCGCACGGCGCCTAGTTGGCGAGTATCGGCCAGCCATCCCAGCGGCTTGCACTGGCGGGTTTTGGCTTCGTACAGCGCCAAGCCGCGGTCCAGCAAGGAGCGCAACTCGACGCTCCTTGCGAAACCGTGCCACTGCACGATGAGGCACGGCACCTCGGGGGCAAACAGCATGGAGCCGTAGGGCTCGGCGATGAGAACAACGTCGGACATAATAAAAAAGCAAACCAGGGAAAATGCAAACGCCGGGCCTGCTTTGCCTGCACCTAGGTACGGCCTCGGGCACCGAGGAGTGGGCCCAGTCCGACGAATTGATTTCCCCAGCCCGCCAATGCCGGCATTTACCGGTTAAAGCGCGAGCCCCAGCAAAAACGGCTGCCAGATTTCTGGCAGCCGTTTTTGCTGGGGCCCTGGGGCCTTACGCAGCAGCTTATAACTTGCCAGTGCTGTTGTTCTGGTCGTTGTCCGCAGCGGTCCGGGCCCCGCCCAGGTTTTCCACCTCCACATCGGTTTTGCGCACCGTGTCGTGAATGGTTTCCACGCGTTCCGTGGCGGTTTTGTCAATGCTGACTTCGCCCACCACGCGGGCTTCCTTGGCCACAATGGCGCGCTCAGCTTGCTCCGTCACGCTGATTTCGCCTTCTTTGAAGGCCGCAAAATCGGCTTCGGTCGCGGGGCGGTTCACTTCGGTTCGGTTCACGTTCACGTGTTCTTCGCGCAGGCGCACGCTTTCTTCCACGGGGCGTTCGATGATGCGGGTGCGGATGCGGGCCCCGCCGGTCTGCTCTACGCGCTTGCCAACTTGCAAGTTCTCCTCGATGATGTTCAGCTTCTGGGTACCCTCGGCGGTGCCGCCGGTGGCCTGTTGGGACCCGGTTGCCGCATAGCCCTGGGCGGCGGCCTGTTCGTGCACGTCGATGGCCCCGTACTGGTCGAGGATGTCGCGGGCGCGCTCGGCTTCGTCGGCCGTGGCGGCGTGCACCGTCACCACCGAGCTGCCGCTGCGGGCCACCCCGGTGTATGCCCGGGCGTCGTCGTTGTCGTCGCCCCCGAACAGGTTACTAAAAAAGTTGCCGATGCCGTCCTCGGCCTTGCCGGCCACGCGGGCCGTGGCATCGACGGCGCCTTCGGTGGCCGTGCCGCTGGCGTTCTGGTAATCCGAGGGGTCGTTGTTGCGGCCGCTGCCGGCACTGCTGGCGCCGCCCTGCTGCTGGGCGGCCACGTCTACGTTGTCGCGCACGAAGCCGGCGCTGGTGAGTTGCTGAACGGCCTGCTGCGCTTCGGAAGCGCTGTTGAATAAGCCTACTACTGTTTGTGCCATGGGAAAGAAGGAATGGGAAAGGGGTGGAAAGTGGAAATGGTGAAAACGATGCAAGGATTAGGGCTGCGGAGGTGCGGGCGGGGAGGCCACCCGCTCATAATGCACTTCTTCGCGGCGCAGCTCCACGGTTTGGGGAGTGTGGGTGTTGAATACCTGCGTGCGCACGTGCAGTTCTTCGACCAGCAGCAGGCGCTTGGTGATAACAATTTCTTCCCGTAATACGGGCAGGATCATCGTTTCGCCTTCGTAGCGGACGGCCGGAGCCTCGTCTACGTAGCGGTTCACGGCAATGCGCTGCACGTTGACTTGTTCCTCGCGCAAAGGCACGTCGACGGTTTGAGTTTCCGTGTGCACGTGCTTGCGGATGACCACGCGGCCCGTTTCCACCGTTTGTTTTTCCAGACGGACCACCTCCTCAATCACGGGCACCACTAAGGGCACGGAGTCGAGCGGTAGCGGGTCGTTGGTAGGATCGGTGGGCTGCATAAGCGCTAGTACGCGGCGCCTACAGTAGGGTTCAGTAGTACGCGCAAAAGCCCGAATTATATTATAATCATCTGGCATTCATAATATTATCGAAATGTTAAGGCCCCAGGCAATAGGCCCCGGTGGGCGCGGCATTAGGTTTTGTAAATCAATTATTTGTTGTCGGTAAGGTGCTGCTTTTACTTCTCCTTTGGGCCCCACCGGTGGGTTCTAACTGACTTTTTCGCGGTTACTTTTACTGGTTGCTTCGCTGCTCAGTTAATCAGCGGCTCAGTTTATTTAGCATATTATTTAGCATAACTCGTGATAGTCTGCATTGCCGAAAAGCCCAGCCTTCTCTTTCAGCCCGCCGCCTTGCATGGCACTACTCATATCCGAAACGCCCGTCCCTGCCAAACGCCCCGCTCCGGCGTACCCCACCCTGGCCGAGAGCTGGGGCATTTTGGGGTGGTACCTGTTGGTAGCGCTGGTGGTTGGCGTGCCGCTTTATTTGGGCGTCGAAAAAGCGCTTGCCTCGTCCCCGGGTAGCGCAACGGTTTTGCTAGCAACCGTGCCCAACCTGGCCCTGCTAGGGGTATTACGCTGGCGGGCGGGCAAGCGCTGGCTGCCGCTGCGGCCGCAAGGGCAGGCGCCGCCCGGCCTGTACGCGGTGCTGCCGGCGCTGGTGCTGGCCTCGATTGTGGTGCTCTCGCTGCTCGATTTCCTGCATTTACCTAATTGGGCCCACGGCGCTTTCCAAAAAATGATGAAAAACCCGGCCAGCGCTTTGGTGGGGATGGCCGTAGCCGCGCCCGTGCTGGAGGAAATGCTGTGCCGGGGCGTGGTGCTGCAAGGCCTGCTGCGCAGCCGCCGGCCCTGGGTGGCCATTGGGCAATCGGCCTTGTTGTTTAGTCTGATGCACTTCAACCCGGCGCAAAGTGCGCACGCTTTTTTTTCGGGGCTATTGCTGGGTTGGCTGTACTACCGCACCCGGTCGCTGTGCGTGTGCGTGGCCATGCACGCGCTCAATAATTCGCTGGCATTCATTGCGATGCGCTGGGGCCCCGTAACCTGGCAAACCGACCCGCTGCCGAAAGCCTTCGGCTCAGCCTGGGTGTACGCGGGGGCTGTGGGGCTAAGCGCGCTAATAGTGGCCGCGGTGCTGTGGTGGGTGCAGCGCACGACCTCGCCCCCAGTTTGGGCCCTGGGCAAACTGACCGGCGAAGTGGCAACGGCGGTGAATCTGGACGCGGCGGCCGCGTAGGGCCCCCGCGGCGGCGAACCCCGGCGCTGCCCGGGCCTGGGGGCCCAAGCACCGACCTTTTCCGCGGTTACCTTTGTTGATTATTCGCGCCGAAAAATGGTCGAATCAATCCAAACCGCCCCGAATCCGTGATTGTCTGCATTGCCGAAAAGCCCAGCGTGGCCCGCGAAATTGCCACCGTGCTGGGCGCCACCCGCCGCATGGACGGCTACATGGAAGGCAACGGCTACCAGGTGACCTGGACCTTCGGCCACTTTTGCCAGCTGAAGGAGCCCGACGACTACGACCCGCAGTGGAAGCGCTGGAGCCTGCACAGCCTGCCGATGGTGCCCGACTCGTTCGGCATCAAGCTCATGCGGCGCGACGAGGGCGTGGTGAAGCAGTTCCATACCATCAAGCGGCTGGTGGACGAGGCCACGGAGGTCATCAACTGCGGCGACGCCGGGCAGGAAGGGGAGGTGATTCAGCGCTGGGTGCTAATGGAGGCCAAGTGCCGCAAGCCGGTGAAGCGGCTCTGGATTTCGTCGCTCACCGAGGAAGCCATTCGGCAGGGGTTCAACAACTTGCGTGATGGTAAAGAGTTCGATAAGCTCTACCAGGCGGGCAAGAGCCGGGCCGTGGGCGACTGGCTGCTGGGCCTGAACGCCACGCGCCTGTTCACGCTGAAATACACGACGTACCAGGACAAGCAGCTGCTGAGCATCGGGCGGGTGCAGACGCCCACGCTGGCCCTGCTGGTGGCCCGCCACCACGAAATCCAGAACTTCCAGCCCGAGCCTTATTGGGTACTGCGGACGGAGTACCGGGGCACGATGTTCGCCCACATCGCCCCGCCCAAGCAGGCCAAAGCTGCTGAGGATGCGCCCGACGAAAAGGAGCGCCTGAAGGCCCTGGGCTACTTCGTGACCGAGAAGGAAGCCAACGAGGCCTTGGAGGCCGTGCGCCCCGCGCCGCTGGTGATTACCGACGTGGAGATTAAAAAAGGCCGCGAGTCGCCGCCGCGCCTGTTCGACCTGACCTCGCTGCAAGTGCAGTGCAACAACCAGTTGGGCCTCTCGGCCGAGGACACGCTGAAGCTGGTGCAGGCCCTGTACGAGAAGAAGGCCGTGAGCTACCCGCGGGTGGACACCACGTTTCTGCCCGACGACCAGTACCCGAAAATCCCGGGCATTTTGCGCGGCCTGGCGTACCCCACGCTGACGGCGCCGCTGCTGGCGGGCAAGATTCCGAAGACGGGCAAGGTGTTCAACAACAACAAGGTAACCGACCACCACGCCATTATCCCGACCGGTGCGGCGGGCCCCGGCGGCGGGATGGAGAGCAGCGTGTACGACATCATCGCGCGGCGCTTCATCGCCGCGTTTTACCCCGACTGCGAGGTGAGCAACACCACCGTGCTGGCCGAGGCCGCCGAGCGCCCGTTTCGGGTGCGCGGCCGCCAGATCCTCAGCCCCGGCTGGCGCGTGGTGTACGGCGACCCGGCCCAACAGGCGGCGCCCAAGCCCGCGCCCGCCGCGGGTGAAAAGCCCGGGGCCCCCGCCGCCGAGGACGACGACGTGGTGAGCACCGTGCTGCCCAGCTTCGCCAAGGGTGAAAGCGGGCCCCACGCACCGCGCCTCGACAGCAAAACCACCCAGCCGCCCAAGGACTACACCGAGGCCAGCCTGCTGCGCGGCATGGAAACCGCCGGCCGCAACATCGACGACGAGGAGCTGCGCCAGGCGATGAAGGAGAACGGCATCGGCCGCCCCAGCACGCGCGCCGCCATCATCGAAACGCTGTTCAAGCGCAACTACATCCGGCGCGAGAAAAAGCGCATCCTGCCCACCCCGACGGGCGTGGAGCTCATCGGCCTCATCCGCAACCCAACCCTAAAATCGGCGGAGCTGACCGGCCAGTGGGAGCACAAGCTGCGCCAGATTGAGCGCGGCGAACTCACCAGCGAGCAGTTCCTGGGCGAGCTCACGGGCCTGGTGCGCGAGATGGTGCAGGAGGTAAAAACCGACAGCAGCGGCCGCGCCGTGACGAGCGGCAGCGCGGAGCAAGCCGCCGCCCGGGGCCCCCAGGGCCCCGCCCCGGCGGCAGTCGGCAAGGCCAGCGCCGCCGCGCCAGCTGCCAAAAAAACCGCCGATGCCCCGGCCGGCCTGGGGCCCTGCCCGGCCTGCAAAACCGGCCACATCCTGCGCGGCAAAACGGCCTTTGGCTGCGCCCGCTTCCGCGAGGGCTGCCAGTTCCGGCTGCCCACGGAAATGCAGGGCAAGAAGTTCAGCGACCTGCAGGTTAAAGCCCTGCTGGCCAAGGGCCGCACGCCCATCATGAAGGGCTTCGTGGGGCCCGACGGGCAGAAATTCGACGCCGCCCTGGGCCTCGACGCGCAGCACCAGCCGGTGCTGCTGCCCGCCGCCGAAAGCAAGCCCACCACCGCCACCGACCCCGGCCAGATTCCGTGCCCGGTGTGCAAGCTCGGCACCATGCTGCGCGGCAGCAGCGCCTACGGCTGCTCGCGCTTCCGCGAGGACTGCCAGTTCCGCGTGCCCTTCGCCTGGGGCGGTAAGGAGCTGACCGACACGCAACTAAAGCAGCTGCTGCGCCGCGGCGAAACGGGCGTCATCAAGGGCTTTGTCTCAGCCAAAACCGGTAAGAAGTACGACGCCGCTCTAAAGGTGGACGAGGGCCGCGTGGTGCCGGTATTCAGCTAAGAATAGGGCCCCGGGGCCCTATTTGAGGCCGATGCGGTAGTGCAGGCGCAGGCTGAGTTGGTGGCGCCGGCCAAAATCGGTAGCGGCGGTGGGCTCCAGGGCGAAGCCGCTGTTAGCCAGCCGGATATTGGCCGCCGCGAAGCCCATGGTGGTGCTGGCCGGACGCTCATTGCTGGCGATGTCGCCCACGGAAAAACTGTGTGGATCGACGCTGCTGAACGCCACGCCGGCTACTACGCTGCCGCCTTTGCGCGAACCCAGCCCCGAACCCAGGCCGACGCGGTAGAGGTAGTTGCCGACGCCACCCGCGCCGTAGCCCGCATCGGCCTGGGCAAACAGCAGCCAGCGGTTGCCTACCCACACCTGCAGGTCGGGCAGCAAGGGCTTGGCTTCCAGCGTCGAGTCATTCCGGTAGGCCTGGTTATTCAGCAAGCGGCCCGCGTGGAAGCCCACGTGGTAACCCACGCTGATGTTCCGTATGGTTTGAAAATTGCCTTCTACATAAGGGTTGACATCCAATAGGTTGTACGTGCGGGTGCTCGTTGGGGCGCTGGTCTGCAACGACCCACTGCCGGGCGTTTGCGGCGCAAAGGCTACCCGGTCGGTGCCGCCCCACACAGCCACGCCCACGGTGCCTAATGGGCTGTTGCCTTCGGGCTTGAGTTGCACCGCCACCTGCCCGCCCACGGTTTGGTAGCGGTGCAGGTAGCCATCGCGCGAGGGGGCCACCGGGTAGCTGCCTCCCCCGCCGCAGCCCCCGCCGCTGGTAGTGGCGTTGTAGTCAAAGTCTTGGTCGAAAGTCCCCTGAGACGCGCCTACCGAAAAATCAATGGACCGTACCGAATCCTGACGTGGGGCCGGAGCCTGGCTCATCAGCACGAGTAAGGCCAGGGCCCCGGCGAAGGCCAGCCGGGGCTGCCCGCGCCACCCGGCGGCGGCCAGCGCCGGCCACCAGGCCACCGCTTCGGCCAGCAGCAGGGCCCCCAGCATCACTTGCAGCACCCGAAACTCGGCCCCGGTGAGGGCGTGCGGGGCCAGCGCGGCCGTTAGGGCCAGCAGGGCGGCGGCCCCGGCCAGCTGCCGCGCCGGCTGCGGCGCGCCGGGCGCGGCCGCCCGGGCCACCGGGAACACCGTGCCCCACCACAACAGCAACGCTGCGCCGGCCAAGTGCAGCAGCCCTACTCCCAGTACGCCCCACTGAATGGCCAGCAGTCGCACGCCGCCCAGCGCCAGCGGCTGGGCCCCCAGGGTTTGGCTGGCCGGGTCGCGCCACGCGCACAGCCCGCCCCAGGCCAGCAACAGGGCCCCCGTGCCCAACAGGTAGCGCGTGCCGGCCGGCCAGGCGCGGCGGCGCGTGGCCCACGTGGCCCCGGCCAGCGCCACGCACAGCAGCAACCCGTACAGCTGCGTGGGCACCACGGGCAGCGCGTGCGGGGCCCCGGCGGGCAACAGGCCCCGCGCCACCTGGGCAGCGTAGGGCCCCGTGCCGGGTCCGAAGCACAGCCCCAGACCGCTGCTGGCCAGCTCGCCCCAGCAGCAGCCGGCTGCCAGGCAGCCCAGACACTGCACGGCCAGCCCCACCGCCAGGGGCCCCACAAAGGCATCGAATGCCGACCAGCCCAGGCCCAGCCACCGCCGCAACGCCAACAGCACCAGGCTGCTGGCCGCGATGCCGCCCAGCGCCGAGCGCACCGGGTAGGCCCCCAGGTCGGCCCCGCCCTGCCACAGCGCCGGCCAGTCGGCCGGCGGGAGCACCACCAGCTTGCAGCCCACCACGAAGGCCAGCAGCGTGGCGGCCTGCATCAGCAGCCAGGGGCGCAGGGAGAAGCCGCGCCGCCGGCCTTCCAGCAGCAGCAATAGTTGATAGGTGGCCACGGCCAGCAGGTAGCAGGCGGTGTAATGGCCAGGCCGAAAAACGGCGGGCAGTTCGAACGTATAAAGGGGCATGGGCCGCGCGGTGGGGGAGAGGGAGGACGGCCCGAAAGGTAGCGGTCCACCCTGCGCAAATACTACCCAAAAAACACAGCTGTCAGACCCGCCACTGCCCGGTTTGGGCGACGTAAGTTATTGACCAATAATTATTAAAACAAAAAATATTAGACTTTTGCCCAGCCCGGCAACGGACTACTTTTCCGCGTCCAGGGCCCCAAACTCTACCAAGTTCTTCACCATCCCTTTGAAAATGATGCCGTGGAAGGGCAGCACCGAGTACCAGTACAAGCGCCCGGCCAGACCCTGGGGGCGGTAGGCGGCCAGTTGCTCCAGGGCGTGGGTGCCGTCCTCGTTGTCCACGATGCGGAACTGGAGCCAGGCCTCGCCGGGCAGGCGCATCTCGGCATAGAGCAGTAGGCGCTTGGCGGCGCGGTCGGCCACCAGCACGCGCCAGAAATCGAGCGGGTCGCCGGCGCGCAGGCGGCTGGGCGAGCGGCGGCCCCGGCGCAGGCCCACGCCGCCCACCAGCTTGTCCATCAGGCCCCTGATGCGCCACAGCCAGTCGGTTTTGTACCAGCCCCGCTCGCCGCCGATGCGCCAGATGTTGTCGAGCACCTCGGCCACGGGCCGCGTAAACAGCCGCAGCTGCCGGTCAAAAAACATCCCGTTTTTGGGAATTTGGATGGCGTCCATGTAGTTCTGGCGCAGGTTGCCGCTGCTCATGGCGTCGCTCCAGCTGCTCACCACCTCGTTCTGCTCGATGCGCTGGAAGGCCAGGGCCAGGGCCTCGCGGTAGCTCATGCACGGGTGCGGCACGGCGCGGGCAATGCTGCGGGCCGGGTCGGCCACGGTGTCGTTCTTGAGGCTCTCCACCAGGCTTTGGGCCAGCGAAAACGAGGTGCTGGTGACCAGGTACAGCCACCACGACGAGAGCCGCGGCGTGAGCACGGGCACCGTCATAATCCAGCGCCGGTAGCCGCGCTGGGCAGCCAGCCCGAGCAGCATCTCCTTATAGGTCAGTACGTCGGGGCCCCCAAGGTCGAAGCTTTGGCCCAAGCAGGCGGGGTTGTCGAGCACCGCCACGAGGTAAAACATCACGTCGCGGATGCCCAGCGGCTGGCAGCGCGAGTTCAGCCAGCGCGGCGTCACCATCACCGGTAGCTTTTCCACAATGTCGCGGATAATCTCGAACGAGGCCGACCCCGACCCGATGATGATGCTGGCCCGCAGCACCGTGAGCTGCGCCTTTTGGGCCCCGGCCAGCACGTCTTCCACGGCGCTGCGCGAGCGCAGGTGCACGCTCAGGTCGTGGTCGTTGGCGATGCCGGAGAGGTAGATGACCTGCCGGGCCCCGGTGCGGTCGAGGTACTGCGTGAAATTGCGGGCCGAGTCTTGCTCCAGCTGGAAAAAATCCTTGTCGCCCCCGCTCATCGAGTGCACTAGGTAGTAGGCCGCGTCGATGTCCAGGGGCAGGTCGGCCAGCGTTTCGGGCTTCAGCAAGTCGCCCTGCACGGCGCTTACTTGCGAGCGCCGGTCCTCGGGCAGCGTGTCGGGCAGGGCGAAGCGGCGGGCGTCGCGCACGAGGCACACCACCTCGTGGCCGGCCTCGGCCAACCCGGGCAGCAGGCGCTGGCCAATGTAGCCGGTGGCTCCGGTGAGCAGGATTTTCATGGACAAAGCAGGAAAATGGGGATGCGCCCGGGCCCCGTGGCGGCACTAATTAAGAACGTAATTCACCCGCGGTTGTTTGGCTGCGCTGGGCCCCCGAAAAAACTTACTTTCGTGCCCATGAAACCCGCTTACTTTTGCGCCGCCCTGGCCGGGCTGCTCGCCCCCGCCGCCCACGCCCAAACCACGCTCACCATCCCGCAGGCCAGCCCGGCGGTGCGCGTTCGGCAGGCGTTTTCCACTTCGTTCGTCGAGCTGCATTACGCGCGGCCCTCGCTGCGCGGGCGCGTGGCCTTCGGGGGGCTCGTGCCCTACGGCCAGGTGTGGCGCGCGGGCGCCAACGCCGTCACCACCATCCACTTCGGCGAGGAAGTAAAAGTGGCGGGCCAGGCCGTGCCGGCCGGCACCTACGCCCTGCTGGCCATCCCCGGCAAAACGGACTGGATGATCATCCTCAACCGCGACACCGCGCAGTGGGGGGCCTACGATTACAAGCAGAGCCTTGACGTGCTGCGCGTATCGGCCAAAGCCGCCCAACTGGCGGCCCCGCAGGAAACCCTGTCGCTCAGCCTCGAAAACCTGCGTCCCGCCGCCGCCGACCTTGTGCTGGCCTGGGACCGCGCCGTCGTGCGCGTGCCCCTCACCGCCAACCCCGACCCGATTGTGCTGGCCCAGATCAGGGAGGCCATGAAGGGCACGAAAAAGCCCTACGTCGCGGCCGCGCAGTACTACTACGACTCCAACCAACCCGACCTCACGCCCGCCCTCGGCTGGTTCGACGAGTTCATCAAAACCAACCCCGACGACGCTTTCTACGGCTATTACTGGCGGGCCAAGCTGCTGCTGAAACAAGGCAAAAAGCAGGAAGCCATTGCTGCCGCCAACAAGTCGCTGGAGCTAGTCAAAACCGATAAAAACGAAATTTCTCGGGCCGAATACACCCGCCTCAACCAAGGCGTGCTGGCCGAGGCCAGCGGGAAGAAGTAAGGGCGGTAATCAACCGAATTGCTACTGGTGAACAAGGAAAAACACGGTTGTGCTGACCGTAGGGAAGCAATTTTCCTGCGCAAGCAACTCAATCGAAGCAACGAAGCGGGAGGGATGCTTCGGCTGGGCGGATACCAGAGGAGCAAAATCGTTTCAAATAAAAAAGGCTTCGCGCATTACGCACGAAGCCTTTTTTATTTGATTTACGCTTGATGTTACGAAGCCGGCGTAACGCCTTGTTGGTTCACCATTTGCGAGAAGCTTTTGGCCGCGTTGGTGAATTCTGAGGGGATGAGCACCACGGTGGTCGTGTTGTTGTCAATGCCAATTTCCGACAGCATTTGCATGCGGCGCAGCTCCAGGGCAATGGGGCTTTTTTCCATTTCCAGGGCCCCCTGCGTGAGTTTTAGCGAGGCTTCCAACTCGGCTTCGGCCTTGATGATGCGGGCGCGCTTCTCGCGGATGGCCTCGGCCTCGCGCGCCATCGCCCGCTGCATGGACTCCGGAATTTCCACGTCTTTGATTTCGACCAGCTCAATCTTCACGCCCCAGGCCTCGGTGGCGGCGTCCACGATTTGCAGCAGCGCCCCGTTGATGTGGGCGCGTTCGCGCAGCACCTCGTCGAGCTGGTTCTGGCCGATGATGTTGCGCAGCGCCGTGACGGCCAACTGGTACACCGCCTTGTTGTAGTCGGCCACCTTAATTACGGCGTCGGCCGGGTTGAGGACCTTGAACCACAGCACGGCGTTTACCTTGATGGTCACGCTGTCCTTGGTGATGGTTTCCTGCTGCTCCAGCTCCACCGTTTTGGTGCGCATGTCAATGGTTTGCTGGCGCTCCATAAACGGGATGAGCCAGTACAGCCCGGGGCCCCGGGTGCCCGTGTAGCGCCCCAGCCGGAACACGACGGCCCGCTGGTATTCCTGCGCAATGCGCAGGCTGAGCGCCAGGAGAATGAGAACGACGAGCAGCAGTATGAGCAGCGACATGGCCAAAAGAGGATTGATGAGTTTAGGTGATGTATCGCTGCGGGGCCCCGGGCATTACAGCCGGCCGGCGTTACGGCCGCTGGCCAATAGTTTGCAGCGTTTTGGCATCGTGCACGCCCTTGAAAAACTTCGCCAAAACCGCTTCAAATACCGGGTCAGCGCCCGGCAAAGCGGCAAACAACGTCATCGACGATTTCAGCTTCAAATCGTCGGGGCTGCCGAATATCCGGCCGGCGTCGCTGCTGGCCAGCCCCAGCAAGGCTGTGCAAATCTCCACCAGCCGGGGCCCCAGCACGGGGTGTTTGGCGTATTCCTCCGCTTCGGAAAGGTTTTCAATGGCGTAGTGCTTAGAAATCTCACTGAATCCCAGGCCCTGAATTTGGGGAAAAATGTACCATATCCAGTGGCTGCGCTTGCGGCCGTTTTGCACTTCTGCCAAGGCCTGCGGGTAAGCCATTTCTTGGGCATCGATGAATCGGTTTAAGCTAGACATGATTGTAAGATGCTGGCATTGCTTCTACTGTTGTATTAACAGGTTAACCTTTAGGCTAGACTGACTTATGTAAGGGGCAACTTTGGTTAACAATCACGAGTTACGGTGCGTCAAATTTGCGCTAGTAGCAGGTTCATTTCCAATCGGTATAATCTTCCCTAAATCCCCTGCAACGTCTAATCCATATGCAGTAGCAATTTTGGAAATGCCAATGCCAAATACTCCTCGAAGCTCTCCCAATGCTGTCAAGAATACCCACCCACTGAATGAGGAAAAATCTTGAGAATTTGCTATGTCATGTCGCACACTATGAATGTTGTCTAAAAATTTCCTGCACGATGACCTTAGAAATTGTAAGTCATCATACAATTCACTCCTCTGAGCAATTTTGCCAATTTCCTCGGTTAAGTACTTTCTGATTTCTTGAATTGAGTCAATGCAGTGTCTTGGTACTTCCAATTCATGGGGAGAATATAAAACTCTCCTGTCCTCAAGAAAAGCAATTATCCTTCTAGCAACCTTAATTTCTGATTCGTCGGGTTGCCAAGAAACTCCGAAAAAAGGGAGGCTAAAACCAGTTAATCGGCTTTTTATTTCCTGATAAGTCAGCTTTAGATTTGTCATTCCGGGATTTATTAAAAAAATAAATAAGTATACAATTATTACCGCCCTACCACGGGCAGCACGGCGGGGCTCTCGTGCCCAGCGGCGTCGACGCTGGCGATGCCGAAGGTGAAGTTGTCTTTGCTGATGGGCAGGTCGGCCTTGGTATCGGTCACGAGGTAGCGCTGCTGCCACTGCGGCGCGTCGCTGGCGCGCACGAGCACAGCGTAGGCGGCCGGCTTGGGGCCCCCGGTGGGCGCCTGCCAGCGCAACGCGGTGCGGTTGGTGAGGTCGGCGGTGAGGACTTCGACTTTGGCGGGGGCCCCGGGGGCCAGGGCCAGGCTGGCCATGGTGGCAAGGTTGATGCCGGCATTGCGGCGCAGGTAGGCGAAGTCCATGCCCGCGATGACGTCGCCGTAGGCGCGGCCTTTTTCGGTGCGCAGGTCCTGGTGCTGGTGGCTGTAGTCCTCGTTCATTTCCGTAAAGCGCACGGCGGCAAAGCCTTGCTGGTTGAACGGCGTGTGGTCGCCGCCGCGCAGGAAGCGGTCGGGCCGGTTGATGAGCACCAGCTCCTGGCCCTTGGCGTAGAGCTGGGCGGCGCGCTGGGCGGCGCGGGCGAGTTGGCGGCTGGGCGCGTCATTTTCGGAGCTGAGCTGGCGGCGCTGCTTGGCCTGCTCGGGCGTTTCGGTGGCCGGCACGCCTTCGCTGAACACGCGCAGCTTGGTGGCGTCGCTCAGGTCGGGGTCGTGGCCGTGCGAGTTGCCCACGATGTCGTTGTTGAGCATGGCCACCAGGTTCCAGCCTTCTTTTTTTGCCCGCTCGGCCAGGTGGCTGGAGCCGTAGAGGCCTTGCTCTTCGCCCTGCACGACCACAAATTTCAGGGTGCACGGGAATTTCTGGCCGGCCAGCACGCGGGCCAGCTCCATCACCAGCACCGTGCCCGAGCCGTCGTCGTTGGCCCCCGGCGCGTCGGCGGTGGCGTTCATCACGTCGCTCACCCGCGAGTCGATGTGGCCGCTCACGAGGATGACGCGCGTATCGGTGGGGTCGGTGCCGGGCAGCGTGGCCAGCACGTTGGCCATCAGCACCGGCTTGTTGATGCGGCGGCCGTCGGGTTTGACGGTGAAGGTGTCCATTTCTACTTTCAGGCGGCCGCCGCTGGCTTGGCTATACTTTTCAAACTCGCCCTGCACCCACTTGCGGGCCGCCCCGATGCCGCGCGTCGGGCTCTGGGTGTCGCTGAGGGTGTGGCGGGTGCCGAAGCTGACGAGCTTCTCGATGTCGGTTTGCAGGTTCTTGGCCGAAATCTCGTTCACCAGCTTTGCAATGGCCGGGTCGGCCTTGGGCAACAGTGAGGAAGGAGCGGGGGCCATTTGGGCCGCGGCGGCCAGCGGCAGCAAAGCCAGGAGGAGAGTTGCTTTCATACGGCGGTAAACATACGGAGTAGGGGTTAAACACAAAAAAAGCCCGGGGTTTGGGGCCCCGAGCTTTCTCAATAATCAGCGCCAGCAGTGAGCCAGCCTTACCAGAACTTGTTGGTGCACACCACCTGGGCTTTTTTCTTGAGGCGCAGGCCCACCAGTATTTCGTGGCTGCCGCCGTGGTAGCCAGTGAGGCCGGAGATGCCGGCGTCGTAGGAGTAGCCCACCGTGAGCTGCTCGTAGCTGAGGCCCACCATGCCGACCACCGAGTCGAAGGCGCGCCACGACGCGCCGAACCACAGCAAATCCCGGTACTTAATCTTGGCGTTGAGGTCGACCGAGAGCGGGGCGGGGTTGACGGCCTTGACCAGCACCGACGGCACCAGTGACCAGTCGTCGTCGATGGGCAGCCGCACCCCGGCCGTGGCGAAGTAGTGGCGGCGCAGCGAGTTGCCGGGCGCGCCCGCGTCCACCGAGTTGGGGCCGTAGGAGAAGTTGAGCCGGTTGCCCAGAATCTGCGCGCTGGAGGCCCCGAAGTAGAAATCGGGGCTGTACAACCACACGCCCACCGAGCCGTCGAGCACGCGCGAGGCGGCGCTGGCGGCGCGGGTGGTGGGGTCGAAGAAGTGCAGCTGCTCGCCATCGACGGAAAACTGCTGCATGCCCGCTGACACGCCTAGCGCCAGCCGGATTTTGGGCGTCAGCACCAGGTTGTAGGCGTAGGAGACGTAGGCGCCCGTCCGGCTTGTGGGGCCTGTCACGTCGTTGTAAAGCAGGCCGCCGATGGCGTGGAACGGCCGCACGCGGTCACGGATGGTGCGCTTGCTGGTGCTGCGCCACTTGCCCAGCGAGGAGCTGGCGCTGGCGTAGTAGGTTTTTGGGGCCCCTTCCAGGCCCGTCCACTGGGTGCGGTAGCTCGCCTTGACGTCGATGTAGTCCTCCACGCCCGTCGCGCCCGGGTTCAGGAGGTAGTTGTTGTTCATGTACTGGCTGTACTGCGCCTGCTGCTGGGCCCGGGCCGGCGCGGCGGCCAGCAGCAGCAACGGCAGCAGCAGTAGGTATAAAGCTCTTTTCATAACAGTAAGTGCCTCAGGATTAATGCTAAGAAGAAGGGGCCCGGCCGCAGCATGCGCCGCCGGACGCTTTGTTAATACAGAACCGTAATCGACCCGGCGTAGGACCGGCCCAGGGGCCCCTTCGTCACGACGACGTAGTAATAGGTGCCAACCGGCGCGGGCTGGCCGTTGATGTCGCCGCGCCACTCGTTGGCCCGGCTGTAGTTATCGGTGGAGAAAATCTTATTGCCCCAGCGGTTGAACACGTTCACGGTGTTGTCGGGAAACTGCTCGATGAACTCAATCTGCCAGGTGTCGTCGCGGCCGTCGCCGTTGGGCGTGAAGGCGTTGGGAATGCGGATGGGCGGGCGCACGGTCACGGTCACCTGGTCAGAGCTGGCGCAGCCACCGGCCCCGGCCGAGAGGGTGTAGGTGGTGGTGGCCGTGGGCGCGGCCACGGGGTGCAGCGGGTCGTTGGCCGGAATGGTCAGCCCCGCGGCCGGCGTCCACGTCACGGGGTAGTTGCCGTCGGCCGTGCCTTCCAGCACCACGGAGGTACCCAGCAGAATTTCCTTGTCGGGGCCCGCATTCACTACCACCGGCGGTTGAATGTGCACGCCCACCCCGTTGGAAACCACCGCTACGGGCTGCCCGCAGGCGTTGGTCGTGCGCAGGCGCAGCGTCACAAGCTGGCCGTCGCGCAGCGCCGTGCTGGTGAAGCTGGAGCCCGTGGCCCCGGCCACGTCGTTGCCGTTCACCTGCCATTGGTAGGCGGGGGCCGGGCCGGCTTCCGTCACGCTGGCAATGCTGAACGTGAGCGGCGCGCCCAGGCACACGGGCCCGCCCGGCTGCACGGCAATGGCGAGGGTGGGCGCAGGCGTCGGTGTGCGCGTCACGGTAACCGTGGCCGCGACCAGGTTCGTCGTGACGCACAGCCCCGCCGTGGGCGTCACCTCCACCCGCACTTGGTCGCCGGACACCAGCGTGCTGCTGGTGAACGTGGGCCCGTTGGCCACGGCCACGTTGTTGACGAACCACTGGAAAGCAGGTGCGGGGCCCACGTTCGTAGCCACGGCCGTAAAGGTAAAGGCCGTGCCGGGGCACTGCGCGGGCGGCGTCGCTAGGCTCACGCTGGGCGTCACGAAGGGCTGCACCAGTATCGTCAGCACGTTGGAAACCGCCGTGGAGCAGGTGCCCGTGCCCGACGTTGCCCGGCGCCGGTAGTAGGTGGTGGCCGTAAGTGGGCCGGGCGCATAAGTCAGGCTGGTCGCGCCCGTGACGGGATTCCAATACACATTATCCGTCGAAAATTCCCACTGGTAAGCAAACGTGCCTGCGCCACCGCTGGCCTCGGTGGTGCTGGAGAGCGAAGACGGCGTAGCGCCCGTGCAGATGGTCTGGTTGGCCGAAATGCTGCCCGCATTCAGTGGCGACAACAGCGTCAGGGCAACGGAGGGCGAGTACGCTGGGCCGCAGAGCCCCGACGTCACCCGGCGGCGGTAATAAGTGGTGGCGGTGGGGGTGCCGGGCGCATAATCGGCGCTAGTGGCGCCGGCAATGGCCGTCCAGTTTGAATTATCAGCCGAAACTTCCCACTGATAAGCAAACGTGCCTGTGCCGCCGCTGGCCCCCGCCGTGCTGGTGAAGGGCGCGGGGGCAGCGCCCGGGCACAGCGCCTGGCTAGCGCCGACGGTGCCGGCCGCCAGCGCCGGGGCCACCGTGATGGCCACGACGTTGGAGAAAACCGGGGCGCAGGTGCCGGGCGAACTCGCCCGGCGGCGGAAGTAAGCGGTGGAGCCGAGCGAGCCCGGCGCATAAGCCAGCCCGGTAGCCCCGTTAATGGTGTTCCAGGTTGCGTTGTCCGGCGAGAATTCCCACTGGTAAGCGATGGGCCCCGGGCCGCCCGTAGCCGGTGCTTCGCTGGTGAGGGGAGCCGGTGCCGCGCCGGCACAGATGGCTTGGTTGGCCGCAATGGTACCGGCCGCCAGGGCGGGCAGCACGGTCAGCGTCACGGCGTTGGATACCGCGCCGCAGGGCCCCGACGCCACCCGGCGGCGGAAGTAGGTGGTAGCGGCCAGGGCCCCGGGCGCAAAGGTTTCGTTCGTAGCGCCGGCAACGGCCGTCCAGGTGATGTTGTCCGGCGAAGATTCCCACTGGTAAGCAAACGTGCCGGTGCCGCCCGTGGCCGCTGCGGTGCTCGTGAGTGGCGCGGCGGCGCTGCCGGCGCACACGGTTTGGTCGGCGGCGATGGTGCCGGCCGCCAACACCGGCAGCACGGTGATGGCGACGGATGTCGTAGGTGTGCGCGGGGCGCAGAAACCCGACGTGACCAAGCGCCGGAAATAGGTCGTGGCGGTCAGGGCCCCCGGCGCAAAATTCGGGGCGTTGGCACCGTTGATGTCGGCCCAGGTGGTGTTGTCGGGCGATGATTGCCACTGGTAGCTGAACTGCCCGGTGCCGGCGCCAGCACCGGCCGTGCTGGTGAGCGGCGCCGGCGTAGCCCCGCCGCACAGGGCTTGGGCGGCCCCAATGCTACCCGGCGTGGGGGCCCCAGGCACTCGAATCAGGCCTTGAGATTCACGGCAAAAGCAATTAGTCGTGATGCGCAAGGTCACCGCGTAGTCGCCGGGGGCGGGGTAAGTATGCTTCGGGTTCTCCTCCGCAGATTTGGTGCCGTCGCCAAAATCCCAGGCATATGTCTTTCCGTCGAAATCGATGGGCGGGGCCTGAAAAGTGATTTCCAGGCAAGCCGTGGACCGGTACCCAAAGCCCACCCGCAGCAGCGAGCTTTGGTTGAAGTTGACCAGGCCCAGGCCGCTGCGGCGGCCGCTTAGCCGCAGCGTTAGGCTGTCGTCGGCGTAGCGGGCCTTGGGCCCCAGCGAGTCGGGGAAGGTGATGAAGCCCAGCGCGGGCTGGTTTTCGCGGGCCACGTAAATCTTGCCATCGGGCGCGGCCTGCAGCGAGCCCAGGTTCACCGGTGTGGTTTGCTTAAGCGGAATAACCTGCTTGCCGGCCATGCCGCCGGGGTTGCTGATGTCGAATTGCAGCAGCTGCGGCAGCCGGGGCGGCGCGCCCAGCACGGTGGCGTAGAGCTTACTGCGGCCCGGCGAAAATTCGACGCCGTAGTAGCCACCTTCCTTGGCGTCCAGGATTTTCGGGTTGCTGACCATGCCCGTCCCGGCATCGAAACTAAACAGTTCCACGCTGCTGCTGCTGTCGCCCACGGCCTCGCTGAAGCGGGCCACGGCCAGCTGCTGGCCGTCGGGCGTCACTTTCATCTGCCCGCGGTAGCCCATTGGGGCCACGCTCGCCGCGTGCAGCGAGCCTACCACGGAGATAATCGGCGTCGGGTCGACGCCGGTCGTGCGCACGCGGTAAGCCAGAAACGAATCGCCGCGGTTGGCGGTGCCAGCTTTAGCATTGCCCCAGCCGTGAACGATAATCCAGATGTCGCAGCCGTTCTTGTGAAACACGGCCGTCATTTTCTCGGTGGTGCCCTGGGTAAGTGGCGTGTTCTTGGTGGCGGGCGTTACTGTGCCAGGGCCCCCGCCAGCGGGGATAATAATCTCCGAGTAGCTCAGGCCCTTGGGGCCGCCCTTAGCGTCCTGCGTGAAGATGAGGTAGTGCGTTTCCGCCCCCGGCATCCCTACGGGCGGACTGCCGGGCATCCGGATGGGCAGGGGACCATCGGTGACAAGCCGGTTGCCGCCCATGCCCGTGCCGTTGGTCATGACGGTATGGTTGCCGTTCCAGATGGTGTCGCCGTTGCTGTAAAAGAGAATCTTGCCGTTGCCGTCCGACATCACCCCCGCACCGGCGGGGGCCGTCATCTGGCCATCGGTCAGCACCTTGGGCGGAATGGAATCGGTGGCAGCGTTGAAGTCGAGCCCCGCTTTGTAGCCGAAATACCAGGTATTGGCAAACTTCTGGTCCTGGCTGCACTCCGGGGGAGCCGTTTGCGCCAGGGCCGTGGTGGCCGTGCCGCTCAGCAGCAGAATCAGCGCCAGCAGCCCGCCCGCCGCCCGGCGGGGCTTGGCAACAAGCGAGGTGAGAATTCGGGTAATGGATAGGGTAGAATACGGTAGCGCTGCGGGCATAAAGGAGCAGGTAAGTGGGCAGACAGGTAAGCTGGTGCCCCGGAAGAGAAACACCACTCGTCGCCCTTAAGGAACGGAGCCTGATGACCAGTTATTGCTATAAAAAGCGCTGCTAGTCGGTTTCAAGTAAAGCTACGCATTGCCAGCCAGGTTTGTGCAAGGCAATGCCCGAATAGTGCCGAAGGGGCCCAGCCGCCGCTCCTTCGGCCCCGACTACTGGCCCCGGCCGCGTGGGCGGCTCCCAGTGCTTCTGGTTCGTAGCGCGGGGCAAAGCTCCCGTTTCAGGTGCCAGGCTCTCCCGGGCGTGGCCTGGGCTGCGCGGGCGCCGCCGCGTAGTTTTGCCTGCATGACGGCCATGTACTCTTTCGGGCTGGTTGCTTTGCTGCTCGGGGCCGGCATGGCCTACAGCACCCGCACCGGCAAGCTGACCCGCGCCGCTGCCGGCACGGGGGGCCTGCTGGGCCTGCTCATCTACGGGGGCGCGGGCTTTGGGGGGCTTGGCCTGCTGGCCCTCTTTTTTGGGTTAGGTTCGGCCGCCTCGGCGTGGCAGGGCCCCACGAAGCGCCGGCTCGGGCTGGCCGAAGCCAACAAAGGCCGGCGCACCGCGGGGCAGGTGCTGGCCAATGCGGGCGTGGCGGGGCTGCTCGGGGCGGTGGCCGCGTGCTACCCCGCGCAGGCGCCGCTGGCCCGGCTGATGCTGGCCGGAAGCTTTGCTGCGGCCACGGCCGACACGCTGGCCTCGGAGCTGGGCAACGTCTACGGCCGCCGCTACTACAACGTCCTGACCTGGCGGCCCGACGTGCGGGGCGAGAACGGGGTCGTCAGCCTGGAGGGCACGCTCCTGGGCTTGGCCGGCAGTGCGCTGGTGGCCGGCCTGTACGGCCTGTGCTTCGGCTGGGGCCCGAGCGTCGGGTGGCTGCTCGTGGCCGGCACGGCCGGCAACCTCGCGGATTCGGTGCTGGGGGCTACGCTGGAGCGGCGGCAGCTCGTCAGCAATAATACCGTCAACCTGCTCAATACGCTGGTGGGGGCCCTGGTGGCGGGCGCGCTGTAGCCGCGGCCCGCCACCAGGGCCCCCGCCGCCCGGCCCCGGCCCAATGGGAAAGCTCCGTTGGGTCAATTACTTGGGTTTTTTAGGGCTTCAGAAACGACGAAACGACGCCCCTTTACGTTTCAACCGCTGCCCGATTTCGGGCCGGCGGGAGACGCAAGGGGGCGTCGTTTCGTCGTTTCTGAAGCCTTGAAGTTAATTTAAAGCGCCTCGTTGCCAACGGCTAAAACGCTGCTGGGGCCCTAACGGGGCTAGGCGCGCTGGTAGATGGGCTCCACTTGGCGGAAGTAAGGGTTCACTCCTTCCGCCGATTCCAGATCCAGCAGCATCAGGTCCACGAACTGGTAAGCGTCGGTTTTGCCTTCCAGCACGGGGCCTAGCTCCTGCATGAATTCGGGGCCGGCGGCGTCGCTCTCGAAGGCCAGCAGCAAGCGGGGCGTTTCGGGGGCGTTGGCGAGCTGCATCTGGGCCAGGTAGGCGGTGCGCAGGTGCGGCTGGGTGGCGGCCCAGGCCACCACGGCGTCGGCCACGGCGGTGGGGTAGGCTTCGGGCTGGCTCAGCAGCACCTCGGCGTCGCCGCCGGCGGGTGAGGTGGGGCCGGTGAGCTGGCCGTTAAGCAAGGCCTCAATCTCTTCCTTGGGCAGCAATTTGCCGGCGGGCGAGAACGGGTTCAGCACGCAGTCCTGGCCCTGCACCATGCTAAAAAACGCGTGGCCGGGGATGCGCACGTAGCTGACCTCGCTGGCGTCCTGGCCGCCGTCGGTGAGGCGGCTGGGCGAGGTGAAGATGGGCAATTTGCCGTCGGTGAGCATCTGGAGCTGGATTTGCGCGCCTTCGGCGGGCACCACGTCGCCGGGGCCCACGCCTTCTTCGGGGGCCAGAATCATCAGGATTTCCTCCTGCATCAGGGCCTGGTAGAAGGCCGGGCGGGCCTGCTCCTCGGTGGCGGCCATCAGCAACAGCTGTTCCAGCACATTTTCGGGCTCGAAGGGGAACGGCAGCGGCTCGGGGGCCGGGAAGGGCAGCGGCGTGGCCGATACCGGTGCTGGCTCGGGGGCCGGCGTTTTGAAGTTGGAGCCTTGGTAGCGGGGCCCCGCGGGCCTGGCCGCAACTGGGGCCCCGGCCGGTGCCGGCGCGCTGGGCGTGGTAGGGGCCGAAGCCGGCGCGGCGGCAGGATTGTTCTCGGGCTTATTTTTTAGAAAGTCAAGCAGACCCATGGGGCAAAGAAAAAGAGCAGTGGAATGGGCCGCAAAGTACGGCCCGGACGGGAAAAGGAGGAAAGATAACCTCGCTGAAAATTCAATCTGACCGTCATGCTGAGCTTGTCGAAGCATCTCTACCGCAGCAGTAAATGATTACTTGCGCGCTAGAGATGCGTCGACAAGCTCAGCATGACGGACTTTTTTCTTCTGTCAATTCACCCAGATTAATTAGCCGGCGCTTACTCGCCGGCGGTGGGGCAGGCAGTAAGCTGGCGCTCGACCTCCTGGATGGTGCGGGGCGCGGCGTGGTTGCCCCAGTTGTTCTCGATGTAGTTCAGCAGGTTGGTAAGGCGGGCGGGGCTGAGCTGCTTGTCGTCGACGCGGGCGGCGGGCATCACCTGGTTGTAGAGCACGCCGTTCACCGTCATGGGGCCGTGGGCCCCGCGGCGCAACAGGCAGGGCAGCTCGGCGCGGTGCAGGGCCAGGTAATCGGCCCCGGCCAGCGGCGGAATGAGGCGGCCCAGGCCCTGGCCGGCGTCGCCGTGGCAGCCGGCGCAGGCCTCGGCGTAGAGGCGGGCCCCCTGGTGGCGGTTGTTGGAAAAGCAGCCGGGTAGCGACAGGCAGGCCACCACGCCCAGGGCCCCAAGCCCGAGGCAGCGCCTAATCATTTGGCGGCGGTGGCTTGGGGGTGGCGCTCCGCGATTTCGGCCAGCAGCACGGGCAGCTCCTTTTGCAGGCGGGCTACCTCGTTGGCGTCCAAGCTGTCGTAGAGGCCGCGGACGTGGCCTTGGTCGTCCACCAGGGCAAAGGTGCCGTTGTGAGCGAAGCCGCCGGGGGCCTCCTTGTCGGGCTGGGCGGCGGTGAAAAAGCCTTTGGCCAGGCCGTACACCGTGTCGCGGGCGGTGGCCGAGTGGCCGGTCGTCACAAAGTGCCAGCGCGCGGCGTCCGTTACGCCCAGGCGCTGGGCGTAGTCGTTCAGCACGGGCAGCGAGTCGTGGGCCGGGTCGATAGTGAACGACACGAAGGCCACGCGCGGGTCGGTGGCGTAGGGCTTGAACACCGTGAGCAGGGCCCCGTTCATCTTCGGGCAGATGCCGGGGCAGGTGGCGAAAAAGAAATCGGTGATGTAGGCCCGGCCGGCGAAGGTCTGGTTCGTGACCGGCTGGCCGGCCTGGTCCACGGCTTTAAAGGCGGGGGCGGTGGCAAAAATGGTGTCGGCGGGGCCCCCGTTGGGGTTGGGGCGCACGTCGCGCTCACCCAAAATGGGCAGGCGGGCGGCCTGGTCGGCGGCGGGGCCCGAGCAGGCCGTGAGCAGGGCGGCGGCCAGCGCGGGGGCCAGCCAAAAGCGAATCGACATAGCTTACTTGGTAGCGGGGGCGGGGGTGCCCGGCGCTTGCTTCAACAACGCGGCGGCCGAATCGATGGTGCCGCGCATTTGCTTTTCCACGGCTTGCAGCTTGGCTTGCTGCTGCTGGATGTAGGCCAGGCGGGCCGGGGCGGGCGTGGTGGCGGTGTCGGGGGCGTGGTAGCCGTGCATCCAGGCCATCATGGCGTTGTCGGCGGCTTGCAGGCCGCGCACGTAGGGCCCCGCGTTGGCGGGCTTGGCCGTAGCAATTTGCTGGCGCAGCTCAAACAGGCGGCCGGCCTGGGCCATCACCGAGTCGTGGCGGTCCATGAGCAAATCTTCGGCGGTGCGGGCCGCGGCGGCCGGCGAATCGGCGGTGGTGGTGGGCGAGCAGGCGGCCAGGCCGGCGGCGGCCGCCAGGGCCCCGAGTAGGGTTTTGGGAACAAATGCCTTCATGCCGCAAAGGTACCGGTCTGCGGCGTGACCACTGCGGCCCGGCCCGGGCCATCCCCTGCAATCTTACGCTGTCAATTTAATAATCCAATTGTTCGCAGCTCAGCGGTCATTTGCTCATACGACGTCACCAGAATAGTCTTTATTCCGAGTTGATCGGCCCCTTTTATATTGTCAATGTTGTCATCAAGAAAAACGACTTGCTGGGGGTTCACTTGCAAGTAGTCAAGAACGATTTGGTAGGCTTCCGCATCTGGCTTCCTTTCTTTCAATTCGTGGGAACTGAATACTTTTTGAAAGTAACGTAAAGTGTCAGCATATTTTATTTTCCACACACCGCTATGAATACTATTTGTATTCGTCAAGGCAACAAGTTGGTAATGCTGTTTCAACTTGGCAAGCAAGGCGTCAATTCCACGGTACGTATCAAGGTACAAGTCACACCAACCTTCGTCAAACACTTGGTCTGTAAGCGTCAATCCTAATCTTTTTGAGATTTTAACTCGGAATTCTTTTGGTGTGATTTCATCTTTTTCAAATTTGACGAAAATATCGTCGAATCGAAATTTGCTTTTTATTTCAGCATACTGTCCGCTCGATGCATTTGCCCAAAACTGAAAAACCTTGTCAAAGGAAAGGTCAAAAACAACTTTTCCTAAATCAAAAATTATTGCTTTATACGTGTTCATTTAAGCAAATGAAGTTCTAAAGATATTGTTAGCTCCGTTACATTGGGAGCGGCGTCCAAGTTAGTAACGCACAGCTTTTGGCTTGCCGCTACTATGCAACGCTATGAGCCAATGACGATTCCTAGCACGACTCCCGCTATGTCTACTATCTGTGCCGCTTAGGGTGCTGGAAGAATTCAAACGGGCCCTTGGGCCGCCGGGCAGCGGTTACCAGGCAGCCGGGGCCGCCGCTAAACCCCACGGGGCCCCGGCCGTTACTAAAATTCGCACCACCTAATCCTTTGTCAATGCAAACCCGCACCCTCGGCCGCTCCGGCCTCACGGTTTCCGCCCTCGGCCTCGGCTGCATGGGCATGTCCGATTTTTATGGCCAGCAAGACGACGCCGAAAGCATCCGGACCCTGCACCGGGCCGTGGAGCTGGGCGTCACCTTCTTCGACACGGCCGACATGTACGGCCCCTTCAAAAACGAGGAGCTGCTGGCCCAGGCCTTCAAGGGCAAGCGCGACCAAGTGCTGATTGCCACCAAGTTTGGCATCGTGCGCGACCCTGAGGACCCCACCAAGCGCGGCATCAACGGCCGGCCCGAGTACGTGAAATCGGCCTGTGAAGCCAGCCTCAAGCGCCTCGGCACCGACCACATCGACCTTTACTACCAGCACCGCGTGGACGCCAGCACGCCCATTGAGGAAACCGTGGGCGCCATGAGCCGCCTTGTGGAAGAAGGCAAGGTGCGCTACCTGGGCCTGAGCGAGGCCGCCCCCGCCACCCTGCGCCGGGCCGCGGCCACGCACCCCATCGCCGCCCTGCAAACCGAGTACAGCCTCTGGAGCCGCGAGCCGGAGGATGAAATATTGCCCACGTGCCGCGAGCTGGGCATCGGCTTTGTGCCGTACTCGCCGCTGGGCCGGGGCTTCCTGACGGGCCAAATCCAGCAGTTTGAGGACCTGGCGGCCGACGATTACCGCCGCTTTACGCCGCGCTTCCAAGGCGAAAATTTCCAGAAAAACCTCGACCTCGTGGCCCGCATCAACGACCTGGCCAAGCAAAAAAACTGTACGCCCGGCCAGTTGGCCCTGGCTTGGGTGCTGGCCCAGGGCGACGACGTGGTGCCTATCCCCGGCACCAAGCGCGTGGCCTACCTCGAAGAAAACCTGGGGGCCCTGGCAATCAGCCTCTCCAAGGGCGAACTGGCCCAGCTCGACGAAATTGCCCCCAAGGGCGTGGCCGCCGGCAGCCGCTACCCCACGGCCATGATGGGCTCGGTAAACGGCTGATTAATGTGAAAATGTGCGGGATGTGGTGATGTGAGAATGGAATAATTATTAATCCTCACATCGCCACATCCCGCACATTTTCACATCAGAGATTTTACTGCGTGGGCAGTAGGTCAATCCAGCCGTCTTCGCTGACGACGACGGCCAGGCACGGGTACTGGCTGCTGTTGACGTAGCGCACGGCCGAGTTGTAGCGCGAGCCGCGCGAAGAGTCGCCTTTTTCGGTGGCCAGGCCGTCGAGGATGGCCCCGATGGAGTGGCACACGCCGGTGGGCTCGATGAACACAGCCCCGTCGATGTTGGTGACTAAGCGCAGCACCGTGGGCGTGATGATGCGCGGGGCCACCCGGAAGCTCTGGCGGCTCAGGCGCTGTGCTTCCTGGGCGGCGCCGGCGCTGAACACCAGGATGGTACCCGTGGGCTGGGTACTGGCGCTGGCCGTTAGGGCCCAGAGGTAATCCACGCTGTCAGCGTCGAGCGACGGAAACACGCGGCGCACCGTGCGGCCGAAGTTGTCGGCCGCCACGCGGCCCTGGGGCAGGCGCGGCGTGTTGCTCACTACGCGCATGAGCACGTGGCCGGCG
The DNA here is from genome assembly GCF_001562275.1 of Hymenobacter sp. PAMC 26628. NCBI lineage: Bacteria > Pseudomonadati > Bacteroidota > Cytophagia > Cytophagales > Hymenobacteraceae > Hymenobacter > Hymenobacter sp. PAMC 26628. The sequence goes on from NZ_CP014304.1 coordinate 1,669,974, forward strand.
TGGCTCATTTCCCAGCTGTAGTGGTGGGTAAAATTGACGGTGACCAGGGCCTCGTAGCGCGGGTCGTTCTCGCTCACCAGCTGCCCCAGCCCGAACACGTGCGAGGCGTCCGACACCAGGGCCGTGGCGTCTTCGCTCAGCTCCAGCAGCTTGCGGATGGAGCGGTGGTCGCGCAGGGTCACGGGCGTTTCGAGGGTGAGCACCGGCACGATGGCCGGGTGCTGGCGGCGGGCCACCAGCAGCGTGCCCACGCCCTCGCTGCCCTCGTGGCGCAGGGCGGCCACGCCGTTGCAGGCGTCGTACAGGCCCTGGGTGCCGGCGGGGCCGGCGCGCAGCATCAGGCGGCGGCCGGCGCTGCGCAGCACTTCGTTGTAGTCGCGGTCGAGGGCGGGCTGCTCGTTGTCGGCGGTGTCGGCCTCGCGCAGGGCCCGGGTGCAGTCGTGCAAAAACTCCAGCACTGCGGCGTGCAGCAAGTTGGCCGGCCGCTGTCCGCCCGACTTGGGAATGGCGTAGTAGCTGCCGTAGCAGTCGTCGGCCACTTGCAGTACTACCGTCACGAGGTAGCCTTGCAAGTTCACGGGCACCGAGCAGAACGAGTGGCGGTTTTCCTTGCGCTCGGCCGTGAGGGCGCGCAGGGTGCTTTCGGTGGCCTGGCACACCAGTTCGTACCAGCGCTGCTTTTCGTAGCGGTCGTGGTCGTTGGGGTGCAGGTGGTACACCACGTCGCGGGGCCCCGCGTCGGCCTCCAGGGCGGCGGCGCGGGCCTTGATACCGGCAAAGCTGTGGGCCCCATAGCGGACGCTCTGGGGTTCGAGCACAACGCCGGCCGGTTCGTCAGCCTCGCGGGCCGAGGCCAGGCCCAGCAAAAAAACCTCCGGCCGCAGGTTGCGGTCCAACAGGTTAAAAACGCCTTCGGCAAACAACTGGGCCGAAACCCGGAATAAACTTTGGTGTTCCCACATGGGCAGAAAAGGGGGCCGGGGCAGTGGCGGCTTCGGCGCTGCGTTGGCGTACGGAAAACAAAGGTCAACGGTGGCAAGCCGGACAAAATAACTGCCAGGGCGTGCCCAAAGCCGAGGACTTTTCGTATCTTCGGGGTACCCGAGGGCCCCGGTTACGACGACCCATTCCCACCCCCATCCCCGCGCCTATGCTCTTCGTCGACATGCTCTTCGTGATGGTGGTGGCCATTTCGTTCATTCCCATCCTCACCGGCTACTGCGCTTATAACTACGGGCGCTCGTTCTGGCTCTGGTTTGCGCTGGGCTGGGTGCTGCCGCTGGCCTCGTTCTTTTTGCTCACCGCCCTCATCCTGCGCGAGCAACTCGACCCCGGCCGCCGCCTGCTGGCCGACGCACGCCTGATTTTGCGCGACGCCGAACAGGCCAAGAAGGTGGTGAAAGAGGAGTAGGGCAGGGGAGTGCGCTGCACGGCCTGCGCCGCGTTGACGAAAGGATAGTCCGGCAAGAAAACAAGTGCGGAAGCTGGCCATGTTTGTTCGAGCATTCAGTTGTAAACCAATGCGGCAAGGCCCTTATTCAGTGGAGTTCAGAGCGGTGATGCAAGGAGATGATCCCCGCACTGCTGACCAAGTGCGCTTAACATAAAAAGGCTTATAAGCGCCATCTTGGAATCAGTGCCGTTTTCGGTGCCATCTTGTTGCTACGGCCCGCGTGGTACTTTTCCATTAATGAGACTTGCTGAACTTACAATAATGCCCAGCCTCTCACTGGTTCGCCTGGGCTACCTTATTTTTGCGTATAACTGCACTGTTAGTCAAGCTTTAAGTATCTTCTAACATTCCTATCGTTTTCGTATTCTCCTTAAAACCATGAAGCAGCTTTTCTTTCTATTGCTAGCGGTTACCAGCGCGCAGATAGCGACCGCTCAAACTCAGTCGGTGTGTTACCCTGGCTTAAGTAAAACGCTGGACAGCTTGGCCTCTGCCGACCAACGCCCGATGCAAGAGATGATGCGCCGGGGCCAAATGCCGGATAGTACGATGCAGCGGTTGGTAGCCGAGGAAAAAGCTACTTTCGCCCGACATCAGCCTGTTTTAGAAGCAATTCTCTGTCGCTACTGCTATCCGGGCGTCCAGCAGGTTGGCGAGCAAAGCGCCACTAATTTTTGGCTGTTAGTGCAACATGCGGATGCCTATCCGGAATTTCAGCGTCAAGTGCTGCACATGATGCTGATGCAGGTAGCCCTCAAAAATATCAACCCCATCAACTACGCCTATCTCACCGACCGAGTAGCAGAAAATGCTGGTCAGCCTCAAGAATATGGCACGCAAGTCAATTATGAGGGAACTGGTATTGGGAAGGCAGTTCCCAAATCACTACGCGACCCAACTACTGTGAACAAGCGTCGGGCTATGATTGGGATGGAACCGTTAGAGAGCTACTTAGACAAGGTGAATAGAGCGCATGAGGAAATGAACAAGCCACACTCCGTAACTAATTAGCAATAACCTAATTGGAGATTTTACGAGCTGCAAACCACCGTTCACAACTCGTAAAAACCAGGCCGAACCTTCTCCAAGGCCCAACCGGTGATACGGGTTCGGGTACTTCGGTTGAAAACCCGATGGGAAAGCTCACGACCCGCCGCTGCCCAGGGCCCCTAGCACGCCTGCCGCCGCGCCGGCCCCGCTGGCCAGGCAGCCTTGCAGCAGGTAGCCGCCGGTGGGGGCCTCCCAGTCCAGCATTTCGCCGGCCAGGTAGGTGCCCGGGCGGCGGCGCAGCATCAGGTGCTCATCGAGTTCGGCCCAAGCCACGCCGCCGGCCGTGGAGATGGCCTCGTCGAGCGGGCGCAGGCCGGCCACGGGCAGCGGCAAGTGGCTGAGCAGCTGCGCCAAAGCGTCGGGCGCAAGCGCGGCCGCGTCGGGTTGCACCTCGCGCAGCAGGGTGGGGACGGGGGGCCCCAGGTGCAGGGTTTTCTTGAGGAAATCGGCCCACGAGGCCTTGCCGCGCGGGGCCCCCAGCTTGCGGAGCAGGGCGGGGGCGGGCAGGTCGGGCTTCAGGTGGAGGTGCAGCACGGCGGGGCCCCCGGCGGCCAGCGCCGCCCGCACCTGCGGCGTGAGGGCGTACACGGGCGTGCCCTCCAGGCCGTAGTCGGTCAGCATCAGTTCGCCGCGCACTTCGGGGCCCTCGTTCACGCGCAGGGCAATGTTTTTGAGCGGCTGGCGGCCCACCTTCTCCCGGAAAAAAGCCGACCATGCCACTTCGGCCCCGCAGTTGGCCGGGGCGAAGGGCAAAACTTCCACGCCAATGGCGCGCAGCAGTGGGGCCCAGGTGCCGTCGGAGCCGGTTTTGGCCCAGCTGGCGCCGCCCAGGGCCAGCACCGTAGCGGCGGGCTCGGCGGTGAACTCCTCGCCGGTGGCCTCGCGGCGCAGGCGCAGGCCGCGGGGCCCCGCAAAGCCGAGCCAGCGGTGGCGGGTGTGCAGCGCCACGCCCAGGGCCCCCAGGCGGGCCAGCCAGGCGCGCAGCACGTCGGCGGGCTTGTGGGCGGGCACGGGGAAGATGCGCCCGCTGGTGCCCACGAAGGTTGCGATGCCCAAGTCGGCGGCCCAGGCGCGCAATTCGGTGGGCCCGAAGTGGGCCAGCAGGGCCCCAAAGTGCCCAGCCGCGGGCCCGTACTGGGCGGCGAAGCGAACCGCGTCGGCCTCGGCATTGCTCAGGTTGAAGCCGCCGTGCCCGGCCACCAGAAACTTGCGCCCCACCGTGGCCTGGGCCTCGAACACGCGCACCCGGTGGCCGGCCTCGGCCAGGCGCTGGGCGGCCAGCAGGCCGGCCGGGCCGCCGCCTACCACGGCCACAAACGAAGAATCATCACTACCCATTACGGCCAGAACCTTAGGAAACCAGGCCCAAAATTACGGCCTGCCCCGCCCCGGGGCCCCAACCTCCGTCCGCGGCCGCCCGTTAAGTCCGGCCATGAGTCCTTATACCATCCTCATCGGCCTGAGCCTGGCCGTGGTGCTGTCGTACCTGTTCGACCTCGCCGCCAAGGCCACCAAAGTGCCGTCGGTGCTGCTGCTGCTGGCCGGCATTGCCTTCGGGCAGGCCACGGCCTACTGGCACTGGCCGGTGCACTTCCCGCCGGTGCTGCTCTAGATTTTGGGCATTGTGGGCCTGATCCTCATCGTGCTCGAAGGCTCGCTCGACCTGCGCCTGACCCGCGACAAGGGCCCCGTGGTGCGGCGCTCGTTTCTGGCGGCGGCGGCCATTCTGGTGGCGGCCTCTACGGCCATTGCCGCGCTATTGCACTTCTACACCGGCGCCGGCTGGCAGAGCTGCCTGGCCAACGCCGTGGCCCTCTCCGTGGTGAGCAGCGCGGTGGCCATCCCCAGCGTGGCCGGCCTCACGGCTGAAAAAAAGGAGTTCATTATCTACGAAAGCACGTTTTCCGACATCCTGGGCATCATGCTGTTCAACTTTGCCCTGCAAGACAACTTCGCGCAGGGCGTGTCGCTGGTCACGTTCGGGGCCGATATTCTGGCCGTGCTGGCGGTGGCCGTGCTGAGCACCGCGGCGCTGGCATTTCTGCTGGCGCGGCTGCGCGGGCACATCAAATTTTTCCTGCTGTTCGCGTTTTTGGTGCTCATGTATAGCTTGGCCAAACAGCTGCACCTCTCCTCGTTGGTGCTGGTGCTGGTGTTCGGGCTGGCCGTCAACAACGCCGACCTGTTCTTGCGGGGCCGCCGCCTGCAAAGCTGGTTGCACCCCAACGAGCTGGTGTCCGAGCTGGGCCAGCTCAAGAGCCTCACCGCCGAGTCGGCGTTTTTGGTGCGCACGTTCTTCTTCCTCGCCTTCGGGTTTTCCATCAACCTCTCCAATCTGCTCAACGGGCACTTGCTGTGGCAGGGCCTGCTGGTGGTGGCCGTGCTCACCTTTGTTCGCTACCTGTACCTGCGCTTCGTGGCCGGCACCGACCTGGTGCCCGAGCTGTTTATCGCTCCTAAGGGCCTGATTTCGGTGCTGTTGTTCTACAGCATCCCGGCCCCGCTGCTCATCGGCGAAGTCAGCGAAACCCTCATGTTCCTCGTCATCCTCCTCACCGGCGTGCTGATGATGGTGGGCCTACAACTCGTGCCCAAAGGCGTGCCGCTGGAAGGGGAGGTGTAACTGTAGCGTGGACGCTGCAAGTCCGCGCGTTGCCCAATAATCGTTTGGCAATTATCGGCAGGACGAAGCGAGCATCGCGGACTCTGCGAGTCCACGCTACACTTGGCTGTCGTGGATGAGTTGGTGGCGGTAGCGGGCCAGGATGGCCGATTTGAGGATGAAGCCTAGGTAGCGGCCGTCCTCCTCGCACACGGGCAGGGCATAGGCGCCGTGGCGGTCGAGCAGGGCCAGGGTGTGCTCCAAGTCGTCGGCGGGGCCCACCACGGCCAGGGGCGGGGTCATCAGGTCGCGGGCCAGAATGGTGGCGTAGTGTTCGTCGTCGAACAGCGCGTCGCGCACCGCATCGAGGCTGATAACGCCCAGCAGCCGCCCGCCCGCCGCCACCACCGGAAACAAGTTGCGCGAGGCGTGCCGGAAAATGTCCACCAGCTCGCCCAGCGTGGTGGTGGGGCGCACCGGCACGAAGTCGGTTTCGAGCAGCTTGCGCGGGTCGAGCTGGGCCAGCAGGCCCTGGTCGCGGTTGGCGTACACGTCCACGCCCTGGTAGATGAGCTTTTTGGTGTACACCGAGTACGGCTCGAAATATTTGGTAATCAGGTACGACGAGCTGCTCACCACCATCAGCGGCACAAACAGTGCGTAGCCGCCCGTGATTTCGGCGATGAGGAAAATAGCCGTCAGCGGCGCGTGCACCACGCCCGCCAGCGTGCCGGCCATGCCCAGCACAATAAAGTGCACTTCCGGAATCTGCACCAAGCCGCTCATGTTCAGCAACCTAGCAAAGAAAAACCCCGCCAGGGCCCCCGAGAACAGCGACGAGCCGAACATGCCGCCGTTGCCGCCCGCGCCCACCGTGATGCTCGTGGCCACCACCTTTAGCAGCATGCTGAACACCACCAGCACCAGCAGCAGCCAGGGGTTTTGGTCCTGGTACACCGAGAAAATACTGCCGTCGGTGAGGTGGCTCGACTTGCCGGCCAGCAGCAGCTCCACCGTGTTGTAGCCCTCGCCGTAGAGCGTCGGAAACAGGAACACGAGGGCCCCCAGCGCCGTGCCGCCCAGCAGCACCTTGCGCCAGTCGAGGCCGGGCCAGCGGGCAAACAAGCGGTCGAACCAGTAGTAGGTCCGGATCATATAGACCGAAAAAAACGCCGTGAACAGGCCCAGCAGCACGTAAAACGGCACCGCGTTCACGGGCCAGCTCGTGGTGATGAGCACGAACGGCTGGCCCGCGTACAGCGCCTTCGACACCACCGTGGCCGTGGCCGAGGAAATGAGCAGCGGGATGAAGTACTGCGCCGGCAGCTCCAGCAGAATGGTTTCGACCGCGAACAGCACCCCCGCGATGGGCGAGTTGAAGATGGCCGCCAGGCCCGCCGCCGCCCCGCACCCCGTCAGCAAGCGCCGCCGCCGCCGGTCCAGGTGCAGCACCCGGCCGGCGTTCGAGCCCAGGGCCGAACCCGTGACGGTAATCGGGGCCTCCGTGCCCGCCGAGCCCCCAAAGCTCACCGTGAGAAAGGCCGTAATCAACTGCGAGTACAGCTTGGAGCGCGGCACCACGCTGCCCTCGCGGGCCGTGTTGTAGATGATGGGCGCAATGCCGCGGCCCAGGTTGCCGTGCAGCAAGTACTTGGTAACCAAGGCCGTGAGCGTGATGCCGATGATGGGGTAGAGCGACAGCGCAAACACCCGCTGCGGCTCGGCCACGGCGTCTTGCAGCAGCCGGGCCACGGTGCGCACGCTGGTTTTGAGGAGCACCGCCGCCAGGCCCGCGCCCGCGCCCACCAACACGCTGAGGATGAGCATGTACATCCGCTCGCTGATGTGACGGGCCCGCCACACCAGCAGCGGGCGCAGCAGGCGGTGGACGGTCAGGGTCGGCATGGCGGCGGGGTTGGTGGCGCGACGGCGGCGCAAATTTGGGGCCGCTAAGCGGAAGCTCATAATTACCAACGCAGATTCGGGCGGGGTGTTGCTGGCATTTGCCGGCAATCTGGGAATACTTTTGGGCCCCCGTCCTTCTTTTTTGCTGCCCCATGCTCCGTTCCATCATGTTCGTCGGCACCGCGTCCGACGTGGGCAAGAGCGTTATCACCGCCGGTTTTTGCCGCATCTTTTTGCAAGACGGCCACCGCCCCGCCCCGTTCAAGGCTCAGAATATGAGCCTGAACAGCTACGCCACGCCCGAGGGCCTCGAAATTGGCCGGGCCCAGGCCGTGCAGGCCGAGGCCGCCGGCATCCCGTGCCACGTCGACATGAACCCCGTGCTGCTCAAGCCTACCTCCGACCAGGCCGCGCAGGTAGTAGTCAACGGCCGGCCCGTTGGCACGCAGTCGGCCCACGAGTATTTCCGCACCACCGACCGCCACGCCCTGTTTGAGGCCGCCACCGCGGCCTACGACCGGCTGGCCGCCCGCCACGCGCCGGTGGTGCTGGAAGGGGCCGGCAGCATTTCGGAGCTGAACCTGAAGGCCCGCGACATCACCAACCTGCGCATGGCCCGGCACGCCGGCGCCGCCACGTACCTGATTGCCGACATCGACAAGGGCGGCGTATTTGGGAGCGTGTACGGCACGCTGGCTTTGCTGGAGCCGGAGGAGAAGGCGTGCATTAAGGGCATTATCATCAACAAGTTCCGGGGCGATGCGCGGCTGTTTGAAGACGGACGCCGGCAGCTGCAAGACCTGACCGGCGTACCGGTGGTGGGCGTGCTGCCGTACTTCCGCGATATTTTTGTGGAGGAGGAAGACTCTGTGGCGCTGGCCCGCAAGCAGCGGGGCCCCGGGGCCCCCGGCCGGGTGCAGGTGGCCGTGGTGCTGCTGGGCCGCATGTCGAACTTCACCGACTTCGACGCCCTGGGCCACGACCCGCGGGCGCACCTGTTCTACACCCACGACGCGGCCGAAATCCTGGCCGCCGACGTTATCATTTTGCCCGGCAGCAAAAACACGATTGACGACCTCATCGCCCTGAAAAACAACGGCCTGGCCGCCGCCATCGTGCAGGCCCACCGCGCCGGCAAAACCGTGGTCGGCATCTGCGGCGGCTACCAGATGCTGGGCCGCTCGGTGGAAGACCCCGCCGGCGTGGAGAGCCGCGTGGCCGCCACCGCCGGCCTGGGCCTGCTGCCCATGCGCACCGTGCTGGAAGGCGAAAAAACCACCCAGCAGCGCCGGTTTGCGTTTTTGGAAGGCGGCGCAGCCGACTGCCAGGGCTACGAAATCCACATGGGCCGCACCGTGGCCGAGGGGCCCCCGCAGCCCGTGGCCACCCTGGCCGACGGCACGCCCGACGGTTACTACGCCGGCCCGCGCTGCTGGGGCACCTACCTGCACGGCATCCTCGACAACCCGGCCGTCATCGACGCGCTGCTGGGGCCCCACACCGTCGAAGCCGCCCCCGCGCCCATCGATTTTGCGGCTTTTAAGAATCAGCAGTACGACCGCCTGGCCGCCCTCATCCGCGAAAACGTAGACATGGCGCAGATTTACCAAGCGTTGCAGATGTAAGCCCGCAACGGGTTTGCCCAACGACCAGAAAAGAACGTCATGCTCATCTGGCGTCCGCGCAGCCGAAGCATCTCTACCACGGCAGTAAACCATGATTAGTGGAGTAGTAGGGATGCTTCGGCTCCACTTCGTTGCGCTTAGCATGACGTTCTGATATACCACAGATATTCATAAACTCTTCATCCTCATGCTGCACGGCCACGGCGACGACGGCTACCGTCAAACTTCCGACATCGTAGCGGATTTCAGCTCCAACATATGGTACGGCGGCGAGCCGGCGGGCCTGAAGGAGTACGTGTTCAGCCAGTGGCCCCGCGTGAACCGCTACCCCGAGGTGCTGGCTGAGAGCCTGGCCGCGCGGGCCGCGGCGCACCACGGCGTGGCCCCGGGCCAGGTGCTGATGAGCAGCGGCACTACCGAAACCATCTACCTCGTGGCGCAGGCCTGGGCCCGGCGGCGCAGCACGGTCGTCACGCCCGCCTTTGCCGAGTACGAAGACGCCGGCCGGCTGCACGACCACCAGCAGGACTTCCTGGCCTGGGACGACCTGCGCGCGGATACGCTGATAAACAGCGATTTGGTGTTTGTGTGCAGCCCCAATAATCCCACCGGCAGCGTGCTGGGGCCCCACGTGCTGGAAACCCTGCTGGCCAATAACCCGCGCACGGTGTTCGCGCTCGACGAGGCGTTTATTGAGTTCACTGCCAGCGCCGAAACGGCGGTGCCGTTGCTGGCGCGGTTTGATAACCTGCTGATTATGCGCTCGATGACCAAGGCCTACGCCATTCCCGGGCTGCGCCTGGGCTACGTGGTGGCGTCGGCGCCCCTCATTGCCCGGCTCACCCGGGCCAGGGCCCCCTGGACGGTGAACGCGCTGGCCGCCGCCGCCGGCCACTTCATCTTCGAGCACTTCGCCGACGTGCAGCCGCCCACCGCCCGGCTGCTGGCCGACCGCGCCGCCTTCGCCGCCCAGCTGGCCGAAAACCCGGGCCTGGAAATCTTCCCCAGCCACACGCACTATTTCCTGGGGGCCCTGCGCCACGGCACCGCCGCCGCCCTGAAGCGCGGGCTGCTGGAGCGGCACGGCCTGCTCATCCGCGACGCGGCCAATTTCCGGGGCCTCACGCCGGCCCACTTCCGGCTGTGCACCCGCCGCCCGGCCGATAACCAGCTGCTCGTCAACGCCCTCGCCGAATGGACCGCTTCCCGCGCCTAGCCGCGCCGCTGCTCGCCGGCTACGCCCTCGACCTGCTGCTGGCCGACCCCGAGGGCTGGCCCCACCCCGTGCGCACCTACGGGGCCCTCATCGCCGCCGGCGAACGCCGCCTGAACCAGGGGCCCCAGCGCTTCGCCAAGGGTGCGGCGCTGGCCGGCGGACTAGTGGGGGGCACGTTTGGCGCGTTTTGGCTGCTGGACAAGGCGTTGCAGCGCCTGCCGCCCGCCGTGGGCCTGGCGGCTAACAGCGCTTGGGTGTTCTACGGCCTGGCCAATACGGGCCTGGTACGCGAGGGCCGGGCGGTGTTTGAGGTGCTGGAGCGGGACGGCCTGGAAGCCGGCCGCCGCCAGCTGGCGCGCATTGTGGGGCGCGACACGGCCCGGCTCGACGCCCAGCAAATCCGCACCGCGGTGCTCGAAAGCCTGGCCGAAAACCTGAGCGACGGCGTGGTGGCCCCGCTGCTGGCCTACGCCCTGGCCGGCGTGCCCGGCCTGATGGCCTACAAAATGGTGAACACCCTCGACTCGATGGTGGGCTACCGCAGCCCGCGCTACGAGCAGTTTGGTAAGTTTGCCGCCCGCCTCGACGACGCGGCCAACCTCGTGCCCGCCCGCCTCACGGCCGCGCTGCTGGGGGCCCTGGGTGGCAGCCGGCGCAGCTTCCGGTTCATCTTCCAATACGGCCACCGCCACAAAAGCCCCAACGCCGGCTACCCCGAAGCCGCCCTGGCCGGCGTGCTGAACTGCCGCTTCGGGGGCCCCAACTACTACCACGGCCAGCTCGTGCCCAAGCCTTACATCGGCGAGAACCCGCGCCCCATCGGGCCCCACGAAATCAACCGCGTCGCCCGCCTCAACCACGCCGTGTGCGCCGCCGTAGTGGCGGGCATCGTGGGCTGGCTGTGGGGGTGGCGAGGTAGGGAGTAGGCTTTGGCAGTAGGTAGAGGACCCTAAAGCGGCATTTCTGCTTGGCTATTTTTTTGAGTTCTGTAATTCACCGTTTGCAGTACGTACAAGACTTATCACCAAACTTAAATCACCGTCTGGCTGAACCCGCGGAGCTTCGTATACCTCCCATGCCTCCCCGGTTGGCCGCTACTTTTTCGCCTGAAGCTTCGTCAGCTTCTGGCGGGTTTCCGGATATTCCTTCAGCTTCAAGGCCTTTGTGTAGGCGGCCATGGCCAGGGCCGGCTTGCCCTGAGCCTAGTAGTAGTCGCCGAGGCTGTCGTGGACGTTAAAGCTGGTGGGGTAGTTGCGTGCATTGAGTTGAAACAGGGCCAGGGACCGCGCGGCTTGCCCCTTGAGCATCATGTAGTAGGCCATGCCATTGACCGTAACTTCCGGCGGCAGCACCGGATAGCCAGTCTGGGCTGATATCTGCCGGTAATGCGCCTCCAAGAGGGCCGCCTGGTCGACCTTAGAGGCCGTGTCCGACAGGTCGTTGGTGAGCGCTGGCGAAAGCGCGTAGCCCGGAAACAAGAAGTGCAGCGCGTCGTAGGTGGCCGGCAGCGGCACGGTGTTGTGCGTGTCGGCGGGGTAGTATCGGTACGCCGAGCGGAGCCCGTTGCTGCGGTTGCGGGCCAGCTCGTCGCGCAGCTTCCACTTAGAGCGGGTAAAAGCGCCGCCGCTCGATGTATTCTTGAGCACCTGCAGGGAATCCTGGCCGGTGGAGTTGGCCGAGGCCACGAACAATGACCGGCCAGCAAATTGGGGCTGGGCCAGCGCCTCGTGGGCTTGCTTGAGCAGCTTTTCCTGGTCCCAAAACATGCTGGGGTCGATGGCTACGTAGTTGTCGAACAGGCTGGGATGATGGACCAGCGTATTCATCACCAGCAGCCCGCCAAACGAATGCCCGATAAGCGTGCGGTGGGGAGTGGTGGGGTAGTGCGCATCGATGTAAGGAATCAGCTCTTTTTCTACAGGACTTACGCAAAGGTGCTACTTTGAGGTAAACCCATGAGCCATGCTGACCCAAGCAAAGCACATTGATTATCTGCTCAGTACACCCCGCAACTACACGTGCACGCACCTGGCGGCGCATCTGCCGGGCGTGAGCCACGACGAGGTGAACCGATTTTTGCGCAACAGCGCCTTTTCCGCCAACCAGTTGCGGGCCCTGGTGCTGCCACTGCTGCGTGATTCGCCAGAGGCTTTTTTGCTGGTCGACGACAGCGTCCAGGACAAGCGCTACAGTCGCTTCATCGAAGTGGCCAAGCGGCAGTACTCCGGCACCGTGCACGGCCCGGTCACGGGCATCGGCTTGGTCAAGCTGGTACACAGCAGCGGCGAAAGCGGCGACTTTTTGCCCTTGGATTTCCGCGTCTACGCCCCGGACGCCGACGGGCTGACCAAGAACGAGCACTTCCAAGCCATGTTTGCGCAGGTCGTGGCCGAGGACAAGCTGCTGGCGCGCACGGTCTTATTCGACTCCTGGTATGCGGCCAGCGCGAATTTGAAGCAGATTCACCGGGCCGGTTGGACGTTTTTCACTACTCTGAAAAGCAACCGCTTGGTGAGCCTGAGCAAAGAAAGCGGCTACCAGGGCCTGGACACGCTCGAACCGCCGGCCAGCGGCTGGAGCCAGGGCGTGGAAGTGCGGCTGCAACAAGTGCCCTTTGCGGTAAAACTCTTCAAGCTGGTTGCCACGGACGGCAGCATTGCATGGGTTGTTACCAACCACTTGGCCGCCCACCTGAGCCGCGAAATGGTCATTGAAGCCGTGCAGCGGCGCTGGCAGGCGGAGGAATTCCACCGCAGCTTCAAACAGCTCACCGGCTCCGAAAAATGCCAGTGCCGCAAGGCCAGCGCCCAGCGCAACCACCTCACTTGCTGCTACCTGGCCTGGGTGTCGCTGCGCCAGCACGCCCGTGCCATCGGCCAAACCATTTACCAAGCCCATCAGCAGCCCTGGTCGGCGTTTCTGCGCCAACAGCTCCAAAATCCTCCTTTCCCTGTAATACTGCCCCTTCCTGCGTAAGCCCTATAAAATTCAAATCATACAGACCCGCATCGGCTAGTAAATTCCACTTGATAATTTATTCGGCGACGTTTCCAAACAGCATTATCCCGCCAAAAGTACCCACCGTGCCCGATTTCGCCGCCTCCGAAAAACCGCAGTTCCTGATTGCCGCGCCCAGCAGCGGCAGCGGCAAAACCACCCTCACGCTGGGCCTGCTGCGGGTGCTGGCCCGGCGCGGCTGGGCCGTCCAGCCCTTCAAGTGCGGGCCCGACTACCTCGATACTCACCACCACACCCAAGCCGCCGGCCGCCCCAGCCTCAACCTCGACTTGTTCATGGCCTCGGCGGCGCACGCGCAGGCCACCTACGCCCGCTACCTAGCCCCCGCCGACGCGGCCGTGGTGGAGGGCGTGATGGGCCTCTTCGACGGGGCCGACCGCATGGCGGGCAGCGCCGCCGCGGTGGCCGAGCTGCTGAATATTCCGGTTATTCTGGTGGTTGATGCGCGCGCCATGGCTTACTCGGTGGCGCCGCTGCTGTTCGGCTTCAAGAACTTCTACCCCGGCATCCGGCTGGTGGGGGCCCTGTTCAACTTCGTGAACACCGCCTCGCACTACCAATTCCTGCGCGAAGCCTGCGCCGACGTGGGCGTGGAAGCCCTGGGCTACCTGCCCCAGAACCCCGCCTTTGCCATCCCCTCGCGCCACCTGGGCCTGTCCATCGACGCCGAAATTCAGCACGAAGCCATCGTGGAAGCCCTGGCCGACGCCCTCCCCGCCACCGTGGACGTGGACCGCCTGCTGGCCCTGACGCGCACCGCCGCGCCGGCGCCCGGGGCCCCCACCCCACCCGGCATTAGGGCCCCCGAACGGCGCCGCATCGCCGTGGCCCGCGACGCGGCCTTCACCTTCACTTACCACCAGAATCTGGCGGCGCTGGAGCAACTCGGCGACGTCAACTATTTCAGTCCGCTGGCCGATGGGGCCCTGCCCGCCGGCACCGATTTTCTGTACCTGCCCGGCGGCTACCCCGAGCTATTCGCCGGGGCCCTGCACGCCAACGCCGCCATGCGCGCCAGCATCGCAGCCTACTGCGCCGGCGGCGGCGCGGCCTATGCCGAGTGCGGCGGCCTCATGTACCTGGGCCAGCGCATCACCGCTGCCGCGGGCCAGGCCTTTGCGATGGTGGGGGCCCTGCCCTGCGCTACCTCAATGGAAAACGCCAAAATGACCCTGGGCTACCGCGCCGTTGAGTGGAACAGCCTGACCATCAAAGGCCACGAGTTCCACTACTCCGTTTTAAATGACCACGGCCTGAGACACGAGCCCGCCCGCATCACCAGCGCCAAGGGCGCGCCCGTACCGGCGCAGCTCTACCGCCAGGGCAACGTGTGTGCCTCCTACGTGCACCTGTACTGGGGCGAGGATTCGGCGTTTATCGAGCGGCTGCTGGAAGTTAAGGATAGTAGCAGCGCTGCAGATAGATGATAAATTGGCTGACTAATTTTAAATTGAACGGCCAAAGTTATTCCTTATAATAATTTGATAATCAGCAATTTTTTAAGAACGCTTAACAGCAGATTACTTCGCGGATATATCTTGGAAAAGTGGCGATTTTCTTCCCCACCGCCCTGCTGCTTGAGCGTGGTACTTTGGCGAGGGACTAGGCTCCATTTTGGGCGTTTACGAAACTCATCTCTTTAAGCTATTTCGCAAACGTTGAATCGTGGACGGGTTTCTTAAACTCCTATCGCACCGTAGTGAGCACCTGGGCACCAGGTATCGATTAATTTCTGCTGTTTAGGAAAAGAAACGTTCAATTGACCGTCGGCTATTACCGAGCGAAGCATGCATAATCCGGGATATTCTTATACATTTAGGCGATTAAATCCATCCTTTTCCTCATGAAGTTACTTCTCCTCCTGCTGTGCTTAATGGTCGGCTCCGCGCTAGCTCAGGCCCAAACGGTTAAAAACAACGCCATCGTCATCGGTCGCGTCGACAGCCTCATGTCGGACGTGCTCAAAGAAAAGCGCAAGCTCTGGGTGTACGTGCCGGACGGTGCCGCTGCCTCGGTTTATGCCCCGCAGCGCTACCCGGTGGTGTACCTGCTCGACGGTGATGCGTGGTTTACGACCACGACGGGCGTCATCCAAAAGCTGAGCGGATTCCCGAATTCTGTATGCCCGGAAATGATTGTGGTCGGCATTCCCAACACCAACCGCACCCGCGACCTGACCCCGTCTGCCTCGACCACGGACGACATGCCCGCCTTTGTGCCCAAAGCCTCTGGCGGCGGCGAAAATTTCACCGTCTTTTTAGAATAGGGCTTACGCAGGAAGGGGCAGTATTACAGGGAAAGGAGGATTTTGGAGCTGTTGGCGCAGAAACGCCGACCAGGGCTGCTGATGGGCTTGGTAAATGGTTTGGCCGATGGCACGGGCGTGCTGGCGCAGCGACACCCAGGCCAGGTAGCAGCAAGTGAGGTGGTTGCGCTGGGCGCTGGCCTTGCGGCACTGGCATTTTTCGGAGCCGGTGAGCTGTTTGAAGCTGCGGTGGAATTCCTCCGCCTGCCAGCGCCGCTGCACGGCTTCAATGACCATTTCGCGGCTCAGGTGGGCGGCCAAGTGGTTGGTAACAACCCATGCAATGCTGCCGTCCGTGGCAACCAGCTTGAAGAGTTTTACCGCAAAGGGCACTTGTTGCAGCCGCACTTCCACGCCCTGGCTCCAGCCGCTGGCCGGCGGTTCGAGCGTGTCCAGGCCCTGGTAGCCGCTTTCTTTGCTCAGGCTCACCAAGCGGTTGCTTTTCAGAGTAGTGAAAAACGTCCAACCGGCCCGGTGAATCTGCTTCAAATTCGCGCTGGCCGCATACCAGGAGTCGAATAAGACCGTGCGCGCCAGCAGCTTGTCCTCGGCCACGACCTGCGCAAACATGGCTTGGAAGTGCTCGTTCTTGGTCAGCCCGTCGGCGTCCGGGGCGTAGACGCGGAAATCCAAGGGCAAAAAGTCGCCGCTTTCGCCGCTGCTGTGTACCAGCTTGACCAAGCCGATGCCCGTGACCGGGCCGTGCACGGTGCCGGAGTACTGCCGCTTGGCCACTTCGATGAAGCGACTGTAGCGCTTGTCCTGGACGCTGTCGTCGACCAGCAAAAAAGCCTCTGGCGAATCACGCAGCAGTGGCAGCACCAGGGCCCGCAACTGGTTGGCGGAAAAGGCGCTGTTGCGCAAAAATCGGTTCACCTCGTCGTGGCTCACGCCCGGCAGATGCGCCGCCAGGTGCGTGCACGTGTAGTTGCGGGGTGTACTGAGCAGATAATCAATGTGCTTTGCTTGGGTCAGCATGGCTCATGGGTTTACCTCAAAGTAGCACCTTTGCGTAAGTCCTGTTTTAGTATAAAGCTCTGTATAGCTCGTGTAAACTATCGTTGTCTTCCGAACCGCTTAGTTGGGTTGAAGAACCATTCTGGGGGTTTACGCTGAATAGATGATATTCTAAATGTTGGGCGTCAATTACCTTGGCTCCGTCGAGCACGCAGAGAAATGAAAAAATAGCGGCGTGGACAGCATCGGCTGCGATAAGCATCACTTGTTCCTGGCCTTGGCTGTTAAGCGAATTATACCACTGCGAGCTTTCGATAAGTTGCGCAGCCGGGTTCCTGCCGGGCGGAACCGATAGTACTTCCGATGTGCCTTTTATCGCTGACTCTGCTACGTATTGTTTAATAGCTTCTACAAATTGCTCTGCATTCATTGTAATGGTTATCTAACTGTATGATTGAGCCTTTGTAATTGAGCGCAATAATAAAAATGCCCCTTTATATCATTTCCGGGGGCCCCGGGGCTGGCAAAACTACGCTGCTGGGGGCCCTGCGGGCCGCCGGCTTCGCGGGGGCCGATGAAGTATCGCGCCAGCTCATCCAGGAGCAGGTGGCGCTGGGCAGCAGCCGGGTGCCGTGGCGCGACTTGGCCGGCTTTGCCGAGCTGGCGCTGGCCCGCATGGTGGCCGATTACGAGGCCGCGGTGCAGCGCGGCGGCGTCACGTTTTTCGACCGTGGCCTGCCCGATATTGTGGCTTACCTGGAAGTGGCGGGGCTGCCCGTGCCAGCCGCGTGCTACGCTGCGGTGGACGCACACCCGTACCAGCCGCTGGTGTTTCTGGCGCCGCCGTGGGCCGAGATTTACGTGAATGACGCCGAGCGCTGGCAGACGTTTGCCGAGGCCACGGCGCTGCACGGGGTCCTGCGGCGCATCTACCAGCGGTTGGGTTTTGCGGTACTGGAATTGCCCAAAACCCCGGTGGCGGCGCGGGTGGCCTTCGTGCGGGCGGCGGCCGGACTCTAGCCGGCAGTGGGGCCCCGGGGACCGGTGGCCAATAATTCGGCCTACCTTTGCGCCAGCAAATGGTAATCGTTTCCGCGGTGCGGGGCGATTTGAAAAGGGAAGCCGGTGTAATTCCGGGACAGTCTCCGCTGCTGTAACCCCCTCACCAACCGGCCGATACTTGGCGCCACTGTCCTTTGCGGGATGGGAAGGCCATCGGCCGACGGGGGAAGTCAGAAGACCTGCCGCTTGCTTCATACAGTCACAGCTTTCGGTAGAAAGGCTCGTCGTACCATGCCCCACCCCCCGCATCCCGCCGGCCGTGCCGGCGCGGCACCCCCGTTTTTTTCTGTTTGGCGCAGTTTTGCGCTGTTGGCTTTGCTGCTGGCGGGGCCCCAGCTCGGCTGGGCCCAGGCGCCCGCCGCCACAGCCGCGCCCAAACCTGCCGCTGGGGCCCCGCGCGGGCGCACCACGGTGCAGTACGCCAAGGGCTTCACCATCAGCTACGTGGCGGGAGGCAAGCTGGTCACCATCTTGAGTCCGTTCGAGCAGAAAACTACGGCCACGCGCTACCTGCTGGTGCCCCGCGGCGCGGCGCGCCCGGCCGGCTACGCCGACGCCCACGTCATCGAAACGCCGCTGCGCAGCCTCGTGGCCCTCTCGTCGATGCACGTGGCGCTGGCCGATTTCCTGGGAGCCGCCGACCTGGTGGTGGGCTTGGGCAGCTTCAAGTACGCCTCGGCCGTGCCGGTGCGGCAGCGCATTGCCGCCGGCAAAATTTACGAGGTGGGCCAGGGCAAAGAGCTTAACAACGAGCAGCTTGTGGCCCAGCACCCCGACCTGGTGATGGCCACCGGCTGGCCCGGCGAAAGCCTGGCGCGCTTCCAGACGCTGGAAGCCGCCGGCGTGCCCGTCATGATTAACTCGGAGTGGGTGGAGACCACGCCCCTGGCCCGTGCCGAGTGGGTGAAGGTGCTGGCCGCGCTGCTGAACAAGGAGGACCTGGTGAACCAGAAATTCGGCCAGGTGGCCCGTTCCTACCACCGCCTGGCGGCCCTCGGCCACCACGCTACCCAGCGGCCCAAAGTGGTTGTGGGCCTGCCGTTTAAGGACGTGTGGTACGTGCCCGATGCCGATAGCTACCTCACGCAGTTCCTGCGCGACGCGGGCTGCACCTACGCCTGGGACCAAACCCGGGCCCCCAGCGGCAGCCTGGCGCTGTCGTTCGAAACCGTGGCCCCCGTGGCCCTCGCCGCCGACTACTGGCTGCAAACCGGCACAGCCATGGCCAAGGCCGACATCGTGGCCCAGGACGCGCGCTACGCCGCCTTCGCGCCCTTCAAAACCGGCCAAGTGTACAACAACAACCGCCGCACCAACGCCCAGGGCTCCAACGACTACTGGGAATCGGGGGCGGTGCGGCCCGACCTCGTGCTGTCGGATTTGATCAAAATCCTGCACCCCGAGCTACTGCCCGCGTGGCAGCTCTACTACTACCAGTGGCTGAAGTGAGCACGGCCCAACTCGCGGCCGCGCCGCCGTCGCTGGCCGCGGCCGGGCGGCGGCGCGCGGCTTGGCTGCTGGCCCTGGCGGGGCTGGTGGCCGTGGGCTTCGTGCTCGACATTGCCCTGGGCCCCGTGCGCATCCCGCTGGCGGCGGTGGTGAAGATTTTGCTGGGCCGGGCGGCCGACAATCCGGCCTGGGCGTTCATCGTGCGGGAGATTCGCCTGCCCAAGGCCCTCACGGCCCTGGCCGTGGGCAGCGGCCTGGCCGTGAGCGGCTTGCAGATGCAAACGCTGTTCCGCAACCCGCTGGCGGGGCCCTCGGTGCTGGGCCTCACGGCGGGGGCGGGGCTGGGCGTGGCCGCCGTGATGCTGGCCGGCGGCAGCGGCGCGGCGGGCGGCCTGGCCATCCGGGCGCTGGGCGTGGGCGGCAGCTGGGGCCTGGTGCTGGCCGCCACCGCCGGCGCCGCCCTGGTGATGGCCTCGGTGCTGGCCCTCTCGGCCCGGGTGCGCGACAACGTGGTGATCCTCATTGTGGGCCTCATGATTGCGAGCGTCACGAGCGCCATCGTGGGCCTGTGGCAGTACTTCAGCGCCCCCGAGCAAATCCAGGAGTACCTGCTCTGGACGTTCGGCTCGCTGGGCGGCGTGGTGGGGCCCCACCTGGCGGTGCTGGCGGCCGTGGTGGCGGTGGGCCTGGGGCTGGCCTTCGCCTCGGCCAAGCCGCTGAATACCTTGCTGCTGGGCGAAAACTACGCCCGCAGCATGGGCCTGGCCGTGGGCCGGGCGCGCACGCTCATTATTCTCAGCACGAGCTTACTGGCGGGGGCCATCACGGCGTTTTGCGGGCCGATTGGCTTCGTGGGCATCGCCGTGCCGCACCTCACCCGGGGCCTGCTGCGCACCGCCGACCACCGCGTGCTGCTGCCCGGTGCCTGCCTGGTGGGGGCGGCCCTTACGCTGGGCTGCGACTGCCTGGCCCAGCTGCCCGGCAGCCAAACCGCCCTCCCGCTGAGCATCGTCACGGCCCTGCTGGGGGCCCCGGTGGTGCTGTGGGTGGTGCTGCGTCGCAACAACATTCGCTCGTCGTTTTCCTGAAAAGCTGAAAACTAATTGACCGTCATGCAGAGCGCAGCGAAGCATCTTTCCCGCTCACTAATCATGAATTACTGCCGCAGTAAAGATGCTTCACTGCGCTCTGCATGACCGCCTTTTCTGCCACAACGATCCTTCTGCCGCTTCCCGATCCGCCGAGATGCAGCCTGTCTTCTGACAACCGACAACTAATACCCAACAACTGAAACCCCCATGCCCAACCCTGCGCCGCTGCTGACCGCTGAGGACCTGGCGGTGGGCTATTTGCTCAACAAAAAGACGCCCCGCCCGGTGGCCGGGCCCCTGCGCCTGGCCCTGTGGCCCGGCGAGCTGGTCTGCCTGCTGGGGCCCAACGGCGCGGGCAAAAGCACGCTGCTGCGCACGCTGGCCGGTTTGCAGCCGCCGTTCGGCGGGCGGCTTGAACTAGGTGGGCGGCCGCTGGCGGCGCTGGGGGCCCCCGAGCGCGCCCGTCAGCTCAGCATCGTGCTCACCGACCGCGTGGACGCCGGCAACCTGGCCGTGCGCGAGCTGGTGCGCCTGGGCCGCCACCCGCACACCGGCTGGCTGGGCAGCCTCTCGGCCCACGACGAAGCCCAGGTGCAAGCCGCCCTGGAAGCCACTGGTACCGAAGCGTTTGCCGACCGCCCGGTGAGCGAGTTGAGCGACGGCGAGCGGCAGAAAGTACTGCTGGCCCGGGCCCTGGCCCAGGACACGCCGGTGGTGCTGCTCGACGAGCCCACGGCCCACCTCGACCTGCCCAACCGCGTGGCCCTCATGCGCTTGCTGCACCAGCTGGCCCGCACCACGGGCAAGGCCATCCTGCTCTCGACCCACGAGCTGGACCTGGCCCTGCAAGCCGCCGACCGCGTGTGGCTGCTGCCCGCCGACGGGGCCCTGCGCACCGGCACGCCCGAAGAGTTGGTGCTGAGCGGGGCCTTCGCGGCGGCGTTTGCGCGGGAGGGGCTGGCCTTCGACGCGGCCACCGGCACGTTTGCCCTGCACGCGCCCACGGGGCCCCCGGTGCAGTTGGTGGGGGAGGGGGCCGCCGCGTTCTGGACGCGCCGCGCCCTGGAGCGCGCGGGCTTCGTGCCCACCGCGGGCCCCGCCGCCCTGCGCGTGACGGCCCCCGCCGGCCCCGGCCCGGGGCCCTGGCTGACCCAGGCCGCCGGCCAGGCCGTCCAGTCCCATGCCACCATCGAAGCGCTACTGCTGGCGCTGCGCCAAGTAAGTAGCCATCAAGTGGTTGGCCAGCTGGTCGGCCACTGAAAACCCGGTTTTCAATTCATAACAATCCCTTTCGCTTACCCATGAAAAAACGTTTTTTACCCTCCCAAAGCCGACCGTCGCGCATTGAAATCCGGCTGGTGCTGGGCACGGTGCTGCTGGCCGGCACGGTGCGCGGGGCCCAGGCCCAGGCGCTGACTGACAGCCTTAAGCGCCAGGACCTCAACGAAGTGGTGGTGACGGCCTCGCGCGCGGCCACGCCGCGCAGCCAGGTGCCGCAGCAAATCCAGGTCATCAGCCGGAAAGACATTCAGCAGACGCCGGCCACGGAATTCACCGACGTGCTGAAGAAGAACGCCTCGGTGGACATCGTGCAGTACCCCGGGCTGCTGTCGGGCGTGGGCATCCGCGGCTTCCGTCCCCAAACCGGCGGCCTCAACCTGCGGACCCTGCTGCTGGTGGACGGCCGCCCGGCCGGCACCAGCAACCTCGCCACCCTCGACCTGGGCGGCGTGGAGCGCGTGGAAGTGCTCAAGGGCCCCGCCTCGGCCCTGTACGGCCCCCAGGCCATGGGCGGCGTCGTGAACGTGATTACCCGGCAGTCGCGCGGGGCCATCCGCAGCTCGATTTTCGCCGAGTACGGCAGCTACCGCACGGCTAAGTTTGGCGGCACTACGGGCGGCAACCTCACTAAAAAGCTCGATTTTGACCTGTCGGCTGGCTTTTTTAACCGCGACCAGGACTACAAGCTGGGCGGCAACGGTATTTTGCGCCGCGCCCTGGATGCTGGCAGCGCCACTCAGTATTTTGCCGACGGCACCACCAAAACCGTGGACGACACCCGCGGCGACAACCAGCGCCGCGACTTCACCAAGCTGAAATATTACTCCGGGGCCCTGCGGCTGGGCTACCAGTTGAGCGAAAAATGGCGCGTGGACGTGCGCGGCGAGCTGTTTAGGGCCCCCACTGTGCAGTCGCCGAACGACATTTTCTACGGCAGCCTCAGCCCGTCGAGCAAGGACATTGAGCGCGGCAATCTCGACCTGAGCGCCACCGGCAACTACGCCAACCACCAGCTGTTTGTGCGCGGCTACACCTCGAAGGAAACCAATAACAACAACACGCTCAGCGACTTCAACGATAACCCCGTGCCCGCCTACCGCTCCTACCAGAGCCAGTACCTCTGGAAGGGCTTGCAGGCCAAGGACGTCATTACGCTGGGCCGCCAGCGCATTACGGTGGGCATCGACCACAAC
This sequence comes from Hymenobacter sp. PAMC 26628, assembly GCF_001562275.1. Taxonomy (NCBI): domain Bacteria; kingdom Pseudomonadati; phylum Bacteroidota; class Cytophagia; order Cytophagales; family Hymenobacteraceae; genus Hymenobacter; species Hymenobacter sp. PAMC 26628. Next base: position 1,692,181 of record NZ_CP014304.1, read on the forward strand.
GAGGCCACCAGCAACGCGCAGGTATTCAACCCCAACGGCTCCAATGGCACGCCCTACAGCCCCAACTACGAGCTGAACACGACCGGCATTTACGCCCAGGGCCAAATTAACTTGCTGGCTGACAAGCTAATTGTGACGCCGGGCGTACGCTACGACTTCATTACCTACAACGTGAAGCAGACCGACCTGCTCACCACCTTCACGCCGGGCAAGAAAACCAACCCGTTCTTCAGCCCCAGCCTGGGGGCCCAGTTTGCCCTCACCGATGGCCTGCGGGTGCACGCCACCGTGGGCCGCGGCTACGTGACGCCCGACGCCTACAACGTGGCCGGCTTCTCGCAAACCGCCCCCAACGCCGCCCGCCAGGTAGCCATCACGCAGGGCAACGCCGACCTGAAAAACGAGAGCAGCGTGACCTACGACGCCGGCCTGCGCTTCGGCAAGGCCACGTCGGGCTTCTCGGCCGATGCTACCTTCTTCTCGACCCGGGTGACGAACCGCATCACCACGCGCACCGCTAACCCCGTGGGCGAAACCACCGCCGAGGGCTACACCGTGCGCTCGCGCACCACTTACGTGAACGCCAACGACAGCCAAATCAGGGGCCTGGAGGCCGAGGCTGGCTACGACTTCGGCACCATCACTGGGGGCCGTTACCTGCTGCGCGTGTTCGCCGGCGGCACCAGCATCTTCAAGGCCCAGGACGTGACCAACAACGCGAGCGGCACCCGCACCGTGCGTGACGTCTTCAACGTGGCCAAGCTGAACGGCAACCTGGGCGTGGCCTTCGATAGCTACCAGGGCATCACCGCCCGCCTCACCGGCCACTACGTGGGCCGCCGCAAAGACACCGATTTCACTGACTTGGCCTCGCCGCAAGTGCAGTACCCCGAGTACATGACCGTTGACTTTTCAGCCGGCTACACCGTGGCCAAGCACCACACCTTCTCGCTGCTGGTGAACAACCTGACCAATGAAAACTACTACGAGAAGCGTGGCTACAACCTGCCCGGCCGCAACTTCGCCGGGCGCTACACCATTGCATTTTAGGGCCCCGTGCTGACCTATATTTCCGGCGGGCAGCGCTCGGGCAAGAGCCGCTACGCCCAGGAGCTGGCCCTGACGCTGAGCCCCAACCCCGTGTACCTCGCTACCTCGCGGGCCTGGGACGACGACCACCGCCAGCGCATTGCCCGGCACGTGGCCGACCGCGACGCCCGCTGGACGACGCTGGAGGAAGAAAAGTACGTGAGCCGCCTCGATTTGGTGGGCCGCACCGTGGTGCTAGATTGCGTCACGCTTTGGCTCACCAACTTCTTCACCGACGCGAAATATGATGTTGAAACAACGTTGCACGAGGCAAAGACAGAGTTTGATAAAATAATGCAACAAGATTGCAATTTGATTATCATCTCCAACGAAATCGGGATGGGCCTGCACGCGCCCACCGAAGCCGGTCGCAAGTTCGCCGACCTGCAAGGCTGGCTGAACCAGCACATTGCCCAGCGCGCCGACCGCGCCATTTTTATGGTGTCGGGCCTGCCGCTGGTGGTAAAGTAAATGTGTACCGCCAAGCTGTGCTTGGCCTTGCCTATGCTGCCCTGGGGCCCCTGGGGCAAGGCCAAGCATAGCTTGGCGGTACACACGTATTACGAACGAAAACCAAACAAACCGATGAAAATCTACACTAAAAAAGGTGACGCCGGCACCACCGGCCTTTTCGGCGGCTCGCGGGTGCCGAAGGACGACGTACGCGTGGAGTGCATGGGCGACCTCGATGAGGCCAACTCGACTCTGGGCCTGCTGCGCGTGAAGCTGGGGCCCGACCACGAATGGCAACCCAGCCTCCACAAAATCCAGAAGGATTTGATGGACATGATGTCGCACCTGGCGCGGCCGTCCGATACCAAAAAGGCCAACAGCAACCCGCTGCCCACCGAAGGGGCCCGGGAGTGCGAGGCGTGGATTGACGCGCTGGAAGGCGCGATGACCTCGCCCTCCGACTACTTTTTGCTGCCGGGCGGCAACGAGATTTCGGCCCTCTGCCACGTGGTGCGCACCCAGATGCGCCGCGGCGAGCGCCGCCTCGTCAGCCTGATGGCCACTGACGCCGTGCACCCCGCCATCCCGGCCTACATCAACCGCCTATCGGACCTGTTCTTCACCCTGGCCCGTGCCGAGATGGACAAGGCCGGCGTGGCCGAAGAGAAGTGGCAATTGTTTCTTTACAAGCGCTTTGGCAGCAGCGCCGCGCCTGCCACACCCGAAGCGCCCGCCGCCGAATGACCTGGAACGTCACCGCGCCCGATGGGGCCCTGGCCGCCGCCATCGCCCACAAAATCGACACCAAAACTAAGCCCCTGGGGGCCCTGGGGCAGCTCGAAGCCCTGGCCCGGCAGGTAGCGCTGGTGCAGCAAACCCTGGCGCCGCAGCTGCGCCAGGCGCACGTGCTGGTGTTTGCCGCCGACCACGGCATTGCCCAGGCCGGCGTGAGCCAATACCCGCCCGAGGTGACGCACCAGATGGTGCGCAACTTCGCCGGCGGCGGGGCGGCCATCAACGTGTTCTGCCGCCATAACGGCCTGGACCTGACCATCGTGGACGCCGGCGTGCGCGGCAGCTTTGCCAATCTGGGCGATTTCGTGCGCGACGAGAAAATCGCCGAGGGCACCCATAACTTCGCCCAGGGCCCCGCCATGACCGCCGCGCAGTGCGCCGATGCCCTGGCCCGCGGCGCCCGCCTGGCCGACGAGCGGCACGCCGCCGGCACCAACGTGCTGGGGGTGGGGGAGATGGGCATCGGCAACACGTCAGCGGCGGCGGTGTTGATGCACCTGCTCACGGGCCGGCCGCTGGCCGCGTGCGTGGGCCGCGGCACCGGTCTCGACGCGGCCGGCCTGGCCCGCAAGCTGGCCGTGCTCACGCAAGCCGTAGGGGCCCACCCGGGCCTCAACGCGGCCGACCCGCGGGCGGTGCTGGCTACGTTCGGCGGCTTCGAGATTGCGCAGATGGCCGGGGCCCTGCTGCGCGCCGCCGAGCACCGGATGCTGCTGCTCATCGACGGCTTCATTGCCTCGGCGGCGCTGCTGGTAGCGGCACGGCTGGCCCCGGAAATCCTCGCGTACTGCGTGTTCTGCCACGAATCGGACGAGCAGGGGCACCGCTTGCTGCTGGCCGAGCTGGGCGGCCGGCCGCTGCTGCGCCTGGGCCTGCGCCTGGGCGAGGGCACGGGCTGCGCGCTGGCCTACCCGCTGGTGCAGGCCGCCGTCAATTTCCTGAACGAAATGGCCTCGTTCGAAAGCGCGGGCGTGAGCGACGATTCGGGCAAGTGAGCCGCAGATTAAATTCAGTAACAGTAGGCTGGCTTTAGTTGAGAACGGTCATGCAGAGCGCAACGAAGCATCTCTACTGCGGCAGTAATTAATGGATCCACTTCCGAATTAGAAAAAGCAAAACGTCATGCAGAGCGCAGCGAAGCATCTTTTCCACGTAACTAATTAATGATTACTGCCGCAGGAGAGATGCTTCGCTGCGCTCTGCATGACATTCTAATAAATACCAAAACCGCTTTAATTAACTCATGCCCGATTCCTGGCCGCGCCGCCAGCTGCGCCTGCTGCTGACGGCCGTGATGTTCTATACGCGGCTGCCTGTGCCGCGCTGGGTGGGGCACGCCGACGACCAGCTCAACCGGGCCACGGTGTACTTTCCGCTCATCGGCTGGCTGGTGGGCGGCGTGGCGGCGGGCGTGTACTGGGGCGCGGCGCAGCTCTGGCCGCCGCTGTTGGCCGTGCTGCTGAGCACGGGCGCGGGCGTGCTGCTCACCGGTGCGTTTCACGAAGACGGGCTGGCCGACACCTGCGACGGCTTCGGCGGGGGCTGGACGCGGGAGCGCATCCTCACCATCATGAAGGACAGCCGCGTGGGCACTTACGGCGTGGTAGGCCTGGGCCTGGTGCTGGCCACCAAAGTGGCGGCGCTGGCTGGGGCCCCCGGGCCGCGCGCCGGGGCCCTGTCGGTGCCGGTGCTGCTGCTGGTGGCACACCCGCTGAGCCGGCTGGTGGCCGCCACCCTCGTGCGCACCTTGCCCTACGCCCGCGCCGACCTGGCCGACGGCAAGGCCAAACCCATCGCCCAAAGCCTGCCCTCTGGCCGGCTGGCCGCGGCTGCACTGCTGGGGCTGCTGCCGCTGCTGGCGGTGGCGGCCTGGCAGCGGCAGCCGGGGCTGCTGGCGGTGCTGGGGCCCCTGGCGGTGCTGCAAGTGGTGCTGGGCCGCTGGTTCAAAAAGTGGCTGGGCGGCTACACCGGCGACTGCCTCGGCGCCACCCAGCAGCTGGCCGAAGCCCTGATTTACCTCGTCTTGACCGCCCATTTGGTATGATCATCCACCTCATCCGCCACACCGCCGTGCAGGCGCCCGGCATCTGCTACGGCCACCACGACGTGCCCCTGGCCGACACCTTTGCCGCTGAAGCCGCGCAGCTGCTGGCCAAGCTGCCGCCCGCGCCGGCCGGCGGATACCGCGCCTTCAGCAGCCCCGCCGCCCGCTGCCGGGCCCTGGCCGATGCCGTAACCAGCAACTACGCGCTCGACGAGCGCCTGCGCGAAATGCACTTTGGGGCCTGGGAAAACCGCCTGTGGACCGACCTGCCGCGCGCCGAAACCGAGCCCTGGATGGCCGACTACGTGGCCCTGGCCCCGCCCGCCGGCGAAACCTTCGGGGCCCTGCAACGGCGCGCCGCCGCCTTCCTCGCCGAGCTGGCCGCCGGGGCCCCGGGCGCCGACGAGGGCCCCGTGCTGGTCTTCACCCACGGCGGCACCATCCGGGCGCTGCTCTGCCACTGCCTCGAAATGCCGCTGCGCAACGCCTTCCAGCTGCGCATCGACTACGCCTCGGTGACCAAAATCGAGCAGCAGCACGGCAAATGGAACGTACTGGCGACGAACGGTTAAGCGGGGGGATTTGCCTGGGAATAACTACATCATATAAACATCAAAATATTTATGCTTTACTTGCCGCGCGCAGTTATCTTCTAACGCTTGCTTTCGCCGCCGCCATGCAGACTTTGCCGCCTTCCGAATTGGAGACCCGCCAGTGGGCCACGTTTCTGCACTTGTCGCTGCTGGCGGGCCTGGTGGTGCCGGGCGCGGGGTTCATCCTGCCCATTATCCTGTGGCAAGTCAAGAAAGACGAGCTGCCCGGCATCGACGCCCACGGCAAAGTGGTGGCCAACTGGCTCATCAGCGCTCTTATTTACGGCGCGGTCGCCGGGGGGCTCTGCTTCGTGCTGGTGGGTTTTCCGCTGCTGGGGCTCCTGGGGCTGCTGGCGTTCGTGTTTCCCATCATCGGGGCCCTGAAGGCCAACGACGGCGTAGTGTGGGCGTACCCGCTCGCCATCCGCTTCTTCTCCTAAGCAACGGCGGCGAAACGGCCGGCTGATGGCGGGTAATTCTTGGGTTGGGGGAGGTGGATGCGGCGCGGCGGCGATATTCCATAATACCTTGCGGCCCCAATAATTCTGGCTTTTAGGCAACTCCATGCACAAATATTTACTGGCCCTCACCGCGGGGGCCTTTTCGGTGGCCGCGGCGGCTTCGGCCCAGTCGCTGCCCGTCCTCACGGCCCAAGACTACGCCCGGGCCGAGCGCTTCCTGAGCTACAACACCCAGCCGCTGGTAGACCGCGGCCCCGTCGACCCCAACTGGCTGGCCAACGACCGGTTCTGGTACCGGGTGCTGACGGCCGAGGGCAGCGAGTTCGTCCTGGTAGACCCGGCCCGCAAAACCCGCACCCCAGCCTTCGACCACGCCCGGCTGGCCGCTGCGCTGTCGGCCGCCAGCGGCCAGCCGTACCAGGGGGCCCGGCTGCCGTTTCGCAGCCTCACGTTTTCGCCCGATGAGAAGGTGATTTCCTTTTCGGTGAAGGGTAAAGACTGGCAGTACGACGCGGCCAGCGGGCAGGTGCGCCCGGCGGCCGCATCCGCGGAGGGCCCCGGCGCCAGCCCCAACGCGGCCAACGAAATCACGTCGCCCGACGGCCGCCTGGCCGCCTACATCAAGGATAACAACCTGTGGGTGCGCGACACGAAAACCAATCAGGCGACCCCGCTCACCACCGACGGGGCCCCCAATTATGGCTACGCCACCGACAACGCCGGCTGGACCCACAGCGACCGGCCGGTGCTGCAATGGTCGCCCGATTCGCGCAAAATCGCCACCTTCCAGCAGGACCAGCGCAAGGCCAGCGACATGTACCTGGTGACCACCAACGTGGGCCGGCCGACCCTGAAAACGTGGAAGTACCCGCTGCCCGGCGACAAAGACATCGTCACCATCGAGCGGGTAATTGTGGAGGTGAGCCCGGCCAAAGTGGTGCGCCTGCAAGTGCCGCCCGACCCGCACCGCGGCTCGCTCTCCGACGACATTTCCAGCAGCGGCACCTTCGACGACGTAGACTGGGCCCCGGACGGCTCGCAGCTGGCGTTCGTGTCGACCTCGCGCGACCACAAGCAGGAGAAACTCCGGGTGGCCGACGCCGCGACCGGCGCCGTGCGCGAGGTGTTCACGGAAACCGTGGCCACGCAGTTCGAGTCGGGCCAGCACGCCATCAACTGGCGCTACCTGCCCAAAACCAAGGAGGCCATTTGGTACTCGGAGCGCGACAACTGGGGCCACCTCTACCGCTACGACGCCGCCACCGGCCAGGTCAAGAACCTGATTACCAAGGGTAATTTCGTGGTGACGCAGCTGCTGCGCGTGGATGAACAAAAGCGCCAGCTCTACTTCGTGGCCGATGGCCGCGAGCCGGGCAACCCGTACTTCAGCCACTTCTACCGCGTCGGGCTGGATGGCAAGGGGCTGAAGCTGCTCACGCCCGAAGCCGGCAACCACCGCGTGGAGCTCTCGCCTTCGGGCCGGTACTTCGTGGACAGCTACTCGCAGCCCGACCGTCCCGGCGCCTCCGTGCTGCGCGACGCGGACGGCAAGCTCGTGGCGGCGCTGGAAAAAACCGACATTTCCCGCCTCACGGCCACCGGCTGGAAGGCGCCCACGCCCATCACCGTGAAGGACCAGGACGGACGCGACGACCTCTACGGCCTGATGTTCGTGCCCACCGCGCTGGACCCGGCCAAGAAATACCCCATCATCAACTACATCTACCCGGGGCCCCAGGGCGGCGGCGTGGGCAACTGGTCGTTCAGCGCGGCGCGCAACGACAACCAGGCGCTGGCCGAGCTGGGCTTCGTGGTCGTCGTCATCGAAGGCAGCTGCAACCCCCTGCGCTCCAAGCGTTTCCACGACGCCTGCTACGGCCACATGGAGGCCAACACCCTCGCTGACCAAGTGACCGGCATGCGGCAGCTGGCGCAGAAATATCCGTACATTGACCTGGAGCGGGCCGGCATCTGGGGGCACTCGGGCGGCGGCTACGCCACGGCGGCGGCCATGTTCCGCTACCCCGATTTCTTCAAGGTCGGCATCTCCGAATCGGGCAACCACGAGAACCGCAACTACGAGGACGACTGGGGCGAACGCTACATCGGCCTGCTCACCACCAACCCCGACGGCACCTCGAACTACGACGCGCAAGCCAACGCGCCCCTGGCCAAGAACCTCAAGGGCAAGCTGATGCTGGCCCACGGCCTGATGGACGACAACGTGCCGTCCTCCAACACCATGCTGGTGGCCGAAGCCTTAATCAAGGCCAACAAGAGCTTCGACTTGGTGGTGTTCCCCAACGCCGCCCACGGCTACGGGGCCCTCTCGCCCTACATGATGCGCCGCCGCTGGGACTATTTCGTGCAGAACCTGGCCGGCGCCACGCCCCCGCACGACTACGAGATGCAGCCCAAACCCGACCCGCGCAACGGGGGGCAGTAGGGCGGGGCCATGGAACGACTTAAAATGCTGATTAACTGATTAACACATGGTAAAAAAAGGTCGTCATGCAGAGCGCAGCGAAGCATCTTTTCCGCAGCAGTAATCATGATTAGTTACGCTATAAAGATGCTTCGCTGCGCTCTGCATGACGACCTTTTTTGCCGCATAAAGCCACTCGATTAATAATTTCCCCAAAACCCTGAGGGCCCTAAAAGACGCGGTATTTCGCATCTTTTTTCGCATCTTTTAGGGCCCCCAGGGTTTTATATCGTACTAGCTCACGCCGCCGCCCAGCAGTTTATCGGGCGTTATCGGTAGCTCGCGGATGCGCTTGCCGGTGGCGTGGAACACGGCGTTGGCCACGGCGGCGGTGAAGCCGATGAGGCCGATTTCGCCCAAGCCTTTGGCCCCGATGGGGTTGAGGACCGGGTCGGGCTCGTCGAGGAGGATGACGTCGATGTCGGGCACGTCGGCGTGGGTGGCCATGTGGTACTCGGCCAGGTTGTGGTTCACGAAGCGGCCGTAGCGGTGGTCGAGCACGGCGTGCTCCATCAGGGCCATGCTGATGCCCCAGGTGACGGCCCCCAGCACTTGGCTGCGGGCGGTTTTGGGGCTGATGACCCGGCCCGCGTCGATGGCCGACACCACCCGCGCCACGCGCACCTCGCCGGTGCGGGCGTGCACCAGCACCTCCACGAAGTGGGCCCCGAACGACTTGCCCGAGTTCTCCTTGGCCTCGGGGCCCGGCTTGGCTTCCTGCGTCACCTCCAGGCCCGGCAGGCCGTGCAGGCGCAGCACGTCGGCGAAGGACACGCGGCGGCCCGGGTCGCGGGCTAGGTACAGGGCCCCGTTTTCCACCACCAACTCTTCCGCCTTGACCGGGCCAAATTGCGAGCGGCCCGTCTGCACCGCCAGGGCCCTAAGTTGCTGCTGCAACGCCGTGCAGGCCGTGTGCACCGCCGTGCCCACCGAGGCCGTGGTGTGCGAGCCAAACTGGCCCGCCGAGGGCGGCAAGGCCGAATCGCCCAGCTCGAACTGAATTTGGCCCGGCGCAATTCCCAGGGCCGCGGCGGCCACCTGCGTCATGGCGGTGGCGGTGCCGGGGCCCACGTCGGCGGTGCCGCTCTGCACCAGCAGGGTGCCGTCGGCGCGCAGCTGGGCGCGGGCGGTGGCGGGGGCACGCTCGGCCTTGTAAATGCCCATGGCCATGCCCCAGCCCACCAGGTAGGGCCCCTGGCGCATCGAGCGCGGGGCGGCCGGCCGCTGCTGCCAGCCGAAGCGCTCGGCGCCTTGCGCGTAGCATTCGCGCAGGCGGTTGCTGCTCCACGGGATGTTTTTCTCGGGGTCGGCGGGGGCAAAGTTCTTGAGGCGCAGGGCCAGCGGGTCCATGTTCAGGGCGTAGGCCAGCTCGTCCATTGCCGACTCGATGGCGAACGAGCCGCTGGCCTCGCCGGGGCCCCGCGTCCAGGCGGGCGTGCTCAGGTCGAGGGGTACCACGCGGTAGCGCGCGTCGAGGCTGGGGCAGGCGTAGGCCGCCTTGGTGGGGTGCAGCATGCGCTCGACGAACAGCTCGTAGCGCGAGCTGCTGCCGTGGCCCAGGTGCGTGATGCCCACCAGCGTACCGTCGTGCTGGGCCCCCAGGCCCACCTGCTGCACCGAGCGCGGCCGGTAGCCCACCATGTTAAACTCCTGTTCGCGCCCCAGCATTACCTGCACCGGGCGGCCCACCTTTTTGGCCCCCAGAATGACCGCCACCTCGGGCGGCCAAATGCGCGACGCCCCCCCGAAGGCCCCGCCCACGAACGGCGAGTGCACCCGCACCTGGCTCTCGGGCAGCCCGAACATGCGCATCAAGTCCTGCTGGGCCAGCTTGGGGGCCTGCGTTTTGTTGTACACCGTCAGCCGCTCGCCCTCCCACAGGGCCACCGTGGCGTGGGTTTCCATCGGGTTGTGCACCTGGATGGGCGTGCGGTATTCCTGGAAAATGTGCACCGGGGCCCCGGCGTAGGCCCCTGCCTGGCCGCGCAGGTAGTCGGGTTCGTCCTTGGCCGTTTGGCCGGTGGCGAGGTTGGCCCCCAGGTCGGTTTGGGGCGCGGTGGCTTCGTATGCTACCCGCACCAGGGCGGCGGCGTACTGGGCCTGTTCTAGGGTTTCGGCCACGGCCAGCGCCACCGGCTGGTTGCTGAAGTGGATTTGGTCGTCGTAGAATACCTTGATTTCCTGGCCCTCCACCCGTTCGTTGTGGTTGGCCGTAGCGCTGGCATAGGCCGGCACCTTGGGTGCGTTCAGGTACGTGAGCACGGCCAGCACGCCGGGGGCCCGCTCGGCCGCCTTCGTGTCGATGCTTTTGATGCGGCCCCGGGCAATGGCGCTGGTGGCCAGCACGCCGTAGGTGCAGCCCACCACGCGGTGCTCGGCGGCGTAGCGGGCCTGGCCGGTCACTTTCAGGCGGCCGTCAACACGGCTCGGGGCGGAAGGAAGGGACGGGACGGGCAGTTCGGGCATGGGCGAACGGGTAGGAAACGTGTCCCGGCTATACGCAAGTCACGCGCCCGCGACGGACGGCCACGGCCCCGCGGTTTAGAAAATCAGCCGCGAAGCCAGCCACGGGGAGGGCCCCGCCGCGCGGCACTACGGCGGGCTACGACTTCTTTTCCGCGACCGGGAATTTCTCCAAAATGTCCTTGGCCACGCGGCTGAACTCGCTGCCCAGGCGGGCGGGGTCGCTGACGGGGTCGGCGATGGAGCCGCGCCAGACTAGGTTATTGGTGCGGGCGTCGATGAAGTCGATGATCAGCGTGCCCTCGTTGTACTGCTCGGTGTGAGCCGTTTGGTAGTACCTGGGGGTGTACCAATAACCGTAGTTAATGGGCAGGAAACCACCGCGGTACGATACCGCGTAAGGGTAGGCGTAGCCGTAGCCGGGCTGGGTGTTGTACACGGTGCGCTCGGCCTGCTCCACGTAGGTATGGGTGGTGACGAGCAAGTTGGGCCGGTTGTCGGCTTGGCGCAGGCCGCGCTTGATCAGCTCGTCGGCAATGGCTTGCTTGATTTTGTCCTGCGCGATGGGGCTGTGCAGCAGCGGGTTGTCGTCGCCGTTGGTCTTTACCTTCATGTCGGCAAAGTCGAAGGTGCGGTACTTGCTAAAATCGACGTTGGCGCGCTGCTCCACGTTCACGGTGGGGGCGCAGGCCGTGGCGCCTAGCGAAAAAGCCACGATTACCGCTAATAATACCCGTTTCATGTAATATAATCTAGGATGAATGATGTTTGTCATACTGGTTCCGCCGCCGGTAGGTTCCGGAGGAGCTTACTTGATTCAGCCTTTTCGAAGCAGCCCGGCTGACGCACAAAACGTTGGGGCCCCGGCGGCCCGGCACGGTATGCCGGGCCGCCGGGGCCCCAACGTTTTGTGCGTCAGCCGGGCTGCCTACAGCTCCATAATGTCCTCGTTCCAGAGCGTGGGCTCGGCCGCAATGAACTCGTTCATCAGGTCCACGCACTCCTGCAAGTCGAGGATGACAACCTCTACGCCGTGGCTTTCGAGGAATTCCTTCGACTCGCCGAACGTGCGCGACTCGCCCACCACGATCTTCGGAATCTTGAACTGCACGATGGTGCCGGCGCACATGTAGCAGGGCATCAGGGTGGTATACAGCACGGTGTCGCGGTAGGTGCGCTGGCGGCCGGCGTTCATCAGGGCGTCCATCTCGCCGTGCTTGATGGCGTTGTTTTCCTGCACGCGCTTGTTGCGGCCGCGGCTCACGAGCTGGCCGTCGCGCACCAGCACCGAGCCAATGGGAATGCCGCCCTGCGCGCGCCCCATCCGGGCTTCGTCGATGGCGGCTTGCATGAATTCGTCCATAGTTTTTGGGATTGAGCTTTCGCGCAGTGTTGCGCGGTGTTAGAACGCAGTGTTGCGGGGTGTTTTCGTTGAACGGCACGGCGAAACACCGCGGTTTAACACCGCGCAACACTGCGCGAAATAAATCATCGGGCGCAAATGCCCCGATAATCGCAAAACTCGCACTTGGCAAAGTCGTCGGTCTTACGGATGGGCTCGGCGGGGTCAAGGATTTTGAGGACGATTTTTGCGATTAATTTCTCGGACGTTTTTACGAAATCCTGTCCCTCGCTGGTCAGGAACGACAAATCGGCGGAGAGCAGGCCGGCGTCGAGGTTGCGCATCGACGCGATGGCGGTGTTGGCGGTTTCGCGCTTTTCGGTGCTGGCCAGCATGAAGCGGTAGAGCCAGAGCTGGCGCACCTTGTCGGCGCTGCTGCTGGCTTCGGTGAGCAGGCGCTCGGTGGCTTCGGCGGGCGAGTAGCGGTTGCGGTAGCCGCTCAGGTTTAGCTCGTTGGCATCAACTAGGCCGGTTTTGTAGTCCACCACCCGCAGGCGGCCGTCGGGCAGCTGGTCCACGCGGTCGGCCATGCCGAAGAGGCGCACGGCCAGGGGCCCCGCGCCGGGCACGTCCACGAACACGGTGGCGGCCAGCGGCTTTTCGAGGCTGAAGAGGCGCAGCGGCAGGCCCTCGCGGGTGGGCAGGCCCTGGAGGTAGCGCGCCACGAGGCGGGTGGCCACCTGGCCGTACACGTGGTTGAGGCCCTCGTCGGGGCGGGCGTAGCGCTCGGTGTCGTCCTGGCGCAGGGCCCGGGTTACTTCGGCGGGCACCTGGGCCAGCAGGGCGGGCAGGTCGGCTTCGGTGAGGGGGCGGGCGTCCTGCTCGAAGGGCCGCAGCAGGTTCTCCAGCGCCGCGTGCACCATCGTGCCGAAGCTGCTGGCTTCCAGCGTTTCCTCCACGGCCTCGTTCTCGTGGAAGCGGGCCACCTTCGAGAAGTAAAACCGCAGCGAGCAGGCCAGAAAGTCGTTCAGGCGCGAGGGCGAGATGTTGCGCTCCAGCACGCCGCGCAGGGCCCCCAGCAGCTCCTCGTCCTTCTCCAGTACGAAGTCGCCGGCGTAGCTGGCGGTGGCTTCGGCGGTGTCGGCCACGGCCACGGTCAGGTCGTCCACGGTCAGCAGCGGGTTTTGGGGGCGCAGGTCGTTTTCGAGCTGCAATAGGAAGCGGCTGCGCTCACCGCTTTTGGTACCCTCGGCGCCGGGCAGCACGTGCACCAGGTCCACGCGCTGGGCGCGCTGGAGCAGGCGCCAGAAGTTATAGGCCGTGCCGGCCTCGGCGTCCACATTAGTGGGCAGGCCAAATTCCTGGAGCACGTCGTGGGGAAACAGCGACTGCTGGCGCTTGGGCGCGGGCAGCACGCCCTCGTTGCAACTCAGGATGATGACGTGGTCGAAGTCCAGGGCCCTGGTTTCGAGCAGGCCCATCACCTGCACGTCGGCCAGCGGCTCGCCGGCGAAGGGCAGGCGCGTGCGGCCCATCTGCTCGTACAAAAACCGCCGGAACGAGGCCACCGACAGCCGCTGCTCGCGGCAATCGAAGGCCGAATCGAGCTGCTTGACGAGCGTGTAAAACAGGTACAGGTACTCCGCGCCGAGGGCCGGCTCGTGGTCGGGGCTGGGCTTTTCGGCCGCGTACACTTGGTGCAGCAAGTCAATCAGCGCGTAGCAGGCCTTGAGGATGTCGTCGCAGTTGTTCCAGGTTTGGAACAGGGCCTCCAGCAGCGGCTGGTGCTTGCCCAGGGCCAGCAAATCCGTGGCGGGCAGCAGCACGGCGTTCAGGCGCACAATTTCGCGGCACACGTGGTCCAAGATGCCGTGGTACTGCTCGTCGGGCTGCTGGTTGAGCCAGAGCTGGTAGCGGCGCAAAAACGGGTGGGCCAGCAGCTTGCTCACCGCCAGGTGGTGGTAGCGGGGCACGCCGTAGCCGGTTTCGGCGCTGCCCTCGCGAATGCCGGTGAGGTGCACCTCGAACAGCAAATCGACCAAATTAAACAGCGGCGTGGCCTGGAAGCTCAGGCCCATCGTCACGTTGTAGGCGGGCACGGCGTCGGGCGGCAGGCCGTGCAGCACCGGTAGCAGCAGGGTTTCGTCGGGCAGCACCACGGCCACGGTGGCGGTGGGGTAGTCGCGCCGGGCCTCGGCCAGCAGCTGGCCGGCCAGCTTGCCCTGCATGCTGGGGTTGGCCACGCCCAGCAGGCGCACGTGGTGGGCCTGGCCGCGCAGCCACTCGGTACCGCCGCCCAGGGCCCCCAGCGGCAGGTCCCAGCGCTTGGCGTACTGGCGCAGGTGCTGGCCAGCGCGGTTGGGCGAGTCGGGGGCCAGGTAAAACGGGTCGCCGTCGAAGCGCAGCTCGGCGCGCCCGGCGCGGTAGAGCAGGCGGATGAGCTTCTCCTCGGCCTTCGACAAGTTGCCCAGGCCCACGAACGCGTGCCGGGCCACGGCCGGGGCCCCCGGGTCGGCGTCCAGGGCTTCCAGGCGCTTTTGCAACTTCTTCACGGCCAAGCGGTAGGCCAGGCCGGGGTAGGCGAGGTGCTGGGCCAGCATGCGGCGCTTCAGCTCGCGGTACACCTTTTCGAGCTGGTCCCAGAAGCTGAACGCGCGGCCCGCCAGGCGGCTGCGCGCGGGCAGGGCTTCCAGGTTCCAGCGCTCCAGGGCCTTGGCCTGGCTGAGGTACTCGAACACCTTGCGCGGCTGGGCCAGGTTCTGGTCGAGGTTGGAGAAGTCGTTGAGCAGCAGGCCCGACCAGCCCACGAACCGGTCGAAGTTCAGGCCCGTGTCGTAGCCCTTGAGGATGTCGTAGAGCAGCAGCTGTAGGGCAATGGGCTCCTCCACCTGCACGCCGGCCAGCTCCACCATGTAGTCTTCCATGGCCGCCACGCGCGGGGCCCACAGGGCCTGGCCGGGCGGCAGGGCCAGGGCCAGCTCGTTCTTTAAGTACACCACGGCGCGGCGCGTGGGCACCACCACCACCAGCTCCGAGAGCTCGTCGTCGGGGCCCGCGCCGTAGCGCTCCAGCAGGTGGCGGGCCGTGCCGGCCAGGAACGTGGGCGCGTGGTCGGGCGGGGCGAAGGAGGGCAGGGCGGCGGGCGCGGCGGCGGGCATCGGAAAGGCAGCTGGAAAGGACCGGCAAGGTACGGCCGGGGCCCTGGCAACAGCAGCGGGTGGGGCGGCGTTCGGCGGGGCGGGCCGGTAGCGGGCCGGGGCCCCCGGTGCCGCGGCCGGCCGCCGGCTAACTTCACGCACCCATCCGCGCTAATGGGCCCCTTGGCTCCCTGGCCGCTTCCCGCATTCCCATGAAATACTTGCCCTTCGTGTTGCTGGTGCTGGCCGGGGCGGCCTTCGCTACCCAATCGGCCGTCAACAGCCAGCTCCGGGGCGCGTTGCACAGCGTGCTGTGGGCCGTGCTCGTTTCGTACGCGGGCGGCACCGTGGTGGCGGGGGCCCTGTTGCTGGCCGCCCGCGCCCCCGTGCCGGCCCTCGCCGCCCTGGGCAGCCTGCCGTGGTACTACTGGACCGGCGGCTTGCTGGGCGTGGTGTACGTGATGGCCATCGCCTTTTCGTTGCAGCGGGTGGGGGCGGCCAGCCTGTTTGCTTTGGTGGTGGCCGGGCAGCTGCTCACCGCGCTGCTCTACGACCAGCTGGGCTTCCTGAACCTGCACCGCAGCAGCTTTTCGCTAACCAAAGCGGCCGGGGCAGTCCTCCTGGTACTGGGGGCTTACCTGCTCAACCGCAAGTAGGTAGGGGCGCGGCGTGGTAGGGCTGCGCTGGGGCCCCGGGCCTTACACCGCGCGCAGAACCACGCAAAGTGAGGCAGTCGAAATTACCCCTCACAAGGAAACTGGCCCAGCCGCCGCGCTGGCCAGCCAGTGCATTTACGAGGCTGGCGGGCAGCAGGCCAACCTTTTAGGGCCCCCGGCAGTACCGCCTAACGTTGCCCGGCCCGGGCAGTCGCCGCCTCTCATATTACCTTGCCGCCATGGAAGAAGCAACCGATCCACTGCCCGAAACCGGCCGCGCGCCGGGCCCGGCCGCCGCCAGCCGGGGCACGTTTCCGGGCCTCATCACCCGCGAGAAAGACCCGATGAACCTGGAGCTGCCCTTCCCCACGCTGGAAGACCGACTGGTGCCCAACAACCGCTTCTACGTCCGCAGCCACTTCCCCATCCCCGCGCTGGAGGCCGCCAGCTGGCAGCTCAGCATCGGGGGCGCCGTGCAAAACCCTTTGGTAATCAGCTACGACGAGCTGCGCGCCCTGCCGGCCGTAACCGTGGCGGCCACCCTGGAATGCGCCGGCAACGGCCGCGCCCGGCTGACCCCCAAGGCCAAGGGCCTGCTCTGGGAGCAGGGCGCCGTGGGCAACGCCACCTGGACCGGCGTGCCGCTGGCCGCCCTGCTGGCGCGGGCCGGCGTGCAGGCCGGGGCCCTGGAAGTCATCTTCGAAGGCGCCGACCACGGCACGGTCGCCGACGAGCCCAAGTCGCCGGGGGCCATCCACTTCGCCCGCAGCCTGCCGCTGGCCAAGGCCCGCCAGCCCGAGGTGCTGGTGGCCTACCTCATGAACGGCCAGTCCCTGCCGCCCGAGCACGGCTTCCCGGCGCGGCTGGTGGTGCCGGGCTGGTACGGCATGGCCTCGGTGAAGTGGCTCAGCAAGCTGACGGTCAGCGCCGTGCCCTACGCCGGCTACTGGCAAACGCTGGAGTACGCCTACTGGCAGCGCGCGCACGGCCAGCCCACCCTCGTGCCCGTGACGGAGATGCTGGTGAAGGCTGAAATTGCCCGCCCGGCCTTATACGAGGTAGTGCCCGCCGGCCAGCCCTACCGCGTGTTCGGCGCGGCCTGGACGGGCGAGGACGAAGTGACCGGGGTGGAAATCAGCGCCGACGAGGGCCGCACCTGGCAGCCCGCCCAGCTGCTCGACGCCGCCGTGCCCTTCGCCTGGCGCCTCTGGGAATTTATTTGGACGCCGCCCACCGCACCGGGCCGCCACACCCTGCGGGCCCGCGCCACCGACGGCGCCGGCCGCACCCAGCCCCCCGCGCACGACCCCGACCGCCGCAACTACATGATCAATAAAATCGCGGCCGTAGAGGTTGTTGTGCAATAGTTGTCAAAGGGTAGGCACCGTTTTGGGGCCCCGGCGCGCGGTGCCACCAAGCGGTGCTCGGCCCTGCGCCCGGGGCCCCGGGGCCGCACCCGCAAGGCCTCGGCCGGGCCCGCACCGCTTGCTGGTAGCGCGCGCTGGGGTGGGGCCCGGCCCGGCCTGTAGTCGGCCCGCGCCGTTACTTTAGCCCAACGTTCTGCTGCCCGTATTTTTGCTTATGCCCCCTGCTGAGGCCCTGGCGCTTGCCGCCTTCTCCCCCGAGCTGCTGCCCGCCCTGCTCGACCTTTCGCTGACGGGCGTGGTGCTCTACGAGCCCGTGCGCGACGCGGCCGGCGCGGTGGTCGATTTTGTCTTTGCCTACCTCAACCCCGCCGCCCAGCGGATGCTGGGCTTGCCGGCCCAGCCCGCCGTTACTTTCCTGGAGCAGTTTCCGGAAACCCGCACCAACGGCAGCTTTCCCTTCCACCGCGACACGTTTTTGGGCGATGCGCCGGGCCACCACGAGGTGAACTACCAGCAAGACGGCTACGACAACTACTTCCGCATCGCGGCCCGGCGGGTGGGCGGCCAGCTGCTGGTGAGCTTCACCGACACCGGCGACCACCCCCGCACGCCCGTGGAGGAGGCCCTGCGCGCCAGCCAGGCCCGCGAGCAGGCCGCCTCGGCCGAGGCCGAGCGCCAGCGCCGCCAGCTCGACAACGTGCTGATGCAGGCCCCGGCCATGATTTGCGTATTCGAGGGCCCCGGCCACCGGTTTCAGTTCGTGAACGGGCCCTACCAGGCCCTGGTGGGCAACCGCCCGCTGCTGGGCCGGCCCATTGCCGAGGCCATGCCCGAGCTAGCCGGCCAGCCCATTTTTGGGCTGCTCGACGGCGTGTACCGCACCGGCGAGCCGTTTTTTGCCACCGAAATGCTCGTGCAGCTCGACCACGACAACTCGGGCCCCGCCGCGCTGGAGGAGCGCTACTACAACTTCACCTACCAGGCCCGGCGCGACCTGGCCGGGGCCATCGACGGCATCCTCGTGTTTGCCTACGAGGTGACGGGGCAGGTGCACGCCCGCCGCGCGGCCGAGGCCAGCGCCGCGGAGTCGGCCGCGCTGAACGGGCAGCTCGACACGCTCAACGAAGAGCTGGCCGCCACCAACGAGGAGCTGGCCGCCACCAACGAAGAGCTGGCCGCCACCAACGAGGAGCTGGCCGCCACCAACGAGGAGTTTTTGGCCAGCAACGCGGCCTTGGCGCATGCCCAGCAAACGCTGGAAGCCACCAACCGGGCCCTGCTGAACGCCGCCCGCCGCGCCGCCGACGCCCAGGCCACTGCCGAGGCGGCGCGCGCCGAGCTGGCGCGCGTGTTCGAGCAGGCCCCCGTGGCCATTGCCATCCTGGAAGGCCCGGCGCACATCGTGACGCTGGCCAACCCCGAAATGGGCCTCATCTGGGGCCGCTCGACGGCGCAAATTATCGGGCGGCCCCACTTTGAGGCGCTGCCCGACTTGGCGGGCCAGGGGCTCGAAGCCATTTTTGACGACGTGTTCCGCACCGGCCAGCCGTACTACCTGCGCGAGCAGCCCGTGCGCGTGGACCGCGCCGGCGACGGGCGCCCCACGCTGGGCTACTACCACATTGCCTACCAGCCCCTGCGCGACGGCCAGGGGCACATTGTGGGCATCACGGCTTCGGCCGCGGACGTAACCGCCCAGGTGCTGGCCCGCCAGCAGGTGCAGGGGCTGAACGAAGACCTGGCCGCCATCAACGAGGAGCTGCGGGCCAGCAACGAGGAGTTTTTGGTGAATAACGCCGCCCTGGCCGAGGCCCAGCAGGCGCTGGGGGCCCTCAACCGGGAGCTGGAGGCCCGCGTGGCGGCGCGCACCGAGGAGGTGCGCGCCGCCCTGGCCGAGGCCGAGGCGCAGCGCGAGCAGCTGCGGGTGCAGCAGGGCCTGCTGCGCCAGGTACTGGGGCAGGTGCCGGCCGCCATTGCCACGCTCATGGGGCCCCAGCACCACTATTCGTTCTTCAATGACCAGTACCAAGCCCTGGCCGCCGGGCGCACGGCGCTGGGCCGCACCGTGGCCGAGGTGTTTCCGGAAGTGGTGCCGCAGGGCTTCATTGGCTTGCTCGACCAGGTGTATGCCACGGGCCAGCCCTTCGTGGGCATCGAAACGCCCGCCCAGCTCCACGACGCGCGCACCGGCCAGCCCGAGCAGCGGTACGTGGATTTTGCGTACCAGCCGCTGTTCGACGGCCAAGGCCAAATCCAGGGCATCCTGGCGTTCATCGTGGACACGACCGAGAAAGTGCGGGCCCACCAGCAGCTCGATGCCCTGCAAGCCGCGGTGCTGGCCGCCGCCCAGCGCCGGGCGGCGGAGCGCGAGGCCCTCTACCAGGTGTTCGAGCAAACCCCGGCCGCCGTGCTGCTGCTGCGCGAAGCCGGCCACCAAATCGAGTACTACAACCCCGCCTACCAGGCCCTGTTTCCGGGCCGGCTGATGCAGGGCCGGACCGTAGCCGAGGTGCAGCCCGAGGTTGCCGAGCAGGGCTTCGTGGCCTTGCTCGACGAGGTGTACCGCACCGGCCAGCCCTACGTGGGCACCGAGGCGCCCGTGCGCTTCGCATCCGAGGCGGGCCAGCCGGCCGAAACGGTTTACTTCAATTTTAACTACCAGCCCCACCGCGAGGGCGGCGAGGTGGTGGGCATCTCCGTGTTTGCCTACGAGGTGACCGAGCAGGTGCGGGCCCGCCAGGAGCGCGAGGCCCAGCAGGGCGAGTTGCGGCGGGTGTTTGAGCAGGCCCCGGTGGCCATTTGCGTGTTCCGGGGCCCCCGCTACACGCTGGACGTCATCAACGCGTCGATGGCCGAGATGCTGGGCCGCCCGCTGGCGCACCTGCTGGGCCGGCCCTTTTTTGAGGCCCTGCCCGAGCTGCTAACCCAGGGCGTGCCCGAGCTGCTGGCCGAGGTGTGGCGCACCGGGCAGCCGTTTGTGGCCGTGGAGCGGCCGGTGCAGCTCAATTACCACGCCCCGGGGGCCCCGGGCTACTTCAACTTTGTGTACGAGCCCCTGCGCGACGAGCTAGGCCAGATAATAGCCATCACCTGCGTAGCCGTGGACGCGACGGACCAAGTGCTGGCCCGCGCGCAGGTGCAGACGCTGAACGAGGAATTGGCCGCCATCAACGAAGAATTGCGGGCCACCAACGAGGAGCTGGGCGACACCAACGACCGCCTGAGCCGCACCAACGCCGACCTGGACACGTTCGTGTACACGGCCTCGCACGACCTCAAAGCGCCCATCGCCAACATCGAGGGCTTGCTCGAAGCTCTGCGCGAGCAGCTGCCCCCGGCAGCCCTGCAAGCCGAGCTGGTGCCCCGCCTGCTGGCCATGATGCAGGGGGCCGTCGAGCGCTTCCAGCAAACGCTGGGGCACCTCACCGACGTCTCCAAGCTTCAGCAGTCCCAATTTCAAACCCCGGAGCCCGTGAACCTGCCCGCCCTGGCCGAGGCCATCCGCCTCGACCTGGCCCCGCTGCTGGCCGCCACCCGCGCCACCTTCCTGGTAGACTTGGCGGCGGTGCCCACCGTCAGCTTTTCGCCCAAAAACCTGCGCAGCATCCTCTACAACCTGCTCAGCAACGCGGCCAAGTACCACGCGCCCGGCCGCCCGCCCGTGGTGGTGCTGCGCGGCCGCCGCACCGCCGGCCGGGTGCTGCTCGAAGTGGAAGACAACGGCCTCGGCCTCAGCCCCGAGCAGCAAGGCCAGCTGTTTGGCATGTTTCAGCGCCTGCACGACCACGTGGAAGGCTCGGGCGTGGGCCTGTACACGGTCAAGAAAATTGTGGAGAACGCCGGCGGCACCATCGCCGTGCACAGCCAGCCGGGCGTGGGCTCCACCTTCATCGTCACGTTGCCCGGCTAATTATCGCCAGGTTTTGCCCCGTATGCCCCAGCTCTCCTGCGTGCTCCTCGTCGACGACGGCCCCACGACCAACTTCCTGAACCAGTTGCTGCTGAAGAATATGGCCGTGGCCGGCCGCTGCCTGGTGGCCGAAAACGGGGCCCAGGCCCTGGCCCTGCTCGACAGCGCTTGCGCCATACCCGGCCCCGTCTTGGTGCTGCTCGATGTGAACGTGCCCATGCTCGGTGGCATCGCCTTTTTGGAAGCATACCAGCAGCTGCCCGTAGCCCAGCGGGCGGCCGTGGTCGTGGTCGTGGTGGTGCTCACCACCACCCTGCACCCTCACGACCTGGTCCGCCTCCAGACGCTGCCCATCGCCGGGCTCGTCAGCAAGCCCCTCACCCGGCCCAAAGTGGAGGAACTGCTGGCGCAGCATTTTTTGTAGCTCGGACTTTGTAGTCCAAGCGCGAGCGCAGCGAGCATCCCGTAGCTGGCTTGTGCTACGGTAACTGCTCGCTGCGCTCGCGCTCAGACTGCAAAGTCCACGCTCTTGGGGCCCTACACCGCGTGCAAAATCACGTAGAGCGAGGCCGTGGAAATGACTACCCACAATAGCACGCCCAGCACGTAGGGTTTGGCGCCCACCGAGCGCACGACGGCGGCAGACAGCCCCGCGCCAATGAAAAACAGCGTCACGGTGAGCCCGATTTTGGCCAGGTGCGTCAGCAGGGGCCCCAGGGGCTGGGCGGCGGGCACGAAGGTGTTGAGCAGCATGGCCCCGATGAAGCCGAAGATGAAGTAGGGAATCTTGATTTTTACGCCTTTTTGCTTGAAGAGCAGCGAGGTGCCGATGGCGACGGGGATGATCCACAGGGCCCGGGCCAGCTTCACGGTGGTGGCCACTTCGAGGGCTTGGTTGCCGTAGGCGGCCGCCGCGCCTACCACCGAGCTGGTGTCGTGGATGGCGATGGCGCACCACAGGCCAAACTGGTTCTGGCTCAGGTGCAGGGCGTGGCCGATGGGCGGGAAGGCGAACAGCGCCAGGGCGTTCAGCACGAACACCGTGCCCAGGGCCACCGACATTTCCGCGTCTTTGGCCCGCAGCACCGGCCCGATGGCCGCAATGGCCGAGCCCCCGCAAATGGCGGTGCCGCACGAGATGAGGTGCACCACGCGCCGCCCCAGCCCCAGCCACTTGCCCACGAAGTAGCCCAGCGTGAGCGTGCCAAGGATGGAAACGACCGTGAACAGGACGCCTTCCCGGCCGGCCTGCACCGCGGCGTGGGCGTTCATGCCGAAGCCCAGTCCAACCACCGAAAATTGCAGCAGCTGGTGGGTGAGCGCCTTGGTGCGGGCCGGGAAGGGGTTGCCCACCGTTTGGGCCAGCACCAGGCCCAGCGCCAGGGCCACGGGCGGCGAGGCCCAGGGCGTGAGGCAAAACACCAGAAATAGCCCAAACGCCACCTGCCGCAGCGTAACTGCCCGTCCAAACGCCACGCGTGGCGGGTGCAAGCGACGGAAAAAGCCCGTGGTTCCGCTGAGCCCGGGGCCCCCAGTGGCCGGAACAGGCGCGGGCTGAGGGGCAAGTGGCGGGGGGAGCAAAGTCGGCATAGCGTAGCAGAATTATTACCACGCAAAGGTACTGCGTTGAAAATCAGTTATATTATTCAGAAATGTTATTCCGAATAACCTTGGGTTATAGCTCGGCACCTAGCTGCTGCACCAACTATGTAACCCACCTTTGCGCGCCGCAACGCCCTGATTAATGGGCGAGGTGACGGGCACACTGAAGCCCCGCAACTGCCCACCCGCCTAAAAACCTATGCCTTCGTATTCTCCGCTGCCCTGGGTTGGCACGCGTTCTGGGCAAAGCTCAGGAACCGCTGGGCCGGCCGGGCCAGCGGCTGCCCCTGCACCCATACGGCCTCGAACTGCCGGGGCAGGCGCAGGCCCGCTACGGGCACTATTTCGAGCAGCCCGGCCGCCAGTTCGCGCGTCAGGGCCCGGCGCGATACGAAGCCCAGGGCCCCCGGGGCCGCCTCCAAGTAGCCCTTGATGGCCTCGGTGCTGTCCAGGTACATGGCCACGGTGAGGTCGCTGAGCTTGATTTTGGCCGCGCGCAGGGCAAATTCCAGGATTTCCAGCGTGCCCGAGCCGCGTTCGCGCAACACCAGCGGGTGGGCCAGGGCCCCGGCCAGCGGCAGCGGTTGGGTGGGCGGCCCGGCGGGCGTGGCCCGGCGTACGGCCACGAGCTCGTCGGGCAGTAGCAGTTCATAATGCAGGTCGCGGCTCCGCGAGCGGCCCTCCACGAAGCCCAGGTCCAGCTCGCCGCGCAGCAGCGCATCGGCAATGTGTTCAGAATTCGCGTTCAGGAACGTGAGCTGCACCTGCGGGTAGCGCGCCTGAAACGCGGGCAGCAAGCCCGGCAGCACGTACTGGCTGAGGGTGGTGCTGGCCCCCAGGCGCAGGCGGCCGGCGGCTTCGTCGGGGTCGCGCAGGGCCAGCAATTGGTCGTCGAGCAACTGCTGGGCCACGGCCACGGCCTCGGCGTGGGCCAGCAGCAGGCGGCCGGCCTCGGTGAGGGCCACGCGGTTGCCGCGCCGCGCCAGCAGCCGCTGGCCATACTGGGCCTCCAGCTCGCGGATGTGCTTGGTGACGGCCGGCTGGCTCACAAACAGCTCCTGGCCGGCTTTGGTGAAGCTCAGGTGCCGGGCCACGGCGGCAAACACGCGAAGGCGAAAATCGGACATGGCGGCAAAGTACGGGGCCCTGCCGGCGCGGGGCCGTGCCCCGGGGCCCGTTCCGCCATGGGGTGCATGGGTTATGCGTTCCTCATTTTTATTTTCCCACGTCTTCCAGTTAATTTTCTGCGCACGCCTCGCTTGCGCCCTGCTGCTCACGGCTTGCGGCCGAAAATCCGACGGTACACTCTACGGAATTGACTCCACCAAGCACCACGAAGGCCGCCCCCGGCCGGGTGCCGGCAATACCGACACCCGCGTCGCCCCATACGCCAAGGGCCTACCGAAGGGGGCAGAGCTAACCGCCGTTACCACCGGCGCGAGCACTGGCCAACCCATGGGTAACCAGTAACTACTTACGCTGCCCCTTGGGGCCCCAAGGAGCAGCGCAGCTACAGTTGGGCCGCTAAAAGCGTGGGGATAGCACGGGCTTTGTTGCATGCAGGAACCTTGGCGGCGGCGCTACGCCGGGCAGCCCAAGAAATAGCTGGCGGCGGCTTCATGCGGCGGGTTCTTCCCGCCAGGGCGCTTCGTCGTACTCGGCCACGAAGCGTAGCAGCAGCAGTAACACATCCGAGGGCATGTTGTGGGCCTGGGGCAGCAGGAAACCGCCGTCTTCTAGGTCGAAGTAGCCCGCGATTCGCTGCAAATCAGCGGCGGCGGCGGCCCGAAAGCCCATGCTCCAGTCGGGGAAGCTGCGGCGGGGCACGGGGCCCTCGCGCAGTACCTGGCAGTAGTGGTGGCGTGGGTCGGGGGCAATCTTGTCGTAGTAGAGGCTGCGCACAGCGGCCTCGTCGCCCTCCAGCACTTGCAGCACCCGGTGCTCGTCGTCGGTGTAAAGCAGCAGGCCGGTGATGCGGGCGGCTTGGTTGCGGGGCCGCCACTGGCCCAGCTGCGCCGCTAGCTGCGCCGTGCTAAACGGCTGCCGGGCTAAGCTTTGGTATATCAGTTGGTACACGCTCATCGCAGGCCTAATTATGGCCCCCGGCCGGAAAAGCACCGGAAGGCCCGCTAAAATTTCGGCTAACTTAACCAGAAATGGGAGGAGGGAGGAGACATCAGGAATGAAAGTACTTACATCAATGCTTCGTCCCTTGCCACTCCTTCCAAAAATTCCCTCCCAAAACTGCCTTTCCTCCTGCACGGCTACCCGCTCGGCGGGGCCCTCGGCGAAGGGGTACGTACTTGCTGTGCTCGGAGCGGCAGAAGCGCTCGAACACCAGCGGGAAAATGAACGGCGTGAGGAGGGCGCCCGTGACAAGGCCCCCAATCACGGCAATGGCCAGTGGCTTAGAGGTCTCCGAGCCAATGCCCGTACCGATGGCGGCTGGCATCGGGCCGATGGTGGCCATGAGGGCCGCCATCACCACGGGCCGCACGCAGCTGCTAACGCCCTCACAGATGCTGTCGTCGAGCGTCATCTTGCACACCAGGTTCTGCTTAAACACCGAAATCAGGATTACGCCGTTCTGAGTGCACATGCCGAACAGGGCGATGAAACCAATGCCGGCCGAAATCGAAAAGTTGGTGCAAGCTCATCGCCACCTGTTGCGGCTGCGGGCTGAAAAAGTGGGGTCAAAAGTGACTGGGGGCCCTGTTGCACCACCCGGCCGCCCCCTCACGCGCCCACTAGAGCCTGTTCTGTACTGGGGTTAAATTAGGGAGATGGCGACGACTCGGTGTTACCCCAGCGATATTTCGGACGACGAATGGGCATTTGTGTGCCCCTACCTGTGCTTGATGCGCGAAGACGCACCCCAGCGGGAGCACCCGCTGCGGGCCCGGTTCAATGCCTTGCGCTACCTGGCCCACACGGGTTGCCCCTGGCGTTATCTGCCGCATGACCTGCCACCCTGGTCCGCCGTGTATCAGCAGTGGGAGCGCTGGCGGGATGCCCGCGTACAGCGACACCGGCACCACCTGCGTGAGGCGCTTGGTGGCCCGCACCTGGTTCTCAAACTCGCCGGCCCACTCGATGCGGTAGCCCTTGCCGAGCTTGATGCTTTGGTCCATTTTCTGCTGCGCCTCGGCAATGGTCGAGCCCATGTCGCGGTCGCGGATGCTGAACTTGACGGCGGTGAAGCGCTGGCCGTTGCTGGTGCCGATGTCGGCGATTTCCTTGAGCGCGACTTTGCCGCCGCGGATGGTGGGCACGCGCAGCTCGCCAATTTTCTCTTCCGTGTCGCGGTTTTGCTTGGGGTAGCGCACGGTCCCGTCGAGCTTGCGCTCGCCCTCGTAAATCTGGGTGGCGGCCTTGCCGCCTACGGCCATTTCCACTACCGTTTGGGCATCAGCGGTTTACACGCCTTAGGCAGCCATGCGGGTTTGGTCGAGGCGCACGCTCATTTCGGGCTGGCCCAAGTTGCGCAGAATGCCAAAGTTCTTCACGCCGCGCACGCCGCCGAGCACTTTCATCACCTCGTTAGTCTTGCCGTCGAGCTCTTTCAGGTCATTGCCAAAAATTTTGACGGCCAGGGCGGCGTTGATGCCGGCCACGGCCTCTTCCACGTTGTCAATGATGGGCTGCGAGTAATTGAACACGATGCCAGGGTACTCCTTCAGCTTCTTGTCCATCTCATCAAATCAGCTGCTCCTTGGTGATGTTGCGCTTCCACTCCTCCTTGGGCTTGAGGTTGACTTGGGCCTGCACGTAGTAGGTGCCCGACGGGTCAGTGCCGTCGTTCGAGCGCCCGGTTTGCGAAAGCACGGACGTCACTTCCGGAAACGAGCGCAGGATGCGGCGGTAGTTGGCCGCCATCTTGTTGGTTTCCGTGAGCGACGACGACATGGGCAGCTTGGTTTCCACCCACAGGGCCCCCTCGTTCAGCTCCGGCAGAAACTCCGAGCCCAAGAACTTGAACGAGTACAGGCCCGCCACCACCACCGCCAGCGCCACGCCAAAGCTCAGCAGCTTGTGGCGGTACGTGAAGCCAAAGCCACTCGTCACGATGCGGTCGAAGAAGTTCACCACCGGGTTGTTCTTCTCCTTCACGTTCTTGTTCAGCAGCAGCGAGCAGAGCACCGGCACCAGCGTCAGAATCAGCGCCCCAATCAAACCAAATCCCAGCGTATAGGCCAACGGGCTAAACATTTTGTCCTCCATCTTCTCGAAGGCCAAAATGGGAATTAAACAGGTCAGAATAATTAGCTTGGCGAAGAAAACGGCCTTGCCCAGTTCGCCGCCCGTTTTCTTAATCATGCCCAATTTGGCCAGCTTGTTGAATTTCTCCATGCCCACCTGGTGGGCCTTGTGGTCGAGCACCACGAAAATTCCCTCCACCATCACCACGGCCCCGTCGATGATGATGCTGAAGTCGATGGCCCCCATGCTCAGCAGGTTGGCGCTCATGCCTTTCAGGCGCAAGCACACGAAGGCAAACAGCAGCGCCAGCGGCACCACTACGCCCACCGTGAGCGTGGTGCGCCAGTCGGCCATGAAGACGAGCACGATGAGCGTCACCAGCAAAATGCCCTCGATCAGGTTGTGGATGACCGTGTGCGTGCAGTGGTCCATCAGCACGTCGCGGTCGTAGAACGTTTTGAGGTATACGTCGTTGGGAAGTACCTTTTCGTTGAGCTCCGCAATTTTGGCTTTCACGCGGCCCAGCACTTCGGCGGGGTTTTCGCCCTTGCGCATGATGACGATGCCCTCCACCACGTCCGACTGGTCGTCCAGCCCGGCTTGGCCCACGCGGGGGCGTTGCTTTCCACCACCTGGGCCACGTTGCGCACCAGCACGGGCACGTTGTTAATGTCCTTGACGATGATGTTGCCGATGTCCTCGGGCTTGGTGAGCAGGCCGATGCCGCGCACCACGTAGCTCTGCGAGTTCTTCTCAATCACGTCGCCGCCCACGTTCATATTTGACTTCTGCACTGGCTCAAACACTTCCAGCGGCGTCATGTCGTACTTGGCCAAGCAGGGTTCACGCTGATTTCGTACACTTTACGGGTGCCCCCGAAGGCCGCGATGTCGGCTACCCCCGGCACCGGTTTTAGTTGCCGCTCCACCGTCCAGTCCTGAATAGCCAGCAGCTCGTTGGTGCTGCGGCCGGCGCGGCTCTGTACCGTGTAGCGGAAAATCTCCCCCGTCGGGCCGTAAGGCGGCTGCACGTGCGATTCGCAGCCGACCGGTAAATTCACGCCGCTCAGCAGGTTGTTCACCTGCTGCCGGGCAAAGAAATCTTCCACGTTGTCTTCAAAGTTGATTTTGAGGACCGACAAGCCAAACATGCTGATCGAGCGCATGTTGCTCTTCACCTGCACCGAGTTCATGGCCACCTCAATCGGCGTGCTCACGAACCGTTCTACTTCTTCGGCCGAGCGGCCGGGCCACAGCGACACGATAATCATCTGCGTATTGGTGACGTCGGGAAACGCCTCGATGGGCGTGTGCACGTAGCTGTACGTGCCCCCGGCCACCAGCAGCGCCGTCATGAAAAGACGAAAAACCGGTTCTTTAACGAAAAAGCAACGATGCCGGAAATGAATTTATTCATGCTGGAAAGGGAGAATTCGACGAGTAGAAAAATAAGAAATACCCGGGCCCAAATCGCCCAGAAATACCTTGCAAAATGAATACATGATGAAAATTTAATGAGTAATTGGTGAGTTCTTCATGAATAGCAGGCAACCAAAAAGCCCGCTGCCTGGGAGGGCAGCGGGCTTTTTGGTTGAATCGGTTTCTTACTACCTAGTGCACGGCCACCGGCTCCAGGTGGCCGGGCTCGCCGGGCAGCGGCACGTAGTGCGTGTGCTCGGAGCGGTAGAAGCGTTCGAACACCAGCGGGAAGATGAACAGCGTCAAGACGGTGCCCGTGATGAGGCCCCCAATGACGACGATGGCCAGCGGCTTGGAGGTTTCCGAGCCGATGCCGGTGCTGATGGCGGCGGGCATGAGGCCGATGGTGGCCATCAGGGCCGTCATCACCACCGGGCGCACCCGCGAAATCACGCCTTCGTTGATGGAACTGTCCAGCGTCATTTTCCGCACCAGATTCTGCTTGAACACCGAAATCAGGATCACGCCGTTCTGAATGCAAATGCCAAACAAGGCGATAAAGCCAATGCCGGCCGAAATGGAGAAGTTGGTGTTTGTGATGAGCAGCGCCGCGATGCCGCCGATGATAGCAAACGGCACGTTGAGCAGCACCAGGCCCGCATCTTTCAGGTTGCCGAACAGCACAAACAGGATGAAGAAGATGAGGGCCAGCGACACCGGCACCACCTGGGTGAGGCGTTGCTGAGCGCGGCGTTGGTTTTCGAAGTCGCCGGTCCACTTCTGCTCGTAGCCCTTGGGCAGCTGCACGTGGCGGTTCACTTTTTCCTGGGCCTCGGCAATGGTCGAGCCCATGTCGCGGCCCCGGATGCTGAACTTGACGGCGGCAAACCGGCGGTTGTCGTCGCGGTAAATCAGGCTGGGGCCCGTCACGCTGCTAATGTTGGCAATCTCCGTCAGCGGGATGGTGGTGTTGGACTGGGTGGGCACCATCAGGCCGCTAATCTCGGTCGGGGTTTGCCGGAACTGCGGCTCGTAGCGCACCCGAACGGGAAACTTGCGTTCGCCCTCGTAGAGCTGGGTGGCTTGCTTGCCGCCCACGGCCATCTCGAGCACCGAACTGGCGTCGGCCTTGCTCACGCCGTAACTGGCCATGCGGCGCTCGTCGAGGTCGACGTGAAATTCGGGCTGGCCAATGTTGCGCAGCACGCCCAAATCGTCGATGCCGCGCACCGTTTTCAGCACCTCGTACACTTCGCGGGCCTTGCCTTCGAGCGTGGCCAAGTCGGTACCGTAAATCTTAACGGCGATGCTGCCCTTCACGCCCGAAGCGGCTTCCTCTACGTTGTCGGTGATCGGCTGCGAGAAGTTGAAGTCAACCCCGGTGAAGCGGTCGAGCTTGCCCTTCATCCGCTCCACTAGGTTTTCGCGGTAGGCCTTGCTCTTCATCTCCTTTTCCACCTCGGGCGTGTGCTTGATCTGGACGAGAAATTCGTTGTTGTAGAAGCCCGTCGGGTCGGTGCCGTCGTTGGGGCGGCCGGTCTGGCTCACTACATCGCTCACTTCCGGGAAGCTCAAAAACACCCGCCGCATCTGGTTGCACAAGTCGTTCGACGACTCGAGGCTGATGCTCAGCGGCAACTGCGCCCGCACGTAAATCGACCCCTCGTTCAACTCCGGCAGAAACTCCGAGCCCAGAAACGAGAACGAATACAGGCCCACGGCCGTCACGGCGAAGGCAATGGCCAAGCTGATGGTTTTGCGGGCGTAGGTAAAGCGGAAAAACCGATTGGCCCCGTTGTTCACGGCCCGCACGAAGAAGTTGTCCTTCTCGCGCACGTTCTTTTTCAGCAGGATGCTCACCAGCACCGGCACCAGCGTGAGCGTAAAGATGAGGGCCCCCAACAGGGCAAAGCCCAGCGTCCAAGCCAGCGGGCTGAACACCTTGCCTTCGACTTTCTCGAACGAGAAAATCGGCAGCAGCGCCGTGATGATGATGGCCTTGGCGAAGAAGATGGACTTGCCCATGTCGCGCCCGCTCTTCTTGATCAGGCCCAGCTTGGAGAGCTTGTTGAATCGCTCCATGCCCACTTGGTGGGCCTTGTGGTCGAGCGCCACAAACAGGCCCTCCACCATCACCACGGCTCCATCGATGATGATACCGAAGTCGATGGCCCCCATGCTCAGCAGGTTGGCGCTCATGCCGCGCAGCCGCAGGCAAATGAAGGCAAAGAGCAGCGCCAGCGGGATAATCACCGATACGATGACCGTCGTCCGCCAGTCGGCCATGAACAGGAACACAATGAGCGTGACCAGCACAATGCCCTCCAGGAGGTTGTGGATCACGGTCTCGGTCGAGAAGTCAATCAGCTGCTGCCGGTCGTAGAAGGTTACCATCTTCACGTCGGGCGGCAGGATTTTCGAGTTCAGCTCGGCCACCTTATCGTGCAGCCGGGCAATGACTTCCGAAGGGTTTTCGCCCTTGCGCATCACCACAATGCCTTCGAGCTTGTCGTCTGCCATGCCGCGGCCCACCTGGCCCAGCCGCGGCAGTGCCGACTCGGTAACCCGCGCCACGTCGCGCACCAGAATAGGCACGCCGTTCACGTTTTTAATGACCGTATTGGTAATGTCCGAAATATTATTGAGCAGGCCAATACCGCGCACCACATAATTCTGCTGCCCTTGGTTGATGACGTCGCCGCCCACGTTGATGTTGGAGCGTTGCACGGCGTTGTACAAATCGAGCGGCGTGAGGCCTAGGTTCAGGAGTTTGCCGGGGTTTACACTGATTTCGTAGTCCTTCACCTCCCCGCCGAAGCTGTTCACGTCGGCCACGCCGGGCACGGCCTTCAGGTTGCGCTCAATCACCCAGTCTTGCAGGGTTTTCATCTCGCGCACGGTCTTCGTCTTGCTTTCCAGCGTGTAGCGGTAAATTTCGCCGGTGGGGCCATAGGGCGGCTGCACGTCGGGCGTGATGTTGTCGGGCAAGTCCACCTCGCGCAGCAAGTTGTTCACCTGCGGGCGGGCAAAGGCGTCGTCCACGCCGTCTTCAAAAATTACCTTCACCACCGACAACCCAAAGAGCGTAGTGGAACGGACTGACGCCTTTTTTTGCACCGGGTTCAGGGCAATTTCAATCGGTACGGTCACGAACTTCTCCATCTCTTCGGCCGAGCGGCCGGGCCACTGCGTGATGATGGTAATTTCCGTGTTTGTCACGTCCGGGAAGGCCTCGATGGGCGTGTTGCGGTAGCTCACCACGCCCATCACCACCACGGCCAGCGTCATCAAAAAGATGAAGCCCTTGTTTTTTAACGAAAAGGCAATAATGCCCTGAATAAATTTATTCATTTTCAGCTTCTAACGATGAAAAATCGGTGAAGATTGGGTAGGTTATAAAGCCAACGGTGATTCGAAGCAAGGCCAGCAAGGCACTGCCCGTGGAGTGGGGTTAGTCGTTGAGCTCGTCGTACACGAGCAATTGGTCTTTGGCAATCACTACGTCGCCGGCCTGAAGGCCTTTGGTCACGTATGTGTACTCGCCCACGGTTTTGCTGATGGTGACGGGCCGGGTTTCGACGTGGGTGCGGTCCTTGTACACCATCACGAAGTTGCGGTCCTTGTCGAACACCACCGATTTAGCGGGTATGGCCAGGGCCTTGATGCCTTCGGTGTTTTCCACGCGTACCTGGGCGTACATCTCGGGCTTGAGCAGGTAGCCGGGGTTTACGAGGCGCACGCGCACCTTCATCACCTTGCTGTCGGGGTCCAACACGTTGAACACCTTGTCGATGCGGCCCCTAAAGTGCTTGTCGGGGTAAGCCAGGGTCGTTACGTCGGCCGAGTAGCCCACCTTCACCTTCGAGATGTCGGCCTCGAACACGTTGGCCATAATCCAGACGTCGTCCAGGTCGCTCACCGTGAACAGGTTGCCCACGTTGCTGTCGTTGACGTTGAACTGCTCGTGCTCGGTGGCTTTCTTTTCGGTGATGAAACCGGAAATAGGGGCCCGTAGCTCATACATCCCGTCTTTGCCCATGCCGTACACGCTGAGCTGCTTTTGGTTTTTGCCCACCGTGCCGCGGGCCTTGGTCACTTCCGCGCGGGCCAGTACCACGTCACGTTCCGAGCTTAGGCCCGCTTTGAACATGTCCTGGGCCACGTCCAGGTTTTTCCGGGCGATGTCGAGGTCCGAAGTAGAAGCCGTGGTCTGGTTCTGCACATCGGCAATCTCGCCCGATTTGATGACGGCGAGTAACTGGCCCTTGGTCACTTTGTCGCCGAGCTGCACGTTGAGCTTTTCCACCACGCCGCCCACCTGCGGGAACACCTGCACGGTTTTGTCGCCATCGGCCGCAATTTCGCCAGTCAACACCAGCTCGTCCTGCACCGGGCGTAGGCGCACCGTGTCGAGCACAATTTGCTGCATCATGGTGTCGGAAAGCCGAAAGCCTTCCTTCTTCTCTTCTTTAACTTCGGCTTTAGAGCAGCCAGCCAAGGCAACGGTAACCAGCAGGGCAAAGGGAATGCGATTCATTATATAGTTGGTTTCTTAAATACTGATAGTCAGTTGCTAGTCGTTCGTTGCCCGTGGCCAGCCACTGGTTGCCGTTCGAACCGGCAACTAATAACCGACGGTGCACCCGACAATTTTTATTCTGCCCGGAAAACAGGCCGGCCTACGGCCGCGTTCAGTTGCTCAAAAGCGCGCATGCGGCTGGCGCGCAATTGGTTGAGTTGCACTAGGTTGTCGTTGTAAGACTGATAATAGTCCAGGAACTCGACCAGGCCAATCAGGCGCCGCGCGTAGGCTTGCTCAATGCCGCCGATAATGCGGTCGAAGGGCGTGGTGTCGCGGTCGGCTTGCTTGAACTGCGCGTCAATCAGGCTCACGAGCTGGTAGTTCTGCTGCACCTCGTTCTGCACCACTAGGCGGGCCTGGCCAAGCTGGGCTTGGCCGCTTTGGATGAGGGCCTGGGCGGTGCGGATGTTGCCTTGGTTGCGGTTGAACACGGGCACGGCCACGCCCAGCGTCAGGGCGTTGTAGTTCTGGATGTAGGAGCCGGCGCGGTCGTAGGTGTAGCCCACCAGCAGGTCGGGGGCCACCAGGGCGCGCTGGTAGTGCAGATTATTGCCCTGCTGCTGCAAATAGGCGGTGCGGGCCAGTAAGTCGCCGCGCAAGATTTGAGCCGAGTCCACGAGCTGCTGCATGGCGTAGGGCCCCAGGCTCAGGTCGCGGGTGCGGGGCAGGTTCACCTGGGGCGTAAGGTAGGCCCCCGAGGTGTCGCGCGTCAGCACGCGCAAGTCGCTCATGTTGGGCGCCATGTCCACGAACAGCTGCTGGCGCTGGTTCTGGAGCACGAACAGAAACGCCTTGAGGCGGACGACCTCTTTCTGGGCGATGTTGCCCTTCTCGTACTGCTGCTGGTAGGCCGGAATGATGCGCTGGAAAGACGTGATTTCCGTGTCGTACACGGCCAGGGTACGCTGCTTGTAGTACAGGTCGTAAAAGGCCGTGCGCAGCTGGAGGCGCAGCGTGCGCAGCAAATCCTGCAGGTTGTACTGCTCGACCAGGGCCGCGGCCTGGGCCACGTTGGCGGCGGCGCGGCGGCGCCCGGCAATGGCCACCAGCTGCTGCACCTGCAAGATGCTCTCGCCGGTGCGGGTCACGTCGAACGTGCGGCCCGTTTCGGGGTTGTGGATGTTTTGCTCCACACTCACGACGGGGTTGTCCCACAGCCGGGCCTGCAAAATCTGGGCTTGGGCGGCTGTGATGTTGAAGCGTTGGGCCAGCAGCAGCAAGTTGCTCTGCACGAAGCGCTGCTCGGCCTGCGCCAGCGTCAGCTGCACCGTATCGACGGCCGCGGCTTGGGCAGCGGGCACGGGCGCCACCGGCCGGGGCGCCGGGGCGGGGGCCCCCACGCGGGAGGCGGGCGCCGGGACCACGGCCTGGGCCCGCCCTGGCAGCGCGGCGCCTACTTCACAACATAGCACCCAACCAACTAACAAGAAAAACGAACGCAACATACAACGTTAAATAGTACAATTAAGGCCTGCAATACAGGATTCGCACAACCCGGGAGGCCAAAGGTCCGGCCCAGGCAATGATTGCAAGATGAAGATATAAAGTGCTTTTTATGAAAATTCATAAAAAACATAACACATATATTCAATAATCTACTGATTATCAAGCAATTTATTGATTAGTAATTTTATCCAATGCTCATCTAAGGGCTGCATTGGGCAGTTCAATTGGCGGCCGGTAGCAGCGGGTGGAAGCGCACGCCGTCGCGCGGGTTGAACTCGAGGGCCGGGGCCGGCAACTTTATAAATTGCGTGGCCCCGAGCAGCATCCTGCCCGTGGAGCCGGCGGGTGCCAAGCGGGCGAAGTCGGCATCGGGCGAGAGGTAAAACTGGCGCACGCGCCGGAACTGCACCGGCCGGCCGTCGGCGCCGTACAGCGGCGGGTTGGCGTGGCCGCCCGTCATGCCGCTGCCGCTGTAGCCCAAGTCCAGGTTCAGCCAGCGCGGGAAGGAGGGCCCCACGGGCAGCACCGACGCCACGTTCACCGAGAGCCAGTACTGCTGGCCGTTGTAGTCCTTCAGCATTTGGGCCCCGCGGGTGCGGCCCAGCAACTCGGGCCGGTACTTGGCGTACAGGCTGCTGCTGAAGCCGTAGCGCAGGCTGGCCCGCTGCTCGCCGAAGCCGTACTGCTGGCCCATGAACAAGGCAATGCCGGCCGCGTTGGCCGCCATGTCGCCTTTCGAAAAGCCCCAGCCCTGCGAGTAGCCGTCGAACACCTCGATGGTGCTTTGGTAGAGCAGCGCGATGAGGCCCCCGGTGAGGATGGCTGTGCGGTCAGGCACGCCGCTCCAGCGAAATAGCTCGTACTCGCCCCGGCTGATGGCGTAGGCCGTGGTGGCGTGGCCCACCTTATCCATTTGCAGCCACTCGCCGTTGTCGTCGAAGGTGTGGAAGGGCACGCGCTTGGTGTACCAGGTTTTGCCCAGCAAATACGAGGTGAGGGCGTACACCACGGCCGTGCCCACCACCACGCCCACCAGCCGCCCGGTGTGGATGCCGCCGGCAGCCAGCGGGTCGGGCATCGGCGGGGGCGGGGCGGGCGGCAGGCCCTGGGCCGTGGCCTGGCCCAGGGCCAGGAAGCAGACGAGCAGGTGAAGAATTTTCAAGTGGAGAAGCGCTCGTTAGGCCGAAATTACGCCTAATTGTCAGTTTTGGACTCCAACCACCACCCTCATAGAATAGAAAAAGCGCCAGCCCATCGGGCCGGCGCTTTTCTCGTTTTAAATTCAGGGATAATAATTTATTTATCCGCTTCGTCTTGTGGCTGGGCGTCGGGCATGGCAAGCGGGGAGGGCGTCAACTGTCGTCTTGCAACCGCCGCGTCGGCCTTGCGATAGCGGCTGGCGTGGAGCAGATCCACGTACCGCAGCTCGTCGGGGGTGGCGCCCAGCGCGCGGGCCAGCCGTTCCAGCATTTCTGCGCCGGGGGTGGCGTGGCCCTGTTCGTAGCGGCTGAGGCCGTTGGTGGAGAGGCCCACGTGCTGGGCTAGCGCCGTTTGGGAGAGCCGGGCCCGCCGCCGCAGGTAGCGCAGGTTTTTGGCGATGTGCATGGTCGGCGGGGCCCCCAGGGGCGGGTTAGTTCTGCTTGCGGGCGCGCTCCATCTTGCTGCTGTACACCCACTCATACACGGTGGGCAGCACGAGCAGCGAGAGCACGGTGGCCGTGATGAGGCCCCCAATAACGACGATGGCCAGCGGCTTCTGGGTTTCGGAGCCGATGCCGTGGCTGAGGGCGGCGGGCAGCAGGCCCAGCGAGGCCATCAGGGCCGTCATCACCACGGGGCGCAGGCGGGTGCGGGCCCCGTCCTTGATGGCGTGCGCCAGGTCCATCTTGTCGCGCAGGTTCTGGCGGAACTTGTTCACCAGAATCACGCCGTCCTGCGTGGCCACCCCAAACAGGGCGATGAAGCCCACGCCGGCCGAGATGCTGAAGTTAGTGTGCGTGAGGAGCAGCGCCGCGATGCCGCCGATGAGGGCAAACGGCACGTTGAGCAGCACCAGCGTCGAGTCCAGGGCGTTGCCGAACGAGATGAACAGGATGAAAAAGATGGCCAGAATGCTGATGGGCACCACGATGGAGAGCTGCTTCTGGGCGCGCTCCTGGTTCTCAAACTCGCCGTTCCACTGGGTGTGGTAGCCCTGGGGCAGGGCCACGTTTTTGGCCACCAGGCCCTGGGCCTCGGCAATGGTGCTGCCCAGGTCGCGGCCCCGCACCGAGAACTTGACGGCGATGAAGCGCGTGTTGTCTTCGCGGTAGATGAAGGCCGGGCCCGCCACGTTCTGGATGGTGGCAATTTCGCCGAGCTTGATTTTGCCGCCGTTCAGCGTGGGCACCATCAGGCTGCCGATGGCGTCCATGTTCGAGCGGAACGACTGGTCGTAGCGCAGGCGCAGGTCGAACTTGCGCTCGCCTTCGTACACAGCGCTCACGGCCTTGCCGCCGATGGCCAGCTCAATCACGGCGTTGGCGTCGGCGGCGGCCACGCCGTACTGGGCCATTTTGTCGGGGTCGAGGGTGATGCGCAGCTCGGGCTGGCCCAGGTTGCGAAACACGCCCAGGTCCTCGATGCCCTTCACCTTCTTCAGCTGGTCGTACACCTGGGTAGCTTTTTTGTCGAGGATGTTCAGGTCGGCGCCCGTGATTTTTACGGCAATCGAACCCTTCACGCCCGACACGGCTTCCTCTACGTTGTCGGAAATGGGCTGCGAGAAGTTGAAGTCCACACCGCGGTACTTGGCCAGGGCCCCCTGCATCTCGGCAATCAGCTGGTCTTTCGTGATGCTGCGCTTCCACTCGTCGGCTGGGTACAGGTCCACGAAAAACTCCTGGTTGAAGAAGCCCGTGGCGTCGGTGCCGTCGTTGGGGCGGCCGGTTTGCGAAATCACGCCCCGCACCTCGGGGTACTGCTCAAACACCTGCCGGAACTTTTGGGTATACTGGTAGCTGTCTTCCAGCGCAATGGAGAGCGGCATGGAGGCCCGCACGTAAATCGAGCCCTCGTTGAGGTGGGGCAGAAACTCGGTGCCCACGAAGTGGAACGAGCCTACGCCCAGCACCAGCGCTAGCACGGCCACCGCCATGGTGCGGCGCGGGTAAGCCATCACCTTGTTCAGCAGCGGCAGGTACGCTTTGTTGAGGCCCTCCAGGATGGGGTTGTGGCGCTCGCGCACG
Organism: Hymenobacter sp. PAMC 26628; assembly: GCF_001562275.1. Classification (NCBI taxonomy): domain Bacteria; kingdom Pseudomonadati; phylum Bacteroidota; class Cytophagia; order Cytophagales; family Hymenobacteraceae; genus Hymenobacter; species Hymenobacter sp. PAMC 26628. Next base: position 1,729,451 of record NZ_CP014304.1, read on the forward strand.
TTCTTTTTCAGGAGGATGGACGAGAGCACCGGCACCAGCGTGAGGGCCAGCAGCAGGGCCCCTAGCAGGGCAAAGCCCAGCGTGAACGCCAGCGGCGAGAACAGCTTGCCCTCGACTTTCTGGAACGAAAAAATTGGAATCAGCGCCGTGACGATGATGAGCTTGGAGGTGAAGATGGACTTGCCCATCTCGGTGCCGGTGTGCAAAATCTTGCTCAGCTTAGCGCGCTTGTTGAAGTTTTCCATGCCCTCGTGCTCGGCCCAATGGGCCAGCATCACGAACAGGCCCTCCACCATCACCACGGCCCCGTCGATGATGATGCCGAAGTCAATGGCCCCGATGCTCAGGAGGTTGGCGCTCATCCCCTTGATGCGCATCAGGATGAAGGCGAACAGCAAGGCCAGCGGAATAATCAGCGCCACGGTCACCGTCGTGCGCCAGTCGGCCAAAAAAAGGAGCAGGATGATGGTGACCAGCAAAATGCCCATCGCCACGTTTTCGCCCACCGTGTGCAGCGTGTGCTGGTTCAGCTCCGAGCGGTCGTAGAAGACCTTGATGCGCACGTCGCCGGGCAGCACCGTTTTGTTGAGGTAGTCCACCTTGGCTTCGAGCACGGGCAGCACGGCGCCGGGGTTTTCGCCCTTGCGCATCAGCACGATGCCCTCGACCACGTCGTCATTGTTGTCGCGCCCCACGATGCCCAGCGGCGGCAGAAACGAGGTTTGCACCGTGCCGATGTTGCGCACCAGCACCGGCACGCCGTTCACATTCTTGATGATGATTTTCTCGATGTCGGGCACGTTTTTCACGATGCCAATGCCGCGCACCACAAAAGCCTGCTGGCCTTCGCGGAGGATGTCGCCGCCCACGTTCACGTTGGCGCGTTGCAGGGCCTGGTACACGTCGAGGGCCGTCAGGCCGTACTTGTTGAGCAAGGCCGGGTTGGCGGCCACCTCGAAGGTGCGCACCTTACCGCCGAAGCTCACCACGTCGGCCACGCCAGGCACGGCGCGCAGGTTTTTCTCAATTACCCAGTCCTCCAGCGTTTTGAGGTCGGCCACCGACTTCTGCTTCGAGGTGAGGGTGTAGCGGTAAATCTCGCCGGTGGGGCCCGTAGGCGGCTGTACGCCGGCCGTCACGCCGTCAGGCAGGTTCACGTTGGCCAGCTTCTGAGCCGTTTCCATGCGGGCGTTGAAGCCGTCGGTGCCGTCCTCAAACACGATTTTGATGAACGAGAGCCCGAACAGGTTAATGCTGCGGATGACCGTTTTGTGGGTCACCGAGTTCATCTCGGTTTCGATTGGGATGGAGATGAAGCGCTCGACTTCCTCGGCCGAGCGGCCCGGCCACTGGGTGATGATGACCACCTCGGTGTTGGTCACGTCGGGGTAGGCCTCGACGGGGGTGTAGTAGAAGCTGACGGCCCCGGCAATGGCCACCAGCCCCGTCATGAAGAACACGACGTAGGGGTGGTGCAACGAGAAGCCAATCAGGCCCTTGATGAATTTGTTCATGGCAAACGAAAAGGCAAAGGAAGGGAGGGCCGCCCCGGCGGGGCAGCGCGAAAAGCCGGGCCACGGGGGCCCCTAGTTGGCGCTCAAGTCGTTGAAGAGCAGCAGGCTGCCCTGCGTCACCACTTGGTCGTTGGGGTGCAGGCTGCCGCCCACGTAGGTGTAGCGGTCGGTGTTGCGCAGCACCTTTACCGGCACCAGCTCGTAGGACTTGCTGGCGTCGTCGCCCGACTTCAGCTCGGGCGTGCCGGGCCGGCGGCGGACGACGAAGTACTGGTCGTTGCTGAAAATCAACGACTTGGGGTTCACGGCCAGGGCCTGGCCGGGGCGCTGCAAGTCGAGGGTGATGCTGCAAAACATGTCGGGCTTGAGCAGGCCGCCGGGGTTGGGCAGCTCCACGCGGGCCTGGAGCACCTTGGTGTCGGCGTCCACCACGTTGCTGATGTTGGTGATGGTGCCCTTAAACGTCTTGTCGGGGTAGGCCAGGGCCGTGATGTTCACCGGCTGGCCCACCTTCACGGCGGCCACGTCGCTCTCGTAAATGTTGAGCAGCACCCACACCCGGCTCAGGTCCGAGATTACGAAGAGCGGCGTGTTGTTGTCGGGCCGCAGCTGCATGCCGGCGTTGATGTTGCGCTCCACCACGAAGCCGCTGGCGGGGGCCTTCACGGTGTAGGTGGGCTGGGCCCCGCCGGTGCCCTGGGCGTTGCCGCCGTAAATCTTGAGCACCTGCGAGGTGCGGTTCAGGGCCGAGCGGGTTTTGTCGAGCTGGGCGCGGGCGGCAATCAGGTCGTTCTGTGAGGCGAAGTTGGACTTGTAAAGCTGCTCGGTGTTGGCGGCGTTGCGCTCGGCCACGGCGTAGTCGGAGCGGGCCCCGTTGTAGTCGTTTTGGTAGCCGCTCACGTCGGCGCTCTGCACGCGGGCCAGGGCCTGGCCCTGCTGCACCCGCTGGCCCAGGGCGGCCGTCACGTCGAGCACGTTGCCGCTCACCACCGGAAACACCCGGTCCACGCGCCGCTGGTCGTAGCCCACCTTGCCGGTGAAGCGCAGCTCCTGGTCGGGGCTGCGCAGCAGCACCGTGTCGGTGCGGTAGCCTGAGCCCAGGTCCTTGGTGTTCACGGGCAGCTTGTCTTCTGGTTTGGTCTTGCAGCCGGACAGGAAGCCGGTAGTGCCCACGACCAGGAGCACGGGCAACAAATGGGAAATGCGCATTACGAACAATAAAATAGCAGTTGCGAAAGAGGGGAGGGGGCCGCGCCGTGGGGCCCTAGTCTTGGAAGACGGGGGTGTTGGTCACGAAATTGACTTGCTGCTTGGCCTGCTCCAGGCGGTTGCCGATGTCAATCAGGTTGAGCTGGGCGGCGTTGTAAGCCCGAAACTTGTCGATGAAGCTCACCAAGTCAATCAGCCGGCGCTTGTAGTCAGCGGCGGCGTTGCGGCTCACGTCGGCGATGGTGGCCACGTACTCGGGCGTCACGCTGCGGCGCAGCTCGGTGGCGCGCTGCACCTGCTCCACGGCGGCGGCCACGTCCTGCTCCACCTGCAACTTGTTCTGGTTCAGGCCCTGGGCACTCTGCTGGATGCCCACCTGCGCCGCCTGGATGTTGCCCTGGTTGCGGTTGGCCACGGGCAGGTCGATGGCGGTTTGCAGGCCGTAGTAGTGGGCGTAGGCGTTGCCGTAGCTGGCGTAGTCGGCCCCGATGGTGAGCTTGGGCACGGCCAGCGCGTGCTGCAAGCGCAGGTTTTGTTGGGCGTAGTCGGTTTGCTTGGTGGCGGCGCGCAGGTCGGGCCGGTACTGGTAGGCCAGGGTCGTGAGGTCGGCCAGGGTGGGCAGCGTGGCGGGCGGCGCGGGCAGCAGGTCTTGGCCGATGGGGGCCACAAACGTGGTGCCCGGCAGCGCCAAGAACACGCGCAGCGCGGCCTCGTCCTGCCCCAGCTGAGTGAGCTGGTCGGAACGGTCCTTCTCCAGGCTCTGGCGCTCCAGCTCCAAGCGCGTCACCTCGAAGCCGGCCACCGTGCCCAGCCGCAGCTGCTCGCGGAAGCCCACCAGCAGGCGCGCCAGCTGGTCGCGCTGGGCGCGCAGCAGGTCCAGCTTGCGCCGCTCGGCCACCACGTTAAAAAACGTTTGCGAGAGCTGGAAGCGCGAGTTGCGCAGCAAATCCTCAAAGGCGGCCTGCTGCACCTCGGCGTTGGTGCTGCTGAGCTGCACGAGCTTGGCGCGGCTGCCCGAGAGGTTGATGAGCTGCTGCAATTGCAGCACCACCGTGTTGCCGGTGGGGTTGTTGGGGTCCAGGGATTTATCGGTGCCAAACGGGAAAAATTGCCGCGTGTTGGGGTTGTAGGCGTTCACCTCAGCCGACAGGTTGGGGTTGTCGCGCAGGGCCGACTGCACCACCGTGGCCTGCGCCAGGTTCACGTTGAAGCGCTGGGCCAGCAGCTGGAAGTTGGTTTGCACAAACTGCTGCTGGGCCTCTGCCAGCGTCAGGCGCAGCGTGTCGGCGGCCCCCAGCGCCGCCCGAATGGGCACCCCGGCGGGCATGCCCGGCACCACGGGGTACTGGCCGTAGCCGGGGCTGCCGGCCATCGGCGCGGTACCAGCCTGGCCGGGCTGGGCCAGCTGGTTGGTAGGTAGGGCCCCGGCGGCGGGCGTTTGGCCGGGGGCCTGGGCGGGGCGGGCGGCGGGCTGGCCGGGGGCGGCCGGTAAGGCGTTGGGGGTGCCGGCCTGGGGGCGCGACATGCTCGAGGGGGGCCTGGGGGTGGCCATACGCTGGGCCCGGCCCAGGCCCGGCAGCAGCCCCAGCCCCCCGGCCACGGCCAGGGTTCGGAAAAAACGTGCGGTTAATCGCATAAAAAACGCGCCGGCCCAACGGCCGGCAAGCAACAAGGAAGGGGTGAAGGGGCCCCGGGGCAACGCTGCCCCGAAGACTTACACAAAAGTCCTGCTGCCGTATTAGACCGGTATTAAAGGCACATTAGAAACGGATTAAAATTTAAATTATTTATAAAAAAAGAGGGCCCCGGGGCCCTCTTTTGGGTTCATTGTTGGCTGCAAGCCGCCGTACTACTGCGCTGAGCGGTATCGTAAATCGCCCTAGTACATCACATTCGCCCCGGCCACGGTGTAGAGCGGGTCTTCCTCGATGTTGACGTCGACTAGGGGCCCAGCCTGGCCCAGTAGGTGCCGCGAATCGGGGCTGAGGTGGCGCAGGGGCACAGTTTTGCCCAGGCGCTGGTAGCGCTCGGTGAGCTTGTGCAGCGCGTCGATGGCCGACATGCCGGCGACGCGGCTTTCGCGGAAGTCGATGATGACTTTGGCAGGGCCGCCGTTCACGTCAAGCTTCTCGCCGAAGGCCTGCGCCGAGCCGAAGAACAGGGGCCCAAAGATTTCGTAGTGGCGCACGCCGGCCGCGTTCACGTGCTTGCGGGCCCGGATGCGCTTGGCGTTTTCCCAGGCAAAGGCCAGGGCCAACACCACCACGCCCAGCAGCACGGCCAGGGCCAGGTTCTGCGACACGGCCGTGGCGATGGTCACGAGCAGCATCACCAGCACGTCGGCGCGGGGCATGCGGCGCAAAATACGCAGGCTGGCCCATTCAAATGTGCCGATGACGACCATGAACATTACGCCCACCAGCGCCGCCAGCGGCAGCCGCTCGATCAGCCCCGCGCCGGCCACCACAAACAGCGCCAGGGCCCCTTCGCCACCACGCCCGAGAGCCGCCCACGCCCGCGCGATTCGAGGTTGACCATCGTTTGGCCAATCATGGCGCAACTGCCCATGCCGCCGGTCAGGCCCGAGGCCAGGTTGGCCAGGCCCTGGGCCACGCAGTCCTGGTTGCCGCGCCCGCGGGTTTCGGTCATCTCGTCCACCACCGTCCGCATCAGCAGGCTTTCGGTGAGGCCCGCCAGCGCCATAATGAAGGCGTAGGGCCCCACCAGCGCCAGCGTAGCCCACGTGAAAGGCACCTGCGGCACATGAAACGTGGGCAGCCCGCCGGCGATGGAGGCAATGTCGCCCACCGATTTCGTGCGCAGTCCGCCCAAAATCACGGGGCGGCGCGAGTGGGGCAGCGCCCAGGTTGGCCGCGGCGGCTGAGCAAACCTTGGCGCACGGGGTCCCCGCCCGCTGGCAGGGCGTCCGTGCGCCGCCGGCACCGGGCGGGGGGGCATTAGGCCGGCAGCCACACCTCGGCCACGGTGCCCTGCCCGGGGGCCGATTGCAAGGCCAAGGTGCCGCCGTGCAGTTCCACAATGCGGCGGGCCAGCGGCAGCCCCACGCCGTGGCCCACCACGCCCCGCGCTTCGGCGGCGCGGAAGAACGGCTGGAATACGTTGGTCAGGTCGGCGGCGGCGATGCCGGCGCCGGCGTCGGCCACTTCCAGGCGGAAGCCGCCAGCCAGGCAGCGCAGGCGCAGGTCCACAGTAGCGGGGGCGGGCGAGTACTTCAGGGCGTTGTCGACGAGGTTGCCCACGGCCCGGGCCAGCAGGGCCCGGTGGCCGACGATTTCCAGCGCGGCTGGATCGTCGGGCAGGGGCCCCAGGTCGACGTGCACGCGCCCGCGCTGGGCCGGCGGCAGGGCCCCGCGCACCTCCCACAGCAGCTCGTCGAGGCGCACCTCCTCGGTGAGGGCCCCGACAGCATCGGCCTGTGCTAGGTCCAAAAGGTTGTTGATGAGAGTTTTGAGCTGCTGTAATTCGGCCAACACTGAGGCGGCGCCCTCGCGGTAGGTGGCCGCTTCCCGCTCGCGCGCCAGCAGCACTTGCAGCTCGCCAATGCTGGCCGTGAGCGGCGTGCGCAGCTCGTGCGAGGCATTGCGCACGAAGGTGCGCTGGCCCTCGAAGCTGGTTTCGAGCCGGGCCAGCAGGCGGTTAAAGGTGCGGGCGAGGCGCGTCAGCTCGTCGCGCTCGGAGGTGCGCAGCGGCGTTTCGTCCACGCGTCGGTGCAGGTCCTGCGCCGTGATGCGGTCCACCTGGTCGTTGAGGGCCGCGATGGGGGCCAGGGCGCGCCCCGCAAACCCCCGCCCGGCCAGGTAAATCACCAGCAAGCTCACCACAAACACCACCCCCATGATGCTGGCCAGGTACTCGAGGCGCTGGCGTCCGTACTTATTTTCGGCCGCAGCCACAATGATGTAGTCGCCCTGGTTATCGCGGTAAAAAATGCCTACCGCCTGCCGGTTCCCCAGCGTAAAATACAATTCCTTGGAGGCCACGATGCGCGCCAGCGTGGCGTCGGACAGCTGCACCCGGCGGTCGGCGGCCACGAAGCGCACCCGCATGTACTCGTCGTACACCTGCAAAATCTCGTTGTTGAGGGCTTGCAGGTACTTCTTTTCGAAGTCGCGGAAGGCCCCGGCGCGCATCTCGTCCTTTTCCAGGTAGATGTAGCCCGTCACCTGGGCCCGGTCGCGCAGCCGCTGCCGGAATTCACGTCCCGTGTAGCTCTCCTGTAAGGCAAACACGCCCGCCAGCACGGCCAGCAGCAGCACCGCCACTATGCCCAAAAACAGCCACGTCAGTCGGTTGCGAATGGTCATTTTTTAATAATATGAAAATGTGCTGAATGTGAAAAATGTAATTTTCAGTTGATTTACCAAATACGAAAAGGCAAAAACCATTGCCCCTGCTTGGTTAATAAAGGCATTCTCACATTCAGCACATTTTCACATTTTAAAGAATTATTCCTCCCGCATCACGTAGCCCATGCCCACTACGGTATGAATCAGCTTTCTATCGAACCCTTTGTCCACCTTGTTGCGCAAATAATTGACGTATACGTCAATCACGTTCGAGCCCGTGTCGAACGATTCTTCCCAGGTGTGCTCGGCAATTTCGCCCCGGCTCAGCACGCGGCCCTGGTGGCGCAGCAGCAGCTCCAGCAGGTTGAACTCGCGGGCGGTGAGCTTAATGGGCTGGCCGGCCCGCACCACCGTTTTGGCGGCCGTGTCCACGGTCAGGTCGGCCAGGTGCAGCTGGTTGCCCTTGGCCTCGTGGCCGCGGCCGCGGCGGCGCGTGAGGGCCCGCACGCGGGCCAGCAGTTCCACGAAGTCGAAGGGCTTCACCAAGTAATCGTCGGCGCCGCCGTCGAAGCCCAGCAGCTTGTCCTCGGTGGTACCCAGGGCTGTGAGCATGAGGATGGGCAGGTTTTGGTCCTGGGCGCGCACGGCCCGCAGCACCTCCAGCCCGCTCTGGCCGGGTAGTATCACGTCCAGAATCAGCAGGTCGAACGCCTGGCCCAGGGCCAGGCGCTGGCCGTAGGGCCCGTCGTAGGCCACGGTCACGTCGTAGCCCTCTTCCTCCAGCCCGCGCCGGATAAAGGCCGACACCTTGGGCTCGTCTTCTACTAACAGTATTTTGGTCGGCATGTGCTGCAAAATAACGCCGCGGCCGCCGCAAGTGCGGTTGCCGCCGCCGTGGGGGCCCCGGCCCGGCGGTGCTGCCCTGCGGAAATACTACATTTGGCTTGCCCGGCGTTGGCTATGCGCTCACCCTGCCTTCCCCAAGCTCCCCGTGAAACAATACCTGCTTAGCCTGCTACTGGTGGCGCCCGGGCTGGCCCCGGCCCAAACCAGCTATCCTTTCGCGGTGAAGGGCAAAGTCGGGCACTTAAATGCGCCGGCCAAAATTTACCTGGTGCGCGGGCCCGAGCGCCTGGACTCGGCTGTCTTAAAAAACGGCGCGTTTGAATTAAAGGGCAGCACGCAGGTGCCCTCGTCGGCCGATTTGGTGCTGGAGCGCGGTGGTAAGCTGCGGGATGGCTGGGTAAACAAAATGTATTTTAAGTCACCGGACCGCGTCGGTTTATTTTTAGAAGCCGGCCTCATCCTGGTCACCAGCGCCGACTCGCTGCCCAAGGCACGCCTCACGGGCGGCCCCCTCACTGCTGATTACCAGCGGTTCCAGGCTTCGCTGCAACCCCTCCTCGACAAGCAAAAAGCGCGGGGGCTTGAGTACCGCAAGGCATCGGAGGCGCAGCGCAAAGACCCGGCGTTCGCGGAGCGGATGCAGGCGCAAGGCCAGGCCAGCTTCGCGGAATACAATCGCTACACCCTGGCGTTTATCAAGGCCAACCCAACTTCCTGGGTGAGCCTGGAAATGCTGACGCAAGCCATGGCCGTGCCCGAGTACACGGAAGTGGCCCCCCTCTACAACGCATTCAGCCCCGCCCTAAAAAACAGTGCGCCCGGCCGCAAATACGGTGAAATGCTCCAGCGCCTCCAGGCGGTGGCAATTGGGGCGCAGGCGCCCGGCTTCACCCAGCCCACGCCCGACGGCAAGCCGGTTTCGCTGGCCGACTACCGGGGCAAGTACGTGCTGGTCGATTTCTGGGCTTCCTGGTGCGGGCCCTGCCGCGCCGAGAACCCCGCCGTAACGAAGGCTTACCAGGCCTACAAAGGCCGCAACTTCGAGGTCCTGGGGGTGTCGCTCGACGACGAAGAAAGCCGGGGGAAGTGGCTGAAAGCCATTGAGGAAGACCACTTGCCCTGGACCCAAGTATCGGACTTGCATGGCTTTGAAGGCGAGGTGGCCCGCCGCTACAACGTGCGCGCCATTCCCCAGAATTTCCTGATTGACCCAACCGGCAAAATCATTGCCACCAACCTGCGCGGCGACGAGTTGCAGGCAGCGCTGGCGCGGTACGTGAAGTAGCCCCTGGGGCGGGGCCCCCGGGGGCCCTAGTCGTCCTCGTAATCCAGGCCCAGGCAGCTGTTCAGGGCCTGTTGCAGCTCGCTGGCGGCGTGCATCTGGGCCGCCTTGCGGCTCACTGCCAAGCCCTTGCGGTACACTTGCTCGGCCTCGTCTTTGCGGCCGAAGCCCTCGAGCAGCTTGCCGGCGTGGTAGTAGGTGCCTACGTAGTCGGGGTGCTCGGCCAGGAGTTTTTGGTAGTATTCCCAGGCCACCAGGGGCTCGGCGGCGCGGTACTCGGTGGCCAGGGCGTAGACGGTGAACGGGTCGGCGGGGTCGTCGGCGTAAAAGGCTAACAGTTGTTCTAAACGGGAGGGGGCAGCGCTCATTGGAGTGGGAGAATTGGCTATCTTTGGGCCGGCAAAAGTGCGGCTTTTACGCCGTATGTTAATGATAACACGCGCCGGCCCCCCGCGGATGAACCTCCGGGGCATACGGTCGGTTGTTATGCATGCCGCCTATTTTTACGCTCTCCGCTCACTCAAATTTTGCCTAGATGAAGTTTCTGGTTTGCATTTCCAACGTGCCCGACACGACCACCAAAATTAGCTTTACGCCCGATAATAAGGAGTTTAACAAAGCCGGGGTGCAGTTCGTCATCAACCCCTGGGACGAATACGCCCTCACCCGCGCCATCGAGCTGAAGGAGGCTAACGCCGGCAGCACCGTGACGGTGCTGAACGTGGGCGAGGCCGACACCGAGCCCAACATCCGCAAGGCCCTGGCCATCGGCGCCGACGACGCCATTCGCGTGAACGCCGCCCCGCAGGACGCCTTTTTTGTGGCTGAGCAAATTGCGGCCGTGGCCAAAGACGGCGGCTACGACGTGATTTTGATGGGCAAGGAAAGCATCGACTACAACGGCTTCCAGGTGCACGGCATGGTGGGCGAGCTGCTCGGCATCCCCACGGTGGCCCCGGCCATGAAACTGGACATGGCGGGCACCACCGCCACACTGGAGCGCGAAATTGAGGGCGGCAAGGAGATTGTGGAAGTGAGCACGCCCTTCGTGGCCTCGTGCCAGCAGCCCATGTGCGAGCCCCGCATCCCCAACATGCGCGGCATCATGACGGCCCGCACCAAGCCCCTGAAGGTGGTAGCCCCCGTGGGCGACCCCGCCCGCACCCAGGTGGCCGAATTCGCGCTGCCCCCCAAGAAGCAGGGCGTCAAGCTCATCGACGCCGCCAACGCCGGCGAGCTCATCAAGCTGCTGCGCAACGAAGCCAAAGTCATCTAATTCTATTTGTCAGGCTGACGAAGGAAGCATCTTATCACGGCTGCTTTCGTCGCAATCACTAATTCTTACGGCGCTAGCGTGATAAGGTCCTTCGCTGCGCTCAGGATGACAAAAAAGCAAAAATCATGTCTGTTCTAGTTGTAGTTGAATGCGCCGAGGGCGAAGTGAAGAAGTCGTCGCTTGAAGTGGCTACCTATGGGGCCCAGGTGGCCGCCATGCTGGGCACCACGGCCACGGCCGTGGCCGTGGGCGAAGCCACGGAAGCCAACCTGGCCAAGCTCGGCGAGCAAGGCATTACGAAAGTGCTGTACGACGCCGAGCCCCGCCTGAAAGATTTTGTGAACAACGCCTACACCAAGCTCATCGCCACGGCGGCCGAGCAGGAGGGGGCCCAAGTGCTGGTGCTGGCCAATTCCAACATCGGTGCCTCGGTGGGCTCGCGCCTGTCGGTGCGCCTTAAGGCCAGCCTGGCCACCAACGCGGTGGAGTTGCCCAAAACCGACGGCGGCCAGTTCGTAGTGAAGCGCGGCGCGTTTTCGGGCAAGGCGTTTTCGGACGTGGTGCTCAGCGGCGACCGCAAAATCATCGCCGTGAAAAAGAACAGCCTGGAGGCCCAGCACGAAGCTGGGAAAACCGCCGAGGTGGTGGCCTTCGCTGCTCAGCTGTCGGACGCTGACTTTGCCGACGCCCCCAAGCAAGTGGTGATGCAAGAGCAAACCGGCGGCGTGCTGCTGCCCGAGGCCGAACTCGTGGTATCGGGCGGCCGCGGCATGAAGGGCCCCGAAAACTGGCACCTCATCGAGGACCTGGCCAAGGCCCTGCACGCCGGCACGGCCTGCTCGAAGCCGGTGAGCGACGTGGACTGGCGCCCCCACCACGAGCACGTGGGCCAAACGGGCATCACCATTTCGCCCAACCTGTACATTGCCTGCGGCATTTCGGGCGCCATCCAGCACTTGGCCGGCGTGAACAGCTCGAAGGTCATCGTGGTCATCAACAAAGACCCCGAAGCGCCATTTTTCAAAGCCGCTGATTACGGCATTGTGGGCGATGTGTTCGACGTGCTGCCCAAGCTGACGGCCGCCGTAAAAGAATTGAACTAGCCCCGCGGGGCCGGCAGGAACCTGGGGCCCCGGAACATATTCCGGGGCCCCAGGTTCTTTTTTTTGCCTGGCGCGTTTTTCTTCCGGGCCGTTCTCCTTTATTTGTCGTAACGTTCAAAAATTAATCTTACCTTCTAAGGCCCCCCGTTTGCCCGGGGCCCCAACCGCAGGTCAGCGGTAGCCAACTTCCCTTGAAAAAAATCCAGCTTGAAATTTTAGGCCTTTCCTCCAGCCAGTCGCAGTCCGGCTCCTTCGCCCTGATCCTGGGCGAGAAGCACGGCAACCGCCGCTTGCCCATCATCATCGGCATGTTCGAGGCCCAAAGCATTGCCATCCAGATTGAGAAAATCAGCCCCACCCGGCCGCTGACGCACGATTTGTTCAAGGCCTTTGCCGAGCACGTCCACGTGGCCATCATCGAGGTGGTGATTTCCGACCTTAAGGAGGGTGTGTTCTACTCGCGCATTGTGTGCTCGGACGGCGCCACCACGTTCGAAATCGACGCCCGGCCCTCCGATGCCATCGCCATTGGCCTGCGCTTCGACGTGCCCATCTTCACGGTGGAAAGCGTACTGAGCGAGGCCGGCATCATCCTGTCCGATCTTGACGAGGGCGGAGAGGAAAGCGACGACGAGGACGACGACGATACCGACGGCGAAGCCGAAACCCCCAAGGCCCCGCGCCCCACCGAGCCCAGCGGCCAGGTGCCGGTCGAAGAGCTCAGCAAGATGCTGAGCCAGGCCCTCGAAAAGGAAGACTACGAGAAAGCCGCCAAGATCCGCGACGAACTCAACAAGCGCAACGGCCAGTAGGGCCCCGCAATACTTATCAAAAGCGCCTTTCCCACCCGGGGAGGCGCTTTTGCTTTTAGCCATTTTTTGCCTTAATCTTTGCCAATGAATCCTTCTGACGATGCCCTGCGCTACCCCACAGGCCGACCCGCCCTGCCCACGGCCCCGCTGGGGCCCCCCGGCCGCGCGCCCTACTTGCAGCAGCTGGCCAACTTGCCAAGCCAGCTTGCTGCCGCAGCCCAGGCCGTGGGCGGCGTACGCCTGGAGCAACCCTACCGCCCCGGCGGCTGGAGCGGCCGCCAGGTCACCCACCACGTGGCCGACTCGCACCTCAATGCCTACGCCCGCTTCAAGCTGGCCCTGACGGAAGACTACCCCACTATCCGCCCCTACGACGAAGCGGCCTGGGCCGAGCTGCCCGACGTGGCCGCCACGCCCGTCACCACATCGCTGGTCCTGTTGGAGTCCTTGCACACGCGCTGGCTGGTGCTGCTGCACCACCTCGATGAGGTGCAGTGGCAGCGCACGTTCTACCATCCCGGCTACAAAACCACGTCCACGTTGGAGCAGGCCCTGGTGCTGTACGCCTGGCACGGGCGCCACCACCTGGCCCACTTAGAATTGCTGAAGTAAAAAAGAGGGCCCCAGCTAATAGCGGGGCCCTCTTTTGCAAAGCCGTGGGGCCCTAAATGTTGGCCCCCTCGGGATGCTCGTCGGTGATGGCGGCGAGGCCGCCTTCGTCGTCCACCCGCTTAGCGGCGCGCACCAGGCTGCTGCTAAAGATGAACTCCTTAAGCTCCGGCACTTCCACGTTCAGGATTTCGTCCTTGGTGCCGTCCCACAGCTTTTCGCCCTTGTGGAGGAAAATGATGTGCTCCCCGATTTCAATCACCGAGTTCATGTCGTGGGTCACAATGACGGTGGTGATGTTGTACTCGTGGGTGATTTCGTGAATCAGGTTGTCAATTTTGATACTCGTGGCCGGGTCGAGGCCCGAGTTGGGTTCGTCGCAAAACAGGTAAGTACACTGCGGGGCGATGGCGCGGGCGATGCCCACGCGCTTTTTCATGCCGCCCGAAATCTCGGCTGGCATCTTGTTGCCCGCGTTTTCCAGGCCCACGCGCTTGAGGCAAAATTCCACCCGGTCCCGGCGCTCGTCGGCCAACATTTCGGGCGTGAGCATTTGCAGGGGGAAGGCCACGTTTTCGGCCACCGTCATCGAGTCGAACAGCGCCGAGCCCTGGAACAGCATCCCGATTTTGCGGCGGATTTCCTGGCGGATGGCCACCTTGTTGTTGGTGTACACCGTGCCATCGAAGGTAATGGAGCCGATGTCGGGCTTCATCAGGCCCACAATGCACTGCAAGAGCACACTTTTGCCCGTGCCCGAGCCGCCAAGCAGCAAATTGCACTTGCCCGTTTCGAAGACGCAGTTAATACCGCGGAGCACGGGGTTGCCGTCGAAAGCTTTTTGGACGTTAGATACTTCAATCATGAGATTTAGCTGTTGGCTGATAGCTGTTAAACACCTGCTTTTAACGAATAAAAGCTAGCAGCTTAAAGTAGAACGGCGGCCAGCACGAAGTCGGCGATGAGGATGGCGATGATGGAGTTGGTAACGGCGCCGGTGCTGGCCGCGCCTACTTCCAGGGCCCCACCCGTGGTATTGAACCCTTTGAAGGAGGAAATACCCGAAATTAAGAACGCAAAAACCACCGATTTAATCAGCGCAAACACGATGTTGTAGGGTACAAAATCCTCGCGAATGCCCTCAATAAAATCTTGCGGGGCCATGGCACCGGTGAGCGTACCGGCCAAGTAGCCACCCAGAATGGACAGCACCATGGCCAAAACCACGAGCAGCGGAAACATGAGGATGGAGGCCAGCATGCGCGGAAACACCAAGTACGAGGCCGAATTGATGCCCATCACCTCCAGCGCCGATACTTGCTCGGTGATGCGCATGGTGCCCAGCCCCCCGGCGATGCTGCTGCCCACCTTGCCCGCCAGCACGATGCTGGTGATGGTGGGGGCCAGCTCCAAAATCGTCATTTCGCGCACCATGTAGCCGATGGTGGCCTTGGGAATGAGCGGATTGGTGAGGTTATAAGCAATCTGCACGCAGGTTACGGCCCCGATAAAGGCCGACACGATGGCAACGATGAATACCGAATCGACGCCGATGAGCATGGCCTCGTCGACGGTACGGGCCCAAAGCACGGCCACCCGTTCGCGGCGGCTGAGCATACCTTGCAGGAAAAGGACAAACTTGCCAAAAGTTGTAAACATAAAGTCAGGTGCGAAGCGGTAAGGTAAAGGGATAACAATCGGGCGCGCGAAGTGCTGCCGGGCAGCTTACGTAAAAACCAAGAAAACGAGTGGAAGCAAACCAAAATTTAGTCGTTGTTACCGGCGGAACCAAAGGTATCGGGCGGGCCGTAGTGTTGCGCTTTGCCCGGGCCGGTTACGCGGTGGCCACCTGCGCCCGCGCCGCCGACGAGCTGGCCGTGCTGGCCGCCACCGTGGCGCACCACGTGCCCGGGGCCGTGCTGCACACCCTCCCCGCCGACCTGGCCGACCCGGCCGGCTGCGCGCACTTCGCCGAGTTTGTGCTGGCCCAACCGGGCACGCTGGCCGCCGTGGTGCACAACGCCGGGGCCTTCCTGCCCGGCCGCCTGCAAGACGAGCCCGCCGACGGCTCGCAGCTGCGCCAGTTGCTGGCCGTGAACCTGCTCAGCGCCTACGACCTCACGCGGGCGCTGCTGCCCACGCTCATCCGGCAGGGCAGCGGGCACATTTTCACGCTCTGCTCCACGGCCAGCATCACGGCCTACCCCACGGGCGGTTCCTACGGCATCGCCAAGCACGCCCTCTACGGCTTCACCCGCAACTTGCGCGAAGAGCTTAAGGACCAAGGCATTCGGGTAACGGCCGTGCTGCCCGGGGCCACCCTCACTGCCAGCTGGGAGGGCGTGGACCTGCCCGCCGAGCGCTTCATTCGGGCCGACGACGTGGCCGAGGCCATCTTCGGGGCGTTCAGCCTTTCGCCCCAGGCCGTGGTTGAGGAGCTGCTGATTCGGCCCCAGTTAGGTGATATTTAATGAGGGCCCTGGGGCCCGGCAGCACTGAGGCCGTTACTTTGCACCCCGGCCCCGCCCGCGTTGCGATGGGGGCCCCGCATTCTTTTTAGAAGTACCCCATGGACTTATCCGGCAAAATCGCCATCGTCACGGGCCCCGCCAAGGGCATCGGCCGCGCCACCGCCGAGGCGCTCCTGCAAAAAGGGGCCCTGGTGGCCGGCTGGGGCCGCACTGCGCCCGAGGGCTTGGACCACGAGCGGTTCCAGTTCTTTGAATGCGACGTGCGCGACGAGCACGACGTGGCCGAGGCCTTCACCAACACCCAACGCGAGTTGGGGCCCGAAATCCACGTGCTGGTGAACAACGCCGGCGTGGGCGTGATGGGCGACGTGGACGGCTTCGACAGCGCCGACTGGCAGCTGATGTTCGAAACGAACGTGAACGGGCCGTTTTTCTGCACCCGCGCCGTGTTGCCGCAGATGAAAAAGCAGCAGGCTGGCCACATCGTCAACGTGGCCTCGCTGGCCGGTACGGTGGGCACCGAGGGCATGGCGGGCTACTGCGCCACTAAGTATGCGCTGCGCGGCTTCTCCGACGCGCTGTTTAAGGAGCTGCGGCCCGACGGCATCCGCGTCACCTGCGTTATGCCCGGCTCGGTCGAAACCAACTTCAACGGCGGCCAGCCCGGGGCCCAGCCCAACCCCTACAAGATGCAGCCCGCCGACGTGGCCGACGCCATTGTGCACGCCCTGGAAGCCTCCGCGGCCATCATGGTGTCGGAAATCCAGCTGCGGCCGGCGCAAGTCAAAAAGTAATAGCTTAGTTATTAGTTGCTCGTTGTTAGTTGTCAGAATGTGCTGTCGGCAATTAAAGCGAACGAACAACTGACAACTAGCACTGACAACTAAAATGGTAGAAATAGAACACCTGAGCAAAATCTACGGCACCCAGAATGCCGTGGATGACATCAGCTTCACGGCGGGCAAGGGCGAGATTGTGGGCTTCCTGGGGCCCAATGGCGCGGGCAAAAGCACGACCATGAAGATTGCCACCGGCTACCTGCCGCCCAGCGCCGGCACCGTGCGCGTGGCTGGCCACGACGTACAAACCGAGAGCCTGGCCGTGCGCCGCGAGGTGGGCTACCTGCCCGAGCACAACCCGCTCTACCTCGACATGTACGTGCACGAGTACCTCGAATTTATCGGGGCGGTGCACGGCCTGCGGGGCCCCAGCCTGCGCAACCGCGTGGCCGAGCTGGTGCGCCGCGTGGGCCTGAGCCGCGAGCAAAACAAGCAAATTGGGGCCCTGAGCAAGGGCTACCGCCAGCGCGTGGGCCTCGCCCAGGCGCTGCTCCATGATCCCAGCGTGCTCATTCTTGATGAGCCCACCACGGGCCTCGACCCCAACCAAATCCAGGAAATCCGGGAGCTGATTCGGGAAGTGAGCCACGACAAAACGGTGATTTTCAGCACCCACATCCTGCCCGAAGTCACGGCGCTGTGCTCGCGCGTCATCATCATCAGCCGCGGCAAGCTGGTGGCCGACAGCCCAGTGGCCGAGCTGGCCGCCCGCGCCGCCGGCGAAACCATCGTCCGCGCCGAATTTGAGGGCCCCGTGGACGCCGCCCGCCTGGCCCAGCTGCCCGGCGTGCGCGGCGTAGAGGCGGGCCCCGGCGGCTTCGTCAGCCTACGCAGCGCGCCCGGCACGGACTTGCGCGGCGCCATCTCGCGCCTTGCCGCCCAAGAGGGCTGGGTGCTGCTGGGCCTCCGCCAGGAGCAGCAGTCGCTGGAAGCCGTGTTTGGGGAATTGACGAAGTAAGTTTTTTAAATGTGGAGATGTGCGGATGTGGAAAATGTGGGAATTAAATAATTCTCATATCTCCCACATTATCACATTCCTCACATCAATCAATATATGCTCACTATTTTAAATAAAGAATTCAACGCTTTCCTGAACTCCGCCGTGGCCTACGTGGTGCTGGGGGTTTTTCTGGTGGCGACGGGCCTGTTCGTCTGGGTATTCCCCGACAGCAGCATCCTCGACTACGGGTTTGCCGATTTGCAGACGCTGTTTTCGCTGGCCCCCTGGCTGTTCCTGTTCCTGATTCCGGCCATCACCATGCGCACGTTTGCCGAGGAGAAAAAGGCCGGTACCATCGAGCTGCTGCTCACGCGCCCGCTCACCGACGGCCAGATCATCGGCGGCAAGTACCTGGCCTGCTTGCTGCTGGCACTGCTGGCGCTGGTGCCTACGCTGCTCTACTACTTCTCGGTCTACCGGCTGGGCAGCCCTCCCGGCAACATCGATTCGGCGGCCACCGTGGGCTCGTACCTGGGGCTGGCGCTGCTGGCGGCGGTGTTTGCGGCGGTGGGCGTGCTGGCCTCGGCGCTCACGCGCGACCAGATTATTGCCTTCCTGGTGGCCGTGGTGGGGTGCTTTTTGCTGTACTCGGGCTTCGATTCGCTGGCCTCGGTGCTCGACGGCAGCGCGGCGTACTACGTAAGCCAGCTCGGCATCGCGGCCCACTACCGCGACCTGAGCAAGGGCTTGGTGGACTCGCGCGACGTGGTATATTTTTTAAGTGTGGTGGCCGTGGCGCTGCAAGCCACGCGGTTGGTTTTGCGCAGCCGCAACTGGTAAATGGAAACGACGACTGACCACTTGCCCGCCCCCGGGGCCCCCGCCGTGCCCTCGCGCAAACGCGCCGATTTGCTGCGTTTTGCCGCCGTGCTGGGGGGCTTGCTGCTGCTGAATTTTATCGGCCAGCGCCTATTTGTGCGCCTCGACTTAACAGAGGAGAAGCGCTACACGATGGCCCCGGCCACCAAAAAGCTGCTCTCCGATTTGAAGGAGCCGGTCACCATCACGGTGTACCTCACCGGTGACTTTCCGCCCGCCTTCCGCCGCCTCGAGCAGGGCGTGCGCGAAACGCTGAACGAGTTCAAGGTGTACGGCGGGGCCAACCTGAACTACATTTTCATCGACCCCAGCGCGGGCAGCACCGAGGCCAACCGCAACAAGTTTTACCAGACGCTCTTCAAAAAAGGCTTGAAGCCCACTAACTTGGGTGCCACCGAAAACGGCAAGCGCGTCGAGAAAATTATCTTCCCCTGGGCCGTGGTGAGCGTGGGCGGTAAGGAGAAAAACGTGCTGCTGCTGCGCGGCAGCCAAACCGCCTCGCCCGATGTGCGCCTCAACCAAAGCATTGAGGGCCTGGAATATGAGCTGGCCAGCACTATCCGTAACTTGGTGCCCGGCCGCCGCAAACGCATCGGCGTGGTGCAGGGCCACGGCGAGCTGAGCAACGCCGAAGCCGGCGACATTCTGGGGGCCTGGCAGCAGCAGTACGACGTGTACCGCGTGACCCTCAGCCAGGTGCCGGACCTGCGGGCCCTCGACGCCATCGTGGTGGCCCAGCCCAAATCGCCGTACTCGGAGGAAGAGAAGTTCAAGCTCGACCAGTTCATCACGCAGGGCGGGCGGGCGCTGTTTTTCGTCGATGCCCTGCGCGTGGACCTCGACAGCGTGAGCCGCAACGGCGCCGCCCTGGCCACGCCCTACAATTTGAACCTTGACGACCTGTTCTTCAAGTACGGCCTGCGCCTGAACCAAAACCTGGTGCTCGACCTCAACTCGGGCCAGATTCCGCTGGTGACGGGTATGGAGGGCAACAAGCCCAAAATTGAGCCCATGCCCTGGCAGCTCTACCCGCTCGTTAACAAGTTCAGTGCCCACCCCATCACCCGCAACCTCGACGCGGTGTACCTCAAGTTTGCCGGCAACCTCGACACGGTGAAGGCCGTGGGCGTGCGCAAAACGGCCCTCATGACCACCTCGCGCTACACCCGCGTGCTGCCCGCCCCGGTGCCCATCAACTTCAACGACGCCCGCCTCGAGCCCAACCCCAAGCTCTACCAAAACGGGTTCCAGCCGGTGGGCTACCTGCTCGAAGGCCAGTTCAAGTCGCTGTTTGCCAACCGCACGCGGCCCGGCACCATGCAGTACCAGCCCGAGAAAAACGCCCAGGCCAAGCCCAGCAAAATCCTGGTCATCGCCGACGGCGACTTCATCCGCAGCGAAATCGATAAGAAAACCGGCCGCCCCCTGCGCCTGGGCTTCGACCGCCTCGCCAACACCGAATTCGCCAACCGCGAACTGGTCCTCAACGCCACCGATTACCTGCTCGACGACACCGGCCTCATCGCCGTGCGCGGCAAGCAAATCACCCTCCGCCCCCTCGACAAAGTGCGCCTCGCCGAGGAGCGCCGCCGCTGGCAACTCCTCAACCTGGGGGCCCCACTGCTGCTATTGGGCCTGTTTGG
This sequence comes from Hymenobacter sp. PAMC 26628, assembly GCF_001562275.1. NCBI lineage: Bacteria > Pseudomonadati > Bacteroidota > Cytophagia > Cytophagales > Hymenobacteraceae > Hymenobacter > Hymenobacter sp. PAMC 26628. The sequence continues at coordinate 1,749,181 of NZ_CP014304.1, forward strand.
GGCCCTGCGCGCCTGGCGGCGCAAGCGGCGGTTTGCGAGTTTTGCAAGCTAAAGTTTAGCCCATTTAAAAGATGGAGAACTCCAGCTATGTTGACCTGAGAATGATTAGCGTTATTCTCCAACGTGTGCTTTCGCAGGAAATTAGCCGTGAAGAAGCTTCCAATTGGGCTTATAAAACCCGTGTTGGGTTAGAAGAACGGCGTATAAATTTCCTTCCCGCAAAGGATGAAAGAAAAATTTGGGATGCTATTTTTTTGGTAGAAGGAATCGATTTAAAAGACTCCCCAAATTCTTATTTACACTGCTTAAGCGACGTTGTGGAATGGAATAAGAAGTTGGAACTCGATGTTTCTAATTCAGCCGCGTGAGTGGCTTGGCGTTGTTTTGAATACGGGAAATAACAACTGTATCCGTAGTGTGGATACGGTAGATAATACTATAATCCCCACTCACCAATTCCCGCGTAAGCCCATCCTTAAATTGCGGAGCCATTCGGCCGCTCTGCGGGAAGTTTATTAGAATATCCACCCGCGCAATTAGCTTATCAATAAGCCGGTTGGCATAGCCTTCAGAGAACTGTGAATAAAATTCACGCAGTTGGTGCAAATCCTCGATTGCCGGATTCGACCAGACTATTTGCGCCATGACTTTACTAATTCCTTGACTTCTTCGTGCGTCTTGGATTCTCCGCGCTCAGCAGCGGCAAATCCTTGCTCTATTTTCTCGATGTAAATCAGGCGGTCAATCAGTTCTTCCAACTCAAACTTATCGGGAAGTTGGTCAATCGTGGTTTTCAAGGTTTCTTTAGTCATGGCGGATGGGATTGAGCGTTCCGTTAAAGATAGGAAGCCAGTAGTTTTCTACGGCCTACACCAGCACCCCAACTTCTTCCGCCTCCATCAGTCCCTGGGCATTGACGGCGCTTAGGCGGAGGGCCCTGGTTTCGCCCACCAGCAGCGGGTCGTACTTGGCCACCACGCGGATGTAGTTGGGCGTGAAGCCTTCCATGCGGCCGTTGTGCACGTCGTCCTCAAACAGGACTTCGGTTTCCAGGCCTATGTGCTCCTCGTAAAAGGCACGCTTTTTCTTTTCCGAGAGGCTGCGGAGCTGGGTGGTGCGCTCGTGGCGCAGCCGGTCTTGCACGCGGCCGGGCAGGGTAGGGGCCAGCGTGTCGGGCCGCTCCGAGTATGGGAATACGTGGAGGTAGCTGATGGGTAGCTCGTTGAGGAACTGGTAGGTATCCAGGAAGTCGGCGTCCGTCTCGCCCGGGAAGCCCACAATCACGTCCACGCCGATGCAGGCGTGCGGCATCAGCTCCTTGATGCGGGCCACGCGCTGGGCGTAGAGGGCCCGGCGGTAGCGGCGACGCATCAGGCCCAGTATTTTGTCGGACCCGCTTTGCAGCGGGATGTGGAAGTGGGGCATGAAGCACCGCGAGGCCGCCACAGTCGTCAAAATCTCGTCCGTCAGCAAGTTGGGCTCGCAGCTGCTGATGCGGAAGCGCCGGATACCTTTTACTTGATCGAGGGCCGCCACCAGCTGGGTGAAGTCTTCGCGCCGCTCGCGCTCGGGGCCCTGGAGGCCGAAATCGCCCAGGTTCACGCCCGTGAGCACGATTTCGGGCACGCCCTGGGCGGCCAACTCCTCCACCCGCGCCACCACGCTGGCGATGCTGCCCGAGCGGCTGCCGCCCCGCGCCAGCGGAATGGTGCAAAATGAGCACGAGTAGTCGCAGCCGTCCTGCACTTTCAAAAACGTGCGGGTGCGGTCGCCAAACGAGTGGGCCGGGTGAAACTCCGTAGCGGCCGAAATAGGGGAGGCCCGCACGTGGCCGGGGGCCCCGGCCGCCGGCCTCGGCAAGCCAGCAATGGTGTCGGCGAGCTGGAATTTCTCGGCCGCGCCGAGTACCGCCGCCACGCCGGGAATGTTGGAAATCTCCTCGGGCTTAAGCTGGGCGTAGCAGCCCACGATGGCCACGAAGGCCGCGGGGTTGTGCTTCAGGGCCTGCTGGACTACCTTGCGGCATTTGCGGTCAGCGTGGTCCGTGACGGAGCAGGTATTAATAACGTAGTAGTCGGCGCCGGCTTCGAACGCCACCGGTTGAAAGCCTTTGTCCTCAAATTGCCGGCCGATGGCCGACGTTTCGGAGAAGTTGAGCTTACAGCCTAACGTGTAAAAGGCGACGGATTGGGAAGTTGCCATAGCCCGCAAAGATACGAACAGGGCTCGGGGCCCTAGCCGATGAGTATGAGCTTATGGGCAGAGTGCAGGAGCACTCTTCCGCATGGTGGAAGCATTACCATCAAACAAGCCGCTCGATATAACTTATGCGGGAACGGTTGCGCTTACTTGAAACGTTTGCAAGTCCCTTTAATTTTTTACGTTAAACTTTAAAATTCCGTTTTTTTCAGGAAAATACCCTGTTTTAGGAGGTGTTCGTTGGTAAAATTAATTCAAACCATATCTTTGTCCTTACAAAAACACACCTGTTGTTGAAATTTTAACTTAGCCTTCTTCCTTTACCCACCCGTATGGCTATCCTCCGTTTCAAAGCGCTTGAATTGGTTAACGAGCGCAAAGCCGTTACTGTAAAGCCCGCCCACCCGCGGCGCTCCGACAGCTTCGGCCAAAACGTGTTCAACCTAGAAGCTATGCGGGCCAATATGGCCGGCGAATATTTTAAGAAGCTGCAAGCCGCCGTAAAGCAGGGCGCCGCAGTGGAGCGCAACGTGGCCGACGCCGTGGCTTCAGCCATGAAAACCTGGGCCATGGCCAAGGGGGCCACGCACTACACGCATTGGTTCCAGCCCCTGACCGGCGCAACGGCCGAAAAGCACGACTCGTTTTTCGACCTGAACTCGGAAGGCCGCGCCATCGAGAGCTTCAAAGGCTCGGCGCTGGTGCAGCAGGAGCCCGATGCCTCGTCGTTTCCCAACGGTGGCATCCGCAATACGTTTGAGGCCCGCGGCTACACCGCTTGGGACCCTACCTCACCCGCATTTATTATTGAAACCGTAGGCGCCAAAACGCTGTGCATTCCTACCATCTTCGTGGCCTACACTGGCGAGGCGCTTGACTACAAAGCCCCGCTGCTGAAGTCGCTGGCCGTGCTGGAAAAAGCTGCACTCGACGTGTGCCAGTACTTTGACAAGGACGTGAGCCGGGTGCACACTACGCTGGGCATCGAGCAGGAATACTTCTTGGTAGACAAGGCACTGTACGACGCCCGCCCCGACCTGGTGATGACCGGCCGCACCTTGTTTGGCCACGCTCCGGCCAAGGGCCAGCAGCTCGACGACCATTACTTTGGTTCGATTCCGGCAAGGGCCCACGGCTTCATGCTCGAATTTGAGGAAGAAGCCAACCAACTCGGCATTCCGCTGCGCACCCGCCACAACGAGGTGGCCCCTAACCAGTTTGAGTGTGCCCCTACTTTCGAGGATGCTAACCTGGCCGTGGACCACAACCAGCTGTTGATGGACATCATGGGGCGGGTGGCCGAGCGCCACAACCTCAAGGTGCTGCTGCACGAGAAACCCTTTGCTGGCGTGAATGGCTCGGGCAAGCACAACAACTGGGCGATGAGCACCGATACGGGCGTGAACTTGCTCGCTCCCGGCCGCCGGCCGAAAGAAAACCTGCAATTCCTCGCGTTCTTCATCACCACCATCAAGGCGGTGCACCGCTACGGCGACTTGCTGCGCGCCAGCATCGCCTCGGCGTCTAACGACCACCGCCTGGGGGCCAACGAAGCGCCGCCCGCCATCATGTCGGTGTTCGTGGGTTCGATGCTGGACTCGGTGCTCGACGAGTTGGAGCGCACGGCCAAGGTGCCGCTCGACAAGGGCGACAACATTTACTTGAAGCTCGGCATCGACAAGATTCCGCCCATTCTGCTCGACAACACCGACCGCAACCGGACGTCGCCGTTTGCCTTCACCGGCAATAAGTTTGAGTTCCGCGCCGTGGGCTCATCGGCCAACTGCTCGTCGGCCATGACGACGCTGAACGCCATCGTGGCCGACCAGCTCATCGATTTCAAAACTGAAGTGGACGAACTGATTGACCAGGGCAAAAAGAAGGAAGTGGCCATCGTGGAGGTGCTGCGCCAATACGTTATCAGCTCGAAAAGCATCCGCTTCGAGGGCAACGGCTATTCTGACGAGTGGAAAGAGGAAGCCGCTCGCCGGGGCCTGAAAAACGTGCCGACCACGCCTCTGGCCCTCGATGCCCTGGTGACGCAAGATTCTACGGACCTGTTTGTTCGCCACGGCATCCTGTCGAAGGTGGAGCTGCACGCCCGGCACGAGATTTTGCTGGAAGAGTACCAGAAGAAGATTCAGATTGAGGGCCGCGTGATGGGCGATTTGGCCATCAACCACATCATCCCCACGGCCATTGCTTACCAAACCAAGCTCGTGGAAAACGTGCGCGGCCTGCGCGAGCTGGGCCTCGACACCGACCACGCGCAGGTGACGATTGAAATGATTAAGGCCATTTCGGGCTACGTGTCGACCATCAAAACCAACGTCGACGCGATGGTAGAAGCCCGCAAAGACGCCAACAAGCTAACCGATGTGCGCGAGCAGGCCATTGCTTATTGCGACGACATTAAAACGAAGTTCGCCCCCATCCGCCGTGCCGTAGATAAGCTCGAGCAGATGGTGGCCGATGAGGACTGGCCCTTGGTTAAGTACCGCGAGCTTTTGTTCCGGAACTAGGCCCCAAGGGGTAGAATCGGGTCCGGTGTTGGGTGGGAATTCTCGCCGCGCCCCGGTTTTGAAAGAGGCAGCCTGCGTAGGCTGCCTTTTTTTGTGGGCCATGGTGGGCAGCTTGAGGCCTTGGGCGGCCCTGGCGCGGGCAAGGCGGTGAAGTGCCGGGCTGGCCGAGGATGGGGCCCCGGGCCGGTGGCTAGGCGGGGCCCCCGCTGGGAAGCTGGGCCGGGGCCCCATCCTCGACCAGCTCGGCGCCGCTGCCGGGGTCGGGCACGAGCAAGTGCCAGGTGGCGAGGCGCAGCTCGTCGAGCCGGCCGAGGGTTTCGCCCACGGTAGGGTTGGCCTTCAGCTTATCGAGCAGGCCGCTTTTCAGGGCCGCCACTACTAGTTTCTCCAGCACAAAGGGCAGCACCCAGCCCACCACGTTGGAAGCCAGGGCCCCGCGCAAGCCCAGGCGGGCCAGCAGGCGCACGCTCATGCGCTCGAGTAGCAGCACCCGGGCAGCGGGCACGGCCTTATTGGACAAAAAGTCGGCCACCAGCTTAAAGTTGCCTTTTTCTACCTCGGCCCGCAGCACGTCCTGCACCGCGTCGAGGGCCCGGGCGGCGAGTTGGCGAAACAAGCGGCCCGTTTGCCAAGCCGTGAGGCCGGTGCGGCGGGCAGCGCGGGCCACCAAAGGAAACAATGCGGGGGTCTTCATAAGGCGGGGCACGGCGGGGCGTAAAGTTTCCTTTCAGGAGAGTGAACAGGGTCAATTACGGAACGAGTACGGCAGCACTACCGTTGTTGGTTGTGATTTGGGCCCCCAAGGGCGAGCAAAGCGGCTCGCTTCTGGTTGGGCCTGAGCCGGTTTTTATTTTTGCGTTGGAGCATTGCCGGCGCAGTTTATACCTGTACATGACTGATTTGCTTCTGGATATTAATCTACAACAAATTCCCGATGCGTATTTCAATGGCGACTGGGCGGTGCTCAGCCGGGTGCTGAATCGCAACGATCCGGACAGCCTGCTGGCCCAGGCCACGCGGCTGGTACTGGGCCCCGGGCAGTTGGAAACGCACGCAGCGTCTGACGGCCCTGCCGAAACTGGCCGTTGGGCCGTGACGCGCGACGAGCTGCTGAACCGCCCGTACCTGCGCTTCGAGCTGCCCGCTGAGGAAACCCGGGCTTTAGTGACGCGCCTGCGCCGCTCGGCCGATGGGCTGCGCAGCCAGCTCAGCCTGTATTTTGCGTCGGGTATGGAGCTCCAGCTTGGCCGACTTTAGGCGCCCTGCACGTTAATTTGGCCATTTCTCGCTACTTATTTATTTGCCTGTGAATCCCAACGCTTCTGCCGCCGCCGTGCCCGCTATTGGCGCGGAACAGTTTACGTTTTTGGTTGACATGATTCCGCAGCTGGTGTGGGTAACCGATGCTGCCGGCTTCCACATTTATTTCAATCAGCGGTGGATTGATTTCACCGGTTGCACGCTGGCCGACAGCGTGGGGCCCGATATGTGGAACAACCTGCTACACCCCGACGACCGGGCCCGGGCGCGCGACGTATGGGGCCACTCGCTGGCCACGGGCGACAATTACGGCATTGAATACCGCTTCCGGGCGGCTGATGGCAGCTACCGTTGGTTTTTGGGCCAGGCCCGCCCGTGGCACGACGCCCAGGGGGCCCTCACCACGTGGTTTGGCACGTGCACCGACATCCACGACCAGAAGCTGGTGGCCGAGCAGCTGCAAAGTTCCTACGCCGACCTCGAAGCCAAGGTAACGTTCCGCAACTTGGAGCTGGAGCACCAGGTGCAGGATTTGCAGCAGCAGCTGGCGGCCAGGTAACGGCCCAGCGGTGGGGCCCGTACAGGGCCCCGTACCCATCCGCGCCGTCCATGAAAGCCATTACCATCCGCCAAGCCGGCGGCCCCGACGTGTTACAGCTCACCGATGCACCCAAGCCCCGGCCCGCCGCGGGCCAGGTGCTGGTGCGCGTGCAGGCCGCCGGCGTGAACCGCCCCGACGTGCTGCTGCGCCAGGGCAAGTACGCCGGGAGTGGCGACGTGGCGGGCTCGGTGCCCGGCCTCGAAATAGCGGGTGTGGTGGAAGCCTGCGGCCCCGGGGCCCCGCGCTGGCAGCCCGGCGACGCCGTGTGCGCCCTGCTGGCGAGCGGTGGCTACGCCGAATATGCCGTGGTGGACGCCCGGCACTGCCTGCCCGTGCCCGACGGCCTGGGCCCGGTAGCGGCCGCAGCCTTGCCCGAAACCGTGTTCACGGTGTGGCACAACGTGTTCCAGCGCGGGGCCCTGCAACCTGGTGAAACGCTGCTGGTGCACGGCGGCAGCAGCGGCATCGGCACCACGGCCATCCAACTGGCCCACGCTTTGGGCAGCCGCGTGGCCACCACGGCCGGCTCCGATGCCAAGTGCGCGGCGTGCCGCGACTTGGGCGCCGACTGGGCTATCAACTACAAAGCCGAGGACTTCGAGGAGGTGCTAAAAGGCGAAGGTGTGGACGTCGTTCTCGACATGGTGGGCGGCGACTACATCGCCAAAAATCTGCGTTTGCTGAAGGATGACGGTCGCCTGGTGTTCATCAACGCCACGCAGGGTGGGGCCGGCGCCTTTAGTGCACTGGAGGTAATGCAACGCCGCCTTACCATCACGGGCAGCACGTTGCGCCCGCGCTCGGCCGATTTCAAGGCCGCGCTGGCCGCCGCCGTTGAGCAGCACGTGTGGCCTTTGGTGGCGGCCGGTAAGTTTCGCCCGCTCATCCACCAAACGTTTCCGCTGGCCGAAGCCGCTGGGGCGCATCGGCTGCTGGAAAGTAGCGCCCACATTGGCAAAATTGTGCTGGAGGTGAGAAGCTAAAGCAGTTTGCAAGCAAGTGTACCCGGTGTTGTAAAACGGAGTGCCACTCCGTTTGGCGTTCGCACGGAAACGGAGTGCTACTCCGTTCTACAAGCCGTTGGCGGTATACTGACTTGAAAACCGCTAGCCTGGGCCCTATCGGCGTGGGTGCTGACCCAAAACCTGTACCCGCCGCAAAACCGAGCCACGGGCCGCCCTACCGTGGCGCGGGTGTGGCCGCGGGCGTGGGGCCCCGGCAATGCCGCGACGGGTGGAATAATGCGGGCGGGGCCAGGCGTCGCGCCATCAAGTTACCTTTGTGTGGCCCTGCAACTTTCGACCGGGGCCCCTAGTTTTCTGGCCATGAACAAGACGTATTGCCCCAGCCTGACCGAGTACAAGCGCCGCGTGGCGCGGGTGGTGAACATCGGTGGCGTGCCCATGGGCGGCGACTACCCCATCCGCGTGCAGAGCATGACCACCGTCGACACGATGGACACCCTCGGCTCGGTGGAGCAAACCCTGCGCATGGTGGCCGCCGGCTGCGAGTACGTGCGCATCACAGCCCCCAGCGTGAAGGAGGCCCAGAACCTGCTGGAAATCAAGAAGGAACTGCGGGCCCGCGGCTGCAATGTGCCGCTCATCGCCGACATTCACTTCACGCCCAACGCCGCCGAGCTGGCCGCCCGCATCGTGGAAAAGGTGCGCGTAAATCCCGGCAACTACGCTGACAAAAAGAAGTTTGAGGAAATTGAGTATACCGACGCCAGCTACGCGGCCGAGGTCGAGCGCATCCGCGAGCGGTTCCGGCCGCTGGTGAAAATCTGCAAGCAGTACGGCACGGCCATGCGCATCGGCACCAACCACGGCTCGCTGAGCGACCGGATCTTGAGCCGCTACGGCGACACGCCGCTGGGCATGGTGGAGTCGGCGCTGGAGTTTTTGCGCCTTTGTGAGGAGGAGAATTACCACGACGTGGTGCTGAGCATGAAGGCCAGCAACACCCAGGTGATGGTGCAGGCCTACCGCCTGCTGGTGCAAAAGCTCGACGAAGAGGGCCTGCAACCCTACCCGCTGCACCTGGGCGTGACGGAGGCCGGCGAGGCCGAGGACGGCCGCATCAAGTCGGCCGTGGGCATCGGCACGCTGCTCGAAGATGGCCTGGGCGACACCGTGCGCGTGAGCCTGACGGAGGCCCCAGAGGCCGAGGCCCCCGTGGCCCGCATGCTGATTGACCGCTACGTGGGCCGCGCCGCCACGGCCCGGCCCATCCGGCCGCTGGTGGGCCCCGAGCCCCTCAACCCGTTTCAGTACCTGCGCCGCCACACCCACGAGGTGGCCAACTTTGGGGGCCTGAACGTGCCGCGCGTCGTCGCCGACCTTTCGCGGCTGCCGCGGCTGGAATACGGCGACCTGCGCGCCGCCGGGCACCTATACTCGCAGTTCCTCGATAAGTTCCAGATGTCGGACCTGGGGGCCGACTACATCTACACCGGCGAGCGGCCGGTGCCCTTCATGCTGCCCAACGGCCTGAAGGAAATCGTGAATTACACCGCCTGGGCCGACACCGGCCGCCGCCTCGACCATTACCCCCTGATGACGGCCGACCGCTACATGGCCGACCCGCGCCGCAGTGGGTTGCCCGAGCATCACCCGCAGCTCAACTTCTTGCTGCTGTCGCTCGACGTACTCGACGCTGCCCTGCTCGCCCGCCTGCGCGACGACCGTGCCGTGGTGGTAGCACTCGTGACGACCAACGCCCACGCCATGCCGGAACTGCGCCGGGCCTTTTTTGAATTAATAAACGCCGGCGTGAGCTGCCCGGTCGTCATCTGCCGGGCCCATGGGCCCCAACCGGCTGCCCAAACGCAGCTCGACGCGGCCACCGATGCGGGGGGGCTACTCATCGATGGCCTTGGCGACGGGGTAGCGCTGAGCACTGAGCTGCTGACCGAAATGCCGCAGGAGGCTTGGCTTGGCACCGTGGGGGGGCTCAACCAGCTCAGCTTTGGCATTTTGCAGGCGGCGCGCACCCGCATGAGCAAGACCGAATACATCAGCTGCCCCAGCTGTGGCCGCACCCTGTTCGACTTGCAGGAAACCACCGCTCTGATTCGCCAGCGCACCGACCACCTCAAGGGCATCAAAATTGGCATCATGGGCTGCATCGTGAACGGCCCCGGCGAAATGGCCGACGCCGACTACGGCTACGTGGGCGTGGGCAAAGGCAAAATCGCCCTCTACCGCGGCCAGGACGTCATCAAAAAAGCCGTCCCCGAAGAGCGCGCCGTGGACGAATTAATCGAGCTAATGCGCGAAGACGGCAAGTGGATTGAAAAGGAAGTGGTGGGCGAACCGGTGGGAGTTTAATGATGAGTTTGTCTAAACTGATTTACGAGTCATGAAAGAAGTCTGGGAAATTCTTATTGTTTCTTTTTGCGGCTTGATTTTATGGCCTAATACCTCGCAAGGCCAGACTCTGCAATCGTCAGTATCCAAGGATACTATAGTTGTAGCTGATGGTCCTTATGTCTATGTAGATAGTATGCCTTCATTGTCCAGTGACCAAAATTTGAGCAATGCGAAAAAAGAAATCAGAATTCATAATGCAATTCAAAAAGGTCTTGTATATCCGGCGGATTTCAAACCGATCAATAAGCCAGCTAAAGTTTTTGTTCGATTTATGGTTGCTCGGGATGGCCGAATTACTGACGTAGTGCCAATGCCTGCCTTTGACAAAAGATTAAACAATGCTTGCCTCGAAGCGGCTGCCGCTGCTGTAAGAACATTGGGTACTCTTAATCCCGGCATTCAGAAAGGGCGCGCTGTACCAGTTGGTATTACAACTGGAATCGATTTTGGAAAAGAAGCTAATTAATAGCGTTTTTTGTGCCTTCATCCGCCACATGGCGATGACGTACTAAATTTTCCAGCCGTTACCAAAATGCTTCTGCTATTTGCCTGTTACAACCTGAGTATTATTGATGCTTGATTTTAGTTTTATCCCCGACGAAAAACCCGTGCATCACCGGGGCTTAACCTATGTCGGCGGTATTGAGTACGAGGAATTTGTACAAGCCCAGAATTTAAAAATAATTGAAAGTCACCTCGATTATTACGGTAAGTTTCGCTGGATAAGTCAGAACGTGCAACAAAAGCGGGTAATGCTAACGCCTGCCGTTGCTGCGGCTATACCCAATCTGGCTTCCATCTTAAAGCAAGCATTTGCAGCTGATTGCGGCTTGTTAGCTTTTGGCGATTGATATGGTTACTTCTGCATCAGTTCAATTGCTCCGGCAGCATGGTTTAACAATTCTCCCGCAGCTCCTCACTCTGCTCGAAGTAACCGCCCTGCTGCACTGCATCGAAAGCGCCCCCGCGGCTGGCGCCAATTTCCGGCGTAGCCAGGACGTGTTTGCAATTCGCAATTTGCTGGAAGAAATAGCGGCGCTGGGGGCCCTATTAAATACTGCTGCGCTGCGTGACGTGTTGGGCGAATTGTTTCCGACCGGCTGCCACCTCACCAAGGCTATTTATTTCGACAAGCCGGCGGGCTCGAACTGGCTAGTGGCTTGGCACCAGGATTTGATGATTAACGTGGAGCACCGCGCCGATGTGCTCGGCTTTGGGCCCTGGACGGCCAAGGCCGGCTGGGTGGCGGTGCAGCCGCCGGTGGAAGTGCTTGAAAACACCATCACCGTGCGCCTGCACCTCGACGACTGCGACGCCACTAATGGGGCCCTGAAAGTGGTGCCCGGCTCGCACCGGCGTGGCGTGGTGCCGGCCGAAACCATTGCTGGCCAAACAGCTACGGCCGCTGTGTGCGCCGTGCCCGCCGGTGGGGCCCTGCTGATGAAGCCGCTGCTACTGCACGCCTCCAACCGCAGCACCAGCGACCGGCCGCGGCGGGTGGTTCATCTGGAGTTTTCGGCCCAGGAGCTGCCCGCGGGGCTGGTGTGGCGCGAGCGGCGGGCGCTGTGGCACGCTCGGTGAAGCTTGCGCGGCAGGCTGGGGGCCCGAAAACTGCTGGGTAACTAGCAGGGGTCGGCCGTCCGCCTTAGGCAGCTGCGTCGGCCTGGCCGCCCGCGCCGGGTTTATTGGCTTTCATGAGGAAAACGAGCCCGATGGAAAACAGGCAGGCGAACCCCAACAGGTAGAAGGCGTCGGTGTAAGCCAGGGTGGTGGCCTGCTGCTGCACGACCCGGTAGATGGCCCCCTGGGCCTGCCGCATGGCATCGACCCCGCTGGCGTTGACCCGGCCGAACACGGAGGTAGCGAACTGGCGCAGGCCCGCCGCGTAGTCGGGGTTGGTGAAGGTGAGGTGGTCGACGATGCGGCTCTGGTGGAACTGGCTGCGGCGGGCAATTACGGTTTCGATGGCCGCGATACCAAAGCCGCCCCCGATGGTTTGCACCAGGTTGGTGAACATAGCCACTTGGTTGGTTTTGGACTTGGCCAGGCCCACGTAGGAAGCCACGGTAATGGGCACGAACAGGAAGCCCAGCCCCAGGCTTTGGTAGATGCGCGCCGTGGCCACCGTGCGAAAATCAACGGTGGTGCTCAGGATGTGCGCGTAGTAGAAGCAGGCCAACGAGCTAACTACCAGGCCAAAGCCGATCAGCCAGCGGGCCTGCACCTTGCCCGTTAGCCAGCCCACAATGGGCATCAGCAAAATCAGCGACAGGCCGCCCGGCGTGATGGCCAGGCCGCTATCGACGGCCCGGTAGCCCAGCAGCGACTGCAAAAACTGCGGCAGCTGCGTGGTGCTGCCGTAGAGCAGCGCGCCCACCACGAACATGACCAGCATGGCAGCCGTGAACGTGCGGCTGCGGAACAGGCTCAGGTCGAGGAGCGGGTTTTTGGCGCGCATCTCCCAGATAATGCCGCCCACCAGTAGCACCGCCGCCGCAACACTGAGCAGGATAATGGCCTGCGAGCTGAACCAGTCGTCGCGCTCGCCCCGGCTCAGCACGTATTGCAACGCGCTCAGGCCCAGGCCCAGCAGGCTCAGGCCGATGTAGTCCACGCTGATGCCCTTGGCCCAGGCGTTGGCTTTTTCCTTCACCAGCTCCGGCGGGTCTTTCACCAGCGCCGTCACCAAGAACGCGGTGATGAGGGCAATGGGCACGTTGACGAAAAACACCCAGTGCCAGCTGTAGCTGTCCACGAGCCAGCCGCAGAGCAGGGGCCCCACCGTGGGGGCCACCACCGTGGCCACGCCAAACAGCGCAAACGCCTGCCCCTGCTCCTCGGGCGGAAAGGAATCTTTGAGAATGGCCTGGCCGACGGGCGGAATAATGCCGCCGCACAGACCTTGAAAGGCTCGCATGACCAGCAGCATGCCCAGCGACGACGACAGCCCGCACAGCAGCGACGACACCCCGTAGGCCACTAGCGCCAGCATGAACAGGCGCGACCGCCCAATGGCCGTGGACAAAAAGCTCGCCGTGGGTAGCATCACGGCCTTGGCCACCAGCAGCACCGTGATGACCCAAGTCACGTCGTCTTGCGAGGCACCGAGGCTGCCGCCGATGTTTTGCAGGGCCACCGACACGCTGGAGTTGTCCAGCACGTCCATGAACGTGCCCAGCGCCACCGTGATGGCGATGGCCCACTTGAGGTGACCGGCCAGCCCGGCCCCGGCGGGCTTAGACAAGGTTTGCGTTTGCGCCATGACGAAGGGAAAAGGAGGGGAAGGGCTGCCGGCGTTAGCGCGGCGTGGTGTGCAGGTGGGTGCGCGCCTGCGCCACGGCTTCCTGGTAGTGGTTGAGGAAATCGGCGAGGATTTCTTCCTGCGTCACGCTCTCAATCTGGCGGTCGTCGCGCCAGGTGCCTAGTAACTCGATAGTTTTGGTGCGGGTGGGCTCCTTGTCATCTTGCTTGTCGCCGCCGCCTTCCGGGGCCTCATCGCCGCCCTCTTTACCGTCGGCCTTGTCGTCGTCCTTCTTCTTGTCCTTTTTATCGTCCTTCTCTTCTTTGGGCGGCGCCTCGGGCTGGCCCTGCTCGGCTTCAATGGCCTTAGCCAGCTTGTTTTCCTCGAACCAGCAGTGCACGTAGGGCAGTACGGCCTCGATGCGTACCTCGGCCACCACGGCGTACTGAAACTCGACGGGGCCATCCAGGTGCCGGATAATGAGGTACACGCGGCCATCGTCGAGGCCGGTGTCGCAGGTGCGGGCGTGGGGGCGCAGGGCGGCGGCAGCCGTTTCGAGGGCCGGGCGCGCGGTATTGTTATAGAAGTCGGTCTGGCGCTTCAGGTTGTCGATAAATGCCTGGTCCTCTTGCGCGAGGTTGGCAAAAAAGCCGTTGAGGTCGGCTTCCCAGCGGCCGGGGGGGGTAGGGGCTTCCATGATTGAAGAGCGGTTGAACTTGATAGTAAGAAGGTTACTGGGGCCCCACCCGGCGGCGGGCGGCGTGGTTCACTACGCGGGGGCTGGCCTCGACGTGGGTGGTATCGGCGGCCTGCCGGGTGGGCACCACGGTGATGTCCACCTCGGGCGTCACCGACATGCCGGGGGCCAGCAGGTGCAGGTCGGGCTGGCCGTTGAACACGATTTTGACCGGGATGCGCTGCACCACCTTCACGTAGTTGCCGGTAGCATTCTCGGCCGGCAGCAGGCTGAAGCGTGCCCCAGTGCCCCGCTGGAAGCTCTCGACCGACCCCCGAAACTGCTCGCCCGAATAGGTGTCGACCTCAATCAACACCGGCTGGCCTACCCGCATGTGGGCCAGCTGCGTCTCCTTAAAGTTGGCCGTCACCCACAGCTGCCCGTAGGTGATGAGCAGCAACTGCTGGCCCACGGCCACGGTCTGGCCCTCGTCCACGGCCTTGCCTGTTACGCGCCCGGTTTCGGTGGCGTAGAGCTTGGTGTAGGAGAGCTGGAGCCGGGCCTGGTCGGCGGCGGCCTGGGCCTGGGCAATCTGGGCGTCGGACACGCTGATTTGCTCGGTGGCCTGGCGGTAGTCGTTGCGGGCCTGGGCCACCACGGCGGTGGCCTGGCTGGCCTGGGCGCGGGCGGCCTGGGTGCGTTGGTCGGCGGCGGCGGCCTGGTCGGCGCTGGCGCGGGCGGTGGTCAGGGCCTGGTCGTAGCGCTGGCGCGACACGGCATCGGTCTTGTACAGCTCGGCGTAGCGCTGCTCGTTGCGGGCGTCGTTGGCGGCCTGGGCGTGGGCGGCGCGCGCCTCGGCCTGGGCCTGGGCCGCGCTGGCCTCGGCGGCGGCTAGTTGGGCCTGCTGCTGGGCAATCACGCTGCGCCGCGAGGCGCTGGCCTGCTCGGCGGTGTTGCGCTGGGCGCGGGCGCTGGTCACCTGAGCCTCGGCCTGGGCCAGCTGGGCCTGGTAGTCGCGCGGGTCTATTTCCATTAGCAGCGTGCCTTTCTTTACCAGCTGGTTGTCACGCACGTACACCTTCAGCACCTGGCCGGCCGCGCGCGGACTCACCCGCACGGCATTGCCCTCTACGAAGGCGTCGTCGGTAGTCTCGTGGTCGCTGGTGTATAGATAGTAGCGCACGCCCCAAATCAGCAGCAGCACCAACCCCACCGCCGCCAGGATGAGAAACCAGGTGCGCCGGTAAATGGGCTTTTCGGTGGTGTCGGCGGGTGCATCCTTGGCCTGTGGCTGCACGCGGCGCGGGTTGTTACCCACGCGCCGGTCGGGCGCGTCCGAAGGGTCGGCGACTTGCCGCCGGGCGGGAGACGTAAGGTGATCGGCCATGAGGGGGGTAGGGTTCAGAATCTGGTTTCTTGCCGGCTGATTTTGCCTTGCTGAATAAACTGTCTGGGAAGCTCAGGATGACAGATGGTGGGCTTTCAAAATCATCTTAAAAACAACTACTTATAAGCGAAAAGACTGCGCTGTGCCGGTAGCCGCAGCGAAATTGAGCCGGGCCGCGCCGTACTGGGCCAGGGCCTGCACGCGCAGGGCGCGGGCGTTGGCCAGGGCCGCCTGCGCTTGCAGCACTTCGAGGTTGTCGGCCACGCCGGCCCGGAAGCGCTGGGTGGCCAGCGCCAGCTCGCGGCCGGCCAGGGCCAGCTGCTCGTCGGCGGCCTGCACCTGGGCGGCGGCCAGGTTCCAGCCAATCAGGGCCTGGCGCACGTCCTGCTCCACCTGGCCGCGGGTGTTGCCCAGCTCCAACTCGGCTTGGCGCTGCTCGCTCAGGGCGGCCTTCACCCGGCCGCCGACGTAGCCACCGTCGAACACGGGCACGCTCAGCGTCACGCCGTAGGTGCGGGTGATGCGGTCGCTTTTAAAGGGCGTCACGGCCGACTGCCCGTAGTCGCCGGCTGCGCTGATGATGGGGTAGCGGGCGGCGGCGCGGGCGCGGCGGTCCAGTTCTTTTTGGGCGATGGTTTGCTCCGCGATGCGCGCATCCAGCCGGGCGGCTTGGGCCGGCGCCAGGGCTTGTTCCACGGTGGGCACGGCCTCGGCGCGGGCCACCAATGTATCGGTGAGTGCCGTGGCGCTGCCCTGGGGCAGGCCCACGGCGCGCTCCAGGTCGAGGCGGTCCTGGGTGGCGCTGGCCTCGGCCTGGATTAGGCGCAGGCGCTGCTGCGACGCGCGCACCTCGGCCCGCACCACGTCGATGCCGTCGGCCACGCCCGCGTCGCGCTGCTTTTGGGCCAGCTGGCGCAGGGCTTCGGCCAGCACCAGGTCGGCGCGGGCGGCCCGCACTTCCAGGGTGCCGCGCTGGGCGGTGAGGTAGGCCAGGGCCACGAACGTGGCCACCTGCTCGCGGGCCAGCTCGGCGGTGAGGTCGGCCACGCGCACGGCGGCGGTACTGCTTTTGTACTCGCGCATCGCGGCCAGGTTCAGCAGGGCCTGCGAGAAGTTGAGCCGCGCGTCAAACGTGTTGAAGGGCCCCACGAACGACGGAATGGTGGGGGCCGCGGCCGCGCCACCGCCGGTACCACCGCCCATGCCGGTGCCCGTCATGTCCTGGCCGCCGCTGGGTGCCAGGCCCTGCGCGACCAGGTTGAGGGTGCGGTTTTGCTGGTAGGCCGTGCCGTTGAGGTTGGGCAGCAGGAAGGAGCGCACCTGCTGCCGCAGGGCCCGCGCTTCCGTGGCCCGCTCGGCGGCGAGCAGGGTGGTGAGGTTGTTTTCCAGGCCGATGGCCACGGCTTGGGGCAGGCTGAGCTGCGCCGGGGCCACGGCCAGCACGCGGGCCGCGCCAGTGGAAGCGCCCATCATGCCGCCGCCGCGCGGGGCTCCACCAAACGAGGCCTGCGGCGTGGTGGTGCCGCTGGGTTCGCCCACCGTGCCGGTGCCGCCGGGGCTTGGGGCAACCTGGCCCGCTGGCGCCATTTGCCCGGCCCCCGTGGGCATTGGGTTGGGTGGCCCGTCCGGCGGCCGCTGCATTTGCCGCTCCTGGGCAGTTTGCTGCATTTGCTGCTGCCGCTGCTGCAATTCCTGCTGCTGCTGCTGGCCCACGGGAGGGCCCCCAATGCCGCTGGGCTGGCCGCTACCAGCCGGGGCGGGCCGCGTGGCCGGTGGAGCCGCCGGGTTCGACTGCGCCGCCGCGCCCAACGTTACGGCTAGCAGTCCCAGGCTGGCGGCCGCGGCTCGGTAATAGCGGCCCGGCGGAAAGAATAGATTTCGCATACACGCCAGCAATAGGCTTTAATACCCTTTTAATGTCGGTTTGAACGCGAAAAACCCGTAGTTGGCTGGAGTGTTTAGAAAAAAATCCCGGCTCCTCTGGCTTACCTGAACCGTAAGTGAGGACAAACATGCGCATTTAGTACCCGCTACTGCTGAGTAGTGCGGGTCGGTGTGGGTAGGGGCCCCGCCACCAGGGGCCCGGTAACGACAGTTGGTGCCGGGCCTCGTCAAACTCGCCCTCGCTCTTGGGGCCACCACCAGCGGGGCGGGTAGCGCGCGCTTCGCTCATAAAGCAGCGGGTGATTCGCCTGGAAGTTTCGGCCCAGGAGCAGCTACCCGTAGGGCTTGCCTGGCGCGAGCGTGGGGCGTGGGCATAACATGAAAAGGGCCGCGCGAACCAATAATTCACGCGGCCCTTTTTTGGCCCTGTTCTGGGGGCCCCGGCTACAGAATGGCCGGCATCTGCATCGTTATTTCGGGGCGGTACCTGACGTCGTTCACGTTGGTGAAATCGGGGCGGGCGCGGTAATTGAGCGTGATTTTGGCTTGGTGGCCGTCGAGCAGCACGTTCACGCCGCCGTCAAACAAATGCACGTCCTGGACGCGGTGCCGTCTTCGCGGCGCAGGCCCTTGTAGCGGCCGTGGGTATAGCTGGTGCAGGGCTGCATGCGGGCCTTAGGTCCCAGCAGGCGGTGGGGCAGCAAGTAGCCGGTTTGGGTGGGTTGGGCCGCGTCGGCAAGGGCGAAGCGCGGCCCGGCTGCAGGCCAAGACAGAAAAGAACAACCGTTGGAAAGGAACGAACGCCCGGGGCCCTAGCGGGCCATGAGGTCGGGCTGCTGCGCCACGAGGGGCAGCTCGGCCGCCGGCTCGGGCCGCTGGGCTTCGGGCACCGAGCGGCCTTGCAGGGCCAGCTGGTGGCGGGCCTCGTCGAACTCGCCCTCGCTCTTGGCGATGACCAGCGTGGCCACGCCGTTGCCGATGACGTTGGTGATGGCGCGCGCCTCGCTCATAAAGCGGTCGACGCCCAGCAGCAGAGCCACGCTCTCGACCGGGATGACCTTGGTGGCGGCCAGTGTGGAGGCCAGCACGATGAAGCCCGACCCGGTGACGCCCGCCGCGCCCTTGCTCGTGACGACGAGGATGGCAATCAGCGAGAGCTGCTGGGTGAGCGAGAGCGGAATGTTAAAAGCCTGGGCCAGAAAGATAACCGCGATGGAGAGGTAGATGGACGTGCCGTCGAGGTTGAAAGAATAGCCGGTGGGAATGACCAGGCCGGCCACCGAGCGCGAGCAGCCGTAGCGCTCCATCTTGTCGATCATGCGGGGCAGGGCCGATTCGGACGACGAGGTGCCCAGCACCAGCAGAATTTCCTCCTTGATGAAGCTCAGGTAGGGCCCCAGGCGCAGCTTGTAGTAGCGCAGGATCAAGTTGAGCACCACGAAAATGAACAAGCTCATGGTGGCGTACACCACCAGCATGAGCTTGCCCAGCGGCAGCAGCGTGGCGATTCCGTACTTGCCGATGGTGAAGGCCATGCCCCCGAACGCGCCCAGCGGGGCCAGCTTCATCACCAGGGCCAGCACCCCGAACATGGCGTGCGAGAGCCGGTCGAAGGTTTTTACCAGCGGCTCGGCCGTTTTGCCCATCCGGTTGAGGGCCAGGCCGAAGAGCACCGCAAACAGCAGCACTTGCAGGATGTCGCCCTTGGCAAAGGCCTCCACCACGTTGCTGGGCACGAGGTGGGTGAAGAACTCCACCCAGTTCATCTCGCCGGCCTGGGAGGTGAACTTGGCGGCTTCCTCCGTCTTCTTGCCGTCGCGCAGCACGGCCTGGGCCACGGCCTGCACGCCCACGCCGGGCTTGGTGAGGTTGGCCACCAAAATGCCGAGGCCCAGGGCCAGCGTGGTCACGATTTCGAAGTACAGCAGGGCCTTGCCGCCCACGCGGCCCACTTTTTTGAGGCTGCCCATGCCCGCGATGCCCAGCACCACCGTGAGGAAGATGATGGGGGCAATCAGCATCTTGATGAGGTTGATGAACGTGTCGGCAATGGGCTTGAGGGCCGCGCCAAACGTGGGAAACAGGGCCCCGACCAGCACGCCCAGGGCAATGGCGGTGAGCACCTGCACGGTGAGGTTCGAATACAAACGTTTCATAACAAACGTATCAAAAGGGTGGGAAGGCAAGTAAAGGTGCGGGCGTGGGGCCCCGCGGCAGGCGCTACATCGTGGTTGAGGCGGGAGGTGGCCCGAAGCTTTTTATCGCCCGCAAATACGACCAACGAAATGTTGATGCGCACCGCAACGTACCAGTCGAAATAAGCTTCGTGGCCCCGCCCTTCGGCCCTAGTGCCGGGTGCTTGGCCGTGCTGCCACGCACAGCCGCGGCGGGGGCGCGGGCAGGGCCCCCAGTGTTGGCAAGCACACGCTGGTGGCGGCTGCATTGGGTATGCAGGCAATATTCACCAAAAGCTTGAGCATGTAGGCGGCGAAAAGGCAAGGCAGCGGGAACGGGCGGTAAAAGTAGGCCGGGCGCGGCTTCGCCAGTCGGGCAGCCCGGCTGCGGGGCCCCGCAAAGTCGCAATAAATTCGGCGTTTTGCCAATCTTTCCGGGGCCCCCGGTGTTACATTACCGACCCCTAACCAGCCCCGCCATGAACGGTAAAGACCTCTTTAATTTCGGCCCCGCCTTCGGGTATTTCTTCCGTAAGAACGACCCCGCCCGCAAAACCAACTTCAACCTCAAAACCATGCACTTCATCAATAAGCTCAGCTTGGCAATGTTCCTGGTGTGCCTGGTGATAATGTTCTTCCGCTACGTGTTGTAGTACAGCGCGTAGCAATGAACATTGAGGATTTTCGCGCTTATTGCCTCAGTCTGCCGGGCGCCACGGAAGAAACGCCGTTTGGCCCCGACACGTTGGTGTTTAAAGTGGGCGGCAAAATATTTGCCCTCACCGATTTGCAAACCTTTGGCAGTGTAAATTTGAAGTGCGAGCCCGAGCGGGCCGCCGAGCTGCGCGAGCAGCACGACTACGTACTGCCCGGCTTCCACATGAACAAGAAGCACTGGAACACGGTGCTCATCGGCACCGGGGCCCCCGACGCCAAGGTGCGGGCCTGGACGGCCGAATCGTACCAGTTGGTGGCCGCCGCGCTGCCCAAAGCCGCGCGGGCCGCCCTAGCCCGTGCCCTCGAAGACTAGCCCCTGGGGCCCCGCACATAATGCAAATTAGCAGTCGTTTCTCCGTAGCCGTGCACGTGCTTTCGCTCCTGGCAAGCCAGGGCCCCGCCGTGCTGCTTACCTCGGAGCGCATGGCCGGCAGCGTGAACACCAACCCGGTGGTCATCCGCCGCATCTTGGGCCAGCTCAAAAAAGCGGGGCTGGTGGAGGTGCGGGCGGCGGCAGGCGGTACATTTCTGCGGCGTGCGCCGGCCAGCATTTCGCTGCTCGACGTGTACCAGGCCGTTGAAGTGGTGGCCGAAGGCAAGCTGTTCCACGTGCATGCCTCGCCCAACCCGCGGTGCGCCGTGGGGCGCAACATTCAGGCTGCGCTGGACGCGACGCTGGCGCGCGCCCAAACGGCCCTGGAGCGGGAGCTGGCCCGCGTGACATTGGCCCAGGTAGTGACCGATCTGGCATTGCCGGCTGGCAGTTGATTTTTTTTGATACTCATTGTAACAACTGTGGTTACAACCTGTTTAACGCATTTAACTTTGCCAACAGCGCTGGTGCGTGGGCCCGTGCTGCGCTCAAATCATTCACCCAATCAATTGAAGGCCATGAAAATTGCTCTTATCGGCGCTACCGGTTTTGTAGGCTCCAACTTGCTGCGCGAAGCCCTGATGCGCGGCCACCAAGTAACCGCCATCGTACGCAGCCCCGCCAAGCTTACCGTAGCCCACGACCACCTGACCGTGGTGCAGGGCGACGTGACCCACGTGGGGGCCCTGGCCGCGCAGCTGGCTGGCCACGACGTGGTGCTGAGCGCCTTCAACCCGGGCTGGGACAATCCCAACATCTACGCCGATTCGCTGGCGGGCTCGAAGGACATCGAAACGGCGGCCGAGCAATCGGGGGTGCCGCGCCTGGTGGTGATTGGCGGGGCCGGCAGCCTTTTCATCGACGGCCAGCAGCTGGTGGATGGGCCCCAGTTCCCGGCCGAAATAAAGGCGGGCGCTACCGCGGCCCGCGACTACTTGAACGTGCTGAAACAGAACACCACGCTCGACTGGACGTTCTTCAGCCCCGCCATCGAAATGCACCAGGGCATCGACACCGGCCGCACCGGCCACTACCGCCTGGGCACCGACAGCCCGGTGTTTGACGCTAGCGGCCGCAGCGTGCTCTCGGGCGAAGACCTGGCCGTGGCGGTGCTGGACGAGGTGGAACAGCCCAAATTCAGCAAGCAGCGCTTCACGGCCGCCTATTAGGGTGCCCTGGCTGTGCGCGCAAAAAAGCCCCGCCGATGCAAATCGGCGGGGCTTTTTGTTGGCGTAGGGCCCCGGGACTACTGCCCGACCAGGAACACGGCGTTGCCGAACAGCAGCTTGCCGCTCTGCCAGAAGGCGCGGAACAGCGGGTTGTCGCCGAGGTAGATGACCTGGCCGCGGCCGAGGTCCTGCTCGCCCAGTACTAGCGTATCCACCAGCTCCTTGCGGGCCTTGGTGCCGGCGTAGCCCGAGTAGTAGCCGTCCTTCTTGATGACACCCACGTTCCAGCCGCCCTTGCTTAGGAAGCGGTAGCTGAGCGGCGTGCGAATGAGGGCCGAATAGGTGCCGCCGTAGCCAAAAGCCAGCGGGTGCGTGTTGTCGAGCTGCACGCGGTAGATGGTACCCAGGGCCTGGTCCTCCGTGCTTTCGCGGTCGGCGTTGCCGTAGCGGCGCAGCGGCAGGTAGGGGTTGGCCTTTTCCTCCTTCTTGAGGGCCACGGAGTCGGCGGCCTTGGCTTTCAGCAGGAAATCCTTCTTGTTGGCCAGGAATTTCATGCCGCCTTCCATGGCGATGAGCTTGCCGCCGCCGCGCACCCAGGCCTTGAGGCTTTCCAGGGCCTTGTCGGGGTAGATGTCGGCGTAGCTGCCGTCGGGCAGGATCAGGACGTCGATTTTGGCCATGTTCACCCGGCTCAGGTAATCGGTGCCGAGCACCGTGATGGGGTAGCCGAGCTGCTGCTCGAAGAAGTGCCACACCTCGCCAAAGGCCGTGGCGTCGATGCCGGGGCCCGCCACCACGGCCACCACGGGCTGCTTCACGAAGTGCACCGTGCCCGAGCCCAGGTCGCGCCCGGTGGTCGAGAAGCCCGTTTTCACGGCCTGCACCACCGTGCCCGCCGAGTCGGCCTGGGCCCGCACGATCTGGTCAAATTTGGGCCCCAGGGCCTCGTTGCCGGTGCGGGTGATGATGAGCGTGCCGGGCGCGTACTTCTGCCCCTCGGCCTCAAAATCCTTTTCGGCGAAGCGCACTTTCACCTTCTGCTGAAGCAGTTGGCTGAGGAAGCGCACGTCCTGCAAGTTGTTCCAGCGGGCGAGGTAGGCGTAGGGCTTGTCGGTGGGGGCGGCGGCGCTGCCCTTCACCACGGCCGGGGTGGGCGTGGGGCCCGAGGCGTCGAGGCGCTGGGCCAGGGCGTAGGCCTTCACCCCAAACGAGTAGGGCAGGGCCCACGACGTGATGTCGTAGGTGAGCGAATCTTCCAGCTGCGGGCGCGGCTCGAACAGCACTTTTACGAGCGTCGATTTGGGCTGGTACATGCTCACGAGTACGTCGTGGGGCGCAATTTCCACGTCCTCGGTTTTGCCGGAGGCGTAGTTGTAGCCGCGGGTGCGCAGCTTCTTGGGCGCGAAGCCGTAGCTGATTTGCTGGCGCTCCAGGTACTGGGTCAGCATTTTCAGCTGTCCGGGGTCGTTGCCGGAGGCCAGCACGAAGGTTTTGTAGGGGCCCCGGGGCTTGGTTTTGGCGTCGGTGAAGTAGGCCTGGAACTCGCGCAGCAGGTCGTCGTGGCGCTCGGACGTGGCCTGGAGGGTGGCGCGGCTGGCGGCGTGGTGGTGGGCAATGCGCTGGGCCAGCGTGAGGGTATCGCCGTCGGCGCGGCCATATGCGGTGCCGGTTTGGCCGCCTTGCTCGTAGGTCATGCCGATGGCGCCGTTGAAGCTGGGCCAGGTGTCGCCGTAGGTGGGGGCGAACAAATCGTAGGTTTCGCGGGTGAAGTACAGCCAGTTGTTCTTGTCGAACACGGCCCGGTTGTAGTCGCCGATGATGCCCTGGAACTTGCGCTGCCAGGGCGTGATGTCGGCGTGGTAGGGCTTGGCGGCCGGCGAGAAGTAGTACGAGCTGTTGGGGCCCATCTCGTGGAAATCGGCGTGCACCTGCGGCAGCCACTGGTTATACAGCACGATGCGCTGGCGGCTTTCCTGCTGGGTTTGCCAGGCCCAGTCACGGTTCAGGTCGAAGTAGTAGTGGTTGTAGCGCCCGCCGGGCCAGGGGTTGCGGTTTTGCCAGGCGTCCGGCGAGGCGTTGGGCACTCGGTTGCGGGCGCTGTTGTTCCAGTTCACGTAGCGGTCGTGGCCGTCGGGGTTCACGCAGGGGTCAATCAGTACGACCGTATTCTTCAGCCAGCCCTGGATTTGCTGGTCCTGGAGGTTGGCCAGGTCGTAAAGCACCTGCATCACAGCTTCGGAGGAGCTGGCTTCGTTGCCGTGCACGTTGTAGCTCATCCAGCACACGGCCGGCATTTGGCGGCTGGCGGTGCCGCTTTCGAGGCTGGCCAGCCGGCGGCCGTTGTGCTGAATGGCATCGAGCTGGCCGAAGTTTTCGGCACTGGCAATCTCGATGACCTCCAGGGTCCGCTTCTCGTAGGTTTTGCCGTAGGGCACCACTTTCATGCGGCCGGGCGAGTGCGCCACCACGTGGGCAGCGTAGCGCAGCACCTCGGCCTGGGGCGTGAACTGGCTGCCCAGTGGGTAGCCCAGGAACTGATCGGGGGTGAGCAGGGGCCCCGCGGCGTCGGCCGGGGCGGTTTGGGCGGCGCTGGCCAGGGGCAAGGCCAGGCCCAGCAGCAGCCCGCGGCCGGCGCCGCGCAGGGCGCGCATCGCCGCTTGCCCGCGCAAGAGTAGAGAAACCATCAAATTGAAAAGAAATAGAAGGGTCGGGGCGAGGCAAGGACGAGCCTGCCGCCGGCAAAGATGCAGGGTGGCCGCCGGGTAGCCGCACGCTTTAGCCTTTTGCCACGGAAAAACCAGGATTTTTCCAGAAGACGCAGGGTGGTCTTTTAGGGCCCCAGCCGGCAAACGCACTATTTTTTGCAACTTGGGGGCCCAAACCAACCGGGCACGGCTGCCCGTGCGGCGGCCGCAGAGCCTCCCGGCCCGGGCCTTCGGAGCTTTTAGTAATCCTACTTCCTATGAAGAACGTGCTACCCTTGCTGGCCGCCCTGGCCTTGCCACCACTGGCCGCCGGGGCCCAAACCGCCCCCGCGCCGCGCCCCTTGAGCCTGCGCGACCTGGCCCAGATGCGCGACGTGGCCGACCCCAACCTGTCGCCCGACGGGGCCTGGGTGGCCTACACCGTGGCCCGCGTGGACACGGCCACCGACAAGCGCGACGCCGACATCTGGATGGCCCGCACCGACGGCAGCCAGAACCTGCGCGTCACCACCAACCCGGCCAGCGAAAGCAAGCCCCGCTTCAGCCCCGACGGCAAGTACCTGAGCTTCGTGTCGAGCCGCGGCGAGGACGACGGCGGCAATGCCCAGCTCTGGCTGCTGAACCGCGCCGGCGGCGAGGCCGAGAAAGTCACCAAGCTGAAAGGCAGCGTGTCGGACTACGTGTGGAGCCCCGACGGCCAGCGCATCGCCATGATCCTCAAGGACGCCGACCCCGACTCGCTCACCGCCGCCCAGAAAGCCAAGAAGAAAACCGCGCCCCCCATCGTCATCGACCGCTTCCAGTTCAAGCAGGACGTGGACGGCTACCTGAACAAACAGCGCCAGCACCTGTACGTGTTCGACGTGGCCACGCGCCGGCTCGTGTGCCTCACCCCGGGGCCCTACGACGAGCACCTGCCCGCCTGGAGCCCCGACGGCAAGCAGCTGGCCTTCAGCAGCAAGCGCGGCCCCGACCCCGACCGCCACGACAACTACGACCTGTTCCTGATTGACGCCCAAGCCGGGGCCCCCGCCCGGCCGCTGCTCGCCACCGACGTGCCCGAGAGCGCGCCCAACTACGGCAGCCGCCCCGCCTGGAGCCCCGACGGCCGGCATATTGCCTTCGTGCAAGGGGGGCCCAAGGAGCAGCTCGTATACGCCCTGCACCAGCTCATGGTGGTGGACGTGGCCGGGGGCCCCGCCCGCCCCCTCACCGCCGGCCTCGACCGCAACACCACCCAGCCCGAGTGGGTCCCCGACGGCAAAAGCGTCTATTTCCTGCTCGAAGACGACCGCGCCGAATCGCTGATGCGGGTGCCGGCCGCCGGTGGCAAACCCGAGAAAGTGCTGGCGGGGGCCCGCCAGGTGGGCGGCTTCGCCCTGGCCAGCAAAGGACAGCTCGTGGTGCTCAGCAGCCAGCCCCAGCAGCCCACCGAGGTGTTTGCGCTGAATAAGAAGGGGGGGCTGAAGCCACTTTCCAAACAGAACGACGCCTGGCTGAAGGGCGTCACGCTCGGTGCCGTCGAGCCCATCCAGGCCAAAAGCAAGGACGGCACGCTGGTGAGCGGCTTCACCATCAAGCCGGTGGGCTACCAGGCGGGCCGCAAGTACCCGGCCATCTTGCGCATCCACGGGGGCCCCGTGGCGCAGTTCGGCTACGGCTTTGCGTTTGAGTGGCAATACTTTGCCGCCAACGGCTACGCCGTGGTGGTGGCCAACCCGCGCGGCAGCTCGGGCCGGGGCCTGGAGTACAGCAAGGCCATTTTTGCCGATTGGGGCAACAAGGACACCGACGACGTGCTGGCCGTGGTGGACTACGCCGTGGCGCAAGGCCTGGCCGACCCCGACCGTCTCGGCGTGGGCGGCTGGAGCTACGGCGGCATCATGACCGACCAAGTCATTGCCCGCGACCAGCGCTTCAAGGCCGCCGTGAGCGGGGCCAGCATCGGCAACGTGCTGGCCGGCTACGGCACCGACCAGTACATCCGCGACTACGAAACCGAGCTGGGCACGCCCTGGAAAAATACCGACGTGTACCTGCGCGTCTCGTACCCGTTCTTCCACGCCGACCAAATCAAAACCCCCACGCTCTTCGTGTGCGGCGAGAAGGATTTCAACGTGCCCCTGCTCAACACCGAGCAAATGTACCAAGCCCTCAAAAGCCTGAACGTGCCCACCCAGCTCGTCATCTACCCCGGCCAGTTCCACGGCGTCACCACGCCCAGCTACGTGAAGGACCGCTACGTGCGCTACTTGAACTGGTACAACAAGTACCTGATGCCCAAGGGCACGGCCACAGCCTCCGGGCAGTAGTGAGGAGTAGCGCGAACGTAGTGGTTCGCGCCAAGGCAGTGCTTGACTGAACTCATGGCAGGCGCTGCTTGTAAGCACTATCTACTTGTATCTTGCATCATGCGCCAAGTCATCCTCACCGTCCCCGACGAGTTTTACGCGCCCTTTATGAAACTGGTAAAGGCGCTGCCGTTCTCCATTAAAGCCAAGCCCATAGCCCCGCCCAAGCCCAAGCAATACACGCCCGCGCAGCAGGAGTGGATTGATGATTTCCGCGAGGCGCTCCACGAAGTGGAGTTGCACCAACAGGGAAAAATTAAATTGCAAACGCTTGACGAATATATACATGAGCTTCGAAATAGTCCTGACCAAGAGCTTTAAGCGCACTGCCAAGCCTTTAGTCAAGCGATTTGCTTCATTTGAACAAGATTTAACTGCTTTTGGGGAAGAGCTTTTAGCTAATCCACAAGCTGGCGAACCGCTGGGCCGCGACTGTTATAAAGTGCGCGTCCGCATAGCGGCGAAAGGCAAAGGCAAGAGCGGCGGTGCCCGTGTAATTACTTGCGTCAAAATAATCGGTGAGCAAATATTCCTGCTCACGATTTATGATAAATCGGAGCAAGATTCTATTTCGGACAATGAGCGTGATGACTTGTTGCGAGAGAATGATTTGCTGTAAAAACGAAAAAGCCCGCTGCAATTGCAGCGGGCTTTTTCGTTTTTATTTAATTCCGTCATGCTAAGAGCCTGCGAAGCATCTTATCACGGTTGCACGGTTGCCGTTTCAATGCGGAAGCTGTTTAAAAAGCCCTTAGAACGTCATGCTGAGCTTGTCGAAGCATCTCTACCGCTGACTAATTTATTAATTGCTGCTGCGGTAGAGATGCTTCGACAAGCTCAGCATGACGTTCAATTTTGAATTTCCTGACTTCCTAAACAGCTTTGTGATAAGATGCTTCGCAAGCTCAGCATGATAAACTGTGTAATAATTAATAATTACACCACCACGTTCACCATGCGGCCGGGGACTACTACTACTTTCTTCACGGCTTTGCCTTCGCCGAAGCGGGTGAGGAAGTCCGATTCGCGGATGGCGGTTTCGATTTCGGCGGCGGTAGCGGTGGCGGCGAACTGGCGCTGGTCGCGCACTTTGCCGTTGATGGCCACGGGGTAGGTTACGTTGGCTTCCACCAGGAATTCCTCGCGGAACTCGGGGTACGCGGCCTGGCTGATGCTGCCGGGCGCGTGGCCCAACTCGGCCCACAGCTCCTCGGCCAGGTGCGGGGCGAAGGGGGAGAGCAGCAGCGTGAGCGGCTCCAGGATGGCGCGCTTGTGGGTGCCGAGGGCCGTCAGCTCGTTCACGGCAATCATGAAGGTGCTGACGCAGGTGTTGAAGCTGAACTTCTCAATGTCGTGCGCCACCTTTTGGATGACGCGGTGCAGGGCCTTCAGCTCGGCGGGCGCGGCGGGCTCGTCCGTCACGGCCAGGGCCCCATCCTCGGGGTGGAACAGGCGCCAGAACTTCTTGAGGAAGCTGCCCACGCCGCTGATGCCGTTGGTATTCCAGGGCTTGAACTGCTCCAGGGGCCCCAGGAACATTTCGTACAGCCGCAGCGCATCCGCGCCGTATTGAGCCACCAAAACGTCGGGATTGACAACGTTAAATTTGGCCTTCGACATCTTCTCGACTTCCGAGCCGCAGACATAACGTCCGTCTTCCTCAAAAATAAATTCTGACTTAGCATAATCGGGACGCCATTTCTTGAATGCTTCTGTGTCGAGTACATCATTATGAACAATACTCACATCAACGTGGAGCGGAGTGTAAAAGGCATTAGTGTCAAACTTCATAGTTTGCATGCCTTCATTGTATGTGAATGTCTCTGCTGGACTGGAAAAACTATCTCCGATTTTATTCAATACCGGTTTCCATATCAACCAATCTGTTCCTGAAAATTCATAATTATTAGCAATCCACCTGTCAAGCAGATTTTTTGACACAAAAACTGGCGGGCTAATTAATTGCTCAGAACTGCCGTCTTTACCGTGTTTATGCCAACTGACATTCAGCCGATACACGAAATTTGACCGGCCCAAAATCATCCCCTGATTAATTAGTTTCTGGAACGGCTCGGTGCCCGTTACCAGGCCCAAATCCTTCAGAAACAGGTACCAGAAGCGGGAGTAGAGCAGGTGGCCGGTGGCGTGCTCGGCGCCGCCCATGTAGAGGTCCACTTGGCCCCAGTATTTCTCGGCTTCTTCGCCCACGAAACGGTCGGCGTTTTCGGGGTCCATGTAGCGGAGGTAGTACCAGCTCGAGCCGGCCCAGCCGGGCATGGTGCTCAGCTCGAACTCGTGCTGGCCGCGGTACTTCCAGTCGGTGGCGCGGCCCAGGGGCGGCTCGCCGTGCTCGGTGGGCTTGTACTCGTCGATTTCGGGGAGCACGAGCGGCAGGTCGGCTTCGGCCACGCCGTAGGCGGTGCCGTCCTTGTAATACACCGGAATGGGCTCGCCCCAGTAGCGCTGGCGGCCGAAAATGGCGTCGCGCAGGCGGAAATTGGTCTTGCCCTTGCCGAGACCTTTTTCCTCTAAAAAGGCGATGAGCGTGGTGGTGGCCTCCTTGTAAGTGAGGCCGTTGACGATGCCCGAGTTGATGTAGCGGCCTTCCTTGGTGGGGTCGGCCTGCTGGTGGAGGTCCTTTTGGGCGTCCGAAATGGCCGGGATGGGCAGGTCGAAGTGCTTGGCGAAGAGGTAGTCGCGCTGGTCGCCGCTGGGCACGGCCATCACCGCGCCGGTGCCGTAGCCGGCCAGCACGTAGTCGGCGAGCCAGATGGGCACGGGGGCCCCATCCACGGGGTTGGCAGCGTAGGCCCCCGTGAACACGCCCGACACGGCCTTCACGTCGGCCATGCGGTCGCGCTCCGAGCGGCGCTTGGTGGCGGCGATGTACTCGTCCACGGCGGCGCGCTGGCCGGGCGTGGTGAGCTGGTCCACTAGCTCGTGCTCGGGGGCCAGCACCAGGAACGTAGCGCCGTAGATGGTGTCAACCCGCGTGGTATACACCTTAATGTCAGTGCCTTCGTGGCCCTGCACCGGGAAGGTAACCTCGGCCCCAATGCTCTTGCCAATCCAGTTGCGCTGCATCTCCTTCACGGCGTCGGGCCAGTCCAGGGCGTTGAGGCCCTGGAGTAGGCGGTCGGCGTAGGCGGTGATGCGCAGGTTCCACTGCGGCATCAGGCGGCGCTCGACGGGGTAGCCGCCGCGCTCCGAAAGGCCGTCCTTCACCTCGTCGTTGCTGAGCACCGTGCCCAGCGCCGGGCACCAGTTCACGTAGGTGTCCTGCTGGTAGGCCAGGCGGTAGGGAAGGATGGCGGCGAGCTTCTGCTTCTCGGTGAAGCTCTGCCACTGGCCGGCCGAAAACTCGTGCCGCTCTTCATCGCCGCCCGCCGCGCGGATGCCCGCGCTGCCGCCTTCGGCAAACTTGGCCTGCAAGGTGCGGATGTGCTCGGCCTGGTCGGTATCCAGGTTGTACCAGCTATTGAACAGCTGGAGGAAAATCCACTGCGTCCACTTGTAGTACTGCGGGTCGGAGGTGCGCACCTCGCGGCTCCAGTCGTAGCTGAAGCCCAGCTGCTGGAGCTGCCGGATGTATGTTTCAATGTTCTGCTCCGTCGTCACGGCCGGGTGCTGGCCGGTCTGGATGGCGTACTGCTCGGCGGGCAGGCCAAACGAGTCGAACCCCATGGGGTGCAGCACGTTGCGGCCCTGCAGGCGCTGGTAGCGGGCCACGATGTCGGAGGCGATGTAGCCCAGCGGGTGCCCCACGTGCAGCCCCGCCCCCGAGGGGTACGGGAACATGTCGAGCACGTAGTACTTGGGCTTGCTGGAGTGGTTGTCGGCCTTGAAGGTCTGGTGCGTTTTCCAGTGGGCTTGCCACTTTTTTTCAATCTCTTCGGGACGGTAGGCGGGCATTGGCTTGGCGTTGGTAATTCCGGCAAAGGTAACGCCTTCGCTTAGGGGACGAAACACAAACGCGGCGGGACTGCACGCTGCTGGCCTTCCCAGGCGTAGTTTTGCTCCACTGTGCGGTAGTCTCCCGCCGCCACGGCATCGCTTCTCGGCTTCGGCTGAAACGAGCGAAGCCCGTGGTTGGCAGACCACGGGCTTCGAAGTGGGTGATTCTTTCTCCCCATAAAGTTCGAAACTCATGGAGAAAAAACCAAACGACGGCGATGATTACGTAGTAATCGTCGTCAGGCTCCCGGTTAAGCTGCTGTTGCGGCTTGGTCGGTGGCTAGTGCTGGCCGGCGGTACTTACGTGCTGCTGTACCACTAACCAGTAGCCGGCGGGGAGGGTTCGCGCCCTTCCCGCTTGGGGCTGTAACGTGGGCCCAGCCACATGGAGTTGCGCAAAGATGCAAATATTTTTAGGAAGGCCTTGAGGCTCTGCCATTGACTGCCTGACTGAGCGATACATTGAGTGCCGCGTCTGGCCAGTAGCCACAGCTGGCCGAACTTTGCAGGGCCGGGCCAGCTTAATTAATGACCCTGCCCACCGTTCATGGCCCGCATCCCCAAAGAACTCGTTGACCAAATAATTCAAACCGCCGACATCGTGGAAGTCGTCGGCGACTTTGTGCAGCTCAAGCGCAAGGGCCAGAACCTGTGGGCTCCGTGCCCGTTCCACAACGAAAAGTCGCCGTCGTTTTCCGTCAACCCCGCCAAGGGGTTGTACAAATGCTTCGGCTGCGGCAAGGCCGGCGGCGTGGTGCAGTTCGTGATGGACGTGGAAGGCACCTCCTACGTGGAGGCCCTGAAGTACCTGGCCAAGAAGTACGCCATTACCGTTCAGGAGGAGGAAAAAACGCCCCAAGAGCAGTTGGTGCAGAACGAGCGCGACTCACAGTTCATCGTGTCGAGCTGGGCCAAAGACCACTACCACCGCCTGCTCCAAAACACCGAGGAAGGCATGAGCGTGGGCTACGGCTACCTCAAGGAGCGCGGCCTGAACCTGGCCACCATCCAAACCTTCGAGCTGGGCTACTCGCTCGACCAGTGGGAGGACCTGCTGAAAAGCGCCACCGCGGCCGGCTATGAGCTGAAATACCTCGAAAAAACCGGCCTCGTCATCAAGCGCGAAGACGACCAGGGGCACGACACCGGCCGGCGCTACGACCGGTTCCGGGGCCGCGTCATGTTCCCGATTCACAACATTTCGGGCCGCGTGGTGGGCTTCGGGGCCCGCACCCTGAAGCGCGACGACAAGATGGCGAAGTACCTCAACTCGCCCGAGTCGGAGATTTACCACAAGTCGGACGTGCTCTACGGGCTGTTCCAGGCGCGCCAGGCCATCCGGCAGGAGGAGGTGTGCTACCTCGTGGAAGGCTACCTCGACGTGCTGAGCCTCTACCAGGGCGGCATCAAAAACGTGGTGGCCTCGTCGGGCACGTCGCTCACCGAGGGCCAAATCCGGCTCATCAAGCGGTATTCCGACAACGTGACGGTGCTCTACGACGGCGACGCGGCCGGCATCAAGGCCAGCCTGCGCGGCACCGACCTGCTGCTCGAAGGCGGCCTGAACGTGCGCGTCGTGCTGTTCCCCGACGGCGACGACCCCGACAGCTACATCCGCAAGGTGGGCGACCAGCGCTTCGCCGAGTACATCGAAAAGAGCAGCCAGGACTTCATCACCTTCAAAACCACGCTGGTGGCCCGCGACGCGGCCGGCGACCCGGTGAAGAAGGCCGAGGCCATCCGGCAGGTGCTCACCAGCATCGCCAAGGTGCCCGACGCCATCAAGCGCCAGGTGTTTTTGCAGCAAACGTCGGCCGCGTTCGGCATTGACGAACAGGTGCTCATCACCGAGTACAACAAGCTGGTGAAGCCCGCCGCCGGGGCCCCCCGCCCGGCCGAGGGTGGGGCCCCCAGCGGCGGCAGTAGCAGCGGCAATGGGCGCCCCGCCCCGCCGGTGGCCGCCACCCGCGCCCTCACGGCTGAGGAGGAAGCCGAAGCCGCCATGTACGGCGCCTTCGAGCCCGGGGCCCCCGCCGCGACATCGCCAGCCGCGCCCACGGAGACTGACGAAGATGCTGCCCAAACCGACCTGCTGCAAGCCTGTGAGCGCGAAGTGCTGCGCCTGCTGGTGCTCTACGCCGCGCGCGAAGTGGACACCGACGTGAGCGTGGCCCAGTACCTGCTGGGCCAGCTGGAGGAGGAGCCGTTCAAAACGCCGCTCTACGCCGAGCTGTGGGCCCTGTGCCGCGAGGAGCTGCTGGCCGGCCGCTTCCCCGAGGCGCGGCAGCTGGGCCAGCACGCGCGGACCGACATCCGCCTGCTGGTGTCGGACCTGGCCACCGAGCGCTACGACATCAGCCCCAACTGGCGGGTGAAGGAAATCTACGTCTTCAACGAAGTGGACATGCCCAAAGTGGCCTGCGACAACGCCGTGCTGCGCCTCAACAAATGCCACGTGCAGCGCGAGCTGAACCGCCGCCTCGAAACCCTGCGCCAACCCATGCTTGACGACGCCGAGCTGTTCGAGAACCTGCGCGCCATCAAGGACTTGAAGCAACTCGACAACCAGCTGGCGGCGCTGCTGGGCACGGTTATTCCGCGCGGCGCTTAGGCTTTGGGGCCCCGCGCCTGAAGCGCCGCGTGGGGGCCCTAACCGCAAACCGCGCTACTTGAGTTGTTTCAGCGAGCGTTTGGTTTCGCGGTGCGCGCGCTTGATGCGGGCGTTGAGCTGCTTCTGGTTGGCTCTGGTAAGTTTGGCAGGGGCCATGTTTACCACGGTCAGCGGGCCGCCGGGTTGCATGGTGAACGGTACCTCAGCCGCGCCATCGTAGGCGGCTACGGCGGCCACGGGCCCCGCATCGGCCGGCACGATGAAGAAAAAGAGGCCGTCCGCGTTGGTAGCGCAGGTTTGCTTGGTGCGCACCAGCCGCACCACGGCGCCGCCCAAGGGCCCCTTGGGCGTGTCGATGCGGCCGGTTAGGGTAACGTTAGCCGGGGCTCCGGCCGACGCAGCGGAGGCAACCGGAGCGGCCGGCTGCGCCTGCGCCCGGGCCGGGCCCGCCCACACGATGCAAACCGCCACGAAGCAGGTGCAAGAGATAAAACGCGCAATCATAGCGGGAATAGTATAACGTGGTAAAATCTTGAATCGAAAAATAAGCGGATACCTAGCGGTAGGAACGAACCAGCCAATGCCGAATATATCAAATCTAGAAAAAAGTAAAAGTGCAAGTCGACTCGCGTAATGGCACAGAGAATAAAAATAAAACTATTTTAAGTAAATAAAGCGAAAAATAATTTTAAATACGAATTGGTGGCCTAATAAATTGTATTAACCCTGACTGCCTTCAAGGTTATAAAATAAATAATTCCCCATGCAATATAAATTTATTGCTAACGAAGGCGACCTCTTGGGCCCTATTATCACCAGCCCGGCCGGAGCTGGCTAACGCAGGCCCAACTCAGCAAACCGGCGCTTGCCGCGGGCGAAATAGGCCCACACCACGCTGCCAGCCCAGGCCCCCGGGCGCTGCGCCACGCGCAGGTGGGGCCCCGCGGCGGCGCGGCGGGCGCGCCAGTACGCGCGCTTTTGAAAGAAGTGCCAGTGAGCCCGGGCCACGGCGCGGGCGTCGGCCAGGTGGCCGCCCGCCAGAAAGCGCAGGCCGGCCACCCAATCCAGCACCAGGCGCTGGGCTAGGGGCCCCATGAGCTCGCCTGGGGCCGCGTTTTTGTAGAGCAGCGCCAAGCCGTTGCGGAAGTTGAGGTAGGTTTTGCGGGGGTTGGTTTTGGCCAGCGTGCCGCCGCCCACGTGGTGCACGGCGCTGCCGCCGTGGTACCACACCTCGTGGCCCGCGTTTTGGAGGCGCCAGCAAAAGTCGATTTCCTCCATGTGGGCAAAAAACGCGGGCTCGAAGCCGCCCAATGCGCGCCAGGCGCTGGCCCGCACCAGGCAGCAGGCCCCGCTGGCCCAGGCCACGGGGCGCGCGTCGTCGTACTGGCCGGCGTCCACTTCGGTGGTGTCGAACAAGCGGCCGCGGCAGAAGGGGTAGGCCAGCCGGTCGAGGTAGCCGCCGCCGCCGCCGGCGTACTCGAACCGCGTGGGGTCGGCGTGGGCCAGGATTTTGGGCTGCACGGCGGCGATGCCTGGGTGTGCCTCCAGTAGGGCGCGCAAAGGCCGCAGCCAGCCAGCCGTTACGGCCACGTCGGAATTTAGCAGCACGTAGTACGGGCTATCGACCAGCGCCAGGGCGTGGTTGTAGCCGTCGCAAAAGCCGAAGTTGCGCTCCAGCAGCAGCAGCTCCACCGTGGGGAAGTCACGGGCCAGCAGCGCCACCGAATCGTCGGTACTGGCGTTGTCGGCCACCACCACCCGGGCCCCGTCGGCGTGCGCCACCACGCCGGGCAAAAAACGGCGCAGGAAATCTGCGCCGTTCCAGTTCAGCACCACAATGGCCACATCGGCGCACGCCCCGGCCCGGCCGGGAAAAGGTTGGTTCGCCGCCAAGGGCTCAAACGCCGAAGTTGCCCAGGTCGAGGCCGGGGATGTTGGGCATCAGGCCGCTGGTTTTGCGCTGCATTTCCTGGCGGGCCTGCTCGCCGGCCGCCTCCAGGGCCTTGTTGGCGGCGGCCACCACAAGGTCGGCCAGCATGTCGCGGTCCTGCACGGTGAGCAAGCTGTCGTCGATTTCAATTTTCAGGAGCTTGCGCTCGCCGTTGGCGGTGGCGCGCACCAGGCCGCCGCCGGCCTCGCCGGTGGCGGTGAGGTGTTGCATTTCTTGTTGGGCCTGCTGCATTTTTTCTTGCAGCTCCTTCACCTTGCCCATCATCCCCATCATGTCGAATGCCATAGCAAAAAGTCGTTGGTAAGCCCGTGTAGGCCTTGTTTTGAAAAAAAGGTGGACGTTCCGGCAGCGCCGGGGCCCGCCCGTATATACCCGCGGGAGGCCCAATAAGTGCCCCGCCGGGCGCGGAGCGTAAAGGTAGCCGCAGCAGCCAGCCGATGCCCCGCCCCGTAAACGGGTTTATTTGCTGCTTCAACTACTTTTTGCCATGATGGTTTCTTTCTTGCTGGCCGGGGCCCTGGCCGTGGCCGATACCGTGTACCCCGCGCCTAACGCCCAGGCCGTGGCGGCTCCCGGCGCACGCCTCACGCTGGTAGCCAAGCAGTTCAAATTCACCGAGGGCCCCGCGGTGGACCACGCCGGCAACGTGTTCTTCACCGACCAGCCCAACGACAAAATCTGGAAGTACAGCACCGATGGCCAGCTAACGGTGTTTCTCTCGCCCTCGGGCCGGGCCAACGGGCTCGATTTTGACGCCAAAGGCAACCTGCTGGCCTGCGCCGATGCCCAAAACCAGCTCTGGTCCATCAGCCCCGCCGGCAAGGTGACGGTGCTGGCCGACGGCTTTGAGCGGCACCATTTCAACGGGCCCAACGACCTGTGGGTGAACCCCAAAGGCGGCGGCATCTACTTCACCGACCCCTATTACCAGCGCGACTACTGGGCGCGCACGGCCCCCGACCTGACTGCCCAAAACGTGTACTACCTGGCCCCCGGGGCCCCCGCGCCGGTGCTGGCCGCCGACCAGCTGCGCCAGCCCAACGGCCTCGTGGGCACGCCCGATGGCCGCCAGCTATTCGTGGCCGACATCGAAGCCAACAAAACGTACCGCTACCAAATTGGCCCCGGCGGCCGCCTTAGCAACCGCCAACTATTTGTGGCACAGGGCTCGGACGGCATGGCCCTTGATAGCAAAGGCAACCTCTACCTCACCGGCCAGGGCGTAACGGTGTACAGCGCCCAGGGCCAGAAAATTGCCCACATCGACGTGCCCGGGGCCTGGACCGGCAACGTGTGCTTCGCCGGCAAAGACCTGAAAACCTTGTTCATCACCGCCTCCGAAGCCGTGTACACGCTGCCCCTACGGGTAAAAGGCTTGCGGTAAAACGGTAGTAGCGTGGACGCTGCGAGTCCGCGCGATGAACGTGTTAGCACGCGCGAACTCGCAGCAGCCACGCTACTGGCTGGCCAGCTGCTGCAAGTAGGCGCGGAATTCGGCCGTGTCGTAGTCGGCCATGCCTTCGTGGCGCACGGCCACGGTGCCGTCGGCGCCCAGCACGAAGGTGGTGGGGATGGATTTCGTGTCGAACACTTTGGGCAGCGGCGCGGCCGGGAAAAACACCGGGAACGTGTAGCCAGCCTGCTCCACCACGCGGCGGGCCCGGGTGGGATTCTCGTCGAGCGATACCATCACGAAGGCCACGCGGGCAGTGTCTACCTGGCCGTACAGGTGTTGGAGGGCGGGCATTTCGGCGCGGCACGGCGGGCACCAGCTGGCCCACAGGTTCAGCACCACCACTTTACCGGCGAAGCGGCGCAGGTTGGTGGGGCGGCCGTCGAGGGTGTAGAGCGGCGCGTCGGGCAGCGGCCTGGGGGCCCCGGCATGGGCGGGCTGGTCGGCGGGCAACGTAGGCCGCCAAAGCCCGGTAGCTAGCAAGCCCCGTTGCAGCGTGCCCACCACGGGCGCCTTGAGGTCAGTAAAAAACATCACGGCCAGGCTGCCCCAAAGCAGGCCTTGGGTGAGGTTGGCACGGTGGCGTTGCAGGAAAGACATGGCAACGGGGAGTAGCGTGGACGCTGCGAGTCAGCGCGTTGAACGGGCGGAAAAAGGTGCTGGCGGCGCAACGCGTGGATTCGCAGCGACTGCGCTACTTATGGGCCTGCCGAATAGGGGCTGTCGTGCTGAACGCCGTGAAGCATCTTATCAGGGTAGTACAAGTCGTTCGGCGGTGATAAGGCGCTTCACAGCATTCAGTACGACAGCCCTGTCGGATAGCGCCTTACTTTAAAATCGTGACGGTGCCGGTTTGGCGTAAGGTTTGGCCGGTTTCGTCGGTTTGCTCGAAGCGCCACACGTACACGCCGTTCACGGGCGCATGGCCGTTGGTGGTACCGTCCCAGGTGCTGGCGCGGTCAGTGGCGCGGAACACCTGCTGGCCGTTGCGGTCAACGACGATCAGCACGAAATTTTCCAAAAACCGGCCTTTCACTTCAAACACGTCGTTCAGCCCGTCGCCGTTGGGGGTGAAGGCGTTAGGCAGCAGCAGGCGGGCGCGGCGCGGCACCTGCGCCACGCTGGAGTAGCTGAACGTGCCCGCCGGGATGCCGGCCCCGCTGATTTGCAGGCGGTAGCGCAGCACCTGGCGGTCGGCCGGCGGCTGGGCATCGGTGGTGCTGAGGGCGGTGGTGGGGGCGGCCGTGGCCAGCGCTGTGCCGTCGGGGGCCAGGGTTTGGAGGGCGTAGGCGGCGGGCTGGCTGGGGTCGGGGCCGCTGAAGGCTGACCAGCTCAGGCCCACGGCGGTGGCGTCGTCGTCGAGGGCCTGGGCGGTGAGGATGCTCGGGCAGGCCACGCCGCTTTCGGCCGAGGTGTTGCCGCACAAGTCGGTGAGGCGCAGCGAGTAGCACACGGCGGTGAGCGTCGCCGCGCCGGTCGAGTCGGTGACGGTGCGCCCGGTGGTGGCCGTGAGGAAATCGGAAACGGGGCCCGCGCTGGGCAGGCGGCGGTAGTGCAGCGTGCCCCCGGCCGGCACGGGGCCCCCGGGCAGGCTGGGGGTGAGCGTCGGCCGGTTTTGCAGGTTGAAGCTGGCCACGAGGCGGGGCGTGGGCGGGGCCACGTTGGAGGTGGCCACCAGGCTGGCTTCGTTGGACAGCACGGCCCCGCCGTCGGTGCTCACGCGGTAGGTGTAGCGGGTGCCGCACACCACGTTGGGGTCCTCCAGTCCGCCGTTGATGGGAGTCAGATTGGTGATGGCCACGCCGTTGCGCGTCACGGCGTAGGGCCCCGGGCTAGGGTTGGCGTTGGTTAACAGCAGCTGGTTGCGGCCCTGCGCCGAGGCCACCGCCAGGCCCAGGGTGTAGCGGGTGGCCGAGGCGACGGTGGCGGTTTGGCAGTAGTCGGTGCGCAGCAGGCGGTAGCCGCCGGCCACGGCGTTGGGCAGGGCAACACTGGTGCTGCCCGGCGGCACGTCGGCCACGTTTTGGAACGGGCCAGCGGTACCGGCCGGGGCCCGCTGCAAGCTGTAGAGGTAGCCGGCCGGCAGCTGGCCCACGGCCAGGCTCAGCTCGCCGTTGGGCGCGGGGGCGCTCAGCGTCAGGGTGTTCAGGGCGGGGGCCTGGGCGGCCGCTAGGGTGGGGATGGTTTGGGTATTGGAGCTGGTGCAGGGCCCCACCAAGTTGTAGTAGCCCGTGACCGTGACGGTAGTAGCCCCGGCCAGCGCCACCACCTGCGGCAGGTTGCGCCGCAGCACGGGCACCTCGGGCCCACTGCCGGCGCGCACGGTGTAGCGGTCGTACACGGCATCCGTCACCGTGACCAGGGCCACGCCGGCGGGGCAGGGGGCGATGGCGAACGGCGGCGGCACGGTGGCGTAGGCCGTGAGCACGCGGGTGTAAAACGTGCCGATGACGCCGCCGTTGGCCAGCGTGGTGTTGGCGTTTTCGGAGATGGTGACGGGGCCCGGCGCGGTGGGCGTGTAGCGGTACACGGTGCTGGCCCCGGTGGGCGAAATCAGGCAGCTGGGCGGGTACACGTTGGTGCCCGGCAGGGCCGTATAATACGTCAGATCGGGCGATACGGCGCGGCTGGCGCAGGGCACAAAGCGCACCGCCTTGCCCACGCACAGCGCCTGCACCTCCTGCCCGGTGGCGGCATCGACGACGGCAAACGGCACGCCGTTGCAGTCGGTGGGCGGAGGCTGGGCGCAGTTCTGGGCTTGGGCCCGTGCAGGCGCCAGGCCCCACGTCAGGCCCATTAGTAAAAGGAAAAATAAACCGGGGAGCGTCAGCTTCATGCCCAAAAATACGCGCCGGCGGGCCCCCGTGCTACTGCACACCGTTCGAGCCGGCCACGGGCCACGCGTAGCGGCGCACGAACGCCGCCGCCTGCCGCAGCGCCGGGTACGGAGCCGCTCCGGGGCCCCCGCCGGGCACCGCCGCCCGGAAGGCCGCCAACAGCATTTCGCCCGGGCTAGTGGCCCCCGCTACAAGCTCCACCGCCGGGGCCCCAGCCGCCGCCAGCAGCTCCACGCCCAGCAGCTGCTCGGCGTTTTCCACTACTTGGCGGGTGCGTAAAGCAGCGTAGGCATCGGATTCCGCGGCCACTAGCTGACTGCTGGTAGCGGTATGTTTCGCCAAGCCCAGCGCGGCCGCACCGAGCCCCGGCCCCGCCACATACTGCGCCGCGCGGGTCGCGGCTGCCTGGCCCAGCGCCGCCGCGGCCGCCACCAATTGCCCCAGCGCGGGGGCCAGCGGGGCCGATTCTTGACCGCCTAGGGCCCCAGTCACGGCTTGCTCCGCCGCGTTCAGTACGGTTTGGAATGCCGTTTCTTCGACCGTTTCGGCTGGCGCTAACAGGACCCGCACGGCCGCCGCGGCCCGCGCCAGGTGCCGGGCGCGTAGTAGCGCATCCACGGCGTAGGCCAAAGCGAAGGGGGCCCCGCGCCGCAGGGCCTCCGCCTCGCCGGCGCGCAGGGCCAGCGGCTCCCAGCTGAACAGGCTGAACGCGTCGGCCGTGGCCAGGCGGTAGCCCTGGTAATTGATTTCGCCCTCGCCCAGCAGCGGCAGGGCCAGGTGGGCCCGGGCCGCGTCGTCGCCGCCTTGCTCGAACACCACCGGCAAAAGCTCACGGTTGTACATGGCCAGCAGGCGCTCAACCGTGGGGCGGGGCAGGCCAGTGGGTTGGTTGACGGCCTGTTGCGCGGCCAGCAGCAGCATCAGGCGCACCAGGGGCTGGGGCGCTTCGGGGCCCGTGCCGCAGGCCTGGGCTCGCAGGGCGGCCAGCTCGGGCTCGGCGGCGGGGGCCCCGGCGGGGGCGAAGCGGGCGGCTGCTTCGGGGCCCAGGGCCACGGTTTCGCCGCTGGCCCGCAGCTCGGCCAAGGTGCTAAGGGTGAGCGGGGCGCCGGGCGTGAGGAGATGGGCGGACATGGAATGGCTGGTGAAGTGGGGCGGTAGCCGTTCGCTACTGAATGGCCGGGGCCAGTGCCCCCTCCAGCGGAGCCAGCGGCGCACGGGCTTCGGCAGCGGCGCACCCGACGGGCGGCGTTTGCCGCCCAGCCGCGGTTTCTGCTACGAGGTGAGGTGGGCTTTCCAGGCCGCGAATTCGGTGGCGACGATGCGCTGGCCCGTAATGCCGTTGCTGGCATCGGCGGCCAGAAATACAATTGGTTCGGCCATTACATCGGGGCTCAGCAGTTGAAACTGGCCAGCAATTTTCGCCTTCGCCGCGTCGGGAATCATGCCGGTATCGGTGGCCCCGCCGGGCAGCAGCATGTTCACGTCGATGCCGTGTTCGCGCAGGTCTTCGGCCATGATGAGCGACAGCGACTCGGCCCCCGCCCGCGACGGCCCGTAGGGTACGAAGCCGCGGCGGCGCATGGTTTCGTGGTTCATCGAGATGTTCACAATCTTGCCCCGCTGCTGCTGCAAAAACAGCGGCACGAAGGCCTTGGCTACCAGGAAGTACCCCGTTAGGTTCGTGTCCACGAGGTCGCGAAATCCTTCGGCGCTCACTTCGTAAAACGGCTGCGGCCGGGTCAGAAAATCGGGGTTCACGGTGCGCATCCCAATGCCGGCGTTGTTCACCAGCAAATCCAGGCCACCCCAGTGCGTGCCCACCCATTGCACGGCCGCCGCGATGGAGACCTCGTCGCGCACGTCCAGTTCCAGTACCTGCACGTCCAGGCCTTCGCCGTGCAGCTGGGCCCGGGCCTGCGCGAGCCGCTCGGGGCCCCGGGCCGTGGCGACGACCGTTGCCCCGGCCGCGGCCAGGGCCCGCGCCATGGCCAGCCCCAGGCCGCTGGAAGCGCCGGTAACCAGTGCCCGCTTACCCATTAAGTCCTTCGTCACGTAGGCGATGCGTTTGAGTGGTAGTACAAAATCACAAGGACCTAGGGGTTACTTCCTGGGCCAGCACGGCCACGGCTTCGGCCACCGAGAGCAGCTGCTCCTGGCCGGCGCGCATGTCGCGCAGCTTCACCTGGCCGGCGGCGCGCTCGTCGGGGCCCGCCAGCAGCAGGTACGGGATGCCTTTCTGGTCGGCGTACTGGAACTGTTTTTTGAGCTTGGCCGCGTCGGGGTACAGTTCGGCGGGCACGCCGGCGGCGCGCAGCTGGGCCAGCAGCGGCAGGCCGGCGGCCAGCGAGGCCGCGTCGAACTGCGCCAGCAGCACCCGGGTGAGGGTACCGGTGCCGGCCGGGAACAGCTCCAGCTCCTCCAGGCAGTCGTAGAGCCGGTCCACGCCGAAGGAGAAGCCCACGCCCGACACATCCGGCAGCCCGAAGGCCCCGGTGAGGTTGTCGTAGCGCCCGCCGCCGCTCACGCTGCCCATCGCCACGTTGTTGATTTTTACCTCAAAAATGCAGCCCGTGTAGTAGGAGAGGCCCCGGGCCAGCGTGGGGTCAAACTCCAGCCGGTCGAACTGGGCAAAGCCGGAGGCTTGCAGCAGGTCGCGCACGGCGGCCAACTCGTTGAGGCCCCGGTAGTAGGCATCCTGCGAATCGTCGGCTTCGTCGGTGGGCTCGTTGGGGCCCGGGCGCTGGCCGTCGGGCTCCACGCCGGCCGTCACGAAGCCGACCAGCAGGCGCTGGAGCTTCTTGGCGTAGCCACCGCCCACCGTCAGCAGCTCGAACAGCGTGTCGATGGTGGGGGCCGTAAAGCCTTTTTCGAGCAGCTCCTTGCTCACGCCGTCGCGCCCGATTTTGTCGAGCTTGTCGATGGCCACGAACAAGTCTGTCTCTTTGCCCTCGCCGCCCAGCGCCTGGTAAATGTTGCGCAGCACCCCGCGATGATTGATTTTGATGGTGAAGTCCACCAGGCCCAACCCGTTGAGCACCTGGGCCATCATCAGCACAATTTCGGCTTCGCAGAGCAGCGAGTCGGTGCCCACCACGTCGGCGTCGCACTGCCAAAACTCGCGGTAGCGGCCGCGCTGGGGGCGGTCGGCGCGCCACACGGGCTGCATCTGGTAGCGCTTGAAGGGGAAGGTGAGGGCGGCCCGGTTCATGGCCACGTAGCGGGCGAAGGGCACGGTGAGGTCGTAGCGCAGGCCCTTCTCGGCGATTTT
Source organism: Hymenobacter sp. PAMC 26628 (assembly GCF_001562275.1). NCBI lineage: Bacteria > Pseudomonadati > Bacteroidota > Cytophagia > Cytophagales > Hymenobacteraceae > Hymenobacter > Hymenobacter sp. PAMC 26628. Next base: position 1,791,888 of record NZ_CP014304.1, read on the forward strand.
GGGCAGCACGGCACGGGGGCCCTGGGCGAGGTCGTCGGCCGTCACGAGCGGGGTAATTTCGCCGCGCCGTTCCTTCACCAGGAAGTTGCCCGAGTTCAGCACTTTAAACAGGAGCTGGTCGCCCTCGTCGCCGTACTTGCCCGTCAGCACCGAGAGGTTTTCCAGGGTCGGCGTTTCGATGGGCGCGTAGCCAAACTGCTCGAACGTGCGGCGGATGACGCCAAAAATGTGCTGGCGGCGGGCCACCTGGGCCGGGCCAAAATCGCGGGTGCCTTGCGGGATGCTGGGTTTTTCCATTACGGCCGCAAAGGTAGGGCTCCCGGGTAGCGCGGGCTTGGTGCGCCCACGTCGAAAGTTGGGGCGGCCGCGGCTGGGCGTGAACCGGCCCGCGCTGGCCCACCTGCCTAGCGCGCACGCAGTCGGCCGCGCGTGTTTTCGGGGCCAAAGCTCCTGTACCAGGAGGTACCCAGCCGGCTATTCCTTTGTGAACGTAAATTCCTTGCCCCCCTGCTGGAGCACGAATGTCGGCTTAGCCAGGTCAAACGCGGCGCGAATGCCCGCTTGGTCGAACTTAAAAACGCCCTGGCTCACGGGCTCTATGGAGAAAGCGGGCTGGCCGGTGGCCTGGGCCTTAAGGGTAGTACCGTCTTTGGCAAACGTAATCTTCAGCGGTATCTGGGGGCTGGCGTAGGTACCCGCGTAGCGGTCGAGGTCGGCGGGAGTAGGCACAAAGCCCGTGGTGCGGTACTTCTCATCAACCATAATGCGCTGGTCGCGGTTGGCCACGGCCCAGGCGGTGTGGAAGATGAGTTGGTCGCGCCGGGCCATGGCCGGAAAGTCAATCAGGGCCACGTCGTCGGTGGCTTGGTGCCACTGGGGATGCATGCCGCTGTAGTAGAAGATGACGGGTACATTGTGCTTAGCGAAGTTGTAGTGGTCGGAGCGGTAGTAAACGCGCTCGGGGTCGTTGGGGTCGTTGTATTTGTAGTCGAGAGCCACCGGGTTGTACTGCTGATTAGTGGCTTCGCTCAAGGTGTGCAGTTCGGTGCTGAGCCGGTCGTCGCCGACCAGGTACACGTAGTCGCCCTTGCCTTGGTGCAGGCTATCCACGCGGCCCACCATGTCGATGTTGAGGTCCGTCACGGTGTTAGCCAGTGGGAACACGGGGTGGTCGGTGTAATACTGCGAGCCCAGCGCTCCCTCTTCCTCGCCAGTGTTGGCCAAGAATAAGAGGCTGCGGCGCGGGCCATGGCCGTCTTTTTTGGCCTGGGCGAAGGCGCGGGCCATGGCCAGCACGCTCACCGTGCCCGAGCCGTCGTCGTCGGCGCCATTGTACACCTCGCCGTACTTGATGCCCAGGTGGTCGTAGTGGGCCGACACTACAATGACTTCGTCTTTTTTATCGCTGCCTTCGAGGTAGCCCAGCACGTTTTCGGTGGTGAAGGGCTCGTTGCGTAGCACGGCCTTTGCCTCGACTGGCGCGGGCTTGAAGGACGAAGCAACCGGCTTGCCAGACTTGGCCACGGCTTTGCGATACTGCGCCAGGCCAGCCGGGGTGGTGCCCAGTATCTGGGCGCCCAGCTCGGGCGAAACAAAGAAAAAGTTCGGCCCGTCCTGCTGCTTTTTGCCCACAAACGAGAGCTGGTCAATGCCAAGCACTTGCCCAAACGCCTGGGGCACTGCTGCCAAAGACGCCGCCGTCGGCATAATCAGCGTGAAGGAACGGGCCCCGAGTGGGGCCAGCGCGCCTTGTCGGCTGACTAAACCAGCATAGTCGGCGGGGGCGTAGGGGCTGGGTTTGCCGTCGGCGCCCAGCAGCGACTGGCCCTTCGCGTTCAGGGGCTCGCCCAGCAGCAGCACCACGTCTTTGCCTTTGTAGTCGGCGGCGGTGGCAAAGTCCGAATACTTTTCTTCCTTAATGCCGTAGCCCACAAACACCGGCTTCAGGGTAACCGGCACCGCAAACGCATCGGTGACAATGGCGTAGAAGTCCTTGTTGCCCTGGTAGGTCTTGGGGCCCACTTTCAGCACGCTGGCCGGGGCGTCCAAGCTCATGCGAGTCATATCGAAATGCTGGAGGTAGGGATTGTCGGACCCGGCAACGGGGCCCGTCAATCCATCGGCCGCAAATGCCTTGGCGAGGTAGTCGGCGGCCATTTTCTGGCCTTTCTTGCCCGTTTCGCGACCTTCGTAGGCATCGGAGGCCAGTACCGAAAGGTCTTGCTTCAGGCCGTCGGGCGTGATGCTGGCGGCGTAGGGCAGCGAGTAGTCGGTGGGGGTAGGGGCGGCGGCCACACTGGTCGCCGTTGCTGCCGGGGCAGTTTCCTGGCCGCGCTTGTGCTTGGTCTTGATTTTGGTAGGCCCGTCGGGGGCAGTCGACTGAGCCATGGCCGGCGTAGTAGCCGCCAGGGCCAGCAGGCCGGCTGCCAAGGCGCAGTAGGTAAAGGTTGCTTGCATGCGAGGGGTGCGCGGAATAAAAGGGTGAGAAGAATTGATTTTAGGACTTACGCAAAAGGCGTAACTTGAAAAGAAAACCCATGAAAGTGACGGCACAACTTTACGGGCAGTTTTTGGTGAGCAGCCAAGTGAATTACACCGGCACGTACCTGGCCGAGCACTTGGAGGGCCTGACGCACGACAACGTGCGCTACTTTCTCAAGACCAGTCACTTCACGCCGCGCCAGCTCTGGCAGCAGGTGCGCCCGCAGGTGGTGTTGAGCGCGCGGGGCTACGTCCTGTTTGACGACACGGTACTCGACAAGCACCATAGTCGGCGCATCGAGTTGGTGCGCCGCCAGTACAGCGGCAATGCCCACGGCATCATTGCCGGCATCGGCTTGGTCACCTGCGTGTACGTCAACCCCGAAACCGACCAGTTCTGGCTCATTGACTATCGCCTCTTCGCCCCCGCCACCGAGGGCAAGACCAAGCTGGACCACGTGGCCGAGAGGCTGACGCAACTGGTGCCACGTGGCATTTCGTACCGCACGGTGCTCATGGACAGCTGGTACGCGACCACGGCCTTGTTCAAGTGGCTGCTGGCCGCCGGCAAAACGTTTTACTGCCCGCTGAAAAGCAACCGCCTCGTCGACGATTCCGGCGGCCAGCAGCCCTATCAGCCCGTGAGCTGCCTGTCTTGGTCGGCCGCAGAGGTGGAAGTCGGAAAAATCTTGAAAGTGAAGGGCATGCCCAAGGACTGCAAACTGAAACTTTTCCGCGTACTGGTGTCCCCCCACCGGACGGACTACCTCCTCCCCAACGAGGTCGAGCCCTTGAACACGGCCGCTGCCGAACACGAAAGCAGCGTCCGCTGGACGATTGAGCAGTTTCACCGCGAACTCAAGCAACTCACCGGCGTGCAAGCCTGCCAGTGCCGGCTGGCCCGCAGCCAGCGCAACCATAGTGCCCTGGCTATGCGGGCCTGGACCCGCCTCAAACAAGCTGCCTACCAGACCCAAAAGACCGTTTATCAACTTAAACAAGGGTTTTTGGATGCGTATATGCGCCATGAATTAATGCAGCCAACGCTGGCTTTTGCGTAAGTCCTAGATTTAAAAAAAATAAACCAGCAGTAAATGTAAGTAATAGGTATAGGCATTAAACTATTATTTCCTAAAAAAATGCCACCGCCCTATTAGCGCCTCAAAGCGGCTAGCAGCATGGTGGCAGAAAATTCCCGGCAACGCGGTCTTGCAAGACGTCGCGTTGCCTGAATGGGGAAGCATGAACAACGAGCCGCTGCCTCCAGGCGCTGGAACAGCTTACTCCTTGGTAAAAACGTGGGTGGTGCCGCCCTGCGTGAGCGTGAAGGTGGGCTTAGCCGCGTCGAACTCCAGGCGGATGCCGGCCGGGTCGAAGGTGAACGCGCCGGGGCCCACGGCTTCGAGCGGCAGGGGCCCCTGGCCGGTGGCCTGGGCCGTGAGGCTGGCGCCGCCCTTCGCCACCGTGATTTTTAGCGGGAACCCGGGGCTGGCGTAGGTGCCAGGGTAGCGGTCGAGGTCGGCGGCGGCGGGCGTAAAGGTTTTGAAGCTGGGAATTTTGTAGGGCTGGCCGAAATAAATGCGCGCCGCGTCGGCCATGAGCTGGTCGGCGGAGTAGGAGCCGGCGACGCCGTTGCTGCACACGGCCACGGCCAGCTTATCGGCGGGAAAGTAGCCGGCCGCCGAGTGGAAGCCGTCGATGGCGCCGTTGTGGCCATAGCTTTTCTGGGGCCCCACCGCCGTGGCAAACAGGGCCCGGCCGTAGCCGTCGCGCAGGGTTTGCATGGTGGCCAGGCTGCTGGCCGCCACCAGCTTGCCGCCAAATAGCGCCTCGAAGAAGCGGTCGAGGTCGGCGGGCGTCGACACTAGGGCTCCTGCGCCGCCGGGTACGCTCATGTCGGTTTCCGGGGCCAACTGCCAACCGCCGGGGCCGGTTTCGTACGACAGTGCCTCCTGGTTTTGGGGGTTGATTTTGCCGCCGTAGAATGTGTTTTTCAGGCCGGCCCGGGCCAGCACGCGCTTTTGCAGGGCCTGCGGGTAGGGCATTTTGGTGAGTTTTTCCACGATGTAGCCCAGCAGCACGAAGTTGGAATTGCTGTAGGCCGCCTTGGTGCCGGGGGCAAAATCGGGCTTGGGCCCGGCGATGAGGGCCATCAACTCGGCCTGCGTGTGGGGCTGCGTCATGAAGGCCGGAAAGGCCGGGTCGTTGGTGAAGTTGTGCAGGCCGCTGCGGTGGCTCAGCAGCTGGTCGATGGTGATGGCCGCGGCGCCGGGCACCTGCGGAAAAAACGTGGCCAGCGGCGTTTCCAAGGTCAGCTTTTTCTCCTCAATGAGTTGAAAAATCATCACCCCCGTGAACGTCTTTGTGATGGAGCCAATGCGGTAGCGCGTATTGGGCGTGGCCGGGGCGCTGGGCGCCAGCCGGGCATCGCCGAAGGCGCGGCGGTATACCACCTGCCCGCCTTTGGACAGGGCCAGGCTGCCCATCATCTTATGGTTGGCGGCCAGGGCCGTCAGCAAGCTGTCGAGCTTAGCGGTATTGAGCTGCTGGGCCCGGCACGCCACGGCGGTAAGGCCCAGCAGGCCGACGAGGAAAGGAGTAGCGCGGGGCAGCATAGCAGGTGAAAGAAAGAAGGGGAGTGCAAGAAGAGTGTTGGGAATGAATCGCCGCGCCGGCCGCGGCATTACAGCGGCCCGGGGAAAACTAGCGCCCAGCGGGGGCCCCAGTGTAGCCGCTCTGGGCCAGGAAGGCTTTGGCGTCGTGCACGTTGAGGATGTCGACCAGGGCCTGTTTTTTATCGGGGGTCCGGTTGTAGTAGGCCTGCACGATGCGGTAGCCCACGTAGTAGCCCAGGTCGCAGGGCTTCTCGGGGGTTTCCTGGGGACCGTTGGCAATCCAGTTTTTCGAGTTGGTGCCCAGCATTTCCCGTTGGAAGGCGGCCCACAGCGCTGCTTCGTGGGCGTTGCCGTAGGGGTGCAGGCGGGCGTTGTTGCCCAGCGAGCCCGTTATCAGCTCGCCCACGAAGTCGGCCATGCCTTCGCTGAGGGCGTAGCTGAGCAGGGTGCCGTCCTGGGGGCCCTGGTTGCGGTGCACCAGCTCGTGCACCATCAGGGCGGGCAGCTCGGCCACGGGGGCGCAGCGGTTGCGCTGGAGCAGGCTCAGCTCGGTGGTGTTCACGCCCGGGCCGTTGGCGATTTGGTCGGCCCCAATGAGCAGGCCCGCGTCCGATACGGTGCCGCCCGATACCCAGCCGCCGATGACGAAGTAGACGTTCTGAAACCGCACCGCCGGGTACAATGCCTGAAAGCGCCGGAAAGCGGCCACGACTTTCGGTTTTTCGGCGGCAATGGCCTCCGTGCTGGACCGGATGGAGCCGTAGTACTTGGGCCGCTGCAAGATGCACTGCGCAAACTCGGCGTCGCTGGCAATTTTCAGTTGGGCGTAGTCCTGCAAGCCCGGGGAGGCTCTGGCGAAATAGTCGCGCCGGAAAATGGACGGGGCCCCCGCCGTGTCGCGCCGGGCCGCGGCGTAGGCCGCCCAGAAGTGGTCGATGTCGGTGGTCACCAGCTGCACGTCCTCGGGCCGGCGGATGCGGGTTTTTTCCTCCTGTTGGCGGGCCTGGGCCAGCAGCTTGGGCCACTGTGGGCTGGCGTGCAGCGCGTTCAGGTCGGTGTCGGCGGCGAGGTGGGCGGCGTCTGCGTAGCCCGCCCCGATGGCCTGGCGCAGGTTGCCGAAGGCTTGCGGCGCGTCGTGCAGCAGGGCGTAGCAGCAGGCGGTGTTGTAAAAGGCATTGGCCCGGTAGCGCGGACTGGCCCCGGGGGCCCCCACCACCTGCCGGTAGGCGGCAATGGCGGCGGGATAGTCCTGCCGGCCCAGGCCCTGCTCGGCCCGGGCCATCAGCGAATCCACGCGGGTTTTGGGCTGGGCCGGGGCGGGGAGGGCCGCGGCCCACAGCAGCAACAGCAACAGGTATTTCATTGCCAAAGGATGGAAAAGTGGAAATATTCGATTTGCAAGGTATGAATAGGGCCCCCGGACCAGCTGGTCCGGGGGCCCTGCGGCGGTTTATTTGATGAAACGCGCGGCGCTTAGCGGCCCACCCGCGGTTGGGCGGCGTAGGCGGGCTGGGCGGGGGCGGGCAGGTGAGCGCGGTCCAGCACCACCAGCACGCGCTGGCCGGCTTGCACGGCGGCGGCCACTTGGGTGGCCAGGCGCGCGGCGCGGTACTCGTTCACGGCGCGGGTGGCGTTCAGCACAAAGTCCGGGGCCCCAGTGGGTTGCGCGCCGAAGGCCGTGGCGGGCAGCGACCACCACGCGCCGCCCGTGGGGCAGTAGGTGCGGTAGGCCGTGCGCAGCTCGGCGGGGGTGCGCACCACTTGCTCGCTGCCGGGCAGGTCGTGCGCGCCGTTGGTGATGAAGGCCTTGGTGGCCCGCAGCACCAGGTCTTTGGGGGCCCCGGTAGCTTGGCGGAACTGCTGGGTTTGGCGCAGTAGCCAGTACAGCTTCAGGGGCTCGGGGGCGAGCTTGGTTTGGAGGTAGGCGTACTCGGCGTATACGTCGTCGAGGCGCTGGGTGGCCACGTGCTGCTGCTGGGCCAGGAAGCGGGCGTAGCCGGCGGGCCCCATGCGGCCGATGGTGGCGGCTTCGGTGCTGTCGGTGCCCAGGTCGGGGTTTTCAAAGAACACCACCGTGGGCTGGCACTGCGCAAAAGCCTGGCGCATCCGGGCAAATTGCTCGTGGGCGGCATCGTTCGACGGCACCGTGCCGAAGTAGGTAACGGACGCCGCGGGCGCGGCCGCCGGGGCCCCCGAAGCGGTGGCAGTGGCCGAAAGCGATTGGGCGAAAGTAGCGGCGGTGGGAACGAGCAACGCGGCGGTCAGGAACAAAGAGGCAATTTTCATGGTGCAGGAAGAAAAAAGGTGAAGAAGTGAAAAGGGGAGGAAAATGAAGGTGAGAAGTGAAGAAACTGGGGCCCCACCGGGGCCCCCGCGGGGGCCCTAGCCGCCGAAGCCGCCGCCGCCGCTGGGGCCGTTGTCAATCTTTTTGCCGGGCTTGCTGGCCCCGATGTACCAGGTGAAGCCCAGCCAGGCCACGCGGGTCTCGTACTTGTTGTAGAGGCTGGTTTGCAGCTCGGGCGTGGCCAGCTCGGTGCGGCGCACCTGGGTGTTCAGCACATCCGATACCCGCAGGGTGAGGGCGGCGCGCTCCTGGAACAGCTGCTGGCGCAGGGCCAGGTCGAGGCCGCCGGTGGGCAGCTGGCGGCCTTGGGCCGTGAGCACCGTGGAGCGGATGTCGCCGGTGAGCTGCACGTCGAGGCCCTTGCGGGGCGTGAAGTTGTTGGCCAGGCGGGCGGTGCCGGCCAGGGCGGCGCGGTTGGCGGTGTTCAGGGCGTTGGCGGCAATCTGCGAGTAGTAGAGCGAGCCGCTGGCCGACACGCGCCACCACTTGGTGAGGGGCTGGGCCCAGGTCGTTTCGAAGCCGAAGCTGTTGGTGGTGCCCACGTTGTCGAAGGTTTCGCGGGTCACCACGCCCACGTTGTTGGTGCGGGTGGCAGCCGTGTCGATGGTGCGTATCCGGCGAATGGCGTTCTGGGTGAAGCGGGCAAACACCGTGTTGGTGAGGCTGGCCCCGCCGGCCAGGTTGAGCTGGTGGCCCAGCTCCACGTTGTGGCTGAACTCGGGGAGCAGGGCGGCGTTGCCCTGGCGGTAGTTGCGCGGGTCTTGGTAGAGCTGGATGGGCAGCTGCTGCATGAAGTCGGGCCGGTTCAGGCGGCGGGCGTAGCTGAACTGCAAGCGGTTCTGGCCCGGCTCCTTGCCCAGCTCCTTGGCCACGGTGGCCGAGGGGAAAAGGCTGACGTAGCTTTTGCCGATGGCCGCGTTGCGGTTCTCCACGCCGCCTTTCAAGAACGTGGCCTCGGTGCGCAGGCCGCCCTGGGCGCTCCAGCCGTGGCTCAGCGTGCGCTGGAACGTGGCGTAGGCGGCCGGCATCAGTTGCGTAAAGGCGTAGTCGAACGAGTTGACGGGGTCGAGTTGGAAGTCGCCGCCGGCGTCGGTGGGCTTGCGCATGGCGGTGCTGCCGGTGTTGTGCAGGGTTTGCAGCTTCACGCCGGTCTCAAACTTGCCCTTGCCGTCGGCCTGGGGCCGGGTGAAGTCCACCTGCCCGAAAAAAATCTGGGCGTTCACCTGCTGGGCCTGCGTGAAGCCGGCCGGCTTGGGGCCCCCGGTCAGCAGCTGGCTTACCGGCACGGCGGCGTCGATGAGCACTCCGCCGGCGTTGGCCGTCAGCTCGCGGCCTTTGTGGGCTTCCCAGGTGCGGCGGTAGTCGGCCGAGCTTTCCAACACCTTCACCTTCACGTCGGCCAGCTCCTGCCCGTACTGGGTGATGACGCCGGGCGAGCCCACCGTTTGCTGGGTCAGGGTCTGGTTGTCGGTTTCGGTCTGGTGCTCCCAGTGCGGCTGCACGCTCAAGCTGAGCGTCTGCTCCTTGGGCAGGTCGTAGGTCAGGCCCAGGTTCAGGCTGTGGTTGCGGTTGTGCTGGCGGCCGGTGCCGTCCTGGGTCGTAAACAGGCTGCTGGTGGTGGCCCCGTCGGTGAGGAGCGCCGTTTGGGAGCTGTTGGTGCGGGTGCGGTACACCTGGTCGTTGCCGTCGTAGCCCAGGTTCCAGGTGGCCTTGCCGTGGTGGCGGCTCAGGCTCAGGCTCGGAGCGTACTTGTCACGGGTGCCCAGGTTCAGGGCCGCCTGGCCGTTCCAGCCGTCTTTCTTGTTCTTCTTCGTGATGATGTTGATGACGCCCGCGCCGCTGGCATCGTACTTGGCCGAGGGGTTGGTCATCACCTCCACCTGGGCAATCTGCGAGGCCGGAATCTGGTCGAGGCGCGGGCCGGGGCCCCCGTTGCTGGTGCCGGCCGGCTTGCCGTCAATCAGGATGGTGAGGTTGCTGGAGCCGCGCAGGCTCACCGTGCCGGTCGCGTCCACGGCCACCGAGGGCACGTTCTGGAGCACGTTCACGGCCGTGCCGCCCACACTGCTCAGGTCTTTCTCCACGTTAATCACCGTTTTGCCCAGCTCCTGCTGCACCACGGCCTTCTGGGCCACCACCTGCACCTCCCCCAGCTGGGTGGTGCTGGCGGCCAGCTTCAGGGGCCCCAGGGCCAGGGCCGGCGCCCCGGCCGACAGGGCAAACACCCGGCGCACGGGCTTGAAGTTCAGGGCCTGGGCCCGCAAAATGTAGCGCCCCAGGGCCAGGTGCTCGGCCTTAAAGGTGCCGTCGAGGCCGGTTTGGGCCCCCGTCACGAGCGTCGAATCGGCGGCGCGCAGCAGCAGCACGTCGGCGAAGGGCAGGGGCTGGCCGTTGGCGGCTTCCACCAGGGTGCCGCTCACTTGGGCCGGGCCGGCTTGCTGGGCGTGGAGGCCCAGGGGCAGGGCCGTAAGGAGCAGGGCCAGGCCCCGCAAGGGCTGGCAAAAGGTATGCAAGAAGGTCATGGTGAGTGGGTTGTAGCGTTTAAGCTGCGTCGGGGCCCCGGGCTTGGCAGCGGCCGCGGTTCCGCTGGGGCAAGGGCCGGGGCCAGCAGCGGCACCGGGGAGGAAAGGGTTTCTCGGGGGAGGCCCGCCCGTTCGGCTGGCCGGTGTCGACAGGTACTGGGTCATCGACAGAACAAAGGTATGTTAGGTACTTTGTGATACAAGGTACTAGGATATTAAATATTCGTTAACTAAGATGATTATTACCTTAAGTGTTGATAATCAGCAATAAAAATTTTAACGAAATTCGCCGCCGCGTCGTGCCCGGGTTTCTAGATGCGCTAACCGGGCCCACGGTTGCCCGGGCAGCGAATCTTTTTGCGGGTTTGCGGCCGTCTCAAGCCATTCCTGGTCGCAAGCAGCACCCGCCGGGGTACCGGGCCCCCGGGGCATTCGTTACAGCGGTTTTGCCAAAAGCGCATAAAAAAACCGCCGGACCCGAAAGTCCGGCGGCAAAAAAATGATTGAGAAGCTGTTCGAGTTAGTAAAAGCGGTCATGCTGAGCGCAGCCGAAGCATCTTTCCCGCAGCAGTAATCATGATTAGTGGAGCAGTAGAGATGCTTCGGCTGCGCTCAGCATGACGTTCTAACATATCTCTTTCCAACCTAAACAGCCACTAGTAGGTCAAATCTAGCCGGTTGTCGGGTACAACCGTTTGAGTTTGATGCGGGCCTTCTCGGTTGTAAACTGCCAGTTGGTGGGTGCCCCCAGTTGGTTGCGCGCTAGTTGCCAAGCGTAGCAGTGCGCTTCCAGCGTCGGCCGGTCGGGCACGCGCTGCGGCAGGCCGTGGGTGAGCAGGGCGGCAAACTCGATTTCAGCCATGTTGAGCCACGAGCCATGCTTGGGGGTGAACACAAATTCCACGCGCTGCAACAGGGCGTGCGCCCGTACCGGGTCAAAAATCTCGTAAAAAGCGGCGGGCTGGTGCGCCGACAAATTGTCGAGCACCAGCGTCACGCGCGTCGCTTGGGCGTAGTCCTCCTCCAGCAGGCGGGCTACCGCCCGGGCAAACGTGAGTCGGTCATGGCGGTCTTCGACCTGCACCCGGCGGCGACCGGCCAGCGGCTCGTGCAGCATATACACCTGGGCCACGCCCTGGCGGTGGTACTCGCAGTCGTAGCGGGTGCTGCCATCGGGCAGCGGGAGTGGCACGCGGCTTTCGCGTAGTAATTGCTTGGGCGACTCATCCAGGCACACGACTGGCTGGGCTGGGTCGTACGGGCGTTGGTAGACGTCAAGCACCCGTTCCATGGCGCAGACGAAGGCCGCGTTCTGAGCGGGTGGAATCACCCACATCTGTCGCTTCCAGGGCTGTAACGCATTTTTTTTAGTACCCGCCCCACCATCGCCGGGCTGGCCTCGGGCAGCACCTGCAGCGTGACCAGGTGAGCGGCCAACAAGCGCAATGTCCAGTGGGCGTACCCTTCGGGCGGGGTGGAGCAGGCCGCCGCGGCCAGGTGCGCCTCCACCTCCCCGGTGTACTTACTGGCCGGCCACTGCTGGCGGGGCTGCCCCAGCAGGGCGGCCTCCACGCCCGCCTCGCAGGCGCGTTGGCGCAGGCGCTCCAGGGTGCGCGTACTCACGCCGTAGGCTTGGCTAGTCTGGGTGTCGCTCCAGTTCAAGCCGTTTGTAGCTACGGCCAACAGGCACTGAGCCCGCACAAGCCGGGCGCTGGCCACGCGCCGCTGCTGCACGAGTTCCGTTAGCGAGGCCTGTTCTTCGGCCCTCAGCGCTAAGACATAATACTTCGCCATTTGTCAGGTCATTTTACCCGACAAGATACTAGATTTATCCTACTAGGGCCCCTGACGCTACTTCTTGCGGAGCGCGGGCCGCTTGGTGCCGGCCGGCACCTCCAGGCCGTTCTGAAAGGTTTTGCGGCTCTCCACGGCCACGCCGTCGGGCCCGAAGTAAGTCCACACGCCGGTTTCCTTGCCATTGCGGAAGGCGCCGCGCACGGCCAGCGTGCCGTCTTCGCGCAGCTGCCGGTAGGGGCCCGTCTTCAGGCCGTGGGCGTAAGTGGTTTCGGCCTTTAGCTTGCCCGAGGGGTAGTTTTCCGTGCCCAGCCCGGTAGCGAAGCCGTTCTCGTACACCAGCCGGCTGGCCACCTTGCCGTCGGCGAAGTAGGTGAGCTGCTCGCCGGCCAGCTTACCGGCGGGGTTGTACAGCGCCACACTTTGCACCTGCTTGCTATTGGGGAAAAACGTGCGCCAGGTGCCGGCGGCGCGGTTGTTCTTGTAGGTTTCTTCGGCCAGCGGCAGGGGCCCCGCGGCGCCGTAGCGCGTCACCTTGCGGTCGCGCCCGCCGTTGGCGTAGTCGGTTTCCAGCTCCAGCTTGCCGGCCTCGGAAAATTCCTGCGCGTGGCCCGTGGGCACGCCCATGCGGTAGGTGGTTTTGGTTTTGATTTGACCGTTTTCGTAGTAGCTCGTGGCGGGGCCGTCGAGGTTGGCGGTGCCGCTGGTGGTGGGGGCCACGCGCTTGGCCAGGTCGTCGCCGAGCGGGTTGCGCACCGCGCGTTGCACAACCGGGGCAGGGGCGTAGGTGCTTTCGGTTTGGAGCTTGCCGCTGGGGTAGTAGCTGCGGTAGCCGCCGCGGCCGCTGGCGTCGGCCTGCACCTCGGTTTCGAGCTGGCCGGTGGGGTAGTACGTTTTGTAGGGCCCCGCCAGCAGGCCGCGGTGCAGGGTGCCCTCGCTCTGCACCTGGCCGTTGGCGTAGTAAAACTTTACGGCGCCCTCGGGCTGGCCATCTTTGTAAGTGATGTCGGCCTGGGGCTTGCCGTCGGCGTAGAGCTGGCGCAGGGCCCCGTTGGGCTGGCCCTTGGCGAGCACGGTTTTCAGCTTCACCTCGCCGGTGGGGTGGTAGTAGGTGAGCTCGCCGCTGGGCTCGTCGTTGTCGAAGCTGCCCTCCTGGGCCACCTTGCCGTTGGCGTAGTAGGTTTTGAAGGGGCCCTGGCGCACACCGGCGCGGTAGGTGGTTTCGAGGCGGCGGGCCCCGCTGGGGTGAAACTCGACGTAGGCCGAGTCGCGCTTGCCCTCGCGGAAGCTGGTTTGCTGCTCCAGCTGGCCGCTGCGGTAGTAGCGCCGGTAGGTGCCCTGGGGCAGCGTATCGCCGGCTACCACGGCGGTATATACTTCGCGCTTAGCGGTTTTGGTCGAGTCGTAGTACGTCACGAACCGCTTGACTTTTTGAGCGTGGGCCGTGAGGGCAAACAGGGCAAACAGGAAAACCAAATATTTCATAAGCCGCAAGAACGCAAAACGGCCGCGCAATAGTGCGCGGCCGCTGGCGTAGTCAAAAACGGGGCCGGGGTCTACACGGCCTCCAGCACGATGGCCGAGGCGCCGCCACCGCCGTTGCAAATGCCCGTGACGCCGATTTTGCCGCCCTCGTTGTGCAGCACGTTCAGCAGCGTCGTCACGATGCGGGCCCCCGAGGCCCCCAGCGGGTGGCCCAGGCTCACGGCGCCGCCGTACACGTTCACCTTGGTGCCTTCGAGGTTGAGCAGCTGGTTGTTGGCCAGCGACACGACCGAAAACGCCTCGTTAATTTCGTAGAAGTCCACGTCCTTGGCGTCAATGCCAGCGTGCTTCAGGGCCTTCGGAATAGCCAACGCGGGCGAGGTCGTGAACCACTCCGGGGCCTGCTCGGCGTCGGCAAAGCCGCGCACGATGGCCAGGGGCTTGATGCCCAGCGCGTCGGCCTTTTCGCGGCTCATCAGCAGCACGGCGGCCGCGCCGTCGTTGAGGGTGGAGGCGTTGGCGGCCGTCACGGTGCCCTCCTTGCCGAAGGCGGGCTTGAGGCCGGCCAGCTTCTCAAACTGCACCTTGGTGTACTCTTCGTCGTCGTCCACGACGGTGGTTTTGCCGCGGCTTTCGATGGTGACGGGCACAATCTCGTCCTTCTTTTTGCCGGCCTTGGCGGCGTTGGCGCTGCGGGTATAGCTCTCGCGGGCAAATTCGTCCTGCTGCTCACGGGTGATGCCGTAGTGCTGGGCCGTGTGGTCGGCGGCCACGCCCATGGCGTAGTCGTGGTAGGGGTCCCAAAGGCCGTCTTTCATCAGGCCGTCAATCATTTGGCCGTTGCCGTACTTGGCGCCAAAGCGGGCCTTGTCGAGGTAGTACGGCACGTTGCTCATGCTTTCCATGCCGCCGGCGAGGATGCAGTCGGCCTGCCCCAGCATGATGGCCTGGGCGGCAAACATGATGGCCTTCGAGCCCGAGGCGCACACCTTGTTCACGGTGGTGCACTCCACGGTGTCGGGCAGGCCGGCTTTTTTGGCGGCCTGGCGGGCCGGGGCCTGGCCCAGGTTGGCCGAAATGACGTTGCCCATAATCACCTGCTGCACTTCCGACGGGGCCACGCCGGCTTTCTCCAGGGCCCCCTTCAACGCAATGGCGCCCAGCTCAGTGGCCGATACCGAGGCCAGGGCCCCGCCAAACGAGCCAATCGGGGTGCGCACCGCCGACACAATTACAACTTCCTTGATCTGCATGGTTTCAACGAAACGTGGGTGGGAATAGAGAAAACAACATCAATTGGCCCCAAAAGTACGCCCGGGGCCCTCACCACGTGGGCTGGCCGCGGCGGGCGGGGGCCCCGGCGCGGCGGCGCGGCACCTGCTGCAGGTACTGCTGCTCCTGGGCCTTCAGCGCATCAAGCAGCTGCTGGGTCTGGACCGGCGATAAATCCATGGCCTGGAGGCGTTCGCGCTGGGTTTGCAGCTGGGCGTCGGTGGCCCGGGCGGCTTCGGCCCCCGCGGCGCGGCTGCGGCCGCTGGCCCCTTCAAGGCCAGTGTTTTCGTCGAGGCCGCGGGTAGCACCGGCCTGCGCACCAGTAGGCACGGGCGCGTCGACCCCGTCAGCCTTGGGCGCGCGGCGGCCGCTAGCGGCCGCGCCCGGGGCCGCGCTAGCCTGGGCCGGGTCGGGCCGGCCAGCCGCATCGGGGCGGGTTTTGGGGGCGCTCGGAGCCGTGGGGGCGGGCCGATTGAGGTCGGGTACTTGGCCGGCGCGGTCGGTGCCGGCCTTGGTGCCGGCCGCGGGCTGGTTGGCGGCCGGCGGGGTGGGCGCCGGCGGTTTTGGGCCGGAAGATTTGGCCGGCGAGGGCCCCGGGGGCGTGGGAGCCGCCAGCCGCGGCGCGGCGCGGTGCCGGGCCAGGTAGGCGCTCAGTACCTCGTAGTTGTAGCGGGCCCCGGCGTTGGTGGGATCGAGCCGCAGGGCCTGGCGCAGCAGCCCCAGGGCAGGCGCGGTTTCGCCGGCGGCGGCGGCCAGCACGGCCAGCTGCTGCCGGGCCACGCTGCCCAGGGCCGGGGGCACGGCGGGGTCGAGCAGCTGGCCGTAGGTGGCGCGGGCGGCGGCCGTTTGCCCCGCCCGGCGCTGGGCGTGGCCCAGGTTGAGCAGCAGCGCGGCCGAACCCGGGGCCCCCGGGCGCGCCGCGGCGGCGGCCGCAAAGGCCTGGGCGGCGGCCTCGTCATCGCCGCGGGCGTAGGCGGTTTGGCCACGGCCTACGGTGGCGTTGCGGTCGTGCACCCACGTCAGCGCCCGCCACGTGGGCGGGGCCAGCAACAGGAGCAACAGGAGCAACGACTTCAACATACGCCAATGGTTAGGGCCCCTGCACTGGCCCATTTAGGGCCCCGGGGCCCCAAATAACGGAAGTTCCGGCCCAGCGCGGGTTCGCCTCAAGGCCGAATGACTACTACAGTCAGGGCCACGTCGAAGGCCAGCAGCACCAGGGCCACGGCCAGAGGTAGGCGGTACTGGTTGTCGGCCACGGCCACGGTGCGCACCTGTTCCGTAGCGCCCTGCACGGCGCGCAGGTCGGCCAGCAGGGCTGGGAAGCCGTTCTGGCGGTCGTTCAGGGCTACGTACTGGCCACCGGTTTGGGCCGCCAGTTGCAGCAGCGGGGCTTCGCGCAGGCGGCTGAGCACGGGGCGGCCCGCGGCGTCGCGCACCAGCCGGCCCCCGGGCAGCGGCAGCCGGGCCCCCACCGCCGTGCCCACGCCCACGGCAAACACCCGGGCCCCGCTGCGGGCCAGGGCGCGCAGGGTAGGCTCCAGGTTCTCGCCAAAGTCTTCGCCATCGCTCACGACTACCACGGCCGTGGCCCGCCCCGCTGGGCCCGGGCTGGCGGCGGGGCCCAGCCGGGCCAGCACCAGCTCCAGCGGTGCGCGTAGGGCGGTAGGCCCCGGCGGCAATAGGCGTGTGCTAAGCGTGTTGAGGAAGGTTTGCACGGCTTCCTGGTCGTAGGTGAGGGGGCACTGCACGGCCGCTTCGCCACTGAACACCACCAGCCCCAGGCGGTCGGCTGGGAAGCGCTGCACCAGGGTTTGCAGCTCGGCCTGGGCGCGCAGCAGGCGGGTGGGGGCCACGTCGGGCGCGTCCATTGAGCGCGACACGTCCACCACCAGCCACAGGTCTTTGCCGGCCGTGCGCACCGGCTGCGGGCTTAGGCCGCGCGCCGGGCCCAGCCAGGCCGCCAGCAGCAGGGCCCCGGCCAGCAGGCGCAGTGGCAGCTTCCAGGCCAAGCGGCCGGCGCGCTGCCCCAGGGCCCGCGCCAGCCGGCCGGTGCGCAGCACGTAGGCCAGCACCAGCAGCAGGGCCAGCGCCGCCGCCGCCAGCGGCAAGCCAAAATCAGGGTAGGCCCAGGTAAGCAAGTAGTGGCGAAGTGGATAAGGAGTGGCCGGGGCCCCGGGCCTAGGCCCGGGGCGCAGCAAAGATAATTTTTTTGGTGCCGCGGCGCGGGTTTTTCAACCGGCCCCGTATATTTGCACCCGCTTCGGACGGAAGCGGCCAGCCAATTGGAGAGATGGGTGAGTGGCTGAAACCAGTAGTTTGCTAAACTGCCGTAGCTCTAAAGGTTACCGGGGGTTCGAATCCCCCTCTCTCCACAGAAAGCCCCGCTTGCACCCCGCAGGCGGTGCTTTTTTGTTTTTCAGGGCACTGCCAAGGGCAAAAAAGAAGCCCCGCCAATCGGCGGGGCTTCTTTTTTGCCGCATAGCGGGACGCTTAATTAAACAGCGCCGCAGGATTGGCCGCAAAATTCTTGGCAATGGCCTTCACCGTGGCCGCGTCCAAGGGCTCGTCGAACGCCTCGGCCCCGGCCGTAGCGGAGGCAATGCCGCTAGTGGTCAGCGCGAGGGTGGCCTGGGTCACGTTGTTCTCGGCGGGGTATTTGGTGGCGTCCGCGCCGGCGGCGTACGGGCTCACCATGGCGGGCGCACCGGCCACGCCGTTGTTGGGCAGCAGGGCCCCGGGCGTCTCGTCGGGCGTAATCCAGCTTTTTGGGGGCGTGGTGCCCTGGATGCCGCCGCGCCGGAACGAGCGGATGCGCGACGAGTGCCGGGCCTCCACCGAGTGGATGTTGAGGGCCGCTTCCAGGATGTCCTTCTGGCTAATGAGGTTGGCCGCGCCGCCCTTGTAGGCGCGCACGCCGGTGTCCACGAAGTTCTGGCCCACCAGCAGGAAGGTGGCGTTGTCGGTGAACATGCCGGTGGTAGGCGAAGTGGTGCCGCCCAGCGAGGCAAAGGCGGGCATCAGGGGCGAGCGGGTCTTGTTCTGCGAGGTCGTGTAGTCGTAGCCGGCCCGGGTGGGGTCAGGAATGGCTGCGGTTTTTAACACACTGAGCAAGGTGCTGATGTGCAGCTTTTCATCGTTGCGGATGATGGTGAAAGCCGTTGTCTGCTCGGGGGTGAGTAAGCCGCTGGAGTTCAAAGCTGTATCGTAGTAATAATATTCGAGGTATTCGAGCTGCAACGCCAGGTTGAGCGTGGCCACGATGACGGGGTCAAGCGTGGCGGTTTGGCCGTAGGCCTTGGTAAACAAAGTGCTCACAGCCAGGGGCAGCGCGGCGGCGGAAACCTTTTGCCGAAGCCCAAGAAGTTGCGGAACACCGCGCGGCGTGCGTCAAACCGGTCGTACACCTCGGGGTCAACCTTGGCGATGTCGTCAATGATTTTAAATAAGTCCATGATCTAAGGAATGCAAAGTGAGGAGGAGGGAGCGCGCGGCCTTACGCGAAGTTGTTGGCGCTGAGTTTGGAGCCTGCCATCAGGAAGTTGTTGGCCGTGGCCAGCACCACCTGCGGACGCTTCGATTTTTCCAGGCCGGTGGTGGTCGTGTCCACCACATCGCTGGCCACGAAGGTGTTGGTAGTTATCAGCTCGCGGATGACGGCGGCGTGCCGGGCCTCCACCGACACAATTTTGCCGGCCAGCGTGAGGTAATCTGCACTGTTAATGAAGCGGCCCGCCCCGTTGTAAGCCGCCACGCCCAGGTCTTCAAACGCCATGGCCGCGTTCAGTACGCCCATTTTCGCCGAGCCTGCCGCCGTAGTACGCTGCGTGAAGTCAATGCCCGAAAAATCCGGTACCAGGCTGTCGGTGATACGGCCCGTGGCGATGGCCGCCTTGAAAAACTCCCGGTGAATGATTTCGTGGTCCTTCAAATCCGAAAAAATGGCTTTCTCGGCCGCCGAAGCTACGCTCGTGAAGTATGAATTGGCCACCACCTGGGTGTAGAACGCGGCCTCGAGCTGCTCCAGCGCGTAAGCATAGTTCAGGATGCCAATATCGCCGGTGCCCACGTCGATGAGGCCGCCGCTGCTGGGGCCCGTGGTGTCGTCTTTCGAGCAGCCGGCTAGGTAGAGGCTGCCCAGGGCCAAACCAGCGCTGGAGTAGCGCAGAAAGGAGCGCCGGGCCACGGGCGCCAGCAAGCCAGGGGCGTCCGTTTCGGACGCTGATGGATGGGAAGAAGGGAGATTTGACATAAAAAAGTGTGAATGGAAAGGGAAAATAAACTGTATTTAACCCTACGGCTATTAGGCGCTGACATAGCCATAAACGCACGAAAACCAGTAATTATCCGGAGTGGCCATCCGTATAAATTGCGGCGCCAGGCCCAATCTATCTTGGGGGCCTGGGTTGTGCATCTGGGTTTCTGCCGTACCTTTGTCCCATCATAGGGCCCCGGCCATTGGCTCTATGGGAAGTTTTCGGGGTGTAGCGTAGCCCGGTATCGCGTCTGCTTTGGGAGCAGAAGGTCGTAGGTTCGAATCCTGCCACCCCGACATAGTTGCCCCGGTTTCGACCCCGTAGCTCAGTTGGATAGAGCAGCTGCCTTCTAAGCAGCCGGTCTTTGGTTCGAATCCAAACGGGGCCACTTTTTGAACCGGCTTTTCAGCCGGCTCGGAGGTCCTAAAAAAGCCCTTTCCAGCCCTGGAAAGGGCTTTTTTGTGGTCCGGGAAATCTGGCCAAAAAGTAGGCCAAATGGAATAAAAAAGGTACTTTTGGTTGTTCTCTTAGTGGCTGGTTTTTGCAGCCGCTTTAATCCCCTTTTGCATGAGCGAAATAGCAGAAAAGAAAGCCCCTGCCGAGTACACGGCCGATAGCATTCAGGTGCTGGAAGGACTGGAGGCCGTGCGCAAGCGCCCCAGCATGTACATCGGCGACACGGGCGTCAAAGGCCTGCACCATTTGGTGTGGGAAGTGGTCGATAACTCCATCGACGAGGCCCTGGCCGGCCACTGCGACCGTATTGAGGTTACCATCAACGAAAACAACTCCGTGACCGTGCGCGACAACGGGCGTGGCATTCCCGTCGATTTTCACGCCAAAGAAGGCCGCTCGGCCCTGGAAGTGGTGATGACTGTGCTGCACGCCGGCGGCAAGTTTGACAAAGATTCTTACAAAGTATCCGGGGGCCTGCACGGCGTGGGCGTGAGCTGCGTGAACGCGTTGAGCACCGACCTAAAAGTGACCGTGCGCCGCAAGGGCCACATCTACGAGCAGGACTATAAAATTGGCGTGCCGCAGTACGCCGTGAAGGAAATCGGCGACACCGACGAGCACGGCACACAGGTAGACTTTTTACCCGACGACAGCATCTTCACCGAAACCGTTTACAAGTACGATACCATCGCCACCCGCCTGCGCGAGCTTTCGTACCTCAACAAAGGCATCCGCATCACCCTCACCGACCGCCGCGAGCAGAACGCCGACAACACCGGCTTCCGCTACGAGGAATTTTACTCGGTGGGGGGCCTCAGCGAGTTCGTGCAGTACCTCGATAGCGCCCGCACGGTGCTCATGCCCCTGCCCATCCACGTGGTGAGCGAGAAGGGCGGCACGCCGGTGGAAGTGGCCTTGCAGTACAACTCCGATTACCAGGAGCACATTTACTCCTACGTCAACAACATCAACACCATCGAGGGCGGCACGCACGTGGCCGGCTTCCGCGCCGCCCTCACCCGCACCCTGAAGAACTACGCCGATAAGTCGGGCAAGCTCGAAAGGGCCAA
Organism: Hymenobacter sp. PAMC 26628; assembly: GCF_001562275.1. NCBI lineage: Bacteria > Pseudomonadati > Bacteroidota > Cytophagia > Cytophagales > Hymenobacteraceae > Hymenobacter > Hymenobacter sp. PAMC 26628. Next base: position 1,812,183 of record NZ_CP014304.1, read on the forward strand.
AGTGGAGATTTCGGGCGAGGACTTCCGCGAGGGCCTCACGGCCGTCATTTCGGTGAAGGTGCAGGAGCCCCAGTTTGAGGGCCAGACCAAAACCAAGCTCGGCAACTCCGACGTGAGCGGCGCGGTGAACACCGTGGTGGGCGAAATCCTGCAACAATACCTGGAGGAAAACCCCCGCGAGGCCGGCATCATCGTTGAGAAAGTAATTCTGGCCGCCAAGGCCCGCATCGCCGCCCGCAAGGCCCGCGAAATGGTGCAGCGCAAAACCGTGCTGGGCTCGAACTCGCTGCCTGGCAAGCTGGCCGACTGCTCGGAATCGGACCCGGAAATCTGCGAGCTGTACCTCGTGGAAGGCGACTCGGCCGGCGGCACCGCCAAGCAGGGCCGCAACCGGGCGTTCCAGGCCATTCTGCCGCTGCGTGGCAAAATTCTGAACGTGGAGAAGGCCCAGGAGCACCGCATTCTGGAGAACGAGGAAATCCGTAACATGATTACGGCCCTGGGCGTGACCTTCGGCACGCCCGCTGACCCAGAGAAAGGCATTGAAGCCGACGCCAAGGCCCTGAACCTGGCCAAGCTGCGCTACCACAAGGTCATCATCATGACGGACGCCGACGTGGACGGCTCGCACATCCGCACCCTGATCCTCACCTTCTTCTTCCGCTACATGCGGGCCCTAGTCGACAGCGGCTACATCTACATCGCCCAGCCGCCGTTCTACCTCGTGAAGCGCGGCAAGGAAGAGCGCTACTGCTGGACCGAAGAGGAGCGCCAGCGGGCCCAAGAAGAGCTCGGCCGCGGCAAACCCGAAACGGTGAACGTGCAGCGCTACAAGGGCCTCGGTGAGATGAACGCCGAACAGCTCTGGCAGACCACCATGCAGCCCGATACCCGCTCGCTGAAGCAAGTAACCGTGGATTCGGCGGTGGAAGCCGACCACCTGTTCTCGATGCTAATGGGCGACGAAGTAGCCCCCCGGCGCGATTTCATCGAGCAAAACGCCAAGTACGCCAAGCTGGACGTTTAGTTTGGTAACAAAAGAAAAGGCCCGCTGCAAAGCGGGCCTTTTCTTTTGTTACTGGGGCACGAAGAGGCAACTTATCCCGCCCAGGGGCCCTGGGAGCCCGTGGTAGGTCACTCCTGAGCAGTGCGCGTAATTAGCGCCGTGTAGTTCGCTAAGATTGGCCAGTAACTTTTATGGTGCTGATAATGGCGCGGATTGACCCGTGCATGCTGGTAGAAATTAAAGCCACGACTAGCATCTCAGGATGGGCGCCGCTACAGGCCGAGGAGTTGGTAACGGTTAAAAACCGCCGTTCTAGGAGCAAGATTAGTGGAGGCTGGGTAGCCCCGCCAAGTGCTGGGCTAATTGCGTTTCGTCAGTAATTAATACGGGAGGGAATTGGCCTGCCTTCGAAGCGCCGATGATGCCGGCTTGCTGCAGTTGTTGCATGATGCAGCAAGTCCGATTGTACCCCAGTTTTAACTCGCGCTGGATGAGCCCGCTACTACCACGTTGGTGCCGCACGAGCAGGCGGGCGGCTTCGGCAGAGGCGTCGCGCCCGCCTGCGTCCGGGAGTGGGTTGGGGATGACGGTGGGCCGAACAAAAACCGCGGGTGCGCGGGCCCCGTAGCCGACGAGCAAATGCACGCGCAATTCGGAAGCCGCTGAATCATCATGGTAGCCATGCCCAAAAATCATTTCGAAGTTTTCTCCTAGCGCGTTTTGTACGAATTCCGTAATAAATGTCAGTTCGTCCATATCCAAATCGGCGTCGGAGTGGGCGGTAATGCTCAGCAGACCGATACAGTCCGGGCCGGCAGGGGTGGGTCCGTAGTGATGAAACTGGAGGGCCGCTACCAGCCGCGCCGCGCGGCCCGGGCCGCTGGCGGTAGCCGTGGCCACGCCGAAGCTGGCGGCGTCGGCCAGGGTGGTGCGGGCATCGCCGGCGTCCACATTCACGTCCTCAACCACTAGCAGGAGTTCGTACAGCGGCAACAGCTGGGCCAGGGTGAGCGGCCGCGTAGCCGGGTCGGCGGCGAAAGCGACGCCCGGCCGCTGCTCCCACTCCGAGATAGGGTTTCGGCTAAGGCGTGGGCAGGCGGGGTAGGGATGAACATGACGGTGGTTGAAGAGGGCCCCAAAGGTGATGAGCCACCGCGCCAAATCGTGTCGTTTTCAGCTAGGGTTGTATTTTTATTTGGGGCCCCGGCCCGGGCAGGTACGCGGACGGTTGTTATTTTACTGCCCGGTGCCCGCCCGCGCCACAATCCGCGTCAATCCACTATCCTATGAAACTGTTCAAGTCCGCCGACCTTATCCGTAAGAGCAAGTACATCAGCCGCGATTTGAGTTGGATGCGGTTCAACTACCGGGTGCTCGACCAGGCCCAGGACGCGGGTAAGAGCCTATTCGACCGGCTCAAGTTCCTGGCCATCACTAGCTCTAACCTAGACGAGTTCTTCATGATTCGGGTGGGTTCGCTCTACAACTACCTCGATTACGGGAAGGAGCGAGTGGACTATTCGGGGCTGCGGGAGCTGCCGTTTCGGCGCAAGCTGCTCGATTTTGCCCACCGCTTCGTCAACGACCAGAGCTTGACGTACGTGAACGAGTTGAAGCCGGTGTTTGAAAAAAATGGCTTTAGTATTTTGAGGGTGAGCGACTTGACGGAGATTGAGGCGCGTAAGGCCGACGGCTTCTTTAAAAACACGGTGTTTCCGCTACTCACGCCGATGGTGTACGACGCCTACCATGGCTTCCCGCTGATTATGAACCAGATGCTCATTTTCGGGGTGGTGACGCGGGCCAGCAATCCGGGGGCCCTGGGCCTGGACGGGGAAGCGGAGAAAGGGCAGGAGCGCATCACCTTCGTGCAGATTCCGCAGAACCTGACGCGGTTTTTTGAGTTGCAGCGTAAAGACCGCGTTATTTTCGTGCCCATTGAGGAAATCGTGCGCGAGTACCTCCCCCGGCTGTTCCGCAACGTCGAAATCCTGTCGGCCGACCTGCTGCGCATCACCCGCAACGGGGATTTTACGCTGGAAGAATCCGACGACATCGACAACGACTTCATCAAGGAAATTCAGGTGGGCCTGAAAACCCGCAAGCGCGGCCGCGTCGTGCGCGTAGAAGTGGAGCCCAACGCCTCGCTGCTGCTGATGGAAGTTTTGCGCGAGCGGTGGAATATTGACAATGGCAACATTTTCGTCATCAGTGCCTTGCTCGACATGAAAGGGCTGTGGCAAATTATTCGCCATCCTAATTTCCGGGGCAAGGGCGCCAAGGCGCCGGCGCCGGTGATGCCGCTGAGCCTGCCCGACGGCGCCGAGGACAACCTGTTCGAGTACCTCAAGCACCACGACGTGCTGCTGCACCACCCCTACAACAGCATTGAGCCGATGGTGCGGCTGCTGGAACAAGCCGCCGAAGACCCGCAGGTGCTGGGCATCAAGCAGACGATTTACCGGCTGGCTGACGAGTCACGGGTGAGCGCGGCGCTGCTTAAGGCGGCTGAAAACGGCAAGCACGTGTCGGTGCTGTTTGAGGTGAAGGCGCGCTTCGACGAGGAGAAGAACATCCGCGAGGGGGCCCGGCTGGAAAAGGCCGGCTGCTTCGTGATTTACGGGGTGAGCAAGTACAAGACGCACACCAAGTTGCTGATGATCATCCGCAAGGAAGGGGAGAAGGTGACGCGCTACGTGCACATCGGCTCGGGCAACTACAACGAGCAAACCTCGCGCCTCTACACCGACCTAAGCCTGCTGACGACCAACGACACCTACGGCCACGACGTGTCGGAGTTCTTCAACGTCATCACCGGCCACTCGCAGCCCGATGACTATGAATACCTCATCACGGCCCCCAAGGACATGCGTCAGCAGCTCATCCATTTGGTGCGCGAGGAGGTGAAGCACGCTAAGAAAGGCCACCCCAGTGGCATTGTAATGAAAATGAACTCTTTGGAAGACAAGGAGTTGATTGACGAATTTTACAAAGCGGCCAGGGCCGGCGTGCCCATCCGGTTTATTGTGCGGGGCATTTGCTGCCTGCGGCCGGGCCGGCCGGGGTTGAGCGACAACATCGAGGTGCGCAGCATCGTGGGCGAGTACTTGGAGCACGCGCGGCTGTTCTACTTCCACAACGGCGGCGACGCCCGCGTATACGCCGGCTCGGCCGATGTGATGGTACGATCCTTTGACCGCCGCATCGAGGCCCTGTTCTTGATTGTGAACCCGCAGCTGCGGCGCGAAGCCATCAGCATCTTGATGCTCAATCTGCTGGACAACCAGAATAGCTACGTGATGCGCGAAGACGGGGCCTACATCCGGCAGCGCCCGGCCGCTGGCGAACCCGTCGTGAACGTGCACAAGGACTTCTACAAGCGCGACGAAGCCCAGCTGGCCCTGGCTACTCCCGAGGGCCTGTTGGCCCTGCTGGCCCAGCAAACGGCCCGCCGCCTGGAAGTAGCCGCCGCGCTGGTCGCCGCCGAAACTGAGGCTGCCGAAAATGCCGCGCAAACCGAAGTCCAGGGCCCTGATTCGACTTTTGGCGAAGGCATTGGCGACGAGGAAAACCTGACCGGCGTGAATGCCGAGGCCGAAGCGGTGCAGGCTGGGCTGGAGTAATTGGGGCATGTGGTCCGGTGAGGACCTTGAGACGTAGGGGGCGCGTATCAAAGTATAGCCACCGCACCCCCTTGTCATCCTGAACATTTTGCGCATTTAAGCAGGATATTCTGGATGACTGGAGTATAGCTGTCGAGCACCTACTATTCCATGCCGGCGGGCATGTTCTGCACGTCGGGCACGGGCGGGTGGGCGGGGTGGCCGCTGGCGGGACTGATTTCATCGAAATGCTCCTCGAACAGGGCCTGGAGCATGCCGTCTTTCAGGCCGATGTCGGGCACGATCATGCTGCTCACGTTGGCCCAGTGCATGGCCGAGAGGTAGATGTGGCCGGCGGGGATGATGACGTCGGCGCGGTCGGGGTTGAGCATGGCCACGTTCACGCGCTCCTCCATAGTGAGGCTAGCGAGGCGGGCCAGGATGGTTTCGAGGCTGCGGCGAGCTACGGCTTTGTTGGGCGCGGCCGGCGACATGGTGTAGAGCTTGTTGATGTTACCGCCCGTGCCGATGGCGCGGGTGACGTGGTAGCGGCGGGCATTTTCGCGCACCCAGGCCTCCATGCGGGCCCAGAGGTCGTCCTGGGCGCCGGTGCTGGGGCCCCCGCTTTCTTCCTGCTGCATCCGGCGGATAGAGCCGATTTCGAACGACTGCGCGGCCACCTTACGGCGGTCGTGGTAAATGTTGAACTCAGTGCTGCCGCCACCTACATCGATGTGCAAATAGTGCTTGTTGTCTTCCAGCAGGTGCTCGATGACGCGGTTGATGTAAAAGGCTTCGTCTTGGCCGTCAATCACCTGGATGTGCAGGCCTAGCTCTTCACGCACGCGGGTGGCGATGGCTGCGCCGTTGGTGGCGCCGCGCATGGCCGAAGTAGCGCAGATGAGGTGGTGGGCTACTTCGTGCACCTCCATTAACAGCTTGAGCGAGTGCAGGAACTTGACGAACTTCTCTTCCTTGCGGGGCGAAATCTGGCCGGTGGCGAAAACGTCTTCACCGAGCCGCATAGGGTAACGCACGTACTCGACGCGCTTGAGCCGAAACTTGCCTTCGTAGTTGAGCACGGCCGAAATCTGGCACCGCACCGCGTTGGAGCCGATGTCGATAACGGCCAGTTTGCAAAGCGGAAACTCCACAGGCAAAAAAATTGGGTGATTGGAAGCGGGCAAAGGTAGCGCGGGCTGGCTAACCCCGGCTGTGCCCGTGCAACGGAAGCTACGGGGCCCCCAGCTCGGCCAACACCTCGGGCACGCCCGTGCTGGCTGGGGCCACTACGTAGCGCACGCCGCGCCGGCCGGCCGGCGGCTGGTGCGGGTCGATGACAAACACCGGGCATGCAGCCGGGGCGTAGTGCAGCAGCCCCGCAGCGGGGTACACTTGCAGCGAGGTGCCCACCACGAGCAGCGCGTCGGCGGTGGCCACGGTTTCGGCCGCTTCCTCGATGGCGGGCACCATCTCGCCAAACCACACGATGTGCGGCCGTAGCTGGGCGCCATCGGGGCCCAAATCGCCGAGCTTAATGTCATCGGGGCAATCGTACACCGTGGTTTCGTCGGCCACGGTGCGCATCTGGTTCAGCATGCCGTGCAGGTGCAGCACGTCCGTCGAGCCGGCGCGCTCGTGCAGGTCGTCCACGTTCTGGGTGATGATGCTCACGCGCCAGCCGGGGTGCGCCTCGAAGCCCGCCAGGGCCCTATGCGCGGCGTTGGGCTGCACTTCCTTGGCCTGCCGCCGCCGCTGGTTATAGAAATCGAGTACCAGCGCGGGGTCGCGGGCAAAGCCTTCGGGCGAGGCCACGTCCTCCACGCGGTGGTCTTCCCACAGCCCATTGGTGTCGCGAAAAGTGCGGATGCCGGACTCGGCGGAAACGCCGGCGCCAGTAAGAACGACGAGGTGTTGCATTGGAAAAATGGTTGAGTAAATAATAGGGTACTTGGTAAAGCAAGGCGCAAGAACCACGGGCTGAAGGTAGATGCCGGGCCCATGCGCAATAGCTCGAACTTTGGCTTTAGTTAAAGATTTGATAACGAATGTAATAAATGCTGAAATTCCGCATTCAGCGATTGACAGGGCTGTTTGTCCAGTAAAGCTTCCACCATGTTAGGCAATTTATCCAGTTTTCTTTTGCAGGTCAATGACCATGCAAAGGCAATAACACAGTTCAGAAAGCCTGTCCGGTAGTCCCAACTGCCCAGCAGGATGATGTGGGTTGTACCTTTCCGGCGCTGCTCTTCGCTTCTCAAGCCCCGCTGTCTCTACCCTATGCACGCGTTTCTTCAGCACATTGCGCAGTTTACCACGCCCTCGCCGCCACTAGTGGAGGAATTGCGCCAGCGGGCGCAGCACCACCACTTCGGCAAGCACGAGCTGCTTCACGCGGCCGACACTGTGTGCCGGCGCACCTACTGGATTGAGCAGGGGCTCGTGCGTATTTATTTTGATAAGGATGGTAAACTCGTGACCGATGGCTTTGCAGCAGAAAACGCGTGGATGACCTCGGCCTACAGCTTCATGCGGGGCGAGCCCGACGCTTACGCCATCGCGGCCATCGAGCCCACGGAAGCCTACTCGCTGGGGCTGGACGATTTGCTTTACCTATTCGACCGATTTCACGAGATGGAACGCTTCGGGCGCGTTATTATGAGCGCGCAGTTTATCGAGCAGTCGGAACGACTGAATTCGCTGCGCTTCACCTCGCCGGCCGAGAAGTATCAGCACTTCTGCGCCCACTACCGGCCAATTCTGGGCCGCCTGCCGCTGGGCATGGTTGCCTCGTACCTGGGCATCACCCCAGAAACGCTCAGCCGGGTTCGAGCGAAGGGCTAGCCAAAGCGAGCTGGCAACCAACAGCCCGCACCGCATTTCTTGATTGCAATCAAGTAGCCTGGGCCTCTCCGGGCAGCACCTTTGCCCCATGCTTTCTCTTCGTTTTGCTGGGCGCCGTTGGCTGGCCTGGCTCCTGCTTATTGGGCCGCTCGGGGCCCTGGAATACCTGCTAAGCGAGCACCCTGGCTGGGAGCTGTTGGCCTGGGCGACCCCCCTGCTATGGCTCGTGTTGTTTCACCAGGCGCGGCCTTGGGTGGCCTACGCCGTGGGGGTGCTGGGTCTCACCCTTGTTTACAGCACCCAGCACACTGTCAACAACTTAACCGGGGCAGCCTTTCACCTGACCAATCTCGCTTTTGCGGCTGCCTACCTCCTTCCCTTTTTGCTGCGCCAGGGGATGGCAAGCCGCGTGCCCCCGGCGGCCCGCTGGCTGCTGCTGCCCCTGGCGGCGGTCAGCGCCGAGTACGTGCTGGCGCTGGGGCCCAACGGCACCTGGGGCTCGGTGGGGTACTCGCAGGGCAACCTGTACCTCTTGCAGCTGACGGCCTGGACGGGTATTTATGGCGTGACGTTTGTGCTGTACGCCACCGCCAGCCTGCTGTTCGCGGCCGGGCAGCAGCGGCGGGCCGGCCAGCACGGCGGGTGGCCGGTGGGGGTGGCGCTGGGGCTGCTCGCCATGTGCCTGGGCGGGGGATGGCTGCGGGTGCGGCAGCAGGCACCGGCGCGGGCGGGCGTGCGCGTGCTGGGCCTCACATTTCAGGACGCCCGCTCGTGGCCTTGGTTTCGAGACGTGGTAGGAAACCGGCACCTGACGCTGCGCCTTGACAGCGCGCTTATCCGGCAAAAGGCCGCGGCGGCGCACCGCTATTACCTGGCCCAGACCCGGCAGTACGCGCAGCGGTACCGGCCTCAGTGGGCCATCTGGAACGAGGCGGCCTTGGTCGTGTACCGGCCCGACTCTGCCGCATTTGCCACCCGCAACGCCATCTTCGCCGCCGCCAACGGCCTGTACCTGGGCGTCACCTATTTCCTGGTGGACCAAGGATTCCCGGCCCGGCCCGGTACCAACCACCTGACTATCTTCTCCCCGCGGGGGCTCGTCGTTTACGACTACATGAAGAACAAGCCGGTTAGCGGGCGAGAGCCGGCCGTGGGTGCGCAGCAGCCGCCCACCGTATTTCGGGTGGGGGCCGTGGCCTACGCAGGGGCCATCTGCGCGGATTTTGACTACCCCAGCCTTATCCGGCAGGCCGGGGCCGCCGACATCGTGTTTGCGCCGGCGGCTGACTGGCCCGGCATTGGGGATCTGCACGCCCGCATGGCGGCAGCACGGGCCCTGGAAAACGGTTTCGCGCTGTTTCGCATCACGGGCCAGGGCAAAAGCAGCCTGACTACGGCTTACGGCGAAGAGGTGCGCAGCCAGTACCACCTGCTGCCCAGCGTGCAGGCGTTCGTGGCCACCGTGCCGGTGCAAAAGGTGTGGACGCCCTACCGGGCCTGGGGCGACTGGTTTGCCTGGCTTTGCCTGGGCAGCTTGTTTTGGCTAGCCGTAGTGGGCCGCTGGCGGCAGGGTGGCCGGTATTGAGCGGCTAAAAAGCCTTTCGAGTTGCGTTGTGGGGCCCCTAGCGGTGCCTAAACAAAAAGAAGACCCGCCGCAGGCGGGTCTTCTTTTAAATAATAATAGGGTGGGCGAGCAGCTACTTGGCTACCGCTGCTTTTTTCGCGGCTGGCTTCTTGGCCGCGGCTGGTTTCTTGGCCGCCGCGGCAGTAGTGGCCTTGGCTTTGGCCGTCGAGGCCTTCTTTGCCGCGGGCTTTTTGGCGGCGGCCGGCTTTTTCTTGGCTGGCTCGTCGGTTTTGTCCTCCTTCGCGGGGGCCGCCTTCTTGCCGAAGCGGCCGCCCTTGGCGGGCTTGTCGGGCGTGGCCTCGGCCAGCTCCAGGCAGCGCTCCAGCGTCAGGTCGGTGGGCTCTTCGCCCTTCGGAATCTTCACGTTCTTCTTGCCCGCCACAATGTAGGGCCCAAAGCGCCCGTTGAGCACTTGAATGTCCGGATTTTCGGGGAAGGCCTTGATAAGGCGCTCGGCGTCGGTTTTGCGCTTGTTCTCAATCAGCGCCACGGCTTCCTCGGCGTTGATGGTGTGCGGGTCCTGCTCCTTGGTGAGGGAGAAAAACTTGCTGTCGTGGCGCACGTAGGGCCCGAAGCGGCCCAGGTTGGCCGTCATGTCCTTGTCCTCGAACTGCCCCACGATGCGCGGCAGCTTGAACAGCTCCAGGGCGTCCTCCAGGGTCAGGTTCTCGATGAACTGGCCTTTGCGCAGGTTGGCGTACGCGGGCTTTACTTCGCCGTCGGGGTCGCCCAGGGCCACGTAGGGGCCGTATTTGCCCAGGCGGGCGGTTATTTTCTCGCCCGTTTCGGGGTGCACGCCCAGCTCGCGGGTGCTGCCCAAGGTGCTGCGCTCAATGTCCTGCCCGGCCTCGATGGTCGCGTGGAACTTGTCGTAGAAGCCGGTCAGCATCTTCGTCCAATCCTCGTGGCCGTTGGCAATCTGGTCGAACTCGTCCTCCACCTTGGCCGTGAACTGAAAGTCCACCACCGTGGGGAAGTGCGCCACCAGGAAGTCGTTGACCACCATGGCGGTGTCCGTCGGGAACAGCTTGGCTTTCTCCGCGCCGTAGTTCTCGGTCTTGACTTCCGTTTGCACCTCGGGGCCCTCCAGCGTTAGCACGTGGAACTTGCGCTCCTTGCCCTCGCGGGTGTCTTTTTCCACGTAGCCGCGCTTTTGCACTGTGCTGATGGTAGGGGCGTAGGTGGAAGGCCGGCCAATGCCCAGCTCTTCCAATTTCTTCACCAGCGAAGCTTCCGTGTAGCGGGCCGGCGGAGCCGAAAACCGCTCCGTGGCGCTGAGGCGCTGCAAGGGCAGGGCCTGGCCCACGCTCAGGGGCGGCAAGCCACGCGAGAAGCTGCTTTCGCCGTCCTTGGTTGCGTCGTCCTCGTCCTCGTCGTCCTTGCTTTCGGCATATACTTTTAGGAAACCTTCGAACGTAATCACCTCGCCCGTAGCCGAGAGCGTGGTGCCCGGCTGCGTGCTGATGCCAATCACGGCCGTGGTGCGCTCAATCACGGCCTCCGCCATCTGCGAAGCCAGGGCCCGCTTGCGAATCAGGTCGTAGAGGCGCTGCTCCGAGGCGTCGGCCCCGGCCTTCGCGGCTCCGAAATCGGTGGGGCGAATGGCTTCGTGGGCCTCCTGGGCCGAGGCCGACTTGGTTTTGAACGTGCGGTGGTGGTGGTATTCGGCGCCGTATGCCGCCGTAATGGCCGCCTGGGCCCCCACCTGCGCGTCCTGCGACAGGTTCACCGAGTCGGTCCGCATGTAGCTGATTTTGCCAGCTTCGTACAGCTTCTGGGCCACGCTCATGGTTTGGGCCACCGAGTAGCCCAGCTTGCGCGAAGCCTCCTGCTGAAGTGTGCTCGTGGTGAACGGCGCCGCTGGGCTGCGCTTGCCGGGCTTTTTGTCGAGGCTCTCGATCTTGTAGGTGGCCCCCACGCAATTGCCCAGGAAGGCTTCGGCCTCGGCGCGGGTTTTGAAGCGCGTGGGCAGCTCGGCTTCCAGCACGGCCCCGCGGCCGGCGTCGAAGCGGGCCACCACGCGGTAGGCACTGGCGCTGAGGAAGTGGCTGATTTCGCGCTCGCGCTCCACCACCAGGCGCACGGCCACGCTCTGCACGCGGCCGGCGCTCAGGCCGGGCTTCACCTTTTTCCAGAGCACGGGGCTCAGCTCGAAGCCCACCAAGCGGTCGAGCACGCGGCGGGCTTGCTGGGCGTTCACCAGGTTCTGGTCTACCTCGCGCGGGTTGTCAATGGCCCCCAGGATGGCATTCTTGGTGATTTCGCGGAACACAATGCGCCGGGTTTTGGCCGGCGCCAAGTTCAGCGTTTCGGCCAAGTGCCAGGAAATGGCTTCGCCCTCGCGGTCGTCGTCACTCGCCAACCACACGGTTTCGGCTTCTTTAGACAGCTTCTTTAGTTGCGCTATCAGCTCTTTTTTATCGGCCGATACCACATAAGTGGGCTTGAAGCCGTTGGCGATATCAATGGCATTGTTGTCTTTGGGCAAATCGCGCACGTGGCCGTAGCTGGAGCGCACCACGAAGTCCTGGCCCAGGTAGCCTTCAATGGTTTTGGCCTTGGCCGGTGATTCGACAATAACTAAATTCTTAACCATAAAGTGGAAAGGAGTAGAGTGCGAGCATATGGATGGGGTAGACGTAACGCAAAAACGGTAGCCGAAGGTTAGAAGATTACAAGTATAGGGCGTAAAGATGCCGCAATAATCCCATCCGGGGCCCCGTGCCTTCACAACAACCCCGCCGTTATCCCGGTTTCGGCCCCGCCTCGCCCGGCCTATCTTTGCAAACACGGCCCGGAGGGGCGACCTTCGCCCGCCCCTCGGCCTCTTCCTCCCCACGCTATATCTACCATCTCCTTATGGCTTCCCCTAGAACTCCGCAACCCAAGCCCCGGCGGGCCCCCGCCGCCGCCGCCGCGGAGGAGGCCCCCGCCGCTGCGACGCACGATGGCTCGCGGACGACCAACGACCTGACCCGCAAGCGCGGCAGCTCGCGCGGCTCCGTCGACACCCAGGACCCGGGCTACGTCAACGACCAGCTCAACCGGGTGCTCTACGCACTCGATGCCTTTAAAAAAGGCGATGTGAGCGTGCGCCTGACCAAGCAGAACGACGATATTTTCTCGGAAATCGCCGAGGCCTACAACTCCATGGTGGCCATGATCGGCGGCGTGGGGGGCGAGGTGTCGCGCATCAGCAAGGTGGCTGGCGTAGAAGGTAACCTCAAGGCCCGCGCCTCGGCCGACGGGGCCTCGGGCTTCTGGCGCGACATGATCAACAACATCAACGGCTTGGTCGACAGCATCGCGGTGCCGGTGCTGGAAGTGGGCAAGGTGTTGAAAAACATCAGCCGCGGCAACCTCGACGAAAGCTTTCAAATTCCGGTGTCGGGCGACTTCAAAGTGATGGCCGAAACCATCAACAAGACGATTGACAACCTGAACGTGTTTGCCTCCGAGGTGAGCCGCGTGGCCCAGGACGTGGGCACCGAGGGTCGCCTGGGTGGCCAGGCCGTGGTGCCCAACGCCGGCGGGGTGTGGAAGGAGCTGACGGACAACGTAAACACGATGGCCTCGAACCTGACGAGCCAAGTGCGCGACATCGCCAACGTGGCCACGGCCGTGGCCCGCGGCGACCTCAGCCAGAAAGTGACCGTGGAGCTGAAGGGCGAATTGCTCCAACTCAAGCAGAACCTCAACGGCATGGTGGACTCGCTGAACCTGTTTGCCGGCGAGGTGAGCCGCGTGGCCCAGGACGTGGGCACCGAGGGCCAGCTTGGGGGCCAGGCCCTGGTGCCCGGCGTAAGCGGCGTGTGGAAGGGCCTGACGGACAACGTGAACAATATGGCGGCGAACCTGACGAGCCAAGTGCGCGACATCGCCAACGTGGCCACGGCCGTGGCCCGCGGCGACCTCAGCCAGAAGATGACGGTGAACGTGAAGGGCGAAATCCTGGAGCTGAAAAACATCCTCAACCAGATGGTGGACTCGCTGAACGTGTTCGGCGACGAGGTGACCCGCGTGGCGCGCGAGGTGGGCACCGAGGGCAAGCTCGGCGGCCAGGCCGTGGTACCCCGGGCGGCCGGCACCTGGAAGGAGCTGACGGACAACGTGAACACGATGGCGGCGAACCTGACGAGCCAAGTGCGCGACATTGCCAACGTGGCCACGGCCGTGGCCCGCGGCGACCTGAGCCAGAAGATGACGGTGGACGCGCAGGGCGAGATTTTGGACCTGAAGAACATCCTGAGCCAGATGGTGGACTCGCTCAACATCTTCGCCGGCGAAGTGACCCGCGTGGCGCGCGAAGTGGGCACCGAGGGCATTTTGGGTGGCCAAGCCAACGTGCCCCGCGTGGGCGGGGTGTGGAAGGAGCTGACGGACAACGTGAACACGATGGCCTCGAACCTGACGAGCCAGGTGCGCGACATTGCCAACGTGGCCACCGCCGTGGCCCGCGGCGATTTGAGCCAGAAAATCACGGTGAACGTAAAGGGCGAGCTGTTGCAGCTCAAGGAGAACCTCAACCAGATGGTGGACTCGCTGAACGTGTTCGGCGACGAGGTGACGCGGGTGGCGCGCGAGGTGGGCACCGAGGGCAAACTCGGCGGCCAAGCCAGCGTACCCGGCGTGCGCGGTACCTGGAAAGACTTGACGGACAACGTGAACACGATGGCGGCGAACCTGACTTCTCAGGTGCGCGACATCGCCAACGTGGCCACGGCCGTGGCCCGGGGCGACTTGAGCCAGAAGATGACGGTGGACGCGCAGGGCGAGATTTTGGACCTGAAGAACATCCTGAGCCAGATGGTGGACTCGCTCAACATCTTCGCCGGCGAAGTGACCCGCGTGGCGCGCGAAGTGGGCACCGAGGGCCAACTCGGGGGCCAGGCCAACGTGCCCAACGTATCGGGCACCTGGAAAGACTTGACGGACAACGTGAACGTGATGGCCGCCAACCTCACCACGCAGGTGCGCGGCATCGTGGCGGTGGTGACGGCCGTGAGCCAGGGCGACTTGACCCGCAAGCTAACGCTGGAAGCGGCCGGTGAGGTGGCCGACCTGGCCGCCACCATCAACCGCATGGTGGACGACCTGAACCGCCTGGCCTCGGAAGTGAGCCGCGTGGCCCGCGTGGCCGGCGCCGAGGGCAAGCTGACGGAACGCGCTACGGTGACTGATGTGTCGGGTTCGTGGAAAGAGCTAGTGGACACCCTCAACGCCCTGCTCGAAGCTATTGCCCTGCCGGTGCTGGAGGTGAGCCGCGTGGTGCGCGCCATCTCCGAAGGCGACTTTACCCAACAGGTGGAAGTGCAAACGGCCGGCGACCTCGAAACCATGAGCAGCGCCCTGAACCTGGCCGTGGTGAGCGTGAACGACTTGCTGAGCGAAATCAATGATTCGGCCCAGGTGGTGGGTACTTCTTCGGAAGAGATGGTGGAAAAAGGCCAGGCTATGAGCAGCGTGACGGCCAACGTGGCGCTGGCCATGCAGCAAATGGCCGAGGGGGCCCAAAACCAGGCCCTCAAAACCGACCAGGCGTTCAAGCTGATCGAGGAAATCATGCAGGCCACCAAGGAAACGGCTGACAAGGCCGACGTGGTAAACAAATCGGCCATCATGGGCGAGCAAACCTCGCAGCTGGGCCTAAAAACGGTGGCCGAAGTGGTGAAAAACATGGAAGAGATTTCCAGCGCCGCTTCGCAAACCTCGCGCACCATCGAAGTGCTTAGCACCCGCTCGCAGGAAATCAGCAAGTCGCTGAGCGTGATTACGGACATTGCCTCCCAAACCAACTTGCTGGCCCTGAACGCCGCCATTGAAGCGGCCCGGGCCGGCGAGGCGGGCCGGGGCTTCGCCGTGGTGGCCGAAGAAATCCGCAAGCTGGCGGAAAGCTCGCGCAAGTCGGCCAGCGAAATCGGCACCTTGGTGGACGATGTGAAGAAGGACACTACCACCGCCGCCACCGCCATCAGCACGATGGAAGGGCGGGTGCTCAAGGGCAAAAACGCCACCTTCGAGGCCAGCGCGGCCTTCAAAAACATTGCCACCAGCAGTGGCGAAACCCTGCGCACTTCGCGCGACATCCTCACGGCTACCGAAGTGCAGCGCACTTCCATTGGCGACGTGGTGAAGTACGTGGAGGAAGTGGTGGCCATTGCCGAGCAAACTGCCACCGGCACCCAGCAGGTGGCCGGCACGGCCCAGCAGCTGAGCACCTCGATGCAGGAGTTGACCACCAGCAGCCAGCGCCTCACCGACATTGCCGACGACTTGCAACTTGGCCTCTCGGCTTTCCAGCTCGGCGACTATGTGGAAGCCGAACCGGAACCCGAGCCGGAGCCCGCGCCGCCCGTGCGCCGCCGCATCATTGCTCGCACCAGTGCCCACGGCCAGGCCCCGAGCAACGGTGCAGCCACCAATGGCCACAAGCCCGCCGGGGCCCCCACCGCACCGGCCGGCCGGCCCGCGGCATCTCCCGCTGCTAAGCCGGCCCGAGCTGTGCGCAAAACGGCTGCCGGGGCCCCCGAGGTGCCCGCCCCGGCTCCCAACGGCCAGCCCGCAGCCAAGGCGCGCCCGAAAAAAGTGAAGCCCAAAGCGGCTGGCAAATAATTTGTTGACCGTTTCCTTCGCCTAATAATTTACCTATGGCCGATTCTGTTCTGCGTCCCGTGGGGGGCAAGGCCGCGCTAGCCGCTCCCGAAGCCACGGTGCAGCTTATTGTGTTTCAGCTGGCCGGCGAAGATTACGGCGTCCGCATCGAGCAAGTGCGCGAAGTAACGGCCACGCCCGAAGTGGCGCGCATGCCCAAGACGCCCGCTTTCATTAAGGGCATCGTCAACTTGCGCGGCGATATTATTGCCATCATTGACCTGGAAGAGCGTTTTGGGCTGATGCCCGCTGGGCGGCCCCTGCCCGAGCGCAGCTACACCATTGCCGTGGAGGCGGCCGACTACACCATTGGGCTGGCCGTGCGCGAAGTGCCCCGGCCGCTGCGGCTCCCAGCGGCCGCTATCGAGGCGGCGCCCGAGTTTTTGCAAGACAGTGGGCAGCGCGAGCGGTACTTGGAAGGCATTGCCAAGCTGCCCGATGGCAGCGTAATTATTGTGCTTGACATGCGGAAATTACTGACCCCAACCGAGATACTGCGGCTGCCGAATTAACCAGCACCTTTGCCACCGCCGGCCCGTATAGCAAGAGTCTCACCGGGGCCCTATATCCTCTTCATTTTGTTTAACTTTCTGTCCTTTTGCAATGAATAAGCGCATCCTCATCGTCGACGACTCTTTTTATATGCGCACGATGCTTAAGAACATGCTCACCGATGCCGGCTACGAGGTGGTGGGCGAAGCCGCCAACGGCCAGCAGGCCCTGGAAATGGCCGCTTCCACTAAGCCCGACCTCATTACCCTGGACGTGATTCTGCCCGATAATACCGGCCTTGATGTGCTGCGTGGCCTGCGCAAAGAAGCACCCGATGCCAAAGTGGTGATGTGCAGTGCGGTAGGTCAGGAAGTCATCGTTAACGAGGCCATTGAAAACGGGGCCCTGGCCTACATTGTGAAACCGTTCTCGGAAGAGCGGGTGCTCGAGATTGTGGGTTCGGCGCTGGGCAACGATGCAGCGTAGCGCCCAGGTCCTGGGGGCGGTTCGCCTGGCCCGGTTTGGCTTTGCTAAAGCGACCAGCACTGGCGTGCGCCTGCCCCTGGGGCCCCAGGGAATTGAGATGTATTTAACACTCTGCCCATGACCGCCCGCGAACAAGAGTACCGCGAGCTGTTCATGGCCGAGGCGTTGGAATACTACGACGCCATGAGCCGGCACTTGAGTGAATTGGAGCGCAGCCCTACCGACGTGCCAGCGCTCAACGAGTTGTTCCGGCTCATGCACAACCTCAAGTCGAACGCTCGGGCGATGGGCCACACCGCCATTGGCGAAGTGGCCCACCACCTGGAAACGATTTTTGGCCTGATTCGCGACAAGCAGCGCGCCTTTGCTGGTTCGTTGGTACCCGTAATCTTCACCGGCCTCGATGCGCTGGGCGCCATGATCCGGGCTGTGGGGGCCGATGAGCCGTTGCCCGACGCTACGGCCTTGCTCGATAACCTCGACCGCCTGGCGCGGGGCGAAGAGCCCATATTGCCCGCCCCTACGCCCTCCGAGGTTGACGGGACCACATCAGAGGAAGACAACCGCAAAATGGAGTTGTCGGACCTGGTGTACATTCAGGTGCGCAAGTTGGATAAGTTGCTGAACTTGGTGGGGGAATTGGTGATTGACCGGGACCGGATTCTGACTTTGGCCGATGAAATAGGCCACCCGGCATTACAAGCTACTGCTCGCCACTTGTTCCGCATTTCCGACGACTTGCAGTACAGTGTGATGGACGTGCGGCTGGTGGGCGTGGGCGTGCTGCTGAACAAATTCCCGCGGGTGGTGCGCGACGTGGCCACCGCGGAGGGCAAGGAAGTGGAATTAGTCCTGAGCGGCCAGGATGTGCAGATTGACCGCAACGTGTTGCAAATCATCACTGATGCGCTGCTGCACTTGGTTCGTAACGGCGTGAGCCATGGCCTGGAAGCCCCGGCCCAGCGAGTAGCGGCCGGTAAGCCGCGCATGGGCCAGCTACGTCTGTCGGCCCTCACCGAGCGCGACGATGTGCTAATCCAAATAGCCGACGACGGCCCTGGCATCGACACCGAAGCCGTGCGCCGCAAAGCCGTGGAGCGCGGCCTGACTACTGGTGAACTGGCCGCCACCCTCGACGAGCAGGCGGTGTGGGCCTTTTTGTTCGAGCCCGGGTTTTCTACCGCGGCGCAGGTAACCGACATATCGGGTCGTGGCGTGGGCCTCGACGTGGTGAAGCGGGCCCTCGACTCGCTGGGGGGGCAGTTGCGCATTGAGTCAGTGCCGAACCAGGGCACTTCGTTCACGCTGGTACTACCTACCTCCATTGCCGTGAAGGGGGCCCTGCTGGTGGAACTCGACGGCCGGCCGTATGCCGTGCCGCTACTGCACACGGATACGGTGCTGGCGCTGCGCCCCGAAGAGTTTTCAGTGGCCGGCGGGATGCTGCTGGCGCACGTGCAAGGCCAAGCCGTGCCGGTGGTGCCGCTACGCGAACTGTTGCACGTGGAAGGTGCCGAATCTCTGCCCCCCGCCGACAAAAGCCAGCTGCGGGGCCCCCAGCAGGTTCTGGTCGTTAACTACAACAATCGCCGCCTGGGCTTGGTCGTCGACCAATTCCTGCGCCAGCAGAGCATTGTGGTCAAGCCCCTGGGCAAGCCCTTGGACACCATTGATTTATTTGGCGGCGTGACGCTACTGGGCAGTGGGCAAGTGTGCCTGGTGCTGGACGTGCCCGCCCTAACCCGCTTGTTTGTTGCCCGCCGGGCGTAGTTTTTCGTACTGATCATTCTGTCCTCATCTTTCCCGCCAGACGTCTTAATTGCTTTAGATTAGTTCCAATATGAATTTATCAATGACCGAGCTGGAGCGCGACATTATCCGCGAAATTTTGAACATTGGACTGGCCCGCGCCGCCGATTCGTTCGCCGTGGTTGCGCAGGAAAAGGTGTTGCTAGAAGTGCCCAGCTTAGACCTGCTTGAAAGTGAGGATATTTTGCTGCGTGTGAATGAATACAGCGTTAAACATGCAGTGATTCAGTCCGATATCCGGGGCGATTTTACGGGCACTACGCTCATGTTCTTCTCTGGGCAGCACGTGCAGCGGTTGTCGCGGGTATGCTTGCGGATGCAGGTTGCCGATTCCATCCAAGTCAACGAATTGCAGGAATCGCTGCTGCTCGAAATTAGTAACATCATTACCGGGGCCCTAGTGACGCAATTGGCCAATATTCTGAAAGCCAGCATCTACGGGGCACCGCCGTGCACATTTAGCGGCGATACCACGGCTTTAATGAACCACCTGGTACCCAGTGAGTCGCTGCAACCGCTTATTTTCTCCATTATCACCCAGTTCTCCGACCACGGCAACTCGGTGGAACTGCCGCTGATGTTATTTTTTGACCGCGCCACGTTTGAGAAAATCCTCGATATCATCCGGGGCTACGATTTCTTGGGTAAGCAATTGGCCGGGGCCTGATTGCGCCGTGATGCAAAGCGCGGACCCTGCGCTCAACCCCCTACCGGTCAAACTTGCCCTTGCTTTTCTCAGGGCTTGGCGGCGACGCGCATCGCCACCTCCGTTTAATTCCACCCGGGCAGCAACGCGCGGAGCGTCAGCTTTGCGACATAGCGTATTTTGCTATTCACTGCCCCGTTCATTTGTATTCCGATGCTTGATTCCGGCTCCGCTGCCCGCGCCCGCAAAATTGCCCAGTTCGACCCCAACGCCCCCGGCGATGCCGAAGGGGGCCTTTTTGGCCTGCCTTTTGCGCCCGAAGACGCCCAAGTAGTGGTTGTGCCCGTGCCCTGGGAGGTGACTGTGAGCTACCGCGCCGGCACTGCACAGGGCCCCGCCGCTGTGCACGAAGCTTCCCTGCAAGTGGACCTTTACGACCCCGACCTGCCCAATGCCTGGCAGCTGGGCTTGGCCATGGAAGAAGCCGACGCCGAAGTGGCCGCCACCAGCGCCCGCCTGCGCCCCTTGGCGGCCGATTACATCGGCTGGCTGGAGGCCGGCGAGCCCACCGCTAACGCTGAGGCCATGCAGGCCGTGCCCGCTCTCGTGAACGCCGAAGGCGACAAGCTGCGCCAGTGGCTGGCCGCCAAAACCGGGGCCCTACTCGACGGGGGCCAGTCGGTAATGGTGCTCGGCGGCGACCACAGCACGCCGCTGGGCTTCCTGGATGCCTTAGCGGCTCGCCACCAGGAGTTTGCCATTCTGCAAATCGATGCGCACTGCGATTTGCGGCCAGCTTACGAGGGGTTCAAGTACTCGCACGCCAGTATTATGCACAACGCGCTGACGCTGCCGCAGGTGAAGAAACTGGTGCAAGTGGGCATCCGCGACTACTGCCAACAGGAGGCCGAGTTCATCGAGCAGTCGCACGGGCGGGTGGCGCTGTTCGGGCAGCGTTTCCTGAGCGAAGAGCGGTACGCCAAGAAGTCGTGGAAGAAAGTGTGCGGCAAAATCATTGCCCAGCTGCCGCCCAAGGTGTACATCAGCTTCGACATCGACGGCCTCGACCCCAAGCTGTGCCCCGGCACTGGCACGCCCGTGCCCGGGGGGCTGGAGTACGAGGAAGCCGCTTTTCTCATCCGTAGCATCGTGCGGGCCGGCATCACCATCATCGGGTGCGACCTCAACGAGGTGGCCCCCGGCGACACCGATTGGAACGGCATTGTGGGGGCCCGCCTGCTCTACCAAATGGCCAACTGGATGGCCGTGTCGCAGGGCCGCTTGGCTGCTCGAAAACACGAGTAGCATCGCCGCCGTAAAAGCAGCGTCACTCACCCCAATACCGCTTTCACCGCTTTTTTGCCATGCTCAGTTTTATCCTCAAATTTTTGCTCACGGCCGTGCTCGTGTACGGCCTGAGCCGCGTGCTGCCGGGCGTAACCCTCGACGGTGTGGGCTCGGCCGCCATTCTGGTCATCGTGTTGGGCATTCTCAACGCCATCGTCAAGCCTGTGCTGAGCCTATTGAGCTTGCCGATTACCATCCTCACCTTAGGTCTGTTCTCGCTGGTTATCAACGTCATCATTATCAAGCTGGCCGATTACCTGATGAGCAGCTTCGACGTGCACGGCTTCCTGAACGCGCTGCTGTTTAGCTTGGGCTTGGCTGTGGTGAACACCATCGTTGACGCCGTGCTTGATTAGCAAAACTGGCTAGCCCGCCCGCCAAACGCATGCTACACAAAAGCCCGCTCGGTTCCAAGCGGGCTTTTTAATGCCTCAATTACATACGAGCCGAGGCCTTACACTCGCCGAATGTCGGCGCCCAGTGCATTGAGGCGCTGGTCAATGAATTGGTAGCCGCGGTCAATTTGCTCCACGTTGAGGATAGTGCTGTTGCCTTCGGCGCTGAGCGCGGCGATGAGCAGCGCCACCCCGGCGCGGATATCGGGCGAGGTCATCGTGATGCCGCGCAGGCGCGTGCGCTGGTCGAGGCCGATGACGGTGGCGCGGTGCGGGTCGCAGAGAATGATTTGGGCCCCCATGTCGATGAGCTTGTCGACGAAGAACAGGCGGCTCTCAAACATCTTCTGGTGGATAAGCACCGTGCCCTTGGCCTGGCAAGCCACTACCAGCACAATGCTGAGCAGGTCGGGCGTGAAACCCGGCCAAGTGTGGTCGCTGACGGTGAGGATGGAGCCGTCGAGGTAGGTGTTGATTTCGTAGTGCGGCTGGGCGGGAATGTAGATGTCGTCGCCGCGAAACTCCAGCTGGATGCCCAGCTTGCGAAACGTGTCCGGAATCAGGCCCAGCTCGGAAATCTGGCAATCCTTGATGGTAATTTCGGAGCCCGTCATGGCCGCCAGGCCGATGAAAGAGCCGATTTCAATCATGTCGGGCAGCATGCGGTGCTCGGTGCCGCCCAAGCTTTCCACGCCTTCGATGGTGAGCAGGTTGGAGCCAATGCCCTGGATGTTAGCGCCCATGCGCACCAGCATGCGGCACAGCTGCTGCAAATAGGGCTCGCAGGCGGCATTGTAGATGGTGGTGGTGCCCTCGGCCAGCACGGCGGCCATCACGATGTTGGCCGTGCCGGTCACCGAGGCCTCGTCGAGCAGCATGTGGGTGCCCTTGAGCTTGCCGTCGGCCTTGATGCGGTAGAAGTCGGTGCCCTCGAGGGTGAGCTGACCGCCGAGCTTTTCGAGGCCCAGAAAGTGTGTGTCCATCGGCCGGCGGCCGATTTTATCGCCGCCCGGCTTGGGTAGCTGGCAGCGGCCGTAGCGCCCCAGCATGGGCCCCAGGATCATCACGGAGCCGCGCAGGGCCCCGGCTTGCCGCACAAACTCGGGCGAATCCATGTACTCCAGGTGCACGTCTTCGGCTTGGAAGCGGTAGGTGTCGGTGGCTAGCTTGCCCACCTTCACGCCCATGTCGCGCAGCAACTCGATGAGCTTGTTGACGTCGCGGATATCGGGGATGTTGCTGATGGTAACCGGCTCGGGGGTGAGCAACACTGCGCAGAGAATTTGCAGGGCTTCGTTTTTAGCACCTTGGGGCGTGATTTCGCCGCGGAGCGGCTGGCCGCCGCGCACTTCAAATGCAGCCATAAGTTTCGGGAAGGGGGTAAGCGGAGGTAAATAAAAAACCGCCCGGCTGGCGTAGGCCAACCCGGCGGCGTAAAAAGGCAAGCGGTTATTGCGGCGGCTGCTGGGGCTCTTGGCGGCCCTTTTTACCGTTTTTCTTGTTGCGTTTCGGGCCGTTGCCGAAGCTGTTGTTGCCGTAGCTGTTGCCGCTGGGGGCCCCGGGACGGCGCGGCTGGTTAGCCTGCGCCGCGAAGGGCGCGCGGCTGCTGCCACTGGCATTGCCGCCCGTGCCGGGGGCCACGCCGGGGCCCATCTCAAACAGGTCCTCCTGATCCACCATGGCCGGGTCCAGCTTCAACTGGCCGTTCGATAGCTCGCTGAGGTGGCGGATGATGGTGGCGTCCTTGGCGTTTTCCTTGTTGTGCTGGCGAAACAGAAACTTCATGGTGCGCCCAATCTGGATAGCTGCCTGCTCGCGCTCGGCGGGGCTTTCCAGCGTCAGCGCCTTAACGATGAGGGCTTCAATAGCACGTCCGTAAGCGCGCAGGCGCGGGGGCTGGCGCGGGTAGGGCACGGGCTTGGGGCGCGTTACGCGCAGGCTCACTGGGCGCAGGGGCACGGGGGCCTCCAGCTCCACTTCCTCGCCCAGCAGCGCCGAGAGGTGGCTCCAGAGGCGGGTTTGGATGTCGGGCTGGTCGCGCAGCGTGGGCTTGAGGCGCAGGATGAGCTGCACTATTTGGGCGGCGCGGCGGGTGCGCTCGGCCACGTCCTCCACCTGGCGCAGGCCCTGGATGAGCTGGTAGGTGCTTTGCCCGTACTCGCGCACCAGCAGCTGCAAGTGGAAGGGCAGGGATTGAAACTCGTTCATAGTAACTGAGAAGCAGAAAATGGGGACGGACAGCGGTGCAAAACCCGCCGGGAGCCTAGCCGGCCTAAAGGTAAGCGCCGGCCTTGTAGAACGGAGTGGCACTCCGTTTAGGGTAATATTTCCCGGTGAAAGGCCATGTAGGGCCCCGGGCTGACGGCAACGGAGTGCCACTCCGTTTTACAAATGGATGCGCAGCTTGGCGAAGCTCAGCAGCAGCACCTTTTCGCCCACTTCCTCGAAGTCGATGGTGGCCTTGGCGCCGGCGGGCTCTTTTTCCAGCAGGCGCACCACGCCGAAGCCAAACTTGGGGTGCTCCACGCGCTGGCCGGCCACCAGGTTTTTGGTATCGGAAGGGGCAAAGTCGGGCGGGGCCACGTACTTGGTGGCCGCCACTTTGCGCGGCAGCACCGGCACCAGGTTCGAGCGCCGCTCGAACACGTGCTGGAACGGCTGCTCGCCCGCGCCGGGGCCCCCGCCAGAGGCAAACTTGAAGTGCACGAAGGCCGGGTCAATTTCGTCCAAAAAGCGGCTTTTTTCGGCGCTGCGCAGGTTGCCCCACTGGTAGCGCGAGGTGGCGTAGCTCAGCGTCAGCTTCTTTTCGGCCCGCGTGATGGCCACGTAAAACAGCCGCCGCTCCTCCTCCAGGTCGGCCCGCGAGGTAATCATCATCTGGCTCGGAAACAGGTTTTCCTCCATGCCCACAATGAATACGTTGCGAAATTCCAGGCCCTTGGCCGAGTGGATGGTCATCAGCGTCACGGCCTCGCCCTCCTGGGCGGCGTCCTTCAGGTCGGAGTCCGTCACGAGCGCAATGTCTTGCAGGAAGGCTCCTAGGCTCTTATCCTCGCGCTCAGGGTCGTCCACGTACTCCTTGATACCGTTGAGCAGCTCCTGGATGTTCTCGTAGCGCGAGAGGCCCTCGATGCTCTTGTCCGAGTACAGCTCCTCGATCATTCCCGAGTTTTTGGCGATGAACTTGGCGGACTCAAACGCATCCTCGCGGGCCGCTAAGGCCGTGTAGGCCTTGATGTTCTCGGCGAAGGTGACGACTGGGTTGGAGATGCGGGCGGCCACGAACTGGTCGGCGTTGCTCACCACTTCCCACAGGCTGTGGTTGGCCGCCTCGGCGGTGGCCACCAGCTTGCTGACGGTGGTGTCGCCGATGCCGCGCTTGGGGTAGTTGATGACGCGGCGCAAGGCCTGCTCGTCGTTCTGGTTCACCGTCAGGCGCAGGTAGGCCACCAGGTCCTTGATTTCCTTGCGCTGGTAAAAACTCAGGCCCCCCACAATTTTGTAGCGGATGTTGAGCTTGCGCAGGGCCTCTTCCATGGCCCGGCTCTGGGCGTTGGTGCGGTAGAGGATGGCAAAGTTGTCGTACGACAAGTGCCCGTTCATCTTGTCCTCGAAGATGGTGGTGGCCACCAGCTTACCTTCTTCGTTGTCGGACGCCGCTTTGATAACTTCAATCAGCGTGCCTTCCTCGTTCTCCGAAAACACGTCCTTGCGCAGCTGCGCCTGGTTGTTTTTGATGACCGAGTTGGCCGCCTTCACGATGTTCTGGGTGGAGCGGTAGTTCTGCTCCAGCTTGAACACTTTCAGCTCGGGGTAGTCCTTCTCGAAGTTGAGAATGTTGGTGATGTCGGCCCCGCGGAAGGCATAGATGCTCTGCGCGTCGTCGCCTACCACGCAGATATTCCGCTCCTTAGCCGCCAGCTTGCGGGTGATGAGGTACTGCGAGTAGTTGGTGTCCTGGTACTCGTCCACCATCACGAACCGGAACATGTTCTGGTACTTGTTCAGCACGTCGGCGTGCTCCCGAAACAGCACGTTGGTGTTGAAGAGCAGGTCGTCGAAGTCCATGGCGCCGGCCTTGAAGCAGCGCTGCTGGTACTGCTGGTAGAGCACCCCGATTTTGGGCCGCAGCGCCGCCTCGTCGTCGGCCTTGATGGCGGCGTCGCTCAGGTACTGGTTCACCGAAATCAGCTTGTTCTTGGCCGCCGAGATGCGGCCCAGCACGAGGCCCGGCTTATACAGCTTGTCGTCCAGCTCCAGCTCCTTGATAATCTGGCCGATGAGCGTCTTGGTGTCCTGGGTGTCGTAGATGGTGAAGCTGCGCGGGTAGCCGATTTTGTCGGCCTCCGAGCGCAGGATTTTGGCGAACACCGAGTGGAAGGTGCCCATCCACAGGCTGCGGGCGTTGGGGCCCACTACCTTTTCCACGCGGGCGCGCATCTCCTTGGCGGCCTTGTTGGTGAAGGTGAGGGCCAGGATATTGAACGGGCTCACGCCTTGTTCGAGCAGGTGGGCAATGCGGTAGGTGAGCACCCGGGTTTTGCCCGAGCCCGCCCCGGCGATGATCATGCAGGGGCCCTCGGTTTGCATCACCGCGCCGGCCTGGGAGGGGTTGAGCAGGGAAAGATAATCTAATGCCATCGGTAGAGAACCGCCGATTTGGCGGTAGTTACAAAGGTAACCCCGGGGCCCGGGGGCCGCAACCCGCCCGCGCCGGCGGGGCGGTATCTTTGCGGTATGATTATTATCCAGCAAACCGTTATTTCCGACGACCTCGCCGACAACTTTTTCGTCTGCAACCTGGAGGCGTGCAAAGGCGCCTGCTGCGTAGAGGGCGACCTGGGGGCCCCACTGGAGGAAGCCGAGCTAAAGATTCTGGAAACGGAATACGAAAACATCAAGCCGTTCCTCACCGAAGCCGGCCGCCAGGCCATTGCCGAGCAGGGCCTCTACATCAAGGATTGGGAGGACGACTACAGCACAACCACAATCGGTGACCGAGAGTGCGCTTACGCACTTTATGATGGCAAAGGCATCCTCAAATGCGGTATCGAGGAAGCGTACCTGGCCGGGGCCACCACGTTCAAAAAGCCCATCAGCTGCCACCTGTACCCGATCCGAATCACGAAGTACGAAGAATTCGAGGCCCTGAACTACGACCGCTGGAACATCTGCTCACCGGCCTGCGCGTACGGCGCCAACCTGGGCGTGCGGGTGTACCAGTTCCTGAAAGACCCGCTGATTCGCAAGTACGGCGAGGACTGGTACAACGAGCTGGACCGCGAAGTGGAGAGCCAATTGGGGACGAAGTAGACTAGCTTTTTAGGATAAGGCAAGGCCGTCATGCTGAGCGCAGCCGAAGCATATCTATCGCGCAAGTAATAATTACTGCTGCTAGAGAGATGCTTCGGCTGCGCTCAGCATGACGGCCTTGCTTCGTAAGGGAGGGCTAGATTTAGGGCCCCAGCTACACCGGTACCACGTGCAGTACGTCCTGGCTGCGCTGGCGCACGGCGGCGCACAGGGTAGTGTTGTCGGCCAGCTTTTGGCCGAAGGAGGGTACGAGCTGGCGGAACTTGGCCTGCCACTCGGGCGTGGCGGCTTGCTCGGGGAAGCAGCGCTGCACGAGGTCGAGCATGATGGCCACGGCGGTGCTGGCCCCGGGCGAGGCCCCCAGCAGCGCGGCGATGGAGCCGTCGGCAGCCGTCACCACTTCGGTGCCGAACTCCAGCACGCCGCCTTGCTTCTTGTCTTTCTTGATTACCTGCACGCGCTGGCCGGCCACGGCGAGCTGCCAGTCGGCGGGATTGGCTTCGGGGTAGTACTCGCGCAGGGCGGCGATGCGCTCGGTGGGCGAGAGCAGCACCTGGCCGATGAGGTACTTGGTGAGGCCCAGGTTGCGGGCCCCGGCGTAGAGCAGCGGCCGGATGTTGCCCAGCTCAATCGAGCGGAACAAATCGGTGTACGAACCCTTCTTCAAAAACTTGGTGCTGAAGCCGGCGTAGGGCCCGAATAGCAACTCCTGGCGGCCGTTGATTTGGCGGGTGTCGAGGTGGGGCATGCTCATGGGCGGCGAGCCCACGGCCGGCTTGCCGTATACCTTGGCGTCGTGGCGGGCCACCACTTCGGGGTTCACGCACTTCAGCCACTGGCCGCTGACGGGGAAGCCGCCGAAGCCGTTAGCCTCGGGAATGCCCGATTTCTCGAGCAGCGGCAGCGAGCCACCGCCGGCGCCGATGAACACAAACCGGGCCCGCACCGTGCGCTTGGTATCGGCTTTCAAATCCTTCACCTTCAAGCGCCAGGTGCTGCCATCGTCGCGGCGCTTGATGCCACTCACTTCCTGGCCCAGGGTGAACTTGACGCCCGGCAGGCCCTGCAAGTGTTCAAACAGCGTGCGAGTGAGAGCTCCGAAATTGACGTCGGTGCCAATGGCCATGCGGGTGGCAGCCACGGGCTGGGCCCGGTCGCGGCCGTTCATTACCAGCGGAATCCACTCAGCAATTTTCTTCGGGTCGGTGCTGAACTCCATACCCTGGAACAGGGGCGAGTGCAGCAGCGCGGCGTGGCGCTTGCGCAAGTACTCCACATTGGCGGCGCCCCACACGAAGCTCATGTGCGGAATGGCGTGGATGAAGGAATCGGGGTCGGGCAGGGTGCCATTTTCCACCAGCGCGGCCCAGAACTGCTTGCTCAGCTCGAACTGTTCGGCGATTTTGTCGGCCTTGGAAATGTCAATGGAGCCATCGGGGCGCTCGGGCGTGTAGTTCAGCTCGCAGAAGGCCGAGTGGCCGGTGCCGGCGTTGTTCCAGGCGTCCGAGCTTTCGGCAGCCACCTCGTCGAGGCGCTCGATAATTTCGACGGTGAGGTTGGGCTGGAGTTGCTTGAGCAGCGTGCCCAGCGTGGCGCTCATGATACCGGCGCCGATGAGCACGACGTCGGTAATGACTTTAGGAGAGGAAGGGACAGCGGATTCGGACGCCATAGCAGCAAAAACCAGGGATGATGAAAAGCAAATGGCCGGGCCTCGGCCAAGGGCCTAATACGGGCCCCGGGCGGTTGGGGCTGCCGCCGCCGCAAATTTAGGGCCCCCGGCCCGGCCAACATTTGCCCGGCCCTACCTTTCGCCCCCGATATGACGACGCCCCCCGACCCCGCCGCCTTGCCCCTGGTACCCTTGCCCACCCAGGCCGACCCCGCCGACGCCACCGCCCCGCGCTTGCTGGTGGTGTACACCGGCGGCACCGTGGGCATGGCCATGAACGCCGCCGGCGAACTGGCCCCCATGGAGCTGCACCGCCTCGACCGCCAAATGCCCGAGCTGGCCCGCCTGCCCCTGCGGGTGTCGCTGGTGAGCCTGCCCCAGCCCATCGACAGCAGCAACGTGGCCCCCGCCGACTGGCTGTTCCTGGCCCAGCTCATTGGCGAGCATTACGCTGATTTTGATGGGTTTGTGGTGCTGCACGGCACCGATACCATGGCCTACTCGGCGGCGGCCCTGAGCTACTTGCTGGAAAACCTGGGCAAGCCGGTGGTGTTCACCGGGGCCCAGGTGCCGGTGGGCGCCAGGCGCTCCGACGCCCAGCGCAACTTGGTGACGGCCCTGGAAATTGCCGCCGCCCGGCATCCCCTCGCCAGCACCGTGCGGGTACCCGAGGTGTGTCTGTTTTTCAACGACGTTTTGATTCGCGGCACGCGGGCCAAAAAGGTGGAGAGTCAGCAGTTCGCGGCCTTCAAAAGCGAGAACTACCCGCCGCTGGCGCGCGCCGGCATCGGGCTGGAGTTCAGCGACAACAGCATTCGGCTGCTGCCCGCCGCCCGCCTGCGCGTGCACCAGCGCTTCGAAACCGGGGTGGCCGTGCTGCGCCTGTTTCCGGGCATCACGGCGGCCGTGGTCGATGCCGTGCTGGGCGTGCCCGGCCTGCGCGGCTGCGTGCTCGAAACCTACGGCTCGGGCAACGCGCCCACCGCCGCGTGGTTCATGGCCAGCCTGCGTGGGGCCCGGGCCCGCGGCGTGTGGCTCCTCAACGTGAGCCAGTGCGTGGAGGGCCGCGTGGTGCAGGGC
Organism: Hymenobacter sp. PAMC 26628; assembly: GCF_001562275.1. NCBI lineage: Bacteria > Pseudomonadati > Bacteroidota > Cytophagia > Cytophagales > Hymenobacteraceae > Hymenobacter > Hymenobacter sp. PAMC 26628. Next base: position 1,841,150 of record NZ_CP014304.1, read on the forward strand.
AAGTACGAAACCAGCGCCGCGCTGGCCGGCCTGGGCGTGGTGGGCGGCGACGATATTACCACCGAAGCGGCCGTGACCAAAATGATGTTTGTGCTCGGCCTGAGCCTCGACGATACCCGCACCCGCCCGCTGCTGGGCCAGGATTTGCGGGGCGAGATTACACCATGAGTACCACCGGGCCCCCAATGAGGCCCGAAAATAGGCGGGCCCCGCGGCCCGAAAGTGGCGTCCGGGGCCCAAAGGCTTGCCGGGCCGGCCGGGGCCTCGTACCTTTGCCTCAGATTACTGCCATCCTAGAGGGGTGTCCGAGTGGTCGAAGGAGCACGCCTGGAAAGTGTGTATGGGCCAAAAGCTCATCGTGGGTTCGAATCCCATCCCCTCTACGTAAAACCCCGCTTGCAGCCTGCAAGCGGGGTTTTTTTGTTTTTTAGCTGAGCTGAAACGGTGGGCTTTAAGAAACCAATGAAGTTTGTTAAACACAGCCATGCTCGGCTGCGCGGACGACAGACGAGCATGACCGTTTCATTAGTTTAATCAGCTCCTTAACCTATGCGAAACGCTAGCGTAGAGCTTATTGCTGCCAGTACTTGCGGCTCTCCACCGCCCCGTTGGCGTAGGTGTTCACCTCTAGCAAGAAGCCCGGCCGCGGGGCCCCCAGCCGCTGCCCCATCTCGTTGTACCACGCCCGGCTCACCAGCGCGGCTCCGTTTACCACGGCCACGGGCGAGTAGCTGAAGCTGGCGTCCGCGTCCACGAGGCGCAGGCGGTAGTACTGCGTACCCGGTCGGGTCTTGTCGCTGGCCGTATAGGCCCCGGGGCCCCGGGCCGGCTGTTGGCTGAGCGGGGCAAAGAGCAGTCCGTCGACGCTGCGCTCCACTTCGTAGCGGGCGGCGTTCACCTCCTGCGCCGTGCGCCAGCGCAGTTCCACGGCGCCCGCCGCCGGTTTGGCCGTGAAGCTGACCAGCTGCACCGGCAACGGGGCGCACCCCACCACGCTACCGCCGGTGGCCCAGCTCTGCGCCAGGAACGTGCCGCAGTTGTATATCTGGCCCTCGTTGGTAAAGGCCGCGCTGTACACCTGCATCCACGCGTCTGCGTCGTTCTGCACGGTGGCCCCCGCGGCCAGCGCCAGCGACGTGGTGGCGAACTGGTGGGCGTTGTGCACCGTGGCACCTTCCGCCAGCGTTAGCTGCTCGAGTGAAAGCATGTGGAGGTTCGTGAGCGTGGCTTGCGCGGGCAGGGCCACGGCGTTAGTAATCCAAACCCAGTCGTTGACGATGAGTTGTCCAGTTCCCTCAAACGTGACCTGGCCGGTGTAAACAGTATTCGGCGGAATGTAGAGTGACTCGCCGGTGCGCAGAATCACGTCTTGGGCGGGCCGCAGTAGCGCATTGCCCACGGTGTAGGTGTAGGACTGGGCCCCGGCCGCCCAACTAGTAGCCAGCAACAAACAGCAGGCAACCAGTAGGCGCTTCATCGGCCCCGCCAGGAACCGAGCCACAGATATGCCAAGTACCAGCCGTCGAAAATGGCTAAGAGGCCGGGGCAGCCCCAGTGCCGTTGCCCCGTTGCCCCAACGCCATGGGAGGGCTTGCGCCGCTACCCGTTGCGGGCCTGCGCTACTCGCTTTGCCGGCTGGGGCCTGAAGAGGGGTAGCATTTGCGGGCCCCCCGCCCAGCGCCTGGTGCCGGCGGTTGCCTCGTGCGGGGGAAGTTTCGCAGCAGCGGTGCGAGGCAAGTTGTGGGGTTGTAGCGTAGTGGTATAGCATATAACAAAACGAATTATTTATCTAATTTTAATACTATTTAAAATAAACTACTTTAATTAATAAACATTGATAATAAGCAAATATAAAGCAATTATCTATTTTATCACTATGCACTAAACATGATATTATACAAATTGCATTTGCAAAAGATTTGCTAGAATTGAGACGTGTAACGCCCTTGCTTGGCGGCCCCGGGTGAGGGGGCTGGGGCCCAGAATTGCTTGGGTGGCGGCAGGGCCCCATGGGGCAGCGGCCACAGCAAGCAATCTGGTGGCGCGTTAGGCGCTTCGGGCTGCTGCGAACCGAACCGCATGTGCTGCTACTTTTGGGGCCCTGGCGTTTGGGCCCCAACTGCGCGGGCGGCGAACGGAAAATCCATTTCGCTGCCCGCAGCCCCTTTTTCCCCGCGCGTTGCCCCCGCTGATGAAAGCTGCCATTCTGTTCTGTTTGCTTGGGCTGCCGCTGGCCGCCACCGCCCAAAAGCTGCCAGCCAATGACCCGCCCGTGACCTACTACATCGGGCTGGCCCGGGCCCCCCTGTTCCGCAGCGCAGCCGACACCGCCGGCCGGCCCACCAAGTACCTGCCCAGCCAGGCGGCGGCCGTGGTGGTGGGCCGCCTTTCGCCCCGGTGGGTGGTGGTCGAGCTCGATGGCTTCCGCTACCTCACCCTGGCCGGTAAGCTGACCGATTACGACCCCGCCGATGCCGACGCGCTACCCGTCGACTCCCGCACACACCGCATCGCCTACGAAGGCGTGGTGCGCGTGCCAGGTGCCAGCCAAGCCAACCTCCTCGCCCGGGCCACCGCCTGGGTGGCGCAGGCCTACCCGCTGGCCAACGCCGTGGTGGCGCCGGGCCCCGCCGCTGGCCAACTGGTGGTAAAGGGCACCCAAATTGCCACCTTCCGCACCGCCTACGCCGGGGTGCCGCGCGGCAGCTACGCCGGCGTGGTGCGGCACACGCTCACAATCTACGTGAAGGATGGGGCTTATAAATACGTGCTCACCGACCTGGTGCACGACGCCACCGGCACGCCCAACCTGCGCTCGGGCGGGGCCCTGGAGCAGGACAAGGCCAGCTTGTTTGGCTACGCGGGCTTCGGCAGCCACGCGCCCTGGGCCGAGCTGAAAACGGCCGCCACCCGCGACGTGCGCCACCTGCTGGCTACCCTTCAAACGGCCATGACCTTGGGGGCCGCCCCGGCCGCGGCCGGCCCTGGCGACTTCTAGCCCAGGGCCCCGACCGCCGTCGCGGCTACCCCGGACTGCCCTGCTGGCCCTTGTGATTTTCCACACCTGCCCACTCACTAACTCCACCCCGCCATGAACTTCCGCCTGCGCCAGTTGTAGCAGCCGCTCCGCGAGTCGCTGTGGTTTGTGCCGCTGCTGATGGTGCTGCCCGCACTGGGGCTGGCCTACGGGCTGGTGCAGTACGACCAAGGGCACAGCGTCAGCGGCACGCGGCAGCTGCCGCTGCTGTTTGGCATCGACGTGGGCGGGGCGGGATGCTGAACGCCATTTCGGGCTCGATGCTGACGGTGGCGGCGCTCACGTTTTCGCTGCTGCTGGCGGCTATTGCGCAGGTCAGCAACCAGTACTCGCCCAGGGCGCTGCGCAATTTCATGCGCGACGGGGTGAATCAGTTCACGATGGGCTATTTCGTGAGCGTGTTCACGTTTGGGCTGCTGGTGCAGGGCACCATCCGCAGCGGGCGGGCCGACAAGTTTGTACCCACCACGGCGGTGCTGGTGGGGCTGCTGCTGGCGCTGGGCGGGGTAGGGGCGCTCATCTTCTTCATCCACCACGTGGCCGAAGCCCTGCAAACGGGCACGCTGGTGCGCCGCATCATGGCCGAGACGGAGGCTGAAATCGACCGGCTTTTTCCGCTGCACTTTGGGCAGGAGCTGCACCCCGAGGCCCGCGCCGCCGCCGAAACCTTCGTGGCCGCGCCCGAGGGCTGGCAACCGGTAGTGGCCACCGAGGCCGGCTACCTGCAATACCTCGACAAGCCGAGCCTGCTGGCCTGGACCATCCGCCACCGCACGGTGCTGCGCCTGGAAGCCCACATCGGCGACTTCGTGGGCACGGGCCAACGCTTGTTTAGCAGTCGGGGGCGGGCATGGAGCGCGCCGCCCCCGACCGCGCCGATTGGCCCGCCGACCTGCTGTGCTACGTGAGCCCAGGCTGCCACCGCAACCCTGAACAGGACGTGGCTTTCGGCTTGCAACAGCTGGTGGACATTGCCCTCAAGGCCCTCTCGCCGGCTGTGAACGACACCACCACCGCCATTATGGCCCTCGACTACCTGGGCGAGCTGGTGGGCCGCCTGGCCCGGCGCGAGTTTTCAGGGGTGCTGCGCGGCGATGGGCAGCACCTGCGGGTGTTGGTGCGGGTGTATTCGTTCGAGGCCTACGTGCAGCTGGCCTTCGACCTGGTGCGCGAAAATGTCCGGGGCAACCCGGCCGTGCTGCGCCGCCTGCTGCGGGCGTTGGCGCGGGCGGCCAGCCAGGTGCACGACCCTGCCCGCCTGCCCGTGCTGCGCGAGCAGGCTACGCTGCTGCTGGCCTGCGCCCAGGCCAGCCTCGGCACCGACTATGAGCGCCGGGAGGTGCAGTGTTTGTACGACGAGCTAAGCGCGGCCTGGACGGGGTAGGGGTGCCCCCGACAAGCTTTTAAACTGCGCCGTTACCGTTGGGTTATGCGGCGGGTAGCCGCCCCCAAACGGTAGTATCTTGGCCGCTCACTCACTTTACAGCTTATGGCTCCCCCCGCATCCGCGCCGGCCGTTGAAAAAGATAACAAGCGCATCACCAACGGCTGGACGTTCTACGACTGGGCCAACTCGGTGTACCCGCTCGTCATCACCAGCTCCATTTTTCCCATTTACTGGGGGAGCATCACCAAGGCTATCAACCCCACCGATGTGGTTGATTTCCTGGGGTTCCGGGTGCCCGGCTCGTCGCTGCTGACCTACGCCATTTCGTTTTCTTTCCTGCTCATTGCGCTGGTCAGCCCGTTCCTCACGTCGCTGGCCGACTACTCGGGCCGCAAGAAGCTGTTCCTGCAAATTTTCTGCTACCTGGGGGCCCTCAGCTGCGCGGGGCTGTACTTTTTCACCAAAGACAACCTCACGCTCAGCACGTTTATCTTCATTGCGGCCACGGTGGGCTTCAGCGGCAGCATTGTGTTCTACAACTCGTACCTGCCCGAAATCAGCTCCGAGGAGAAGTTCGATTCGCTCTCCGCGCGGGGCTTTTCGATGGGTTACATCGGCTCGGTGCTGCTGCTGGTTATCTGCCTGGCCATCATCCAGGGCCCCGAAATTATGGGCGGGCCGAAAGGCGTGGCCTTATTTGGCATGAGCGTGGGCCACGCCACGCGGCTGAGCTTCCTGCTCACGGGCCTGTGGTGGGTGGGCTTTGCCCAGATTCCATTTTTCACGCTGCCGCCCGACGCCGGCCGCGCGGCCGATGCGCCCGTCTCGCAAGATGGCTGGCTGCTCAACGGCTTCCGCGAGCTGGGCAAGGTGTGGGACCAGCTCAAGCAGCAGCCCAACCTCAAGCGCTTCCTGCTGGCCTACTTCACCTACAACATGGGCGTGCAAACGGTGATGTACGTGGCCACCATCTTCGGCGACAAGGTATTGCAGCTTGACAGTACGTCGCTGATTGTGACCATCCTGCTGCTGCAAATCGTGGGCATTCTGGGGGCCTGGCTGTTTGCCAAGCTCTCGGAGCGCATCGGCAACACGCGGGCCCTGAGCTGGGCCGTGTTCATCTGGATGCTGATTTGCGTGGCCGGCTACTTCGTGCAGAAGGGGTGGAGCTTCTTCGCCCTGGCCGCCGTCATCGGCCTCACCATGGGCGCAGTCCAAAGCCTTTCGCGCAGCACGTACTCCAAAATTATCCCCGAAAACACGCCCAATGCGGCGGCCTACTTTAGCTTTTTCGACGTGGTGGAGAAGATAGGCATCGTCCTTGGTACGCTTTCGTTTGGCTTGATTGGGCAAATTACGGGCTCGATGCGCAACAGCATCTTGTCGCTCATCGTGTTCTTTATCTTCGGCTTGGGCTTTCTGCTAACGCTGCGCGGCAAGAAGCTGCGCGACACACCGGCCACTAACCCAGCCACGTTTCCGGGGCCCCCGGCCGCCTCGTCCATCGCCAGCACGCCCAGTACGTTGAAATAAACGGCGCCTCGCCTCGTCCTGACCCGGCGGGGGGTGGGCCAATGCCTTGCCCCAATTTTCCATTCCCATTCTCCCATGCACACTTCCTCCCTCCAGCAAAACATCCTCGCCGAGCTCGACCACGAGCTGGCCGTCACCCGCAAAGTGCTCGCGCGCGTGCCCGAGGACCAGTTCCAGTACCAGCCCCACCCCAAGTCGATGAAGCTGGGGCAGTTGGCTTCGCACATCGTCAACCTGCTGGCCTTTAAGCAGCTGTTTGTGGACAAAGACGAGCGCGATTTCCTGGATACTAACGCCCCCAAGCCGGGCCCCTCGCCCACCACCAGCGCCGAGCTGCTGGCCCGCTTTGACCAGTACAGCGCCAGCCTTCGGCAGGCCCTGCAAGCGTCAGACGACGAGAAGCTGACCCAGCCCTTTCAGCTGCGCCGCGGCGAGCAAGTGCTCATGAACCGCCCCAAGGGCGCCGCCCTGCGCATCATGGGGCTGAACCACAGCATCCACCACCGCGGCCAGCTCACGGTGTACCTGCGCTTGCTCGATATTCCGGTGCCCGGCGTGTACGGCCCCAGCGCCGACGAAACGGGCAGCTTCTGATTGAAATAGGGTAGGGTACAGCACTGCCGCCGGGGTACTTTGCCAGCCGCCGCAGTAAAAGCCCCGATGCCCCGGGTAGTTAGCAAAAAGGTCCACTTGGCAATGTGCCAAGCGGACCTTTTTTGCTAACTACCCGGGGCGCTGAATCAGTGTTGGGGGGCTGCGTTCGCCGGTTATTGTTTGGCTATGCGCAAGGTCTGGGGGCCCTGGGGTGTCTCGACGCGGAGCAGGTACACCCCGGCTGGCTGGGCACTCAGGTCTATCGTGATGGCCTGGTAGCCGGCAATCACCGGTTGCTCGAAGCGCAGCACTTGGGCGCCGACCATGTTTACAACCGTGCCGGTGACGGTGGTGGCACTGGCGGTGTTGAGCGTCAGCACGACCGGGCCGGTGCTGGGGTTGGGCGAGGCGGTTACGGCCACGGCGGTTGCGGTACCCTGCACAACCACGACGGGCGAATAGGAGGTGATGCTGTCCGTATCAACTTGGCTCAGGCGGTAGTACGCCACCGTGCTGGCCGGCTTGGCATCTACCAAGCGGTAGTCGTGGCGCAAAGTGCTGGTGCCGGCGCCGGCCACCTGGCCCAGGGCGTAGAAATGCTGTCCGTCCAGGCTGCGCTCTACCGAGAAATGGTCGTTGCGCAGTTCCGTTGCCGTGGCCCAGTTGCAGGTAACGGCGCTGCCGGTGCGGTTGGCGGTGAAAGCAATCAGCTCAACGGGCAGGGGGGCGGCGGGGGCGGTGTTCAGGCTGAAAGGCGAGAAGTCGGTAACGCCGGTGCGGGTGAACTTGTAGACTTGGCTGGCAACCAGTGCGGCGGTGCCTTTCTGCTGTTTGTCGTCGTCCCATACGTTGTTGTGGTAGTGGCCAACCATCACCTGGGAAGGTAACATGGTGGTGGGCAGCGCGCTTTGCAGGGTCATCGTCACGTTGGAGCCGCCCAGGTCATTTTCGCTTACGTACCAAGTGTGTGTCACGTTGGTGGTCGAAGTCGTCAGCGGTGCGCCTTTGCCTTTTTTGTCGTTTCCCTTGCCTTTATCGTCGTTGTTACCGGAAGATGTAGGCACCGTAACGTAGGTGGTGAACACGCTGTCGCTCACAGCAATACCGAACACATCCTCCGTAGCCGTGGTGGTTTGGCTAAGCCAGGCCGGGTTGTAGGTCATTTGGCCGACAGGGAACAGAACGGGCGTGTTGTTAGCAGGCACCGTTTGGCGCAGTGCGCCCCCAGTGTTGGTGCGGATATACGCGGTGCCGTCGGTGGTGGCCGCGCCGCCTTTCAACACCGTCAGGTCATACACATTGAGTTGAAGAATGCTGCTGCCGGTCAGGCTCAGAGTGCCGTATACCGATACGTTGCGGGCCAGCGTTTTTACGCTGTTGCCGTTAAGCTTGAGGTTGCCGAACACGGGGCAGTTGATGGCGATATCCGTGCGGGTGGTGTTGTAGTACACCGTGCTGGTAGGATTCAGCTTGCCCAGGGTGGGCAGCTTGCCTTCAATGCCGTTGATTTCCAGTGTGCTATTGCTGCTTACGTCAATGGTCATCGATGTTTGATCACCTTTATTAGGAGTCATCACCACCGACACGGCTGCCGTGGTTGTGCCATCGCCGATTACCAGTTTCGAGTTGGTGCCGCTGATGAGGTTGCCGGGGAGGGCAACTTGGGTGCCGGTAGTAGTAACGTAAAAGATTTGATTGGCGGCGGTAAACGAACCTGGAGTCTGATTTCTTTTGGATGCCCAGTTCCTCAAGTCGTTAAGGGTGCCGGAGCCGTCGTAATAAAAGACGTTGTCGGCACCAGGGCCCGTTGCGATGTCGCCGGCTTCGGGCGTCACGGTCACGTCGTCGATGGACAGGCCGTTGCCGTTGGTGTTCTGGTTCATCACGTACTTCCAGCGCAGCACCACTTCCCGGCCCGCGGGCAGGTTGAGGTTGTTGATGGTGGTGCTCAGCACCCGGCGGTTGGCGGCCAAGTTGCCGTTCTTGCTCGACACGACGGTGGCCGTCGAGGGGGCGTTGACGCCCATGGTGGGCACGTTCGTCCAGGCGCCGGTTTCCATCATACCCGCAAACGTGGTGGCCGGCACCTGGTAGTCAAACGTCAACTGAGCCTTGTCAATCTTGCCCGAGTTGTACCACTGCTCCATGGCGTAGCCCACCTCCAGGTTGGCAATGGTGCGGCCCGTGTTGTTCACGAAGCGCATGGCCACGTAGCCGTTGCCGGTCAGTGGGTAGCCGTTCGAATAGAACGTGGTGGCGATGCCGCCGAACGCCCGTTCGGTGCTGCCGTTCGTGCCAAAGCTATAGTAGTTCGCCTCCGGGTGCTGCGTGCCGTCGTTGCCGTAGCACGGCACGGCCGCGCCGCCCTGCGGGTAAGCGCCGTAGCCGTCGAGCACAGCCTGGGCGTACACCCCTTTTAAGGTCGTGTTGTTCACAAAATCTACCTCGGCCGTCGATGTCGAGAGGGTATTGAAGTCTTGCGTATAAGGAGCGAAACCGGTGAGCGGCACCTGGGCCAGCGCCGGAGTAGCCATGTTGCCCAGAACCAGTGCCACGGCCGGCAGGAGCTTGGAGTAGAATTTATTCATAACGGTAAGGTGTGAAAGACTAGAAATTGTACTTTGATAAAACCGGCCTAATTCCAACTAAGGGTGGCTTCGGGTGAGGGTTTTAGAAGCCGGTTGAAGTCAGTTGCATTAACTCTCCGTTGCTATCTGATTGTAAAATTGTGGCTGGGGCCCCGGCCGGGGCTAGCCGTTTCGGCTAACGGCAGCATTTCCTCGGCTAGCGGCGGCCGGCAACGGACGATGCATTATTCAATGGGGTTGTATAACGCAAAAAAGCCGGTCCATCTGGGCCGGCTTTTTTAGCAGTGTAATTAATTTGTTGAAATATTTAATTAATTTAATAATTAGTAATTTTGCCTGAAACACCTGCGCTGGTTGGCTGTATGGGCCATTTTGGTTGTACGCAGGTAATGCCCCAGTTTAAGGCACCGCCTAAACGAAGCAGCAGATTATTAATCTTATTCGCCGGATTTGCAGCGGTTATAGCAGAGCAATCTTGCGTTGCTGGCACCGAATTACCGTCGTGGCAGACGATGCCCCGCGTCACGGCATTGCACTTAAAACAGAAGCAAGGATTGAAAGCAAAAAAAGGCCGTTCTATAATCCACGTAGGAATTATAGAACGGCCCCTTGCTGCTCGTTATCCCTCAGTTTTTAACCGAATACACCTGCTTCCCGCCAATCCACGTCTGCTGCACCTTCGCGCCGTGCAGCTGCTCTTTGGGAGCCGTCAGCAAGTCGGTTTTCAGCACCACGAAATCGGCCAGCATCCCGGGCTTGATCTGGCCCTTGCGCCGCTCCTCGAAGCCGGCGTGGGCGGCCCAGGTGGTCATGCCGCGCAGGGCATCGGGGCGGCTCAGGGCATTTTCCATCTGGAAGCCACCGGCGGGGAAATTCTTCGCGTCTTGCCGCGCCACGGCAGCGTGGAAGCCATAGAGCGGGTTGATGTCCTCAATGGGGAAGTCGGAGCCCAGCGCCACCTGGCCATATTGCTTCAGCAGGTCTTGGTAGATGTAGGCCGTTTTCAGGCGCTGGGGCCCCAGCCGCTGGCCGGCCCAGTACATGTCGGAGGTGGCGTGGGTGGGCTGCACGGAGGGCACGATGTGGTACTGCCCAAACTTGGCCACGTCCTGCGGGCTCACCACCTGCGCGTGCTCGATGCGCCAGCGCCGGTCGGGCTGGCCGTGCAGCGCCGCCCCGTAAATATCCAGCAGCAGCCGGTTGGAGGAGTCGCCGATGGCGTGGGTGTTCATCTGGAACTTGGTGGCCGCCAGCTCCTTGGCCAACGCCCGGTAGTACTCGGGGTGTTGCAGCAGAAAACCGGTTTCCTCGGGCCGGTCGGTGTAGGGGGCCAGCAGCGCGGCCCCGCGCGAGCCCAGGGCCCCATCGGCGTACACCTTGAAGGAGCTGATGGTCAAGGCGTCGCTGAAATAGGGCCCCCGGGGTAAGTAGTACGCCTTGTTGGCGGGCGTGGGGTTCAGCATGGCGTAGAGGCGCAGGTGCAGCTGGCCGGCCCGCTGCAGCGCCGCCATTTGGTCGATGTTGGCCTTGTCGAGGCCCGCGTCGGCGAGGCTGGTGAGGCCCACGGCGAGGCAGTTTTGCTGGCCTTGCAGCAGCAGGCGCGCCGCCTCGGCCGGGCTCGGCTCGGGAATCTTGGCGGCCACCAGCTTCACGGCATTGTCCACGAGCAGGCCGGTGAGGCGGCCCCGGGCATCGCGCCCAATTACGCCGCCGCTGATGGGCGTGGCCGCCGTGACGCCCGCCAAGTCCAGCGCCTTTTGGTTGGCCACCGCCGCGTGCCCGTCCACGCGGGCGATGAGCACCGGCACGTTTGGAAACAGCCGGTCCAGCGTGTCTTTGGTGGGGAAGCGCTGGCCGGGCCAGTCGTTCTGGTCCCAGCCGCGGCCCGTGAGCCAGGCCGCATTGGGCTGCTGCTGGCGGTGCTGCGTGAGGCGGCCCACCGTTTCGGCCCACGACGTGGCCCCCACCAAATCAGCCGCTTGCAGCCCCAGCGCGTAGCGGTAGAAGTGGCAGTGCGCGTCGTAGAAGCCGGGGTAAACGAATTGCCCGCCGGCGTCCACCGTTTGCGTGGCCTGGTAGCGGCCCTGCAAGTCGGCCGACGTGCCCACGGCCACAAACTTGCCATCCTTCACCGCGAAGGCCTGCGCCTTGCTGAACGTCGAATCAACGGTGTAGACCGTGGCGTTGGTCACGAGCAAATCGACGGCCTCGCGGCGCGGCTGGCAACCGTTTAGGGCCCCCAGCACCAGCAGGGCCGCGCTTAATTGAATAAAAAGTGAATTCATAAAAAGAGGGACGTGCCCGCGGGCAAATGAGAAATTGAAGCTGTCGTAGGAAGCCGTCGAAGGTAACCAAAACAGCTTCATCCTAATGATGCAAAAAGGCCGTCATGCAGCGCCCAGCGTTGCATGACGGCCTTTTTGCCGGATGTGGCCCAGTGAGTAATTCTTACTCGAACTTCATGTGCTTCACCGACTCGCCCGAATTCTTCAGCTCCAGCAGCGACTCGATGCCGATGGCCAGGTGCTGCTTCACGAAGCTGGTGGTCACCTTCGAGTCCGATTCCGAGGTTTTCACGCCCTCGGGCGTCATCGGGTTGTCGCTCACCAGCAGCAGGGCCCCGTGGGGGATGTCGTTCATGAAGCCACACACGAAAATGGTGGCCGTTTCCATGTCCACGGCCAGGGCCCGCACCCGGCGCAGGTAGTCCTTAAACTCCTGGTCGTGCTCCCACACCCGGCGGTTGGTGGTGTACACGGTGCCGGTGTAGTAGTCCAGCTCGTGCTTTTTAATCATCGACGAAACCGCGCGTTGCAGGCGGAAGGAAGGCAGGGCCGGAATCTCCTTCGGCAAGTAATCGTCCGACGTACCGTCGCCGCGGATGGCGGCAATGGGCAGCACTAAATCGCCGAGCTTGGTCTTTTTCAGGCCCCCGCACTTGCCCAGAAACAGTGCCGCCTTGGGCTTGATGGCCGAGAGCAGGTCCATCACCGTAGCCGCCATCGGCGAGCCCATGCCGAAATTGATGATGGTGATGCCGTTCGCCGTGGCCGTCTGCATGGGCTTGTCGAGGCCGCGCACCTCCACGCCGAACTGCTCGGCAAACATGTACACGTAGTTGCTGAAATTGGTGAGCAGGATGTATTGCCCAAATTCGCCGAGCGGCACGCCCGTGTAGCGTGGCAGCCAGTTATTTACGATTTCTTCTTTGGTTTTCATGGGGACGATAAGTGAATGGGTGAATGAAAGAATGAGTGAACAGGTGCTGAGAAAAACGGCCCGGGGGCCCTTCCTCATTCACCCATTCACTCATTCTTGCATTGAAAGGGCCCCGTACCTTTGGAGGTGATGCAAGTGTTGGACCTGCCGCCTTTCGAGGCCAAACTTACGCAATCGGCCACAAACCAGCCGCTTATTTGGGACGGCCTCCGGCGCAAGCACGTGGTGCTGACGCCCGAGGAATGGGTGCGCCAGCACGTGGTGCACTACCTGGCGAGCCACCTGGGCTACCCGCGCGGCTTGCTGGCCCTCGAGCGCGGCCTGCGCTACAACCAGCGCCAGAAGCGCACCGATCTGCTGGCCCTGGGCCCCACCGGCCAGCCCCTGCTGCTGGTCGAGTGCAAGGCCCCGCACGTGGCCATCGACGCGGCCGTGGCCCGCCAGGCCGCCACCTACAACCAAACCGTGGGGGCCCCGCTGCTGCTGCTCACCAACGGCCTGGTGCACTACTGCTGGCGCGTCGATTTCGCGGCCCGCACCAACGAGCGGCTCGACGAAATTCCGGCCTTTGCGGCAGCCGTGGCGCTGGCTGGGCCGTAAGGCCTTTAGTTGTCAGTTGTTCGTTGTTAGTTGTTCGTTATTAGGTATCCGAAATTTTTATCAGTGGTTTCCGGCGAGCAGCTACACCAAAATTCAACTGACAACTGACAACGAAAAACTGACAACTAACACCCATCCCATGCAATTATTCCGCTTCGGCCCGCGGGGGCACGAGCAGCCCGGCGTGCGCACCGCCGCCGGCCAGCGCCTCGACGTATCGGCGTTTGGCGAAGACTACCACGAGGCCTTCTTCGCCACCGACGGCCCGGCGCGCCTGGCCGCCTGGCTGGGGCCCCACGCCGCCCAGTGCCCCGCGGTGCCTGCCGATGCTCGCCTGGGCAGCTGCGTGGCCCGGCCGTCCAAAATCGTGTGCATCGGCCTGAACTACCGCGACCACGGCGCCGAAACCGGCCTGGGCCTGCCCACCGAGCCGGTGTTTTTCCTCAAAGCCACCTCAGCCTTGTGCGGCCCCTACGACGACGTAGTACTGCCCCGCAGCGCCGAAAAGCTCGACTGGGAAGCCGAGCTGTCGTTCGTCATCGGTAAGCCAGCGTCGTACGTAACGGAAGCCGACGCCCTGGGCCACGTGGCCGGCTACACCATTCTCAACGACTACAGCGAGCGGGCCCACCAGCTGGAGCGCGGCGGGCAGTGGACCAAGGGCAAAAGCGCTGACACCTTCGCGCCGCTGGGGCCCTACCTGACCCTGCCCGCCGACGTGCCCGACCCCGAAAACCTGCGCATCTGGCTCACCGTGAACGGCGAAGCCAAGCAGGAAGCTACCACCGCCAACTTGGTGTTCGGGCTGGCCAAAATCATCAGCTACGTCAGCGAGTTCATGACCTTACTGCCCGGCGACGTGATTTCCACCGGCAGCCCGGCCGGCACGGGCATGGGCCTGCACCCGCCGCAGTACCTGCGCGCCGGCGACGTGGTGGCGCTGGGCATTGCGGGCCTGGGCGAGCAGCGCCAGCGCGTGGCGGCGTACCCAGGCCAGGAGTAAGGGCAAACGTGGGGCCCCGTTAAGGCATCTGGCGAACTTATTCGTCTACGCAATCAGCGGCTAGTTTTCACGCGTCGCGCACCTTTCCATCAACGTTAATTAACATGAAATACAACCTCCTGGGCAATACCGGCCTGAAAGTATCGGAAATCTGCCTCGGCACTATGACGTTTGGCACCAACGGCGGCCGCTTTGCCGCCATCACTGGCGTGGACCAGACCGGGGCCGACGCCATCCTAAAACGCTCGCTCGACGCCGGCGTCAACTTCATCGACACGGCCAACGTGTACACCGAAGGCCAATCGGAGGAAATAACCGGCCAGGCCATCCGCAACCTGGGGGTGAACCGCGACGACCTGGTGCTGGCCACCAAGGTGCGCGGCAAAATGGGCGAGGGCCCCAACGACGCGGGCCTCACCCGCAAGCACATCGTGGCGCAGGCCGAGGCCAGCCTCAAGCGCCTGAACACCGACTACATCGACCTCTACCAAATCCACAGCTACGACCCGCTCACCCCCCTCGACGAAACCCTGCGGGCCCTCGACGACCTCGTGCGTAGCGGCAAGGTGCGCTACATTGGCGCCAGCAACGTGACGGCTTGGCAGCTAATGAAGGCCCTGAGCATTTCGCACTACGAGCACCTGGAGCGGTTCGCGTCGCTGCAAGCCTATTATACCCTGGCCGGGCGCGACCTGGAGCGCGAGCTGGGGCCCCTGCTGCTCGACCAAAAAGTGGGCCTGATGGTGTGGAGCCCCCTGGCCGGCGGCTTCCTCAGCGGCAAGTACACCCGCAAAAACCAAAAGGCTGAAGGCCGCCGGGGCGGCAATGGCTTCGACTTTCCGCCCGTCAACAAAGACCTGGCCTTCGACATCATCGACCAGCTCCAGCCCATGGCCGAGGCCAAGGGCAGCACCGTGGCCTCGCTGGCCCTGGCTTGGCTGCTGCACCAGCCCGTGGTGAGCACCGTCATCATCGGCGCCAAAAAAATGGAGCAGCTCGAAGACAACCTCAAAGCCGTGGACGTAAAATTCACGCCCGAAGAATTGCAGCAACTGGCCGAAGTGAGCAAGCTGGCCCCCGAGTATCCGGGCTGGATGGTGGACTTTACCAGCGGCGACCGCAAGGCGGAGTAGGTAAGTCGTAAACGAAATAAGCCTCCCCGATACAGTATCGGGGAGGCTTATTTTATGTAGCGCGGCCTCGCAGAGTCCGTGCGTGGGCGGGGCCGCACGGAGCCGTGCAGCTACGTTCACGCGCGGACTTGCAGGGTTAGCGTTACGCCGTTACCGGCTCCAGCACGTCGGCTACGTCCACCAGGGGCAGGCCCCAGGCGTCGGCCACGCCTTTGTAGACGACCTCGCCGTGCACCACGTTCAGGCCGAGGCGCAGGGCCGCGTCTTGACGGCAAGCGGCTTGCCAGCCCAGGTTGGCCAGCTTCACGGCGTAGGGCAGCGTGGCGTTGGTGAGGGCCAGGGTGGAGGTGTAGGGCACCGCGCCGGGCATGTTGGCTACGCAGTAGTGCACCACGTCGTCGATGATGAAGGTCGGGTCTTCGTGGGTGGTGGGGCGGCAGGTTTCGATGCAGCCGCCCTGGTCCACGGCCACGTCCACGAGCACGGTGCCGGGGCGCATGGTTTTCAGCATGTCGCGCGTGATGAGGTGCGGGGCCTTGGCGCCCGGAATCAGCACCGCGCCCACCACCAGGTCGATGGTTTTGATGGCTTCGCGGATGTTGTACTCGTTGGAGTACTGCGTCACCACGTTCTTGGGCATGAAGTCGTCGAGCTCGCGCAGGCGGTTCAGGTTGATGTCCATGATGGTAACCTGGGCCCCCAGGCCCGCGGCCACTTTAGCGGCCTGCGTGCCCACGATGCCCGCGCCGAGCACCAGCACGTGCGCCGGCTTCACGCCGGGCACGCCGCCGAGCAGAATGCCGCGGCCTTTCAGGGGTTTCTCCAGGTACTTGGCGCCTTCCTGGGGGGCCATGCGGCCGGCCACCTCGCTCATCGGGATGAGCAGGGGCAGGGCCCGGTTGGGCAGCTCCACGGTTTCGTAGGCCAGGCAAATGGCCTTGCGCTCGATCATGGCGTGGGTCAGCTCCTCACCGCTGGCGAAGTGGAAGTAGGTGAACAGCAGCTGGTTTTCCTTGATGAGCGGGTACTCCTCGGCAATCGGCTCCTTCACCTTGATGATCATCTCGGCCTGCCCGTACACGTCGGCGATGGTGGGCAGCAACTGCGCCCCCGCCTGCTCGTACTCGGCATCGTCGAAGCCACTGCCGCCGCCGGCCCCGGCCTGCACCAGCAGCGTGTGGCCGTGCTTGCGCAGCTCGGCCACGCCGGCGGGCGTGAGGCCCACGCGGTTTTCGTTGTTTTTAATTTCTTTGGGAACGCCGATAATCATAAGGTTGCGGGGTGGGAGTGGGGAGACAATAAGGATGCAAAACGCGGTGCAAAGATAGGGCCCCAACGGGCCGGGGCGGCTAAAAGTGCCGCCCGCTAGCCGGGTGTTTCGCCCGCTGCCACCAGCGCGCCCAAATCGAGGGGATGGGTGTACATGGCGATGGCGCCGGCCGCGTCGCGGGGCCATTCGGCGCGCGGCCGGTCCCAGTACAGCTCCAGGCCGTTGCCGTCGGGGTCGTTGAGGTACACGGCTTCCGACACGCCGTGGTCGGCCGCGCCGCGCAGCGGGTAGCCGGCCGCCACCAGCCGGCCCACCACGCGGCCCAGGTCGGCGCGGGTGGGGTAGAGCAGGGCGGCGTGGTAAAGGCCCGCCGCGCCCTGGGTATGGGCCGGGGCCCCATTCAGGCTGTTCCAGGTGTTCAGCCCGATGTGGTGGTGGTAACCCCCAGCCCCCAAAAAGGCAGCCTGCGCGCCGTAGCGCTGCTGCAATTCAAAGCCCAGCAGGCCCTGGTAAAAGGCCAACGCTCGGTCGAGGTCGGTAACTTGCAAGTGCACGTGGCCCACTTGGGCCCCGGCGGGCGCGGCGTAGGGTGTGGGAGCTTCCGGCATGGAATTAAGATTAAAAAACTGGGGCCCCCAAGCAACGCTTGAGGGCCCCAGTTATTAGGCGTTTAGGCCGCGGCTGTTTCCGCGGGCTTCTGCAAAATCTGCTCGATGCGGGCCAGCTCGTCAGCGCTGAAATCCAGGTTTTGGAGGCAGTGTAGCGAGTCGGCGAGCTGGGCGGGGCGGCTGGCGCCCACCAGCACGGAGGTCACCCGGTCATCCTTCAGCAGCCAGGCCAGGGCCATTTGGGCCAGGCTTTGGCCGCGGGCCTGGGCCACGGCGTTGAGCTGCTGGAGCTGGGCCACCACGGCGGGCGTCACCTGCTCGCGCTGCAAAAAGCCCGTGCTGCTCGCCGCCCGCGAGTCGTCGGGGATGCCCTTTAAGTACTTGTCCGACAGCAGGCCCTGGGCCAGGGGCGAGAACGGGATGCAGCCCACGCCCGCCGCGCCCAGCACGTCGAGCAGCCCGGCCTCGGGGTCGCGCACCAGCAGGGAGTACTTGGGCTGGTGGATGAGGCAGGGCGTGCCCATTTCGCGCAGCAGGCCGATGGCCTTTTGCGCCTCCTCGGGCCCGTAGTTCGACAGGCCTACGTACAGGGCCTTGCCCTGGCGCACGGCATGGGCCAGGGCCCCCATGCTTTCCTCCAGGGGCGTGTCGGGGTCGGGCCGGTGGTGGTAGAAGATATCCACGTACTCCAGGCCCATGCGCTTGAGGCTCTGGTCGAGGCTGGCCAGCAGGTACTTGCGCGAGCCCCACTCGCCGTAGGGGCCCTCCCACATGTTGTAGCCGGCCTTGGTGGAGATGATCAGCTCGTCGCGGTACGCGGCAAAATCCTGGGCCAGCACCTTGCCAAAGTTCAGCTCGGCCGAGCCGGGGGGCGGGCCGTAGTTGTTGGCCAGGTCGAAGTGGGTGATGCCGTTATCAAAGGCGAGGTGCAGGGTTTCGCGGCCGGTGGCCAGCGCGTCCACGTCGCCGAAGTTATGCCAGAGGCCCAGTGAAATGGCGGGCAGCTTGAGGCCGCTTTTGCCGCAGCGGCGGTAGGGCAGGGCCTGGTAGCGGCCCGCGGCGGGGAGGTATTGGGGAGGCATGAAAAGGGAAAGGGTTATTTGAACGGAACGGCGGTGCCGCTTTCCTTTACGAGGCTTTCGGGGACCAGGGTGCGCACCACGGTGGCGCGCAGCGTGAGCTTGGCCTCGCCGGCCGTGGCCACGTCGTTCGATTGCAGCGTCACCACGTCGGCCAGGGGCCCCAGCTGGCGCGGGGCGTACACCAGCTCCACGGTGGCGCTTTGGCCGGGGGCGATGGGGGCGGGCGGCACCTTGTAGCCCACGCAGTAGCAGGCGCTGCCCAGGGCCCCCAGCACGAGCGGGCTCTTGCCGGCGTTGCGCACCACGAAGCGCGCGCTGAGTTGCTGCCCACTTTCGAGCCGGCCGAAATCGTGCGCCGGGGCCCCTTCAATTACCAGGCGCGGCGAACGGGCCAGTTCGGCGGGCGTCAGGGTTTTTTTCTGCTCGTCTTTGGTCAGCACCGTGCCCTTGATGGTGAGCACGTGGCTGGGCTCGGCGGCGTTGCTGGTCACGGTTACGGTTTTGTTGAACACGCCGGGGCGGCCGGCGCTGCTGTACACGGCCCGCACGATGCCCGACTTGCCGGGCAGCACCGGCGTTTTGGTCCAGTCGGGGGTGGTGCAGCCGCAGCTGGCCTGCACGTTGGCGATGACCACGGGCTGGTTGCCGGTGTTCTTGAACCGGAACTCGTGGGCGGCCTGCGTGCCCTCCGGCACGGCGCCGAAATCGTGTAGGTCGCGCTCGAACGTGAGCACGCCCTGGGCCCGGGCCCCCAGGGCGCCGGCCAACAAAGCGAGGGCGAAAAGGTATTTCATAAGTAGGAGCGTGGGGCGTGAAACCGGCGGCCCGCGGCGGCAAACTGCGGCGGCTGGCGGGCAAGGCAAATATACACCGGGCCCCCGCCCACCGGCTTGCCCGCGCCCGGTGCCCTATTTTTGCTCCGGCTCCGGCCGCTTCGTCCTTACCCACGCCCCACCCGCTCCACTTAAGTTTCCTAGCCCATGCCCACTGCCGAACTCATCGCTCCGGCCCCCACGGCCGCCCTGGCCCCGGCCGATTTTCTGCACGACTACTGCTTGGGGTGGGAGAGCCGGCACGCCTCGCTGGCCGGCCGCAAGGAGGTGTTCATGGGTAAGGCCAAGTTTGGCATCTTTGGCGATGGTAAAGAGCTGCCCCAGCTGGCCATGGCCCGCGCCTTCAAAAACGGCGACTTTCGCGCCGGCTACTACCGCGACCAAACCTTCATGGTGGCCATCGGCGAGCTGACCTGGCAGCAGTACTTTGCCCAGCTCTACGCCAACCCCGACGTGGAGGCCGAGCCCTCCACCGCCGGCCGCGCCATGAACGGCCACTTCGGCACCCGCTTGCTCGACGACGACGGCCGGTTCAAGCCCCAGACCTCGACCAAGAATTCGTCGGCCGATATCTCGCCCACCGCCGCCCAAATGCCGCGCCTCGTGGGCCTGGCCTACGCCAGCAAGCTCTACCGCCTCAACCCCGAGCTGCACCAGTTTAGCGACTTCTCGGTGCACGGCAACGAGGTGGCCTTCGGCACCATCGGCAACGCCAGCACCTCGGAGGGCATGTTTTTCGAGGCCCTGAACGCGGCCGGCGTGCTCCAGATTCCGCTGTTGGTGAGCGTGTGGGACGACCACTACGGCATCTCGGTGCCCGCCGAGTACCAGACCACCAAGCAGAGCATTTCGGCCATCATGGCCGGTTTGCAGCGCGAGGGCGAGGGGGAGCCCGGCTTCGAGATTTTTGTGGTAAAGGGCTGGGATTACCCCGCCCTGGTGGACGCCTACCAGCGCGCGGCCGCCGTGTGCCGCGAACAGCACGTGCCCGTGCTCTTCCACGTCACCGAGCTCACGCAGCCCCAAGGCCACAGCACCAGCGGCTCGCACGAGCGCTACAAGCCCAAGGCGCGCCTGCTTTGGGAAGAAAAAAACGACTGCCTACTGAAAATGCGTGAGTGGCTGCTGGCCGAGGGCCACGCCACCGCCGAGGAACTCGACGCCCTCGAAAAGGACGCCGCGGCCACCGTTAAGCAGGCGCGCACCGCCGCCTGGGCGGCCTTCGTGGGCCCCATCAAGGACGAGCGCGACGCCACCGTGGCCCTGCTCGACCGCCTGGTGAAGGCCACTGGCACCGAGCACGCCCTGGCCGAAACCGTAAACCAACTGCGCACCAACCCCGCGCCCATCCGCGCCGACAGCGTGCGCACCCTACGCCGGGCCCTGCGCCAGGTGCGCGGCCTGCGCCACCCCGGCCGCCGCGCCGTGCAACAGTACCTGGAGCAGCTGCAAGGCGAAAACGCCGACCGCTACAACTCCAACCTCTTCAGCCAGAGCGAAGAAGCGGTGGGCAACATCGAGGAAGTGCCCGTGGCCTACGCCGACGGGGCCCCGCAGGTGGACGGCCGCGAGGTGCTGCAAGCTTGCTTCACGGCCAACTTCGAGCGCGACCCACGCATTTTTGCCATCGGCGAGGACGTGGGCCAGATCGGCGACGTAAACCAGGCCTTCGCCGGCTTGCAGGAGAAGTTTGGCGAGCTGCGCGTGACCGATACTGGCATCCGCGAGTGCACCATTATTGGGCAGGGCATTGGCACGGCCCTGCGCGGGCTGCGGCCCATCGCCGAGGTTCAGTACCTCGATTATCTGCTGTACGCGGTTCAAATTCTGAGCGACGACCTCGCCTGCCTCCAGTACCGCACCAAGGGCGGCCAGAAGGCCCCGCTGATTGTGCGCACCCGGGGCCACCGCCTGGAGGGCATCTGGCACTCGGGCTCGCCCATGGGCCTGCTGCTCACCACGCTGCGCGGCATCCACGTGTGCGTGCCCCGCGACATGACCCGCGCCGCCGGCTTCTACAACACGCTGCTGCGCTCCGACGAACCCGCCGTGGTGGTGGAGTGCCTGAACGGCTACCGCCTCAAGGAAAAGCTGCCCGCCAACGTGGGTGAGTTCACGCTGCCGCTGGGCCGCCCCGAGGTGCTGCGCGCCGGCACCGACGTTACCATCGTTACCTACGGCTCGATGTGCCGGGTGGTGCTGGAGGCCGCCGCCCAGCTGGCCGCCGAAGGCATTTCGGCCGAAGTCATCGACGTGCAAACCCTGCTGCCCTTCGACACCGAGCACCTCATCGCCGACAGCCTGCGCAAAACCGGCCGCGTGCTGTTTGCCGACGAGGACGTGCCCGGCGGGGCCTCGGCCTTCATGCTTCAGCACGTCATCGACGAGCAAAACGGCTACCAGCTGCTCGACGCCGCCCCGCGCTGCCTCTCGGCCCAGGCCCACCGCCCGGCCTACAGCTCCGACGGCGACTACTTCAGCAAGCCCAACGTGGAGGACGTGTTCGACGCTGCCTACGCCTTGCTGAGCGAGGCCGACCCAGAGCGGTTCCCGGACATTTATTAACCCATAGCTTGGACTTTGTAGCGCGAGCTACATCACCAAAAAAACGGCCGCCTCCCCAGCGGGAAACGGCCCTTCTTTACCGTCGGGCTCAGGGCCCTACGGGATGATGATGCTGTTGGTGGTCACCACGTTGCTCCGGTTCAGGGCGCGGTCCTGGATGCTGACCACGAAGCGCACCTCCTGGCCGGGCCGGAAGGGCGAGCCGAGCAGAAAGGCTTGGCCGTACTGGAGCGTACCCTTCACCGGGGCCTCCTTGGTACCGTCGGCGGTGATGCGCGGGTACCGGCCGTTGTACTGGCCCAGCGGGATGGTGCTGGTGGTGAAATCGGCGAATACGCCGGTTGTGGCATTTTTCAGCTGCGGCTGGAGGAAATAGTTCTTGGGATTGCTGGCAAATGGGCCGGCAATGTCCGCATCAGACAAGCCTAGGTCGCCGTTGCCGTCCTGATACGTGACGGAGACGACCATCGAGTCGCGCCGGGCCCCGCCCGTGCCCAGGCGCGTGGAGGTGAGCTGCGCGTTGTCGATGGACGGCGTGGTGGAGTAGTCGGGCGGGTTGAGGCAGCTGCTGACGGCCCCGGCCGCAACGGCCAGTAGCCCAGCCAGGCGCAGTGAGTAGAATAAAGTGCGCATAGAAGCGTGAAAAGACGAAAGTGAACCCACCCCGGGGCCCCAAAAGTGGCCCGAATGTACATTTTTCGCAACGAAGCCGCCGCGGTTTTGTTGTGCCCTGCTAACCCCTTCGCCCGCCAATGAGTTTCCGCGCCGAGTTCCTGCGCCAGCTGCCCGCTGTGTCGGCCGCCACCTTCGAGGCGGCGGCCCTGGCTTTGTTTCGCCACCAGGCCGCCCACTGCCCGCCCTACGCCGCCTACCTGCGCCAGTTGGGCCGGGCTCCCGCCGCCGTGGGGGCCCTGGCCGACATCCCGTTTCTGCCCATCGAGTTCTTCAAAACCCACGACGTGCGCACCGAGCCCGCCGCCTGGGGCCCCCAGGAAGAATTCCTGAGCAGCGGCACCACCCGGCAACAGCGCAGCCGCCACTTGCTGCGCGACCCGCAGCTGTACCGCGACAACGCCGCCCGCATCTTCGAGCAGTTCTACGGGCCCCTCCCGGGCTGGACGTTCCTGGCCCTGCTGCCCTCGTACCTGGAGCAGGGGCAGTCGTCGCTGGTGGCGATGGTGGACGACTTCGCCCGGCGCTCGGGGCAGGTGCAGCCCGCATTTTTCCTGCACGACCACGGGGCCCTGCGCCGGGCCCTGGCCGAGGCCCAGCGGGCCCCCAGCCGCCGCGTGCTGCTCATCGGCGTGAGCTACGCCCTGCTGGACCTGGCCGCCGAAGCGGGCCCCGCGCCCGAGCTGCAGGGCCTGACGGTGCTCGAAACCGGCGGCATGAAGGGCCGCCGCCGCGAGCTGATTCGCGAGGAGCTGCACCAGGAGTTGCAGCGCGCCTTCGGGCCCGCCGGCATCCACTCCGAGTACGGCATGACGGAGCTGCTCAGCCAGGCCTACTCGCTCGGCGACGGCCGCTTCCACGCGCCGTCGCCGCTACGCGTGCTGCTGCGCGACCCCGCCGACCCGTTCGACGTGGCCGAGCGCCGGCCCGACGGTGCCATCAATGTTATTGACCTGGCCAACATTGACTCGTGTGCCTTCATCGAAACCAAAGATTTAGCCGTGCAGCACTCCGATGGCTCGTTTGAGGTGCTGGGCCGCATGGACAATTCCGATGTGCGCGGCTGCAACCAGCTGGTGGCGTGAGGCTATAGCGCGGACTCTGCGAGTCCGCGCGTAGTGAACGTTCAACGCGCGGACTCGCAGAGTCCACGCTACACCCTTACGCTGGCATTGGCACTGCTTTCGCCGTACCTTCGTTGTTCTGAAAAAACCGCCCTCCGTTGAAGAATATCCGTAATTTCTGCATCATCGCCCACATCGACCACGGCAAAAGCACGCTGGCCGACCGGCTCCTGGAGTTCACGAGCACCGTGGCCAAGCGCGACATGCAGGCCCAGCTGCTCGACAACATGGACCTGGAGCGCGAGCGGGGCATTACCATCAAAAGCCACGCCATCCAGATGCAGTTTCCCTACAAAGGGGAGATTTACACGCTGAACCTGATCGACACGCCCGGCCACGTCGATTTTAGCTACGAAGTGAGCCGCAGCATCGCCGCCTGCGAAGGGGCCTTGCTGATTGTGGATGCCTCGCAAGGCATTGAGGCCCAGACAATTTCCAACCTGTACCTCGCCATTGGGGCTGACTTGGAAATCATCCCGGTGCTCAACAAGATTGACTTGCCGCACGCCATGCCGGAGGAAGTAACCGACGAGATTGTGGACCTGATTGGCTGCAAACCGGAGGACATTATCCACGCTTCGGGCAAGGCTGGCATTGGCATTGAGGCCATCCTGAACGCCATTGTGGAACGTGTACCAGCTCCAAAAGGTGACCCCGGGGCCCCCTTGCAGGCCCTGATTTTTGACTCGGTGTTCAACTCGTACCGCGGCATCGAGGTCCTGTTCCGCATCAAGAATGGCGTGATGAAGAAGGGCGACAAGCTGCGCTTCATGGCCACGGGCAAGGAGTACGGGGCCGACGAAATCGGCATCCTGGGCCTGAACCAGGAGCCGCGCCAGGAGATGAGCGCCGGCAACGTGGGCTACCTCATCTCGGGCATCAAAGAAGCCCGTGAGGTGAAGGTGGGCGACACCATTACCCACGTGCATAACCCCACGGCCGAGGCCATCCAGGGCTTTGCCGACGTGAAGCCGATGGTGTTCGCCGGCATCTACCCGGTGGATACGACCGAGTACGAGGAGCTGCGTTCGAGCATGGAAAAGCTCCAGCTCAACGATGCTTCGCTGGTCTGGGAGCCCGAAACGTCGGTGGCGCTGGGCTTCGGCTTCCGCTGCGGTTTCCTGGGCATGCTGCACATGGAAATCGTACAGGAGCGCCTGGAGCGCGAATTCAACATGACGGTCATCACCACCGTGCCGAGCGTGCAGTTCCACGCCACCGGCACCAAAGACCAGCTGCTGACCATCAACGCGCCCTCCGAAATGCCGGAGCCGAACCTGATAAAAACCATCGAGGAGCCCTACATCAAAGCGCAGATCATCACCGCTTCGGAGTACGTGGGCCCCATCATTACGCTGTGTATGGAGAAGCGCGGCATCATCAAGGGCCAGTCGTACCTGACGAGCGAGCGGGTAGAAATGAGCTTCGAGCTGCCACTCTCGGAAATCGTGTTTGACTTCTTCGACAAGCTCAAGTCCATCAGCCGCGGCTACGCTTCGCTTGATTACGAGCTGATTGGCTTCCGCGAATCCGATATGGTGAAGCTCGACGTGATGCTGAACGGCGAGAAGGTGGACGCCCTCTCGGCCATTGTGCACCGCTCGAAGAGCTACGAGTGGGGCCGCCGCCTCTGCGAAAAGCTGCGCGAGCTGCTGCCCCGCCAGATGTTCGACATCGCCATCCAGGCCAGCATCGGCCAGAAAATCATCGCCCGCGAAACCATCAAGGCCCTGCGCAAAAACGTGATTGCCAAGTGCTACGGCGGCGACATCAGCCGTAAGCGCAAGCTGCTCGAAAAGCAGAAGGAGGGTAAGAAGCGGATGCGCACCGTGGGCTCGGTTGAGATTCCGCAGGAGGCGTTTTTGGCGGTGCTGAAGATTGACTGATTTGAAAAACGCGGCTTTGAAAGGGCCGCGTTTTTAATTATGGCAAAACGCAAAGTTAATTTCTCTGAGCTACAAGCAGTCGTTTAAAAGCTGCGCGGTATAAAGGCGTGGGGCAGCCGAGCTGGTAGCGGTGCAGGGTCCATTTCCACCTTACAATTCGGTGAGCCATTAGCGGACAAGCCGGAGTGGGGTGAGTATTCTCTTATGGTCTCTTGTGCATGGCGCGTAACCAAAGGAGCAGACGTCGTTTGCACTTGGCATGAAGACCCAGATGGCCTGCTTGCTCTTGGCTTGGCGCTATTGCATGATGGCGAAGTCCAAACAGTAACCTTGCCTAAGTGGGGCGATTTACGCTTGGAATTAAGTAACGGAACTGGTTTGCACATCTTCGCCGACTTGCCCGAGGAAATGGAAGAAAACTGGTTTATTAGCGTAGGCCGAACCCACTATTATTCGTGGAGTACAGTTTTCACAGTGATGCTAGAAGAACACTAAAGTTTATAGAAATGCAAGTTGCTACCCCCCACCTCATCGACGGCAAGCAAACCGCCGAGGACATCAAAGTTGAAATTGCTGCCGCCGTGGCCAAGCTGACGGCCACCGGCCAGCGCCCGCCGCACCTGGCCGCCATCCTCGTGGGCCACGATGGCGGCTCCGAAACCTACGTGCGCAACAAGGTGCTGGCCTGCGAGCGGGTGGGCTACGACAGCACCCTGCTGCGCTTTGAAGACGACATCACCGAGGCCGATCTGTTGGCCCAGGTGGGGGCCCTGAATGACGACCCGGCCATCGACGGCTTCATTGTGCAGCTGCCGCTGCCCAAGCACATCGATGCCGAGAAGGTGATCGAAGCCATCCGGCCTGAGAAGGACGTGGACGGCTTCCACCCCATGAACCTGGGCCGCATGGTGGCCGGACTGCCCGCGCTGCTGCCTGCCACGCCCTCCGGTATCGTGGAGTTGATGGCCCGCCAGGGCATCAAAACGAGTGGCCAGCACTGCGTGGTTATTGGCCGTAGTAACATCGTGGGTACGCCAGTCAGCATCTTGTTAGCCAAAAACTTGGAGACGGCTAACTGCACTGTTACTTTATGCCATTCGCGCACCAAAAACCTGCCTGAAATTGTGCGGACGGCCGACATTATCGTGGCCGCCATCGGCCGGCCCGAGTTCGTGACGGCCGACATGGTGAAGCCCGGCGCGGTGGTGATTGACGTGGGCACGACCCGCGTGACGGACGCCAACAAGAAGAGCGGCTTCACCCTGAAGGGCGACGTGAACTTTGCCGAAGTGGCCCCGCTGGCTTCGCGCATCACGCCCGTGCCCGGCGGCGTGGGCCCCATGACCATCGCCATGCTGCTGCTGAACACGTTGCGCGCCGCCACGGGCGCCGTATACCCGCGCCCTGGGGAAGTTAAAAGTTGAAAAAAGAGCAGGGTTTTTAACTTTTAACCCTCAACTTTTAACTTCCCCAAGGCAAGCCGTACCTTTAAGGATTGTTTCTAACCCCCACTTGCGGGTGGCGCGGGGCCGGTTTGCTTGTCTGATTGTGCTATTATGGCTATGGAGTTGATGTTGGAGTTGCCGGTGCTAGCCGGTACGGCCCCGGGGCCGGTGGCTACGGCGCTGCCGGTGATGGAGCAGTTTTATACCATTCAGGGCGAAGGCTTTAACACCGGCCGGGCGGCCTACTTCATCCGCCTCGGCGGGTGCGACGTGGGCTGCGTGTGGTGCGACGTGAAGGAATCGTGGGACGCCGACGCGCACCCGCGCCAGGCCGTGGCCGCGCTGGTGGCCGCCGCCGCCGCGTACCCCGGCCGGAACGTGGTCATCACCGGCGGCGAGCCGCTGATGCACGACTGCGGGCCCCTCACGCGGGCCCTGCAAGCGGCCGGCTTCCAAACCTGGATTGAAACCTCCGGGGCCCACCCGCTCAGCGGCCGCTGGGACTGGATCTGCGTGTCGCCCAAGAAGTTCAAGGCTCCTCGGCCCGACGTGCTGGCCCACGCCGACGAGCTGAAAATCATCGTTTTCAACGACAGCGACTTTGCTTGGGCCGAGGAGCACGCCGCGCTGGTGCCCGCCACCACGCGCCTTTACCTCCAGCCCGAATGGAGCCGCGCCGCTCGCATGACGCCCGCCCTCATCGATTACGTGAAGGCCCACCCGCGCTGGCAAGTATCGCTGCAAACGCATAAATACCTCGACATTCCGTAGTTTGCGGGCTATGCGACGACTGGGTACTTTTTGGGGCAACGCCCGACGCTGCGCACTGCATGGCGGACTGGTTTTGGCAGTGGCCCTGGGCGGGGCCCTATCGGCACAGGCTCAGGGAATTGCGCCCCCGGTTATTGCCAATACCAAGGCTCGCGGCCTCTACGAGAAGGCTCAGGCCCAGGCCAAAGACCGCGAGTTTGGCAAGGCGCTGGAGACGCTGGGTACCCTCACCCAAAAGTTTCCGTCGCTCGGCGAAGGCTGGCTTATGAAAGGCTCGCTACTGAAGGCCCAGGGCGACACCCGCGGGGCCCTGGCCGCCTACCGCGAGGGCCTGGCCAAGGTGCCGCCCGACGCCGCCCGCGCCACCCAGTACCTGTTGCTCGGCGACCTGGCCTTGCAGTACGGTGACTACGCCACTGCCGGCGTGGCATACCGCCAGCTGCTGAAAGTGGGCCCCAAAGTGGCCCGCCACCGCGCCGTGGCCGAGCGCGGCCTGCGCACCTGCGAGTTTGCCGAGGCGGCCTTGAAGCACCCCGTAGGACCCGCGCCCGCGCCGCTGGGGCCCCCGCTGAACGCCTTCAAGTTCCAATACTTTCCCACGCTGACGGCCGACAGCCGCTTCCTGCTCTTCACGGGGCGGCCGATGTTGAGCAGCGGCGAAGACCTGTTTGTGAGCCGCCGGGCGGCCGATGGCACGTTCAGCGCGCCCGCTGGCATTGCCCCGACCATCAATTCGAGCTACAACGAGGGCGCGGGCACGATTTCGGGCGACGGCAAAACGCTAGTGTTTGCCTCCTGTGACCGGCCCAAGAGCGTGGGTAACTGCGATTTATATATTTCGCGGCGCACTGGTAATACCTGGAGCCCACCCCAAAACCTGGGCGTGGCCGTGAACTCGCCGGAGTGGGACTCGCAGCCGTCACTCTCGGCCGACGGGCGTACGCTGTACTTCACCTCGACCCGCCGTGGCGGCCAGGGCCAGGAAGACTTGTACGTAACCACCTTGCAACCCGATGGCGCTTGGGCCCCTGCCAAAAACCTGGGAACCCCGGTGAACACGCCTGGCAAGGATATGGCCCCGTTCATCCACGCCAGCGGCACCACGCTCTACTACGTCACCGACGGGCTGGTGGGCATGGGCGGGCTCGACGTATTCCGCAGCGAAGCCGCCGCTGGCGGCGCCTGGGGCCCCCCGGCCAACCTAGGCTACCCGCTGAATACGTTCGAAGACGAGGCCTCGCTGTTTGTATCGTCTGACAACCAGCGCGGCTTCTACTCGCGCACGCAGATGGGCGACGAAAAGCCCGCTGCCCCCGGGGGGCTGCCACCCGAGCGGGGCGTGCAGCTCTTCGGCTTCGACGTGCCCGCCGAGGTCAAGGCCCGCGAAACCAGCACCTACGCCCAGGGCCGGGTGTTCGACGCTACTACTAAGAAGCCCATGCGGGCCGATGTAAAAATCTACGACGTGGACACCGACGCCTTGACGCAGTTCGTGACCTCCGACCCCGAAACCGGGGAGTACACCGCCGTACTTAACGAGGGCCACCGCTACGCCATGTACGCCGCCGCCGATAAGTACCTGCTCAAAAGCCTGAGCTTCGACTACGCCGGCAAGCAGCAGTTCGACCCGTTCACGCTCGATATCTACCTCGACCCCGTGCGCGCCGGCCGCAGCGTGGTGCTGAACAACCTGTTCTTCGACACCAACCAGTACGAGCTGGAGCCCCGCTCGCGCACCGAGCTCAACCGCCTCATCGAGTTCATGCGCCAGTACCAGGACGTGCAAATCGAGGTTTCGGGCCACACCGACAACGTGGGCACCGACGCGGCTAACCTCCAGCTTTCCGAGCGCCGGGCGCAAGCCGTGGTGGCCTACCTCACGGCCCACGGCGTGCAAGCCGCCCGCTTGCGGGCCAAGGGCTACGGCGCCGCCCGCGCCCTGGGCCCTAACGATACCGACGCCAGCCGCCGCCTGAACCGCCGCATCGAGCTGCGCATCCTCTAACCAGATACCTTGATTCGAATAGGTTTACTTGGTTCGGACGGCGCGTGCTCGTGCTGCTAGGCAGCGCTGGCACCGCAGGGGGCCTCGCCCCGGGGCCCTAGGTGTTGCTAAAGCAACCCGCGTGCGGCGGAGCGCGACTTGGCGCTACAAGTGCGCCTTTGCAGCCGCTCAGGGTTTCTACTTAAAGCAAGGCTTTAGGAAGGTGAAAATAGTTTGGCATTCCGTTAAGAAAGGTTTGTCGGTATGGCTAGCCGCTGAAAAGTGCTGGTATAAACGCCATATTTTCGATTTGATAATATAGGTCTATTAACCAGATGTTTATGGTTAATACGTAAAATAGCCGGATGAGAAATGGGCTGAAAATCAAGTTACTTGGCTGAAGGAGAAATAGGACTACGTTTGGAGAACCCAAGCCGCTGGCCCTGCCGGTTGGCAAGGGGCATAAGCCGAGATTTCTTCATCACCTTTTTTATTCCATTACCATGTACAACTTTTTCGCTACGTTCTGCCTAGTCGCTGGCCTCGGGGCCCAACCTGCTACTTCGGCCCCGGCCGGCTCCGACGACCCCGCCGCGTATTCGGCCGCCACCGTGGCGCGGGCCAACGGCCTGACCCGGGCCCTGGCCGGCCGCGTGCCCCTCGACGAAGCTCAGTACATCCGCATCCGAGCCCTGCACCTGCGCATGCTGGCCGAGCGCCAGGCCCTGGCCATCAGCCTGAGCGGTGCCGACCCCGCTGCCCGCGACCAGGCCCTGGCCGGCGCCCAGCAGCGTTACGAAACTGCGCTGTCCGCCCTGCTACGCCCCGCCCAGCTGGTGGCCTACCAGGGCCTGCGCAGCAGCTTCACAGCGCACCGGCTGTAATGCGTGGGCACCGGCAGCGATAGAGTTGTTTTGACTGACTCCTCAACCGCCGCACAACGCTGTCTGCCAACCCATGAAAAAATTTGAATACCGCCTGCTGGACATCAACAGCGGCTTCTTCAGCGCCATTGATTACCAAGAACTGACGGAACGGCTGAACGTGCTCGGGGCGCAGGGCTGGGAAGTGGTGGCGGTGGTCGAAACGGAGTTTACCCGCAACCAGGCCCGGGGCCTGCTCGTCACCCTCAAGCGTGAAATAGCTTGAGCTACCCCCCGGGGCCCTAAAAAAGCCGTAGCCGGCTTGCCCGCGAGCAAGCCGGCTACGGCTTAATAAAGCAAAACGCTGGGGCCCTAGGCCCGCTCGCCGATGGCGGTGTAGTCGCGCTCCAGCTCGCCCACGTAAATCTGGCGGGGGCGGCCAATGGGCTCTTTGTTCTCGCGCATTTCCTTCCACTGGGCAATCCAGCCGGGGAGGCGGCCCACAGCAAACATCACCGTGAACATTTCGGTGGGGATGCCCAGGGCCTTGTAAATGATGCCCGAGTAGAAGTCCACGTTCGGGTACAGCTTGCGCTCCACGAAGTACTGGTCGGTGAGGGCGGCTTGCTCCAGCTCCTGCGCGATTTTCAGCAGCGGGCTGTCCTGCATGCCCAGGGCTTGCAGCACCTCGTCGGCGGCTTTTTTGATGATTTTGGCGCGCGGGTCGAAGTTTTTGTACACCCGGTGGCCGAAGCCCATCAGGCGGAACGAGTCGTTCTTGTCCTTGGCCTTGTTGATGAACTTGCTGGTGTCGCCGCCGTCTTTCTCGATGGCTTCCAGCATCTCAATCACTTCCTGGTTGGCGCCGCCGTGCAGGGGGCCCCACAGCGCGTTGATGCCCGCCGACACCGAGCCGTAGAGGCTGGCGTTGGCCGAGCCCACGAGGCGCACGGTGCTGGTCGAACAGTTCTGCTCGTGGTCGGCGTGCAGGATGAGCAGCTTGTTCAACGCACTCACCACCACCGGGTTGATTTCGTACTTCTCCGTGGGGAAGCTGAACATCATGTACAGGAAGTTGGAGGTGTAGTCGAGGTCGTTGCGGGGGTAGTTAAGCGGGTGGCCCACCGAGTTTTTGTAGGTCCAGGCGGCGATGGTCGAGATTTTAGCCAGTAAGCGAACCACATTCAGGTCAACTTCCTCTGGAGTTTGGTTGGGGCTGATACTCTCGGGGTAGAAGCCGGTGAGGGCGCAGGTGAGGCTGCTCAGGATGGCCATCGGGTGCGTGCTGCTCGGGAAGCCGTCGAAAATCTTCCGCATGTCCTCGTGCACCAGCGTGTGCTTGGTGATGCGGTTGCTGAAGTCGGCCAGCTGGGGGGCCGTGGGCAGGGCCCCGTAAATCAGCAGGTACGCCACTTCGATGAACGACGATTTCTCGGCCAACTGCTCAATCGGATAGCCGCGGTAGCGCAGGATGCCTTCCTCGCCGTCGAGGAAGGTGATGGCGCTTTTGGTAGCCCCGGTGTTTTTATAGCCCGAGTCGAGGGTGACGTAGCCGGTCTGGTCGCGCAGCTTGCCTATGTCAAAAGCTTTTTCGTGCTCGGTGCCCTCGATGACGGGGAGGCTGATGGATTTACCGTCGAGGATGAGTTCAGCAGATTCTGCCATGTGCGGTGAGGAAGGAATAAGGAGTGGGTAACGGGCGCGAAGCTACGGCCTGCGCGGCAAGCTGCCCGATTTTTGTGCCGTGCAATTATTACAAAAGTAGCGGAGGCATGGTTTCGACCGGGCGCAGGTTGGCCCAGCGTGGCCCGGGGCCCCTCAGCTTACTTGCCGATGCAGAACTGGGTGAAGATGCTGGTCAGCAAATCGTCCGACGAAATCTCGCCCGTGATTTCACCCAACGCCCCCAAGGCGTGGCGCAGGTCGGCGGCCAGCAACTCGGTGCCCTGGCCGGCGTCGAGGCCCACGCGCACAGCGGCCAGGTGCTCGGCCGCCACGGCCAGGGCCCGGGCGTGGCGCACATTCGTGACGATGGTGGCCCCGGCGTGGCCCGCTAGGCCGGCACTGCGCACGCGGGCCAGCAACGCGGCTTGCAGCGCCTCCAAGCCCTGGCCCCGGGCGGCAGCCAGCCGCACGGCGGCGGTGCCGCCAACCGCAAAGCCGTCAAAGTCAGCCAGCTGTTCGGCCGTGCCCAAGTCCAGCTTGTTGCCCACGGCCAGCACGGGCAGGGCGGGGTGCGCGTCCGTCAGGGCCCTAATTTCGGCCCGCACCTGGGCAGGCGTCAACTCGGTTAGGTCGAAGAGGTAGAGGAGCAGGGCGGCCTGGCCGATGCGCTGGCGGGTGCGCTGCACGCCGATGGCTTCTACCTCGTCGGCGGGATCGTCGCGCAAGCCGGCCGTGTCCACGAAGCGGAAGCGCAGGCCGTCGAGGCTCACCTCGTCCTCGATAAAGTCGCGCGTGGTGCCCGGAATGGCCGACACGATGGCCCGCTCCTCGCGCAGCAACGCGTTGAGCAGCGTGGACTTTCCCGCGTTGGGCCGCCCGGCGATGACGACCGTGATGCCGTTCTTAATCACGTTGCCCAGCTCGAACGAGCGCAGCAGCGCCGCCACCCGCTCGGCCACCTCGGCCAGCAGGGCCCTGAGGCCGGTGCGGTCGGCAAATTCCACGTCTTCCTCGCCAAAGTCCAGCTCCAGCTCCAGCAGCGAGGCGAACGTGACAAGCCGGCCGCGCAGCGCGCGCAGCTCCTGCGAGAAGCCGCCCCGCAGCTGGTGGAGGGCTACCTGGTGGCTCAGGGCCGAGTCGGCGGCGATAAGGTCGGCCACGGCCTCGGCCTGGGCCAGGTCCAGGGCCCCGTTGAGAAAGGCACGCTTGGTGAACTCGCCGGCCTCGGCCAGGCGCGCCCCGCGGCGCAGCAGCAGCGCCAGCAGCTGGCGCACCACGTAGTCGGAGCCGTGGGTGCTAATTTCCACCGCGT
Organism: Hymenobacter sp. PAMC 26628; assembly: GCF_001562275.1. Taxonomy (NCBI): domain Bacteria; kingdom Pseudomonadati; phylum Bacteroidota; class Cytophagia; order Cytophagales; family Hymenobacteraceae; genus Hymenobacter; species Hymenobacter sp. PAMC 26628. The sequence goes on from NZ_CP014304.1 coordinate 1,874,324, forward strand.
CTTCGCGCGTGAACGAGCGCGGGGCCCGGTACAGGGCCACGACTACTTCGTCGATTAGGGCCCCGCCGTCGGGGTCGCGGATGGTGCCGTAGTGCAGGGTGTGGCCGGGCTGAGCGGCTAGGTTTTTCTTGGAAAATATGCCGGCCACCAGGCTCACCGCGTCGGGCCCCGCGAGGCGCACCACGGCCAGGGCCCCCACGCCGGGCGGCGTGGACAAGGCCACGATGGTATCGGAAAAGAGTGTCAGAACCACGGATTTATCGGACTGGGCGGATTTGTCGGATTTTGGGGACGATTCGCGTTTGGGCTTAGGCTTAGGTTTGGGCTATATGGGCCCCCTGAACAGGGCGGGCTGCTGGCTTTTCGCCGGCTGCCCGCTAATCGCTAGGGTGCATTTGCTAATCGTTTGTCTGATAAGAGGTTTAGTTTAGGATAACAGCGATTCAACGAAAAGCCGGCTGCCCGCCCCGTCCCAGGGCCCCTAACCGGCCCCAGGAATCGTCCCCAAAATCCGACGAATCCGCCCAATCCGATAAATCCGTGGTTCAGACTACGCCGTCACGAACAAATTGCGGCTCACTTCGGCCGACACCAGGGCGGTGCGCTCCCGGTTCACGCGCAGCTCCAGCGAGTGGTCGAAGGCCACCTTGTCGAGCACTTCCACCAGGGCCCCCAGCTGGAGGCCCACCTTGTCGAGGTATTGCAGGAAGGGCCCCGACGTGTTTTTGACCGCCGTGAGGGTGCCACGTTCGCCGGCTTCCAGGTCGGCCAGCAGGCGGTGGGCGGGGCGGCGCATGGCCCCGTCCTCGGCCGGAATGGGGTCGCCATGGGGGTCGAGGGCGGGGTGGCCCAGAAAGGCGTCGAGCCGCCGCATCAGCAGCGGCGACTGCACGTGCTCCAGCTCCTCGGCCACCTCGTGCACCTCGTCCCAATTAAAGCCCAGCTGCTGCACCAAAAATACCTCCCACAGCCGGTGCCGCCGGATGGTGAGCAATGCCAGCCGCCGGCCCGCGTCGGTGAGCTGCACACCGCGGTACTTCTCGTAATCCAGCAAGCCCTTGTCGGCCAGGCGGCGCAGCATGTCCGTCACCGAAGCCGGGCGCGTAGCCAGGGCCCCCGCAATGCGGTTGGTGCTCACGCCCGTCTCCGGCTCCGCTTCCGAAAGCTTGCAAATGGCCTTGAGGTAGTTCTCTTCGGTGATGGTCATGAGGGAATTAAAAATTATAAATTAAAAATGACGTTAAGAGCGCGGCTAGCAAAGCCGACGGTTTGGAGGACGCCGGTTCTCCCGCATCAATTTTTAATTCTTCATTTATAATTTTTAATTAACAATCTCACCACTTAATCAGCGCCGAGGCCCAAGTGAAACCCGAGCCGAAAGCGGCCAGGCACACTAGGTCGCCGCGCTGAACTTTGCCCTGCTCCACGGCCTCGCTCAGGGCCAGCGGGATGCTGGCGGCGGTGGTGTTGCCGTAGCGCTGGATGTTGCTGAACACTTTCTCGTCGGGCAGGCCCATTTTCTGCTGCACGTACTGCGTGATGCGCAAATTGGCCTGGTGCGGGATGAGCATATCGATATCGGCGGGTTGGTAGCCGTTCGTGTCCAGTGCCTCCTTGATGACTTGCGGGAAGCGCACCACGGCGTGCTTGAACACGTTCTGGCCGTTCATGTAGGGGTAAAGGTCGGCGGCGTTGGCGATGACGTGCCCCACCCGGTCCTCCTGGTTCGAGCTGGGCTCCTTCACAATCAGCTCCTCGGCAAACTCGCCCTGCGAATACAGGTGCGTGCTGAGGATGCCGTGGCCCTCGCGGGTGCTGGGCCGCAGCACCACGGCCCCGGCGCCGTCGCCGAAAATGACGGCCACGCCGCGGCCGTTGGGCGTTTTGTCGAGGCCCGAGGAATGGATTTCCGAGCCCACCACCAGCACCGTGTCGTACATGCCGGTGCGCACAAACTGGTCGGCTACCGAGAGGCCGTAGATGAAGCCTGAGCACTGGTTGCGTACGTCGAGGGCGGGGCAATTATTCGTCATGCCCAGCTCGCGCTGCAACAGCACGCCCGAGCCCGGGAAGAAGTAGTCGGGGGAAAGCGTCGCGAATACGATGAGCTGCACGTCGTCGGGCTGGAGGCCGGCCATGTCCAGGGCCCGGCGGGCGGCGCGGGCCCCCATATTGGCCGTGGTGTCGGTGCCTTCCTCAAACCAGCGCCGCTCCTGGATGCCGGTGCGCTCCTGGATCCAGGTGTCCGAGGTGTTGAGCAGGGGCTCCAGTTCGGCGTTTTTCACCACCCGGCTGGGTACGTAGTGGCCGACGCCGGCAATTTCGGAATGACGCAAAGTAGCCATGCAACGCAGGGAAAAGGGTGGGATTGGGGAAGGAAATGTACGGAACTGCCCCGCCAAAAGGGGCGCAAAGTTGGCAGCTTATTCAGGATAAATTCAGCAGGGCCCATAATTTTTTGGCCTCGCCGGCCCACAGCGCATCGGCCGGGGGCCCCTGCGGGTAAAACGCCGGGCCCGCCGCCAGGGCCCCCAGCACGGTGGCCGCCGCCGCGGCTGGGTCGGCAAAATCGACGACCAAGCCCGCGCCGTGGGCCCGCACTGCCGCCGCCCACAGCGGGTTGGGCGGCACCAGCAGCGGCAGGCCGTGGGCCAGGTATTCAAACAGCTTGGTGGGCTGGCATCGTTCCGAGCTGGGGTGGGGGCGGTAGGCCAGCAGGCCCAGGTGCGCCCGCCCGATGGCCGCCACTACGGCCGCGTGGGGCACCGGCCGGGCCCCGCCTTCCAGCGTCAGCCAGGCCGAGTGTTGGTCGGCAGTTTCCGTAAGCCACTGCAATAAAGTGGGTTGCTGGCAAAAGCCGATAACCGTGAGGTGGGCCCCGCCCGGCCGGGCCGCGTGCAGGGCCCCCGCCAGGGCCACCGCTTCGCGCACGCCGTTCAGCTCCGAGAGGGTGCCCGAAAACAGCAGCCGCAGCGGCGTCTGGGGCCCCGGCAGCGGCCGGGCAGCGGCGGGTGGCGCTTCGCCGGGCGCGGGCTGGTACTTGTTTTCGAGCACCGCCACGCGGCCCGGGGCCCTATTCAAAAAAGGTAGCTCATCGGCGTAGCTGGCCTCGGCCAGCGCGAGGCCGGCGGCGCGGCGGGCGGCCAGGGTTTCCACGCGGCGCAGGGCCCCGGCCAGCACGCGGCCCACCCACGGCGGGTACACGCGCTGGGTGCGGATGTTGAGCGCGAAGTTTTCCTGGATGTCGTACACGAAGCGCCGGCCGCTCCCCAGCGCCTGCCACAGCAGCGTGAGCGGCAGCAGCTCCGGGGCGTGCACTACCACCAGGCCGGGCCGCAGGCGACGCAGCAGGCGCCAGTAGCGCCACTGGGCCCCCAAGCGACTCAGCCCCAGCCGTGAACCCTGAAAAATAGCGTGGAACTCTAGTCGGCTCTCCGCCCCGCCGGCCCCGGGGCCCCGGCCAGCGCGGGGGCCCTGGCCGGCTACGTGCACCTGCATGCCGGGCCGCTCCAGCAGGGTGGCGGCAAACTTGCCCGTCATCCGCGGCTCGTCGACGGGCTTGAGGACGGACGCAAGCAGAACGGTGAGCGGCGGCATGGGCAAGCAAGGCAGAAAGGAAGCGCCGGCCCGCGGCTGCGGCGGCCAAAGATGGTAGTTTTGCCCCGGATTCACTTTTTCCGTTTTTATGTCATTCGATTCCGCCGCCGCGCAAGCCACCATCGAAGCTGCCTGGGCCGACCGCGCCCTACTCCAAACCGCCGACACCAAAGCCGCCGTCGAGGCCATCATTGAAGAGCTCGACAAAGGCCGCCTGCGCGTGGCCACCCCGCCCGCCGAAGACGGCGGCGAGTGGACCATCAACGAGTGGGTGAAGAAGGCCGTCATCCTCTACTTCCCCCTGCGCCAGATGAGCACCCAGGAAGTGGGCCCCTTCGAGTACCACGACAAAATGCAGCTCAAAACCGACTACGCCGGCCAGCAGGTGCGCGTGGTGCCGCCCGCCGTGGCCCGCTACGGCGCCTTCCTGGCCCCCGGCGTCATCCTCATGCCCAGCTACACCAACATCGGGGCCTACGTGGGCGAGGGCACGATGGTGGACACCTGGGCCACCGTGGGCAGCTGCGCCCAAGTGGGCAAAGGCGTGCACCTGAGCGGTGGCGTGGGCCTGGGCGGCGTGCTAGAGCCCGTGCAAGCGGCCCCCGTCATCATCGAGGACGGCGCCTTCATCGGCTCGCGCAGCATCCTGGTCGAAGGCTGCCGCATCGGCAAAGAAGCCGTCATTGGCGCGGGCGTCACCATCACCGGCAGCACCAAAATCATCGACGTGACGGGCCCCGAGCCCAAGGAGTACAAGGGCTACGTGCCGCCCCGCTCGGTCGTCATCCCCGGCTCCATCCCCAAGCAGTTCCCCGCCGGCGAGTACCAGGTGCCCTGCGCCCTCATCATCGGTCAGCGCAAACCCAGCACCGACTTGAAAACGAGCTTGAACGACGCGTTGCGCGATTTTGGGGTAAGTGTTTAATTTGGTAAGGATAAATTTGACGGCCACACAAAGCACAGTGAGCAAAGTAGTTATATGACTAAGCAGAAATGGCTTGGCTTGGTGTTTTTATTCGCCGGAATTCTAGCAGGCCCTGTTGGGTATACTTATCCGTGCAAGGGTAGATTACTTAGTTTACTAGGAGGGATTCTAGTCTTTTCTGAACTTCCTTTGTTGCTAGAACTTTCTTTGTTACTAGTAGGATTAATTTTATTGACACATAAAAAAGCCCGCTAATTAGCGGGCTTTTTTTATCCAGGTTCCGGGCGGCAATCACGCTACGCCTTCCTTCAGCTTTTCGCCGAACAGGGCTTTCACCTTGTCTACTTTGGGCTTGGCGACGAACTGGCAGTAGGGCTCGTGGCCGTGCAGGTTGAAGTAGTTCTGGTGGTAGTTCTCGGCGGGGTAGAAGGTGGGGGCAGCGGTGATTTCCGTCACGATGGGGTTTGGAAAGGCATGGCCGTCGTTGAGCTTCTGTTTGTAGCCTTCGGCGAGCTGCTTTTGCTCGTCGCTGTAGTAGTACACGCCCGAGCGATACTGGGTGCCCACGTCGTTGCCCTGACGGTTGAGGGTGGTCGGGTCGTGGGTTTTCCAGAAGATTTCGAGCAGCTCTTTGTAGCTGATGACGGCCGGGTCGAAGGCAATATCAATCACTTCGTTGTGGCCCGTCAGGCCGCTGCACACTTCTTTATAGGTCGGGTTGGCGATGCGGCCCCCGGCGTAGCCAGATACCACTTTCTCCACGCCCTTCAGGTTCTGGAAAACGGCCTCGACGCACCAGAAACAGCCGGCGCCAAATAATGCATGTTCAGTCATGGGTCAGGAAAAGCGCGCGGGTTGTGAAGTACGCGCTGCTAGGTCCTCAACGCAAATCAGGGCCCCGGCGTTCGGCTGTAGCACGGACTTGCAGCGTCCGCCCGTTAAGTAGCAGTTGGCAGGCCGGGTCGTGGTATGGGGCCCAAGCGTAGGGCATTGTAACGTTTGCACAAGCTGGTCGCGTCCAGCGGTGCTCTAGGTGTCCCAGTTCGAGTTGCCCTGCCACTGGTAGCCCAGTAAGGTGACATGATAAGAATCTCCAGACTTCCTAAACAGCTTCATTTTTACCATTTCAAGATTTATTATTCTGAAAGCCAGATAGTAATCACTTTGCTGAAAAATAAAAATATGCGAAGCGTGGGGGTAGGAGCAGGGCTGCGCATCTTTCCAGTAAGGGCGCGCCCTGCACCACCATCCTTTCGCTCTGTTATAATGCCCAATCCAGTAGGAATGAACCGCCAGGATTTTTTGCAGCTCTTTGGCCTGGGGGCCGCCAGCTTGCTGGCTTCGTCCTGCCTGGGCGGGTGCAGCAGCGCCGGCAGCGACCCCGCGCCGACTGCTGCCGCCACCGGCGTCGATTTCACGGTGGACCTGACGGCCGTGACCAGCACCCCCCTCGACAACCCCAGCGTAGGCTATGTCTACGGGGCCAGCCGGGCCGTGATTGTGGCCAAAACCGCGGCGGGTACCTACGTGGCTTTTCAGGCGCCGTGCCCGCACCAGGGTACCAGCGTGTACTTCAACCAAGCGGCGGCGCACTTCATCTGCCCCAACCACAACGCGGTGTTCAACCTGAGCGGGGGCATTGTCAGCGGCCCAGTGTCGTCGGGGCTCAAGCAGTACACCGTGGTCCAGACGGGCACCAGCCTGCACGTAACCGGCTAGCCAGCTTGAATTTATCTCTTGCTTAGTCTCATTCTGCTATTACCTTTCGCTTCTGCAATTATGCGACTGCTTGCCCTCCCATTTGTGGCGCTACTGGCCGCCGGCCGCGCCCACGCGCAGGCCCCCGCCCCGGCCTGGACTTCGGACCTCGCCGCCGCCCTGGCGCAGGCCCAGGCCAGCCAGCGGCCGGTACTGGCCGTGTTTTCGGGCTCCGACTGGTGCAAGCCCTGCATGATGCTCAAGCAGGAGGTGTTCGACCAGCCCGAGTTTGCGCAGTATGCCCAGGGCAAGTTCGTGCTGGCGCGCTTCGACTTCCCGCGCAACAAGAAAAACCGCCTCGACCCGGCCCAAACCAAGCTGAATGAGGCCGCCGCGGCCCGAATTAATAAAGAAGGGGTATTCCCGGCCGTGGTGCTGCTCTCGCCCGAGGGCAAAGTGCTGGCGCGCACCGGCTACCGCCCCGGCGGGGCCCCCGCCTACGACGCTTATCTGAGCCAGCTTCTCATCAAAAACTAAACGCATGCGTTTACTAACGAATTGGCTGACTGCTTTCCAGCGGAAAGCGCGGGCCGCGTTGCTCGCGGGGCTGGGCGTGAGCGGCAGCCTGGTGGCGGTGGCGCAGGCTCCCACCGTGGCCGCTGCCCACGTGCCCCGCGCCTACACCCGCAGCGCCCACCTCATGGGCTCGCACTTCACGTTCACGGCTGTGTCGGCCGACGACTCGCTGGCCTGGCGGGCCCTGCGCGCCGGCCTGCGCGAAACCCAGCGCATCGACCGCCTGTGTTCGTACTGGGACTCGACCTCGCAGGTGGTCAAAATCAACCGCCTGGCCGGCATCCGGCCGGTGGTGGTCGACCAGGAGGTGTACGACCTCATTGCGCGCACGCTGAAGATTTCGGCGCTCAGCGGCGGGGCGTTCGATGTCACGTTTGCCAGCGGCGACAAGATTTATCAATTTGACAGGCAGGAACACGCCCGCCTGCCCGACTCGGCCGCGGTGCGCCGCTCGGTGGCGCGCGTGGGCTGGCAAAAGGTGCAGCTGGATCCGGCTACGCACGCCGTTTTTCTGCCTGATAAGGGAATGCGGATCAACCTGGCCGGCATCCTGCAAGGCTACGGCGTGCGCCGGGCTTCGGAGACCATGAAGCGGATGGGCATCGCCGGGGGCCTCATCAACGGCTCGGGCGACGTGTACTGCTGGGGCCGGCAGGCCGACGGCGCGGGCTGGCGCATCGCCATCGGCGACCCGGCCAAGCCCCGTAGCGTCTCGTCGTGGCTGACGGTGCGCGACCTGGCCGTGGTGACGGCGGGCAACTACGAGCAGTACTTCACGGTGGGCGGCACGTACTACGGCCACATCATCAACCCCCACACGGGCTACCCGGCCACGGGGCTGCGCTCGGTCACCATCGTCTGCCCCGACGTGGAGCTGGCCGACGCCCTCGACGACGCCGTGTTCGTGCTGGGGCCCCGGGCGGGCCTGGCCCTGGTCAACCGCCTCAAGGGCGTGGACGCCACGGTGATTACCGACGACGGCCAGACGCTAGTTTCCAAGGGCCTGCAGCTCAACTCGTACCACAGCGCCGCCCCCGCCGCCGCCGCTAAAACCCCCGTTACCCGATGACATTCGCCACCTTTTTTCGCCCGGCTGCGCTGGGCTTACTGCTAGTTGGGGCCGCCGCGCTGCCGGGCTGCGTGTCGGTAGCCGCCTACCAAAAGGCCTACCTCAACGACGAGGACATGAAGCTGGCCACCAAAAAGGTCGAAACCTCGGAGGTCAACTTCGAGAGCTACCGCGAGGGGGCCGGCGGGGCCAACGGCGGCAAGGTAGGCGGCGGCTGCGGCTGCAATTAGCGGGTTTTTTACTGGCGCATTAGCTACTTGTTTATGAGATTTTTACTAGCCGCCGGCCTCGCTCTGGCGCTGCCCGCCGCGGCCTTGGCCCAGGGCACGCCGAACCCCAACCGCCTCGACGGCTCGGGCATCCCCGCGACGACTTTGGTGGCGCACCCCGCGCCCGTGTCGGTGGGCGAAACCGACGTGGACATCCTCAGCAGCTACTACCAGCAAAACGGCAACCACGGGGCCGTGGAGGGCGGCATCGGCACGCAGCACCTCACCGACGTGGCCCCCACCATCATCCTGAACGTGCCGCTCGACTCGGTGGCGCGCATTACGGCCAACGTGGGCTTCGATTACTACGCTTCGGCCTCGACCGACCGCATCGACCAAGTGCTCTCGTCGCCGTCGGCCCAGGACGTGCGCTACCACATCGACCTGGGCTACTCGCGCACTTTGAAGGACAAGCGTACTATCCTAGGCATTGGCGGTGGGGCTTCTAAGGAATATGATTACCAGTCGTTTAACCTCGCCGGCTCCTGGACGCACGGCTCGCGCGACGGCAACCGCGAGTTGAGCATCGGCGGGCAGGTGTACCTCGATAAGGTGACGCTAATTTTGCCCGTCGAGCTGCGTACCGGCGGCACCGGCAAGGGTAACCAAGCCCACGGCTCGGGCTTCGATAACCGGCAGAGTTTCAACCTGAACATCGTGTATTCGCAGGTCATCAGCAAGCGCTTGCAGCTGGCCGTGAGCACCGAGCTGGTGGCCCAGCGCGGGCTGCTGAGCACGCCGTTTCACCGGGTGTACTTCTACAACAGCGCCCCGGAGCTGGGCACGCCCGGCCAGCTGGGCACCGCCAAAACCGAGCTGCTGCCGCGCCTGCGCAACAAGTACCCCGTGGGCCTGCGCCTGAACTACTACGCCACCGACCTGGTGCAAATCAGGGGCTTTTACCGTTTCTACAACGATAATTTCGGCATCCGGGCGCACACCTTCGAGCTGGAAGCGCCGGTGAAAGTGACGCCCTTTTTCACGCTCTACCCGTTCTACCGCTACCACACCCAAACGGCGGCCGACTACTTTGCGCCCTACCTGGCTCATTCCATCGTGGATGAGTTCTATTCGTCCGACTACGACCTGGCGGCCTTCACGGCTCAGAAGGTGGGCCTGGGCTTCCGCTACGCACCGCTCTACGGGCTGGGCCGCTTCAAAACGCCCTTCGGGGACCGGGTCGCCAAGTTCAAATCCATCGACCTGCGCTACGGCCACTACTGGCAGACCACCGGCCTCACGGCCGACATCGTGAGCGTGGATTTCTCCTTCGTCATGCCCTAAGCTGGGGCCCCACGGCGGTAAGCAGCGGGGCGCGCAACAGCAGCAGGAGCCGGTACACACCACCAAGCTACAATAAACTGCTTTATGTGAGTGGTTTATGAAATAAATAACGGCATTCCCCCGCTTTTTTACTTGCTCGCAGTCGTTGTGTCAAAATAAAAGCGGGGGCCGCGTGGGGGTAGGCGGGGGCTTGTGCCTCTTATGGATGAGCGCGCTGCCTGGCAACCGGCCGCGCTCGGGGGCCGGAGGTGTCCGGCTGGTATTGGTTCACTGTCAAGTACATGAAGTATGCATCGTGTTAGCTTTTTGGAATACGTGCGGCCAACGGGGGGCGGCTGGCGGCCCGTGTGGCCTAGCCTGGTGGCGCAGGCCCGCTACCTGCCAGGGTTGGTGGCCCGGCCCAGTGGCCCGGGCGCTGAGCTGTTGGGGTGGTCGTACGGGCCCGAGGCGCGGGGCCAGCTTGCCGCCCCGGCTTGGGGAAGTGGACTGGCCCTGCAGCAGGCGGTTTACGAAGAGCTGCTGGCGACGCACGAGCTGCCGGCCCCCGGGCCCACCCACCGCCCGCCCTCGGCCCGCAAAATTGCCCGTGACCTACCGGGTTGGGCCCCGCCCCGGCCCGGGGCCCCGGCTAGTGCTCAGCCATAGCCTGCATTAATATTTTTTAATCATTAAATTATTGATTATAATAAATTTATAGCCCGCTAAGCCCGCTTCCATGAGGACGTTGTACCAATACTTTCGGCGGCGGGCTTTGCCCGTGCTGAGTAGCCTGCTTTTGCTGCTGCTGGCCGGGGCCCCCGCGTGGGCCACGCACATTGTGGGCGGCGAAATGAACCTGCTCCACCAAACCGGCAGCACGTACACCCTCACCCTGACGCTGTACTTCGACGCCATCAACGGCAGCCCGGCCGCGCTCGACCAGGCCCTGACGGCCGGCCTGTTTGACAAGGCCACCAACCAGCAGTTAACCAGTGTGGTGCTGCCTTTGGTTAGCAATTCGTTCGTGAGCTACACCAACCCGGCCTGCGCCGTGGGCTCGCTCAGCACCCGCAAGCTGGTGTACGCCAAGGACATTGTGCTGAGCCCAACCACCTACACCAGCGCCCAGGGCTACTACGCGGCCGTGGAGCGCTGCTGCCGCAACCTGGCCATCGGCAACATCGTGGACCCCGGCGCGGCGGGCCAAACCTTCTACCTGGAGTTTCCGGCCGTGGTGCGCAACGGCCAGCCGTTCATCGATTCCACGCCGCGCATTTTTCCGGCCCTGGGCGACTACGCGTGCCGCAACGAGCTGTTTTACTACAATTTCGGCGGGCAAGACCCCGACGGCGATTCGCTGGTGTACGACATGGTGACGCCGCTCAACGGGCACTCCTCGGCCGCCGTGCCCAGCCCGCCCCCGGTGGCGGCGCCCTATGCTACCATCACCTGGGGCACGGGGCTCGGCACGCTCAACCAGATTCCCGGGGCCCCGGCGCTGGGCATCGATGCCCACACCGGGCGCCTCACGGTGCGGGCCAACCGGCTCGGGCTCTTCGTGTTCGGGGTGCGCTGCGCGGAGTACCGGCGGGGCGTGAAAATCGGCGAAACCCGGCGCGATTTCCAGCTCTACGTCCTCAACTGCCCCCAGAACAACCCGCCCGTGGCCACGGTGTGGGCCAACGGCCGCGCCTACCGCCCCGGCCTCGATACGCTGCGCCTGGGGCCCAACGCGCTGTGCTTCAGTGTAAAATACACCGACCCCGACGCTGGCTCGGTGCTCACGCTCAGCGCCCAGCCGGTCAATTTCACTGCCGGGGCCCCGGCCTTCACCACCGCCACTGGCGGCACGGTGCGGGCCGCGGGCCAGCCCGATACGCTCACGGCCACGCTCTGCTTCCCGGCGTGCACCGACACCAAGGGACAGGTGTACCGCCTCAATGTGGTGGTGGCCGACAACGGCTGTAGCCTGCCTAAACGCGACACGGTGCAGGTGGCCTTTACGGCCGTGGTGGCCCCCAACGCGCCCCCGGTCCTGACCTCGACGCTGCCGCCCGCGCCCGTGCCCGAAACCGCGCCGGCCGTGGTGCGCGTGGCCTTGGGCATGCCCTACACCGCTACCCTGCTCGGCACCGACGCCGATGCCAACCTGCTGACGCTTAGTGCTTCCGGCGAAGGCTTCGACCTGGCCGCCGTGGGCATGGTGTTCGGGGCCCAGAACGGGGCCGGCCGCGCCACCGGCACGTTTGCCTGGGCCCCCACCTGCGCCACGGCCAGCGCCGCCGCGGTGCCCGGGGGCCTGGTGGTGCACTTCCTGCTGACGGAAAGCGGCGCGTGCGCACCCGTGCCCCGCACGCGCACCGTGCGCTTCGAGCTAGTGCGGCCCGCCGATTCGGTGGCGTTCCGGCCGCCCAACGTCATCACGCCCAACGGCGACGGGCTGAACGATTTTTTTGTGCTCGACCAAGCCCTGCCGCCCGATTTCTGCGGCAGCGAGTTTGCCGGGGTTCGCATTTTCTCGCGCTGGGGCCAGCAGGTGTATACGTCGCCCGCGCGCACCTTCCGCTGGGGCGGGGCGGGGGCGGGCGGCAGCTACTACTACCTCGTCACCTTCACCGACGGCCGCCGCTTCAAGGGCTGGCTCGAAGTACTGCCCTGAGCCGCGCGCCGGGCCCCTCCACGATTTCCCTTTTTTCTCACCTTTTTCAATCCACTTTTTTATGAAGCGTTTTTCTTCCCGCGGTGTGGCCTTCGCCACCTTGACCCTGTTTAGCCTGGGAGCCAGCTCGTTGCTCACCAGCTGCTTCGACAAAGAAGGCAAGGGCCACGACGGCAGCTGCACCCCCCGGGGCGGCACTTGCAACATCGCTGCCAATGTTGTGGACTTGAGCAAAACCACCGGCTGCGGCCTGGTGCTGCAACTAGCCGACAACACCTACGTAGTGCCCACCGGCCCCATCTGGACGAATTTCCACGCCAAAGCCGGGGACAAGGTGACGGTGGGCTATACCCTCAAAAAGAACGACGGCGATGCCGACGACGTGAACACCTGCCCGGCCGGCCCATTAGTCGAGTTGGGGTGCATTACCATAGTCGCCATCCCCAGCGCTACTTAACAGGCTCAGCGGCAGGCCAAGCAGCATCGTGCCCGGCTAGCCGCCGGGGGCGGTGCTGCCCGCCGGGGCCCCGGTGGCCAAGGCCAGGTAAGGCCGCTGCCTAAACTTAGGCGGGGGCTAAAACCGCAGGCCCAGTTGCACTCCAGGCCACAGGCGCAGCAGCGGTTGGTCGTCGAACGATTCGAACCACAGCCACTGGTCTTGCCCTACCGACCAGCGCGGCCGTGCGCCCACGGTGCGCCGGGCCGTGGCCAGGTTGAGGGTAGGCCCGCCCACCAGCTGCCACCGCCCGCCTTGTTTGAGTTGCCAGGCCAGTTGCGGGCGCAGCTGCGCGAGCTGCGTTTTGCCAACGTCGCCATCGTTGCCGTTCAGCCACCACAGCAGCACGTCGAGGCTGGGCGTGAAGCGGCCCCGGGCTTGGCTGGCAGTGCCCAACCCCACGCCCCACGCCGCCCCGCTGTGGCGGCCAGCGGGCGCGAAGGCCGCCCCAATTATGAGGTAGGCCTGGCGTACGCCCACTTTCACGGTTGCGCCCAAGGGCAGGCTTTCGCTGGCCCACACCTCGCCGTGGAGGTAGGCCCAGCCACGCAGCCCAGCCAGCAGCGGCGTGGGAGTAGGAACGGCGGGAGTGCTTTTCGCCACGGCGCCATGGGCAGGATAGACGCTGGCCGGGGCCCCGAGCGGAGCTGAATCCAGAACCGCCAACACGGGCCGCGTCTCCAGCGGCACCAAGGCTTCGGGCGCGGCCGGCAGCGCACGGCGTGTGCCACCGGCGGCCCGAGTGCCTGCCCCCGTGCGCTCCGACGCGGGCAGGGCCCCATCCGCCCGTCCCACCAGCGGCCCTGGGGCCCCGGGGTGTTGAGCAGAGTAGGCGGCGATGACACGTGGCCGGGTCTGCGAGGCAGCAAAAGTACCGGGGGCCACCGCGGAGGCCGCCGCTGCACCAGCGCCCAGCTTTTCGGCTCCGGAGTGAGGAGCGTGCACCACTGAACGCGGCCGTGCTTGGCCAGTGGGTAGCCTTGTTGAAGCAGCCAGGCCAACGGCCCCGGCCGGTTGGCTTATGACTTTATCGCGATTGGGGCCCCTAATTGCTATTGCGCGGACACCCGGCTCCGCTGCCAACGTGGGAGGGGTGGAGGCGGGGGTTGGTGCGGGGCGGCGCAGCTCGCCGGGTGGGCCAGCAGTAAGCGCCGGGGCCCCAGCTTTTTGGGTAGACGGGGGCGTAACTGCGGGGCCAGCTACGTAGCCTGGCCCCTTGGCGGCGAAGGCCGCGCGCCCGGGCAGGGGCGGCCCGCTGCTGGCGGGGTGGCCGTTCACGGCAGTTACGCCGGCGGGTAGAGCAGCATGGGCGGGCCAAAGCACGAGCTGGCCATCAAGTAAGCCATAGGATAAGTGATTGGCGGCCAGCACGTCGCGCAGCACCACGACCAGTGGGCGCGGCGGCCCTGCCGCCAGCCGGTAGCGGTGCCCCACCGGAATGAGCGAGCTACTATAGCTAAACGGTAGCCGGCTCTGGCGCGACAACTCGGCCAGTAGCTCGCCCAACGGATGGTTGCCGGGCGTGGGCGCCACCGGGCGCGCTAGCACCGCGGGCACTGCTGGGTCCAGCCGGCCCGGTTGCTGCGCCCACATCGGCCCGCCGCTGGCCAGCCCACTGGCCACCAGCGCCAGCCATAAGCGGCGCATGCCCAGCCAGTACCCAGGGCCCCCACTCACGGCTGGGCGACTTGCGTGGCCGAATCCACTAGGCCGGCCGTGGCCGCGTCCTCGGCGCAGCCGGGGCCGGCCAGTACGTAGCCGCCGCTGCCGTCGGGGCCCAGGCGGCTGGCGGTGGCGGCGGCCAGCACGGCCAGCACCTGCGCGGGCTGCGGGCGGGCAAAGGTGCCAGTGAAGCGGCACTTGCCCAGGCCGGCGCTCAGCAGCGTCACGGCCGTGCCGAAGGTGGCACGCAGGGTCTGGGCTACCTGGGCCACCGGCGTGTCGCGGAAGCGCAGCGTATCGGTCTGCCAGGCCCGGAAATTGTGGTCGGCCGTAGGGGTGCGGTGCAGCGTGGCGGCCACGCGGCCGGGGGCATCGGCAGCGCGCAGGGCGGCGCGGGTATCGGCCGTCAGCAGCACGCTGTCGGGGGTGGCGAGGCGCAGCAGCCACACCCGGCCGCGGGTCACGCTCACCTCCACCGAGTCTTCGGCCGCGTAGGCCCGCACGTTGAAGGCCGTGCCCGTCACGCGCACGCGGGCCGTGGCGGTGCTCACCAGGAAGGGCCGGGTGGGGTTGTGCACCACCTCAAAATAGGCCTCGCCCGTGAGCTGCACGGCCCGCGTGCCGGCACTGGCCGGTGCGCCCAGCCCCCGGTAGTGCAGCCGCGAATGGGCATTCAGCCACACGCGGCTGCCATCGGGCAGGCGCACCAGCTGGCGGCGGGCGGCGCTGGCATAGGTCGTCACGGTATCGTGCTTGTGCAGAAACTGCCGATCAATCAATAGGTAGCCACCGCCTGCCAGCAGTGCCAGCGCGGCGGCCAGCTGCCACCACCTGGTTGCGGCCGGCGTGGCTCCGGTCCACAGCGGGCGCACCACCGGTGCGGGGGTAGGGGCAGGACCGGGCGCGGCGGTGGGTTCCGGCGTGGGAGCAGGGCTGAGTGCAGGCGCAGTGAGTTGTCCGGCTGGCGTGGCCATCAGGGGCCGGAAGCGCTGCCAGGCGGCCTCCACATCGGCGGGCGAAAAAAGTACGGGCTGCGCCGCGGCCTCGCCCGCCCGTTCCCAGGCGCGGGTAACGGTGGTCAGGATTTGCAGGTGGCGCGGGTCGGCCTGCACCCAGGCACGCAGGTCGGCGCGCTCGGTGGCCGAGGCTTCGTTGGCCAGGTGGCGGGCCAAGAGCGCCCAGGGGGCATCCGGCGGATCGGGGTAGCGTTGCATCATCAAGCAGGAAGCCGGGGGAGGAAGACGGGGCCAGGTATTGACTGGATACACCACGGCGCCCTTACCCCCACGCAGCCCCCAAAAATAGCGGTTGGCGCGGTCTGGGCTGGCCCGCCGCTGGCACTCAGTGCCCGCAGTGCCAGCAGGTAGAGCAGCACCCCATACAGGTTTTTGAGCACGCCCGCCAGCTCGCGCCGCAGAATGCGCAGGGCCTTGCCCATCTGGTTTTCCACGGTTTTGGGCGATATTTCCAGTGCGTCGGCAATCTGTTGGTAGCTCAGTTCCTCGTAGCGGCTCAGCTCGAACACCACGCGGCACTGGGGCGGCAGGTGGGCCAGGGCTGCCGCCACTGCCGCCGCCGCCTCGGTGGCGTGCAACTGGGCCAGGGCATCCGGGGCCACGGGGGCGCTGGCGGGCGGAGCATCGTCCCAGGCCACCTGGCGCTGGGCGCGCTGCTGGTGGCGCAGGGCGGCATTGAGGGCCATGCGGGTGAGGTAGGCGCGGTGCGATTCGATGGCCGGCAGGGTGGCTAGCCCTTGCCACACCCGCAAAAACACATCCTGCAAGATGTCTTCCACCACTGCCCGGTCGGGCACCACGCGGTAGGCCACCGCCCCCAGCGGGGCATAAAACGCCTTGAACAAGGCTTCCAGAAAAGCCGCCGCGTCGGTCTGGCGCAAGTGCGTCAGGCGGGCATCCAGGGCAGCGTCGTCGGGGGTCGCCATGCAAAGAAGGGCTCAGGGATAGAGTCGGAGGAGGGGGTGAGGTTTCCCCGTCGGCAACTCCTCACGCAAGCTAAGCGATGAACGTCAGGCGCCGCCGCTAAGTCTGCGGGTGGGCCCCGGGCAACGGCCGCCGGCCCCGGCCCTGCTACTGCGCAAAACTAGCGGGCCACTACCTGGGGCCCCGGCATAACGGAAATGGCCTAAAAGCAGATACCCCGTCCCAGTGCGTCGCGCGGTGGTAGGCCGCCGCGTTCAGCTTGCCTTTTCACTGAGGCGGCTTTGAGGAATATTTTTCACTAATCGAAGCCAACGGCCCAAGCCAGCAAGCAAAACCAAGTGAAGTTAGCCGGTAGGGGGCAACATCCTCGTCGCACGCCGCCTAGCTACAGTGTAGGGCCCCAGCGGGTACACCCTTCCGGCTGGTGATTGCGCAGAAGCCCGGCACGGGGGCCACGCGATGCTTGAGTACGTGTCCGCGCAGGCTTTTCCCTCTTGAATAAATAGTTATGAACCAGACATTTGCTTGAGGAAAATTCCCCGCCTCCTGGTTGGCAAGGCGCTTTTTGGTGGGTAGACTTTTTGAATAAGACACTCAGCCAGTGTCGGCTGGCCAAAGTCGTTTGAAAGCGCCAGGTCAAACAATTCTATTGGCTAGGTGGTCTTGGAAAACGCAGTTGCGTAAGGCAGCTGTCCACAATGTTAACTTCACCAACCATGAAAATAGGAATTATCGGCGCCGGCCACATCGGCAGCGCCCTTGCCGTGCGGCTCACCAGCCTCGGCCACTCAGTGCTCATTGCCAACTCGCGCGGCCCCGAAACGCTGGGCGACGTGGCCCAGAAAACCGGCGCTACTCCCGCCACCGCCCGCGAAGCCGCCCAGCACGGCGAAATTATCGTGGTTACCATTCCGCTGATCAACATCCCCGACCTGCCCAAAGACCTGTTCGAGGGCGTACCCGCCAGCGTGCCGGTCATCGACACCAGCAACTACTACCCGCTGCTGCGCGACGGCCACCTGCGCGAGCTGGAAACCGGCACCCTCACCGAGAGCGAGTGGGTGCAGCAGCACCTGGGCCGGCCGGTGGTAAAGGTGTTCAACAACATCTACGCCGAGCACCTCGAAAAAAAGGGCACGCCCGTGGGCACGACCGGCCGCATCGCACTGCCCGTAGCCGGCGACGACGAAGCTGCCAAGCGCAAAGTAATGGACCTGGTCGAAGAGCTGGGCTTTGATGCCGTGGAAGACGGCAGCCTGCACGAGTCGTGGCGCCAGCAGCCCGGCACGCCATCCTACGGCGCCGACTGGCCCGAAAATAAGCTGCGCGAGCACCTGCGCAGTCTCGGCCACGAGCGCACCGAGGAGCAGCACGCGCAGTACCTGGCCAACCATGCTGAGCAGGAGAAGCAGATGGCGGCGCAGGGTATTAAGCTGAAGTAGCCCAGGGCCATAACTGGAACAGCTTTGGGGCCCCACGCAAAAGAGCCGCGGCAATTGCCGCGGCTCTTTTGCGTGGGGCCCAAAGGCCTTTTGGTGCAGGCCCTTTGCCAGAACGGCCAGCTAGCTACCGGTTAATAGCCTGCTGCATCTGCGCGCTATAACGCTCGCCCTGAATGGCTATCCGGCTGATGGCCTGCTCCAGTTGCCGCAAGTCATCGGGTGTGAGGGCTACCTTGGCCGCGCCGATGTTCTCTTGCAAGCGGGCCAGTTTGGTGGTGCCGGGGATGGGGGCAATCCAGGGTTTTTGGGCCAGCAGCCAGGCCAGGGCAATCTGGGCCGGGGTAGCCTGCTTGCGGTCAGCCAGCTGCTTGATGAGGTCGATGAGGGCCAGGTTGGCTTGGCGGGCCGCTGCCTCGAAGCGTGGCAGCGAGCTGCGAATATCGCCGCTGGCGAAGGTCGAATCGGCGCTGATGGCGCCGGTGAGGAAGCCCCGGCCCAGTGGGCTAAACGGTACAAAGCCGATGCCGAGCGCTTCGAGCGTAGGCAACACGCTTTGCTCGGGCTCGCGCCACCACAGCGAGTACTCGCTCTGCAAGGCCGACACCGGTTGCACGGCGTGCGCTCGGCGAATGGCATCGGGCCCGGCCTCCGAAAGGCCAAAATATTTCACCTTGCCCTCCCGAATCAGGTCCTGCACCGCGCCGGCCACGTCCTCCATCGGCACGTTGGGGTCTACCCGGTGCTGGTAAAATAGGTCGATGCGGTCGGTGCCCAGGCGCTGGAGCGACTGCTCGGCCACGAGCCGAATGCGCGCCGGTCGGCTGTCGAGGCCCTGCGCCGGGTCGCCTTCCTTAAAGCCGAACTTGGTGGCGATAATGACTTGGTTGCGCACCGGGGCCAGGGCCGCGCCCACCACCTGCTCGTTGGCTTCGCCGTAAGCTTCGGCCGTGTCAAAAAAGGTGATTCCCAGGTCCACCGCCGCTCGGATGAGCTTGGTGGCCTCGGCTACGTCGGTGGCTGGGCCATAGCCCCGGTTCAGGCCCATGCAGCCCAGGCCCAGGGCCGATACTTCAAGGCCGGCAGATCCTAATGTGCGTTTTTCCACGTTGTGTGCTGGTTAAGATGAAGCCCCGCCAAGGGCTGGCGGGATAGTTTGTCTTTTACGGCAGGCAGCGTAAATCCGGTCACGGGCCGGGGATGCGCCTAGCTTCGTTAAGCAAACCTTAAGCTTCCTTAAGACGCCATTAAAGGGACAATGCCGTTCAAACCAAAGGCTGGTACGCTACTAGCTAAGGCCCTTTAAGCTACCGGCGCCGCCCGGCAACAAACCCGTTGCGCACGTTACCCCAAGTAAACCAGGGCTACTTGGCAAAGGTGGGGGCCACTACCAATTCTTTCGAGCCGGCCGTGTATTTATAAAAGCCTTCGCCTGATTTGGCGCCCAGGCGGCCCGCCATCACCATGTTCACCAGCAGCGGGCAAGGCGCGTACTTGGGGTTGCCGAGGCCGTCGTGCAGCACCCGCAGAATGGCCAGGCACACGTCGAGCCCAATGAAGTCGGCCAGTTGCAGGGGCCCCATGGGGTGGGCCATGCCCAGCTTCATCACCGTGTCAATCTCCGCCACGCCGGCCACGCCCTCAAATAGGCTGATAATCGCTTCATTGATCATCGGCATGAGGATGCGGTTGGCCACGAAGCCGGGGTAATCGTTCACCGCGGTGGGCGTTTTGCCGAGCTGGCGCGACAAGTCCATCACCCGGGCCGTGGTTTCGTCGGAGGTGGCGTAGCCGCGAATTACTTCCACCAGCTGCATCACCGGCACGGGGTTCATGAAGTGCATCCCGATGACCTGGGCGGGGCGCTGGGTAGCGGCCGCAATTTTGGTGATGGAGATGGACGACGTGTTGCTGGCCAGCAGGGCCCCGGCGGGCGCGTGCTGGTCCAGCTCGCGGAAAATCTGGAGCTTAAGGTCCACATTTTCCGTGGCAGCTTCCACCACGAGCTCCGCATCGGCCACGCCCTCGGCAATGGTCGTGAAAGAACGAATGCGGCCCAGGGTGGCGGTTTTGTCGGCCTCGGCCAGGGCACCTTTGGCCACCTGGCGGTCAAGATTTTTGGCAATGGTGCCCAGGGCCCGGTCCAGGGCCGGCTGACTTACGTCGACGAGTGCGACGGCAAAGCCGTGCTGCGCAAATACGTGGGCAATGCCGTTGCCCATGGTGCCGGAGCCGATGACGGCGATGTTCATAAGGGAAAAAAGAAAAATTGGGAGGGAAGCTGCAAAGCTACGTTTTACTCCTTTGGTTGGGCCCGATTGTGAATCCGCTGAAATGTTTTGAAAACTTCATATCTTTTTTAAAACATCCACCGTACAAAGCCCACAACACTTTCTTTCACCTATTCCCAACTTCCACACCGCCATGGGTAGCCTCCTGTACATCATCGCCGTCATCTGCATCATTATCTGGGCCCTCGGCTTTTTCGGGGTAATGGGCACTGGCATTCAAAGCAATGGCCTGATCCACATCCTGCTGGTGATTGCCATCATCGCCGTCCTGTTCCGCGTCATCAGCGGCCGCAACGCGGTATAGCGGGGGCAAAAGCAGTTAACTGGAAAACACAAAAAAGCCCTTCGGCCTTGGCCGAAGGGCTTTTTTATGCGCGGCCGGGGCCCTATTTCCCAATGTTGAACAGGAAGTTGAATCGGATGACCGGGTTGGAATAAATGCTGTTGTTAAAAGTGTCGTTGAAATTGTAGAGCACCACGAGGTCGGCAGCGGCCCGGTTACTTATTTGCGAGCGGTAGCCCACGCCCGCCAGCGGCGATTCCACTGTGCGCGAGCCAGTCACAAACTGATTGTTGGAAATGATATAGTTGTTGTTGGCGTCCACTAACGGAAGCTGCGCTTTCGTGACCTCGTACTCGCCGTGGATAAAAAATTGGTTGATAACCCTAATTTGCGCAAAGACTTTGACGCCGATGTTGTTCAAGCTCAAGCTGGGGTTACCCCCGCCAAATGTCTGGTTGGTATAAGAATAGCTGATGCCGGGCCCTACGGATACCCGGTCGTTGATGCGGTAGCCGAGTGCCGGTGAGGCGCTGATGCTGAATACCCCGCCGGGGGTGTAGTAATTGGAGCCGTAGCTAAGCCCGAAACCCGAGTAGATGAAAAATTTGGTGTACTGCTCGGCGTGCGCCTGGGCGGCCTTGCGGGCCTGCTCGCGGCCGGGCAGCTCCAGGCCCGAGGGGCTGGTGTTGCTGGGCTCGATGGTGACGGGCGGCTGCGTTTGAGGCTGCACGGCGGGCTGGGTGCCGGGGGCCGTGTAGATGGGAATTTCGGGGGCCGTGGGCGACGGCTCGACCGGGCGGGCCGGGGCGGGCGCCGTTGGCGCGGGCAGCACCACCGGCGGGGCCCCCAGCACGGGGCGTTCCTGGGCGTGGGCGCGTCCAATGGTGAGCCCGAGCGCGAGCAGCGCAAGCAGCGAATATTTCATGAAGGAAAAGTGAGGGGTAAAGCGCAGAAAATCGTTGGCTGCCAGGGCCCTAAACGGCGGGTGGGCGCGTTTCGTGCCCCCCCGCCGCGGCAAAAATTACACCAGGTGGTACATTTTTTGGCGCTGGCTTTTCAGCGTCTCGTCGGCCAGGTATTCCTCGTAGTTCATGCGCCGGTCGAGGATGCCGTCGGGCGTCAGCTCGATGATGCGGTTGGCCACCGTATCAATGAACTGCAAGTCGTGCGAGGCGAACAGCATGGCCCCTGGGTAGTCGCGCAGGGCGTTATTCAGGGCTTGGATGGATTCCAGGTCCAAGTGGTTCGTCGGGTCGTCGAGCACCAGCACGTTGCCGCTTTCCAGCATCATCTTGCTCAGCATGCAGCGCACCTTCTCGCCGCCGCTTAGCACGTTGCTTTTCTTCTGCGACTCCTCGCCCGAGAACAGCATCCGGCCCAGCCAGCCGCGTACGAAGCTCTCGTCCTTCTCGATGGAATACTGCCGCAGCCAGTCCACCAGGTTCATTTCGCCCGACTGGAAGAAGCTGTTGTTTTCCTTGGGGAAGTAGCTGGGCGTGATGGTGGTGCCCCATTTGTATTCGCCGGTGGCCGAGGTGGCCTCGCCAAACAAAATGTCGAACAGGAGGGAGGCGGCGCGGTCGTCGCGGCCCACGATGGCCACCTTGTCGCCTTTGTCGAGCGAGAAGCTCACGTTCTTAAACACATGCTTGCCGTCCACCTTGGCACTCAGGTTTTCGGCCGTCAGCAGCTGGTTGCCGGGCTCGCGCTCCGACTTGAAGGCGATGTACGGGTAGCGCCGCGACGAGGGCTTAATCTCCTCCAGCGTCAGCTTTTGCAGTAATTTCTGGCGCGAAGTGGCCTGCTTACTCTTTGAGGCGTTGGCCGAGAAGCGGCGCACAAACTCTTCGAGTTCCTTGCGCTTGTCCTCGGTTTTCTTGTTCACGTCCTGGCGCTGGCGCAGGGCCAGTTGGCTGCTCTCGTACCAAAACGTGTAGTTGCCGGGGTACATCGTGATTTTCGAGAAGTCCAGGTCGGCCATGTAGTTGCACACGGCGTCGAGGAAGTGGCGGTCGTGGCTCACCACAATCACCGTGTTCTGGAAGCTGTCGAGGAAATTTTCCAACCACAGCACGCTCTCAGTATCCAAGTTGTTGGTTGGTTCGTCAAGCAGCAGCACGTCGGGGTTACCAAACAGGGCCTGGGCCAGCAGCACGCGCACTTTTTCGCTCGCGCCGAGGTCCGACATCAGCGAGTAGTGCTTGTCTTCGGTGATGCCCAGGCCGCTGAGCAGCTCGGCGGCTTCGTAGTCGGCGTTCCAGCCTTCGAGGTCGGCAAATTCGCCTTCGAGCACGGCGGCCCGCTCGCCGTCGGCGTCCGAAAAGTCGGCCTTGGCATACAGCGCGTCCTTCTCGCTCATCACCGCGTACAGGCGCTGGTGGCCCTGAATGACGGTGTGCAGCACCTGCTGGTCGTCGTAGGCAAACTGGTTCTGCTTCAGCACGGCCAGGCGCTGGCCGGCGGGCATTTCCACGGCGCCGGTGTTGGGCTCCAGCTCGCCGGAAAGGATTTTGAGGAACGTGGACTTGCCCGCGCCGTTGGCCCCGATGAGGCCGTAGCAGTTGCCGGGCAAGAATTTAACGGTAACGTCTTCGAATAGCACGCGCTTGCCGTAGCGCAGGCTCACGTTGGAGGTTGAAATCATGAAAACAGCAGGTTGAGAATGACGAATGGAAGGGGGCGGCCGGGGCCCGGGGGCCCCAAATTTACGCACGGCGGGCCGGGCCCGAAACCGCGGCGCACGGCCCCGTGCACCAACCGCTCCGCCTGCTAAATGGTGCCCGCCCAGCCCAGGGCCCAACTTCCGGCCCGCAAAGGCAGTATAGCAGGGTAGTTCTCTTCACCTTACCCGCACTTCTGTATGGCCACGGCCCCTTCCACCAACCCCAAAAGTACTTTTAGCATGGGCATATTCACCGGGGTCGTGCTCCTGGTTTACACCACCGTGGCGGCCCTGCTCGGATTTTTTGACCGCATCGAAGCGGGCGCCCTCGACCTGCTGATGCTGGTGGGCGGCACCATGCTGGCCATTGCTCGTCGCTCCAAAGATACAAATGGTCAATTAAGCTACTTTGATGGGTTCAGCACGGGCATCGTTACGGCGCTGGTGGCTTCGGTGGTGCTGGGCTTCGGTTTCATCGTGCTCACCGTGGTAATGCCCCACGCCATGGACCTGACGCGCGTCCGCGACATTTTCGGCTTCGATTTGTCGGTAGTACTGGCGTTTCTGACCATTATCCTCATGGGTACCATGACCGGCGTCATCACTTCGCTTATAGCTATGCAATACTTTAAGCAAGACGCGCCCGACCCCATGAAAAGCGAGGATTAACGGCACATTGGCGTTGCATTTTTCGGTGATTTAGAGCCAGTTCTGTACGGAACTGGTTTTTTTTTGTATTATTGATCAAATTTGTAGAAAACGCCTAATAAATGGAATGTAAAAGGGCCAGTTAAGTGTATTGCAGTCGGTTGCTTCACCCTGGGGCCCCAAATGCAGTATTGGACTTTTTAAAAATCCGAATATTTATTTTCCTTCTCCTACAAAGCTCTGCTAGCCCCCTCTTTATTTCTTTAAAAATTACTTTATGAAAGCCAAAATCTCCGCGCTGTTCATGTTGTTCGCCCTAGCCTATATGCCGGCGCGCGCCCAGTTCGTTGACCGCACATCCATTGAGCGCGCCGTGCCGAACATCTCCGTGTTCAACACCGAAGCCGCGGCCCTCACCCGGCAGATGGCTAATAGCCTGCACCTTAACGAAGGCCAGTACGCAAAGCTGTTCACTGTGAACCGTACCCGCGTGGCCCAGCTCGGGGAAATCAACACTTACTTCAAGCCCGACGAGCCCGGCCGCGCTACGCGTTTGTCCGAGCTCGATGCCCAGTACGACCAGGAGTGCAGCCGCATCCTCTCGCCCTCGCAACTCGCCCAACTGCACCAAGAAAAAGGGGCCCCCATGACGCCCACCGACACCGGCAACGGCCGCGGCTAAACCGCTGACAGTAAAATCAAGCAAGGGGCCCACCGATTATTCGGCGGGCCCCTTGCTTGTTAATTAGGCCCCCAACGCCAGCGATTTATGAGACGACGCTGCTGCAAAAATCCATTTGCGCAACATACAGCTTACCGCCCGTTAACCCAGCAAATACTGCCGCCAAAACCTATCGGCTAACTTTTGCGGCTGGGTCAACCAGGATTTCGGTGACGGTGCCCAGCGGGCCGAAGTGCAGGCGCAGGCATGGCGCCGCCGAGCGGTGGTGGCCGGCCCCGCACTGGGGCCCCGGTACGAGGTAGTAGATGTACACTTTCTCAGTACCCTCGCGTAGTTCTTCCTCGTCGGGCTGGCCGAGCAGGGCGTTGATGTCATCGGCCCGGGTGAGGTAGAGCTTTTCGCGCGCCTTGAGCAAAGTGGGCAGTTGCGCCAGCCGGTGGCCCTGGCAGCCGTAAGCATCGGCGCGCCAGGCCGCGGGGGCGAAGCCCGGCAGCGGGGGCAGGGCGTGGCCGCAACCGGCCAGCGCCAACCCGGCGGCCACGGGGCGCACCCGGCGGGCGAGGCGAGAGAAAACTGAAACTGGCGGCAAAGGGCGCATGGCAGAGGAATACAAGAAACCGCCGCAAAGGTGGCCCCGCCGCCGCGAACGCATGGCAGCATCGCCGGGGCCCGACATAACCCCGGGGCCCGAAGCGCGTTAAAAGGCCCTGCGGCAGGATTTAGTGCCGAATTCCTCACTTCTTTATTTGCTTGGCCATGCGCCTCAACTTACGCTTCATCATTGGCCTGGTTGTGGCAGCCGTTACGCTGCTAGGCTATTTCTTCAACACGTCGAAAAACGAGGTAACCGGCGAAACCCAGCACGTGGGCGGCATGACGCCCGACCAGGAAATTGCCCTGGGCCTGCAAGCCGCCCCCAGCATGGAGGCCCAGTACGGCGGCGAAAGCACCAACGCCCAGGCCACGCAGGCCGTGCAGCAAGTGGGCCAGCGCCTCATCAGTCAAACCAAGGCCGGCCAGTCGCCCTACAAGTTTCAGTTTCACCTGCTGGCCGACGACCAGACCATCAACGCCTTTGCGCTGCCCGGCGGGCAGGTGTTCATCACCCAGGGCCTGCTGAAAAACCTGACCTCCGAAGGCCAATTGGCTGGCGTACTGGCCCACGAAGTGGGGCACGTAATTGCCCGGCACTCGGCCCAGCAAGTGGCCAAGTCCAACCTCACCCAAGGCCTGGCCGGGGCCGCCACCATCGCCAGCTACGACCCCAACAACCCCGGCCGCACGGTGGCCAGCGCCGCCGTGGCCGCCGCCATCGTGAAAGTGGTGGGCCTAAACTTCAGCCGCGAAGACGAGCTGCAAGCCGACGACCTAGCCGTGCAACTTACCCCCAAGGCTGGCTACGACCCCAGCGCCATGATCAAGGTAATGCAGATGCTCGAAAGCAAAGGCGGCAGCGGGGGCCAGCCCGAATTCCTCAGCACCCACCCCAATCCCAGCAACCGCATCGGCCGCTTGCAACAGGAAATCAGCCAGGAATTCCCGCAGGGCGTGCCGGCCGGACTGAAGCAGTAGTTTTGATCTTAGCAGCTTCCGTGAATTTAATCATTTCTGGACCGCAGATTATGCAGATTTAGATTGTGCAGATTTAACGGATAAGAACGAATTTCAAAGGCTCCCTGCAACCAAAAAGGCCACTCATTGAGTGGCCTTTTTGGTTGGGTCTTAACACTACGCTGATTGAGGCCGGGGCCCTGAACCCACCACTTATTGAGTATTTGAAGGCAGCTGGAATCCGTTCCTATCCGTTAAATCTGCACACTCTGTGGTCCAGAAATGCTTAAATCCACGGAAGCTGCGATTAAAAGTTTGGTGGGATAAGCTCCTTGAAGTGGCCGTTCAGCCGCACGCGCTCCTTCAAGCGCTCGGTTTCCAGCACCACGGGCAGGGTGCGGTCGAGGTGCTCGCGCACCAGGTGCTGGCGCTCCAGCTCGCTGGTGGTGGCCAGGATTTGGTACTCTTGCTCGGTGCTGAAGCCTACGTGGTGGGCAATGTCGAAGATGCGGTAGTCAGGGGATAATTCCAGAAGTAACTTTTTGAGTCCCAGCGCTTCGTAGAGCTGGCGAACCTGTGCGGTAATGATTTGGCGCAGTAACGGGTCGGATTCTTCGTCCTGCACGATTTCCTCGATTTGGCCGGCAGCGTAAAGCTTGCCCGGGGCCTGCCGCTCAAACTTGCGCAGCCGGAACACGCCCACCGCGCGGCTGCGGATGTCGAGCTCGCCGTTGGCGTACGATTTCTCCACGTTCACCAGGCGCATCTCGGTGCCCAACTCGCTCAGTTGGTTGTCGAGAAACGGCGGGATGCCGAACGAAACATCTTGTTCCAAGCAGTCGCGCACCAGCTGGCGGTAGCGGGGCTCAAAGATGTGCAGGTTCAGTTTTTCGCCCGGGAAGACGACGAGGTTCAGCGGGAAGAGCGGAATGGAGCGCATAAAACGAAAATAAGCCAGGGCTGCGGGGGCAGTTCCCAATGATACGCCAGCCCGGCGACAACGCCGCGCCGTCGCGCTTTGTTTGGCCCTGGCCCCGGGGCCCTACACCAGCTGCCGCAGCGCCATCTCGAACGAGCACTGGGCCAGGCCGGTAGGTGCGTTGCTCTGCCGGTGGGTGCGCGCCAAAGCTGCTCCGATAACGCGCGAAACGTCCTGGAAAATGGCTTGGTCGGTGATTTCGGCGCCGGTTTCCATCAGGTAGGCAAACACGCGGGCCATGCCGCAGTTGGCGATGAAATCGGGGATAACGGCGCAGTGCGCGTCGGCCCACTCGCCGGTGGGCCCGAAGAAGATGGCTGGGTCGGCAAACGGCACGTTGGCTCCGCACGAAATGACCTCCAGGCCGCTGGCCACCAGCGCTTCTACCTGTGCCTGCGTCACGAGCCGCGAGGCGGCGGCGGGCACGAAAATCTCGGCCCCGGCCGTCCAGATTTGCTGGTTCACTTCCTCAAACGACAGCAAATCGGGCGCGTGCAGCGCGTTGCCGTCGCGGCCCAGGAACAGGGCCCTGACTTCCTCCAGCGGCAAACCCGCGGGCTGCAACAGGCCCCCGGCCCGGTCGATGATGCCCACGATTAGGGCCCCCTGGCTGGCCAGGTAGTAGGCTGCCGCCGCGCCCACGTTGCCCCAGCCCTGGATGAGGACGCGCTTGCCGGCCACCGCCGTGCCGGGCCACAGGGCGTAGTAATGGCGCACGGCCTCGGCCACGCCGTAGCCGGTGATGAGGTCGGCCACGGTGTACTTGCTGGCCAGGCTGGGGGAGTAGGCCGCGTCTTCGAGCACCTTGACGACGCCCTGGCGCAGCTGTCCGAGCTTCTGGATTTTCTGAGGCTCGGTGGCGCGGTAGTGGCCGTTCACCACGCCTTCCTGCGGATGCCAGAGGCCGTACTCTTCGGTGAGGGGAATGACCTCGTGGATTTCGTCCACGTTTAGGTCGCCGCCGGTGCCGTAATAGGCTTTAAGCAAGGGGATAACCGCCTTGTACCAGCGCTCCAGCACGCCGCGCTTGCGGGGGTCCTGCGGGTCGAAGTTGATGCCCGACTTGGCCCCGCCGATGGCGGGCCCCGACACGGTGAACTTCACTTCCATCGTCTTGGCGAGGCTTTCCACTTCGCGCTGGTCCAGGCCCTTACGCATGCGGGTGCCGCCGCCGGCCGCCCCGCCCCGGAGCGAGTTAATCACCACCCAGCCTTCGGCTTCGGTTTCGGGGTCTTGCCATTCAAAAACGATTTCGGGGCGCTTCTGCTCGAATTGAGCGAGTAATTCTTTCATTGGAGTTTTTATGCCCGTCATGCAGAGCGCAGCGAAGCATCTCGCCCGCATACTACTTCCAATCGGTTGGATTGCTGCCGCGGGAGAGATGCTTCGCTGCGCTCTGCATGACGTTCTTTTGGAATTAAATAAGCGGTTCCAGCCATGATTTGTAATATGCGCCATCGTCCAGAACCATCGCGGCTTCGGTTAGCATCAGGGGCCGGAAGGTGTCAATCATCACGGCCCATTCGTCGGTGCCAGTTTTGCCGATGCTGCGCTCGTAGGCCCCCGGCGCGGGCCCGTGCGGAATGCCGCCGGGGTGCAGCGTAAGGTGGCCCTGCTCGATGTTGTTGCGCGACATGAAGTTGCCGTCCACGTAATAAATCAGCTCGTCGGAGTCGATGTTGGAGTGGTTGTAGGGCGCGGGAATGGCCCGCGGGTGGTAGTCGAACAGCCGGGGCACGAACGAGCACACCACAAACGCCTTGGTTTCGAATTGCTGGTGCACGGGCGGCGGCTGGTGCACCTTGCCGGTAATGGGCTGGAAATCCCGGATGTTCATCCCGTACGGGTAGTTGTACCCATCCCAGCCCACTACGTCGAACGGATGCGCGGGGTACAGCAGCTCGTGCAACACGCCCTGCTTCTTGATTTTAATGATAAAGTCGCCTGCCTCGTCGTGGGTTTCCAACTCGTTGGGCAGCTTGTAGTCGCGCTCGGAGTAGGGCGCGTGCTCCAGCAGCTGGCCGAAGTGGTTGCGGTAGCGCTTGGGCGTGTAAATGGGGTGGAACGACTCGGTGATGAGCAGCCGGTTGTCCGCCGTGTCGAACGCAATTTGGTAGATGATGCCGCGCGGAATTAGCAAGTAGTCGCCCGGCTCGAAGCGGATGTTGCCCAGCTGCGTGCGCAGCGTGCCGGGGCCCCGGTGGATGAACAGCAGCTCGTCGGCGTCGGCGTTTTTATAAAAGTAGCTCGTCAGCGACTGGCGCGGCGCGGCCAGCGAAACGTGTACGTCGCTGTTTACTAGTACCGGCGTGCGGGCCGCCAGGTAATCGTCCTGCGGCGCCACCTGGAACCCCTTGAGCAAGCGCGCTTTAATGTTCTTCTCAACGGCAATTTTCGGGGTTAGGTCCGTCTCGCTCAGTACTTCCTTTACCATCGTGGGCCGGCGCAAGTGGTACATCAGCGACGATGTGCCCTCGAAGCCAATGGTGCCGAATAGCTGCTCGTAATAGAGACCACCTTCAGGCTTCTCAAATGCTGTGTGGCGCGTGTGCGGCAGCTGGCCAAGCTTGTGGTAAATGGGCATGGGAAGAGCATTTATCAGTGAGCAGTTAGTAGGGCCCCTGGTATTAGGGCCCCGGGGCTGTTAGGGGCCCTGGGACGTCATGCAGAGCGCAGCGAAGCATCCTTTCTGCGGTAGTAACCCAATCGTTCAACGACGCGGGAAAGATGCTTCGCTGCGCTCTGCATGACGGCCTGGGCTGCGCGTTAGTTGCGCGCTAAAAGCACTGATGCCTACAAATTCCCCCGGCGGTCCTGCTCGCGCTCTAAGCTCTCGAACAGGGCTTTGAAGTTGCCGGCGCCGAAGCTTTTAGCGCCTTTGCGCTGGATGATTTCGAAGAACACCGTGGGGCGGTCCTCCACCGGCTTGGTGAAAATTTGGAGCAGGTAGCCTTCCTCGTCGCGGTCGGCCATGATGCGCAGGTTGCGCAGCGCCTCCACGTCTTCGTCGATTTGGCCGACGTGGGCGCGCAGGTTGTCGTAGTAGCTGTCGGGGGTGTTCAGGAATTCTACGCCGCGGGCTTTCAGCTCGCGCACCGTGCCGATGATGTCGTCGGTGGCCACGGCAATGTGCTGCACGCCTTCGCCCTCGTAGAAATTCAGGTACTCCTCAATCTGCGACTTCTTTTTGCCCTCGGCTGGCTCGTTGATGGGGAATTTCACGTAGCCGTTGCCAGTGCTCATCACCTTGCTCATCAGGGCCGAGTATTCGGTCGTAATCTGCTTGTCGTCAAAGCTTAAAATGTTGGCGAAACCCATCACGTCCTCGTACCACTTCACGGTGGGGTTCATGCGGTTCCAGCCCACGTTGCCCACGCAGTGGTCCACGTAGAGCAGGCCGGCGGGGGCGGGGTTGAAGCTTGATTCCTGGGCCACGTAGCCCGGCATGAAGGGGCCCCGGTAGTTGCGGCGCTCCACGAAAAGGTGCACCGTTTCGCCGTAGGTGTAGATGCCGGCCGTGCGGACCTCGCCAAATTCATCGGTGAGGGTGCGGGGCTCCTGGTAGCTGCGGGCGCCGCGGCTCATGGTTTTCTCGTAGCTGGCGTAGGCGTCGTCCACCATTAGGGCCAGGATTTTCACGCCGTCGCCGTGCTGGCGCACGTGCTCCGAAATCTCATGGTCCGAGTGCATGGCCGTGGTCAGCACCAGCCGGATTTTACCCTGCTGCACCACGTAGCTGGCGCGGTCGCGCACGCCCGTTTCGGGCCCCGCGTAGGCCACCATCTGGAAGCCAAATGCGGCCTTATAGTAGTAGGCGGCCTGCTTGGCGTTGCCCACGTAAAATTCGAGGTGGTCGGTGCCGAGCAGGGGCAGGAAATCGCCGGCGGCGCGTTGCTGAAGGGCTTGGGCTACTTGGGGTTCCATGGCTTTTGGGTAGGATGGGTAAAACGAACGGTTTGGCAGGCTTTAGTCGGGCTGGTTGGTAATAATTAAAACGTCATGCAGAGCGCAGCGAAGCATCTCCACTGCTCCACTAATCATGACTACTGCCGCAGGAGAGATGCTTCGCTGCGCTCTGCATGACGGCCTGGTGCCCCGTGCGGCCTGGAAGTCCTGTGGTCAGTGCGGCTCTCCAGTCAACCGGTCAACTCACAATACTAACGCTCGTTAGGGGCCCAAGTCCAATATCGGTTCCTTATGACGCCGATAAGGATTTCTTATCGAGATTTGCGGGCATGGAACTTCGCCAGCTGCGCTATTTTGCTGAGGTGGCCACCGTGCTGCACTACGGCCGGGCGGCCGAGCGGCTGTGCGTGTCGCAGCCGGCCCTGAGCCAGCAGATTCAGCTGCTGGAGCGCGAGTTGGGCGTCGAGCTGTTCGACCACCAACAGCGTACCCGCCAGCGCAAAGTGGTGCTTACCGCGGCCGGCACCGTGTTCCTGACCGATGCCCAGCGCCTGCTGCGCCTCAGCCGCGAGGCCATCGAAACGGTGCGCCGCGTGGGGGCCCCGCACAAAACCGTGGAGCTGGGCTACTACCAGCTGCTGCGCCCCGACCGCCTCGTGGGCATCGTGCAGCGCTTCGCCCAGCACTTCCCCGACGTGCAGTTTCACCTCCACGAGCTGCCCACCTTTCGGGCCGTGCAGGAGGCGCTACTGGCCGAAACCATCGACCTGGGCCTGACTTTGCTGCCACTGCTGCACGCCGAGCTGGCCGCCCGGCCCTTCGGCCAGGGCGGGCTGGCCGTGGCCCTGCCCGCCGCCCACCCGCTGGCCGCCCTGGCCGAGGTGCCGCTGGGGGCCCTGGCGCACGAGAAATGGGTGGAAATCAGCCGCCCGCTGCACCCGGTGTACGACGAGATTGAGCACCTCTGCCAGCAGGCGGGCTTCAGCCGGCGCGGGGCCATCGTGCAGGAAGTATCGTCGCTGGAACTGCTCAGCAACCTCGTCAGCCTGGGCATCGGCATCGCCTTCGTGCCTTCGTTCTTCGATTTGGCGCGGGTGCCCGGCGTGGTGGCCCGGCCCCTGCGCGTACCCGCCGGCGCGGCCGAAGTGGTGCTCACGCAGTGCGTGGCCTACCTGGCGGCCCGCCCGGGGCCCCTGCTCCAAGCCTTGGTGGCGTTGGTTTGAAACCGACGGGGGTGGTCCGGCGACTTTTTCAGTCGTCGGGCCACTCTGATTGCTGCCCGGGGCCCTTGTTTAATCGCCAGAGTGGCCCGACGACTGAAAAAGTCGCCGGACCACCCCGCCCTTAGTCATCGCAGGAACCAATGAGCCCGGCACAACTTGGTGGCATAGGCCCAGGCTACAGCTTGGCGGCCCGGTAGAGGTTGTCGGCCGATTGCTCAATCTTCGCCCGCAGCGGCGCCGGATAGTTAGGTCTTTCCTGCAAAAAGCTGCGCACCGTGGCGGCGGCCGTGGGGGTGCGGTACCAGCGCAACGTGGCCGCCAGCCAGGTTTGGGGGAAGAAAATATCGCCCGTGCGCTGCAACTCTTCCACTAAAGCCAGGCTTTGCGGGAGGTATTTTTCGGAAGCCGCTACCCGCAGCGGGTGGTGCAGGTAGGCGAGGGCGGAGGCTACCCAGGCTTCTTTCTCCCGGTTTTTGGCGTCGGACAAGCCGGCGAAAAAGGCGTCGCGCACCGCCACATCATTCGATAAAGCGGGCAGCAGGTATTGCAGGCGCTGGCGGCGGTCGGGGTTTTGGATGCGGGCCAGCTGGGTTTGCAAAATCTGCGTGTAGTCGGGGTAGGCGCGCACGGCCAGGGTGGCGGCCAGCTCGGTGTAGTCGTCTTCGGTGAGAACGACGCCGGCGGGCGGCTGCTTGGTTTGCCAGATTTCGTGGAGGCGGTCCTGGGCTTCGCGGCGCAGGGCCAGGCCGGCGTAGGCCTTGAAGAGCAACTTCTTGAGGCTCGGGGGCCCTACTTGCTGCACGGCGGCCCACAGCTCGGGCTCCAGGGTGGCGGTCAATGCTGGGCGCTGGGCGGGCGGGGTGAAGCGCCAGAACAGGCTGGAAACCTGGTCGAGCAGCAGGCCCAGGTTCAGCTCCTCGGGCTCGTGGGCCAGCAGGGGGCGCAGCAGGGCCAGCACCTGCGCCGGGGCCCCGGCCTGGCCCGCTAGTAGGTTCTCGTTCAGGTTGATGTAAGCCGCGGCGCGCATCAGCGGGCTGGCCAGGGCCCCCAGGCGCGGCAGGCCGCGGGCGTCGATGGGGAAGCGCCCGTAGCCCAGGCCCGACGAGTTCAGCAGCACGTACTGCGGGGCGGGGCGGCCCGCGGCGGCGCGCAGGCGCAGGCGGGCCCCGGCCATGTCGGCGGGCAGCTCGTCCACGTGGTCGGCGTACACGAGGGCCACGGCGAAGGCCTGGGGCCAGGTGCGGCGGCTGCCGTCTTCGCCCTTTTGGCGGAGGGTGAGGGACTTGATTTTGCCCCCGGCCGTGCGCAGCTGGTAGTCGAACACGGGCCGGCCGGGCTCGTTCACCCACACCTTGTTCCAGGCCTGGAGGTCGGCGGGGGTGCGGGCGTCGAGGATGGCGATGAGGTCGGGCCAGGTGGCGTTGCCGTAGGCGTAGCGCTTCAGGTATTCGCGCAGGCCGTCGCGGAAGGCCTCGGGGCCCATCAGGTGCTCCAGCTGGCGCATCATGATGGGCGCTTTGTGGTAGATGATGTTGCCGTAGAGCGAGCCCGCGGCTTGCAGGTTGTCAAGGGGTTGGCGGATGGGGTTGGCCCCGGCGGTGCGGTCCACGGCGTAGGCGGCGGGGTAGTGGTCGGTGACGAACTTGAGGTCGAAATCCCCGTCGGGCTGCGTGACGGTGCTGATCTTGTCGGCCATGAAGTTGGCGAACACCTCCTTGGTCCACACGTCGTCGAACCAGCGCATGGTCACCAGGTCGCCGAACCACATGTGGGCCGTTTCGTGGGCCAGCAGGTTGGCGCGGCCGTTGAGCTGCTCGCGGGTGGCCCCGCCGTCCAGAAACAGCGACGCCGCCTTGTAGTCAATCACGCCCGGGTGCTCCATGCCACCGTACTGGAAGTCGGGGATGCCCACAAAGTCGAACTTCTGGAACGGGTACGGCCGCTGCGTGTAATCCTGCAAAAACTTTAGGGCCCCCGCCTGAATAGCGAAGATGGGTCCCAGGCTACGGCCGAGCTTGGCGGTGTCGGTTTCGCGGTAGTAGAAGTGCATCGGCCGCCCGTCGGGCTGCTGCGCCAGGTGCCGGAACTTGCCCGCCGCGAAGGCAAACAGGTAGGTGCTGATGGTGTCGGACGGCGCAAAGCGGTACGTTTTGGTGCCGTCGGCGGCGTCGCGCGTCGAGTCGGCCAGGGGCCCGTTGGCCACGGCTTGCCAGGCGGCGGGCACCGTGAGGGTGAGGGCAAACGTGGCCTTCACGTCGGGCTGGTCGAAGCACGGAAATACGGTGCGGGCGCGGTCGGGCACGAGCAGCGTGTAGGCAAATTCGGGGTTGCGGTTCAGCGAGCGGCTACCGGCCGTGAAGCTGATTGCCACCGCGTTGGGGCCCCGGCGCAGGTAGCGCGGCGCGATGAGCACGTGCTCGCGGCGCTGCACTGCGGGCACCGCTTGGCCGTTCACCGCTAGGCGCTGCACGGCCCCGGCGGGGCCCTTAAAGTCGAGCGCCAGCGAATCGGTGAGCGCCGTGCGCAACTCAAAGCGC
This sequence comes from Hymenobacter sp. PAMC 26628, assembly GCF_001562275.1. Taxonomy (NCBI): domain Bacteria; kingdom Pseudomonadati; phylum Bacteroidota; class Cytophagia; order Cytophagales; family Hymenobacteraceae; genus Hymenobacter; species Hymenobacter sp. PAMC 26628. Next base: position 1,908,679 of record NZ_CP014304.1, read on the forward strand.
ACGGTTTCGATGCCCACCACGGGCTGCGTGGGGGCCCCGGGCAGCGTGAAGTGCAGGGTGTAGGCCACGCGGCGAAGGGCTTGCGCCCGCTGCGCCGTCAGCGCCGCCGATACGCCGGTTTGCACGGGCGCGGCCGGCGCGGTGGGGCCCTGGGCCAGGGCCCCCAGGGGCAGCAGAAGGAAAGTGCACGAGCGGAGGAACGTCATGGAGCAAAGCTCGTGATGGAAGGCGCTTTCGTCCTACCGTTCAACCCCCCCCGGCCCCCGCCGCTTAATGCGCGGAATCCGGTGGGGAGGGGCCCGCCCCGCGGGGGTCTCGTGGGGTTCTGCGGTGCGGCGGCCCCGGCCGGCCCCGGGCGTACTTTTGCCCGTATGCCGTCCGTTTCCTCCGCTCGCCAAAAGTCAATTTATTACCTGCGCCAAGCTACCCGGCTGGCCTTGCAAGTGGGGGCGGCGCTGTTTCTGGCATCGGTGGCGTGGGTGCTGGTGTACCGCTGGGTGGCCCCGCCTGCTACCTGGCTCATGCTCGACCGCCGGGCCCACGCGCCGGTGGGCCTGGGCTACTACGGCATCCAGGGGGAGGGCGCGCGCCACATCCGCTACCGCTTCCGCACCCTAGATGAGGTGGCCCCCACGGTGCCCCTGGCCCTGGTAGCGGCGGAGGACCAGCGGTTTCTGATTCATCACGGCTTCGACGTGGACGCCCTGGTGCACGCCGCCAAGCGCAACTGGAACGGCGACGGCAAGCACATCGTGGGCGGCAGCACCATCTCGCAGCAGGTAGCCAAGAACGTGTTTCTCTGGCAGGGCCGCAGCTACGTGCGCAAGGCCGCCGAGGCCTACTTCACGGTGCTCATCGAAACGCTGTGGAGCAAGCGCCGCATCATGGAAATGTACCTGAGCGTAGCCGAAATGGGCGACTGCACCTTCGGCGTGGAAGCCGCCAGCGAGCGGTACTTCCACAAATCGGCCGACCGTCTCACGGCCCCCGAAGCTGCCCTGCTGGCCGGCGTGCTGCCCAACCCGCTCCGCTTCCGCGCCTCCGACCCCGGCCCCGTGGCCCGCGCCAAGCAACTAAGGGTGCTGCGCAACATGCGCCGCCTGGGCGGCACCGCCTACGTAGCGGAGATTACGGGGGAGTGAGGGGAGGAGAATTCGACTGTCTTATTTTTATGCGTCCACTGCTCAATGGATAAAAAATTAATGCGTTTGCAACTGCCAGGTCATTGGGCGATTTGCTATAATTCGTTTGGGGATGAGGAGATGATTGTAGCAGATGGATGGATCGAAAACCAAGAACACTACAAAGAAGATTTGTTGTGGTTGCAATCCATGCGTAGCACGAAAATCCCAGGCATCTCTTATGAACTTGACCCTGCTGGTTGGCTTGCCGATATTGGCTGGTATCCAGATGGTGACCCAAATGGAGCCTTTACCCTCCACATATTTCGTCTCAATCCAACCGAAGAATCGTGGTCCGTAAATCCACCGATGTTTAGTTCGCGAAACCGCTATTATGTGAGGTCTGTTCTAGAATACGTAGTAAATTATATCTGGCATCTTAACAGCGAAATAGATATACCGCGCCAGCAATTAGAGAGATTACAGCTTCTTCATGACCAAGAAAGGTTAGCCGAATTTCTTGGGAGTGTGGGGTATTTATAGTAGTTAGCTATGCCCCCGCCGCCTCGCGAACGCCCCGTCACCAAGGACGGCCTGCACCCGCACAACCGGCACCCGGGGCCCCACAACGTCCCGCAATCAATCAAAAATAGCCGGTATTGGTTACCGCCGGGCAATTAATATTCCCCACAACTTTTCCCTTGGACTCTACCCCTAGCGCCACGCCGCCAATCATCATTGTTGGCGCGGGCCTGGCCGGCCTCACGGCGGCTCGGGCCCTCGCGGCGGCGGGGCAGCCCGTGCGGGTGTTCGAAGCCCGCGACCGGGTGGGCGGCCGCACCCTGGCCGTGCCGGCGCTGCCCGGGGGCCCCGACGACGAGCACCTGGACCTGGGCGCCACCTGGGGCTGGGCGCACCACCCGTACGTGATGTGGCTGCTGGCCGAGCTGGGCACCCGCCCCTTCGTGCAGCCCAGCGCCGGGGCCACGGCCTACAAAACCGCCCAGGGCGTGCACCGAGTACCTAACCCGTCGGGTTCGGCGGGGTACCTGCGCGTGGCGGGCGGGGCGGCTGCGCTTTGCCGCACCCTGGCGCAGCAGCTGCCGGCCGGCTGCCTGCACCTGGGGGCCCGCGTGGCGCAGCTGCGCCAGCTGCCCGGCCCGGATGGGGTGGAGGTGACGGTGGAGCAGGCCGGCCGCACGGAGCAGCACCGGGCCCCGGCCGTGGTGTTGGCGCTGCCGCCGCGCCTGGTGGCCCACAGCATCCAGTTTGCGCCCGCGCTGCCCGCGCCGCTGCACCAGGCGCTACGCGACGTGCCCACCTGGATGAGCCACGCCATGAAAAGCGTGGTGGTGTACGCCGCGCCGTTTTGGCGGGCGCCGGGCTAGTCGGGCTTCGCGGTGAGCCAGGTGGGGCCCCTGGTCGAAATCCACGACGCCTCGCCGGCCACGGGCCCGCTGGGCGCATTATTCGGTTTTTTTGCCGCCGAAGACCCGCTGCGGGCGGCCCCAGCGGCCGCGCGGCAAGCCGCGGTGCTGGCCCAGCTGGCCCGCGTATTCGGCCCCGGGGCCTTAAACCTGCTGGCCTACCACGAGCTGGACTGGACCCAGGAGCCCCTGACCAGCGCGCCCGGCGACGCGCAAGCCCCGCACGAGGTGCCGCTCCGGGGCCCCACGCTGCTGCGCCAGCCGCACTGGGCCGGGGCCCTGCACTGGGCCGGTGCCGAAACATCCCTCAGCGAGTGGGGCCGGCTGGACGGGGCAGTAGAATCGGGCCAGTGGGCCGCGGCGCAGGTGCTGCGGCAGCTGGCCGGGGCGCCCGTTTAGGGCCCCCGACACGGCTGTCGCCGCAGACACGGGGCGTTACGGACGGCCGCTACCGGGGGTAGGCTTGAGGCGGTACTGGCCGGCTTGCGTTGGCCAGCAACGAGCCGACTTTACCGACGTGTTATCAATTACTAATCTTACGCAGTAATGTCAGTTTGTCAAGGCGACACCGGACAAGATTTCGTCCGCTCGGCACGCGGCTACTAGGCGGCTGGCGCGGCTTGGGCTACAGCGAAACCTGCCGGATTTTCACGCTTGGCTGAAATACGTCGAACCGTTCATGGGGGGACGCCAGTACGTCCAGGCAGTGGCGGTGGCGGCGGTTCATGGTGTCGTGTATCGTATATACGCCGTCGAGCGCCGTTGAGAGGCCTGCGACCCGCACCGTGTCGCCGTAGGCAAACGGGCCACCCCAGCGCTCTAGCAAGTCGTGCGAGAGGGCCAGCCAGCGGATGCGGCTGCTGTAGCCCGCCGGAATGGTGGAGTTGTCGGCCGTCACGAACGGCTCATCATCGGTTTGGCCCGGTACGGCCGAGTAGGCCGTGGCCGTTACCGTGTACACGGGCCCGCGGGCGGCCAGGGCCTGAAACCCCGTCGGGCGGGTCCGGCGCGCTGGCCGAACGGCTGCTCGCGGTGCCGAGACGGCTGCGGCGGCAGTGGACCGGCGGGCCGCCAGGGGCCGAAGAAAGGGCGTGCTCAGCCCCGTTACAGTTAGTAAGCCACAGCTTAATAATTTAATAGAATTCACTCAGTAGTGCGTTGGTTGGCCATCTTTTAAGCCCGATGGATCAGGCGAATCCCAATTATAATAATTTGGTAAAGCGGCTAACGGTGAACGTAATACTCTATGTTCAATAAAATAATTAATAATTATAATCGTAATAGTAATAAATGCCTGGGAAGCTTGTGAGCTGCTTTTTTTTCTGTTCTCGGGGCCGTTTTTGTGGGGCTTGCTTGGGGTATGCCCGGGACGGCATATGCGCCCCAGTTGGTCATTGCCTGCCACTCGCCGGGCCCAGTCCGCCAACCGGGACCCGGCGCGGCAACTGGGGCAACGTTAATTTTGCTGTTTGCCCGTGTGGGCAGCCCAGCCCCACCCCATGCCCCCACCGCCGCCCAAACGCTCCACCAGCAAAGACCCGCTGCACCCGCGTAACCGGCACCGGGGCCGCTACGATTTCCCGCAACTGATTAAAAGCAGCCCACTGCTGGCCGCCTTCGTGCGGGCCAATCCGTTTGGCGACCAGTCGGTGGATTTTGCCAACCCCGCCGCGGTGAAGGCGCTGAACCAGGCGCTGCTGCGGCACTTCTACGGCGTGGATTACTGGGATATCCCGGCTGGCTACCTGTGCCCGCCCATCCCCGGCCGGGCCGATTGCGTGCACTACGTAGCCGATTTGCTGGCCGCCAGCAACGGCGGCGTGGTGCCCCGGGGCCCCGGCGTGCGGGTGCTCGACGTGGGCGTGGGGGCCAACTGCATCTACCCCCTCATCGGCCACCACGAGTACGGCTGGCACTTCGTGGGCTCGGACGTGGACGCCGGGGCCCTGCGCGCCGCCCAGCAAATCGTGGCCGCCAACGGGGCCCTGGCGGGGGCCATCGAACTCCGGCGGCAACCCAACGCCCGCCGCGTGTTCGACGGCATCATCCGGCCCGGCGAGTTTTTCGACGCCACGCTGTGCAACCCGCCGTTCCACGCCTCGGCGGCCGAAGCGGCGGCCGGCACCCAGCGCAAAACCGCCAACCTGGGCACCGCCCGGGGCCCCCGGCCAGTCCTGAACTTCGGAGGCCAAAATGCTGAGCTGTGGGCCCCGGGCGGCGAGGCGGCCTTCGTGCGCCGCCTGGTGCTGGAAAGCCAGCAGCGCCCCACCGCCTGCTGCTGGTACACCACGCTGGTGTCGAAAAAGGAAACCTTGCCCGGCCTGCACCGCGCCCTGCACCAGGCCGGGGCGCTGGAAGTGCAAACCATTGACATGGCCCAGGGCCAGAAAAAAAGCCGCCTCGTGGCCTGGACGTTTCTCACCCCCGCCCAGCAGGCCGCCTGGCGGCAAGCCCGGTGGGGCCCCGCGGGCGGGTAGGGGCACGGGCCGGCGGCGTTCGAGGGTAGTATTATTCGTGTAATATTTTCATATTGCATAATCAATATAAAACTTACTTCTCTTTCTCCCATGTCCACCACCGCCACCAGCGTCCGCGACGAGATTCAGCGGGCCAACGCCACTTTCGAAACCTGTTTTGCCCAGGGCGACGCGGCCGCCATTACCGGCCTTTACACCCCCACGGGGGCCCTGCTCCCCACGGGAATGGAGCCCATCCACGGCGCGGCGGGCATCGAGGCCTTCTGGCAGGGCGTGATGGGAATGGGCGTTAAGCGGGTGAAGCTGGCCACGCGCGACGTGGAGGAACTGGCCAATACGGCCATCGAGCTGGGCACCTACACCCTGTTCGGGGCCAACGAACAACGGCTGGACCAGGGCAAATACCTCGTGGTGTGGAAGGAAGAGCTGGGCCAGTGGAAGCTGCACCAGGACATTTGGAACACCAGCCTGCCCGCCGCGGTGCAATAGCCGCCCGGGCCCCCCGCCGCGCGGCCACCGCCGCGGGCCGGGCAGGGTCGGAAACGGGCGCCGTACTTTCGCCCCACTTCCCGCTTCCCCGATATGTCCCGCAAGCTTTGGGCGCTGCTGGTGGCCCTTGCGCTGCTGCTGGCGCTGGCCACCTACGTGTATTACCGCCGCACCGTGGCCGCTGAGCCGGTGGACGCCTACGCCCTGGTGCCCGACGACGCGGTGCTCGTGCTCACCACCCGCGACCACCCCGCCCTGGTGCGCCACTTGCAGGAGATTCAGCTCTGGGACAACCTCACAGCTGTGCGCTACGTGCAGCAGGCCACCGACCACTTGGCCGTGGCCGACAGCCTGGCCGGCGGCAGCGGCCGCAGCGGCAGCCTGGTGGCCTTGCTGGGCCGCAAGCAGGTTGTGACCTCGGTGCACGTGACGGGCCCCGGCGCGTTCGATGTGCTGTACCAGGTGCCGCTGGCCTCGATGCGCGAGTACCGGCAGGTGCGGGGCCTGCTCGAAACCCTGGGCCGCGACCGCCGCTACCGCTTCAGCCAGCGCCTGCTCGACGGCCAGGAACTGAGCGTGCTGACGGAGGTGCGCACCGAAACCAGCCTGACGGTATTCAACTACCGCAACCACCTTATCCTGAGTACTAATCGGGTTTTGGTGGAAGCCGTGGTGCAGCGCCTGCGCCACCCCGGGGCCCCCACCGTGCTGGCCCGCTTCGCCGATACCGACGTGCTGCGCCTGCCCGAAATCGATGCGGCGCTGTGGCTGAACTTCCGGCGCCTGCCGCAGCTGCTCGACGTGCTGTTCCGACCCGCCGCCCACGCCCGCTTCGATCCCCTCGCCACCCTGGCTGCCGACGGTTTGCTGGGCCTGCGGCTAACGGGCGCCGTGGCCGAGCTGGCCGGCTTTGCCAACCCCGAAACCGCTCGCGGGGCCCTGCAAGCGCAGGTGCGCGGGCAGGCGGCCCAGCCCTTCGGGCTGGCCGGCGTGCTGCCCACCCGCACGGCGCTGGTGGTGCAGCTGGCCGTGCGTCCGCTGGCCCCGGTGGGCCCAGCCGGGGCCGATTCGGTAAGCCTGCGCGTGGCGCTGGACAGCCTGGCGGCCACCTTCGGGCCCGAAATGGCGGTGGCCTACCTGGCCGCGGCGTCGCCCGGCGTCGCCCCCGGGCGGCTGGCTTACCTGCGCTGCCCGGCCCCGGCGCGCACCGCCCGCTGGCTGGGCGAGGTACGCCGCCGCACGGGCCAGCCGCCGGCCTTCACGCGGGTAGGGGGCTACGAAATTCACCCGCTGGGCGTGGCCATCGGCCAGCTGCTGCGGCCCCTTCTGGCCCCCGCCGCTCCTGGCGAGGCCGTGCCCGCGCCCGCCGGGGCCCTGGTGAACGGTTACCTCGTGCTGGCCGACGCCGCCACCCTCGGCGGGGCCCTGGCCGACGTGGGGGCCGGCGCTACCTGGGCGCGCACGCCGGCGTATGCCGCGTTTTTGGCCCGTACGCTGCCCCGCGCCCGGCTGGGCATCTACCTCGACACGCGCAACGCCTGGAATGGCCTGCTCGGGGCCCTCACCGAGGAGCGCCGCGCCGGGCTGCTGCGCAACGAGGCCCTGTTCAAGCGTTTTCCGCAGCTGGCCTGGCAGCTTATGCCGGCCCCCGACGAGGCGGCGCCGGGCGCGCAGTACTTCAGCCGGCTGCTGCTGCACCGGCCCAGTGCGGGCGTGGGGGCCGCGCTGGCCGGGGCGGGCGAGGGGCGCGGGCTGGCGTTCCGGGCGCCGCTGGTGGGCACGCCGCTGCTGGTGGCCGCCGCCGGTACGCGCGTGCCCGCGGCCTTGGTGCAAGACTCGGCCGGCGTGGCCTACTTCGTGAGCCCCGACAACGGCGTGGTGTGGGCCGACTCGCTGGGGGCGCCCCTGGTGGGGGCGGGGCCCCTGGCGGCCGGGCCGGGCACGGCCGGGGGCCTGGCGCTGGCCGCCGGCCACCGCCTGCACCGCTTGGCCCCGGCCGACGGCCGCGAGGCTCCGCCCTTTCCCCTGAACCTGCCCGATACCGTGCGCGCCACTGCTTTGCAAACCAATGCCCCAGCCGGGGCTGCGCCGCGCCTGTTGGTGGCGGCCGGCGCGCAGGCCCTGTTCCTGCTCGATGCCAAGGGGCGCGAATACCCCGGCTGGGCCCCTAAAGTGCTCGATTTCCCGCTGGCCGGGGCTGCTGCCCTCCTGAGCGTGGGCGGGCGCGACGTGGTGGTGTGCCCGCTGCAAAACGGCTACGTGTACGCCTACGACCAGCGCGGCGGCTTGCTGCCGGGCTTCCCGCTGAGCGTGGGGGCCCGGCTGGCGGGCGGGGTGGCGGTGCAGGCCGCTACCACGCTGGGCCGCACCCGCCTCACCGTCGTCAATCAGCACGGTGAGCTGGTCACTTTCACGCTGGTGGGCGACGTGCTGGGCCGCCGCCGGGTGGCCACCTGGAGCCGCACGGCCACCTTCCGGCTGGTGCCCGCCACCGGCGGTGGGGCTAGCTACGGCGTGGCGCGCGACGAAGAAGGCGGCCGCTACGATTTCTACCTGCCCCCGCGGGCCGCGCCCGTGGTCTCGCGCCGCTTCGTCACGTCGGATCCCAAGCCCACGCAATTCTTCGACTTTGGGGCTGGGGGCCGCGTGGTGGCCGTGGGCGAGCCGGGCCCCGGCCTAGCCTACGTGTTTGATGCCCAGGGCCGGCTGCTAAGCGGCCAGCCACTGGCCAGCACCGGCGCCGGCGTGGGCCTGGCCTACCACGCCCCCACGGGCACCTACCAGCTGGTGCGCTTGGTGGGCCGCGAGCTGCGCCGCACCGAGCTGCGCCCCTAGCGCCCGCCGCCGGCCCCACCCGTAGCCCTGCTGCGTTGCCGAGGAAGGGGTTCTGCGGGCCGGTGCGCGGGCAGCGCGCCTGCCGCGGCGTAATATTGAGCTTTTTATTACCCGCGATTATGGATACGCTGCCCGTTACTAATTCGTCTGATTCCACGCCGCACGCCCCGGTGCGCGTAGTGCTGCTGGGGGCCGAAAGTACCGGCAAAACTACTCTGTGCCAGGCCTTGGCCGCAGCTTACAGCACCGCGTGGGTGCCCGAGTACGGCCGCCAGCTCACCGAGGAAAAAATGGGGGCCCTCACCTTCGCTGACCACCTGCACATCGCCCAGCGCCACCGCGAGCTAGAGGACGAGTTGGCCGCCCAAGCGCGCCAGTTTTTGTTCGTCGACACCAACGCCATTACCACTGCCCTCTACTCTTATTACTATTACCAGCGCTGCGACCCGGCCCTGCTCCAGCTGGCCCGCGACTGCCGCACGCGCTACGCCCACACCGTGGTGTGCCAGCCGTCCATTCCATTTGAGGCCGACGGTTGGCGGGGCCCCGAGGCGCTGCGCAACGTGCAGCAGGGCACCACGCTGATGCAGCTCGACTTGCTGGGCATCCCCTACACCTGCGTCGACGGCTCGGTGGACGAGCGGGTGCGCCAGGTGCGTGCCCTGCTAGGCTGATTGCGCGGGGCCCTGGGGCGGTTTGGAGCGGCCCGGGCGGGGTGCGAGCAATCATTTTGCGCGGAAATGGGTTATGTGTAACAACCGCTGTTACTATCCATTCTGCCATCCCATGTCAACCAACGCTGCTTCCCCCGTCGCTTTTTCGGTGCTCGATTTGGCCCCCATCGTGGCCGGCTCCACGCCCGCCGATACCTTTCGCCACAGCCTGGATCTGGCCCAGCAGGTGGAGAAACAAGGTTATACCCGTTACTGGTTCTCCGAGCACCACAACATGGCCAGCGTGGCCAGCTCAGCCCCGGTGGTGCTAATGGGCTACGTTGCGGGCGGCACCAGCACGCTGCGCGTGGGCTCGGGCGGCATCATGCTGCCCAACCACGCCCCGCTGGTGGTGGCCGAGCAGCTGGGCACGCTGGCCACGCTCTACCCCGGCCGCATCGACCTGGGCCTGGGCCGGGCCCCAGGCTCCGACCAGGCCACGGCGCAGGCCATCCGGGGCGGCCGTTTCGGCGGGGTGCAGGATTTTCCGCGCGACGTGCAGCAGCTGCAAACCTATTTTTCGGCCGCCAACAGCACCGCCGCGGTGCGGGCCATTCCCGGCGAGGGGCTCGACGTGCCGATTTACATCCTGGGCTCCAGCACCGACAGCGCCTACCTGGCGGCGGCTCTGGGCCTGCCCTACGCCTTCGCCAGCCACTTCGCGCCGGCCCAGCTCATGGCCGCCCTGGACATTTACCGCCAAAACTTTCGGCCCTCGGCGGCCCTGGACCAGCCCTACGCCATTGCCTGCGTAAACGTGGTGGCCGCCGACACGGACGCCGAGGCGCAGTGGCTGTCCACCTCGTTGCAGCAGTTCATGCTGGGCGTCATCTCGGGCCGCCCCGCCCCGCTGGCCCCGCCCATCGAGTCGATGGCCCCGCTCTGGGGCCCCGCGCAGCAGCACGCCGTACAGCAGATGCTGGCCTACTCCTTCATCGGCGGCCCGGCCACGCTGCAAGCCGATTTGCAGGACTTTATCGACCAAACGCAGGTCAATGAAATCATGGCCGTTTCCAATATTTTCAGCCACGAAGCCCGCGTCCATTCCTACGAAATCCTGGCCGGGGCCCTGCGCAGTGTCACCCAGCGCGAGGCGGAGGGCCAGCTGGCTTTCAAGGGCTAAGGAGTTGTTTGAATTAAAAGCAGGCGGTGCTTTTGTACGAGGTGGTCCGGCGACTTTTTCAGTCGTCGGGCCACTCTGCTCATTAAATAGGGGCCCCGGGCAGCAGTAAGAGTGGCCCGACGCCTGAAAAAGTCGCCGGACCACCCCCGTTCTGCATGGCCGTTTTGCGTTTTCCCCGGGGCCCTAATCGTTGCTCGACAGCCAGCCTTTGCGCCAGAAATAATACAGCTGACCGGCCACGATGCCGGCCAGGATGGCCAGCAGCACGGGGTAGCCCCAGGGCTGGTACAGCTCGGGCATGTTCAGGGGCAGGAGGTGGCCGTGGCCGTCGTCGCGCTGGAAGTTCATGCCGTAGAGGCCCACCACGAAGCTCAGCGGGATGAAGATGGAGCTGATGATGGTCAGCACCTTCATCACCTCGTTCATGCGGTTGCTCTGGTCGGAGAGGTACAAGTCGGCCAGGCTGCTGATGTTGTCGCGGTAGCTCTCGGCCAGGTCCAGGGCCTGGATGGCATGGTCGTAGCAGTCGCGGTAATAGGTTTTGATATCCTCGGGCACCACCTCGTCGGGCATGCGCAGGATTTCCGCAATCTTGTCGCGCTCAGGGTACACCAGGCGGCGGAAGCGCACCACGCTTTTCTTCACTTGCAGGATGCGGTTGAGCAGCCGCCGCTCGCGCCGGGCCACGAAAATGCTGTCCTCCAGCTCCTCGATGTAGTCGCCAATGGCCGCCATCGTGGGGTAGTAATGGTCGAGCACTACGTCGGTGAGGGCATAGGCCAGGTAGGCGATGGGGTGGCGGCGCAGCTGGCTGCTGGGGCCCCGCAGGCGGTTGCGCAGCACCTCCAGGCAGTCTTCGTAGTCGTCCTGAAACGTGAGCACGTAGTTGGGCCCCGTGAAGATGGAGAGCTGGTCGTCGTCGATTTCCAGGTCGGTGGTGAACTCCGTCATGCGCGAAACCAGGAACAGGCGGTTGTCGTCGAACACCTCCACCTTGGCCCGCTGGTAGTCGTTGAGCACGTCCTCCATTTGCAGCGGGTGCAGGTTGAAGTTCTCCATAAGTCGCTCCAGTAGCGGCAGGTCGCCGTAGCCGCGCACGTCGATCCAGTACTTGCGCTCGGGGCCCGTGCGCAAGGTTTCGAGCAGCTCGTCGTAACGGTCGGTGTATTCAGCCTCGTCGCAGCTGGCCTCGTCGTAAGCCATCAGAAACAGGCGCGGCTTGGGGGCCCCGGGGCGCACGGTGAGGGTGCCCGGCCGCTGGCCCACGTGCTGGGCGCGGGTTTCGCGGAGGGCGGCGCGGTCGGCGTCGGTGGCGGATACGTCGGGGAAGGCCATGCGGAGCGGGCGGGAAGGAAATTCGGAGCAAAATACGCCAGTGGGGCCCCGGGGTTGGGGTGGGGCCCTGGCAGGTCCGTACTTTGCCAGGCTTTTTCTGCGCACCGTGTCCGTTTTCGAGCCTCATTCCATTCCTGAAGCCGGGGCCCCACCGCTATGGGCCCCGGGCCCCGCGTCCGGGGCCGCCGCCCCGCGCCACCCGTTGGCGTTCGAGCCGCTGCTGTTTTTGCAGCCTGCGCACCAGGCTTTGCAGCCCCCGGCGGGCCCTGTGCGCAGTTTTTACCTGGAAGACGGCGGCCAGACCGTGGCCCAGCTGCACGCCGTGGCCGACCCCGCCACTGGCCGCGCCCGCAGCCCCGGACAGGCCCCGTTCGGCGGGGCGCAACTGGCCCAGGGCCTAGGCGTGGCGGCCGTGCACGTGCTGTTCGAGGCAGCCGAAGCGGCGCTGCGTGGCTTGGGGCAGCGGCAGTTGGCGGTGCGCGGCTACCCGTTTTGCTACGACCCCGCCGGGGCCGCTGCCCTGGCCGATGCCCTGTGCCAGCGCGGCTACCGCGTGGCCCTGGCCGAGCAGAACTACCACCTCGACCTGGCCCGCAACTACGCCGCCGGCCTGCACCCTTCCGAGCGCCGCCGCCTGCACAAGTGCAACCGCCACGGCTTGGTGGTGGAGCAGGAGCACCGCTGGTTTTTGCCGCGCGCCCACGCCTTCCTTAGCGCGTGTCGGCAGGAGCGGGGGCAGGCCCCGCCGCTGCCCCTGGCGCGGCTGGAGGCCCTGTTCGAGGCGTTCCCCAACGATTATTTTTTATTTTCGGTGCGGGCGCCGAGCGGCGAGTGGGCGGCCCTCACCATTGCCGTGCGCGTGAGTGGCCGGGTGCTCTACAACTTCTACCCCGCCAGCCCTTTAAGCCAGAACGCCCTGAGCCCGGTGGTGCTCCTCAACGAGGGACTGCACGCCTTCGGGCGGGCCAGCGGCATGGCCGTGCTCGACCTGGGCACCTCCACGCTGCCCGAGGGGCCCAATGTTTCACTGCTGCGCTTCAAGCGCCACCTGGGGGCCACCGCTGGCCTGCGCCTAAGCTGGGAAAAAGACTTATGACCGCGCACCGCGCACCGCCCATCGCGGGGTTTAAAACCGAGTGTCTCCGGCTTTCGATAACTGTTCCCTGGCAACTGCTCAAGCTGTTCAGGAAGTCGTCTACAATGCTTGAGAACGTCGTGCTGAACGTAGTGTAGCATCGCTACCGCTTCTCCAAAGCTGTTCAACGAAGCGGTAGAGATGCTTCGACAGACGGACGCCAGATGAGCATGACGCTCAATAGATTTTTTGAGTGGTGCAGAGTGTGAATATCCGATAAACAACAACTAACGCATCAATTTAATGATCCCGCCCGCTCCATCGGCCCGCGCCGTACCCGTGTGGCGCAGCTTTGTGCAGGGCGCGCTGGGTACCGGCGTGGGCCTGGCGGCGCGGGCGGCGGGCGCCATTGCCGTGGGCAAGCTGGTGGCCACCCACGCCCCGGCGGGGGGGCTTACGCTGCTGGCGCAGGTGCAGGGCGTGATGGCCCTACTCACCACGCTGCCCATCGACGGCACCCACGTGGGCCTGGTGAAGTACTTGGCCCCGCTGCGGCCCGGCAGCCGCCGCTACCGGGCGTGGCTGGGGGCGGCGGGGGCCCTCAACGTAGCCGCGCTGGCGCTGGGCGCGGCGGTGCTGTTCCTGTGGCCGGAGTTGGCGGCCAGCCCGGGGCAGCGGGCCACATTGGTGGCCGGCGTGGCCCTGAACACGGCGCAGGCCTTGCTGGGCACGGCCCTGCTGGCCGCCGGCCGGCTGCGGGCCTACGTGGGGCTGGCCGTGGCCACGGCCGCGCTGGGCACTGCGGGCGTGGCCGCCGGCCTGGGGCCCGGGCGCAGCTGGCCGCTGCCCACCGTGCTGCTGGCCTACGCCGTGGGCCAGGGCTTGGCCGTAGTGCCCGCTTTAATAATGGCCGGCCGGGCCGGCGTGCTACGGGGCCTGGGCCGGTGGGTGACCCCCAGCCGGGCGGCGCTGCGGGGCCTGGCGCAGTTTGGGCTGATGGCCGTGGGCAACGTCGTGTTCGGGCGGGCCGTGGACGTGGCCGTGCGGGCCGCGCTGCTGGCCCGCTTTGGCCCGGCCCGTACCGACGTGTGGCAGGCCGCCGCCAAGCTCTCCGACAACTACACCATGGTAGTGGCCGCCGTGCTCAGCAGCGTGTTTTACCCGCAGCTGGCGGCGCTGGCGGGGCGGCCCGCTGCGGGCCGGGCCTACTTGCGCGGGGTGCTGGGGGTGCTGGCCCCGGCGCTAGCCGTGGCGCTGGGGGCCGTGTTTCTGGCCCGCGACTGGCTACTGCCGCTGTTTTTTGCGCCGCGTCTGCTGGCAGCGCGGGCCCTGCTGGCACCCCAAATGCTGGGCGACTGGGCCAAGTTTCTGAGCTGGGTGTTCATTTTTCAACTCACGGCCCGGGCCCGCACCGGGCGCTACGTGGCCGTGCAGGCGGCCTCCGCGGTGCTCTACGCCGGGCTGTTGGCGGGGCTGGTGCCGGCCCTGGGCCTGGCGGGTGCGGTGTGGGCCCACGCCCTGCGCTACGGGGCCCTGCTGCTGGGGTGCGGGTTTTTCTGGCTGCGCAGCGGGCGCGACGAGCTGGGCCAAGGGTAGCGCCGCGCGTATTTTTGGGCTAAATTTCTCGCTTACTTAGGCCCGTTGCCCACTCCTCACTCCTTACTTACGGTTCCCCACTATCCGCTCCCCGCGGCGGTCCCACCGGGTCCTGTGGTAACGGTGGTGGCCCTGTGCCACAACCACGCGCCCTTCCTGCGCGAAGCCCTGGATTCGGTGCTGGCCCAAACTTACCCGCACCTGGAGGTGTGGCTCGTGGACGACGCCAGCACCGACGCGAGCCCGGCCATCTTGCGCGAGTACGCTGCCGCGCACCCGGCCTGGCACCTGTTGCTGCTGCCCGAAAACGTGGGCAACTGCCGCGCCTTTAACCAGGCGTTTCGGCAAAGCACGGGCGAGTTTGTGGTCGACTTTGCCACCGACGACGTGCTGCTTCCCGACCGCCTGGCCCGGCAAGTGGCGCAGTTTGGGGCCCTGGACATGAATTACGGTATGGTCTATTCCAATGCCGAACTCATTGACGAACAGAGTAATTCGCTGGGCCGGCACTATTACCCCGGGGCCCCGGCGCACCTGCGGCCGGTCAGCGGCTGGGTATTGGCCGATGTGCTGGCCCGCTTCTTCATCAGCACGCCCACCATGCTCATGCGGCGCGCCTGCCTGGCCGCGCTGGGGGGTTATGATGAGGCGCTGGCGTACGAGGACTTCGACTTCTGGGTGCGCGCCGCCCGCGACTGGCAGTTCGACTACCTCGACGCCGTGACGACCCGCAAGCGCAGGCACCCACGCGCCATGTCGGCCCGCGCCTACCGCGCCGATGACCCGTACCTAACCTCCACCATCCGCGTCTGCGAAAAGGCCCTGGCCCTGGTGCGCACCCCAGCCGAGCGCGCCGCCCTGGCCGTGCGCCTGCGCTGGGAACTGCGCCACGCCGCCCGCCGCCGCCGCGCTGCCGAGGTGGGGGCCCTGTTTGCGCTGCTGCGCCAAGTGGCCCGTCCCGCGCCCTTCGACTGGGCCCTGGCCGCCTGGGGCCGGGTGCTGGGCGCCGCCCGGCGGGGGTAGTGGGGCGGCGGGCGTAGTTTTGGCGGCTTCCCCCTTCGCCGTGATACACGCCACCCGCTTTGCCGTTTTTGCCCGTGCTGGGTTGCTGCCCGGGGCCCTGGTGCTGGGCACGGTGGCGGGCCTGGGCAGCTACTGCGAGGCCAACGACGAAACCGTGCTGGCTTGGCTGTTTGCGGGCGTGCTGGCGCCGGGCCCGGTGCCCTCGCTGCCGCTGTACCTGCACGGCTATGGGCACGTGCTGGCGGCGGCCTACGGGGCCCTGCCCGGGGTGCCGTGGCTGGGGCTGCTGCTGAGCGCGCTACTTGGTACTGCTACAGGGCTGTGGTTTGCGGTGCTGGATGAGCTGCTGCGGCCGCACTTGCGGCCGGGGCCCCTGGCGCTGACGCTGGTGGCGTTTTTCGGCGGGGCGTGGCTCGAGCACTGGCTATGGTTCAGCCACGCGCGGGTGCCGCTGCTGCTGGCGGGCGCAGCCGTGCTGTACGCTGCCCAGCGGCCGGGGCGCTGGGGGCCGCTGCTGCTGGGCCTGCTCAGCCTAGGGGCTGCCTGGCTGGTGCGCCCCGGCCTGGCCGTGGTGGGGGCCGCCGCCGCTGTGCCGGCCGCCGTGCTGCTGGCCGGCGGCTGGCGCCGCGCCGCGCCGGTGCTGGCGGGCGCGGCGCTGCTGCTGGCCGGAGCCACCGGCGCGGCCGCCCTGGGGCAAACGCCCGCCGAAGGCCAAACCCAGACCCGCGACGCCTTTTTTGCCCGCGTGCTCGACTTTGAGCAACTGCGCCCGCAGCCCCGCACCCCGGCCGATGGCCTGGGCACCGCCGCCGTGAACCTGTGGCTGCTGGGCGACTCGACGGCCGTGAACGAGGCCCTGGCCCGCCGCGCCTACCGCTTCGACGCGCGGGAATTCTTCGGCCGCACGGTGCCCGCCAAGCTGGGGCTGCGGGCCGGGCTATTGGTGCGCGACTACTTCCCGGTGCTGCTGGCGCTGGGGGCCCTGGCCGGGGGCGTGGCTCGCCGCCGGGGCCCCCAGCGCCCGGCGTGGGGCTTTTGGCTGGTCCAGGTGGGCTTTGCCGGGGCCCTGGTGGTGCTGGCGGGCGGGTTCAAGCTGCCGCCCCGCCTCGCGCTGCCGCTGCTTGACTTTTGGCTGCTGGCCAACTTGGCATTTTGGCTGGAGGCGCCCGGCGCGGGCCGGGTGGGAGCGGGGCCCCTGGTGCTTCCCCCAGCGGTGCGGCGGTGGGGCGCGCTGGCGGCGCTGGCCGTGGGGGCCCTGTACGCGGCCAAAACTGGGCACCGCCGCCTGGTGCTGGGGCAGGAGTGCGCCCGCCACGAGCGTGCGCTGGCCGAGCTGGCTGGCCTTACCGCGGGCCGTGTGCGCGTGCTGGCCGGCGCCACCGATTTGCTCAAAAGCCTTTCGCCGTTCCGCGCGTATTCGTTGGGGCCCGGGCCGGTGCTCAGCCTCAGCGGTTGGGCGGCGCACGATGCCTCGCAGCGGGCCCTGTGCCGCGCCCTCACCGGGGCCCCCGGGCAGGCCGAAGCCTTGCGGCGGCTGGCCTGGGCCCCCGCTGGCCAGGTGGCCTGGGTGCTGGCCGCGCCCGAAGCGGCCTGGCTGAACGCGGCGGCCCGGCGCGGCCCGCCCGGCCAGTGGTGGGCCCTGCGCCGGGGCCCTGCGCTGGCCGCCGATTCCAGCTTGCGCTTTTACTATCCCGGGGCCCTGGGCAAACCTTTGGTCCCGCCCGCATCCGCGCCATCGGCTGCGCCGTAGAACATAATTTTGTACCCCGCCCCGTAGCCCGGTAGTGGACCTTTGCGGTCCCGAAAACGGTTACTTCATTACTATTACACGTTTTCGCCTTCCCACCCATGCTCAGCACCACGATGATTTCGCGCGGCGAGGTCTTGCAACACCTCGAAGGCTTCCTGAAGGAAAACATCTACAGTTTTCTCAAAAAAGTGGAGGATAGTTGGCAACCAGCCGACTATTTACCCGATTCGCGCCGCGAAACGTTTTTTGACGAAGTAAAAGACCTGCGCGAAAAGGCCAGTAGCCTCAGCTACGACTTGCTGGCCGTGCTCATCGGCGACACCATCACCGAGGAGGCCTTGCCCAACTACGAGGCTTGGTTCCACGAGCTCGACGACCTGAACCGCGACGACAACAACGGCTGGGCCCAGTGGATCCGGGGCTGGACGGCTGAGGAAAACCGCCACGGCGACTTGCTCAACCGCTACCTCTACCTCTCGGGCCGCGTGAACATGCGCGAATTTGAGATGAGCACCCAGTACCTCATCAACGACGGCTTCGACCTGGGCACCGCCCACGACCCGTACCGCGCCTTCGTGTACACGAGCTATCAGGAAATGGCCACCAACATCTCGCACCGTCGCGTGGGCCAGCTCGCCCGCACCGCCGGCGATGACGGCCTGTCCAAAATCTGCGGCATGATTGCTGGCGATGAAAACCGCCATGCCCGCGCCTATAAGACCTTCGTGGAGAAGATTTTTGAGGTGGACCCCTCGGAAATGATGCTGGCCTTCGAGGACATGATGCGCAAGAAAATTGTGATGCCCGCCCACTACATGCGCGAGCTGGGCATCGACATGGGCAAAACCTACGGCCACTTCACCGACGCCGCTCAGCGCCTGGGTGTGTACACCAGCGCTGACTACACCGACATCCTCGATACGCTGATTGCCGACTGGAAAATCGCCAACATTACCGGCTTGAATGGCGCCGCTGAGAAGGCCCGCGACTACGTGATGGCCCTACCTGCCCGCCTGCGCCGCGTGAGCGACCGCATGCCCGTGCCCAAGCTGGAATACAAGTTTAAGTGGATCAGCTAAGGGCCAAAGCTTTCCTGATGCACTCGCTGCGCAAAAGCCGGCCGGAACTATGTTCCGGCCGGCTTTTTAAGTTAATTTGCAGCGTAATGCTATATTTTGTTTTGCAGGATTGAATATCTTGTACGAGATTTGGCATTCTCTTAATTCCCTTATTTTTATAGACATGGATATTCAGCGCGTCGGCGACATCTCGCATCAGGAATTTATGCGTGATTTTTACAATCCCGGCATTCCAGTGATTTTTACGCAGGCTTCCAAGGTGTGGGAGGCCAACGGCCTCTTTACCCCGGCTTGGTTTGTCGAGCATTATGGCGACCGCACTGCCGAAGTGAAGGGCCGCGAATACACCATGCGCGAGATCATAAGCCTGCTCGAAAACAGCACCGAAGCCAACCCCGCTCCGTACCCTTGCATTTTTGACATCCCGAGGTCGCTGCCTGAGATTTTGACGCTTCTGCAGCCGCTTGATTTGCATTACGCCAAGCCCAACTGGCTTAAGAACAAGCTATTCGAGATTGGCAGGTGGGGCGGTGCTACCGAGTTGTTCATTGGCGGTCCGGGCGGCAAATTTCCCTATCTGCACCTCGATTACTATCACCTCAACGCCTGGATTACCCAACTCTACGGTGAGAAGCGCTTCACCGTATTCCCGCGCGGACAGGAACATTTGCTGTATCCAAAGCCCGACGACTCATGGAAGTCGGAGCTGAATATTTTCGAGCCCGACTTCGAAAAATTTCCCCTTTATCGCGACGCGACGCCTATTCATTTCACCGTTGGGCCGGGCGAAACCTTGTTTATTCCCTTCGGTACCTGGCACACGGCGTACTCGCTTACGCAGACCATTTCGGTGGCATTTGACCAGTTGAACAGCAAAAACTGCAAGCCTTTCATGCGCGATGTGTGGGATTTTAAAAAGCGGCAGAGTACACTTAAGGCCGTAGCCATGTATAGCTACGCCTGGCTAGCCAGCCAGGTCTGCAAAATTGGTGAAAAGGCAGCGGCCTGATTATAGACGCAGCTAGGACCGGGGGCGATGCAGTGCGCCAAGTAGCTGCGTACCCAAAGCCCGGGGGCCCCTAAGCCCAACGGCTGCCTCCTCCCGCTGCTTAACAACGGGCAGGCCTGCATTTGCGCCCCGGCGTGCACTTTGCCCACATGGTAGCCCAGCGTACTTCATTTCGAGTACCTGCGCGCGCTGGCCGCCGGCCAACAGCAAGTGCCCGTGGCCCAAACCTTCGCGTTTGCTAACTTCAAAAAAGCCTTCGAGTAAATCGAAACCGAGCCACCACTGGCAAGGTATTCATCGTCCGTAGGGCGCTAGCCGCACATAATAAGGCCCGCCGTGCATCTCAGCACGGCGGTCCTTTTTGCGTTCAACGCTTTGCGATTAACTGATTTTCACGCCTTTCCAAAAGGCCACGTAGCCTTTGATGTTTTGGGCGGCCTCGCTGGTTTCGGGGTAGTACCAAGCGGCGTCTTTGTTAAGCTCGCCGTTTACGCGCAGCGAGTAGTAGCTGGCGCGGCCTTTCCAGGGGCAGGAGGTGTGGGCGATGCTGTCCTCAAAATATTCCTTTTTGAGGCTATCGGCGGGGAAGTAGTGGTTGTTTTCAACCACAACGGTGGCGTCGCTCTCGGCCACGACGGTGTTGTTCCAAACGGCTTTCATGGGGTGGCAGGGGTAGGGTGGGGTCATACAGGTACAGCAAATGAACATTGCCGCCGCGGGCGTTGTTTTCGCGGCCTATTCCTTTCCTCTCGAAATTATGGCCACTGGCTTCCGCTTCCGCGATTTTGTGCCCGACGAGCAGCCCGAAAAAGGCTTTGAGTCGCTCTTTAAGCTGTTTATGCAGCTGGTTACCATCACTTCCGGCGACGTGGGCGAGTCCCTGTCCTGGCTCAACGAACTTGATAAGCAATACGGCCTGACCGACGATGGCTACGGCATGGGCAACTTCATCGACGACCTGAAGAAGAAGGGCTACATCGACGAAGACGAGCAGAAAAAAGGCGAATTCCACATCACTGCCAAGTCGGAGCAGCAGCTGCGGAAGTCGGCGCTGGAGGAAATCTTCGGCAAGCTCAAGAAAAGCAGCACCGGTAACCACCGCACGCCCCAAACCGGGCAGGGCGACGAGCAGAGCACCGACCTGCGCGAGTTCCGCTTCGGCGATTCGCTGGAGCAGATTCAGATGACCGAGTCGATCCGCAACGCCCAGCTCAACCACGGTGTAGACGATGGTTTTATGCTGACCGAGGGCGACTTGGAAGTGCGCGAAAACGAGCACAAGAGCCAGACCAGCACGGTGCTGATGATTGACATCTCGCACTCGATGATTCTGTACGGCGAAGACCGCATCACGCCCGCCAAGAAGGTGGCCATGGCCCTGGCCGAGCTCGTGAAGCAGAAGTACCCCAAGGACACGCTCGACGTGATTGTGTTCGGCAACGATGCCTGGCAGATTGAGGTGAAGGACCTGCCCTACCTGCAAGTGGGGCCCTACCACACCAACACCGTGGCCGGCCTGGAGCTGGCCATGGACCTGCTGCGCAAGCGCAAAACGCCGAACAAGCAGATTTTCATGATCACCGACGGCAAGCCTACCTGCTTGAAAGAGGGCAACAGCTACTACAAAAACAGCTTCGGCCTTGACCGCAAGGTGGTGAACAAAACGCTGAACATTGCCGCCGCCGCCCGCCGCGTGAAAATCCCTATCACCACGTTCATGATTACTTCCGACCCTTACCTCCAGCAGTTTGTGGAGGAATTCACGGAGGTGAACCAGGGCAAGGCCTACTACTCGGGCCTGAAAGGCCTGGGTCACCTGGTGTTCGAAGACTACAAAAAGAACCGCCGCAAGACCTTGTAGCGGAGAGTTGCAGTTAGTTTACTTCGATGCTAAAACGCCATCCTCTGGGGTGGCGTTTTTTATTTTGGGCACGGTTTGCAGGTAGGCGTACAGGGCGTGCACTTCGGCGTCGGTCAGCTGCGAATATTTGGGCATGGGAGCCCCCAGCGGGCCGTTGGGGCCCCGGCCAAACCGCAGCGCCTGGCCGAGTTGGGCCTCGCTCCAGTCGCCAATGCCGGTGCCGGGGTCGCCGGTGATGTTGCGGCTGACTACTTCGTGGCCCTGTGCGTTCAGCAGCTTATTGCCCCCGCCCAGGTACCCGTCCGACTTTTCGGGCGCCAGGGCATTGTTGGTTTTGAAGTCTTTGGAATGGCACTCGAAGCACTGGTAGCGGCCCACCAACAGGTAGCGGCCAAAGGCCACGGCATCGGTGAGGGTAGGGGCCCCCACGGGCCCGGTGGGCAGGAGTACGGGCTTCATCACGGTGTTGCTGAGGGCCTTGAGCAGCAGCGAAGGTTCCTGCGGGTGCGAAGCCGTAGGACCGGGCTGTGCCATGGCATTGTCGGCGTGCAGAAACGCTACCACGCTGGCCACGTCCTCGTCCGACATGTGCACGAACTTGGGCGTGATGACCCGGTAGCGGCCGTCGCGCCCAATGCCGGTGCGCAGCAGGCCCACCAGTTCGGCATCGGTCCAAGTGCCGATGCCGTGCACGTTATCCTGGGTGATGTTGGAGGCGTACACGGCCCCGAAGTCGGGCGTGACGTCGCGCAGCTGGTGGCCCGACAGGGCCCCCGTTTCGCGGTTGAGGTGGCAATCGGCGCAGGCGGCCAGCACCAGCTTTTCGCCCTGGGCCAGGCGTTCGGGCGTGGCCAGTACCTGGGCCAGGGCCGGCTTGGGGGGCGCGTAGCTCGGGATGCCGCGCGCAGCAACAAACGCCACGAAACCAACATTTGCCACCACAGCCAAACCCAGTAGCAGACCAATCATGCGCAGAACTGTTTTCATAGGAAGTGAATTCGTAAAATCTTAATATGTAAATAATTAAATAAAAATTTAGATAAAAATACTGAATTACAAAACCCATACCTCTACCTGATTTGCGGAAATGGCCCGCCCGCCGGACGGGTTGCGGGGCCCCCGGGCCAACTTGAGGGCGCGGCTGAACCTCCGCCCGGCTTTCCCGGTTGACACATGCGGGAAGCCTGTTTCCCCTTTCTCGTTCCTATGCAACACGACCAGCTTCCAACCAACCACTCGCAACACATCACCACCCTGGGCCAGCTGAAAAAGTCTGGCTACAAATCCCGCTCGGTGAAAACCGAGCTGCGGGAGAACCTGATTCGGAAGCTCCGCCTTAAGGAGGACGTCTTTCCTGGCATTTTTGGCTACGACGAAACCGTGATTCCCGAGTTGCAGCGCGCCATCCTGGCCGGGCACCACATTAACCTGCTGGGCCTGCGCGGCCAGGCCAAAACCCGCATTGCGCGTTTGCTCATCAACTTGCTCGACGAGTACATGCCCGTGGTGGAAGGCTCGGAGCTAAACGACGACCCGCTGCAGCCGCTGTCGGTGTTCGCCAAAAAGCTGATTGAGGAGCACGGCGACAACACGCCCGTGGCCTGGGTGCACCGCGACGAGCGCTACACCGAGAAGCTGGCCACGCCCGACGTGACCGTGGCCGACCTCATCGGCGACGCCGACCCCATCAAGGCCGCCACGCTGAAGCTGCCGTACTCCGACGAGCGGGTGATTCACTTCGGCCTGATTCCCCGGGCCCACCGCGGCATTTTCGTGATTAACGAGCTGCCCGACTTGCAGGCCCGCATCCAGGTATCGCTGTTCAACATTTTGCAGGAAGGCGACATCCAGATTCGCGGCTTCAAGGTGCGCCTGCCGCTGGACATCCAGTTCGTGTTTACGGCCAACCCCGAGGACTACACCAACCGCGGCAGCATCGTGACGCCGCTCAAGGACCGGATTGACGCCCAGATCATCACGCACTACCCCAAATCCATCGAAATCGGTAAGCGCATCACCAAGCAGGAAGCTCGCATCAAGGAGGACCAAAAAGGCATGGTGACGACCAACGAAATCACCCACGACTTAGTAGAGCAAGTGGCCGTTGAGGCCCGCGGCTCCGAGTTCGTGGATGCCAAATCGGGCGTATCGGCTCGCCTCACCATTTCGGCCTTCGAGCAGGTGGTGGCTGGCGCCGAGCGCCGGGCCCTCATCAACGGCGAGAAGACTACCTATGTGCGCGTGGGCGACTTCATCTCAGCTGTGCCCGCCATCACGGGCAAGGTGGAGCTGGTGTACGAGGGCGAGCAGGAGGGCGCGGGCATCGTGGCCGAGAAGCTCATGGGCAAGGCCATTCGCACCCTGTTCCTGAACTACTTCCCCGACCCCGATAAGTCGAAGAAGCTCAAAAACCGCGTTTCGCCCTACAAAACGGTGCAGGAGTGGTTCGGCAGCGGCAATACGCTGGACCTGCTGCACGACGCCTCCGACGCCGACTACCACGCCGCGCTGGACAAAGTGCCCGGCCTGCGCGACATCGTGAAGGAGCTGCACCCCAACGAGGACGCCAACACGACCTACTTTCTGATGGAGTTCCTGCTGCACGGCCTCAGCGAGCACAGTCTCATTTCGCGCAACCGCCTCACCGCCGGGGCCCAGTTCAAGGACCTGCTCTCGTCGATGTTCACCATGCCCAAGTTTGACGAGGGCGACGACGAGGACGAGGAAGAAGAAAAGCCCCGCCGCCGCCGCTAGAGCCTGTTATGTACTTGAAGCGTGTCGGGCGAGCATAATACAGGCAAAAACGACAAAATGAAGCTGCTGTAAGGTCTGACTCAAGCGCTCGTGGTCGCGGGCCAGCCGCCGAAAGCGGCTGCACCAGGCAAAGCTGCGTTCGACCACCCACCGGCGGGGCAATAATACAAAACCAGTCTGCCCTTCTGGTTTCATAATTACTTGCAAGTCAATGTCATGCACCGCCGCTTCGTACTCCGGGTCCTCCCCCGTATACCCCTGGTCGCCGAAGCTGACCTCGACCGTTTGACCCGTCACTTCCTGCACCTGCCGACATAGCTCGCCCACCTGCGCCCGCTCCTGCTCATTAGCCGGGGTGACGACCACGCTCAGCAGGTGGCCCAGCGTATCCACGGCGATGTGCGCTTTACTTCCCTTGCGCCGTTTGGCTCCGTCATAGCCCGCCCGGTGTCCACTCTCAGGCGTGCTTTGCAGCGTGCGCCCGTCAAAAATGACGGCCGTGGGTGTAGCTGCCCGGCCCAGTAACATTCGCTGCAACTCATTCAAGTCGTGTACGATACGTTCGAATACGCGGGCGTCCCGCCAGCGCTCCCATTGCTGGTACACGGCCGCCCAGGGCGGCAGGTCGTGGGGCAGGTAACGCCAGGGGCAACCTGTGTGGGCCAGATAGCGCAAGCCATTAAAGAGGGCGCGCAACGGGTGTTCCCGTTGGGGCGCATCTTCACGCATCAAGCACAGGTAGGGGCACACAAATGCCCATTCATCGTCCGAAATATCACTGGGGTAACACCGCGTTGTCGCCATACCCCAAATTTAACCCTCAGTACAGAACAGCCTCTAGGGCCCCAGGGTTTCTAGGCCAGCAAAAAGCCCCGCGTGCCGAAAGGTGCGCGGGGCTTTTCGTGCGTCTCCGGCCCAAACAATCCCAACAACAGAAAATATTCAGGATGTATGGCAATTTTTGCCTTCTCCTGTTACTGCTGCTCATGAAAAAAATCGCCCAAGTCACCCTGCTGTTTTGGATAATGAAGATTTGCGCCACCACGCTGGGCGAAACCGCTGGCGACCAGCTGGCCCAAACCATGAAAGTGGGCTACGGCACCAGCTCGCTCATTCTGCTTGGCTTTTTTGTGGTGGTGCTGGCCGGGCAGTTGGCCGTGTCGCGCTACATTCCGGCGTTGTACTGGGCCACTATTCTGGCTACTAGCACGGCCGGCACCACCGTGTCCGACTACATGGACCGCACCCTGGGCCTGGGCTATGCCACGGGCTCGCTCATCCTGGTGGCGCTGCTGGGGCTGGTGCTGGGGCTGTGGTGGCTGCGCGAAAAATCCTTGTCCGTCACCGAAATCAAGACGCGCACGGGAGAGGTGTTCTACTGGGCCGCCATCCTGGTATCGAACACGCTGGGCACGGCCCTGGGCGATTTCCTGGCCGACGATTCCGGCCTGGGCTTCGGGGGCGGGGCCCTGCTCATTGGCAGCGCGCTGGCGGTGCTGGTGCTGGCATACTATTTCACCGGCATCTCGCGGGTATTGCTGTTCTGGGTGGCGTTTGTGCTCACGCGGCCGTTTGGGGCCACCTTTGGCGACTTGCTCACCAAGCCCACCGAGAAGCACGGGCTGGGCTTCGGCACCCAGGGCTCCTCACTCATCCTATTCGGGCTGCTGGTGGCGCTGGTGCTGTACGAGTCGCTACGAAAGCGCCCGGCTGGGGCCGACCCGGATACACTGGTGTAGGGGGCGCTAGGGGCCCAGGGCCCTAAGTACGAAAAAAAGCCCCGCGCACCTTGTGGTACGCGGGGCTTTTTTGTTTAAAATCAACCCGCTGCTTACGCTGCGCTTTCGTCTTTTACCACGATTTTCTCAATCGTGTCGTTCGGCTTGATTTGGTCGATGACGTCCAAGCCCTCCACCACTTTGCCGAATACGGTGTGCACGCGGTCGAGGTGGGCGGTGTTGTCGCGCGAGTGCACCACGAAGAACTGCGAGCCGCCGGTGTTCTTGCCGGCGTGGGCCATGCTCAGCACGCCGCGCTCGTGGTACTGGTGGTCGCCGCTGGTTTCGCAGTCGATTTTATAGCCGGGGCCCCCGGTGCCGGGTGCGCCCTTGGCGCCGGGCTTGGTGTTGGGGTCGCCGCCCTGAATTACGAAGTTCGGGATGACGCGGTGGAAGGTGGTGCCGTCGTAGAAGCCCTTTTGGGCCAGGTCGGTGAAGTTTTTGACCGTGTTGGGGGCGTCTTGCTCGTAGAACTCGACTTTCATGACCCCTTTGGGGGTGTGGATTTCGGCGGTTTTCATCGAAAAACAGGGAATGGGTGGGAAAATGCCCGGGGCGGGCGCTGCAAAAATAAGCGCCCGCCCCGGGCAACGGCACCTAAACAATCCGGGGCCCTCGATTGATTCGTATGGTACCCAACCCCTTTATTCTTTTCCTGTTCAGTTTTTTCATGAAAAAACAACTCTTCTCCCTCGCCGGCGCTTTCGCCCTGACCTTGGCCCTGGCCAGCTGCGGCAACGACAAGCCCGCCGAAACCGCCACCACCACGGCCAACGCTACGACCAAAAATCCCGCTGATTCAGTGGCCGCCATGGCCGGCGATTCGGCCCGCATGGCCAAACCCGGCGGCGTAATGGTGGACGGCGTGGCCATGACGGCCGACAAAGACATCGTGGACAATGCCGCGGGCGCCAAGAGTGTAAGCACCCTGGTATCACTCGTGAAGCAGGCCGGCCTGGTGGAAACCTTGAAAGGCACGGGCCCCTTCACCGTGTTTGCCCCCACCAACGCTGCCTTCGCCAAGCTGCCCAAGGCTGCCGTGGCTGCCCTCACGGCGCCCGCCAACGCCGCCAAGCTCAAAGGCGTGCTGACCTACCACGTCATCGCCGGCCGCCTGTTGGCCGCTGACCTGAAAGACGGCCAGGAGCTGACCACCGTGAACGGTGAGAAGCTGAAAGTAATGGTGAAAGACGGCAAAGTGATGGTGGGCAACGGCAAAGACGCCCCCGCCACCGTGCAAATTGCCGACGTGATTTCGAAAAATGGCGTTACCCACGTCATCGACGGTGTGGTGCTGCCGCTGGAGAAATAGTTAGTTGTCAGTTACTAGTTGTCGGTTGTTAGTACAACTGCCGTGACTGAAAAAAGGGCCCCCAGCGCATTGCTGGGGGCCCTTTTTGCGTTTAAAAACAGCTGGAGCGTTGCGCTAGCCAGCGCATATGCACTTTAGCGACTAGCAACTGACAACTAATAACAGACAACTAGAAAAACCTACGCCTCCAGGCCGGCATCTTCCGATACGCGGCGGGCGAAAGCGGTCCAGTCCACGTCGTCTTCGCCGCGGGCTACGGTGGTGCTCATGCGGTTGTGCACGAGCTGGGCCAGGGGCATGGGCGCGGCCAGCTGCTGGGCGTGGTCGAGCACGAGACGGAAATCTTTGCGGATGATGGGCGGCAGGGCCCCCACGGGCGTGTAATTTTTGGAGGCAATCATGCGCCCGTAGCCCTGGTACACGGGGCAGTTGAAGAGCGTGCCCACCAGGAAATCGTAGATGGGCTGGCGGCCCACGCCGCTTTTTTCGGCCAGCGTGAAGGCTTCCGCCATGGCCTCGATGGCCGCCCCAAGCATGAAATTGCCGCAGAGCTTCACTACACTGGCCGCGGCCGGGTCGTCGCCGAACTCGTGCACGCCCTGGCCCAGCGGCGCCAGCCAGGGCTGCACCCGCGCGCGGGCGGCCGGGGGCCCCGCCAGGCCCAGCCAGAGCTTGGCCGCCGCCGCGGCATCGGGCTTGCCGAACACCGGCGCGGCCACAAACTCCGAGCCGTGGGCGGCGTGGACCTCGGCCAGGCGGGTAGTGGTGGCGGGCGCCACGGTGCTGCACGAGATGTGCACCGCGCCGGGGGCCAGGCCGTGCAGCATTCCTTCGGGGCCCGTCACCAGTTCGGTGAGGGCGTCGTCGTCGGTTACCATCGTGAACACGGCTTCGGCGCCGCGGGCAGCTTCGGCGGGGGTGGCGGCCACGGTGGCGCCCTGCGTTTGCAGCGGGGCGGCCTTGGCGGCGGTGCGGTTGTACACGGTGAGGGTGTGGCCGGCCTTGAGCAGGTTGGCGGCCATCGCCAGGCCCATGTTGCCCAGGCCCAGGAATGCAAGTTTTGCCATGTAAAAGGGGAGTGGCCGAAGCCAGTGGTTCGCCCCGGTTTACTCAGCTACCCAGTGGTAGGTTTCGACGGCGCCGCCATCAACTGGAACTTGCTCGCCCATCAAAACCAACACATGCCGGCCATTTGGCTGGCTCAGGGCGTACGTCTTGGTGTCGTTGTTGTACAAGTCGGTTTCGTTGGTGTAGGTAATCAGCGGTTCGGACGTAGTAGGGCTGGTTCGCGTAGAAAGCTGGTAGCTAGTCTTGTAGTATTGCTGGCCGCTGCGCTTCACGTTGAGTACGTTGCCCGTCCCAAATACCAACTGCCGGGTGAAACCCACGGTAGCCGGGGTGCGGGCTCTGGCAAAACCGAAGGCGGAACTCTCCCATTCCCAGTGCCCAGTACCTTTCGCCAACACGTCGTAGCTAGTGGAGGTGCTGGCGGGCTGCACGTCGGCATCGTGCTTACACCCGGTGGTCAGTTGGGCGGCGCATCCGAGGGCCCCAGCAAGTAAAAGCGCTTTCATAATCGATGGTCGAGCAGAAGAGAGAGAATGTGTGAACCAAGGAGTTCCCAATTGCCTGTTTCGTTGCAAGCCTAAGGATTGAAATGTGTTAGAAAAGCAGCCCGCGGCCCCTTCCAACTGCTAACCCTACCGGGGCCCCAGCGAATCAGCCACCGGCGGTGCCACTGGTATTGCCAGCACCGAATCGGGCGCGGCTGGGGCTTCTCTTGCTGCCTCACTGGCGGGGGGCGCTTCCCGGAGCACGGCTGTTTCGGTATCGGTGGCCGGAATTACATCAGGCGCCAGAAATTCCTGGGTTTGCGTCGAATCAGCAAAGCCGGCTTCGTCTGAGTTGTCTGTCGGGCCAATGAAAGGAACCGGTGCTAGTTGGGCCAGTTGCGGGGCCCTCACCCGCACGGGGCCCCAGCCGTGCAGTAGGCTCCACCCGCCCACGCCCAGGCCCGCCGCTACGGCCAGCCCGGCCACCAGCCGCGCGGCGGCCCGGGCGGCCACCCGGGGCTGCACCGGCAGCTGCCAGGGGCCCCGGGCCGGCCGGTAAGCTTTGGGGCTACTGGCCCCGGCACGGTGCGTGGCCGGCAATGCGGCCACTGAAGGCCGGGCAGCAGGAGCCGCCACCTGAACCCGCAACTGCTCGATGAGGTACCCTAGCTGCTGAATGCGCTCGTCGAGGGCCTGGTTGCGGGCGGCGGCTTGGGTGGCTTGCTCGGGCCGCTCGGAAGGGGTGGGGGCGGCGGGCCGGGCCAGCTGGGCGCGCAATTGGGCAAACTCCTGCTCGTGAGCGGCCTGGTGGCGGGCAGCGGCTTGCCGATGCTGGTGCAACTCGGCCAGCAACTCCCGCCGCAACTGCTCGTGCTGGGCCAGCGCGGCGGCCGTGGCGTCGCCATAGGGCGGATCGGCGGGCACGTCGGCTGCCCCCAGCCACTGCCACAGCTGCCGCGCCTGTTGCGCCCAGAAGCCCGCGGGGGCCCCCGGCGTTGCGTCAAATTGCTCGGGCGAATTTGATTCATCCTCCGCGCCAAACGCGGCTTGCCAGCGCTGGGCCAGGGCCTCCAGCGCCTCCGCATCGAGGGTGCGGGCCGCGGCGCGGGCGGTTTGCAGGCGCCGCGGCAACTGCGCGGGGCCCCGCACGAGCTGGAAATCGCCGGCCGTTTGGCGCAGGTGCTCCTCCGCTTCGTTGCCAAACGTGACGGGCATGGCAAACACCGCCGCGCCGGCCAGGGGCGGGGGCTCCTGGCCCAGCTCCGCCCCGAGCCAGCCGGCCACGGCCGCTTGCTGCTGCCAGTAGTGAGCGTAAGGATTATCGGCCCCGCCGCGGCTGGCCAGGGGCTGGCTGTTGAGCTGCCAAGCGCCGTGCGCCAGCGCGGGTACCCGCAGCGAGCCGTTCTGTGGCACGAGTACAAGCGCCGTGGCCTGGTACGGCCGCAGTACCAGCGCGTCAAGGTCAATGGCCAAGCCACCGGGCAGCGCCGCCAGGTTGCCCAGCAGCAGGGTGGTGGGGCCCCCGGCGGCCGCGGCGGCCGCCAAAGCCGCACGTACAGCCTCGTACTGGGCCTGTTGGGCCGCGTCGGCAAAAGGCGCTAATAGGCAGTGGTACAGCATGGCAGAGGGCGCTTAGGGGCTATCGGCGGCGGCCACCGGCCTGGCCCCATTGCCCGGCGAATTTACGCAGTTCGCGAACAGAAGCCGGTGGCCCGAAGCGGGTTCGGTAGCGCGGACGCTGCGAGTCCGCGTTGCTCGGTTCGTCCTGCTGGTTATTGTCGGGCAGCCCTTCAACCGCGCGGACTAGCAGCGTCCACGCTACTTGCTAGTGGCGGTTGTCGTCATCGGCCAGCATGCTGAGGTAGCTGTCGTAGCGGGGCAGGGCCATGCGGCCGGCATCCACGGCTTCGCGCACGGCGCAACCGGGCTCGTGCACGTGCTGGCAGTTGTGGTAGCGGCACTGGTTGAGCAGGGCGCGCATTTCGGGGAAGTAACCGGCCAGCTCGGCGGGCTTGATGTCGACGAGGCCCAGCTCCTTGATGCCGGGCGTATCAATGATGTACGTGCCGGGGCGCACCTCCAGCATTTCGGCAAAGGTGGTGGTGTGCACACCCTTGTCGGAAAACTGGCTGATTTCGGCCGTTTTAATGTCCAGATCCGGCACCAGGGCGTTGATGAGCGTGCTTTTGCCCACGCCCGAATGGCCCGATAGCAGCGAGGTTTTGCCGTCGAGCAGCGCATCCACGGCCGCCACGCCGGCGCCGGTGCTGGCCGTGCACGCGCAGCTGCCGTAGCCCAGCGAGCGGTACATGCCGGCAATTTCCTCCTGGTAGGCCAGCCCGTCGGCATCGAGCAAATCGGCCTTGTTGAACACCAACACCACGGGAATGTGGTAAGCCTCAGCCGTCACCAAAAACCGGTCGATGAACCCAAACGACGTGGTGGGCGATACCAGCGTGACCACCAGCAGGGCCTGGTCGAGGTTGGCGCCCACGATGTGGGCGTGGCCGGTGGTGTGCACCGAGCGCCGCACGATGTAGTTGCGGCGCGGCGCGATGTGCGTAATCACGGCCGCGCCCTCGGCCTGCTGCTCGGGCTCGAAGGTCACCAAGTCGCCCACGGCCAGCGGGTTGCTCACCTTCAGGTTCTTGATTTTGAACTTGCCCCTCAGCCGGCAGCGGTACAGCTGCTCGGTGGCCGCGTCGCGCACCACGTACCACGAGCCGGTAGATTTTACAACGGTGCCGGTCATTCTGAATTGATAGGATTGGTGAGTAGTAACGCGTAGTAACGCGGCTGCCGAACTAGCGGGAGGCATTTAGGGCCCCCAGCGCGGCCATGATGCGCGCCGTGGCCCCGGCCTGCTGGTGCACGTAATCGAGGGCCTGGTCCTGCATTTTGAGGCGCCGGGCTTCGTCGGCTAGCAGGCGGGCGAAGGCCGTTTCCAGCTCGGCGGCGGTGCGCACGGGCGTGGCGCAGCCCAGCGCCACCAGGTCCACGGCTTCCTGGAACTTGCCGTAGGTAGGCCCAAAAAACAGCGGGAGGCCAAAGGCGGCGGCCTCCAGCGTGTTGTGCAGCCCCTTGCCAAACGCTCCGCCGACGTAGGCAAACTGCCCGAAGCGGTAGAGCTGGCTGAGCAGCCCCACGTTGTCGAAGAGCAGCAGCCGGGCCCCCGCCACGGTGGCCGCCGTGGCCTGCGAGTAGCGCAGTACCTGCCCCGGCAGCACGGCTTCTATTTGCCCCAAGTGGCCTTCCGTGATTTCGTGGGGGGCCAGCAGCACCCGGATGCGGCCGGCGTAGCGGCGCAGCAGGGGCCCCAGGGCGGGCAGGTCTTCGGGCCAGGCGCTGCCCACCACCAGCACCGGGGCCCCATCGGCCACGAAGGCCTCTACGAGCGGCAGCGGGCGCGGCGGGGCCAGGGCCGTGGCCGCCACGGTGTCGAAGCGGGTGTCGCCGGCCACGCTCACGCGGGTCAGGCCGTGCTGGCGCAGCAAGTCGGCCGAGGCCTGGTTTTGGGTGAAAATGTGCGAGAGCTGGCCCAGAATTCTCCGAAAGAAGCCGCCCCAGGGTTTGAAGAATACCTGCTCGGGCCGGAAGATGGCCGACACCACCACGGCCGGCACGCCCCGCCGCCGCGTTTCCGTCAGGAAGTGGTACCAGAATTCGTACTTCACAAAC
Source organism: Hymenobacter sp. PAMC 26628 (assembly GCF_001562275.1). Lineage (NCBI taxonomy): Bacteria > Pseudomonadati > Bacteroidota > Cytophagia > Cytophagales > Hymenobacteraceae > Hymenobacter > Hymenobacter sp. PAMC 26628. Next base: position 1,940,667 of record NZ_CP014304.1, read on the forward strand.
ACGGCCAGCTGCGGCCGCACGGCGTTGAGGAAGGCACGGGCATTGGCCCGGGTGTCGAGTGGCAAGTAGAAAACATAATCCGCCCCCGGCCAGTCCTGCCGCACCGTGTAGCCCGAGGGCGAGAAAAACGTGAGTACGATTTTCGTGCCCGGGTGGGCCCGGCGGTAGGCCGTCATCAAGGGCCGGCCCTGCTCAAATTCGCCCAGCGAAGCGCAGTGGAACCACACCCGCGGGGCCCCATCGGCGGCCAGCGCCGCGCCGATGCGCGGCAGCAGCCCGCGCCGCCCGGCCACCCAGGCCGCCGCTTTGGGTACGAAGGGCGCGGCCAGCCGCAGCAGCAGCGCGTAGCAGAAAAGGGCGAAGTCGTAGAGCAGCGTCAAGGCCGCGAAATTACGGCCGAAAAAAAAACGGCCGGAGCCAGGGCCCCGGCTGCTTTTTCGGCGTCAAAAAAATTGGCGCCTTTACCGGGTGGGGTTCAAGGCGGCCTCGCCCTCGCGCCAGTCGGCGGGGCACAGGGCCCCGTGCTGCTCGTAGTGCTGGAGGGCATCCACCATGCGCAGGGCTTCCTGGGTACTGCGGCCCAAGGGGCCGTCGTTCACCGCCTGGTGGCGCACGATGCCGTCGCGGTCGATGAGGAACAGGCCGCGGTTGCTGGTGGGCGTGCCCACGAAGCTCATTTCGCCCTGCTCATTGTAGTCGAAGTGGCCGGCCAGCATGTCGTAGTTGGCCGAAATGGTTTTGGTGGCGTCGGCCACCAGCGGGTAGGTTACGCCCATGATGCCGCCCTGCTCGCGGGGCTGCCGCAGCCAGGCGCGGTGGCTCTGGTGGCTGTCGGTGCTGCACGCCACCACGGCCACGTTGCGCTCCTCAAACTTGGGCAGCAGGTTTTGAAAGGCCAGGATTTCGGTGGGGCACAGCAGCGAAAAGTCGGCCGGGTAGAAGTAGAAGATTACGTGCATCTTGCCTAGGTAACGGTCGAGCGAAAAGTCATTTTCAATATCGCCGTCGATAACGGCCGTGGCCCGGAAAGAAGGGGCGCGCTTGCCCACGAGAACTGCCATTGCGGTGGTGTTGAGGTTTTGGTGCGGAGAAGTAAATGCGGACGTGTACGGCGCGGGCGGCGCGAAGGTGGCCGGCCCGGGCCAAAAATGCCCAGCCCGGGGCCCTCAGTGGCCGTTAAAGGCCGGTGGCCGCTTTTCCAAAAAAGCCGCCATGCCCTCGCGCTGGTCGTCCGAGGCAAAGGTGAGGTAGTAGTTGCGCCGCTCGAACTGTAGGCCCGCGGCCAGATGGCTTTCAAAGGCGTAGTTCACGGCTTCCTTGGCCAGGCGCACGGCCACCGGCGGCTGGGCCGCGATGCGCGCCGCCAGGCGAAACGCCTCTTCCAGGTGCTGGCCGGTGGGCACCACGCGGTTCACCAAGCCCAGGCGCAGGGCCTCGGTGGCCGTAATGAAGTCGCCGGTGAGCACCATTTCCATGGCCTTGGCCTTGCCCACGGCGCGGGCCAGGCGCTGGGTGCCGCCGCCGCCGGGCAGCGTGCCCAGCCGGATTTCGGGCTGCCCAAACTGCGCTGTTTCGGCCGCCACAATCAGGTCGCAAACCAGGGCCAGCTCGCAGCCGCCGCCCAGGGCAAAGCCCGCCACGGCGGCCACCAGCGGCTTGCGCATCAGCCGCAGCTGGTCCCAAAACGTTACGTGGTCGGCCAGCAGCATGTCCACCGGGCTCTGGCCAGCCAGGGCCCGGATGTCGGCCCCCGCGGCAAAGGCCCGGTCGCTCCCGGTGATGACCACCGCCCGCACCGCGGCGTCGGCGTCCAGGGCCCCCAGCGCCTCGCGGAGTTCGTGCATCAGCGCCAGGTTCAGGGCATTCAGCTCCTTCGGGCGGTTGAGTTGGAGCAGCGCCACGCCCGGCCGGGCCTGGGGCGTAACGAGGAGGAATTCGGGCATGAGCTAACTTGTTAGTAATATGAGTGATGCGCCTACCGGCATACGAACTGAAAGGTGCTGCGCGTACGCTGCTCCAGCAGCAGCGCGCGGCCGGCGGTGAGGCGGGCCACGCTGGCGGCGTCGTAGTTTTTGATGGTAAAGAGCGTCAAATCGGCGTTGTAGTGCACCCGGAACTGCCCGGCCAGCAGGCCCAGCAACTGCTGCACCCGCCGCTCCGAAAAGTCGGTGCACACCGAAAAGCTGATGGCCGAGTTCTGCATCAGGTTGATTTTGAGCCGCGCCTGCGCCAGGGCCCCAAAAATCACCTCCAGGTTTTCTTCCGAGATGAACGCGAAATCCTTGCTTTCGAACGAGAGCAGGCACTGCCCCGTTTTGCGGATGAAGGCCGGCGCCAGCGCCGGGTGCTGGCAGTCGTGGATGAGCGTGCCGGGGGCCCCGGGGTCCACAAACGAGCGCACCCGCAACGGAATGCCGCGCTCGGCCAGCGGCTTCAGCGTTTTGGGGTGGATGACGCTGGCCCCGTAGTAAGCCATTTCGATGGTTTCCTGGTAGCTGATTTCCGGGTAGCGCACCGCATCCGGGAAAATCTTGGGGTCGGCGCTGAGCAGCCCGGACACGTCCTTCCAAATCGTAACCGACTCAGCCCCGAGGCAATACGCAAAGATGGCCGCCGAATAGTCGGAGCCTTCGCGGCCGAGCGTTGTCGTTAGGCCCCCAGCCGTGCCGCCCAAAAAGCCCTGCGTAACGACGGGCCCCTGGTCCAGCAGCGCCGGTAGCGCGGCCTGCACCAGCCGCTCGGTGGCCGGCCAGTCCACGCGGCCCTCGCGCCAGGTACGGTCGGTGCGCACCAGGGGCCGGCAATCGAGCCACTGGGCCCCCAGTGCCTGCGCCACCAGCTGCGAGGCGAGCAGCTCGCCGTAGCCCACAATCTGGTCGTACTGCCGGTCGTAGTGGTCGGGGTTGATGTCGGCCAGCTGTTCGCGCAAGTCTTGCAGCGTTTGGCGCCAGGGCCCCGGCGCGGCTCCGGGGCCCGCCAGTGCTTCGGCGGCGGCGGCATGGAAGTCGTGCAGGGCCCCCAGGGGTGCGTCGTAGGACTGGCCGCGGTGGGCCAGGTCAAAAATCTCTTCCAGCGCGTTGGTTGTTTTGCCCATCGCCGACACCACCACGAGCAGCGGCCGGCCCGCGGCCGTGGTTTCCACGATGCGCTGGAGGTTGCGGATGGCGGCTGCGTCTTTCACCGAAGCGCCGCCAAATTTGTAAACCAAGGGGGAATGTGCTGCCATAGGGCCCCAAAAGTAGGGCCGGAGGTGCGCAGGCAGGCAAAATCACCCTAGCTTTGCGCGTACCACCTGCCCCTGAGTCTTTTCGCTTATTATGGACCACAACAAAATGGCCCTGCCCGTCGGTGCCACCCTCGACCGCTTCATCATGCGCAAGCAGGAAGACTTCCCCTACGCCACCGGGGAACTCTCGCAGCTGCTGCGTGACATAGCACTGGCGGCCAAAATCGTTAATCGCGAAATCAACCGCTCGGGCCTTATTGACATTGCCGGGGCCTACGGCAGCCAAAACGTGCAGGGCGAAGACCAGCAAAAGCTCGACGTGGTGGCCAACATCCGCTTCATCCGGGCCCTGCGCAACGGCGGTGAGGTATGCACCATCATCTCGGAGGAGGACGAGGAGATGATTCAAACCGGCAACGTGCAGGGCAAGTACGTGGTGGCCATCGACCCGCTCGACGGCTCGTCGAACATCGACGTGAACGTGAGCATCGGCACCATTTTCAGCATCTACCGGCGCATGTCGCCCACCGGCCGCGATGGCACGGCCGCCGACTGCCTCCAGCCCGGCACCCACCAGGTGGCCGCTGGCTACGTCATCTACGGCTCCAGCACCATGCTCGTGTACACCACCGGCAACGGCGTAAACGGCTTCACTTACGAGCCCTCACTGGGCGAATTTTTCCTCTCGCACCCCGACATTCAAACGCCCACCACCGGCACCGTCTACTCCGTGAACGAGGGCAGCTCCTCCTCGTTTGCGCCCGCTGTGGCAGCCTACGTGCAGCAATGCAAGGCGCAGGGCTTCTCGGCCCGTTACATCGGCTCGCTAGTAGCCGATTTTCACCGCAACCTACTCAAGGGTGGCATCTATTTTTACCCCGCCACTGCCAAAAACTCCAGCGGCAAGCTCCGCCTTATGTACGAATGCAACCCGCTGGCATTCATTGTAGAACAGGCCGGGGGCAAAAGCTCGAACGGCACCCGCCGTACCATGGAAATCGAGCCCCAGGCGCTGCACGAGCGCTGCCCCGTTTTCATCGGCAGCAAAGAGTTGGTGGAAGAAGTCGAGCGGCTAATTGCCGAAAACGCCGGGGCCACGGCGTAGCCCCAGCGGTTCTCCAAAAAAACAAAAAGCCCTGCTGAGTATTCAGCAGGGCTTTTTGTTAGCTTAAAACATAGACCAGCGCCGACTGGCGCGGCCCACAATGGACTATCTACTTAGCAGCGTCGGCGGTCGTAGCCTCCGGGTTAGCGGGGGCCCCGGCCGTGGCGGCAGGCTCGGGTGCGTCAATCACGCCGCCCGTGCTTAGGGGCTCACCTTCGGCGGGCGCGGCAGCGGCTTCGGCAGCGGACTGGTAGGGGAGGTTTTGGCTCACCACGCCGTACCAGCTGGCCAGCTTCTTGATGTCGGAGAAGTACACCCGGTCGCGGTCGTAGTCGGGCACGGCCTGGCCCATAAACTCGGCCAGCTCCGCCTCGCTCGACTTGTTGGTTACAGGCAAATCGGTGCCGTAGTGGGCGTGGATTTGCTCAAACACGTCGGTCAGGGGCACGTTTACGTCGTAATCGGTCGTATAAATCGAAATCTCCGCGAGCAACGACACCTTGTTGCGGGCCGGGGCCATGCTGCGGGTGGCACGGGCGTCGAGGCTTTCCACCAGCACACCATGGCGGGCGGCTTTCAGCAAGCGGTACAAGCCCGGCATGCCGCTGATGGCGGCGATTTCTTTCAGTTCGTAAGGCATTCTTTTTTCAGTTAACGGTAAACAGTTAGCGATTAACGGCCGGCGGCGAGCGGGCATTTCACAGGGCCCTAAAGGTGCCTTGTGGCGGGTTGTTGCCAACCGTTAATTGCATTTATTCGGTGGCGTTCGAGCCCGTCACCCCGAGCTTGAAGTCGATGGGCAGGCTAGTGAGAATGGGGTAAGCAGGTTTCTTGAACTTAAGCAGGCGCACGACGCGCAGGGCCTCGTCACCGGTGCCGCCGCCTAGTTGCTTCACCAGCTTCACGCCCGACATGGTGCCGTCAGGGTTCAGCGTGAAGCTAACGATGCAACGGCCCTGAATGCGGTTGCGCTTGGCCAGCAGCGGGTATTTCAGCTCCTGGGCAATGAAGGCGTACATGGCCTCCTGGCCTCCTTCGTAGTACTCGGCCACTGGAATGACGGCCCCCACGCGGCCGGTGCCAGCCCCAGTTTCGGGGGCCGGGCGGGCGGGCGGTGAGGTATTAGGGGGCGTAGTTTGGGCCACCGCCGGCGCCGTGAGCAGCAGACTTAAGGCCAGCAGCGAGAGCAAAGGTTTCAACATAACAAATAAAATATAAGTAGGAGTGAAATGAAATAAGACCGGTGGGTATGGGCCCCAGCTAGGGTCGGGTGGGCCACTGCGCAAAATTGGGTCCAAAGCTACGCGCCGGGCGTGGCGGCCAGCCGCTGGTTCACCTCGTCGATGAAGCCCAGCAGCTCCTCGCGCCCTGCTTTGGTGCTGGCCGAGGTAAGAAAATGCCGCGGCAGCTCGTCCCAAATTTCACTCATCTTGGCCAGATACGCGGCAATGAGCGTGCGCGTTTGGGCCGCCGACTGCTTGTCAATCTTGGTAAACACCATCACGAAAGGCACCCCCATTTCGCCCAGCTTTTCCATGAATTCCAGGTCGCTGGCCTGCGGCGGCAAGCGCGAATCGATGAGTACGCACACGCAAGCCAGGTTTTCGCGGCGCTGCAAGTAGGCGTTGATCATCTTGTGCCACTCGGCCCGGGCGGTTTTGCTCACCTTGGCGTAGCCGTAACCTGGCAAATCGACCAAGTACCACTGCTCATTAATGAGGAAGTGGTTGATGAGCTGGGTTTTGCCGGGCGAGGCCGACGTTTTGGCCAAACCTGCTCGACTGGTCAAGGCGTTGATGAGCGACGACTTGCCCACGTTGGAGCGCCCGATGAAGGCGTATTCTGGCCGGTCGGGGGGCGGGCACAGCTCCACGCGGGTATTGCTCGTCAAAAACCGAGCGTCACGAATAATCATAGGCAGAAGCAAGCAAAAAGGAGCGCCAACCCAAACGGCGAGCGTGCTGCAAAAATACATCCGCCAGCTTCCCAAACGCCACACAATAAGTAGTTGGCCAAGTGAGTAATCTCTTGCATTCATCTATATTTGTGCAGTTTCTTGGGGCATTTTGACCTGCGGTGAATAGTTTGTGGGCCGGCCCTGCACTACTTCTCCGCGGCTGCCCGCGGCTACTGCGCTACCTTTGGGCTAGCGCGGGCTACGCAAAACGTCTTAGATTCTATAATTTCCGCTATTCTGTGCTAAACCCTGTGCTTTGATTTAAGTATAACGCGGAAATAGTCGCTATTTTATCCTGTTTTTCGCTGATTTTTGTCACGCCGCTACCTCGCACACCTTCGAAACTCTTTTTCTAACTCTTTCTTTTACAATGGATAACTTATCCAAACGGTTATTGCAGGCTTCCTGCGCCGTGGCCCTGAGTGCCACCGCCATCCAGCCCGGCATGGCCCAAAGCACGGGTAAACTGCTAAAAACCGGTAACAAGTTTTTTGAGCAGGAAAACTATCGCGCTTCGATTCCCTATTATGAGCAGGTGCTGGCCAAAGACCCCAACAATGCAAAGGCATTGTTCAACGCCGGTATTGCGTACCTCAGCTTTGATAAGGAAAAGGCTAGCGATTATATCTACAAGGCCCAACGTCTTAAGCCCAAAGTTTCGAAAGATGTAGAGTATTGGCTCGGCCGCGTCGACCACTTGAATTACAATTTCGACGAAGCCATTGCTCATTACCAGTCGTACAACGCTACGCTCAAGGCTAAGAAGAGCAACGAGGTACGCCGGCAGGAAGTGGCGCAGCTAATTCAGCACTCGAAGAATGCCAAGGTGCTTTTCAATTCACCCAAGGACATCTTCGTGAAGAACCTGGGCCCCAGCATCAACACCCAATACGCCGAGCACAGCCCAGTAATTTCGTCGGACGACAAAGTACTGCTCTTCACCTCACGCGGGCAATACACGGGCGCCGCCACCAATAAAAAGAAGCTGGCGGCTGACGGCGAATACTTTGAAGAAATTTACGAATCGCGCCGGATTGATGACGAGAACTGGGAAAAGCCCCGCTCGTTGGGCCAAGCCCTCGTGACTAAAGGCCACGATGCTTCGACGCAGCTTTACGACAATGACTCGAAGCTGTTGATGTACCGCGACGACGAAAACGGCGATATCTTCAGTTCGGACAAAGTAAACGGCGAGTGGACGGCTCCTAAGAAGCTGAATAGCAACATTAACTCGAAAGCTTACGAGTCGGACGCTTACATTACGCCCGACGGTAAAACGTTGTACTTTTCGACCGGCAAGTACTCGGAAGATGGCACGCTGGACTTGTACTATTCGACCCGCGGGTCGGATGGTGATTGGGGCCCCGCTAAATCGATGGGCGGTGCCATTAATACCAAGTACGACGACGACAGCCCGTACTTGAGCAAAGACGGCAAAACGCTGTACTTCTCGTCGCGTGGCCACAACACCATGGGCGGCTACGATATTTTTAAGAGCGCCTACGACAGCATCGGGCACAAATGGGGAGCACCTGAGAACATGGGCTACCCCATCAATACCCCCGATGATGATAGCTACTACCGCCTAAGCCCCGACGGCTCGTATGCTTACCTAAGCAGCTACCGCATTGGCGGCTACGGCGAGAAGGACATCTACACCATCAACTACATCAAGAACGCCACCGTCAAAGGGAAGGTGTTTGCCAAAGACAGCACCACGGTAATTCCAGGTGTGGAGTTGGTGTTTAGCGGCAAACAGGCGGATAACACGCCGCTGAGCTTCCGCGACGTAAGCAAGCCCGACGGTTCATACCAAGTGGCCATGCTCTCAGGCCGCACCTACCAGGTGGCTGTAAGTAAGGACGGCAAAAACATTGAAACCCAGGAGTTCGCCATTCCGGTGTCGACTAACGACTCGACCACCATCACCAAGAATTTCTACATTGCCTACATCGACACTTCGATGGCCAGCATGTACCCATTTAGCAAAATTTACTTCGACACCGACAAGTACAAGTTGCGGCCGGAGTCGATTGTGGTACTAAACGACATTGCCCAGAAATTGGTGGCGGCCCCAGGCTTGAACATCCAGGTGGAAGGCCATTGCGACTCGCGCAACACGGACGAGTACAACATGGTGCTCGGCCAGAACCGCGCCAATGCAGCTAAGAAGTACTTGGTTACCAAAGGCGTGGCGGATACCCGCCTGACTACGGTGAGCTACGGCGAGCGCCGCCCGGCAGCTCCGAACGATTCGCCGGAGAACATGCAGCTTAACCGCCGCGATGAGTTCCGCGTAGTGCTGAAGGAAGGCGAAACCATGCCGATGACGACTCCTGCTGCTGCCCCGGCCGTCGGTGCTCCGATGGGGGCCCCCACGACACCGCCCGCCGCCCCGCAGCCGCCGCTGCCCGGGAAGAGCAAGGCTAAAATGGCCGACGGCACCAAGGTGAAAACCAAAGTGGACGAGGACTCGGACAAAGTAAAAGTGAAAACCAAAGGCGCGGCCGGCGAGAAATCCAAAACTGTCTCCAAGAACGGCGAGGTAGACTCGAAGGCTAAGGACGCCACTGGCGCAAAAGATAAAGTGAAAATCAAACCGGAATAGTAACTGGTTAGATTGCCTTAAGCGGGTCGGGCGTTTTGCCTGGCCCGCTTTTTTGTGGCCGGTGACCGGCTGGGCCCCTAAACAAAACCAGGGCCTAGCCGTTGGAACAACACAATTTCTCGCTTTTTCGCCGTTCTTTGCACTACCCATGGCCGTTGTCCCCTACAAAGAAGATTCTGCCGACAAGAAGTCGCAGGTAGCCACGATGTTCGACAGCATCGCGGGTAAGTATGACTTCCTTAACCACTTTCTAAGCGCGGGCACTGACATTTATTGGCGCCGCAAGGCGGTGGATGAGTTGAAGGCCCTGCGTCCGGCCCGAATCTTGGACATTGCTACTGGCACGGCCGACTTTGCTATCGAAACCCTGCGGGCCGCCGCGCCCAACGCCCACGTGACGGGGGTAGACATTTCGGAAGGGATGTTGGACGTGGGCCGCCGTAAGCTGGCTGAGAAGCAGTTAGGCCATCGCATTCAGCTGGAGTTGGGTGATTCGGAGAATTTGCCCTTTGCTGATGGATCCTTTGACGCCGTAACGGCTTCGTTTGGGGTCCGCAACTTCGCGCATTTAGAAGTGGGCTTGGCCGAAATGCGCCGGGTATTGCGCCCCGGTGGCAAACTCGTGATTTTGGAGTTCAGCAAACCGACGGCGTTTCCGCTCAAGCAGGCTTATAATTTTTACTTTCGCCGGGTGCTGCCCGTGTTTGGGAAACTGATTTCCAAGGACCGGGCCGCTTACACGTACCTGCCCGAATCGGTGCAGGCTTTTCCCGACGGCTCCGATTTTCTGGCCATTCTGGCCCGGGTCGGCTTTAAAAACCCCGCATGGCAACCCCTTACCTTCGGCATCAGCTCCATTTACACCGCCCACAACTGAGCCGGCTGCTGGCCTTGGTCCTATTGTTGGCCTTGCCTTTAGCGGGCCAGGCACAGCAGCGACGCCGGCCCGTTAAAGCTACTCGCAGCCGAAAAGGCAACCTAAAGGGCGTCACAGTGGCCAACTTGTCTAACTACGACGACCGGTGGTTTCACCCGGGGCTATACTTTGCGCCAGGCTTTTCAAAGTTCTTTATAGAGCAGTCGGCCACATACATTCTGCCGCAGACATTGACGGCTAATTCCATCATTAGCCCTGATTTTGGGGTGGGTATTATCGGCGACGTGCGGCTGGGCAAGTCGGGTTCGCCGTTTATCCTGCGGTTTGCGCCGGGCGTAAATTTCCGCACCCGGCGGGTCGAGTTTGGGCCCCACAACCTCACGCCACCCGACTCAGTGTTCACCCAGGAAGTTAGCTCGACGGTGGTGGATTTTCCGCTGCTGCTGAAGTACCAATCGAAGCGCCGGGGCAACACCCGGATGTACATGATTGCCGGCGTGAAGCCAAGCGTGAGCGTGACTACGCGCCGCAGCGACTTGCTGCGCAACCAACTGCAGGTGAGTGACAACGATTTAACCCTGGAGTACGGCGTGGGGCTGGACCTGTTCTATCCGCTATTTAAGTTTGCACCGGAGTTGCGGTTTTCCTACGGCCTGCGCAATCTGCTTATCGACCGCCCCGACCTATACAGCCGAAGCTTGCAGAGCCTTCGTACCAGCACGGTTACCCTTTACCTGAATATCCAAAACTAAGCGGCCCGTAAGCGGCTTAACACTAACGACTACGTGATAAAAACGGCATTTGTAACGGGGGCTTCGTCCGGTATTGGGCGCGCCACGGCGGTAGCATTGGCCCGGGCTGGCTTCCAATTGGTGGTGACGGGCCGGCGGCGCGAGCGCCTCGACGAGTTGGCGGCGGCGGTGGCCCCCACGCCGGTCCACATCCTGACGTTTGATGTGCGCGACCGCGACGCCACCACGGCCGCCGTGATTGGACTACCGCTCGAATTTGCGGCCATCGACGTACTGGTGAACAGCGCCGGTGGGGCCCACGGCCTCAGCCCCCTCCAGGACGGTGACCCGCACGACTGGGACTTCATGGTTGATGCCAACGTGCGCGGCGTACTGAACGTGACCCACGCTGTGCTGCCGGGCCTAACGGCCCGCAAAACCGGCTTTATTGTCAACATCAGTTCCATTGCCGGGCGCGAAGCCTACGCCAATGGAAACGTGTATTGCGCCAGCAAAGCGGCGGTGAGCATGCTCACCAAAACCATGCGGCTCGACTTGCTGCCTTTCGGCATCCGGGTAGCAGAAGTAGCCCCCGGCGCGGTAGAAACAGAGTTTTCAGAGGTGCGTTTCAAGGGCGATTCTGAGCGCGCGGCCAAGGTGTACGATGGTTTCGAACCGCTGCGGGCCGAAGACGTAGCCGATGTGGTGGCGTTCATGGTGACGCGCCCGGCCCACGTCAACGTAGCCGATGTGCTACTGCTGCCCACGGCCCAGGGCTCGGCAACAACGACCTTCCGGCAGCCGAGCTAGGCCTTTTTGACGCTGCCCAACTGGGCCAGGATTTCCTGGTTCAGGGCGTGCCCGCCGGTAAAGGTGCGTACCGCAAGCAGGGCCCCCATTTGCCGCAAGTGGGCTTGTTGCTGCGCCACCAGGGACGGTGTCAGGTACTCGTCGTGCTCGCCCACTACAAGGGTAATAGGCAGGTTTCGAACTAATTGCTCGGTCGCTTCTGGATTGGTATCGGGTGGGAATGTGCCAGCCCATAACACCAAGTGCGCCGGCCGAAACGGCGCCTGCACCAGCCAGCGGCCCACGGTGGCCGTGCCTTGTGAAAAGCCCAGCAGCGTAACCGGCACCCCGGCCGGGCAGCGGCCCAACACGTGGCCAACGAGCTTGTTTAGGAAGCCGATTTGGTCGTCGATTTCATGTTGGCGGTCGTCGCGGGTCATCCAACTGGTACCCACGCGGCCGTCGTGGCCGTGCAGGTAGAAGCGCGACAGGCCTTCGGGAGCCACCACTACCAAGCCCGGATCGGCCGCCGCTAGGGCGGCAAAGTGCCGGATGAAATACGCCGCCAATTGCCTGTAGCCGTGGCACACGAACCACACCCGCCGCGTGGCAGCTGAGGGCGTGCCCAATTGGTGGTAGCGGGCCGTGCGCGGCACAACAAGGTGGTGCTCAGTGGACATAGGAGATAAGTTATTCGTTGCCAGTTGCTAGCAAGTGCGTAGCTCATTAACTAACAACTGGCAACGAACAACCCATTTGCTTTTGTGCAGTAGGGGCCCCTATGCGCTGGGTAGGTCGTCGGCCAGGAAGGTGAACGGCATCAAATCGGCCAGCGCAGCGAAGCGCAGGATGCTGCCGCCGCGACTGGGCAGCAGCAGCGGAATGGGTTGGCCCTGCCGTGCTTCGTACTCAGTCATCACCTGGCGGCAGGCCCCACAGGGCATGGCGGGGCCAAAATCGCCGGTTGCCGGCCTAGCGGCTACGGCCATGCCCACAATGGGCGCGTGGCCCGGCTGGGCCGCGGCCAGCCCAAACAAGGCGGTGCGCTCGGCGCAAAGCCCCGAGGGGTAAGCGGCGTTTTCCTGGTTGGTGCCTTGGAAAATGGTGCCGTCGGCCAGCAGCAGGGCAGCCCCCACGCAAAAGTGCGAGTACGGTGCATAAGCGTGAGCGGTGGCGGCGCGGGCGGCGTCCCATACCAAAAGCTCGGTGGGGGAGAGGTCGGCGGGAGCGTCGAGTTCGTCGTAGGCCAGGGCGAGCTGGCGGAGGGTGCGGGCCATGTAAAAATTAAAACGGGGCGACGAAGGTAGGCGTTGCGCCGCGGTTGGCCGCCGGGCCCGTGTACATTTGCTCGCATGACGACAACCCGCTTGCTGTTGCTCGGGGCCGGCCGTTCCGCCGCTTCGCTTATCGAGTACCTGCTGCGCCACGCGCCCACCGAAGGCTGGTACCTGACCGTGGCCGACGCCAACCCCGCCCACCTGGCCCCCGTGCTGGCTGCCCACTCGCAATACGCCCGTGCCGTGCCCTTCGACGCGGCCGACGCCGGGGCCCTCGACGCCCGCGTGGCCGAGGCCGATGTGGTGATTTCCATGCTGCCGGCTGCCCTGCACCCAGCCGTGGCCCTGGCCTGCCTGCGCCACCGCCGCCACCTGGCCACGGCTAGCTACGTGGGCCCCGAAATCCAGGCCCTGCACGCCGAAGCGGAAGCCGCCGGACTGGTTTTTTTGATGGAATGTGGCCTCGACCCAGGCCTTGACCACATGTCGGCCATGCGGGCCCTAGCCGACATCCGGGCGCGGGGCGGGCGGATTACGTCCTTTAAATCGTATTGTGGGGGCCTGCTGGCCCCGGCCGCCGAGGCCGATAATCCCTGGAAATACAAATTTACCTGGAACCCCCGCAACGTGGTGCTGGCCGGACAGGGCGGCCCCGCCCGCTACCTCGACCGCGGCCACCTGCGCTTCATCCCTTATCAGCACCTGTTTGCACGGGCCGAGCCCGTGGCCGTGCCCGGCCACGGCGACTTCGAGGGCTACGCCAACCGCGACTCGCTCGGCTACCGGGGCCCTTACGGCTTGGCCGACGTGCCCACGGTATTGCGCGGTACGCTGCGCCGCCCGGGCTACTGCGCCGCCTGGCAAGCCTTGGTCAGCCTGGGCCTCACCGACGACGGCACCCGCCTTGGCAACGCCGAAACCATGAGCTGGGCCGCGGTGGTCGACGCCTTTTTGCCCGTGGCCAAAGTGCCCGGCTTGCCGCTGCCGTTGCGCGTGGCCAACTACCTGAACCTGGCCCCCGAAGGCGAGGAAATGGGCCGCTTGAATTGGCTGGGCCTGTTTTCCGATCAGCACCCCGTGGGCCACGCCGATGCCACGCCCGCCCAGCTACTCGAACGCCTGCTGGCCGATAAGTGGCAGCTGGGGCCCCACGACCGCGACCTGGTGGTTATGCAGCACGAGTTCGAATACGAGGTGGCTGGCCAGGTACACCGCCGCACATCGTCGCTGGTTGTGACGGGGGCCGACGCCACCCATACCGCCATGGCCCAGACCGTGGGCCTGCCCCTGGGCATGGCCGTGCGGCGACTGGCCCGGGGCGAAGTGCCGCAGCGCGGCGTCGTCATCCCCGTCGTGCCCGAGCTGTACGAGGCCATCCTAGAAGAGCTGGCAGCTGAGTACGGCATTCTTTTCCAAGAGGAAGAAAGCGGCGCATAAAATAGCCGCGCTGCCCAGAGTCGGCCACTGCTAGCAAAGCCTCAGAATGCCAGGTAAAATCCCGCCAGCAACGCCTGAAACGTTGCCGTGTAAACCGAGTCGTTGTCGGCTGTGCGGAAGGCTAGTTCCTGCACTACTAGGGGCCCTGGGTCCCGCCCTAAGGCTACGATGTGGCGCAGCACCCGGCTGCCGAGCCGGTGGCGCAACGCCAGCCGCGTGGCCGGCTGCAAGCCCACCGCCGCCGCATCTGCTACGAACCGTGCCATTTCGGGCACGGGCAGCAGCACGGTGAGGCGGCCGCCGGGAACTAGGAAATTAGCAGCGAAGCGGCTGATTTCGGTGAAGGTGAGCGTGTCGGGCGCGGCGTGTCGGGCAGTAGTGCGGGCCGCATGGGGCGAGCGCAGGGCCCCCTGGAAAAACGGCGGATTGCACACGATGTGGCTAAAGGGCGCGGGGCCTGTGGCGGCGTAGCCCGCCAAGCTCAGCGGGTGCACCCGGACGCGGGGCCCCCAGGGGCTAGCCGCCGCGTTGGCGGCGGCCTGGGCGGCGGCCGCGGGGTCAATTTCCACGGCTTCGATGGCGACCGTGGGGTGGCGCTGGGCGGCCATGAGGGCCAGCAGGCCGGTACCGGTGCCAATGTCGAGCAAGCGGGTGGCGCCGATTAGGTCCACGGACGCGCCGAGCACGCAGGCGTCGGTGCTCACCTTCATGGCGCACGCCGCCTGCTCAATGCGGAACTGCTGGAACTGAAAGTAGTCGTTGGGCACGTCCGGGGCGCGGCTACAGCAGCGGGGCCGCCGCCTGGGCGCGCTCGAAGCCTTCGTCCACCAACAAGCCTTTGCCGAGGGCGCTTTGCACGGCCAGCACGTCGCAGCGCTCGTTTTCGGCGTGGCCGGCGTGGCCTTTGATCCACTTGAATGACACCTTGCGCTGGCGGTACACGGCCAGGAAGCGGCGCCACAGGTCGGGGTTGGCCTTCTTGCCGAAGTCGGGTTTTTTCTCCCAGCCGAACACCCAGCGCTTCTCCACGGCGTCCACCACGTACTTCGAATCGGACACGACGAGCACCGGGATATCGGGGCGCGTCACGGCCTCCAGGCCCACGATGACGGCCAGCAGCTCCATGCGGTTGTTGGTGGTGCGGCGGTAGCCCTGGCTCAGTTCTTTTTCGTGGGGGCCGTAGCGCAGGATGGCGCCGTAGCCGCCGGGCCCCGGGTTGCCGCGGGCCGAGCCGTCGGTGAAAAGGGTTATCAAATTGAAAGAATGTGAGAAATGTGACGGGTGTGAGAAATGCGGGCAATGAAGAAAAAAGTGCTGGATGCGGGGAGCAATAACATGATTTTTACCCCCACACACTCGAATACATCTTCACATCCGTCACTTTCTCACATTCATTTAAAAATTGGCCTTGAACAACTTGATGGCGATGGCCAGCAGGATGACGCCGAACACGCGGCGCAGCACATCTTCGCCGGCCTTGCCGAGCTGGCGCTCGATCCAGAGGCTGGTTTTGAGCACGCCGTACACAAACACCAGGTTCAGGGCAATGCCGGCCAGGATGTTGGGCAGGGCGTAGGCGGCGCGCAGCGAGAGCAGCGTGGTCATGGTGCCGGCCCCCACGATTATGGGAAATGCCAGCGGCACGATGGAACCCGTGCGGGCCGTCATATCGGATTTGAACAGCTCGATGCCGAGAATCATCTCCATGCCGATGAGGAAGATGATAACGGCCCCGGCCAGAGCAAAGCTCTCATTGTCAACCCCGAACAGCCGCAAAATGCTCTGGCCCAGGAACAGAAACGCTACCATCAGCCCGCCCGCCACCACGGTGGCCAGCTCGGCCTTGATTTCGCCCTCGCGCTGCCGAATCTGGATGATGATCGGCACCGAGCCGATGATGTCGATGATGGCAAATAGCGTGAGCGTGACGGAAAAGATTTGCTGGAGGTTGAACACGGGGCGAAAAATTGGGGCGGGCGGTGGGCCTTCCGGCCGGCTGCCCGTGGGGCGTTGCGTCGGGGGCGGCGGCCGGGGGCCCTAAACCGTCACGTATTCCTTCACGAAAAACTGCACCAGGGCTTCCATCGCCGCGTCGGACACGGCGGGGAAATTGGCGATGCGGATGGTGGTATTTTTTAGCGGGCCGTAGCCGCCACCCAGCGTGAGGCCGGCTTCGAGGGCTCTGCGCTTGATTTCCTCGATCAGCGCGGGCTCGCCCTGCAGGCCGATGACGGTGGTGGAGCGGGCGTCGGGGTTGGTGATGAGCGGCTGCAGGGGCGTGGCCTGCTCGAAAAAGTCGTAGAGCTTCTGGGCGCGGTCGGCCAGGTGCTGGGCCACGGCCTTGATGGGCTCGCGGTCGGCCATCACGCGGCTCAGCAAGTAAATGCCGAGCACGTTGGGCGTGTAGTTGGTTTGGTGGTTGAGCATGTTGCTCAGGGCGGCGGGCAGGCCGTTGTAGTGGGCGCGGTCGTTCACCTCCTTGGCCTTGGCCACGGCGCGGGGCGAGAGGATGAGCACGCCCAGGCCGGCGGGCAGCCCGAAGCACTTTTGCACCGAGCCGTACCACACGTCGGCCTTGATGTACTTGAGGTTCAGGCCGGCCAGCGAGCTGGTGGCGTCCACGGCCAGCAGGGCCCCGCCGAGGCGGTTGAAGAGCTGCAGGATGTGGGTTTCGCGGAGCTGGGTGGCGGTGCTGGTTTCGTTCTGCGTCACGCACACCAGGTCGGTGTCCTCGCCCACGAAGGGCAGGGCCCCCATGTCGGGCACCTCGTTGATGTCGAACTGCACGCCGGTGGTTTCCGGTCGCAAGGCGCGGGCGTAGTCGAACCACTTCTTGCCAAACTCGCCGTTGTAAAGGTGGAAGCTGCGGCGCGGGGTGAGGCCCTGGGCCAGGATTTCCCAGCACTCGGTGGCCGAACCGGTGAAGAGCACCGTGTAGTCCTGCGGAATATTAAGCTTGAGCTTGAGGTCCGTCACGGCCTGGCGCACTAGGCTCGTGAACCGCTCCCCGCGGTGCGGGGCCGAGAGCCAGCCCTCGTCGTAGGCGTCTTGCAGGTACTGGCGAACGGCGGGGTACACGGCCGCGGGGCCAACGTTGAACGTGAATGTCTGAACCACGGATTTATCGGATTGAGCGGATTGATCGGATTTTGGGGACGGCCCCGGCCAGTGGCTGGGGGCCCGGGTGGGCCGGCGGCCACTGGCCGGGGCCGGTTGGGGCCCGGCTGCTTGCCAGCGCAAAGTTCGGGCAAATCTTCCCCAAAATCCGATAAATCCGTCAAATCCGATAAATCCGTGGTTCAGACCTGAAAGCCCACGCGCTTGGGCCGCTGGCTGGCAAACCACTGCACGGCCAGCCGGTAGCTTTCAAGCCCGAAGCCGGCGATGCTGCCCGCGCAGTGCTTGGCAATGAGGCTTTTGTGGCGGAATTCTTCGCGGGCGGCGATGTTGCTCAGGTGCACCTCCACCACGGGCGTGGCGATGCCGGCCACGGCGTCGCCGAGGGCCACGCTGGTGTGGGTGAAGCCGCCGGCGTTCAGGATAATGCCGTGGTGGCTGAAGCCGACCTCGTGCAGCTTGTCGAGCAGGGCCCCCTCGTGGTTGCTCTGGAAGTACGTCAGCTTATGGTCGGGGAAGCCGTCCACCAGCTCCGGGAAAAAGTCGTCGAACGAGCGGCTGCCGTAGATGCCGGGCTCGCGCCGGCCCAACAGGTTGAGGTTGGGGCCGTTGATGATGAGAAGGTCCATCTTTGAAGAGCGAAATAGCAAGAGATTATAGCCCAAAGAACGTCATGCTGAACGCAGCGAAGCACCTCTCCTGCGGCACTAACCAAATTGGGCAATGAAGCAGGAGAGGTGCTTCGCTGCGTTCAGCATGACGTTCTTTGGGCCCTATCCTGCTTCCTATCCTTAAATAACATGACCTGGCCCCAGGCCCTCCGGCAATTCCAGGGCTACTTACAGCTCGAAAAATCCCTCTCGCCCAATTCGGTGGAGGCCTACGTGCGCGACGCCACCAAGCTGCACCAGTTCCTAATAGGGGAGGGGGTGCCCGCCCGCCCCGAGCAGGTGACGACGCGGCTGCTGCGCGACTTCCTCAACACCCTCACCGACCTCGGGCTGGGAGCCACCTCGCAGGCGCGCACGCTCTCGGGGCTGAAGGCGTTCTTCGGCTTCATGATCATGGAGGACCTCATCAAGTTCGACCCCACCGACACGCTGGAGGCCCCCAAAACCGGCCGCCACCTGCCCGACGCCCTCAGCTACCCCGAAATCGAAACCCTGCTCGGGGCCATCGACCTGAGCACTGACGAGGGCCTGCGGACTCGCGCGGTACTGGAGGTGCTGTACTCTTCGGGCTTGCGCGTGAGCGAGTTGTGCGAGCTGAAGCTGTCGAATATTGCCGCCGAGCAGGGCTTTATGAAGGTGCTGGGCAAGGGCAACAAGGAGCGCCTGGTGCCCGTGGGCCGCGAGGCCCTCAAGCACCTCAACTTCTACCTGCGCGGCGTGCGCGGCCACCTCGACATCAAGCCCGGGGCCGAAGACCACGCCTTTCTGAGCCAGCGCGGGCGGCCGCTCTCGCGCATCACCGTCTTCACCACCCTCAAGAAGCTGGCTGAGCAGGCGGGGCTGCGCAAAACCATCAGCCCGCACACGCTGCGCCACTCCTTCGCTACTCACCTCATCGAGGGCGGAGCCGACCTGCGCGCGGTGCAGGAAATGCTGGGCCACGCCAGCATCACGACCACCGAAATCTACACCCACCTCGACCGCGACTACCTGCGGCAGGTCATCACCGAGTTCCACCCGCGCAGCTAAGGGGGCCCAGGCCCGCCGCAACGCGGGTAGCGGCACAGTGGCCCGCCGTGCGTAAATTTGGCTTTTCCGCTGCCTCTCCGCATGGCCGATAACCGCTACAAGAACCCCCCGCCGGGCCCCTCCGCCAACCGTCCCGCCGAGGGCCGGCCGGCCGCCGCGCCGCGCGCCAACGCCCCCCGGCCCGCCGCCGAGCCGGCCCCTGCGGCGGCCCCGCGCCCGCCGCGCCCCGCCGCTACCAACCAGCCCAAGGCCGCCAAAGCGGCGGCCCAGGCCCAGGCCGCCCGCGCTCCGCGGGGGCCCCGGGGCCCCTTGCCCGGCGTAGCCGGCCTGAAGGCGCTGCTGCGCGACCGGCGCTTTCACCTGTTCATCGGGTTTGGCCTGCTGCTGGGCAGCTTATACCTCACCATCGCCTTCACGTCGTTCCTGTTCACGGGCCACGCCGACCAGAGCGTGGTAGCCGCCATGAGCACCATCCCCACCAAAGAGGCGGGGCAGGAATCGAACAATTGGCTGGGGCTGCTGGGGGCCTGGGCAGCACAAGTATTTATCTATAAGCTGTTTGGGGTGGCGGCGTTCGCCCTCATTCCCATCGTGTTTTTCCTGGGCTACAAAATCGTGTTCCGCACCGCCACCGGCTCGGTGAGCTACGTGCTGGCGCTGGGCCTCTTCACGATGGCCTGGCTGAGCACGCTGCTCGGCTACGTGGTGGTGGCGCTGGGGGCCCCCGCGCCGGGCGCCGACCTGGCCCTGGCCCACCGGCTCGACTTTTTGTGCGGCGGCGTGGGCTTCGAAGCGGCCTCGTGGCTGAGTAGCCTCATCGGCTGGGGCACGGTGCTGCTGCTGGCCTTCGTGCTGATTTCGTTCGTGGTGTTCTTCTTCAACATCACCACGTTGCCGTTCAATTTTGGCCGTTCGGCCGCCCAGGCCGAAGCCGACGAAGACGCCGAGCTGACCGCCGAAATCGAAGCCGAGGAGGCCGCTAAGGCCCGCCCGGCCGCGCCCAAGCCCGCTCCTAATGCCCCCGCACCGATGGCCCTGGCCTTCACCGCAGAGGAAACCGAGGACGTGGAAGAAACCAGTGGGGCCCCGGCCCCGGTCGAGTATGAGCCCGCGCCCCAAGCCAGCTCGGGCCCCGCCCTGAGCGTGGCCGGCCCGCTGGCTACTACCGTAGCAGCCGCGGCGGCCGTGCCGCTGGTCGTGAGCGGCCCGTCGTTTTCTGTGGAGATGCCGGAGCCGGAACCCGAAGTGGCATTTGTTGCGCCCGTGGTAGCTACGGTGCCCACGCCGCTTTCGCTGGCTGACTTGGCCGACGGGCCCCCCGCGAAACCGGTGATGGGGCCCCTGGGGGTGGAAAATAAGCAGCTGGAAATAACGGTGCCGAGCCGCGACGACCTCGACCCGAACGCCGGGGCCGCCATTGCGGCGGTGGCCGACGAGGACGCGGATGCCGACGCCATGCCGGACGTGAACTACGACCCCACGCTGGACCTTTCGCGCTACCAGTACCCCACCCTGGAGCTGCTCAACGACTACGGCGTGGCCAAGGCGCAGGTGACCAAGGAGGAGCTGGAGGCCAACAAGGACCGCATCGTGGAGACGCTGGGCCACTACGGCATCACCATCGCCAGCATCAAGGCCACCATCGGGCCCACGGTCACGCTCTACGAAATCGTGCCCGAGGCAGGGGTGCGCATCAGCAAAATCAAGAGCCTGGAGGACGACATCGCCCTGAGCCTGGCCGCGCTGGGCATCCGCATCATCGCCCCGATTCCGGGCAAGGGCACCATCGGCATCGAGGTGCCCAACGCCAAAAAGGAGATGGTGAGCATCCGCTCGGTGCTGGGCTCGGAGAAGTTCGCCCGCACGGAAATGGACCTGCCCATCGCCTTCGGCCGCACCATCACCAACGAAGTGTTCGTGGCCGACCTGGCCAAGATGCCGCACTTGCTGATGGCCGGGGCCACGGGCCAGGGCAAGTCGGTGGGCCTGAACGTGATTCTGGCCTCGCTGCTCTACAAGCGCCACCCGGCCCAGCTCAAGTTCGTGCTGGTCGACCCCAAGAAGGTGGAGCTGAGCATCTTCAACAAGATCGAGCGCCACTACCTGGCCAAGCTGCCCGACACGAACGAGCCCATCATCACGGACACCAAGAAGGTGGTGCACACGCTCAATTCGCTGTGCATGGAGATGGACCGGCGTTACGATTTGCTGAAGGAAGCGGGCTGCCGCAACCTGAAGGAGTACAACCTCAAGTTCGTGGAGCGGCGGCTCAACCCCAAGAAGGGGCACCGCTACCTGCCCTTCATCGTGCTGGTCATCGACGAGCTGGCTGACCTGATGATGACGGCCGGCAAGGAGGTGGAAACGCCCATTGCCCGCCTCGCCCAGCTGGCCCGCGCCATCGGCATCCACCTCATCGTGGCCACCCAGCGCCCCAGCGTAAACGTGATTACGGGCATCATCAAGGCCAACTTCCCCTGCCGGATTTCCTTCAAGGTGACCAGCAAAATCGATTCGCGCACCATCCTCGATACCGGCGGGGCCGACCAGCTTATTGGCCAGGGCGACATGCTGTTCTCGGCTGGCTCGGACCTAATCCGGGTGCAGTGCGCCTTCATCGACACGCCCGAAGTGGACCGCGTGTGCGACTTCATCAGCGAGCAGCAGGGCTACTCCGACGCCTACCTGCTGCCCGAAGTGGCCGGCGCCGAGGGCGACGACGGCAGCGGCCAGGACGCGGGCGACCCCGCCGAGCGCGACTCCATGTTCGAGGAGGCCGCTCGCTGCATCGTGCTGCACCAGCAGGGCAGCACCAGCCTGCTCCAGCGCAAGCTCAAGCTGGGCTACAACCGCGCTGGGCGCCTCATCGATCAGCTTCAGCACGCGGGCATCGTGGGGCCCTTCGAGGGCAGCAAGGCCCGCGACGTGCTCGTGCCCGACGAATACCAGTTGGAGCAGTTGCTGAATTCCATGCCCAAGTAGTAAAGACAGGGTAAATACATCGGTCGGCCAGAACAGTTTTTCTTCAGAAAAGCTATTCTGGCCGACCTTTTGATGAGGGGCTGCGTATCAGGTCCTACGGGGCCCCAACGCCCGCTTTCTTATTTATTGATATGATGACCAAATCGTTTTCGCTGCTGGCCCTGGCCGCCACCTTGGCCCTGCCCGCCGCGGCTCAACAAGACCCCAAAGCTGGCAAAATCCTCGACGCCATGAGCGCCAAATACCAGGCCCTGAATGCCTTCGGCGCTAGTTTCTCCCAGACGCTGGAGAACCCTTCGGCCAAGGTGAAGCAGAACATGAGCGGCGACATCGTGGTGAGCGGTAAGAAGTTCCACCTCAAAATGAACGGCCAGGAAGTTATCAACGACGGCAAAACCACCTGGACCTACCTCAAAAACGAGAATGAGGTGAACATCGCCGACGCCGATGCCGATAGCCAGGACATGTCGCCCTCGCAGATTTATACCATGTACAAGAAGGGTTACAAATACGCCTACGTGCAGCAAGCCCAGGACGGCGGCGAGGCCGTGGACGTGATTGAACTGACCCCGGAAAACCGTACGAACGAGGTCATAAAAGTTCGCCTAAAGGTGCGTAAGAAGGACCAGACCGTGAAAAGCTGGCAGATGTACAAGAAGAACGGCAACCAGTACACGTTCAACATCAAGAACTTCAAGCCCAACCCGCCCATCACGGCCAGCACCTTCGCTTTCGACAAAGCCGAGCATAAAGGCGTGAAAGTGGTTGACCTGCGATAGGTTAGTTGTTAGTCATTCGTTGTCCGTTGTTAGGGCAACGACCCAGGGCGGCCCGCTTCGAAAGAGGCGGGCCGCTTTTGATTTATGGACGAAACGGACCGCGTTTTTCCTGGCAATGGACAACGAGCAACTAACAACTATTTTTGCCCCATGCGCGAAGATTTTCTCCACTACGTTTGGCAGCACCAGTACTTCGACAAGGCCGATTTGCGCACGGCGGGCGGCGAAGAAATCCAGGTGTTGAAGCCCGGCCACCGTAACGCCGACGCGGGCCCTGACTTCCTGAACGCCCGCCTGCGCCTAGGCGATGTGGAGTGGAACGGCGCGGTGGAAATTCACCTCAAAGCCTCCGATTGGCAGCGGCACAACCATCAGGTGGACGCCAAGTATGACCAAGTGGTGTTGCACGTGGTGCACACCCACGACGCCGAAGTAGCCCGCACCAACGGCAGCCGCATTCCGGTATTGGCCTTGGGGCTCCGGCTGGGGCCCGAGCTGCTGGCCCGCTACCAGGCCCTGGCCGACGCCCCGGCGGCCGCGCCGTTGCCCTGCGCGCCGCTGCTGGGGCAGGTGCCTGAAATTACTAAAATCATGATGGCCGAGCGGGCCCTGTTGGAGCGTGTGGAAGCCAAGGCCGACGCCGTGGCCGCGCTGCATGAGCGCCTGGGCCACGACTGGGAGGCCACGGCCTACCATGCCCTGATGGCCGCGTTCGGCTTCCAAAAAAATAGCGAGCCGCTGGCCCGCCTCGCCAAGGCCGTGCCGCTGGCCGTGCTGCGCCGCCACCGCCACGACCAGCGCCAGGTAGAAGCCCTGCTGTTTGGGCAGGCCGGTTTCCTGGTGGAAAACGACGAGACGGCGGCCGATGCTTACATCCAGGATTTGCGGCGGGAACACGAGTTTCTGCGCCACAAGTACGACCTGGGGGCCCCCGCCCTGGCCGTGCACGAGTGGAACTACCTGCGCCTGCGGCCCGCCAATTTTCCGCCCGTGCGCCTGGGCCAGCTGGCGGGCCTGCTACACGCCCGCCCCGCCCTGTTCGACGCCTTGCTCACGGCCCAGAGCGTGGCAGCGCTGGCCGAGTTTTTTAGGGCCCCAGCGCCGGCTTACTGGCGGGCGCACTTCCGCCCCGGCCGGCCGGGCAAGGTGCCCGATTTGGGCAAGAGCAGCATCGACCTGCTGATTACCAACGTAGTGGTGCCCCTGCGCGTGGCCTACGCCCGCTCGGTGGACCAGCCCGCGCTGGTCGAAAGCAGCGTGGCCCTGTTCACGGAGCTGCCCGCCGAGCACAACCAGTTCACCGATGTGTACGGGGCCCTGGGCTTTGGCCACCGCACCGCGGCCGATTCGCAGGGCCTGCTGGCGCTGCACAAAAGCTACTGCGCGCCGCGCCGCTGCCTGCACTGCGCCATCGGCAGCCGCCTGGTGCAGGGCCCCCAACTGCGCGTTTCGCGATGAGCCTGGCGCTGGCCCTGGTGCTGAACGCGGCCTTGCTGGCCGCGCTGCTGCCGTGGCTGCGCCGCGAGTGGCGGGCCTGTGGCGCCGTTTGGCGGGCAGCGCTCGTGGCCGGCCTGCTGGCCCGCTTGCTGGTGGGGGGCCTGCGCGACGCCCGCCCCGTGAGCGACGGGGCTTACGTGCAGCACCTGGGCGAGTTGCTCACCGCCCAGCTGTGGAGCGAGCCCGCCAGCGGCCTCCGCTCGCTGGCGGGCGACGTGGTGCAATTTGCCGGCGAGCGGGTGGTGTACTACGGCATGTCAAATACGCTGTTTCTGGCCAAAGTGCTGGCCCTGTTAAACTTGGCCTCGCTGGCAAGTCCTTGGCTCAATGCGGTATATTTGAGTTTGTTCAGCTTTGTGGGGTGCTGGCAACTGGCGCGCACGCTGGCCAAAAGGCTGCCGGCCACGCCGGCCGGTGCAGGACTGGTGGGGCTGGTGCTATGGCCTTCGGTGGCGTACTGGGCCGCCGGCCTAAACAAAGAAGCCATCCTGCTGGGCAGCAGTGCCTGGCTGTTGGCGTTGATGATCAATAAGTTGTATGCCCAGGTGGGGGTGGCCCCGCGCCCGTGGTGGGGCCCAGCCGTGGCTGGCCTGGCACTGCTGTGCTTCAAGATGCGCTATTTTTTCGCGGTGCCCCTGATGGGCGGGTTGCTGGGGCTGGCGTTGGTGCGGGCGCTGCAGCGGCGCGGCAGGGCACAGAGGCGCGGCGCACAGATGCTGGTGCTGGTAGCCCTGCTGGTGGCAGGCGCAGCGGTGGCCCCCGAGGTCAGCGTAGCATTTCGGCTCAACAAGTTCACGAGCCAAGTAGTGCGCATCTACGACCACGACTTGCTGGTGTCTGCCGGCCGGCCCCACTTCGCATACGCCGACCTGCGGCCCACGGCCGCAAGTTTTCTGGCCCACACCCCGCAGGCCGCCTGGAACACCTTTACCAGGCCTTGGCTAGGCGAATCGGCCGAGCCGCAGTACGTGGCAGCAGGCCTGGAAAACGGTCTTCTGCTGGCGTTGGGGGCCCTGGCCTTGGCTGCATTGGTACGGGGCCGCCCTGGGCGGCTGCCGTTTGCCTTGGCCGTGGTGCTGCTGGGCTACTGCCTGCTACTGGCCGCACTTATGGGCCTGAGCACGCCCAATTTGGGCACGCTCGGCCGCTACCGCAGCGCGATGCTTCCCTTTTGGTTGCTGCTGCTGCTGCAAAACGACTACGCCGCGGCGGCCCTGCGCCGCCTGGGCCTGGGGGCCCCAGCGGGGCCCGCCCCGGCCCAGTCCCCGGACCCGGTGGCGTAACTTTGCGCTTTAAAGCGGCGAAACCAAGCCTGGGTTTGGGTTGTTCTGGCCGCTTACTTCGCTCTACGCTATTCATGGAAAACCCCGTTATCATCCTCGGCGCGCAAGCCGTGGGCACGGCTGCCCTCGACGCCTTTCTCTCCAACGACCTGGTGGTGTACTGCCTGCTCGACGACGACCCCAAGCTGCAAAAAAGTGAATTGCTGGAAGTGCCCGTGATGGGCGCCACCGACGACGCCGAGCTGCTAAAGCTGCTGGGCAAGAAGTGCGAGGTATTTGTGGCCACCGACGACGCCGCCAGCCGCCGCAGCCTCACCCAAATGCTGCGCCAGGAATATGAGGCCGTGCCCGTGAACGCCATCCACCAGCGGGCCAGCGTATCGGCCCACGCCACGCTGGGCCACGGCAACTACGTGGGGCCCAACGCGGTGGTGGCCGCCTTGGCCACGCTCGGCAACGGCTGCCTCATCAACGGCAACGCCGTGGTGGAGGCCCGCGCCACGGTGGGCGACTACGCCCAGCTTGGTAGTGGGGCCCTGCTCGGGGCCGGTGCCACGGTGGGCGAGCTGGCCTTTGTGGGGGCCGGGGCTGTGGTGGTGGCCGGCGTCAGCATCGGCGAGAAGGCCCGCATTGGGGCTGGCTCGGTGGTGGTGGCCGACGTGCCCAAGGGCCAAACCGTGTTCGGCAACCCGGCGGTAAAGGTCTGATTTCTAACCGCGGGCCCTTGCTTGTTGGCAACGGCCCGCGGTTATCACCCAACAGCTTCGACATGAATTACCAAGTTCTGCTTTACTACTGCTACGCGCCCATCGAAGACCCTGCGCAGTTTCGCGACGAGCACCACCAGCTGTGCGTGGAGCTGGATTTGCGCGGGCGCATCATCGTGGCTTCCGAGGGGCTGAACGGTACCGTATCGGGCACGGTGGCCCACTGCGCGGCCTACATGGCGGCGGTGAAAGCCGACCCGCGGTTTGGGGCCCTGGAATTTAAGGTAGACGCTGCCGCTGGGCACACGTTTCAGAAGCTGCACGTGCGCGTGAAGCCCGAGATTGTGCACAGCAGCCTGGCCCACCTCAAGCCGCAGGAAAAGACCGGCCAGCACCTTTCGCCAGAGGAATTTAGGGCCCTCAAGGACGACGACGACGTGGTGGTGGTGGACGTGCGCTCGGACTACGAGTACAACCTGGGCCGCTTCCGCAACGCCGTGACGCTGGATATGGAGAACTTTCGCGACTTCCCAGCCCGCGTGGAGCAGCTCAAGCAATTCAAAGACAAGAAGATCCTGACCTACTGCACTGGCGGCGTGAAGTGCGAAAAAGCTAGCGCCTACCTGTTGGAGCAGGGCTTCGAGAACGTATACCAGCTGCACGGCGGCATCATCAAGTACGGCATCGAGGCCGGGGGCGAAGACTTCGACGGCCAGTGCTACGTGTTTGATAACCGCGTGGCCGTGGACGTGAACCGCGTAAACCCGCGCGTGATTTCGCGCTGCTGTGCTTGCCGCGAGCCCTCGGCCCGGCTCATCAACTGCGCCAATCCGCTCTGCAACGCCCACGTGGCCCAATGCGAAAGCTGCGGCGAGGCCCTGCAAGGCGCCTGCTCCGAGGCCTGCGCCGCGCACCCCGCCAAGCGCCCCTACGACGGCACGGGGGCCTACCCCAAGGCCAGCAACCATTACCAACCGGCCCAGGGCCTGGCCTCGTACAAGGGCTGAAGCAATTTTTGAAGAGTAGTTTTCCGGCCGTACCGCCAAGCTGCGCCTAGCCTTGCCTAAGCAGCCCTGGGGCCCTAGGGCAAGGCTAGGCGTAGCTTGATGGTACAATTCCACGCTTCCCACCCCAGGCATTTCACTCCACGCTTCCCGCCCCCGACAGCCATGATTTCCAATTCCGAGCTTATCCTCAACCCCGACGGCACCATTTACCACTTACACCTGCTGCCGGACCACATTTCCGACACCATCCTCACCGTGGGCGACCCCGCCCGGGTGGCGCAGGTGAGCCGGCACTTCGATTCCATCGAGTTTGAGGGCGCGCACCGCGAATTCGTGACCCACGTGGGCTATTACAAGGGCAAGCGCCTCACGGTGCTGAGCACGGGCATGGGCACCGACAACATCGACATCGTGATGAACGAGCTGGATGCCTTGGTGAACATCGATTTCATGTCGCGCACGGTGCGGCCCGTGGAGGAGCAGCTGCGCCTGCGCATTGTGCGCCTGGGTACCAGCGGCAGCTTGCAGCCTGACGTGCCCATCGGCTCCGTGCTGGCCACCGAGCACGCCGTAGGCCTCGATTCGCTGATGCAGTTCTACCCCTTGGTGGAAACCGGCCTTGAAACACAGGTGGGCACTGCCCTGCAAGCCACGCTGGGCCTGCCGTTTGCGCCCTACGTGGTGCGCGGCGACGACCTGCTGCGCGAGCAGCTGGGCGCTGGCGCTGTGGTGGGCAACACCCTGACGTGCCCGGGCTTCTACGGGCCCCAGGGCCGCCGCCTGCGCCTCGACGTGACGCCTGCCGACTACCTGGAGCGCCTGCGAAACTTCCACCATGAGAGCGGCGAGGGCGAGTTTCGCCTCACCAATTTCGAGATGGAAACCGCTGGCTATTACGCCCTGGGCCGTCTGCTGGGCCACCAGGTGCTCAGCCTGAACGCCATCGTGGCTAACCGCGCCACCGGCGAGTTTGCCGCCGA
The DNA here is from genome assembly GCF_001562275.1 of Hymenobacter sp. PAMC 26628. Classification (NCBI taxonomy): domain Bacteria; kingdom Pseudomonadati; phylum Bacteroidota; class Cytophagia; order Cytophagales; family Hymenobacteraceae; genus Hymenobacter; species Hymenobacter sp. PAMC 26628. The sequence continues at coordinate 1,968,726 of NZ_CP014304.1, forward strand.
TGCCGGGGCCATAGTTGACACCATGATCGAGCGCACCTTGCAACGGCTGGCGTAGCCCGGTGGAACAACAATAAAACGGGGCCCCGTGAACAGCAACTGTTCACGGGGCCCCGTTTTTTGTAATTTATAGGTTGCTTGTTGTCAGTTGGTAAGGCACCCAAACTACTTGGCTGGCCATTTCACCCAGCAAAATTCCATCCCCAACACGGCGCGCAGGGGCAGGGCCATGCCGGTTTGCAGTACCACATAGTCGCCATCAACGGCCCACACGCAAGTTTGGAGGCGGTGCAGGGCCCCGTCGGCGGTGCGGAAGGCTACGGCGAGCTTGCCGCGGTAGGTATTTCCTAAAATAGCGGCGCGGGCGGCCTCAGTGGCGCGGCGGTAACGCTCGGCAAAACGTCGGTGTCGGCGAAGCGCATTCGCGCGAACAACTCCGGGGGCCTGGACGGGGGCGGGCGGTATAGCGACGGACCATTAATTGCGGTGCGGCCAGTAAGCTGGCTAGCTTAACTAACGCATTATAGCAATTCAGCCGCCAGAAAGGCCATTGTATCCACGCCGTCGGCGTAGTCGGCCACGCCCGGCTGTTGGGCTCGCCCCAATGGGACGCTGCCGGCCCACCGCCCACCGGCCGACACTACGCACTGGATGCGCGGGGCTACATCGGTGAGTTGGTCTACCAAGTCAATTTCCTCCGAATACTCGCTGTAATGCAAAACTGAGATGGGTGAGACCAAGGCGTTATTCGGGGTAACCAACAGAAAACCAGCGTCGAAGTGCGGTACAGCGTTGACCAGTAAAATACTCTTGTTATAATCGTAGTTGTTTTGGTACTTGTGGTGGTTCAGTACACCGCTGCAAATCTGGAGCGCGTCGAGCAATGGAGTGAAATCGTAGCCTTCGGGCACGTATAGCTTGCTCACGTTGCGGCAGCCCAGTCCATAGTACTGGAAGATGTCGGGGCCCAAATAAGCCAGCTCGGCGTCGGTTTCGTGGCCCGTAAGCACGGCCACGCTCGTGCGGTTGCGCCGAATCAGGTGCGGTTTCTTGCCGAAATAAAACTCAAAATAACGCGCCGTATTATCCGAGCCCGTCGCAATAAAGGCATCGGCCGCGTTCAGACGCGGCACGATTTGGACTAAATTGGTAAATCTTGTCTCAATTTGGGAAAGTTCGTCCAAGATCCACGTCATCAAAAATGTGTCGGACGCGCTGAGCTTTGCCAGCAAAATGTGGCCGCTCAGCAGCACGCACAACGCGTCGTGGAAGCCTACCAGCGGGATGTTGCCGGCCATCACCACGCCCACTTGGCGCACGGCGGTGGGCTCGGGCGGGTAGCGGGCGGCCCACTGGGCCAGGGCCCCGGGCTCGAGCAGGTGGGCGATGCCGATGAGGGCGGCGGCCACGTTGGGCCGGTCAACCCAAGGGTTCTGGTTGCGGGCGCGGGCGGCCAGGTCGGTGAGCTCGTCGGGGGATAGGGCGGTGAGGCGCTGGCCCAGGGCCACAAAGGCGGCCAGGCGTTCGGAGTGGTTCATGCGGAAGATGAGGGCGGCGGAGAAGCCGTAAAATTGGGGCGCGGCGCGGGAAAGCGGCGCCCGGTGCGTAAATTTGTGGGCCCAGCCACATGGCCGGGGGCCCCGCTTTTACGTAAAGCCCCCCGTCCCCTTTTGGTTTCCTTATCTACTATTTGACCCGCGACGCCCCATGGCCATCATGATAACCGACGAGTGCATCAACTGCGGTGCCTGCGAGCCGGAATGCCCCAACAACGCCATCTACGAAGGCGGCGCGCAGTGGCGCTGGGCCGACGGTACCACCCTGAAGCAAGTCGAAACCGCCGACGGCACCACCGTAGCCGGCACCGCGCCCCAAACGCCGGTGTCGGACGAATACTACTACATCGTCTCGGATAAGTGCACAGAGTGCGTCGGCTTCCATGAGGAGCCGCAGTGCGCCGCCGTGTGCCCCGTCGATTGCTGCGTGGACGACCCCGACCTGCGCGAAACCCACGAGCGGCTGCTCGAAAAGAAAGCCTGGCTGCACCTGGCCGCGTAAGCGCCGGGCCCCCGGCCCAAACCGAATCAGCCGCTGCCTCGTCGGGAGCGGCTTTTTTGTGGCCCCCGGGGCCCCAAAACGTACCTTTGCCGAAATACCCATTCCCGATGACCCCCACCAAAACCACGTACTCGCCCGCCGACGTTGAAGCCAAATGGTACCAGCGGTGGCAGGAGCAGGGCTTTTTCAAGGCCAGTGCCAACCCCAAAAAGACGCCCTACACCGTTGTCATTCCGCCGCCGAACGTGACCGGCGTGCTCCACATGGGGCACATGCTGAACAATACCATTCAGGACGTGCTGGTGCGCCGCGCCCGGATGCAGGGCAAGGAAGCGTGCTGGGTGCCCGGTACCGACCACGCCAGCATCGCCACCGAGGCCAAGGTGGTGGCCCTGCTGAAGGAGCAAGGCATCGAGAAAAAGGACCTGACCCGCGAGGCCTTTCTGGAGCACGCTTTTGCCTGGAAGGACAAGTACGGCGGCATCATCCTGGAGCAGCTCAAGCAGCTGGGGGCCTCCTGCGACTGGGACCGCACGCGCTTCACGATGGAGCCCAAGTTGACCGAGGCCGTACTACGCGTGTTCGTGAACTTGTACCGCAAGGGCCTGATTTACCGCGGCGTGCGCATGGTAAACTGGGACCCGCTGGGCGGCACCGCCATTTCGGACGAGGAAGTGATTCCGAAGGACGTGGTGGCCAAAATGTACTACCTCAACTACGAGGTGGTGGGCCAGCCCGGCCGCTTCCTGACGGTGGCCACCTCGCGCCCCGAAACCATCATGGCCGACGTGGCCGTGGCCGTGAACCCCACCGATGGGCGCTACGCTGACCTGGCCGGGCAGCGCGTGCGCATCCCGCTGCTGGGCCGCGACGTGCCGGTTATTCAGGACGAGTACGTGCTGACGGACTTCGGCACCGGGGCCCTGAAAGTGACGCCGGCCCACGACCTGAACGACTACAACCTGGGCCAGAAGCACAACCTGCCGACTATTGACATCCTCAATGACAACGGCACGCTGAATGAAAAGGCGGAGCTGTACGTGGGCCAGGACCGGTTTGCGGCCCGCCGCAACATTGTGAAAGACCTGGAAGCCGCCGGCTTGCTCGTGAAAACGGAGGAGTACGCCAGCATTGTGCAAACCTCGGAGCGCACCAAGGCCGTGATCGAGCCCAAGCTGAGCATGCAGTGGTTCCTGAAAATGGAGCACATGGCCAAGCCCGCGCTGGAGGTGGTGGAGAACGACACGGTGCGCCTGCACCCCGCCAAGTTCAAGAACACCTACCGGGCGTGGATGGAAAACGTGCGCGACTGGTGCATCTCGCGGCAGCTCTGGTGGGGCCAGCAAATCCCCGCCTACTACCTGCCGGATGGCTCGTTTGTGGTGGCCCTCTCAGCCGCTGAGGCACTTGAACTGGCGCGTGAGCAAAGTGGTAATGCCGCGCTGCAAATAAGCGACTTGCGCCAGGACGAGGACGTGCTCGACACCTGGTTCTCGTCGTGGCTGTGGCCCATCTCGGTGTTCGATGGGTTTGAGGACCCCGACAACGCCGACGTCAACTATTTCTACCCGACCAACGACTTGGTGACGGGCCCCGACATCCTGTTTTTCTGGGTGGCGCGGATGATTATGGCCGGGCTGGAATTTCGCCAGGAGGTGCCGTTCCGCAACGTGTACCTCACCGGCATCGTGCGCGACACCCAGGGCCGCAAGATGAGCAAGCAGCTCGGCAACTCGCCCGACCCGCTCGACCTCATTCAGCAGTTCGGGGCCGATGGCGTGCGGACGGGGATGCTGTTTTCGGCGCCCGCCGGCAACGATTTGCTCTACGACGAGAAGCTGGTGGAGCAGGGCCGCAACTTCGCCAACAAGCTCTGGAACGCCTTCCGGCTGGTGAAAGGCTGGGCCCCCGACGCGGCCCTGCCCTTCGGGCACGACAAACCCGTGGCCTGGTTTGGGGCCCGGCTGGCGGCGGCCACGGCCGAAATCGACGACCACTTCGAGAAGTTTCGCATCTCTGACGCCTTGCTGGCGGTGTACAAGCTTGTCTGGGACGACTTCTGCGCCTACTACCTGGAAATGGTGAAGCCCGCCTACCAGCAGCCCATCGACGCCGAAACCCTGCGCCACACCACGGCCTACTTCGAAACGCTGCTCAAGCTGCTGCACCCCTTCATGCCCTTCATCACGGAGGAGCTGTGGCACGAGCTGGCCGCCCGGGGCCCCCGCGAGTACGTGACCGTGGCGCACTGGCCCAAGCCCACGCCGCCCGCCACCAGCGCCTTGCTGCTGAGCGACATGGACAAAGTCCTGGCCGTGGTGGCCGGCATCCGCGCCGTGCGCAACCAGAAAAACCTGGGGCCCCACAAGCCCCTGGCCTTGGTCATCAAAACCGACGAGCCCGCGCTGTTCACGGCCTACGCGGGCGTGCTGCGCAAGCTCGGCAACCTGGAGACGCTGGATTTTGCCGACGCGGGCCCGGCCGGCGCGGTGAGCTTCGTGCAGGGCAGCAGCGAGTTTTTCATCCCGCTCGAAGGCCAGATTGACGTGGCCGCCGAGCGCGCCCGCCTCGAAAAGGAGCTAGCCTACGCCCAGGGCTTCCGCGAATCGGTGCAGAAAAAGCTGGGCAACGAGAAATTCGCAGCCAACGCCAAGCCCGACGTGCTGGAGCGCGAGCGGCAAAAGCTGGCCGACGCCGAAGCCAAAATAGGGGCCCTGGAGCAGGCGCTACAAGGCCTGTAGTCTTCGCCGACGCTTCACAAAAAAGCCGTTCCCTCAATCGAGGAAACGGCTTTTTTGTGAAGCGTCGGCAAGGGCGCTGGGGCCCCACGCCGAGGCTATTGAATCAGCAGCGACTGGGTTTTTACGTCGGTACCGGTCTGTACTTTGGCGATGTACAAGCCTTTGGGCAAGTTGCTGAAATCCTTCGTGGCTTCGAGCTGCGTGGTGCCCTCGCTGCGGAATACCTCTTTGCCCATCTGGTTGAGCACCGTCAGCACGATGGCTTGCTGGTCATCGGCTACCACCTGGAAGCTCACCCGGCCGGTAGATGGGTTGGGGTAGAGGGCCACCAGCAGCTGCTTGATTTTGCTGATTACCTTCTGCTTAATCAAGTCGCGAATGGCGGCGTCGGCTTGCACAAATCCCACGCCGGTTTTGAAGTCAAAGCCTTGGTCGAAGCCCGGCGTGAGCGGGTTGTCCATGTCAATGGCCGATTGCTGCAAAGACTTCGTGACGATGCGCGGCGGGAGGTTTTTGTCAATTTCGAGCATCAGCGCCGCCACGGCTGCCACGTGCGGAGCTGCCGCGCTGGTGCCGAAGAAGTTAGGAAATCCGTCGCCCTCGAAGTCCTGGCCGGGGAAGGGCGGGAAGAAGGTCGTGTTGCCGCCGTCGGGGCCCGTCACTTCGGGCTTGCTGGACGTCAGGGGCTGGCCCAGACGCCGGCCCTGGTCGTTGAACAGCAGAGGCGTACCGCCCAGCGACGAGAACGATTCCACCACCGGCACCGGCGTGTTGGCGTTGAACAGCGGCGTGTTGAAATAAGGGGCGGCGCCTACGGCCACCACCTGCGGGGCGTTGGCGTGGCCCACCAGGGTCGAGCTTTGGGTGTCGTACTCGACGGCCGTGGGTCGGCTGCCGAAGTTGACGTACTTGAGGCGGGTGGGGTCGGGACCGTCAAATTTCACGATCACTACTTCCACCGTCAACGGGGCCGTGCCTCTGTTGGTGAAGCCGACGAACTCGAATGGGTCACCACCAATGTTGTTGTCGATGGACGATAACACGGGTACGCCGTTGTAAAGCAAGTAAATATCCATATCGGTGCGGGCCCCGCGCACACCGCTGGCCGAAAACGCCGGGTCGTCCCATTGCAGGGCCAGTTCCAAGCTCCGGCCGGGGCCGACGGTAATAGTTTGCCGCACGTCGCCGGGGGCAAAGCTGTGCGCCTCGCCCGTGATGCCCGGCACCGAGGTTTTTGAGTTGCGGAACACCGCCTCGTACGACTGCTGGGCCTGGTTGCCGGCCGATGAGAAGTACGACGCGCCCTTGGCCACCACGTTTTGGGCGGCTTGCGCGATGATGCCGTTCTGGAAAAAAGGCTCGTCAAAGTAAATCACGTCGTCCACAATGGCCTGGCAGCCGGCGGCTTGCAGGTCTTCGATGCCCTGGGCAAAGTCGGCCTGGCCCAAGAAGGCGGTGTGAAAGGCAATGGCGGCCCCGGGGGCCACGTCGTGCACAATTTCGGCCATGCCGCGGCCCTCGTCGATGCCGCCGCTGGGCAAGTCTTCGAGCACCTCTACGCCGCGGGGCAGGTCATTGCTGGTCACGCCGGCGGTGGCCCCGCCCAGGTTGTTGTAGCTGTCGGAGAGGATGCCCACCTTCACGCCCTTGCCAGTCAGGCCGTACTTGGAGCGGGCCGCGTCGGCCCGCAGGGCCCGGTCGCCCTGGCTGGTGGTGCGGCCCACGTTCAGGGCCGGCTTGTAAACGGGCCGGACGAGCTGCAACGAGGGCACGCTCTCGAGCGTCGCCAGCTTATCTACCGGAAACAGGCCCGATACCAGCGCGCCGTAGGCCGTGCCCTGGCGCAAGCCTCTGGCCTGCAGGTCGGCCAGCAGCTGCTTGGCGCTGGGCGAGGTGGCCAGTGCCTGCACCACCACGTAGCCGTTGTATACCTGGACGGCATCGGTGGCCTGGAGGGGCGAGTCGGTGCTCGCCGAAGCCTTCGCTGCCAAGCCCCGGGTGGCCACTGCGGGCTTGGCCAACTCGAGCAGGCTGGCCGATACCTTGCCTTTGGGCGTGGGCAAGTTTTGGGCCCCGGCGGGCGGGCCCACCAAGGTTGCCGCGGCAAGCAAAGCCACAGCGGTGCGGAGGTAAGTTTTTCTCATGGGTAACTGGAAAGAAGGAAAAATGAAAAAAAGCTGGCCTAGGTGCAGAAAATCGCCATCGATTGCGTGACAAATTTGTATAGCCTAGGTGTGCAAATATATCAATTAAAAATATTAAAATTCACGCGTATTTCCCGGAATAATAAAAAATAATATTTAAAATTCGCCAGCCATTTGCCGCCCGGTTCAGCCGCATTCACAACGGCAAAAACAGTTGATTATAAATATAAAACCCTATAAATAAAAAGGTTGATGATTGATGGGGATAACTCCTGCGCCGCGGCCTTACTGCCCTGGGCACACGGCGGGGCGCGTGCGCCGGCTTAGTAGGTATGGCTGACCCACACTAAGGGCAGCCTTCAATCAGTGCAAAAGCTGAACAGTGAGCTAAGCCAGCCAAAATGCAATAACCGCTGCACCGGCGTGCGCTGCCTCACTCCACCCTGCGTCAGCCGGGGCCCCCTGGCGCAATGGCGGCAAACCTGCCGGAGCCTTGGCGCCATAAAAAAAGGCCACCGTCTGGGTAGACGGTGGCCTTAGTTAGGTTTTGGGGCAGCGGGGCCTACGGCTTGGGCCGCGGCACTACGCCTCCAGCTGCTTGCTTCTGCTGCTGGGCCAGCTGGTTTTGCAGTTGAAAGGTGACCACCTGGCAATCAGCAAAGCGCTGGTCGGCTACTTTCAGGGCCGCTTCGGCGGCGCTCAGCTGCTGGTAGAGGAAGGCGATGATGCCCAGCGCCAGCACCAGGGCCCCAATAGTGAGAATGTTTCGCATAGCAGTGGGGCCCCGGGCGCAGCCGCCCGGGACTGGTCATTAAATCGTGGTATTGGGGTCGAACTGCTCTAGGTAGTCGGCCACTTTGCGCACAAACATGCCGCCGAGCGAGCCGTCGACCACGCGGTGGTCGTAGCTGTGGCTCAGGAACATGAACTGGCGCACGCCGATGAGGTCGCCCTGCGGGGTTTCTATCACGGCGGGCTTCTTCTTGATGGCCCCCACGGCCATAATGGCCACCTGCGGCTGCATGATGATGGGCGTGCCCATAATGTTGCCAAACGAGCCCACGTTGCTTAGGGTGTAGGTGCCGCTTTCGAGGTCGGCGGGCGTGAGCTTGTTAGCGCGGGCGCGGTTGGCCAGGTCGTTCACCTTCTTGCTCAGGCCGTTGAGGTTGAGCTGGTCAGCCTTGTGAATGACCGGCACGATGAGGTTGCCGCTGGGCAGGGCCACGGCAATGCCGATGTTGATGTCCTTTTTCTTGATGATGTAATCGCCGTCCACCGAAACGTTGATGTTTGGGAAATCCTGGATGGCGCGGGCCACGGCCTGGATGAATAGGGGCGTGAAGGTGAGGTTTTCGCCCTCGCGCTTCTTATAGGCGTCCTTGTGCTTGTTGCGCCAGTTCACCAGCTCCGTCACGTCGGCTTCTACGAAGCTGGTGACGTGCGGCGCGATGCGCTTCGAATCGACCATGCGCTGGGCAATCATCTTGCGCATCCGGTCCATTTCAATCAGCTCCTGGCCGCCGCTCACGCTGGGCACCGGCTTGGCCGCGGGGGCTTGGTCGTTGGCGTTGGGAACCGGGGCCGCTACGGGAGCGGGCGCGGCCGGGCGCGGCGCGGGTGCTGGTTCCAGCGGGGCGGGCGGCGTGGCTACCGGGGCCTGCGGCACCAGCGAAGGCTTGCCCGCCGCCACGTAGTCGAGGATGTCCTTTTTGGTGACGCGGTTTTCCTTGCCCGTGCCGGGCAGGTATTCCAACGCGCTCAGGCTCACGCCTTCCTCGCGGGCAATGCTGAGTACGAGCGGCGACAGGAACCGGCCGGGCTGGTGCGGGGCCCCACCGGCGGCTTGAACCGCTTCGGGGTCGTCGGGCTCGGGTAGGTAAGGTACCTCGGGGGCCGGGGCGCTGCCGTTGGTGCTGGCCGGCGCGGCGGCCTGCGCAGCGGGCGCCGGGGCGCCGGGCGTTGCCGAAGCTGCTGCGCCCACCTCCGTTTCGATGACGGCGATGGGGGCCCCCACGGCCACGACCTGGCCTTCCTGCACCAGAATCTCGGCCAGGGTGCCGGCGTGGGTGGCAGGCACTTCAGTGTCTACTTTGTCGGTGGCTACTTCCAGCACCGATTCGTCTTGCTCGATGGCGTCGCCGACTTGCTTGAGCCATTTTAAGACGGTGCCTTCCATGATGGATTCGCCCATCTTGGGCATCGTCATTTCCACTCGTGCCATAAGGTGCGGGGGTGTTTTGGGGTAAGGGATGGGGTGGGATGGGGAGGCCGTAAAGGTAGCCAGAAAGCCCCCGGCGCACGGCGCGCCGGGGGCTGGCAGCGAATCGCACGGCCCGGGGCCCTGTGTTGGGGCCCCGGCCAGGTCGTTAGTCGACGGTCAACCGCTGAATGTCCTCCTCGCCCAATTCGTCGCCGGCGGTGGCCGGGGCCGGGCGGTAGGTGGTGAAGCAAATGCTACGGTTCGACGCGTACTTGTTGGCCGGGTCGTTGATGATGACTACGTGGCCAAACGTGCCAAATTCCTTGCCCTGCCAGAGCAGCGTTTTCTTGCGGCCCAGCGCCGGCTGGTTCAGCACATTGGCGTAGATGAGCCGGCCCCCGCCGGGCCGGGGCTTGGCGTACAGCACGGTGCTTTCGATGTTGCCAGTACACGGTGGCGTGCACGCGGGCAGGAGCAGGGCCCCGGCGCATAGCAGCCAGCGCCCGGCGGCTCCCCAATAACCTAACAAGTTTTGCATGGCCAAAAATAGGATACGCACCGGCCCGCTTACGCCTGTCCCGTTAGCCGCTGCCACAGTAGCGCCAGCACCGACTGGGCGGTGTAGGTGATGTTCAGGGCCCGGCCGCGGTCAAAGCTAATTTGCCGGCTCACCGTGCCTTGGGCGTCGGCGACGGCAAAGCAGATGGTGCCCACGGGCTTCTCGGGGGTGCCGCCGCCGGGACCGGCAATGCCGCTGGTGGCCACGGCCACGCTGGCACCCAGGCGCTGGCGAGCCCCTTCGGCCATGGCCCGCACGGTGGCTTCGCTTACGGCGCCACTTGTAGCCAAGGTTTCGGCGGGCACGTTTAGCTCACTCATTTTGATGTCGTTGTGGTACGCCACTACGCTGCCGCGGAAGTAGCTTGAGCTACCCGGCACGCCCGTGATGCGGTGCGCCACCAAGCCCCCGGTGCAGCTCTCGGCGGTGGCCAACGTTAGGCCCTTTGCCAGCAGCAGCTGGCCGATGGCGGCCTCCAGGGTCGTTTCTTCTTCGGCAAAAATGTAGGGCCCCGCCCGCTCGCGCAGCGCTGGCAGCAGCGCCAGCATGCGGCCGCGCAGGTCGGCTTGGCCGTCGTCGGAGCCCGTCAGACGCAGGCGCACGGCCCCCAGGCTGGGCAGGTAGGCCAGCTTGAAGTTGGGCGGGAGGGCGTCTTCCCAATCAGTAATTTTCTCGGCTAGGTACGACTCGCCTAAGCCCACGGTCATCACCACCACGTGCTCGATGGGCGCGAGGGCGAACCGCGCGCGCAGGCGCGGCAGCACCTCGTCGGTCATCAGCTTCTTCATCTCAAAGGGCACGCCGGGCATGCTCACGAACACCGTCCCCTGGTCCTCGAACCACATGCCGGGGGCCGTGCCCACGGCGTTGAACAGCACCTGGCAGTTGGCCGGCACCAGGGCCTGCTGGCGGTTCACGTCGAGCATGGGCCGGTTATAGCGCCGGAAAAACTCGGTAACGTGGGCCAGCGTGGGTTCGTCCATCACCAGCTCGCTGCCGAAGTAGCGGGCCAGTACGTGCTTGGTCAGGTCGTCCTTCGTGGGCCCCAAGCCCCCGGTGATGAGCACCACCCGGGCCCGCTGCCGGGCTTGGTCGAGGGCCCCCACAATCTCGTCGGCACGGTCGGATACCGACGAAATCTGGCGCACGCGCAGCCCAATTTTGGCCAATTCCTGGCCCATGAAGGCCGAGTTGGTGTCAACAACCTGGCCGTAGAGCAGCTCGTCGCCAATGGTCATAATTTCAACGTCGGGCGGGGCGGGGCGGGAAGAAGCGGGGGGCATGGAAAGGGGCACGCGAGGCGAGGGGTGAAGAAGATAAAAACAAATTTGGCGGGAAAATTGCGTCACTTTGCAATCGCGCCGGCACTACGACAGCCACACCGGCTGCTGGGTTTTCCAGCCGCGCCTTTTTTTATTGCCATGTCTACCCGCCTTGCCACCCTGCTACTAACTGCTGGCCTACTGACCGCCGCCCCCGCCGTTCGGGCCCAGACCACCAAAAAAACCACCACTACCACTAAAACCATGGCTGCGAAAACGGCCGCTGCCAAAGCTGCCGCTACCAAGGCCGCCGCGGCCAAAACAGCCGCCGCGAAAGCCGCTGCTGCCAAGGTAGCCGCCGCCAAAGCCGTTGCCACGCCCGCCCCGGCCCCCGTGGCACCGCTCACCGAGGCCGAGGCCAGCGCCGGTATCAAAGATGCCCTTAACAAGGGCGTGACCAAGGCCGTGGAATTCGCGTCGGAGAAGGACGGCTTTAACCTCAACGACGACATTCACATCCCGTTCCCAGAGGACATGGTATTGATGAAGAGCACGCTGGGCCGCCTGCCCGGCATGAGCACGGTGGTCTCGACGTTCGAAACCCAGCTCAACCGCGCCGCCGAGGCTGCCGCGCCCAAAGCCAAGGACATCTTCCTATCCGCCCTGACCAACATCAGCCTAACCGACGCGCTGAGCTTGGTTACGAGCAGCTCGACGGACGCGGCCACGCAGTTCCTGCGCAAGTCGACCGAGGCCCAGTTGGTGGCAGCCTTCAAGCCCGATATCACCGCGGCCATCAGCCAGGTGGGGGCCGAGGCCGCTTATACCAAAATGACTACCCAATACAACCGCATTCCGCTGATGACGCCGGTGCAAACCGACCTTTCGGCCTATACCACCCAGAAAGCTGTGGACGGCATTTTTATCCTCATGGCCCAGGAAGAAGCCAAAATCCGCCGCAACCCCGCCGCTCGTACCACCGACTTGCTCAAGCGCGTGTTCGCGACCAAGTAGGTGGCGGTTTAGGGCCCCGGCCCACAAAGAAGCCCCGGCTGCACTGCGCAGCTGGGGCTTTTTTGCGGGCCGGGGCCCTCGGTTAGAAATCGTCGCTGTCAAAGCTGCTACTGCGGCCGCGGGGGGTAAAGCCATCGTCCTCGTCTTCGTCGTCGCCAAAACTGTCGTCTTCGTCGTCGAGCGAGCCAAATCCGCTGCGCTCGGCGCTGTCGGCATTGTCGGCGTTTTCGGCGGCTACGTGCTCGGCTTCGGTCATGCCGGCCAGGTCCAGGGCTTCGTCGTGGCTCGAACCGGTGTCGCGCCACATCAGGTAGTCGGCGTACTTGGCCGAAAGTTGGTCTTCGGGATTGCCCAATGCCTTGGCGCCGCCTTGGGCGGCGTAAGAATCGAGGGTGTCGTCGTCGTCGAGCAAGTCGTCGTCCAGGTCGTCGTCGTGGTCAATCATGGCCGGGGCGGAATAAAATAAGGGTGGAGGATAAAGACAGAAACGGCGGCGAAGATACGCGCCGTAGCAAAACGGAGTTCCCCCAAAAAGCAGGTTTGGGCCCCCAGAAGCAATGTTTTTTTAAAAATGACCGCATTAGCAGCTCCGTAGCGGCGGGCAACTACCGGCTAAAAATAGCAAGCGGTTAGGAAAACAGCATGCGCCTAGCGCGGCCGTGCCGCCTGGAAATCCGTCACCAACAGCTCTTCGTCGCAAAAGGCGTACTCAGCCGGCACGTTGGAGCTGAGCAGCACCGTGCGGCCGGCGCGGGTGGCGCGCACGTGCTCCTGGAACCAGGCCGCCCCCGTAGCGTCGAGGTTGGTAGTGGGCTCGTCGAGCAGCAGCAGCGGCGCATCGGCGTACAGGGCCAAGCCCAGCTTGAGGCGCTGCTTCATGCCCGACGAAAACTCGCGCACCAGCCGCTGCCGGGCCCCCTCCAGGTACATAATGCCCACGAGGCCATCCAGGGACACGCCCGGTCGCAACGGCTTGAACTGAGTATGGAAGCGCAGCAGCTCGGTCAGGGTCAGCTCCTCCAGTAGGTCGAGGTAGGGGGCGGCGTAGGCCAGGTGCCGGGGTACGTCCTCCACGGCCAGGGGCTGGCCGGCCAGGGTGTAGGCCAGGGTGCCCTCGGTGGGCAGCAACTGGCCCGATAAGGTGTTGAGCAGCGTGCTTTTGCCGGCGCCATTTGGCCCCAGCACGGCCGTGGCGCTGCCGGGCCGAAACGTGCGCGTGAGGCCCCGGTAAATCCAGTCGCGCTGGTAGCGCTTGCCCAGGCCGGTGGCGTCAATATGCAAGTAGGAGTCAGTTGTCAATTGCTAGTTGTTAGTGATGAGCTATCAATTGTCAGAAGATTTATGAACCACTGACTGACAACTAGCAACTGACAACAAGCAACTAGGTTCTTCTAATCGGCACCCTCGTCGAGGCCTTTTTTGCCGGGGCCCTTGATGATGCCGCGGCTGGCGGCCCGCACAAACGCCACAGCCAACTCGCGCTGGGTTGAGGCGGGCACTTCGGCCTCGATGCGCGCCAAGGCCTCCTGGGTGTTCTGGCCGCTCAGAAACACGATGCGGTACAGGTCCTGAATTTCAAGGATTTGCTGCTCGCTGAAGCCGCGGCGGCGCAGGCCCACCGAGTTCACCCCGGCGTAGGTGAGGGGCTCGCGGGCGGCCTTTACGAAGGGCGGCACATCTTTGCGCACCAGCGAGCCGCCGCCGATGAAAGCGTGGGCCCCCACGCTCACAAACTGGTGGATGGCCGTCATGCCCCCCAAAATGGCCCAGTCGCCTACCTGCACGTGCCCCGCCAGCTGCACCGCGTTTGAAATCACGCAGTGGTCGCCCACCACGCAGTCGTGGGCCACGTGCACATAGGCTTGCAGCAGGCAGTGGGCCCCCACCACGGTGCGGCCGCGGTCCACGGTGCCGCGGTTCACGGTCACGCACTCGCGCAGCACGGTGTAGTCGCCCACGTGGGCGGTGGTGTGCTCGCCGGCAAACTTGAGGTCTTGCGGAATGGCCGACACCACGGCGCCGGGGAAGATCTGGCAGTGGGCCCCGATGCGGGCCCCGGCCATGATGGTAACGTTGGGCCCCACCCACGTGCCTTCGCCAATCTCCACGTCTGCGGCAATGGTCGTAAACGGCTCAACGGTGACGCCTGGGGCCAGGCGGGCGTCGGGGTGAATGTGGGCGAGGGGTGAAATCATTGCGGGAGCTGAGAGCTATTAGCGGACAGCTGTTAGCTTTTAGTAGGGAATTACGGGCAAAGAACGCCAACGGCCACCGGCCGATGGCTGGGGCCCGCGGCTAGGCGTTATCCTTGCGCACGATGGCAGCACTCATTTCGGCGTCCATCACCACCTTGCCGTTCACAAAGGCCTGGCCTTTCATTTTGGCAATGCCGCGCTTGACCGGAGCCAGCAGCCAGCAGTGGAAAATGAGGGTGTCGCCGGGGATAACCTTCTTACGGAAGCGGCAGTTTTCGATGCCCAGGAAGTATTGCCAGTAATTTTCGGGGTCGGGCACGGTGTTCATAACCAGGATGCCGCCGGTTTGGGCCATGGCCTCCACCTGCAGCACGCCGGGCATCACCGGGTTGCCGGGGAAGTGGCCTTGGAAGAACTGCTCGTTCATGGTCACGTTCTTCACCGCCGTCACCATCTGCGAGTCCAGGTAAATCACCTTGTCGAGCAGCAGAAACGGGTAGCGGTGGGGCAGCACCTGCATGATGCGGTTGACGTCCATCACCGGCTCGCGGGCGGGGTCGTACACCGGCACGGGGTTAGAAGCCACCTCCAGCATCTTCTTTTTGATCTTCTTGGCGAAGGCCACGTTGGCTGCGTGGCCGGGGCGAGCGGCCAGAATCTGGCCCTTTAGCGGGCGGCCCACCAGGGCGAGGTCGCCCACCAAGTCGAGCAGTTTGTGGCGGGCGGGCTCGTTCTTGTAGCGCAGGTCCACGTTGTTGAGGATGCCTTCCTTCTTGACGCTCACGCGGGGCTTGCCCAGCATTTTGGCCAAGTCGTTCAGTTCCTCGTCGGCCACCACGCGGTCCACCACCACAATGGCGTTGCTCAGGTCGCCGCCCTTGATGAGGTTGGACTTGTAGAGGTGCTCCAGCTCGTGCAAAAAGCAAAAGGTGCGCGACGAAGCTATTTCGTCGGAGAACTGCGCGATGTCGGCCAGCGTGGCGTGCTGCGAGCCCAGCACCGGCGAGTTGTAGTCCACCATCACCGTGAGGCGGTAGTCGGAAAGCGGCAGGGCGGCAATTTCTACGCCCCGCGCGTTGTCCATGTACCGGATGGTGTCGGGTATTTCGTAGTAGTTGCGCAGCGCGTTTTGCTCTTCCAGGCCCACGCTTTGCAGGGCGTGGATGAACTCGGCCGACGAGCCGTCCATGATGGGCGGCTCGGGGCCCGAGAGCTGAATCAGTACGTTGTCGAGCTGCAAGCCCACCAGGGCGGCCAGCGTGTGCTCCACGGTGTTTACCCGGGCCCCGTTCTGCTCGATGGTGGTGCCCCGCGAGAGGTCCACCACGTTGTCCACATCGGCGTCGACGATGGGCTGGCCGGGCAAATCCACGCGCTGAAATTTGTAGCCGTGGCCAATAGGGGCGGGGCAGAAGGTCATCGTGGCCTCCACGCCGGTGTGCAGCCCAATGCCGCGCACCGTCACGGGCGCTTTGATGGTGTGTTGCTTGTCGTTCATTCTGGTTAGTTGTCAGCTGGTAGCTACCAGCGGTTTTGGTAGTAGGAGACCGAAAGCTCCGACAACCAACCACTGCTAACTAACAACCGAGGGGCTGCAAAGCTAGGGCTTTTCCGGTGCGTTTGCTGTCTGTTCGAGGCGTTCGACGCGATGCAAGATTGCGGGTAGGTTGCGGTACACCACCAGCACCCGCTGGCTTTGGTTGAGGTCCAGGGCGGGACGGCCCTGGAGGATGCGGCCCTCTCCCTTTACCGATTTGTGCACGCCGGTTTGGGCCGCGAGGGTGGTTTTATTGGCCAGCGTAATGTGGCCCGCGATGCCCACTTGCCCGCCTAACAGGCAGTAATCGCCAATTTTCGTCGAGCCCGAAATGCCCGTTTGGCCGGCGATGACCGTGTGGCGGCCAATTTCTACGTTGTGGCCCACCTGCACGAGGTTGTCGATTTTGCTGCCCTCGCCCACCCGCGTCGTGCCCATGGTGGCGCAGTCCACGGTGGTGTTGGCCCCAATGCTCACGTAGTCGCCGAGTACCACGTTGCCGATCTGGGGGATGGGGAGGTAGCTGCCGTCGGGCTGCGGGGCGAAGCCAAAGCCGTCGGTGCCCACCACGGCCCCCGCCTTAACGACGCAGAACCGACCGATAACCGTATCGGGGTAGATTTTGGCCCCGGCGTGAATCACGCTGCCCTCGCCAATCGTCACCCGGTCGCCGATGTAGGCGTGCGGAAAGACGAGCACGTTGGGGCCCAGCTGGCAATTTTCGCCGATGTAGGAAAAGGCCCCGCGGTAGTGCCCGGGGCCCACCGTGGCCGTGGCGGCCAGGTACGCCGGCTCTTCCACGCCGCGCTTGCCCATGCGCGTGGCCTGGGCATAAAATTCAAGCAGCTTGGTGAAAGCCGAGTAGGGGTCGGCCACCCGCACCAGGGAAGTAGCTACGGCGTGGCGCAGCACCAAGTCGGGGCTCACAATCACGGCCGAAGCCTGGGTGTCGTAGAGGAAATGCTCGTATTTGGGGTTGGAAAGGAAAGCCAGGGCCCCGGCTTGGGCTTCCTCAATTTTAGCTAAGCCTGTCACGCGCCGGGTGGCGTCGCCCTCCACGGTGCCCCCGAGCACCTCCGCAATTTGTTGAACGGTAAATTCCATAGGCGGGCAAAAATAGTTGTTGGTTGGTAGTTGTCAGTTGTTAGAAACGACCGACGGACTTCTGCGAGCAGCCGGACAACTGACAACCAATAACTGACAATTAAATTATTTCCTTCGGGTAGCAGATGTAGAACTTATCCACCCGCTGGCTCAGGGCCCTAATGTTGGGCAGGTCCGAGGCGTCCATCACGTTCACCACCTCGCCTTTTTTGGTGAGGATGTTGATGGGTTCCTGGCTGCGGGCGTCGTAGGCGCTGTTGCTCAGGCGGCCGGCAATCATGAGCAGGGCGGCTTCGGCGGGTGGCAGTTGGAAGTGCTCGGCAATCAGCTCCTGGATGCCGAGCTTGAAGTCGTCGTCGAACGGCGCGGGCGCAATCACGATCTTCAGCAAGTTGCGGTTCAGCAAACTTTTGGCCAGGTAGCTGAGCACCACGTCGGAGTGGGAGGCCCAACCCTTCACCGCCGACCAGATGTCGTAGTCGTCGAGCTCCACGAAGCGGCTCAGGATTTTGGGGTCGGCGGCGAAGTCGGCCAGCGCCACGGCCCGGCCCAGGAAGAAGCCCAGGCAGCTGTTGGCCGGCACGTGCACGCCCTGGCGGGTGAGGTCGCGGGCGCGCTGCACGGCGCGGATCACCATCTGCTCGGCGCTCGTCACCGTTTTGTGCAAGTACACTTGCCAGTACATCAGCCGGCGGCTCACCAGAAAGTTCTCGACCGAGTACACCGCTTTTTCTTCCAGCACCAGCTGCTCGTCCACCACGCGCAGCATTTTGATGAGGCGGTCGGCGCCCGGGCGGCCTTCTTCCACGCCGGTATAAAAGGAGTCGCGGTTGAGGTAGTCGAGCCGGTCCATGTCAAGCTGGCTGCTCACGAGCTGGTGGAAAAACGGCCGGGCGTAGGTCCCCTCGAAGATTTCGATGGCCAGCGTGAGCCGCCCGCCAAACGTTTCATTGAGCCGTCGCATCAGAAACAGCGAGAGTTGCTCATGGGGCACGTCCTGGAAAATGGCCGTTTCCAGGGCGTGCGACAGGGGCCCGTGGCCGACGTCGTGTAGCAAGATGGCGGCCAGCGCGGCCTCGCCCTCGGCGGCCGAAATGGCCACGCCCTTGTCTTTGAGCGTGCGCAGGGCGAGCTGCATCAGGTGCATGGCCCCCAGGGCGTGGTGGAAGCGCGTGTGCAGGGCCCCCGGGTACACAAATCCCGTGAGGCCCAGCTGCTGGATGCGCCGCAACCGCTGAAAATACGGGTGCTCGATGAGGTCGAACAGCAGCTCGGTGGGGATGGTGACGAACCCGTACACGGGGTCGTTGAAAATCTTTTTCTTGTTCACAAGCAAAACGGGCGCATTGGGCCCCACAAAAGAACGACGCCCGGCCCAACTACCGCCACCAGGGCCCCGGCAGCCACCCTTTGGGGCCCCAAGCGCCGGGGCCCCGGCCCGGCCGAAACAACCCGGCCGCCGGTTTTTCGGTACTGCTGAGCGATTACGCGCCGCGCCGAGTACCTATTCCGGCGCGTTTGCCGTTAACCCCCCTGCGGGCCGCTGTTGCGGCGCGCGGCAACACCCGCGGCGGGCCCCAGGGCCCCCGCCCTAGTTCCTACTACCTATGCAAACCACGATTCTCTGGGCCGACGACGAAATTGACCTGCTCAAGCCCCATATTTTATTCCTTAAAGAGAAAGGCTACGACGTAACCCCCGTGAACAGCGGGGCCGACGCCATCGAGGAGATTCAGGAGAAGACCTACGACTTGGTGTTCCTCGACGAGAACATGCCCGGCCTCACCGGCCTGCAAACCCTCACCGAAATCAAGGCCATCCGCCCCACCGTGCCGGTGGTGATGATTACCAAGAGCGAGGAGGAACACATTATGGAAGAGGCCATTGGCTCGAAAATCGCCGACTACCTCATCAAGCCCGTCAACCCCAGCCAGATTCTGCTGTCGGTGAAAAAGGTGCTCGACAACAAGCGCTTGGTGAGTGAAAAAACCAACTCGGGCTACCAGCGCGACTTCCGCCAGCTGGGCATGCAGCTCTCCGACCGCCTTTCGCCCGCCGAGTGGGCCGAGGTGTACAAAAAGCTGGTGTACTGGGAGTTGGAAATCAACGAAACCGAGGGCAAGAGCATGGCCGAGGTGTTTAACATGCAGAAGGACGAGGCCAACACGTACTTCGGCCGCTTCATCACCGAGAGCTACGAGGATTGGGTGAACGGCGACGACAAGAACGCGCCGCTCATGTCGCACCAGCTCTTCAAGGAGCGCGTGTTCCCGACGCTGAAGGCCACCGGCGACACGCCCGTGTACTTCGTACTGATTGACAACTTGCGCTACGACCAGTGGAAAGTGCTCGAACCCATTATCAACGAGCTGTTTACGGTGGACAGCGAGGAAATGTACTACGCCATTCTGCCCACCACCACGGCGTATGCGCGCAACGCCATCTTCTCGGGCATGATGCCGAGTGAGATTCAGAAGAAATACCCCAACCTGTGGGTGGACGACCAGGACGACGAGGGCAAGAACCTGCATGAGGCGGAGTTCATGGAAATCAACTTCCAGAAGAACAACCAGAAGTACCGCCACAGCTACCACAAGGTGACCAACTTGCAGGCTGGCAAGGACTTGTTGGGCAAGATGAGCAACCTGCACAACAACTACAAGTGCAACATCATCGTGTACAACTTCGTGGACATGCTCTCGCACGCCCGCACCGACATGGCCATGATCCGGGAGCTGGCGGCCGACGAGTCGGCCTACCGCAGCCTCACCCGCTCGTGGTTCCTGCACTCGCCGCTGTACGAGATGCTGCAAGTCATTGCCGAGAAAAAGGGCAAGCTCATCATCACCACCGACCACGGCACCATCCGCTGCAAGCGCCCCTACAAAATTGTGGGCGACCGCAACACCAACACCAACCTGCGCTACAAGCACGGCCGCAACCTGGGCTTCGACGAATCGCGCGACGTGTACGTGGTGCGCAAGCCGGAGCGCATTTTCCTGCCCCGCGAGAACGTGAGCACCGCCTACGTGTTCACCGTCGGCGACTACTTCTTCGCCTACCCGAACAACTACAACTACTACGTGAACTATTACAAGGACACGTTCCAGCACGGCGGCATCTCGCTGGAAGAGTGCATCATTCCCTACATCACGCTCACGGCCAAGGGCTAAGAGTGGGTGCTGAATTTATGACTATGAAAAATTTCCTGCTCGCCGGGGCCCTGGTACTGGGCCTGTCGGCGGCGGCTCGGGCCCAAACCGCGCCGCCGCCCGCCGCCACGCCGCCCCCAGTCACCACCACACCCGCCGCCTCTGGGGCCCCATTAAGCCCCGACGCGTCGTCGCCGGGCCTCGCGTCGGATGACCGAGTACGCCTGGGCCAGCAAAAGGACAAGAGCGACCAGCTCCCAAAGCGCAAAAGCCGCCGCGCCAAGGAGAAGGATTTACCAAAGCCCAGCAACTAAGCCGTTTTGATGGCTGCAAAAAAGCCCCGCTGCACACTGTGCGGCGGGGCTTTTTTATGGTGATACGGGACTAATACGCTGTGGCGCTGGTTACTTGGCGGTATTCGTTTCCACGATGGGGCCCCGGGGGGCTACCGTTTCGGTAGCTCGTCGAGGGTCAGTACGCGCGGGTCGTTGTAGAGTGTTTGGGTGGCTTCGACGGAATTATTTTTCTGCAAAAGCTCCGCCCAGGCCATGAAAAATGGCCTTGGTTAAAAGTTTGGTCCAAAGGTTAATTGGTGGGCTTGTCAACTACCAAGAATAGATACTGACAGCGCGTTCCTACAACAGAAAACCTGCCTTTAATGCATTTAGGTGGCTATTTGAGGCGTTGAAGTACATTTTTCTCCTCATGGAGATAAGGTTAATTGTACTTTGATTACTGAACAAGTTTTCTGTACCAAATTGACTGCTTTTGGGGCCAGTTACCCATTCGGCAGGTGGTTGGCTTAGTTGTTCATAAATACGGAGGTGGCTGTTGCAGAACTCCGAGTTGTGCCTGTAATGCCTGCTATTATCGACGTTAACGAGCGAACGAGCACCAAAAACAGCCGTTTTTGGTGCTCGTTCGGTGAAATAGCTTGGGACGCTAGGCCAGTATCCGGGTTCTGCAACAGCCACGGAGGTTTCGCTGAACAAACAGCTCTAATAACCTTTGAATGCAGTATTTTAGCCTGGAACCGCTATGTTTGGGGGCAACTCGCTTAACCTTTGTACCAAACTTTTAACCGAGGCCACTTCCTTGCCGGCCACTTTGCCGCTGTTGGTGACCTGGATGCTGGCCGTGATTTTGCCCGCCAGGGTGGGGGTGCTCAGCTGGAGTTTGCCGTAGGTGAAGGTGGTGTAGCTCAGGCCGTAGCCAAACTCGTAGGCCGGCTTCACCTTGAAGGTGCTGTAGTAGCGGTAGCCCACGTAAATGCCTTCTTCGTAGGTGTTTTCCGAGGGCTTGCCCATGAAGGAATTGGCACCGCTGGGGGCGTTGGGGTCCAGCAGCTTGCCGGGGTAGTCGCCGCTGTAGGGCACGTCCTTGTAGGCCACAGGAAAGGTCGTGGCCAGCTTGCCCGAAGGGTTGGTTTTGCCGCTTGGCAGCCCGGCCAGGGCGTTGCCGCCTTCCTGGCCGGGCTGCCAAGCCAGCAAAATGGCGTCGGCTTGGTCGCGCCAGCTGGCCATTTCCACCACGCCGCCGGTGTTGATGACGACGATAACCTTCTTGTTGTGGGCGTGAAACGCGGCGGCTACCTGCTTCAGCAGGGCCTGCTCGGTGGCGGTAAGAGTGAAGTCGTCGGTTTCTTTGCGGTCGCCGCCCTCGCCCGCGTTGCGGCCCAGCGTGAGCACGGCCACGTCAGCCGCCTGGGCGGTTTGCGCCAGGCCCAGGGCCTCGGCCGCCATTTCGGGGATGACCGGGGCGGGGTCGAGCAGGCCGCGGGTTTTGGGCAGCTTGGCCTTTTCGGCGCGCAAGTGCTGGGCGTAGCCCTGGCTGAGTCGGGCATCGACGGTGTAGCCGGCGCTGGCCAGGCCCTGGGCCATCGAGATAGTGTAGGCGCGTTTCACGTCGCCGCTGCCCGTGCCGCCGGCAATCAGGTTGTAGGAGGCGTTGCCGAACAGGGCCACCTTGCGGCCGGTAGCCAGGGGCAGGGCCCCGGCTTCGTTGCGCAGCAGCACCATGCTTTCGGCGGCGGCCTGGCGGGCCACGGCGGCGTCGGTCTTCAGGGCCGGCTGGCTGTTGTAGGCGGCCTTTTTGAAGGTGGGCGACTTAAGGACCAGCTCCAGCACGCGGGTCACGTTCACGTCGAGCTGGGCCGGGGCGAGGGCCCCGCTTTTCAGGGCCCCCAGGATGGCCTGGGTCTGGGTGTACACGCCGGGCATCAGCAGGTCGTTGCCGGCCTTGAGCTGGGCCACGGCGTCGTGGCCGCCGTACCAGTCGGTCATCACCAGGCCCTTGAAACCCCATTCCTGCCGCAGCAGGGCGGTGAGCAGGTCGTGGCTTTCGGAGGTATAGGTGCCGTTCACCTTGTTGTACGACGACATCACCGTCCAGGGCTGGGCCGTTTTCACGGCAATCTGGAAGCCGCGCAGGTAAATTTCCCGCAGGGCCCGCTCGCTCACGTGCGAGTTGAGCTGCATGCGGTTGAACTCTTGGTTGTTCACGGCAAAGTGCTTGATGGACGTGCCCACGCCGTTCGACTCGATGCCGTTCACGAAGGCCGCGGCCATGTGGCCGGCCACCACCGGGTCTTCAGAATAATACTCAAAGTTGCGCCCACCCAGCGGGTTGCGGTGGATGTTCATGCCCGGGGCCAGCAGCACGTCGATGCCAAAGGCCCGCACTCCGCTGCCGAAGGCCACGCCCACCTTGTGCACCAGGGCCGTGTCTCAGCTCGAAGCCAGCAGCGTGGCCACCGGGAAGGCCGTGGCGTAGTAGGTTTTGGTGCTGTCCTTGCCCCGGATGGCGTCGATGCGCACGCCCGCGGGCCCGTCGGAAAGCGTGAGCGAGGGGATACCCAGCCGCGCCACGGCGTGCGAGCGGCCAGCCGCGCCGGGTACCATCTAGGGAATCTTGTCGTCGCCGGGGTTGCCGGGGGGCAGCATCCCGGCCGGGAAGCCCGACGGGTAGAAGCCCATGCCCACCACGAGCTGCACTTTTTCTTCGGGCGTGAGGGCCCCCAGCACTTCCTTGAGGGTGGCTTTGCCCAGTTGAGGAGCGCCGGCAGCCGGGGCTTTGGCGGGCGCTTTCGCAGGGGTTTTGGCGGGGGCTTTGGTTTGGGCCCCGGCCGGGGCGGCGCTGCCCAGCAGCGCGGCCAGGGCCAGCCGGCGGAAAGAGGTGGCGCGGGGCGGGCAGGCTTTGGAGAACTTAGGAATTGGCAGGCGGACGAGAAGGGTGGGAGAAAATAGGGGCCCCGGGGCCCTAATAGAGCACCAGCGTACTGAACGAATCGGCGGGCAGCTGCGGGACAAACGTGCGCGCACCCACCCGGATGGCCACGCTGCGGGCCACAGCGTCAGGGTTTTGGAGTACTACCACGATGCTACGGTCGAGGTTTTGAAACGCCAGCAAATTGGCGTAGGGGCCCCGGGCGGGCAGGCGCCGGGCCCCCGGCCGCACGTAGTGGCTGAGGTGCTTCATCAGGTAGTATTCGTGCGTCCACTGATAGGTTTGGGCGGCTTCGTCCACGGCCACCAGCGAGTTTTGGCGCCAGCCCCAGCGGCTGAGGCCCCCTTGCTTGAGCGCAATGTTCCAGTACAAGTAGGCGTTAGCGCCGTTGCCGAGGTACTGCTTCATCAGGTCCCAGGTGTAGCGGCAGTACTTCCAGTCGTTCTGGCCGTCGCCGCATTCCTGCTCCGACTGGTACAGGGCCAGGTCGGGGTAGCGGCGGTGGATGCCCGGGATGGCCGCCTTGCCCGCCCATTGGAAGCCCACGCCGTGCACGTAGGGCGCGCTGCGCGGGTCGCGCAGCACGGTGTCCACCAGCGCTTCGGTGGGCCGCTCCATGGTGCCGAAAAAAATATCGGTTTTGCTGGGCGCCATTTGGGGCCCCAGGTAGCCGATGAAGCGGGCCAGCCCGGTGGCCGTCCAGGGGCAGCTCGGGAACACCTGCGCCGAGTTGAACTCGTTCTGCGGCATCACCATGCCGATGGTGATGCCCTCGGCCTTATACGCTTCGATGAACTTGCGGAAGTACAAAGCATAGGCCGTGAAGTACTTATCGTCCTGGATGAACAGGTTGTGGCCCTCCTTGCCCTGGCGGTCCACGGGCAGGCCGTTGTCGGCCAGGGTCGGGAAGGCCTTGCGGGACTCGGGCCGCACGGCCGCGGCGGCGTAGTGGCGGTTGGCCTTCATCCAGGTGGGCGGGCTCCAGGGCGAGGCCCACAGGCGCAGGGCGGGGTACTGCCGCTGGGCCTGCTTGATGAACGGAATCAGCGTTTCCCGGTCGTTGGCAATGCTGAAGTTGGCCATCGAGAAATCGTCCGGCGTCTCGTCGTACGAGTACCAGTCGCGCGAGAAGTCGTTGGCTCCCACCGGCATCCGGCAAATGGTGAAGTTGGCCCCCACGCCCGGCGCAAACAGCTCCCGGAACACGCCGGCGCGCTCGGCCGCCGGCAGCAGGGCCAGCGACGTCCAGCCCAGCTCATTGAAGCAGGCGCCGAAGCCGGTAATGGTTTGCGCCGGGTGCGTCAGGTCAATTTCGGCGTCGGCGGGGCCCCGGGCGGTGGTGGCGCGCGGCGCGGGCTGGGTGCGCCAGGGGGCCGTGGCGGTGGTCGTGACCCAGGCCGTGGCCGGTTGGGGCTGGGCCCGGGCCCACTGGGACCCCAGTGCGAGAGCGGCGCCGGCGAATAGTTTTGGCAGCATAAGCGGTGGAAATGGAGGTAAGGGGCTCCGCGGGGCCCCAAAAACGAACGGCCGTTGGATGCGGCCGTTCGATAAAAATAGCACCGGCTAGTAGCCCGGGTTCTGGGTCAGGTTGGCGTTCACGTTGAGCTCGGACTGCGGGATGGGGAGTAGGTTGTTGAACTTCTGCACGGCCTCTCTTCTATTCCGCCGCGGAGGACGGGTACAGGGCCCGCAAAATGCTTGGCGATAAGGGCCCCAGGGCCCACGCCGCGCCTAATACTTTATTGGCAAAATAGGGAGTGCAGGCCCAGGTGTGCTTTATTTGCAACACACAAACGTTTGCAAGAAAAGTGCTTAATTTTTGTGCCGAACTCCGGCCAGGATTCTTCGCGCCCCTGGCCTTGCCCGCCGCGGCCCAGTCGCCCGCCGTTGGGCTGCAAGTGGTAGCCAATAATGTTTGCACGTGCGCAGCAGCCCGCTCGGTTCGGTACCGACCACGCCCAGCCGGCCCCTGGGGCCCCGACGCCGACGCGGCCCCAACCGTACAATACGCCGGCAGCGCCGTAACCGTCAAAATGACTTAGAAATCCGCAGAATGCCGCGCGGGAAACCCCACGCGGTTAATTTTTCCTCACCCCCACTTTCAAATGCCCCTTTTCTCCATTCGCGCCCAAGCCCTGGTGGCGGCTGCGCTGTTTTGCGCCACTGCCGGCGCGGCTTCGGCCCAAACCAAAAAGCCCGGGGCCCCCGCCGCCAAGCCCACGGCCAACGCCCAGCAGGCCCTGCTGGGCCACGAGGCCGAAATCGACGCCCTGCTCCAAAAGCTGACGCTGGAGGAAAAGGTACACATGATCCACGCCAACTCGGCCTTCGCAGCCGGCGGCGTGCCGCGCCTGAACATTCCCGAAATCATGACCTCGGATGGACCCCACGGCGTGCGCCCCGAGCAGGGCCGCAACTGGGAGCCGCCCGTGGGCGCCAACGACGCCAGCTCGTACTTGCCCACCAACAACACGCTGGCCGCCACCTGGAACCCCGCCCTGGGCTACGCCTACGGCACGGTGCTGGGCAGCGAGGCCAACGCCCGCGGCAAGGACATCATTTTGGGCCCCGGCATCAACATCGTGCGGGCCCCGCTGAACGGGCGCAACTTCGAATACCTCAGCGAAGACCCGTTCCTGATTTCGCAGATGGTGGTGGGCTACATCAAAGGCGTGCAGAGCCAGGGCGTGTCGGCCTGCGTGAAGCACTTCGCGGCCAACAACCAGGAAATCCACCGCGACGACGTGGACGTGAGCATGAGCGAGCGGGCCCTGCGCGAAATCTACTTGCCGGGCTTTAAGGCCGCCATTCAGCAGGGCGGCGCCTTCTCGCTAATGGGTTCCTACAACAAGTTCCGGGGCACCTGGGCCACCGAAAACGCCTACCTGATGAACACCATCCTGAAAGGGGAGTGGGGATTCAAAGGCTTGGTGGTGAGCGACTGGGGCTCGGTGCACGACACCCAGGAGGCCCTGCGCAACGGCACCGACCTGGAGATGGGCACCGACCTGGCCCTGATGTACAAGAGCGTGGACCAGAGCGCCGCCACGGCCACGGCCAGCGCCGGGGCCCCTGCGCCCGCCCGCAGCTACTACGACCAGTTTTTCCTGGCCGACCCGGCCCTGGAGGCCATTAAAAAAGATCCGTCGCTGGTGCCCATGGTCGACGACAAGGTGCGCCGCATCCTGCGCGTGATGTACGCCACCCACATGCTCGGCGGCGCCAAGCGCCAGCCGGGGGCCCTGAATACCAAGGAGCACCAGGCCACCGCCCTCAAGGTGGCCGAGGAAGGCATCGTGCTGCTCAAGAACGACGGCAACCTGCTGCCGCTCAAGAAGTCGGTGAAAACCGTGGCCGTCATCGGGGCCAACGCCGAGCGCGCCAACTCGATGGGCGGCGGCAGCTCGCAGCTCAAGGCCAAGTACGAAATCACGCCGTTGCAGGGCCTCAAAAATGCGCTGGGCCCCGGCGTGACCGTGACGTATGCGCCGGGCTACACCATTGCCCGCGACCAGAAGGCCGACCCTGCCCTCATTGCCCAGGCCGTGGCCGCTGCCAAGACCGCCGACGAAGTCGTGTTCGTGGGCGGCTCCACCCACGGCTACGACTACACGAAGTGGAGCGACAACGCCTATGACGCCGAGGGCACCGACAAGCCCGACATGAAAATGCCGTTTGGCCAGGACGAGCTGGTGCAGGCCGTGCTGGCCGCCAACCCCCGCACCGTGGTAGTGTTGCTCGGTGGGGGCCCCATCGATGTGTCGGCCTGGGCCGGCCGGGCCCGGGCCGTGGTGGAGGCCTGGTACCCCGGCATGGAGGGCGGCAACGCCATTGCCCACGTGCTGTTCGGCGACGTGAACCCCTCGGGCAAGCTGCCCTTCACCTTCCCAGCCAAGCTCGAAGACTCGCCCGTGTACAAGCTGGGCGAGTACCCCAGCAGCCCCGGCGACCCGCTGAAGGAGGTGTACAAGGACGACATCTACGTGGGCTACCGCTACTACGACACCTACAAAGTAGCCCCGCAGTACCCCTTCGGCTACGGCCTGAGCTACACCACTTTCAAGTACGGGGCCCTAACGGTGACGCCCGGCCCGCAGAGCGCCACCGTGAAGCTGAGCGTGACCAACAGCGGCCGCGTGGCCGGCGCCGAAGTGGTGCAGCTCTACGTGCACGACAACCAGACCGCCGTGAAGCGCCCCGAGAAGGAGCTGAAGGCCTTCGGGAAGGTATTCCTCAAGCCCGGCGAAACCAAAACCGTGACCCTGGCGCTGCCCGCCGACTCGTTCAAGTACTACAACGAAAGCAAAAAGCAGTGGGTGCTGGCCCCGGGTAAGTTCAACCTGCTGGTAGGTAGCTCCTCGCGCGACATCCGCCAAACGGGCACCGTGAAGCTGTAGAGAGTTAAAAGTTGAGCGTTAAAAGTTAAAATCCGGACCTCGTAAAGAAGTCCGGATTTTAACTTTTAACGCTCAACTTTTAACTCTCTACAGCTTCACGGGCTCGCGCACGCCCAGCGCGTCGAGCGCGGCCGGTAGGCGCAGCAGCGCCGCATCGATGGAGGCCATGGACTCGGCACCGACTGAGAGGCGGAACCACGGGTCGGTGGCGTCGGCCCCGAAGGCGCTGAACGGCACCGCGGCCAACCCGGCGGCCTGAATGAGGTAGGAGGCCACATCTTTGGTGGTGGCCAGCACTTGGCCGGCGGGCGTGGTGCGGCCCACCGCGTCGATGCGGGCGGTGAGGTAGATGGCCCCGGCCGGCGCAATGGCGGCCACCGGGTAGCCCTGGGCCTCCAGGGCCCCCAGGCCGTCGTAGAGGGCTTGCAGGCTGCGCTGCAAGCCGGCTTTGATGCCGTCGAGGAAGGCATCGACAGGCCCAGTTTGGGGCAGGAACTTGGCGGCGGCCACCTGCTCGGCTTTGGGGGCCCAGGCCCCCACGTGGCCCAGGATGGCCTTCATCTGGTCAATTACCAGGGCGGGCCCGAAGGCGTAGCCCACGCGCACGCCGGTGGCGGCGAAGCACTTCGAGAGGCCGTCGATGTAGAGCACGTACTCGCGCAGGGCGGGGCGCAGGCTTACGGGGTCGAAGTGCTCGGTTTCGCCGAAGGTCAGCAGCCAGTAAATCTGGTCGTAGAGGATGTAGAGCGGCTTTTCGTTGGGGCCCCGGCGCTGGTTTTCGAGCAGCACCAGGTCGCAGATTTCTTCCAGCGCGGCCTTGGTGAATACCGTGCCGGTGGGGTTCAGCGGCGAGCACAGGGCCAGCAGCGTGGCCCCGGCCAGGTGGGGGGCCAGGTCGGCGGCGGTGGGCATGAAGTCGGCTTCGGGGCGGGTGGGCACGGCCACGGGCGTGGCCCCGGTGAGGTGGCAGTAGTGGTTGTTGTTCCACGACGGCACCGGGAACACCACCCGGTCGCCGGCATCCACCAGGGCCCGGTAGGCGGCGTAGATGAGCGGGCGCGAGCCCCCAGCCACCAAAAATTCGGCCGGCGTGTACGTCAGGCCCTGCCGCTGGTGCACAAAATCGGCCGCCGCTTGGCGCAGCTCGGCAATGCCGGGCGCGGGCGGGTAGTTGGTCTGGTGCTGCTGGTAAGCGGCGATAATGCCCTCCTGCAAGCCCTCGGGAATTGGGAACAGGGCGGGGTCGAAGTCGCCGATGGTGAGGTTGCAGATGGTCGCGCCCTGGCGCACCATATCACTCACCTCGTTGCCTATTTTGATGATTTCGGAGCCGCTGAGGCCCGCGGCCAGGTGCGATATTTTCATGGATAGGTGGGGAAAGTAAGTCCAGTTGGCGAGGCAAAGGTATTGCCCCCGCAACAACCGGCTTGCCGCCCAGGTTGCCCCAGGGCCCCACGGCTACTGCCCAGCGGCGCGGCGCAGCTCATCCTCGGCCCCGGCGGCGCGCTTGCGGGCCCCCGCCACCTTGGTACTACCGAAGCGGTAGGTGAAGGCCAGCGTGACCACCCGCGTGTCCTGCCGCTGGTAGAAGGTTTCCGAAAAGGTGGCGTATGTCTGGGTCGAGCGGACGGGCGTGGTGTAGAACACGTCGGCCACGTTCAGGCGCAGCGTGGCCTGCTGGGCCCACAGGCTTTTCTGCACGCCGGCCCCCACCTGGCCGCGGTATTTTAGCCGCTCGTAGCCAAAGGTTTCGCCGGTTTCGAAGTTCGTGCTTAGCTCGCCCGTCCAGCCGCCGGGCAGGGCAAACGTGTTGCTGCCGGTGAAGGTGAGGGCCGGCCGGTGGTTGACGGGTGGGCCCCCCGCGGGCCCCCCCACAAAGCGGGCGTAGTAGAGCACAGCGTTGCCGTAGAACGTCCACCACGGGGCCAGCGTAAGCGGCGCCGTGAGGGTGAGGGCGTAATTGTGCTGCACGGCCAGGTTCACGCTTTGGCTTACCACCAGCAAGTTGCCGTCGGGCGAAGGCTGGCTTTGAATGGCAATGGGCCGGTCGGTGCGGCTGTAGCTGAGGCCGGTGCTGAACTTCTGGCGGAAGGTGTGGGTCAGCTCCACGTTGTAGCTGGTGGCGGGCACCAGATCAGGGTTGCCCGAGCCGTACGAGGTGGGGTCGATGTAGACGCGCAACGGGTTCACCTGGCTGTAGTTGGGGCGCTCGATGCGGCGGCTCAGGGCCAGGGCCAGCGCGTGCCGGTCGTTGAGCGTGTGCTCCACCGATAGGCTCGGAAATAGTTGGAAGTAGTGGCGTTCGAAGTTGTCGGCCCCGCTCGCCGATTGGCCCAGCGTGTTGGTTTGCTCGGCGCGCAAGCCAGCTTGCAGCCCCGTGCGGGCCCCGGCGCGGCGCAGGATGCCGTAGGCGGCGTTCACGTTCTCGTCGTAGCGAAACGCGTTGGAAATGGCCAGGTCCCGCGCCGTGATGCCGTTCTGGGTGCGGTCAAACGCCACGTCATTGTCTGAGCGCACGCTTGTGACCTTGGCCCCAGCTTCTAGGCGCACGCGGTGGGGCAGGGGCCGGGCATAGTCGGCCTTCACCGATTCGATGTAGAGGGTACTTTCTTGATTGCCAGCGAGCCAGTCCGGGACCCCGCTGGGCTGGTCGTAGGCCGTGGCCAGGCCGGTGAGCCGGCGGACGTCGTAGCGGGCATAGTCAGCGTCGGCCGAGAGCGTGGCGGCCCCGGCCGAATCGGCAAAGGCGTGGCGTAGGTTGGCGTTGAGCGTCACGCTGGGGCGGCGCACGTCTTGGTCGATGGTGGCGTGGTAGCGGCTGGCCAGGGCCCCCGCGCCGTCGTACCGGCTCGTCTGGTTTTGGTTGGTGCTGGTGAGCCCGCTAATAAGGCCACTGGCGGTTACGCCCACCAGGGTACGGGCCGATAGATTGTAATCGACCCCGGCCTTGAAGGCGTGCGACTGCAAGTGGCTCGTCAGGTCGTTGTTCTGCGCGCTGCTGCTGCTGGGGCCCCCAGTCGGCGCAAATTGCCGCTCAATATCGACCCGCACGAAGCCGCCCCGGTCGGAGTAGGTGTAGTTGCCGAAGGCGTTGACCTGCTGGCGGCGGTAATTCAGGGCCCCACCGCCCGTGAACTTGCCGTACTCGCCGCGGCCGTAGGCGGCGTTCACGCTGCCGTTGGTGCCCAGGCGCTGGTCTTTTTTGAGGTGAATGGCGATGACGCCGGCCGTGCCCTGGGCGTCGTAGCTGGCGGGCGGGTTGGTAATCAGCTCAATGGTGCTCACCTGCTCGGCCGGTAGAGCCCGCAGCAAGTCGGCCAGCTCGGCGCCGGTCAGGGCCAGCCGCTTGCCGTCGAGCAGCACCAGCAGGCCCTGGCGGCCGCGCAGGCTCAGGTTGCCCTCCGCGTCGAGGGTCACGCCCGGGGCCCGGCCCAGCAGTTGGACGGTGGTGGCGCCGGCCGCCAGCGGGCTGTTTTCCACGTTCAGTACGGTGCGGTCGGCCAGGTGCTCGTACAGCGGCCGGGCAGTCGTTACGGACACCTCCTTTAGGGCCGTGCTGGCGCTGCGGGCCAGTAGCAGCGGCGGCAGTGTCAGGCCCGCGGCCGGCAGCTCGAATACCGGGCTCCAGCGGCGCCGGTAGCCCACCTGCGCCGCCGACACCAGGTAGCGCCCGCCCGCCGCCGCCTCCAGCTGGAACGTGCCCTGGGCCCCGGTGAACTCCGCCTTCACCGCCACCGAGTCGGCGGCGCGGTGCAGTGTGATAGTGGCAAAGACCACGGGGGCCCCGCCCGCGCTGTCGGCCACGGTGCCGCGCACGGCGGGAACCGACTGGGCTGCGCCAGCCACCGGCACAGCCAGCCCCAAGCTGGCTATGGCCACGCAACGCATGAAAATAAAATATAACCTTGTTGAGGAAAAATTGGGCATAGGCCTTATAAGCGTCCAAAAATAGCGCGACGGCCGGGGCCCGGGGAGCGGGGCGGGGCGCAGCAAAAAAGCTTTCCCGCCTTTTCGGCTGCTGGAGCGCGTTCGGGGCTACCGCTGGGGGCCAGCTGGGTTGCTTATAATCAGCGTATTATCTATAAATAATGTGGGAGTTGCAGCCTTGGAAGCATTGAAAGATAGAAGCAAAGGCGCCCATTTTCCAATGTTTTTTACCCCTTTTCGCCCTGGCGGGCCGGGTACCACGGCGGCGGCGGCGGCGCCGGCCGCCGGGCGGTTGGTATTTTTGCCCGATGCTTC
Organism: Hymenobacter sp. PAMC 26628; assembly: GCF_001562275.1. Taxonomy (NCBI): domain Bacteria; kingdom Pseudomonadati; phylum Bacteroidota; class Cytophagia; order Cytophagales; family Hymenobacteraceae; genus Hymenobacter; species Hymenobacter sp. PAMC 26628. Next base: position 2,000,553 of record NZ_CP014304.1, read on the forward strand.
CCGTTCAGCTTTCCGTGGCGACCCTCGCCGACCTGCCCGCCGCTGCCCAGCAGCTCGCCGCCGCCATTGCCGCCAGCGGCTGCCCGGTGGTGGCCCTGGTGGGCGAAATGGGCGCCGGCAAAACCACCCTCGTGCGGGCCCTGGGCGCGGCGCTGGGCATCGCCGATGACATCAGCAGCCCCACCTTTGCCTTAGTGCACGAGTACCGCGACGGGCGCGGGGCCCCAGTGTACCACTTCGACTTTTATCGTATCGATTCCGTCGACGAGGCCGTTCGGATCGGGGCCACCGAGTACTTCGATTCGGGGTATCTTTGCTTGGTAGAATGGCCCGACCGCGTGGCAGCATTGCTGCCCGTGCCTCGGCTCGAACTTACCCTTATCCCCACGGGCCCCGAAGCGCGGGAAATCGAATTAAAACTTATAAATTAAGAATTAAAAATGGTAAGCAAGAAATTGAAAATAAGGGTTTTGCCTTTCCATTTTTAATTCTTAATTTATAATTTTTAATCCCTTTTCCTCCGATGCCCGAACAACTACCCCCCGGTTTCGAGTCGCTCGCGGCCAGCCGCGCCTACTTCACGCAGGAGTCGACCCTGGCCGTGGAAACGCGCAAGCGCAAGCTCTTCATCGGCCTGCCGCGCGAAACCACGCTCCAGGAAAACCGCCTGGGCCTCACACCCGAAGCCGTGCAGCACCTCGTCACGGCCGGCCACGAGGTAGTGCTGGAGGCCGGGGCCGGCGAGCCCAGCAAGTACTCCGACCACAACTACTCCGAGGCCGGGGCCCAAGTCGTGTACTCGCCGCAGGAAGTGTTCCAGGCCGACATCGTGCTGAAGGTGGCCCCGCCCACGCGCGACGAAATCGAGTTCATGCGCCCGGGCCAAACCCTGATTTCAGCCCTGCAAATGGGTACGCTCACGGCCGAGTACATCGCCGCGCTGCAACGCAAGAAGGTGAACGCCATCGGGTTCGAGTTCATCCGCGACCCCTCGGGGGCCATGCCCGTGGTGCGCGCCATGAGCGAAATCGCCGGCTCGACGGTGATGCTGGTGGCAGCCGAGTACCTGGCCCGCTCCAACGAGGGGAAGGGCATCATCCTGGGCGGCATCACGGGGGTGCCGCCCTCGCAGGTCGTCATCCTGGGGGCCGGCACGGTGGCCGAGTACGCCGCCCGCGCCGCCATCGGCCTCGGGGCCGAGGTGAAGGTGTTCGACAACCACCTCTACAAGCTGCGCCGCCTCAAGCACAACCTGGGCACCCAGCTCTACACCAGCACGTTGGATACGTTTGCTTTGAGCCAGCAAATCCGCCGGGCCGACGTCGTGATTGGGGCCCTGAGCATCGAGGACGGCCGCATCCCGTTCATGGTGCCCGAGGAAATGGTGGCCAGCATGGCCCCCGGCTCCATCGTCATCGACGTAAGCATCGACCAGGGCGGCTGCTTCGAAACCAGCGAGATGACCAGCCACTCGCAGCCCATCTTCCGCAAGTACGACGTGGTGCACTACTGCGTGCCCAACATCGCCTCGCGCGTGCCCCGCACCGCCACCAACGCCCTGAGCAACATTTTTACCCCCATTCTCCAGGAAATCCACCAGCACGGCGGCATCAACGAAGTGCTCTTCACCAACGAGCACTTCCGCGCCGGCGTCTACATCTACCGCGGCTCGCTCACGAATGCGGCCATCGGGAAGAAGTACAACATGCGGTACAAGGAGTTGGGGCTGCTGATTGCGGTTAGGAACTAAGCCGGTGGGGCCCCAGCCGCTCCCTTAACGCACGGTGTGCAGCTGGAACGACCGGAAAATGTTGAACCCAAAGAAGATGTCGCCTTTGAAGAAATTGCCCTGAGTTTGGGGGATGAAAAATTTCTCGATCATGCCCTGGGAGTTGGTGAAGTACAGCTGGAATACGTGGCCGCCGGTTTCGATATCGAAGCCTATGGCCAGGGCGTTGCGGTAGTCGCCGGCGGTGGCGCCGGGCAGCAGGTAGTAGTATTCGCCGGTGAGGGCAAAGCGCTTGGTGAGCTTTTGGCAGGCCGCGACGCCCAAGGCCAGCACATTGTTTTGGTCGCGGCGCAGGTCCACGTAGTTGCGGTGCAGCAGCGTGGGCATGAGCTGCACCGAGAGGACCGGGCTGAACTTGCGGGCCAGCAGCGCCTGGAAGGTGTAGGTGACGCGCGAAGCGGTGGAGCGCTCGGGCTGGGGCCCAAAATTTAGGGTGGTGAGGGCAGCCGTGGCCAGCAGCGTGACCGAGACGGGCAGGGCCCCTGCGCCGATGCTTTGGCGCAACAGCTTGTATTTCACGAAGCCATCGACGGTTTTCTCCAGCGAGCTGCGGCCCACGCCCGCGGCCAGCCGGTCGGTGAGGCCGTACTCCAGGCCCAGCCGGATGGTGGCCTGGTCGAGGCCAAAGAATTCGTAGGAGCCGCTGTTGAGCCGGCTGAAGCGGTGCGAAATCAGGAACAAGAGGCTGCCGTGGCCGGGCGTCTCGACGGAGTGCCCGTTGATGACGCGCGTGCCCTTGAAGGTGGCCACTACGTAGTCGCGGCGCAGGCTGTCGGCGGTTAGCGCCGATAGCTGGTGCATCAGGTCTTGGGCGCGGGCAGGGGCCGCGGCCAGCAGCAGCAGCGCCAGGGCCAGTAGCTGCCGGGGTAATGGTAAAGCCATGCCGAAGAGAGATTAAGGCGCGAGGGGGGCGCAGGTGAGGGCCACGGTCACGTCCACGGATTTGGCCACGTGGCCGCGCACCAGCGCCGGTATTTCGATGTTGTAGTCGGCCGGGGCCACCGCAAACTTGGTGTTGACCAGCAAGTAGTTGCCCTGCCGGGCGAGGGTGCCCGGCACCCGCACGCGCCGCGTCACGCCGTGGATGGTGAGGTCGCCCTCCACCGGCACGGCCTGGGGCCCCGGCCCGGCCAGCACCGCCGCCTCAAACGCCACCAAATGGCCCGAAAACGTAGCCTTGGGGTACTTTTCCGATTCCACGTAGTTCTCGTTGAAGTGCGTCTGCATCAACAATTTCGGAAACACGAACGCCTTCATGAGCACCGTGAACACGACCTGGCCGGACTGCACGTCCACGGCCGCGCCCACCTGCTGGTTGCGGGCGGCAATGTCCTCGAAGGGCGTGGCTGAGAAGAAGCTGATGGTGCCCGTGCGCGTGAAAAATTTGGTGGGGGCGGGCGCTGGGGCCTGGGCCCGGGCCGGGGCAAAGCCGCCCAGCAGCCCAACGAATAAGAGGAGGTGTTTTATGCCAAAGGTGCTGGTGGTGTGTTAGTTGTTGGGGGCCCCCGCGGCCACCCAGGCGCGCAGCTGGGCGAGGTCGCAGGTGGCGAGCTGGGGGGCGCCCTGGGGCATGGGCGGGAAGCCCGGGGCGTGGCTGGTGGTGCCCAGCAGGCGGCCGTCGGCGGCCACGGCCTTGGCCTGGGCGTAGGTGCTCAGGTTGATGCCGCCCGAGGCCAGGGCGCTGTTGTGGCAGCGGCTACAGTTTTGCTGAAGCAGGGGGCCACCGTGAGCGTGTAGGTCACGGCCGAAGTGTCGCAGGCGGAGACGGGGAGGGGGTTAGTAACGGCTAGGTCTTCGCCGTTTTCCGAGGCGTAGGCCCCAGCAGGCACGCTGCGCCGGCCCAAAGCAAGAGTTTGATTATCATGGTAATAGCCACTGAATGGTAATAGCCACCGAAAAAGTGAAACAAGCGGGCTGGCAGGGGGGGCACCAGGGGCCCCGCGCCGGCCGGGCCCCTAAGGGTTAGCCACGGCCCAGATGTTGCCGATGCCGTCGCCCTCAATCGTGTTGCGCTTGGCGCCGTCGGGGGCGTAGTAGTACATCGGCCAGCCCTCGTAGGCGGTTTGCGGCTTGCCGTCGCTCGTAGTGATGGTCGTGAAGTCCGCCGCGTTCAGGCCGTCGCCCACCACCAGGTTGGCTTCGTAAAAAATGGGCCACACGGGTGCGCAGCCCCCGGTGCAGGTGTTGGCCCCCGAGAGGTCGCGGGTGAAGTAGTACACGGTGTTGCCCTGGGCGTCCCCATATGGGGCCCCACCACGGCGTCGGTCGCCATCTTGACGGTGGGCGCCGGCGCGGGGGCCGTGTCGCTTGCTTTCTGGCAGCCGCCGGCCCCCAGCGCAATGCTGGCGAGTAGCAGCGGGGCCCCGGCGTGCCGGGCGGGCTGGGCATGGAGAGGGTGTCCTAACATGACAATGCTGGTAAAGAGTTGATAAGAAGAAGGTTATTGGCCGCGGGCTGGGCTGCGCAATTCTCCCTGCCGGGCCCGGCGGGTGCGCAGCCGGCCATGGGCCGGCAGGGTGGCCCCGTCGCGTGCAAGGCCCAAAAAAAGCTGCTAAAAACCGCGCCCGCAGGCGGAGCAAAACCGCGCCGCGGCGCTAGCGAAACAGCCCGTACTTGAGGGAAAAGGCCACGCCTGCGCTGTTAAGCCGCACGCGCCCCGCCCCCACGGGCCCCAGCAGCACTTGCCAAAACGGCTCGGCCTGCGCTGCCCACCGGCCGCCGAGCGGCTGCTCCAGCCCCACCGAAAAGTTGAGCACACTCAGCACGTGGTTCGACCCGTTGACCACGTGCGCGGCGACGGTCATCGTTTGCCCGTTGTTCATCTAATCGTAGCTGTAGCGCTCGTCGCGCATGAGCAACGAATTGACGCCCAGGTTGGCAAAGACCGTGTACGTGGGCCGGCTCAGCACGTCGTAGCGCAGGTCGAGGGGGATTTCGGTGATGCGGCAGTTGGCATCCAAGTCGTACGTGCCCGGAAACCACTGCCACGCCGCCGGGGCCTGGTAGTCGGTGCTGGCCGCGCGGTACCGCTTCTGGCTGCTGATGAGGCCGGCCCGCAGCCGCGGCGTCAGCCGGTACTCCAGCGTCAGCCCGTAGTCGCCGCCCAACCGGGCCGTGCTGGCCGAGCGCACCGCGCTGACCGACGGGGCCCCCAGCACGCTCATCACCAGCCGGTACGGCACCCGCGCCCGGGGCCGCTCGTCGGCCGTCGACGCTGAATCGGGGGCCTGAATCGGGCCCCGGCCCACGGCGCCAACGCGCCCGGCGGGCGTAGTATCGTTCCTAAGAGCAGCGTCGGCGAACACGACGTCAGCGAATCGTAAGCAAACGTGCTTGAGGCCTGAGCAAGAGTCCCAAAAGGACTCCTGCCCGCCGCCACCGCTGGGGCAGTTGCGGGGCCCTGGGCGAGCAGCTGCGCGTCGGTCGCCTCGCTTGGGTCAGGCCGTTGGGGGGCGCGGCGCGCGCCAGTGGCCTGCTCGTATGGGCCGGCCGTGGGGCCCCGCCGCTGGGCGGGGCGGCTAAAGCCCACAGCGCCCAGGGGCCAGCGTGCGGCGGTGGCTCCCCGGCCCGGCGCCAGCAAAACCGGCCTTTCCGGGTCAAGGGCGCTGGCTGGGCCGGTCGTGCCGCCAGCAGCCGGCGAGCAGCTCGGTGAGCTGAACAAGGGGGGAGTAGAGTTGACCAAAGCGGCTGATTGACGGGCGGCTAGCTACTGACAAACTCGGGACAACCACCGAAAAGGTTGCCTGACTCCTTAAAAATAGTTATATGTATTATTAATATAGCCCCGCCCGTTTCCTGGGCGCCTATGCAGCCCCCGCGGCGGCGAGCAGCAGTACCGGCCACGCCTCGGCCACGCGGCCTTCGGCCAGCAGCTGTTGGCCGAGCCGCGTCAGTTGCGTGTGCAACGCGGGGCCCCCGGCGGGGTGTTGGTTGAGTAAGTAGGCCACCATTGGCTCGGCTTTGGCAGCCTCGACCTGGACGGGCGTGGGCAGGGCTTCGCGCTCGACGTTGGCAAGTTGGCCCAGTTCGTTGCCGGTCAATAGCTTGGAGTCGCGGATGTGCGCGGGTAGCGCGTCGATGCCAATGCCCAGGCGGCGGTTGGGCCGCACCACTTCGAAGAGGCTGGCCCCGCTGGCGCGGCTGTACCAGTCGCCGCCCAGGCGCGCCACGGCGTCGAGCTTGAACGGGTCGATGCCGGCAGCGTCAGGCAGCAAAATATCTTGGCGGAAGTGGGCCCGCACCGCCCGGCACACCACCAGGTGGCCCGCTCCGGGGCCCTGGCTGAGCTCAACGATTTGCTCCACCACGCACTCGAAGGCGGCCGGGGCCTCGGCCACGCGTGGCGGGCGCACTTGCTCGCTGGCCAGCTCGGTAAAGCCCGCCTTGGCAAACTCGTTCACGCCCGCCGGGTACTCAGCGCTAGCCAGCGACAACTGCTGCACCATGGCGTAGTCGCAGATGTTGACGACGACCTCGGGCACGGCGCGCACGTTTAGGAGCGTGTGCTTCTCAGAGCCGTCGCGCAGGCGGTTCACGGGCGAAAACACGAGCATGGGCGGCGTGTAGCTGAAGATGTTGAAGAAGCTGTAGGGGCTCAGGTTCACGCGCCCATCGGCATCCACGGTGCTGACGAAGGCGATGGGGCGCGGGGCCACCGCGCCACCGAGCAGCGGCATCCACTGAGCAGGCGTGAGGTCGGCGGGCGAAACGGAATGAAAGGCGGCAGGGGCGGGGGCGGGCACGGAGCGAAGCATAAGAGAGTGGAGCCCTAAAGTTACCGCAGTGCCTGCGGGGCCCGCTGCTGGCCCGTCGGGCCCCGGGTCTTGGTACGAATTTGTCACAAACGATTGTTCATTTGCTAAAAAGCTATAGATTTGGGCTTCGCCGCCCCTGATTCTGCCGTCCATGACTACGCCCGTTTGCCCCAAGTGTGACTCGAAGGACGCCACCAAGAGCGGCGTGGTGAATGAGCGGCAGCGCTTTAAGTGCCGGGCCTGCGGCTACCACTACACCGTGGCCAAGGTAGGCCGCGAGGTGAGCCCGTACTACGTGGTGAAGGCACTACAGCTCTACATTGAGGGCGTGAGCTACCGCGAAATCGAGCGCCTGCTGGGCGTAAGCCACGTGAGCGTGATGAACTGGGTGAAGAAATACGGCGTGAAGGCCCCCCGCCAGCCCGACTACCACCCGACCTACAAAATTCTCAACCAGAAGGAGTTGGCCGACTTCTTCCAGAAGCCCGAAAACCTGAAAAGTGCCGGCCTGGTGGTCACCGAGCTGGGCGACAAGTATATGATGATCCGCTGGGAGCGGTTCCGGGCCGGGTAGGGCCCTGAGACCTACCCGGCCGTTGTATGTTCGTTCTTTAACTCGCTTTTTTCCTCACCCATGAGCCCCACCGAATCGCCCATCCTCACCTCTGAGCGACCGCCCTCGGGTTTGTTCAGCGCCATTGTTGTGGTGGCCGCGCTCGGCTATTTCGTTGACATCTACGACTTGGTGTTGTTCAGCATCATCCGGGTGAAGAGCTTAAACGGCATCGGCATCACCGACGCGGCGGCCGTCACCGACCAGGGCCTGCACCTGCTGAGCATGCAGATGTGGGGCATGCTGCTGGGCGGCATTTTGTGGGGCGTGCTCGGCGACAAGCGGGGCCGGCTCTCGGTGCTGTTCGGCTCCATTCTGCTGTATTCGCTGGCCAACATCGCCAACGGCTTTGTGCAGAACGTGGACCAGTACGCCTGGCTGCGCTTGATTGCTGGCGTGGGCTTGGCCGGCGAGCTGGGGGCGGGCATCACGCTGGTGAGCGAAAGCCTGCCCAAAGAAAAGCGCGGTTACGGCACCATGATCGTGGCGTCGGTGGGCGTGTCGGGGGCCATGGTGGCGTACCTGGTAGGGCAGGAGTTTGGCTGGCGCAACGCCTACTTTATTGGCGGGGCCCTGGGCCTGGGCCTGCTGGCGCTGCGGGCCGGCGTGTTCGAGTCGGGCATGTTCGAAACCACCAAGAAGACCGACGTAGCGCGCGGCAACCTCCTAAGCTTGTTCAGCAACGGCCCGCGGTTCTACAAGTACCTGCGCTGCCTGCTGCTGGGCACGCCGTTCTGGTTCCTAGTAGGCATTCTCATCACGCTGGCGCCCGAGTTCGGCAAGCGCTTCGGCCTGCGGGGGCCCGTCACGGGCGGGCTCAGCATCTTCTGGTGCTACTTCGGCCTCACGCTGGGCGACTTCACCAGCGGCGGCCTAAGCCAGCTGTTCCGCAGCCGCAACCGCACGCTGCAGGTCTTCATCCTGGCCACGGCCGCGATGGTGGGCGTGTACCTGTTCGGCCTGCACGGGGCCAGCACCGCGGCGTTCTATGCCGTGTGCTTTTTCGTGGGCTACGCCGGCGGGTTCTGGGCCCTGTTCGTGACGGTGGCGGCCGAGCAGTTCGGCACCAACCTGCGCGCGACGGCGGCCACCACTATCCCCAACTTCGCCCGTGGGGCCACCGTGTTCATCGTGCCCCTGTTCCAGTGGCTAAAGGCCGTGCCCGCGCTGGGCATGGTGGGCAGCGCCGGCCTCATCGGGGCCGTGCTGCTGGCGCTGGCTTTTTTCAGTGCCCACACGCTGCCCGAAACCTACGCCAAAGACCTCGACTACGTGGAGGAATGACCCACGCGGGTCGGCCAGGGAAGGCCCGCCGAAGGGATTTGTCGCTAAACTAGTATAGGTTTGCTCAATTACTATCGTTTCGATGGTTGCCTTCCGCGTGTTCCGGCTAGCATGGGTCAATGCGCTGCGCGGTCCCCTAGGGGGTGAAAACGTGCGTGCCGCGTTGGTCGACTTTTTGGTTGGTGGGCGGGCGGTAGCGGCGGCGGGCCCCGCGTCCGGCGCCTTCGCCGAAGGCATTGCTATTTGGAATTGGGTTGATTGAGGCATTCGCGGGCCGTTTTAAGCGAATCGGGCGCGGGGTGGACGCAAGCTATTGCGGGTTAGCAAAACGATGGCGCGATTGTATCAGAGTTCCGTCCCGCAATGCTACTTAGTCGGACCAAAACCCGCGGCGGCCGGCGGGTGCGGCATCCCTTCTTCCCCATTCCTTTCTCCCTCACTTCTTTTCCAAGTTATGCGAAATTATCGCTACGCATTGGCTCTTGGCAGCATGTTGTTCGCGGGGGCCGGGCCGGCCTTCGGGCAGGTGGCCCCGCCCGCCACGGGCACGGCCGCGCCGCCCGCCGCGCCTGCCCCGCCGCCCACCCCGGTGGCCCCCGCCAAGTCGGCCCCCTACGGGCCGGGCATGAAAATCAACATCTCGCCCGACGGCTCCAAGTACCTGCGCTTCCTGCTCTGGACGCAGGTGTACGCGCGCTACACCGACAACAACGCGGGCACCCTGCGCGGCCCCAACCAGCCGAAGTCGAGCCAGCTGGACTTCGGCATCCGCCGCTCGCGGATGGTGATCCTGGCCCAGCTCAACCCGCGGTTTCTCATCTATACGCACCTCGGCATCAACAACCAGAACGGGGTGAGCGGGGGCGTGAACCCCACCGTGGACGGCAAAAAGCCCCAGTTCTTCATCCACGAAGCCGTGACGGAGTACAAGGTGAACAAGTACCTCAGCCTGGGAGCCGGCCTGCACTACTACAACGGCATCTCGCGCATGAGCAGCGCCAGCACCACGAGCATCATGACGATGGACGTACCGTTGACCAACTTCCCCACGATTGACGCGCTGGACCAATTCGCGCGCTGGATTGGGGTATACGCCAAGGGGCGCGTCGGCAAGTTCGACTACCGCGTGTCTATGAGCGACCCATTTCTGACGAACCTGCCCAACAACCCCAACTACGTGGCCGGCGGCGTGCAGGCCGGCAACCCGCTGGCGCTGGGCCTCACCGCTAACGGCGTGAATACGGGCTCCAACACGGCGCAGTACAACCCGCAGAACACCAGCCACGTGTACCAGGGCTACTTCAGCTACAACTTCCTGGAGCCGGAGGCCAACCTGCTGCCCTATACCCAAGGCACTTACCTGGGCACCAAGCGCGTGCTGAGCATCGGCGGCGGCTTCCTGTTCAATAAGGACGGCATGTACTCGCGGCCCACCAGCAGCGCCGTGCCCCTGAGTGGCCTGGCAGCGGGCTCGGACTTGTACGCCGCTGTGCCCACGGAGAAGCACGACATCAAACTCTTCGGGGCCGACGTGTTTTACGACGCGCCGTTGGACACGGCCTCGCGCACGGCCGTCACCTTCTACGGAGTGTACTACAACTACAACTTCGGCCCGAATTACGTGCGCTTCGTGGGGGCCGAAAACCCCGGCTACGGGGCCAGTGCCACCCGCGGCAACGCCGTGCCACAGTCGGGCACCGGCAGCTCGTTCTACGGCCAGCTGGGCTTTCTGCTGCCGAAGAACACGCTGGGGCCCAAAGCGCGCCTGCAGCCCTACGTGGCCTACCTCTACAGCGGCTACGAGGGCCTGCGCAACTCGGCCGGCGAACGCCAGAACGTGAACGTGTACGACGCCGGTGTAAACGTGCTCCTCGACGGGCACAACGCCAAGGTGACGCTAAACTACCGCGCCCGGCCCGATTACCCGGGTCAGGTGGCCGTGCCCAACGGTGCGCTGGTGAACATCGTGAAGTACCGCCCCGAAATCACGCTGCAAACGCAGGTGTTCCTATAGGGCCCCTGGCCTGCTGGGCCGCCGAAAGCTTGAACCATTCACCTTTCCACCCTTAACACCATGGACCAAAGCTTGAATCCCGCTTATGCCGCCGACCTGGACGCGCCGGCGGCGCACGACAACAACCAGGTTGATTCGAAAACCATCTGGCAGGTCATCACGGCCTCGTCGGTGGGCACGGTCATCGAGTGGTACGATTTCTACATCTTTGGCTCGCTGGCCGCCATCATCGGGCCGGTGCTGTTCGGGCAGTCAGGCGACATCACCAAGTCGCTGCTGGGTGCCCTGGCCGTGTTTGGGGCGGGCTTCGTGGTGCGTCCGTTTGGGGCTGTGTTCTTTGGCCGCATCGGCGACATGATCGGCCGTAAGTACACTTTCTTGGTTACCCTGCTCATCATGGGCGGGGCCACGTTCATCACCGGCCTTATCCCGAGCTATGATTCCATCGGCGTCGCGGCTCCCGTCATCGTCGTGATTTTACGCCTGTTGCAGGGCCTGGCCCTGGGCGGCGAGTACGGCGGCGCTGCCACTTACGTGGCCGAGTACGCCCCCGACAAAAAGCGTGGCTACTACACCAGCTTCATCCAAATCACGGCCACCGGGGGCCTCATCCTCAGTATTTTGGTGATTGTGATTACCCGCAAAACCATGGGCGAGGCCGCCTTCAAGGAGTGGGGCTGGCGCATTCCGTTCCTGCTCTCGGGCTTCCTGGTCATTGCCTCGTACTACATCCGCCGCAAGCTGCACGAGTCGCCGCTGTTTATGAAAGCCAAAGCCACCGGCACCACCAGCAAAAGCCCGCTGCGCGACTCGTTTGTGAACCCCGTGAACCGCCGCCTGGTGCTGATTGCCCTGTTTGGGGTGACGATGGGCCAGGGCGTGATTTTCTACACCAGCCAGTTTCAGGCCTATACCTTCATGAACGCCGTGCTCAAGCTCGACATCGTGGACTCGAGCACCGTGCTGGTGGTGGCCATGCTGCTGGCCACCCCGTTGTTCGTGTACTTCGGCTCGCTCTCCGACCGCATCGGGCGCAAGCGCATCATCATGACGGGCATGATTTGCGGGGCCCTTTTCACTATTCCGCTTTTCTACGGCATCAAGGCCTACGCCGGGCCCCTGACGGAAATCGCGCCCGCTACCGTGGACGCCGCCGGCAAGGCCGTGCCCGCCGTGATGAAGGCGCTGGCCCCCAACGTGTTCATGATGACGGTGCTCACCTTCATCCTGGTGCTGTTCGTGACGATGGTGTACGGCCCCATCGCCGCCTACCTCGTCGAGCTGTTCCCAACCAGCGTGCGCTACACCTCACTGTCGGTGCCCTACCACATCGGCAACGGCGTGTTCGGAGGGTTTGTGCCACTCATCGCCACCGCCATTGGGGTGTGGGGGGCCGCCCAGCCGGCCGGTACTTTCGCCAAAGAGCATAGCAGCCTGCTTGGCCTGGTGTACCCGGTGATCATCGCCCTCATTTGCTTCTTTGTGGGCATGGCCCTGATGAAGGACACGCGCGACGTGAAGCTGATGGACAAGTAATTCCCGGTTTGCCTGGCCAGTAGTCATCCAGAATCCGCCGGGCCCCGCGTCCGGCGGATTTTTGTTTGCCCTGGGGCCCCAGAAATGCCTTCTCTTCGTTCCCCCCATGTCCCAATTGCCCCCCGGCGAACAGGCCGAGCAGCGCCGCGGCCAGCGCCTGCTGTTCGTGGCCGTACTGTTCGGCGCGTTGCTGAATTTCCCCCTGCTGGCCGTGTTCGACCACGACGGCCGCGTGGCCGGCGTGCCCGTGCTCTACCTCTACGTGCTGCTCATGTGGGGGCTGGTGGTGGGGATGACGGGGTTTTTGGTCAGGAAAAAGGAGTAGGAGAGGAGGTTGTGAAAAATAGGAGGGGGAAGTTGTGAGAAATAAGCAGAAAGTAATCAATTAGGCCGTCATGCAGAGCGCAGCGAAGCATCTTTCCCGCGCCAGTAATCATGATTAGTTGAGCAGAAAAGATGCTTCGCTGCGCTCTGCATGACGGCCTGGGGATTGCGTCGCCCAGCGGCCTGGGAGGCGCATCGTCTAACAGCCTGGGGCCCCAGCCACCAAATTCCTCGTCCGCTTACTCACCCACTTACCCACCGCAACCTCCGTGTCCAAGCTGCTCGTCATTGGCTTTTCGTTCGGCTACCTGGCCTTGCTCTTCGGGGTGGCCTACGCGGCGGAGCGCCGGTCGGCGGCGCGCAAGAGCCTGGTGGCCAACCCCTACGTGTACGCACTGAGCATGGCCGTGTACTGCACGGCCTGGACGTACTACGGCTCGGTGGGGCGGGCGGCGCACGCGGGACTGGGCTTCGTGGGCATTTACGTGGGGCCCACGCTGCTGGCGCCGGTGTGGTGGCTGGTGCTGCGCAAAATCATCCGGGTGTGCCGGCAGCAGCGCCTTACCTCCATTGCCGATTTCATCTCGGCCCGCTACGGCAAAAACGCCGCCCTGGGGGCCCTGGTAACCGTGGTGTGCGTGCTGGGCGTGGTGCCCTACATCGCGCTGCAAATCAAGGGTATTGCCACCTCGTTCGTGGTCCTGACGGGGAGCGGGGCGGGTGGGGCGGCTACCACGGCCCTCTACACCACGGGGGCCCTGGCGGTGTTCACCATCCTGTTCGGGGTGCGCTCGGTGGAGGCCACTGAGCGCCACGAGGGCATGGTGCTGGCCGTGGCCGTGGAAAGCCTCGTCAAGCTGCTGGCCTTCTTGCTGATGGGCGCCTTCGTCACGTTTGGGCTGTTCCACGGCTTTGGCGACGTGTTCGACCAGGCCGCCGCGGTGCCGGCGCTGCGGCAGCTGTTTACGCTGCGCGGGGCCGGCACGGGCCCCGCCGAGTGGGCCACGCTGTTGGTGCTGGGCATGTCGGCGGTGCTGCTGCTGCCGCGCCAGTTCCAGGTGGCGGTGGTGGAGAACGTGAACGAGGACCACCTGCGCAAGGCCATGTGGCTGTTCCCGCTCTACCTCATCGTCATCAACCTGTTTGTGCTGCCGGTGGCCTTCGGCGGGATGCTGCACCTGGGCGGGCGGGGCTTCGACGCCGACACGTTTGTGCTGGCCCTGCCGCTGGCCACCGGCCACCCGTGGCTGGCGCTGCTCACCTACCTGGGGGGGCTGTCGGCGGCCAGCGGCATGATCATCGTCGAAACCATTGCCCTGAGCGTGATGATTAGCAACCACTTGCTAATGCCGCTGCTGGTGCGCGTGCCGGCCGCCGGCCCCGCCCGCCCCGCCCGCTGGTTTGCCTACCTGGGCCGCGTGGCCCTCGAAAGCCGCCGCCTGGCCGTGGTGCTGGTGCTGCTGCTGGCCTACGCCTACTACGCCGAGGTGGGCCGCCAGCTGCCGCTGGTGAACACCGGCCTGGTCTCGTTTGCCGCCGTGGCGCAGTTCGTACCCGCCGTGCTGGGGGCCCTGTACTGGAAGGGCGGTACCCGGCGCGGGGCCACCGGCGGACTGCTGGCGGGCTTCGCGGTGTGGTTCTTCACCCTGGTGCTGCCCACGCTGGTGGGCCCCGGGCGGCTGCCGGCCAGCGTGCTGAGCGCGGGCGTAGGCGGCGTGGCCTGGCTGCGGCCCGAAGCCCTGTTCGGCCTCGAAGGGCTCGACCCGCTCTCGCACGGGCTGTTTTGGAGCTGGTTTTTCAACATCGGGCTCTACGTGGGCCTCTCGCTGGCGGCGGCGCCCACGGCCCTGGAGCGGCGCCAGGCCGACGTGTTCGTGGACGTGTTTCGGCGCCGCAGCCTGGCCGAGGAAGTGGCCGGCTGGCAGGGCCGCACCCCGCTGCCCGACGTGCGCGCCCTGCTGCTGGGCTTCTTGGGCAAGCGCCGCACCAACCAGGCCCTGGGCGCCTTCGCCACCCGCTTCCCCGACGCGCTGCCCGCGCCCGAACAAGCCCCCTCGTCATTCCCCCATTCCCCCATTCCCCCATTCACCCCGGCCGACCCGCGCCTGCTCACCTACGCCGAAAAGCTGCTGGCCGGCACCCTGGGCCCGGCCTCGGCGCGCCTGCTGCTGGCCTCGGTGGCGGGGGCCGAAAAAATCAGCTACGACAACGTGGTGGGCATCCTCCGGGAAAGCCAGCTGCTGCTAGAGGCCAACCGCCAGCTCCAGAAGCAAAGCCGCCAGCTCCAGCGCCTTACCGACGAGCTGCGCCAGGCCTACGACCAGCTCCAGGCCCTCGACCAGCAGAAGGACGAGTTCCTCTACACCGTGACGCACGAGCTGCGCACGCCCCTCACCAGCATTCGGGCCCTGGCCGAAATCCTGGCCGACAACCCCGACCTCGACGCGGCCGAGCGCGAGAACTTCCAGCTTACCATCGGCCGCGAGGCCGAGCGCCTCACCCGGCTCATCTCCCTGGTGCTCGACCTGGAGCAGTACGAGAGCGGCCAAGCCACCCTGGCGCGGGCCCCGCTGGCCCTGGCCGCGGTGGTGGCCGACGCCGTGGCCGCCGTTGACCCGCTGGCCCGCGCCCGGGGCATCGCGCTGCGCGTGGACGTGCCCGCCGCCCTGCCCGCCCTGCCCGCCGACCGCGACCGGCTGATGCAGGTGCTCATCAACCTGCTCTCGAACGCCGTGAAGGCTTGCCCGCCCGGCGGCCGGGGCCGCATTGCGGTACTGGCCTGGCCCGCCGCCGACGCCGTGCTGCTGTGCGTGGAAGACAACGGCAAGGGCATTGCGCCGGCCGAGCACCACCTCATCTTCGACAAGTTTTTCCAGGCCCGGCACCAGGCCCTGCGCAAGCCCGAGGGCTCGGGCCTGGGCCTGGCCATCACCCGCCGCATCGTGGAGCTGCACCAGGGCCGCATCTGGGTCGAGAGTGCCCTGGAGCACGGGGCCCGCTTCTTCGTCGAGCTGCCGCTTTCGGGGAGTGGGGAGCGGGAAGCGGGGAGTGATTTTCGGAAAGTGGGAAGCGAGAAGTCGGAAGCGAGGAGCGGCTAGCGGGCTTCCTGCCCGTCGCTGTCCCCCCGCATCCCAATGCCCTCAACTCTTTTCCTATGAAAACGCCCCACATCCTCATCGTCGACGATGAACCCAACATCGTCATGTCGCTCGAATTTTTAATGCGCAAAAACGGCTACCAAGTGGGCATCGCCCGCAACGGCACCGAGGCCCTGGCCGCCATTGCCGAAACGCCCTTCGACCTGGTGCTGCTCGACGTGATGATGCCCGACGTGGACGGCTACCAGGTGTGCCAGCAGCTGCGCCAGCGCCCCGACCGCGCCGCCGCCAAGGTCGTGTTCCTTTCGGCCAAAAGCCGCGACGCCGACGTGCAGAAGGGCTACGACGTGGGGGCGGACTTGTACGTACCCAAACCTTTCAGTACCCGCCAGCTGATGGAAAAAGTGCGCGAGTTGCTGGCGCTGGTCCGCCGCGAATAGCCGACTGGGGGCCCCGCGCCCTGCCCCGTGTTGCCCCCCTTCTCCTCTCCCAATTCCCACCCGCCGATGAAACCTGCCTGCTCTTACGCCGCTACCCACGCCGCCAGCCTGGCCGACCCCGCCGGGTTTTGGCTGGCCCAGGCCCGCCGCCTGGCCTGGCACCGCCCGCCCACCAGGGCCCTGAGCCAGGACGAAGCCAACGGGGCCCACCGCTGGTTTGCCGACGGCACCCTGAATACGGCCTACCTCTGCCTCGACCACCATGTGACGCAGGGGCGGGGCCCCCAGGCCGCCCTCGTGTACGACTCGCCCGTGGCCGGCGTGGTGCGCACCTATTCCTATAATGAGCTGCTGGACTTTACGGCCCGCTTTGCCGGGGGGCTGCGCGAACTGGGCGTGGGGCTCGGCGACCGGGTGATTATTTACATGCCCAACCTGCCCGAGGCGGTGGTGGCCATGCTGGCCTGCGCCCGGCTGGGGGCCGTGCATTCGGTGGTGTTCGGGGGCTTCGCGCCCCACGAGCTGGCGGTGCGGATTGACGACGCCCGGCCAGTAGTCATCGTGTGCGCCGCTGGTGGGAAGAAGTTCGACCGCGTAGTGCCCTACAAGCCGCTGGTGGACGCGGCCTTGGCCGAAGCCCGCCACCAGCCGGCCCACGTGGTGGTGCTCCAGCGCGATTTTGTGCAGGCCGACATGCAGCCTGGCCGCGACGTGGATTACCAGGAGCTGCTGCGGGCCGCGGCCGTGGCGGCGGTGCCGGTGCCGGCCACCCACCCGCTCTACATCCTCTACACCAGCGGCACCACCGGGCGGCCCAAGGGCGTGGTGCGCGACCACGGCGGCCACGCGGTGGCCCTGCGTTTCAGCATGGAAGCCATTTACGGCCTGGCGCCTGGCGACGTTATTTTTACCGGTTCCGACATTGGCTGGGCCGTGGGCAGCAGCTACATCGTGTACGGGCCCCTGCTGCGGGGCTGCACGTCGGTGCTGTTCGAGGGCAAACCGGTGCGTACGCCCGACGCCGGCACGTTCTGGCGCCTGGTCGAGCAGCACCGCGTCAACGTCCTCTTCACGGCCCCCACGGCCATCCGGGCCATCAAGAAGGAAGACCCCGAGGGCCAGCTGGCCAAAAAATATGACCTGAGTAGCCTGCGCCACTTGTTTCTGGCCGGCGAGCGCTGCGACCCCGCCACCTTTGCCTGGGCCCAGCAGGTGTTGGGCGTGCCCGTGGTGGACCACTGGTGGCAAACCGAATCGGGCTGGCCCATGCTGGCCACGTTGGTAGGCTTGGCCGAAATGGGGGCCCCGCGCGCCGGCAGCGCCGGCTTCCCGGTGCCGGGCTACGACGTGCAGGTGCTCGACGGGGCTGGCCAACCGGTGCCCGCCAGCACCACCGGCCTGGTGGCCGTACGCCTGCCGCTGCCCCCGGGCTGCTTCCCGGCCCTGTGGGAGGACGAGGCCCGCTACCGCGCCTACCACGACGTGTTTCCGGGCTACTATCTGAGCGGCGATAGCGGCTACCGCGACGCCGACGGCTACTGCTACATCATGGGACGCACCGACGACGTGATTAACGTGGCCGGCCACCGCCTGAGTACCGGCGAGATGGAGGAAATCCTGGCCGCCCACCCCGCCGTGGCCGAGTGCGCCGTGCTGGGCATTGCCGACCATTTGCGCGGCCAGGTACCGGTGGGCCTGGTGGTGCTGAAGGACGGCCAAACGGTGGGCGAGGGGCCCCTGGAGCGTGAGCTGGTGGCGGCCGTGCGCGCCCGCATCGGGGCCCTGGCCTGCTTTCGGCAGGTGCTGGTGGTGCAGCGCCTGCCCAAAACCCGCTCGGGCAAAATCCTGCGCAAAACCCTGCGCCAGCTCGCCGACGGAGAAGATTTCGCCTTGCCTGCCACCATCGACGACCCGCGCATCCTCGACGAAATCCGCGCCGACTTGCAGCGGCGCGGCGTGGGCCAAGCCTTTGAACCCGGCCCGCCGGCCTAGCTTGCTGCCCCCGGGGCCCCGGCGGTGGGCCGCGCCGTAGTTGTTCTTTTGTCATTCACGCTGCTTACTTATTCCCCAACCGCTCCCATGCACACCCGCATCCGCACCCTCGAAGAATACCACGCCGATTACAAGCAGTCCATCGAAGACCCCGACGCCTTTTGGGCCGAGGCGGCTGAGCCCTTCACCTGGTACAAAAAGTGGGACACCGTGCGCGGCGGCGAGTTTTCGCCGGGCGGTACCAGCACCTGGTACGCCGGGGCCAGTCTCAACCTCACCGAGAACTGCCTCGACCGCCACCTGGCCCAGCGCGGCAACAAGCTGGCCGTCATCTTCGAGCCCAACGACCCCAAAACCCGCCACCTGCGCCTCACCTACCGCGAGCTGCACGAGCAGGTGTGCCAGTTTGCCAACGTGCTGAAAAAGAACGGCGTGCAGAAGGGCGACCGGGTGGTGATTTACCTGCCCATGATTCCGCAGCTGGCCGTGGCCACGCTGGCCTGCGCCCGCATCGGGGCGGTGCACTCGGTGGTGTTCGCCGGCTTCTCGGCCACCGCCATCGCCGACCGCCTCAACGACGCCCAGGCCACGGTGGTGCTCACGGCCGACGGCCTGAACCGCGGCGCCAAGCAAATTCCGGTGAAAAGCGTGGTCGACGAGGCCCTGCTGCACTGCCCGGGCGTGCGCCGCGTCATCGTGGTGGAGCACACCGGCTGGCCCGTGGACATGCAGCCCGGCCGCGACATGTGGTACCACGACGAGGTGCAGGACGTGGAAAAAGATTGCCCCGCCGAGCCCATGGCCGCCGAAGACCCGCTCTTCATCCTCTACACCAGCGGCAGCACTGGCAAGCCCAAGGGCGTGGTACACACCCAGGCCGGCTACATGGTGTGGGCCGACTATACGTTCCGCAACGTGTTTCAGGTGGAGGAAAACGACGTGTGCTGGTGCACCGCCGACATCGGCTGGGTCACGGGCCACACCTACGCCCTGTACGGGCCCCTGCTGGCGGGCAGCACCACGGTGCTGTTCGAGGGCGTGCCCACGTTCCCGTCGCCGGGTCGGTTCTGGGAAGTGATTGACAAGCACCACGTCACCATTTTCTACACCGCGCCCACGGCCATCCGCTCGCTCATGGCCCAGTCCATCGACCACGTGCTGGCCTACTCGCTCAGCAGCCTGCGCGTGCTGGGCTCGGTGGGCGAACCCATCAACGAAGAGGCCTGGCACTGGTACGACCAGCACGTGGGCAAGGGCCGCTGCCCCATCGTGGACACGTGGTGGCAGACCGAAACCGGCGGCATCATGGTGTCGGCCCTGGCCGGCATCACGCCCAGCGTGCCCGCCCGTGCCGGCCTGCCGCTGCCCGGCGTGCAGCCCGTGCTGCTGAACCAGGACGGCTCCGAAATCGAAGGCAACGACCAGGAGGGCTACCTGGCCATTAAAGGGAGTTGGCCGGGCGTGATCCGCACCACCTGGGGCGACCACGAACGCGCCCGCCAGACCTATTTCACTCCGTATCCTGGCTACTACTTCACCGGCGACGGGGCCCGGCGCGACGAAAAGGGCCTCTACCGCATCATCGGCCGCGTCGATGACGTCATCAACGTGAGCGGGCACCGTTTCGGCACCGCCGAAATCGAGAACGCCATCAACCAGAGCGACTACGTGGTGGAAAGCGCCGTGGTGGGCTACCCGCACGACGTGAAGGGCCAGGGCATCTACGCCTACGTCATCTGCCAAAACGGCCCCCCTACCACCGACCTTGAGCTGCAAATGGCCGAGGCCAGCATCATCGAGGCCGTGGTGGCCGAAATTGGCCGCATCGCCAAGCCCGACAAAATCCAGATCGTGAGCGGCCTGCCCAAAACCCGCTCCGGCAAAATCATGCGCCGCATCCTGCGCAAAGTGGCCGAGGGCGAAACCACCAACCTCGGCGACGTTACCACCCTGCTCGACCCGCTGGTGGTGGAGGAAATTTTGGCCGGCCGCAAGTAGGTGGGGCCCCCGCGCTAATGCCAAATGGGCATAACCGTTTTATATTCCCCAATCTGCTCTTAATATAGTACGCCCTGCTGGCCTTGCGCCGGCAGGGCGTTTTTGTGTGCCTGCTGGGGGCCTGGTGGGCTACGCTGCGCCCTGCAAGTACAGCCGGAACGTGGTGCCCTGGCCCTCCTGGCTGGTAACCTCGATGCGGCCGCCCTGCGCCTGCACCAAGCGGTTGACCAGGAACAGGCCCACGCCGGTGCCGGAAGCCGAGTGGGGGTGGAAGCGGCGGAACAGCTGAAACAGCTCATTGCCGTGACGCTCTAGGTTGATGCCCAGGCCGTTGTCCTGCACCTCCAGCACGGGCTGGCCCGCGGCCCACAGCGTGCGCAGCCATACCTGCGGGGCCCGGCCGGGGTGGCAGTACTTGAGGGCGTTGGCCAGCAGGTTGAGCAGGATGGTGCGCAGGTTGCTGCGCACGTAGGGCAGCGCGGGCAGGGCCCCAAAATCGGTGTGCACCCGGGCCCGGATGGCCTGCACCTGGGGCCCTAAGGCGGCCACCACCTCGGCTACCAGCTCGGCCAGGGCCACCGGCTCGGAGGCCAGCTCGCCGGGCCCGCGCTCGGCCTGCACGGCAGCGGCCAGGGCGGTGATGGTGGTGCTCAGGTCGAGCAGCGAGCCATCGACCAGGCGCAGTACCTGGGCCTCCTCGGGGTCGTGGAAGGTGGCGCTGCGGCGCAGCTCGTCAAAGAGCCCGCGCAGGTTGTTCACCGGCTGCTTGAGGTCGTGCGAGGCCGCGTACACGAAGTTGTCGAGGTCGCGGTTGGTGCGGGCCAGCTTGGCGTTGGTGGCGGCCAGCTCGGTGTTGGCGGCCACGAGCTGGGCATTTTTCAGGTTGATTTCCTGCCGCGTTTCCGTCAGCGCGTCCAGCGAATCGCGCAGCTGCTGGTTCACGGCGCGCACCTCGCCGTGGTAGCGGGCCTCGTACTGGCGCCACTCGTTCTTCTCGATGGCGTGGAGTACCGTTTTGGCCAGCAGCGCGGGGTCGAATTGCTGCTTCACCAGGTAGTCGAGGGCCCCGGCGTTGAGGGCGCGCACGGCCAGCGCTTCGTTGCCGCCGCCGGTAACCATCACCACGCACAGGCTTTCGGGCGGGGCCAGCTGTAGCAGCCCCGCCAGCACGTCAAGGCCTTCGGCGTCCGGCAGGCTGTAGTCGAGCAGCACGCAGTCGGGGCGGTGCACCAGGAACTGGGCCCGGGCCTCGGCGCCCGTGGCAGCTTCGCTAAACGTCAGCCGCTCAGTCCCTAATTGCTTGCCCAGGTACCGTTTGTATAATTCCCGGTCCTGCTCATTGTCGTCAACGAGTAAGATTTTCTTCACCCGACCAATGGTTATAATAACCGCGGCAGCTCCGCGGTTTCGAGCCAGTACTGGATGGTGACCCGAATTTTCTCCTCCAGGGCCGCGTAGTCGATGGGCTTGGCGAGGTAGCTGTTGGCCCCGAGTTGGTAACAGGCGTCGATATCGGTCGCACTGCTGGACGTGCTGAACACGATGACCGGAATGTAACTCAGCCGCGGGTCGTTTTTGAGTACCTCCAACACGGCGCGGCCGTCGGTGCCGGGCATGTTCAGGTCGAGCAGCACAATGGAGGGCAGCACCTGGGGCCAGCCCACAGCCTTGCCGTAGCCCAGCAGGTAGTCCAGGGCCTGGTCGCCGTCTTCGCAGCGCAGCACCGGGTTTTGCAGTGCGTGCTTGCGGAAGGCCCGGCCCAGGGCTGTGTAATCCTCGGCGCTGTCTTCCACCACGAGCACCGGTTTTAGCGGGGTATAGGTCACTTATAGGCTTTTTGAAAGGGTAAAGTAGAACGTGGCGCCGTGGCCCAGGGCCGACTCCACCCACAGTTGGCCGCCGTGCTTTTCAACCATCTTTTTGGCAATTGCCAAGCCCGCGCCCGAGCCGCCGCCGTATTTTTCTTGGCCGTGCAGGCGCTTGAAAAGTTTGAAAATGCTACTGTGGTGCTTGGCGTCGATGCCAATGCCATTGTCGCGTACGTAGAACAAATAATAATGGTCGAGGTTTACGGCCGCCGCGGGCCCGCCGGGCGCGGCGGGGCCCCAGCCCACGGTCACGGTTTTGGTGGGCTGGTCGTCGTATTTCATGGCGTTGCTCAGTAGATTGCTGAACACCTCGAGCAGGCGCAACCGGTCGCCGCGCACGGCGGGCCACGGGGCCCCGGCCACCACCAGCTGGGTATGGGTTTGCTCGAGGCGCGGGCGCAGCAGGTCGGCGGTTTCGGCCAGCACCTCGTTGGGGTCTACGTCGACCGCTACCAAATCGGTGCGGCCTACCTGCGAGAGACGGAGCAGCGACTCAATCAGGCCCTCCATGCGCTGGCTCAGGCGCACTAGTGTCTGGAGCTTGTGCACGCCGTCGGCGTCGAGCTGGGCCGCGTAGTCTTCCAGCAAAAACAGCGCGTAGTTGTGAATGCCCCGCAGCGGTTCCTTGAGGTCGTGCGAGGCCACGTAGGCAAACGAGTCCAGCTCGTCGTTGCTGCGCTCCAGGGCCGTGTTGAGCGCACTCAGGCTCTGGGCGCGGGCCTGCAACACGTTGAAGGCCTTGAGCTGCAAGTCGGCCACGTGCTGGCGGATTTCGCGGGCCGCGGCCAGCTCCAGGGGCAGCCAGGGCGCGGCGGTGTGCTCCACCAGCTGCTTCCAGGCCTCGAACGACTGGCGCGGGGAGAGGAAAATCTGCCCGTCGGCCAGCAGCTGGGGCTTGTCGTTGCGGCCGGCCCAGGTCACGGTTTGCACCACCTCGGGCCGGAACCAGAGCAGGTAGTGGCCGGGCGCGTCGGCCAGCGCCGCGGCGATGAGGCCGCTGGCCGTGGCCCGCAGCGCCGGGGCCCCCGCCGGGTAGTGAGCAACCAGCGAATCGGTGTGGAACAGGGGCCCCGGGGCGTGCTCGGTCAGCCAGGCCAGCAGCTCGCGCACCTGCGCCGCGGTGGGCGTGTGGCCCAGCAGCTGCACTTCGCCGCCGAAGCACACGGCCACCCCGCCGCAATCGAACACCTCCTGGATGCTGGGGCCCGGCTGGGCCAGGGCCCCCACAAAATCGTCGGCGCGGGTCACGCGCTCCAGCAGTTGCGCCAGCCGCTCGCGCACGCGCAGGTGGTAGGCGTACTGGTCGGCGCGCACCTTGCTGGCAATCAGGGCCGAGAACGTTTTGCCGATGAACTGGCACAGCTCGCGCAGCTCGAAACCCACGAGCCGGGGCGTGCGGTGGTGGCACGTTATCATGCCCCACAGCTTGCCGTCGTCGATGAGCGAGATGGTCATTGTGGCCGCCGAGCCCAGGTGGTGCAGGTATTCGAGGTGAATGGGCGACACGCTGCGCAGCACGGCGTAGGTCATGTCGGGCGGGCGGCCGGTGGTGGGGCTGAGGCCGGGCACCAGCGGCACCGGCGCGTAGGCCGCGTCGGGGATGAAGCGGAGCCAGTTTTTGAGGTACATGGCCCGCGCCTGCTGCGGAATGTCGGAGGCCGGGTAGTGCAGGCCCAGCCAGGGGGCCAGGTCGGGGTGGATGGCCTCGGCAACGACTTCGCCGCTTTCGTCGGGCGCAAACCGGTAAATGGCCACCCGGTCGAAGCCCGTGATGGCGCGCACCTGCTCCGCGGCGTGCTGGCAAAAGTTGAGCACCGTGGGCGCGGCCAGCATCTGGCCCAGGGCCGCGTTTAGCATGGACAGGTCGAGGGGCGCGGCGTCGGTTTCGGCCACTGGCTCAAACTCCACCCACAGCAGCCCGTCGTAGCGATGCATAATGAGCTTGAAGTACGGCTGGCCGGCCACCGCCTCCAGCCGGGCGCCCAGCAGCTGGGTCGTTTCGGTAAGCGTGGCCAGGCGGCCCTCCACTTCGGCCAGCCGGGCGGGGCCCAGCAGCTGGCCGAGGCCGCCACCCAGTAGGCTTTCGGCCGCGCGGCCCACCAGGGCCCCGGTGTTGGCGCTGGCCTGCACCACGCGGTGGGTGCTGGGGTCGAGGCACAGCAAAAAGCCGTAGGGCTGGATGGCTCCGGGCAGGTGAATCGGCTCCCGGTCGCAGTTGGTGAGGGTGATGGGGGCGGTTATAAGGTCGTTGTCGGTCAGGCTCATGGTTGGTTCAGCCAAGCGTCGAGGCGGTGAAAGGCGCGGCTGGCGGCGGCCACCACGTCGTCGGGGCCCGCGGCGGGGGCGGCCTCGGCCAGTTGCTGGCAAAAGGCTTTCCACAGGGGCCCCGTGCGCGCGCCATAGCCCGTGAAGTACTGGCGCAGCGGAATGCCGGCCTTGGCCAGCTGCCGCGCAATGACCTGCCCGCCCAGCGTCGAGCCCTCCATTACGTACATGGTGCCCAGCAGCTGGGCGCGGGTGCGCAGCGGCGGCATGGCCGGGCACAGCGGCGGGGTGGGGGCCCCGGGCACTTCCGGTAAATCTTCCAGGATGAGGTGGGCGCGGAATCGCTCGGCCAGGTCCCAGGCCGGCGAAAAATCGGCCGCGTGGGCCCGCAGGGCCGTTTCGTAGGGCTGCAAAAAGCCGTACATCTTGGCCAGGAACTGCGCCGTGCCGGCCGCTGTGGGCGCACCCGCCGCCAGGGCCCGGTTGAAGGCCTGCTGCTCCAGGGCGTCGTGGTAGGGGCGGGTTTCGTGGCGCAGCCGCAGCAGGATGGCCGGCGTTTCGGGAGGATTAGGCAAGGCGGAATTATTGGGGAGGCAACGGAAGTAAGGTTGCAAAGAAAGGTTTTTGTGCTCGCAACCGCGCCGGGGCCCCCGCCGCGGCCCCACCCAAACGCTCTGCTTCTGAAACGAATGGCCGGCTAATTTCCTGAATGAATACGAACAATTCCGGGACTAAAAAACCTCGGTTTGGCTGCGGCATAACGGTGACATAATGCGGAGAGATGTGAGCCTTATATGAAGTTTGTGACTTTCGAATCAATTAGTTATTGTAACAGGTATTAGAACTTTATATAGGTTAATTGCCCGATAAATAAATTGGTTTAGGGGAAATAAATTGGCGTCAGCTTTTTGATAATACAGGTTTCTTAGCGCTGGGGGTTAGCGGGTGGAAATTTGGCCCCGGCAAATCAAGTGCCCTCGTCATGCGTTTGATGAATCGACTGTACGCCCTGCCGATTTGCTTGCTGACGCTGCCACTGGCGGTGCTGGGCGGCACCATAAAAGGCCGCGTGGTGCCCGCACCGGCGAGCCACCAATGGGAACCACGGTGTACTTGTGCCGCACCGGCCGCAGCTGCCCACTTCAGCGACCGCGCAGACGTGAACTACGTGCCCTTAAACCAATAGTTCCCCCACGGCCTATTCGTGGCCATATCCGACAACAAAACCTCTTACTACTACCGCTGGCAAGACCTGTTGGGCCCCAACTTGGAGCCAGTGCAATGGGGAACAACGATTGGCGAGCCCTCGCCCGCAAAAAGCCCGACCAGGATAGCAATCCGTCGGGCTTTTTGCGGACGAGGGCCCGCGAGTGAGTGTGCTAGGCTTGGCAGCGCCGGTGCTTTTTGGAAGGCTTCTTCTCGTCTTTGGAGCTAAGCAGCACGATGGCCCCGGCCGTTAGCAAAGAAACGGTGGCCAGCTTGGCGATGAACCCCGAGCGATTGTACTTCCAATCCATTTTGGCGCCGCGCTCCGCAAAAATGTTGGGCACGTGGCCGTGCACGAGGTCGGCCAGTACGCCTTCCACCATGTCTACCCGGTCGGCCAGCAGCAGGGGGAGCCAGTGCGGGTACACCGACTCGCTGTACTTGAACGCCCAGCGCCGAATGGCCCCGCTGAGCCCGTGCGGCGGCAGCGGCGTGCCGAAAACGGCCGACACGTTTTGGCGCTCGATGGATTTAAGTACTTCTTCATCCACCAGTTGCAGCGTGGGGCGGTGCTTGCTATCGGGGTCTTGGCCCACGTTCATGCGGTGGCGCATGGGGTAGGTGGGGTCGTTTTTGGGGTCCGCGTCGATGCCCCAACCGGGCAATAGCCCCGGGTCTTTTGCAGTGTTTTCCATAATGGGTCGGCGTTAAATTTTGGCGGACGGGGAGATGAGCACAGTTTTGATGCAGCTGTCCAGCTTGTCGGAGAAAATGCGGTAACCGTCGGCCACTTCCTCCAGCGGAATGCGGTGCGTAATCAGCGCCTTCGGGTTAATGATGCCGTTTTGCACGTGCTCGATCAGGCGGGGCAGCAAGCGCTTCACCGACGTTTGGTTGGCCCGGATGGTGAGGCCCTTATTGAGCACGTTGCCTATCGGAACGAGGTTGTCGGTGGGCCCGTACACGCCCACGATGGACACCACGCCGCCTTTCTTCACCGAGTTCACGGCCCAGTGGATGGCCGTGGCCGAGCCGGCTTGCAGCAGCAGCTTGCGCCCGGTGATGGTCTGCATGGCGTTGCCGGAGGCCTCGGCGCCCACGGCGTCGATGCACACGTCGGCGCCCATGAAGTCGGTAGTTTTCTTGATGAACACCACCGGGTCGGCCATCTCGTTGAAGTTGTAGGCCTCGCACTTGGCATAGTTGCGCGCAAATTCCAGCCGGTAGTCCACCTGGTCGATGACGATGACGCGGCCGGCGCCGAACAGCCACGCGCACCGCGCCGCCATGATGCCGATGGGCCCCGCGCCGAACACCACCACCGTGTCGCCGGGCTGAATGCCCGCCATCTCGGCGGCCTGATAACCCGTGGGCACCACGTCGGTCAGCAGCACCGCGTCGTCGGGGTCCATGCCGGCCGGAATCACCGTGGGGCCCACGTTGGCGTAGGGCACCCGGGCGTATTCGGCCTGGCCGCCGTTGTAGCCGCCAGCGGTGTGCGAGTAGCCAAAAATGCCGCCCACGGCGCTGGCCTGGGTGTTGCTCTCGTGGCAGTTGCCGAACATGCCCTGCTTGCAAAAGTGGCATTCGCCGCAGGCCACGTTGAAGGGCACCAGCACGTGGTCGCCCACCTTCACCTTGGTTACCTCGGGCCCCACTTCCTCCACGATGCCCGTGAATTCGTGGCCGAACGTGGTGCCCACGCGGGTGTCGGGCACGTTGCCGTTGTACAAGTGCAGGTCGGAGCCGCAAATGCAGGCGCGGGTCACCCGAACGATGGCATCCTGCGGATGCTTGATTTCGGGCATGGGCTTCTGGGCCGCGCGGACCCGTCGGGGGCCCCGGTAATCCATTGCTAGCATAAAAAATCTTCTGGTAGGAAAGAAGGACAGCTACTACCACGCAAGGCGTTTCAAGGATGCTCGCGCATGCTTTACTCCCCCAAAAAGTCCTTTGCGTGGCTGACTGGCCTATTAATACTGAACTATTTATTCAAGGTTTCAACGTCTTTTCCTTCGCAAATGGAACAGCGTCAGCTACGTTGTTTCTTATAAAAAGAACGCCCTATATGCTAGCGGATTGCTAGCTATAAGGCTCAGGTTTACCACTAAAAATTATAATTCCCGCTTTGCCGCCGCGCCGCGGGTGGGGCCCCGGCGCTACCACGTGGCAGCGCGCTTGCCATCCGCCGGCCCATCTTTTTCAGTGGGCTTGGCGACCGGTTTGGCTCTGCGCTTGACGTAGGCCGGTAGGGTTTTAGCGCCTGCGTGGTGAAACCATACCTGCGCCACCGTCCATGTCTACGGCAGTCAATAATTCGCCCAGTGCCCGCTCCAACCGCTGAAACGATGGTGCCCGCCGGGCCTCAGCGAAACTCAGCAGCTTGGTAAATTCGGCCTGGTGCAGCACTTCTTTGTACTTGACGAGGGGCGGCATCCGCTTGTCTAATTCTTCCTTCGCGCCGCGCTTGGCTTCGGGGTCGTTGGGGTACGTGAGGCCATCGGGGAAATGGGGCGAGCCGGCCGCGATGCTGGCTAGGCTGGCCAGAAACCACGATTCGTATTCCTTGTAGGCAAACACCACCGCAATGGGAAACGGCAATTGCTGGAGTGCGGCAATTTCCTCGGCCAGCGCGGGCGCTTCTTCGCACGGCAACTGGTCGTCCAAATCCAGCAAAATCAGGGCCCCGGCGCAGGAAGGCTTGTCGCGCAGGTGCTCGATGTAATTGCCCAGCCGGCTCCGCAGCTTGGCCAGCCCGCCTACTTTCATCACGTGCTTGGGGTCCACCAGCCAATCGTGGCGCCGGTGCTCCTCGTGCAGCAGCCGCCGCAACAGTATCGGTACGGCCTGCTCATCGCCCGCACCTTCCACCAATAAATGCAGTGCCCGCATTACGAAGCCGCTTCGGGTGCGGCCTGGCGCTGCAAGCCTTCCATGCGGAATAGCTCGCTAGGCGTAAACAGCCGCTTGCGCACCGACGCTACCTGGCTGGCATCGAGGGGCCCCACGTGCGTGGTATCGCCCACTTTTTCCACCACCAGGAATGATTCAACCGGCAGGTGGTCCAGCATATCCGGGCTGTGCGTAGTCACCAATATTTGGCTGCGCAAACTGGCCTCATCAATTACGCCTGCCAGCACCGCCAGGGCCCCAGGGTGAATATTCGCCTCGGGTTCTTCGATGCTGATGAATGGTTGCGAGGGTTCTTGCTGAAGGGCTGCTAATAATCCAAGCATTCGAATTGTACCATCGGATTCTTGTCCAAGGTAAGATGTACGGGGATTATTATCACCCGTTCGATAAATGAGTTTAGTAGCTAAATAACCGCCAACAGCTTCTATTTTCACTGTATCGAACCCAATGATAGCTTGTTGCAATGCGAATTGTAATGCCTCCCATTTTGGACCAATGTTAGTTGAAAGATGACGCAAGACCGCAGCTAGGTTACGCCCCTTTTCGTTAAAGGGAGTTTCCTTCAACATCTGTTGTGGTTGTCGTAAATCAATAGGATTGAGAGAGTAAAAAAAGCTTGAAGAAAGAAGCTCTGCTACAGTTTCTATTTCCTGTTCAACTTCTTCGCGGAAATTATAATTATCAGTATCGGAAATCGAACCAGTTTGCTCTTTGAAAAAGTCATAGCTGTATCCGAATAATGCCTCAGGTAATGACAAATGACTCTCTCCTAGCGGCGCCCACCAATGCTTTCCTTTTTCAAATATATTTATCCATTTTTCTTTTCCGAAACGCACTTTTACAGATGAATTTTCTCTTATAATCTGCACTATAGGAGCGTATTTTTCATGAATTTTGATAGATAATTGCTCGCTCTTAATTGTAAACGTCTTTTTAGTATTTTCATTGAAAGAAAATATATATTCTATCGAAACAGCTGCTTTCCCATGCATGAGGTAGTTTCCTCTCGGAAGAATCATTTCTTTAGATTCTACTACTTCGGAAAAAAAATTAATACCAATTGTAATTCCCTCCCCCTCCGTCCCCCAACGCTGAATAACTCCCATTCCTTCCCTATCCATTACGGCTTGGTCCAGCCCACGCGCAAACACGTCGCGCACGAAGCGCAAAGCATCTACCACGTTGCTTTTGCCGGAGCCGTTGGGGCCCACCAGCACCGTGAGCGGCGACAGGGGAATGTCGATGTCCGCGATGCTGCGGAAATTCTTGACGCGCAAACGGGTCAAGCGCATGGGCAGTTCGGCGCGCTTGGCGGTGGGTTCGGTTTCTGGGACCATAGCTGCAAAAGTAACTTACTCAGGAATGGGTTATAGTTGCACCGCGCCCGGGGCCCCAGCGCTACCCCGCAGCGGCGCGCTTACCATCCGCCGGCCCATCTTTTTTAGTGGGCTTGGCGACCAGTTTGGCCTTGCGCTTCGGTCGCTTCTTGCGGATAGCCGCCAGCCGGTCGCGTTCGGTTTTGCGCTCGGCGCGGGCCAGTAGGCGCTGGAGCAGGCGCGCCATCAGGCGGTCGCGCACGTACTGGGCCAGGCGCGCCAGCGGGATGCGGTTGTTGGTGCGCAGCAGGTGGGCAATGTCGCGGCCCCGCAGCGTGCTCACGCCCGTCAGGCCCAGGGCCAGCAGGAATTGCTTCACCTCTTCGAGCAGGAGCAGGGCGGCGATGGGGGCCCGCTCCACGGTGGCGTTGTAAGCGGCCGGGCGGTGCGGGCGCAGGCCGTTCTCGGACGCCACCAGGATGCCCACCCACGCGGGCAGCAGCGGCAGCAGCTTGGGCAAGTGCTTCTCCGTCACCACGAACGTGACGAAATCATACGCCGCGGCGTAGCAGCGCAGCTGGTTGGGCACGCGCTGCAAGGTGTCGCGGTCACCTTTCACCTCGTAGCCGTGCATGAAGTGCTCGGTAATGTGCACCACGTCGGCGCGGGTGCTGCCGGTGGGCAGCTCGTCCACGTACACGCCGCCGGTCAGTAGGGGGTAGAGCAGGGCCCTGATTGCCGGGTCGTTCACGCAAATACCTTCACCTTCTCGCCCTTGTGCTTGGTGCGTAGGTACTGGCGGATGATCTGCTGGGTGTCCTTGTTGTCGGTGTACGACTTGATGACGTCGCGGAAGTCCCCGATTTTGCGCGCCGTAAAGGTTTCGTCCACGTAGGCGAAGCCCAGGTAGCGGCCGTTCTCGACCAGCACGATGGTTTTTTCCAGCTCGGTGCGGCCTGCGCCAATCACCACGAACGACTGGTGCTCGTAGGTGATGCTGTCGATGGCCTCGTCCACGCGGGCGTTGTAGGCCTCCGGGGCTTCCTCGCCCACGCAGGCCCCCAGGCAGCGGTGCACTTGGTAGTCGAAGCACGCGCCCGGCGTTTTGTAGAGGCCGCACAGCTTCTGGCAGAGGTTGTACTTGGCCACTTTGTGGTACAGGAAGCCCTGGGCCTTGTACTGATTACCGAGGGCGATGATGGGAATTTCGGCATTCCGCGCGTCGGCACGGCCATAAAGCAGGCGTTTGTAGCCCTGCTCGTCCACGCGCAGGTAGATGCCCGCCGGGAACACCGAGCGCCGCTGGGCCCGGTTGTAGGCCGGCTTGAGCTGCTTGATCAGGTGCGACTCGTAGAGCAGCGCCACCAGCT
The DNA here is from genome assembly GCF_001562275.1 of Hymenobacter sp. PAMC 26628. Taxonomy (NCBI): domain Bacteria; kingdom Pseudomonadati; phylum Bacteroidota; class Cytophagia; order Cytophagales; family Hymenobacteraceae; genus Hymenobacter; species Hymenobacter sp. PAMC 26628. The sequence continues at coordinate 2,031,333 of NZ_CP014304.1, forward strand.
CCGAGCCGGTCAGCTCCCAGGTGATGTCGGCGATGGAGTTTTTGAATTCCAGGCTCTTGCGCGACTTCACATCAACGGCGAAGTGCTGCTGGATGCGCTTGTAGATGTTGATGCTCTTGCCCACGTAAATCACCTCGCCGGCCTCGTTGTGGAAGTAGTACACGCCGGTGGCCTGGGGCAGCGCGGCCACCATTTCGGGGCTGACGAGCGGCGGCAGCAGGGCCGTTTTGATGGCCTGCTGCACGGCAGCCACGCGCTTGGCCGAGGGCACCTTGGTGGGGGCCCCGGCGCCCTCGGGCCGGCGCCCGGCGGGGGCCAGGGCGTCGACCTGGGCCAGCGTGTCGGCCGTTGGGGCCCCCGGGGCCCCGGCGTCGCTTTCCTGCGTGATGCCGAGCAGGCGGCCGAAGAGCAGGGCCGTGGCGTGGGCGTCGCCGGCGGCGCGGTGGCGGCCGTTCAGCGGGATGCCGATGTTCTGGCACAGCTTGCCGAGGCTGTAGCTGGGCTGGCCCGGAATGAGGCTGCGCGAGAGGCGCACGGTGCACAGCGTTTTGCGGGAGTAGTTGTAGCCGAGGTCGGCAAATTCCTTCTTCAGAAACGAATAGTCGAACCGCACGTTGTGGGCCACGAACACGCAGCCTTCGGTGATTTCGACCACCTTGCGCGCCACCTCGTGGAACTTGGGCGCGTCGCGCACCATGTCGTTGGTGATGCCCGTGAGCTGGGTGATGAACGGCGGAATGCTGCGCCCGGGGTTGAGCAGGGTGGCGTACTCATCGATGATTTTTTCGCCGTCGTGGATGTACACGGCAATTTCGGTGATGCGGTCCTGGGCGGGCTGGCCGCCGGTGGTTTCTAAATCGACAATGGCGTACAAAGGGCAGCAAAAAATGGCGGGCGGAAGACTGGGCTAACAAATTTAGCGGCCCGGAAGGTTGTAACGCGCCCCGGCCGGGGCCCCACAAAAAAAAGAGCGGCCCGGAGGCCGCTCTTTTTCAGGAATTACTTGAGCAAGTGGCGGCCAAGAGGGCCGCGCCAACTTAGTTTACTTTGTGAGCCGTCAGCCAGTTTTTGGCTTCCAGCACCTTGCCGTGCTGCTGCTGGAGCACGCTTTTCACATCGGCGGGCAGGTCCTGGGCAGCCAGGGCAGTTTCGTAGCCTTTCAGGGCCGTGGCTTCGCCGGTTTCGGCGGCCTCCAGCACAGCCGAGTCGTCCTGGCCGGTAATGGCCGATTTGATGTTGATCCAGCCGCGGTGCACAGCGGCGGCGGCGTCGGTGGCCACGCTCTCAACGGTATTCGAGTTCGAAGCGTCGATGCCGTACTGCTGGGCGTAGCGCTCCAGGTCGGCCGCGAAGCCGGCGCGCTGCTGCGAATACTGGCTGAGCTGGGATTTGAGGTCGACGCTCTTTACTTCTTCGGCGGCTTCCTGGTAGCCTTTGGTTGAAGTGCGGTTGAGGTTCAGCAGGTCGGTGAGGGCGCGGGCGGTGGAGTCGGTGAGCGTGCTAGCCATGGTATGGTTAAATTGAAAGTAGGAGTGGAGAAAAAGCGCTGGGCTTGTGGTGGGGTGTACGGGGCCCCCGGCGCGGGGTTGCGCCGCAGGGCCCTAGCCGGGCCGTAATTTGTGCCAGGTGCGCATAAAAAAGCCTTCCTTGGCCGTTGATTTGGCTGACTTTAGCTCCGTCCCGTTGCTCACGTCGCCCAGCAAAAAGCCCCACGGCTCGGTGCCTTTGTTAGCGTCGAATACCACCTTGAGTACGGCCACCAGCGGAATGCTGAGGATCATGCCCGGCGTGCCCCACAGCTCGCCCCCCAGAATGAGGGCAATGATGGCCGCCATGGGGTTGATGCTCACCTTGGAGCCCGTCACCGTCGGCGTGATGAAGTTGCCTTCTAAAAACTGCACAAACATGAACACCCCGACGACGCCCAGCGCTTTGGTGAGCGAGCCCGTGTCGACGAGCGTAACCAGGGCCGGAATGGCCGAACCCACCAAAATGCCGATGTAGGGAATGATGGCCAGCACCGAAGCGAAAATGGCGAAGAACACGGCAAACTTTACCCCCAGCAGCAGCAGGCCGATGGAGTTCAGCACCGACACAATCACAATCACCGTGAGCAGGCCTTGAATGTAGGCCTGCACCACCACCTGGATGCTGTCCATGGTGTGCAGCACGTTGGTGCGCCTGTCGGGCTTGACGAAGCGGAACAGGAACTGCCGCATGTGGTCGCGGTAGTAGAGAAAGCAGAAAATATAAATCGGCACGAGCGTCGTCACGCTCAGCACGCCGGCCGTGGTGCTGAGCGTGGAGCCCAGGTAGCCGCCGGCCGACGACTTGAACGACTCCATGCCGGAGTCGATGAGCTGGTCTTTGCTAATGGGCTGGTAGCCAAACTTGTGGCTGGCCCACTGCTGAACCTGGTCGAAGTATTCCACGGCCCGCGCCTGCAGTTTGGGCAGTTCGTCGCGCAGGCTCATGATTTGCGTGCCGAACAAGTAAAAGATGCCCGCCACCGCAACAACCACGATGAGCAGCGCGAGGATAATGGCCCAGACGCTTGACAGGCCCCAACGCTCGAAGCGCACGACCAAGGGCAGCAGCAGCACCGCGAGCAGCGCCGCGAACAGGATGGGCAGCAAAATGCTGTCGAGCGCGTGCAGCACGTACACCAGCAGCGTGAGGCCGATGAGCACGAAGGTGTAGTGCACGGCCCCCGACTGCTTCACCTCGGCCGGCGCGTGGTGCTGCATCGGCGAGGGCAGGTTGCGGGGCGTGTTGAAGTTGTTCGGCGGCGGCAGTGCGCGCGGCGGGGCCGAAGGCGTAACGGTGGGCAGCATAGAGTGGGAGGGGGGGAGGAGGGTGAAGCCGGGGCCCCCGGCGAACCTGGGGCCCCCGGGCGGGGTTACGGATTGGCTAACCAGGTTGGCGGCGCCGGCTAAGCTGCCTGGCAGGCCTTCCGGCGGCCGGCCGGGGTTTTGTGCGTTATTTTACCTGGTAATTGCCCCATACGGATTTTTTATGACGAGCGACGAACTCACCCCCGCGGCCCCCGCCCACGGCTACACCGAAGACAGCATCCGCTCGCTCGACTGGCGCGAGCACATCCGCCTGCGGCCGGGCATGTACATCGGCAAGCTCGGCGACGGCTCGGCCTACGACGACGGGATTTACGTGCTGGTGAAGGAGGTCATCGACAACTGCATCGACGAGCACGTGATGGGCCACGGCCGCACCATCGACATCAAAATATCGGACAGCCGCGTGCAAGTGCGCGACTACGGCCGCGGCATCCCGCTGGGCAAGGTCGTGGACGTGGTGAGCAAAATCAACACCGGCGGCAAGTACGACTCCAAGGTGTTCCAAAAATCGGTGGGCCTCAACGGCGTGGGCACCAAGGCCGTGAACGCCCTGAGCGGCTACTTCCTGGTGCAGAGCGTGCGCGAAGGGCTGATGAAGTCGGCCGAGTTTGCCCAGGGCAAGCTCGTGCAGGACCCCAAGCCGCAGAAAACGCCGCAGCGCAACGGCACGCTGGTCACGTTTCAGCCCGACGACACGATTTTCAAGAACTACCGCTTCATCCCGGAGTACCTCGAAAACCAGATGTGGAACTACGTGTACCTCAACGCGGGCCTCATCATCAACTACAACGGCCAGAAGTACTTCTCCGAAAACGGCCTGCGCGACCTGCTCGGCCGCAAGGCCGACGTGGAGCACCTGCGCTACCCCATCGTCCACCTCAAGGGCCCCGACATCGAGCTGGCCCTGAGCCACGGCAACGACTACGGCGAAGAGTATTACTCGTTCGTGAACGGGCAGTACACCACCCAGGGCGGCACCCACTTGGCCGCTTTCCGCGAGGCGGTGGTGAAAACGGTGCGCGAGTTTTACAAGAAGGAGTTCGACGCGGCCGACATCCGCGGCTCCATCGTGGCGGCCATTTCAGTGCGCGTGCAAGAGCCCGTGTTCGAGAGCCAGACCAAAACCAAGCTCGGCTCCCTCAACATGGGCGACGAGGGCCCCACGGTGCGCGGCTTCATCCTGGACTTCGTGAAGGAGCACCTGGACAATTTCCTGCACAAGAACCCCGCCACCGCCGACGCCCTGCTCAAGCGCATCATGCAGAGCGAGCGGGAGCGCAAGGACATGGCCGGCGTGAAAAAGCTGGCCAACCAGCGCGCCAAAAAAGCCAACCTGCACAACCGCAAGCTGCGCGACTGCCGCTTCCACCTGGGCGAAAACGCCAAGGACGGCGCCGAAAAGGAACGGCTCACCACGCTCTTCATCACCGAGGGCGACTCGGCTTCGGGCAGCATCACCAAGAGCCGGAACGTGGAGCTGGAGGCCGTGTTCAGCCTGCGCGGCAAGCCGCTGAACTGCTACGGCCTGAAGAAGAAAATCGTGTACGAGAACGAGGAATTCAACCTCTTGCAACACGCCCTGAACATCGAGGAAGGCATTGAAAACCTGCGGTATAACCGGGTTGTCGTCGCCACCGACGCCGACGTGGACGGCATGCACATCCGGCTGCTGCTGCTCACCTTCTTCCTCCAGTTCTTCCCCGACCTGGTGCGCAACGGCCACGTGTTCATCCTCGAAACGCCGCTGTTCCGCGTCCGCAACAAGAAGGAAACCATCTACTGCTACAACGAGGCCGAGAAGCAGGCTGCCATGCGCAAGCTGGGCCGCAACCCCGAAATTACCCGTTTCAAGGGCCTGGGCGAGATTTCCCCCGAAGAGTTCGGCAAGTTCATCGGCGACAACATCAAGCTCGAACCCGTCATTTTGCAATCCGACCGCAGCATCCAGCAGGTGCTCACCTACTACATGGGCAAAAACACGCCCGACCGCCAGCAGTTCATCATCGAAAACCTGCGCCTGGAAAAAGACCTCGTGACCAGCGACGTGTTGCCCGTGGCCGAGGTGGTGGAAGCCGATTAGGGCCCCCAAGTGTTTGGGTACTAAATTTTTGTTTTGTGCTATAAATGAACACCTAATAACTTTATCTGGGTGCGTGGGTTGAGGGCATAATCATTCTTTTATTAACCTTTTTCTTCCCTCCCTTCAACGCATGAAAAATCTGTTTTCCTCCCTTTTGCTGCTGGCTGGCCTGGTGGCCGCCACGGCTTGCAAAAAAGACGATACTAACAACGCGCCGGTGCAGCCCACGCTGGGCACCTTCAGCGGCAGCCAGCAAGTACCCGCTGTGACTTCCGCCGCCACCGGCACCATCACCGGCACCTACGACAAAACGGCGATGATACTCACGTACACCGTTACATTTTCGGGCCTGACGCCTGTAGCGGGGCATTTGCACATAGGGGCCCCGGGCGTAAACGGCTCCGTATTTTATCCCTTCCCTCCCAATAACGCAGCCGGCAACGGCTACGTGTCGCCCATCACCGGTACTAAACAGCTTACCCCGGACCAAGATAAGGCCCTGCTTAGCCACGGGGTATACGCCAATTTGCACACGATGACCTACCCGAACGGCGAAATTCGGGCCGACATGACGGTTAACTAATCTTTCTTATTGCCGCAAAAGCCCCCGCCCGGTACATCCGGGCGGGGGCTTTTTTGTGAGGTACCGCCGGGGCCCTATTGCCCCACTACTTGGCTTTGCAAGCTGGTGATGATGATGAGCAACTGAGTTTTCTTGGGCTCCTTCACGCTGCACGAGGTTATTGATTGCATGCCGTTGATGAATGCGCTAACTGAATTCAGTTGCAGCACCTGCTTGTGAAGGTGTTATTGCGAAATGCTCGACAGTAAAAGCCGTGATTCGTCCGGCCAATGGCGCCAGGGCCCCGGCTGGCGGTAGGCCCCGGCTGCCCAAGCCCGGCGGTAGCGCAGGGCCCCGGCAAGGGCGGCCGGGGGCCCCGGGCGGAACTTTCCAGTGCCCCCCGGCCTTGCCAGAAGTTGCGCCGCCGCCCCGCCGCCGGTACATTTGACCGCATCTTGCCGCTTACCCGTTTGCTCTTCGTGGATACACCCCTTACCCCCGGCCCCGCCTCGCTGTTCCCCGCCGACGAGTCCCGCGCCTCCGACGCGTCGGAACCCAACCCCTACCTCCACCTCCAGGCCGGCGATCCGGTCGATTTTGACCTGGGCGCGTTTTCGCCCGCCGCCGAAGAAGACGCCGAGCTCGCCGCCGGCGACGAGGCCCTCACCGCCCAGCTCACCGCCGAAAACGAGCCCCTGGCCGCCGAGCCGCAGGAGGAGGAAAACCCCAAATTCGCGCCTGGCGAGGTCATCCACGACGTGGCCACGGTGCGGGGCATGTACCAGAACTACTTCCTCGACTACGCCTCCTACGTGATTCTGGAGCGCGCCGTGCCCGCCATCGAGGACGGCCTCAAGCCCGTGCAGCGCCGCATCCTGCACGCCATGAAGGAAATGGACGACGGCCGCTTTAATAAGGTGGCCAACGTGATTGGCCAAACCATGCAGTACCACCCCCACGGCGACGCCTCCATCGGCGACGCCATGGTGAACCTGGGCCAGAAAGACCTGCTCATCGAAACCCAGGGCAACTGGGGCGACGTGCGCACCGGCGACGGCGCCGCGGCCCCCCGCTACATCGAGGCGCGCCTCAGCAAGTTTGCCCTCGACGTGGTGTTCAACCCCGATACTACCGAGTGGCAGCTCAGCTACGACGGCCGCAAGCGCGAGCCCACCACGCTGCCCGTCAAGTTCCCGCTGCTGCTGGCCCAGGGCGTGGAGGGCATCGCCGTGGGCCTGAGCACCAAGATTATGCCCCACAACTTCCGCGAGCTGTGCCAGGCCAGTATCGCGGTGCTGAGAGGCAAGGACGTGCAGCTGCTGCCCGACTTCTCGACCGGGGGCCTGTGCGACGCGACGAACTACAACTCGGGGATGCGCGGGGCTAAAATCCGCCTGCGCGCCACCATCGAGAAGGTGGACAAGACGATGCTCATCATCCGCGACATTCCGTACGGCACCACGACTACGGCGCTGATGGAGAGCATCGTGAAGGCCAGCGAGGCCAATAAAATCAAGATCAAGAAGGTGGTGGACAACACCGCCGCGGCGGTCGAAATCCAGGTGCAGCTGCCCACCGGTGTGTCGCCCGACCTCACAATGGATGCGCTCTACGCCTTCACCGACTGCGAAATCAGCATCTCGCCCAACACCTGCGTCATCATTGGTGATAAGCCCCGCTTCGTGGGCGTGGAGGACGTGCTGCGCCTGAGCACCAAGGCCACCGTGCGCTTGCTGGAGCGCGAGTTGGAAATCCGCCAGCAGGAGCTGTGGGAGCGGTGGCACAATGCCTCGCTGGAGAAGATTTTCATCGAAAACCGCATCTACCGCCGCATCGAGGAAGCCGAAACCTGGGAGCAAATCCTGGAAACCATCGACGCGGGCCTGAAGAAATTTGTGCGCGTGGCCAGTGAAAAGCCCAAGGCCAACGACCAGCGCGTGGTGCTGCGCCGCCTCGTGACGGAAGAAGACCTGACGCGCCTGACCGAAATCCGCATCAAGCGCATCAGCAAGTTCGACGGCTTTAAGGCCGACGAATACCTGCAAAAGCTCACCGCCGAGCTGGAGGAAGTAGCCGACCACCTGGCCAACCTGACGCGCTACGCCGTGGCCTACTTCGAGGGCTTATTGAAGAAGTATGGCGCCGGCCGCGAGCGCAAAACCCAGCTGCGCACTTTCGACGTGGTGACGGCCCAAAAGGTGGCCGTGGCCAACCAGAAGCTGTACGTGAACTACCAGGACGGCTTCGTGGGCTACGGGCTGAAGAAGGACGAGAAGGCCGACGTCATCTGCGACTGCTCGGACCTCGACGACATCATCGCCATCAAGCGCGACGGCACTTTCGTGGTGAGCCGCATCGCGGAGAAGACCTTCGTGGGCAAGGACATCCTGCACGTGGGCGTGTACAACAAGAACGACGACCGGCTGGTGTACAACATGGTGTACGTGGACGGGGCCTCGGGCATCAGCTTCGCCAAGCGCTTCCTGGTGTCGGGCATCACCCGCGACAAGGCCTACGACCTGACCAAAGGCACCAAGGGCACCAAAACCCTGTACCTCACAGCCAACCCGAACTCGGAAAGCGAAATTGTGACCATCCAGCTAAGCGACAAGGCCGCGGCCCGGGTGAAGCAGTTCGACTTCGACTTTGCCGAGCTGGCCATCAAGGGCAAGGGCTCGATGGGCAACATCGTGACCAAGCAGCTCATTAAGAAAATCGCCCAGAAGAGCCGGGGCGACAGCACGTTGGGCGGCCGCGAAACCTTTTTCGACGCCGTGGTGGGCCGCCTCAACACCGCCGGCCACGGCCGCTACCTGGGGGCCTTCGACACCGACGAAACGGTGCTGGTGGTGTTTAAGGACGGCAGTTACGAGTTGACGACGCCCGACCCGGGCAACCACTACGACGTGCCCAGCATCGTGCTGCTGCGCAAGTACGACCCCGAAACTGTGCTCAGCGCCGTGTACATGGACGGCGATACGAAGGTGCACTACGTCAAGCGGTTCCGCATCGAAACCAGCACGCTGGGCAAGCGCTTCACCTTCATCACCGAAACCAAGGGCTCGAAGCTGCTGGCCGTGACGGCCCACCCCGAGCCGGTGGTGGAAGCAAAAGTGCAGAAAGACAAGAAGGGCGACAAGGAAACCGAGCAAATCGGCCTGCACGAGTTCATCGACGTGAAGGGCTGGAAGGCCATGGGCAACAAGCTGAACTACTACAAAGTCCACGCCCTAGACCTGCTCACCGACGAGGGCCCCGAGCCCCAGCGCCGCGAAGCCGCCCGCAAGCGCGCCGCCGGGGCCCCCGCACCCGACGCCGCCGAAGCTGCGCCCGACGAAAGCGCCGTGGCCGTGACGGCCGAGGAAGTGGCCCAGGCCCGCGAAGTGGCCAGCCGCTCCAAGGCGCAGCTGGGCCTGTTTTAGCAACTGTGCGCGGCGGGCTCCGGCGGTGGGGGAGGTGGCTGGCGCTGGCCGTGCTGGCGGCAGGCCTGGCGGTGGGGGCCCCAGCGGCAGCCCAGCAGCCGGCCGCGCCTGGGGCCCCGCCCACCGCGCCGGCCATGGCCACGCCACTCGATACCGTGGCAGGCGACCCACTGGCCGTGCGCCAAAAGCTGTTCGACGCCGTGCAGCTCGTCAACCGCTACAAAGATTCGGAGGCCCTGGCCGTGTATCAGAACGTGCTAAAAATCAATCCGGCGCACTACTTGGCCTTGTGGCAGGCGGCCGTGCTGAGCGTGAAAATAGGGGCCCGGTACTCCGACGAAACCCGCAAGGCGGCCTACTTCACCGCCGCCGCGCGCTACGCCGACCGGGCCCTGGCCCTGCGCCCCGAGGGCGGCGAGAGCAACTACGCCGCCGCCCTGGCCCTGTTCAGTCGAGCGAGTTTGTACCGTTCGGAAAACCGCTTGGCAGCGTTCCGCGACCTGCGCTCCTACGTATTTCTGGCCGTGGCCCAGCGTCCTGATTTACCCGAAGCCTGGCAATTGCTGGGCCGCTGGCAGTACCGCGTGGGCCACTACAATGCGCTGGAGCGTGTTTACAGCAAAGTGTTCCTGGGCGGGGTGCCACCCGGCGGCAGCGTGGCCGATGCCCTGCGCAGCCTCGAAACGGCCATCCGCCTGGATTCGTCTCGGGTGTCGTTTTATTACGACCTCGCCCGCATGTACCGCTACCAAGGCCGCCGCCGCCGCGCTGTGGCCCTGCTGCAAAAAGCCGTCCGCCTGCCCACCTATACCAGCGAAGACCTGACTATCAACCGCTTGTGCCAGCAACTGCTAGAGCCCCTGCAACGGGCCACCACCCGCCGGGCCCAGCGGCAGCTGCGGATCCGGCAGCGGGCCGCCGCTGCTGCCGGAGCCCCACCTGCGGTGCCGGTGCCCTGAGGGCGCGGTAGGCCGTACTTTTGGGCATGCGTTGCGCGCCGATTGTATTGCTCGCCGGGCTGCTGGCCGCGGCACTGGGGCTCCCGGGCTGCCAGCCGGCCCCCGCCGAGCGGCCCGATACCCTCGTGGACCTGGCCACCGTGCAGAGTGGGCCCCGCGTGCAGGCCGACGAGCTGGACGGGGCCCTGCGCCAGCAGCCGGGCAACGTGGCCTTGCTCTCGCGCCGCGCCGCCCTGCGCTTGGCCGCCGGCCAGCCCACGGCCGCCCTGCGCGACGCCTCCGCTGCCCTCGACCTAACCGATGGCGACGACGATGGGCCCTTGTACTTTCTGCAAGCCCGGGCCCTGCGGATGCTCGGCCGCCTACCCGAGGCCCTGGCCGCCGCCCGCCGGGCGGCCGACAACGGCTTCACGGGGCCCGAACTGCCGCTGCTGGTGGGCGAAACCCACTTAGCGGCCCGCGACTACCCCGCCGCCCTCGACAACCTCGACCGCGCCCTGCGCCTTGACCCCAACGAGCCGGCGGCGCTGTTTTACAAGGGATTGGCCTACGCTGCCTCGGCTGACACGGCCCAGGCCCTCGACTACCTGCGGGCGGCCCTGGCCCGCGAGCCGCGCCAGCCCGAGATTTTGCATCAGCTGGCCTTCCTCTACAACGCCCTGCGCGACCCCGAGCAGGCCGTGGGCTACGCCGCCCGCGGCCTGCGCCTCGACACTGCCTCCGGGGCCCTGCACTATGACTACGGCCGCCAGCTGGAGCTGAAAGGCGTGGCGGACAGCGCCGCCTGGTTTTACCGCCGCGCCCTAGTGCTCGATACCACGCAGTACCGGGCCGATTACCGCCTGGCGCTGGCCGCTGGGGCCCACGGCCAGCGCCCGGCCGCCCTCATCCCGCACCTAGCCCGGGCCCTGCGCCGCAACCCGCGCCTGCCCAAGGCCCGCGCCCTGCTGGCCGAGGCCCTTGAAGAACATAATCAATTGCCCGCCGCTCTGGCCCAGTACCGCCTGCTGGTGGCCGAAAACCCCGGTAACACGCACTGGACCTACAAGGTGTGGAAGGTGGGCAACCGCGCCCGCCTGCTGCTGCCCGACAGCCTGCGCCTGGCCCCGCTTTACTACCCGGGGCCCCCGCGGGCCCGGCCCTCGGCCGTGGCGCCCCTGGCCCCGGTGGGGGGCTTGCCGCGGCGCTAGCTGGCGGTGGGAAGCGCTTACAGGAGATTTCATCGCCTTGCTGACTAGAGGCTGTTCTGTACTGAGGGTTAAATTTGGGGTATGGCGACAACGCGGTGTTACCCCAGTGATATTTCGGACGATGAATGGGCATTTGTGTGCCCCTACCTGTGCTTGATGCGTGAAGATGCGCCCCAACGGGAACACCCGTTGCGCGCCCTCTTTAATGGCTTGCGCTATCTGGCCCACACAGGTTGCCCCTGGCGTTACCTGCCCCACGACCTGCCGCCCTGGGCGGCCGTGTACCAGCAATGGGAGCGCTGGCGGGACGCCCGCGTATTCGAACGTATCGTACACGACTTGAATGAGTTGCAGCGAATGTTACTGGGCCGGGCAGCTACACCCACGGCCGTCATTTTTGACGGGCGCACGCTGCAAAGCACGCCTGAGAGTGGACACCGGGCGGGCTATGACGGAGCCAAACGGCGCAAGGGAAGTAAAGCGCACATCGCCGTGGATACGCTGGGCCACCTGCTGAGCGTGGTCGTCACCCCGGCTAATGAGCAGGAGCGGGCGCAGGTGGGCGAGCTATGTCGGCAGGTGCAGGAAGTGACGGGTCAAACGGTCGAGGTCAGCTTCGGCGACCAGGGGTATACGGGGGAGGACCCGGAGTACGAAGCGGCGGTGCATGACATTGACTTGCAAGTAATTATGAAACCAGAAGGGCAGACTGGTTTTGTATTATTGCCCCGCCGGTGGGTGGTCGAACGCAGCTTTGCCTGGTGCAGCCGCTTTCGGCGGCTGGCCCGCGACCACGAGCGCTTGAGTCAGACCTTACAGCAGCTTCATTTTGTCGTTTTTGCCTGTATTATGCTCGCCCGACACGCTTCAAGTACATAACAGGCTCTAGGAAAAACACGCCCCAGGCAATGGAGAGCACCGCGTAGCCGGCCGCCGGCAAGTCCCAGCCCTTGCGGGCCAGCTTCATGGCCACCAGCACGCAGCCCGTGACGAACACCGCGTCGGCAAACTTATAGGCGATGACGGCCGCGGCCGGTGGAAAAAAGCCCCTGGTTAAGCCCCGCGCGCAGGCCAGCAGAAAAGCTATAAGCTGGGCGGGGACCACTTCTTGGTCGGCAACGTCGTGGCGGTTCGTGGGCGCGAGGAAAAGGGGATTACACTCGAAATCTACAACAGATGCCCGGTTGGCCGATTGGTTGCCGGGGCCGCGCCGAACGCGGCTACGCCCACCGCCCGCTGCCCGGGGCGGGCCCCGCCGCGGGGCTTTTTGCCCTTACCTTGGGGCGGCCGTTTCCCGCCACCCCGCCACCATGAAGCCGCCCGCCCCGCCCGCCACCGGGGCCCCCGGCCTCCGAAAAGCCCTCACGCCGCTGCACCTCTGGGCCCTGGCCGTGGGCCTGGTCATCTCGGGCGAGTACTTCGGCTGGAACTACGGCTGGGCGGTGGCCGGGCCGGTGGGCTTTCTCGTCGCCACGGGGCTGGTCACGGTGCTCTACGTGGCGTTCGTGTTCAGCTTCACGGAGCTGACGACGGCCTTGCCCAGCGCGGGCGGGCCGTTTGTGTACGCGCAGGCGGCGTTTGGGCCCCTGGGGGGCCTGGTGGCCGGCTACGCCACGCTGGTCGAGTTCTTGTTCACGCCGCCGGCCATTGCGTTTGCGCTGGGCAGCTACGGGCATTTTCTGGTGCCCGCGCTGCCGGTGCTGGGCACGGCGCTGGGCTGCTACGCGGTGTTTACCTTGGTAAACCTGCTGGGTATCAAGGAGTCGGCCACGTTTTCGCTGGTGGCCACGGGGCTGGCGGTGGCCGAGCTGCTGCTGTACCTGGGGCTGGTGGCCCCGCACTTTCGGGCAGAGAACTTCCTGGCCCACCCGGTGCCGCTGCGGGCGGGCGGGGTGCTGGCGGCGCTGCCGTTCGCCATTTGGTTTTACCTGGCCATCGAGGGCGTGGCGCTGGTGGCCGAGGAGGTGCAAGACCCGCGCCGCGCCATCCCGCGGGGCTACGGCTACGGCCTGGGCACGCTGGTGGCGCTGGCCCTGGGCGTGATGGTGCTGACCGGCGGCGTGGGCGACTGGCGCCGCCTGGCCCGCCTCGACTACCCGCTGCCCGAGGCCCTGGCCCTGGTGCTGGGCCGGGGCAGCCGCTGGACCAGCTTTTTTGCCAGCATCGGCTTGTTTGGGCTGGTGGCCTCGTTCCACGGCACCATCATCGGCTACTCGCGGCAGGTATTTGCCCTGGCGCGGGCGGGCTATTTGCCCGGTTTCCTGGCCCGCCTCAACGGCCGCCAGGCGCCGCACTGGGCCCTGGCGGCGGGCGCCGCGGTGGGCGTGGGGGCCCTGCTCACCGGCACCACCGACCAGCTCATCGTGCTGGCCGTGCTGGGGGCCCTGGTGATGTACATCGTCAGCCTGCTCAGCCTCTTCGCCCTGCGCCGCCGCCGGCCGGAGCTGGCGCGCCCCTTCGCCGTGCCCGGCTACCCGTGGGTGCCGCTGCTGGCCCTGGCCCTCGCCCTGCTGAGCCTGGGGGCCCTGGTGTACTACAACCTGCGGCTGAGCGGCGTGTTCGCGGCGGTGGGGCTGGTGCTGCTCGGGGCGTTTGTCGGGCTGGGCGGGGCCCGGCGGCTGCGGTAGGCGGACGCTCCGTAGGCTGGCGTTATTGCTAGGGCCGAAGGATGGGGCAAGGGTGTAAAAGCGGTACTTTCATTTCATGACAAAATCTCTCAAACTTTTGGCCATAGCCCTGTTGTGTTCGTGCAGTAATAACGACGTTAAGAATGCTCATGTTTTCGGAACATTGGTCGACCACACCACCCAGAAGCCGTTGAAAGGAAAAAAATTGATGGTGCAATCCGCGTACTATCAGGGGGGAGACTACGATAGCTATAACGGGTATGTCGACAGCATTCTTACCACGGACGAAAACGGTCGGTTTGAAGGATTTTTTGATAAAATTTGCTACATACAAATTCGCGCTAAAACAGCGCAAGGTGACACACTTTTATATGCCCACGAAATATTCAGCAAAGAAAAACGGATAGATTTAGCGCTGTAGGTCCTCGATTTTACTATAAATCTGTTCCTGGCTACCGCAAATATTCGTTGGCCGTACCGATTCGAAACCAATGCCCTACCGCCACACCGTCCGCCAGCACACCTACGTGTTCAACGACCTGAAAGCGCTGCTGGCGCGGGCCTCGCCGCTGCGCGCCGGCGACGCGCTGGCCGGCGTGGCCGCCGCCACCTACGAGGAGCGCGTGGCCGCCCAGTACGCACTGGCTGACGTGCCGCTGCGCAATTTCCTCAGCGAGGCGCTGGTGCCTTACGAGCAGGACGAGGTGACGCGGCTCATTATGGACACCCACGACGCGGCGGCGTTTGCGCCCGTGGGCCACGCCACGGTGGGGCAGCTGCGCGACTGGCTGGTGTCGGACGCTGCTGACGCGGGGGCCCTGGCCGCGCTGGCCCCGGGCCTGACGCCCGAAATGGTGGCCGCCGTGAGCAAGCTGCTGCGCAACCAGGAGCTGATTGCCGTGGCCCGCCGCGTGGAGGTCGTCACGCGCTTCCGCAACACGCTGGGGCTGCGCGGGCGCCTGGCCACCCGCCTGCAGCCCAACCACCCCACCGACGGCCTGCGCGGCATCGCCGCCAGCCTCGTGGACGGCCTGCGCTACGGCAGCGGCGACGCCGTGATTGGCATCAACCCGGCCACTGACAATACGCAGGCCGTGAGCAACTTGCTGCACATGCTGGACGCCGTGCGCGAGCAATACGCCATTCCCACCCAGGCCTGCGTGCTGTGCCACGTCACCACCGCTTTGCAATTGATTGAGCAGGGGGCCCCGGTAGACCTCACGTTTCAGTCCATCGCCGGCACCGAGGCCGCCAACGCCAGCTTCGGCCTCAACCTGAGCGTGTTGCAGGAAGCCTGGGAGGCCACGCGGGGCCTGAACCGCGGCACGGTGGGGCAGGACGTGATGTACTTCGAAACCGGCCAGGGCAGCGCCCTCTCGGCCAATGCCCACCACGGGCTGGACCAGCAAACCTGCGAGGCCCGGGCCTACGCCGTGGCCCGGCGCTTCCGGCCGCTGCTGGTAAATTCGGTGGTCGGCTTCATCGGCCCCGAGTACCTCTACGATGGCAAGCAAATCATCCGGGCGGCGCTCGAAGACCACTTTTGCGGCAAGCTGCTGGGCCTGCCCATGGGCGTGGACGTGTGCTACACCAACCACGCCGAGGCCGACCAGGACGACACCGACACGCTGCTCACGCTGCTGGGCGTGGCGGGCTGCAACTTCGTCATGGGCGTGCCCGGGGCCGACGACATCATGCTCGGCTACCAGTCCACGTCCTTCCACGACGCGCTGTACCTGCGCCGGGTGTTGGGCCTGCGCCCGGCCCCCGAGTTCGAGGCCTGGCTGGTGCAGCAGGGCATTTTCGACGCCCAGGGGGCCCTGCTGCCCGCGTCGGCTGCCGCCCCGCTGCTGGGCCAGCTGCCGGCGCCGCTGCGGTAGGGCCCCGGGAGTGGCGTTATTCCCAAATAAAAACTGCACAAAAATGAACGGTCATGCAGCGCGCAGCGAAGCATTTCTACTGCGCCAGTAATCAGGGATTAGTTACGCGGGAAAGTTGCTTCGCTGCGCGCTGCATGACCGCCTTTTTTCTAATTCGAGAACAAGTCTACTAAGTGTTTCCTCCGTTTCCTGCTGGTTGATGGTTGCTTAACCACCGCCCCGCTGCTAGCCGCCGAAGCCGCCGGTGTCGCCTTTGGGCTGGTTTTCGATGGAGCTTGCGGGCTTGTTATTGCCCAGAAACCAGGTGAAGCCCAGGTAGCCCACGCGCGTTTCGTACTTGGTTTGCAGGTCGGCGCTGAGGCCGTCGGCGGCCAGCTGAGCGTACTGGCGGCGCGTGTTGAACAGGTCGCTGACGCGCAGGGTGAGCGCGGCGCGGTCGTGGAATAGCCGCTGGCGCAGGGCCACGTCCACGCCGTACACGGCCAGCAGGCGGCCCTGCGGCACCACCAGCGGGGCCCGGTAGTTGCCGCTAAGCTGCAGGGCCAGCGCCTTGGTGGGGCTGAAAGTATTCAGCAAGTACGCCGTGCCGGTGAAGTTGGCGCGGGTGCCGTCGCCGGCGTAGCTGGCCACCTGGCTGCGGAAAAACGAGCCGTTGGCCGTGAGCTTCCACCACGCCGCCAGCGGGTGCGTGAGCGAGATTTCCAGCCCGTAGCTGGCCGTGCGGCCGAAGTTGGCGTAGCTGGTGCGGGCAATGAAATCGGGCTGCCCGCTGAGGCGGGTCGCCAGGGTATCAATCGTGCGCAGGCTCTGGATGGATTGGCTGGCGAAGCGCCCGAACAGGGTGGTGCTGAGCGTGGTGGCCTGCCACGCCACCTGGTGGCCCAGCTCCGCCACGTGCACGTACTCGGGGCGCAGGTCGGGGTTGCCCACCACGTAGTTGCGGGCATCGGAGTAGATGGGCAACGCAATGATTTGCAGAAAGTTGGGCCGGTTGAGCCGGCGGGAGTAGCTGAGCTGGAGGCGCTGCTCGTGGGGCAGCGTGCGCGCCACCGTAGCCGAGGGGAATACATTAAAAATGCGCTGGCTGGCCGAGCCCGTGGGCAGTACCTGGGCTTGCAGCCCCGTAAATTCGGCGCGCAGGCCGGCCTGGTAGTCCCACGCCCCGGCTTTCTGCTGGTAAGAGCCGTAGGCTTGCGGGATAACCTGCTGGTAGCGGTAGCGGTACGAGCCCGCTTCCTGCCGAACAAATTCGGCTTCGGCCGTTGGCTGCACCGCATAATCGGCCGTGCCGGGCGTCACCATCACGTCCGCCTTGACCCCCGCCCCCCAGCGGCGCTTTTCGTCCAGCGGGTGCACGTAGTCGACCTGCGCCGAGGGCATCTGAATAACTACGTCGAGCAGCTGCTGGCGGGCCTGGCGCGAGTAGCTGGCGGGGCCGTCCAGCACGCGCTGCTGGGTCGTCACCGTGCCGCCGTCCAGGGTATAGGTGGCGCTGGCGGTTAGCTCGCGGCCGGGGTGGGCGGCCCAGGTGCGCCGGTAATTGCCCGAGACGCGGCCGTCGTAGAGATTGTCGACTTCCAGGTTTTGGTTTTGCAGGGTAATGGTAGGGTCGCTATCGTGGGTAAGCAGGGTAGTAAAGTTCTGCGTGGTCCGGAAATCCTGTTTATTGCACTGGGCCGTCAGCGTAAAATGTTGTTCGTCGTTGAGGGCGTATTCAACGCCCAGGCGCAGGTTATAGTTGGTTTGGTGGCGCATGTTGGAGCCCGTCTGGTCGGTGCGGGTGGTGCGGCCGTCCACCGTGGCCACTTGCTGCAAGGCCGAGCTACCGTGAAACTGATTGTTCAGTCCATCAGCTCCCCCAAAAAAGTTGAATTTGCCGACCTGCCGGTTGAGGTTGAGCGACGCGCTGTACTTATCGCGGGTGCCCACCGTGGCCAGCACGTCGCCGTTCCAGCCGGGCTGGGTTTGCTTTTTCTGCACCAGGTTGATGATGCCGCCCGTGCCCTGGGCCGAATACTGGGCCCCCGGGTTGGTGATGACCTCGATGGTTTCGAGGCGGCTGGCGGGCAGCTGGTCGAGGCGCAGGCTGCTGGGCGCGGGCTTGCCGTCGAGGTAAAGCGTGACGCTGGAGCTGCCCCGCAGGCTCACCTGCCCGTTGTCGTCCACGGCCACGGCGGGCACTTTCTGGAGCACATCCGCCGCCGTGCCGCCCGCGCTGTTCAGGTCCTTCGCTACGTTGACAATGGTTTTGCCCAGCTCGTTGACCACCGCCGCCTTTTCGCCCTGCACCACCACGCCGCCGAGCTGCACGGCCGCCGGTGCCAGCAGCCACTCGCCCAGGCGAACCGCCGGGGCCCCGGCGCGCAGCACAACGAGCCGGCGCGCGGACTGGTACCCCAGGGCCTCGGCCCGGAGCAGGTACGTGTTCGGCGCGAAGCCAGCCAGCGCAAACGTGCCGTTTTCAGCCGTTTGGGCGTTGCCCGCCAGGGTGGAGTCGGGCAGCCGCAATAGCAAGACGTTGGCAAAGGGCAGCGGCTGGCGCGTGCGCTGGTCCAGCAGCGTACCAGCTATTTGCCCGGGGCCCTGGGCCGCCGCAAGTTGGGGCAACAAGCTAACCACCGCCAGCAAGAAAGCCATGACCTTTCCCGAGTTTACAAGTGCCAAACGGCCGCGAGCATGATGCCGTAACCAAGCTGCTAAAAGCCTGATATTTGAGGTAAGTGCTTGGTTAATAAATTTGCTTGCAATGCAAGATACCAGGCAATACCTAGTAGGTTGAGTTGAGTAGTGGGACGAATTCATGAGAGATTTGAAGGTTAAGCGAGATGAAAACGTAGCGTCGTTGGTCGCAGTCGCTCCCGGGCGCTGGGGGCTTTAGAGGCCATCGGGCGAACAGGCCCCACGGGGCAGGGCAGTTAACTTCAGGCAGGTCTCGTGAGGTTCACGCCGGCCCGACTGAAGTTGACGGCTCTGAAAGGCGGGGCAGAAAAAGCGTTGCGTGGGCCTACTTTGCCTGGCGGCGTAAGTAGAGGTAGTAGGCCAAAAAGCCCAGCGCGGTGCTGAAAAGCAGAATAATAACGGAGTGAAGGCCCAGGGGCAGGTACCGGCTGCACAGCAGGAGCCCCCCACCGCTGCTCAACAGCAGTGCGACCCACTTCACGACCTTGTTCTGCTCGTCCTGCGGGCCGGGTAGGAGGCGTTCGACAATGCTCTCCGAGGTAGCCGACGTAATTATCTGCCGCTTCAGTAGGTAATTCAAGACCAGCCTGATAGCGGCCAACACGAAGTAACCGAGCAGAAAAAGCGCGAATGCGGGAAAAAGGACCCGTCGGGCGAATTCCAACGCGTTGTTATCAAGGGTCAGCCCCGGGATACTCTGCGCCGGGGCCCCCCAGGCAGTCAGGCAAAAAAGCAGAAGCAGCCAGGTGCGTTTCATGGGGTGGGCCGGGGGGTAGTACCGCATGAGACCGGCCAGCGCCGGTCGGGTTGCAAAAAATTACGAAAAAGTGAGCAGGCGCATGTGCCGGCGGTGCCGGACCAGCAACTCCAGGCCCTGCCCGGCCACGACGAAGCCGGCCACCGCCACTAGCCCGGCGCCCAGCCCAGTTGACCAGTTCTGAAACACCTGCCCCAGCGCGCCGCCAAACAGCGCCACAAACGCGACCACTACCCCCAACACCGGCACGGCCACCAGCACGAGCACCCAGGGGAAAGCTGGCTTCGGCCGGGGCAGCTGGGCCAGTACCGCCGCCGCGAGATCAAAATTAAAAGCGGGTGGCGGCAGGTGGGCCGCGGCGGCAAACAGCTGCCGGTACGTGGCTACCCGGGCCTGGCAAAGGCGGCAAGCGGGCAGGTGGGTGGCCGCCGCCGCTGGGAGCGGGGCGGCGGCCGCGGCAAGTTGCAGGTTGTCGTCGGAAAGGTGGGGCTGGGTCATAGGTCGTCGCGGTGGTAGGTGGCCAGCAGGCGTTGCTTCAAGAGTTTGCGCGCCCGGAATAGGTAGTTTTTCACCGTCCCGTCCGGCAGGGACGTTACCTGGGCGATTTCCTCGTAGCTCAATTCTTGTTGGTGGTAGAGGGCAACCAGGGTGCGGTAGAGCGGGGGCAGCTGCTCGATGGCCGCGCTTAAAATGCCGGCCAGGTCTTGGTCGAAAAGGGCCGTTTCCGGGTCGTAGCCCGGCCCGGCCACCGGGGTTGGGGGGCCCCGGCGGCCTGCTTCCGCCGCGTCGTCCGGCGTGGGCTCCGCCAAGTCCACCAGCACCAGCTGCTTCTTTTCCAGGTAGTGCAGGCACGTATTGTAGGCAATCTGACCCACCCAGGTTGAGAGCTTGGCCTGAAACTTAAACCCGGCCAGGTTCTTGAAAACCTTCAGGTACACTTCCTGCGCGATGTCCGGGCGGTCGGCGGGGTGGCGAATCATCTTGAACACCAGCTGCGTCACCAGGCCCTCCGTGCGCCGCACGAGCTGCCCAAAGGCCGCGGTATGGCCCCCCAGCACCTGCGCCACCAGCTGCTGGTCGGTTACCGGAGGGGTGGGCGAGTGGCTCATCTGCGGATGAGACCGATTAATCGGGAAGATGTTGCACGCGAACGTATGTGGGGCCCCCAACCGGCGCGCCTTTTCTTGCCCAATACTCTATTCCTGCGCTCGTGCTACCCCTTGCCCTGAGAATGGCTTTGTTCCTACCTTGGGGCAAAACAGCAACCCAACGCGCGCCGGCCAAGGCATGTCACTGCCCATGTCACTGCCCATGTTAAAAGTGCTTTCTTACGGCCTGGGTTTTTGCCTGCTGCTGGCACTGCTGGCTACGTACGTGCTGTTTTGGGGCCCCGGTGCTTGGGACAGGCGGCGGAATTGGAAAAACTCGTACCGGGCCCGCGCCGGAATGCCCGTGCGCGAGGCCCGGGCCATTATGGGCCCCGGGGGCCGCCAGTCCGTCTACCCCGGCTCGGGCTAAGTGGCGTATTTCTACGACCCGCCGCCGCTGGCCGCGGATCTTATTTCCTTTTCAGCCGGGAAGGACAGCCTGGTAATCGGCGTTAACCACGGCGAATAACCGCCGCGCCCTGCCCCAACGCCTTCCCCGCCGCCCATGCCCGAAACGCCCGCTTCTCTGCTACCCGCCGCCGACGGCCCCGCGCCCGACCCCTGGGCCGGGCTGCAAGCCTTCACCGCCGCCCGCATCGCCCTGGGGCGCACGGGCACCAGCGAGCCGCTGCGCGCGGCGCTGGCCTTCCGGCTGGCCCACGCCCACGCCCGCGACGCGGTGTACTCGGCCCTGGACGCCGACGGGCTGACGGCCGCGCTGGGGCCCCTGGGCCTGCCCGTGTGCCCGGTGCACAGCCGCGCCCCCGACCGCCCGGCCTACCTGCACCGCCCCGACTGGGGCCGCCAGCTCAACGAGGCGTCGCGGCAGGCGCTGGGGGCCCTGGGGCCGGGCCCCTGCGACGTGGCCGTGGTGCTGGCCGACGGCCTCTCGGCCACGGCCGTGAACGCCCACGCCGCCCCGCTGCTGGCGTTGCTGCTGCCGCCGCTGCAAGCCGCCGCCCTGCGGGTGGGGCCCCTGGTGCTGGCTGCGCAGGCCCGCGTGGCGCTCGGCGACGAAACCGGCCAGCTGCTGGGGGCCCGGCTGGTGCTGGTGCTCATCGGCGAGCGGCCGGGGCTGAGCGCACCCGACAGCCTGGGGGCCTACCTCACCCACGCGCCCCGGCCGGGCCTCACGGACGCGGCCCGCAACTGCGTCTCGAACATTCGGCCCGAAGGCCTGGGCTACGCCGCGGCGGCCGATACGCTGTTGTTTCTGCTGCGCGAGGCCCTGCGCCGGGGCCTGTCCGGCGTGGCGCTGAAGGACGAGTCGGGCCGGTTGGGCGCGTAAGGCCGGGCTTAGTACAAGCGGGGAAGCGTTAGTAGGCTTATTTCCAAATACTGGAAATCTTCAACGTCATGCTGAGCTTGTCGAAGCATCGCTCCCGCGGCAGTAAATCATGTTTAGTCAGCGGGAGAGCTGCTTCGACAAGCTCAGCATGACGTTCTTTTTACGGCGTTTCTGATTCAAGAACAAGTCTATTCAAAACCCGCGCCGTGGTGGGCCCCGAGGAGCAGTTCCAGGGCCCCGCGCCGAGCGCCGCGTCCGGGGCCGCCGCCGCCCCGGATTAGGGCCCCCGGCCGCGGGGCAGTTACTTTGGGGTTTTACGCGGCTTTTGCTTGTTATGATTACGCTAGAACCCTTCGGCCCCGCCGATTTTGCCCAGCTCATCGCCTGGATCGACACCGAGCAGCTGCTCAGCGAGTGGTGCGGCTCGCTCTTCGCCTTCCCGCTCACCCCCGACGATTTGGCCTGGTACATCCGCGGCGCCAACGACTTCGCCGCGCCCGACGTGTTCATTTACAAGGCCGTAGAAGCCGCCACCGGGCAGACGGTGGGCCACATCTCGCTGGGCAGCATCAGCGCGCGCGACCGGTCGGGGCGCATCACGCGGGTGCTGGTGGGGCCCGGCGCGGCGCGCGGGCGCGGCTACTGCGGGGCCATGGTGCGGGCGCTGCTGCGCATCGGCTTCGAAGCGTTGGGCCTGCACCGCATCGGCCTGGGCGTGTACGACTTTAACCACGGCGCCATCCGCTGCTACCGCGCCTGCGGCTTCCACACCGACGGCACCCTGCGCGACGTGGCCCGCCACGGCGACGCCTACTGGAGCCTGGTGGAAATGAGCATTCTCGGGCCCGAGTGGCGCGCCCAGCAGGCGGCCCTGGCGGCCGGCTAGGGCCCCGGGCGGCGCCGGCCGGTCACGCGGGGGCGGGCGGGGGGAGGGCCAGCGCCCGCAAAAAGGGGTGTAGCTGCGCCCAGGCGTCGGCAAACGGGATATTTTTGATGGTGCTGGGGGCAATGATCCACTCGTAGCGGCTGCCGTAGGGGTACCAGTTGAGGTGGCCCACGCGCTCGGCCACGTACAGCCCAAAGACGGGAATGCCGTAGGCCGCCGCCACGTGCACCGCCGCCGTGTCCGGCGACACCAGCACGGCCAGCTCGCCGATGACCGCCGCAAACTCGTCGAAGGACGCGGAGCAGAACACGGGCGCCGGGGCCAGGGCCTGGGCCACCCGCTCCTGGTCGGCCGGAGACGCCAGCACCACGGGCGTCCAGCCGTCGGCCCGCAGCGCGTCGGCCAGGCGGCGGTAGTTGTCGACGCCCCAAAACCGTGAGTCGCCGCCCGCGGACGTGTTGAGGCCGACGAAGCGGTGCGCGCCCGGAAAGGCCGTGCGCAAAAAATCCTGCGCTTTCCGCGTGGCCGCCGCCGGGGCCCGGTAGGCCAGGCGCAGCGGCCCGGGGCACCCCGCCGGCCCAAAAGCGGCCCCCAGGTGGGCCAAGCGCTCCACCACGTGGTGGCGGGCCGGGTCCAGGTCGGGCACCGGGTGCGTAAACAGGGCGGCGTTGCGCTTGCGCAGGGCCACCTTGTAGGGCGCGCGCAGCACCCCGGCCAGCAGGCTGACGGTGGTGGAGAGCTGCTCGTGCAAGTCGACGACCGCTACGGGCCGGAACGCCTGGGCCGCCCGGCGCGCGCGCCACAAGCCCAGGGGCCCCTTGCGGTACACGACGACGTGGTCCACGCTGGGATTATTGGCAAAAATAAAGTGGTTCTGAACGTCGGCGACGACGACCGTTCGGCAGCCAAAACGCTCCTTGATGGCCTGGATGCAAGGCGTGCTGACCAGCGCGTCGCCGATGCCGTTGAGCCGCAGAAACACCACGGTGTCGGCGGCGGTGAGGTGAACCGGCCCGGCCCCCACCCGGCCCCGGCGCAGGGCTAGAAACGCGTCGAGCGCCAGGTTCTTAAAAAAATGTTCCGCCCACTTCAGGCGGGCGGGGCGGCCAGGGGGCAACGGGGCTGGGGGCATCGGGCGGTGTGGGAAGGTGGGTGCAGCGGCGCCGCTGGGGCCCCGCGGTGGGAAGATACCCGGCCCGGCCCGCACCCCTACGCGGGGCGCTTTTTTATTTTCCTGGCGGGCCCCGCCTTTTTTTCGCCCGCGGCCCGCCCGCAGCGTGCCAGGGCAGGGGCCCCGAACCAAAACGGAACATTTTCCCGTTGTTAGGGAAAATGTTCCCATCTTTGGGGAAATATTTCCCGCCGTCGCCATGCCCGCCGCCGCTATTCACCCCCGCACCGCCGTTTATTCCGCCGCCCTGCTGAGCCTGGCCACCGCCGTGGCCGACCCCTACGCGCTGGTGATGGCGGCGCGCGCCGGCGTGCCGGCCAAAACGGCGTTCGACGTGGCCGGCGTGCTTCAGCTCCGCGCCGACGAGCTGGCCGACCTGCTGCACACCACCACCAAAACCCTGCGCACCTACCGCGAGGCCAAAAAGCGCCTGAGCCCCGCCGCCAGCGAGCAGGTGCTCAAGCTGCTGGCCCTGGCCCGCCGCGGCGAAGAAGTATTTGGGGCCCCGGCCGCGTTCCGGCGCTGGCTCAGCAAGCCCGCCTACGGCCTGGGGGCCCAGGTGCCGCTGGCGCTGCTCGAAACCAGCGGCGGCATCGACCTGGTGACGGAGGAAATCGACCGCATTGCCTACGGCGACCTGGCCTAACCGGGCCCCCCAGTAGCACCGTTGTGGAAGTCTACCGCATTTGCCTGGCCAAGTACGCCGACGCCCTGGTGGCCTCCGGCAACCCCGGCCGCTGGAACCTGCGCGGCCAGTTCGTGCTCTACGCCGCCGGCAGCCGGGCCCTGGCCTGCCTCGAAAACGTGGTGCACCGCAGCGGCGAGGGCCTCAGCGACCTGTTCAAGGTGGTGGTCATCGACTTCCCCGACGACCTGGCGGTGGAAGAACTCACGCTGGCTGACCTGCCCGCCGACTGGCAGTCGCCGGCGCACTACGCCCGCTGCCAGCCCCTGGGCGCGGCCTGGTACGCGCGCCGGGCCGCGGCCGTGCTGCGGGTGCCCTCGTCGGTCATCGCCCACGAGTTCAACTACGTCTTCAACACGCAACACCCCGATTTTGCCCGCGTGCGCCTCGTGGCCCGGGAGGATTTCGCATTCGACCCGCGCATTAAAGGCGAAGAGGCGGCGGGATAGCCAAATAATTAGCTAATTATCCACAATCGCCGGTTACCATTTTTAGCACGTTGCTACCTGAATTGTGGTGCAAAGTGCTTACAGTAAATCGGTTGTGGCTATAGTGCTATGCCCAGAAT
This sequence comes from Hymenobacter sp. PAMC 26628, assembly GCF_001562275.1. Classification (NCBI taxonomy): domain Bacteria; kingdom Pseudomonadati; phylum Bacteroidota; class Cytophagia; order Cytophagales; family Hymenobacteraceae; genus Hymenobacter; species Hymenobacter sp. PAMC 26628. Next base: position 2,056,090 of record NZ_CP014304.1, read on the forward strand.
TGTACTAGGCATTTTCATCGGTATGGGTCCTGCTACTTGGCTTAGCATCTTCGGCGCATCGCACGGTTAATCCGCCTCACCACACGGTCGCCCTAAAAAGCGAAGCCCCGGCTGGTGGAACAGTCGGGGCTTCAAGAAGTAGGTGGGTCAAGCACCTAAACTTCTTCCTGGAATGAAAAAGGAACGTGCGAAACCGGGGTTTGAGCTAAGACTCAAACTTCGGATACCCCCGGAGCTAGTCAAGTGGCTCGTAGGGTTTCTGGTGAGTGGCAGCGCCCTATCGGCAGCCGCTCATTGGATTAAGTAGGGCAGGGGGCTGGACCGAAAGGTGCGGCCCCCTGTTTTGTTATTGCACTACATCTGTAGTACAGTTGCAGTGCAAGTGTTGTACAAGGCAAATCTAATAAAAGTTTATTGCTTTTTAAGCACGCTTTACTTGCCGAATAAAACGGTGGCCATCCTGCCCCACCCGCAAAACCTTTCCCCGGCCTTGCCCGTTTGGGAAACCGAACTACCTTTGCGGCCAGAATGACCACCCCCGCTTTCCCTTTTTGCTTCGCTGCAACGGCCGTTTTGGCCGGGAACGCCGCCGTGGGCCACGGCCATCCCCACCACCATCGGTAGGGGGCCGGGCGGCGTGCCGGGGGCTGATGCAGCGCCGGTAGCCCGCGCCTCCGCCGCCGCGCCCGTGCCGCGCCGTTGCGCCGGGTTTCTTGTTTCGTTTTCATTTTGTGGGATGCGCGCGGGGCGCCGCCGGCCGGTACTGGCCGGGCCTCCACGCCGCCGGCTCGCCGCCGCAGGGGCCCTAAGTGGCCGCCGCTTACCAAGTTTTCTATGCTCCGTTTAGCCATTCAGAAGTCCGGCCGCCTGAGCGAGGACTCGCTCCAGCTCATCCGCGAGTGCGGCATCAGCTTCCTCAGCAGCTCGTACAAGCTCAAGACCGAGGCCACCAACTTCCCGCTCGAAATCCTGTTTTTGCGCGACGACGACATCCCCGGCTACGTGCAGGACGGCGTGGCCGACCTGGGCATCGTGGGCCAGAACGTGCTCGAAGAAGCCGACGGCGCCCACTTGCAGGTGGAGGCCCTGGGCTTTAGCAAGTGCCGCCTGAGCCTGGCCGTGCCCCGCGGCGACGCCTACGACTCGGTGGCCACCTTGCAGGGCAAGAGCATCGCCACCTCGTACCCCCACCTGCTGGGCCGCTACCTGGCCGCCCACGGCGTGCAGGCCCAGCTGCACACCATCAGCGGCTCGGTGGAGATTGCGCCCAGCATCGGGCTGGCCGAGGCCATCTGCGACATCGTGAGCAGCGGCTCGACGCTGCTCGGCAACGGCCTGCGCGAGGTCGAAACCGTGTTCCGCTCCGAGGCCGTGCTCATCGCCCAGCCCAACCTGAGCGCTGAGCAAAAAGACCTACTTGATCAGCTCCAGTTCCGGATGCAGGCCGTGCGCCGGGCCAAGCGCAGCAAGTACATCATCCTCAACGCCCCGGTGGGGGCCCTCGACGAGGTGCGCCGCTTGCTGCCGGGCATCAAGTCGCCCACGGTAACGCCGCTGGCCGAGGCCGGCTGGGTGTCGGTGCAGTCGGTGGTGCAGGAAGACGACTTCTGGCACATCACCAGCCAGCTCAAGGCCGTCGGGGCCGAAGGCATCCTGGTGTTGCCCATTGAGAAAATGATTGCCTAAGCATTTCAGTGAACAGTTATCAGTGAACAACGAGCAGTTGCAAGGCTGCCCGAATTTGACTGCTAACTGTTAACTGAAAACTGTTCACTGTCTCATGCAAACCTACCGCACCCCCGCACCCGCCGCCTGGGGCCCCCTGCTGGCCCGCCCCGCCGCGGCCGAAAGCACCGCCGTGGCCGCCCGCGTGCAAGAAATCTTTGCCCAAGTAGCCGCCGGTGGCGACGACGCCCTGCGCCAGCTGGCCCAGGAGCTGGACCGCGCCGCCGTGACGGATTTGCGCGTGAGCGCCGCCGAATTTGCCGCCGCCGGGGCCCTGGTGCCGGCCGCGCTGCAAGCCGCCATCCGCCAGGCCAAGGCCAACATCGAAACCTTCCACGCCGCCCAGCGGGCGGTGGAAGCCCCCGTCGAAACCCAGCCGGGCGTGACGTGCTGGCGCCGGTCGGTGCCCGTGCAGCGGGTGGGCCTGTACGTGCCGGGCGGCTCGGCCCCGCTCTTCAGCACGCTGCTGATGCTGGGCGTGCCGGCCCGCCTGGCCGGCTGCCCCGAGGTGGTGGTGTGCACCCCGCCGCAGGCCGACGGCACCGTGAGCCCGGTCATTCTGTTCGTGGCCCAGCTATTGGGCATCACCACCGTGGTGAAGGCCGGCGGGGCCCAGGCCGTGGCCGCGCTGGCGCTGGGCACGGCGTCGGTGCCGGCGGTGGACAAGATTTTCGGGCCCGGCAACCGCTACGTGACGGCCGCCAAGCAGCTGGCCGCCGCCCGCTACGGCGTGGCCATCGACATGCCGGCAGGGCCATCGGAAGTGCTCGTCATCGCCGACGCCAGCGCCAACCCCGCCTTCGTGGCCGCCGACTTGCTCTCACAAGCCGAGCACGGCCCCGACTCGCAAGTCGTGCTGCTCACCGATTCGGAGGACACCTTATATAAGGTACAGGCGGAAGTAGAAACCCAACTGGCCGCCCTGCCGCGCCGCGACGTGGCCGCCCGGGCCCTGGCCGAAAGCCGCGCCGTGCTGCTGGCGGGCCCCGCCGCGATGCTGGAGTTCTCCAACCGGTACGCCCCCGAGCACCTGATTTTGGCCGTGGCCGACCCCGAGGCGCTGGCCGCGGGCGTCACCAACGCCGGCTCCGTGTTTTTGGGCCACCTCACGCCCGAGGCCGTGGGCGACTACGCCTCTGGCACCAACCACACGCTGCCCACCGGCGGCTACGCCCGGCAGTACAGCGGCGTGTCGCTCGACTCGTTCGTGAAGAAAATCACCTACCAGCGCCTCACCGCTGCCGGGGTGCAAGCCCTGGCCCCGGTGGTGGAAACGATGGCCGAAGCCGAGGGCCTGCACGCCCACGCCCGCGCCGTGGCCCTGCGCCGCGAAAGCCTGGAGCAGCCGCAGCAAGCTACCGCAGAACCTGAAGTGGCCCCGGCCTTTGACCTGGGGGCCCTGGTGCGGCCCAGCATCCGCCGGATGCAGCCGTACTCGTCGGCCCGCGACGAGTTTGAAGGCGCGGCCGCGGTGATGCTCGACGCCAACGAAAACAGCTTCGGCTCGGTCGGCGACCGGGTGTTCAACCGCTACCCCGACCCGCAGCAGCGGGCCGTGAAGGCGGCGCTGGCCCCGCTCAAGGGCGTGGCCCCGGCTCAGATTTTCCTCGGCAACGGCTCCGACGAGCCCATCGACTTGCTCGTGCGCCTCACCTGCGTGCCGGGCCAGGACGCCATCGCCGTGCTGCCGCCCACCTACGGCATGTACGAGGTGGCCGCCAACCTCAACGACGTGCGCGTGGAGCGCCTGCCGCTCACGGCCGACTTCCAGCTTGCGCCCGAAACCGTCGAGCAGCTGGCCCGCTCATCGGCCAAAATCGCCTTCCTCTGCTCGCCCAACAACCCCACCGGCAACCTGCTGGACCCGGCCGCCGTGGAGCAGGTGCTGCGCCGGTCCCGGGGCCTGGTGGTAGTGGACGAGGCCTACGGCGACTTCGCCGGAGCCCCGAGCTGGACCACGCGCCTGGCCGAATTCCCCAACCTGGTGGTGCTCCAGACGTTCTCCAAGGCCTGGGGCCTGGCTGGCCTGCGCCTGGGCGTGGCCTACGCCTCGCCGGACATCGTCGGCTACCTGAACAAAATCAAGCCCCCCTACAACCTCTCCGAAAACACCCAGCAGCTGGCCCTGGCCGCCCTGGGCGCCGCCGCCCGCCTGCCGGCCCTGCGCCAGCAAATTTTGGCCGGCCGCACCTGGCTGACGGAAGAACTGCACGACTTGCCCGTGGTCGAACACGTGTTCCCCTCGGACGCCAACTTCCTGCTGGTCCGTTTCCGCCCCGACGCCACGGCGGTGTACGACGCGCTGCGGGCCCGCGGCATCGTGGTGCGCAACCGCACCACGCAACCGGGTTGCGCGGGGTGCCTGCGCCTGACCGTGGGCACGCCCGCCGAAAACGAGCAGCTCGCCGACGCCCTGCGCGCCATCGGGGAGGAGCACCCCGCCACGGCCGACGCTGGGCTGGGGGCCCTGGTGGGCAACGCCTGACGCCGGGGCCCCCGGGCCCGTTGTACTTGTTAACCGCTACCTGTTAAATAGTAATTGATTTGAAGAAGGCCCTGTTCATCGACCGCGACGGCACCATTTTGATTGAGCCGCAGCCCAGCCAGCAAATTGACGGCCTCACGCCGGATAAGTTCCAGTTTGTGCCCGGCGCCATCAGCGGCCTGGCGCGCATTGCCCGCGAGCTGCCCAGCTACGAGCTGGTGCTGGTGAGCAACCAGGACGGCCTGGGCACGGCCAGCTTCCCGGAGGACACGTTCTGGCCCGCGCACCAACTCATGCTGGACATCCTGGCAGGGGAGGGCGTGCGCTTCGCCGCCGAGCACGTCGACCGCAGTTTCCCTGCCGATAACCTGCCCACTCGCAAGCCCGGCACCGGGATGCTGGGCCAGTACCTGGGCGCGGCCAGCGGCTACGACTTGGCGGGCTCCTTCGTCATCGGCGACCGCCGCACCGACGTGCAGCTGGCCCACAACCTGGGGGCGCGGGCCATCCTAGTGAACGCGGAGCCCGACGCAGAAGCCGCGCTGAGCACCACGGACTGGGACGAAATCTACCGCTTCCTGCGCTACCCGGCGCGGGTAGCCGTGGTGCAGCGCGACACCAACGAAACCCAGATTGAAATCCGGCTCAACCTTGACGGTACGGGCCAGACCGACATCCATACTGGGCTGGGGTTCTTTGATCACATGTTGGAACAATTGGGTAAACACAGCGGCTCGGATTTATTCATAAGGGTAAAAGGGGATTTGCACATCGACGAGCACCACACCGTGGAGGACACGGCCCTGGCCCTGGGCCAGGCCTTCGACAAGGCCCTGGGCGACAAGCGCGGGCTGGCCCGCTACGGCTTTTTGTTGCCCATGGACGAGGCCCTGGCCCAGGCGGCCATCGACTTTTCGGGCCGCCCGTGGCTGGTGTGGGACGCGGAGTTCAAGCGCGAGAAAGTGGGTGATTTGCCCACGGAGCTGTTCTTTCACTTTTTCAAGAGCTTCACCGACGCCAGCCGGGCCACACTCAACATTTCCTGCCGGGGCGACAACGAGCACCACAAGATCGAAGCCGTCTTCAAGGCCGTGGCCAAGGCCATCAAAATGGCGGTGGCCCGCGACGCCAGCTCGGCCATCCCGAGCACAAAGGGTATTCTGTAGCATTGGGCCCGATTATATACAAATGAATTAATCCCATTTGTGTATGGCTGTGCTTTGTTTATTTACGCATTTGGTTATGGTAGCGGTTGTGAATTATCAGGGCGGTAACGTCCAGTCCGTGTTGTTTGCCCTGGAGCGGCTGGGCGTGGAGGCCGTGCTGACCGACGAGGTGGACGTGTTGCGGGCGGCCGATAAAGTGCTGTTCCCGGGCGAAGGGGAGGCCTCGTCGGCCATGGCGGCGCTGCGCGCCACCGGCCTGCACGAGGTGCTGCCCACGCTCACGCAGCCGTTCCTGGGCATCTGCCTGGGCATGCAGCTGCTGGGCCGCCGCAGCGCCGAGGGCCCCGCCGGCGGCACCGAGCTGCTGGGCATGCTGCCCTTCGAGGTAGCGCGCTTCACGCCCCCGGACGCGGCCCACAAGGTGCCCCACATGGGCTGGAACAACCTCCACGACCTGCAAGGGCCGCTGTTTGCGGGCTTGGCGGGGCCCCCGGTGGCAGGCACTGGGGCCCCCAGCGCGGCCGACTACGTGTATTTCGTGCACAGCTACTATGCCCCGGTGGGCGACTACACCATTGCCCAGGCCAGCTACCCGGCCGGGGTGCCGTTCAGCGCCGGCGTGCGCCACCGCAACTTCTACGGGCTGCAGTTCCACGTCGAGAAGAGCGGCCCCGTGGGCGAGCAAATCCTGCGCAATTTCCTGCACGGCGACTTATAGGCCGGCCAAGCCGCTGTCCGTTCGCCGCCGGGTGGCCGGCCAACTCCGCCCAGGTAGCCCTCCTTGATTCCTTATTAACCAACGCCGCCGGCCACCGCCCGCCGGGGCCCCCGATTCCCATGGACCTCATCCCCGCCATCGACCTAATTAACGGCGCGTGCGTGCGCCTGACGGGCGGCGACTTCGCCCGCCAGACCACGTATTCCGCCGACCCCCTGGCCCAGGCCCAGCACTTCGAGCAGCTGGGGGCCACCCGCCTGCACCTGGTCGACCTCGACGGGGCCCGGGCCCGGGAGCCGCGCCAGCTGGCGGTGCTCGAGCGCCTGGCCCGGCACACCGGCCTGCGCATCGACTTTGGCGGGGGCATCCAGACCACGGCGGCGGCCGAGCAGGCCTTTGCGGCGGGCGCGGCCCAGCTCACGGCCGGCAGCATCGCCGCCCGCGACCCGGCGCTGGTCGGGGAGTGGCTGGCCCGGTTTGGGTCCGAGCGGATCATCATCGGGGCCGATTTTAAGGGCGACTACATCGCCGTGAGCGCCTGGACGGAGCAGTCCACCCAAACGCTGCCCGCCTTCATCGCCGCCTACCTGGTGGCCGGGGCCACCACCTTCATTTGCACCGACGTGAGCCGCGACGGCCAGCTCCAGGGCCCCGCCACCGCCACCTATACCACGCTGCGGCAGCAGTACCCCGCGGCGCAGCTCGTGGCCAGCGGCGGCGTCACGACCGTGGCCGACGTGGCCGCGTTGCGGGCGGTGGGCATGGCCGGGGCCATCATCGGCAAGGCCCTGTACGAGGGCACGATTACGGAGGAAGAATTGCGGGGGGAGTTGGCACGGTGAGTTTATTTGCTCAGCAACTGATGACCAGCCTGTTGTACGCCGCGTTTCCTACAGTAGCGCGGACGGAACTGGACCTTGTTTTTCAAGCCCTGCCGCTTGCCAACCAAGAACAGTTGCATGACAATAACAGCGATGCTGTAGCGCGGCTCGTCACGAAGGAAGCGGAAATCCTGTTTGTTAACGGCTACCAGGTGCGGGTACCTTACCGCGTCTATTTTGCTGAGCCGTCGTTGGCAACATTTGCAACAGAGGAAGCCCTGACGCACCGGCAGCGTAGCATCCTCCACTGCATCTACCTGCGGCACCACAACGGGTTTGTGCGCCAGCGCAGGTTGGAGCTGCTCTTGGCTGGGCCGGTTGAGGCGCTTGCCATGCCCTTTGTATTCAGTTTGTTAGGCGACTACGTAAAGGAAATTCTAGAGGTGTTGGAAGCCAACTTAACTCTTGAATTATTAAATGGCTACGTCGGACTCATCCGGGAGAATCCGCGTTTTTGGCAGCGTACCCAAGGGCGGGTTGCTAGCTATTGGGATGTTTATTACCGGGGCCGTCACCGCGGCGGCACGCCCTTCCGGCAATACGTTGGGGCCCGGCTGGTGAAACAACTGCAACAAGCGGTTCGGCAAGTCGGTTGAGTTTGTAATTCTGTCTTGCTTCACGTTTCCGCTGCCATGTTGCCGCCGTCGCTCCCTTCGTCTGCGCCCGTGTCCCTAACCACCGTGCTCTTCGACCTGGACGACACGCTGTTTGACCACATCGGCACGGCCCGGGCGGCGCTGGCCGCCACGGCTGCGGCGGATGCGCGGTTGCAGGCGGCCGATTCGGAGGCCCTCTACCAGCACTACAGCGAATTGCTGGAAGTGATTCACGCGCAGTTGCTGGCCGGTCGCTACACGTACGAGGAGGCGCGCCAACTCCGGTTCGAGCGCTTGCTGGGGCCCTACGGGGTGGGGGCGGCGGAGGTGCCGGCCATTGCGCAAGCCCATTACGGGCGCTACCAGCAACTGCGTCGGCCGCTGCCCGGGGCCCGGGCCCTGCTCGAAGCCTTGAAGCCGCACTACCGCATTGGCATCGTCACCAACAACCGCACGGCGGAACAAGTGGATAAATTGCGCCATTTGGGCATGACTCAGTTGGTCGATGCTTTGATTACCTCCGAAGACGTGGGCGTGCTGAAACCCGACCCGCGCATTTTCCAAGTGGCCCTGGCGCGGTTGGGGGCCCGGCCGGCGGAAACGGTGCTGGTGGGCGACAACTGGACGGCCGACGTGCTGGGGGCACTGGGGGTGGGCATCCGACCTGTGTGGCTCAACCGCACCGGGGCCCCCCGGCCGTTGGCCCACGTGCCCGAAATCACGGACCTGGCGTCACTGCCAGCTGTTTTGCAAACCATCACCAGCCGGTCCGCCGCGGTGGGGGCCCCGGCGGTGTAGTTTCCTTTTCTTTCGTTTACCTGTTTTTATCCTGTTCGATGCTCACTAAACGCCTCATTGCCTGCCTCGACGTGCAGAACGGCCGCACCGTCAAGGGCACGAACTTCGTGAACCTGCGCGACGCCGGTGACCCCGTGGCCCTGGCCGCCCGCTACGCCCAGGAGGGCATTGACGAGCTGGTGTTGCTCGACATCACGGCCACCGTGGAAAAGCGCCGCACCCTGATTGAGCTGGTGCGCAACGTGGCCCGCGAGGTCAACATTCCTTTCACCGTGGGCGGGGGCATCGGGGCGGTGGCCGACGTGGAGGCCCTGCTGCTGAGCGGGGCCGACAAGGTGAGCCTGAATTCCTCGGTATTGCGCGAGCCGGGGTTGATCGACGCGCTGGCCCGGCGCTTCGGCAGCCAGTGCATCGTGGTGGCCGTGGACGCCCGCCAAACCAACGCCGCCGCTGCGGGCCCTGCCGACGAGGCCTGGGAGGTGTACACCCACGGTGGCCGCCAGGCCGCCGGGCGCGAGGCCGTGGCTTGGTGCCGCGAGGCCGCCGACCGCGGCGCCGGCGAGCTGCTGCTCACCTCCATGAGCCACGACGGCACCCGCGACGGCTACGCCTTGGGCCTGACCCGGGCCGTGGCGGCGGCCGTGGGCGTGCCGGTAGTGGCCTCGGGCGGGGCGGGGGCGGCCCCGCACTTCCGCGACGTGCTGGCCCCTGGCGGGGCCGATGCGGCCCTGGCCGCCAGCGTGTTCCACTTCGGCGACTTGTCGGTAGCCCGCCTCAAAACCTACCTGCTGGGTGAAGGCGTGGCCATGCGCCCGGTCGGGTAGGGGCCCTGCCGCTGGGGTTCCGGCGGCCCAAGTGGCGCCGCAGGACGAACTTTGCTGCTTTCTGGTGCTTTGGGGCCCCGCCGTCCTGCGGCGCGGACTTGCTGAACGCACCGTTCTTATTACTACTGTTTGTACCATGGCCACTGGCTTTGCTTCCAATACCCTTGTTCCGCTCGATGCGCTGCGCTTCGACGCCGCCACCGGCCTAGCGCCCGCCGTGGTGCAAGACGCCGACACCGGGCAGGTGCTCATGCTGGGCTACGTCAACGCCGACGCCTGGGCCCAAACCCGGCGTGAGCAGCGCGTCACGTTCTTTTCCCGTTCCAAAAACCGGTTGTGGACCAAGGGCGAAAGCAGCGGCAACTTCTTGGAAGTCGTGAGCCTGCACATCGACTGCGACGCTGATACCGTGCTGGTGCGCGCCCGGCCGGCGGGCCCCACCTGCCACCGGGGCTTCACCAGCTGCTTCGAGCAGCCGGGCCTAGAGGCCGTGGCTCCCGTGGCCCCGGTGGGCTTCCTGGCCGGCCTGGAGCGCCTGATTGTGGACCGCCGCACCAACCCGGGGGCCGCGCCGGGCTCCTACACCGTGTCGCTGTTCACCAAAGGCCTGCCCAAAATCGCCCAGAAAGTAGGGGAGGAGGCCGTGGAAACCGTCATCGACGCGGTGGCCGGCCACCGCGACACGCTGCCCGGCGAGGTAGCCGACTTGCTGTTTCACCTCTTGGTGTTGCTGGTGGCCACCGGTGTGCCGTTGGCGGAGGTGTTGGCCACGTTACAGGCCCGGCACCTGGGGCCCCGCCGGGGCGAAGGCTAGCGGCTTTAGGTGTTAAGAATAAAAAGGCCCGGTCGCATGAATGCAGCCGGGCCTTTTTGGTCACTGTATTGCTGGCTATTCAGGTTAATCCTGTTTAACATAATTTTAAAATAATCAATTTACCCCCTTAACTGACGCCGTATTTTCTCCAGAAACCCTTGTACAAGCAGTAAGTCGTCCTCGTGAGTAATCTCTAGCTGCGTATCGATACCCGGCCCGGTGATCCGAACCGTAAACTGTGTACCGGCTGGCGCCGGCGGGGTAGGCAGCGCCGCTGATAGCGTCAAAGGCCGGGCTGCGGGCGGGGCAGGCCGGGTAGCAGCCGATTGTACTGGCACGGGAGTAGGTGCCGGGCGTGGTGCGGCAGTTGCGGCTGGCACTGGCGCTACGCGGGGTGCTTCGGGTTCCGCTCCCCCCAGTCCAAATAAGCTTGCTACAGCATCTGTAGTAGAGGCTGTCCCCGGTGCTGGGGTGCTACGGGACGAATGCGGTGGGGCCTGCATTGGAACGATTGCTTCTTCTATTTCTTCTGTTCCCCCCTCAGACTCATTGCCGCTGGTTGTGGTGGCTGCGCGAAAGGAATTGGTCGCCGGTGCAGGGGAGGCCAGTTCACGGCGGGGCGGGGCTTGTGCGGCCAATTGGTCGATGTCGGCTACGGTGTTGTGCTCATCGAGCAGGCCAACGGCGCGGGCGCCTTCCGCAAAAGCCTTGGCCACGGCCGCGGCGTTGATCTCTTCCACGTCGAATTCGCGGATGAGCATCACGTCCAGCATCTGCACGGGTAATTCCCGCTGGCGGAACTTGCGGCACAGCTGCGTAAACAAGGGCGGCGTTAGGAAGGCTTCCCGGTGGAACAGTAGTTCCTCCTGTTTGTCGTAGGCGTGCTTAATACGGCGGAACAGGGTGGTGGTGCTCAGCAATTCCCGTTTGCTTGTGAGCAGGCCAAACTTAACGGCTGATCCAACAATAGCTTTAAATGAGCCGCTAACCTTGCGGTCAAGCTTGCGAGCACAGGTTTCAAGGGCACACTTGCCGCCGGTGTCGTCTACTACTTCTGCCACTTCCCAGGCACTGGCATAAGTCGTGCGAGGATAGTCTATAAGCTTAGGCATGGTATTAAGGTTGGAGAGTATAAAGTACGTGTATATTATACAGTCAAAGAAAAAAAAAGTTAGTATTTATATAAAGTCTAAAAAAGTATAAAATATCGTATATATTTTATACTTTTTTAGACTTTTACCCTAGTAATCACTTTTTTGTTGCGTAATCCCTTACCAGACTTATTACCTTGTGCTCTATCTTATACCAAATCCACAACCTATGAATATAAACGCCCCGTTGCGCGGATAACTTCGCGTATAGGGCACAGCACTCTTTTACCGTTACCCAAGGTGAGCGCAGAGCGATTGGCGTAGATCTTCACCTATAAACCGTCAATGCTCAAGCTACAGGCTTTTTAACATCCGGCAGGGGACACCCATTTAGAAAATCAAGGCGACCCCGTTACTGAAGCAGCTCAAGAAGCTTTAGATGCAAAGCCGTAAAAGCAGCACCCGATGCTATAACTAAGCACCAAGACATCATACGGATTAGGTTAAAGCCATATTAGTGTTATACCACAAACAAACGATATTACCCAGATGTATTACAATCGCACAGAAAATACCAAGCTTAAGGCACAATAAGCTCGCTAGCCGCGAAACCGAGGGCAAGCACGGGAGCTTCGGGCATTTTAAAAGTACGGATTCGCAGGTTTAAGTTGTGGATGTGGCACAGGTTTCTACGCCGGGGAACAGATTTGAGGGCCATACCAGCAAGGTGACCACGCCGTGGAATCTGGTCAGCCCCAGCCAAAAGACGCGTTATCGGCACAGTAGAAAAAGCGGCGACAGAGCGGCGACAGAGCGGCGACAACGGACGATCAGCGAGCGGAACGGCAAAACCAGTATTTGTCTTATAATTTATATTATGTTAAATTGACACGCCTTTAACGCTCCGTGCTACGCGTTAACCACTGAACCCTCTCTTCCCGATTCCACCTAGGGCGCCAACATAAAAAGGCCCGGCCGTGAAGCGACGGCCGGGCCTTTTTTACGCAGACCGCAAATGGAAATGGACTACTTTTTCAGCTTGGCGCTGAGACGCTCCGAATCGGCAGTGCGGCCGAGGCGGAAGTATACTTTTTGCAAGGTTTGCATGGTAGCCGTGTCGTCGGGCTTGATTTGCAACGCCTTCTCGAAGTACGGCACGCTATCCTCAAAGTACTTCTTGCCTTGGGCTTCGTATTTTTTGCCCGACACTTGGTAGGTTTTCAAGTCCATTTTGCTGGCCTTGGTGTAAGCTTCGGCTGCCTTGTTGTAGTTGTATACCCCCAAGTTGTACTGCGCGTCGAAGTTGTTGGGGTCGGCGGCCACGGCTTTCTGGTACGCAGCCAGGGCTTCGGCGGGCTGCTTGTTCGAGTCGTACACCGAACCGAGCACCGCGTACAGGTTCGACGCGTTGGCTGGGTCGGCAGCAATGGCCTTATTGATCTTGTCAATCGCCTCCTTGCCGCGGCCCGTGCTTAAGTACACGTTCAACTCTTCGAGCATGAAGTTTTTGTTATTGGGGTACGCCGCCAAGGCCTGCTGCAGCACCTTGTTGGCCTCGGCCTCGTTCTTGTCCTGGCGGGCAATTTGGATCAGGCGGTTGTAGACCTGCACCGGGGCCGGCTTGGCCTTGTAAGCCTCCATGCCCAGCAGCTGGTTGTAAGTTGCTTTGGCGCCGGTGAAATCCTGCTTGGCCTCCTGCGCGTAGGCCGAGTACAGCACGGCGGTGGTATCAGTCGGGTTAAGCTTCGAGGCCAGCTGGTAATTGGTAATGGCCTTGTCGTAGTCCTTGGCGTTGTAGGCCTCCACGCCGGCGTTGAAGGCCTGGCCGTAGAGGTTCTGGAGCTGAGGCACGGCCAGCTTGCCGTACTCGCCGGTTTTGGTGTCCAGCTCAATGGTTTTATTGAACGACTCGGATGCCTTTTGCAGGCCCTCACCCGGCTGCAGCTGCTTGCTGTAGATGGGACTGGTCAGCATCTGGACGTAAATGTCGCCGCGGGTGTACCAGGTTTTGGCCTTGCCACTGGTTTTGGGGTCGAGCACCGCCTTGTCGATGTCAGTGCGGGCCTTGTCGAGCAGGCCGGTTTTCTGGTTCAGCAGCGCGTTGGTCACGGCCGAGTTCTGGGCCTGCGCCGCGTGGGGCGCCGCAGCGGCCAAAGCAGCGGCCACGGCCAGGGTCGAAAGAATTTTCTTCATAAAGAAAAACAGTTGCGCGCCGAAGCGCGGTGACTCCGGGCGCGGCGCGCCCGGCGGGGTGAAAGAAAAGAAGCAACGCCCGGCGCCCACGGGACCGGGGCTACCTAAAACGCAAAAAGCGCGCCGTTGGCTGCCCAAAAGTAAAGGGAGCGCGGCAAATGCCCCGCTCCCCTCCTACTTTTCATGCGCAAAAACCTACCGGGCCCTATTCCCCCGCATCGGTACCCAACGCATCCAGGGTGGCATCGGGCGCCCGCGGGGCGGCCACGGGGGCCCCCACCGCGTCGTCGGGGCCCTCCAAGGGCAGCCCGTCCACCAGTTCCACGGCTTCGGCGTCGTCGGCCGTGACCTTGGCCACCGACGAGATGGCGTCGTTGGTCCCGATTTTCAGCAGGCGCACGCCCTGGGTAGCCCGGCCGATGGTGCGCAAGTCACTCATCCGCAAACGGATGGTGATACCCGATTTGTTGATGATCATCAAGTCGTCCGTGTCGTTCACGTCCTTGATGGTCACCAGCGGACCGGTTTTGTCGGTGATGTTCATGGCCCGCACGCCCTTGCCGCCGCGGTTGGTGATGCGGTATTCGTCGAGGGCGCTGCGCTTGCCGTAGCCGTTCTCGCTCACCACCAGCAACTCCTGGGTGGGGTCGGCGATGCAGACCATGCCCACCACCCGGTCGCCGGGGGCCTCGGACAAGGTGATGCCACGCACGCCGGCCGCCGCCCGGCCCATGGCCCGCACCTTGGCTTCGTTGAAGCGCACGGTGCGGCCCGAGCGCAGGGCCAGCACCACTTCGGCGTTGGGGGCCAGCAGCTGCACGTCGAGGATGCGGTCGCCTTCGTTGATGGTGATGGCGTTGATGCCCGCCGTGCGGGGGCGCGAATAGGCCTCCAGCGGGGTTTTCTTCACCGTGCCCTGCTCGGTGCAGAACATGAGGAAGGTGTTCTCCAGGTAGTCCGGGTCCTTGAGGCCCCGCACGTTGAGCACCGAGCGGATCTTGTCCTCGCGCGGAATCTCAATCAGGTTCTGGATGGGCAAGCCCTTGGTGGCCTTCCCGCCTTCCGGCACCTCGTACACCTTCAGCCAGAACACGCGGCCCAGCTCCGTGAAGAAGAGCAAGTACTCGTGGGTGGTGGCCACGAACATGTGCTCCGTGAAGTCGTCCTTCTTGCTCAGGGCCCCGCGGGCCCCCAGGCCGCCGCGGGCCTGGGCCCGGTACTCGTCCAGGTTGGTGCGCTTGACGTAGCCCTCGCGGCTTACGGTGATGACCATGGCCTCGTCGGCAATCATGTCCTCGGTCGAGAAGTCGCCGCCGGCGTAGTTGATGTCCGTGCGGCGGGCGTCGCCGTAGCGGTCGCGCAGCTCGAGCAGCTCGGTTTTGATGATGCCGCGCTGCAGCTCCTCCGAGGCCAGCACGGCCTGGAAGTGGTCAATCTCGCGCATCAGGCCCTCGTACTCGGCCACAATTTTGTCGCGCTCCAAACCCGTAAGGCGCTGCAGGCGCAAATCGAGAATGGCGCGGGCCTGCACTTCGCTCAGGGCGAAGCGGGCAATGAGCTGGGCCCGGGCCAAGTCGCCATCGCGCGAGCTGCGGATGAGGGCAATCACCTCGTCGAGGTGGTCCAAGGCAATCAGCAGGCCTTCGAGGATGTGGGCCCGCTTCTGGGCCTCGGCCAGCTCGAAGCGGGTGCGGCGCACCACCACTTCGCCGCGGTGCTCGACGAAGTAGTGAATCAGCTCGCGCAGGTTCAGCGTCATCGGGCGCCCTTTCACCAGGCACACGTTGTTCACGCCGAACGAGCTTTGCAGCTGGGTGTACTTGTAGAGGTTGTTAAGCACCACGCCCGGCACGGCGTCGCGCTTGAGGTCGTACACGATGCGCATGCCGTCGCGGTCGCTCTCGTCGCGCAGGTCGGCAATGCCCTCAATTTTCTTCTCGTTGATGAGCGCGGCCGTTTTCTCAATCATCGACGCCTTGTTCACCATGTAGGGAATCTCGGTGACGATGATTTGCTCCTTGCCGGTTTTGCTGGTTTCGAAGCGGGCCTTGGCCCGCATCACCACCCGGCCGCGGCCGGTTTCAAAAGCCTGGCGCACGCCCTCGTAGCCGTAGATGGTGCCGCCGGTGGGAAAATCCGGGGCCGTGACGTGCTCCATGAGCCCGGCCACGGTGATGTCGGGGTTATCCAAGTAGGCGATGATGCCGCTCACGACCTCCGTGAGGTTGTGGGGGGCCATGTTGGTGGCCATGCCCACGGCGATGCCGGTGGTGCCGTTGAGCAGCAGGTTCGGCAGCTTGGCCGGCAGCACGCTCGGCTCCTCCAGCGAGTCGTCGAAGTTGGGCTGGAAGTCCACCGTGTCCTTGTCGAGGTCGCCGAGCAGCTCATCGGCGATGCGCTTGAGGCGGGCCTCGGTGTAGCGCATGGCGGCCGGCGAGTCGCCGTCGATGCTGCCAAAGTTGCCCTGGCCGTCCACCAGCGGGTAGCGCAGGCTCCAGTCCTGGGCCATGCGCACCATGGTGTCGTACACGCTGCTGTCGCCGTGCGGGTGGTACTTGCCCAGCACCTCGCCCACGATGCGGGCCGATTTCTTGTGGGCTTTGGTGTAGGATACGCCCAGCTCGCTCATGCCGTAGAGCACGCGCCGGTGCACGGGCTTGAGGCCGTCGCGCACGTCGGGCAGCGCCCGCGAAATGATGACCGACATCGAATAGTCGATGTAGGCCCCGCGCATCTCGTCTTCGATGTTGATCGGAATGATTTTTTCGCCGTCTGCCATACCTGAAAAAAGAGCGGCCCGCAGGGCCCCACCGGGGCCCGCGCCGGCCGCGGGGTGAAGTGAACGCCGTCGTGTCGTTACGCCCGCGAAGGTACGCCGAAAAGCCCGCTCTGGCAAGCCAGGCGGGCCTTTTGGGAGGGGCCCCGGGGGCCCCACGCACGAGCTTACTTCAGGGGCTTGGCGTGGTTGTTCAGGGGCTTGGCCCCCGAGGGCCCCGAGATTCGAATTTTCTCGCCCACGGCCGGGTTTTGCTTCTTCCACAGCGGCTGGCCGCGGTAGGTGGTGCCGTTGTGCAGGTGCTTCTTGCGCACGTGGCACGACTCGATGGGGCAGGTGCGGCAGCCGGCGGCGGCCAGCGCCAGCAGCCCGCCCAGGGCCAGGGCCCGCAGGCGGTAAGTAACGGTAGAAATAGCCATAGCGATAACAATAAGTGGAAGCCGGAACGCAGCAAAGGTAGCCGCCCCGCTCCTACCCGGCCGCCGGCCAACGGGGCCCGCGGCCAAGCCCTACGCCTCCCCGTCCCACTCGGCCAGGAACTGCGCCACGAAGGCTTCCATGTAGGCCTGGCGCCCGGCGGCCAGGGCCCGGGCGGCGGGCGTGTGCAACCGGTCCCGCAGGTGCAGCAGCTTTTCGTAGAAGTGGTTGAGCGTGGGCGCGGTGCTCTGCTTATAGCTTTCGAACGAGGCGTGGGCCACCGGCGGCACGGCGGGGTCGTGCAGCAGGCGGCCCTTGTGGCCGCCGTAAGCGAAAGCCCGGGCAATGCCCACGGCCCCGATGGCGTCGAGCCGGTCGGCGTCCTGCACCAGGGCAGCCTCCACCGACGACACCGGCGTGGGCACGCCCAGCCCCTTGAAGGACACCTCGCGGATAAGGGTTTCCACCCGGCCAATCAGGGCGTCGGGGGCCCCCAGGCCGGCCAGCCAGGCGCGCGCGGCGCGGGGCCCGGCCTCGTAGTCGCCGCCGTGGGCCTTCCAGTCGGCCACGTCATGCAGCAGGGCCCCCAGCTCGGTCAGCTCCGGGTCGGCCCCGGGCGAGTCCGCCGCCAGGCGGCGGGCCAGCGCCCACACCCGGTGGATGTGGGCCCAGTCGTGGCCGCTGCCTTCGTGGCGAAATTTCTCTTCAATGAATGCAGCGGTTGGGGCAACGTAATCCATATGTGTAAATATTAAGCGGCAAGACGATACGGGCCGTATTGTCAGTGGTCAACAGTTTATTAACTGATGTTACGCAGTCGTTGGCTTAGGTTGTCCGTTTAATCGATTGATGATGAGTTGCACGCTGGACCTGTACACGGATTATTTGCTGAGCTCGACGGGTCCGACGACGGCCACGGGCTTGTCGCGGCTGCTGGACGGGGCGCTGAGCCACGACCACATCACGCGCTGGTTGAGCAGTACGCCGTGCGGGTCAGCGCAGGTTTGGCGGCAGGCCAAGCCGTTGATTCGCCAGGCCGAAGCCCAACGCGGGGCGGCGGACTTCGCCGTGCTCATCGTGGACGATTCGGTCCTGGAAAAGGCCCACACCGATGCCAATGAGTTGATTTGCACCCATTGGGACCACAGCCAGCAGCGCTACGTCAAGGGCCTGAACTTCGTGAGTCTGCTTTATCAGGCCGGCGACTTGGCCCTGCCCATCGCCGTCGAGCTGGTGCGCAAAACCGTGCCGGTCTACCACCCCAAGACCCAGCAGACCAGCTACCAAAGCCCGTTCACTAAAAACGAATACCTGCAACAGATGCTGCGCGTGGCCCAGCAGCAGGTGGCCTACCGCTACCTGCTGGCCGACAGCTGGTACGCCTCGGCCGAGAACATGGCCTTGGTGCGGGCCCTGGGCCATCACTTTGTATTTGCCCTCGAAAGCAGCCGCACCGTGGCCCTGAGCGCCGAGGCGCGGGCCGCCGGCCAGTTCCAGGCCGTGCAGGCGCTGGTGTTCCCCGATACGCAGCCCTTGCGCGTCTATTTGCGGGCCGTCCAGCAGGCGGTGCTCGTGACCAGACAAGTCTTCACAAACCGAGACGGTAGCCAAGGTATGCTGTATCTGGTCAGCAGCGACACCGACCTGGACCAGGCCCAACTGACCACGATTTACCAGAGACGGTGGAAAGTGGAAGAATACCATAAGTCGCTCAAACAGAATGCCTCCATGGGCAAATCGCCCACCAAAACCCTGGCCACGCAGGCCACCCATTTCTTTGCCGCCGTGTTGGCTTACACCAAGCTCGAAGTGCTCAAGCTCAAAGGCGGCATCGGCCATTTTCGCCTCAAAGCCCAACTCTATACCGTTGGCCTCAAAGCCATGTACCAGCAACTCGTACTGCTCCGTGCGTAACATCAGTTATTAATCGTATCAGCGAAAAATACGCGCTTTGCACCGCAGATAATGGAAGGTTACCACAAAGGCACTTCCTTAAGAATTCGCAATAATTTTCAAGACCTTACTCAAATGTTTAAACATCAGCAGAACAACATTATTATACATTCGGCAATAAACTAACCAATTTAGTTGCACCGCTGCCCCCGTTCCGGTACCCCAGGTGCAAGCAGTGGCCGGCTCCCCTACCGCTGGGCCGCAGGCGGCAGGGCCAGCACGGCCGCGGACGACACCCGAAGTTGCCCCCGGCCTACGGTGCGCACGGTGGCCAGCGGGTCGCGGGCGTAGTAGGCTCCGGCTTCCACCACCAGCTCGCCAGCCACCACCACGCGAGCGTAGCGCCGCAACTCCAGGGCCCCGCCCCGCTCGACGACCAGCCGGGCCGTGGGCCCGAGGTAAAGCGTGGCCGTGTCACCGGCTTCGGCAGCAGCTAGGGCTAGGGTGTGCCCCGCCCCCACCGCCACCTGGGCCGAATCGGTGGCCCGGCCGGGGCCCCGGCCCACGTCAAAGTGGCCCCGCACGAGGGTACCCGCGCGGCGCACCCGCAGCTCCAGCCGGCCCGGGGCTTGCAGCACCGCCGGCAAGGGCGCCCGCGCATCACCGAAGACAAACGCGGCCGCCCGGCTGGCCGGGGCCCCGGCCAGCCGGGCGGCCGGCTCCGGGCCGTTACGGAACACGGTGGTGCCGCTGAACACCGGTCCCGCCAGCAGGGCCGCCGGGCCCACGGCCCCGGACGCGTTCCATTCGAACACGCACGCGCGGAAGTGGAACGCGGCGGCCGAATCGGCCGCATCCACGGCCAGCGGCACGGCGCGCAGCAAAGCCCCGCGGGCCGCAACGAAGCGGCAGCCGGCAAAGCGCAGGCCACGGGCGTGGCGGTCGGAAAGCAGCAGGCCGGGCCCCAGGGCTGGGCGGCCCGCGTAAGGCCGGTCCTCAAAAGTGCAGCCAGTGAAGCGCGTGGCCTCGGCGGCCGTGGCCGCGGCGCAGCCGTGCACAAAGGCCCCGTACACCCGGCAATTTTCGAATGCGAAGCCTGGCTGCGTCACCCACGCCGACCAGTTGGTGGTGCCCCAGAGCGTGCAGTCCACCAGCCGCACGTCGGCCGTGGCGGGGGGGTGCGGGCCGGCCGGCCGGTCCGACACCAGGCCCTGGCCGCCGTTGTCGACGAAGCGGCAGCCCACGAAAGCCAGGTGGGCCACGGTGCCGCCCTCGGGCTCGACGTCGACGCCCGCGGCGGGGTTCGAGAACACGGCCCGGCCCAGCCCGGCGTTGTGGGCCCGGGCCGTGTGGCTGAAGCTGCAGTTTTCGGCCCGGAAGCCGTGCACCCCCGTCAGCGAGAGGCCCTGGCGGCCGTTGTAGTCGAAGGTGGAATTTTCGAACCGGATGTTTTCCCGCGCCGGATCGGCCAGGCCCGTGGCCAGGTGGTTGAGCACCTGCGCGCCGTCGCGGCCGAAGTGGTGCACGGCCACCCGGCGCAGCGTCACCCCGCGCGAGTCGGCCACGAACACCCCGTCGAAAGGCAACTGAATGCCCGTGTCGCCCCAGGCGCCCCCCACCGCTAGCTGCGGGCTGTTGCCATTAAGGGCCAAGTCGGCCACCACCACGTTTTCGCAGCGCTCGAGCCGCACGCACGTGCCGCCGCTGGCCGCGTAGGCCCGGTCGGTGAAGTAGCCCGGCGGCTGAAACGCCCGGCCGGTGGCGGGGTCAAACGAGCCGTAGGGCAGGCCGGCGGCGTAGTGAATTTCCGTGCGGCCGCTGTCGACGCCCGCCACCGTGAGGTTGCGGCAGCCCACCAGCGGCAGCACGTCGGCGCCCCAGCGGTAGCCGTTGGGGCCCGCCGCCTGCGCCCCCACCACGTACACGCCCCGGGGCACGAACAGCACCGCCGGGGCGGCCCCGTCCGGCGTAAGGGCGCGGGCGTTGAAGAACGCCGCCGCCCGCCCAAACGCCGCCTGGTCGTTGGTGCGGCCGTCTCCCACCGCCCCGAAGTCCTTTTTCAGGTCCTTGCGCAGCACGGCCGGGGGCCCCGGGCGGGGTGCGGCGGCCAGCAGCAGACCGGCCCCGGCCAGCGCCGCGGCGGCGCGGCGGTTTATTCTTTTTAAATCCATGGCAGGCGGCGGAAAACAACGACCGCCCCGCAAAGCTAGCCCGGCCGGGGGCCCCGGCAACCGGCGCACGGGGCGTCGGGCGGGCACAAAAGCAGCGGCGGGCTTTTCTCCTGGCCAACCCATGCAGACAATTTGTTAGGGGCTTAGGAAGCAGAACTAGTGGCTCGTACACCGCCAACACGTCCTCCGTCCGGGCCACGAACGCGGCGTTCACTGCCCCCCGGCACCCGTGCTGCTGGCGGTGAGGCCGCAACTCGTTTTTTTGAGCAGCAAGTAAAGTCCGCTCGCCTTGCCCACTTAGCCCGGCCTGCTAACTTGGCGGAGCCAATTAAGGGCAGCGCGGCAAATGTATCCGGCGCACCAATGGCGCTGGCATGGCACTCAGCCGGCAGGCGACCATGCCAAAAGGATGCTTCGCAAACAGCCGCGCCCTCTTCGGCCATCAGAATTGGGGCTGGCCAGGAAGAGTAAGGTAGTTATCGTTCAAAGGTTGCCGGATGCCTACCGGCAATCTACAGTGCCGGTTAAGCCTGGGGCGTCATTGGTATTATGCCCCCTTTTTATTAGCTTTAGCAGGCTGCTGGGTTTGCTGGTTCAGCGCATAAGTAGGCTAATGCGTATTAAACGCGCCGATGCCGAACGTCATAGCAGGCAAGGGCGCTTAGCTACCAAATTCGTGCGCTGCAACTGGCTCCTTCTCAGCGCGCCGTTTGCTCTTGGCGTACGCCTGCGAAAAGCAGCAAGACCACTTTCCGACCCGGGCAGCCGCCTTTCGCCGCCCGCCAACGCTTTGCCCCAACCTAATTCCCACTTTTCTCACTTTTTCGCTTCATTCCATGAGCTCGCCCATCCAACCCAAAGCCGACCTGCTGGCCGCTGCTTTAGCGCCCCACTTTGGTGCCGCGCCCACCCGCACGCTCAAGGGCGTAGCCAAAATACGTACTGAGTT
Organism: Hymenobacter sp. PAMC 26628; assembly: GCF_001562275.1. Classification (NCBI taxonomy): domain Bacteria; kingdom Pseudomonadati; phylum Bacteroidota; class Cytophagia; order Cytophagales; family Hymenobacteraceae; genus Hymenobacter; species Hymenobacter sp. PAMC 26628. The sequence goes on from NZ_CP014304.1 coordinate 2,077,587, forward strand.
GTCATAACCGGAAAGGGGGACAAAAAAGGGGACGCTACTGGCGTAGTATTTCCCACATCTCGCGTCGCAACCACCGAAAGGCCCGAACGCAAAAAACCCGAAAAACTGCTTCTGCGACGCGAGAAGCGGTTTTCCGGGTGTTCCGGCAATCCAAGTATGAGCCTCCTGTCGGACTCGAACCAACGACCCTCTGATTACAAGTCAGAAGCTCTACCAACTGAGCTAAGGAGGCGAGATGGTGGGACAAAAGTACGGTTGCTGCGCCAGTATGCCAAACGTGGCAGCCTATGAAAGTATCTAAAAATGGCTACGGGTACAGGCCGGCCGGCTCGCAGAGAATGATGCGGTTGCCAAACGGGTAGGTTACAGCCATTTCCAGCACCCGCTCGTTCCACTCGGCCCTGGACAGGACGGGGGCGGCAAATAAGTGCGGTTACCCGGGGCCCCGTCGGTGGAATTACCGCTGAGGTGCAGCACCACATCGGCTCGCGCCACTTGCAGGGAGACAGAGGCCCCAATAGGTCGGTCGGCACAGCCGATGCGAAAGCCCAGCCAAGCGGCGTAAAAAAACGGGCCCTGGGCGTAATTGAGGATGCGAAAAACAGGTGCTACCATGCGGATGCGAGGGAAATAGCCACGGAGGGCATTGCGGGGCCCCTAAAATGCAGCACGTGCGCGACCACCCCTCTGCAATGACTACGCCGCCGGCGGGCGGCACCGGGGTGCGCCCGCCGGCGGCGTAGTCATTGCAGAGGGGTGGTCGCTTAAGCGCGCACCGTTTTCAGCTGTTTTTTGAGTACGTCGATGCGCTTTTGGCCTTCGGCCATGCGGCCCTCGTACTCCTCGCGCAGCTGGGCCGCGTTTTTGGAACGGGCGAAGAACGCCAGGTTAGTTTGCAGCGTGGCGTGGTCGTTTTCCAGCTCGTTAATTTCCTTGCGCAGGGCCATTTCCTTGCGCGTGAGCTGCTGCTGAGCCTGGGGCCGCGCCTTAAGGCGGGCGACTTCGGCCTGGAACAACAACTCGGCGCGCTCGGCGTAGCTCAGGCCGGGCACCGCGGCTAGGTACTGGCCCAGCAGCCCGAGCAGCTGCTCTTCGCTGCGGTCGCCGGTACCGGCGGCGTCGAACGCCTCCGACCAGTCGGCCAGCACGGCGCGGAAGCCTTCCAGCGTGGCGGGATTCTCGTCGCCGAGGGCCCCCACTTGCTGGGCCACTTGCTCGAGGTAGGCCAGCTGCTCACCCGAGGAAGCCGTGGCCTTCTCTTCGCGCTGCCGGGCCTCGTGCTTGGGCCGGTCAAACACGGCGTCGCAGGCGTTGCGGAAGCGGTGCCAGAGCTTGTCGGCCAGCTTGTCGGGCACGCGGCCCACGTCCTTCCACTCCTTCTGAATGCGCATGACGACGGCACGGGCGGCCTCGGCGTCGGGGTTGTTCTGGGCTTCCTCGGCCTGGTCGATAAGGGCCTGCTTGGCTTTCACGTTGGCCGATTTCTCGTTGTCGAGCGACTTAAAGAAATCGTTTTTGCGGTTGAAGAACGCCTTGTAGGCGGCCCAGTACTGCTTGTTGAGGGCATCGGCCTGGGCGCGGGGCACGAGGCCGGCGGCTTCCCATTCAGCCTTGATTTCCTGGAGCTCGTCGGTTTTCGAGCGCCACAGGTTTACGCGGTCCGTGTCGAACTCGGCGAAGGGCTGAATGCGCTCGAGCAGGGCTTTTTTCACCACTAGGTTGGCTTTTTCCTGCACCGAGCGGCCGTCGGAAAACTCCTTGCGGCGCTGGTGCAGGGCGTCGGAGGCAGCGATGAAGCGCTGCCACAGCGACTCGCGCTGATCGTTGGGCACGGGCCCGATGTTTTTCCAGTCCTCGTGCAGCTTGGTCAGCTCGTCGAGGGCCTTGTTGATGCCGGTGAGGGCCATCAGGCCCTCAGCCCGCTTGATAAGGTTTTCCTTAGCCTCCTGGTTGCGGCGGCGGTCCAGGTCCTTCATTTCCAGGAAGCGGCCCTGCTTGCTGTAATAGATGTCGAGCAGGCCGTGGTAGGTGTCCCAGATGGGCTGGCTGTCGGTTTGCGGCACCGGACCGGTGGACTTCCACTCGCCTTGCAAGGCCTTGAGTTTGGCCGAGCTGTCCTTGGTTTCGGCGGCTTCCACCAACTGGCGGAGCTGGTCGAGCAGCTGCTGCTTCTTGGCCAGGTTATCGCCGCGGCTGGCGTCTTCGGCCTTGGCGTTTTTGGCGCGGCCCTCGCGGAACTCTTGCAGTGCTTTGTTCAGCTCCAACTGGCCCTCGGGCTGCTGGAAGGCAAAGGCTTCGGCATCGGCCCCGCCTTCGGCAAATTTCTGGCGGGCAGCAGAGCGGGCGTGGCCCACGTTGGCCTCGTACTGGCGCACGAGGTCGAGCACGGTTTTACGGTTCCGCTGGGCGTTGGGGCCCCGCAGCTCCTGCACCAGGTACTGGGCCTGGGCGGGCAAATCGAGGGCCGTGAAGTCGGGAGATTCCAGGGCCACCGGCGCGGCGGGCGCCTCAGCGACCGGAGCCGCGGGGGCCCCTTCGGCCGCCGATAATGCGTGGGCTTCTTCGGCCTCGGCGGCGTTGGCTTCGGGCTGCGCGCCCACAGCGGGCACTTCCGGCAGCGCCAGCGCGGCAGGGTCGGCGGGGGCGTCGTCCAGGGGCGTTTCCGACGAGGTGGGCAGCGTAGCCACGCCTTCAGGGGCGTCGAGCAACTCCTCGGCGCTGTGCAACGCCACGGTGGGCAGCGGGGCGGCTTCCTCCACGGTGTGGCCGTGGGGGGCCTCAGCCACTGGGGCCTCAGCTTCAACAACTGGGGCCTCAGCCACGGGGGCCGCTTCCTCCACCGCCTCTACAGCGGGCAGGGCGGCAGCGTCGGGCGCGGCGTCGCCGTAGTGGGCCGTGGCGCGGGCCTGCGGGGCCGACACGTCGGCGCCGTCCACCGTCACGGCGTCGGGCACGTGGTGGGCGGTTTCGGCAGCGGCGGCGGCTTCGGGCGTGCCGGGCTCCGGGGCGGCGCTGGGGGCGGGCTCCGGGGCCGGGGCGGCGTTTTGGGCCTGAATTTCAGCCAAGCGGCGTTCGAGAATACTCATGCGGTCCTCGCCCCCGGGCTGGGGGCCGCCCGACTGCGGGGCCTGGGGGGTTTGTTCGGTTGACATACGCAACGGCGGAATGACCGGCCCACAACGCGGGGCCGGGTGGGGAGAGCTAATGGGAGCTGATGAAAGCGGGTGGTACGGGGCGCGAAAGTACGGCGGCTCAGTTTAAGCGCGGGTCAACCGGGTAGTTGGCCCAGGCCTGGAAGCGTCCGCCCTTCTCCCGCAAAATCGCCCGCCAGAACGCATCCGTTGCCAAAGTAAACACTTTCCCGGCGCTTGCCGGGTGCGTGACCCAGCTGCGGGCCTGCCGCTCGGCGGCCAGCTGCCCGGGGCCCCAGCCCGCGTAGCCCACAAACAAGCGCACGTCGGCTGCGTCCAGGGCCCCGGTGGTGAGCAAATCCAGCAGCACCGGAAAATCGCCGCCCCAGTACACGTCCTGGCCCAGCGCGGTGGCCCCGGGCACGTCGGGGCGGCGGTGCAGGTAGTGCAGCGTATCGGGCTCCACGGGCCCCCCGAGGTAAAGCGGCAGCGCGGCGGCGGGCGAGGCCGGGCCCAGCGGCAATTTCAGCACGTCGCTGAGCGTCAGCTCGGTGCGGTGGTTGAGCACGAGGCCGAAGGTGCCACTGGCGCGCTCGTCGCGGCACACCAGCACCACGCTGCGCTCGAAATTGGGGTCGCCCAGGAAGGGCTGCGAGATGAGGAGCGTGCCGGGCGTCATGGGGCTGCGGGGAAAAGAACCGGGTGGGGGCCCCGGGGCGGGCCTGTTGGCGGTAGTACCTTGCGCGGCCAACGCCGGAGCGGGGCCTGTATTAACAAATTGATAAGCCGGCCAGGGCCCCAAAATGTTCCGCTCGCCCCGGTTTTCGGCACCCGCTGCCCGCTGCCGAGCAGCACACGGGCCGCCGAAAAGCCTTCCATCGTCCCAAATTACCCATTGCTGCGCCCTTCTAACCCATGACCGACCAACAGCTTGCCGACCTGCGCCAATCGTACACCCAGCGCACCCTGGCCGAAGCCGACGCGCAGCTCGACGCCGTGCGCCAGTTCCGCACTTGGCTCGACGAGGCCGTGGCCGCCCGGCTCGACGAGCCCAGCGCCCTCACCTTGAGCACCGTGGACGCGGCCACCGGCCAGCCCAGTTCCCGCGTGGTGCTGCTCAAGGGCCTGCCCGACGACGCTGGCTTTTTATTTTACACGAACTACGACTCGCGCAAAGGCCGCGAACTGGCCGGCCAGCCACTGGCCGCCATCAGCTTCTTCTGGCCTGGCCTCGAGCGCCAAGTGCGCGTGGAAGGCCGGGTGGAAAAAGCGCCGGAAGCACTCTCGACCGCCTACTTCCAGAGCCGCCCGCGCAGCAGCCAGCTCGGCGCCTGGGCCTCGCCCCAAAGCCAGGTTATTGGCAGCCGCGAGGCGCTGGAAGCCCGCGAACAAGCCGTGGAGGCCGAATTTATTGGCCAAGACCCGCTGCCGCGCCCGCCGCACTGGGGCGGCTACATCCTGCGTCCACACCGCATCGAGTTTTGGCAGGGCCGCCCCAGCCGCCTGCACGACCGCCTGGTGTACGACCTGGTGAACGGGGCCTGGAAGATTGCGCGCCTAGCCCCGTGAGGTCATTTAATAACTAACATTTATCATTGAACAGGCGCTTGACAAGCATCGGTGTTTACGGCTGGGCCCGTGTTGATTAACCCGGCTTTGCTTCCCGAAGCCGTTGCCCCGGTGGCTGCTAAATGATAAACGTTGCGTGTCAAATGATAAATGTTACCTGTTAAATGAAATGAATTCCTTTGGCTGAAATCCAACCCTTGCGCGGCTGGCGCTACGCTCCGGCCTTGGGCGCCGACATCGACGCCTACGTGTCGCCGTTGTTCGACGTCGTATCGACGCGGCAGCGGGCCGCGCTTTATCGCAACCCGCTCAACTCTATTCACTTGGCTGTGCCGCAGGGCGACGACCCGGCCGGCGCGGCCCTGGCCACGCTGCGGCGCTGGGAGACCGAGGGCGTACTCCGGCAGGACGCGCTGCCCGGCATCTACGCCTATTACCAATACTTCCGGCTGCCGGGCAGCGCCCGCGAATACTGCCGCAAGGGCTTCATGTGCCACATCCGGGCCTACGACTGGGCCGAGGGCGTGGTGCTGCGCCACGAAAACACGCTGCCCGCCAGCGTGCACGACCGCGCCGCCCTGCTGGCCCGCACCGAGTTCCAGACCAGCGCCACCCACGGGCTGTACCGCGACGACGCCTTTAAGCTGGAAACCTACCTCGACGAGGCCATGCAATCGCCCCTGTACCAAACCGAGGACGACTACCAGGGGGCCCGCGACGTGCTGGCCGTGGTGCAGGACGCGGCCGTGATTCGGCGCTTCCAGGAAGTGCTGGCCGGGCGCGAGGTGATTCTGGCCGACGGCCACCACCGCTACGAGGGCTCCTTAGCGCACCGCCACGCCCGCCAGGCGCAGGCCGGGCCCGCCGCCACCGGCCGCGAGCCCTGGCACTACCACCTCATGTACCTCACCAACGCGGCCAGCGACGACTTGCGCATCCTGCCCACGCACCGCCTGCTGCTGGAGCTGCCCGGGGGCCCCGGCGGCCGCGCGCTGAGCGACGCCGAATTCCTGGCCCACCTGGGGCCCTACTTCACGGTGCTCCCGCTGGAGGAAGCCACGGACTTGCCCGAGGTGATTGCCGGCAAGCGCTGGGCCTTTGGGCTGTATTTGGGCGGGCAGGCCTACAAAATCCGCCTGCGGCCGGAAGCGCACGCGCTGCTCGACTGGGTCACAACCGACGAAGTAAAAAACCTGGACCTCACGGTACTGCACTTCTTCGTGTTGGAAAAAGCCCTGGGCCTGCGGGGCCCCGACGCGCAGCGCGCCTGGCCGGGCGTGGCCTACGTGCGCAGCTTCGCCGAGTGCTTGCAGCGGGTGGACCGCGGCGAGGCCCGCGCCGCGCTGATCGTGAACGAGGTGACGATGGCCGAGGTGGAGGCCGTGTGCCACTCCGGGGCCGTGATGCCGGCCAAGTCCACCTTCTTCTACCCCAAAACCCTGGCCGGCTTCCTCTTCAGCAGCATCGCCGACGAGGAGGCCGGCAACGTGTTCGACCACTATTTCCAGGGCCCTGCTCCGGCTTTGCCCCCGCCTCCCGCACCGTGAAACTGATTTTAGCCTCCAACTCGCCCCGCCGCCGCCAATTGCTGACCGACCTGGGCCTGGCCTACGAAATCCGCCTGCGCGACGTGGACGAGGACTTTCCGCCCCACCTGCGCCGGGCCGCGGTAGCCGAGTACCTGGCCGCTCACAAAGCCGCCGCTTACGCCGCCGACCTGGCCCCCGACGAGCTGGTGATTACCGCCGACACCATCGTGTGCCTGGGGGACGACGTGCTGAACAAGCCCGCTGATGCGGCCGAGGCCACCGCCATGCTCACGCGCCTGCAAGGCCGGGCCCACGACGTGTTCACGGGCGTGTGCCTGCGGGCCGGCGACGGCCGGCAAGTGGTGTTTTCGGACCAGACCACGGTGCACTTCCGCCCCCTGAGCCCGGCCGAAATAGCGTTCTACATCGCCCACTACCAGCCCTTTGACAAAGCTGGCGCCTACGGGGCCCAGGACTGGGTGGGGATGGTGGGCGTAACGCGCCTCGAAGGCTCTTACTTCAACGTAATGGGCCTGCCTGTGCACCGGGTGTGGGCCGAGCTGGCGCGGCTGGGGGCCCTACCGGCTGGCCTGCCCGGCGCGTAGCGGCCTTTTACTGAGCACTTCTCGCCTCATGCGCTTTTTTATACTTCTGGGCACCGGGTGCTTGCTGGTGGCCAGCGCCTTGCTGATGGCCATTTATGGGGCCATGCCCTACGCCGCCGTGGCCCGGCTGAGCCAGGTGCCGTACTACGAGGTGGTGCCCGACGGCCCCATCCGCTTGGTACTGGCCCTCACGCCCGGCCGCTACGCCGCCTACCGCGCCGGCGGGTGGGCGCTGGCGGGCGGCGCCCTGCTGGGGGCCCTGGCGCTGCTGCGGCAGGCCGCCTACCGCCGCGAGCTGCGCCGCCTGGGCCACGAAGCTCGCCGGGCTGGGGCCGCGCTGCGGCGCACGGTGGCCCGGCTCTCGGGCGCCGAGCGGGCCGGGGCCGGGGCCCTGTTGCTGGGGCTGGGGCTGACCTGGGGGGCGTGGCTGCTGCTCGACCCGCCCAGCCCCGACGAAATTGCGTCCTACGATTCGTTCGCGCACGAGGGCGTGGTGGCCGTTACCAGCTTCTACCCAATGCCCAACAACCACGTGGGCTACAACCTGCTGGCCTGGGCCCTGGAGCAGATAATGCCCGGTCAGGCGCGGCTCGTGATGCGGCTGCCATCGCTGCTGGCAGCCCTGGCCGGCACGGCGCTGAGCTACGCGCTGCTCACGCATTTTCGCAACTTCCGCACTGCCACGCTGGCCGTGGCCTTGTTCGGCTTCACCAAAGTGGCCATCATCTACGCCGCCGCTGGCCGCGGGTATTACGTGCAGCTGGGGTGCGTGCAGCTGGCTTTTTTTGCCGCGGTGGGCCTGGCCAGCAGGCCCCGCTACCGGCGGCTGGGGTGGGCGGTGTTTGTGGGCAGCAGCGTGGCGGGGCTTTATACCATCCCCACCTTCGCCGCCCCACTGGTCGTGTTGGGGGCGGTGCTGGCCGGGGCGGCCTTGGGCCGCCCGCCGGCCCGGCGCTACCGGTTTTGGGGGCAGCTCGTGGCCGCCGGCGCAGCGGTGGCGGCTACCGTGGCGGTGCTTTACGCGCCGGTGGGGTGCGTGTCGGGCTGGGGCCTGTTACTGGCCAACCGCTACGTCGTGGCACAGCCGCTGGCCACGTTTTGGGCCCTGGGGCCCGCCATCCTATACGAAACCGCGGGCATGCTGCTGGGCCCGGTACGGGCGGGGCTGCTGCTGAGCGCGGCGCTGGTGGCGCTGGTGCCGCTAGCTTTGTGGCGCGGGGGCCCGGCGCGATGGCCGGCCCGGGCCCGGTGGCTGGCGTGGGCCAGCTGGGCGCTGCTGGTGGGGCCGGTGGCACTGGCCCTGGTGCAGCGCGTGTTCGTGCCCGCCCGGGCGCTGATGTACGCCACCTTTTTTCTGTACCTGCTGGCCGCGCTGGGGGCCGACTGGGCCGCCACCCAATGGCGGGGCCGCTGGGCAGCGTGGGCCCCACTGGCGCTGCTGGTGGGCTTGCTCGCGTTTCGGGGGTGGGAGATTTACGACCAGGTGCCCACGCTGCGCACCAGCCGCGCCGACGACCGGGCCGTGACCCGCGCCTACCGCTGGCTGCGGACCCAGCCCCCGGGGCCCGCGGTGGTGGGCGCGCCCTACCACGAACTCATGTTTGACCACTATGCCCTGCTGAACGGCGCCCCCCGCCTGCTGCACCCCCGGCCCGTCCCGGGCGTGCGCTACCCCTACCTGGTGTGGCCCCAGGGCCCCACCCCCCGCCCGGCCTGGGCCGCGGCCCTGCCCTACCGGGCGGCGTACCACGACGCGCTCGTCGTTATTTACGCCCTGCCGCCGACGCAGTAAAGCCGGCTTTGCGGGCCCGGGGGCGGGACGGCACGTTTTTTCTGCTCGTTTTTTACGTTGACTTTGCCATTGGCCTCCACTCCTTCCACCGCACCCGGCAACGCCCGTTTCTTTGCACTGCTCCTGCTGGGCGCCCTGGCCCTGTGCGCCGCCTATGCGGCCCTGGTGCTCAACCAAGCCACCTACGCCGACGTGCTGGCCCTGGGCCGCATCACGTTTCACAACGGGTTTTACGACTACCTGCCCGTGCGGGTAACGGCAGTCGAATTTGCGCTGGCCCAGCACGTCGCCTTGGCCGGGGCGGGGGCCCTATTGCTGGCCGCCGCCGTGGCGGGGGCGGGCCGGGCCGGGCGGCAGCAACTGGGGGCCCTGGGCACCGAAACCCGCGCAGCCCTGGCGGGTGCGTGGCGGGTACTCGCCGCCTTGCCACCGGCCCAGCGCCGGGCGGCGGGGCTGAGCCTGGCGCTGCTCCTGGGGGCGCGCCTCTTCTTCGGAATCACAAAATCTTACCATTCGGAAGAAGTAGCGACCTACGATTTTTTTATCCGCCAGGGGCTGCTGGCGGTGAGCAGCTACTACCCCATCCCCAACAACCACGTGCTACCCAACACGCTGAGCTGGTTGTTTTTCCAGGTAAATCCCAACGTGTGGTTCACGCTGCGGCTGCCGGTACTGATTACGACCACGGTGGGCACGGTGGCGCTGTTTGCGGGGCTGGTGCGGTTTGGCACGTTTCGGGCGGCGCTGGTGGCCCTCACGCTCTTCGCGTGGCTCCAGCTCAGCATGTACAATGCCGTGGCCGGGCGCGGCTACTGGCTGCTGATGACGCTGGCGGGCGTCCATTTTTTTGCGCTGGTGGCGCTGCTGGCCCGGCCTGGGGCCCCGCGGGTGGCATGGGCCGCGCTGCTGGCCAGCGGCATTTTGGGCTGCTACACGGTGCCCTCCTTTGCCTACGTGGTGGCCTCGGCCAGCAGCTACCTGGGGCTGGTGTTTCTGGGGCGGCGCGACTGGGCGCGGCTGGGGCACGCGGTGGCCGTGGGCGCCGCCACCGTGGCCGGGGCGGCGCTGCTGTACGCGCCGCTGCTGCTGCTCTCGGGCTGGCGCCTGCTGCTGGCCAACGGCTACGTAGCGTCGCTGCCGTGGGCAGATTTTGTGCGGGCATTTCCAGCCTTCGCGTGGTTCACGGAGGGCACGCTGGCCGGGCAGCGCACGGTGGGGGCCCTGGCGTTCCTGGCTGGGCTCGGGGCCTTTGGGTGGCTGCTGCGGGCCGAGGGGCGGGCCGCCTTGGCGCCCGACCTGCGGGCGGCGGTGCGCCGCCTGGGCCTGCCGGCGCTGTGGTTTGTGCTCTTGCCCTACGCCTTGCTAATGGTGCAGCGGGTGCTGCCCCCCGAGCGGGTGCTGCTCTACAAAGCGCTGTATTTCTTTGTATTGGTGGGGCTCGTGGTCGATGCGGTGCTACGGGCGTACCCGGGGCCCTGGGGCCCCCGGCTGGCGGGGCTGGGCATGGCGCTGTTCGTGGGCTACCAGGCGTACACCATGCAGTTCTTGGTGAACGGCAACCGCCAGTACATCGAGGCCATCTGGCGGGCGTTTGATTGGCTGGCCACCCAGCCGCCGGGCCGGGTGCTGGTGGGCGTCAACGAGTCGTCGCTGCACTTTTTGTTCCTGGCCCACTACCGCACGCCCGGCCGCCGCTGGCAGTTCGACACCAGCGCCCAGCCCGGCGTGCGCTACCGCTACGTGGTGGTGCCGCCCGACTACCAGGGCCCCTACCGCCCGCCCCTGCCGGCCCGCCCCGCTTACCACGACGGGGTCGACGAAATCTACGCGCTGCCCGCCCCGGGCCAGCCCATCGGCCACGACCCGCTGTTCGATTAAGGTAGTTGTCAGTTATTCGTTGTTAGTTGCTAGTCAATTCATAATCAATTCCCTGGCAACGAACAACAAATAACTGACAACTAAAAACTCAGTGCCCGCGCGCCAGCAGCGCAATGCCCGCCACCACCAGCACCAAACCGCCCGCCTGCGGCCAGCTCAGGCCCTCGCGCAGCGCCACCAGCCCCAGCACGGCCGTGAACAGCACCGAGCCGCCCACAATCACGGGCGTGCCCACGGAGGCCGGCACCCCGCGCCGGAACACCACGAACGCCAGGATTTCGGCCAGCCCCACGCCCAGGCCGGCCAGCGCCGCCAGCCCCAGGCCCTTGCCGCTCACGGGCAGCGGCTGCCCTTGCAGCTTGAGGCGCAGCAGCCACGCGCCGCCCAGGGCCGCGGCCACCAGTTGCAGTACCACGGCCCCCACGGCCGGCGGCAGGTGCTCGGCGGCTAGCTTGAGGAAAAAGTTGTAGCTGGCCAGGCACAGAGCCGTGAGCAGCGCCAGGGGGAGCCAGTTGGACATGATGAATTTTTGAGGAAACCGGCTGCACCGGCGGGGGGCCCGCGCCTACCTTTGCCGCAAGCGCGTTGGTATGTCCCCCGGCCACGGTAGCCCTTGAAAAAGGGAAACCCCGGCTGCTAGAACAGACGGGGTTTCAGAAGCGGGGGTTTATGCGGAACCCTTACTTCAGACCAATGAAACGGGACAACGCGACAAAGCTACTACAGGCAGTTGGAAAAGCTGTGCTGGTGGGGTTTGCAAGTGGCGTAGCGAAGGCCTTGGCCGTGCTGCTCGTCACCTACTTACTCCGGTAGTTGGGTAAGGGGTTGGGCCAGTGGCCCGGCCCCTTATTTTTTTGTTATTGTGAATACAACGGGTGGATGGCAGGGATGGTTTCACGTGCTTTAGCTGCGTCAGTCCTTCACATCCGATGAATAATACCGGCGCGGAAATCCGTGCTCGCCACTATACTGCTGCTGGAAGAAGGCAAAAACATAGTGAAAGCAAACAATACTCAAGACCAACCATAAACCTGGAAGAGCTTGACGCCAGCGTGTTTGCTTCGCCGTGAAGGCTGCTAAGCGGTAAACTGTCCACGTTAGCGCAGTCCAGAAAAAAAGAATCACAAAGGCGAGAAACGGATTCATCCCTGTTATCAAACTGGCATAAATACCCAATACACTGAACAGCCACGAGGCGACCAGCAGTAGCATGTTTAAGGTATTAAGGCGCATCACCGCAGCTGCTCCTTCAGCAGCTCCATTTCCACTTGCGGCGACACCTTTTCGTAGAGCACGCGGTAGGCGGCCGTGGTGATGGGCATGTGGACTTTGAGCTTGAGGTTGATTTCGTGGATGGACTTGACGGCGTAGTAGCCTTCGGCCACCATGTTCATCTCCAATTGCGCGGACTTGACGGAGTAGCCGCGGCCCACCATGCCGCCGAAGGTGCGGTTGCGCGAGAACTGCGAGTAGGCCGTCACCAGCAGGTCGCCGAGGTAGGCGGAGGCCGAGAGGTCACGCTGCAAGGGGCTGATGGCCTGCAGAAAGCGCCGGATTTCCTGCACCGCGTTGCTCACCAGCACGGCCAGGAAGTTGTCGCCGTAGCCCACGCCGTGGGCGATGCCGCCGGTGAGGGCAATGATGTTTTTCATCACGGCGCAGTACTCGATGCCGTCGAGGTCCAGGGCCGGGTGGGCGCGTACGTAGCGGTTGCGCAGCAGCTCGCAGAAGCCCTGGGCCAGCGCCGCGTCGGGCGAGCCGATGGTGAGGTAGCTCTGCTTTTCCAAGGCCACTTCCTCGGCGTGGCAGGGCCCCGCGATGACGCCCAGCTGGGTGCGCGGCAGCCGGAAGCGCTCAGCCACGTAGTCGGTCACGAGCTGGTTTTTGCCGGGAATCATGCCCTTGATGGCCGACACAACCCGCTTGTGCTTTAGCGCGTCGCGGTCGAGTTTGTCGAGCACGGGCTGCACGAAGGCGGCGGGCACGGCCAGCACCACCCAGTCGGCCTCCTCCACCACGTCGGCCAAGTCGGTGGCGGGGTACACCAGGTTCAGGTCGAACTGCACCGCCGAGAGGTAGCGCGGGTTGTGGCGGGTGCGCAGCAGGTGCTGCACGTCGTCTTTGGCGCGCAGCCACCAGTCGATACGGGCGCCGTTTTCGCTCAGAATTTTGGTGAGGGCAGTGGCCCAGGAGCCGCCGCCGAGCATGGCAATTTTTTCCAACGGGGGTGGGTGGGGAAAGAAGGATGGCTTTTTTAGTTGTTCGTTTTTAGTTGGCAGTTGTTCGTATTGCGGGGGCCCCAGCTGCCAGGGCCGGACAACTACATACGGCCAACTGACAACGGACAACTAAAAACGAACAACCAACTTATTTACGGCTTGGGCTCGGCCAGGGCTTCCTTGCTCAGGGTTTTGGCGTCTTTGATAACCACCCGGCCGCCGTCCTTCAGCTCCTTGGCCACGGCCCGGAAGGGCCCCGTAACGACGGGCGTACCGGCGGTTACGCCGCCCAGAATTTCGATGTTCTTGGAATCAGTGATGCCCGTTTTCACCGGCGTGAGCACCGCCCGGCCGTCCTTCACCACGAACACCACTTCCTGGATGGCGGGCTTGTCGGTGCTGGTTTTGGGGCCCACCAGGGTGGCGGTGCCGCCGGCCCGGCCCATGCCGGGGGGGCCGCCGCCGCCGGGGCCCCCGGCCGTGGCCACGGCCGAATCGGAGCGGGTCGTCACGGCGAATAGCGGCACGCTGAGCACGTGGGGCTTGCGCTCGGTGATGACGTCAACCGAGGCCGTCATGCCCGGGCGGAAGGGCACGATGGTCTGGCCCTTCACCACGCGCACGAGGTGGCGGTAGCTCTCGGGCAGCAGCCGGATGCGCACCTCAAATTCGGTCACGGCCTCGGCCGTCAGCGCATCCTTGGCCGTGTTGGCGATGTTGGTGACGATGCCGCGGAACTTCTCGTTGCGGCTGGCGTAGGCGTCCACCTCCACCTCGGCCGAGTCGCCCAGGTTCACGTTGGTCACCTCGTTCTCGTTCACGCTCACGCGCACCTCCATGTTGTTGAGGTTGGCGATGCGCATAATTTCGGTGCCCGCCATCTGGGTGGTGCCCACCACCCGCTCGCCTTTCTTCACGTTCAGCTTGCTCACCGTGCCGCTCACCGGGGCGTAGATGGTGGTCTTGTTCAGGTTCTTGCGCGCTTCCTCCAGCGAGGCCGAGGCGGCCGTAACGGTGCTTTGGGCGGCGCGGATGGACTGGCGGGCGGAGTTGATTTCCTCCTGCGAAGCGTTGTAGGCGGCCTGGCTGGCCTCGTAATCTGACTGCGAAATCACCTTTTGTTTGTAGAGCGAGGCATTGCGGCGGTACGTGAACTCAGTTTGCTTGGCGGTGGCCATTAGCTGTTGCAGGCGGGCGTCGGCCTGGCCCACGTTGGCGCGCTGGGTGCCCACCTGGGCGCTTTGCAAGTTCACCTGGGCTTGGTAGTTGTCGGGGCGAATGCGCAGCAGCAGCTGGCCCTTCTTTACGGAATCGCCCTCCTGCACGTACAGCGCAATGATTTCGCCCGACACGTCGGGCGAGATTTTCACCTCCGTTTCGGGCTGCACCTTGCCCGAGGCGCTCACCTTTTCGGTGATGTTGGCCGGGCCGGCGTTTTCCACGAGCACTTCGGTGCCCACAGGCTTGCCCACCCAGCCCTGCTTTTTGGCTACGGCGAAGCCCACAATCAGCACGACCACCAGGGCCAGCAACGAGTAGAGTAAACGGTTATTTTTCATTTAACAATTATCATTTGATATTTAACACTTCGCATTCAACCCCTAACATCCGCAACCGCTGCCACTGGCTTGGCCATTGCTAAATATTAATTGACAAATGTTAAATATCACAACGCGAGCGGCTTGCCTTGGTAAAAGTCGAGCACCTTGCGGCGGAAGATGAAGGTGTACTTGGCCTGTAGCTGGTTGGAAACGGCGAAGGTGAGGTTGTTTTTGGCAATGTTGAATTCGGTGCCGTTGAGCAGGCCGTTGTTGAAGCGGATTTCCGAATTGCGCTGGGTGAGCGTGAGGGCCGCCACCTGGCGCGTGGCGGCGGCGTATTGGAGCTGGGCGGCGCGGGCGTCGGCGTAGGCCTGCTCGATGCTCTGGCGCAGCGTGAGGCGGGCCTGCTCGGCGCGCACGGCGGCCGACTGCTCGTTGATGAGGGCCCGCTGCACACCCGTGCGCACCTGCAAGCCGTTCAGCACCGGAATTTGCAGGCCGAACTGGATGGCCTTGCCGTAGTTGTTGTTCAACTGATCGAAGAAGCGCGTCGGCAGCGTTTGGAAGTTGGGCTGCTTGCCGGTAACTACCTGAAAAGACGTAGGAACAAGCCCAAGGGGCGTATTTTGAAACACCGGAATCGATTGGGTGCTGGTGGAGTCGCCCGTGAAGATGCGCGTCGACTGCGACGAGGAGAAGACCGTGGACAGCGAGCCGCTGAGAAAAAGCCGGGGGTAGTACCCCCCCCGGGCAATGTCGGTGCTGCGGCGGGCGCTTTGCACGCGCAGGTCGGCCGCCCGGATTTCGGGCTTGCTCCCGGCGGCAATCTGGAACGTTTGGTTGAGGTCCACCACGTAGGGCGCCTCCTGATCGGGGTCGGGCAGCGCGGGCACTTCAATCGCAAAGCCTTGGGCCGTGGCCGGGTCGATGTTCATCAGCTGCAGCAGGGCCAGGCGGGCCAGGTCGGCCTGGTTTTGGGCCGTAATCACGTTCAGCTCGTCGGTGGCGAGTTGCGAGCGGCTGTCGAGCAGCGTGCTTTCGGGAATGCTGCCGGCCTTGAGCAGGATATTGGCGCGGTCAATCTGCGCCTGATCGCTGGCCACGCGCGTTTGGTTGGCGAGCACCAGCTCCTGGGCCAGCACCAGCTGCAAAAATTGCGAGGCCACGTTGAGGCTTAGGTCGTTGCGGGACTTTTCGGTATCCTGCAGGCTGGCCTCGTAGTCGAGCCCGTTGCGCTTGATGGTGTTGCGCAGCTGAAACCCCTGGAACAGCACCAGCTGTGCCTGCCCCGCGAAATTATTGGAGCGGGTGGTGGCGTTTTGGAACTGCGAGGTCACCGGGTTCACGTAGGTGCCGTAGTTCCAGCCTTGGGTGGCATTCAGGTTGACGGTCGGCAGCAGGGCGGCTTTGCTCTGGCGCAGCACCTGGCCGTTGCCCTGGGCCTGGAGCTGGTTGAGGCGCACGGTCAGGTTGTGCGCCAGGGCGTAGTCCACGGCGGCTTGCAGCGTCCAGGGCCCGGTGGGCACCGGCGCGGCTGGGGTTCCCGTGCCCAAGGCCGGCGGGGCAACGGGCGTTTGGGCCCGTGCCGGCCCGGCCGGCAGCAGCGCCACGCCCAGCAGCGCCAGTAGGCCCGGTACCCAACGGGGCCCCGGGAGCGGATGTGTAGTTTTCATTGCAAACGGTACTAAAGCTGGTCGGTGGAGAATAACCCGCAACGGGCCGGTAATCGAAACCCAGGGAGAACGTATTACCGGGACGAATGCTTGAATAACTTATCTACTTGTAATTCAGCAGAGTATATAAACAGTGCGGAGCACCCGCGTTGGCTATTCCAGCGTGGGGATATAAGTGATGTGCTGCACCCAGCCCAAGGCCCGCAAGTAGGCCAGGGTCAGGTCTTTCACCGGGCTGTCCATCTCGATGAACTGGCGGGCGGCGTCGTTTTTGCCCTTGCGGCTCACAAACATGGTGGCGATGTTGCACTCGTCGTGCGCAATCACCGACGCAATAAAGGCGATGGAGCCCGGCTCGTCGCGGGCGTCGACGATGAGCGTATGCAGGGCCCCGGAGAAGTCGGCCGGGAAGCCGTCGACCTCCACGATGCGGACCACGCCGCCCCCGCGGCTCTGGCCCACCACCTCCACCCGGCGGCCGGTGGCCCCGTCGAGCAGGTTGAGCTTGATGGTGTTGGGGTGCATGGTGGAGGCGTTGCCCACGCTCTGGAACGTGTAGTGCAGGCCGGCTTCGGCGGCGTGGTCGAAGGCCGTGCGGATGCGCACGTCGTCGGGCGGGTAGCCCAGCAGCCCGGCCACAATGGCGCGGTCGGAGCCGTGGCCCTCGTAGGTGCGGGCAAACGAGTTGTAGAACGTGACCACCGCCTCGGTGGGCACGGCCCCCAGGATGCGGATGGCGGCCCGCGCGATGCGCACGACCCCGGCCGTGTGCGACGAGCTGGGCCCGATCATCACCGGCCCAATCATGTCGAAAATACTGGATTTCTCTGCCATAGCAACGCCAAAAGTAGGGCCCAGCGGCCGGACGGGCACCGGGTCATTTGATGCTCCGCGTATATATAGCAAATACCGGATGTAATCGGCGCGGCTACGGCGGGTCGGCCGGCCGCCGGGCGCGGGGTATTTTTGGGGCCCCTTTCTCCCTTGCCATGGCCACCGACCCGCTTGCTTCCGACGAATTTTCGCCCGCCGTGCTGGCCCAGCTGCGCCGCTTGCAAAGCAAGTACGCCGCCGACGGCCAGGACCTGGCCGCCTACCTCGAAGGCCTGTACCGCGCCGATTACGTCAACTACTGGGACTACATCGAGCTCGACACCCTGCTCTCGCTCCAGCGCCCGCTCACGAAGCTGCCCGACGAGCGCATCTTCATCATGTACCACCAAATCACGGAGCTGTACTTCAAGCTCTGCCTCTGCGAGTACGAGCAGCTGGGGGCCCTGGCCGCGCCCACGCTGGGCGAAGTGGTGCTGCGCGTGGGCCGCATCAACCGCTACTTTGAGAACCTAATCGACTCGTTCGACGTGATGGTGGACGGCATGGACAAGCCGCAGTTCCTGGCGTTCCGCATGGCCCTGCTGCCGGCCTCGGGCTTCCAGAGCGTGCAGTACCGCCTGATCGAAATCGCCAGCACGGCCCTCGAAAACCTCACCGACGAGGAGCAGCGCCTGGCCTTGGGCCAAAGCCCCGACCACCAGCAACTCTTCGGCTGCATCTACTGGAAAGCCGGCGCCACGGTGGAAGAAACCGGCGCCAAGGCCCTGACGCTGGTGGAGTTCGAGCGCAAGTACACGGCCCAGCTCGTGGCCCACGCCCAGGCCTACGAGCAGCGCAACGTGTGGGCCGTGGTGCAGCGCCTGCCCGCCGCCGAGCAGCGCCACCCGCGCCTGGTGCGGGCCCTGCGCCAGCTCGACGTGAGCGTGAACGTGAACTGGCCCCTGATGCACTTCAAGTCGGCGGTGCGCTACCTCCAGCGCGACCCCACCGACGTAGCCGCCACCGGCGGCACCAACTGGCGTAGCTACCTGCCACCCAAGTTCCAGCGCCGCATTTTCTACCCCGCCCTCTGGAGCACCCAGGAGCTGGAAGACTGGGGCAAAGGCTGGGTGGAAACCGCGCTGGCGGAAACGAACGAGTAAATTTGCCAGAGCAAAACAAATAAAACGCTGAGACTCGTGGAGCGCTGCCAATTAAAACCGCGCCCGCTTTACCTTCTGCTATACACGGCTTTCGCTCCCCCAGCACACCGCCCAAACCCTTACGGTTGTTTTTCGTTAGCCGGTTTGCACGGATTTTGCTACCCACGCGTTGGCGCTCCGTGCTGCTTTATTAATCCACTATTCACAAA
The DNA here is from genome assembly GCF_001562275.1 of Hymenobacter sp. PAMC 26628. Lineage (NCBI taxonomy): Bacteria > Pseudomonadati > Bacteroidota > Cytophagia > Cytophagales > Hymenobacteraceae > Hymenobacter > Hymenobacter sp. PAMC 26628. The sequence continues at coordinate 2,095,709 of NZ_CP014304.1, forward strand.
TATTGTCTGTAGTCCTCATGAAACCCTCATACGTATTATTGCTAGGTCTGCTTGCCCTCGCTTCCTGTTCAAAATCGTCAACCGATAACAATCCTTACAGGGTAGACCCGACTTGGTACCCCAGTCCCTCCACCCGGCTCCAACTGGTTGTACCGTCCAAATACGGCCCATCGCAGGATTCGGTGGCGGTCATTTTTCGCAACCCCGACGTGGGCAAAACACAGTACCATTTCCAGATACGGCGCTACACTGGGGCAACCTACGTGCAGATTGCTGATGCCCAAACGCGGCTGTTAAAACCTAGCGAAACCCAACAAGTTAATTACTCTACCTTGCCCACTGGACAATTCGTTTACGGGAAAGATGCTATTCACGTAGTACTCACTAACTCGGACACCCAGGAGTTTTACGGGGATTTTCTACTCACTAATTAATCCGGCACGAATCAGGACTACGCTGAAACTGTAGCCGCGACCGGTATATTCTGTTCTCTTATAGCCGATGAATGTACGGTTTGCCATTACAATTGGGTGGCTGCTGCTCAGCGGGTGTGCCAAGTCAAAAACCGACCTGGACGCCCGCCAGGCCGGTGCCGATGACGGGTGGCATAGCCCAACAACACGCCTGCACTTGGTTGTCCCTTCTAAGTACGGCCCCGCCCAGGACCTGGTAGCCATCGTGTTTCATAACCCGGACACCATGAAAGTGCGTTACCGGTTTCAAATCAGGCGCTACACGGGGGCCCGTTACGTGCTAATCGCCAATGATCACACGACCTTACTTCCTCCCCACGGGGCGCAGCAGATTAATTATTCTACCTTGCCTACGGGGCGCTATGATTACAAGAAAGATGCTTTGCGGGTGCTATTAACCAACGAAGACACGCACCAGAATTACGGGGAGTTTTTACTTACCCAGTGAATTAAGAGATTATGCTAAACTACCTTATTCTGTTCAGGTAGCTCAGTCACTGTTTGGCACCCAAAACTGTTCTCCCCAGCCTGTGCCGGCACAGGCTGGGGAGAACAGTTTTGGGTGCACAGGGCGTTAACCTTGCAGCGGCGCAAACGTCACCAGGCTATTTTTTTATATATAGTTATTACTTCGTTTTTCGTTATGCGAATAAATTTTACCCTTAGGGCCCGATTCCTCCTCGCTTTGGCAGCGGCCGGGCAACTGGCCGGCTGCAAAAAAAGCGACGACGCCTGCGCTGAAACCGAGTTTTTTGCCGCTGTCGTTACGGCTCCTACCACTGGCACGGCCAAGGTGGGCGTGCCGTTCGAAATCAAGACCATGGTGGACCTGGGTACGCCCAGTTGCATCGAGTTGCGGCAATTTCAGGAGACGCCAGCGGGCACGGGCAGTACCACACTGTTTGTGCGGCCGGTGGGCTACTACGCCAAGTGCGCCTGCACCGGCGAAACGGCCGCGCCCCGGGCCCTTTCGTACTACTTCACGGCCAAGCAGGCCGGCAAGTATCTGGTGCAATTCACGCGCACCACCGACGGTACCCTGTTCCTGACCGACACGGTGACCGTGAAATAGCTTCGCCGAAGTCCCAAAAAAAGCGCCGACCCACTGCGGGCCGGCGCTTTTTTCTTGCGTCAAAAAGAACGCCCGGGGCCCTATTTTACGGTGAAGTCCACCTCAGTTGTGTCCCACTTCATGGCCACTTTGCCGGCTTTGTCGACCGTGATGTCAAACACCTCGACCGGGGCAGCGAGCTTCTTGGCCGGCACGGTTACGCGCAGTGCGTCGTCGGCGTCCTTGTACTTGAAGGCGCCCCACTGGTTGGGCACTTTGTTGAAAATGACCGTCCAGGTGGTGGCGGTGGGAATGGTGAAGAGGCCGTACTTGCCAGCGGGCAGCGTTTTGCCCTCAATTTTCACCGGCTTGTCCACCGTGAAGGTGGTGGCCTCGTTGGCGCCCGTGCGCCACACCTTGCCGTATGGCTCCAGCTCCCCGAACGCCTTGCGGCCCTTCAGTGAGGGGCGGCTGTAGTCGATGGTGACGGTGGTGCCGTTCACGACGGCCGTAGCGGTGGCCGGCGGGCTGGGGCGCTTGGACTTATCCTCCGGCGGCTTGGCGTCCTGGGCCTGGGCGGCGGCCACAACGAAGAGCAGGGCCCCCAGGGTCGGCGCGAAAAAACGGGTTTGCATAAAACGAACAAAAAAGTAGGTGGAACGAATAGGGCCCCAAGGTACGGGCGCGGGCGCGGGTTTGAAACCGGCCGCGCCCGGGGCCCCAACTTCCGCCGCGGGTGCCGACCTTTGCGCCTGCATTCACCCGTTAGAAGGATAACCACCTTCCGCCCCGCCCCGTGAAACAAGAACTGGAAATATTGCTGCCGCCCGAGGTGGCCTTTGATGAATTTGCCCGCTACGAAGCTATTCTGCGCCAAGCCGGCCTGCGGCCCGGCGAGGCCGATTTCGTGCACCTGCTGCGCCGCTCCATCGACGCGCGCGGCCGGCAGCCGCTGGTGCGCCTGCGGGCCGAAGTGTACACCGGGGCCCCGCCGCGCGAGTTGTTCGGGCCCTGGTTTCAGTACCCGGGCGTGGCCGGCGCCCGGCGCACGGTGCTGATTGTGGGGGCCGGGCCGGCGGGGCTGTTTGCCGCCCTGCGCTGCATCGAGCTGGGCCTGCGGCCCATCGTGCTGGAGCGCGGCAAGGACGTGCGCGCCCGCCGCCGTGACCTGGCGGCCATCAACAAGGAGCAGACCGTGGACTCCGACTCGAACTACTGCTTCGGCGAGGGCGGTGCGGGCACGTATTCCGACGGCAAGCTCTACACCCGCGCCACCAAGCGCGGCGACGTGGGCCGCGTGCTGCGCCGCCTGGTGCAGCACGGCGCCACGCCCGATATCCTGGTCGATGCCCACCCCCACATCGGTACCAACAAGCTGCCCGACGTAGTGCGGGCCCTGCGCGAGGCCATTACCGAAGCCGGCGGCGAGGTGCGCTTTGGGGCCCGGGTGACGGATTTTATCTTGGAAAACAACCAGCTGCGCGGCGTGGTGCTGGCCGATGGCGCAGCCCTGACCGCCGACGCCACGGTGCTGGCCACCGGCCACTCGGCCCGCGACATCTACGAGCTGCTGCACCAGCGCGGGGTGCTCATCGAGGCCAAGCCGTTTGCCCTGGGCGTGCGCGTGGAGCACCCGCAGGAGCTGATTGACCGCGCCCAGTACCGCCGGCCCGAGCGCGGGCTGCTGCCGGCCGCCTCCTACGCCCTGGTGCAGCAAACCGAGGTGCAGGGGCGCCAGCGGGGCGTGTTTTCGTTTTGCATGTGCCCGGGCGGCTTCATTGTGCCCGCGGCCACGGCCCCCGGCGAGGTGGTGGTGAACGGCATGAGCCCCAGCCGCCGCGACTCGCGCTTCGCCAACTCGGGCATCGTGGCGGCCGTGGAGCTGGAGGACCTTGACGTAACCCAGCACGGGGCCCTGGCCGGCCTGCGCTTCCAGCAGGCGCTGGAGCAGCGCGCCTGCCAGGCGGCCGGCGGCACCCAGCGGGCCCCCGCCCAACTGCTCGGCGATTTCCTAAAGAAAAAACCTTCCGCCCAGCTGCTCGAAACTTCGTACCAGCCCGGCCTGGTAGCGGTGCGCATGGACGACGTGCTGGGGCCCCAGCTGGCCGAGCGCCTGCGCCAGGGCTTCGCCAGCTTCGGCCGCAAAATACCCGGCTACGCCACCAACGCCGCCCAAATCGTGGGCGTGGAAAGCCGCACCTCGGCCCCGGTGCGCATCCCGCGCGACCAGCACACCTTGCAGCACCCGGTGGTGCAGGGCCTGTTTCCGTGCGGCGAGGGCGCGGGCTACGCCGGCGGCATCGTGAGCGCCGCCATGGACGGCGAGCGGGTGGCCGAGGCCATTGCTGCCCAATGGTAGGCGCGGCCCCGCGGCCGGGGCCCCAAGGGAAACCCCTAGGGTCCCCGGCCGCGGGGCCCTATTTCTCCGCTTTTTCGTAGGCGCGCCAGTCCAGTTCGCCGCTGTCTTTCTTGCGCAGGAACACGGTTTGGTCGTCGCGCTCCATCTTGCCGAAGGTCAGGTCGCCGCGGCAGCTTAAGCACTTTACCGAGGTGTACTTGAACTTGCCCTGGGCCACGCGGCTCGTCAGGTCGAGGTTGTCGGAGCCGCACAGGCCGCAGGCGGCCACGTCGGGGAAGCTCAAGCGGTCGTACTCGGCCACGGTTTCGTGGAAGTTGCTGCCTTGCACCGTGAAGTGAAACTGGCGGCGCCCGATGCGCTTGGTAATCATCATTTGCAGCATAACGCGCAGAATTAGTAGTACGGTTTGCTAACCAGATTGCCCCGAATTTCGTGCGCGGGAACGCTAATTTAGCAGATTATTTTCATAATAATATTAGTAATGCAAAAATTAATGGCTAATTATTTTAGTAAAACAAGCCCCTATTGGCTTAGCCACTCCTCATTAAGCCCCCGGGGCCCAACGGCCCGCTACCCGCCGCGCGGCCCAGCTAATAACCAGCTAATAATTGGGTAGCCGGGAGCGGTTTTGCGTAGGAGTACTACCGGTAATCTTTCCTCCTACCCTTCCCCTTTTAGCATGAGCACTTCCCGCATTGAGCATGATTTCCTGGGCGAGCGCGCCCTCTCCGACGACGTGTACTACGGCATCCAGACGCTGCGGGCGCTGGAAAACTTCCGCATCACGGGCATTCCCATTCGCTCCGAGCCGCTGTTCGTGCAGGCGCTGGCCTACGTGAAAAAAGGCGCTGCGCTGGCCAACAAGGAGTTGGGCGTGCTGGACCCAGCCACTGCCGACGCTATTGTGGCGGCCTGCGACCGGGTGGCGGCGGGCGAGTTCGACGACCAGTTTCTGACCGACATGATTCAGGGCGGGGCGGGCACGTCGGTGAACATGAACGCCAACGAGGTGATTGCCAACGTGGCCCTGGAGGCGCTGGGCCACGCCAAGGGCGCGTACCAGTACTGCCACCCCAACAACCACGTGAACTGCTCGCAGAGCACCAACGACGCCTACCCCACCGCCTTCCGCATCGCCCTCAACAACAAGCTGGTGGGCTACCGCGAGGCCTTGGGGGCCCTGGCCGAGGCCTTCGCCGCCAAGGGCGCGGAGTTCCACAACGTGCTGAAAATGGGCCGCACCCAGCTGCAAGACGCCGTGCCGATGAGCATGGGCGACGAATTCCACGCCTTCGCCACCAACCTGCGCGAGGAGCTGCTGCGCATCGACGACTCGCGCCGGCTCATCTCGGAAATCAACATGGGGGCCACCGCCATCGGCACCGGCGTGAACACGCCGCCCGGCTACGCGGGCCTCGTCACGCAGCACCTGCGCGCCGTCACAGGCCTGGATTTGAGCTTGGCCGGCGACCTCATCGAGGCCACCTACGACACGGGGGCCTACGTGCAGCTCTCGGGCGTGCTCAAGCGCACGGCAGTGAAGCTCAGCAAGATTTGCAACGACTTGCGCCTGCTCAGCTCGGGGCCCCGGTGCGGCATCAACGAGATTAACCTGCCGGCCTTGCAGCCGGGCTCCAGCATCATGCCGGGCAAGGTGAACCCGGTGGTGCCCGAGGTGGTGAACCAAACGGCGTTTTACGTCATCGGCGCCGACCTCACGGTGACGATGGCCGCCGAGGCGGGCCAGCTGCAGCTCAACGTGATGGAGCCGGTCATTTCCTTCGCCCTGTTCACCGCCATTTCCTACCTCACCAACGCCTGCGACGCGCTGCGCGAGAAGTGCGTGGTGGGCATCACGGCCAACGCCGCGCACGCCGCGGCCCTGGTCCACAACAGCATTGGCATCGTCACGCAGCTCAACCCCGTGCTGGGCTACGAGGCCAGCGCCAGCATCGCCAAGGAGGCCCTGGCCACCGGCAAGTCGGTACACGACATTGCCGTGACCGAGCGCCAGCTGCTCACCCAGGCCAAGTGGGACGAGATTTTCACGTTCGAGAACCTGATCCGGCCCGTGTTTATGCAGTAGGTGGGGCCCCGGGCGAAGGGTTCTCCAGGTTGTAAACGTCCCGGATGCCCTTCAAAATGCCGTCAAAGTCGATGTTCAAATCGATGAGGGCCCCCGTGTGGAGGTCGAACACCCACCCGTGCACCACCGGGTACCCGTCGGCCAAGTAAGCCAGCTGCACCACGGCGGTTTTGATGACGTTGACGCACTGTTCGCGCACGTTCAGCTCCACCAGCCGGTTGTAGCGCTCCTGCGGGTCGGCAATGGCGCTCAGCTCCGGGGCGTGCTGCCGGTGCACGTCGCGGATGTTGCGCAGCCACGGGTTGAGGATGCCCAGGTCTTCCGGCACCATGGCCGCTTGCACGCCGCCGCAGTTGTAGTGCCCGCACACAATGATGTGCTTCACCCGCAACTGCTTGACCGCGTATTCGATGACGGACATCACGTTGAAGTCGATGTTGTTCACCAGGTTGGCGATGTTGCGGTGCACAAACACTTCGCCGGGGCCCACCCCCATGAGTTCTTCGGCCGTCACCCGGCTGTCGCTGCAGCCGATGTAGAGGTAATCCGGGGTTTGCGCTTTGGCTAATTCCGCGAAATAAGCTGGGTTACCGGCGGTTTTTTGCGCAATCCACTGGCGGTTGTTTTCGAAGAGCGTTTCGTAAGGAATCATGTCCAAAAGGGGTTAGAACCGATAAAATTGACGCAGCTACCGGCCCCGGCGTCGCCTGGCCGGCCTTAGCTTGGACTGCTTTCGGGGGCCAGTTTGCCATAGAAGTGCTCGTGCAGGCGCGCGGCCCCCAGGCGGCGGTGCTGCGCCTCCTGGGCGCGCAGCTCGACGCGGCGGATTTTGCCGCTGGTGGTTTTGGGCAGCTCGGGCACGAACTCCAGGATGCGCGGCATTTTGTAGGGGGCTAGGTGTTCGCGGCAAAAAGCGAACAGCTCGGCCGCCAGGGCCGGCGAGCCCTCCACGCCGGGGCGCAGAAGCAGAAATGCTTTGATTTCGTAGCCCTTGATGGCGTGCGGCGAGCCCACGGCCGCGGCTTCCACCACGGCCGGGTGCTCAACGAGGGCGCTTTCCACCTCGAAGGGCCCCACGCGGTAGTCGCTGGACTTGATGACGTCGTCGTCGCGGCCCACGAACCACACGTAGCCGTCGGCGTCACGGTAGGCCTTGTCGCCGGTGTAGTACAGGCCGTGGCGAAACACGGTGGCCGCCCGCTCGGGCTCGCCGAAATACTCCTTGAAGATGCCGTTGGGCCGTTCGGGGTGCATCCGCACGGCGATGTGGCCCTCGGCCAGCGCCGGTAATTCCACTCCTTCGTCGTTGGCCACCACCACGTCGTACAGGAACGAGGGCAGGCCCATTGAGCCCAGCCGCACCGTACTCCCGGGCAGGTTGTAGACCATGGCGGTACTCTCGGTTTGGCCGTAGCCGTCGCGCAGGAGCACGCCAGTGCCCCGTTGCCAGGCATCGATGACTTCGGGGTTAAGCGGTTCGCCCGCGCTCACGCACTCGCGGAAACCGAACGCGTACTGCGTCAGGTCTTCCAGAATCAGCAGGCGCAGCACCGTGGGCGGCGCGCAAAACGTGGTGGCGCCCTGCTGGGCCAGCACCCGCAGCAGGGCCCCGGCCGCAAACTTGCCGGCCGGCCGGTGCACCAGCAGCGTAGCCCCCACGCTCAGGGGCGCAAAAAAGCTGCTCCACGCAAACTTAGCCCACCCGGCCTGGGCCACGTTGCAGTGCACGTCGTCGGGCCGCAGGCCAATCCAGGCGGCCGTGCTCAGGTGGCCCACCGGGTACGAGAAGTGGGTGTGCACCACCACCTTGGGTAGGCCTGTGGTGCCCGAGGTGAAGAACATAAACAGCGGGTCGTCGGTGCGGGTGGCGGCGGCGGCGGCCTCCGCGGGCTGGTCGTCGGTGGCCCCGAAGCCCACCCAGCCGGGCCGCACCGCGGGGCCCACCAGCATTTTCAGTCCAATGCGCTGGCCCAGCAGTTGCTCGGCGCGGTCAATTTTTTCGGCGTTCTCGGCGTCGGCCACCACCACGGCGGGCAGCAGGTGGCCGAAGCGGTAGACCAGGTCGGGCACCGTGAGGAGGGTGGCCACCGGCACCAGCACCAGCCCGCCCTTGATGCCGGCCAGGTACGTGAGCCACAGCTCGGCCACCGCCGGCACCATCAGCAGCACGGCCTGGCCGGGGCCCACGCCCCCGGCGCGCCAGTGGTTGAGCAGCCGGTTGGCGCGGCCGCTCAGCTCGCCGTAGCTAAAGCTTTGGGCCGGGGCCCCCGCCTCGTCGCCCACCAGCACGAGGGCGGCCTTGCCGGGGTGGGCGGCCACGTGCAAACCTTCAAAAATCTCGGCGGTCCAGTTGAAAAACTCCGGCTTGGGCACCGGCCACTGGGCCAGCCCGGCGTAGGCACCGGCCCGGGCCAGGCGCTGGAAATGCTGAAAGTAATCTTGCATGGGGCGGGCGGAATGTGCTGCAAGCCGACAGTACGCACCACTCCGCGCCCACGATATTGGACTATGTTACTATTATTTAGTCCTATTCCCGTTCATCCTGCCCAGCTACTGCTGCACGAAGCGCACGGTTTGCTGTTGGCCACCGCCGCGCACCTCGCACAGGTACGTGCCCTTGGCCAAGGTCCCGGCGTCGAGGGCCACTTCCTGGGTTCCGGCGGGCGCCAGGGCCACGCGGCGCACCACGGCCCCGCGCGCGTCGATAATGCGCACCTCCAACGCCTTGTCCTGCATCTCTTTGGGCAGCACCAGCAGCAGCTGGCCGGTGTGCGTGGGGTTGGGGTAGAGCTGCACGCGGGCGGGCACGGGGCCCAGCGGCACGGGCGGCACCAAGGTAGCGGCGTAGGCATCGGCGGCCGCAAAATCGGGGATGCCGTAGCCGAGCACGTTGTCGGGGGCCCCGCTCTGCGAGGCCGTGCGCGTGAGGGCCAGGATGATTTGCTGGGCCGAGAGCCGCGGGTGGGCCTGCCAGAGGCCCGCCGCCAGCCCGGCCAACTCGGGGCAGGCATAGGAGGTGCCGTTGCCGCGCACCACGGCCCCGCTGGCCGTCACCACGGCGCTGGCCACGCCCATGGCCGCCAGCGTGGGCTTGATGCGCCCGTCGGCCGTGGGCCCGTACGAGCTGAAGCTGGCGTGGCGGCGCAGCGAGTCGACGGCCCCTACCGAGATGATGGAGTCAGCATCGGCCGGCACTGCCACGTAGCGCCAGCCGTTGGCGCCCTCGTTGCCGGCGGCGCTTACCACGAGCATGCCCGCCCGGGCGGCCAGCGCCGCGGCCCGCGACCCGAGGGCCGTGCGTCCGTCGAGGTCGGCGTAGGTGTGGGACTCAGCAGGCGGGTCGAAGGACGTGTAACCCAGCGACGAGCTGATGACGTCGACGCCCGCTGAATCGGCGTACTCGGCGGCGGCCAGCCAGTTGGCTTCCTCCACCGGCCGCTCCGAGCCCGTGTCTTCCGTAATGCACAGGTGGTAGGACGCGCGCGGCGCCGTACCCACGAACACGCCGGCCTGCTCGGCGCCCAGCAGCGACAAGCAGCTGGTGCCGTGGCTGCCGCGCAGGTACACCTGCCGGCCACCGTCCACAAAGTTGCGGGTGCCCAGCACGCGCTGCTCGGCAAAGAGCGGCTGGAATGGCCCCGCCGCGTTAACCCCCGGAAAGCCCGCGTCGAACACGGCAATCTGCATGCCCTCGCCCTTGTAGCCGGCGTCGTGCATCGCCACGGCCCCGATGAGCTGGTCCTGGGCGAAGGTGCGGCCGTAGTCGGGGCGGGTGCCCACCTCGTAGGTTTGCTGGCTGGTTTGGGCCGGGGCGGGGGCCCACACCGGAGCCGCCGGGCGGGGCCCTCGGCTGAGGGTGGTGGCCTGGCGCACGGCGGGCAGCGCCTGCACTTGCGCCAGCACTGCTGAGTCGCAGGCCACCAGCACGGCGTTCAGCCAGCGCGAGGGGTACACGATTTGGGCCCCGGGCACGGCCCGGACCTGGGCCAGGTAGGCGGGGCTCACGGGCAGGTCGCGGGCGGCCACGGCAATGCCCTGACGCTGCCGCCGCGCTACGGCGCGGGCGGACAAAAAGGCCTCGGGCTGGTCCACGCGGTAGGGCGTGCCGGCCTTGTCGCGGAAGTACACCAGGTGGCGGCGTACCGTGCCCTGGGCCCGGGCGGGGGCCGTTTCACCAATCAGCACCGCCGCTACCAGGGCCAGGGCCCGCACCCAATACACACGCATATACTTCACAGAATCAAGCAGAAAGATAAATTTAGCAAAAGTGCAACTTATAGGCTACCAGCATCAATCAGCGTCTCGCGGTGGATGTAGCCTTTAAATACCTGGCCCGGCACCGGCAGCGCGCCACTCGTGCCGCCGGTGTACTCGAAGCGCCGCCGCCGCCGCAGCACGGGCCCCACGCCCTGGGCCAGCACCTGCTGGTAGGTGCGCAGGTAGTAGAGGTTGTCTTCGTACACGTTGGTATTGTTCAGGGCCGTGTCCACGGCGGTGGCCGTCGTGGGGTAGGCCCGGGCCGTGCCGCCGAGCACCGCCGTGGTGTAGGGGGCCCCCACGCGGCGGTAGCTGCGGGTAGTGGCGCTCACCGTGTCGGCCGAGTTGTTGTTGAAGGCGTTGAAGTTCCAGATGCGGCCGGTGCGCGCCGGGAACACGGCCTCCACGGTGCGCTTGTTGCCGCGGTTCAGCACCACGGCGTTGGTGCTCACGCTCAGGGCAAACACGCTATCGGCCACCCAGGCGTCGGCGGTGGTGGCGCGGCGGGCGCGCTCCACGCGGTAGGCCAGCTGGCCGGCGGCATCGGCGTAGGTGCCCGTGATGGCCTCGCGCAGCTGGTAGGGCGTGCCCACCGTGCGCACGTAGTTGTTCCAGGTCGTGTCCACCACCTGGTAGGCGCGGTAGGTGCCCACGGCCACGGGGTAGTAGGCGTTGCCGTAATCGGGCGCGGGCGAGTCTTGGGTGCGGCACCCGGCCAGGGCCAGCAGGGCCCCGGCGGCGCTCAGGAGCGGGTAGCGTAAACGCATAGCAATCGGTAGAATAGGCAACAGAACAACGAATAAACGGGAACAACCGGCAAGTTATTGGCGGGCCGCCGAAGACCCGTAGAATTCTTCCGCAACCCGCCAATAATCTTATTTTATCCTGGCATCATCTTAAAGCATGCCCGCCAGTAGCCCGCTGGGGGCCCTACGCCACCGGCACTTCCATCCGGGCAAACGGCAGGGGCGCCTCGCCAATAACGTGGCGCTCGATCCAGCCGCCGCCCAGCACGTCGTCGCCTTCGTAGAACACGGCCGCCTGGCCCGGGGTGACGGCGTGCACAGGCTCCTCAAAATAGACGTGGATTTTGCCGCCCACTTCCTCCAAAAACGCCGGGGCCCCGTCGTGGTTGTAGCGCACTTTCACCACGGCCGGCACCAGGCCGCGCCCCTCCAGGGTGGCGTACTTGCCGGGGTTGAGCTGGCCCACCACGGTGGCCGTGCTGGCCAAATCGTCGTAGTTGCCCAGCACCACTTCGTTGGTATCGGGCCGGATTTCCGTTACGTAGGCCGGGAAGCCCAGCGCGATGCCCAGCCCCTTGCGCTGCCCAATGGTGTAGAACGGGTAGCCCTCGTGGCGGCCCAGTTCGGCGCCGTTTTTGTCCACGAAGCGGCCACCGGCCACGCGCGCCTCCAGGCCCGGCACGCGCCGGCGCAGGAAGCCCCGGTAGTCGTTGTCGGGGATGAAGCAGATTTCGTAGCTCTCGGGCTTGTTTACCAGGGCGGTGAAGCCGCGGCGGCGGGCCTCGTCGTAAATCGCGGTTTTGCGCATCTGGCCCAGCGGAAACAGCGTGCGGCTCAGGCTGGCCTGGCTCACGCCCCACAGCGCGTAGCTCTGGTCCTTGTGGTCGTCGAGGCCTTTGCTCACCACGAAGCGACCAGTGTCGGCATCTTGCCGCACCTGGGCGTAGTGGCCGGTGGCGATGAACTGGCAACCGAGCTGGTCGGCCCGGCGCAGCAGCGCGTCCCACTTGATGTGGGTGTTGCAAAGCACGCAGGGGTTGGGCGTGCGCCCGGCCAGGTACTCGTCGGTGAAGTTGTTGATGACAAAATCGCCGAACTCGTCGCGGATGTCGATGATGTAGTGCGGGAAGCCCAGGTCCACGGCAATCTGCCGGGCGTCGTTGATGCTGTCGAGCGAGCAGCAGCCGGTTTCTTTTTTCGACCCGCCCGCCGAGGCGTAGTCCCAGGTTTTCATGGTCATGCCGACCACTTCGTAGCCCTGCTCGTGCAGGAGCACGGCGGCCACCGACGAGTCGATGCCACCGCTCATGGCCACGAGAACGCGGCCTTTGGGGTTGTTTTCCATTTGGTTCTGAACAGCACCCGAAAGGTGAATGGTTTGGCTGCCGTCCGAAACGCAAAGGTACGGCGGATAGTAAGATGTGAAGAATGTGGGTGAATGTGGGAATGTGAAGAATGTAAGTGCGTGCAGCCGACGTGAAGAATGTGGGGAAATGCGGCAGATGTGCAGGGTGTAGGCAAATGAAAACTTGTCCGTGCGACCTTTGCCCCGGCATCATTTCCCACATGTGCCACATTCCTCCGCATCCCCACATCCAAACCATGGCCCTTCGCATCCCCGTCCTCGTCCGCGGCATCAACAATTTATCCGACGCGCGCTACTGCGCCGGCATGGGCGCCGACGGCCTCATCTTCACCCTCGACCCCGAGCTGCCCGGCGCCATCGACCCCGCCACGGCCCGGGAGCTGGCCGGCTGGGTGGCCGGTGTGGAACTCATCGGTGAATTCGGCGACGCCGACCCCGCGCAGCTTGTGGCCGTGGCCGCCGCCTGCGGCCTCGACCGGGTGCTGCTGCACGAAGCACCTTTTTTCATTCCCGGCCTGCACGAGCCCCTGCCCTTCCCGGTGCTGCGCGAAACCGACCTGCTCACCGCCCTCCAGGCCCTCATCGACCCCGACCTGGCCCACGACCTGCGCAGCGCCGACTTCGCCCCCACTGGCGGGGCCGTGTTGATTACGCTGCCCAGCGGGGCCGACCTCGTGGGCTGGCAGGAGCAGTTGGGGGCCCTGGCCCGGCAGTTTCCGCTGTGGCTGGGCGGCGACTTCACCGCCGCCGACCTGCCCGGCCTGCTCAACGGCGTGCGCCCGGCCGGCCTGGTGCTGCAAGGCGGCGACGAGCTCAAGCCCGGCCTGCGTGATTTCACCGGCCTGGAAGAGATTTTTGAGGCCCTGGAGGAAGTGGAATAGGGCCCCGGCTGGGGCCCGGGGCCCCAAGCTGCGCCGGCAAATTGCGCACCCCGGCCCCCGGCAGGGCGCTACTTCTGGCCGAAGGCGGAGCGTCCTTCGCCCGGTAATTCGAGTATTTTGCGGGGAATAAGTAGGCGTTCGGCGAGCTGGCGGGCGGGGCGGCAAACTGGCCGCGGCACCGGGGGCGTAGGTGGCCCAACTCTCCGCTCCCCATGAACCACTCGCTCACTTTCGCCCTCGTCCTTGGCACCGTCCTCGCCGGGCAGGCGCAAACCGTCAAAACCCGCCCGTCCGCCGCCTTGCTCGCCATGCAGGGAAACGCGTACTCTCCCGCGCCGGTCCAGGCCCAGACCTACCGCCTGGCCGGCCGGGTGTTCGACCCCGAGGGCAACCCCTTGCCGGGGGCCACGTTGCTGGTAAAGGGCACGAACCAAGTGGTCAGCACCGACGCGGCGGGCAACTTTACATTAGAGCTGCCCGCCCGCACCCCCAATACCCTGGTGGCGGGCTACGGCGGCTGCGAAGACCTTACCCTGCCGCTGGGCCCCAACCAGCCCCAGCTCAACGTGCACCTGCGGCCGATTTTGGCCGACGGCCTCGACCGGGCCCTGCGCGTGGGCGACTTGGCGCCGGACTTCGACTTGCCGACCACCGCCGGCACCACCTTCAAGCTCAGCGAGCACCGCGGCCACCCCGTGGTGCTGTACTTCTACCCCAAAGACGGCTCGTCGGGCTGCACCAAAGAGGCCTGCTCGTTCCGCGACCAGTACGAGGACTTTGCGGCGCTGGGTGCGGAGGTCATCGGCATCAGCTCGGATTCCGAACGCTCGCACCGCCAGTTCACGGCCAAGTACGACCTGCCGTTTCCGCTCCTCAGCGACAACGGCGGGCAGCTGCGCCGCAAGTATGCCGTGCCCCGCGCCGCGTTGGGCCTGCTCCCGGGCCGCGTCACCTACGTGCTCGACGGCGAAGGGCGCGTGCGCTACGTGTTCAATTCGCTTACCGACGCCACCGACCACGTAGTCAACGCCAAAGCCATCCTTCAAAACTTGTAGGGTGGCTTTGGCCAGCGCTCCGGCTGGTGAGCAGCGCGCCGGAGCGCCGGCGTTGGGGCCCCGGCGTTGGGGCCCCGGGGTCCGAGCAGTGGCAGCGTACATCTTAAACCTGGTGAGCAGCCGGCTGAGCTAGGGCCGCAGGCCAGACCGCCCGGGGCCCTAGCTCAGCCGGAACCGCAGGTACTTAATGGGCACGCCCACCGCCCGGTACTTGCCCTCAAAGTTGGTTTGGATGGCCTGGGCTTCGGCAAAGCCGGGGCCCTCTTCGGCGTACAAGTCGCGGGTTTGCACGTCCACCGCCGCGCCCGGCCGGGCGGCTAGGATTTCCAAGGTGTAGTCAAACAGGCCGTCGTTGTCGGTTTTGAGGTGCAGTGGGGCCCCAGGGGCCAGCAGCTCGTGGTACTGGTTCAGGAAGCGCGGCGAAGTGAGGCGGCGCTTGATGTCGCGGTCGCGCGGCCGCGGGTCCGGAAACGTAATCCAGATTTCGCTCAGCTCGCCGGTACTGAACTGCGCCGTTAGGGCTTCGGCCCGGGCCCGCACGAAGCCCACGTTGGCCAGGCCCAGGGCAGCGGCCCGCGTGCTGCCCGACCACAGCCGCTCGCCCTTGATGTCGAGGCCCAGGAAATTGCGCTGCGGATGGCGCTGCGCCAAGCCTACCGTGTACTCGCCCTTGCCGCAGCCCATTTCCAGGGTCAGCGGGTGGTCGTTATGGAAAAAATCGGCCCGCCAGCGGCCCCCCAGGGTTTCGAATTCGGGCTTGCCCGGCTCTATGACGTCGGGGCGGGTAGCGTTATCAGCAAAGCGGTGGAGTTTGACGCGGGGCAAAGCAGGGAAGTAAGCGAAGGAACGAATGAAAGTTATAGAGCCAACTGAACAACTGTAGCGTGGACTTTAGCTTCGCTGACCTTTGGTTGAAGTCCACGCTACAGTTGTTCAGTTGGCTAGTGGTACAGTTCCGGCACCTCCGCCACTACGAAGGTGCTGCCGCCAATGAACACCACATCGGCGGGGCCCGCGGCAGCGCGGGCGGCGGCTACCGCGGCGGCCACCGGACCGTAGGCTTGGCCGGCCAGCCCCACGGCCGCGGCACGGGCCGCCAGCTCATCGGCCGGCAGAGCCCGGGGGATGTCGGCTTGGCAAAAATAATATGTGGCGTCGGGCGGCAACAGCGCCAGCACGGGCCCCACGTCCTTGTCGTTCACCGTGCCGATGACTAGGTGCAGCCGCTCGTGCGGCACGCGCAGCAGCTGCTGCATCACCAGGCGCAGGCCGGCCTCGTTGTGGCCCGTGTCGGCCACCGCCAGCGGCGCGTGGCCCAGAATGCTCCACCGCCCGCGCAGGCCAGTGAGGGGCCCCACGTCGCGCAGGCCCCGGCGCACGGCGGCCTCGGGCAGCACAAAGCCCTGGGCCCGCAGCTCGTCGAGCACGGCTAGCACGCCGGGCAGGTTCAGGGCCTGGTAGTCGCCGAGCAGACCCACGGCGGCATCGAGCAGGAATGGGGCCCCGGCGCGTTCCACGTCGAACAGCTGGGTGCCGGCGGGGGCGTCGGCTTCCGTGGTAGGCACCGGGTGGGCCCGGTAGCGCTGGTCAGCCCAGGTGAGGGGCGCGGCTTCGGCAGCGGCTTTGGCCGCGAACACGGCCGCTACTTCGGGCTGCGTTTGGCTGACGACCACCGGCACGCCGGGCTTGATGATGCCCGCTTTCTCGCCCGCAATTTCGGGCAGTGTGTTGCCCAGCATCGCTTGGTGGTCGTAGCTGATGTTGGTGATGAGCGACACGAGCGGCGTGATGACGTTCGTGGAATCGAGCCGGCCGCCCAGGCCCACCTCCACCATGGCCACGTCCACGGCTTCGTCGGCGAAGTAGCAGAAGGCCAGGGCCACACACATTTCAAAAAACGAGGGCTGCACATCAGCAAACAGGCCGCGCCACTTTTCCACCCAGGCCACCAGGTAATCGGGAGACAGCTCCTGCCCGTTCAGGCGCACCCGCTCGGTGAAGGCGCGCAGGTGCGGCGAGGTGTAGAGGCCCACCTTGTAGCCGGCGCTTTGCAGCACCGCCGCCACCAAGTGCGAGCTGCTGCCCTTGCCGTTGGTGCCCGCCACGTGCACGCTGCGGAAGCGCCGCTCCGGGTGGCCCATGGCTGCCATTATGGCTTCGGTGTTACCCAAGCCTTTCTTGAAGCCCGCCGCCCCTACCCGCTGGTACATGGGCAGTTGTGCGTAGAGAAAAGTCAGTGTTTCGTCGTAGTTCATGGGGGTTACTACCAAGGCGTCAGGCAGCGCGGCTGGCGAGCAGCCAAAGCAATTGCGCCCGGGGCCCCAGCTATTTATTGAACTGAAATCTTGAACGTGTAGAAGCCCGTGGCCCCGCCGGTGCCGTTGTTGGTGCGCCGGAAGCTGGCGTTTTGCAGGGCGTCGCGGCACAGCTTTTCCTGGGCCGGCGACACGTTGCCCGACACCTTGGTGACGCCTTCCACCTCCCCATTCTCGTCAATCTTAATCTTGAAACGCACGATGCCCGAGTTATCGTCCACGGCGGCCACCTTGGGCACCGCCGCCGCGGCCCAGCCGCTCATTTCCAGGCCGTCGCCGCTGCCGTTGCCACGGCCCCGGCCACTGCCGCCGCCCGAGCCGCCGCCGTCACCATCGCCGCCGCCGTACAGCGCCTTGGCGTTCAGCGAGCCACGCGGGTCGCCTTGGTCCCCCACGGTGCCGGGGCGGTCGCCGTTGTTGTTGCCGGTGGGCGCGGTGCTGCTGCCGTTCACACCGTTGCCGCCGCCCGTGGCCGTGCCCTTGGGCGAGAACGTAACGGCCACCTTACGGGCCGGCTTGGGCACTTCCTTCACTTCCTCCTTAGGCGGCGCGGGCGTGGCCACCACGGGGGCCGTCACGGGGCTCTCCTCGGCGTCGCTGGTGATGATTTTTTCGGCGGCCGGGGGCGTGGGCGTGGCTTGGGCCACGGCCGTTACGGGCCGGGGTTCGGGCGCGGCGGCGGGCGGGCGGCTGTCCTGGCGGTTGGGCGAGGCGTTGGCGGTGGCCGTGGTTTGCACGTCGCCGCTGCCAGCCGCGTCCACGCCGTAGTTCAGCTCAACGCCGCCCCCGCCGGGCGTGGCAATCTCGTCGAGCGGCGGGTTGGGGCCCCTAAATACGGTGAACAGGCAAAACAGGACTAGGGCCACGTGGATGGCCACGGTACCAATCAGAGCCTCGCGGCGGTGCTGTTCGGGATAGTCGAGGGCCATTGCATTTGAGCTGTTAGCTACTAGCTGTCAGCTGTTAGCTTTTGTGGTTTACCGAGAAGGTTACTGTTCTTGAAACGAAAGCTAAGTGCTAAAAGCTGTTAGCAAACAGCTAAAGCCAAGCTATTTCCCAGCGGCCTGCTGGGCCTGGGTGGCCATCACCATTTTGATCTTCAAACGGTTCCCGATTTCAAGAATATCCACCAGCTTCTGCACGTTTTGCGAGGCATCGACGCGCAGTACCACCGTGGGCGTGTCGAGGTTGTTCTTGCCGATGAGGGCCGTCAGCTCCGTTTCCAACTCGGTGGGCTGCACAGGCTTTTTGTTGACGAAGTAGGCCCCCGCGGCATCTACGGACACGGTAATGGGCTGCTTCATCACCTGCTTGCTGCTTTTGGCGTTGGGCAGCAGCAGCTTGATAACGTTCGGGTTCACCATCGTGCTAACGATGAGGAAGAACAGCATCAGGAAAAACATGATGTCGTTCATCGACCCCGTTTCGACGTGTGAGGTCAGGCGATGGCGGCGGGAAAGGTTCAAGGTAAATGTGGAAAAATGATGATGTGGAAATGAAAAAATACCCTAATCGGAATGGCCGCTTTTTCTAACTAGAATCAACTGCCATTCATCACATTTTCACATTCTTGAATTTCCACATTTAAAATTAGTTATCCTGCAAAATATCCATGAACTCGATGGCTGAGTTCTCCATGCGGAACACCATGCGCTCGACCAGGATGCTAAGCCAGTGGTAGCCGGCGTGGGCGATGATGCCCACGATGAGGCCCGCGGCCGAGGTTACCATCTTGGTGTAGAGGCCCCCGGCAATCTGGGCGATGCCGAAGTCACCGGTGGCGTTGATGGCGTAGAAAATCTTGATCACGCCGATGATTGTGCCTACGAAGCCCAGCATGGGCGCAATGCCGGCAATGATGCCCAGGATGTTGATGTTCTTTTCGAGGCGGGCAATTTCAATCTTGCCCACGTTTTCCACGCTGGCTTCGATTTCGGTGAGCGGCAGGCCCAGGCGGCGCAGGCCTTTCTCGACCATGCGGGCCAGCGGCGAGGGGTTTTGGGCGCACAGCAGCTTGGCGCCCTGGACGTCGCTCTTCACCATTAGGGCCCGGATGCCGTTCATGAACGACTCGGGCTGCCCCCCGGCCTTGCGGATGGTGAGGTAGCGCTCCAAGATGATGTAGACCGAAACGAACAGCAAAATGAACAAGGGCAGCATGATCCAGCCGCCCTTCAGAATCAAATCGATGAGCGAGAGCCCACCGCCGGCTTGGTTGGCGGCATTCACGGCTGCGTTTACGGAATCGGGGGCGGCCGAAACCGCCGCGTTGGTAACCTGTAACAGGAGAATGGACATTCGTAGGAAGTAGCTTTAATTAGCCAGCACCCAGAGGTCTTTCCCCAGGTGGGTTTGGGTGCGCATGCGCTGCGCCTCGCGCTCGGCCGTCCGCTTGTCGGCGTAGTCGTCGATGGAAACTTTGATTTTATGGCCGCTGAACCGGGGCAGCACCACGCGCGAGCGGTGGCCCAGTTTGGCCAGCACCTGCCGCTGCACCTGCGCCGCCGCCAGCGTGCGGAAGCTGCCGCCCACGATGTAATAACGGCCCGTAGGCGCATTAATTGTGGGGCTGAACACTGCGGCGGCGGGGGCAGCTTTGGTTGCTCCCCTCGCAGCCGGCTTGGCAATGGCTGCTGTTGGCTTGGCCACGGGCGTGGCGGTTTTGGTAATGGTCGCGGGCTTGGCCACCGTCTTTGCGGCGGGCGCCAGCACTGGGTTCGCAGGGGTCGAGGCCAGTTCATTGGCTTCGGCCATTAAGCTGGGGTCCTCCTCAGTGGGTGCAGTAGCCACGGGAGCCGTAGCTACGGGCACCGGGTTCCAGGTTTGGCGGGCCAGGCCGGCCTGCTGGGGCCCCGGCGTGGCGGGGCGGGCATCGGCCCACAGTGGCAGGCGGCTCTGCCAGGCCACGGGCATGTAGCCGCTGTGCAGGGCAAACAAGTAGTTGGCCGACACCAAGAGCCCAGCCACCAAGCCGATGGCCGCGTAGCTGAATACGCGGCGGCGGGTGGGCCGGGCCGGGTGCAGCCGCGGCGCGGGCAGCGCCTGCGGGGCGCGGGCCCCGGTGCGGGCCGCGGCGCGCACGGGCCGGGCCGCCAGCTCGGGCAAGCCGTAGGCGGCCGGCAGCAGCGTATCGGTGCCGGTGTACTCGAACGAGAGGCCGCGGCCGGCGGCGCGGCGAAACACGCCGATGCCCGGCAGCTCGGTGCGGCTGGTGGCGTCCAGGTCGTGCTGCAAGCCGGCCACGGCGGTGCGCAGGGCCTCCCGGGCCTGCGCGGCGGGCACGCCCAGGTGCTGGGCCAGGGCGTCCACGAGCAGGCCATCGTTGCGGGTCAGGGCTTGGTTGAAGGCCACCAGGCGGGCCGGCGGGCTCACGGCATGGCGGTTGGCCTGCACCCGGGCCGGTACGGCATCGGCCACCAGTCCCCCAAAATCCGGAATAATCACGCAGTCGTGGTCGCGGAGCAGGGGGCGGATGTGGTCGGCGAGGTGCATAGAGAGTGGCGTTGGATTGCGGCTGGTGCAAGGGTTGGCTGTTCAATGGAGCTTCCCGGCGCGGGGTATTAACCCGGCAAGTAAGCGCTTAACAATCAACAATTCAACCAGCAACAATTAAATCTTTAAAACGTGTAAGTCACCCCGCCGATGATGTTAATCCCCTTGACGGGGTAGCGGTAAAACCGCTGGTATTGACGGTTGGCGAGGTTATTACCCATTGCAAAGATGGATAAATTTGACGTAACGCGGTAATCGGCGCGCAGGTTGAGGTCGTAAATCGGCGACGTGGCGCGGTAAAAATCGGGCACCTGGTTGACGTAGCTGACGCTGTAGCTGGCCGAGTAGAAGTAGGTTTCGACGCCCAGCAGCAGCTTGTCCGACACGTTGTAGGTGCCGAACACGGTGGCCTGGAACTCGGGCCGGCCGTAGGGCTGGGCCAGCGCCCGGGTGCCGTAGTGGTTGTAGTCGGCCCGGGCCCCCACGCGGTACTTTTCGCCCGTGCCGTACAGCGCCTCGGCGTGCAGGTTTACGTTGGTGGTGCCCTCGTCGTCGTACACCAGGTTGAACTTGTCCTGGTGCAACGGGTCGCTGAGGTAGAAGTACAGGTTCTTGTCGCGGCTGAAGGTCAGGCGGCCGTTCAGCTCCAGGCCACGCGCCGGGGCGGCGGTGAAGCCCGCGTACACGGTGGGGCCCCGGCGGGTGTCGGCTACGTACACGTTGCGGTTCAGCCAGGGGTTTTCGGCGGTGATGTCGTTGCGCGTCACGCGCTGGATGGCCCCGCCCAGGCCCCCATACACGGTGAACTGCTCGGGCACCACGGCGTAGCCCACCCGGATGGCCGGGTACACGGCCCCGCGGCTCACGCCGTTGAGCAGGTCGGAGGAGTAGCCCAGGGTGAGGCCCAGGGCCAGGTTCAGGCGGTCGCGCTTCACCTCGTAGGCCGGCGTCACCTGCACGAAGTTGCGCGAGCGGGTGGCCGAGTCCTTATCGGTGATGAACGAGGCGTCGCCGTTCAGCACGAAGCGGCTTGTCTCGCTCAGGGCATAGCCCAGCTTGGCGTTCAGCAGCACGTTACTTTCAGAGGCCGAGAAGTGGTCGTTCCAGTACTTGTAGCCCACGCCCAGTTCGTATTGCAGCGGGGCGCTGGGGGCCTGGTTGCGGGCGTAGGCCCGGGCCCCGAAGCGCGTAAACACCTGCTTGAGGTCGCCGACATCGGGCGTGGGCTGGGGCACCGGCGAGGTGGCCGGGCCGGTATAGCCATAGAAGTTGTACCGCTCGCGGCTCACGTCCAGGGCCCCGCCGAAGGCCGCGTTGCCGCGGTAAATCTCGCCGGTTAGAGCGGCGCTGGTTTGCGACACGCCCGAGTTCTTGCCGTCTATGGGCCCGGTCAGCGAGTTGATGTGCTTGAGGTCGAGGCCGTAGCTGTGGTCGGTGCTGCGGGCGCTGTGCAGGTAGGCCCGGCCGTAGAAGGTGCCGTAGTTGCCGATGCCCGCCTTGAGGTAGTTGCCGGTGAGCGGCGCCAGCTCCTCCTGCTTGATGGTGAGCACCTGCACCGAGGGAACGAGGCGGTCGGGCGGCAGCCGGAAATCGGGGAAAGTGTAGGCCGGGGCCGCCGTGGTTTTGGGCGAGGCAGGCACCGCAATTTTGTCGAAGTTGCGGGGGGCCGTGCCCAGCTCGTTCACGCGGTCCTTCACAATCTCAATCTCCGCCTCCTGAATGGTGCCGCCCTTGCGGGGCTTAGTGGGCTGGGCCTGGGCCAAAGCGGGCAGGGCCCCGGCCAGCAGCAGCCCCGCTCCTATTGTGCGGCGTGAATGCTGGGTTATAATATACTTCATTAGTAAGGAGATAAGCAGAGAGTTTTCAATTAAAAATGATGAATTAAAAATTAAAAATTGAGCGGTCCCGATTTGCGTTTTTAGGGCCCCAGCGGCCGGTTTCGCACAGAGTTCACGGAGTTTCACAGAGCAGAATTGCTGGGTGAGTGCTGGCGTGACGGTCCTGGTTTTTAATTTATAATTCTTAATTTTTAATTGACTTGGTGCTGTCGGGGGCTGGCGCGGCGCGGCGCAACGTGTCGGCGGGGGCCCCGGCGGCCGGGGTCGTGGCCGGCGCCAAGCCGCTGCGGGGCGCGGTCGGCTGGCTGCGCGGGGCCGTCGCAGCGCCCTTGGCGGGGGCCGGCGCGGGCTTGGCGGGCGCGGCTTTGGTGGGCCGGGCGGGAGTGGCTTTGATCGGGGCGGCGGCATCGTCGGGGCCCAGGGCGGCTAGCTTTTCGCGGGCGCCGGCCACGATTTCGGGCACCGGGAATTTGTTGTCGATGATGGAATTGAGCGTGCCGCGGGCCTGGAAGTTGTCGCCCTGGGCGGCGTACACGTCGGCCACCAGCAGGAAGGCCCGGCCCTGCCACAGCTCGAAGTTGCCGAAGTCGCTGTTGTTGCGCAGGGCCGTTTTCAGGGCCTCGTCGTACTGCTTTTGCTTGAACTGGGTGTCGGCCAGCAGGTAGTTGGCCTCGGCCCCGACCGCGTCGCCCGGCGCGGCGGCCACGGTGGCGGCCAGCTCGGTGGCAGCCTGGTCGAGGGCCCCGGTGCGGTAGCTGGCCTTGCCCAGGTAGAGCAGCGCGGCGTTGGTGGCGCTGGCGGGGGCCCCGGCCTGGGTGCGCAGCTCCTCGGCCACGCGGCGGGTGGCGGGGTAGTCGGCGCTTTCGTACTCGGCCTTCAGCAGGCCCAGGGTGGCGTTGGCCACCTCGCGGCGGTTGGTGCTGGCCGTGCGCAGCCGGGTGTAGTACTCGATGGCCTCGGGGTAGTTCTGGGTTTCGAGGTCGAGGTCGGCGGCGCGGCCCAGGGCCCGGTTCACGAAC
This sequence comes from Hymenobacter sp. PAMC 26628, assembly GCF_001562275.1. Taxonomy (NCBI): domain Bacteria; kingdom Pseudomonadati; phylum Bacteroidota; class Cytophagia; order Cytophagales; family Hymenobacteraceae; genus Hymenobacter; species Hymenobacter sp. PAMC 26628. Next base: position 2,118,647 of record NZ_CP014304.1, read on the forward strand.
TCGCTCTTGTTCTCCGTCACCACGGCGCGCAGGCGCGGCAGGGCCTCGGCCTTGTTGCCGGTTTTCAGGTACGAGTCGGCCAGGTAGTAGCGGGCGTTGGCGCCCAGGGCATTGTCGGGGTACTGCTTGAGGAAGCCTTCCAGGCGCTGGATGGCCTGGGGGTACTTCTCGGCCAGGTACAGCGACTTGGCCGCCTCCAGCTCCACGCTTTCGGTGGCCTTGCTGTCGGGGTTCTGGGCCTTAAAGGCGGCCAAGGCCCCATCGAAGTCCTCCGTTTTGCCCTGCGCGGCCAGGCTTTCCTGCAAGCTGTAGATGGCCTGGTTAGCGGCATCCGAGCGCGGGAAGTCTGTCAGCACGCGGCGGAAATCGGCCACGGCGGCGTCCTGCTTTTGCAGGTTGGCGTAGGCCACGCCGCGCTTTTGCAGGGCCTGGGGCACGAGCGGGCTGCTGGGCCGGCCGGTGATGAGCTTCGTGAAGCCGTCCACCGCCGGCTGGTAGTCGCCGGCCTCAAACGCCAGCTGCGCCTGCTGGAAGGCGGCCTGCTCGGCGTAGCGCGAGTTAGGGCTCGTGCGCAGCAGCGTGGCCAAGGTTTGGTCGGCCTCGGCGCGGCGGCCCATCTGGCCCAGCGTCACGCCCTTTTGGTAGTAGGCGTAGTCTTTGTCGGAGGCGTTGGCCTGAATCACCTTGTCGTAGCCGGCCAGCGCGGGCGCGTAGCTTTTGGCCACGTAGCTGAGGTCGGCCAGGCGCAGGGTGGCGTCGTAGTAATTGGCGTCGCGGGTTTTGCTGGCGTCGTCGGCCGCCAGGTAGGCCTGGAACTGGGGCCGGGCCTGGGCGTACTGCTTCGTATTATAGTAGGCGTAGCCGAGGCCGTAGCGGGCGCGCTGCTCGAAGGCCACTTCGTCGGGCGACACGCCGCCCTGGCGCACGGTGCGGGCCGCAGCGGCGTAGGCCGTGGCGGCCTCGGGGTAGCGCTGGCCCACGCTGTAAACCTCGCCCCGCAGCACCTGCGCGGCGGCCCGCAGCGCATCGTCCGACGGGTACTTGAGCGACTTGTCCAGCAGTGCCAGCGCCGGGTCGTACTGCCCGGCGTTGTAAAGCGTGGCGGCCTGGGCGTAGGTCACGCGCTGGTAGGTGGCGTTCAGTTTGGGGCCCCGGTCGTCGAGGCCTTCGAGGTAGTCGATGGCCGCAGCGTAGTCGGTGGAGGCCAGAAAGCCGCTGCTCAGCAAGTCGTCCACGGTGGCCTGGTTGGCCGAGCGCGGGAACTTGCGGCGGAAGTCCCGGAGCACGGCCACCACTTCGGCCTGGTTGCCCAGCTCGGCCTGCACCTGGGCGAGCTTGAGGGTGGCGTTTTCGGCCACGTCCTTCTGCACGGGGCCCTGGCGGGCGGCCTCGAAGGCCGTGACGGCCTGGGGCTTCTGGCCGGCTTGCAGGTAGCTCAGGCCCAAGTGGTAGGCGGCGTTCTGGCCCAGCGTGTCGCGGTGGGCGGCCACGGCGCGCAGGTTGGTGATGGCGCCTTTGTAGTCGCCGGTTTTGTAGTTGGCGAAGCCGATTTTGTATTGCAGTGCCGGCTCAATCTTGTTTTTGCGGGCGGCCGCGTACTGGTCGTAGTAGCCCACGGCCTGCTTGTAGTCCGTTTTCTGGTAGTAGGCGTCGCCCACCAGCAGCTGGATTTCGTTGGCGTTCTGAGGCGGCGGGGTTTGGCGCAGGCGGGGCGCGGCGTAGGCAATCAGGCCGTCGTAGTCGCCTTCCTTGTAGTAAATCTGCGTCATGATGGCCGGCACCACGGGCTTGTAATCGTCGTTTTGCTCGGCCACGGCCAGGTCGGCGCGGGCGGCGGCGTAGGCCCCGGCGCGGTAGCCGAGGTAGCCGGCGTAGTAGGCGCTGGCGTAGCGGTAGGGCCCCTGGGCCTGCTTGCTGCGGTCGAACAGCAGACGGGCCTGGTCGTAGTCCTTCTGCTGGAAGTGGCTGTAGGCCAGCTTAAAATCGGACTCGGCCCGCTGCCCATCGCTGAGGTTGGCGGGGGCCACCTTCTGGAAGTAGGCAATGGCCTGCGGGTAGTTCTGCTGGTCGAAGTAGAACTTGCCCAGCTCGAAGTAGGCCACCGCGGCGCGCGGGTGGGCCGGGTGGGCGGCCACGAAGGCCAGCACGAGGCCCTCGGCGTCGGGGTGCAGCAGGTAGAGGCCGCTCACGGCGTAGTAGTACTCGGCGTCGGCGGTGCGGTCGCGGGCCAGGGGCTCCTGGCGGCCGGTGCGGCGCGGCTCCACGTCCAGGTACTGCTGGAAGGCCACCTGGGCGGCCCCGTACTGCTGGCGGTCGAACAGCTCGAGCCCTTCCTGGAAAAACCGCTCGTCGCTGGCAAACACCTGGGTTTGCTGGGCCAGGGCGGCCGCCGGGGCCGCCGCCGTGAGCGTGGCGGCCAGCGCCAGCCGGGGAAATAGCTTCATCGGGAAATGGTAGCGTGAAGGGGCCGCGAGGGGCCCGGGAGGCATCAAAAGTAGACAAAAATGGTGCGCAAGGCCCCGGCGGGCCTTTTCGGGCCCCAGGCCAACGCCGGGAATAATTAAAAATTATGAATTAGAAATTATGAATTAAAAGCGCAGCAGTAGGTTCTCCTGCCCTTTTAATTTCTAATTCATAGTTGAGCGGTGGTTTAAAATGAGGTGGTCCGGCGAATTGCCCGCAAGGCTTCGTCGGATCACTCGCACTAAAAAATAGCGGTTTTAAGACCTCACTAGCGTGGTCCGACGACGGAAAAATTCGCCGAACCACCCCACTTTAGGCCACCGCCTAATTTCTAATTCATAATTTTTAATTCATAATTATTCCAATGCCCTACCACAGCTGGTGCACCAGCGGCCGGATGCGGCGCTGGTACACGTCGCGCACGGCGGCCATTTGGCCGATTTCCAGGGGTGGCAGGTCGGCGGCGCGCAGGTTGCTTTCGAGCTGGGCGGGGCGCGAGGCCCCCGGAATCACGCAGCTCACTTCGTCGAACATCAGCACCCAGCGCAAGGCCGCCGCGGCCAAGGCCCCCTCGCCGGGAAACACGGCCTTCAGCTCCTCCACGGCGGCCAGGCCGGTGGCGTAGTCCACGCCGGCGAAGGTTTCGCCCTTGTCGAAGGCCGCGCCGTCGCGGTTGAAATGGCGGTGGTCGTCGGGGGCAAACTCGGTCTGGGGCCCAAACTTGCCCGTGAGCAAGCCGCTGGCCAGCGGCACCCGCACGATGATGCCCACGTCGCGGCGCTTGGCTTCCGGAAAGAGCAGCTCGGCCGGGCGCTGGCGAAACAGGTTGAAGATGACTTGCAGCGTGGCCACGTTGGGGTATTCCAGGGCCTTGAGGCCTTCCTCCACCCGCTCCACGCTCACGCCCAGGTTTTGCACTTTGCCTTCTTCGCGCAGCTTATCGAACAGCTCGAAGATTTCGGGGCGGTAGAACACGTCGGTGGGCGGGCAGTGCAGCTGCACCAGGTCGAGGGCGTCGAGGCCGGTGTTGCGCAGGCTGTCCTCCACGAAGCCGCGCAGGGCGGCGGGCTGGTAGGCTTCGTTGGTATGGGGCTGGAGGCGGCGGCCGCACTTGGTGGCCACGAAAATGCGCTCGGACCGGCGGCGCACCAGCCGGCCCACGGCGGCCTCGCTGGCCCCGTCGCCGTACACGTCGGCCGTGTCGATGAAATTAACACCAGCATCGGCTGCGGCGTCGAGGATGGCGTCGGCGGTGGCGTCGGAAAAGGGTTCGCCCCACTTGCCGCCTACCTGCCAGGTGCCGAGGCTGATTTCAGAAACAGAGAAGCCGGTTTTGCCGAGGGTGCGGTGGTGCATAAGGAAAGGGAAAGGAGGAAGGAAAATGGCAGTGTGAAAGCCGCGCGGCCCGGACTGGGGCCCCGCGTGTGGCCCCGTTAACGTACTTTGGCCGCTGCCGTTCGATTCTTGGTGCCCGCCCCCCGTCCTTGTCCGTCTGCCGCGTTGCCCGCCTCCGCAAGCGCTTCGGGGCCCGGCGGGCATTAGCTGGCATTGGGGCGCCGCCGAACTACTTTATCTTATGCCCGAAGTAGGCCCTCTTTGCCGCGGGGGCGCTTCTTACTGCTATTTCTGTCGCATCTATTACGTTGATTTTATGGTTGTTTTTTCCGCGCGTCCGGGGGCTTTGCTCGCTTTGCTTTTGTTTTTGCTGCTGCGTTGGGGGGACCCGGCCCACGCCCAGCGCATCGCCGCTGGCAGCAACAACACCTATTCCATCCAGCCCGACGGCACGCTCTGGGCCTGGGGCGAAGATTACTACGGCCAGCTCGGCCGGAACAACTTGGGCAACCAGCCCGCCCCGGTGCAGGTGGGCTCCGACACGAACTGGAAAAGCGTCAGCGCGGGCTCGTTTTACGTCCTGGCCGTGCGCACCGACGGCACCCTCTGGGCCTGGGGCCTCAATACCAACGGCCAGTTGGGAACTGGCAATACCACCGACCAAAGCGCCCCGGTGCAGGTGGGCACCGCCACCACTTGGCAGAGCGTGGCGGCCGGCTACCGGCTCGCGGTGGCCATCCGCACCGACGGCACCCTCTGGACTTGGGGCAGCAACACCGACGGCACGAGCGTCAACTTGCTCGCCCCCGTACAGGTGGGCACGGCCACGTGGAAGCAGGCCAGCGCCGGCACAAACAACATCCTGGCCGTGCGCACCGACGGCACCCTCTGGGCCTGGGGCAATAATTACTCGGGCCAGCTCGGCACCGGCACCACGCCCGGGACGCCCGTGGTTGCGCCCACGCAAGTGGGCACCGCCACTAACTGGCAAAGCGCGGCCTTGGGCCAGAACTACGCCACCGCGGTGCGTACGGACGGCACCCTCTGGGCCTGGGGCCAAAATTATTACGGCCAGCTCGGCACCGGCAACACCACCGCCCAGCCGCTGCCCGTGCAGGTGGGCCGCGGCGCGGCGTGGCAAGCCGTGGCCGCCGGCTACACCCACGCGGTGGCCCTGCGCGCCGACGGCACCCTCTGGACCTGGGGCAACAACGGCGCTGGCCGGCTCGGCAACGGGGCGGAGCTCCACTACGCGCCGGCGCCGGTGGCCCTGCCCAGCACGTGGCGCAGCGTTGCCGCCGGCTACTACCACACGGCGGCCGTGCGCGCCGACGGCACCCTCTGGAGCTGGGGCTACAACTACAACGGCGAACTGGGCCTGGGCACGACCGTGGACCGCGCTACCCCCGGCCAAATTGGCACGGCCACGGATTGGCAGCGCGTAGTAGCCGGCGACCACCACACGCTGGCCCTGCGCACCAACGGCACCTTGTGGGCCTGGGGCGCCAACTTCGACAATGAACTGGGCCTGGGCACTACCACCAGCCAGAGCGCCCCGGTGCAAGTGGGCACCGCCGCCTGGCTAAGCGTAGCTGCCGGCCAGTTCCACACGGTGGCCGTGCGCGCCGACGGTACCCTGTGGGCCTGGGGCTCCAACTTCGACGGCCAACTCGGCAACGGTACGGCGGCCTCCGCGCCCACTCCCACGCAAGTGGGCACCGCCACGAACTGGCAGAGCGTGGCGGCCGGCTCGTTGCATAGCCTGGCTCTGCGCACCGACGGCACCTTGTGGGCCTGGGGCAACAATGACAATGGCCAACTCGGCAATGGCACCGCCACTACTCAACGCGTCCCCGTGCAGGTGGGCACCGCCGCTTGGCAGAGTGCAGCGGCGGGCCAGTACCACAGCCTAGCCGTGCGCGCCGACGGCACGCTCTGGGCCTGGGGCAACAACGACTACAACCAACTCGGGAGCTTCTTCTACGGCGACCAGTTGGCGCCCGTGCAAGTGGGGCCCGACGCCAACTGGCGCAGCACAAGCGCCGCCGCTTTGCTCTCGCTGGCGGTGCGCGCCGACGGCTCCCTCTGGGCCTGGGGCTACAATTACGAAGGGCAGCTTGGCAACGGCACCACTGCGGCCAGCGGCTTGCCCGAAGCCGTCATCGGCGGGGCCAGCTGGCAAAGCGCCGCGGCCGGCGGCAGCCAAACCGCCGCCCTGCGCGCCGACGGCACGCTCTGGACGTGGGGCAGCAACGACTACGGCCAGCTCGGCAACGGCACCGTGGCCAACCCTTTGCCCATTTACATTCCGTTCGCCGGCACGGCCCTGGCCACGGCGCCCGCCAGCGCCGCCGCCGGCTGGCACCTGGCCCCCAACCCCGCCCACGGCCAAGTGCTGCTGCGGGGCTTAAGCGGTAAAGCCGCCGTGCAGTTATTTGACGCGCAGGGCCGGCTGGTGCGCACTGCCGCCGGGCCCGCCGTGGCGCTCGATGGCCTCGCCCCCGGCCTCTACCTGCTGCAAGCCACGGCCGGCGGCACCACCCGTACCCAGCGCCTGGTGGTAGAATAACGACCTAGCCGGTTGCGCATTTGCTACGCCCCTGCCCTCGCTGGCAGGGGCTTTTTTTGGGTGGCGCGGTATGAGCCCGGCCGATGCGGGCCGGGGCCCCACCGGGCCGCCGTATCTTGCCGCCTGCTCATGCCCGATATCCCGTCCCTGCCCGTCATCCGCGTCTCGCACCTCACCAAGCGCTTCGGGGCCCAGGTGGTGGTGGTTGATCTTTCGTTTGAGGTGGCCGCGGGCGAAACGCTGGTGCTACTGGGCCCCAGCGGCTGCGGCAAAACCACGCTCCTCAAAACCCTCAACCGCCTGATCGAGCCCGACGGCGGCACCATCGAAATCAACGGGCGCGACGTGCGCCAGCAGGCCCCCGAGGCGCTGCGGCGCGGCATTGGCTACGTCATTCAGCAGGTGGGGCTGCTGCCGCATTATACCGTGGCCCAGAACGTTGGCGTGGTGCCCGGCCTGCTGGGCCGCCCGCCCGCCGAAACCGCCGCCCGCACCACCGCGCTGCTCGAGCGCCTGCACCTGCCCGCCGCCCGGTTTGCCGCCATGCTGCCGGCGCAGCTCTCGGGCGGGCAGCAGCAGCGCGTGGGCCTGGCCCGGGCCCTGGCCGCCGACCCGCCGGTGATTCTGCTCGACGAGCCCTTCGGGGCCCTCGACCCCATCACCCGCGCCGCCGTGCGCCGCGACTTCCGCGAGCTGGACGAGCTGCGCCGCAAAACCGTGGTGCTCGTGACCCACGACGTAACCGAGGCCTTCGAGCTGGCCGACCGCATCATGCTGCTCAACCACGGCAAAATTCAGCAGCTGGGGCCCCCACGCGAGTTGCTATTCCATCCGGCCAACGACTTCGTGCGCAGCTTCTTCCAGGCCGAGCGCCTGGCCCTGCAAATGCGCGTGACGACACTAGGCGAGGTGCTACCCTTCGTGGAATATGACGGCCAGGCGGCGCCCGCCGGGGCCCCTACCCTGCCCGGTACCGCCAGCGTGCAGGCCGCTGTGGCGCTGCTCGGCGACACCGGTACTGGCCACCTGGGCATCGCCGGGGCCCCGCAGCCCCTCACGCTGGGGCAGCTGCTGGCCGCCTTCGGGCGGGCCTTGGGGTAGCCCGGGCGGGCGGCGGGCAGCAGGCTTTTGCGGCTAAAAAGGCCGTTAAATTGCTAAAACGGTCATGCTGAGCGCAGCGGAGCGGAGTCGAAGCATCTCTACTGCTTCACAAATCCTGATTACTGCTGCGGGAGAGATGCTTCGGCTGCGCTCAGCATGACGTTCTTTTGACTTCCTAAACAGCTAGGCCAAGTAAGCCAGCACGTCCGTTAGGTCCTCGGCGCGGTGGAAGTTGAGGCCGGCCAGGCGCTCGGCGGGCACTTCCTCGTGGATCCAGGTGGTGTGGTAGGGCACGTGGATGGCGGGGGCCCCCAGGGCCAGCACCGGCAGAATATCGGACTTGAGGGAGTTGCCAATCATCAGGAAATCGGCCGGGGCCACGCCGTGCCGCGCCAAAATGCGCCGGTAGGTGGCCTCGTCCTTCTCGCTCACAATCTCCACGTGGTCGAAAAAATCGCCCAGGCCCGAGCGCGCCAGCTTGCTTTCCTGGTCGAACAAGTCGCCCTTGGTGAGCACCATCAGCCGCTCGCCACGCCGCCGTAGCTCGCCCAATACTTCTAGCACGCCGGGCAGCGGCTCGATGGGAAAGTCGAGCAGGCGCTTGCCAAGGTCGAGCAGCTGCTGAATCTCGCGCCCCGTCACGGCCCCGTCGGTGAGCTGGATAGCCGTTTCAATCATGGTCAGCATCAACGACTTGGCGCCGTAGCCGAACAGGTGCATGTTGGCGCGTTGCACGGCGTAGAGCTGGGCCCCGATGGCGTCGGCCGCGCCGCACCGGACCAATATCGCCGCCAGCTGGGATTCCACGTGGTCGAAGTGCGGCTGGTTGGGCCAGAGCGTGTCGTCGGCATCGAAGGCAATGAGCTGGGGCCGGGGCATATAGCAGGAGCGTGAGCAAGCAAACCGGCCCCCACGGGCCAGCCAGGGCCCAAAAGTACCGAACTTGCGCCCCATGAAGCAGCCGATTGACCTGGCCACCTGGCCCCGCCGCGAGCATTTTGAGTTCTTTTCGAGGTTTGACGAGCCGTTTTTTGGGCTGGTGGCCGACGTGGACGTCACCGCCGCCCGCGCCGAAGCCAAGCGCCTCGGCGTGTCGTTTTTCCTCTACTACCTCTACCACGCCGTGGAGGCCGCCAACGCGGTGCCCGAGTTTCGGCACCGCATCGAGCCGGGCCAGGTGGTGGCCTACGACCGGGTGCACGCCTCGGCCACCATCGGCCGGCCCGACCACACGTTCGGCTTTTCCTTCATCGAGCAGCAGCCGGGCCTGGCCGATTTCGTGGCCGGGGCCCAGCTTGAAATTGCGGCCGTGCAGGCCACCCGCGGCCTCAACCTGACCGAGCGCACCGGCCGGCCCGACGTGCTGCACTGCTCGGCCGTGCCGTGGGCGCGCTTCACGGGCCTCACCCACGCCCGCAGCTTCCAGCACCCCGACAGCTGCCCGAAGCTTTCCTTCGGCCAGGCCTACGCGCACGGCGCTGGCCTGCGCATGGCCGTGGCCGTGAACGTGCACCACGCCCTGGCCGACGGCTACCACGTGGGGCAGTTTCTGGATGCCTTCCAGCAGCGGCTGGGCGGTGGGTGAGTGGGGAGAAATAATTGAACGTCATGCTGAGCGCAGCCGAAGCATCTCTCCCGCAGCAGTAATCAGGAGTAGTGAGCGGGAGAGATGCTTCGGCTGCGCTCAGCATGACGGCCTGACAGTCCCTTAAACAACCCCATTCACCCATCCACCCCCGCCCATGCACACCCTCACTGAACTCTTCGCTTTCTGGCACGAACAAGCCGGCAAGCTGGGCCAGCAAACCTTGCAGCACGTGGCCCTCACGGCGGCGGCGCTGCTGCTGGGCGTGGCCGTGGGGGTGCCCGTGGGCCTGTGGCTCACGCGGCGGCCGCGCTGGGCCCCGGCAGTGCTGGGCGCGGCCGGCGTGCTCCAAACCGTGCCCAGCATCGCCCTGCTCGGCTTCCTGATTCCGCTGATGGGCATCGGGGCGGCTCCGGCCATCCTGGCGCTGCTGCTGTACTCGCTGCTGCCCATCATCCGCAACACGGTGGCCGGGGTGCAGGGCGTGCCCCCGGCCGTGGTGGAGGCCGCCCGGGGCCTGGGCTTTACCGATGGCCAGATTCTGCGGCGCGTGGAACTGCCCCTGGCCCTGCCCGTGCTGATGGCCGGCATCCGCACGGCCACCGTCATCAACGTGGGGGTGGCCACGCTGGCGGCCTACGTGGCGGCCGGCGGCCTGGGCGAGTTCATCTTCGGCGGCATTGCCCTGAACAACCCGGCCATGATTTTGGCCGGCGCCATTCCGGCTGCTGCCCTGGCCCTGGCCTTCGACGCCGGCCTGGGGGCCCTGGAGAAGCTTTCGGCGCGGCGGCTGCGGGCGGTGGGCGGGGCCCTGCTGCTGGCCCTGCCGGTGCTGGCCGCCGGCTACTGGCTGCCCCAGGCCGCGGGCCGGCTGCGGGCGGGCTTCAGCCCGGAGTTCATCGGGCGGGCCGACTGCCTGCCGGGCCTCACCCACGCCTACGGCCTGGTGCGCCTGCCCAACGTGGTGCTGGCCCCGGCGCTGGTGTACGAGGCCGCCCGCGCCGCGAACGTGGACGTCATCGACGGCTACTCGACCGACGGGCGCATCCGGGCCTACGGCCTGCGCGTGCTGCGCGACGACCGCCACGCCCTGCCGCCCTACTTCGCCGCGCCCGTGGTGCGCCCCGCCCTGCTGCGCGCGCACCCCGAGCTGGGCCCCGTGCTCGACCAGCTCAGCGGCCAGCTTTCCGACTCGGCCATGACGAACCTGAACTACCAGGTCGATTTTCTGCACCGCGAGCCGCAGGCCGTGGCCCTGGCCTGGCTGCGCCGCCAGGGCCTCTGGAAAACGCCGCGCCCGCTGCCGCCCGGGGCCCCGGTGGTGCGCCTGGGCTCGAAGATTTTCGCCGAGCAGTACATTTTGGTGGAGATGTACGCCGCCCTCATCCGCGGCAACACCGACCTGGGGGTGGCTACCAAAACCGGCCTGGGCGGCACCACCATCTGCTTCGAGGCGCTGCGCGGGGGCGAAATCGACCTTTACCCCGAGTACACCGGCACCGGCCTGCAAGTGCTGCTCCAGCCCTCGCCCCGGGCCCTCGATTCGCTGGGCGGCCGGCCGGCGGCGGTGTTCCAGTACGTGCAGGCCGAATTTCAGCGCCGCTACGGGCTGGAGTGGCGCGCCCCGCTGGGCTTCAACAACGCCTACTGCCTGCTGATGCGCCAGCAGCAGGCCGGGGCCCTGGGCATCGCCAGCATCTCGGATTTGGGCGGCTACCTGCGGCGGTAGGGCAGTTTTTGAGCTGGTGAACCTCGCGCTGTAAAACGGAGTGGCACTCCGTTGCCGTGCGACCGCCGAACGGAGTACTACTCCGTTTTACGCACCTTCCGCACGCTGCACGCTGTTCTAAAAACTGCTCTGGGGCCCCCTGGTGGGGCAGTAGCCGATGGCCGCGGTTATTTGTTGGCGCCGAACCTTGGTTAATATTGGCGCGGGGAACCTAGCCGACACTTGCCAGCGGCGCGGTTTCCCGCGCTGCCGGGGCCCGTCTGGGGCCCCATTCTCCCACCTCTACAGCCCCATTCCCAAGGCAATGACCAAAATTAAAGTAGCCAACCCCGTCGTCGAGCTTGACGGCGACGAGATGACGCGCATCATCTGGAAATTCATTAAGGACAAGCTCATTACCCCGTACCTGGACCTGGACATCAAGTACTACGACCTGGGCATCGAGTACCGCGACGAGACCAATGACCAGGTGACCATCGACGCGGCCCACGCCATCAAGCAGTACGGCGTGGGCATCAAGTGCGCCACCATCACGCCCGACGAGGACCGGGTGAAGGAGTTCAACCTCAAGCAGATGTGGAAGTCGCCGAACGGCACCATCCGCAACATCCTCGACGGCACCGTGTTCCGCGAGCCCATCGTGATGGGCAACGTGCCCCGCCTGGTGCCCAACTGGACGGCCCCCATCTGCATCGGCCGCCACGCCTTCGGCGACCAGTACCGCGCCACCGACTTCCTCACCAAGGGCAAGGGCAAGCTCACCATCACCTTCGAGCCCGAAGACGGCGGCGAAACCCAGTCGTTCGAGGTGTTTAACTTCAAGAGCGACGGCGTGGCCCTGGCCATGTACAACACCGACGAGAGCATCCGGGGCTTTGCCCACGCCTGCTTCAACCAGGCCCTGATGAAGGGCTGGCCGCTGTACCTGAGCACCAAAAACACGATTCTCAAGAAGTACGACGGCCGCTTCAAGGACATCTTCCAGGAGATTTACGCGCAGGACTACACCGCCAAGTTCCAGGCCGCCGGCATCACCTACGAGCACCGGCTGATCGACGACATGGTGGCCTCGGCCCTGAAGTGGCACGGCAACTTTGTGTGGGCCTGCAAAAACTACGACGGCGACGTGCAGAGCGACACCGTGGCCCAGGGCTTCGGCTCGCTGGGCCTGATGACCTCGGTGCTGGTGACGCCCGACGGCAAAACCATGGAGGCCGAGGCCGCCCACGGCACCGTGACGCGCCACTTCCGCGACCACCAGCACGGCAAACCGACCTCCACGAACCCCATTGCCAGCATCTTCGCCTGGACGCGCGGCCTGGAGTTCCGCGGTATCCTGGACGGCAACCAGGAGCTCATCGACTTCTGCAAAGCCCTGGAGGCCGTGTGCGTGGAGACCGTGGAAAGCGGCAAAATGACCAAGGACCTCGCCGTTTGCATCCACGGCAACAAGGTGCAGCACGGCCGCGACTACCTCTACACCGAGGAATTCCTGGAAGCGCTGAACGAGAACCTGCAAGCGAAGCTGGCCAAATAGCCCGTTCGTTTTTTGTTGAAAAAGCCCGCCCGGTACAACCGGGTGGGCTTTTTTGTGGGGCCCCGGCGCGGCTGGGGCCCCGGCGCGCAATTTTCTACCTTGCGAAGCCCGTCGGCCCGAACCCGCGGGCCGTCTGTTGTCCTTGCTCATCCAAGCACGTTGCTCATGAATCATTCCTTCGATGCGCTGATTATTGGGGCCGGCCAGGCGGGCCCGTCGCTGGCTGGCCGGCTCACGGCCGCGGGCTGGACGGTGGCCCTCGTGGAGCGCCAGGACTTCGGCGGCACCTGCGTCAATACCGGGTGCACGCCCACCAAGGCCCTCATTGCCAGTGCCAAGGCTGCGCACACCCGGCGCCAGGCCGCGGCCTACGGCCTGCCGCCGGTGGGCGACTTCGCCGTGGACCTGGGCCCGGTGCAGGCCCGCAAAGACGCCATTGTGGCGGCCTCGCGTGATGGAATCGAGAACTGGCTGACGCACCTGCCCGGCTGCACGGTGTTCCGGGGCACCGCGCGGTTTGCGTCGGCCACCGCCATGCAGGTGGGCGACGACGTGCTGGAGGCCAAACACATTTTTTTGAACGTGGGGGGCCGGCCGGTCAGCCCGCCGCTGCCCGGCATCGGGCAGGTGCCGCACCTCACCAGCAGCACTATTTTGGCGCTGAAGGAACTGCCGACGCACCTCATCATTGTGGGCGCGGGGGCCGTGGGGCTGGAATTTGGGCAGCTGTTCCGGCGGCTGGGCGCGCAGGTCACCATCGTGGAGCGCAACCCGCGCCTGCTCCCGCACGACGACGAGGACGTGGCCACCGCCGTGCACGACATCCTTGCCAATGAAGGCATTACGCTGCGCCTCGGGGCCGAGTGCATCAGCTTGGGCCAGGAAGACGGGCAGCCCGTGGTGCAGGTGAATTGCGAAAACGACGCCTCTCCGGCCCGGGGCTCGCACCTGCTGCTGGCCATGGGCCGCCAGCCCAACACCGACGACCTGGGCCTGGAGAAAGCCGGCCTGCGCGCCGACGCCCGCGGCTTCATTCCGGTCGATGAGCAGCTGCAAACGGCCGTGCCCGGCATTTGGGCCCTGGGCGACTGCAACGGCCGCGGCGCCTTCACGCACACGGCCTACAACGACTTCGAAATTGTGGCCGCCAACCTACTCGACCACGACCCGCGCCGCGTGAGCGACCGGCTGCCCGCGTCGGCCATCTACGTCGACCCGCCCTTCGCCAAGGTCGGCCTCACGGAAGCCGAAGTGCGCGCCGCCGGTACGCCCGCCCTGGTGGGCAAGCGCCCTATGACCAAGGTGGGCCGGGCCGTGGAAAAAGGCGAAACCCAGGGCTTTATCAAAGTGCTGGTGCACGCCGAAACCGACCAGATTTTGGGGGCCAGCATTGTGGGCGTGGGCGGCGACGAGGCCATCCACTGCATCGTCACGGCCATGTACGCCCGGCAAACCGCCGCCTTCATGCGCCGCAACGTCTTCATCCACCCCACCGTGGCCGAGTTGATTCCGACGGTATTCGGCGAGCTAAAACCGCTGGCCGCGGCCTCCGAAAAGTAGCCCTCCCGGGGCCCCGGTGGACGGCCCCCAACGCAGGATGCATATCTGTAATTGCTGGCTCTGGCCCTGGCGCCGCGTCGGAGCCGACGCGTACTTTGCCGCGGCAATTACTATCGGGGGCCCTGGCGCCGCGCCCGGATTGCCCCCGCTCAAAACATCCCGTTTTATGCACCAAGAACCGTTTCGTACCGCCGGCGCGCCCCTGGCCACGGCGGCCAAGGCCCTTATTATGCTGCACGGCCGGGGCGCCAGCGCCGCCGACATCCTCACGCTGGCCTCTCACTTGCACGTGCCGGGCTTTGCGCTGCTGGCCCCCCAGGCCACCCAGGGCACCTGGTATCCCCACTCCTTCCTGGCCCCGCCCGCCCAAAACGAGCCCGGCCTGTCGGATGCGCTGGCTGCTGTGGGCCGCGCCGTGGCCGCCGCCGCGGGCGCGGGCATTGCGCCGGCCAACCTCTACTTCCTGGGCTTTTCGCAGGGCGCCTGCCTCACCCTCGAGTACGTGGCCCGGCACGCGGCGCGCTACGGCGGCGTGGTTGCTTTCACGGGGGGCTTGATAGGCGACCGGGTGCGGGCAGAAAACTACGCTGGCGACTTCGCGGGCACGCCCATTTTCATCGGCACCAGCGACCCCGACTTCCACGTGCCCGTCGAGCGGGTGCGCGCCTCCACGGTGCTGCTCGGCCGCCTGGGGGCCCAGGTCACGGAGAAGATTTACCCCAACCTGGGCCACACCATTTCGCAAGCCGAAATCGACCTGGCCAACGAGCTTGTTTTCAAGTAGTAGCTGGCTTGGCCACTAGTAGGTCAAATCTAGCCGGTTGTCGGGTACAACCGTTTGAGTTTGATGCGGGCCTTCTCGGTTGTAAACTGCCAGTTGGTGGGTGCCCCCAGTTGGTTGCGCGCTAGTTGCCAAGCGTAGCAGTGCGCTTCCAGCGTCGGCCGGTCGGGCACGCGCTGCGGCAGGCCGTGGGTGAGCAGGGCGGCAAACTCGATTTCAGCCATGTTGAGCCACGAGCCATGCTTGGGGGTGAACACAAATTCCACGCGCTGCAACAGGGCGTGCGCCCGTACCGGGTCAAAAATCTCGTAAAAAGCGGCGGGCTGGTGCGCCGACAAATTGTCGAGCACCAGCGTCACGCGCGTCGCTTGGGCGTAGTCCTCCTCCAGCAGGCGGGCTACCGCCCGGGCAAACGTGAGTCGGTCATGGCGGTCTTCGACCTGCACCCGGCGGCGACCGGCCAGCGGCTCGTGCAGCATATACACCTGGGCCACGCCCTGGCGGTGGTACTCGCAGTCGTAGCGGGTGCTGCCATCGGGCAGCGGGAGTGGCACGCGGCTTTCGCGTAGTAATTGCTTGGGCGACTCATCCAGGCACACGACTGGCTGGGCTGGGTCGTACGGGCGTTGGTAGACGTCAAGCACCCGTTCCATGGCGCAGACGAAGGCCGCGTTCTGAGCGGGTGGAATCACCCACATCTGTCGCTTCCAGGGCTGTAACGCATTTTTTTTAGTACCCGCCCCACCATCGCCGGGCTGGCCTCGGGCAGCACCTGCAGCGTGACCAGGTGAGCGGCCAACAAGCGCAATGTCCAGTGGGCGTACCCTTCGGGCGGGGTGGAGCAGGCCGCCGCGGCCAGGTGCGCCTCCACCTCCCCGGTGTACTTACTGGCCGGCCACTGCTGGCGGGGCTGCCCCAGCAGGGCGGCCTCCACGCCCGCCTCGCAGGCGCGTTGGCGCAGGCGCTCCAGGGTGCGCGTACTCACGCCGTAGGCTTGGCTAGTCTGGGTGTCGCTCCAGTTCAAGCCGTTTGTAGCTACGGCCAACAGGCACTGAGCCCGCACAAGCCGGGCGCTGGCCACGCGCCGCTGCTGCACGAGTTCCGTTAGCGAGGCCTGTTCTTCGGCCCTCAGCGCTAAGACATAATACTTCGCCATTTGTCAGGTCATTTTACCCGACAAGATACTAGATTTATCCTACTAGAGTTATTACCGAAACTAAGAAAGGCCGTCATGCTCATCTGGCGTCCGCTTGTCGAAGCATCTCTCCCGCAGCAGTAATCAATTGCTTTAGTCAGCAGAAAAGATGCTTCGCTGCGCTCTGCATGACGTTCAATAAACTTCCCGAACAGCCTGGGTTTCCCTATCCAACAACCTTCCACTTTCAACATTCCCTCCTCATGGAACCGCGCATTTTGGGCCTGCACCACGTCACAGCTATTGCTGGCAACGCGCAGCGCAACTACGACTTTTACACGCGGGTAATGGGCCTGCGCTTCTTGAAGAAAACCGTCAACTTCGACGACCCTGGCACTTACCACTTCTACTTCGGCGACGAAACCGGCTCGGCGGGCACCATCCTCACGTTCTTTCCCTGGGACCACGTCACGCCCGGGCGGCGCGGCACCGGCCAGGCCACCGAAATTGGCTACTCGGTGCCGGCCGGCAGCTTCGATTTCTGGATGAAACGCTTTGAGGCCAACGGCATCACCTACAACAAGCCGAGCGAAAAATTCGGCGAGAAATACCTCACCTTCCTCGACCCCGACGGCCTGAAATTCGAGCTGATTGCGTCGAAAACGCCCGACGCGCGCACGCCCTGGACCACGCCCGAAGTGGGCGCCGACGTGGCCACCCGCGGCTTCCACACCGTCACGCTTACGCTGGCCAGCGCCGCGGCCACGGCCGAAATCCTGACCGACGTGTTTGGCTACACGCTGCTGGAAAAGCACGTCAACCGCAGCCGCTACGTGACCGACACGGTGCCGGGCGCTGCGTTCATCGACCTGGTGGAGGCCCCCGGCGAGGCACGCAGCGCCACGGCCGGCGGCTCGGTGCACCACATCGCCTTCCGGGTGAAGGACGACGAGGCCGAGCTCTACATCCGCAAGAAGCTGCTGGACCGCGGCTTGCAGCCCACCCCGCAGATTGACCGCGACTACTTCCACTCGGTGTACTTCCGCGAGCCGGGCGGCGTGCTCTTCGAAATTGCCACCGAAAACCCCGGCTTCACCGTGGACGAGCCACTGGCCGAGCTCGGCACGCACCTCATGCTGCCCACCAAGCACGAGCACCTGCGCCCGCAGCTGGAAAAGCGGCTCGCGCCCATCGGCTAGCCGGGGGCCCCAGGGGCCCCGCCCAGCGTTGCTTCCCGAAGCCTCGGCCCTTAAGTGGGCCGGGGCTTTTTGCTGCCGGTTGCGCGGGGCCGGCCGGGGGCGGGGCCCCGGCGCGGGGCGGCCCCAAAACCATTTGGGACGTTGCGGCTTGTTCCGCCGGCCCAGGGCTTCACCGGGGCCTCATTCCATTTTTTGCTTCCTTTCCCGCTTCTATGGCGCTTCCTACTGCTACTCCTACCCTGGCGCCGCCGCCGTTCACCGAGCGGCGCTACATCGTCACGCTCATTTTCGTCGTGTCGCTGTTCATGCTCTGGGGCCTGGGCGTCACAATGGCCGATATTCTCAACAAGCACTTCCAGCAGGTGCTGCACGTGAGCAAGGCCAACTCGGCCTACGTGCAGGCCGCCACATTTGGGGCCTACTTCGTGATGGGCCTGCCCGCGGGCTGGTTCATGAAGCGCTTTGGCTACCAGAAAGGCGTCATCCTGGGCCTGGGCCTGTACGCCGCCGGGGCCTTCCTGATGGTGCCGGCCGCCAACGCGGCCTCGTTCACGCTGCTGCTCATGGCCCTGTTTGTGCTGGCCTGCGGCCTGGGCACGCTCGAAGCCGTAGCGCACCCGTTTCTGGACGGCCTGGGCGACCCGGCCAGCTCCGACCGGCGCATCACGTTCTCGCACGCCATCAACGGCATCGGGGCAGTATCGGGGCCCCTCATTGGCGGCTACTTTGTGCTGCGCGGCACCCACGCGGCCGGCGACTTGTCCTCGGTAAAGGTGCTCTACACCATCATCGGGGCGGTGGTGGGCAGCATCGGGCTGTTGTTTGCCTTCGTAAAAGTGCCCCCGCTCAACGCCGAGCACACGCCCGAAACGCGCCCGGGGGCCCCCAACGAAACGCCTACCGACCTGGTGGCCGACAAAAGCCTGTTTCAGCACAAGCACTTCGTGTGGGCCTGCGTAGCGCAGCTCTTCAACACGGCGGCGCAGGGCGGCACCTGGGCGTTTTTCATCAACTACGGCACCGACTACATGGCCCTGAAGCCCGGGCCGGAAATTCATGGCTTTTGGCAGGTGGGCACGCTCCTGAGCCGCACCGTGGGCCTGGTGCCCGGCCTGCCGCACCTGGCCAACGACGTAGCGGCCTACTTCTTCTCCCTCAGCCTGGTGGGCATGATGCTGGGGCGCTTCTTGGGCACCTACCTCATGCAGTACATTGCCCCCAACCGCCTGCTGGCCTTCGCGGCGGCGGCCAACATCGGCATGTGCCTCATCGTGGCGCAGCATTGGGGCTGGGTATCGTTTGGGGCCCTCATCGGGCTCAACTTCTTCTTCAGCGTCATGTTCCCGATTATTTATAGCCTGGGACTCAAGGATTTGGGCCGGCACAAGCAATTAGCTTCGTCGTTTATCGTGATGGGCGTGGTAGGAGCAGCGCTCTTTCCGCGCTTCGTGATGGGCCCGGTGGCCAACACCAGCGTGGCCCATGCCTACTACCTGCCCATTATCTGCTACGCGGTAGTATTTTTATACGGCGCTAAGTTGTACAAAGCGGGGAGAAATTAGGGCCCCAGCTAGCCTGCGCAGTGCCGGGTGGGATTATCTATTTTAATGAAAATTTAATGGGAAAAAGATAGGGATAGCTGCCTAACAGCAGATCCGTATATTGCTGCACCTCGTACAGTTGTACGCCTTTAGCTCAATGAAATCCTTGATACAGTTGCATCCAGGATTTATCAAAGAGGATTTTGTCCGTAGCGGCAGTTGTTAATTTCCCCACCCAAACTTTTTTTCATGAAAGCATTTGTACCGTTTTCACCGGCGCACAGTTTTTCGGGTCGGCCCTGGCTGGCAACCCTTGGCCTCGGACTAGGCCTGCTGGCCGCCACTCCCGCCCTCGCCCAAACTCCCACCATCTACGGCCTGGGCACGCTGAGCCATGACGTGGCGTCGGGCAACCCCCTGTTTCAAGCGGGGGCCCCGGCGGGCGCGCAGGGCATCATCAGCATTGATCCGGCCACCGGGGGGCCCATGCAATACGGCAGTCCGCAGCGGGTAGCGACGCTGATTACCGGCGTAAATGTGGGCCAAGTCTTGGTGGGCATGGACTACCGCCCCAATACCGGCGTGCTGTACGCTCTGGGCTACGACGCCAGCCAAACCACTGGCAACGCCCAGCTCTACACCCTCGACCCTCTGTCGGGGGTGGCCACGGCGGTAGGTACGGCCAGCTCGCTGAACCTGGGCACCCGGGTCACGCGCATCGGTTTCGACTTCAACCCCACCGTGGACCGCATCCGGGTAGAAGGCGGCACCACTGGAGCCAACTACCGCCTCGACCCCAACAACGGGGCCATCGTCTTGCAGGATGGCAACCTGAACTACGCCGCTTTGAGCGCCACCCCAATTGTGGGGGCCGTGGCCTACACCAACTCGTACATCGGCAGCACCAGCACGGCCCTCTACGCCCTCGACGCGCCGGGCAACGGCACAGGCTTATCCGATAACAGCGTGGCCAACAACGGCTTACTCTCGCTGCAAACCCCGCCCAACAACGGCACTCTAACTACCGGGCAGATGGTAAAGCTCGGCACCAACCCTTTCGGCGACCCGGCGGCGGTGGGCGTGGACGTGTACTACAATGCCAATGCGAACACAAACCAAGCCTACCTAACCGAGGTAACGAGCCCCAATGGTAGCGGCTTATCGAGCAGCAATTTTTACTCCCTGGACCTAGCCACCGGCGCAGCTATTAAGCTTGGCAACACCGCGCCGGCCAGTAGCTTTACGCCGTTCGACGTTCGCGACATTGCGGTGGCCATTGCAGCGCCTACCCAGCCCGCCCTGGTGGGGCAGTTGTTGTACGCGGTGGCCGGCGGCAACTTGATTTCGTTCGATTCGGGGGCCCCCGGCACCATCCGCTCGGCCGTGAACTTCGGCGGCGGCCTCACCGCCGGTGAGGCCGTGGTGGGCGTGGACTTCCGCCCCGCCACGGGCCAGCTCTACGCGCTGGGCTACAACGCGGCGGCCGGCACCGGCACGGTGTACGCCGTGAACCTAACCACGGGGGCCCTCACGGCCGCGGGCGCAGCTATTCCACTGGCCCTGGGCGCGGCCACCGACCGCGTGGGCTTTGACTTTAACCCCACCGTGGACCGCATCCGCGTGGTGGCCACCAACGGCAATAACTACCGCCTCAACCCCAACGACGGGGCCCTCGTCCTCCAGGACGGCAACTTAACGGCCGGAACCGTGATAAGCGCCGCCGCCTACACCAACAGCAGCAGCGCCGCCAACAGCACGGCCCTCTACGACTACGACGCCGTGGCTGGCCAGCTCTACCTCCAGAGCCCGCCCAACAACGGCACCCTCGTGGCCGTGGGCGGCGCCGGGGGCCCCACCAGCGCCGACGGCGCCGATTTTGACATCTTCAACACCCGCGGCACCACCACCAACGCGGCCTTCCTGGCCGTGGCACCCGGCGGCGTGGCCGGGTCCCCCAATTACGACAACCTCTACACCGTGGACCTGACCGCCGGCACCACGGCCTCGGCGGGCCGCATCGGCCTGGGCAGCAACGTGAGCGGCCTCACGGCCTTCATCGCCGTCGGCACGGCCCTCACCTGGAACGGCTCGGCCAGCACCGACTGGGGCACGGCCGCCAACTGGACGCCCAACCGCGTGCCCACCAGCGTGGACGACGTGACCATCCCCAGCGGCACGCCCAACCAGCCCGCCGTGAGCGGCAGCCAAGCGGCCCGCTACGTGGTGCTGGCCAGCGGCGCTTCGCTGACGTCCAACGACGGCTCGACCCTGACCGTGGGCGGCAACTTCACCAACAACGGCGGCACCCTGGCGGGTACGGGCTCCGGCACCATTGCCCTGGCTGGCACGGCCGCCCAGGTCATCGGCGGCACCGGCACCTCGGCCTTCCAGAACCTGACCGTGGGCACGGCCCCCGTCAGCCTGGCGGGCCCCGCCGCTGTGCAGCGCGTATTGCTGCTCAACGGCGACTTGACCACCACCGGCCAGTCGCTCACGCTGCTCTCCAACGCCGCCAACTCGGCCCACGTGGTGAACGCCGCTGGCGCCGTCACGGGCCCCGTCACGGTGCAGCGCTACATTGATGGTAGCATCAACAGCGGCGCGGGCTACCGCCACTACGCCGCACCAGTGACGGGCTCCACGGTGGCCGACCTGGCCACCGGCGGCTTCACGCCCGTGGTGAACCCAGCGTACAACTCAGCCCCTATTCCCAGCCAGGTGCGGGCTTTCCCCACGGTGTTCGGCTTCGATGAAACCCGCATTAACACCAGCGGCAACCCCACGCCGCAGGATTTTGACAAGGGCTTCTTCTCGCCCGGGGCCCTGTCCGATGCCCTCACGCCCGGCCAAGGCTACGTAGTAAACATTCCCGCCTCGGAAACGGTGGACTTCGTGGGCACGCTCAACAACGGCGACGTGGCCCGCACTGGCCTCACCTGCGGCGGCCAAACCGAGTCGGGCTGGCAGTTGCTGGGTAACCCCTACCCCTCGCCCATTAGCTGGACCACGACCTATAACGACGGCGCCGCGGGCCTGAACAACGCCGTGTACGTGGTGAAATCGACCGGCCAGTACGCCGGCGGCTACGCCAGCTACGTGAACGGCGTGGGGGTAAACGGCGGCACCGACCAGATTGCCACCGGCCAGGGCTTCTTCGTGCGGGTGGCCGCCGCCGGCACGCCCGGGGCCCTCACCTTCAAAAACAGCGGCCGCCTGACTACCTACGCCAGCCCCGCCTTCCAGCGCGGCAACGCCACCACGGCCCCGCTCGTGCGCCTGGCGCTGCGCAACGCCGCCGGCCGCGCCGATGAGGCCGTGGTGTACTTTGACGCCGCCGCCACCGCCGGCTTCGACGCCGCCCTCGACGCCTACAAGCTGAACCCCGCCGGGGCCACGATGGCCCTGGCCACCGCCGGCGCCGAGCCGCTGTCCATCGACGCCCGCCCCGCCCTCGGCACCGCCGACGTGCTGGTGCCGCTGTCGGTGCAGGCCGAAGCCGGCAGCTACTCCCTCGCCGCCGCCGAGCTGCTGCGCCTGCCCGCCGGCACCAAGGCATTCCTGCGCGACGCCCTCACGGGCAGCGTGACCGACCTGGCCCAGCAGCCCAGCTACCCATTTGCGGTGGTGGCCGGCGCTTCGGCCACCGGCCGCTTCAGCCTGCTGCTCACCACGCAGGCCGTGCTGGCCACGGCCCCCGCGGCCCTCAGCAAGCAAGTGAACGTTTTCCCGAACCCGGCCCGTGGCACGGTGTCGGTGGGCCTGCCCGCTTCCTTGTCCCGTCAAAACATCGACGCCACCTTGGTAAATGCTTTGGGCCAGACGGTGCTTCGCGCCACGCTGCCTGCTGGCGCCACGTCGCAACTGGCGCTGCCCAGCGTGGCCCGCGGCGTGTACACGCTGCGCCTGCTCACGGCCGAAGGCACGGTGAGCAAGCGCCTCATCGTCGAATAATTGCCGCTGGCCACGCGCCCGGGCCTCCAGGGGCCCGGGCGCGTAGCCACCCTTTTCCCCACTCGCTTTATTTCTGATTGTGAAAAACTTATTCACCGTTTCGTTCCGCACCTTCGCTGTTGGCGCCGTGCTGGCGCTGACCGCCGGCGCTTCCATGCAAGCCCAGGCCCAGGGTTCCACCGGCCCCACGCCTACTGACCCAATGGACCCGCCCGTTACCCCGCCCGTTCCCCCGCCCGTTCCCCCGCCTACGGCCGTGCCCCTCGACGGGGGCGCCTCGCTGCTGCTGGCCAGCGGCGTGGCCTATGGCGTGCGGATGCTGCGCCGCCGCCGCAAGTAGCTGCACCGCGTTGAAACGGGCCCGGCGGGGCCCCACCACGAGTGGTGAGGCCCCGCCGGGCCTTGGTGCTTTCGGCCATTGTTTCCTTTTATGCTTGCGCGCTTATGAAGCTTCCGCTACCCTCCCGTGCGCAGCCAGCCCGGCCTGCGCTGCGCTTTTTGCTGGTATTTGCCGCCCTTTACGCCTTGTGGACGCTAGGCTACGACGGTTTAGTGGGCCCCGACGGCCGTTTCGACCAAGCGCTTTCGGCCAACCTGGCGGCCACCGCTGGGGCCCTGCTGCGGGGGATGGGCTTCGCCGCCGGTACCGCCCCGGCCAACCCCATCCTGGTAGTGCTCAATGGCCAGCCGGTCGTATCCGTTGGCGACCCGTGCAACGGGCTGCTGATGTACGCGTTGTTTGCGGGCTTCGTGGTGGCGTTTCCGGGGCCCTGGCGGCACAAATTGTGGTTCGTGCCGGCGGGCATCCTGGCCATCTACGCCCTCAACGTGGGGCGGGTAGCGCTGCTGGCCCTCAACCATGCCTATTGGTACCACTCCGTCGATTTCAACCACCACTACACCTTCACCTTCGTGGTGTACGGGGCCATCGGGGCCCTGTGGGTGCTGTGGGCGCGGCGCGGCGGCGCCGACCCTTTTGTGGCCGCGCCCGTGCTGCACGGTGCCCGCTAGTGCCGCCCGCTCGCTGTGGCCCCGCCGCCTATTGGTGGCCGCACTAGTGGCGTTGCTGCTGGGCCTGGGCCTGTTTGAAGCAGAGGTTTTTGCCGCCTTGGGCCACCTCTGGCACCCCGGTGGGGCCCCGGCGGCCGTGCCCGGCATCACTACCCACGGCCTGCCCGTGGCCATTAGCTACCGCCTGCTCTACGCCATGCTGAACGTGGCCCTGCTGCACCTGCTGCTGCACGGCCGCTACACCGTGGCCGCTGTGGTAGCCTATGCGGTGGGCTACGTGGCCGGCGCGGGCCTGCTGTGGCTGGGGCAGCGGGCAGGCCTACCCATTGCCTCGCTTACCGGCCACCGGGTGCTCGACGTGCTCTCGTCGCCGTTGCCAGTCATGTTTGCCTATCCGCTGGCGCTGCTGGCGGGGCCAAAAGCTCCTGCCCACCCCGCGCCGTAAGTCGCGCTCATCAGCCTGGCCGTAGCAGTCGGGAACGGGCATTGGCTAAAAGCGGCTCATGCCCAATGCCAGCTGCAGTGGTAAAACCAGGTTTCAGGCCCTCAAACGCCGTCCGGTGCGGACGGCGTTTTTTTTATTTTCATGGGGCAATGAGCCCAGCGGGGCCGACGGGTTCATTGCCCCACGAAAACAGAAAATTGAGCCGGCCTATTCCAGGCCGCTCGTCCGGGTGACTAATTATTTAATCTAAGGGAATGAATGCGCGACGGCAAATTTTCAATAAACCAGTTATATTGCAATTAATTAGATCAAATTAATGATTTCAGTAAATTATATGTTGATTTAGTGCAATTTTCTAAATATACTTTCCCCTTCTATATGACCAAAATCCTTACCACCAGAAGGCTGCTGCCAACTGTTACTGGGCCTGTAGGCTGCCTGCTCCTGGGCCTGCTGTGGGGCCAGCCCTACCAGGCCCAAGCCCAGTTTCCGCGCGCAGAATCGTTTCAAAACAGTACGGCGGGGGGCTTCGTGCTGGGCGGCAGCGCCACGCTGACGGCGGCCACGGGCAGCGACCCCAACGGCGCAGGCTACCTGCGCCTGACTTCGGCAATTATCAATCAATCGGGCTTTGCGATTGACCAGACTTCGTTCCCGGCCCCACAAGGCTTTAGCATCTCGTTCGAATTTTTTGCCTACGGTGGCGATGGAGCCGATGGGTTTTCGGTCTTTCTGGTGGACGCCGACCAGACATCGGCGGCGTCATTTACACCGGGGGCTTCGGGCGGCTCGCTGGGCTACGCCCAAAAAACCACCGCCCCCGTCAGCAACGGGGTGCCGTTCGGCTACATCGGCATCGGCATCGATGAATTCGGCAACTACTCCAACGCCACCGAAGGCCGGGTAGGCGGTATCAACACCCCCGACCTAACGCCCGACGCGGTGGCCATCCGCGGGGCCGGCAACGGCCGTAGTACCAGCGACTACCCCTACCTGGCCGGCAGCCCCACGCTGCCTTTCAGCCTCGACGTGCCCACAATCCGGGCTCTGGCGGGCTCGCTTGACTACCGCCGGGTGTACATCGACGTGGTGCCCACCAACGGCACCTACCGCATCACGGTCCGCATCCAGCACGGGGGAGCCCTGGCAACGGCCGTGCGCAACTTCGTGGTACCCGCCCCCCCTGCCAATTTGCGGGTGGGCTTTTCGGGCTCGACGGGAGGCAATACCAACGTGCACGAAATCCGAAAGCTGGCCGTTCAGCAGCTACCTTTTTTGAGCGATGACGTGGCCGGTACCGCGTACAACCAGCCCGTTTCGATCAACGTGCTCAACAACGACATATTTTCTTACGCAACTTACAAGTCGGGCACCGTCGATTTGGACCTCAACACACCGGGCGTGCAAAGCTCGCTGGCACTGGCCCAGGGCACGTTTTCGGTGACGCCGGAGGGCACCGTCACGTTTACGCCCAGCGGCACGTTCGCGGGGGTGGTGACGGTACCGTACACGGCCGGCGATATGCTGGACCAAACGGCATCGCCGGCCAACATCACCGTCGTTGTGCGGGGGGCCGACGTGGCCAACAGCGTCAGCGGCCCCACGGCTGCCTTCCCCGGCGCGCAGGTGCAGTATACTGTCACCACATCTAACCTGGGCCCGCTGCCGGCCACCAACGTGGTGCCGACGCTGCAATTGCCAGCCGGCCTAAGCGGCGTAGTCGTAGGCAACGGCGGCGCGTACGACATCGGCTCCGGCCTCGTCACCTTTGCCACCAGCAACCTGGCCGCGGGCGGCACCCCGGCCACGAACACGGTCCGCTTTACCGCCCCCGCGAGCGGCTCGGTGACGGGCACTACCGCTAACACGGCCACCGAGCCCGACCCGGTGGGCCCCAACAATGTCGCTTCCATCACGACCCTCATCAGCGGGCTGGCCAATGTGGCCAGCGTGTGCGCCACGCCAGGCAAAGACGGCGTGGGCAGCCTGGGAGCCGCCTCCGCCCCCAACACCTACTTCGCGGGCCAGCGCGTGACGACGAGCGGCAACGCAGCCAGCATCGAACTGAGCCCAGCCCTGACGGGCGTGGGCGCAAGCACCGCCCCCATCGCGGCCGGCGACCTGGTACTGGTGATGCAGATGCAAGGCGCGCGTCTCAATACCGACAACTCCGCCGCTTACGGCAGCAGCAACGGCAACGGCAACGGCAACCTGAGCGGCACCCAAGACCAGTTCACGGCCGGCCTTTACGAATACGCCGTGGCCACCAATGCCGTGGCCACTGGCGGCGGCACCCTCGTGCTGGACCGGGTGCTGGCCAACACCTACGATAACCTCGACTACAACGACGCCGCCAACCCCACTGGGCAGCGGCGCTTCCAGGTGGTGCGCGTGCCCCAGTACTCGGCCCTGGCCGTGGCCGACTCAGTGGCCGGGGCCCCCTGGAACGGCACGGCCGGCGGCGTGCTGGCCCTGGATGTGGCCGGTTCGACTACGTTTGGCACCGGCGCCCGCCTCACCATGACCGGCCGGGGCTTCCGCGGCGGCGGCGGCAAGCAGTACACTGGCGTGGGCGCGGGTGCGACGGCCTACAGCAGCACCGATTTTCGGCAGCTGAGCAGCGCCACCACCACGGGCACGGGCGGGGCCAAAGGCGAAGGCACGGGCGGCACGCCCGCCTACCTCTACGACGGCCCCAGCGGGGCCCTGGTTGATACCGGCCAGGAAGGCTACCGCAACGGCAGCAACGGCCGTGGGGGCCCCGGCAACGCCGGCGGCGGCGGCACCGACGAGTCGCCAACCGACAACTCGCGCAACACCGGCGGCGGCGGCGGCGCCAACGGCGGCCAGGGCGGTTTCGGGGGCTACGGCTACAGCTACACCGGCAACATAACCGACAACGCCCAGGGCATCGGCGGGGCTGCGTTTGGCGCTTCTGCGGGCCGGTTGGCCCTCGGCGGTGGCGGCGGCGCAGGTTCGGCCAACGACGGTAGCCTGGCCAGCAGTGGCGCGGCGGGCGGCGGCATTGTGCTACTGCGCACGGGGGCCGTGGCCGGCACCGGCCAAGTGCTAGCCAACGGCCTCAACGCCAGTCCTGCCGCCAACGACGGCGGCGGCGGCGGTGGGGCTGGCGGCGCGGTACTGGTCCTGGCCGCTAACACCAGCACCCTCGGAAACCTCACCGTGACGACCCACGGCGGCCAGGGCGGCAATGCCAATACGAACGGCGCTCAGCCTGGCGCGGCGTACGGGCCCGGCGGCGGCGGCGGCGGCGGCATCGTATTCGCCAACGGCGCAGTGGCGGCGGCTTCGTCGGCGGCCGGCGGGGCAAACGGCACCACCACTACGGGGGCCCTGGCCTTCGGAGCTACCGCTGGCACTGCCGGGAATATTGCCACCGACGCCCCGGCCAGCGGCTCGGGCACGGCGGCCTGCCTGCCAGCCCTCACGGTGGCGCTGAGCACCTCCACGCCCGGCGTCACGCGCGCCGAGGGCAGCACGGGCCCGGTAGACCCGGCCCTCTACACGCTCACCATCGCCAACACGGGCGGCACGGCCACCGGCGTCAGTGCCCTGGGCAGCATGGCCCCTAACTTGTTCAAGTACGACGGCACGTATACGCCCGTCGCGACGCTTACCCTGCCCGACGGCAGCACCACCACGCCCACCGGCTACGGCCTGCCCGCCAATGGCGTCAGCCAGCCCATGTTCACAGGCTTTGTCCTCCCGGCCGGGGCTTCGCTTGCCATCACTTTCCGGGCCACCATCGACGCGTCGGCGCAGAACGGTGTGGCATATCAGGCGTCGGCCGTGGCCAGCTACGACAACCCGCTGCGCACTTCCGCGACCAACGCCACCGCCCAGCCCGGCCAGAACTACTCCGGCACCAGCGACGCAGGCCTGGGCACGGCCGGCGGCAGCAACTACGGCAGCAACTCCAGCACAGCCGAGGACGTGACCATTCAAACGCCGCTACCGGTGTCGCTGTCCCGCTTCACGGCCGTGGCCGTGCGCCTCGACGCCCAGCTGCGCTGGACCACCGCCAGCGAACACAACAACGACCGGTTCGTGGTGGAGCGCAGCGCCAACGGCACCGCGTTTGAAGCCGTGGGTACCGTGCGCGGCCAGGGCAACAGCAGCCGGGCCTTCGACTATACCTTCTCGGACGCGGGGGCTGCCCGCCACGCGTTGGCCGGCCAGCGCCTCTACTACCGCCTGCGCCAGGTCGATTTCAACGGGGAAACCAGCTACTCGCCGGTGCGCACCGTGGCGTTTGGGACCGGCGGCACCGCGGGCCTGTACCCCAACCCAGCCGGCCCCACGGCCACCCTCGACCTGAGCAACCTGCCCGCCGGCTCCTACCAAGTGCAAGTACTTGACCTAACCGGGCGCGTCGTGGCCACGTATTCTCTGCCGGGAGGGGCCCAGCACCCGCTGGATTTGCGCGCCCTGGCCGTAGGAACCTACCTGGTGCGCGTGCACGGCGGCAGCGGCGCCAGCCAGTCGCTGCTGCTAACGCACGAGTAACGGCCACCGGTTCGCAGCAAAACCCAAAAGTGCCCCTGGAAATAATCCAGGGGCACTTTTTGTATATCCAAAGCTTTGCTGGCCGGCGTGGGGGCCCCGCGTTAACTTACCACGCCGGCCGGCACGGCGTGCAAAATCAGCCATACCAGCTCGCGCAGGATTTCGCCCTCGTCCATGCTGCCGCTTTCGATGCCCTTGCTCTGGGCGTCGGCCCGGCGGATGAGGTGGATGATATCGACCACCCGCGCCGCGGGGTAGGCTTTCAGGGCGTGCTGGTACTCCTTCTGGGCGAAGCTGTTGACGATGCCCAGGCTTTTAAACACACCATCCGGGGGGTTGGGGCCCGCTTGGTGCAGAACCAGCAGCTTGCTGAAGAAACCGAAGAGCAGCGTGAGGTTAGGAATGAGCGGGTTGGCTTTGGGGTTGGCGGCGAAGTAGCCCAGGATGCGGTTGGCCTTCAACACGTCGCACTGTACGAGGGCCTTTTGCAGCTCAAAAATGTTGTATTCCTTGCTGATGCCCACCAGCCGCTGCACCAGCTCCTCATCGATGGCCTGGCCGGGCTTGAGGTTAAGCACCAGCTTGTCAATTTCGTTGGCCAGCCGGCTCAGGTCGGCCCCGATGTACTCGGCCAGCAGCGCCGTGGCTTGCCCGGTAATCTGCTGGCCCAGGCCCCGCACGTGGGCCGTGAGCCAAGCCGGCACCTGGCTGTCATATAGCTTCTTGCTCGTCATCAGCACCGCGCCGGGGGCGTCTTTGCTGGCCAGCAGCTTGCCAAGCTTCTTGCGGCTGTCGAGGGTTTTGTGCTTGTAGCAGAGCACGAGCACGGTGCTGGCGAGCGGGTTTTTGAGGTAGGCTTCCAGGAAGGGCCAGCTCCGCTCCTGCTCCAAATCGGCGATGGTTTGGGCTTCCTTCACGATGACGACCGTGCGCTCGGCCATCATGGGGAAGCGCTTGGCCTGGCCCAGCACGCCGGCCACGTCCACGTCCTTGCCGTAAATCACGGCCTGGTTGAAGCTGCGGTCGGCTTCAGGCAGGGCCATTTTCTCGATCAGGTCGGCCACCACGTCGATGTAGTACGGCTCCTCGCCCTGCAAAAAGTACACGGGCTGGAACTGCCGCTGCCGCAGCTGCTTGAAAATGGCGTCGGCGTCTTGTACCAAGGAGTGAACGGGCGAAGGAGTGAATGGGTGAATGAACAGGCGGCCCGCTCATTCCCTGCTGGCAAAGGTAAAGCCGCCTAGTACCTTTAGAGCCACGTTTTGCGGGTGTACCAAGTTTCCATTCACCCATTCACCCATTCACCCATTCACCCATTCACCCATTGGACCTAATTGAAGAACTGACCTGGCGCGGCATGCTGCACGACGCCATGCCCGGCACCGCCGAGCACCTGGCCGGCGCCGCGCCCGTGTCGGGCTACATCGGCTTCGACCCCACGGCCGCTTCGCTGCACATCGGTAACCTGGCCAGCATCATGCTGCTCATGCACTTGCAGCGCGCCGGCCACCGCCCCGTGGCCCTGGTGGGCGGCGCCACCGGCATGATCGGCGACCCCAGCGGCAAGTCGGCCGAGCGCAACCTGCTCGACGAGGCCACGCTGCGCGCCAACCAGGCCGGCATCCGGGCCCAGCTGGAGAAGTTCCTGGACTTCAACGACTCGCCCACCGGGGCCCTGGTGGTCAACAACTACGACTGGTTCAAGGCGTTCAGCTTCCTGGATTTTCTGCGTGACGTGGGCAAGCACCTCACCGTGAACTACATGATGGCCAAGGATTCGGTGAAGCGCCGCATCGGGGGCCCCGAGGACGGTGCCACTGCTGGGGGCAGCGAGGGCATCAGCTACACCGAGTTCAGCTACCAGCTGCTGCAGGGCTACGATTTCTTTCACTTGTACCAGTCGCTGAACTGCACGCTGCAAATGGGCGGCAGCGACCAGTGGGGCAACATCACCACCGGTACCGAGCTCATCCGCCGCCTCGGGGGCCCCGAGGCCAAGGCCTACGCCCTCACCGGCCAGCTCATCACCAAGGCCGACGGCACCAAGTACGGCAAGTCCGAAAGCGGGGCCGTGTTCCTCGACCCGGCCCTGACCTCGCCCTACCAGTTCTACCAGTTTTTCCTGCGGGCCGACGACGCCGACGCGCCCCGCCTCATCCGCGTGTTCACGCTGCTGGGCCAGGCCGAAATTGAGGCCCTGGAGGCCCAGCACGCCCAAAACCCCGGCGCCAAAACGCTGCAAAAAGCCCTGGCCCAGGACGTCACCATCCGCGTGCACTCCGAGTCCGCCTACGAAGCGGCGCTGGCCGCCTCGCAGGTACTCTTCGGCGGCGGCGACCTGGGGGCCCTCGACGAAGCTACCCTGCGCGACGTGTTTGCCGGCGTGC
Source organism: Hymenobacter sp. PAMC 26628 (assembly GCF_001562275.1). Classification (NCBI taxonomy): domain Bacteria; kingdom Pseudomonadati; phylum Bacteroidota; class Cytophagia; order Cytophagales; family Hymenobacteraceae; genus Hymenobacter; species Hymenobacter sp. PAMC 26628. The sequence continues at coordinate 2,149,503 of NZ_CP014304.1, forward strand.
CCCACCTGCGCGTGCCCCGCGCCGAAGCTGGGGCCCTAAACGTAGCCGTGCTGCTGAGCGAAGCCACCGGCCAGCAAATCTTCCCGTCGCGCGGTGAGGTACGCAAGCTCATCCAGGCCAACGGCCTGAGCCTAAACGGCCAGAAAGCCACTTCGCCCGACGCTTCGGTGGCCGAGCTGCCCTTACTGCACGGCAAGTACTTGGTGGTGCAGCGCGGCAAGAAAAACTACTACCTCGTCGAGCTGACGTAATACCCGTTTTCGGCCGCACAAAAAAGGCCCCGCCGGATGGCGGGGCCTTTTTTGTGGCCCGGGGGCCCTTTACTTACTTCTTCTTGGCCGGCGCGGCTTTCTTGGCAGCAGCGGGTGCAGCCTTCTTGGCGGCGGCCGGAGCAGCCTTTTTAGTGGCGGCTTTGGGTGCCGCGGCCGGGGCTTCGGTGGTGTTCTTCATGTTCTGCACCTCGGTGCGGAACTCCTGGGCCATCGTCTTCAACTCCTGCATGCCCTTGCGGACGCGGGTGCCAGCGGCAGCGTTGTGCTTGTCGTAAAACTTGTCGAAATCGCCTTCCAGCGAGAGTACCAGGTCTTTCAGTTTAGCAAAGTTGTTCATGGAGGTTTGGGGGGTTGGGATGGGGAAAAGAAAAAGGTTGAAGCATTTAGACGGCCCTAATATACAGGGATTTCAAATGCAAGCAACTTTTCCTTATTTTTGTAATGTCCCCACAGTACGCAGGAAAGCAGTTTTTAGTTGAAAAACTGCCAATGCTGCGAATTCTCACGTGCCCGCTTATCTTGGCATAGTGCTAAAACAAAGGCGCCGGCCACCCCTCAGGTAGCCGGCGCGCAACGCAGGGCAGCGGCTGACTAAGCCGGCTGAGCAGTTTTGCTATACAGGCCCTTGTCGAGCTTGGCGGCTACGGTTTCGAAGGCACGGATGGTTTCCTCTACGTCGGCCAGCGTGTGCACGGCGGTGGGGATAAGGCGCAGCATGATGACGCCTTTGGGCACCACGGGGTACACCACAATGGAGCAAAAAATGCCGTGATTCTCGCGCAAATCGAAGGTAAGGGCCGTTGCGTCAGGGATTTCGCCGTTCAGGAACACCGGCGTCACCGGCGATTCGGTGGTGCCGATGTTGAAGCCTTTTTCGCGCAAGCCGCTTTGCAGGGCCCGCACGACGGTCCAGAGGTTTTCGCGGTACTCGGGGTGGGCGCGAATCAGCTCCAGGCGCTTCAGGGCCCCTATTACGAGGGGCATGGGCAGCGATTTGGCGAAAATCTGGCTGCGCATGTTGTATCGCAAATATTCAATAACGGTTTCGGGCCCCGACACGAACGCGCCGATGCTGGCCATGCTCTTGGCGAAGGTGTAAAAGATTACGTCCACGCCCTCGGCGCAGGCCAAATGCTCGGCCGTGCCGGCCCCGGTGGGCCCCAACGTGCCGAAGCCGTGGGCGTCGTCGACGAAGATGCGGAAGTCGAACTTGGCCTTCAGGGCCACGATTTCGGGCAGCTTGCCCAAGTTGCCCGACATGCCGAACATGCCCTCGGTAATCACCAGAATGCCGCCGCCGGTTTCGTCGGTCAGGCGCTTGGCGCGCTCAAGCTGCTTCTCGAGGCTGGCCATATCGTTGTGGTTAAACACGAACCGCTTGCCCTGGTGCAGGCGCACGCCGTCGATGATGCAGGCATGCGACTCGGCGTCGTACACGATGGCGTCGTGGCGGCTCACCAGCGCGTCGATGATACTCACCACGCCCTGGTAGCCGAAGTTGAGCAACAGGGCGGCGGGTTTCTGCACGAAGTCGGCCAGCTCGTTTTCGAGCTGCTCGTGCAGGTTGGAGTTGCCACTCATGATGCGGGCCCCCATCGGGTAGGCCATGCCGAAGGCGGTGGCGCCGTCGATGTCGGCCTGCCGCACTTCGGGGTGGTTGGCCAGGCCCAGGTAGTTGTTCAGGCTCCAGGTAAGCACTTGCTTGCCGCGAAACTGCATCCGGGGCTGAATTTCGCCCTCTAGCTTGGGAAACGTGAAGTACCCGTGGGCGTAATGCGAGTGCGAGCCCAGCGGGCCCCGGTTGGCGGCGATGCGGTCAAAAATATCCACGGAAGAAACGGAGTGGTAAAATGGAGAGTAAAGGACGGGAAGACCCAGCGGGCCAACTTGAAACGTTGTCTTATAATAAGGCCAATGACAAAGATACCCCCGGGCCCGGGATGTACATAATTTAGGCTTAACAACCCGCCCGGCCCAGCGAGGTTTGCGGAGGCCGCGCGGTTTGCCGCTTTCTTTGCGCCCAATCTGCCCGTTCTCCCACCCGCTGCATGAAAAAAATTACCAAACTGCTCGTCGCCAACCGCGGCGAAATTGCCCTGCGCGTGTTGCGCTCGGCCAAGGAAATGGGCCTCCAAACGGTCGCCATCTACTCGGAAGCCGACCGCCAGGCCCTGCACGTGCGCTACGCCGACGAGGCCGTGTGCGTGGGCCCCCCACCCTCCAAGGACAGCTACCTGCGCGGCGATAAAATTATTGAAATCTGCCTAGCGCTGGGCGTCGACGCCATCCACCCCGGCTACGGCTTCCTCTCGGAAAACGCCGGCTTTGCCCGTGCCGTGCGCGCGGCGGGCCTCATCTTCGTGGGGCCCTCGCCCGAGGCCATGGAGCTGATGGGCAGCAAGCTGGCCGCCAAGGCCGCCGTGGCCGACTTTGATATTCCGCTGGTGCCGGGCACCGAGGAGGCCATCACCGACGTGCCCGCCGCCCAGGCCATTGCCGAGCAGGTGGGCTTCCCCATCCTCATCAAGGCCTCGGCCGGCGGCGGCGGCAAGGGCATGCGCATCGTGACGCACGCGGCCGAATTTGTGGAACAAATGCAGTTGGCCGTGTCGGAGGCCACCTCGGCGTTCGGCGACGGGGCGGTGTTCATTGAGAAATACATCGGTTCGCCGCGCCACATCGAAATCCAGGTGCTTGGCGACGAGCACGGCCACATCGTGCACCTGTTCGAGCGCGAGTGCAGCATCCAGCGCCGCCACCAGAAGGTGATTGAGGAGGCGCCTTCCTCCGTGCTCACGCCCGAATTGCGCGCCCAAATGGGCCGCGCGGCCGTGGACGTGGCCCGCGCCTGCAACTACACGGGGGCCGGCACGGTGGAGTTTCTACTCGACGAAAACCACAAGTTTTACTTCCTGGAGATGAACACCCGCCTCCAGGTGGAGCACCCCGTGACGGAGCAAATCACGGGCCTGGACCTGGTGAAGGAGCAAATCCGCATCGCCGAGGGCCAGCCCCTGCCCTTCCGCCAGGAGGACCTGACCATCCAGGGCCACGCCCTGGAGCTGCGCGTGTACGCCGAAGACCCGCAGAATAACTTCCTGCCCGACATCGGCACCCTCACCACCTACGTGCGCCCCCAGGGCCCCGGCGTGCGCGTCGACGACGGCTTTGAACAGGGCATGGAAATCCCGATTTACTACGACCCGATGATTGCCAAGCTGGTCACCTTTGGGGCCGACCGCGCCGAGGCCATTGCCCGCATGCTGCGCGCTATTGAGGAGTACCAGATTACGGGCATCGAAACCACGCTGGCCTTTGGGGCCTACGTGCTGCGCCACCCGGCCTTCGTGAGCGGCCACTTCGACACCAACTTCATCCGCGACCATTTCCCCGCCGGGGCCCTCACGCCGCCCGCCCCCGACGAGGCCACCGCCCAGGTAGCCGCCGCCCTGGTGGCCCTGCTGCTCGAAACAAAGCAGCCCCAGGCCCCGGCCGCCGCCGATGCCGCGGGGGCCCCAGCCGCCTCGGGCTGGCGGCGCAACCGGCTGGGCGTGCGGTAAGCGCGGCCCGCGGCTCTCACCAAAGCAAACGCCCCGGGCTGATTCAGCCCGGGGCGTTTGCTTTGCCCTTTACTCCAAATAATAATGTCTTATCCTGTCTAAATTATCATCTAGCTCGTACACGAGCGGCACGCCGGTGGGGATGTCCAGGTTCGTTACCTCCTCGTCCGAAAGGTGGTCGATGTACTGCACCAGGGCGCGCAGGCTGTTGCCGTGGGCGCACACAATCACCTTCTGGTTGCGGCGCAGGGCCCCCATTATTTTCTCGGTCCAGAACGGCATGACGCGGGCCATGGTCTCGGTCAGGTTCTCGGTGAGGGGCAGCTCGCGGTCGGTGAGGTGCTGGTAGCGCAGGTCGTGGCCGGGGAAGCGCGGGTCGTCGGGGGTGATGGCCGGCGGGTGCGCGTGGGGGTCGCGGCGCCACTGCTGCACCTGGTCGGCGCCGTACTGAGTAGCGGTTTCGGCCTTGTTGAGGCCTTGCAGGGCCCCGTAGAACCGCTCGTTCAGGCGCCACGACTTCTGCACCGGAATCCAGAGCTGGTCCATTTCCTCCAGCGCGAGGTCGAGCGTTTTGATGGCGCGCTTCAGCACCGACGTGAAGCCCAGATCAAAGGCGTAGCCGTTGGCTTTCAGGAGGTGGCCGGCGTGCACGGCCTGTTGGCGGCCGGCTTCCGTCAGGTCCACGTCGGTCCAGCCGGTGAAGCGGTTTTCCTGGTTCCAGACGCTTTCGCCGTGGCGCAGCAACACGAGTTTTTCCATGCGGGACGTGAATTAAAGTGAAGGCCGAAAGGTACTCGGCCCAACCGTTGGCTTCGATGAAGCCGGGGCCCCAGCACGGCCCGCCGGGGGCCCTAATGTTTCCCCAACCCACTGCCCCACCGAACCGTTGAACCGTCGAATCCTTTCGTCTTCCAACCCCTACCGGCCATGCGCATCGTTGCCCTCGAAGAGCATTTTTCCTTTCCCGACATGGTCGAGCGCATCCGGCCCGCCGTGCGGGCGCAGGCTGGCTGGCCGCCGTCGGATGCCCCCAACTCGCCGGAGCAGCAGCACCGGGCGCAGCTGGCCGAAATTGGGGCCGAACGCCTCCGGCTGATGGACGAGGTGGGCGTTATGGTGCAGGTGCTGTCCGTGGCGGGCCCCGGGGCCGAGCTGTTACCACCTACCGAGGGCCCCGCCTTCGCGCGCGAGTACAACGACCGCCTGGCGCAGGCCATTGCCGCGCACCCCAACCGCTTCGCCGGCTTCGCGCACCTGCCCGTCACCAACCCCGAAGCCGCCGCCGACGAGCTGGCCCGCACCGTGGAAACCCACGGTTTCGCGGGGGCCCTGCTGAACGGCACCACCGACGGCCTGTTCCTCGACGACCCGCGGTTTGCCCCGCTGCTGGCCCGGGCCGAGGCGCTGGGCGTACCGCTGTACCTGCACCCCGGCATTCCACCCGCCCCGGTGCGCGACGCGTACTACAGCAATTTGCCCCACGGGCTGGGCTTCAACCTGAGCATCGCCGGTTTCGGCTGGCACGCCGAAACGGCCATCCACGTGCTGCGCCTCGTGCTTGCGGGCACCCTGGAACGCTACCCCCGCCTGCAGCTCATCATCGGCCACATGGGCGAAATGCTGCCCGTGATGGTGGCCCGCTGCGACCAAATCCTGGCCCCCAAAATCACTCAATTGCCGCGCACCGTGTCCCAAACCCTGCGCGACCAAGTGTACCTCACCACCAGCGGCATCTTCACCCGCCCGCCGCTCGAAGCCGCCCTGGCCACCTTCGGCATCGACCGCGTGCTGTTTTCCATCGACTACCCCTTCGCCCCCAACGCCCCCGGCAAAGCCTTCCTCGACGGCCTGCAAATGGCCCCAATCGACTTAGAAAAGCTGGCCTACGGGAACGCGGACAGGGTTTTGAAATTGGTATAAATGATTAGGGCCCCCGCCAGATTTGGCGGGGGCCCTAACGGCTAGCCTTGTTGGGTTGGCTACCCAAGAAAGAGTGTTATTTAACTCTGGTTTTTTGTGTAGGGATTTTTAGTTCTACCAATTCCTATAAGGAATATCTGAAGCTGTTACATTACTACATGGAAGCAATTTGCATGCTTGCCTTGCTAAATCTTGTCGTGGCCCTGGACCAACTACTATGGATGAGAACTTAAGTTGTTCGTTTTCATTTACTAATGGGATTTTTATGTAAGGAATAAGTATATCTTTCCCTTCTCTCAATTTCACATTACCTACATCGGATGCAGAAAGCTTTTTTATCAACCTCCATTCTCTCTCTTCCGCAAACTTTGGATGCTTGAGACGTGCTGCATGATACGATAAAGTTCCTCCCAGTGCTCGCAACCCACGAATAAACATATTATATTGATAGCCTTCGACCGTGTTATTATCATGTGATACCCGAGCGGATTTTTCTTGCAATTCTAAAAAATGAGCAGGCTGCATACGTATTACTTCAGAACGAATATATTCCTTTTGTTTATTTTTATCATAAATACATTGAACAAGCTCCAAGTTATTATTTTCAATAATTCCTCCCAACAATTCTTTATCAAAGGAAAAAGAAAAACCACCATTAGGGCTATATCCTCTCCATTGAGATAATAAATCATCCTGTTCTGTTAAAGAGAATGTATAAATATGTACTATCTCAGGATCTATAAAAAGCCCTGTGTAATTAATACCTGGGTAATCTTCACCAATTATCTCAAAAGCTAGTTTTGTTGCGTATTTATACTCTTCAATATCATTTTGATACTGAACATTAGTCATCCATAAAGATTTGCTTTGTAATATTCCATTGAACCCGCTTGGCGTAGAATAATGGTAAAGCTTTTCTAGATCAATTTGAAGTTTTTCGACCGTCGTTTCCATAGTAAAAATTGAGTTAAAAGAAGACGCTAAATAAGCTATGAAAGGGTTCAGTACTACTATACGTTTCTAAAATTGCTCTGTCACCTCGCGCACGCCCACCGGGCGGGCGGCGGTGAAGCCCTCCCCGAACTCCACCCCGATGATGTGGCCGAACTCGCGGGCCCGCGCCTCCATGAAGCGCTCGAACGGCTGGCCCGACAGGTACGTGGCGGGGGCCCCGGGGGCGGCGTGGGGGTTGAAGAACTGGCTGCCGAAGGCGTGGATGGCGGCCCACTTGCCCGGCCAGTAAGGCGTGATGTCCACCACGAAAGCCGGCACCAGCGGCTGGTCCTGGATGTAGTGGTACACCTTGCGGGGCCGCCAGGGGGCCTGCGGCTGGCCGTGCTCGTCCAGCGTTTCGATCATGCGCAAGCCGCTTAGAAAGCAGCGGCCGCGTGGCCAAGCACACTGCACTAACTTGGCCGCACTTTTAATCCCAGACCGCATGGCAGTTTTGACTGCTGGCTCCGGGTTTTTTCTGCTTCTTATGCTTCGAAAACTACTTTTCTGGCTGGCCTTGCCGGCAACGGTTGCCTGCACCCGCCCGGCCGCACCCGGCGCTAACGGCGCCGCCGCCGCCTATTTCCCGGCGGCCGGCAACGCCTGGCAGCACCAGGCCCCGGCCGCCGCCGGCTTCGACGGGGCCCGCCTGGCCGAGGCCGTGGCCTTCGCCCAAACCCAGGAAACCACCCAGATGACGCCCAACTTCTCCACCCAGGAGGAGATTTTTGGCAAGCTGCTCGGGCCCATGCCCACCAGCCGGGCCGCCACCAACGGCCTCGTGCTCCGGCACGGCTACATTGTGGCCGAATGGGGCGACACCGAGCGGGCCGACCCCACCTACAGCGTGGCCAAAAGCGTGCTGTCCACCCTGCTGGGCATTACCCTCGACCGCGACCTCATCAAAGACATTCACGACCCCGTGGCCCAGTATGTGCACGACGGCGGCTACGATTCCCCGCACAACCGCCTCATCACTTGGGAGCACCACGCCCGCCAAACCAGCGAGTGGGAAGGCGAGCTGTGGGGCAAAAATGCCGATTTTATCGGCTCCGAAGCCTTTGGCAAGGGCGAGCGGAAGCCCCGTGCGCTACAGGCGCCGGGCACGTACTTCGAATACAACGACGTGCGCATCAACCGCTTCGCCCTCTCGCTGCTGCGCCTGTGGCAAAAGCCGCTGCCAGCCGTATTCAAGCAGGAAGTGATGGACCCCATCGGCGCGTCGGCCTCCTGGCAGTGGGTGACCTACCCCAACGCCGTAGCCACGGTGAACGGCCAAGCCCTGCCCTCGGTGAGCGGCGGCACGCGCTGGGGCGGCGGGCTGCGCATCAGCGCCCGCGACGAGGCCCGCTTCGGTTACCTGCTGCTGCGCCAGGGCCGCTGGGGCGGCCGCCAAATCGTATCGTCTGATTGGGTGCGGCAGGCCACCACGCGCGGCCCCGTGGGGCCCGACTACGGCTACCTCTGGTGGCTCAACACCGAAAAGAAAGCCTGGCCCGATGCCCCGGCCACCAGCTACGCCGCCCTGGGCGCGGGCTCCAACACCATTTGGGTCGACCCCGAGCACAACCTGGTGATTGTGTGGCGCTGGCACAACGGCAGCCCCAACGAGTTGATAAAACGCGTGCTGGGGGCCCTGAAATCGTAACGTCATGCTTCCCATGCCTCCCGCCAATTTCACGCTGCTCCTGCACGGCGGCTCGGGCCGCCTACACCCGGCCGGCACGCCGTTTCCGCAGGAAGCTGCCTACGGACGTACGCTGGCGGCCGCCGCGCAGGCCGGCTTCGCGGTGCTGGCCGGGGGCGGCAGCAGCCTAGCGGCGGTAGAAACCAGTCTACGCCTGCTCGAAGACTCGCCCCTATTCAACGCCGGGCGCGGCTCGGTGTTTTCGCACGCCGGGCTGAACGAGATGGACGCGGCCCTGATGGACGGCGCCACACTGCGGGCCGGCGCGGTGGCGGGCGTGCGCACCGTGCGCAACCCAATTTCGGCCGCCCGGGCCGTGCTCGAGCGTTCGGCTCACGTGCTGCTCACGGGCGCCGGCGCCGACCAGTTTGCCGCCGAAATGGGCCTGGAAACGGCCCCGCCAGAGTGGTTTCGAACGGAGGAGCGCTGGCAGCAGTTTCAGGCCCTGCAAGCGGCCGCAGCCCACCCCGCGGCCCCGCCCACTAAATACGGCACCGTGGGCGCTGTGGCCCTCGACCAGGCCGGGCACCTAGCGGCCGGCACGTCCACCGGCGGCATGCTGAACAAGCAGTACGGCCGGGTGGGCGACTCGCCGATCATCGGGGCCGGCACCTACGCCAACCACGTGTGCGCCGTGTCGGGCACCGGGCACGGCGAGTTTTTCATTCGCCACGCGGTGGCCCACGACATCGCCGCGCTGATGGAGTACCGGGGCCTAAGCGTAGAGGCGGCCGCGCACCGGGTCATCCACGAGAAAGTGGCGCCGGCGGGCGGCAAGGGCGGCGTCATCGCCCTCGACGCGCGCGGCCACGTGGCCATGCCCCACAGCACCGAAGGCCTGTTTTGGGCCTACATGAGCGCCGACGGCCGGACCGGCACCAACGTGTGCAACATGATTGTGGAGTAGCCGGGGGGACACCGAGAATTGCGTGGTCGCGTAGGTAATATTGGCGCCGGACTAAAGTGTGGGGTCAACTGCAAGCTTACCCTCTACTGGCTTACCGAACGGGGAATTATACAAAGAGTACTGGTGCTTTTGTAGCTACACCAGCTCTGTTACCTCGCGCACGCCCACCGGGCGGGCGGCGGTGAAGCCCTCCCCGAACTCCACCCCGATGATGTGGCCGAACTCGCGGGCCCGCGCCTCCATGAAGCGCTCGAACGGCTGGCCCGACAGGTACGTGGCGGGGGCCCCGGGGGCGGCGTGGGGGTTGAAGAACTGGCTGCCGAAGGCGTGGATGGCGGCCCACTTGCCCGGCCAGTAAGGCGTGATGTCCACCACGAAAGCCGGCACCAGCGGCTGGTCCTGGATGTAGTGGTACACCTTGCGGGGCCGCCAGGGGGCCTGCGGCTGGCCGTGCTCGTCCAACGTTTCGATCATGCGCAGGCCGCTCAGGAAGCACGCATCAATGGCCAGCTGGGCCCCCTTGCCGTGGTCGGGGTGGCGGTCGGCCACGGCGTTGCAAAGCACCACATCGGGCTGGTAGCGGCGCAGCGCGGCAATGAGCGGCAGCTGGTGTTCCCGGTCGTTGCGAAAAAAGCCGTCGGGCAAGCCTAAATTTTCGCGCACGCTCAGGCCCAGGATTTGGCTGGCCGCGGCGGCTTCGGCGGCCCGAATTTCGACGCTACCGCGGGTGCCCAGCTCGCCGCGGGTGAAATCAACCACGCCAACGGTTTTGCCCGCGGCGCGGGCCGCCAGCAGCGTGCCGGCGCACGACATTTCCACGTCGTCCGGGTGGGCCCCCAAGGCCAGGATATCCAGTTTAGTCATGGGTAATGCGGAGTTAAAGGTTGCCGTACTTACCATTACACGCCCATTGAGCAGCGCATATACAGCACGGGGAAATCAACGAGCCCTACCAAAAACGGCAGTGCCCTGCCTGCCGTAGGCAGCCGGCCGGGGCCCTACTTGATGCGCAGCTTCTTGCCGGGTTGCAGCTTCTTGACGCCTGGGTTCAGGCGCTTCAACGTGCTCAGGCCGACGCCGTATTTTTCGGCTACTTCCGAGAGCGTATCGCCAGCGCGTACGCGGTGCGTAACCACCACGCGGGCGGCCCGGGGCTCGCTGCGGCGGCTACTACCCCCGCTGCTGCGCCGGCCGCCCGTGAGGCTACCGCCGCCGCGGTGCAAGGCCCGGCTGTAGTAATTGAACAGCGCCGAGGTGATGGTGAAGTTGTCCTTGCGCAGCTTGTTTTCGGGAAAATCGTAGAGCTGAATGGGATTGATGGGGTTGCCTTGGTAGCGTACCTCAAAGTGCAGGTGTGAGCCCGAGCTGTGGCCCGTGCTGCCGCCGTAGGCAATGAGCTGGCCGGCCTTTACGAAGGTGCCCACCGGCACCAGAGCCTTGCTGAGGTGGCCGTACAGTGTTTCGAGGCCATTGTAGTGGCGCACCAACAGGTAATTGCCGTAACCCGAGCCGTCCCACTTGCTGATGCGCACCACGCCGTCGAACACCGCCTTCACCGAGTCGCCAGTCTCCAGGTCCAGGTCCACCCCAAAGTGCCAGCGGTAGCCCCGGAAGCCAAACCCCGACGTGATGGGCGTCGCCGCCATCGGCATCTGGCTGAACCGCTCGCGGCTGGCGTCCGTCAACTTGAGGTTCACCGAGTCGCGGAAGCGGCGGCCGTCCACGTGGTAGGGGTTGATGCTTTGCGTGTCCCAGATGGAATAGTAGCCCGCCACTTTCACCCACGACGAATCGATAAGCACTTCCTCCGACATTTCCACAATCTCCTGCCCGCCCTCGTTGAGCGTAGTGGTGTCCTCGCTCACGATGCTCAGCTTCTTGGCCGGGTTGAAGCGCAACGACTTGGCCGCGTCGGAGTTATCGTCGTGTATTTCCTCGGTTTTAATGATGGTCGTGGTGTCGGGCCGCACATACTTCATGCGCGGGGTTTTCACCCGGAAGAATTCCGACTGCCGGCCCGTACGCTCGTTTTTGGGGTGCGCCGGCCGCCGGCCCTGGGCCCCTACCGGAGCGGTGCCCAGGCCAGCCAGCAACAGCACAAGCAGCGCTACGGGGCGCAAAAATTTTAAATGAAAACTCAGCAAAAGCAGGAAAGCAAAGCAAAAACCAGAATTAATGCAGGCCCATAGTTGCCAGGTATCGCTCGGCGTCGAGGGCAGCCATGCACCCGGTGCCGGCCGCCGTCACGGCTTGGCGGTAGGTAAAATCCTGCACATCGCCGCAGGCAAATATGCCATCCACGTTGGTTTTGCTCGTGCCGGGCAGCGTTTTCAGGTAGCCTTGCTCATCGTGGTGCAGGTAGGGCTGAAAAATCTTAGAATTCGGCTCGTGCCCAATGGCAACGAAGAAGCCCGTGAGGGCAATTTCGCGGGTTTCGTGGGTCAGCAGGTTTTTCACCCGCACGCCTTCCACGGCGTGCTCGCCCAAAATCTCATCGGTTGCCGTGTCAAACAGCACCTCAATCTTGGGGTTGTCGAGCACACGCTTTTGCATAATTTTTGAGGCTTTCATCTCGCTTTTGCGCACAATCATGGTCACCTTGCTGGCCAGGTTGGCCAGGTAGGTGGCTTCCTCTGCGGCCGTGTCGCCGGCTCCGACAATGGCCACTTCTTGGCCGCGGTAGAAGAAACCATCGCACACAGCACAGGCCGACACGCCTGAGCCGTTCAGCTTGGCTTCCGACGGCAAACCCAGCCACTTAGCCGAGGCCCCCGTGGCAATAATTACGGCGTCGGCCGTCAGCTCCGTCGTTTCGTCGATGGTGATTTTGTGCGGATGCCCCGAAAAATCCACCTTGGTAGCAATGCCGTAGCGAATATCGGTCCCGAAGCGGGTGGCCTGTTTCTTCAGGTCCTCCATCATCTCGGGGCCCATCACGCCGTCGGGGTAGCCAGGGAAATTCTCCACGTCATTCGTGATGGTAAGCTGCCCACCGGGCTGCAGGCCCATATACATGACGGGGGCCATGTTGGCCCGGGCCGCGTAAATAGCTGCGGTGTAGCCCGCGGGGCCCGAACCAATGATCAGGCACTTGTGGTGTTCAGACATGTTATAAAAAGGGCCCCTCGGGCCATAGCGCGGGGCATGGAGCCCCCGAAACTGGTAATGAACAAAGCGGCGCCGGTAGCCCCACCGCTAGCAAAAAACCCCAACCTTACAGCCGGGGTTTTGTGCATTGCAAAATTAGGTAGAATTAACCCAAATAAGGCTTCAGTGCTTTCGAACGTGAGGTGTGGCGTAGGCGACGAATGGCCTTCTCCTTTATCTGGCGTACCCGTTCGCGGGTTAGGTTGAATTTCTCGCCAATTTCTTCCAGCGTCAGAGCGGCCTCGCCGTTCAACCCGAAGTACAGGGTAATAACATCAGCCTCGCGCTTGGTGAGCGTGCTCAGGGCCCGCTGCACTTCTTTGCGAAGCGAGTCGTTCATCAGGGCCATATCGGGCGACTCCTCGTCCTCGTTTTCGAGCACGTCGAGCAGGCGGTTTTCTTCACCTTGGACAAACGGCGCGTCCACCGACACGTGGCGGCCCGAAATTTTGAGTGTGTCCACTACTTCCGAGGTGGTCAGTTCCAGTACTTCGGCGATTTCCTCAGGCGAGGGCTCGCGTTCAAACTTTTGCTCCAACTCCGAGAACGACTTGCTGATTTTGTTCAGCGAACCCACTCGATTCAGGGGCAGGCGAACGATGCGGCTCTGCTCGGCCAAGGCCTGCAGAATGGATTGGCGAATCCACCACACGGCGTACGAAATGAATTTAAAACCGCGGGTTTCGTCGAAACGCTTGGCTGCCTTGATCAGGCCCAGGTTGCCCTCATTGATGAGGTCACCAAGGCTAAGCCCTTGATTCTGATACTGTTTTGCCACCGACACTACGAAGCGCAGGTTGGCTTTGGTAAGCTTTTCCAGCGCCTGCTGGTCCCCGTCGCGGATGCGCTGAGCCAGGGTCACCTCCTCGTCGGGGGTGAGCAAATCCACCCGGCCAATCTCCTGGAGGTACTTATCCAGCGACTGGCTTTCGCGGTTGGTAATCTGCTTGCTGATTTTTAACTGTCTCATGGAAAGAGGTAAAGGCGATAACTAGAGTTAATAGTTGACAAAGAATAACAGCTAACGATAGGCCGAGAGCGAGAGTCAAAGGAAACCAACAGGCTTTCTTTGACGAAAGTTCGGGCCGTAGTGTTACGCTTGGCCGTTGTCCACGGCCGCGCCCTCGGGCTTCGGCAGCAGCACCTTCCGCGAGAGGCGGTACTTGCCGGTTTTCTTATCAATGTCCACCAGTTTCACGTCAATTTCCTGGCCCACTTCCAGCAAGCCTTCCAAGCTTTGGATGCGCTCGTGCGTCACTTCCGAGATGTGAAGCAACCCGTCCTTACCGGGCATAATTTCCACGAACGCGCCATAAGGTTGGATGCTGCGTACCTTGCCTTTGTAGGTTTCACCGATTTCCGGCTGCGCCGCAATGGCCCGGATGCGGTCGATGGCACCCTGCATGTCCGTCTGGTTGGCCGCGTAAATGCTCACGTGGCCTTTCTCGTCCTTCTCCTCGATGATGACCGTGGCGTTGGTGTCCTTCTGGATTTGTTGGATAACCTTGCCGCCCGGCCCGATGATGGCACCAATAAACTCTTTGTCAATCAGCATTTTGTGCGAGCGGGGCGTATGCGCCTTCAACTCAGCAGCGGGCGCGTCAATGGTTTTGGCCATCTCGCGCAGGATGTGCAGGCGGCCTTCGCGGGCTTGGTGCAGGGCAGCCGTCAGAATCTCGTTGCTCAGCCCCTGGATTTTGATGTCCATCTGGCAAGCGCAAATGCCTTTCTCGGTGCCAGTTACTTTAAAGTCCATGTCGCCGAGGTGGTCCTCATCGCCCAAGATGTCTGAAAGCACGGCGTATTCACCGGTCTCCTTGTCCTGCACGAGGCCCATGGCAATGCCCGCCACGGCGGCGCGCACTTTCACACCGGCGTCCATCAGGGCCAGCGAGCCGGCGCACACCGTGGCCATTGAGCTGGAGCCGTTCGACTCCAGAATATCCGACACGATGCGGATAGTGTAGGGGTTTTCGTCGTCAGGGGGCAACACTTGCTTGAGGCTGCGCATGGCTAGGTTACCGTGGCCAATTTCGCGGCGGCCGGCACCACGGTTAGGCTTCACTTCACCGGTCGAGAAACCGGGGAAGTTATAGTGTAGCATGAACTTCGAGTAGCCCTTGGTCAGCGGCTGGTCCACAATCTGCTCATCGAGCTTGGTACCGAGCGTGGCCGTAGTCAGGCTCTGAGTTTCGCCGCGGGTGAAGATGGCCGAACCGTGGGCTCCCGGCAGGTAGTTGATTTCCGACCAGATGGGGCGGATTTCCGTCAGCTGGCGGCCGTCAAGGCGCACCCGATCCTTCACCATCATGTCGCGGATGGCCTTCTTCTCGGCCGACGAGTAGTAGCGGCTGAACATTTTCATGTCCAACTCGGGCTGCTCAGCCACAAGCTTGTCTAAAAACGCTTTCTTAACCCCGGTAAAGCCTTCCTTGCGGCCGGCCTTGCTGGTATTGCCCCCCCGGGCAACGTCGTAGGCACCTTGGTAAATGCCTTGGTGGATAAGCTGCTTCAGCGCGTCGTTTTCCTCGTATTTTGGGTACTCGCGGGGCTGCGACTCGGGCGTGCGACCCACGGCCTCTGCTAGGTCGTTTTGCAGTTGCACCTGGGCCTTTATGGCCTCGTGCCCGAAAGCAATGGCAGCCACCATTTCCTCTTCGCTCACCTCGTGCATCTCGCCTTCCACCATGGCGACCGAGTCCGCGGTCGCGCCCACGATGAGGTCCATGTCGGCGCGTTTAAGGTCGCTGGTTTTGGGATTGATCTGGAACTGGCCATCGATGCGGGCCACGCGCACTTCCGAAATAGGGCCGGCAAACGGAATGTCCGAAATTGAGAGCGCGGCCGAGGCCGCCAGGGCCGCCAGCGCATCCGGCTGCACCTCTTTATCAGCCGAGATGAGGGTGATCATCACCTGTACCTCGTAGTGGTAGTCCTTGGGGAACATCGGCCGCAGGATGCGGTCAACGAGGCGGCAAATCAGGATTTCGTAGTCCGACAGGCGGCCTTCGCGGCGCTGAAAAGAACCGGGGATTTTGCCGGCCGAGCCGAATTTTTCTTGGTAGTCAACCGACAGGGGCAGGAAGTCAACGCCGTCGCGCTGGCTGGGGGCCGACACTACGGTGGCCAGCAGCATGGTATCGCCGAGACGGACCACTACGGCCCCATCGGCAAACTTGGCCAGCTTGCCAGTTTCAATGGAAATCTGGCGGCCGTCGGGCAGGGCCAGGGTTTTAGTAATGGCGTGAGGGGCGGGCATTCAGTTGGAGAAGAGAGGATAAGGGACAGGAGAAGTGAGAACCGCAGGGTGGGGGCGTTTTGTAAACACTGAACGCAAAAGCACAGCTTATCGCTCCCGGCTCACTTCTCGCAACAGGCATAAAAAAGAGTAGGGAACCTTCCACTGGAAGGCTCCCTACTCTCAAGCATTGGGCTTACTTGCGGATGCCCAGCTCTTTGATGATGGCGCGGTAGCGGTTGATTTCGCGGTGCTGGAGGTAGTCCAGCATGCGGCGGCGCTTACCGACCAGTTTCAGCAGGCCCAAACGGGTGCTGTGGTCTTTTTTGTTGACCTTCAGGTGCTCCGTCAGGTGGTTGATGCGGTGGGTGAAGAGGCCAATCTGAGCCTCGGCCGAGCCAGTATCAGTTTTAACGTGTTGGAGGCTATTCTTTTCGAAAATCTCCTGTTTTGCTTCGGTGGTCAGTTTCATCGGCGGATAGGGCCAAGCCCCGTCTTGGATTAAAAAAATGAAAAAATGCACCCCGCATCTCGGGGTTCCGCAAAGGTACGACGTTTAATTAACTAACCAGCAATAAAAGTTGGCTGAGGCCCTATTCTTCACCTTCAGGCTTCGTTAGCGGGCGCAGGCCCGGCAGACCCAGGCGCCGGGGCAACCGCCGCCAAAAGTCCACTTCCAGCAAGCCCGAATCGTTGTAGGCCTGAAAGAGCAAAAACAGCCCTACGGGCAACAGCACCAGGTTTGCCATCCACACCCCCACGCCCACGGGCAGCACAAACTCCTTGGCATATTTGGTGCCCGTGATGGTGAGCACGTAGTAAACTATGAAGAACAGAATGGACACCAGAATAGGCACGCCCAAGCCACCCTTCTTAATGATGGAGCCCAACGGGGCCCCAATTAGGAACATGAGCAGCACGGCCACCGACTGGGCGTACTTGTTATAAATCTCGACCCGGTACTGAGCCGAGTCGCGGGCCAGGTTGTCGAGCTTATCGGCGGTGACTTTGAACGACTCGCGCAGGTTGCGGGCACGGTTGGCCGCCTGCTCCACCATGGGAGCCGTTAGCTTGGGCAAACGCTTCGCTGGTACCTGCCAATGGGCTACCCGGCGGCTGGCCGCCGCCCCCAGCGTATCAAAACGCAGGTAGGTATAGTAAGCGTCGAGTTGGCGGGGCATCTGTTGGCGCGCCAAGCCCAGGCTGCGCTGGATGGAATCGGTGCCAGCGCGGAGCTGTGGGATGGTGAGCATCATCCGATTGGTCTGGAACAGCTCTACTTTCGTGCGGTTGAGGTCGAACGAGGCCAGCGAGAACGTCACCACGTTATGGTCGAATCCCTGACGGATGAAGCTGGCCCCGGCGCGGTTCTGGGCGTCGGGCTGCTCCACATAATTGTGGCCGTGGAAAAGCTCCAGGCCCAGGTAGGCCCCGTTGAAACGGGTGAACATGCGGCCTGAGTCGGCCAGCATCACAGTGGCGTTGCCGCTGCGCTGGGTATGGTCGTAAATCATCACCCCGTGCAGGCGGTCCTTTTTGGGGCCCGTCTTGTGGTCCACCTTGATGGTGTAGCCTGGGATACCGCCGTAGAATACACCTTCACGGATGTCAAGGGCCAATTTTTGCTGGCGTACATCCCACAGCAGGCTGTACGCTTGAAGATTAGCCTTAGGTACTATCGTTTTATTGAACCAAAACGAGGCCAGCAGCAGCCCCACGCTCACCACCAGCACCGGCCGCAGAATACGCGTGAGGGCAATACCCGAGGCCTTAATAGCCGTCAGCTCGTGGTGCTCGCCCATGCTGCCGTAAGTCATCAGTGATGAGAGGAGTACGGCCAGCGGCAGCGAGGTGGGCACAATCAGCACGCTCAAGTAGAACAGCAGTTTGCCGATCACCGGCAGGCCTAAGTCTTTGCCGATAATATCGTCGAGGTACTTTAGAAGCGTTTGGGTGAGCAGAATGAACTGCACCACCGCGAACGTGAGTAAAAACGGCCCGGCAAAGGCCTTCAAAATTAACTTGTCTAGTTTCTTGATCATGCGCAGGGCCAAACAATAACGCGGCCACGCCCCAGTAACGGAGCAGGTGGTCAAATCGTGCGTGGGGCCCCCTAGCCCCCTACTTGCTCGCGCAACTTGGCCACGAGCCCGTCCCAGAGCTCGCGCTGCTCAGCGGCTTGGGCTGAGGAATAGTCTAAGATGTGTAAAAACACCTCGTCCGTCACTGCCGAAGAATGCAGCGTAAACTCCACGTAGCTAGGGTCGGCAACGGCGGCATGCTCGGGCCCCGAAAAAACGTAACGAGCCGCGCGATTGAGGCGCTGGGGCCCCACTTCGGCGTAGTGGTTCTCGCGGTCCCACACGAAGTTCAACCGCCCACCCGCCACGTGGTTCGCGTCGTCGCAAAACCACTGGGCCAGACCCGCAGCCGTGGCTAGGTACGGAAACAGTATTTTAGGCGACGCATTAATGGGATAATCTACCACAAACGGCGTTTTAACTTGGGTATCAGGCAATGCCATGGACTTAATTAATTTAAGAACGGAGGGCCACGGTAGCCAAAGGCCAGCGGGGCAGAATAAACCTTGTTTTTGGGCTTGCAGCTTGCACAGACGCTATTTATTGCGTTACCTTTGCACCCACAAACCCCGGCGGGGTAGCTCAGTTGGTTAGAGCACAGGATTCATAACCCTGAGGTCGGCGGATCGTACCCGCCTCCCGCTACTTGTAAGTCAAGCACTTGCGCACTCAGTTGCGCAAGTGCTTTTTTATTGCTAAGGCAACTATCTATCATCTAGATAAGATTGGGATTTAGGGTGCAAATGTACGCATTTCCCCACCTTTGCTAACGCCATTATGCAACAGTTTGCTACCAACGTAGTAGCCCACAGCAAACGTAGCCTTGGGAAGATCAACTGCTTGATCACAATTAAGATCCCCGCTATATTGTTGACCTTAATGGCCAGCGTTCGCTATCCTGCGCCAAGGCTACTTGCCAAACAGGTAAGTATTGGAAACAAAACGCAACAGCTGACTCAACTTTTTACGTTCGCCAAGCAACATAAGTGATAACGGCCACCCGGCACCATATCGGGTAATGGCCATCGCGCGGCGCATTGCCAGCGTGCCAACGCCTTTAAATGCAAACCAACACAATACGGAACTTGGCAGTTTGACCAAATGCCACAATCGCCGAAGCCCCTTTGGCTGGCCGTCGAGACGTGACACTGCTTTACAACATGGTGAATAATCTGCCCGCGGGCTTGGTCATGTGATAATGTACTGCAAACGGCGTACGCATCCGAGACGGTAAAAAGGTATGGCCGCATTCGCCAGTCTTACTACCTTAGTCAGCCTGTTCGTATTGGTGGTAATCGGTGAACCAAGCTAGTCAGGCGCTAATAACGGCCAGCGCTGCTAAGTAGCTTTTAGCGCAAAAAGCGCCTGCTTCTTTCTATTAAGAAGCAGGCGCTTTTTGTGAGCTTTAACTAAATCCTATGGGACCAGCGCTTTACTTTGCTTTTTCCACAATGCCTGCGAAGGCAACGGGATGGTTCAAAGCAAGGTCAGCTAGTACTTTGCGGTTCAGTTCGATGCCAGCTTTTTTCAAGCCACCCATCAGCTGTGAATAAGACAAGCCGTGCTGACGAGCACCGGCGTTGATACGCTGAATCCAGAGGGCCCGGAATTCGCGCTTCTTTACTTTGCGGTCGCGGTAGGCGTAGAGAAGGCCTTTTTCGACGGCGTTTTTGGCAACGGTCCACACGTTTTTGCGACGGCCGTAATAGCCTTTCGCCAAACGCATAATTTTTTTGCGGCGGTGGCGCGAGGCCACATGGTTGACACTTCTTGGCATAACCTAGATTGTTTTTGGCAGCCGGCGTCACTACGTAGCAGCAGTGGCTTGAAATTGCGGCCGGAAGCCTGGTGGAGAATTAAATTGTTAAATAACTTAACTAGTTAATTATTGTCAGACAAATTCTATGAGCTGATTATACTGAACAGCAGCGATTTATTTTACAACACTTCGACTGTTAAATTAGATATTCAGCATCTGCTGCACCCGGTTCATGTCGGCGCTGCTCACGAGGCCGGCTTGGGTGAGGTTACGCTTGCGCTTAGTGCTCTTCTTGGTCAGAATGTGCGATTTGTAGGCGTGCTTCCGCTTCACCTTGCCCGAGCCGGTGAGCGTGAACCGCTTCTTAGCACCGGATTTCGTCTTTACTTTCGGCATTGTATTGGGGTTTGGGGTGGTTGTTGATTGTTTGTTGATTGCTGACCGACCGTGGGCCGGGAAGCCATCCGCAACCGGATATGCTATTCGGTATCGGCCGCCGCGGTGGCCGGAGCTTCGACTTCCTGCGGTGCAGCCTCTTGGGCAACGGCTGGCTTGGGGGCCTTTTTATCCGGCTTATCGCCGGCAACGGCGGGTTTCGCCGTGGGCTTGGCTACGATAGCGGCTTTGGGCGCGAGGTAAAGGAACATGCGCTTGCCTTCGAGCTTAGGCAGCTGCTCTACCTTGGCCAAGTCTTCGAGGGCTTGGGCAAACTTGAGCAGCAGGATTTCGCCCCGCTCCTTGAACACGATGCTCCGGCCGACGAAGTGCACGTAGCTCTTGATTTTTGCACCTTCGCGCAAAAACTCCTGGGCGTGCTTTACCTTAAAGGCAAAGTCATGTTCGTCGGTATTGGGTCCGAAACGAATTTCCTTGAGGACAACTTTGGTCTGCTTGGCTTTGAGCTCACGGGTTTTCTTCTTCTGCTCGTACTTAAATTTCGAGTAGTCGATGACGCGGCATACGGGCGGCGTGGCCGTAGGCGAAATCTCAACGAGGTCGAGGTTCTGCTCCTGGGCCATTTTGCGGGCCTGGTCCGTGGTGTACACACCCTGAGGCACGTTGTCGCCAACTAAGCGGACTTCGCGGGCCAGGATCTTCTGGTTGATTTTGAACGGCTCCTCCACCTGCTGGCGGGGCACGTACCGACGATTCGGGGTTGCTATGGTTTGGTCCTCCTGCGAAAAAAAGTGGCTGAGAATAGATTCTAGGGCTGATAGGCCCGGGTAACCCCTGGCAATCAGGGGGCAAATATCGTTATTTTTATTCGTAAAGGCAAACCATCGCGGACATCTTTCCATAAACAAAGCCGCCGGGGGCCCAAATAGCGGGCTCCCGGCGGCTTAGCTTGTGATAACCAGCACACTGGCGCGGGTGGCTTTAGATGGCCGCGGCCACCTGGCTTTGCACACTGGCAATGAACTCGGCCACTGACATGGCCCCCAGGTCGCCTTCGCCGTGGCGGCGCACGCCAACGGCGCCGGCTTCGGCCTCCTTCTCCCCTACCACCAGCAGGTAGGGCGTTTTGGCCAATTCGGCGTCGCGGATTTTGCGGCCGATGCGCTCGTCGCGGGCGTCCACGGTGCCGCGCAGGTCGGCGGCTTCCAACTGGGCTTTCACCTCATGGGCGTAGTCGATGAACTTGTCGGAAATGGGCAGCACGATGAACTGCTCGGGGGTGAGCCAGAGCGGGAAATTGCCGGCGCAGTGCTCGATGAGCACGGCCACGAAGCGCTCCAGCGAGCCGAAGGGGGCCCGGTGCAGCATCACGGGGCGCTGCTTGGTGTTGTCGGGCGCCACGTATTCCAGGTCAAAGCGCTCGGGCAGGTTGTAGTCTACTTGAATGGTGCCCAGCTGCCAGCGGCGGCCCAGCGCGTCGCGCACCATGAAGTCGAGCTTGGGGCCGTAGAAGGCCGCCTCGCCCAGCTCCGTGACGGTGATGAGACCTTTCTCGGCGGCAGCTTCCTGGATGGCGCTTTCGGCCAGGGCCCAGTTCTCGTCGGAGCCGATGTACTTGGTTTTGTTCTCGGGGTCGCGCAGGCTGATTTGGGCGGTATAGTCTTCGAAGCCCAGGGCCTTGAAGACGTACAACACCAAGTCAATCACCTTCTTAAACTCGTCCTTCACTTGGTCGGGACGGCAAAAGATGTGGGCGTCGTCCTGGGTGAAGCCGCGCACGCGCGTCAGGCCGTGCAACTCGCCTGACTGCTCGTAGCGGTACACGGTGCCGAACTCGGCGTAGCGTACCGGCAGGTCGCGGTAGCTGCGGGGCTCGGTTTTGTAGATTTCGCAGTGGTGGGGGCAGTTCATCGGCTTGAGAAAGAATTCCTCGCCGGGGTTGGGCGTGCGGATGGGCTGGAACGAGTCGGCGCCATACTTTTCGTAGTGGCCGCTGGTCACGTACAACTCCTTGGCCCCGATGTGGGGCGTGACGACCGGCTGGTAGCCGGCCTTCACCTGGGCCTTGCGCAGGAACTGCTCGAGGCGCTCGCGCAGGGCCGTGCCCTTGGGCAGCCACAGCGGCAAGCCGGCTCCTACCCTTTCCGAGAATGCGAAGAGCTTCAGCTCTTTGCCCAGCTTGCGGTGGTCGCGGCGCTTGGCTTCTTCGAGGCGTTCGAGGTACTCGGTGAGCTCCTTGGCCTTGGGAAAAGTGATGCCGTAGAGGCGCGTAAGCTGCTTGTTTTTTTCGTCGCCGCGCCAATAGGCCCCGGCCACGTTCATCAGCTTGGCCGCCTTGATGGTGCTGGTGTCGGGGATGTGGGGGCCCCGGCAGAGGTCGGTGAAATTGCCCTGGGTGTAGAACGTAATCTGGCCGTCTTCGAGCCCGTCGATTAGCTCCAGTTTGTAGGGATCTTGCTTCTCGGTGAAGTAGGCGATGGCCTCGGCCTTGGGCACTTCGCGGCGCACGTATTGGCTTTTGGCCTTGGCCAGCTCCACCATCTTCTTCTCGATTTCGGGGAAATCGGTGCTGCTGATGGTGCGGCCCTCGCCGAGGTCCACGTCGTAGTAAAAGCCATTTTCAACGGCCGGGCCAATGGCCAGCTTCACACCGGGGTATAGGGCCTCCAGGGCCTCGGCCATGAGGTGGGCCGAGGAGTGCCAATAGGTGGCCTTGCCGGCGGCGTCGTTCCAGGTGAGGATGGCCACGCTGGCGTTGTCGGGCAGGGCGCGGTGCAGGTCGCGCACTTCGCCATTCACGGTGACGGCCAAAGCGTTGCGGGCCAGGCCCTCGGAGATGGAAGCGGCCAGGTCGTAGCCGGTGGCGTGGTCGGGCAGCTCGCGGGGCGAGCCATCGGGAAGGGTGATGTGAAGCATAACTAGTGCCCGCGATGAGCGCAAAGCAGGCGCAAGTTACGCCTTTCGCGCATGGGCCGCGGGCCCTGGGAGGCGGAAGGCAACGTCGCCCGGCCCAAAACGGGCCCCGTTGGGGCCCCTAACCGGCCCTGCTTGCTACCGGCACGGCTAGAGCCTGTTATGTACTTGAAGCGTGTCGGGCGAGCATAATACAGGCAAAAACGACAAAATGAAGCTGCTGTAAGGTCTGACTCAAGCGCTCGTGGTCGCGGGCCAGCCGCCGAAAGCGGCTGCACCAGGCAAAGCTGCGTTCGACCACCCACCGGCGGGGCAATAATACAAAACCAGTCTGCCCTTCTGGTTTCATAATTACTTGCAAGTCAATGTCATGCACCGCCGCTTCGTACTCCGGGTCCTCCCCCGTATACCCCTGGTCGCCGAAGCTGACCTCGACCGTTTGACCCGTCACTTCCTGCACCTGCCGACATAGCTCGCCCACCTGCGCCCGCTCCTGCTCATTAGCCGGGGTGACGACCACGCTCAGCAGGTGGCCCAGCGTATCCACGGCGATGTGCGCTTTACTTCCCTTGCGCCGTTTGGCTCCGTCATAGCCCGCCCGGTGTCCACTCTCAGGCGTGCTTTGCAGCGTGCGCCCGTCAAAAATGACGGCCGTGGGTGTAGCTGCCCGGCCCAGTAACATTCGCTGCAACTCATTCAAGTCGTGTACGATACGTTCGAATACGCGGGCGTCCCGCCAGCGCTCCCATTGCTGGTACACGGCCGCCCAGGGCGGCAGGTCGTGGGGCAGGTAACGCCAGGGGCAACCTGTGTGGGCCAGATAGCGCAAGCCATTAAAGAGGGCGCGCAACGGGTGTTCCCGTTGGGGCGCATCTTCACGCATCAAGCACAGGTAGGGGCACACAAATGCCCATTCATCGTCCGAAATATCACTGGGGTAACACCGCGTTGTCGCCATACCCCAAATTTAACCCTCAGTACAGAACAGCCTCTAGCCAAAGATTTTCGGCGGCAGGAAGTAGGTAACGACATTTTTGCCTCGGCTTTCTATTTCTTGCTGCCCTCGCTGTTGCTGATTGTGCTTTACCAGCCGTTTCCGCGCTGGCTCAAAGTGCTGACGCTGCTCGGCTGCACACCTTCGCTCGCAGAGCTGATCATGCTCAAATCGGGCACGGGGCTGGCCTACGAGGACCAGGTTCGCTCGGCCGGCTACCAGCTCATCCACCTGGTGAGCCTGGCCTGGGGGTTCTTTTTCTACTGGCAGTACCGCCGGGAGCAGCGCCCGGCCCGCGAAGCCGCGTAACGCAAGCAGGGCCCCGCTACGGGTAGAGGCCGGCGCGCTCGGCCCGGTGGAAGGCCCAGTTGTTGGCGGCGCTCATTTCCATCTCCAGCAGCACCTGCCGGCTAGCGTAGTCCACTTCGATGATTTTGCCGCCATTGCCCAAGGCGTTGGACACGTTGTAGCCGGGGCAGAACATGAGGTGGTTGGTGGCGGGCAGGTACTGCACCCGCGAAACGATGGCTGAGTACGTGGCGTCGCCGCGCTCCTTGCCGTACTCCCAGATTTGCTGCACCGTGCGGGCCCCCGGGGCCAGGCGGTACACCACGGCCCGGCTGTAGTGGCTGGGGGCCCCGCGCACGAAGTTGCGGTTGGTGCCGTTGTCGAAGAGCAGCAAGTCACCGTTGGGCATGAGCGCCACCGAGTGCTGGTACCAGTTCCACTCGAAGTCCGGGGCGTCGGCGGTGCCCAGCGCCACGGCGGGGTCGGCCTGGGGCCGGCCAGCCGCGTCGAGGGGCGCCAGCAGAAACTGGTTCAGGTCCTCGCCCCGCCGGTTGGTGCCCCAACCCTTGTGCGGGGCCAGCAGCCACTGCACGCGGTTGGCGTAGCTGAGCTTGACCACGCCCTGGAAGCGCCCCGACACGATAATCGTGTTGTCGGACGGGTCGTAGAGCACGGCGTTGATGTGCAGCCAGTCCACCGGGTCGGCTTCGAGGGCGGTGCGGTTTTCGTCCAGCGACTCCTTCAGGTCCCACTCGTGCACCACGCGGTTGGCGCGGCGGTCCACCTCCACCACGTAGTCCTCCACCGTGGGCCCGCCGCCGGGGTGGGTGCTGCCGGTTTTGCTCACCGACACCAGGAAGTTGCCGTCCGGCTTCTCGTACACTTCGTGCTGAAAGGCGTAGCCCGGCAGGTCCCAGCGGTTCACCACCGCGCCGAAGGCGTCCACCTCGAAAAGCTTGCTGGAGCCCAGGTCGCCGAAGTAAAAGTTGCCGTTGCGCAGCCGCTTGATGCCGCAGTCGTAGGAGAGCGACTGCAACTCGGGGTTGGCGGTGTTGGACGCGTAGTTCAGCAGCCAGCGCACGTCGCCGTAGTTGTCCACGATCAGGGGAATCTGCGGGTTGGAGGCGCTGAAGTTGCTCACCAGCGTGAAGTTGCCGCCCAGCGGGGCCCCCGAGCGTTCCGTTACGCTGATGCTCGTGGGCATGCCCGGCGGCAGGGGCCCCGTGGCGATGGTCAGCGTGGTATCGGCCAGTACCCGGCCGGCGGGGTCGAGCTGCTGCAGCTCCACGCGGTTGGCGTAGTCGGCGTACAGGCCCAGCACCGGCACGGTATGCGCCGTGCCCCGGTCGTCGAACTGCTGCACCACGTCCGAATCGGCCCCGTGCCGGCCGTGCACCACCAGCTTGGTCACGGCGGCCAGCGGGTACGTGAACGTAACCTGCGCCGCCAGCGGCGCGAACCCCGTCGGGTTGAGCACCACGGCCCCCGGCGCCAGCACCAGGTGCGGGCCCGGCCCCAGGGCCGTGGCCACGGCCGGGCCCACGGCGCCGGGGTCATCTTTTTGGCAGCTCACCAGGGCAGCCGCGGCCAGGACGGCGGCAAGAAAACGCGGGGTCATGCGGGGGCATTAAAAGGGAAAATGCCCGCTTGGAGCGCTTGAAAGCGCAAGAAGTTTAATACCCGCGCCGGAACTTGAAAAAACTTCGCCGCACCGGCCGCGGTAGTTTTTGAAAATCAATAAATTAAATCGGGTAACAACCCGCTAAAATACGCTGCCGCCGCCACCAGTCGTTTGGCACGGGCCTGCCGCCGGGGCCCTAATTTGCACCCGCGCCCCCAGGCCCCCTTTTCCCATGAGCCCCCTCTCCGACCCCGCCCGCTTCGCCGCCGCCCTCGCCGCCTTCGACGCGGCCAACGCCGCCGACCCCAACCAGGACGCCGACGCCACTGGCCGCGCCTGGCCCAAGGAAGTGCTCTACGCCAGCCGCATGAGCGCCTGCCTAAACCGCGTGGCCCCCGACGCGCCCGAGGCCGTGCAGCTGGCTGCCCGCTGCCAGCACATCCGCCGCTGGGCCATCCCGCGCCACGATTTTCCCATGGACCGCCCCGGCTACCACCAGTGGCGCAACTCCCTCAAAAAGTACCACGCCGAGCTGGCCGGCCAACTCCTGGCCGAAGTCGGCTACGACGCGGCAACCATCGCCCGCGTGCAGCAACTGGTGCAAAAGCTGCGCCTCAAGGACGACCCCGACGTGCAATTACTCGAAGACGTGATTTGCCTGGTTTTTTTGGAGTACTATTTCCTGCCCTTCGCCGCCCAGCACCCCGAAGAGAAAGTCATCGAAATCGTGCAGAAAACCTGGCCCAAAATGACGGCCCGCGGCCACGCCCTGGCCTTGCAACTACCCTTCTCGCCCGAGGCGCTGGCCCTGGTTAGCCGGGCCTTGGCGCTGTAGCGCAGACTTTGTAGTCCGCGGCTCTGCACGGTAATCGTTAGACGATTATCGGCAGGACGAAGCGAGCGCCGCGGACTACAAAGTCCGCGCTACAGCCACGCTACAGGCCCGGTATTTCGCGGCCCACGCCCACCACATCGCCAATGAAAATGATGGCCGGATAGGTGATTTCCTGGGCCGCGACCAGCGCCGGCAGGTCCTGCACGCGGCCGATGGCCAATTTGCGGTGCGGCAGCGAGGCGTGCTGCACCACGGCGGCGGGCGTGTGGCCCCGGCCCTCCTGCACGTAGGTGGCGGCGATGGCGGGCAGCTTTTTCATGCCCATGTAAATCACCAGCGTCGAGTTGCTTTGCATGGCCAGGCGCAGGTCGGCCGCGAGCTGGCCGTCCTTTTTGGTGCCCGTCAGAATCCAGATGCCCTCGCTCACCACGCGGTGCGTGAGGGGGATGTCCTCGAAGCCCACGGCCTGCATGCTCGAAATGCCCGGCACGTAGTGCGCCGCGATGCCGTGGCTGCGGGCAAACAGCATCTCCTCAAACCCCCGCCCGAAGATGAACGGGTCGCCGCCCTTCAGCCGCACCACGCGGCCGTGCGCCAGCGCTTTTTCGCGGATGAGCTCGTGGATGACTTCCTGGGGCGTGTACTCGCCGTAGGGTTTTTTGCCGACGTAGATGCACTCGCAGGCCACGGGCGCAAGGGCCAGCAGGTCCTGGTTGGCGAGGTTGTCGTAAAGCACGACGGCCGCCGTTTGCAGCACCTTGTAGGCCTTCAGGGTGAGCAACTCCGGGTCGCCGGGGCCCGCGCCCACCACGAACAGCTCGGGAATTATATCCGCCATGCCAGCTTAAAGTTAAAAGTTGAGAATTAAAGGCAAAAGCCCACGTAAACAAAGACTTAACCTTTAACTTTCAACTTTTAACTGAATCTTCGGGTGCCTGGGGGCCCCAGCGGGCCACGGCCAGGGCCCCGGCGGCCAGCGCCGCGCCCACGGCCAGCGCCCGCCAGCGCCGGGTGGCGGGGGCCACGTAGCCGGGGCCCCCGGCCAGGCCGGCCGTCACGGCGTCGAGGGCTTTCACCTTGGCGGCGAAGTCGCCGGCCAGCTGCTTGCGGATGGCGGGCATGTTTTGCAGCACCGCGTCCAGCTCGTCGGGCAGAGCCTGCTCCAGCACGGCGCGCAGGCGCTTGGCCACCGTCGGCGACTGCCCGTTGGTGGACACGGCCACCTTCAGGGCCCCCTTCTGCACCACCGACGAGAGGTAGAAATCGCAGAGCGGCGGCGTGTCGGCCACGTTCACCAGCAGCCGGGCGGCGTGGGCGGCGGCCACGATGCGCCGGTGCAAAGCCGGGTCGTCGGTGGCGCAAAATACGATGTCGGCTTCTTCCAGAAATGAATCGGCGTAGGGCCCCACGTGCAAGCGCACCGCCGGGTAGCGCGCCGTCAGGGCCCGCAGCGCCGGTAAAAACGTGAGGCTGACCACCGTAACGGCCGTGGCCGGGCTGCTGCGCAGGATGGCGGCAAGCTTTTCGAGGCCCACGTTGCCGCCGCCCACCAGCAGCACGCGCAGGTTTTCAAGCTTGAGGAAGACGGGGAAGAGCGGGTTTTGAACGGGCATTTTCAATTGGCAATGGGGTTGGCCTTGGTTAAAAGTTTGGTCCAAAGGTTAATCGGTGCGCTTAGCAGCAGCCTCATTCCCCCAGATTAACAAGGTGATTTTAGAGTAAAGTCCTGATTTATAGTACTTTGATTGCTGAACAAATTTTCTGTACCAAATTGGCTTGTTTTCCAGCCGATGAGCCCAGTACCAGCTGAATGACATAGTTGTTCAGGAAAACGGCGCTTTCACTGAACAAGTAGCCCTGATTACCCGCTGAATGCAGCATTTCGTCTTGGTTAAAATTGTAGTCCAAAAACCGCAGGTAGAACAGCTCCCCCTCGGTCGGCGAATAGCGCACTTAAATGCGCAGAACGTCCTCCCACTAACGTCTCGGCTGGGCTAATAACCTGCTGCGCCTTGCGGCTGCCATTCTGCTTTTAACACGGACATCACCAGTTTGTCGTGAAACACGCCGTGCCGACAAGCCGCCTGTCGTAGCCGCCCTTCCACGACAAAGCCCGCTTTCGTGTAGGCTTTCAAACCGCCCGTATTCGGTTCGAAAACCGTGAGCATGATCCGATTGAGGTGGTGGCGGGTGAAGCCGAGGTGGACGATTTGCTTCGTTACGGCCGTACCCACGCCTTTACCCCACAAGGCTTTTTCGCCGATAAAGATGAAGTATTCGCCCGATTGATTCGTGGCGGAAATACCCGAGAGGCCGGCATAGCCAATTAATGCGTTGGTGTCCTCCCAATAGATACCGAAGTTCAGGGTGTTCGCCTGCTGCAAGGTGGCCGCAAACCACTGGTCAATCTGCTCCG
This sequence comes from Hymenobacter sp. PAMC 26628, assembly GCF_001562275.1. Classification (NCBI taxonomy): domain Bacteria; kingdom Pseudomonadati; phylum Bacteroidota; class Cytophagia; order Cytophagales; family Hymenobacteraceae; genus Hymenobacter; species Hymenobacter sp. PAMC 26628. Next base: position 2,178,530 of record NZ_CP014304.1, read on the forward strand.
TGGTCTTCAGGCGTTGGAAAGCCGAGAGCGAATACTCGATGACTTCGGGGTCGCGGAGCCACGTGTAAAAATGCGCAACGTGTTCCGGTTGCAAAGGAGCGAGCTTCACCATGGCCCTGGTCTATCATTTACTTGCCGTGGAGTAGGCAGGCGCTAAAAGTAAGCAGGCAGTAAGCCCAAATTTGACTCTCCGACCAAAGAACCAATTTTATCGGGTGGCTGCCCTGTTTGACGGCTGCTCACTTAACTTCTGTACCAAACTTTTAACCAAAGCCAGGTTTGTTATTCGGCCGCAGGTACCGAACACACGGGGCGGGGCGCAGTTTGGCGCGCTAGGGCCCGGCGTCAAGTTTGGCGGTAGCTACCGGGCCAAGCCCGCGGGGCCCAGGAGCCCCCGGGGCCCCGGGGCCCTAAAAACGGGCGATGGCGCGCAGGTTCACCAGGCGCTGCGAGAGGAAGTTGGGCACGGCGTAGGTGCGGCCGTTCACGTCCTGCAAGTAGCTATAGCCCGACACGTTGTTGGCGCCCAGCACGTTGAGCACTTCCAGGCCCAGCCACAGGCTTTGCAGCGCGTAGCGGCTCGGGGCCGGGCCGCTGCGCATGGAAACGACCTTCGAGAAGCCCAAATCGACGCGCAGGTAGTTGCGCTCCAGTACGCTGAGGCCGCGCAGGTCGGGCAGGTTGGGCGGGCTGAAAGGCAGCCCGGTGCCGAACACGGCGTTCACGTAGCCGCGCACCGAGGGGTTGTCGGGCAGGTGGTCCTGGAAGAAGATGCCCAGCGTCACGCGCTGATCCTGGGGCCGGCGGATGTAGCCCTTGGCCTCGCGGGTGACGATGGGGGCCCCGGCGGCCGTGGTGCCCGTCACCCGGTTCACCGAGTCGCCGTCCACGTTTTCGCGGGTCGTGAGCACGCCCAGGCTGAACCACGACTCGGCCCCGCGCACAAACTCGCCGCTGAGGCGGGCGTCGAAGCCAGCGGCGTAGGCGCGGGCGTTGTTCTGGGCGAAGTAGCGCAGGCGCACGTTGTCCACGTCGTAGGGCACCACGTCGGTGAGGTACTTATAGTAGGCCTCGGTGGTGAGCTTGAACGGGCGGCCGCCCCAGGTGTAGGTTTCCTCGCGCCCCACGATGAGGTGGTACGAGCGCTGGGCCCGCAGCTCGGGGTTGAGCACGCCCTGCTGGTTGCGCAGCTCGCGGTAAAAGGGCGGCTGGGCGTAGGCCCCCAGCCCCACCTTGTAGGTGCGGCGCGGGTGGCGGGCGCTGGTTTGGGCGTACTGCACGCGCGGGCTCCACACGAGCTGGCCGTTGGTGGTCCAGTAGTGGGCGCGCAGGCCGTAGGTGAGCGTGCGCAGGCTGTCGGGCCGCCAGGTGTCCTGCACGTAGCCCTGAGCGCGGGTGCTTTGCAGCGTCAGGTCGGTGCGCAGGCGGGTACGGCGGGCGTCGGGCACGTAATCGGCCGAGTCGGCGAAGGTGTACTCGTCCAAGGTGTCGCTGATTTTCTCACGGCCGATTTTGGCCCCCGCCCGCACGGTGTGGTGCAGGCCGGGCGTCCAGCGGGTGCGGGCCTCGGCGGTGAATACTTTGGCCGTGAGCGAGTTGCGCGCGTGCTGGTACTGGGCCCCGATGTCGCGCTGCCGGATGGCCTGGTTGAAATCGGGCGAGGTGGGGTCGCGGTTCACGTCGGCCAGCCGGTAGGCCGCCTCCACGTCGCGGTACTCGAACTCGCGCGAGACCAACGCCGAGCCCAGCAGCTCGCCCTGCCAGTTGGGGGCGAAGCGGTGCTTCAGGCTGAGGCCGCCCTGGTAGGTATCGTACTGCATCCGCTCGCGCCCCTGGTAATCGATGAACACCCGCGTGACCTGGTTGGGGTTGGTCGAGAACGTGGCCTGCCCGGTTTCGGGCGTGAAGCGGTAGTCGTTGTGGGCCACCACGCCCAGCAGGCCCAGGGTGGTGCGCTGCACGTCGCCCCGGGGCCCCAGCCCGATGTTCACGAAGGCCTGGCCGTCGAAAAACGTGGGGTTGTAGCCGCCCTGCGCCTCGCGCAAAGACGAGAGTACGTAGCGGGCGTTTTTGTAGCGCACGCCGGCCAGGTAGCTCACGCGGCCGTTTTTGGAGCGCGCCTCGGTGTGCACCGCACCGCCCACCAGGCTGCCGGTGGCGGAGGCGGCAAACTGCTCGGGCTCCTTGTAGGTCACGTCGAGCACCGACGAGAGCTTGTCGCCGTACTTGGGCTGCCAGCCGCCGGCGCTGAAATCGACGCTGCGCACCAAGTCGGGGTTGATGAAGCTGAGCCCCTCCTGCTGCGCCGCCGTGACGAGGAACGGCCGGTACACCTCGAAGCCGTTGACGTACACCAGGTTCTCGTCGTAGTTGCCGCCGCGCACGTTGTAGGTGCTGCTCAGCTCGTTGTTGCCCACCACGCCGGGGAGGGTCTTCAAAATCATGTTGAAATCGCCGAACGCCGAGGGCAGCGTTTTCACGTCGCGCGGGTTGATTTGGGTGAGGCTGACCTCCTCGCGCGGGTCGGCCGCGTCGCGGCGGGCGCGCACCGTCACGTCGCCCAGCGCCTGCGGGTCGGGGCGCAGCACGAAGGCCAGCGGGCGGGCCGCGTCGGCGGGCAGCACCAGGGCCCGGCGCAGCGGCAGGTAGCCCAGGCGGCGCACTACCAGCACGGCGGCCTCGCCCCTTCCGGTGGCCCGGATGGGGAGCGCAAACGTGCCGTCGGCCGCGGTGGTCGTGCCCCCGGCCTGGCCCAGCACGCCCACCGTGGCCAGCTCCAGGGGCTGGCCGGCCGCGTCGCGCACCGTGCCGCTGAGCACCCGCGTGCCCGGCGCTGGGGCCCCGGCGGGGGCCGTTTGGGCGCGGGCGGCCGGGGCCCCGGGGCCCAGCAGCGCGGCGGCCAGCGCCAGCCCGGCCAGCAGCGGCCGGCCGCCGCAGTTCACAAACACAAGCAAGTAAGGGTGCGGCAAGGGCGGGCGGAAAAGCAGGGCAGGAAGCAGTGGGGCACTAACGGCGCGGGGGCCCGGCTATTGCCGGCCGCGGCCAGCGGGGACGTCGTCGGCCGCGTCGAGCTGGGCGCGCAGGGCAGCCAGCGTGGCCACGGGGCCCCCGGGCGACGAAAAAACGAAGTTGCCGGCCACCAGCACGTCGGCGCCGGCTTGCACCAGGGCCCCGGCGTTGTCGGCATTCACGCCGCCGTCCACCTCAATCAGGGCGTCGGAGCCGGTGTCGAGCAGCAGCTCCTTGAGGGCGGCAATTTTGGCCAGCGTGTGCGGGATGAATGCCTGCCCGCCGAAGCCGGGGTTGACGGACATCACCAGCACCACGTCGAGGTCGGCGGCAATGTCCACGAGCACCGATACGGGCGTGGCCGGGTTCAGGGCCACCCCGGCGCGGCAGCCCAGCTGCTTGATTTGCTGCACCACGCGGTGCAGGTGCGGGCAGGCCTCGTGGTGCACGGTGAGGCCGGCGGCCCCCGCGTCGCGGAACGCGGCCAGGTAGTTTTGCGGGTCCTCAATCATCAAATGCACGTCGAGGGGCTGCCGGGCGTAGCGGGCCACGGCTTGCAGCACGGGCAGGCCGAAGGAGATGTTGGGCACGAAGCGGCCGTCCATCACGTCGAAGTGCAGCCAGTCGGCGGCGCTGGTGGCCAGGCGTTCGGTTTCGGCTTGTAGGTTGGCCAAATCGGCGGCCAGGAACGAGGGGGCCAGCAAAGGGGCCCGGCGCGGGTGCATCATGCGGGCAAAGGTAACGTGCCCGGCCCGCGCCAAACCAACCGGCCAGGGACGGTTTCCCGTACTTTGTGGGCGGCGAGCCCCCGGGGCCCCAGCCGCTGTTTTTATTCCCCGAAATTCTGATTCGCATGAAAACCCTCGTTTTAGGAGCCACCGATAACCCCGACCGCTACGCCTACCGCGCCGTGCACGCCCTCCAAACCCACGGCCACGAGGTGGTGCCCGTCGGCATCCGCAAGGGCGCCGTCGGCGGCCTGCCCATCCACACCGACCGCCCCCAAGAAACTGGCATCGACACCGTGACGCTGTACGTGGGGCCCCAAAACCAGCCCGGCTGGTATGATTACATCCTGGGCCTCAAGCCCCGCCGCATCCTCTTCAACCCCGGCACCGAAAACCCTGAACTCGAAGAATTAGCGCAAAAGCAAGGCATCGAAACCGAGGAGGCCTGCACGCTGGTGCTGCTTTCGATTGGGCAGTATTAGGGGAGAATTCGTTTGGAAACTGTGCCTTTTAGAGAAGCCCCGGCCGCCCCGTCGGGGCTTTTTTTATGCGCCGGGGCCCCGCGCCGGGCGGGCACCTGCCGAACGGCTTCTGCGGGGCTAAAGAAAAAAGTTAAGGTTCGTCCACCCGGCGGGCCGTATGCGCACCCAGCGCCCGCCACGGGCTTTTTTTGGCACGGGGCCCCGCCCCGCACGCGACGCATTTCATCCCTGACCACAACAAAGCCACCCCCGCTGGCCGTATGACTACCCGCCGCAGCCCGCTACCTCCGGGCCGTTTCCTCTCCCCTTCATCCCATCGCATCATGAAAAAGTCACTTGTTTTTGCCGCCCTGTTCTTCGCCGCCGCCGCCGCCCAGGCCCAAACTATGCCGGGCATGACGGCCCCGGGCGCCACCGCGGCCCCTACGGCGGGCACCACCATTGCCCCCGTGGTGGGCACCACCCCCAGCGCCCCCACCACGCCCGGGGGCGTGCTGGGTACTACTTCCGGCACGGGACTCGGCACGGTGGGCACCTCCACCACGGGCCTGTCGACCACCGGCACCGCCACGGGGCTGCCGACGGGCGGCACCAGCACCACCGGCAGCCCGGGCACGGCCGCGGGCGCCCGCGGCGCGCGGCGGGGCAGCACCCCAGTGGGCAGCCCCACTACCAAGGGCGCGACCATCCCGGGCGCTTCGACGACAACCCCGGGCGCGGCAATGACGACGGGCAACACGCCCCGCTAGCCCCGCCCGACGGGTCCGCGCAGGTTACCTAAACAGCCCCAGCAAAATTGCCGGGGCTGTTTTTTGGCGATGGTCTATTGAAGGATGATATTTCGATTATGATTATCGATGATAATCTTGATTCGGGCGGTGTGCATTTTTAGGCATTTGCTGAACGAACAGGACTTGCGCACGAGTACGCCGCCGCGCTGGCGTAAGGAGCAGTTGATGGCTTCCACGCTACTGGTCTGGCCTTCGCCTTTGGGGCAGGGTCGGTGCTGCCAACGGGGCAACACCTGGGCATAGGCTTTCCACTCGTCCGTAAAGTACCAGCAATGCCGGTGACAGCGGGTAGGCAGCGCCTGCCAGAGCCGGCGGGCGGTGGTTTCGCCCCGGCAGCCCGGGGTCCAGGCGACGATACGGCGACTGGCCCGCTCCACGGCGAGCCACAGCCAGACTTTGCGCTTTTTGCGGCCTACAAATGGCCACATCTCATCCAGTTCCAGGACTTCCCACCGCTTTTTCTGGGCTTTTTTCGGACGTAACCGCGGCAATGGTGGGCTGCTGGTCTGGGCTTTTTTTTACTAATTTGGCCACCGTCATGCGCGCTACCCCGGTGGCCCGCACGATACTACGCTGCGAATTACGCTCGCCCAATAGCTTGACCACTTGCTCATACTGCCCCGCTTTGGCGGCGGCGGCCGGCTCGAACCGCGCCTGCTAGCGGCAGACCTTGCATTGGTAGCGGGCGTGGCCCTAACTGTGCCCGTTGCGCCGAATTTGGTCGCTGCCACATTTGGCGCAAAAATGCTGCGTGTAAACCCTCGACTAAGTATACGCTTTTCATCCTATAATAGACTACCACCGGGAGCATTTGTGTCAATTTGGCCAGAAAATGGGCCTTGTCCAAGGAGGAAATATCTTCCCTGCCCCGGGCCACCCGGCGTGCCTTCTCCGCATCTATCACCCCTACTTTCCTACGCTGCTTTGCGCACCGGGGCCACGGCGGGCGACGCGGCCACGAAGAAGCCGGCCAGCGCCAGGCTCACCAGGCTCACCAGGCTTTGAACGGCGGTGAGCAGGAGGCCCGCCAGCTTCAGGCTGTCGAGCAGCTGGCGGGTGCTGTCGGCCTGGTTTTGCAGGCCCAGCGCCAGGGCCCCCCACAGGCACAGGCCGTAGAAAAACGACAAGCCCCAGCACACCCGGAAGTAAAAGGTGCTGCTAACGGCCGGCGCCTCGGCGGTTTCGGACGCGCGCAGCGTGCCGATGATGAGCAGCAGCGTGGGAAACAGAAACGGGCTGTACCACTGCCAAATGGCCGCTGGGTCGTCGAAACGGCCCTGTAAGGTGTTGTAGCCGAGCAGCAGCGTGGGCAACGCGGCCATGCCGAACCAGAGGGCGGCCAACCGGCGCCGCGCCTGGGTTTTGGGGAGGGTATCGGACATGAGGAGAAGGGGTTAAGAGCCAATGGCCTCAAGGCACGAGGACGATGCCGGCCTTGGCCAGGTGCTGCTGCCCGCTGAACCGGCTGGTTTCGACCAGCGCGGCGGCGCGGTTTTCTGGTTTCTCAAATTCGTACACCAGGGCCGTGCAGTGCGAGTCGGCGGTCCAGGGCAGGCGGCCGAGGGCGGCCGGCAGGTAGGCCATGCCGTACCGGAGCCACGCCATGGCTTGCGCCTTGCTGGCCGTATCGGCGGCGGGGGCAAATGCGCGGGCCGTCACGGCAAACACCACTACCCGGAACCGCCCGGTGTGGGCGCGCACCAAGTGGCTCAAGAAGTCGGCCAGGCTGCTGCCGGCCACTTCGTCGGGGGCCCAGCGGTTGGGCTCGGGCAAGGGGTCGTCTTTTCCGTCGAGCTGCTCGATGCGCGTCACCATGGCAAAGCCCTCCGGAATGCTGTAGTAGGCCGGGTCGTGAAACCGGGCCTTGGCCAGGGCCCGGCGCAGGCGGGCATCTATTCCGCTGAGCTGCCGCACGCCCGCCGTAAACCGTCCGGGCAGCACGCAGAACGCCGACGGGTGGGGCGGCGGCCAGGGAAACGCAGGCACTGGGAGTACTTCCGCCGCCGGAGACGTTGGTGGCGGCGGCGCAGGAGGTGGCGCAGGAGGCGGCGGCGGCGGGGACGGCGGCGGCGGGGACGGCGGCGGCGGGGACGGCGGCGGCGGGGACGGCGGCGGCGGGGACGGCGGCGGCGGGGACGGCGGCGGCGGGAACGGCAGAATCACCCCCGCGAGCGGGGGCCGCTTGGTAGGTGTGCGCATTACCTGCACTGCCCCGGGCCCAACCGTCACCGTTAGCTGCGCGATGCCCACCAAATCAACCGGGCGCGGGGCCAGCTCCACCCCGCGGGCCGCGTAGCCCGGGTACGTCAGCAGCAGGCGCACGGGCGCGTCGGCGGGCAGCTTGCCCACCACGGCCGCGGGCACGGCCAGCGCGAAATCGCCGCTGGCGCTGGTGGTGGTGCTCAGGGCCGTGCCCACGAGCACCACGGCGGCCCCCGCCACGGCGCGGGCATCCTGGCCGGCCACGTGTCCCCGGATGAGCAGCTGCCCGGTAACGGGCGTCGCCGCCTGGATGCGCGGCCGGGCCGCGGGCTGCGCCCGCCCCGGGCCGGCACTGGCGGCCAGCAGCAGCGCGGCTGCCCCGGCCGCCCGCACGGCGGCCAGCCATTTCCACCAAGTACAAGTACGGGCTGTCATCGGCACGCAGCGTTAAAGTGAGGGGTTCGGGGCAGGCGGGGGCCCTACGTGGTGGCAATGGCCTGGAGCAGGGCGTAGGCTACCTCGGGGTGGCAGATGTCGGAGTGCTCCTGGATGACGGCGTCGGCGTTGAGGTTGAACACTTTGCCCGGCGCGAAGGCGTAGCCCGCGCCCACGCCCAGCAGGGGCCCCTCGGCGGCTTCGGGGGTTTTCTGGGCCCCGTTGCGGCCCATGCCGCCGTACTTGTCGTTCGCGTCGCCCAAACCCGACGCCACCTGGTGGGCCAGCATCGAGGCCAGCGGGTACATGGTGCCCACGGCCGAGTCGTGGGCCGAATGGGTGATGAGCACGGGGCCCCGCACGGCGCGCTGGGCCAGCACCGAGCGGAAGAAGCCGGGGTGGGTGCCGTCGTAATTATCGGAGAAGCCGTAGTGCGAAAAAGCGGCCTGGAGCAGCGTGAGCGTATCGACCGGGAGCACGGGCTGGCCGTCGGGGCCCGCGGCGGCGGCCGTTACCACGCGCCCCCCGAAGCTGTGGCCGGCCAGGTGCAGCTTGAGGCCGGGCTGCTGCTGGCGCACCGCTTGCAGCACCGGACGCAGGCCGTCGCGGCCCACCCGGCCGGCCCGCTCCTTCATCTGGTAGTAGGTGGTGTAGTTGAGCAGGTTCAGGGCCCCGGCCTTGATGCCGCCGAAGAACTGCCCCAGCCCCGCCACGTGGCCCGCAGCGGGCGCGCCCGCCCGGGGGCCCGGGGGCAGCACCGCCGCCGGCAGCGGCTTGGCCAGGTGGCCGATGAGGTCGCGGCCCGGCAGCGCGTGGTAGGCGCCGCTCGCGTCGACGTCGGGCGAGGCCTCGGCCCCGGGCACCAGGGCCCGCAGCAGCTCGGCAAAGGCGTCCTGGGCGGCGGGGCTGTCTTCCAGCCGGGCCAGCAGGGCCTGGGCCTGGTCCAGCTTCTGGTCGGCGTCGGGGGCGTCGAAGGCGCCGCGGAGGCGGGCGAGGGCGGTGGCCAGCAGCGCGGTGGTAATGGGCGAATTGGCCCCGGCGGCCCCGCTGGCAATCACGTCGGCGTCGGCGAACTTCTTCGACGGCCACAGCACCCCCACCACGGCAAAAGTGCGCGGGCCGAGGCCGGGCACGGCGCGGGCGTCGAGGGCCTGCCGGAGCTGGGCCAGCAGCCGGCCGTACAGCGACCGGGCGTCGTCCAGGTCGTTGTTCCAGCCGTGCGCAAGCACCAGCAGGTCGGTAAACGGCTGCGCCCGGAGCCCGGCGAGCAGGGCCTGCACCTGGGCCGGGTCGAACACCAGCCCGTCCTTGGTGAATTCCATCGGGAAGAAGGCAAAGCCTTGCACGGTTTCCATAAGCTGAAAGCTGAAAAACAAGGGGTGGTGGGGGTGTCAGACGGATTGGATGGCCCGCATCAGGTCCACGAGGCCGGCGCCCTGGAAGTGGCGCTCGCGCTTGAGGTCGGTGGCCGAGGCGGTGAACAGGTCCTTCACTTTCTCGGGCTCGCCCACGAACTCGCGCCGGATGGACAGGAAGGCCGCGATGGCCCCCGACACGTGGGGGGCCGCCATGCTCGTGCCGCTGTCCTCCACGTAGTCGCAGGGGCGGCCCTTGGCTTGCATCTCCGCCAGGGCGGTGCCGGCGGCGCAGGACAGGATTTTTTCGCCCGGGGCCACCAGGTCGGGCTTGACGCGGCCGTCGCCGGTGGGGCCCTTCGAGGAGAAGTACGACACGCCGTACACGTGGGGCATGTCGCGGTGCGTGGACCCCACGGTGAGGGCCAGGTCGGCGTTGCCGGGGTCGTTGATGGTCAGGCCCATGCCCGCCGATACGGTGCCGTTGAACTGGCTTTGCTCGGCCCCGTAGCCGGTGTTGCCGGCCGCCACCACCACCGCCACCCCCGAGCGCACCAGGCGGTTCACCTCCACGCACAGCGGGCTTTGGCCGCAGGCAAACCACTCGGGGTCGAATTCGTAGCCCACGCTCAGGTTCGCGCCGTGGATGAGCAGCCGGCGGCCGTAGCCGTTGATTTCCTGGATCAGGCCGATGGCGGCGATGAGGTTGCTGGCCTCGCCCGCGCCCTGGTCGTCCATCACCTTCAGGCTCACGAGCTTGCACTGGGGCGCGATGCCGGTGATGCGCTTGGCGTCCACCGGCACGTAGTCGATTTCGCCCTGCTCGTCGCGCCGCCGGTTGAAGGCCTGCAGCGGGGCCCCGTCCGGGGGCCACGCGCCGGCGATGATGCCCGCCACGTGGGTGCCGTGGCCCTTGCCGTCGCGCAGGGCGGCGTCCGCGCTGCCGTCGCCGTCGCCGGTGAAGTCAATGTGCCGGAGCGGCAGCGGCAGGTCGAGGTTGTGGTAGGTGGCGAAGTGCGGGTGCGCGCCGTCGATGCCCGAGTCGAGCACGGCCCACACAATGCCGGCCCCGAAGGCCGCGTACGAGGCGTGGGCCGCGTCGCCCTTCACCGTCGAGAGCGAGCGATTGAGCAGGCCCCGGATGGGGAAGTCGGGCCAGATGCGGTAAATGGCCTTGGGCCCCACGCGGGTAGTGTCCGTTTGCAGGGGCCCGCCGCTGTTGCGGTCCCGGTCGCGGGCCACCAGCGCCTCGATCACGGCGGCGTCGAGGCGCACGAACAGGTATTGCTGGCTGTACTGGTTCTTGGGGTGCCGGCCGGCGGCCTGGCCGGCCGGCGCTTGCCCGGGGCCGGCGGGCGGCCCGAGGTCGTCGAGGGCGGCCAGCACCCACTTCAGCGCTTCGGCGCGGCCCCCCGGGTACTCCAGGTTCAGGTCGATGATGACGGCCAGCGGCCGGGGCGCGGCGGGCGGGGCCCCGCGCTTGCGGCCGGGGGAAGCCGGGCGCTGGGCCGCTATCTGCTGGAGCAGCGGCACGGCGATGACGGTTTGGGCCAGGTTCGCCGGGTCGAACAGCTTTTTTTCCGGCTTCTTTTGCGGGGAATCGGCCATGGGCGCGGGCGAAAAAAATAAGGACCAGGCGGGGCCCCGGGCGGCCAGAACGAGGACGCTCGGGGCCCCGCCGGCGAAGGCAGGGGTTGATTACATTGGGTAAGTTATAAATTAAATTCATATATTTTAATATTTAGCCGACTTTGGGTCGGACGTCCGTTGGTTTTCGGGCCCTACCCAGCGAACCTGGGGGTCGAAAAATTATTTTTTTCGCTGGGCAACCCCCGGCGTCTTTTCCGCATCTACCGCGCCCACCCCCCCTTGCCGCTGCCCTTCTCTACCTTTCTGCCGTGACCGAAGCTGACCTGATTGCCGCCTGCCAGCGGGGCGAGCCCCGCGCCCAGCGCCTGCTCTACGAGCGCCTGGCGGGCCTCATGCTGACGGTGTGCCGCCGCTACCTGCGCCGCCGCGAAGACGCCGAAGAAGCCCTGCTGCTGGGCTTTGCCCAAATGTTTAGGGCCCTGCCCACTTACCGCGGCGAGGGCAGCTTCGAGGGCTGGGTGCGCCGCATCATGGTGAACCGGGCCCTGATGGAGCTGCGCCGCCGCGAGCCGCTCACGCTCTCGTTCGACGACTTCGCGCAGCCCGAAAACCTGGCCAGCACCCCCGCCACGGCCGACACCCAACTCCAGGCCGACGACCTGCTGGCCCTGCTGGCCGAGCTGCCCGCCGGCTACCGCACCGTGTTCAACCTCTACGCCCTGGAGGGCTACGGCCACCAGGAAATCGCCGAGCTCCTGGGCATTTCGGAGGGCACCAGCAAGTCGCAGCTCAGCAAGGCCCGGGCCCTGTTGCAGCGCCGCGTGGGCCAGGCCGCCGCCGTGGCCTACTAATCCGCTTTTTAACATTCCGCTATATGCTTCCCGAAAATATTGACGATTTATTCCGCGACGGCCTCGACGGGCACGCCACCCCGCCCGACCCGGCGCTGTGGGCCCGCCTGGCCGACGCGGCCGATGCCGCCGGGGCCCCACCCGCCGCCGATGACGCTCGCCTCGACGAGCTTTTCCGCGCCGGGTTGGCCGCCCACGCCACCCCGCCCGGCCGCCACCTCTGGGAGCGGCTGGAGGACGAGCACCTGCGCCTACCGCACCGGCGGCGCGCGACCGCCTGGTGGCCCCAGGCCCTGGCCGCAGTGGTGGCCCTGCTGCTGGTAGCCGGCGGCGCCGGGCTGCTGTGGCGCTACGCCGCGGGCCTGCGCCTCGGTACCGCATTGGTAGCCCGCTCCGGGGCCCCCGGCACGCGCCCGGCCTCGGCCACCCGCCCGGCAGCCGTGCCCCTGCGCCCCACCGAAAGCGGCAAGCAAAACGCCGTAGCCACCGCTACTGGGGGCCCCAAAGATGCCCTGGCTACTGCGGCTGCACCGGCGACCACCGCGCCACGGGTTGCGCGGGCGGCCACGGGCCAACCGGGCCCCGGCCGGGTGCAGGCCACGAAAACGGCTGCGTTGGCCGCTGCTAAAAATAATTTTTCACGCCGGGCAACCCGGTCCGCGGTGCTGGCATCTAGCGGTTCATCGGCCACCAAACGGGCGGCGAATTCCACTTCAGTAGCGGCCCAACCGGGGCCGGCGCGGTCCGGGGCCCCGGACGCGCTTGCCCCGGCGCCGCGCGGCGCCAAGCTCCCGGACGCGGGGGCCCTGGCCGTGGCCCCCACCCCCGCAACTGCGCCGGCCAGCGCAGCAGCGGTGATTGAGGTTGAAGTGCACCGCGGCAGCGCCGCCCCGGCCCCCGTGGCGGCGGTGGCCTCGGCCGAAACCTTTTCTGATGACGACGACCGGCCCGTTGGCCGCCGCGTGTTGGGGGGCTTGCTCCGCCAAGCCCGCCACGTGGTGCGGGGCGAGCGGGTGAGCCTGGCCGAGGCCACCGGCCTGCCCGAAAACCTCACGCTCCAAGCCAACCTGGGCGGCCGCACCCTATCCCGCACCATTCGACTCTAACCTTGCTATTGCCATCCTACGCCATGAAACGCTCCTTCTTCACCCTGCTCCTCTTCGCCGCTGCCTGCGCCGCCGCGCCTGCTACTGCCCGCGCCGCCCGGCTGCCCGGGGCCCCGGCCCCCGCCGACACCATTGTGGTGCGTCTGCCCAACCAGGCCACCCTCACGCTGCTGGTGCGCGACGCGGCCCAGTTGCGCGAGCTGCCCCAGTACCACCTCGACTCGCTCACGGTGCGCCTGGCCGGCTACATTGCCCAGGCCGAAGCGGCGGCCAAAACGGCCAAAACCGAGCAGGTGACGCTGGAGTTTTATCCCGACAAGGACACCCCCGGCCAGCGCCTGCCCGAGCAGATCCGCATCACTACCCACAAGCAAAACCCCAACGCCAAGCGCGTGGACGTGGCCCTGAACAAGGCCTTCAAAATCAAGGTCGATACCGACGCCGACGGTAACCGGAGCGTAAAAATCAACCCCACGCCCGGCGCTAACCGCGCCGAGCGCGAAGCCCACCGCGACTCCTCGCGCGCCAAGAACTACGAGCGCAACAACAACCACGACGCCAACTTTATACTCGACCTGGGCCTGAACGCGCTGGCCAACCAGCACCCCGGCGCCGGCCAGTCGGCTGTGGACCTGCGCCCCGGCGGCTCGCGCTACGTCAACTTGGGCTTTGACTATTCCCAGCGCCTGGGCGGCAAGCGCAGCCCGATGTATTTGGTACTGGGCCCCGAGTTTGCCTTCAACAACTACATGCTGAACGGCAACAACAAGTGGGTGAACCAGAACAACATCACCAGCGTGGTGAACGAAACCAACCCCACCCGCCAGTACGACAAAACCAAGCTGGCCACCGCCACCGTGAACCTGCCGCTCATGCTCCAGCTCAAGCTGCACGACGCCCACTACCGGCCCACGTTTGCCCTCGCCGCCGGGGGCTTCGTGGGCTACCGCCTCGGCTCCTGGACCAAGCTTAAGTACACCACCGACGGCACCACCTACAAGGACAAGGACCACAGCAGCTACAACCTCGAAGACTTCCAGTACGGCCTGCAAGGCACCATCGGCTACGGCGACCTCACCCTGTTCGCCAAGTACAACCTGAACCCGCTCTTCAAAGCCGGCCAGGGCCCCGACACGCAAGTCGTCAGCTTCGGCCTGCGCCTGTTCGGGAATTAGTTTTTAGGAGAGGCCTTGCAGTCGTTCAACGATTGCAAGGCCTCCGCCTTGTTCATTCAACGTCAGATGAGCACCCCGCGCTTGCACAGCACCGAAGGAGATGATGTTTTTTGAGTCTTTTGGCAACGCCCATGCCTTCGCCTGGCGCATTGCAATGATTAATGCTTCTTTTGACTGTGCCCGCGGAACGATTACGTCTTTTACGTATTGGCACATCAGCTCTTTTGATTTGAGTTTGAATCCAGGTTTTTTAAAGCCTTGCGAATGATAAGGATACATTTCCAAGCAGGCAACGTGCCGGCTGATGCGCTGGAACGCCTGCTGCAAGGGAATATTAGTGCGTCTCGCAAGTTCTTCGGCGATAGCACGAAACTTTGACCTCCACCATTGCCCACCGGCTGTCCATGCAAATTGAGGATTCAAGAAGAAGAAAGGATATGAGTCCGCTGCATTTTGCTGCGCTAGGTTACGCTCGATAGCGGCGGCATACTCAGGCTCCTTTTCCAAAGCGTAATAATCTCCCGGACTAAATCCGGGATTCAGCATTAAAATAAAAATTGAAGCTTGAGACAAATTACCCACAAACGGCTGTGGCAGTAGATTCAAATGAAATTTAGTCGACTGGCTGCCAAAGTCGAGGGACTCAATAAAATCCTTGTAATTACGGTGTTTGGCTATCCGCTCTTCGTCGGCATCCAGTGCTTCGTCACCGGCAAGGAGGCGTGGAAAATGAGAGGGAGAAAAATTCTGCCAAGCTTGGATGAGGGAGGCCATATTGAGGCTTACGATGGTCCGGTTGAGAAGAGATTAAGCAAAATGAAACTTGCGCATTTACCAGACCACGATGAGCTGTCTCGGGTGAATTAGCGGCAAGGTACAGTCTTCCGATCCCTATTCTCCCCGGAAAAAATTATCCAGCAAAATGGCGGCCGACACGGCCACGTTCAGGCTTTCGGCGCCGCCGCTGGGGCCCCGCGGGATGTGCAGGCGTTGGGTGAGGCAGGCGGCCACGGCCGGCGTGAGGCCGTGCGACTCAGAGCCCATGACGAGCACGCCGGCCGGGGCCAGGGCGGCGCGGTGCACGTTGGCGCCGTGCAGGTCGGCCCCGTAGATGGCGGTGCCGGCGGGCAGGGCCCCCAGCCACGCGGCCAGCGGGCGCGGCCAGATGCGGACCCGGGCGAAGCTGCCCATGGTGGCGGCCACGGTTTTGGGGGCCCAGGGGTCGGCGCAGGTGTCGCTGAGCACCAGGCCCGGCAGGCCGTACCAGTCGGCCAGCCGGATGAGCGTGCCCAGGTTGCCGGGGTCGCGCACTTCGTCGAGGGCCAGCACCAGGGCCCCCAGCGGCAGGGTGGGCGGCAGCGGGGCCTCGGGCGGGCGGCGGGCCACGGCCAGGGCCGTGGTGTTGGTGGCCAGGGTGCTCACCTGGGCCAATTCAGCTTCGCTGACGAGCACGGGGAGCGGGCCGGGGGCCAATTTGGCGCGGTTTTGGTCGGCAAATTCGGGGGTGCAGAACACGGTTTCGGTTTCTACCCCGGAACTTAGCAGCTCCAGCACGCTTTTGCCCCCCTCGACGAGGAAGGCACCGTGGCGCTGGCGGTACTTTTTTTGGTGCAGCGACTGCACGTATTTGGCTTGGGCTTTTGAAATCATTGTTCTTCGTAACGAAACTTGGCGGCCGGGGGCCCTGGCGGGCCGGGGCAGCGCTGCTGCTGGCCGCCGCGGCCGCCCTGGCGGCGTGCTCGCCGCTGAAGCTGCTGCGCCCCGGCCAGCGCCTGCTCAGCAAAATGGAGGTGGTGGGCGCCGACCGCGCCGACCAGGACCGCCTCGTGGCCTTGGCCCAGCAAAAGCCCAACACCCGCTTTCCGCTGCCCAAGTTAGCCATCTACCTGCTAGGAAACCGCTTTTACGACTCGGTGCGCACCCGCCGGCAACTGGCGGCCATCCGCCAGGACTTTGAAAAGCGCCGCCTGGCTGCCGGCGACGACTCGGCCAAGCTGGGCCAGTTACTCAACCGCCGCGAGCGCAAGCTCAACCGCAAGCAGCTGGTGCTCGACAAGGGCAACGCCATCATGCGCCTGGGCGAGGCCCCGGTCATTTACGACTCGGCCAGCACCCGCCGCTCGGTGGAGCAGATGACGACCTACCTGCGCAGCCAGGGCTACTTCCGGGCCCGGGTGCTGGCCACCGACACGGCCCGCTACCGCCACAACCTGCTGCTGCGGCTGCTGGCCGGCCGCCGCGCCGCCGCCGATTCAGCCGACCGCGCCAAGCTCTACCGCCGCGTGACGGTGCGCTACCGCGTGCGCCAGGGGGCCCCGTTCGTGGTGAGTCAGCTCACGGCCAGCATTCCCGACTCGGGGGTGGCGGCCGTGGTGGCGCGCGGCCAGGGCGCCAGCCTGCTGCACGTGGGCGACCGCTACAACGAGGACGCCATCGGCCAGGAGCGCACCCGCCTCGAAACGCTGCTCAAGAGCAACGGCTACTACGATTTCCGCCAGGCCTACATCACCCTGGAGGCCGACACCAGCTACCAGGCCTTCACCGTGCGCCTGCGCACCAACATCGCCAACCCGGGCCCCGGCCTGAGCCACCGCGTGTACACGCTGCGCCAAGTCACGGTCATCACCGACGCCGGGGTGGGCCGCTCGCTGCGCGTGGCCGTGGCCGACACCCTGCGCCGGGCCGGCACTGGGCAGCGGGCCCGCCCCCAGCGGGGGCCCCGCCTCGACACGACGGTGGTGGACTCGGTGCACTTCGCCGCGTTTCAGCAGCGCTACAGCCCGCGGCTGCTGGCGGGCAAGGTGGCCGTGCGCCCGGGCCAGCTCTACAGCCTGCCGCGCACCCAGCTCACGCAGCGCCAGTTCGCCAACCTCGACATGTTCCGCTTCAACCCCGTGACCTACCGCAACGTGGAGGGCGCCGCCGGGGCCGACAGCACGGCCACCGGCCTGCTCGACGCGGTGGTGACGGCCACGCCGGCCCCCAAGTTCCAGGAAAGCACCGAGTTTGGCGGCACCTACGTGGCCAACCTCGTGGGGCCCTTCGTGAACGTGCGCTTCAAAACGCGCAACCCCTTCGGCGGGGCCGAGGTGCTGGAGCTGAGCACGCGCGTGGGCTTCGAGGGCCAGTACAACCGCGCCACGGCCCGGCCCGAATACACAGCCTTGTTTGGGGCCACGGCGGCGCTGGTGCTGCCCCAGTTTCTGGTGCCGTTCCGCATCAGCCGCGACTTCTCGCGCTACAGCCCGCGCACGCGCTTCTCGCTGTCCGACACCTACGTGAGCCGGCCCGAGTACACGCGCACCAACGTGGAGCTGACCTACGACTACATCTGGCAGCGCTCGGCGTTTCACCAGTTCGTGATTTCGCCGGTGGTGCAGAACGTGGTGAACACCACGTCCATCAGCCAGGATTTTCAGCAGCGGCTCGACACGCTGCGCATCCGCGACGGCTCGCCGCTGTACCAGTCGTTTCGGCGCATCTACGAGCCGAGCATGGCGGCCTCGTCGCTCTTCAACTCCAACGACTTCAACGAAACCCGCGACGCGCGCTACTTCCGCCTGTTCGTGGAGGTGGGGGGCCTCACCCGCGACCTTTACCGCCACGCGGCCTGGTACGACACGGCGGTGGCGGTGTACAACTTCGCCAAAATCACGGCCGACTACCGCCGCTACCACAAGCTCTCGCCCAACACGTTCCTGGTGTACCGCTTCAACGGGGGCCTGGTGCATGCCCTCACCCCCACCGCCGGGCGCTACACCGTGGCCTACGACAAGTACCTGTTTGCCGGGGGCAGCAACAGCGTGCGCGCCTGGAAGCCGCGGCGCCTGGGCATCGGCGGCTTCTCGCCCACCACCACGAACCCCGATGGCAGCGTGGTGCGCGACTACAACTCGGAGCAGCCCGGCGAGCTGCTGCTCGAAGGCAGCGTCGAGTACCGCTTCCCGGTGTACTCGTTCGTGAAGGGAGCCATATTCACTGATTACGGCAACACATGGACCGTGACGGCTGACCCCCAACGGCCGGGGGCCCAGTTCGCGTTCAATTCCTTCCTGAAGCAGTTTGCCGTGGGCTCGGGCGTGGGCGTGCGCCTCGATTTCACCTTCCTCATCCTGCGCCTCGACGTGGCCGCCAAGGTGTACGACCCCAGCGCCCCGGCCGACGCGCGCTGGGCCATCAAGCGCTTCTACAAGGACAGCGAGCACGAGCCGGCCTTCAACCTGGGCATCGGCTACCCGTTTTAAGCACCGCCCGGTTGGCCGCGGCGCCGCGGGCTTCGGGGTGCTGCCGGTGCGCCGTGGCGCATTCTTTTGGGGCCCCAGTGGCGGGGCTGGGTAAGCGGATAGGGCCCCGGCGCGCGGTCTTTTTGGCTAAGACAAAGGGCGTTTTGGTTAAGCCGGCCTTTCGGGCGGGGATGACCTTTGTGTTGTCAACAAAACGAAAAAACTCCTTATGAAAGCAATCAGAATTCACGCCTTTGGGGGCCCGGAGGTCCTGCAACTGGAAGACGTCGCGCGCCCGGTGCCGGCGGCAGACGAGATTTTAATTAAGCTGTACGCCAGCGGCGTAAACCCGGTGGACTGGGTGGTGCGGGAAGGTGGCAACGAGGCGCTGCGCTCCTTCCTCACCCTGCCGATGACCCCGGGCTGGGACGCAGCCGGCACAGTCGAGGAAATCGGCAGCGCGGTAACCGGCTTTCAGAAAGGCGACGCCGTGTACGGGCAACCCAATTTCCCCGGCGACGGCAGCTACGCGGAGTATTGCGCTGCCAAAGCCAGCCAGTTTGCCCCCAAGCCCCGGAACATGCGCTTCACCGAAGCGGCTGGGGTGCCGCTGGCGGGCCTCACGGCCTGGACGGCCCTCTTCGAGCACGGGAAGCTGCGGCCCGGCCAGCGCGTGCTCATCCAAGGCGCTTCGGGGGGCGTGGGCAGCTTCGCCGTGCAGTTTGCCAAAGCCAAAGGGGCCTACGTGATTGGCCTCGCGTCGGCCGGCAACCTGGAGTACCTCAAGCAGTTGGGGGCCGACGAAGTGCTTGACTACCGCAGCCAGCGGTTTGAAGAGCTGGTGCACGACGTGGACGTGGTGCTGGAGGCCTCGCCCCAGCGCGACAACGCCGAGCGCCTGAAAGCGGTGACCGTATTGAAGGAAGGCGGCGTTCTCGTCAGCGTCAACCTGGATTTCCCGTTTAACGAGGAAGTGCTGGCCGCCCTGGCCCGGAAACGCGCCACCGGCGAGCTCTCGGCCAACCAGCCCCGGCAGGATTGGCTAGCCGAAATTACCCAGCTCATTGAAGCGGGCCAGGTAACCGTTTTTGTCAGCCAGGTGTTTCCGCTGGAGCAAGTGGCGGCCGCCCACCGCGAAAGCGCCACTTGGCACGTGCGCGGCAAGCTTATCTTGGAAATAAGGAAAGAAGACGAGCCGGCATGAAGCACCTCAAAACGATCAGCGAATTCCACGAATTTATGAAGTTGCCCAAACCGCAACATCCGCTTATCAGCGTGCTCGACATCGGCACCGTGCCGCCCTGGCACGACGAGGAGCCCCTGACGATGCTGCTGGATTTTTATGCTATTTCGGTTAAACGAATGCATAACGTCTACTCAAGATACGGGCAGCATTCGTTCGATTTCAACGAAGGCGTGCTGTCTTTTATGGCGCCCAGCCAGGTATTTAGCATGGCGGTGGCCAACAAAGGCGAAGCCGTAAAAAAATCGGGGTGGGTGGTCTACATCCACCCCGATTTTATCTGGAATACGACCCTGGCCAAAACCATCGAGCGCTACGATTTTTGGGATTACTCGCTCTACGAAGGCCTGTTTCTTTCGGCCAAGGAAGAAGCGACCATCCTCACCATCCTGCTGGCAATCGAGCAGGAGTACAGCGCTAACATTGACCGGTTTAGCAAGCAAATCATTATCTCGCAACTGGAGAGTTTATTAAATTACGCAGACCGGTTTTATCACCGGCAGTTCATTACCCGTGAAAAAGCAAACCACGAGGTGCTGGAACTGCTGGAAACCTTGCTGCACGAGTATTTCAACCGCCCCGATTTGGCCGAACAGGGGCTGCTCACCGTGCGCTACGTGGCCGAACACCTGCACCTGTCGCCCAAGTACTTAAGCAACTTACTGCGCGTAGTAACGGGGCAAAACACCCAGCAGCACATCCATGCGCAGCTGATAGCCAAGGCCAAGGAGAAATTATCGACCACTGCCCTAACCGTGAGCGAAATTGCGTACGGGCTGGGTTTCGAGCACTTGCCCTCGTTCAGCAAGCTGTTCAAAACCAAAACGAACCTGTCGCCGCTGGAATTCAGGGCTTCTTTTCATTAAATAGACTTGTTGCTGAATTAGATAAAAACAGCCCGTCGTGCAGCGCGCAGCGCAGCATAACGGGCTGTTTTGAACGGTTTTTTAGTTAAGAAACCTTTATTAAATTGATCAAAAGACGACCTGAAATTCGCGTGGCCTTGGCTACGCACCGCTGAAAAACGGCTTTATTTCAGCGCGTTGGCCACCACGAAGGCCCCTACCTGGGTGCCCATGGCTTGGCCCTGCGCCGTGGAGGTGCGGAAGTGGTAGCCGGCGTACATCCGCGAGAGGGAATTTTCGGCGGCCGCCTGGCCGAAGCCGGTGTAGCTGCGGGTTTTGCCGGCGTTGCTGGTGAGGGCAAACGCTACGGCGTCGGTGCCGAAGAAGCTTTGCAGCACGGCGGCGGCGGCCCCGCCCGCCGAGCCGTGGCCCGAGGGGTAGTCGGCATCGGGCGGGTTGGGGAAGGCCAGCGGCAGCCAGGCGGCGTCGGGGGCGGTGTTGGGGTTGCCGTCGGTGGCGGCCAGGCGCACGGCCGTGATGGGCCGCCAGCGTCGGTAGGCGTACTTGGCGTCGCACATGGCGATGTAGGAATCGGTTTCGGCCATTTGCAGCTGGGCCAGCAGCCGCACGGTGGCGTAGGCATCGGCGGGCTTGGTGGCCAGGGCGGCGCGGGCCACGCGGAACCAGGCCAGGGGCGAGTTGTCGAGCCAGAACAGGGCGCTGGCGGCCTGGTCGGCCGTGCGGGTGGCGCTGGTGGCCCCGCCCACCGCCTTCACCTCGTTAAAATCGGCGGTGTAGGCGTCCGACGTCAGCGCCGGCGGGGGCCCGGGGCGAAACTGGTTGGCGGCCGTCAGCACGAAGGGCGTCACGTCTTTCCACCCCGCCAGGGCGTAGTAGCCGTTGAACGGGGGCCCGTCGAAGGGGGGAGTGTACTGGTAGTCGCCGGGGTTGGTGCCAATCGGGAACGGCGTTTGGGCGGCATCCGCGCCGTCGTTCGCCCGCTTGGCCAGCACGGCCTTGGCCGCCGCCTGGCCCAGGGCCACGCCCTGCGTTTTGGCAGTGCCGTCGCCGATTTTCGCCAGTGTGGCCGTGTAGAGCGAATCGGCGTAGGCTTTTTCGTCGGGCACCAGCACCACCAGGGCGTCGTGGGCGGCGGCAGCCACCGCGGCGTCGGGCGCGGCGGTGGGCACCAGGGGGCCCTGCAAAGCGTAGGGGGCATTTTTTTGCTGAATGTTGTTCAGCGCGTCGTACATGGCCAGGTTCACGATGGCGTACGCCCGCGCTTCGAGGTGGGGCAGCAAAAAGAAGCCGGTGGCCGGGTTGGTCAGGCGCGTGACAGCCACGGTGGCGGCCTGGTTCCAGGCCAGCACGGCGGTGGGGGCCACCGCGGCGGGGGGGGTATCGGTCACGTCTTTCTGGCAGGACGTGGCCAGCACGATGCCCGCCGCCAACGGCAGGATGGAGGAAAGTAAAAGCAGGTTTTTCATAAAAAAATCAACTGGAAGAGGTGGTTAGAAACGTGGGGGTTGCCGCGCCGGGGCGGCGGGCCTGGGCGGCTGGGGCTTCCCCCGTTCGGGCCCGGCGTGCGGCCGGGCCCGAACGGGGCCCCCACTTGGTCAATGGTCGGCGCGGGCGGGGCGGGCGGCGGTGAGTAGGCGCGGGCCGGCCGGCATTTGGTCGCCGCTCACCTCCGCCAGGCGCTGCTCGGTGGTGCGCAGCTGCACGGCGAAACGGTGCTCCTCGCGGCCGATTCTCACCAGAAAAGCGTAGCGGCCGTCCGGCAAGTCGCTCACGTTGAGCAGCCCCCCGATGCTGGTGGCCGAGCTGTGAGCTGCTCGAACAAGACCCGGCCGTTGGCCCCGATCACCTCGACCCGGCCGGGCCGGCGGGCGGGGTTACAGCCCCAGACCCGGTAGGTCAGGTCGTGGGCCTGGTACACCCCGGCCACGGGGTATCCTGAGCGTGGGCGGCGCGGGCCCCCGGGAGGGCCAGCAGCGCGCTCAGCAGCAGCACGGCGCGCCGCTGGCCCCACCGGGCGGCAACGGGCAAGGAAGCAGGGTTGGGCAACGGGAAAATTTTCATGGCTTTGGAAAGAGGGGTTGAAGCAGAAAAATGGAAGCGTACGGGGACAAGCGCGGCGAATGCAGTGGGTTGGGGCAAGGGGCTTAGCGGCTGGCGTACAGGCGTTGCAGGCGGCGGTCGTGGCCGAGCTGCTGGGCCAGCAGCGTGGGGGCCCCGGCGGCGGCGGGGTCGCGCAGCACGCCCGCCAAGACGTGGTTGAGCTGGCGGGCGGTGCGGCGGCGGCGGCGGCCGGGACGGGCCAGGTCGAGGCAGAGGCCCGCCAGCCGCTCTTCGTACACGAGCCGGTCGTGGCCGTCGTAGAAGCGCACGACGGTGTAGTCGCGGGTCGTAAGGTTGGTTTCGACGTTCCAGTAGCCCGGGCGGGCCGCCGGGGCCTGGGCCCGGGCGGGGCCCGCCAGCGCACCGAGGAGCAATAGCAGCCCAAGGGCCAAGCGGCAGGCGTATGTTTTCATGGTTGGGGGAAATATGAGGGTGGGGAAAAGTGCGCAAAAACGGGCCGGGGGCCGGGCGGCGGGCGGGCTTGCATGGCGGTGGGGGCGGGAAAAGTGGGCGATTTGAACGACTGCAAAGGAGGGGGGCCCCGCCCCGGGCGGCATTTGCGGAAAGGGCAAAAGCGTGTGCGCCCGGAGCGGCGGCATTTGCGCAGGTTGCAAATGCGTTTGGGGAAGTTGCGCGGCCCGGATTTGTGGTTTTCGGGGCAGAAAAACCAGTTTATTTACCCGCTGCCGAACCTGTTTTAAATTGTTATATATATTTTCATTAAATATTCTTCTGCCGCTTGTAACTTGGATAATCCCGGGGCCCTCTGCTCCTTGGTGCAACTCCCCACGCCGGGCCCCAGCGGGGCCGTTGCCCATGAAAATCCACCGCCTACTTGTCCTCGTCTTGCTCTTCGGAACCGGCCTGCTGGGAGGGCCGGCAGCCCGCGCGGCCCCGCCCCTGGGGGCCCCGGCGGCCGACACCCTGCTGCGCCTGACGGCGGCGCAGGTGAACTCCGCCGCCACGCAGCGCCTGGACGATACCGGGCGCTGGCGCTACCGGCCGGGCCGGCCGCCGGGCTGGGCCAGCCCGGCCACCAGCGACCGGGACTGGCGGCCGGCCAACCCCGATTTCCTGGTGGGCCAGGAGCCGCCCGGCTGGCGCGGCACGGGCTGCTTCCGCCTGCGCTTCACCCTCG
Source organism: Hymenobacter sp. PAMC 26628 (assembly GCF_001562275.1). NCBI lineage: Bacteria > Pseudomonadati > Bacteroidota > Cytophagia > Cytophagales > Hymenobacteraceae > Hymenobacter > Hymenobacter sp. PAMC 26628. Next base: position 2,201,824 of record NZ_CP014304.1, read on the forward strand.
ACCCGGCCCTGCTGGGCCAGGCGCTGGGCCTAGCCGTGTTGCAGCAGGGGGCTTCGGAAATATACCTTGACGGCCAGCGGCTGGGCAGCTTCGGCACCGTAGGCACTACGGCCCGGACTACGCGGGGCCTGGAGCCGCGCTACCGCATGCTGCCGTTTATGCTGCGCACGGCGGGGCCGCACCTACTGGCCGTGCGCTACGCCCGCTTTGGGGCGTGGCCGCCGCCTTACGGCGGCTTTTCCCTGCGCGTAGCCCCGGCCGGGCCCCTGCAGGCCAAGCAGCTGCGCGTCATGCGCCTGCGCTCGCTGCACCTGGTAAACCTCACGGGAACCGGCGTGCTGGCGCTGCTGCACTTCTTCTTGTTCCTGTTTTACCGGCCCCGGCGGGCCAACCTCTACTTCAGCCTCTACGCGGGCATGCTCACGGCTACCAGCCTGCTCGTGTATTTCCGCGCCACGGAGATGGACGTGGCCTTGCTGATGGGGCTCCAGCTGGGCTTCGAGGTCGCGACCCTGCTCAACACCGCTTTGCTGCTGGCCTTCCTCTACTCGGTGTGCGAGGGCTACCTGCCCTGGCGCTGGCTGGCACTGGTGCTGGGGCTGCGCGCGGTGCAGGTGGGCTTGTGGCTCTGGCACCCCGCCAGCCAGGCCCAGGAGTGGCCCCGGCAACCGTTGTTGCTGGCCATTTTTGTGTTGCCGTGGGCCGACATGCTGCGGGTGCTGGGCCGCGCCCTGCGGCGGCGGCAGCCGGGCATTGGGCTGGTGGCGGTGGGCGTGGCGGCCACCATCTTGGTGCAGGTGTTGGCGACCTACGACGTGTTTAAGCTCTGGCCTCCCGGCTCTTCGCTGGCTCATGCGCTCACTATGCAATTCGGCTTTTTGCTGCTGCCAGTGTGCATGTCGGTGTACCTGGCCCGCGAGTTTGCCGCCACCCGCCGCAGCCTAGAGGTGCAATTGCAGCAAGTAGAGCGGCTTTCGGCCCAAGCCCTGGCCCAGGAAACCGAGCGCCGCCGGCTCATCAGCGCCCAGAACGAGCGCCTCGAAGCCACCGTGCAGGCCCGCACCGAGGAAATCAGCCGGCAAAACCACGCGCTGGCCGCCCAGAAAGACGAGATAACCGGCCAGGCCGACCGCCTCCGGGCGATGAACCAGGAGAAGACGCGCTTCTTCACCAACATCACCCACGAGTTCCGCACCCCGCTCACGCTCATGCTGGGGCCCGCCGCCCAAATCGCGGCCGACACCCGCGAGCCGGCCACCCGCCAGCAGGCCGCCCTGGTGCAGCGCAATGCCCAGCGCCTGCTGCACCTCATCAACCAACTGCTCGACCTGAGCCGCCTCGAAGCCGGCCAGCATGCCCTGTGCCTCGCCCCGGGCGACGCGGTGGCCTTCGTGCGCGGGCTGGTGGGCGCGTTTGAGTCGCTGGCCGAGCAGCGCGGCATCGGGTACTCGTTCGAAGCCGACCGGGCCGCGCTGCCCACCGTGTTCGATGCCGATAAGCTGGAAAAAATCCTGGTCAACCTGCTTTCCAACGCCTTCAAGTTCACGCCCAGCGCCGGCGCGGTAGCGGTGGGCCTGCGCGTGGCCAGCCCCCCCGATACCCCCGCCTGGCTGGAGCTGACGGTGCGCGACACCGGCCGCGGCATTGCCCCGGAACACTTGCCGCACGTGTTCGACCGCTTTTACCAGGCCGATGCCTCCGACACCCGCGCGCACGAAGGCACCGGCATCGGCCTGGCCCTGACCAAGGAGTTGGTGGAGCTGCACGGCGGCACCATCGCGCTGGCCAGCGCGCCGGGCCGCGGCACCACCGCCACCGTGCGCCTGCCGCTGCTGCCCGCCGAGGCCCAGTCGGTGCCACTTGCCCGGGTTGGGGCCCCGGCCGGGCCGGCGTTGCCCGCCATCGCCTTGCCCGAAGCCGAGGCCCCGGTCCCCGACCCAGCCCTCCCCGCCGAAGCGCCGCTGGTACTGCTCATCGAAGACAACGCCGACGTGCGCGCCTACCTGCGCGCCGTATTGACCCTCGAATACCACTTGCTCGAAGCCGAAAACGGCGAAGCCGGCGTGGCCCTGGCCCGCGAGCACCTCCCCGACCTCGTGCTCACCGACGCTATGATGCCCCGCCTCGACGGCTACGGTGTGTGCCGGGCCCTAAAGCACGACGAGCGCACCAGCCACATCCCCATCGTCATGCTCACGGCCAAGGCCGACCTTCCCAGCCGGCTCCAGGGCCTCGACACCGGGGCCGACGCCTACCTCACCAAGCCCTTCCAGCGCGAGGAATTGCTGGCCCAGCTGCGCAACCTCATCCACGGGCGCCAGCAGCTCCAGGAAGCGTACCGCCGCGGCCTGGCCAGCCCGCTCCCGCCCGACCCGCCGACGATGGAAGAAGTGTTTCTAGCGCGCGTGCGGCACGCCGTGGAGCAGGCCCTCGACGACGAAACCCTCGACGTGGAAACGCTGGCTGGCACGCTGGCCCTGAGCCGCACCCAGCTGCACCGCAAGCTCAAGGCCCTCACCGGCCAGGCCCCCGGCGACTTCATCCGCCTCGTGCGCCTCACCCGGGCCCACGCCCTGCTGGCCAGCGGCGCGGCCACCGTGGCCGAAGCCGCCTACCAGGTAGGCTACGGCAACCCCGCCAACTTCTCCACCAGCTTCTCGCGCCACTTCGGCTACGCCCCAAGCGAGGCCCGCCGACGGGCCGCCACCGTGAGCAGCTGACGGTGAGCAATTGACAGTTATCGGTGAGCGGTGGGGAGTGCGCCAAAAAGGCCGTCATGCCGAGCTTGTCGAAGCATCTCTCCCGCGCAAGTAATCCAATCGATTGGGTATGCTGCCGCAGTAGAGATGCTTCGACAAGCTCGGCATGACGGCCTTTTTGGCGCACTCCCCACCGCTCACCGATAACTACCTAAAACGCCAGCAGCTCGGCCAGCGCTTCGGCTACTTTGGCGGCGCTGGGCAGCATCATCTTTTCCAGCTCGGCGTTGAGGGGGATGGCGGGCAGGTTGGCAGCCCCGAGGGTGAACACGGGCGCGTCGAGGGCCATGAAGCAGTGGCGCTGGATGCGGCCGGCCAGGCTTTCGGCGAAAGAGTTCATCAGCGGCTCTTCGGTGAGGACCAGCACTTTGCCGTGGCGAGCTACGGCGGCCTGCACCCCCGCAAAGTCGAGCGGGTTGAGGGTGCGCAGGTCGAGGATTTCGACGCGGCCGGGGAAGTCGCGGCTGGCCGTGCGGGCCCAGTGCACGCCCATGCCGTAGGCAATGACCAGGGCCGTGTCGCCGCGGCGCAGGTGCGCCGGGTCGGCGGCCTGGGCCACGGCGGCCTGGCCCAACGGAACGACGTAGCCGGCGGCGGGCTCCAGGGTTTTGGCCTCCTCGGTGCCCGGCACCTTGCTCCAGTACAGCCCCTTGTGCTCGAGCATGATGACCGGGTTCGGGTCCAGAAACGCTGCCCGCATCAGCCCTTTCATGTCCGCCGCGTTGCTGGGGTACACCACCTTGATGCCGCGGATGGTGAGCAGCGTGCTTTCGATGGAGCCCGAGTGGTAGGGACCGCCGCCGCCGTAGGCCCCGATGGGCACCCGAATCAGCGCCGGCACCGGGAACTTGCCCATGCTTAGGTAGCACGACTTCGACAGTTCCTCCACCAGCTGGTTCAGCGCAGGCCAGATGTAGTCGGCAAACTGGATTTCGACGATGGGCCGGGCCCCCACGGCGGCCATGCCGGCCGTGCTGCCCACGATGTACGCCTCCTGAATGGGCGTGTTGAAGACGCGCTTGTCGCCGTACTTTTTAGCCAGCAGCGCGGCCTCGCGGAACACGCCGCCCAGCTCGCCGCCCACGTCCTGCCCGTAAAACAGGGCCTCGGGAAACTCGGCCAGAATATCGTCCACGGCGTGCAGGGCGGCGTCCACCATCAGCACTTTTTCGGCGCCGGCGGGGGCCCGCTCGCCGGCCTCTTGGGTCACGGCGGGCGGGGCAAACTCGTGGTCGGCGAAGGTGGCCGGGTCGGGGTTGGGGGCGGCCAGGGCCAGGGCCCAGTCGGCGGCCACGGTGACCCGGGCCTGGGCGGCGAGGGCAGCCAGCTCGGCCTCGGTGGCGCCGGCGGCCAGCAGGCGGCGGTGCAGGCGGGGCAGCGGGTCCTGGGTTTGGTGCTGGGCCAGGTCGTCGCCGCGGTACCACTCGCGGCGCACGCCGCTGGTGTGGTGGCCCAGCAGCGGGCACTTGGCGTGCACCAGGGCGGGGCCCCGGCGCTGGCGCACGTGGGCGTAGGCCTCGGCTAGCCCTTTGTAAGAGGAAATAAGGTCGGCCCCGTCTACCCGCACGCGGTGCAGGCCGGGAAAGCCGGCGGCAAATTCGTAGGCGTCCATGGCCCGCATTTCCGGCCCGGTCGCCGAGATGCCCCAGTCGTTGTCCTGCACCAGGTACACGATGGGCAGCTGGTGCAGCACGGCCATTTGCAGGGCCTCGCTCACCTCGCCCTCGGTCATGGCCCCGTCGCCGATGGAGCACAGCACCAGCGGCGGCAGCGGTGCGGGGGCCTCGTCGGGGTCGGCGCGGGTGCCCAGCAGCGGGCGCAGGGCCTCTTGCAGCCAGGCGCCGTTGGGGCCCCCGGCGTCGGCCAGGGCGGGGGCCGGGCGCAGGCCCTGCCCTTCCAGGTAGGCCAGGGCGTGGGCCATGCCGGTGGCCGGAATGGCCTGCATGCCCGTGGCCGAGCTTTGGTGCGGCATGACCGGCACGCCCGGCCGCCGCAGCGAGGGGTGCGCGTAGTAGGTGCGCCCGCCGCTGAATGGGTCGTCGCCTTTGGCCAACAGCTGAAGCATCAGCTCGTAGGGCCGCAGGCCCAGGCCCAGCAGAAAGGCGTCGTCGCGGTAGTACGGGGCGGCGTAATCGGTTTCCGAGAGCAGAAACGCGGCGGCGAGCTGCACGGCTTCGTGGCCGCGCGCGGTGGCGTGCACGTAGCGGGCGGCCACGGCTTTCTGGTCTTCGTAGAGCGCCGCCATGGCGGCAGCGGTGTGCATCAGGGCGTAGGCGCGGCGCAGCATCGCGGGGGTGAGGTCCTCGGCGGCAACGGCCAGCGGGGCGGGGTGAGACAGCATACAGGGGTGGGCGGGTGGGCCCCCCAAAGGTACGGGCGGCGGGGCCGGACCGGATGGGGCCGTACTTTTGGGGGCCCTACTTTTTGCCCCTTCACCCGCCCGGCCCCACGCCGGTCCTGCTCGTGCCCACCTCCCCCACCGTTCGCCCCGAAATTGAAGCCTGGCTGGCCGATTTCCAGCTCCGCCTCTGCGCCCACCTCGAAGCCGCCGACGCCGGGCCCGCCCGCTTCGGCACCGACGCCTGGGAGCGCCCCGGCGGCGGCGGCGGCCGCAGCAAAGTGCTCGAAAACGGTGCCATCCTCGAAAAAGGCGGCGTGGGCTTCTCGGCCGTGTGGGGCGCCATGAGCGAGGCCGCCGCCCGCCAACTGCACATGCCCGACCCGCACTTCTACGCCACCGGCGTGAGCCTGGTGCTGCACCCGCGCAGCCCGCGCGTGCCCATCGTCCACATGAACGTGCGCTACTTCGAGGCTGGCAACGGCGAGGCCTGGTTCGGCGGCGGCATCGATTTGACGCCCATTTACGTGGACGAAGCCCAGGCCCAACGCTTCCATCAGCGCCTCAAGGCGGTGTGCGACCAGCACAACCCGGCGTACTACCCGCGCTTCACGCGCTGGGCCGACGATTACTTCTACCTGCCCCACCGCCAGGAAACCCGCGGCGTGGGCGGCATTTTCTTCGACCGCCTCACGGTGGGCCCCGACGGCACGGCCGAGGAATTATTCCAACTGATGAAGGACGTGGCCGAGCTGTTTGGGCCTTTTTACACCGAAATCATGGCTGAAAACTACGCCCTCCCCTTCGGCCCCGCCGAAGAGGCCTGGCAAACCATCCGCCGCGCCCGCTACGCCGAATTTAATTTGGCCTTCGACCGCGGCACCCGCTTCGGCCTCGAAACCGGGGGCCGCACCGAGTCCATTCTCATGAGCCTGCCCCCGCGCACCGGCTGGAGCTACCAGCCCCACCCGCCCGCCCCCGGCACCCCGGAGGCCACCACCCAGGCCTGGCTGCGCAAGGGCGTCGATTGGATTGACCATGTTTAGGGCGCTCTCTTCCCTCGACGACCAGCTGCTGCTGGCCGTGAACCACGCCCGGGGCCCCGCCCTCGACGCGGTGATGACCTTCGCCTCGAACCGCCTGGTGTGGTTTCCGTTTTACGCCCTGCTCATCGGGTGGCTGGTCTGGCATTTTCGGCGGCGCGCCCTGCTGCTGCTGCCGCTGGTGGTGACGGCCGTGGCCCTGGCCGACAGCATCACGAGCCGCTTCTTCAAGCCGTTTTTTGCCCGCCTGCGGCCTTGCCACAACCCCGCCCTGGAGGCCCAGCTGTACCTGCCCGACGGCTGCGGCGGGCAGTACGGCTTCATGTCGTCGCACGCGGCTAACGGCTTTGCACTGGCCGTGTTCCTGCTCCTCGCGCTGCCCGCCGGCCGCTACCGGGCCCTGAAAACGGGGGTGTTTCTGTGGGCCATCCTCCTCTCCTACAGCCGCATCTACCTGGGGGCCCACTTCCCCACCGACGTGCTGGGCGGGGCCCTCATCGGCGCCGGTCTGGGCTGGGGGGCCGCGGCACTCTTCCGCCGGCATACCGGGCCCCGGGGCCGCTGGGCATCCCTGGGGCGCGCCTGAGTTTATAGTTGTCGGTTATTCGTTGTCGGTTGTCAGCAAGAGAGTAATGCTCTGACTAACCACTGACAACGAATGGCTGACAGTTACTTTTGGCATAACTGCTAACACCGGGGGCCCCGCGACTGATGCTGCGGGGCCCCCGGTGTTACTTTTTGCGGCTGCCGGTGTGGCCGTCGCCGTGGTCGCCCTGGCCGGGCTTGCTGGTCTTTTTGGCGTCGTGCTTGTCGTCGCACGACAGCGAATGATTCAAATCGACGGACGTGTCGATTTCGCCGTCTTTGTTGCGCCGGATGTAGCGCTTATCGCCGGGGGTTGGTTCGATTTCTTCGCGTTTGCTGGACATGGCGGGCGGGGAAAAGTAAAAAAAGAATTTTTCTTGCAACGCAATGGCCCGCAATAAGTTACTGCCGAGCTAAAGCTAGAGCGCGGGCTTCACCTCGAAGGTGAAGGTGGTGCTGCCGGTTTGGCCGTTGGGAGCCAGGGCCTGCACCACCACCAGGTAGCGGCCGGCTTGGTCGGAGGTGAAAAACTTCAGTTCCTGCGGCTGGCGGGCCGCCAGGCGCACGTCGGGGTTCCAGTAAAGCAGGTTGCGCAAATCGGGCAAGCGGCTGCGCTGCTGGGCCTCGGTGTCGTAGCGCGGGGCGTAGAACTCGCGCGGCACTTGCAGGCCCTCGTACTCTTCGATCAGGGCGCGCGGGTTGAGCGGGAAGCCGCCCAAGTCGCCCTGGTAGGTGGTGTAGCTCACCACGCCGTCGTACACGGCGGGCCCCAGGAAGTAGCGGCTGGCCATCACGTCGAGGTCCTTGATTTTCAGCGGGTCGAAGGCCATCACCTGGTTGATGTCGAAGATGGGCAGGCCGTCGAGGAGCGTGAGCGGGTTCTCGCGCAGCACCGCGTGGTGGGGCCGGTCGACGACCAGAAAGTGGAAGCCGTCCTTGCGCTTGCGCACCAGCACGCCGGGCACGTACTCGCGCATGACCTCCTCCACCGTGGGGAAGCGGGTGTAGTCGTCGAGCCGGTAGTGCTCGTCGGGCCGGCCGTAGAACGCCACCGTGTCGCCCGGCACGGGCCGGAACTGCGGCGCGGCCGCCTCAAACACCTGCCGCACCTGCCCTTGCAGGTGGCGCTCGGCCAGCCCCGGGGCCCAGCGGGCGGGCAGCGGCGGCAGCCCCGGCACGGGGGCCCCACCGCCGGCCGTGAACGGGCTCAGCAGCTCGACGCGGTACAGGCTGTCGCGCAGCGGGTTGGTTTGGAGCACCAGCTTGCGCACGCCGTAGAAATTGGGCACCTCAAACTGCATCCGGCCTCCGGCCTGGCTCAGCGCGTTGTCGAACCAAAACGCGCGGCCGGGCAGCGACAGGTACGCCGCCACGCCGGGCGCGGGGGCCCCGTCGGGCCGGGGCATCGTCGGGTTCCTCAACTGGCAGGACCGGTGCGTCGCCGGCTAGCAGCTGCGTTTGCAGCGGTGGGCCAGCCGTCACGAACACGCGCTGGGTGGCCTCGTCGAGGGCGAAGTGCAGGCGCGCCCGCCCCAGCACCTGCGTGAGGGCGGCCACCAGCGGCAGCCGGTCGGCTTGCAGACGCACCACCACCGTGTCGGTAGTGGCGGGGTTGAAAAAGAAGCGGTAGGGCGTTTGGGCTTCGATGCGCTGGGCGAACTGCTCGAAGGGCAGGCCACGGAAGTCGCCGCTCACCACCGGCGGGTCCGGCTGGGGCCCCGTGGCCTGGGCCCAGGCCACGGGGCCGAGCAGCCACAGGCAGCAGCACAAAAAAAACGGGTAGCGTTTGTTCATAAAGCAGGAAAGGACCGGACGGAACCGCGGCTACGACCGCAGCGAATAGTAGTAGCGCAGCGCGCGCGGCGGAGGCGGCCCGCTCGGCGGCCGAAAACTTAAGGCCCTGCTGGCGGGCGTAGCGCTGCACCTCGGCCTGGTGGGCGGGCAGCAGGGCGAGCAGCTTTTTTAGGCTCGTGAGCTAGGCGGTGGCGGTGGCCGTGCGGGCAAACACCTGGTCGGTTTGCTGGTATTCCTGGGCCAGGTTTTGGCTGATGGTGACGCGCTGCACCTGCTTGTGGTGGCGGGCCAGCAGGCGCACGGGGCCGTCCACGAGCAGCTCGTAGAAGCCCGCGGGCAGAGCCCCGGCGGCCAGCGTATCGCCGCCCGCCACGCGCACGAAACGGTGGGCCCCCAGCGTGAAGCCGTCCACCTTGCCCGCCACCAGCGCCACCGCTGCCCCCTCGCCGGGGTAGAGCAGCACGGGCTGGTCGCGCAGCAAATCGTAGCGCAGCAGCACGTCGTTGAACGCGCCGCTGCGGTACTGCACCGTGCCAGCCTGCGGCTCGGGGCCCCCAAAAAACTGGTGCCCCCGGGTACCGGGGGTAGTGTAATCCACGTACTCGGGCCCGTCGTAGAGCACCGTTCCGGTGTGCAAGGCGGCGCGGTAGGTGCGGCCCGCCGCCGCTACCGCCGCGGCCACCGCCGCCGAATCGGCCGTGGGGCCCTGCTGGGCAGCCGCCGGGCGGCCCAGCAGGGCCCCCACGGCGGCCCCGCCCACCAGCCCCCGGCGCGCCGCGCCACGCCGGGGGCACAAAAAAATACCTGCTGTGCCATCAAGTGGCCCATTCGCACGTGTGGATTCGGTGAACGGGCCCCGCAGTACAGCGCCCGCGGCCGTTGCACCCTGCGCCGCCACACCTGCGCGGTTATTTTCCCGCAAAAGGCCCATCTTTAGGCTCCTACGGGCACTTGGGGCCGGCGTGTCGCGGGGCTAGCGGCCCAGCAGCTTGGCCACGTACTTACCCACAATGTCGAACTCCAGGTTTACCACCTCGCCCACTTGCAGCTGGTGGAAACCGGTGTTCTCGTAGGTGTACGGGATGATGGCCACGGCGAACGTATCGTCGGTGCTCTCGAAGCAGGTGAGGCTGGTGCCGTTGATGCAGATGGAGCCCTTCTCAACGGTGACGCGGCCGGGGCCCGGGGCGTGCCGGAACCGGAAAATCCAGGAGCCGTTTTGGTCCTCAATGCCCACGCACTCGGCCGTGGCGTCGACGTGGCCCTGCACGATGTGGCCGTCGAAGCGGCCGTTGGCGGCCAGGCAGCGCTCCAGGTTGATTTTGCGGCCCGGGGCCCACTGGCCCAAATTGGTCACGCGCAGGGTTTCGGCGATGGCCGTGACCACGTGGGTGCCGGCGGCTTCGTCGGTGGCCACCACCGTCAGGCACACGCCGTCGTGGGCCACGCTTTGGTCAATTTTCAACTCGCCCGCAAACGGCGACTGCACGGTAAACTGGCGGTTGGTGCCGTCGGCGGCTACGGCCACGACGGTGCCCAGGGCTTCGATGATTCCGGTAAACATGGTTGCTTTTGATAGGGAACGTGCCCGGGTAACAGTTAATTCAAGTCTTCGTTTGGCCTTAGCAGGCAAACGCTTATTAAATAGCTTTTTATCCTCTAGTCCTCGCAATCGGCAAGGCGTTATTTACCCCGGCCTTCGAGGATGATTTTCAGCGTGTAGAGCATCACCCGAAAGTCCATGGCCAGGCTCATGTTTTCGATGTAGAGCACGTCGTACTTGAGGCGTTCCACCATTTGGGGCACGGTTTCGGCGTAGCCGTACTTCACCTGGCCGAGGCTGGTGAGGCCGGGGCGCACGCGGTGCAGGTGGCGGTAATGGGGCGCGGCCCGCACAATTTGGTCGATGAAAAACTGGCGCTCGGGTCGGGGCCCCACCACGCTCATGTCGCCGCGCAGCACGTTCCAGAACTGGGGCAGCTCGTCGAGGCGCACCCGGCGCATGAAGCGGCCCCAGGTCGTCACGCGCGGGTCGTGGTCGGAGCTGAGCGCGGGCCCCAGGCGCTCAGCCCCGAGGTACATCGAGCGGAATTTGATGATGGCGAACGGCACGCCATTTTTGCCGATGCGCTCCTGTCGGTAAAACACGGGCCCCGGCGACGAAAGCCACACCATGCAAGCCGTGAAGGCATACGCCCACCAAGCCAACGCCATGAACACCAGGGCCGCCACAATGTCGAACAAGCGCTTGGTGAGCGCCTGCCAGGGCGGCAGCAAATCGTGCTTGATTTCGATGAGCGGCGTGCCGAACGAGTGGTTTACCTTCACCGAACCGAGTAAAATTTGGTACAAATCGGGCAAAATACTAATGCGCACTGGACTGCCTTCCAGTAGGTTAAGAATTTCCTGAATGCGGCGGTGCTCGCTGGGCTCGATGGCGATGATGACTTCCTCGATGCGCAGGGCCCCCACCAGGGCCGGCAGCTGGCCGTAGGTGCCACGCGCGGGCAGCGCCGCGGCCAGGGCTTCGTCCACGGGCCCATCCTCGGGGGCCACGAAGCCCTCCACGCGCAGGCCCAGGTAGCGGCCGGTGCGGGCTAGGTCGCGGGCCGTATCGAGCACCAGCGCGCTGCCTCCTACCAGCAGCGTGGGGAAATAAATGGCACCCCGCCGCACCAGCCGCTGCACGCTGCGCACGGCGGCCACGCGCAGCACGGCCGAAAATGAAAAATGCAGCAGAAAGTAGGCCGCCAACGTGCGGTAGTAGAGGCGGTAGTTGCTCACGCCCGCGTCGTCGAGCAGCAGCGCGAAAAAGAGCACCCCCACCCCCAGCGCCGACACCCGCAGCAGGCGCAGCACCTCGGCTAAGCGCGACTTACGGAACACGTTGCGGTACTGCCCGGCCAGGGCGTAGAGGCCCGTCCAGGCCAGGCCAATGGCCAGGGCAGCCAGCGCCAGCGCCGCGGCCGCCTCCTGCGTGAAGCGGTAGCCTACCAGCTCGTTCAGCAGGTACTTGCGCAGCCCGAAGAACGCCGCCCAGGCCAGCAGCGCCGCCAAAAAATCGGCGGCCACGAGCTTGGCGTATTGAAGGCGGCGAAGAAGCACAGAGTGGGTAACGGATGTATTTTTGCGGGCTCAAAGCCCCGCGGGGCCCCAAAGGTAGCGCCAGCGGGGCCCACCGGCCGGCCGCGGCCCCGGCCGGGGCCACCGGTTCTCTTGCGTTTTTTCCGTGCCGCTTCCCGCCCCTGATTCCGCTTCTGCCCCTCCCGACACCTACCGCCACCGCGGCCAGCGCCGGGCCCTGGTGGCCACCCTGCGCGGGCGCGGCATCCGCGACGAGCGGGTGCTAGCTGCGCTGGGGACCGTGCCGCGCCACCTGTTTTTTGCCCCCGCCTTCGAGGCCCACGCCTACCACGACAAGGCCTTTCCCATCGGCGAGGGCCAAACCATCTCGCAGCCCTACACCGTGGCCTACCAGTCGGAACTGCTCGCCCTGGGGCCCCACCACCGGGTGCTGGAGGTGGGCACCGGCTCGGGCTACCAGTGCGCCGTGCTGCTGCGCCTCACGCCCCACGTACACAGCATCGAGCTGAACGCCACGCTGTTTGCCGCCACCCAGCGGCGGCTGGGGGCCCTGCTACCGCCCGGGGGCGCCACCCCGCAGCTGCGCTGCGGCGATGGCTCGCTGGGCTGGCCCGAGGCCGCGCCTTTCGACCGCATCCTCGTCACGGCCGGGGCCCCGGGGCTGCCGCCGGCCCTGCTGCGCCAGCTGGCCGTGGGCGGGCAACTCGTCATTCCGGTGGGCCCGGCGCAGGCACAGCGCATGGTGCGCGTGGTGCGCGAGGGCCCCGACGCCTTCGCCCGCGAAGACCTGGCCCCCGCCCGCTTCGTGCCCTTGCTGGGGGCCGGCGGCTGGCAGTAAAGCACCGGCTGGGGCCCCGGCTGAGGGTGTTTTGGGGCTTAGCCTATGGGCTGGTACAAGCCCCGTGAAGGCACGCCGCCGGGCCCCGGCGGGAACGCCCAGCGCGGCTGCCCGATATTTGCGGCTTCACTCCGCCCTTTACCCCGCCGCCTGATGCGCAAGCAAAAGCCCGTCGCCGACTCGTTCGTCATCATGACCGAGTTGGTGCTGCCCAACGATACCAACACGCTCAACAACCTAATGGGCGGCCGCATGATGCACCTGATGGACATCGCCGCCGCCATCGCCGCCCAAAAGCACTCCAACCGCATCGTGGTCACGGCCTCGGTCGACAACGTTTCGTTCCGCGACGCTATCCGGCTCGGCAACGTGGTCACGCTCCAGGCCCAGGTCACGCGGGCTTTCGCCTCCAGCATGGAGGTGCACATCGACGTGTGGGCCGAAGACATCCCCAACGGCACCAAGATCAAAACCAACGAGGCGTTCTTCACCTTCGTGGCCGTCGACCAGTCGGGCCGGCCCATCGACGTGCCCGAGGCCGTGCCCGAAACCCCCGAGGAAATTGCCTTCTTCGATGGGGCGCTGCGCCGCCGCCAGTTGCGCCTGGTGCTGGCCGGCCGCATGAAGCCCGCCGAAGCCCAGGAGCTCAAAGCCCTGTTCGAACTATAATAGTTTTTAGTTGTGAGTTGCTGGTTATCAGTCTTTAGTAAGCCTGTTAACTTATTGACTAACTACTGACAACCAGTAACTGACAACTCCTAACACCCCCCGCCCATGTCCGCCGAAACCCTGGCTTTTCTCCAGAATTTCTACACTGACGTCACGCTCTACGTGCCGGCCGAGCCGGGCACCGCAGCTCCGGGCATCGCGTCCGAAAACCTGGCCGCGCCGGCGGCACCTACCGCCCCCGCCAAGCCCGTGGTCCCGGTGCCACCGGCGCGGCTGCCCGGGGCCGCGGTAGCCGCGGCATTGGCCATTGCAACGCCCCCCTCTGCTGAGGAACCTGCTGCCGCCACTGCGCCCGTGGCCCCGCCAGCAGCAGCGGCCTCCGCGCCTTCCGTACCGGTAGCAGCCGTGCCCGCACCACCCGTACCCGGGCCTACGTCGGTGCCCGCGAACGTGGAAAACCCGCGGCCGGCACCGGCCGCCGGGGCCCCATTACCCGCTGGGCCAGCGGTGCCACCGGCCCAGCTCACGCCCTTCGCCACGCTGGGCAGCCGGGCCGATGGCGTGGTGCTGCTGGTGCGCCTGCCGCCCGACCAGTTCCACAAGCTGCACCGCAACGTGTTCCTCAACAAGATGTTGCAAGCCCTGGGGCTGGTGATGGCCGACGTGGTGCTGGTGAATGTGGAGTCGCACCTGCCGGTGGCACTCAGCAGCCTGCGCCGCGAGCTGGCCGCTACGCAGGTCGTGGCCTTCGGCCGCAACCTGCTCGACGTGACCGTGCGCAACACCCAGATTTACGAGCCTGTGCAGTTCGCCGGGCAAAACCTCTCCTACCTCGCCGCCGCCGAGATTGAGATGGTGGAGTACGACGTCAGCCTGAAGAAGCGCCTCTGGCCGGGCCTGCAGCGCATGTTTTTGAGGTAGCCTTTCAGGCTCCTGGGCCCTCGGCTCAAATAAAAAAGGCCCGTCTGGTAGCAGACGGGCCTTTTTTGATTTTAGCTGCGGTGCTACTTCAGCACGTCGGCCAGCTTGGCTTCCAGGGCGGGGCCGCGCAGGTTTTTGGCGATGATGACGCCGTTGGGGTCGAGCAGAAACGACTGCGGGATGGCCACGACGCCGTAGGCGGCCCCGGCTACGCTCTGCCAGCCGGCTAGGTCCGACACGTGGTTGGGCCAGAGCAGGCCGTCGGCGGCAATGGCCTTGGTCCAGCGGCCTTTCTCCTGGTCGAGCGACACGGAGAATACCGTAAAGCCTTTGCCCTTGTCCTTGAAGGTATTGTAAGCCTTCACCACGTTGGGATTTTCCTGGCGGCAGGGCCCGCACCAGCTGGCCCAGAAGTCAACCAGCACGTACTTGCCGCGCAGGCTACTGAGAGCTAGCTTGGGGCCCTCAGGTGTGGGCAGGTTGATGTCGGGGGCCTTGGCGCCGGCGGCGGTGGCGCGCATGGGCTCCAGCCGGGCCGTCAGCTCCTTGGTGAAGGGCGAGTTGGGGTTGGCCTTGCGCTGCACAGCGGCAATGGAATCGGCAAACTGGAAGTTATCCTCGGGGTTCAAGAAAGCACCGACCGCGAAGCCCGTGGCCACGGCCGCTGGGTGGCGGCGCAGCACGCCCTTCACGCGGGCGGCCGTGCGCTCCTGCACCGTGGCGGCCTCGGCCTCAATGGCTTGGGTGGCGGCGGTGTTGCGAGCCCCAGCCGCTGCCGTGTAGCGGGCCTTGAGGTCGTCCATCTGCGTTTTGGTACCTTCCATCACCTGCGTCAGCTCGCGCAGCACCTCGGCGTCGGGGCTGCCCTGCACGGTGTAGGTAGCGGGCAGGCGCTGGGCGTCGCCGGCCAGGGCCACGCGGGTTTTATCGTCGAGCAACAGCAGCACTTGGTTGGCGTCGTTGATTTTCAACTGGTACAAGCCCGCCGTGGGGGCCGCGCCCTTGAAGGTGAACTTGCCCGTTGCGTCGGTTTTGGCCGAGGCGCGCTCCACAAACTGGTTCGATTGCAGCTCGGCCAGGTGCAGCTCGGTGCCGGCCGGGGCGTTTTTCAACTGGCCAGTGATTTCGTAGCCCGCTGCCGCCGAGGCGGGCTGGCAGGCATTGGCTCCGCCCAGTACGGCGGCGGCCAGCAACGTGGTTTTGATCATTAGGTAACGCATGAATTTGAACGGGTGCAAAAACGCCAACGGGGCCCCGCTGGGGTTGGTTCCGGCAGGGCCCGTGCCGCCAGCTTGGCCTTGCCTCGGGGGCCCTGGGGCAAGGCCAAGCACAGTTTGGCGGTACAGGCTTAGCCGCTGACGGGTAACTAGAAACCTATTCTTCTAGGGCGGCGCGCAGCAGCTGGTTGGCCTGCTTGGGGTCGGCCTTGCCGCCGGTGAGCTTCATGAGCTCGCCCATGAACATGCCGGTGAGCGACTTTTTGCCGGCCCGGTACTCGGCTACTTTGGCCGGGTTGGCGGCCAGCACCTGCGCTACCAGGGCCCCCAGCTCGTCGCCGTCGGTTTTGCTCAGCAGGCCCAAAGCTTCGGCCGCGCCGGTGGCGTTGGCCGTGGGGTGCTCCAGCAAGTACGGAAATAACTGCTTGCTGGCCACCGAGTAATTAATCTTGGCCGCATCAATCAGTTCAATGATGCCGGCGAGCTGGGCGGGGTCGAGCGGGAAGTCTTCCATTGCCAGGGCCCGCTCGTTGAGGTACGACTTCACGGGGCCCATCACCCAGTTGGCGGCGGCCTTGGCGTTGGGCGTGAGGCGGGCCAGGCCATCAAAGTACTGGGCCACTTCCTTCTGGTCGATCAGCACCGAGGCGTCGTAGTCGCTCAGCCCCAGCTCGCCGGTGAAGCGGGCGTAGAGCTGCTGCGGCAGCGCCGGCAGCTCGGCCTGGATGCGGTGCAGCCAGGCGTCGTCGATGACAAGCGGCGGCAGGTCGGGCTCGGGGAAGTAACGGTAGTCGTTCAACGTCTCCTTGCTGCGCTGGCCGTTGGTGGTGCCGGTCACGGCGTCGAAGCCGCGGGTTTCGCTGGCCACTTCCTCGCCGGCCTCCACGAGGGCAATCTGGCGCTCAATCTCGTAGGCGATGGCGCGCTGCACGTTGCGGAAGGAGTTCATGTTCTTCACCTCCACCTTCATGCCGAACTCAGGGGCCCCGTGCAGCATCACCGAGATGTTGGCGTCGCAGCGCAGCGAGCCTTCTTCCATGTTGCCGTCGCAGATGCCCAGGTACTCCACCAGCTTCTTGATTTCGGTGAGGTAGGCGTAGGCTTCCTCGCCGGTGCGGATGTCGGGTTCGCTCACAATCTCAATCAGCGGCACGCCGGCGCGGTTCAGGTCCACGAGGGTTTCGGTTTCGCCGGCCAGGTGCATGCTCTTGCCCGCGTCCTCCTCCATATGAATGCGCGTGACGCCGATGCGCTTCACTTCGTCGCCCACGCGCACGTCGAGGTGGCCGTCGTAGCAAATCGGGGTTTTGTCCTGCGTAATCTGGTAGCCCTTGGGCAGGTCGGGGTAGAAGTAGTTTTTGCGGGCAAACAGGTTGTCGCGCCGGATGTGGCAGTTGGTGGCCAGGCCCATTTTCATGGCGAAGTCCACGGCCGTGCGGTTCACCTTGGGCAGGGTGCCGGGGTGGCCGAGGGTGATGACCGAGAGGTTGGTGTTGGGGGCCACGCCGTACTCGTTCTCGTCGGACGAATACATTTTGCTGCGCGTGAGCAGCTGGGCGTGTACTTCCAGCCCAATCACGGGCTGGTACTTGGCAAGCAGGGCGTCGTCCATATAATACAGCTGATGAGCGGGCCGCGGCCAATGCCGCCGCAACCCGCCCGCAAGTTAAAACCGATTCGGGCCCCGGTTTTGTTCGGGCGGGGCCCCGGCGCGGGTTTGGGGCCCCGGGGCCCCGCTTTTTCACACAGCATCGGGAGCATTTGTTACGCGCAGGGCCAAAAAAAAGCAGCCCGCTCAAAACGAGCGGGCTGCATTAACCAAGGTAGCCGGGGCCGGGGCCCCCGCGGCCTTACTTCTTCACCGGGGCCTTTTTGGCGGCGGCCTTCTTTACTGGGGCCTTGCGGCTGCGGGGCGAGCCGGTACCAGTCGTTTTCTTGCCCGGCAGCTTCTTGCCTTCGGCTTTCAGCTCGCTGATGGTTGGGGCGGCGCCGTACTTCGCCTCGGCGGCGTTGGTTTCGCCGGTGAGGTAGGGGTCGAAGTCCACGCGGCGGTTCTTGGCTTGGCCAGCGGCGGTTTTGTTGTCCGCAATCGGCTTGGTTTCGCCGTAGCCACGGGCCTCGATGCGCTCGGCGGTAATGCCCTTGCTCAGCATGTACTTACGGGCGGCGGCGGCGCGCTCGTAGCTCAGGCGCAGGTTGTAGTTGTCGTCGCCCTTGCTGTCGGTGTGGCCCGCGATGCTGAGCGAGTAGTCGGGGTACTCGTTCATGATCTGCACCATCTGCTCCAGCTTGGGGAACGAGCTGGGCTTCAGCGTGGCCTTGTTGAAGTCGAAGTTGATGTACTTCGTGGCTTCGTTGAGCACCTTCTTGGTTTCGGCCTTCATCTCGGGGCAGCCCTTGTTGCTGGCGGGGCCGGCACGGTCGGGGCACTTGTCCTGGTAGTCGGGCACGCCGTCGCCGTCCGTGTCCACCGGGCAGCCGGTAGCGTCCACTTTCACCCCAGCGGGGGTGTTGGGGCACTTGTCGAGGTAATCGGCCACGCCGTCGCCGTCCGTGTCAAGCGGGCAGCCGCTGGCGTCCACTTTGGTACCGGCCGGGGTGTTGGGGCACTTGTCGTCGTTGTCGGCCACGCCGTCACCGTCGGCATCGGGGCAACCTTGCAGGGCAGCCAGGCCTTTCACGTCGGGGCACTTGTCTTGGTAGTCGGGCACGCCGTCACCGTCGGTGTCAAGCGGGCAGCCGTTCACGTCCACTTTCACGCCGGCGGGCGTATCAGGGCACTTGTCTTTGCGGTCGGATACGCCGTCGCCGTCGGTGTCCTTGGCCTTGCCGATGTTGGCGGTTAAGCCGGCCGAGAATTGCAGGTAGCGGTCGTGGTCGTAATAAAATCCGGTGGCGTTGCTGGCCGAACCGTCGAGCTTGTCGTCGCCGGTGACGAGCATGTGCTCGCCCGCCTGGGCAAACAGGCTGAAGCCCGGCGTAATACGAAAATCCAAACCGATGGCGCCTTGGGCGTCAAAGGAAGTGAAATCGAGGTGGTTGGCGGCAGCGGTCGGCGAGGCGTACCGGTCGGAGTTGACGCGGGCCACACCAGGCTGAATCAGAAAGTAAGGCCGGATAACTGCCTCGTCTTTCAGGGGCAGTTTGAACTTGAAGCCCAGACCGTATGTGCTGATGTTGGCGTAGAAACGGGTGCCGTTGTTGGCGAACGCGCCCGTCGGCGACGGGAAGCGCAGCGTGGACTGGTTGGCCGACAGGTTAATGTCGAAGCCCTTGCTGATGTAGCGGCTCAGGGTGAGGCCGCCGCCGTACGTGTTGTTCTTGGCTTTAAAGTAGGTATTGCCCATGTCGCCCATGTACTGGAGCGTGGTGGCGTACCCGCTGATACCAAACTTTCTATCGGCCGATTGGGCCTGGCTGCGTGGAGCCGCGGCCAGCAGGCCCAAGCCCAGTAGAGTTGTTGTAGATAACAGGTGTTTCATAAAAAAATTTGGGTAAAAATGGGGAATTTCCCCGTTGGTAAGCGTGTTAGCAAAGCGCAAATTTACAGCGCACATGCTGCGTAGCAGTGCTGAGGTACGCAACGCACCGGAAGGAAGTTTAAGTAATTCGCATTAGTAACCAAAAAATCACACGCCCGGGGGCATCGCCTGGAGCCCTGCCGTGCCCCCGGGCGTGTGATTTTTGGTTACTAATGGGCCGCAACGGGGCCCCGGCCGGCCTTACAGCCGCCTTCCCGGGCTGGAAGCCGGCCTGACGTAGAACACCACCGGCACTTGGCAAGTGGCGCGCACCGTTTGGCCGTCGCGCTGCCCGGGGCGGAACCGTTTGGTCAGGCCGCGCACCGCGGCCAGCACCTTCTCGTTCAACCACGGGGCCGACGACCGGGCCACGTACGGGTCAGCCACCTCGCCCTGCTCGGTGATGGTGAACACGACGTCGATTTGGCCCACCGGCCAGCGGGTGGCCCCCGGTACAACGGCGGGCCGGGTTTCGCGGCGCGCCCCCCCGAAGGCACCTTCCCACATCAGCGAGCCCGACGTATCAAAGCGGTGCATTTCGGTGGCGGTGGGGCGCACGCGCCGCGTCACGTCGTGGTACAGCAGCAGGGCCCCGCCCGGGTACAGCGGCGGCTGCTCGTAGGGAAAATATGGCACGGGGCGGCCGTCGGGGCCGTAGCAGGCCCCCAGCATGTTTTGATCGGCCACGAACTGGTCGCGCCGCTTCAGGGTGCCGTCGGGGTAGTAGGCCAGCAGCTCGCCCTGGCGGCGGCCTCCGAGGTATTCCTCCTTGGTGCACGGGCGGCCGTCTTCGTACCACGTGGTGCGGGTGCCGTGCACTACGCCCCGGCCCAGGTCGAGGTAGGGCGTGTAGGCTTGCAGGGCCCCGGTGGCGTAGTAGCGCCGCACCACGGCGCGGCTGCTACTGTCGGTGCGCAGGGTTTCGACGCGGTAGGCAGCGCTGTCGGGGCCCGGCAGTGGGCGCTCGTCGGCATCCAGGTAGGCCACCGTCGTCTGCGGAAACGCGGGGGCGGGCGTGGTTTGGGCACGCGCCGCGCCCCCCAGCCCCCAGGCCACTAGCAACGGCAGCAACAAGCGAAAAGTAGGCATCGGACGGTCCGGGTAGGGTGCGGCCAACAGAAAGGGCATTGGGGCCCCGGCCCGGGGCCCCAATGCACCAAATGTAAGCGCCAACGTCCTTTTCACCAACCCGATAAGGTGGCCTAGTGGCTGCTTCTTGGGAGCGCCCAGAGCGGGAGGGCGGGCTTAACTAATCGCGCCGCATTGCCGCCATCAGAACCAGGTTAAAAGGTGACCGGTATGGTAAAGGCAATGGCCACCGGATTTCCATCCTGCAAGCCGGGTTTGAATCGTTTCAGCCGCCGTATCGATTCCAGCACGGCTTCATCGGCCAGCGGACACAGGCTTTGCACTAGGCGGATATCGGCCACGTCCCCCAAAGCATTCACGTTAAACGCCACGATGACCTGTCCGGCACAGTGGTCTTTGGCCGCGAGCCGCGGATACTTAATTCCACGCTGCACCGCCCTGACTATTACGCGGGCACTACCGTCGCCCTCCGGGTACACGGGCATCTGCTCGAACTTGTAAAACGGAACGAGTTGGCCATTTTCAGCGAAGCATTCGCCGGTAGAAGTAAAGTCGTCTTTCAGATTATACACTTCGCGCCGTTTCAGCTGACCTGTGGAATAATAAGTGCGTAACTCCCCTGTCCTCCGGCCCTGCCGGTAATCTGCGTGCATTCGGAGTTGGCCGTTGGGGTACCACTGTTCCGATATTCCATCGGGCACTCCCTTCCGCAGATTGGCAAATGCTTGCCGGCTGGCCAGCTTGCCCGTGGCCAGATAATAGGTACTTACCGTGGCCGTTATGCTATCAGAAAATTCGGTTTCGCGGCGGTAGCGAGCACCAACTTCGTTGAGCAGCACCTGGTGCGTTGAATCTAGAAACGCCTGCTTATGCGGCGGAATAAGCTGCTGCGCGATGGCCACTTTAGTCGTTAGCAGGCTCAGCGCCACACAAGCGCTATAAATTCGACGCATGCAAAGCAAAGACAATCTTGTGGAAAGGAAATGAAGGACAACGGAGCGCAAAATAGCGGTCGATTTCTTGCTGAAGAGAAAAGCGGCGGCCCTACCAGGTAGAGCCGCCGCTTTTCTCTTCAGTCTAAGTTACCAACGAGCTATAGTGCTGTCGAAACCGCAGCCTCGGCCTTGGCGATGGCCGCGCCCAGGCCCGCCAGGTTTTTGCCGCCGGCCGTGGCGAAGAACGGCTGCCCGCCGCCGCCGCCCTGGATTTCCTTGGCCAGTTCGCGCACCAGCGCCGTGGCGTTGAGCTTACCGGCTTTGGCCAGCTCGTCGTCGAGCATCACGGCTAGCTGGGGCTTGCCGTCGATTTCGGCGCCCAATACCAGCACGAGGTTCGGCACGGCCTGGCGCAGGTTGAAGGCCAGGGTTTTGAGGCCCTCGGCGCTGGTGGCCTGCACCTGGGCGGCGAGGAAGTTCACGCCGTTCAGCGGCTTCACCTGGCCGGCCAATTGGTCTTTCTGCTGGTTGATGCTTTGCTGGGCAAACTGCTCCATTTGCTTGCGCAGGGCCCCAATTTCCTCGGTTTGCTTTTCGAGCGACGTCAGCAAGTGCTGGGGGTTGCCGAGGGCCTCGCGCACCTGGGCGAGCAGGTCAAGCTGCTGGTCCACGTAGACTTCGGCGGGGCCGGCCGTCACGGCTTCGAGGCGGCGCACGCCAGCCCCCACGGCGCTTTCGGCCACGATTTTGAAGTAGCCGATGCTGCCCGTGTTGGCCACGTGCAGGCCACCGCACAACTCCACCGAATAGTCTTTGTCGAAGGTGATGACGCGCACGAACTCGCCGTACTTCTCGCCGAACAAGGCCATGGCGCCCAGCGTTTTGGCCTCGGCAATGGGCACGTTGCGGCGCTCATCGAGCGGGATTTGCCGCCGAATCTGCTCGTTCACCAGCTGCTCAATCTCGCGCAGCTGCCCGTTGGTCACCTTCGTGAAGTGCGAGAAGTCGAAGCGCAGCAGCTTGTCGTTCACCAGCGAGCCTTTTTGCTGCACGTGCTCGCCGAGCACGCGGCGCAGGGCGGCTTGCAGCAAGTGCGTAGCCGTGTGGTTGTTGCGCACGAGCGTGCGCCGCGCCGCGTCGGGCCGGGCCCAGAACTCGGCCGTCAGCTCCTGCGGCAGCTCCAGCACCGTGTGGATGATGAGGTCGTTCTCGCGCTTCGTGTCCAGCACGCGCAGCCGGTCCACGTCGCTTTCCAGGTAGCCGGTGTCGCCAATCTGGCCGCCACTTTCGGCGTAGAACGGCGTTTGGTCGAGCACCAATTGGTATTCCGTCTTGCCCTTCTTGTCAATTTTGCGGTAGCGCAGCAGGCGGGCAGTGGCCTCGTCCTGGTCGTAGCCCACGAACACGTTGGGCCCCTCGGCTTCGGCCACCGTCACCCAGTCGCTCTGCTCGGTTTCCTGGGCGTTGCGGCTGCGGTTTTTCTGCTGCGCCAGCGCTTGCTGGAAGCCGGCCTCGTCCACCGTCAGCCCTTTTTCGCGGGCGATGAGGGCCGTCAAATCCAGCGGGAAGCCGAATGTGTCGCTCAGCTCGAAGGCCGTGGCGCCGTCGATGACGCCGCCGTTCTGGCGGGCGGCTTCCTCCAGCGCGTCCAGACGGCGCAGGCCGGTTTCCAGCGTTTTCAGGAACGCAATTTCCTCTTCCTCAATCACCCGCGTCACGAAGGCCTGCTGGGCCTTCAGCTCGGGGAAAATGCCGGCCATCTGGTCGGCCAGCACGGGCACGAGCTTGTAGAGGAAGGGCTGCTTCTGGTTCAAGCTCGAAAAGGCGTAGCGCACGGCCCGGCGCAGGATGCGGCGGATGACGTAGCCGGCCTTCACGTTGCTCGGCAGCTGGCCGTCGGCGATGGTGAAGGCGATGGCGCGGATGTGGTCGGCCAGCACCCGGATGGCGATGTCGGTTTTCTCGTTTTCGGTGGCCGGCTGGTCGTTCACCGTGGCCGGCGAGGTGCCGTGGTACTCGATGCCTACTTCCTTGGCAATGAACTGGATGAGCGGCTGGAACACGTCGGTGTCGTAGTTCGAGCGCACGCCCGACACGGCCATCATCAGGCGCTCGAAGCCCATGCCGGTGTCCACGCTCTGGGCCGGCAGCTTGACGAGCGACTTGTCGGCCAGGCGCTGGAACTCCATGAACACGTTGTTCCACACCTCCACCACCTGCGGGTGGTCGGCGTTGACGAGCTGGTGGCCAGGCGTTTGGGCGCGCTCCTCGGCGGTGCGCAGGTCCACGTGGATTTCGGTGCAGGGGCCGCAGGGCCCCGTGTCGCCCATCTCCCAGAAGTTGTCCTTCTTGTTGCCGGGCAGGATGCGGTCGTCGGTGGTGTACTGGCGCCACAGGGCCTGCGTTTCGGCGTCGGGGCCCAGGCCGTCGCCCTTATCGCCCTCGAAATACGTCACGTAGAGCCGGTCTTTTTCGAGCTTGAATACGTCGGTGAGCAGCTCCCAGGCCCAGGCAATGGCGTCCTTCTTGAAGTAATCGCCGAACGACCAGTTGCCCAGCATTTCGAACATCGTGTGGTGGTAGGTGTCATAGCCCACCTCCTCCAAATCGTTGTGCTTACCGCTGACGCGCAGGCACTTCTGGGTGTCGGCGATGCGCTTGAAGGGCGCGGGGCGGTTGCCCAGGAAGTAGTCTTTGAACGGGGCCATGCCGCTGTTGATAAACAGCAGCGTGGGGTCGTCTTTCACCACGAGCGGGGCCGAGGGCACGATGTGGTGGCCTTTGGAGGCGAAGAAATCGAGGAATTGCTGGCGGACGTGCGCGGCGGTGGGGAGCGACATAGAAAAACGGCCGAACGGGGATTTTTGGGTACTTTTCGGCTGAATCGCAAAGGTAACCCCATGCCCTATAAAGAGCGCACCATCGAAAAACAGTACTTTACCATCGGCGAAGTGGCCGCCCAGTTCAAGGTGGCCGAGTCGCTGGTGCGCTTCTGGGAAACCGAGTTCGACGAGCTGAAACCGCGCCGCAGCAAGAAGGGCAACCGCCTCTACACGCCGCAGGACATCGACACGTTCCGCACCATTTTCCACCTTGTCAAGGAGCGCGGCTACACCATCCCGGGGGCCCGCGAAATGCTCAAGCAGAAGGGCCCCCAGCTCAAGGATAAAATCGACGCCGTGCAGGCCATCGAGCGCGTCCGGGCCTTTTTGGTGAGCCTAAAGAAGGAGCTGGACGTGGCCCGGCCGGAGTAGGGCGGCGGTTAGTATTTGGGCCCCAGAACGTTTTGCTGCGCTGGCCTCCAAGCCGTCATGCAAAGCGCAGTGAAGCATCTTTGTCGCGCCAATAATCAGGATTAGTTACGCAGGAAAGATGCTTCGCTGCGCTCTGCATGACGTTCTGATAATTACGCTCCTCTATCAATATTTTATATCTATACCTATCCCCTATCGATGCCCCAAACGATTACTGACGATTTATTCCACGAACTGGCCCTCACGCTCATCCCCGGCATTGGCCCGCAGATTACGCGGCAGCTGATGAGCTACGGTGGCTCGGCCAAAAACGTGCTGCTGATGCCGCCGGGCAAGCTGCGGCGCATTCCCGGCGTGGGGCCCAAAGCGGTGGCCAGCCTTACGGGCCCCGAGCGCGCCACGGCCCTCAGCCGCGCCGAAAAGGACCTGCGGCAGGCAGAGAAAGAGGGCGTCGAAATCCTATTTTACACTAGCAAGCGCTACCCGCACCGCCTCAAACTCATCCCCGACGCGCCGGTCATCCTCTACTACCAGGGCCCCGCCGACCTCAATGCGCTCAAAATCGTGGCCCTCGTCGGCACCCGGCAATCCACGGAGTACGGGCGCGAGCAAACCGAGCGCATCGTGCGGGGGCTGGTGCCGCACCGGCCGCTGGTGGTCAGCGGCTTAGCCTACGGCATTGATATTCTGGCCCACCGCGCGGCTTTGCAGGAAGGCCTGCCCACGGTGGGCGTGATGGCCACCGGCCTCGACGTCATCTACCCCGCCGCGCACCGCAAAACGGCCGAAAAAATGCGCGAAGTGGGCGGCCTGCTCACCGAATTCCCCTTCGGCACGGGGCCCGACCGGTACAATTTTCCGCAGCGCAACCGCATCATCGCCGGGCTCGCCGACGGCACCGTGGTGGTGGAAGCGGCCATTAAGGGCGGGGCCCTCATCACCGCCGAGCTAGCCCTGAGCTACGACCGCGACGTGCTGGCCGTGCCCGGCAACCTGGGCTCGCTGGCCTCCGAGGGCTGCAACGCCCTGATTAAAAATAACAAGGCCGCCATCTACACCGAGCCCCGCGACCTGGAGGTTATTCTGAATTGGGACGCGGCCCTGCACTCGGGCAAGTTCAAGCCCGCCCCCGCCTACTCGCCCGACGATTTCACGGCCGACGAATTTGCGCTCATCGCCGTACTCTCCGCCGCCGCCGGCCGCGAGGCCCAGATGGACGACCTCGCCTGGAAGGCCCAGCTGGCCATCCACGCCGTGGCCGCGCTGCTGCTGGGCCTGGAGTTTCGGGGCGTGGTGCGGGCCCTGCCGGGCAAGAAATTCGCGCTTGTCTGAACCACGGATTTATCGGATTATTCGGATTGGTCGGATTTGGGGGACGATTCACGCTGGCCGGCTAACCGGCTTTACTTGTGGCCTATAGCCCGGGCTACCGGCTTTTTCGCCGGCTGCCCGGTAATCGCTGGGGCCCTGAAAGCCATTTGCCGCATCCGCTTCTCATCACTGGGGCCCCACCGACCGTCTACCACACCCGTTTCATCGTACCCGCCGCCGCTATGTTCCTGCTTCACAACGGCCAGTTGGTGGCCGCCGATGCCTTTGCCCTGCCCCTGCCCAACCGCGGCCTAGCCTTCGGCGACGGCTTCTTTGAAACCCTGGTGTTCGCCGAAAACCGCCTGCGCTACACCGCCGACCACCTCGCCCGGATGCAGCAGGCCGCCACCGCCCTGTACCTGACGCTGCCAGCTACCCTGGCCACGCCCGGGGCCCTGGCCGCCACCCTGGGGGCCCTGGCCGCCGCCAACGGCCTGCCCGCCGCCCGCCTGCGCCTGCAGCTGTGGCGCGCCGGCGGCGGCCGCTACGCCCCGCCCACCGCCACCGCCGAGTGGCTGGCCACCGCCGAACCCTTCGCGCCCGACGAAGCGCCCATTGCGCAAGCCGGTTTTGCCCAGGAAACACATTCGCTGTTTTCGCCGCTCAGCTTCTGCAAGGGACCCCAGGCGTGGCTCTACGTGCGCGCCGCCCACGAGCGCCAGCAGCGCGGCTGGGACGAAATCATCCTCTGCGACGCGGCCGGGCACGTGGCCGAAGCCGGCGCCGCGGCCATTTTCTGGCTGAAGGACGGGGCCCTATTCACGCCGTCGCTGGCCAGCGGCTGCGTGGCGGGCGTGCGGCGGGCCCAGGTACTGCGGGCGGCCAAGGCGCAGGGCCTGGCGTGCCGCGAAGGGCTTTTCCCACCGGAAGAATTGTTAGCGGCCGACGCGGTTTTCACGGCCAATGTGGCGGC
This sequence comes from Hymenobacter sp. PAMC 26628, assembly GCF_001562275.1. Lineage (NCBI taxonomy): Bacteria > Pseudomonadati > Bacteroidota > Cytophagia > Cytophagales > Hymenobacteraceae > Hymenobacter > Hymenobacter sp. PAMC 26628. The sequence goes on from NZ_CP014304.1 coordinate 2,228,155, forward strand.
GGTGCGGGCGGTGAAACGGATTGATCTGACAATTTTTAAATCGCATCATATTGATGCACAATTCAAAAATCAACCGAATTGAATTGTTTCGATAGATTTCAATAACTCTGATTGTGAGAACACTTTATCATATTGTTCTTTATAAACTTCGTTACTTTTTAAATCCTTCTGAACTCTCGACAAAAAATCTTTAAAATCTTTATTCATTGCTAATTTATTCATAGTATCCCAATCCAGATTTTCTTTAAACCGAGCTGGAAGTATTATTTCTGCTTTATCGGGATGTTCGGTATTGAGACGAATAACACCGATGTTGAAAGAAGAGGACAAACGCTTTAGTTCGCTTAAAAAATCTTGTGAATCAGATATTTTAGCTGCTACCAAATAGCTTTCGTTTGCCCATGAAGAGTTCGAGACTGCCTGAAAAAACACTTCGCGCAAATTAGTCATATCAAGCTTGCGTTTTAATTCAAAAGAACACAACCGGATTGAAGCGTTGCCAATGGAGCGACTCAAGCTGGAAACTTCGCTATGCCACCCATCTTGAAGAAATGGAAAAGCACAAGAAACCATGTCAGGATGTACCCATTCGCCATAACTGCTTTTCGCCGATTTACTATGATTTAGCGTTTTTGCATATGCTTTCAATTTATAGAAAGCAAAGTGAGCTAAAAAAGGGTGCAAATGTTTTTCTAAATAATATTCTTCTTGTTTAACCGATTGTAACAATTTTTCTACTTTCTTCTGGTTACCTGCAGCTTCGATATTAATAGATTCAGGTAATACAGCAGCCACAATCGAAGTATCTACTGTCTGCTGCATTTCTGCAAGCGCAAATTTTCCTTTACCAACTTTGCAAAATTTAGTGGCTGCGTTGTTTTTTAAGTCAACGTACAATTGGGCCCCGAGCGTAGCCCAAGGCGTTTTTCCTGTTGTTTTCACTTGCGCAGCCAGACCGGAAATCAATGCCTTATCCCATATCTGTTGAGCGTTTAGAGGTGATGAATCTTTTAAAACGGCTTCGGCTATCGCAAGAAAAGTCATGTTGTTGAGCAGAACAGTTTTGCAAGCAAAGCTACTCCGCGATGAAGCGGATGGGCACGAGCAGCGAATCCTGCGCGGCCTTGGAGCGCACGAAGCGCAGGGCCCCCAGCACCCGCTGGGCCTCGGCGTCGAGGGCGCGGAGGGCGGCGGGGGTGTAGGCGGTTTCGGGCTGGGCCAGCTCGCGCTTGGTCACGCGCGGGGGCTGGCGCACCGAGCCGTCGGGCCGCACCTGCACGCTCACCAGCAGGCGGCCGGTGGGCAGCAGGGCGTTGGGCTGGGCCGCCGTGGGCCGGGCCCCCTCCGGGAACTTGGCCTGCGCCGACACGAAGTCAAAAAACTTGTTGCGGCCCGCCGACTGCCGCTCCGGGTCGGGCTCGTGCCAGAAGCGGGGCAGCACCGGCGAGGCCAGCTTGGGGGGCCCCGGCGCGGGCGGCGGCTCGCGGCGCTGCGGCAGCATCGGGAAGCCGGGGGCGGCGTACTCGCCGGTTTGGGCGCGGGCGGGCCGGGCGGCCAGTAGCCCGCTCCCCGCCAACAGCAACCCAATTATCCAGTTTTTCATTCGCTCCGTTATACGGCCACCGGGGCCTTGATGGCCGGCCATGGGTCGTAATTCTCCAGCTTAAAATCGTCGTACTGGAAACCGAAGATGTCCGCCACGGCCGGGTTGAGGCGCATGTGGGGCAGCGGGCGCGGCGCGCGGGTGAGCTGCAACTCGGCCTGTTCCAGGTGGTTGCTGTACAAATGCGTGTCGCCGCCGGTCCAGATGAACTCGCCGGGCTGCAGGCCCGTCACTTGGGCCACCATCAGCGTGAGCAGCGCGTAGGAGGCAATGTTGAACGGCACGCCCAGGAACACGTCGGCCGAGCGCTGGTAGAGCTGGCACGAGAGCCGGCCGTCGGCCACGTAAAACTGGAACAGGGCGTGGCAGGCGGGCAGCTTCATGGCCGGCAGGTCGGCCACGTTCCAGGCGCTCACCACCATGCGGCGCGAGTCGGGCTGGGTGCGGAGCTGCTGGATGATCTGGCTGATCTGGTCGATGTGGCCGCCGCGGCCGTCGGGCCACGAGCGCCACTGGTGGCCGTACACGGGGCCCAGTTCGCCGTCGGCGTCGGCCCACTCGTCCCAAATTTTCACCCCGTTGGCCTGCAGGTAGGCGACGTTGGTGTCGCCCTGCAAGAACCACAGCAATTCGTAGATGATGCTCTTCAAATGCACTTTTTTGGTGGTGACGAGCGGGAAGCCCTCGGCCAAATCGAACCGCATCTGGGGCCCAAAAATTGACTTGGTGCCCGTGCCGGTTCGGTCGGTTTTGGCGGTGCCGTGGTCGAGGATTTGGCGGAGGAGGGCTTGGTATTGGCGCATAACAAACCAAAGGTAAAACGCCTACGGGCCCCGCCAACAGTTCAAACCTCGAAGCTGCTTGTTAGTGCACGTGACGAGTTTGACCAATATTCTCCGTAACTACACGCAGGAATCCTAATCTTTGATTAACTCACAAAAGACTCAACCCCGATGGACATCGACCGGCTTGAAAACACTTGCACAGAAGACATTGAGGATTTAATCCCAGTGATAGAAACCTCCCTTGGTATTAAATTCAGTCAGGGCGAGTTAGAACACGTGACCACATTCGGGGAATTCTGCGACATTACCGTATCAAAAATTCATTTGACCGACGCGCCAGATTGTACCGCCCAACAAGCATTTTACAAGCTACGCCAAGCCTTGGCGCCGCACGTCCCTGGTTTGGCAATCACACCAGCTTCTCGCCTCAAGGACATTCTACCTGGTAGCCGGTATAAACGCCGAAAAATCCTGAATTCAGTAGAAGCCAGAACAGGCATTACACTGGATATTCACGGTGCTTCAGAATCTGTAGTAATGGGGCTTATAATTATGTTTCTCGCTTCATTCACCTCGTTTTTCTTCAGCAGCACCGCCGGCTGCACCGGGCTCACAATTTCTGTTATTGCGGCGATGGTTGCCCAATACACTGGCAATACCTGGCGAGTAGCTACAGTGAGAGAATGGGTAGAAAAGATGACGCGGGAGCACTACTTAAAATCGCGGCGTAACCCAATCACCGTAAATCGAACCGAAATAGCCAAACAGTTAAAGTCTCTATTTGCCGATAGATTAGCCCTTGATCCAACTGTACTAACCCGTGATGCGACATTTAGGTAGAAAATAAAAAAGGGCCGCTCCTTACCGGAGCGGCCCTTTTTGTTAAACCGGCAAGCCAGTCCTTACATCGTTTTGGCCATCGGCTTGGTGGCGGCGGGGGCCCCGGCGGTTTTGGCGGCGGCCATTTTGGCGCGGCAGCAGGCGGGCATGCCGGCCATATTGCCGGTGGCCATGCCGCGGGTGCACTGGGCGGCGGCCATGGCGGGGCAGTTGTCTTTTTTGGCGGCGGGCTTGCCGGGGCCCGTGTGGGCGAAGGCAGTGGCGCCGGTGGCAAACAGGGCGAGGGCGAGCAGGGTATTTTTCATGGCAGGAGAAGGAATTGAGTTGAGAGAAACAAAAGGACGAAAGCGGGCGTTTTCGACCCGCCGCTACGCAAGATAGCACACGCGGCCGACACTGTGGCGCGGCCGGCCGGGGCCCCGCTTTTTCCGCAAAACCTGGTTTTGCGCCCCTTCCGTTTATGTCCCTCCGCCGTTCTGCTTACTTCGCCCTGCTCGTGCTGGGGCTGCTCTCCGCCCTCAGCGCCTTTTATGTGGCCCAGCTGCGGTTCAATTACAATTTCAACGACTTCTACCCCGCCGGCGACCCCGACCTGGACTACTACCAGGGCTACACCCAGCGCTTCGGCAACGACAACGACTACCTGCTGCTGGGCCTGGAGGCCCCCAAGGGCCGGACGGTGTTCGACGCCGATTTCCTGGGCCGCGTCGATTCGCTCACGCGCCTGGCCCGGGGGCAGCGGCACGTGGTGGCCGTCACCTCCCCCACCACCCTCACCAACCCCGTGGTGGAGGGCCTGGGCTTCTTCAACCTGCCCTACCTGCGCCCGGCCGCCTACCGCGCCGACCCCGCCCAGCGGGCCCGCGACTCCACCCTGATTTACCGCACGCCGGGCCTGGTGGGCAACGTGTTCAGCCCCAACGCCCGGGCCGTGGCCCTGGTCATCCAAACCACGCCCGACCTCAAAAAGCCGCCCGGCGACTCGCTGCTGGCCGTGCTGCGCGGGGGCCTCAAGCAATACGGCTTCCCCGAAAGCAGCTACCACCTGGCGGGCCGCGCCGTGGCCCAGTCGGTGTTCGTCGACCGGCTCCAGCGCGAGCTGGTGGTGTTCATGAGCCTCTCGGTGCTGCTCGTGACGGGGCTGCTGTGGTTCACGTTTCGCACGTGGTGGGGCGTGGCGCTGCCGCTGGTGGTGGTGCTGGGGGCCATTTTGTGGGGCCTGGGCGTGATGGGGGCCTGCGGGGTGCGCATCGACCTGATGACGGCCCTGCTGCCGGTGATGATGTTCGTGGTGGGCACCTCCGACACGGTGCACATCATCACCCGCTACGTGGCCGAGCTAGGCTACGGGGCCAGCAAAAAAGACGCCCTGCGCGTTACCATCAAGGAATCGGGGTTCGGTTCGGCGCTGTCGGCCGTGACGACTAGCCTGGGCTTTTTCACGCTGATGACCAGCTCCATCCGGCCCATCTACAACTTTGGGCTGTTCACGGGCATCGCCGTGCTGCTGGCGTTCGTGCTCAGCTTCACGCTGTTGCCGGCGCTGCTCACGCTCCTCAAGAAGCCGCAGCTGCGGGTGGCGCGCACCCAGGGCCACAGCTGGGACGGCGTGCTGAGCCGCCTGTTCCGGCAGGTGCTGGCGCGGCGGCGGCTCATTTTCACGGTCAGCGGGCTGGTGGTGGCGGCTTCCATTGGGCTGGCCACGCGGGTGCACATCAACTCCATGCTGCTCGATGATTTGTCGAAGAGCGACCCCGTGCGGCAGGATTTTTTCTTTTTTGAGAAGCAATTTGCTGGCGTGCGGCCCTTCGAGCTGGAGCTGAAGCCGGCCCCCGGCCGCACCGTGTACGACCTGGCGGTGCTGCGCGAAACCGCCCGCATCGAGGACTACCTGCGGGGGCCCTACGGCCTGCGCTTCGCCGCCTCGCCCGTCACGCTCGTCAAGTCGGTGCGCAAGGCCCTGCACGGCGGCGGGCTGGAAGCGTACCGCCTCCCCGCCGATTCGGCCGAGCTGCGCGGCCTGCAAAGCAAGCTGCGCCTGTTCCGCAAAAAGCCCGAGTTTAGGGCCCTGGCGCTGCCCGACGGCAGCGCCGGCCGCCTCACCGGCCGCATGGCCGACGTGGGCAGCATCCGGGCCGATGCGCTGAACGCCGGGCTGCGCCGGTTCCTGCGCACCCGCATTGATTCCACGGTGCTGCGCACGCGGCTCACGGGCTCGTCCAATTTGATTGACAAGAACAACGAGAACCTGACGCTCAACATGATAACCGGCATGAGCATCGACATTCTCATGGTCACGCTCATCGTGCTGGCGCTGTTCAAGTCATTCAAAATGACCATCATCGTGCTCATCCCCAACCTGGTGCCCATCCTCATCGTGGCCGGCGTGATGGGCCTGGCCGGCGTGAGCATGAAGGTGAGCACGAGCATCATCTTCACCATCGCCTTCGGCATCGCGGTGGACGATACCATCCACTTCATCAGCAAGTTGCGCCTCACCCTGGCCCACGAAACGTCCGTGTTCCGGGCCGTGCGCCACACCTACCTGCTGGCCGGCAAGGCCGTCATCGTCACGTCGCTGATTCTGGTCGGCGGCTTCTCCACGCTGCTGTTTTCCTCGTTCGACGGCACGTTCTACGTCGGCTTCCTCATCGGCCTTACGCTGCTCTTCGGCGTGGTAGCCGAGCTGACGCTGCTGCCACTGCTGATTTTGTTCTTCTACAAGCGCAAGCCGGTGGCCATCGAAAAGGTGCTGAATTAGGGCCCCGGGGGCCCTAATTATTTCGAGAAGTACACCGTTTTGCCCTCTTTGGCCGACTGCTTGGCGGCTTCCAGAATCTCCACTACGATCAGGTTGGTGGGCAGCGCGGACAGCACGTCCTCCGGCGCGGTGCCGCGCACCACGGCCGCCAGGTAGGCAAACGGCTCGTCGTAGGGCGCCGGGGGCGCGGGGGCGGTCTGGTCCTGGGCCGGCTGTTTTTCGCTGAGCCGCACGCGCATGTGGCTGCCGTCCACGGTCATAACGGAGCCCGTTTGGCCGTAAATCTCCATGTCCTTGCGCGCGTACGGCCAGTTCCACGACGCCTGGATGACGCCCTCGGCCCTGGGGTAATTCACCAGGATGGTCGCGTCGTCGTCTACTTTGGGGTACACCTCGGGCTTGAGCTGCCGCGTCACGGCCGTGACCGACAGGGGCCGGGCGCCGTGCATGAGCCACGTCAGCAGGTCGGCGCCGTAGCAGCCGAAATCGACGAGGGCCCCGCCGCCGTTTTGCACCGGGTCGGTCAGCCAGTCCAGAAATTCTTTGTTCACCCCAATTTCTTTGGGGCCCTGGTGGCCGTCGTGCACCACCACCTTGCGGATGTCACCAATGGCCTTTTCCTGGTCCACCAGCTGGTAGGCTTGGCGGTTGGAGGCGTACCAGGTGGTTTCGTAGTTGGTGAGCAGGTGGATGTGGTGCTTCGTGGCCAGCGCCGCCATCTGGCGGGCGTGGTCGACGCTCACGGCCAGCGGCTTCTCCACCATCACGTGGATGCCGCGCGGCGCGCAGGCCTGCACCACGGCCAGGTGCTCGTAGATGCTGCCGAACGCCGTAACCGCCTCGGGCTTGGTTTTCTTCAGCATCTCGTCCAGCGAGCTGTAAACCAGCGACATGGGCAGGCCGTACTGCTTGGCGTAGCGCTCGGCCAGCGCCCGGTTGGGCTCGGCAATACCCACAATTTCGATGTCGCCCCGCTTGGCGCGGCCCAGAATCCCGTGCACGTGGGTGTGCGTGAGGCCCGCCACACCCACCCGCACGGGGGCCCCCGCTTTGGCTTGGGCCCCGGCGGGCGGGCTTGTTGTGAGCAACAGCAGCAGGGAAAAAAACGCGGCGAGGAGACGGAGCATGGGTTTCGGGTGTGGATAATGGTGCGGAAAGTTAGCAGTATTTCGCGGCCACGGGGCCCCGGTTGCCCGCAGGGGCCCCCGGGCGGCGGCCCCCCACTCCTTTGCCGGTGCGGGCTACCCAAAAAGACGCCCCTCAGTGCCTACCCGGGATATAAATCTTCGGCTGAATGGTTTGTAAAGAATGGAACGAGATTAACTTTGTATTTCAAAGTTCTTTTAATACGTATTTAACGCGGGCCGTTGAGCCGCGGCTGATGCTATTTTTTCGCTTTTGCTTCTTCTATTTATGACTTATTTTGTGGCTCCCGGGTCCATTGTGCGCCGCATCTGGGGCACGGCCGATACGGTGCTGTTCATCTTCGCCGGGGCCGCGGCCGAGTTTGCCCTCAACAAGGCCGTGGACTGGCTCTACTTCACCGGGCGGCTGCCGGCCGACCCGCTGGGCCGCTTGTTTTCGACGGTGGACTACGCCCGCCGCATCGTGTTTGCCGACCGCGCCGGGGCCGAGCGGGCCATCGACGCCATGGCCGCCATCCACGCGGCGGTGGAGGCCAAGCGCGGCCGGCCCATCCCCGCCGGGGCCTACCGCGACGTGCTATTCCTGCTCATCGCCTACTCCATTGGGGCCTTCGAGGTGCTGGAGCGGCCCCTCACGGGCCCCGAGCGCGAGGAAATCGTGGCCGTGTTTTGCCGCGTGGGCCAGCGCATGGGCATCCCCGGGCTGCCCACGGGCTACGCCGACTGGCAGGCCGCCCGCGCCCAGCACCTGGCCGCGCACCTCGTGCCCAGCCCTTACACCGCCGACCTGTACCGGCAGTACCGCCGCCACCTGGGGCCCCTGCGCTACCCGCTGCTGCGCGCCGTGCAGGGCCTGGTGGTGCCGCCCGCCGTGCGCGCGCTGCTGCACCTGGGCCGCGGCGCGGCGGTGCGCCCGGCCCTGGCCGTGTACCGGCACACCCGGCAGCTGGCCGTCAGCCAGTGGGCTAAAAGCACCCTGCTGCCGGCGGCGTACCGGGCCCGCATCCACGCGCTCGATGGGGCCCCGGCGGCCGACGCGGCGCTGCCCCAGCCCACCACCGCGCGGTGCCCGGTGGGCCCCCACCGCGCCCCCACCCGCTGAGGTGCTTACTTTCCGCCGCGGGTATTTTCTGCTCGCCACGCTGTTATTCGGCGCCGAGGCCGGCATTGCCGCCTTCGCCCACGATGCCCTGCTGCGGCCCTACGGGGGCGATGTGCTGGCCACCGTACTGCTCTATTGCCTGCTACGCAGCTTTTGGGCGGCGCCGACCGTGCCCGCCGTGTGGGCAGCGCTGCTCCTATCGTACCTCATCGAGGCGGCCCAATACGCCCACCTGCTGGCGCGCCTGGGCCTGGCGCACTCGGCGGCGGCGCGGCTCGTGTTGGGCAGCCAGTTCGAGTGGGGCGACGTGCTGGCCTACACCCTGGGGGCCCTGCTCGTGGCCGGCGTGGAGCGTAACCAGGCCGCCCGGGCTATAGGCTAGGGGCCCCGGCGGGCGCGCTCGTTATGCTAAATGTGGATTGCCGTCGTTAGGACCTGCACGATCAATGTATAAAATATGGCGGTGAGAAAATGGATTTTATCGCAATCTATTTTCCCACATACCTACCTGATACACTACTCTTCCATTTGGGTAGGAAAGAGCGACAGCTTCCAACTGCCGAAAGGAGGCTTTCAAATACCCGCGGCGTGGGCCATGGTATTGAGTGCACTCCATGCTCACTTTGCGGGTAGTAGTAAGCTTCGACTGCTTGACAGTATATCCTTGCAGGAAAATGAGCGTTTCACTGCCTCGGGTCCGTAAATAAGCAGTCACAGATGCGTCTGATGCCTCTGTCGAGCCATAGATGCTCGGAACTTTCGTGACCTGTGCGTGAATCAATGATGGAATGATAGTATCAATGACGAATCCCTTCGCTCGCAGTGCTTGAGCAATATTTCGGAGAGCAATGTCTGTGCTGTCTTTGGTGTAAATAACGACTTCATCAGCATTCTCAAACAGTACTGCTGAGTTATGCGGTGCGGGGCCATTGGACTGCGCGCACAGTTGTAGGGCCATCGTGGCACTACCAATAAGTGTTAGAACCCACAGCAAAAACCGTAAACTACATTTTAAGTGGGCGTCTATGAAGTAGAATTCCATTACTCGAAAGATACGCAGCTAAAGTAACGGCCCATATAAATAACAGCCTCGATCCGTCTATCAATTATTTGGGGGTGGGCCTACTTAAAAAACATCCATTGCTTACGGCATGGTCATCACGGCGGCCATGGTTTCCATGCCGTCCCAGAGGTTGCCGAGGCGCAGGTTTTCGTTTTCGGCGTGCTGGTTGTTGTCGTAGTTGGCGATGGGCACGGTGAGGGTGGTGGCCCCCAGCGCTTCCTTGAACGCGAAGAGCGGCAGGCTGCCGCCCGAGGTGGGCAGGCGCACCACCGGCTCGGCCACGGTGCTTTGCACGGCCGCCACCACGCGGCGGGCCAGGGGCAGGTCCAGGGGCGTGCGCTGGGCGTTGTAGCCGGCGGCGGGCGTCACCTGCGCCAGGCGCGGGTGCTGGGCGCGCTCGGCAGCGGTGGGCGCGGCGCGCGTCACGAAGTAGCCCTGGCGCTCGATGTGGTGGACGACCTTGGCCACCTGCCGCTGGTAGTCGTTGCCCAGCACGAGGCGCAAATCCAGCACGGCCTCGGCGGTGGTGGGGATGACGTTGGCCGCCTGGGGCCCCACGTTGGCGCTGCGCAGCCCGTTGATGTTCAGCGAGGGCTGGTTGATGAGCTCGCTCAATGACTGCCCCCGGCCGTCGGCCCGGGCAAAGCCCAGCCCCTGCCGGATGGCGGCGTCGTTGTTCGGAATCTGGCGCACGGCCTCCTGCTCGGCGGCGGTCAGCGGCACCACGTCGTCGTAGAAGCCGGCGATGGTGACGCGGCCCGTGCTGTCCTGCATCGAGCCCAGCAGCCGGGCCAGGGCCATGGCGGGGTTGGGGGCCCAGTTGCCGTAGTGGCCGCTGTGCAGCGGGCGCGTGGGCCCGTACACGGTCAGGGCCACGTTCACGTCGCCCCGGGCCCCGTACACCACCTGCTTGCGTCCCGACTGGTGCACCGGCCCGTCGCAGATGATCCACAAATCGGACGCGAGCAGCGCCTTGTGGCGGCCCAGCAGCTCGGCCAGGTGCGGCGAGCCCCGCTCCTCCTCGCCCTCGAAGAAAAACTTGAGGTTGGCCGTGGGCTGCACGCCGCTTTCGGCCAGGGCCTGGTAGGCGGCCAGGATGGCCATCACCCCGCCCTTGTCGTCGGAACTGCCGCGGGCGTAGAGGCGCCAATCGGGGCTGAGCGGCGTGCCCGCCGGCGGCAGCGGCACCACCTGGCCGCCGGCGCTGAGGGCCCCCGTGGCCAGCACGGGCCCGAACGGGCTCAGGCCCGGGGCCCACTGGGCGGGGTTCACGGGCTGGCCGTCGTAGTGGGCATAAAAGATGAGCGTGCGGGTGGCCCCGGGCACGCGCACCTCCCCAAACACGGCCGGCGGCACGCCCGGCGTGGCCGCCCCCAGCAGCTGCACGCCGCCGATGCCGCGCTGGCGCATCAGCTCGGCGATGGCGCCGGCCGTGCGGTGCAGCCCCGCCGAATCGGCCGCCACGTTCGGGATGGCCAGCAGCCGGGTGAAATCGGCCAGCAATTCGCGCTCGTGGCGCTGGCGGTACTGCCGCACTTTGGCCAGCGCGGGCACGGGCGGGGCCCCGGCGGCGAGCAGCCCGGCGGCCGCCGCGGCCAGCAGGCCCCCCAGCAGGTAAGGTTTCTTCATGCCCGCAAGTAAGCCCGGAAACTGCCAGAAATTCGGGCTTAAATCCAACCCGGGCCCCAGCTGATGGGCGCGCGCTGTACCGCCAAGCCGCGCTGGCACCGCAGGGCGCAGGGGCCTTGCCTACGCTACCTGGGGGCCCTAGGGCAAGGCCCCTGCGGTGCCAGCGCGGCTTGGCGGTACAGCGCGCCGTTGCGCTAGGAACCCACCGAATTGAAATCTAACCCGGGCCCGCCGGCCGCCGCGGGTCAGTCCTGGTGAAACACCCGCGCCAGTACCGTCACCACCGGCGACTGGTCGGGGTTGGTTTCCATCAAATCGGCCATGTGGGCCCACCAGCGCCGCATTACGGGCAAGCCCGGCAAAGCGTCGGCGGTATGGCCGGCCACCCGTTTTTGCACCCCAAACAGCCGCCCGCTGGCCGCGTCCAGGAAGATGGAATAGTCGCGGATGCCAGCCGCGCTCAGGGCCCCGGCCAGCTCGGGCCAGAGGTCGTCGTGGCGGCGCTGGTACTCGGCGGCCACCCCGGGCCGCAGCTGCATGGTGAAGGCAATTTCTTCCATTGGCGTGTTTATATTAACTAAATCGGCAAAGAGTTGAAGCCATTTAACCCGTCCACCGCGCCGCATTCCTATAGTAAACCGGCGGTAAAACCCAGCGCGGGCCAACGGCCGGGGCCCCCAGCCAACGGCCCGCAAGAAGCCCCGCGGTTACCGCCCAACCCTCCTGTACTCTTCGGTGCGCCGGGGCCCCAAAATGCAAAAAAGAGGAGCGGCAAGCCGCTCCTCTTTTCTACCTGGCGCTGGTGAGGCGCGGCGTTACAGCTTGATGGTTTTCTGGGACACCACCTGGCCGTTCACCGTCACGGCGGCCACGTAGAGGCCGGTGCGCAGGCGGGTGCCGTCCACGGCCACGGTGTGGGCGCCGGGGCCGTAGGACTGGCCGGTCACCACGGTTTGCACTTTCTGGCCGATTTCGTTGAACAACTCCACCGTCACGGCCCCGGCCGTGGCCAGGTTGAAGGCCACCTGGAAGCGGTCGGCAAACGGTACCGGGCTCAGCTGCACGCTAGACGTGGCCAGGGGCCCCGTGGTGTTGCCGCGGGTGCTGAGGGTGGTGGCGAACAGCGTGAGCTGCATGAAATCGGCCAGGATGGGCGTGATGGCCGTGTTGTCGAGCAGGCCGCGGCCGGTGATTTGCTGGGCGTGGGTGTTGGTGTTGTCCTCCGCGGCCACCCAAATGTCCTGGGGCGTGTGGTTGCCCACCGCCCCGGTTTGGGCGGCGCCGTTGCCGTTGGTGAGCGGGTTGGAGGCGTAGGCCACCACGATGCGCTTGGCCGTGGCCGAGGTGGGCTGCGGGTAGGTTTTGCCCTGGAAGGTGGCCAGCGTGTAGTCGGGAAACCAGCCGTTGGCCCCGCCGTCGCCGCGCACCAGGTTGGTGGGGGTGGCGTAGCCGGCCTCGGCGGCCACCGACTTGCCGATCTGGCCGGCGTAGGTGCGGATTTTGGTGCCATTCTTGTTGGCGTTGTCCTCGTCGTGCAGGCCCGTCACGGCAAAGCCGCCGCACTCGTGGTCGGAGGTGCTAAAAATCAGGGTTTTGCCGCTGGTGGGCGTGGCCATCAGGGCCCGGCCCTCGGCCACGGCGTAGTCGAAGGCCAGCACTTCCTTGATCATGTAATCGGACCCGTACACGTCGGCGGTGCGCGCCGTGGTGGGCGTGGCCGTCACGCCGGCGTCGCCGCCGCCGGCGTACACCGGCCGGTCGGCGTCCACCACGTACTGGTTAGTGGTGCCCGAGCCGGCCACCACCGAAATGCCGCCCGTGTTGGAGTGCTCCAGGTGGTCGATGCGGCCAGCTTCCACCATCAGGAAGAAGCCCTTGCCGTTGCTTTTGGCCTGCAACACCTTGATGGCCAAGGCCGTCATGTCAGCCAGCGAGGGCTCCCAGGCGGCGCTGGTCTGGCGGTCCTGCTCGTAGTTGACGTGCGAGGCGTTGAAGAGGCCGAGCAGCTTCTTGCCGCCCGGGCCGTACTGCGCCAGGTCGATGTTCAGCAAGGCGTCGCGGCTGTTCACGTACTGGTAGTTGCGCTGCTCCACGGCGTACTTCACCAGGTCCACGTCGTCGGCGCGGTTGCCTTTGAGGGTCACGGGGGCGCCGGCCGCGTTGAGGATGGGGGCCCCGGTGCGGTCCACCACGGCTTCGTAGGGGCTGGCCGCGCCGCGGGTGCGGGGCAAAAAGTGGCGGGCGCCGCCGCCAAGCACCACATCCAACTCCACGCCCACTTTGGTGGTGGGCAGCACCCAGTCGCGGGTGGCGGTGTAGCGGTAGGCGGCCGTGGGGCTGCTATTATAGATGGCCTCGTACTGCGCCTGGGTCGAGGCAATGTACTGGGCAGCAATGTAATCCTCCAGGTCGCGGTACCAGATGTGGCTGGCAAACGCGGCCGGCGTGGCGTGCGTGATGCGGGCCGTGCTCACCAGGCCCACCGCGTAGCCCTGCTTCTTGGCCGCCTCTAGGATCGTTTCGATGGCCGCGCCGCTGGAGGCATTCAGCGAAATCACCTCGTTGTCTTGCTTGCCGGGCTTGCCGCAGGCGTACACCGAGGCCCCCGGGGCCGAGTCCGTGATCCACGAGTTGAGCGAGTGCGTGGTGGCGGTGGCGTTGTACTTCATCTTGTCCAGGTTCAGCACCTGGAAGCCGGCGTCGGTGGCAAACCGCTTGCCGTCGCGCCCCTGGCCCAGGGCCATGCGGGTAGCGGTTTTGGGGGCCAGCCCGAAGCCGTCGCCGATGTAGAGGATGACGTTTTGGTTGGTGGACGCCGCCTGCGCGCGGGCCTCGTGCCGGGCCCCGGCGGCCAGCAGCAGGCCCCCAGCGAGTAAAAATCTGACCTTCATAAAAACCGAAAAAAGGTGGAGGGAATGAGTAAGCGTTTGCCGCCCGCAAAAGTCCCCGCCCCCCGTGAGGCCGGCGTTACCTGTTCATCAAGCCTTCATTATTAATTAAAAAAGTACCAGCCCTTAACTTAATATTACCATAACCCGCCGCCCAGTGCCCTTTTTTATCTTTGCAAAACCCATTTTTCGGTGGTGGCCTAAAGCGGGGTGGTCCGGCGACTTTCTCTGTTGCCGGACCACCCCGCTTTAGACTGCTGCCATTTTTCTCAGCGCCCATGCCCCTGTCCCGCCCCCTGCTTCGCCGCCACCTTTTGCTGGGGGCCCTGCTGGGCCTGCTGCTGCCGGGGGCCCCGCGGGCGGCCGCGGCCCGCCCCCGGCCACCCTACGCCGTGGCGGGCCACGAGGCGCCCGTGGCGCTGCTGCGCGCCGGCCGGGCCACGTACCTCGTCACGCAGCGCAGCGTGTTTCGGCTCGAAGGCACGCAGTTCGTGCGCAAGTACCAGTCACCCAACGTAATCCAGTGCGCCGCCGCGGCCGATACGGTGCTGTGGCTGGGCACCCAGCAGGGGGCCCTGGGCCTGGGGCTGGGCCCGGCCGGCTTCCGCCCGCACCCACTGGCCCTCCCCGGGGCGGCGGCCACGGCCCGCATCACCACGCTGTTTCAGGACGCGCAGGGGGCCCTGTGGGCGGGGGCCGACGGCTACGGCGCGTTCCGCCGGGCCCCGGGCGGCACCTTCGTGGCCGAGCTGAACACGCCGGCCATCACCGCCGGCGCGGCCACGGCCGACGGCTCGGTGTGGCTGGGCACCAACGTGGGCCTCAGCCGCAAGCAGGGCCCCGAGTGGACGCGCTACAACGAGGAAGGCGTGGCCAACCGCGAAATCCCCGACAACCTCGTGGAGAAGCTGCTGCCCGACAACACCGGGGCCCTGTGGGTCATCATGTCCGACGCCATCAGTGTGCTCAACCCCGCCCCCCAGGCCGCCGGCGAAGCCGAAGTGCCCACCGTCAAGTTTCTCGGCCAGCCGGGCAACGAGGTGTTCGGCGTGGCCAGCGTGCCCGGCGCGGGCCGCGTGTTCGCCACGGCCATGGGCCTGCTGCTGCTGCCCGCCGCCGCCCCCGGGCCCCTTGCCGCCGCCCCGGCCACCGACGAAGTAGCGCCCCAGCGCCTGCTGGTGCCGCTGCCCGCTCTGCCCGGCGCCACCACCTCTGCCCCACCCGTGCTGGTGCAAGTCGATGCCCAGCAACGAGTGTGGCTGGCCAGCGCCGACGAGGTAACGGTGCTCACGGCCAAGCAATTTCGCAAGTTTGCGCAGCGGGCCCCGGCGGCGGCCGCGGGCCTGGCCAGCCGGCCGTAGCCGCCGCGGGGCGCGGCTTCCAACCTAGGGCGCACTTTTAAGTTCTGACCTTACGATGCGCCTCGCGGGCCCCCTTTGGGGCCGGCCCCAAAGGGGGCCCGCGAGGCGCACCGTTGAACGAAACTGTACACCGATTCCGAAACCGCTTTAACCAACCAGCAAGCTGTTTCGCCAACGGCCGGCCGAAGCTGTCAGGGTAGTTGTTGCCGCCGGGCTTCGGCAAAGGCGGTCAGCTCGTGCAGGGCGGCCTGGAACTCGGCCAACCGGGGCATTCCCAGCACCCGCCCGAAGGCGTGCTCCAGGTCCACCAACGTGGTGGCCAGGTACGCTAAAAACGTGGCTCCGCGGGGCGTCAGCTGCACGAGCTGGGCGCGGCTGTCGGCCGCGTCGGGCCCTAGGGCCAAGTAGCCAGTGCGGACCAACTCCTTCACTACGCGCCCCATCGTTTGCTTGGTTACCTGGGCCCGTTGCGCCAACACCGTGGCCCGGGTGCCGGCTGGGTCGAGGTTGCGCAGCAGCTGCACGTGGCCGCTGCGCAGCTCGGGGTAGCCATCGGCGGCCCAGCGGTGCTCGCTGAGCTGCGCCAGCAGCCGCGAGAAATGGTGCACGTGGCCCGCCAGGTTCTTTTCGGTTATCTGGCGGGTTAAGTCGGCGTGTGCTTTCATAACCAAAAGTAGTCAGCACGGGTTACTATTTGGTTAGTAGTGCTTACTATTGTATCCGCTAATCCCATTCCCCACTTCATGCAGCTATCCGCCGACCTATTGCCAATTGAAGCCCGCTATAAGCTGCTCACCGGCGCCATCATTCCCCGGCCCATCGCCGTCGTGTCCACCGTCTCGCCCGCGGGGGTGTTCAACGCGGCCCCGTTCTCGTATTTCAACATCGTGGGCCACGCCCCAATGGCGGTATCCTTTGCCGTGGCCGGCCCCAAGCCCGATGGCACGTGGAAAGACACGCTGCGCAACGCGCAGCTGCCCGCCCAGGGCGGCACGGGCGAATTCGTCATCAACATGGCCACGGAGGACTACGCCGAGCAGATGGCGCGCACGGCCGCGCCGTTGGCGGCCGGCGTGTCAGAGTTTGACTTTGCGGGCCTGACGCCGGTAGCCAGCGCCGTGGTGGGGGCCCCACGCATCGGCGAAGCCTCGGTGTCCTTCGAGTGCCGGACGCTGCACGTGGTCGAGGTGGGCCGCTCGCGCCTGGTCATCGGCGAAATCGTGTTCCTGCACCTCGACGACGCCCTGGTCGATGAACGCTTCCGGGTTGATTTTACGCAGCTGCGCGCCATCGGCCGCATGGCGGGTTCGCGCTACGCCCGCACCCGCGACACATTCGTCCTGGAAGACGAAAAGTTTTTCCCCGGCACCCGCTAACCCCCACCCCATGACCCAGGCCCTCCTTGAAGCCGTTTTATTTGCCGCGCAGCAAGAAGCCCAGCGCCAGCAGTTGTCCATTACCGTCACCGTCGTTGACACCGGGGGGCACGTGCGCGCCCTGGTGCGACACGAAGGGTGCAGCTACTTCGCCTTGGAAAGCAGCCGGCTCAAAGCCGTCACCGCGTCGCAGCTCCGCCTGCCCAGCCACGTGGTGGGCGAGCTGGGTCAGAAATTTCCGGCCTTGCAGGCCTCGTTCGCGACCAATCCGGCCATTTCGGGCCTGCCCGGCGGGTTTCCGTTGGTCTGGCAAAATGCGGTAATTGGCGGGGTAGGCATCGCCGGGGGCAATTTTGAGCAAGACCAAGCCATCGGTGCGGCGTGCGCAGCGGCCATTGCGCAGCCGACCGAAAATGGCAGCGCTGTTCAATAGGCTTTATACCTGTTTAACCAAGGACTGTTACTCGGCCTGTAGCTTGGACTTTGTAGTCCGAGCGTGAGCGCAGCGAGCATATGGCGCAAGGAATCGTTTAGTACCGCCTACTCGCTGTGCTCGCGCTCGGACTCGCAGAGTCCAAGCTACTGGCCAGCCACCGCGGCGGCTTCCATGCGGGCCAGCAGGGCGGCGTGGTGCGGGGCCCGACGCAGCACCTCTTCGTTGCCCAGCAAAATGAGCTGCTGCCGGGCCCGCGTCACAGCTACGTTCAGCTTGCGGTCCACCTGACCGGTTTCGTCGGGCGAGGCCATCAATTCCAGCTGGTGCTCGTGGTGGCAGCAGAAGCTGACAATGATGACGTCGCGCTGCGAGCCCTGGTAGCGCTCCACGGTATCAACGCTGACGTGCAGCAAGTTGGGCAGGTTCAGCTCGACCGCCAGTTGGGCCAGGCGGGCGCGGATGCGGGCCGCCTGGTTACGGTAGCTGGCGATGATGCCCAGCGTGGTTTCGGCGTTGAAATCGGCCCCGTAGCCCTGGGCCACAGCGGCGGCGGCGCGGGCGGCCAGCTCGGCTTCCTGCGCCGATTCCTTCATCGACAAATCCTCGGGCTGGCGGCGGGTGGGCACGAACACCAGCCGCTCGTTGCGCACCCGCGCCAGGAAAGCGTCGGCCGACGCGGGCCAGCCGGGGCGGCTGAGGGGCGCGTGCTGCCAGGGCAGCGGGCAACGCAATTGGCCGTCGTAGAAGTCGTCGTTCACCAGCGCGGCCAGGTCGGCGTGCATGCGGTACTGGTCGGCCAGGGTGCCGTGGGCGTGGGGCCAGTGGGCCTCGGCGCGGCGGAACAGGCGCTCGAAGTAGGAGTTGCGCAGGTTGGTGAGGCCGAGCTCGTCGCGGAGCAGGCCGGCCACTTCCGGGGCAATGGCGCTGGTTTCGGGGCCCTGGGCTACCACGGCGGGCAGCTGGCGGTGGTCGCCGATGAGCACAAATTTGGGCACCTTGGCCAGCAGCGCCAGCATGGGGCCCTCCAGCACCTGGCTGGCCTCGTCCACCACCGCCAGGTCGAACTGCTTGAGCAAGAACAGCTCCGGCTTGCCCAGCAGGCTGGCCACGGTGCCCACGTAGAATGGGCAGCCCGTGAGGCGCGCTCGCACCGTCTGCCGGCTGGGGCAGTCCCGAATCATGTTATCGAGCAAATACGGCCGGTACGCCGGGGCCGTGCCCAGCCGCGAGCCAACCCGAATAAACGGCAGCCCGGCCGCCACCAGCTGCTCGCAAATCTCGTCCACTGCGCGGTTAGTGTAGGCGGCCAGCAGCGCCTGCTTATCGTCCTGGTATAGCTGCACGGCCAGCTCCTTGAGCACGGCGCGCGTCTTGCCCGTGCCGGGCGGTCCGCAGAGCACAAACCAGTCGGGCGCGGCCAGGGCGCGGGCCACCACCTCGGGGGCGGCGGTGGCGGGCGGCGCGGCGGCGTCCCAGCCGTCGGGCCGGCGCGGGCCGAGGCGGGCCAGCAGGCGCTGGCGGCGTTCGGGGGCCAGGTTCAGAAAGGAAGAGAGGCCCGCCCATTCGCGCCGAAACGTGTCGTAGGTGTCTGGCTCCAGGGCCCAGTGCGAGTGGCCGGCCAGGTAGCGCGGGGCCAGCCGGCGGTTGCGCACGCTCAGCACCACCGGGCCGTCGGCGGTGAGGTCTTCGGCCAGCACCACCTTCACCACCTGCGCGTCAAGCACGCTCAATGCCTGGCTATTAGCTAGTGGCTGGGGGCCGGGGAATTTTTCATCCGAAGGCGAGTTGTCAGCCAACGGATCTGCGCCCGCAGCCTTGCGGCGCGGGTAGAGGATGAGCGTGTCGCCGGCCCGGAAGTTGACTTCGCGGCCCCCGGCCGGGCGGCGGAAGATGAGGTGGGGCCCCAGGCCGCCGCGGGCGGTGTCGGGGGCGTTGCTGTGGTCTTCGCGCAGTTCGAGGCCGTCGAGCAAGCTGAAGTTCTGGTGCTTGCGGGCGGCGGGCAGCCGCCACAGGCCGGCCTGGCCGCCGGCGTCGCCGGGGCGCGCGTCGTCGCCGAGCAGGGTCAGGCGCATTTCGCGGGCCACGAAGCGGGTCATTTCCAGGCAGTAGGCGCGCTCTACGGGGTCGGCGGCGGCCCAGGCCTGGGCCATTTTCTCGGCCTTGGCCTTGCCGAAGGGCGGCAGGGCGGCCAGGTTGGGGTGCAGCACGGGGGCCAGCAGCTGGGCCACGGCCCCGGGGCCCGCGGCGCGGGCCAGCAGCAGCTCGGTGCCCACGAGCTGGTTGCGGGCCGAGAGCAGCCGGTCCACCAGTTCGGCGTCCTGGTCCACGCGGCGCACGGGGGCCTGGTCGGGGGCAGCGTTGGAATACAGGATGCTGGTGCGGCCCCGGCCGGCGGTGGCCCCGTCGGCCCCAAACACCGACTCCAGCAGCAGGCGGTAGAGCTGGGCCTGGGCGGCGTGGTTGCTCCAGGGCTCGCCGTGGGGCACTTTGGTCGAGCTTTTCAACTCGATGATGTCGTAGCCGGTGGGGCTTTCGTGCAGTAAGTCGAGGCGCCCCTGCAAGCCGTAGGTAGCCGATAAAAAGGACGGTTCCAGGAAGCAGTCGGCCACGCACAGCGGCTGCTGCTGGTAGCCCGTACGGCTGCCGGCAATGAAGCCCTGGGCCCGGCTGGCGCGCAACGTGCGGTAGTGGCGGCGCAGGTCGCCAAGTAGCTCGGGCACGCCAGTACGCGTCTGGAAATCGGGCAGCGCGCTAATGGTCAGTGGGTTCGAGCGAAACAGCCGCCGCTTGAAGAAGCCTTCGAGGTCGAATTCAGTTGCTGGTTGTTCGTTGTCAGTTGTCAGTTGCTGATGGCTAGTTGGCAGTTGTTCGCTGGCAGTTGTTGGTTGTTCGTTGCTGGTTGCTGGTTGCTGGTTGCCAGTATTTTCCTGGCCTGCATTTACTGACAACTGACAACCAGCAACTAATAACTGATTACCAGCCACCCATTCGTCTTGCCGGGCGGCGTGGCTCACCTCCTCGTCCAGCAGCATGTTCACCAGGTTGCCGACTACTAGCGGGCGTGAGGTTTCGTCGGGCAAAAAGGCGTTCAGCAGGGCCCATTCGGGGATGGTGCCGCTGGCCTGGGCGCACTCGGCGATGGTGGTCACGTTCACCAGGTAGTCGGGCTCCAGCACTACCCGGCGCGGACGGATGCGGCCGTCGGGCTGGGCCACGGGGCCCACCAGGTGCAGCACGGGGTGCAGGGCGGCGGCCAGGGGCAGCAGGTTTTCGTAGGCGGCGGGCAGGTCCACGTCGAAGGGCCCCGCGGGGCAGCCGTCGGCGGGCGCGCACATTTCGGCGGTGAGCTGCCCGGTGGCCAGGTCGGCGTGCAGCACCTGCACCCGCCAGGCGGGCGCGGCGGCCAGGGGCTGCGCCGCGAGGGCTTCGCCGCGGTTCACCGCTTGCTCATCCTCAGCATCTTGCAAGCCGCCGGCTGGCACCGGCCCCTCATACACCGCGCCGGTGAGGTGCTGCACCAGTTGGGCCAGGGCCCTAAAGCCGGCCGCGGCTTCAGCGGGGGTGCCGGGGTAGCTTTCGTGCAGCACCAGGTTGGCGGTGAGGCGCAGGTTCTGGAGCTGGCGGCGCAGCAGCGGCGGCAGGCGGTGGTCGTAGGCCACGAGGCCGATGGCCTGGCTGAGGTCGGCGAAGGGCGATTCGCGGCGGCGGCACTCGTCGCGCAGCACTTGTTCGAGGAGCTGGCGCAGCTTGGGCAGTTGGTCGGCGGGCGTGGCGGCAGGGGCCGTGGCCAGCGCGGCAAGGCGGGCGTAGTAAGATTTGGGCAAAACGGGCGGCGGATAGATACCTTAAAGGTAGCGCCGCGGGGCAGGCTATGGACGAAAAAGTGGCCGGTGCGTACTGTTGCTCGTACCTATTCCTATTACCCCGCCGCCGGGGCCTCGGGCTGCCGGCTGCTTTCCCACCCAATGACCTTTTCCGCTCGCTTACTTTCCACCTTCATGCTGGGGCCCCTGCTGGCCGCCCAGGCGCCGCCTGCTGCTTCGCCCTTGCCCCGCCTGCTGGCGGAGCGCCAGGTACTTACGCGCCGCTACGCCGCCGCCCGGGCCCAGCGCAACAGCCTATTTGGCCTCAGCGATAAGCCGTCGAAGAAAGACTTGCAGGCCGTGGTGGACGCCCTGCAAGGCATTGTGAACAAGGACGAGCAAATCGTGGCCGTGCTCAACCAAACGGCCCAAGCGGCCCAAAACACGGCCGCCACGCTGCAAATCACCAGCCGCGACGACCGCAACCTCACGTCCGACCGCCTGGCCGAAATCCAAAACCACCAGCTGAACGTGCAGGAGCGCGAGCGGCGCGCCATGGCCCGCCAGCTCACCCTCGAAGACGACCTCGACGCCGCCCAACAGGCCCGCCAGTGGCGCGACTGGACCATCCTCGGGCTGGGGCTGGCCTGCGTCGGCCTGTTCTTTTGGCGGCGACGGCGCTAAGAAGCTATCCGAAAAAGCAACCGAGAAACGGTCATGCCGAGCGCAGCCGAGGCATCCCGCGTGTAGCAGTAAACAGCGGCCACCACCACAAAGCGGGCGAGAGACCGCGGCGGCGCACGGCATGACAGCCCAGTTGGACAGGCGCTAAGCGCACCGGTCGTTGTGCCGTTATGTAATCAACTGAACGGCCGGTACGCTCCTTCCCCGCTACCCTACCAAAACAGCCGGCGGGTTGGCCGACTGTAGCAGGCGCTCGTCTTTCAAATGGCGCTGGAGGCCACTCTCGACGCTGGGCAACAGGGCCCCGTGCGCACTGCCCAGCACGCTGTAGCGGGGGCGCTGGGCGGCCCAGCCGAAAGCGGCGGCGGGGCGCGGCTGCACGCACGCCTCGTCGAGGCCAGCCGTGCGCAGGGCCAGGCGGGCCAGCTCGGCCCAGGTGCAGGGGCCCTGGTTGGCGAGGTGCCACCGGCCGCGGGCCCCGTCGAGCAGCAGGTCCAGGGCCGTGTTGACCAGGTCGGGCACGTAAGTGGGCGACATGACCAGGTCGTCGGCCGCTGCAAAGGGCCGGCCGGCGCGGGCAGCGGCCAGCGCGTGGTGCACGAAGTTGTGCTCGTCCCAGGCGCTGAAAAAAGCACTGGTGCGCACCACCAGCGCGGCGGGCAGGCGGGCCAGCACGGCCTGCTCGGCCAGCAGCTTGCTGTGGCCGTACACGTTCAGGGGGCGCGCGGGGTCGCCTTCGCGGTAGGGTTCGGCCTGCTGGCCATCGAATACCAAATCGGAGGAAAAGGTGAGCAGCTGCGCGCCGTGCGCGGCGCAGGCGGCGGCCAGCCGCCGGGGCCCCACCGTGTTTTCGCGGTAGCAGCGGGCGTCGTCGGCCTCGGCCTCGTCGACGCGGACGTAGCCGGCGGCGTTCACCACGGCCCAGGGCCGGTGCTGGCGCACGGCGCTTTCCACAGACGCCGCGTCGGCCACGTCCAGCGCGGCCCGGTCGAGGGCCATCGCGTGCAGGCCCCGGATGCGGCACACGCGCCGAAATGCCTGGCCCAACGTGCCGTGGGCCCCGGTGATGAGAAGGGGTTGGGAATCAGCCATAAGTATTGAGCCTTTTGCTTTCTTATTGATAAATAGCTTATTGCGCTCGAATTAATGCATAACCAATTCAGGCCAGGCACTTAAGCAGCAAACGAGTTAGGCGGCCTGTACCGGCCAGTCGAAGCGGATGTTGCGTTCCCACCAGCCGGGGCCGTCCAGCACGGGGTGCGCGTAGTCGCCGCGCCGGATGAGGCTGTGCACCAGCGGGTACAGGGCCGTGGGCCGGGGCTGCCCACCACGCACGTCGAACACGCCGGGCTCGTACGAGGCCCCGTCCTGGGTCAGCAGGTTGTCCCAGTCGAAGGCCCCCAGCAGCGACCACACGGTGAGGGCGCGCAGGTCGACGCCGTGCGCGCGCAGGCGGCCGGCCACCTCCCACAGCTGGTACAGCCAGCGCAGCTGCTCCTCGCGGGTGCAGCCCAGGTGCGCCTCGGTGATGGCCAGGGGCCGGCCGTAGCGTTCCCAGGCCGTGCGCAGCAGCGCTTCGGGGCCGGCCGTGGCCACGCCGGCCACGCGCAGGGCCTGCAAATCGACGTAGGCCGGGTGGTGGAGGCCGCGGATGGCGGGCTGGCCGGGGTACAGGTCCAGGCGCTCGTCGAGGTACCGCTCGCTGGTAACGTAGTGGTTGAGGCCCAGCACGTCGGGCGGCAGCGGGTGGTCGATGAATTCCTGCAATTCGGCCGCCGCAATGCCGTGGCCGCGCAGGTAGTCCCACAGCGGGTGGGCCGGCGTGAGGGCCCCGGCCAGCACGTCAAACGTCAGCCAGCGGCGGTGGTTTTCAAACTCGACCTGCGCCGCCAGCGCCGGGGTGCCGTGGGCCTGGCCCAGGTCCTCGGTTTGCACGAGCTGGGCCCTGGGGTTCACTTCCCGGATGGCCAGCATGGCCAGGCGCGTGGCTTGCAGCTCGTTGATGAGAATGCGCACAAACGCGGCGTCGCTCCGCCCGTGCGGAAACCAGAGCCCGTAGAGGCCGCTGAAGCGGGCCGTGGTCAGGGGCTCGTTCACGGGGGTATAGTACTGCACCCAGGGGTAGCGCTCGGCCACCATGCGGGCGTAGCGGGCCAGGCCGGGGGCAAACGTGGGCTGGTCGAGGGCGGTGTAGCGGGGGCCGCTGCCGTGGTGCACCAGGCCCACAATGGGCGCGATGCCCAGCGCCTGCAAGCGCGCCAGCCGCTCGTCGGGCCACTGCCAGTCGGGGCGGTCGAGGCTCTCGGGGGCCACCGTTTCCCAGAGCACGGGGTAGCGCAGGGTGCACAGGCCCAGGGCAGCAAAGCGGTCGAGATCGTCGAGCCGGTCGCGGTGGCCATTACGCACGAGCTGGTCGGAATACGCCTCGCCGACGCGCCGGCACGTGCATTCCACCCCACCCCAAATTTCTACAGCTGCTGGTTGGTTCATCCGGTTTGCGTTGGGTTTAAGCTGCCGACGTTGTAGCGTTGGCCGCATTTTTCCTCCCATATACTAAAAAATAACAAACAGGTTACCAACACGGTATGCTAATGTCTTCAACCGTTGCTTAAGCCCGGCGGTGGTGCCGGCCTAACTGCCGTCCGCTCAGCGCCGGGGGCCCCGTGCGGCACGACCAGCTTATTCGCAGACCGTTACGGCGGGCTCCCACTGCTGGGCCCCGCAGTGCGGGCAACCCGTAGCGGGGGCTTGCGCCGCTGCCGCCGTTTGCCCGCACCGTAGGCAGGCAAACGTGTCCGGGGCCAAGGGCTGCGCCCCCCGGAAGTCTTCGTCCCAGCCCGGCACCAGCGACAAGCCGGGCGCGGGCTCGTCGGCTTCGACCAAGCTGAACGTGCCGTTGGCTTCCATGTACAGGCGGCGCACCTGGCCCAGGTGCTCCAGGCTTTCGCCCCGCAGCTGAGCAAACAGCCGTTCCTGCGACAGCACCACCTGCTCCATGGTGGGCAATTGCAGTACCCCGTCGGCCACCACCGTGGTTACGGTGCCTTGCAGCAGGTACTCGGCGGTGGGGCGGCGGGCGGCCCAGTGCGTCACGAGCCGGTGGGCCACCACCACCACGGCCGCAATGACCACCGGGGCCAGCAGCCCCCGGTCGGCCGACAGCAGCGGAATGCCGATGCTGACGGCCAGCGCCACCAACCCCGCCAGTTCGGTGCGGCTGACCTGCCCGGCCATGCGCTTGCCCATCAGGCGCAGGCCCGCCAGCAGCACCAAGTACATCAGCGCCAAGCGAATGGCTGCTTCCAGCAGAAAGCTCCAGGGCACGTCGCCCATCAGGATGCGCAGGTAATCGGTAATATGGGGCGGGGGAGGCGGCGGCATTTCGGTCTAACTAAAAATGCGGTTTAAACAACAAGCGGCCGGCGCGTTGCGCAAGCGGCCGGGGGCCCGCCCGCGCAACGCGCCGGCCGTGGGCGCGGCCGCCCCGGGCAGGCTTTAAGCGAGCACGGCGGGCACCCAGTTTTCGGCGCCGCAGCGCAGGCAGTGGGTGCCGGCGTGGTCGGCGGGGGCGGGCACGTGGCCGCAGGTGGCGCAGGCCCGCTGGCCCTGGGCGGGCCCTTCGGCGGCGGGCGGCGGCGCATCGGCGCGGGGCAGCACGCTCAGGCCGGGCTGGGGCGCGGGCAGCTTGTAGATGCTGAGGCGGCCGTTGGATTCGAAGTACACGCGGCGCAATTCGCCCAGCTGCACAATGTTTTTGTTGCGCAGCTGGCCAAACAACTGCTCCTGCGAGAGGGCCTGGCGTTGCAGCGCGGCCAGGTCCAGGCAGCCGTCGCGCACCAGCAGGGCCAGGTCGCCCTGCTGCGCCAGCTCCACCGCCCGGTACTTGAACGCCAGCCAGTTGCTGAGGCGGTGCATGCTGAGCACCGCCACCAGCACCGCCACGCTGGGCAGCAGCCCGGCGGTCGGGATCTGCATGGGCCCCGCGATGATGGCCCCCAGGGTCAGCACCACGGCCAGCTCGCTAACCGACATTTGGCCCTTCATGCGCCGGCCCAGCAGCCGGATGATTACCAGCATGACCAGGAACAGCACCAGCGCCCGGAGGGCCACCTCTCCCGTGAACGACGGCGGGGCCATGCCAAACACCCAGCGGTGCCAGTCGCTGAAAACAATGTCTTCCTTTTTCATAAAACCTACGCCCGAATGCTACACGTGCAAGCCCCTAAACGGCGCGGTTTGGGCCCAAGTTGCAGCGAAAAAGCGAGCAAAAGCGCCAATTTCTTTCGCCTTATCCCCTATATTTCAGTGTATAAGGCGCAAACGCGGCCCTACGGTGCACGTTAAATTTCCGGCTTCCGCACCCGGCCCGGGCGGCCGTACGCCGTTTTCTGGCCCGGCCTTTAGCAGCGGTTTGCATCAAGATCAGCACGACGCAGAGACGCCTCCTTGCGGCTCCGATTGGAACGACTTGTCCAAAAAATCGTCCAATTCTCAGGCGCAAGGATGCGTCTTCACCCCCGTTCCAAGAGCCAAAAAATCAAGCCAACCAGCTTCTTGGCTCACGCCCGCGCGGCCAGCCAGGCGTTGGCTGCGCCCTCGTCTACGAAGCGGGCGAACTGCACGAGGCTGCCCGGCCCAGGGCCCGCCATGGCCGCCGGTAAGCCCTGGAGGTAGGCGGGCAGCACCAGGAAGCACACGTGCAGCGGGGCCCCCAGTGCCCGCTGCACCCCGGGCAACAACTCGGTCGTGACTCACTCGGGGCCGTTGAGGCTGCGGTTGGTGCGGCGGCGCGCGTCGATGAGCCAGTGGCCACAGCCGTGGTGCAGCGCGGCCTGGCGCAGGGCCCCGTAGTCGGCGTGCAGCTCGGCCTCCGTTACCGAGCGCAGCCAGCGGCCGGTAAGCTGGCCCAGGTCGGGGCGGTGCGCGGTGTGCAGGGAGGGGGTCGAAAACTGGTCCGGGAACATGGAGCGAAGGCGTGGGACAGGGCCGGCGGCGGGGCCTAAAGCTACACCGGCGGGCTGAACAGCGGCAAGCGGGGCCGTATTTTCAAATGAAATGCCGCCCTGGGCCCCGGAGAACCGCTTTTTTGGGGGCCCGGAAGCGGCTTTGGCCAGGGCCTGATGGCTTGGGCCCCGGGCCGCTACCTTCGACTGGAAAACGCAGCCCGCACCCGACGAAGTGGCCAAGCGCAACCCGAGCGCCGACCGCACCCGCTACAAAATCCGTAACCTGGCCACCGGCCAGACCCAGGGCACCGCCGCCAAGCCGTTCCGGGCCCCAGTGGCGGGCCACGACGTGGTGCTGCTGCCCCTGACCAAATAGCCCCGCCCGCCCGGACGGTGGGGCTCCACCCGCCCTCTTATTTTTTGATGACCAGCACGTTTCCCTTTGAAGTCGCCGCCGCCAAAACGACCGCCAACCCTGCCCGCCAGTTTGCCATCGTGGCCCACGCTGGCAAGCTCGAAGACTACCACGACCTGTTCGAGGACTTCGGCTTTGTGGGGAGCGGCGCGTCGTGGCGCGAGCACCTCGAAACCATCGTCGAAGAGTTTCAGCCCGAGCTACTCGACCACCTGGAATTCGATGAAACCGGCGACACTTTTTTAGCCTACGCCGACAGCGCGGCGGCGGTACGCGAATTCCTGGCGTGCGTGCAGCCCTATTTCGGCGACCTAGCCAAGCTGGAAAAGTACTTCCAGCAAACCGACCCGGAAGATTTTTTCCAGTAGGGCCCCGGGGCCCTGGAAGCCGTTTAAATAGGAGTTGTCATTCCGACGAAGGAGGAATCTGAGGGCTGCCCTTGCCTTATTTGACCCAGATTCTTCCTTCGTCGGAATGACAATCCTCTATTTGGCTTGCTTCCTAGTCCCGAAACGCCTTGGCCCCAATGGGCATTTTGAAAAGCTGCACCGGGAAGGCCACCGTCTGCACGCCCTTCTGGAAGCCGGCGGTGCGGTTCATTTGCGGCACCGGAATCCAGAGGTTGCCGGCGTGGTCAATCCACAGGGCATCGGCCCAAACGAGGCGTGGGTCCTGCACCAGCACGCTGCTTTGGCCGGCGGGCGTCACTTTCAGGATGCGCTTCTCGTTGGCATCGGCCACGTAAAGGTTCCCGGCGGCGTCGATGGTGGTGCCGCCGCAGGTGGGCGAGTTGAAGAAGTACGTCACCTTCTTGGCCAAGTCCGCCGACTTGATATTCGGGTCGTCCAGGTACTGGGTTTCGACGCGGTACATGGGGCCCGCGGCACTCTGGAAATAGTAGTATTTTCCATCGGGCGACACTTCCATCTGGTCGGCGTGCAGGGCCACGTCGTCGCCGTTGGGCTTCACCATTTTCTTGCCCTCGCCCAGCATCGGGCGGCGGGCGGTGGTGGTCGTGTCATCGTCGAGCAAGCGACGGCCCTGGCCGGTTTTCTGGTTGAGCACAATTAGCCCCGGGGCCCCGGCATCAGTCACGTAAATCATATCGCCGTGGAAGCGCAGGTCGTCCACGAAGCTCTTCTTTTTGACGTACTTATCCAGCGGAATCGAGTGCAGCAACTGGTTGGTTTTGATGTCGAACGCCAGCAGCTTGGGGCCGTGCGCCACCGGCGCGGCGTCCGACTTGGGCGTGCCCGTGTCCACAATCCACAGGTTGCCGTCGGGCCCGAAGCGTAGCGAGTTGGCCCGCACAAACTTGCTGGCTGCCGCGGGGTCCTTGGGGCCCCAGCTGTTCCAAGCGCGGTTGGGAAAGGCCTGCACCGTGCCGTCGGCCTGCAGCTCGCCGATGCGCGTGCCCCGGTCGCCCTCATTGTGCGGGAAAAGCACAAATTTCCGGTCGTCGTCCGACACCGCCACGCCGTTCCAAATCGTGTCGGACGTAGCCACCAACACCAGGCTTTTCGCGCTTTCGGAGGTGGGCACGGCGGGCGGCGCGGCCGTGGCCACCTTCTGCGGCTTGTCGGGCTTGGAATCGGTGCTGCACGCGGCCAGCGACAGCAAAGCGGCGGCGGATAGGATGGACGGGAGGTGGCGCATCGGGAAAGGCGTTGGGTGGGGCCCTGCTTACGCGGCCGGTCGGGCCCGGGGTTGCGGAATTCTTATTCCAAAAGCCTACTGCGGTGCTTGGCGCGTATCTTTAGCAACTAAATTTCAGTTACAGCAGTTATGTCCCAGCTTGACAAGCTCAAAGCCCGCATTTGTGCTAAGCCCAAAGATTTTACCTGGGACGAATTGGTAAAACTGCTAACCGCCTACGGGTTCGAGGCGCTAACAAAAGGCAAAACGGCGGGCAGCCGGCGGCAGTTTTTTAATTCGACTACGCAAATTGCCATCAGCTTGCACAAGCCGCACCCTGACAATATTCTCAAAGAATACCAACTGAAAGAAATTATCGCGCTGCTCGGAATCTGCTGATTATTACTTGTTTCACAAAGTCATGGAAAACGGACTCCTCTACAAAGGCTACTTGGGCTCGGTGCAATACAACGCGGCCGATGAAGTATTTCACGGTAAAATCGAGGCCATCGCCGACTTAGTTACATTCGAGGCCGATGCTGCCAAGCAGCTCCGCCCCGAGTTTGAGCAGGCCGTGGACGACTACCTGGCCCTGTGCGCCGCCGTGGGCAAAGCACCCGACAAAACCTTTACCGGCAGCTTCAACGTGCGCCTGGGGCCCGAACTGCACCGCAAAGCCGCGCTAGTGTCGACGGGCCGCGGCATCAGCCTGAACCAATTGGTAAGCCAGGCCGTGAGCCAGTTCGTGGCGAAAGGCGAATAAGTTATGGTTATCAAGCCCATACGCACCGCGGCCAATTACCGCACCGCATTGGCCCGCGTGGAAGCCATATTTCTGGCCCAACCCGGCGACCCGGAATTTGACGAATTAGATGTTCTGACTACGTTAATTGAGGCGTATGAATCACATCATGAGCCTATTATATATCCAAGGAAACAACTTGATAGTATTTTAAATTGGCTACATGCTTGGTATTCCAGTATGTGCGACGACGAATGGGAATTTCGTGAGGGAATTAAGATCTTTTCCACCAGTAACCCAGGTTGGAGTGTAGAAATAAATTTAGAGGGAACAATAGCCGAAGAAATTTCTATTTCACCTATACTGACAAAAAATTCAAATGATGACTGGCATGGCATTCTGGTTGAGAATGGAATGTTCATCGGTTCCGGCGACCCTTCCAAACTGGCGTTTCTGCTAACCCGCTTCAAAACATTAGTTGAAACTGGCCGATAGAAATCCTCGCCACTCATTTCCTCTTTTCGTTGTTACCACCCAACGAAATCAATCCGCTTTCTTTTGACCGAAACTACCCTCCCCCCCACCGACCCCTACGCCATCGAGAAAGAGCTCCGCCAGGTGCAGGCCCTGATGAAGCTGGAGCAGCAGGAAGACCTGGTGCAATTCAAGCTCAAAAACGCCAAGGCCAGCATCCAGGAGCGCCAGCAGCGGGGCCTCACCTGGTACCCGGTCACCATCACCCAGGAAGACATTGGCTTCGGCGGCAAGGTGGTGCTGGAGCTGGAGCGCCCCGCCGGGCAGCAGGGCCTGCACTTGTTTCAGGTGGGCAAAAACGCCTCGCTGTTTGGCAACGTGCCCGGGCGCGCGGCTACCGACCGCCCCACCCTGAACGGCGTGATTACCAGCGTGCGGCGCAACAAGCTGCTGCTGGCCACCACCAAGGAAGACCTGCCCGACTGGGTGACCGAGGGCCACAAGCTCGGCATCGACCTCACCTTTGACGAGGTGAGCTACCGCGAGATGGACTACGCCCTGGGCAAGGTGATGGGCGCCTACGGCGACCGCCTGGCCGAGCTGCGCGACATCCTGCTCGGAGCCAAGCCCGCCCGCTTCCGCGCCGAAAAGCCCGACGACATTTTCTACCCCAGCCCGCTCAACGACTCACAGCAGGCGGCCGTGCGCCACGTGCTGGCGGCCCACGACGTGGCCATTGTGCATGGCCCCCCCGGCACGGGCAAAACCACCACGCTGGTGCAGGCCATTTTGGAAACCATCCGGCGCGAGCGGCGGGTGCTTGTCTGCGCGCCCAGCAACACGGCGGTAGACTTGCTGACCGAAAAGCTGGCCGAGCGCGGTGTCAATGTCATCCGCATGGGCAACCCCTCGCGGGTGTCGGACCTGCTGCTCGAGCACACGCTTGATGCGCAGGTGATGGCCCACAAGAGCTACAACGAGCTGCGCAGCATGCGCCAAACCGCCGAGCAGTACCGCGAAACGGCCAGCAAGTACGTGCGCAACTTCGGCTACGAGGAGATGCAGCAGCGCCGGATGCTGAAGGAGGAAGCCAAAATGCTGCACCAGCAGGCCGACGACTTAGAGCGCTACATCACCGAGGACTTGCTGGAGCAGGTGCAGGTGATAACGTGCACGCTGGTAGGCGCTTCCAACCGCAACATCCGCCACCTCACCTACGAAACGGTGTTCATCGACGAGGCGGCCCAGGCCCTGGAGCCGGGCTGCTGGATTCCCATCAGCAAGGCCCAGCGCGTGGTGCTGGCCGGCGACCACCACCAGCTGCCGCCCACCGTGAAGAGCGAAAAGGCCGGGGCCCTGCGCGAAACGCTGTTCGAAAAGGCCATCAAGCGCCAGCCCGATGCCGCCCGCATGCTGACGGTGCAGTACCGCATGCACGAACAAATCATGCAGTTCAGCTCCGACGAGTTTTACGACGGCAAGCTGACGGCCCACAATACCGTGCGCCACGCCGGCCTGGAGGACTACGACCTGCGCTTCGCCCCCGACCTGCCGGTGGAATTCCTCGACACGGCCGGCTTCGGCTTCACCGAAATCACCATCCCCGAGAGCCGCTCCACGGCCAACCCCGAGGAGGCCGACTTGCTGCTCAAGCGCCTGGCCCAGCTGCTGGAGCCCTACGACCCCGCCGACCACGAGGAGGACCTGCTCAGCATCGGCGTGATTGCTCCGTACCGCGCCCAAATTAACTATTTAAAGGACGCGGTGGAGGAAAACGACGAGCTGAACGGCCTCATGGCCCACCGGATGCTGAGCATCGGCACCGTCGATTCGTTCCAGGGCCAGGAGCGCGACATCATCGCCATTAGCCTCACGCGCAGCAACTCGCAGGGCGAAATCGGCTTCCTGAGCGACGTGCGCCGCATGAACGTGGGCATGACCCGCGCCCGCCGCAAGCTGCTGCTCGTGGGCGACTCCAGCACGCTCAGCGCCAACCCGTTCTTCAAGCGCCTGCTGGCCTACATCGAAAGCATCGGCGGCTACCGCACGGCCTGGGAAATGCAGGATTAAAAGGTTAGTAAACATACAAAAAAAGGCCCGCTGCACTTAGTGCAGCGGGCCTTTTTGTTTTGGCTGGGGGCCCTACTTTAAGTCAATAAAGGACTCCGTGTGCGGCGCGTCCGACTTCACATTCACGAAGTGTTTCACCGGGTTGTCGTAGTTGGAGATGTACAGGCGCTTGCCTTTGAGCAGCACCTCGGCGGGCTGGTCGAGTTTGCCGCCGGTCCCGTCAGTGTCGGGGTTTTGGGCCAGCGTGCTCACGCTGTTGTCCTTCAGGTTGATGACGAAGATGGCGTTTTGGCGGGCCCCGGTCACGTAGGCTTTGTCGGTGGCGCGGTCAATTACGAAGCCGTCGATGCAGGTGATTTTGTCGCCGGTCAGGGCCACGGCTTCCTGCTTGGCGAAGGTGCCGTCGGGCTTGAGGCTGACCTTGTAGAAGGTGCCATCGCCGAACGAGCCGGTGTAGAGGTTGCCCTGGCTGTCGTAGTCGATGCCGTCGGCCCCGTTGTCCACGCCGGTTTCGTTCACGGTGGTCGTGAACATGGCCAGTACGTGCGGGTCCTTGGTTTTGGGCTTGAGGTGCAGCGGGCCACCGGGCTTTTTCAGCTCGTCGAGGGTGAAGCGCATGATGGCGCTGCCCTTGGTGTTGCCGGGCATATCCCACTGGCTGTCGGTCACGTACAGGGTATTGCCCTTCCACACCACGCCGTTGGCCAGCGCGAAGCTGTCTACCACGGTTTCAATAGTGCCGGGCTTGCCATTTTTCAGGTTGATGCGCATGAGGCGTGACGCGTATTTCTTGCTGTTTTCGTACTGGTTTTCCGCGTAGTACACGTTACCATCGGGACCGAAAGCCAGGTCCATCGGCGCGGCTTTTTTGGTGGTGGGCTCCACGGGCAGGTTGGCGGCGAAAGGCTTGTAGGTGTTGCCCACAATCTCGACAATGGCCGCGGGCTTGCTGTTGTCGGCCAGGTTGGGCACCGAGAGCAGGAGGCGGCCGCCGGGGCCCAGGGCGAGGCCGTCGGGCGTATTGTGCGAATCTGGCAACGTGAAGAGCAGCTGCGGGTTGCCGACGGTGGGAATCGAGCCGGCGGGCACGCCCATGGTGTCGGCCGAAGCCGTTTTCAGGGCCGTCGAATCGGTTTTTACCACGGCTTCCCGGTTCACGGCGGCGTCCTGGGTTTTGGGTGGGTTGGACTGGCAGGCGGACAGCAGCGCGCCGCTAAGCAGCAGGGTCGCCAGCGAGTTGCGGGTTGGTTTAGACATCGAAAAGAGTGGGTAAGGTATTGGTTCGGTCTTCATTAAGTGTGAGGCATCGGTACGCACGGTTCTGAGGCCTACTGCTGGGGCCCCAACTCGCCAGCAAAACGCTGCCTAGCAAAGAGGCGGCGGCCCAGCACCGTACTGATTTAGGCAGGGAAGCAAAGAGAAAGGGAATTAAAACCGTATTAAATAATACGTTGCCGATACGGTCCTCCTTTGTGGAAAGTTTTTGAATCCGGGGCGGTGCTCGGCCAACCCTGCTGCAAACCTTATTGCTGAGCTAATGAGGGCCCTATTGCTAGCACTTAGTGATTCAGGGCCCTGCTATTTTTATGGTTGGGGTTAGCAAGGGCAACGTGTATTTTTTTAAGAATATTTTAAGCAAATACGCTGGTAGGTGCCCACTCACTTGCCGTATCGCCGTAGAGTATAATCATGGCAGGACCACTCCTTTCCCCTTCACCGCTACCCACCACAACCTTATATGAGCGATAAACCACTTGCCAAGCAAACCCACGAAGACGTAGTTGGCAACCCCAAAACCGATGAGCTGGCAAAAAACCGTGAAGACGGCTACGGCGAATTTCTGACTACTAACCAAGGCCTGCGCATCAACGACGACCAGAACTCGCTAAAGGCCGGCGAACGGGGCCCCACGCTGCTGGAAGACTTCATCCTGCGCGAGAAAATTACTCACTTCGACCACGAGCGCATTCCCGAGCGCGTGGTGCACGCCCGCGGCGTGGCCGCCCACGGCTACTTCCAGGCCTACGACGACAACGCCAACCTGAGCCGGGCGGCTTTCTTACAGCCCGGCGCGGTAACGCCGGTTTTCACGCGTTTTTCGACCGTAGCCGGCTCGCGTGGCTCTTCCGACATGGCGCGCGACGTGCGCGGCTTTGCTGTAAAATTCTACACCGAAGAAGGTATTTTTGACTTGGTGGGCAACAACATCCCGGTGTTTTTTATCCAGGATGCCACCAAGTTCCCCGACTTCATTCATGCCGTGAAGCCGGAACCGCACAACGAGATTCCGCAGGCTGCGTCGGCCCACGACACGTTTTACGACTTCATTTCGACCAACCCCGAAACGTCCCACATGCTGCTGTGGGTGATGTCGGACCGGGGCCTGCCGCGC
This sequence comes from Hymenobacter sp. PAMC 26628, assembly GCF_001562275.1. Taxonomy (NCBI): domain Bacteria; kingdom Pseudomonadati; phylum Bacteroidota; class Cytophagia; order Cytophagales; family Hymenobacteraceae; genus Hymenobacter; species Hymenobacter sp. PAMC 26628. The sequence goes on from NZ_CP014304.1 coordinate 2,262,305, forward strand.
AGTCTGCGCATGATGGAAGGCTTCGGCATTCACGCCTTCCGCTTGGTGAACGCCGAGGGCAAAGCGCGCTTCGTGAAATTTCACTGGAAGCCAACGCTCGGCACGCACTCGGTGGCTTGGGAAGAGGCGCAGCAGATTTCGGGCAAAGACCCGGACTTCCACCGCCGCGACCTGTGGAATAGCATCGAGGGCGGCGCCTACCCCGAGTGGGAGTTGGGCGTGCAGGTAGTAGAAGAAGAGGACGAGCGCAAGTTCGACTTCGATATTCTCGACTCGACCAAGCTGATTCCGGAAGAGCTAGTGCCCGTCATCAAGCTGGGCAAAATGGTGCTCAACCGCAACGTAGACAACTACTTCGCCGAAACCGAGCAGGTTGCTTTTTGCCTTAGCCACATCGTGCCGGGCATCGATTTCTCCAACGATCCGCTGCTGCAAGGCCGGTTGTTTTCGTACCTCGACACGCAACTCAAGCGCTTGGGCGGTCCAAACTTTCACGAGATTCCGATTAACCGCTCGCTGGCGCCCATCCACAACGGGCAGCGCGACGGCCACATGCGCCAGACCATCAACAAGGGCAACGTTGCTTACGGGGTTAACCTGCTCAACGACAACTACCCCCGCCAGGCCAAGCAGAGCCAAGGCGGCTTCACCTCGACGTATGAGCGGGTGGAAGGCCACAAAATCCGGCTGCGCAGCAAAAGCTTTGTGGACCACTACAGCCAGGCCAAGTTGTTTTGGAACAGCCAAACCGCCGCGGAGAAAATGCACATCGTGAAGGCTTTGCGCTTTGAGCTTAGCCACGTTCAGAAGGTTGAAGTGCAGGCCCGTACCCTTGTGCAGCTGGCCCAGATAGACCACGACTTGGTTAGCCGCGTAGCCGAAGGGCTGGGCATGGCAGTGCCCTCGGCCGAGGGTGTACAACTCAACCTGGCGGTACCAGCCGACGGTGACGCAGCCTATTACCAATCGGCCCCGGCCAAGCAGGACGACGCTAACTCGGCGGCGCTGAGCATATCGGTAAACAGCCCCATCAATGCGGGCAAGACCAGTATCAAAACCCGCCATATTGCCATTCTGGCCACCGATGGGGCCGACGTGGGCGCTATTGGCGAGCTGATGACGACCTTGATGGCGGAAGGGGCACAAACGGCCATCGTAGCCACCCACCTCGGCAAGCTGAAAGGCACGGATGGGCAGGAAGTTCTGATTAACTGGACGTTCCAGGCCACGTCGTCGGTGCTGTTTGATGCCGTGTACGTGGCCGGTGGGGCGAGCAGCGTGCAAAAACTAACCCAGGATGCCGACGCCGTGCGCTTTGTAAACGAGGCCTTCCGCCACTGCAAACCCATCGCGGCTTCGGCCGAGGGCGTGGACCTGCTGAAAGCAGCCTCCTACCCCGGCGCCACCGACATTCTCGGGGCGGATGGTGTAATAACCAGCGCCGACAATAAGGTGGCCGGCTTGGCCCAGGAGTTCATCAAAGCCATTGGCTACCACCGTTTCTGGAGCCGTGAGCTGAAGTCGATGCCCGCGTAAGCAGCCCATGCTTAGCGAACTTGATTCCCCCGTCGCACACTAGTTGAGGCGGGGGAATCTTCTTTTTGTTTTCTGGGCAGCAGCGGCGAAAACCCAGTTCACGGGCACGCTGCGCACGGAGTACGTGCCGGCCCGCCCCTACCTTTGCCCGGTACCCATCCCCCACCCCCTCTTTAGTTTCTAGTTTCATGGCTGCCATCTCCCCCAACCAAGTCGTCACCATCACCTACGACCTGAGCGTGACCGACGAAAACCAGGAAAAAGTCCTTGTTGAATCGGCCGAGGCCGACGCGCCCATGGTTTTCATCTATGGCCAGAGCGGCTTGCCCGAGGAGTTTGAGCGCCAGCTCGACGGCAAGAACGCTGGCGACACCTTCCAGTTCAGCCTCACCCCCGAGCAGGCCTACGGCGAGTACGACGAGCAGGCGCTGGTCGAAATCCCGAAGGACGTGTTCATGATCGACGGCAAGCTCGACGAGGAAATGCTGCAAGAGGGCAACTTCCTGCCCATGGCCGACAACGAAGGCAACCACATGCAGGCCAAAGTAATCAGCATCGGCGACACGGCCGTGCAGATGGACTTCAACCACCCCCTGGCCGGCATGGTGATGCATTTCGACGGCAAAGTGGCCGACGTGCGCCCCGCCACCCCCGAGGAGCTGGCCCACGGCCACGTGCACGGCGAAGGCGGCCACCAGCACTAGTTGCACCCGGGGCCCGGGGCCCCACCCCTGCGCAAGGAGCGGCTCGCCAATGGCGGGCCGCTCCTTTTTTTACGGGCCGCTGGGTGCCCCTAGGGCCCCGGGTAGCCAGCCGCGGCAAACGCCTGTAATTCCGGAAAGAATGCCTGGAAGTCGGCTTCGTAGGCGGCGTAGTTGGCCAGCAGCTCGGCGCCGCCCCGCTCCAGGCCCGAGCCGGGCGCGGCGCGGCGGCTGAGGCCGGCCAGGGCCCGGGCCACGCCCGCCACTTCGGCGTAGTGGCCCAGCCAATCGTGTTGCACCAGGTGCGGAAAAAACTGCTGCACCCGGGCCGGAAACTCGGCCTGCCGGGCCCCTAGCTGGGCGTATACACGGCGGGTGAAATCGGCCAGTGGCTCGGCCGAAAACACGGCGAAGCCGCGGGCCAGGAAATGGTCAAAAAACACGTCGCTCACCACGCCCGCGTACTTGCCGTGGCCGGCCAGGCGCAAGCGGGCCGTGGCGCGCCGCACCACCGGGTGCTGGTCGGTGAAGGCGTCGATGGCCCGGTGCTGGCGGATGCCGGCCTGCACGCCGGGCGCGTGGGCGTAGGCTTCGAGCCGGCGGCCGGGTACGGCATCGGCCACGAACTGGCCCACGAGGCGGTCGGCGTAGGCGGCGGCGTGGGGCGGGCCGGCGAGGAACAGGTGGGCCAGAAAATTCATCGGGGGCGGAAGATACGGGCCCCGCGCGGGCCCCGGCCCAACCCCCGCCCGCCGCCGGCCGTACAGAGAAGCCCGGCCCCACCGGCCGGTTTCCCTCCTAACCGTTTCCTCCCATGTCCGATACGAAAACGCCCGTCACCAACGACCTGAACAAGCTGTTTGATAAAATCAAGGACGTGCGCATGGCCATGCTCACCACCTTCGATGAGCAAAACAACCTGCACAGCCGCCCCATGGCCACTATCCGCCCCGAGGCCGACGGCTCGCTCCTGTTCCTCACCGACGCCCACTCGGCCAAGGTGTACGAGCTGAACAAAGACAGCAAAGTGAACCTGAGCTACGCCGACCCGTCGGCCAACGTATACGTGTCGGTGTCGGGCACGGCCAATGCTTACCGCGACGCGGCCAAGGCCGCCGAGCTGTACACCGAGCCCATGCGCGCTTGGTTTCCGAAAGGCAAAGACGACCCGAACATCATGATTCTGAAGGTGACCATCACCCAGGGTGAGTACTGGGATACGCCCAGCAGCGTGCTCAGCCAGGCTTTCGGCTACGCCCGCGCCGTGGTAACCGGCGAGGCCAGCAAAGACGACGACGTGAACCAGCACGCCCAAGTGGTGGTAAAATAACGGCGGTCCCGGAACTCCTGGGCCCCCGATTGTTTAGGAAGGGCCGGAAGCAATTCCGGCCCTTTTTTGTGCCTTTTTTCCGCCGGGTTTCCTTCGGCTTACTCCTTTCATTTTGCCCCTTACCACGCTTTCCCTCATCACGTTGCAGCCCGGCCACGCCCGTTGGGCCCTGGCCCAGATGGGCACCGCCCCGCCGCAGCTGCGGCGCGTGGCGGGCCTGCGCTTCGCCAAGCTGCTGGGCAGCGGGGCGGGCGGCTTCGGGGCCCTGCCCAACCTGCGCCGCTACGGCCTGATGGCCGTGTGGGACGATGCCGCGGCGGCCACTGCGTTCTTCGCCCAGCACCCGCTCTGGCAAGCTTACCAAACCCGCGCTGCCGAAACCTGGACGGCTCACCTGGGGCCCCTCAAAGCGCACGGGCTATGGGACGGCGCCGCCCCGTTTGACTACGTGGCCGATACCCCGCCGGCTGTTGGGGCCCCCGTGGCCGTGCTCACCCGCGCCAGCATCCGGTGGTGGAAAACGCCCCGCTTCTGGCGCTACGTGGCTCCGACCAGCGCGGCCCTGGCGGGGGCCCCCGGCGTGGCCCTGGCCATCGGGCTGGGCGAATTGCCGGTGGTGCGCCAGGCCACGTTCAGTGTGTGGCGCTCGGCCGCGGCCATGCAGCAGTACGCCTACCACGACGCCCGCCACCGCGAAGCCATGCGCCTCACCCGCCAGGAAAATTGGTACGCCGAAGAGATGTTTGCCCGCTTCCAGGTGCTATCCAGCGCCGGCACCGTGGACGGCCGCGACCCACTGGCCGGACTATTTGCGGACGGATAGTTTATGACGCTGCTTGTGAATTATACAAATTTCCTGGCTTTGCAGAGCCAATTAGGCCGTCATGCTGAGCGCAGCCGAAGCACCTCTCCCGCGCAAGTGGCCCAATCGGTTGGATTACTTGCGCAGTAGAGATGCTTCGGCTGCGCTCAGCATGACGGCCTAATTTCGTCCGCTGGAAACCTCACCCAGCGTTCTCACTTCCGCTCGTTCACCGCCTCGTAAAACCACCCGGCCACCGCGGGCAGCTGCGCGCGGCGGGCCCGCAAAGCGGGCCCCAGCCCAGCCGCTACCACGGCCCGGGTTTCGGGCGGGACGGCTTGCAGGGCCGAATCGATGGCCGCGTCGGTGAGGCGCTGGCGTAGCCGCACGGCTTCTTGCTGGAAGGCGGCGGCCGGCAAACCGCGCAGCAGCAGCGTATCGAGTGGGCGGGCCGTGACGGCGAGGGCAGCCACGTTGGCCGCGGTGAGGCGGGGCCCAAAGCTTTGGTAGCGGGCGCGGCACTTCCCGATGAGCCACGGGTACAAGCCGTCGTCCATCTGAAAAAACGCTTGGTCGCGGTCGCGCGGAATGGGCCGAAACTCGGGGCCCGCCCCGGCGGTGGGCAGCGTGGCCCAGCGCCACTGGTCGGGACGGCGGCTCCAGTCGCCGAGCCACATATCGAGCAGGCGGGCCCGCAAAAAAGCCTGGGCCGTGGCCGGCGCGGCCGGCCCCTGGCCCACCGCCGCCAGCAACTCCGCCGAGCCCACTACCCGCGCCGAGGCCCCCAGTGTGGGGGCGCGGCGCTGGTCGCCGGCGGGGCGCTCTTCCAGCAGGTACAGGGCCCGGCCGTAGGCCGCGCGGAAGGGCCCCAAGGCGGGGTCGTCGGGCAGGTACACCAGGCGCGGGTTGGTGTGCAGCACCCCAGCGGCCTGGGCCAGCCGGGCGGCCACGTAGGCGCCGTAGGGGTGGCCGGCGCTGGTTTGGTCGCGCATGAGGGGCCCCAGCAGGCGGCGCACCCAGCCGGCGGGCAGCGCCACCCGGGCGTCTTTGTCGACGGAGCGCAGCACAAATGCGCGGCCGTCGGCGGCGCGCAAGCGCAAGCTATGGGTTTGGTAGCTGCCGCCGGCCCGCAACGGGCGCAGGCCGCCCGGGCCGGCAGCCCCCAGCCACAGCACCGGCGCCGACACGGGCGTGGCCCACAAGGCCCGGTGGTGGGCGCCCCACAAAGCCCGCCACAGCGGCCCAGCGGCGTACTCGGGCCCGGCCGCCACCTGCACGGTAGCCGAATCGGGGGCCCAGCGGGCAGCCGGGGCCCCGGCCGCACCCGCCCCGCGGTGGCTGGCCGCCGACAGCAGCAGCCCCGCCACCAGTGCTAGCGGCCCCAGCGCCGCCCCGCCCAACACCCTCCCCAAAATCTTCAGCCCGTGGCGCATAGCAATTACAATTGAACAAGGCCGGATCAAACTGGGCAAAATAACGATCCGCCGGCTCTTATACTGCAAAGGCCGGGCGCGGTTGTGGCCCGGCAGGGCCGCCTTTTTTAAAGCGCTTGCGTAAGCAGTAGACCCCGGGCCGGCCGCCGAGCCGGGGTGCACTGCTTACGCCTCCCTCGCCTCCGGCCGCTTGTTGCTTCGCTACGCTTTTTATCTAGCCGCTTTGGCAGGGGCCCTGGGCGCAGCAGGGACTCTCGCGGGTTGCGCCCGCGAGCCCTACGGCCCGTCCGACGCCCGGGCGCCCGCGCAGGCCGCCTTGCCTCTGCCCGCGGGCACCGACTCGGTGCGCGGGGCGGCCGCTAACTCCCGCTACGCCCAGCACGGCAGTTTTTACCAAGCCATTTTTGGGCGGCACTACCGCCGGGTGTGGGCCGCCCCGGTGGCAGCGGCGGTGCTCGACCCCGCCCACGGGGCCCCGGGCGGTGGGCCGCTGCGGCCGCGCAAGGCCGGTGGCGGCTTCCAAACCATCAGCCTGAGCCTGCAAGGGCCCGGCGGCCGCGAGTACGCGCTGCGGGCCCTCGACAAAGACCCGCGCAAAACGCTGCCGCCGCTGCTGCGCCGCACGTTTTTGCTGAACGCCGTGCGCGACGCCACCAGCGCCGCCAACCCCTACGCCGCGCTGGTGGTGCCGCCCCTGGCCCAGGCCGCGGGCGTGGCCCACACCGCCCCCCGCCTCGTGTACGTGCGGCCCGACGAAGCCAGGCTGGGCGAAAGCTTGGCCCGCCTCCGGGGCCACTTGGCGCTGCTCGAAGCCAAAGCAGGCGGCGAGGCGGCCGACGTGCTCAACACCGCGGACATGCTGGCCCAGTGCGCCGCCGCCCCCACCGCCACCGCCGACGGGCCCGCCTTTTTGCGCGCGCGCCTGCTCGACGTGTGGCTCGGCGACTGGGACCGCCACGAGAAGCAGTGGAACTGGGCGGCGCGCCCCGCGCCCGGGGGCGGCACCCGCTTCGCGCCCCTGCCCAAAGACCGCGACCAGGTGTTCTTTCGCTTCGACGACGGGGCCCTGCCCTGGGCCGTGAGCCGGCTGGTGCCCAAGTTCCAGACCTTCGGGCCCCGCTACGGCAGCGTGCCCGGCCTGGTGCGCCAGGGCCGCTTCCTCGACCGGCGGGTACTGGCCCGGGCCACCGCCGCCGATTTTGCCCGCGCCGCCGCCGCCCTGCAAGCCGCCCTGCCCGACTCGCTGCTCGTGCGCGCCCTGCACCGCCTGCCGCCCGCCGTGTTTGCCCTGGAGGGGCCCCGCACGCTGGCCGCGTTGCAGGCGCGGCGCGCCGCCCTGCCCGCGGCCGCGGCCGCCTACTACCGCACGCTGGCCCGCCGCCCGGCCGTGGATGGCACCGCCCAGGCCGAGCGGTTTGTGGTGCGCCGCTACTTCGATTCGGTGGCCGTGGCCGTGTACGCGGCCGGTGCGCCGGGGGCCCCGCCGCGCTACCGCCGCACGTTTGCGCCCGCCGAGACGCGGGCCCTCACGCTGCGCGGGCGGGGCGGGGCCGATGTGTTTGAGGTGCACACGGCGCCCGGCCGGGTGGCCCGCTTGCGGCTGACCATTGTGCCCGGCCCGGGGCCCGCCCGGCTGGCCACCGAGGGGCCCCGGCGGCGGCTGACGTACCGCGTGGCTGCCGCGCTCCTGCGTTAATATTACTCCGCCAACCATCTGGCTCCGCCTGCGTTCAGTTTTTTTTGTTGCCGTGCCGCGTCCCGCCCTGCCCCACCGTTTTTCTTTTTTATCGCCGCGCGGCGCCGCGGCGCAGGCGCTGCGCTGGTGGGGGCCCTGCCTGCTGGCCGCCGCGGGGTGCGCACCGGCACAATACTTCCAGTCCGACGCCCGCCTGGGGGCCCCCGCCGAAACCGCCGCTGGGGCCCCGGCGCGCTACACCGCCGGGCGGCAGTACGCGCGGCCCGGGGTGCTGCACCGGGTATTTTTTGGGAAGCACCACCGCAGCACCTGGGCCGCGCCCGTGGCCGCCCCGGTGTTCGACGTGGCCACCGCTGCGCCTGGCGGGGCCCTGCGCCGGGTCAAGCTCGGCGGAGGCTTCAACAGCACCAGCCTGGGTGTGGTGGCCGCCGACGGCCGCCCCTACGTGCTGCGCACCGTGGACAAAGACCCGCGCCGGGCGCTGCGCGGGTGGCTCAAAAACTCGCCGCTCGCCTGGTACCTGCGCGACAACGTATCGGCTACCCACCCCTACGGCGCGCTGGCGGTGCCGCCCCTGGCGCGGGCCGTGGGCGTGCCCCACACCAACCCGCGGCTGTTTTACGCGCGGCCCGCCGACCCGGCCCTGGCCGGCGATTCGCTCGCTAAGCTGCGCGGCCAGCTGGTCTGGTTGGAAGAAAAATTCAGCGCCGACGCGCGGCCCACCGACGCCGTACCCACCGCGACCGCCCTGGTGGGCAGCGAGGCCTTCTACAAGCGCCTGTTTGCCGACCCGCGCCACCGGCCCGATCCCGCCGCGCTGCTGCGCGCCCGCCTACTCGACGCTTGGCTGGGCGACTGGGACCGCCACGCGGGGCAGTGGACCTGGGCCCAAGTGCCCACGCCCGGGGCCCCCACCGGCCGCTTCTTTTACCAACCCGTGCCCAAAGACCGCGACATGGTGTTCTACCGCGCCGCCGACGGTGTGTTTCCCTGGCTGTTCACGCGGCGCTTCGCCATGCGAAAGTGGAACACGTTCCGGCCCACTTACTACGACCTAAAGGGCCTGTTGCAGCAGGGCCACTACCTCGACGAGCACGGCCTGATTTCCCTCACCGCCGGGCAGTTCCAGGCAGCTGCCGCGGCCATGCAAGGCCAGCTGACCGACGCCGCCATCGACTCGGCGCTGCACCGGCTGCCACCCGCGGCCTACGCCCTGGAGGGCCCCTACCTGGCCGGGGCCCTGCGGCAGCGGCGGGCCGATTTGCCCCACGTAGCGGCGGTGCTCTACCGCCGCCTCAGCCGCCGGCCCACGGTGGGCGGCACGGCCCAGGCCGAGCGGTTTGTGGTGCGCCGCTTCGCCGACTCGACCACCGTGGCCGTGTACGCCCCCGCCCTGGGGCCCGATTCGCTGCTGCTGGCCCGCACGTTTTCCGCCCGCGAAACCAAGGTGGTGACGTTGGAAGGACTGGAAGGCGCCGACGTGTTCGAGGTAACCGAAGTGGGGTCCCGGGCAACGCGGGGCCCCCACCTGGCCATTTACGGCAACCCCGCGGCCCGCCCGCCCGCACCCGGCCGGGGAATGCGCTACTTCACGGTGCCACGCCGCGGCGCCCACGCTTACAGCCACCCAGCCGAGGAATAAGAGCAGGTTCATGGAACCGTTTGAGTTTATCAAAACGGTTATGCTGACCACCTTAATCTGGTTGTCTGGTTTTAATTCCGCAAAGGATTACCCCTTTGCCCCAGTGTAAAGCCCCCCGGGGCCCCAAATCGTGCCTTACGCGGTGGCGGCCAGCATTTTCAGCACCAAGCGCTCAGTAGGAGAAAGCGGATCCTGAGGCGCGGGGGTAGCGTCGTGGGTGCGCAGGTAGTCAATGAGTTCGCCCGATTTAAAGAGCGTAACCACCTGCGGATGGATGTAGTACTTCGAGCACACGGTGGGCGTGTTGCCCAGGCCGCTGGCCACGTCCTTCACGGCCTTGCGGATTACTTTTTCAGGGGCCAAGTCGGGCTCTTCGGTCAGCATGTTTTCTAGGCATTCCACCATTTTCACGGTTCCGCCCCAGGTGCGGAAGTCCTTGGCGGAGAGGGCCAGGCCAGTGTGCTCGTGCAAGTAGCCATTCACGTCGCCCGACTCCAGGGCGTGGCGGTGGCCATCGGCGGTGTAGTACTGGAACAGGTGCTGGCCGGGGATTTCCTGGCACTTGCGCACCAGGCGGGCCAGGCGGCGGTCGCGCAGCGTCACGTCGTGGGCCACGCCCTTTTTGCCCACGAAGGCAAAGCGCACGGCGTCGCCCTTGAAGCTCACGTGCTCGTCGTGCAGCGTGGTAAGGCCGTAGCTCTTGTTCTTCTTCGCATACTCCTCGTTGCCCACCCGGATGAACGACTGGTCGATGAGGGAAATTACCAGGGCCACCACCTGCTCGCGGCTCAGCGCCGGGCGGGCCAAATCGTGCTTGAGCTGCTGGCGCAGGGCGGGCAGCTTCTCACCAAAGGCGTGCAGGCGCGAAAACTTGGTCAGGCTGCGGATTTCGTCCCAGGCCGGGTGGTAGCGGTACTGCTTGCGGCCCACCGTGTCGTGGCCCGTCACCTGCAAGTGGGCCCGGGCGTCCTGGGCCACCCACACGTCCGTCCAGGCCGGCGGAATGACGAAGCCGGCGATGCGCTCAAGCACCGCGACGTCGGTCACTTTGTGGCCCTGGGCGTCGTAGTAGCTGAATTTACCGCCCCGGCCAGCCTTGCGGGCGTAGCCGGGCGCCGCGTCGGTGGCGTAGTGCAGCCCGGCTTGGGCGGCCTGCTGGGCGGGGTCTTTGTAGAGCTCGTGGGCAGTGGGCACGAGGTGCTTCTTGCGGGTTTTAGGACGGGCGGTGGGCGCAGCGGCGGCGGGCATGGGGTGGGAAAGTAGATGGAGCCCTTGTGTACGCAAAAACCCGCCCCAGGATGAGCAACCGACATTTTTCATTGCCAACCGGGCCCCACCGTTTCGCGCTACGCACCCTATTGGAGGCCCAAAAGCGCCTACTTACTAACCTGACGCGGTTACCGGACCGTTGGCCGGAGCGCGAACCATAGCCTTTTCCCACCGTTCTACAACCCCTCGCCGGATGGGCGCAGGTTATGGTAGTAATGGGTGGTGAAATGCGTAGGCGTCGACATGAATTGGTGCCGCAGGTAGTCGCCCCGCACCAGCAGCCACTTAGCGGCGGGCGGGCTGGGTTGCGTGCGCGGCGACGGGTACTCCCACAGTTCCAACCGGGTGAGTTGGCGCCCCTCGTAGCGCTCGGCCAGCACCTGGCGGCCGGTGGCGTCGTAGTAGCTCACTTTTTGCAGCTCGACGCCGAATTTGTGTTTCACAACTTCGCGCTTCACCAGGGGCCCGGAAGCGCGGGCGTAGGTCCGCACCCGCCGGTGCAGCCCCCCAAATGAGCCGTGCGATGCGGCGAAGTAGCCGGCGCGAGCCTCCGCTTGTGCGTAAACCTGCGCCACGCCGCGCATCAGCGAGTCGTGGGCGGCGGCGTAGAGCGGGGCGAGCGGCAAGGCGGCAGCTTCGGCGGGGGGGGGGCGGGGCGCGTTGGAAGGGGCCTGGGCCCGGGCCGAAGTAGCGCCTAGCAGCAACAGGCCCAGCATAGCCGCGGGGCGCAATTTAGTTGGCATAAAAGCGGAACGGGTAAAAATCCGGCCGGAAGATAGGGCCCCGGTTCGTTGGAAATTGTAAAAATTAGCGGCCTGCGCTTGGCGCACCGGCGCGCCCGGCTGTAGGTTTGCCCTTATGCCTTTTTTGCGCGAACTGCTTTCCCGCCTGCTCCACCTCGACAACCACCGCCTGGCCCGCCTGGGCTGGGCGCGGCCGCTGCAGCTCCTCACCTACCGCACCTACGGCACCGCCGAGCGCTTTTACGTGAAGGGCCGCTTGCTCACCGACCCCGGCCTGGCCCCCGCCACGGCGGGCGATTCGCGCTGGCGCAACTTCCGCAACATGGCCCGGCGCTTCCTCAGCTACGAAATTGCCGGGGCCGGGCTGGTGGCCGAGCGCGCCGGCGGGGCCCCGCAGCCCGTCACGACCGACAACGAGGGCTACTTTACCCTCGTGCTGGAGCCCCCGCCCCAGCCGCCGCCCGGGGCCCTGCTGTGGCAGCCGGTGGCCGTGCGCCTGGCCCAGCTGCCCGGCGGCCCGCCGCTGCCTGCCCGGCCCGTGCAGGCCGTGGCCGAGGTGCTGGTGCCGCCCGCCGGGGCCGAATTCGGGGTGATTTCCGACCTCGACGACACGGTGTTTGAGTCGGGGGCCACCAATTTCCTGCGCATGGGGTTCACGGTGCTGCTGCGCAACGCCCTCTCGCACCAGCCCTTTGCGGGCGTGGGCGAGTTCTACCGGGCCCTGCAGCTGGGCTGCACCGGGCGGCCCGACAACCCGTTCTTCTACATCAGCAGCAGCCCCTGGAATTTGTACGACGCGCTCGACGAGTTCCTCACCCTGCACCGCATTCCGAAGGGGGCCCTGCTGCTACGCGACGTGGGCCTGCGCCCGCGCAACCCCGCGCCCGCCACCGCCGAGGGCCTGGCCGCGGCGGCGCACTTCGGCCACAAGCTGCACGAAATTGAGAACGTGCTGCGCGCCTACCCCCACCTGCCCTTCGTGCTGCTCGGCGACAGCGGCCAGGAAGACGCCCGCATCTACCGCGAGGTGGTGCGCCGCTACCCCGGCCGCATCCGCGCCGTGTACATCCGCGACGTGCAGGTGCCCAAGCGGGCCGTGCGCATCCCGCAGCTGGTGGCCGAGCTGCACGCCGAAAACGTGGAAATGCTCCTCGTGCCCGACTACACCACCGCCATGCGCCACGCCGCTGAAAGGGGGCTGATTGCAGGCGGGCTGGTACCCGTCGAGCGCACGAGCTCGTAAGCTACTACTTTATGCCAACTGCCAGCTGATCAACAGCTAACGGCCCTGTACGCCAGGGTACAGCTCCCGCACCAGGTCGCTTTGCACAAATTCTTTGGTGCGCACATTGAGCATGCTTAGGCGCCCGTTGTAGGCGGCGCCCTGGTCCACGTTCCACACGTTGTGGGTTTGGCAGGGCACTTTTTTGTAGTTCCAGGTGGAGGTGTGGCCGATGAAGCATTCGTGGTAGCCCGTGGCGGCCTGGTTGCCGTCCCACAAGTCGCGCGTCCAGATGAGGTCGAACGGGTCTTGGTGGGCAATGGGCCGGGTTGGGTCGTAGCCGGCGTGCACGTACAGGTTGTTGGCTTCGTCCTCGAAATACGGCAGTTGCTCGCCGAAAAACTGGTGAAAGTGCCGGTACCGCTCATCGGAAGGCAGTTGCAGGTAGGCCTCGTACGTGGCCTGACCGCCCTGCCGGTACCAGTCCCGCTCCACGTATTCGAGCGGGAGCTGGGTGCTCAGCCACTCCACCGCCCACCAATCGTGGTTGCCTTGCAGCCAGATGCTGTTGGGGATGCCCAGCAGCCGCTCGACGCAGGCCGGGGTGTCGGGCCAGCCGTCGGCCACGTCGCCGAGCTGCACGAGGCGGTCGATGCCCGGGCGAAACGGGCTGCGCTCCAGCACCTGGTCCAGCGCCCGCACCGCGCCGTGAATATCTCCTATGACGTAGGTTTCCATGCTTTTAGTCGAAACGGCCGCCGCGGCGGGGAATAAGAGATAAACAGTCGCTGGCCGCTTCGGGCGGGGCCGCGTCCAGCCACTTTTTCGCAATGAGCGGGGCCCCGAAATGTACACTACATTCGCTAGCCGACTACTTCCCTCCACCTGCTCCTGCCCTTGGTTGATGCGCCTTTTCCAGCACTTGTTTCTCACCCTTTGCCTGAGCGTTTCGGCGGCGCAGGCGCAGCAGCTCGCCATCGTGCACGCCAAAATAATTGACGTGGCCACCGGCGCCATTCGGCCCGATATGACGGTGGTTATCAGCGGTTCGCGCATCGTGCGGGTGGGGCCCTCGGCCAAGGCCAACCCGAAAGCGGGCCGGGTGGTGGACGCGCGCGGGCAGTACCTCATCCCGGGGCTGTGGGACATGCACACCCACGTGTACTTCGACGGGACGGCCGCCGCTGGCACCGACCTGATTCTGCCGCTGCTGCTGGCCAACGGCGTCACCGGCATCCGCGACATGGGCAGCCAACTGGATTCCATCCTCCAGGCCCGGGCGGCCGTGGCGGCGCACCGCCGGCTGGGGCCCCGGCTGGTGGTGAGTGGGCCGATGCTCGACGGGCCCAAGTCGCCCTACAAAGCGGCCATTCCCGTGGCTACCGCCGAGGAGGGCCGCCGGGCCGTGGATATGCTCAAGGCGCGGGGCGTCGATTTTATTAAAATCCAGTCGTACGTGCCCCGGGCGGCGTATTTCGCCATTGCGGCCGAAGCCAAGGCCGTGGGCCTGCCCTTCGAAGGGCACGTGCCCGACGCCGTGAGTGCCACCGAAGCCGTGGCCGCCGGCCAGCGCACCTTCGAGCACTTAATCGGCATTTTTGAGGCCAGCTCGACCGACGAAGCTAAGTACGTGGCGGGCGGCGAAAAGTCGCCGGGCCGCTTCCTGGCCACCTACGACGCCGCCCGCGAAGCCGCCGCCGTGCGGCTGCTGGCGGCGCACCAGGTGTGGCAGTGCCCAACCCTGTTTTGGGAACGGGGCCAGTGGCTCGTCGATTCCATCGCGTGGCGGCAAGACCCCGACCTGGCCTACGCCGGCCGCAGCTGGGTGGCGCAGCGGTGGCCCAAAGCCCAGGCCAGCATCGCGCAAACCATGGATACCGAGCCGCGGCCGGTGCGCGCCCGCTTCGTCACCCACGAGCTCTACCTGGTGCGCAAGCTGCACGCGGCCGGGGTGGGCTTCCTGGCCGGAACCGACGCGCCGGCCGGCGTGGACGTGCTGCCGGGCCCCAGCCTGCACCTGGAGTTGCAGCGCTTCGTGGCGGCCGGCTTCACGCCCCTGGAGGCCCTGCAAACGGCCACCCTGAACCCCGCCCGGTTCTATAACCGCCTCCAGGACTTCGGCAGCGTCGCACCCGGCCGCCTCGCCGACCTCGTGCTGCTGAGCGCCAACCCGCTGGCCGACATTGCCAACACCCGGCGCATCGCCGCCGTGGTAGCCGACGGCCGCTACCTGTCGCGGCAGGATTTGGACCAGCTACTGGAACAGTTGAAGCGGGTAGCCGCTGAGAAATAGGCCATTGGCTCCACTTATCGCAGGCCCCAGCCGATGCTAGCGAGTTCATTGTATTTATCTGCTAATTAGTTATTTAGTTTATTATCAAGTACCTTGTACAGGTTAGACTTGTTCCCCAATAAGAAATAGGATGTTTTCCAAGCCGTATTTGGAGCCAGAAACGGTAGCTGCTCCAAGAACCTGAGGATACTGGCTTGGCCAAGCCAAATAGCCCACCCAGTTGCCCAAAGGGACGCAAATTTTCAGCCATTTCTTATTCGGGAACAAGTCTGTTATATAAATACTTTGCGCGGAGCGGGTGTAGCGTATTCAGTTAATTTATTCTTATAATATTATGCGTTTGCATTTAATGCGCAAAACGGTCTGTGTTTCGATTTACTACGATTCGCTGAACGAGTGGCTATTCCTGGACTGGGAAGGCGAATTGACGCTGCTGGACGTGCAAACCGCCTGCCTGGAAGTAGCTAACTGCTTCTTGATCCGGCCGTACCCGCGGGTGCTCAACAGCAACGCGCAGATAACGGGTGTAAGCTGGAGCGTGGCGGCTTGGCTGGCCACCGAATTTTTGCCGCACGTAACCTTAGCCGGTATCACGCATGTCGCGTGGGTAACCTCATCATCGCTCCAGGGCCGATTCCTGGTGCAAACGGTGCTGAACTGGCTGCCAGGGCCCGCCGTTACCAGCTTCGATGACACGGACGCCGCCGTGACCTGGCTACAGCACTCCCGCCCGGAGCACGCCACGGGAGGCACCCCGCTCCGCCCACCCGCCACCCAGGCCAAGGTGGAAAAAGCGTTTCAGGACTTTTGCCGAAAAGTAACTGCGCAAGTGCCCGCGCTGTAACGGGGGCCCCAACAGGCAAGGGCGGGGAGCCGCTAATATGCTGCGCCAACCCGCTGGCCGACATCGCCAACACCCGGCGCATCGCCGCCGTGGTGGCCGACGGCCGCTACCTGTCGCGGCAGGGCCTGGACCAGCTCCTGGAACGGTTGAAGCGGTTGGCCGCCGAGAAGTAGGCGCCGTTTGGGGAGTTACAAAAATGCACGAAAGGGGCGGGTGAGCGGCTGAAAACGCCTTGAATACGTCTTCAGCCGACCACCCGCCCCCTGGCAGGCTTCCCGGAAGCTACTGGCCGCTACGGCTGCCCTTTGCCGCCGGCCGAGCCGTACACCTGGCCCGTGGCGTAGCTGGCGTCGCTGGCGGCCAGCTGCACGTAAATCGAGCCCAGCTCGGCGGGCTGCCCGGCCCGGCCCAGGGGCGTGTCGGCGCCGAAGGTTTTGATTTTATCCGGGGTGGCCCCGCCGCTCACTTGCAGCGGCGTCCAGATGGGCCCCGGGGCCACGCCGTTCACACGAATGCCCTTGGGGCCCAGCTGCTTGGCCAACGACTTCACAAAGTTCATGGTCGCGGCCTTCGTCTGGGCATAATCGTAGAGATTGGCCGAGGGGTCGTAGGCCTGCTCCGAGGTGGTGGCGATGATGGCGGCCCCGGGCGGCAGGTGCGGCAGGGCAGCCTTGATGATCCAGAAGGGCGCGTAGATGTTGGTTTTCATCGTCCAATCGAACTGCTCGGTGGAGATGTCCAAAATCGATTCGTGCGCTTGCTGCCGCCCCGCGTTGCTCACCACGATGTCGAGCCCGCCGAGCTGACGCACGGCCTCGGCCACCAGCCGCTGGCAAAAAGCTTCGTCGCGTAAGTCGCCCGGAATGGCCACGGCCTTGCAACCCGCCGCCTTGATGAGGGCGATGACCTCTTTGGCATCGGGCTCCTCAGCGGGCAGGTAGTTGATGGCCACGTCGGCCCCCTCGCGGGCGTAGGCGATGGCCGCGGCCCGGCCCATGCCCGAGTCGCCGCCCGTAATCAGGGCCTTGCGGCCCTTCAGGCGGCCCGAGCCTTTGTAGCTGGTTTCGCCATGGTCGGGGCGCGGATCCATTTGGCTGGCCAGCCCGGGCCAAGGCTGCGACTGCCCCTTGAACGGGGGCTTGGGATACTTGGTGGTCGGGTCCTGCAAGGGCGCGGCGGGCGCTCCGGCCGGGGCCGGCGTGGCGTCGGCGGCCAGCACGGGGCCCAGGGCGGCGGTGGCCAGGCCCACGCCCAAGCCGCCCAAAACTTTGCGGCGGCTGATGTTCTGCTTGTCTTCCATGATGCGGTAGGCGCTCGCCTTTCGGCGAAGTAAAGTGGAATGGGTACGGGCCCCTAAACGTGCCCACCCACCCCACCGTTGCCTATAAATACTGCACAGATGAGCTTGAAAGCGCTTTTTTTTCAAAAACGCTCCCCGCCGCCCGCCGCTACGACGTGTGGTCGGCCACGATGACCCAGCGGCCCTGGATGCACCGGAACACCAGCAGGAAGTGGCCGCCCAGGTCGCCTAGGGCGGCGGGGCGGGCCAGGTGCCAGGCGCCGACGACCTCGGCCGCGTCGGGGCCCAGCGGGGTGATGCGCAGGGCCCCGAAGCCGAGGCGGCCCATGGCGGCGGCGTCGGGGTAGCTTTTCTGGTAGTTGGCCAGCGTGGGGCGCCAGCCATAGGTGAGGCCCTTTTTGCCGATGAACACCAGCGAGTCGGACTGCCAGTAGCCCTGCATGAAGCCGGGGATGTCGCCGCGGTTCCAGGCGGCGGTTTGGGTGGCCAGCACCTGGGCGATGGCAGCGCGGGGCGCGGGCTGCGTTTGGGCCCCGGCGGGCGCGGCCAGCAGCCACAGGGCCCCCAGCGCGGGCCGGGCCAAGCGCTTCGGTGAGCAGGTAAACGACATACGCGGCGGGCAAAAGCGGGGCAGCGGCACCCCACCTGCAAAGATGGCTGCGGTGAGGCGTTTAAGTTGTTAGTTGCTTGTTGTTAGTTGTCAGTAATCGATTGACTAACAACTGACAACTGACAACTAACAACAAGCAACTAACAACCCATTTACCTGCCTGCAACTGGAACCGGGCTGCGCGCCGCCTGCCGCGCCCAAGCGCCGGCCAGCGCCGCCACGCTGCCCACCAGCCCGCCCACCAGGGCCGTGGCCAGCACCAGCGCCCAGCCGCTGCCCCCCAGCGGGAGCAGCTGAGCCATCCGGTGGCTCAGGATGCTGGCGCTGCGCACGTTCAGCCAGGCCGCGGCCAGCAGCCAGCCCAGGCCAATGCCGGCAAAGCCCGCCCCGAACGCGCGGCCGCCCGGGGCCCCCAGGCCCGCCGCCAGCCCAAAGCACAGCGGCGCAATCGTCCACCAGGGCAGGAAAAGCTGCGCCAGCAGAGCCAGGATGAAAATCGAGAGAAATAGTCGCATACGGCCGGGAAAAATTAGTTTGCCAGGGTCCAGGTGGCCTGCACGCGGGGGTTCGCTTCGCCGGCCGAGCGCAGAAACACCAGCTCGTTGAGTTGGCCCACGCGCCAGGTTTCCAGCATATTGTCGTAGGCCGCCGAGCCGGGGTTGCCGCTCTGGCCGCCCGGAAACACGCCGTAGGCCCGCACTTGGGGCCCCAGCGCCACCACCATGCGCCACGAGGGCCCCGTGCGCCCGGTGGTGGCGTTCACGATGCCCGCGCCGCCGCCGCAGTCCAGGTCCAGGTGCCCGAAGCCGGGCAGCTGGAGCATGTGCAGGATGTCGGTGCTCTTCTGGTTTTTCCAGGCCCACTTGGGGCCCAGGGGGCCGTACTTGCGGGTGAGCGAGTCAGTGGCGAAGCGCAGGCTGCGGCGCACCAGCTGCGGCAGCGTTTCGCGCTGCGGCGTGCGGCGGTCATCCACCCAGGGGCTGTTTGCTTCGTGCAAAAGCAGCGTTTTGGTGCGGTCGCGGGCGGGGAAGCGCATCTCCAGGCCGGTGGCTTGCAGCCCGAAGTCGTCGCCCCAAATCCGCTGCACCAGGTTGCCGAACCACAAATCGTACACGCTGGGAGCCAGCGCGTTGGCGTCGTACATATAATTCCAGCGGCGCAGCTCGGCTAGCACGCGGGCCTCGGGCGCGGTGGCCGCCACCAGCGTGTCGCCGTTGGCGGGGCCCGCCGCCAGCGCCAGCAGCTGGGGCAGCAAGAGCCGGGCCGTGACGTTGAGGTTGTCGTTCTGGAGCATGCGCAGGCTGTCGGGCGTGGCCCGGGTCATGCGGGCCAGCCGCTCGTTGAGGCGGTGCGAGCGGTCGTAGGTGCCGTTGCCGTAGTCCCAGTTCAGGTAATACGGGTAGTCGGGGCCCGTCGAAAACTGGTTGGCCGAGGCCACAAACTGGCGCGGCGGGTTCTTCACGTGGGGGTTCTGGGCGGCCGGAATCCAGCCCTGCCAGTCATAGGCCGGGTCGGTGCCGTCGAGGATGAACTTGCCCTGGTCGCGCCACTTCAGCGGGAAGCGGCCGTTGGGCCAGAGGGCAATGTCCTGCGCATCGCTGGCAAAAATGAAGTTCTGGGCGGGCGCGCCGTAGGTGCTCAGGGCCGTGGTGTAGTCCTGGTAAGTCCGGGCCCGGTTGAGGCGGTAGAAGGTCTGGAACTCGTTGGCCGCGTCGTGGGCCGTCCAGCGCATGGCGTGGGCAATGGGCGTTTGGCCGGCCAGGAAGGGCTTCTCCGGCTTATCATAGACTATGGGGCCGTGGTGGGTGTAGAGCACCGTATCGAGCCGGTCGGGCTGGCCGCGCACCTTGATGCGCTCCACCACCCGGCGCACCGGCTTCCAGCGGCCATCGTGCCAGTACGCGCGCCGCGTGTTGTCTTTGAACTTAAGCTGGTACCAGTCCAGCACGTCGGCGGCCACGTTGGTGACGCCCCAGGCCACGTGCTCGTTGAAGCCAATGATGGCCGTCGGCGTGCCCGGAATGCTCACCCCGTACACGTTCACGCCGGGCGCGGCCAGCTGCACCTGGTACCAGATGCTGGGCAGGTCCAGCTGCAAGTGCGGGTCGTTGGCCAGCAGCGGAAAGCCCGTGGCCGATTTGGCCCCGCTCACGGCGAAGTTGTTGGAGCCCAGCTCCGGGTCCGGCTCGTTCTGGGGCACCTTGCCCGACAGCGCCGCCGCGAAGCCCGGCGGCGTGGCCGGTACCGGCAGCGGCTGAAAATCCAGCGGCGTGCCCACCGGCACAATGGGTTCTTCCTGCACCGGGTAATCGGGAAACAAGTCTTTGATGACGGCCGGGCCGTACCGGGCCAGCGCGTTGCTCATGCGCAGGTCGTCGGAGCGGCCGCTCAGGTCGAAGGCCATGTACTTCAGAATCAGGCAGCTTTTCAGCGGCTCCCAGGGCTCGGGCGCGTAGTCGAGCAGCTTGTACTCGAAGGGCAGCGTTTGCGGGGTGAGCGTGCTAATGTAGGCATTCACCCCGTCGGAGTACGACGTCAGCACGAGACGCGTTACCGGGTTGGTCATGGCCGAATCCAAGGACTTGCGGGCCCCGAACGGCAAGCCCATGCGCCGGAAAAACCGGTCGGTTTCCAGGCGGGCGGGCCCCACAATTTCCGCGAGCCGCCCACCCGCTACATGGGCAATGAAGTCCATCTGCCAGAGCCGGTCCCGCGCCGTGAAGTAGCCCTGGGCGTAGTACAGGTCGTGGTCGTTCTGGGCGAAAATGTGCGGCACCCGCTGGTCGTCGAAGCGCACTTGCACGGGCTGGTGCAGGCCCGGCAGGCGCAGCGTCTGCGGGCCGGGTTGGGCATCGGCGGTTTCGCCGTTTTGCCAGAACCCCCGGAACGGGCTCAGCAGCTTCCCGAACGGCGGCAAGTCGCCGTGCTTGGTGTTCAGTCCCCAGGTCAGCGCAACGGCGAGACACAGGGCGAGCAGGGCTTTGGTCCAGCGAAGCATAAGCAGCCAGCAGCAAGTGGATGAGGAGCTTTGGATTACCCAAAACCCGGCGGTGAAAGTAATTGGAAATCCGCCAGCGCATTCTGTCGGCGCCGGGCCCCCGGGCTTTGCTGGCAAAGCCCGAAAAAACCTCCGGCCGGCCAGCGCGGCACCGGGGCCCACTTTTGGTACCCGGTGCCGCGCTGGGGCCCCGGGCTTTGCCGCCGCCAGCGCGTAGCTTGCGGGCTTAATTCCGTTTCCGTTTTTCTATGGCCGACGCTACGCCCCCTTCCCCGCCCCATTTCCAGCGGGCCCTCACGCTGTTCGACGCCATCATGCTCGTCACGGGCAGCATGATTGGCTCGGGCATTTTCATCGTTTCGGCCGACATTGCCCGGCAGGTGGGCACCGCCGGCTGGCTGCTGGTGGTCTGGCTCCTCACGGGCCTCATCACCACGGCCGGGGCCGTGAGCTACGGCGAGCTGGCGGCCATGTTTCCCAAGGTAGGCGGGCAGTACGTGTACCTGCGCGAGGCCTTCGGGCGGCTGGTGGCGTTCCTCTACGGCTGGACGCTGTTCCTCGTCATCCAAACCGGCGTGATTGCCGCCGTGGCCGTGGCCTTCGCCAAGTTCCTGGGCGTGCTCTGGCCGTGGTCGAGCGTGACGAACGTATTGTTTCAAGTGGGGCCCCTGGCGGTCAGCAGCGCGCAGCTGGTGGCCATTGCCCTCATCGTGGGCATCACGGCCCTGAACGCGCAGGGCGTGCGCACGGGCAAGCTCATCCAGAACGTGCTGGGCAGCACCAAGCTGGTGGCGCTGGCGCTGCTCATCGTGTTCGGGGTGGCGCTGGGCCTCGACCACGCCGCCGTGCAGGCCAACTTCCACGACGTGTGGGCCGCCGCGCGCCACCCCGCCACCGGGGGCCCCGCCCTGCCGCTGGGCGCGGGGGCCCTGGTCATCGCCATCGGCATGGCCATGTCGGGCTCGCTGTTTTCGTCCGATTCGTGGAACAACATCGGCTTCGCGGGCGAGGAAATCCAGAACCCCGAGCGCACGCTGGTGCGCAGCATGGTCATCGGCACGGGCATCGTCACGGCGCTCTACATCTTGCTGAACATCGTGTACCTGCTGGTGCTGCCGCTGGCCGGCTCGCCCGACGCGGCCACCGTGGCCGGGCGCGGCATCATGTACGCCAAGGACGACCGCGTGGCCACCGCCGTGGCCGAGTCGGTGCTGGGGGCCCCGGGGGCCTACGTGATGGCCATCCTCATCATGCTCAGCACGTTCGGGGCCAACAACGGCATCATCCTGAGCGGGGCCCGGGCCTACTTCGCCATGGCCAAGGACGGCTTGTTTTTTCCCGGCCTGGCCCGCCTCAACCCCGCTGGGGTGCCCAGCCGGGCGCTGTGGGCCCAGTGCCTGTGGGCCAGCCTGCTGTGCCTAAGCGGCAGCTACGGCCAACTGCTCAACTACGTGATGTTCGCCGTGATTCTGTTTTACGTGGTCACCATCGTGGGCATTTTTGTGCTGCGCCGCACCCGGCCCGCCGCGCCCCGCCCCTACCGCGCCTGGGGCTACCCCGTGGTGCCGCTCCTCTACATCGTACTGGCCGCGGCCTTCTGCGTGGTGCTGCTTGTGGCCCCCGACACGGCCGAGTACTCGCGCCGCGGCTTGGGCCTGGTAGCGCTGGGGCTGCCGGTGTTCTTCCTGTTCGGCCGCCGCTTCGGGGGCCCCACGGCGGCGGAGTAGCGGCGGTTTTTTATTGTTTCAGATGCGCTAATACGTCATGCTGAGCTTGCCGAAGCATCTCTGCCGCAGCAGTAATCAATTTAGGCAGCAGGGAAGATGCTACAGCTGCGCTCAACACGACGATTAGGGTAACACAAACGGCCTTTCCCGCGTGGGAAAGGCCGTTTGTGTTACTTCAGTATTGGGAATTACATGTCCTGGGGCGTGCTGGCGGGGCCGCTGGGGGCGCTTTCGCCAAACTTTTGCTCCTTGGTGCGCACGTCGTGGTCAAGCTCGTAGCTGCCCTCTACTTCGAAGCCGGGGCCCTGCTGCTGCTCGTTGGCCGCGTCGTGCTCGGTGCCGCCCTGGGGCGTGCTTTCCGAGCCGCCGATGTGCAGGTTTTCGAGCTGGTCTTTCTGGCCCGAGCGCTGGGTGTAGCCATGGGCGCCGGTGTAGCGGGCGGCCGAGGCATCGTTAATCTCCTTGCCGTTGCTCTGGTCGGCTTTGTACTCTTTTTCTTTCTGCTGCTGCTCGTCCTGCGGCGTGTCGCGGTCCGATTGCGGGTCTTTCTGGTCGTCGTTGCCAAAGAGGCTGTCAAGTATCATACGAAAGGGCGGATTAGGATGAAGAGAATCTACGGGGTGTACGCCCCCGGCGCGGTTGCGTTGCCGCCCGGCCAGCGCGCGGCGCTGGGGGCCCTATTTTTGCACGCCTAGCCCCCGCCGGGGCCCCGGGCCGCCAAACAAACCCGGTCGTTTTTGCTTGTGCCCGCCATGGACTTCTCCAAACTTTACCGCCCTTCTGCCCTCAACAGCTTCCAGTTCGTGGCCGTGACCGGGCTGCTGATGAGTGCCGGGGCCCACTTCATCCTGGCGGTGTTTGTGGGGCGCGTGCCCGCGGGCTTCAGTTGGCTGTACGTGTGCTGGCTGGTATTTTACGCCGGCGGCGCGCTGCTCAACTACTTCGGCAAGCCCAACGCTGGCCATCACCACCACGACGGCCATGGCCATGACCACGAGGGTGATGACGACGGCCACGGGCACAACGGCACCTTTCACTAGCCGCCGCTAGGCTGCGGATACGGCCGGGGCCACGGGCGGAGCCGCCCGGTAGCGCCACTTAAAAAACACCAGTACCAGGGTAAAAAACAGGTTGCAGCCGTTGCCCAATAAGATGGGCACGCTGTGGGTATAGGCCCCGTAGGCCAGCCACAGCGCCATGCTGGCCCCGCCCACCGCCAGCATTGAGCCCGAGAGGCCCTGCGCCGAGCGCTTCTGCCAAGTGTGCACCACCTGCGGAAAAAACGTGAGGCCCGACAGGGCGGCGGCCAGCAGGCCGATTCCATTGAAAAGGTGCGCGAAGGATTGCATGGCTTGCATACGCAGCCCACGCACGCGCGGCTAGGCGCGGGGCCCGGGCTGCGGCGCCGGGGCCCCAGCGCGCAGTGTTCAACTCAGCGGCAAGCGGCTTGGCACACGGCCACCCATTCAGCAAAATAAAGTAGACTTGTTTTTGAATTGACCAGGAATAAAAGAGGTGGTTATGCGGGAGCTTGTCGAAGCATCGCTACCACGCCCGCGACCAGTACCGCCGGCAACGAAGCGGCCGAAGTGCTTCGACAGGCGCAGCAGGACCGGAGAAGGCACACCATAATGCGCACGCTTTTTCGTGTTTAAGAACAAGTCTAGTAGCTATGTTATTTAATTTCGGTGCGCACAGCTCGCTGCTCCTACCCGCCGTGGCAACGGGCCTCATTGCCACGGGCTGGCTGCTGCTGCGCGCCCTGCGGCGCCGCACCCTGGCCGATGCGCTCCTGGCCTTGCTGCTGTTGGTGCCCACGCTGAGCATCGCGCAACAGATGCTGGGTTACGCCGGCTGGTACGACGGCCCCAAGGGGTACGCGACGGCAATGCTTTATGTGCCCTGGCAGCTCAACTTGTTTTTGGGGCCGGCCTACTACCTCTATTTTCGGAGCCTCACCAACCAGGAATTCCGGCTGCGGCCCCGGGCCTGGTGGCACCTGCTGCCGGGCCTGCTGCAACTCGGGCTGATGGCCGGGGCCCTGGGCTACGACCTGCTGTGGCTATCCGGCGGGCGCGGCCAGCACCTGCCCCAGGCGGGCACCAAGGGGCCGGCGCTGGGCGCGGTGGAAGCCCTCCGCCACTACCTCGGCTATTTGCAATACGTGCTGCTGCCAGCCTATTGCTGGCGGGTGCTGGCCGACTACCGGCGCTACACCCGCTACCTCCAGGACAACTTTTCGGACACCGAGCGCCTGCGCTTTGCCGGGCTGCGGCAGCTGCTGCTGGTGCAGGTGCTGGCCCTGGTGTTGAGCCAGCTTTTCACGCTGGTGGACTGGAAATTTGGCCTGAGCGACGCGGCTTCCTGGAATTACTTTTTCCTGCGCGGCCTGCTGGTTTATTGGCTGGTTGCCGTGGGCCTGCAAGCCAACTACGCCGCCGCCACTACCCCGCTGCGCTTCGGCACCGACCCCGGCCCGGCCCTTGTGCCCGAACCCACGGCCGCGCTGAGCCCGGCCCTGGTGGCCGAACCCCCTGGGGCCCCAGCGGCGCCCGCGGCCGAGCGGCTGGCGCCGGAACTGGCCCCGGAGCTGCTGGCCTGGCGCGATAAGCTGCTGGCGCTGATGGCCGAGGAGCAGCCCTGGCTCGAACCCGAGCTGACCCTGACCGAGGTGGCGAAGCGGCTACGCATTACGCCCGGGCTGCTGTCCAAAGTCATCAATTCCGGCTGCGGCCAGAACTTCAACGACTTCGTGAATGCGTACCGGGTGCGGGAGGCCCAGCGCCTGCTCGCCGACCCCCGCTTCGCGCACTACTCGCTGGTGGGCGTGGCCCTGGAAAGCGGATTCAACTCACGCTCAACGTTTAACCGGGTATTCAAGAAAGTGGTGGGCCAGGCACCCAGCGAGCTGAGCCGCCCCAAATCATAGATTGGGGCAGGCCAACGCATGCACTGGGGCAGGGGAACGCGGGGGCGGCGGGAGTTTTGCGGCATCGTTTCACTAGCCCGCTGCCTGCCGTGCGCTCCTGCTTCCCCCTCCCCTTTTTTCGCCCTTGTAATAGCGTTTGCCCAGGCCCGCTAGGAGCTGCCAGGGGCCCCCACAGCCCCGGTGAGCGGGGGCCCGGCCCGGTCATTTCGGCCCAGGTGCTTTGCCTGGCGGCTTTCACTCTCCCCCCGCGCCGGCGGTGGCGAGCGGGTATACTGCTGTGCGGGTGGCTGGCCGGCGCGTTGCCGGCTTTTGGCCAAAGCGCGGCGCCCATCACCGGCGCGGTGCGCGACCCCGCCGGGGCCCCCGTGGAGTTTGCCACCATCACCCTGCACCGGGCGACGGATTCCGCCGTGGTGAAGTCGGAGTTCACCGATGCCAAGGGGGCCTTTGCGCTGCGGGCACCGGCCGGGGGGCGCTACCTGGCATCGGCGGCGCAGGTCGGCTACGAGCGCTACTGGAGCGCCCCGTTTGAGCTGCCCGCCGCGGGGCTGGTGCTGCCCGCGGTGGCCCTGCGTACCAGTGCTGCCACGGCCCTCCAGGAGGTGGTAGTAGTGGGCCAGAAACCGTTGTTCGAGCACCTTGCCGACCGCACCGTCGTTAATGTGGAAAATTCGCTGCTGGCGGCTGGCAATACGGCGCTCGACGTGCTCGCGCGGGCCCCCGGCGTGACCGTGGACGGCAGCGACAACCTGGCGCTGCGCGGCCGGCAGGGGCTACTGGTGCTCATCGACGGCAAGCGCCAGCCCATGACGGGCACCGAGCTAGCCGACTACCTGCGCACGCTGCCAGCCGAACAGCTCAAAAGCATCGAGCTGATTACCAACCCGCCGGCCAGCTACGACGCCCAGGGCACGGCCGGCGTCATCGCCATCATCCTCAAGAAAGACCAGCGCCAGGGCGCGAACGGCAGCGCCACCCTGGGCTATGGGCGCGGGGTGTACGGGCGCCTGACCGCGGGGGCGACGCTGAATTACCGGCGGGGAAAAACCAATGCGTATGGCGCTTACACCTATGCCGACCGGACCACGTACCTGCGCCTAACCAGCCACCGGGTTTTTTACGACCAAGGCCAGCCCACCGCGGGCAGCGACCAAGAAGATTACACCGCCACCCGCACCCTGGCCCACAACTGGAAAGCCGGGGTGGACTACTCCTTCACGCGCCGCACCACGCTGGGCGCGGTCCTCACCGGCCAGGCGGCCCAAAGCACCGGCCAAGGAACAAATGCGGTGGCGCTGCTGGACGCCAACGGGACCGCCAGCCGCGCGATGGTATCGGGCTCTTACCGCAACGCAGCTACCCCCAACCTGGCCGCCAACCTGAACCTACGGCACGCCTTCGCGGACTCCAGCAACAGCCGCGCCCTGACGGCCGACGCCAACTACGCCGCGTACCGCCTCGGCCGGCAGCAAGGCCTGTCGGCCCTGCCCGATGCTGGCCGTGGGGCCCCCACCGTGCTAACCAGCGACCAAGCGGGCCGCCTCACCTTGCTAACGGGTCAGTTCGACTACACGCAGCCCCTAGCCCGCCGCCGGCTTCTGTCCGGGGGACTCAAAATCAGCCGGGTGCAGTCCCGCAACGACGCCGTGTTTCAGCAGACCACCAACGGGCTGACCACCCTGGATACGGTGCAAACCAACCAGTTCCGCTACACCGAAACCATCCGGGCGGCCTACCTCAACTGGCAGCAAACCGGGGCCCGGGCCACCTGGCAAGCGGGCCTGCGGGGCGAGCAGACCACTGCCCAGGGCGTGCAGGCAGTGGGCAACCAGCGCTTTGACCGCCAGTACGTTCAACTGTTTCCCAGTGCCTCGCTCAAGTACACGTTTTCGCCCCAGCACGAGCTGACGCTGGCGCTGAGCCGCCGCCTCGACCGCCCCGGCTACGACCAGCTCAACCCCTTTCGCATCTACCTCAACGCCACCACCTACCGCTCGGGCAACCCCGCCCTGCTCCCCCAAACCAGCTACAACGCCGAAGTGACGCACACGTTCCGGCAGAAATATACCGTCGGCCTGAGCTACAGCCGCACGCAAGACCCCATCCTGATTGTGGTGCAGCCCGCCACTGCCACGAGCCGCTTCGTGCTGGCCCGCCCCGTCAACCTGGGGCCCCAGCACTACGCCGCCCTCACCCTGACGGTGCCGCTGACGCTTGGCAAAGCCTGGTCGGTGTACAACAGCGCCGTCTTCTACTACAGCCGTTTTACGGGGGAACTGGCCGGCACGACGCTCAACCGGGCCCAGCCGTCCGTCAATCTGAGCAGCACGCACACCCTCGCGCTGGGCCGCGGCTGGAGCGCCGACCTGAGCGCCACCTACCAATCGCCCGAAGTCTACGGCTTCATCACCTCCCGCGCCAACGGCGACCTGACCATCGGGGCCCAAAAAAGCCTGCTGAAGGGCCAAGGCACCCTCAAATTCAACGTCACCGATGTCCTGTACACCAACCGGAACATCGCCACTTCCACCTACGACAACTACGTGGATGCCTTCACGCAAAGCCGGGATTCCCGGGTCGCGGCCCTCACGTTCAGCTACCGCCTGGGGCGCAGCCAAGCGGCCGCCAGCCGCCGCGCGGACGGCGCGGAAGAGGAAAAGCGGCGGGCCGGCGGCCAGTGACGTTCTGTTGCTTGCCGGTAAGTACCGAAGGCCCTAGGCCGGCAGCTTGGCCAGCACGTCTTTGGCATGGCGCACGTGGTCGGTGGCCCCACTCAAAGAGTTAAAGATGTACTGAATAACGCCTTCTTTGTCAATCACAAACGTGACGCGGCCGGGCAACAGGCCCAGCAGGGCCCGGGGCACTTCGTAGAGCTTGCGCACGGCCCCGCCGGCGTCGGCCAGCAGCGGAAACGGCAGGCGGTGCTTCTGGGCAAACTTCTGGTGCGAGGCCTCGCTGTCGGAGCTGATGCCCACCACGTCGGCCCCCAGGTCCTGGAAGTCCTCGTACTGGTCGCGGAACGAGCAGGCCTCGGCCGTGCAGCCGGGCGTGTCGTCCTTCGGGTAGAAGTACAGCACGAGGTGCCGCCCGCGGCGGTCGGCCAGATGAAACGGGGTGCCGTCGGTGGTGTTAAGCGTAAAATCGGGGGCGGTTTGGCCTACGTGCAGCATGGTTCCGAGCGATTGGTGAAGAATTAGTTGCGCCGCACGTAGATGCTGACTTGCTGGCCGTCGGCGCTGGTGGTGGGCGTCACGACGATGCGGTCGGCTTCGTCGTAGTACGCGGCCAGGCCGCGCACAATGCCCACCGCCAGCCCCCCCATGCGCCGGGCCGACACGTAGTCAATCTGCACCTCGTTTTTGCTCAAGCGCTTGACGGACAGCACAGGCGGTGCGTTTTCGGCGTGCTCGCGCCGTACCTGGTGGTGCATAGTGTACTCGGTGTGCTCCAGCATGTCCAGCGTGCGCCAAGCGGGGTCCACCAGCTTTTGGTACATGTACATGAGGTCGGGCACCAGGTACTCGCCGAACCGCTCGTGCAGCTCGCCGGCCGACACGCCGGCGGCGGCGGCGGCTTGGGCCACCAGCGCGTACAGGTTTTCGTCGGGGTATACGGTTTTGTGGTCGAAGCTGGCGCCGCTGAGGCCAGCCAACTCCAGCAGGTTGACCCACGTGCTGTGGTCGTACTGGGTTTGAACGTAGCGTTTCAGGAGGAGGAGGATGGTCCCGTGCATGGCGGCTAAAAGGTAAAAACGATGAAGTGGCCGCTGTCGCTCGTTCTGCGCAGTCAAACAAGACCGGCGCTCATTCGTTTGGGACCGCAGCAAAACGGCTCCCGCGAAGTTATCGCGGGAGCCGTTTTAT
Source organism: Hymenobacter sp. PAMC 26628 (assembly GCF_001562275.1). NCBI lineage: Bacteria > Pseudomonadati > Bacteroidota > Cytophagia > Cytophagales > Hymenobacteraceae > Hymenobacter > Hymenobacter sp. PAMC 26628. Next base: position 2,291,243 of record NZ_CP014304.1, read on the forward strand.
TACGCAAGGCCGGGGCCCTAAATGGTGCCCATGGCCTGAATGGGCATGGTGGGCGTGGCGCTGCCGCCCAGGGGTTCCAGCGTCACGGCGAAGGCTTGGGCGCTGGCGATGTCCTTCATGCGTTCGAGGCGGTCGCCAGCGGCGGCGGCGGGCGTCAGCACGCCCGCGTCCACGGGCTTGCCGTTGTTGAGGGCCCAAAGCTGGTACTGGCGGCCGGCGGGCGCAGCGGGCAGGTTTTGCACGTCCACGTACACGCGGCGGGTTTTGGCGTTGAACAGCACCCGGGCGCGGTCCTTGGGCGCATCGGGGGTGCCGGCCAGGGCCACGAAGTGGAACTCGGCGTCGCGCAGCACAGCGTTCTGCGCACTTACTTCACCAAGCTTCTTTTCCGTTACCAAAGTGTTGGCGGCCACGCGGTTCTGAGTATCCTGCAAGGCCACAAGGGCATTGTCGGCCCCCTGCCATTGCTGGTAGAGGTAGGCGTTGCCGAGCAGGCTCAGCAGCAGGGCCACCGAGGCGGCGATGGTCAGGCCCCGGCGCGGCGCAGCGGGCGCCGCAGCGCTGATTATCGGGCGCACGCCCGGCTCAGCAGCGGTGGGCTGCGGGCGGGCCAGGGCGTCCACATCGGCGCGCAGGCTGGCGGAGGGCCCCGGGGCCCCATTGGCCGGCGCAGTGGCCGCGGGAGCCACCGTTTCGGCGGGGGCAATTTGGGCCAGGACTTTGCTCAGCACCCGGTCGCGCATGGCGGCGGGCAATTCGCGGGAGTGGGCTTGGGCGTAGTATTCGAGGGCGCGCTGGTCGGCGGCCAGCTCTTGGGCCACGAGGGGGTGGCGGGCGGCTTCGGCTTCAACGGCGGCGCGCTCAGCGGGCGTGAGCAGGCCGAGGGCGTATTGCTCCAGAATACCGGATTCTATATAAGCTTGAGGATCTTCCACGACTAGGTTAGCGTATCAGTTTACCAAGGAGTTTGATGGCCGTGCGGGCCCGAGTTTTGACGGTGCCCAGGGGCAGCTTCAGTTCCTCGGCCACTTCGCTTTGGGTGTACCCACCAAAGTAAAGGAGGTCAATTATTTGCCGCTGTTCTGGCACCAGGGTTCGCACAATTTCTTGCAGTCCAATGTGTTCCGGCCGAAAGCTGTCGGCGGCGGGCATTCGCTGGGCGGCCAGACTGTCGTCGAGGCCCTGGGTGCGAGTACCTACGCGGTGCTGGCGCGAGCGGATTTTGTCGATGGCCAAATTTCGGCAGATGTTCAGCACCCAGGTGAACAGGCGGCCCTTCTCGGCGTCGTAGGCCGGGAAAGCGTTCCAGATTTTAACCAATGCCTCTTGTAGTACGTCTTCGGCCGTGTCGTCGTCTTTCACGATGCGGGAGATGACGCCGAACAGGGCCGCCGCGTAGCGGTCGTAAAACAGCGTCAGGGCCGATTCGTCGCGGCCTTTGAGCCGGCGCACGAGGTCTTCCTCTGATGCGGTGGGCAGGGAAATGGGTAGGGTATCGGACACGAGTAGAAGAAAAGTGACCTTGCGAAGCGGCGAACCGCAAATTTAGGTGTGCGAAAGTAAGCCCGGGGCCTGGCTGGGCCTTCCGCGACCAGCCGACAACCCGGATGGCCCCGAAGAGGTTGTAACGGCTAACGGCCCAGTCTGTTGCCGGGCCCTATTTTCTTTGCGCCATGCCCATCGAATCTTATAATCCCCACACTGGCCGCGTACTCAAGCGGTTCCGCCCGTTTTCGTGGGCCAAAACCGTGCGCATCCTCGGCCAAGCCCACGCCGCGGCCGCCACCTGGCCCGCCACCACCTTTGCCCACCGCGCCGCCGTGCTGCGCCGCGCCGGGGCCCTGCTGCGCGAGCGCGCGCCCGAGCTGGCCCGCCTTATGGCCCTGGAAATGGGCAAGCCCGTGGCCGACGGCCGCGCCGAGGCCCTGAAGTGCGCCACCTGCTGCGACTACTACGCCGAGCACGCCGAGGCCTTTTTGGCCGACGAGCCGGTGGCCACCGACGCCGGGCGCAGCTACGTCAGCCACCAGCCGCTGGGCGTGGTGCTGGCCGTGATGCCCTGGAACTTTCCGTTTTGGCAGGTGGTGCGCTTCGCCGCCCCGGCCCTCATGGCCGGCAACGTGGGCCTGCTCAAGCACGCCTCCAACGTGCCGCAGTGCGCGCTGGCGCTGGAAAAAATATTCCACGACGCGGGCCTGCCGCCGGCCTGCTTCCGCACGCTGCTCATTGGGTCGGACCTGGTGGAGGCGCTGATTGCCGACGACCGGGTGCGGGCCGTGACGCTGACGGGCTCGGAGCCGGCCGGGGCCGCGGTGGCCGCCGCCGCGGGCCGCCACATCAAAAAAACCGTGCTGGAGCTGGGCGGCTCCGACCCGTTCGTGGTGCTGGCCGACGCCGACCTGGCCCTGGCCGCCAAAACGGCCGCCCAGGCCCGCATGATCAACGCCGGCCAGAGCTGCATCGCCGCCAAGCGCTTCATCGTGGAGAAACCGGTACTAAAGGAATTTGTGGCCCAGCTCATCACCCACCTGCTGGCCCTGCGCACCGGCGACCCGCTGGCCGAAGACACCCAATACGGCCCCCTGGCCCGCCCCGACCTGGCCGACGAGCTGGCCCAGCAAGTGGCCGACTCGGTGGCCCAGGGGGCCCGCCTGGCCCTGGCCGGCGGCCAGGAGCGGCCCGGCACCGCCCTGTTCCGGCCGGCAGTACTCACCCACGTGCGGCCCGGCCAGCGCGCCTACCACGAGGAGTTTTTTGGGCCCGTGGCCATCGTGCTCGAAGCCAAAGATGCCGCCGATGCCGTGCGCCTGGCCAACGATTCGCGCTTCGGCCTGGGGGCTTCGGTGTGGACGCAGGACTTGGCCACGGGCGAGGCCCTGGCCCGGCAAATTGAGGCCGGGGCCGTGTTCGTGAACAGCCTGGTGAAGTCGATGCCCGAGCTGCCCTTCGGCGGCATTAAAAAATCGGGCTACGGCCGCGAGCTCTCGCGCCTGGGCATCCGCGAGTTCGTGAATCAGAAATCGGTATGGATTGGCAAAGCCGCCGCGCCGGCTGGGGCTAAAACGGAGTGAGGAAATGTAGCAGTTGTTAGCAAAATACAAGGCTGTCATGCTGAGCACAGCCGAAGCATCTCTCCTGCGTAACCATTCCAACAGATTGGATCAGTTCAGTAGTAGAGGTGCTTCGGCTGCGCTCAGCATGACAGCCTTTATTACTAATGTTTATTGCTAACGTTAGCAACGCTAGCACCAGCCGCGGGCCTCGTACACGGCCCAGCCGGCCACTTCGTGCAGCAGCAGGCTCCACTGCTCCAGGGCCCCGGGGGTGGGCAGCAGCCAGTAATCGGGCGTGAGAGCGCGGCTGCTGGCTTGGAAGCCGGCCGGGAAGGCAATGATGGGCAGCCCCGCTTTGGCAAAGCAACCTTCGGCCCGGCGCATGTGGAACGCCGACGTGACGAGCACCAAGGTGTCCACGTCCGGGTGGCGGGCCAGCAGCTGCTTGGTGAACTGGGCATTTTCGCGGGTGTTGCGGCTGCGCTCCTCCAGCCAGATATCGGCCGTCGGCACGGCGGCCAGGCGCAGCAGCGCGGCCAGGTGGCGGGCCTCGCTGCTGGCCTGGGGCCCCACCGCCCCCGAACCGCCCGACACGATGATGCGCCGCACCCGCCCGGCGCGGTACAGCCACAGGGCGTTGGTGAGGCGGTCGGCCCCGGCGTGCAGGTACACGCGGTCGGCGGGCAGCCGGCCCTCGTCGGTGATGCCCCCGAGCAGCACGGCCGCATCGGCGCGGGGCGGCAGGGCAGCCAGCGGCACGGCGGGGCGCTCCCAGGCGCGCAGGGCCTCGTTGGCCAGGCCCGGGTTGGTGCCCACCAGGGCCAGCAGGGCGGCGGCGCGCAGCCACTGCCGCTGCCGGTGGGGCTGCCGCGCCACCAGGGCCCCCAGCAACAGGGCCGCCAGCCACACAGTGGGCAGCAGGGCGGCGTCCAGGATTTTAGAAAGCAGGAAAAACAAGTGGATTCGTTAAGATGAACGGGCCCGGGGCCCGGCACGCAAACGCCCGGCCGCAGGGCTGCGACCGGGCGTTTGCGAAGAGTTTTGGGGTGCTAAAGGCGCGGCGGCGGCGGGCCCCCGCGGTGCGCCACCCCCTATACCCTACTGGCGCAGCATAAGTTCGCGGATGTAGCGCACCGGCGCGCTGCCGTAGCTCAAAAACTGCTCGTGGAACTTCTTGAGGTCGAACGCCTTGCCGCGCTGCTGCTTGAGCTCTTCCCGCAGGGCGTAAATCTCGGTGTAGCCGGCGAAGTAGCTGCTGAGCTGCACCTGGCTGAGGGTGGCGCGCAGCCACTTGCCCTCGGCCTCGGCCTGCTCCTGGAAGCCCTCGCGCTCGAGCAGCGCCACGGCGTCTTTTTCGGCCATGTTGTCCACCTGCACGGCGTGGTCGAGGACGGTGTTGAGCGTCACGCGCAGGTTCCACTTATCCCAGAGCAGCCACATTTCGTCGCTGTTCTGGCCGTAGCCCTGCTCCAGCATCATGCGCTCGGCGTACACGGCCCAGCCCTCCACCATGGCGCCGTTGCCAAAGATGCTCTTCACCAGCGAGGGCGAGCGGTTGGCGTACACGAGCTGGGTGTAGTGCCCGGGAATGGCCTCGTGGATGTTGAGGATTTGCAGGGTGTAGTCGTTGTACTCGCGCAGGTAGCTCTCGGCCTGGGCCGCCGTCCAGGTGCTCGGAATGGGCTCCACGTTGTAATAGGTGTTGGCGCCCTTGTCGTAGGGCCCCGGGGCGCTCACGCTGGCCCCCGCCCCGCTGCCGCGCATGTAGAGCGGCGTTTCGCGCACCACCAGCGGCTTGCTGGGGTCCTGGGTCAGCAAGTGGTGCGCGTTGACGAAGGCCACCAGCGTCGGAATCTGCTGCTTCACGGCGGCCACGAAGCCGTTGCGCGGGGCATGCTTTAGCGTGAGCTGGTTGACGACGGCGCGGATGAGCTGGAGCGTATCGGCGGGCGCGGGCTGGCCGGGCAGGTACTTGGGGTAGAGGCGAGCGGCGCGGCGGCCCATGTCGTGCAGCAGCTCGGTTTTGTGGGCCAGCGCCTGCCGGTACACCTCCGTGGCCGAGTAGCGCGACTGAATATTGTAGGCAAACTTGCGGTCGAACAGGGCCTTGCCGATGCGGAACGAGCGGAACTGGTGGGCCCCCAGCACGTCGGTTTTCAGGTAGGCCAGGTAGCTCTGGATGGCCAGGCGCGCCGTGGCTAGGCGGTCGGCAAACACCTTTTTCTCCCGCGCGCTCAGGCCCGAGCCGCGCACCGAGTCGGTGAGGGCGGGGCCCAGTACTGCGAGGCCGCCCTCGTTCTGCTTGATGGCCAGGCGGGTGTGCTCCTGGGTGGGGCGGCGCAGGTTGTTTTCGGCGGCGGCGTAGTAGGCCGGGGCCGGGGCCAGCTGGTCGGAAATGTTGCGCAGGCGGCGGTCGAGCGGGTAGTAGCGGCCGTTGAGCAAGTCGCCGATGCCCGCGCCGAGGTTGTAGGCGGCCGGGTTCCACTGCCAGCTGCGCAGCGTATCGTCCTGCCAGCGGCTGGCGCGCAGGTAGTTGGCCAGCAGGTGGTGGTCAATCTGGTTGGCGGGCCCCAGGCTGTCGAGCGGGAACGCGGCCAGCGCCTTCAGGTTCTTTTCGCCGAACGCCGCCGCCCGCCGCCGTTGCAGCGAGTCGGGAATGACCAGCAGCGAGTCGTACTTGTGGTAGCCCTTGCTGGAGGCAAAACCAGGGTCTTCACGCCATAAATTGGCAATAAACCGGGTTTTGAACCCCTCAAAGCGTACGTCGGCCGAAGCCGGGGCCCGGGCGGGCTTGTCGGCGGAGTGGCAGGCGGGCAGGGCCCCCAGCAGGGGCAGCAGCAGGTAGCGGAGTTTCATGGGCGGGGCGGTGGGGGCTAGTGGGGCCCCAAAGGAACGGCCGGGGCGGCGTAGTTGCGGGGCGGGGGCCATTCCTTACCCTTAAATCGGCGCTACCTTACCGCGCCTATTTCGATTCCTTTTCTCCTTCCGCTCTTATCCATGTCCCGCCAAGCCGTTCAACGCTACCAGAACGAAATCGCTCAGCTTATCCAATACGGCGGCAGCTCGAAGGAAACGGCCATCCGCGGCGCGTTTCAGAACCTGCTCAACGACTACTGCTGCCAGAAGGACTTCCTGCTGATACCGGAGCTGGACTACCGGGCCCCCAAGGGCAACACCGTGTACCCCGACGGCACCGTGAAGGACGCCCTGCGCCTAAGTTGGGGCTACTGGGAAAGCAAGGACAGCCAGGACGACCTGGACGAGGAAATCCAGAAGAAGTTTGCCAAGGGCTACCCGCAGGATAACATTCTGTTCGAGGATTCCATCACGCTGGTGCTCATCCAGGCGGGTAGCGAGGCCGGGCGTGTGGCCCTGGACGACGACGCGGCCACCGACCGTCTGCTCACGCAGTTTCTTCACTACGAACGGCCCGAGGTGCGCACGTTTCGGCGGGCCATCGAGCAGTTTCGGCACGACCTGCCGGGGGTGGTCAAAAGCCTGCGCGAAGCCATTGAGAAGGCCGAAGGCGACAACCCCACGTTCAAGGCGCGGCTGGCTGATTTTGTGGGGCTGGGCCAGGCCAGCATCAACCCCGACTTTGGGGCCCCCGAGGCGCGGGAGATGATGATTCAGCACATCCTCACGGAGGACATCTTCAATAAGGTATTCGACGAGACACAGTTCCACCGCGAAAACAACATCGCCCACGAGCTGGAGCAGGTCATCAACACCTTCTTTACGGGGCCCACCCGGCGCGACACGCTGGAGCGCATCCGGCCGTTTTTCGACGTCATCAACGCCCAAGCCTCGGGCATTGCCAGCCACAAAGAGAAGCAGAAGTTTCTGAAGGTGGTGTACGAGAACTTCTACCGCGCCTACAACCCCAAGGGCGCCGACCGCCTGGGCATCGTGTACACGCCCAACGAGGTGGTGCGCTTCATGATTGAGAGCACCGACTACCTGACCTACGAGCATTTCAGCAAGACGCTTGGCGACAAAGGCGTGGAAATCCTCGACCCGGCCACCGGCACGGGCACATTCATCACGGAGCTGCTGGAGTACCTACCCAAGAAGAACCTGCCCACAAGTACCAGCACGAGCTGTACGCCAACGAGGTGGCCATCCTGCCCTACTACATCGCCAACCTCAACATCGAGTACACTTACAAGCAGAAAATGGGGGCCTACGCCGAGTTCCACAACATCTGCTTCGTGGACACGCTCGACAACGTGGGCTTCCAGAAAACGCGGCGCAATCAACTCGGTTTCAATTTCGGATTAGGCTTTGAAAACGCCCAGCGCATCCAGCGTCAGAACGAGCGCGAAATCTCGGTCATCATCGGCAACCCGCCCTACAACGCCAAACAAAAGAACGAAAATGACAACAATAAAAACCGAAAATATCCCGACGTAGACAGACGTATAAAAGACACTTATCTCAGCGTCAATAAGTCTCAGAAGACAGCGATATATGACCCATATGTGCGATTTATTCGCTGGGCTACCGACCGATTAGCAGACAAAGGAATTCTTTGCTTTATCACAAACAGCTCCTTTATTCACAAAGACAATTTTAGAGGTTTCCGCAAAGTTGTTGCCGACGAGTTTTCGGACATCTACCTCGTTGATTTGGGTGGCGATGTGCGAGCCAATCCTAAATTGTCAGGTACCAAGCACAATGTGTTTGGCATCCAAGCTGGAGTAGCTATTGCCTTTTTTGTGAAACAGCCCCAGCGCAAGGGGCAACAAGCCCGCATTCATTATGCCAGCCGCCCGCCCATAGAGGTAGCTACTGACAAGCTCACCTTCCTCCACGAAACTAAATTCAAAAACGTCGATTTTGACCGCATTAAGCCCGACGCCAAAGGAAACTGGCTTGGGCAAACCGATAACGATTGGAAGAACCTTATACCTCTTGTTTCTAAAGTAACAAAGGCTACTAAAAACATGGCGGGTGAAGATGCTTTGTTTAAGCAATTTGCTCCAGGCTATATGTCAGGTCGGGATGAGTGGGTTGTTGATTTTAATAACGCACAGCTTACTGAGAAAGCCAAGCTATTTGCAAAGGTTTACCATGAACACACTTCAGGCTCAAAGGAGTTTGACACCGAAATTAAATGGTCAGAAACGCTAAAGTCCAAACTGGCTAGCGGCGACAAAATGATTCACGTAGAGGAGCAGAAAATTCGGACTTTGTACCGTCCTTATGTCAGTAGTTTTCTACACAATTCTGAAATACTGATAGACCGGATTGGTGCCTTCAATATGTTTGGAATTGGGCCAGCATACATTGGGTTTTCTGGTATCGGTTCCTCTAAGCCATTCCAAACGTTGGCTTCGGTTTCAATGATGAGCTACGATTGTTTAGAGAAAACCCAATGTATCCCAGTTCATTACTACAATAAAAACGGCGACAAACAGCCCAACATCACGGCCTGGGGCCTGGCCCAATTCCGCAAGCACTATGGCGCAGCGAGCATCAGTGGGGAGGACATTTTCCACTACGCCTACGCCGTGCTATACGACCCGCACTACCGCGCCGCCTACGCCCAAAACCTGAAGCAGGACTTCCCGCGCCTGCCCTTCTATCCCGATTTTGGGGCCTGGGCCACGGCGGGCCGGCAGCTTCTGGCCCTGCACCTGAATTATGAGAAAATTCAGCTTTTACCCGGTTTAGGAACGTACACCCCCGCACCCCCGCACCCCCGCAGAGCGCGCGGCCAAAACCCGCCTCAAAGCCGACGCCGAGGCCGGCATTATTTTTTACAACGAGGAGGTATTGCTCAGCGGTATTCCGACCGATGCCTGGCGCTACCGCCTCGGCAACCGCTCGGCCTTGGAATGGGTGCTCGACCAGTACAAGGAGCGCACGCCCAAGGACCCCACCATCCGCGCCCACTTCGACACATACCGCTTCGCCGACCACGCCGAGGCCGTGGCCGACCTACTGGCCCGCGTCTGCACCGTCAGCGTCGAAACTATGCAAATCGTGGATGCGCTAGCCGCCCAGTCGCCCCTGCGGCCGGGGGCTTAAGTGAATAGAACATACTTCCAAACACTACCAAATCGACCACTAACCAATGGATATAGTAGTAGCTGAGTTTGAGTTGTATTTCGACTTCGAAAAGCAGAGCCAGCTTCCCCAGAGGGTCTTTAAAACTATTGCTGATCTTCTGGTCGTACTGGGTAAGCTTGACAGCTTATTGGCGCAAACGGCCGCTCCAGAACTTCGGGCTGAATTAGTACTGGAAGACATCGAGACTGGCTCTATACGGGCCAAATTGGCAGTCTTTCTGCGCGGCATTCCCGAAGAAGCCGTTAAGAGTTTCGACTGGAGAAAAGTAATTGGGCATTTCCTTAACAAAGGCTTACAACGCTTTATCAAGTTTCTGGAAGACAAGCCTGGCCTTTATAGTGCCGATGAATTAAAAAATCTTCAGACCGCACTCGAAGGTGATGCAGCCGCGGCCTCCATCAATCCGCTATTGGTGCCGGGTCAAATTCCACTTGATAAGCTTGTTGTGTTCATAGAGGAACTAACACGCGCAGTTTCTTCGCTACGCGAAAAAGAGTACATCGAATACCGCTCATCTGCTGGCAATGCTCGCTTCAATCCCCACTTCAACACTGCTAATCTGCAAGCCCTACTTGTTACCGAAACTCAAAATAGCGAGAGCGAATATCTCGTCAAAGCAAAACGGCCTGACTTCATGGGTGAATCTATGTGGGAATTAGTATTGAAAGGCCACACCATCACAGCAAAAATGGCAGATACTGGCTGGCTAGAGGATTTCCACGAAGGCCGGGTAGATTTTCGCCCCAGTGATTACTTACGCATCAAGCTGCATACCGAGACCACCTTCCGCGGTAGCTTCGGCAATCCTTCCGCACATTATACCGTCCTGAAAGTATTAGGCGTTGTTCGCCAGTAATTTGACGATTTCTATCCAATAGAAAAAAGCTCTGCTAGGAACTGAGCTTTTTTATACTCCTACTCCACCAAATCATTCCACTATTCCTAGGTAAGTAGCACTCAATTTTTGCTCGTTTCTTCCGGCCGCGACCAGCGCCGTATTTTCGCCGCCATGCGTCCTTCCCTCCTGCTCGGGGCCCTGGCCCTGCTGGCCTGCTCCTCCAACCCTGACCGCCGCTCCCCTTCCGACCTGCGCCAAACGCCGGCCGTCGCCTTCCCCGAAACCTTCGAGGCCGGCACCAAGGGCGCCTACACCGAGGCCGACGAGGCGCTGGCTACGGGGCCCTGGCACTTCCAGGACGGCCTCATCGGCAGCACCGCGCAAGACCACAAGGACGGCCAGCACGCGGCGCGCCTGCGCGGGCTGGGCCGCCTCACCATGCAGTTCGACGCGGCGGCCGGCGTGCGCCAAATCACCGTCAGCGCCGCCGCCTACGGCACCGACGGACCCAGCACCTGGGAGCTGTGGCTGAGCCGCGACGGCGGCGGCCACTGGCAGCGGGCCGGGGCCCCGGTCACCACCCAGGGGCCCCGGCTGGTGCCCCACACCTTCGCCGGGGCCGCCAGCGAGCCGTTGCGCCTGGAAATTCGCAAAACCAGCGGGCCCAAAACCCGCCTCAACTTCGACGACGTGGTGCTGACCACCGCCACCGGGCCCGCCGTGGCCGTGGCCGTGGGCGGCACGGGCACCGCCCTGCCCGCGCCCGGGGCCCCCACCCGCCCCACGCCAGCGCCCACCGCCCAGGGCCCCACCGGGGCCCCCGGCCCGGCCACCAACCCCGGCGACAACCTGCTGCTGGGCAACCCCAGCGGCGCCACCTCCGACCCGGCCAACGCCACCAACTACCTGCTGGTGCGCCCGCAGTTCACGAGCGGCTACAACGCCACGCGCGGCATTCCGACCTGGACGAGCTGGCACGTCGGCCGGGGCGATTTGGGCCAGTCGCCGCGCCAGAACGACTTCCGCCCCGACCCCGCCCTGCCCCGGCAGTTCTTCCAGGTAACGCCCCAGAGCTATTCGGGCTCGGGCTTCGACAAGGGCCACAACTGCCCCAGCGGCGACCGCACGGCTACCCTCGACGACAATTCGGCCACTTTCCTGATGAGCAACATGGTGCCCCAGGCCCCCCAGAACAACCAGCAAACCTGGGCCCACCTCGAAGAATACACCCGCGCCCAAGTGCAGCGCGGCCTCGAAGCCTACGTGCTGATGGGCAGCTACGGCCGCGGCGGCACCGGCAAAAACGGCTTCGCCACCGCCCTCGACCAGGGCCGCGTGACGGTGCCCGCCCGCATCTGGAAAGTAGTGGTGATTCTGCCCGAAGGCACCGACGACCTCCGCCGCATCGCCGCCGGCCAGGCCCGCATCCTCGCCGTCGACACGCCCAACGACAACAGCATCGCCCCCGACTGGAAGCAGTACCTCACCTCCGTCGATAAAGTTGAGGCCGCCTCGGGCCTCGATTTACTCAGCGCCCTGCCCCCCGCCGCCCAGGCCCAACTGCAAAAAGTGGTGGACAGCGGCCGGGCCAATTAATTACCAATACGATTCATTTATCCTTTCTCAGCCAGCACTTTGCCGCCTAAAAAGCGGCTCACCACCCGCACGTAGGCATTGCCGTAGTCTTGAGCAGGCTCAGCTTTTGCCATTTCTTCCATGGCGCCTTGGTGGCCACAGGGCACTGAAAACACCTGCCGCCGCTGGCCCTGGCGGGCCGCTTGCGCCGTGGCAGTTGAGTCGGCCAACGTGGTTACAGGGTCGGTGGTGCCCACGATGAGCAGCCACGGGCACTTCACCCGCGGGGCCACTTGGTTGTATGAAGCGGCCTCGGCGGGGAGTGTCACGGGCCGCTCGGGCCGCACGCGCTGATAATAGGCCACCAAGCCCTGCGGATTGGCCACATAGCTGTCGGTGACAAGGAAGTCGCAGCGGTGGGCCGCCGCTACTTTAGCTGCAATCAAAGTGCCCATCGAAAAGCTGATAATACCCACCCGTTGGCGGGGGGCGCGCCGCCGGGCTTCGGCCAGTGCGGCGCCCAAGTCGGTGGCAAATTCCTCGTAGTACAGCCGGTTTGGGTCGATGGCAAAGGCTTGGCTGTGGCCAAACCCGCGGTAGTCGAACAGCAAAACCTGGTAGCCCGCCGCCGCCAGCGCCCGCGCCTGGAAGAGGAAGGACGCCATGTTGCCCGAGTCGTTGCCGGCCAGCACCATGGTGGTGTGCTGGTCGGGGGCCCCGGCCACGGGCGCCACCAGCCACGCAGCCAGCCGCACGTGGTCGGGCGTGGTCAGGGTCATACTTTGGTACTTCAGGCCCAGGGTATCGGGCGTGGCCCACCAAGTTGGCGAGGGCTTGAGGGCCCAGGCTGATAGGGTTTGCAGCAACAGGCAGCCGAGTAGTAGCAGGCGAAGCATTTTGACGGGCGTTAAGACGTGAAAAACCCGCGCACCATGCGCGGACTTTTCATAGACCATTGGCCGGCCACAGCGTTGCAACGGGCCCGACACGCGGCGCAACTATTTCCCAAACCGGGCCCCGAAAAAGTCGCCCTGGTTCCAGGTGGGGCGGGCGGCGGCCTGGGCCACCTGGTAGCCGACGAGGAAGTTGAGCTGCGCGTATTTACGGCCCGCTTCCCAGTCGAAAGTACCTCCATCGAAGTTGTCCTGGGGCTTGTGGTACGTGACGGCGCGCCATTTCTGCACCTGCTCGCTGAGGTTGTTTTTACCGTCGGCCGTCTTATTGCCGTACTTGAGGTGCAGGGCCGGAACGCCTTGTACCACAAAGCTGTACTGGTCGCTGCGGATGAAACGGTGCTGCGCCGGCTCGGGGTCGGCTTCGACCGTCAGCCCCAGGTAGGCGGCGGCCGCATCCACAGGCTGCAGCAGCGACGAATGCAGGGCCCCCAGCGGCACCACCGAGAGCAGCGGCGCGATGATGGTGGGCATGTCCGTGTTCACGTCGGCCACCAGCGCGGCCTTGGGCACCGTTGGGAATTTGGCAAAATAAGACGAGCCCAGCAGCCCCATTTCTTCACCCGTCACCAGCACGAACAGAACCGAGCGCTTGGGCGCGGGCTTGAGCCGGCTGTAGGCCCGCGCAATCTCCAGCACCGAGGCCACGCCGGTGGCGTTGTCGTGGGCGCCGTTATAAATCGAGTCCCCGTTGACGGCGGGGCCCACGCCCAGGTGGTCGAGGTGGGCACTGTGCACCACGTACTCGTTTTTCAGCCGGGCGTCCGAGCCTTCAATTTTGCCCACCACGTTGTAGCTGTCCACGTCTTGGTAGCGGCTGCGGTAGGCGGCGCTCAGGCGGCCCGGCAGCGCCTGCGAGGCGGGCTTGCCGGCGCGCAGCGCCGCCAGCGCCTGGGTGGTGTCGGCCGCCGCGCCGGCAAAAAGCTTTTGCAGCGCCGCCGCGCTGAGGGAGCCCACCAGCTGCACCGAGCCCGGCGCGTAGCTGCGCGACACCGCCACCTGGCCCGTGGGGCCCAGCACGCTCACCACGCCCTTTGGGGCGTTGGGCAGCGGGGCCCCGGCCTTGCCGGCGGCCAGCAGCACGCCCACGGCGCCGTGGCGGGCGGCGGTTTCGAGCAGGGTGCGCACGTCGCCAAAATATTGCTGCTCGTTGTCGCCAAACTGCCGTAGGGGCTGGCGCGTCAGCACCACGATTTTGCCTGTGGCGTCGAGGCCCGCGTAGTCGTCGTAGCCCAATTCCGGCGCCGAAATGCCGTAGCCGGCGAATACCAGCGCCGCGTCCGCTTTCACCTGCGGAGCGCCCGGGTTGGGGTAAAACGTGAAATCGGTGCCGTAGGCGAGCGGAGCTGTAGGGCCCCCGGCGGCCTGGATACTCAGCGTTGCGCCCGGCTCGACGAAGGCGCGCCGCAGCCGCACTTTTTGGGTGAAGCCCCCGTTCTCGCCAGCCGGCCGCACGCCCATTTTCTGGAACTGCGCCGTCGTGTAGTCCACAGCCATTTGGTAGCCGGGCGTGCCGGGCAGGCGGCCACGCAGGCGGTCGTCGGCCAGGTACTGCACGTGCGCTTTGAAATCGGCGGCGCTGATTTTCTGTAAAGACGCTGCCACCGGCGCGGGCACGGCCGGGGTTTGGGCCACCGCGGGCGTGGCCAGGGCCCCGGCTAAAATAATCTTGCAGAGGGTTCGCACGATGAATTTGTTAAGGGCTATTCGGGTGGATTTTCAGCCTCCCTCGCGGTGTAGAGACTGATCCTTGCGTTTCCGAGTTGAACGACCAGTCCAGTACCGCTCAAGCCTTGGCTGCAAAGACGTGCCTCTACACTGTTCTGGCACAATCAATTAGCAGCGATTCCTCTGCGCTAGGTTTGCGTGAGCACCGTCTTGAAGCCGGCCAGGCGGCCGTTGGCGTCGCGGCCCAACGCATAAGCGCGAATTTGAGGCTCCTCCCCCACCAAGTACACCTGCGTGCCGTCCAGCTCTTGCTTCAGGAAAAACTGCAACGCCTTGTAGCGGTTGGCCTGGGCCGGGTCGTGCAGCACGCCGTTGTCGGCGGTATGCTGGCTCAGAAAATCAGTCAATTCCTTGTTAATCAACTCAGTACCGGCCGGCTCGCCCAGCACTTTCAGCAGCGCGGCGGGGGCTAAGGTCCCGGCCGGGGCAGCGTAGCTCACGGGCTCCAGCGGCGCATCCGACTCGGATACGAAGCGCAGGCCGGTGCACATTTTTTGCAACTGCTGCACCGTGGGGTCGTCGGCAGGGGCCGCGGGGGCCCGGGCCGCTTCGGCTTCGGCCAGGCCGCTGCCGCCGGCTACTTTCGCGGCAATGGCGGCGGCCAGCTCGGCCATGCGGGCAGCGGCCACCGAAATTTTAGGATTGGCGAAGTTCATGTCCGCCACCTTGTTCATCGGAATCAGGTGAATGTGCGCGTGGGGCACCTCCAACCCAATGACGGCCACGCCGATGCGCTTGCACGGCACGGCCGCCGCCACGCCCTTGGCCACGCGCTGCGCAAACATGTGCAAGGCCGCCAACGCGTCGGGCGTCAGGTCAAAAATATAGTCGATTTCCTGC
Organism: Hymenobacter sp. PAMC 26628; assembly: GCF_001562275.1. Classification (NCBI taxonomy): domain Bacteria; kingdom Pseudomonadati; phylum Bacteroidota; class Cytophagia; order Cytophagales; family Hymenobacteraceae; genus Hymenobacter; species Hymenobacter sp. PAMC 26628. Next base: position 2,306,305 of record NZ_CP014304.1, read on the forward strand.
TTGGGAATTACCAGCGTGTGGCCTTCTACCAGGGGCGTGATGTCGAGGAATGCCAGGTGCTGGCCGTCCTCGGCCACTTTGTAGGCGGGCAGCTCGCCCGAAACGATGCGGGAGAAAATGGAAGGCATTGCGTTAGTTATTAGGTGTTGGTTGTCAGTTATTCGTTGCTTGTGCAAATAACAACCGCGCGGGCCAGCGCGGGGCCCCGAACGCAAAAAGGATGGCACCTTCCGGCACCACCCTGCTAACTGACAACGAACAACTGACAACGAAAAGCCTACCGGCTGATTTCCAGCACCTCGAATTGTAGCTTGCCGGCCGGCACCGTGATTTCGGCCACGTCGCCCACCGATTTGCCCAGCAGGCCCTTGCCGATGGGCGATTTTACGGAGATTTTGCCGGTGGCCAGGTTGGCCTCTTCCTCCGCCACGAGGGTGTAGTTCAGCACGGCGTTGTTCTTAGTATTTTTCAGTTTCACCTTGCTCATGATGAGCACTTTGCTGAGGTCCATGTTGGTTTCGTCCAGCTCGCGGGCGTTGCCCACGACTTCCTCCAGCTTCGATATTTTCAGTTCCAGCAGGCCCTGGGCGTCCTTGGCGGCGTCGTACTCGGCGTTCTCGCTCAGGTCGCCTTTGTCGCGGGCCTCGCGCAGGTCTTCGGCGGCCTTGGCGCGGCCCTTCACTTTCAGGTCCTGCAGTTCGTCTTTCAGTTTTTGCAGGCCTTCGGGGGAATAATAATTGATGGTGGCCATGGGATAACGGGGAGGGTTGCGGGTTGGCTAAAAAGCAAGGAGAACGGCTGGCGCGCGGCCAACCGTTCTCCCTGCATTAGGTTCGGGGCAAAGATACGACAAACCCAATTACTCCTTACCTCCGCCGTGGGCGGCGGCTAAAAATGCTGCCAGCTTGCCCACCAGCACCTCGTTGATGCGCTGGTAGCTCTGGTGCGTCCAGCCCCCGATGTGGGGCGTGAGCAGCACGTTATCAGCGCTTTTCAGGTATTCGTAGCGCGCCGCCTGGGCGGGCGTGAGGGTGGCCAGCCGCTCGTTTTCGAGCACGTCGAGCGCCGCTCCGTACACGCGCCCGGCCTGCAAGCCTTCTACCAAGGCGGCGTGGTCGAGCACCTCGCCGCGGGCCGTGTTCAGCAGCCACAGCGGCCGCTGGAAACCGGCCAGCAACGCGTGGTTCACAAAATGGTGGTTTGCCGCCGAGTACGGAATGTGCAGACTGAACACATCGGCCCGGGCCTGCAGCTCGGCCAGCGGCACCAGCGCGGCATGGGCGTCGGCGGCCACCGCCGGGTCGTGGTCATGCGCCAGCACGGTGCACCCAAAGGCCCCCAGCCGCCGCGCAAACGCCCGGCCCATGTGCCCGTAGCCAAGCATGCCGATGGTCTTGCCCCCAATTTCCTCGCCCCGGTTGGCCTCGCGCCGCCATTCGCCGCGGCGCACCTCGCCGTCGGCCCGCACCACGTGCCGAAACAGCGCCAGCAGCAGCCCGGTGGCAAACTCGCCCACCGCGTCGCGGTTGCCTTCAGGGGCGTTGAGCAGCGTCACGCCCGCCGCTGCCATCGCCGCCTCGTCAATATTATCGACGCCCGCGCCGGCCCGGGCCACGTAGCGCAACTGGGGCCCCCGGGCCAGCAGTTCGGCCGTTACGCGCAGCTTGCTGCGCACCACCAGCCCATCGTAGGGCTTGGCCGCCAGGGCCCCGGGCACCTCGGCCGCAGTGAGTTCGGGCCGGTAATCGGCCACCACGCCGATGCCGGCCAGCATCGGCAGCAGCGAGGGGTGCATTTCATCGATTATCAGGCAGGTACTTACCATCCGCTTTTTGTTAAACTGGGATTAAATTGGAGTAAAGTGTCGCCGTTTATTTCTTGTTTAAAGTTCTGGAACTCATGTTTAGTCATAGGGCCCCTGACATTAGCTTGGGCTTCTACTTGATCTACCGCATCGGTCATGAGTGCGATATAAAATTGAGGCGACGCGCTTGCTACCCGCAGAATGATGCATTTCTCGTTGAAGCCGACTTCCACTATTGGACGCTTTAAAAGAGATTCACCCAAGCCGCTTCCGCGTGTTTCTTGGTCAAAATACAAGTCCCATTCGTCCAGGCTGGGCTCAATCTTGCTCAAATAATAACGTCCTGTCAATTGATGTGTGTCGTACTCGTCACCCCAAGAACAGCCCGTTAAAAGCAGCGGCAATAGAAATAGGCAAGCCAGGTTTTTAATAGGTTTTGCACTTTTCATTCTGGCTTTAAATTGCATTGTGCGCTTCCACCAGCTTGGTCAATCCCACAAACTCGGCCACGCCCAGCTGCTCGGCGCGCTTGTCGAAAATCTCCCCGGCCATCGCCTCGGCCGACAAGCCCAGCGGCTTCAAGGCGTTGCGCAAGGTTTTGCGACGGGTGGAAAAGGCTTGCTTCACGACGCGGAAAAACAGCTTTTCGTCGCAGCCCAAGTGCTCGGTGGCGTTGCGGGTGAGGCGCACCACAGCCGACTCGACCTTGGGCGGCGGGATGAACACGTGGGGCGGCACCGTGAACAGGTACTCGATGGTGTAGAACGCTTGCAGCAGCACGCTCAGGATGCCGTAGGTTTTCGAGCCGGGCGGCTCGGCCAGGCGCTCGGCCACTTCTTTTTGGATCATGCCCACCACCTCGCGTACCTGCTGCCGGTGGGCCAGCACCTGGAAAAAAATCTGGCTGCTGATGTTGTAAGGGAAGTTGCCGATGATGGCCAGCGGCTGGCCCGGAAACAGGGCGCCGATGTCTTGCTTCAGGAAATCGGTGGCGAAGATGCGCGGCGCCAGGGCCGGGTAGGTAGCCTCCAGGTACACCACCGACTCGCGGTCAATTTCCACCACGCTGGTCGTGAATGCCGGGTCTTGCAGCAAAAATTGCGTGAGCACGCCCGTACCGGGGCCTATTTCGAGCACTTGGTGCACGCCGTCGGGCCGGCGCAGGGCCCCCACGATGCGGCGGGCAATGTTGGGATCGGCCAGGAAGTGCTGGCCGAGGTGTTTCTTGGGTTTGACGGGGGAGTGCATGCGGGGCCCCGGCGCGGCGGAAGGGCGCGGCGGAGCCGCAAAGGTAGCCCCCGGGGCCCCGCGGCGGCGCCCCGGGGCCCGCGAAACGCGCATTCATTCCTACCTTGGGGCCCTGTACAGGCCGGTGGGGGCGCACCCCCCGCCGGCCTACCCGGTCCTTCCCGTCGGATTCATTAGATCTTGAGCTTTGCCCAACACTAACAAGCGGATATCCATCGCCGAACTCGCCGCGCAGTTGGGCTTGTCCACGTCCACCGTTTCGCGCGGCCTCAGCGACCACCCCAGCATCAGCGAGGCCACCAAGGCGCGCGTGCGCCAGCTGGCCCAGGAGCTGAATTACTTGCCCAACAGCCTCGCCGCCGCTCTACGCAAGGGGCGCAGTAACACGGTGGGCGTAATTGTGCCGCACATCAACGGCTACTTTTTCCCGGCCGTGATGAACGGCATCGAGAAAATTGCCAGCCGCGCCGGCTTCAACGTGATGATGTGCCAGTCGAACGAAGACATCCGACGCGAACGCCAGAACGTGGAGGCTTTGCTGGCCTCGCAAGTGGAAGGCATCCTCGTGTCGGTATCAAAAGGCACCGATCAGGACCTCAACCACTTCCGGCAGGTGCAGCAGCAGGGCACACCGCTCATTTTCTTCGACCGCATGCCCGACCTGCCCGGCAGCACGGCCGTGGTGCTCGACGACCACCTCGGGGCCTACGACGCCGTGACGCACCTCATCCGGCAGGGCTGCCGACGCATTGCCCACTTCGCAGGGCCCCAGCACCTCAACACTAGCCGCAACCGCCTGCTGGGGTACCAGGCCGCCTTGGAGGCCCACGGCCTGCCCTTCGACGAGCGCCTGGTGTATTCGCTGCCGCGCTCGAACCAGGAGTCGGGCCGCGACGGCATGGACTACCTCATGGGCCTGGCCGACCGGCCCGACGCCGTGTTTGCCGCCTACGCCTTCCCCGCCGTAGGGGCCCTGGAAGTGCTCGAAAGCCACGGCCTGCGCGTGCCGAAGGACTTCGCCATTGCCTGCTTCAGCAACGAGCCCTTCACCACCATGACGCACCCGCGCCTGACGGCCGTGGACCAGCGCGGCGAGCAAATGGGCGAAACCGCCGTGAACCTGCTCCTGCAAATCCTCAAGCGCACCCCCAACTACTCGCCCCCCCGCATCATGCTCAAGCCCCAGCTCATGCTGCGCGAGTCGTCGCTGTTCGGCCAGGAAGCCCCGGTGATTCAGCGGGAGTTTTAGGGCCCCGGGGCCCCGGGCAAATCACTAGGGGCCCAGAACGTCATGCAGAGCGCAGCGAAGCACCTTTCCTACGCAACTAATTAATTACTGGCGCGACAAAGAGGCTTCGCTGCGCTCTGCATGACGTTCTACTAGGCTTGAATAAGAGAAGCCGCCGTGGGGCCCCACGGCGGCTTCTTTCCTTTACAAGGCCTTGGTAAAGCTGACCTTGATTTTCACCTGAAAGTCGGCGATGACTTTGAAAATTTCTTTCAGCGTCACCTGTTCTACTTGGGTTAGCTCCTTGGGGTCTAGGTAGTTGGTGGCGGGCATCAGGTCGTCGATGAGCTGGCGGGCCTGCTTTTTTAAGCGCATGCCCATCAGGTAGTAGTAGGCTTGCAGCAGCTCCTGGTACTCCTTCTCGGTGAACACGCCGCGCGCCCGCAGCTGGGCCAGGCGGGCCCCGGTGTTGGTTTGGAACACCTGGTGGCGCAGGGCGTACACGCGCACCAAATCCACGATGGGCGTCATGGTTTTCTTCAGATCGAACACCTTTTGGTCGCCCTGCGTGAAGGTGCGGAAGTTGCGGAAAAACGTGAGCGGCGGCTCGTACTGCAACGCGTTGGTGGCCATGTAGTGCAGGAAGCGGTCCAAGGGCCGGTCCAGCTCGGTGCGGATGAAGTCGCGCAGCTCGTCCATGATTTCGGGCTCGCCGTAGAGCAGGCGGCAGTCGAAAAACGTCGAAAACTGCATGGCCGCCTCCGGGTTCGAGTCGTCGATCCACTCGTGGTAGTTGCGCTTCCAGTGCGAGAGCGAGTGCGTCCAGCGCGGGTTTTGGGCAATGAAGCCGCCTGTGCATAGGCTCAGCCCGATCTGGTCGAGGCGGTCGGACACGGTGCTGGCGAAGCGCAGGAAGTACTCGCGCACCAGCTCGCGCTGCTCGTTGGCCTTGTCCTCGTACACGATGGCGTTGTCCTGGTCGGTGAGCAGGGTTTGCTCCTGTCGCCCTTCGCTGCCGAGCACCATGAACACGAACTTGGCCGGCGCGGGGCCCATTTCGGCCAGCACGCCCTCAATTACTTTCAGGGCGATGGTGTCGGCCACGGTCGTGATGACTTGGTTCACCAATTCGGCCTTCACGCCGCGGCTCAGCAGCTGGTTCACGATTTCGGGCACCTTGCGCCAGCGCAGCCGCAGCTCGCGCGGCGACTGCGCCAGCTTCACGGCCTGGATGAACATGAACGGCGACTGCGCCAGGTCGCTCAGCAGCTTGTTGCGGCTGAGGAAGCCCACAAACGCGCCGCCTTTCTCGATGAGCAGGTAGCGCGTTTTGGTCTGGAACATCAGCAGGATGGCCTCGTGCACGAAGGCGTCGCTGGCGATGGACACGATGGGCGTGGCCAGGATGTCGGCCACCGGGCGCCGGGCGTCCAGGCACTTGGCCACTACGGCGTCACGCAGCACAATATCGGTCACGTAGCCCACGATGGGGCCCCCGGCGTCGCGCACAAACAGGCAGCTCACCTTGCCGCGGGCCATGCGCTGGGCCGCTTCGAAGATGGGCGTGTCGCCGGTACACTCCACCAGGTCGCGGGTTTCGAGGGTTTCGATTTTGCGCGAATAAATCTGGTCGGCGGCGATGAAGTTTTCCTCCGGGGCGGACGTGGGGCGGATGAAGTGGGCGTACTCCTCGTTCAGCATCCGCTCGCCGTAGCGGGTGGTGAAGTAGTGGAAGAAGTCCTTGTAGGCCAGGCACAGGGCCCTAAAATCGCGCCGGTGCAGGAAGTACAGCCGCGTGCCTTTGCGCGCCACCACCGTGCGGATGGAGCGCTTCTTATTCAACAAAATGGACATGCCGCCGTAGCAGGCCCCCGGGCCGTACTCCTCGGGCAGGCGCTTGTGCTGCTCGCTGTCGTAGAAAAACGTTTCGTAGCTGCCGGCCACCAGCAGGTCCACGCCGCGCAGCTTGGTCACGTCCTGCTTATAAATCAGGGTTTCCTTGGCGTATTCCACCGCCTGGAGCAGGTCGGCCACGCCGGCCAGCACCTCGGTGGGCAGCTCACTAAAAGGCTGCACGGTTTGCAAAAAAGCGAGGCGATTATCCATAGTAATAGTATAGCCAAATAAGAAAGAGCAACACCAGCGCGCCCGATGCCCCGGCCGCCCACCGCCGCCCCTGGGGCCCAAGCCACGCGAAGGGCCCCGCGGCCACGGGCTCGGCCAGCGGCACCTGCTGGGCCAGGCTGGCCTCGGTGAGGTAGCCGGTGCGCCAAAGCTCGAAAAAGCACTCGGCCGTGGCTTCGGCGTCGGTTTGGGCGTCGTGGTGGCGGTCCAGCGGCTCGTGGAACAAGTGTTCGTAGAGCTCGTTCAGGCGCAGCAGCTGGCGGCCGGGCGGGGGCCCCAGCGCGCGCGCCAGGGGCCCCGTGGGCAGCATGGTGCAAAACGTGGGCAGCCCCGGCAGCGGGTTGGGCAGCCCCGCCCGGTGGAAGCCCACGCCCAGCATGTGGAAATCGAGTTGCACGAAGTGGCCCACCACCAGCGGCTTATACTGCGCCAGGTCGGCGGCCAGGCTGGTAAGCACGGGGCCTAGGTCCTGCCCTTCGGCTGCCAGAAACTCGGTACTGAGGCCGTGGATGGCCTGGGCCGTGGGCTGCATGGTGCCGGCGGGCACGCGCAGGTAGTAGTTTTCGGCCTTCACCAGGGCCCCGGCGCGGGTGTACACCACCCAGGCCAGCTGGGCCAGGTGGGGCCAGGCCGCGTCGTCGGCGTAGGGCCGCCGCCAGCCGGCGGGCAGGCCGGTGGTTTCGGTGTCGACGAAGAGCAAGTAGTCTTGCACCGGGCAGGGCGGGCGAAAATGGGGAGCGAATGGCGCAAAGCTAGGGGCCCCGGCGAGCAAAACTTGGGCGCGGGGCCCCCACTTGCGCGGCTTCTTGCGTAAACAAGGCGGTGGTTTCGCAAAGAAAGCCCACCTTCGCACCCGCATCTCTGCTCATTCCCCTCCGATATGAACCCACTGGTTGCCATCCGCCCCCTCGACCAAAGCATCTGGCTCGACTTCATCCGCCGCAAAATTCTCATCAACGGCGAGTTGCAGAAGCTCATCACCGACGACCAGCTCCGTGGCGTCACGTCCAACCCCGCCATTTTTGAGAAAGCCATCGGCGGCAGCGACGACTACGACAACGCCATTAAGGCCCTGGCCCTGCAAGGCAAGTCGACCAACGACATCTACGAAGCGCTGGCCATTGCCGACGTGCAGGCCGCCTGCGACCTATTCCGCCCGCTGTACGACGGCGCGGGCAACGCCGGCGACGGCTACGTGAGCCTCGAAGTATCGCCCAAGCTGGTGCACGACACCGCCGGCACCATTGCTGAGGGCCTGCGCTTCTGGAAGGCCGTGGACCGGCCCAACGTGATGATCAAAGTGCCCGCCACGCTGGAGGGCCTGCCCGCCATTCGCAAGCTGATTTCAGAAGGCGTGAACGTGAACGTGACGCTGATTTTCAGCGTGGAGCGCTATAAGGCCGTGGCCGAAGCCTTCCTCGCCGGCCTCGAAGACCGTCTGCAAGCCGGCCAGCCCATCGCGCGCATCGACTCGGTGGCCAGCTTCTTCCTCAGCCGCATCGACGTGCTGATTGACCCGCAGCTGGATCAACTGGTGGCCGGCGGCGGCGACCAGGCCCAAATTGCCGGGCCCCTGGTGGGCCAGGTGGCCGTGGCCAGCGCTAAGCAGGCGTATCAGGACTACAAGAAGATTTTCGCCGGGCCCCGTTGGGACGCGCTGAAGGCCAAGGGCGCCGAGTCGCAGCGCCTGTTGTGGGCCAGCACCGGCAACAAAAACCCGAAGTACGACGACCTCAAGTACGTCGACGGCCTCATTGGGCCCCACACCGTGAACACCATTCCGCTGGAAACCCTGAACCTGTTCCGCGAGAAGGGCCAGCCCGCCGTGCGCCTCGAGGACGACCTCAACCAGGTGGCCGCCGTGCTAAAGGCGCTGCCCACCGTGGGCCTCGACCTGGAGGGCCTGGCCCACGAGCTGGAAGTGGACGGCGCCAAGAAATTCAACGAGCCCTTCGGCAAGCTGATGGACTCGCTGGACAAGAAGCGCGTGGCCGCACTAGCCGAAACCACCGCCTCCGCCACCCTGCAACTGGGCCAGCACCAGGGCGCAGTAGACGCTAAGCTGCAAGAATTTAACGCCGCCCAGTTCACCCAAGGCTTCTGGAACACGGACGCTGCGCTGTGGACCGACGACGCGGAGGCCCAGCAGAGCATCCGCGACTTCACGGGCTGGCTACGGGTAGCCGAAACGATGGTGTCGGTCGTGCCGGCCCTCGAAACCTTCGTGAACGAAGTGAAAGCCGCCGGCTTCAAGCACGTGCTCGTGATGGGCATGGGCGGTAGCTCGATGGCCCCCATCGTGTTCCAGAAATCCTTCCCGCAAGGCGAAGGTGGCCTGCCCATTTCCATCCTCGACACCACCGACCCCGGCACGGTGCGCCACTTCGAAGAGACGCTGCCGCTGGCCGACACGCTGTTCATTGTGGCCAGCAAGTCGGGCACCACGGCCGAGCCCCTGGCCTTCGGCGACTACTTCTACGACAAAGTAAAAGCCATCAAAGGCGACAAGGCCGGCGAGAACTTCGTGGCCATTACCGACCCGGGCTCGAAATTCATCGCCACGGCCAACGGCCTGGGCTACCGCCACGTGTTCCTCAACTTTGACTCGGTGGGCGGCCGCTTCTCGGCCCTCACCTACTTCGGCTTGGTGCCGGCCGCGCTGTACGGCCTGAACGTGGGCGAAATTCTGGAGCGCGCGATCCGTATGATGCGCGCCTGCGGTGCCTACGGCCCTGTGGACCAAAACCCCGGCCTAGCCCTGGGCACGGCCTTAGGCGTGCTGGCCACGCAGGGCCGCGACAAGCTGACGCTCGTCACGCCCCCCTCGCTGAGCGACCTGGGCCTGTGGCTGGAGCAACTCACGGCCGAGAGCACCGGCAAGCACGGCAAGGGCATTTTGCCCGTAGCTGGCGAGCCCGTGGGGGCCCCGGACACGTACGGCCACGACCGGGTGTTTGTGTACGTGGGCTATGAGGGCGACGCTGACCTTTCTAATCAACATGCACTTGATGCTCTGCTTCACGCTGGCCATCCAGTAATCACCATTCGCTTGAAGGATGCGCTGGACCTGGGCCAGGAGTTTTTCCGTTGGGAAATGGCTATTTCGGTGGTGGGCGCCGTGCTGCGCATCAACCCCTTCGACCAGCCCAACGTGCAGGAAAGCAAAACGGCCACCGACCGCCTGATGAAAGTAGTGGCCGAAGAAGGCCACTTGCCCGAGCAGGAAAAAGCGCTGTCGGCCGGCGGCCTCGACTACTACGGCGTGCCGAAAGCAACCGACGCCGCGCACTTGATTGCCAATTTCTTCAAGCAAGCCAAGGCGGGTGATTTTGTGTCCATCCAAGCCTACCTCACCGAATCGCCAGCGTTGAACGCGGCCTTCGACAAGCTGCGCACCAGCCTGATGGTGCGCCTGCACACGGCCACCACGTTCGGCTACGGGCCGCGCTTCCTGCACTCCACCGGCCAGTACCACAAGGGGGGCCCCAACACCGGCCTGTTCTTGCAGCTCACCGCCGACCACAACCCCGACCTGCCGCTGCCGGGCCGCTCCTACACCTTCGGCACCCTCGAAAACGCCCAGGCACAGGGCGACCTGGAGGCCCTGCAGAAGTACGAGCGCCGGGCCCTGCACGTGCATCTCGGCGCGGACGCGCTACAAGGCGTACAGGCCATCCAGACGGCTTTCGACGCCCAGGCCTAGCCGCCAATGCCCTGAAAAGGCCCGCCGCGCACCGCACGGCGGGCCTTTTTGCTAAGTTTGTGGTTCTCTCCGATCCTGCCTTCTCCCCCTAATTTATGCTTCCCCAACTTGCCCACGCGGCCACAGCGCCAGCCCAGGCCACTCAAGTTTTTTTACTGTCCCACGGCACGACTGTGCTACCCATGGCGGCAGCCGGCGACCTGCCTGCCGCCGCCCGCGCCTACGTCGAAGCGGCTTTAGCTAATCACCAGAAATCCGTTCACCTCAACCACTTTAGCCATCAACACTACTACGTGGTGTTGGCCGACAAGCCCACCGCTGACCAGGTACTGGAAGCCCTGCGCCGCAGCGGCCACCAGCTCCACGGCCTGCTAAAGACGGAGAAAGTAACCGAGGTTTTTATCCAGAACCTCGCCGATGAACCCGCTGGGGCCCTGGCTTTAGCCGAAGGCCTGGCCCTGACGGCCTACCAGTTTGAAGGCTACAAAACCGACGAGAAATCGCGCAAGGCGCCAGCGCTGACCACTATTACGCTAGTGGGAGATGCGGCCACCGAGGCAGATGTGCGCGCGCTGGCGCACGTGCTGCAAGGCGTGGCCCTGGCCCGCGACCTGGTGAATGCGCCCGTCAACAAGCTCAACGCCGAGCAATTCGCGGAGCGCATGGCCGCCGCAGGTGACGAGGCCGGTTACACCACCGATATCCTCGACCTAGCCCGCATCGAGGCCCTGCGCATGGGCGGCCTGTTAGCCGTGAATCTGGGCTCGCCCGAGCCGCCCACGTTCAGCATTTTGGAGTGGAAGCCAGCCAACGCACAGAACGCTAAGCCCTACGTACTGGTGGGCAAGGGAGTGGTGTTCGACACCGGGGGCCTCAGCCTCAAGCCCACGCCCAATAGCATGGACCTGATGAAGTGCGATATGGCCGGCGGCGCGGCCGTGGCCGGCACGCTCTACGCGCTGGCCAAAAACCAGGTGCCGCTGCACGTCATCGGCCTGGTGCCCGCCACCGACAACCGCCCCGGGGGCCTGGCTTTCGTGCCCGGCGACGTCATCACCATGCACAGCGGCCTGACGGTAGAGGTAAAAAACACCGACGCCGAAGGCCGCCTGCTGCTGGCCGACGCCCTCAGCTTCGCCAAGAAGTACGACCCGGAGCTAGTCATCGACCTAGCCACCCTCACCGGGGCCGCCGTGCGCGCCATTGGTACCGAGGGCAGCGCCGTACTGGGTACCGCTGGGGCCCCCACGGTGCAGCAGCTGCACGCCGCCGGCCACCGCACGCACGAGCGCCTGGTCGAATTCCCGCTCTGGGACGAGTACGCCGACCACATCAAGTCCGACATTGCCGACCTCAGCAACCTGGGCAAGGGCGAGGCCGGCCACATTTCGGCCGCTAAGTTCCTGGAGCGCTTCGCCGAGGGCTACCCCTGGCTGCACCTCGACATTGCCGGCCCCGCCTTCCTAACGGCCTCCGACAACTACCGAGGCAAAGGTGGCACCGGCATCGGCGTACGCCTGCTTTATGAGTTCTTAACCAAGCAGCTAGCTTAAGTTGCCAAGATTGGTCATGCTGACGAAGGAAGCATCTTCTCAGGCTAGAATTATTGCCGCTGGCGTGAAAAGATGCTTCCTTCGTCAGCATGACACCTTGTAAACGTTATGCCTAAAACCCTCCCCCGCCTCGGTTTTTCCGTGGGCGACCTCGCCGGTATCGGCCCCGAAGTCATTTATAAAACGCTCCTCGACGAGCGGGTTCTCAAGTTGTGTACCCCGGTAGTTTACGGCACGGCCACGGCCCTGTTCGACGAATTCCCGGTCCCCAAAGACGCCGAGCCACTGGCTTTCCGGCAGTTGCGCGACTCCGCCGACATTGCCCCCGGCCGCCTGAACGCCGTGACCTGCTGGGACGAAGACTTTCACCTGGCCCCCGGCCAACCCTCGGCCGCGACCGGCCAAGCGGCCCGCGAGAGCCTGCTTGCCGCCAGCCGCGACCTCAAGGCCGGCCTGCTCGACGGCCTCGTGACGGCCCCCATCAGCAAGGAAAACACCCAGGGCCCCGACTTCCGCTACCCCGGCCACACTGAATTTCTGACGGCCTACTTTGGAGCCCCCGAGAGCCTGATGCTGCTGGCCGACGACGAATCGGGCCTGCGCGTGGCCACCGCCACCGGCCACGTGGCCTTGCGCGACGTGCCCTCCCGCCTCACGCCCGACCTGCTGCGCAAGAAGATTCAGCTGCTGCTCAAGTCGTTGAAGACCGATTTTGGCATCGACAAGCCCCGCGTGGCCGTGCTGGGCCTCAACCCCCACGCCGGCGAAAACGGCCTGCTTGGCGGCGAGGAAACTGCCGTAGTGGAGCCCGTGCTCAAGCAATTTTTGCACGACGGCCACCTCGTGTTCGGGCCCTACCCGGCCGATGGCTATTTCGGCACCGGGCAGTTCCGGCAGTTCGACGCCACCCTGTCGCTTTACCACGACCAGGGCCTGATTCCGTTCAAGCTACTGGCCTTCGAGCGGGGCGTCAATTTCACGGCCGGCCTGCCCGTGGTGCGCACCTCGCCCGACCACGGCACGGCCTACGGCATTGCCGGCCAGTACCGGGCCGATGCGTCGTCGTTCCGAGCGGCCGTGTTTATGGCCGCCGACATCTGGCGGCAGCGCCAAGCGGCAGCCGAGCCGCGCAGCGCCCGGTAAGCCGCTTGCGGGCAAAGCGTTGGGGCCCAAAATGAGGCCGCATGCTTGCCCAATCACCGAATTTTCGTACTTTTGCACCCTGCTAGTGCGTACCCCCGTGAAAAAAGAAAGCCAATACGACTTGAATCTGGTGAAGCTGGGCCCCAAAACGGTTCGCTTTGACTACGAGCTGGGGCCCGATTTCTTCGCCCTCTTCGAAACCCCGCTCGTGGAGCAGGGCCAGCTGCACGCCGAAGTAGATGCTACGCGCACCGAGCGCCTGCTCACGCTCAACTTCCACATCACGGGCACCGTGGGACTGGCCTGCGACCGCAGCCTCGACGAGTACGACCAGCCGCTGGACATCGAAGAGACGCTGCTGGTGCGCTTCGGCGACGAAAACAAAGAGCTGGACGACAACGTGTTGCAGATTACGCCCGACACCCAGGTGTTGCCCCTTGCCCAGCACCTCTACGACTACATTGGCCTGGCGCTGCCCATGAAACGGCTGCACCCGCGCTTCCAAAACGAGCCCGACGAATACCCCGACGCGCCCACCAAACACATTTTTTCGACCAGCCGCGACCAGGACGATTCTGATGACGACGAGCCGGCCGACCCGCGCTGGGCCGCCCTCCGCAACTTAAACTAAACCCGTTGATTTCATAGGCTGGCCCGGGGAGGTCAGTCCGCCAGCTGGCGCCGGCGCGTTATCAATTTGTTCCCCATGCGGCCTCCGTCGGCCGCGCCATTCATTCAACATCTCCACTTTCAACGCTCCCTGACTCATGGCCCATCCTAAGCGCCGCACCTCCTCTTCCGTTCGCGACAAACGCCGCAGCCACCACAAACTGACCCCTAAGGCCGTGACCCTGTGCTCAAACACCGGCGAGCTGCACCTGCGCCACAAGGCCTACGTGGTGGACGGCGACCTGTACCTGCACGGCAAAGTAGCCATCAAGAACTTCAGCAAAGTGGCCGCCGCGGCCGCGCCCGATACCGACGAGGAATAGCCCGCGAAGTCGTTACTTCGCGGCACCGGAGGCATTCCGGGCCGGCCCCCTCCCCGGACGGGGGCCGGTTCGGAATGCTTTTTTGTGGGAACCCTATCCGCTGAATTCCTAATTACTTGTTCATGAAAATTGCCCTGGACGCCATGGGCGGCGATTTCGCCCCCCAGGCTGCCGTCGCGGGGGCGCTGCTGGCCGCCGAACGGCTCGCCGGCAAAGCCACCATCGTTCTAATTGGCCAGGAAGACGCGGTGCGGCACTTGCTGCCCACCACCGGTTTCGCGCCGGACGCGTTCGAATTCGTGCCCGCCTCGCAGGTCATCGAGATGGGCGAGCACCCCACCAAGGCCTACCAGCAAAAGCAGGATTCCAGCATTGCCGTGGGCTACCGCCTGCTGCACAGCGGCGAAGTCGAAGCGTTTTGCTCGGCCGGTAGCACGGGGGCCATGCTCGTGGGCGCTATGTTCACGGTGAAAACAGTGCCGGGTGTGTTGCGGCCGGCCATCGCCAACTTCGTTCCCAAGCTCAACGGCGAGTTTGGCATCCTGCTCGACGTGGGGGCCAACGCCGAGTGCAAGCCCGAAATGCTGGAGCAGTTTGGCGAGCTTGGCTCGCTTTACGCCCAGTACGTACTGGGCGTTGCCCACCCCCGGGTGGGCCTGATGAACCTCGGCGAGGAAGAAGGCAAGGGTACGGCCCTCACCCAAGCAGCTCACCAGCTACTGAAAATAAACCCCCACATCAATTTTGTGGGCAACCTCGAAGGCCGTGACCTGTTCAACGACAAGGCTCACGTAGTAGTCTGCGACGGTTTTACAGGCAATATCCTCCTGAAAATGGCCGAGTCGGTGTATGAAATCCTAGCCGAGAAAAACATGCACGACCCGTTCTTCGACCGCTTTAATTACGAGGCCATTGGGGGCTCGCCCATCTTGGGCGTCAACGACAACGCCATCATCGGCCACGGGCTCAGTACGCCCACGGCTATCGGCAACATGCTGGTGCAGGGCTACAACATGGCCGCCTCCGGTATTGTCGACCAAATTAAAGCTACTTTTAAATCCTGACCGGGGGCTACGGCCCCCTGCTGAAAAATCCGGCCCCGGCCGGATTTTTTGGTAATAAGCCGGTTAGGGCCGCGTTGGGCACCCCGGCCTAGCCCTTAGCCCTCGTTTCTCCCGTCCCGCCCCTACTTTTGCCCGTATGAAGATTACCGCTGCCATTACCGGGATAGGTTCCTACGTACCCGATTACGTGTTAACTAACCAGGAACTCGAAAAAATGGTGGACACCACCGACGAGTGGATTACCTCGCGTACGGGCATTAAGGAGCGACGCATTTTGAAGGGCGAGGACCAGGGCACCTCGGTGCTGGGGACCAAGGCGGTGCAGCAACTGCTGGAAAAAACTGGTACCCGCCCCGACGAAATAGAGCTGCTGATTTGCGCCACCACCACGCCCGACGTGCTGTTCCCGGCCACGGCCAACATCATTTCCAACGCGGTGGGCATCACCAAGGCCTTCAGCTACGACATGAACGCGGCCTGCTCTAGTTTTTTGTTCGCGCTGGCCACCGGGGCCCAGTTCATCCAAGCCGGTACTTACAAGAAAGTGGTTGTGGTGGGCGCCGACAAGATGTCGTCCATTGTCGACTACACCGACCGCGCCAACTGCATCTTGTTTGGCGACGGGGCCGGGGCTGTGCTGCTTGAACCCAACACCGAGGGCTACGGCCTGCTCGACCAAGTGCTGCGCACCGATGGCAGCGGCGAGGCCTACCTGCATCAGAAAGCGGGCGGCAGCCGCCGCCCGCCCACGCACGAAACCGTGGAGCGGCGCGAGCACTACATTTACCAGGAAGGGGCCACCGTGTTCAAGTTTGCCGTGAAAAGCATGGCCGACGTAGCCGCCCAGGTGATGGAGCGCAACCACCTCGGCAACGACGACGTGGCCTGGCTGGTGCCCCACCAAGCCAACAAACGCATCATCGACGCCACGGCCCACCGCATGGGCGTAGGCCCCGAGAAGGTGATGCTCAATATCCAGCGCTATGGCAACACCACCAACGGCACCATTCCGCTGTGCCTGGCTGACTACGAAAGCCAGCTGCGCCGCGGCGACAACCTCATCCTGGCCGCTTTTGGCGGGGGCTTCACCTGGGGCTCAGTGTACCTGAAGTGGGCCTATGATTATAAAGCGGTTAGCTAACAGCCACTGGCCGTTAGCTTTGTTTTTGCTTTTCAGAAATTGATTTTCCATCTACACCGCCGCTTATAGCCAGCCGCTATCAGCCAACAGCTTAATTTTTATGGCCAGTACCGCCGATTTTCGCAACGGGCTCGTGCTCAACTACAACGGGGAGTTGCACGTCATCACCGAATTCCAGCACGTCAAGCCCGGCAAGGGCCCCGCGTTTGTGCGCACCAAAATGCGCAACATCAAAACCGGCCGCGTGATTGACAACACCTTCAACGCCGGCGTGAAAGTGGAAACGGCCCGCGTGGAGCAGCGCCCGCACCAGTACTTGTTCAAGGACGATTACGGCTACACGTTCATGGACACCGATACCTTCGAGCAGATTGTGCTGCCCGAGGCCATGCTGCCCTTCGCCGACCTAATGAAGGAAGGCCAGGCCGTGACCATCCTCATGCACGCCGAAACCGAGCAGCCGCTCACCGCTGAGCTGCCCACCACCGTGGAGCTGATGGTGACCTACACCGAGCCCGGCCTACGCGGCGACACGGCCACCAACACGCTCAAGCCCGCCATTATGGAAACCGGCGCCCGGGTGCAGGTGCCGCTGTTCATTGACCAGGACACTAAAATTCGGGTCGATACCCGCACCTATTCCTATGTCGAAAGAGTCAAGTAAAGACCCATCGCCCAAAAAGGACGCCCCTATGAAAGCCAAAGAACTACAGGAACTGCTCGATTTCATCGCCAAGTCAGGCCTGAACAAAGTGAACATCGAAACCGACGAATTCAAGATTTCGGTGCAGCGTGACCCCAGCACCAAACAGGTGGTTAGCGTGGCCGCCCCAGCCCCCGCGGCCGCCCCGGCTCCGGCTCCGGCTCCGGCTGCTGCCGTGGCCCCCGCCGCTGGGGCCCCAGCGGCGGCACCAGCGGCCCAGGCCGCCAGCCAAATCGCCCTGAAAGCCCCCATGATCGGCACGTTCTACCGCAGCAACGGGCCCGATTCGCCGGCCTTCGTACAAGTGGGCGACATGGTAGAAAAAGGCCAGGTGATTTGCATCATCGAAGCCATGAAGCTGTTCAACGAGATTGAAGCCGAACAGAGCGGCCGCATCGTGAAGGCGCTGGTGGAAAACGCCACCCCGGTGGAGTACGACCAGCCGCTGTTTCTGATTGAGTAGTTCTTACACGAGTTTTTGTCATCCTGCGCGCCGCGAAGGACCTGAGGGCTTTGAAGCGACTTGTGGTAATTGATGCTGCAAATTGCTCCTTCCGCCAAGGTTTTTCGCGGCGCGCAGGATGACAGTTTTTTACCCCCACCCGAATCTCCCAACGACCCATGTTCAAGAAAATCCTCATTGCCAACCGGGGCGAAATTGCCTTGCGCATCATCCGCACCTGCAAGGAAATGGGCATCAAAACGGTGGCCGTGTACTCGACCGCTGACAAGGAAAGCCTGCACGTGAAGTTTGCCGACGAGGCGGTGTGCATTGGGCCCCCGGCCTCGGCACTCTCGTACTTGAGCATGCCAAACTTGATTGCGGCAGCCGAAATCACCAACGCCGACGCTATTCACCCGGGCTACGGCTTTTTGAGTGAAAACGCGGAATTCTCGCGCATTTGCCAGGAAAACGGCATCAAGTTCATCGGGGCCACGCCCGAGATGATCAACCAGATGGGCGACAAGGCCACGGCCAAGGCCACGATGATCAAGGCCGGCGTGCCGTGCATTCCGGGCTCGGTGGGCCTGCTCGACTCGGTGGAGCAGGGCAAGAAAATCGCGGCCAAAATCAAGTACCCCGTCATCCTCAAGGCCACGGCCGGCGGCGGCGGGCGCGGCATGCGCATCATCCACGGCGACGACGAGTTTCAGAAAGCCTGGGACGACGCCCGCACCGAGTCGAAGGCCGCGTTTGGCAACGACGGCATGTACCTGGAGAAGTACGTGGTGGAGCCCCACCACATCGAGGTGCAGCTCGTGGGCGACCAGTTCGGCCACGTGTGCCACCTCTCGGAGCGCGACTGCTCCATCCAGCGCCGCCACCAGAAGTTGGTGGAGGAGGCCCCCTCCCCGTTCATGACCAACGATTTGCGCGAGCGGATGGGCGCGGCGGCCATCGCCGGGGCCTCGGCCATCGGCTACGAGGGCGTGGGCACAATTGAGTTCCTGGTGGACAAAAACCGGGATTTCTACTTCATGGAGATGAACACCCGCATCCAGGTGGAGCACCCGGTGACGGAGGAAATCATCAACTACGACCTCATCAAAGAACAAATCAAGGTGGCGGCGGGCATCCCGATTTCGGGCAAAAACTATTACCCCAAGATGCACGCCATGGAGTGCCGCATCAATGCCGAGGACTCGCGCAACGGCTTCCGGCCGGCCCCGGGCCGCATCACCACGCTGCACATCCCCGGCGGACACGGCGTGCGCGTGGACACGCACGTGTACGCCGGCTACCAAATTCCGCCCAACTACGACTCGATGATTGCCAAGCTCATCACCGTGGCCCAAACCCGCGAGGAGTGCATCGTGAAGATGAAGCGGGCCCTGAGCGAATTTGTGGTGGAAGGCGTGAAAACGACCATCCCCTTCCACCTCGCCCTGATGGACAACGAGCAGTTCAAGGAAGGTTATTTCACCACGGCTTTTTTAGAGACGTTTGATTTCTCGGTGGTGTAAGCAAATTTGATAAAGCCATGTCACAAAATTCGCAGCTCATCGAAATAGAAGTAAAGCGTGGATTTTGGCTTTATGATGGCGTATTGCGCAAAACCGTAATGATTTTCAGAATCAATTATGACGTGTATTACGAGATTGAAAAAGATGAAGGTTTAGATATGTCGGACGATACTCCTGACTTAAACGAGCAGGGTGAGTCTTATTTAATTCGATGGCCCAGACAAGACTTTGCAGAGAATTCTGGTTCCTTCACTGTTGGCGGGTTGACGTTGAATTCTGCAATTGAAATAGTGGAGCGAACTGTCAGCCAAAAAATTGATTGGATAACAAGTCCTATCTTACTTTCATGACCCCGCACCACCTCACCATCCCCGATGATGCCGATTACCACCAGTTGCTGCGAGTAGCCGCAGCATTGGGCTTATAGGTAACCACTGATGGTACAGTCTCGAAAAAACCGGCGACAACTATGGCGGAGGAAGAGCGCCAGCACCACTTGGCCATCGTCGCTAAGGGCGGCAGCGGTCTGAGCATACCCGACCCAACGGCGTGGCAACGGGAAATTCGTGCAGACCGCCCGCTGCCGGGCCGCGACTAATTGCCTACTTACTTGACAGCAACCTGCTAATTTATTCGGCCGCAGAAACGCATAAGTTTTTGCGGCCCTTGGCATTAAGTAGGCAGAACTTTGCCTCTTTTATTTCCAAGGTTGAAACGTTGGGTTTTCACCGACTAGAAGCGGCAGACGCAATTTATTTCAATTCGCTTTTTGCTATTATTACGCTACTGCCAGTTACACCTAACATCATTGAATCAGCAATACAACTGCGACAACAGCGGCGCATGAGTTTAGGCGACTCGCTGATTGCCGCTACGGCCCTGGAGTTTGACTTGATGCTGGCCACGCGGAACGTTGCTGATTTTGCCTCGATTCCTTCCCTGACTGTCTACGATCCGTTTCAGCAGTAGAGAGCCCCAATGGCTCCGTTACGCCAGGCTCTTTATTGCGCTCTTCATGTTTTCACGGGTTGTTATTCTGTTGCTGGGGGCCCTAGCGGGCCTACTGCTTCCCCAACTGGCTGTGGGCCAAGACGCGCACACCGGCGGCGTATTCGTGGACAAGGCTGGGGTGCTGCGCTGGACGCAAGGTAAGCAGGAAGTGGCCCTGTTTGGGGTGAATTACACCGCGCCGTTTGCCTACTCCTACCGGGCCCTGGGCAAGCTGGGCGTGGACCGGGAGCAGGCCATTCGGCAGGACGTGTACCACCTGGCGCGGCTGGGCGTGGACGCGTTCCGCCTCCACGTGTGGGACGTGGAAATCAGCGACACGCTGGGCAACCTCAAGGAAAACGACCACCTGCGGCTGCTCGACTACCTGGTGGACCAGCTGGAACGGCGCGGCATTAAAATCATCCTCACTCCCATTGCCTATTGGAACAACGGCTACCCGGAAAAGGACACCGGGACGGGCTTTTCGAGCATTTACGGCAAGGGCGAGGCCTACACCAACCCACGCGCGGTGGCGGCGCAGGAGCGCTACCTTACGCAGTTCCTCAACCACCGCAACCCCTACACCAAGCAGCTGATCCGGCAAGACCCGGGCATTATTGCCTTCGAGGTGTGCAACGAGCCGCACTACCACCAGCCCGAGGGCCCCGTGACGGCTTTTGCCGACCGCATGGCCGGGGCCATCCGGGCGACGGGCTGCCGCAAGCCGGTGTTCTACAACATTGCTGAGAGCCCGCAGGTATACAACGCCATTCTGAACGCCAAGGTGGATGGGCTCACGTTTCAGTGGTACCCCGAGGGGCTGGTGGGCGGGCACACGCTGCGCGGCAACTTCCTGCCCTACGTGGACCGCTACCCGATTCCGTACGCTGGCGACCTGCGCTTTAAAAGCAAGGCCAAGATGGCGTATGAGTTTGAGTCGGCCGACGTGGTGCAGCCGGTGATGTACCCTTTTATGGCCCGCAGCTTCCGCACGGCGGGCTTGCAGTGGGCCACCATGTTTGCCTACGACCCGCTGGCCCTGGCCTACGCCAACACCGAGTACCAGACCCACTACCTGAACCTGGCCTACACGCCGGCCAAGGCTATTAGCCTGCTCATTGCGGGGCAGGTGTTCCGGCGCGTGAAGCGGGGAAAAACCTTCAAGGGCTACCCGGCCGACTCGACGTTCGACACGTTCCGGGTGAGCTACCGCGAACAGCTAAGCGAGATGAACACGCCCGAGGCCTTCTACTACACCAATAGTACGGCCACGCGGCCGGCGGCCCCGGCCCAGCTGCGGCACGTGGCGGGCACGGGCTCGTCGGCGGTGGTGCGCTACGGTGGCCTGGGGGCGTATTTCCTCGATTGGCTGGCCCCGGGGGTGTGGCGGCTAGAGGTGCTGCCCGACGCCGTGCCCATCCGCGACCCGTTTGCTAAAACCTCGCTGGCGCAGCCCGTAACGCAGATTTTGTGGAACGACCAGCCATTGCAGCTCGCCCTGCCCGGCCTGGGCGAGAACTACACCTTGCGCGGCGTTAACGAAGGCAACACCGCCCAGACCACTGCCACCGGGGGCCACATCACCGTGCGCCCCGGCGTGTACTTGGTGGCCGCCGCGGGGCAAAACACCGCTGCCTACGGGGCCCAAACGTCGTTTGGCGCCGGCCAGCTGGGCGAGTACGCCGCCCCCGCCCCCACCGACCTGGGGCCCCAGGTGCGGCACACGCCGCCGGCCCAGGCCGGGGCCGGCCAGCCGCTGCGCCTCGAAGCCACCCTCACCGGCGTGGGGCCCCAGGACAGTGTACTGCTTGTGGCCCAGCACTACTACGGCCGCACCCAAACGCTGCCGATGACGGCCACCACCTACGCCACCTACGCCGCCACCGTGCCCGCCGCACTGGTGTACCCCGGCCTGGTGCGGTACTGGCTGGTATTGCGCCACGCTGGGAAACGCCTCACGTTTCCGGGGGCCTTTGCGGGCCAGCCCGGCGACTGGGACTACGCCCATCCCGAGCACTGGGAAGTGCCCATAGTAGCCGCCGGAGCCCCGCTGCCGCTCTTCAGCGCCGGGGCGGACAAGGACCTGACGGAGGCCCACGGCGTGGACAACCAGGGCTGGACCGACTACGTGACCACGCCCGCCGGGGCCCTGGCGCTGCGCCTGGTGCAGGGCCCCGCCTCGGCCAAAAACCCCGCGCCGGCCGCCGGGGCCCCGGTAGCGGCCCTGCGCGCCTACTTGGGCGAGCGGCTGGCCAGCCGCCCGGCCGCCGAGCTGGCGGGCTTCCGCACGGTGGTGGTGCGGGTGCGGCTCGGCGCGGGCGCGGGGGCCCTGCGCCTCAGCCTGGCCACGCGCGACGCCGTGGCCTACACCGCCGAGGTGCCCGTGAGTGGCCCCGATTGGCAGGAAGTGCGCGTACCGCTAGCGGCGTTCCGGCCGGCGCCGCTGCTGCTGGTGCCACGCCCCTACCCGGGCTTTTTGCCGCTCGACTACACTGCCCCCGGGGCCCCGGGGGCCCTAAAGCTGGCCGACGCCGACGTGCTGCAAGTGGTGCTGGGCGCCGCCCCGGCCGGCCCCGCGCCGCTGACGGTGGACCTGGAATCAGTGTCGCTGCAATAGGTTGGGAGAAGTCTCACCGAATAACCAAGGCCATCATGCCGAGCGTAGCCGGAGCATCTCTCCCGCTGAGTAAATAATACTGCCGCGGAGGAGATGCTTCGACTGCGCTCAGCATGACGGCCTCCCCCAAGTGCTATTATCAAGCAATCCTTTGTTTCTCAAACCTACCCAAATTCCCATGAGAATTTTTACTCGTTTAGTAGCGCTGGGGCCCCTGGCGTGGGTCCTGGCGGGCCCCGTCGCGGCCCTCGAAGCCTTCCGCGACGTGCCGCCCGCGGCCGGCCTCGTGTACAACGCGGGGTTTGAGTTCACCGGCGGCACGGCCACGCCCCTGGGCTGAAGCACGGCCTCGACGGCCGGCGTGGACGCCGATTTCACCGAAGAAGGCACCGTGCACGGCGGCCAGCTGCGCCTCACGCACTACAAGACCACGGCCTACCGGGTGCGCACCTACCAACTGCTCAGTAACTTACCCAACGGCACCTACAACCTCAGCGGCTGGGTAACGAGCAGCGGCGGCCAAAACTCCTGCCAACTCTACGCCAACAGCTTTGGGGGCCCCGAGCAGACCGTGGCCGTGCCCACCAGCGCCGGCTCCGTCCAAGTCCAAGTGCCCGGCATCGTGGTGACGAATGGGCAGTGCGAAACCGGCCTGCGCACCGACGCCAACGCCGGCAACTATTGCAGCCTCGACGACGTGACCTTCGCGCCCGCCCAAGCGCTGGCTACCGCGCCCAGCGCCACGGTGGCGGCCGCGGTGCAGCTGTACCCCAACCCCACCGCGGGCACTTTCGCCCTCGCGTTCAGCCTGACCCAGGCGAGCCTGGTGCGCGCGACGTTGCTCACCCTCACCGGCCAGGTAGTGCGTGTGCTGAGCGACGCCGCCCAAGTACCCGCCGGCCCGCACGTGCTGGCACTGGGCACTGGGGCCGCGCTGCCGGCCGGCGCCTATTTGGTACGCCTGGCCTGCGGCAACCAAATAACCGTGCGCAAGCTGTTAGTAAAACAACCCTTCCGCTAACGGTTAGGGCCCCACGCAAAGGAGCGCGCCAGCAGTGGCGCGCTCCTTTGCGTGGGGCCCTAACCGTTAGCGGTGGGCCGGTGGCCGGTCGAACAGCCATTCGTAGGCGGCAGCGAACTCGCGCTGCCAGAACCATTCGCGGTGCTCGCCGTCGGGGGCGGCGTGGTAGGCCACGTGGGCGGTAGGCACGCCCGCGGCGTGCAGCACGTCGCGCCACTGCGCCATCAGGGGCAGCATCGAGCTGTCTTCCTTGGCCCCGGCCACTAGGTAAAACTTGGCAGTGGCTGCCGGCGGGTGCTGCCGCGCGTAGGCCCGCAGCGAATCGTTGCAAACCCAAAAGGCGGGCGAGAAGGCCCCCACGCGCCCGAACACGGCCGGGTAGCGCAGGGCGGCGTACACCGAAATGAGCCCCCCCAGGCTGGAGCCGGCGATGCCGGTATGGGCCGCGTCGGGGCGAGTGCGGTAGTGGCCGTCGATGTAAGGCTTGAGGGTGAGGGCCAGGAAATCGACGTAGGCCGCGCCCTGGCCCCCGGTCTTGATTTTGGGATTGTGCCACGGAATGTACTCGTCGCCCCGGTAGCGGCTGCCGTTGTCCACGGCCACCACGATGCAGCCGGTGGGGTCCTGGCCGCTGACGCGGAGGCGGTCCAGGGCTTCATCTACGC
Source organism: Hymenobacter sp. PAMC 26628 (assembly GCF_001562275.1). Lineage (NCBI taxonomy): Bacteria > Pseudomonadati > Bacteroidota > Cytophagia > Cytophagales > Hymenobacteraceae > Hymenobacter > Hymenobacter sp. PAMC 26628. The sequence goes on from NZ_CP014304.1 coordinate 2,330,266, forward strand.
CCCACTCACCGGCGAAGGCCGTGGCGGCATCGAATACGTTTTGGCCGTCGTGCAGGTACAGCACCGGGTAGCGGCGCTGGGGCTGGCGCGCGTAGTCGGCGGGCAGGTACAGCCACACGCGCCGGTGGCGGCCCAGCTGCGGCATGAAAAACGCGGTGTCGAGCACCTGCACCTGGGGGCTGGCCGTGCTGGGGCCCTTGGCGGCGGGATGGCCGGCGCCCCGGGCCCCCAGCACGGCGCAGTGGGCCACCGGGGCCCCGGGCGGCGGAGAACTGATGATGGACATGGTGAAACGGTTTGCCGCGCCGCGCTAGCGCAGGGTAGCCCCGGCGCCGGCCCCGCGCTCCGAGGCGTCAATTTTGCGCAGCGTATAGATGGCCCGCACCGAGTCAATCCCCGGCAGGCCGTTGGTTTGAAAATCGATGCGGTAGCCCTGGCCGGGGGCCACTACGAAGTGGCGGTACTCTTCGGCTGGCTCGCGCACCACGTACAGCTCGCCGGGGGCGGGCACCTTCAGGCGGGCGTAGGTGCTGCGGCCGTCACCGGCGGGGCGGCGCTCGGGGCCCGCCAGCAGGCTGGGGCCCGAGAGACGGAACTTCTGGGCGTCGGTGCCGGGCAGGGCCGGGTTGCTAAGGCCATCGACAAAGATGCCGCGGCGCTGGGCCAGCTCTTCCAGCGTGAGGGTGAGCAGCAGGGGCAGCTGCTGCTTGTCCATCACCAGCTGCTGGGTGGCCTGTCCGGCACCCGGGGCCCGGTAAAAAACCAGCACCGGCTCCGCCAGCCGCACGCGGCTCACGTAGGGCTGCACCTCGCCCGTGGCGGCGCGGCCAGCCCGGGCGCGGGGCGACGACTGGGCCGCGCCAACGACGGGCAGCAAACCCAAAGCGAAGAGTAGCAACGATTTCATGCAGCAAAGAACTTACGCAGTGAGCCGTCAAAGGTAGGCACCGCCCCGCATTACCAAAACCCGTGGCCGCTCCCCGCTCCCGGGGCCCCAGCGGCCACCTATTGCTAACGTTTGCATAACTGGGAACCTGGGTTGGATGACATAGGGTTAAAAAACCATCGATGACCGATAGGATAAAACCAATAAAGCGTACTATATCGCACTTTACTACTGAAAAATAGGTAAATTTGTCACCCCAAAAACGCTGCTTGCCTACTATTTCTTCAACACTAGTTCTTCATTTTTTTACCAACTCCTGTTTCCATGAAACAACCTTACTTAGCAAAACTCTGGGTTTTGCTTTTATTTGCGCTGCTGGGCTTTAGTGCTGAGGCCCAGGCACAAACCGGCTCGGTGAGCGGGCGCGTGCTCGACGAGAAAAACACAGGTATTCCCGGCGCTACTGTGCTGGTGGCAGGTACGTCGCTGGGCGTTTCCAGCGACGTGGACGGCAACTTCCGCATCGCTAATATTCCGGCCGGCCCGCAAACGATTGTACTCACCTTCGTGGGTTACAACGAAGTACGCCGGCCGGTGACCATCGTGGCTGGCCAGGACGTAACGATCAGTGCGGCTCTCTCCGTGAACGCCACCGAGCTGGGCGAGGCCGTGGTGATTGGCTACGGCACCCAGCGCAAGCAGGACGTGACCGGCGCCATTACGACAGTGAACGCTAAGGACTTCGTGCAAGGCCAAGTTACCAACCCCGAGCAGCTGATTCAGGGCAAGGTAGCCGGCGTGCAGATCACGACCGACGGCGGGGCCCCGGGCGCCGGCACCACCATCCGCATCCGCGGGGGTTCGTCGCTGAACGCCAACAACAACCCGCTCATCGTGATTGACGGCGTACCGGTGGACACCCCCAACGGCACGGGCAACTTCGCTGTGGCCGGCGTGTCGAACCCGCTGAGCCTCATCAACCCCAACGACATCGAGACCTACACGGTGCTGAAAGACGCCTCGGCGACGGCCATCTACGGCTCGCGGGCGTCGAACGGGGTAATCCTCATCACCACCAAAAAAGGCAACACGGGCGACAAGCTGACCGTCAACCTGGTGTCCAACACGTCGCTGGCGGCCCGCTATAACTCGGTAGCGGTGCTTTCGGCCGACGAGTTCCGGGCCACGGTGCAGGCGGTAGCGCCCCAGCAAGTGGCTTTGCTCGGTACGGGCAACACCGACTGGCAAAAGCAGATTTTCCGCACGGCCATGACCTACGACAACAACGTGAGCCTGGCCGGCTCGGTGGGCAAGCTGCCCTTTCGCGCCTCTATCGGCAACCTGGAGCAACGCGGCATCCTCATCACCAACAGCCTCATCCGCAACTCGGGCTCGCTGAGCCTGAGCCCTGTTCTGCTCGATAACCACCTGCGGGTGAACGTGAACGTGAAAGGCACCTGGATAGACAACAACTTCGCCGACGCCGGGGCCATCGGCTCGGCGCTGGCCTTCGACCCGACGCAGAACGTATTCAGCGACAACGCCACTTACAGCAACTACTTCCAATACTTGCAAGGCAACGGCACGCCCCAGCAGAACGTGCCCACCAACCCGGTGGCCACGCTCATGCTCCAGCGCAACCGCAGCACCGTGAAGCGCAGCATCGGCAACATTCAGCTCGACTATAAGCTGCACTTCCTGCCCGACCTGCACGCCAACGTGAACCTGGGCTACGACGTGACCCGCGCCACCGGCACCAACCTGGTGGCTGCCAGCTCGGCCGGCTCGTACTTCAACAACCCGCTCGACCCTGCTAACACCACGGCCCGCGGCGGTTCGTTCAACTACTACTCGCAGCAGCGCAACAACAAGCTGCTCGAAGCCTACCTGAATTATACTAAGCAGTTCACCGAAACCAGCCGCCTGGAGCTGCTGGCCGGCTACTCGTACCAGGACTTCGTGACGACGGCCCCGGCCTACGCCAACTATCTAGGCGACGCCACCACGGTGCGTACGCTGGCCGCCAACAACCCGTTCCGCACCCAGTACACCATCCTCTCGTACTACGGCCGGGCCAACCTGACACTCAATAACCGTTACATCTTCACCGGCACGCTGCGTAACGACGCCTCGTCGCGCTTCTCGCCCAGCAACCGCAACGCCCTGTTCCCAGCCGCCTCGTTCGCCTGGCGCCTCAAGGAAGAGAGCTTCCTGAAGGATAGCAAAGCCTTCTCGGACCTGAAGCTGCGCGTGGGCTACGGCATCACCGGCCAGCAGGATGTGGTGGCCGCCGCCGGCAGCGACTACCCCTACATCCAGCGCTTCCAGCAGAACGTGCCCTCGGCCCAGTACCAGCTCGGCGGCGTGTACTACACCCCCTACTCGCCCCTGGGCTACAACAGCAACCTGAAGTGGGAGCAAACCAGCACCTACAACGCCGGCCTGGACTTTGGCTTCTTCGATAACCGCCTCACCCTGAGCGCCGACGCTTACTACCGCAAAACCACCGACTTGCTGGCCGTTATCCCCATCCCGGGCTTGGTGAACTTCACCAACCGGCTGGTATCGAACGTGGGCTCGCTGGAGAACAAAGGCATTGAGCTGAACCTGAACGGCAACGTGGTGCAGAGCGAGCGCATCAACTGGAGTGTGAACGCCAACGCTACCTACAACGTGAACCGCATCCTCTCGCTGGGGCCCCAGGCCGCCGACTTCCAGGGCATTGAGAACACCGGCATTTCGGGCGGCACGGGCACCAACATCGGCAACTACCGCGTGGGCTCGCCCTCGTCGGCCTTCTACGTGTACCAGCAAGCGTACGGCGCCAACGGCAAGCCCGTGGATGGCGTGTATGTGGACACCAACGGCGACGGCAAAATCGACTCCAACGACCGCCGCATCTTCCAGCAGTCGGCCCCGAAAGTGCTGCTCGGCTTCGGTTCGAACCTGAGCTACAGCCGCCTCAGCCTGGCCTTCTCACTGCGTGCCAACCTGGGCAACTACGTGTACAACAACGTAAACGCTAACTTGGGCAACTACCAGGGCATTGTGGGCCAAAACACCTATGTGGCCAACGTGACGCGCGACGCCAACAATACCGGTTTCCTCAACTCCAGCCAGGCCCGGTACTCGTCAGATTACTACATCCAAAACGCCTCTTTCTTGCGTATGGACAACGTAACCCTCGGCTACAACGCCGGTAAAGTGTTGAACGGCAAAGGCAGCCTGCGCTTGAGCGCCGCTGTGCAAAACGTGTTCGTGGCCACGAAGTACACCGGCCTCGACCCCGAGATTCCGAACGGCGTGGACAACAACGTGTACCCGCGCCCCCGCACCTACACGTTTGGCCTGAACCTGAGCATTTAATTTCCCACCCCCGTACGATATGAAAAATATTATTTTTCGGAACGCGGCCGTCCTAGGTTTCACCTCGTCGCTGCTGCTGGTGGCCTCGTCGTGCAACAAGGACCTGGACCGCACCCCCACCTACGACCTGAGCACGGACGCCGTGTTCAAGGACGCGGCCGGCTACCGCACAGTGGCCGCCAAGGCGTACAGCGGCTTTGCCGTGACGGGCCCCGGCGGCCCCGACGCGTCGTCCGGCGACATCCTGGGCATCGACCAGGGCACGTCGGACTATGTGCGCCAGCTGTGGAGCGCCCAGGAGCTGACGACCGACGAGGCCGTTATTCAGTGGGGCGACCCTGGGGTACAGGACTGGCACAACCTGAATTGGACGTCGAGCGGCGTACTGGTGCAGGGCCTGTACAGCCGCATCCTGTACGAAATCACGGTGTGCAACGGCTTCCTGGCCGAGGCCACCGACGACAAGCTCAGCGCCCGCGGCATCACCGGCGCCGACCTGACCGACATCAAGGCCTACCGGGCTGAGGTGCGCTTCCTGCGGGCCCTGGCGTACTACCACGCCATGGACCTGTACGGCAACCCGCCCTTCGCTACCGAAGCTGACCCCATCGGGGGCACCACGCCGCCCAAGCAAACCACGCGCGCCGCGCTCTTCACCTACCTCGAGTCGGAGCTGAAAGCCATTGACGCCGACTTGCTGGCCCCCAGCCAAAACGCCAACCAGTACGGCCGCGCCAACAAAGCCGCCGCCTGGACGCTGCTGGCCAAAATGTACCTGAACGCCCAGGTGTACACGGGCACGGCCCGCTACGCCGACTGCCTGACCTACGCCGCCAAGGTGATTGACACCGGCGGCTACTCGCTGCAAACCACGGCCACGAGCAAGGCCACGGCCTACTCACGCAACTTCCTCATCGATAACAACACGTCGCCGGAAATCATCTTCCCAATTGTGTTCGACGGCAAGCGCACCCAGAGCTACGGCGGCACCACCTTCCTGACCCACGCGGCGGTGGCCGGCACGGCCGACACCAACTGGAACCCGGTGAAGTACGGCATCGGCGGGGGCTGGGGCGGCATCCGCACCACGCCCAAGCTCTACCAGCAATTTACGGACACGGCGTCGGACACCCGCGGCAAGTTCGTGACCGGTGGCCAGACGATGGACGTGATTTCGCAGACGAACTTTTACAACGGCTACGTGCCCATCAAGTTCAAGAACGTCAGCTCGACCGGAGCCGCCGGGGCCGATGCCACGTTTGTGGACACCGATTACCCCATGTTCCGCTTGGCCGACGTGTACCTGATGTACGCCGAAGCTGCCGTGCGCTCGAACGCCAACCTGCCCCAGGCCCTCACCTACGTGAACCTGATCCGCAGCCGGGCCTACAGAAACACCACAGCCGGCAACATCACCGCCAGCGCCCTCACCACGGATTTCATCCTGAACGAGCGCTCGCGCGAGCTGTACTGGGAAGGCACCCGCCGCACCGACCTCATCCGCTACGGCCGCTTTACCACCGCGGCCTACCTCTGGCCCTGGAAAGGGGGTGTGGCCGCTGGCACTAGTGTGCCCGACACCCGCAACCTGTTCCCAATTCCGTCGTCGGACCTGAGCGTGAACCCCAACCTGGTGCAGAACCCCGGGTACTAATTGCTTTTAGTTTTCCCGGCCTTCGCCCGGCCCTCTTTGGGGCCCCGGGCGGGGCCGGGGAAACATTTTTTATCATTCCCACTCCCACACATTTACTTCCATGAAAAACTGGTTTACCCAAGCAGTTGGTTTAGGGACCATCGCACTACTTGGCTTGGCATCCTGTAAAAAGGATGAGACGCAGGCCACTATTGCCCCCGCTAACGCGGCCACGCTGACCGCTTCTACCGCGAACGTGGTGCTGAAAAGCGTTAACGGTACGCAAACTGCGGTGACGTACACGTGGTCGCCCATTACGTTCACCTGGGGCGGCACCGAATCAACGGCTTACTCCCCGGCCCTCACCTATTCGTTGCAGTTCGACAAAAAGGGCAACAACTTTGCTTCGCCCGTGTCCGTCGATGCCGGGAGCGGTCCCACCAAAACGTTTACCGTTGCCAGCTTGAACAGCAGCCTCATCAGCCTCGGCTTAGCGCCCGAAGCGGCAACCGATGTGGAAGTGCGGCTGAAGGCTACCTACGCCAGCAACGTCGCGCCCCTGTACTCGCCGACGCTGGCCCTCAACGCGACGCCGTATTCAACCGAGCTGTACATATCGAGCAGCTTGAGCAACGACCTGGCAATGGCCCCCAAGTTGTTAGAAATTGACGGTAAGCCCCGGCAGTACCAGGGCTACGTTTACTTCGGCGGTACTTCGGCGTCTACCTTCAAAGTGACGAACACGCGGGCAGCCAACGGTACCGTGTACGGCAACACCGGCACGGCCGCCATTGCGGCGCAGCCGGCTGGCACGGCTGCTACCGGCAGCTTGGCCTCGCCGGGCAGTAGCTTTTCGGTGGCCCCGGGTTTTTATTTGGTACAGATTAATTTGAGCAACATGACGTGGTCGGCCACCCCCACCACGTGGGCAGTCATTGGGGCGGCAACGCCGAAGGGCTGGGACGGGGACACGCCGATGACCTACGACGCCGCCAAAAAAGTGTGGACGGTGACCACCACCCTCACGAATGACCAATTCAAGTTCCGCGCAAATGGCGCCTGGAGTGTGAACCTGGGCAATGCCAAGCCAGTGAACGGTTATTTGGCGCCAGACGGCGACAACCTGCAATCCCCGGGCGCGGGCAAGTATACCATCATGCTGGATCTGAACGATATAACCAAGCCAAAGTATAGCGTCCAGTAGTCGTTTTTAATTCATCGGGCCTTTCTTCTGAAATGCTTTAGATAAGAGATAGGGCCCCGGTAGCAGCGCCGTCACCACGGCTGGTACCTACACCATCAAGCTCGACATTGCCAACCAGAAATACACCATCACCAAATAATTCCTGTTTGGTTTTACTCCCGCACAAAAGGCCGCTCCATCGAGCGGCCTTTTTTTGTGGTTGGGGCCCTAGCGAACTGGGCCCGCGGCGGCTTGCCCCAAATTCCTTACTTTCGCGGTCCCACACTTTTATTTTCTCGCATGATTCTCATTGCCGACGGCGGCTCTACCAAGTGCAGCTGGTGCCAGCTCGACGACGCCAACCAGCGCGTCTACTTCAACACGGAGGGCTACAACCCCGATTTCATCGACACGCCCGGCATCGTGCGCTCGCTCGACCAGAACCTGCCCGACACGCTGCCCCGCGGCGAGGTGCGCGAAATCCACTTCTACGGCGCCGGGGTATCGTCGCCGGCCAAGGCCGCCATCATCAGCAACGCCCTCAGGCAGCTGTTTCCGAACGTGCGCACGGTAGAGGTGACCGAGGACCTGCTGGCGGCGGCCCGCGCCCTGCTGGGCCGGGGCCCCGGCTTCGCTGCCATCCTGGGCACGGGCACCAACTCGTGCCTCTACGACGGCAAGAAGATTACTTACAACGTGGATTCGCTCGGGTACTTTCTGGGCGACGAAGGGTCGGGCTCGTTCATTGGCAAGCGCCTGATGCGCGACTACCTGCGCGGCCTGCTGCCCGACGGCTTGCAGGGCGCCTTCCGCGAGGCCTACCAGCTGGGCGAGCGCAACGACATCCTCGACCGCCTTTACAACCAGCCGCTGCCCAACCGCTTCCTGGCCAGCTTCGCCAAGTTCACCTACGACCACAACAACGTGAGCTACTGCCGCGAAATCGTGCTGCAAAGCTTCGAGGCGTTCTTTCAGAACATCGTGCTCCACTACCCGCGCTTCCAGGACTATACGTTCAACTGCATTGGCTCGGTGGCCTACAACTTCCGCGACGCCCTTACCCAGGTGGCCAACAGCCACGGCATGGAGGTGGGCAAAATCATCCGCTCCCCCATCGACGACCTGGTGGAGTACCACGTCACCAAAGACTAGGGCCCCGGGGCCCCGCACACAAAAAAGGCGGCCCCTGCGGGTCGCCTTTTTTGTGCTGTTCCGAATGATTGTTAAGTCCAGAACAACGAATTATCAACGGTCATGCTGAGCGCAGCCGAAGCACCTCTGCTGCCCAACTAATCAGGGTTACTGCTGTGGGAGAGATGCTTCGGCTGCGCTCAGCATGACCGTTCCTATGATTTCCTTGGTTTTCTAACGCGACGTTTAGTGCTGCACCAGCAGGCGGGCAGTTTGCTGCTGGCCAGCGGCTTGGAGGCGCACCAGGTACACGCCGTTGGCCAGGTTGGCGGTGGGCACGGCCAGGTCGTGGGGCCCCGCGGCCTGGCGGCCGGCGGTGGGCACGGTAGCCACCGCGGCGCCAAGCACGTTGCAGATGGTAAGGCTGACGGCCGCCGCGGCGGGCAGCTCGTAGTGCAGCGTGGCTGCGCCAGCGGCGGGGCTCGGGAAGGCCGCTAGGCGGAACGCGGCGGTGGTTTGGGGCCGGGCAGCAAGTACGGTGCCGGTGCTGGAATTGATGGGCTTCGAGGTGTACACGGCGTACTCGCCGGGCTGGAGCGTCAGGGGCGCGTTCACGTCCGTCACGGCGCGGCTGGTGCCGGTGAGGTAGTTGTACCACGTGCCGGCGCTCTGGAAAGCGGGCACCACGGTCTGGGTTACCACGTCGAAGTTGCCCACCACGGTCACGCTCAGGTTGGCGTCGGAAAGGTGCACGAGCTTGGTGGCGCCGGTCATCTGCTGGTCATAAGCGGTGGGGTTGGCGAACACGGGCTGCGTTTTCTTCAGCGCAATCAGGCTGCGGTACACGTTGAACAGGTTGCGGCGCTCGGCTACGTTCTCGTAGTCCCAGCGGATGGGCTTGCCGGCCGTGCGGCAGTCGTTGGTCACCGTGCCGTCAGGGCAGCGGTTGATAGTAAAGTCGTACCCAACTTCGCCAAACTGCCACACCAGCTTGGGCCCCGGCACGGTGAAGAAGAACGCCGCCGCCTCGCCGATGCGGGCCATGGAGGTCGCAAAATCCTTGGTGCTGTACGTGCCCGAGGCTTTGCCGTAGGCCGCGTTCTTAAAGGCCAGGCGCTCCTCGTCGTGGCTTTCCATGTAGGTCACCAGGTTCGGGTTGTTGAAGCCGCGGGTTTTGTAGTAGCCGCGGCTCAGGTCCGAGGTACTCACGTAGCCCATCGTGGCCTCGGTGTAGCTGTAGTTCATGTTGCCCCACAGCATAAAGCCGGTATTTGAGAGCACGGTTTCTTCGTCGTCGTCGGCAAAATGCTCCAGAATGGGGTACAGGGTGGGGTCGGTGGCTACCAGCGTGTTGTAGTAGTCTTTCCAGATGTCGATGCGCGACTGGTCGTAGTGCCCCCACGCGGCCACGTCGGTGCCCGAGTTTTTCTGGGTAAAGCCCTTGGCTAAATCGAAGCGGTAGCCGTCGACGTGGTATTCCTGGAGCCAGAACTGCATTACCTTCTTGCTGAAGTACCTGGTGTAGGGGCTCTCGTGGTTCAGGTCGTTGTACACGCTGTAGGGGTGCGGGGCCGTCACGTTGAACCACGGGTTGTTGGCGGCGGGGTTGTTGCCGTTGGCGTAGAGCTGGAACATGGGGCTCTGGCCCGTGGAGTGGTTCAGCACCATGTCGAGCACCACGGCAATGCCGCGGCGGTGGCACTCGTCGATGAATTGCTTGAGGGCCGTTTTGGTGCCGTAGTATTTGTCGGGGGCGAAGTAAAAATCGGGGCTGTAGCCCCAGTTGTCGTTGCCGTCGAACTCGTTGATGGGCATCAGCTCGATGGCATTCACGCCCAGGCGCTGCAAGTAGCCCAGCGTGTCGCGCAGGGTTTGGTAGTTGTGGGCCCCTACGAAGTCGCGCACCAGCAGCTCGTAGGTTACCAGATTGGTGCGGGCGGGGCGCTGGAAGTTGGTGGTTTGCCACGCGTAGGCGGCCTGGTTGCTTTGCAGCACCGACACGATGCCCGTGGTTTTGCCGGTCGGGTAGGCCTTCAGGCTGGGGTACGTGGCGGCCGGAATGTACTGGTCGTCGTTCGAGTCCAGGATTTTCTCGCAGTACGGGTCAGCCACGCGCAGCTGCCCGTCCACCAGAAACTGGTAGGCGTATTCCTGGCCCGGTGTGAGGCCGTCAATTTGCACCCACCAGCGGCCAGTGGCGGCCACCGTGGCAGGCGTGGCGCTCAGGTTGTCGGCCGTCTGGTTCATGAAGCCCGCCGTGGTCGGCTGCCAGTTGTTGAACTCGCCCAGCACGTACACGAACTGCTTACCCGGCGCGCTCAGGCTCAGGATGGCCGATGCGCCGCCGTTGATATAGGTGATGCCATCGGGGCGGGCCCCGGCGGGCAGCGCGGCTGTGGCCGGCGCGGCCGGGCGCACCACCAGCGTCTGGGTGTCTTCCACGGTTTGGCCGCCGTCGGTGGCCGTCAGGCGCAGCACGTTGGCGCCGGTTTGGGTGATGGTCACGGTGGCGCTCAGGGCCGTGGCGTTGGCCTGCTGGGCCACCTGCGTGCCGTTGAGGTACAGCGTGAGCGTGGCGGCGGCCGAGGCCGTGCCGGCCACGGCCACTTGCTGGTTCAGGGCCACAAACTGCGGGTTGCCGGCGGTGGCGGGCACCGGCTGCGTGATGCGCACGGCCAGGGCGGCCACTTGCGCGTCCACGAAAATATCGGCCCCGCCGGTGGCGCGCCCCGATTTTGTGCCGTCGCCGCTGCGGAAGAGCATGGCCAGCTTCAGGAGCTGGTCGGTGGCGGCTAGGCCGTAGAACGCCCGCGGTGTGAAGGTGATGGTGTACTTGTCGCCACCCAACGCCGTCATCAGCGCGGCCGGGTCGGGCTGGTTGAAGTTAACCCGGGGGCCCCCTTTCCAGTCGCCCTGGTTGACGCTTTTGTCGGTTACGGCCCCGGTCCAGATGTACACCGGCCCAGTAAAGCCCGCCAGGCCAGCGTTGCCCTGCGTGGCGTCGAAGGTCAGGGTAACGGGCGTGTCAGCGGTAAAGAACGTGGGCTGCACCGTGACTACTTGCGCCCGGGTGGCTAGCACCGTCAAGCTCAGTAGTAACCCTCCAAAGAGTCGAAGTATTTTCATGAATGTTGAATTAAGAAGACTAAAAGCAATAATTTCATTATTGGTAACGATTGCATCTTTATGCAAAGGTAGGCGCTCTGCAGAACTAGCCGACGATTTATTTGCCCTTTACGCAGGCTTAGCGATGCTTTTTCGCGCGGTAATGGCCCCGGTATCTGGCGCTTGGCGGCGATTTATGCGTATAGCCGTTTAGCCCAATTAGGGGCCCCGGCTGGCCGGGCGCAACCCGTTCGCCCCCCGTGCCGCGTATTTTTACCGATTCAACCCTTTGCGGGGCGCGCCCGGACTTTCCCCAGCGCCGCCGCTCCGCTCCCAATTTCTGCCCCGAATACTATGAACGTAGGAGATAGAGTACGCCTGCTTACCGGCACCGAAGAAGGCATCGTAACCCGCCTGCTCGACAGCGAGCTGGTGGAAGTGGCCATCGACAACGATTTCACCATTCCCGTGCTGCGCCGCGAAGTGGTGGTGGTGGCCGCCGACGAAAGCAAAAACTTCAACCGCGCCGCCCCCACCTACGGCCCCGGCCAGCAGCCCGGCCGCAACGCCAACGCCAGCAAGAAAGACCGCAGCCAGGTACCCAAGCCCACGGCGGCCAACGCCGCCAAGGCCACCCCCACCCTGGCCGAGGCCCTGGCCGCCGTGGCCAGCAGCGGCCCCGCCGCGGCCAAGGCCCCCGGCGGCAAGGTGCCGTCGGCCGGCGCGGCCCCGGCCGCCAAGGGCCTGTTCCTGGCCTTGGTGAACCAGTCGCCCGAGCTGCTGGGCGTCACGCTTATCAACAACACCGAAGGCGACGTGCTGTACACCTACGGCGAGGAAACCTCGGCCCGCCCCTACCGGGCCCTGGCCGCCGGCCAGCTGGGCCCCAAAGCCAGCACCAAGCCCCTGGCGTTTCTGCACCTGAAGGACTTTGAGACCTGGCCCGCCGCCGTGGTGCAGTTCCTGCCCCACCGCCACAACGGCGACGCGGCCTACGAGCTCATCAACAAGCGCCAGGGCTTCAAGGCCAGCACGTTTTACTCGAGCCGCCGCCCGGCCCCGGTCATCGGCGCCGATGCGTACCTGTTCCAGCTCGACGAGAAAGCCGCCGCCGCCATCGCCCCCGAGCAGCTCGCCCAGGAGGCCCCCGCCACGCCCGCGCCCGAAGCCGCCAAGGCCCCGGCCGGCATCGACGCGGCGGCCCTGCGCGCCCAACTCACCGGCGACGCGCCCGCCAAACCGGCCGCCATTGTGGCTGCCGCGGCCCCCAAGCCCGCCGCGCCCGTGGTGGCCCCGCCCCACGAGTTCGACCTGCACTTCGAAGCCCTGCGCCCCGACAACGCCGAGGAACTGAGCAACACCGCCATCTTGCGCATCCAGCTCGACGCCTTCGAGGACGCCCTGGTGCGGGCCCTGGCCACCAACATGCACGAAATCGTGTTCATCCACGGCATGGGCAACGGCACGCTCCGCAAGGAAATCCACCGCCAGCTCAGCCGCAACAAGGACATCAAGTTCTTCGAAGACTCGCGCAAAGAGAAGTTCGGCTACGGCGCCACGCTGGTGCGGCTGAAGTAGCTGCTGGTGTTTAATTCGCCAAGTAAAAAGTCATTTCTAATGCTGTGTGATCTTAGATTTTCAGCCAAGGACTTTGACATCGATGACGCGGTTGCGATGCTTCATTTTAAACCTTACCGTATTTGGCGACAAGGCGAAATAGCCAATGGGAGAACCAACAAAATATTTCCTGATTCTGGATTTTTAGTTGCCGCTAGCGAAACAGATTTCAATTTTTTTCAGCAACAAATTACCGACGTCATTGCCTTTGCAACGGTTCATCAAGATGACCTTCAAAAAGTCAAAGGCCTGATGGAAAAGTCAAGGGAACCCAGCTTGTGGTTTGACTTTGGAATAGAAACCCGCATGTTCAACGTCGGTGTGCAAATAGATTTTTTGCCAGTTGAATTACTCGCGCTCTGTGCAAAAATTAATGCAGGCATTAAGATAACCCAATACCATCCGTCTAGTGAAGGGGGCGAAGAGAGTACGGATTGATTCTACCTTTGCCGCAAGCAGTGCGCCACTCCACCGCGGCGGGGCAACCCGGCGAGGAAAGTCCGGGCAACGCAGGGCACCCTGCTTCCTAACGGGAAGGACCGGCCAATCGGGCCGGGACAGCCAGTGCCACAGAAAATAACCGCCCGCAAGGGTAAGGGTGAAAAGGTGCGGTAAGAGCGCACCAGCGGGCGGGTAACCGACCCGGCTGGGTAAACCTCAGGGGTTGAAAGACCAAATAAGCGGACACGCGCGCTGGCTTCGGCCGGCGGGCAACGGGCGGCCCGCCCGGGTCCGCGGGTAGGTCGATGGAGCCTTTCCGCGAGGACTGGCCTAGATAAATGGTGGAGACGGGGCCCCCGGGCCCCGGACAGAACCCGGCTTACCGGCGCATTGCCTAGTTTTGGCGGCCGCTCCTGCTTCGGCGGGGGCGGCCGTTTTTTTATTTAAGCGGAACTTAAGACCCCGCCGCATGCAAAGCGCGTAAGTCTTCGTTCTTGCTGCTTACCCTTTCCTGCCATCCGCCTGCCCATGCCGCGCATCCTCATCATCGACGACGAAAAAGCCATCCGCAACACGCTGAAGGAGATTTTGGAGTTTGAAAGCTACACCGTGGACCAGGCCGAGGACGGCCCCGCGGGCCTCGACTTGCTCATCCAGCACAAGTACGACCTGGTGCTCTGCGACATCAAGATGCCTAAAATGGACGGCCTGGAGGTGCTCAGCCGCGCCCAGACGCTGGCCCCCGACACGGCCTTCATCATGGTGTCGGCCCACGGCAACATCGAAACCGCCGTGGAAGCCACCAAGAAAGGTGCCTACGACTTCCTGCCCAAGCCGCCCGACCTCAACCGCCTCCTCATCACGGTGCGCAACGCCCTGGACCGCACCAAGCTGGTGACGGAAACTAAAACCCTGAAAAAGAAGCTCTCCGTCACCAAAGGCTCGGCTATGATCGGCTCGTCGGCGGCGCTGGGGGCCGTGCGCAAGGCCATTGAGAAGGTAGCGCCCACCGACGCCCGCGTGCTCATCACGGGGCCCAACGGGGCGGGCAAGGAGATGGTGGCCCGCCAGCTGCACGAGCTCAGCCCCCGCGCCCAGGGCCCCATGGTGGAGGTGAACTGCGCCGCCATCCCATCGGAGCTCATTGAGAGCGAGCTGTTTGGCCACGAGAAAGGCTCGTTCACCTCGGCCGTGAAGCAGCGCATCGGCAAGTTCGAGCAGGCCGACGGCGGCACGCTGTTCCTCGACGAAATCGGCGACATGAGCCTCTCGGCCCAAGCCAAGGTGCTGCGCGCCTTGCAGGAAAGTAAAATCACCCGCGTGGGCGGCGAAAAAGAGATTTCGGTGAACGTGCGCGTGCTGGCCGCCACCAACAAGGACCTGCTCCAGGAAATTGCCGACCGCAACTTCCGCGAAGACCTCTACCACCGCCTCTCGGTCATTCTCATTCAGGTGCCGGCCCTCAACGACCGCCGCGAGGACATTCCCGACCTCATCCAGAAATTCCTGGCCGACATCGCCGCCGACTACGGCAACAAAGCCAAGAAAATTGACGCCGGGGCCCTAAAATACCTGCAAGGGCTGGACTGGCGCGGCAACATCCGCGAGCTGCGCAACGTAGTCGAGCGCCTCGTCATCATGAGCGACGACACCGTGACGGAAGCCGACGCCAAGGCCTTCGCCGGCAAGTAGCCCGCGCCGGGGCCCTGGCGGCCCGCGCGCTCAACCCAAACCGCCCCGGCCAACCCGCCGGGGCTTTTTGCTGGCCGCGGGCGGCGCTTGCGTGGGGCCCCTGGCCCTGTGCTATTGTCGCAAAATATTTTGGCATTGTCGCATTTAGGGGCCCCTGGGCCAACCCGGGCCACGAAAAACCGGTTAGGATAGCGGACAGATGCTGTTTCTGTCCGTTCCACTCCACCTTATTTTTTCCTAACCTTATGGGTATCACCCTCGAACAAGCGCAGGCCGCCATTCAAGCAGCGCACCAAAAATCGCTCGAGCTGGGCGTCAAAATGAACATTGCCGTGGTTGACGCCGGGGCCAACCTCGTGGCCTTCGCCCGCATGGACGATGCCTGGCTCGGTTCGCTCGACATCGCCATCAAGAAAGCTAAAACGGCCCGCTTCTTCGACATGCCGACCGGCGACCTGGGCAAGGCGTCGCAGCCCGGGGGCCCGCTTTTCAACATCGAAGTCTCCAACGGGGGCCTCATCACCTTCCCCGGCGGCCTGCCCATTAAGGATGGCAGCGGGAAAGTCGTCGGGGCCATCGGCGTGTCGGGCGACTCGGTCGAGAACGACCACACCGTGGCCGAAGCCGGCCGTGTAGCCGTGGCCGACCGCTAGTCGTGGGGCCCAGCGCCCGGCAGTCTTTCCCACCCAACTCCCAACAACATGGCCACCAACAGAGGCGTCGTTTATTTGGGCCCCGGCAAAGTCGAGGTGCAAAGCATTGATTTTCCGGAATTAAAAAATCCCAAGGGCAAGAAAATCACCCACGGGGTCATCCTCAAAGTAGTGTCCACCAACATCTGCGGCTCCGACCAGCACATGGTGCGCGGCCGCACCACGGCCCCGGCGGGGCTGGTGTTGGGCCACGAAATCACGGGCGAAGTGGTGGAAACCGGCGAAGACGTGGAGTTCCTGAAAAAAGGGGATTTGGTGTCGGTGCCCTTCAACGTGGCCTGCGGCCGCTGCCGCACCTGCAAGGAGATGAAAACCGGCATCTGCCTGACCGTGAACGAGGGCCGCGCCGGTGGCGCCTACGGCTACGTGGACATGGGCGGCTGGGTAGGCGGCCAAGCAGAATACGTGCTGGTGCCGTACGCCGATTTCAACCTGCTCAAGTTCCCGAATAAGGACCAGGCGATGGAGAAAATCCGCGACCTGACCATGCTGAGCGACATTTTTCCGACCGGTTTTCACGGCGCTGTGAAGGCCGGCGTGGGCCCCGGCACTACGGTGTACGTGGCCGGCGCGGGCCCCGTGGGCCTGGCCGCCGCCGCTTCGGCCCAGCTGCTGGGCGCGGCCGTGGTGATTGTGGGCGACATGAACAAGGCGCGCCTGGCGCACGCCCGCTCTTTCGGCTGCGAAACGGTGGACCTGAACGAGGACGCCAACCTGGCCGACCAGATTGCGGACATCCTAGGCGTGCCCGAAATTGACTGCGCCATCGACTGCGTGGGTTTCGAGGCCAGCGGCCACGGCGCGCAAGCCAAAACCGAAGTGCCCGCCGCGGTGCTCAACTCGCTCATGGAAATCACCCGGGCGGGCGGCGCCATCGGCATCCCCGGCCTGTACGTGACCGACGACCCCGGCGCAACGGATAAAGCCGCCAAAACGGGCAACCTGTCCATCCGCTTCGGCCTGGGCTGGGCCAAGAGCCACTCCTTCCACACCGGCCAAACGCCGGTGATGAGCTATAACCGCCAGCTCATGCAGGCCATCTTGTACGACAAAGTGCAGATTGCCAAGGCGGTGAACGTGGAAATCATCAGCCTCGACGACGCTCCCAAAGGATACGCCGAGTTCGACAAGGGCGTGGCCCGGAAGTTCGTCATCAACCCGCACAACCTGATTCCGGACGTGAAAAAGGCCAAAGCCGCTAAGGAAACGGCGGTGGCTTAACCCTGTTTCAAATCTGCTAATCCAGCCGGGTGGCCCAATGGGCGGCCCGGCTGTTTTGGTTTTGCAGGGGCCCCCAGCGCGCCGGGCCGCCCCCGCCGAGGCTTTTCCGTACCTTCGTTGCCTAAAAAACGCGCCGTTTTTGGGGCCCCGGCCGGCCAAAAACGGCGTCATTCCCCGTCTATCCCCTCTCTTATGCACCCCGCTCCCACCGCGCCCTACAAGCCCAAAAACCACGTCCGCATCGTCACCGCCGCCGCTTTGTTCGACGGGCACGACGCGGCCATCAACATCATGCGCCGCATCATTCAGAGCAGCGGCGCGGAGGTGATTCACCTTGGGCACAACCGCTCGGCACAGGAAATCGTGGATTGCGCCATTCAGGAAGATGCCCAGGCCATTGCCATTACCAGCTACCAGGGCGGGCACAACGAGTACTTCAAGTACATATTCGACCTGCTGAAAGAGCGCGGCGCGGGCCACATCAAAATCTTTGGCGGCGGCGGCGGCGTGATTCTGCCCACGGAGATTGCGGACTTGCAAGACTACGGCATCACCCGCATCTACTCGCCGGATGATGGCCGGGCGATGGGTTTGCAAGGCATGATTAACAACCTACTGGAGCAGGCGGATTTCCCAACGGGCCAGCACCTGAACGGCGAAGCGGGCCATGTCAAAGAGAAAGATGCCCGCAGCATCGGCCGGCTGATTTCGGCCGCCGAGAACTTCCCCGAGGAATTCGAGCGGGTTCGTAGCCAGTTAGTTGCTGGTTATCAGTTGTCGGTTGTCAGTGAGCAAGACGGTTCTCTGAACGACCCGACAACTGACAACGAACAACTGACAACCAAAGCCCCCATTCTCGGCATCACCGGCACGGGCGGCGCGGGCAAGTCGTCGCTGGTGGATGAGTTGGTGCGGCGCTTCTTGATGGACTTCCCCGGCAAGACTATCGCCATTATTTCCGTCGACCCCAGCAAGCGCAAGACCGGCGGGGCCCTGCTCGGCGACCGGATTCGGATGAACGCCATCAACTCGCCGCGGGTGTACATGCGCAGCCTGGCCACGCGCCAAAGCAACCTGGCTTTGAGCCGCTACGTGCAGGATGCGGTGGATGTAGTGAAGGCTGCTAACTACGACCTGATTATCCTCGAAACCAGCGGCATCGGGCAGTCCGATACGGAAATCATTGAGCACTCCGACGCCAGCCTGTATGTGATGACGCCCGAGTACGGCGCGGCCACGCAGCTGGAAAAAATCGACATGCTCGACTTCGCCGACGTCATTGCGCTGAACAAGTTCGACAAGCGCGGGGCCCTGGATGCGCTGCGCGACGTGCGCAAGCAGTACCAGCGCAACCACAACCTCTGGGACACGCCCACCGACCAGATGCCGGTGTTCGGCACGATTGCCTCGCAGTTCAACGACCCCGGCATGAACCGGCTGTACCGGGCGGTGCTGAAGATGCTGGAGGCCAAAACCGGGGCCACCTTCGCTTCGAAGCTGGAAACCACGGTGGAGGATTCGGAGAAGATTTACATCATCCCGCCGCACCGCACGCGCTACCTCTCCGAGATTGCCGAAAGCAACCGCGCCTACGACCAGCGCGTGCGCGAGCAGGCCAACATTGCCGAAGTAGCCGGCGCGTTTGCCAAACTCGAAGAACACTACCGCGCCGAGAAAAAGAGCCCGGAAGGCACCGTGGAGGAGTTCGGCAAGAACAAGCAAACCCAGCTCCGGCGCCTCGATGCCGACAGCCAAGCCATTCTGGAAAACTGGGAAAATACCTTGCAGAACTACCGCAACCCAGAGTACGTGTACTCGGTGCGCGGCAAGGAAATTCGGGTGCAGACGCACACCAAGTCGCTCTCGGGCAACATGATTCCGAAAGTGTCGGTGCCGCGCTATACTGGGTGGGGCGACCGCCTGCGCTGGGCCATGCAGGAAAACTTCCCCGGCGAATTCCCTTACACGGCCGGCGTGTTCCCCTTCAAGCGCGAGGGCGAGGACCCGACCCGCATGTTTGCCGGCGAAGGGGGCCCCGAGCGCACCAACCGCCGCTTCCACTACGTGAGCATGGGCCTGCCCGCCAAGCGCCTGAGCACGGCCTTCGACTCGGTAACACTCTACGGCGAAGACCCGGACTTGCGGCCCGACATCTACGGCAAAATCGGCAACGCGGGCGTGAGCATCGCCTGCCTCGACGATGCCAAGAAGCTCTACTCGGGCTTCAACCTGGCCAACCCCAGCACGTCGGTTTCGATGACGATAAACGGCCCGGCGGCTACGCTGGCGGCGTTTTTCATGAACGCGGCCATCGACCAGCAGTGCGAGCTTTACATTAAAGAGCACGAGCTGACGGCTGAAGTCGATGCCAAAGTTGACCAGATTTACGCGGCCAAAAACCAGCCCCGGCCCCGCTACCAGGGCGAGCTGCCGGCCGGCAACGACGGCCTCGGCCTGCTCCTGCTCGGCGTGACGGGCGAGGACGTGTTGCCCGCCGACGTGTACGCTGCCATCAAGGCCCGGACGCTGACGCAGGTGCGCGGCACCGTGCAGGCCGACATTCTGAAGGAAGACCAGGCCCAGAACACCTGCATTTTCAGCACCGAGTTTGCCCTGCGCCTAATGGGTGACGTGCAGGAGTATTTCATCACCGAGAAGGTGCGGAATTTCTACTCTGTGTCGATTTCCGGCTACCACATTGCCGAGGCGGGGGCCAACCCCATCACCCAACTGGCCCTCACGCTGAGCAACGGCTTCACGTTCGTGGAATACTACGTGAGCCGGGGCATGAGCGTGAACGACTTCGCGCCGAACCTGAGCTTCTTCTTCTCCAACGGCATCGACCCGGAGTACGCCGTGATTGGGCGGGTGGCGCGCCGCATCTGGGCCAAGGCCATGAAGCTGAAGTACGGCGCCGACGCCCGCAGCCAGATGCTGAAGTACCACATCCAGACGTCGGGCCGCAGCCTGCACGCCCAGGAAATCGACTTCAACGACATCCGCACCACGCTGCAGGCCCTGTACGCCATCTACGACAACTGCAACTCGTTGCACACCAACGCCTACGACGAGGCCATCACCACGCCCACCGAGGAATCGGTGCGCCGGGCCATGGCTATTCAGCTCATCATCAACCGCGAGCTGGGGCTGGCCAAAAACGAAAACCCGCTGCAAGGCTCCTTCATCATCGAGGAGCTGACGGAGCTGGTGGAAGAGGCGGTGCTGCTCGAATTCGACCGCATCACGGAGCGCGGCGGCGTGCTCGGGGCCATGGAAACCATGTACCAGCGCGGCAAAATCCAGGAGGAAAGCATGCACTACGAGATGCTGAAGCACACCGGCGAGTACCCCATCATCGGGGTGAATACCTTCCTCTCGTCGAAGGGCTCGCCCACGGTGGTGCCGGCCGAAGTCATCCGCGCCACGGAGGAGGAAAAGCAGTACCAAATCGACATGCTGCACCTGCTGCACCAGCGCAACGCCGACCAGGCCCCGGCGCGCCTCCAGCAGCTCCAGCAAATCGCCGTGGCCAACGGCAACCTCTTCGCCGAGCTGATGGAAACGGTGAAATACTGCTCGCTCGGCCAGATTACCAATGCGCTGTTTGAAGTCGGCGGGCAGTACCGGCGCAATATGTAACG
The DNA here is from genome assembly GCF_001562275.1 of Hymenobacter sp. PAMC 26628. Lineage (NCBI taxonomy): Bacteria > Pseudomonadati > Bacteroidota > Cytophagia > Cytophagales > Hymenobacteraceae > Hymenobacter > Hymenobacter sp. PAMC 26628. The sequence continues at coordinate 2,350,895 of NZ_CP014304.1, forward strand.
TACCTTTTGTACCTCAATACTTCCATTATATGGCTTACAGTGATTTTTCAGCGAAGGAGATCGTGGCTCGGTTTGGCATCCGTTACGGTTCCGAAAACTTGTTTCCGGACGTGGTGCCTGTCGCCCCTTCGGCTTGGTTGCGCGAGTCGTTGGATAAAGGAATGGGAATGGGATTCAGCAGCGAAAAATCGCGTTCGGAACGGTTGGTTTCTCCGATTCTGATGGAGCTGAGCAGCTTGAATACCAACCAATTTTCAATTTATTCCGGTATGAACCTGGATGTGGATGGCAGCCAGGGTTTGAACGGGGAGTGTGATTTCATCTTTTCCTTTAGCCGAATCCAGGACTTCGTAACGGCTCCTATTTTTTGCATCACCGAAGCCAAAAAGCAAGACGTTGAGCAAGGGACCATCCAATGCTCGGCTCAATTGATTGCAGCCCGCAAATTCAACGATTTGGAGGGCAACCATCCCGTTACCTTATATGGCTGTTCAACTACTGGAATTGAGTGGCGCTTTCTCAAATACGAAAACAATGATGTCACCCTGGACAACAAGCGTTACCTCGTCAACGAATTGGATACGCTACTGGGTGTTTTGCAACAAATTGTGGAAGTCTCCCGGCAACAGATTCATTTTAATTAACAGCACCAGCGCCACGCCGACCAGGCCCCGGCGCGGCTCCAGCAGCTCCAGCAAATCGCCGTGGCCAACGGCAACCTCTTCGCCGAGCTGATGGAAACGGTGAAGTACTGCTCGCTCGGCCAGATTACGAACGCGCTGTTTGAAGTCGGCGGGCAGTACCGGCGCAATATGTAGCAATTAATTTTATACTAACTTTGAAAAACGTGCTACATTATTAAGTAGTACGTTTTTTTGTTCTTATAACTACGACTCAGCAAGAAATGAATATCGTTTTTATTCTTAAGAACAACTATTATACAGAGGCAGTAAGAAACCATCTCTCAACCTTGAGCGAGAAAGATAGTTTACTATTTTTCTATTCTTACGACAAAGCAGAAGAATTTTTAACTAATAATGTGGTGAGAAATAACTTGCCATTGGATTTGGTAATAACAGAAGATAACATTGATAAGGAGAAGGCAACAGACTTTCTACAGCGCATTACGAGAGACACTTCGAGAACATATTCTAACCTCGATTTTAATTTTTACAATATACCCATTATCCTAATCATTGATCAAGGCGACCATACTGATGCTTATTCTAAATACAAGTTTTCAGATGTTTTAGAAGATACCACTATTGAAAATTTTGGCACTTACCTAAAGCACTTTATTAGTTCTGCAAAAACATGGCGCAAACAAGTTCTTGATGAGCTAGACAACCTTGGTGTTAAATTTAATTCGGGCAATATTGACTATAGCTACTATTTTTCTTCTGACCGAAAGTCGAAAGTTGATACCAATATTTTAACAAAAAATTTCAAATCTTTTCCTCGTAAGTTAAATTACGATTGGCTAATATTGAATGAAAAACAAATTGAGTTAGGCATAGACAGGTACATCAAAGAATTAAAAAGGGCAACAAGGTTAGACAAGAAGGACAAAGAAGAAAAGGAATTCCACAATATTTTCAATGACAATTCATTTTTAATCAAGAGAGACAATTATAATAACCACTGGTATGAAGCCAAACTTCATTACAACAAAAAGAATTTCTACGAACCTGACTATTCTTTAAGTCCAAACTTTAGCCACCTTACAGACCTAAGTATATTAGAAGTAAAGCTTCCTAATGAAAGATTTATTAAGAAGACAAAATTTCATCCAGACCCTTATAGCTCATTGATGAGTTATATATTTCAGGTAAATGACTATAAAGACTATATCGAAAGTGAAGAGTATCAAAAAAAACTAAACCAAGTCTTTGGATTTATTCCAACGAAGGTTGAATACAATCTACTAATTGGAAGGTCAGCGGATAAAGCCAGCAACATATATAACTTAAATAAAAGAATGCGACAAATGGGAGCTTTACATATAAACCTATTGACCTACGATGAATTACTTGACTATCAGGTAAAGTATTTAGACAGAATAAAACTGTTGAAAGTGCTGTAATTCTTTATGAAAAAAATTGATTCCCCACACCCTGCCTTCCCAACCTCGGGAGGGCAGGGTGTTGTGCGTAACGGGGCCCCGCCCACGCGGGCCCGCCGGGCGCGGCGGCGCGACGCGGCCCGCTTCGGCAGCGGCAGTGGGGCGGGCGAGCCTATCGTATCGCTACTAGCTCCTATCGTATCGTACCGTATCTGGCGCGGTGGGCGGCGCGTACTTTTGCGGCATGGAAACGCAGGTACACACGGTGGCGGTGACGCTGGATTGGGGATTACTGGCGGCGGTGAGCAAGCTGGACAGGTTTGATGCGTCGTGGTCGGCCATTGAGCGACGGGAAGGCCAGAGCCTCAAGCAACTCAAGGCCATTGCCACGGTGCGGAGCGTGGGGGCTTCGACGCGCATTGAGGGCTCGCGGATGAGCGACGCGGAAGTGGACGTACTGCTGCGCAACACCGACATTATGAAGCTGGAGGACCGGGATTCGCAGGAAGTGGTGGGCTACTTTCAGGCACTGGACTTGATTACCGAGTCCTACGCCGACATTGACATCACTGAAAATAGCTTGAAAGGACTGCATAGCCAATTGCTGCGGTTCAGCCGCAAGGACGAGTTGCACCGGGGCAACTACAAACAGCATCCCAATTCCGTGGAGGCCAGCCTGCCCGATGGCACGAAGCGGCTGGTGTTTGCGACCACCGCGCCGGGCATCGCGACCGAGGATGCCATGCGGGCACTGCTGGCCTGGTATGCGCAGGACGCGGCCACGCACCCGCTGGTGAAATGCGCCTTGTTCTGCTACGAGTTTTTGAGCATTCATCCGTTTCAGGACGGCAACGGGCGGCTTAGCCGGTTGCTGGCCACCTTGCTTTTGCTGCGGCAGGGCTACGTCTGGATTCAGTACGTGAGCCTGGAGCACGAGATAGAGAGCCGCAAAACCGAGTATTACCGCGAACTGCAGCGGTGCCAGTCGCAGCGACCGGGCGAGAATATTTCGTCGTGGCTGACTTTCTTTTTCAGTGCCCTGGGCAACGTGCAGCAGCAATTGTTGCAGAAGCTGACGGCCGAAGGCGCGGAAAGCCAACTGCAGCCCCGCGAAAAATCCATCCTACTGTTCATTGAAAATAATCCAGGCTGCCGGTCCGGGGTTATTGCCAGCCGGCTGGACATTCCGGCTCCTACAGTCAAAAAAATACTAGCCATTTTGGTTGACCGGGGCCTGATTGCGCGGCACGGCAGCGGCCCCGGCCTCAACTATAGCCTAAGTTGAGCCGGGCACTACTGCAAGACGCGGCCCGCTTCGGCAGCGGCGGCGGGGGCGCGGGGGTGGGGCCCCTGGATTGGTGCGCGTTTAGGTGCAGCTGTGGCGCATGACCAGCTGTGCTGTGGGGGTGCGCTTCCACTGCTGCGCTGGTGGTGGGGGGCGGCTGTGCTGGTGGCAATGTGGTAACGGCTCGTTCTGTGGGAGGCACAGCCTCCCCCGGAAGGAAGGCACGAGTTGCGCTCCCGTTGGTCGCTAAACTCGCGCCAGCTATTTGGGGCTAAGGGTGCAGGGTTAGCCGATTAGCAGTACCTCGACCAGGCCGGGGCGGCCGGCGTAATTGCGGGCGCTACTGTAGAGAAAATCTTCCGGCGCATCCACAAAGCCGGCCACGACGGGGTTTTGGTGCAGGTAATGGAGCCGCTGCTGTTGCAGCTCGATGGAGTGCAACTCGATGGGGTGGCTGTCGTGCTGCCAGAACTGGTATTTCGTGTTGTGGGCGTTGCGCTGGCCGGCCCCCTCAAACATCCACAGCACCCAGCTGCGGCGGCTTTCCTGCTGCTTGTCCTCGATGGCGCGGAGCACGGCTTTGGCCGTGTGCCGCTTCAGGTCGCGCAGGATGCCGGAGAGGTGCTCGGCTTCAGTGCTGACGATGAGATGGGCGTGGTTGGTCATGAGGCACCACGCGTAGATTTCCAAGCCTTTGTGCTCCTGGCAGTACCGCAGGCTGTCCACGAAAATATCGTTGTAAAGCCGGCGGGTGAAAACGTCAATCCAGTTGACCGTAGCAAAGCTGACGAAGTACAAATGCTGCGAATCCCGAATCTTGTACTTCTCACTCATGCCCCGAAATAAGCACCGCTGGCGCGAGTTTAGGCGCAGCCGTAACTCGTGCCTCACCATGACGTGGAGGTTGTACCTCCACTGCCGCGCCAGCGGCAAGGCGGAACTGCACTGGCGGCAAGCGGCGGCCGCGCTTACTGCCTCGTCCTGTGGGGTCGTGCTATGGGGTCGTCCTGTGGGAGGCACAGCCTCCCCCAAAGGACAGGCACGAGTTACGCTTCGCTAAACTCGCGCCAGTGGGGCCCACTAAATTAATTCTATTTTTAATATATATTATTTCAATAATTATTTCAGTAGCTATGATTAATTTGTAATTATCTATTCACTTTTAATCATGCTTGCTATGTCGTTCGCCCTGTCCGTTGCCACGCTGGGGGCCTGTTTGCTGGCGGGGGCCAGTCTGCTTGCCCCCGCGCCGGTGCACGCCCAGCAGCAGGCGCCAACCGGCCAGCGGAGCCTGCCGCCCATTCCGGGGTTGGGGCCCCCGCCCGTGCTGCCGGCCCAAGCCACACCGGCCCAGAAAGAAGCGTACGCCCGCCAGATGGCCGAACGCACCCGCCAGCGCTGGAACTACCTGCTCACCGATTCGGTGGCCCGCACGAAGGTCCTCAACACGGCGCCGAATGCCTTGCTGGTGCAGGCGGTGAAAGGGCTGGCCCCTGGCACGGCCCTCGACGCCGACATGGGCGAGGGGCGCAACGCTTTGTATTTGGCCCAATTGGGGTGGCAGGTCACGGGCGTCGACGTGGCAGAAAAGGCGCTTGCGTTTGCGCAGCAGCGGGCGCACACCCTGGGCGTGCCGCTCGCCACCGAAGTGCACGACATGGCCACCTACGAGTGGGGCACCAATAAGTGGGACCTAATTGTGCTGAGCTACGCCGGCGGGCGCGACTACGCGCCCCGCGTGGCCCGGGCCCTCAAGCCCGGCGGGCTGGTGGTGCTGGAGGCGTTCCACATGGATGCTACCAAGCGCTTGCAAGTCGTGGACGGCGACTACCGCGTATTCTTCAATACCAACGAGTTGCCCAAGCTATACGGCGGGGCGGGGTTGAAGATTGTGCGCTACGAAGAGCCGCTGGCCCCAGCCGATTTTACCAAGGAAACGCTGCGCCTCGTGCGATTGGTGGCCCAAAAGCCAATGCCGGGCCGGTAAGCTCACGCCAGCGCGCCGGGTCGTTCTGCGGAGAGCCCGGCTTTCCCGCGCGGCAACCACGAGTTGCGCCGAAGGCACACCAGCAGGGCCCGTGGGGACTGGGCGCACGGCTGGGGAAACGCTACGCGCCCTGGGGCCCCAGGGCCCCGGGCCAACTGGTTTTTGGGGCGGGCGGCGCATTTGCCGGCGCTGCGGGATTCGTTCTTACGTTTGCCCGTGTCCAAGCCCCCCGCTCCATTTCCCCGTCAGCACTTCTTATGAAGCAACATATTTCTACGTTCCCAGCCCTGCTGGGGCTGCTCCTGCTGGGGAGCTGCGCCGACCACTAAGCCCCCGCTGCGGCGGCCACCGCTGCGCCGGGGGCCCCGCCCGCACCCGGCTCTACGGCCGCCCAGGATACGGCCCGCGTGAGCGGCAAGCCCTGCGACATCCAGCTGGCGGGCATCCACTTCACCAAGGCCGTGAACGGGGCCGATACCCTGGCCACCACCGATGCCCAGGGCCGGACGGCGTTTCGGGTGGGCGCGAAAAAGGACTTTTTCTGCGACCCGAACGACAACAAGCTTTCCAACAACACAGCCCCCATCCTGCTGGCTAAAGTCGATAACACCAAGCCCTTTACGCTGGCGGCGAGGGTGACCCCCGGCTTCACGGCCAAGGGGCTCTACAACGCCGGCGTGCTGTACCTCTACGTGAACGACCGGCGCTGGCACAAGCCCTGCTTCGAGCAGGACGAGCGCGGCCGCCACCGCATCGTGTCGGTGCGCACCATCGGCACGTCCGACGACAACAACCACGACGTGGTGCAGGGCCCCACGGCCTATCTGAAAATCTCGTCGGATACGCGCACCGTGGGCAGCTACTACTCGCTCGACCAGAAAACCTGGCAGCTGGTGCGCCTCTACAAAAACGACTACCCCGCCGAGCTGTGGGCAGGCGTGAGCGCGCAGTGCCCCATCGACACGGGCGCTACCAGCCACTTCGAGGACATCCGCCTGACGCAGAACAGCGTATCGGACTTCCGGCTGGGAAACTAGGACCGTTGGCCAATCATTAGGGGCCCCAGTGAAATAGCTGCCGCATATCCGCTGGGGCCCTGTTTATGAGCACCCACGCAAAGTTGCCGGGCTGCGCCGAGCCGTTTGCAGCAGCGGCTCGCGCCCGACCAGGTTGCGCAGCGGGCTTGAGTTGACTCATACCCGACGCGAAGCAATTTGCGAGAGCATGGGATAGAGACGCGACACTTCACGTCTCGGCGTTCGCGCCGTCTAACCGTCGTTCAACGAGGCGATGCGAAGTGTCGCGTCTCTACAGCAGCCGGTCAATTTTCGCATTATACTTCGTAACGAGTCTAGCTTGCGCACAAATGACCCGCTCTCCTTCTTAAGTTTGGGAATGCACTTCCCCAGAATTCTGTCGCTGCCGGCCGCGGCGGCCCTGCTGCTGGCAGGCCACGCCGCCACCGCCCAACCCGCCCCCGATGCCTGAGCACGGCAAGCCCTGCGCCGTGGTGCTGACCTACGACGACGCCATCGACGCCGACCTCGACAACGCCATTCCTGCCCTCGACTCGCTGAAGCTGCGGAGCACGTTTTACCTCATCGGCTCGTCGCCGGCCGTGGCCAAGCGGCTGCCCGAGTGGCGGCGGGCGGCCCAGCGCGGGCACGAGCTCGGCAACCACGCCCTGTTCCACCCCTGCGACGGCAGCCTGCCGGGCCGCGGCTTCGTGACGCCCGACAACGACCTGAGCAAGTACACCGTGAGCCGCGCCGTGGCCGAAATCAGGGCCACCAACGCGTTGCTCCAGGCCATCGATGGCAAAACGGCCCGCACCTTCGCCTATCCCTGCGGCGACCGGCAGATTGGCGGCGTGAACTTCTACGACCAGCTGAAACCCGATTTTGTGGCCGCCCGCGGCGTGGCGCCCGGCCTCCAAACGCCCGGTCAGGTGGACCTGACCAACGTGGACTGCTACGGCATCAACGGCCACCTGATTGACTTGGTGAAGCAGGCGCAGCAGGCGCACACGCTGCTGGTGTTCCTGTTCCACGGGGTGGGCGGCGGCCACCCGCTGAACGTGGACCTGGCCGCGCACCGCCAGCTGCTGCGCTACCTCGAGGCGTACGAGCGGGAAATCGACATTGCGCCGCTGGTGGAAGTGGCCGAAAGCATCCAGTCGTACCAGAAAAGCGGCGCGGCGCGCAAATAAAGGGGCCCCGTAAAGCAAACCTGCGCCGGAAACGTCTGTTTGGGCCACACTACTTTTTCACTTCAGGCCCCTGCCATGACGCTCATCATTGCCCCCAACTCCGCCCACCCCCTCACCGTGAACCGCCTGGGCTACGGCACCATGCGCCTCACGGGGCCCCAGATATGGGGCGAGCCGGCCGACCGGCCCCAGGCGCTGGAAATCCTGAAAACGGCCGTGGCCCACGGCGTCAACTTCATCGACACGGCCGACTACTACGGCGAGGACGTAACCAACCGCCTGATTGTGGAGGCCTTGCACCCCTACCCCCAGAACTTGGTGATTTGCACCAAAGTGGGCGCCACCCGCCGGCCCGATGCCAGCTGGGTGCCCTTCAACACGCCCGCCAACCTGCGCACCAGCATCGAAAACAACCTGCGCACCCTGCGCCAAGAGCAAGTGCAGCTGGTGCATTTGCGCCTGATGGGCCACGGCGGAGTGCCGCTGGCTGAGCAGCTGGGCGCCATGTTTGAGCTGCAAAAGGAAGGCAAAATCCAGCACGTGGGCCTGAGCAACGTGGGCCCCGAGGAGCTGGCCGCCGGCCTCAAAATGGGCGAAATTGCCACCGTGGAGAACATGTACGGCTACGCCCAGCGCACCACGCTGCGCGAGGCCCACGGCGAAACCCGCGGCGGCGAAGAAGTACTGGCCCTGTGCGAGCAGCACAGCATTCCGCTGGTGCCGTTCTTCTCGCTGGTGCACGGCCTGCCCAAGGCCGGCGACAAGCTGGCCACCCTGGCCAAGCAGCGCGGCGTGACCGAAGCCCAGCTCAACATTGCCTGGCTGCTGCACAAGTCGCCCCTGCTGCTGCCCATTCCGGGCACGTCGTCGCTGGCCCACCTGCGCGAAAACCTGGCCGCCGCCGGCATCCAGCTGAGCGCGGACGACATGGCTTACCTGGGGTAGCAGGCGCTGCGCTCCGGGGTCCTAAGCCGGCTGGTATTTATTTTAGGCCCATGAAACGCAGCTTTTGGTTTGGCCTCGGCGCTTGGGTACTGGTGGGGCCCCTGCGCGCGCAATCCCTGGCCGGCAGCTGGCAGGGCGTCGAAACCGACACCCACCGCCGGGGCGCGCACTGGCCCACGGAATTGCGGGTGCAAAAAAGCGCGGGCGACGGCCTGTTTGGGGTGCTCTACCAGGAGGAAGGCGGCAACCCCGGGGCCTCGGTCACGTTCCAAATGCGCGGCGCGCGCGCAGCCACCGGGAACGGCATGCGGCTGGCGCACGGGCGCAAGCTCAGCGAAACCGGGCGCTCGTTTCTCAGCTACTGGTGCTACGGCACCATCGCGTTTACCTACGACGAAAGTGAGGAGAAGCTGACCGGCCACGCCACCTACGAGCCCATCGGCAACTGCAATACGGGCACCTATACGTTCTACCGCATCAAGCTGAAATCGGCGGCCACGGTGCGCGCCGGGGCCCTAAGCGCGGTGCGCGTGTCGGGCCGCGACGTGCAGTGGTTTGCCGACGCCGGCCTCCAGCAGCCCCTGGCCACCGGCAACACGTACCGCACCCGGCTCAGCAAACCCACCACCTTTTACCTAAAGCAGGGCTACTACCCCACCGAGCAAAGCGCCGTGGTGCCCATCACCGTTGGCGTGGCCGGGGCCCCGGCGGCGGCCGCCGCGCTGCCCGGCCCGGCGCCGCTGGCCCCCGCGCCCACCCCGCCGGTTGCCCCGCTGCCCACGCCGGCCCTGCCCGCCCCAGCGCCGCCCGACACGTTGCGCCCCGCGCCCACGGTGCCCGTACCGGCGCCGCCCGCGCCGGTGGTGCTGCCCACGGTGCTGTTCCAAGTGGGCAAGGCCAAGCTGCTGCCCGCGGCCCGCCCGGCGCTCGACCAGCTGGCCACCGGCCTGAAGGCGCAGCCGGCCCGGCGCGTCCGCGTGCTGGGCCACACCGACCGCGTGGGCGAACCCAACAAAAACCAGGTGCTGTCGGAGCAGCGGGCCGCCGCCGTGAAGGATTACCTGGTGCGGGCCGGCGTCGCGGCCGAGCGCATCGCCACCGCCGGCTACGGCGACGCGCGCCCCCTGTACCCATCGCCCGATGCCCGCAACCGGCGCGTGGAAGTGGAAGAAGTGCCCTAGCGGCGCCTTATATTTCCCACCAAACCCGCCCGCGGCCACCGCTGCCCGTCATGCATTGGCCGTGCCACCTATTTCTCCCATCCGCTCCTCAATCTACCTGCCGTTGTGAATAAACATTTGCTTCCTGCGCTGGCCCTCAACCTGCTGGCCTTCACCCTACTGGCTACGCCGCTCCTGGCCCAGCAGGGCCCCAGCCCCGCCCCGGCGCCCGCCCCCTTGCGCACCGACTGGGCCAACCTGGCCCGCTACGCCCCCGCCAACCAGCAGCTGCCGGCGCCAACAGCCGGCACGCCGCGCGTGGTGCTGATGGGCAACTCCATCACCGACGGGTGGCCCGGGGCCGACCCGACCTTTTTCGCCGGCAAGCCCTACGAGTACGTGGGCCGCGGCATTAGCGGGCAAACCTCGCCCCAGATGCTGCTGCGCTTCCGGCAAGACGTGCTGGACCTGCGCCCCGCCGCGGTGGCCATCTTGGCCGGCATCAACGACATCGCCGAAAATACGGGGCCCTACCAGCCCCAAGCCACCCTGAACAACATTGCGTCGATGGCCGAGCTGGCCCACGCGCACGGCCTGCGGGTCATCCTGTGCTCGGTGATGCCCGCCGCCGAATTTCCCTGGCGGCCCGGGCTCGGCCCGGGGCCCAAAATAGTGGCCCTCAACGCACAAATGAAGGCCTACGCCCAGCAGCACCACTTCGTGTACTTAGATTACCACGCGGCGCTGGTCGACGACCACATGGGCATGAAGCCGGGCCTGGCCCGCGACGGCGTGCACCCCACCCTGGCCGGCTACCGCGTAATGGAGCCCCTGCTGCAACAAGCCGTGGCCGAGGCGCTAAAGAAAAAGCAGAAGTAACGCGCCGCCGCCGGGTAGCCACGTAGCACTACCCAATCGCTGCCCGCCCAACGTTTTCCCTGAAAGGCTGGGTGGGGCCCCAGCACTGGCCGGTAAACCAGGTCCGTTGCTACAGCGGCGCTGATTTGCCAGCCAGTGCTGGGGCCGCTACGGCAGCGGACAAGCCAACTACTCGCCCGGCACGTCTTTGGCAGAGGCCCTCACTGGGTCTGACGGGCCCCACTGCTAGCAAATCCAAGCCGGGCGCCTCCCCCAGCGGAGCATAATGCCCCTTATCAATGCCTTTGCTGGCCAGCATCATTTTAAGCTGAAGTTCGGCGAAGCTTATACAATCGTTAATGCAAAAAAGATGTATCAGCTAAATGACAAAAATATTTTTCGTCGCTTGATAGTGGCTGTTAATCGAAAAAATGCATTTTTTACAGATTTTTACCGCCTCGTTGATAATTTTTGCGCTTGAAATGGGCGTATATCAAATGGGCGTATATCATTTTGCTGCTGCTGATAAAGTAACTATTACTGTCTTATTTACTGTCTTATTGTTTCCAATTCGTCCCTTTTCGGCGGCACCTGCACGGCGCCAACGGCAATCTGGTGGCGTTTTTTTGAGACAAATGCACAATCGATTGTGCATTCGTAAATGTTTTCCTTACTTACCCAACCTCTCCGAAAGTCCGTACCAAAAATGTGGCGCCTGGCTTTGCCTGCTGCGCTGAGCTGCCCTTGCAGCCGCTACTGGCCCACCGCATTGCCCCGGATGAGCTGCGGGGCCCTACCTGGGCCGCGGGGCCCATTAGCGGGCGCGTGGTGGACGAAAAAGGCGGTGGCCTGCCCGGCGTCAACGTTATCGTGAAAGGCCCCAGCCTCGGCACCCAGACCAACGCCGACGGCCGCTACACCCTGGAGGTGCCGGATGGGGCCACGCTGGTGTTTTCGTACGTAGGCTACGCCAGCCAGGAAGTGGTGGTGGGCAGCCGCACCACGGTAGACGCCGCCCTGGTGGTCGACAGCAATGCGCTGGCGGACGTGGTGATGGGCTACCTGGCCCAGGACCGCCAGAACGTGAGCAGCGCCGTGAGCAGCCTCGATGTGAAGGAAGCCACCAAAACCCCCGTGGCTACGGTGGTGCAGGGCATCCAGGGCCGGGTGGCCGGGGTGCAGGCGCAGGGCTCGGGCGGGCCCGGCGACACGCCGGTCATTGCCATTCGGGGGTCGGGCAGCACAGGCTTGAGCAACAAATCGCCGCTGTACGTGATTGACGGGCTTTGGACGGATAACATCCGCGCCCTGAACCCGAACGACATTGCCACGCTCAACATCCTAAAAATGCCTCGTCGACGGCTATCTACGGCTCCCGTGGGGCGAACGGCGTGGTGCAGATAACCACCAAGCGCGGCAAGGCCGGGGTGCCCCCACCATCGGCATCAACGCCTACGCTGGCATCGACCAGCTCTATAAGCGCTACAACTTGACCAACGCCAGCCAGTGGGCCGACCGGGCCGTGACGGCTTACAGTAATGCGGGCCTCGACTACTCAACAGTGGCCAGAACAGCTTGGCCAGAACAGCTTGGCCGGGGCCGTAAAAGGCGCAGGCGGTAAGTTCGACCCCAACACGGACACCGACTGGCAAAAGGAGTTTTTTCGCACCGGCCGCACGGAGGACTACAACCTCAATCTCTCGGGCGGCTCAGGGGAAGGCAAAAATGCCAGCAACTACTTGGTTTCCGGCGAGTACTTCCACCAGGAAGGCATTGTGCGGGGCCCCGATTTTAAGCGGTACAGCCTGCGCCTGAAATCGGGCCTGACCAAGGGCCGTTTCCGCTTCCAGGAAAACGCGCAACTGACCCACTTCGGCACGACGCTGCTCAACGGGGGGCCCATTCATTGACGTGCTGCTGTTCCTGCCCAGCATTCCGGTGTATAACCCAACCAGGGCGGCTTTGGTACCGGCAGCACCACGCAAAACACGTTCGCTACCAACCCGGTGGGGGCCCAGTCGCTGCTGCGCCGCACGCAGTCGGACAATCGCTTGGCCGGCAACTTCACCGTTGACTACTCCATCTTCGATTTTCTGACGTACCGCCTGAACCTGGCCATCGATGGGCACACGTACAATAACGCCGACGCCCAACAGGCCGGTATCCTGCGTCAAAATACGCCCATCAACGCCTCGTCGCTGAGTGAATTCCAAGGCTACGACGTGTTTTTGATGGCTGAGAACACGCTGAACTTTAACAAAAGCATCGGCGAACATCACGTAAATGCGCTGATTGGCTACTCGGAGCAGGACACTAAATACCACAACACCAGCGCCCAAACCCAGGGGTTCACGTCGGTGCCGCAGTATTACTTCCAGCTTAGCTCCGGCCAAACCACGGGCGTGGTGACGGGCACCGAAAGCGAAATCACCCGGCGCTCATACTTCTCGCAAGTCACCTACGATTACAAGAACCGCTACCCGGTGCCGGGCAGCTTCCGGCGCGACGGCTCGTCGCGCTTTACGCCGCAAAACCGCTACGCTAACTTCGGAGCGGCCTCGCTGGGCTACCGCATCAGCGAAGAGGAGTTTTTCAAAAACGCCCTGCCGGCGGTGAGCAACCTGAAGCTGCGGGCCAGCTTTGGCATCATTGGCAACGAGCAGCTAACCGGGGCTTACAACGGCGCTTACCTGACCGCGCCCACCATTGCCCAGAGTGTGAACTACGTGCTGGGCACGAACCAGACCATCGTCAACGGCTCGACGCTGCTGCGCCTGCCCAGCCCCGACATTCGATGGGAGGAGCGCCGCACCAAGGACGTCGGCCTGGACGTGGCCTTCCTCGACAACCGCCTGAGCTTATCGGCCGACTACATCTCCGAAACGCGCAATGCCCTGGCCCCCTTGGTGCTGCCAGTGTACTTGGGCAACTTCGGCGGTAACCCGGTGCAGAACGCCGGCAACCTCGAAACCCGGGGCTTTGAACTGGCCCTGGGCTACCACGAAACAAAGAATGCCTTCACCTACGAGGCCGACTTCACGCTGACGACCTTAAAAAACCGGGTCACGGCGCTGCCCATTGCCGGCCAAGCCCTGCCCGACGGCGCCGGCATTACGAGCACGACGGTGGGCTAACCCGTGGGCGAGTTTTTCTGATTCCGTTTTCTGGCATTTTTCAGTCGAAGGACGAAGTCAATGCCTACAAAAACACCGCGGGTAAGATCATCCAGCCCTACGCCTCGGCTGGCGATGTGAAGTATGCCGACACCAACGACGACGGCGTGATTGACAGCAAAGACCGGGTATACACCGGTACCCCCTACCCCAAGCTGCAATACGGCCTGAACCTGAACGACCGCACCCGCACAACGCCCGAAAACTTCACCTCGGGCATCAACTTACGCGTGATTCGCTACGCCGACGTGCTGCTGCAAGCCGAAGCCCTGAACGAGCTGGGCCAAACGGCCACCGCCGTGCCCCTCGTGAACCAGGTGCGCCAGCGCATGGGCCTGGCCCCCATCAGCGCCGCCAACTACAACCAAACCAGCCTGCGCCTGTACATGCGCACCGAGCGCGGCCGCGAGCTGGCTGGCGAGGGCCAGCGCTGGTTCGACATCAACCGCTGGGGCCTGCTGGATAACCAAGCCGGCCTCAATGACCTGATTACCCGCGACTCCGACTTTACTAACTTCCGGCTGGGCGTTTCCAAGTATATGCCGATTCCCCAGAACGACATCGACATTGATCCGGGCGTCAAGCAGAACCCCGGTTACTAGCCACCCGGCCGCAGGGGCCCGCCCGTGCTCCGGGCGGGCCCTTTGCGGGCTTGGCACTGGTGGCGTGCGGGCGAAGGAGCCCACCGTTTAATAGAAAAAAAGCCGTTGTTTTGGGTTCTGCGGCGGACCCGCCGTGGTTTCTCACCTTCACGTTTCCGTTTCCCATGACCCACTTCCGTCGCCTCGGGGCGGGCAGCCTCGGCAGCTTGCTGCTGCTAGCCGCCTGCAACTCGCAGCCTTCCGCCCAGCAAAACACTGCTGGGGCCCCCACTGCCGCCACCGATTCCGTTCGCACCCCTTCCGCTGCCATGCCCACGTCCGCTTCCTTCGGCAAAACCACCGACGGCACCGAAGCCCGTCTGTTCACCCTCACCAACGCCCACGGCATGACGGTGACCATCAGTAGCTACGGCGGTACCATCACCCGCATCCAGGTGCCGGACAAGAACGGCAAAACCGGCGACGTGGTGCTGGGCTTCGACGAAGTAGGCGGCTACCAGAGCCCCGCCTTCGTGAAGTCGAACCCCTACTTCGGGGCCCTGATTGGGCGCTACGGCAACCGTATCAAGGGCGGTAAATTCACCTTGGGGGGCAAGACGTACTCCTTGGCCACCAACAATGGCCCCAACTCGCTGCACGGCGGCAAGTCGGGCTTCAACCAGAAAATCTGGACGGCCACGCCCGCCCGCTCGACCGACGGCCAGAGCCTGACGCTCAAGTACCTGAGCAAGGACGGCGAGGAAGGCTACCCCGGGGCCCTCGACGTGACGGTGGTGTACACCCTCACCGACGACAACGGCCTGCGCCTCGATTACACCGCCACCACCGACAAGGCCACGGTGCTCAACCTCACCAACCACGCCTACTTCAACCTGAGCCTGGGCCAGAGCAAGGACGTGCTGGCCCACGAGGTAACCCTGCCCGCCGACCGCTACACCGTGGTCGACGCCACCCTGATTCCGACCGGCGAGCTGCGCCCCGTTAAGGGCACGCCGTTTGACTTCACCGCGCCCCACGCCATCGGCGAGCGAATTGCGCAGGTGCCCGGCGGCTACGACCACAACTGGGTGCTAAACAAAACCACCGGCCAGCACAGCGCCGCCACCGTGTACGACCCCGCCTCGGGCCGCACCCTGGAAGTGAGCACCGACCAGCCCGGCGTGCAGTTCTACACCGGCAACTTCCTCGACGGCACCCTGACGGGCCACAACGGCACCGTGTACGGCAAGCACGCTGGCTTCTGCCTCGAAACCCAGCACTTCCCCGACTCGCCCAACCAGCCCAAGTTCCCAACTACGGAATTGAAGCCGGGCGAAACCTACCACACCACCACCACCTACACGTTTGGGGTGCGGAAATAAGGGATAATTATGAATTAAAAATTATGAATTGTGAATTGAAAATAGGTAGATCGGCAACGATAGTCGAATGGCTCTTTTTCAACCGGACAATCATAATTTTTAATTCATAATTCATAATTTTTAATTCATAATTAATACCCTCGTGCCAGAACAAACCGCCTCGCCGGCCTACGTCATTGGCCTCGACTACGGCACCGACTCGGTGCGCGCCCTGCTGGTAAATGCCCACACCGGCGCCGAAGTCGCGCAGGCCGTGCACTACTACCCGCGCTGGCAGCGCGGCGCCTACTGCAACGCCACCAAGAACCGCTTCCGCCAGCACCCGCTCGACTACATCGAGGGCCTGGAAACCACCATCAAGCAGGTACTGGCCCATGTGGCCGACCCTACCGAAGTGGTGGGCCTGGCCGTGGACACTACTGGCTCGACGCCGGGCCCCGTGAACGCCGACGGCGTGGCCCTGGGCCTGCTGCCCGAGTTTGCCGAGAACCCCAACGCGCTGTTTGTGCTTTGGAAAGACCACACCGCCCTGGCCGAAGCCGCTGAAATCAACCACAAAGCCCGCACCTGGGGCGGCGAGGACTACACCAAGTTCGAAGGCGGCATCTACTCCTCGGAGTGGTTCTGGGCGAAAATTATGCACATCGTGCGCGAAGACGACGCCGTGGCCCAGGCCGCGCACTCTTGGATGGAGCACTGCGACTGGGTAACGCTGCTGCTGACCGGCGGCGAGCTGGCCAGCTTCAAGCGCAGCCGCTGCGCCGCGGGCCACAAGGCCATGTGGCACGCGAGCTGGGGCGGCCTGCCCCCGCAGCAGTTCCTCGATTTCCTGGAGCCGAAGCTGGCCGGACTGCACAATCGATTATTCACGGAAACGTACACCGCCGACGAAGTAGCCGGCCACCTTTCCGAAGAGTGGGCCGCTCGTTTGGGGCTGACCACCAACACCGTAGTAGCCGTAGGCTCGTTCGATGCCCACGCCGGAGCCGTGGCGGGCGAGATAGAGTCCTACTCCATGGTAAAGGTGATGGGCACCAGCACCTGCGACATTGTGGTGGCCCCCACCGCCGAAGTGGGCGACCACCTCGTGCAGGGCATCTGCGGGCAGGTCGACGGCTCGGTCATCCCCGGCATGCTGGGCCTGGAAGCCGGCCAATCGGCCTTTGGCGACCTGCTGGCCTGGTTCCGCAACATGCTGGAGTGGCCGCTGCAGGCCGGCCTCACGGAATCGAAGGTGCTCAGCGCCGACCAGCTGGGGGCCCTGCGCCAGGAGCTGAGCGACAACCTGCTGCGCCGCCTCACCCAAGCCGCGGCCGAAGTGGACCCCGCCGAGAGCAGCGTGCTGGCCCTGGACTGGGTGAACGGCCGTCGTACCCCCGACGCTAACCAAGCTTTGAAGGGGGCCCTGACGAACCTGACGATGGGCACCTCGGCGCCCCAGATTTTTAGGGCCCTGGTGGAAGCCATTTGCTACGGCTCGAAGCAGATTGTGGAGCGGTTTGAGCAGGAAGGCATTCCAATCAAGCAAGTCATCGGCATCGGTGGCGTGGCCAAGAAGTCGGCCTTCGTGATGCAGACGCTGGCCGACGTGCTCGACCGGCCCATCAAAATTGCCGTCTCGGAGCAGGCGCCGGCGTTGGGCGCGGCCATGTACGCGGCCGTGGCCGCCGGTATTTACCCCGACGTGCTGGCCGCCCAAAAGGCGCTGGGCAGCGGCTTTGCCGAAACCTACGCCCCCAACCCCGCCCGCGTGGCCGACTACGCCGCCCGCTACGCCCAGTACCAGGCCCTGGGCCATTTCGTGGAAAGCACCACGGCCGGCCCCGCCGCGCCCGTGGCGGAAACCGAAACCCAAGCCGTGACCACCGCATGAGCCAGTACCAAGCCCTGAAGCAGACCTGCTACGACGCCAACATGCAGCTGCCGGCCCTCGGGCTGGTGCTCTTCACTTTTGGCAACGCCAGCGTGGTGGACCGCGAAAACCGCGTGTTCGCCATCAAGCCCAGCGGCGTGCCCTACGTCGCGCTCCGGCCCGAGGACATCGTGATTGTGGACTTCGACAACCGCATTGTGGAAGGCACCAAGCGGCCGTCGTCGGACACCAAAACCCACGCCGTGCTCTACAAACACTGGGCGCACATTGGGGGCATCGTGCACACGCACAGCACCTACGCCACCGCGTGGGCCCAGGCGCAGCTCGACATTCCGGTGCTGGGCACCACCCACGCCGACCACCTCACGGCCGACGTGCCCTGCGCCCCGCCCATGGCCGACGACATGATTGCCGGCGACTACGAGCACGAAACCGGCTGGCAAATCATGAATGAGTTCACCCGCCGCGGCCTTGCGCCCGACGAGGTGGAAATGGTGCTGCTCGCCAACCACGCGCCCTTTACCTGGGGCCCCACCGTGGAGAAAGCCGTGTACAACAGCGCGGTGCTGGAGGAAGTGGCCCGCATGGCCTACCTCAGCAGCACCCTGCGCCCCGGCGTACCGCGGCTCAAAGACGCGCTGATTAAGAAGCACTACGAGCGCAAGCACGGCGCGAATTCTTACTACGGGCAGTCCTAACTTTTCCTTATTGAACGTCATGCTGAGCGCAGCCGAAGCATCTCTACTGCGGCAGTAATTCTGATTAGTTGAGCAGTAGAGATGCTTCGGCTGCGCTCAGCATGACCGCCTAGTTTTTTAGTACTCATGGTTGACATTTCGCACTACGAAGCCTGGTTCATCACCGGGAGCCAGCACCTCTACGGGCCCGAAACCCTGGAGCAAGTCGCCCAGCACTCGCAGCAAATTGCCGCGGAGTTTGGCACCCAGCTGCCCATCAAAATCGTGTACAAGCCCGTGCTGACGGGCCCCGCCGAGATTTACAAGCTGATGCAGGAGGCCAACACCACGGAGAACTGCGTGGGCCTCATTGCCTGGATGCACACCTTCTCGCCGGCCAAAATGTGGATCAACGGCCTGAAAATATTGCAGAAGCCGCTGGCGCACCTGCACACGCAGTTCAACCGCGACATTCCGTGGGCCGACATCGATATGGACTTCATGAACACCAACCAATCGGCGCACGGCGACCGGGAGTTTGGCTTCATCGGCACCCGCATGCGCCTGAACCGCAAGGTGATTGTGGGCCACTGGCAGAGCGCCGACGTGCACGAGCGCCTCAGCATCTGGAGCCGCGTGGCCTGCGCCTGGGCCGACTGGCAGGGGGCCCACTTCGTGCGCTTCGGCGACAACATGCGCTACGTGGCCGTGACGGAAGGCGACAAAGTGGAGGCCGAAATCAAGTTCGGCTACGAGGTGAACACCTACGGCATCGGCGATTTGGTGGCGGTGGTAGACGCCGTGACCGAGGCGCAGGTGGACGAGCTAGTGGCGACCTACGAAACGGAGTACGAGCTGGCCGACGGCCTGAAGCCCGGGGGGCCCCAGCGCGCGAGCCTGCGCGACGCCGCCCGCATCGAGGCCGGGATGCGCCAGTTCTTGGAAGCGCGCAACGCCAAGGGCTTCACCGACACGTTTGAGGACCTGCACGGCATGAAGCAGCTGCCCGGCATCGCCACGCAGCGCCTGATGGCCGACGGCTACGGCTTCGGCGGCGAGGGCGATTGGAAAACCTCGGCCCTGGTGCGCGCCATGAAGGTGATGGGCGCCGGCCTGCCCGGCGGCAACTCGTTTATGGAGGACTACACCTACCACTTCGCGCCCGAAAACAACCTGGTGCTGGGCTCGCACATGCTCGAAATCTGCCCCAGCATCGCCGAGGGCCAGGTGCGCGCCGAGGTGCACCCGCTGGGCATTGGCGGCAAGGAAGACCCCGTGCGCCTGGTGTTCAACTGCCCCGCCGGCCCGGCCCTCAACGCCACGATCATCGACCTGGGCAACCGCTTCCGCATGATTGTGAACACCGTGGAGGCCGTGGCGCCCGCGCACGACCTGCCCCACCTGCCCGTGGCCCGCGTGCTCTGGAAGGTGCACCCCGACATGAAAACCGGCCTCGCCGCCTGGATACTAGCCGGCGGCGCCCACCACACCGGCTTCAGCCAAAACCTGACCGCGGAGTACCTGGAAGATTTTGCCGAGATGGCCGGCATCGAGTTTTTGATTATCGACGAGGACACCAAGCTGCGCACGTTTAAAAATGAGCTGCGCTACAACGAAGTGGCCTTCCGGGGCTAACTGCGGACGCTAGACGAGAATGACAGCCTTTTTTCTCACATCTGAACCCTGACATTCCTCCCTACCATGCGTATTCCCACCGCTAAAACCGCCGTACTTGCCCCTTCCCTGGCCCTGCTCGGGGCCCTCACCGGGAGCCCCGCCGGGGCCCAAACCGCCGCGCCCGTGGCCCTCACCGTGCAGGTGAACAAGCCCGGCGCAGCCGTCAACAAGAACATGTACGGCCTGTTTTTCGAGGACATCAACTTCGCCGCCGACGGGGGCCTCTACCCCGAGCTGGTGAAGAACAAGTCGTTCGAAATTGACGCCCCGCTCATCGGCTGGCGGGCCAATACAGGGCGCGGCCAACCTCGACGCCTACGCCGTGCGCAACGAGCAGGGCGTGAGCGCCGCCAACCCGCACTACGTGCGCCTGACCACCCGCGCCGGGGCCCCCGGCGAGGCCGGCATCGAGAACGAAGGCTTCCGCGGCATGGGCGTGAAGGCGGGCGGCGAGTACACGCTTTCCTTCTACGCCCGGCGGGGCCCCGGCAGCATCACGGGCCTCACGGCGGTGATTGTGGGCGAGAAAAACCAGCCGCTGGCCACCGCGCCCGTCACGGGCTTCACCGGCCAGTGGCAGCGCTACACGGTGGTGCTGAAGCCCAGCGCCACCCTCAACAAAGCGCATCTGAAGCTGGTGCTGAACGGCACCGGCACCGTGGACCTCGATGTGGCCTCGCTCTACCCGAAAGACACTTGGATGAAGCGCGAAAACGGCCTGCGCCCCGACCTCGTGCAGCTGCTCAAGGACATGAAGCCCGGCTTCCTACGCTTCCCCGGCGGCTGCATTGTGGAGGGACGCACCCTGTCGGAACGCTACCAGTGGAAGGAAACCATCGGCGACGTGGCCGCGCGCACGCCGCTCGTCAACCGCTGGAACATGGAGTTCAAGCACCGCTCGACGCCCGACTACTACCAGTCGTTCGGGCTGGGCTTCTACGAGTATTTCCAGCTGTCGGAAGACATTGGGGCCGAGCCGCTGCCGATTCTGAACGTGGGCATGGCCTGCCAGTTCAACTCGGGCGAACTGGCCCCGATGGGCACCGCCAGCACCAAGGGCGGCCCCAACGCCGAGGGTACCGGGGCCCCAGCGGCCGGCACTGGCGACCCGTCGCTGGACGTGTTTATTCAGGACGCGCTGGACCTGGTGGAATTTGCCAACGGCCCGGCCAGCAGCCCCTGGGGCGCCAAGCGCGCGGCCATGGGCCACCCCACGCCCTTCAACCTGAAGATGCTCGGCATCGGCAACGAGCAGTGGGGCCCCCAGTACCTGGAGCGCTACGAGCCGTTTGCCAAAGCCTTGAAGGCCAAGTACCCCAACATGAAAATCGTGAGCAGCGCGGGCCCCGCACCCGACGGCGAGCTGTTCGACAAGGCCAGCAAGCGCCTGGGCGAGCTGAAGGCCGAGTACGTAGACGAGCACTACTACGCCAAGGCCGACTGGTTCCGCCAGAACGTGGGCCGCTACGACAAGTACGCCCGCACGGGGCCCAAAATCTTCGCCGGCGAGTACGCCGCCCAGAGCGTCGCCATCGGCAGCCCCGACAACAAAAACACCTGGGATTGCGCCATTTCCGAGGCCGCCTTTATGACCGGCCTGGAGCGCAACGCCGACGTGGTGGGCATGGCCAGCTACGCCCCGCTCTTCGCCAACGTGGACGCCTGGCAGTGGACGCCGGACATGATTTGGTTCGACAACCTGAACGCATACGGCTCGCCGAGCTACTACGTGCAGAAGATGTACGCCCTCAACAAGGGCACCAACGTGCTGCCCGTAACCATGCCCGGCGGCGCCAAAAACGGCACCGATAACCTCTTCGCCAGCGCCGTGGCCGACGCCGCGGCCGGCGACGTGGTGGTGAAGCTGGTGAACTACTCGACCAGCCCACGCGCGGTGAAAATCAACCTGGCCGGCGCCAAGGGCTTGGGCAAAACCGGCCGCGCCCAAACCATGGCCAGCGCCGACCTGCAAACCCAGAACAGCCTCAAAGAGCCCAAAAAGCTCGCCCCGCAGGAATCGACCTTCGCCGTGAGCGGAACCACGCTCAGCTATACGCTGGCCCCCAACTCCTTCACGGTGCTGCGGGTGGCGGGCAAGAAATAGGGCCCCGGCTGGTAATGGCTGATTGGAAAAAGCCCGTCATTCTGAGCGCAGCCGAAGCATCTCTCCCGCAGCAGTAATCAATGGTTAGTCAGCGGTAGAGATGCTTCGGCTGCGCTCAGCATGACGGGCTAATGGTATAATGCTTTAATGACGTGATACTTGACGCGCTGATACAACGCCTCACCAATCCCTAAATAGCTTCGTCACCTTCCTTTCCTACCCGAAAAATTCCCATGGAGAAGCCCGTTTCTACTCCGCTGCGCTGGAGCGGCCTGCTGGTTGGGTTGCTGCTCGGCGTGTCTTCTTGCAAAAAGGAGGAAACCGCCGCTACGCCCGCGCTGCCCACGCCCACGGTGCCCACCCCCACGCCAGCCGCGTTCGACATCAACAACATCACCGACACCTACGCCAACGTGGCGGCGCTGGGATCGTCGGCGCAGTGGGGGCCCTACAACGTGCACGACCCGGCCGTCATCAAGGACGACGACGGCTACTACTATATGTACAGCACCGACGTGGGCTACGGCATTTCGGACGCCGCGCTGACGCCCGGCTTGCAGATACGCCGCTCGAAGGACCTGGTGCAGTGGGAGTTCGTGGGCTGGGCGCTCAAGGGCCTCCCGCCGCTGGGCGTGGCCTACATCACGCAGCGCGGCGGCGTGCCCAACAAACTGCTGTGGGCCCCTACGTGCTGAAGGTGGGCAGCGAATACCGCCTGTACTACTCGCTGGCGTCCAACGTGTTCAAGCTGAGCACCATCGGCCTGGCCACGGCCAGCTCGCCCACGGGGCCCTGGACGGAGAAGGGCCTGGTGGTGACCACCGACAACTCGTCAGCCGGCATCACCAACGGCATCGACCCCACGGTGATTATCGACCAGCAAGGGCAGCACCGCCTGTACTACGGCTCGGCTTTCGACGGCATCCACG
The DNA here is from genome assembly GCF_001562275.1 of Hymenobacter sp. PAMC 26628. Classification (NCBI taxonomy): domain Bacteria; kingdom Pseudomonadati; phylum Bacteroidota; class Cytophagia; order Cytophagales; family Hymenobacteraceae; genus Hymenobacter; species Hymenobacter sp. PAMC 26628. The sequence goes on from NZ_CP014304.1 coordinate 2,373,797, forward strand.
TGGTGAAACTCGACGCCGCCACCGGCCTGAACGCCGTGACCGGCGACCGGGGCCCCCGCATTGCCCAGCGCGGCTTCACCGGCACGGCCATCAACGGCAACATCGAGGGCCCCGAAATTATCTACAACAAGGAACAGGGCAAGTATTACTTGTTTATTTCCTACGATTGGCTCCAGACCAAGTACAACGTGCGCGTGGGCCGGTCCGATTCGCCCACCGGTCCTTTCCTTGATTTCCGGGGCCGCGACCTCAACCTGGCGGAGGACCACGGGCCGATGATTCTGGCGCCTTACCAGTTTGAGGGCCACAGCGGCTGGCAGGGCACGGGCCACTGCGGCGTGTTCAGCGACGGCAACGGGCGGTACTACATGGCCCACCAGGGCCGGCCGGGCATCGACTCGTACTACATGGACCTGCACGTGCGCAAGATTTTCTGGACGCCTTTGGGCTGGCCGGTTGTCTCGCCCGAGCGCTACGCCGGCGAAGACAACAGCGCCGTGGCCCCGGCCGACTTAGCAGGCACTTGGGAGCAAATCACGCTCAACTACATCGTCATTCCCGGCTACGGCAACGAGCAGCTCACGCCCAACTTCCAGTACAGCACCGCCCTCACGCTGGCCGCCGACGGCACGTTTGGCGGCGCCAGCACCGGCACCTGGACCTACACCGCGCCCTGGCTCACGCTGCGCTTCGGCAACGGCACCAGCGCCCCGGTGTACGTGCAAAAGGGCCGCGACTGGGAGAACAAGAAAGCCAGCATCATTTTCACCGGCCTCGACAACAACGGCACGGCCATTTGGGGCAAGAAGAAATAGGGCCCCGCACGAGCCTGCATACTTTCACGGCGGCGGGCCGCTGCGCTACGGCGCGGCCCGCCGCCTTTTTTTTAGCGAATGAACCGACTGCGTAACCTCTTGCTCGGCGGCGTTTGGGCCCTGGGCAGCGCTGCCCCCGCGCTGGCCCAAAAGGCAGCCCCCAAAGCCGACTTCCACCAGTGGGCCCCCACGCCGCCCATGGGCTGGAACAGTTGGGACTGCTACGGCCCCACCGTGACGGAGGCCGAAACCAAGGCCAACGCCGACTACATGGCCAAGTACCTGAAAAGCAGCGGCTAGGAGTACGTGGTGGTGGACATCCGGTGGTACGTGGGCAACGACACGGCCCACGGCTACAACGAGAAAGACCCGGACTGGAACATTGACGCCTACGGCCGCTTCGTGCCCGCGCCCAATCGGTTTCCGTCCGCGGCGGGCGGCAAAGGCTTCAAGCCGCTGGCCGATTACCTGCACGCCAGGGGCCTGAAATTCGGCATTCACCTCATGCGCGGCGTGCCCGTTATTGCGGTGCAGCGCAAGCTGCCCATCAAGGGCACCAAGCTGACGGCGGCCGACATCTACAGCACCGACGGCCAGGCTGCCTGGCTGCACGACGTGTACACAGTGGTGCCCACCCGGCCCGGGGCCCAGGAATACTACAACTCGCTGTTTGAGCTGTACGCCGCCTGGGGCGTGGATTTCGTGAAAATCGACGACTTCTCGGAGCCCTACCACACGGGCGAAATCGAGCTGATTCGCAAGGCCATCGACCGCACGGGCCGCCGAATCGTGTTCAGCATGTCGCCCGGCGAAACCCCGATTGCCGACGCCCGGCACGCCCAGCAACACGCCAACTTGTGGCGCACCGTGGGCGACTTTTGGGACAGCTGGGAGCAGCTCAAGGAGCACTTCGCGGTGTGCGCCCGCGGGGCCCCCTACATCACGCCCGGGGCCTGGTCCGACGCCGACATGCTGCCCCTGGGCCGCCTGGGCATCCGGGCCGAGCGCGGCGACGACCGCCAAACCCGCTTCACGACGGACGAGCAGCGCACGTTGCTGACGCTGTGGAGCATTTTCCGCTCGCCGCTGATGTTCGGCGGCGACCTGCCCAGCAACACGCCGGCCACGCTGGCGCTCCTCACCAACCCGCGCGTGCTGGCCGTGAACAAGCTGAGCACCCACAACCGCCAGCTGTTCCGGCGCGGCAACCTGGTGGGCTGGGTGGCCGACGACCCCAAAACCGGCGACAAGTTCCTGGCCCTCTTCAATGCCCAGGACCAGGACCTGGCCCCCGCCGCCGAAGCCGCGGCCAGCAGCCCGCTCCTCAACCGCCAGGGGCCCCAGGCCAAGCTCGACGTGGACATCACCGGGGCCCAAAAGCTTTACCTGAACGTGCGCGACGGCGGCGACGGCACCGCCTGGGACCACGCCGACTGGTTGAACCCTGTACTGACTGACGCCGCGGGCAAAACCCTGGCCCTTAATACGCTGCCCTGGCGCACGGCCACCGCCGGCTGGGGCCAGGCCACGGTGGATAAAAGCGTGAGCGGGGGCCCCTGCGGGTGGCCGGCAAAACCTACGCGGCCGGCATCGGCACCCACGCCAACTCCATTATTGAATACGACGTGCCGGCCGGCTACGCGCGCTTCACGGCCACCGTGGGGCTCGACCAGGCCGCCGCGGGGCAGAACACCGGCGGCACGTTCCAGGCGCTAGTGTTCACCAAAAGACCGTTTCGGCCCGCGCCCACCGACTCGGCGCAGGTGCCCGTGGCGCTAGCCGAGCTGGGCCTGCCCGCCGGCTGCACCGTGCAGGACCTGTGGAGCGGCCGCACCCTGGGGCCCTGAGCGGCAGCTTTGCGCCTTACATTCGGCGGCACGGGGCGGGTTTCTACCGGATTTCCCGGCCCAAGGCGGGCAAGTAAACCCGCCGGGGCCCGTCCAATTATTCGTTTAACTACCCGTTGATGAGAGTTCGCCGCGTTTTTTACTGGTTGCTAATCGCCATGCCCCTTGCCGCCCGGGCCCAGGACGCCCCCCCGCCCATCGTCGTCGAAACCGCGCACGTGAGCCTGGTGCTGGCCGTGGGCAAAAACCAGAAGCTTTACCAAACCTACCTGGGGCCCCGGCTGGCCGCGGCCGCCGAGTACCAGGCGCTGCCCCAGCGCCACGAGGCCTACCCGCCCGCCGGCACCGACAACCTGTTTGAGCCCGCCCTGCGCGTGGTGCATGCCGACGGCAACCCCGGCCTGGCCCTGGCCTTCGCGGGCGTGGAAACCGCCAAAACCAGCGACGAGGCCACCACGACCACCGTGCGCCTGCGCGACCCCAAGTACCCCGTGGAGGTGCAGCTGCACTTCGTGGCTTACCAGCGCGAGGACGTCATCAAGACCTGGACCGAGATTGTGCACCGCGAGAAAAAACCCGTAGTGCTCACCAACTACGCCTCGGCCATGCTGCACTTCGAGGCCCCGCACTACTGGCTGACGCAGCTGCACGGCGACTGGGCCGAGGAGGGCCAGCAGCAAGAAAGCCAGCTCACCAGCGGCGTGAAAGTGCTGGATACCAAGCTCGGCACCCGCGCCGGCATGTACCAGACGCCCTCGTTTTTCCTCTCGCTCGACCGGCTGGCCACCGAAACCACCGGCGACGTACTGGCCGGCACCCTGGCCTGGACGGGCAATTTCCGCCTGGCCTTTGAGCTGGATAATGAGCAGGCCCTGCGCGTGTCGGCCGGCATTAACCCCTACGCCTCCGAGTACACGCTGCCGGCCGGGCAGCCGTTCGTCACGCCCGAGTTCATCTTCACCTACAGCACCCAGGGCAAGGGCCTGGCCGCGCGCAACCTGCACCGCTGGGCCCGCCAGCAGGGCGGTGTGCTCGACGGCACCCTGCCCCGCCTCACGCTGCTCAACAACTGGGAGGCCACGTTTTTCAACTTCGACGAGCCCAAGCTGGACGCCCTGATGGGCGACGCGGCCAAGCTGGGCGTGGACTTGTTTTTGCTCGACGACGGCTGGTTTGGCAACAAGTACCCGCGCAAAGACGACGGCCAGGGCCTCGGCGACTGGCAGCCCACCACTACCAAATTGTCCCACGGCGTGGGCCACCTGGTGCAAACCGCCGCCAAGGAAGGCATCAAGTTCGGCATCTGGATCGAGCCCGAAATGGTGAACCCCAAGAGCGAGCTTTATGAGAAACACCCCGACTGGGTGCTGAAGCTGCCCGGCCGCCCCGAGGACTACTACCGCAACCAGCTGGTGCTGGACCTGGCCAATCCCAAGGTGCAGGATTTCGTGTACGGCATCGTGGACGCGCAGCTGGGCCAGGGCGCGGCCTACCTCAAGTGGGACTGCAACCGCATGATTACCAACGGGTACTCGCAGTACTTAGGCAAGGATCAGTCGCACCTATACGTGGACTACGTGCGGGGCCTGTACCGCGTGCTGGAGCGCGTGCGCCAGAAGTACCCGCACGTGCCCATGATGCTGTGCTCGGGCGGCGGGGCCCGGGCCGACTACGGCGGACTGAAGTACTTTACCGAGTTTTGGCCCAGCGACGACACCGACGCCCTGGAGCGGGTATACATCCAGTGGGGCTTCCTCAACTTCTTCCCGTCCAACGCGTTGGCCAGCCACGTCACGAACTGGAACCAGCAGCAAACCCTGAAGTTCCGCACCGACGTGGCCATGATGGGCAAGCTGGGCTACGACATTGAGGTGGCCAAAATGACGCCCGCCGAGCTGCAATTCAGCCAGCAGGCCGTGAAGGACAACCGGCGCCTGGGGCCCGTGGTGGGCCAGGGCGACCTGTATAAGCTGCGCTCGCCCTACGAGGGCAACCAGGCCGCGCTGATGTACGTGGGCGACAACCAGCAGAAAGCCGTGCTGTTCAGCTACAACTTGCGCACGCGCTTCCACGAAACGGTGTTGCCCGTGCAGCTCCAGGGCCTCGACCCCGCCCGCCGCTACCGCCTCACCGAAATCAACCTGATGCCCGGCCAAAAGTCGGCGCTGCCCGCCAACGGCCGGACCTACTCCGGCGACTACCTGCTGAAAGTAGGCGTGCTCGTGAGCGACCCCGAAGCCAAAGCCCTCACCAGCCACGTGCTGGAGCTTACGGCGGAGTAAAAGCAACCGGCAAATTGCCGCCCCTGCGCAAACCAGGCGCCCGTTGGGCCCCCGTTGTTCAGCTTGCTCGTCGGGCAAGCTGAACAACGGGGGCCCGCCGCGTTTTGTATTCGATAAACCGCGGTTTGTGTAGCCGGTTCCTCGGGTTGCGCCCGCACCTTTGCGGGGCCCCGGCGGCTGCGGCCGGGGCCCTTCCTCCACCCTTTGCCAACCGCGTTTTATGTCCCTTACCAATTTCCGAACCCTGGGCCGCTCTGGCCTGGTAGTCAGCCCGCTTGCCCTGGGCACCATGACGTTTGGCACCCAGCGCTGGGGCTCGGCCGACGACGTTTCGCAGGCCATTTTTGACGGGTACGTCGACGGCGGCGGCAATTTTATCGATACCGCCGACGTGTACGCCGGCGGGCGCAGCGAGGAGCTGCTGGGCGGCTACGTGGCCGCGCGCGGCCTGCGCGACCGGCTGGTGCTGGCCACCAAGTTTGGCTTCAACGACCAGGCCGGCAACCCCCACGGCGGCGGCAACGGCCGCAAAAACATTTATAGGGCCCTGGAAGGCAGCCTGCGCCGGCTGAAAACCGACTACCTGGACCTTTACTACCTGCACGCCTGGGACGCGGTGACGCCCGCCGACGAGGTGCTGCAAACCCTCGGCGACCTGGTGCGGGCCGGCAAAATCCGCTACTTCGGCCTCTCCGACATGCCCGCCTGGTACGCCACCCAACTGGCTACGCTGGCCGCCACGCACGCCGTGCCGGGCCCCGTGGCCATGCAGCTCGAATATTCGCTCGTGGAGCGCACCATCGAGCGCGAGTACGTGCCCGCCGCCCGCGCCCTGGGCCTGGGCATCGTGCCGTGGAGCCCACTGGCGGCGGGTTTTCTGGCCGGCAAGTACCAGCGCGATGGCGCCGGGGCCACCGGCGAAGGCCGCCTCACCGGCCCCAACCCGTTTGGCAACAGCAAGTTCACCGACCGCAACTGGGCCGTACTCGATGCGCTGCGGACGGTGGCAGCCGAGGCCGGCCAGCCGCTGGCGCAGGTGGCGCTGGCCTGGGCCGCGGCGCAGCCGGGCGTAAGTTCGCTCATCATCGGCGCCAGCCAAACGGCGCAGCTGGCCGACAACGTGGCCGCGCTCGACCTACGCCTCACGCCCGCGCAGCTGGGGGCCCTAACCGAGGCCAGCGCGCCCGAGCCCACCTTCCCCTACCCTATTTTCGGGCCGGCCGTGAACCGCGGCATCTTCGGCGGCCACCCCGTGGCGGGCTGGCAGTAGGGCCCCAGCGTGAATAGGAGGTTGTCATTCCGACGAAGAAGGGATCTGAGGATTGTCACCGGCTTTACCCAGATTCCTCCTTCGTCGGAATGACAACCTCCTAGCTGTATAGGCACTAAGGGTTGGTCCGCTTAGGCCGTCATGCAAAGCGCAGCCTGGGTTACCCATTAGACTAGCCTCCAAGGACCTCGGCAATCCCACAACGGGGGCCCCAGAGCGGCGTTTTGTATACCACAAACCGCGGTTTGTGTAGCCGGGGCACCGGGACGCGCCCAGACCTTTGCATAGTAGAGCAACCCGCTTTATCAAGCATCACATCCTACGCATTATGAATCTCATCAAGCAAGTAGCCTTGGGCAGCCAAGGACTGCAAGTATCCGTCGAAGGCCTGGGCTGCATGGGCATGACGGGCGGCGTGAACGGCATGAGCGTGTACGGCGCGGCCGACGAAGCCGAGAGCCTCGCCACCCTCGACCGGGCCCTGGAGCTAGGCGTGACCATGCTCGACACGGCCGACCTCTACGGCCCTATGTCGAACGAGCGCCTGGTGGGCCGCGCCATCGCCGGCCGGCGCGACCGGTTCACCATCGCCACCAAGTTTGGCTTTGAAGTAGACGACGCCGAAAACTGGACCGGCGGCTACAACGGCCGCCCCGAGTACGTGCGCAAGTCCATCGAACGCTCGCTGCGCAACCTCGGCACCGATTACGTGGACCTCTACTACCTGCACCGCGTGGACCCCGCCACCCCCATCGAGGAAACCGTGGGCGCTATGGGCCGCCTCGTGGAAGCGGGCAAGGTGCGCTACCTGGGCCTGAGCGAAGTGCCGGCCGATGTGCTGCGCCGGGCCCACGCCGTGCACCCCATCTCGGCTCTCGAATCGGAATATTCGCTCTTCGACCGCCGCGTGGAGGACGAAGGCATCGTGCAGGCCACGCGCGACCTGGGCATCGGCTTCGTGGCCTACTCGCCGCTGGGCCGGGGCTTTTTGTCGGGCGAAATCAAGACCCCCGACGACTTCGAAGCCAACGATTCGCGCCGCTTCTTCCCCCGCTACCAGGGCGAAAATTTCTACCAAAACCTGGCCCTGGTGGAGAAGCTGCAAACGCTGGCCGCCGCCAAGGGCGTGACGGCCGCGCAACTGGCCCTGGCCTGGGTATTGGCGCAGGACGTAGTAGTCATCCCCGGCACCAAGCGCCGCAAGTACCTGGAGGCCAATGTCGACGCCACCAGCATCGTACTTACCGCGGCCGAGCTGGGGGCCCTCGACGCCATTATGCCGGTGGGCAGCGCGGCCGGCGCCGCGTACCCGGCCGGGTTTTAGGGCCCCGCGCGGCGGCCCGGCTGGGAAGTGCCGTTGCGCGGGGCGTACTTGCCGTTAAAACAGCCAAGATGAACGATTACGTAGGCTACGACGTGCTGGCCGTCGAGGATAAGACGATGAACCTGAGCTTCCCACTGACGGTGCTATACCCCAGCAACACCCCGGGCCGGCCGGAAATCCTGGGGCCCTACGAGCTGAACGTCGCGCTAAGGGCCCCGCCCAAAGCCGGCCCGTGGCCGCTGGTGCTGGTGTCGCACGGCGGCGGCAGTACGCCGCTGGTGTACCGCACGCTGGCCCATTACCTGGCCCGCCACGGGTTCGTGGTGGGCCTGCCGGAACACCCCTTCAACCACCGCGGCAACAATACCTGGGAGTACACCGCCCAAAACCTGGTGGCCCGCCCCCACCACCTCCAACTGGCCGCTGATGCGTTGCTCCACCACCCGCAATTCGCAGCTGTATTGAAGCCTAACGCCGTGGCAATTGTCGGCCACTCGATGGGCGGGTACGCGGCTCTCGCCCTGGCGGGCGGCCAGCCGATGACGGGGCCCCGGGAGTCGCCGGCCGGGGCCCCAGAGCCGGTGGCTACCGTAGCCGATGGGCGCGTGCGGGCCCTGGTGCTGCTGGCGCCGGCCACGGGGTGGTTCAGTCACCCGGGGGCCCTGCGCCAGGTGCAAGCGCCCATCCTGCTGCTCTCGGCCGAGCACGACGCCCACACGCCCCCCGAATACGCGCAGCTGGTGCGAGACGGGGTGCCCAACCCGGCCCGGCTCACGCACCGGGTAGTAGCCAACGCCGGCCATTTTTCCTTCCTAAGTCCATTTCCGACGGCGCGGGTCAGCCCCGATTTCCCGCCCTCGCAAGGCCCGCCGGGCTTCGACCGGGCCCGTTTTCACGGGGAGCTGGACGCGGAAATATCGTCTTTTCTGGCGCGGCACGTTTAACCCTAAATTCGTCTTATGAAACACACTGCCAAAGACTTCCGCCAGCTGGCTACGGTATCGGATTTCACCCAGCACTTTGGGTTTCCGAGCCCGGCGCACCCGCTGTTCACCGTCATCGACCTGGCCCAGCACCGCGGGGCCCCGGCGCCGCCGGCCGGGCCGGCGTTTCGGCAGCTCTACATCATCGCGCTGAAGAAAAACCTGAAAGGCAGCCTGCAATACGGCCACCGCGCCTACGATTTCAGCGAGGGCGTGCTGGCGTTTTACGCGCCCGGCCAGGTGTGCGAGGCCACCGAGGCCGTGGACACGTCGGAGCTCAGCGGCTGGATGCTGGTGTTTCACCCCGACCTGCTGCACAAGTACCCGCTGGCCCAGAAAATTGCCGGCTACGGCTTTTTTTCCTACCAGGTGCACGAGGCGCTGCACCTCTCGGCCCGCGAGGAAACCATGATCGATGGCGTACTGCACAGCATCCGGCTGGAGTACAACCAGCCCACCGACGGCTTCAGCCAGGACGTGCTGGTGTCGCAGCTCGACGTGCTGCTTAACTACGCCAACCGCTTCTACCACCGGCAGTTCCTCACGCGCCGGCCCGCCGAGCACGACCTGCTCAGCAGCTTCGAGGCGCTGCTGGCCGCCTATTTCACCCAAGGCGGCGAGCAGGCGCTGCCCACCGTGCAGCACTTCGCCAACGCCCTGCACGTGTCGCCGGCCTACCTCAGCGACTTGCTGCGCTCCCTCACCGGCCAAAATACGCAGCAGCACATCCACCAGGCCCTCATCGAGCGGGCCAAACAGCTACTGCTCAGCACCTCGCTCACCGTCAACGAAACGGCCTTCCGGCTGGGCTTCGAGTACCCGCAGTACTTCAGCCGCCTGTTCAAAAGCAAAACCGGCCGCACCCCGGCCGCCTTCCGGCTTTCAGCGAATTAGGGCCTAAACAGCGGGCTTACAATTACTTATATGCCTGCGTGCTTGTATGCCTAAAAAGGCCAGAAAAGGCCGTCATGCCGAGCGCAGCGAAGCATCTTTCCCGCGTAACTAATTATGGTTACTGCTGCGGAAAAGATGCTTCGCTGCGCTCGGCATGACGGCCTTATTCATTACTGGCTCTGCACTGTCTCTGCACTGGCCATGCGGGGGCCCTAATTTACTTGGCCGGCGGCGCGCCCTCGGTCGTCATTTGCACGCGCTTGATGGGGCCGTCGGCGTTGTAGTTGAGGTAATCGATGCACACCGAGCGGCGGAAGCTGCCGCCGTGCACGTCCATGCCGCCGTTGTGGTAGATGAAGTACGACTTGCCCTTGAAGTCGATGATGGCCTGGTGGTTGGTGTTGCTGTTGCCGACCAACTCGTTCAAAATGCCCTTGTACTGCCAGGGGCCCTCCACGCTGCGGCTCATGGCGTAGGCGATTTTTTCGGGGAATTCGGTGGCGTAGCTCAGGTAGTACCAGCCGTTGTGCTGGTGCACCCAGGGCGCCTCCGTGAAGCGCGGCAGCCCAGTCACGGTCATAATGGGGCCGTCGAGCTCCGTCATGTTGGCCTTGAGCTTGGCGTAGTGGCAATTAGTGTTGCCCCAAAACAGGTAGGCTTAGCCCTTGGCGTCGATGACGACCGTGGGGTCGATGTCGTCCCAGATGATCTTGCTCTCCGTCATGTCGTTGGTAATCAGCGCCGAGCTGCGGGCATCCTTAAAGGGCCCCGCCGGGTTGTCGGCCACCGCCACCCCGATGGCTTTGCCGCGCACGGTGCCGTGTTCCACGGCCGCGTACCAGTAAAACTTGCCGTTGCGGGCAATCACCTGCGAGGCCCAGGCGTCGTCCTTGGCCCAGGCAAAGTCGCTGACTTTCAGCGGTACCGGGTGCTCGGTCCACTGCACCAGGTCGGTCGAGGAGAAGCACAGCCACTCGTGCATCACGTAGCGCTCCTGGTCGTTCGGGGCCTCGTCGTGGCCGGTGTAGAGGTACACCGTGCCGCCCTGCACCATGGCGGCGGGGTCGGCGGTGTACTTGGTTTTGATGACGGGGTTGCCGCCGGCGGCCGGCGCCGCGGCGGGGCCCTGGGCCTGCGCCGGGGCCGCCAGCAGCAGGACCAGGGCCCCGGCCAACGCCAGCGCAGATTTGCTTAACGTATTGTTCTGCATGAGATTATGAAGGATGACTGGAGTTGTCAGTTGCTCGTTGCCAGTTATCAGTTGTTGTAGAAGGCAGTTGGGCTGTAGCGCGAACTGCCTTCTACAACAATTGACAACGAGCAACTGATAACTAGACTTATTTAGCGGCTGGGGCCACCGTGAGCCAGCCCTCGGGGCCCCAGGCCAGGGGCTCGATGCGCAGCTTGGGACGGCCGTTACCGTGGCCGTCGTAGCCGTGGAACACCAGGTAATCGGCGTTGTCGAAGCTCACCACCGCGTTGTGGCCCACCCCAAACCAATTGGCGTCGCCTTGCAGCACGAGCGTGCCGCCGCCCTGCTCCATGGGCGTGCCGGCCTGGTTGAGGTAGGGGCCCGTGACGGCCTTGGCGCGGCCCACCACCATCTTGTAGGTGCTCTGAGGGCCCCGGCAGCAGTAATCGAACGAGGCAAACAGGTAGTAGTAGCCGCCGTGCCGGAACACGAACGGCCCCTCGATGGCTCCGTCGCCGGGCAGCGAATCGGCCAGGGTGGCGGCGCGGGGGCGGCGGGCCAGCGTGCGCTACTGCGCGGGCACGGCCGGCCCGCCCAGGTCGGGCCGCAGCTGCACCAGCTTGATGCCGTTCCAAAACGAGCCGAAGGCCAGCCACGGCGTGCCTTGTTCATCGCGCACGAGGATGGGGTCGATGGCGTTCCACAGGTCGCGGCCGGGCACCGAGGCGACCACCTCGCCGTGGTCCACCCACTTAAAATCGGGCGATTTCGGGTCCAGCGTTTTGTTGGTGGCCAGCCCGATGGCCGAGCGGTTTTTGACAAACGTGGAGACGGAGTAGAACAAGCTGTACTGCCCGTTGGCCAGCGAAATGTCGGGGGCCCAAATGTGTCCTTTGAAGCCTAGCACCGCCCGCACTGCCCACGCCGGCGGCGCCGCAAACACGGGCGCCTCGGCCGTCCAGTGCTGCCGGTCCTTCGACGACCACACCGTAATGCCGTTGCCCGTGCCGAACAGGTAGTACGTGCCATTTTGCCGGGCCAGCACCGGGTCGTGAATGGGAATAGCCAGCGGGGCCATTTGGGCCACAGCCCCGCGGCCCACCAACAGCAAGGCAGCAAGCAACAATTTTTTCATAGCCTGAGAGGAACATAATCGATTGTGTAAGTGTGTATTAAAATTTGTTAAACAACTTTTATATTATCGTGTCGGGCGCGGTAAAATCCATTATTATTTATTGATCAATAGATTTATACAGGAATAATTTTTTGTTTTGCAGCTTCCACAATTCTATTCACAAGCGTTTGTGAAGAATTCGATAGTTATGCCGTTCTGCATTTCGTTAAATCAGCCCAATTTGGCAGGTACTTTAGCTATAACCTGAGCCGTAGCATCGGTAGGCAGCGCGCCGATATTGCATTGAAATTGCGCTAGATTTGCGGCAGCGCCGGGCCTTTTTGTCGCCCCCAGGTACCGCCCCACGCATGGCCCTCCCCAAAAAGAAAACGTCTCCCACTTCCCCCGCTGCGGTTTCGATGGCCGACCTGGCCCGCGAGTTGGGGGTGTCGATGACGACGATATCGCGGGCCCTGAGCGACCACCACAGCATTGGGGCCGCTACCAAGCAGCGGGTGCTGAAGCTGGCCAAAAAGCTCAACTACCAGCCCAACCACTTGGCCGCCGCCCTGCGCCGGGGCCAAAGCAAGCTGCTGGGCGTGGTGGTGCCCTACATCGAAGGCAAGTTTTTCCCCTCGGTTATTCAAGGCATCGAGCAGGCGGCCACCAAGGCCGGGTTCAGCGTCATCGTGTGCCAGTCGCACGAGGACGTGCAGCTCGAGCGGCGCAACGTGGAGACGCTGCTCAACGCCCAAGTGGCGGGCGTGTTGGTGTCGCTGGCGCGCAATACCCAGGAGTTCCACCACTTCGACAAGGTGCGGGGCCGGGGCATTCCCCTGGTGTTTTTTGACCGGATTCCGGCCGGCGAGCAGGTGAACTCGGTGGTGCTCAACGACCACGAGGGGGCCCTGCAAGCCACGCGCCACCTGCTGGAACAGGGCTGCCGGCGCGTGGCCCACCTGGCGGGGCCCCAGCACCTCAACATCTACCGCCGCCGCCGCCAGGGCTACCTCGACGCGCTGGCTGCCTTCGGCATCGCCGCCGACGAGGCCCTGATCGACTACTCCGACATGACCCTCGAGGACGGGGCCGCGGCCATGCGCCGCCTACTGGCACAGCCCAACCCGGTCGACGGCGTGTTTGGGGCCGGCGACTCGGCCATCCTGGGGGCCCTGCAAGTGCTCAAAGCCCAGGGCATTAGTATTCCGCGCGACATTGCCCTGGCGGGCTTCAGCAACGAGGGCTTCACGGCCATCACCGAGCCGCGGCTCACCTCCGTCGATCAGCGGTGCGAGGAAATGGGCGAGGCAGCCGTGCGCCTGTTCCTGGAGCTGGCCGCGGCCCCGCACGCGCCGTTTGCCCAGCGCCAGGTAGTGCTCCAGCCCGAGCTGTTCGTACGCGAGTCGTCGTTGCAGCGGCAGTCCTGAAAGTACCAGGGGCCCCGGCAGTCGCCTCGGCGGCCCGGGCCAATTTTTTTCTTTGCGAGGCGGGGGCAAGGTCCAGCCATTCGCTTCCGACCGGCCATTTTTAGGCAATAGCGCCAACGCAATCGTTTAACTTATGCTGCATGCATAACAAATTGTTTGGACTGTCGTACCTTTGCCTCACTGCTCCACTGCCTTATCAACTGCGCTGTTATGAAAAAGACCACCACCATTTCTTCGCTGCTGCTGCTCGGCGGCTTTGGCCTGCTGGCCGCCCGCTTGCGCTCGCTCAACCTACACTTCAGCCTGCACGGCGAAGACGCCGCCCACTACGGTTAAGCGGCAGCCTTTTCGCGCGGCGGCCCGTACTGGGAATAGCCCTGCCCGGCGGCAGGGCTTTTTTGTGGGCCGTTCGCGGCGTGGTGCCGACCTTTGTGGCCGGTTTTTCTCCTATCTCAACCACCCTTTTACATGACGCTTGACACCAACCAGCAGCAGGTGAGCTACATCATCGGCCGCGACCTGGCCCGTAATTTTGCCCAGCAAGGGCTGGAGCTGGACCTCGATACCCTGGCCGCTGCCCTTAAGGAAGGGATGCAGGGCCTGCCCAGCCAGCTTACCCCCGAGCAAATGCAGGCCGCCATGCAGCAATTGCAAGAGCAGCTCGGCGGGGCCCCCGGCGAAGACGACGACGACAACGATTTAGACCCCACTACCATGGCCAACAACAAAGCTGAAGGCGAAGCCTTCCTCGCCGAAAACGCCCAGAAAGCCGGCGTCACCACGCTGCCCAGCGGCTTGCAGTACGAAATCATCACCGAGGGCAGCGGCAAGAAGCCGACGCTGAAATCATCGGTGACGACCCACTACCACGGCACGCTGCCCAACGGCACCGTGTTCGACAGCAGCTACCAGCGCGGCCAGCCCGCCACCTTCCCCGTAAACGGCGTGATTGCTGGCTGGACCGAGGCCCTGCAATTGATGCCCGAGGGCTCGAAGTGGCGCCTGTACATTCCCTCCGACCTGGCCTACGGCAAGCGCGGCGCCGGGCGCGACATCGGCCCCGACGCGGCCCTGGTGTTCGACGTGGAGCTGCTGAAAGTGAACAACTGAGGGCCCATCGCCGGCCCTCACCCCGAAGCCGCTGCGGAGCCCTCCGCAGCGGCTTTTGCGGCCCCGCCCCTGCCGCCCGACCCCGCCGCCGGGGCCCCCACGCTGCGCAGCGCCGATGGCCACTTCGTGCTGACGGCCACCGCCCTCACCGTGCGGGGCCAGGCCTACGCCCTGCGCGAGCTGGAGCGGGCCGACGTGCTACGCGTGCGCTGGCTGCTGTGGTACTTGCTGGGGGCCCTGGGGCTGGCCGGCGTCATGATTGTGTATTTGCAAAATGGGCTGCGCACCGTGCCCGCCATGGCGGGCATGGCCGGGGCGGCGCTGCTGCTGGCCTACGGGCAGCGCGGCACCAACCGCCTGCGGCTGTTCCGCTTGGGCCGCGAGGCCGCCCACTTTGCCCTGCCGGGCGAAACGCCGCCCTGGCAGCGCCTCACGGCCGAGCTGAACCGCCGCATCGGCCACGCCCACGACCGGGCGGCGGCCGAAGCCGCAGCGGCCCTGGCGGCAGCAGCTGCAACTGAGGCAGCCGAGGCCGCAACCGAGCCGGGGGCCCCGGAGCTGGGGGGCGGGCCCGGATTTGGACCGTTCCCGCCGGCGTCCAACTTATACTTGCGAACGTAATACCGCGGGCGGGGCCCCCGGCCAGGCCCACGGTTGTCGCTTTACATCCTTCGCATTCCGAGACTTCTACCCGTTTTTATGGACTCCAAACACTCGCACACCGCCATTTCCGGGGCGGGGCTGCTCATTGCGCTGGGCATCATCTACGGCGACATCGGTACCTCGCCGCTGTACGTGATGAAGGCCATCGTGCCGGCCCTGATCGAGCCGCGCCTGGTGCTGGGCGGCATTTCGTGCGTTATCTGGACGCTTACGCTCCAAACTACCATCAAGTACGTGCTGCTCACGCTGAACGCAGACAACAACGGCGAGGGGGGCATTTTCTCACTGTACGCGCTGGTGCGCCGGCGCGGGGCCTGGCTCTCGGCGGTGGCCATCATCGGGGGCTCGGCCCTACTGGCCGACGGCGTGATTACGCCGCCCATTTCGGTGGCTTCGGCCATTGAGGGCCTCAAGCAAGTGTACCCTGGCCTGACGCAGAGCGTGATTGTGTACATCGTCATCGGCATCATCGCGGGGCTGTTTCTCTTGCAAAGCTTTGGTACCCAAATTGTAGGCAAGGCTTTCGGGCCCATCATGTTCTTGTGGTTCACGATGCTGGGCGTGCTCGGCGCCAGCTGGATTGTGCAGGACCCGGCCATCCTGAAGGCCATCAACCCCTACTACGCCTACGACCTGCTGGTGAATTACCCCGGCGGGTTTTGGCTGCTGGGGGCCGTGTTTTTGTGCACCACCGGGGCCGAGGCATTGTACTCGGACCTGGGCCACTGCGGCAAGGGCAACATCCGCATCAGCTGGACGTTTGTAAAATCTACCTTGCTGCTCAACTATTTGGGCCAGGGGGCCTGGCTGCTTTCGCACCAGGGCCAGCAACTCGGCGGCCGCAACCCTTTCTATGAGCTGATGCCGCCGTGGTTTCTGCTTATCGGCATCGGCATTGCCACAGTGGCGGCCATTATTGCTTCCCAGGCCCTCATCACGGGTTCGTTCACGCTCGTGGCCGAGGCCATTCGCCTCAACATGTGGCCCAAGGTGAAGCTCAACTACCCCACCGATGTAAAGGGCCAGCTCTTCGTGCCCAGCATGAACCGGCTGTTACTAATCGGCTGCATTGGGGTGGTGCTCTTCTTCCGCGAAAGCTCGAACATGGAGGCCGCCTACGGCCTGGCCATCACCCTTACCATGCTGATGACGACGGTGCTGCTGACCATGTGGCTGCGGATGAAGCGCGTGGCCAAGCCCATGATTGTGCTATTTGCCCTGGTATACGGCCTCATCGAGGGCTCGTTTTTGGTGGCCAACCTGGTGAAGTTTCCGCACGGCGGCTGGGTGTCACTGGCCATCGGGGCCACGCTCATGGGCGTGATGTACGTGTGGCTCAAGGCCTATTACATCAAGCGCCGCCTCACCGACTTTGTGAAACTGGAGCCGTATGTGGAGGGCCTCAAGCGCCTGAGCGATGATGAGAGCATCCCAAAATACTCCACCCACTTAGTATTCCTGACCGGGGCCGAGCGCAGCTCGGAAATCGAGCAGAAGATTATTTATTCCATCTTCCAGAAGCGCCCCAAGCGGGCCGACATTTACTGGTTCATCCACGTGGAGACGACCGATGAGCCGTACACGATGGAGTACAAGGTGACCGAAGTTGCGCCCGACGACGTGTTCCGCATCAACTTCCGCCTGGGCTTCCGGGTGCAGCAGCGCATCAACCTGTACTTCCGCAAGGTGGTGGAAGACCTCGTGCGCAACAAGGAAGTGGACATCACCTCCCGCTACGAATCGCTGAGCCAGCGCCACATCACCGGCGACTTCCGCTTCGTGGTGCTGGAGAAATTCCTGAGCGTGGAAAACGACTTCCCCACCCAGGAAAAGCTCGTCATGCAGGCCTACTTCTACATCAAGCAGTTCATCGCCTCCGAAGACCAGTACTTCGGCCTCGACACTTCCTCAGTAAAGGTTGAAAAAGTGCCCCTCGTCATCGCCCCGCCCCGCGAAGTAGCCCTGACGCGCATCCGCTGACCAAGCTTGAGATAAACGAAACAGGGCCCCGGCGCAATTGCGCCGGGGCCCTGTTTCGTTTATCTCAAGCTTGTAATCCAGCTTGCTACTTGCCCAACCACTTGGCCAGCACCTTTTGCTGGGTGGCGGTGGGGCTGGGCAGCGGCTCGATTTTGAAGCGCTGGTCGGGGTCGGTGCGGTAGGTCAGGGTGAGTTCGCGCGGGAGGCCGTCGCGGCGCACTTGCAGCTTGAGGGGGGCCCCCACGGCCCCGCCTTGCAGGGCCTTGGCCGACTCTTCGCCGGGCGCGGTGCCGTTGATGAGCAATACCTCATCGTTCACGTTCAGGCCGTCGGTCCAGGCCGCGCCGTCGCGCTCCACGCCCGTGACGAGCAGGCGGCCGGTGCGGTTCGAGAACGTGGCGCCCGCCGAGCCGTTGGGGTTGGCCGGCGCGCTGCTAAAGCCCAGGCCCGCGTAGCCGAAAGCCGTGGCGTAGTCCACGGTTTTGGTGCCGTACACGCTCTGCTTAAAGAAATCGTCGAAGCGCCGGCCCGCCACCGTGGCCACCGCGTCCTGATACTCCTGGTCGGTGAAGCCGCGGCCCAGCTTTTTGTAGTACGTGTCGTAAAGCAGCCGGAAAACGTCGTCGAGGTGCTTCTGGCCCTGGGTGGCGTTGATGATCATCAGGTCGAGCACCAGGCCGATGGTTTCGCCCTTGTCGTAGTAGCTGATGCCCGTGTTGGGCGAGTTTTCGTTGGGCCGGTAGTACTTGATCCAGGCGTCGAAGCTGGCCTCGGACGCCGATTGGACCTTGTTGCCGGGCGTGTTTTCGACGGTGCCGATGGTGCTGGCCAGGTGGTCGAGGTAGCCTTGCTGGTCGTAGTAGCCGGTGCGCTCGTTGATGAGGTTGGCGAAGTACTCGGTCATGCCTTCGCTCACCCACAGCATGTGCGTGTAGTTTTCCTTGTCGTAGTCGAAGGGCCCCAGGGCCACCGGCCGGATGCGCTTCACGTTCCAGAGGTGGAAGTACTCGTGGGCCGCCAGCCGCAGAAAGCCCTTGTAGCCGGCCTCCGTGTTGTAGGCCGTGCGGCTCACCTCCAAAGTGGTGGAGTACAGGTGCTCCAGGCCCCCACCGCCGCGCTCCAGGTTATGCACGATGAAGAGGTAATGGTCCAAGGGGTTCTGGCCCACCACGGCCTGCGCGCCCTCGCAAATCTTTTGCATGTCGGCCAGCAGGCGGTTCTCGTCCACCTGGTAGGTGCCGTACATGGCCACTTGGTGCACCGTACCGTTGGCCGTGAATTGCAGCAGTTTCTGGTTGCCAATCTCAATCGGCGAATCGGCCAGCTCGTCGTAGCTAGCGGCTTTGTAGGTGAACTTGGCGCTGCCCGGGGCCGCGCGCAAGGCCGTGCTCACCTGGGCCCAGCCGGCGGCCGGCTGCACCGTCACGGTGCTCGCCAAGCCCTTATTCAGGGCCGGGTACACGAACACGCTGCTGCCGTTGAGGTAGCCGTGGTCGGCGTCGAGGAAGCTCGTGCGCACGCTCAGCTCGAAGGCGTACACGCGGTACGCCACCTTGAAATCGGCCTGCTTGGGGTGGCGCACGCGCCAGGTGTTCTTGTCGATTTTCTCCACCGCCAGCGCCTGGCCGTTGGCGCCGGTGGCCCGGAAGCCCTCCACGTTTTTGGCGTATTCGCGCACCAGGTACGAGCCCGGGGCCCACACCGGCATTTTCACGTCGGTGTAGTCCTGGGCGAAGCCGCTCAGGGCCACGCCCACTTCAAAGTAGTGGGTTTGGGGCGCGGGCATGGCCAGCGTGTAGCGCAGCGTGGGCGCAGCGGCCAGCGGACGGGCACCGGCGGGCGCGGCCAGCAGGGCCCCGGCGGCCAGGCCACCCAGCAGGCAGAAGAAATTGGGCATCATCAAAAGAAAAGGGGGTAAAAAGCCAAACCGCAAAGTAAGCCCCCCGGCGCGCCACCAACCTAGCAACCCCCGGCTGCGTTTAGCCCGCCAGGGCCCCCAACTGCCCCGCCCCTTTTGCCCATGCGTATTATCTGGTTGATTTTTATTGGGCTGGCCATGGCCATTGTCGGGCTATTAGCCCGGCCCGAACCTGGGGCTCCGGCGCGGCCCACCCCGGCCGTAGCCCCAGTTGCGCCCGCACCAGTGCCTCCCGCCGGGGCCCCCACAAGCCAGGCCAACAGCGTGGTGGCCTTCGCCCTGCGGCAGCTGGGGGCCCCGTACCGCTACGCCGGCACGAGCCCCACCACGGGCTTCGACTGCTCGGGCTTCGTGCAGTACGTGTACGGGCACTTCGGCGTAGACGTGCCCCACGCCACGGCTTTGCTCATCAGCGCGGGACGGCCGGTGCCCCGCGCCACTGCGCGCCCCGGCGACTTGGTAGTATTTGCCGGCACGGCGCCGGGCAGCACCACGGCCGGCCACGCGGGCATCGTGGTATCGGCGGCGGGCGCGGTGCCGGTGCGCTTCGTGCACGCTTCCTCGGCGCGGCGCGAGTCGGGGGTGAAGGTCAGCGCCATCGAGGGCACGGGCTACGAAACCCGGTTTTTGCAGGTGCGGCGGGTGCTGGACTAACGCCCCCGCGGCCTTTTGCTGGGGCCCTAAAAAAGCGATGCCCGGTTCGCCAACGAGTGGCAAACCGGGCATCTAATCCTTCAAATCTTACCAAACGGCGCAGCTGGGGTACAGCTCCGGCGTCTTTAACAGTAAGACCTGGGCCAACGTAGGTCCGCGCTAAAGGTTAGCGTGGCCCCGCATAGCTGTTATCTAAGCGCGCACGGCGGTGATGCGTACGACATTGGACAGGCTTGGCAGGATTTGGTTGGGACTACTAGACATTTTGTACCTCCTTTCTTTACGTTCCACATAGCCCCGCCTGCGCGGCCCAGCACATTAGGGTTGCTTGGGCGGGGTCGTAGCACTCGCTACTGGGTGTCAAAGTTAGAAGCCTAAAGTAAGGTTCAAAATTATTGGGGCCTTTTTATCGGAAAAGGGCGAATTTGGGAGGTGGCAGGCTGATTTTCAGTCTCATTAATTTTGCCTGGGTGGGACAAAGTTTTCGGTTGGGCACTGGCCACTCACTTTGGCTGCAAACTTGCGTTGGCGGGCCTGGAGGCCAGCATTCGGCGGGCCCAAGTATTTGGCTTACCTTTTCCCCGGCTTTTTACAATTCACTACTACTTCATCAAATTTTCCTTTCCCCACCCATGAAAAAACTGCTCTTCCTGTTGGTTGTGCTGGCGCTGGCTGGCAGCCGCTTCGCCTCGGCCCAAACCATGAGCCCGCTGGGCGTGTGGACCAACGCCGAGAAAAAAGCCACGTTTGAGATTTACAAGTGCGGCGACAAGCTGTGCGGCAAAATCGTGACCCTGACCATCCCCAACGACCCGGCCACGGGCAAGCCCAAGACCGATTCACAAAACCCTGACCCTAAGCTCCGCAGCCGCCCGCGCCTGGGTTTGGTGTTCATGCAGGGCTTCAAATACGACGACGATAACAAGTGGGACGACGGCAAGATTTACGACCCGGAAACCGGCAAAACCTATTCGTGCTACATGAAAATGGAGAACGCCAATGCCATGGAGGTGAAGGGCTACATCGGCTTTTCGCTCATTGGAAAATCGCAAGCCTGGACGCGCGTGAAGTAAGCTATTTCCCATAAAAAAGCCAGCTTCTGCCCGGAAGCTGGCTTTTTTATGCCCGCCGCGGCGCCCAAAAGCCAGAAAAATATTAAAACTATTTGAAAACGCTGGGGGTTGCACTCCACTGTACCTTCTTATATTATATATTATACCCGTCCGTGCGGTCTTTCTTGCGCTCTTTGTTTTCGTCTGCCCCGTCTGCCGCTACCGGCGAGTGGCAGCCGTTTGCCCTCACGGCCGCGCAGGCCGCCCGGCACGCGCAGTGGGTAGATGGCCGCATCTACCGCAACTGGTTGGGGCCCTACTTCAAGGCCTACCACCTGCACCGCGGCGGCGCCGGCCGGCGCCACGGCTTGCGGGCCGAGCCGCTGCGCGAGGCAGGCCGCCAAGGCACCATGCTGTTTTACGACGACGAGGACTTCGGGGGGCCCGGCAACTTCCGGCACTTTTACGAGTACTTGGGCGAGCAGATGGTGGCCCTGGGCTACCACCGCGCCTGCGCCGACGAGTGCACCCGCCGCCACGAAAGCCTGCGCGAGCACACCTTTAAGCAGCTGTTTAAGCCGCCGCCCACCGACTGCCCCGACAGCGGGCAATGCAACCAGCGCTACGGCCTGGTCACGCTCGATTTAGTGAGCCTCAACGGCCAGCCCTTGTTCATTCGCGTGGCCACCAACCCCGTGTTGGGGCCCGACTTTACACCCGCCACGCCGTTTGAGGACTTGCTGCGCACAGTGTTCGACGCGCCACTGCCGACCCCCGAAGAGCGGGAAAAACGCCTGGCGTACATAACCTTGTAACTCACTGGGGCCCCGGGCGAACCTACTCGCGGGCGAAGCGTGCCTGGCCTAGTACTGCGCCGCTGCTACCGGTGAGGCGCAGCAGGTACAGGCCCGGCGCCAGGGCTTGGGTGACTACCTGGGCCCCGGTGGCCGGCACGGCCTGCACCGCCACGCGGCGGCCGGTGGCATCGAATACCTCGGCCGTGGCGGGGCCCGGCAGGGCGGGCAAGTGCAGCACCTCGTGGCACGGGTTGGGGAAGGCGCCGAGCGTGGGCCCGGCCGGGGCCCTGGCGCTCAACACCAACGAAGCGTCGGTGCCACTAGAATTGGCCAGCAGCAACAGGGCCCCGTCGGGATTGGCAGCGATGCTCACCACTTGGCGGGCGCCCACGGGCACGTCGAAGGCGTCGTCGGCTTGCGACAGGCGGCGGCGCAGGCGCTGCGAGGTGCCGTCGGTGAAGACGAGCAAGTAGTCCACGTCAAGGTCGAAGAACGGCGTGGCGGCGGGCTGCGACACGGTTTCGCGGGTGCGCACGGTGGCGGTGCTGCCCAGCTGGTACCAGCGCACGGCCAGCGAGGGGTAGCCCTGGCCCCGCACCCACTGCTGGAAAAAGTAGCCCAGTGGCCGCCCCGCCTCGGCCTCGAACACGGCCTGCAAATCGGCGGTGCGGGCCGTGCCGCCGGCAAAGCGCCGCTGGTAGGTTTGCAGGGCCCGGAAGAACTTGGCGTCGTCGTTCAGCAGGTTGCGCAGCATATGAATGACCAGGGCCCCCTTCTTGTAGCTCAGGTCGTAGCTGAAGATGCGGGCCACGTCGGTGGTGTCGGGCACCAGCACGCTGCCGGGGTTGCGCAGGGCGTAGCCCCGGGCCTGGTTGAGCCAGTTGGCGGGGTCGGCGGGCTGGCCAAAGGCTTGGTAGGAAAGGTATTCGCCGTACGACGCAAAGCCCTCGTTGAGCCAGATATCGGCCCAGCTGGCGCAGGTCACGTTGTCGCCAAACCACTGGTGGAACAGCTCGTGGGCCGTCAGCACGAAGTCGAAGCCGTCCTGGGTGGTCATCGTTTGGTGCTCCATGCCGCCGCCAAGGGGGGCCATGCTGTGCCCGTACTTCTCGGTGGCAAACGGGTAGGGCCCCACCAGCCGGGCGTAGTTTTCGATAAAGCCCGGCGTGCGGTCGATTTCGGCGCGGTAGAAGTTGAGGGCCGCCTGGTCGTACACGTAGTTCACGATGGGCACGCGGGGCCCCCCGGCGGGGCTGGCGTAGTTCACGTATTCGAGGTACGGGGCCACGGCCACCGAAATGAGGTAGTAGGCAATGGGTTGGCGCGATTTCCACTCGTAGCGCGCCCGGTTGCCGGGCAGCGGCACGGTGCGGGCCAGCACGCCGTTCGAGCCCACTTTGTTGGGCAGCGTGGTCGTCACCCACACGTCCGACGAGTCGGCCTTGTCCGTCAGCACCGGCTTGCACGGAAACCACTCGGGGGCCGCAAACGGCTCCGAGAGCGACCACAGCACCTGGTAGGGGTGCCGGGCCCCGGCGTAAGTCACGGCGTCGGCGCGGTCGAGGCCGTTGCCGATGGCGGCCGAACCCCCGCCGGCGTCGTGCGGGGCCGTGCCGTGGTAGTAGATGCGGGCGTCGGCCAGGGCCCCGGCCGGGGCGGGTGCGGCCAGGGCGGCGGTGGCCTCCGGGCCGGCGCGGCGCACCGCCGGGGCCCGGCGGCCGTTCACCACTACCGAATCGATGCGCAGCGTGGCCGCGCCGGCGGGGGCCCCGGCCGGCGCCTGGTACAGGTCGAAGGCCAATGAGTCGAGCGCCCGGGGCCCCACGCGCACGCGCAGCCAAGCCATGCCGGCCACGTCGCGCGAGGTGGGCTCCAGGGCCAGGTCGAGCTTGTAGTATGTTACGTCGTAGCGGGCCAGTTGGGCGCGGTGGCCCGCCGAGGCCGTAACCGCCAGCGTGCCCAGGCCCGTGCGCAAGCGCGCCGCGGCGCAGGCCCGCCCGCCGTCGGCCGGGCTGGGGCCGGGTTGCGCCCAGGCAGCTGGGGCCCCCAGCCAGCCAGCAAGAATGAGTAACCAGCGCCAGCGCAGCATGTTCATGGTCTTAAAATGGGTAGGGAGCAGGCCGTGCGGCCCGCGTGAGAGGTGCTGGAAAGATACGGCCGGGGGCCCAGCAAATGACCGCCGGCAAGGGCGAGCGGAAACCCGCGTGGCGGCTTGGGCAAAGGCGCAAAATAATCCCTTTTAAATGCCTTGTATTCTAATTATTTAGTTGGGTGCAAAGCCGAGATTGGGGCCCCAGCGGGGCAACGCCGCGCGCGGCGGGCCGTTGAAATGGAACATTCGCTTATTTTTTCCGCTTCCTCATGCCCTTCTCCCTTACCCGCGCCGCATTGCTGGCGGCTCTCCTGCCCGCCACCGCAGCCTTTGCCCAACAAGAAGTTCCCCCCGCCCGCACCCGGCCCCTCGGAGCCATCGAAACCACTCGCCAAGGCATTAAGCCGGTGCAAGTGGCGGCGTTTCCCGACCAGCGCGTGACCGGCGTCACGGTGTCGCGCCAGGGCCGCATCTTCGTCAACTTCCCCCTTTGGGAAGACGGGCACCGCGAGTCAGTGGCCGAAATTGTGCCCGGCCAGGCCCCGCGCCCCTACCCCGACGCCGCCTGGAATGCCGCCGTGACCGATCCCAAGGCCTCCGCCTCGCCCGCTGAGCGTTTCGTGTGCGTGCAGAGCGTGGTGGTGGACGACCAGGACCGGCTGTGGGTGCTCGACCCGGCCTCGCCCAAGTTCACGGGCGTGGTGCCCGGCGGGGCCAAGCTGGTGCAGTTCGACCTGGCCACCAACAAGCCCGTGCGCACCATCCTGTTCCCCGACAACGTGGCGCCATCGAAGAGCTACCTCAACGACGTGCGTTTTGATACCAAGCGCAACTTTGCTTACATCACCGACTCGGGCACCGGGGCCCTGGTGGTGCTCGATTTGAAAACCGGCAAGGCCCGCCGCGTGCTCGAAAACCACCCCTCGGTGCACCCCGAGCCGGGCTTTGACTTGGCCGTGAACGGCTACGTGCTGCGCGAGCCCGACGGCAAAAGGCCCAACTTCCAAGCCGACGGCATCGAGCTGAGCGCCGACGGCAACACGCTGTACTACACCGCGCTGATGGGCCGCACCATGTACCGCATTGGCACCGAGTTCCTGCGCAACGCCGCCCTAAGCCCGGCCCAATTGGCCACACACGTCGAGAAATTTGCCGTACCCAGCGCTTCCGACGGCTACGGCCGCGACGCGGCCGGCAACCTCTACACCTCGGGCATCGAGAACAACAGCATCCACCGCGTGACGCCCAATGGCCAGGTCTCCACCATTGCCCAGGGCCCCGAAATCTCGTGGCCCGACACGTTCGGCTACGGCCCCAACAACACGCTGTACTTCACCACCTCGCAAATCCAGACCCAGGACAAGTACCACGGCGGCAAAAGCACCCGCACCCAGCCCTACGCCCTGTGGAAGCTGGACCTGAACCAAGCCAAGTAACCAACATACTTGTTCCTGAATTAGAAAAAGAACGTCAGGCAGCGCGTAGCGAAGCATCTTTCCCAAGTAACCAATCCTGATTACTAGCGCAGAACAGGTACTTCGCTACGCGCTGCCTGACGTTCTTTTTTTGGACGGATCTTTATTCGGAGAAAACTCATAGGCCGTGGCGCGGCCTTCGTAGTCCGCATCGCTCGCTCCGTCCTACCGACTACCGTGCAGCGACGCGAACTACAGACTTCGGGCTGCTGCTCACTGAAAAGCCCCGCTGGCAGCTCCAGCGGGGCTTTTTTGGATCCGGCTGATCCAGCTGGCACGAGAGTCATAATTCTGTACGGCTACCAAAACAAGTTGCACGTATTCGGGTTGGCACATCATTAAGCTCATCAATCCTTCACGTTTATTTCGACGCTTGCTCCCGCTTGGGGCCCCAACCGCCGGCAGGTGCCACTGCCCTTGTGCTGGGCGGCCTGCTGGCGGTTTCCTGCTCCAAAGACGACAACGACGCGGCCCCGTTCGCGCCGGCCGCCGTCACGTTTTCTGCCGCCGGCCTCTTCCCCGAGGGCGTGCAGTACGACGCCAAAAACAGCGCCTTCCTGGTCAGCTCCCTCAGCACTGGCAACATCGGGCGGGTGAAGGACGATGGTACTTGCACGGTGCTGGCCCAGGGCAGCACCGCGGGCATCGTATCGGCGGTGGGCCTCAACCTCGACGACAGCCGCAACCGCGTGCTGGTCGCCTCGTCCAACAGCATGGCCCGCGACCGGGCGAAACTCGTGAGCCTCAACCGCGACAACGGCACGGTCAATTTCAACGTGGACTTGGGCGCCCTGCGCAGTTCGCCCAACCACTTCGCCAACGACGTGGCCGTGGACGGCCAGGGGAACGCCTACGTGACGGACAGCTTCGCGCCGGTCATCTACAAAGTGGACGCCCAGGGCGTGGCCACCGTGTTTCTGGACAACGCGCAGCTAGCGGGTGCTACGGGCGCGTTTGGCCTAAACGGCATCGTGTTTCATGCCGGTGCGGGCAGTGGATACCTATCTAGTGGCCAAAACTGACAACGGCACGTTATTCAAGGTGCCCATCAGCGCGCCGGCCACCTTCACCACCGTCGCCACCACCGGCCTCAACTTGGTGGGCGCCGACGGCATGCTGCTCCAAGACGACAATACGCTGCAAGTGGTGGCAGGTAGCCAGAGCCGCGTGTACCGCCTCACCAGCAGCAATAACTGAACCTCGGCCACGCTCTCGGGCACCTTCGCCACCACGGGCCAAGGCCCCACCACCATCACCCGCCGCAGCGGCGCCGACAGCTACGTGCTGTACGCCAACCTGGGCGCGATGGCCGTGCCGCCGGCCACATTCACCATCGGCAAAGTCACTTTCTAAAGCCCCTCACGCCGTTCTTAGTCGTGCCGAAACGGAGTACCACTCCGTCTTACAAGAGAGGCGGTTCCGCAATGGGACCGCCTTTTTTACAGTTTAGCGCAGCCGGCCACCGCAATGGCAATGCCGGTTTACGGTTGCGGCCGGCACTTGCGCCTGCCTTGCTCGCCTGACTTCGGCCACAAAAAAAGCTCCCTGCTGGCAGGAAGCTTTTTTTGTGACAATTAATTCCTAATCAGTTACTTAAAGCAAGGTATAACCAACTTAGTAAAACATCAGGAAGATGCCGAACAGCGCCACCCATAGCACGTCGATGAAGTGCCAGTAGGTGCACAGGGCCCGCAGCTGGCGGCGGTAGTAGGGGTTGCGGATGAACACGAGGTGGCGCACGGCGTCGCGGTCGGCGTGCAGCACGCGCAGCGCCAACGACAGCAGGTACAGCATGCCGCCGAGCAAGTGGGCCACGTGCAGGGCCGAGATAAAGTAGATAAACGTGCCGCTGGACTCGCCCTTGAACGGCAAGAACGGCAGCAGCTCGCGCCAGCCCAGCACCTGCAAGCCGGTGAAAATGCTGCCCAGCAGCAGCGTGGCCAGCAGGCACCGGCCGAGGGTGGCCAAATCGTCGCGGGCGTAGAGGCGCGGGGCCTGCGCCACCACGTAGCTGCTCACCAGCAGCACGATGGTGCTCAGGGAGAAAAAGCGCGGGAACGGGTGCGGGCTCGTGGGGGCCCCATTGGCGAGGCGGGCGCTGATGTAGAGCGCCGCCAGGATGGCAAACATCACGGTGATGGCCACCAGCCCCAGGTACAGGGCCACGAGCAGCGGCGGCAGCCGCTCGATGCGGGCAAACGCTGAAACGGGGGCCCCGGCCCGCACCTGGTTGTTGGAAGTATTGTCGGAATTCCTCATGAACGGAGACGAGCGAAACGGCACAGCGTCAGCAGTAAAACCAATTTGGGGCCCTTTGGTTTCACCCCGGCCGGGGCTAGCGAAAAAATGAGCCCAACTTCCCCAGCACCGCGCTAAGCGTAATTTTTGGACCGTTGCGGTCAGGCAAGCCAAAGGTGACGTATGTTTTACCCCCCACCCGCAGGTCGAGCACCAAGCCCAGTTGCCGGCCCAGGTCGTGGAGCTGCTGCAAGGGGTCGGGGCCGCTGCCTTTGGGCGGCTTGGGGGCCCCGGGCGGGCGCGGGGGGCCCGCCGTTAGCTCGTCGAGCACCTGCTGGCTGGGCACGTTCAAAATCAGGTACGTACCGGAGCCGGCCAGCTGCAGGGGCTGGCCATTCCAGGTGAGGACCAATTGGGCCTCTACTTCGAGGCCACTAGCCAAGGGGCTGGGGGTGGCCGCTGGGCGCGGGCGGGTCGATGCGCAAGGTGGGGGCCGGCTGGGGAGCGGGAGCGGCCTCGCCCTTGGTGCGGATGCGCAGCGAGCCGTTGAGGCGGTAGGTGCCGGCCGTGCCGTTGGGGTGGGGCACTTGCAGCTCCACTTGGTCGAAGGCCAGGTTCAGCTCGACGCCGCCGGAAAGTTTGGACAGCAGCGATGCCGCCGTGTCGGCCCAGGAAGGGGAATCAGCCATGGTTTGGGGGAGAGTTAAGGAGTAGAAGGTGAGCGCAAAGTACCGCGCTTCGCAGCCAAACGCAAGCTATTGGGTGAGGTTGCCCGGTTTAATAAGGGAACCACAAAGTAGGCTATTTGGCAAATTCGGAACCAACAATCTTTCCAGTCGCGGGGTCGAGTGTACAGAGAAAGCAGTCCCAAGTAGAAACCCGAATCATTTTACGACCTCCCACAAAGCCAGTAAAAAAATCTCCTGAATGCCGCTCTTCCGCTATCCATAAGCGCCCACCATCTAGCCCGTAAGCGTAGAGATTAAGGGTTGGCACCTCGCGAGAAAACTCCATCCAGTTATAAATAACCAGAAGTACCTCCTCGAACTGCTGTGTTTCGAGCACTTTGAATTCCATGCGCCAGGGCCATTACTGAACCCAAGTTTACGGCAATAAAGTCGGCTGACTTAGCCCTCTTCCGGTTGCTACTGCTCAAATCCGGGCCCAGCCCAGGGCCCCGGCGGGGCCCCGCAGCAGGCTAAAGCCGTCCGCTTCCCCCAGCACGGCCACCGGGGTGCGGGCCGGCCAGGCAGCCACGGGCACCGCGGCGGGCTGTGCGGCTACTTCGGTGGCGCCGGGCAGCAGCAGGCGGCGCAGTGGCGCGGCCTCGGCCGGGCGCACGGCGGCGGCGGGCACGTAGCCCGGCCGGCCGGCGGCGGTGCGCACCCGTAGCAGGCCCCCCTGCTGGCCCAGCACCAAAAGCGGCGTTTGGGCAGGCAGGCGCGGGCCCCTGGCTGTGGCGCCGGCCGTGGCGGCCAGGGGCCCGGCGGCGCGCAGGCGCACCCAAGCGCCGCGCAGGTCGGGGCCGGTGGGCGGGGCAGCAGCAGGGCTGGCGCGGCGCACAAAGGGGAGCGGATCGACGGCGCCGCGGCCGGCGCGGTAGATGCCAAAGTGCAGGTGCGGGGCCGTGGTGCGGGCGTTGCCGGTGTTGCCCACCAAGCCCAGGGTATCGCCGGGGCGCACGTGCTGGCCGGGCGTCACCAGCTGGCGGTCGAGGTGGGCGTAGTAGAGGTGCTCGTCGGTGCCGTCGGCGCTCAGCCACACTACATTGCCGCCCAGGCGGGTATTGCCCAGGCGCGTGACGGTGCCGGCCGCGGCGGCCACGGCGGGCGTGCCGCGGGGCGCAAAAATGTCGATGCCCTCGTGGCGGCGGGCCCCGCCGTCGCGGGCCACGCCCCAGAAGCTGCCGATGGCCGCGTCGGCCCGGCCCCGCACCGGGAAGGTGCCCAGGCTGGGCTCGCGGGTGAGGCGCAGGGTGTAGCGGCCGGCGGCCAGCAGCTCGGGCTGCACGCGCAGCAGGTGCTGGCCGCTGGCGTCGGCGCGGTAGCGGAAGTCGAGGGCGGCGGTGTCGGCGCTGGCCAGCGGCGCGGGGGCCCCGCCGGGGCCCACCTCAAAAGCATCGACAAACACGCGGGCCGTGCTGCCGGGGGCCAGCTCCAGGCGCACGCGCACCTGCTCGCCGGCCTGCACAGCAAAGCGGTAGCCGGCCGCCGCGGGCTGGCCGGGCAGGAAATACCCGGTTTCGGTGAAGGGCAGCGCCACCACCAGCGAGTCGCGCAGGGCGCGGTCGGCGGCGGCCAGCCAGGCCCGGCCGGCGGGGCCCCGGTCGAGGCCGGCCTGGCGCAAGCGGTGGGCGTAGGCCTCGTGCGGGGTGCGCTGCTGGAACAGCGCCTGCAAAGTTTGCTGCTTGCTGCACGCGCCCAACAGCAGCGCGGGCAGCCAAATAAGAAGGAAAAGGGGGCGGGAAAACAACTGGCGACGGGGCCGGGCAGCGGGGTAGTTCGTCCAAAAAAGCATCCCCCGCAACGCCGCCCGCACCGGGCAAGTTCGCCGGGGCCCCGGCCGCGGGCCGCTACCTTTGGGGCCCCACCTACCCGCTCTTCTTTGCCGTTTATGAAGCTCATCGAATGCCCCCGCGACGCCATGCAGGGCCTCCCAACTTTCGTCCCCACCGCCACCAAAACCGCTTACCTCAACGCCCTGCTGCGCGTGGGCTTCGACACGCTCGACTTCGGCTCGTTTGTCTCGCCGAAGGCCATTCCGCAGCTGCGCGACACGGCCGAAGTGCTGGCCGGGCTGGATTTGGGCGCCACGAAAACCAAGCTACTGGCCATCGTGGCCAACCGCCGCGGGGCCGAAACCGCCGTCCAGCACCCCGAAATCCACTACTTGGGCTTCCCGCTCTCGGTGTCGGAAACCTTTCAGCAGCGCAACACCAACCAAACCCGCGCCGGGGCCCTGGCCGACGTGGCCGCGATGCAGGAGTTGTGCACGCAGGCCGGCAAAACGCTGGTTGTATACCTGTCGATGGGCTTCGGCAACCCCTACGGCGACGCGTGGAGCCCGGCGCTGGTGGTGGATTTCACGGCGCAGCTGGCGGCGCTGGGCGTGCGCATCGTGGCGCCGTCCGACACGGTGGGCGTGGGCACGGCGGCCACCGTGGGGGCCCTGTTCGCGGAGCTGATTCCGGCCTTCCCGGGCATCGAGTTTGGGGCCCACCTGCACACGCTGCCCACCGCCTGGCGCGCCAACGTGGCCGCCGCCTACCAGGCAGGCTGCCGCCGCTTCGACGGGGCCCTGGGCGGCTTTGGTGGCTGCCCCATGGCCGCCGACGACCTGACAGGCAACGTGGCCACGGAGCACCTCATTGGCTTTTTGACGGAGCAAGGCGAGCCGCTGGGGTTAGACCTGGGGGCCCTGCAAGAAGCGCAGGCGCTGAGCACGGCGGTGTTTGGGGGTCATTAATTCGGTCTTTCTTCCGAAGCATTGGCAGTGGCGTGGGCGCTGCGGGTCTGCGCGTTGCATGATTGCAACCAAGCCGGCTAGCCGCGGCTCTACTCACCGGACCTTCACTTTTGCCGCATGAGAACCGTCGCCGCTCACTGCTTATTAAGCGCTTTGCTACTGGCCGCCAGCGGCTGCAAAAAGGACCAGGACGCCCAGGGGCCCTATGGCACCTGCGCCCCGCAAACCCAATCCGTGAAGTCCGCAACTGACGTCGAGGGCACTGTCCAATTCGACACTGCGGTGCAGCAATACGTCATCTACCGGGCCGTGCCGGGCACCTACGACTCGATGGACATCGGCGTGGTGTGCAGCACGCTGCCCGCCGATTTGCAAGTGGCCAACGCGCCGGTGCGTTTCAGCGGCACGTACCGCGACTACGGCAACGCGCCCCAGGCGGGCCCCGCCGGCCGGACGTATTATTACCTGGAGCTAACCAAAGTAACGGCCCGCTGAATGGGCGGCTGGCCGGGCCCGCTTACTTTTGCTTTATGCCCACGCCTGCGCCCATTGTCGATATTTTCGTGCCCTGTTTTGTTGACCAGCTCTACCCGGCTACGGCCCTGAGCATGGTCAAAATCCTGGAGGCCGTGGGCTGCCAGGTGCACTACAACCCGGCCCAGACTTGCTGCGGCCAGCCTGCCTACAACGCCGGCCACCTGGGCCCCGCTCGCGCCGTGGCCGCCAAGTTTATCGAAGATTTCACGCCCGCGCCCGCCGCCCCGGGGCCCCGCTACGTGGTCAGCCCCTCGGCCTCGTGCATCGGCATGGTGCGCAACAGCTTCACCGAGCTATTTGCCGGCCAGCCCGAGGCCGCCGCCTGCCGCCCCGTGCAGGCCCGCGCCTACGAGCTGACCGAGTTTTTGGTGGACGTGCTGGGCGTCACGGCCATTCCGGGGGCCCAGCTGGCGGGCGCCTACACCTACCACGATTCGTGCTCGGGGCTGCGGGAGTGCGGCATCGGCCCGGGGCCCCGGCAGCTGCTCGACGGTGTGACGGGCCTCACGCGCCGCGAAATGGCCGAAACCAGTACCTGCTGCGGCTTCGGCGGCACGTTCGCCGTCAAGTTCCAGGCCATTTCGGTGGCCATGGCCCAGCAGAAAGTCGAGCACGCCCTCGACACTGGCGCCGACTACATCATCAGCACCGACGTGAGCTGCCTCATGCACCTCGAAGCCTACATCAAGAAGGAAAAGTTGCCCCTCAAGTGCCTGCACATCGCCGATGTGCTGGCCAGCGGCTGGTAATTTGTAACGCAGAGGCCACGAGTCCGCGTGGTTGAATGGGTTGCGGCGTCGGGGCCCGCCAACGGGCAGCCAAGCCGGTGGGCACCACCCGCCCGGGGTTGGCCGTGAGCGTGCCCGCCAGCGTGGCCAGCAGGGCGCTTTTGCCCGCCCCGCTGGGACCCACCAGCGCCCAACGCTGGCCAGGCCCTGGGCCAGGTTGAGGCCAGTGAGCAGCGGCACTGGGATTCAGTTGACAGTTATCAGATAACAGTTATCAGTTAGGCCGTCATGCTGAGCGTAACGAAGCGGAGTTGAAGCATCTCTACTGCGGCACTAATTCAATCGATTAGTTTAGTCAGCGGTAGAGCTGCCTCGACTACGCGGACGCTAGATAATCATGACGGCCTAACTGCTCACTGATAACAGTTATCAGATAACTGCCTCTACAGCAGCTTCTGGATGCGGTCTTGCAGGCCGGGGGTGGCTTCTACGAGGGGCAGGCGCACGGTGGGCTCGCACACGCCCAGGGCGGCCAAGGCGGCCTTCACGCCCACGGGGTTGCTCTCCTCGTACATCAGCGGGTTGAGGGGCAGCAGTTGGAACAGCAGGCGGCGGGCCAGGGCAAAGTCGCTGGCCAGGGCGGCGCGGGTCATGTCGGAAAAGCGGCGCGGCCAGGCGTTGGCCATCACCGAAATGGCACCCACGGCCCCGGCTGTGGCAATGAGCGCGGGCGTCATCATGTCGTCGCCGCTCAGCAGGGCAAAGCCCGCCGGCTTCAGGGCCCCGATGGCTAGGCATTGCTCCAAATTGCCGCTGGCCTCCTTGATGCCCACGATGTTGTGGTGGCGGGCCAGGCGCAGGGTGGTGTCGGCGCTGAGGTTGGAGCTGGTGCGGCCGGGCACATTGTAGAGCACCAGGGGCACCGGGCTGGCATCGGCCAAGTGCTGGTAATGCGCTACTAAGCCAGCCGGGCTGGGCTTGTTGTAGGCGGGGCTGGCCGAGAGCACGGCAAACACGCCCTGCAAATCGACGGTGCGGAACTGCTCGGCGACGGCAGCCGTGTCGTTGCCCCCGATGCCGTACATAATCGGCACGCGGCCCGCCACGTGGGCCTTGGCCGTGCGCAGCAGCTCGGCCCGCTCGGGGGCCGTCACGGTGGGCGACTCGCCGGTGGTGCCGTTGATGACGAGGTACTCCACGCCGCCTTCGAGGCAGTGGTCGAGCAAGCGGTGCCAAGCGGCGTAATCAATTGAAAAGTCCGCGGCAAAGGGCGTGACCAGCGCCACGCCGGTGCCGTGCAAAATATCCATGGGAGGGTAAAAATGAGGTAGCTTTACAGGCAAAAATACACGCCTTTCGCGCCCAGCGCTTCCGTTCCTTGCATTCTTCCGCTTACTTCCTACTGGCTACCCTGGCCCTGGCCTCGGCCTGCGAATCGAAAACCGCCACCACCGGCGAGGCCAACGTGGCCGCCAAGTCGGCCACCATTGCCGCCACCAACGCCGCGGGCGAAGCCCCCGCCGACGCCCCCACTTCGGGCGCGGCTGCCACCGCCACCGACGAGGCCAACGCCGCCCCGGCCCCCGCGCCCGGCACCATCCCGGCCGCCAAAGCCGCCGACGCGGCCGCCATTTACGCCCGGCCCCAGGTGCCCATTCTGTGCTACCACCAGATCCGGGACTGGACCGGCCGCGACTCGAAAGGCGCTAAGGACTACATCGTTCCGGTGGCGGCCTTCAAAGCGCACATCAAAATGCTGGCCGATTCGGGCTACCACACCGTCTCGCCCGACCAGCTCTACGCCTACCTCACCACCGGGGCCCGGCTGCCGGCCAAGCCCATTATGCTCACGTTCGACGACACGGACCTGGACCAGTTCACCGTTGCCCGGCCCACCCTGGCGCAGTACGGCTTCAAGGCCATGTACTTCGTGATGACCGTGAGCCTGGGCCGCCCCCACTACATGAGCAAGGCGCAGGTGAAGCAGCTCTCCGACGAGGGCAACGTCATCGGCTCGCACACCTGGGACCACCACAACGTGAAAAAATACCAGGGCCAGGACTGGGTGACGCAAATCGACAAGCCCACCAAAACGCTGGAAGAAATTACGGGCAAGAAAATAAATTACTTCGCCTACCCCTTCGGCCTCTGGAATACGCAGGCCTTCCCCGAGCTGAAGCAGCGCGGTTTTGTGGCCGCCTTCAGCTTGGCCGAAAAGCGCGACCAGCAGGACCCCCTCTTCACCATCCGTCGCATCATCGCCAGCGGCTACTGGAGCCCGCGCACGCTGCACAACAGCATCGTGCAGAGCTTTTAGCACGATTTTGTTAGGCGCGATAATAAAAACCGGCCCCGTTGGCCGGTTTTTTTACACCTTTACCGTTCTTCATTCCACTCGCTCATGGCTCCTGCTTTCGCTTCGCACCACCGCTTTTTCCTTGCCATCATCTCGTTAGCCGCCGGCCCCGGCTTGCTGGGCTGCGCCCGCACGGCCCCCGCCAGCAGCGGCGCCGACGAGCTGGTGTACATCGGCACCAACGTGGCCTCGGAGCAGGAGAACACCATTTACCTCTACCGCCTCAACCCCACCACGGGGGCCCTGGCGCCGGTGAGCGCCTACAAAGGCGGCGCCCAGCCCACGTACCTTACCATGGACGCCGGCCACCGCCACCTCTACGCGGTGAGCGAAACGGGCAGCTTCAAGGGCCAGGACCACAGCGGTGGGGTAAGTACGCTGGCCATCGACGGGCGCACGGGGGCCCTCACGCTGCTCGGCCAGCAGCCCTCCACGGGGGCGTCGCCGTGCTACATCAGCCTCGACCACACCGGCAAAAACGCTTTGGTGGCCAACTACATGGGCAGCGCTACGGGCGGCAACGTGGCCATGCTACCGGTACAACCCGATGGCCAACTAGCCGCCGCCACCGCCACCGACCAGCACCAGCCGCCCGTGGGGCCCCACGCCAACCAGACCACGCCCCACGCCCACTCGCTGCTGCCCGACCCGGCCAACCGCTTCGCCTTTTCGGCCGACCTGGGCACCGATAAGGTGTACGGCTACCGCCTCGACGCGGCACAGCACACCTGGCAGGCCATGCCGACTCCGGCCTTCGCGGCGAAGCCCGGCGCGGGGCCCCGCCACCTCACCTTCCACCCCAACGGCCGCTACGCCTACCTGGCCAACGAGCTGAACTCGACGGTGACGGCCCTGGCCTACGACGCGGCCGCTGGCACTTTTCGCGAACTGCAAACGCTGACCACGTTACCCACCGGCTTCACCGAGAACAATTCCGTGGCCGACGTGCACGTGGGGCCCAACGGTAAGTTCTTGTACACCTCCAACCGGGGCCGCAACAGCATCGCCGTGTTCGCCATTGCCGCCGATGGGCAGCTCGCGCCGATACAAGACGTGGACACACAGGGCAAAACACCCCGCAACTTCGCCCTCGACGCCAGTGGCCGCGTGCTGCTCGTGGCCAACCAGAATTCCAACAACGTATTTACCTACCAAGTTGATAAACAGACCGGTAAGCTCACGCCCACCGGCCAGCACGTGGACGTGCCTTCCCCCATGTTTGTGGAAGTCGTGCCTGATTTCACTAAGTAGCAGCTGGACGCTATGGCCCAAAAAGTAAAGCCGCTATTTGCGTTCAGATTATTATACAAATAATAACCAACTCTGAATTCATGAATAAAGCACAATCACAGAAAACGGGAAAGCCTTATGAAGAACTTATATATAAAATATATAAAGAATTAGAACCTTATGCTGAAACCCGATTAAATGATAAAATTATGGGTGTTGAGAGCGGTATAGAAAGAGAAATTGATATTTCAATAAAGTATAAAGTTGCTGTTACTCATGAGGTATTAATTATCATCCAAGCGAAAGATCATTTAAAAAAAGCCGATATAAAAATAATTGGCGAATTCAATTCTGTTATAAAAGATGTAAGGGCATCAAAGGGCATCCTAATTTGTAGCTCTGGATTCACTAAAACCGCTAAAAATTATGCCAAAAATCATAAGATAGAATTATGCTCAGCACATGATGCTTCTAAAATGAATTGGAAGGCAGAAATTGAAATTCCAGTAATTAAAAGAAAAATTACTGTCAATTCGAGTTTAACTGGAGAATTTTTAGCAATAGAAGGTATGGCTGGTAATGATATGATTATACCATTTCAAGTTAAAGGAGATGATGGAAAAGATGTAGATGTTCATGAGCTTTTAGCGAGAAAAATTCTTAATGGTGACCTCACAATAGCTAGAGGCTCACATAGCTACGCTATCCAACAGCAAATTAGTGCAACAACCTATTTATATGGTAAGATACCCACTGAAATACCTTTCAATAACCCAACTATTAATTATACTAGTGATGATAGATGTTATTTTAAATATTTTAAACCAGAAGAATATAGAGGCCTTAAAAATTATATCACCGATGAGTTTACGTTATCTTACATAGGTGTTAACAAAGGAGACCCCATCCTCTCTATTGTTGATAATGAATCGTGGGCTTACGTCGGCGAACCAAACACACTAGCAATAACAAATAATTGTGTATTTATACAACATCTATTTTTGATAAATACTATTGGAAATTACGGATACAATGGGTTCAAGGTGTACTGGATTCGTGATGGTCAGTTATTTGATATATTAAATAAGTAATAGGGGTACAGAATCGCCCTATTACGAAACAAATTGCAGACCATACCAATAGATAGCGGCGGCATAACAGCCATTGATGGGAACGCCCTACCCAAAAAGCTCGCCCGGAGCCCCGTCGGCTGGCACTTCCGGGGCCTCTGCGGCTTCGCCGGCGGCGGGCAGCAGGGCCATTAGGTCGGCTTCGGAGATGATGGGCACTTTGAAGCCCGTGGCTTTTTCGCGCTTAGCAGGGCCCATGTTTTCACCGGCCACCAAGTAGCTGAGCTTCTTGGAGATGGAGCCAGTGATTTTGCCGCCGTTCGAAACGATAATGTGTTGCAGCTCGTCGCGGCTGTGTTCGGCAAACACGCCCGAGAGCACGAACGTGAGGCCCACCAGGCGGGCGGATGCCGGCACGGGGGCCTCGCCGGTAAGGGCTAGCTGCACGCCGGCTTGGCGCAGGCGCTCCAGCAATTCGCGGTTTTGGGGCTCTTGCAGCCAAGCGGCGGCGGCCACGGCAATCACGCCGCCCACTTCGGGCACGGCGGCCATTTCTTCGGCCGTGGCGGCGGTTAGGGCGTCGATGTCGCGGTAGTGCTGGGCCAGTTTCTGGGCCACGGTTTCGCCCACGTAGCGGATGCCCAGGCCGAACAATACCCGCGGAAATGGCACTTGCTTGCTGGCCTCGATGCCGGCGATGAGGTTGTCGATGGACTTCTCGCCCAGCCGCTCCAGCGTCACCAGCTCGGCGCGGCGCGCGGGCAGGTCGTAGATGTCGGCGGGCGTGTTCACTAATCCCAAATCGAAGAGGCGGCACACCGTTTCGGCGCCCAACCCGTCGATGTTCAGCGCCTTGCGGCTCACGTAGTGCTCCAGCCGGGCCTTGAGCTGGGGCGGGCAGCCGCGCTCGTTGGGGCAGCGGAAGTGGGCCTCGCCCTCGGGCCGCACCAGCGGCGTGCCGCAGGCCGGGCACGCGGTGGGGTACACGATGGGCAGGGCCCCAGCGGGCCGGGCGTCGAGCACCACGCCGGTGATTTTGGGGATGATTTCGCCGCCCTTCTCCACCAGCACCGTGTCGCCGAGGCGCAGGTCGAGGGCGGCTATCTGGTTGGCGTTGTGCAGCGTGGCGCGCTTGACGACGGTGCCGGCCAGGGGTACGGGGGCCAGCAGGGCCACGGGCGTCACGGCGCCGGTGCGGCCCACGTTGTACTGCACCTCGCGCAACTGGGTGCGGGCCGCTTCGGCCGGGTACTTGTAGGCAATGGCCCAGCGCGGGCTCTTGGCCGTGAGGCCCAGCTGGTCCTGCTGGCGCAGGTCGTCGACCTTAATCACGATACCGTCCGTGGCCACCGGTAGGGTAAAGCGCTGCTTCTCCCACTGGTGGATAAAATTCAGTACCTCATTTAATGACGCACACACCCGCCACGTGTCCGATACCGGCAGGCCGTAGGCAGCCAGGGCCCCCAGCGCCTCGCTGTGCGAGGCGAAGTGGCGGCCCGGCGTGAGCAGCGAGTAGGCAAAAAACCGCAGCTTGCGGGCCGCTACTTGGGCCGAATCTTGCAGCTTGAGGGTGCCGCTGGCGGCGTTGCGGGGGTTGGCCAGCAGGGCCTCGCCGTTCTGCTCGCGCTCGGCGTTCAGCTCGGCAAACACGGACAGGGGCATGAATATTTCGCCGCGCACCTCAAAGTCGGTGGGCTGGCCGGGGGCCGGGCGCAGGTGCAGCGGCAGCGTGCGAATGGTGCGCACGTTGGCCGTCACCACGTCGCCGCGGGTGCCGTCGCCGCGCGTCACGCCCTGGTGCAGCTCGCCGTTTTGGTAGGCCAGGCTCATGGCCACGCCGTCAAATTTCAGCTCGCACACGTAGCGGTACGGGGCCCCTTCCAGGCCCTTCTGCACCCGCTCGTCGAACTCGCGCAGGTCGTCTTCCGAATACGTGTTGCCCAGGCTGAGCATAGGGAAGCGGTGTGTGGACGTGGCAAACTGCTTCGTGACGGTGCCGCCCACGCGCTGGGTCGGCGAGTTGGGTAGGGCCAGCGCGGGGTACGCGACTTCCAGCGCCTGCAATTCGGCCAGCAGCTGATCAAACTCCTGGTCCGACACTTCGGACGTATCGCGCTGGTAGTATTGGTAGTTGAGGTGGTGGAGCCGCTCGGTGAGGGCCTGCATCTGGATCTGAATGGCGTCGGACATACGGGTAAAATAAGCTGCGGCGCGGGCCACGGCAACAACGGGGCGTTGGGGCCCCGCGGGGCCCTCGGCCCGGCAAAGTAACGCACCCCCGTCCGGCCAACGCACAAAAAAGGCCGCCCAAGGGCGGCCTTTTTAACAACAATACTGTGCTACTGAGGTGGTGCTACCGGCGCGGCCGGGCCCGGGCCCACAGGGGCGCTGGGGCCCGTCGGAACGTCGGCGCCGTGGCCGCTTACTTCCACCTGCGGGCCTATGGGCAACACGGGATTGATGGGGGCTGCCGAGGGAAAGAACCGCTCAAACAGCAGGATGGCCACCAGAACGGCCACAAACGACAGGAAGAATTTCATCGGGCAAAAAAGCAGGTAAACGTATTAAAACCGGAACAAATAGGGCCTTTACTGGCTCAACACCACAGCTT
This sequence comes from Hymenobacter sp. PAMC 26628, assembly GCF_001562275.1. NCBI lineage: Bacteria > Pseudomonadati > Bacteroidota > Cytophagia > Cytophagales > Hymenobacteraceae > Hymenobacter > Hymenobacter sp. PAMC 26628. The sequence continues at coordinate 2,412,921 of NZ_CP014304.1, forward strand.
TGCGCATTTTGCGCACGTAGGCCAGGCGGCGTTCCGAGCCGTCGGGGCCCGGGAAATCGAAGGCCACGGCGGTAGGGTCGGCGCGCAAGGCCTGCCACACGGCCGCGTCCACTTCGGCGGGCTGGGGCTCTTGGGTAGGCACGGCGGGCTGCGAGAAGTGGCTGGCGGAAAAGAAGGTATTCATGCCACGCAGAATGGCAATTTCCTGGTCGCGGGTGGTGGTGGGGCGAGCATCGGCCTGGCCGTCGAGCAGGGCGCGGGCGGGCATCACCTCGTGGCGCAGGGTATCACCGGCGGAGCTGGTTACGATGAGGTGCACCTGGCCGGTGAGGATGCGCGCGCCGCGCAGTTGCAGCGTGAAGTTGTCGCGGGTTTTGGGGTTGGAAAACGCGTGGGTGGCGCGCACCGTGTTCAGCACGGTTTGGCTGTTGAGGCGGTTGCGGGCCCCGGGGGCCGGCGGCATATAAGTGGTGCGGGGGTCCTTGTTGGTGTTAGCGGCTTCGCGCTCGGTAGTGGCACATGAAAAAGCGGCGGGCAGCAAAGCCGCCGTTACGAAGTAGCGGAGAATTGATTTCATATAAAATAATGATACTTGGAAAGTAACTCAAAAGTAATGCCGGATCGGCGGGGCCGCCCCATAATGGTTTCTGAATATACGAAAAAACCCCCATAAAAGATGCCGCTAACCGCCACCGTAGCGCCTCAAAACAACCCAATCTCGAACCCCAGCACCCAGGCCGGCAGGTCGGGGCCTTCGCCAGGGGCGCTGCCGGGGCCGCGCGCGGCGCTGAAGCGGCGGCGGGCCACCAGGGCATAGCGGTCGAAGCCCAGGCGGGCCCCTGCTCCGCCAGTCCAGCGGCGCAGGTAAGGCAGGCCGGTGTCGGTGGTAGTGGTGCTGGTGGGGCCCCCGGGGGCGGGGTCGTCGGCGGCCGTACGGGAGGTGCCGGCCACCCAGCCCCCCCAGGCCAGCAGGTCGAGGTACGAGCCCACGGTGTTGCCCCGGCGACCGGCGTTGAGGCGCAGCCCGCCCTCGGCCTGGAGTTGGTGCAGGCCCAGGAATTCGGACCGGTGCAGGCCGGCGCTGGGGAAGGTTTTGGCGGCCGTTTGGTCGAAGCCGTAGCGCAGGTAGGCGTAGCGCAGGTCGGCCACCACGGCCACGTTTTGGGTGAAGCGCCGCTTGAGCCGCCCCCCCAGCTGGAGCTCGGCCGACGCCAGCCCGTGGCGCAGCGGCGCATCGGGGGCCCCGGCGCCCGCCACCAGCCCCGCCCCCGCGTAGAGGTGGCCGAAGTAGCGGCGGTTGGGGCCCGTGCGGTTCAGCAGGGTGTCGTCGGCCACGTTGGCGCGCAGCAGCACTTGCTGGGCACGGGCCACGCCCGGCAGCAGCAGGGCTCCCGCCGCCAGGGCGCGGGCGGCGGGCCCCGGGTTCGTCCAAAATTCGCGGAAGCGCCGTTCCATAAGTAGTAGGCTCATTCCGAGTACGTGGCCGTGTAGCCTTTGAATTCTACCCGTAGCGCGTCGCCGCCGCGTAGCAGCCGGCGCGGCACTTGCAGCACCAGGCGCTGCGTCACCGCGCGCACTTCGTAGCGGCGCAGCACGCCGCGGCGGTCAGCCAGGTGCCAGTAGAGGTAAGGTGGAAACTCGGCCGCCGGGCCAGGGCTTGGCGCTGGGCCACCGGGTAGCGGGGGCCCCGGCGCGTCGGGCAGCTCGGCCACCAGGGGCAGCTCCTGGGCCGGGCGCGTGGCCGCCGCGGGCCGCAGCACCACGGCCACCAGCGAGTCGTTAGGCATAAAATCGAAGGTGGGCCCCACGGGGCGCGCGGGGCCTTTTTCCAGGAAAGAAGCCGCCCGGGGCAGGCCGTAGCCGTTGGCGTAGTCAAAGTACGGGTAGAGGTCGCCCGCCGCCCGCAGCCGTCCGTAGAGCTGGGCCGCCGTGAGGCCGCGCTGCTGCTGCCAGGCGCAGGCCGCAAAACCCGCCACCAGCGGCGACGCGAACGAGGTGCCTTCCAGCCGCTCGTAGTTGCCGCCGGGCGTGGTGCTCAGCACAATGCCGAAGGCCGACACGTCGGGCTTCACCCGGCGGTCGGCGCTGGGGCCCACCGAGCTGAAGGCCAGGTGCAGGCCCGTATCGGGGTCGAGCCCGCCCACGGCCAGCACCGAGTCAGCGTCGGCCGGCGTGCCGATGCGCACCCAGTCGGTGTCGCCGTCGTTGCCGGCGGCGCACACCACCAGCATGCCCTTGTGGGCGGCCAGGGCGGCGGCGCGCCCCACCAGGCTGCGGCGGCCGTTCATTTCCTCGGGGAAGTAGCGCTGCTCGGTGTAGGCCAGCGAAGAGTTGATGATGTCAGCACCCGCGCGGTCGGCCCACTCGGCAGCGGCCAGCCAGGCTTCTTCCTCGCTCAGGGTTTCGCGCAGCGCCCGCTCAGTGCGGGCCAGCAGGTAGTCGGCGGCGGGGGCCAGGCCCAGGGCGGGCCCGGCGGCCAGGGCCGCGCTGGGGCCCCCAGGCAGGCGGCCGGCCAGGCAGCCCAGCACCTCGGTGCCGTGGCTGCCGCCGCGGTACACGTCGGGGCGGTTGGCCAGGAAATCGTGGGTGGCCACAATGCCGTGGCGCGCCCGCAGCGCCGCAAACGCCGGGTGCTCGTCCACCCCCCGGAACCCTACGTCGAACAGCGCAATGCGCAGCCCGCGGCCGTCGAGGCCGGCGCGCTGCCAGGCGGGGGCCCCCAGCACGGCGGTTTGGCGACGGGCCAACAGGTAGTCTTCGGGCGAAACGTAGGGCGGCTCGTCGTCGGATTTTGGAGGCGCTGGGGCCCTAAAAATCCGACGACGAGCCGCCGCGGGCTGGGCCGATTGCTGCGGCCACACGGCCACGGCGCGTACGCCCGGCAGGGCCCCCAGCGCGGCGGCCTGGGCCGGGGTGGCGCGCACGGCCACGGCGTTGAACCAGCGGCTGACGAGCGTCACGGTGTCCACGGCGACGCGGATGCAGGCCACGTAATCGGCGCGCACAGGCCGGTCCGACTCCTCGAACGCAGGTAAGTGCTGGCGGGCGCGGCGGGCCCGGGCCGGGGCCGAGAAGTAGGCCCGGGGATCGAAGGCCACTCCGTTTTTATCGGCCAAGGTTACCCAGTAGCGGGCCGCGGGCGCGGCCGATTGGGCCTGGGCGGCGGGGGCCCCGGCCAGGGCCCCCAGGCAAGCAACGAAAAGGAAACGGCGCACGGCAACAGCGGAAAGGCCAAAGGTAACCCTGGCCGGCCGTGCCCGTTTCAAGCCCAACGCTACGCCGGCCCGCCGGGCCCCGTTTTTTCTTCACCCTTCCCGCTCCACACCCCATGATGCGTTCCTTCGCCCCCGCCCTGCTCGTGGTTGCCGCACTGGCCTTGCCCGGCTGCAACCAGAAAGAAATTGCGGCTTTGCAACAGCAGAACAGCGACCTGACCAAATCGCGCGACCAGTTACAGCTCGAAAAAACGGCCCTCGCCTCCGAGAAAAATCGCAGCGAGGAAAGCTTGCGCGGCACCCTGCTCAATAAAAACAACCAGGTGAACCAGCTCAATTCGGCCCTCGGTACCACCGAGCAGGACCTGGCCGGCAAAAATGCCCGCATCGCCGAGTTGCAGCGCGTACTCGACGAGAAGGACGCCGCCACCAAGGCCCTGCGCCAGCGCGTGAGCGACGCCCTGCTCGGCTTCAACGCCCAGGACCTGCAAGTGAATGTGAAAAATGGCAAAGTGTACGTGTCACTTTCCGAGCAATTGCTCTTTAAATCGGGCTCGACGAAAGTAGACCCCAAGGGCCAGGACGCGCTAATTAAGCTCGCCAACGCCCTGAGAGACAACAAGGACGTGAACGTGCTCGTGGAAGGCCACACCGACAACGTGCCCATCAAAGGCGTGGTGAACGGCGCCAAGGACAACTGGGACCTAAGCGTGCTGCGCGCCACCGAAATCACGCGCTTGCTCACCTCCGCCGGCATGGACCCTGCCCAAGTGACACCGTCCGGCCGCGGCCAAAACCTGCCCGTAGCGGCCAACGACACGCCCGCCAACAAGGCCCTCAACCGCCGCACCGACATCATCCTCACGCCGAAGCTCGACGAGCTGTTCTCGATTTTGAACCCCAACTAACACCGTTTGGGCAAATGCCAAAAGGGGCCCCGCTGCTAGCAGCGGGGCCCCTTTTTTTTAGCGGAAAGCACTACAGGGGCCCCAGGGCCCACGCGGTGCCGGGCAGCGTTTTGTGGCGCTCCTTGCCCAGGGCGGCGGGCGCGGGCACCCAGTGGTGGCGGCCGCCGGCGCGTTCGTCGTTGAACTCGGTGGGGATGGTGCCCGCGGCGGTGCGCTCCTTCCAGGTCTGGTGCTGGGTGCCGTCGTCGCGGCGGTCCACCGTGATGCAGTTTTCCACCGGGCACACCAGCGAGCAAATGTTGCACCCCACGCAGTTGTCCTCGATGATGGCCGGCACGCGACTACCGGGTTGCAGCCGGATGGCCTGGTGGGCCCCGTCCTCGCAGGCCGTGTAGCAGAGCTGGCAGCCAATGTACTTTCCCTCGTGGATGTGGGCCTTCACCTGGTACTTCATGTTCAGGTCTTCCCAGTGGCGCACGTTGGGCAGGGCCTTGCCCACAGAGTCATAAATGGTGTGGAAATTTTTCTCCACCATGTACTCTTCCAGCCCGCTCAGCAGCTCGCGGATAATGCCGAAGCCGAACTGCATAGCCGCCGTGCAAATCTGCACCGAACTGGCCCCCAACAAGATGTGTTCCACGGCGTCGCGCCAGTTCTCGATGCCGCCGATGCCCGATATGGGCAGGCGCACGCCTGGGTGCTGGGCGCAGTTCTTGAGCATGTTCGGGGCAATGGGCTTCACGGCCAGGCCGCAGTAGCCGCCGTTGGTGCCCTGGCCGTCCACCACCGGGTACGAGGCGAAGCAGTCGATGTCCACGCCCACGATGCTCTGAATGGTATTAATTAACCCAAGTTGCGGAGTAGCGGGGGGCATAAAAAAAGTCTGTTCGGCAGGAACTGGAACAGGCTAGGTTTGAAGTATTCGCCCCCTTCAAGTCCTGCCATCCATGCGCGAACAGACCGTTGCCATGTACAGCTTTCTCGATGATTTGCTCACGCTGACCCGCCCCAGTTGGGCGCGCCGGGCCGACCCGCGTCGCCGCCTGAACAACGCCCAGGTGCTGACCACGGCGCTGGTCGCCGCACGCTTCTTCGGCGGCAACCTCGTGCTGGGCCAGCGCTACATGGAGCAGCACTAGGGGCAAAATAAACTGGACAAGAGCGGTTCTAGCCAGCAATTGCACGCCTCAAAACAAGGCCCTCAATTGCCGCAACGACATCATTTTTTATACCGAAGCTCGACAAAATATTTTCTATTCTAATTCCAAATTAATTGATGTGATTTACTAAAATCTATTGTAATTAATTATTTTCTTCATTTCTTGAGCATTATAAAAATACATTCCTTTCCTGCAAATAATTGTATCAGTAGAAGAAATAAGCTTCATGACAAGCATGTTTCTAATAGTATCATCTATAAATTTAATATGATATTTCTTATCAAAAAATTTATTTTTGGAGTTTATAACTAAAATCATATGCGCCTCGTCAAAGTTCCAATCACCATACTTAGCAAAAGCTTCTAAAGAGGAGCAATACGTTGGCAAAGTTGACGGTACCAAACAAGTATTATCAGGTTTGAACTCTAATATATTTAAAGTGAAGCAAGGAATTATGTTCCTTTTATCGAATATTACTTTATCAACACTCCACCATCCCGTTATCAGTTTTTTCGGAACAGATTCGCACCCTTCCAGTATGAACGAAGTGGCAGTAATTAATGGGACCAATAAAATGTTTTTTCTCATGATTAAACCCGTTAATTGATAGTATTTCCTACGCATTACTACAACGAATATTTCGCCAGCAAATAAATAAGGGCGGCCATGCTGCCGGCGCCCAGCTCCAGCTCCCGCTTGTTCACCTTGTCGAACGTGTCGGCGGAGGTGTGGTGCAGATCAAAGTAGCGCTGCGAGTCGCAATCGTAGCCGATGAGGGCCTTGGGGTGCACGGCGGCCTCGAGGGGCTCGATGTCGGTGCCCGAGTGGCCGGGCACGATGTCGGCGGCGTGGTAGGGGCGCAGCAAGGGCCCCCAGGCGGCGATTTTGCGCTGCGCCTCGGGGTTGCCTTGCACGGCAAAGCCGCGGGGCGTGAAGCCGCCGCCGTCGCTTTCGATGGCCGCCAGGTGCGTTTCCCTGTTCACCTGGGCCAGGCGGGCGTACTCGTTGCCGCCGCGGGTGCCGTTCTCCTCGTTCATGAAGAGCACGGCGCGCACGGTGCGCTCGGGCTTGAGGCCGGCAGCGCGCAGCAGGCGCAGGGCCTCCATGCTCTGCGTCACGCCGGTGCCGTCGTCGTGGGCCCCCTGGGCGAGGTCCCACGAGTCGAGGTGGCCGCCGACGGTGATGATTTCCTGCGGGAATTTCGAGCCCCGGATTTCGCCCACCACGTTGTAGCTTTTCTCGTCGGGCAGCATCAGGCAGCCCATTTCCAGTTCAAATTTCAGGCTCGGGTCGGCCTTTAGCAGCAGGCTGAGGCGGTCGGCGGCCAGGGTGCTGAGGGCCGCGCCAGGCACCTGCGCCACCCCGGTTTCGTAGCGGGTGGTGCCGGTGTGGGGGTTGTCGTCGCGGGCGCTGGTGAGGGAGCGCACCAGGGCCCCCACGGCCCCGCGGCGGCCGGCCTCGGCGGGGCCGCTGCGGCGCTGGTCGCCGGCGGCGCCGTAGGCCTGGCCAGGCTCGATGAGGGCGTCGTCGAAGGGCCGGTTGAAGAACACGAACTTGCCTTTTACAGCGGCATCGGGCAGCTTTTTCAGCTCGTCGAGGCTGTGCACCTCCACTACACCGGCGCGCAGTTTGCCGCTGGTGCCCACTGAGTTGCCCAGGGCGCACACGGCCACGGGCACGCTCTTGCCTTTGTTGCCAATGATTTCGCCGCGCTCCTTGGGGCCCCGCACCCAGTGCGGCACCATCACTTCCTGCAAGTACACCTTGTCGAAGCCCGCTTTTTCCATCGTGCGCTGGCCCCACTCCACGGCCAACTGGGCCTGGGGCGAGCCCGAGAGCCGCCCGCCGATGGTGCCGGTGAGGTAGCGCAGGTTTTCGTAGCACTGCCCGCGCAGCAGGGCCTCGTCGAAAATGCGGCGGATGTTGAGCGAGTCGGTTGTGGGCCCCGCGGGCGCGGTTTGGGCGCGGGCGGTGGGGCCGCCGGCCAGCAGGCCGGCCAGGAACAAAGCAGAGAAGTAGCGCATCGATCTAAACAGTAAAAAGCCAGTCAATCGGCCAAAAGTATGGCCCAACGTCGTTTTCGCAATCAGCGGGCGCCGTAGTGCCGCACGCGCACCGTAGCGGGGCCCTGGGCCGGCACGCGCACCTCAAACAGGTAGCTGTACTCGTCGTCACTGATTTCGGCTACCGGCGCGGGGGCCCCCAGCGCGGCCAGCAGCGGCAGCAGCGTGTTGGAATGGCCCACCACCACCACGGCCCGGCCAGCATAGGCGCGGCGCAGCGTATCGGCTAGGGCCCCCGGCTGCTTGGCGTCGTAGAGGCGCGGGGCCAGGCCGGTGGCGGCAGCTAGCGGGGCCAAAGTGGCGCGGGTGCGCCGGGTGTTGGTGGTGAACAGGGCCGCCGGGTGCGCCCGGCGCAGGGCCCCCGCCAGGGCCTGGGCACGGGCTTGGCCGGCGGCCGTCAGGGGCGGGTCGGGCAGGCCAGGGGTGAGGTCTTTTTCGGCGTGGCGCACCACGTACACGGTGAGGGCGGGCGGCGCGGCGGGCACGGCGGCCACGCCCAGCCCCGCAACCAACAGCACCAATAGCGCCCACACGGCGCGCAACGTCCAAGGCTTCATGGCAAACAAGAGAGATTAATAATAGGGCCCCAAAGAAAGGGACACCGGAGCCCCGCTGCACACATTAAAAAATTTCTTCATCAAATCGACAGCAAATCTTCATCTTTATCTAACCATTACGTACCGAATGTTGTGTCGCCATTGCGGCTCTCCTTCCACTCCCCTTCCCCCCAGCCATGCACGTTCTGCTTGTCGAAGACGAAAAAAGCCTCCACCAGGAAATGCGGCAGTTCCTGCGGCAGGCCCAGTACCTCGTCGATTCGGCGTTTACCTACTCCGAAGCGTCGGAAAAGCTGTTCGTCAACAGCTACGATTTCGTGCTGCTCGACCTGGGCTTGCCCGATGGCGACGGCCTCGACTTGCTGCGCGAGGCCCGCCCCCGCGAGGGCCAGGAGGCGTCGTTCATCGTGCTCACCGCCCGCGGGGCCCTCGACGACCGCATCCGCGGCCTCGACCTCGGGGCCGACGATTACCTACCTAAGCCCTTTTCCCTCTTGGAGTTGACTAGCCGGATGCAGGCCATCACGCGCCGCAAGTTTGGGCTGAAGCGCTCGGAAATCACCTTCGGCGACGGCTTCAGCCTCGACTCCACGGCGCGCATTGTGCGCCAGGGCGGCCAGGAGGTGCCCCTCACCAAAAAAGAGTTCGACCTGCTGCACTACTTGCTGCTGCACCGCGGCCGGGTGCTCACGCGCTTGCAGCTTGGCGAGCACCTGTGGGGCAACGTGTTGGAAGACGATTCCGACTCGAACTACATCGACGTGCACATCAAAAACGTGCGCAAAAAGCTGGCCCAGTTCGCCCCCGCCGACTTCCTCGAAACCGTGCGCGGCATCGGCTACCGGGCCTCGGAAGGGAATTAAAAATGATGAATTAAAAATTAAAAATGCGCGGCTATCCTTTCCTGCGGGGTAACCTTCCGGTCAGGGTCGGCTTATTAGGCAAGCGTTTTTCACTGCTCCGCAACATCTAATTTTTAATTTTTAATTCGTCATTTTTAATTGAAGCGAATGCGCTTAGAAACCAAGCTGGCCCTGTTCAATGCGCTGTCGAAGCTGCTACTGGTGCTGCTGGGGGTGCTGCTCATCACGCCCATTGTGCAGCGGGTGGCGGTGGCCCACACCGACCAGCGCCTGCACGAAAAGAAGCTGGAAGTGTTGGCCCTTGTGCAGCGCGACGGTCTGGCCGCCTTTGTGCGCGCCGAGCGCAGCGAAACCTACGCCGACTACAACCTGCTCAAGCAGGAATACATCAGCATCACGCCGCTGCGGCGGGGCCCCGGGGCCCCCACCGAGCGCGTGTTTGAGGAGCGGCGGCAGGTGGACAACGAGGTGGAGGACTTCCGCATCCTGAGCTGCGTCGTGCCGGCGAGTGGGCCGGGCGGGCGGGCGTTTCGGCTCGAAATTGGCTCGTCGCTGGGCACGTTGGAACTGCTTACCCAAACGCTGCGGCAGCTCGCGCTGTGGGTGCTGGTGGCCGTGGCGCTGCTCACGGTGCTCTCCGACGTGGCCTTTGCCCACTACCTGCTGGGGCCCCTGCGCGAGCTGACGGTGCGCAAGCTGCGCGGCATCCGGCAGCCGTCGGAGTTTTCGTTTGCGCCCATCGCCACCGGCACCACCGATTTCCGGCGCCTCGACGACGGCCTGAACGCGCTGATGCGCCAGATTCAGTCGGCCTTCGAGAAGGAGCGCGAGTTCATGAGCAACGTAAGCCACGAGCTGCTCACGCCGGTGAGCATTTTGCAGTCGCGCTTCGAAAACATGCTGCAAGACCACACCCTGCCCGAGCAGCACGCCCGCCAGGTAGTGGAGTCGCAGCGCACGCTTTACCGCCTGCGCAACACGGTGCGCACGCTGCTGCTCATCGCCAACATCGAGAACGAGCAGTACCTGCGCGACGAAGTAGTGAGCCTGAGCCAAACCGCGCGCGACGTGGCCGAGGAGCTCGACGACCGCCGCCAGCAGCGCGACCTCTCGCTGACCGTTGACCTCCAGCCCGACCACGTGCTGCCCCGCGCCAACGCCACGCTGCTGCACACGCTGCTGCGCAACCTGCTGGCCAACGCCATCAAGTACAACCACGCGGGCGGCGTCATCCGCATTGTGGGGCGGCCCACGCCGGCCGGTGGCTACGCCCTGCGGGTGGAGGACAAGGGCCCCGGCATTGCCGCCGAGCACCTGCCCCACTTATTCGACCGGTTCCGGCGGTTTTCCGCGCCTGGCCCGGGGGCCCCGGAGGGCTACGGCCTGGGCCTGCCCATTGCCCAAACCATTGCCGCTTTCCACGGGGCGACGCTGCGGGCCGAGTCGGTGCTGGGCCAGGGCACAGCCTTCGTGTTGGGGTTTGGGCCGGCGGCGGACTAGGTTGCGGGCGCGGCAGTTCACGGCGGCTTCACCCACTGGGTGCTAGCTTACTACTGTGGTTGCTGCCCTTGCCCTCCGGGTTATGAAATACGTGCTTTTTTTGGCGCTGGCGCTGGTGCTCGGCGTGGTGGCGTCGGGCCGGCACTGGGCCCGCGTGCACCGCGCGGCCCGGGCCGCGCCGGTGGTGGTGCGCAAGTCGGCCTGGGCCACCGGCCGCCCCAAAACCGTGCGGGCGGTGCCGCCGGGGCCCCGGCCGCAGCTTTAGTCCGCCGCCCAGGCACCCGGCTCGTCCGCGGCAATGCCGTAGTCTTCGGCCGGGATGGGCTGCGGCGGCGCAACGGCGGCGCCGACGGCGGGCAGCGGCAGCTGCCACTGCTGGCTGAGGAATTCCAGGCCGCGGTAAGCCGTTAAATCAAACTGGCAGGGCACAATGGACACGTACTGGTGGGCCAGGGCCCACTCGTCGGTGTCGGTGCCGGGGTCGAGGTTCACGAACGAGCCGATGAGCCAGAAATACGGGCGCTGGTAGGGGTCGTGGCGCTCGTCGAACTCTTCCTGCCACTTGGCGCGGGCCTGGCGGCTCAGGCGCAGGCCGGCCACGGGCCCGGCTGACTTCTTGGGAATGTTCACGTTCAGGGCCGTGCCGGGGGGCACGCCGTGGGCCAGGGCGTGCTGGCAAATCTGGGTTACCCAGGGCCCCACGTGCGAGAAGTCGGCGTCGTCGCCGTATTCGCACAGCGAAAAGCCGATGGCCGGCAGCCCCTCGATGGCCGCCTCGATGGCCGCCGACATGGTGCCCGAGTACAGCACGTTCACCGAGGCGTTGGAGCCGTGGTTGATGCCCGACACCACGAGGTCGGGCGTGCGGTCCTTCAGCACGTGGTGCTTGGCAATTTTTACGCAGTCGGCCGGCGTGCCCGAGCACTGGTAGGCGGCCACGTCGGGCCCAAATACGCGGTTTTCCGTCAGGCGCAGCGGCTGGCCGATGGTGATGGCGTGGCCCATGCCCGACTGCGGCGAGTCGGGCGCCACCACCACCACTTCGGCCCCCAGGGCCTGCACGATGCGCACCAAGTGCCCGATGCCGGGGGCGGTGATGCCGTCGTCGTTGGACACGAGGACGAGCGGACGAGGGGCGGCGGAAGCGAGGGGCGAGTCGGACATGGGGAAAGCAACGGTACTGGGCACAGGTACGCGGGGGCCCCGGGCGCGGTTCGGCTTTTTGGTGGAATTTGCAGCCATGTTCGCTTTCCTCTTCGCCGCGCTGATGACCGCCACTCCTTCCGCTTCAGCCCCCGCGCCCGCCCCCGCCTGGCGCACCCCCTTTGAGAACGACCCGGCCCACAACACCACCGCCACCCACGCCGAGTGCGTGGCCTACTACCAAAAGCTGGCCGCCGCTTACCCGGGCCACATCAGCCTGCGCGAGGCGGGGCCCACCGACTGCGGCCTGCCGCTGCACGAAGTCGTGCTGTCGGCCGACGGCGACACCGACCCCGTGCACCTGCGGGCCCTGCACCGGCCGGTGCTGTTCATCCAGAACGGCATTCACCCGGGCGAGCCCGAGGGCATCGACGCGAGCATGATGCTGGCGCGCGACCTGGTGCAGCAGCCCCGGCTGGGCAAGCTGCTGGCGGGCGTCACGGTCGTCATCGTGCCCATCTACAACGTGGGCGGGGCCCTGAACCGCAACAGTACCACCCGCGCCAACCAGAACGGCCCGGCCAGCTACGGCTTCCGCGGCAACGCCCGCAATTTCGACCTGAACCGCGACTACGTGAAGCAGGACTCGCGCAATGCCCGCTCGTTTGCGGCGCTGTTTCAGAAGTGGCAGCCCGAGGTATTTGTGGAAACGCACACCTCCAACGGCGCCGACTACCAGTACACGATGACGCTCATCCCGACCCAGCACAGCAAGCTGGCGCCAGCCCTGGGGGCCTACTTGCAAAAGGAAATGCTGCCCGCGCTGTACCACGGCATGGACCAGAAAAAGTGGCCCATGACGCCGTACGTGGACTTTAACGGCGAAACGCCGGAGAGCGGGATGCAGGCGTTTTTGGAGAGCCCGCGCTACTCCACCGGCTACGCGGCCCTGTTCCACACCATCGGCTTCATGCCCGAAACCCACATGCTGAAGGCCTTCGGGCCCCGCGTGCAGGCCACCTACGACCTGCTGCTGACGATGCTCGAAACCGTGCAGCGCCAGGCCCCTGCCCTGCTGGCCGCCCGCGCCGGGGCCCTGGCCGCGCAGGCCACCCAAACCACCTTCCCCCTGGCCTGGGCCCTGGACGACAAGCCGAGCGAAACCGTGCAGTTCCGCGGCTACGAGGCCGGCCACCGGCCCAGCGAAGTCAGCGGCCAGCCGCGCCTGTACTACGACCGCGCCCGGCCCTACACCCGGCCCGTGCCCTACACCAACACGGCCCATGCCACGGCCACCGCGGGGGCCCCCACGGCCTACCTCATCCCGCAGGCCTGGGGCGAGGTGGTGGACAACCTGCGCCGCAACGGCGTGCGGCTGGAGCGCCTGGCACAGGACGTGACCGTGCCCGCCGAGACGTACTACGTGGAGGATTTCCAGACCGTGCCCCGCGCCTACGAGGGCCACTACCTGCACAGCCAGGTGCGGCTGCGCCCCGTGCAGGGCCCCGTGGCCTGCCGCGCCGGCGACTACGTGGCCCGCGTGGCCCAGCCCGCCGCCCGCTACCTGGTGGAAACCCTGGAGCCCCGGGCCACCGACTCGTTCTTCGCCTGGGGCTTCTTCGACAGCATTTTGCAGCAGAAAGAGCACTACTCCGACTACGTGTTCGAGGACCTCGCCGCCGACCTGCTGCGCCGCGACCCGGCCCTGCGCCAGCAGCTCGAAGCCGCCCGCCAGGCCGACGCCCAGCTGGCCGCCAGCGGCCCCGCCCAGCTCGAATGGGTGTACCAGCACTCGGCCTACTACGAGCCCACCCACAACCGCTACCCCGTGGCGCGGTGGCTGGGGCAGGGCTCTTTGCCGACCAAGGAGTAGCCTGCCCTGGCGCGGGGCTCGGCCCCGTGCCGCGGTGCCGCGGGCCTCTGGCCCGCAACCGTTAAACGGTGGGCGTTAGCGAACGGCGGGCGCTGGCATCGTTCCGGGAAGCGGGCCGGAGGCCCGCAGCACCGCGGCACGGGGCCAAGCCCCGCGCCATTTGCGCCCCGGGCCGTTTCCCTTGCTGGCTGAGAAGTTGAGAAAAGCCCGGCCGGGCCGCTATCTTGCCGGGCCGGTACGCCCGCCGCGGCCGGTTCTATTCTTTTCCATTTTTTATTATTTTGCATGATACCCGTTCCCGGTCCGATTGACCCCAAAGTAAAAGCCGACGTGGCCCAGCACCTGCTGGCGGCCCTGGCGCTGTTGCAGCCCTACCAGCCCGACCTCACCAAGGAAGACCAGAAGAGCCTGGCCTCGAAGGGCATGGGGCGCGACAGCATTCCTTTCGCCCAGCAGGCCGGCCAGGTGCTGACCGGCTTCACGCAGGTGCTCAGCCGCTCCATCACCGACGAGGTGATTGCGCAGTACCCCGCGCAGCTCGCCACCTTCGACGAGGCCAGCGAGCTGCAAACCACCGCCCAGGCCATCGCCGATTTGCTCGCCAAGCTGGGCCTGGTGGCCGGCGCGGGCGTGATGGAAGTGGCTCGCCTCGTCTACAAAAACGTGCAGGACGATAACGGCCGCACCCCCGGCCTGCGCGACCTGGAGCAGAAGATGGCCGCCCGCTACGCCACCAACGGCCCCGCCAGAATTCCCAAACCAGCCAAAGTTTAGGTTCGACCAATTGCCGCATCGATGCGGTTAAAACCCGTACCAATTCGACCAAAGCACGAATCGATTCGGCTTAAATCCGCAGCAGTTCGACTCAAACCCGCATTAATTCGTGTTTTAGTCGAATCGGTGCGACCGAAAGAGGAATTGATGCGTGATTCTACCGCTCCTAAGCAAATAATTGTCGCTTTGGGTCGGCAAAAAGTCCGCCGCTGCCGCACATTCTACGGCAGCGGCGGGCTTTTTGCCGACCGTCGCGCAAAGCACCGGCACCGGGCGCGGCAGCTCTGCGGCATTTCCAGGGCCCCGGGGGCCCCGCCTACGCACCGTTTCTGCCGCTCCTCATGAACCTCCAAGCGCACTACGACGCCATGCGCGCCGCGGCCGTTCACCAGCTGGCGCAGGGCCGGGCCGAGCTGGACCCGCTGCTTGACGCACCGGACGACGACCGCCGCGGCATCACGCTGCTGGCGCGGTTCCCGGCCCGCATCACCGCCGCCCTCGAAACAATTCTGGACGATTTCCGCCGCACCGAGCCCCGGCAGTACTACTACCCGGCCGCCGACGTGCACCTCACCGTGCTATCCATCATTTCCTGCTACCGCGGGTTTGCGCTGCCCATGGTTGACGCCGCGGCGTACCGGGCGGCCGTGCGCGAAATTGCGGGGCCCGTGCGGCCGTTCGGGGTCACGTTTTCGGGCCTCACGGCCTCGCCGGGCGGCATCATCGTGCAGGGCACTCCCCTCGGCCCCGGCCTGGCCGAACTGCGCGACCGCACCCGCGCCTATTTCCAGCACGCGGCCTTGCAGCAGTCCATCGACCAGCGCTACAGCATCCAAACGGCTCATTCCACCGTCATTCGCTTCCGAAGCAAAATACTGGACACCAAAACACTGCTGGCCAACATCGAAAAATACCAGCACCACTTCATCGGCACGTTCGAAGTGGACGAAGTAGAGCTGGTATTCAACGACTGGTACCAGCGGGCGGCAAACACCGTCTTGCTGGAGAAATATTCCCTTACCGGGGCTTAGAAGCTGTATTACCGAACACAAGCTTAGCGGTGCGGCTTTTAAGCCGCGGGGGCCCCGGCGCTGGTGGCCAGCGCCGCCTCGGCGTCGCGCAGGATGTCATGGCCCATTTTGTCGCGCTTGGTGGCCAGGTAGGTGGCGTTGTGCGGGTTGGAGGCGATTTCGATGGGCACGGTTTCCACCACTTCCAGGCCGTAGCCGGCCAGGCCGGTGCGCTTCTTGGGGTTGTTGGTGAGCAGGCGCATCTGGCGGATGCCGAGGTCGCGCAGGATGGCGGCGCCCACGCCGTAGTCGCGCTCGTCGCCCTTGAAGCCCAGGTCCTCGTTGGCCTGCACCGTGTCGCGGCCCTGCTCCTGCAGCTTGTAGGCTTTCAGCTTGTTGATGAGGCCAATGCCGCGGCCTTCCTGGTTCATGTACACCACCACGCCGCGGCCCTCGCGCTCAATTTGCTGCATGGCCTGGTGGAGCTGGGGCCCGCAGTCGCAGCGGCACGAGCCGAAAATGTCGCCCGTGATGCACGAGCTGTGCACCCGCGTCAGCATGGGCGCCGGGTCGCTGAGGTCGCCTTTGACCAGGGCCAGGTGCTGGGCCCCGTTCGAGCGCTGGGTGTAGGCGTAAAGGTCAAAATCGCCCCAGGCGGTGGGTAGTTGAACCGAAATCTCGCGGTGAATCAGGCTCTCCTGCGCCAGGCGGTACTTGATGAGGTCCTGCACCGAAATCAGCTTCAAGTCCCACTGCTTGGCCACTTTTTCGAGGTCGGGCAGGCGGGCCATCTCACCGTCTTCCTTCAAAATCTCGACCAGCACACCGGCTGGCGCGAAGCCCGCTAGGCGGGCCAGGTCCACGGCCGCCTCGGTGTGGCCGGCGCGGCGCAGCACGCCTTCGCGGCGGGCCTTGAGGGGGAAGATGTGGCCGGGCTTGCCCAGGTCTTCGGGCTTGGTGGCGGGGTCCACCAGGGCCTGGATGGTTTTGCTGCGGTCGGAGGCCGAAATGCCGGTGGTCACGCCGTTGGTCAGCAGGTCCACCGATACGGTGAAGGGCGTGGCGTGCAGGGCCGTGTTGCGGCCCACCATCAGCTCGAGGCCCAGCTCGTTGCAGCGCTCTTCGGTGAGGGGCGCGCAGACCAGGCCGCGGCCGTGGGTGGCCATGAAGTTGATAATTTCGGGCGTGGCGGCTTCGGCGGCACAAATGAAGTCGCCCTCGTTTTCGCGGTCCTCGTCGTCCACTACGACAACGACTTTGCCGGCGCGCAGGTCCTCAATGGCGGATTCAATGGTGTCTAACATGGTCAATCGGGCAGTTCGCGGGGAAGAGGCCAGGGCCCCGGGGGCGGCTGGCGGGCTAAAAAAGATACGCACAAAAAGATGGCCCGCCGGGAGCCGCCGGGCCAATGGTAGCTAACAATTCAGAAGCAATAAGTTCTCCAGGCGCGCCGTGGTGGCGGCCCAGTCGTAGTGCTGCTGCACAAAGGTGAGGCCGCGCGCGCCCAATTGGTCGGCGGCGGCGGAATCGGCCAGTAGCTGCCCCACGGCGTCGGCGAGGCCCTCGGCATCGGCCGCCACCAGCAGGTGCAGGGCGGGCGTACCGTTCAAAGCGTTGTTAGCTAATGGTGTAGTCACGCAGGGCAGGCCCATGGCCATGGCCTCCAGCAGCTTGTTTTGGAGGCCCGTGCCCACCCGCATGGGGGCCACAAACACCCGCGCCTGGGCGTAGGCACTGCGGATGTCGGGCAGCCAGCCGCTCACGGCCACGCCCGGGCGCTGGGCCAGCGCCCGCACCCGCGCGGCGGGTGTGGTGCCGGCCACCAGCAGCCGAGCGCCCGGGTGGTGGCGCTGCACCAGCGGCAAGATGTGTTCGGCCAGCCAGCAGGCGGCGTCCACGTTGGGGTGGTAGCCCATGTTGCCGCAAAACAACAGGTCGTAGGTTTTGGGGGCCCCCGGCTGGGGCCGGAACACGTCGAGGGCAATGCCGTTGGGCACGAGGTGCACCCGCGCGCGCTGCGGGTGCGCCAGCAGCTGCCGGTCCTGGTCGCTGATGACGGTGTGGTGGGCGAACCAGGCAAAGGCCTCGGTTTCGTAGGCGGCCAGGCGGCGGGCCTCCAGCGCCAGCACCGGTTGCTGCCAGGCCGGCGCGGTGGCCGCCCGCCGCGCCATGCCGGCCGAAAACACGTCCATGTAGTCCAGCGTCATGGGCCATTGGCCGGCGTAGGCCCGCAGGTACTCGGCCATGCGAATGAGCTGGCAGTAAATGTGGTCGGGCCGAAACCCGGCCACCAACGCATCGACCAGCCGCTGGGCCCCGGCGTTGTAAAAGTAGCCCACCTGCAACGGCCGGCCGCCGGTGGCCAGGGCCCCGGCCAGCCCGCGCCCGCGCGCCAGCAGCCGCAGCCGGTACACGTGCAGCCCGCCCCGGCACAGCGGGCGCACGGCGGCCAGGGCCCCGGCGCCCACGGGCTCGTCGCTCAGGGCGAGCAGGCAAATTTCGTGGCCCTGCCCGGCCAGGTAGCGCAGCTGGTAGTAGGCGCGCAGCTTGTCCCCCTTGTCGAGGGGGTGCGGAAAGCGCGAAAGCAGCACGAGCAGGCGCATGGGGCTAGGGCTGCGCGTGGGCGGGCACTGGGCGGGGCCGCAGCGCCAGCAGTTCCTCGTACAGCTCCACCAGGCGCTGCGTTACTTGGCGGGTGTCGTATTCCTGCTGGGCCGTGCGGGCCGCCGCCTGGCTAATGGCGGCCAGCGGCAGGCGGCCGTGGTAGTAGTCGCGCAGTGCTTGCAACCAAGCCGCCGCCCCGTCGCGCAGCAGAATATTTTCGCCGTCGCGGGCCGCAATGCCTTCGGCGCCGATGCTGGTGCTCAGGATGGCCTTGCCCACGGCCAGGCCTTCCACCACCTTCACCCGCATGCCACCGCCGCTCAGCAGCGGCACCAGCATCAGCTCGTACTGGGCCATGAAGGCCGTAGACGACTCCACGAAGCCGTGCACAAATACGTTGTCCTGGCCGGCGGGGCGGCTGGTGAGGGCTTCGGGCGGATGCGAACCGGCCAGGTGCAGCGCCAGCCCGGGCAGCTCGGCGTGGGCCTGGGGCCACACCTCGCGCAAAAACCAGTCGATGCCCTCCAGGTTGGGCAGCCAGTTGAGCGAGCCCAGCATAAACACCGTGCGCGGCTCCGGGGCCGTAGTGGCGGGCCGCAGGCGGCGCAGGTCGAAGCTGGCCGGCATCACGGCCACAACGGGCGCGGGGCGGGGCGCTGCGTGGGCCGCGGCCGCGCTGGCGCACATGCGCCGGAACCGCACGGCGTCTTCTTCCGTGATGGCAACGATGGCGTCGAAGTGCGGCAGCATCCAGTGCTCAAACGCCTGAAGCCGCCGCGCCAACTTGCGCAAGTACCACCTTTTCACGGGGTTGCCGGTGCGGTGGGCCAGCATCTCCCAAATGGTGTACTCTACGTTCTGCGACCGCAGCGCAAACAGCGGCAGCTGCGCCCGGGCCGGCAGCCGGCCCGCCGCAATTTCCTGGGCCACGAACACGGCCACGTACCAAGCCACGAACGTGCCCTCAACATGCACCACGTCGACGGACTGCGTAAGCAGCAGGTCTTTAAAGGTTTCGGCCAGCGGCAGGCTGATGAACCGCTCCAGGTTGTAGGGCTGCGCGCTGAACAGCAGGTTGCGCAGGGCCTTCAGCGGCGAGAGGCGCGTGTCGACGTCCACCGCCACCATGCGCACGTTGGGGCCCAGGTGCGCTAGGGCATCGGCGGGCTGGTGGTGCTTGGGGGTGTTCACGGCCAGCACCGTCACGGTGTGGCCCGCCTCGGCCAGGCCGCGCACCGTTTCGTACATGGCAATGGCCCCGCCGTCGTGCGGGGGATACGGAACGCGAAAGCAAACTTGAAGGATGTGCATGGGCGGCGAAGATAAGCCGGGGCCCTCCCTACGCCGGGCCAGTTGCCAGGGCAGCTTGCACGGCTTGCCACAGCACCTCGGCGCTGCGCGCCCACGAAAAGCGGGCGGCGTTGGCCAAGCCCGCGGCCCGCAAGCGCAGCCGTAGCGGCTCGTCGTGGCTCAGCTGGGCCAGGGCCCCGGCAATGGCCGCCGGCTGGTGCGGGTCGCAGAGCAGGGCCCCGGCGGGGCCGCCCGCCACCTCGGGCAGCGACGACAGGTTGGAGGTGATGACCGGGCAACCGCTGGCCTGAGCCTCCACCACGGGCAAGCCAAATCCCTCAAAGAAAGGCACGTACACCGTAGCCAGCGCGGCCGCGTACAGGCCCGTCAGCTCTTCCTCGCTCACACGGCCCGTGAAGCGCACGGCGCCCTGCACGGCCGGCGGCAGCTGGTGGTAAGCCTCAAAAATGGGCCCGGCCAGCCAAGCCTCGCGGCCTACCACCAGCAGCTGCACGGTGGCCGCGGGGCCCTGGGGGCCCTCCCCTGCCGCCGCCGCCTTAAATAGGCCAAACGCCCGCAGCAAATTCTCCAGGTTTTTGCGCGGCTGCAGGGCCCCCACGAACAGAAAATACGGCTGCCCCCCGCTGAACTGCGCCCGCACGGCCACTTGCTGCGCCGGCGGCTGCGGCTGGAAATGCGCGGCTGGCGCGTTGTAGGCCACCATAATGCGTTCCGCCGGCAGCCCAAACTGTTCGGCCACGTCGCGCCGGGTGGATTCCGAAACGGCTACCAGCTGCGTGGCGGCGCGGGCAAAGCGCGGCACGAAGTACGCGTAGTAGCGCTGCATGAGGCGGCCCACGTCGTGGGGGCGGTGCAGGTACGCCAGGTCGTGCAGCACCAACACGCGGGGCACGCGCGTGCCCAGCACCGTGAAGGCCTCGGGCGAGAGCAAGGCCGCTGGGCGGTGCCGCCGCAGCCACCAGGCCACCGCGCCCTCGTACCAGGCCAGCATCAGCAGGGGGTGGCGCGCCGGGGGCAGCAGCACGTGGGGCACCACGTTGGGCCCCAGTACGTAGCGCGGGTCGTAGGGCCGGTCGAAGAGGAAGTGGAACGTGCACTCCGGATGCTGGCGCACCAGGCAGCGCAGCGTTTCGAACGTGTAGCGGCCCAGGCCCTCCAGCTGGTTGCCGGGCAGCAGAAAGCGCGTGGTGACGGCGATGTGCATGAAAGAAAAACAACGAAATAAGCACCGGCGGCAACGCGCCGCGCCGCGAAGGAAGCAGATTTGGCCGCCCCGCGCGCCCCGCCCCCCGGGGCCCTGAGCAGCCCGGCTGGCTACCTTGCGGCCCCCGCCCCGCACGTGCCGGCTTCCCGCCGGCCCCGCCAACCCCGGCGGACCCACCCCCCGAAAAAGATGAAAAAAGTACTGATAACTGGCTTTACTGGATTTGTTAGCAAATACTTACTGGACCATTTGGCCGATTCTCCCGACGAATTCACCATTCTGGGGCTGTCGCGGAGCCAGTATTTCGAAGCCTTTTCCATCAAAAACCTCACCATCAGCGTCAAGAAAATTGACTTGACCAACCAAGCCGAACTGCAAAGCATTCTGGAGCAGTTCCGGCCCGATCACATCTACCACTTGGCCTCCGACAGCAGCGTTTCCTACAGCTGGCTCAAGCCCATCGAGAGCTTCCAAAACAACACGAACATCTTTCTAAACCTGGCCGAGAGCGTGCGCCTGCTGGGCCTGAAATGCCGCATTTTGTCCGTGGGCTCGTCGGAAGAATACGGCATGGTGGAAGCCAAAAACCTGCCCCTGACCGAAGAATCGGCCTTTAACCCCATCAGCCCGTACGCGGTGGCCCGGGTGTCGCAAGAGCTATTGAGCAAGGTTTACGTGCAGGGCTTTGGGGTGGACATCGTGATGACCCGTTCGTTCAACCACATCGGCCCCAACCAAAAAGGCAACTTTGTTATCTCCTCGTTTGCCAAGCAAATCGTGCAGTACAAGCTAGGCCTGGCCAGCACCATCGAAGTGGGCAACGTGAGCATTATCCGGGATTTTCTCGACGTGCGCGACGTCGTTAAGGCCTACACCACGCTGATTGCCAGCGGCGCCACGGGCGAGGTGTACAACATTTGCAGCAACCAGGGCCGCTCGCTGGAAGAGGTGCTGGCCAGCCTGATGCAGCTGGCAGGCATCGACCACCCCTACACGAGCAACGACCAGCTGATTCGGCCCGCCGACAACCCCGTCATCGTGGGCAGCAACGCCAAAATTAAAGCCCATTGCGGCTGGCAGCCGCTTATTCCTTTCGAACAGACCCTGCGCGACATGCTCCAGTACTGGGAAACCCAGCTCATGGGCAGGTAAGCGAATGCCCTGCCCATGGGGCCCCTACAGCCCCAGCTGGCGAAAATTCACCTCCAGGCTCTCAATCTGCTGCTCCGAGCCCAGCATCAGCAGCACATCGCCGGGGGCCGGGCGGTGGTCGGCCGACGGGCTCACCGTGAACGTGCCATCGGCCAGGCGCAGGCCGATGATGGTGGCCCCGGTGCGCGAACGCACGTCGAGCTCGCGGATGCTCTGGCCACGCATGTCCTCGCGCAGCTGCTCGTAGCTCAGCTCCTCTAGGCGCAGCTTGTCGGCGGTGAGGCCCGAAATAAGGTCCAGGAAGCGAATGACTTCGGGACGCACCACCAGCTTGGCCATGTGCGAGCCGCCGATTTCGTCGGGCATCACCACGGCATCGGCCCCGGCCGAGAGCAGCTTGCTCTCGGAGGTTTTGAGCTTGGCGCGGGCAATGATTTTGAGGCGCGGGTTGAGGGCCCGGGCCGAGAGGGCCACGAACACGTTGTCGGCGTCTTTAGCCAGGGCCGTAATCAGGGCTGAGGCGCGGGCCACGCCGGCCTGTTGCAGCACCACGTCGGTAGTGGCATCGCCGAACACAGTGATGATGCTGCCGCCCGGTTGGCCGTCACCGTCGTAGTCTTCGCCGCTTTTGCCGTCGCTGATGTCCTTCATCAGCTGCTCGTCCTGCTCCACCACCACCACGCGCACGCCGTTGGCGCGCAGCTCCTGGTAGGCGCGGCGGCCGTTGGCCCCGAAGCCGCAGAGAATGAGGTGCCCGCTGAAGCGCTGGATTTGTTGGTCGGTCCGGTACATTTTAAACAGGTTGCGCAGCTCGCCGGCAAACAGGAACGTGGTGAACACCGACACCAGGTAGGCCACCACCACGAGGTTGAAAAGGATGTAAAACGACACAAAAATGCGCCCCGCTTCCGAAAACGGGTGCACCTCGCCATAGCCCACCGTGGAAACGGTGGTGATGGTCATGTACCAAGCATCGGCCCAGCCCAGGTGTTCAATGGTGCGGAATCCAGTCAACCCCGTGCTCAGGCTGACGAGCGTGAGCACGAAGGCCAGCCGCAGGCGGCCCAGGTTGAGGCGCTTAAACATGCACGAAAAGGGAGCGGAGTGGCAGCAAAGGCCCCAAAGCTACGCCCGTTGGGGCCCTAGAGGTCCCACACGGTGCTGCGCTGCTGGCGCCAGGCGCGGCGCACGTTCATCCAAAATACGCCTGCGAAGTAGAGCACAATGGGCGAGCCAAACGTGAAAAACGAGACGTAGACGAACGAGAGCCGGATGCTGCGGGTGCTGAAGCCCCACCGCTGGCCCACGGCCGAACACAAGCCAAACGACTGCGCTTCGAGGTAATCGGTGAGGGTTTTCATGGCGGAAAGTGTGGGCTGAAAAGCGCTCCGGACTGGGCTAAGATACAACGCAAACGGGGCCGGCCCAACCGAACCGGGTAGCTTTGCGCGCCCGGGCCCCACCTTTTTGGGCTCTTGTACGTTTAGGGCGCTCGCTAAAGCCACAATCTGTTGCGTATTCTTTCAAAATTAATTTCGGGGCCCCGTCCGGCCGCATTGCTGGCCGCTGGGGCCCTGCTGGTGAGCTGCTCGCCGCTGCCCAAGGTGCTGCGCGCCGCCGAGGCCGGCCGCCAGGCCACGGCCACGCCTGCCCCGCTCACGGCCGTGGGCGAAACCGTGCCCTTTGAAGTAACGGCCCGCGTGCCCGCCGCTCACCTGCACAAGGGTGTGGCTTACGAGCTGCTGCTGCGCTACCGCTACGACCACGGCCTGCGCGACGACACGCTGGGCCGCGTCTCGTTCGTGGTGGGCGACTACGTGTACGACGACGAGCACAAGGGCCTGCTGGTGGCCCACAAGGCGTTCAGCCTGCCCAACACGCCCGGCCGCAGCCCCGGCGAGCTGCTGGCCCGCCCCCAGGTACGCGTGCTGAAGCGCGGCGGCCAGGTGTTGCGGGGCCCCGCCGACGTGCGCCTAGCCCGCGGCATTACTGACCCCGCCCGCCGCGTGGTGCGCGAAGATACCGCCCTGGCTCTGCTGCCCGAGAGCATTTCCAACCAGGTTGGCGGCACGCGCATTCTGCCATTTTTCTTCGACGACGGGGCTTGGTTCATTCGCTCATTCTTGGGCACCAACGTGGCGGCCCTGGAGGACCTGATTGACGCCAACCAGCGCACCCAGCGGGTGCTCATCACCGCCGGCCACTCGCCCGACTCGCTCGACGCCCACAACCCGGCCCTGGCCAGCAAGCGCGTCAAAATGCTGCTCTACTACTACAAGAAGCGCGTCGAGGGGTTTTCGTACCTCAACAAGGTGGCCGACATCAAATTCGACACCCTGGCCTACCGCCGCCGTTGGGACTTGTTCCTGAACAAGGTCACGCAGTCGGCCCTCAAGCCCGCCGACCAGGACTCGATTATCGCCATCATCAACGACACCAAGGGTGGCTACGTGGCCAAAGAAAAGGCCCTGCACCGGCTGCAATCCTTTGAATATGTAGAGCAGTACATCTACCCGGTGTTGCGCGTGGGCACGGTGGCCGTCACGTTCACGGCCCCGGCGCGCTACAACTCGGAGGTTTATTTATTGTCGAAGAAAATTGTGGCCAAGCAGGCCGAGATTGACGCCCTCACGCCCGAGGAGCTGCGTTACTCGGCCACCCTTACGCCGTTGCTGGCCGAAAAGCAGCGCATCTACGAAGTGGCCAGTGCCGCCGAGGGCCGCTGGGAAGCCTACCACAACCTGGGCGTGGTGCTGCTGCTGCGCTCCGAAAAGGAAGAAAACCCCAAGGTGGCCCGCGCCTACCAGCGCCGGGCAGCCACCAACTTCACCCTGGCCGCGCACCGCAACCCCACGGCCGAACTGTTTTATCACGCCGCCACGGCCTACCATCGCGCCGGCGACCGCCTCGAAGCCCTCCAGAACTACGACTACGCCATCAAGCTGGGCGGCGACCGGGCCCTGCTGCGCAAAATCATTTCCGACAAGGGGGCCCTGGAAATTGAAATTGGGCAGCCCGACGAGGCCCTGCGCACGCTGCGCTTCGCGGGGCCCTCGTACCAAAACGACCTGAACACGGCCTTGGTGTACGTCCAAAAAGGCGGCTACGACCTCGCCGAGGCCCAGTACCGCCAGGCCCTGGCGCGGCGCCCCGGGGCCCCGGCGGCCCTCTACGGCCTGGCCGTGGTGGCCGCCCGCCGCCACGACGAGGCCCAGCTGGCCACCTGCCTGCACCAGGCCGTGGCCGCCGACCACACCCTGGCCGCCCAAGCCGTCGAGGATTTAGAATTCCAGGATTATGTTCAGGGCGAGGCCTTCCGCGAGGCGCTGAAGTAGGCGGCGCCAGGGCCCCAGCGGAGCAACGGCCGTGAGCCTGACCCGCTGGGCCCCGGGCACGGGCCACTTTGCACTGGCCCATCACCCGTGCTATAGCTTTTTTCTGGTGTAAGCACGGGCCAGCCCGCTGGTTTTTTTAACCTGCCCGCCTGGGCTCAGGGCATGTGCAATGGATGCCGAAACCAGCGCCGCATCATGCTCAAACCGCGCTTAAATAGTTTAAGCCCGCCGCTGCGGCACTCGTAGCGGCCGGCGTCAGGCTTCGGGCACCATGCCGTACTGCTTCAGCACATCGGCGGGCACGCCGGTCCAGCGGTTGGGCGCGTTGCCGACGTAGCCGATGTCGGCCATGCCCATTTTGCTGGTGAAGAAGCCCGTGGCGGTAAGGTCGCGCATGCGGTTGAAGAACGTCACGCCCGGCAGCAGGTCGCGGGTGGCCCGCTTGGGGTAGGCGATTTTGGTCACCATTTCCAGCTGCTGCGGCGCGGCACACCCCACAAACGGCTGGCCGTAGCGCGTGGCGCACTGCAAGTCCAGCCAGCGCAGCCCGCCGCGCAGGGGTAGCTGGTGCTCGGGAATGTCCTTGGCGATGAACTCGATAAATTCCGGCACTTTGGCGTCGGACGCACTCCCCGACTTCGCGTCCTTGGGAATGATGATGTCCGCCAGGACCGTAATCGTGGCCATTTCGTGCGGGGTGAAGAACGTTTCGGCGTGCAGCTTTTGGTCGCGGGCTATTTCGAAGGGCTGGCGGCCGGCTTCGTCGGCGGCCGCATCGGTCGGCTTGGGGGCCCCGGGCGGCGGGGCCTGGGCCGTATCGGGGCGGCAGCCGCTGTCCAGCAGCAGGCCGGTGGCGAGGGTGGCCAGGCCGATGGCCTTTAAGGATTCGCGTCTTTTCATCGGAGTGAGGGAAAAAGCTACAGGCTGGCGCGCTGGCGCTGGTCCAAAATGTACTCGCTGGTGCGCATGGACAGGGCCAGGATGGTCCAGGTGGCGTTTTTGTCGCCCTGCTGCACAAACGGCGAGGCGTCCACCACGAACAGGTTGCGGCAGTCGTGGGCCTGGCACCACTTGTTGAGGGCCGACTTCTTGGGGTCGTCGCCCATGCGCACCGTGCCCACTTCGTGGATGATGCGGCCGGGGGCCTCCAGGCCGTAGTTCGTGTCGGCGCCCGGAATTTTGGAGGTGATGATGCCCCCCATTTCGTGCATGATGGACTGGAAGGTTTCCTGCATGTGCTTGGCCTGCTTGACCTCGGCGTCGGTCCACTTGTAATGGAATTTTAGGACCGGAATGCCGTATTTGTCCACCACATCGGGGTCAATTTCGCAGTAGTTGTCCTCGCGCGCAATGGCCGTGCCGCGGCCCGCCATGCCCACCTGCGTGCCATAGAAGCGGCGGTAATCGTCCTTCAGCGAGGCCCCGAAGCCGCCGGCTTCCTGCAATTTGCCGTCGCGGCCGGGCACCAGGCCGTTCAGGTTTTGGATGCCCTTGCCAAAGCCGTAGGCCGGCATGTGCATGCCGCCGCCGTACTCGATGTGGTAGCCGCGCGGAAAGTCCAGCTTCTTGTTGTCCAGCCACCACGGCGTGTAGATGTGCACGCTGCCCACCCCGTCCTCGTTGTAGCGCTTGCGGTCCATGAGCTGGGGCAGGAAGCCGCCCAGGCTGGCGCCGGTCGAGTCGTGCAGGTACTTGCCCACCACCCCGCTGCTGTTGGCCAGGCCGTTGGGATGGTTCACGGATTTCGAGTTGAGCAGCAGCCGCGCCGATTCGCCGGCGCTGGCTCCCAGAATGACGATTTTAGCCTTTACCTGGTATTCCTGCAAGTCGTTTTTGTCCACGTACGACACGCCGGTGGCCAGGCCGTTGGCCCCGGTCAGCACCTCGCGCACCATGGCGTTGGTGATGACCTTGAGGTTGCCGGTTTTCATGGCCGGAATCACCAGGCACGACGAGGACGAAAAGTCGCCGTACACCTTGCAGCTGCGCCCACACTGCCCGCAAAAGAAGCACGCGCCGCGGTCCTTGTTGCCGGGCAGGGCCTCCGTCAGCACCGAGCCCCGGCCCGGTATCACCTTCACGCCCGCTTTGGCCGCGCCCTGCTTGATGAACAGCTCGTTGAGGCGGGGCTTGGGCGGCGGCAGGAAAATGCCGTCGGGCTCGTTGGGCAGCCCTTCTACCGTGCCGTACACCCCAATCAGGCGATCCACCTTGTCGTAGAACGGCTTCACCTCGTCGTAGGTAATAGGCCAGTCGTCGGTCAGGCCGTCAAGCTGGTGGCTTTTGAAGTCCAGGGGCCCCATGCGCAGCGAAATGCGCCCCCAGTGGTTGGTGCGGCCGCCCAGCATGCGCGAGCGGAACCAGTTGAACTCGGTTTTGTCCTTGGTCGTGTACGGCTCGCCTTCCAGCTCCCAGCCGCCGTATGCGGCGTCAAACTCGCCGAAGGGCCGGGTGGTGGACGCGCCCCGGCGCGGCGACTCGTAGGAGAACTTCAACTGCTGCGCGTCCTTAACGGGGTCGAAAAACGGGCCAGCTTCCAGCATCAGCACCTTCAGGCCGGCGTGGGCCAGCACGTAGCCTGCCATGCCGCCCCCAGCCCCCGAGCCCACTACCACCGCGTCGTACACGGTGGGCGATTCCTTGATTTGAAAATTACTCATACCTGCCGTGCCGCGTTAAAGCTGCTCGATGGTGATGGCCCGGAAGGCAACCTCGTGGCCGTGGTCTTGCAAGGCGATGTGGCCCTTGGGGTAGGCCCCAAAGTTTTTCCACGTCTTAAACTTGCTGTTCTCCAGCAGGTTTCTCCACTCGGGGCTGCCCATTTGCACGTCCACTATTTTCACGGCATTCAGAAAGAAGGTGAGGTGGCCGTTCTGCTTGCGCAGCTTCACCCGGTTCCACTCGCCGGCGGGTTTGGCCACGTCTTTGGCGGGGGCCTGCATGTCGTAGAGCGAGCCGGCTAAGTGGTTGGCTTTCTTGTTGTCTTCGGCGCCTTTGTTGTCGAGCACCTGCATTTCGATGCCCGTTTCGTAGGTGGCGTGGAAGGCCGGGTCCTCGTGCACTCCGAAGATGATGCCGCTGTTGCCCGTCGGAGATATCTTCCACTCCAGGTTCAGCTCGAAGTTTTCGTATTCACCGTCCGTCACCAGGTCCCCCTGCCCGGGCGCTTTGGGGTTCAGCTGCAGGGCCCCGTCCACCACTTCCCAGGCCGGCTCGGCCGTGGTTTTCAGGTAAGTGTGCCAGCCGGCGGTGGTTTTGCCGTCGAATAGCGGTTGAGATTTTGCTTTCGCAGGTTGCACCTGGGCCACAGCGGCCTGGCCAACGGCAGCCAAGGCCATGATATTAAACAGAATTTTTTTCATAGTTACGGGGCCCCGGGTTAGACAGCGCAGTGGCTTCGGGGGCTTAAATGTATAAACGCAAACGTTTCCAAGCTCGTCTACCGCAACCGATGCCACTCTTCGCCCGGACTGGGAGCCCGCCCCTCAGCCTAGCGCCCGCACATCACCGAGTGGCCAACTGGTTGGTGCCAGCTGCTAGGCAGGTGCTGCTGCTGGCTTCCTCCTGCTTGCGCCATCGGTGGTATTGGCTGCGCCGCTGCTCTAGGGCAAAGCCACGGTCCGTGGCGTGACGGCCCGCAACCATCGGCTATTTTTCAATGTCGTGGGTAGCTCTTGCGCAGGGGAGCGGCGTGGGCCTGCCTGCCCAAGCGCTTCGGCAAGCCCAGTTCCGTCTGCCGCCGTTTCCAACGGCCGGCCCAAAACGACGTGTGGGCAACGGTGTTTGAGGCCTTAAAAACGCTGGGACTGGATTGGGTCATGCTCGATTCGACCGTCCTGGGGCCCCACTATCACTCCATAGGCCAAAAAGAAAGTATCCCTGTGCGCGAGTGCTTGGGCCGTACCCGGGGCGGGATGAGCACCAAAATCCACGCCTGCATCGCCGCACTAAACAACGCCGGGCGCTTGGTGGCCACCGCCGGCCAAGCCAGCCTCTGTCCGCAGGCGTTGGGCTTACTCCAGGACCTAGACACGCGCATGGCTATTCCCGACACGAGCTATGACAGTGATGCCAACTTGGCCTATTGCACCGAAAAGGGTATTGCTGTCGTCATTCCCAACCGGCCCAACCGTACCGAGCTGGTTCCGCTAGACGAAGAATATTACCGCGACCGCAACAGAATAAAGCGCTTTTTCGGCCGTATGAAGCAGTGCCAGCAACTGGCCACCTGATTATGACAACACCATTATTTGCTTCCTCGCTTTTTAGCATATCCTTGTTATCCTCAATTGGCTCGGGCAAT
Source organism: Hymenobacter sp. PAMC 26628 (assembly GCF_001562275.1). Lineage (NCBI taxonomy): Bacteria > Pseudomonadati > Bacteroidota > Cytophagia > Cytophagales > Hymenobacteraceae > Hymenobacter > Hymenobacter sp. PAMC 26628. Next base: position 2,441,896 of record NZ_CP014304.1, read on the forward strand.
AATTGACCTCACACTTTAGGGTGGCCGCCGAAGAAAACATCCGCAGTTTTAGCGCCGAGCCGGCGGGGTGACGTTTCCCTTGTAGGAGCTTGGCAACCGCCCAGTTGCCCATCCCAAGCGCTGTCGTAGCTTTGCTAAACAGTTCCAAGCCGTTTTTTAAGCCAGCATTTCATGCGTCAGATACAATTCCGGGAGGCCCTGCGCGAGGCCATGAACGAGGAAATGCGCCGCGACCCCCGCATTTTCCTCATGGGCGAAGAAGTAGCCGAGTACAACGGCGCTTACAAGGTGAGCCAGGGCATGCTCGACGAGTTCGGCGCCGGGCGCGTTATCGACACGCCGATTGCCGAGCTGGGCTTTGCTGGCATCGGCGTGGGCGCGGCCATGAACGGGCTGCTGCCCATCATCGAGTTTATGACCTTCAACTTTTCGCTGGTGGCCATCGACCAGGTGATTAACTCGGCTGCCAAGTTGCACTCCATGTCCGGGGGGCAGTTTTCGTGCCCCATCGTCTTCCGGGGCCCCACCGGCAACGCCGGCATGCTCAGCAGCCAGCACTCGCAAAACTTCGAGAACTGGTACGCCAACTGCCCCGGCCTCAAAGTGGTGGTGCCCAGCACCCCCTACGACGCCAAGGGCCTGCTGAAAGCCTCCATCCGCGACCCTGACCCGGTGATTTTTATGGAGTCGGAGTTGATGTACGGCGACAAAGGTGAGGTACCGGAGGAAGAATACATCCTGGAAATCGGCAAGGCCAACGTTACCCGCCCAGGCACCAACGTAACGTTGGTTTCGTTCGGCAAAATGATGAAAATAGCCCACACCGCGGCCGACGAACTGGCCAAGGAAGGCATACAGGCCGAAGTCATCGACCTGCGCTCGGTGCGGCCGATTGACTACGACACCGTCATTGCCTCCGTCAAGAAAACCAACCGCCTGGTGGTCGTCGAAGAAGCCTGGCCCCTGGCCAGCCTCTCGGGCGAAATTGCCTACGTGGTGCAGCGCCGCGCCTTCGACCACCTCGACGCGCCCGTGGTGCGCATCACCTGCGCCGACGTGCCCCTGCCCTACGCCCCTACCCTTATCGAAGCCTCGCTGCCCAACGTGGCCCGCGTGGTGAAGGCGGTGAAAGAAGTGACCTACGCCAAGGCCTAGGTAAGCAACGCCCAGCAACGGGCTCAGCTTTCTGCCTTCGGTTACGAGCGAAAGAATAACGGAACGGCCCTGCTGGCAAATGCCAGTGGGGCCGTTTTTCGTTTGCCCTAGCTCGCTGCGCAAGGCAACGGCGCGTGACAAGGCAGTTTGTTCATAAGGAAGCGCAGGCTAGCAGAGAAACGTTGCTCTTATGTGGCTGCTGGCCTAACCCATCGATTGTATAGGCCTAATACCGCACCAACGAAGCAGTGAATAGGATTGCGGCATACGTACGTCTTCGCCATTACTTAAAAGTGCTTGAGGCATTTCTAAAGTGCTGCTGTGCTCTCGTAATGGCACAATAACACAAATTTTAGACTTATTAGTAAAATGCAAAATCGTTTTACCGCAGAAAATGAATTTCGCATGCACAGCGCACCACCAGTCTATTAATTATTCTAGCGCATAGTGGAAATTTATCAAACGATTGCATATTCAGAAATTCTATAATAGCTGCATATTAAGAACCAATCTGTTAAATACAAACGATAATAAACAATTACTATATTATACATTTGTTTATTGATCAAGCCCTTATAAGCAGTAAGTTTCGCATTTCAAACACAGTGTGCGAAAAATTAATATCATGATTTTAACTATAAACAGTATAAATATTTTTTGAAATTCAGCTTATCTATAACCAATAAATTTAAAATTCAAACTTAGTTAATAAAAAAATCTATTTCGAGATTTGAATCGAATAATCCTATTATGGAAATTTCTGACCCGTCTGTCCATTTTGCTTTTAATACAGATTTTCTCTGCTCTTGACTTAGTTGCATGAAGTACCACGCCTCTCTTTTTGTGCTTTGGCTGATGCTATTCAGCGGTTATTCGCCAATGGCTTTGGCCCAGACTATTATCTTCAACGCCAGCCCTACAGCGCAGCCGGGCGCTGCGTTCAGCCTTCAGGGCAGCTTCGGGGCCGGCGCAAAAATTTTTCTTACGGCTGGCAGCTCAACTACCCCGGTGGCCGTGCCCGTCATGACCCAAATGGCCGGCCAGGCCACGGGGCAGGTGCCCGCTAACCTAGCACCAAACTTATACCAGGTATGGGTAGAAGACAATGGCCAGCGGAGCCCGAGCGTGTACCTCAACCAAGCACGCGGGCAGCATTTTGATTCGCCTGAGGTGGCAGCCGGGGGGCATTTGCGCCTATTTGGCCGGAATCTGTTTCTGGGAGGCGGGGCCCAGGTTCGCTTCGTGGGGGCTGGCGGGGCCAGCGTCCCAGCCGACGCCGGCCAGAGCGATGCTTACACGTTGAGCTTTACAGCGCCTAATTCTTTGCAGTCGGGCACCACGTACCAAGTGATGGTTAGCAACGGCTACGGTGGAGAAACGGCCGTGGACCAACCGATAAAAGCCGTGGACGGCGGCACCGACTACTTCAACCTGGGAGTAGGCTGGGCCGGCAAAATCAATTTCTACGCCAACGTGTACAACGTGCAGACGGATGGCCGATTGGGCAAGAAGGCCAAGGGTAACGGCGGCGCAAACGACCAGCCGGCCATTCAAGCCGCCATGGACCAGGCCGCCGCCGACGGTGGTGGGGTGGTGTACTTGCCTGCTGGCACCTACAAACTTGCCCATGACGGCGGAGCGGGCTTACTAATGCGCAACCGCGTGGTACTGCGCGGAGCTGGCAAAGACCAGACAGTCATTAAATTCGGCTACGGGAACGTAAGCCCCGACCGGTGGGGCGTTATTTGGGACGGTACCCAGCAAGGGGGCCTAGCCGACCTGACCATCATCAACGTGAATGACTCGGGCCAGTACATCCAAAATATGACAGGCTCGGGCACGGAAGTGTTCATGCAACGCGTGCGCTTCGATTTGAACACCGGCGACTGGCTGTGGTTGGGGAACTCCAACAAGCTGGTCATTGCCAACTCCGACATTACTCAGGGCGTGGACGACAAAGCGGGCTACCACGGCCCGATCCAGCTGAGCGGTTGCAAAAACTTTGTGCTGGCCAATAACAATATTACGTACGCCGTGTATGGCCTGAACATGGGCAGCGTCCACGAAGGCGTATTTGAAAACAACCACGTGTACCGCGACGGCAGCGCCCGCTACCCCACCTCGCTGACCAACCACGTGCTGATTCTCGACTTTGCCCAGAACGTTGCATTGCTCGGCAACCAGTTTAGCGTCGTCAATGGCCCGGCCCAAAACTCCAACGACGGCGAAACCATCATTGCCGAGGGCGGCGGCAGCGGCGGCGCCCGCATCGACGAAGACGCCGGCACCGTAAGTGCGGCCGGAGGCAATACGTTGCAGGACAACAACAAGAATTGGGGGACCTTCCGACAGCAGCCCGTCGTAGCCATCGTCAGCGGCAACGGCATGGGCCAGTGGCGCACCATCACGGGCCACAGCGGCAACCAGCTCACCCTGGACCGGGCCTGGGACGTGACGCCCAGCGCTGGCAGCCACTACGCCATTTTTAACTGGGGGGCCCGCAACTGGCTGGTGAAGGGGAATACGCTGCTGGGCAACCGGCGCGGCATCACCTTCTACCAAAACGCCACGCTACAAGTCGCCGTCGTAGGCAATACGCTCACCAACAGTGGGTCGATTGATTTTATGCCTTACCAGGGCAGCAACGGCTACCAGATGTTTACCCCCATGTACAACAACCAGATTACGGGTAATAACGTGGCCGATACCGACGGCTCGAACGGCGTGTTCATTGGGGCCCACACCACGCAGTCGCAGCAAACCAACACCTTCGGCACTTCGATGATTAACCTGGACGTTCGCAACAACACCTTGACGGCGCACTCCCCCAACGTGCCCGCCGTTGTGGACGACAACTTCCCGGAAGGCTACCTGAATTACTTAGTATTCCAGCAGAATGGCGGCACCTATGTAGACGAGAAAATCCCGGCGCTGCTAGGTTCTATTTTTCAGAACAACACGGCCATTAATTGCGACAATTCACTATACGTGAACTCCGGTTCGTACGGCACGCTGGTCTGCAACACGAGCTTGGTCAATACCCCCAACCTGCTCCGAGACAACCGCGTTATCGGCCTGTCGCACACTTCCGTGGGTACTGCGTCTTGCCTGGGCTCGACGGTATCAGCGCTGCGCACGCCAGAAAACCCGGATAACACCGATGCGGGCCTAAACTACCAATACTTTGAGGGCAACTGGGGTTCGCTTCCGAATTTCAGCGGCCTCACCGCCATCAAGTCCAACGTTGCCACCGCCTTCGACCTGGGCGTACGGCAACGCGAGTACGGCTATGCCCTGCAATACACGGGCTACATTACGGTACCCGCCGACGGCCAGTACACGTTCTCTACCAACTCGGACGATGGCTCCCGCCTCTACATCGGCTCGACGCTGGTGGTGGACAACGACGGCCCGCACGAAGTACGGGAGATATCGGGCACCATCGGCCTGAAGGCTGGCACCCACGCCATCACCATTACCTACTTCCAAGGGGCCGCTGGCCAAGTGCTGGAAGTAAGCTACCTCGGGCCGGGCATACCTAAGCAGCCCATCACGAGCGCCGTGCTACGCCGGGGCGGTACGACTTCGGCCGCCGGCCTGCGCACGCCCGAAAACCCGGCCAATACCACGGCCGGTTTGGACTACAAGTACGTGGAGGGCTACTGGAGCACGCTCCCGGACTTCACCACCGTAACGCCTACTAAAGCGGGTACGGCCACGGCCTTTGACCTGGGCCAGCGCCAGCGCGACGTGGGCTACGCGATGCAGTACACGGGCTACGTCACGGTGCCCACCGACGGCCAGTACACCTTCACCACCGGCTCGGACGACGGCTCGCAGCTGTTCATCGGCTCGGCGCTGGTGGTGGACAACGACGGCCTGCACGGCTACCTCGAGCGCGCCGGCACCATCGGCCTGAAAGCCGGCACCCACGCCATCACCGTCACCTACTTCCAGGGAGCCGGGGGCCAGGGCTTGGCTGTGAGCTACCAGGGCCCCAACTTGGCCAAGCAAGCCATACCGGCTGCATCGCTGCAACGGACGACGACCCCTACCACGCCAACCCCCGCCGCCGGGCTGCGCGTGCCGGAAAACCCGGCCAATACCACCTCCGGCCTTAGCTATAAGTACTATGAAGGCTACTGGAACGTGCTGCCCAGTTTTGGCTCCTTGGGTGCAGTGGCCAATGGCGTAGTGGCCCTGCCTAACTTGGACGGCCGCCAGCGCGACGTGGGCTACGCGATGCAGTACACGGGCTACGTCACGGTGCCCACCGACGGCCAGTACACCTTCACCACCGGCTCGGACGACGGCTCGCAGCTGTTCATCGGCTCGGCGCTGGTGGTGGACAACGACGGCCTGCACGGCTACCTCGAGCGCGCCGGCACCATCGGCCTGCAGGCCGGCACCCACGCCATCACCATTACCTACCTACAAAACGGTGGCGGCCAGAGCTTGGCTGTGAGCTACCAGGGCCCCAACTTGGCCAAGCAAGCCATACCGGCTACTGCGTGGTACCGCTCAGCCACGGCGGCCGCTGCCAGTGGGCTACGCACACCCGAAAACCCGGCCAATACCACTTCCGGCCTGGACTACAAGTACTACGAAGGCTACTGGAATACCCTCCCCGCTTTTGGTTCTTTGAACCCGGCAAAGGCCGGCACGGCCACGGCCTTTGACCTGGGCCAGCGCCAGCGCGACGTGGGCTACGCGATGCAGTACACGGGCTACGTCACGGTGCCCACCGACGGCCAGTACACCTTCACCACCGGCTCGGACGACGGCTCGCAGCTGTTCATCGGCTCGGCGCTGGTGGTGGACAACGACGGCCTGCACGGCTACCTCGAGCGCGCCGGCACCATCGGCCTGAAAGCCGGCACCCACGCCATCACCGTCACCTACTTCCAGGGAGCCGGGGGCCAGGGCTTGGCTGTGAGCTACCAGGGCCCCAACTTGGCCAAGCAAGCCATATCGGCTGCATCGCTGCGCCGCGCAGTGGCCAGTGGCACAGCAGCAGCCAAAGGCCGGACGGGCCTGATAGACGTTGCCACCCCGGACGTTGCCGCCACCGCGCTAAGCGTTTATCCGAACCCGAGCACGGGGGCCTTCACTGTTGAGTTCTCAATGCCCACGGCGCAAATGGCTACGCTCACCCTAACCGATGCGCTTGGCCGGACGGTGCAGCAGCAACAAGTGCAGGTCCAAGCGGGCCTCAACCGACTTGCGTACCAGGCTTCGGTCGCAGCCCAGGGCATCTACCGGCTCACGCTGGTCGGAGCCGACGGCCAGCGCCAAGGGCAAAAGGTGACCATCAGCCAATAAAATAGCCACTGGCTGCCACACTCCGAGTGCTGGTTTGATTCGTGCGGCTACCCCGCGCAAAGGGCCCCGTTGGAGATTCCAACGGGGCCCTTTGCGCGGGGTAGCCGCACGCGCGTATGACGACGAAGCGCGACGCTTCATGGGAAAAGATTTTCTCTGCTGTTGGGCAACCTGTTGCCCCGGAGTCCCTATTTTCCCTGGCGTGGTATGTCGTGCAACAATCAATACGTCGGCACGTCGCCGGCCTGCAATTGCGCGGCCGTGGCCGCTGCCAAACGCCACCCGCCCCATAGCACGGCGGCTAGCGCGGCCAGGGCCAGCGCCTGCCGCCACCGGGGCGCGGCCCACCACCGCCGTGACCAGGCTGCCTCGGCCGCCGCTGTGAGTAGCAGCAGGTGCAGCGGCAGCAGGTAGCGGCACTCTACCAACGTGGGCAGCGCCAATACCACCGGGAACCCCAGAGCCAGCAGCACCCAGCCCGACCCAAGGCCCCGGGGCCCCGCGGGGCCTCCGGCCCGGCGGCGCAACAGGTGCGCTAGCCCCAGGGCCAGCACGGCGTAGTTCAGCAACTGCCCGGGGCCGGGCCCCAGGGGGCGCAGCTGAGTCGGGTAGGGCGTGGGGTACCACACATCGAGCCCGTTGAACAAATGGCGGGCACAGCGGCCGGCCACGGCCAGCGGGTGGCGCGCGGCAAACCCTAGGTACTGCCCGTAGCTGCCAAACGCGCCGCCCGGCACCGCCCGCAGCTGCTGGGCCCCCGCGGCGTCGGCAAATGCCACGCCTCCGTAGTGCGCGGGGTCGAGGCTCGATTCGTAGCGCTGGAAAGCCGTGCCCCAGTTCAGCTGCTTGAGGTAGAGGGGCAAGCGGCCGTCGTCGGTGGCCAGTACCAGGGGCGTCAGCTTCCTAAAATGGCGGTAATTGATGGCCACCTGGGGCGCCAGCACCAGCGCGGCCCCGGCCACCGCCGCGGCCCAGCGCCGTGCCGCGGGGCCCCGGCCCAGGCCGCGGGCGTGCCACCACAGCCACCCCGCGGTGCCCGGCGCGCAGGCTATGTACACGGGCCGCAGGTTGAGGGCCGCCGCCAGCAGCACGCCGCTCAGCGCCGCCCAACGCCACCCGGGCCGGGCACCGGCGGCCAGCGCCAGCAGCAGCAGCGTTAGCGCGGGCGCGTCTTGCAATGAATAATTGAAATGGCCGCGCCAAAACGCGAACCCCAGCGCCACGGCCAGCAGCCAGGCCCCGCCGCGCAGCGCCCGGCCCGTGGCCGCTGCCCACACCGCCGGCCCCGCCACCCCAAACAGCAGCACGGCCCAGCCCAACCCCATGAACTGGGCCCCGGCAATGGCCGGCCAGCCCGTGGCGTAGCACAGCGCCCGCACTGGCACTAGCAGCAGGGGCCCCAGGTAGCCGCGCAGCATTACAGCGTAGTGCAGCAGCGAAAAGCGCAGGCCCGGCCCGAAAAAAGTAGCGGCCAAGCCCCAATACTCGCCCGCGTCGAACGGCAACCGGTTGGCCCCGCTCAGCGGCAAGTAGGCAGCGTAGAGGGCCAGCACCACGGCGCACCGCCGCGGCCACGGCCACGGGTGCGCCAGCGCCCGCGCCGCGGCGGCCGGCAAACGGCGAAAAAATACGGGGCTCACAGCGGCCAAAGCTACCGGTTGCGGCCCTAAAATTGCGGAACCCGGGGCCCTGGCTGTCCCCTCCGCGCCCCGCCCCCTTCATGAACCACCGCCTGCACCTCAAATTTGAACAACTTGAGCGGGCCACCCAGCGCCTGCTGGCCGCCACCGAGGCCCTGGGCCCCGACGCCACCCGGCCCCCCGCCCCCGGGAAGTGGGCCGCTACGCAGGTCGTGCACCACCTGCTACTGGTTGAAAATAGCATTGCCGGCTACGTGCAGAAAAAATTGCTCGCCGCCGAGCAGCTGGCCAAGCCCAGTCTGTTTACGCGGGCCCGGATCTTGCTGGTGAACTTGCTCTTGCGCTTGCCCGGTCTGCGGTTTCGGGCCCCGCGCGGGGTGGCCGAGCTCACCCACGCAGCATCAGTGCCCGCGCTGCCGGCCATCCAAGCCGAGTGGGCCACCACGCGCCGCCGCCTCGAGCTGTTGCTGAACGAGTACCCCAGCCGCCTGCTCGACCGCGCCATTTACCCGCACCCGCGCGCGGGCCGGCTCAGCATTTACCAAGTGCTCGACCACTTGGTTGACCACCTGTTGCACCACCAGCAGCAAATCGACCGCATCACCCAGGCCCTCAAAGCGGCCCCATCCGCCGCGGCCCGCCGCTAGTTGGCGTGGGGCCCCGGCGCTACGTAGGGCGGCAGGGCGGCGAAAGCTGCCGCCAGCTCGGGCGGCGGCAGGGCCAGCTTGCGGCGGTCGAGGTCAATCCAGGCGCCGTCCACGGTTACGGTGGCGGCTACCCGGCCGTCGGCTTTGTAAATGGTGTGCACGATGGTCCAACGCCCGCCGTCGGCCGTGGCCGCGGCCAGCCGGCCGTCGACGCGAATTTCCTCGCCGATGCTGATTTCTTTCAGGTACTTGGTTTCTTCGCGGAACAGGATGGGCCCCAGGCGCAGCTGCGCGAAGCGGGCCACGTCGAAGCCCCAGCCGGCCAGCACCGCCACGCGCTGGTCGGCGGCGTAATCGGCGTAAGCCGAGTGGCGCATGTGGCCGTTGGGGTCCATGTCGGCCCAGCGGGTGCGGTAAGTAGCGGCGTTGTCGGCGAGGTTTTCAGTGGGCATAGCGGGGCAATAAAGAGGTAGTACTGCGCCCGCACTAGAGCCCACAGGCTCTAGTGCGGGCGCGGCAAGGATTCAAATGGCTTGATTGGCGGCCTCGGCCAAACCCACGGGCACGAGCCGCACCAGGTACTGCCCATCTTCTTCTTCGTCGAGAAAATCGGCCTGGTAGCCAGCGGTGGCAGCGGCGTCGTTTAGCAGCGCCGCGTCGATAAACAGCCATGGAAACGGCTCGCCGGTCTGCTTCTTATACGTCCAGCTGTACTCCACTTCGCCATAGTAAGGCCCGTTCAGGTTGAGCACCAGAGCCCCGTCTTCGTCCTCGTAGAGGTAGCTCACATCAGACGATGTGGCCAGGATCTGGCCATCGGGGGCCAGCAGCGTGCGGGCGTGGGCCAGGAAGCGGTCGAGCCCGTCGAGCGTGCCGGCCAGCCCCAGGCCGTTCATGAGCAGCAAAATGGTGTCGTAGGGCCGCTCGCCGGCCGGCAGCGGGGCAAACAGGTCGTGGCGGGCCGCGGCGCGCACGCCGCGGGCCCCCATCACCTGCACGGCCCCAGCCGACACGTCCACGGCCTTCACCTCGAAACCGCGGCTTTGCAGCTCCAGGGCGTGGCAGCCGGCGCCAGCGCCCACATCGAGCACCCGGCCGCGGCACTCGTCGAGGGCGCGGCGCTCCAGGGCGGGCATTTGCAGCAGGGTGCGAAAGAAATAGGCGGCGGGCAGCGGCTCGTCGTCGGCCGCATTGCAATGCACAGTAAGGGCGGCCGTGGTGCGGCCGCCGTGGTAGTCGAGCAGGGCCTGGCCCAGCAGGTCGGGGGCGGTGAGGGTAGTCATCAGGCCCGAAAAGTAACCAAAACTTCGGGGCCCCGCCGCGCGTTGCACCTGCTCGCCCGTCCATTATTCCCCGCTCATGCTCCCCGATAAGCTCCGCAAAGGCCAGTTGCCCACCAAAATCTGCGCCACGTGCGGCCGCCCCTTCGAATACCGCAAAAAGTGGCGCAACTGCTGGGACGAGGTAAAGTACTGCGGCGAAAAGTGCCAGCGCAGCAAGCCTAAGCCCGGGCCCGCTGGCGCTTAGGCCGCCATGGCCCCCACCGAAAAGACGGGCAGGCGGTACGTGGTGCGCAGCCAGGTCACAGCCGATTCCAGGTCGTCGAACACGTGCACCGACGGGGCATCCGAGCCGTGCAGGACCGTGTCGGTGTAGCACTTCACGCGCAGGTTGGGCGAGTGCACCCAAGCCACCTGCTGCACGTCCACCAGCCGCAGGTAGGGCAGAAACTCGCGGGCCAGCCACGCCGGCACGTTGGGGGCCATACTAGTCACGCCCACGTTGCTGTTGAGGATGCGCGCGTAGCGCGCGTCCATCAGGTACTGCGCTACCGCCACGCAGTTATCCTGCACCAGGGCCAAGGTTAGGTCGCCGCGCCAGTCCACGAACAACCACTGGTTGGCCGGGTCGAAAAAAACAGCAAGGTTAGGGGTTTCGTGGAGTAGTTGTAGTTCCATCAAGCACCAAATTTAAACGACCAAATATGCGACCTGTCGCAACAAAAAAAATCAAAAATGCTACGTTAATAGTAGCACTTTAGCATGATATTATTTATCCCGTAAAACCGTCTTTCTTATCACAAAGTAAACGCACAGAAAACAAATAAATATACCCGACCAATAAACTATTGTTGCCCTCCACCAAAGGCGCAAATCCATCTTATCTATTCCCTAAAATAACTTAGAACAGATAAAATAGTCTATAATCTATCATGCATTTTGTTGATTTTCATTATTTTAATTTTATACACGAATCAACCTGCTGTTGATTACTGAATTAGCATAGTTGTAATTAACCTACACTTAAGAATACTAATTTGGTATTTGTTACAAATAATTACTTCCATATTTTTAACCTCTATCCCAATAAAATAAAATCTATTATAACCCATCCGGGTATAACACCACGCTTTATTTGCATTTGCATTATTATGATTTAAATCAGTGTCCCCCGTTAGGGGCCAATACTTGGACCGGGCATACCGACAGCCTTGCCCACTTACCTGAGCATGCCCCGAAACACGTGTCCCTCCCTGCCTACTGTGCCAACGGCCACGCCCGGTGCGGCGTATGTTTAGCATTCATTTCCTCTCCCCATGGCTTCCAACCTAGATTACCTCGCCCCCGCCCTCGAACCGCTCGAAGAGAAAGTAAAGGCCTACTTGCAAGCCGAAGAATCCCTGCGCAAAGCCCGCCTGGCCCGCGCCGACGCGCCCCGCCAAGCCGCCAACCGCGCCCAGTCGGCTGAAGAATTTGAGCAGCGCCCCGCCACCGGCAGCTACGACCAGGCCACCGACGAACGCCAGCAGCAGCACCAAGCCCTGCACGACGACCTCGCCCGCCTCCGCCACGAAATAATGGAACTGCTGCCCACCCGCGATGCCTGGGTGAAGGTGAACCTGGGCTACGGGCCCAGCCGCGTAGGGGCCTGGGCCGTGCCCGGCCCACCGGCCGGCTACGAGTTGCGCATCGTGCACTAGCCAAGCCACCGGTCGCTTCCTTCGGTGTTGGGCATGAAAAAAGGACGAGGCATGGCCCCGTCCCTTTTTAAACCAAAACACCTTAAAAAACTATTCTTTCACAATGGGATAACGAAACGGCCGGGAAAAAATTCCCGGCCGTTTCGTTTTTGTTGCAAATCCGTTTACGGTTGAGCTAGCGCATCATACCGCCGGGGCCCCCTTTTAGGCCGCCCATCATTTTGGCCATCTGGGCCATGCCGCCCTTGGTCTGGCTCATCTTGTTCATGGTGCGCATCATTTTGCGCATGTCCTCAAACTGCTTCATCAGGGCGTTTACCTGCTGAATGTCAGTCCCCGAGCCCTTGGCCAGGCGGCGCTTGCGCGAGCCGTTAATGAGGTCGGGGTTGGCCCGCTCCTGCTTGGTCATGCTCTTGATGATGGCCTCCACGGGCTTGAAGGCGTCGTCGTCGATTTCGACGTCCTTCATGGCCTTACTCATGCCCGGAATCATTCCCATCAAGTCCTTGATGTTGCCCATCTTCTTGATCTGGTCCAGCTGCGAGAGGAAGTCGTCGAAGTTGAACTGGTTCTTGCGGATTTTGGCGTTGATGCGCTTGGCCTCGTCCTCGTCGAACTGCTGCTGGGCCCGCTCCACGAGCGAAATCACGTCGCCCATGCCCAAGATGCGCTGAGCCATCCGGTCGGGGTAGAAAAGGTCAAGCGCCTCCATCTTCTCGCCCGTCGAGATGAACTTGATGGGCTTTTCTACCACGGCCCGGATGCTGAGGGCCGCGCCGCCGCGGCTGTCGCCGTCGAGCTTGGTGAGCACCACGCCATCGAAATTCAGGCGGTCGTTGAAGGTTTTGGCGGTGTTCACGGCGTCCTGCCCAGTCATGGCGTCCACCACAAACAGGGTTTCGCTGGGGTTGATGGCGCTTTTGACAGCCTCAATCTCGCGCATCATCTGCTCATCGACGGCCAGGCGGCCGGCGGTGTCGATGATGACCACCTTCTTGTTGTTTTTCTTGGCGTAGTCGATGGCGTTGCGCGAAATCTCGACCGGGTTCTTGTTGTCGATTTCGCTGTACACTTCCACCCCAATTTGCTCGCCGAGCACCTTCAGCTGCTCGATGGCGGCGGGGCGGTATACGTCGCAGGCCACCAGCAGCACGGTGCGGTTCTGCTTCTTGATGAAGCTGGCCAACTTGCCGGCAAACGTGGTTTTGCCCGAGCCCTGCAGTCCCGAGAGCAGCACCACGGCCGGGTCGCCCTTGATGACGATGTCCTGCTTCTCGCCGCCCATAAGCGCGGTCAGCTCATCGTACACAATTTTGACCATGAGTTGGCCCGGCGAGACGGCCGTGAGCACGTCGCGGCCCATGGCCTCGTCCTTGATTTTATCGGTTACGTCTTTGGCAACCTTGTAGTTGACGTCGGCATCGACCAGGGCCCGGCGGATTTCCTTGATGGTGGCCGCGACGTTGATTTCGGAGATGCTGCCCTGGCCCTTTAGGGTTTTGATGGCCCGGTCGAGCTTGGTGGAGAGGTTATCGAACATGAAGCAATGGGGTTGGCGGAGGGAGGGATTTCGCGGGGCCCGCGGTGGGGCCCCGGGCGGAAACTGGGCCGGAAATCACCTTCAAAAGTAACCACAAACGGGCGAAAAACGGTCCGGGCCGTACCTTCGCCCGTTCTGCTCAGCCCCGTTCCCGTGCCCCAAACCCACCCGTTGCGCCTGCTCGTCCTCACCTACTACTGGCCGCCCTCGGGCGGAGCTGGCGTGCAGCGCTGCCTGAAATGGGTGAAATACCTGGGCGATTTTGGCGTGGAAGCCACCGTGGTGACCGTGGACGCCGCCCAGGCCACCTACCCCGTGCTGGACGAAAGCCTGGCCGCCGACGTACCGCCCGGTGTGCGCGTCATCCGTACGCCCACGTCCGAGCCGTTCGAAAGCTATAAGAAGCTGACGGGCCGCGCCGTGCCCTACGGCGGCTTTGCCAATGAGGGCAAGCCCGGGCTGGTGCAGCAGGCCCTGCGCTTCGTGCGCGGCAACCTGTTCATTCCGGACCCGCGCCGGGGCTGGAACAAGCACGCGCTGCGAGCCGTGGAACGACTGCTGGCCGCCGGCGAAACCTTCGACGCCGTGCTCACCAGCTCGCCGCCGCACTCCACCCAACTCATCGGCCTGGAGCTAAAGAAGCGCCACGGCCTGCGCTGGCTGGCCGATATGCGCGACCCGTGGACGGACATCTACTACTATAAGGACCTGCACCACACGCCCCTGGCCGCCTGGCTCGACGCCCGCTACGAGCGCCAGATGCTGACGCAGGCCGACGCCGTGCTCGTGACCTCGCCCGAGACCGAGCGCCTGTTCCGCGCCAAGGTGCCGGGGCTGGGGGACGGCAAAATCCACGTGTTACCCAACGGCTACGACGCGCCCGATTTTGGCCAGTCCTCGCGCCCGCCAGCCGACTGCTTTCGCATCACCCACACCGGCACCATCACCGAGTTGTACCACATTGACGGCTTGCTGGGGGCCCTAGCCGGGGCCCGGGCGCGCCACCCCGCCGTGCCCGTGCAGCTGCGCTTCGTGGGCCAAGTGAGCGCCGCGCTCCGAGCCCAGGTGAGCGCCGCTGGCCTGGGCAGCATCACGGAATACCAACCGTTTGTGCCCCACGCCGAATCGGTGGCCGAGCTGCTGCGCGCCACCGTGCTGCTGATGGCCATTCCCGACGTACCGCGCAACCGGGGCATTTTGCCGGGCAAAATCTTTGAGTACCTGGCCGCCAACAAGCCCGTGCTGTGCGTGGGACCCGCCGACTCCGACGCTGATAATTTGCTGCAAGAATGCGGCGCCGGCCAGGCCCTGCCCTATGCCGACGCGGCCCTGATGCAGGAAACCCTCGACGCGCTGCTGCACCAGTGGGCCATCAACCCCAACCTGGACCTGCCCGCCGCCGCCCACGCCCGCTACGCCCGCCGGGCCCTCACAGGGCAGCTGGCCGCCATTGTGGGGGCCCCGGCGCACGGCTAGGCTAGGTGAGCCGCGCCACGGCGCCGCGCAGCTTGGCGGGCACCCGGTTCCAGAGGCGCGCGCGCCAATCGGCCCAGGCCGAGTGCGTTAGCTGCCGGCCCCGCCACTCGCCGATGGCCGCGGCCAGGTGCTGCGCCAGGGTGCGGTAGTGGCGGGGCTGGTAGTGGCGCAGGTTGTTGGTGACGTCGGCGCGCTGGTTGATGAAGGGGCGGGCGTCGACCACGAAGCAGTTGGGAGCCGTTCTCACGAAATCATCCAACACGGCGTTCAGCGCCACGTGGCGCTGGGGGGCCCCGGGCTCGCCCGAGTTAGGCACGTCGATTTCGGTGCCGTTGAGGAAGAAAATGGGCACGGGCGCCGGCACCTGCTGGCGCAGCCAGGCCAGGTTTTCGCGGAACTCGGCGGGGCTAATGGGGCCCTCAAAATGAAAATCCTGCGCAAACTGCCGTAAAAAAGCTTCGTCCATTCCCCGGAACTTGCGCTGGGCGTAGCGGGCCGCCAGGGCCCCCGGCGGCTCAGCCGTCAGGTCGCGGTAGCCACCGAAAGGCACGGCGATGCCCGTAGCCCGTTCGCGGTACAGGTCCTGAGTATAGTCCATCAGCGGACTGAACACCAGTACGTCGTAGTCACCGCGCCACAGGGCCGTATCATAGGCGTCAGCGCCCAGAAACGGCAGACGCCGGGCCAGGCGCTGTTGCTCAGCAGCGGGCAGCTCCTGGGTTTGGCGCAGCAGCACGGTGTGCTCCAAATGCGCCGTTATCTGGTTCTCGTTGAGAAAGTTGAATTCTTCCGTCACTTTCAGGTCGAAGGCTTGTAGGAAGGGCGTGAGTTGGCCCAAGTCGCAGCCCCCCTTCAGCAACACGCGCAGCTTGGGGGCCCCAGCGGCGGACGCGGGCGGCGCGGCGGGTGCCCCGGCGGCAACCGTCAGCCAGTCGGGCCGGTCGGTATTGTTTAATTCCGTAGCCACTTCGCCCTGCACTTCCAGCGCCGGGAAATCCAGCCAGGCGTAGGTGAACTGCTCAACGCCGAGGTGCAGAATCCGGCACGAAAACACGAGTTGCTCCAGCCGGTTCTCGCCCACGTTCAGGCAAAACACGCCCACCAAGCCGTAGTCGCCGAACTGGTCGCGCACGCGCACCGTGCCCCAGCGGCGAGCCGGGTCGGCGAAGCTGGCCGCTAGCTCTTCGGTCGTGACGCGCTGCTTGGTGAAATTGAGCTGGTTGGAGCGGTTGATGAGCTCCTCGATGCGGGCCAAATCGGGCACTACTTCGGGGCCCTCGCGGAACTCTATTTGCACACCGGCGGCGCGCAGAAAAGCCAGGTTGTCGCCCTCATACTGGGCGCGAGCCTGCTGCTGGCGCTCCAATAGCTGGTACTGCTTGAGGCGCGAAAAGCCGGGGTCGGGCTTGCCGCTGGCCCGCAGGGCCCCGGCCAGGGCGGGCAGGTCGGCGGGGTCGGCGGTTTGCAGGCCGGGGTTGTAGAAGGCGGCCTCGCGCAGGTTCACGGGGTTGTCGTCGAGGAAAAGCGCGTTGGGGGCCCTAAGCTGCATGGCCTCTAGCAACTCCTTGATGACCGGGCCCTTGGGCTGCCAGCCGATGCGCAGAAACACGAACAAGTCGCGGATGCCCAGGGCTTCCAATTCGGCTTCGGCGGCGGCGGGGTCGTTCTTGCTGACGACGGTGTGCACCAGGCCCCGGGCGGCGGTGGCGCGCACCAGGGCCAGGTTTTCGGCGATGGGCGCCACGGGGCCCTCCGAGAGCGTACCCCGCCAGAAGGTATCATCCAGGTCCCAAATGAGGAGTTTTACGGGCTCGGCCATGCCGCAAATTTACGCCGCCCGGCCCGGGTGCGTACTTTTGCCCTTTCTCTCTTTCACTTTTCATGGCCCTCGACCTCAACCACAAGTCCATCCTCGTCACGGGCGGCACCGGCTCGTTCGGTAAGCAGTTCGTGCGCACCGTTTTCGCAAAATTCCCGCAGGTGAAGCGGCTGGTGGTGTTCTCGCGCGACGAGCTGAAGCAGTACGAGATGAGCCAGGAATTCAGCCCGGCCCGGTACCCGGCCATCCGCTACTTCATCGGCGACGTGCGCGACCCGCAGCGCTTGCAACGCGCCTGCGAGGGCATCGACATTGTGATTCACGCCGCCGCCCTCAAGCAGGTGCCCGCCGCTGAATACAACCCGATGGAGTGCATCAAAACCAACATTTTCGGGGCCGAAAACGTGATTAATGCCGCCCTTGACTGCGGCGTGAAGGACGTGGTAGCCCTGAGCACCGACAAAGCCGCCGCGCCCATCAACCTGTACGGAGCCACCAAACTGTGCTCCGATAAGCTGTTTGTGGCCGCCAACAACATGAAGGGCGCGCGCGATTTGCGCTTTTCGGTGGTGCGCTACGGCAACGTGATTGGCTCGCGCGGGTCGGTGATGCCTTTTTTTTTAAAGGAGCGCCGCACCGGCGTGCTGCCCATCACCCACCCCGACATGACGCGCTTCAACATCTCGCTCGAAGAAGGCGTGGACCTAGTGCTCTACGCACTAGAGCACGCCTGGGGCGGCGAGATTTTCGTGCCGAAAATTCCTTCCTATAAGATCACCGAAGTGGCCCGCGCCATCGGGCCCGACTGCGAGCAACGCATCGTGGGCATTCGCCCCGGCGAGAAGCTGCACGAGGAAATGATTACCGAAACCGACGCCCTAAGCACGGTGGAACTGCCCCGCTACTACGTGATTTTGCCCAACACGCCCAACTGGGACGTGGACAAGTTTGTGGCCCACTTCCACGGCCGGCGCGTGCCGCTGGGCTTCCACTACGACTCGGCCAACAACTACGAGTGGCTCGACGCGGCCCAGATTCAGGAAGAAATCCGGCGGCACGTGGACGCTGATTTTGTGGCATAAGTGCTGGGGTTAGGGGCCCCAAAGCGCGCCTTCCTTTACCTTTGGGGCCCCATGCCCGACCCCGCTTTCTACCCCGCCCACCCCCTGCCCTACGGCCGCCAGCACATCACCGATGCCGACGTGGCCGCCGTGGCCGACGCGCTACGCGCCGACTTCCTGACCCAGGGCCCTCGGGTGGCGGAATTCGAGGCCCGGTTTGCAGAGTACATCGGGGCCCGATACGCCGTGGCCGTGAGCAACGGCACGGCCGCGCTGCACCTGTGCGCGCTGGCCCTGGGCGTGGGGCCTGGGCAGCGCGTCATCACCACGCCCCTCACCTTCGCGGCTTCGGCCAACTGCGTGCTGTACTGCGGTGGCGAGGTGCACTTTGCCGACATTGACCCCGCCACCGGCCTGATTGATTTGGCCCAGGTGCGGGCCCTGCTGAGGGCCCACCCGAAGGGCTATTTCCAGGGCTTGATTCCGGTGGATTTTGCCGGGCTGGGCGCGGATTTGGAGCAGGCCCGGGCTCTGGCCGACGAGTTTAGCCTCTGGCTTATTGAGGACGCCTGCCACGCGCCGGGCGGCTTTTTTGTTGATTCTGAAGGTCGGGAACGGCGCTGCGGCAGCGGGCAGCTGGCCGATTTGGCCATCTTCAGCTTCCACCCCGTCAAGCACATTGCCACCGGCGAGGGCGGCATGGTCACCACCAACGACGAGCGCCTCTACCACCGCCTGCTGCGCCTGCGCACCCACGGCATCACCCGCGACGAGGCCTCGTTTGTGAACCCCGGCGAGGGCGGCTGGTACATGGAAATGCAGGAGCTGGGCTACAACTACCGCATTTCAGACATCAACTGCGCGCTGGGCCTCAGCCAGCTGGCCCGTGCCGACGCTGCCCTGGCCCGCCGCCGCCAGCTGGCCGCCCGCTACGACGCTGCCTTTGCCGCCCTGCCGGGCGTAGACGTGCTGGCCCCCGGCCGCCCCGGCCACGCCTACCACCTTTACGTAGTGCAAGTGGCCGACCGACGCGGGCTGTACGACTTCCTCAAAGCCCGGCAAATCTTTGCCCAGGTGCACTACATTCCGGTCCACCGCATGCCGTATTACGAGCGGCTGGGCTGGAAAAAGGGCGACTTCCCGCAGGCCGAGGCCTACTACGCCCGCTGCCTGAGCCTGCCCCTCTACCCCACCCTGACCGACGACGAGCAGGACTACGTGGTGGCCTGCGTGGCAGAATTTCTGCCAAAACAGTAGCGGCAAAATATTAAAGACCAATACTGAAGCAGGTTTTAAATGATTATTTTGTTTCGACACAATTCCCTTTCGCCTGCATGACCATCCATGATTTTGATTCTAACCAGGCCATTCATTACGAAAACGGCTTCTACCTTACCAGCGACGTAACCCGGCTGGCTAAGGCCATGGGCCACTTCGAGTTGTACAAAATGATAACCGGCCTGCCGGGCGCAGTGGTCGAATGCGGCGTTTTCAAGGCTACCTCGCTCGTGCGGTGGGCTACTTTTCGCGAACTGCTGGAAAGCCCGTATTCGCGGCGCATCCTCGGGTTTGATATTTTTGGGGCGTTTCCGCGGCACGCAGACGAAACCGACAACGCCTTTGCCGCCCGCCACGACGACGTGGCCGGCCAGGGCCTGAGCGTGGCACAAGTGCAAGCGGTGCTGGCCCATAAAGGCCTGCGCAACGTGGAGCTGGTGCCTGGCGACGTGGTGAGCACCATTCCGGCTTACGCCGCGGCTCACCCGGAGCTGCGCATTGCCTTGTTGCACATCGACGTGGACGTGTACAAGCCCAGCCAAGTGGCCTTGGATACGCTTTACGACCTGGTGGTTCCCAGCGGCTTGCTTATTTTTGATGACTACGGCACCGTAGCCGGCGAAACCCGTGCCGTGGACGAACTAGTGGCCCGCCACAACCTACGGCTGCAAAAACTGTCTTATACCCACACGCCCAGTTTCGTGGTGAAACCCGGGCCCCGGCCGTAGCCTTTGCTCCCCACCCTTCCGCCTTACTCCCATGAAAAGCTACCACAAGCACCTTGAATCGACGATGGCGGCGGGCGAAACGGTGAGCTTGACCCGGCGGCCCGTGTTCCGTTCTTCCGCCATCTTTCCGGTGCTGCATTCGGCGCACTACTCCAGCCGGGTGCTGTTCATGGGCTACTGGCTCCTCAAGCGCCGCATCCCAGAAGTGCAAATGCTAGTGACGCTGCGCGGCGAAGAGGGCCCCGTCCTGCTACGCAAAAGCCTGCTCATTACCGAGCCCAAAGCGTTTGCTTTGCGGGTGGGCGACCTGTTGGCCGAAACCGCGCTGGGCAGCACAGGAGCTAATTTCACGGGCTCGCTGGAGCTGGAGATTTTTGCCACCCGCGACTTGGTTTATCCCTACCCGGCTTTCGTCCTCAATTACTACGGCGACGAGTTTATGGCCAGCGTCCACACCACGGGGCGGGTGTACAACGACATCGAAGACTTGCAGGAAAACGAGGATAAAATCGTTCCCGAATGCGGATTTGACATCCTTTCGGCGGAGGAGTATGCCCCATTTTTTGCATTCGTTAACGGCGTTTATACTTATGACAATCCACTGATTAAGTGGACCATTGTTGACGAGCACGACTGGGCCCACCATGGCGAATTTGTGTTGCCCCCTGTGCCGGCCTACGCCACCCGCTTCGTGAAGCTGCGCGACTATATCGACCTCGGGGCCGTGCTGCGGGGCGGCAAGGGCACCATCAAGCTCCACCACCAGTTTCGGGGGTTTTTCCCGCGCTTTGTAGCCGGCAACTTCGAGCAGCACCGCCACGCCCTGAGCATCACCCACACGTACTACGACTCGTCGGCCGTGACGGATGCGGGGGCCTACTGGGGCAATGCGGACGAGCGGTTCCACGACAGCGCCGTGTTTGCGCCCCTGTTCATGGGCGAGGGCGAGTACACCCAGTTGGTGTTTTACCCCATCTATTCGCCCTCGGCTTTCGGCATCAGCCTGGAATTTTACGACGAAGGCGGCCGGCGCGTGGGCACCGTGCGCGATTGGCGCCATCTGGACCTGCACGCCACCCCCGACCAGTTTTTCACCTTGAGCTTCAATGAAGTAATTGCCCAGCACTTCACGCCCGAGCAGGCCAAACAGTTGCGCGGCGTAAATATCGTCAAGCACTGGCCCAACCGAGAGCAGATTCCGACTCGCCTTAAATTTGGCCTCAATATCGGCCGGACGGGGCGAGCCATGAATCTGCCCACCAATGTATGCTTCAACTCCCAGATTGCCAACGCTAAAGTACTCACCAAGCCTGGCACATTCAAGTGGAGTCCCATACTCGACGGCGACCATTCGGTGGTGGTCATCCTCAACGGGTCGCCTTTGAAAGAGTACGCCACACCTGCCAACTTGCAGCTGTCCTTTTACCGCGAAGCCGACAACCAGACCCTGGAGCGGGCGGCCTTATTACCGCCTTTCGGGCAGCTTCGCATTGAAGTTAACCAAGACGTCGAGTTGAAGGAGTTTTTGGGCGGGCATCCGGGGTGGGTCACCATCCAAGCCGATAACCCTTTCGTAACTTCTTGGTACTTTGATTTTAACGAAAGCGGGGCCGTGGGCGGCGACCATGCTTTTTAGATTATTGGGCTTCTCCCACTTGCTTAAATGGGCCGGTTCGATTGGTAAATGATGAGTACTGGCCAAGGCCCTGGCGGCCGCGTCGTACTATTGCGAATTGCTTTTGAAGCAAAATTCTTCTTTTGATTCCTCCGTTTTCATGACCTCCACCCCGAACCCCAATACCAAGCAAGAGCATTTCTGGACCAGCGACTTCGGCCGCCACTACACCGACCGCAACTCGCGGCACCTGGAGGACTGGAACCAATTTTACCTCGACAACTGGGGGCAAACTAAACTGGCTATGAACGAGCGGTTTCTGGGCCATCTCGACCGCGACGCCCGCATCTTGGAAGTTGGCTGCAACACCGGTATGCAGCTGATGGGCCTGCAAGAAAACGGATTCCAACACCTGTACGGTGTTGAAATTCAGCCCTACGCCGTCGAGAAAGCCAAGGAGTACACCCGGCACGTGAACATTGTGCAGGGCAGCGGTCTGGACTTACCTTTCAAGGACGGCTTTTTTGATGTGGTGGGCACCAACGGCGTGCTGATCCACATCTCGCCCGACGACCTGCCGAAAGTAATGGCCGAAATGATGCGCACCTCCAGCCGCTACATCTGGGGCTTTGAGTATTACACCCCCGACATCACTACCATTAAGTACCGCGACAACGTGGGCTACGCCTGGAAAGGTGACTACGCCCGCTTGTTTCAGGAGCAGTTTCCAGGGCAGTTGCGCTTGGTGCAGCAGGAGTTTTTCCCGTACGTGAACCCGGCCGAAAAGGGCAACACGGATTGCATGTACCTGCTGGAAAAAATAGGAGCTTAATGGGCCGGGCCTTGCGCATCGGCATTGTTTCGCAGGCCCGGATGACCAGTACCCGCCTGCCCGGCAAGGTGCTGCTCCGGGCCGGCGGCGACTCGCTGCTGGGCTGCCATCTGCGCCGCCTGCGCCAAACCGGGCTGCCGGTGCTGCTGGCCACCACCACCAACGCCACCGACGACGTACTGGCGGCCTTCGGCAAATCCCACGACGTGCCCGTCACGCGGGGCGACGAACACGATGTGCTCGGCCGCTTCCAGCTCTGCGCCCAGGAAAACGACCTAGAGGCCGTGGTGAGGGTTACCAGCGATTGCCCCTTCATCGCTCCAGAACTGATTGTGGAAGGGGTGGCCCGCTACCGGGCCGCCGCCGACCCCCGGCTCTATTTGTCGAACGTGCTGCGGCGCACGTACCCGCGCGGCTTTGATTTCGAGATTTTTTCACGGGAGCTACTGGACGAAGCCGCGCAACGGGCCACGCTGCCCGCCGAGCGGGAGCACGTGACGCCCTATATCAACCAGAACCGCGCCGGTACCGTGCACCTGACCCATCTTACCCGGGCCGCCGATGCCAGCCGGTACCGCCTTACCGTGGATACGCCCGAAGATTTTGCTTTGGTTCGGGTGCTACTGGCCGACCACGCCGCGGGCCAGCTCAGCGGCGAGGCACTAATCGAGCTACTGTCTACCCATCCAGAACTGGTCGCACTGAATGCAACGGTGGAACAAAAGAAAATCTGAGCCATGACCGTGCTGCTCCCCGCCGTGCCCGTAACACCAGCCGGCGCCCCCGGCCGGCTGGGCCCCCGGCTGGTGTTACGCGCCGACGGTAGTCCGGCCATTGGGCTGGGCCACGTGGTGCGGCTGTTGGCGCTGGCTGATATTTTGCGCAGCCAATTTGTTGAAACGGTTTACGCCGTTCGGGGGCCCATCGGTTTACTGCAAGAATTGCTAGCTGGGTTGGAATTGCGGGTAGAGGAATTGCCCGAGCAACCGCTTACGGCCGAGGCCGAATGGTTGCGACAGCACTTCCTGCGGCCCGACGATGTGGTGGTACTCGATGGTTACGGCTTTGACTTTGCTTACCAGCAGGCCGTGCGATCTAAAGCGCGGCGCTTGGTTTGCTTGGACGATTTGCACGCTTTTCCCTTCGCGGCGGATGCGGTGCTGAACCCCGCCGGCGGGGTTTTCAGCAGCAGCTACGTACTGCGCCAGCCGGGGGCCCGGCTGTTGGCGGGGCCAGCATTTACCCCGCTGCGGGCCGGTTTCTGGCAATCGGAGGCGCTTGCGCCGCAAGCAACTTCTCTCGCAACGGCAGCAGATGAAGCGCCTGGTTCGCCGATGGTATTGCTCTGCCTGGGCGGCACCGACCCGCACCGTCGCACCCAACAGGTGGCGGCCGACTTGCTGGCCTTGCCGCCGGCAGCGATGGGGCAGTTGCACGTGGTCGTTGGTTCGGCCTACCAGGGCTGGAACGCCCTGTGCGCCTGGGCGGCGCTCCAGGGCCGCCTGGTGCTGCACCGGGCCCTGCCGGCCGCCGGCCTAGCAGCGTTGATGCGCCGTTGCGGGGCCGCCGTGCTTTCCCCCAGCACCGTCAGCTACGAGTACTGCGCCGTTGGCGGCGGCCTGTTATTTACTTTGCCAACAGCTGATAATCAACACGACCTCGACCACTTTCTGCGCGGCGCGGGTTTAGCGTTGCCCTACCCCAGCGCAGCCAATGTACTGGCTAGCCCAGACATGATTCGCATCAGCAATCAACTCCGGGCAGCCCAGCACCAGTACTTCGACGGGAACGCCCCGGTGCGGTTGCGGCAGGCGTTCGCCGCGCTGCAACTGCCGCTGCCTGGTTTTCGTCTGCGCCCCGTTCAGACCGCCGATTTAGCGTTGTTGTTGGCCTGGGCCAACGATGCTGCCGTTCGTCGGCAGTCGTTCAGCGAGGGGGCCATTTCACCGGCCACCCACACCGACTGGTTACAAACTCGCTTAGCCGACCCCAATGCGCTGCTGCTGCTAGCTGAGGACGGCGCCACGGCGGCACCGTTAGGCCTCATTCGGTTTCAGTTGGACGGGGCCGTGGCCACCTTAAGCTACCAGTTGGCGGCCGAATGGCGCGGGCGTGGGCTATCGGCCCCGCTGCTGGTTGCCGGCACCGAAGCGGCGCAGGCGCACTTTGCCGGGCTGCGCCGGGTGCAGGGCCACGTGCGGGCCACCAACCCAGCTTCGGTGCGGGCTTTTGAGCGCGCCGGGTTTGCGGCGGAGGCCCCAGCGGCCGACGCCCCGGCCGGCTCCCTTACTTTTGTTTGGATTGCTTGAAGGCGGACCCGTTGGTCAGCTCATTCGCCGGCATTCTTCCTCCTATGCAAATCGGTTCGTACCACCTCGGCCCCAACCAGCCGCCGTTCATCATCGCCGAGCTTTCCGGCAACCACAACCAGGACCTCGGCCGCGGCCTTGCCATCGTCGACGCCGTGGCCGCCGCCGGGGCCCACGCCATTAAGCTCCAAACTTACACGGCCGACACCATGACGCTGCCCGGGGCCCACCGCATCGACGACCCCAAGTCGCTGTGGTTCGGGCGGGAATTGCACGAGCTGTACCAGCAGGCCCACACGCCCTGGGAGTGGCACCAGCCGCTGTTTGCACGGGCCCAGCAGCACGGAATGCTGGCATTCAGCTCCCCGTTTGACGAATCAGCGGTGGATTTTTTGGAAACGCTGGAAGTACCGGCCTACAAAATTGCTTCCTTTGAAAACACTGACTGGCCCCTCCTGCGCCGGGTGGCTGCCACCGGCAAGCCCGTGATTATGAGCACCGGTGCCAGCACCCTGGCCGAAGTGGCCGAAGCCGTGGCCGTGCTCCGCGAAGCCGGCTGCCGGGACTTGGTGCTGCTTAAGTGCACCAGCACGTACCCGGCATCGCCCGAAAACACCAACCTGCGCACCCTCCCCCATTTTCAGCAGCTGTTCCCGGAGTGCTTGGTGGGCCTCTCCGACCACACGGCGGGCGTGGGCGCGGCCGTGGCCGCCGTGGCCCTGGGGGCCTGCGTAGTGGAAAAGCACGTGACGCTGCGCCGCTCCGACGGCGGGGTGGACGCCGCGTTTTCGCTGGAGCCCGAGGAAGTAGCGAGCCTGGTGACCGAAACCCGCCGCGCCTGGCAGGCCCTGGGCCAGATTCAGTACGGCATTCAGCGGGCCGAAGAGCCCAGCCGCCTCTACAAACGCTCGTTGTACGTGGCCCGCGACGTGGCCGCGGGCGAGGTTTTCACCAAGGAAAACCTGCGCGTGGTACGCCCCGGCAACGGCCTGCCCCCGCGCTACTACGAGCAGGTGCTGGGCAAACCGGCCCGGCAGGCCCTGGCCGCCGGCACGCCCCTGACCTGGGAGCTGCTGTGATGCCGCCCCTGCCCCCCGGCCGGGTGGCCCGCCTGCGCGACATCTTGCAGCTGCGCTTCACCCCTTTATTTGCCAACTTTCCGCCGGCCGTGCTGGCCACCATTTCCCCGGCCAACCCGTTGAAACGGCTGGCGCGCGTGCTGGCGTACACGGCCCTGCGGCTGGTGGGGCACGTGTTCCGGCCCGTGCGCAACCGGGAGGCCCTGCCCGGCAAAGTCTGGCTGTACGTGGTGAGCCCCAACAATTACGATTCACTGCATTTTATTCAGCAGGCCCGGCCCGATGCCGTGCTCGTGGCCGGCCAGGGCAAGCAAATTGGCCGCTACAACGGATTGGTCAACCGGCTTTCGCTGCGCCGCAAGCTGCTGTATTACGGGCAGTACCCGCTGGTGCTGTGGGGCCTTGCGCGAATGGAAGGCCGGCGGGCCCGGCGTTTTTTTGATTTGATTTTCTACGCCGTCGGCTACTACGAAGTGTACCGCCGGGCGCTGCGCCGCGACCGGCCCAAGGCCGTCGTGTTCGCCAACGACCACAACGACGACACCCGGGCGCTGCTCCTGGCCTGCCGGGCCGAGGGTATCCCCACGGTTTACGTGCAGCACGCCAGCGTCAGCACCTACTTCCCGCCGCTGGGCTTTGGCCTGAACCTGCTCGAAGGGCAGGATGCCTTGGACAAGTACCGCCAGTGCGGGCCAATCCTGGGCCAAGTGGCGCTGGTGGGGATGCCCAAGGCCGATGAATTCTTGGGCCAGCGCAACCGGGCCCCGGCCGTGCGGCGCGTCGGGCTGACGACCAACCTCCACGACCCGCTGCCGGCGCTGCGCGACGCGCTGGTGTACCTCATTGCCGAGCTACCGGGCCTCACTTTCACCCTGCGGCCCCACCCGGTGGACACCCGCGACTACGCCCCCCTCCAGGCCGAATTGCCGGCGCTGCAATGGTCGGACGCCCGCCAGGAAAAAATATTTGATTTCCTGGGCCGCCAGGACGCGCTGGTTGCCGCCGACACTTCTACCCACTTGGAGGCCACGCTTTTAAACTTGGCCAGCTTGTACTTCCGGCTTGGCTCGAACGCCATGATAGAAGATTATTACGGCTACGCGGCCCAGGGCCTCGTGGACCGCGCCGGGACCCTGTCCGAGTTGGCCGCCTTGCTACGCCGCTACGCGCAGCACAAACCGTTCGACCTCTACCGCCGCGCGGCCTATTATAATGCCACTATCGGCACTTCGGACGAGGGCCACAGCCAAGCGTTGTGCTTGCAAGTACTCGATGAATGGCTCCTTGGCCGCTAACTTGCCTTGAATTTTATGAGCCGCTGATTAATTTCCACCGCATTTTCGACCTTCTATGAAAACACGTTTACTATCGATTTTTGTTTTTCTACTTACGGTTTGGGCGGCCACACCCGTAAGCGCCCAATCCATCACGGGCCCGGGCAATAGCCTTTTCTTTCGGGGCGGCTCCAACTACATCAACGCCGGCACCAGCAGCCGGGGCATTACTAACCGGGTAACGGCCGAGGCCTGGGTGAAAACCACCAGTGCCAGCTACATGTGGGTAACGGGCAAGTACCTGAACTCCAACTCAGAAGAAAAGGGGTTCTTTCTTTACGTAATCGGGGGCCAGGCCGGCTTTGACGGCCGCGTGGGGGCCGGACAGTACATGACCTCGGGGTATTCCACCGCCGTCGTGAACGACGGACGCTGGCACCACTTGGCGGGCGTGTACGGCGACAACACCTGGAAAATCTACGTGGATGGGATTCTGGAGAATTCAAAATCCTATCCGGCCAGCAACCCCAATTTAGTAAATTCCACGGCCCTTACCCTGGGGAATTACCTCTACAACAACGACCAATACTTTAATGGCGAACTCGACGAAGTGCGTGTGTGGCGCACGTCCCGGACCGAAACCGATATCCGGGACAACATGTGCCGCAAGTTTCCACTGGCCCCGGCCGACCTCGTTGCTTACTACCGCTTCGACCAGACCAACGGCAATACTGCCCTCGACCAAGGCAGTGCGCCAGCCAGCAGCTCCTTGATAAATTTTTCGGGCAGCGATACCTGGCGGGTCTCGGGCGCGCCCATTGGCGACAACAGCGCCTACGCTTACCAAGTCGGCGGCAGCACCGCGCCACAGGCAAAACTAGTGACGGCGACCGGCGACTCGGCAGTTGCGACGGCTACCGCTTCGGCTACCCGCGGGGTGCAGCTCTACGTCGTAAATAGCGCGCCCATAATTTCGCCCGGCGCGGGGGCCGCTGCCGCCTACACTGGCGTGTTCACGACCGGGGCTGGGGCTACCTACACCGTGCGCGTCCGGCCACACGACGGGCCCAACTGCAAGCATTTGGCGGAGCGCACAAGCAATGAATTGAACTGGCAAGCCGCTGTTACCACCACTACGGCTACCTCGCTCGTGCGCACCAATGCTACCTATCGGGGCGAATACATTAGCCTACCGGGCGGCCTTGCGCCCCGCATCGTTATCAGCGGCGACTCGCTGATTTGTGCCAATGGCCAGACACTGCTGAACGCCACCACTGCCGGCGCGGCAACTTACCAGTGGAACACGGGGGCCACCACGCCCACGCTGGACGTAACGCAACCCGGTACCTACACCGTTACGACCTTCTTCACCGGCGGGTGCAGCAGCAGCGCCCGCCGCACCGTGCAAGTATTGCCGGTTCCGGCGGTGGCCATCACCGGGGATTCGTTGCTATGCCCGGGCCGCAGCACGACGCTAACCGCGGCCGGGGCGGGGGCCACCGGCGTGCTGTGGAACACGGGCGCAACCACCCCCACGCTGCTCGTCAGCGCGCCCGGCCTTTATTCCGCCGTGCTCACGTACGGCGCGGGCTGCACCACCCCGGCGGCCCGCCGAACTGTGCGTTCCGAACTAGCCAGCCCATCTTTCACGTTGGGGGCCGATACCACCATTTGCGAAGGCGAGGCGGCGCTGCTGCGCGGTCCGGTGGGCCAGGGCCTACGCTACCAATGGTCCGACGGCAGTTCGAACCGGGACTTACAAGTCCGGGAGGCCGGAAGCTACACCCTCCGCGTATCCACGAACTGCGACAACCGCAGCGCGACCCGCGTAGTGGCAGTGCAATCATGCTTAATAATCCCTAACATCATTACCGCCAACGCCGATGCACGCAACGACTTGTTCAAAATCAGTGGTTTGGTTGGGCTAGGTTGGCAACTCGATGTTTACACCCGCTGGGGCAAGGCCGTGCTGCACACAAACAACTACGCTAACGATTGGGGTGCCGACGCCGCACCGGGCTTATACTACGTCTTGTTGCAACGTCCCACCACCGGTTACCGCTACAAAGGCTGGGTGGAAGTAGTGCGCTAACGCGGCCGGCTCTTTTCCCTAATTTCCTTGCATACCGCCCCGCCCCCCGCCCTGCCGCCGACGGCCCCGGTCACGGCCGAGGTGCGGCTGGCATACGTGCTGGCCCACTTCCGGCGGGTTTATGAACGGGTGCCCGCAGGGGCCATTGGCTACGCCGGGGGCCCGGCAGCGGTGGCGGTGGCCAACAGGGCGGAAGGCTTTTTCGACCGGGCCCACCCCTGCCCGCCCGCGCCCAGCTGGCGCGAATGGCGGGGCCAGCGCGTGCCGTTTTTCTTTTACGACGGGGCACGGCCGCTGCTGGAGCTGGCCCCGGGCCGGGCCCGCATCGCGGCCGACGTGGTTTCAGCTGCATTTTACCTACTCAGCGGCTGGCAAGAATATTTCTCCAACAAACGCGACCGGCACGGGCGGTTTCCCTACGCGGCCAGCGTGCAGGCGCGGTACGGCTTCGTGGCGCTGCCGGTGGTGAATTATTATTTTGACGTGCTGCGCGTGGCCGTGGAGCACGCCACCGGCCGGCCGCTGCGCCCGCGTACCTGGGGCCCCGGGGCCCCATTCGCTGCCTTCGTCAGCCACGACCTCGACAACCTGCGCAGCGCCTGGAAAACCCCGGCCAAAGCGGCGCTCCGGGCCGGCCGGCTGATGGATTTTGGGCAGATGCTGTGGCAGCACTGGACGCAGCCCGACGTCTGGGATAACCTCGAAGCCGTGGCCGCCGCCACGGCGCAGTACGGGGCCCGGTCCACGTTTTTCGTGCTGCCCGCGCACCGGCCCGGGGCCGATGGCACGCCCAACGCGGATTATCGGCTCACGGCCCGGCTGTGGCAACGGCTGGCCAAACTAGCGAAGCAAGGCCACGCGGTAGCCCTACACGCCAGCATCGGAACGGCCGATAATTTTATTCATTTTGATACTGAGCGGCAGGAGGTACTCGATGCAGAAGCAGGTGGCAACCGCTTCCACTACCTGCGCTGGGAGCCGCGCCTGACCACCAGTATAGTAGACCAGGCAGACATTGCTTTCGACTCGACACTCGGCTTTGCCGAGCATTTCGGGTTTCGAAATTCCTACTGCCACCCCTTCTATCCGTTCGATTTCAGGAACAGTACCGCGCACGAGTTTCTCGAAATTCCGCTGAACGTAATGGACGCGACGCTGCATCACCCCAATTATTTGCAGTTGGGGCCCGACGAAGTTTTGCCGGCCTTGGTGCCCATGCTCGCCGAGGTGGAAAAGTTTGGCGGGGTGGCGTCGGTGCTGTGGCACAACCAGAACTTCGACCCGGCCAACACCACCAACGGGCCCCGGCAATTCCACGAAATCATGGGCTGGCTGCGCGGGCGCGGCGCGGCATTCCTCACGGGCACCGAAATTTGGGCCCAGTTTCCGGCGGCGTAGGGCCCCGGATTTCTATTTTTCTCCTCTCCACTTGGGCATTGTTCAACGCCAGGGCCTCCGCAACACCCTGATTTCTTACATTGGCCTGGGCATTGGGTTCATGAGTAGCACGCTGGTGCTCACGCGCTTGCTCACGCCGGCGCAGCTCGGCCTCACCTCAGTGCTGGTGTCGCTGGCCACGCTGGCGGCGCAGCTGGCGGCCTTCGGGTTTGCCAGCACGGCGCTGCGCTACTTCCCCTACTTCCGCGATCCGGCGAAGGGCCACTCGGGCTTTTTGCCGCTGCTGCTGGGCGTGCCGCTGCTGGGCTTCGCGGCGGTGGCGGCGGCGCTGTGGGCCGGCAAAAGCTTCGTGCTGGGCCGCTTCTCGGCCGATGCGGCGCTGCTGGGGCCCAACTACCCGGCCGTGCTCCTGCTCACGCTGGCCGTGCTGCTGCTCTCGCTGCAAGACGCCTACCTCAAGTCGCTGTTCCACACCGGGTTTTCGTCGTTTCTGCAGGAGATTTTCCTGCGGCTGTACATCGTAGGGGCGGCGGGGCTGTTTTGGCGCGGGGTGCTGTCGTTCGACGGCTTCGTGCTGGCCTACGTGGGCGGCTACGCGCTGGTGGACGTGCTGCTGGCGGCCTACCTGCTGGCCATCGGCGAGCTGCACCTGCGGCCCACGCGGGCCGTGCTGCGGGTGCGGCCCCTGCGCGAGCTGCTGGCCTTCGGGGGCTTCGCGCTGCTGGGCAACCTCTCGGGCACCATCATGGTCACCATCGACGCGCTGATGGTGGGCGCCAAGCTCAGCCTGGCGGCGGCCGGCATCTACGCCATTGCCTTTAACATCAGCACGGCTCTCACGCTGCCGTTCCGGGCCCTCTACAAAACGGCGTTTCCGCTCATTGCCGAGTACTGGAAGGAAGGCGCGCTGGAAAAGATGGCCGATTTCTACGCCCGCACCACCCGCCTCAACACCGTGCTCGGCTGCTACTTAGCCCTGGGCCTGGGCCTGAACCTGGACTTCGTGTACGGCCTCATCCACCGCCCCGCCTACACCGCCGGCAGCACGGCCGTGCTGCTGCTGCTGGGGGGCCGCCTGGTCGACGGCATCACGGGCGTCAACGGCATCATCGTGCTCACCTCGCCTCGCTACCGCTTTGATCTGGTGTTCAACGCCGGCCTGGCCGTGGCCATCGTGGGGTTGAACGCGCTGCTCATCCCGCGCCTGGGCCTGGCCGGCGCGGCCCTGTCCAACTGCCTGGCGCTGGTGGGCATCAACCTATTGCGCACCTGGTTTGTGTGGCGCACCTACGGCCTCCAGCCCTTCGACCGGCGCATTCCGCTCATCGGGGCCCTGGCGGCGGCGGCCGGGCTGGCGGCGTGGCTGCTGCCGGTACCACCCAGCATCTGGCTGGCGCTGTTGCTGCGCGGCGGCACGCTCACGGCGCTCTACGGGGCCGGCCTGCTGCTCACCGGCGCCGCGCCGGAAGTGAACGCGCTGTGGGCCAAAGCCCTGGGCCGACTGCGCGGGCGGCGAGCTTAGGCATCGGCTGGGGGCCCCAACGCCCGCGTAGCCAAGAATAATGCAACGGTAGGCCAGATAATTGCTGTTGCTGCGTGTACGGGAACGGTTTCCGGACCTACGGGTTAGCGGCGCGGGCCTACCGGCGTGGAGGGCGCTCCTACGGAAGCAGCGAACGGGCCTACGGGTTCAGCGGGTGCCGCTACGAGCACCGGGGCGGCGCCTACGCGGGCGGTGGCGGGCGCTGCGCACCGCCGGAACCGCCAACGGCTGGCCCGCAATGCCGGATTAATTGCGGAGCTTGCCCTGCGGCCGGCCACTCTAGTCGTGTTTGCCGGGCTTTTCGGCACATTAGTTCCATTTAATAGCATGAAACAAATACAAACCGTAGCCAACTATTCTATGTCGCAGGGCGACCTGATTCTCACCTGCCACACGAAGGCCGATTTTATAGACCGCGACGCGGCCGCTTTCGCCACGCGCGGCGTAGCCCAGGCGCGCATCGACGCCTTCAGGGCCCAAACCGACGCGGTGGCCCAACTGCCCAGCGACGCGCAGCTTGATTTTGAGAAGCAGGCCCTCACCGCCGCCGCCCTCGCTCAGCGCCAGGCCGTGGAAAGCGGCATGGCCACGGTGATGAGCCAGGTCACCATCGTGCACGACGCCCGTAGCCCCGCCTACAAAGCCTTCGGCAGCGCCGGCCTCTACAACGCCAGCGAGGGCGATTTCTACGTGAACATGGGCCACCTCCTCGACTGGGCCACCGCCCACGTGGCCGACTACCAAGCCCAGGGCCTCACCCCGGCGCAGCTCCAGGCCCTGGCCGCCGCCAATGAGCAATACCTCGCCGCCCTTAAGGCCCAGCGGCTGGCCGTCTCGGGCCGCAGCGCCACCACCCAAACCCGCCAAATCGCCCTCAACGCCCACTACGACGAGCTATCCGCCCTCTGCAACATCGGCCAGGGCCTCTTCAAGCAGTCCGACGTGAGCAAGTACGACGACTACGTGGTGGCCCCCGCTGTGCATTCGGCCGCGCCCGTGGTGCCCCCAGCTAAGTAAGGGCCCCCAGGGCCCGCAACTGTAGCAGCTGAAGAAGCGCCGGGGCCCGTGGGTTCCGGCGCTTTTTGGGTTTTATAAAAAACGTGATTAAAACATTAGTTACCACGCACGGCAATACTTCCTACAACACTAAATATATATTATGCGCCCCATTGTTACTTACTTAACCTGATGTGTCAACCATAGAAATATCTGCACCACGAATAGTTTCATATATAAATTTCGGAGTCTTACCGTAATTGTTTATTTTATTTGGATCGGACCCGAATTTTAATAGCAATGCTATAATTTCATGTCCCTCGGTCGAAAATTTAGCATTGAGTATTGTTGTCCATAAAGCGGTATTACCATGAATATCTTGGAGATTTGGGTCTGCTCCTTTCTGAAGAAAGTATTTTGCAAGGTCAACGATTTTATTTTGGCCTATAAAATGCAAGGCAGAATAACCAATTCTATCTTGATGATTAATATTCGCCCCGTTATCAACTAGCCAACAAATAAAATTGGCTTTATTTTCAATTACAGCATTTATTAATGCCGTCCTACCATATCCGTCTGTTGCGTCTATGCCGAACTCTTGCAATGTTTCCTTTGCAGTATCGTATTTATTTAAAGCAATGTTACTTCTAATATTGTCAACCTTCGGGTCACATTTTCTTGGGCGTCCTGACTGTGCCATATTAATTAATTATAAGGTTTTTTACTGTTAGTTAGCCGCAAAGGTGGGCGTATTGGCGACGAATGCATTGATTTGCCCCACGGCCAGCCACACATCATACAGCAATCTGTAAATACGCCGCGTCATAAATCAATGATTTGGTTTCGTCCAGCTCCCGCTTGAAGATGGAGTTGCGCAACGACTCCGGCGTCACCAAGTCCACGCGCCGGCCGAAGAGTTCTTCCGGGGCGTCCCACACGTCGAGCAGGCGTTGGCCGCGGTCAGCAGGTCGAGGCCGGGCGGGAAGCTCACCACCGCGTCCACGTCGCTGCGCGCCGGGTCCAACTGGTCGGTGACGACCGAGCCGAACAGGTGCAACTGCTGCACGCCCAGCCATTGGCAAAGCGCCAGCAGGGCCGGTAGCTGCGGGCGAAGGTGCGGGCGAAGTGCGGGTGGAGCATAGCCAAAGATATGGGGGCCCTCATTGGCGGTGTTATTTCTCGATTAAATAAGCAGTGCCTTTTACAAACGTGGGGAGTAAGCGGGAAAAAGCTGGCAGCAATTCTTCTAGAAAGGAAATCTTACTTTTCTCGACGTTCAAGACGGCGACAATGATGGCGTACCGGTTCATATTTTGCTGAAACGCCAGGTTCTTGTCAATTGTCAGCAGCAATTCAAATCCCTGCCCAATAGCGGCGTGCATCAAGTTGCCGTTTTTAAGTCCGTTCCACTGCATTTCGGATACAGTATAAACTTCGTGTTGCGGCAAACGGCTTTTGAGCTTGCGGGTCACGCATTCATCCAACAGAATTTTCATGCATCAGTTGCGTCGAAGCGTTGAGAATCTGTTGCGAAAAAGCCAGTACGCTCAACACCTGCTCGCGGCCAACGGAAGGAAAATCATCGAGAAACGCCTCAATCGTTTCCCCCGTTTCTAAGTAATCGAACAGGTTTTTAATGGGTACCCGCGTGCCGTTAAAAACCGGCGTACCGCCCAGAATGTCTGGGTCGCTGTTGATGGTATTCATGGCAAGCAAGTCACTTGAGGGGAAACCTAAAAGTAAGTTAAAACTACCGCAGCGCGTAAATCCGCTCAATGATTTCCACCACTTTCAGGCCGTCCGCGGCGTTGGTGGCGGCGCTGCCCCGTTGCAGCGTGTCCACCACGTCGTCGATGACGTGGCCGTGGTTGGCGGCCGAGCCCTGGTAGGGGCCGTAGTCGTTGGCGGGATTGGTGGGGGGCAGCGCGGGCCGGGCGTAGTCCTGCACGTGGCAGTACTCGATTTTGTCGAGGTACTGGCCCCCGATTTTCAGGGCCCCGCGGGCGGCCACCACGGTGAGGGCGCTTTCGAGGTTGCGGTCCCACACGGCGGTGCTGTAGCTGAGCGTGCCGCTGCCGCCGCGCGCGAGGTCGAACGTGACGAGGCCGCTGTCCTCGAACTCGGTGGTGGCCTGGTGGTTGAAGTTGCGGAAGCGGGCCGACAGGTTGGCCACGTCGCCGAACACCCAATACAGCAAATCCACGAAATGGCTGAACTGGGTGAAGAGCGGGCCGCCGTCGAGGGCCCCGGTGCCGCGCCAGCCGCCGGGCCGGTAATAGCGGGCGTCGCGGTTCCAGAAGCAGCTGAGCTGCACCAGGTACACGTCGCCCAGCCGGCCCGCGTCCACCAGCTCCTTGAGCCAGGCGGCGGGCGGCGAGTAGCGGTTTTGCATCACGCCGAATACCAGGCGGCCAGCTTGCTGGGCCGCGTCCAGGATGGCGCGGGCATCGGCCGCGGTCAGGGCCAAGGGTTTTTCAACCACCACGTGCAGGCCGTGGCGCAGGCCGGTCACCGCCTGCTGGGCGTGCAACCCGTTGGGCGTCGCCACCGTGAGCACGTCGGCCTGGGGGCCCCGGGCGAGGTATTCGTCGAGCGACGCGAAAAACGGCACGCCGGGAAACTCCGCGGCCAAGCCTGGGCGCAGCTCCGCGTCTACGTCGACCAGGGCCACCAGCTGGGCCCCGGCGCGGCGGGCCACCAGCGCCGCGTGGCGGCGGCCGATGTGGCCCACGCCGCAAATAGCAAAAAGAATGGGGGCTAGTGGGGTCAAAGGCTCAGGGTTAAAAAACAAGGTAAAGGCGGTAGCAAGTCTTTACATTTCACTACACTACCCGGTGCGCATGGTGCCACATCACCACCACCGTAAGCACTCCCAGTACTAGGGTTGGCAAAAGCCCCAGCAGCAGCCACATTTGCATGGGCTTGCTGCCTCGTTGCAGGGCCGATGAAAGTGCTCCGAGGAAAAATAGCAGGGTATAGAGCCCTAACATCACCAACAAGCAGATAAACATGCTCCCAGCTTCGCCCCTATTGCCTTGGAGTTCGGCCGCTGTGATTTCAGCACTCAGCGGCGCTATCCACACCCAATAACCGGCGGCGATAACGCCCAACAAAGCGGCGCAAATGATGTTGCGCCAAGTGTACGGAGGCTTGCTGATTTCCATGCCAGCTTATTCCCAACCGGCGAAAAAGTAACCCATCGCCTCCCCCACATACGCCGCCTGCGCCACCGTCAGCAGCGGGTGCATGGGCAGCGAAAGCACCGTTTCGCACAGCCGCTCGGCCACCGGAAACTGGCCGGTCCGGTAGCCCAGGTACGCATACGCGGGCTGCTGATGCGCCGGCACCGGGTAATACACCGACGTGGGCACGCCGCACTGGTGCAAGTGCTCACGCAGTGCGTCGCGGCGGCCGGGGCCCTCCACTTGCACGGTATACTGATGAAACACGTGGCTGCTGCGCGCGTCGCGGACCGGAATTTTTAAACCCGAAATGTCATCTAGGGCCCCATCGTAGCGGGCGGCCGCGGCCTGGCGGGCGGCGGTATTGGCTGGTAGCTGGCGCAACTTCACGCGCAGCAGGGCGGCTTGCAGCGTGTCGAGGCGCGAGTTGAGGCCGATGCGCTGGTGGTGGTATTTCCGGCTTTGGCCGTGGTTGGCCAGTTGCTGAAGCAACGCGGCGCGGGCCGGGTCGCGGGTGAGTAGGGCCCCGCCATCACCGAGGGCCCCCAGGTTTTTCGACGGGAAAAACGACGTGGTGCCGACCGCGCCCACCGTGCCGGCGTGGGCCGTAACGCCGCTAGCGGATTGAAACGTGGCCCCCAGCGCCTGGGCATTGTCTTCTATTAAGGCCACGCCGTGGGCGGCGGCCAGGGCCCCTAGCGCCTCCAAATCAGCGCATTGCCCAAATAAATGCACGGCGATGATGGCCCCGGTGCGTGGGGTGAGGGCCGCCGCCACGGCCACCGGGTCGAGGTTGAACGTGTCGGGGCGCACGTCGGCCAGCACGGGGCGCAGGCCCAGCAGCGCGGCGGCCTCCAGCGTGGCCACGTAGGTGAAGGCCGGCACGATGACCTCCGCCCCCGCCGGCAAATCTAGGCTCAGCAAAGCCAGCGTGAGGGCATCGGTGCCGTTGGCGCAGGGCACCACGTGGGCCCCGCCGAGGTAGGCCCCCAGCTCGGCCGCAAACTGCCCCACGGCGGGCCCCTGGATGAACGCCGCCTCGGCCAGCACTTCGCGCACGGCCGCATCAAGGGCCGGTTGCAGGGCCGCGTGCTCGGCGGCCAGGTCGAGCAGGCGAATGGGGGTAGAAGGACGAAGCAAGCGCGAAATGGGTGGGTAAGCGGGGCGGGCAAAGGTAGCCGGGCAGGGGCCCATTCAGGCGGCCAGCGCCCGCAGCAGCCACAGCAGCTTCAGCGCATCGAGGGCCGCCAGGGTGGGCCGGGGCCCCAGCAGGTGGCGGCGCAGGGCCGGGGCCGCCGCGCTCAGGGCTACCCGGGCCGCCGGTGCTAGGCCAGCGCGGCGCAGCCGCTGGGCCACTTGCACCAGCTGGGCGCCGGATTCCACGCGGTGTTCGCGCAGCAACTGGGCCAGGTTGCGCACCGCCTGCTCCGATTTTTCAAGGAACGCCGCGGCTGTTTCCAGCCCCGCGTGGTGCACGGGGTTGTCGAGGTGCTGCACGGGCACGGCGGCGGCGGCCAGCTGCCATCCCAGCTGGGTATCCTCGTGGCCGTAGCCGCGCAGGCTTTCATCCAACGGAAACCGAAGTAGCAATTCTTTACTAATCAAAAGATTGTTTATCAGCAACTGACCATACGGCGCGGCTTGACGCGCCGCCACCGGGCGCACCTCGCGCTGCT
Organism: Hymenobacter sp. PAMC 26628; assembly: GCF_001562275.1. Lineage (NCBI taxonomy): Bacteria > Pseudomonadati > Bacteroidota > Cytophagia > Cytophagales > Hymenobacteraceae > Hymenobacter > Hymenobacter sp. PAMC 26628. Next base: position 2,479,538 of record NZ_CP014304.1, read on the forward strand.
GCCCGTACAGCCAGCGCAGGCGCAGCGCCGGGTCGGCCGGGGGCCCCGGGGCGTAGCACACGCCGCCGGCCAGCACCGGGGCGGCGCCCAAGGCAGCGGCGTAACGGGCCAGGAACTGGCCGTCGGGCAGCTGGCCGGTGTTATCGAGCAGCAGCAGCCACGCGTGTTGGGCCCCGGCGGCAAGGAGGTTGCGCACAGCGGCGCGGCCCACGTTGCGCGGCAGCTCCTGGTAGCGCACGCCGGGCAGGGCCCCCAGGGGCCGGTTCTGGCAGCGACAATTCCCTTCCGAGCCATCATCCAATAAATAAATTTCGACGGGCCCCGGCCACTGCGGCGCCTGCGCCAGCAGCGCATTCGTTAGTTCCGCCACTGGTCGGTTGTACACCGGAATGAGTACCGACAGGCCGGGCATGGCGGGCGCTAATTAATTGCGGGCCGAGTCCAGCAGGGCCCCATCCTGGCACGTGAGCACGCGGTGCGGGTATTTCTCAATCACCTGGAAATTGTGCGTGGCCATGAGAATGGCGGTGCCGGCGTAATTAATTTCCGTGAATAATTGCATGATGCTGTCGGCCACTTCCGGGTCGAGGTTGCCGGTGGGCTCGTCGGCCAGCAGCAGCATGGGCTCGTTCAGCAGGGCCCGGGCGATGACTACGCGCTGCTGCTCGCCGCCCGAAAGACGGTGCGGCATCCGATTGGCGGCACTGCTCAGGCCCACGCGGCCCAGCACATCGGCGATGCGCTGCTGCTTGCGGGCCTTGCCGCGCCAGCCGGTGGCGTTGAGCACGAACAGCAGGTTTTCGGCCACCGTGCGGTCGGGCAGCAGCTGAAAATCCTGAAATACGATGCCCAAGCGGCGGCGCAAGTACGGCACCTTGCCCACCGGCAGCCGCGGCAGCGCAAAGCCCGCCACGGTGCCGGTGCCCACCAGCAGCGGCAGGTCGGCGTACAGGGTTTTGAGCAGCGACGACTTGCCCGAGCCGGTGCGGCCCACCAGGTACGCGAAGTCGCTCTTTTCCAACGTAAACGACACGCCTTGCAACACCGCCTGCGTTTCCTGCATCACGGTGGCGTCGCGCAGCTCAACGATTAATTCGGACATCGCGCAGCGTTAAATCGTGAGCGGGCGAAGCTTGCCAAACTCCAGCTCCGAAATGACGGCGGCCAGCGCCGTTTCCTTGCCTTCGAGGCCGTAGCGGTGCAAGTCCTTCAGCGGCCGGTCGGCCCGGAAATAGGCAATGAGCACAAACTGCTCGTCGCGGAGCTGGATATAATCCGGAATTTTAGCTTTGCCCTTGACTTTGATGATGTACATATTAATTAATGTGAAAATGTGCGGGATGCGGAGATGTAAAAAATGGTGAGAATTATTAATTCGAGCTTGAATCGAACGCATTTTCACTTTTCCACATCCGCCACATTTTCACATTTAATTATGCATTCACCTTGGCGTGGTCGGCCAGGAAGGTGGCCAGGCCTTTTTCGGTGAGGGGGTGGTTGAGCAGGCCCAGGATGACGCTGAGCGGGCAGGTAACCACATCGGCCCCAATTTCGGCGCACTGGATGAGGTGCGGCACGTGGCGCACGGAGGCGGCCAGCACCTGGGTTTCGTAGCCGTAGTTGCCGTAAATCTGCACAATCTGCTCGATGAGCTGGAGGCCGTCGGCCCCAATGTCGTCGAGGCGGCCCACGAAGGGCGACACGTAGGTAGCGCCGGCCTTGGCGGCCAACAGGGCCTGCCCGGCCGAGAATACCAGGGTGCAGTTGGTTTTGATGCCCTTATCAGAGAAGTAGCGGATGGCTTTCACGCCGTCGCGGATCATGGGAACCTTCACCACGATGTTGGGGTGCAGGTCGGCCAGCACCTCGCCCTCGCGGATGATGCCGTTGTAGTCGGTGGCAATCACTTCGGCCGACACGTCGCCGTCCACCAGCTCGCAGATGTGGCGGTAGTGTCCCAGCACGCTGTCGACGCCGCGCACACCTTCTTTGGCCATGAGCGAGGGGTTGGTGGTCACGCCGTCGAGCACGCCCAGCTCTACGGCTTCGCGGATTTCGGCAATGTTGGCGGTGTCAAGGAAGAACTTCATGCGGCGAACTAAGTAAAAAAGAATCGGCCCCAAAGCTACTCGCTGCTTCGCCAGAAAGCGAAACGGAGCAGCGCCGGGGCCGACGGGAAAGGACAAAAAAAAGCAAGCCAAAATCGCACCGCATCGACCGCCTACCCTTGCTACCTTCCGGTCCTGGGGGAGTTCAGCAGGAGCTGGTCGTTCTGACTTGCCGCTGCAAAGGTAAGCAAAAAAATGGCGCCTGCGCAAGATTCTTTTGGGCATTGGGCCTGCGGGGGCCCCGGCCCTACCTTTGCGGCATGGAACGTATCGTCATTTTGGATTTTGGCTCGCAGTACACCCAGCTCATTGCCCGGCGCATCCGCGAGCTGCACGTCTTCTGCGAAATTCACCCCTACACCCACGCCCCGACCCTCGCCCTGAGCGATGACATTCGGGGCGTTGTGCTATCCGGCTCGCCCTGCTCGGTGCGCGACGCCGACGCCCCCAACCCCGACCTGCGCCACCTGCTGGGCCACGTGCCGGTGCTGGGCGTGTGCTACGGGGCCCAGCTGCTAGCCCAGCAGGGCGGCGGCGAGGTGCTGCCCGCCACCATCCGCGAGTATGGCCGCGCCCGCCTGTCGCACCTCAACCAGCACCACCCGCTGCTGCATGGCCTCACGCCCGGCTCGCAGGTTTGGATGTCGCACGGCGATACCATTAAAACGCTCCCGCAAGGCTTCCTGGCCATTGCTGGCACACCCGATGTACAGGTGGCGGCTTACGAAATCGAGGGCCAGGCTACCTACGGCATCCAGTTCCACCCCGAAGTGACGCACTCGACCGAGGGCAAGCAGCTGGTGAAAAACTTCGTCGTCGACATCTGCGGCTGCGCCCAGAGCTGGACGCCCGAGCACTTCGTGGACTCGGCCGTGGCGGCGCTGCAAAGCACCATCGGCCCCGACGACCAGGTGATTCTGGGCCTCTCGGGCGGCGTGGACAGCAGCGTGGCGGCACTGCTGCTACACCGCGCCATCGGGCCCCGGCTGCACGGCATTTTCGTGGACAACGGCCTGCTGCGGCAGGACGAGTTTGCCTCGGTGCTGAAGGCCTACGAGGGCCTGGGCCTGAACGTGACCGGCGTGGAAGCCGGGGCCGAGTTCTACACCGCCCTGGCCGGCCTCACGGACCCCGAGCAGAAGCGCAAGGCCATCGGCCGCACCTTCATCGAGGTGTTCGACCGCGAGGCGCAGAAGGTGGAAGGGGCCCGCTGGCTGGCCCAGGGCACTATTTACCCCGACGTAATCGAGTCGGTATCGGTGAAGGGCCCCGCCGTCACCATCAAAAGCCACCATAACGTGGGCGGCCTACCCGAGAAGATGAACCTCAAGATTGTGGAGCCGCTGCGCATGCTCTTCAAGGACGAGGTGCGCGAGGTGGGCGCCACGCTGGGCCTGCCCGGCGAAATCCTGAACCGCCACCCCTTCCCGGGCCCCGGCCTGGGCATCCGCATCCTCGGCGACATCACGCCCGAGAAGGTGGACTTGCTCCAGCGCGCCGACGGCGTATTTATTAACCTGCTAAAAGAGCACGGCCTCTATGACAAGGTTTGGCAGGCCGGCGTGATGCTGCTGCCCGTGCAAAGCGTAGGCGTGATGGGCGACGAACGCACCTACGAGCGCGTGGTGGCCCTGCGCGCCGTAACCAGCGTAGACGGCATGACCGCCGACTGGGCCCACCTCCCCTACGAGTTCCTGGCCGAGGTTAGCAACAAGATTATCAACCAGGTACGCGGCATCAACCGCGTGGTGTACGACATCAGCAGCAAGCCCCCGGCCACGATTGAGTGGGAGTAGATTTGCGCTTTGTACCTAATCGCTATCTATAAAGGAAAGTCGCTTCGGGTTACCGAAGCGACTTTCCTTTATAGATAGCGATGGAATTAATAAGTTTTCTACTGTGCTACTGGGAGTTTTACACTTTCGAAATAATCTATCTCCTTGTGAGTGTTTGGGCTTATCGCGCAATCAGCCGCAGAAAATTTATTAGCACCAAAAGGCTCCTCTTGACGGGTATTGCGTTCTGGATTCTTTTCTTGATGGGCTTTTGCAGTGTAGCAATAGCCGCGCTAGTTCTAATCATGTTCACCCATGCAGAGAAGGTGCTTTAATAATCCGTTAATTGTAATTCCTAACTAAAATGCGCTGGCATTGCCTCCAACACCTGCCCGACGAAGGCCCTGGGCACGCGGCCGATTGGCTGGCGGCGCACGGCCATTCGCTGGCGTACACGCGCTTGTTCGAGCCCAGTCCGGTGTTTCCGGCGCTGGCCGATTTTGACGGATTGTTAATCCTGGGTGGCGCCATGAGCGTGCACGACGAAGCCCAATTTCCGTGGTTGCGCGACGAGAAGGCGTTTATTCAGCAGGTGCTGCGGGCGGGGAAAATTACGCTGGCCATTTGCCTGGGGGCCCAGTTAGTAGCCCAGGCACTCGGCGCCGAGGTACGGCCGAATGCCGAGCCGGAAATTGGGTTTTGGACGGTGCGGTTTTCAGCTAAATCACTGGAGCACCCACTGCTGCGCGGCTGGCCCGAGAAAGCCGCCGTGCTGCACTGGCACCTCGACGCCTTTACGGTGCCGCCGGGGGCCCTGCGGGTGGGCATGTCGGCGGGGTGCACCACGCAGGGCTTCGTGTGGGGCGACGGCATTGTGGGCTTGCAATTTCACCCCGAAATGACCGCGCCGATGGTTGAACAATTAATGGCCTTCGAAGGCCACGAAACCGCCGAAGAACAAGAATTCGTGCAAACGGCCGAGCAGATTCGGGCCAAGCTAAAATCGGTTTGGAAAGGCCGTAAATTAATTGAGCAACTGCTCGCCAACATGGTGGCGCTGCACGAGGAAGAGACTAATTATTTAATTAATTAAATACACTTAGACACGCTTAAACAAAAGCCGCTGCGAGCTATTCGCAACGGCTTTTGTTTGGGTGAATAATTAGGGCCCCGGGGCCCTACAAATGGTCGAGCCGGCCGCCGTCAACCAGCAGTTCAGAGCCCTGCACGAATTCGGCGTCGTCGGAAGCCAGGAAGGCGATGGCGGCGGCCACGTTTTCGGGCTTGCCCACGTCGCTGGGGTTGATTTTTTCGACGCCGCTTTTTACGTTCGGGTTGTTCCAGAGCATGGGCGTGTCGATGGCGCCGGGCAGTACGGCGTTGATGCGCAGGCCCTTGGGGGCCCCTTCAATAGCCGACGAGCGCGTGAGCGAGAGCACAGCCGCCTTGGCCGCCGCGTAGGGCGCCACCAGTGCCTCGGTGGCAATGGCGTGGATGCTGGCCACGTTCACGACCGCGCCGCCGGGCTTCATGTGTAAAAACGCTTGCTTAGTGAAGTAGAACGCGCCCAGCAAATCCACGCTCAGCACCCGCAGCCAGTCGTCGCCGGTCAGCTCTTCGAGGGCCTTAAATTGCATCAAACCCGCGTTGTTCACTACCACGTCGAGGCGGCTGAATTTGGCCAGCGTGGCCTGCACGGTGGCTATTACCTGCGCTTCGTCGGCCACGTTGCAGAGGCTGGCGAGTACGTCGGGGGCCCCGGCGGTGTGCACCTCGGGCACGGCCGCGTCGAGATTGGCCTGGTTGAGATCAGCCAGTACGATGCGGGCCCCTTCGGAGGCCAGGCGCTTGGCAGTGGCCAGGCCAATGCCGCTGGCCCCGCCCGTGATAATCACTACTTTATCTTGAAAACGCATGGGATGGGGCGGAATTAGTGGGCACCTTGCAGCGGGGAATCGCCGGCGGCGATGGCCGGGTCTTTCTCGGCCGCTTGGGCATCGGCTTGTTTTTGCTGGGCCCAGGCCTGGTTGCTTTGGTTGGGCATGACGATGGGCAGCTGCAGGGCCAGGCTTTGGGCGGGCAGCACCCGCTTCCACTGGCTGATGAGCTTCTTGTAGGCCTCCCCCACGGGCCGGATGTTGCGCTGCAAGTCGAAGAGGCCCAGCGGGTTCACGGTGCCGTTGTTTTCGCGCAGGGCCGTGTCCCAGTCCACTTGGTCGACGAGCGAATACCACGTGAAACCTAGCACGGGCACGCCGTCGTTGCGCACGCGCAGCACGTTGGCCCACTCCTTCCAGAGCCAGTTCACGGCCTCGTCGCCCTTGGGGCCCTGCCAGAGGTTGGTTTCGGTGTGCATCACGGGCAGGCGGTAGCGGTCGTAGTATTGCGTTGTAATGGTGTGGTAGCCAAATATTTCGCCCGCCGCCGTAGTGCTGCCATCGGCGCGCACGCGGTGTTCGTTGGTCTGGTAATAATCGTTGCCCATGATGCACTGGTGCTTGCGATTATTCTTCAGAAAGAAGTGGTACTCGTCGCGCGTCATGCCGTTGTCGAGCAGGTACTCGTACATGTCGGAGTCCACGCGGCGGCCGTAGTTTAGGTCCAGCGACAGGAACCGCTTGGCGTTCAGCAGCTCGGCGGGCTTGATGGCGGCCGGGTTTTCGGCGTGGAAATACTCTGATGATTCGCTTTGGATAAACAGCGCGTCGGGCCGCACCGCCGAAATGGCGTGCATGGCCAGCACATTGGCCTTCACGATGTACTTGAGCGCCGTGACGAATGCTTTGTCGCTGGCCAGCTGCTCGTTCCACCAGCCGTAGAGGGCCGAAAACTCGGCGCAGACGTACATCTCGTTCACCGGCGTGTAGAGCTGCACCCACGGGAAACGGGTGGCAAACGCCCTCGCGTAGTCGGCAAACAGCTTGGGGAAATCGGGGTTTTGAAAGTTGCCCAGCCAGTCGGGTACGCCGAAGTGGCACAAATCCACGATGGGCACAATGTTGCGCCGGTGCAGGTCCTGGAACGTGGCATCGGCAAACGACCAATCGTACTTGCCGGGGCCCTGCCAAGTAGTGTGCAGCGGGGGCCCGTAGCGTAGGAACTCGATGCCCAGCTCCTGCACCAAGTCAAAATCCTTCTGCCAGTGCTGGTAGTGGCCGCATTTTTCTAGCTCGTCGACGCGGACTTTGCCGTTTTGGATGGTGGGGTTGCTATTTTCGATGCCGGTGGCAAAGAAGAATTGGGGAGCGGCCATTGCGGGGAATTAGGGTACAAACCGGGCGTTAGTAACGGCGGAACAAACCCCGGGGTTATGCCAGCAGCGAGCCAGCCACCCTCATAATTCCTTCATTATCAACTCGGATGTAGCGCGGACTTTGGTAATAAGGCTTGTTCCAAAAAGACAAAAGGCCGTCATGCAGAGCGCAGCGAAGCATGACGGCCTTTTTATCACTACTCTGATTAAGGAAGGTGGCCTGCTAAAATCCCTTGGGCAGCTCAATGCCCTTGATGGTTTTGTAGAGGCTCAGCGCGTTCTGGTCGGTCATGCCGGCCACGTAGTCGGTGAGGAGCAGGATTTTCTCGTAGGCTGGGGCCCCGGCCTGGGGCCCCACGGCGCGGAACTGGTCGGGCACGAGGTCGAGCAATTTGCGGGCGCGGTGGCCGGCCCCAGCGTCGAAGGTGGCGGCGAGAAACGCGTCGAGCAGGCCCCCGAGCACCTCGAAGCCGGCGGCCTCGATTTCGAGCACCGGGCGGCTGCGGTAGAGGCGCGCGACGCTGAGGCGCTGCACCTGCTGCAAATCTGGCCAGCAGCCCAGCTCCTTGATGAGCGGCTGGTCGTATTCGCCGCGCAAAATGGCGGGCGCGTGGCGGGCAAAAATCGTGGCCACCTCCCCCACCAGCTTGCCGATGAGGCGGGCCCGGACGTAGCCCAGCTCCTCGCGCCAGTCGTGCCACTGCACGCTGCCCACGCGCCCGGCCGGGTCGCCGAGCATGGCTTTGAGCAGCGGCAGGCCAGTTTCCGGGGCGATGAGGCCCAGCTTGAGGCCGTCCTCGAAGTCGATGATGCGGTAGCAGAGGTCGTCGGCGGCCTCCACCAGAAACGCCAGCGGGTGGCGGTGGTAGAAGCCGGCCGCCGCGTCTTTGGGCAGCAAACCCAGCTCGGCGGCCACGTGGCGGAACCGGGCATTTTCGGCCTGGAAATGGCCGTATTTCTTCTCCGACGCGCCGCCAATTAGGGCCCCGGCGGCCACCTCGCTCGGCTTGGGGTACTTCGTGAAGGCCCCCAGCGTGGCGTAGGTGAGGCCCAGGCCGGCGGTGCCGGTGCTGTGCGCCGCGTAGGTGTGGGTGAGGATGCGGAAGCCAGCCGCGTTACCCTCAAAGTGCTGCAAATCGGCCACTTCGGCGGCCGACAAGCCGGCCAGGTACGGGGCGGCCGCGGCGCTGGCAAAGTAGCTGCTGATGGCGTCTTCGCCGGAGTGGCCGAAGGGCGGGTTGCCGATGTCGTGGGCCAGGCAGGCGGCGGCCACAATGTCGCCACAGTCCTGGTCGAGGTTGGGCAGCTGCGCGGCCAGGGGCCCGTCGGCTTCCAGCAGGTGGCGGGCGGCGAGGCGGCCCAGCGAGCGGCCCACCACGGCCGTTTCGAGCGAGTGCGTGAGGCGGGTGTGCACGAAGTCGGTTTCGGGCAGTGGCATCACCTGGGTTTTGCGCTGCAAGCGCCGGAAGGCCGACGAGAACACCACCCGGTCGTAGTCTTGCACGAAGGCCCCGCGCACGGGCGCCGCGCTGGTGGGCGGCAGCTGTTGGTCGGGGAAGCGGCGCTGCGAGAGCAGGCGCGGCCAGGTCATTTGGGGCATATCCGCGAAGGTAGGAGCAGCGGCGACGTATAGGAAGGGCTCGGGCTATCCTTACAAATATTACCGCTATGCAGTTGTATGCTGGATAATAATAACAATAGCCCATGCCTTTCTAAGTAGCTTACCTTATATTCGAACATTAAAAGTTTCTGGGTTATTTAGAGCATCTATCGATAGCGACGGCATTTTCACTGTAAATAGCACAATGAATAAGGTTTTCTACTTGAAATAAAAAATAGTAAACATGAATTTCGAATTTGCAGAACAAATAAATAACGAACTCGAAAAATTTCATTTTAATGAAGCATCTCGCGTTGCTGAGTCGGAGTTAGAAATAATACCATCAACAGATTTTCATACCATTCTGGAAAAATCAATGAATGTTCAAGCCAAGGAATTAGCAGCTTGGATAGAAAAATTTTACAAATCGACGTCTAAGAGTATAAATATAAAAGCTATGTATTTTGAAATGATTGAGTTTGATATTAATACAGATATTTGGAGCATAGATGGATTTGCGTTTGACAAGGACGGAGGACTTGATTTAAACGATATGGAATGGCTTTGCGATGTAACAGAAGAAACAATGACGAAAAGTGAATTTGTTTTGACTGGCTACGAAGACTTGCAAAATGCCTTTGAGAACATTACGCTTGACACCGACAATTTACAAAATGCGCGAGACTGGTGTGAACAGCTAATAATTGTGCATTTTATGGAATTAATGCAAACTACTCATTTGATAGCCAAACAGAATAATTTTGCTTGGGCAAATATTCCGATTTATTTCACAGAACATGCGTATGATTTCATTGTTAAATCAGAAAATTAAGTACGCAATTTTTCTAAGTATTAGAATATGGACCTCAAAACCCTAATCACTACCGACCACGACATACTGGGCGGGCAGCCAGTATTTGCCGGCACTAGAGTCCCGGTAGGGTCGCTGTTTGACCATCTGGAAGCTGGCGTTTCGCTCGACGAATTTTTAGACGACTTTCCAACGGTAGCCAAGGCGCAAGCGGTGGCGGTATTAGAAACGGCTAATAAATTTCTGACTTCTACAAACGTCGCGCAATTGTATGAAGCTGCTGCTTGACGAGAACCTGCCGAAGCGACTGAAGCAGGATTTTCCCGGACACGAAGTATTTACAGTGCGTGACAAGGGATGGAACGGTGTTAAAAACGGCGAACTGCTAAAACTTATGGTAGCCGATGAGTTTCAGGCATTACTGACGTTCGACAAAAATTTGCAGCACCAGCAGAACTTTAAGAAGTACACGTTGACCGTGTTCGTTCTGAACGCACCCATAAATACCTACGCCGTTCTGACCAATCTTTCGGGTAAAGTGAGGCAAAAACTATCGCAGGATTCATTGCCAATTGGGCCAATTATTACTTCACTGGCCTGATTTCCCTACTCTGCCTGGGCCCGGCCCAGCACGCGCACGGTCCCGTAGCCCAGCAGCAGGAATGCGCCGAATACCATCGTTACGCCCCAGGTGCGGGGGTAGGCGAAGGGGTGCAGGAGGCGGTTGAGGATGTCGTAGAAGAGGGTGAGCGGATTAGCCAGGACGTCCCAGGAATTGTAGCGCAGGTAGCGGCCCAGGTAGATGCCGAAGCTGCTGAGCAGCAGCGCCACCGTGGCGAAGGCCCAGCCGGCCAGGGGCCCCAGGCGCAGGCGCACTAGGGTTTGCATGTCGGCCAGCGAGGCGTAGGCCAGCATCAGGCCGTTCCAGGCGCAGGAGAGGATGAGAGCCAGGTCGAACCAGAGCGGGGCGTCGGGGCGCTCGTCGAGGTGGAAGAGGTCGGTGACGAGGTAGGGCGCGTTGGGGAAAAACAGCAGCCACGCCGCGCCCACCGGCAGCAGCAGGCGCGCCCGCAGGGGCCCCTGGGCCAGCCCGAGCAGCGTGCTCAGCGCGTACGGGATAAGGGCCAGGAAGAGGTTCCAGGCCAGGAACAGGAACCGGATTTGGTGCGTGACGACGACGCGCCCGGCAATCAGGAACAGGCTCAGGCCCACCGAAGCGGCCAGCACAAACAGCAGCGTGACCCGCGTGCGGGTGAAGGGCAAGGTGGGCTCCATGCCGGCAAAAGTACGGCCCGGGGCCCCCAGGGGTATCAAGGAAACTTTTCTAAGCGGCTGCGTGAGACGCCCTTCTCCGTTGCCCGGGGCCCCCAGGAGTACCAAAGAAACCCGTTGAACATCATGCCCATCTGGCGTCCGCGCAGCCGAAGCATCTCTCTTGCGCAAGTAATTATTTACTGCCGCAGTGGAGATGCTTCGACTCCACTTCGTTCCGCTCAGCATGACAGTTCATGGGGGTTTCTCTACCCGGCTCCCAACCCCCGCAGCAGGCGCGCGTACCAGGCGTTCATTCAATCTTCATTTTATGGCGGGTAGCTCTTCCTCCAAAACCGTGGTGTACGGGGCCATTGGGGCCAACGTGGCCATTGCCGTGGCCAAGTTTGTGGCGGCGTTTTTCACCGGCAGCGCGGCCATGCTCTCCGAGAGCATCCACTCGCTGGTGGACAGCGGCAACGGGCTGCTGATTTTGCTGGGCCTGGCCCGCAGCGCTCGGCCGGCCGACGACGAGCACCCGTTTGGGCACGGCAAGGAGCTGTATTTCTGGACGATGATCGTGGCCGTGCTCATCTTCGCGGTGGGCGGCGGCATCTCGCTCTACGAGGGCTGGATTCACATCCAAAAGCCCGCGCCCCTCTCCGACCCCACCTGGAACTACTGGGTGCTGGGCCTGGCCGTGGTGTTCGAGGGCGTGGCCTTCACCCTGGCCTACCGCGAGTTCAACAAAACGCGCGGCGACGCCGGTTTCTGGCAGGCCCTGCGCGCCAGCCGCGACCCGGCCGTGTACGCCATTTTGCTCGAAGACTTGGCCGCGCTCGTGGGCCTGCTGATTGCGCTGGCGGGCGTGTTTTTCGGGCATTTGCTCAACAACCCGTACCTCGACGGCAGCGCGTCGCTGGCCATCGGGGTGCTGCTGATTGGCATGGCCGTGTTCATGCTGACGGAAACCCGCGGCCTGCTGGTGGGCGAGGGCGTGGACGCAGCCACCCTGGCCAGCCTGCGCGCCCTGGCCGCCGCCGAGCCCGCGGTGGCGCGCCTGCACCCGCCGCTCTCAATGTACCTGGGGCCCCAGGAAGCCATTTTGGCCCTCGACGTGCGCTTCCGGCCCGAGCTGTCGGCCGAGGAAACCGTGGCCGCCACCGCCCGGCTGGAGCACGCCATCCGGGCCAAGCACCCCGAGTTCACGCGCATTTTTGTGGAGGCCACGGCGGCGGCGGCAAAGGGTTAACGGGAACCTCACGAGGCCCCTGCGGCACCCTGCGGCAATAACGGCCCCCGGGCCCTGCGTACTTTTGTGGGCCCACTCACCCCGCGCTGCCCATGCCCTTTGCTTTTACCCGCCGGTTTCGGCTGCCACGCCTGCTGCTGGGGGCCCTGTTGCCGCTGGCCGTGGCTGCCCAAACGCCCACGACTGCAACGACTGTAAAGGCTGGCGCGGCAAAGCCGGCCGCTAAAACCGCGGTCAAGACGGCCGTTGGCACGGCGGCCACGGCCAGGCTGGTCCCCGGTGCTTCCACCGCAGCTAAGCCCACCGCCGGTACTTCCGCTATTACCAAGCCTACTGCCGCCACTTCCACTGCTGCCAAACCGTCCGCCGGCAATTCTACTGTTGCTAAGCCTGCTACCGGCAGCGCCGCCACTGCCAAGCCCACCGCCGGCGCTAGTGCCGCGGCCAAACCTACCGTTGCCAAGCCCACCGCCGCTAAGCCTGCTACTGCCAAGCCCGCCGGCCGGACGGGTAGCCCGGACGCGCACTACCGGGCTGGCAAAGTGCAGCTCGACCAGGGCCAGTACGCCGCGGCGCTGCTTGAGTTAGAACCCCTGGCCCAGCCCGGGGCCCGCTTCGCGCACGCCGCCGATGCGGCCTACCTCACCGCCGTGGCCAATGCCCGCTTGCGGCAGTGGGCCGACGCCGAGCAGCTCCTCAACCTGCTGCGCGCCGAGTACCCCGCCTACCCTAACCTCAACGAGGCGCTGCTGCTGCAAGGCCAGGTATCATTGGAGCAGGGCGACTACGACACGGCCCTGAAAACGCTGGGGGCCCTACCCGCCGACTTCGGCCCTGCCCGCGACGCGCTGAAGGCCAGCTACCTGCCCCGCCTCAACGACCGCGGCACCTGGCAGCGCCTGCTGCGCCGCACCCCCGACGACGCCGCCCTGGCCCGCGCCTACGCCGACCGCCTGGCCGTGCCCAACGGCTTCGGCACGGAGGCCGACCGGCCCCAGCTCGACGAGCTCGTCGCCAAGTTTGGCCTCGACGCGGCCCGCTACGCCGGGCCCCTGGGGCCCCGGGTGGTGGCCCGCGCCACGGCCCGCAAAACCAGCTACAACGTGGCCGTGCTGCTGCCCTTCGAGCTCGACGACCCGAGCTGGCAGAAGCAGCGCAAAAACCAGTTCGTGACCGACCTCTACGCCGGCCTGCGCCTGGCCCAGGACTCGCTCCAGCGGGCCGGCCACCCGGTGCAGCTCTTTGCCTACGACACGGGGGCCGACACCCTGGGGCTGAAGCAGGTGCTGGCCCTGCCCGAGCTGGCCGGTATGGATTTGCTGATTGGGCCGGTGTACAAGTCGGGCGCTAAGCTGCTGGCCCGCTACGCCCAGGACCACCAGATTGTGTGCGTGAACCCGCTCTCGCAGGACGGCGACCTGGTGCTCGACAACCCCTGGCACTACCTCAACAGCCCCGGCGCAGCTACCCAGGGCCGGCTGGCGGCGCAGTTCGCCGCCGATGCCTTTGGCATTGGCCGCCCGGCCGTGCTGCTGCACGAAGACAGCCACGACGAAACCATTTTCGCCGACGCCTACCAAGCCACGTTTGAGGCCCTGGGCGGCAAGGTCAGCGCCCGCCGCCGCTTCAACCCCGACGTGGACGAGAGCCTGGCCGCCGCCAGCGCCGGCCTCGACCTGGCCGGCACCGGCCACCTCGTGGTGGCGTCCGACGACCGCAAGGCGGGGCCCTATTTCCTGGGTGTGCAGCGCGCCGCGCCGGCCGCCACCCGCCCGCCACTGCTGGCCTCGGGTGCCTGGCTCGACAACCCGCGCCTCGACCCCAGCCAGCTCAACGGGCCGGGCATTTACTTCGTGCAGCCCAAGTACATCGACGAGGGGGCCCTGGGCTACCGGCGTTTCCGGCAGCTGTACTTGCAGCGCCAGCACCTGCCGCCCACCGCCTACGCCGGCCAGGGCTTCGACATGCTCCTGTTTTTTGGCAACGCGCTGGCCGAATTTGGCCCCGCGTTTCAGCCCGGCCTGGCCACCGACGCGCCCGCCCCGGGGGCCGTGTTCCAGGGCTACGCCTACCCCAGCGGCTTCCGCGACAACCAAGTGGTGCCCATCACCAAACTCGACGGCCTGGAGATGCACGTGGTAAAGTAGCACCGCGCGGTCATTAAGCAGTCATGCTGAGCCTGTCGAAGCATCTCTCCCGCTAAGTAACTCATTACTGCTGCGGGAGAGATGCTTCGACAGGCTCAGCATGACCGCCTAAAGCAAGTAGAAACCTCGAACCCAAACGGCATCCCGTGGCTTATTAAATAAACTGCCAACCGAATTCCATGCTAAACCAAACGACTTCCGACGCCCTTTTTGCCCAGGCCAAAGACCTGATTCCGGGGGGCGTCAACTCGCCGGTGCGGGCCTTCCGCTCGGTGGGCGGCACGCCGGTGTTCATGCAGAGCGCCGCCGGCGCCTGGCTCACCGACGTGGACGGCAACCGCTACGTCGATTTTATCAACTCCTGGGGCCCCATGATTTTGGGCCACGCCCCGGCCGTGGTGCTCGACGCCGTGCGCGCCGCCCTGCCCCACTCGCTCAGCTTTGGGGCCCCCACGCGCCGCGAAAGCGAGCTGGCCCAGCTCATCACCGAAATGGTGCCCAGCATTGAAAAAGTGCGGCTCGTGAACTCCGGCACCGAGGCCTGCATGTCGGCCATCCGGGTGGCGCGGGGCTACACGGGGCGGGCCAAAATCCTCAAGTTTGAGGGCTGCTACCACGGCCACGCCGACGCTTTCCTTATTGCGGCCGGCTCGGGGGCCCTCACCCTGGGCACGCCCGACTCGGCCGGCGTCACGGCCGGCGTGGCCCAGGACACCCTCACGGTGCCCTACAACGACCTGCCCGCCCTGCAAGCCGCCGTGGCCGCCAACCCCGGCCAAATCGCCGCCATTATCCTGGAGCCCGTGGTGGGCAACATGGGCCTGGTGGCCCCGCAGGAAGGGTATTTGCCGGCCCTGCGCGCCCTGTGCACCGCGCATGGCATCGTACTGATTTTTGACGAAGTGATGACCGGCTTCCGCCTGGCGCCCGGCGGGGCCCAGGAGCTGTTTGGCATCGTGCCGGACCTGACGACGCTGGGCAAAATCATCGGCGGGGGCCTGCCGGTGGGGGCCTACGGCGGCCGCGCCGACATCATGAACCAGGTGGCCCCGGCCGGCAAGGTGTACCAGGCCGGCACGCTCTCGGGCAACCCGCTGGCCACCGCCGCCGGCCTGGCCCAGTTGCGCCACCTGCACGAAAACCCCGAACTGTACGCCCAGCTCGACGCCACCACCGCCCGCCTGGCCGACGGCACCCGCCAAATCGCTCAGGAATTAGGCCTCCACTACACCGTAAACCGGGTGGGCTCCATGTTCAGTCTGTTCTTCACGGCAGCCCCGGTGCACAACCTCGAAGACGCCAAGCAGTGCGACCTGCCCGCCTTCGGCCGCTACTTCCACGCCATGCTGGAGCGCGGCATCTACCTGGCGCCCTCGCAGTTCGAGGCCCTGTTCATCTCCACGGCCATCACCGAAGAGTTGGTGGACAAGTACCTTAGCGCCTGCCGCGAATCGCTGATAATAGCCCACGGCTTGTAGCGCGCCGCACCGCCGAAACGAGGCCCCGTCCGGGGCCCCGCGCCCGAGAAAGGTTCGCAAATGCTTCCTACCGGCGGCGTTTGCGAACCTTTCCCATTTAAAGTGTGCGAACTTTGCGCCACGAATTCTTGCGCGTTGCCCTTTGCTTATGCTGAAAATTAAATTCCTCGCGCTGCTCCTGCTGCTCGCTCCGCTGGCCCAGGCCCAGACGCCCGCCCAGGCCAACAAGGCGCTGTTCGACAAGACGGTGGACGAGTTGAACTTCCGCACCTTCGAAACGGTGTACGACAAGTCCTTCACCCGCGGCAAGTTCCCGGTGACGCTGCGCACCGCCGCCGCCCGCCGGCAGTTCGACCAGTTCGGCGACAACGCCGCGCTCAAGAAGCTGTTCCAGAACTACAACGCCAGCGCCGAGCACTACAAAAACCGCTTCGGCACCGGCCCTATGTCGCTGGCCGAGTTCAACAAGCAGCTCAACAGCATCCTGCGCGACCGCAACTTTGAGTTCTTCATCCACGGCCTGCCCCGCGACGAGCGGGTGGCCCTGGTGCGGGCCGAAGAGCGCCTCATCAAGCAGGCCGACGCCCAGTTCAACGCCGCCGGGGCCCCCGCCGACGCAGCCGCCGTGGCCCCCGACGCCGAGGGTCCCATGGCCGCTCCCCTCACCACCAACGACGACGCCCGAGCCGCCCCTACCGCCGAAACCGCCGAAACCACCACTGGGGCCCCGGCCGCCACCGGCGACGATTCGGCCGTGGCTACGCCCCAGCCCGAGGGCCCCGCTCCGCGCCACAACTGGCTCGACTACCTCACGTTTCTGCTCAGCCTGAGCAGCTTCCTGCTGCTGCTGCACCTGGTGCTCAACGTCATCCCGGGCCTCCAGCGCCGCATCGACTACTTAGCCCCGGAGGGCGAGCCCGAGCCCGACGTGGCCCCGCCCGCCCCGGGGCGCAGCCTGCTCAGCCGCCTGCGCGACGCCCGCCCCAAGCCCCTGCGCGACGACCACTACGGCGATGACGACGAGGACGAAGCGCCCGACAGCGACGTGGGCCCCCAGCGGCCCGGCCACGAGTAGCCGCGCTTTTTACCTTCTGATTCCATCCTGCGGCGGGGCCCTACGCCGTCCACCCACCTTTTTTCCTGCCCCGTTTTGATCCTGACCGACCAGCAAATCCTTGCCGAAATTGAGAAAGGCACCATCGTCATCGAGCCCTTCGACCGCAGCTGCCTCGGCACCAATTCGTA
Organism: Hymenobacter sp. PAMC 26628; assembly: GCF_001562275.1. Lineage (NCBI taxonomy): Bacteria > Pseudomonadati > Bacteroidota > Cytophagia > Cytophagales > Hymenobacteraceae > Hymenobacter > Hymenobacter sp. PAMC 26628. The sequence continues at coordinate 2,496,458 of NZ_CP014304.1, forward strand.
CGACGTGCACCTGGGCCGCTACCTGGCCACCTACCGCGACGCGGTGCTGGACGCGCGCCGCCACAACGAAATCGACACCTTCGAGATGGACGCCACCGAGGGCTTCGTGCTTCAGCCGGGCCAACTATACTTGGGCGTGACGGCCGAGTATACCGAAACCCACGCCACCGTGCCTTTCCTCGAGGGCAAGAGCAGCGTGGGCCGCCTGGGCATCGACATCCACGCCACAGCGGGCAAGGGCGACGTGGGCTTTTGCAACCACTGGACGCTGGAAATCAGCGTGTCGGTGCCCGTGCGTGTGTACCCCGGCATGCCCATTGGGCAGCTCATCTACTTCCTGGTGCAGGGCGAAGTGGCCACCCTCTACAACCGCAAGCCCAGCGCCAAGTACAACCACCGCACCGACCGGCCGGTGGAGTCAATGATGTGGCAAAACACTTTTTAAGCCAACCGGGCGGGCGGGTTTGCCGTTAACCACGGGCAAGGGCCGCGCGGACGCGGCGCGGTCCTTGCGTTCGTTTTGGTTTTCCACAACCCCCTCCCGACCATGAACAACCGCCTTTCCTCCGGGGCCCTGGCCTGCCTGTTGGCCCTGGCGGCCCCCGCCGCCTGGGCCCAGCAAGTGGCCCTGCCGCCGGTGGCCGTGCAGGATAAAACCCAGCCCAGCCCCCGCCTCAACCCCGAAGCCACCAACCGCGCCGAGCGCCTGAGCGACTACATGGTGCGCGACCTGCACCTTAACGGCTACCAGGCCGCGCGCCTGCGCGCCATCAACGCCGACAAAACCACCAAGCTAGAGGACGCTGAGCGCCGCAACGCCAAGAATACGGCCGCCCTCGACCAGCAGCGCACCGGCATCCTGCACGAGCGCGACCAGGAGCTGAAAGCCGTGCTCAGCACCGACCAGTACTCCAACTACTACGATGCCCGCGGCCGCTACAACAAGGCCGACCGCGACTACGCCAGCACCGCCAGCCAAGCGGCCACCCAGGCCCTCGTCAAGTCGGTACAGGACCCCACCCCGGCCCGCGCCAACAACGCCACCATCGGCCCGGCCAACCCCAAAGCCACCACCCGCCCCGCCGGCAACCTGGGCCGCAACGCCCGCTAGCCCCAGTTGCAACAGGCCCACAAAAAAGCCCCGCTGGCACTGCCAGCGGGGCTTTTTTGTGGGCCTGTTGCAACTGGGGGCCCTAGCTCAGGCCCTGCTCCTGCTGGTCGAGGTAGTCGGACAGCTCCTTGCAGAGGGCCCGGATTTTCTTGGCCATCTCCACGTCGTTGGTGGCCGACACGATGTTTTCGGCCATCGAGCCCATATTGTCCACGCAAAAGCGCTTCATTTCGTCGGTCGGCATGTCCTTGGTCCAGAGGTCGATTTTCATCGTGCCCACCTGCTCGCGGTCCCACAAGGCAATGTTGATGGCCTTGGCAAAGTGAATATCGGGCCCCGCATCGGTGGCCGACCAGCTGATGGCTTCGGGCACTTTCTGGTCGTCGAGGGCAATGCTGAAGCGGATTTCGGATTTTTTCATCACTGATTATTCGTGATTAACCGTGATTTCACTGATTAATCTTTGACTTATAATTTTAACCATTGGTACTGATTAATAATGATTAACCGTGATTTCGCTGGCTGTTGCTAATCAGCGAAATCACGGTTAATCATTATTAATCAGTGATTTAAACGTAGTTGTTGAGCATCACCGGCATCACCAGCATCAGGATGCTCTCGTTGTCGTCGGCGGCGGCGGGCATTAGCAGGCCGGCGCGGTTGGGGGTGCTCAGCTCCAGGGTGATTTCCTCGGAGTCGATGTTGGAGAGCATTTCCTGCAGGAAGCGGGCGTTGAAGCCGATTTCCATGTCCTCGCCGTCGTACTGGCAGGCCAGGCGCTCGTTGGCCTCGTTGCTGAAGTCGAGGTCTTCGGCCGAAACCGTCAGCTCGGAGCCGGCCAGGCGCAGGCGCACCTGGTGGGTGGTTTTGTTGGAATAGATGCTGATGCGGCGCACCGAGTTCAGCAGCTCCTGGCGGTTGATGGTGAGCTTGTTGGGGTTGCTCACCGGAATCACGTTCTCGTAGTCGGGGTAGCGCTCGTCGATCAAGCGGCACACGAGGCGCATCTGGTTAAACGAGAAAAAGGCGTTGCTCTGGTTGAACTCAATGCGCACCGGGGCCGCCTCGGAGGGCAGCACGCCCTTGAGCAGGTTGAAGGCCTTGCGCGGGATAATGAGGTTGGCGGTTTGGCCGGCGCCCACGTCCTGGCGGCGGTAGCGCAGCAGGCGGTGGCCGTCGGTGGCCACGAAGGTGATTTGCGCGTCGGCCAGCTGCACCAGAATACCGGTCATGGCGGGGCGCAGCTCGTCGGTGCTCACCGCGAAGATGGTTTTGTTGATGGCCCGGGCCAGCGACGACGACGGGATTTCGACCGGGGCCGAGCCCTTCACCACCGGCACGCGGGGGAAGTCGGCGGCATTCTCGCCGGCCAGCTTGTAGCGCCCGTTGGCCGAGCCGATTTCGATGGTGTAGGTTTCCTCGTCGATGGTGAAGGTGACGGGCTGGTCGGGCAGGTTCTTGAGCGTATCGAGCAGGATGCGGGCGGGCGCGGCGATGCGGCCCCCGTCGCGGGCCTCCACGGGCAGCTCGGTAATCATGCTGGTTTCCAAATCGGAAGCCGTAATGGTGAGCTTGCCGGCTTCAATCTCGAAGAGGAAATTCTCGAGAATGGGCACCACGGGGTTGTTTGTAACCACGCCGTTGATGCTCTGCAGCTGCTTGAGCAGGGCGGAGGACGAGACGATGAATTTCATAAGACGAAGGCTAGGGTTGGGGGACGGCAAAGATACGCGGCCGCCCCGGGCTTTAGAAAGCGGACCGCCCGATCTTCGACCCAACACTGCGGCGCCTTTTAGGGCCCCAGACGTTATTCGTCGCGTCCGGCCTGGGCCCCGTGCAAATGCCCCCAACCTAAAGCACCCAAGGGCCCGCCCAAACCGCTATTACCGCCCCTGGGCCATGTCCAACATTTGGCGCAGCAGCTGCTGCTGCTCTAGCAAGTGTTGGTTACGCATTTCGGCCAACGCCAATTGGTGCAACAGGTGCTGGGTTTGGAGCGCGGCACCAATGGCCACGTCGGCTGCGGGCGCTGGCGCCGGCGCCGGGGCCCCCACGAGTGGGGCGGATATCGGCAGCGCCACTGCTGGCGGCGCTGCCACTATCGGAGCAGCCTCAACCGCTGCTAGCGGCGGCGCGGCTGGCGGCGCCACCGAGCTAGCCGCCGGCTGCGTCGCACTAGCGGCGGGCGCTTCGGGGGCATCCTCGACCACTTGGGCGGCGAAGAGCGAGGGGGACTCGGGAGTCTTTTTCAGGGCTACGGCCGGTGCAGGCGTCACAGGTGGCGCGGTGGCGGCGGGGGTGGCCCTGGGGACCCCAGTAAGCAGCATGGGGCCCTGGCCCTCCATCAGCCAGTCCTTCGATACATTTGGGTAAACCTCGAAAACCTTGCATAACAGGTCGTAGCCGGGCTTGTTGCGCCCGTCGATGAGGTGCTGCACTACGCTGGCGGTTTTGCCCAGCGACTGCGCAAAGGCGTTTTTGGTCAGGCCAACTTCTTGGATGAGTTCGGCGAAGCGGAGGTTGACGGGGGCCAGCATGAGGATTTGCACAAATGAGAAGTTGCGCAAATGTATAACAACCGGCGGCTACGGCTTTTTTGGGGCCCCGGCCGCGTCAGCCAGCGGCACCAGCGGGCCCCGGGGATGCACCCGCGCGTAGGGAAAGCGGTAGGTGTCGTCGGGCTCGAAGTTTTGGATGACGTGGGGCAGCTCGAACCGGTAGAACAGCAGCAGCGCCCGGGGCGTGAGGGCAAACTCGTTGAGGCCAACGGCCGCCGCGGCCTCGGGGCGGCTGGCCATTTCGAACACGACCTGCCGGGTGGCCGCGTTCCAGTGGAAGCGCTCGGCTAAGTCGGCCACCTCTGCCTTGTCGGCGGGGTCGGCGGCAATTTGGCCCAGGTGCTCGCCGACGCGCCGGCTGATGGCGCCCTGCATCCGGCGCTGCAGCTGTTCGGGCGGGTCGGCCACCACGTCGACCAGGCGCAGGCCGCGGCCGGTGCGCAGGTCGAAGGTGGCGTGCTGGTCCGCTTGCGAGGGGTACGCCCCCATGTATTCCAGGTGGAACGCGAAGGAGAGCAGATAATTTTGGTTCAGCAGCACGTTGTAGTCGGCGCCCACGAACCCCTGGCCGTAGCGGCGCAAAACCTTCTGGTCGGTGTCGTACCGGCTTTCCCGGTCGGCCTGGCGCAATTGCTGCTGGGGCGTGGCCAGCAAATCGATGCCGTCGGCGTTGGCCCCGACGATGAGCCGGAGCAGCGCCCGGTTGATGCGCCGGGCTACGGCGGCGTCCGCCAGCTTCACCTGCGGCACCTTAAAGTCGGCCGCGGTCACGGCGTATACCTGCGCCCGGCCAGCCGCCACAGCCTGCGCCCGCGCCGGGGCCCCCAGCAGTACCGACCCCGCCCAAATCCCAAGCCCGCAAAGCGCCCGGACGGAACCCCAAAAAATCCGTTTCATCCGCTGAAATCCGTTTAATCTGCGGTCCTTACTCGTAGCGCAGGCTTTCGATGGGGTCCAGCGCGGCGGCCTTGCCGGCCGGGTACGAGCCCGAGAGCAGGCCCACGCTCACGCAAATGACCAGGCCCACCAGCATCCAAAACCAGGGCACGTAGAACGAGCCGCTGCCGATGAGCAGCGCCACGCCGTTGCCCCCAATCACGCCCAACCCGATGCCCAGGGCCCCGCCGAGCACGCAAATCACGATGGCTTCGATAAGAAACTGCTGCCGGATTTGGATGGCCGTGGCCCCCAGGGCCTTGCGCACCCCAATTTCGCGGGTGCGCTCGGTAACGGACACCAGCATGATGTTCATCAGGGCAATGCTGGCCCCGAGCAGCGTAATAAAGGCGATGATGCCGCCCCCGACCCGCATTTTTCCCGAGAGGTCGTCGAGCTTGTTGGCCAGCGAGTCGCTGCTTTCAATCTCGAACGAATCGGCTTGGCCCAGGCGGTCGTGGCGCACGTTGCGCATGATGCCGGTGGCTTGGTCGAGCAAGTAGGGCAACAGCTCCGGGCGGGTACTGGCCGTTTTCAACGAGTAGGTGAGGGCCCCGGAGCGGGGCAGCTGGTTGCCGGTTTCGAGCGGCAGCAGGGCGATGCGGTCGGCCCCGCCCCCGCCCATGGTGCTGCCGCTGGGCGCCAGCAGGCCCACGATGAGGAAGCGACGGCCCAGGGCCGTGACGTATTTCCCCACCGGGGGTTGGCGCGGAAACAACTTCTCGCGGATTTCGTCGCCCACAATGGCCACGTTGGCCCCGCGCGTCAGCTCGCCCTGCGAGAAGCTGCGGCCCTGGGCCAGGTTGTAGCCCTGGATGCGCAGGTAGTTTTCGTCGCCGGCCACCACCTGCATGTTGGGGTTGGTCTTTTCGCCGTTGGCCTTGATCTCGGTGGCCCCGGAGATGAAAGCCGACACGCCCACCTCGGCCTCGGCGCCCAGCTGGGCCTTGTACTGGCGGGCCTGGAGCAGCGTGAGGGCCGGGTACTGCTTGCCCGACACGCCGCCGCGGCGCGAGCGGTTGTTGTAGCCCTTGGCCCGGATTTCGAACGAGTTGCTGCCCAGGCTGGCGAAGGTCGCGTTCAGCGAGTTCTTCATGGCGTCGATGCTGGTGAGGATGCCCACCAGGGCAAACAGGCCGATGCTGACGATGAGGGCCGTGAGCACCGTGCGCAGCAGGTTGCTGCGGATGGAGCGGAAGGCTTCGCGGATGTTTTCGAGCAGGTTCATGGCGGCGGGGGCGGGCGTTGGGGCCCCGGCGGGGGGCCCCGGGCCGCGCCAAAGTTCGGCGGCCGGCGCCTAACTTGAACCACCGTTGCAGCCGCCTCGTTGGGCGGGTGCGTCATTTTCCGAAAAAACTTATGCGGCACCCGCGTTTTCTGTTTTCGTTTTGGCTGCTGCTGGCCGGCCTGCTGGGGCCCCTGGCGGCCCGCGCCAACCACGTACTCATCCCGATGGACAACACCCAGAAGGAAGCCCTGAAGGCCTACGGCCTGGCCTTCTGGCTGTTGCAGCGCGAAGTGCCCGTGGACTGGCTCCTGAACTACCGCGGCGGCTCGTTTGCCTTCGACGTGACGCCGGGGGCCGAAACCGAGCTGGCCGCCCGCGGCGTGAGCTACTCAGTCATCAGCGAGGCGCAGTACAGCGGCATCCTGGCCGAAATCGCCGACGCCAACGCCAACATGGACGTGATGAAGCTGGAGAAGGTGCCCAAAATTGCGGTGTACACGCCCAAAGGCAAGCAGCCCTGGGACGACGCCGTGACGCTGGTGCTGGAATACGCCGAGATTCCGTACGACAAGATTTACGACGACGAAATACTGGGCGGCGTGCTGCCCAAGTACGACTGGCTGCACCTGCACCACGAAGACTTCACGGGCCAGTACGGCAAGTTTTACGCCACCTACCGCAACTACCCCTGGTACCAGCAGCAGGTGCGCGACGCCGAGGCCGCCGCCAAGCGCAACAACTTCGGCAAGGTGAGCCAGATGAAGGCCACGGTGGCCGTGAAAATGCAGGAATTCATTGCTGGGGGCGGCTTTTTGTTCGCCATGTGCTCGGCCACGGATAGCTACGACATTGCCCTGGCCGGCCTGGGCGTGGACATGGTGGAGAGCATGTACGACGGCGACCCCGCCGACCCGCAGGCCCAGAGCAAGCTCAACTTCAACCGCTGCCTGGCCTTTCAAAACTTCCAGCTCGTGCGCGACCCCTACCGGTACGAGTATTCCAACATCGACATGGAGCCCTTCGAGCGGGGCCTGGGCGAGCAGAACGACTACTTCCAGCTCTTCACTTTTTCGGCCAAGTACGACCCCGTGCCCACCATGCTCACCCAAAACCACGAAAAGGTTATCAAGGGCTTTATGGGCCAAACCACGGCCTTCCGCAAGAGCCTGGTGAAGTCCGACGTGGTGGTGATGGGCGACACCAAGCAGGACGGCGAGGTGCGCTACCTGCACGGCACGCTGGGCAAGGGCACCTGGACCTTTTACGGCGGCCACGACCCCGAGGACTACCAGCACCTGGTGGGCGAGGAGCCCACCGACCTGGCCCTGCACCCCAACTCGCCCGGCTACCGCCTGATTCTCAACAACGTGCTGTTTCCGGCGGCCAAAAAGAAGAAGCAGAAAACCTAGCCGGTTTGGGAATGTTGGAACGGGGAAGAGAAGCATCCCTGCGTCTCAGAATTGAACGACTTGTTCGGCCATCGTTCAGTTCTGAGACGCAGGGATGCTTCTCTTCCCCGTTTCTAAAGCCAAAAAAATAAGTCAACCAACTACAAAGTAATTGAGGATTTTTAGAAGTTTAAACAGCACGTCATACTGACGAAAGAAGCAGCTTTTCCGCTGACTGATTTAATTTGATTGGGTAAATATTGCGGTGGAGCTGCTTCTTTAGGCAATACGACGTGCTGTTGAGGGCTTTATCGACTGGGGCCCCATCCTACTCTTACTACTATATACTATAATTTTTCCTAGTTCGTTTCGTGGTTTCTGCCCACCTTGCGGTCCTAATTTATTGCTAAGCCTTATTTTTTATCCATGCTTCCCCTCGTTCCCAACTACGGGTTCTCAACCCTGAGCCACGACCCGCACCTGGCCAACCCCCTACCCCGCGCCGTGGTGCGCGACAACAACTACCTGCTCCTCGACGGCGAATGGCGCTTCGCCGTTGACTACCAAGACGTAGGATTGAACGACGACTGGGCCCTGGGCCACGCCTACGACGGCATTGCTAGTTGGCCCGGCTCGGTGGAAGAGCACATGGCCGCCGCCAAGGACCAAACCCATCCCGCGGTGTGGCAAGACCAGGTAGTGGCTTGGTACGAGCGCGAATTCAACCTGCCCGCCCGCGACACCGCCGACAAGCACTCGCTGTTTCAACTCACCTTTGGGGCCTGCGGCTACGAAACCCGCGTGTGGCTGAACGGCCACTTGCTGCGCACCATCGAGGGCGAGGACGTGCACTACGGCGAGTACACCTCGTTCTCGTTTGAGCTGCGGCCTGGCCTGCTTCAGCCCGTGAACCGCCTCACGGTGCGCATTGCCGACACGATGGACGCCGAAACGCCCCGTGGCAAGCAGGAATCGCACGTGTACAAGCGCGGCGGCATCTGGTACCAAACCCAGACCGGGGCCGTGCGCAGCGTGTGGCTGGAAATGGTGGAGCGCAACCGCCTGCGCTCGCGCGTGGGCGTCGACAGCATCATCGAAGACAACCTCGTGCGCTTCAACCTCAGCACGCGCATTCAGGACCCGGGGCCCTACACGCTGCGCCTCCAGGTGTTTGGCAACGCCGACGAAGCGCCCGGCCCGCTGGCCACCGCCGATTTCCCGCTGCGCCTCGCCGCCGGGCAGCGCGAGCAGCGCGTGGTGCTGGAGCTGCCCGGGGCCCGCCTGTGGCAGCCCGGGGCCCCCAACCTGTACCGCCTCGTAGCCCAGCTCATCGACCAGGACGGCTACGCGGCCCAGATTGAAACGGACTTTGGCCTGCGCAAAATTGAGAGCCGCGGCAGCCGCGTGTACCTCAACAACGTGCCGGTGTACCTCGACGGCATCCTGTACCAGCCCGGCACGGCCACCTACGAGGAAATCCGCCGCCACTTCTACGCCATGCAGGAGCTGGGCTGCAACCTGGTGCGGGTGCACATTGCCGGCATCGACCCGCGCCTCTACGCCCTGGCCGACGAGCTGGGCCTGCTGCTGTGGGTAGAGGTGCCCAGCCCGCACAGTTCCACGCCGCGCAGCCGCCAAAACCACCGCGCCGAGCTGCTGCGCATGCTGGCCCTGATGCAGTCGCACCCCTCGGTGGTCATCTGGAGCCTCTACAACGAAGACTGGGGCTGCCAGGACATCGCCACGAACCCCGAAACCCGGGCCTACATCGTGGACATGTACCACTACATGCAAATCAACCACCCGCAGTTTTTGGTGGTCGACAACGACGGCTGGCACCACATTTCCGACCGCGGCCGCCTGCAGTCCGACCTGCTCACGGCCCACCTCTACACCCCCGACCTGGGCCGCTGGCAGGAGCTGCTCGACCGCCTCGTGCGCGGCGAGCTCGACGGCACCGCCGCCTTCCCGCTCGTGGTGGGCGACCCGTTCTTCTACCGCTGCCAGAAACCACTGATTGTGAGCGAGTGGGGCGGCTTCGGCTTCTCCGACTACGGGGGGCCCGCCGACGCCGAGGCCCGCACCAACAGCATCCGCGCCTTCAAGCACGAGCTGCGCCAGCGCTCCATCGCCGGCGACGTGTACACCCAGGCCACCAACATCGAAGACGAGCGCAACGGCCTCATCAACTTCCACACCGGGGCCCTGGAAGTGCCGGCCGGCGTGCTGGCCTCTCAGGTTGAGGTGCCGGTGGCGGGGCCCCAGGGCGCGTAACTAACCGGGCGGGGCCGAACCCACGGCCCCGCCCACGGGTTATCTTTGCAGTGCGCCCCCAACGGGCGCCGCACCCAAGATGCCGATAACCGAAGAAGCCGTTTTTAAGGCCCTGAGCTACGTGGAGGAGCCCGACCTGGGCCAGGACCTGGTGACCCTCAAAATGATTGAGGACGTGCACATTGACGGCCTCACCGTAGCCTTTACCGTGGTGCTGACCACGCCGGCCTGCCCCCTCAAGCAGCTCATCCACGACGCCTGCGAGCGGGCCATCCACACGATGGTGGACAAGGACGCCAACGTGGTGATTACCATGACCTCGCGCGTGACCACGCTGCGCAACAACAACGAGCTGCTGCCCGGCGTGAAGAACATCATCGCCATTGCCTCGGGCAAGGGCGGCGTGGGCAAAAGCACCGTCACGGCCAACTTGGCGGTGGCGCTGGCCGCCTCGGGTGCCAAGGTGGGCTTGATTGACGCCGACATTTCGGGCCCCAGCATGCCGCTGATGTTCGGGGTGGAAGATTCCAAGCCCCACGTGTTCCAGGGCCCCAACGGCAAGAACCTCATCCAACCCATCGAGCGCTACGACGTGAAGCTCATGAGCATCGGCTTCCTGGCCCCGGCCGAAAGCGCCATCGTGTGGCGGGGCCCCATGGCCTCATCGGCGCTCAAGCAGTTCATCACGGAAGTGGAGTGGGGCGAGCTGGACTACCTGCTGCTCGATCTGCCGCCCGGCACCTCCGACATTCACCTCACGCTGGTGCAGTCGGTGCCCGTGACCGGGGCCGTCATCGTGACTACGCCGCAGCGCGTGGCCCTGGCCGACGCCCAGAAGGGCCTCCAGATGTTCCGCCAGCCCCAAATCAACGTGCCCGTGCTGGGCATCGTCGAAAACATGGCTTGGTTCACGCCGGACGAGCTACCCAACAATAAATACTTTATCTTCGGCGAAAACGGCGGCCAGCGCCTGGCCAAGCTGCACGACGTGCCCCTGCTGGGCCAGCTGCCGCTGGTGCAAAGCATCCGCGAGGACGGCGACCAGGGCCGCCCCGCCGTGCTCGACCCCACGTCGGCCGTGGGCCAGGCCTTTGCCAACCTGGCCGAAGCCGTGGCCCGGCAAGTAAGCATTCGCAATAACATTGCACCCAAAACCACCGTTGTAGAAATGCAGCGGTAGTCCGATTTAACCCCAAGAAAATGCTCCTCGACCATCCCCTGCTGCCCCGCATCGAAGCCGCCCTGGACGATTTGCGCCCTTACCTGGCCACCGACGGCGGCAACGTGCGCGTGGCCAACATCACTGCTGAAGGCGTGCTCCAACTCGAATGGGAAGGGGCCTGCGGGGCCTGCCCTATGTCGCCGATGACGCGCGCCGGCCTCGAAGATTCCGTGCGCAAAGCCGTCCCCGAAATCACGTCCGTAGAGGCCAAGTAAAACCCTATCTATCAAACGAATCTCCCGAGTTCGGGTTGCAGACGCCACGCCAAGCGCGCGGCTTCCGCAACCCGAACTCGGGGTATTCGTTTGTAGGGGCTTACCCCCTTTGCATGTCCGCTTCCGCCCTGAACGCCCCCGGCCTGCGTGCCTGGATTGACATTCCGTTCCAGCACGATTTTCCCATCCAAAACCTGCCGTTCGGCGTGTTCGAAACCGACGAGCGGGGCCCCCGGCTGGCCGTGGCCATCGGCGACTACGTGCTGGACTTGTACGTGCTCAGCACCTTCGGCTTTTTCGACGACCTCACCGAACTGGGCGCCGCCCAACCGCGAGTGTTTCGCCGCCGCTCGCTGAACGGCTTTTTGCGCCTGGGCCGGCCGGCGTGGCGAGCCGTGCGCCAGCGCGTGAGCGAGCTGCTGCGCCACGACAACGCCGACCTGCGCGACCACCCCGAGGCCGCCCGCGCCGCCTTGGTGCGCCAGCGCGACGTGGCGATGCTGCGCCCCGTGAAGCCCGCCAACTACACTGATTTTTACAGCAGCCTGACGCACGCCGTCAACGTGGGCACCCTATTCCGGGGCCCCGAAAACCCCTTGCTGCCCAACTGGCGGCACCTGCCGGTGGCCTACCACGGCCGCGCCAGCAGCATTGTGGCCAGCGGCACACCCATCCGGCGGCCCCAGGGCCAGGTGCTGGCACCCGGCGCCGACGCGCCCACTTTCGGTCCCAGCCAGCAGCTCGATTTCGAGTTGGAAATGGCCTTTATCGTGGGCACCGCTTCGACCCTGGGCACGCCCGTACCCGCTGAGCAGGCCGAGAGCCACATTTTTGGTCTGTGCCTATTCAACGACTGGAGCGCCCGCGACGTGCAGAGCTGGGAATACGCGCCGCTAGGGCCCTTTCTGGGCAAGAACTTCGGCAGCAGCCTGGGGCCCTGGGTGGTCACGCTCGACGCGCTGGAGCCTTTCCGCACCGCCGGGCCGGCGCAGGAGCCCACGCCCCTGCCCTACCTGCAAACCACGGGCGACCACCACTTTGCCATTCAGCTAGAGGCCGCCCTGGCGCCCGCCGGGGGCCCCGAAACGGTGCTGGCCCGCCCCACTTTCCAGGGCCTGTACTGGAGCATGGCCCAGCAGCTGGCCCACCACACCTCCAACGGCTGCAACCTGGAAGTGGGCGACGTGTGCGCCTCGGGCACCATTTCCGACCCCGGCGCCTTTGGCTCGCTGCTGGAGCTCGCCGCCCGTGGCACCCAACCCGTGCCCCTGGCCGACGGCACCACCCGCGCTTTCCTGCTCGACGGCGACACCGTAACGCTGCGCGCCTACGCCGAGGCCGACGGCGTGCGCATCGGCTTCGGTGAGGTGAGCGGCACGATTCTGCCCGCCGCGGAATAGTCGGCGCGCCGGGTTTCGCCGAGTTTAAAAAGTAAGTCTCGCCAAGTAGTGTACGTGCACTACTTGGCGAGACTTACTTTTTAAACTCGGCGAAACCCGGCGCTTAATGCATGCGGTCGTTGCGCACGGGCAGGTTTGTCACGATGTCGCCCTCAATCTTGAGCAGTTCCTGCAAGCGGGCGTCCACGTCGTAGTCGGCGCAGTATTCTTTGGCCAGGTCAACGTAGCTCACGAAATGGCCGGCTTCCGACACCATTAGCTCGTAGTAGAACTGGCTCAGGTCAGGGTCGGGAATGTGCTTCCAGAGTAGCTTGAACCGCTCGCAGCTGCGCGCCTCGATGAGGGCCGACACGAGGAGCTGGTCCAGGAGCTGGCGCTCGCGGGCCCCACCCTTGCGCACGTGGGCCAGCAGTTGCACCACGTACTCGTCGCGGCGCGGGCGGCCCAGGGCGAAGCCGCGCTTGCGCAGCTCGTCGAGCACGCGCTCGAAGTGGCCCCACTCCTCGGCCACGAGCAGCGTCAGCTCGTCCACCAGCCGGGTTTTTTCGGGGTAGTGGATGATCATGCTGATGCCAGTGCTGGCGGCTTTCTGCTCGCACCAGGCGTGGTCGACGAGGATGTCCTCAATGTTTTTGCTGGCAATGTCCACCCACCGCGGGTCGGTGTTCAGCTTAAGTTTTAATATTGTCTTCATCGCTGATTAAACTGATTAACCGTGATTTCGCTGATTTTTTTTGTTGATTAACTCTAATTGATTAACCGTTAGTTTAATTCGCTGACAGCAGGAATTTATAATTAGCGAAATCACGGTTAATCAGTTTAATCAGCGATTTAATTAAAGAACTTCCAGTTCAGCCCAAACTGGAGGCGGCGCGGGTATGCGGGGTAAAACGGCGAGGCGAAATAGCCGGCGTGCCCATCGATGCCTTGGTTGAGGTACGGCACTTTCAAAAATACCGATACCGTTTTGATGTCGGCCGCGAAGAAGGCGCTGGCCACGCCGTAGTTGCGGATGGTAAAATCGTCCTGCAAGTAGAACTGCTGCGTGCTGGGGCTGTAATTGTAGCCCTTAAACCGGGATTGATAGTAGAACTCCAGGCCCACTTGCGTGAACATGGCTTTGCCAAAAATGTAGCTCTGGTAGTACACCCGCGACTCGGTGACGAGGGCCGGAATGCGCAGTCCAGCGCCTTCGTTCCCCGCCCCTTTGGTGTACGTGCCTTGGTTGTCAAACCCGAACCGCCCGAAGCGCACCCGGTGCCGCGCCGAGCCAATGAGCAGTTGCTTGGTGGTGGAGAGCTGCCTGGGTACCCCAGTCGTATCGTAGTACACGTAATTGACTAAGTTCACCAACGACACGCTGGCCTCGAACAGGTGGTCGGCGAAGCCCGGCAGCGCCTGCCGCAGCCGACCCGTAAACTGCTGGGTCGACGTGTTTTTAAACTCATAGTCGCCGTTGCCGTCCACGTTTTTCCACTTATAATGGTTGCCACTAAACTCGCGCTGAGTGAGCGTGGGCGAGTACGAGGCAAGCAATACCTCGCCCGACAGGGGCCCCGTGCGCACCGTGCCGCGTAGCCAGTATTCGCTGTTTCGGATGGCCGTCAGGGGCTTATCAGTGAGTAGGCTTAACTTAGGGAATTTGAGTTCGCCGGCCACTTCCACCGCGTAGACAGTGCGGTAGTTGAAGGCGGCCGTCCCCCCCACGAATCCTTCGTTGTAGGTACGGTTTTGCACCTGCTGCAACGTGGTAGCGGCCGTGGGAATCCCGCTCGGCGTGGTGGGTTGAATGATGTAAGGCTTGTCGGAAAATGCTACCAGTGAGGCGTTGCGCAGCCGCCCATACACCCGGTATTCCACGGCGGTGTTACCCAGCGCGTTGGTGTGACCTAGCAACCCGAAAGTGTTCTCCACTTGCTTATAATCAACCCGGTCGAGAGTAACGGTACGAGTTCGGTAAGTAGTATCGGCCGCGCCGAGGCCAACGCCAGGGTAAAATAGCAGCTTGCCGCTAGCATCGTACGGAATGGCCCCGTCGGAATAGTTGTTGTACTGGTGCTTAAAGTCGAGCACGTGGTAGGCCGTCAGGCCCCGGCCCAGCAGCCGGTAGCTCTGAAAGGCGTGCAGCTGGTCGCGGTTCTCGGTGTTTTGGGCCTGCGTGAGGTACACTCGCTCACTGGAGTAGTTGAACAGGTTGCCGGGGTAGTTCGCCGCATCGGTTTTGGTTTCCGTGTCGCGCGGCCACACGCCGCCCTGCTCCACGGCGCGGTGGCGGCTGGTGCTTATGTTGGCCAGCAGGCGGTAGCGGCCGTTTTCGGACTGGTAGCGGGTAAAAAAAGCAGGTTGCTGTGCTCCACCAGGCCCACCCCACCCACGGCCCCCGACGTGGTGCCGAGGATTTTATTCGACGCGATGCGCTCGTAGGCGGCCCCCACGCTGAAGTTCTTTTTCAGGCTGCGGCTGTAGCTGATTTCAAACACCTGCTCGCCCGAGGTGGACTGCAAAATCCGGAAAAACGAGTACGGCGAGCGGCTGTCGTAGTACGGAATGTCGCTGCTTTCGCGGGCGTACTTGTCGAACACGTTGCGCCCCAGCCGGGCCCCCAGCTGGTAGTTGGGCTGGTAGAGCAGCGGCCGCGAGGCCGAGCCCACCGTGCCCAAGTCCTGCTGAAACGTGGAATCGTGCATCCAAAACCGAATTTGCGGCAGCTTCACCAGGCTGGTGTCGACGGGCGTGCCGGCCGTGGAGTCGTGCAGCACCTCAGCTTCGTAGATGACGCGGGTGGTTTTGGGCCCGTACAGCACCGTGGTCGAGTCGTCGACGACTTGAGCGTGGGCCGCTGGGGCCCCCAGCAGCATCCCGGCCAGCACCAGGGCCCCGGCGGGCCAGCCGCGCCGGCCGCGGCTCAGCAAATGCAGAAAGAAAAGGAAGTAGCGCAAACGGGCAAAAGCTAAGCGGCGCAAGGCCGGGCAGGGCGAAAAAACGAGTGACGGCGCGGGGCTTCAGGCGGCGCGGGGCCCCGGCGGCGCGGGCAGCCGCGCACGCAGCAAGGCCGCGTCGTGGGGCCCCAACGCCGCCCGCACCGCCATGGTATAGAGGGGCAAGCCGGCCAGCGCGGCCGCCAGCGCGGGGTCGGCCAGCCGGGCGGCGTCCTTGGTGGTGGTAAAAATAGGCCAGCCGGGCCGCCAGTGCGCCCGCAGCGCTGCCAGGTCGGCGGACACGAAGGCGTGGTGGTCGGGAAAATTGGCGTGGAAGGCTATTTCGTAGCCCAGGCCTTCGAGGTGCTGGCGCAGGGGCCCCGGCTGCGCAATGCCGGTGAGCAGCAGCGCCGAACCGCCCAGTGCGGGCGGCCCAGCGGCTTCCGCCAGGGCCTGCGGCGGGCCGTATTCGTAGCTCGAAAACAACACCGGGGCCCCGGGCCGGGCGTAGCGCCCGATGCACCGGGCCACGGCGGCACGGGCGGCCACGGGGGCCCTGGGCGGGCACTTGGTGGCGATGATGACGTCGGCGCGGCGGGCCCCGGCGCGGCTTTCGCGCAGGCGGCCGGCGGGCAGCACGTGGTCAGCGTAGAACGGGCGGGCCCACTCAGTGAGCAGCACGTTCAGGGCGGGGCGCACGGCGCGGTGCTGGTAGGCATCGTCGAGCACGACGACGGTGGTTTCCGGGTGCGTTTGCAGCAGCAGCGCCACGCCCAGGCGGCGGGCTTCGGCCACGGCCACGGGCACGCCCCGGGGCCCAAACTGCTCAAAGTACTGCCACGGCTCGTCGCCCACCGTGGCCGCCGAATCGAGGGGCCCGGCCAGGCGGGGCCCCCGGGTGCGGCGGCCGTAGCCGCGGCTGAGCACGGCCGGGCGGTGGCCCTGGCGCAACAGCTCCTCGAGTAGCCAGATGACGTGGGGCGTTTTGCCAGTGCCGCCCACCCGCAGGTTGCCCACGCCCACCAGCGGCACGGCAAAGGCCGCCGAATGCTTCCAGCCCCGGTCGTACAGCCAGTTGCGAACGGCCAGCACGCCCGCGTAGAGCCAGGAAAACGGCAGCAACAGAAAAGCGAATCCAGCGGGCATACGGGGGCAATGTGCCAAAGCAACGGCCCGCAAAAGTACGGCCGCCGCCGGCCCGCCCGCACAAATTGGCGGCCGCGTGGTTGCTTGCAGCGCCTTTGCCCACCGTGGGCCCTCACCATGCGTTTCCCCTTGTACTTACTGGCCCTGCTGGGGCCCCTGGCCGCCCGGCCCGCCGCCGCCCAAACAACCGCCGCCGACCCGCTGCGACCCGCTGCCCTGCCGCCCCCGGCGGGGCCCCTGCACGAGTTTGACGCCGAGCGCCGCCGCCTCGATCAGCGCGGCTTACTCGTGCTGGGCGGCTGGGCGGCGGGCAACTTGCTGGTCGGCGGCATTGCCACGGGCCAAACCGACGGCTCGGCCCACTACTTCCACCAAATGAACCTCGGTTGGGGCGCCGTGAACCTGGCGCTGGCCGGGGCCGGCTTGCTGGACGCCCGCCGCGCGGCCCGCGCCCCCGGGGCCCCCACCAACCGCCCCGGCGCCGTGCGTGCCCAGCTGCGCACCGAAAACCTCTACCTCTTCAACGCCGGCCTCGACGTGGCCTACTTGGCCACCGGCGCGTACTTCCTGGAAAAGAGCCGCAACCCCGCCACCGACAACCCCAACCGCTGGCGTGGCTACGGGCAGTCGCTGCTCCTGCAAGGTGGCTTTTTGCTGCTGTTCGACGGGTTCCAATTCGCCACCCACCACCGGCACGGCCAGGCCCTGTACCCGCTGCTGAGCCGCGTGCGCCTGGGCCCCGGCGCGGTGGCCGTGGTGCTGCCGCTGCGCTGATTTCGCCCGTATTTTGCCCCATGCCCACTTTCGCTAGCCGCCTGCTGCACTTCCTGCGCACGTTTCCCCTGCCTGCGGAGTTGCCCGCCGGCGTGGAGGCCCTGAGCCCGTTCCGCGAGCCGGCGGTGTACGATTTGCTCAGCCAGTTTGCGCACAAGTTTTACGCCGACAACCAGCCCCGGGTGGCCGTGCTGGGCATCAACCCCGGCCGGCTGGGCATGGGCCGCACCGGCGTGGCCTTCACCGACCCGGGGGCCCTGGCCGAGTTTTGCGGCATTGCCCACGGCCTGCCCCGGCAGCGGCCCGAAATCTCTAGCCAGTTTGTGTACCAAGTAGTAGCGGCACTCGGGGGCCCCGCAGCATTCTACCAGCACTTCTACCTAGGCTCTGTGTATCCACTAGTATTGCTGCGCAACGGCTTGAACTACAACTATTACGACGCGCCCGCCCTCACCAAGTCCCTGTGGCCCGACATGCAGCTATCGTTGCGCCAGCAGGTGGCCGGCCTCGGCCTGCGCACCGACGTGGCCGTGAGCTTGGGCAAGCGCAACGCCATCTTCTTCAACCGGTTGAACGACGATTTGGGCTTGTTCGAGAAGATCATCGTCCTCGACCATCCGCGCTACCTCATGCAGTACCACCGCCGCGACCTGGCTGCCAACGTGGCCCGCTACGTGGAGGCGCTGGGCGAGTGCTTAAGTCCAGCCAACCCCAAGCAGTCGACAACTGATTAACTACCAACTGATAACTGACCTCGATGCCCACCGTTCAAGCCCTGGCCCAACTGCTCGAAGCCGCCGCGCCCCTCGCCTACCAGGAAAGCTACGACAACGCCGGCCTGCAGTGCGGCGACCCGCAGGCTGAGATTACGGGCGTGCTCATCACGCTCGACTGCACGCCCGCCGTGGTGGCCGAGGCCGTGCGCCGCGGCTGCAACGTGGTGGTGGCCCACCACCCGGTCATTTTCCGCCCCCTCCAGCGCCTCACCGGGGCCAACGAGGTAGAGCAAACCATCATGGCCGCGCTGAAAAACGACGTGGCCATCTACGCCGCCCACACCAACCTCGACAACGTGCGCGGCGGCGTGAACGACAAGCTGGCCGAGAAGCTCGGCCTCACGCACCCCCGCACCCTGGCCCCGCAGAACGGCCGGCTGGCCCGCCTCACCACCTACGTGCCCAACCGGCCCGAAGACCAGGCCGCCGACCTAGCCAGCCGCGTGCTGGGGGCCCTGTACGCCGCCGGCGCGGGCCAGGTGGGCCAGTACGCGGCGTGCAGCTTCCGCGCCGATGGCCTGGGCACCTTCACGCCCGGCGCGGGCACCCAGCCGGCCATCGGCCAGGAAAACCGTCCCGAAACCGTGCCCGAAACCCGCCTCGAAGTGCTGCTGCCGCTGCACCGCCAGGCCGCCGTGCTGGGGGCCCTGCGCCAGGCCCACCCCTACGAAGAAGTTGCTTACGAGGTAGTTAAACTCGAAAACACGCACCAGGACGTGGGCGCTGGCCTGGTGGGCGAGCTACCGGGGCCCCTGGCGCCGGCTGCCTTTCGGGCCCTGCTCAAGGAGCAGCTGCGCGTGCCGGTGGTGCGCTTCACGGCGTTCGAGCGGGAGATAAAAACCGTGGCGCTGTGCGGCGGGGCGGGCGCGTTCCTCATCGGGGCGGCGCGGGCGGCGGGGGCCGACGCCTACGTGACCGGCGACGTGAAGTACCACGAGTTTTTTGGGGCCGAGGGACGGCTCATGCTCTGCGACGTGGGCCATTTCGAGAGCGAGCAGTTCACGGGCGAGGTGTTCCGCGATTTGCTCCTGGCCGGTTTTGGGCGTACTTTTGCGGTCTTATTCGCTGAGACTCCTACGAATCCCGTTCACTATGACTGCTAAAGCTGCCGCCCTGGCCCACGCCGATGTTCCCGTAGCCACCAAGCTGGAAGCCCTGCTCGCTTTGCAGCGCCTTGATTCCCAGCTGGATGAAATCCGGCGCGTGCGCGGCGACCTGCCCGAGGAAGTGCGCGACCTCGAAGACGAGATTGCCGGCTACGAAGTGCGCGTGAAGAAATTCGACGAGGACATCCAAGGACTCAACGACTTCATCAAGAGCCGCAAACAAGCCAGCAAAGACGCCGAAACGCTCATCAAGAAGTACGACGAGCAGCAGCAGAACGTGCGTAACAACCGCGAGTTCGAAGCCATTGCCAAGGAAATGGAGCTGCAACGCCTCGAAATCCAGATTTCAGACAAGAAAATCAAGGAATCGCAGTACCAGATCGACGTGAAAAACGCCGAAATCTCCGGTACCAAGAGCAAGCTCGACGAGCGCCGCAAGGACCTTGACACCAAAAAGGGCGAGCTGGACACCATCATCGCCGAAAACGAAGAGGAAGAGCGCGGCATTCTGGCCCAGCGCGAGGAAGCCACCGCCCCGGTGGAGCCCCGCCTGCTGACGGCCTACACCCGCATCCGCGGCAACGTGCGCAACGGCTTGGCCGTGGTGCTGG
Source organism: Hymenobacter sp. PAMC 26628 (assembly GCF_001562275.1). Lineage (NCBI taxonomy): Bacteria > Pseudomonadati > Bacteroidota > Cytophagia > Cytophagales > Hymenobacteraceae > Hymenobacter > Hymenobacter sp. PAMC 26628. Next base: position 2,516,121 of record NZ_CP014304.1, read on the forward strand.
TGCGCCGCGACGCCTGCGGCGGCTGCTTCAACACGGTGCCGCCCCAGCGCCAAGCCGACATCATTTCGCACAAGAAAATCATCGTGTGCGAGCACTGCGGCCGCATTCTGGCCGACGTGGAAGGCCGCGCTACCGCCAACGTTTAGTTTGTCTGAACCGGGCCCTGGGGGGCCCGCTCGGAAGAAAGAAGGAAAAGGAACGGCCCCGCGCCGTTCCTTTTTTGTTGATTGGCCATTCCATGTTCCGTTTACCCCGCAGGCACATTCTCCGCACTTTTTGGCCGGCTCCCCAGTGGCGGGGGGCCCTGCTGGGCCTGTGGCTACCGCTGGCCTTGGCGCCGCAGGGCCCCACCACCGGCGAAGCGGCGGGTCCCACCCCTATAGCGACGGCCGCACCGGCGGCCGATAACCAGCTGCCACCCAGCAGCCAGCGCGCCTACGCCGAGGTGCTGAAGCTGCGCCTGGGCGCCGCCCGGCAGCTGCTGGCTCCCGAGCTGGCCCGCGCGCCCGGGGCCCCCGCCCCCCTGCTGGTGGCCGACTGCGCCGACTTTGTGGAGCTGCTGGCCACCCAGGACGCCGCCCGCTACACGCAGCTGGTGCCCGGCCAGCAGGCCCGGCTCGACGCCCTGGACGAGGCCCCCGCGGGGCCCTGGCGCGACTACACCCGGGCCGAGATCCGGCTGCATTTGGGGCTGGAGCACGTGGGCTTCGGGCACGAAGTGAAGGGGGCTTGGCAGTTGCGCCGGGCCTACCAGCAGGCGCAGGCCCTGGCGCGGCAGTACCCGGGCTTTGTGCCCGCCCGCACTACGTTGGGCCTGGGGCAGTTCGCCATCGGCACGCTGCCCCAGGGCTACCACTTGCTGCTGCGCCTGCTGGGCCTGCCCGGCGACGTGGACGCCGGCCTCGCCAACCTTAACCAGGCCGCCGACCAGCCCCACGCCTTCCAGGCCGAGAGCCAGCTGTTCCGGGCCCTCATCCGCGAAACGTACTTCAAGCAGCCCGCCGAGGCCCTGCGCCTGGCGGCCCTGTTGCCCGCCCAACAGCCCGATAACCTGCTCTTTGCCTACGTGGCCACCGCCGTGCTCAAGCGCCAGCACCAGACGGCCGCCGCCCTGGCCGCCTACCGCACCCGGCCCACCGGCCCGGCCTACCTGCCCTTCGCCTACCTGCACCACCTGGCCGGCGATTTGCTGCTCTACCAAGCCGATTATGCCGGTTCGGAGCGCGAAAACCTGCAATTCTTGCGCGAATACCGGGGCCAAAATTACCGCAAGGACGCTGCCTTTAAGCTCTACCTGGCGGCGTGGCTGGGGGGGCAGCCGGCAGCGGCGGTAGCGCGCTACCGCCAGCAAATCAACCTAGCGGGCCCCACCACGGTGGAGGAAGACGCCTACGCCCAGCGCTTTTACCACAACGCCCAGAACCTCAGCCCCGTCCTGACCCGCGCCCGCTTGCAGCTCGACGGCGGCTACTACCGGCTGGCGCTGGCCACCCTGCGCGCCTTCCGGCCCACGGCCGCTACGCTCCTGCGCGACCGGCTGGAGGGGCCCTACCGCTACGCCCGCGCCTACCAAGGCCTGGGCCGCCCCGATTCGGCCCGCCTGGCCTACGCCCAAACCCTGGCCATTTCCACCCAAGCGGGCGAAAACACCTACTATTTCGGGCCCCAAGCCGCGCTGGAGTTGGGCTACTTGGCCCGCGCCGCCGGCCAACGCCCCCAGGCCAAGGCGTACTTCGAGCAAGCCCTGCGCTCGCCCGCACACGAGTACAAAAACAGCACCGATGCCAAGGCCAAGCTGGCCCTGCGCGGGTTGTAGCTTCTGGACTTATTCCTGAATCAAGGCCGCACAAAAAAAGACGTCATGCAGCGCGCAGCAAAGCATCTTTTCAGCGCCAGTAATCTGGACGCGTTACGCGACAAAAATGCTTCGCTGCGCGCTGCATAACATTTTACTTTTTTTCCAATTCAGGAACATATCTTCTCGATAAATTACTGTGAGTCAGTTCCTTGTCGTTCCACTAGCCAATCTGTCCATCGAGCCCGATGAGTTCCGGCGGCGGGCCTTGCAGTGGGCGGCGCAGTTTCGGCACTGCGCCTATTTTGAGCACAACGACCAGCTAGCTTACCCTCGGGGGCCCTTCGGCCGGCTGCTGGCCGTGGCCGACGCGGCGCCGATGGCCCCGGGCTCGTTGGCCGGGCTGGAAGATTATTTGTCCCAGCCGGCGGCGGGGGCCCCGCGCTGCGGCTTCCTTACCTACGACCTTAAAAACGAGATTGAGGCGTTGTCCAGCGAAAACCACGCGGCCCTGGAGTGGCCGCTGCTGCACTTCTTCACGCCCGCCACCTGGCTCGTTTGGCAGGCCGAAACCGTGGAGATTCACGGCATTAGGGCAGGAATACTGGCCGAAATTCTGGCCACGGCGCTACCGGCCGGGGCCCCGCCGCGGGTACCGGTCCTGCGTCCGCGCCTGCCCAAGGCTGATTACCTGCGCGCCGTGGCGGCCGTGCGCGAAGACATCCTCAACGGTGAGGTGTACGAGTTGAACCTGTGCCAGGAGTTTTACGCCGAAAACGTGCAGCTGAACCCTACGGCGCTTTTCTGGCGGCTCAACGAGGCCTCGCCGGCACCATTCGCGAGCTTCCTACGCTGGCACGACCATTACTTACTCTGCGCGTCGCCCGAGCGGTTTTTGGCGCGCCGGGGCCCCACCGTCCTCTCCCAACCCATCAAAGGCACCCGCCGCCGGGGCTCCACGCCGGCCGACGACGCGCAGCAGCGCCAAGCCTTGCTGGCCGACGAAAAAGAACGCGCCGAAAATTTGATGATCGTGGACCTGGTGCGCAACGACTTGGCCCGCGTGGCCGAAACCGGCTCGGTGCGCGTGCCCGAACTCTTTGGCCTTTACCCCTTTCGCCACGTGTGGCAGATGATTTCGACCGTGGAGGCCACCCTGCGACCAGGCGTGGAATTGCCCGAAATCCTGCGCGCCACCTTCCCGATGGGCTCTATGACCGGAGCCCCCAAGGTGCGCGCCCTGCAGCTCATCGAGGGCTACGAGCGCAGCCGGCGCGGCCTCTACAGCGGCAGCATCGGCTGGGTGGGCCCCGGCGGCGACTTCGACTTTAACGTGGTGATTCGCAGCCTCCAGTACCGCGCCGACACCGGCTACCTCAGCTTCCAGGTCGGCTCAGCCATCACCTACGATTCCGACGCGGAGCAGGAGTACGCCGAGTGCCTGCTCAAGGCCCAGGGCCTGCTGGAAGCGCTGGGGACAAGTGTCGCGGCCGGGTAAAGCAATGCGCAGCCCCTGCCATTCTGTCATTTTCCAATGGGAAGCCGTATCTTTGCGGCCCGCCGAAAAGCGGCCTTTCCCATGTCCCAACCCCTGCTGACCCTCGATTTTTTAGACAAAGCCGCGGCCGCCGAGCACGCCCCCAGCGGCGAGGTGCGCGTGAGCGCCGCTACCCGCACGGGCCGCCCCCGCTCGCTCTACATCGAGAGCTACGGCTGCCAGATGAACTTCTCGGACTCCGAAATCGTGTCGAGCATCCTCTACGACGAGGGCTTTGACCTAACCGAGGACCTGGCCACCGCCGACCTCGTGCTGCTCAACACCTGCTCCATCCGCGAGAAGGCCGAGCAGACGGTGCGCATGCGCCTCAAGCAAATCAACTCGCACAAGAAGCGCCGGCCCGGGATGCTCGTGGGCGTGCTCGGCTGCATGGCCGAGCGCCTGAAAAGCAAGTTCTTGGAGGAAGAAAAAATTGTGGACCTCGTGGTGGGCCCCGACGCCTACCGCGACCTGCCCCAGCTCATCAGCCAGGTCGACGGCGGCCAAAAAGGCGTGAACGTGCTGCTCAGCCGCGAGGAAACCTACGCCGACATCACGCCCGTGCGCCTGAACTCCAACGGCGTCTCGGCCTTCATCAGCATCATGCGCGGCTGCGACAACATGTGCTCGTTCTGCGTGGTGCCCTTCACCCGCGGGCGCGAGCGCAGCCGCGATGCCCACAGCATCCTCCAGGAAGCCAGCGACTTGGTGGCTGCCGGCTACAAAGAAGTGACCCTGTTGGGCCAGAACGTGGATTCCTATAAGTGGACCAGCGCCGACGGCACTGAGTTCGTGAACTTCGCCCAGCTGCTCGAAAGCGTGGCCTTGCTCAGCCCCGCGTTGCGGGTGCGCTTCTCCACCTCCCACCCCAAAGACATTACCGACGAGGTGCTGCACACGATGGCGCGCCACGAGAACATCTGCAAGTACATCCACTTGCCCGCCCAAAGCGGCAACTCACGCGTCCTCAGCCTGATGAACCGTACCTACGACCGGCCCTGGTACGAGGACCGGGTGCGGAAAATCCGCGAAATCCTGGGCGACGATTGCGCCATCAGCACCGACATGATTGCCGGCTTCTGCTCCGAAACCGAGGAAGAGCACGAGGATACCAAGAGCCTGATGGAGTTCGTGCGCTACGACATGGCCTACCAGTTCTTTTACTCGGAGCGCCCCGGCACACTCGCCGCCCGCAAGCTGGCCGACGACATTCCGCTCGAAACCAAGAAGCGCCGTCTCCAGGAAATCATTGATTTGCAGCAGCTTCACAGCGCCGAGCGCAACAAGCGCGGCATCGGCCGCGTGCATAAGGTACTGGTCGAGAACTTCTCCAAACGCTCGAAAGAGCACCTCAGCGGCCGCAACAGCCAGAACCAAGTCGTCATCTTCCCAAGACAAAACTTCGTGAAAGGCGACTACGTGGATGTGTTGGTGCACAGCAGCAGCGCCAGCACGCTACTGGGCGAGGCAGTATGAGCCGGCGGCAGAAGTTTCTGGCGTTATTGCTATCGGCCCAACATGACCAGGATTTAGATTTTAATGCGCTTTGTTTATTGCTTGGAACGCTGAAGTTTGAATAAAGGATACGCGGCAGCCACCATGTATTCGGCCGGGCGGGCATTCCCGAATTAATTAATATTCAGCCGGCAAACGGCAACGTTGTGAAGCCCTACCAGGCCAAGCAAGTACGTGCTATTTTGTTGAAATACCGTTCGGTATTTGAATTAGACATTCTGTAATTCTTCCCTCTTTCCATCGACTATGTTTGACCCTCACCTTTATCCGGTCGTATTGTACTGGAGCGCTGAAGACCAAGCTTTCATTGTGGAGGTACCGGATTTGCCCGGTTGTATGGCCGATGGTGCCACGCAGGAAGCGGCCTTGGCCAACGCGGTGGTCATCATCCAGGAATGGATGGATTTTGCCCGAGAACTGGGGCGCGAAATTCCGGCCCCGCGCGAACGTTTGCAAATAGCGGCCTAGGGCCCCAAATCTTCTACCCTTGACTTCACAAGAAATCCAATCCATCAAGCAGCGGTTCGGCATCATCGGCAACGCGCCGGCGCTGAACTACGCCATTCAGGTGGCCACGCAGGTGGCCCCTACCGACATGACGGTACTCATCACCGGCGAAAGCGGGTCGGGCAAGGAGTCGTTTTCGAAGATCATCCACGCGCTGTCGCCGCGCAAGCACGGGCAGTTCATCGCCATCAACTGCGGGGCCATCCCCGAAGGCACGATTGACTCGGAGCTGTTTGGGCACGAAAAGGGCTCGTTTACGGGGGCCAACGAAGCGCGCAAGGGCTACTTCGAGGTGACCAACGGCGGCACTATTTTCCTGGACGAGATTGGGGAGATGCCGCTCGGCACCCAGGCCCGCCTGCTGCGCGTGCTCGAAAACGGCGAGTTCATCCGCGTGGGCAGCAGCAAGGTGCAGAAAACCGACGTGCGCGTGGTGGCCGCCACGAACCTGAACTTGCTGGAAAACGTGCGCAACGGCCGCTTCCGCGAGGACTTGTACTACCGCCTGAGCACGGTGCCGATTACGGTGCCGCCGCTGCGCGAGCGGGGCGAGGACATCTACCTGCTGTTCCGCAAGTTCACGGCCGACTTTTCGGAAAAGCATCGGGTGAAGCCGATTTCGCTGACGCCCGACGCGGTGCAGCTGCTCACGCGGTTCCGGTTTCCGGGCAACATCCGCCAGCTCAAGAACATCGCCGAGCAAATCTCGGTGCTGGAAATGGAGCGTGAGCTTGATGCCCGCCAGCTGGCCAAGTACCTGCCCACCGCCCAAACCAGCCAGCTGCCCATGCTGCTGGGCGCCGGCGGCGCGGCGGAGGGCCCCGGCGGCTACTCGGAGCGCGACCTGATGTACAAGATTCTGTTCGACATGCGCCGCGACATGACCGACCTTAAGAAGCTGGTGCTGGAACTGGCTGCCGGCCAGCGCCCCCACGAAACCCAGGAGCTGCTGCGCCAGAACAGCCACCTGTTTGCCCCGGGGGCCCCCGGGGCCGCCAACGGGTTCGACGGAGCCCCGGCGGCCGAGTACTTCCTGGGGGCCCCGGCCAGCCCGGTTTTACACGCCGAGGCCGACGACTACGACGACGAGGTGCAGCCGGTGGAAGACATTTCGCACGAAACCGAAGAAGAAACCCTCTCACTCGACGTTAAGGAGAAGGAGATGATCCTCAAGGCCCTGCGCAAGCACCACAACAAGCGCAAGTACGCCGCCCACGACCTGGGCATTTCCGAGCGCACCTTGTACCGCAAACTCAAGCAATATGACCTGGAGCAAGTTTAGGCAAGCCGTTACGTATCAACTGATGGCCATTGGCCTGGTGCTGAGCCTGTCGGGCTGCGGGGTGTACTCGTTCAACGGCACCAACATCGACCCGGCCATCCGCACGTTTTCCATCCAAACCATCCAGACCACGGCCCCCAACGCGCCGGCTTTTTTGACGCAGCGATTTACGGAGGATTTGAAGGATTATTTCCAGCGCAACACCAGCCTGAAGTTGGTGCCGCGCGACGGCGACATCCAGTTCGACGGCAGCATTGTGGCCTACGACTACGCCCCCGCCGCCATCCAAAAAGTAGACAACGTGGACCTGGCCGGCTCTAGCCGCCTCACCATCCAGGTGAAGGTGCGCTTTGTGAACAGCAAGGACGAAAAGGCGAGCTTCGACCAAGTATTTCAAAGCTTCGGCGATTTCCCCTCGACCCAAGACGTGGCGGCCGTGAACAACGACCAAACGGCGGTGCGCAAAATCACCAACAACGTCATCACCGATATCTTTAATAAATCGGTGGCTAACTGGTAGTTGAGCGCCAAATGGATCTGTTTAGAAGGTCGTCATGCTGAGCTTGTCGAAGTATCTCTACCGCTTCATTGAACGGTCCTAACGAAGCAGTAGGGATGCTTCGACAAGCTCAGCATGATGGTCAATTTTGAACCTCTAGGCTTCCTAAATAGCTTTTAAGCCGCAGCTTGTTAATTTACAATTTACAATCCCTAACCACAAACGCATGACCCGCGCCGCCCTTCTGCACGTTCTCGACCACCCCACGGCCATTGCGCCGGCGGAGGTGCGCGAGCTGGAGCAGCTGGCCCAGGCGTTCCCATACTGCCAGACGGCTCACCTGCTGCTGGCCAAAGCCGCCCACGACCAAGGCACCATGCTGGCCGGCCAGCGCCTGCGCCGCGCCGCCACCTATGCCGCCGACCGCGAGCTGTTGCGCCGCCTCATCGAGCAAGTGGTCCCCGCCGGGGCCCCCACCGCCGAACCGGAACTGGCTCCTCTGAAAGCCGCGTCCCCAGCGCCATCGGTCGTTGCCGGGGCCCCGTCCGCTTCCCTGGCAGCATCAAATGTCGAAGCCGCTCTCGAAACAGCCGCGGCCGCAACGGAAGCGGCACCGGCGGATTCGGTTGACAGCCCGACGGTTACCCCAGCGCCCGAAATTCCGGTGCCAGAGGCTTCAGCCGTAGGAACGTCGGGGTTGGAGGAGCAAACGACGGAAGCGCTGGCCCTGGAGGAGCACGCACCGGAGGCAGCTGCTGTAGAAGCAGTAACCAGGGCCCCAGCGCCGGAAGTTGCGTTGAACGAAGCTGATTCGAGCGAAGACGCGCAGCCCGATGGGGCCCCAGCTCCGGCAGTTGAGGAAGCGCAACTCCCTGCCGATGAGGCAGCAGCTACCGCTGTGGCTGATGTTTCCCAAGCTGAAACTGACACCGAACCGGCTGAAGCACTGACAAGCGCACCGGATGGGCTGGCTTCCGAACTACTCCTAAAGCTGCCACCTGGGGGCCCCGACGAGCCCGAGCTGCCAGCCGTGGCGCCCCCCATCCACCCGCCGGAAGCGGCCAGCGCGGCCCGGGTAGAATTCGATTTGCTGGAGGAGCCCGCGGAGGCGGCGCCCGTATACGAGCTGCCGGGCTTGGTAGACGAATGGGCTGCGGCCGCCTCCACGCTGGCTCTGGCCCCGCTAGCTGCGGCTGCTTTGCCGGCCGTGGCCAGCGCGCGGCCGCTGACGGCCGCCGATTTCACCGGCGATGCGGAGCTGGGCTACGGCCTGGGCGGCAGCAGCCGGCTGGGCTTTGCCGTGCAGCTACTGAATTCGTGGGAGGCTGACGACCAGGCCGCCGCGGGGCCCACCGCCGCGCTGCCACCCACGGGCGAGTTTTTTGCCCCCGACGTGCTCCTGCTCGACCACTGGACCGTCCATCGCCTCCCGGAAGCCCCTTCGTCCATCGACCTCATCAACACCTTTTTGCGCCGGCAGCCGCGCCTTACGCGCCCGGCCATGCTGCCACCGGCTACTGGCGCGCAAGCCGACTTAAGCGCCCGCAGCACCCGCCCCGAAACCGAGCTGGCATCTGAAGGCCTGGCGCAAATCTTGGCGCGGCAGGGCAAAACGGCCCGGGCCATCGAGATTTACGAGCGGCTAATGGTGAAGCAGCCGGAAAAAATGGCGTACTTTGCGGCCCAAATTCAACAATTGTAACCCCCGGCCCGCTAAGCGGCGCTCTGTTTCTTTTCTTCTGATGTACACTGCCTTACTGATCCTGATTCTATTCGTGTGTTTCCTGCTGGCACTGGTGGTGCTGGCTCAAAACCCCAAGGGCGGCGGCCTGTCTGGCCAGTTCAGCGCCGGTGGCGCGGCCAGCATGATTGGCGTGAAGCGCAGCGGCGACCTGCTCGAAAAACTCACCTGGGGCTTCGCCATAACCCTGGTGGTGCTCTCGCTCGGCACCCACATGCTGGGCCAGGGCGTTGCCGGCCCCGCCCGCAGCGTGAACCAGCAACGCGCCCTCGAAACCAAGCTGCCCGCTACCCGGTCGCTGCCCGCCCCGGCTCCGTCGGGCGCCGCTACCCCTGGCACTACGGCCCCGGCCGCGTCCGCCCCGGCTCCCCAGTCTGCCAAGTAAATGGTGGTGGGGCCCTGGCGCCTTGCTTAAGCTCCGCCTTGCCGGCGGCTCCGCAACAAGCGGGGCCGCCGTTTTTTGTGGCCGGGCTTTGCCATTTTTGCCAGGTAGCGGGGCCAAATTGGCGCATTTTGTCAGGGTTTGGGGCCCTGGCACGGGAAATGACGGGGTGCCGCTTATCCTGATTCCCCATCCTTTTAACCTTAACAAACCCAGAATGGCACTTAGCATGAAACCGCTGGCTGACCGCGTCATCGTCCGCGCCGCCGCCGCCGAGGAGAAAACCAAATCCGGCATCATCATCCCCGACACGGCCAAGGAAAAACCCCAGCGCGGCGAAGTAGTGGCCGTAGGCGAAGGCAAAACCGCCGATAGCGGCTCGCTCATCAAGCCTCAGGTAGCTGTGGGCGACCAAGTGTTGTACGGCAAGTACGCTGGCACGGAAATCACTGTCGACGGTGAAGACCTGCTCATCATGCGCGAGTCGGACATCTTCGCGGTGTTGTAAGCCAGCGCGCAGCTGCCCATCTTTTAACTAAACCACCCGTTTTACCATTCAACATGGCTAAGAACATCCAATTCGATACCGAAGGCCGCGCCCGCTTGCAGGCCGGCGTGAACAAACTGGCCAACGCCGTGAAGGTGACCCTGGGGCCCAAAGGCCGCAACGTCATCATCGACAAGAAATTTGGGGCCCCCACCATTACCAAGGACGGCGTGACCGTGGCCAAGGAAATTGAGTTGCGCGACCCCATCGAGAACATGGGCGCCCAGCTCGTGAAGGAAGTGGCTTCGAAAACGGCCGACCAGGCCGGCGACGGCACCACCACGGCCACCGTGTTGGCCCAGGCCATCTACATGGCCGGCTCGAAGAACGTGGCCGCCGGGGCCAACCCGATGGACCTGAAGCGCGGCATCGACAAGGCGGTTATCGCCGTGGTAGCCAACCTGAAGACCCAGTCGAAGAAGATTGAAAACAACTCGGAAATTGCCCAAGTGGGCACGATTTCGGCCAACAACGACGCGGAAATCGGCAAGATGATTGCCGATGCCATGGACAAAGTGGGCAAGGAAGGCGTGATAACCGTGGAAGAAGCCCGCGGCACCGAAACCGAAGTGAAAACGGTGGAAGGCATGCAGTTCGACCGCGGCTACCTCTCCCCTTACTTCGTGACCAACCCGGAGAAGATGGAAGTGGAGTTCGACTCCCCTTACGTGCTCATTTACGACAAGAAAGTGAGCACCATGAAAGAGCTGCTGCCCGTGTTGGAGCAAGTACTCGGCACTGGTAAGCCTTTGGTTATCATTTCGGAAGATGTGGACGGTGAGGCCCTGGCCACGCTCGTAGTGAACAAGCTGCGCGGCTCGCTGAAAATTGCCGCCGTGAAAGCTCCGGGCTTCGGCGACCGCCGCAAGGCCATGCTGGAAGACATTGCCACCCTCACGGGCGGTACCGTCATCAGCGAAGAGCAGGGCTACAAGCTCGAAAACGCCACCCTGGAATACCTGGGCACGGCTGAGAAAATCATCATCGACAAGGACAACACGACCATCGTGAACGGCAAAGGGGAGAAAGAGGCCATCAGCGGCCGCATCGCCCAAATCAAAGCCCAGATGGAAACCACCACGTCGGACTACGACAAGGAGAAGCTCCAGGAGCGCCTTGCCAAGCTGTCGGGAGGCGTGGCCATTCTCTACATCGGCGCCAGCACCGAAGTGGAAATGAAGGAGAAGAAAGACCGCGTGGACGATGCCCTGCACGCCACCCGCGCCGCCGTTGAGGAAGGCGTGGTACCCGGCGGCGGCGTAGCCCTGGTGCGTGCCATTGAGGCCCTGGCCGCAGTGGACACCCACAACAGCGACGAGCGCACCGGCGTGAACATCATCCGCACCGCCCTGGAGGCCCCCCTGCGCTGCATTGTGCAGAACGCCGGCGGCGAAGGTTCGGTGGTGGTGCAGAAAGTGCGCGAAGGCAGCGGTGATTTCGGGTACAACGCCCGCGAAGACCGCTACGAGAACCTCGTGGCCGCGGGCATCATCGACCCGACCAAAGTAACCCGCCTCGCGCTGGAAAACGCTGCCTCGATTGCCGGCTTGCTGCTGACGACCGAAGCCGTGATTTCGGACGAGCCCGAGCCTAAGGAGTCGGCCGGTGGCCATAGCGACGGCGGCATGGGCGGTATGGGTGGCATGGGCGGCATGATGTAGACCGCAGATTAAGTGGATTTAACGGATAGGAACGGATTCCGTTAGATTTGCTTAGCCCACAAAAAAGGCCCCGCTGGACGCTGTCCGGCGGGGCTTTTTTTGTGGGATATGGTCTAGCGGTTTCGCAGGTGGGATGCTGAGGGCCCTACTCCTTCCACCCGCGCCGCTGGTGGGCCTGGGTAGCTTATGATACACGCACGCTGACCAAGTAACCCCGCTAATGTTTTGGTTTGGCGATTTTGATTTCCAGCAGCGAAAGCGCCACAATGAAGGCAAAAGCTCCTCCTAATAATATCCAGTTATAGTGAAGAGCTTGGCATAAATCGCGGCCATCTACTGTTGAGATGCACTTATTGGCTTCCGTTTCATACTTGAGGCTAACTATTGTGCTGATAATGCCCAACCCACAAAACAGAAAGGTGAGCCCTGCTAATACCTGTAAGCAACGATGGAATTTAGGGGGCATTAGAGAATAATTATTTGCTCCGAAAGTAAAGAAAAACCCCCGCTGGCCAGGCCAGCGGGGGCTTCGTGTGTGTAACGCCCGGGGCCCTAAACGGCGGCGGGGGCGTGGTTGCGGGCGTCCATCATTTTGGCCAGCTTGCCGCTGATGACGAACAGCAGCACGGCGGCCACGGCGGCCGATACGACGAAGACCAGGAAGAAATCATAGAGGTTTTCGATGTGGTAGCCGAGCAGCACCGGGGCAGGCTTCGTGGATTTGGGGTCGGGGTAGAGGCTGCTCATGTAGCCGGCCAGGTAGTTGGCGGCCGCGTTGGCCAGAAACCACACGGCCATCAGCAGGGAGCTGAATTTGGCGGGGGCCAGTTTGTTGACCAGCGAGAGGCCGATGGGCGACAAACACAGCTCGCCGATGGAGTGGAAGAAGTACAGGGCCACCAGGAAGAACATGCTCACCTTCACGCCCGGCTGTACGTTGTGCACACCGAAGCACATCACGAGGTAGCCCAGGGCCAGCAGCGCCAGGCCCATCGCCATTTTGACGGGGGACGGCGGCTCGGCGCCGCGGCGGCCCAGGGCCGTCCAGAGCAAGGCCATGACGGGGGCCCCGGCCACTACGAAGAAGCCGTTCAGGTTTTGGAACAGGCTGGCGGGCAGCTCGTAGCCGAAGAGGTGGCGGTCCATCTGCTCATCAGCGAAGAAGGTGAGCGAGGCCGGGGCTTGCTCGAATGCGGCCCAGAAAAACACCACGAAGAACGACACAATGAAAATGACCAGGATACCCTGGATGTCGGCCCCGCTCAGCGACTTATCGCTGAAAATCATGAACGCAATAACGACCACGGCGATGCCCAGTAGCGGGGCGATGGTGGCAAACTTGGCCGAATCGAGCCACAAGATGCCGATCATGACCGCCAGCAGCACCGGCAGCAGGGCAAACACGCCCTTGATGCCGCCGGAGTTCACCGGGGTTTCGCCTACCTGCTCGCCTTCGGGCGTGTGCAGGTAGCGGGTTTTGCCCCACTGGAAGAAGATTGTGCCCAGCACCATGGCGATGCCACAGGCCAGGAACGCCCAGCGAAAATCCTCGGAGCGCCCGGTGTCGCCCACCAGGCTGGTGACGGTGTTGCCGAAGAACGAGCCCAGGTTGATGCCCATGTAGAAGATGGTGTAGGCCGCGTCCTTGCGCTTGTCGGTGGCGCTGTAGAGCGAGCCCACCATCGACGAAATGTTGGGCTTGAAGAAGCCGTTGCCCAGAATCATCAGGCCCAGGCCCAGGTACAATAACTGGTGGCTAAGGCCGTGGGTGGCGGCCGGGCCGTAGTTGGAGGCGGCCGCGAAGAGCGTGAACTGCCCCAGCGCCATCAGGGCCCCGCCGGTTAGGATGGAGCGCCGGTTGCCCCAGTAGCGGTCGGCGATGAAGCCGCCGATGAGCGGCGTGAGGTAAATCAAGCTGGTGTAGCCGCCGTAGAACTTCGAGGCAAACGCCTTGTCCATCAGCATGGCCTTGGTGAGGAACAGCACCAGCACGGCCCGCATGCCGTAGTAGCTGAACCGCTCCCACATTTCGGTGGCAAACAGCAGATACAGCCCCTTGGGGTGGCTGGTGGAGGCCGGAATGGATTGCTCGCGCTGGGCAGCAGCAGGTTGCATAGAGTAGGTGTAGGAGTGAAAAGAAGCCGTGCGGCCGGCCGGCGCAAATGGCCGGCAGTACGGGATGGGTAAAGCTAGGCAAGTTTCGGCAGTCGGGCCGCGGGGCCCCCGGCACTAGGGCTGGACGGCGGCCGGGCCCCCCGCGGCCTGGTAGGCCCGGGCGCGGTAGGCCCCCGGCGAGAGGCCGGTTTGCTTGCGAAAAAAGCGGGTGAAGTAGCCGGGATCGACGAATTGCAGCTCGTAGGCGATTTCCGATACCGAGAGCGACGTGTAGACCAGGTAGTTGTGGGCCCGGCGCAGGGTGTGGGCCTGCACAATTTGCAGGGCCGTGCGCCCCTTCACGGCCTGGCAAATGCGGTTGAGGTGCACGGGCGTAATCTTCAGCTCCTGGGCGAAGTCGGCGATTTTCTTCTCAAAGGGCGCGGCCCGGGCAATGGCCTTCTGGAACTCGCGGAAGTAGTGCAGGGCCCTGTTCGGGCTGGCGGCCTTGCGGCGGTTGTGGTGCAGCAGCCGGAACACCTTCACGAACAGCAGCTTGAAGAGACCGTTCAGGGCCAGCTGCTTACCGGGCAGGTCGGCGTGGGTTTCGGCGTGGATTTGCTGGGCCAGGGCCAGCAGGTCGGCAAAGGGCACTTCGGCGCTGAACTCGGCCAGCACGTGCACCGCGTTCAGCTCCACCAGCACGTCGGGCGTGGCTTGCAAAATGGTGTCGAGCAAGCCCTCGGCCAGCGTGAGCGTACGCCCCCGCACCTGCGGGCTAAAGGTAAAGCCGTGCACCGTGCCCGCCGGAATGACCACCAGGCAGGGCGTGATGAGCGCCGCCCGTGCGGGGGCCTCAAAAGCGGCGCGGCCGGCTTCGAGGAAAAATACTTGGAACAAATTGCCGTGCAGGTGCGGCTTCAGGCCCCAATCGGTGAGGCGCTGGCGGGGGGCAATGAGCTGGCTCTGGAGGTAATCGTAGCTGACGCCAGCTTGGCGGTCGCCGTAGATGCCGTTGTAGCGCGCAATTTCCTGAGGCATGGCCGGACGGGGAATAAAACGGGTGATTTTTTACCGCAAACCGATGAAATTCCGGCACAAGGTATGATTTGTCCTGGTAATGTTGCCAATTGTTTCAGTGCGCTGCCGAGGGCATCGGCTACCTTTGTCATGTTCCAAAAGTACCCTGCAACGGCCCGTCAGAACTATTGACCTTATCTATAAAGTACTTGCTTACAAGCACTTTATTCCTATCCGCTTATATTTCCGGCCGGCCGGCCGCCAGGGCCCTTCCGCCGAAATACTTCCCCTAAGGCCCCCAGGCCCGGAACATTTTGTGCCTGCCTTCCAGCATCCATTCCATCCCACCCATTTTCTCGTTGTTCCTATGCCAACGCCCACCTCCTCGCCCACCGCCGACCGCCTGAAGCCCCTGGGCTTTGGTGCCACCACCGGGGCCGTACACCTCAACCTGCCGCCCGCTGCGCTGGTTGACCACGCCCTGCGCCGGGGCGAAGGCGAACTCACCGACACCGGGGCCCTGATGTGCGACACCGGCCAGTTCACGGGCCGCTCGCCCAAGGACCGCTTCATCGTGCGGGACGCCGGCACGGAAAGCAGCGTGTGGTGGGGCGACATCAACATCCCGTTTGCGCCGGAAAAATTCGACCAGCTGCACCAGAAAATGGTGGCTTACCTGGCCGACAAGGAAGTGTTCGTGCGCGACGCCTACGCCGGGGCCCACCCCTCCTACCAGCTGCGGCTGCGCGTGGTGAACGAGCTGGCCTGGCACAACCTGTTCTGCTACAACCTGTTCCTGCGCCCCGAGGCCGGCGCCGACACTGCCTGGCTGCCCAATTTTAGCATCATCTGCGCCCCGGGCTTCCTCGCCGACCCAGCCGTGGACGGCACCCGCCAGGCCAACTTCGCCGTCATCAACTTCACCAAGAAGATGATTCTGATCGGGGGCACGGCCTACGCCGGGGAGATGAAAAAGGGCATTTTTGGGGTGCTGAACTACTTGCTGCCCCACGCGCACGCCACGCTGCCCATGCACTGCTCGGCCAACGTGGGGCCCCAGGGCGACACGGCCATCTTCTTCGGCCTTTCGGGCACGGGAAAAACCACCCTCTCGGCCGACCCCAACCGCGGCCTCATCGGCGACGACGAGCACGGCTGGACGCCCGGGGGCGAGGTGTTCAACTTCGAGGGTGGCTGCTACGCCAAAGTCATTGACTTGAGCCGCGAGAAGGAACCCGAAATCTGGAACGCCATCCGCTACGGCGCCATCGTGGAGAACACGCGCTTCGTGCTCGGCACCCACACCGTGGACTACGCCAACAAATCGGTGACCGAAAACACGCGCACCGCCTACCCCATCGACTTCATTGCCAACGCCGTGGAGCCAGGCGTGGCCGGGGCCCCGCAGAACATTTTCTTCCTCACCGCCGACGCCTTCGGGGTGCTGCCGCCCATCAGCAAGCTCGACAAAAGCCACGCCATGTACCTGTTCATGTCGGGCTACACGGCCAAGGTGGCGGGCACCGAAATGGGCATCACCGAGCCGCAAACCACGTTCTCGGCTTGCTTCGGGGCGGTGTTCCTGCCGCTGCACCCCACCAAGTACGCCGAGATGCTGGGCCAGAAAATGGACGAAAACCCCGACGTGAACGTGTGGCTCATCAACACTGGCTGGACTGGCGGCGCCTACGGCACTGGCCACCGCATGAAGCTGGGCTACACCCGCGCCATGATCACGGCCGCCCTCACCGGCCAGCTCGACACGGTAAAATTCAACCCCCACCCCGTGTTCGGGGTGATGGTGCCCGGGGCCGTGCCCGGCGTGCCGAGCGAAATCCTGGACCCGCGCCGCACCTGGGCCGATAAGGATGCCTACGACCGCACCGCCAACGCCCTGGCCGACAAGTTTGTGGCCAACTTCGAGAAGTACGCCGATTTTGCCAAGGAAGAAATTCTGGCTGGGGCCCCCCGGGCGGCGGTGACGGTGTAAATCCTTGGCTATTAGCCACTCAAAAAAAAGCCCTGGCTGCCCGCGCAGCCGGGGCTTTTTCGTGAGTGGCGCAACCCCTGGCCGCGGGCGCGGTCTATGGGCGTGCGCCGGGGCCCCGGCTGCGCTAATTTTGGGCTTTTCGCTTCTTATGATTCGTTTTCGTCTCCTACCGCTTCTCCTTTTAACCCTCGCACCCGCCCGCCTTTGGGCCTGGGGCGTGGAAGGCCACCGCGCCGTGGGCCGTTTGGCCGAGCACCACCTTACCAGCCAAGCGCGCCGCGCGGTGCACGAGTTGCTGGGCACCGAAACCGTGACGCTGGTGAGCACCTGGGCCGACGAAATCCTGTACCCGTCCGTGCCCGAGTTCAAGGGCACCAATGCGTGGCACTACGTGAACAGCCCCGCTGGCCTCGGCCACGACCAGTACGTGCAGGACCTGAAGGCCCAAACCACCCCCAACGCCTACCGCGCGCTGCTCGACAACCTGGCCATCCTGAAGGACAAGTCCAAGCCCAAGGCCGACCGGGCGGTGGCCCTGAAGTTCGTCATCCACCTCGTGGGCGACGTGCACCAGCCCCTGCACGCCGGCCGCCTCGAAGACAAGGGCGGCAACGCCATCAAGCTGACCTACCACGGCAAGGAAACCAACCTGCACAGCCTCTGGGACAGCGGCCTGCTGGATTACCAGGGCCTGAGCTACTCCGAAATGGGCCAGCAGTACGACGACGTGCCCAAGGCCCAGCAGCGCCAATGGCAGCGCGACGACGTGGCCCAGTGGCTGTGGGAATCGTACCAGCTCAGCGAGCAGATTTACGCCGAAGCCGCCCAAAACCCCACTGGCTTCGACTACCGCTACTACCCCGAGCACGGGCCTCAGGTGCAGCGGCGCATCCAGCAAGCCGGCCTGCGCCTAGCCGCCGTGCTGAACGAGGCGTTGAAATAGCGCGCCGGGGCCCCCGGTTTGGCCGACCTTTGCGCCCCATGCTGACCTGCTACGCCCCCGACCTGCGCCCCGGCCAACCGGCCTATACCCTCTCCGAAGAAGAAAGCAAGCACGCCGTGCGCGTGCTGCGCCTGGGCCCCGGTGCCCCCGTGGCCCTCGTGGACGGCCGCGGGGGCCGCTACCAAGCGGTGGTGGCCGACGCCAACCCCAAGCGCTGCCAGCTGCGCCTCACTGCCCACGAAGCCGTGCCGCCCCGCCCCTACCTCACCCACGTGGCCGTGGCCCCCACCAAAAACCTCGACCGCCTGGAGTGGTTCGTCGAAAAGGCCGTGGAGGTGGGCGTGGACCGCATTTCCTTCCTGCGCTGCGCCCGCTCCGAGCGCCGCGAGCTGAAGCTGGAGCGCCTCGAAAAAATCGCCGTCAGCGCCCTCAAGCAGTCGGGCCAAGCGTGGCTGCCGCAGCTTGACGAACTGACGGATTTTGCGCCTTTTGTGGCCGCCGCCGAGGCCGCCACCACCTTCATTGCGCACCTGGAAGCAGGCGAGCGCACGGCCCTGGCGCAGGTGGCCGCCGCGGGCACCGGCTGCTGCGTGCTCATTGGGCCGGAAGGCGACTTTACCCCGGAGGAAATTGCGCTGGCGCTCGGCCGCGGCATTCGGCCCGTGACGCTGGGGGCCTCCCGGCTGCGCACCGAAACGGCGGCGCTGGCAGCGGTTTTCACGGCGCACATCGCCCGGGAAATCTAACCGCCCCATTCGCCGGAATTTAAGCCGAACTTAGGGCCTGCAACGGCCTGCGCCGCGCCGGGGCCGTGCCCCGGCTCCGTGCTGCCACCCGGTCCCCGTATCCCGCCCATGCGTCTGATAACAAGCTTTTTAATTGGCTGGCTGCTGTGCAGCGGGGCCGCCCAGGCGCAACGCGCCGTCCGGCTAAAATCGCCCGATGGGCAGCTGGTTTTTACCTTTCGCCTCACGCCCCGGGCCCCGGTGTATCAAGTCAGCCTGGCGGGCCAGCCGGTCGTGGCCGAATCGGCGCTGGGCTTGGTATTCAAGGAAGGCGGGCCCTTTTCGGCGGGCCTCAAACTGCTGAGCGCTAGGCCCTCCCAAACCGACGAAACCTACGCGCTGCCCGTGGGCAAGAACAGCCGGGTGCGCAACCACTACCGCCAGGTGGTGCTGGCCTTGCAAGAAAAAGCCGGGGCCCGGCGGCAAGTGAACGTGGTGGTGCGGGCGTTCGACGACGGCTTGGCGTTCCGCTACGAATTTCCGGCGCAGAAAAACTGGGCGTCCTACGTCCTCACCGAGGAAAACTCAACCTTCAACCTGGCCGGCAACCCCACGGTGCTCACGCTGTTCCGGGAAAATTACACCACCTCGCACGAGGGCCTGTACAGCCGCCTGCCGCTGGCTAAAATCCAGGCAGACACGCTGATGGACCTGCCGACGCTGTTCGAGCTGCCGGGCCGCGCCTACCTGGCCATTACCGAAGCGGCCGTGCGCGACTACGCCACCCTGTATTTGGCCAAGCACGACGGCGTACTCACGAGCCGCCTCTCGCCGCTGCCGGGCCAAACCGACGTAAAGGTCGTGGCCGCGCTGCCGCACCGCAGCCCGTGGCGCGTGCTGCTGCTGGGCCGCCGGGTAGAAACGCTGCTGGAATCGAACATCGTTGCCAGCCTCAACGAGCCCCCGGCCATTCAGGACTTTAGCTGGCTCCGGCCGGGCCTCAGCACCTTTCACTGGTGGAACGGCGACGTGGTGCCCGACACCACCTTCAGCCCGGGCCTGAACTTTGAGACCAACAAGTACTACATTGACTTCTGCGCCCGCCACGGGCTGGCCTACCACAGCGTCATCGGCTACGGCGGTGTGGCTTGGTACGTGAACGACGGCATCAGCTACGCCCCGGGGCCCCATTCCGACGTAACGCGCCCGGTGCCGAGCCTCGACATGCAGCAGGTTTGCGACTACGCCAAGAGCAAGGGCGTGGGCATTCGCGTGTGGGTGCACTGGCAGCCGTTCTACGCGCAGCTCGACAAGGCCCTGGCGCAGTTTGAGGCCTGGGGCGTGCAGGGCATGATGGTCGATTTCATGGACCGCGACGACCAGCAGATGGTGAACATGCAGGAGGAAATGCTGCGCAAGGCGGCCCAGCACCACCTGCACATCCAGTTCCACGGGGCCGCCAAGCCCACCGGCCTGGCCCGCACCTACCCCAACGAGTTCACCCGCGAGGGCACCCTCAACTACGAAAACAACAAGTGGGCGGGGCCCATGCTGCCCGACCACGACCTGAACATGCCCTTCACCCGGGGCCTGGCCGGGCCCACCGACTACCACCTCGGCGGCTTCCGGGCCGTGCCCTTGGCCCAGTTCAAGCCCCAGCAAACCCGGCCCCTGATGGTGGGCACCCGCTGCCACATGCTGGCCATGTACGTGGTGCTGGAAAGCCCGCTGGGCCTGGTGTGCGACTACCCCGCGGCCTACGAAAACCAGCCCGGTTTCGAGTTCATCACGGCCCTGCCCACGGTGTGGGACGAAACCCGCGTGCCGCAAGCCGCCGTGGGCCAGTACGCCTGCTTCGCCCGCCGCCGGGGCCCCGACTGGTACGTGGGCACCATCAACAGCAGCGAAGCCCGCACCCTGGCCCTCAAGCTGGATTTCCTACCCGCTGGCGAGTACGAGGCTACTTTATTTGGCGACGCGCCGGACGTGGCCACCGACCCCAACCACCTGGTGAAGCAAACCCGCCGGGTGCGCCGCAGCGACGTGGTGGAGCTGAACCTGGCGGCCGGCGGCGGGCAGGTGATGGTGCTCAGAAAGCAGCGGTAATCAGGGACTTCGGCGCTACCAACTGCCGGATGGTAGCCAAATGCGCCAGCAGCACCAAGGGCACCGCGCACCCGGGCAGGAACACGAACGGGAAGTGCAGAATGGCCACATTAGGCTGCTCGAAGGCAAACCGTTGGATGGGCGAAGGTGCCGACAGCACGGCGGTTACCACAATGTTGAGGAGCGAGCCGAGGCAAACGACGTTCCACGCCAGAAGCCCCCGGGGCCCCAGGCGCTTGGCCACGAAGGCGAGGTAGTACACAATGGGCGCCGTCAGGCCCGCCAGCACGTCCCAGTTGGGCCCCTCAAACGTCATCAGCTGCGGCACGGCTTTGTGCAGAAACAGGCCCGGCAGCACCAGCTCCACGGGCACGCGCACCACGTGCAGCAGCGTGAGCGTTTCGAGGCGCAGCCCGTCGAGGAACCGCCGGCCGCCGGCGGTGGCAAACAGCCCGGCAATGGCCAGCAGCGGGGGCCCCAGCAGCAGGGCCAGCCGCGGCTGCCCGGCCGCGGTGTTGGCATAAAAGCCGCTGCGCGCCACCGCGCCTTGCAGCAGCAGCAGCCACGCCAGCACCACCAGCAACGACCGCTGGGAACGGCGCGTGGCCCGGTAAAACAGCCAGACCGCGAGGCCGGTAGTCAGGCCAAAGGCCACGCCGAGGGAGAAGGCACGTTTTCCATTGCAGCGGTTGGGTAGGAGAATGACGCTGCAAAGGAACCGGGCGGCCCGGGGCCCCCGCTTGCCAAATGGCAAGAAAAGAAGGGCCCTGGTTATTTCTTGGCGGGGCCCTTGCGGATGCGGCTCAGCGAGGTGTCGGTGGTGCTCAGGTAGGAGGCGATGTGCTTGAGCGGCGCGTGCTGCGCAATTTCGGGGTGGGCGCGGATCAGGTGCTCGTAGCGGGCGGCAGCCGGCTCGGTAATGGCGGCCAGCATCCGGTCTTTGAGGGCCGCAAAGCCGCCCACGAGCACGCCCCGCCCAAACTCCCGGAACTCGCTGCGCGCGTGAAAAAGGGCGTTCAGCTGCTGGAAGCTCAGGCCCCAGCCCGCGCAATCGGTCAGGGCCTGGATGGACTCGCGGGCGGGCGGGCGGTTAAAAAACGACGCCACCTCGAACACAACCTGCCCGCCAGTGTAAAACCCGGTCGTGACGTCGTTGCCGTCCGGGTCGTGCACAAAGGCCCGCAGCAGCCCGTGGTCGAGGAAAAGATAATCGTCGCTGATGCGGCCGGCTTGCAGCAGAAACTGGTGCTTTTCCAGCGTTCTGGGCGTGAAGTGCGCCGCGATTTCCACAGCTTGCGGAGGCGCGATTGTGCCCGTGCTTTGCAAGAAGGAGAGTAGGTTGGCGTTGGTCGGGTCCACTGCTGGCCGGGGCGGGAAGAAACCCCGGGCGCAAAATACCGCCGCGCGGCGGCGCGGGACCCCAGGGCCCTGCACCAGCGATTCTGGCCATTTCCCCGAACTTTCGGGCCCGGTGCCGCCTTTGCAATCCATTCGGGCCCGCTTTCCTTCCTGCGCTACTATGCTGAAACACCTGCTCCTCGCTGCTGCCCTGCTCCTCACCGCCACGGCCGCCGCGCCGGCGCCGGGGGCCCCCAGCTTCCGCATCGCCAAGCTGCACTACGGCGGCGGGGGCGACTGGTACGCCAACAAAACCAGCCTGCCGAACCTCATCAGCTTCTGCAACCAGGCGCTGCACACCAACATCGCGCCCGACGAGGCCACCGTGGAGCTGGATTCGCCGGAGCTGCTCGACTACCCGTTTGTGCATATGACGGGCCACGGCAACGTGAGCTTTACGGCCGCCGAGGCCCAGAACCTGCGGCGCTACCTCATCGGCGGCGGCTTCCTGCACATCGACGACAACTACGGACTCGACAAGTTCATCCGGCCCGAGATGAAGAAAGTCTTTCCCGAACTGGAATTCGTGGAGCTGCCCTACTCCCACCCCATTTACCACCAGAAATACCCGTTTCCGCACGGCCTGCCCAAGGTGCACGAGCACGATGGCAAACGCGCCCAGGGCTTTGGCCTCGTGTACAAAGGCCGTCTGGTGTGCTTCTACAGCTTCGAGTGCGACCTGGGCAACGGCTGGGAAGACGTGGGCACCTACCCCGAAGACCCGCCCGCCGTGCACGACGCGGCCCTGCGCATGGGCGCCAACCTGGTGAGCTACGCCCTCACGCAGGACTAATTAGGGCCCCGGTTCACCAAATCCGCCGGTTCAGAATTTCGCTGAGCACGAAGGCCGCGCGCACGTTGGCGGGCTGAGCCAGGAGGCGGCGCACGGCGGTGCCAGTGCTTTCGGCAGCCGGCGCGGGCGCAAACGGCCGGTAGGTAGCATCGGGCTGGGCCGTCACCACGGCGCGGGGCAGGTTGGCCCCGCGTTGCACCACGGGCGTGGCCGGGCTGAGGGGCCGGGCCGTGGCCGGCGCTTCCAGCGAGGTGAGGCGGCGCAGCGGGCGGCGCGGGTGGCGCTCCTGCGGGCGGGCTACGGGCATGGGCCGGCTGCCCAGCGTACTGGGGCGGGCCGCTGGGCCGGCGGGCGCGGGCAGAAACTGGCCGGTGGCGGGAGCCGCGGGGGCCCCGGGGTCAGCGGCGTTGCGGGCCTGCATCTGCTTCAGCAGCTCCTGAAACGAGGCGGTGGGCAAGGCGGGCACGGCTGGCGTGCGGGGCCGCTCGCGGGACTCCTGGGCGGCGGTGGCGCGCATTTTCTGCACCATGCGGTACACGAAGGCCCCGAGGCCCAGCGCAATCCAGAGCAGCGTTTGCGCCTTTTCCATGCGCTAAAGGTAGCGGCGGGGCCCCGAATTAATCAGCGCACGCCCTGGGCAGGGAAGCGGCCGGTTTTGGTGCGGTAGAAGGCCTTGATTTTTTCCTCGTCGGCGGCGTAATCACCGCTCGGGTACACGGCCGGGCCAATGCCGGCTTCCTTGTTTTTGTAGTCCAAATAGCCCAGCCGGATGGGCACGTGCGCGGCCGAAGCGGCGAAGTAATAGCCTTTGCGCCAGCGCGGCTGGTACTTGCGGGTGCCCTCGGGGGTGATAAGAATCACCAGCTCGTCGTGGGCGTTGAAGAGCTCGGCCATGCCCTCCACGAGGCTGTTGTTCTTGGTGCGGTCCACGGCCAGGCCACCCACCGAGCGCACCAGTCCCCCGAGCAGCCAGTGGTCGGTCCACTCCTTTTTCACGGTGAAGCGCACGTCCACGTCCATCAGGTAAAACGCAGCGCGGGCGTAAATCAGGTCCCAGTTGCTGGTGTGGGGCGCCGCAATCATCATGCTTTTCTTGATGTCGGGGTTGGCCAGCTGGCCCAGTTTCCAGCCCGATACCCAGAACACGAATTTGGCGATGTAGAACCAGACGGTAGAGGTTTTGCGGGCGGGCATTGGCTAAAACAAGGGGGTGGGTGGGAACGCAAAGGTAAAGCGCGGGCCCCCTCAGGCCAGCAGGGCGCGCAGCTCGGCCGCCCGGCCCAGGGTGTAGCGGTGGCCCACCTCAAACAGCTCGGCGCCCTTGCGGTAATCGAGCGGGCGGTAGTGGCGCAGCTCGGGCGGCTCGAGCAGCAGGGCGCACTGGGCCTTGCGGGCGCTGGTATTGGCGTTGATGGCCAGCTGCAACGTGCGCTCCACCAGCCGGCGCAGCGTAGGAATGTGGGCCGCCCGGTTGAGGGGGTTACAGTGCACGCCCACCACCGGGGCCCCGCCGGAGAGCAGCGGCTCGACGGGCAAATTGTTGAGCAGGCCCCCATCCACGAGCTGGCGGCCCTGGTACTCCACGGCCCGGTACACGATGGGCACCGCCGACGAGGCCAGCAGCGCCGGCAGCAGCGGCCCCGCGCTGAAGTAGACCGACTCGCCCGCCATCAAGTCGGTGGCGACCAGCGTGAGGGGCAGCCGCAACTCCTCGAACTGCACGTGGGGCCCCAAATGGCTGGCCATCAGGGCTTCCACCGCATCGAGCCCCAGCAGCCCCAGCCGGCTGAACACCGGCCGCGTGAGCCGGGCCACGTTGGTGCCGAGCAGCAGCCGCAAAATCTCGCGCGGCGGAAAGCCGGCCGCGTAAAACGCCCCCGCAATGCCCCCCGAGCTGACGCCCGCCAGCCGCCCCACCGGCAGGCCCAGCTCGTCGAGGGCGGCCAGTACGCCCAGGTGCGCAATTCCCCGCGCCCCGCCGCCCGACAGGGCCAGGGCCAGCGCGGGGGTTGGAGAAGCGGCGGCGGCGGGGTACGGCATGGCGGGCGCTAACGAAGCAAAGAGAAACCGGTAAAAATCAGGGCCCCGGCGGGCCGGCACGGGGGCCCTGCTTACCCCAAATCGGCCACCCGCAGGCGCTCGGCCAGGCCCACGCCGCGGTCGGTGGCCTGCACGGTGCAGGCCTCGGTGAGGTGGTCGTGCTGGAGCAGCAGCACCCAGTTTTCGGCGGCGGCACGGGCCAGCACGGCTTCTTTTTCGGCCAGCGTCACCAGCGGGCGCATGTCGTAGCCCATTACGTAGGGCAGCGGCAAATGGGCCGCGCTGGGCAGCAAATCGGACATAAACGCCAGCGTGCGCCCCTTGTATTCCACCACGGGCACCATCAATTTCTCGGTGTGCCCGTCGGCAAACAGCAGCTCGCGGAACGGCAGCCCGGGGGGCACCCCGGTGGCGGGGTCGATAAAGCGCAGCTGGCCGCTTTCCTGGAGCGGCAGGATGTTTTCGGCCAGGAAGCTGGCTTTTTCGCGCGGGTTGGGGTGGGTGGCCCAGTCCCAATGCGCCTGGTTGCTCCAGTACGTGGCGTTGGGGAAGGCCGGCGCCAGGGCCCCGTCGGGCCGGCGCACCACCGCCCCGCCCACGTGGTCGAAGTGCAAATGCGTTAGAAACACGTCCGTGATGTCGGCCCGCGCAAAGCCCAAGGCCCCCAGCGACTGGTCGAGCACGCCGGCAGGCTGGTAATCGACGCGGCTGAAAAACTTCGCGTCCTGCTTGTCGCCCAGGCCCGTGTCGATGAGCGTCAGGCGGTTCCCTTCTTCGATAAGCAACGAGCGCATGGCCCAGGTGCACAGGTTGTTGGCATCGGCGGGGTAAACTTTCTGCCACATCGACTTGGGCACCACCCCGAACATGGCGCCGCCATCGAGCTTGAACAAACCGGTATCAACTGCGTGAATCTGCATGGTAAAAAGCGAAGTAGTGGGTGGGAACGCACGGCAAGAAACGAAAGAGCCCGTTTGGAAGCCGCAACTGCTCCCAAACGGGCCTTTTGGTACTCGCCAATTATTTATTCCACCACCACGCCCATGGCCGAAAACTTGTCGATGCGCTGCGAAATGCGCTCGGCCGCGGGCACGGCGGCCAGTTCCTTGATCGTTTTGAGCAACGTCTTTTTCAGCGTCGCAATCATGGCGTCCGGGTCGGTGTGGGCCCCACCCAGCGGCTCCTTCACGATGCCGTCCACCAAGCCGGCCTTCTGCATATCGGTCGCCGTGAGCTTGAGCGCCTCGGCGGCCTGCTCCTTGTAGTCCCACGAGCGCCACAAAATGCTGCTGCACGACTCGGGTGAAATCACCGAGTACCAGGTGTTTTCCAGCATCAGCACCCGGTCGCCGATGGCAATGCCCAGGGCCCCACCGCTGGCCCCCTCGCCAATAATGACGCAGATAACCGGCACCTTCAGCATGAACATCTCCTTGAGGTTGCGGGCAATGGCCTCGCCCTGCCCCCGCTCCTCGGCCTCCAGGCCCGGAAAGGCGCCGGGCGTGTCAATCAGCGTCACGATGGGCACGTTGAATTTTTCGGCCAGCTTCATCAGGCGCAGGGCCTTGCGGTAGCCCTCGGGGTTGGGCATGCCGAAGTTGCGAAACTGGCGCTGCTTGGTATTGTGGCCCTTTTGCTGCCCGATGAACATCACCGGCTGCCCATCTATTTCGCCGAAGCCGCCCACCATGGCCTTGTCGTCGGCCACAGTGCGGTCGCCGTGCAGCTCCACAAATTTCTGGGCCATCCCATCTATGTAGTCTAGGGTGTAGGGCCGCTCGGGGTGGCGCGAGAGCTGCACCCGCTGCCAACGCGTGAGGTTAGCGTAAGTTTCTTTCTTGAGGTTTTTGATTTTGGCCTCCAATGCCGTCACGGCATTGGTCACGTCCACGTCGCTATCGGCGGCCAGACGCTGCATTTCCTGGAGCTTGCCCTCAAGGGCAGCGATGGGTTGTTCAAAATCGAGTAGCATTGCGGGCACGGCTGGTGGAAGAAGCGAGTTGATACGTTGGCAGACGGCCCCGGGGCCCATCCAACTCCGCCAAAAAAGCGGTTGGCAAAGGTAAATCATCCGCCGTTGGCGCGCCCACCAAAAAACAATGAGCCTGAAAAACAACAGACAAGCTCCAAAACCAGGTGCCGTAAGGAGAAAAAATGCCTCCCATCTTGCAAACGCCCATTTTCTTACCCTACCTTTGTATCACCAAAACGGAAAAACACACGGTTTTTCAGTTCGGTAAACGGTTTGGTAGTTCAGTTGGTTAGAATGCCGCCCTGTCACGGCGGAGGTCGCGGGTTCGAGTCCCGTCCAGACCGCAACCGTTCGTAACGGAAACCCCTAAAAGTCGCTCCCCTGGTAACAGAAGCGGTTTTTAGGGGTTTTTTGCTTTTGGACGATTTGGCATTTGTACCCCGATTTGGCTGGATTTGGCTCCCAATTGCGCTCCCAATTGCACCCCCCAAACCAACCGTTTTATGCTGACCATTCAGTTTGACCGCCGGGCCGACCGCCCGGATGCCGCGGGGCGCTGCCCCATCCATTTACGGGCGTACTTCGACGGGCTGCGGCTGCGCGTGGCCACCCGGGAAAAGTGCCTTAGCACCGAGTGGAACGCCGAGAAAGGCAAATTCAAGAAGCCCTTTCCGGGCTTGACCGAGGCCAACGAGTACCTGGAAATGCTGACCGAAAGGATGCAGGCGCGGTACCGGCAGTTGCGTTCGGCGGGGGCGGCGGTAACGGTTGAGGCGCTAAAAGCGGCACTCGCTCCGCCGGCAGCGGCGGCGCCCAAAGCGGAGGAGCCGGCCCCAATTATGCTGACGGACCTTTACGCTGACTACCAGGCGGCCCTGAAGGCGCGGGGCAACCTGGCGCAGTCGCTGGTGTCGGTGGCCACCACCCTCACCCACCTGAACGGGTTTGAAAAGGTGCTCAGGCGCCAGCTGCTGCTCAGCGATTACGACCTGGCCCTGCACGACAAGTTTTTGGCCTACCTGCGCGAAAAAAAGAAGCTGGGGCAGAACACGGTGTGCAAAACGGTGAAGCACTTGAAGGCCTTTCTGCGCTACGTGCGCGAAGACCGACGCATGCCAGTGGCCGTAGAAGCACGGGAGATGAAGATCCGCTGGGCCGAGGTGGAGAAGGTGTACCTGAGCGCCGCCGAACTGGCTTTGCTGGAAAAAGCCCTGCTGCCCTCTGCACTGGTGGCGACTCGGGACGCGTTCCTGTTCTGCTGCTACACCGGGCTGCGGCACTCGGACTTGACGGAGCTCAGCCAAGCCAACGTGCAAACCTGGGACGGCAGCCGCATCCTGCGGCTAACGCAGACCAAAACGCGCACGGCGGTCAGCATTTACCTCACGCCCCCGGCGGCGGCTTTGCTGGACAAGTACGACGGGACGCGGGCCCACTTGCTGCCGGCGACGTCGAACCAGGTGATGAACCGCAACCTGAAGCGCATCGCGCAACTGGCCGGGCTGCGGGACCTGGTGGAAGTGGTGACCATTGAGGAAGGCAAGGTGGTGAAGCGGCAGCAGCCCAAGCACGAGCTGGTGAGCATGCACACGGCGCGGCACACGTTCGCGGTGCTCTCGCTGATGCGGGGGCTGCCGGTGGCGGTGCTGCAGAAGGTGCTGGGCCACGCCAAGATTCAAACCACGATGCTCTACGCCAAGATAGTGGAGGATTTTCAGCACCAGGAGATGCGGCGGATTTGGGAGTTTGGGGGCGCGGCGGCGCCGGGTGGGGCCCCGGCGGCCAACCCGGTTTGCGTAATTGAGGCAGCGGTGGCGTAAACACGCACCCAAAACGGAAAGGCTCGGCTTGGCAACGGCCAACGCCGGGCTTTTTACTTGGGTACCCCACGCAGGAGGTCGGCCGGCACAGGTTGGGCCGGCCCTTTGGGGCCCAAGTCGCAGCCAACCTTAAAGCAGCTACCCTTGAATCAGCCTTGTTTTGAAGGTAGGACGTTATTTGGGGGTAATTTTGAGGCCAGGTTGGGGAGCTAACCTTTAATTCGACTTGTTTTGATGCCAATGCCGTGGTTATTCGCCAGGGCGGCAGCGGCCCCCGCGCGGGCAAGGCCATCTACACGCCGCCCGGGGCGCGGGCGTGGCGGAAGCCAAGCTCGACAACTTGGTGGCGTTCCTCAACGACGACGAGGCCTATCCGCTGCACCCGCTGCTGAAGATGGCCATCGGGCACTACCAATTCGAAGCTATTCACCCGTTCCAGGAATCTAAGCGCACCACTTGCCCAATCAAATGCTCGAGCGCGTAAGCGGCTCGGCCAACGGTACTGGTCGCGGCGCGCTGGACAGTTAAAGTGTTCATTATTCTTGAGTGTTCATAAATAGTGAACGCTCAAGAATAATGAACACTCAGGCAGAAGGCAAAGGAATAGCGCATGGAACCAGGGCGCGACACCTGGACGTGGACTTGAGCAGCACCGCGACTTACAAGACCGAATCGAAGCACTGTACCTTTTTTAAGGGACTGCAAGCACAGCGGCGACACCCGAGAATTTCCGAACCAAGTCGGCACCGCTGAGTACATCAAACGGAATTTGGCCGACTATCCTTTGTTAAACTCGCCGATGTGCCACAAGATGCCAGAGGGGTCGATGACGAAACCCTCCTTGCCCCAGGCCTCCTGCCGAATAGGCATAATTCGTACGCCCTCGTACTTACTGGGCAAGTCCAGCGCCGCTAGTTCCGCCCAATGCTGCTCCACGTCCGCAACTTCCAAAAACAGCATGGTGTTGTCAACCCAGTCTTGCACGTAGGCATCCTGCAGGTAAAAGCCTACGCTCAGTAGCGAGAAGTACGACATAACTGGTGAAAGAACCACTTCGGTGAAACCGAAAGCGCGGTAAAAACGGCGCGAAACGGCGAAGTCTTTGGCTCCGATAAAGGGACGGATAGAAAGGGGTTGTGAGGGCATGTTGTCAGAAGGTGAGGAAGATTCTTGCGGAATGGGGCCAGCATTGCGGGGTAAAATAGGCTTCTTGGCCAACTAGTCGTTGAGGCAGGGGCGGGCAAGGACGTTCTGGCTACCTACTGTCCACGCAGCTCGACCGCCTTAGGCGCGCAGGGCCCCCACGTGCCGGTAGGTGTTCAGGAGCACGCCCGTGGCCGTGGCCTGCGTGCTGACGAGCGCGAGCTCGCGCGGGGCGGCCCGGTCCAAGAAGAAGCGCTTGCCGAAACCAGGCGTTTTTGGCCAGCTGCTGCACCTGAGCTAGGCTGCTCACCCGCATCCAGGTGAAGGCCATACCCTGGGTGCGGCTCCAGAAGTGGCAGCGGGCCTCGGCCGCCGTGGCGTGCAGTAGCAGCTGAAACACCTGCCCCCCGGCCCCGGCCCCCCGGCCCCGGCCCAGCGGCCCCGGCCCAGCGGCCCCGGCCCAGCGGGCCTCTACCGTGGCGCCCGCGGCCCCGGCCGGGCCGCATTCTACCTGCTGAAAGCCGGTGCGGGCCAGCCAGGCGGCTACGGGGACCACCAGGTCCCGGCAATCCGCCGGTAAGCCGTAGGGAGCAGAAGCTTCCATCGTGTTTGCGTGACTTCGCGGCAGGCTTCGTTACTTGCCGCAGTGGTCGTACAAACATACAAGTATAAGCTCTATTGAGCTATCATAATTGTGCTTAAAAAATGAGTTTGTAAACACAAAATGGCGCAAACCAATATTAATGAGAGACTAAAATTTCTGATTGAAGCTCTCGGCATGAGTGCTAGAGCATTCAGCGCAGCAATAGGCTCAGGAGACACTAATACCCGCAACTATCTTGATAGAGGCTCAAAGCCAGGAGCAGACTATCTGGAGAAGATCATGCGCCGATTTGAGACCGTCAATTCGGCGTGGCTGATCACAGGTGATGGCGAGCCTTTCCTACCTGGGGCCCCAGCACCAGGTACGCTCACTCAAACCCAGAAAAAAAATCGGCAAAGCCAAAAGGGCAGCCAGGGGAACTTCATCCAGACCAACCATGGGGTCATCAGCTACAGCATCGCGGACTGCGAGAAGGAACGCGATACATACAAAGCCAGCGTCGAGAGCTATAAGAAGGAAGTAGAGCTACTGCGCGAGCAGCTGGCCATGAAGGATACCGTGATAGCAGCTAAAGACCAGACCATCGATTTGCTTAAGGAGAAAGCAGGCCGATCAAATTAATTCTATGAAAAAGCCCCTATCAGAAGCATTAATAGATAAAATGACTATTGTATTCAGCACTAGGGACGAGCTGAATAAAGAATCAGATAGGGGCTGCTGTTTAATGGCAGCAGCTTTTCTTGATGAAGAACTTCGTGATCTACTTGCTATTAAATTAGTAGGCTCTAAAAAGTCGCTCGATCAACTATTCGAGTTCAATGGCCCACTCGGCTCTTTCTCCGCAAGAATTAAAATGTGCTTCGCCCTAGGCCTTATCAGCGAACTGGCATTGCATGATTTAGAGATTATTAGAAAGATAAGAAATGAATTTGGGCATAAGCATAAGCCAATAAGTTTTAATACTCCTGAATTCAAGGCTAGGATTGATAATCTAAAGGGCCATCTATATGAGCCTAATAAAGCTGAACCGAAGCATATTTTTATTAATTGTGTAGTGGGCATCTTGGCTCAAATTCACGGTTCTGGCTTCACTATCAAAAAGTTTGTAGAACAAAAAGCTCCGCCCGTGCCTAGCGCCGAACTAAAAAAGCGCGTGGAAGAATCACCTACCGAAACAGCTTTTGAAATGATTGAGCAGCTTATTGAGAAAATAGCTAAGAGCTCCGGCAAGGAATAGAATTTCTTGCCGGAGCTCTTAGCTATTTTCTAGTTACTAAATGAGAAGCTACGCCCATGATAAACAATATCGTGGGCATCCGTCTACTTTTCACGTTTATAGACCAGACCATGAAGAATTTTATCGAAGTTCCTACTTCAGATGGAAAACGACTGATAAATACAAATGCCATTGTGCAAGTGCGTACCAGGGAAGACGGCACTACACACATTCGGTTAAATCAAGGTTCCGAATCCAGCTTTGTTGTAGCAAATTTGGATTACGCAAGCGTGGTAGAACTAATTGCGCAAGCACAGTAATTATAACCGTGCGAATTAATGGCTCGAAAACCTTCCCTCCCCACTAAAAAACCGCTTACTATTGCTCAGCTGAGTGTAAAAATTCAGCGGCTTGGCGAAACCATCGAGAAGAATAGATTAGCTAACGATATAAAATACAAATCATTAGAATTTTTATTGTTTGATTATCAATGCGTTGTTAAGGCTTTTAAAATTAGCTAAGCCTGCACACAATTGAAAAACCTCTTCCAATTTCACTTTTTTTCTCATTCTGTTCTCCTGGCGCAGGATAAAAAAGGATTTCATCTTCGCAAGTGCATTTTCTACGGCTACCCGTTCACGAGCAAGTAGGCGATTTATCGCTCGCTGCCAAGCGTTAATCGGGTTATTTTTGCTAGCCTTAAACGGAATGAAAATGCGTTCACTTATGCCCAGATTCTTAATTCCCTGAAAGCCTAGGTCAACATGAAGTGTATAGTTTTTTAAGCAAATACCGGCTAGCATATCTTTTAAAATGGCAAAATCCTGTTGCCTGCCGCTATAGCCCTTACTGATTAATTTTATTTGTCGGTCTAGGGTGCTAAGTAGCAGAAACTTTAGGGTGTGAAGTTTTTTTTACCGCTATAGTGCTCTCGTTGAATTTCTTGATTAGCAGCTCGTTCAATTGGTATTTCGGTCACATCAATCACTAAGTCTTCTATGCCCGCGAAATACTCGTCGAATGCCCGCTGATTGGCAAAAATTGCTTGACTAGCCGGCATTACTTGGTGCAAAGCAGCTTTTAAACAGGGTTTAAGTAGCTCCAAATACTGACTCACCGCATACTCAGAGATGTTAAAATAAACGCCCATATTTAACAAAGTTGGATACGCTTTTAAATAGTGCAGAATAAAAAATAAAGCCTCTTTTTTATCCGTAAGCACCGGCTTCTTGCCCGCGTGCAACAAGGTCTTTTTAGGGGTATAATATAACTCGAACGCAACAGCAAGTTTTTCGAATTCGGAAAGCGTTAACCCAGTAGTTGCTTTATATTGACGGTCTGTGCGAGTGTGATGATAAATACTAGGCATTTATTTTATACGCAAAATATTGATAAACAGTTAATAAAAACCTTATTAGAGAATTTCACAACCTTGCTCACGGCTTTTGCGAGTCACGACATTAAAAATGCCATCCACAACATGGACGGTGTAGTATCGCAATTAAGTGTTGACACCATCACTGAGGATGAAATATTACTCATAAGAGAATGTGCCAACCGGCTGAGAGATTCATTGGATGAGTTTACCAACATTGGTCTTCCGCAAGACACCAATGTTATTGAGCCTTTTGAAATTGTCCGGCTCATGTCTTCGATAAGTATTTTACACAGACATGACCTGAAATACGAAAACATACACTACAAAGTAGTGTACTTGCTTGATAAATCGACCGTAATTAGCCAGAATTTCCATTGGCTTGTGCAGTCTCTTAATAACATAGTTATTAATTCTAAGATTGCTCTACGCAACACCCAAGACAAAAAGATTCAGATTACACTATCTTGCGATGACAATTCGGTAACTATTCTGATTAGCGATAATGGCATTGGAATACCTCCCGAGAATAAGCCAAAAGTATTTACAGCTTACTTTACTACCACAGGTGGTAGCGGGATAGGATTAGCTCACGTAGCAAACGTCATGAAGCAAATCAACGGCAAGGTTGAATTAACCGAAGAAGCTGGTTTTACTACAACCGTCAAGTTAAATTTCCCCTTAAAATGCGACACTCCATCTTAGTCATCGACGACGAAGCGATAGGCGCAAAAAACCTAGCCAAAGCTTTCGAAACAGAACGCCCCAGCTTCAAGGTTGTTACTGCGTCCACTGAAAAGGACATCGAATACCAAATAGAGAACTTCTATTTCACGGTGGCCATTGTCGATTTGCGAATGGATAATTTCAATCGAAACGGCATCGACTTTATCAAACAGATTATAGAAAGTAATCCGTTTGCAAAAGTCATTATTATGAGTGCTTTCCTGCCTGAATTCTCAAGTGAAGTAGCACAAATATTTGCTTCGGGTCGCGTGATTGACGTTATTCCAAAAGGAGCGTTCGATACCTTTAAAAAGCGTATTCTTGCAACGACGGATAAAGCGGTTCAAGATTATGAATCTAATCCTTCGTTGACACAGAAGACATTAAATGATTTGTATGCAGAAGCAAAAAACGAAAGTGACGCTTATGCAAAAGGAATAAAATTTGAGCACTTCGTATCTCTGCTATTTTCTCAAATTGGATTTCCACACATAACTAAAAGGTTTATAGATAGAAGTCAGAATGAGGTGGATTTAATGATTCGCAACGAAATTCAAGACAACTTTTTTTCAAAATTTAAGCAATATATTTTAGTTGAATGCAAAAATACTGCAGGCCCTATTGACAAAAATCAAATCATTCAGTTTGTCTCTAAGGTGGAACATGCTGCCGGCCTTTGCAACTTAGGTATTGTTATTACGGCAAGTTCATTCAAGAGAACCTCTTTGGATGAAATGATACGCTATTCTAACAAGGCATTTAAGATAATATTTTTAACAAATAGGGAGATAGCCAAGCTTATCTACTCCAATGATATTACGGAGGAGTTTAAAACTATTATCGACATGCAAGTGAAGGATAACTAAATGCAATACTCCATAATAAAAAAGCGCCCCTACCGGTACCGATAGGGGCGCTTTTTTATTGTTTTTTAACCGAATGCTATAAATATAAAATCCTGTGTAACAACAGATTTGGTACAGCACTATTAGCGACCGTGCATAAAAAAAGATGCTCGTATATACGAAACAAGTATATTGCTGCCTGCCAGTCACCCCTGGCACTGACCGCTGCTACATCCTTTCCCACCCATTGTACTCCATGGCTATAATAAGCTATTGATAGTCTGTGCGCTCCACTGCGCGCCAACTGCAACTGCCGCTTGGGATTTCATGCCCTGCCGTTTTGGCTAGTGGTCAGCCTATGTCTGCGCATTCGGACTATTAGAGACGTTGGGGCGTCTCACTATGCACTCTTCTACCGCTCGCTAAAACGCTGTACTCAACACGTGTGAGGTTGCGACACGCACTTCGCGACCATTTCTTCCTTTCCATTTTTTATGTCAGATGATCGCACCAATCGGGGACCCGCCGATAGAAGCCGGATAAATGTCAACGAGGACTACGAAGTCCGCTATTGGTGCAAGGAATTCGGCTGCACCGAAGCCCAGCTTCGCGCAGCGGTAAAAGCCGTTGGCGTGATGGCAGATAAGGTGCGCCAGTACCTCAACACCCACTAATTCCCAGGCAGCACTCCCACTGGCACCAACTGGTGGGACTGTTTTAATACATCTCAATCTAAGTACAATGTTTAGCAGTCCTAATTATAGCGGAAGTGGCAACGATGGCGGTGGTGGTGGCGGCGGTGGCGGCGGTGGCGGCGGTGGCGGCGGTGGCGGCGGTGGCGATGCAAATGCCTGCGTCTTGATTTACTTGACCAAATCACTGAACTCTCCCAACCCTGCTGTTATCGCAACTTTATTGGTCAACGACGAACTACTGGTAATTGCCCGGGGCAGTGCCTTGGAGATTCAAACTGCTGCCGGCGCGGTTTGTGGCACCATTATCTCGGATGTGGTAAGCGTCATTGATTGCATCAACCAGGGCTTCAGCTATGTAGCAGTGGTTAAAAGCATCAGCGCGGGCAAGTGCACCGTTGACATTCGCCATCAATAATCCCCCACCTCATGCTCACAATCGTAGGAGGCACTTACCGGGAGATCTGCCACGAGCCGGCCTGGAACGAGCTATACGGCTCAGGATTGCGGGCGGCAGTAGCGCTGTCCCGCGCTATCCGATGGTATCCAATACCACACCTTCATTGGCCAGGACGAACGGCGCGAGCTGGAAGCAAAAGCGGGTGCATCGGGGGTGGCGGTGATGGCGACGGCCATCACCGCCACCGTGCGCTTCGTGTATAACCACCCACTGGCCGTGCCCAATATCTACCCCTCCATTGAGAAGCTTTTTACCCACAAGCCTACGCTTAGGATAACGGACGAAAACATCTTGGTTTACGGGATACTAGAGGGCGATAGTGTGGTCCACGGCGATTACGTGGTCTACGACCCGCAGTCGCCTAACAACCCCTTACCATTCAACCATAACGGGTCAACGGCGAAGCATTTGGCTCTCATTTTGAACAGTTGGGAGGGCCGCCAGCTGACGAAGCTTCAGCACGTTGATGACATAGGCGAATACTTACTGGCCCATGGCGTCGAAGTGGTGGTCATTAAGCAAGGTTCAGCGGGGGCCACCGTTTTTACTGCCAGTGGCCGGACCCACGTGCCAGCTTACCAAACCAGCAGCGTCTGGCCAATTGGTTCAGGCGACATCTTCTCCGCCGTCTTTGCCCATTATTGGATCGAGCGGAAGAGCAGCCCGGCAGAAGCGGCCAACAACGCCTCATTAGCTACGGCCTTCTACTGTCAAACCCAGGCACTACCCATCCCCAAAAACGCGGGAGATATTCAGGCTCTAGGCTTAAATCCATTACCCACGACAGGCCATATCCGCAAAAACATCTATCTGGCTGGCCCCTTTTTCACGATGGCTGAGAGGTGGCTAATCAATGAAAGTCGGCAAGCGTTACGCCAGACGGGCAACGATGTTTTCTCTCCCTTGCACGACGTAGGGCACGGGATGGCCGATGAGGTGGTTCCGCTGGATTTAAAAGCCCTGGACGATTGCGACGTTGTTTTTGCTATTGTCGATGGCCTCGACTCGGGAACCCTATTCGAGGTTGGTTATGCGCGCGCCAAAGGCAAGCCGGTCGTGGCTTTCGTGCAAAACGAAGTTCCTGAAAACTTAAAAATGCTCGCGGGTTCAGACTGCATTATCCGCGATGACTTCTCGACGGCCGTTTATACCATCAACTGGCTGCCATGAAGCGCGCCATACTGCTGTCGGGAGGCATTGATTCCATTGCCTTATCTTACTGGCTACGACCAGACCTGGCGTTTACCATCGACTACGGCCAGCTGCCCTATCAAGGAGAAGTACGGGCGGCTGAGCAGATTGCCAAGCACCTCGAGATAACGCACGAACTACTGAAGGTAGATTGTGGGGCTATCGGCTCCGGGGACCTATCGGGCAAAGCACCAGACCCACAGGCGCCGGCTTCGGAGTGGTGGCCATACCGCAATCAGTTGCTACTCACAATCTGTGCGTCAAAAGCCATTACGATGGGCGCCACAGAAATTATGATTGGCACAGTCGCTAGCGACGGCTTTCACAAAGACGGCACGCCGCGCTTTATAGAGCTGATGAACGAGGCTTTCTCCTACCAAGAAGGCAACTTGCAAATAAGTGCGCCAGCCATCACCATGACCTCTGCTGAGTTGGTAAGAGCGTCGCAAATTCCGGAGGAGTTGTTATTTTGGGCGCACTCTTGCCACAAAGCCGACTATGCTTGCGGCAATTGCCGGGGGTGCAACAAGTACCGAAACGTCATGCACGAACTCTATGGGACTTCTTTCACTACCGGCTGATCCACGGCTGCGAGTAATACCCAAACCAGTTACTAGTAGGTCAAATCTAGCCGGTTGTCGGGTACAACCGTTTGAGTTTGATGCGGGCCTTCTCGGTTGTAAACTGCCAGTTGGTGGGTGCCCCCAGTTGGTTGCGCGCTAGTTGCCAAGCGTAGCAGTGCGCTTCCAGCGTCGGCCGGTCGGGCACGCGCTGCGGCAGGCCGTGGGTGAGCAGGGCGGCAAACTCGATTTCAGCCATGTTGAGCCACGAGCCATGCTTGGGGGTGAACACAAATTCCACGCGCTGCAACAGGGCGTGCGCCCGTACCGGGTCAAAAATCTCGTAAAAAGCGGCGGGCTGGTGCGCCGACAAATTGTCGAGCACCAGCGTCACGCGCGTCGCTTGGGCGTAGTCCTCCTCCAGCAGGCGGGCTACCGCCCGGGCAAACGTGAGTCGGTCATGGCGGTCTTCGACCTGCACCCGGCGGCGACCGGCCAGCGGCTCGTGCAGCATATACACCTGGGCCACGCCCTGGCGGTGGTACTCGCAGTCGTAGCGGGTGCTGCCATCGGGCAGCGGGAGTGGCACGCGGCTTTCGCGTAGTAATTGCTTGGGCGACTCATCCAGGCACACGACTGGCTGGGCTGGGTCGTACGGGCGTTGGTAGACGTCAAGCACCCGTTCCATGGCGCAGACGAAGGCCGCGTTCTGAGCGGGTGGAATCACCCACATCTGTCGCTTCCAGGGCTGTAACGCATTTTTTTTAGTACCCGCCCCACCATCGCCGGGCTGGCCTCGGGCAGCACCTGCAGCGTGACCAGGTGAGCGGCCAACAAGCGCAATGTCCAGTGGGCGTACCCTTCGGGCGGGGTGGAGCAGGCCGCCGCGGCCAGGTGCGCCTCCACCTCCCCGGTGTACTTACTGGCCGGCCACTGCTGGCGGGGCTGCCCCAGCAGGGCGGCCTCCACGCCCGCCTCGCAGGCGCGTTGGCGCAGGCGCTCCAGGGTGCGCGTACTCACGCCGTAGGCTTGGCTAGTCTGGGTGTCGCTCCAGTTCAAGCCGTTTGTAGCTACGGCCAACAGGCACTGAGCCCGCACAAGCCGGGCGCTGGCCACGCGCCGCTGCTGCACGAGTTCCGTTAGCGAGGCCTGTTCTTCGGCCCTCAGCGCTAAGACATAATACTTCGCCATTTGTCAGGTCATTTTACCCGACAAGATACTAGATTTATCCTACTAGTAGCATCCTCTACAAAACAGCTGGCAAGTATTACTTACCCAAGCCGGAGATCAAAGCAAATAAATCCTTTTTCAAGGTGCTGGCTGCGCGGGCCTCCAGACGCAGTTTTGCACACGTGCCAGACGAGAAGCTAGCCGCTTTTCTATGGTACAGTGCCAAGGCATTGTCGCTTAACCAGGGACCGCACAACCTTTTTTGCCAGCACCGCTATGTTCCTTCGGCTGGCGGGCTATACCCAATTGATCTGATCGTAATTGACGTACACGAAGAGTCAGTTAGTGTATACGATCCTATTGCTCATGCTTTGTGCAAATTGGATGCAGCAGAAGAAAACATAGCTGCTTTTCTAACCTACAGCCAGGAAGTTCTGAACGCTGGCTCTGGTACGTTGATTTGGTTCGCGGCCCGGCCAGAGAAGGTCAGTGCGAAATACACCCATGAGCTTAGC
Source organism: Hymenobacter sp. PAMC 26628 (assembly GCF_001562275.1). Taxonomy (NCBI): domain Bacteria; kingdom Pseudomonadati; phylum Bacteroidota; class Cytophagia; order Cytophagales; family Hymenobacteraceae; genus Hymenobacter; species Hymenobacter sp. PAMC 26628. The sequence goes on from NZ_CP014304.1 coordinate 2,554,985, forward strand.
TTAATCTGGCGCGACGTAGGAGCCCTCATTGCTTCCATGTACCTGATTGCAGAAGCGCTCAGCTTAAATTATTGTGCTTTGGGTGTGTTAGGCAGCCAAGAGCTGCAAACATTGACTGGCGATGCGGCTATTTTAGGAGCTGGCGGCTGCATTCTTGGTTCGCGATAGAATGATAAGTTGGGAGCCCGTAAATACATGATTTATGGGCTCCCAACCTACCTTGCGGGCCTATGGAAGTCACCCGCCAGCTGCTCGCCGAGCGCCTAAGTAAAAAGGGCCTGGCCCGCATTCAGCTCACCTTTTGCTGGGACGGGCAGCGCCTGCGCCTGAGCAGCGGCCAGAAGTGCCAGCCGGCGGACTGGAACGAGAAGCAGCAGCGGGTGAAGGCCAAGCCCGGCACCTACCTCTACGACGTGATTACGGTGCTCAACTACTACGCTGACGCGGCCACCGCGGCCGCCCACGACGCGCTGCCGGCCAGCCGCTGACTAGATAAAGGCCAGATGCAGGCCGAGTCGGCGGCCGAGGCCGCCGTTACCGTGCCCCTGCCCCCACAGCCGGCCCCGCACGCGCCCAGCTGGCTCGGCGAGTAGGGCCGGCGCACGAACCTGCGCAGTGGCCAACTCGGCTTGCATAATTGAAATGGCGGTGGCGTAGGCGCTGGTGGGCAGGAACACGAAAAAGATCTGGCCTCGGTATAGCCCAAGCCGGACCTTTTTTTGGGCGTCACTGACGGACGAGGTACTGCCTTCCTATATTCCTAGCCCAGCGGCCTGAGCCATCGCGCCGCAGGCCCTTACTGTAAGGTAACGTAGAGCTCGGCCTGCAACTGCCACTCCTTGTCCTTTTTACGCCACATCGCCGAGTAGTTGCCGCCTCCCTTAAAGGAGCCGCCCTGGCTCCAGGAGCCGACCCAGGTCCCGGTTTCCCAGGCCAGCAGGCCGTTGGGGTTCACGGCAATGCGTTGGGGGCTGCGCACGTACACCACGTCGGGATGCAGCCGGAACGCTTTCTGCCACCCGGCCACGACCGAGTCTTTGCCGGTTTTGTAGCCGCCGTTGCCCCCCACCTGCACGAAATCGGGCAGCCAATACCGGGCGATGCCGTCAACCTCGTGCCGGGCAATGGCCGCGTTCGAGGCCGTGCGCATGGCCATGATGAGGGCCTTGTCATCCGGCTTTCGGGTTTGGGCTACCAGCGGCCGGAAGCAGCTGGACAGCAACAAAATCAGCAGAAGCGTGCGGCTATTCATTATTTAGCATAGGGGGTAAATAGCAGCAAAAAAACCGCATGATGGTTCGGGCAGCAGGTAGCGAAGCTTGAGACTACGGCACGAAAATCCGCGCTCAATCCATGTCGAGTTAGGGCCTACCGAGGCAGCGGCAGCGTAGGGCGAGGGTAACTCTAGCCTAGCTCTAGCCTACCTTTTGCTGGGGGCTAACGCGCCGGGTCGGGCCCGCCCGTTGGGCCGTTCAGGGCGGCGCTGACTTCGGCCACGGGCAGGCCGGTGAAGGCGCAGAACTCGGCGACCGAGACGTAGGCGCGCACGGGCTTGCCGAGCTTGGTGCGGATGCGCTGGAGCAGGCACTTGCCGGTAGTGTACTGGGTGCCGGTGAGGCGGGCCGCGTCCTTGGGGTAGATGCAAACCTGGGGCATAACGGGGCCGATTGGGGTCAAGGTGGTCAGCGAAGATACAACCGGCGAAACGGCGCGCTAGGTTCGGCCCATGAACGCGAAACAGCACTTTTTAGTGGGCAGCGGCCTGGCCTTGTTGGCGGCCCTGGGCGGGGCCAGCGGGGCCCTAAAACCGGTGCCGCTGGCGGAAGCAGCCCGCGTAGCGCGGGTGGTGGACGCCGACACCTACGACGTGGTGGCGGGCGGGCAGCGGGTCCGGGTCCGGCTGCTGGGCGCGGACGCGCCGGAGCACGACCAGGCGTTCGGCGCGCAGGCTACCGACTCGGTGGCGGCCTTGCTGCCGGTGGGCCGGCCGGTGCAGCTGCGGCGGCACGGCCTGGACCTGTACGGGCGCACGCTGGGCAGCTTGACCCTGCCGGCGGCGGGAGCCCGGGGCCGCGGGGCCGGGGCCCTGGACTCGCTGCTGGTGGTACGCGGCTGGGCGTGGGCCTACGACCCCGCGCACACGGTGGCCGGGCGGGCGGCGCAGCAAGCGCAAGCCCAGGCGGCGGGGCGCGGCCTGTGGAAATGCGGGGCCGTAGGGGCCGTGCCGCCCAAGGTGTGGCGGGGGCTGGACTATAAAAACAAGCGGCGTTACGGGGCGGGCTGCTCCTGGTAACTGAGCCGCTCACAAGAGCAGCCAAACCTATTTTTCACCCTTTTATTCTTTTCAGTTATGGCTTCACAAAATGGTATTTTAGGCTTGCAGGGCACCGTGGGGGGCCTGGTGTTCGCCCGCAACGGCACGGTCCGCCAGAAACAGGCGTCGAACAAGGCGGCATTCAACAGCGCGGCCAGCCTGGCCCGCACCCGCGAAAACGCCAGCGAGTTTGGCCGCGCCGGCACGGCGGGCAAGCTCATTCGCACGGCCTTGCGCACGCTCATCAGCACGGCCAGCGACTCGTTGATGGTTTCGCGCTTGACGCAAAAGACCCGCGCCATCATCGGGATGGACGAGACCAACGACCGCGGGGCCCGGGTGATGGACAAGGACAACGCCCTGGAGCTGGTGGGCTTCGACTTCAACGCTTCGGCCTCGCTGAGCCAAGTGTTCTTCGGCTCGTACACGACGGACGCGGCCGGCGCGGACTTGACCATCAGCTTGTCCAGCCTTAACGGCTTGACCGACGTGGCCGCTCCGCAGGGCGCAACGCACTTCGAGCTGATGCTCGGCTCGGCGGCCATCAATTTCGAGACGGGTGCCATTGCGCAAGGGGCCGTTGCGGTGCCGCTGGGCAGCTTGCCGCTCAACGGGCCGGTGCTGGTTGACCAGACACTGAAGGCCTCGTTGGCCGTGGCGCCGACAGCGGACGACGTGGTAATTGGGGTGCTGGGCGGGTACAAATGAGGTGGTCCGATTAAGCGGGACAGTTTAGGGCAGTTGAAGAAAGAAGCTGTTGATGAGCGAGATAGGGGAACTGATAATCGAGGCTGGCGTGCAGGCGCTCGTGATTGCAGTAGTCAATATAAGTAGCCGCGCTGGCTTGGGCATCGGCCAGGTCGGTGAACACGGGCCACTCGCGGCGTTCCAGCTCCTCGGTCTTAAAGCGGGACCAGCGGCTCCCAAAACCTTTAATCGGTTTTCGGCCTGGGCATTATCGTAGCACGCGCCGCGGCGGCGCTGCGAGCGCAGCGCTTAATGCCGGTGTAGCAGGGCCCGGTGGGCGTTGCCGCAGTACTGGCCGCCGCGGTCGGAATGGGCGATTACGCCAGCAGCAGGCGGCTGGGCGAGCAGCGCCCGCTGCCAGGCCGTGGTAATCAGCTCTTCGGGCCTGGTGGCCATCGCGTGCCAGCCGACGACCTGCTTGCTGGCCACGTCCTGGAAAGCACACCAATAGGCCCACGTGCCACTGGCCGGCGGCCAGTACGTGCTGTCGCTCACCCACACGCGGTTGGCTTGTGCGATGGGCGGCTAGTCGCGCAAGCGGTTGGGCGCACAGCGCAGCCCAGGCGTGGAATCGGTGGTGCGGGGCGTGTAGGCCTTGGGCGGCAAGGCCCGGCGACCCCGGCGGCGCATGGCTGTGCACAGGGCCCGGCGACCCACCCGGTGGCCCTGCGGGCGTAAAGCCACCCGTAACCGACGGGTGCCGTAGCGCTTTTTATGCACGGCAAACGGCTGGTCCAGCGCGCTTTCCCATGCCGGCGCTTGCGGCTCGCCCGTCCGCTGCTGGCGCTGCTGCCACGCGTAGTAGCGGCTGGGCGCTGCGCTTAGCACCTGACAGAGGCGACGCACTGGGTAGCTGGAGCGGTGCCGGTCGATGAAACGGTAGCGGCTCATGGGTCGCTGGTCACGGAGGAGATGGCGACGGCTTTTTTTAAAATTTCCAGCGCCTGCGCCTGCCGTCGGGCCAGGGCCCGCCACTGGCGCCATTCGGCGGCGGTAGCCGGGTCCAGGCTGGCCCCAGCGGCGGCCGCCACCGGTGTTTGCGCGACTTGCTGCCACTGGTAGCGCAGCTTGGGATTGCTATTCAAGGCCCGAGCGGCGGCCCGCGTCGAGCGGCTTTCGCTGGCTAGACGCAGGGCTTCGGCGCGAAAGGCCGCGTCATAGGTGCGCCGCTTGGTCGGTTTGGGAGGGGTGGCCATCAGAAAAGAAAGGTAAGGCCCAGTTCTGTCCTGCTTCACCCGACCACCTCAAGGTGTCGTGGTCGGGGCTGCTGCTGAGCAAGTTTGCGCAGCTGATGAAGGCGGCGGATGCGCGGGTGCATTGGAGCGGGGACTGGCCGGGGTTTAAGGACCGGCCGCACTTTGAGGTGTAGGATGTCACGAAACGAGCGGGCCAGCTGGTCCGCTCGTTTCGTGACATCCTGCTGAAATGGTTTTTTTTGATTTTACGTTGCTTGATGAAACGTAGGGATGTGGTGCCGTGCGGTGCTTGAGTTAGTGGTTGAAATCACGAGGATACCCAAAGCTGAGAAAGCGGGAATGGTTGCTTACTCTCCAACTGGTGCGCGATAAGCGTAATGGAGCTTCACTGGTAAATTAATTGATTGGGGAAGGTGCCGCTTTACAAAGCACTACTTTTACTAAGAAAAGTTTAATTCATATATATTGCGGCGCAATCCCTACCATTCCAAAAATTAGCAGTGCATGAATAATTTTCTACTTAAAACGGCAGTGGCGCTGCTGATGCTGGTTGTTTCTCCTTGTAGCACACAAGCACAGGATAAAATACAAGCACAGGCACTGCCGGAAGCCACCAAGAAGCAGATAGACAATTTGTTTAGCAAGTGGAATGCTGCCAGCAGCCCGGGGTTTACCATTGGCATTGTCCGAAATGACTCGCTGATTTATTCGAAGGGGTACGGGTCGGCCAACCTCGAATACAGCATTCCTAACTCGCCCGAAACCATCTACCACATGGCTTCGATCTCCAAGCAGTTCACGGCGTACTGCATTTTATTGTTGGCGAAAGAAGGGAAGCTGAACCTCAACGACGACGTGCGCAAGTACCTGCCCTGGTTTCCGGATTTGAAGCAGACAGTTACCATCCGCCACCTGCTCAACCACACCAGCGGCGTGCGCGACCAATGGACGCTACTGGAATTAAGCGGCACGCGGTCGGACGATGTGATAACCCAAGAACACATCATCAAGCTCCTCAGCCGGCAGCAGGCACTGGATTTCACCCCCGGCGAACAGTACAGCTACTCCAACAGCGGCTTCACCATGCTGTCCGAAATCGTGAAAAGCGCCTCGGGCCAGAGCTTACGAAAGTTCGCGGACTCGACCATTTTCAAGCCCCTGGGAATGCGCCACACCCATATCCATGATGATCATGAGGAAATGGTGCCGAATCGGGCTTACTCCTACCAAACCGTAAACAAAACCACGTACAAGAATTCCGTATTGAGCTACGCCAATTCTGGGGCCACCAGTTTGTTTACCAACGTGCCGGACATGGCCAAGTGGGTGATGAATTTTTACGCCCCCAAAATTAGGAGCCCGCAGGTGCTGGCCGAACTCACCCGCAACGGCGTGCTAAACAACGGCAAGCAGATTCCCTACGCCTCGGGCCTTAATGTGGACGAGTACCGTGGCTGGAAGCAGTACTCCCACGGCGGCGCGGACGCCGGGTTCCGAACATTTGTGTCGGTTTTTCCCGAAGCGAAAATGGGGGTCATTGTGTTCAGCAACCTTGCCGAGGGCAACCCGTCGGCCCGGGCGTACGAAATGATTGACCTGTTGCTGAAGGACAAGGGCGTGAAGAAGCCAGCGGTCGCCCAGGCCCTCGCGGACAGCAGTAAGGCCAAGCTGGCCAATGCGGCCGCGTTTCAGGACTTCACCGGAGACTATTATGCCGCCGATGGCGCGCGGTTCAGCTACAGCCTGAAAAACGGCAAGTTCTACTGGAAGTCACCCGTGGCGGAGTACCTGCTGGCGAATGTTGAAAAAAATACCTTCTCGTCTTTAAGGGTCGGGGTTAATAGCAAATTTGTTTTTACCAAACAGGCCGATGGTTCGGTACAAGTGGTGCAAACCTGGCCGGATAACGAGCGAATACTTCAAAAAATCAACCCCGTGGTATTGGACGCGGCCGCTCACGCGAAGCTGCTGCAAGCGTACGCGGGCACGTACTATAGCCCAGAACTGGAATACATGTACACTCTCTTCGTGAAAGACCAAAAACTTGTGCTTGCCGACAGCAAGACTAAAGATGAACCGCTCGAATACTTGGACAAGGAGCTCTTTGCGTTGTATGGGGTATTTATTAAATTCAAAAGGGACAAACATCAAAAAATAACGCAATTAGAAATGAATGCAGGCCGGGCAAAACACTTGATGTTTGATAAAATGCCCCCGCCTAAATCCAAGCCGAAACCGGTGGTTCAGACTGGAAGTGAAGCGAAGGAAATGCCACCAAAAGCAATAGGTTCTTAAATCCAAACCGGTGCGCTTACCGTTCAAGACCGAACTCTTGACACGCAGTAACGAACGAGGCTTCTTGAATGCAGCTGCCTAAATACTCCCGAAAAGATGTAAGGACCGGCCGCATTTTGAGGTGTAGGGCGGAAATGATACGAGCGGGCCAGGGTGGTCCGCTCGTGTCGTTTAGGGTATAAGCAAACTGGCCGTCTACAATTAATTCGCTGGGTGCCAATGCTACTAGACTGAGGTGGTCTAGTTGAGCAGGAGAGAATTAGGTGATATTGGCAAGTTGTTGTTGATGAAAGAGATAAGGCTTTAAATAGCCAATGCTGGAGTGGCGGCGCTTGTGATTGTAGTAGTCAAAATACGCGGCCACGCTGGCTTGCGCATCGGCCAAGTCCCTAAAAACGGGCCACTCGCGAAGTTCGAGCAGTTCGGTTTTGAGGCGCGACCAGAGACTCTCGGCCTGGGCATTGTCGTAGCACTCGCCGCGGCGGCTATGCGAGCGTTGGGCCTTGGCATCGCGCAGGAGGGTTTTGTAGGCATTGCCTACATATTGGCCGCCCCGGTCGGAGTGGACGATGAGGCCGGGAGCGGGCCGTTGCGCGAGCAGGGCCCGCTGCAAGGCCGTGGTCACCAGGGCTTCGGGCATGTCGGCCCGCACCTGCCAGCCCACGACCTGCTTGGTGCACACGTCTTGGAAGGCGCAGCAGTAAACCCAGTTGCCGTTAGCCAGGGGCAGGTAGGTGATATCGCTGACCCACACCCGATTGGCCTGGCTGGGCTTGGGCTGGTCGAGCAGCAAATTGGGGGCGCAGCGCTTGCCATGGGTCGAATCGGTCGTACGGGGCGTGAAAGCTTTGGGCTGTAAGGCCTTACGTCCATGGCGGCGCAGGGCTGTCCGCAGCGCCTGCCGGCCCACGCGGTGGCCCAATTCGCGCAGCTCGACCTGCAGCCGGCGCGTGCCGTAGCGCCGCTGGTGGTCGTCAAACACGTCGACCATCACCGTTTCCCAGGCTGGCTCCGTTTTCGGCACAGCGCGCTGGCACCAAGCGTAGTAGCGGCTGGGCACGACGTGTAAGACCTGGCAGAGCAGGTGCACCGAATAGTGAACGCGTTGCTGGTCAATAAACTGCAACTGGCTCACGGGGTCGGGGGATGCGAGAAGATAGCGATGGCTTTTTTTAAAATCTCCAGCTCCTGCGCCAGCCGTTTGTTGGCCAGGCGCAGGGCCCGCACTTCAGCGGCCTCGGCCGGGTCAGCGGGCAAGGGCTGCTGAGCCGCTTTTTGCCATTGACAGAGCAATTTGGCGTTGAGGTTCAGGGCGCGACTGCTAGCGTCGAGCGGCTTTCGCTGGCCAGCCGCAGGGCTTCGGCCCGAAAGGCCGCATCATAGCGCGGCCGTTTGGAGGAAGAGGCTTTTTCCATGGAATTGGGAAATTACCACCCAATTCTCTCCTGATTAACCCGACCACCTCACTGTACCTGCCAGGTATCGTTCCGTTCAACCTGGGCAAGATGCCTCCTAGTCAGCGCCCTAAGCAACCAATCAGGGAGAAAGCCTACTCGTTCGACATTGGGCCGGGCGAGCAGCCTCGCTGGAAAGCGGATAAAACATTTTACACAACCGCTGACATCGAGCAGGAAATTTTCACCTTCCTAATCGAGAAAGTGAAGCAAGCACAGCAACAATCATGAATTGTGAAAGTGGCTCTTTCCTAGTGAGGCTGCTTGCACTAAAGTGAAATAAGAAGGCCTCTTGTGACTAAGCAAATTGCCGCTGATAAGCCCAGCCGGCGGGAGACAGAATAGATTTTAGAAAATCATCGTAGCCTACGTCACGCTTTTCCAAGACGTAGCGCGTGAAGGATTGGGTGATACGGCACTGCTCGAATCCTTCCTGTTGCATTGCCCGCCGCATCCCGTCTGGCAAACCCACCAGCCATTCCTCAAAATCCGTTTCCGTGGGTTTGGCTGCGGCTGCCAGTTGGTGGTAGCGATAAGACGCATTGCCTATGCGGAAAAGCCGCGCCGTTTCTTCACGCTGGGCCTCGGGAAGCTCGCGCAGCGTTTGTAGTTGCTGAGCGTGGTACTTGGCGTGCGGATGCTGCGGATTTAGTAGCTCTTTCATTGTCAAAAACGTTATGCGTCACGCTCATGCTGCTACCTAAACACTCGGCAGATTGTAGTCCTTGCCAAGTAATGCTCACTCAAAGAATATCAATTGCCGAAGCCTGGCTGACGTTACAGACCCAGCGAGTGGGCCGCATTATAAGCAATGATGTCATCGAGCCGCGAGTAGCGGCTAATCATGGCGTCGGTTTTCTGCTTCGTCTGGTTTTTGATGAACTCGTTGGACTGGCCGTTGAGCTTGGCTGTGGTGATGAAGGAAGCGCGTAGGGAGTGGGCCGAGTACTTTGCTCCCAAATGCTCCTTCACTAGCAAGTTCACACGGCGGTCCGACAGCCGCCGGCGCGATGGGGTGCCCGCCTCACCAGTCTTACCCCGCGCGAGCGAGACGAATACTGGCCCTTCGGTGCGGCCGCTCAGCAATTCCACCCACGCCTTGTAAGCCCGAATGGGGCAAAACAGCGGATTGGAAGCGTAGAAAACCGCTTTTTGCTCCAATTCTCCCGCCTGGTTGGTCTTGCTTTTGGGCAAGCTCAGCACCAGGGCCGCATCGGTCAGCTCGACGTGCTCCAGGTTCAGGCCCACCAACTCGGAGCGGCGGAAGGCCCCCGTGAAGCCTATTAAGCGTGAAGCCTATTAAGAAGGATTGCGCGCGCGCGTACACCCTCGGGCCTATTCAAGTCAAGCTCGGCAATGCATTTTTTGAGGTGGGCTACCGAAAACGCCGGGGCCTGCTTCTGCTTTTTGCCCACCACACGCGCGACGCCCTTGCGCAGCACGTCGAGCGCCGGCGCGCTGATGGCCGAGGGCAGCCCCCGCAACTGGTGGTTTTTCTCGATGGCGGCCAGGTGCCGGTTGATGGTGGCCAGCTTGCGGGGGATGTCGGCTAGGTGGGCGACGTAGCTGGCGAGCGTAGCCACGGCCGCCGGCCAGGGCGTGAACTCGTGCGCGGCACAGAAAGCCTCGTAGCTCCGCAAGTCGGCCGAGTACGCGAGTCGAGTATTCTCGGCGCCTTCAAGACCCAAGGTTAAGTAACGACCGACGTTCGGCGCGACCTGGCCGGCCAGGTCGTTGGCCAGCGCCAGAGCCGGCAGGTCGCCGGTCACGGCCAGCAGGTTCTTTTTTCCCGTTGAAGCCATGTTCTTTGGGGCACTTACAAAAGTTGAGGCAAAAGCTGAGGGTCGCAAGAGCAGCTCAAAGGTAGGCAAAACTTAGGTCCGATAATGAACAGTTATGGTACCTAAGTTTGGAAAACTAGTGTCAATTATTTAGGGATGTGTAAATTGTAGAAGTAAATGAGCATAGGTAGAAGAAGATGAGCACGAGTAGAAGTAAATGAGCACGAGTAATTGCTAATATACCTTACATTTAGTCACTTCAATACATTCATTAATCTAATAGGAATAGCGAACCGTTAACATGGCTGGAAGTGGGTTCTTCGGAGGTTTGCCGTCCCCGGTTTCGCCGGGTCTCGCAACCACCCAGTATCAGTTAGTAGAAGTAGGTCCTGTCCGCGCACAGCAAGCCAACCACCTCGAGCCCGAGGCCCTAGTGTACTTTAGCCCACTCCAGCACGGGGCGCGCGCGACCCATGAGGCGGAGCGCATTCAACAACCCATTCCGATGCAGTTGGCGACACTGCTCGTTCCCGGGACGGTCTGGTCGGCGAGCGGCGAGCTGCTAGATGAAGGGAGTGATACCTATACCGGGCGCCGTCAGTTGGTGCTGGGAAAGCAAGCACCCGATGTGGGCCGTTTGGCGGACTTGTTCCCTTTGGAAAACAGTCGCCCCGGGTTTCTCCAGGCGGCTTGCCCCGACGCTTGGTACGCTATTATAAAGGGGCATAAGGAGCAGCTACTGGTTCCGTGCTTCGAATTACTGCGCGCCTTCTGTTACCAAGGGGCCGGGGGATTGAGCAACTTCCTGTTTTCTCGGTTACCCCTCGACGCCCTGTGTTGGCCCATTGCGGCACCTTCCACAAGCACTGCTTTTACCGCTCACCTGTGCGTCGCAGCGGCCTCCCTGGGCGGGCAGGAAGCCATCGTTTTAGCGGAACTTTTGTTTAATTCGCCGTACCGTGCCAGCATTGAGCAGGCCCATCGCTACCTCGCAACCACGTGGCATGCGTGCGAGGCCAACCGCGAAATCGCACAAGCTTTTGCCAAGGTTTATTTACAATTGGGCCGGAACGTCAAAGCGAGTGCTTGGGGGGTATCCTTTGCGGTTGGCAAACAGCATTATTTCTGGGTTAGCCGGCTTCTTCCATCGCCGGCCTGGCACTCGTTTAAAGCGGTAGTGTACCACCCGCTGGGGGCTGGCTCGAGGAACGCGAGCCCTTTTTCTGCGCTGCCACACCCCGCGTTTCGGGACATGTTGCAAGGGCGCAGGCCTACCCCGAAGACGTTGCCAGCGGCGGGGGTACCGGAAGGTTTTCGGCAGTTCGGCCGCGGCGGTCACGACCCGTTGCTGCCGGCTGCTTATATTCCCGTCACCCAGGATTTTCCATGGGCCGCGCGGCTTTTGATATCGCGTCCACCCGTTTTTGCGGACCCGAAAGTAGTCGACACTTTGTGGGCGCGACCCGGTTACGCACTGGTAGGGGAAGCCGACCCGTTGCCCGCGAATCTGTTATTTCAGCAAGCGTGCACGCACTTGCAGCAACGTGGCTGCTTGGTAAACGTCCTTGAAATCAATAATCCCGGCCGTCACTTGGGGCCGGGCCGCTCGCTTTTCCCCTACGCCTGCGCGCCAAATCGGATGACCCACTTGCCGGATGGGCGATACCGGCCCTTGAGCATCGCCCACGTTCAATGGGGTGGCGGACATTTTTACTTGCTCAACGTCTTGGACAGCCCGGAGTTTGTCTTGTGTTATCAAAAAAATCTAACCCGGGCATCCTCCAAAGCATTGACGGCCTTGCTGCTGGCCGCCGTCAAGTTAAACGTTCAATGGAACCGCCTCACGCGCCGCCCGCAGTACCGCGACAGTCACGAGGTGATTGTTTTCGAACTGGAATTGGGCATCGCTTGGCTTTCGGAATCAATTCATGTGGTGTTGAAGCATGCGGTAGCGTACTACAATCAGGCAGTTGAGTTTTTCAGGCAGATAGAAAATTTAAATTTAACCGAGGCTACGTCCGACGCCGAGCAATTAAAATTGATTGATGGCGTACGGCATAGCACCGGTAAAATACAATACCCGGGTAACCAAATTGGTGAGCCATCTATCCGACTAGAATGAGTTTTTATGCCCTGCCTCCCCTTCAGACAGGGTGAATATGCGGCTTCGTTTCATCGGCTGGCTCTGACGGGACCGTCCCCTGAAGCAAGCGCCGAACTGTGGTCTTGTGGAATTCTTTGCCCCGACGCGTGCGGTAGCCGTGCGCGTTTAATTCGCCCGCAATCCCCTCCAACGTGAGCCCGTCCCGGCGCAGCAACGTGGCCAGCCGGCGGGCCTGCTTGTTGGGTACGGCCTCCTGTGCGTTGCGCTGCACTACCGCCCGGCCCAGGGCACGCGATTCGGGGGTAAAGTTTTCGGGCTTGCCCAGCGTAAAGCCCCGGGCCTTTTTAGCGGATAGGCCCCGTTTGGTGGAGTCGGAAATATCCTTGGCCCCTTTCTGGGCCACGGCGGCCAGGATGTTGATGGTGAATTCGTCGGCGTTGGGGATGTCGCAGGCCTTGAAGCGGACCCGCTCTTCCATCAGCTTCGAGGTGAAGTAGACACTGCGAGCCAGGCGCGACATCTCGGCCACGAGTAGCGTGGCCCCGGCGGTCCGGGTCTCCACGATGGCTTTCGCCATCTCCGGCCGGTTGTTCTTGCGTCCGCTCTCGACCTCGATGTATTCGGACACAATCCGGTCGCCGGGCTGCAGGAAACGGTGGGCGATGAGGCGCTGGCCTTCGAGGCCGAGGCCGCTCTGGCCCTGGCGCAAGGTCGAGGCCCGCAGGTATAGTACATAATTCATCGGCAGGAGGGCATGGGTATAAATTCCAGTACAAAAGTACGCAGGTTACGTTCTTAGAACGACCGTTCTTAGCACGTAACTTTAACCAATATTCTGCATTTTCGCGTTGGCACTCCTTATATACAATATACATGGACTACATTCTCTACCGCGGCCTTCAAGGCCAAGGTCAGAGTGGCCTCGGCCTCGAAGGCCAGCGCCTCATTGCCCTTGGTTTTTTAGGGGTTATATGCCTGCCATAACCCGGAGACAAAATTCGCAAACCCTATATTAACCAGCTGTCCAACTTCGTGTCGAAAACCAGGGCGACGCGCAGCATCCCGGCGGTGAGCGTTTTGGCAATTTTCGCGCCGTTTCCCGAACACCTGACCTTGGGCAATCCCAGCAGTATCAATAAGCCTTTGACACTCCACATTGCCCGCTACACGTTAGCTAATGAAGCTGTTTAGGAAGTAGGGTGTAAACAAAAAAACTCCCACGGCGGGGAGAAATTTGGGGTGCGACCTACCTCACTCCTGCCCATTGCCATGGAAGTCCTGCCCAAAGCTATTATCGTGACCTGGCTCTTGCCCCACCTACCTTTTCCTGCTACCGGCCGCCGCCGCCGGGTTGCACCGGCCGAGGTGGTGGGAGCCATTCTCTACAAACTCAAAACTGGCTGCCAATGGCGCTGGCTACCGGTGGCCGCCTTATTCAGCGGCGAACCCCTAAGTTGGCAGGGCGTGTACTGCCACTTCCATACCTGGAGCAAACAGGGAGCCTGGCAAAAGCTGTGGCTCACACTACTGCGCCTGCATCGTCGCCTGCTCGACCTCTCCGGCACCCAACTCGACGGCCGCCATACGCCCGCCAAGAACGGCGGGACGGCTGTCGGCTACCAGGGCCGCAAGGCGGCCCGCACCACCAACGCCTTGTTCGTGGCTGACAACCAGGGCCAGCCGCTGGGCGTGGCCACGCCTCAGGCCGGGCAGCACCACGACCCGTTCCAGTTGGCGGAGGTCTTTGCCGAACTCTGCGCCCGGCTTAAGGAGGCAGGCCTGGGTCTGGACGGGTTGTTTCTGAATGCTGATAAGGCCTTCGATGTGAGCAGCTTGCGCCAGGCATGCGCCCGCCATGACATCCAGGTGAACATCCCGCGTAATTGCCGCGCGACCGACTGGCAGACCGATGACGATACCCCGCTACTCGACCCCGAACTTTACCGCCGTCGCCTCGTCATTGAGCAGCTGAACGCCTGGCTTGATAGTTTCAAGGCCCTGTTGGTCCGCTTCGAAACTTGCTTGCACACGTGGCTTGCCTTTCATTGGCTGGCTTTTTCCGTCCTTCTACTACGTAGAATTGGCCGCCCGCCTACTTCCTAAACAGCTTCAATACCATAATCCTTACCAACGGCGTGCCCATCGAAACTGTTAGTTCGATGCTGGGCCACCGCAACCTACTTATCACCCAAAGCTCTGCGAAGATGCTTGAGCACAAGGTGAGCGAAGACACGAGGCGGAGCGGCTGCGTGACGTTGAATAATCATCAGTCCCGCTTGAGAAGCCAATCAGCAGAAATTAATTTATGCTTTAGCATCACAGTATCATGGAAGATTATATTTACCAATATCGGATTGTTTCGGTCGGTCACCGACGCCACGTTGAAATAACCGGCTTTCAGCCTGCCGACGAATTCGAGCTTGCTGAGCTGCTGCACACGCTGCAACACAAACACGGTTGGCAACAAGGATTGCAAGTGTTCATAGGGCAGGGGCGAGACGCAGTAGGTACCCCGCTGTCAACAGGCTTAGCTAACTATTATCACTACATTGACGAAATGCGTGTTGGCTCTCATCGAAGTGACGTTACAGTAACGCCATGGACTAAAGATTCATTGACATAACTTGATTTTGTGCAATTTTGGTCGAGCTACGCGCGTAAAATATTGCTGTTAGGTGCGTGGCAAGGGTTTCCTTATATTTGTCCGGTGCAACCATTGACCATGCGTTCTCTAATGCTGGACGCGTAGCAGCTCACACGAATGCTTTGTGACAAGCTGAGTAACTAATTGATTATGGACCAACCTGATGCCTTGGCCCCTCTATTAGCAGAAACAAAACAACCCGTGGCGGTTGACGTTTTCTGCGGCGTCGGGGGACTTACCAACGGATTTAATACTGCTGGCCTGCGTGTGGTGGCAGGCATTGATTTCGACGAAAGTTGCAAATTTGCTTACGAAAAAAACAACAAGGCTACCTTCCTTCACCAAGACATTACTAAAGTCACGGCCGAGGAAGTTGCAGCACTATATCCGCAGGACGCGGTAAAAATTTTAGTGGGTTGCGCCCCCTGCCAGCCGTTTTCGCGGATGCGCGGCGACCGACCGGATAAGGATGAGAAATGGAAGCTTCTATATTCGTTTGGGAAGCTGATAGAAAAGGTCGAACCAGAGGTCGTTTCTATGGAAAATGTCACCCTACTTGCCAGCTATGATAAGGGTAAGGTGCTAAACGATTTCATTGATAAGCTAGAAGGGCTGGGCTACTACGTGTCTAAATTCGTGGTTAATGCAGCGAATTATGGGGTGCCTCAGCGCCGGTACCGCTTGATTCTATTTGCCTCAAAACGAGGTAAAATCAAGCTTGTTTCCAAAACGCATGTCGGCAAGGAGCTGGTTAGTGTTGCTCATGCTATCGAGAAACTGCCTCCCATTGAGGCTGGCCAGGCAGATAGGGATGACCCCCTGCACCGCGCCCGTAGCTTAAGCCCCATCAACATGCGTCGCATTCAGGCAACTCGGGAAGGCGGAAATTGGACAGATTGGCCCGCGGAGCTTTCTGCCGACCTCAAATGCCGCGAAACAGAGGAAGGTAAAAAGTTTACTAGTGCCTACGGCCGTATGAGCTGGAAAGACCCCGCTCCAACGCTAACCACTCACTGCATGGGCTTGAGCAACGGCCGCTACGGCCACCCCAAGCAAAACCGAGCTATTTCACTACGCGAGGCAGCCCTGCTTCAATCCTTTCCTACAGGCTACCAATTCGTGGAGGAAGGCAAGCCTACTATAATATCCAACCTTGCCCGCCACATTGGCAACGCCGTTCCACCCAAGCTTGGAGAGGCTATAGCCCAGAGCATCTTGAAGCACCTAGCTAACCCAATCCCAGCGAACACAGATGGCCGGCAAACTAAAATGGCGTTTTGACGCAAGCACCTTTAAATTGCTTGGACGCGGCCTCATTACCGACCGTATCACCGCTATTTACGAGCTAGTTAAGAACTGTTACGACGCCAACGCTACCACGGTGGAAGTAGAGTTTTTCCACGCCCAGAAGCGAGGTTCCCGTAGCAGAATCGTCATTCGGGACGATGGTACGGGCATGAGTTTAGCGGATATTCGTGACAAGTGGTTGGTAGTTGGTACTTCCAGTAAACGGAAAACGGCGTTTTCTCCAGCTCCATTCAACCGTCGCTACATTGGTGAAAAAGGTGTAGGCCGTTTTGCTACCGATAAGCTTGGAGAACATCTACGTATTAAGACGCGTCGTCAAGAGGATACGCAATCTCTGTCAGTAATAATTAACTGGGGAAATTACGAAAAGGAAATTGCTGGAAACGAGCAACTCGTTTTATTTACTGAGCTAGAAAACGAATACGCTTTCCTCGACCGCGATAAAACATTTAAAAAAGGCCACGGCACGGAGCTAACTATTACTATGCTGCACGAGGCATGGGAACGGGATATGCTACTCCGACTCGATAACCAGCTTGGACGAATCCTGCCTCCAGTGCCTGTCACTAGTGTCGATTTCAATATTTCGCTCAGTGCGCCCGAGCTAGATTATCCCGAACAGCTGATTAAAGCGAGGCCCGTTGAAAAACTAGCCACGAAACACGCTGCTGTTCCCTGCGACACGAAGCAAAAAAAACAGGGCGTATTGCACTTCAACAAAGACACTGAGGAATTCGAAGTGACGTATGAGGAAGCTAAGAGTTTTGGCCCGATTGCCATAGACTTTTACTACTTTGACGTAGAGGCTCAGAAACAATTTAAGAGCATTTATAAAAACACTGAAAACTACGTCGAGGGCTTCAAAATATACCGCGATGGCGTCATTTGCACGCCCTTTGCCGAATACGAAACAGTGTTGGATAAACGCCGGGATATATTAGGAGTGGACAAACGCCGTTACGCGGATGCTTTCAATAAGCTGAACACCCGAGAATTCATCGGTATTGTTCATATTACTAAAGACGATAACCCGAATATCAATGATGCTACTAACCGCCAGGATTTTGTAGATAATCAGGAGTACCGACTTTTTAAGGAGTTTCTTATTGAGCAACTTGATGAATTTGGTCAGTATCGATTGTCGAAACGTGCCGATAATAAGGAGCGGGTGCAAAATAATCTGCGACGTGCTACTGCTGACGTTAAAGACATCGGACGCACTCTAAACCAGATTGTGCGCGCGCGGCCCGAACTTAAGGCCGTATTGGCCCCCACCATTGAAAAGGCCCGGCTAGTAACCGCAACGGTCAATGAGGGGGTGAAAGTGTCTGAGGATTCTGAAAAGGAATTTCAGCGCAAGGAGGCTTTGTACCTAAGCCTTATGTCCATGCAGGACTTTGCAAGTGAGTTGGCTCACGGCATTCGCTTTACGATTGCGCCCATCAAGCATGCCGCTGAATATATGATAGAATTCTATCCCAATCCTACCTATGATAAAAAGGTGCTGCACTATGCTGAGCTTATTTATAAGCAGACTGAAAAGGTAAGCGCACTAGTGAACTTCATGTTAAGCTACGCTCAAGTTGACTTACAGGACAGCGAATTTTTTGTCAAAGACCTGCTAGATGGTGTGCTGGGCGGAGCTTATTCGCTCACATTTGAGCGCGAAGGAATTAAATCAGAAATAAACATCAAGGATAATATTCAACTCACGGGAAAGCGTAAGTTTCTAGAAGATGTAATCCAAAACCTCGCTTCAAATTCTATTAAAGCGCTAAAAAAGGAAAAGGATAAGAGGATTTTATGCGAGAGTTATGCTGACGAAGATAAATTACATATAATCTTCTCCGACAACGGCATAGGCGTTGATCCAAAAATCGCCAGTAAGATGTTTGAAATGTTCAAGACCACTACTGCCGAAGAGGGAGGCGCTGGTCTTGGCCTTTTCATTGCTAAATCGCGGATGACTGCCCTGAATGGCACGATTGAATTGGTTAAGAGCGTGTTTGCTCCTAAGGGCGCTAGCTTTTGCTTATCGTTACCGCTTAAAAAATAGCTTATGAAACCCGCTAACAAACCATATATCGTGGTTATTGACGACGATGTGCATAAGGAGGATTATCCGTTGATAGATTTTATTGAGAGGGCTTATGGTGAGGAGCGGGTCAAACTATTCGAGGAACCCAAAGACGGTGTTGACTTTGTGAAAGCGCACCTGTCCGAACGCATTATTGTAGTGCTTGATATTATGTTTGACGGCCAAGCAATTGGCTTCGACGTATTCGACCAGATTATCGAGGAAAGCGTGCTCGTCTGCATTATTGTGATGACGGGTAGCCTTGAGTCTACCAAAAGCACCGATTTACAGAAGTTGATAAACGGCCACGCTTGGTATTTGGTCGGCCGCGATGAGTCAGCTAAAAGCATTTTGAAATTAATTAAAGATGCAGAAGACCACCTTTCAATGCGGGTTGATGGTGCTCTAGAAGAGTGGGTGTTACGTCAGAATGCGGAAGACCAAAAGAAGCCTTTCATAACGAGTAAAGAAGGGAAAACTTACTCGCTGCTTGATATTCTGCGTGCCATTCGTACTGAGGACGATGAAGTAGCTAAAAAATTGGTTAAGAGTATTACCAGTACAGCTATTGATATTTTGAGTCGTGATAAGTCGCGTATAGGTAATTAAGCAATGGTGAATATTATTGTCGTTGCCGACGACCTTGACGATATTATCGGCGAGAACTGCCGGTTATCATATGGGCATCTAAGCCAAGAAATTGGTAGTGCCGATTTAAATCTGCAACTAATCACTGGCGAAAATTGCCATTCCGATGCTGTAGTAGATGCTATTATCGCCTTCGACCAACAGCCATTTGTTTTTGTTGGGTACTCGCATGGTAATAAAAGTGCGCTGATTTCAACTGTTGCTCAAAACGGATATGTAAGCGTAAACAATGCACATCATTTCGGCACCAGCTTGTTCTACACTACGAGCTGCTCTTCGGCAGTGGAATTGAAGGGTAAGCTGATTGAAGCCAATTGTTTCGCCTATGTTGGCTACGATGATAAAGTAATAGTGCCCGAAAATGAGCAGGACCAGCAGCTTTTCATCACCTGCGAAAACACCGCCCTGGTTCACTTTCTCAATAGCGACGATACGCTGGCTGAGTCAGTCGAGGTGATGCGGCAGCGCCATTGGGCGCAGTATAATGAGTTTCTGAACCGCGATGAGTACGTCACGGCCAGTTTGCTCATGCAAAATCTGGATTGTTTGGCGTGGGAAGACACAGGCTCGCTACGACGTAGCCAGTTGGCTGTGAATTAGCTCAACCAATCGTCAAACAACTCCTCATTTTGCAGCCAGTAAGTAAACCCGCTCCCTGTCAATTGTACGCCATATAATTCTCTAAGCCATAGCCGCACTGTCCGAGGCAGTAAGCTTGAAGAGCCAAGCTACCAAGCGCCGCTCCAAAGATGTGGAACAATTTCTCATCAACTAATCCAACATTCATTTCCCAAAATATTCGCCGTTAGATGGGCCAGCGTTGCGCCCCGCGCCGCAATTTTCAACTCGCACTCCCAAACCACAAGCACCCGCCACCCAAGCTTTTCCAGCGCCTGCTTTGCCTCAGCATCCCGGCTGATATTGCGCAGGAGCTTGGCACCCCAATAATCTGTATTGTCCATCGGGGTAACGTTTTTGCCGCACCCGTGCTGATGCCAAAAGCAACCATGAACAAAAATGGCGGTGCGGTACTTCGGAAACGATAAATCCGGCTTACCCGGTAGTTTGGCGTTATGCAACCGGTATCTAAGGCCAAGCCCATGCAGATACTTGCGCACAAGCAGTTCGGGTTTAGTGTCCTTGCTCCGAACGCTGGACATGATAACACTCCGCTGTTCAGCCGTGAGGGCACGCTTCATATAGCTCGTTTCTGTTGGTCTGACGCTTCAACACGTTTTGCAAACCATTTTTACCTCTCGTTAGTGCAGTTGTTTGCGCCCGTAACCTCGTTAATGAAGCGAGTATCGCCTGCCGTTCAGCGCGACACCACAAGTATTGGTCCCCGCAAAATCGCGTCCTCGTCGTCCCGGTCAAACGGAACCCCCGACGCGGCGGCGGCCACATCCATGGCCGTACCATTAATTTCCCCCTCGCTGTCGAAAACAGCGTAAATTATGCAGCGAGGATTGCTGAACAAGACATCAACCAGCCCCGGCGCACAGTCCAACAAGGACGGAACCTGCTCAAGTACTCCCGCGAATCCGGCGGCTGATTCGGGAAAGCTCAAGCCGTAAACGGGGACTGATTGCGGCGGCTGTTGTGGCCAATAGAGGGTAGCGGTCATTGAATTGGACTGTTGCGAAGAACGAAGAAAGGCGGTTATACCGGCTCCGTAGCCGCCAGTGCTAGACGTGCAACATACTGAGATTTCCAGCAATTCCCCTGACTGCCCCCGATAAGATATAACGCCGCAGCTTATTAAAGCGGAGTTAAGTTGCGCAATACTTATTTAAATACCACATGAATACCCCTTTCGTAGACATTGAGTTGACGTCCGAACAAGAATACGCCCTTGTTCAATTCATCGGCAAGCTGCAAAAAAAATCCTTTGGTGACCAAACCTCATCAAGCGCGACAAGTAGCCAGCCTGCCCTTATCGAGTGGTCGTCCTACTTACTGAATGTTGCAACGGAAGGTGCCAATGTGCGCACCAAGAAGAAGGGTAGAACTACAGCTAGCCGTATCAAGTCGATTAGAAAATTGATCAAACTATTGGGGCATTTCCCAACCGATAAAGACATTAAACAGCTTTTTGGGAGGCAGGCCACAAAGCATAAGGAATTAATTGCCTTGATACAGGGCGATGTGCGCCGCATGGAAGAACATGCGCCGGAAGCAAAAACCATAGAGGAAAAAATCTTTGCCGAGCTGACGAAAATGCAGCATCAAATCGAAAAATCTAGTAAAAAATCTCGCTAAACGGACCCTTTATTTCATGCTGTCTACTATCACACGCGACACTCGTGCATCAGACCGACCGGTTGTCAGCACTGATAACGATGATTTTCAACGAGCCCCGTTTGCAATCCGCATTGCTGAAACATTGGTTGCTCGGAAAAGCCCTGATAGCATCGTAGTGGGCTTATACGGTAAATGGGGCGAAGGCAAGAGCACGGTTCTGAATTTCATTCGGCAAGCGCTTGCTGAAGCAGCCGACCAGGTGGTCGTGCTCAACTTCAATCCCTGGCGCTTCCCCGATGAGTCGCAACTACTGCTGAATTTCTTCAGTGAGTTGGCGCGCACTATTGGTCAAAAACTAGAAAAAGGTGGTGAGCGAGCGGCAAAGGCCCTTACAACTTACCTCGTCCCGCTCATCCCTTCTCTGTCGCTCGGCCCGGCATCGGCCGACGTAGGCAAAGGGGTGGAGGCCCTGCTGAAAGGGGCTTTGCCGGATGTCGAGGAGTTACGCGACCGCATTGAGAAACTTATTGTCGAGTCGGGCCGGCGCGTGGTCGTCATCATCGATGACATTGACCGGTTGGAAAAGAAGCAGGTGCAGGCCGTGTTCCGGCTGGTAAAGCTCACGGCCGACTTCAAGCAAACAGCCTACCTGTTGGCCTTCGATGACGTGATGGTCTCGCGGGCTATCGGTGAAATGTTTGAAGCCGGCGCGGAGGCGGAATCCGACACGGGCGCGTTGCAAGCCGGGCAAAACTTCCTCGAAAAGATTATTCAGGTGCCGTTGCGTTTGCCCCTGGCCCGGCCGGACGACCTGCTGAACTTCTGCTATGCGCGGGTGAACGAAGTGCTGACCGACACCAGCACCAATCTAACAACAGAGGAGGCTCGGCGACTCAGCATCACCCTGCGCGATGCTGTGCTGCCTCGTCTGCGTACCCCGCGCCTGGCCGTGCGCTACGCAAACGCCATTGTGTTCAGCCTACCGTTGCTGCAGAACGAAGTAAATCCCGTCGATTTGTTGCTCATGGAAGCCATGAGTATTTTCTACCCAGCGCTGTATGCGTTCGTGGCCCGGCACGAGAAAGAACTGGTCGGCAGCATTCGAGAGGATTCAGGCGGCCTCTCCAGCGAACGGCGCAAACAGGAGGAGACGATGATTAAACAGGCAGTGGAGTCGTTTTCAAGTGAGGAGCAGACCGCTGCTCGTCATTTGCTGGGGGCGCTATTTCCACGCGTCGACCGGCTCGCTTCTACTTGGTATTCGCCGCAAAATGGCCATAGCCAGCTCACCAGCGAAGACCTGACCCGGCAGCAGTGCGTGGCTTCCCCCACGCACTTTGCCCGCTACTTCGCCTACACAGTCCTCAGCAGCGATGTCGCCGACGGCGAATACGCCGCCTTCCTTTCCCTCTCGGGCGCCGAGCAGCTCACGCGGACTCGCGCACTGATTACCTACCTCGGTGTTACTCCGTTCCTGCAAAAGCTGGAGTCCCGCATACCCGACTTGACCATTGACCAAGCCTGGAGCGTAGCCCACGCCATTGGCCAGGCCGGCGATTTGCTGAATCCCACCAACCGGCACGGCATCATGGGCACCAGTGAACCGACGCAAGCCAGTTGGGTACTAATTGGCCTACTCGCACCCTTGGCGACGACCGCCCGACGCATGGAGTTGATGCAGTCGCTGCTGCAGGATTGTGAGTCGTTTGACCTCGCCTTTGAACTGAACAAACAGCTCATCTACCGATACGGCAGCGAAATGGACGCGACAGCTGGCCGCGGCCGAGCACGCCCGCAGCTTTTTTCCGAGGCGGAATGGACAGAAGTCTTAAAACAGAATTCGCTGACGCTACTGCAGCGGGCTTTGCGGGAGGCCGGCAACGAGCCGCTTTATAAAGCCATGCCTCGTCTCGCCGGCGACATTCTGAAGTATACATGGCCCAACTCCGGTTTTCAACCCGACGTGGCCGACTATGTATTCGGATTTTTAGACAAGTCTCCCACCGATTTACTGGTGTTTTTGGCAGCGTGCGCAAACTCTGTCTCTGTCAACGGAGGGGCTTTCTTTCAAGAAAATATTTCGCACGAAACCACCGCTTTACTAACGAAATTATTTGGCCCAAAACTCTATACTCTCGCCCGTCAAATACTAGGACCAGAACCACTGACAGAATACCCAGGCGGGGCTCACCATGTAAGCGTTGCGCCGGCCGCGCTGGACCGCTTGCGTCAGTTCGTACACCTCTACGAACAGCAAGCTGCCCCACTGGCCGCTAGAGAGCAATCCCAGCGATTCAACGAGGATGAAACAATATAAAAATACCCTGCGTAACGCCGCGCGCGGCCCATCCAGCTCGGCGCTGGGTGGTAGGGCTGGCAATTTCCTGCCTACTCTACCCGCTATATGCTTTGGCGTGGTGACCTCCTCCCAGTAAACTAGGCCGCTGTAAAGTAGCGGAAATCGGGCACTTGTCGTACCTTAAAACCTCAGACAATGCCCTGAAAAAAACCAAGTTTGCCGAGGCTCAAATCGTGTTTGCCCTGCGCCAAGCGGATACGGGCGTGACCGTCGCGGAGGTGTGCCGCAAGATGGGCATCAGCGAGGCCACCTACTACAACTGGAAGAAAAAGTACGGTGGTTTGGGCGTGCCCGAACTGCGGCGGCTCAAGCAGTTGGAGGAAGAAAATCAGCATCTCAAACAACTCGTGGCGGACCTGAGCCTCGACAAGCAGATGCTGCAGGATGTGCTCAAACAACGTTCTGAAGCCCGTGCAGCGTCGCCACGCGGCTCAACACCTTATTGCCTACCGCATCTCGGCTCGCCGAGCCTGCCGAGTGCTCCGCTTACAACGTGCCCGCTTCGCTTATCAGCCACACCGGCGGGATGATATGGTCCTACGCCAGCGCCTGCGCGAACTAGCCCAAGTGCGGGTGCGCTACGGCAGTCAGCGCCTTTATATCCTGCTGCGCCGAGAGGGCTGGCCGGACAATCACAAGCGCGTGCACCGCCTTTACTGCCTGGAGGGCTTAAACTTACGTAGCAAGCGCCCGCGCCGTAATCGCGCCGCTGCCCACCGGCTAGAACGTCTGCGACTGGGTCGGCTGCACCAGAGCTGGCGCATGGACTTCGTGGCCGATAACCTCTTCGATGGCCGCAAAATCCGCGCCTTAACGATAGTCGATAATTTTAGTCGCCAGTGCCTGGCTATTCACGTCGGCCAGTCGCTCAAAGGCGAAGACGTCGTGGCCGTAATGCAGCGCTTACACCAGCAGTTGGGCGTGGTACCTGAGCGCATTCAGGTCGATAATGGCAGTGAGTTTATCAGCAAAGCGCTCGACCGTTGGGCCTACGACCAGCACGTCACGCTCGATTTCTCCCGGCCTGGCAAACCGACAGATAATCCGTACATTGAATCGTTTAACGGCAGCTTCCGCGACGAGTGCTTGAACGTGCATTGGTTTCTATCGTTGACCGATGCGCAGGAGAAAATCGAGCACTGGCGCCAGGAATATAATGGCTTTCGGCCCCACAGCTCGCTACAGAATTTAACGCCCGATGAGGTAGTGGCTGCCGCCACTACTGTCGAGCTTCAGAACGCCTGATGCTCTACTTTCAACCGGCCCAGTAAATGGGAGGAAGTCAAAGCGGCTCAACCTCTACTAACTACTGGCTTACTAAACGGGGAAGCGTACACTTAGGCACAGCCGGGCGCCGCTAGCAAATGCAGTTGGCAATGAGTACGAGCGCACCTACGGTACCGTTGAGGTGGAGCTCAAAGCCGGCGACCTGCTCGGTTGCTAGGCAGCGTATCTAGATGCCCCCTTATAGCACCATTAATTGAATTGTGCCGACGGTGCAGAATGAGCAGTTACTGGAGGTTCTCTCAGAAAACTGAAAATACCGCACGTCAAGGGCTTTGAAATTCAGGTTACTGCTCTAGGAATTGAGAAATCCACTTGCCCATCTCTTGCTTTTGTAATTCGGTTGCGCCGTCCCACATATCATTGTGAATGGTAGCGGGTAGGGCAATAACCAACGTGCCGAATCTTGCTTGCTCCTCGGGAATAGGGATTACCCCGGGGTCGGCCACTTGGTCGCTTGAGCGCAACGAGAGCACCCGTGGCCAGCGCTGGCGCGGAAAGGGCACCCGTCGGTTGTCAAGCGAAATGATTTTTTCGACCAGCTTGGGATGTTCCTGGGCAAAGAGCATGACCATATCGCCCCCATTTGAATGCCCCGCCAGCAGCAAGTGCCCCCGCTTCAACGCCGGATTACGGCGGTAGATGGCCTGGCAGGTGAAGAGCATCGTTTGAACGCCCCGCTCCCAGAAGGGGTAGCGGGATTGGTAGATGTCGCCCGTTAGGGGCATCGGCTCATCGGTGGGCAGGTCTTGCTGGATGCTAACCACGTAGTAGCCATGCGCCACCAAGTTACGGGCCACGAACTGGTAGCCCGTGTTTTGCCCGCCGTAGCCATGGTTTAGCAAGGCCAGCTTACGCTCCCGTGGTGGCTGGCCAGCTGGGGCCGCCGAGTAAGTGACCACGGGAATATGGCGGTGCCGGCTAGAATCAACCAACTCAAACGCGGTTATGTGCAGCGGAAGGTTGGCGAGTGACTGCGCCGTTACCGGGGGCGTCGGATAGTGCGGACCTAGGCAACTGCTTGATAGCAGGCCCAGCGCTGCCAGCGTTATCAATCGGGACATCAGGCGAGCGGTAAATTAGGGCAGCAGTTGAAACTCCTCTCGCAGGATTTGTTCGGCAATCAACTGTCGGTTTCGGGCAAAGTTAGCCCTAGCGGGGGCATGGGCGCGGGGCTGCCTGTTGAGAGCGAAGAAGTACGCATGCCCCTCTTTTTTTATCCACCTCACCCACCAGCCATTGTTATGTTTGGGGTGACCAATCAGCCTCCCTTAGCGCGCAGGCCCCAGTCCGGTCCCCGCTTCAGTACCAATAGCGCTCTGGTCAGTTCCTAGCTGCGGGTCGAAACGGGCAACTGATTAGCTTGCAGGCGTTGTAAAAAAGTCCCTTCTTCGAAAGACGTGATGCGAGAGGCTCCCGTCAGCCAGAAGTTATCGAGGGTCGCGGCCGTGGCGGTGGGGTGCTTAAAAGAGGCCGAAGGTAATTGGAGTGAAAACCACCGCGATTCCGAAGTGGTGGATATTACGCAGATTGTGTTGAGGCACATGAGCTGAAGGGTGTTTCTGTGCTCTTCCACTGACTGCTAAATTTGATTTATCCCCAACCAGGGTCTACCGGGTCTACGTCCGCATACTGCTTGTTGGTGTCAAAGAAGCGTTTGAGGGCCTGATTTAACACATCGGTGGTCTGTGCCCCGCCGGGCTTGTTGGCCTGATAGTTAGTGAGGCGGCGCTTGTTGTCGCTCGTTATCGTGGACGTGAACATATGCTTTTTCTCCGTGCCCTCCTTTTTCATCGCGGCCTTCTGGGGTGTGGTCAGCTTCATGAAGGCATCTTCTTCGTTGTCTTGGTCTGTATACATAAGGGAGAGGAGAGTTAAAATCAGCTACCAATTGCCAAATCACTCCGTGATGTAATTTCAAACCGCGTCCCATATGTGTCCGCTTTATCGAGGCCATCTCGTGGAGTTTTGGGATTCTTTGGATAGGACCAAGTAGTGGCCCAGTGCTTGATTGATGAGATAATTCTTTGACCTCCTGCGGCCAGTGCTCCAATAGGCTAGGTTGTCCAATCTTACTTTATTGGCCTCGCTGAGGTTGGTGGGGAAGGGATGCACGTAAGGAAAGCCCTTGCGGGAAGCAGGTGGTAACTGTTCTTCGTGAACACTGGCCTTGGCGTCTGTTCCCCGGCGAATAAAAACTTCTATCTCAATAGGCGCTTGGCCGCCGTAAATGCCTATCACCTTAGTGACGAGGTGAGCGAGAAGATGGGTTTCGGTTTGCACAGAGGGTAAGATGGTGTGTGTTATCTCACCCTATACTCGGTTGGGAGGGCAATTTACACCTTTTTTGTAGACTATAGACAACAACAAGGGCCTATTGGGCTCCAGTAGCTTGCCGCCACAATGAGCGGCGAACCAATCAAAGCGTTTGGCTTGGTTATCAGTCAGATGCGCAAGGAACTTGGGCTCTCCCAGGAAGCGCTGGCGGATGAGGCAAGCTTGGACCGCTCCTTCGTCTCTCAATTGGAGACGGGGACCAAGCAGCCTTCGCTCACCACCATTTTTCGCCTGGCCGCCGCCTTGCAGGTAGAGGCATCGGACTTGCTTCGGCGGGTAGAAGCCAACCTAGGTGCGAACAAGGCTGCTTGAAGCCTGACCCTTTCACCGGTAGATGAACGCACCCGGGTAAGCGGCGCCAGCCGTTTTAGGCCACTGCTCGCCCGGTTGACCCTGGGAAAAATAGTCCCGTAGCCACAACCCGATTGCCCCGTTTATCTGAACGAGACTATCTGACATGGCTACGTTGCTGTGCATCATCCGCCAGCGGAAAGGCGTTCATGTCCTTTAGGCCTTTTATGGTAATGCATTCAACGCCCGTTTTCACGGCGTGAATGGCGGCTAGCTTTAGGATGCGCCCCAAGCGACCAATGCTGCCTCTGCTCAGCTCCAACAGTTTGAAGGCCAACGCCTGGTCTACCAAGTTAGACGGTTTCCGTAAGGCCAATATGCGCTCGAAGCTCGCCAACAACCGCAGGTAGTCCCGGTCCATTGACCACCCCGGAAGGCGGGCAACTTCAAATCGCCGCCCCACCTGTTCGTCCAGGCAAATAGCATTGTGGGCCGACTCGACCCCGGCACACACCAGGGGGATACTCAACTCATTTACCAACGTTTTCAGCCCGGCTAAAAAATTCCGTTGCTGCATCGCGCTTCCCAGGAGCATATGGTGGATTTCGTCAATGAATATCATTTGCACCTGACTGGTTTTCAATACGCTAAGCAGTTGAGACCGCTTGTCTTTCACACTCGCTCTGGGCGGATAAGAGGAGTGCAGGACATCCAAGAGGGTTTCGTACAGCGCACTTTCCTTGGGCCCATCGGCGAGTTTTATGAAAAGGACGGGGAAGCCATTACCAGATGGCTTGTGAGCACTGGCATAGTGCCGCAGAACGGATGTTTTTCCGCTCCCCGGCTCGCCGATGATGAGCAGGTTCATGGCGTCCTGGTCCACGGGCGGACCATGATGCAGGTGGGCCAAATGCTGTAAAATTATTTGAGCTTGCGTGTGGCCAATCCATTTCTCTTTGGCAAGGTCCTGAATGCGCTCATCGGTTGACTTGTCGAGCAAACTGGCCGTGTCAGGCGTGAGATGTTCCATTGTCCAACTCATCAAAAGGGGTGACATCGGAAAAGAACAGCGCCAGTGGAGCCGGGTCCTCTACTTCCACCGCATAGGTTTCCTCCGGCGCGGGCGGGAAGGCGGGTAAACCAGCAGCCGGGTTATTCGTTGGTGCGGGCAGTACGTCCAGTGCACGAACGGTTTTCGAAGCGCCGCCTAGCAAGCGGCGGGCCGCTTTGGTTACTTTTCCCGTCGTGCGGATAGCTTTTAGCTGAATGGCCTCTAGCCTATCCAAGCCTTTGAAAATCACATCCTCCGTGAGGCGAGTGCGCTCCGGATTCATTGCTAACAGTTGCCGTATGATTTCGCGTTGCTCCCACAGCGAAATCGCGGGTCGCTCCATTTTGGCCAAGGGCACTTGGTGATATATTTGAGTCGTTGGGTGCAGAAAATATATAGACCGCAAGTCGCGGGGGTCCCGTTTGAAAATGAAACGCCGGGGCGGGTTCCCAGGACCGTCGCTACGGCTGCCGATGAAAGGCCTGAGTTCTGGCGCATAATAGTGAAAATGGTTAATGACCACGCCCTCCCGCTGAATCGTTCGCTCTTCCATTGGCATAAAGTCCAGGTAGATTTGCCTACCATCTTGGTGGCGGGGGCGAAGCCCAATGCCGGGCTTGCCGGGGCTTCCCAGAATGCCTTGGGTGTACCGTTCGTACGGACTCATTCCCAACGCTTTGTGGGTGCGGTGGTGGTAGACGTTCACGAAGTATGTGGCCAGCCATTGCTCCATCTCGGGCAGGGAGAAGACCGCGCGTTGGGGCATGACCGGCCGGCGACGCCCGCGGGGGGGATAACCAAGGCCCCGGGTAAGCGACGCACGTGAAATTTAATGGTTTTGATTAAGCGCTCGACGTTTCCACCGTATTCGGGGCGTCTGGGGGGACGATACAGCAGTTTGATGCCGTAGTGTTCGCTGGCCCGTTGCAGCATGGTGCCGTGAAATTCTTTGGCGTTGTCGAGATGTAAGGCCTCCATCAGGCCCCAGCAGGGCCACTCCCCGATTACGTCCCGTTCGCTTAACCACGTTTCCTTGGGCAGAATGGCATGAGCCAAGCACAAGCCGGTGCCCCCCGCGCCGGGCTCTTCAAAAGCGAGGTAAAAACCGACGACCATACGGGAGTATACATCCGTCGCAATGGTTAACCAGGGGCGGCACATTTGTTGGCGGGTCTCTTCGTGCACCAGCACGATGTTCAGCAGGGCGTGGTCGAGTTGCACGACCGCCAGCGGGTAATTCGCTTGCAGGGTAGTGGGCCGCGTTGGCGCAAAGCGCTCCTTCGCGGCCCGCGCCCCGAAGCGTTTCGCTTCTTGGGTTTGCAGGTCCATTTGATTCAATCGGGCCCGTAACGTTTTATCTGACGGCAGCCGTAGCGGGGAGCCGTGGAATTTTCGTTGCAACTCCTCAAAAACATGTGCTGCAGCCTTTGCCTGCAAGGTCGGGTAATGGGTTAGAATCACTTGCTGGAGGACCGCTTCCACGGCGGGTGCCAACCGGGAAACGCCGCGTCCGCCCGTGCGTTCCTTATTCACTAATGCTACGACGGTGCCGCCCTTTTTGTAGCGCCCCAACCAACGCCGGATGGTTGAACGGCCAACCCCATGAGATTCGGCCACTTGGGCTACTAGAGCCGCCGAGGCAACGACGTGTAAAAGCGGCTGGATAATTTCGAGCCTGCGTTGCGCTTCTGCATAAGCGTCGGCGGGCACGCTTAGGAAGACGTCGTGCGGCGCTTCCGCAGAAGCCGTGAGCGGATACAAGTCCTTGACAGGCATAACAACCGTTGCCCCAGTGGCCTCATATTCTCCCACCACGGTTTGAAAGTCAACGTGGCTCTGGATACGAACGATTTTTTCTTGGTAAAGGCAGCGGGTGCCTTGAACGATGTTGACGGGTTCCACGGAAGTGTTCAGCAAGTGGGTGACACAATTTCATGCAGCGAGAAGACTGAAGGTCGTTAGTTCCCCCGAGGGCAACTTGGTGTTGGCACCGGCTGGGGTGGCATCGTAACAATCACGTACTCCTGCTATTCAGGACGGCAACTGCGGTCAACCGTTGTGCTTCTGAATAAGCACCAACGGTTGACCGGGCGAAGAAATACGCCCGTGCACTTCTTGCTCCCCATCCAAGCAATGGGGATGAAACGAGCCGAACTGATTAGCAATGGGAAGTTATTCAGGAAATTTCACTGGATACGCACTGCCACAAGAATTCCTTTATTCTGATGGTCAATGTTTTGCTGTAGCAGACAATGAGCGGGGTGCGAACCGCAGCGGAGCCCACCCGAGGTTGCCCGATGCTACCCAATTCATTATTGGCAGCGAGCGCGCCAGCTAGGGAACTGACCGCTACAAAACCGGTTGGCCCGCCGGCACCAGTTGCCTGGCGAGAGTGGGGACGGGCTTCGGAGAACGAACGGCCAGTATAGGGGGGGGCGGGTACGCCAGGCCAAGCACGATTTGAACGGCTTCGCTACCCGCGTGACAATAGCCAAGCTCTGGCGGAGTGGTTTCGCGCCGATTCGACGCGCGCTCAGCGGGCAACGCGGTGGAAGAGCCCCAGCAGTTTGGCTCTTGCGAGCGCGCCAACCACCCGTTGCGGGGGAACCGGTAATGTAGCCGTACGCTTCGCGACAGAGGAACTGGGGCCGAAATAGCTTACTTTCATTGCGTAAGCGATAACTTCGACCAAGCTCCTAGTCGCGGATGAACACACGTGTACCGTAAGGTTCTTGGGCCATTCCGGCTCAGCACCTGCTGCCGTTTGGCCTGATTGGGCTGGTTTTAACCTTGAATGAAAAGTATGTCCGCAACCAGACCCGCCAAAACCGGCATCAAGGCAGTACCTCCAGCCGGGGCACCCGCGCACCTCCACCAAGCGCCCGACAACCAGCTAGGCCCGGCGGCTCAACGGTACCAAGAGTTAGGGAGACAGAGTGCCGCTAATGCGCAGCGGTCCTATCGAACGGAGTTGCGCGGTTCAGGCAACCCGCTAGGCGCGGCCGCCCAACGGTACAGCGACTTAGGGGTCCCGCGTTCCGCAAACACGCAGCGGGCCTATGGCGCTGATTTGCGCAGCTACGAGGCATTTTGTGAGCAGCACCATTTCACCCCTTACCCCGCTGATTTGGCCACCCTGACGGGCTACCTGACGCACCTCGCGGACCAGCAAAAAAAGCTATCCACCATTCGGCATCACGTAACGGCCATCCAGCAACGCCACCACTTGCGCCAGCTTCCGTCAGTCGTTGGCACCCCCGCGCTGAATAAGGTGCTGCGCGCCATCGCGAAGAAAGCGGACAAGACCCTACGGCAGGTCCCCGCTTTTACAGTTGAGCACCTCAAGCGTTGCATTGCGCAACTCGACCTGGCCACCGCCACCGGCCTGCGCGACCGGGCCATTTTGCTGATAGGCTTTGCCAGCGCTTGTCGCCGGTCGGAACTCATGGCTCTTAACATTGAAGATTTCATGTTTGGCGATGAGCACCTACTGGTTCGCATTAACCGCAGCAAAACCGTCCAAAACGGGGCTGCTGAAGCAAAAGTCCTTTTCTACGCAGAAAACCCCCTTTTTTGCCCCATTACCGCTTATCGACAATGGCTCGAACGACTCGACGGTCGACTAGAGGGACCGGTCTTCGTCTCCATTCAACGCGGCCGCACACCGGGCACAGGCCGGCCCACGCTCAAGCGCTTATCGGAAAAGAGTATGAACAACGTCGTGCGTAAACACTTGGGTGAATTCGCCGAGAACGTGCCCTATACGGCGCAATCCTTGCGGGTTTCTTTTATTATGACGGCTAAGCTCGCGGGGCAGAATAATTACTTTATTATGAATCAGACCAACCACAAGACGGAGTCCTTCTCAGCTCGTTACACCGGCTTAACCTCGGAAGTAAAAAAAAGCGCTGGGAATGTCCTTGGCTTGTGAGGCCATGAGATGAATAGGCAAGGCAGTTATTACTAAACCCATTGGCAATTCAATGTCGGTTTTTTACTGCTTCGATGCAACTCTGCTCACGTACTTCTACCGTTTTGCAATGTAAGTCCTACCAACTTCTTCCTCCATTCTCATCTTCTTCTTCCGTACGATACCAAAAGGGGTATTTCGTGCTCATCTTCTTCTACAATTTACAGGATGCTTTAATTAAGTTGAGCTTAATCACTCAACCCTGCCAGGGCTGAAACTTGTTATAATGGTTTTCAGTTTGCAAATTGTAAATTGAAAAAACCAACTGCTCATGCGCCATCACAACGGAATGCGGCCCCAAGACGTGGTCATCCTCTTCAAGATTATGCTGCTAGAAGATTCTATCTGGCTCAGCAAGAATTTAGCTCGCTCCTTGTTTCTGAGCCCGACAGAAGTATCCTTTGGCATTAAGCGCTGCCAGTATGCTCGGCTGCTGGATAGTACCGGGCACCGGGTGGCCCGCCGCACCTTTACCGAATTTGTCCTCTATGGCCTGCCGGTGGTATTTCCTACCCAGCCAGGTGCCCAGGTCCGGGGCCTGCCCACGGCCCATAGCGCGCCGCCCTTGCTAGCGCAGATTGTGGCCGAACAAGCCTACGTCTGGCCCGATGCCGAGGGTGAGGTTTGGGGAGCCGCCATCACCCCGCTCTACCCCAAGGTACCGCAGGCGGCCCGGGAAGATGCGCAACTCTATGAGTTGCTGGCCCTCACCGATGCCTTGCGGGTCGGTCGCCCGCGTGAGCGTCGGCTAGCTAGTGATATGCTCAGTGAGATTACCCTTTTGAATCATGTCTAATCAAGTAAATCTGGCGGCCTTGCAAGCGGTAGCGCGTGCCTTGGGGCCAGTGCTGAGCCGGGTGGTATTCGTGGGCGGCAGCACCGCTGGTTTGTACAACACCGTTCCGAAAGCGCCCGAATCCCGCTTTACGAATGATGTGGACTGCATCATCGAAGTCGTCCCACGCATGGCCTATTATGACCTGGAGGAAGAACTGCGTGCCTTGGGCTTTGTCAATGACCAGGCGGCAAAAGTTATCTGCCGCTGGCGGGTAGGCAGTCTGGTGGTGGATATAATGCCCCTTAATGAGGATAATATTCTGGGCTTCTCGAATCCCTGGTACCCGGAAGGCTTCGCGCACGCACTCCCTTACAAGCTGCCCGATAAGATGATTATTCAGATTATGCCTGCCGTTTACTTCGTAGCCACGAAGCTAGCGGCTTTGCGCAGTCGGGGCATGCAGGACATTCGCCTTAGCAATGCCTTGGAAGACATCGTGTACCTGGTTGACAACCGCCCCGAACTAGCCACGGAGGTTGCTACCGCTTCTGAGGCGGTGCGGGCCTATATTGCCACTGAAGTTGGGCAGCTGCTCCGGCACCCAGAAATGCTGGAAGCCATTGACTGTCACCTGCCCTACGGGTCGGGTGATGAGCGGAAGTATCTGATAGAGAAAAGATTGGCCGCCCTGACAGATTCGACACAGTGGTAATTAGAATAAGGTGGTCCCAATGGTCCAGCCACCTACCAATGCGCCCGGCGCAGCTTCTCGGGCTGCAACACCCGGATGTTCTTAGGCGTCAGCTCAATCAAACCGTTTTGGTTGAACTCGCTCAGGGTGCGGATAAGCGACTCGGGGGCCGTGCCCACCATGGCGGCCAT
The DNA here is from genome assembly GCF_001562275.1 of Hymenobacter sp. PAMC 26628. Lineage (NCBI taxonomy): Bacteria > Pseudomonadati > Bacteroidota > Cytophagia > Cytophagales > Hymenobacteraceae > Hymenobacter > Hymenobacter sp. PAMC 26628. The sequence goes on from NZ_CP014304.1 coordinate 2,588,746, forward strand.
GTCGTCGCGGGCGAGCTGGATGCTGGCGGTGGGGTCGGCGCTGGTTTGGGCGTGCAGGTGCAGCAGGGTGTCGGCCACGCGGCGGCGGATGGAGTTATAGGCCATCGCCAGCAGCTGCTGCTCGCGCTCGCGCACCCGGCCCGCTAGCAGGCGGATAAACTGCTGGCCCACGGCCGCATTGCGCAGCAATAATTGCCGAAAGTCATCGGCCGGGATGTACACCAGCTCCGCATCGTCCAGGGCCACGGCCGAGTCGCCGTGGGTGGTGTGCTCCAGCAGGGCCAGGTAGCCAAAAAACTCGCCGGGGCCGTAGAGGCCGGTTATCAGCTCCTTGCCGCCGTCAGTGGTTTTTACGGTTTTTACCCGGCCGGCTTGCACGAAGTAGACGCGCGCCGGCTCGTCGCCCTCGTTATAAATGTCCTGCTTGCGGCGCACGGCGTGGGCGCGGCGGTCGGCCGAAAGGCCTTCGAGCTGGCCCACGGCGCGGGCATCGTCCAGAAACTCGCCCAGGCCGCCGGTGCGCAGGTCGTAGTCGGGCTTGAGGTGCTGAAACCGGGCCAGCCGGCCGCTGATGGCGCTCAGCAATTCCGTCTCGCTGAAGGGCTTTGTGAGGTAGTCGTCGGCACCCAGCTCCATGCCGCGGCGCTGGTCGGTGCGCTCGGTTTTGGCCGTCAGGAAGATGAAGGGCACGCCCGCCAGCTGCGCGTTCTGGTTGAAAATCTGGAGCACGCCGTAGCCGTCGAGTAACGGCATCATGATGTCGCAGACCACTAGGTCGGGCTTGTCGGCCAGCGCTTGTTCGACCCCGAGCTTGCCGTTTTCGGCGGCTTGCACGGCGTAGCCGGCCAGGGTGAGCAGCTCGGCGGTGTTTTCGCGGATAAACGCATCGTCCTCAATCAGCAGAATCGTTTTCATAGGGAATGGTGACGGTGACGGTAGTGCCCTGGCCCAGCGTGCTTTGCAAATCAATCGTGCCGCCCATCAGCTCCAGATAGCGGGCGATGATGTAGAGCCCCAGCCCGGTGCCGGGCACGGTGCTCACGTTGCGCGCCCGAAAAAAGCGTTCGAACAGGTGGGCCTGGTCTTCGGGCGAAATGCCCACGCCCTGGTCGGCCACACTGACCACTAGCTGGTTATCACGGCAAGCGGCCTGCACCGTGACCACCGAGTTTTCGCCCGAATACTTGAGGGCATTCGAGAGCAGATTCACCAAAATCTTGCGCAGCAGCGACGAGTCGAGCCGAAACGGGTCGGGGCAGGCCACTTGGTGCACGATGGTTTGGCCGGGCTTGCGCAGGCTCTGCACATCGGCCAGGGTTTCGGTGAGCAGCGTATTCAGGTCGAAGGTGGCGGAGTGAGTTTCAACCTTACCCTCCTCAATGCGGCCCACGGACAGAAACTCTTCCAGAATGGCATTCAGGTGGTTGACGGAGGTGTGGATGCGGTCGAGGTGCCGCACGCGCTGGGGCTGCTGGTCGCCGCCGGGGTACTTGCCGATGAGCGTGGCCGAGGTGAGCACCGCCGTGAGGGGCGTGCGAAACTCGTGCGAGGCCATGCTCACGAAGCGCGACTTGAGCTCGCCCAACTCCTGCTCGGCGGCCAGGGCCTGGGCCAGCTCCTGGCCCCGCTTTTCGAGCTGCTCCAGGGTGTTGAGCAGGGCGTGGGTGCGGTCGGCCACTTTCTGCTCCAGGTCGGCGTTGAGGCGGGTAACGTGCTGCTGCTGGGTAAGCAGCTCCTGCTCAGCAGCGTGCTTCACCGTCGTATCCAGAATGTAGGCCACCACGTAGAGCTCCTCATCGAGGTAGAAGTAGCTCAGGCTCACCTCGACCGGAAAAACCGAGCCGTCCTGGCGTTGGCCATCCAAGGCGCGGTGCGCGCCCATGCTGCGCACCTGCGGGTCGTGGTTGAAGGAGGCGCGCAGCTGCTCGTGGTGGAAACCAGCGGCATCGGGCACCAGCACCTCGATGCGCTGGCCCAGCAGCTCGGCCGGCGCGTAGCCAAACAGCTCGCCAGCCAAGCCGTTGGCCGACACCATGCTACCGGCCTGGTCGCAGACGATGATGCCGATGGTGGCGTTGGTAAACACGGCCTCAAAGCGGCGCACGCTGTGGGCCAGCGCCCGCTCGGCCCGCTGGATGGGACTCTGCGCAGCCATGCACACCAGCAGCGCGTGCTGGCCCCCTGCCTCAAAATAGGTGAGCCGCAGGTAGGCCTGCACCGGCTCGCCGGTGTGGCGCCGGATGGCGGCCTCCTGCTCGTGGTGGCCCTCACGCTGGGTCAGTTCGCAGAGGGTACGCCACTCGTCGGTGGTCCAGGGTGGGGAGCGCAGCGAGTGGTCGGGGTCGGCCAGAAACTCGGCCTCCGAGGCGTAGCCCAGTAGTTGCACCGCCGCAGGATTCACCTGCGTAAACCACCCGAGGGCCACGTCATAGATGCCCACAAACTCGCGCGAGTGCGTGTAGAGCAGGTTGGCGAGCACGGGGGTGTAGGGAACGGGCAGCATGGGCAGGCGGGGCGCGGCGAGGGCAGGGTACCAGACAAAGGTCGACCTTAATGAGGCAGCAAAACCTGATAAAAATCAGGTGGTTGTGGTAAGGAACGTCATGCCGGCCGGGTAGCCGGGGCCGATACTTTTGCGTGCTCTCCTACTCCCCTGCCGTGTCCGTTACCTCCCTGCTTGCCGAAACCGGCACCATCGCCCAGTTTGCGGGGCGGTTTTTCCGCGAGGGGTTTCGGCCGCGCTACGAGGTGCAGGAGTTTCTGTACCAGTGCTACGTAGTGGGCTACCAGTCGCTGCCGCTGGTGGGCATCACGGGCTTCATCATGGGGCTGGTGCTCACGCTGCGGTTGCGGCCCACGATGGTGCAGTTCGGGGCCGCGTCGTGGATTCCGGTGATGGTGGGCCTCACCATCATTCAGGAGCTGAGCCCCATCATCACGGGCCTGATGGTGGCCGGCAAGGTCGGCTCCAACATCGGGGCCGAGTTGAGCTCGATGCGCGTGACCGAGCAGATTGACGCCATGGACGTGTCGGGCACCAACCCGTTTAAGTACCTGGTCGTCACGCGGGTGTTGGCCACTACGCTCATGGTGCCGGTGCTCACGCTGCTCTCCGATGCCATCGGGCTGTTCGCGGCCTTCGTGGGCGTCAATATGCAGGGCTCGACCACGATGACGCTATTTATTAACCATATCGTGGGCCGCCTCACCTTCGGCCAGGTGCTGCCGGCGGTAGTCAAAACCTTCTTTTTCGGCTTTGCCATCGGCCTCATCAGCTGCTACAAGGGCTACTACGCCAGCAACGACACCGCCGGTGTGGGCCGCGCCGCCAACTCGGCCGTGGTGGCCGGCTCGCTGGCGGTTTTCCTGCTCGACCTGGTGGCGGTGCTGGTGAGCACGGCGCTGGGACTTATTTAACTACAAAGCAAATAATTGCATTTTTTATGCTGTCTACCCCTTCTCCAGCCGCCGCCGTTGCTACCCCACTCGCCGGGCCCGGGGCTGCGCTGACGGTAGCCGGGGTTAGCCTGGCGTTTGGTGACAACCACGTGCTGCAAGACTTTTCGCTGACGCTGAACCGGGGCGAAAACGTGGTGGTAATGGGCAAGTCGGGTGCCGGCAAGTCGGTGCTCATCAAGTGCATCATCGGGCTGCTGCGGCCCGATGCGGGCACCATCACGGTGCTGGGCCAGGACGTGGGGGCCCTCGACCACGCCGGCCTCGACCGGCTGCGCACCAAGCTGGGCTTCCTCTTCCAGAGCAATGCCCTCTACGACTCCATGACGGTGCGCGAAAACTTGCTTTTCCCGCTGCGCCGCCAGTGGCTGGCCCACACCCCGGCCCAGGAAGCCGACCTGGTCAAGCAGGCCCTCGACGACGTGGGCCTGGCCGATACCGCCGAGCTGCTGCCCGCCGCCCTTTCGGGCGGCATGCGCAAGCGCATCGCACTGGCCCGCACGCTCATTCTGCGGCCCGCCATTATTCTCTACGACGAGCCCACCACCGGCCTCGACCCCATCACGGCCCGCGAAATTGACCACCTCATCCGGGCCGTACAATCCAAGTACAACACCTCCGCTCTCATCATTTCACACGACCTGGCCTGCGTGCGCCTCACCGCCGACCGCGTGGCGCTGCTCGCCGAGGGCCGCTGCTACGCCGAGGGCACCTACGCCGAAGTGAGCGCAAATGCCGACCCGAAAGTACACGACTTTTTTGTCTGATTGCCAGCCAGGATTAGCCACTAAAAAGCCCTATAGAATTACCTTTTCGCCTCCCCCATCATGCCCCAAAACTCCCCCGGTAATGCAGTGCGCCTCGGCTTATTTACAGTACTGGGGGTGGGATTCCTGCTGGCGCTGCTGTACCTGATGGGCCGCCAGCAGAGCCTGTTTGGCCACAACCTGGTGGTGCAGGCCGATTTTCGCAACGTGTCGGGCCTGCTTACGGGCAACAGCGTACGCCTGGGCGGCATCAACGTAGGCAGCGTCAAGGCCATTGATTTGCTGAACGACAGCACCGTGCGCGTGGCCATGAGCCTGAGCAAAGATGCCCAGGGCTTTGTGCGCCAAAACGCGGTGGCCACCATCGGTACCGACGGGCTGGTGGGCAACACCATTATCAACCTCACGGCCCAGACTGCCCCCGCCCCGGCCGTGCGGGCGGGCGACGTGCTGCGCACCAAAACCCCGGCCAGTATCGACGCCATGCTTGGCACGCTCGACATCTCGAATAAGAACCTGGTCGTCATCACCCAAAGTCTGCGCCGGATGACCACCAAGCTTGACACCAGCACCCTCTGGCAATTGCTGAACGACCAGCAATTGCCCGCCAACGTGCGACAAAGCTTGGGCCACATCGTGGCCGCCAGCGCCCAGCTGCACCACGCCGCCACCGATGCCGCGCAGCTCACACAGGGCGTGCGCCAGGGCCGGGGGCCCCTGGGTTACCTCTTGACCGATAACGCATTGCCGACCCAGCTGGGGCACGCCGGCCGGCAGCTGGCCCGCACCACCGATACACTGGCCGCCACTGTGGGGAGCCTGCGGCACCAGCTACTGGCCGGCCGCGGCCCCGCCCACACGCTGCTGGCCGACACGGCCGCCGCCCGGCAGGTGCGCCAGAGCCTACGCAACGTGCAGCAGAGCACTCAGAAGCTCGACCAGAGCATGACGGCCTTGCAGCACAACTTCCTGCTGCGCGGCTATTTTAAGAAGCAGGCCAAGCAAAAAGCCCGGGCGGCCGCCGACTCAGCGGCTCACCCAGGGCGGTAGCAGGAAGCTGGTTAAACGAAAGCTACGGTTAACCTTAGGTCGATTAGTATGATACATATCAACCACTTGCGCCTGAATAGTCATATCGGAGGGTACGGAAAAGCGGTAGTTTTACCGCCAAGTACTTTCTCTGCTGCAAGCCGCCCGACTACTATGCCTTTAACTACCGTCCTACCTGATTCTTCCCCGGCCGCCGAAGCCACGGTGCTGCTGGTGCTGCTGCCGCCCGTGGGCACGGCCCAGCCGGTGCGGGCAGCCACGCTGGCGGCACTCCAGGCCTTGCAGCAGCGGCTGGGAAGCGTCATCCGGGTGCTGACCGTGGACGAGGGCAGCTACCCGGTGGTGGTGCGCAGCTTTGCCCCCGTCGATTTGCCGGCCTTCGTGCTGGTGCGGCGCGGCGTGGAGCTGTGGCGCCAGCAGGGCCTGCCCGAAGGCGAGTTTATCGTGGCGGAGCTACTGAGCAAGCTCGCGCCGCCCGGCGCGGCGGAGCCGGCGGCGGGCTAGGCAGGTGGCCGGTACTTTTTACAGATACTATTAGCTGATACCCAACTTATCGGCGTAGCTTCCCTACCGCTAAGCATTGCGTTGGCCGGGACACTACCCGGCTACCTCGGGTGGGCTCTACTTCACGCTGCTGCCGTTATGGGCCTTTACCACCTTCTTTACCTCAGCCAGGCGCGGCAGCCGTTTGATACGGCGGCGCTCACCACCCTGCTGCACCAGGCCCGCGCTTTCAACCGCGAGCATCACCTTTCGGGCCTGCTGCTGCACACGCCCGATGGGCGGTTTTTGCAGATTCTGGAGGGAGAGGAGGATGTGGTGCGGACCTTATATTACAACCACATCGTGGCCGACCCGCGCCACCACCGCTGCCGCTTGCTGGGGGCCGGGGCCTGCGCCGAGCGCAGCTTTGCCGACTGGAACATGGGCTTCCGCATAGCCAACGCCACGGAGCTGCACGCGCTGCTGGCGGCCGCTGCTCCTGCCGAACGCGTGTTATTCGCCCCGCAGCCCCGCGTGCGCCCCGAGCTCTTGCAGGTGCTGCTGAACTTCGTGGCCAACCACGAATTCGAGCCCGATGGTTACTTATAGCCGCCAACCGGCGGGCCATAAACAACAGGCAGTTAGCTACATAACCCGAAGCTGCGAATTGTCACCTCCGGGCCTGATTTCCGTCATGCTACCCGCTCCGGAGGGGGCGTAATCTTGTCTGGCTACTCCCGCACCGCGCCCGCCAGCCCGGGCGGGCAGCATTCACCAAGTATACCCCCCTCTCTGATGAAGAACGAACCCGTCCTTTCCATTCTCTACGATACGCACGAGCAAGCCGAGCAGGCTGTGGAAGACCTGCAGGTAAGCGGCTACCCCCTCAAGCAGCTCTCCATCGTGGGCCAGGGCTCGCACACCGAAGAAAAGGTGGTGGGCTACTACAACATGGGCGACCGGATGCTGAACTGGGGCGGCACCGGCGCGTTTTGGGGCAGCATCTGGAGCCTGTTGTTTGGTTCCGCCTTCTTCCTGGTGCCGGGGGTAGGGCCGGTGCTACTGGCCGGGCCGATAGTAGCTGCGCTGCTGCTAGCCCTCGAAGGGGCCGTGGCCGGTGGCACCCTCAGCGCGCTGGCCGGAGCGCTGGCCAGCACCGGCATCCCCGAAAACAGCGTGCTCGACTACGAGACGCAAATCAAGGCCGGCAAATACCTGCTCATCGCCCACGGCAAGGCCGCCGAGGTGGCCCGTGCCCGCGAAATCCTGGGCGTAGGCGAACTCGCGTCGGCATAGCCCGGTAACCCAATCCATTGGCAGGCGCGGGCCAGGTGAAGTTCGCCTGGCCCGCGCTTTTACGGCCCGGCCGTCATGGCTCAGAAGCTGTTTGAGTTAGCAGAATTTGAGCACCCGCCTGATATTGGCCAAGCAAATCCAGGCGTTGGCATGGCGTAAACTTCGGTCGTATTCCGTTGATAATCTACGATTAGCGCTGAGCCAGGCAAAGGTGCGCTCGACAATCCAACGCCAGGCATGCATGCAGAAATTCGTTTTCTCCACCAGCACATGCGCCGGTTTCTCGACGCGGATGCCGTAGCGCTGGGCCAGGTGCTCGCGAAAAACGCCGTTAAACGAGCTGTCGACGAACACGACCTGCACCTGGCCCAGCAAGTCGTGGGCGGCGGCCACCTCGTCCCAGAAGGCGATGGCGGCCGGGCCATCGGCCGCGTTGGCGGGCAACACGCGGTTGGCCAGGAGGTTGCCCAGCGTGTCGGTCAGCACCAGACGCTTGCGGCCCTTGACGAGCTTGCCCGCGTCGAAGCCCACCGGCTGGCCCGTGGCCGTGGCCGCGTTTTTCACGCGCTGCGAGTCGAGGATGACAATACCAGTACACCGTGCCCCAGGGCGGTAAATCTCCCGGCAAATCCCGCCACACGCACCCGTTTTTGAGCACGTACAAAATGGCGTTCACCACCTCCACCAGCGGCCACTTGCCGCGGCGACGCATCACCAGCAACGGCTCCAATTGTTGCCAGTCCCGCGCCGATAAATCCGAACTGTACCGCTTCCGGGCGGCATTTTCCCCTGCTTGTTTCACCAAGCTAAATTAACTCAAACAGCTTCTTAGCACCCCTGCGTTATGCGTAAGAAAATCAATTGCCGGCAACTGGAAGATGAACACCACGCTGCCGGAAGCCACGGCCCTGCTGGCGGCCATCGCCCAGGGCCTGCCAGCGGACGCGGCCCCGCACGTAACGGTGGTGGTGTGCCCGCCCGCGCTGTACCTGACCACGGCGCGGGCCTACCTGCCGCCCGGCAGCGGGGTGTGGGTGGGGGCGCAAAATTGCGCCTCGGAGGCGGCGGGGGCCTACACGGGCGAGATTTCGGCTTCGATGCTGCACTCCGCAGGGGTAGCGTACGTGGTGGTGGGGCACAGCGAGCGGCGGCGCTACTTCGGCGAAACCAATGAGGTAGTGGCGGCCAAGGTAACCAGCTCCCTCGCCAGCGGCCTGCGCCCCATTTTTTGTTGCGGCGAATCGGCTGAGCTGCGCGCCGGGGGCGACTACCTCGGCTTTGTTAAAAACCAGCTGAGCGAGAGTCTTTTTTGTTTACCGGTCGAGGCTTTTAGCCGCCTGCTCATTGCCTACGAGCCGCTGTGGGCCATCGGCACGGGGGTAGCGGCCTCGGCGGCGCAGGCCCAGGCCATGCACGCCTCCTTGCGCCAACATATTGCTGACCACTATAGTATGCGCATCGCGCAGGGCATTTCGCTGCTGTACGGCGGGAGCGTCAAGCCCCAGAACGCGGCGGCGCTTTTCCGCAAACCTGATATAGATGGCGGCCTGATTGGCGGTGCTTCGCTGCACGCGCCCGAATTCCTGGCCCTGGTGCGGGCGGCGCAACGGACGGCGGCCCAGGCCGATGCCATTGGGGCCACCCGCTAGCCGTAGAATGCGGGTAAAATCACCTGTCACATTCATGAAAATCAGTCCTTTGGCCGGCAGGCCGGCCCCGCCCGAAATCCTGGTCAACGTGCCCCAACTCGTCGCGGCCTACTACACCGACGCGCCCGACCCCGCCGTGGCGGCCCAGCGGGTGGTTTTTGGCACGTCGGGCCACCGGGGCTCGTCGCTGACCCGCTCGTTTAATGAGGCCCACATCCTGGCCATTACCCAGAGCATTTGCCTGTACCGGCAGGCGCATCACATTGACGGGCCGCTGTTTATGGGCAAGGACACCCACGCCCTGTCGGAGCCGGCGCTGGATACCGCCCTGGAGGTGCTGGCCGCCAACGGGGTGACGGTCATGCTGGCTGCCGCCGACGAGTACACGCCCACGCCGGTGATTTCGCACGCCATCGTGGGGTATAATCAGGGCAGGAAAAGCGGCCGGGCCGATGGCATTGTGATAACGCCCTCGCACAATCCGCCCCACGACGGCGGCTTCAAGTACAACCCGCCCCAGGGCGGCGGGGCCGCCACGGCCGTCACGCAGTGGATTGAGGCCAAAGCCAACGAATTGCTAACTAACGGCCTGCACGACGTGAAGCGCGTGACCCTGGAAAAAGCCCGGCGGGCGGCCACCACGCGGCGGCACGACTACCTCCACACCTATGTGGCCGACCTGGGCAACGTGCTGGATATGGACCTCATCCGCAGTAGCAACCTGCGCCTCGGGGTGGACCCGCTGGGCGGGGCGGGGGTGCACTATTGGGAACCTATTGCGGAGCTCTATAAGCTCAACCTCACGGTGGTGAATACGGCGGTGGACCCCACCTTTCGGTTCGTGCCCGTGGACTGGGACGGGCAGATTCGGATGGACCCATCCTCGGCCTACGCCATGCAGGGGCTGCTGGGGCGCAAGGACGACTTCGACCTCGCCTTTGCCTGCGATACCGACCACGACCGGCACGGCATCGTGACGCCCGGCCACGGCCTGCTGCCGCCCAACCACTACCTGGCTGTAGCCGCCGACTACCTCTCGCAGCACCGGCCCGAATGGGGCCCCGCGGCGGCGGTGGGCAAATCGGTGGTCACCACCCAACTGCTCGACCGGGTGGCGGCCCGCCGGGGCCAGCCGCTGTTCGAAACGCCGGTGGGTTTCAAGTGGTTTGCCGAGGGCTTGCTCGCCGGCTCGGTGGGTTTTGCCGGCGAGGAAAGCGCCGGGGCCAGCTTTCTGCGGCGCAACGGCCGGGTCTGGACCACCGACAAGGACGGGTTCATTCCCGCGCTGCTGGCCGCCGAAATCACGGCCCGCCTGGGCCAGGACCCTGGCGAACTCTACCAGCGCCTGACCCGCGAGCTGGGCGAGCCAGTGGCCGACCGCGTGGAAGCCCCGGCCACGCCCGCGCAGCAAAAACAGCTGGCCGCCCTGACCGCCCAGCAGGTAACGGGCACCGACCTGGCCGGCGAGCCGATAACCGCCATCCTGACCGAGGCACCCGGCAACCACGCGCCCATCGGCGGGCTGAAAGTGACGACCCAAAACGGCTGGTTTGCCGCCCGGCCTTCGGGCACGGAGGCCATCTATAAGATTTACGCCGAGAGCTTTCTGGGGCAGGAACACCTCGCCAAAATTCTCGCGCAGGCCCAGGAAATGGTGGACACCGCCCTGGCTTCTCCTACCCCTCCTCCTAAGCCCCCGGCCGCATGAATACCGACGACCTGAACTACACCCGCTACCACGGCTTTCTGCCCGCCGAAATCGCCGGCCTCGACACGCTAACGGAGCTGGCCCTGGACCTGCAATGGTCGTGGAACCACGCCGCCGACACGCTCTGGCAGCAGCTCGACGCGGAGCTGTGGGACCGCACCCACAACCCCTGGGTGGTGCTGCAAACGGCCTCGCGCGAAATCCTGGAGCAGCACCTCGCCGACCCGGCTTTTCAGGCCCAGATGGCCGGCCTGCTGGCCCATAAGCAAGAGGATGCCGCCGGCCCCAAGTGGTTTCAGGCCCAGTACCCGGCGTCGCCGCTCACCTGCGTGGCGTATTTCAGCATGGAGTACATGCTGAGCGAGGCGCTGCCGATTTATGTGGGCGGGCTGGGCAACGTGGCGGGCGACCAGCTCGAAGCGGCCAGCGACCTGGGCGTACCCGTGGTGGCGGTTGGCCTGCTCTATCAGCAGGGCTATTTCCGGCAGGAGATTGACCGCCAGGGGGCCCAGCAGGCCCTGTTTCCGTATAATGACCCCGGCCAGCTGCCCATCACGCCGCTGCGGCTGCCCAACGGCAAGTGGCTGCGGCTACCGATTACCCTTTCGGGCTTCCCGGTGTGGCTGCGCACCTGGCAGGTGCGGGTGGGCAGCGTGACGCTGTATTTGCTCGACAGCAACGACGCGGCCAACCTGCCGGTGCACCGGGGCATCACGGCCGAGCTGTACGGCGGGGGCATGGAGCTGCGCATTCAGCAGGAAATCATCCTCGGCATCGGCGGCTGGAAATTGCTGCAAGCCCTCCATATTCAGCCCGACGTGTGCCACCTCAACGAGGGCCACGCGGCCTTCGTGGTGCTGGAGCGGGCCCGCGCGCTGAGGCAGGAAACTGGCCTTTCCTTCGAGGCCGCGCTGGCCGTGACGCGCCCCGGCAACCTGTTCACCACCCACACGGCCGTGGCGGCGGGCTTCGACCACTTCAGCCCGGCGCTGATGGGCCAGTTCCTGGGCGACTACGCCCGGCAGGAGTTGGGTATTGAGTTTGAGGCGCTGATGGCCCTGGGCCGGCAAAGCCCCAGCAACCCAAACGAGAGCTTCAACATGGCGTTTCTGGCCATCCGGGGCGGCGGGGCCGTGAACGGCGTGAGCCGCCTGCACGGCGCGGTGAGCCGGCAGTTGTTCGGAACCCTGTTTCCGCGCTGGCCTACCGAGGAGGTGCCCGTGGGCCAAGTCACCAACGGCGTGCACATGCCCAGCTGGGACGCCGAAGCCGCCGACGCCCTCTGGACCACCGCCTGCGGCAAGGACCGGTGGCGCGGCGGCCTCGATGCGCTGGCCGAAAACATTCTCCAGGTAGCGGACGAAAACCTGTGGCAGCTGCGCACCAGCTGCCGTCAGGCGCTGGTGGCCTATACCCGCGCCCGGCTGGCCCGGCAATTCACCGTGGCGGGCTACCCGCCCGGGCTGGTCGATATTGCCAGCAAAGTCTTTGATGAGAATACGTTAACTATCGGCTTCGCCCGCCGCTTCGTGGCCTACAAGCGGCCCAACTTATTGCTGCGCGACCCCGAGCGGTTCATCCGCCTGCTTACCAACCGCGCGCAGCCCGTGCAACTGGTGCTGGCTGGCAAGGCCCCGCCCTTCGACGAAGGCGGCAAGGCCCTGATTCAGCAGTGGATGCAGTTCATCGCGCAGCACAACCTGTACCAGCACGTGGTATTTCTGAGCGACTACGACCTGCTACTGGCCGAGCACCTGGTGCAGGGCGTAGATGTGTGGCTGAACACCCCCCGCCGCCCCTGGGAAGCCTGCGGCACCAGCGGCATGAAGGTGCTGGTGAACGGCGGCCTCAATCTCTCAGAGCTGGATGGCTGGTGGGCCGAGGCCTACACCCCCGCCGTGGGCTAGGCGCTGGGCGACGAGCAGGAGCACGGCGACGACCCCGCCTGGGACGCCGCCGAGGCCGACGCCCTCTACACCCTGCTCGAAACCCAGGTGGTGCCCGAGTTCTACCAGCGCGACGCCCGCGGCATCCCCGCCCGCTGGGTCGAGCGGATGCGCCAGAGCATGGCCACCCTTACCCCCCAGTTCTCAGCCAACCGCACCGTACGCGAGTACACCGAAAGCTACTACCTACCCGCTGCCACCCGCTACGCCCAGCGCGCCGCCAACCAGGGCGCGGCCGGCGCGGCCATTGTGGATTTGCGCCAAAAAATTGGTGCTGAATGGGATAAACTAGGTTTTGGCGAAGCAAAAACGGAAGTCGTCGCCAACGGCTACCTGTTTCACGTGCCGGTGAGGCTGGGCGCGCTTGCCCCCGACCAAGTGCTGGTGGAGCTGTACGCCAATGGCCTTGCCGGCGCAGTGGCCCTGCGCATTCCGCTGGTGCCGGACGCGGCTGGCAGCGCCGAGGGCACTTACCACTACCAAGCCCTGGTGACGACTACCCGGCCCGCCGGTGATTTCACGGCCCGCCTCTTACCCCAATACGAGGACATCGCTGTGCCGCTGGAAGACCACCGGATTCTGTGGCAGCGCTGAGATGACCCGCGCTGGTTTACACGCCTTTCGCACTTGCTTTTTCACGGGCAGCTAGCCCCATTGACCCCTTTTTATGCAAGCCCCTGCCCCTCCGGCCGTGCTGGCAACCGCCGGCCAACTACCTCAACAGGTAAAGCTCAATAAGCTGGCTATAAGCGCGGCGGTGCTGGGAGCCCTGGCAGTCGGGGCGCTGGCCATTGGGCACCCTGGCCGGCGGGCAGCTGCGCCTGAACCGGAGTACCATTCGCCGGCTGCATATTGGCCGGCTGGAAGTGGACCAGCTAATTGTACCCCCGCAGCGGCCACTCGCGCGCAGCTAGCCGTTCCCTCATGAAACCCCTCCCTATCCCCGGCCCGACGGCCGATGCGCTGGCCACCTACTGGGCCCTGCCCGCGGCCGAAGTGCTGGCCCGGCTACGCACCACGGCCACCGGCCTCACCACGGCCGAGGCGGCGGCGCGCCGGACGCTTTCGGGGTCCAACCTGCTGAAGGTCAAGGAAGAAACCACGGACGCGGGGCTGTTCCTGCGGCAGTTCAGCAGCCCCATTTCGTGGCTGCTGATGGGGGCGGCGGGGCTGTCGTTTTTCCTGCACGACGCGCCAGATGCACTCATTATCCTGGTCATTATCCTGGCCGGGGGGCTGCTGGGTTTTTGGCAGGAGCGGGGCGCTTCGCAGGCCATGAAGCAGCTGCTGGTGCTGCTGGTGGCCCGCACTACCACTTGGCGCGACGGCACCGCCCAGGAGCTGCCCGACGAACAGCTGGTGCCTGGCGACGCGCTGGCCCTGCGCGCCGGTGACGTAGTGCCCGCCGACTGCTACCTGCTCACGGCCAACGAGTTGTTCATCAACGAGGCCACCCTCACCGGCGAAACCTTTCCGGTCGATAAAGCGCCGGGGGCCCTGGCGGCGACTACCCTGCTGGCCCAGCGCCGCAATACCCTGTTTATGGGGGCCAACGTAGTGAGCGGCAGCGGCACGGCCGTGGTGGTGCGCACGGGCCCCGGCACCGAGCTGGGCCGCATCGCGGCGCGCCTGCGCACGGCCCCGCCCGAAACCGACTTCGAGCAGGGCATCCGCCGCTTCGGCTACCTGCTCATGCAGCTGACGCTGGTGCTGGTGCTGCTCATTTTTGCCGCCAACGTGCTGCTGCACAAGCCAGTGCTCAACTCGCTGCTGTTTTCGCTGGCCATTGCCGTGGGCCTCACGCCGCAGCTGCTGCCGGCCATCATCAGCCTCAACCTGGCGCGGGGCGCCCGCCGCATGGCGGCAAAACAAGTGCTGGTAAAACGGCTCGCGTCGATTGAGAACTTCGGCACCATGAACGTGCTGTGCGCCGACAAAACCGGCACCCTCACCGACGGTACCGTGCGCCTCGACCGCATTATCGACGTGCACGGGCAGCCCTCGGCGCGGGCCGGGCGGCTGGCCAAGGTCAATGCTACCTTGCAGCAGGGTTTCCGCAACCCCATCGACGTGGCCATCGGGTCGGCCGTGCCCGATGACGTGGCGGCCTACCCCCGCGTGGACGAGATTCCCTACGATTTCCTACGCAAGCGCCTCACGCTCCTGACCGAGGAGGCTGGCCAGCCCCTGCTCGTGACCAAGGGCGCGCTGCAAAACATCCTGGAAGTCTGCACCCTGGTGGATGCGGGCGGCCCTGCCCCCGCGCCGCTGGCCGACTACCGGGCCGCTATTCAGCAGACCTACGAGGCGCTGAGCGCCCAGGGCCTGCGCACGCTGGGGCTGGCCACGAAGGACGCCGGCGGCCGGCGGGACATCACCAAGGCCGACGAGGTGGGGATGACGTTTCTGGGCTTTATCTGCCTGGCCGACACGCCCAAGGCGGGCATCCAGGCCACGCTGGCCGAGTTGCGGGGCCTGGGTACTCAGCTCAAGATGATAACCGGCGACAACGTGCTGGTGGCTACTGCGGTGGCCAAAGCCGTGGGCATCGACACGCCGGAGGTGCTCACGGGCGCGGCCCTGCGCGAGCTCAGCGCCGAGGCCCTGCGCAGCAAGGTGAGCACGGCCCACGTCTTCGCCGAAATCGAGCCCAACCAAAAGGAAGGTATTGTGCTGGCCCTCAAGCGGCGCGGCTTCGTGGTGGGCTACCTCGGCGACGGCATCAACGACGCCAGCGCCCTCCACGCGGCCGATGTGGGCATCTCGGTGGAGTCGGCCGTGAACGTGGCCAAGGAATCGGCCGACATCGTGCTGCTCAAGCAGGATTTGAACGTGCTCCTCGACGGGGTGCGCGAGGGCCGGCGCACGTTTACCAACACCCTGAAATACATTTTCATGGCTACCAGCGCCAACTTCGGCAACATGTTCAGCATGGCCGGGGCTTCGCTGTTTTTGCCCTTCCTGCCCCTGCTGCCGGTGCAGATTCTGCTCACCAACCTGCTAACCGACCTGCCAGCCACGGCCCTCGCCGCCGACAACGTGGAGCCCGCCGCCCTGGCCCATCCCACCCGCTGGGACTTGCCTTTCCTGCGCCGGTTCATGCTCACGTTCGGGCTGCTCAGCTCGGTATTCGACTACCTCAGCTTCGGGCTGCTGCGCTGGGGCTTCGGGGCCCCGGCGGCGCTGTTTCAAACGGGCTGGTTCGTGGAGTCGGTGCTCTCGGCCACGGTTATTGTGCTGGTGGTGCGCACCCGGCGGCCCTTCTACCGCAGCCGGCCGGGCCGGGGGTTGGTGGCGGCCACGGCCCTGGTGGCCGGGCTGGTGCTGGCGCTGCCGGCCACGCCGCTGGGGCGGGTATTTGGCTTTGTGCCCCTGCCGCTGGCGCTCTACGCGGCTATCCTGGGCATCGTGAGCGGCTATGTGCTGGCGGCCGAGGGCTTGAAGCGCTGGTTTTACCGGGCTTATCCTCAGTAGAAGTTACGCTTCCAACAGGCTTTACTGTTATGAGATTTGCGCGGGTGCCGATAAGGCCGAGCAGGTAGCGGGTGGGTAGAAGCAAGTTGTTCTTGCCGGCGAAGGCAGGTAGTGTGGACCAGGTAATTACCAGCCAGCGCTCCCTGCCGGCTCCCCTAACCCAGCTTCTCGCACTGGTCTCCAGCCGGCCCTCATCGTCAGGCGCAAGGTTCTGCGCTAAAAAGTAAAAAGGGCCGGACGTTGGTACGCCTGGCCCTTCCTACAAGATATTGCAGCACTATTTTTTGGCCAGCGTACCGTTTTCATTAAACAGCACGTCGTGCTTTTTACCGGCCTTCGACAATTCAGCTTCGTAAGTGGTCGCCCCGGTGGCCGAAACAATCGTGGCGGCTTCCGTCACCTTGTAGGTTTTGTAGTCACGGGCTAGCGTGGCCCGCACGGCCGCGGGCAGCCTAGTGGCCGCCATGTCGGTTTCCTTTTCGACCAGTTCCCCGGCCGGGTTTATCAGCGCCGACATCGTGGCACCCTTCATCGTGAAGGCGGCTTCGTAGTTGCCATGTTCTTTTTCCCAAGTGTTGGTGGTTACCGTGGGATATTGGGCCTTAAACGTCGCCTTGACGACGGCGGGCACCTGCGCGGCTTTCAGCATCTGGGCTTGGGCTCCGAACGTGAGTAGAGCCAATGCGGCCAATAGGAGGGTCTTTTTCATGGTTTTAAGGGGTAAGGAAATTAGGTCCCGGAATAGGGGTAAAAAGTGCTAGTAGATAGGGCGTCCCATCAAAAGCAAGCCAAAATTCGGGCTGCTGCCTTGCCAAACCCATGACAAACAGCCCTCTCCTTGCGTGACTTTTGTCATGCCCAGGCCGGTGGCTTTTAATTAATTTCACTGCTTGCCATTCCCCTAACCTGCCTACCATGTTGAATAAAAAATTAGCTTGGCCACTGATAGCGACGGCGGGCGGCGGGGTGGCGTTGGGCTTGCTCTACCCCCTGCGGCAGCGGGCCGCCCGCCGCTTGCGCCGCGATGCAACCTGGCTGTTCGCCCAGGCCGCCGATGCGCCGGGCCAGACGTACCACGAAGCACAGCTGGCCGGGCTGCCTGCACCGGTGCAGCGTTACTTTCGCCACGTACTACGCGAGGGGCAGCCCTACTTGCGTGGGCTGCGGCTGCGGCACGGCGGCCAGTTTAAAACGGACCTGAAAAAGGACTGGCTAGCCATCGAAGGCCAGCAGTACGTGACGGCCGACCCGGCGGGCTTCATTTGGCAGGGCACCACGCGTTGGTTCCGCGTCCGCGATGAGTACGTAGCCGGGCGCGGGAGCCTATTGGTGCGGCTGCTCGGGGCCGTGCAGGTTGTAAGTGGCAGCGGGCCGCACTACGATGAGGGCGAGTTACTGCGCTGGCTGGTCGAAAGCCCCTGGCTGCCTACCAACCTGCTGCCAAGTTCGCGCGTTGCCTGGACGGCTGTAGACGACCGTTCCGCCCGGCTTACGTTCAGCCAAGGGGGGCAGTCGGTGGCTTGCCTCATGGGCTTCAACGAGCAGGATGAAATAGCCACGTCCGAAACCCAGCGCTATATTGACGAAACCACGCGGGTGCCCTGGGTGTGCAGCTACGCGCAGTACCGGCGGTGGCATGGCATGCTTATCCCCACCGATTGCGAAGCCAGCTACGTGGTCGACGGGCAGCGCCAGCCCTACGCGCACTTTGTCGTGCAAGAGCTGGACTATGAGCCATTGCGGCCTTTTTGATGTGGCAAGTTTAGGTCGTCTTATGCCTCTACCCTGCCCCTAGCTTTATCTGCGTTGCTCCTCGTAAAAGACCAGCCCTCGGCCTGTCCTTGGCGGGGTGCTGGTCTTTACGAACAACCAATGTGAAAAAACGCAAACTGGGGCCCGCCGGCCTCGAAGTATCGGCCCCGGGGCTGGGCTGCATGGGCCTGAGCCACGGCTACGGCCCGGCCACCGACGTGGCCGAGGCCACCCGGCTCATCCGGGCGGCCGTAGATTTGGGCGTCACCTTTTTTGACACCGCCGAGGCCTACGGCGAGGCCAACGAGCGGCTGGTGGGTACGGCCCTGGCCCCAGTCCGCGACCAGGTGGTCATCGCCACCAAGTTCGGCTTCAAGGAAGGCGCTCCGGCGCAGGGCCTCGACAGCCGACCGGCGCGCATCCGGCTGGTGGCCGAGCAGTCGCTCCGGCGCCTGGGCACCGACCGCATCGACCTGTTTTACCAGCACCGGGTAGACCCCAGCGTGCCGATGGAGGACGTGGCCGGCGCGGTGCGGGACCTGATTCGAGAGGGCAAAGTGAAATACTTCGGCCTCTCGGGGGCCGGGCCGGACGCCATTCGCCGGGCGCACGCCGTGCAACCGGTATCGGCTTTGCAAAGCGAGTACTCGCTGTGGTGGCGCGAGCCCGAGCAAAGCATGTTGCCCACGCTCAAGGCGCTCGGCATTGGTTTTGTGCCGTTCAGCCCGCTGGGCCGGGGCTTCCTCACCGGAGCCATCACCGCCGACTCGACCTTTGGCAGCGGCGACATTCGCAGCTCCCTACCCTGCTTCGAGGCCGAAGCCCGCCAGGCCAACCTGGCTCTGCTCGACTTCATCAAGCAGCTGGCCGAGCGCAAGCAGGCCACCCCGGCCCAGATTGCCCTGGCCTGGCTGCTGGCCCAAAAGCCTTGGATTGCGCCCATCCCCGGCACCACTAAGCTGGACCGCCTGCAAGAAAACGTGGGCGCGGCCAAGGTCGCGCTCACGCCCGATGATTTGCGGCAGCTGGAGCAAGCCATCAGCCAAGTAGCGATTCAGGGCGAGCGCTATAGCGCGCAGATGCAGCAGGCGATTAATCGGTAGAGCTTGGCCGTTAGCACGGCCAAGCACCCAAACCAAAAGAGCCGCGGGAGTTACCGCGGCTCTTTTGGTTTAAAACTCTACTAGCTAGTGGCTAAGCCACTACAGCAGCACCTATTTCAGCTTGACGACCTAGAGCGTGAGGACATTTATCTTTGCTGAAAAGGATGAAAAAATTTGCCCATCGCTATGCTGTCACGGACCGGCAGTGGGCGGTCATTGCGCCCCTACTGTCGGGCAAGGAAACAGACCGGGGCGTGACAGCACAGGACAATCGGGGGTTTTTCAACGCAGTGCTGTGGATTTTGCGTACTGGCGCACCGTGGGCCGATTTGCCCGAACGCTTCGGCAAGTTCAATTCTGTCTGCCGGCGTTTCCGACGTCTGGCCCAAAAAGGCGTGTGGGAGGCCGTGTTTGAGGCGCTGAAAGAACCGGACCTGGACTGGGTCATGCTCGATTCGACCATCCTGCGGGCCCACCAACACGCGGCGGGCCAAAAAAAAGCGACCCTGAAACCGAGTGCCTGGGCCGCAGCCGGGGCGGCATGAGCACCAAAATCCACGCCTGCACCGATGCGTTGGGCAACGCCATACGGCGCGTGGCGACGGGTGGGCAAGCCGGCGGCTGCCCGCAGGCCATTGGCTTGCTCGACGGCCTCTCGCCGGGCCAGGTTATCGCCGACACGAGCTACGATAGCGACGAAAACCGGGCCTATTGCGCCAAAAACAATATTGAGGTCGTCATTCCGAACCGACCGAATCGCACCGACCCTGCCCCCTTTGACGAAGAACAGCATGAGGACCGCAATAAAATCGAACGGTTCTTCAATCGAATGAAACGCTACCGCCGCCTGGCCACCCGCTACGAAAAAACAGCCGGGTCTTTCCTAGGGTTCTGGTATATAGCCGCAGCTTTGGATTGGTTGCGCTAAATGTCCTCACGCTCTAGGACGCCATTTGCTTTTCCTGCTCGGCGTGGTTGCCCAGGAATTGCTGGTGCGGGGCCTCCGTGCGCTCGGTGCCCAGGCTGGCCAAGTTCTCGCGCAGCTTGTCGGCCGGGAAGCCGGCGCCGTAGCACGGGGTGCCGGGCTGCTGGCGCCACGACTGGTGCAGGGTGCCGTCGTCCACGGCGTCGAAGCCCATTTCCTCGACCAGGGCCCTCACTTGTCGCTTGGTGGCGGCCTCGTCGCCGGTTGCGGGCAGCGAAATGCGGTCGGGCGTACCGGTAGGCTGACCCTTTTTTTCGAGGTGGTCGGCGTAGCTGCTGTTGAATACCTTCACCACCGGGCGGCCCAGGTACTGCACTGGCCCCTTACGGTGTCGCCATCGTCGGTAATGTGAGCGTTTTCGTTCAGCCCGGCCATCAGGGTGTTTTTCGGCTGGTAACCGGCCCGCAAGGCGGCCAACATGAACCCAATTGATGCGTTGCATTATGAATGAACCGGGCGCTACGCGGCGCCAGCTCATGCGTGACGCGTCAAACCGCGTCACCACTTCGGCTAGCCCTTACCGGCCAGCTTTGCGCGCACGGCTTTATACACCTCCACCCACCCTACCCCCACCAGGGCGGCCAGCGCGCACCAGCCCAGGGCCCCCAGCGGCACGGGAGCAAAACCAAACAGCCGCTGCGCCGCCGGCACGAACTGCGTGACCAGCAGCAGGGCCAGCGTGAGGCCGAGCATCAGCCAGAGCAGGCGATTGGGCACGCGCAGGGTCTGGAATATCGACTGCGTGAACGAGCGGTTGACCAGCGTGAGGCCGATGTTGCTAAGCACCAGCGTGGCGAAGGTTAGTGTGCGGACCACCGGCATGGCCTCGCCCTGCTGCATAAAGTAGTAGTACACGCCCAGCACGGCCGCCGCGATGCCCAGCCCCTGCGCCAGGCTGCGGCCCAGCTCGGCCCCGGCCAAAAAAGTGCTGGTGAGCGGGCGCGGGGGCTGGCGCATCTGACCGGCCTCGGCGGGCTCGTTTTCGAAAGCGATGGAGCAGGTGGGCCCCATCACCAGCTCCAGGAAAATGATGTGCACGGGCGTAAACAGGTTCTCCCACTTCCAATTGGCCAGCAGCGGCACGGCCACCGTGAGCACAATTGGGATGTGGATGGAGACGACGTAGAACACCGCTTTTTTGAAGTTCTGGTAGATGCGTCGGCCCTGGGCGATGGCCGTGACCATGCCACCCAGGTCGTCGTCCACGAGCACCAGGGAGGCAGCCTGGCGGGCCACTTCAGTGCCGCGCCGGCCCATAGCTATGCCGATATGCGCGGCCTTAAGGGCGGGGCCGTCGTTCACGCCGTCGCCGGTCATGGCCACCACCTCGCCGATGGCTTTCAATGCCTCCACCACTTTCAGCTTGGCCTCGGGAAACATGCGGGCGAATACCGCCGTGCGGGCCACCTGCTGCCGGAGCGCAGCGGCGGGCAAGTCCATGACCCGCTGGCCGGTGAGCAGCGTGTCGGCCCCCGGCAGGCCCACCTGGCGGGCAATGGCCTGGGCCGTTTCGGGGAAGTCGCCGGTTATCATCTTCACCTGAATGCCCGCCTCGGTGAAGGCCCGGATGACGGCCGCCGCGTTGGCCTTGGGCGGGTTTTCGAGGGCAATTAAGCCCAGAAATTCCCAGGCAAAATCGTCCTGCGCGGCCGGGAAATCGGGGCCCGGCTGGGTGCCGCGCGCCACGCCCAGCACCCGGTAGCCCTGCGCGGATAATTCCTGCGCCACGCGCCTGATTTCGGCAACCACTGGGGGGGTAGGGCGGCACACAGCCAGCACGTGCTCGACCGCGCCCTTAGCGGCAATGAGCGGCTGGCCGGCTACCTGGCGCACGTGCGTCATCATGGGCGGGGTGCCGGCCAGGGGGTACTCGTGCAGCATGGGAGCGGGCGCGGCGACCTGGTCGGCGGCCGCGAAGGCGGCCACGATGGCCTTTTCCATGGGGTCGAAGGGCTCGGTTTCGCTGGCGTAGCGGGCGTAGGCCAGCACCGGGGCAGCGGTGGCCGACAGCGGGCCGGGCACGGCCACGAGGGCGGCCGTGGCCCCATCGTAGAGCTGCCGGACCACCATACCTTCCTCGGTGAGGGTGCCGGTTTTGTCGGTGCAGATGACGGTGGCCGAGCCCAGGCTTTCCACAGTTTGGGGCTGCTTGGTGAGCACGCCCAGCCGGCTCAGCCGGGCCGCGCCCAGGGCCATGAAGGAGCTGAACGCCACCGGAATTTCCTCGGGCAAAATCGACATGGCCAGTGTGAGGCCAAAGAGCAGGGCCGTGACCCAGTCGCCCGACTTGGCATAATTCACCCCCCACACCAGCGCAAATGCCCCGAGTCCCACCCAGGCCATGCGGGCCACAAACTGCGTCACCTGGCGCTGCAAGGGCGTTTTTTCGGTGGCAATGGCCGCCATGCGCTGCCCAATCAAACCCAGCTTGGTTTGCCCACCCACGGCCGTGAGCGTGAGCCAGGCGCTGCCCGAGGCCGTGCTGGTGCCGCCAAACACGGCGTCGCCCACGGTCTTGGCCACCGGCACGGCCTCGCCGGTGAGGATGGCCTCGTCGGCCGAAAAGTCGTTGGCCTCGGCTACGATGCCATCGGCAGGCAGGCGGCTGCCTTCGGCCACGCGCACGGTGTCACCCACCACCAGGTCCGCGACCGGCACGGTGGCTGGGGCCCCGTTGCGCCGCACCTGGGCCTGGGGCTGGGTGAGGTCGCGCAGGGCCCCGAGGGCCGCGTCGCTGCGCCGCGCCTGGTACACCGAAATGCCGGCCACCACCAGTAGCGCTGCGCCCAGCGTGAGGGCCTCCGCCCCCTCGCTCAGCGCTACGTACACCCCGCAGGCCACGAGCAGCAACAGAAACATGGGCTCGGTCACGACATCTTTCAGGGTGGCCAGCAGGCCGGTGGGAGCGTTGTCGGGCAGCACGTTGCGGCCGTGCGCGGCGCGGGCGGCGGCCACGGCGGCAGTGGTGAGGCCGGGCGCGGGAATAGCTATTGCTTCGGGCAAGGCGCTTGGGGCGGGTAGGGTACTGGTAGGCATGGGCGGTAGAAAAAGAAAAGCAGCGGGCGGCGTAGTCCGTCGCTTCACATCAGATAGAAAGCTTCGGCCGCGAGCGGCGCGGGCACCTGCACCTCGCCCAACAATTGCCGCAGGTTGATTTCGACGGTGCGGGCCAGGGCCGTGACGGGCGTGTCGGTGGGCGCGTGGCGGAAGGGGTCTTGCAGCTCGCGGGCGGTGCGCTCCAGCAGAAAGAAGGTGGATGCCGTGGTCAACAGCACCGGGATTTCCCAGAGGCCGATGGTTTGGACCAGGCCCAGCGAGAGGATAAGTAAGAAGAGGTAGATGAAGAAGTGTATCAGTCGCCGGTAGCTGGCCGGAAACACCGTACTTTTGATTCGTTCGGCTTGGCCCAGGGCATCGCAGAGGCGCACCAGCGTGGCATCGAGCTGCACTTGCTGGAAGGAATTGAGCGCGCCTCGCTGGTACAGTTCTTTAACCTGGGCGGTGTGCAGCGCTAGCAGGGCAAGTGGCTTATTGGCTTGCGAGTGGGTATAAAGCAGTTCTTTTTCAGGTAGGTAGCTGGCTAGCGTAGCGGCGGGGTCGAGGCCACGCAGCGTTTCGCCCAGGCAGTAGCACCAGGCTATCTGGCGGTAGGCGAGCGCCCGCAGGGGCGCGGCCGGGGCGGCTAGCACCTCTTCCGGCACGAAGCCGGCGGCCTGGAGCACCAGCGTGCGCGAGTCGTTGACGATGGCGCCCCAGATTTTGCGGGCTTCCCATCAGCGCTCGTAGGATTGGTTGGTTTTGAAGGCCAGCAGCAGCGAAATCAGGCTGCCCAAAATGGTGGGCAGCTGCAACGGCACGGGCGGCAGGTAGGCCCCCAGGGCCAGCTTCAGAAAGTGGAAGAAGCTGGAAATCAGCAGTACCCGCACTACATCGGGCCAGATGCCCCGGAAGATGTAGTGGGCGGGCAACTTGGTATCGAGCAGCATGAGGGGGGTAGGCGAAAACGGCAAAAGCTGGCCTAAGCGGCCAGCAGCATCTGGCGGGCGGCGGCCTCGGAGTCGAAGCCCATCAGCTGGCCGTCGTGCACCCGCGCCAGCACGAGCTCGGTGGCCAGGTGGCCGAAGAAGTCTTCCGCAAACACGACGGCGTGCCGCAGCAGCCCGGCCTGGTGAGCGCGCGGGTACCAGTCGGTGGCCATCCAGGTGGCCAGCTCGTCCCACATCAGGTGCGATTCGCGGCGGTCGTCGAGCAGGCGGTGGCAGTGCAGGGGCGGCAGTTCCAGCAGGATTTGCTCGTAGCCGGCCTGGGTGGTGGCCAGGGTTTGGGCGGGGCCCCAGCGGGCGTGCAGGATATCGTCCACCACATCGTAGTCCAGAACGAGCGCGGCAGATTCGGATAAAATCCGGTGGTGCATAAGAAAAACGGGAAAACCGGCTAGCCAGATGGCTAGCCGGCAAGCTGATTGTTAGTGCAGTAGCCCCAGCAGCGAGGGTAGGCGCACCGGCTAAAACGGGTCGGTGAGGGCGCTCACGCGGATGAGCTTTTTATTCACAAACTCCTCGATGCCAAGCGCCGCCAGCTCGCGGCCGTAGCCTGAGCCCTTGGTGCCGCCAAACGGCAGGTCGGCCTGCGTCCAGGTGGGGTGGTTGATGAAGACCATGCCCGTGTCGAGCTGGTCGGCCACACGCTGGCCGCGCGACACGTCTTGGGTGAAGACCGAGCCGCCCAGCCCAAACGGTGAGTCATTGGCCAGTACGATGGCCGCTGCCTCGTCGGCCACCCGGCAGAAAGCCGCCACCGGCCCAAACAGCTCTTCATAGTACACGGGCATGGCCGACGTGAGCCCGCCCAGAATAGTAGGCTCAATGAAGGCGCCCGGCCCGGCCACCCGGTGGCCGCCCAGCAGCACCTGCGCGCCGTCGTGCACGGCGCGCTGCACCTGCTCGGCCAGCTGCGCGGCGGCGACTTCGCTGCTCATCGGTCCCAGTTCGGTGGCCGGGTCCATGGGGTCGCCCACCTTCAGCTGGCCGAGCTGGACTTTGAATTTTTGCAGGAACTCGTCGGCCACCGCTTCCACCACGATGAAGCGCTTGGCGGCCACGCAGCACTCGCCGTTGTTGTTGGTGCGGCCCACCACGGCCCAGCGCACCGCCTGGTCAATATCGGCATCTTCGAGCACGATAAAGGCGTCGCTGCCGCCCAGCTCCAGCACCGATTTTTTCAGGTTTTTGCCGGCCTCGGCGGCCACGCTGGCCCCGGCGGCCTCGCTGCCCGTGAGCGAAACGCCCTTGATGCGCGGGTCGCCGACCAGCGCCGAGGCCCGCGCCCCGCTCAGCAGCAGGTTGGTGTAAAGGCCCGCCGCCCCGCCGGCTTCGTGGAATATCCGCTCGATGGCAATGGCGCACTGCGGCACGTTAGAAGCGTGCTTCACCAGCACCACGTTGCCAATCATGAGGTTAGGCGCGGCGAAGCGGGCCACCTGGTAAAAGGGAAAATTCCAGGGCTCGACCCCTAGCAGCACGCCCACCGGGCTGGGCCGCACCACCGCTGAGCCAAACGCGGGGCTCAGTGTTTCGTCGGCCAGAAACTCGGCCCCGTGGCTGGCATAGTAGTCAAAAATATCAGCGCTCAGACTGATTTCGCCTTCCGCCTGCGCCAGCAGCTTGCCCATTTCCAGAGTGATGAGGGTGGCCAAAGCCCGTTTTTGCGCTCGCAGCCCGTCGGCTACCCGGTGCAGCAGGGCGGCCCGGTGGGGGTAGGCGGTTGTTTTCCAGGCGTCGAAGGCCGTGGCCGCCTGGGCCACGGCAGCATCGATAGCCGGGTCCGTCATTTCCTCAAATGAGCAGACGACCTGGTTGGTGGCGGAGTTGATGGTTTGAATGGCCATAAAAATTTGGGTGGTTTGCTAGCGGCTTACCCTGTGCGAAGTGCCTTTTTTGGCAAAGCTTTCGGAGAGGCAAAGAATACAGCTGCGAGAAAGCGTACAGCCAGTGTTGGCTTAGCTATTGGCGATGGTGACGGCTCGGTGGAGGTGCTCGTCCGTGGTCAGCTGGGCCACCATGAAGGCCGCCAGGTCGGCGCGGGTAATCTGATGGGCATTTTCCCCCGTCTCGGCCTCAAAGACCCGCACCTGACCCGTGGCGGGGGCGTCGGTGAGAATGGCGGGACGCAAAATCACCCAGTCCAGCCCGCTCGTTTCGACCGCGTCTTCCATCGCCGTTTTGTCCTGGTCGGCGCCGCGCAAAAAAGTCGCGACCAGCAAGCGCTCATAAATGGGCGCGTTCGCCGAGCTCTCGCCCACGCCCAGCATGGACGTGACCACGAGCCGGCGCACCCCGTGGCGCTGCATGGCCGCGATAATGGTGTGGGCGGCGCTCGATTCAAGGGTCGTGGCCTTGTAGGGCGTTTTGCCACCAATCGTGTCCAGCACCGCGTCCTGGCCCAGTACGGCGGCGTCCATTGCGGCGCTATTGGCCGCGTCCCCTTCGACGACGCGCACGTTCGCAGGACCTTGGTATTCAGCTGCGTGGCGCACAAAGGCCGTGACCTGTTGACCCGCGGCCACTGCTTGCTCCACTACTGCGCGCCCGGTTTTGCCGGCGGCTCCGATGACTAGCACGTTCATATTTTTATGGTGTTTCGATAGATTCTTCGGGCGGATTATCCGCCCGAAGCACAACCTGACTACCCGCCTACAGCCCGTGGTCGAAATCGATGAGCAGGTCGTTGTCCACGAAGCGCGCCCCGGCGTCGTAGGCGTCGTAGCCAGCCGTGTCGCGGTCGAGCCAGGTAGCGACGGTGCCGGTGAGGATGGCGCGGCCTTTTTCAACCAGCACTTCTATGTTTTGGTTGTGCAGACTAGCCGACCAGAAATAGCGGTTGCGGATGCGCGCGGCCAGGGCAAAGTCGGGGTTGGGGCGCGGCCGGGCGGAGGTTTGGTAAGCCTCAAAATCGGGGCTGCCGGGCACGCTCACCCAGTTGTCCAGCTCGGCCATGCCATTGACGCTGGCGGCCACGTTGCCGGCCTGCATCTGCTCGAAGTGGCTGCTCACCTGCCCGTAGAGCTGGGCCTTGCCGTTGCGCACATACACGCTGAAGTCGCACAGGCCCACGTAAGGGTCGCGGGCCAGCGCCTCGCGGATGGTCTGGCCGATGTGCAGGTCGGGAATAAAGCGATTGGTGCGCACTTTCAGCAGGTTGTGCACGTCCCACACGCCCACGATTTGGCGGGCGTCGCGCTCAGCCTCCTGCTTGGCGCGCAGGTTGGATACCGCGCCGCTCAGCGTGACCACGCCGTTGCGAACCGCCACCAGCGGCTAGTATGATAGCACCCGCGGGTCGTAGCGGAAGGCATCGCGCACGGCCTGCGCAATGTCGGCATCGGAGCGGGCGGCCAGCTTGTCGCGCCGCAGCTCGTGGCCTAGGGCCCAGTAGGCTACCTCCAAGTCGCGGGCGTCGACGCGGGTGGCGCCGGCCTGGTAGGCCGTGGCTTCTACGTGAGTTTTTTCGGCCGCCGTGCCCACCGTGCCGCTCAGGTGCACCACGCGGTCGGTGGTGCGCACTTCGACCAGGGCGCTGTTCACCCGAATGTCCCAGGCCAGCAGCTCGCGGATTTGGGTGCTGATTTCTTCGTCCGAATTCTCAATTTTACCCCACTGCACCAGTAAGTTGTCGAACACCAGGCGGCGCACCCCGCGCACGCCCCGGCCCACGCGCAGCACCAGCTCTTTCTCGGCCCACGTTTGCACGGTGCCGGTAAGGGTAAGCACCCCATCCGCGGCGGCGGCCTGCACCGGGTAGTAAGTGGTGGCGGGGTCGTCGGCCAGGGCCTGCGTTACGAGACGCTGCAGCTCCTCGTCGGGCACGTCGGGCGTGCTGATGAGCAGCTCATTGACTACCCCGCGCACGCCGCGCAGGTTCAGGGCAATTTCCTCGGCCCGCTCCCGCGAGAGTAGGTTATCGGTAATGCCGGTCAGCAGCACGATGCCCTCGAGGGTCACCACGTCAATCAGGTGCGCGGCCACCCCTTTTTTGGTCAGGAAGAACAGCTCGATGGCGGCCGTGATGTCGGCATCGGCCACGTGCTCAATGGTCTGTTCGAAAGTTTCGAGGGTTTGCATGGTGCTAACTGGAAGGGAAGAGAAATTCAGGGGCTTGACGCCGCCCGCAACCAGCGGGAAGGTGCCAGCAAAATTCACCGGTGCCTCCCGCCCTTATCCTGACGATAATCTTTGGAAAAGATGACGTTTGTCAAGCCGCACTCCTCCCCCACCCTAGGCCCGCACAAACCACTCAACCGGCCGGCGCGGGGTCACGGGCGCGGCGTAGCTTTCGACGTAGCCCAGGCGCAGCACGAACTGCACGGGCGCGCCCAAGCCCAGGCGCTGACCCAAGCCGGCGGGGCCGGGCGCTTCCTCCAACACTTGTGTCATGGGGTGAATAGCGATATTCAACCCCCTAGCCCGCAGCCAGATGCGTGCCAGGCGCCGGCCGGTTTCCAGCAGCGCGGGCACCGACTCGTCGGGGCTGGTGAGCACGAGCCAGCCGCCGTGCGTGGCCAGTTGGTCGGCCGCCATCGCCAGGCCCTGCGCCCGGAAAGCGGGCGTGAGCACGCGGGCGCTGTCGTAGAAGTGCCGCACCAGCCAGCCGGCCGGCCCTGTGATGCCCATGCCGCTGGCGGTGAGCCCGTCGCGGTGGCGCTGCACGGCCGCGCTGCCCCAGCGCATCCAGTGGGCCAGTTCATGCTGGGCGGGGTCATGGGCAGTCTGGTCCCGGTTGGCGGCCAGCGTGGCAGCCGTGAGGTAAGTGCCCGGCTCGGAGGCAGGGGGTAGGAAGTGGCAGTGCGCGGCTTCCTCGCTGGTCAGCTGCTGCACATCGGCGGGCCGGATGGGTACCGACGAAAAACCCGTGCGCAGGGTGCGCCGGCCCAGCAGCGCCGTGAGGTCGGGGTAGGCCGGGCCGGGCCGGCGTTCGAGTACGACGTCCAGCACCTCAGGGGACTGGCAGGTGGTGGCGAGTATCTGCCAGCGGCACTGGTAGCCAAAGTGGGCGGCGGCATATTCCAGGCTTTGAGCAAAAGCGCCCAGCGAGAGCATGGTTTCGCGCTGAGTAGAATCTACCACGGGTAGCCAGCCGCGCGGGTCGTTGCCGATAATCCAGTGGTAGGGGCCCAGCAGGCGCACCGTCCAGGGCTGGGTGTTGTGGCCGCTAGGCGCCAGCGAAGCCAGGTATAACATCCGGCGCGCATCGGCGGGCAGCTGGGCCGAGGAGAGCGGACTAGCGGGCGCATCTGCCTGACGCTGGGCCGTGCGGGCGGCGGCCTGGTCCCAGGCGTAATAGCCCAGCAGGCCGGTGCCAGCAGCTGCCGTAGCGGCTACTGGTAAAAAGTGGCGACGGTTCATTTTCAGGGGGTGGCTTACAGCGCGGTTTGCTCGTGGCTCAGGTCGTAGATATCGCCGCCGTCGGCGCGGTGGTCGGGCGCGGGCGGCGTGGGGGCGGTGGGCGGGTGGCCGTAGTCGCCGTACTCGGGCGTGCCCTCGTGGGCTTTGGTAGCCAGCTCAGGGGTAGCGGGTGGGGTGGCAAGGGGGGCAGGCTTCTTTTTCATGACCAAAGGGGGAAAGGCAAGGGAGCAAATGGAAGGGTAGCAAAAAGCCTGGTTCCTTCAAGAAGCCGGACTCAACCCATTGAGCACCAAGCTGGCGTATTGGGCGGCGGTGGCAGTGCGGCCGGTCGGGTCGGTAGCGGGCGCTTCGGTGACGGTGGGCAACACGAGTATCGGCACGGGGCAATGGTCCAACAAGCGGGCTGTTACGCTGTGGTGAAACAGGTCGCCGAGGTAGCTGCGCGGCCGGGCAATGACTATTACCAAGTCGGCCTGAGTGTCGGCCACGGCAGCTAGCAGGCCCGCGCCGTAGTTGTGGTTTTCGTAGCCGCGCAACTCGGGCGCGGCAGCCCCGGTCAGTAGGCCGCTGGCCTGCACGGCGCGCATGGCCAGCGCACAGCCTTCGTCGTCTTCTCCTCCACTAGATATGTGGGACACGAAGTGCTGCGTACCGGGTAGCGTCAGCAGAGGCCCCAGCGCCTGGGCTGCCGGCGTTAGCGCAAATTCTTCCCGGTCGGCCGCTAGTAGAATGCGGCGCGGCAGCTGCCCGGCCTCGGTGGGGCTGGCCGGGGGTAGCACCAGCAGCGGGTAGCCCCCGGTACGCAGCAGCTCGGCGCACGCCTCGGCCAGGCTAGCGGGGGCGGAGTGGGAAGGGTCGGGCTGGCCGAGCACGAACAGCACCGGGCGGTACCGCGCCACCAGGTCGTAGGCTACGCTGGGCAGCAGGTCGGTGGCGACTTCCACGGTAGCGGGGGCGTGCAGGCCGGCCGCCAGCTGGCCCAGCAGCGTCGCCGTGTCAGATTGGCGGCTCAGCTCCTGGCGGTGGTAGCCCTCGGCTATCAGGTCGTAGGGGTCAAACAGCGAGGCGCGGTTGATGTGCAGTAGCACCAGCCGTCCGCCCACGGCGTAGGCCAGCGCATCGGCGTAGGCCACCGCGTGGCGAGCTTCGGGGTAAAAGCTGGCGAAAATTACGAACGTGAGGGACATAGCGAGAGAGGAAAAGAGGGTGGTTTGGGCGGTATTCTGGCAGTCGTTTTAGTGGTGTGGCTCACGCGTATTTAGCAGCGGAATAAACCCGTTAATCAGCCGCCAGTGGCAGCAAAAGCACGGGTATCTGCGAGTAGCGCAGCACGTCGGCAATGACGCTGCCGCTGAACAGCTTGTGGACCCAGCCGTGGCCCTGGTCGAGCAGGGCCACCATGTCGGCTTCCAGCTCATCGGTGGCCTGCCAGATGCCCGAGGCGGGCCGGTTGTCCAGCACCCGGTGCAGCTCACAGTAAAGCAGGTTGTTAGCCAGGCCAGAGTGCTGCACCGCCCGCAGGCCGGCGCCGCCCTTGTGGGCGCGGTCGGGGGGCAGCACGGTAACGGGCACCACGGCGCAGTGCAGCTTCGCCAGCACCGGGGCCAGCGCCTGCCCTTGGGGCGTGAGTCGGAAGGGGTGGTCTTCCACCGCCAGCACCAGCTGGGTGGGCGGGCGCAGCTGCGCGATGGGCAGGTATTCGGGTACCAGCAGCAGGGGGTAGCCCGTGAGGTGGGCCAGGGGGAGCGGGCCGTTACTCAGCCATTCTGCCAGGGAGCCATCGGTGGCGTTGAGGCCGGCCAGCAGCAGCAAAGGCTGGTAGTGCGCCAGTACCTGCGCCACGGCCCCCTCCCAGTCGGCCTCGACAACCTCGGCCGTGGCCGGCATGGGCAGCGCCTGAACCGTTAGCCGGAGCAGGCGGTCGGCTTCCTGGATATGACGGGTAATAATGGGGCGCACTTCTTCTTCCAGGTGCAGGGTCATAGGCACCGGCGAAAACACATGCACCAGGTGCAGGGCGGCCCCCAGCGGGGCGGCCAGCGCGGCGGCATAGGCGCAGGCCCGCGCCCCGGCGGGCGAGAAATCGGTGAGGACAACGAGGTTGAGCGGCATAATTAATCAAGTAAAATATGGGGAGTGAGCACCAAAAAACAGCTAAGTTGAGGCCAGCGCGGCGGGCATGAACTGCAACGCGGGCACCGGCAGCGGGACGGCCCGCCAGCGGCTGAAGAGTTTCTGGCCTTCTACTGCCCAGAACACTAGGCTCGACACGGCCACGGTAATGCCCATTTCGCCCCACGAAAGGGGCTGGGTGTGGAATAAATGGTTGAAAAAGGGCACGTAGAGCAGCAGCAATTGGAGACCCACGCTGAGCAGCAAGGCTCCCAACAACGGCTTGTTGGACAGCAGCCCGAGGCTAAACAGCGAAACCCAGCGCGAGCGAACGGCCAACCCCAGGCCCAGCTGGCTGAAGAGCAGCATGGTAAAAACCATGGATTGCCAGTGCGCCAGGCCGCTACGCATGGCCCAGGCTTGCAGGCCTAAGGTGAGGCTGCCAAGCAGCAGGCCTGCTCCCAGAATAAACCAGCCCAGGCCAGCGGCGAAGATGGATTGCTGGGGGTTGAGGGGTGGGCGGCGCATACTATTGGCTTCGGCCGGCTCGTAGGCCAGCGCCAGGCTCAGGCCGTCCGTCACGAGGTTAATCCACAGAATCTGGATGGCCAGCACCGGCAGGGGCAACCCCAGATACGGGGCCAGGAAGACGGCCCCGATTTCGCCCACGCTCCCGGAGAGGATGTAGCGAATGAATTTCAGGATGTTGTCGTACACCCGGCGGCCTCGCTGCACGGCTTGCACAATGGTGGCAAAGTCGTCGTCGAGCAGTAGCATATCGGCAGCTTCTTTGGCCACCTCCGTACCGCTGCGGCCCATCGCGATGCCGATATCGGCCTGCTTCAGGGCCGGAGCGTCGTTCACGCCGTCGCCCGTCATGGCCACGCACTGGTGCCGGGCTTGCAGGGCGCGGACGATGCGCACCTTCTGGGCCGGGTCCATGCGGGCGTACACCCGCACCTTTTCCACCAAGGCCCCGAAAGCAGGTTCGGTGAGCTTGGCTAGCTCGGGACCAGTTAGCACCAGCTCGTCGGCCGCCGCCAGAATGCCCAGCTGTCGGGCCACGGCCTGGGCGGTCAGGGCGTGGTCGCCGGTTATCATCACGGGAATAATGCCGGCGGCCCGGCACTCGGCCACCGCCTGAGTGGCCTCGGGGCGGGGCGGGTCGATAAGGCTAGCCAGGCCAATGCAAGCCAGGCCGGTTTCGAGCCTGGCCGCGTCGAGCTGCGTGGGCAGGGCGGGCAGCAGCTTAGCAGCATACGCCAGCACGCGGAAGCCCAGCGCGGCCTGGGCATTGGCGTGCTGTTCGAGGTCGGGCAGCTGGCCTTTCTGGTCGGCGGCGAGCTGCGCAAAGAGCACGCCGGGCGCGCCTTTGGTGAGCACGAGGATGCCCTGCGGGGTTTGGTGCAGGGTAGTCATGCACTTGCGTTCGGCGTCGAAGGGCAGTTCGGCCAGGCGCGGAAACCGGGCTTCGAGGACCGGGCGAGGGTAGGCTTTTTCTGCGGCGTAGCGGGCTAGGGCTACTTCGGTCGAGTCGCCCAGCCACTGGTCATCGGGGCCGTGGCTGGCGTCGGTATTAAGGGCCATGGCGGTCAGCAGCGCGTCGGCGTCGCCCAGGGCGGGTAAGGTAAACGCCGGGTTAGCGTACACTTGCTGCGTGGTCATCTTATTGA
Organism: Hymenobacter sp. PAMC 26628; assembly: GCF_001562275.1. Classification (NCBI taxonomy): domain Bacteria; kingdom Pseudomonadati; phylum Bacteroidota; class Cytophagia; order Cytophagales; family Hymenobacteraceae; genus Hymenobacter; species Hymenobacter sp. PAMC 26628. Next base: position 2,621,601 of record NZ_CP014304.1, read on the forward strand.
GCGTCAGCGTTCCCGTTTTGTCGGTGCAGATGTAGGTGACCGAGCCCAGCGTTTCAACGGCGGGCAGCTTGCGCACCAGGGCGTGGTTTTGGCTTAGCCACCGGGCTCCCAGCGCCAGTGTGATGCTGACCAGCGCGGGCAGGGCCTCGGGAATGGCGGCCACCGCCAGCGAAACGGACACCAGCAGCCAGGGCAGCAGCGGCTCGCCTCGCAGCCAGCCCGTGCCGAAAAATAGCACGCAAATGACGAGTATCGCCGCCGACAGCGCCTTGCTGAGCGTGGCCAGCCGCTGTTGCAGCGGCGTCAGTGTTTCGGCGGTTTGGAGGAGGGCGGCAATTTTACCCAGCTCGGTCTGGGGCCCGGTGGCCACTACGTAGGCGGTGGCCCGGCCGTTGGTGACGGACGTACCCTTATAGCTGAGGTTGAGGCGGTCGCCGAGCGGGTACTCCCCGGCGGGCAGCGGGGCGGTGTTTTTCGCCACGTTGGCCGACTCGCCGGTGAGCGACGACTCATCGACCTGGAGGGCGTGGACTTCGAGAAAGCGCACGTCGGCTGAAATGACGTCGCCGGCTTCGAGGAGCACTGTGTCGCCGGGCACTAGGTCGGTGGCGTTCACGGTCCGGGGCTGGCCCCCTCGCAGCACCTGGGCGGGCTGCACCGCCAGCTGTTGCAAGGCGCTCATGGCCTTGCCGGCCCGGTATTCCTGCCCGAAGCCCATGAGGGCATTGAGCCCCACGATGGCCAGAATGACGTAAGTCGATTGGGCATCGCCCACTACGGCCGCGATGCCCGCCGCCGCCAGTAATACCAGTATCATCACGTCGGTGAACTGGCGCAGCAGCTGCCACCAGGCTTTTTGCTGGGGGTCGGGCAGTTGGTTGGGGCCGTATTCGGCTAGGCGCTGGCGGGCCGTGGCGGCGTCAAGACCGGCCGGCGTGGTGCGCAGCACGTGGGCTACTTCCGCAACGGACGCCAGGTAATACTCCATGAAAAGTGAAAGTGACTAGTTGTCGCCGTAGGAAACCGCAGAACGCGGAACAAGAACCCGTCCTTTTTAAAATAATACCGTTGATTACAAGTGCTTTGGCAAAGCAAGTATCCTGCAATGTTCCGGTAAGTACCCTATTCGACCCATGACGAAAATCATTGGTTGTACTGACTATTGTCAGACTAGGGCGTGTTCTCAAGAACGTGGGGGAGGCCAAAAGCGTATTGGGCTTATTTTCAAGATGAACGCCGACCGCACGTTGCTCACTGATGTTCATTGGGCGCTGCTTGCGCCCTTGCTGCCCGGCCGGGCGGGCCGGCGCGGGGTAGTCGCCAAAGACAACCGGGGCTTTGTCGAGGCCGTGCTGTGGGTGGGCCGCACGGGCCTGCCCTGGCGGGACCTGCCGCCGCACCTGGGGCAGTGGCACCGGGTGTTCGTGCGCTTCAGCCGCTGGCGCACCCGGGGCGTGTGGGCCCAGGTCCTGGCCACGCGGCAAGCCGCCGGCCAAGCGGTGCCCAGTCCGCGGCAGCGGCAGGTGCAACTCGATTCGACCACCGTGCGGGCCCACCAGCACGCGGCCGGCGCCCGTAAAAAAAGGCCCGCAGGCGCTCGGGCGTAGCCGGGGCGGCTTTTCCACCAAGCTGCACGTGGCCGGGGACGGGGCCGGCGGCCTGTTGGCCTTTGCCCTGACGGCGGGCCAGGCCGGCGATGCCCCGCAGGCGGCCGAGCTGCTCGCCCCGTTGTTGGCCCCGGCCCGGCAGGTGCTGGCCGACACGGCCTACGATTCGGATGCCTTGCGGGCCCAAATAGCCGAAACCGGTGCGGTGGCCGTGATTCCGCCCCGACCCAACCGCTTGCAGCCGCCCCGCCTCGACCCGCTCACTTATCGTGACCGAAACCAAGTCGAGCGGCTCATCAACCGCCTCAAACAGTTTCGACGCATCGCCACCCGCTACGATAAACTGGCCGATTCGTACGCTGCGTTCGTCCAACTACGCGCCATTATCCTCTGGCTAAATTGAGAACACGTCCTAGCACGGTGAGCGGTGAGGGAACATTTGTTAACCTCAACCGCTCAGCGCCAAAGCCGGCCGGCGGCCTCTTCCCCACTTTTTAGCTTGCTCTCCATGACCAAAGACACGCCCAAAAACAAGACTGGTAAAGTATTGCTCACCACCCTAGCCGGAGCTGGCGTAGGAGCCCTCGCCGGAATCCTGCTGTACTCGCAGAAAGGCATCGAGCGCCGCCGCAAATTCCGCAACCTGCGCGTCGACCACCGCCTGCGCCTGCGCGGCGACTGGAACCAGCTCAAGGGCAAGCTGCAACAAGCCTACATCCAGCTCACGGACGAGGACCTGACCTACGTAGAAGGCAAAGGCCACGAGCTAGTGAGCCGCCTGCAAGCCAAGCGCAAGCGCCAAATTGTGAAGCTGTTGAACGCCCTGTAGGGAGCGGCTTGCCGCGCCACCAGCCATTTGCCGCCGGTGCCCAGCCGCTGTTACAGCGGCTGGGCACCTTCGCTTTAGAGCGAACCAGCGATTGCGCACCAGCGCACTAAAGCAAGAATGACGATTTTATACCAGTAGCGGGCGGTGGCCTCCCGCTAGGTTTGTAGCATCATCTTCTTTAACCCTTTAGGCAACTTTCTATGCAGCGCCGTAAGTTCCTTTCCGCTAGCTTGCTGGCTAGTACTAGCTGTATGGTCCCGGAGTAAGGTCGGCCGGGTCTCGGTGAAAGAGCGTAGGATTTTTTCGCCATTCGGCGCATATAAATTCGTAGGGTGTCAGCCCTTTCAGGCGCTTGAGGCGTTTGGCAAAATTATACGCTTGTAAAAAGGCCTGCAAGTGGGTGTTGAGCTGGGCAGTTGTTTCGTAATGGAAGCGCTTAATGGTGGCCTCTTTGAGGGTGCGATTCATCCGTTCCACTTGGCCGTTGGTCCAGGGGTGGGCTGGTTTGGTAAAGCGCTGCTCGATGCCCCACGCGTCACAGAGCTGCCCGACGGGATGGCGACCTGCATGGAGGTGATGAGGTAAGTGGCGGAACTGAACCCCATTGTCGGTTAGCAGCTTGTGCACCTGGTAGGGAATCCGCGTTAAGACCTGCCGTAGAAAGTCGACGGCAATCGCCTGCGTGGCCTGCGGGTGCAGCTCCGCAAAGGCCAACTTAGCGGTGCGGTCAATGGCGACAAACAAATAAAGCTTGCCTTCTTCGGTCTGGACCTCGGCACAATCCAGGTGCAGACAGCCCAGCGGCTAGTCCTTGAACAGCGCTTTTTTGCCTGGCGTCCCCGCTTCGTCCAGCGGCAAGCGGCTGATGCCGTGCCGTTGAAAACAGCGGTGCAGGGACGAGCGACTCAGCGCAGGAATGGCCTCTGGTAGGGCATAGAGGCAATCATCCAGGGGCAAGAGCGTCTGTTGGCGAAATAGAACGATGGCTGCTTCTTCGGCGGGCGTGAGCACGGTGGAGGCGGGTTTAGGCCCCCGCACAGCCTCTTCCGTCGTCGTCCGGCTACGCCACTTGGCCACCGTTTTGGGGTCGAGGCCAAAGCGTGTAGCTAGCGTTTGTAAGCTTTCTGTACTTTGCTGGATAAGCAGCCGAGTTGCCGGCGTTGTGCGGGCGCAGCCATGTGGTATTTTGCCCATAAACACGCTTTGAAAGCAGACCCTAAAGCTAAACCATTATCCTCCGGGACCATACACCTAGCCTCGCCCTGAATGCGCAGGCCCGGCCCCTGCGCCGCACCACCCAGGGCTTCGTGGTGAAAGCCGGGGCCAGCCGATTCCACGAGCACATCCGCCTCGGGGGGCTGAGCCCGGTCGATTTTAAAGTATCGACCTCGGACACCGACGGGGCCCTGACCATCGGCGAGTACACGGGCTTCGACAAAGGCGGGCCGCCGCTGCACATCCATCCAGACCAGGACGAGGTGTTCATCGTGATCGAAGGTGAGCATTTGTTTCAGGTTGGCGACTTGCGCCACCGCCTCACGGCGGGCGATACCATCTTCATCCCGCGCAACGTGCCCCACGCGCCGGCCCAAGTTTCGGACAAGAGCAAGTACCTGTTTTTCTTCACGCCGGCGAGCCAGATGGAGGACTTTTTTCGGGCGCTGGGCAAGGTGAAGTCCATCGGCCAGCCCTCGCTGGACCAGATGGCGGGCCTGTTTGTCAGCCACGGCATGAAAATCGTGGGGCCGCCATTAACTTGGTAGTCGCCCCGGCCGGATAACCATCTGCTCCTGCGTCGTATGATTTACCAATTCATTCAGCCCGCCCCCGCCCTGCGGCCCTACATTCGCCAGTACCAGCTGTTTCATTTCACGTTCGACCGGCACGCGCCCATTCCCGTCAAATCGTATCCGGCCTGCCCCGAAGAAGGTTTTTCTTTCTTTCTGCGCGGCCGCCTCCAAACCGAATGCCCCGAGCTGGGCACCACGGAAACCTGCGCCCGCGCCGCTATTTTTGGCCTGCCCGACTACCGGCAGAATTTCCGCGTGCCCGACGATTTTATGCTGCTGCACGCCTGGTTTCAGCCGGGGGCCTTGTTCAAATTTCTGCGCATTCCGATGCCAGAGCTGCTGCACCAGGCCATTGACGCCGAGGCGGTGTGGGGCAGTGAAATACGCTCCCTGACCGAACAGTTGGCTAACACCGCCAGCTACGCCGAATTGCCGCGCATCCTGGACCAGTTTTTCTGGCAGAAGGCCCGGCAGCTGGTGCGCGAAGACCATCCGCTCGACCACATCGGGCAACGGCTGCTGGCCCAGCCGGGCAGCTTTGAGCTTAGCCAGCTGGCCGCAACGGCCTGCCTGAGTCCGCGGGCTTTCGAGCGGCGCTTCGAGCAGCAGGTGGGCGTCACGCCCAAATATTTTGCCCGCATCTGCCGCTTCTGGATGGCCATTAAGCACAAGGAAAGCGACTCGGCCATCGACTGGCTGAGCCTGGCCCTGCACCACGGCTACAGCGACTACCAGCACCTGGCGAAGGACTTCCGGCAGTTTGCGGGGGTGACGCCCAGCCTGCTGCTCCAGCAAGTGGCCCAAGACCCGGAGCACCTGCTTCGGCTCACGCCCGAGCAGCGCTAGCTTCGTACCGAGTGGTAATGCCAGCCCCAACTGGATTTGTTGCTCGGCGTATAGCTCGTTACTTCAGCGACCGGCGCAAGAGCTGCGCGTTCAGGGCCACGATGACGGTGCTGGCGCTCATGAGCACCGCGCCCAGGGCCGGGCTCAGCACGAAGTGCGGGTAAAGCACCCCGGCGGCCAGCGGCAGGGCGATGACGTTGTAGCCCGTGGCCCACCACAGGTTCTGGCGCATCTTACTATAAGTGGCTTTGCCGAACTCCACGAGGTTGGTGATGTCGGTGGGTCGGCTGTTGACGAGGATGATGTCGGCGGTTTCGGCCGCGATGTCGGTGCCCGAGCCCACGGCGACGCCTACGTTGGCCTGCGCCAGGGCCGGGGCGTCGTTCACCCCATCGCCGGTCATGGCTACAAACTGGCCCTGAGCCTGCAAGTCCTGGATAATTTTCACTTTCTGGTCGGGCAGCACCTGGGCGTATGCCCCGTCGAGGCCTAGTTCTTTCGCCACCGCATCGGCCACTTGCTGGTTGTCGCCGGTAGCTACACCTTGATGCCCTGGGTCTTGAGGCGCTGCACGGCCTCTTTCGAGTCAGCGCGGAGGCGGTCGGACAGGGCTACGTAGCCGGCCAGCTTCCCATCGAGCAGCACGAATACCACCGTTTCGGCCGCGTTGCCTCTGGCATCCGGGGGTAGGGCAGTGTGTTGTTCCTGGAGGTAGCCGGGGCTTGCTACTACCACCGCCTGGCTAGCTACCGCGGCAGCTACCCCCTGGCCGGTCAATGACTTGAAGTCCTGCACTGGGGGTAGGGAAAGGCCGCGCTTATGGGCTTCGCGCACGATGCCCTGGGCAATGGGGTGCTGCGACTGCCGCTCCAGGGCGGCCGCCGTGCCTAGCAGACCGGCCTCGTCGAGGCCTGGGGCCAGCACCTGCACGCGGGTCACGCCGAACGCGCCTTCCGTCAGCGTGCCGGTTTTGTCGAACACCATGGTCGTGATTTTACGAGCTTCCTCGAAGGCCGTGCGGTTGCAAATCAGCAGGCCCTTGCGAGCCGAAATGGCCGTGGAAATGGCCACCACCAGCGGAATGGCTACCCCCAGCGCGTGGGGGCAGGCCGTGACCATCACCGTGATCATGCGCTCGATGGCAAACGCCGCACCCTTGCCCAACCACAGCCATACGGCCAGCGTGCCCAGGCCCCCCACTAGCGACACGGCCGTGAGCCAGCCGGCGGCGCGGTCGGCCAGAGTCTGGGTTTGCGACTTGGTGTCCTGGGCCTCACCCACCATCTTGACCACCTTGCTTAAGTAGCTGTCCGCGCCCTGGTGCGTGACCCGGACGCTGAGCGCGCCCTCGCCGTTGACCGCTCCGGCGATGACCTTGCCGCCCGCCGACTTTTGCACCGGCACGCTTTCGCCCGTCAGCATACTTTCGTTGACTGCACTGCTGCCTTCAGTCACTTCGCCATCGGTGGGAATCCGCTCGCCCGGCCGCACCAAGACTACGTCGCCGACCGCCAGGCTCATGACTTTTACATCACTGATTTTATCGCCATCATTTTTGTGGGCCTCAGCAGGCAGCAGCTGCACCAGCAGCTCCAGCGCGCGCGAGGCCCCGGCCACCGATTTCATTTCCAGGTAGTGGCCCAGCAGCATAATATCAATGAGAGTGGCCAGCTCCAGAAACAGGTCCATGCCCCGCAGCCAGCCCATGGCCACGGCCACACTGTAGCCGTAGGCGACGCTGATGGCCACGGTTACCAGCGTCATCATGCCCGGCTGCTGGCTGCGCAGTTCCCCCGCCGTGCCGCTGAGAAACGGCCAGCCACCGTAGCCATAAATGACTGTCGCCAGCCCCAGCAGCACCGGCGTGCTGTAGAGGGAAGTGAAGTGGTAGCCCACCAGATTCTGGAACATCATCGACCCGGCCACGAGGGGCACCAACAGGGCCAGGCACACCCAGAACCGGCGCAGGAAGTCGGTAATCATGGCCCCGTGGTCGTGCCCGGCCATTTTGCTGTGGTCCATCGGCACGGGGGCCGCGCCTGCCAACGCCGCGCGTAACACGTGGTCGGTTTGGGCATTCCCTTTGGTAATTTCCATGATGAGCCGAGAATAGGAGGTAGAAAAAAGCGCAGTTATCCCGTGCGCGGGTCGGTGGCGAGCGCCGCTTACGTGGCCAGGCGGTAGGCCACCAGCCCAATGCCCACGGCGTAGAGCCAGGTGAAAATCAGTTTGTTATGCCGCGCCAGGCCATTGGGCAGAAAAATATCGAAGTTGTCTTTCCTGGAATCGGAGTACTGCCGGGCCAGCACCGTCAAAGGGCAGTGCCGGTCGAAGCGCGCCAGCACGAGGCCCTCCCCCACTACCAGGCCGATGGCGACCCAGGTATAGGTGGTTAGCCGGTCGGCCAGGCCGCTGTACAGGATGTAAAAAATGGCGGTGACAAAAAAGGCCCAGATTGCCGTGTGCAGGAGTTTGATTAGCAACAGCTTCCGGGCGTTGCTCATGCGTGGGCTGCTGCGGCCTCCCCTACCCCCACCGCCGCCCGGTTGCTTGCCACCCGGCTCAGCAGCGCTTGCTGGGCAGCGGCCACGTTGGCGGGCTGGCTGCCCCAGGCCTCCAGCGCCGGCTGGTGCAGCGCCCGGCCAAAGGAAAACGTGAGCGCCCACGGCAGCCGCCCACGGCGTTCGTGCATGGCCGCCAGGTGGCGCGTGGCCTGCTCGGGCGACTGCCCACCCGACAAAAACGCCACGCCCGGCACGGCCGCCGGCACCGTGCGCAATAGAGAGGCCAGGGTCGCGTCGGCGACGTGCGAGGTGGTAGGCTGCTTGGGACACTCGTTCCCGGCCAGTACCATGCTGGGCTTCAGAAGCATCCCTTCCAGGGCCACGCCCTGGGTGCGCAGCTGCGCAAATACTTCGTGCAGCACGTCCTCCGTCACGGCCGCGCACTGGGCCAGCGAGTGCGGGCCGGTGAGCAGCACTTCGGGCTCCACGATGGGCACCAGGCCAGCCGCCTGGCACAGGGCGGCGTAGCGGGCCAGCGCGTGGGCATTAGCTTCTATGCAGGCCCGGCTGGGCCGGTCGGTGCCGATGGCCAGCACCGCCCGCCACTTGGCGAATCGGGCACCTAGCCCGGCATATTCGGCCAGGCGGGCGCGTAGGTCGTCGAGCCCTTCGGTCACCTGCTCGCCCGGAAAGCCGGCCAACTCGTGCGCGCCCACATCCACCTTGATGCCCGGCATGATGCCCGCCTGCTGCAAGATTTCCACGAAGGGAACGCCCACCGCCGTGCGCTGCCGGATGGTTTCGTCAAATAGAATGGCCCCGCTGATGCCCTCGCCCAACCCCGGCGTGGTCACCAACAGTTCGCGGTAGGCGCGGCGGGCTTCCACCGTTTCGGGAATGCCGAGAGCGGCGAAGCGGGCGTTGCAGGTGCCGGTGCTTTCGTCCATCGCCAGCAGGCCCTTGCCGGGGGCTACCAGCGCCTGGGCGGTGGCGATTAAGGAATTTATATTCATGGTGTTATGCTTTCCACTGCCAGTTGCGCACCTCGGGCATGTCCTCGCCGTGGGTGGTGATGTACTGGCGGTGCTCCACCAGCTTATCCTTGAGATGCTGTTTGAGGTACGCGCCTTTGTTGCCGAGCTGGGGCACGCGGTCGAGCACATCCATGGCCAGGTGAAAGCGGTCCATGTCGTTGAGCACCGTCATGTCGAAGGCCGTGGTGATGGTGCCTTCCTCTTTGTAGCCGCGCACGTGCATGTGCTGGTTGTTGGCGCGGTTGTAGGTGAGGCGGTGCACCAGCCAGGGGTAGCCGTGAAAGGCAAAAATCACCGGCTTGTCGCGGGTAAACAGGGCATCGTAGTCGGCGTCGGGCAGGCCGTGGGGGTGCTCAGTGTGGCGCTCCAGCTTCAATAAATCGACTACGTTCACGACCCGGATTTTTAACTCGGGCAGGTGCTCGCGCAGGATGCTGGCGGCGGCCAGGATTTCCAGCGTGGGCACGTCGCCGCAGCAGGCGAGCACGGCGTCGGGCTCTTGGCCGGCGTCGGTGCTGGCCCAGGGCCAGAGGCCGATGCCTTCGGCGCAGTGCGTGCGGGCGGCGTCCATACTCAGCCACTGCGGGGCGGGGTGTTTGCCGGCCACGATGACGTTCACGTAGTGGCGGCTGCGCAGGCAGTGGTCCATCACCGAGAGCAGGCAGTTGGCATCGGGCGGCAAATACACGCGCACGATGCTGGCTTTCTTGTTGATAACGTGGTCGATAAAGCCGGGGTCCTGGTGCGTGAAGCCGTTGTGGTCCTGCCGCCATACGGTGGAAGTCAGCAGGTAATTCAGCGAGGCAATGTTGCGCCGCCAGGGGATTTCAAGCGTCATTTTCAGCCACTTGGCGTGCTGATTGAACATCGAGTCCACGATGTGCACGAACGCCTCGTAGCTGTTGAACAAGCCGTGGCGGCCGGTCAGCAGATATCCTTCGAGCCAACCTTCGCACTGGTGCTCGCTCAGCATTTCCATCACCCCGCCGGCGAGGGCCAGAAACTCGTCGTTGGCTTCCACGGCCGCGTCCCACTGCCGGTTGGTCACCTCAAACACGGCGTCGAGCTTGTTCGACAGCGTTTCGTCGGGGCCGAAGATGCGGAAGTTGCGCGGAGCGGCGTTCAGCTTGAGCACGTCGCGCAGAAACTTGCCTACCGTACCCGTATCACTGGCCTCCACGGCCCCCGGCGCGGGCACAGCCACGGCGTAGTCGCAGTAGTCGGGCAGGTGCAAATCGTGGAGCAGCAGGCCACCGTTGGCGTTGGGATTGGCCCCCATGCGATGGTCGCCGTGCGGGGCCAGCTCGGCCAGCTCGGGGCGCAGGCGGCCGGCTTCATCAAACAATTCTTCGGGCTTGTAGCTTCTGAGCCAGGCTTCTAGCTGCGCCAGGTGCTCGGGCGGCGCGCTGGCCGACACGGCCAGCGGCACCTGGTGGGCGCGGAAGGTACCCTCATTGGGCCGGCCATCAACCTCTTTCGGGCCCGTCCATCCCTTGGGCGAGCGCAGCACAATCAGCGGCCAGCGCGGCCGGGTGAGGTCGCCGTGCTCGCGGGCCTGCTGCTGAATCTGGTGGATGTCGCAGACCACCTCTTCCAGTGTCGCCGCCATGGCCTGGTGCATCAGCTCCGGCTCGTGGCCTTCCACGTAGTAGGGCGTCCAGCCGTAGCCGCGTAATAATTGGTCCAGCTCCTCATGGGTGATGCGGGCCAGCACTGTGGGGTTGGAAATCTTGTAGCCGTTGAGGTGCAGAATGGGCAGCACCGCGCCGTCGGTGGCCGGGTTGAGGAACTTGTTGGAGTGCCAGGCGGTGGCCAGGGGCCCGGTTTCGGCCTCGCCGTCGCCAATTACGCAGGCCACAATCAGCTCCGGGTTATCGAACACCGCCCCAAAAGCGTGGCTGAGCGAGTAGCCCAATTCGCCGCCCTCGTGGATGGAGCCCGGCGTTTGGGGCGAGGCATGGCTGGAAATCCCGCCGGGGTACGAAAACTGCGTAAACAGCCGTTTCAGGCCGATTTCGTCCTGGCTAATATCCGGGTACACCTCGCTGTACGTGCCCTCTAGGTAGGTGCCCGCCACCACCGCCGGCCCGCCGTGCCCCGGCCCGGAGAGGTAAATCATGTTCAAATCGCGCCGCTTGATGATGCAGTTGAGGTGAGTGTAGATGAAGTTCTGGCCCGGCGTGGTGCCCCAGTGCCCCAGCAGCATCTTCTTGATGTGCCCCAATTGGAGCGGCTCGCGTAGCAAAGGGTTGTCGCACAAGTATATCTGGCCCACCGAGAGGTAGTTGGCCGCCCGCCAGTAGGCATCGAGGCGCTGCACCACTTCGGGCGCGAGTGGCTTCGTAGCGGGGCGGGCAATGGGGGGCGTGAGGGTGGTAGCTTCCATTTAATTTGGTGGTTTTGAAGTATAAATGCTGGTTCTTATTCTTGCGGCAAGGGGCAGCTAAGGCTGGCGGGGGCACTAGTGGCTTTCTTGCATGAAGCGACTTGACATGGCCAGTTTCAGCCCGCGAAACGGCACCAAGCTGATGCCCAGGGCAAGCAGCTTGTTTTTCCAGCCCGTTACCACGTTTAGCTTGCCCTGCTGCATGGCCTGGTAGCCTAATTTCGCTACGGTAGCGGCACTCAGCAGCTTGCCCTGCGCCTGGGACCACTGGCCCATGCCCGCCCGCGCCACGAACCCGGTGGCCGTGACGCCGGGGCTCAGCACCGTGGCCGTCACCCCGGTGCCTTGCAGTTCGGCGTGCAGGGCCTCGGTGAAGTGCATCACGTAGCTCTTCGACGCGCCGTAGACCGCCATGTGCGGCACCGGCTGAAAGGCGGAGGTCGAGCCTACGTTCAGGATGCGGCCCGCCCGGCGGCGCACCATATCCTGGGCCGCCAGGGCCGAAAGTAGAGTGACAGCCAGCACGTTGAGGGTCAGCATACTTTCGTAGGCCGCCAGGTCTTCCTGCACTACGTCTTTGTAGGAGCCGAAACCGGCGTTATTGACCAGGTAATCCAGCGCGATGCCCTGGGCCTGGCACTGCTGATACACGGCGGCCGCCTGGCCGGCTTCGCCCAGGTCGGCCGCCAGGCAGGTGACCCGGATGCCGTACTGGCGTTCGAAGTCCGCTTTGATTTCATCGAGCTGCGCCTGGCGACGGGCCACCAGCACCAGGTTGATGCCATCGCGGGCGAAGAGCTTGGCCAGCTCGTAGCCGATGCCGCCGGTGGCCCCGGTGACCAGGGCCGTTTGTGAACTAACAGGAGCCATAAAGTACTGAATTTTAGTATTTACTAGTTAGGGGGTGAGGTACCCGGCCACGAGCTGCGCAATCAGGCGCTCCTCGTCGGTCGGAATCACGCGCACCACTACCCGACTGGCCGCACTGGAAATCACGCTCGCGTGCGTCGCATTGTACGCCGCGTCGAGTTCGAGGCCCAAAAACGCCAGCCCGGCGCAGATGCGGGCGCGCACCTCAGCCGCGTGCGCGCCGATGCCGCCCGAAAACACCAGTGTATCCAATCCGCCGAGCACGGCTGCATAGGCTCCGACCCACTTGCGGGCCTGGTAGCAGAAGAGTGCCACGGCTTCGGCCGCCCGTGCGTCGGTGGCCTGGGCGGCCAGCAAATCCTGCATGTCAGCGCTGGTTTCGGATACGCCCAGCAAACCCGATTCGTGGTTGATGAGGTGGTTGAACTCCTTGGCCGTAAGCTGCTCGACTTGCAGAAGGTAGGCGGCCACGCCGGGGTCAAGGTCACCAGGGCGGGTGCCCATCACCAGGCCGGCGGCGGGCGTGAAGCCCATGCTCGTGTCCTGGCTCTGGCCATCCAGCACGGCCGCCAGGCTGGCCCCACTGCCCAGGTGCGCCAGGATAACCTTGCCCCGTGACGCCGCCGGCCCCGCCTGCCGGGCCAGCTCTTCGAGCAGGTAGGCATAGGAAAGCCCGTGGAAGCCATAGCGACGCAGCCCCCGCGCTTCAAAGCGGCGAGGCAACGGCAGCTGCTGCGCCACGCGGGGCATATGCTGGTGGAAGGCGGTGTCGAAGCACGCCACCTGCCGTAGCTGGGGGTAACGCTCGTGCAGGGCCAGCATAAGCGCTAGCTCGCCGGGCAGGTGGTCGGGGTCGTAGGCGGTCAGCTGCTGCAAGTCAGTCAGCAAGGCCGGCGTAATGAGTTCGGGGGCCTGGTGCGTCGGACCACCATACACCACCCGGTGCCCCACGGCCGCCACGCGGGCAAAAACCGCGTGCCGGGCCAGCCAGTCCACTAGGAAGCTAGCCGCCGCCACCGGGTCGGCGGCGGTGGCTGGGCACGTGGTGGGGCTGGTATCCGCCGCCTCGCTGAACGTGAGCCGGGTGCCGGGCTGGCCAATGCGGTCGAGGTGGCCGTGCAGTTGGCGCGTCGGCGCGTCGCCCGGCCCGTACACCGCAAACTTGATGCTGGACGAGCCGCCGTTGAGGACTAGAATAAGGTCAACTACGGCGGGCATACGGGGGTAGGGAAGATTAAACGGACAAGCCAAAAGCGGCTAATTGGGCGCAGGTCGAGGCGTAGCTTTCGTGGCAAATGCCCTGGATGCCCAGGCCAGCCGCCACGCCTACGAATAGCGGCTGGTCTTCCAAGTACAGCACTTGCTTGGCCGGCGTTTGGGCCAGGTCGAGCGCCAGGCGGAAGATGGCTACGTCGGGCTTGCTGAGGTGGACGAAGCAGGAGGACACGAAAAAATCCACGAAGTCGGCCAGCCCGAACGTGTGAATCCGGTGGGCATTCAACTCGCGGGCCTCGTTGCTGACCACGGCTATCTTGAGATGGTAGTTTGCCTTTAATTGCCGCACCAGCGCCAACATCGGGGGGTAGGGCTGCGATTGGGCAAACATAAACTCCTGAAATGCCGCCGCGCTAAACGACCGGGACCGGTAGAATACTACCTGCCGCAGGTAGTCGGCCAGGCTGAGGTGGCCCAGCTCGTAGGTGCTGAAAACCAACTGGTGCCGCCGTTCCACTTCCGCACCGTCCAGGCCGAAAGTAGTGGCCGCCAACTGGCGCGAGGCCAGGCCCCAGCCGTTGCTGAGCAGCACGCCCCCGATGTCCACAAACAGCGTGGTGATGGGGAGCGCACGGGCCGGGGGCGAAGGTTCCGTCATTGGAAAGCGCGCGGGCTAGCGGCTGACGGCCTCCGCTTTTTTGTGGGTGGCCAGCCGGGGCGCGTGCTTGCCTACGCGGCGGGCAGCGGCTTTGCGGAGCACGGGCTGAACGGCTTTGGCAGCGGTTGCTTTACCGGCTTTGTGCTCTTTGGCCAGCAGCTTAGCGAACTTCCGAGCGAGTTTTTTGGCGGCGTTGGCCACGGTTTTTTGCAGCTTTTTGGCGTGCTTTTCACTGAGGCCGGTCAGGTTGGCTTGCATACTTTCGGCCAGAGCCGCCTGCAACTGGGATTCGGATTTTTTCATCAGAGGGAAGGGCTGAGAATGGATGGGGGTGCTTATTTGGCCAGGTAGCCGCCATCGACGGGGTAGTAGGCCCCGGTCACGAAGGAGGCTTTTTCAGAACTGAGCCAGATGACCAGCTCGGCCACTTCCTCCGACTTGCCTAAGCGGCCAATGGGGTGTAGCGCCACCAGCCCAGCCTTGGTTTCGGCCGAAAACGCGCCCAGCAGCGGCGTATCGATGTAGCCCGGCCCCACCGCGTTGATGCGGATGCCCTGGGCGGCGTATTCCTGGGCGGCTGTTTGGGTGAGGCCGATGACGCCGTGCTTGGCCGTGACGTAGCCCGCCAGCGTGGGCGTGCCCACCTGCCCCAGGATGGACGACATGTTGATAATCGAGCCAGCGCCCTGCTTCAGCATCACTTCCAGCTCGTATTTGAGGCAGAAGAAAACGCTGTTCAGGTTCACATTGATAATCTTTTGCCAGCCTTCGAGCGAGTAGTCGGCCGTCAGGCTCAGCTCGCCGGTGATGCCGGCGTTGTTGCAGGCCACGTCGAGGGTGCCGAAGGCGGCCACGGTGGCTTGCACCAGCTGGCGGCACTGGGCGGGGTCGCCCACGTCGGCCTTGTAGAACTGGGCCTCGGCCCCGGCGGCCGTTAGCTTGGCCACCACCTGCTGGCCCTGCGCTTCGTCGATGTCCGACACCATGACTTTGGCCCCGTGCTGCCCGTAGAGCAGCGCCACGGCCCGGCCTATACCCGAAGCGGCCCCGGTAACCAGGGCGGTTTTTCCTTGCAAGTCCTTATCCATAAAATATGTGTTTTTTGCCCCGAAAGCGCGTGGCAACGCCGCCCGGTCCGGCTAGGGGTGGGAAGAAAGCCGGGCATAAAGGTCCGCGCCGGGTCATTTCCATATCCTGACGATAATTTTCTGATTAACTGATTTTTGTCAGGCTGCCAATGAAGCCGGGGACAAGCCCAATAAAAAGGCCCCGGCTTCCATTGCTGGAAACCAGGGCCTGAAGCAGCTTTGCGGATTGGGAGGTGAATGTATTGGTAGTTAAGCAGGTAGCAGAGCCCTACCCCCTATTCCACCTCCGGCACCAATAGCACCGGCACCTGGCAGTGGCGCAGCACGGCGGCCGTGACGCTGCGGTGAAACAACCCGCCTAAAAAGCTGCGCGGCCGGGCGATGAGCACCAGCAAATCGGCTTGGGTCTCGGCCAGGGCCTGCAAAATGCCAGCCACCGGCGACGAATAGATTTCCTGACAGAGCCGGAGCGGCGCCTCGGGCGGTAGCAGGCCACTGGCCTGCACGTCGGCTAGCGCCAGGTGGCTCGACCGCGCCGCCTCGCCGGGGCCAGGCAGAATGTGGGCCACCGTGTAAGCCGCCGCCCAGGAAGCCAGCAGCGGCGCCACGGCCAGGCCCGCCGCGTTGGGCGTAAATGGCTCCCCGTCGACGGCCACCAGTACGCGGCGCGGCGGACCGGCGGCGGTGGCAGCAGCGGGTACCAGCAGCACCGGCCGGTGCGTATCCCGCAGCACGGGCAGCACCTGGCTACGCAGCAGCTCATCGAGCAGGCCTTGGTCGGGGCCTAGGCCCATGGCCAGCAGTAGCGGCTGGTAGCGGCGGATGGCCGCCGCCACGTCATCCAGCACAATGCCGCTGGCTTCCAGCACCTCAGTTGTCTCCGGCAGGCTGCGGGCCAGGGCCCGCAGCGCCGTCATGGTTTCGGCCTCGTTGAGGTCCAGTTCTTCCGTGGCCGCCGTCAGCAGTTCGGGCTCGCTCAGCACCGGGTAGAGGTAGCAATGCAGCAGGACCAGGCGTAGGCCCAGTGGGCGGCCTAAGGCAGCGGCGTACCGTGCCGTGTGGGCCGCCGCCTCGGGCAGATTCGCCAGCAGGAGAATGGAGGAGTTCATAACAACTAGTAGTAAAACAGGGGGTTGCGCTCAGCGTAGCCTATTCGGTGGGCAACGTCCCAGCGAGGGGAAAAACCGGACTAACTACTGGGGTCTCGTCCACAAAGTCCGGTGCGGAATAGTCCGCTTCCCAGCCATCGGGCGTCATGGTGGCGTCGGCTTCCCGAGTAATGCGCAGGGTGGCCGGGCTCACGGCGCCCGCCTCGTAGTAGCTCGCCGTGTGCGATGGGCCGATGGAGCCGGGGCGGGGGAGCGAGCGCATAGCCTTGGTTTAAAGCAGTTTGGAGGCAGCAATCAGCAGGCAGTTGTCCACGTCCTGCGCGCCGGCCTCGTGGGCATCGTAGGCCGCCTGCTCGCGGTCGAGCCAGGTATCGACGGTACCGGTGAGGGTGGCGCGGCCGTTTTCGACCAGCACTTCGATGGCCTGGTTGTGCAGGCTGGCCGACCAGAAGTACAGCGTGCGGATGCGCTCGGCCAGCGCAAAATCCGAATTCGGATGGGCGGCGGGCCGCAGTGCGCCGGGATACCAGGCGGCGGGCGAGCCGGCAAAGCCGGTGCTGCCCAGTACGCGCACGTTGTTCTCGACCTCGGCCACGCCGTTCACGCCAGCGACGACCTCTGAGGCCTGGGCCTGCTCGAAGTGGCTGTTGACCTGCCCGTAAAGGTGCACCTTGCCGTTGGTCACGCGCAGGTTAAAGTCAAAAAAGCTCACGTAGGGGTCACGGGCCAGCGCATCCAGAATGGACTGGTGCACCACCACATCGGGCGTGAACCAGTGGGTGCGCACCTTCAGCAGATTATGCACGTTCCAGACGCCCACCACGTGGCGGGCGTCGTACTCGGCGCTTTGCTTGGCACGCAGGCTGCTCACCTCGCCGGTCAGCGTCACCACGGCATTGTGGACCGCTACTATTGGCTGATACGAGAGCACGCGCGGGTCGTAGCGGAAGGTAGCGAGCACGGCCTGGGCAATGTCTTCATTGCTGCGCTGGGCGAACTTTTCGCGCCGCATATCGGCACTCAGTGCCCAATAGGCCACAAATAGGTCCAGAGCATCGACACGGCTGGCCCCGGCCTGGTAGGCCACGGCTACCACCTGCGCCCGCTCGGCGGCGGTGCCCACGGTGCCGCTCAGGTGTACTACCCGGTCGTTGGTGCGCACTTCGACCAGGGCGCTATTCACCCGAATATCCCAGGCCAGCAGCTCGCGGATTTGGATACTGATTTCGGCATCCGAGTTCTGGATTTCGCCCCAGCGAATAGTCAACTCGTCGGTGACGAGGCGGCGCACGCCGTGCACGCCCCGCAGTACGCGCAGCACCAACTGCTGCTCGGCCCACGACTGCACCACGCCGGTGGGTGCCACCACGCCGTCGGCTACGGTGCAGGCCACGTTGTAATCGGTAGTGGCGGGGTCGGCGCTCAGGGCTTGGGTCACGGCGTGGTATAGCTCGTCGTTGGGTACATCGGGCGTGCTGATGAGTAACTCGTTGACTACCCCCCGCACGCCGCGCACGGCCAGGACAATTTCCTCGGCCCGCTCGCTGGCCAGCAGGTTGTCGGTGATGCCGGTCAGCTTCACAATGCCCTCGTGGGTGGCCACGTCAATCAGGTGCGCGGGCACCCCCTTTTTGGTAAGAAAAAACAGCTCGATGGCGGCCGTAATGTCGGCATCCGACAGGTGCTCGGTAGCGGTCGGTGGGGCGAAGGTTTCCAGGGTTTGCATGGGCGTGGGAAAAGGAAAAAACGGAAGATGTGAACCGGCCACAAACTTCCGCCCCGCATGCTGGCAGTGTCCTGACGATTATCGCCTTATTGCTTGACCTTTGTCAGGTTGCCCCACCAGGAGGCGCTACTCGGCTCCGGCCGGCCGCTACAGTACCCGGCTTAGCCGCAGGCCCCAGCCGGCGGCGCGCCAGCGCACGAGAAAACGCTTCATGAAAAGGGGCACTATAGCTACTGGGGGCGGGGTATTTTCCGGCCGTTGGCCGTGAGCGTGATGGTGCGGCTGAGGGCAGTTTCGCAGGTGGCCATTTCGTAGGTGAGGCCCCCGGTGCGGGCATTGGTTACCTCAATAGCGCGGCAGAACGCGCGGGTGGGGTAGTACGTAGTCAGGGTGTGCTTTATAGAGAGTGACAGGGCGGTGAGCGCCATATCCTGACCCGTGGCTTCCACATCGCCCTCCATGCTGAACCTCACCAGCCGGCGGGTCTGGTTTTGGGTGTAGCTGGCCTGGTACCAGTCATGAAACCGGCGCCACGTCACTTGCCGGGCCTGCGGGTACTGCTGAAACATCGCCCCGAAGGCTAGCGGCGGCACGTCGGCGGCCGCCATGGCCTGCGCGTGGGCCGCCGGGCCCGGCAGCAAGGCCACTAAAAGCAACCAAAGGAGTTCCAGGAGGACGCAGCTACGGGCCTTTTCGGTACTGCGGGCTGCCAGTTGGCGCGGTGGTACCACTTCTGGTGCCGGCCCTAGCACGGCTGGTAAATTTGCGCAGGCGCTATCCTCAAAAGTGGGGCAGCGGGGGCCCACGGCAGCCGAGCAAACAATGTAGTGGGGACCATTTAAAGGGAGCAAAGTATCAAGAGCAAGAAGAATAAGCCGCCCAAAAGTAGATGCGCCTACCCCCGCCTCTCATGACAAAACTCATCCGAAAGAGGTGAGCTTTGTTAAGTATCGCCACCGCTGTAGCTCGGGGTGCTGACGGGCTGGGCATCGGCCAGAAACTTTTGCAGGTTGTAGCTAGGCTTGAGGCACTTAGTTAAGAAGGGGTTTATTTAACGCGATTTTCTAACTAATCCACGGCATGAACGCCCGGAATGTCTGCTATCTGGAGTACCGCGTTAGCTGCCCGGCCAAGGTGCGCCTGGCAGGCTTAGCTTGAGCTCGCTGGCAAGTAATTGCTTCAGCAAGTGGCTTCTGTAGTGAGCGCTGCCGGGCGTCACAGGGATTCATCGGGCGTAGTCAGGTACACTAGCAGGGGCCCCAGTTGGGCTAGCGGCACGATATAATCAGCTGCTACAACCGTTAGCGCGTGCGCGGGCATAGTTGGCTGCTCGGCATCGCGCGGGTCTTGCACGATGACCAAGCCCCCCAACTGTTGCACCCACCAGAGCCCCGCGGAACCATCGTTCAGGTAGCCCGTAAGCACGACGCCAATCACGTGCGGGCCATAGGCATAAGCGACCGAGCGAAACAAAGCGTCGATGGATGGCCGGAACCGATTTTCCTTCGGCCCACGCGTCACCAGCACCTGGTTGCCGTTCAGCAGCAAATCGTGGTCGGGCGGGGCTATGTACATAACTCCTGCCTCAATAAGCTCTCCGTCTTGCGGGTGCTTGACCTTCAGCATCGATACGGAGTCGAGCAGCTGCGGCAGCATAGTAGGCGAATTGGGCGCCACGTGCAGCACCACCAAAATGGAGGCTGGAAAATCAGCGGGCAGGGTTTTAACCGGTTGCAGCAAGGCAGAAACACCCCCCGCCGAAGCCCCAATAACGACGATGTCCCGCGGGTATACTTGAGCTTTTTGTGGGGAGTGCGCGGCCATAGCTATGCTACTGCCAAGCAAATAGCGCTTGTAGGATTAAGTCGGACGGGGCCCGTTTTGAGCAGCCAAGAGGCTCAGTAGTCTTTTGTAAAAGTACGCCCTAGCCAGTGCCACCGCCATGATGAAAGTTATCCGACTGGATGACGCTTAGCAAAAGATGCCCTGGTACCCGCCGCAGTGACCCGTCACAAAGGCGCCCGGCGCGTAGGGCACGGACTACGACTTGGGGCCAAACAACCCCCGGCGGATTACCTCGTCGCGCTGGTAGAGGTCGGGCAGGAAGCGCAGGTGGCCGCCCTCGGCCGTGCAGGTGGCGTAGCGCACAAACAGCGCGATGGACCGGCGCAGCGGCACGTCTCGGGGGCGGGGCTGGCGGGCGCACTCGGCCTCGCTGGGCAGCTGCACCGGCTGGCCGCCGCGCCGCAGCAGGTAGGCGGCCAGCGCCAGGGGCTGCTCCAGGCGGATGCAGCCGTGGCTCAGCGCCCGATAGGGTTGGGCAAAAACCTGGCGCAGGGGCGTGTCGTGCACGTACACCGAGTAGGGGTTGGCGAAGCGGAATACGATGTTGCCCAGCGCGTTCTCACAGCCCGCCGACTGCCGCACGGTGTAAGCGAAATGCTGGGCGCTTACAAGCGCCCAATTGATGCCGCTCGGGTCGAGTAGCCGGCCCCGGCCGTCGTAGAGGGCATAGTTGTTGCGGGCCAGGTAGCCGGGGTCGCGCTGGAGGTGGGGCAACATTTCCTTCACCGCGATGGAGCGGGGCACGTGCCAGTCGGGGGCCAGCGTGAAGTGGTCGATGGTGCTGCTGAGCGTCGGCGTGGGCGTGTCGGGCTTGCCCACCACCACCCGGTGGCGGCGCAGCACCGAGTCATGGGCGACCAACAGCAGCTCGCAAGCGGGCAGGTTCACCAGCACGTAGGCGGAGTCGGCCGCGGGCAGCGCCTCCCAGCGCCAGCGCTCCAGGTTGACGGACACTTGCTCGTAGCGGGCTTGGTGCTGCACCGCCGAATCCGGGACCGTGGGCAGCCTAAGCCAGCTGGCCAGCGCCTGCTGCAACTGGCGATATTCGCGGTTGGTCGGCTGCCCAGCGAGCAGGGCGGTGCCCACCGCGTGGCTCGCCAGTCCCGCCCGTAGCCGCGCCGCCGGCTGTCCGGCCGGTCCCGCCAGCCGCTCCCGCGCCGATGCGGTGTAGCGCCGCAGCCGCCCGCGGCTGAGGTCGCGCAGGAAGCGCAGCCCCGCATCGCTGAGATACACGTCGAAGCGGGCGAGCTGATGCGCACGCTGGGCCGGCGTGCCAGGCTGGGCAAGCGAGTCGCGCAGGGCCCCCAGGCGGGCGCTACCGTAATCCGCCGGGCGCAGGCCGTGCGCGGGGGCCTGGGCCAGCACCTCCAGGGCGGCCAGCGGCCAGCCAGGCGGGCGCGGGGGTAGCGCCGTAAAAAGCCCGCACCTCGGCCCCGGCCTGCAAGCCCAGCTGCGCATCCAGGCGGCGAGCGCTGCCGGCCACAGTCGTATCCAGTAACGCCCGGACGAGCGAGTCCACTGGCATATTCTTCTGATTTTCAGTTACCAATGGCTGCGTAGGTAGTAGCCGCGATGCCGTAGGTGCCGAGCCGCACTGCGCGGCCAGCAGCAGGCCCACGCCGGTGCCAAGGAGCCGGATAGCAGGGAGAAAAACCACGGGGGAAGCGGGCTAAAGGTGGCGGGTGGGGAGGCTGTCCAGCGGATGGGCCGGGCCGGTTTCGACAGCCCCCTGGGCCACAAAGGCTGCCAGCAGGGCCATCAGCTGGGGGCGGGGGTAAGGCCGGTGCGCCAGGCCCAGGCCGTCGGGCGGGGCCTCGCCCAGCAGGGCGCGCAGGTCGTCGGGGTGGGCCATGCGGCAGCCCATCGCCCAGCCGGCAAAGCTGCGGGCGGCACAGGGCCCCTCGCCCAGTACCTGGCAGTGAAAGTGCCGCGTATCAGACAAGATAACGTGGTAGTAGAGGTGCCGCACGGCCGTTTTAGGGCCTTCCAGTACCTGCAAAAACCGCCCGTCGGCCGTGTGCAACAGCACCCCCGAAATGTTGTGCGCCTGGTTGTGGGTCCGGCCCCGGTGCAATAGGGCGGCCAACTCGGGCGCGCCGAAATCGCCCATCGCCTGGCTCTGGTAAATTAGTTGGTACGGGTTCACAGGGACTAAAGGCAGATGAGAAAGGTGGGGCAGGCTACAATTCGTGCGGGGCCGACTGGGCCTGGCCCCAGGCGTCGAAGGCAGCCACGGCGGCGGTGGCAATGCTGGCCAGGGCCTCGCGGGTGAGAAAGCCCTGGTGCGCGGTAAGGAGCACGTTATCATAAGTGAGCAGCTCCGCAAACGTGGCGTCGCGCAGCGGGTCGCGGGTGTGGTCAGCGAAAAACAGGCCCGCCTCGCCCTCGTACACGTCGAGGCCCAGGTAGCCGAGCTGGCCGCTGGCCAGCGCGCGCAGGGCGGCGGCGGTGTCGAGCACGCCGCCCCGGCCGGTGTTGAGGAGCACCGCGCCGGGCTTCATCCTGCCCAGCACCTGGTCATCGAACAGGTGCCGGGTTTGGGCGGTGAGTGGCGTGTGCAGGCTGATGATGTCGGCCTGGGCGCAGAGGGTGGGCAGGTCCACGTACTCGAGGCCGTAGCGCTGGCGCAGCTCGTTGTTGGGAAGGAGGTCTTCGCCCAGCAGCCGGCAGCCGAAGCCGTGCAGGATGCCGGCCAGTACGGCCCCGATGTGCCCCACGCCCACGATGCCCACCGTTTTACCGCACAGTTCGAAGCCGACGAGCTTGTCGAGGCAAAAGTCGTTGGCCCGCACCTGCTGGTCGGCCCGGCGCAGGTGGCGGGCCAGGGCCAGCAGCAGGGCCACGGCGTGCTCGGCAATGGCGTGGGGCGAGTAGTCGGGCACGTTGGCCACGCGTAGGCCCAGGCGGTGGGCGGCGGGTAGGTCCACGTTGTCTGTGCCGGTGGCGCGCACCAGCACGTAGCGCACGCCGTGCGCCCAGAGCTGCGCCAGCACCGGGGCCGACAAATCGTCGCTCCCAAACACGCTGACGGCCAGCGCACCCTGCGCTAGCGGCACGGTCTGGTCAGTCAGGCGCTGCTCATAATACTGCACCTGGTGCTGGCCGGCATTGGCCTGTTCCAGAAAGGGCCGCTCAAAGGCCAGCGCGCTGAAGACCATAACGTTCATGAGCTAATAGGCTTTAGTAAATTGAAAATCAACAACTAGCAACTTCAGAAAAACGCCTGCAAGGTTCCGGCCCCGGCCCGGCCGGCCCCATGATAAAAATCAGGTGGGAAGCTGACGTTTGGCAGGCCCGGCGGCGGCCAGCGCCCGGTTCTTTGCGGGCAGGTTTCACCTCCCCTACCCCAGCTCATGGCGCTCTCGCTGCTCGTGCTCACCGATTTCTTCCAGCCCGCCGACCACGCTCTGGCCTACGCCGACGCGCTGGCCGGGGCCATTGGCGCGCAATTGGTGCTGCTGCACGTGCGCCGCGACGCGGTGCTCGACCCCGAATACCTCACCGGCCGGGTCGATAACCTGAGCCAGGAGGCGATAGACCTGGCCCTGGCCAGCCTGACCCGCGACGTAACCGCCCCCACCGTGGCCGAAGTAGGCCACGGCCGGGTAGCCGAAGTGGTAGCCGCCGCCCTGGCCCGCCACCAGCCCGCGCTGGTGGTGCTGGGCCACCGCAACACCGACGGCATGGCCGACGAGCTGGTATCGACCGCCGCGCTGAATATCCTGCGCACCGCCCCGCAGCCCATGCTGGTGGTGCCCGTGGGGGCCGCGTCCACCGTGCCGCGCCGCCTGCTGCTGGCCCTCGATGCCGAGCCTTTCAGCCTGGGCGGCCACACGGGCCTGGTGCGGCACCTCTTCGACGCCCTGCCCGCCGAGCTTACCGTCCTGCACGTGGGCGCCGACCGGGACGAAGCCACCACGGGCACGGCCGCCGCCGTCGAAGCCATTGAGCGCACCGGGCTGGTCCTCGACCTGAGTGGCGGACTGCCCACCCGCAGCCTGGTCCACGCCACGCCGGCCGGCGGCATCCTGGAGGTGGCCGCCACTGGCGAGTTTGATGCAGTGGTGCTGGTGGCGCGGCCGCGCAGCTTCCTGGGCGAGCTGTTTCACCGCAGCGTGACGGCGCACGTGCTGCTGCACAGCCCGATACCAGTGCTAGTGCTGCCGGCGGAGTAGTTGGCTTATTCGAGACCAGCGAAGCAGGCACCTGGCTCACGGCCCCCTACCTAGGCGCGTATACTAGAGTGCCCGGCGCAGCGGCTCCCGGTTATTAGTCAGCTTTAGCACCACCGCCGGCTTTACGCTCACGGCCGGCGAGCGGGCGTGGCGCAACTGCTAGGCTCACGGGCGGGTCAGCCGGGCCGAGGCTGAGGTGCAGCGCGTGTTCGAGTTGGCGCCCGTGGCCATTATCACCTTTCAGGGCCCTGATTTTGTAGTCGAGCTGGCCAACGCTGCCATGGGTGTGCTCTGGGCGCGGCCCCCGGTCGAGGTCATTGGCCGGCCCTTTTTTCGAGGCCTTGCCGGATGCGGCGGGCCAGGGCCTCGTAGAGATTTTTGCGGCGGTGCACCGCACGGGCCAGGCGCAGCACTTGTCGGAGCGACCACCACGAGCGGGGCATAACGCAGCCCGGCGGCCCACTGGGGGGAAAGCGATTTCCCAAGAGCGTTACCACCGCCTCGGCGCAGCAGTGGCAGTGGCATAGCGGCGAGCACTAGTCGCCTATAATACGGCTAGAGTGCGAAGCGGCGCTGCCGGTAGCTTGTGTCTGCTCCGCGCGTACTTGCACGTCGTCGACGCAAAGCAGGCAGGTGAGGTACAAGGAAAACAGCAGGGCAAACAGGCGCATCGGGGTAAGGATAGCGAACGCTGAATTGGGCATCGTGGCGTAAGGCTTCTTTGCCACGAGTGTTCGATAACTATTAGGCGCGCTAGGCTGTTCTTAATCTAAAGAAAAGCGTAAAAAGTCTCTCTTAATAAAATAAATTTAACAATTAGGCCCTTTTAGTACGCCTTAATGGAAAAAAATGTGCGTTGGCCCCTGTTGGTATTCAGCACTTCCGACCCGGCGCTGAACCGGCAGATTCGGGGTGCCCGGCAGCGGGGGGAACTGCGGGAGGTAGCCTCCCGCATCTACTCCGCAGACTTAACCACTGCACCGGAAATGCTGATTCGCAAGAACTGGCTGCCGGTGGTACAGCACCTGTTTCCGGGTGCGCTCATCAGCCACCGCTCGCAGCTGGAGGGTCAGCCCACGGCCGATGGGCACCTATTTCTGACGTATAAGTACACCCGCAACGTGACCCTGCCGGGGCTAGTAGTGCATCTGCTGGAAGGGCCGGACCCGTTGCCGGGCGATGCGCCGTTTGGGGATGGTAGCCTGCTGTTCGCGTCGGAGGCCCGGGGCCTGCTGGAAAACCTGCAACCAGCCCGCGTCCGCCAAGGCGGGGTGAGCAAAGCATTACCGCTGGAGAACGTGGAGGAGCGCTTGGAAATGGTGCTGCGCATCCGGGGCGAAGAAGGCCTGAATGCCCTGCGCGACCAGGCCCGCGAAGTGGCGGCGGCCCTGGACTGGCCCACGGAGCTGGCGGTGCTGCAACGCATTGCCGGCGCGCTGCTCAGTACCCAATCCAGCAAAATCCTGACTTCGCCCGTGGCCCGCGCGCGCGCGCTGGGGCTACCCTTCGATGCCGGCCGGGTGGATCTTTTTACCACGCTGCTCAGTGCGCTGCACGCGGCCGTGCTACCACGGCGGCCCGACCCCGCGCCCGTAGCGCCGCCCTTTTACACGGTGGCATTCTTTGAAGCCTACTTCTCCAACTTCATCGAAGGCACCGAGTTTCAGGTGGACGAAGCGCACCGCATCGTAGAAACCGGCCAGCTGGTGGGCGGGCGGCACGCCGACTCGCACGACGTGCTGAGCACCTACCAGCTGTGCAGCAACGGGGCTGAGATGCGCGTGGTCCCGCAGTCGGCCGAGGACCTGCTGGCCATTTTGCAGCGGCGGCACGCCCAGCTGATGCGCGCCCGCCCCGACAAGCGCCCCGGTCAGTGGAAAGAATACGCCAATCAGGCCGGCCTGACCAGCTTTGTGGACCCCGGCCTGGTGCGCGGCACCCTGCACGAGGGCTTCAAGCTCTACCGCAGCCTGAGCGAGCCATTGGCGCGGGCCATGTTCATGATGTTTCTTATCAGCGAGGTGCACCCGTTTGATGACGGCAACGGCCGCCTGGCCCGGCTGATGATGAATGCCGAGCTAGTCAGTGCCGGCCAGTGCCGCATTATTGTCACCACTCACGCCCGCGAAGGTTACCTCGATGCCCTGCGCCGGCTGAGTCGGCAAAGCGACCCCAGCCTATATATCCGCATGCTGAGTGGTGCTCAGCAGTTTGTAGCCGACTTAAAGCCGGACTCTTACGAGGCGGTGAAAGCGCAGCTGGAAGGTCAGAATGCCTTTACGGAAGTGTCTTCCGAGCTGCGCTGGTAAGGCGGTAGACTAAGAGGCTATCCAAATAGGCAATTGTACCACGTTATTCGGGCGCAGGCAAAACGGAGCACGGCGAGGTAGTTTTCGGGCTTTTTGGCCCAGCGGGTGAGCAGGTGGCGGAAGCGGTTGCGCCAGGAGTGGGTCCGCTCCACGGCCCAGCGCCGGGCTTTCTGGCCGGCTTTTTTAGCCTGGACTTCTTCCCCACGCGGGCGGATGTGGGCCGTGTAGCCCAAGCCGGCCAGCAGTTCGCGCACCTGTTTCGAGGCGTAGCCGGCAGCCAGGCACAGCCCCTGCTGCCCGCTGCCCGGTGGGCTTGCCGGGCCGCTTCGGCCTGGGGCGGCACGCTGGCCCAGGTGCTCTCCACCAGCTTCCCGTCGTGGCGGTTGGCCCCGTCGAGCACCAGCCCCACCGGGATGCCCCGGGCCTCCGTCAACAGGCTGCGCTTGACGCCGCCGTTGCCGCGGTCCGTGGGGTTGGGGCCGGTTTTTTTTTCCGCCCAGCGGCGCTTTGTGCAGCGAGCCGTCGAGCGCCATCCACGCAAAATTCAACCCAAGCAGCTCGTCGTAGTCGCCCAGGGCCTCGTCCCAGCGGCGGGCAAATACGCCGGCTTGCACCCACTGCTGGAACCGGCTGTGGGCGGTACTGCTTTGGCACAAACCGGTTGCATCCAGCGCTTTCCACTGGCAGCCCGTGCGCAAAACGAAGAAGATGGCGCTCCGCGCGTCCCGGTCCGGGATGCGCGGCCGATGGCAGCCCAGCGGGTGGGCCTTGCCCACATGCGCGGGCAGCAGGGGCGCTAACCGCGCCCAAAGCGTGTCTGAAATCGTGAATTCTTGAACTGTCGCCATTAGCCAAAGTTAATCCCCTATTTGGATAGCCTCTTAGAGGCTATCCTAAAAATAAGAGGGAGTGTCGCCAGACAGTATTGGCGCAGGCCAGGTGCAGGAAAGCTTCGTAATTGGCCACTTTCTTTTCCCAGCGGATGAGCAAGCGACGGAAGCGGTGGAACCTGGCCCGGGTGCGTTCGACGACCCAGCGGCGGGCGCGGTAGCCGGGCGGGCGGCATTTGTCGGCTTCTTCGCCCCGGCCCAGGAGGTGGACCCGGTAGCCCCATTGCGCGAGCAGGCGGCGGATGGCTTCGGCGGCGTAGCCCTTGTCGGCGCAGCAGCCGGGGGCAAAATCGCCTTCGGCCGGCGGCGGCAGCACGGGTATCGCGTCGGGCACGGCGTGCACCTGGGTGACTTCGTGCGCGTTGGCCCCGGTGACGGCCACGCCGATGGGCAGGCCCTGGGCCTCGGCCAGCACGTGGCGCTTGACGCCACCCTTGCCCCGGTCGGTCGGGTGGGGGCCGACGGCCTCGCCGCCCAGCGGGGCCTTGGTCTGGCAGGCGTCGAGGCACTGCCCGTCCCAGTCCAGGCGGCCTTCGGCTTGCAACTGAACCAAGCCGCTGGTCCAGCGCTGCTTGAACACGCCGGCCAGCGTCCACTCCTGGAACCGGTCGTGAACGGTGGCGGCCGCCCCCAGGCACCGGGGCAAGGCTTTCCACTGCATCCCCGTACCCAAAACATAGTACCTGGCGAAAAACATCTGGCGGTCACAGGCCCGGGGCCGGCCCCGCCGGCCAGGGCCACTGGGGGCGTCCGGCAGCAACGGCTCGACGGCGGACCACACGGCTGGCGAGGGCAAAAAATCAGCGTGAATCGTAGCTTCGTAGTCGGTTGTAGTCGGTTGTAGTCGGACGCAACGGGAAGCTTGCAAGGTGTGGTAACCCCAAAATTCTCGCGTCTGGCTACAACTTCCTTATTTTCCGGATAGGCTCTAAATTAACTAGTAGGAGAATAGACTTGTTCCCGAATAAGAAATGGCTGAAAATTTGCGTCCCTTTGGGCAACTGGGTGGGCTATTTGGCTTGGCCAAGCCAGTATCCTCAGGTTCTTGGAGCAGCTACCGTTTCTGGCTCCAAATACGGCTTGGAAAACATTCGATTTCTTATTGGGGAACAAGTCTATAGCTTAAGCCCGGCAACTGCCAAGCCCATAAATAAGGCTTACGCTTGGCCAGCTTGGGCAGGGACCAGGAAGGCTTGGATATCATGCACAGTAGCCTTCGCCGAGCGGCCCAAGCCAATCAGCGTCGCGGAGGCAAAGCCCGTCCAGCTGCCGTAGCCCACCAGCCACAGGCCCGGCAGGGCCGTCGCCCGGGTGCCCGCCGTGGTTACCCGGCCATCGGGCTGCACTACGCCCAGGCCCGCCAGCAACGAGAGGGCCGGCCGGAAGCCCGTGCACCAGATTACCGCGTCCACGGCTTCTTCGTGCCCATCGGCCCAGACCACGCCCGTGCGGGTAAACCCGGCAAAGGGCCGCACGCTGCCCAGCACGCCCCGGTCGCGGGCCTCCTTCACCGAGTCTACCATCACCACATTTCCCAATGACGGCGGCGGGGCTGGTGCTTCGCTCCCCTGCGCGTGGTAGCGCTGCGTAACAGTACGCGGCCATCCACGTCATCGGGCAGCAAGCGAGGTGCTCTTTCCGTGACCCACGTGGTGCGGGCCACCCGCGAAACTTCGGCTAGTACCTGCGCGCCGGAGTTCCCGCCGCCCACCACCAGCACCCGCTGGCCGGCGAAGGACGCAGCTTCGCGGTACTGGGCCGAGTGCACCCGTACCGCGCCCACTTGGTCGGGCCGGGCCCCGTCCTTCAACTCGCAGGCGATAAAACCCGGAATGCCCCTACGTACAATATGGCAAACTACTGGACGCACCCGCGCCCAGACCTTCGCGGCGGGTGCGTCCAGTAGTTTGCCATATTGTACGTAGGGCATGAACTTGGTTGTAAGTTAGGTAGCGGCGGCGCAGGCCACGGCATGCCAGCTCTTCGCGGCCTAGCCCATATAGGTGGCAAACCAGTCCAGTATCTGCGCTGGCTCCCGTTGGAAGTACGTGTACCCGTCCCAGCGTCGGGTCGTCCCTTGAATCCAGAACAGCTTTTTTGCATCGCCCGGAATGTTGTCGAACATCGCTTGCACGTCGCTGGGGGTCGTCATTAAATCGTCGTGCACTTGGTACAGGAACGTGGGAATCTGGATGAACTTAGCCGCCTCAACCGGCGATAAATCGTCCAGCTTGAAACTGGTGATAAGCTTAATTTCGTGGTCTAGCTCATCGATACGCTCCGGGATGCCAAGCCTTTCGAGGTCTCTTTCCAAGGTTGCCCGCACCGACAGCGGCTGCACGCCTACGAGGCACCGCATCCCTTTGAAGTAGTCGGGGTACTGTTGCATGGCGAATAGGGTAGCATTGCAGCCCAGGCAGCGACTGAACAGGCCCACCGTCATTCCACTCAATTCCGGCCGGCTCTTCACATATAGCAGCGAACCGATGACCTCACGAGCGTTCACGATGCCGGCACTGCCCAGGCCATTGCCAACATTGCTATGCCCAAAATTGCGCAGGTCGTACGTCAGCACATTGTATCCGGCATCGTGCAGAATTTGATAGTCCGGGAGGAACTTCACTTCGAAGTCGTTGCCCGTCGCGGCAAAGAGTGATTTTCACGGCTCTAAATGTGACGCGAGTCCGTAGCGGTTGAATCCCATCGGATGATTGACGATGAGGAGTTTACGTGACCCTTCACAGGGGATAAACCACGCTTCGATTGACACCCCATCCAAGGCCGGAAACGAGACGCTTTCAAAGTCGAAGTCGTAATCGGCCGGGGTTTCCAGAATAGGTGAGCGCATCGGATAGCCGACGCTCTTGGCGATGTCTTTAAGTGTTTGCTGAATTTGCGCCTCACGCTGGGCACTCTGTTTCACTTGCGTTTCCATCGGAGAACAGTACGGTAGTGGGTTGTCCCACAAATTTCCGGCAGTCATCCAAACGGATGCTTGCAAATTTCAACGCAATACTTGCACGCTAAGCACGGGTATCGGCCAGTTGGCGAAACTGCCGCGGCGTGGTGGCGGTGTGCCGCTTGAAGAAATTCGCAAAATGGGCAGGCTCTCTAAAGGAAAGCCGGTAGGTGATTTCCTTGACCGTGAGTCGGGTTTGGGAGAGCAGCATTTTGGCTAGCGCGATAAGGTGCTCGTGCAGCAGCTCGTGGGCAGTTTTGCCGGTCGCGCGCTTCACGGCGGCGTTCAGGTAGTTGGGGTGAAGGGCGAGCTTATCGGCATAGAAAGCCACGCTGCGGTTGGTGCCGGTGTCCGGTGCCTTGAAGAAGGCATCCAGCAACCGCTTGAATTCCCCGGCAATGGCCAAGTCGTTCGGTGTGCCCGCATTCGCCGGGGACGGCGTGCCGCAGTGGTGCCGCTCGTAGATGCGCCGTATCTGCAAAAGATATAATTGCAAGTACGTGCTAATCAGGCCCAAACGGCCGCGTTTACTGCCCTGGTATTCGGCGAGCAGTTGGTCAAAAGTGCTTTTCAAGACCGCAGTCTCTTCGGGCTCCAACTCAAAGGGCGTGGCCCGGTCGAGCCGCAGAAAGGGCATATCAGCAATTAAGGCGGCCAGAAATGAGCACTTGGCCAGGAAGGCTTCGGTAAACGCCACGTAGAAGCAGGTTGCGCCACGGGGCGTGCCCCCGGCAGATAATATCTGATAAAGCAGCTTAAAGAACAAGATGGGCTTCGCCAAATTAAGCACCGACGACGTGGCTACCGGGTTGAGATGCACCGACGTGTACACCGATATCAAATATATCCGGTGCCGAAAAGTCTGAAAGCAGTGTTCCTCACCATCCGCCTCTTTTCGCCGAATATCCAGGTCGTCTTCCAGCGGCTGCGGGCCGCCCACGTGTTTAAAAAACTGCTTTAAGTCTTTTACTTCCTGTACTTTCACTTCCAGCATAAGAACACGGATGTTTAAAAAAAGGGTGCTGCGGGGCCCGAGTGCCCAGCGCCTGCGCGACGCGCCTAGCCGCTTGCCCATCCTGGGTGACGCGGCGGACCTCCTCGGCTCAGAAGGCCCGCATCATACTTGGTTCTAAGCCGTTTGCCGGCTGATTTCTCTGCTTCCATGACAAGGAAACATTACTTTCGCCGTGTCAATTTCTACCCGGCCAGCCCAACTAATAAACAAATATGAAAAGCATTTTTCTGTTTTTTTTAGTAACTGTACCACTGAAATCAACTCCAAGTGTACAAAACACTTACTTCAAAAGCTCCCGGACAACTTACAGTAATAGTGTTTTTCGGGCTAAGACCGCGCAAAAATCGGCCGTTGCTCATGCTAAGCGAACGAATAAAAGTGCTCGTAGCAAAACAAGCAGTCGGCAGCACCAGACTAATAGTAAGCTGCTAGCACCCACTACTCCACCAACTTATGGCAGTTTTGGCTTTGATACATCCGGGATGGATAGAAGTGTGAAGCCCGGCGACGACTTCTATGCTTTTGCCAATGGCACCTGGCAGAAGAATACGGAGATTCCGGCTACTCACGGTAGCTACGGGATGTTCAATAAGCTTCAAGAGCTCTCGTTCAGCCGTATCCGCAGCATTTTAGAGGATGCCGAAACACACGCCGGCTCCCAATTGGGTGATTTTTACGCAAGCTTTCTGGATGAGGCCACCACCGACCGCAAGGGGCTAGCCCCCCTTAAGCCATGGATGGAGCAGATTGCGGCTGCTAAGGACAAATCGGCGCTGGCGGCTACCACTGCCGCACTCCAGCGCCAAGGAATTAGAACCATTTTCGACCTGCCTGGCCCGCTACAACAACCAGTTTCACCCGACGATAAGCAGCCGCAAGTGGAGGTGTTTCATTTGCTTCAAGGCGGCCTCGGGCTTCCCAGTCGTGATTACTACCTTAAGAATGATGCGGCGCTAGTGCTAGCCCGTAGCGCCTACGTCACGTATCTGACGCGGTTGCTGGAGCTGGCTGGTCAGGCGAATGCCGCGACGCGCGCGCAGGCAGTCCTGGCATTTGAGCAGAAAATTGCCCAAGTACACTGGACCGGGGTTGATTCCCGCGACGTGAACAAGTCGTATAATCGCTGGACTTCAGCAGATTTTGTTGCCAAGGCTCCTGGATTCGACTGGCCCAGCTACCTCGCGGGGCTGGGCTTAAGCAAGCAAGCAATGTTTATTGTTGGGCAGCCCAGCGCGTTTACGGGTGAGGCGCGGGCCTGGACAGCGGCATCGCTGGCCGTCCTCCAAGACCATCTGCTTCTCCACCTGCTCGATAAATACGCGCCTTACCTTTCCAAACCCTTCGTCGACGCGCACTTTGCGTTCCGGGGGACCGCCCTGACTGGCACTCTCCAAAACCAGGCGCGCTGGGAACGCGGCGTTGACCTCGTGACGCTGCAGATGCGGGATGCGGTGGGCCAACGCTACGTGGCGAAATTTTTCCCACCCGAAACCAAGGCTGTGGCCGACCGAATAATACGCACTGTTGTTGCCGCTTGGCGCGAACGACTGAAGTCAATAGCTTGGATGTCTCCCGCTACGCGCGAGAAGGCGCGGGCGAAGTTGGCCGCCATGCTACCGCTGGTTGGCTACACCAGCCATTGGCGTAACTATGCAACCCTTCGGGTTGTGCGCGGCGACTTGGTCGGCAATGTGCAGCGTGCCTATGCCTTTGAGTTTCAGTATCAGCTTAGCAAACTCACTGCCCCCACTAACCGGGACGATTGGGATATGACACCGATGCGGGTTGATGCGGAGGAAGACCCCGTCAGAAATATTATCACCATTCCGGCCGCCATTCTGCAGCCGCCCTATTTTGACCCCAAGGCTGATTTGGCGGTTAATTATGGTGGCATCGGGGCCTTCATTGGCCATGAGATTAGCCATTTATTTGATGACCAAGGCCGCAAGTACGACCCTGCCGGCAAACTTACTGATTGGTGGACCCCAGCGGACGTAGCACGTTTTACGGTGCTCACCGACCAGCTTATTAAGCAGTACGATGCCTATGAGCCCATCACAGGCCAACACATTCAGGGAGGGCTCACCCTGGGTGAGAACATGGCCGACCTGGCCGGCATCACCGTTGGCCACCAAGCCTATAGGATGGCGCTGGGCGGCAAAGCGGCACCCCTACTAGATGGCTTTACGGGCGAGCAGCGCTTCTACCTCGGCTGGGCGCAGATATGGCGGGTTAAGTACCGGGAGTCGGCCTTGCGCGCACAGTTGCTTAGTGACCCCCATCCGCCAGGGCAGCAACGCGTGGCCGAAGTTCGAAACCGCAGCGATTGGTATAAGGCATTTAGCGTGCAAGCCGGTCAGCAGCTTTACCTCCCTGCATCTGAGCGCGTACAGATTTGGTAACTGCGCGTGAAATACCAAGGGAAACAGTACAATATGATGCTCACCTCATAACGGGCGTAGAGGACTCTACTAACCGCAAGATGAAAATTATTTTTCCAAAATAGCCTTGTAACTGGGGTGGTCGGGTGCCAGTGGACACGGAGCTAAGGTAGGTTGATTTTCAGGTCGCGTTCAAATTGGTGGGGCGAGCGGTAATCCAAGGCGGAGTGGCGGCGGTCGAAGTTGAAGTAGGGGTCGAAATAATGGGCCACTTCCAGGCGGGCTTCTTCGGGGGAGGCAAAGGGGGTGCCCGGCGGCAACAATTCGGTGTTGAGCGTGCTCCAGCCCGCCTCGGCCTGGGCGTTGTCGTAGGGGTTGCCCGGCCGGCTGAAGCTGGGCACGGCCCCGGCTTGCGCGATGCGGGCGCGGCAAGCGGCGCTGGTGTACTGGCTGCCCCGGTCGGCGTGGACAATCAGGCCCGGCGCGGGTTGGCGTAGCGTCAGGGCGTGTTCCAGGGCGTGGAGCACCAACTCGGTGGGCATCTGGGCGGCCAGGTGCCAGCCCACCACGCGCCTCAAGCAGGCATCGCGCCACGTGGCCCCGTAGCCCCAGTGCCCGCCCACCAGGGGCAAGTACGTGATGTTGTTCCCGACCCAGACTTGGTTCGGGGCGGTGGGCGCAGGCTGGCCCAGCAAGCGGTTTTCGGCCACGGTGGCGGTTGGGTCGGCGACGGTGGTACGGGGCCAACCGCCTCACGCAAGAGGCCAAGGTGTTGCTGCGGCAAACCAGCTGGATTATCTCCGAAATCGCCGCCGGCCCGGGCTTCACCGACGGGGCGCATTTTCCAGCGCCTTCAAGCGGCAAACGTCCTTTTCGCCCGTGGCTTGCCGGCGGGCGGGCGAATAGGTTGATTTTTACAAGAAATGAATTGGCATATACCAGCCCGCGGCTAGTCGCCCGGCGCGCCGGGCCGTACAATCAGCACTGCCGGATAGGCAGGCAACCAGCCTCTTTTTTTCCATGAATCTTTCCAACAACACCGTGCTCATCACGGGGGGCGCGTCGGGCATTGGGCTGGCCCTGGCCGTGCGCTTCCAGCAGGCCGGCGGCACGGTCATCGTCGTGGGCCGCCGCGCCGACAAGCTCGCCAAGGCCGCGCAGCAGCACCCCGGCCTGCACACGCACGTGGCCGACGTGGCCACGGCCGCCGACCGCGTGGCCCTGGCCGCCTGGGTCATGGCCGAGTTTCCGGGCCTCAACGTGCTGGTGAACAACGCCGGCGTGCAAAACCGGGTATCCTTCGCCGACCTGGCCGCCGACTGGGACAGCCGCCGCCAGGAAATCGCCATCAACCTCGAAGCGCCCCTGCACCTGAGCGCCTTGCTCGCGCCGCACCTGGGCCAGCAGCCCGGCGCGGCCATCGTCAACGTGACCTCGGGGCTGGCCTTCGTGCCGGTGGCGGGGCTGCCCATCTACTGCGCCACCAAGGCGGCCATGCACTCGGTCACGCTTTCACTGCGCCAGCAGCTGTTGCCGACGGGCGTGCAGGTGGTCGAAATCGTTCTCCCGGCCGTGGATACCGACCTCGGCGGGCCCGGCCTGCACACCCACGGGGTGCCCCTCGATGCCTTCGCCGATGCCGTGATGGCCCGCGTGGCGGCCGGCGAGCTGGAAGTGAGCTACGCTTCTTCGGAAAAGGGCCGCCTGGCCTCGCGGGCGGAGGCGGAGGCGGCGTTCAAGCAGATAAATAATCGGTAATGGCCTGCTGCGCTGGGTTTAGTGTGTATTAAGCGCTCCGCCTGAACGGCGCCAATAGGATTTCACGACGCATCCAAGCGTTCAATAACCGACTACCCCTCCTTCCAAAATGCGTTATTTCCTTAGTAACCGCTTTTGCCAACTAGTGCTAGCCGTGGGCATAGGCACCCTGCTGAACGGCTGCGGCAGTCAAAACGCCGAAACCAGAATAGTGGACCCACCCACGGTGACGGGCGGGCAGCTCCTGCTCACCGGCGTCACGGTCGTGGATACCCACGACGGCCACCTCAGCCCCAACATGAGCGTGCTGCTGGGCGGCGGCAAGATTATCAGCCTCACGCCCACCGGCCCTACCCCCCCGGCGGGCGCGGGCGCGGCCAAGGTGATTGACGCGCGCGGCAAGTTCGTGGTGCCGGGCTACCTCGAAATGCACGCCCATCCGCTCATCTCGCGCGACGTGCCGGGCAGCCTGGCGCTGTTTTTGGCCAACGGCATCACCGGCTTCCGGCAGATGAACGGCACGCCCGAGCTGCTCGAAAAGCGGCGGAACGGCACGCTGCGCCTGGGCCCCGACGCGCCCGAGCTGCTGGCCATGCCGGGCGAAGTGCTGAACCCGCTCAACGCGGGCTCGCCCGAGGCGGTAGTGCAGGAAGTGCGGAAGCAGAAAGCCGAGGGGGCCGATTTTATTAAAGTAGTGACGGTGAGCGTGCCCACGTTCTTCACGGCGCAGGCCGAGGCCAAGCGCCTGGGGCTGCCCTTTGT
This sequence comes from Hymenobacter sp. PAMC 26628, assembly GCF_001562275.1. Lineage (NCBI taxonomy): Bacteria > Pseudomonadati > Bacteroidota > Cytophagia > Cytophagales > Hymenobacteraceae > Hymenobacter > Hymenobacter sp. PAMC 26628. Next base: position 2,657,357 of record NZ_CP014304.1, read on the forward strand.
GGGCCACCTGCCCGAGGGCGTGCCGGTACAGCAGGCCTCGCGGGGCGGTATGAAGTCCATCGAACACTTGGGCCCCAACGACGGCCTGCTGGTGGCATGCTCCACCGAAGAGGGCCGGCTGGAACAGGAAATTGCCCGCCTACCCCCGGTGAAGGGCCCACCGGTGAAAATTCCCTTCGCCGATAAGCTACTGGCCGACAAGCTGGAGCGCATCATCATCAACCCGCTCGTGCCCACCCCGCCGGCCGACTTTGCCCGGCTGCAACGCGCCATCGATACCTACAGCGACGCGAAAGATCGGCAACTCGCCGCGCAGCTCGTGGCCGACGGCACCTGGCAGGTGCCCACCCTCATCCGCCTGCGAACGATGGAGCTGGGCGACGCCCCCGAGTACGTCAACGACCCCAACCAGCGCTACATCCCGGCCGTTACGGCTAAGAAGTGGCACGAGGTGGGCCAGGATTTCACCCAAAAGCTGACGCCGGCCTTCAAGGCCACTTACCGCAACTTGTACGCCCTGCAATTGCGGCTGGCCAAGCTCTTCGAGGAAACCCACGTGCCGATGCTGGCCGGGAGCGACTTTGGCGGGGGCTGGCTGGTGCCGGGCTTTTCACTGCACCAGGAGTTTGACGAGCTGCAAAAAGCCGGGCTGGCCCCGCTCACCGTGCTGCAAATGACCACCTTAAACGGGGCCAAATTTCTGAACCGCACCGCCGACACGGGCAGCGTGGAGCCGGGCAAAAACGCCAACCTCGTGCTGCTCGACGCCAACCCGCTGGCCGACGTGCAGAACCTGCACCGCATCTGCGCCGTAGTGCGCGCCGGCCGCTACTACGCCCACGCCGACCTGGAGAACCTCAAGCAGCAGGTGGCTACCCGGCAGGCGGCGGGGCGGCGGCAGGCAACCTTTTTACTGCCTAAATGATTGGCTAGTAGGATTATTTTTGAGTAAGAGGAATGTAAAGGAACGTCATGCTCATCTGGCGTCCGCCTGTCGAAGCAGGACGGTCTTGCTCATTATTAACCAACCGACTATGGGCAACGCCTCCGCTCCCCTGGCCCCGGCCACCACGCTGCGCCGCCTCGAAGGCCCAGCCAAGGTACTGGGCCAGGTGCGCTACGCCGGCGACCTGAGCCGCCGCGAGGCTGGCCCCGACCTGGCCGTGGCCCTCACGAGCACGCAGGCCAGCGGCTCACCTCCCTGCCCATGCGCCTCGACCAGCTGTTGAATGCTGAGGCGCATGGGCAGGGAGGTGAGCGGGGGTAAGAAAATAATGTAAGCGCGTCGTACCAGTAGACCGTCATGCGGAACGCAGTGAAGCATCTCCACCGCTTCGTTGCAACGGCCTTGATTAGTAATGTGGTAGGGATGCTTTACTGCGCTCAGCATGACGGGCGTTTTTACCTGCTGCCCACCTCCTAACCCGACTATCTTACCCTAACCCTCTTTCCACAAGCATGAAAATCATTGGTTTAGAAGAACATTTCTGGACGCCTGAGCTGGCCGACGCCCTCACCAGCCTGCCGCCCGAGCAGCAGGACGACGTGCTAAAGGGCTATCCGCAGGACTTCAAAGACAAGCTGGCCGACCTGGGAGAGGGCCGGCTGCGGCACATGGACCTCATCGGGCTCGACATGATGGTGCTCTCGGTGTCGTCGCCGGGGGCGCAGGGCCTACCCCCCGCCCAGGCGGTGGCGCTGGCCCGGCAGGCCAACGACCGCCTGGCCGCCGCCGTCAAGGCCCACCCCGACCGTTTCGCCGGCTTCGCCACGCTGCCCACGCCTGACCCGGCCGCCGCCGTGCGGGAGCTGGAGCGCGCCGTGCAAGAGCTGGGCTTCAAGGGGGCCCTGATAAACGGGCGCACCGGCGACAAGTACCTCGACCACCCCGACTTTCGGCCCCTGCTGGCCAAGGCCGCCGAGTTGGACGTGCCCATCTACCTGCACCCGCAAATCGCGCCCAAGCCGGTGCGCGCCCTCTACTACGACGGCTTCGACCCCGAGCTGAGCATCGCCTTCGCCAGCAGCGGTTGGGGCTGGCACCTCGACGCGGGCATCGGGGCGTTGCGCCTGATTCTGTCCGGCGTGTTCGACGAGCTGCCCAGTTTGCAGTTCATCCTGGGGCACTGGGGTGAGATGGTGACCTTCTACCTCGACCGGGCCAACGACATGAGCGCCCGGCTGGCCCAGGCGGGCCGGAAAAAATCGGTGGCCGAGTATTTCCGCCAGAACTTCTACCTCACCAGCAGCGGCCTCTTCGTCACGCCCTACTTGCAGCGCGCGCTGAACGTGATGGGGGCCGACCGGGTCATGTTTTCCTCGGATTATCCCTTCCGGTATTTCCCCGACGGCACGGCCCGCAGCTTCCTGGAGCAAGCCCCGATTTCGTTTGATGACAAGGCCAAAATCGGCCACCTCAACGCCGAGCGCCTGCTCAAGCTGAAGTAGGCCTTGGTGCGGACGCTACGAGTCCGCGCCTGCTGAGTGGTGCCCCTTTTCCCGCCGTTCGCGGACTCGCCGGGTCCGCGCCACCCTGATTTTCCCCACATAATCAACTTCTTATGTCTGACCAAACCCAAGCTACCCCGGCCCCCCCGGCGACCGGCCGCCGGCTGACCGGCATCATCGACGTGCACTCGCACGCCACCTTCGACATTGGCGCGGGCCCCCCGCGGCTGAACCAGCCCAAATGGACGGCGGAGCTGGCCCTGGCCATGATGGACGCCAACGAGGTAGCCGCCACGGTGCTGACCTTACCCTACGCCGCCAACAAGGCCGAAGGTGCCGCGGCCCGCGACATTGCCCGCCGCGTGAACGAGCAGCTGGCCGCCGTGGTGCAGAAATACCCGACCCGCTTCACGGCCCTGGCCACGGTGCCGGGCCGCGACATCGACGGCACCCTGGCCGAGATGAGCTACGCCCTCGACACGCTGGGCCTGGACGGCGTCTCGACCGAAACGAGCATCAACGACGTGTACCTGGGCGATGCCCGCTACACCCCCTGGTTCGAGGAAATGAACCGGCGAGGCACCACCCTTTTCGCGCATCCGGCTTTCGCACGGGCCTCCGAGCCGCTCAGCCTGGGCCTGAACCCGTCCCTGCTGGAGTTCATGTTTGACAGTACCCGGATGCTGACCAACCTGGTGCTGACCGGCACGAAGGAAAGATTCTCGGCCATCAACATCATCACGACCCACGCGGGCGGCACGCTGCCCTTCCTGCTCACCCGCCTGCAAACCTTGACCCAGGCCTTCGGCACGGGCGAAGGGCAGGTGCCGCTGACGCCCGAGCAGCTGCGCGCCGGCTTCGCCTCGTTCTACTACGACCTGACGGCCGCCACTTCTCCGGCCCAGCTCTACGCCCTGGCGCAGCTGGTGCCGCCCGCGCGCCTGCTCATGGGCTTCGACCTGCCGTTCATGCCGGACTGGTCCTTTGCTCCCACCCGCCATGACGTAGAAAACTGGTCGGGCTTCGCCGATGCCGACCTGCCGCTGGTAGCGCACGACAACGCCCTGGGGCTGTTCCCCGGCCTAGCCGGGCGGCTGGCGTAGGCGGTTTCAATGATTCGTAAAAGCCCCTGGCCAGTACTTGGCTAGGGGCTTTTACGGGGCCAGACGAACCTGATTGTTAGCAAATGAGTGTTTTAGGCCTTCTTATTGAGGTGGTCGGGTAGGAATGGACACGGAGAAAGTAACTTTCCCCTGTCATGGAAGCAGAAAAATCAGCCGGTAAACGGCCACGAACCAAGTATGATGCAGCGTTTCGGAGCGAGGCGGTCCGCCGCGTGAACCAAGATGGGCAGATGGCGGCGCGGGTCGCCCAGGCGTTGGGCATGAGCGAGGCCGTGTTGGGCAAGTGGGTGCGGGCGGCCCGCGCGCAAGCCGTTCGTCCAGTGGGTAGCGAAGCGCTGGAGCAAGAAAACAAGCAGTTGCGGGCCCAACTGGCGCGCGCCGAAATGGAGCGCGACATTTTAAAAAAAGCGCTGACCATCTTTTCGCAACCGACGGGCCGATGAAACGCTTCACCTTCATTGCCTTACATGTCCATTGCTGGCCCGTACGGCAGCAGTGCCAGCTGCTAGGCGTTAGTCCCAGCGGGTACCACGCGCGGTGCAAGCGGGCACCCGCGTCGGCGGCCGAGCAAGCGCTTCCTGCTTGGCAAGTGGCGGCCCAGCGCGTGTTTACCACCCACGCCGGCCGCTACGGTCAGCGCCGACTACGGGCCCAGCTGCGCCGCGAAGGCCATGAAGTAGGCCGGCAGCGGCTGCGCGGTTGGCTCAGCGCCAGCGGCTTACGCGCGCTCAGTACTCGCACCAGCACGCGGCCCCCACGCACTACCCAGGCCGACCCGCAAGCCGTAGCTGCTGCTAACAAGCTAGCTACCTGGCCCGCCGCCACGGCCCCGAATCAAATCTGGGTCGGCGACATCACCTACCTGGCCCTGGCCACGGGGCAGTGGGCGTACCTGGCCTGCTGGCGCGATGCCTTTTCCCGGCGCGTGGTGGGCTGGCACGTGAGCGAGTCGCTGCACACGGACCTGATTTTGACTACTTTTAACCGGGCCGTAGCTGTCTGCCAGCCCCCACCGGGCCTGCTTGTGCACGCCGACCGCGGTAGCCAGTACACCAGCGACGCCTTTACTCAGCTGCTGAACCGCACGCAGGCCATTGCCAGCCTGAGCCGGCCCGGCAATCCCTACGACAACGCCTTGGCTGAGAGCGGCTGGAGCACGCTCAAAACCGAACTGCTGCCCCGCGGGGCCTGCTTTGCCGACCGGGAGGAAGCCCGTCTCGAACTAGCCGAATACCTCGACCACTACGACAACACCCAGCGCCTGCACTCGGCCCTGGGCTACTGCACCCCGCTCAAAATCGAACTCCACTAGTAGGATAAATCTAGTATCTTGTCGGGTAAAATGACCTGACAAATGGCGAAGTATTATGTCTTAGCGCTGAGGGCCGAAGAACAGGCCTCGCTAACGGAACTCGTGCAGCAGCGGCGCGTGGCCAGCGCCCGGCTTGTGCGGGCTCAGTGCCTGTTGGCCGTAGCTACAAACGGCTTGAACTGGAGCGACACCCAGACTAGCCAAGCCTACGGCGTGAGTACGCGCACCCTGGAGCGCCTGCGCCAACGCGCCTGCGAGGCGGGCGTGGAGGCCGCCCTGCTGGGGCAGCCCCGCCAGCAGTGGCCGGCCAGTAAGTACACCGGGGAGGTGGAGGCGCACCTGGCCGCGGCGGCCTGCTCCACCCCGCCCGAAGGGTACGCCCACTGGACATTGCGCTTGTTGGCCGCTCACCTGGTCACGCTGCAGGTGCTGCCCGAGGCCAGCCCGGCGATGGTGGGGCGGGTACTAAAAAAAATGCGTTACAGCCCTGGAAGCGACAGATGTGGGTGATTCCACCCGCTCAGAACGCGGCCTTCGTCTGCGCCATGGAACGGGTGCTTGACGTCTACCAACGCCCGTACGACCCAGCCCAGCCAGTCGTGTGCCTGGATGAGTCGCCCAAGCAATTACTACGCGAAAGCCGCGTGCCACTCCCGCTGCCCGATGGCAGCACCCGCTACGACTGCGAGTACCACCGCCAGGGCGTGGCCCAGGTGTATATGCTGCACGAGCCGCTGGCCGGTCGCCGCCGGGTGCAGGTCGAAGACCGCCATGACCGACTCACGTTTGCCCGGGCGGTAGCCCGCCTGCTGGAGGAGGACTACGCCCAAGCGACGCGCGTGACGCTGGTGCTCGACAATTTGTCGGCGCACCAGCCCGCCGCTTTTTACGAGATTTTTGACCCGGTACGGGCGCACGCCCTGTTGCAGCGCGTGGAATTTGTGTTCACCCCCAAGCATGGCTCGTGGCTCAACATGGCTGAAATCGAGTTTGCCGCCCTGCTCACCCACGGCCTGCCGCAGCGCGTGCCCGACCGGCCGACGCTGGAAGCGCACTGCTACGCTTGGCAACTAGCGCGCAACCAACTGGGGGCACCCACCAACTGGCAGTTTACAACCGAGAAGGCCCGCATCAAACTCAAACGGTTGTACCCGACAACCGGCTAGATTTGACCTACTAGCGCTTTAACCTACCTTAGCTCCCTGTCCATTTGGACCCGACCACCTCAGCCGACCCCGAGCTGCGCGCCGTGCTGCACGACAAGGGCTACAAGGTCATCGCCAATGACTTTCTGAATTACCGGGGCGACCATTTCTTCGACTTAATCGTGATGAACCCGCCCTTCTCCAATGGCGACCGGCATTTGCTCAAGGCCTGGGACGTAGTAGCCGCCGGCGGCGACGTGGTGTGCCTGCTCAACACCGAAACGCTGGCCAACCCCTACACCGAAACCCGGCAGTTGCTGGCCCGCCTCATCGAGGACCACGGCACGAGCGAAGCGCTGGGGGCCGTTTTTGCCGAGGCTGAGCGCTCCACCAATGTAGGGGTAAGCCTGGTGCGCCTGCACAAGCCGGCCAAGGCCGACCGCCTCACCTTCAAGTTTACCAGCCGGGGCCGCCGGGGGCCGGAGCTGGACTAAAACCTCTTCGCTAACGCCGTGGCCACCCGTGATGTCATCGGCAACATGGCCGCTGAATACGAGGGCTTGAAGGCGCAGTACGCCGCCTACCTGCAAGCCCGCGAGGGCATGAAGTTCTACGCCAAAAGCCTGTTGCGCAACGATTACCAGGACGTGCTAAAGTTGGCAGAGGCCAGCTTGGAGCGTGGCAGCCTGCGCACGAGCTACAATAACTTTGCCGACGAGATGAACCAGCAAATCTGGGGGCTGGTACTCGACAAGGTGAACATTCAGAAGCTGATGACGGTCGACGTGCGCCGCAACTTCGCGGCATTCAGCAAAGCACAGGGCTACCAGGAATTCACCCACGAGGCCGTGGCCGAGCTGGTAGCGTTGGTGCTCGACAACCGCGAAACTATCATGGAGCAAGCCGTGGAGTCGGTGTTCGATACCTTCACCAAGTACCACAAGGACAACCGCCTGCACGTGGAAGGCTGGGTAACCAACTCGCAGTGGAAGGTGAACCGCAAAGTGATTCTCCCCTACGCGGTAGAAGAGGGCTTCTCGGGCAAAGTCTTCTGCGTGAACTGGAGCCGGCGCGACGACTACGCCGACATCGACCGGGTGATGTGCTACCTAACGGGTGAGAATTACGATACCTGCGTGGGCATCGACACGGCTCTGGACCGCTACGGCAACCAGAATTCCAACCCAAACGGCGTGCACACGGTGTACAGCCGGTTTTTCGAAATCCGGGCCTTCAAAAAAGGCACTGTGCACCTGATTTTCCGCGAGGAATTTCTCTAGCAGGAATTCAACCTCCGCGCCTGTGCGGGTAAGCAGTGGCTGCCCGGCCCCGAAATGGCCGCCTACCGCGCCCGCCAAGCCAAGGCAAGCGCCCCGCAATCGCCCCCACTGGCGCCGGATGCGGAGACGCTGGCCGCGCCCGGCACGCAAATGCAGCTACGGCTAGCGGCCTAGGCCGCCAGAATCGGTGGGGCAGCAAGGTTTCTTCTTGCTGCCCCATCAGGGCAAATGGTGCCGGATGGTATGCGAGCTGCTCAGTTGGGCGAATAGCCTGCTTTGGCACATTTTCCCGTAACTTTCGTTTGTAGTAGTAGACCCACTAAGGCGATATACCATGGACATCACCGCGAAATTTGGCCCCAAGGAAGCTACCCGCGAGCAGCGGCAGGCCCTTTCGGACCGGGCCGCCGCGCTGAATGCCACACAGGACCGCAAGCTGAGCCCTTTCGCGGAGCAGCTTAACCAGCGCTACATCGAGGGCGAGTTAAGCTTGGCTGAAGTTAACGCGCAGCTGGATAGCTACTACCGGTCCCAGAGCCAGGCTGCCGTGCCGACCCGCGAAACCGTCGCGGCAGCACCGCCTCGGCCAGTACCCGTAGTGGCCAAAACCCGGTCACTCTCTCACTAGCTAGCCGCATACTCCCAGAGAACAGCGCTCGGCCAACTGGTTGGGCGTTTTGCTTTTCTACGTCGGCCCGGCCGCGAATACATTTATGACTGACGGTTTTACCGACCCCTACACCGGTATTCTTAGCAACCGGCTCCACATCACGGACGAAGATAAGCTGGCGGAGGTTGAAGGCAACTGCTTTCACTTTCGCATGCTGGAGGTGCTCACGGGTCGGGTAGAAGTCGAGCCGTATAATGCGCAGGGCTTGCAGGCTCTGCACCGACACCTTTTTCAGGATGTGTACGCGTGGGCCGGGCAGCTACGCGGCTGGGGGCAATTCCAAACCACGAAATCGAGTTCGGCCGACGCCGACGCCGTAGGCCAGCAGACCATGTTCTTCGGTAGCTACCAGCAGTTGCCGGAGCATCTGGATACCATCGGCCAGCAGCTAGCCGCCGAGCGCTACCTGAAGGGGCTGGATAAAGAGCAGTTTGTGGCGCGGGCGGCTTACTATTTTGACCAGTACAACTATGCCCATCCCTTCCGGGAAGGCAATGGGCGCACCCTAGGGCTAGCTTTTCAAGTGCTTGGCGAAAGTGCCGGCTACGATGTGAATCTGGTAGCGCAGTCAAACCCGAAGCAGTACAATCAGGCGCGGGACCACGCCATTCTGCGGCCAACGGGCAATGCTGAAACGGACCTGCAGCCGCTAAGAGCCTTTTTTGCCCAGATTACGACCCCGCTACCGGGCTTGGTGCTGACGCCTCCAAATGCGGTAGTAGTACCAGCTTTCCTGCAGCGGGTCGAAGCCATGCGAGAAGTTCAGCAGGCTCAGGAAGCAATTGCGTGGAATCTACTTGGCGGTAAGCACACTATGCTGGCGCGGCAGATAATGCAGGGCATGCGGGGCATCGTGCACCCCAGCGATGAGCAGCCGGCTCGCCTAACTACGCTGCGTAGTGGAGCAGAAATCCTGCAACAGATGCCCGTCAAAATGGAGGAGCCGCGCCTGGCTCAGCGCCTGGGGCGGCTACTGCGTGCTTTGCCCATGGTAACAGTCGTACTGCTCGTGGCTGGTCCCGTTCTGAAGGCAGAAGCGCATTCGGGACCGACGCTACCCGACGTCTCGAAAGAACCTGCGCAGCAACAAAAAGCCCCCGTGCCGAAGCGCCGGGGGCCGAAATTGTAGCAATGAGTGACGCAGACTTAGTAATCGTCCGAGTGACGACGGTCAGGCTTGTTTAGCTTGGCCACGGTCGGGCCGACCAGCAGAAATGCGCCGATAATCAGCAGCCAGATGGCTAAGCTGGGGCCCCAGCTAGGCCCCCACGAGGAATAGAGAAAAGCAATAACGGCGGCAAAAAACAGGAGCTTGCGCATAACGATAGATTTTGGTATTTTTCACAAGTATACTTTGTGAACGCAGGTACTAAGCTAGGAGTTGCCAGGTGCAAAATGAACTGCGGATATGCCCGGCTAGCCCCTACATGCCACCAGCTGCTACTTGAAGGTACGGGCTTTGAGCAAGTCGGAGTTGGCGAGCTTGAGTTTGATGTTGCGCCCGCCGCCCTTCTCGTACAGCTCCACAATGAGTTGCTTCTGCTCGGGAATAGTGAATTTCTTAAAGATGTACACCCGCTCCAGCTTGCCCTTGGCTTCAATCTTTTTCAGAGCCCCGTTGTAGACGTAGATGGGAGTTATCTCGATGGCCTGCTCAGCGGTGCGCTTGGCCAGTTACTTGTCCTGGATGTAGAATTTGACGAAGTCTACATCGTAGGTAACGTTCGAGCGGTTGGCTAGGTGCAGGGGGAAGAACAACGTTTCCTGCCGGTAGCCCACCGCGCCCGCCCGCAGGCTAAGCTGGTTGGCGCTTTCGCTGGCGGCCGTGCCGCTAGCCTCCAATGCCTGCTTGGAGTAGGCATCGAGGTTGCCCTGCGGGATGGGCGAGTTCGACAGAATGGCCTCGCCCGAGGCCGCTGTGCCGCCCGCCGCGCCCAGGTCCAGGCTCAGCACTTTGGGGTCGCGCTGGTAGTTGACCACGAACGAGTACAGCTTGCCATCGGAGGTTAGTACCGTCATATTGGTTTCGGGGAAGCCCGCGCCAGCCGCCTTCACGCGCACGATGTTTTCGGCGCCGGTGGCCTTGGCCGCGACGAGGCCCGAGCTGCCCAGGTCGACGTAGGTGACCGGAAATGGAAAGACTAAGTGGGTGGTTTTCTGCTCACTGATGTAGGGCGGATAAGTTGGTAGCTTGTTGGCCTCTGAGTAGTTCAGCATCCGGGCGGCGCTGGTCTGGGCCCGCGCGGGCGCGGCGCCGAGCAGGCTTACCAATAGTGCGCCGGTGGAAAGGGTAATACGGTTCATAGGGGGTGGGATTATTGGTCTTTGTCAACTTTGAGCATGAGGTTGTAGCCCGCTTTCAGGCGCACCTTCACGAGCCGAATTTTCTTCTGCCCGAGGCCCTTGACCGCATTGACGGCCACGCCGGCGGCGGCCGTAGCGGGGTCGGCGCTCATGGTCATCATATCGGCTGCGCCGAGGGCATCAGCCCCAGCTTGCTTGGAAGCGTCGCGGGTGATGGCGCCGGGAATGTGCAGGCCTTCCAGCCCGTCCACATCGTACACTTCCAGCGCGGCCGGGAAGATGCTGCTGCCCGATTTGAGGGTTGCGATGTTGATATTCAGCCGCTCGCCGGCCAGGCTGCACTTGCCGTAGATGAAGGTGTTGGCCGCCAGCTGGTGGCCATTCACAACCGCCGACTCGGTGAGCCGCATCTTCACCAGCGAGCCGGAAACTACTTCCTGCGACTCATGGATAACGGCTGGCAACGTGTTAGCATCTGCGCCGGCGCCCTCAGAAGCTAACCCCTGAAACGAAGCCGTGCGCTTGCGGCCCGAGCCGTTGGAGCCCAGGCGCGACACCACGGCATCCTCGTCGACCATCCGGGCGCGGGTGGCGGGCTGCTTCTTGACAGCCACGGCTGCCAGCGGTCGGGCGGCGGGCACTCCTCCCCCACTGCCAGTCATGGCCTGGGCATTAATGCGTTCGAGGGCCGCCTGGGTGCGGGCTTCGTCCAGTTCGCGCTGGTGCTGAGAGCGCATCAACTCCATCTGCTGTTCCGGGCTCAGGGAGGCGGTGCCGCCGGTGGCCACCGGCCCGCTGCTTCGTTGCGCGGCCTGAGCCGCGGCGAGCTGCTGCTGCGCGGCGACCACGGCCTGGTCGGCCGGAACCTTGCCGGGCTGGCTATTGGCGCCCACGCCAGACGTCAGGCCGCCGGCCCGGCCGGTATCCGGCCGGGCGCTGACCAAGTCGCGGTTACGCAGCGAATCGACCGGGGCGGCGTAGGCTTCCAGCTTGCTGGCCGTAATGGTCGAGGTGCCCGCCTGGGGCAGGTCAGTGTTGATGCCCGCGGTTGCCGGGGCCGCGCCGGCCGTGGCACCCTTGCCACCATCGCCGAGCCAGAATAGTACGGCCAGGAACGGCACGCCGACCACGGGAATGAAGGTGGCCATTTTGCGCGTGCGGTAAAACTGCGCGTCTTTGGTGGTAGCCATATGCTTAGCGAGATACTGTGATAAAAAGCAAGAAATCGGACAAGTTTTTTACCTTTGGAACTCCTAAAGGAGGACCTTCGGGTTCATCCTGTGTAGCCTCGGCCCGTTTACGTGGCCGGGGCTACTTCTTTTACAGCAGCACGGGCCGGGTGATACTGGGGGTCGTAAGGCCGGTCGTTTTTCCAGAGCGAGTAGCAGAGCAGCAAGAGCTTGCGCATGACGGCAATCACGCCGGGCTTGCCGCTGGGCTGACGGGCCCGCAAGCGGGCGTAGAAGGCTTTTTGCTGGGGATTGTAGCGTAGACTGCTCACGGCCGGCAAGTAGAGGGCCGTGCGCAGGCGCACGTTTCCTCGCCGGGAAATGCGCGTGGCCAGCGCCGAGAGGCCACGCTGTCGCTGGACCACGTCCAGCCCGGCGTAGGAGGCGAGCTGGCGCTCGTTTTCCACCAGGACAAAGCCGTTGGTTTCGGCCACCGCGACGATGGCCGTGGTCAGGCCGATGCCCGGAATGCTGGTCAGGTGGGCCAGCTTGCGGGCCAGTTCCGGCTCGGCTTCGAGCAGTGCGGCCAGGTCCTGGTCCACGGCTTTTAGTTGCTGGACAATGCGTTGTTGTTGAGCCGCCAGGCGTTCCAGGGTGCGGGTGTCGGGTTGGTAGCTGTGCTGGTAGGCGTGGCACCGGGTTTTGAGCCGGCCGCCTTGGTCGCTCAGGCGTTGGCGCTCGCGGGCCAAGGCCCGCAGCTGGCGCAGGGCGGGCGTGGGCGGCTGCCAGGCGGGCAAGGCCCGCTCCAGGCCCAGGCGGCAGAGCAGGCGGGCGTCGAGTTGGTCGGTCTTGCGCTTGAGTTCGGTGCGCTGGGCAAAGTGTTTGACTTTGTTGGGCAGCAGCACGCTCAGGGCCTGCGCGTTATCGGCCAGAAAATAGGCCAGCGCTTCGTAATAGACGCCCGTGGCCTCGACCACGAACCAGCGCGGGGCCGGGGCTACTTGCTGCCGAGCCGACCAGGCCAGCAGGGCCGTGAAGCCGGCCAGCGTGTTGGCAAACGTGGCTTCTTGGCCGAAGCGCAGCTGCTGGCTGGCTTCGATGCGGCCGAAGCAGGCCACGAACGTGTCTTTGGCAATGTCGATGCCCACGACGTACTTGAGCGGGGCGGTGGGGGAAGGAACAGTGGGCATGGGCACGGGGTAAAAAAGGTGGAAAGCAACCAGCCGGTCTGGTTTTCACCGCAACTCTCCTTGTACAAATGCGGGATGCCACCAGCGCCAGGGCCGGGCTCCCTCCATACTGTTCAGTCTTCAGGCAAAAACGGGAAACGGGGCACAAACTCTCACTCGCAACGTCGACGCCAAAGCGCCGCATTTAGGGATAGGCGGTGACCCCGTTTCCTTTTCCGGCTCCCCTCAAGATAGGGCAGTACAATCATACAAGGGGTAGGGTGAAAATGAAACGAGCGGGCCGGGTGGTCCGCTCGTTTCGGTTTGAACGAAAGGCTAGGCTGCCTTTTCCTACACAGGCCTGCCCACGTACTGCTTTAGGCTTCCGTTGGCTTCAGGGCGCGGGCCAGGACGTCGCGCATCGTTTGCGGGCGCCGGCCCAACAGCGTTTCCAGGGTGGGGTCCACGGCCGCGAAGTCGCCGCGCCGCGAAGCCCGAAACGAGCCCAGCAGCAGCTCGGCCACCGGCGCGGGCACGCCGTGCGCCACCTGGGCCCGCAGCCATTCGTCGTCCGTAATGGTTTCGTGCCTGACCTCGCGCCCCGTCACTTCCGAAGCCAGCGCCGCCAGGTCAGCCATCGTCACGGCTTCGGCGGCGGTGAGCGGCGGGGTGAGGCCTTCGAAGCGGCCGGGCTGGGTTAAGAGCCGCGCGTCGGCTTCGGCCAGGTCGGCGCGGGTGGTCCAGCTCACGGGGCCGTCTTCGGGGGTACGCAGCAGGCCTTCCCGCAGGCCCCGCCCCACCATGTGCAGCGCGCTCTCAGCGTAGAAGCCGTGGCGCAGCGCGGTGTAGGCCACGCCCTGCGCGGCCAGCAGGGCCTCGCTCGCGGCGTGGTTGAGGGCCGGCTCAAAAAACGAGTCGGGCCGCGCGCCCATGTGGCTGGTGTAGAGAATGCGGCGGGCCCCGGCGGCGCGGGCGGCCCCGATGGCGGCCTGGTGCAGCCGCCGGGCCTCTTCCCCGAGCTTATTGGCGGAGACAATCAAGACCTGGTCGGCCCCCGCGAAGGCCGTGCGCAACGTGTCGGGCCGGGCAAAATCCCCCGCCCGCACCGCCACGCCCCGCGCGGCCAGGGCCGAGGCTTGGCCGGGGTCGCGCACGCTGGCAACTACCTGGTCGGGTGGTACGGTGCGCAAGAGGTGGTCAATGATGGCGGCCCCTAACTGGCCGTTGGCTCCGGTAATGACAAGCATAAGGTGGGAAAGTTGGTGGCGTTGAGAAAAATGGGCGAAGGGCACCATTGGCAGGGCCCTCCGCAGCTACCGCCGGCGGCCGGCTTGCAGTTGCGCGGTCAGCGCCTCCAGGGGCACGCCCCGTAGGCGGTCGTAGTTCAACTGGAACAGCCAAGTGGCGTGCGCAGCGTCGGCGTCGGTGCGAATCCGGAACGAAACCCAATCGCCGCGTTGCGCGCCGTAGGGCAGCGGGCTGGCCAGGCCCTGCTGCACCAGCGGGACGCCGAGCGCGCGGGTGGCGGCCAAGTGCACTTCCCCGTTCAAGTGGATGTGGCCCAGCTCGGCTTCCCCGACGTAAAAATCGGCGCCGTCGACGCGGGCGCGGTCGAACAAATCCCAATGGGTGGCGGCGATGACGGCCGGCCAGGACCGCACGGCCGCGGCGGTTTGCTGGCCCGGACCGGTGAGCACGGGCGGGGGTTGGATGGGGCCTTTTTCTTCGAGTTTCATGCGCAGGGGACGGGGCGTTAATTGAAGGCGTTGCGAAAGGCACCAGGGGAAAGGGCCGTTTTGGTTTTGAACAGCTTGCTGAACGACTGCGAATGCTCGAAGCCCAGGGCGTAGGCGATTTCGCTGACCGACAGCTCCGTGGTGGACAGCTGCTGCTTGGCCTGTTCGATAAGCTTGGCCTGGACGTGCTGCTGGGTGCTTTGGCCCGTGAGGGTTTTGAGCAGCACGCTCAGGTAATTGGGCGACACGTGCAGCCGGTCGGCGATGTACTGGACGGTGGGCGGGCCTTGCCGGGCCAGCGCTTCGCTGGCGAAGTAGGTCGTCAACAGGTCTTCCAGCCGTTCGAGCAGCCGGTGGTGGGCGATGCGGCGGGTGAGGAACTGCCGCTGGTAGAAGCGCTCGGAATAGGTGAGCAGCAGCTCCAGCTGGGCCAGGATCACGCGCTGGCTGAAGGCGTCCAGGTTGGCGTGGTACTCCTGGGCGATGTGCTGCATGATGCCGGTCATCTGGCGCTCTTCTTTTTCCGAGAGGTGCAGCGCCTCGTGGACGGCGTAGCTGAAAAACGGGTACTGCCGGATGCTTTTGGCCAGCGGCGCATGCCACAGGAAATCGGGGTGAATCATCAGCAGCCAACCCGCGTGGCGCAGGGGGGCCTCCGTTTCGTAGCTCAACACCTGGCCGGGGGCCATGAACACCATCACCCCTTCGTCGAAATCGTAGGCCTGCTGGCCGTAGCGGAGCTTGCCAGTGAAGTTTCGCTTCAGGGCGATGGAATAAAAGTTGTTGCGCAGCGCGGTGGGCGCGGCCTTCGCCGGGTACTGGATTTCTTCGAACGGGACGAGGCTGATGAGCGGGTGCGCCGGTTTGGGGAGCCCCATCAGCTGGTGAAAGGCGGAGAGAGTGTCGACGGGGTGGGGTTGCGCTGTTTTCATGGGCACCGACGACTTGTGAAACGGAAGAACCCCAACGGGAGGCGTTGTGCCTTTGCCTGCCCCATCAGGGCAGTCAACCGGTGGCTGTCCTTTTTGATTGCTGCGCAAAGGTCGGCCGGCCGTTGCCGGCACCTGTAGCCAAATCTTTGCTTGTTGTAGCCATTTCTTGGGGCCGCCCTTATTGGGGCGGGCGTCAGCGGCAAACCAGGGAACGCAGCCGGGCCGATGCGCGCGAGTGAGGTTATGAGATTATCTGCTGAAGGCGGCTGACGCGCGGGCGCACTAGCCCCGGAGGGGCCCCGGTGGCTGGCCGGGCTTTAAGGACCGGCCGCATTTTGAGGTGTCGGGTGGAAATGGAACGAGCGGGCCCGCTGGTCCGCTCGTTCCATTTTTTGCGGGTAGCAAGCTTCAGCTTAATACTTGCTGAATGTACTGGGGGAAGAGGGTGACCAGGCGGTCTTCGCGGGGGTTGAAGAGGAAGGGACGCACGTCGGCGGCCATGGCGGCCATGTCGAGGGTTTGGCAGTGGGCGAGCAGCTGGGCCTTGAGGTCGGCGGGGGCTTCGATGCCGCGCTTCTGGGCGAGATAGGCGTAGTTGGGGGTGATTTGGCGGCCGAGCAGGAAGGCGGCGTCGTAAAAGTCACGGCCCTTGTTGCGGACGCGGTTGAGGATGGCGTAGCACTTCTGGGCCAGGAGCAGGTCGGGGGGCGTGGTCTGGATTTGGGTGAAGACGTCGAAGCGATTGAGCAGGTAGGGCACTGGGGCGAAGGCGAAGTGCTGGGGCTCGGTGTCGAGCTGGATGAGAATCTTCTCTTCGCGGTAGCCGCTGAGGCCTTCGTTGAACAGCAGCTCGGGAAAGCGGACGTGGCAGTGATAGGCGTCTTTGAGCACCAGCCGCATTTCAACCTCGTAGCCTTCCAGCTCCAGGCCGCGGACGACCACGGCGGCCAGCTCGCCGAACTCGGCGGCCGTGACGCCGGTGTTGTCGAAGTCGAGGTCTTCGGAGAAGCGCTGGTTGCCGTGGACGATGCGCAGGCAGGTGCCGCCGAGGAAGACGAAGCGGTCGGCCAGGGGGCCGTCATAGATGAGCTGAAGCAGCTTGTGCTGGAGGTATTCGCGCAGGATGAAGCGGCTGAAGGGCCGGAGGGCGGCCGGGTACTGGGCCTGAATTTGGGCGAGGCTAAGCATAGGCCGGGAGCAGGGAAAGCAGCGCCGCGACGCGCCGGTTGAGGCGCGGGTGAGCGAAAAGGGTCTGGTAGGCGGCGAGGCGGGCGGGGTTGAGCCGGGCGTGCAGCACGGCGGGGTTGAGGCGCAGGGCGGCAAAGTCGGCAGCAGTGCGCAGCTCGGGGTGCAGGTAGCAGTAGTCGAGCAGGGCCTTCTCGAGGTCGGCCATGAGCACGGGGCGGTTGCCGGCGGGGCGCAGCACCTCGTAGCCGAAGTAGAGGCGCGGCAGCAGGTGCTGGTAGCGGAAGGTGCCCAGGGGGGTGTGGTACTCCTGGGTTTTGCGCGGGCTCACGGAGGTGAGCGTATACACGCCTTCGGGGATGAGGCCGTGGTAGGACAGGGCGGTTTCGAGGGAGAGGTAGGCGGGCGCGTAGATGCGGTTGGCGGTGAACCAGAGCAGGGCTTCGTCGAGGGGCGTTTCGGTGAAGCGGTACCAGCGGTTGACGACGCGCTGGAGGTAGCCGCGGGCCTGCCACTCGACCAGCCGGCGCTTGTCGAAATCGGGGAAGGCCAGGCGCAGCTCGTGGCTGGAAACCAGGCCCTGGGCGGCGAAGCGGGAACGGAGGGCGAGGTAGTTCATTTCTAAAAGTTGTTAAAAATAACATCTTTTAGAAACAAAACGCGTGGAAAGAAGCCTCAACACGCCATCACGCGAAGAATGCTTCGTAAACTCCAGCCGAGCAGTAGCCTCGCGTTCAGGCGCCGCGGTTCAGGCAAACGAGCTTTTAAATGTGAGCCGAGATGCGGTGGGAATCAGACAGGGGCCATCCCCATCATCTTTCGTCGGCGAAGCCCGTGGGCGCGCCTCCCCGCGGGGGGACACGGGCGGCGGTGGGCCCGAGGTGGCGCTCGAACCGGTCGTGGACCACGCGGATGACCAGGCCGAACACCACCGCCGCCACGACCAACGCCGGGTTGAGGAACCCGCCCACGGAAAACGACAGCCGGATCAGGATGGTGGAAATGACGAAGCCCGAGTTGCGGACGACGGCGTGGAACGCGTCGGTGTGAAAAAACGAGAGCAGCAGCAGCAGGACGTCGGCGACGATGAGCACGGCGAAAAACTGCTCAAAGAAGACGTTGTTAATGTCCTGGAACGAGGCGTGCGCGGCCGCGGCGGGGCGCAGCGCGCCGGCCAGCCAGTGGGCAAACGAGTAGCCGGCCAGGGCCAGCAGCACGGGCACGAGCGCCGTGGCCAGCGCTTTTTTGACGGCCACGAACCGCGCCACCCCCGCGGGGCGCACGCGGGGCGCGGGGCGTCGGGGCCGGTCTTGCCGGTAAAACACGTAGATCAGGAAAAATAAGAGGGCGGACGCCGCCAAGTCGTAGGTGAACTGCCGGTCGTGCGCGCTGGCGAACCAGTCGGCCGTCAGCGAGAGGCCGGCCAGGTCTTTAAACGAGCGGCGGATCAGGATCAGGGTAATGATTTCGTACTGCTTGCCCACGTAGGTGCTGAGCGACCGGGGCAGGTAGTACACCAGCAAGTACACTTCGTACACCAAGATGAACGAAAAGGGCGTGTAAATGGCGGCGATGGGGTTGCGGAGCAGCTCCGCGGGCGCGGGCACCACCAGCAGGCCCGCCTCCACCGCGCCGATGAGGGCCAGGTGGACGAGAAAGCCGGCGATGGCGACCCCTAACACGGCGCGTTCGGCGCGTTTTTTGGTTTCTTTCGACAGCAGGCCGCGGTGCAGTGCCGCGAATTTTCGGGGGAGGGCCATGGGTGCGCAGGGGAGGGAACGACGGACGGGCGACGAAAACAGCTACCCGGCCCCTGGACGGCCCCGGTCAAGCGTGCATTGGGCGCCGCCAATCCGTTGGCCCACAGCGCCTACGCAACCGGGACGCCGCCCAAAAGGTTGGGCCCGGCAAACCCTGCAGCGCGCCCCAAAAAAAACGGATCGTTAGCGGCGCCGCGGGCCGAGCGAAGGCGCATCCGTGTGGGGCTCGCCGCGCGGCGGACAGCAAGCAACCCCGTAGAATTCACCGGGGCCGCATCGTTCAAGAAAACGGTCCCAAGGTAGACGAGGCGTTCAGGAGAAAGAACGTTCAAGTAGGGAAAAACCTACAGGGTGGCCGGGTGGTAAAGACATTGCGGGGGTATTGTATTGAGTAGACTTGTTCCTAAATAGCTTCTTTTCGTTTTTTGAGATGCCAATTCCAGATTCCACAAGCTAGGGCGAGGAGCCGGTCGTTAAATGCAGCGGACTTATTGCGGCCGGTTTGGGCCACGCAGCCCAGGCGTTTGGCCCCGCCGATGGCGTGTTCGCCCGTGGCACGGCGGCGGGCGTGGGCCGCATTTTCGGTTCGTTGGGCATCGGTCAGGGCCGCGTCGGGGCGTTTTTTTGCGGTGCCGGGGCTTGCGCTGCGGCAGGCTTTGGGGCGGCAGGCTTTGGGGCGGCAGGCTTTGGGGCGGCAGGCCGTAGTCGGTGACCAGGCCCAGGTAGCCCCAATCGGCCGGCAAGGCGAAGGGGTCGCGTAAGCCCCGGTTGGCCGCGAACTCGTTTTTAAGCAGTTGGTCGTCGTGCGTGGATCCGCAGGTGGTGGGTCCCAGGTAGTGAACACACCGGGCGGGGGCGGCGACAAGCGCCTTTTTACGGGGCAGTCTTTTTTTTGCCCGAGTAGCCGGCCGCCCGGTCCACGACGGCGCGCGGCCGGTGTGGGGGGCGCTCGGGGGCATCGAGCAGCGGCACGGGCACCTCGGCAAAGACCGCTTGCACCTGGGCCTGGGCCAGCGAGTCAATGGCGCGGGCCGGCAGCACGCCTTGCGTGCGCAGGGCACGTTCCAGGGCCTTGGCTAAGCGGAGCGCGTGTTCGCAAGCTTTGGAGCGTGGCAGGCCAAACGTAGCGGCCAGCACGTCAAAGGCGGGATACGTTTTGAGGCAGTAGAGGACAAATAATAGTTTTTGCTCCGACCTGACTAGCACGCCTTTACGCCCACCGCCGGCTTTCCGCTTGCGGGGCCGCTGGTCAGTAAAGCGCGCCGCGGCTTCTTGTTGACAGCCGACCGCAAACGGCTCAGCCAGCGCACAAAACGCGGCCCTGTCCAACCCGGTTAAGGCCCGCATTTGCCGGTCATCGGCTATCGTATTCACGGCAAGCATTCCCAAAAATACTATTTGGGAACAAGTCTAGTAGCTAATTAGTAGCCAATTGATTAGTGCCGCCAGCCACAGCATGTTGCCCATAAAGTGATTGTTGGCCAGCTGCACAAACTGGCTGCCCAGCAGCGCCGTGGCCGGCACCAAAGCCAGAAAGGTTGGGCCCTCTTTGTGCGAGGTCAGGGCCACCCAGAATTCCTTGGGGAAAAGCACCAGCCGCAACACCAACAGCGTCAGCAGCACTGGGTAGGCCACCAGATTGACGTAGAAAAGGCCAGTGGCCAGCCCGGCCAGCTGCTGGGCCTGCGCTGCCAGCGAAATAATACCCGTCGACATCACCAGAGCAAAATACACGGGTGGAAATTGCTGAACCGTACGCTTCATAGCGAGAGCACCAAGACCAGGAGAAGGAGGGTTTGCCAGCTATACGTGAGCGGCCGCGTACCGGTGTTGGCGGCTAGGGGGCTAATTAAAAGCGAATGGACGCGGGCGTAACTGCTGCCGTCCACGTCGAATTAGGCGATGAACCGCAACCTAAAGCGCATTGCGCAGCTGGCAGGGTTGCGGTACTTGGTGGAAGTAGCCACCGCCGCGGAAGGCAAGGTGGTGAAGCGGCCACTGCTCAAGCATGCGCTGGGGAGGATGCACACGATGCGGCACTCGTTCGCGGTGCTCTCGCTGATGCGCGGGCTGCCGGTGGCCATGCCAATGAAGGTGTTGGGACACGCCAAGATTCAAACCATGATGCTCTACGCCGAGGTGGTGGAAGACTTTTAGCCCCACGAAATGCGCCGGATTTGGGAGTTTGGGGGGCGGCCATGCCGGGCGGGGCCCCGGACGCCGCTAACCCGGTTTGCGTAATTGAAGCGGCGGCGTAAGCGCGGCGGGCGCAGCAAGTGAAAAGCCTGGCGATGGTTGGCACCGTACCGGGCTTTTTTGCGGGCGGCCGCGCATGCTAGGGGCTAGGTGCTTAGGATGGGGTGGGCGCTAAAGTAGTGCCACACCCACCCAATCAGCACCACGCTGCCCCAAGCCACTAGGCCCGCGACGGCCAGAAAGGCCAGCAGCAGCAAGGCTACTAGGCCTTTGCCGCTGCCCGCGTGCCGGCCCTCGGCGTAGTGGCGGCGCAGCAGGGCCACGTTGCGCTCGTTGCTTTTGTAGGCGAAGTCGAACACGTTGCCGAGAATGGGAACGGCCCCGACGACGGTATCGATTAAAATATTGAGGGCCATGCGCACGACGACGGCACCACTGGCCCCGTGGCGCAGCATAGTCAGCAGCAAGGCGACCGAGACGGCGGTAGTGGAGAGGTCGCCCACGATGGGAATGAGGCCCAGCAGTGGATCGAGGCCAAAGCGGAAACGGGTGCCGGGCAGCCGAAACTGGCTGTCCATGAGGCGGGCGACGCGCTCGACCCAGCGCAGGCGTTCGTCAACGTCGAAGGGGGCGGGCACGGCAGGGGGCATCGGCAAAGGCTTTGGCGGGGAGCAATAATGAGGAGCTATCCGCCCCGGGGGCCCGGAAGGACACAGAAGGGGCCCCACCCCTAGCCAGCCGGGGCCCCCAGCAGCCGGCGCAACAGCACGATTTGGCCCACGTGGTAGGCCGTGTGGTCGGCGATGAGCAGGGCTTCGCGCAGCAGCGTTTGGCCGTCGCCGTGGGCCAGGGGCGCGTACAAGTCGCGGGCGGGGTCGTGGAGCAAGGCCTCGAACGCGGCGCGGTAGCGGGCGATTTGGGCCAGGGCCCCGTCCCAGGCGGCGTCGGTGGCGGGGGCAGCGTCCAGGGTCCAGTAGCCGGCGGGCCAGGGCGGCGACTGGTGGGCCGCGTCGCGGGAGAACTCGAGGATGTCCCACTGCGCGGTGCGGATGTGGTCGACCAGCTGCCAGATGCTGTAGGGCACGTGCGCGGGCTGCACGCCCCGCAGCGCGGCGGGCAAGCCTTCAACGGCGGCGTCGAAGGAAAGGTGAGCCTGGCGGCCCTCCAAAAGCTCCAACAGGTGGGCACGAACGGCCGTGGTGGCCGCGGCGAGGGATGAGGTGGAATCCGTCATGGGAATCAGCAGAGAGCGAATTGCGGCAAACCCAACCGTTGTACTTACTAGACTTGTTCTTAAATTAAAGAAAAGCAGAATCTCATGCTTTGCTGCGCGCTGCATGACGTTCTGCGCCAGTAATCAGGATTGGTTACGTGGAAAAGATACTTCGCTGCGCGCCGCATGACGTTCTTTTTGTGCGGTTTTTATTCAGGAACAACTCTACTGCTTACTTCGCCGCTACTGGTTGATGCTAGCAGCGCCGGTCAGTGGCTGTGCGAAGGAGCGGCAGCGTAGAACAAGGGTAACTCTAGCCTGCCTTTTACCGGGGGCTAATCCGCTGGGTTGGCCCCGGCTGCCGGCCGGTTTCAATTGGTGCCAAATTGGCTGTCAACACCTCTGTTGGCAGCTCTTTTAAATTTTCTCTGGCGGCCGGATACTGGTCTTCCGCAGTTCTTTTCGCTCGGGCCCGCGGGCCTTCGTCCGGGTTCAGCGCAGGCCGGGGGCCGCGTTTTGGGTCTTGTCGACTCCGACTTTGCCGGCTTTCATCACCCATTTCACGTGGTCTATCACCGCGCTGATGTCGCGGAGCGGGTCGCCTTCTACGGCCACCAGGTCGGCCAGGTAGCCGGGGGCAATGGCGCCCAGGTTTTTTTCCTGGCCCAGCATCTCGGCCCCGGTGGTGGTGGCGGTTTGCAGGGCCTGCGCGGGCGTCATGCCGGCCTTGACAAACCAGGCCAGCTCACGCGTATTCTCCCCGAAGCCCGTGAAGACGGCATCGGAGCCCATGGCGATTTTTACCCGGGCCTTGACGGCGCGCTTCAGGGTTGCGAAGTTCTGCGCCACGTAGCCGTTCAGCGCCCGGACCACGGTGGTATCGTAGCCAAATTCGGCCCGGTGGGCAATGTAGTACTTGTTGTGCTCGACGGTGGGCACGTAGATGATGCCCTTTTTGGCCATGGTGGCCAGGGTCGCGTCGTCGATGTCGATGGCGTGCTCCACGGTGTTGGTGCCGGCCCGCACCGCGTCGCGGGCCCCGTCGGGGCCGTAGGAGTGGATGGCAATGCGTTTGCCGGCAAAATGGGCCACGTCGGCGGCGGCCTGCATCTCCGCGTAGGTGAACGTCTGGAAGCCGGTCACGTCCTTGTCGCTGCCGGTGGAGCCGTACATCTTGATCCAGTCGGCCCCAGCGGCGATTTGCTGGCGGGCCACGCGTTGCACGGCCTCCACGCCGTCGCACTGCCCGGCATCGGGCACAGCCTCACCTTATAGGGCGAGCTGCTGATGTGCAGGCCGTTGCCGGCCACAAACATGCGGGGGCCCACGACGGCGCCCCGGTTGATGAGCTCGCGCAGGGCGAAGTCTATGTTGTCGAACGAGCCCAGGTCGCGCACGGTGGTCACGCCCGTTTCCAGGGCCTTGCGGGCGTTTTCCTGGGCCAGGAACACCGTCACGGCCGGCCCCAGGGTACCCAGCTGCGCCCAGGGGGTGGTGCCCGGGGCCCGGTCCCAGTAGAAGCTCATGTGCGTGTGCGCGTCGATGAGGCCGGGGATGGCCGTGTACGCCCGCAAGTCGATGGCTTCGGCATCGGCGGGAATGGCCACGTCCTTGGCCGCGCCGACGGCCACGATGCGGTCGGCGCGGACGAGCACGACGGCGTCGGTGAACACGTGGCCCCGGCCGTCCACGACTTTGCCAAAGCGCAGGGCCTTGACTTGCGCGTGCGAATCCAGGGGTGGCCCCACCGAAAAAAGAGCCAGGAGCAGCAAAAAGTAGCTTTTACGCATGAGCAGGAATAGGGCGACGGGGATTAGCACCGGAGCCGCGGCAATATGGCACCAAATGCGCCCAGGGTCCGCAGCGCCGCCGTTTAGCCCCCCCGCCGAGGGCCCTCAAATCTTCCCGAGCCCGCGCATGTAGGCCTGCACTACGGGTAGGAAAAGCGGCACGGCGGCGTCGAGGTAGTCGCGGTCGGCGGCGGTCCAGTGGCGCGGGTGGCCAAACACGCAGGGCTGCAAGATGCCCCAGAGCTGGCCGTGGTCGGTAATGTGGGCGTGCACCAGGGCCCGGTGGCCGAAAGTGGTGCGTTCAAATTCCTGGTTGAGTACCTCGGGGCCCGCCGCGTGCACATCGTCGACGAACACGGAGGGCCGGGCGGCCAGCGCGGCGCGGAACAAGGGGTCCTGCTTGGGCAAGTCGCCGGCGTCGTCCTGCCAGTCGTGGCGCGGGTCGGGTACGGCCTCGTCGAGCCGCCAGACGAAGGCAATGCGACCGCGGCCCTGAGCCGGGTCGCGCACGTAAAGAAAGCAGCGGTCGGCGCGCAAATGGGGGCCCACCAGGTCGAGGGCGTGTTGCAGCGCCTCGGCGGGCGGGGTAGCGGCCAGGACGGCGGCGAGTTCGGCAAGGGGAGAGCTGGGCATGGGAAAGGACTAGAACGGCTGCAAGGTGGTACGTGCGCCGGCGACGCAAGGCCGAGATTGCGGCTGCGCCGAGGCGCCGCCAGCTTGCCCACCGGTGCCTTTTAGGCAGCCGCGCTGCGGCCCGCTGCCGTGGCTTTTGGGGCCCGCCCATGCCCTTTCTGGAGCCGCCTGCCTACCTTGCCCCGACGAGCCTGCACCTGGCTGGCGTGCTGGCGCGAACCTTTCTCCCCTGCACATCTTTCCCCCAAACTCTCCCCGCGTAGCCCATGAAGTTGTTTCGAACGAGCTGGCGCGCCGGCTACTGGGCGGCGGTGCGCGCCCTGCTGCTGGCCGGGCCCGCGCTGGCCGCCGGGCAGGCCCTCCCCCACCAGGCGGGCAAAATTTCCACGGCGCCGGTGGCGCTGGCCTACGAGATTTTCGGGGCCAATACCACGGCGCTGCCGCTGCTGGTCGTGAACGGCGGGCCCGGCCTGTCGCATGCCTACCTGCTGCCCACAGACGTGTGGCGGCAACTGGCGCAGAAGCGCCGGGTGATTTTTTACGACCAGCGGGGCACGGGCGCGTCGAAGCCCGTGCAGGCGGGCGCGCCCCAGACCCTGGCGGCGCAGGTCGCCGACCTGGAGGCCCTGCGCCAGGGACTGAACCTGCCGCAAGTGCTGCTGCTGGGCGATTCCTACGGGGGGCTGCTCAGCATTGCCTACGCCAGCGCCTACCCCCAGCACGTGGCCAAGCTCATCCTCTCGGACGCGGCGGGCAGCAACCTCAACACCCTCGTGCACCTGTTCGACGAGGTGTTTCCGGAGACGATGGCCGCCGAGAAGCAGCAAAAGCAGCCGCCGGTCGTGACCCAGGCGGCGGCCGAGGCCAGCATGCGCACCCACTTCAACCTGCTCTTCTATTCGGCGGCGCAGCGCGACCGGTACTTCAAGAAGCTGGGCCCCATCCACAACGTGGGCCTGGAACCGGCGGTAGGGCAAGCCGTGGGAGACGATGCCGGCAAGGCCGATTTCACGCCGAAGCTGGCCGGCTTCGCGTTTCCCACGCTGGTGCTCACCGGGCGCTACGACATGAACGTGGCGCCCCTTACCGCTTGGCGCCTGCAACAGGCGATTCCGGGGGCCAAGATTGTGTTTTTTGAGCAGAGCGGGCACTTCCCCTGGTTCGAGGAGCCCGCCAAGTACCGCACGGTAGTGGAGCAGTTTCTGGACAGCACACCCCAATAAAAAGACAGCAGAAAAAAGGCAGCCGACCGGACGTTTATCCCCGGGAGGCTGCCTTTTTTTAGGGCCCCGGTTATCGTAGTTCACGGCCAGCTGACGCTGCAAATGGATGTGGGTTGTCGTGCTAAATGCGGCCCAAGCAGTACCGTTTCTAGCCGCTCCCGAAGCAGTACCTGCCGGGCATTGTGGAACTGTAAAATAGCAGATTTTGCATCGGCTATTTTAGTATCTTCCTGCTCCGCAGCTACATAATCGGGCATTCCGTGCGCCAGTGCAACCCCCTGCCGGGTCGAGGCCTGGAGGCACTCCGGCATTTCGCTTTTTGCTAATAGGGCCCTGAGGCGTACGCCTTGTGGAACCCAAACGGCCTGTCGGTTGGTGAATAGCGAATAAGCACCCGCAAGGTTGAAAAAGGCTCTTTTTTTTAACCTTGCGGGTGCCGCAAAAGCGGCACCCGGCCAGCTTCCCATGCGGCGGGGAAATGCCGGTTTCAGGACGTTGGCCCCACCGCGTCGTAGATCACGACCTTCTCCCAATAGCGCGCGTACCGGCTCCGAAAGTCGTCGTGTAGCGGGTGCTGCTGGTAGTGGAGCTCATCGGCGGCGCTGGCGAAGAGACACAGCCACGAGTAAGTGTACGTGCGGTCAATGACGGTCCGGTCGGTGGCGGCGGGCGTGCCGATGTGCGCCAGCTGGATCCCGGGGAT
Organism: Hymenobacter sp. PAMC 26628; assembly: GCF_001562275.1. Lineage (NCBI taxonomy): Bacteria > Pseudomonadati > Bacteroidota > Cytophagia > Cytophagales > Hymenobacteraceae > Hymenobacter > Hymenobacter sp. PAMC 26628. Next base: position 2,683,349 of record NZ_CP014304.1, read on the forward strand.
GCGCTGGAGCTGCTGCAACCCTTCCAGGAGTTGCGCGCGGTCAGCGGCGCTGGCCGCGGCGTGGGTGTAGAACAAGACGTGGTGCACGAAGACTTCGGAGGGGGCGGGCGTGGTCATGGGGCGGAGAAGGCGGAGGAATAAGTACGGGCCCGGCGGCGCGCAAGGCCCCCGGCGGGGCAATGTACGGTGGCAGCGGGCGGCGGTGGGCACCCTTTTCTGCCAAGCCCTGCGGCCATTACCGGCCGAACATAGAGCAGCACTAGCCCTTCGCGCCGCGCACCGCCCGGCTGCGGCAAGCGCAGGCAGCCCAACGCGGTAGCTGCCCCGGCGCTGCCGAACTTCACCAAAAAAAAGCCCCGCGCTGGAAGGCGCAGGGCTAGGTAGCCGGGGAGGTAAGGCGTAAGGGCGCTACTTAGTCGCGGCTTCCAGTCCCCAATTGCGGCCTTTCTCAACGGCGGGCACGCCGCGCTCCAGCCACACGGGGGCGGGGGCCCCTTTGAGGTAGTGGTCGAAGAATTGCAGCTCGCGCACGGAAATATCCTTGCGGTTTTCGCGCTTGACCAAGTTGTGGGCCTCGCCGTTGTATTGCAGCAGCCACACGGGCTTGCCCAGGCGGCGCAGGTCCGTAAACATTTCGATGCCCTGGTACCACGGCACGGCCCCGTCGGCGTCGTTCGACATGATGACGACCGGCGTTTGCACCTTGGGCAGGGCAAACAGGGGCGAGTTGCGGAGGTAGAGCTCCGGCTTTTCCCAGAGCGTGCCGCCGATGCGGCTCTGGGTGTGCTCGTACTGGAACTGGCGGCTCTGGCCCGATTCCCAGCGGATGCCGCCGTAGGCCGAGGTCATGTTCACGACCGGGGCCCCGGCCCAGGCGGCGGCGTACATGGTGGTTTGGGTGATGAGGTAGGCCACCTGGTAGCCGCCCCAGCTCTGGCCCTGGAGGCCGATGTGGGCCCCGTCGACCCAGCTGTTTTTCTTGAGGGCCTCCACGCCCGAGTTCACGAACTCGACGGCCGAGGGCCCCGGCTCGCCGATGGTGTAGCTGATGTCGGGCGTGAAAACAAGGTAGCCGTTGCTGGCAAACAGGGCAATGTCGAGCCGCGAGGGCGTGGGCGCCGGCGCGGTGTACTTGTACAGGCCGTCCGAGAGCTTTTCGTAGAAGTACACCACCATGGGGTACTGCTTGGCGGGGTCGAAGTTCTCGGGCTTGTAGAGCACGCCGGTGGCGGCGTAGCCCTTGGGCGTGGTCCAGTGCGTGAGCTCGGCCGTGAACCAGTTGTAGTCCTTCTGCTGGGCGTTGATGCTGCTCAGCTTGGTTTCCTTTTGGAAGTCGCGGCTGGCGTAGAGGTCGGCCGGCTGGGCCACGTTGGCCTTGGTGTAAATGTACACGGCGGCGTTTTTGGCCTGCACCAGCGGCGCGTAGCCGTAGGGCCCCAGGGCCAGGCGCACCGGGGCCCCGATGCCGGCCAGGTTCTTTTTATAGTAGCCCCACTGCTTGGTGGTTTCGTCCTGCACCAGCAGCATCAGCTCGTCCTTGGGCCCCACAAATTTCTGCTTTTCCACCGCCATGCGGTAGCGGAAAATGAGCTTACCGCGCCGCCCCAGGCCGCCCGTGAAATTGGTGGCCGCGCCGGTTTGGGGGTCGATTTTCCAGAGGTCGTAGCGGTCGTGCACCAGCAGGGCGGCGTCGTCTTTGGCCCAGGCCGCGATGCCGTAGGGCTGGGGGTCATCGGGCGAGTCGTTCTCCTCGTCGGCCATGGCCACGCCGGTGGTGGCGGTCAGGTTGGTGGTTTTGCGGGTGGCCACGGCAAACGAGAACCAGTTTTTGCTGGCGTAGTCGTACCACACCACGTAGCGGCCCAGCGGCGAGAGCTGGAACCGGCTCTTGGCCGCCTTGGGGTTGATGCCCACCCGCTCGCCGGTGCGCGTCGAAACCAGGTAGGCCTGCTTGAGCGTGGTGCCCTCCCACTGCATCGACACGCGCTTGGCGGTGTCGGTCACGGCCAGCACGTACTCGGCGTTGTTCTTTTCGGCCGTGAACGAGTCGCGCAGGTACTCGTCCTCCAGCTGCACAAACTTGTTGCCCTGCCGCGGGTAGGCCACGGCCAAGTAGTTGCGCTGCAAGTCTTTCTTGAGCGTTTTCAGCTGCATGGGCTGCAAGTAGTCGTCCTTGTAGTTCCACACGTCGAGCTTGGCCGTTTCAAAGTCCACCAGCGTCGTGTCCTGCGGAATGGGGTCGGGCGCGGTGCCGAAAAACAGCTTCTCGCCGTTGTCGCTGAACAGCACCTTGCCGAAGCCGCTCGGCGACCAGCCCGTTTTCAGGCCCGCGCTGCCGGGGGCCAGCACCAGCCGGGCGCTGTCGCCGGTGAAGTCGGAATAGTACAAGCTGAAGGGCTTGACCAGGGCTTTTTCGGGGTGCTTTTCGGCCGTGAAGGCCAGCTGCTGGCCCGCCTCGTCGAAGGCCAGGTTTTTGTACACGCCCTTGCCCGCGCTCAGCCGGCGCACGCGGTCGGCGACCAGGTCGTACACGAACAGGCCCGACTGGATGGCCGGGTCCTGGTTGCCCTTGGGCGCGGCCACGGCAAACGCCACCTTGTTGCCCGGCTTGCTCACCTGGTAATCGGTCACGGCCGCGAAGGTGCGGCGGCGGCCCGTCAGCAGGTTCAGCACCGTCAGCTGGGCGCCTTCCTTGTTGGTTTGCAGCAGCCGGTCGGTGATTTTTTTAACGGTATCGGCCGGCGCTTTTTTCAGCGAGTCCTTTACCGCCGGCTTGCTGGCCAAAAAGGCCAGCACCGACGCCTCCTCGGCCAGCCGAAACGACTTCACGTCGGCGTACTTCGTGAGCTGGCCCGTGCCCAGGGCAAATACGCCCAGCGAGTCCTTGGGCATTTGGTCGGGCTTTTTCTTCTTGATTTTGGCCTGCCGCACGTCCTGGTAGCGCGGCTTGATGGCGAACACCGCGAACTTGGCGTCGGCCGTGAACAGGGCCGAATCGCCGCGGCTCACCTGGCGCAGGGCCCGGCCGGCGGCCGTTTTCAGGTACAGCGTGCCGTCGCCCTGCTGGGGCTTCACCTCGAAGAGCACGTACTTGCCGTTGTTGCTAATGCGCGGATGGGCCACGCTTTGCCACTGGTCGTACACGGTGTGGTCGAGCGGCTTTTTGGGCGTAGGCTGCGCGTGCAGGGCCCCGGGGCCAGCCAGGCAAACGAGCACAAGGAGAAGGGGTTTAAGCATGCGGGCGGAGAGTTATTAGTTGCTCGTTGTTAGGTGTTAGTTGCTGCTGCGCCAAAAAGGCCGTCATGCAGCGCGCAGCGAAGCATCTTTCCCGCGCCAGTAATTGGAATTAGTTACGCGGGAAAGATGCTTCGCTGCGCGCTGCATGACGTTCTATTCTTTTCTAATTTTAGGAATAAGTCTGCTGACTGACAATTAGCAACTGACAACTATTTATTTTAAACGCCGCCGGGCCAAAGACAAGCCGGGCCGGCCGGGGCTGCGCGGCCGGGGCCCTACTGGCCCGCCAGCGTCAGGTCGAGCTGCTGCACGCGGGCCGGGTTTTCGGGCGAGAGCGTGAAAAATACGTCGATGGTGCCGTGCTCGCCCACCAGCTGGAAGCGGCCGCGCAGCTGGTTTTCCGGCACCAGGGGCCCCACCGCGGTTATTTTTCCGGCCTGCGCCACCAGCGCCTGCGCGGCCTGCCGGCGCGTGGCCACGTCTTGGTCCAGGAAGAAGTTCTCGGCGAAGACGGCGTTGCCCGCGGCCGAGTCGAACCCAAAATCGGGCAGCAGGTGGGCCAGCTCGGCTTTGCGCTGCGCCAAAATGGGCGAGGCGGCCACCGGGCGCGGGCGCAGCCCGGCCAGCGCCACCAGCGTGTCCAGGGCCCCGTAGTTGGCGCTAGTGGGCACGGCGTAGGTTTGGTTGGCGAAGGCCACCACGGCGATGCCGTAGTCGGGCAGCAGCCACCAGTGCGAGCCGAAGCCGGGCAGCCCGCCGCTGTGGCCCACGTAGCGGCGCCCACTGCAGTCCTGGGCCACGCGCAGGCCGTAGCCGTAGCCGTTGGCCACGGGGCAGGCGCGGCCGCTGGGGTAGCGGAAGGCCGCGTTCAGGCCAGCCGGCGTCCAGGCCTGCTGGGCCTCGCGCACCGAGCTGCGCCGCACGGGGCCGGTTTCGGGCCCCGGGCGCGCCGGCCAGGCTGCCGCCTGAAACGCCAGGTACTTCGCAAAATCCTCAACCGACGTGAGTAGCCCGCCCAGCGCCGCAAACGACTCGCCGTTGGGCAGCAGCGGCTCGTCCTGCCAGGCATCGCCCGCCCGGCGGTAGCCGTGGGCGAGCAGGGCCCCGGGCACCTGGCGGTAGTCCCAGTAGGTGTGCGCCATACCCAGCGGCCGCAAAATGTTGGCCGTGATGTAGGCCTGGAACGGCTGGCCGGCCACCGTGCTCACGAGGCGGCCCAGCAGCGCAAACGCCAGGTTGCTGTACTCGTAGGCCACGCCCGGCGCGTTGGCCACCGACACGCCCCGGGTCAGCAATGCCCGCAAATCGGCGTCGGGGCGGCCCATTTGGCGGTCGCCCCAGGGGTTGTCTTCGGGCAGGCCGGCGCTGTGGCTCAGCAATTGGCGGATGGTGATGGGTGGCGCGTCGGCGGGGGCCCCGGCCAGCCGCGGCGGGTGCGCTTTCAGCTCGGGCAGGTACTTTTCGGCGGGGTCGTCGAGGCGTAGGCGGCAGGCGTCGCGCAGGCGCAGCACGGCCAGCGCCACGAAGCTCTTGGTCATGCTGGCAATACGGAACACGGCCTGCGGCCCGGCGGGCGTGTGGGCGGCCACGTTGGCGTAGCCCACGGCCCCGGTATGCACCAGTTGGCCGTCCACCACCAGGCCGTAGGCCAGGCCGGGCAGGTGCTGCCGGGCCGCGTAGTCGGCATAAATCTTGTCGAGCACCGGAAATACGGCGGCAATGCGCGCGGCCCGCCCGGCGGCGGCTTGGGCTGGGCCCCCCGCGGGCGGCGCCACGGCCTGCCCCAACAAGCCCAGGGGGCCCAAAACGGCGAAAAGCAGCGGCAGCAGTTTCATGGCGAAGTTAAAAATCCCATCCAGCAGGCGCAATAAAGGGCAGAAACTGGGTTCCATCCACGAGCCGGCGGGTTTTAAGCAAGCTTACCCAAGCCTTGGGTACGCGAAGGGCGCCCGAAGGCCCCGGGCACTTCGGGGCCCCATAGCCTTCGGCCCGGCGCGCGGTGGGCCACTGCTAAACCGTGCGCGGCATCCGACGCGACCACTTACCTCGTGCCCGGCAGCCCAACGGATTCAACCGCGAGGCCACCAACTTGCCGGGCGAAAGCCGGGCCCACCGCGGCGCATTTCCGACGGTTCGGGCAGTTGGCCAGCAGATTCCTGCACCTTGCCAGCACGATCCGCGGCGGGCTCCCACCGCGCGCAGCGAGGGCGGCTCCTGCGATTTTACTTGGCCGTTCGCCGCCGGTTCTGGGTCAGCGTTGGAGTTATTTAATTTCTCTTTTTCCTTCAGCCTTCAATAAGCATGACGACCCGAGAATTGAAACTGATTGGCGGCACCGTTTTGGCGATGTGCCTCCCGCTGGCCATGGTGGCGCACGCCAACAAAACGGCCGGCACGCTGCCTTCCTCAGCCTTCGAGTGGAACACTATTTAAGGAGACGCCCACCAAAGTGGGCGCGAAGCGGCAATTCTGCGATTCGCCCACCGAAACGCTGCAAAACCTGGAAATTCACGCCACCACCCTGCGGCCCAGCGAGTTTGCGCACCCGGCCCACCAGCACCCGGAGGAAGAACTGATGATTGTGCGGGAAGGCACGGTGATAGCCCTGGTGAACGGCGAATTGAAGCGCGTGGGCCCCGGCTCGGCCATTTTTCAGGCCCCCAACCGCCTGCACAGCATCCAGAACGTGGGCCAAACCCCGGTGGTGTACCACGTCATCAAGTGGCGCTCCACCGCCACCGGCCCCGCCGCCGTGGCCAACCCCTGAGGCACCAAGCGGACGCGCCCCGCTTGGTTTCGGCGCGGGCCCGCCAGGTTTTGCGCCAGCACCTTGCCCCCCACCGGCTCCCTAAGCGGCTGGCCGTGGCCGCCCACGCCGGCAGCAAAGACTTGCGCGCCTGCACCGCCCACGGCCGGTGCGGGCCGGCCGTGCAAGCCTAGGCGGGTGCGGCCCGTGGCACTGCGCGTGCTAGTCGCCATTGCCGAACCCCAAGTGGCGGCATATAATAGAGCCGCGGCTTGGAACCCGCGCGCACCACCCTGGCGCAACATTCCGCTGGCGGCGCGGCTCTGCGGGCGGGCTAGCGGGGGCCCCGGGCCAGGGCGGCTAGCGTTTCGTGGTGGCGCTTTTCGGCCAAGTCCTGGTTGTACGACGCCACGGCCCAGATGGCGGCCGGAATCCAGCCGATGAGCGTGACGTGCAGCACCCCGCAGAGGAGGCCTTTGAGGAAGTGGCCCCGGAACATCATTGAAATGCCGGGCAGCAGGATGGCGAACAGCATGGCGCAAAAAGTAAAAAAGTGGAGCGGGCAAACATAGCGCATTTTGCGCCCCGGGGCCCCGGCGGGCCCGCGGCGCCGGCCCCGTAGCTTTGGCGGCGCGGGGCCCTACGCCCGCGCCCCGGCCCCATGAAACGCAGCGCTTTGGTTTTGCTCTTGTTCCTGGCCCGATTGCTGGCCGCGGGGCAGCCTGTGCCCTACGGCCACAACCCCGCCGCCGGCCACTACCAAACCGTGCGCGGCATTAAGCTGTATTATGAAACGTACGGCGCGGGCCCGCCCCTGCTGCTGCTGCACGGCAACGGCGGCAGCATCGCTTCCTTCCAGCACAACATCGCCTACTTCGCCCGGCGCTACCGGGTGATTGCCGTGGACAGCCGCGCCCACGGCCGCTCGGTGGACGCGGGCGACTCGCTGAGCTTCGAGATGATGGCCGACGACTTCGCGGCCCTGCTCACCAGCCTGCGCATTGACTCGGCCAACGTCATCGGCTGGAGCGACGGCGGCATCAGCGCCCTGGCGCTGGCCCTGCGCCACCCGGCCAAGGTGCGCCGCCTGGTGGCCACGGGGGCCAACCTCGCGCCCGATTCCACGGCCCTCACGCCCGCCCTCTGGCTACAGCAGCAGCGCAGCTACCGCGAAAACCAGGGCCGCGCGCGCACCACCCCGGCGCAAAAAAACGACTGGAAAGTGTTTTTGCTCGACGTATTCCAGCCCAACATTCCGCTGGCGGCGCTGCGCCGGGTTGGGGCCCCGGCGCTCATCGTGGCCGGCGACGGCGACGTAATTACCCTGGAGCACACGGTGGCCATTTACCGCCACTTGCCGCGCGCCCGGCTCTGGGTGGTACCCAACAGCGGCCACGGCACCCTCATCGAGCACGCCGACGAGTTCAACCGCACCGCCGACGAGTTCTTTCGCGCCCAGGCCATTCCTGCCCGCCCGCATTAATAGCGCCTAAGGACCACTCGGGCCGGCGCTGCTCACAGCGCCCCAAAAGCGGCCAGCAGGGTCCCCAAGTGCGGGTCGTTGATGGGCACCTGCGGGAGCACCAGGTGCCGGCGGTGCGCCTCCAGGTAGCCAATCAGCCAGTGAAATTCCGCCGCCTCAACCCGGGCAAAGGCCATGCGCCAGTCGCCAAACATCCGGGCGGGGCCGGCCGCGTCGCTGAGCACCTTTACCTGCTGGTGGCGCCCGTCGCGCTGGATGCGGGCAAACACCGCGTGCACGGCCGCCGCCTCGCCCTCCAGCACCTGCACAAAGTGGCCGTCGCGGCTGTAGCACAGCAACCCCGTCAGGTCGTGCTGCTCGTTGTACGCCCGCGACTGCTCCAGCAAGTCCAGGAGCTGGGCTTCGGAAAAGGGGTGCACGGCCCGGCTGCGGTACAGCACGTGGTGCACGCGCACGTCGAGGTGCGCTAGCACTTGGTTCAGCGTCAGCTCGCCGCGGGCGTAGCGCTCCAGCAGTTCGGCTTCGTAGGGTTGCGGGGCCAGGGGCGTGCCCGCCACAAGGGACGTGGCCCAGGCAATGGCATGGCGGCGGGCAGCTTCGGTCGGCAGGTCTTCCATAATCGTACCTACGGCAAGGGCCGCGCCAGCAACGGTCCCAGAAACCCAAAAAATACTTAAATTCCCGGTAATTAATACGTATAGTGTCCTTTGCGCGCTGCCGCCGTCTTCCCGAACGAAGGCTTAGCGGCCGTGGTCAGCCAGTAGCAAATGGAAGGGGTTCAAAAACAGGCTTGGCGTTTGGGCGAGCGCACCGCGCCTTTCGTCGAGTAATTTGAGCCCTTGAACTAATTATTACCGCCCTTCCTACTATATAGTCGTCAGCGGCAGTAATCTTGTAAATTAGCCTGCTACCCTTATACATTATTATTAGCCAAACCTTGAAAAAAACATATTCTATGGCCCATTTCTACGATTTATTATTAGCCGAGTATTTGCAAGTGTGGCTGCACCAAGTGCACCTGGCCGACGCCTGGGCACCCAACGGCGAGGCGCACGTGCGGGCGCTTGTTCACCTCGTGTTGGGGCAGGCGAGCCAGCTACCGGGCGCGGCGCACCCCAATGCGCCCGCCCTGCTGGCCGCCTTGCACGTGCTGGCGCGGCGGGCGGCGCAGGGCCCCGTACCCGCCGCGCCAGTGCTTAAGCAGGAGTTGGCCGCGGTACTATACACCGCCCTGCGGCGGAGCACCGCGGCCAACGGAGCCCCGGCGGCCGCGCCCCAAGCGTTTGCCTTTTCGCCCCCGCCCGAATTCGCGCCCCGTCCCTCGGCGGCGGACTTCGTGAACTGGACGTAGGCCCGGGACGACGCGCGGGAAATAGCTTGCAGTTTCTCGCTGTTTGTAGTTGATACATCCGGGGCCCTGGGGCACGCGAAATCTGTACCGGGTACCGGGGACGGGCCCGCATTTCGTGGGCGTAAGGCTTAAGCCGCCGGGCAGAAATTCCTCGGGGCCCATCGGGCGGGGCGCAGCTATTAGGCTGCCGCCTATGCGGCCATAACATAATGTTATTTTTGCTTCTGCAAACCTGGGGCGTCCTTTGTGGTAGTTATCATGTACCACCAACCTCCCTTTTCAGCTATGGCAGCAGCCCAAAACGGCCATTCGGCCGGTTACGGCGCGGGCATGGCCTACGAACCTATGCGGTAGTTACCGGTGCTTTGCTCACCCTGCCCGCGCGCAGACGCGGGACTGATGCCAAGGGCCTTCTAGGCGGTGCAGAATCCGGCTGGTGCCTGGGTTTTCCTCGTTCGGTTGTGACCAACGCTGGGGTGGCTTTTCCAGTAAATTATGCACCGTCGCCGATGGCTCGCAACTACCTGGCTTGTTCTGGGCCCTGCCAAAAACCCCGGTGGTCGCAGTGGTTGACGAAAAACGCAATACCAACAATGTGCAGAAAACCAGCACAAATGACAGAGACAGACCTCTGAGATTCGAATTTCAATCAAATTTTTTAATGATGGCTGAAGAACACAACAAGCACGCGCCTGCCTCCAACACCACGGAGCATTTCATGAACGACCCCTCGGCGGCGAAATGCCCCTTTTTGGCGGGACAGGCGCAACAGACGGCCGGCGGCGGCACCCGCGACCGCGACTGGTGGCCCAACATGCTGCGCCTCAACATCCTGCGCCAGCACTCGCCCAAGGCCAACCCCATGGGCGCAGACTTTAACTACGCCGAGGAGTTCAAGAAGCTTGACCTCAATGCCGTAAAGCAGGACCTGTTTGAGCTGATGACCACCTCGCAGGACTGGTGGCCAGCCGACTACGGCCACTACGGACCGTTCTTTATTCGCATGGCCTGGCACAGCGCCGGCACCTACCGCATCACCGACGGCCGTGGGGGCGCGGGCGCTGGTATGCAGCGGTTTGCACCGCTCAACAGCTGGCCCGACAACGCCAACCTCGACAAAGCCCGCCTGCTGCTGTGGCCCATCAAGCAGAAATACGGCGAGCAGATTTCCTGGGCCGACCTTATGATTCTGGCCGGCAACTGCGCCCTGGAGTCGATGGGCCTGAAGCCGTTCGGCTACTCGGGAGGCCGCGCCGACGTGTGGGAGCCGATGGATGAAATCTACTGGGGCTCTGAAAAAGAGTGGCTGGGCGACAAGCGCTACACCGGCGACCGGCAGCTCGAAAATCCGCTGGCGGCTGTGCAGATGGGCCTGATTTACGTGAACCCGGAGGGCCCCAACGGCAACCCCAACCCGCTGGGCTCGGCCCGCGACATCCGCGAAACCTTCGGCCGCATGGCCATGAACGACGAGGAAACGGTGGCGCTGATTGCCGGTGGCCACACCTTCGGCAAAACCCACGGCGCGGCCGACCCCGCCCAATACATTGCGCACGAGCCCGCCGCGGCAGGCATCGAGCAGCAGGGCAAAGGCTGGCTGAACACGTACGGCACCGGCAACGCCGGCGACACCATCACCAGCGGCCTCGAAGGCGCTTGGACCGCCACCCCGGCTAAATGGGGCGACGGCTACTTCAACAACCTGTTTGGCTTTGAGTGGGAGCTGACCAAGAGCCCCGCCGGGGCCCACCAGTGGAAGCCCAAAGGCGATGCCGGCGCAGGCATGGTTCCCGATGCCCACGACCCCAACAAGTCGCACCAGCCGTTTATGCTGACGTCGGACATCGCCCTGCGCGAAGACCCGATTTACGAGAAAATTTCGCGCCGCTTCCACGAAAACCCCGAGGAGTTTGCCGATGCCTTCAGCCGCGCTTGGTTCAAGCTCACGCACCGCGACATGGGCCCCCTGTCGCGTTACGTAGGCCCCGAGGTGCCCGCCGAAGTGCTCATTTGGCAAGACCCGCTGCCCGCCGCCGACTACACGCCGATTGACGAGCAGGATATCAACGCCCTGAAAGACCGGCTGTTGGCCTGTGGCCTCACAGGCGCGCAGCTTATCCGCACGGCCTGGGCTTCGGCCTCCACGTTCCGCGGCTCTGACAAGCGCGGCGGCGCCAACGGCGCCCGCCTCCGCCTGGCGCCCCAGAAATACTGGGATGCCAACAACCCGGCCGAGCTGGCCAAAGTGCTCGACACGCTGACCGGCATCCAGACCGAGTTCAACGCCGCGCGAGCGGGCGGCAAGCGCGTGTCGCTGGCCGACCTGATTGTGCTGGGCGGTGCCGCCGGCATCGAGCAGGCTGCCAAGGAAGGTGGCTACGACGTGCAGGTGCCCTTCCACCCCGGCCGCACCGACGCCACGCATGAGCAAACCGACGTGCAGTCGTTCGAGGCGCTGGAGCCGCACGCCGATGGTTTCCGCAACTACCTCCGCGCCAACCACGAAGCATCTCCCGAGGCGATGCTCATCGACCGGGCGCAGCTCCTGACCCTCTCGGCCCCCGAAATGACGGTGCTGGTGGGCGGCCTGCGGGTGCTGGACACCAACTACGACCACTCGAACCATGGCGTATTTACTGACCGGCCGGGCACGCTCACCAACGACTACTTCGTGAACCTGCTCGACATGGGCACCACTTGGAAAGCCACTTCTGAGGCCGACCAGCTGTTCGAAGGCCGCGACCGCAAAACCAATTTGGTGAAGTGGACCGGCACCCGCGTCGACCTGATTTTCGGCTCGAACTCGGAGTTGCGCGCCATCTCCGAAGTGTACGGCACCAATAATGCCGGCCCGAAATTCGTGCGCGACTTCGTAGCCGCCTGGGCCAAAGTGATGGACGCCGACCGCTTCGACCTGGCGAAAGCATAAGGTTGGACCGGCGAGGAATCCCTTGCTAATCATGTTGAAAAAACGCCGCCCTGGCAACGGGGCGGCGTTTTTTTGTGCGCTGCTGCTACATTAGGGGCCCCAGCCACGCTTTTTTTCCGCTATGCAAAAAGGCCGCCTCGAAGCGTTTAGCGACGGCGTACTCGCCATTATCCTCACCATCATGGTGTTGGAGCTGAAGGTGCCGCACGGGGCCGACTTCGCAGCGCTGCGGCTGTTGCTGCCCGTGTTTCTGAGTTATGCGCTGAGTTTCGTTTACGTGGGCATTTATTGGAACAACCACCACCACCTGCTCAGCGGCGTCCGGCAGGTGAGCGGCGGCGTGTTGTGGGCCAATTTGCACCTGCTGTTTTGGCTCTCGCTCACGCCGTTTGCCACGGGCTGGATGGGCGAAAACCACTTTGCGCCGGCCACGCTGGCTGTGTACGGCGGTGTACTGCTCGGCTCGGCGGTGGCGTACTTTATCCTGCAAAACTGCCTCATTGCCGTTAATGGCGGGCCGGCGGCGCCACTGGCTCGGGCCGTGGGGCACGATTGGAAGGGCAAACTCTCGCCGGTGCTCTACCTGGTGGGGATTGCCAGCAGCTTTGTGCTGCCCTGGCTTTCGGGCGCAATTTATGTGGCCGTGGCACTGATGTGGCTGGTGCCCGACCGGCGCATCGAGCGCGCGCTGGCCCACGAAAACCCGGACTAAATGCCCAGCTGGGGCCCCACTCCGGGGATACCGCGGCCATCCAGTACCTTAACCCCGCCGAGGCTCCCATTTCTGGGGCCCCGCACCCCGCCGATGCCCTCGAAACTTCTCGCCGCCCGGCCGTTGCCGGCCCTGCTGTTTGCCCTCGCTTTTGCCACGGGCTGCCAATCCAAACCCGACGCGGCCGGCCAGGCCACGGCCGCCGGGGCCCCTACCGCAGCCGCTCCGGGCGCCCCGGCGGCTCCGCCCGCTGCCATCACGGCGGCCGACATTAGCGGCTACCTGAAAACGGTGGCGGCCGACGAGATGCTGGGCCGCAAGCCGTTCACGGCCGGCGAGGAGCGCATAACCGCCTACCTAGCAGCGCAGTTCAAGGAACTGGGGCTGCAGCCTGGGGGCCCCAACGGCAGTTATTTTCAGCCGGTGCCGATGGTGGAAATTACCGCCATGGCGGCGCCTACCATGCAAATTCGGCGCCCCGGCCAGAGCCTGAATTTACAGTACAAGACCGATTACGTGCTGTTTACCCAGCGCGAGCAGCCGGTGGTTGAGGTCAAAAACTCACCGCTCGTGTTTGCCGGTTACGGCGTGGTGGCCCCCGAGTACGGCTGGGACGACTACGCGGGCCTCGACGTGAAGGGCAAGACCGTGGTGGTGCTCGTGAACGATCCCGGCAACGCGGGCCAGGATTCTACCCTCTTCAAAGGCCGCGCCATGACCTACTACGGCCGCTGGACCTACAAATATGAGGAAGCCGCCCGCCACGGCGCCGCCGGCGTGCTCATCGTGCACGACACCAAGCCCGCTGCTTACCCCTGGAGCGTAGTGCAAAGCGGGGCCCTGGGGCCCAAGCTGCGTCCCCAGACGCCCGACCGCGGCGCCAGCAAGTGCGCCCTCGAAGGCTGGCTGACGCTCGACGCCGCCCAGCGCCTGTTTACGGCCGCCGGCCAGAACTACGACGCGCTGTATACTGCCGCCAACCAGCGCGGCTTCCGGCCCCGCGCCCTGGGCCTTACCCTAAGCACCAGCCTCCGCAACAAGCTGCGCCGCCAGACGTCCAAAAACGTGCTGGCCGTGCTGCCCGGCACCACCAACGCCGGCGAATACATCATCTATTCAGCCCACTGGGACCACTTCGGCGTGGGCAAGGCCATTGCCGGCGACTCCATCTACAACGGGGCCGTGGACGACGGCACCGGCCTGGCCGCGCTGCTAAGCATCGCCCAAGCCTTTAAAAAAGCGCCCACCAAGCCCGCGCGTAGCCTCGTGTTCCTGGCTGTGACGGGCGAAGAGCAGGGCCTGCTGGGCTCAGCCTACTACGCCCAGCACCCGCCGTTCCCGCTGGCCAAAACCGCCGCCGACCTCAACATGGACATGCTCTGGCCCTACGGCCGCATGAAGGACCTCACCGTCATCGGCGCGGGGCAGTCGGAGCTGGAAGACTACGCCCGCGCCGCCGCCCGGGAGCAGGGCCGCTACCTCCTCCCCGACCAGACGCCCGAAACCGGCATGTTCTACCGCTCCGACCATTTCAGCTTTGCCCACGTGGGCGTGCCCTCGCTCTACGCCAGCGGTGGTTTCGAGAGCCGCGCCCAGGGCAAGGCCTACATCGCCCAAAAGCGCCAAGCCTACACCACCGGCATGTACCACAAGCCCGCCGACCAGTTCGACCCCGCCTGGGACCTCGCCGGCGTGGCCGAAGACGCGCAGCTTTACTTCCGCGTGGGCCAGCGCCTGGCCGCCGAAACCACGTTCCCAAAGTGGCGCGCCGGTTCGGAATTCAAGGGGATTCGGGAGCAGGCGAAGCGGTAAATCCTCACCGCTTCGCGCTTATCCCAGCGTTTTTAACACCTTTTCCAGCAGGGCTTTGGTTTTGCGCACGCCTTCTTCTTCGCTGGTGACTTCGCCTTCGTACTCAATGCCCACGTAGCCGCGGAAACCCGAGTCTTTGATAATTTTGAACATCTTGTAGTAGTCGGTTTCCACGCAGTTGTCGTTGGCGTCAAAATCGAAGGTTTTGGCGCTCACGCCTTTGGCCACCGGCATCCACTCGCGCACGGCCTTGTACTTGTCGTACTCCTCGATGCACTTGCCCTTGTATAGGTCGCCGGTGTCGCGCCGGATGCAGAAATTGCCAAAGTCGGGCAGGATGCCCACGTTGGGCTTGCCCACTTGCCGAATGGTGGCCAGCAGCCACTCGCCGTTGGAAGTGTAGCTGCCGTGGTTTTCAACTATCACGTTGATGCCCGCTTTTTGGGCGTACTCGGCCAGCCGGGCCAGGCCGTCGGCGGCGGCTTTCTGCACCTCCGTGGCCGAGCCCTTACCGAAGGCGTTCACCCGCACGGTGAGGCAGCCCAGGTATTTGGCCGCATCCACCCATTTGTAGTGGTTTTCGACCGCCTTGATGCGCTCGGCCTCGGTGGGGGCCCCCAGGTCGCCCTCGCCGTCGATCATAATCAGGTGGTTTTTCACCCCGTTGTCGTGGCAGCGCAGCAGCAGCTCGGCTAGGTATTTCGAGTCCTCGGCCTTGTCTTTGAAAAACTGGTTCACGTACTCCACCACCCCGATACCGTACTGCTTTTTGGCGATGACCGGAAAGTCGAGGTTGCTGATTTTGTTGCTGAACAGCGCTTTGTGAAACGACCACTCGGCCAGAGAAATTTCAAAAAAAGTCTTGGCCGGCAGCTCCCGGGCCACTAATGCTTGCGGTGCCACGGCGGCGGCGCCTATCAGGGCCGCGGCGTTTTTCAAGAAGTCACGACGGGAAGCGGACATAGTGCAGGGCTGGAAGGGAAAGGCGGAAAAATTAAGAACGTCATGCTCATCTGGCGTCCACGCAGCCGAAGCATGACGTTCTCCCCAATTGGTTACTTACAAATCCGAGTAATTCACCGGGCGCAAAAACGTGATGTCCATGTGCGACACGGTGTTTTGGTACTCGGGCAGGCCGGACAGCCGCTTCCACTCGGGGTCGGCGCTGAAGGCTTTCCAGTGCGCGTCGCGGTCGGGCATGTTTTTGAACGAGGTCATGTACATCAGGTTCGGCATTTTCGGCCCGAACAGGACTTGGCCGTAGAAAATGCCGTTGAAGCCGAGCCGGTCGAAGAGCTTGATTTCGCCGCCGGCGTTGAACATCCGCACCTTGCTGCCGAAGATTTTTTCGCTGGCGCCTTCGTAGCTCCGCAGCTCATACACCCGCTCGCTCTTGGGCGCGTCGAGGCGGGGGGCCCCCAGGCCGGGCATTTCGTCGAAGGCTTTGATGAAAATGTTTTCCTGGCGGCCGTAGGCCGGGCTGGTGTAGGCCGCGTTTTCGTAGCCGCCGCCCGCCGCCACCAGCTTAGGTGCCACGCCCTTGTCTACCTGCTCCCACTGCTTCGCGGAGGCGTAGGGCGTGAACACGTACACGCGCCGGTCGGCGGCGGTGTCGTTGCCCACCGGCTTGAACACCCCAATGGCGGGAATGCCCGCCGCGTGCAGCGCCGGCAGGTACTGGTGCTGCAAGAAGCTGTCGACGAGCGCCTCCTGCCGGCTGGTTTTGAGGTGGTACACTTTAAGGGCGAAGTAAGCCGGGCGCGCGCCCGCAGGCCGGGGCGCGGCGTGGGCGCCGGTTAATTGGCCGCAGAGCAAGGCGGCAAACGGCAGAAACAGAAGTTTTTTCATGGTTGGGGTGGGAATCATGCAAATTGTGCGTCCGAAATGTAGCACCGGCCGCGCGGGGAAAGCCGGCCAGCGCCGAAATTTGCGGCCCCCGCTGGGCCGTGGCCCCGTGCATTTTTCCTTTGCCCCGCCGTGTCCGACCCAACCGCCCCCGCCGCCCCGCCGTCCCTTGCCGATTTCGCCTGCTTCGGCCTCTACGGCCTCACCGACAACCCCTACCGCCAAGCGGCCGACGTGGCCCGGTTCGGCCGACTCTACGACCTGGTGGTGGGGCCCCACGGCGGCGTGGGCGTCGGCAGCACCTTCCACCCCTACCAGCTCGTGCGCCCGGCCGGCGTCACGGTGTGGTACGCGGCCTTCGCGCAGCTCTACGCCCAGCCGGGCCGGGCGGCGCTGTTTGGGGCCCTGGCCGAGGAGCAGGCGCGCTACGTGGTGGCCCCGCCGGCCTCGTTTGCTGATTTCCACGTGTGGCCCGACGCGCGGCTGACCAGCGCCGCCAACCCGGTGTTCAGCCGCTACATCCCGTTTGTGCTGCCGCTGCTGGTGCGCAAGGGCCCCGGGGCCCTGCGCTGGGACACCGAAGCCGCCGCTGCCACCGCCGAGCCCGAACGCTTCCGCGCCTACCGCGACGCCGTGAACGAAGCCCTACGGTTTGTGCAGCCCCAGCCGGCGTTCGTGCTGGGCTTCGCCGAGTTCGACGAGCAGCACCCGGAGCGGCTCATTGACCGGTTCATCGCGGCCAAGCCCCTGCTGGGGCCCCTGTAGCGGGCGCGGGCTTCGCGCTAAAACATAAGAACGTCATGCTCATCTGGCGTCCGCGCAGCCGAAGCACCTCTCCCGCTGAGTAAATAATTACTCAGCGGGAGAGGTGCTTCGGCTGCGCGCTGCATGACGTTCTTATGGAATCGTTCTGTTGTGAGTGTTCTGTCGGCAACGTTCTGTCGGCAACGTTTTTAAAAACGCGCCATTGAAACACCAGCCGGCTCCTTACTTGGTCGCCTTGAATTTGTCGGCGAAAAACGCCAGCGTGAGGGCCCAGGCCTCGTGAGCGGCGGCGGGGTTGTAGCTGGAGCGCTCGTCGCAGTGGAACCCGTGGTCAGCGTCGGAGATGACGGTATTGACGTAGGGCTTTTTGGCCGCAGCTACTGCCTCGATAACCTCCGCAATGTTCTCCTTGGAGATGTGCGCATCGAGCCCGCCCCAGAAGAACAGGTGCGGGGCGTGCAGGTCGGCGGCGCGGTCCTTGATTTGCTCGGTGCCGCCGCCGTAGTACGACACGCCGGCCGCCAGCGGCAGCACGGCGTTGGCCAGAAACGACACGCGCCCGCCCAGGCAAAACCCGATGCTACCAATTTTGTCGGCCACCACGCCGGGCTGGCTGGTGAGCCAGGCGTGGGCCGCCTGCAAGTCAGCCGTCAGGCCCTCGTTGTTGATGGCGAAGTAGTGCGGCATGGCGCTGGGGAAGTCGCTGTAGGCAATTTCCAGGCCCGGCGCAGCCGTGCGGTGAAACAGCTCGGGGGCCACCACGGCGTAGCCGGCCTGCGCCAGCCGGTCGGCCACGCTGCGGATGTGGTGGTTCACACCGAAGGCTTCCTGCAACAGAATGATGCCGGGCACCGCGCCGTTGGCCGCCGCGGGCTGGGCCGCGTAGGCCTGCATCGTGGTGCCATCGCCGACCGACAGGGAGAGGGTTTGGGAAGTACTCATGGAATGGGGTGTTAAGGAGAGAAGAGAATAGCGCTAATTAAAGGCATACGCAACCAGCCACAGCGCGGCGGGGATGACCGGGGGCCCCAGCCAACAGCCGCGGCTTGTGCTTAGAGGCCATCTGAATAGGGGGCTATCAGTCGGCCGCCCCGCCCGCGGCTTGCCGCAGCGCAGTGGCAGCGGGGGCCCCGGCCGGGGCCCCGCGCAGGAAGTCGCGGTACCACAGGCCCGAGTCCTTCACGGTGCGCGCCTGGGTTTCGTAGTCGACGTGCACCAGGCCGAAACGGGGCCCGTAGCCCTCGGCCCACTCGAAGTTGTCGGTGAGCGTCCAGGCGAAGTAGCCGGCCACGTCGATGCCCTCGCGCTGGGCGCGCAGCACTTGGCCCAGGGCGGCTTGCAGATAGGCGCGGCGCTGGGCATCGGGCACGCCACCGCCTATTTTCACATCTGGGAACGCTGACCCACTTTCAGTTATCAGCAATTGTGGCGCATTTGAATAAGCGCTGTATTGCTTTAACATTTGGTAAATACTCTCCGGGTACACCTCCCAGCCCATATCGGTGTGGGGCACGCCGCGCTGCTTGGCGGGCACCAGCGTGGCCCATTGCAGCGGCAGCCAGGGCGAAAACTTCACCACCTCGCGGGTGTAGTTCTGGATGCCCCAGAAATCAAAATCGAAGACAAGCCGCTGGTCGTCGCCGGGCTTGTGGTAGCGCTCGAGCAGCCAGCGCAGGGCGGGCAGCTCGGCCACGGGGTAGCCCAGGCCCAGGGCGGGCTCCACGAAAAAGCGGTTCAGCAGGGCGTCGGCGCGGCGGGTGGCGGCCTCGTCGCGGGCGTTGCCCGGGCGGTGCGGCGTGAGGTACGAGCACGAAAACGTGGTGCCGATGCGGGCCGTGGCCGGCAGGGCGGCCCGCAGCGCCCGGCCGCCCTCGGCCTGGGCCAGCGTGGCGTGGTGGGCCGCCGCCAGAAACGCCCCCAGGTGCCGCCGCCCCGGCGCGTGCACGCCCAGCAGGTGCCCCGCCCCCACGAACACCATCGGCTCGTTGAGCACCATCCAGTGCTGCACCCGGTCGCCGAGACGGCGGGCCAGCACCTGAGCGTAGTCGGCCAGCCAGCCCACCACACTGCGGTTGGCCCAGCCGCCCTGGGCTTGCAGGGCGCTGGGCAGGTCCCAGTGGTAGACGGTAAGCCAAGGGCGCAGGTCGCGCTCCAGGCAGGCGTCCACGAGGCGGTCGTAGAAGTCGAGGCCGCGCCGGTTCACGGCCCCCGTGCCGGCGGGCAGTACGCGCGGCCAAGCCGCCGAGAACCGGAAATCCGTCAGCCCCATGGCCTGGGCCAGGTCGAGGTCGGTGGCGTGGCGGTGGTAGAAATCGGTGGCCACGCGCCCGTGCTCGCCGCGCCGCACGGCCCCCTTGCGCCGCGTGAAATCGTCCCAGATGCTGGGGCCCTTGCCTTGCAGCTGCCAGGCGCCCTCGGTTTGGTAGGCGGCCGCGGCGGCCCCCCAGTGAAAATCGGGCCCAAAATCGGCGCGGGTGAACGCCGGGGGCCCCGACGGCGGGAAGAACGCCGCGGGCAAAGCAGAAGAATTGTCAATCATGCGCGGGGCGCGGAGGCGGAAGCGGTAGGCGAAGAAACAGGGGGCCGGGGCCCCGGCCGCTGCTCGGCCAGCAGCTGGTCGAGCACGGCAGCCGTGCGGTCGGGGTAATCAACGGGAATCACCCGGCCTTGGTGCAACCACTCGTCCACCACGGCCAGGTGCTTGTCTTTGAGGTTCTTAATAACGGGTATATCCATTTGGGCAAGCGCGGCGGCGTTGCATTGCTGCTCGTACTGCTGCTTCATGGGCACCACGAGCAGCTTTTTGCCCAGGTACAGGGCCTCGGCGGGCGTCTCGAAGCCGGCCCCGCACAGCACCCCGGCCGCGCGCGCCAGGCTGTCGAGGAAAGCCCCGCCGCTCACCGGCCACACCCGCACGTTGCCGTAGGTGGCGGGCTCGGCGCTGTGCTTGCTGAACACCTCCCAGCGCGTGTCCCGGCTCAGGTAGCGCAGGCGCTCCACGAGCAGTTTTTCCTCAAACGCGGGCAGGTACACCGTGTAGTGGCCCTCGTTGGTGGGCGCCAGGGCCCGCACCTGCTGCCGGATGACGGGCGTGGCAATACCCGGCGCGTATTCCTGGAAGTGGAACCCGTACTGCGCCGTGCTCGGGGCGTAGTGGCGCAGCACGGCCCGGCCGGCGGGGTCCTCAGCTTCGGGGCGCGGGGCGGCGGGGTGCAGCACGGCGCACTGGTGGCTGAGGGCCACGCAGGGCACCTCGCGCAGCCGGCACGCCCAGCTGGCCACGGGCTCGAAGTCGCTGATGACCAAGTCGTAGCTTTCCACGGGCAGCGCGCGCACCTCGCGCAGGAACTTGGCCGAGTTGAACTGCCAGAAAGTTTTCACGAAGTTGATGCCACCCTTTTTACCGAATAGAAACCCCATGCCCTGGGCCCGGTAGCGCACGTCGAACGGCAGCGACAAATCGGCCGGCGGGCCGCTGATTAACAGATCCAGGTGGTCGCAGCGGGCTTGCAGCAGCGGCACCACATCGAGGGCCCGGGCCAGGTGGCCGTTGCCGGTGCCCTGAATGGCGTAAAGAATGCGCATTTTTTGGTGTCTGGTGCTTGGTTTTGGGGCCCTCACTCTTAGAACGTCATGCTGAGCGCAGCCGAAGCATCTCTCCCGCGGCAGTAATCTTAATTAGTGGCGCGGGAGAGATGCTTCGGCTGCGCTCAGCATGACGTTCTAAGACTAAAAGTTAATAGCAAAGCCCCAAAGTTATTTGATCTTGAATTCGGCCAGCAGCCCTTCCAGCAGCTGGGCGGGGTGGGCGTCGGCGGCGGTGTCGGTGGCGTCGTCGGGCTCGGCCAGGCCCTGCATGCGGGGGTCGTCGGCGTAGCGGTACAGCACCCAGCCGGCGGCCGCGGTGTACTCCAGGGCCGTCAGGTTCTCGACCCAGTCGCCGGAGTTGAGGTAGGTGATGGGGCCCCGGGCGGTGGCAATGTCCTTGATTTCGGGCTGGTGGATGTGGCCGCAGGCCACGTAGCGGTAGCCCTCGTCGGCGGCAATGGCGGCCGCCGTTTCCTCAAAGTTGTTGACGGCGGCCACGGCCGTTTTCACCCGCTCCTTCACCAGCTTGGACAGCGCCACCCGGGGCCGCCCCAGCTTGTCGAGCAGGAAATTGGCGAACCGGTTGATGAGAATCAGCAAGTCGTAGCCCTGCCCGCCGAGCTTGGCCAGCCAGCGCGAATGCCGCATGGTCACGTCGAACACGTCGCCGTGGAAAAGCCAGGTGCGGCCGTGGGGCAAGTCGAGCACCAGCTTGTTATCCAAATGAAACTGCCCAATTTTGAGGCCCGCGAACTTGCGCAGCAGCTCGTCGTGGTTGCCGGTGAGGTAGTAAATTTTGGTGCCCTTGGCGGCCAGGCCGGCCAGGTAGCGCACCACCCGCATGTGGGCGGGCGGCCAGTAATTCTTACTGAACTGCCAGATGTCTACGATGTCGCCGTTCAGCACCAGCACCTGCGGCCGGATGCTTTTGAGGTAGCGCAGCAGCTCGCGGGCGTGGCAGCCGTACGTGCCCAAATGGATATCCGATACCACCGCCACGTGCACGCGGCGGCGCTTGCCGCGGCCGGCCTTGGGCAGCTGGGGCCCCGGTCCGGCGGGGCCGGTTTCTTCAAATGAAATAGCAGCAGGTTCGCTCATGCGGCGGCGGGCTGGGGAAAGGCCGTGCGGCCCCGCCGGGCTTCGGGCCGGCGGGGCCGCACGGCGGGGCCGGCCCAGCGGGGGGCCCCGTTGGTGCGCCCCCCGCCGCCCAGCGCCGAGCGCAGGCTGCCCAGCAGCCGCAGCCCAAAAGCCACGCCCAGGGCCAGCTGAAACAGCTCGTATAAAACCCAGCGCCCCAGGCGGCGCCCCCACGAAACCAAAGCCGGGAAATGCATGGCACGAACGATGTAAGGAAAGGAATAATACCTATCCTCAAATTTCGGCCGGCCATGTGACGCGGCGGTTACGGGCGGGTTACGTTTTGGTAAAAAAACAAGGACCATGCGGGGCCCCAGCTGGGTGATTTGCGGCGGCGATTGTTTCTTTACGGGCTGAAACGGGCTGATTTTGGTCTTTTTTATCCACCAGAGAATAACCTCTGGCTTCTACCCTATTTTATCTTTATCCAATGCACAACGCTACCACCCGGTCCCTGCGCGGCCTATTATTCATTGCCGGCCTGGGGCTGGGCACCGCCGGGGCCGCCCGCGCCCAGGCCCCCGATGCCAGCAAGTTCATCACCAACAAGCGCCACTACATGTTTCCGCAGCGCGACGCCGAATCGCCGGCCGTGCAAAACGTGACCAAAAACACCGACGAGGAAGCCGACGTGAACGGCACCTACACCCGCGTCGCCTACCGCCCCTACGCCCAGATGCGGGCGGAAATCGACGAGCTGCGCCGGCTGCACACCTGGGCCGACACCACCTACCAGCGCCGCCTGGCCGCCCTGCCCCCCGGCGGCACGCTCCAGGTCACCATCCGCCGCAAGGGCCCCGGCAGCGCCAACCTGGGCAACCTCGTCATCGTGGCCACCGACAAGGCTGGCCAGGAAGTGTTCAAGTTGGTGCCGCCCCCCACCCCCGGCCGCTTCTTCGGCCGCGACCTCTACCAGGCCCAGGGCCTGCTGCCCCTGCCCAAAGTGGAGCCCCAGGACCTGAAGCTGCGCGTGGGCGATGCCAAGCTGTACCTGGCGTTCGAGTACCTCGTGACGGTGCCGCCGGTGCAATAGGGCTCCGGCGGGCTGGTAATTGGGGCTGGAAGGCAGGCGCTACTGCAACCAGTGTTACCAGAAAAATTAAAAACGTATTTCCGAATAGTGTAAATGTTTTTACACTATTCGGAAATTTTTCTTATCTTAGTATAATAACAACTTCCTTTCCTTGTCCCCTGTGCAGATTCTGACTAAGAAAGTGCTGCGGGATTATGCCAATACCCAGCATCCCGATGTAGCCGAAGCATTATTGGAGTGGTTTGAGATGACGGAAGCAGCTGAATGGCAAACCGCCGCCGAGGTACCGGCCCGCTACGTGGGCAATAATCGCTACGTATTCAACATCATGGGCAACCGCTTCCGCCTCATCGTCCGCATCTTTTTTCCCGCCTATCAAGTGTACGTCCGCTTCCTGGGCACCCATGCCGAATACGACCGCATCCCCGACGTAAAAGTGGTGTAAGGCCAAGACCAGCAACTTAACGCACACGCTCCATGACGCGCACCCTGCACACCGAAAAGGAATACCAAGCGGCAATGACGCGGCTGGAATACCTCATCGACCACGAGCCCGGCAGCCTGGACGAAATCAAAGCCCTGGGCCACGCCGCCAACGAATACGAGAACAGCCACGGCCACCGCCCCGTCGCGCCCACCTCGCTGGTGGGCATCCTGGAGCGGGAAATGGTGGCGCGGCACCTGAAGAAACAAGAATTGGCGGCCCTGCTCGGCGTGGCCAACAGCCGCCTGAGCGAAGTGCTGAACGGCAAACGCGCCATCAACCTGGACCTAGCCAAGCGGCTACACCAAAAACTGGGCATTTCTGCCGAGCTTATTTTGGAACACGCCTGATGTCTAGTGAATCTGGGCGGCACCAAACTCTACCTGACGTTCGAGCACGCGATAACAGTGCCCCCGGTGCAGTAGGGCCCCGGCGGGCTGGTACTTTACAATGGCCCAAAACCGAGGGCCCGCCGTCACTTTGAGTTGCGGCGGGCCCTTCTTGCGTTAGCGGCCGGTTTTTGCCAGCCTACCTCGGTTGGGGCTTGCGCAACTGTTGCTTTCAATTTGGAATCTTGAAGCCGAGCAAGTATTTCACAAGCCATTGTCGGCTTCCCGATCTAGCTGGTCACTCTAAACCTGAACTGCAATAATTGCTCTTATCTTGAGTGGTACACACAATGGGAGACGAGCAGGCCCAGACGGTAGCGAATACGAACCAGGTGCATCAAAAGCGGTAGGCCTGAGCCGGAAAAGGCTCCATTATTTTGCAACTGCAAAATAGTCCCACCGGCTTCGAGTGATTTTATTCCCCATTAGTACGAAAAGACCAGGAAAGGCTATTCAATTTTGATAAACCATCCAGCATCAGTTGCTTTGGTTAGCAGGCTCAATAAGTCGGCTCCCGATGGAATGCGCGCTTGGCCACGGGCTGGTTGGAGGCTTTCGTCAGGCCGCCTCCAGATAAATCTATACCCATTTTGAGACGGTTCCCCATCATCATAATCGTAGGTAACCCATTGAAAGCAGAGGTTCCAATCTGGGGGCTGGTTAGGAGCATTCAGTTTAACCTCCCTGTGGATGTGGACCCGGCTCATACGACCTTGATAAGCACCAGTAGGTCTTTTCCATTCTTCAAAGTCATGGAATTTTCGCCTATTTGGATGATATCGTAATGTCCTGCGTCAGTCTCTGTCCTGCCTGATTCATCTATGGGACTCAATATTATCTTCTTATCCTCGACACGCCATGTGCCAGTTTGTGTCGAACCCTTTACGCCTTCCACAGAGCTTTCCAGTATGAAGAGGAAGGTTTTGTCAGCGGCATATTTCTGAATAGATTTTACGGTACTCCCGCCTTCGACTGCCGAAAGGTCCAATTTCCAGGAACCGACTATCTTCTTATCAGGTGTATCTTCATTTGAAACGTTCTGTATTGAAGCGTTTTTAGTGTTTGGTTCCTTTGCCTCAGTATTGGTACTTTCTGGACTAGACGAACAACTTAACACAGACATGCACAGGATGCTCGACAGCAAAATCGTCGTAATTCTCATTTTTCTTAATAATGATTTAGAGATGAAACATTGGCAAGCTACTCACTGCATTTTTATGGCGCTAAAAAATACACTGTAAACTTCCTTTAAAAGTAGGCCGGTCAAAACTGGGGGAAGCTGTCTACTTTCCAATTCCGTAGGCCGTTCGAGACCAGCGCATCCAGCCCACTATCCAGGGGCCCCTCAGTAGCGCGCGCTACCGCCGCAGCCGGGCCCACTGCACGGCCACCAAGGTTTTAGCGTCCTGGAAGGACTCGGCGAGGAGGGCATCCCAGTCCATAGTGACGATTTCGATGGTTTCGTTTTCGCCGGCCACGCCGCCGCCGGGGCCCGTCTGGCGGCTCACCTCGGCGTAGTAGATGGCGATGGTTTCGGTGCTGGCGCCGGGCGTGGAGTACACGGTGGCGATGGGGGTGAGCGCATCGACCTCGTAGCCCAGTTCCTCGTGTATTTCGCGGCGCACGGTGGCGTCGGGCGTGTCGTCGTGGTCAATCATGCCGGCCGCGATTTCGAGCACCTCGCGCTCGGGGCCGTAGCGAAACTGCCGGGTGAGCACGTAGAGCTGGCGCTGGGTGTCGAAAACCAGCGCCGCCACGGCGTTGCCGAAGATGAATTGCTCGCGGGTGAATTCCTGGCCGTTGGGGGCCCGCACGGCCAGCTCATCAATCTTGTAGTGGCCGTTAAAGACGCGCTTGCGGTCGGTAATCTGCATGGGGGGAAGCTGTGTTGTACCTTTGTGGAAACCAGGGCCGCCGTCGGAGCAGCCCGCCGCCCGGCTGTGCCGGGCAAAGCCCCGCGCCTCGGCTGCCTCCGCAAGTAAGCGCACCTCACCCCAACTTCTCCTGTTTCAGGGAATGCGGCGGCCTCCGACGAGCCGCCACCCCCGCCCGCGCCTGGCCCTCCAGCGCGGCCATGCCCGCCTGTGCTGCCCCGCCAGGCCCCGCCGGCGGCTCCCCCTGAGCCGCTGCCCCTCAACCCGATACCTAGTTTCGCGTACCCAACCCCCTTTATGACGTTTAGCGAATTAAACCTGATAGACCCCATCCTCAAGGCCCTGACCGAGGAAGGCTACACCACCCCCACTCCTATTCAAGCGCAGGCCATCCCGCAGGTGCTCGAAGGCCACGACTTACTCGGCGTGGCCCAGACCGGCACCGGCAAAACCGCGGCCTTCACCGTGCCCATCCTGCAACTGCTGCACCGCTCGGCGCAGCTCGAAAAACAGGCCCCCCGCCGCATCCGCTGCCTCGTGCTGACGCCGACGCGCGAGCTGGCCATCCAAATCAACGAATCGTTCGGGGCCTACGGCCGCCATTTGAGCCAGATTCGCCACACCGTCATCTTCGGCGGCGTGGGCCAAAACCCGCAGGTGGCGCAGCTGCAGCGCGGCGTGGAGGTGCTCATCGCCACCCCCGGCCGCCTGCTCGACCTCATGAACCAGGGCTTCGTGGACCTGCGCGGAGTGGAGATTTTTGTGCTTGACGAGGCCGACCGCATGCTCGACATGGGCTTCATTAACGACATCAAGCGCATCCTGCCCAAGCTGCCCACCAAGCGCCAAACGCTGTTTTTCTCGGCCACCATGCCGGGCCAAATCCAGGAGCTGGCCAGCACCATCCTGCGCCCCAACCCGGTGCGCGTAGCCGTGACGCCGGTGAGCAGCACCGCCGAAACGGTGACGCAGTCGGTGTTTCTGGTGGAGGGCAACAACAAGCCGGCCCTGCTCCGCCATGTGCTCACCGACAAGAACATTCGCCGCGTGCTCGTCTTCACCCGCACCAAGCACGGGGCCGACAAAGTAGTGAAGGCCCTGGCCCAGTACGAGATTATGGCCGAGGCCATCCACGGTAACAAGAGCCAGAACCACCGCCAGCGGGCCCTGTCGAACTTCAAGGCCGGCAGCACCCGCGTGCTGGTGGCCACCGACATTGCCGCCCGCGGCATCGACGTGGACGAGTTGACCCACGTCGTCAACTACGAAATTCCCAACGAGCCCGAAACCTACGTGCACCGCATCGGCCGCACGGGCCGCGCCGGGGCCTTCGGCACGGCGTTTTCGTTTGTGGAAGACGAGGAGCGCGCCTACTTGCAGGACATCCAGAAGCTCATCAACCGCCAGATTGACCTGAATACCGACCACCCCTTTGCCACGGCGCATGTGCGCCCCGTGGAGCTGAACGGCCGCGAACGCATCATCCGGCCCAAGGGCCCCGCGGGCCGGCCCCAGCGCCCCAGCCGCGACGGTAGCAGCGGCGGCGGCCGCTCCGGCGGTAGCCACGGCGGCGGTGGCCGCCCCAGCGGCGAGCGGTCCGGCGGCGAACGGTCGTCGTCGGCCAACAGCAACCGGCCCGCGGGCGGCGGCCGGGCGGCCGCACCAGAGGCCGGCAGCGGCAGCGGCGACACCAACCGCCGCTTCGGCAGCGGTGGCCAGCGCGTGCAGGCCGGCGGCAGCGGCGGGCGCGACGGCGGCCGCCGCGAAGGCGGTGGCTCGCGCCGCAGCTCGTACTAAGGCGGGCCGCCGCTGGCTCAGCGGCTAAATATTAATTTCCCTGAACGGGCCGGAAAACTTTTTCCGGCCCGTTTTGCTTTTTCAGGCCAACACCACGTCATTCGCACCCGTTATGGCCACTACCTCGCTTCCCATTATTCAGGCCCTGCGCAGCACGGCCCAGCGCCTCGCCACCCAGGCCCCCTACCAGTGGGGGCACATGGGCAGCTGCAACTGCGGCCACCTGGCCCAAACCGTCACGAAGCTGACCAAGGGCGAGATCCACGCCCGGGCCATGCAGCGCTACGGTGACTGGGAGCGCCAGCTCATCGACTACTGCCCCACCAGCGGCCTGCCCATCGATACCACCATCGACGAGATGCTGGCCCTAGGCTTCACCCGCACCGACCTCACCCACCTCGAGCGCCTCGCCGACCCGGCCATCCGGGGGGCCATCCCGTTCGAGCGCCGCGACCTGCTGCGCCACAACCAGCGCGACGATGTGGTACTGTACCTCCGCACCTGGGCCGACCTGCTGGAGCAGCAGCTATTGGCCGGCATCACCCTACCCAGCTTCGCCACGGCCCCGCAGCCGGTGCTGGCCAGCTAACGGGGCCCGCACGCTACCACCTACAAAAAGCCCCCGCCGATTAAAATCGGTGGGGGCTTTTTTGCGCTCAAAAAGTGAGGAGGCTACCCGTAGTTCCGCAACTCATTGCTGGATTATGGACAATGGGCAGTTGGTGCCGACAGCTTAGTTACGGGTCACGTCGCTCTCCTGGGCCTTGCGGTACATCTCGGCCCGGTTGGCCCGCTTGTACGTAGCGTCGGCGTTGGGGTCTTTCTCCGCATCGGGGGCCTGGGAGCAGGAGGCGGTCAGGAACAGAACTGCGCTGGTGGCCAGCAAGGCAATGGCTCGGGTCGATTTCATGGCACGAAGGTAGCCAAGGGGCACCAAACCGCCAACCTGGGCCGTGCCGTGCGCCCCTAAGTACCGCACGAAAAATCGCCTATCCAGCCGATAACATTTGGCAACAGGGCCCGGTCTGCCGGGGCGGCGGGCCACGGTAGCTCACGGCTTAAGCAAATGCAATTCTACTTCCATTGCCGTAGCCACCGCAAGGCTACCAGAGGCTCCGCACCACGAAAAAACCAGGCCCCCAAGGCACATTTGCTTAGCAGCAGTGCTGCAAGCGAAAAGCCAAAAAATGACTTTTTCAAAGTTATCCTCTCAGACAAAATGCTTAGCATGGTTCCAGGTACAAAAAATAGAACCGTTTTTCAGCCATTAACCAAAAGGCAAGAATGGAAACGCTATATTCAGTTGGCAAAGACAGCGAAATTTTCCTCACCTAACAGTTCTATTAGCATCTTATTTTAAACTGATTCATAACGATTTATGAAACGCATTTATTCTTAATTCGATACCGCTAAGCATCCTAGCAGTACCCCTTGGTGCAGGACGACACAGCGCAAGGGCGAATCGTTTTATACTAACCCAAAACGACTGGTTATTCACCACTTAACCGGCAGCCCAGCAACTACTGACAAATTGCATTTTCGGCAGAGATTTTTATTCCTTGTTTATGAGGTTGTACGCACAGGGAACTGCGCGGGTTGGCGCCCAAACTGCGTAGTGCATTGGTACTGTAAAGCCCCGCACAGCCGCTGCTTACTCCGGCTGATAGTCCGCAAACGTACCGTCGCGGTAGAAGATGACGATCCGCCGGATAGCCTTCCCTGGCTCAGCAAACAGCGCCAGTTCAGGGGGGGTACTCCCTGCCGGAGCGGCGGCCAGCAGCGCAGCCGGGGCACTGACTGGCGCGGGGGCTGGGGCCCCCAAGTCGGTAGCGCCGGGGGAATGGACAGCAGGCGCAGGGGCCGTAGCGGGCACGGCTGTTAGCGCGGGAAGCGTGGGTGCCTGGGTCCCCGATTCTGGCACAGCGGGCGCCGCAGCCACCGGCGCGGGAGCAACGGCGCGGCGCGGCGCGGGCACGCGGGGCGTTGCAGGAACAGTTTCGGGGGCTATTTCGGGGGCTATTTCGGGGGCGGCGGGCACTGCGGCGGTGGCCAGCATGGGGCCCATGCCGCTCAGCAGCCAGGGCATCGCAAGGTCGGGGAAGGCGGCTAGCACCTTTTGGACTACTTCGAGA
The DNA here is from genome assembly GCF_001562275.1 of Hymenobacter sp. PAMC 26628. NCBI lineage: Bacteria > Pseudomonadati > Bacteroidota > Cytophagia > Cytophagales > Hymenobacteraceae > Hymenobacter > Hymenobacter sp. PAMC 26628. Next base: position 2,712,663 of record NZ_CP014304.1, read on the forward strand.
CTGGGCTTGTTACGGCCCGATAAAATGTGGCTCACAATGGGCCGGGCCACGCCAATGGCATCCGCAAATTGCGTGGGGCTCAGCTGCCGGGCCAATAGCAGCGCCCGAATCCGGTCGACCATGAAAGCTTGTGATTTATTTACAAATGTGCGACAAATAAATCATTGTCTTGGTCCGGAGTCTACCCACTTTCCTTAGTTTACAATTATACACAATAGTGGCTATCATCTCACATGTTTACACTTATAATTACAAGTGTAAACATGTCTTTACGCTCCGCTGGGGCCCTTAGTGCTTAGTTGGCTGGATTTCATTGCCTACAAAAAAGGCCCGGCTTGCCGAAGCAGCTGGGCCTTTTTTGGGCAATGCGAATTTTTTGTCGGCTTTGCACGGGCACTAATCGCGCTTAGGGCTGACGGCTAGGGCAGCCGTTTTGGCTAGCTGTGGGCGGGTGGCGACCCGCGCCGGGGCGGCCTCGGCGGGTTTGTCAAGCAACTCCCGCGCCAGGGCTTTGTCGTGGCCGTAGATGTCGTCGCGGAAGTGGGCGTGGCCGTCGGCGTCGGCCCAGGCCGTGAGGTAGACGAGGTACACGGGCAGCTTTTTGGTGAGCGTGATGTACTTCTCGCGGTGGGTGGCCACGGTGTCGAGGATGGTTTGCTCGTCCCACTCGGGCTTGTCGCGCAGCAGGTACGCGGCAAGTTTTATGGGCTCCTCTACCCTCACGCAGCCGTGGCTAAAGTTGCGGCTGACCTGCGAAAACAACTCGCCGTGGGGCGTATCGTGCAGGTACACATCGTTCGAGTTGGGAAAGATGAACTTAGCGTTACCCAAGTCGTTTTGGGGCCCCGGGCGGCGGCGCACCGTGTACTTAAAATTGTCTTGCGTCACGTTGGCCCAGTCGATGGTGGCGGGGTCGATGACAATGGCCTTGCGGCCGTAGCCCTTCACCACCTCCATGTTGAGGCGGTCGAGGTACCCAGGGTTAGCGGCCAGCTTATTTTTTAGCTCCTTGTCGATGATGCTGAAGGGCACGTTCCAGTAGGGGGCCAGCACCACGTACTCCATCTTGTCGCTGAAAATCGGGGTGGCCGTAAGGGTCTTGCCCACGATGACGCGCATGGTCAGCGCCTCCTGGCCGTTCTCTACCACGCGCAGCCGGTACTCCGGAATGTTGACCAGTAAATAATCGGGCTCAAATTTTTTGGGGAGCCAGCGCCAACGCTCCATGTTCAGCAAAACCTGGTCGATGCGCTGGCCGATGGGCACGTTCAGCTCGCGCAGCGTGGCCCCGCTCACTACGCCGTCGGGCCGCAGGCCGGCGTCATTCTGGAAGGCTTTCACGGCGTTCATCAGCGCCTTGTCGTACACCGGCGAGGCGTGGGCAGCGGTGTCGGCCGGGGCCCCCAGCAGCCGCTGGCGCAACGCCGATACCGCCGGCGAGGACTGCCCCGGGCGCAGGGCCAGGCCCGCGGGCAGCGCCGGCCAGCCCCCCGCGGCCTCGCGGGTGCGGTAGGCGGCCAGGGCTTTTTTCAGGTTGTTGTACTCGGGGTGCAGGGGCGCAAACTGGTAGTAGCCGTACTTGCTTTTGCGGTCGCCAAGGTAAGTCAGCAGGGCTTTGTGCAGCTTGATTTTGTTGGGCTTCACCTGCCAAGCCGTGTTCTTGGCGTCGTGCGGATTGGCCACACCGCGGTAGAAATCGGACGCCCACACGAAGTAAGTGCCCGATAACGCCACGTCAATCTCTTGTTCCAGCGCGTCGCGGTGGGCCTCATCGGGCGCTACCTTCAACGCACTGAACAACTTAGCCAAGTCTTTCACCTGGTACTTGCGGGGGTCCAGGCCCTCGGCGCCAGCTTTGGCGATGGTTTGCAGCAACTGCGTGGCTTGCGGCACCAGCTGGTGGTCTTTGAACCACCCCAGGCGGTACTGCCGCTCGCGGTAGAACTTCTTCGCCCACGGCAGCTCGGCCCGGAACTGGGGCACGGCCCCCAGGGACCGCGCCACGTAGGCGCTGTCGAGTAGCGGCTGGGGGCCGCTCACGCCGGCGGCCGGCGCGGTGGTGCCAGCGGTTTGCCCGGGCTTGTCGGAGCCGCAGCCGCTCAGCAGCGCCGCGCCCAGCCAGCTGCCGAGCAGCACCACCAGAAAATATGTAAAAAGGGAACGGCGAACGAAAGGCATGAAACGGGAAGACGAGGCGCGGGGCCCGTCGGGGAAAAACGACAGATGGGCCGTTGTACTGGCCGGCACGCGGCGGGGTTACGGGGTCCCCACTCCACCACGTGCCAGCGCAAGTTACGGTATGCCGGGCAGCCTTGCACGTTTGGGGCCAAAATGGCTGGGCAGGCCGTGTACTTTTGCGGGGCCTGGCCGGGGAAGCCCCGGGACCCGGGTGCTATCCTTCTGCCGCCATGCCTCCCGCCTCCTTGCCCCCGTCCTCCCCCGACCCCCATAGCCACGCCGGCACCGGCCCGGCCCGAGTGCGCCACCTAGCCCTCGACCTCGCCGTTGACTTCACCGCCCGCACCCTAGCCGGCACCGCCACCTGGCACTTGGCCGCGCCCGCCGGAGCAGCCGATGTGCTGGTGCTCGACGCTCGCGGCCTGACCTTTGAGGCCGTGGCCGCGGGGACCCATATCGAGGGGCCCGCCCTAGCGTGGGGCCTGGGCCCCGACGACCCTGTGCTCGGCCAGGCCCTGCGCATTGCCCTGCCGCCGGGCACTGCGGCCATCACCACCCGCTACCGCACGGGGCCCGGCGCGGCGGCCTTGCAGTGGCTGGCGCCGGGGCAAACGGCCGGCACCGAGCCGTTCCTCTTCACGCAGTCGCAGGCCATCCTGGCGCGCAGTTGGCTGCCGTGCCAAGACTCGCCCGGCATCCGCTTCACCTACGAGGCCACCGTGCGCGTGCCGCCCCACCTGCTGGCGCTGATGAGCGCCGAGAACCCGCAGCGCCTCGACCCCAGCGGTACCTACTGCTTCCGTATGGCCCAGCCCATCCCGGCCTACCTGATGGCGCTGGCCGTGGGCGACCTCGCCTTCGCCCCGCTCAGCGAACGCACCGGCGTGTACGCCGAGCCGGCCACGCTGGCAACAGCCACCTACGAGTTTGCCGACCTGGAGCGGATGGTGGCCACGGCCGAGCACCTCTACGGGCCCTACAGCTGGGAGCGCTACGATTTGTTGGTGCTGCCGCCCAGCTTTCCGTTCGGGGGCATGGAAAACCCGAGGTTAACATTTGTAACACCCACAATTTTGGCCGGCGACCGTAGCCTAACGAGCCTGGTGGCCCACGAGCTGGCGCACTCATGGAGCGGCAACTTGGTTACAAATGGAACATGGAATGATTTCTGGCTGAACGAAGGCTTCACAGTGTATTTCGAGCGCCGCATCATGGAACAATTGTACGGCCGGCCCTACGCCGACATGCTCCAGGTACTGGGCCGCGCGGCACTCGCCCACACCATTGCCGAGCTGGGCCCCACCAGTCCCGACACCCACTTGCGCCTGCACCTGGCCGGCCGCGACCCCGACGACGGCCTCACCGACATCGCCTACGAGAAAGGGTGTGCCCTGCTGCTGGCCCTCGAAGCGCGGGTGGGCCGCCCCCGCCTCGACGCTTTTATCAAGGAGTACTTCGCCCACTTCAGCTTCCAGGCGATGGACACCGACGCCTTCGTTGCGTACTTGCGCACCGCCCTGCTCGACGCCACGCCCGGCCTCGAAGCCGAGATACAGTTGGCCGCTTGGGTCGACGGCCCCGGCCTGCCCGCGGCGGCGGTGCCCGTGGCCGCCGCCCGCTTCGCCGCCGTGGACGGGGCCCTGGCCCAACTCGCCGGCGGCGCCGCGCCGGCCGCCCTGGCCCCCGCCGCCGCCGGGTGGAGCAGCCACGAGTGGGTGCACTTCCTGGGCGGCCTCCCGCCCACCCTAGTGGCGAGCAGCCTCGGGGCCCTCGACGACGCCTTCCACTTCACGGCGTCGGGCAACGCCGAAATTCTGGCCGCCTGGTTGCCGCACACCGTGCGGGCCGGCTACGGCGCCGCCGACGCGGCGCTGGAAAAATTCCTGCTCCGCGTGGGGCGGCGCAAGTTCATCGTGCCCCTGTACCAGGCGCTGCTGGCCACGGCTGGGGGCCCCGCCCGCGCCCGCCGGCTGTACGCCGCCGCCCGCCCCAACTACCACGCCGTGGCCACCACCACCCTCGACGCGCTCCTGGCCGAGGGGCCGTAGGCGGGCGCGGGCCCGCCGGGCGATACCTTATGATACCTTATATATAGGTAGCCGCGGCGGACCCGCGCCCGCAACGGCGGCCGAGCCCCGCCGTGGCCCGACCTTTGCCGGGGCCCCGCCCAACCCGGGGGCCCCGGCCCCAGTTGTTTTATTTTCCCGCAGTTGTTTTATTTTCCCGCAGTTTAGATTTTAGATTTCCGTTGAAAACCACTCATCCCCTGGGAAAGCTCATCGCCATCGGCGGCAACGAAGACAAGGGCACCTACCCCAACCCCCGCACCCGCCGCAAGTACTACCTGAATTTTTTTGAGCTGGGCATCCTCAAGCGCGTCGTGTCCGAGTCGGGCAAAGATGACCCGCGCATCGAGGTCATCACCACCGCCTCCATGATTCCGCAGGAAGTGGGGCCCATCTACACGGCCTCCTTCGCCATGCTCAACTGCCACAACGTGGGCATCATGGACATCCGCACCCCGGAGGACGCCCGCCAGCCTGAATACCTCGACCGCTTGCTGGCCGCCGACGTGGTAATGTTTTCGGGCGGCAACCAAGGCCGCCTGCGTGAAATGTTTGGCGAAACGGATTTCCTCGACGCCATGCTGCGCCGCTACCGCGCCGAAACCCACTTCGTGATTGCCGGCACCAGCGCTGGGGCCATGGCCATGTCGCAGCACATGATCCGGGGCGGTTCCGTGCCCGACGCCCTGCTCAAGGGCGCCGTGAAGATGGGCCCCGGCCTGGGTTTGCTCCCCACCGCCATCATCGATTCGCACTTTGTAAAACGCGGCCGCTTCGGCCGCCTCATTGAGGCCGTGAGCCTCTACCCCAAGCTCATTGGCATCGGCCTGGGCGAAGATACTGGCGTGCTCATCACCGGCGGCAACGTGGTCGAGACCATCGGTTCCAACCTCGTTATCATCCTCGACGGCCACAACGTGGTGCACAACAACGCCGCCGCTGCCAAAAAAGGCACGGCCCTCTCCATCGAAAACCTCACCATGCACGTGCTGGCCAAGGGCAACGTGTACCACATGGAAGAGCGGAAATTCTACCCCAGTCAAGTCTCCTGATAAGAGGCCCAGTTTACCAATATTTTTACTTTGATTTATTTTAATTATAATTATTATATATTATTTTTTTAAATCATATAACCTCAAGCCTTGCCAGCAGCCATCATACGGCTAATGCTGAAGTCATTTTTAGTAACAGTTATCATTGATGCACCGTCCCTTCATTGCTACGGCCTCATTGCACAGCGCCTCAACAGGCAGTAAAGGAGGACTGAACTAGTAGTTTTGCGTCGGGGATTATTGCGTTAAGGTTTAATAAGGGGCGTATTTTCATTTCGCCCCCTTACTCCCCAGCGCGGGGCCCGTGCCGACTTTGTGCAGCGCTTGTGCAAATGCTTGCGCGTAATCCACAAACGATTGGCCACGTACTTGCGATAGAAAACAAAAAGAAATAAAGGCTATATTTAGGCGCTAAACAGTCCTCATAGAGCTTAGCAATTAATGTTATAATCCTATTTATATCGAAATTATTATTTTTTCTGAATATTTTCGTCGTTTTTACTTTAATCAGCGCTTATCGAGCATGGACGTTATTGATATTGACAGCCCCAAAATGGGCGCGTTGGTGCATACTCCGCGGCTGGTGCACCACTTGTTTGAGCAAGCTGCTAGCGCCCACGCCGGCCGCACGGCCGTCGTTTTCGGGGCCGATTCCCTCACGTATCAGCAACTGAACGACCGGGCCGACCGCCTCTGTCAATCCGTGCTGCACCACGCGCCCGCGGCCGAGTTTGTGGGCATCAGCACCACCCGCGGCCTGGACATGGTGGTGGGCGTGTTGGCCATACTAAAAGCGGGCAAGGCCTATTTGCCGCTCGACCCCACGTACCCGGAGCAGCGCCTGCAGCAGCTTGTCGGCAGTGCCCGCCTGGAAATATGCTTGGCCCCCGCGGCCGAAACGACACTTTTCGCAGGGCTCGGCTTGCGCATGTTGGCCGGTGAAGGGGCCCCACCGTCCAGTAGGCCCCCCTCACCGGCCGGCGAGCTAGCCTACGTGCTGTTCACCTCCGGCTCGACCGGCACCCCCAAGGGCGTGTGCATGGGCCACCGGCCGCTGGTGAACTTGTTGCAGTGGCAGCAACGGCGCTCGGCCGCCACCGCCGGCACGCGCACCCTGCAATTTGCGCCCCTGGGCTTCGATGTGTCGTTTCAGGAAATAATGGCCACCCTGAGCACCGGCGGCACGCTGGTGCTGGTGGCCGACAACCTGCGGCTGGACTTTGCCCGGCTGTTGGCGTTCATCGCGCAGCAGGCCATTAATCGTTTATTCCTGCCGTTTGTGGCCCTGCAATACCTGGCAGAAGTGGCTGTTAACACCCAGCAGTTTCCGGCCGGTTTGGCCGAGGTGATGACGGCCGGCGAACAATTAAAAATTACGCCCCAAATCGCCGCTTTCTTCGCGGCCCTGCCGGGCTGTGTGCTGTTCAACCAGTACGGCCCCACGGAGAGCCACGTGGTGACGGAGCTGGCCCTGACCGGTGACCCCGCCGCCTGGCCCGCGCTGCCCACCATCGGGCGGCCCATCGACAACGTCGACGTGTTCATCGTCGACGAAGCCCTGGCCCTGGTGCCCGCCGGCGCGGTGGGCGAGCTGTGCATCAGCGGGGCCTGCCTTGCCGCCGGTTACTTGCACCAACCGACGCTAACCGACGAAAAATTTGTGCAGTGGCACGCGCCGACGGGCGATCCGGCCCGCCTCTACCGCACCGGTGACTTGGCCCGCTGGCTGCCCGACGGAAACGTGGAGTTTTTGGGCCGCCGCGACGACCAGGTAAAAATCAGGGGCCACCGGGTGGAGTTGGGCGAAGTGGAAGCCGCCCTCAATGCCGTGCCCGGCGTGAAGCAGGCCGTGGTGGTGGCCCGCGATGCCGACACTGGCTCCCGGCGGCTGGTGGCCTACTTGGTGGCCGGAAGCGCTCCCCCCGACGTGACCGAGTTATACCAGATTTTGGGGAAAACCCTGCCGGACTACATGCTGCCCGCGGCCTTCGTCTGGCTCGACGACCTCCCCAAAACCACCAGCGGAAAAGTAGACAAGCGGGCTTTGCCCGCGCCCGCAACGCACCGGCCGGCCCTGGCCACCGTGTACCACCGGGCCGGCACGGCCCTCGAAAAAGCCGTGGCCGGCGTCTGGGCCGAAGTGCTAGGCTTGGACCGGGTGGGCCTGGACGATAATTTTTTCGAATTGGGCGGCAACTCGCTGCTGGCGCAAAAAACCGTGGCGCTGCTGGAGCACCGCTGCGCCCACCGGCTGCCCATTACCAAACTCTACCAGTTCCCCACCGTGGGCGGAACGGCGCGCTACCTCGCCCCACCGGCCACCACTCCCAGGCCGGCCGCCCCAATTTTGGGCCCCAAAGCAGCGACGGGTGACGTGGCTGTAGTAGGCCTAGCCGGGCGCTTTCCGGGGGCCCCCACCGTGGGCGCGCTGTGGGACGTACTGCGCGAGGGCCGGGAAACTACCAGCTTTTTCAGCCCCGACGAGTTGGACGCCAGCATTCCAGCGGCCGTTAAAAACGACCCGCTGTACGTGCCGGCCCGCGGCATCATTGCGGGCGCCGACCAGTTCGACGCCGGCTTTTTTGGCCTTACGCCCAAGCTGGCCGAAGCCATGGACCCGCAGCAGCGCCTCTTTCTGGAAATAGCTTGGGAAGCCCTGGAGCAAACCGGCCACCTGCCCGCGCATTACGCCGGCCGCGTGGGGGTGTTTGCCGGCTGCGGGCACAACACGTACTTCCTACATAATGTGCTGGGCAACCCAGCCGCCAGCCAGGTGGGCAGCTTTCAGGTGATGCTGGCCAACGAGAAGGACTACATCGCCACCCGCACCGCCTACCAGCTCGACCTGAAGGGGCCGGCGGTGAGCGTGCATTCGGCCTGCTCCACGTCGCTGCTGGCCATTGCCCAAGCGGTGCAAAGCATCCGCAGCGGGCAGTGCGAGGTAGCGCTGGCAGGCGGAGCCAGCATTACGGCGCCGGTGCGCAGCGGCCACGTGTACCAGGAAGGCTCCATGATGAGCGCCGATGGCCACTGCCGCCCGTTCGACGCCGACGCCCGGGGCACAGTGTTTAGCGACGGGGCCGGGGTGGTGGTGCTGAAGGACGCCGCCGCCGCCCGCCGCGACGGCGACACGATTTACGCCGTCATCAAGGGCGTTGGCGTAAATAACGACGGCGGCGGCAAGGGCAGCTTCACGGCCCCCAATGCCGACGGGCAGGCCGGTGCCATCCGCATGGCCCTGGCCGACGCGGGCGTGGCCCCGGCCACCCTCAGCTACGTGGAGGCCCACGGCACGGCCACCCCGGTGGGCGACCCCATCGAAATGGAGGGCTTGCTCAGTGCGTTTGGCGCGCAGGCCGAGCGGCAGTTTTGTGCCCTGGGCTCCATCAAAAGCAACATGGGCCACCTCACGGCTGCCGCTGGCGTGGCGGGCTTCATCAAAACTGCCCTGGCCCTGCACCACCGGCAAATTCCGGCCTCGCTGGGCTACGCCGCGCCCAACCCGCTCATTGACTTTGTCAACAGTCCGTTTTTTGTAAATACTGCGTTGGCCGACTGGCCCGCGGGCGGGGGGCCCCGGCGGGCGGGCGTCAGCTCGTTTGGCGTGGGCGGCACCAACGTGCACGTAATAGTAGAAGAAGCGGGGGCCCCGGCTGGTGCCCCCGGGGCCCCAGCCCCGGCGCGCCCGGCCGAACTAGTGGTGTGGTCGGCCAAATCGGCCGCCAGCCGCGAGGCCTACGCCCAGCGCTTAGCCGACGCCCTGAACGCCCCCGACGCACCGGCCCTGGCCGACGTAGCGTTCACGCTGCCCACTACCCGGGCCCCGTTCGCGCACCGCCGGTTTGCCATCGCCGCCGACGGGCCCGAGCTGCGGGCGCAGCTGCAAGCGCCAGCCGCCGCCGGCACCGCTGGTGCGCTGGCAGGGGCCCCAGGCGACTTATTTTTCCTGTTTCCGGGCCAAGGCGCGCAGTACGTGGGCATGGGCCGCGAGTTGTACGACCACGAACCCGCCTACCGCGCGGCGGTGGACGAATGCGCCTCCCTGCTGGGGCCCCATTTGCCCACCGACTTGCGCGCAGTGCTGTTTGCTGGGCCCGGCGATGCAGCTGCGGACGCCCGCCTGCGCGACACCCGCTATGCCCAGCCTGCACTGTTCGTGACCGAATACGCCCTAGCCCGGCTATGGGCCAGCTGGGGCGTGGTGCCAACCGGCTACTGCGGCCACAGCGTGGGCGAGTTTGTAGCCGCCCACCTGGCCGGCGTGTTTTCGCTGGTCGACGCGCTGGCGCTGGTAGCTACCCGGGGCCGGCTGGTGGGCGAGTTGCCCGGGGGCAGCATGCTGTCGGTGCGGCTGGCGGCCGGCCAGCTCGCTGACCTGTTGCCCGCGGGCTTGTCGGTAGCCGCCGTCAACGGGCCGGCCGCGGCCGTGGTGGCGGGCCCCGCCGAAGACGTGGCGGCCTTTGCTCGAACGCTTGACGCCCAAGATGTTCCGAACCGGGCATTGGCTACTAGCCACGCCTTCCACTCGGCCATGATGGACCCCGCGGTGGACGCGTTCCGGCAGGCCGTGGCTAACGTGTCACTGCACCACCCCCAAAAGCCGGTGGTGTCAACCGTGAGCGGCACTTGGCTGACCGACGCCCAGGCCACCGACCCTGACTACTGGGCCGCCCACCTGCGGCAAACCGTGCAGTTTGCCCCCGCTCTTGACACCTTACTTACTGAATCGCAGCCCATTTTATTAGAAGTAGGGCCCGGCCATGTACTAGCTGCCCTGGCCCAGCAGCAGCTGGCCGGCCGGCCCGCCACCGTACTCGCCAGCCTGAAAAAAGGCCCGGGGCCCCACCCCGAGTACCGCGCGCTGCTGGGGGCGCTGGGCCAGCTGTGGCTCCGTGGCGTGGCCCCTGACTGGGCCGCCTTGCACGCCGAGCGGCGCCCGCGCCGCGTGCTGCTCCCCACTTATGCGTTCGACCGCAAGCCCTGCTGGCTGGCGCCCGCGGCGGCGGTGCCCGCCTCCATTCTCCCGCCCCCTGCCCCCGCGCCGCCCGCGGCTTCGGCGGCCGGGGCCCCTGTTCCTTTCACGCCCCCAGTTATTCCTATGCGAAAATCTGTACTACTCACCACCCTAAGCGAAGTGCTGGAAAATGCCTCGGGAATTGAAATGGCCGGCGTATCGCCCGACCTGACGTTTCTGGAAATTGGCTTCGACTCGCTCCTGATTACCCAGCTGGCCTTGGCCCTCAAAAAGCAATTCGGCCTGCCCATCACTTTCCGGCAGCTTAACGAAAACTACGCCACTCCCAACCAGCTGGCAGATTACCTCGACCAGGCCCTGCCCCCCGCGGCGTACCAGCCCACGGCCGCGACACCTACGCCGGCCCCCGCGCCCACCGCGTACGAAGCGCCTGCTCCCCAGCCAGTGCCGGTGGCTCCGGCCCCGGTGGCCTTTGCCCCGCTGGCCGGGCCAGGCAACGATTCGGCCTTGGGCCTCATAGCCCAGCAGCTGCAAATTTTGGCCAAGCAGATGGCCCTGCTGCAAGGCGCCGCTCCCGCAACGGCGTTGGCCCCGCTGCCCGCGCCCGCTCTGGCGGCCCCGGCCCTCGCCCCGGCCAGTGCGCACGGCAGTGCGCCCACCGCAGGGGCCCCGGCCGCCGCGCCGCAAATCACGGCCGAGGAAGCCGTTGAAATCAAGAAGCCTTTTGGGGCCTCGCCGCGCATCGAAAAGCACGCCAGCCAGCTCACCGAACGGCAGCAGGCCTTCCTGCGGGATTTGACGGCGCGCTACACGCAGAAGACCAAGGCCAGCAAGGCCTACACGCAGCAGCACCGCTCGCGCATGGCCGATCCGCGCGTGGTATCGGGCTTCCGGCCCCTCACCAAGGAGCTGGTGTACCCGCTGGTGGTGGACCGCTCGAAGGCCAGCAAGCTGTGGGACCTCGACGGCAACGAGTACCTCGACGTGCTGAACGGGTTCGGCTCGTGCATCTTCGGCCACCAGCCGCCCTTCATTGCCGAGGCGTTGCACGCGCAAATCGAGCGCGGCTACGAGGTGGGGCCCCAGCACGCGCTGGCCGGCGAAGTATGCGACTTGCTGTGCGAATTCACCGGCACCGACCGCGTGGCCCTGTGCAGCACCGGCTCGGAAGCCGTGCTCGGGGGCATGCGCATTGCCCGCACCGTCACGGGCCGCTCGCTAATTGTGGCGTTTTCGGGCTCTTACCACGGCATTGTCGACGAAGTGCTGGTGCGTGGCACCAAGGCCCTGAAGTCGTTCCCGGCCGCGGCGGGCATCATGCCGGAATCCGTGCAAAACATGCTCATCCTCGACTACGGCACCGACGAGAGCCTGCGCATCATCACCGAGCGGGCGTCCGAGCTGGCCGCCGTGCTGGTAGAACCCGTGCAGAGCCGCCGGCCCGAATTCCAGCCCGTGGAGTTCCTGCACCAGCTGCGCACCGTGACGGCGGCGGCGGGCACGGTGCTCATTTTCGACGAAGTCATCACCGGGTTCCGCCTGCACCCCGGTGGGGCCCAAGCCCTGTTCGGCGTCCAGGCCGACCTGGCCACCTACGGCAAGGTGGTGGGCGGCGGGCTGCCCATCGGCGTCATTGCCGGCAAGCGTGCGCTCATGGACGCCCTCGACGGCGGAGCCTGGCAGTTCGGCGACGACTCGGTGCCCGAAATTGGGGTGACGTACTTCGCCGGCACCTTCGTGCGGCACCCGCTGGCCCTGGCCGCGGCCCGGGCCTCGCTGCTGCACCTGAAGGCCCAGGGCCCCGCTTTCCAGCAAGGCCTCACAGCCAAAACCGAGCGCCTGGCGGGCCTGCTGAACCAGTCCTTTGCGCAGCAGCAGCTGCCCTTCTTCGTAGCCCAGTTCGGCTCGCTCTGGAAAATCAAGTTCCGCGAAGAAATCCCCTACAGTGAACTTATGTTCACGCTATTGCGCGAAAAAGGTCTGCACATTTGGGATGGGTTCCCGTGCTTCATGACGGAAGCCCACACCGACGCCGACGTGGACCTCATTGCCGACCTGCTGCTGGCAGGCGTGCGCGAAATGCTGGAAGCTGGGTTCTTCCAGGCCGCCCCAGTGGCGGGACACGTAGTGCCGGCAGCGCTCAGCCCCGCCCCGGCCCTCAACCAGCCCCCGGTGCCGGGGGCCCGCCTCGGCCGCGACCGCAACGGCAACCCCGGGTGGTTCGTGGCCAACGGCTCCACCGGAGATTATGTGAAGGTTTAAATAAATTAATAAATACTTAAGTATATTTAATGTTGGGATGCGCTTTTGGATGCGTCGGCAGTCGAAGGTGTGCTGACTTAGAACTGGCCGTGCGCTGGGGCCCAGCGTTTGAGTTTTTGCCGCGGAGGCTACGTAGTTAGCCAAGCTGTGCCCGAACACCAGGACCTGAGTGTAGTTGCGGGTGTATTGAGTAAGTATTTATATAACTATTTTTTACTGAGTACTTTTAATCAAATCTTCACCGAAGCCGCTATTATATTTATTACAATTAATCGCTGGACAGCACATATTATACGCCCGCATTTATGGAAGTAATCGATACCAGCAACGTCCTTGATTTTGACCCCTTTGCCGGACCGGAAATCTTGCGGCTCGCGCCGCTGACCGAGCCCCAGGCCGAAATCTGGGCCGCGTGCTTGGTAGGTGGCGATGATGCCAACCGGGCCTACAACGAAGCGGTAGCCCTGCACCTGGCCGGGCCCTTGGACCGCGCAGCCCTGCAAAGTGCCCTGGATGCGCTGGTAGCGCAGCACGAAGCCCTGCGCACCACACTAAGCGCCGACGGCCGGCACCTCTGCATCCTGGCCCCCGAGCCGATGCCGCTCGCCTACCACGACCTCACCCCGTACGCGCCCGCCGAGCAGGGCCGGTGGATGGCCGCGCACGCGCGCCAGGAAGTGGAACACGTGTTCAACCTCACCGAGGGGCCCCTGCTGCGGGTAAGCCTGGCCGCACGCGCTGCCACCGACCACTGCCTCACGCTCACGGCGCACCATATCGTGTGCGACGGGTGGTCCATTGGCGTGATCCTCCAGGACTTGGGCCAGCTGTACTCGGCGTACGCCCAGCATCAGCTGCCGTTTTTGCCCGCCCCACCCGCTTTCAGCACCTACGCTGATGAGCAAGCTGCGTTCTACCACAGCGCGGAGTACTACCCCATTGAGCAGTTTTGGCTGGAGCAGTACCGGGGCCCCGTGCCGGTGCTCGACGTGCCCACGGATTTCCCCCGGCCCGCCACCCGCACTTACGCCAGCCGCCGCCAAGACTACCCACTACCGCCTCAGCTGCTGGGGGCCCTCAAAAAGATGGGCCAGCAGGCCGGGTGCAGCTTCGTGACCACGCTACTCGCTGGTTTTGAGGTATTACTGCACCAGCTCACCGGCCAAACCGACCTAGTGGTGGGGCTGCCAGCGGCGGGGCAAGCCCCCCTCGGCGCGGCCCGCCTTGTGGGCCACTGCGTGAACTTGCTGCCACTGCGCAGCCGTCCCACCGGCGAACTGCGGTTCGTGGATTACTTAAAACAGCGCAAAACGGCCCTTTTCGACGCCTACGACCATCAAAACCTGACGTTTGGCAGCCTGCTCAAAAAACTGCCGGTGGCCCGGGGCGGGGGCCGGCTACCGCTGGTGCCGGTAGTATTCAACATCGACCTGGGTTTGGACAACGCGGTGGCCTTCTACGGTCTCACCTACAAGCTCGCCAGCTTGCCGCGCGCCTACGAAAACTTCGAGCTGTTCGTCAACGCCAGCGGTTCGGAAACGGCAATGACTGTGGAATGGTCGTATAACGCGGCCTTGTTTGAGCCGGACACCATCGCCCAATTTATGGCCCGCTTCGAGCATTTGCTCAGTGAAATAGCCGAAAACCCGGGCGTCAAGCTCCAAGACCTGCGCGTGCCTCTGGCGCCGGCCTACGCTGCGCTGAACGCCACAGCTCAACCTTACCCCGCCACCCAAACCCTGCACCAACTGGTGGCCGCCCAGGCCCGGGCCACGCCCGCCAAAACCGCGGTGCAGTTTGGCAACGATGAAGTCTCTTACCAGCAGCTTGATAGCCAAGCCAACCGTTTTGCCCACTATCTACTGGCGCAGGGTGTGCGGTCGGGCGACGTCGTGGCGCTGGTGGCCGACCGCTCGCCTGCCCTGCTGGTGGCCCTGCTGGCCGTCGTGAAGTGCGGGGCCGCTTACCTGCCCCTCGACCCAGTGTACCCGCCGGACCGCATCACCTACATGCTGGCCGATTCGCAGACACGGGTACTCATCGCCTCGGCCCGTCTTCACCACGATTTCGGGGCCCCAGCACAGGTGCTTGTGTTAGAAGAAATCCTGGCTGCCATGGCCGATTGCCCCGATCAAGCCCCAGCGGTGCCCGTGGCGAGCGACCAGCTGGCCTACGTGCTGTACACGTCGGGCTCGACGGGCCAGCCCAAGGGCGTGCAAGTCACGCACCGCAACGTGGTTAATTTCCTGTGCAGCATGCAGCAGGCACCAGGCCTCAACGCGTCGGATAAACTATTAGCGGTCACTACTATATCGTTTGATATTGCCGGCCTGGAGCTCTTCCTACCGCTCGTTACCGGCGCCACGGTGGTGTTGGCGGGGGCCGCCGAGGCCCGCGACGGCCACCTCCTGCTGCAATTGCTCGAAACCGCTCACATCACCGCCATGCAGGCCACCCCGGCCACTTGGCAGATGCTGCTGGACGCTGGTTGGGCCCGCAAGTTGCCCCTCAAGGCTCTGTGCGGCGGCGAAGCCTTACCAGCCGAGTTGGCCCGCCAGCTGGTGCCCCGGTGCCAGTCGCTGTGGAATTTGTACGGCCCTACTGAAACAACCATTTGGTCGACGGTCAAACAGATTACTGCCCCGGCCGAATCCATCACCATCGGCCACCCCATTGCCAACACCCAGTTCTACGTCGTTGACGAAAACCTGCGCGCTGTGAAACCTGGGACGGTCGGCGAGCTCCTCATTGGAGGCGACGGAGTGACCAACGGCTACCTGCACAAGCGCGCGCTGACGCGGGAACGGTTCATTGCCAACCCGTTCGGGGCCACGCCCGGGGCCCTGCTCTACCGCACCGGCGACTTGGGCAAGCTCCTGCCCAACGGTGAGTTGCAGTGCCTGGGCCGGCTGGACCAACAGGTGAAGCTGCGGGGCTACCGCATCGAATTGGGCGAAATAGAGCACGCCCTGGCCACCATCGACGGCATCAAGGCCGCCGTGGTAGTGGCGGGGGCCCCCAACACCCCCCAGGCCCACCTGCACGCCCACGTCCTCGCCGACGACAACTGGCTACCCAGCGACTTGGACACTCGGCTCAACGCCTGGAAGAAGGTATTACACAAGCAATTGCCGGCTTACATGGTACCGGCCCGGTTTACCATCCAGCCCGCTTTCCCGCTCACTGCCAACGGCAAGATTGACCGCCTGGCCCTGGCGGGCCTGGCCGGCCCCGGCCCGGACACCCCCACAACTGGCACCAGCAACCCAGAAGCTACACCCGCCAAAATTGGTTACATCGGCCCGCGCACCGACGTCGAGAAAATGGTGGCCGCTATCTGGGCCCCACTGCTGGGCCTGGAAAAAGTAGGGGTTTACGACGACTTCTTTGACTTGGGCGGGCACTCATTGATTGCCGTGCAAGCCATGGCGCAACTGGCCCAGGAAACCGGTAAGCGCCTGCCCCTGGCGGCGCTGTTCGAGCACCCGACGGTGGAAAAAATTGCGTCGATGCTACAGCTGGACAGCAAGTTCATCACCTGGGATTCGTTGGTACCCATCAAGCCCGGCGGCAACAAAACTCCACTCTACATCGTACACGGAGCTGGATTAAACGTATTGATATTTAATGCCTTGGCTAAAAACATGGACCCTGAGCAGCCTGTTTACGGCTTGCAGGCGAAGGGGCTCAATGGCATCGACGAGCCTTTGGGTACAGTCGAGGAAATAGCCGCGCACTACGTGGCCGCCATCGTGGCCAATGACGCCGTGGGGCCCTATGCCCTGGCCGGTTATTCATTCGGAGGAATTATTGCCTACGAAATGGCCCGGCAGCTAACGGCAGCAGGGAAAAAAATCAAAGCGGTTATTGCCTTTGACACTTACGCCAGCGAGGAATATCATGCGAAAAGCAATTTGAAAAAGCGCTTACTTCGCATTAAATACAACGTTGGCATGGTGTTTCACAACGTTATTTTGTTAGGTAAAAACCCACGCGGTATTATTAAACACCGGCTTGTTACCGCTAAGTCAACCTTTGATAAATATTATCTCCGATTTCGCAACGATAAGGCAAGGCAGCACGAATTATTTTTCCAACAGCCGCTCAAGGTAGATGCCATGATCAACCAGGCAGCCCGCCGTTATGTTATTAAACCTCAAAATATAAAACTTGATTTATTAAGCGTAAAAGAGACATTTTATTATATGCACGACGCCCGCTACATGGGCTGGAAAAACCTTGCGTTAGGCGGCGTCAACATCAGTGAAATTCCCGGCGAGCATAATTTATTATTTGCCCCGCCACACGACGTTGAAATTGCGCATATTTTGCAAAACGTATTGAACAGCTACGACTAGCCAATTGCTTTAATTATCTGTAATCAATCATTTTTCTACACAATAAATCCCGCAAGGCAATTATGCCTTTGCGGGATTTATTATTTAATAATTGCGTGCTAAAGATTTAATAAATAGCCACCAATTCTTCACCCCGTTCGTTGCGGCTGGCGCGGTACATGCCCTCTGAATTAAAAGGCAAGGCTAAATTACCCAAGGCGTCAACGGCGATGAGGCCACCCTCGCCGCCGGCCGGGGCCAGCTTGTCGTGCACTACCACGCGGGTGGCTTCGGCCAAGGTCAGGCCCCGGTATTCCATCAGGCAGGCCACGTCGTGGGCGGCCACGGCCCGGATGAAGTACTCGCCGTGCCCAGTGCAGCTAATGGCACAACGGGCGTCGGCCCAGGTGCCCGCCCCAATCAGGGGCGTATCGCCGATGCGGGCGTAGCGCTTGTTGGTCATGCCGCCGGTGCTGGTGGCGGCGGCGAGGTGGCCACGGGCGTCGCAGGCCACGGCCCCCACAGTACCTTTTTTCCAATTGGGGTCGGTGGCGGGCGCAGCGGCGTGGTCGAGCTGCATGCGGCCGGCGGCGATGGCCTCCCGGAGCTGGTCGTAGCGCTGCTGGGTGAAGAAGTACGCGGGCGGCTGCACGGGCAGGCCGTGCTCCAAGGCCAGTTCATCGGCGCCAGGATAGGCCAGCAGCACGTGCTCGGTGGCTTCCATCACGAGGCGGGCGGCGCGGATGGGGTTTTGCACCTGGCGCACACCGGCCACAGCCCCAGCGCGACCGGTGCGGCCGCAGGCCAGGGCGGCGTCCATCTCGTGGTGGCCTTCGTGGGTGAATACGGCCCCGCGCCCGGCGTTGAAGAGCGGGCAGTCTTCGAGGCTGCGCACGGCGGCCTCGACGGCGTCGAGGGCGGGGCCCTCATTGGCCAGCACGGCGTAGCCGGTGGCCAGGGCCGCTTGCAGGGCGGCGCGGTACTGGGTTTCGGCGGCAGGCGTGAGGGCGGCGCGGGCAATGGTGCCGGCGCCGCCGTGGATGGCCAGGGCGAGCATAAGGAGGCTTTTATAAAATGAAAAGGCAGGCGGTGGCAAAGGTAGCGGGCCAACTGCGGGGGCCCAGCTCCAGCCAAAATCGGGCAAAACACGGATTTTTTTCGTAGGTTTGGTGTTCTAGTTTCAACCCTACCCAAAGACCAAGTTTTATGGCTTACGACGTAACCGGCCGCCTGATTGAGATTTTCGACGAGCAGCAAATCAGCGAGAAATTCCGCAAGCGCGAGTTTGTACTGGAAGTACAAGACGGCCAGTACCCCGAGCAAATCAAGTTCCAACTGGTGATGGACAAAACCAGCCTAGTGGATCAATTCAAAGTGGGCGACGAGGTGAAAATCGCCTTCAACCTGCGCGGCCGTGGCTACAACAAAAACGGCCAGATGATGTACTTCACCAACCTGGAAGCTTGGCGCATTGAGCCAGCCAGTGCCGCCCAAGGCGGTGGCGGGGCGGCCAACTATGGCGGCCAGCCCCAGCAGCAGGCTGCCCCGCGCCCCGCCGCTCAAAATCAAAACCCGACCTTGCGGGCCCAGCCTTCGGCGGCTCCCATCGCCAGCGACGACGACAACGACCTGCCCTTCTAGGCTGTTGGCTTGTGGCCGCTAGCTGTTGGCTTTTTGCCTGGCAGCGCGGGGCCCTGCCACTGATATTTTGCATTTTTACGTGCCGTTCCGGTTTTGCCGGGGCGGCACGTTTTGTTTTCGGTCCGCGTATAAGGCCGCATGAATTTAGCCGAAATGATTGCCCGCGGCGAGGGCGAAACGCTGGAATTTAAGCAGAAAACCACGCACGTACACCGCATTTCGCGCACGCTGGCTTCGCTGGCCAACACGCGCGGAGGCCACGTGCTGGTGGGCGTCGACGATGCGGGCCGGGTGGTGGGCGTGCGCGACGCGGAAGAGGAATTGTTTGTGCTGCGCGACGCCGCCACGCACCACGTGGAGCCGCCGCTGACGGACTTGCGCTTCCGCGAGGTAGAGGCCGACGGGCGCACGGTGCTGGTGGTGACAGTGCCCGAAAGCCTCAACAAGCCCCACCGTGCCCAGGTAGCCCCCGGCGATTGGCGCGGCTACGTGCGGGTACGCGACCAAAGCGTCCAAACCAGCCGCCTCACCGAGCAAGTGCTCGAGCGCCAGGCCCCTGCTGCCGAACCACTCTTCGAGCGCATTCCCCTAGACCGGCATGAGTTAGCGGCCATTGAGTACGCCAAAACCCACCCACGCCTCACGCTGCCGCAGTTTATGAAGCTGGTGAATTTCGGTAAGCGCCGCGCTTACCAAACGTTGATCAAGCTGGTGCTGCACGGTTACCTACGCTACCACGACAAGGAGAAGGAGCCCTACTACACCATCTGAACCACGGATTTATCGGGTTGGCTGGATTCATCGGATTTCGGGGACGATTCGTGCTGGACGGCTCTATTTAACAAAAAAAGCCCGCTTTAGCGGGCTTTTTTGCGTTGGCTAAGAAAGTATGCAGCAAAGCATTCGTCCTCAAAATTCGATGAATCCAGCCAATCCGATAAATCCGTGGTTCAGGATTAGTCCTGGCGCATGTCTTTTTGGCGCTTCTTCTCGTCTTTCTCCGCTTTTTTTTCCTTGGTGGTTTTAGCGGGCTCTTTCTTTTTCTCTTTGCGGGCGTCGGTGCTCTTGGCCATAGTTGAAAAGCAGGGTTAGGGGTGGAAGCGGGTGGAAAACGCGGCCGGGTGCCGCGTGTTGTGCGGGGCGAAGGTAAAAAATCTTCGGAATTTATTTACGGGTGCAGCACCGGCGCGTACCGCTCGCGGAATACGTGCAAGTGGTGGCGCTCGTGGCCGGGCAAGATGAACAGCAAGGCCCGCACCGTGACGGCCGCCCCGTTGGCGGTGCCGCGCTGGTCGAGCTGCGCGTCCGTTAAGCCCTCGAAAAGGGCCAGCGTAGCGGCGCGCACGGCGGCGTATTCAGCCAGCAAGTCGCTCGTCGAGCGGGCGTTGGCTTCGCCGGTATCGGCGTAGGCGTTTTCATCGAAGCCGGCCAGGGGCTGAGCGTCAGCGCGGGCAAAGCGCAGGGCCCGGTAGGCAAATACGCGCTCGGCGTCGGCTAGGTGCAGCAGCATCTGTTTGGGCGTCCACTTGCCGGGAGCGTAGGCGGTGAGGGCCTGGGCATCGGTGAGGGCCCCGAACGTAGCCTGTACCTCAGCAGTTTGGGCATGCAGAGTGGCCAGGGGGTCTTGGCCGGCGGGCACCAGGGCCACGTAGTTTTCGTAAAACGGGGCGAAATCGCCGGCTTCGGGGCGGGTGGTGCGCATGGGGGCGGCGGGGGTTGGTGCGAACAAAACGGGCGGGGGCCCTGCGGCGTGGTGGGCCGGCGGCACCAGGTTGATGCTGGCCGGCACCGCGGCTACGGCCGCTGATAAGGTCAGCGCGGGGGCCAGGTGCGGGTCGAGGTGCAGGCGTACTACGGGCAGCGGCAGCGGCAGCGCCGCCATCGCGGCGGGGGGCCCAAAGGCCCAGGCCAGGAAATCGGGCAGCACCCGGCCCCAGGTGTCGGGGTGGTGGTGCCCCCCCTCTACCTGCACGTAGCGCAGCTGCCGGGCCACGTCGAGGCCCTGGGTGCGCAGGGCCTCCACCAGGTCTAGGGAGTCTTCGATGGCGTCGATGACGCCGTTTTCGTTGCGGTCGTTGCGCTCATCGAGCGTGCCGGTTTGCAGCCAGAAGGCGTGGGCAGGATGCGCCGCCCGCGCCTGCACCTGCTGGTGCATAAGGCGGTCGGCGGGCGTGTAGCCGTCGCCCAGGGCCCGCTCGCGCCACCAAAACGAGCCCGAGAAGGCCCCCGCCCGCGCAAACGCCTCGGGGTGGTGCCACACGGCGTCGAAGGCCATCAGCCCACCGAGCGAAAACCCAGCAAACACGGCTTCGGCCGGGTCGTCGGTGGCACGGTGCTGGGCCTGGGCCCAGGGCAGCAGCTCGCGCAGCACAAAGGCGGTGTAGGCGTCGGCGCGGCCGCCGCGGCCGTTGTAGTCGGGCCGGCCGGCGATGCCGTACTCGTGCAGGCGCTGTTCGTTGGCGTGGGGGGCCACCACCACGAAGGGCCCCAGGGCCCCCTGCGCCCACAACGCGGCCAGGGTGGCGCGCAGGTGCAGGCGTTCCAGGTCCTGGCCGTCGTTGAGGTACAGCACGGGGTAGGGCACGGGGCAGGCCGCGTCGTGGCCGGGGGGCAGCAGCACGCTCACCGCCACCGGGCGGCCCAAAAACTTCGACGCCAGCACTTCTTCGCGCTGCCGCACGGCCAGCAACGCCGCGTCTGCATTCACCACAACCATGCAGCAAAGTAACGGCGGACCCGGCACTTGCCGTACAAACCCCGGCCAGGGACCGCGGCCCGGGGCCCCGGTCACCACATTATTTCCCTCTTTATTTCTACGGCCAATAATTTTCTTACTAGTTTGCCATACCGCACCGGCCGGCCCGCCCTTCCACCCTTCTTCCCCCGCCCCCTGATTTTGCACGAACAGCACCGCCGCTTTTATTCGCACCACCTGGGCCAGGACATCGACATGCTCGTGTTTGGCACTTGGGGTTACCCCGTGGTTATTTTCCCGACGTCGGGCGGCCGCCACTACGAAGCCCGCGACTTCAACCTCATCGAGGCCGCCCGCCCGCTGGTGGAAGCCGGCCGCGTGAAGCTGTACTGCATCGACAGCATCGACCGCTACTCGTGGTACGCCAAGCACTTAGAGCCCGCCGTGCGGGTGCAGAACCATATTTTTTACGACCTGTTCCTTTGCGAAGAGTTGGTGCCGCAGCTCCAGCAGGAGTGCCACGTGGACAAGATTGCGGTGGCCGGGTGCAGCTTTGGCGGCTACCATGCGCTCAACTTCGCCTTTCGGCACCCCGACCAGGTGGCGCACCTTTTCACGATGGGCGCGGCGTTTGACATCCGCCAGTTTCTCGGCGGCTACCACGACGAGAACGTGTACTACAACAACCCGCCCGAGTTCATGCCCGGGGCCCACAGCGAGCATTTCCAGTGGATGAACATCATCATGGGCACGGCCGAACACGATTTTTGTAAGGAATCCAACTACCAGATGGCCGCCTTGCTGGGCCAAAAAGGCATCCCGTACCGCCTCGACGTGAACCCCTACGGCGCCCACGACTGGCCAGTGTGGCGCGAAATGTTTCCGCAGTACCTGAACACGATTTAGCTTTAGCTCCTCCTCCTCTCAATACCATTAAACGCTTCTTCCCATGAAAAAAATTGGCATCCTTTTTGGCCAGGAAAACACGTTTCCGCAGGCCTTCATCGACCGCGTAAACGCCAAGGCCCCGGCCGACATCCGCGCCGAATTTGTGAAAATCGACGAGGTGGAGCAGCACGTGGCCCCCGACTACGCCGTCATCATCGACCGCATTTCGCAAGACGTACCGTTTTACCGCGCCTACCTCAAGAATGCGGCCCTGATGGGCACGGCGGTGATCAACAACCCGTTCTGGTGGTCGGCCGACGAGAAATTCTTCAACAACGCCTTGGCCGTGCGCTTGGGCGTGCCGGTGCCCAAAACCCTGCTGCTGCCCAGCAAGGAGCGCCCCAGCGACACGAGCGAAGGCTCGTTCCGCAACCTGAACATGATGGATTGGGAGAAGGCGTTTGCCCACATCGGCTTCCCGGCCTACATGAAGCCCCACTCGGGCGGCGGCTGGAAAAGCGTGTACAAGCTGCACTCGCCCGATGATTTTTTTCGGGCCTACGCCGAGACCGGCCAGTTGGTGATGCTGTTCCAGGAATCGGTGGACTTCACCGATTATTTCCGCTGCTACTGCATTGGCGGCACCGAGGTGCTCATTATGCCCTACGAGCCCCGCAACGAGCCGCACCTGCGCTACGCCACCGAGATGAAAACGACGGGCGAGGCCGGCGAGAAGCTGCTGGCCACCATGAAGGAGTACGTGCTGAAGCTAAACGAAGGCCTGGGCTACGACTTCAACACCGTGGAATTTGCCGTGCGCGACGGCATTCCGCTGGCCATCGACTTCGGCAACCCGGCCCCCGACGCCGACATCAACTCGGTGGGCGAGAAGAACTTCGAGTGGGTAGTGGAGGCCGCCGCCAACATGGCCATTGCCCGGGCCCAGGCCCAGAAGCCCGGCCAGGACAACCTCACCTGGGGCACCTTCGTGCACCCGCGCCGCGCCGGGGCCCCCACCACCTTCACGGTGGCCGATGCCCCTGCCCCCACGCCCAAAAAGCCGGCCGCCGCTAAGAATCCCGCGGCACCCAAAGCTGCGGCAACTCCCAAACCTGCGGCGGTTCCCAAAGCCGGTGCCCCCCCCAAACCGGCTGCGCCGAAGAAACCCGCCGCTAAAAAACCGGCACCTAAGAAAGCTGAATAGCCAGGCTGCCTGTAGGGCCCCGGCCGTGCTGGCGGGGGCCCCGTATTAGCACTTTCTTCCTCCCTCCTTTTTACTTAGTCCGCCATGCCGCTGCCCACGTTTACCCTCGGCATCGAGGAAGAATTCCAGACCATCGACCCCGACACGCGGGAGCTGCGCTCGCACATGTCCAAGATCGTGGAGAACGGCAAAATCACGCTCCTTGAGCAAGTGAAGGCCGAAATGCACGAATCCGTGGTGGAGGTCGGCACCAACATCTGCCAAAACATCCACGAGGCCCGCGCCGAGGTGCTGCACCTGCGCCGCCAGGTCATCGAGCTGGCCGGCAACGTGGGGCTGCGCATTGGCGCGGCGGGCACCCACCCGTTTTCGCGCTGGCAGGACCAGCCCATTACGCCCGACGCCCGCTACGACAAAATTGTGGAGGAATTGCAGGAGGCCGCCCGCTCCAACCTTGTGTTTGGAATGCACGTGCACGTGGGCATCGAAAACCGCGACATCGGCGTGTACATGATGAACGCGCTGCGCTACTTCCTGCCCCACTTATTCGCGCTGAGTACCAACTCGCCGTTTTGGGAAGGGCGCGAAACAGGCTACAAGTCATTCCGCACCAAGGTGTTCGAGCGGTTTCCGCGCACCGGTATTCCGAGCTATTTCACGAGCGCCAGCGACTACGACGAGTTCATCCAGCTGCTGATTAAAACCGGCTGCATCGACAACGGCAAAAAGATTTGGTGGGATTTGCGCCTGCACCCGTTCTTCGATACCATTGAGTACCGCATCTGCGACATGATGATGCGCCCCGACGAAACCATCGCCGTGGCCGCCATTATGCAGGCCCTGGTGGCGAAAATTTACAAGCTCAAGCGCCAAAACCTCA
The DNA here is from genome assembly GCF_001562275.1 of Hymenobacter sp. PAMC 26628. Taxonomy (NCBI): domain Bacteria; kingdom Pseudomonadati; phylum Bacteroidota; class Cytophagia; order Cytophagales; family Hymenobacteraceae; genus Hymenobacter; species Hymenobacter sp. PAMC 26628. The sequence goes on from NZ_CP014304.1 coordinate 2,736,841, forward strand.
ACTTCCGGCTCTACCGCAGCGCCCTGATTAAGGAGAACAAGTGGCGCGCTGCCCGCTACGGCATCGACGGCACCATGATTGACTTCGGCAAGCAGCAGGAAGTGCCCACCCGGGCCCTAATTCTGGAGCTGCTCGACTTTGTGGACGACGTGCTCGACGAATTAGGCAGCCGCCACGAGGTAGAATACGTATTGAAGATGCTGGAGATGGGCACTGGCGCCGACCGCCAGCTGGCCGTGTTCCGCGAAACCGGCGACTTAACCAAAGTTGTCGACTACATTCTGGCCGAAACCACCCACGGCTTGTAATTTTATTCTTTGCTAAACCAGAACGCCAGCCACTTGGTTGGCGTTTCTATTTGTTCCGCCTCGCGCGTTATTTTGATTGCCAAATTTTTTTTGTTTTTATGACTACCATTCGTTTAGCTATTCTAGATATGTACATGGGCATGGCCAACGAGGGCATGCGCTGTATTCGCCAGCTTATCCGACGCGCCGAGGCCGACCACGGAGTTCGTTTCGCCACCGAAACCTTCGACGTGCGCAGCCAAGGCTTAATACCTCGCCTCGCCGATTTTGACATTTTTATTTCTTCCGGGGGCCCCGGCAGCCCCCTGGATACCGATGAAGCGTGGGAACGCAATTATTTCCAATTCATTGACGAACTATTTGCCCACAACCAAACACCGGGGCCCCGCAAGCACCTGCTGCTGATTTGCCACTCGTTCCAGCTCGTGAGCCGCCACCTGGGGTTGGGCGAGCTGAGCCAGCGCAAATCCACCTCGTTTGGGGTAATGCCCGTGCACCTCACCGCCGCCGGCCACACCGACCCAGTGCTACACGCGTTGCCAGAGCCGTTTTTCGCCGTCGACTCGCGTGACTACCAGCTCACGCACCCCAACCTGGAACGGCTGGGGGCCCTAGGGGCCGAAATTCTGTGCCTCGAAAAAGAACGCCCCCACGTGGCGCTGGCCCGCGCCGTAATGGCCATTCGTTTTTCGCCCGAGGTGCTCGGCACCCAGTTCCATCCCGAAGCCGACGGCGAAGGCATGCTGCGCTACATGCTCACCGATGAGCGCAAGCAGCAGGTTATCACCGCTTACGGCGAAGACAAGTACGACGAGATGGTGCGCCTACTTGCTGATCCTACCACCATCGAGTTCACCGAGGGAATTGTAGTGCCTACGTTTTTGCGTTTGGCCGTAGCCCAACTCACCCCCGAGCTGGTCGTGGCGGATTAATTTATTTGCTGCTGATTAATTAACTGTTAATAATTAATTACCCGTTCAATCTATTTCAGCACTGCTCGCTTATGATCCCTGCTTATCGCCAGGTTTTCAACGCTGCGTTTTCACCGGATACGTACCGGGAAATGATGGCCGACATAAACCGGCAAGTGCCTGGTCAGTTGGATTTCCGTGTGGCCGAAACACCGGTGTTTGTGCCTGCCGTTCTGCGGGATAAATTGATTGCCGCCGGCGAGGACCTGATCGACGTCATCGCGCAGCCCAATTTTAAGGCGCGCACCGATGCCGCGATTCCGCCCCACCAGCGCGTACCCAACGAAGACGAGCGGCCAGAATTCCTGACATTTGATTTTGCTGTGTGCCGCGACGCACAGGGCGAGCTAGAACCCCAATTGATTGAGCTACAAGGATTTCCGTCGCTATATGCTTTCCAGGCTTGGTTGCCCAGTATCTTCCGCCAGCACTACCCCGTTGCCGATGGCGTGTCGCCGTTTTTGGGCGTATCCGATGCGGAAGCGTACCACGCGCAAATGCGCCAATTAATTCTGGGCGACGAAGCGGCCGAAAATGTGGTGCTGTTAGAATTATTTCCTGCATTGCAAAAGACCCGAATTGACTTTGCCTTATCTAAAAAAGCGTGGGGTATCGAAGCGGTGCATTTGGGCGACATACGCAAAAAAGGGCGACAATTATTCTACGAAAAAGATGGGCGCGAAATCCAGATTAAGCGTATTTATAATCGAATTATTTTCGATGAATTGGCGCGTTATCCAGAATTAAAAACCGAGTTTAATTTAACTGACGATGTGGACGTGGAATGGGTTGGCCATCCCAGCTGGTTTTTCCGCATCAGCAAGTTTACCATGCCGCTGCTAAGGGGCCCCTTCGTGCCGCCGAGCCACTACGTGAGCGATTTGACAGAGTACCCGGCTGACTTGGAAAACTACGTATTGAAGCCGCTCTACTCGTTTGCCGGGGCCGGGGTGAAGCTGGATTTTACCGCCGCCGACCTCGACGCCTTGCCTAACAAGGCGCATTATTTATTGCAGCGCAAAGTTACTTACGCTCCCGTGGTACAGGCCCCTGATGGGCTGGTAAAGTGCGAAATTCGCTTATTGTACGTGTGGCAGCGCGATGATGCGCGCCCGCGCCTGCTCACCGGCCTGGCCCGCCTGAGCCGCGGCGCCATGATTGGCGTTGATTTTAACAAAGACAAGGACTGGGTGGGCGGCACCACGCCGCTCTTTGAACGGGCGGCCCCCGCGTCGGTGCCGGCCTAGGAACATCCGGCTGCGGTTGTGCGTATCCGGCTTAGTACTTCACCGACCGCACTCCATGTCCAGCCTCGCCGAAAAAGGCCTTCGTATTTCTAAAAACGCCGTTTTCAACTTGTTTCTCGAGCGGGCCACCAAGCTCCTCGGGCGCCCGTTCAAAGTGGTTACCGTCCTGAACGAGGTAGCTACCAAGCTATCCAACGAGGAAAGCAAGGACAACAAGTTCAAGCAGTTGCTTAACGTAGCCCTAACGGTGGTGCGACTGGTGCGCCGCTACGCCAACGGCGATTATCGCCAGGTTTCGAACGCCACCATCGTGTCGGGCTTGGCGGTACTATTATACGTGTTGTCGCCCATTGATTTAATTCCCGACTTTATTCCCGTCGTCGGTTTTCTTGACGATCTAAGCTTGGTGAGTTGGTTTGTGGGCAAGTTCCAGGGCGAAATTATTAAGTTTCAGGAATGGGAAAAGGCCCAGGAAGGTGACCTAACTGATGCGCCCGACACGGGCGCAGAGCCTGCCCGAGGCGATGTTACGCTGCCCGCCGTAGCCGAATTAGGCCATTCGTAGTTTCGTGCACCTACATCCAGCTTAGTATTTCCTTGGGGTTGTCTCTGTCTACTATGCCCACGTTCGTCGTTACCGTTTTACTGCCTGAGACTTATGAGGATGACTTCTTGGCGCTCATTCCGCGGCATCGTGCAGTAATTAATCGCCTGCTGTCGGAGAAGGTTATTGAAACGTACGCCATCAGCGCCGACCGCCGCCAAGGCTGGATTACCATTAACGGCGACGACGCGGCGGCGGTGCGCACCGTCGTGGAGCAGTTTCCGCTGTACCGCTATTTCCGTGGCATTGAAATTGACGAGTTGTTTATTTTCGACTCGGTGGCTACCCGCTTCCCCGTCATCAGCCTGAATTAGGACGGGGCCCCGGCGACCATTTTTATTTATTTTTGTTAATGACTGTTTTGCTTATCCGCCGTTTTGTTTTTTTAGCGGTTTTGTTAATGACCCTGGGCGGCGTGCTGACGGCTGCCCGGCCTGCCCCAGTCGTTACCACCGGGCAACTGGTGGAACGGATGACTGGCGCCATCGAAAACCTGCGCTACTTGCGCTGCACGGCCAAGGCCCAGGAGCGGCTCGGCCGGGAAGTCAAGCCATCCAGCAGCCTCATGAAGCTGTCGTTCAAGCCCTTTCGGGTTTACTTAAAGGACAACAAGAACGTGGAAGTACTGTGGGTAACGGGCCAAAACAGCGGCGATGCCTGGGTGTATCCGGCCAGTTTTCCGTACGTCACGCTTAGCCTTGACCCGCTGGGGGCCCTGATGCGCAAGGGCCAGCACCACACCGTATTGCAAGCCGGTTTTGGCACCATTGCCGATCTGCTGCGCACCACGGCCCTGCGCCAAGACCCTACGTACAGCCGTACGTTTCGCTACACCGGCGACACGGTGGTGCTGGGCCGTTCATGCCACGTGTTACGGTCGGATTTCCCGCAGTTTCGTTACGTGGCCTACCGCGTTGGTAAAAAAGAAACTATTGCCACCGTGGCCGAGCGGTTCGGCTGCGGCGAGTACCGCGTTTTGGAACGCAACAACCTGAGCCCTGGCGCAGCACTAACCGAGGGACAGCAGCTGCAAGTACCCAACGGCTACGGCCGCCGCGTCACCTTGTGCATCGATCCCCAAAATTACCTCCCTATCGTGGTAGACGTGCGCGACGACCGGGGCCTGTTCGAGAAATTTGAGTTTTACAACCTCGTGGTAAACCAGCCTATTGCAGCCGAAGAATTCACCAAGAATTACCAAGGATACAAGCTTTAACTATCAGCTAAACAGCTGAGAACGAACAGGGACTAATTTTTGGGGGTTCCGCCGCGCTTCGCGTTAGATGAAGCGCGGCGGAACCCCCAAAAATTAGTCCCTGTTCGTTTAATCAATGGCTTTAGCGGCGCATGGTTTTCTCGATTTGGTCCCACATTTCGGGCGTGAGAACCTCCAGCTTGTTGAATTCGCCGGCGCCATTGAGCCACTCGCCGCCGTCGATGGTCACCACTTCGCCGTTGACGTAAGCCGAAAAATCAGACACGAGGTACGCCGCGAGGTTGGCCAATTCCTGGTGCTGGCCCACGCGTTTGAGGGGCACGCTGGCGGCGGGATCAAGCTGGCTGGCCAGCGGTTCGGGGAAGAGGCGGCTCCAGGCCCCCTCCGTTGGGAAGGGCCCCGGCGCGATGGCGTTGCTGCGGATGCCGTACTTGGCCCACTCCACGGCCAGCGAGCGGGTCATGGCCAGCACGCCGGCCTTAGCCGCGGCCGAGGGCACCACAAACGCCGAGCCCACCGAGGCGTAGGTGGTGACGATGTTGAGAATAGTGCCGGGCTTTTTATCGGCAATCCAGCGCTTGCCCACGGCCAGGGTGCAGTTGTAGGAGCCGCGCAGTACAATGTCCACAATCACGTCGAACGCCTTGTGGCTCAGCCGCTCGGTAGGCGAGATAAAGTTGCCAGCGGCATTGTTCAGCAGCACGTCTACGCCCCCAAATTCGGCCATAGTGGCGTCGAGCATGGCTTCCACTTCGTCGTACTTGCGCACGTCGCAGGCCACGGCCAGCACCCGGCCGCCAGTTTGCGCGCGCAGCTCGGCGGCAGTGGCTTCGAGCACGTCCAGCTTGCGGCTGGTGATCGTGACCTGGGCCCCCAATTGCAGAAAATACGTGGTCATGGCGCGGCCCAGGCCAGTGCCGCCGCCGGTCACAATGATGGTTTTACCAGCTAAGGCGTTGTCGCGCAGCATGGGTTGGGCAAAGGGCGTGGTCATATAAAATGCACAGGGAAAGAGGTGGGAGATTGACCGGCCGAAGGTACGGTGGGCCCCGGGCCGGGGCCCAACAGTAAAAGTTTTATTAGCAGAAGTATATATTACTGCTGGTTTCCTTCGCAGTTTTGCTGTTTATAGTTGAGCTTCGCCATTACCTTGTGCCCATGAATCCGGCTTTTCCTACCCCTTTGCCCAAGTTGCCTACCGTGGTTTTGCTGGGGTGCGGCTGGCTGGGCACAGCCTTAGCCCGGCACTTGCTGGCCGCCGGGCACCCCGTGGTGGGCACTACCACTACCCCCGCGCACTTGCCAGTGCTGACCGAAATGGGCGTGCAGCCACACCTGTTGCAGCTCGGCGCCGAATTTGGCCCAGCCGATTACGACCGGCTGACGGACTTGCTGCGGTCCGCCGACGTGCTCGTGCTGAACGTGCCGCCCCGCACCGCCGCCGCGGGGGGCTACCCCGCCCTGCTGCGGCCTGTGCACCGGGCCGTGGCGGCGGCCGGCATCGGCCACGTGTTGTTCGTGAGCTCCACCAGCGTGTACCCCGACGAGCCGCGGCTCATGCGCGAGGCCGACGCCTACAGCAACCGTGACGCTGCTTCGGATGTGCTGCGGGCCGAGGGCCACTTCGTGCCGCGCTACGGGCAGTGGCGCAGTACGGTGGTGCGCTTGGGGGGCCTCATTGGGCCGGGCCGGGCCCCGGGGCGGTTTCTGGCCGGCCGCCAGGAACTGGCCCAGGGCAACGCCCCTGTTAACCTGTTGCACCTCACCGACGCGGTGGGCGTGTTGGCCGCCATCATCGAGCACCAAGTTTGGGGCCACACCTTCAACGTAGCAGCCGCCGAGCACCCGCTACGGCGCGATTTTTATCCCGCCGCAGCCAACTACCTAGGCCTCGTGCCCCCCACCTTCCGTCCCGAAAATGGCCCCACTGGCAAAACCATCGACAGCAGCCTGGTACGCGAGATGCTTTCATACACGTTTCAACACGACGACGTGCTGGCAGCCCTACCCTACTGCTAAGGCACGGGGCCCCGCGCCCGTGCGTAAATTTGCGGCGTGAATAGTTTTCCTTCCAACGCCCCCGTGGTGGCCGTGCTGGGCGGCGGGGCAGCCGGTTTCTTCGGAGCCATTGCCTGCGCCGAGGCCAACCCCGGCCAGCCCGTGCTGCTGCTCGAAAAAACTGGCAAGCTGCTGGGCAAAGTGCGCGCCTCCGGCGGCGGCCGCTGCAACGTGACGCACGCCTGCGACTCGGCTGCCCAGCTTGTGGCCCACTACCCGCGCGGCGGCAAGGCCTTGAAGGCGGCGTTCCAGCGCTTTGGGGTGGCCGATACCGTGGCCTGGTTTGCCCAGCGCGGCGTAGCCCTCAAGGCCGAAGCCGACGGCCGCATGTTCCCCACCACCGACAGCAGCGAAACCATCGCCCGGGCCCTAGAAGACGCCGCCCGCCGCGCCGGCGTACAGGTTTTCACCAATACGGCCGTGGAAGAAATCACGCCGTTGCCCGGCGGCGGCTTTCAGTTGCAGCTGGCCGGCACCGGCCGGCCGGGCCCCACGCTGGCCGTGGCGCGCCTGCTGGTGGCCACCGGTGGCCAGCCCAAAAGCGCTCAATACGACTGGCTGCGCCCCCTGGGCCACGCTGTGGCCGAGCCCGTGCCGTCACTTTTCACTTTTAACGTGCCCGAATCGCCGCTGCGCGAGCTGCCCGGCGTGAGTGTGCCCTGCGCCCGCGTGACGCTGGCCGGCGAAAAGCTGCACTACGAGGGGCCTCTGCTCGTTACGCACTGGGGCGTGAGTGGCCCGGCCGTGCTCAAACTCTCGGCCTGGGGGGCCCGGCGCCTGAGCGAGCTAAACTACACGGGCACGGCCCTCATCAATTGGCTGCCCGACCACACCGAGGACACGCTGCGGCCCTGGCTGCACAAGTTCCGGCAAGAAAACGGCCGCAAGGGCATTACCACCAACCCCCAGCTGGGCCTGCCCCAGCGCCTGTGGCGCACTTTGGCCGAGCAGGCCGGTATCGGCCCGGACCTGCGCTGGAGCGACCTGCCCGCCAAATCCCAAAACCGCTTGCTGGAGCTGCTGTTGCGCACTCCACTGGCCGTGCGCGGTAAAACCACGTACAAAGAAGAATTCGTGACTTGCGGCGGCATCTCCTTGGCCGACGTTGACTTGCAAACCATGCAAAGCCGCTGCGTACCCGGCCTCTATTTCGCCGGCGAAGTGCTAGACATCGACGGCATTACGGGAGGATTTAATTTTCAAGCGGCCTGGACAACTGGCTTTCTGGCCGGACTGGCCATGGCGAAACTTGGCAATATTGCCGCAGCTCCGGTGGCCGTGGCGGACGCTTGAGGGACCATAGCGTGGGCCTGGGGCACTAATTAATTTGCCCTTCACCTGCCAACAACTCCAATAAAAGGTCGGCTGTAACCTTCCCCGGGCTCCGGTAGTAAATAAGGGCATAGTTTCTCACCCTAGTATTTACTTTCCCCATGGAAGCCAAAGCCACCCAAGCCCTGCTCAACGAACTGGTTGAAACCCTGAAAGATGGCCAAAAAGGCTACGCCGACGCCATGACCGACGTGGAAGAGTCGTCGCTGAAAGACACTTTCAAGCACTTGGCCGTGCAGCGCGCCGGTTATATCACCGAGATTGAGGACCAGATGTTCAAGCTGGATCTGCACCCCAAAACCGACGAAGGTTCGTCCATCACCAGTACTGTGCACCGCGCTTGGATTGACCTGAAGTCGGCCCTGACCAGCAAGGATAACCACGCCGTACTGGCCGAGTGTGAGCGCGGCGAAGACTACGCCAAAAAAGCCTACGCAACGGCCCTGAAAGCCCAGGATTTGCCCAGCGCGCTAAAATCAGTGCTTGAGAAGCAGTCGCAGGGCATTAACGAGGCCCACGACAAGATCAAGTCGTTGCGCGATTCGTCAAAATAAGCTGCTTGTTGCCTTCGATAACGAAGGATCTATTACATATACATAGTCTAATGCCGCAGAGGCAGCAACGCTAATTATAGGCCAATAAAAAAGCCGCTCAATTGAGCGGCTTTTTTATTGGCCTATAATTAATTCTACTTAATATTTCACACTAATAAGAACCAGCAGGAGGCCTCAGCCAACCCGTCTAATCTACGGGCCGCCAAGGTCTTCTGGATTGCCTACTCGTCGAAACTTTCGGTGCGGGGCGGGCGGGCGTCGTTGTCACGGGCGCCGCCTTTGTTACCGTAGGGCTTGCTGCCGTAGGCTGGGCGGTCGCCGGCACCAGCGCGGTTGCCGTAGGGCTTGGGGCGGTCGCCGTAGGCCGGACGGTCACCGTAAGCAGGCCGGTCGCCGGTGCCAGCGCGGTTGCCGTAGCTGCTGCCGCCGTCGCGGTTGCCTTTGTAGCCACCGCCCGAACCGCCTTCGCGGCGCTCGCCGTAGCTGCCACCACCGCGGTTGCCGCCGAAGCTGCTGCCGCCGCGGTTGCCACCGAAGCCACCTTCGCGGCGCTCGCCACCACCAAAGCCGCCGCGGCGCTCGCCGCCGCCGAAGCTGCCGGGGCCCCGGGTGTTGCCCTCTTCCTTAGCCGCCGCGTCCTGCACGGGCGTGGCGATGCTGAAGCTCACTGGCTGGCCTTGGATGCTGCTGCGGCCCAGTTGGCCCACAATCTCGTCGGCAAACTCGCTGGGTACTTCTACGAAGCTGAACTTGTCGTAGAGGGCGATGTCGCCCACTTTGCCGCCTTGCAGGTTGGTGCTCTCCGAAATCAGGTCCACGATGTCGCGGGGGTGAATCCGGTCTTTCTTGCCCATCGAGATGAACAGGCGGGTGAAGCCCGTGCGCACCACCCCAGCTGTACGGCTGGCGTCGAGGCTTTGCTCGGCCCGCTTGTCTTCCTTCATGGTCATCTTCAGCAGCGCGGCAGCGATGTCTAGCGAGGTCATTTCCTCGCTCTGATCGAGCAGGCGCTGCACGCGGCCCACGTATTTCTCCAGGTTGCCCTTCTCCACAATCTCCTTGATCTGGTTCAGGAACAGCGTGGTTTTCACTTCCGACACGTCAGCAAACGACGGCACTTGCTCCAGTTTGATCTGGGCTTTGGTGAAGCGCATGATGTCGCGCAGCTTGTAGATGTCGCGGCCACTCACGAAGGTGAAGGCCTTGCCCGACTTGCCAGCACGGCCCGTGCGGCCGATGCGGTGCACGTAGTATTCTTCGTCGGCGGGCAGGTCGTAGTTGAACACGGCCTCCACGTTATCCACATCAATGCCGCGGGCGGCTACGTCGGTAGCCACTAGTACTTCCAGCGTGTTTTTGCGGAATTTATCGAGTGTGTTCTGGCGCTGCTGCTGGCCCATGTCGCCGTGCAGGCCTTCGGCAAAGTAGCCTTTGGCTTGCAGGTCGGCCACAATCTCGTCCACCATGCGCTTCGTGTTAGCGAATACGATGGTTGATTTCAGGTTGTACATGTCGAGGACGCGCGTGAGCACGTCCTTTTTCTGGGGGCCCCGCACCTCGAAGTAGCTCTGCTCGATGTTGGTCACCGTCATCGTCTGGTGGTTCACCTTCACTACCTGCGGGTCGCGCTGGTATTTCTTGGTCAACTCCATGATGGGCTTACTCATCGTGGCCGAGAAGAACACCGTCTGGCGGTCAGCTGGCATCTTGCTTAACACGAACTCGATGTCCTCGCGGAAGCCCATGTCGAGCATCTCGTCGGCTTCGTCGAGGATGATTTTTGTGGTCTTGTCGAGCTTCAGCGTGCCGCGCTCGATGTGGTCCATTACGCGGCCGGGGGTGCCGATGACGATTTGCACGCCGCGCTCCAGGGCCCGGAACTGGCGGTCGTAGCTGCTGCCGCCGTAAATCGGCACCACGGCCAGGCCGCGCTTGTATTTGCCCAGTTTCTGGATTTCGCCCGATACCTGCACCGCGAGTTCGCGGGTGGGGCAAAGCACGAGCACCTGCACATCGCGCGAATCGCCATCCACGCCCTCAATAGCGGGAATCGAGAAAGCGGCGGTTTTGCCAGTGCCTGTTTGGGCCTGGCCGATAACGTCTTTGCCGGCGAGTAGCACGGGGATGGCGGCGGCCTGGATGGCCGAAGCTTCCTCATAGCCCATCTCGGTGATGGCGCGCTGCACCTCGGCCGAGAGGTTCAGGTCTTCAAATTTCACTACGATCTTCTCCGCAGTTTTGTCTTGGGTTTTTTCGGGTTCCATAAGTTGGAAATAGAATGGGGAAAGAGACTACGCTCTGAAAACAGCCGATACAGCGACGTTTCCCCTCCTTCTACCTTCGACAAACAGGCGGGAAAAAACTAGCGGAAAAACTACGCGGCCAACGCGTTAACGCCAACTCCTGGCGGATGCGGACATGAGGCCATTCTCAAATGCGGGTGCAAAGATACGCAAAATTTGCAGCAATGCCTATTATTATTGTCCAAGATGTCCGGCAAGCCATGTTTTATTAAGCACGGGGGCTCAGCACAGTGGTGCATTGCTAGCTTTTTCTGGGCATTAGGGCCAGGCCAGTGGGCCTAGCGGCGCCAATTGAGTAAGTTGTTTGCCCTTGCCACTGTTCCGGTTGCCTTTACGGAGCCGGCAGTTCCCAATTCCACCTACGCCATGAAGCATTCGTTATTTTTTCTGGGCTGCTTGCTCGCCGGGGGTCCGGCCGCTCACGCCCAAGCCCCCGGACGTATCACGTAAAATCGCCGGACGGCAAACTCGACCTGACGGTGGCAACCGGCCCGGTGCTTACCTGGGCCGTGCAGCACGAGGCCACCCCAGTATTGGCGCCTTCTCCCCTGTCCCTGGCACTGGCGGGCGGCGAAGTGCTCGGCCCGGGGACTACGGTAGAAAGCGCCAAAACGGCGGCTGTCAACACGACCATCGCGGCACCGGTATACAGAAAGAGTCAGGTGGTAGACCGCTACAACCAGCTGACTATCTATCTCAAAGGTCGTTACGGCTTGGTGGTGCGTGCCTACGACGATGGGGTAGCGTACCGGTTTTTTACGCAGCGCAAGGGCCGCCTCACGGTGCAAAGCGAGGAAGCTGCCTTCAACTTTGCGCCTGGGGCCCCGGCTCTGCTGCCCTTTGTGCGCGACCTACAAGTGCCGACGGACCTATACATGTCGTCGTTTGAGAGCCTATACACGCCGCTAAAGCTAGCAGACATGGCGCAGGTGAAGGGTGAAACGCTGGCCTTTTTGCCCGCGCTAGTAGCCTTGGGCGATGGCAAGAAAGCGGTGCTGGTGGAATCCGACGTGGAAGACTACCCGGGCATGCTGCTGAAAAGCGGGGCCCCCAGGGGCCCCAGCTTGCGCGGCGACTTTGCCCGGTACCCAGCGGCCGAGCAGGCGGGCGGCTTCCACAACATGCAGCTGGTGGTGCCGCGCCGAGAAGCCTTTATTGCCCAAACCAAAGCCCGGCAAAGTGGCCTGGGACTGGTGGAACGACTGGAACCTCACGCACGTCGATTTTCAGGCCGGCATCAACACGCCTACTTAATAAGTACTACATCGACTTTGCCGCGGCCAACAAGCTCGAATACGTGATTCTGGACGAGGGCTGGTCCGACGAAACCGACATTTTGAAGGTGTCGCCAGCCGTCGATTTGGGGGCCTTGCTGGCCTACGGCAAGCAAAAAAACGTGGGCATTATTCTGTGGGCCAACTGGCGGGCAATCAGCGAGAAGATGGAAGGGGCCTACGCGCAGTACGCCGCGATGGGCGTGAAAGGCTTCAAGATTGACTTCCTCGACCGCGACGACCAGAAAATGATTGTCTCGTCGTGCGCGCTGGCCAAAAAAGCGGCCGACTACCACTTGCTGGTCGATTTCCACGGCATGCACAAGCCCGACGGCCCGATGCGTACTTACCCCAACGTGGTGAACTACGAGGGCGTGAAAGGCCTGGAAAACAGCAAGTGGACGCCCCAGGACGACGTGCCGCGCTACGATGCCACGCTGCCGTTCGTCCGCATGGTGGCCGGGCCGATGGACTACACCCCGGGGCCCTGCGCAACGCCACTAAGGCCGAGTTTCACCCCAGCCACTCCCTGCCCATGAGCCAGGGCACGCGCTGCCACCAGCTGGCGATGTACGTGGTGTTTGAGGCCCCCTCCAGATGCTGGCCGACAGCCCCAGCGCCTACGAAAAGGAGCCCAAGAGCACCGATTTCATTGCCCAGGCACCCACCACTTTCGACCAAACCGTGGCCCTGGACGGCAAAGTCGGCGAGTACGTGGCCCGCCGCAAAGGCGACACCTGGTACGCCGGGGCCCTGGGCAACTGGGAGCCCCGCGAGCTGACCCTGGACTGCTCATTTTTGGGCCCCGGGGCCTACGAAGCCGTAATTTTTCACGACGGCCTCAACGCTGGCCGCGACGCGACCGACTACCGGCGAGAGGTGGTGCGGGTGTCAGCAACGGATAAGCTCCGCATCAAGTTGAGTGGCGGCGGCGGCTGGGCCGCTCGCATCTACCCCGTGCGGTAGGTAAGTTTTAGGGCCCCGGGCCAGCCGCCGCGCTACTGGCCTGGGGCCTTAAAACTTGGGGGCAACGGGCACAAAAAAAGCCCGCCGGCGGCGAGCTTTTTTATCACAAAGCAAAAGCTGGAAACTAAACCAGCGACACTTTAACAGCGTTAGGGCCTTTTTTGCCCTGAGCTACTTCGTATTGCACTTTGTCGTTTTCGCGGATCGAGCTAACTTGGAGGTCGCTGATGTGAACGAAGATGTCTTCGCCAGTTTCGTCGTTTTTGATGAAACCAAAGCCTTTGGTGTCATTAAAGAATTTTACCGTTCCGGTGGGCATGGTGGTGGGTTGTGGAGTTTCGCTAAGCGTTTGGGCCACCGTGGCTTGATGTCTTAGGTTGGGCCAAAGATAAGCATACTTTTCAATTGCGCAAGCCCGCCGGAATTTTCTAGCCCCCCGACCTTTGCGCTCGTTCTTTTTCTCTCCTGCATGACCGCCCCGCTCCTTCCCGACGCCTCCGCCTTCCGCTTCGCCCACGAATTTGTGGTGCCCGAAACCGCCATCGACGCCCTTGGCCACGCCAATAACGTGGAATACGTGCGCTGGGTACAGGACGTGGCGGGGGCCCACTGGCTGGCCATTTGCCCGCCCGAGCGACAGGAGGCGTACGTTTGGGTGGTGCGCGAACACCGCGTCCGCTACCGGCAGCCCGCTTTTGCTGGCGACGTGCTGCGCGCCACTACGTGGGTAGGTAATACCGGCGGGGCTACCTCGGTACGCCACACCCACCTCACCCGTGCGGCCGACGATGCGCTGCTGTGCGAAGCGGAAACTACGTGGGTGCTGCTCGACCCCAAAAGTGGCCGGCCGGTGCGCGTTGACGCCGAAGTGCTGGGTTGGCTGAAAGGCTGAGCCACTCCTTTCAGCTGTATATTCTTAAGGGCTTGCCGCCGCCTGGCAAGCGCGTGCTGGTTAGTGCCGGGGTTGATTATTCCGGGATGCTGAAAGATGACCGAGGTTCTTTTTTTGCGCTGGCTTGCCGCTGCTTGGTACCAGCATGGGGCCCGGTTTAGGTTTTTACGCACTTGCAAAAGGGTGGCTACTGCCTTTCTTTTTACAGCGAAATCGTTTGTTTTAGTGCTGAAGCCAAGTTGATAAACCTGGCTTGCTCAAACCTTTTATTTTTAGTAATTACAAAGCGTAAAAGCATTATAAAATTCCTTCCTTTGCTTTTTGAGCAGTATTTGCTGTACTGCTGGCTACATCAGCTCGCTGTGTGATGCGTTGTGATTCCAGCTTATCGGCAGCACGGATCCCATGTTGGAGCTAGGGCGACGGCGGCAACAGCCCGCAGAGGTTAGCACGAGAGACGTCGGGCTTCTACCTTAGTCCAACGATTGTCTAAGGCGTTGCGCCCAGGCGGGCTGCTTGCCAGGAGGCAGTATTTATAGTGTCAATTGCATTTTTTCATTCTTCTCCCTCCCTACCCCGCTGTTTCCTATGGCTGCTCCTGCTCCCATTATTCTCAACCGCCCAGCTGCCGATGCGGCGGCCGGCCCGGCGCCGCGCTACACGTCGGCGCTGAGTGCCGTGACAACCCTGTTCTTTTTGTGGGGCTTCATTACCTGCCTCAACGACATTCTGATTCCGTACCTAAAGGCAATTTTTCAGCTTTCGTACGCCCAGGCGAACTTAATTAACCTGTGCTTTTTTGGGGCGTATTTCCTGATGAGCATTCCGGCGGGCAAGGTAGTGGCGCGGGTGGGCTACAAGCGCGGGATGCTGCTGGGCTTCGTGGTGGCCGCGGTGGGCGCGTTTTTGTTCTATCCGGCGGCGGCGGCGCGGGCCTACGGGCTGTTCCTGGGGGCCCTGTTCGTGCTGGCCTCGGGCATTACGCTGCTGCAAGTGGCGGCCAACCCCTACGTGGCCATCCTGGGCCCCCCAGCGTCGGCGTCGGCGCGGCTCACGCTTACGCAAGCCTTCAACTCGCTGGGCACTACGCTGGCCCCGCTACTGGGCAGCGCCTTGATTTTGAGCCACCTGCCCAAGCTGAACACGGCCACTTCGGCCGCCACGATTGATGTGCGGGCCGTGCAGCTGCCCTACCTCGTTATTGGCGGCGTGCTGCTGCTTATCAGCCTGCTGCTGAGCCGGGTGCACTTGCCTGTAATTGAGCACGCGGCCGCCGAGGAGGCAGGTAGCCCCGCCGAGCACCGCGGGGCCTGGAGCTACCGGCACTTGGCGTTCGGCGTGGTCGGCATTTTTGCTTACGTAGGCGCCGAGGTGGCCATTGGCTCGCATATTGTGAGCTACCTCAGCCTAAGCAGTGTTATGTCAGACTTGCTCATTTATGTTAGGAGCATGCTAGTAATCTCGGAGGCACAAAAATTATTTGGCTTCAGCATAGATAACACCGAAGCTGCCGCAGGTATGATGGTATCCTTTTATTGGGGGGCGGCGATGGTCGGGCGCTTCGCTGGAGCGTATCTACTCAACAAATTTTCCCCGTCTAAGCTACTAGCCTTCAACGCTATTATTGCCGTAGTGTTCATCCTGATTTCCATCAGCACCACCGGGCCGGTGGCCATGTGGAGCCTGCTGGCCGTGGGCCTCATGAACTCCTTAATGTACCCGACTATCTTCACGCTGGCGCTGGTGGGCCTAGGTCGCCTCACCGAGGAAGGCTCGGGGCTGCTGTGCACCGCCATTGTGGGCGGCGCGCTGGTGCCGCTGCTGTTTGGCTTCATCGCCGACCACAGCAGCCTGCGCTTGGCCTTGCTGCTGCCCATCGTGTGCTACGTGTACATCATGTGGTACGGGCTGCGCGGCAGCCGCCCGGTGGTGCCGGCCTAACCGGCCGCTTTTATTCCAAACGAGAAGCTCCCCGGGCCCCTACCGCGTTGGCAGGGGCCCCGGGGAGCTTCTCGTTTAGGAACCCGTTTGGGCGGAAAAATTAGCTGGCGGGGCGCAGGGAAGAGCCGCGCACTACCAGCTGCGGGGCGAGCTGGAGCTGCACCAGGCGGCCGGGGGCCCCGGCACCGGGGTCCTCCAGGGCGGCCAGCAAAATGCTGATGCTTTCCTCGGCCAAGGCCTCCATGGGCTGCGCCACCACGGTGATGGGCGGGGAATAAAGCCGGAACAAGTCGTTGTCGTCGAAGGAAACGACGGCCATTTCGGCGGGGATGCGCCGGCCCAGGCGGCCGAGGGCTTCCAGGCCGTACACGCCCAGGTAGTTGGTGGCAAAGATGACGGCGTGGCAGGCCGGGTGGGCGACGAAGAACGCCTCCATTTCCTGCAGGATCTGCCCCCGTGTTTGCGGGAAGGTAATTTCCTGCACCAGCTCGGGCAGGCCGCGCTCGCGCAGGGCCTGGGCGTAACCCTGCCGGCGGACAGCCATTTGCAGCTGGCTCACCCGGGCCGTGACCAGGGCAATGTTGGTGAAGCCCTGCCCCAGCAGGTGGCGGGTGGCCTCGTACATGCCGCTGGCGCCGTCCACCACCACGGCGTTGGTGAGCAGGCCGGGCAGCAGGCGGTCGAAAAGCACCAGGGGCTTGCCACCGCGCACGAGCGCGCGCACCTCCTCCTCTACCCCGGCGGGCAGGGCCAGGATGTAACCGTCGACGTGCCGCGCCTGGAACACGGCGAGCAGGTCGCGCGTTTTGGCCGCGTCGTCGTTGGTGCTGCAATAAATGATGTGGTAGCCGCGCGCCAGCGCTTTTTGCTCGATAAGGCCGGCCACGGCGGTAAAGAACGGGTTGGTAATGTCTTCTACGACCAGCCCGATGACGTGCGTTTTGCCCGTGCGCAGGCTCTTGGCCAGCTGGTTGGGCTTGTAGCCCACTTCCTCCACGTACCGGAGCACCTTTTCGGCCAGCCCGTCGCTGATGCGCTTCTCCTTGGCCTTGCCGTTGAGCACAAGCGACACCGTGGCGATGGACACGTCGAGGTGCCTGGCGATGTCGTGGATGAGGAGTTTCTTTTTCAATGCGCAGTAAAAAGGCCGCCCAGGGGCCCGGGCGGCCACGTCCTTTGTTCGTAAGTTTCTATTGGTAAATTTCCTGGGGCCGGTTGGCCGCCGCGGCGCCGAACGCCGTGTTCGGCCGGGGCCCCATCGTCAGCTCCAGCGTACCGCCGGCCACGATGTCGCGGTGCAGCACGTAGCTGTTGGCATACGGCTTGCCGTTCAGGGCCACCGACTGGATGTACGGATTCTGGGGCCCATTGTTTTTGGCGTTGATGACGAACGTTTTGCCCTGCGGCAGCCGGATGGTGGCGCGGTCCATGAGGGGGCTGCCCAGCACATAGGCCCCGCTGCTGGGGCTGACGGGATAAAAACCAAGGGCCGACATGATGTACCAGGCCGACATCTGCCCGCAGTCTTCGTTGCCGCTGATACCGTCGGGTTGGTCCTTGTACATTTCGCGCAGCACCTGGCGCACCTTCTCGGCGGTTTTCCACTGCTGGCCGGCGTAGGCGTAAAGGTAGGTGGTGGCGTGGCTGGGCTCGTTGCCGTGGGCGTACATGCCAATCAGGCCCGAAATGTCGGGCGAGGCGCTTTCGCCCAGGCTGCCCTGCACCACAAACAAGCTGTCGAGCTTCTGCACAAACGCCGCGTCGCTGCCGAACAGGCCGATGAGGCCCGGCACGTCGTGGGGCACCAGCCAAGTGTACTGCCAGGCGTTGCCCTCGGTGTAGTTGTTCTGGCGGTGGATGGACTGGATGGGATTGAAGGGCAGCTGGAACTTGCCGTCGGTGGTGAGGCCGCGCATGAAGCGGGTGCGCGGGTCGAAGTATTTCTTGTAGTACAGGGCCCGGGCGCTGTATGTTTTGTAATCGTCCAGGCGGCCCATCTTCTTGGCCACCTGCGCAATGCTCCAGTCGTCGATGGCGTACTCCAGGGCCTTGGCCACCGACTCGGGCTCCTTATCGGCCGGAATGAAGCCCAGCGACTTCACGTACTGCGAGCCCATATCGTCGCGGGTACTGGAGGCCTTCATCTGCGCCAGCATCTCGTTGGCGTCGATGCCCGGCGTACCCTTGAGGTAGGCTTCGGCCAGGGCCGGCACGGCGCTGTAGCCCACCATGCAGTCGGTTTCGCTGCCCATCAAAGGCCAGATGGGCAATTTGCCCTGCTGCCGGCCGATGGCCAGCATCGACTGCGCCATGTCACCCAACCGTTCGGGCTGGGCCAGGGTAAACAGCGACTGCTCCGTGCGGTACGTGTCCCAGAGTGAGAACGTAGTATAGTTGGCAAAGGCCGCCTTGGGGTACACCTTTTTGTCGGTGCCCCGGTAGTCGCCGTTGGCATCGTTGAACAGCGCCGGCGCGAACCAGGCGTGGTACATCGCCGTGTAGAAGATGCGCTTGGCCACCGGGTCGGTCGTCTCGACGGCGATTTTATTCAGCTCCTTGCTCCACTGCGCATCGGCCGCTTTTTGCACCTGCGCAAAGTCCCAACCGGGGGCCTCAGCCGCGATGTTGGCCAGCGCGTTCTGCGAGCTAACTGGCGAAATCCCCACCTTCAGCTGCAACGCGGCCGGAGCCTTCGCGAAGCTGAACACGCCCTTGATGGCCACGCCCTGGCCTTTTTTGCCCTTCAGCGCCTGCGCCTCGTTGTACACGGCAAATTGCGAGATGGGCGCCGAGGTTTTGATGGCAAAGTAGAGCCGTTGGTCTTTGGCCCAGCCCTTGGAAAAGCGGTAGCCCACAAAGGTTTGCGGGTCCACCTGCTCGATGTAGGTGTCGGTGGCCTTGTCGTCGATGCCCTCCTTGAGGTCGATGATGACGTGCGCCTCCTTGCCCCCGGCCGGGAACGTGTAGCGGTGAAAGCCGACCCGGGCGGTAGCCGTCAGTTCGGCGCGGATGCCGTAGTCGGCCAGGGTCACGGCGTAGTAGCCGGGCCGGGCCGTTTCGGTTTTGTGCGAGTAGCGCGAGAGGTAGCCTTGGTGCGGCACCTTCTGCTGGCCCTTGTCGGTCTTGAGGGGCCCCGTGTAGGGCATGATCAGCACGTCGCCCAGGTCGGAGGCGCCCGTGCCGCTGAGGTGCGTGTGCGAAAACCCGACCATTAGGCTGTCCGAGTAATGGTAGCCCGAGCACCAGTCCCAGCCCTTGATGATGTTCTGGGGCCCCAGCTGCACGGCTCCAAACGGTACGTTGGCCCCGAGGAAAACGTGGCCGTGCCCACCCGTACCGATCATCGGGTCAACGAAGGAAGTGAGGCTTTGGGCCGGGGCGGGGGCCGTGCCCAAAGCGAGGCAAGCGCCAAGCACGGCCTTTAACCAAGGAGCGGCGGGGGTAGGTAGGAAAGCAAAGCGCTGGGCCATGAATGGTTGAGCTTAGGATGGGTAGAAAATAAAGAGCAAGAATTGGCAAGGGGCCCCAGGCTGGGCCTGCCAGGCACAAATGTGCGATTTTAAGTCGTTGTTTTTGCTAAAATGTTTAAGCATTTTTTTAAATATTATGTAAATTTCATGTATCATTGCTCAAAATAACATTAATCCACTGCTAAGTACCGATCTAGGTAATGACGCATGGGCTGGGTTTCTCCGCTTAGGTAATCAGCCTACGCAAACAATCGATTGCAAATATATTCATCGGTCTAAGTTAAAAAACTTCTGCTCAACCCACTGCTAGAAAAACATTTACCCGTCTTTTTCCTTCCAGTTCGCGCCCTTGGGGCCCCTGAATTAGCCCAGCCGCCATTCCTCTTTCGTCCACAACAGCTTTGGCAGCACGTTTACGCATGATTTTTGCTAAAACGTTTAACCGAATTTCTGATTGTTACGCTTTCCCTCTACTCAGATAATACAACTCTTTGCCTCTCTGCTATTTGCCTGTCACGGGCTATTTTTTCCACCCACACCCCCTTTCCTATGCGTACTTTTTTATCCGTTAAAAACTGGCGTGGTATTCCACTGCTGCTGCTGGGGCCCGTGGTGGCCTTGGCCCCGCTGCCCACGCTGGCCCGGGATAGCAATCGATTGCTAGGCCTGCACCTCGCCGCGGTAACGGTGCAGGGAACCGTCACCGACGAGAAAGGCAGCCCGTTGCCCGGGGCCACCATCGTGGTGAAGGGGTCCTCCGGAGTGGGCGTCAGCGCCGACGCCAACGGCCGGTTTTCGCTGACGCTGCCCACCGGCAACGAGACGCTCGTGGTTTCCTCCGTGGGCTATGTGGCCCAGGAAATTACCCTGGCGGGCCGCACCACGCTCAACATCCAATTGGTGACGGACACCAAGGCGTTGGACGAAGTGGTGGTGGTGGGCTACGGCACCCAGAAGCGCTCTGACATTACCGGAGCCGTGGGCAGCGTGAAGGCCAGCGAGATAGTGGAGCGCCCCGTGGTAAACATCGCGCAGAGCCTGCAAGGCAAGGTGGCGGGCGTTGACGTATCGCTGAACTCGGGGCAGCCGGGCAGCGCACCAGTGATTCGCGTGCGGGGCTACTCGTCCATTCTGGCCGGCAACGACCCGCTCTACGTGGTGGACGGCGTGTTCTGGACGGCGGGCATTACCACGCTCAACCCCAACGACATCGAGAGCATTGAGGTGCTCAAGGATGCGTCGGCCACGGCCATTTACGGGGCCCAGGGCAGCGCCGGCGTGGTGCTGGTTACGACCAAGCGCGGCCGCAAGGGCAGCACGATCAGCTACGATACCTACGCGAGCATTAACACGCTGGCGCGCAAGCAGAGCGTGCTGAACGCCCGCGAGTTTTTAGCTACCGAGGACCTGGCCTACCAGAACGTACAGAAGTACGACCCCGCGGGCTGGGCCGCCGGCAAATACGCCAACAAGGACCCGCGCATCAAGCGGCGGGCCCTGGCCAACCCCAACGACCCCAAGCGCTTGTTCGACGACCAGCTCAACCCGCTCTACGACGTGGATTGGCAGAACGAAACTACCCGGACGGCCGTGGCGCAAAGCCACAACCTGTCGTTTTCGGGCGGCAGCGACCAGATGACTTACGGCCTGTTTCTGAACTACGTGGGCGCCAACGGCATCATCGACAATACCTTCCAGAAGCGCTACTCGGCCCGCTTGGTGGTGGACAACCAGGTGAAGAAGTACCTGAAAATCGGGACCACCCTCAGCTACACCAACATCGAAAACCGCATCGGCAACTACTTCACAGGGGGCAACAACATCCCGCGGATGCTAATTGAGATGATTCCCATCGTGCCCATTCAGTACCCCAACGGTGTGTATGGCAAGCGCCAGGACTACCCCGACATGGAAGGCGGCGACAACCCGGTGGCCATTGCCCGCGAGGACGACGAACGGACCCGGGCCCAGGTGTTTTCGGGCAACGTGTACGCCAACGTCAACTTCCTGCCGGGGCTGGACTTCCGTACCGTATTGGGCGCCAACATCCGCTCGGAACTTAACCCGTCCTTTGCCTCCAACCTGATTCAACTCCGTAACGGGGGCCGTAACCTGGCCAGCATCGGCAACTACAACAACAGCAGCATCCAGTGGCAGAACTACTTGACCTACGTCAAGCAGTTTGGTACCGACCACTCACTGAACGTAGTGGTGGGCGTGGACGCCCAGCGGTTCCAGGAGTTGGCCAACTACGCTGAGACGCAAGACCTGACCGACAACTTCTACGGCTACTACAACTTGGGCCAAAGCGCCACGCCCCAGCCTCCTACCTCGAATTTTAACTCCAACCGGTTTCTCTCGTTTTTTGCCCGGGCCAACTACGGCTACAAGGACTGCTACTTGCTGACCGTGACCGGGCGGCGCGACGGCTCGTCGCGTTTCGGCGACAACAACAAGTACGGCTTCTTCCCATCAGCGGCCCTGGCTTGGCGGATTTCGCAGGAAGAGTTTCTGCGCGACAACTCGCTGATCTCTGATTTGAAGCTGCGCTTCGGCTACGGCCAAACGGGCAACAGCAACTTTGACAACTACCAGTCCCAACCTCGGCTGGGTGGCAACTCCTACATTATCAACAGCACCCGAGTATCGGGCCAAACCATCGGCACACTGGGCAATCCGGGGTTGCAATGGGAACGGGCTGGGCAATACGATTTGGGTCTGAACGTGGGCTTTTTGCAGAACCGCATCACCTTCGAAGCTGACCTGTACCGCCGCACCACCACTGACCTGCTGCTGAACGCCCCCGTGCCGCGGTCGAGCGGTTACCCCAGCATCACGAAAAACATCGGTAGTATTCGCAACCAAGGCTTGGAGTTGAGCCTGAACACGGTGAACGTGCAGACCACGGACTTCACCTGGTCGACCACGTTCAACATCTCCTTCCTCCAGAACCGCGTGCTAGCACTGGGCGACGCCGGGGACGACATTTTCCCGGGCCCCAACTTCCTCAACGAAACCAACGTGCTGCGCGTGGGGCAGCCGGTGGGCTCGTTCTTCGGCCGGGAGCGGCTGGGCACCTGGAGCACGGCCGAGGCCGACCAAGCCCTCAAGTACGGCCGCCTGCCAGGCGACCTAAAGTTTAAGGACCAGAACAACGACGGACTGATCAACGACCAGGACCGGGTGATTCTGGGCAAGAACATCCCGACCGGCTTCGGCACCTTCAGCAACACGCTGCGCTATAAGGGTTTTGACTTGCTGGTGGACATCCAGTTCACCTACGGCAACAGCGTGATGAACCTGACCGAGCACTCGGCCCTCGACCGCACCGGGCAGGCCAACAGCTACAGCATTGCCCTGAACGACGCTTGGACGCCCGAGCACCAGGATACCTACATCGCCCAGGTGCGGCCGTCGTACGTGCGCTACGACACGGGTATTGACTCCTACAAAGTGAAGGATGCCTCCTTCATCCGGGGCCGCAACCTGGTGCTGGGCTACAACTTCCCCACCGCCCTCACCGAGTCGCTGAAGCTCTCCCGCCTGCGGGTGTACCTGTCGGCGCAAAACTTCTTCCTGGCCAGCAAATACAAAGGTTACGACCCCGAAACGAGCACGTTTGGCGACAACTCCTACGCTCAAGGCACGCCTCGTGGTAACCCCTTCGCCCAGGGCATTCAGTTCTTCGACTACCCCAAGGCCCACGTGTTCACGGCCGGGCTCAACGTTTCCTTCTAACTTCCAGCGCTCCCGATATGTCACTGAACTTTAAATCACTCACCCAAACGGCCCTGTGCGCGGGCCTGCTGCTGGCGGCGGCGGGCTGCAAGGACTACCTGGTGGAAGACAACCGCTCGACCATTTCCCAGGGCGCGTACTTCACCACGGCCAGCCAGGCCCAGGCCGCGGTTGACGGCCTGTACAACAGCCTGCGCATCTTCAACGGCGATACGGGCTACGGCGAAAGCATCTGGGTGGGCCTGGACCTGCTGCCCGGCCACGCCACTTCGCTGGGCCAGAGCCAGTTCAACAACCAGCTCATCAACCAGACCATCGACCCGGCCAACCCGTACTTTTCCAACGTCTGGAACAACTCCTACAACGGCATCGGGTCGGCTAACCTGGCCATTGCCCGGATTCCGGACATTTCGATGGACGAAACCCTGAAGAAGTCCCTGCTGGGCCAGGCGTACTTCATGCGGGCCTTTTTGTACTACAACTTGGTGCGCCTTTACGGCGACGTGCCCCTGCTCACCACTCCCATCGACGGCGCTAGCCCGGACCTGTACCCGACCCGCTCGCCCCAGGCCGACGTGTACAAGCTAATCATCAGCGACCTGCAAACTGCGGAGGCTGCCGGCCTGCCCGCTGTGGACCTAAACGGGCGCATCTCGACGGGAGCCGTGAAGTCGCTGCTGGCCAACGTGTACCTGACCACGGCCGGCTACCCGCTGCAACTCAAGGCCAACTACGCCCTGGCCGCCACCAAGGCCGCCGAGGTGATTGACGCCGGCTCTTATTCGTTGTTCACTGACTACGCCTTTTTGCACGACAACGCCCACAAAAACCAGGGCGAGTTCATCTTGCAGGCGCAGTACTCCTTCGGCATTGCCAGCAACGCCATCAGCCCGCTGGTCATCCCGTACTTCGTGGGCATCTCGAAGTACAGCGACGAGTTCGGGGCCATCATCCCGACCAACGAGTTTTTCAACAGCTACGAGGCCGGCGACCTGCGCACCCAGGAGCAGCAATTTTACTTCTCGAAGTACCCATCTATCAGCGACCCCACGAAGACTGTGGACTTCAAGGTGCACGCCCTCTACAAGTACTTTCAGGTGTCGAGCGCGCTCGGCAACGGCTCGTCGGACGAGAACTGGACGCTGCTGCGGCTGCCCGAAGTGATGCTGATTTACGCCGAGGCCAGCAACGAAGCGGGGGCCCCCACGGCCAAAGCCTACGCGCAGCTTAACGCCATCCGCAGCCGCGCCAAGCTACCCGCGCTGAGCGGCCTGAACCAGGCCGACTTCCGCACCGCCGTGTGGAAGGAGCGCTACCACGAACTGGCCTACGAGGCCAAGGCGTACTTCGACATCCAGCGCACCCGCCAGACCTACGACGTGGTGAACAACAAATTTGTGAACGTGATTGGCTTCAAGAGCGAAGCGGGCGCGGCCTTCCTGGAGAAATACCTGCTGTGGGGCATTCCATCGGCCGAGATTGGCCGCAACAACAAGCTAACCCAGAACCCGGGCTACTAGCCAACCGGGTGCCTGAGCGCCGGGGCCTGGGGCCCCGGCGCTCTTTTTTTGTAACCTTGGGGCCCCGCGCCCCTTGCTTTCCCCTACCGTACCGAATGCGTAATCCCTTTCCCGCGCTGGCGGCCCTGCTGTGGGCGGCCGCCCCCGCCCTGGCGCAGGGCCCCACCGCCGCCAACGCCGACCCCGCCCAGTGGGTGAACCCGCTCATCGGCACTGACTCGAAGCCGAGCCTGTCGAACGGCAACACGTACCCGGCCATCTGCCGGCCCTGGGGCATGAACTTCTGGATGCCGCAGACCGGCAAAATGGGCGACGGCTGGGCCTACCAGTACGCAGCCGACAAGCTCCGCGGCTTCAAGCAGACGCACCAGCCTTCGCCGTGGATGAACGACTACGGCCAGTTTGCCCTCATGCCCACCACCGGCAAGCGCGTGTTTGAGGAAAACGCGCGCGCCAGCTGGTACTCGCACAAGGCCGAGGTGGCCGAGCCCAACTACTACCGCGTGTACCTGGCCGACTTCGACGTGACGACGGAAATTGCGCCCACCGAGCGCGCCGCCCGCTTCCGCTTCACGTTCCCGAAAACTGACAGCGCCTACGTCGTAATTGACGCCCTCGACAAGGGCTCCTACGTGAAGGTGCTGCCCGGGCAGCGCAAGGTCATCGGCTACACCACGCGCAACAGCGGCGGCGTGCCCCAGAACTTCAAGAACTACTTCGTGGTGGAGTTCGACCACGACTTCGCCAACACGGCCATTTACAAAGACAACGCCCTCGACGCCGGGGCTTTGGAAGCCCAGGCCAGCCACGCGGGGGCCGTGGTGGGCTTCAAAACCCGCAAGGGCGAGCGGGTGAACGCCCGCGTGGCCTCCTCGTTCATCAGCGCCGAGCAGGCCGAGTTGAACCTGAAAGAGATTGGCGACCACGACCTGGAAGCGGTGCGCCAGGAAGGCCGCGCGGCCTGGAACCAGGCCCTGGGCCGCATCGAGGCCGAGGGCGGCACCGACGACCAGCGCCGCACGTTCTACTCGTGCCTGTACCGGGCGCTGCTGTTTCCGCGCAAGCTCTACGAGGTGGATGCCGCGGGCAAAACCGTGCACTACAGCCCGTTTAACGGCCAGACGCTGCCGGGCTATATGTACACCGACACCGGGTTTTGGGACACGTTCCGGGCCCTGTTCCCGTTCCTGAACCTGCTGTACCCCGACGTGAACGCCGAGATTCAGCAGGGCCTGGCCAACGATTTCCGCGAGAGCGGCTGGCTGCCCGAGTGGGCCAGCCCGGGCCTGCGCAGCGTGATGGTGGGCAACAACTCGGCCTCGGTGGTGGCCGACGCCTACCTAAAAGGCATCCGCGGGCAAGACATGGACGTGCTCTACCAGGCCCTCGTGCACGGGGCCAACAACGAGGGGCCCCTGGACGCGGTGGGCCGCCGCGGCGTGGCCTATTACAACAAGCTGGGCTACGTGCCCTACGACGTGAAAATCAAGGAAAACGCGGCCCGCACGCTGGAGTATGCTTACGACGACTTCGCCATCTACCAGCTGGCCAAGGCCCTGAAGCGGCCCAAGAAGGAAATTGCCCTGTACGCCCAGCGCAGCCAGAACTACCGCAAGCTCTTCGACAAGGAAAGCGGCCTGATGCGCGGCAAAAACCAGGACGGCACCTTCCAAAAGCCCTTCAGCCCCTTTAAATGGGGCGACGCTTTCACCGAGGGCAACAGCTTGCACTACACCTGGTCGGTGTTTCACGACATCCAGGGCCTGGTGGACTTGATGGGCGGCCGGCAGAAGTTCGTGGCCACCTTGGACACGGTGTTTACCCTGCCGCCGGTGTTCGACGATTCGTACTACGGCGGCACCATCCACGAAATCAGGGAGATGCAGATTGCGGGCATGGGCAACTACGCCCACGGCAACCAGCCCATCCAGCACATGATTTACCTGTATAACTACGCCGGCCAGCCCTGGAAAACCCAGTACTGGCTGCGCGAAGTAATGAACCGCCTCTACCTGCCCACGCCCGACGGCTACTGCGGCGACGAGGACAACGGCCAAACCTCGGCCTGGTACGTGTTTTCGGCCATGGGCTTCTACCCCGTGTGCCCCGCCACCGACCAGTACGTGCTGGGGGCCCCGCTCTTCCCCAAAACCACCCTGCACCTGCCCTCGGGCAAGGACATTGTGCTGAACGCGCCCAAAAACTCGGCCGCCAACCGCTACGTGAACGCGCTGACCGTGAACGGTAAGCCCTACGACAAGACCTGGCTCAGCCACGAAGAGCTACTAAAAGGCGCCGTGCTCGACTTCGACATGAGCGCCACGCCCAACAAGCAGCGCGGCACCGCCCCCGACGCCGCGCCGTATTCTTTTTCTAAAGCCAAGTAGCGGCTATAGCGTGGACGCTGCGAGTCCGCGCGCGTGAACGGTTGTTAATCAACGATTACCGTTCTACGACGCCAACGCGCGGACTCGCAGCGTCCACGCTACATTCAATACCATTTTATGAACCGCAGAGCCTTTTTACAAGCTTCCTCGCTGCTGACCGGCGGCGCTTTTCTCACGCAGTATTCCTTTGCTGCGGGGGCCCCGGCGTTTCCGGTGGTGCGGCCAGCGGCGGCCCAGCGCCGGTTCAAGAGCCGGGCGGTGGAAGCGGCCATCACTGAATTTAAGAAGAAGGTGAAGGACCCGGAGTTGGGCTGGCTGTTTGAAAACTGCTTCCCGAGTACGCTCGACACCACCGTGACCTACGCCGTGCGCGACGGCCGGCCCGATACCTATGTCATCACCGGCGACATCGACGCCATGTGGCTGCGCGACAGCTCGGCCCAGGTGTGGCCCTACTTGCAGCTCATCGGCCGCGACGCCGAGCTGCGCCAGCTGGTGGCCGGCGTGATTAACCGCCAGACGCGCTGCATTTTAAAGGATCCTTACGCCAACGCATTTTACGGCGACGATACCAAGGTGGGGGAGTGGAAAACCGATAAAACCGCCATGCAGCCGGGCGTGCACGAGCGCAAGTGGGAAGTCGACTCGCTTTGCTACCCTATCCGCCTGGCCTACCACTACTGGAAAAAAACCAACGACGCCGCGCCCTTCGATGCGCAGTGGCAGCGGGCCGTGCAGGCCACGCTGCAAACCTTCCGCGCCCAGCAGCGCAAAGACGGCCTGGGGCCCTACCACTTCCAGCGCAACACCACCAACTCTACCGACACCCAGCCCATGGCCGGTTTCGGCTACCCGGTGCGGCCGGTGGGGCTCATCTGCTCGGCGTTTCGGCCCAGCGACGACGCCACGCTCTACTCCTTCCTGGTGCCCAGCAACTTCTTCGCCGTCACCAGCTTGCGACAGGCCGCCGAGATGATGACGGCCCTGGCCAAGGACGCCAAAACCGCCGGCGAGCTGGCGGCCTTGGCCGACGAGGTGGAAGCCGCCCTGCGCCAGCACGCGGTGGTGGACCACCCCCAGCACGGCAAGATTTACGCTTACGAAGTGGACGGCTTCGGCAGCCAGGTGCTGATGGACGACGCCAACGTGCCCAGCCTCGTGGCCCTGCCCTACCTGGGGGCCCTACCCGCCACCGACCCTGTGTACCAGAACACGCGCAAGTTCCTGCTCTCCACCGCCAACCCGTTCTTCTTCAAGGGCACCGCGGCCGAGGGCATCGGGGGCCCCCACGTGGGACAGGACATGATTTGGCCCATCGCCATCACCACCCGCGGCCTCACCAGCACCGACGACGCCGAAATCCGCGCCTGCGTGCAAAGCCTCAAGGCCACCCACGCCGGCACGGGCTACATGCACGAGTCGTTCCACAAAGACGACCCCAAGAAATTTACCCGCGCCTGGTTTGCCTGGGCCAACACCATTTTCGGCGAGTTCCTCTGGAAAGTGTACCAGGAAAAGCCGCAGCTGCTGGCCTAGGGCCCCGGCGAAAAAATTGGTTGACTTATAACGAACGGGCCGGCGCTATTTATAGCGCCGGCCCGTTCGTTTAGGGGCCCCACTGGCGGCGTGCGGCCGTTCTTTGTAGCATGAAACACCTGTTACTAATTGCTTTTTTCGGCGGTGAGGCGTCGGCGGCCACCGCCCAGCGCGCCCCCGACCCGTCCGCCTACTACGCCCGCCCGGCCAAGGTCCGGTTCGGGGCGAAGGTGGGGCTGAACCTGTCGAACACCGATTTCAACCGCGGCTTCCCGGCGCCAGTTGTGCCGGTTGAAACCAATTGGCGGCCCGGGGTTGCGGCCGGTTTTACGTTGCAGGTACCGGTGGGGCAGCGGGGCTTTTCGGTGCAGCAGGAGTACCTGTTCTCGCAACTCGGCGGCCGGGTATCGGCTACGGGCACTACCTACACGCTGCGCTACTTGTCGCTGCCGCTGCTGCTTAAGTACGGCGTTTCGCGGCGCCTGGCGGTGCTGGCGGGGCCCCAGGCCGATTTGTTAATCCAAGCCAGCCAGCAGATTAGCGGCACCAGCACCGACATTACGCACGACACCGAGGAGCGGAGCGTTGGGGCTACGGCGGGCCTCGAATACTTCTTGGGGCCCCGCCTAAGCCTCACGGCCCGTTACGTGCACGGCCTTAACCACGTCGGCCTGGGCCAGCGCTCGGCCGTCACCGAATTCAAATTCGAGGCCGTACAACTGAGCGCCGACGTAAAGTTTTAATAGCTGCGGTTTCGGAATTTATTTAGGCCGTTATTATTCAGAACGTCATGCAGAGCGGCAGCGGAGCATCTCTCCCGCAGCAGTAAATAATTAGTTAAGCAGTAGAGCTGCTTCGCTGCGCTCTGCATGACCGTTTTTATTAATTTAAATAATTTTTAAGTGAGCACACCGGCAGCGTCCCCCTCCTTCCGCATTTATTCTTCCTCGGCCGGCTCGGGCAAAACCTACCAGCTTACCAAAGAATACCTCACCCTCGCCCTCAGTTCCGAAGACCCCGCGTACTTCAAGCGTGTGCTGGCCATCACCTTCACCCGCGACGCGGCCGGCGAAATGAAGGAGCGCATTGTGGGGGCCCTGCGCCGCTTCGCCTACCCCGAAGCCGGCGGCAAGCCCGACGCGCTGCTCACCGACGTGGCCGCCGCCCTGGGCTTGGGGCCCGACGCGGTGCGGCGCCGGGCGGCGGCCACTTTCCGGCTCGTGCTCTACCACTACGCCGATTTTGCGGTGAGCACCATCGATGCCTTTGTGCAGCGCATCGTCACGGCCTTCACCCGCGAGTTGGATTTGCCGGCCAGCTTCGAGGTGGAACTCGACACCGACAGCGTGCTGCAAAGCGCCGTGGCGGCCCTGCTCGACAAGGTGAACCGCAACGCCGACACCCGGCTGCTCTCGGCCACGCTGGCCGACTACGCCCTGGGCCGCGCCGACGAGGGCAAGAGTTGGAGCCGCCTGCCCGAGGAGCTGGCCACCTTTGGCCGCGCCCTGTTC
This sequence comes from Hymenobacter sp. PAMC 26628, assembly GCF_001562275.1. Lineage (NCBI taxonomy): Bacteria > Pseudomonadati > Bacteroidota > Cytophagia > Cytophagales > Hymenobacteraceae > Hymenobacter > Hymenobacter sp. PAMC 26628. The sequence goes on from NZ_CP014304.1 coordinate 2,766,669, forward strand.
AACGAAACCGTGCAGGAGGCCGTGACGGAGCTGGGCAAGCTGGATTTGGCTGATTTCCGGCGCATCGACAAAGAATTGCGGGCCCGGCGGCTCGAAATCGAGGCCGCTTTCACCCAGGCCCAGGAGGCCGCCGTGGCCGTGCTCGACGAGGCCGGGGCCCTGGAGGGGGACTTTTACCAGGGCAAGCGCGGCATTTTTGGCTACGTGCAAAAAGGCACCGAACTGCTAGCCCCCGGCGCGGGCCCCAACAGCTACGTGCAGGCCACGCTGGCCGAGGACAAGTGGTACAGCGGCAAAATAAAAACCGCCACCGACCGCGCCCGCGTCGACGCCGTGAAGGAGCCGCTGCGCCAATTAGTCGCGGCGCTCGACACGCTGCGGGCTAATTATTTGCCGAATTATATTTTGCTCACGGCCATGCAGCCGTATTTATTCCACGCCTCGCTGCTGAGCGAATTAAATAAATTGGTGGAGCAAATCAGCCGCGAGCGCAACGTGGTATTAATTTCCGAATTCAACCGCCGCATTGCCGCCATTGTGCTCACCGAGCCGGTGCCTTTTTTGTACGAGCGGCTGGGTGAGAAATACGAGCACTTATTAATTGACGAATTCCAGGACACGTCGGTTTTGCAGTGGAACAACCTGCTGCCGCTGGTGGAAAACACGCTCGCCAACGGCTTCGACAGCCTGGCCGTGGGCGACGCCAAGCAATCCATCTACCGCTGGCGCGGCGGCGAGATGGAGCAGATTCTGCGCCTGCACCAGGGCAACACGGGGCCCCTAGCCGAGCGTGCCCGCGAGCCCGAAATGCGCGAGCTGCTGCGCCTGCGCTACGAAACCGTGGGACCCGCGCTAAAGGCCGAAGCCCTGCAAATTAATTACCGCTCGGCCCGCGAAATCATTGAGTTTAATAATTCCTTTTTCGCCGCGGTAAGCGCGCGCCACGCCGACTTGCCGCTGGTGCAGGGCATTTATGACGCGTACTTTGGGCAGCAGGTGCCCGCTGGGGCCCCCAGCGGCCGGCCGGGGCACGTCGAATTATTATTTACCCAGAAGGACGCGCCCGCCCAGCAGTACGACGCCGCGGCGGGGGCCCACACCGGCGCGCCGCTGCCCGGCCATGCCCCCGGCGCCACGCTCACCTACGAGGAAAGCACCTGCTACCTGGCCCTGGCCCTGGTGGAGCAGGCCCTGGCCAACGGCTACGCGCTGGCCGACGTGGCGGTGCTGTGCCGCACGCGCCAAGCCAGCAAGATCATGGCCAAGTTCCTGAAAGAGCGAGGCTACGCCATCATTTCGGCCGACTCGCTGGCGCTGGAATTTGCCGAGGTGGTGAATTTACTCATTAGCATTTTCCGGGTACTGCACCAGCCGGCCGATACCTTGGCCCGGGCCGAGGCGCTGCTGCTCGTCGACAAAGTGGTGCGGCAGGAGGCCCCCACGCCGGCCCGCGTGCGCCACCTGGCCGACATTGCCAACCAAGCGCACGCCAAGCCGTTTTTCGACGAGCTGCGGGCTCTGGGCTACGACGTGCAGGAGGACGAAACCGGCAACCTGGGCCTGTATGAGCTGGCCGAGCGGCTCATCGACCTGTTTGGCCTGCTGGGGCGCAACGGCGAGAGCGACTATCTGTTTCGCTTCCTCGACCTGACGCTGGAATTCAGCCTGCGCCACGGCAACAACCTGGGCAACTTCCTGGCCGATTGGGAGGGGCGCAAGGGCCGCGTGAGCATCAACGCGCCGGGCGGGCGGGCGGCCATCACCATCACCACCGTGCACAAGGCCAAGGGTTTGGCCTACGGCGTGGTCATCGTGCCTTTTGCCGACTGGAGCCTGGAGCCGCACCGCAACACTTTACTCTGGGGCCACCTGGCGGCCGACGAGAAGCCACTGCCCGGCCTGCCCGAAGTGGCCGTGGTGGGCCTAAACGCCACTTTGCAGCAAACCGCGCTGGGCGGCCAGTACGCCGAAGAGCGCGAAAAAACCTTCCTCGAAGGGCTAAATACGCTGTACGTGGCTTTCACCCGGCCCCGCCACCGGCTGTACGTGCTCAGCAAGCGGCCCGAGGCCAAGAAAGCCGCCAAGGCCACCCTGGAAACCGAGGAGCCGACGGGGCCCCTGGCCACGGCCCGCACCGTGGCCGACCTGCTGCACGGCTACTTGCAGGGCTTGGGCCAGTGGCAGGACGAGCAAGTAGCGTTTGTGTTATCCCAAGGCAGCGATGCCCCCCTGCTGCCCGGGGGCCCCGCGCCGGCCGCCCGCACCTACGCCCTCACCAACCTGGGGGCGGCGCCCTGGGAGGAGCGCCTGCAACTGCGCCGCCACGCCACCACGGTGTTCGATTTTGACGAGCAGCAGCGCCTGAGCGAGTGGAACCGCAAGCTGCACTACGGCCTGCGCCGCCTCGTCGCCGCGGCCGACGTGCCCCGCGTGGCTGGGCAACTGGTGGCCGAGGGCATCATCAGCGCCAAGGAGCGCGACGAGCTGGCCGCCCGCCTGGGCCGCATCGTGGCCGACCCGCGCCTGGCGCCCTACTTCGCCGAACACCTGAGCGTAGAAACGGAGCGCGAAATCCTGCTCGGCGGCGTGCAGGTGCGCCCCTACCGGCCCGACCGGGTGGTGCTCGACCGCACGGGCCGCCGCGTGACGCTGCTCGATTTCCGGCTGCCCCCGCCGCAGTACGCCCACCGCCAGGCCCTGCGCAACTACGCCACGCTGTTCGAGCAGTTGGGCTATGAGCAGGTGCGGGGCCTCATTTATTATTTCCAAACCGAGGAAATCGTGACGGTGTAGGGGTCCTGGTGTTGGCAAAGCTCCAGAAGGACTCAATAACATTAGAACTTCCACGAGTGCGTGGGCACCGCTAAAGCGATGCGTCAGACGACGCAGCAACTGTTTTCGCCCTACATACCCCCACGCCGCCCGCTGGCTAACCGTAGCCGCGCCCTTTCATAAGTCAGCTCCGGTGGGGGCTTGGTTGACGAGAAGCTGAACGGCAAAACCCCGTCCAAAATTTGGACGGGGTTTTGCCGTTCAGCTTCTCGTGGCGACTCTTAATGGTTGTGCTGCACACTCAGCTGTCGCCGCGTGACGGTTAGCCCGCGTTGCGTGTTCACCTGGTACAATCCATCGGGCCAGTTTTGGGTGTTCAACCGTACCGAGGGAGCCGTGACGTCGGTGGCCGTGAATACGGTTTGGCCCTGTCCGTTATACACCGCGACTTGCATCGGGGCTGTCCCGGCCGGGGCGGCGGAGGCTGCGGCCACTTGCGGCATTACGTTGGCTGCATTTGCGTTGCTGGGAATCGCCGCGTCGTTGGCCACGTCTACGTAGCTGTCGGCCGGGTTCGGGTACATGGCCATCATGGTCTGGGGTTGAGCATAGTAGAGGGCCGTGGCCTGCTGGCCGTTGTTGGTGGCCACGACCTTGACCTGCACGATGCGCGTGTAGCCGTTCAGGCAGGTGCCGAAGGTTGTGCCGTTACTCACCGGTCCGGTGAAGCTGTTGCCCGTGCCGCTGTAGTCTACGTACCAGGCGTAGGTGGTGGGGCCGTTCCCGCCGGTGGCGGCGGCGGTCCAGAGCGCGTAGTTGGGCTTGCCCGTGCTAGAAACACAACTGCTGTTGTAGACCAACGACGTAATAGCCACGCTGAACTGTTGGCAGACGGCCACGGCCAAGGCGGCGGTAAAGCTGTTGCTGGGGCAGGGGCTAACGACGGCCACGGCCACCTGGCCGCTGTTGGGGCCCGTCCCGGTGGTCGTGAAGGTGGGGCCGGAGCCGGTGGCCGGCGAGAAGGCCCCGGCCGGCGAGGTCGTCCAGTTGTAGACGGCCCCGGCAATGGCGGATGCGGAATAAGTCGCGGTGCCGCACACGTTTTGGGGGCCGTTGATGAAGCGCGGCGGCGCCGGGTTGCACTCCGGGTTCGGGTCGCACGCGGTAGGGTTGGTGTTGCCGTTGAAAGGCCGTTCCATCTCGTTGTAAATCCACTGACTTTGTCGCCCAGTAAAAAAAGGATGGGGGGAGTTGTACGCCGTTGTGCCCGTTGTTCGGTCGTAATGGGGTACTTCGGCGATATACGTCTCGGCCAGGGGCGGGCTGGTGCTCGACGTGTACCCATTGACGAAGCTGGCCCGCGCCGTGTTGTTGTCCAGCATGGGCACGTCCAGGGCGCTGGCCGAGGGCACAAAGCAGAATGCGTTGCCCAGAGCCACGTTTTTATAATAGCCGACGATGCCCCACAGCTTCGTGCCGCTGTTGGTGCCCGGCGTCAGGGAAAGCTGACCGTTGACGTACTGCACCCCGCCGGGCAAGCCGTCCCAGGCAATGCGGTTGGCCGCTGGGGACTGGTAGGCCAGCTTGGAAAGGTAAAACTTGCGGGTAAATAAGAGCACGCGCACTTGGTTCCAGACCTGCAAGCCGCTCAGGCGCTGCACTTGCCCAGGGTTGGGCAGGGCGTTTACGACCACCTGGGTGTGGATACTGGTGCTTACCATCACCAAGTTGAGGTAGCCCCCAGCTTCGATGCGCACCAGCTCGTCGTACGGGGCCAGGGGGCCTTTGCCGCATTGGGACCCGAGGCTGGTCGCGACGAAGCGGTACGGAAAACCGCCGGCGGGCGGGGCAATCATGGCCCGGTAATCACCGTCCACGAACGAATTAAATTCGACCCCGTAGGTCGAGGCCCAAGCGAAGGGCGCGTAGCGCTGCACGGTGGCGCGCACCAGTAGCAGTTGTTTCGTGGCGGGCTCGTCGAGCAGGAGGTCGCCTTATTGTAACTCGGGAAAAACATCGCCTAAGTTTATTGAATGAAGGATGCCGCTGGAGTTGAGCGAGCTGATGTACACGCCTAGGTAGGTGGAGGCGGCCTGGCGCACCAGGGCCTGGAGGCCCAACGGGGTGTTGGCTCCGCGGTGGGGGCTGTCCTGGGTGACGAGCAGCCGGGTATAGGTACTGCCGGGTTGCGCTTTTTCCATTTCGGCCAAGCCGTAGCGGGCCACAAGGCCGCCCATGGAAATGCCCAGCACCACGTTGCGCTGGCCGGTGGCCGTGCCGCCCTGTTTGTTGGCGTTCACGTACTGCACAACCTGCTCGAAGAGGGCTGCGTTGCGCCGGATGTCGTCCGTGCCGTTGTTGTAGTCAATGAAAACGAGGTCGTAGGCCGTGGTGTTCGTGGCCGGGTTATCATTGCCCAGCGCCGTAAAAAAATTAAAAAGACTTCCATTATTATTATATATAAATATATTTCTCAAAAAATCTCTGACACTATAGTTCGATTGTATATTTGGGGCGATGCGCGAAACGTCGTAGCCTTCAGCCACGATCAAGGGTTTGCTGAGGTAGCGGCGGTTCAGGCCTCCGTACACAAAGTAGACCCAGCCGCCCGAATGGTTCGCGGTGGGAGCGAAATATAATGAGTCCGTGCCGCCGTGGTATACGTACCCGGCAGTTCCGCCCGCCCCTTGCGTACCGGCAGTGCCCCTCGTGCCGGCCCCGGACTGAGTGACCGAAGCCGTTCCTGCGTCGGCGGCGGGGTCCAGCAATTGCAGGTCGAACTGGCTTTCGTAGCTAACTCAAGTTGCAGGCTATAGGCCGGCTTGGCTTAAAGTGTGGGCAAAAATGAAGAGGGCAATTTTCAGGGCAAACCCAGCAGCCGTCACGGCGTGAATCTGCTTGGGAAAGCGGGCCGTAAGCTGACTAAAACACGTTTCGATGCCTTTGCGAAAATACTGTAGCAGAAATACTTGCGCCGGACGATGCGGCCGTTTGCTATTTTTGCGGCGGGCCGTTTGCTGCTGGCTGCCGCTGGCTTCGTTGAACATATCCGCCGCCGCGTAGTCCGTGTAGCCGGCATCGGTATAGAGCACGCTGCCGGCGGGCAGGTCAAGGGGTAGCCCGCGCTGGCCGGTTTGCTCCGACTCGGCTCCGGCATGCAGGTAAAACTCGACGGGGATGCCGTCGCTGGTGGCCACCACCTGCACCTTGAGCCCATAAAACCAACTGCGTTTACTGGCGCAGCGGCCGTGATACGCCTTGCCCCTCAAGAGCTTACAACGCGGAATGCGGGTATTGTGGCACACGGCCACGGGGAAGGAATCGAGCACGTACCGCGCCTCGTCGTGCAACTGCTTGAGCACGTCGCCTACGGTGGCAAACAGGGTGTACAGGGTATCAGCAAGGGCATGCAGGCGGCGCGTGAAACCGCTCTTATCCAACGGATTCTGTCCCCAATGCTGTTCCAGGTAGTGCTTGGCCACCACCAGGTTACCGCCAAAAAAGCGAGCGGCCACCAGCGCCGTGGTCAGTACCTGCGCATCGGTCAAGCGCCGGCTGGTCGCCGGGGGGGGCGTGCTGGCCGGGCGGGTGTAGCGGATTAAATCATCGAGTACGCAGTACATTGCAACGGTCTGTTCGCGCATGGTCAGCAGGGGATTGGGAGGTCAGAGACCCAAACCTAGTCTGTTCACGCCGAACAGACTTTTTTATGACCTCACTAGCCCGCAACTTGGGTTAGCTAACACTGGCGATGGGGCTGCCCGGCACAGCCGATGGGCGGGCTGTAGAAGCATTCTTGGTCAGACTGGGGGCAAACACCTCGCTATAAGCCAGCTTGATCTTGACGCGCTTAACGCCGGCGACGGTGTAAGTAGCCGCGATGGGCTGTCCCCAGGTGGCCGTAACGTAGCCACGGCCGTCGCCGAAGTCGATGGCAAGGGACAGCACAGTCCCGCCGCCGCTTTGCACGTGCAGGGCTTGGGGGAAGACAAACGACACGGTGCCCATCGAGGCCACGTTGCGGGCCGGGGCAGCGGCGAATAAGGTCTTCAACAGGTAAGGCGAAGCCGGACGGCCGGGCACGTCGAACAATTGGTCGTTCTGGCCCCGCAACAGGCCCGCCTGGATGGCATCGGACCGCAGGGTGGCGTAGTCGAGGCGCTGGACGATAAGCGGGATGGCGTTGGAAGCGGCCGTTTGGGTGCGGATTTGGGCGTTGAGGTCCGAGAGGACGGGCAGGTTGTCCGGGCCGTTGATGTTGCCGCTCACCACGGTGGCGTACAACTGGCGCCACAGCGTCAGGGTGGTGCGGTTGGAATCCACCAGGGCCCCGTTGAAGAGGCGTAAGGGCAGGAAGCGGTAGCCGTATTCCTCCAGATAGGGGGCGGGCACCTGCGTTTTGTCCACGTTGGCGAACATGTTGCCCAAGTACTGGCGTAGGGAGTCCACGGGGGCCGGGGCCACGGCCGCGACTCGCTGTTGTGCGGACGCGTGCCAAGCGGTGCTAAACCAGAGCAACGCGAGCAATAAGTAGTGTTTTTTCATGCGCAAAATTGGAAAGGAAGGTGAGCAAGAGTGAACGGTTACAATTTGCTGTCGAAGCGGCCCTGCGTGATCTTCAGCGTGTCCCCTTTGGTATTGACGCTGGTGAATTCGAACGTGCCAGCTAGGACGCCCGCCTGCTCGTCCACCCGGGTGAGGACGATTCGCCCGCGGCGGTAGGTTAGGTCATTTTCGTTGCGGTAGTCCCCAACTGGTCCAGTATATACCCCTGAGGCCTCGGTGGCTGGTAAACCAATAATGAACGTCCGCTTTTGGAGCGTAATCAGCCCACAGTACAGGTTCAGGTCTTGATAGCGGCCGTCAAGACGGTAGGTAATGATGTTGAGGTTAGCCCCTTGGGGCCCCGGCTCGTAGAGCACCGCGAAGTTGGTCATACCGACGTTGCCCTTGGGCATGTACACTTGGCCGTTGACCAGGCAGCCGAACGTGCCGGCCCCGGTCTGCGTGGCCGGCGGCAATTGGTCGACGGGGGCGGGGTCATTCGGTTTGCCTTTGCTGCACTGCATCAGCAGCAGCACGCTGGCGCAGAATGCCCAACGCTGAGCGAGTGGAAAAATAGGCCGTATCATAAGTAGTGAATCGGGGTAGAGTAGCTAGCCAAGGCAATTATTTTTCCGGTCGAATGTAGCCTAGAAATATTGACATTACTAAATGTCTTGCCTAAACTTGCTTCAGCGCTGGCGTTGGGCCCCGAGCTAATCTTGCAGCCGCTGGTAGCGCACGCGGCGCGGGTTGAGCGTATCGGCGTAAAAGGCGAATTGCGCGTCTTCGCCTTGTAACTCAAACCGCACTTCCTGCGCTATTTGCGGGGGCACGAACTGGGGCATCTCGGCGAATTTCAGCACAGCGGGGGCCCCGGGGGCCAGCGGCACCAGGTACAGGCCGCGCTTTTCGTCGAGCAGGTAGCAGGCGTGGGCCGCGGGTAAGCGGAAGTGGGGCACGCTGTAGCCCATGCCTTCGTAGTAGCCGCGATACCGGAAGCTGCTGACAGCTTGGCCATTGCGCACGCGCAGCACAAACGCATTGGGCGCCTGCTCTTGCTGGGGCGTCACGCGGCGCTCGTAGTTCACGAGGCCGTCGGGCAGGCGCACGGGGCGGTTCTTGCCCGGGTCGTAAATGGCCAGCACCGTGGTGTCGGTCAAGAAAAAGGCACCGGCCAGGTCGGCCCCGGGGCGGGCCAGGCGCAGGGGCGGCAGGCCGGGGCGCAAAACTTCGGTGGCCGTAAGCACGGCGCGGCCGTTGCCGGCCAGGGCCGGGTCGGCGTCGGGGCCCCCGCTCAGGGCGCGGCCTTCGCTTAGGCGCAGCACCTGGCCGCCGAGGTCGAGCAGCAGCACCACCTGGAAGCCCACGTCGCTGTCCGGGGTCCCAAAATCAACGGTGAACACCAGCGCCCGCAGCGCCGCTGCGTAGCCCAGAAACACGGGCTTGTTCACGGCGCTTTCCACCACCACGTCGGGCGCGCCCATCTTGGCAAAGTCGGCCTTGCGCAGCTCGCGCCGAAACACCGGGGCCCCGGCCGCGTCGCGCAGCGTGAAGGTGAAGCGCCCGTCGTAGCCGTGCACTTTCGTCAGGTGCTGCCGGGCCCGGTCGTCGTCGGAGAAATACGCCAGTGCCGTCAGCGGGTGGGCCGAATCGGGCCGGGCCTGCGCCACCAAGTAGTGTACTTTACCGTTGACGCTGAAGGCGGTGCCCGGCACCGCCGCCGGAGCGGGCAGCAGCGTACCCGGGGCCGGTGGGGACCCCACGGCGGTAGGCACCGACAGCGAACGGCGTTCCTCCTTATGATACAGGTGCTGCTCACAGCCGGCCAGCCCCAAGCCGCTAAGTATTGCGTAAAAAACTAGGCGCATAGGCACGGGCAGCAAAAAGCTCTGCAAAGAAAACAGATGAACCGCCGTTTCTGCTCAGAAATTTAGCCGCAGGGGCGGCCGCGTTTAGCGGGCCATCCACCCATTGGCAGCCAGCCACTCGCGCAGGCGCTCCGACCAGTCGTCGGTGGTGGTGCCGTTGTGCAGGCCAAAGCCGTGGCCGCCCTTGGCAAACAGGTGCATTTCGGCGGGCACGCCGTGGTGTACGCAGGCCTCGTAAAAAGCCAAGCTATTTTGCACTTTCACCGTTTTATCGTCTTGGGCGTGCACGATGAACGTAGGAGGCGTTTGGGCCGTCACCTGGCGGTCGGCTGAGTACTGCACCAGCTGCGCTGGCGCCGGGTTTTGGCCCAGCAAGTTGGTGCGCGAGCCGCCGTGAGCCAGGCTGTCGCTGAAGCTGATGACCGGGTAAATCAGCATCAAAAACGCGGGCCGCACCGACGCCGGGCCGGGCTTGGGGCCCACGGGCTTGGCAAACTGGGTGCCGGCCGTGGCCGCCAGGTGGCCACCGGCCGAGAAGCCCATCAGGCCGATGCGCTCGGGGTTGAGGTTGTACTTGGGGGCCACTTCGCGCACCAGGCGCAGGGCCTGCTGGGCGTCGAGCAGCGGGGCAATGCTTTTATCGGGCTGAAGCGCGTCGTTGGGCAGGCGGTATTTCAGGATGAACACCGTGATGCCCATGCCGGTGAAGCGCTGGGCGATTTCGGTGCCCTCGTTAGTCATCGATAGGAAGCCGTAGCCGCCGCCGGGACACACGATGATGGACGTGCCGTTGGCCGTGCCCGCCGGCGGCACGTACACCGTCAGCGAAGGCTGCACTACACTGGTAACGTGCACGCTGCCATTGGCTTCGGTGTTCGATTTTTCCTGCGCGCTACTCGGAATGGAGTTGGGAATGTTGCCGGTGTAGAGCGGCAGCACGGGCTGGGCCAGCACTGGGGCCAGGGGTAAACTCATGAGGAAAAAGGCGGATAACCAGGATTTAATTTTCATGGGAGCAGAACAGTCAAAAGGTTGGGGCGGCTACGTAGCGGGCCCGGGCCGGGTTGCCGCCCCGGAACCATTTAGGGCCCCGGCGGGCTTAACCAGCCCATGCGCACGACCACTCTGTGGGCCGCGGCCGCCCTGCTGGGCGCCGCCGCCCCCGCCCTGGCCCAAAACACGCCGGAAGAAAACAACCCCAACCTAGACGCGCCCTTCGTGCGCAACCTGCGCGCCGACCGGCCCGGCCAAACCATCACGGCCCAGGTGCTGCGCGCTGGCCAGTTCCAGCTCGAAGCCGGGGCCCTGCGCCAGCTGCCCCGCGCCGGCGCCGCCAACTGGCTGGTGGCCCCCACGCTGCGCATCGGCTTTTTCAACGGCATGGAGTTGCGCGTGAGCCAGCCCTACCAAAGCCTGGCGCCCGGGGCCCCAGCGGCCACCGACGACGCGCCCCTGACAGCAGCGGCCCGCGGCGGCTGGGCCCCGCTGGTGGTGGGCACCAAGCTGATGCTTTCGCCCAACTACGACACCCGCACCCAAGTGGCGCTGCTGGCCGAAACCGCCGTGCCCGGCACTGGGGCCCCCACCCTCAAGCAAACCCACTGGGCCCCGGCGGCCCGCCTGCTGGTGAGCGAGCAGCTCGGCCCGCGCTTCGGCCTGGAGGCCAACCTGGGCTTCGGCCAGCAGGGCCTCACCCTGGCCGACGTGGAGGCCGGCCAGTTCCTGGGCACGCTGGCCCTGAACGGGCCGCTGGGCAACCGCGCCGGCTTTTTTGTGGAAGCTTACACCGCCGGCCGCGCCGACTGGAACACCGGTGCCACGGCCGGCCTCTACTGGCGCCCCCAGCCCCTGCTGCGCCTCGACCTGAATACCGGCCGCGTGCTGGGGGGCCCCGCCGCGGGCACCGCCACCGCCGGGGCTGGCGTGGCCGTGCGGCTGGGGCGGTAGCGCGGCGGCGTGCTTCTTCGCTGCAAAGCGTGGTTTTGCGTAAAAGTGAGTCATTAACCTTTCCGACCCGGCCATGCGCTCTCCCCGCTGATTAATGACGCTCATCCTGGTCCCTGTTCTGCTGCTGGGGGCCTGCCATAACCGCCTAGCCCTAGGCTGCCGCGCCGCTCCCCCGCACTGCGCCCGATGCGGCGCTGCGCAACACGCGCTGGGTGCCGCGCACCCTGGCTGGCCATCCCGTGGCCCCGCCCACCGACGGCGAACCGTATTTGCTGCTGCGCGCCGACAGTGCGGCCGAAGGTAACGGGGCCTGCAACCGCTTCCGGGGCCCCTACACGGCGCCGGGGCCCGGCCAGCTCACCTTCGGGCCCCTGCTAAGCACCCGCATGGCCTGCCCCGCCCTGCCCACCGAAACCGCGTTCCTGAAGGCGCTGGCGCAAACCCGCACCTACCAAATCAGCGGCGACACGCTGCGCCTGCTCGGTGCCAACCAGGCCTCGCTGGCCCGGCTGGAGGCGGTGTATTTACACCGAAAGTAGGCAGTTGTTAAATGGCCGCGGTTTGGCTTAAATAGGTCGTCATGCTGAACGCAGTGAAGCATCTCCCCCGCAGCAGTAATTCATTTACTTGCGCGATAGAGATGCTTCACTACGTTTAGCATGACAACTTCTGTTTTCAGGGCCCCACTGGCTCTAAGCAGACGGGGTCCTACGGCGCCTTGGTCGCCACAGCGTCGAGGGCAGCCACAGCGTCGCGCAACTCGGCTTCGGAGTTGATATTGCCCTTGCGGGCCTTGAGGGCCTGCTGGGCGGCGGGATAGGCGGCCAGGGCCTCTTGCAGGCTGGCGCGCTTGGGGCGCACCTCAGCTAAGCGGCCACCGGGGGCCAGCAGGTAGTAGCGGGCGTGGTCGGCGTAGGTGCTCGTCACGGCGGTGCTGGCGTAGCCGGAGCCACCGCCCGCCGATTTTTCCACTATTTTGTCCCAGTACTTCAGCAGCTGCAGGTTGGTGCCGGGGCTCAGCACTTCGGCAAAGCCGTTGGGGGCCCCGGGGCTGCTGAAAGGCACGAAGTGCCGGGGCGCCCCGCCGCCGGCCAGCGTGAACGACTTCACCTGCGCGGCCGACACGGCCACCGAATCGCCAGCGGGGCGCAGCACCCGCAGTTCCTGGCGCACCACGTCGTACTTTACCCGGGCCGATACCGGCTTGGTGTTGCCGGGCAGTAGCAGTTCGGCCGGCGTCCAGGCGGCCAGCAGCAGCGGGCTGCCCTGCACTTCGAAGCCCGAGCGGGCCACGGGCCCAAAGCCGCTGTTGAACACGTTGGTCATGTAGCGCGTCTGGTCGTCGGTTTGGGCGGCGCCCAGCAGCGGCAGGCCCAGCAGCGGCAGCAGCAACGTCAACTGTTTCATTACGCAGGAATAAAGATTGGAGGAAAGCGCCTAAAGCTACCACGGCAACGCAAACCGGCTCCCGGCCCGTTCCCGCCGCACCGGCTGGGGCCCCGCGGTTACTTCTCGGGGGCCACGCGGGTGGGGGTTTGCGTGCCCGCCACGATGCCGCGGGCGCTGCGCGCAATGGCCGAAATCACGGCCGTCATGTTCTTCACGTCCAGGCTACTCACCTCGTCGTCCACGCTGTGGTACAGCTTATCGGTTGGAATCTGGTCGGTGCTGATGGTGTGGGCCGGCACGCCTAGGCGGGCCAGCGTGGCGTTGTCGGAGCGGTAAAACAGGTTTTGCGCGGGGTACGGGTCGGGCTCAAACTTAAATTCGGTGCCCTTCAGGTTTTCCTGTAACAGCGGGCCAAAATTCGACTTATCGTAACCGGTGATGAACGCTGTTTTGGGACCAAACTTGGCCTCCTTGCCAATCATTTCGATGTTGAACATGGCCACCACTTGCTGCGGGTCGAGCTGCTTCGAGAAATACTGGGAGCCAAAACCGCCCTTTTCCTCGGCCGCGAACGCCACGAAGAGCAGCGGCCGGGCGTTGTCTTTCTTCTGCTTAAAGTATTCGGCCAGGGCCACCACGGCGGTAGTGCCGCTAGCATCGTCGTCGGCGCCGTTGGCAATGGAGTCGCCCGCCACAGCCTTTAGGATGCCAAGGTGGTCGTAATGGCCTGAAAAGACCACAAACTCCTGGGCCCGCTTCGGGTTGCGGCCGGGCAGTACCCCCACGAGGTTGCGCAGCGCCACGGGCTGCACCGTGGTGCTGGCGCTGATGCGGTAGGTGGACGTGGCCGGGGCCGTAGTCAGCACAAACACCGTCGAGTACGGTCCGGGGCGCTCGGCGCTCATGAGGCCGCCCTCAATATGGCCGGCCAGTTGGTTGAAGGCCTTGGTATGCGCCGTATCGACGAACACAAGCGTGTTGGCCTTGGGATTGAGCAGCTCATACATTTTGCGCCGCTCGGACGTCTCCGGTCCTACCACCACCACCTTAGTGGGCTGCGCATCCTCGCTCAGCCAGGTCAGGCCGGGCTGCCCCGACACGACCAGCACCTGGCCCGGCACCAGCGGCCGGCCGTTCAGGATGGCGTTCACCGGGCCGGGCTTGCTCTGGTAGGCGGTGAAGGCCTGCTCGAAGCCCGCCAGGCCCGGCAGCGGCTGCAAGCCGATGCGGGCAAACTCGCCGGCCAGAAACTGCGCGGCCTTGGCGTCGCCGCCGGGCTGGCCGGTGCCGCGCCCCTGCATATCGTCGGCGGCCAGTGTATTCAGCACCCGCGCCACGGTAGTGCCCGAAACACTCTCCTTAGTTTGAGCCGCGGCGGGCAGCGCGAGGCTAAGCAACGCGCAGGCACGGAGTATTTTGTGCATGATTAAAACAGTTTTTAAGGTGGTAGCTGTAGCGCGGACTTTGTAGATTACGCTACAGTATTATCGGTGCATTGGCTTGGTAATCAGGCTTAAAAAGCAGCTTACAAGCTCAACAACCACGCCGGGGCCCTACGGCACTAGCGGATCGAGGGCGGCCACGGTGGCGCACAGCTCAGCTTCGGTGCTGAGGCTGCCTTTGCGGGCTTTCAGGGCTTGTTCGGCGGCGGGGTAAGCAGCCAGCACCTCTTGCAGGCTGGCACGCTTGGGGCGCACCTCGGCCAGGCGGCCGTTGGGGCCCCGGAGGTAGTACTTGGGGCGGTCGGCGTAGGCGCTGACGCTAGCGGGGGCGGCGTAGCTCGAAGTAGAGGCCGGCGCCTGCTCCACCGCTTTGTCCCAATATTTCAGCAATTGTAGGTGGAGGCCGGGCGTCAGCACTTCGGCAAAGCCATCCGGGGCCCCGGACGCGCCCAGGGGCACGAAGCGCCGGGCGGCCGGGCCGGGCGTCAGCGTGAATTCTTGGAGCTGGCCGAGCGGCACCACCACCGAGTCGCCCTGGGCCCGGCGCACCCGTAGCTGTTGGTGCACCACGTCGTACTTCACCGGCACCAGTTTGGGCGCGGCGTTGCCACGCAGCAGCACCGCGGCCGGCGTCCAGGCACGCAGCAGCAGCGGGCTGCCCTGCACGCCGTCGTCGGGCGGGCTGAACGCCACGATGCTGTTGCCCTTGTCGAGCACGTCGGTGTAGTTGTTGCCCACCGTGCCCGTGGACTGCCCAAAGCCGAGCGCGGGCCCGGCCAGCAGCGGAAGCAGCAAACGGTAATGCATGAGCGAAATGAGGTTGACAACAAATGATTTACGTGCACTAATGCCGGCAGGCATTAGGGCCCCGGGGCCCTAACGCCTGCCGGCTACGCCACCGTCAGCACCAGGTCGTCGGCGGCCACGCGGGTGCCCACGGCCAAGTCCAGGCTGGCTACGGTGAGGTCGTGGGGGGCGGTGATGGTGGTTTCCATCTTCATGGCTTCGATGACGAACAGCGGCGTGTTGCGCGGCACGGCCGCCCCGGCCTCCACCAGCACCTTGCTGAGCATGCCTTGCAGCGGCGCGGCAATCTGGTGCGGGTTGTTTTTGTCGGCCTTCGGGTTGCTCACTTTGGTGACGGCCACGGCGCGGTCGCGCACTTCCAGGTTGCGGGTTTGGCCGTTGAGGATGAAAAACAGCGTGCGGCAGCCCTCCTCGTTCACGGGCCCCACGGACTGCACGCTCACGAGCACCGACTTGCCGCGGGCAATTTCGACGATGGTTTCCTCGCCCAGCTCCAGGCCGTAGAAAAACACCGGCGTGGGCACCCGGCTCACGTCGCCGTATTGCTCGCGGTGGGCCCAGTATTCCTCGAACACCTTGGGATAGAGCAAGCTGGAGAGCAGGTGGGTGAACTTGCCGCCGGGGTGCGTTTCCTGAAATGCGGCCCACTCCTTGTCAAAATCGATGGGCGCCAAGTGGTCGTTGGGCCGGTCGGTAAAGGGCGTTTCGTTGCGCAGCACCAGCTTTTGCAGCTGGGCGGGCCAGCCGCCCTCGGGCTGCCCAATGTCGCCGCGGAACAGCTCGTGCACCGATTCGGGGAAGCTCAGCGTCTCCCCTTTTTCCATCACGTCGGCCGGGCTCAGGTTGTTGCTCACCATGAACAAGGCCATGTCGCCCACCACTTTGCTGCTGGGCGTCACCTTCACAATGTCGCCAAACATCTGGTTCACGTCGGCAAAGCGCTGCTTCACTTCCTCGAACTTATCGGCCAAGCCCAGCGACGCCGCCTGGGGCCGCAGGTTGGAGTACTGCCCGCCCGGAATCTCGTGCTGGAACACCTCCGACGTGCCCGCCTTCAGGCCGGACTCGAAGGGGTAATAGTGCTCGCGCACGGCCTCCCAGTAGTTACTGAACTCGTTGAGCGAGGCTTGGTCGAACTCGCGGTGGCGGGGCGTGTGGCGCAGCATTTCCACCGCCGAGTTGAAGTTGGGCTGCGAGGTGAGGCCCGACAGGGCCCCCAGCGCCACGTCAATCACGTTCACGCCCGCCTCCACGGCCTTGAGGTAGGTGGCGGCTTGCAGGCTGCTGGTGTCGTGGGTGTGCAGGTGAATGGGCAGCTTCACGGTGTCGCGCAGGCCGGCAATGAGCTCACCGGCGGCGTAGGGCTTCAGCAGCCCGGCCATGTCCTTGATGCAGAGGATGTGGGCCCCGGCATCTTCCAACTGCTTGGCCAGCTTGAGGTAGTAAGCGAGCGAGTACTTGGTCCGCTTCGGATCCATAATATCGCCGGTGTAGCAGATGGCGGCCTCGGCCAGGCGGTCGGTTTTGCGCACGAAGTTGATGCACGATTCCATGCCTTTCATCCAGTTCAGCGAGTCGAAAATGCGGAACACGTCCACGCCCGTTTCGGCCGCCACCTGCACGAATTTCTCGGTCAGGTTGTCCGGGTAGGCCTTGTAGCCCACGCCGTTGGCCCCGCGGATCAGCATTTGCAGCAGGATGTTGGGCACGGCCTCGCGCAGGCGGGCCAGGCGGGCCCACGGGTCTTCGTGCAGGAAGCGCAGGGCTACGTCAAACGTGGCGCCGCCCCACACCTCCAGTGAGAAGGTTTGGGGGTGGCGCTGGGCGTAGGCGCGGGCCACTTTCAGCATGTCGTAGGTGCGCAGGCGGGTGGCCAGCAGGCTCTGGTGGGCGTCGCGCAGGGTGGTGTCGGTGTAGTGCACCCGGGGCTCGGCGCGCAGCCATTCGGCGAATTTCTCGGGGCCCAGTTCGTCGAGCTTCTGCTTGGTACCGGGCGCGGGGGTGGCGTCGGCGTCGAAGTGCGGCAGGCGCGGACGGCGCAGCGCGGGGCGCGGAGCCTCGCGCACGGCGGCGGGCACGTCGGCGTTGCCGTTGACCACCACGTCGCCGATGAAGTGCAGCAGGCGCGTGGCCCGGTCGAGGCGCGTCTCAAACTTGAACAGGCCGGGGTGGTCCTTGATGAAATCGACGGTGGCGCGGCCGGCCTGGAAGTCGGGGTCGGCCACGATGTTTTGCAAAAACTGAATGTTGGTGCGCACCCCGCGCACCCGGAACTCTTCCAGCGTGCGCAGCATCTTCAGGGCCGCCCCGGCCAGCGTGGCCGAGTGCGTGGACACCTTCACCAGCAGCGAGTCGAAAAACGGCGACACCACGGCCCCCGGGTACACCGAGCCCTCGTCGAGGCGCACGCCGAAGCCGCCCGCCGAGCGGTACGCCACGATGGTGCCGTAGTCGGGCTTGAAGTCGTTGGCCGGGTCCTCGGTGGTCACGCGGCACTGGATGGCACAGCCCATGCGCGGCACCGCCACGCCCTCGCCCAGCCCAATTTCGGGCGATTCGAGCGGGTAGCCGGCGGCGATGAAGAGCTGGGTTTTGATCAGGTCGATGCCCGTAATCATCTCGGTCACCGTGTGCTCCACCTGAATGCGGGGGTTTACTTCGATGAAGTAAATCCGGTCCTGCTCGGGGTTCACCAGGAACTCCACCGTGCCCACGTTGTCGTAGCCCACGGCGCGCCCGATGCGCAGCGCGTACTCGTACAAGAGGTGGCGCTGGTGCTCGGGCAAGTCGAGGGCGGGAGCCACCTCCACCACTTTCTGGAAGCGGCGCTGCACCGAGCAGTCGCGCTCGTACAAGTGCACGAGGTGGCCGTGCTGGTCGCCCACGAGCTGCACTTCGATGTGCTTGGGCCGCTCCACGAACTTCTCCAGGAACACCGTGTCGTCGCCGAAGGCGTTCAGGGCCTCGTTGCGGGCCTCAAAAAAGCCTTTCTCCAGCTGCTCGTCGTCGCGGATGACGCGCATGCCGCGGCCACCGCCGCCGCTGGCCGCCTTCAGCATCACGGGGTAGCCGATGCGCTGGGCCTCGCTCTTCGCGGTTTCGAAGTCGTTCAGCTCTTTTTCGCTGCTCTCAATCTGGGGAACCTGGCACTCCACGGCCACGGCCTTGGCGCGCACCTTATCGCCGAGGGCCTCCATGGCCTCGGGCCGGGGCCCCACGAAGATGATGCCCTCCTCGCGGCAGCGGCGGGCCAGGGTGGCGTTTTCGCTCAGGAAGCCGTAGCCGGGGTGGATGGCGTTGGCCCCGTTGGCCTGGGCCACCCGCAGCAGCCCTTCGATGTCGAGGTAGGGCTTCAGCGGCTCGTCGTCGCCGCCGATCTGGTAGGCCTCGTCGGCCTTGTAGCGGTGCTGCGAGTAGCGGTCTTCGTGGGTGTACACGGCCACCGTGGGGATGTTGAGCTCGGTGGCGGCGCGCAGCACACGGATGGCGATTTCGCCCCGGTTGGCGACGAGTAGCTTGGTAATTTTCATACGGAACAGCGGTTTACTAGCCAGCGGCTAAGCTACGGCCGGGGCCCGGTCAATGCTAATTATTCAATTTTCTATTGGACGCTGGTAGTGAATCTTCGCTTCCAGGCCGGCCGCGGGCCCACTCGGCTAGCCGAACCTTCGCCCTTTGGAACCGTTGTTATACAATAGACCTAATGCGGAAAGTATGGTTATTATACCCCGCGAGGTGAGGTCGTAAATTGGGGCCTGAATTATTCCGCGCTACGCGAGCGGCCTACGCAGTTTCTGGCCCTGACCAGCCTGCACGTGGCCGAATTTGACGACCTGCTCACCGATTTTGGCCCGGCCTGGGAGCGCTACCACCGCTACCACACCCTGGACGGCGTGCGGCGGCGGCCCGCCCATCAGGAACGCGCCAATGCGGTGCTGGCGGGCACGGACACCACGCTGTTTTTTCTGCTCACCTATCCCAAAAGCAATGCGTTACAGCAGCACCAGGCGGCCAGCTTTGGCGTGTCGCAGACCCGCGTTAGCCGTTTGGCCACCAGCTTGCTGGCCGTGCTCAATCGCGTGCTGGCCCGGCGCGGGCTGCTGCCCGTGCGTGACGGGGCCGAACCAGCCCAGCACCTGGCGACCCACCCGGCGAAGGTCTTTCCCTGTGACGGGGTCGGGCGCGGCATTCCCCGCAACGCCGACCGCGACGGGCAGGCAGAAGAATACAGGGCTAAAAAAAGCGCACCGCCTCAAAAACATGACCTTCATGCGACGACACGCAGTACGTGCATTTTCTCTACGCCACAGAAGCCGGCTGCCTGCACGACAAGAAACTAGCTGACGAGTACGCCCTCCACCTACCGGCTGGTAGCGTCCTACGGCAGGACCTGGGGCTGCCAGGCCACACGCCGGTTGGGGTCTTGGTGGAGATGCCCCACAAGAAACCGCCGAAGCGCGAATGGACGTTTTCACAAAAGCTTTACAATCAGCTGATCAGCCCCTTGCGCGTAGTCATCGCGTACGCCCACTGCGGCAGTAAGCGCCTCCGCATGGCCCAGGATACTTTGCGCCTACGCGGCGAGTGGGTGCGCGATACGGTGATCGTCGTGGCCTGCGGCCTGCACAACCTGCGCGTCACCAGTCCGCACCGCGCCTATCTCGCGCACCCACCCGTGAAAATCCCCAATCAATCCGAATAAGGTTTAATAATCAACGCCCTGTCGCCCATTAAAAAAGCGCTTTTAATTAATCTGTTTCTGGCCCCGGCCGCAGTCTTTGCACAGGGCGGTGCTTATACGCTGAATAGTAAGGTAGCCCAACCCGGCGCTGCATCGACTAAAGCTAAAGCGTATTTATTTCATCCAAGTGCTACGGGCGATGTAACTGATTCGGCACTTGTAAGGGGCGGCCAATTTCAGTTCACCGGCGTAGTGGCCAACCCAATGAGGGCAATGCTTGTGCTCGACCACACGGGCCAGGGCATGAAGATGCTTCGCCGGGTAGCCGACCGATTGGAAATTTATTTAGAACCAGGCGTTACAACCCTCAGTAGCCCGGATTCTATATTCAAATCTCAGTTGACGGGTGGCTCCTACAACAATGATTATGATAAGCTGCGTCAGACCTTGCGGCCGGGCCAGCGGCAAATTGAGCAACTGGAAAAGAGTTACAATCTACCTGCTTCGGCTGGCCCGACCAAAGAAGTGTACCAAGCGCAAGTGATGGCCCGCTACGAGGCAGTTGCGCAGCAACAGAGGCAGTTGCTGACCACTTTTATTAAAACCAACCCGGACGCTCCAATTGGTTTCGATATCTTGCAGCAATTCGGAGGCTCGGTGCCCGAATACGCTGATGTGGCACCGTTGTACGCGGCGATTTCGCCCAGAATGCGGGCCAGCCCGGCTGGCCAGGCGTATGCTGTCCTGCTGAAGCGCATAAAAAAGACCGCGCTGGGCACCGTCGCGCCGGAATTTGCGCAACGCACCCCGACCGGCAAAATTCTAAAATTATCCGACCTGAGGGGCAGGTACGTGCTGATAGATTTTTGGGCTTCGTGGTGTGGTCCCTGCCGCGGAGAAAATCCTAACGTCGCCGGCGTGTATAATCAGTTTAAGAACCAAAATTCACCGTCTTAGGGGTTTCGCTCGACCAGGAAAAAAGCCGGACTGCCTGGGTGGCGGCCATCGAAAAAGACTGATTATCCTGGCCGCAAGTATCGGGCTTAAAGGGTTTTGACAACGAAGCGGCCGTACTGTACGGGGTGCAGGCCATTCCGCAAAACTTCTTATTGGACCCCGACGGCAAGATTGTGGCGAAGAACCTACGGGGGAAAGCGCTAGGGGAGAAAATAGCGCAATTGCTGAAGTGAACCGGGGCCGCCGTTGCGGGCAGTGCCTCCCCGAATTACTGACCGCTGGAAGTTGCCGAGCCGGTTTTGCGAAACCTTCCCCAATTTCAGCAGTTAGCCCCGCATGAATTTCGACCAGAAACACCTCCTCATCGTCGGCGCCTCCTCCGGCATCGGCCTGGCCACGGCCAAGTTGCTCAGTGGCCTGGGGGCCCACGTGCACACAGCTTCCCGCCACGAGTCGCCCGAGCTGGCTGCCCTGAACACCAACTACTTCAGCTACGACGCCACCCAGCCCGTGGGCACGGCCTTCGACCACCTGCCCGATACTCTGCACGGCGTGGTGTACTGCCCCGGCAGCATCAAGCTGCGTCCGTTCGAGCGCATTCCGGCCGAAGACTTTCAGGCCGATTTCGACCTGAACGTACTCGGGGCCGTGCGCGTGCTGCAAGCCACCATGAAGCGCCTGAAAAAGGCGGAGGGCGGCGCCTCGGTGGTGCTGTTCAGCACCGTGGCGGCCGACACGGGCATGAGCTTCCACGCCAGCATCGCCACCGCCAAGGCCGCCGTGGAGGGCCTCACCCGGGCCCTGGCGGCCGAGTATGCGGCCAGCAATGTGCGCGTGAATTGCATCGCACCCTCGCTCACCAACACGCCGCTGGCCGCCCCCCTGCTTAGCACGCCCGAAAAGGCCGAGGCCGGGGCCAAGCGCCACCCCTTGCAGCGCATCGGCCAGCCCGAGGACCTGGCCTACACCGCCTCGTTTTTACTGTCCGACCACAGCAGCTTCGTCACCGGCCAAGTGCTGGCCGTGGACGGCGGCATGGGCAAACTGAAGTAGCTTTTTAGTTGTCAGTTTTTGGTTGTCAGTTGTTGGTGGCTTTGCTGAGAGCTGCAACGAAAAACCGACAACTGGCAACGAACAACTGACAATCGACAAATAACTGCATGAAAATCTGCTTGTTCTGGCACCGGCGCGATTTGCGCATTCACGACAATGCGGGCCTGGCGGCGGCCCTGGCCAGCGGCCTGCCGGTGGTGCCGCTGTTCATCTACGATTCTGACATTCTCGACCATTTGCCTGACCCGGCCGATGCCCGGCTTACCTACATCTTCGACCAAGTGGAGCGGCTGGCGCAGGAGACCGAAGCGGCCGGGGGCACCTTTCTGGCCCGCTATGGCAAGCCAGCCGCCGTGCTGGAAGCGCTGGTGCAGGAATTCGACGTGGCCACCGTGTACACCAACGAAGATTACGAGCCCTACGCCACGCGGCGCGACGCCGAAGTGGGGGCCCTACTAGGCCGCCACGGCGTGGACTTCCAACTTTACAAAGACCAGGTAATCTTCGCCAAAGACGAGATTATGACCAAATCGGGCACTGTGCCCAAGGTGTTCGGGGCCTACCACAAAACCTTCTTGGCCCGGCTCACCGACGAGATGCTGTTGCCCTACGGCTCGCGGGAGGCTTTTACGCAAGCCCGCTTGCACGCTTTGCCGCCGGCCGCCGGCCCGCGCCCCACACTGGCCAGCATGGGCTTCGAGCGCAAAGAGCAGTACGTGCCCACTGCCGACCTGCCGGCCGAAGACGTGGTGCGCCAATACCACAAAACCCGCAACACGCCCGCCTTGCAAGACGGCACCACGCGCCTTTCGGTGCAGCTGCGCTTCGGCACCGTCAGCGTGCGCCAGGCGATGCGCCAGGCCAAAGCACTGAACCCAAAGCTGCTGGCTGAAATCAGCTGGCGCGACTTCTTTATGATGCTGCTCTGGCACTACCCCAATACCGCCACCGAAGCCTACGACCCCAAGATGCGGGCCGTGCCTTACCGCAACCACGAAGACGAGTTCAGTGCCTGGTGCGAGGGCCGCACCGGCTACCCGCTCGTGGACGCGGGCATGCGCGAGCTGAACGCCACGGGCTACCTGCCCAACCGCGTGCGCATGACCGTAGCCGGCTTTCTGGTTAAGCAGTTGTTCATCGACTGGCGTTGGGGCGAAAAATATTTCGCCGACAAGCTGCTCGACTACGAGCTGGCCAACAACGTCGGCAACTGGCAGTGGATGGCGGGCACCGGGGCCGTCTCGGCCCCCTGGTTCCGGGTGTACAGCCCCGCCAGCCAAATTGAGCAAGTGGACCCCCACCGCGAGTACGTGCGCCGCTGGATTCCTGAACTGGACACCCCAGCCTACCCCGCCCCCATTGTGGAGCACAAATTTGGCCGTGACCGCGCCGTGGAAGCCCTGCGCAAAGCCCGCCAAGAAGCCGGGTAGCGCTGGCGTTAATTACCAAAAACCCGAACCGTTCGGGGCCCCAACGGGTTATTACACCATGGAAAAGGACCGCATCAAACAAGCCTATCTGGACTTCGTGCTCAACGAGGGCCACCCCCCCGCGTCGGTGTTCAAGCTCACCCAGCAACTGGGCGGCTCCGAGGCGGAATTCTACCAGCACTACCCCAATTTTGAGGCCATCGACCGCGAAATATGGGCCGACTTTGGCAAGCAAGCTCGCACTGCTGCTGCCAGCGAGCCGGTGTGGGAGGGCTACGGCAGCCGCGAGAAGCTACTGGCGTTCTACTACACGCTGCTTGAAATTCTTAAGCAAAACCGTTCCTACGCCCTCATGAGCCTGCGCCGCTCGCTGCACCGCATGCCGGGCCTCTCGCCCCGCGTGCTCGACGATTTTCGCCAGGATTTCGAGCGCTTCGTAGCCGATTTGCTGACCGATGGGCGCGTGAGCGGCGAAATCGCCAACCGCCCACTGGTGCAGGACGGCTACCCGCGTTTCTTCTGGCAGCAAGTGTTGTTCGTGCTCGGCTTTTTCGCTAAAGACGACACCGTGAACTTCGAGCGTACCGACGCCGCCGTGGAAAAAGCAGTCACGCTCAGCTTCGACCTCGTGGGTCGCAACACCCTGGATTCAGCCTTCGATTTCGTGCGTTTCCTGGTGCGGCGCTAATTAATTGACTCATTTATTATTTGGCGAATAGTTAATTAAAAGGCCGTCATGCTGAGCGCAGTCGAAGCATCTCTCCATAGCAGTAATTATTTACTTGCGCAGTAGAGATGCCTCGACGACGCTCAGCATGACGGCCTTTTGGCCTTTTTAATTATTGTTTCGATTATTAATTAATAAAATCAATGTCTGCCGATCAACCGCTTACCTCGTTGCCCACTACCAAGGTGGCGCGCGCCGCCCGTTTTGCCCGCACCGGCCTGAACGTGGGAGCTAACTACGTGAAGCACTACGCCAAGAAAGCCGTCGGCGCTGCGTCGTCGATGGAAGACTTGCACACCGCCAACGCCGCCGAGCTGTACGGGGCCCTGAGCGAAATGAAGGGCTCCGTGCTGAAAGTGGCGCAGATGCTGGCAATGGAGAAAAACATGCTGCCCACGGCCTATTCAGACCAGTTTGCCCAGGCCCAGTACCAGACGCCTCCCCTCTCGGGGCCCCTGGTCATCAAAGCATTCCGCGACGCTTTTGGTCAGTCACCGTTCCAGGTGTTCGACGAATTTGAGCCGGCGGCGCGGCAGGCGGCCAGTATTGGCCAAGTGCACTTTGCCCACAAAGAAGGCCGCGACCTGGCCGTGAAAGTGCAGTACCCCGGTGTGGCCGCCAGCATCAAGTCCGATATCAACCTGGTGAAGCCCATCGCCTTGCGCGTAATGGGCCTGAGCGAAACCCAGGTGCGCCCGTACCTGGAAGAGGTAGAGGCGCGCCTAATCGAGGAAACCGACTATGCCTTGGAGCTGCGCCGCGGCCAGGAAATTGCGGCCCGCTGCGCGCACCTGGCGCACCTGCAATTCCCGTGCTACTACCCCGAGCTGTCGAGCCCGCGCATCCTCACCATGGACTGGCTGCCCGGCCAGCACCTCAAGGAATTCCTGGCTACAGGCCCCAGCCAGGCCGTACGCAACCAACTCGGCCAAGCCTTGTGGGATTTTTACCAGTTCCAGCTTAACGAATTGCGCCAAGTGCACGCCGATCCGCACCCGGGCAATTTTTTAATGCGTGCCGAGGACGGCGGCACGCTGGGCGTGCTCGACTTCGGCTGCGTAAAGGAAGTACCCGCTGACGTATACCACCAATTCACCGCCCTGCTGGCCCCCGAAACTTTCGCCGACGAAGCCCGCCTACGCGCCCTGCTCACCGAAGCCAACGTGCTGCGCGCCAGCGACCCTGCCCCCATGCAGGCCCTATACTTGCGTACACTGCGCGCCTCGCTGGAGCTGGTGGGCCGCCCCTTCCGCCAGCCGGTGTTCGACTTCGGCGACCCGGCTTACATGGCCGCGCTCTACGCGCTGGGCGACGACCTGATGGCTGACCCCGAGCTGCGGCAGCAGCGTGAGCCCCGTGGCTCGGCTCACTTCATCTACCTCAACCGCACCTACGTTGGTCTGTTTGCCCTGCTCACGGAGTTAGGGGCCAAGGTAGAAACCGGACGGGAGTAGCAGATTTTCCATCAATCAGCTCCCACAAAGCGGCGCTGTTGCACGCCCATGCCCAACTCTTAGGTGATGCGATGACGTATGGATTGCCCCAAAAAACATCGCCATGCCCAAAATACTGGCTTATCGGCGCGGAAACGGGGCCGCACAGTCTTTCATTCCGCGGTAACTATTGCTTTGGCGCTGGCTTGCCGTATGCTTGTACGGGCTCGTAGGTCATACCCAATTTGGTATCGCCGGTGATGGTGAGGTTCAGGTTGGCCGTGGTAGCGCTGGGGTTCAGCAGTACAGCCGTGGAGCCAGCCGCGAACTGCAGCACGCCCGACTGGCTGGGGCTCAGGGTGACTTTGCCAAACGTGCCGCCACCCTTGGGCCGCTCGCGGATTTCGACGGGTACCGTACCGATGTTTTTGGCAGCTACTTTAAACGCGCCGCGTTGGTCGCCGCCCAAAATAAATTGCTTGCCCGACTCGATAAACAAATTAGAATGAATAGTACCGGCCAGGGCCAGCAATGGCAACAACAAACAAGCCAAGGCATACAGGTGCCTAGATGCTACAAAACGGAGGAAGCGCTTCATGGCTAAGGGGTTGGGGTTGGTGAAACGATGCTCCAAAAGTCGTGGTTGGCCGTTTAACCTGCGCACCATTTCATGCATTGAGCCGTCCCAAACCATGGTTTGGGACGGCTCAATGCAGTTGTGTTGATTTTGACCTGGGGCCCTAAGCAGCGTTGCGGTGCGGCACGGGCATCAGCACGCCGGCCAGTTCAGCGGCGCAGTCGGCCAGCTCTTCCCAGGTGGGCAGCACAAAGTACTGGTCCTGGAAACGGGTGCCGAGCACTGGCGTGTGCCGCACCGTTTCCACGCTGAAGGCGGGACGCGGCGTGGCTTCGTTCACGCAGTGGTGGATTTCGCCAGCCGACGATAGCAGCCCGGCGCCGTACAAGTGCGGCTTGCCGTTGTGCAGTACCAACCCAAATTCGGCCGTGAAGAAGTAAAGGGCCCACAGTTCGCGGCGGGCCACTGCATCGTCCGGGCACAGGGCCTGGGCGGCTTGGCCCAGCGTGTGCAAGAAATCGGCAAAGTGCGCGTCGAGCAGCATGGGCACGTGCCCAAACAGGTCGTGGAATAGGTCGGGCTCGGGGCTGAAATCGAAGTCCCGCATCGGCCGGAGGCGCGTCATCACTGGGAACTGCCGCTCGGCCAACAGCTTAAATAACGTCTCGGGGCTCAGCGCTTGCCCCACCGGCACCAGTTGCCAGCCGCTGAGCTGGAACACTTGGGCGCTCAGCATGGGCAAATCGGGAATAGCAGTACGGCACAGGCCAAGCTGGGCCACGGCGGCGCTGAACGCGGGCACGGCGCGCCGGTGCAGCAAGGCCGTCTGGCGGTCAAACAATACCTTCCAAACCAGCTGGTCCTGGGGAGAATAGCGGGGAGCGCGGGATTGCGTTAACATAGCTGAACACTTGGTGGGTGGGGCGAAAAAAAGCCCGAGTTCCTGGCGGAATCGGGCTTTGGTAGGTTTTTCAGGAAGAAGTAGGTTCATACTTCGTATTCCAATAGTACCGCGCGTAGACCGATTTTACCTCGCTTGAAGCAATTAATCATTAGGCGGACGTGTTTCGCGGTTTGGAAATTCATAACTGGGACGAAGATAGAAACAATCTCAGAGTATTCAATTTTCTTAATCAAACTTTTTTTGGGCCCCAGGGGGCCCTATTCCAACTCGCCGCGCAGGGCATACACCCGGCGCAGGTTGCGGATCAAGCGGGCCGATTCGGCAAAGTTCAGCGTCTGCTGGCCATCGGACGCGGCGGTTTCGGGCGTCTCGTGGGCTTCATAAAGGATGCCGTCGGCGCCGGCCAGCACGGCGGCCAGGGCCATGGCGGGCACGTAGTCGCGCAGGCCGATGCCGTGGCTGGGGTCGACCACCACGGGCAGGTGGGTCTTTTCTTTCAGAATGGGCACCGCGTTCAAATCCAAGGTGTTGCGGCTAGCTGTTTCGAACGTGCGGATGCCCCGCTCGCAGAGAATCAGCTTCTCGTTGCCGCCCGAAAACACGTACTCGGCCGACGAGAGCAGCTCTTCAATCGAGCCCGAAATACCACGCTTGATGAGCACCGGCTTGTCCACGCCGCCCAACGCGTCGAGCAGGTTGTAGTTCTGCGTGTTGCGGGCCCCCACCTGAAACACGTCCACGTAGTCGTGCATCTCCTCGACTTGCGACACCTGCATCACTTCGGTCACGATTTTGATGCCCCGGGCCCGGGCCAATTGATGGAATAATCGAAGACCATCCATCCCTAAACCACGAAACGCGTAGGGCGACGACCGGGGCTTGAACACGCCGCCGCGCATCAGGCGCACGCCGTTTTCGAGCAGGTGGTCCATTACCTTTTCCATCTGGGCCTCGCTCTCGATGCTGCACGGACCGGCGCACAGCGCCAGGCTGCCCTCGCCAATGGTCACGCCGTCGCCCAAGTCGATGACGGTGGGCTGCACGCGCCACTTGCGGCTCACCAGCTGGTAGTCGTCCGATACCTGGTGCACATCGCGCACGCCCGGCAGCTGGCCGATGGTACGCAAGTCCACCTCGCGCTTGCCGATGGCAATGAGGTAGTGCGCGTGCTGGGTGGTAACGTCGGTGGTTTTGTAGCCCTGCTCGGCCAAGTGCGCCGCCAGGGCGGGCACAGAGGCCTGGGGTTCGAGTTGGAGAATCATACGGGTGGGTTGGGAGCTTAATTCTTAATGCCGGCCACAAACGCCGCGGCCGCGGCCGGCGCATCCGGGGCCCCTTCGAGGGCCTTGATTAGGGCCGAGCCGATAATGGCACCGTCGGCGTGGCGGCAGGCGCGCTGGTACGACGCTTTGTCGGCAATGCCGAAGCCGATGAGGCGCGGCGTTTTCAGGCCCATGGCCTCGATGCGCCGGAAGTAGTCGTCCTGCACGGTGGTATCGGCCGGGCCGACGTTGCCGGTGATGCCGGGGCCCGACACTAGGTACAGAAACGCTTCGCTGATGCCGTCGAGGTGGCGGATGCGGGCTTCGCTGGTTTGGGGCGTAACGAGGAACACCGGCCGCAGGCCATGGCGCCGAAACGTCTCGGCGTACTCTTCCTCGTATTCGGCCACCGGCAGGTCGGGCAGAATCACGCCGTCGACGCCCGCCGCGGCGGCCTCGCGGCAAAAGTTCTCCATCCCAAATTGCAGTACCGGGTTGAGGTAGCCCATGAGCAGCACCGGCGTATCGGGCAGGGCGGCGCGCAGGGGCCCCAGCTGGCCAAACAGCGTCTTAATGTTCATCCCGTTGGCCAGGGCCAGCGTACTGCTGTGCTGAATCACGGGCCCGTCGGCTAACGGGTCGGAAAACGGCATCCCGATTTCCAGCATGTCGGCCCCCGCGGCTACCAGGGCCTGGGCCAGCGGCAACGTATCGGCGAGGGCCGGGTAGCCGGCGGTGAAGTAAATGTTGAGCAGGTTTTGCTTCTGCTCAAAAGCGGTTTGGATGCGGTTCATGACGCGCGAAGTTTCGCTAAATTTAGAATTAGGGTTCGACAAGTGTTATTCCTGACCCTACTGGTTGACAAGCCTTTGCGAAACTTAACTTTCAAACTTCGCGGCCCTCTGCGCAGCGGGGCTAGGTCAACTTGTCGAAATTTTTCATGTACGTGTCAAGGTCCTTGTCGCCGCGGCCCGAGAGGTTGACCACCACTACGTCGTTGGGGCCGGCGCCGAGCTGGCCGAGGGCGGCCAGGGCGTGGGCCGTTTCCAAGGCCGGGATGATGCCTTCGAGGCGGGCGCACTCGCGCACGCCGGCCAGGGCTTCATCGTCGGTGATGGCAATGAAACGGGCGCGGCCGCTGGCGCCCAGCCAAGCGTGCAGGGGCCCAATGCCGGGGTAGTCGAGGCCCGCGCTCAGCGAGTAGGGCTCCGTGATTTGGCCGTCGGCGTCCTGCATCAGCAGCGTGCGGCTGCCGTGGATGATGCCCGGCGTACCCAGCACCGACGTGGCCGCCGAGTGCCCCGAGTGAATGCCGTGGCCAGCCGCTTCCACCGCCACCAGCTGCACGCTGGGCTCGTCGAGGAAGTGGTAGAACGCCCCGGCCGCGTTGGAGCCGCCGCCCACGCAAGCCACCACGTAATCAGGCAGTTCGGAACCGGTTTTTTCCAGCAGCTGCTTGCGCATCTCCTCGCTGATGACGGCTTGCAGGCGCGCCACCAGGTCGGGGTACGGGTGGGGCCCCACCACCGAGCCGATGATGTAGTGCGTGTCGATGGGGTTGGCAATCCAGTCGCGGATGGCCTCGTTCGTAGCGTCTTTCAGGGTGCGGCTGCCGCTGATGGCGGCGCGCACTTCGGCCCCCAGCAGGCGCATGCGGGCCACGTTAGGGGCCTGGCGTTCAATGTCGACCGAGCCCATGTACACCACGCAGGGCAGGCCCATCAGGGCGCACACGGTGGCGGTGGCCACGCCGTGCTGGCCAGCCCCGGTTTCGGCGATGATGCGCGTTTTGCCCAGGCGCTTGGCCAGCAAAATCTGGCCCACGGTGTTGTTGATTTTGTGGGCCCCGGTGTGGCACAAGTCTTCGCGCTTGAGGAAGACGCGGGTGTTGTATTTCTCGGACAGGCGCTGGGCTTCGAACAGCGGCGTGGGCCGGCCCACGTAGTCGCGCAGCAGTTGCTCGTACTCGGTACGAAAGCTGTCGGAGGCCAGAATTTCCTCGTACTGCGTGCGCAGCTCTTCCACGTTTGGAAACAGCATTTCGGGCACGAAGGCCCCGCCGAATTCGCCGTAGTAGCCGCGGGCCGTGGGGGTTTGGTAAGAAGTGATGGCAGAAGGAATCATGGCAGAGAAAGCGGCAACCCGCTCATTTAGTTACAATTACACAAAAACGCTACGCGGCCTCCGGCCGGCCCAGCCCCTCCAGAAACGCAGCCACCCGGGCGGGGTCTTTCACACCGGGGGCAACTTCGAGGCCGCTGTTCAGGTCGATGCCCACCAGGCCGGGCAGCTGCAGGTTGCGGACGACGGCCGCGTGCTCGGGCCGCAGGCCGCCGGCCAGCAGGTAGGGCACCGGCCAGGAGTATTGCTCCAGCACGCGCCAGTCGAACACCTGGCCGTTGCCGCCCGGCGCGGGGCCCTGGGCATCGAAGAGAAAGTAATCGCAGTGCGGCACGTAGGGCCCCAGGGCCCCAAAATCGAAACCCTCCCCCACTCCAAATGCCTTGATGACCCGCAGGCCGGCCGCTTGCAACTCGGCGCATTGGGCCGGGGTTTCCTGGCCGTGCAGCTGCGCAAAGTGTAGGCTGAAGCGGCACGCCGTGGCCAGTACCTGCGCGGTGGACTCGTTCACAAAAACGCCCACGCGCTGCACGCGGTCGGGCAGGCCCTGCACCAAGTCGGGCGTGAGCACGTCGCCTACGTAGCGGGGCGACGCTGGCGAAAAGATAAACCCCAAAAAGTCAGGCGCTAGGCCCGCCACGGCTACCAAGCTAGCCGCTTCGCGCATGCCGCACACCTTCACCAACAGGCGTGAAGGCGAGTCTTTGGGAAACGGCGCCGCGGTGGGCAGCGGAGCAGCAGGATTTTGCATGGCCTGATATATAAGGGGTTAGACTAATGCCGGTGCAGGGGCCCCGGCCAACGCGGCCAATTCCTGCACCAGGGCAGCGCAGGCGCGCTCGGGCCGGCTGTGGCGCATGAAAGTTTCGCCGAGCAAAAAGCCCTGGTAGCCTGCCCCACGCAGCTGAATAATGGATGCCGCCTGGCTGATGCCGCTTTCGGATACCTTCACGAACTCAGCCGGAATGGCGTCGGCCAGGCCCAGCGAAGTCTCTAAATTTAGGGTGAAATCGTGCAGGTTGCGGTTGTTGACGCCCACCAGGTCCACGGCGTCGGGGTGCAGGGCGCGGGCTAGCTCGTCGCCGTCGTGTACTTCGAGCAACACTTCCAGGCCCAGGCTTTTGGCGAGGCGGCCCAGCGTCAGGATTTCGGCAGGCGCGAGCACGGCGGCGATGAGCAGCACCACATCGGCCCCCACGCTGCGGGCTTCGTAGATCTGGTACTCGTTCACTACAAAATCTTTGCGCAAAATGGGGCAAAAATTGAAGCGCCGGGCCGTGGTCAGGTCCTCGTTGCTGCCGCCGAAAAACTCGCCATCCGTCAGCACCGACAGGCCCGCCGCGCCGGCCTGCATGTAGCCCAGCGTGGTGCGCTCCACCGGCGCGTAGCGGTTGATCCAGCCCTGCGAAGGCGACTTGCGCTTGAACTCGGCGATGAGGCCGCTGCTGCCCGGGCGCTGCAAGTAGTGCCGCAGCGAAAGCGGCTGCGCCTGGGTGTAGAGGCTGGTTTCAAGAAACTTCAGCGGGCGCAACTCGCGGCGCTCGGCCACTTCGCGGCGCTTGTGGGCCACGATGCGCTCGAGGATGGTGGGGGTGGATGCACTCATATAAGGATGGCTTACGCGAACCGGGGCTCGCAACGTATTAAACGGTTATTGACCGGAATCAGTGGCTAAGACAAGCCCGGGGCCCGAAAGTTGTTGCCTATTGCGCCGCCAGCATCCGCTGGAACGCACCGCGGGCAGCCCCCGAGTCAAGCGATTCGCGGGCTTGGGCCAGGGCCTCGGGCCAGGCCAGGCCGGGGCGGGCGCAGCGCAGGGCCAGGGCAGCGTTGGCCGTCACCACGTCGCGCTGCACGGACGTGGCCTGGCCAGCCAGGATGTTCTCAAACACGGCGGCGGCGGCGGCCACCGTGGGGCCCCCGGCCAGGTCGGCCAGGGTGGCGGCGTGCAGGCCCAGGCCGGCGGGCGTCAGCAGCTGCTCGCCCTCGTAGCCGGTCACGACCTTAGCCACGTCGGTGAGCGAAAGCTCGTCGTAGCCGTCCAAGGCGTGCACTACGGCGTAGCGGGTGCCGGTGGGTTGCAGCAGGTAGTGGTACACGCGCTGCAATTCGAGGCTGAACACGCCCAGTACTTGCGCGTTGGGCCGGGCCGGGTTCACCAGGGGCCCCAGGATGTTGAAGAACGTGCGCAGGCCCAGCTCGCGGCGCACCGGGCCGGCGTGGCGCATGGCCGGGTGGTAGGTTTGGGCGTGCAGGAAGCAGATGCCAGCCTCGTCCAATTGCCGCCGCAGCCGGCCGGGCCGGTCCTCAAAATCGACCCCGAAATGCGCCAGCACGTTCGACGAGCCGCTGACCGACGACACGCCGAAGTTGCCGTGCTTGGCCACCCGCACCCCCGCCCCGGCCACCACGAAGCAGGCCAGCGTGGAAATGTTGAACGTGTTTTTGCCGTCGCCGCCGGTGCCCACAATGTCCACCAGCTCATGAGTGCCCAGCTCGGGGTCGCGGCACAGCTCCAGCAGCGCCTGGCGGAAGCCACCCAGCTCGGCCACCGTGATGGGCCGCATGCGGTACACGGCCAGGAAGGCCGCCGTTTCGGCCGGGTTGGCCCCGCCCTCGCCCAACTGGTGCATAGCGGCGTGGGCCTCGGCCTGCGTCAGGGGCTGCTGGTCAAATAGTTTAGTGAGAATCTGTTTCACAACTGCGGATTGTAGCGTGGACTCTGTGAGTCCGCGCGTGGTGGTCATTGCGGGGGGTTTCTTGGCGTCGGCACCGTGCAAACGCGCGGACTCGCAGAGTCCACGCTACGGCCTTAACTCAGCCAATTGCGCAGCATGGCGGGGCCGTGCTCGGTGAGGATGCTTTCGGGGTGGAACTGCACGCCGCGCACGTCGTAGCGGCGGTGGCGCAGGGCCATTACCTCGCCGCCGGCGTCGCGGGCGGTTACTTCCAGCTCGGCGGGCATGGTTTCGGGACGCACGGCCCACGAGTGGTAGCGCCCCACCCGAAACCGCGGCGGCAGGCCCCGGAACAGCTTCTCGTCGGCCACTTTCACGTCGGCATCGGTGGCCACGCCGTGCACCACAGCGGGCAGGTTGTAGAGGGCCGCGCCGAAGCTTTCGGCCAGACCCTGGTGGCCCAGGCACACGCCCAGGATGCGCTTGGTGGGCGCGTATTTGGCAATGATGCGTGGCATCAGCCCCGCCTCCGCCGGCAGGCCAGGGCCCGGCGAGAGCAGCAGCGCGTCGTAGGCGTCCACGGCTTCGAGGGCCAGCTTGTCGTTGCGGATAACGGTGGTATCGGCCCCGTGGCCCAGCTCGCGCAGCAGCTGCACGAGGTTGTAGGTGAAGGAGTCGTAGTTGTCGAGAACGAGGATTTTCATGTTAACTATCGGTCGAAATCTAAAAAATCAAGGCTTGTAATAAAGGCCGTCATGTTGAACGCAGTGAAGCATCTCTACTGCTGAACTAATCAGGTTTACTACTGCGGGAGAGATGCTTCACTGCGCTCAGCATGACGTTCAATCAATTACCGCACGTCGGCCGCCGCCTTCAGCGCCTGGCGCAGGGCCCCCAGTTTGTGGTGCACTTCCTGTAATTCAGAATTAATATCTGAGGCGGCCACCACGCCGGCGCCGGCCTGGAAGTAGAGCTGGTTGGCGTGGCTGAGGAAGGAGCGGATCATGATGGCGTGGTTGAAGCTGCCGTCGAAGCCGAGGTGGCCCAGAGCCCCGCCGTAGTAGCCGCGGGCGGTGGGCTCCAGGCCGTCGATGAGCTGCACGGCGCGGTGCTTGGGGGCCCCGGAGAGCGTGCCGGCCGGGAAGGTGTCGGCCACCACTTGCAGCGTGTCGGTGCCGGGCAGCAGCTGGGCCGTGACGTGGCTGACGAGGTGGATGACGTGCGAGTAGAACTGGATTTCGCGCAGCGTGCGCACCTGCACGTCGGTGCCGTGGCGGGCCAGGTCGTTGCGGGCCAGGTCCACGAGCATCACGTGCTCGGCGTTTTCCTTGGGGTCGGCGGCTAGGCGCTGGGCGGCGGCGGTGTCGGCGGCGTCGTCTCCCGTGCGGCGGTAGGTGCCGGCAATGGGGTACAGGCTGGCCTCGGGGCCCTGCACGCGCAGCTGCGCCTCGGGCGACGAGCCGAAGATTTTGTAGTCGCCGTAGTCGAAATAGAACAGGTACGGCGAGGGGTTGATGGAGCGCAGCGCCCGGTACACGTTGAACTCGTCGCCGGTAAACCCCTGCTGGAAACGGCGCGACAGCACAATCTGGAATACGTCGCCGCGGTGGCAATGGCCCTGGCCCTGGGCCAGCCGGGTCAGGAATTCGGCGTCGGTTTGGTTAGTGCTTTCCTCGCCGCGCAGGGCAAAATCGAAGGCCGGCACGCCGGGGTTGCGCACCAGGTTTTCGAGGCGGTCGAGCCCGTCGGGGGCCGCTTCGGCGCCGTCAGCGGTGTGCTCGAAAATGTGCAGCTCCTGGCGGAAGTGGTTGAAGGCGATGACGTAACGGTACACGCCGTAGCGCATCGGCGGGATGTCGCCGGCCGGCACCTTGGCGGGGTTCAGCGTCACGTCCTCGAAGGCCTGCACGGCCTCGTAGCCCAGGTAGCCGAACAGGCCGGTGCTGATGAACGGGAACGCGGGGGCCCCGGCGTCGGGCACGAAGCCGGCGGCGAAGGCGTGCAGCCGGGCCAGGGCTTCGCGGGGCTCGGCCACCTGCTCAGTGGCGGCGTGGCCGTGGGGCCCCGTTTGGTGCAGCACGCCGCCGCGGCGCAGCTCGAAGGTGGCCAGCGGCTCGCACACGAGGTAGCTGAAGGCGTTTTGCTGGCCGTGGTAGTCAGCGCTTTCCAGCAGCAGGCAGTTGGAATAGTGGTCGCGCAGGCGCAGGTACAGGCCCACCGGCGTCACGGTATCGGCGAGCAGGCGGCGGTGGCGGGTGCGGAGCTGGTGGGATTGGGCGGGCATGAGGGGAAGCAAAGGCGGGTGAGCGGGGGCCCCGGCCGGATATGCAAAAAGCCCGGCTGGGCGGCCGGGCTCTTCGTGAGATATAGTAAAATCAAGCACTGATTTTACCGCGCGCACTGGCTGTCCGGTCCGGAAGTACGGAGCGGCCACCACCAAGCTTGAGCGGAAAATTGTGCGGTCATGGTCAAATTAGGGCCCCCAGCAGTTGCCGGCGACGGGGCAAAGGTAAGCGCGGTTTTTAAATTACCAAACCCAGGGGCCATAACGCGTACTCTGCGAGTCCGCGTCGCTGCACGGTACCTAACGGTAATTGGCAGGACGAAGCGAAAGCCGCGGACTACAACCGAAGGTCAGCGTAGCTAAAGTCCGCATTACAGCCAAACAATTGGGGTTCTACTCCGCTTAACGAGCCACTCCAAATAATTCTAAATCCAATTCAACACCAATGAAACAGTTTTTCCTCGCCGCCGGGGCCGCCCTGGCCCTACTGGCCACCCCGGCCTCAGCCCAAAAAGCTCAAAAGCTCGCCCCGATGGCTCCCATGGCCAGCTGCTGCGTCAAGCCCGTGGCCGCGACCGAAACCTTCGCCATGCTGGCTTCCAGCGAAGAATTCGTGAACAGCCACGACACGCCCTTGCCCTACACCTACCAAGGCGCGGGCGAAACCATTGCGTTTAAAACCTCGGACGGCACCGATGGCCACGGCTTCGAAATCAAGAGCGCCACGCCCAGCAACAAATACCTGTTTGTCATTCACGAGTACTGGGGCCTAAACGATTACATCAAGAAGGAAGCCGCCCAGTACGCCCAGGAGCTGCCCGGCGTCAACGTTATCGCCGTGGATTTGTACGACGGCAAAGTAGCCACCACCCAGGCCGAAGCCGGCCAGTACATGGCCGCCGTGAAAACCGAGCGCGCCACCGCCATCCTCAAGGGCGCCGAGGCCTACGCGGGCCCCAAGGCCGCGTTTGCCTCCATCGGCTGGTGCTTCGGCGGCGGCTGGAGCTTGCAGGAAGCCCTGCTGGGCGGCAACCAAACGGTGGGCTGCGTGATGTACTACGGCATGCCCGAGAAGAACGTCGCCCGCCTCAAGTCGCTGAACACCGACGTGTTGGGCATCTTCGCCACCCAAGACAAGTGGATCAACCCCGAGGTGGTGGCCCAGTTCCAGAAGGACATGGCCGCCGCCGGCAAGAAGGTGACCATCAAGAGCTACGACGCTGACCACGCCTTCGCTAACCCCTCGAACCCCAAGTACAAGCAGGACGACGCCGCCGATGCCCATAAGCTCGCCCTGGCGTATCTGAAAACGAAGTTCGCCAACGCCAAAGTGGCTAGGAAAGCGTAAGCAGTTTTCTTGCGCCCCAACGCAGAAAAGGCCGCCTGGAGTATTCCAGGCGGCCTTTTCTGCTTTTTAGGGCCCCGGGGTTTACCGGTTATTCATGCGCTGAAAGGCGGCGTCCAACTCGGACCGCGAGGCCAGGCGCGACTGTTCCGAAGAGCCATGGCCCACCTCCTGCTCGCCAGCGGCGAGGCGGGCCATCACGGCATCGGCAAAGGCGTCGAGGGGCTCGCCGAAGGTGTGCAGGCCGGGGCCCCCGAGGTCGGTGTTCACGGCCGGGGGGATGATTTCGAGCACCTGCACGCCCACGGCCGCCAGCTCGTGCCGCAGCGTGAGGGTGAGCGAGTGCAGCGCCGCCTTGGTAGCGCAGTAAATCGGCATCATGGCCATCGGCGCGAAGGCCAGGCCCGAGGTAACGTTGATAACTGCCGCGCCGGGCTGCTGGCGCAGGTGCGGCACGAGCAGCGTGGCCAGGTGAATGGGCGCGTCGAAGTTGATGGCGATTTCCTGGCGCCGGGTTTCCCAGGCCACGGTTTCATCGGTGAGGGACAGGCGGTTCTGAATGCCGGCGTTGTTTACCAGCACGTTGAGGGCCGGGAATTCGGCGGTGGCCCAGGCGGCCAGGGCGGCGCGGTCGGCGGCATCGGCCACGTCGGCCACGCGGGTGTGCAGGCCGGGATATTGCCGCTGGGCTTCGGCTAATTTGTCGGCCCGCCGGCCGCATACGATGACGGTGCTACCGGCGTGCAAGAAGCGCACGGCCAGGGCCAGACCGATGCCGGAGGCGCCGCCAGTAATCAGAACGGTGTTGTTGGAAAGGTTCATACGGAAAGGATGGAGCGGATGCTCCGCTCGGTTGGGGCCCCAACAACGGGCCCCACGGCCGGGTTTTGGCGCCGGGGCCCTACTTTTCGGGCCGCGAACCTTTCGCCCCTCCCCCGCCCATGAACGCCCTGCTGCTGATTGACGTGCAAAACGATTTCGTGCCCGGCGGCACGCTGGCCGTGCCCGAGGGCGACGCCATCATCGCGCAGCTCAACGCCTTGCAACCCAAATTCGAGTTGGTGGTGGCGTCGCAGGACTGGCACCCGGCCGGGCACCGCAGCTTCGCCACGGCCCACCCGGGCCACGCGGCCTTCACCGAAATCGAGTGGCAGGGCCGCCCCCAAATGTTGTGGCCCGACCACTGCGTACAAGGCACGCCCGGCGCCGACTTGCACGCCGCCCTGAACACGGACCGTGTGGAGGCCATCTTCCGCAAAGGCACCGACCCGGACATCGATTCGTACAGCGCCTTCTTCGACAATGGCCACCTCAAAACCACCGGCCTGGGGGCCTACCTGCGCAGCCGCGGCGTCACGCGGGTGTACGTGGCCGGCTTGGCGGCCGATTACTGCGTGTACTTCACCGCCAAAGACGCGCTGGCCGAGGGCTTTGAAGCCGTGGTGCTGGAGGACGCTACCCGCGCTATTTCGGCCGACGGTTGGCAGGCCGCAAAGCAGGATTTACTCGAATTAGGGGCCCTGGTGCAAACCAGCCACGCCGGCTTGCGCGAGCCCTGAACGCAAACTGTTGTTGACAGCGCGTTCTCGCCAAAAACGGTCATGCAGAGCGCAGCGAAGCATCTTTCCCGCGCCAGCAATTATTTACTTACGCGGGAAAGATGCTTCGCTGCGCTCTGCATGACCGTCTGTTAGTTATTGATAACCTTACTACGGGGTGATGGTGACGATGCTGCCGTCGGGATTGCGCTTCAGCTCGGTCACCTTCACGTTGCGCAGCCAGGTTTTGCCGCTCAGCTGGGTGTCGTGGTAGAAGATGTACCACTTGCCCTTGAGCGCCACGATGGAGTGGTGCGTCGTCCAGCCCTCCACGGGCTTCATAATCACGCCTTTGTAGGCAAAAGGACCGTAGGGCGAGGTGCCCACGGCGTACACCAGCAGGTGCGTGTCGCCGGTCGAGTACGAGAAGTAGTACTTGCCCTGGTACTTGTGCAGCCAGCCGCCCTCGAAGAAGCGGTGCTTGGCGTCGCTGGCCAGCAGGGGCTTGCCGAGCGAGTCGAGGATAGTGATTTCCTGTACCGGGCCGGCAAAGTGCTTCATATCGGGGCTGCGGGCGGCCACCCGGGCCCCCACGGCGGGCTCGTTGCCGTCGGGCTTTTTGTCGGGCGCAGCGGCGTTGTACTTGCCGGTGGCCCAGTGCTGGAGCTACCCGCCCCACAGGCCCCCGAAGTACATGTACGTCTTGCCGTCGGCGTCGGCAAACACGGCGGGGTCAATACTGAAGCTGCCGGCGATGGGCGTAGCCTCGGCCTTGAACGGTCTGGTGGGCGACGGGCTGGTGGCCACGCCGATGCGGAACACGTTCTGCTTGTCCTTCAGCGGGAAATACAGGTAATAAGTGCCGTTTTTGAAGGCCACGTCGGGGCCCACAGCTGGCGGCCGGTCCACGAAATATCCTTGGTATCGAGGGCCACGCCGTGGTCGGTCACCTTGCCGCCCACATTGTCGAGCGACAGGATGTGGTAGTCGCGCATGGCGAAGTGGTCGCCGTTGTCGTTCTCCGGGATGCCCGCCTCAATGTCGTGCGAAGGATAAATGTAGATTTTGCTGTTGAAGACGTGCGCCGACGGATCGGCGGTGTAAATGTCGCGCACCAGCGGCTGGGCCAGGTATTTTTTGCCGGCCGAGTCAGCTTTCGCCGCGGGCGCGGCGGCATCGGTAGCGGCGGCTTGTTGCTGGGCGGGTTGGCTTTGGCAAGCGGCCAGCAGCGCGAGCAGTAAGGCCGGGCGGCGAAGCGTGAATAAATTGCGAAGCATGAAGGTGGACGAAATCGTTGTTGGCGCAAGGTACAGGCCTGTTTTTTGCCCTACCTATCGGTTTCGATGAGGATCGTTTGCGACGATATTTCTCCAAATTATTTACCAGTACCCACCGCGCGTAGGGCCCCCAAAGGCCCGCCGCGCTACGCCGCCGGGGCCCCCGCCGCTCGCGCCACCACCGCCAGCAGCGGGTCGCCCACGCGGGGGCTGCGGTCGAGCAGTTCGATATTATCCCAACCGCCGGCGGCCAGCAAAAAGCGCCGCACCAGCGCCAGGTGGCCACGGTCGTCGAGGGCGTGCCAGGCGGCAATGGCCTTGCTCGGAAAGCAGCGGTTGGAGAAGGTGATGACCAGCGGGGCCCCGGGCCGCAGCACGCGGGCCAGCTCGCGCAGCACCGCCACGGGCTGGGTGAGGTAGTCGATGGACACGCAAATGGCGGCGCCATCGAACTCGTTATCCGCGAATTCGAGCGTGGGCACCTGGTTGAGGTCCTGCACCACGCGCTCGGCCAGACGGGGGTTGGCGCGCAGCTCGGCGGCGTTCATGCCCAGGCCCGCCACGCGGCGGTAGGGCACGTCGGCGGGCAGGTGGCTCACCCAGCTGCTCATCAAATCGAGCAGGGCCCCACCGGCCGGAAAGTACTCGCGGTAGAGCTGCGTGACGGCCGCAATGGCCCCGTCGTCGATGTGCGTGACGAAGCGCGGGGCCTGGTAAAACTGCGCGTCGGGGGTTTCGTCCTGGCGGCGGAAGGCTTCGGGCGGAAGGGCATGGGATTCGTCGGGGCTCATAGGTCGGGGCTCGTAGGTCGGGGCGGTGGCTGTGGGCTAAACGGCCCCCGGGGCCCCGGGGGTTGCGCCGGCCGGCTACTTTTGCGCCGTGCTGCCCACTCCCACCCTTCGCCCCGCCGCCGCCGCCGACGTGCCCGCGCTGGCCGCCTTAGTCAACAACGCCTACCGGGGCGAGGCCTCCCGCCAGGCCTGGACCACCGAAGCGCACCTGCTCGACGGCCCGCGCATTGACGAGGCCGCGCTGCACGAGCTACTGGGGGCCCCGGGCGGCGGTTTTTTGCTAGCCGTGGGGCCCAGCGGGCAGCTCATGGGCGGCGTGTACTTGCAGGCGCAGGGCCCTTGCCTCTACCTCGGCACGCTAGCCGTGGCCCCCGCGGCGCAGGCGCACGGCCTGGGCCGCCGCCCGCTCGAAGCCGCCGAAGCTCAGGCGCGCCAGCAAGGCTGCACCCACCTGAAAATCACCGTCGTATCAGCCCGCGCCGAGCTACTGGCCTGGTACGAGCGCCGCGGCTACGTGCGCACCGGCGCCACGGAGCCCTTCCCCGCCACCACGCGCTTCGGCCGCCCCCGCCAGCCGCTGGCGCTGGTGGTGCTGGAGAAAGCGGTAGTACCGGAGAAGGCTACATAGCCGGCTCGACCGCAAGGGCCCCAGCCGCTGGCACGGGCGCGCTAGCCGCGCCCGGGGCGCGCCGCATGGGCTGCACTTGCCAGTACGTGAGGCTGCGCCAGAGCCACTCAAGCGGACCGAAGAGGAAGTATTTCAGCCAGATGGGACTGATAATGAGTTGCACCAGCCAAATGCCGGCCACCACGAAATAGAGCTGGTAGTACTGCAAGTCGGCGTAATAATTGAGGCCGTAGCCGAAGAAAATCAGCGTGCAAAACACCGTTTGCATGATGTAGTTGGTGAAGGCCATCTGGCCCACGGCGGCCAGCCGGCGCGTTAGGCCCAGCCACGCCCCGGCTTGGTGCAGCAGTAGCAGCACGCTGCTGTGCGCCAGCACCAGCGCAACGCGCTGCACCGGATAAATGAGGCCTGCCCAAGCGACGGCGTGCGTTTCGATGTAGGCAATTTGGGCCGCCGCCCCCGTGCCGCGCTGGTATTGCAGGTAGAAGCTGAGCAGCACCAGCGGCAGGCCCACGGCGTAGCCCCAGACGGCCGTGCGCCAGTACTGCGCCCGCGACCATTGCCCCGTAAAGAAGCCCCATTTGAACAAGGCAATGCCGAGCAGCATCAGCGTGAGCACGTCGGGGATGGTGAAAAACAAGTACTTCGTTTGCGAGTCCCAGGTGGGGCGGCGGATGCGCCCGGCCACGCTTGCATATCCCGACTTCATCTGGCGCTTGTGCTCGGCCACCAGCCGGGGGTTGGGCAGGTGGTCTTTTTCCATCGTCTGCCACTCGGCCACTTGTTCTTTTTGGGCGGCCGTGAGGGGCTGGTGCCGACGCTGGGCCGCCTGTGCGGCCACGTAGCCAAACCGCACGGCGCGCACATGCTGGAAAAACAACGTGCTGGCCGCAAAGCCCAGCACCGCCACCAGCGGCACACCCAGCGCCAGGTACTTCGCCGGGAGCTTGCGGAACAAAAAGGCCAGCATGCCGCCAATGCCGTAGAAGTACAGAATGTCGCCCTCCCACAGCAGCAGGTGCGCGTGGAGGAGCCCGAACAGCACCAGCCAGCCCATGCGCCGGTAAAACAGCCCCGCCACGGGCAGGCCGGCCCGCTCCTTTCGCAGGGCAAACAGTACGATGCCGGCCCCAAAAATCATCGAAAACAGCGCCCGCATCTTGCCTTCAAACAGCACCTCGATGACGGCGTACGTCCAAAAATTGGCGCTGTGCACATCCCGCCGGAAGCCTTCGGCGAACTGCTCGGGCAGCGCGAAATACGGGATGTTCATCATCAAAATCCCCAGCAGGGCCACACCGCGCAGCATGTCGAGGTTCTGGAGGCGGTCGGCCTGGGCCACGGGGCCCCGGAAGGCGGTGGCGGGCGGTGGCGGGGCGGGGTAAGCGTTGGGAGCCATGCTATCAAACGGAAAGTGAGGGACGGAATAATAAATATATAAAATTTATTATTCCGTCCCTCACTTCAAGCGGCTAGTCAGCCGGGGCCCTACACCACGCCGCCGCGGGCCGCGGCCTTCACCGCATAGTCCACGGCGCGGGCGGTGAGGGCCATGTAGGTCAGCGAGGGGTTTTGGGTGGAGGTCGACGTCATGCAGGCGCCGTCGGTCACGAACACGTTGGGGCAGGCGTGCAGCTGGTTCCACTCGTTGAGGAGCGACGTTTTGGGGTCGCGGCCCATGCGCACGCCGCCCATCTCGTGGA
Organism: Hymenobacter sp. PAMC 26628; assembly: GCF_001562275.1. NCBI lineage: Bacteria > Pseudomonadati > Bacteroidota > Cytophagia > Cytophagales > Hymenobacteraceae > Hymenobacter > Hymenobacter sp. PAMC 26628. The sequence continues at coordinate 2,808,828 of NZ_CP014304.1, forward strand.
TGTCGAGGCCCGGGGCCTGGCCCGAATCCTCGGTTTTGATGTTGGTGAAGCCCGCCTGGGTGAACATTTCGCTCAGCTGCTCGAAATAGTCCTGCTTCATTTTGGCGTCGTTGTCGTCGTAGGCCACCGAAATGTTCAGCAGCGGCATGCCCCATTCGTCCTTGCGGGTGGGGTCGAAGCGCACGTGGTTGGTTTCCTTCGGGATGGTTTCGCCCATCATGTGCGAGCCCACGGTCCAGGGCCCAAACTTCGGGTGCAGGATGCTGTCCTTGAATCCGTTGCCGATGGCGTGCTCCGTGTGGTCGAGGCCGCGGTGGGCCCCCAGGCCGGCGGCGTAGCCGCGCAGGAAGTTGGTTTCCTGCTTGAATACGTTGCGGAAGCGCGGGATGTAGCCGCCGCCCGCCGGGTTGCGGCCGTCGGTGGTCAGGTCCTGGGCGCCGTCGTACTGGGCGGAGATGTGGGCGCTGTAGTTGTGGAAGGCGACGTACTTGCCCAGCAGCCCGTTGTCGTTGCCCAGCCCCTGCGGGAAGCGGTGCGAAGTCGAGTTCAGCAGCAACAAGTTGGTATTCAGGGCCCCGGCGTTCACGAACACGATGCGGGCGTAATACTCGGTCGTGGCCTTGGTGTGCGTGTCCACCACGCGGATGCCGGTGGCGCGCTGCTTCTGCTCGTCGTACAAAATGCTCTGCACCACCTGGTTGGGCTTGAGCGTGAGCAGGCCCGATTTCTGGGCCCAGGGCAGCGTGGTGGAGTTGCTGCTGAAGTAGCCGCCGAACGGGCAGCCGCGCTGGCACAGCACCCGGTTCTGGCACTGCACGCGGCCCTGCTCAAAGTGCACCGGGTTGGGCTTGGAGAGGTGCGCGCAACGGGCGCTAATGACGTGGCGGCTAGGGTACTTCTGCTTCACTTGCTGGCGGAAGTAGTCCTCCACCGCGTTTAGCGGGTAGGCGGGCAAAAACTCGCCGTCGGGCAGCTCGGCCAGGCCGTCGGCGTGCCCGCTGATGCCGGCAAACTTCTCCACGTAGCTGTACCACGGGGCCACATCCTTATAGCGAATGGGCCAATCCACGGCGAAGCCGTCGCGCGCGGGGCCCTCAAAGTCAAAGTCGCTCCAGCGCTGGGTTTGCCGGGCCCACATCAGCGACTTGCCACCCACTTGGTAGCCCCGAATCCAATCGAACGGCTTTTCCTGCACGTAGGGGTGCTCGGCGTCCTTCACGAAGAAGTGCATGGCGTCCTCGCGGAAGGCGTAGCAGCGGCTGACGACCGGGTTGGCCTCCTTCACGTCGAAAGGCACGGCCCCGCCGTGCGGAAATTCCCAAGGCATCAGATTGGTGGTGGGATAATCTTTCAGGTGCTGCACGTCGCGGCCGCGCTCCACCACCAGCGTCTTCAATCCTTTGCCGGTCAGCTCCTTGGCTGCCCAACCGCCCGCCATGCCCGAGCCGATGACGATGGCGTCGTAGGTCTGCGCCTTCACGCTGTCGATGTTAAGATTGGCCATGGCGGGATTTGGACAGGTTGACGTCTTTGATGGGGAAATAACCGTTGTAGCGGCTCGGCACGAGCTCGTACACAATCTGTTGGGTCAGGAAATACTTACTGCCGGTGTAGCCCGAAACCGTCAGCCGCTTGGCCGTTTTATAAAAGCTCACCAGGTCGGCCGGAAAGTCCTTCCCTTGCTCGATGCCTTGCAGCAGGGCCAGCCGCTGGGCGGGGCTACACCCCAGAAACGGCTGCGCATGGCGCTGCTGGGCCGCCTCGTCGAGCTGGCCCAGGCCGGCCTCAAACACCCGTTGCTCGTCCGGGCCGGCGCAGTCGTCCAGCATTTTCAGCACGTACAGGTGCACGCCCAGGTCTTTGGCGCCGGGCGTGTCGGTTTTGGGCAGGATGGTTTCGCAGACCTCGGCCAGCGTCTTTTCCTGGCGGGCGTTCACGGCCAGGTGCCGCAGCGCGATAGAGGCCGGCAGCTCGGCCGGGGGGTGCGAGCAGGCGGGCAGCAGCGCCGCAGCGCCGGCCACGAGGGCAAAGTTTTTGAGGGCGGTGCGCCGGTTCATGGCAGAGGCATTTGGCGGTAGGAAGCCCCGCAAATTATAAATTTCCTGCCATTCACTCGTCCGTACCGGCGGCACCCGTTCGTTTTGCATCAACAAATGAGAGTTTTCAGGCACTTGTGGCGGCGCGGCGCAGGGGCTAAGGCCAGTGGATATTTTTTTCTTCAACCAGCAAGAGACAGACGAAGTGCGCCACTGCCATTTTTTCTAGCATTCCGCCGATAAAGCAGCAGCTTTGCGGGGGCGCATTTCCGCCATTATCGGGGCCCAGGGCTCCACGGCTGGGCGCAGTATGTATTATTACGCAATCGTTTTTTCGGCGCGACCCTTTCCATCCTTTGTCCATGAAAAATTTTGCGCGAAAGGCTATTCTCGCCTTAGGTTTTCTGCTGCCGAGCGTGGCGGCGCTGGCTCAGCCGCTGGGCATATTCGAAGGTAGCCAGGACATTGGCACCAACGTGCGGCCCGGCGTGGCCACCTACGTGCCCGCCACGCAGCAATACATTATCTCCGGGGCGGGCTACAACATTTGGTTGGACCACGACGAATTGCACTACGCCTACAAGAAAATTAAGGGCGATTTTATCCTCTACGCCCGGGCCGAATTTGTGGGTTGGAACGGCGTGGACCCGCACCGCAAAGTGGGCTGGATGGTGCGCAAGAGCCTCGGCGGCAACTCGCCCCAGGTGAACGCCGTCGAGCACGGCGACGGGCTCACCTCCCTGCAGTACCGCCGCACGGCGGGGGCCCCCACCGAAGAAACCCGCGCCAAGGTCACCCACGCCAACATCATCCAGCTCGAACGCAAGGGCACCACTTACACGCTGCGCGCCGCGGCGTTTGGGCAGCCGTTTGAAACCCAACAGGTGACCGACGTGGACCTGGGCGACGACGTGTACGTGGGCCTATTTGTGGGGTCGCACAACGCGGACGTGACCGAAACGGGCGTTTTCCGCGACGTGCGCATCGCGGTGCCGGCCCACGACGGCCTGGTGCAGTACCAGGAATACCTGGGCAGCCGCCTCGAACTGCTCGACGTGGCCACTGGCGGCCGGGAGATTATTTACACTTCGCCCAAATCGCTCCAGGCCCCCAACTGGCGGCCTGACGGCAAAAGCCTGGTTTACAACAGCGAAGGGCGCATGTACAACTTCGACCTCGCCGCGCGGCAACCCGCGCCAATTCCCACCGGCACCGTCATTAATAACAACAACGACCACGTGCTGTCCTTCGACGGCCAAATGCTGGGCCTGAGTAGCGGGGTGGAGCGGCTGGGCGGCTCGATTGCCTACACCGTGGCCGCGACCGGGGGCACGCCCCGGCAAGTGACGCCCCGGGGCCCCTCCTACCTGCACGGCTGGTCGCCCGACGGCCGGTACCTGCTCTTCACCGGGCAGCGCCACAACGAGTTCGACATTTACCGCATTCCCGCGGGCGGCGGCAAGGAAGTGCGCCTCACTACCGCCACGGGCCTCGACGATGGCCCCGAGTACACGCCCGACGGCCGCTATATTTACTTCAATTCCAACCGCACCGGCACCATGCAGATTTGGCGCATGAAGGCCGACGGCAGCCAGCAGGAAGCTGTCACCAACGGCGAGTGCCAGGACTGGTTTCCGCACATGTCGCCGGACGGCAAGTGGCTGGCCTTTGTATCGTTTTTGAAGGACGAAGTGGGCCCCGGCGACCACCCGTTCTACAAGCACGTGTACCTGCGCATGGTGCCCGTGGCCGGCGGCGAGCCCAAAGTAATTGCCTACTTGTATGGCGGCCAAGGCACCATGAACACGCCGTCGTGGTCGCCCGACAGCAAACGCCTAGCATTCATCAGCAACACAAGTAGCCCTGAAAACCAATAGCTTAACAACGAAACCCACCCGCCTAACCCAACGACGATGCGTTTTTTAACCACGAGCAGGAAGATATTATTTTGCGGCCAGTTGGCCTGTGGCGCGCTCGGCTTGGCCGCCGCCCCGGCCCGGGCCCAGGAAGTGCCCGTGGCCGTGAACCATACGGCCCTGTACGTGTACGACCTGCGCAAAAGCACGGCGTTTTACCGTGATGTGATGAACCTGCAGGAAATCCCGGAGCCGTTCAAGGACGGCAAGCACGTGTGGTTCCGCACGGGGCCCCACAGCCAGCTGCACATCATCCAGGGGGCGGCGCGGGTCGAAGCCCACGACATCAATACCCACATGGCGTACCGGGTAAAGGACTTGCCCGCTTTCATGGCGCACCTCGACCAAACCAAGGTGCGCTACGGCGCCTGGAAGGGCGAAGAGAAAATAACCACGCTCCGCCCCGACGGCATCAAGCAAGTATATTTGCAAGACCCCGATAATTTCTGGCTGGAAGTGAACGACGATAAATTCTAGCCCCGGCGCGGGGCCCCGCGCGTCAGCGGCCGCCGAAGTAGCGGGCGTACTGGGCGGGCATGGCTTCGAGGGGCTTGATCAGGATGGCCTTGTAGAATACCTCGGCGGCCTCGCTTTGCAGCTGAATTTTGCCTTGCGTGAGCGGCTGGCGCTGGCCATTGACGATGGCTGACGAGTTGCGCACGGCCAGCACCACGTGGCCGTTCACGAGGTGCACGCTTGGGCCGTTCACGTTAATTAATTCCAGCTCGTTCCACTGGCCATTGGGCAATTCGTAGTTGGCGGCCGCCTGGCAGAAATAGGCCCCCCCGTTGCCCATGGGCACCGGGGCAGCGCCGGGGCTAAACTTTAGCGTGTTTTGAGTGCGGTTGCGGGCCGCCGCGATGTCGGCCGCCGAGTTGGCAATGCACCAATAGTCGCCCATGGCGTTGCCTTTTTGGCACTCCGATACCTGGAATTCCTGGCCCAGCATCCAGCTGTGCCAGTAGTCCACGCCGCACTCTCCTTGGCTGGTGTAAAGCACGCCGCTGTCGAGGGGCTCGTCGAGGCGGGGCGGCCACTTTTTAGCGCCCCATTTCACCTTCAATTTTAGGTCGTAATTCGCAAAATCCTGCTTGGTGAACACGCAGCCGTAGATTTCTCCGCTGATGCGCAGCACGGGCTCACCGCCCTGCATCACGACGGAGAAGACGTTGGCCTCGTTTTTATCGTAGCCGATGGGCGGCACCACGCGGCCCTGGGCATCGGTAGGCACCTTGCCCGTATAGCCTAGTTGGTACCGGTAGCTCTGGCAGGTTTGCCACTGGCTCAGCTTCTTATTGAGCAGCGGCGTCCAGCCCCGGGGCTCCTTGGGGCCCGCCCAACAGCAACGCAGCCCCGAGCGGCGCAAAAATCATTTTTTTCATGGGTGCCGCAGTAATTAATTAAGGCGTAAAAGCTCATCGAATCTAACCAATCCAGCGCCAGAAACTGGCAACCGAACCCAGGGGCCCCGGCGTTAATTTTATTTCCCAACGCTTGTTGCTAATTGTTGGGCTTTTTAGGTACCGAACTTGCACGAAGCCCTATCTTGCCGCACGTTTTATGCTTTCACCCGCCGGCAAGTATTCCCCCACCCAACCCCTTCCCGCCCATGATTTCCCGCAGAAACTTTCTCTCGTCGGCCGCCCTGCTCTCTGCGGGGGTATTAATGTCGCCGTCCGTGTTTGCCTACAACAAGCGCTACATCGGCCTGCAGCTCTACACCGTGCGCGACGCCATGGCGAAGGACCCCGCCGGCACCCTGGCCCAGTTGGCCAAAATCGGCTACAACTCAGTGGAAGGCGCCACCTACACCGGCACCCAGATGTTCTACGGCATGACGCCCCAGGCCTTTGCCGCCGTGCTCAAGCAAAGCGGCCTCATCATGCCCAGCGCGCACTACCGGTTGGGCGAAGAACAAATGAACGGCGCGCCGGTGGCCGGCACCATGCTGCACGACTGGGACCGGGCAGTGGACGACGCGGCGGCGGCCGGCGTGAAGTACATGGTGTGCGCCTACCTTTCCGAAGCCGAGCGGGGCAACCTGGACCACTACAAGTACGTGGCCGAGCAACTCAACAAAGCCGGCGAGCGGTGCAAAAAAGCCGGCATTCAGCTCTGCTACCACAACCACGACTTTGAATTTGCGGCCCAAGATGGCAAGATTCCTTTCGATTTGCTGCTAAACGGCACCGATAAGAAGCTAGTGAAGATGGAGTTGGACCTATATTGGGTAAATAAGGCCGGCCATGATCCACTCGCCCTATTCAAGCAGCACCCCGGCCGCTTCCCACTCTGGCACGTGAAGGACATGGACCGGACGCCGCAAAAAGCCTTCACCGAGGTGGGCAACGGCAGTATTGACTTCAAAAAGATCTTCGCCCACGCCGACGAAGCCGGCCTGCAATACTTCTTCGTAGAGCAAGACACCACCCCCGGCTCGCCCTTTGACAGCGTGACCAAAAGCATTTCTTACATCAAGAAAAACCTGGTGTAGCCACAGGCAAAACCGTATTTCGAACTAATTAATAGCAGTAGGGGCCCCGGCGGTAATTTCGCCGGGGCCCCTACTACTATTAATTAGTTCGAGCGAAACCTATTTATTACTGGCCCACGGCTGGCAATTCCCGAATCCAAATATTGCGAAAGCTAAGCGGCTCGCTCTTGTCGCCGTGCGCTTGGAGTTTGATGGGCGCCGGGCCGTGGGGCGCGCCGTAGCTGGCCTTGCCGATGTAGCGCGTGGGGCCCAGCAGCGCCACGTTGTTCTCCACCAGCACGCCGTTGAACAGCACCGTGACGCGGGCCGGCGTAGCTACCGTGCCGCCGGGCGCGAACGTGGGGGCCGTCCAGATGATGTCGTAAGTCTGCCACTCGCCAGGCTTGCGGGTCGGGTTGGCCAGCGGCACAATTTGCTTGTACACGCTACCGGCCATGCCGTTGGTGTAGGTTTTGTTGTTGTACGAGTCCAGCACCTGCAGTTCGTAGCCTTCGTCGCCCTTGCCCAGCGACGCCAGGAACAGGCCGCTGTTGCCGCGCGCTTGGCCCGTTCCCGTAATGTTGGCCGGCACACGCCACTCCAGGTGCAGCTGGTAATTACCGAAGCTGCGCTTGGTTTGGATGTTGCCCGTGCCTTTGCTCACGGTCAGCACGTCGCCCTTCACCGCCCAGGGGGCCACCGCGCCGGGGTTTTCGGTCGAAGTCCATTGGTCGAGGTTTTTGCCGTCAAACAGCACCAGCGCATCCGAAGGTGCGTCGCTGCTGGTTTTGCCCGGCATCACCACGGGGGGCACGGGGGTGTACACTTCCGTCTCCTCGGGTTTGCCAGCGGGCGGCGCCGTTTGGGCCACGGCGGCCCCCACGCTGCCAACCAATAATGCGGTGGCGACCAGGTAGTTTTTCATGCGGCTATTTATTTTAATTGATTACAAAAGGCTCCGGCAAGGCGTTACCCAGCTACGAAAGCAGGTTTTTCTTCATGTACGCCGCGCTCTGGGTAATGCTTTGGTAAGCATCCATAGCGAAGTATTCCTGCTCCATGAAAGGGTGTTGCAAGCCCGCCGTTTTCGCGTATTTAATAATCTTTTTGAAGTCGATGGTACCCGACCCAATTTCTGTGTTGTGTTCGGGCTGGGCCTTTTCCATGTCCTTTATGTGCCACATCGGGAAGCGCTTGGGATTGGCTTCGATTAATTTAATGGGGTCGCGGCCAGCGCGTACTACCCAATAAATGTCCATCTCAAAATCTACCAGGCGCGCGTCAGTTTCCTTCAGCATCACGTCGTACAGCGCCACTCCGTTCACGGGCTGAAATTCGAAGTCGTGGTTGTGGTAGCCCAGGCGCAGGCCGGCCGCTTTGCACAGCTCCCCAGCCTTATTCAATTTCTCGGAAATCATTTTAAAATCGTCCGTCGTTTTGCGCAGCGCAGCGTCCAAATACGGTACCACGATGTACTGCTGGCCACAGGCATTGGCCGCCGCCATGTAGGCTTTAAATACCTCCTGGTTGCCGTCGCGCAGGTAGGCGCCCATGTCGTAGTGGCCGCTCGGCGTGGTGAGGCCATTGGCCGCCAGTACCGCCTTAAATTCTTTCGGTGCTAAGCCCCAATAGTGCGTTTCCGGGCTGTAGCCGTAAGTTTCCACTTCCTTGTAGCCCGCCTTGCCTACCTTGGCCAGCACGCCTTTCGCGTCTTTGCCAATGTAGTCGCGTAGCGTGTACAGCTGCAACCCTGCCTTCAGCGTGGACGGGGCCGCCAGCAGGGCCCCGGGGTTCACCAAGGAAAGGGCCGATAGGATGCCGGCCTGTTTCAGAAAATCTCTGCGTTGCGTCATGGGGCCCTGGAGAGGAGTAAGGAAGGATTTAATTAATTGCGCTAGATGTCGCACAGCTGCACCGCCTTGCGAAGCGACGCCAGTTTATCGGGTTGCTTCGGAATAAATTCCTGGGCCACGTACCCTTTAAAACCCGTTGCCTTGATGGCGCGCATGATGGCCGGGTAGTATAGCTCTTGGGTGTCGTCAATCTCGTTGCGGCCAGGCACACCGCCAGTGTGGTAGTGCGCAATGTAGGCGTGGTTATCGGTGAGGGTTCGGATGACATCGCCCTCGTCAATCTGCATGTGGTAGATGTCGTAAAGCAGCTTGAAGTGCTCCGAGCCCAGCTTCTTGGCCAATGCCACGCCCCAGGCTGTATGGTCGCACTGGTAATCGGGGTGGTTCACTTTGCTGTTCAGCAATTCCATCACCAGCACTACGTTGTGCTTCTCGGCCAGGGCCATCAGCGGTTGCAAGCCCTGTACGCAATTGGTGATGCCGGTCGCGTCGTCCAGGCCGCGCCGGCTGCCACTGAAGCAAATCAGGTTCCGGTACCCAGCTTTCGCCACCAGGGGAATCATGGCCGAGTAGTTCTTCAGCAGCGTCGCGTGAAACTTCGGGTCGTTGAAGCCATCGGTCAGGTTAATTTCCGCGCCGTTGCACATGGGCGAATCCAAGCCGTATTTTTTTAGCGTGGGCCATTCCTGGGGCCCCACCAAATCAATACCTTTGATGCCAATGCTTTTGGCGGCGGCACATAGTTGGTCGAGCGATATATCGTTGTAGCACCAGCGGCAAACCGAGTGGTTGATGTTGTTTTTCAAAGCAGCGTCGTTCACGAGGTTTTCGGCCGGCGCAAAGGCCCCCAGCGCGCCCACGGCACCCAGGGAAGCCGTGCCCGCAACAATGTTTTTGATTACCGCGCGGCGGTTTGGTTGAGCAGCCATAGCGGATACAGGTCAATTAATTAATTGCTCGGCCAGCCCCACACGCCGCGGACCTTCGGCCAAGTATTCAGCAATTGTACCAAATAATTATTTTATGCTCAAAATATACTTGGTCATTTCCCGCGCGTCAGCCACCGGTAGGCCGGGGTGCGCCGTCATCGGGATTTCGCCCCAATTGCCTTTGCCGCCCGTAATTATTTTGTTCGCCAGCATGGCAATGTTGGCCTCGGTGGGCTTGTACTTTTCAGCAATGGCAGCGTAGGCCGGCCCCACTACTTTGTCGTGCTCCTTGTGGCAGCCAGTACAGTCGGAGGCCGCAATTAATTTAGCACCTGGCATAGCACTGGCCAGGTCAGCACCGGGGGCCCCGGGCGCGTCGCCGGTGGCCGGCACGGCGGTGGGGGCCCCGCTACCGGCGGCTGGCTCAGTGGCAGCAGTTTCGCTGGTTTTGGGCGCTGATTCGCAAGCGACTAGCAGGGCGCAGCTGCTGAGCAGCAGGGCAATTTTTTTCATCGGAGGCAGGAAGTTACAGGCCTAACAGGGTTTTATTAAATTCCGGGTCGGTAGCGGTATTGGCGAAGTCGTCAAAAGCCTTGTCGGTGACCCGGATGATGTGGTCGCGGATGAATTGGGCCCCTTCACGAGCCCCATCTTCCGAGTTTTTGAGGGCGCACTCCCACTCCAGCACGGCCCAGCCGGCGAAGTCGTACTGGGCCATTTTGCTGAAAATGGCCTTAAAGTCCACCTGCCCGTCGCCCAGCGAGCGAAAGCGGCCGGCCCGGTCGAGCCAACTCTGGTAGCCGCCGTACACGCCCTGGCGGCCGGTTGGGTTAAACTCGGCGTCCTTGACGTGGAACATCTTAATCCGCTCGTGGTAGATGTCGATGTACTCCAGGTAATCGAGGCATTGCAGCACGAAGTGCGAGGGGTCGTAGAGCAGGCAAGCGCGCGGGTGGTGGTGCACTTTGTCGAGGAACATCTCGTAGGTGATGCCGTCGTGCAGGTCCTCACCGGCGTGCACCTCGTAGCACAGGTCCACGCCGCAGCGGTCAAACTCGTCCAAAATGGGCGTCCAGCGGCGGGCTAATTCAGTGAAACCTTCGTCGACCAAGCCGGCCGGGCGCTGAGGCCAGGGGTATACCATCGGCCAGAGCAGGGCCCCGCTGAACGTAGCGTGCGCCTTGAGGCCCAGGTTTTGCGAGGCCTGCGCGGCGTACTTCACCTGCTGCACAGCCCACTGCTGCCGCGCGGCGGGGTTATTGCGGTACGCTTCGGGTGCGAAGCCGTCGAACAGCTTGTCGTAGGCCGGGTTCACGGCCACCAACTGGCCCTGTAAGTGCGTAGAAAGCTCGGTAATTTCCAGGCCCGCCGCGTTCACGATGCCCTTGATTTCGTCGGCGTAGGTTTTGCTTTCGGCCGCCTTTTGCAAGTCAATGAAGCGTGCGTCGAGCGTGGGCATTTGGATGCCCTTGTAGCCCAAGCCGGCGGCCCAGCCGCAGATGGCTTCCAGGCTGTTGAACGGGGCTTCGTCGCCGATGAATTGGGCCAGGAAAATGGCGGGGCCCTGGAGGGTAGTCATAAGCAGGTCAAACGGTGAATTCGGTCCATTTTTTATCCGACTGGCCCGAGGCAATGACGTTCTCAATGAATGCCATGCCGCGTACGCCGTCGGCAATACTCGGGTAGTCGAGGACTTCGGGAGGGGCAGTTTCGCCGGCGTCACGCGCTCGCAGGCTCAGGGCGAAGTTGCGGTAGAGGTTGGCGAAGGCCTCCAGGTAGCCTTCGGGGTGGCCAGCCGGCACGCGGGCATTGTGCTGGGCAAAGGAGCCGACGTAGCCAGTGCCGGTGCGCCGGATTTCGGTGGGCCGGTCCAGCCACTTCACTTGCAGCGTGTTAGCGTCTACTTGCTGCCATTCCAGGCCCCCTTTATCACCGTAGACGCGGATGCGGACGTTATTTTCCTCGCCAGCCGCAATTTGCGAGGCCGTGAGCACGGCGCTGGCGCCGTTGGATAACTTCAGCAGTACGGCGCCGTCGTCGTCGAGCTGCCGGCCGGGCACCACCGTATTGATGTCGGCGCACAGGCGCGTCACTTGCAGGCCCGTCACGTATTCCAGCAGATTGAAGGCGTGGGTGCCGATGTCGCCCATGGCCCCGGCCACGCCGCTGCGGGCGGGGTCGGTGCGCCAAGCGGCTTGTTTGTTGGCGCCGCCCTCTTCAAAGCTGCTGAGCCACCCTTGCGGGTATTCTACGTAGGCTTTGCGGATGGGCCCCAGGGCGCCGGCGGCCAGTAATTGCCGGGCCTCCTTTACCATGGGGTAGCCGGTGTAGGTGTGGGTGAGGCACAGCAGCCGGCCGCTGGCTTCGGCCACGGCTTGTAACTGCTTGGCCTCGGCCAGCGAAAACGTCATCGGCTTGTCGAGGACGACGTCGAAGCCATTTTCCAAGGCCATTTTGGCCGGCGCGAAGTGCAGGTAGTTGGGCGTGACGATGGAAATGACCTGCACGCGCTCGGCTGCGGGCCGTTGCTTTTCCTGGGTTATCAGCTCTTCGTACGAGCCGTACACCCGGTCGGGAGCCAGGCCCAGCAGCACACCGGTGGCCTGCGATTTAGCCGCGTCGCTGCTGAAAGCGCCGGCCGTGAGCTCGTATAAGCCGTCGAGGGAAGCGGCGATGCGGTGGACGGCCCCAATGAAGGCCCCTTGCCCGCCGCCAATCATGCCTAATCGTAATTTCATGCGGTATCGTCTTGGGCCACTAGCTTGCTGGCTAGCAGCTGTTAGCCTTCTTTCGAATGGAAACTGACAGCTAGCAGCTGTTAGCCAACGGTTCAGTCTTATACTTCCAAGCGCGCGTTAGCTTCGGCGTAGCTGATTTCTTCGGCAGTCACGGGGGCGTTGCGGTCCTTAAATAACAGAAGGAATACTACCAGCACGCCCGCCGCGATGGCGGCCGGAATTAACCAGATGGTACGCCAATCGTGTAAGCTGGCGCTGATTTGGTGGGCGTCCACAATCTGGCCCGACAGTAACGAGCCAATCAGCATACCCACGCCGTAAGTAGCCAGCGTGATGAAGCCCTGAGCAGCGCTTTTCGATTGCTCGCCAGCTAAGTTGTCGGTGTAAATTTGGCCCGTTACGAAAAAGAAATCGTAGCAGATTCCGTGCAGCACAATGCCCGCAATCAGCATCCAATAGTTGCTCCCGCCGTTGCCGTAGGCAAAAAACCCGTAGCGTATCACCCAAGCCAACATGCCGATGGCCAGCATTTTCTTCACGCCCAGTCGGACAAAAAACACCGGAATCAGCAGCATGAACAGCACTTCCGACACCTGGCCCAGGCTTTGCACGCCAGCAGCTGATTTCATGCCCACTTCGTTCAGGAACGGGTTGGTGAAGCCGTAATAAAAGGACAGGGGCACGCAAATGGCTACCGAAGCCAGGAAAAACACCAAGTAAGAACGGTTCTTCAGGAGCCGAATGGCGTCCAGGCCCAGCAGGTCGCCCACGGTGGTCGGACCTGCCTTCTTAATTGGAGGTGTGGCCGGCAGTGTAAAGCTAAACAGCCCGAGCAACGCCGACGCGCCAGCCGCCATCTTAAAAGTAAGAACTAACGAGGTAAAGCCGTTAACGTCCTTGTTTTCCCAATGTAGCCAGCCAATGGTAAGGCCGGCAATGATCCAGCCGAGCGTACCCAATACTCGGATGGAGGCGAATTCCTTCTCTGGATTCTGCAGCTGCCGGAAAGAGATGGAATTAACCAACGCCAACGTAGGCATGTACAAAATCATGTAGATGAGGATATAGGGGTAGAAAGCGCCGAAATCGGGAGCGGCGGCCGCTTGCCACAGCAGCACGGCCCCCGCCAAGTGCAGCACCCCCAGTATCTTCTGGGCTGAAAAAAAACGATCCGCAATTAACCCGATAATGAAAGGCGCAACAATCGCGCCTATGGATTGGGTGAGCACGGCCACTCCTACCTGAACCCCTGTGGTATGCAGGTTGCTCTGCAAGTAAGTCCCCAGCGTCACAAACCAAGCCCCCCAGATGAAAAACTCCAGGAACATCATCAGCGACAGCTTAAAGCGGATGGTAGCGGTCATAAGCCAGAAAAGAGGGTAAGGCAAAAAGTAATGGGGCCCCGGTGGGCCGGGCCGGAATCAGGACGTGGCCCAGGCCTTGTCGCCTTTTTTGTAAGGCACATTACCGTCGTAGCGGCCAGGGACGGGCAGGTAGCGCAGGGCCTTGGTGGCGCCCACTTCGGACGTGAAGTAGCCGAGCAACGTCAGTTGCTTCATCATGCGGAAGTAGTGGCTGGGGGCCCCTTTCTCGGCGTGGGCAGCGGCGTACTCCTTCTGCTCTTTGTCCAAGGCCACCAGCAGGGCGGTGCGCTCGGCGGGGTCGCAAGCCAGGAAGCCCTTGCTGTACTGCTTGTTGCACGCCTCGCTGAGCTTCACAATGCCCTCCGTGAAAATCTTCTGGTCGGCGGCGGTGTAGCAGTCACGCACCATCACGTTCATGAAGCGGCCGATGCGGGCCTCTTTGGCCCCCGGCGAAGCGGCGGTGGTGGGCAAAATGGTGTCGCCTACCTCATCGAGCAGGCGTATCTGGTCCATATCCAGGTCGGGCATTTTGGCCAAGGGGGCCCCAGCGCCGGCGCCGGCCTCCGCGGCCGGCTTGCCGGGCGAGGAGCAGCTGCTCAGAAACATATCGGCACCAATAACGGTGCCACCCATCAACAGGGCTACGCGGGCAATTGCATTTCTGCGGTCCATAAAAACGGAGCTTAAACGTTTTGTTTCTTGAGTTCGCTCACGGCGTGGTCCACGGCGCGGGCCGTGAGGGCCATGTAAGTCAGCGAGGGGTTTTGGCAGGCCGCCGAAGTCATGGCCGCGCCGTCGGTCACGTACACGTTGGGCGCATCCCACACCTGGTTGTGCTGGTTGAGCACCGACGTTTTGGGGTCGCGGCCCATGCGCGCCGTACCCATCTCGTGGATGCCGCCGCCCAGCACGTAACCGTTGTCGTAGGTTTTCACGTTTTTCAGGCCCGCCATTTCCAGCATCTCCTTCGCGTCGGCCATCATGTCGACGCGCATCTTTTTCTCGTTTTCGCGGGTATGGGCGTCGATGGCCAGCACCGGCAGGCCCCACTTGTCCTTCTTGGTTTTGTCGAGGAACGCGCGGTTGTCGTGGTAAGGCAAAGTTTCGCCGAAGCCCGTCAGGCCCATCGTCCACTTACCTGGCTCGGTGAGGGCGTCCTTGAATTCGCCGCCGATGTTCATTTCCGGAATTTCGCGGCTCCAGCCCTCACGGCTGGCGCTGCCCTGGTAGCCAAACCCGCGGATGTAGTCGCGCTTGTCGCCGAACAGGTTGCGGTAGCGGGGCACGTAAATGCCGTTGGCCCGCCGCCCGTACACGTACTTGTCTTCGTAGCCGTCGGCGTCGCCGTGGGCCCCCGCCCGGAAGTGGTGGTCCATCAGGTTGTGGCCCAGCTCGCCGCTGCTGCTGCCCAGGCCCTCGGGCCACACGTCGGTGGCCGAGTTCATCAGCACCCACGCCGAGTTCAGCGCCGAGGCGTTCAGGAAAACGACCTTAGCGTAGTACTCGTAGGTCTGGTTGGTTTCGGCATCGAGCACCTCCACGCCTTTGGCGCGCTTGGTGTCCTTGTCGTAAAGAATCTTGGTGACGATGGAGAACGGGCGCAGCGTGAGGTTGCCGGTGGCAACCGCGGCGGGCAGCGTGGCCGACTGCGTGCTGAAGTAAGCCCCAAACGGGCAGCCCAGCCAGCACTTGTTGCGGTACTGGCAGTTGGTGCGGTTGTGGTGCGGCCGCGTAATGTTGGCCGTGCGGCCGATGACCATGCGGCGGTGCTCGTAGTTCTTTTTGATGCGGGCCGCCACGTCCTTCTCCACAATGTTCATGTCCATGGGGGGCATGAAGTCGCCGTCGGGTAGTTGCGGCAGCCCATCGCGGTTGCCGCTGATGCCGGCAAATTTCTCCACGTACGAGTACCAGGACGCCAAATCTTTGTAGCGAATGGGCCAATCAACGGCGATGCCATCGTTTGCATTTGCCGAGAAGTCGTAGTCGCTCAGGCGGTATGATTGGCGGCCCCACATCAGCGAGCGGCCGCCCACGTGGTAGCCCCGGAACCAGTCGAAGGGCTTCACCTCCACGTAGGGGCTTTCCTGCTCGTTGACCCAGTAGTTCAGGTTGGCCTCGTTCAGGGTGTAGTCGCGGCCCAGCACCGGGTACTCGGCAATCATCTTCTGGGTTTTGCCGCCGCGGTGCGGGAATTCCCAGGGCGCCTTGTTGGCGTTGACGTAGTCCTTGATGTGCTCGATGTTTTCGCCGCGCTCGAGCATAATGGTCTTTAGCCCTTTTTCGGTTAGCTCCTTGGCTGCCCAACCGCCCGAAATTCCCGATCCGATGACGATGGCATCATACGTGTTTTTTTCCATGAAGCTGCTCCTGAATAATGGGTGGGGTTGAATTTATAAAGACTTTGCGAAGCCAACGCGGAAACACAAGGTGGCCAATCTTTTGCTAAGTAATCAAGCAGTTAAGATCGTTCAGCTAATTTACCGCAAACCATTGTGCCGGTTTAGCACTGGCAATGTAATGAGGATTTCTAACTTCTGCCGAGGCCTACGGCACAAAACTGGGTTTTCGTGGCACATTCCAACGTTCAGCTTCACTGGCAAGTAGGGGCAATGCTCAATCGTTTTAGCAAAGCTGAGGCGTATTCCTACCCTATGCTACGGTTGGGGCCCCACACGCCCCGCTGGTCCCCGGCCATTTCTGCCGAACCCTGATTGGCGGGCTCGCCGTATGCCTGAGCACTTCCTCCACTCATCCCTCCTCCCTTTGCCATGGACACGGTAGCCGCCGGCGTAACCCAGCTGCGCATTCAGCGCTTTGTAAACGTATATTTTGTAGACGCCGGCACGCCCGGCGACTGGGTACTAGTGGACACCGGCTTGCCCGGCAGTGAAAAAACCATCCGCGCCGCCGCCGCCGAACTGTACGGGCCCGGGGTGGGGCCCCAGGCCATTGTGCTCACCCACGGCCACCTCGACCACCTGGGCTCGGCCCTGGAGCTGGCCACTGGCTGGAACGTGCCAGTGCTGGTGCACCCCCTGGAGCGGCCCTACGTGACGGCCCAGGCCCTGTACCCGCCGCGCGACCCCACCGTGGGCGGCTCGCTGGGGTTCATGAGCCGGTTTTTCCCGACGCAGCTGCCCGACCTGCGCGACGTGGTGCAGGAGCTGCCGCTGGACGGCGACGCCGTGCCCTTCCTGCTGGGTTGGCGCTGGCTGCACGTGCCGGGCCACGCCCCGGGCCAGATTGCGCTGTTCCGCGACGCCGACCGCACGCTGCTGGGCGCCGACGCCTTCGCCACCACCGTCCACGATTCCGTGTCGGCGGTGCTGCTGGGGTGGCCCAAAATCAGCCGCGCCGGCGCGCCCTTCAATTACGACTGGGTTGCGGCAGAGCGCTCGGTGCAGGCGCTGGCGGCGCTGAGCCCGGCCGCAATTGGCTGCGGCCACGGGCCGGTCATCACGGGGCCCCAGGCTGCGGAAGGGCTGGCCCACCTGGCGGCCCACTACCCGGTGCCTGCCCACGGCCGCTACGTGCACGAGGCCGCCCGCACCGACGGCAACGGCGTGGAGCACCTGCCCCCGCCCGTGCCCGACCACTTGCCCCGCCAGGCCGCCGCGCTGGCTGCGGGCGTGCTGCTGGGCGTGGCGGCCTGGCTGCTGCTGCGCCGCCGCTAAGCGCCGCCGTGGTATGGGCCCTGTCCTGTCTGGGGCGGCTGCGGGGCCCGTACCTTGCCGGCGTGAATAGCTACCCGCCACCGCGCATTTTTTGCTTGACGCCGCCGGAAACCAACCCGCGTATTTGTGCCGGCCGGGCCACTCCTTCCACGGGAAACCAGACTTGGTTGGGCTGCGCGTTTTTGAGGAGCAGGCCGTGGGGGCCCCGCGGCTGGGGCGCGGCCCTGCTGCTGGGGGCCCTGCTGCGGCCTGGCGCCGGGCAGGCCCAGCCCACGCGCCCGGCCCGGCCCCCGGCAGCCCTCTACGCCACCTACCGTTACGTAGCCTACACGGTGTACGACCACACCGACGGCGACCCACCCACCCACGTGGCCGGGGTAGGCGGCACCCTCACCTTGTTTCCGACCGGGGCCTACGACAAGCGGCTGCGCATCATGGGGCCCAACGGAGCCCGCGATTTTGTGCAGCACGGCCAGTGCACGGTGCGCGGCGACAGCATCCGCTTTGCCTTCACCGATGCCCAAGGCTTCGATGTGCAGCGCGGCACTTACCGCTACGACGCCCGGGCGCGCCGCCTCACCATTGCCATTGCCGGCTACCCGCCCGGCAACCGGGGCGTGTACGAGCTGGTGGCCGACGTCGCGCCAGGGCCCCGGCCGGCTTCGAAGCGGCGGTAGTGGCCCGGGGCCCTAACGGGGCTTGTCGGCCCGCGCCCGGGCGGTGTACCTTGCGCTCCCGTTCGGAGCCCCACTCCCACCCTCGGCCCGAACGGCTCATTGTTAACTGTTAACTGCTACTATAGAATGGGACGCGCATTTGAATTTCGGAAAGGCCGCAAAATGAAGCGCTGGGACCGGATGTCGAAAGACTTCACCCGCATCGGCAAGGAAATCGTGATGGCCGTGAAAGAAGGGGGCCCCAACCCCGACAGCAACGCCCGCCTGCGCACCGCCATCCAAAACGGCAAGGGCGTGAACATGCCCAAGGACCGCGTGGACGCCGCCATTAAGCGCGCCAGCAGCCGCGAAGAAAAAGACTACCAAGAGGTTGTGTACGAAGGCTACGGACCCCACGGCATCGCCATCGTGGTGGAAACCGCCACCGACAACCCCACCCGCACCGTGAGCAACGTGCGCCTCTACTTCAACCGCAACAGCGGGGCCCTGGGCACGGCGGGCAGCTCCGACTACACCTTCACCCGCAAGGGCGTATTCAAGCTGGCCGCCGCCGGCCTCGACCGCGACGAGCTGGAGCTGGACCTGATTGACGTGGGCGCCGAGGACGTGTACGAAACCCACGAGGAGGACGAACACGGCGCCGAGCACGCCTACATGGTGGTCGAAACCGCCTTCACCGACTTCGGCCAGATGCAGAAAGCCCTCGAAGCCAAGGGCCTGAACGTGATGAGCGCCACCCTCCAGCGCGTGCCCAACACCACCGTGGCCCTGAGCGACGAGCAGGCCGAGGAAGTAGAAAAGCTCATCGAGAAGTTCGAGGAAGACGAGGACGTGCAGGCCGTGTACCACACGATGGGCTAAGCAGGCCCCCGCACCAATCGCCATGAAAATAGCCATTGCCACGGCCCCCAGCTACCCGTGGGGCGACGCTTGCACGGGCTGGCACTTGGTGCAAACCCCTCAGCTCGGCGTCATCCAGGAACGGATGCCGCCGGGCACGGCTGAGGTTTGCCACCGGCACGCGGTGGCCCAGCAGTTTTTCTATATATTGAACGGTACGGCTACTTTTGAGCTGGCCGGCAAACAGCTGGTGCTGGGGCCCGGCGAAGGCGTGCACGTGCAACCTGGGCAGGCGCACCGCATCCAAAATGAGGCGGCGGAAGCGCTGGATTTTTTGGTAATCTCCGAGCCCCACGCGCACGGCGACCGGCAATTGGTGCCGGCCTGAGCGGCCCGGGGCCCCATGTATTTTCACCGTTTTCTTCGTCGCCATGGCACTGACCAAGCTCATCCCGAGCATCTTCTACGCCGATTTGGCGGTTGGCCGAGAGCTATTTGAGCGGGGGCTCGGCCTTGCGTTGCGCTACGAAGAACTGGGCGGCCCGCAGCCTTTCTGCATCTTGGGAAAAGACGCGGTAGAAATTCACCTGGTGCAAAACGCCACCCTTGCCGCACTCGACCGGCCCCAAATTCGCCTCGAAACCGATGACATCCACGCACTTTTCGCCGAGGTGCAGCGCGCCGCGCCGGGCCTGCTCCATCCCAACGGCAACCGCGTGACGCAGAAGCCGTGGGGCCTGCTGGAATTTGCGCTGCTCGATGCCTCGCAAGTGTGCGTTATTGTTCAGCAACCGGCGTAGCTGCCAGCGCCTCCGATTCTTCATGCTTGCGCACCACCCGCCGGAACACCGGGCGCAAGCCAAAGTACAGCAGCGCCACCACCGGCACCGCCGCCACTGCCCAAATGAGCAGGGCCCCCAGCTCGGCCCGCCACAGCAGGCGCAGCAGGGCCATTGGCTCGTGGCGCACCTGGCGTTGAAGCTGCGCCAGCGTGAAGTGTGCCATGATGTTGCCCTGGCCCAGCAGTTCGCCGCCGTAGCGCAGAAACGGCAGCAGCAGCAGCAGCTGCACCGGCGTAAGCAGGTGGCAGACAAGTTGCAAGGCGGCCACGTTCAGGCGCAGGCGCAGGGCCACGCCGGTGGCAATAAGGGTGGTGAGGCCAAACGTGGGGGCCACCCCCAGGGCCGCGCCCAGCCCCACCGTGAGGGCCAGCTGGCCGGGCGAGAGCCCCGCCTTCAGTAGATTCACCAGCGGGTCGAGCAGCACCCGGCGCAGCCAGTTGGGCCGGGCCGCGGGGCCCTCCGGTGGGACCGGGGCAGGCGAGGAAGAAGCAACGGTCATATCCAAAGCTGAATTTTAACGAAACCAAGGCGGGCCGGCGGCGCGTATCTTCGCCGGGGCCCCGCGTACGCTTACGGGCGGAGCCCTTTTTTCGCCGTCCGGGCCCCATGCCACACACTTTTTTGTCCGTCCACCGGCCGGGCCCCTGGTACCGCGAGCTGCCGCTGCTGCTGCGCCACGCCGCCCGCGAGCTGGCCGCCAACGACCCCCTGCGCCTGGGGGCCGCCACGGCGTTCTTCACCACGTTTGCCCTGCCGCCCATCCTCATCATCCTCATCCAGCTGCTGCGGGCCCTCTACCCCTCGTCGCTGGTGCGCACCATGCTGCTGGGCAAGCTCAGCAACGTGCTGGGGCGGTCGGCCACGGGCCTCATCGAGCAGATTCTCAGCAACGTGGCCGACCCGCGCCGCACCCGGCTCGTGACGTGGGCGGGCTTCGTTTTTCTCGTGTTCATCGCCACCACGCTCTTCACCATCATCCAGCACTCGCTGAACCAACTGTGGCAAATTCGGCCCCGGCGCCACAGCGCGCCGTTGGCGGTGGCCCTGCGCGAGCGGCTGCGCTCGGGCGGCGTGCTGCTGGCCACGGGGGCCCTGGCGGTGCTCGCTTTCAGCACCGACGCGGCACTGGGCTTGTTTGCCGACAGCATCCGCGACTTCGACACCACCCTGGTATACTACGTGGTACGGGGCCTGAATTCGCTGGCCGCCTTCACCATCCTGGCCGTGTGGTTCGGGCTCACGTTCCGCACCTTGAGTTTGGCCAAAGTGCCTTGGCAGGCCGTGCGGCGCGGGGCTTTGGTCACGGCCGTGCTCATCAGCCTGGGCGAAACCGTGCTCGGCAAATTGCTCGTAAGCCAGGACCTGGGGCCCGTGTACGGCCCGGCGGCAGGGCTGGTGCTGGTACTGCTGTTCGTATTTTACTGCGCCATGATCTTTTACTTCGGCGCGGCCTTCACCAAGGTGTACGCCATGCGCCTGGGTCTGTCCATCCGGCCCAAAAAGTCAGCGGTGCGCTACCGGCTGGTCAATGTCGACGAAGACGACCATTAGGACTTTTGGATTAGAATTTTTGGCTTAGAAAAAGTAGGCCGTCATGCTGAGCGCAGCCGAAGCATCTCGCCCACAGCAGTAATCATTGATTATTGAAGCAGTGAAGATGCTTCGACAGGCTCAGCACGACGTTCTGTGGTAGGACGCCCCATTGATTTGACGTGACGGGCGTGCACTTTATACAGCCCGCCCCGGGAGGGCCCACGGCGCCCGCCCCCTTCCTGCGTGGATCCCGAGGCCATTCGCTACGAC
Organism: Hymenobacter sp. PAMC 26628; assembly: GCF_001562275.1. NCBI lineage: Bacteria > Pseudomonadati > Bacteroidota > Cytophagia > Cytophagales > Hymenobacteraceae > Hymenobacter > Hymenobacter sp. PAMC 26628. Next base: position 2,829,976 of record NZ_CP014304.1, read on the forward strand.
CACGCCGCCGGCCTGTACTGGACCAGCGAGGGCGACCCGGCACCCCTACCCGTTTGTGCACGAGATGGACATCACCGGGGCCTTCTGCCGCACGTGGCCCGCGCGGCCGCTGTTTCACTTCGATAGCACGCCCGGCCGGGGCCCCTACCGGCCGGTGCACAAGCGCCTCGTGGCCGACCCGGGGGCCCCACGCCCCGACAACCTCGAAGGGCTGGCCTTTGGGGCCCGCTGCCCAACGGCCACCGCACGCTGGTCGTCGTGGTCGACTAATAACTTCAGCGCCCGCGAAACCAACCAGTTCCTGGCCTTCGAGGTGTTGCCGTAGCCCCGGCCGTACCTTTGCCCGGTGCAAACCTCTGATACGCCTGCCCAACCCGCCGCGCCCCGCGCCGCCGCTTTCACCGATTTCGACTTAACCCCCGCCCTGCAAGCCGCCCTGGTGGAGCTGGGCTGGGCCGCGCCTACGCCCGTGCAGGCCGCCGTGCTGCCCTTCGTGCTGGGCGGGCACGACGTGGCCGGCCAGGCCCCCACCGGCTCGGGCAAAACCGCCGCCTACGGCCTGGGCCTGCTCCAGCGCCTCGACCCAGCCGAAAACGCCGTGCAGGTGATTGTGCTGGTGCCCGCCCGCGAGTTGGCCCTGCAAGTGCGCGACGCCCTGCGCCAGCTCGGCAAAACCACCCCCAACCTGCGCATTGCCTCCTACTACGGCGGCCACCCCATGCGCGACGAGCGCAAGGCGATGGAAAACCAGCTGCCCCACGTCATCGTGGCCACGCCCGGCCGCCTGCTTGACCACCTGGAGCAGCGCACGTTCATTCCTAACCAACTGAAGGTATTGGTGTTGGACGAGGCCGACAAGCTGCTCGACTTGGGCTTCCAGGAAGAAATGGCCACCATTGTGAGCCGCCTGCCCCAGCGCCGCCAGACGCTGCTGTTTTCGGCCACCATGCCCGACAAAGTGCTGGCCCTCGTGCGCTCGCACCTGGCCCGGCCCAAGGTGGTGAACGTGGACGGCGGCGGGGCGGCCGGCACGGCCGGGGCCGCCACCCTGCCCGAAAACCTGGTGCTGCGCGGCCATGTGGTAAGCGCCGCTGACCAGAAGCCCGCCGCCCTGTACCACGTCATCAGCCAGCCCGGCGCGGGCCGCTCGCTCATTTTCGCCAACACCCGCGACCGGGTGGAGGAGCTGACGCGCTTTTTGCGCGGCCGGGGCGTGGCCGTCGAGGCCCTGCACGGCAAAATGATGCAGCCCGAGCGCGACAAAGCCCTGATGAAGCTGCGCAACGGCTCGGCTACCGCCTTGGTGGCCACTGACGTAGCAGCCCGCGGCCTCGACGTGGACGAGCTGGACACGGTGGTGCAGTACGACGCCCCCGAGCAGGCCGACACCTTCCAGCACCGGGCCGGGCGCACGGCCCGCGCCGGGGCCGTGGGTACTGCCCACCTCCTCGTGACGCCCCCCGAGCAGGCCAAACTGCAAAACTGGCCCGCCGCGGCCACCGTGCAGTGGGCCCGCCTGGTGCCCCCCGCCCTGCCCGCCGCCGCGCCCAAGGCCCCGCGCCCCAGCACGGTATCGCTGCACATTTCGGCCGGCAAGCGCGAAAAAATCAGCGCCGGCGACCTCGTGGGGGCCTTCGTGAGCGTGGGCGGCCTGGAGCGCGAGGCCGTGGGCCGCATCGAGGTGCACGAGCACTACAGCTTCGTGGCCGTGCCCGAGGCCCAGGCCGAAGCGGTGCTGGCCAAAATGCAGAACGCCAAGGTGAAAGGCAAAAAAGTGAAGGTGGCCATCGTGCGCTAATCTTAGTTGTTCGTTGTCGGTTGTCAGTGCGCCAATCAGGCCGTCATGCAGAGCGCAGCGAAGCATCTTTACCGCGTAAGTAATCCAATCGATTGGGTTCACTGCTGCGGGAAAGATGCTTCGCTGCGCTCTGCATGACCGTTTGTCTACCCCCAGAATCACACCCGGGCCCTGGCAACCGACAACGAACAACCGACAACAAAACTGACAACCCTTTCAAACGAAGCCGCATGAGCAGCAAACCCTGGGACGCGGTAATCATTGGCTCGGGGCCCAACGGGCTGAGCGCGGGCACCGTGCTGGCTGCTCGCGGCCTGCGCGTGCTCATCGTGGAAGGGGCCGATTCGCTGAGCGCCGGCACCCGCACCCAGGAAATCACCCTGCCCGGTTTTCGGCACGACCTGGGCTCGGCGGTGCACCCGCTGGGCTACCTCTCGCCCTACTTCCAAACCTTGCCTTTGGCGAAGTTTGGCCTGGAATGGGTGGTGCCGCCCGCCTCGGTGGCGCACCCGCTGGACGGGCAGGAGGCAGTCATCCTCTCCAAATCCATCGCGGAAACGGCTCAGAACTTGGGCATTGACGCGGACGCTTACCGGGCCCTGATCGAGCCTTTTTTGGGGCGCACCGGCGAGCTGCTGCGCGACGTGCTGAAGCCGCTGGGCGTGCCGCACAGCCCGTTGCTGCTGGCCCGTTTCGGTCTGAAAGCCCTGCTGCCGGCCAACTTCTTTGCCAAGCATTTCTTCCAAGGGCCCCGGGCGCGGGCCTTATTTGCGGGGTGCGCAGCTCACAGCGTGCTACCGTTCGATAAGCTGTTTACTGCCGCCATCGGCCTGCTGTTTTTGGTAACGGGGCACGCCGAGAACTGGGCGTTCCCCCGGGGCGGCGCGCAAAGCCTCACCGACGCCCTGGCGGCTTACTTTCAAAGCTTGGGCGGCGAAATTCGGCTCGCTACCCCTATTTTCCGGTTCGAGGACCTGCCCCCGGCCCGCACGTATTTGTTCGACACCGATGCCGGCCAGCTGGCCCGCATTGCCCGGCTGCACCTGCCGGCGGCCTACCGGCGGCGGCTGGAAAGCTTCCGGTACGGTCCTGGCATTTTCAAGGTGGATTACGCCTTGAGCGGCCCCATCCCGTGGCAAGACCCGCGCTGCCTGCGCGCCTCCACGGTGCACCTGGGGGGCCCCATCGGGGAAATTGCCCGCGGCGAAAAAGACGCTTGGCAAGGCCGCCACGCCGCAAGCCCCTACGTGCTGCTCTGCCAGCAAAGCCTGTTTGACGCTACCCGGGCCCCAGCGGGCCAGCACACCGGCTGGGCCTATTGCCACGTGCCCGCCGGCTCGACCCAGGACATGAGTGCGCACATCGACCGCCAAATTGAGCGCTTTGCCCCGGGCTTCCAGGACCTCGTGCTGGCCCGGCACACCATGAACACGCACGCCGTGCAGGCCTACAACCCCAACTACGTGGGCGGGGCCATCACGGGCGGTGCCGTGAATTTGGCGCAGCTATTTACCCGGCCGGTGGCGCGGCTCGACCCCTACCGCACGCCCAACCCCGACCTTTTCATCTGCTCGGCATCTACGCCGCCGGGCGGGGGCGTGCACGGCATGTGCGGCTACCACGCCGCCCAAAGCGTGCTGAAACGACTGGGCATCCGGCGCTAACCAACCGTTTAATATTATCGACAAGCTCCTGTTCATTTGCAGCCAGAACCGCTGGCGCAGCCTGACCGCCGAGCGGCTCTTCGACGGCTACCCGGGGGCCCTGGCCCGCTCGGCCGGCACCGAGGCGGGGGCCCGGGTGCGCGTTACGGCCGGCCACCTGGGCTGGGCCGATGTGGTGTTCGTGATGGAAAAGCGCCACGCCGACCGGCTGCGCGAGAAGTTTCCCGGGGCTCTGGCCGGCAAGCGCCTCGTCAACCTGCGCATCCCCGATAACTACCCTTTTCAAGACGCGGCCCTGGTGGCGCTGCTGCGGGAGAAACTGGCGGAATACTTGCCGGGGCCCCAAGAATAGATTCGGCTGGTATAGCACAAAAAAGGCGGCCCGCTACTCAACCGAGTAGCGGGCCGCCTTTTTTGCGCTATACCAGGTTGGCTTAGTTGTAGCCGGGGTTCTGGGGCAGCTTCCACACCTGTGCATCGTTGAGGTCGATAGGCAACAGCGGAATGGGGTTCACCACCCCGGTCGTGATGCTGTGCGTCATGGCCCGGGCGGCCACCGCGCTGGGCAGCACCCCGAAGTAGCGGCCCGTGCGGATCAAGTCCCAGAAGCGCAGCGACTCCTCGGCCAACTCTACGCGGCGCTCGTGCCAAATGGCGGTCAGCAAGGGCTGGCCCGCGAGGCCGGCGGTCAGGTCGGGCAGGGTGCCGGCGGGCGTATTAGCGGGTGCGTAGTTGTCGGCCGTGCCCACCGCAGTAGCGCCGGGCGGACGGGTAGAGGTACGCGCCCGGGCCCGCACTTGGTTCACCAGGGCCACGGCTTCGGCGTTTTTGCTGGTTTGGGCGGCGGCTTCGGCCTTCATCAGCAGAATGTCGGCGTAGCGCATCTTGCGGATGTTCTGGGGCCCTGCCTGGTTGGCAGTGGGCACCAGGATGGCCACCTTCCGGCTCAGGTAACCCGTATCGTTCTGCGATAAATCAATGGTTTCGCGCAAGCCGAGCACGATGTCGTTGTTCTTGTAAACGGTAGCTTCCAGGCGCGGGTCGTTGGCCTCAAACTCGTTGACCAAGTTCTGGGTGGGGTTGTTGAAGCCGTACCCCCAGCCGGTACCCGGCACGTTGGCACTGGCAGGGTCGCTCGAGACCTTGGTCGCCACGCGGTTGTTCTGGAACACGTTATTGGTCGTGCCCGTCATGATAGGGCCGTACGTGTCGTTAGAGGTGGCAAACTGAATTTCGAACACCGATTCGCTACTGTTTTCGCCAATCGTTTGGTGGATGGCAGCGTAGTTAGCCAGCAGGCTGTACTGGCCCGAGGTGATGACAGTGCTGGTCAGGTCGTACACTTCCTGCCAGGTATGCTTGTTGGTGTTGTCGGTACCCAACTGGTACATGATGGCGCGGGCCAGGTAGCCGTTGGCGGCGCCTTTGGTGGCGCGGCCGAGGTCGGCGCTGGCGTAGCCGGTTTTTTCGGGCAGCAGGGCCACGGCGGCTTTCAGGTCTTTCTCGACAAACGCGTAGGTTTCGGCAATGCTGCTGCGCGTCACGCTGGCGACTTCGGTGGGCAGCACCGCTTTTTCAAACAGCGGCATGCCGCCGAATGTCTTCACCAAGTTGAAGTAGAAGTACGCTCGCAGAAACAGGGCCTCGCCCTTCAGGCGTGCCTTCAACGTGGCGTCGATGGTGCCGCCGTCGATGTTGTTAATCACCGTGTTGGCTCGGGCAATGCCCGTGAAGCTGTGCACCCACAACGTAGTAACCGGCACGTTGGAGGGGTTCACGGTCCAGTTTTTCAGATCGATGAGGGCAGAGAAGTCGCTGGGCGTGCTGCCCTTCGCGGCGTCGTCGCTCATCACGTCCCCGAACATCCACTCGTAGGTCTGCCCCACGTAGTCGCCCACCCCAAACTTGGGGCCCTGGTCCCAGGAGGCCACATCGTAAATGGCGTTCACGGCCTGCACGGCGTTCACGGGGTCGTTGAACAGATTGCTCTGGGTGGTGGCCCCGAGGGGCTCTTTGTCAAGGAACTTCTGGCATCCTTGCGAAAGCGATGCCAGCGCCGTAAAGGCCAGCAATCGAACTGCGTGGGCGGTTTTCATATTGCGCGGTTGTATAATATCGTTGGGTTAGAACTGCACGTTGAGGCCCAGGCGGTAGGTGCGGGGCTGGGGGTAGTTGCCAAAATCCACGCCGTAGGCCAGGGGGTTGTTGTAGTAGCCGGTAGCGGAAATTTCGGGGTCGAGGCCGCGGTACTTAGTGATGGTGAACACGTTGTCAACCGAAGCAAACACCCGGAAGCCGTTGATCTGGAACTTGGTGAGCACGGCTTTGGGCAGCGAATAGCCTAGCTCCATGTTGCGGGCGCGCAGGTAGCTGGCGTCTTCCACGTAGCGGCTGCTGAACTTGTCGTTGTAGCCACCGCCGTTGTTGGTGTCGTTCGAGGTCACGCGGGGCTGGTCGGAGCCGGTGTTGGTGGGCGTCCAGCGGTCCATGCGGTCGGCGTAGAAGTTGTTCCACAGGCCAGCGAAGTTGCTGGACTTCGACAAGTTGAAGGCCGCTGCGTTGATGGCTTCGGCGCCTTGCACACCATAGAGCAGAACCTTGAAATCGAAGTTGCTGTACGACAGGTTCAGCGATGCGCCGTAGCTGAAGCGGGGCGTGGCACTGCCCAGGTAGGTGTTGTCGTTGGCGTCAATCTTCCCGTCGCCGTTGATGTCGCGGTACTTCACGTCGCCAGCTTTGGCGCCGGGCTGCAAGTAGCTGTCGGCTTCGGCCTGCGAGTGGAAAATGCCATCGGCCTGGAGGCCGTAGAAATAAGCAATTTCGTGACCCACGTCCGTGCGGGTGGTGTTGCCGATTTGCGAGAGCACGTTGCCGCTGGCAATGGGGTTGGCACCGCCCAGGTCGGTGATTAAGTTGTTGACCTTCGTGAAGTTCACCCCAAAGTTGTATTGGAGCTTACCAATCTCGTTTCGGTAGTTCAAAGCCAGTTCCACGCCGCGGTTGCGCAGCGAGGCCACGTTGGCGCTGGCGGGGGCCTGGCCCACAAAGTTGGGCACCGGCAGCAGGGCAATCATGTGCTCGGTTTTCCGCTCGAAGTAATCACCGGTGAAGGTCAGCTTGTTGTCGAGGAACGCCGCGTCGATGCCGAAGTCAGTCGTAAGGGCCGTTTCCCAGCGCAGGTCGGGGTTGTTCAGCGTGGCAATGGCTAAGCCGGGGCTCTTGGCTTTATTGGGCCCGAACACGTAGTTCTGGTTGTTGGTGGCCACCGAGGCGTACCCGTAGTTGGGAGCCGCGTTTTGGTTACCCACGGCGCCGTAGCTGCCGCGCAGCTTCAGCACTGAAATTGCAGTAATGCCCTTCATGAATTCCTCGTTGGACAGGTTCCAGGCCACGCCCACGGACGGAAACGTACCCGTGCGCTGCGAGCCCAGGAAGCGCGACGTCTGGTCGAAGCGCAAGGTGGCCGTCACCAAGTACCGGTCGCGGAAGTTATAGTTGGCCCGGCCGAAGTACGAAAGCAAGCCGCTGTCGTACTGGCCGCTGCGCACCGTTGAGTTGGCGGCCCGGGAGGCCGAAATGTACTGCAACGACACGTCGGCGGGCACATCGTAGCCCGTGATGGAAATACTGTTGCCGTAGGCCCGCTGGGCTTCTTGGCCCAGCGTGGCCGAAAACGAGCTGTTGTTACCCAAGTCCTTGTTGTAGTTCACGTAATTCGACCACACCCACGAGACGTTGTCGCCGCGGGTTTCAACCAGGGCGCTCTGCGAGCGTTGGTCGTTGGGACCCAGGTAGTACTGGGGCTGGTACACCTTGGGGTGGTAGTTGTTATAGTTGATGCCGAACGTGGAGCGGAACGTCAGGTCCTTGGCCAGCGACACGTCGAGGTAGCCGTTGGTGAACAGGTTGGTGCTGTATGTTTTGTTAAACGTCTGCTCCTGGAGGTAGCGGCCTAGGTTGGGCGTGAAGCTCGTGATGTTATTGTAGGAGAAGGTCCCGTCGGCGTTGTAGGGCGACGAGATGGGGTTGGCCTGGATGGCGTTCTGGAGCACCGTGCTGTAGAAAGCACCGCCCTGGCCGTCGCCGGCACCGGTCTGGTTGGCGTTGGAGAACGTGGCCGAGACGCCCACTTTCACCCGCTCAGTTAGCTTGGCGTCGTCGTTCACACGGATGACGTACTTCTTCAGGCCCGTTGCCTGGATGATACCGTCCTGCTGGAAGTAGTTGCCGCTGATGAGGTAGCGGTTCTGCTCAGTGCCGCCCGAGGCCGACAGCGAGTAGTTGGTGATCAGGCCCTTCTGGGTCACAAAATCCTGGTAGTTGAAGCCGGGCACGCTGCCTTGCAACGCGCTGTTCAGCAGGGCCGAGTAGTCGGAGGGCACCACACCGCCGCCGTTGGCGTACGCCTCGGTCACCAGCGTAGCGTACTGCTGGGCATTGGTCAGGTCCAGCTTTTTACGGATTTGCTGGAAGCCCGTGTAGCCGAACAGGTTGAACTGCGTTCTGCCGGCTTTGCCGTGCTTGGTGGTGATGAGCACCACGCCGTTGGCGCCCCGCGAGCCGTAAATGGCCGTGGCCGAAGCGTCCTTCAGGATTTCCGTCGACTCAATGTCGGTGGGCAGCAAGAAGCTGATGTCGCCCGTCTGGATGCCGTCCACCACGTACAGCGGGTCGGCGTTGTTGATGGTGCCCACGCCACGGATCCGGATGCGGGTACCGGAGCCGGGCTGGCCGCTGTTGGAAGTAACGTCTACCCCCGCCACGCGGCCTTGCAAGGCCTGCACGGGGTCAGAAGTGGCCACCTGCGTCAGCTGGGCCCCGCTTACGGAAGCCACCGAGCCGGTGAGGTCGCTCTTGCGGGCCGTGCCGTAGCCGATGACCACGACGTCGTTCAGGGCCTGCGCGTTGTCGGCGAGCGTCACGTTCACGTTGCCATTGGTGCCCGCCACGGGAATTTCTTGGCGCGTAAATCCAACCGAGCTAATGACCAGTACGCTGTTGGCGGGGGCCTGCAGCGTGAAGCGGCCGTCGGCCCCCGTGCTGGCGCCGTTGGTGGTGCCCTTTACGAGGACCGTAACGCCCGGCAGGGCCTCGCCCTTGCTGTCCTTAATTATTCCTTGGATTGTTTGCGCTTGGGCGGCTGCGCCAAAGGGCCGCAGTACCAGCGCAAACACCACGAGCACCGCAAGTAAAACGGATTTCATAAGCTAGCTTGAATTAGTGAAATGATGACAACAAAAGTATCTGCTTGCATACGATTGCGTTAATACTATTATAGCATTTCATATTCTTAAAATTATAATTAATAATTAGCAATAAAATGTATATCATACTGATTTAAAGAATTTTAATTATTAGAGTGAGTTTGATTTTGACACTGAAAAGTGGCGATTTAACTCATATAAGACAAGCACTAAATCGTGGTTTAAGTAATGAGATTTCTACATTTAATTTGCGGATTACGCGGTTAGGTACACGCAATGGGCAACGGAATGCGGGTAGCATCAAACGATTGTGGTGCCGGGGCCCTAGCCGGGGCGTCGGTAACCCCACCCGGCTAGCTGCGTTCAACCGGGCATGTCGTACTTCTTAAGCTTGGCCGTGCTGGCTGCCGTGGTCTTTGGGTTTTACCGCTATGTTACAGCCGACGGCCGACGCCGCGCCGCGGCCTTGGCTACGGGCTTTTCGGCCACGGGGCGGGCCCTACTGGCCGAACACGCAGCCTTTTATAGGGCCCTGAGTAACGCCGAAAAAGAGCGTTTTGAGCAGCGCGTGCTGCTATTTCTGGCCGATGCGCGCATCACCGGCGTACAAACCGAGGTAGATGAGCTAACGCGCTTGCTGGTGGCAGCGGCGGCCGTCATCCCCACGTTTGGGTTTCCGGAGTGGACGTACGCCCACCTGGGCGAGGTGCTGATAGTGCCCGACGCCTGGGTGCTGGGCCCCGACCCCGCCCAGGGTGTACCGCCACTGCAAGGCACGCTGCTGGGCTCAGTGCAGCCCTTCCAAAATCAGCACTACATGCGCCTCTCCAAGGCCGCGCTACTTCAGGGCTTTGCCAACCCACAAGACCGCCAAAACGTGGGCATCCACGAGTTTGCGCACTTGCTCGACGAGGCCGATGGGGTAATTGACGGCGTGCCCCAAGTGGCACTGCCTGCCCACTTGTTGGGGCCCTGGGCGGCCGTGGTGCACCGCGAATTGGAAGCCCTGCGGGCCGGCAAGTCGGAAATCAACCCCTACGCGGGCACCAACGAGGCCGAGTTTTTTGCCGTCGTCACGGAATACTTTTTCGAGAAGCCTGACCAGCTACAAGCCCACCACCCCGAGCTGTACGCCCTGCTCACCGAGCTTTTCCACCAGGGCCCCAGCGCCCGCCGGGGCCCTACGGCCGGCCCGCGCCAATGGCTGCAGAAGCTACGGGGCCCCGGCAAGTTTGGCCCCAATTTGCCCTGCCCCTGCGGCAGCGGAAAGCTGTACAAAAATTGCCACCAGCTGGCGGCGTAGGGCCCCAGGGGCCCCTCCGCTGCCGCCGCGGGCGCGCAGCGGAGGGGCCAGAAATCAGCGAATCAGGGCAAATGCTGGCCAACAACGCAAGGGCAACTAATAATTTGCCTCGCTGGCGGGCAGGTCAATCAGAATGAACTGGGCGTCTTTTTCGGCTATGATGCGCACGGCGTTTTCGTCGCCGATGCGGGCCTGGTCGTTGGGCCCCAGGGCCACGCCGTTCACCACGAGGCTGCCTTCTTTTACGTAGATGAAAACCAGGCGAATGGGGAAGGTTTTGAAGTCAATTTCCTTGCCTGCGCCCAGGTTGGCCCAGTACACAGTGCTGTTAGAATTCATGTACACTACGTCTTCGAGCACCTTTTGGCCCGTCACGAGTGGCACCAGCTCGTTGCTATTGCCGCTGAGAAAGTTCAGCTCCTTCTGCTCGTAGCTGGGGGCCAGGCCGCGCTGCGCCGGCAAAAACCACAGCTGGTAGAGGTGCAGCGGCTTTTCCTGGCGGTTCATTTCGGAGTGGGCCACGCCGGTGCCGGCGGTCATGCGCTGCACCTCGCCGGCCGTAATGGCGGTGCGGTTGCCCAGCGTGTCTTCGTGCGTTACCTCGCCGTCGAGCACCAGCGTCACAATTTCCATTTCCGAATGCGGGTGCTGCGGAAAGCCGTTTTGCGGGGCCACGTGGTCGTCGTTGAACACCCGCAGGGGCCCAAAGTGCACGTTGTGGCGGTCGTGGTAATCGGCGAATGAGAACAGGAAGTAGCTGCTCAGCCACGGGGCCGGGGCGGCGTGGTGGCGGTCGGCGGCGGGCAGGTGCTGGAGCATAGCGGGCAGGATAGGGTGAAGGACTAGGCCGCATACGCGGCAGCCAAGGGCGAAGTTGGTGGGGCCCCAACTCAGCTTGGAATTGAGCAGGCTTAGCAGCAAAGCAACAAAATCTATCAACTGCCACGGCGCCGTTTACGTATAGCTGGCCCAGATGCTATTCCCAGCTTATCCCCTTATTCCTCCCCCCCCCCTGTTTTATGAAAAAATTAGCACTCGCGCTGGCAGCTGTCGCCAGCGTCGGCCTTGCGTCGTCGGCCCAAGCCCAAGGCATCCGCTTTGGCCTGAAAGCCGGCGCTAACCTGTCCAACCTGTCGGGCAATTTGAACAACCAGGACAACTACAAAAACAAGTTCGGCTTCGTGGGCGGCGCAATGCTGAACGTGGGCCTGATTGACAAGGTGCTCTCGTTGCAGCCCGAAGTATTGTTCTCGCAGAAAGGCTTTAAATACGGCGACAACACGTTTACGGTGTTGGGCAACACCAACCGCTACACTGGCAGCAGCACCTACAACTACATCGACGTGCCGGTGCTGCTGAAAGTACGGGCTGCGGGCTTGTTCTTCGAGGCGGGCCCCCAGTACAGCTACCTGCTGAACGTGCGCGACAACACCACTTACACCGTCAATGGCAGCACGGTGTACAATACCGCCGCCAACCAGAACCTGGACAACGTGCGCCGCAATGAAATCGGCTACGCAGCGGGCCTGGGCTACGAGGCATCCAACGGCTTCCTGGTTGACTTGCGCTACAACGGCTCGTTCACCGACTTTGCTAAGGACGGCTACAACGGCTCGAACCAAGACCTGCGCAATGCCCGCAACTCGGTATTCCAAGCCTCGATTGGCTACTTGCTGGGCAGCAAGTAATATTTCTAACGCACAGCCGCAACGCCCCGGGGCCCCTCGCGCAGGGCCCCGGGGCGTTACCTTTTTTGCCTCCTCCCTCCCCCACGCCATGCCCCACCGTTTGCAGTTATTCGCCCTGGCTGCCCTGCTCAGCACCGCTGCCGGGGCCCCTGCCCTGGCCCAAGACAAGCCGGTCAAGGAAGCCAACAAACTCAATAAGAAGCGCATCAAGGCGGGCGTCGTCAACCCGTCACTCACCAAGGCGCAGCTTAAATACGACTCAGAATTTGCCACGGCCGCTACCAGCGACAACCTGCTGGCCTCGGCCCTGAGCGCGCTGGCTGCACAAAAAGCAACGGCGCTGGAAGTGAAAGACTTCGGCAAGCAAACCGACGCCGACCACACCGAGCTGCAAAGCCAGCTGCAAGCCATTGCCGACCGCACGGGCTTGGCGCTGCCCAAGATGATGAGCCACGACGACCGAAAAATCTACGACGACGTGGACGACCGCAAGTACCTGGGCTTCGACAAAAAATACCTCCGCGATTTGGGCGCGCTGCACGAGCGCGCCATCCAACGCTTCAGCGAAGCAGCCGAGAAGGCCAGCACCCCGGAGCTGCGCGCCTACGCGGCCGAAACCTTGCCCAAGCTGCGCGAGCACGCAGCCCACACAACCGAGCTGTTCAACCGCGCCAACGACCGGAAATAGGCGAATTTCCCTTCATCCAAACCGCGCAGAAACGTAAAAAGCCCCGGCACTGCCGGGGCTTTTTTGGGTAACGGGCCGCTAGCCCAGCCGGGGCCGCTAGGCGTTGCGCAGCTCGGCTACTTGCTGTTGCAGGTCAGCCACTACGCTGGCCAGGCGTTCGAGCGAAAGCTCAGCAGCGGGGAAGTGGCTGCTGATGTAGCACTTGGCTTCCCATATTTCGAGCGCTTCGCCCCCGGGCAAGTCGTAGGGCTGGTAGCGGGGGTTGTCGGAGTGCAGGGCCAGAGCCCCGGCGGGCCGCGCTTTGCGGAACACGCGCTTGAACACAATGCCGTCGCGCGGGCTCACCACCACGCAAGGCGTGCCGTCCTTCAGGTTGGCCATTTCCTCCACGTAGCGGCCCACCACCACGGTGCCGCTCACCAGGGGCAGCATCGAATCGCCCGAAATTTCGAAGGCGCGGTAGCTGCCCGTGGCCGGCAGCATGGGCAGCCGGAACCGGGGCAGCTCGCCCAGGTACTCGGGGTCGGCGTAGCCGTTGAGGTAGCCGGCGGCGGCTTTGTGGGGCACCAACTCGATGTTTTCGTTCTGGTCCTTGTCCACGGTCAGGGCCAGGATGCGGAGCTGGCCGCCAGCCGGTGGCTCGGGGTCGTCGTCGTCGCCACCGGCCGGGGCAGGCTCCAGCTGGCGCATGGTGGCGGCCGCTTTGGCATTTTTGCGTTTGCTAAAGTCGGTGGTTACCAGCTGGTCGAGCGAGATGCCGAACAGGCGGGCCATGTTCACGAGCGTGGCCATGCGCGGCTCGGCGCGGCCTTCTTCGTAGGCACCCACCAGGGAGCGTTTGATGCCCAGCTTCTCCGCAATTTGGGCCTGGGTGAGGGCTAGCTCGCGCCGCCAAAACTTTAAGTTCGTGTTTATCATTGGGAAAGGGTGCAGCCGGAAAAGGACACCGGGCGCAGTGCCGGGGCTGACAAAGTTGGCAACGCCGCAGCGAAGTTACTAATTCCGTTAGCTTAAATTTTTACTTCCCGAAAAATAACTTTGCGCCCAGCCGGGCAATCGATAAGCTGGGCCGCAGTGCGCAAGCCTCCCAAGGGCCCCAGGTGCTTAAGCGGCGATAATCCCTGGCCGACGGCTGGGGCCCCAGGAAACAAAAAAAGGCCAGCCGCTGGGCAGCAACTGGCCTTCCTGGGGTAGCAGCGGCCCTATCTTCTCAGCCGGATGCCCGCCAAACGCAGCTGGAAGTAGTCGTACTTCTCGCGCAGGTGGTCGAACAAGTCGCGCAGCGCCGGGGCCCCGCCAAGCTGGGTGCGGGCGGCGGCGATTTCGGCCAGCTGGGTATCGGTCACGAATTCTTCCAGGCGCAGGGCCAGGCCCTTGGTGTAGGCGCGCTCCAAGTGGGCCTTCACGGTGCTCTCGGCTAAGCCGCGCTGCTCGGCAATCTGCAAAGGGTTGAGGCCCTGGCGGTGCAGCTGGAACGTGGCGTCTTCCGAATCGTTGACGGCGGCGGGGTCGGCGGGCGCTTTGGTGGGCTTGGGGGCAGGCTTGTCGGCCTTGGCGCGCGCTGTGGGGGCCCCAAGAGCCAGCTCGTCGTCGCCGGCGGGCACGTTGCGCGGGGGCCCGTGCTGCACAATGGCCTGGATGAACACCTCGCCGTAGGTTTCGAATTTCTTCATGCCCACGCCCGACACGGCCAGCATGGCCATGCGGCTGGTGGGCTGCTCCTGGGCCATTTCCTGCAAGGTGGCGTCGCTGAACACCACGTAGGGCGGCACGCCCTGCTCGTCGGCCAGCTGCTTGCGGAGCTGGCGCAGGTGCTCGAACAGCCGCGCCTCGGGCGAGCCGGTGGCGGCGGTTTCGGCGGCAGCTTTTTTGCTGGCGCGGCTGGGCTTTTCGGCCTTCTCGGAAGGCTGGAACTTCTTGAGCGGCAGAGGCAACTCACCTTTGAGCACCTGGTGGCCGCGGGGCGTAATTTTCAGCGCGTAGCCTTCTTCGTAGGCGATGTAGAACAGGCCGTCGTTCAGCATCTGGTGCACGTAGCTGTACCAATCGAGGTACGGCAGGTCGGCACCGGCGCCGTAGGTTTTGATCTGGTCGTAGCCCCCGCCGATGACGGCCTGGTTGCGCATGCCGCGCAGCACGTCGATGAGCAGCGTGACGCTGAGCCGCTCGCGGGCCCGCGCCACCGCCGACAGCGCCTTCTGGGCCAGCAGCGTGCCGTCGAACGTGGTGGGCGGGTTGCGGCAAATGTCGCAGTTGCCGCAGTCCTCGCCCAGGGTTTCAGAGAAGTAGTGAAGCAGGATTTTGCGGCGGCAGCTGGCGGCTTCGGCAAACTGCTGCATGCGCTCGAGCTTGGCCGTGTTGAGCTGGGCCTGGCGCGCGGGCACGTCCTTGGTCACCATCTCGCGCATCTGCATCACGTCGGCGAAGCTGTAGAACAGGATGGCCGTGCTGGGGGCCCCGTCGCGCCCGGCGCGGCCAATCTCCTGGTAGTAGCCCTCGATGTTTTTGGGCAGGTTGTAGTGCATCACCCAGCGCACGTTGCTCTTGTCGATGCCCATGCCGAAGGCGATGGTGGCCACAATCACCTGCACGTCGTCCTGCAAAAAGGCCTCCTGGGCCTTGCTGCGCTGGTTGGGCGTGAGGCCGGCGTGGTAGTGCGCCGCCTTGATGCCCTTCTGCTGAAGCTTCTGGGAAATGGTTTCGCAGGTTTTGCGCGAGAGGCAGTAGATGATGCCGGGGTCCTGCGGGTGGCGCGTGATGTAGTCCACCACCGAGCCCACGCGGTCCTGCCCCGGGCGCACAATAAGGTTGATGTTGGGCCTATCGAAGCTGGAGAGGAACACCTTGGGCTCGTGCAGGTTGAGCTGGGTGATGATGTCGCGCTTCGTGAGGCGGTCGGCGGTGGCCGTCAGGGCCACGATGGGCGTGCTCGGGAAGTGCGTGCGCAGGGCCCCCAGCTTGGTGTACTCGGGCCGGAAATCGTGGCCCCAGCTCGAAATACAGTGCGCCTCGTCGATGGCGAACAGGCTGATGTTCACCCGCCCCAAAAACTGCATAAACCCGTCCGAAAGCAGCTTCTCAGGGCTGACGTACAGCAGCTTGAGGTGCCCGCTGACGGCTGCCCGGGCAATGTCATTGGCCTCCGTCTGGCCCACGCTGGAGTTGATGAAAGCCGCGGCGATGCCGTTGCCTTTCAGGGCCTCCACCTGGTCCTTCATGAGCGCAATGAGCGGCGACACCACCACGCAGGTACCCTCGCTGACCACGGCCGGCACCTGGAAGCACACCGACTTGCCCCCGCCGGTGGGCATCAGCACCACGGTATCCTGCCCCGCCAGCACACTCTGGATGATGTCGGCCTGCATGGGCCGGAAATTATCGTAGCCGTAGTAGCGTTTCAGGGCCCGGCGGGCGGCGGGGAGGAGGTCGGCGGCGGCAGTCAGGGTATCGGGCATAACGGGGCAAGGGTAACCTACTATAAAGGAACGGCGGGGCCCGCGAAGTTCCAACGGGGCCCCAGCGGCCGCGCTACGGCTGCGGATTCGCCGGGGCCCGCCGGCTCCCCCGGTACAGCTCATACTTCAGCAACCGGCAGTCAATCGGCCCGTTGAAGAGCGGGATGCGCCGGGTGGCCTTCAGCCCGATGGTTTTGGCCGCGTCCAGGTTGCCGGTCAGCACGTACGCCTCGTAGCCCTGGAAGTTGGTTTTCAGCGCGTCGCCGATGGTTTTGTAGAAGGCGGCCATTTCAGCCTCTTCCCCGATTCGCTCGCCGTAGGGCGGGTTCGTGACGACGAGGCCGGGGCCCTGGCTGGCGGGCGCGGCGGCGTCCTTCACGTCGCGCACCGACAGGCGGATACAGTCTTCGAGGCCGGCGGCGGTGATGTTCTGGGCCGCCTGGTCGATGACTTTCGGGTCGATGTCGGAGCCGGCCAGGTAGGCCTGGGGCTCTTCCAGGTGCTGGGCTTCGGCTTCGGCGCGCACCTGCTGCCAGAGCTCGGCGTCGAAATCGGCCCAGTTCTCAAACCCGAACTTGCCCTGGTGGAACAGGCCCGGGGCGATGCGCTGCGCGATGAGGCCCGCCTCGGTGAGGATGGTGGCCGAGCCGCACATGGGGTCGATGAGCGGCTGTTTGCCGTCCCAACCGGCGAGCAGCACCAAGCCGGCGGCCAGCACCTCGTTCAGGGGCGCGTCGTTGGTGGCCTGGCGGTAGCCGCGGCGGTGCAGCGAGTCGCCGGCGGCGTCGCGGCTGATGATCACCTCGTTTTCCAGCATGCGCAGGTGCAGGCGGATGTCGGGGTGGCGCGTGTCCACGTCGGGCCGCTGGCCGGTGCGGTCGCGGAACTGGTCCACGATGGCGTCCTTCATCAGCTGGGCCACGAACAGCGAGTGCTCAAACGTGGACTTGTTGACCACCGCCGTGATGGCGAAGGTTTGGCCCGGGCCGATGTACTCGCTCCAATCCACGCGGCCCACCTCGCGGTACAGGGCCCGCTCGTCGGGGGCGTAGAAGCCGGCCAGCGGACACAGCAGGCGCATGGAGAGGCGGCTCCAGAGCACGGTTTCGTAGAGAAGCCGCTGGTCGCCAATGAATTCGACGGCGCGGCTGCCCACGTGCGTGATGTCGGCCCCGAAGGCGTACAGCTCGTCGGCGAGCAATTCTTCTAATCCAAACTGGGTGGTGGCGGTGAGGTGCATGGCCGCAAAGGTCGGGCAGGAATGCGTTGGGGCCCCCAACCGCCCGAAATTGCCCCGGCCGCTATCTTGCAGCTCTGAGTTTTAAGTAATGAACGGCACTTTGTACCAACGATAAAAAATTGCTATGACTACGAATCGGGAAGAACAACTTGAACGCCAAGAGAAAATCATGGCAGGCCTAAAAATCGCCTATGAACGGATGCTAGAATTCAAGCGCCAGAAAAATAGCGAGGTGGTGGTGATGCGGGAAGGAAAAATTGTACGGATTAAACCGTAACTATTACGCTTCACCTTGCTATCTCACTTTATGTTGGAATAGCTCATGACAATTATAATACCCACAATTTTTGCCACCAGTTTATGACACCTATTCTAAAGGACGATTTTGAGACTAAACTTGGTGTCATTCAAACCAGCGTCGAAAGTGATTACAGTGACGCCGTGATGCGTGAGGGTGGCTATACAAAAACACTAGGGCACAAAATACATTTTCAAGTCTTTGAAATTAAAAATGAATGGTTGAATAATAAGACAATGAAAATTGAAACTTCGCGGGGTTATAGATACCACATTGAAAAGATTAGCGAAGCAGTTGAAAATCTGCATATTTATTGCAAACTTATTAATCCAACCAAAGACACTTCATTCGGCAGTGCTACCGGGGAATTTTTAGATGCAATTGAAATAGAGAATGCAACTGATGTAATACATATTGGCACTGAAGACAGTGAGCTCATGCGAGCTAGAGCAGAAATATCTGACTGGATGCCGGAGAGATTTAAAAACAAATTAAATCTCTCCTACTCGTTTACTGAGTTCATTGATTATGGCTTCAGAACCATTGTACCACATTTAAAACTAGGAGAAAGGATTTATTTCCACTTTCTCATTGCGACGAATACTGTTAAACAAAGTGCAGATTATCCAGATGAGTTAGATATCTCAACGTGGTTTGCTGTTGATCAACACAAACAGTTTTTAGACAAAGCTTTACAATCTTAATAACACAACCACTTCGCGATTCAACACCCTAGTATTAGGACAATCTACTATAAGCCGTTACAGTAGATAGCCTGATTTAAAAGAATGTAATACTAGCGCAGTTATTCCCCAGCCGGCCCGCGTGGCCGGCTTTTTTGTACCTTCCGCGCCGTATGGCTACTCCTGTTACTACTGCTTCGGCGGCTTCGACGGCTGCGGCGCCGGCCCGCTCCTACGCCGGGCCCATGGTGCTCATGACGAGCTTATTCTTCCTGTTCGGGGCCGTCACCAACTTTAACGACGTGCTGATGCCCTACCTCAAGGACGTCTGCCAGTTGACCGATTTTCAGTCCACGGCCGTGCAGTTTGCCTTTTTCGGGGCCTACTTTCTGATGTCGCTGCCCGCCGGGTTTGTGCTGAAGAAGCTGGGCTATCAGCGCGGCATCGTGGCGGGGCTGCTGGTGATGGCAGCCGGGGCCCTGCTCTTTGTGCCGGCGGCCAATTCGCGCACGTTTGGGCTGTTCCTCACGGCGTTGGGCGTGCTGGGCGCGGGCATCACGCTGCTGCAAGTGGCGGCCAACCCCTACGTGAGTGTGCTGGGGCCCGCGCGCGGCGCGGCGGCCCGGGTGAGCGTGGTAGGGGTGGCTAACAACTTCGGCGGGGCCCTCTCGCCGCTGGTGGGTGGGCTGGTGCTGTTTGGCGGCTCGGTGGCTCTGAAGGCCAAGCTGGCCGCCCTTCCCCTGGCCGAGCGCCTGGGCCGCGAGGCGCAGCTCGTGAAGGGGCCCTACCTGGGGCTGGCGGCGTTTCTGGTGCTGCTGGCCGGCGTGTTTTTCTTCGCCGTGCAGCTGCCCGATATCGAGAGCATCCCCGAGGAAGAGGCCCTGGAGGCGCGGCCCGTGGCCGCCGGGCGCACGTCGGCCCTCGATTTTCCGCACCTCGTGCTGGGCATCGGGGCCATTTTTGTGTACGTGGGCGTGGAAGTTGGGCTCGGCTCGCTGCTGATTCGGTACGGCGAGAGCCAGGGCATTGCGCAGCTCTCCGGCTTCACCCAAAGCCTGGTGCGCGGCCTGAACACGGCCACGGGCTGGGCGGGGGCCCTATTTGGGCAAGCGCCGGCGGCCATCGACACGTCCATCGGCTTCACCAAAGCGGTGGGCGCAGTGCTGGTGTCGTCGTACTGGTTCGGCTCGCTGGTGGGGCGGGTGGTGGGCATCCCGCTGCTGCTGCGCTTCCCCAACCGGGCACTGCTGGTGGCAGTGTGCGCGGCCGGCGCGGCACTGGTGGTAGCTAGCATCCTGAGCAGCGGCGAAACGGCGCTGTGGCTGGTGGTGCTCTGCGGGCTGATGAACGCCATCATGTGGCCGGTAATTTTCCCGCTGGCCATCACCGGGCTGGGGCCCTTCACCAAGCAGGGCTCGTCGTACTTGATTATGGCTATCGTGGGCGGGGCCCTCATCCCGCCGCTTATGGGCTTCATCGCCACGCACGGCGGCGGGCTACGGGTAGCCTTTGCGGTGCCCGCGCTGTGCTACCTGTACCTGCTGTTTTATGCGCTGAGCGGCTACCGGGTGCGGTAAAATTCAAGAAGGGGGCCCCAAGTAGTGGTGAGTTTGCGGCGGCGCTAGTAGCTTGGCACTGTCCTTAACCCTACTTCTTTTTATTATGAAACCCCATCTTATTACAGTTAAAAAATCTTCCCTTTTTATCGTTTTGTTGGCCTTGGCGCTTGGGGCTGGCGGCTGCAAGAAGCTGCTCAACCTGCTGCATTTTACCGTTGGCGATTCCAGCAGCTTCACGGTACCGGCGGCAGCCACGGCCACAGGCGCGGTGGTGATGTTGCCAGGCCTCACGGTGTCCTCTACCTCGTCGAGCACCTATACCAACAACAAAACCTCGTCGGACTACGTGCAGGACGTCACCCTCGACCAGCTGACGCTGACCACCACCAGCCCGTCCACCCAAAACTTCGACTTCCTGAAGAGCGTGAGCATTTCCATCGCCTCCGACGCGGCGGGCACCAACAAAACGCTGCTGGCCAAGCTCGACGCCGTGCCCGCCGGCCAAACCGCCATCACCCTGCAACCGACCGGCACCAAGCTTGACATGTACCTGCGGGGCAATTCCTACACCTTATTCACCACGGTGACCGTGGCCCAGGCCCTACGCCAGAACACCACCATCCGCGCCGATACCCGCTTCAACGTGACGGCCACCCTGCCCGAGTAGGGCCCCGGCCCCGGCGCTACCTTTGCCGCCCCATGCCGCACCTCGAAGAAAACGTCTCCCTCCGCCCCTACAACACCTTTGGCCTCGCCGTGCGGGCCCGCTACTTCGCCCGCTTCGGCAGCGCCGATGAGTTGCGGGCCTTGCTGGCCCTGCCCGAGGTACAGGCCGCCGAAAAGCTCATTCTGGGCGGCGGCTCCAACTTGCTCTTCACGCAGGATTTTGCCGGCGTGGTGCTAAAAAATGAGATTAGGGGCCTGGAAATTCTCACCGAAAACGCCGACGACGCCACCACCGCCCTGGTGCGCGCCGGGGCCGGCGAAAGCTGGCACGGCCTGGTCGAGTACGCGCTGGGCCAGCAGCTGAGCGGCCTCGAAAACCTCTCGCTCATCCCCGGCACCGTGGGGGCCGCGCCGCTGCAAAACATCGGGGCCTACGGCGCCGAGCTGCGCGACACCTTCGAGCGGCTCGAAGCCGTGGAAGTAGTTACCGGGGCCCTGCGCACGTTTGGCGCGGCCGAGTGCGGCTTTGGCTACCGCGAAAGCGTATTTAAGGGCCCGCTCAAAAACCAGTTCGTGGTCACGGCCGTGGTGCTGCGCCTGCACCGCCAAGCCCGCCCCAACGTGCAGTACGGGGCCCTCCAGGAAACGCTAGCCAGCTTCGGCATCGAGGGCGAGCCAACGCCGCACGACGTGAGCCGCGCCGTGGTGCACATCCGCCGCTCCAAGCTGCCCGACCCGGCCGAAATCGGCAACGCGGGCTCGTTCTTCAAAAACCCCGAAATCTCGCAGCGCAAGTTCGACGAACTGCGTGCCCAGCACCCGGCCATCCCCGGCTACCCCGTTCCCGGCGGCGTGAAAGTGCCCGCCGGCTGGCTCATCGAGCAAGCCGGCTGGAAAGGCCTGCGCCGGGGCCCCGGCAGCGGCACCCACGGCGTGCACGACCGCCAAGCCCTGGTGCTGGTAAATCACGGCGAAGCCACCGGCCACGAGCTGCGCCTGCTGGCCGAGGAGATTATTCAGTCCGTCCGCGCCCAGTTCGGCATCGAGCTACACCCGGAGGTGAACATTTTGTAGCGAGTAATTGATTTCTTAAATGCTTTCAAATAAATTGATATCTGTTTTTAATTTTGCTTTATGACTCATAATATTTTTAGAGAATGTTTGCATATACTTTTCCATTACACGCGGAGGTATTTTCTTAAATAAACCAGGTGACATAACCCAAAACTCTAATCTGAGAACAATAAAGTCACTCAATTCTTTTCTTAACTTCTTATTCTTTAGATAATTTAGTTTATTAATTTTATTCTTGGTCCATTTACAAGGATAATCTTTATGATAACCACCTATAAAGTATGACTTCTGTTTATATGGAAATATATTTATGAAGGATGTTGAGAAAGGAAATTTTAAATTATCCTTCCACTCTTCGTATGATAGATTCAGCGGATTAGAGTCTTCTTCTTCATCTATATTAAGAGGAACTGATACGCACAAATCTATCTTATCCATTTCAATAGTATTGAATATAAATTCGCCGAAATCTTCTGTCTCAATTGTTTTTTCTATTCGTAATTTAAAAAAGCTTAAATTTTTCACACCTAGTTTATATCCATCTTGCAATGAAATAAATTGAATTCTTGAAAAAGGATCCAATTTCATACTAGCATCGTCTATCCATTCTATAGATATTTCCTTCCTCCTTATTTCTTGACAAAGACCACGATAAGCGAATAAAGATTGATGAAGAGGGTTATAAAAATCCACAAGATTTTCATCTTCTATGGGTTTGAATATTAAACTATCATGGCGGGCACAAAACCCACTAAAAGTATACGCATCGTTTACACCTATTTTTTTAAACGCAAACATGCCTTTCTTTTCTACTTCATTAAGACTAGTTGTTTTTAATTCTATCAAATGATTATCTTCTGATATTTGTCTCAGAATACCATTCTTTTGCAATACATATGATTTAATAGCTAATTCATTACACCCAGAATACATACATATCCTTTTCTTATTCATACTGGCATTTTTCATTGCCTGCATATCACTTATAGATTTATTATCCATTCTACCTAGTAGTTTGAATACGAATATTTACTTCAACACCGCCAGCGTCACGCCGTCGCCGCCGCGGTCGGCGTGCTCGTCGGCCACGCTGGCCACGGCTTTGACGGAGCGCAGGTAGTCGCGCACCACTTGACGGAGCACGCCGTTACCGCGGCCGTGCACGAATTTCACTTCCGGCATGCCCAGCATCACGGCGTCGTCCACGAAGCTCATGGTTTTGGTCAGGGCGTCTTCGGCCCGCTCGCCGCGCAGGTCGAGGGTGGGGCTGAAGCCGGCCATGCGGTCGGTGATGTTCACGCCATTACCACTGGGGCCCCCGGCGCCCAGGCGCGAGGTTTTGGCCTTGGCGGCCTGCTCCCGGTCGCGGATTTCGGCGCGGCCCAGCTTCTCGAGCTGGCTCACCTTCACCAGCGTTTTGAGGCCCCCAAACATCACCTCGGCGGTTTTGCCCTTCACGCCCACCAGCTCGCCGTAGCCGTCCTGGCCCAGCAGGGCCACTTTATCGCCGGGCTGCAGGCCGCCGGCGGTGGCCAGCTCGCGGGTGGCGCGGGCCTTGGGCGGCTCGATGTGCAGCTCCTTCCGCACAAACGTATCCAGCTTTTCGCGGGCCAGCTTGTTGATTTCCTTGTCGGCTTGGCCGCGGCGGATTTCGCCAATCGTGGCCTCAATCTGCTGGTTGGTGTCGCGCAGCAGGGCCTTGGCCTCCTGTTTGGCGGCGCGCAGGGTTTCGAGGCGCGTGTCCTCGATGTGCTGCTTGAGGTCGGCGTATTCCTGGGCGGCCTTTTTGAGGCGGCGCTCCTGCTTGGCGGCCTCGGCAGTGTGGCGCTCCAGCTCGGTTTTCTCCTGCTCCAGGCCCTCCAGCAGCTGGTCGTACCGGATTTTATCCTTGCCCACGAGCTGCGAAGCGCGCTCCACCAGGTCTTTGGGCAGGCCAATTTTGCGGGCAATTTCGATGGCGAAGCTGGAGCCCGGCTTGCCCACTTCGAGGCGGTACAGGGGCTGGAGCCGCTCGGGGTCGTAACGCATGGCCCCGTTCACGAAGCCCGGCGTGCGCTCGGCGAAGTTCTTGAGGTTGGTGTAATGCGTGGTGATAACGCCAAAAGTGCGGGCCCGGCTGAACTGCTCCAGCACGGCCTCGGCAATGGCGCCGCCCAAGCTGGGCTCGGTGCCGGTGCCAAATTCGTCAATCAGCACGAGGCTCTTTTTGCCCGCCAGTAGCAGGAACTGCTTCATGGCCAACAGGTGCGAGGAGTACGTCGAGAGGTCATTTTCCAGGCTCTGCTCGTCGCCGATGTCGAGGAAGATGTCCTCGAACACGCCGGCCTCCGACTCATCGCCGCACGGGATGAGCAGGCCCAGCTGCAGCATGTACTGCACGAGGCCCACCGTCTTCAAGGTCACCGACTTACCACCGGCGTTGGGGCCCGAAATCACCAGCATCCGCTGCTCGTGGTTCAGTTCCAGGTCGAGCGGCACCACCTCGCGCACTTCGCCGGTTAGGCGCTTGTGCTCGGCGTAGGCCAGGGTGAGCAGCGGGTGGCGCACGCGCTTCCAGCGCAGCAGCGGCTTGGGGTCGAGGCGCGGCAACTGGCCGTCCAGCTCCACCGCCAGGCGGGCCTTGGCGCGGATAAAGTCGAGCAAACCCAGGTACTGATAAGCGCGGCGCAAGTCGGGCAGGTGGGGCCGCAACTGGTCGGTGAGGGCCGTGAGGATGCGGATCAGCTCGCGCTGGTAAGCATTTTCGAGGTCCTTGATGTCGTTGTTCAGCTCGAATACGGCGGCCGGCTCGATGTACACCGTCTGGCCCGTGGCCGACTCGTCGTGGATCAGGCCCTTCACCCGGCGCTTGTGCTCGGCAATCACCGGCAGCACCAATCTTCCACCACGAATCGTCGGCTCGGCCCCAGCCGGCACCCAACCCTCGGTGATGGCGTGGCGCAGGATGCCCGCCAGCTGGCGGCGCAACTGGCCCTGGCGCACAATGAGTTCCTGGCGCAACTGGCGCAGCAGCGGCGAGGCATCGTCGCGCACCAAGCCCTCGTCGTCCACCACTTTGTCGAGCGCGGCCATCAGGTTGCGGTCCACCTGCACGCCGATGCCCAGCAGGCGCAGCGTGGGGTACTGCTCCTCGGGGGCCTGCGTGAAGAAGGTGAGCGCCTGCCGAATCGTACGCAGGCTCATCTTCACCTCAAAAAACGCGGGCACGTCCAGAAAGGCTCCGGGCAAAGCGGCCCGCTTGAAGTGTACCTGCGGGTCGTAGTAGTGCGAGGCCGGAAAGTCAGCGCCCGAACGCAGCAAAAAGGCAAATTCGTTGGTTTGTTGCAGCAGCTTCAGCAGCGGCTCGGCTTTGGTCTGGAACTCCAGCTTGGCCACGTACTGGCGGCCCAGGGCCGATAAGCAGTTGGCTTCGAGCCGCTGGCGCAGCGCGGCGAAACCGATTTTGTGTTCGAAGTTTTGGGGAAGTAGCAAGTAAGCAGGCGTTGGTATATAGCTACGAAGATAAACCGCAGGGCGGGGCGAAAGATTTCGCGAGCTAGCGGTTTTGAATAGCCGCAAATATTGTCGGCCGGTCATGATGGGACTCATCATCCTTGTCTAGCCGACGATGTTGTAACGAACATGCTGAGAGCACAGAAACGGTTGATGTAGTACTTTAAAAGAAGCTTCTATCCGGTAGCATAGCTGTAGAATTCTGCATTCGAAACTGCGCAGCAGATTGTTCTAAAGACTTTACCATCCCAGTAAAATTTCCTATTTCGCCAAAATTGGTGTTGGCCGAAATTTTCAGCTTAGTACCATCAAACATTTTAAAAATCAGCCAATGAACACCTTTTGTTACCATATAACGGTAAGATGCCACTTTGGTAAATAAAACAGCATTCGCTTCCGTATTAGCCAGATTTTGCACTGTCAATTGGTCGGATTCTACCGAAACAAGTGCTGGGTATACCATCCGTTTTTTCAACAATCGAAACGCACTATAACCACTCCCAAACGCCACGGCCAAGCACCACAAAAACTGCCATTCATCGCCATGAATCAAATTTGTACCGACGAAATCGATAGCCACTGTAAGTAGAAACGCTCCTAAAATAATCAACCAGCCAGACTTGGTGCGATTACTTAATTTCAACTCGAATTGCTCTTCCATTTCGGTTGCTCAAAAGCTATTTATCCACCCCGGCCCCAAACAGCGCAAAGTCGTACTTCACCGGGTCCAGCGGGTCCAATTCGCGCAGGTTCGCGGTGAGTTCTTCGGCGGCTTCCCAGTCCACGAGCTTGCGGGTGAGCAGGCCCAGGGGGCGGGCCTGGCGCTCGACGTGCAGGTCGATGGGCATGATGAGGTCGGCGGGCGAGAGGCGCGTCCAGAGGCCGAAATCGACGCCGCGGTCGTCGCGGCGAACCAGCCAGCGCAGGTACATGTTCACGCGCTTGCAGGCCGACTTGCGGGCCGGCGTGGCTACGTGCTTGCGGGTGCGGGCCGGCGCATCGGGCAGGCTGAAGAAGCGGTTGTGGAAGTTCATCAGCCGCTCGCGCTGGGTGGCTCCGATGAGAAACGCCGTTTCCAGCGTGTCGTGCTGGCCGTACCAATCGCGCAGGAAGTGCACGAAGTACAGCAAGTCGGTGTCGCAAAACGTGCGGTGGCAGAAGCCGAGCAGCTTCTTCAGGTCCTCGTCGTGGTGCTGCGTCACGAACTGGTACGGCGCGTCGTCCATGCGGCGCAGCAGCTCGTTGCACTTGTTGATGATGGTGGGCCGCTGCCCCCAGGCCAGCAGCGCGGCAAATAGGGCCGCGATTTCCACGTCCTGCCGCTGGGTGAAGCGGTGCGGGATCTGAATCGGATCGTTCTGGATGAATTCCGGCCGGTTGTAACGGTCGTATTGGGCATCGAGTTGGTGCCGCAAGTGGGCCAGGTTTTTCAAAGCAGGGGCCCCAGCGGGGTGGGTAATTGAAAAGAAAGGAATAATGAGTCACGCCGATGCACGGACCAGGAAGCCGGCAGGGCCCCAAGGCACTCTATCGGCCTCCTGATCCGTGCACCGGGTAGTCGGCGAAAAGCCAGCCGCCCAGCCCGGGGCCCTGGCCGCTCAGGCTTCGGCCTGCGGCACTTGGTGCTGGGTGAGCAGGGCGGCTACGGCGGTGGGCGGGGTGGCGGCGGGCAGGCGGCGCAGGTCGAGGTAGTAGCAGGCGGCCTCGGTGGGGTACAGCAGCAGCCAATCGGGCCGCACCCACACGGCGCGGCGCAGGCTGGCCCACGGCACTTCGAAGTGCCCCAACGCGCTACGGCCGCACAGCGCGGCAGCGGTCAACTCGTAGTCGATGGGCGTGTGCATGGCCTCGCTGCCATTATAAGTGCGCCGCAGCAGGCGCCGCACCAGCAGCGGCCGCGCCGCGCCGTAGGCCAGGCCCACGGCCAGCAGCACCGGCGACGACCACGCGAAGGCCCCGTCGGGGGCCCGGCCCAGCAGCTGGCCCCCCACGCTGACGGCCAGCAGCGCCAGCGCCACGCCTAGTAGCCAATGGTTGCGCCGGGTGGCGGGCGAGTGCCACCACAGCCGCAGGTTCACGGCCACATACTCATCGGCCGAAGCCAGGACGCCGGATACTTGCGCAGGAAAGGCTTGGTTGCTCACCCCGGGGCCCTACGGAACGTAGCTGGTTTCCACACGGAAGCGCTGGTCGGTAGTGCCCAGCTTCTGCACGGCCCGGGGCGAAAGGCGCACCAGAATGTTGTTGTTCTCGCCGGTGTCGGGCAGCTTGCCGATAACACGCACGTATACCGACTGCCCGTTCATGCTGTTTTTTACCTGCATGATGGTGCCGACGGGGGCTGTTTTATGCAGGGCCAAGTACTTGTCGGTGCCGTTGTTGTCGATGCCGGCGGCCATGCCGCTGTCCGTTACGCGGCCCGCCAACTCGCTGGCCCGGGTGGGGGCCCGCTCGGTGGGGCGGTCAATTTCTTTGGGCGCTTCCTTATCGGCTAGCGTGGCGGGCGTTACGGTAGCTACCTGGGCGGGCTTGTCGGGCACGGGGGCCACGGTGGGCGCAGGCGTTTTAAGGGGCGGCGCGGCCAGGGCGGGCGCGGCGGCGGCTACGGCCGGGGCCCCCAGCAGCAGCTGCTGGCCCACGCGCACCCGGCCGTTGGCGGGCAGGCTGTTGAGCTTGATCAGCTCGTCGGGCGTAAGTTGAAAGCGGCGGGCGATGGCAAACAGCGTTTCGCCCCGGGCCACGGTGTAGCGGCCCGACGCGGGCACGGCGGCCGTACCCCCCGTTTTGGCCGCGCCAGCCACCAGTGCCGCGCTGGCAGTTGCATCGCCGGGCCCCAGCGGCCGCGGCACCAACACCACCTGCCCAATGCCCAGGCCGTTGGCCACCTGCGGGTTGGCCGCGGCGAGCTGAGCCACGCTCACGTGGTAGCGGCGCGAAAGGGCGGAGAGGGTTTCGCCAGCCCCTACACGGTGGCGCACAAAGCGTTGGCCGCCGCGCATTTCCACGCCAATAGAATCGGCCGGAGCCAAGGCCGGCCTGGGGTTAGGGGCCCCGGGCCCGTACAAAGTAGCTGCGAGCAGCAAAAAGAATCCAGTCATACAAAAAGTCGGCGTTGCGAAAGTCTTGCCAAACCCCGCCGTGGGGGCCGGCGCCTTGGCCGGCGTGGGCAAAATAACGAAAGAATACGCCTATCCCGCCCGCCGGCTGGGGCCCCGGGGCCCCAGCGCGGGCCAAAAGTGCGTTCTTTGGCCCACCCGTCCCCTTATCGCCCGCCCTTCTCCCCGCCCCGCATGGTCCTCGGCCTGATTCCCGCCCGCTACGCCTCCACCCGCCTGCCCGGCAAGCCTTTGGTCGATTTGGGAGGCGTCACCATGATCGAGCGCGTGGTGCGCCAGGCCCAGCAGGCACGCCTCGACCGCGTGGTGGTGGCCACCGACGACGCCCGGATTTTGGCCCACGTGCGCGGCTTCGGGGGCGAGGCCGTGCTCACGCGGCCCGACCACCCCAGCGGCACCGACCGCCTCTACGAGGCGTTCCAGCAATTGGGTAGCCCGGCCGAGGTGCGCGCCATCGTCAACATCCAGGGCGACGAGCCGTTCGTTCACCCAGCCCAAATCAACGCGCTGGTCGATTTTTTTGCTGATGAACGCACCGCGCCCGACATCGCCACGCTGGTGACGCCCGTGCGCAGCGACGAGGAATTGTTCAGCCCGCACTTGCCCAAAGTAGTGCTCAACCAGCGCCAGGAGGCCCTGTACTTCAGCCGCCACCCCCTCCCCTACCAGCGCGGGCGTGCGCCCGCCGAGTGGCTGGCCCACCACCGCTACCTGCGCCACTTGGGCCTGTACGCCTACCGGCCCGCCGTGCTGGCCCGTCTCACCCAGCTGCCCGTGTCGGCCCTCGAAGCGGCCGAGAGCCTGGAGCAGCTGCGCTGGCTGGAAGCCGGCTACGCCATCCGCTGCGCCGAAACCGAATTGGACGCCTTCGGCATCGACACGCCCGAAGACGTGGCCCGCGCCCGGCAGCGGCTGGCCGCTGGCACTTAGGGCCCTGAAAGGGCCCCCAGCGAGCTAGGCCTGGTCCTTGGCGCGGGCCACGGTGTCGTCCTCCTTGCTGGTTTGGCGGCGCTCCTGCTCCATCTCCCTAGACAGGAAGAAGTTCAGGGCCGTGCGGATGACGGCAATGGCCCCGAGCCGGCCAATCTGGTCCCAGCTTGGCGCAATGGATGTGGAGAGGATGTCGGCCCCGAGCTGGAATTCGAGCGCCAGGGCCAAGTAGCGCGAGAGGGTGAGCCGGATAGCTGTAAAATCGGCCGTGCGCCGCGCCCATAGCGCCCGCACCAGCAGCCGCCCGGCCACGGCAATGCCCAGCGCGATGATGAGGGCCCCCACCAGCTCCACGCCCAATTTCAGCCATTGCACCGCGCTGATGACGTGGGCCTCGGCCTGGCCAAACAGGTTAGCGTTTTCGGAGAGCATAGGAAGGGAGATTTCAGCGTAAAAATTTGAGAATGGCCAGCGGCCGCCCAGGCGCCAGCTACGCGGCAGCCGGCCGCGCTACCCGCGCCAGCAGCCACACCGAGCCGCGTTGCAGCAGCACCAGCACTGCCACCAAGCCCACGGCCGGCCCGAACAGCAGCAAGTTGCCCTCGCCCGTGCCGGCCCGAAACGCGAAGTTGAGCGCCGTGGCCACCGCCGGCGGGTGCATGGCGTCGGCAGTCACCATCAGCCCGATGGTGAGCACCAGGGCCCCGGCCGCAGCTGCGTAGGCGGGCCCCAGCGCCGCCGCCCCCAACTGGCTGATGGCCAGGTTACGTACGCTGTTGGTGCGGTGGCGGGGGTCGAGGTAAATCAGAAACGCGCTGGACGCCAGCGAGGCGAACAGCAGCTGCTGGTTGCTGAGCAGCTTCAGCAGCCACAGTAAAAGCAGCACGGTGGCGGTGGGCAGCAAGGCCAGCAGCAGCTCGGCGCGCCCGGCCAGGCGCGGGCGGCCGCCTAGGGGCCCCAGCGGCGCCGGCACTGGGGGCCCCGGCAGCGGGCCGGTGGGCGGGGCATCAGCCACCGATTTTCTTGGCTTTGTAGCCAGTTTGCACCAGCAGGGCCAGGATTTTCTCGCGGAAGTCGCCCTGCACCAAAATTTCGCCGTCTTTGGCACTGCCGCCGCCGCCGCACTTGGTTTTTAGGAGCTTAGCCAGCGCCTGCAGGTCATCGTCGGTGCCCACAAAGCCGGTGATGAGCGTGACCTGCTTGCCGCCGCGCTGCTTTTTGTCGAGCTGCACGCGCAGCTGCTGCTGTTGGGGCGGCAGCGTGGCAGCCGCCGCGTTCAGGTCGGCCGACTGGTACGAGAAGTCGGGGTTGGTGGAGTACACCACCCCGGCGCGGTTGTCTTTCTTCATGGCAAAGGACTTATAATCAACGCTTGCAAAGAGCCGCCGGGGGCCCTACACGGCCACGGCCAGCGCCAGCGGCAGCAGCTCTACGGCAAATTCGGTGGCGTGGCCCAGGTAGTCGCCATCGACGTGGAAGCCCAGCGGGGCCCCGGCGCGCACGTGCGCGTGGGCGGTGTGGAAGTATTCAGCGGCGCGGGTTTCGGGCAGGTTGCCCAGCGCCATGGCCAGGCTCACGCGGACGGCGCGCACCACGGGCAGGGCATCAATCAGGCACACGTCGAGCAGGCCGTCGCGCAGGTCGGCGCGGGGCGCGATGAACACGTCGTTGCCGTACTGCGAGGCGTTGGCGAAGGCCAGCACGTAGCAGTCGGTGGCCCGGCGCTGGCCGTTCATCTCCACTTCCACGGGCACGGGCCGGTAGCGGCGGTATTCGCGCAGCGTCACGCGCAGGTAGGTGCTCAGGCCCCGCGAGCCGGCCCGCGCGAAGTGCTGGGCCACGTGCGCATCGAAGCCCAGCCCCGCCGTGCAGAAAAACGGGTGCCCGTTGAGGCGCCCCACGTCGATGCGGCTAAGGGTGGGCGCGGCCAGCCGGCGCAGGGCCCCGGGCAACCCCAGGGGCACCTTTAAGTGGCGCGCTAGGCCGTTGCCCGAGCCCTGGGGCACGATGCCCAGCGCGGCGGCCGTGCCCAGCAAGCCACGGCCCACTTCGTTCACGGTGCCATCGCCGCCCACAGCCGCCACTACGGCAAAGCCTTCAGCAGCCGCGGCACGGGCCAGCTCCACGGCGTGGCCGGGGCCCTCGGTGTGCCGCACCACGTACGCAGCGGCGGGGTTAGCGCCCCCGAAGTGCCGGGCGATGAGCGCGGGCACGTCGCGGCGGCGGTTGGGCCCCGCGGTGGGGTTCAGAATAAAGCAGGTGTTGGACATGCGAGCAAACCAAGCGGGGCCCCGGGCCCCGCGCGACAAAAAAACCGCCCGCCTCCCCAAAGGAAGCGGGCGGCCCGAATTATTACGGCGCGAAACGTTAGCCGTTCATTTTCTCACCCAGCTGCTGGATCAGGTCCGCGGTGCGGGTCGAGTAGCCGGTTTCGTTGTCGTACCAGCCAATTACCTTGGCCAGCGTGCCGTTGGCCGAGGTCAGCTCCGAGTCGAAGATGCACGAGTGCGGGTTGCCCACGATGTCGATGCTTACGATTGGGTCGGTCACGTACTCGATGATGCCTTTCAGGGGGCCCTCCGCGGCGGCTTTCAGCGCGTCGTTGATTTCCTGCTTGGTCACCTCGCGCTTCAGAATCACGGTCAGGTCGGTCATCGAACCGTCCGGCACGGGCACGCGCATGGCCAAGCCATCCAGTTTGCCTTTCAGCTCGGGCAGCACCAAACCCACCGCTTTGGCGGCGCCAGTGCTGGTGGGGATGATGCTGTAGGCAGCGGCGCGGGCGCGGCGCAGGTCCTTGTGAGGCGCGTCCTGCAGGTTCTGGTCCGAGGTGTAAGCGTGTACCGTCGTGATGTAGCCCTTCTCGATGCCAAACGTGTCGTTCAGCACCTTAGCCATGGGCGCCAAGCAGTTGGTCGTGCAGCTAGCGTTCGAGATAATGGTTTCGTTGCCGGTCAGGGTGTCTTCGTTCACGCCAAGCACCACCGTCGGGATGTTTCCGGTAGCAGGCGCCGAAATCACCACTTTCTTGGCGCCAGCCGTGATGTGCTGGCCTGCGCCGGCCTCGTCCACAAAGCGGCCCGTGCTTTCAAGCACGATGTCCACGCCCATTTTGCCCCAGGGCAACAGCTTGGGGTCGCGCTCGGCGAGGGCCACAATGTGCTGGCCGTTCACGGTCAAGCTGTTGTCGTCGTAGCTCACCGTTCCGTCGAAACGGCCGTGCACCGAGTCGTACTTGAGCAGGTGGGCGAGGGTTTTGTTATCGGTGAGGTCGTTGATAGCGACGATTTCCACGTTGTCGCGGCCCAACAGGGCCTTAAACGTGAGGCGGCCGATGCGGCCGAAGCCGTTGATGGCGACTTTGATTTTTGCCATTGGTAGCAAGAAAAAAAAAGGTGGCAAGCCGCCCCTTCGGCGGCTTGGTAAAACGCGGGGCGAAGATAGCAGGAAGCCCGGCGCCCAGCCACCAGCTTTTACAAAACCGAACTCCCGGGGGCTACTCCGCTCCCGTCCCACCCCCGAGTTCGCAATTTTTCGGTCTGAAAAACAAGCCAGTTACGTCTTAGCCAGCATTTTTTTTGCGCCCTCCCCTTGCCCAGCAAAATGACGCCCGTATCTTTGCACCACCAAAACAAAAAACGGTCCGTTCGTCTAGGGGTTAGGACAGTAGATTTTCATTCTACCAACAGGGGTTCGATTCCCCTACGGACTACAAAAAAGGCCCTCACAGCAATGTGAGGGCCTTTTTTATTATCTCCGTGTCAGTTTCCGTGTCAGTTTTTAGCCGACCAGGTACTTGGCCACGGTGCTGGGCGACATCTTCAGGGCCCGGCTGATGGCCTGATTCGAGGCCCCGTCGGCCTTGAGTCGATGTAGTTGGTCGATTACCTCCTGGCCCTTGGTGGGGGCCCCAAGCTTCACGCCGGCTGCCCGCTTCTTATCTAGTGCTGCTTTGGTGTTCTCCCGAATCTTGATCAGGTCCTGGGCAGCAATGGTGGCCAGCATCGAGACGATGACGTCGCCGAAGGGCCCCAGCGAATCGAGGTACGGCTCGGTGAAGGATTTATAAGCCACGCCGTGGCTGGCCAGCTCCTTCAGGTACTTCAGCGTGGCCAGGGCCCCCTCGCGGCTGAAGCGGTCCAGGCGCCAGAACACCACCAAGTCGAACTTCTTCTGGTAGGCTTCGAGCAACAGGGCCTTGAACTCGGCGCGGTCGGCGCTGCCCCCAGACTCTTCGTCGGTAAACACTTTATAGAGGGTGCCGTGCTGCTCAGCGAAAGCCCGCAGCTGGTGCAGTTGGTTCTCGGTGTCCTGGCCCTTGGTCTTCGTTGACACGCGAGCGTAGATGGCGACTCGCATATCTAACTGTTTTTAGCTAGGCTTTTGTCCTAAGTAGTATTCCTTAAGCGAAGCAATTATTGGGTCAAATACAGGTTTTACGGTATTGAAAGCGTGAAGGAACGCGATTGTTTCTTCGTATATTTTCCCGTAATCTTCTAGTAGTTCTTTGGTTATTTTTATGGAAACTAATCCCTTCGATGTATCTAAATAGGTTATGTACCACTCATAAGTAGAAAGACGTCCAGGCTTAGGGGTAAGGCGCCTTTTACCTAACTCGTTAGGATATACAACTTTACTATTCACAAAACCCTCTGGAGCGACACATAATAAACGTAATTTTCCGTGAGTAAATATATTACGATAGCTCACAAAGCACTCTAGACTAGTACGAAGTGCTCGACTAAGCAAATGATTTGTCTCTTGGTCCCTTTTTACATAACTCACAACATTATTTTTTAGAGTCATAAAGTCTTTGGCACCTGGCACATTCAATTCTTCTTCAGTCTTACCTAATACAGTTTTATTAATTTTAAGAAATTGGCTGTTGATATACTCAGCATTGCTAACAAGATTAACTATTAGATTTCGTACATGAATGTACATATACACTACCTCAGGCGATATGGCTTCGCCTGGTACAGTCCAGACTATTGACTGACCGGTTGGCAAGAAGTCGCGGTTGTCGAAGGAGACCATTCCGAAGTTCGCATGCTGCTTAAGGCCCATGAAAGATTCAGTGTAGGTCATATCGAAGTCATTAAAAAAAGTTGCACTAGCGACAATCAGCTCCTTGGGGTCTATCAATGACATGAGTAGAAGGGTTAAAAGTATTTAGTCCAGATACCGAAAGGCTATCCGCGAACACAATATAGACCATCCAATATACGGTCGTATTTTGGAGGGGAACCGACCCCACGCAAACGGCTCGGAAACGCAGGTTTTCCGGGCCGTTTTTCTACACCGTTTTTTGGAGGCCTCAACTGACCGCCCGGCGGCTGCGGATGGCCGAGTTCTGGCGCACCTGCTTGTTCTCGTCGAGGCCGGCCTGCGTGTCGCGCAGGTTCAGGTTCACGTGCAGGTTTTGCTGCCAAGTTTTGACGTCGACCAGGGCTACACGGGCGAAGAGACGGAATATGCTGCTGCTGTGCACAACATTGACTTACAAGTCATTAAAAAACCAGAAGACCAGACCGGCTTCGTGTCGCTGCCCCGGCGCTGGGCGGTCGAACGCAGCTTCGCCTGGTGCAGCCGCTTTCGCCGGCTGGCCCGCGACCACGAACGGCTCAGCACCACCTTGCAGCAGCTCCATCTCGTTGTCTTCGCCTGTATCATACTCGCCAGAAACGCCAACAGTGCATAACAGGGCGCTGGTTGGGGCCGAAAACAGTTGAGTTAAGCAGCAAGGCAGTAGAATAGTACACTACAGCGCAAGCAGGCTGTTTTGCCCATTCGCGCGCCCTACTGGTATAATTCGGCCCTGCGGCTACTTTTTTACCACCAAATCCATGCCGCACTTCGGGCATTTACCGGGCTGGTCGGCCACTACTTCGGGGTGCATGGGGCAAGTGTACTGGGTAGCCATGCCAGCGGGGGCGGCAGTGCTGTCGGAAGCGGCTGCCGTGGTGGCGGGGGCAGTCGTGGTGGTTTCGTTGATGCGCTTGTTATCGGAGCAGCTGGTGGCGAAGGTGAGGCTGGCCAGGGCCAGGGTGTAGGTGAGAAACTTGTTCATGGGATTGAGAAAAATGAAAAAAGAGTAAGGCTGAGCCGCAGCCCGAAACGGGGTTGAAATAATTGGTTGAGGCACTACATGGCCATGCCGCTCATGTGGTCGTCGTCGGCTCCCTGGCGCAAGGTGAACTCGCTTTCCAGCAGATAGGCCCCGGTGGTCACCACCGTATCGCCGGCTTGTAGGCCCACGAGCACCGGCACCGCTATGGCGGTGACTTCGCCCAGGCGCACCCGCACCCGCCGAAACTGCCGCTCGCCGGTTTGCTTCCATACGTAGCTCATGGTCCCGTTGTGAATAATAGCGGCTGGTGGCACAAGAAGCGTCTTCTTAGCAGCAGCAGCAGTAACTAAAGCATCGGGGCGGGTATCGGGGGCCACTGGAAGGGCATCGAGTAGCACGTTGGCCTGGGCACCGGGCAGGAGGCGGCCGTTGGGGTTAGGCACCTCGATGCGGGCCAGCGTCAGTTGGCTGCTGCCGCTCAGTTCGGGGCTCAGAAACACGACTTTGCCCCGCACCGCCTTGGCCTGGCCCGCCACCTGCACGGCTACCGTCTGGCCGAGGGGCAACCGGTTGGCTTCGGCTGGGTAGAGCTGCGCTTCCACCCACACGCTACTTAAGTCCGTGAGGGTGAGAATGGAGAAACCTTCGGCCACGTACTGGCCCTGCACGACACCAAGGGTTTGCACCGTGCCCGAGCGGAGGCTATAGTAAGTTACCAGGGAGCTGGGCTTGCCGCTTTGGGCCAACTGCCGCAGCTGCGCCCCCGACACGCCGAGCAGCCGCAGCTTCTGAGCAGTGGCTTCGGCAAAGTAGCGGTAGGTAGGCTCGGCCACCTGCAGGTCCTGCGCCAAGGCCAGCAGGTACTCGCGCTGCAGGGTTTGCAGCTCCTCGCTATACACCGCAAACAGCGGCTCGCCCCGCCGCAGCTGCTGCCCGGTCTGGCGTACGTAGAGCTTCTCGACCCGGCCCGCCACCCGGCTGCTAATGCTTTCGGTGCGCCGGGCATTGGCCGTCACGGTGCCGGTCAGCACGGCCTGGGGCGCGGGCATATCGGTTTGGAGAATGCCGACGGTGGAAGCTGGACCAGCGCCCAGGGTCTGGACCTGTATGTTGCCCAGTGCCAGTTGCTGGGCACTGAGGATGAGGTCGTTGGTAGCTAAATTGGTGTCCGGCAGCTGGCTGATGGCCGGGCGGCTCGACATTTTTACCAGGTCCATACCGCAAATGGGGCAGCTGCCAGGCTGCTTTTCGCGCACCTGCGGGTGCATGGGGCAGGTATATACGGCTGAGGCCGACGCCGGCTTTTGGGCGGCAGGTGGCTGCACCGCCACCAGGTGCATGTGGCAGATAGGGCAGTCTCCCGGCGCATCGACATGGATTTGCGGGTGCATCGGGCAAGTATAGTAAGCCACTGACTTGGCAGTTTGGTCAGGGTCAGCCTGCTGACAGGCCGCCGCACTGAGCAGCAGTCCGGCCAGCAGCAGCGTCAGCCACGGCCGCCAGCGGGTTTGCCGAAGCTTTTTCTGGAGTAGCTTAATCATGGACGGGCGGGTTGACGGTGTTAGCTGAGGTTTGAATGAACCCTTCGCTATCGATGAGATACTGGCCATTGACAGCCACTTCTTCGGAGCCGGTGAGGCCGCGCAGCACCTGCGCTTGGGTGGCGGTGCGCTGGCCGACCTGCACGGCCACCGGCACAAACGTGGTACCGCGCCGCACGAAGGTCACCTGCCGGGTACCGAGGTCCACCACGGCGGCGCGGGGCAGCCATAAGCTCCCGGCCCCGGCCGTGGCAGCCGAGGGCACCAGCTGCCCGGTCAGGCGCTGGCCGCGCCGCAGCCGGCCCTGCGAATTGGGCAAGTACACCCGCACAGCCGCCACACTGGCCCCGGAACGGAACTCGGGCTCCACCAAATCGAGGCGAGCCGTACGGGGCGGCAGGCCGGTGCCTTCGGCCACCACGCGCAATTGCTGGCCGGGCCGCAGCCGGCCTAGCTCGGCCGACGTGGGCTGAAAAATACCCCACACTTGGTCGGTATTCACCACCTGAAACAGCGTCTGGCCGGTGCTCACGTAATCTCCTTCCGTTAGGATTAGCGCCTGGGGCTGCGCTGGGCCGGCCGCCGAATTGCCCGCCGGCCCATTTGGTGCGCCGGCACTCATGCCCGGCTCGGGGGGGGTGCTCACACCTCCGGTGGCGGCGGCAGGAATTGATGCGGCAGCCGCCAAGGTTTCCACCACGTAGCCATTGTAGGGGCTAAAAATGGCCACCCGATAGTTGGGCCGGCGGGTGCGGGCCAGGTCGCGCAACTGCTGGTCGGTGAGGCCCAACAGGCGCAGTTTCTGGCGGGCACCGCCCACCAGCGGCGCGTTGTCGGCATCGTTCTCCAGCACAAAAATCAACTCCTGCTCGGCGGTCACCAGCTCGGGGCTGTAGAGTTCGAGCAGCTTCTGTCCCCGCCGCACCGGCTGGTAGTTGAAGCGTACCGCCAGCCGCTCGATGCGCCCGCCGAAGCGCGCCGCTACCGCCCGGCTGCGGCGCGGGTCGTAGTCCACCACGCCCGGCAGAGTGAGCGTATCGGCCGCCGCGCCCTCGGCTACGGGGCGCACCGTGGCCACGGCCGCCAGCACGGCCGCGTTGGGGGCCTGGCTCACTTGGTTTAGGTCGGCAGGAGTAGCCGCAGCGGCGGCATCATTATTCATCACTTTGGGCACCAGGTCCATGCCGCAGATGGGACACTGGCCGGGGGCGTCGCGCACAATCTGGGGGTGCATGGGGCAGGTGTACTGCATGGCCGCCGAGCTGGCCACCGGCTGGGCGGGGGCCTGCGACTCAGGGCCGTGGGACTGGCCGTGGCAGCTGGCCAGTAGCGTTAGCGCCAGCAGCCGGGCCAGCAGCCGGGCGGGCAAATAGCGG
Source organism: Hymenobacter sp. PAMC 26628 (assembly GCF_001562275.1). Lineage (NCBI taxonomy): Bacteria > Pseudomonadati > Bacteroidota > Cytophagia > Cytophagales > Hymenobacteraceae > Hymenobacter > Hymenobacter sp. PAMC 26628. The sequence goes on from NZ_CP014304.1 coordinate 2,867,821, forward strand.
CGGGGACTATTGCTCAAGTTCCTGGTCATAGCGCACGTGGAGGGTCATCAATTCGTACTGGGCATCGAGATATTGCAGCCGGGCCATCAGCCAGGCATCGAGGGCTTCGACCACGGCAGGCAGTTGGGCGGTGTTCTGCTGATAGGTCAGTAGCGTGACCTGGTAGGTTTTGCGCAGGGCGGGTAGTACGCCCTGCTCGTAGTTGAGCAGCTGCTCGCGCTGCACGCGCAGGTCCGATTGCAGGGTGATGATGCGGCCGGCCGCGTCGTTGAGCAAGCTGGCGCGCTGCTGCTGCACAGCGCGGGCCTCGTAGCCGAGGGCGGCGGTGTTGGCCTTGTACTCGCGGGCCGACCACGGCGCGAAAGGCAGCGTTACCATGCCCATGACGGTGAACTGATTAGGGGTATTGCCAATGCCGTTCATGTGGTCGTAGCGCACCCCGAAATCGGGGCGGCGGCGGCTGGCTTCCACCTGCTGGCTGAGGCGGACAACGGCCAAGCTGCGGTCGAGGCGGCGCACGTCGGAGCGGCGGCCGACCAGGGCGGCGGTGTCGGGGTACGGGCCGGCAAAGCTGCTGGGCAGCAGCGTGTCCACGGCGAACTCGGCTTCGGGGTCGCGGGCCATCAGGGTGTTCAGGCCGATGGTGTACTGGCGCAGCTGGCCGTAGAGCCGGGCGTGGTCGTTGGCGTGCTGGGCTACGCGCGCCTGCACCTGGTAGATGCTAGCCAGCGTGGTCTGGTTATAGGGGTAGCGGGCCTGGGCAATTTTCAGCAGGAAGTCGAGCAGTGCCTCGCTCTCGTCCAGCACTTTCAGCTTCTTTTCCAGCACCACGCGGCCGTAATACAGCGTGCGGGCCCGGGCTCGCAGCTCGTTGAAGCTGGCGGCCTGGTCGGCCTGCTCCACGGCGGCCTGGCTGGCCAGGTAGTCCCGTTTGGCCCGCTGCTTGGCCGGGTTGGGCAGCATCTGCTCCACCGAGACCATCTGCATGCCCATGCCCTGGCCGTTGTTCATCTCCTTGATGGGCCGCTGGTTGTAGGGCGTCATCCAGTAGCCGGCGCTGATTTTGGGCGGCTCCCAGGTGCTGGCCCCGGCCACGGCGGCGTCTTTGGCGCGGGCCCGGGCGTCGTACTGGCGCAGGGTGGGGTTGGCCTGCCGCACGTTGCGCAGCACGGAATCGAGCGGGAGCATAGGCTGCTGGGCACGGGCCGGGAGGGCCAGTAGCCCGAGCAGCCCTATCAGGAAAGGTATTTTCAGCAAATACGACATCGTTTTAAGCGCTTAATGTTTTACTGCCAGCACGTCGAGCTTGCCAAACTTGCGCAACTCGTATTCCTTGGTCATCAGGAAAATCAGCGGCGTGACCAGCAAAATGTGGGTCGAAGACGTGAACACGCCGCCAATCATGGGCAGCACGATGGGCAGCATCACGTCGGAGCCCGTACCCGTGGCCCACAGCACCGGCACCAGCCCGAACAGCGCCACCGAAACCGTCATCAGCTTGGGACGCAGGCGCTTGGCCGCACCGTGAAACACGGCGTCGCGCAGGTCCTGTTTCGAAATAGTGTTGCTCGAGTTGCCCTTGGCGGCCACCAACTGCTGCATGGCGTCGTTGAGGTAGATGACCATGATGACGCCCGTTTCCACGGCCAGCCCGAACAGGGCGATGAAGCCCACGGCCACCGCCACCGACAAATGCACCCCGTAGAAATACACCATGTAGGCCCCGCCGATGAGCGCGAACGGGATGGTAACCAGACTCAGCAGCGCCTCGCGCACCGAGTGGAAGGCGAAGTACAGGCAGCCGAAAATCACGAGCAGCACGATGGGCAGAATAAAGAGCAGCGTGCGCTGCGAGCTAATCAGGTTTTCGTACTGCCCGCTCCACTCCAGGTAGTAGCCGGCGGGCAGCTTGCCCTGCATTGCCTGCACCTTTTTCATGGCCTCGCTCACGGTGCCGCCCAGGTCGCGGCCCCGCACGTTAAAGAGCACTGCGCCACGCAACTGAGCATTTTCGGAGTTAATCATGGGCGGGCCGTTTTCGAAACGCAGGGTGGCCACGGCCGAGAGCGGCACCGGCCCGTAGGCGGTGGTCTGAATCGGGATGCGGCCCAGCGCGGGCAGGCTGTTGCGGTAGTCTTCGGCCAGGCGCACGCCGATGGCGAAACGCCGCCGGCCCTCCACAGTGCTGGCCACCGGGGCCCCACCGATGGCCATTTCCACCACCTCGTTCACCTGGTCCACGGTGAGGCCGTAGCGGGCCAGCTGGTCGCGCTTGAGGTCGATTTGCAAGTACTTACCGCCCGTGATAGGGTCCACGTAGAGGTCCTGCACGCCGGGCACGCCGGTCAGGGCCGCCCGTACCCGCTGCGACACGTTGTAAATCGTATCGAGCTGCTGGCCATACACTTTCACGCCCACGTCGGTGCGAATGCCGGTGCTGAGCATGTTGATGCGGTTGATGATGGGCTGGGTCCAGCCGTTTACTACCCCCGGTATTTGCAGCTTGCCGTTCAGCTCCTCAATCAGTTTGGCCTTGGTCATGCCCGCCCGCCACTCGGCGCGGGGCTTGAGCTGGATGATGGTTTCAATCATGCTCAGCGGGGCGTTGTCGGTGGCGGTGCTGGCCCGGCCGGCCTTGCCCAGCACGCCCTTCACCTCGGGCACCTGCATGATGATTTTGTCCTGCACCTGCAAAATGCGCTTCACCTCTGTGTTCGACACGTCGGGCTGGGTGATGGGCATGAACAGAATCGAGCCCTCGTCGAGCGGCGGCATGAACTCGGTGCCCAAACTCAGCAGCAGCGGAATGCTGATGGCCAGCAGGGCCAGGTTGATGGCAATAGTGGTTTTGCGCCACGTAAGGCACCAGTTGATGAGCGGCGCGTACACCCGTTCCAAGCCTCGGTTTATGGGATTTTGCTCCTCGGTTTTAAACTTGCCCTTCATAAAAAAGGACAGCAGCACTGGGGCCAGCGTTACGGCCAGCACGGCATCAATGAGCAGGATAAAGGACTTGGTATAGGCCAGCGGGTGAAACAGCTTGCCCTCCTGCCCGGTGAGCAGAAAAACTGGCAGAAACGAGGCCACGATGATAATCGTGGAGAAGAAAATGCCCCGCGACACCTGCTGGCTGGATTTCTCGATGATGGCGAGGCGCTCGTCGTTAGTCATGTTTTTGGGTATTGAAGGGCAATCAGAACGTCATGCTGAGCGAAGGCAGAGCCGCGGCCGAAGCATCTCTACCGCTTCGTTGGGCCGATTGGGTTAGTGCTGCGGGAGAGATGCTTCGACAGGCTCAGCATGACGGCGTTTTGGCTCTTGAATTGAACCAGTTGCTTCTTCGGCCGCTTGGTGCAGGGCCAGGTTGCGGTAGGCATTCTCCGCCATCACGATGCCATTGTCCACAATCACCCCGATGGCCAGGGCAATGCCGGTCAGCGACATGATGTTGGACGAGATGCCAAAGGCATTGAGCAGAATGAAGCTGGCGGCGATGGTAATCGGAATCTGGAGCAGGATGCTAAGGGCGCTGCGCCAGTGGAAGAGGAACACCAGTACGACCAGCGATACCACGGCCATTTCTTCGAGCAGCGTGTGCTTGATGTTGGCCACCGATTCCTCGATGAGCCCGCTGCGGTCGTACACGATGTCGAACGACACGCCCGCCGGCAGGCCCTTGGCCACTTCGGTCATCTTGGCCTTCACGCGGGTTATCACGTCGTCGGCATTCTCGCCGTAGCGCATCACCACAATGCCCCCCACGGCCTCGCCCTGCCCGTTGTGGTCGAAGATGCCCAGGCGGCTCTCGCCCGTCATCTGCACCGTGCCCAGGTCGCGCAGGCGCAACGGCACGCCGTTGGGGCGGGTGAGCACCGGCACGTTTTCGAGGGTAGCCACATCCTGGATGTAGCCGCTGGTTTTGATGATGTAGCCGGTGCCGCCCTGCTCGAATTTGCGGCCGCCGGCCTCGTTGTTGTTGCTGCGCACGGCGGCCAGCACCTGCGGCAGGCTCACGTTATAATAGGTGAGCTTGGTGGGGTCCACCGTCACTTGGTACTCGGGCTGAAAGCCGCCGAAGCTGGCCACCTCGCTCACGCCGGGCACAATCTGGAGACCGAATTTCACGTACCAGTCCTGCAGGGCGCGCTGCTCACCCAGGTCCAGCTTGGGCGCGTGCAGCGTGTACCAGAGCACGTGGCCCACGCCCGTGCCGTCGGGCCCCAGGGTGGGCGTGAGGCCGGCGGGCAGCAGGCGCTGAGCGTAGTTGAGGCGCTCGAGCACCCGTTCGCGGGCCCAGTAGATATCGGTATTGTCGTTGAAAATAACGTACACGAAGCTCATCCCGAACATGGAGGCCGCCCGCACAGCCCGCACCTGGGCCAGCCCTTGCAGGTTGGTGACGAGGGGGTAAGTCACCTGGTCCTCGATAATCTGCGGCCCGCGCCCCGCCCACTCGGTGAATACAATCACCTGGTTTTCCGACAGGTCGGGAATCGCGTCAATCTTGCTGGCCTGGATGGAGAAGATGCCCCACACCAGCAGCCCGGTCGCCAGCAGCAGCACCACGCCCCGGTTGCGCAGGGAGAAGGAAATAAGTCGTTCAATCATTTGATTAACAGCTAGCAGACGCGGTATCCCAGCGGGAACATTGCGTGCTTTCTCAAGCGTTACCAGCCGGCAGCCAGTTGCTCAAAAAACTACACGCACGAAAGCCCCACGACCAAACGGCCGGGGGCACCAGGCAACACCCAAAAGCTAAATCAGGAAGGCATGGCCCCGCACGTAGGCGGGGCAAGTGGGCGGCGGGGCAGTAGTAGCCCACAGCAGCGCAGCCGGCTCATCGGCCGGGTAGGTGGGAGTAGGCAAACGGTAGGCTAGCCGCAGCGCGGGCGGCGCAGGCACCGCTACAAGCACCGGCAGCTTGAGCTGCGCGGTGGTGAGTTTCACGTCCTTGAGGGTGCTGCTCAGCTTTTGGTCGTGGCAGCAGCCAGCGGGCTTTTTGGGCAGCGGGCAGCAGCACGGATGTTCCTGGACGGCCATCGAAACCCCGGTCACCGTTGACCCACAGAAGTGCATGCTGTACACCAACCCAGGGCTGGCTAGCAAGTAGCTTACAAGTAGGAACAGACTGAGGAAGCGTTTCAAGACAGCAGAACAGCGAGTTAGCGGAATAAATTTCCCGTGCAAAGATACGGCGGCAGGCCGGGGTGGGATTTACAGAATTCGGCTGGGAACCTTGCATAATTTGTGGCCTGCCCGCAGGCGCAACCGGCCGCAACGCCCGCGCAAAAAGAAAGTAGTTACTAACCGGCCGTATTAGATGCCCTTGGCGTGGCGTGGGTTAAAAATTCAGTTTAAAATTCGCTTTTGGAGTAGCCGAATTCTATTTTGCTTTGCCGGGGCTTCGCAATTCACAGCGAGCATTACGCCCACATCCAAGTGCCGCGCCTTATTCAAACCCGCCGGGTACCGGTTTGCTGCTGCTTTTATCACGAAAGTGTCCTCAATTTAGCGTAAAAACGCTTCGTAGCCCTTTGCGCTGCGTCAGCTACGTGCCCCGCGGCCCAGCCCGTGCACCCAGCGTCCATTCTAATCTAACGACCTGGCGGCATTAGAAGACAACACGTTTGCCCCCAACATGCACGCCGCGCTTAATGCCGGCGACGATAAATCGTTCCGCTCGGCCCGCGAGGAGCTGATTCCGGTGATTAACGGCCCCATGGGTGCCACCAACCCCAACCGGCAGGGACTGCGCTCAGCAGTAGCGGGCGAAGGCGACCCGCTCAATATTTTCAGGAGCAGGCCGGCTGCGAGGACGCCGACGCCCCCGGCGCGTTCTGCGACGCGGCTGCCCACAGCCCGCTTTGGGACGTGCACCCGGTGATGTGGACCGACGCGGCCATTGCCGTAGGGGCCCGCACGCTCGTCAAAACCGACAAGCACGAAGTCATTGCCCCCCTCAACATCATCGAGCTCTATGCCGATGGCTTCGTGGCGGCCGGGGCCCCAACCGGCCCGCGCAACGCCTCGCTGGGCGGGCTCAACGCCACCGGCATCATCGTCAACTGCCCGATTGTTTTCGTGCCGGCCCGCGCCCGATAAGCGCCGGGCAACTAAAACCTAAGTAGTCACGCAAAAGTAACCGTATGCTCAGACCCGACTCTTTTGAGCACGTATTCAATTCGTTGGAGTAGCGTGCGGTTGGACTGATAATCTTCGGGCCGGACCCAGTAATGCGTGCAGCGGTGCCAGAGCAGTTCGATGCGGTTTAGTTCGGGACTGTAAGGGAGCAGAAACAGGAGTGTCAGGCCCCGGGCAGCCCACTGCGCGTGGCAGGCCCGCACGAGGTGGGCCTTGTGAATAGAGGCATTGTCAAGCACCAGCACGGTGGGGCGGTCTACGGCATCGAGAAAGTTGTTGACGGCCAGGACGAATAAGTCGGCGGTGATGGCCCCTTCGCGTACGTAGGCTTGCCCCGGCTGGTCCGGGGCATGGGCCTGCCAGAACCCAAGTACCGAGTGGCCGCCGTGGCCGCGCACGGCCGGCAGTTCGACCGGGGGCTGGCCGCGGCGCGGCCAGGCGTAGGGCACCGGGGCCTGGCGCGAGAAGCGGCATTCGTCGACATACACCACGGCTGCTTCGCCAGCGGCCTCGGCGCGGTGCAAGGCATGCCAGTGGGCTTGGCAGGCCCCGAAGGCCTCCGGGTCGCGTTGGGGCCGCCGGCTGCGTCGGCACCGTTTCCAGGAATAGCCGGCGGCCCGCGCCAGGCGGCGCCAGGTGCTGCTGGAAAGCTTGATGCCACAAGCGCGGCGGACCTTGCCAAGCCAGTCCCGCAACTGTTGGGTGGCCTGGCCGAGCCAGGTGACTACTTTTTTTAGGCGACCGCAGGCAGTTTGGGGGGCCGCCCGGTCCGTTTGCCCTCCAGTAAGCCGGCCAGCCCTTGCCCCTGCCAGGCGCGCAGCCACTCGTGGACGGTGGCGTAGCGAACGGCGAAAAAAGCCGCCAATTGCCTGATGCCTTGGCTGTACGCTTCCCTAAATGGAGAGCCAGTTGTGAGTAGAGAAAAGCGTATTTTCACTACCTGACACCTGCGAGATGAAAAAAGGAAGATTCAGCGAAGCCCAGATGGTGGCCATTCTGCCACAACAAGCCAGTGGGCAGACCGTCGCGCAAATCGTGCGCGAGCACGGCCTGAGCGAGGCCACGTTTTACACCTGGAAGAGCAAGTACGCCGGGGCCAGTGTCGCCGAACTGACGCGGCTCAAGCACTTGGAAGACGAGAATAAGCGCCTCAAACAAATGTTTGCCGACCTAAGCTTAGAGAACCAGGCCATCAAGGAGATATTGCGAAAAAAGTAGCCAGCCCTGCGGCGCGGCGCCAGGCAGCGCAGGGCTTAGTGAGTAAAGGCTGGAGCCAGCGGCGAGCGTGTGCGCTCGTGGGGCTCTCCCGTGGCAGCTACCACCCGGTAGGACAAGGGCGCCATGACGAGCCCGTCCAAGCCGCCCTTCGGGCATTAACCGGGCGGCACCCGGGCTGGGGCTTCTGGAAACTGCACCCCCGGTTGCGCAAAAACGGCTTGGTCATCAACCACAAACGCACGTTGCGCATTTATCGGGCCCTGGCCCTGAACCTACCCCGGCGCCTCAAAAAGCGGGTGCCTGCCCGCGTCAAGCAGCCGTTGGCGGTGCCCGGGGCAGCCAATGTGTGCTGGTCGCTCGACTTCACCAGTGACGTGCTGACGGCCGGCCGTCGGTTTCGGACCCTGAACGTGCTTGACGATTACAACCGGGAACTGCTGGGCGTTGAAATCGACTTTCCCTTGCCCGCCGCCCGCGTGGTGCAGGTGCTGACGCGCTTGGTTGCGTACCACGGCCGGCCGGCGCAGCTGCGCACCGACAACGGGCCGGAGTTTATCAGCGCCCGGTTGACCGAATGGTGCGAGGCGCAGGGCATCGCCTTGCACTGGATTCAGCCCGGCAAGCCGACTCAAAACGCCTACATCGAGCGCTTCAACGGCTCGTTTCGCCGCGAGCTGCTTGATGCGCACCTGTTTCGTTCGCTGGCCCACGTGCGCCAACTCGTCGAGGAGTGGATGCTCGATTACAACACCCAACGGCCGCACCAGGCCTTGAATTTTATGACCCCCATCGAATTTAAACAAGCCGCTTAGCCTCTGCTAACTACTGGCTTACCGAACGGGGAAGCGTACACACGCCCCTTGACTAAGCACCCACGCCCGCGCGGCAGGCTTCTTCGCAACGGCGGCACGCCTCGGCGCATTCCCTACAGTGCTGCATGTGGGCCCCGTGCTTCTCGCACTCGTCGCCGCAGGCTTTGCAGACTTCGGCGCACTCCCGCAGCAGGTGCTGGGCGTGCGCTGAGCCGCGGGCCACGAAGCGGGCCGTGAGGGCACAAATGTCGGCGCAGTCCCGGTCGAGGCTGATGCAGCCAACCATCATTTTCACATCAGCTTCTTGCAAGCAGGCCGAGGCGCAATGTTCGCAGGCGGCAACGCAAGCGTTGAGAGCATCGAGCAGGGATTGGTTTTGGGTAGGCATGGGAAAAGTAGTTAGTGGTTGGTAATTGCCCTTTGGTATACCCGACCCCTATCCACCCGGTTTTACGTTATTTGCCTGTCGGCTTGCACTATTTGGCGCATCTGGATGTCGGGCGGCCGCTTCAGCGGTGGAAAGCAGCAGCTGCCGGTAAAATGACGGGGCGCAGTGCGCGAACCGCCGAAACTGCCCGGAGAAGTGCGCCAGGCTGCCGTAGCCCAGTAGCCGGGCAAGGCGGCCGATGCCCAGCTGGGAAGCTCCCAGCAGCTCCTGCGCGTAAGTCAGCCGCTGATGCGTAATGTAACTGAGCAGGCTCTCGTGGCCGGGCAACCGGGCAAACAGGCTGTGCAACTGGCGCACACTTACGCCCACCTCCTGCGCCAGCGTGGGAATGACGTCGCAGTGCCGGAGCGTATCGGGACGGCGCAGCAACTCGTTTACCAGCTGCTTTACCTGTGCGGCCAGCACGTGCTGCGTGTTTTCCAGCAGGGCAAACCCGGCCGCCACCAGCGCGGCCCGAATGCGCACCCAGTCCAGCTCCTGAGTTGGGCCGGCCACCGTAGCCGCCCCCAGGCGTACGGCGAGTACCCGTAACCCCAGGCTTTCTAATTCACGCCGCACGACGCGAATGCCGCGCGAGCAAACCATGTGCTTGATGTAGAGCACACAGCGGCCACTGTCGGGCGTGAGGGAATGGTCGAGAGGCATGAGTAATTTTTAGGGAGAAGGCAGCACCAGATTCCGGACGGCGGGGCATCGAGGCCGACCTCAACGCAGCCACGCGGGCATTGGGCGGTAAAGACTACGCCGACCATTGTTGCCCGAGCACCAAGCCCAGTGCAGCAGCCAACGCGGCGTAGTGCGGGTACGGCCAGCGGCAACGGGGCCCACGCAGGGACGGCGCCCAGATTCCTGACAACGACACTTCATTGTCGGGCCGGCAAAACCAGGAAAATAGAGGGAGAGGCGCGGCCAGGCCACACCAACGAGCAAACGAAAAGGCCCGCCCCGGACATAGCGTAGCTATGCCGGCGCGAGCCTTGGCGCGTCGGAAGAATCAGACAGTCAGCGACTGGATAAAAATGCGGATGTCGGGTATTTTGGGCTTTAACTGCCGGGGTGGCACCAGCGTAACCGCCTGGGTGCGGTCCCACTGGCCGGCCTGGGACAGAAAATGAAACCCAATGGCCGCCGGCAACAAGGCCGGAGCGGGTATAGGAAATTGCTTTTGCACCGGCGAAGTCAGCGACGAAAGCAAAGAAGCCGACTTGTCCTTGCAGCAGTCGTGGCTGGTGGCCGAATTCGACGAATGCCCCTTATGCTTGCCGTGGTGTTCCGCCTGGGCCCCATGACCGTGGCAGCCCGGATGCGCGGGCCTTTCGGCGGGTTCGTGGTGCGTTGGGGCCCCCACATGCGGGACCGTCGCCACCGGGTTTACCGTAGCGCACCAGCACTGCCCCACGAACACGTTGGCGAAGACGAGCAGGAAGCTCGTCGCCAGCAAACGGCGAAAGGGGAACAGACTACGGAACATAACGGGCACCGAGCAACCGCGAAAACAGGCTTATCCCCGGTAAGGAGCTGGACTGGTTGGTTAACTGCAAAGCCGGCAAAGGGTTTCGCGCCCTGCCACCAGGCAGGGGCAATAAATCGAAGGGAAATACGGCACCAGCCAGTGTTTCGGGCCATTCTGTAAGCGTAGTGGGCTATTACCAAACACCAATCGTTGTCGGGATTGTGTAAGTACGAAGCCGGATTTTATAAGCTCGCAGGCGCGGGCAACGGTAAACAAACCGGAATCTAATTGGCCTCGAACGGCGATGCCGCCCGTCAAATTATGCAATTCTGCGGCCGTATTCAGTACCAACTTCGCTGGGGGAGCGCCGTTCCTTTGTAGTGTGGTTGTGGGCTTTCTCTTCTGAGTAGCTGTGCCCAGCACCCACGTAGTAACCTGCTGTTATGGAACCAACTACCAAAATCGAAACCCTCGACATCGAAGGCATGACCTGCGCCTCGTGCGCGGCGGCCGTGGAAAAGTCGCTGAGCCGGGCCCCCGGCGTGCAGAGCGCGTTGGTCAATTTCGCCACTGAAAAAGCCACCGTGCAGTACGTGCCCGGCCAAGCCAGCCCGGCCACCTTAAAGGAAGCCGTCGTCAACGCCGGCTACGGGGTAATGGAGCGTGTCCCCGATACCAGCGCCGCCGAGCGCAGCGCCGAAATTGACCGCCAGAAAGCCTTGGCTTACCAGAAGCTCAAGCGCCGCTTCTGGGTGGCAGTGGGCCTGGTCGTGGTCATCATGCCGCTGAGTATGCTGATGCTCTGGCCCGCGATGATGCAGCGCGTGAATGTGCAGTGGCTCAACTACCTGCTGCTGCTGTTCACGCTGCCCGTGCTGGGCTACAGCGGCCGGGAGTTCTACGTATCGGCCTGGAACGGCTTCAAACACCGGTCGGCCAACATGGACACGCTCATCGCCGTGGGCACCGGCGCGGCTTTTCTGTATAGCCTGGCGGCAACCGTAGTGCCCGGCTTTTTTACCAGCCGGGGCCTGATGCCCGAGGTGTACTACGATACTACGGCTACCATCATTGCCCTGATTTTGCTGGGCAAGGTGATGGAGCTGCGCGCCAAAACGCAGACCTCGGCCGCCATGCGCAGCCTCATCGGCCTGCAGGCCAAAACGGCCCGTGTGGTGCGGTCCGGTGGCGCGGAAGTGGATGTGCCCATTGAGCGGGTGCAGCTCGGTGACATTGTGGTAGTGCGCCCCGGCGAAAAGGTGGCCACCGATGGCCGCATCACCGAAGGCTCTTCCTCGCTCGACGAAGCCATGCTCACCGGCGAAAGCCTGCCCGTGGAAAAGCAAACCGGCGACCTAGTATTCGGGGCCACGCTCAATAAAACCGGCTCTTTCCGTTTTGAGGTAACCAAAGTTGGTGCCGACACCATGCTTTCCCAGATTGTGAAGCTGGTGGAAGACGCCCAGGGCAGCCGGGCCCCCATTCAGCGCCTGGCCGATAAAGTCAGCGCCATCTTCGTGCCCACGGTGGTAATTATCTCCATTCTGACCTTCGTGCTCTGGTTTGACCTGGCCCCGGAGGCTACGCGCCTGCCGCTGGCTTTGGTCAACTTCGTGGCCGTGCTCATCATTGCCTGTCCCTGCGCGTTGGGGCTGGCCACGCCCACGGCCATTATGGTCAGTACTGGCAAAGGCGCGGAGCACGGCGTTTTAATTCGCAACGCCGAAGCGCTGGAAAAAGCCTACCAGGTAAACACCGTGCTGCTCGACAAAACCGGCACCATCACCCGCGGCGAGCCGGCCGTGACGGACTTCGTGGCCCCCGGTCAGAACGGCCCGCGCCTGTTGCAGTTGGTGGCCGCCGTAGAGCGGCAGAGCGAGCACCCGCTGGCCGAGGCCGTGGTGCGCCACGCCGAGGCCCAGGGAAGCGGCAGCTTGGCCGCAACCGGCTTCCGGGCCGTGGAGGGCAAAGGGGCGGCGGCTACCGTGGACGGCCAAGGCGTACTCATCGGCAACCGCCGCCTGCTCACGGACGAGGGCATTGCCCTTTCGCCCGAGCTGAAGGCACAGGCCGAGCAGCTGCTGAGCCAGGCCAAAACGGTGCTCTACGTGGCCGTGGCCGGGCAGGGCGTGGGTTTAGTGGGTGTAGCTGACACAGTGCGCGATACCTCAGCCGCCGCCATCAAGAAGCTTCAAGCCCTGGGTATTGAGGTGGTGATGATGACGGGTGACAACCCGCAGACGGCCGCCCAGGTGGCGGGTCAGGTGGGCATCACGCGCTACTTCGCCGAAGTGCTACCGGCCGACAAGGCCGGCAAAGTGAAGGAGCTGCAGGGCGAGGGCCGCATCGTAGCCATGGTCGGCGACGGTATTAACGACGCGCCCGCGCTGGCCCAAGCCGACATCGGCCTGGCCGTCGGCTCGGGTACGGACGTGGCGATGGAAGCGGCCGGCATCACGCTCATGCGCTCCGACCTGAATGGCGTGGTGACGGCCATTGAACTGAGCCGCCAAACCATCCGCACCATCAAGCAAAACCTATTTTTCGCCTTCATCTACAACACGCTGGGCATTCCCATCGCGGCCGGGCTGCTCTACCCCTTCTTCGGTGTCCTCCTCTCTCCTATGCTGGCGGCCGGGGCCATGGCCCTCAGCTCCGTCTCGGTACTCACTAACTCATTGCGCCTAAGGAGCTTTATACCAAGTAAAAACCAAAATTGATACGTTAAAAATGAGCGGTTTGCCCGCATTAGCGCCGTTCTATTCGTGGGCCGATTTTCAATTTTTAATTCAACAAAATGGATACCTCCGCAATCATCGTCACCATCGTCGGTCTGGGTTTAGCGGCCTTTGTGCTGTGGTATTTCTTCTTCTCAGCCCGCCAGACAACCAGCGCCGTTTCCTCGTCGAGTGGGGTGCAGGAAGTAGACATCACCGTGAAAGGCGGTTACTCGCCCGACATCATTGAAGTGGAACGTGGCAAGCCCGTGCAACTGAGCTTTTACCGGGACGAGGAAAACAGCTGCTCAGAGGAGTTGTTGATGCCCGATTTCAGCATCCGCCGCGACCTGCCGGCCTTTAAAACGACGCTGGTGGAGCTGCTGCCCCAGCAGGCCGGCACGTTCCCGTTCACCTGCGGCATGGGCATGCTGCGCGGCAGTTTGGTGGTGAAATAATGATGCATCCCATGAAAGCCGACGTCAGCATTGCCCACGTTCTGCCGCCGCCGGGCTCCCACCGGCTGCTGATTAAGAACATGGTCTGCCCCCAGTGCATCCGGGTGGTGGGCGAAGACCTCGGGGCCCTGGGCCTGCAGGTGCACCGCGTGGCGCTGGGCGAGGCCGACGTATCGACGCCCGACGGAGCGGCCCCCGACTGGGCCGCCATCCGTACTCGCTTGCACGACGCGGGGTTTGAGTTGCTGGAAGACCCCCGCGACCAGTTGGTGGACCGCATCAAAACCTTGCTGGTGGCCCTGATTCACTACCCCCCGCCCGGCCCGCGCCTGCTCAACTACTCCGATTATCTGGTCGAGCACCTGGGGAAGGACTACCACTACCTTTCCCACTTGTTCTCCGCTTCCGAAGGCCTGACGATTGAGAAGTTCATCATCCGCCAGAAGGTGGAGCGCGCCAAGGAGTTGATTGGCTACGACGAGCTGCCCATTGCCGGCGTGGCCGAGCTGCTGGGCTACAGCAGCCCGGCGCACCTCTCGCGGCAATTCCGGCAAGTGACGGGCCTCACCCCGACTGAGTTTCAGCGCCTGGGGCCCGCCAGCCACGCCCGGCGGAGTTTGGATTCGCTGATTTAGGGTATCCCCCGGTTTCTGGTTATCGAGGGGTTTTGGAAAGGCGCTGCCTGATAGGCAAACCCTTTCTAGAAGTTAAAAGGGCTATTTTTGCCCCGTATATTATTCGTTGACTGTGCCCCTCCGTTCCCTGCTCCGAGTACTTACGCTGCTGCTGGGTATCTTCTACCTCGACACCGTATGCCAGACCGATGCGGAGGATGCCCGAGCTTATTATGCCCGCGGGATTCAGGAATATGTGGCGGGGCCGGCTAAAATTCTGGTGGCGGCCCCGGTGGCGCAATCAAAGGCCCCAGCGGGCGATTACCGTCGGTCGGGTACCCGCCGGCAATGGGCGCATCAACGCCCGCAGCGCCAGGTTTGGGAAGCCAGCGCGGTTCCGGTGCTGGCCCGGCGCTGGCTGCGCTGGCGAGTGATACGCGTGTGAACCAGGTACTACCCCCCGAAGCCGGCGCGGCAGGCATGGCCTAGCCGGTAGTACCGTTTGTTTACCCCTCCCGGACGCGAGGCGTCCCTCCTCTTCATGAAATTACTGGTTTTATTGGCGTTGCTGCTTGGCAACGCCTGCGCGGCAGTGGCCCAAAGTCCGCTGCGCGTGCTCGTGCGCGACGCCCATACCCATACCCCTGTGCCCGGCGCAACCGTCACGGTGCCCGCGAATCATCTCGGTTCCGCTACCGACGCGGCGGGCCTCGCCGTACTGCCCGGTTTGGCGGTGGGGCCCTACCGGGTGGTGGTTTCGAGCCTAGGCTATGCGTCGCAAACCTTAACCCTGACCCTGCCCCGAACGGAATCGCCCGTGCTGGTGGAGCTAACGCCCAGTGCCGCTCAAATGGAGGAAGTGGTGGTGACCGCCACCCGCACCAACTCCCGCATCGAGGACCAGCCCGAGCGCATTGAGGTGCTGGGCGAGGAAGAAATGCGGGAAGAAGGCGGCATCAAGCCCGGCAACATCGCCAGCCTGCTGGGCGACGTGGCTGGCACCCAGGTGCAGCCCACCTCGCCCACCACGGGCAACGCCGACCTGCGCATTCAGGGCCTACAGGGGCAATATTCTCAGATTTTACGCGACGGGCTGCCACTCTACGGGGGCTTTGCCGGCAGCTTCGGCCTGCTGGCTATCCCGCCGCTCGACCTGCGCCAGGTGGAGTTGCTCAAGGGTTCCAACTCCACGCTCTACGGGGGCGGGGCCATTGCGGGCCTGGTGAACCTGGTGAGCCGAACGCCGACCCTGGGCACCCCCCAGTTCGCGGCCACGCTCAACCAGAGCACCCTGAAGGAAACCAACCTGACCGCCTTCGCCGCCCAGCGTGGGCCCCGGTGGGGCTACTCCTTTTTTGGGGGCCTGACCCGGCAGCAGGACGTAGACGTGGACGGCGACGGCTTCGTAGACGTGCCGCGCGTGCGCAGCCTGACGGTACACCCCCGGCTGTTTTACTACCCCACCCCGCACAGCCAGCTAGCGGTGGGCTACACCGGCACCTTCGATGAGCGGCGCGGCGGTGACCAGACCGTGCTCCAGGGAAGAACAGACGTGGTCGGCGGCCCGGCCTACTTCGTTACCAATGCCAGCCAGCGCCATACCCTCGACGCCTTATATACCAACGACAGCGTGGGCACCGGCCGGCTAACGCTGAAGGGCGCCTTTACCAGTTTTTCACGCGATGTGCGCACCAACACCGTGGCGTTTCAGGCCGGCCAGATGGCCTACTACACCGAGGCCAGCTACCTGCAGCCGCTGGGCAAGCAGCATACGCTCGTGGTGGGGCTGAACGCCAACGGCGAGCAGTTGCGCCCGGCAGTGGGCAGCGCGACTCCCTTGCGGGGCCCCTACGCCTACTACACCCTCGGCGCGTTTGCCCAGGATAACTGGCACCCCGGCCCGCGCCTGGACGTGCAGGCCGGGTTTCGGCTGGACCACCACAATGCCTACGGCGCTTTTCCGCTGCCACGCTTGGCCCTGCTTTACAAGCTGAGTACTGCCTTCACGGCCCGCCTAAATGGGGGCCTGGGCTACCGGGTGCCGGTGCCCTACGTCAATAGCCTCGACGAGCGCGAATACCCGCAGATTCAGCCCTTGCTAGGCCTGCGGGCCGAGACCTCGCAGGGCCTCAACGGGGATCTGAACTACCAGCGCATCATTCCGGGGTTTGACGACGACGGCGCCCCGCTCATCATCAGCCTCAACCAGTCGTTTTTCTACACGCGCCTGCAACACCCCCTCGTACTGCCCGATGGCTCGGCCGGCAGCGGGGCTTACCTGCCCGGTAGCGGCCCGCTGAGCTGGCAAAATGCCGCCGCGCCGGTCGTAGCCCAGGGCCTGGAAACGTACCTGCGCCTGCGTTTAGACGAGACGGAACTATACCTGGGCTATGTTTTTACCGACGCCCGGCGCACGTACGACCCAGTGAACCCGCACGTTGAGCTGGCCGCGCGGCACAAGTTCGCCGCCGTAGGCACGGTGGAAGTGACTGATAGCTTTGGTGCGGGCCTGGAGGCATCCTACACCGGCCAGCAGTACCGCTCCGATGGTTCGACCACGCCCGGCTACCCTATTTTCGCGGCCTTGCTGCGCTATCGCATCGGTCCGTGGACGCTGGTGCTCAACGGCGAAAACCTGCTGGATTACCGCCAAACCCGCCACGAACGGGTGGTGCTGCCGCCCTACGGCAACCCGGTTTTTCGCCAGCTGTGGGCCCCGGTCGAGGGGCGGGTGGCCAACCTCTCGCTGAACTGGCGTTTCGGGGCCACGGGATTCTAAGCAGCTGTTTGAATTAACTAAGATGCTCTTACGGCGGTCATGCTCATCTGGCGTCCGCGCAGCCGAAGCATTTCTCCCGTAGCACCCCCTGGGCCAGGGCACGCAGGGTCGAATCTTGCCCCTGAGAAGCTGTTTGAGTTAATAAAGCGGTCATGCTCATCTGGCGTTCGCGTAGCCGATGGACCCATTTTTTCGTGTTCGGCACTGTTGGGCCGGGAATTACACCCGCCGCCGGCTACACCAGCCGCGAAGAGTAGGGCCGTTAGCGCTTGATAAAGTTTCATAGAGAACGGGCTAAGGATCGGAAAGGGGGACTTGGGATAGTCTAGTTAAGCAGGAGAAAATTAGGTGATATTGGCAAGTTTTTGTTGATGAGAGAGATAAGGTTTTAAATAACCGGTGCTGGAGTGTCGGCGTTTGTGATTGTAGTAGTCAAAATATTCGGCAGCAGGGGCTGCGTGGTGCCATCCTGGTGGCGCAGCTGGTAGCTCAGCTCCCGCACGTGGCCTTGCAGCAGCGGTTCGCCGTGCATCTCAAGGCGCAGCGCTCCGCCTATGGTCAGCAGCTGTTAAAGGCGGCGGCGGGCTACCAGCTCTTCGCGGGCGTACCCCGGCCAATGGAGCAGGGTGTGGTTGAGTTTCACCAGCGTGCCGTCGGGCAGGCAGGAGCAATAGCCGCACGGAGATTGCTCGTACAATTCCTACGCGCTTTCCTGCGTCGAGCTCAGGCCAAGGCCCGGCTTATCACCGTTAGCGGCCGTCATGCGGGAAGGGGGCCCTGCGATTGGAGGTAGGTCCGTATGGCTGCAATAGTGGCCTGCGGCGCGCTCATGTGCGGGCAGTGGCCGGCGGTATCCATGACCACTAACTGGCTGCCGGCCAGCTGCTCGTGCAGGTAGGTGCCCACGGACAGCGGCGCAATCAGGTCACGGGCGCTCTGCAAAATCAGGGTCGGGGTGCGCACCCGGCGCAGGTCGGCCCGTTCGTCGCCCCGGAACGTGACCCCGGCGAAATGCCGGGCAATGGCCGGGTCGGTGCGGCAAAAGCTATTGGCCAGCTCGGCGGCCAGCTCCGGCTGGTCGGGATGGGCCATGATGACGGGCGCAAACGCCGCCGACCAGCCCAGGTAGTTGCTGTCCATGGCTTCCAGCAGTTCGTCAATGTCAGCCGGCTCGAAGCCGCCTACATAGTCACCCTCATTGATGTAGCGCGGCGAGGGCGCCACGAGCACGAGCCGGGCAAACCGTGCGGGCTCCTGAATAGCCGCCAGCACGCCAATCATGGCACTCACCGAATGGCCCACGTACACTACGGCGTGCAAATCCAG
Organism: Hymenobacter sp. PAMC 26628; assembly: GCF_001562275.1. Lineage (NCBI taxonomy): Bacteria > Pseudomonadati > Bacteroidota > Cytophagia > Cytophagales > Hymenobacteraceae > Hymenobacter > Hymenobacter sp. PAMC 26628. The sequence continues at coordinate 2,885,787 of NZ_CP014304.1, forward strand.
CGCCTGAAGTACCTCGCGCACGTCTTCGGCGTGCGCGGCCAGGGTGCTGTATCGTGCCGGGTCATAGGCCGCCAGGTCAGAATTACCGGCCCCTACCAGGTCGAGCAGCACCACACGGTACGCCGCTTCAAAGGCTGGCGCTACCAACCGCCACATGTGCTGGTCGCAGCCAAAACCGTGCACAAATACGATTGCCTGGGGCCCCGTGCCAGACACCCTGACGTGGTGACGTTTCAATGCGTCCATAAGGATATCAGCAATCTAATATCAGCAATCTAATAGAAGCACAATATGCTAAAAGCAGGGCAGCAGCTAGTAAATTTAGCGGAAAGCGTTAACTCCGGTTCGCTCCCGTTCCTCCTTCGGGAACTTGTCCTACACCTGCTGCAGTAGCCCGCCCTTTTCCTTACTCGGGGCTGGGGCACAGCTGCCCGGCGGCGTGCCGGATGCCCTGAACCCCGTCCTCATTGAGGGGCTTGTGGATAATGCCGCTCACCAAGGCAAAATCTTTCGCCCGGGACGTGTCGGCCAGCGCCAGGGAAGACGTCAGGATATAGATGTGGCAGCGGCCGGCCAGCGCCGCCGCGTACGGCCGCAGGGCCTCTAGAAATTCCCATCCGTTCATTACCGGCATGTTCAGGTCGAGCAAAATGACGGCCGGCACCTCCGTTGGCAGGTGGGACGAGAGAAAGTGCAGCGCCTCTTCGGCCGTGGCAAACGGGCGGATGGGGGAGGTAACGCCTTCCTGACGCAGCACTTGCTCGGCCAAGAACAAGCTGATGGGATCGTCGTCGATCAGATAGGTCAGCATTAGGCAAGGGACGAGTTAAAAAATACTTTAAAAGGAGTCAAGTTGAATCAGGAAGCGGGTACCACCGTCGACCTCGCTCGTGACCTCAATCTGGCCACCCATGGCCTCGACGTGGGTTTTGACCAGGTACAAACCAATGCCCCGGCCCCGCGGCTTCACGTGAAAGCGCTTGTAGAGTTGAAACACCTCGGACCCGGCCTTGACTAGGTCAAACCCGGAGCCGTTGTCGGTGAAGCTAAGGCTGAGCCCGCCCCCCTCGTTGCGCAAGCAGGCGATTTCGACCCGCAGCGGGCGCCGCTCGGCGCGGTACTTGCTGGAGTTCGACAGCAAATTGTAAAAAATACTGTAGACGTAGGCCCGGTTGCCGCGCACGGCCAAGTCATCGGGCACGTTGACGCTCACCCGGCCCCCGCATTGCTGCACGGACGCTTCCAGGTCCACAACGGACTGCCGGCACACCTCCGCCAGCGCCACCCGGTCCGGCTGCCCGTGCTGCTGGTCGCGGAGGGAGAGCACCTGGTTCAGGTCCTGAAGCACGTTATCGGCTTGGCCCAGGCTTTCGCACAGGTGCGCCAGGGAGGCGTCGAACACCGGGTTTTGGCGGTCTAGCTTGGGCAGGAGCGCGGCGAGGCCCAGGGCGTTGGCCAGGGGCGCGCGCAGGTTGTGCGAAATGATGTAGGCAAACTGCTGCAGGTCGCGGTTGTGCCGGTATAGCTCCTCGGTCATCTTGGCCTGGCTGGCTTCCACCTCTTTGCGGAAGTTGATGTTCTGCTGAATAGCGATGTACTGCACCAGTTCGCCCGCATCGTTGAAAATGGGGGTCACGTCCATCGCAAACCACAGTTTCTGCCCCGACTTCTTGTAATTGAGGATGGTAACCGGAAACGGCTTGTGCAGCGGCAGCCGCTCCTGAAAGCGCCGGATGGCGGCCAAGTCGGTTTCGGGGCCTTGCAGCACGGCCCCCGGCTTTTTGCCCCGCATCTCGGCCAGGGTGTAGCCCGTGTCGCGGGTGAAAGCCTCGTTTACCCACTCGGTGCGTCCTTGCCCATCGGTGATGACGACGCTGTTGACGGTGCCCTTGGCCACCAGGGCCAGCAATTTCAGCTGCCGGTCAGACTTCACGCGCTTGGTGATGTCGGAGAAGAAGACGGAGACGCCCTCCGCAAACGGGTAAACCCGCAACTCGAGCCAGCGCATTTTGCGCTCGTGGAAGGCTTCAAACCGCACTGTTTTGCCAGTATCGAGAGCTTCCTCGCATTTTTGACGGGAGATGCTGCCGCCTTCATCGCCCAGCAGCTCCCAGATGTTTTTGTCCAGCGTGTCGGCCTGCTTCAGGCGGAGCAGGCGCTCGCCTTCGCTATTGAGGTAGGTCAGGTTCCAGTCCCGGTCTACCGAAAGAAAGGCATCATTGATGCTTTCCAGCACCAGGTGGAGCCGGGCAGTCTGCTGCTGGAGGAGGCGCTGCGCGGTGGCCATGTCCGTAATGTCCTTGCCCGTGGAGTACACCCCCACAATCTTGTCTTCCACCATCAGCGGAATCTTGGTCACGGCCACCGCTCGCTCCACGCCTTCCCGCGTGATGCGGGCTTCGTACCCGGCCTCCTGCCCGCTCAAGGCCACCTGAAACTGCTCATCAGAAAGCCGGGAAAACGTTGCGGGTAGTTGCTGCTGCTGTAACACCTGCTCCTTGGGCAGCTGCATCAAGTCCAGGTAAGCGGGGTTCACGTCGAGCACCCGTCCGTCGATATCCTGAAAAATGGCCGGGTCGCGGTTGTGCTCAAACAGCAGCCGAAAGCGCTGCTCACTAGCAGCCAACTCGAAGGCGTGATTTTTCTTGTCGGTGACATCGCGCGAGCACAGCGTAAACGCTTGAATATCCGGGTTGAGTAGCTGGTTGCCGACGGTGGTTTCCATCCAGCGCCACGCGCCATTAGCGGCGCGGAACCGGCAATCTGGCACGGCAAAGACGGGCTGCGTGCCCAGCTCAGCCCAGGCCGCCTCGGCCGCGGCCACGTCATCGGGATGAATGAACTCGAAGGGGCTGTGCCCCAATAGTTGGTCGGGCAAATAGCCCAGCGTATTCTGCACCGAGCCGCCCACGTAGGTATACACTCCCTCGCCGCTCAGCAGCGCCATAATATCGAAGCCGTGCTCGGCCACGGCCCGGTAGAACTCTTGTTGCTTGTGAGCGTGGCGGGTTGCCTCGTACTGCTCCGTCACATCGCGCGAAACCACCGTGTAAGCCCGAATTTCGGGGTTCAGCAGCTGGTTGCTAATGGAGGATTCCATCCAGCGCCACTCGCCGCTGGCTGTGCGGAAGCGAAAGTCGGTGACGGTAAAAAGTGGCTGGCTGCCCAGCTCAACCCAGCTGGCCTTCGCCGCCGCCATGTCATCGGGATGCATAAAATCGAAAGCGCTATGGCCTATCATCTCCTCGGGCTGGTAGCCCAATGCCCGTGTAATGGAGCTGGCCACGTAGAGGTAGCGGCCTTCCTCGTTGACCACGCCCATCATATCGAACCCGTGCTCGGTCACGGCCCGGTGATACGCCTCTTGCTCCTGGGCGTGGCGGGCCGCCTGGCGCTGCTGCGTCACGTCGCGCCCCATGCAAAGCAGCCGCTCATCGGCCGGCGACCAGGAGGCCGACCATTCCACGACCACTTCCTCTCCGGCCGGGCCCAGGCAGCGGCTTTCGAAATGCACGGGGCCCTCCTGCTTCAGCGCCCGCGCGCAGGCAGCCAAGGCAGCGGTACGGTCTTCGGAGTGCAGGATGTCGGCAAAGGGCTGGCCCACCAACTCGTCGCACTCCCGGCCCAGCACGTGCCGGCAAGCCCCGCTCACGCGCTGTAACTGCCCGTGCGGGTCAACGGCGCAAATGAGGGCCGGTGCGTGGTCGAGGATGTTCGCCAACAGGCGGAAGTCGGCGCGGATGCCCATGCTATTTCTGCTAAATATAAATAATCAATAAGTCTATCATATATGATAACTCATAAATATACGCAACCAATGGGCCACCAAATAACGTTGGCGAGAGGTTATGGTCCCTTTCAACAGCTACAAACAGCAGCTGCAAAGCACGGGCAGGGTTAAGGATTCCGTGGATGCCTACACGAATCAAAGATGTAATTAAGCCTTCAGCCGGGGGTTAACAGCTTGGTGCGACGATTACTAACCAGCTGAGGCAGAAATCCGAATTACCTAACTTCTGTCCAAATAGTAGTTAGGCCTTCTTACTAGCAACGGGAGCGAAACTTATGCTAACCAATTTATGGCTGGGCCCAGAAAGACGCAGTTGCTGTTGAAAAAGCACCTACCCGCTAGGCTATCTGTAGAAGGCGGATGCAGCGGCATGAGCAGGTCACCAACAAAGCCGTCACGGACTTTTGCCTGTCAGAGCGGTTGCCACATTATCGTCTGTATCGCTGGTTAAGCGACTTATTAGAGCGAATTCGCAGTCAGTGTACGTGGCAACCACAGTGGTCAAACCAGTTTTGGGCATCCTCGGCCGTTATCCAGGCCAGCACCGCTTGCAAGGCGGTTGCCAGGGCCTCGCGGGTGCGGGCGGCCGCGGTGCGCAGGTGGGTTTTGAGCTTGCTGAAGGCCCGTTCAATAGGCGTAAAATCCGGTGAGTAGGGCGGCAGGTACAGCAGCCGGGCGCCGCGGGCTGCCACCGGTTCTGCCAGGCCGGCCGCCTGGTGGACCCGCAAGTTATCCAAGACGACCGCGTCGCCCGGCTGCAAGCCCGGCCCAAGCACCTGCTCCAGGGACACGGCGAAACTGGCCGTGTTCACGGCGCCGTCCCGTTCCCTAACCGCCTCCATGCCCTAGGCCGAGCGGGCGGCCACCACCGTCACGTTGGGCCCTTTGTGCAGCGGCACGGCCGCGTCCACCCGCCGCCCGCCCGGGGCGCGGCCGTAACGACGGGTGTAGGCCAGGGTCACGCCCGTCTCATCCACGAACTTGAAACGGGTCACGTCTTTGTACGGGAGGGCTTCGATAAGGTCCCGGCGCAGGCCCCTCACGCGCGCGGTGCCGCGCTCGGCGGCGTGCAGGCCCTTTTTTTATGCTGTAAGTCCATTGCTTGCAGCGTCTGCCACAGCACGGTCTGCCCCGCGGCGGGGCTGCCGGCGGCCACCAGTTGCTGGCGCAGTTCGGCCAGCGTCGCGTCGGGCTGGGCCGCCACGCAGGCCGCGAGGCGGTGGCGGTCAGCCGCTTGCAGGCGGGGCCTGGGGCCACCGCGGTGGGTTAGGGCGGCCACTGAGCCGCTGATGCGCTGGCGTTGAAGCAGCTTTTCCACGAACGAGGTAGAAACGGCAAAGCGACTGGCCACCTGGCCAATCGTAAATTGCCCAGTTGCGTAAGCGGCCGCTACGCGCTGGCGCAAATCATCCGAATGGACTTGCATAGCGCAAGCTACCCTGAAAACCCATACACTCACTCCGAAACGGCTCTAATTACCGATTAGACCGCTTATGCGCAGGAGCTACGGCTGGGATATACCGCCTGGCTATAAAACAAAGCGCAAGTCGCGCGCAACTTCTTAAGTCACTTCTTGCTCAGACTGCACTTTTCTTCCACCCTCTTGCGCACGTCCTTTTTTACTGCTCGGCCTTTTCATTAGTTTTGGCCGCACTTACCTATGGCAACGACAGAATCCTACTGCCTGGAGCAAACCATGCGCTGGTTTGGGCCTTCCGACCCCGTAACCCTCGCGGATATCCGGCAGGCCGGCTGCGCGGGGGTCGTTACGGCCTTGCACCACATTCCGAACGGGGAGGTGTGGCCCTTGCAGCAAATCGTGCAGCGCAAAGCCGAGATTGAACAAGCGGGCTTGCGGTGGAGCGTAGTGGAAAGCGTGCCCGTGCACGAAGCCATCAAAACCCAGACTCCCGGCTTTGAGCTACTCATTGCAAACTACCAGCTAAGCCTGCGGAACCTAGCGGCCTGCGGCATTCAGACGGTGACGTACAACTTCATGCCGGTACTCGACTGGACCCGAACCGACCTGGCATACGGACTGCCCGATGGCTCGCGGGCCCTGCGCTTTGAGCAGGCTGCCTTCGTCGCTTTCGACACCCTGCTGTTGCAGCGACCGGGTGCCGAGCACGACTACTCTCCCGAGCAGCTGGCCGCCGTGCAGCGCCGCTTCGCTGGGATGAGCGAGGCAGATAAACGGCAATTGCAACGTAACATCATTGCCGGGCTGCCGGGCAGTGAGGCAAGCTTTACACTGGAACAGTTTCAGCAGGCCCTGGACACGTACCGAGACATTGACGCAGACCAGCTGCGGGCCAACTTGATTCACTTGCTGCGGAGAATCGTGCCGGTGGCCGAGGAGGTCGGCGTCAAGCTGGCTATTCATCCCGACGACCCCCCGTACCCCATCCTGGGACTGCCGCGGGTCGTGAGCACGGCCACCGACCTGCAGGCGCTGGTTGACGCGGTACCCTCGTTGCACAACGGGCTGTGCTTTTGCACCGGCTCGCTGGGCGTGCGCCCCGACAACCACCTGCGGCAGATTATAACCTCTTTTGCCGACCGCATTCATTTCGTGCACCTGCGCAGCACGGAGCGCGATAAAGAAGGCAATTTCTACGAAGCCAACCACCTGGAGGGCGATGTGGACATGTACGCCGTGATGAGCGAGTTGATAGCCATTATGGACCGGCTAAAAGTCAGCATCCCCATGCGCCCCGACCACGGCCACCAGCTGCTTGATGACCTGCACAAAAAAACGAATCCCGGCTACTCCGCCATTGGTCGCCTGCGGGGCTTAGCCGAGTTGCGCGGCCTGGAAATGGGCATCCGCAGAAGCTTATATGGGCCACCGTTGTGAACGAGCGCATCAATAAGCATGGGGCATTGGGGTCAAGCAGCTAGCTGTAAGAATTCCGCGGAAAATGGCTGAAAGCTCAGCTACTGATGGCGAAAACACGCCTCTTACTCCTCGTCAAGCAACTTGTTGCGAGCCTACACGAGAAGATATGCCCAAGGTACCCGCATTGCTCGCAGCTCAGGCCAGTGACACCCGAAGGGCGGAAGGGCGTGGTGTGGCTGCTAATTGGCGAGGCGAAAGGTTGAGGCTCGTAACAAGCGGGCGCATTTCTTGCAGCCATGGGGCTTAAATTCAGCGGCATCGGTGGCGCCAAATAGCCAGCTCTCGTGCGGGGCACCATACGCTGGGATGCGCGTTTGCTCCTGGGCCCCGATAATGGGGAAGCACGGGCCCTGAGCACGTGGGTACATACTGCGGCTTAGCGGTCGTAATCGTACGGCTCGGTAGTGGCCAGAAAGTGAGCGTGGTGGAGGGCGCTGGCAGCGTGCACATCCGAGAAGTTCCGGCTGGCGGTGCGAGCCCCTTGGGGCCCCAGCGGGCATGACCTTGCGGCCTCGTTCCAGGTAAAAGAGCCACCAACAATCTTAACGGCCTTTTTCATGAAAACCTTCCTCTCGCTTTTGGCTGCCGGCTTGTGCAGCTTCGGGGTAGCCACCGCCCAAACCACCCCCGCCCAAACCGCGCCCGGCACCGGCACCGGCACCGCCGCGCCCAGCGCAGTGCCTAGCGGCACGGCCCCGGTGCCCAGCAACACCGACGGCGCGGTATCGGCCGGCGAAGTGTTCACCAAGGGCGCGCCATCTGCTAGCAACGCGCAGGCCAAGCGCGCTGCGAAAAAGCAAAACAAGATGGCGGGCAAGGGCAAGATGAAAACCAAGATGTAGGCCGCCCACCAGCCCACTACCCCTGCCCCGCTCCTGGGGCCCTATTTGCACCGGCAGTAGGGCCCCGGGGCGGGGCATCGCTGTTGTACCCCGCCCCGGCAACCTTGAAAACCCGTGTTTTAATGCACAAAAAAATACTGATAAAACCCAAAGCCAATCAGGGAGTTGCCCCGTACATTGCTAGCCTTTTGAAGCCTTATGGCTTTAGCCCCGGGGCCCCAGCGCCCCAACCGCACCGAGTCCCCGGGGGCCCCAGCCGCTACTTCGCCTCCCACCCTTTACTTTTTGCGCCTTGAGAAAATACCTCTACCCCGTATTACTGCTGGTATTTGGCGCGCTCGTAGCGGCCATCTACGTATTCAAAAAGCCCGATTTGCACGCCCCCGAGCTGCGGGAGCGCCACGGCAGCTTGGCGCTGGGCGGCGAGTGGGTGAACACGAAAAACGCCATTCAGGGCCTGCTGGCCAAGCTGCGCCAAGACCCCAAGGACCAGAAAAGCCGCCTGCTGCTGGCCCAGGCCTACATGCAAGAAGGCCGCGTGACCGGCGACCATCCTTATTACGACGCCGCCGCCGTGCAGCTGCTCGACGACGTGCTGGCCGCCGAGCCCGACAACTTTGAGGCCCTGGCCTGCAAGGCGTCCATCAGCCTTACGCAGCACCACTTTTCGCAGGGCCTGGCGCTGGCCCAGCAGGCGCAGGAAATTAACCCCAACAGCGGCTTCGTGTACGGCCTGCTGACCGATGCCAACGTGGAGCTGGGCCGCTACGACGAGGCGATAAAAACCGCCGACCGCATGAACCAGGTGCGCCCCGACCTGGGAGCCTACGCCCGGGTGAGCTACCTGCGCGAGATTCGGGGCGACGTGCCCGGGGCCATCCAGGCGATGGACATGGCCGTGAAGGCGGGCCTCGACGGCCTGGAGCAAACCGAGTGGACCCGCGTGGCGCTGGGCCACTTGTACGAGGTGAGCGGTGACCTGCCCCGCGCCGCGGCCTGCTACCAGCACGCCCTGGCCGACCGGCCCGGCTACGCCTACGCCCTGGCCGGCCTGGGCCGGGTAGCAGCCGCCCACCACGACTACGCCACCGCCATCCAGCAGTTCCGCCAGGCGCGGGCCGAGGTGAAGGACTACGCTTTCACCGACGAGCTGGTGGACTTGTACCGCCAGAACCACCAGCCGGCCGAGGCCGATAAGATGGCCCGCGAATCCATCGACATGCTGGCCAGCGCGGCCCAGCAGGCCAACGACAACGAGGCCATGGGCCACTACGCCGACCGCGAGTTGGCCTACGCCTACCTCAAAACCAACGAGTTGGACAAGGCCCTGGCGCACGCCCAGATTGAGTACAAGCGCCGGCCCGACAACATCGACGTGAACGAAACCCTGGCCTGGGTGTACTACAAGCGCGGGGCCTACGCCGAGGCGGCCAAGTACATGCAGGTGGCCCGCCGCACCGGCTCCCAAAACCCCGTGCTACTGGCCCGCGCCGGCCTCATCCTGCTAAAAACCGGCCGGGCCGCTGAGGGCCAGACACTGCTCGAAAAATCCCTCAAAACCGCGCCCTACCTCAACCCCGAGGTAAGCGCCGAGGGCGAAAAACTGTTGGCCCAGCGTTAGGGCCCCGCACCATGCGCCGCCCGCCCACCCGCCTGCTGCTGCTAGTTGCCGCCGTGCCGCTGCTGGTGCTGGGGGCCCTGCCGGCCGCGGCCCACGTCATAGACGCCGACTTGAGCAAGCTCTCGCGCACGGAGGTGTTCTGGACGTATTTGCAGCTGGGCTACACCCATATTTTGCCGCTCGGGCTCGACCACATCTTGTTCGTGCTCAGCCTCTACATTCTGGAGCCGCGGCTGCGGCCGGTGCTCTGGCAGGCCACGGCCTTCACGGTGGCGCACTCCATCACGCTGGGGCTGGCCATGTACGGCTTCGTGCGGCCGCCGTCGAGCATTGTGGAGCCGGTCATCGCGCTGTCCATCCTGTTCGTGGCCATCGAAAACATCGTCAGCCGCCGGCTGAATCCGTGGCGGCTGGCGGTGGTGTTTGGGTTTGGGCTGGTGCACGGGCTGGGCTTTGCCAGCGCCCTCACCGGGCTGGGGCTGCCGCGCAACGCCTACTTCGGCTCGCTCATTTCCTTCAACGTGGGCGTGGAGCTGGGCCAGGTAACGGTCATTTTGCTGGCCTGGGCCCTCATCGGGCGCTGGGCCGCCGGCAAGCCCTGGTACCACGCCCGGGTGGTGGTGCCGGTGTCGGCCGCCATCGGCCTGGTGGCGGCGTTTTGGACGGTGCAGCGGGTATTTTTTACTTGAAAGTTTATATCAATCGTCTGTCATGCTGACGTAGGAAGCAGCTTATAACTGTTGCGCATCACCGCTGGGCGGCCCGTTCCAGCGTGAAAAGATGCTTCCTGCGTCAGCGTGACAGACGATTAACGACTCATAACTTAACCAAACCCCCGTGCTCCGCTCCCTCCTCGCCTTTCTGCTTCTGGCCAACTACCTGCTGGTGGTGGGCGCGGGGCTGGTGGCGAGCCGGCCGGAGGTGCCGCGCTTTTCGGCGGCCCATCCCTATGTGCACAGCCTGGATTGCCAGCAGCACAACTACTTGCGCCTCGACTGCTTCGAGCGCTGCAACGGCGAGCAGGCGGCCGCCAAAATGAAGTGGCCCGACGGCACGGGCCTGCACTTCCTGGCCCAGCTCAAAGGGCTCGACGCCCACTGCGCACTGGGCGAAGCGCTGGCCGGTGGCGAGCGGGCCCCGGGGGCCTATCCGGCGCGGGTAGCCGTTGGGGGCCCCGGGACGGAGGCGGCCGGCTTCGAGCGCCTGGACTACCCGCCGCCTTGTTGGAAATAAGTTGGGAATCCCCCGCGCGGGGATACCGGGACCAGGCTAACTGGCTGGGGCCCCGCTAATTTATTTTCCAATCCGACGCTGCCTACGGGCCGTTTGCGCCCAGCCGGCGTCATTTCTCCGGCATTATGTTCCCTTGTTATTTACGGAAATTTTTTGCGGCCGGCGGGCCCCTGGTACTGCTATGGATGCTGCTGTGGGCGGGCCCGGTGGCCGCCCAGCGCCCAGCGGCGTTGCGCGGCACCGTCACCGATTCACTTTCGGGGCAACCGCTGGCGGGGGCCAGCGTAGGCCTGGTGGGCCAGCCCGGCGGTACGGCCACCGATGCGCTGGGCCAATTCCGTCTGGCGGGGCTGCCAGCCGGCACTTATAACTTGCGGGTGGGGGCCCTGGGCTGCCGGGCCGCTAACCAACCGGTAACGCTGGTGGCCGGCGAAACGCGGGGCGTGGCAGTGGCGCTGGCGGCTGCTTCGCTGAGCCTAGCAGAGGTAACCGTGAACCAGCCGCGCGACCTCAACCAGAACCTGGCCGCCATTACCCACATCGACCAGACGCTGCGGCCCGTCAACTCGGGCCAGGACCTGCTGCGTCTCGTGCCGGGCCTGTTCATCGCTCAGCACGCGGGCGGCGGCAAGGCCGAGCAGATCTTCTTGCGCGGCTTCGACGCCGACCACGGCACCGACTTCGCCATCAGCGTGGACGGGCTGCCCGTGAACATGGTAAGCCAAGCCCACGGCCAGGGCTACGCCGACTTTCACTTTGTCATCCCCGAAACGGTGGAAGCGCTGAAGGTATACAAGGGGCCCTACACGGCCCGCTTCGGCGATTTTGCCACGGCCGGCGCGGGCGAGTTCCTCACCAAAACCGGCCTCGCCCACAACCAAGTGAAGGTGGAGGCCGGCGCCTACAATACCTACCGGGCCCTGGTGATGCTCGACCTGCTGGGCGGCCACCACTTGCTGAGCAAAAAGCCGGAAAATGCGTACGTGGCCAGCGAGTACTATTATAGCGCTTCGCCGTTCGTGAACAACCAACGGTTCAAGCGCTTCAATGGCATGGGCAAGTACACGGGCCAGCTCACCGACAAAACGTCGCTCACGCTGTTCGGCTCGTACTTCACCTCGAACTGGAACGCCAGCGGCGAGATTCCTACCCGGGCCGTAAACGAAGGCTTCATCTCGCGCTTCGGCAGCATCGACCCCAGCGAGGGGGGCCGCACCAACCGCGCCAACGCCTACGCTATCCTGACCACTGCCCTGCCCCACGACGCGGTGCTGCGCCAGCAAGTGTACTACACCCGCTACAACTTCAGCCTGTTCTCCAACTTCACGTTCTACAAGGACCATCCAGTGGGCGGCGACGAAATCAACCAGACCGACACCGGCCGCAACCTTTACGGCTACACGGGCACTTACGAGCGCGACAACCGCCTCGGGGCCCGCAACCTGCACACTACCCTGGGCGTGGGCACCCGCATTGACGACTCGGGCCTGGGGCTGCGCCATGCTACCCAGCGCACAATCACGGACACCGTCGACCTAGGCCGCCTGCACGAGCAGAACGTGAATGCTTACCTGGACGAAACCTTGGCGCTGACCGACCGCCTGAGCGTGAACGCCGCTGTGCGGGCGGACCTGTTTGTGTTCGATTTCCGGGGGCAGATTGCCGATTCTACCGGGGCGTTCGGCCCGTTGCGGGGGCGCGTAAAAGCGGCCCGCGTGTCGCCAAAGCTCAATTTCTACTACCAGGCCTCGCCGGCCGTGCAGCTCTTTCTGCGCTCGGGGCTGGGCTTCCACTCCAACGACGCGCGGGGCGTAGTGCGCGGCACCAACCCCGCCCAGGCGCTGCCCCGCGCCACGGGGGCCGAGGCGGGCAGCACCTTCAAGCCGCTGCCGGACCTGGTGGTGAACGCGGCCTTTTGGTACCTGCACTTGCAGGACGAGCTGGTGTACTCCGGCGACGAGGGCACCACCACGAGCGTGGGGGCCACCCAGCGCTTCGGCTTCGACCTGTCGGCCCGCTACCAACTCACGAGCCGTTTGTTCCTGGATTTTGACGGCAACTACAGCCACGCCCGCTTGCTCGACGCCCCGGCCGGCGAGAACTTTGTGCCGCTGGGGCCCATCCTCACCAGTACCGCCGGTCTTACGTACCGGCAAGCCAATGGCCTGAGCGGCAGCTTGCGCTACCGCTACCTCGGCGGCCGCCCGGCCAACGAGGACAATACCGTGCGGGCCCTGCCCTACTTCGTGGTCGATGCCGTGCTGGCCTACACCCGGCCGCGCTACCAGTTCGGCCTCACGGTGCAAAACCTGCTCAACGTGGACTGGAACGAGGCCCAGTACGCCACTGAAACCCAGCTACGCGGCGAAATGGCCCCAGTTATCGACCGCACATTTACGCCTGGTACCCCCTTCAACTTGAAGCTGAACGCCAGCGTGTTCTTTTGACAGTTGCCCAGGGCCCTGGGGCCCCGCAGCGAAAAAACCGGCCTGCTAGGGCCGGTTTTTTTGTGCCCGGTTGCCGCGTGGGGCCCCCGGGGAAGGGCTTAGAACAGCGAAAAAGCACTTATTCGGCAATGGCAATAATTTTTTTTAGAAAAAGTTCCTTTTGCTAAGTCCAAGCTGAGCCCATTCTCGTATCTTCCCATGAGGATATTATTTATTGCATGCTATTGAGCCACGGGCTTTTATTAGTTCTCTAGGCTAAGCTACGGCAACTGCCGTTTTGCTTGGTTTCTCGCTTCCCTGGGCAGGGGCCCCAGTGCCGGTTTTCCGGTGCCGCCGCTGCTGTTTCGTTGCAATCAATCCCGTTGCCGGCCTCAACCCGGCAGTTTTTCCTACCCAAACCCCTTTGCGCTTCGCCCACTGGCAAAAACCAGTGCCGGCCCAGCTATGAGCATATTTGTCGTTAACTTATTGTTAAACAATAAGTTAATTTTTTGCTGTTTGCTAATTTCTCACTTTTTTCCACCCTTCGTTTCCCTATGAAAAGTTTTACTAAACCTCTCCAGTGGTTGGTTGGGGTCGGGGCCGTTACGGCGCTCTCCGTGTGGAGCACCGTGCGGCACACGCCCCTGGAAGCCAGCAGCCACCGCGAAGCGCCACTCATTGCCGACGACCCGCTGGCCGACAACACCGACGTGTACGCCTTCGTGGACCCCAACGATAAGGACCGGGTGGTGCTGATTGCCGACTACATCCCGTTTCAGTTGCCGCAGGGGGGCCCCAACTACTCGACGTTTGGCGAGAACATTCGCTACGAGGTGCACGTGAAAAATAACGGCGCCACCGCCGGCGACGACATTACCTACCGCTTCACGTTCACGCGGATGAACGAGGACCCCAGCACGTTTTTCAACGTGCGCCTGAACAAGCAAAACCTGAAGACCACCTACACCTGCGAGAAAAGCGTGAACGGCGGGGCCTTTGCCGCAATCGTTACCAACGGCGTGGTGCCGCCTTATAACATTGGGCCACGTTCCATCAGCACGGCCGTGGGCTTGAACCAACCCTCCTACACCACGCTGCGGCAAAGCGCCGTGACCACAGCCACTGGCGGCGGTGGCGAGCAGGTATTCTGCGGCTCTTCTGACGACCCATTCTTTGTAGACCTCGGGGCCGTGTTTGACCTAGCCGGCCTGCGCATCAACAAGGGAGCCCGCGACGGGCTGGCCCAGTACAACGTACACTCCATCGCGCTGAGCATCCCAATTGCCACGCTCCAGAAGGACAAAAAGCCGGTTTCGGCCGCCGCCAACATCCTCGATGGCGACTACGTGATTGGCGTGTGGGCCTCGGCCAGCCGCCCCTCGATGCGGACGCTGAGCGCCGCCGGGGGCCCCACCGCCACCGCCGGCGACTACGTGCAGGTGTCGCGCCTGGGCATGCCGCTCACCAACGAAGCCATCAACCCCGTCGGCAACAAAGACGCCTGGAACCGCACCACGCCCTACGCCGAGGCGGCCATCACCGACGACTACCTCTCCAACCCCGAGCTGGGCCTGTACATGGATGACCGCCTGTTTGGCGGCGCCGTGCCGGCCCTGGCAGCGCTGCGCATCCAAACCAAGTCGCTGGCAGGCCAGGCCCTGTTGGGCGGGGCCTCCTTTGCGGGCTTTGATTTTGGCAATACCAAGCCGGGCCTCTACCCGCTGAAGGGCAACCCGGTCTTGAACGGCACGGCCCTGGCCGACGCCGCTTACGGCAACTACCTGCTGGTGGCCGGCAAGCCGCGCTCGGTGGACATCAAGCCCATTTTCCACACGGGTGTGCCCAACTTCCCCCCGTACCAGCTGGCCACGGGCAAGGGCGGCAACCCCCTGGCCCCGGGCAAGCCGTTCGTAAACAACTTCTTGCTGCTGAGCGCCAACGCCAGCGGCAACCCAGGCGGCGACATGCTGCGCTTGAACATGGCCGTGCCCGCCACCCCGCGCAACTCGCCCGACTTCAGCAACCAGGGCCTGCTGGCCGCCGCCGTGCTGGGCCTGACCGACAGTCGTTTTAATGGCAGCACCGCCATCCAGAACATCCCCAACATGGACGGTTTCCCCAACGGGCGCCGCCTGGAAGACGAAGTAGTGAAGATTGAGTTGCAAGCCGTCAGCGGCGCGGCCCTGGCCGCCATTGGCCTGTGGTACGACGACTACACGCCCACCAGCGCCTCACCGGTGACGCCCCAGCTGAAGGGGGTCCTGAATTTCGCCACGGGCGTGGAGAAGAACGACACCACTTTCCGCGTGGCCTTCCCTTACGTGCAGACGCCGTGGCAGGGCTACCGCATCCGCCGCTAACGCATTTTCTCAACCTTGACTCGTCCGAACCTGATGAATTCTAAATTTATACCCAAGTTCCTGCTGCTGCCCGCCGTGGCAGTGACGGCGGCCGTGGGGCTCTCGGTGTGGAGCACGGCCCACACCCCCCTCGAAGCCAGTAGCCACCGCGAAGCGCCCCTCATCGCCGACGACCCGGTGGCCGACAACACCGACCTCTACGCCTTTAAAGACCCCAACGACGCCAGCCGCGTGGTGGTCATTGCCAACTACATCCCGTTCGAGCTGCCCCACGGGGGCCCTAATTACTCGACGTTTGGCGAGAACGTGCGCTACGAAGTGCACGTGAAAAACAACGGCGCCACGGCCGGCGACGACATTACCTACCGCTTCACGTTCAAGCGGATGAACGAGGACCCCAGCACGTTTTTCAACATCCGGCTGAACAAGCAGAACCTCAAAACCACCTATACCTGCGAGAAGAGCACGGACGGCGGCGCCAGCTTCTCGCCCATCGTGACCAACGGCGTGGTGGCCCCCAACAACATCGGGCCCCGCTCCATCAACTCGGCGGTGGGCCTGAATGTCCCTTCTTACACCGACCTGCGCCAGAGCACGGTGACCCCCGCCACCGGCGACGGCGGCGAGCAGGTGTTCTGCGGGCCGGCCGACGACCCGTTCTTCGCCGACCTGGGCGCCATTTTTGACTTGGCCAACCTGCGGCCCGCCGGCGCCACCGACGGCCTGGCCCGCAAAAACTGCCACTCCATTGCGCTGAGCATCCCGGTGGCCACGCTGCAGAAGGGCAAAAAGCCGGTGACGGCCGCCAGCAGCATCCTCGACCCCGACTACGTGATTGGGGTGTGGGCCTCGGCCAGCCGCCCGGCCATGCAAACCCTGAGCGCTAGCGCCGACAACAGCGCCAGCGGCACCTACGTGCAGGTGTCGCGCCTGGGCATGCCGCTCACCAACGAAGTGATTAACCCCATCGGCAGCAAGGACCGCTGGAACGCGCTGACGCCCTACAACGAGGACGCCATCACGGACAACTACCTCTCGAACCCCGAGCTGGGCCTGTACGTGGACCAGCGCCTGTTTGGCGGCGCCGTGCCGCAGCTCACCGCCCTGAGCGTGCAAACCAAGTCACTGGCGGGCTTCAACACCAAGCCGGGCTTCCAGGATTTTCCGGCGGCTGGCTTCGATTTCGGTAACACGAAACAGGGCCTGTTCCCGGTGAAGGGCAGCACGGATGTGGCCGGCACCGCCCTGGACGACGCCGCTTTCGGCAATTACCTGCTGGTGGCCAACAGCCCCCGCTCGGTGGACATTAAGCCCATTTTCCACACCGGGGTGCCCAACTTGCCCCCTTACCAACTGGCTACTGCCGCCAAAGGCGGTAATCCATTGGCCGCCGGTAAGCCGTTCATCAACAACTTCCTGCCCCTTACTGCCTCGGGCCGCACCAACCCTGGCGGCGACATGCTACGCCTGAACATGGCCGTGCCCGCCACCCCGCGCACCGTCAACGGCCAGGCCAACCCAGAGTTTAGCAACCAGGGCCTGCTGGCCGCGGCCGTGCTCGGCCTCACCGACAGTCGTTTTAATGGCAGCACCGCTATTCAGAACATTCCGAACATGGACGGCTTCCCCAACGGGCGCCGCCTGGAGGACGCCGTGGACCAGATTGAGCTGAAAGCAGTGGGCGGCCTCGTGCTGGCCGCCGTGGGCCTATGGTACGACGACTACACCCCCACCAGCGCCAGTCCCCTCACGCCCCAGCTGCTGGGCGAGCTGACTTTCACGACCGGCGTGGAGAAGAACGACACGACCATCCGCGCCGCCTTTCCCTTCGTGCAGACGCCGTGGATTGGCACCGGTTCGGCCAGCGGCCCGACCAACACCGTTATCATTCCGAACCTGACCGTGAGCACGGCCATGCCAGTGGAAGCGGGCACGTACAACAACATCACCATCACCGGCTCGGGGGTGGCGGCTTTTAACGGCCCCATCCAGGTGAACGGCACCCTGACCGTGCAAGCCGGCGGCGTGCTGAACACCCGCGGCGTGCTGGCTACCAACTGCATCGCCGTGACGGGCCCCGGCAACTTCGTGCTGGAAGCCGGCGCCACGCTGCGCACCTGCAACCCCGACGGCATAGCCACGATGGGCACCACCGGCGCCATCCAGGTGGGCGGCACGCGGATGTATTCGAACGACGCCACCTACGAGTTCAACGGCGGCGAGGCCCAGCTGAGCGGCACGGGCCTGCCCAACCAGGTGCGCAGCCTGACGGTGAACAACAGCTCCGGCCTGACCCTGAACAACGGCGGCGTGCGCATCGCCCAGGTGCTGGCCCTGACCAACGGCAACCTGACCACCAGCACCAGCCAGCCGCTGACGCTGCTTTCGACGCCCACCGCCGGCACCGCCCTGGTGGTGAACACCAACGGCGCCGTGGTAGGCCCCGCCACCATGCAGCGCGCCATCGACCCGGCCTTTAATGCCGGGCCGGGCTACCGCCACTACAGCTCGCCGGTGGCGAATACGACCCTCGACGACCTGGGCACCAACACGCCCAGCTTCAGCCCCATCTTCAACCAGGCCTACAACTCGGCCGGGGCCAACGCCGGGGCCGTTACGCCTTACCCGAACGTGTTTGCCTACGACCAGGCCCGCGTGACCAGCGGCGCCAACGCCACGAGCGCCTTCGACATGGGCTTCGTGGTGCCCCTGGGCAGCGACCCGATGGGCATCATGAGCGGCTACGCGGTGAACATCCCGGCCACGGCCGTGGTGGACCTCACGGGCACGCTCAACAACGGGCCCCAGTCCCGCACGAACCTGATGCGCGGCACCCAGCCCCAGAGCGGCTGGCAGCTGCTGGGTAACCCCTACCCCTCGCCGCTGGACTTCAGCCTGATGGGCGGCGTGACGCGCACCAACGTGGACGACGCCGTGTACGTGTACCAGAGCACCGGCCAGTACGTGGGCCAGTACCGCAGCTACGTGAACGGCGTGGGCAACCCGCAAATCTCTGCCATGCAGGGCTTCTTCACCCGCGTCAGCGCCGGGCAGACGATGGGCAGCCTAGCCCTGAACAACGCGGCCCGCGTCACCACGTTTGCCACCACTCCTAGCTTCAACCGCGGGGGCACTGAAACCCGGCCCCTGGTGAACCTGAAGCTGCAAGGCGCCGCCCTGCTGCTGGCCGACGAAACCAACGTGTACTTCGAGCAAGGCGCCACGGCCGGCTACGACCCCAAGTACGATGCCTACAAGCTACCCAGCTCGTCGGGCCTGAGCATCAGCAGCTTCGCGGCCAATGATGCACTGTCCATCAACGGCCTGGCGCCGCTGGTGGCCACGGTGGCCACCACCGTGCCGCTCGACGTGCAGGTGCCCACCACGGGCGTATTTACCCTGAACGCGGCCAGCGTCGTCAACTTCACCGCCACCACGCAGGTGCTGCTGCTGGACGCCCAGACCGGGGCCCGCATCGACCTCAAGCAGCAGCCGCTCTACACCTTCACGGCGGCCACCAAGGCCATGCCGGGCCGGTTTAGCCTGTATTTCGGGCCTTCGGCAGTGCTGGCTACCAACCCTGCCTCGCTGGCCCAGCAGGTGCAGCTGTACCCCAACCCGGCCCGCGGCAGCTTCACGCTGCTGCTTCCCGCCGAGCTGGGCCGCACGCCGGTCACGGCCACGCTCTACAACCAGTTGGGCCAGGTGGTGTCGCAGCGCACGCTGCCGATGACGGCCGCCGGCGCCACGGCGCAGTTCGACGTGTCGCACCTCGCCTTCGGGGTGTATACCCTGCAAATGACCGGCGGCACCACCAAAGTGGTGAAGCGCCTGACCATTATCCAATAGCCAACCCGCAGCGCCGGGCGGGGCCCCAACCCCCGCTTGGCGCTGCCCTGGGCTAAGTTGTTTTGGTTCGTTCCCCTCCCCTTTTTACATTCCTTTTGCCATGAAAAAGAATATATTAGTAGCCGCCCTGTACGGCACCGTTGCGTGCTTCCTGCTCGCTGTTGCTCCTGCCCTGGCCCAAGACGGCCCCGGCTCGGGGGGCCCCACGCCCAACGCCCCCACCGCCGTGCCCATTGATGGCGGCGCCTCAATTTTGCTGGCCAGCGGCGTGGCCCTTGGCCTGAAAAAGCTCCGCGACCGCCGCCGCGCCCGCTAGTTTTTCCGGGGCCCTGCCTGCTCTAGTTGTCTGACACTAGTTGCCAGTTGCTGGTTATCCGTTGTCAGAACCAATACAACCTATTGGCTGACAACGGATAACCAGCAAGTGGCAACTATTTACTTTTCACGCTTTATGGCTGTTCTTTTCAATAAAACTGCCCGGCCTCAGTGGCGTTTCCTGGCCGTGGCCACCGGGCTGTACCTGCTCTGGTGGCTGGGCTACGAGCACGGCTTGGGCCCCGACGGCCGCCTCGACCACGCCCTGTCGGTGCAGGTGGCGCGGGCGGCGGCCTGGGGCCTGCGGGCCTTTGGGTTTGCGGCAAGCACGGTGCCCACCTCCCCCACTCTGGTGCGGATGGCGGGCCAGCCGGCCGTGCTCGTGGGCGACCCCTGCAACGGCTTGGTGCTGTACGCGCTGTTCGCCGGCTTCGTGCTGGCTTATCCCGACAACGGCCGGCGCCGGGGCTGGTTCATTGCCCTGGGTATCGCCGTGTTGTACCTTGTGAACGTGGCGCGCGTGGCGGTGCTGGCCCTCAACCACACCTACTGGTACCACACCGTCGATTTCAATCACCACTACACGTTCACCTTCGTGGCCTACGCGGCCATCCTGGCCCTGTGGGCGTGGTGGACGAACGGCCGGCCGGCCGCCTATTCTGGCTATGAGCCCACCGCGTAGGGCACAGTTACCGGCGCGCTCCTGGGCCCACTGGCTAGCCCTGGCATTTTTTGGGGTCGTGTTGGTCCTGTTGGGCCAGTTCCAAGAGGAAGTATTTACCGTGCTGACGCGCGCGTGGTGGGCCGCTGGGGCCCCGGGGGCCCCCGGGCTGAGCCAGCACGGCTTGCCGGCGTCGGTCACTTACCACTTGCTCTACGCCGGGGCCAGCGCCGGGGCCCTGCACGTGCTGCTGCGCGGGCGCGGCACCCGGTGGGTGGTGGGCGGCTTCAGCGCCGCACTAGTGGCGGGCTTGGGGCTGCTGGCGTGGGGGCACGCCGCCCACTGGCCCGTGGCCACCGAGCAGGGCCACCTGCTGATTAGCGCGGCTTCCTCGCCGCTGGCGCTGCTGGCCGGCTACGCACTGGCCCTGCTGGGCCAGCCCGTGGCCACGCCTTCCCAACCGTAGCAGCTTTATGTTTTAATAGGCGCTTAGGCCGCTGGGGCTTGCCCGGCGGCCTAAACGCTTTTAGGGCCCCGGGAAGCTGCGGGAAAATACAGCCGAGCCCATTGCTGGCCCCCGCTTCGAAGGGACGTGCCGCAAGGGCATGTTGGTCGTGCGGGAGGAAGGCTCGCTTTACCTTTGATTTCTACAACCAATCGCCATGAAACTTCGCCCTTTGGAAGAGCTCTACACCAAGCTTGTGCCCAAAGCCGACGCCGCGGCTGGCGTGTTGCCGCCGCCGGACAGGCGGCGCGAAATCGGGCATTTCAACGTCTTCAACGTGGCGGACCTGATGCTCGACTACCGCAACCGGCCGCCGATGACCTTCGACCGGCGGGCCTTCTATAAAATCAGCCTGATTCGCGGGCGCAGCCGGATTGAGTACGCCAACCAGGGGCTTGAGGCGGCCGGCAACAACCTGTGGTTTGCCTCGCACCGCGTGCCCTACCGCTGGCTGCCGCACGACCAGGCGCAGGCGGGGTATTTCTGCGTGTTCACCGAAGAGTTTTTACGGCCCGCCAACGGGGGCCTAGTGCTACACGAGCTGCCGGTTTTTCAGCCGAGCGGCTGCCCAGTGGTGGCACTCACTGACGAAGAATACGCAGCCATTGAAGTCATTTTCAAGAAAATGGTCCAGGAAATTGCCTCCAGCTACGCCTATAAATACGACCTGCTGCGTGCCTACCTGCTGGAGCTTATTCACCGGGGGCAGCAGCTCCAGCCGGCCCCGGCCCGGGCCCCAACGCACTCGGCAGGGGCCCGGCTGGCGGCCCTGTTTGCCGACCTGCTGGAGCGGCAGTTCCCCCTGGAAGCCCCGCAGCAGCAGCTGCGCCTGCGCACGGCCACCGACTACGCCGGCCACCTAGCCGTGCACGTCAACCACCTGAACCGGGTGCTGAAGGAAACGACCGGCTGCACCACCACCGCCCTCATCGGCGGCCGGGTGGCGCAGGAGGCCAAGCTGCTGCTGAAGCAAACGAATTGGACCACCTCGGAAATTGCCAGCAGCCTGGGTTTTGCCGACGTGGCGCATTTCTGCAACTTCTTCAAGCGCCAGACGGGCCTGGTGCCGGGGGCTTTCCGGGAATAATACGAGTGTTTGAATTGTTCAGTAGATGGTTTGGCTCGCGCAACGCCGCCGCCGCCTGCCTGCCGGACCTTTGTGGGGTACTTACTGATCACCCTCAAACAGACCACCACATGCGTGTTTTCGTAACCGGCGCTACGGGCTTCATCGGCTCGGCCATCGTTCAAGAACTACTCGGCGCGGGCCACCAGGTGCTCGGCCTCGCCCGCTCGGAAGCCGCCGCCCAGGCCCTCACCGCCGCGGGCGCCGAGGCCCACCCGGGGGCCCTCGGCGACCTCGACAGCCTGCGGCGCGGCGCGGCGGCCGCGGACGGCGTCATCCACGCGGCCTACGGCCACGATTTCTCCGCCTATGAGGCCGCGGGCCAAGCCGATAAACTGGCCATTGAAACGCTCGGCAGCGCGCTGGCCAGTTCGGGCCGCCCCTTGGTGGTCACTGCCGGGCTGGCGGGCCTGGCCCTGGGGCGCCTCGGCACCGAAGAAGACACGCCCGGCCCTTCGCCCCGCTTGTCGGAGCCGGCCGCGCTGGCGCTGGTGGCGCAGGGCGTGCGGGCGTCCGTGGTACGCCTGGCGCCCTCCGTGCACGACCATGGCGACTACGGCTTCGTGCCAACGCTCATTAATATTGCCCGCCAAACGGGCGTGGCGGCGTACGTAGGCGAAGGGCTTAACCGCTGGTCCGCCGTGCACCGGCTCGATGCGGCCCACCTCTTCCGGCTGGCGCTGGAGCACGGCGTGGCCGGGGCCCGCTACCACGGCGTGGCCGACGAAGGCGTGCGGATGCGCGAGCTTGCGGCCATCATTGGCCGCCACTTGGGCGTGCCGGTCGCCAGCAAATCACCCGCGTAGGCCGACGACCACTTTGGCTGGATGGCCCGCTTCGTCGGCATGGACATGCCGGCCTCCAGTACCCTCACGCAGCAAGAACTAGCCTGGTACCCCAGCCACAAGGGCCTGCTGGCCGATTTGGAAGAGGGCAGCTATTTCAAGTAGCCGGTCAGTAGCTTGGACTTTGTAGTCCGAGCGTAGGCGCAGCGGGCATCCCGCGTCCGGCTCGTGCTACCGGAACTGCTCGCTGCGCTCGCGCTCGGACTACAAAGTCCAAGCTACTCCCTGGCGGCCCTAGCGCCGCGCTGTGCCTTCCGTCAGGCTGATGGCGTAGCCGCCGCCCGGCGCGCAGTATTGCGTGAGCTTGGATTTGCTGGTGACGATGAGTTTGCGGATGGCATAGGCCTGCGGGTTTTTCTCGTAGTGCGCGTTTTTACCGTCGGCGTAAATCGTGGCCAGGTACGTTTTGCCGGGGTCCAAAAAGCTTAGGTCGATGCGGGAGGTACGGCCCTGCTCGTCGCAGGTGCTGCCCACGAACCAGCTGCTTTTGCCCTTGGCCTTGCGGGCGATGGTGATGTAGTCGCCGGGCTCGGCTTCGAGCACCTTCGAGTCGTCCCAGTCCACGGCCACGTCCTCGATGAACTGGAAAGCATCGAGGTGCTTGTTGTAGGTTTCGGGCAGGTCGGCGGCCATCTGCAACGGGCTGTACATGGTCACGTACAGGGCCAGCTGGCGGGCCAGGGTACTGTGCACGAACGACTTGTTGGCGGGGTTGTAGGCACTCACCCGCGTCTGGAAAATGCCCGGCGTGTAGTCCATGGGGCCCCCAATGAGGCGCGTGAAGGGCAGAATAGTGGTGTGGTCGGCGTTGTTGCCCCCGAACGATTCGTACTCAGTGCCGCGGGCGGCCTCGTTGCCAATCAGGTTAGGGTAGGTGCGGGCCAGGCCGGTGGGGCGCACGGCCTCGTGGGCGTTCACCATGATTTTGTGCTTGGCGGCCTCCGTGATGGCGTAGAGGTAGTGGTTGTTGAGCCACTGCCCGTAGTGGTGCTCGCCACGGGGCAGGATGTTGCCCACGTAGCCGCTCTTCACGGCCGTGTAGCCGTTGTCGTTCATGAACTGGTAGGCCCGCTCCATGTGCCGCTCGTAGTTGCGCACCGAGCTGCTGGTTTCGTGGTGCATGATGATTTTGATGCCTTTGCCGGCCGCGTAGCGGTGCAGCTCCTGCACGTCAAAGTCGGGGTACGGCGTCACGAAATCGAACACGTAGTCTTTGCTCTGGCCGAACCAGTCTTCCCAGCCGATGTTCCAGCCCTCCACCAGCACGGCGTCGAGGTGGTGCTGGGCGGCAAAGTCGATGTACTCCTTCACGTGGGCCGTGGTGGCGCCGTGCGTGCCGCTGGGCTTGAGCGTGGCGTAATTGATGGAATCGAGCTTGAGGTTGCCGCCGTTGGTGTACGACCACGTGCTTTTGCCGGTAATCATTTCCCACCACACGCCCACGTATTTGGTGGGCTTGATCCAGCTCGTGTCCGTGTACTTGGTGGGCTCGTTGAGGTTGAGCACCAGCTTCGACTCCAGAATGTCGCCGGCCCGGTCGCTGACGATGATGGTGCGCCAGGGCGAGAGGCAGGGCGTTTGCAGGTAGCCTTTGTTGCCCTGGGCGTCGGGCGTGAGGTGCGATTCGAGCACGAAGTTCTTGTCGTCCAGCTCCAGCGACATGGTGGAGTAGTCAATCAGCGCCGCCTCGTGCAGGTTGATGTACAGGCCGTCCGCGCTCTTGAGCATGAGCGGCGTTTGCACGCCGGTGGGCGAGAACGTGGTTTGCGAGGCGTTGCCGGTCACGGCCGTTTTCATCAGCCCGCGCACCTCCGACAGTTTCGAAGTGGTGGTGCTGTACTCCTGCGTGTCGTAGTCGCCGGGCAGCCAAAAGGCCTTGTGGTCGCCGGCCAGGGCAAACTGCGTGCGCTCTTCCTTCACCACGAAATACGCCAGCTCGGGCTGCTTGGGAAACTCGTAGCGGAAGCCCAGCCCGTCGTCGAACACCCGGAAGTGCAGCACCATCGTGCGCTTGGTGGCGGCCTGCGTGAGCGTGACGGTCAGCTCGTTGTAGTGGTTGCGGATGGTTTTGGTTTCGCCCCACACCGGCGTCCAGGTTTGGTCGAAGGCCGTGGTTTTGGCGTCGCGCACGGCAAAGCCGTTGGCGAGCCCGGGGCCCTCCTTCAGCTCCAAACCCAGGTGGCTGGGCTTGATGACCGCCCGGCCCTTGTAGGTGAGGCTGTAAGTGGGCACCCCGCCCGCTTGCAGCGAGAAGGTGAGCGCCAGGTTGGCGTTGGGCGACTTGATTTCTTCGGCGTGCGCGAAATTCCAGCAGCAAACGAAGCTAACCAGGAGTAGCGACTGGCGAATGAGGCGGCGGGGCGCCAACCGGCGGGCGGGGAAAGGGTGGGGCATAGCGGGGAGTACAGAAAAATCCGGGGAACGGGTGGGCGAGCCAGGCCAGCCCAGGGCACCCGCAACCCGCGCCAAAGGTAGCCCGGGGGCCCGCACGAGCGGCCTCTGCTACGAAACCAATGGCAAACCCGGGGCCCCGGGCCCGCCGCCGTCCGCCGCCACCAGCCACGCGTAAGCCGCAGGCACGTCGTAGAAGGCCATGACCGTGGGCCCGGCCGCGGCCATGGCCAGCGCCACTTCGGCCGAGCGCCAGCTCCCCGACTCGGCCGCGTACACCCAGGCCATGTGCCGGAGCCCGGCCGCGCCCAGGCCCGGCAGCACCTCGCGGATGACCCACTCGGCGTTTTCCAGGTGCCACAGGCTGGTCACGTTGGTGTTGTCGTTCAGTAGCTTGCGGCAGCCCGTGGCTTGCAGGAAGTACTGCAACTGCGCCGCGCCGCGCGTCACCGTTGCACGGGTTTGGGGGCCCCGCCAGTCCACGTACAGCCACCCCCGGGGCACGTCGTGCACAATGGTAACGGATGGCCAAGACAACAGCAATGAGTACGGCATAGCGCGAAGAAAATGAGCAAGGGCCCAGGCAGAAACCGGGCCACACCGCGGAGCTAGTAAGCACCCCGGGTCGCCTTCAACCGGCCAGCAGGGGCACTCCCTAACCCACTAGCTGCTCGTTGCTGCCCGTTGAAAAACCCATAAGTCAACGGTTGCCAACAAGTGCCAACGAGCAACTGGTAACTCGTTTGCTTTTACGCAGTTGCTTGGCAGGCCTCGCCAGGGCCCCAGGTTGGCCCCAAAGCCTGCGCAAATGGAACCCAAAGTACTTTTTCGCAGGTTTTCAATAAATTAACTTGCAGTGGGGCCAACCTTCTTTCTGCTGGGCCCGGGCGTGGGTTTTGGGCCCGCGAACCTTAGGGACGGCCCGGGACTTATGGTCCCAACCACCGGGTGCCGTTTGGAGTAAAAGGCCCTGGCCCTGGTTTGGCCATTCTTATTCTTTCTTTACATATGAAAATTTCTGCCCTTCGCTCTGCTCTGCTGCCCGCCGCCCTGGCCGGCGGCGCAGCCCTGCTTGCCCTTGCGCCGGCCGCGCCCCGCGTGGCCCCCGACCCCGGCAACGCTGGCCTGAAACTACCGACCGGCTTTGGGGCCCTGGTGGTGGCCGAAACCGGCGGCAAGGCCCGGCACCTCGCCGTCACGCCCGAGGGCACGGTGTACGTAAAACTCAACAAGCCCACGGCCCAGGGCGGCATCCTGGTGCTGAAGCCCTCGGCAACCGGCAAGGCCACCGTAGCCAGCGGCTTCGGCAACTACGGCGGCACGGGCATGTACCTCAAAAACGGGTACTTGTACGCCTCGTCCGACAAAGACGTGTACCGCTACAAGCTCGACGCCAAAAACCAAGTCATCAACCCCGCCCAGCCCGAACTGGTGGTGGCGGGCCTCAAGCTGGGCCAGGAGCACGAGAGCAAGTCCATCGTGCTCGACAACGCCGGCAACCTCTACGTGAACGTGGGGGCCTACTCCAACTCGTGCCAAGTGAAGGACCGCGAGAAGGGCTCGATGGGCATCGCCAACTGCCCGGTCCTGGACTCGGCGGGCGGCATCTGGCAGTTCAAGGCCGATGGGCAGCGCCAGCGCCAGGCCCAGGGCACGCGCTACACCACCGGCCTGCGCAACGTGGTGGGCCTCGACTGGAACGAGAAGGACAACCAGCTCTTCGTGATGCAGCACGGCCGCGACCAACTGCACGACATCTTCCCGGCCATGTACGACGAGAAAACCTCGTCCCAGCTGCCGGCCGAGTGCATGTACGCCCTCAAGTCGGGCGACAACGCCGGCTGGCCCTACATCTACTATGACCCCGCCAAGCGCCAGAAAATGCTGGCCCCCGAGTACGGCGGCGACGGCAAAAAAGCTGTGACCGACAAGTACATTGACCCGGTGGCCGCCTACCCCGCCCACATGGCCCCCGACGCGCTGCTGTTCTACACCGGTAGCATGTTCCCGGCCAAATACCGCAACGGGGCCTTCATCGCCTTCCACGGCTCCTGGAACCGGGCCCCCGAGCCCCAGATGGGCTACTTCGTGGCCTTCCAGCCCTTCAAGGACGGCAAGCCCAGCGGCCCCTATGAGGTATTTGCCGACAACTTCGCCGGCACGGCCGCTAAAACCGCTTCGGGCCGCGCCGACCACCGCCCCTGCGGCTTGGCCCAGGGCCCCGACGGCTCGCTCTACGTGAGCGACGACTCGAAAGGCACCATTTTCCGCATCGTTTACAACAAGTAGCATGACCCGTTCTTCCCTTTTGGGGGCCGCCCTCCTGCTGGCTGCGGTCCTGGCGCTGCCGGGCGCTGGGCCCGCGGGGGCCCAAACCAAGCCCAAACCTAAAGCCGCTGCCGCCGGGGCCCCCGCCCCGGCGCTGCTGGCCCAAGGCAAGCAAGTATACACGCAATACTGCCTCAGCTGCCACCAGGCCGACGGCGGCGGCGTACAAAACATGAACCCGCCCCTCACTAAAACCGAGTACGTGCTCGGCGACAAAGCGCGGCTAACCAATATCCTGGTGCACGGCTTTGCGGAGAAAGTGGAAATCCAAGGCGAGACGTACCGCAACGTCATGCCAGCCCACGACTTTCTCACCGACGCGCAAATGGCCGCCGTGCTCACCTACGTGCGCAACTCGTTCGGCAACAAAGCCAGCGCCGTGAGCGTAGCCGAGGTAAAAGCTACCCGCGCCAGCAAGTAACGTAGCGTGGACGCTGCGCGTCCTGCCGGCAATAGATGTAGCGCGAACTCTGTAGTCCGCGGCTCTCGCTTTGTCCTGCCGATTATCGGGCAGCGACCAGGTAGCGCCGCGAGCCACAGAGTTCGCGCTACATCTATTACCGGTAAGACAAAGCGAAAGGCACTGACTCGCAGAGTCCACGCTACGCC
Organism: Hymenobacter sp. PAMC 26628; assembly: GCF_001562275.1. Classification (NCBI taxonomy): domain Bacteria; kingdom Pseudomonadati; phylum Bacteroidota; class Cytophagia; order Cytophagales; family Hymenobacteraceae; genus Hymenobacter; species Hymenobacter sp. PAMC 26628. Next base: position 2,913,590 of record NZ_CP014304.1, read on the forward strand.
CCAAACTGTACCCGCAGCACATGGCGCCGGCCGGCTGGCTCGAACATGTAGCTCACTCCAAACCCGTAGTACACCCCAATTTGCTGCACGATGCTCAGGCCCAACCCGGGCGAGTCGGCGGTGGCGCGGTGCTTGCGAAAGCGTTCGAAGAAGCGGGCCGGGTCGCCGCCCGGGTCGGCCCCGGGGTTGCTGATTTCGAAAAAGTTGCCGCCCAGCACCGCCGTTACATCGCCGCCCGGCTCGTTGTGCTTGATGGCGTTGTGCAGCAGGTTGTGCACCAGCGAATCGGCCAGGCCGGGGTGCATGTACACCACCAGGGCCGCCGGCGCGTGCAGGTGCAAGGCCAAGCCCCGGGCTTCGAGTAGGGGCCCCAGCTGCCGGCTTTTTTCGGCCACTAGCTCGTCAAGCCGCACCGGGGCGGCGGCGGCAAACTGCCGGTTTTCGATGCGGCTGAGCAGCCCCAGGGCTTGGTGCAGGCGCGAGAGGCGGCGCGTGGCACCGTATAATTCCGCCAGTAGCGGCGCGGCGGCGGGGTCGCGCTCCAGGACCGGCAGTTGCAGCAGTTGTTCCAGCTGGGCCTGCATAATGGCCAGCGGCGTCTGGGTTTCGTGGGCCGCGTTGGCCGTGAACTCGCGCAGGTTTTCGTAGTCGGCCACCAGGCGCTGGCTGAGGTGCGTCAGGGCCAGGTTCAGTTCGGCAAACTCGGCGATGGCGGGCGTGGGCAGCGCCAGGGGCTGGTGCTGCTGCAAGTCGTAGCCGCGCAGGGCCCCCAGCGTGTGCCGAAACGGGGCCCAGAGCCGCCCCGCTAGCCAGCGGTTGAGCAGGGCCGCGCCGCCCAGCAGCGCCGCCAGCACGCCCAGCATGGTGGTGAGAATGACGCGCACCAAATCGTCGGTTTCGACCAGCGACTTGCGCACCGTCACCCACGCCGGGGGCCCCGCCGCCGGGCGCACCGCAAACGTGAGCTGCCGGTGCGGCACCCATTCGTGCTCCAGCGTGTCGCGCAGCACAATGTCGCTGAAGCCCACCGGCCGGGGCCCCGTGCTCACGTCCAGCCCCGACTCGAACGGGGGCGCCGGCAGCGGCCGGCCGGCGCGCACCTGCTGCTCAACTTCGTGGCGGCGAACGGCCAGCTGCTCGCCTACCTCGTGGCGCAAGGCGTGGTTCACGCCTACGTACAGGGCCCCGCTGCCCACCGCGAACAGCACCGCCGCCAGGGCCAGGTAGTAGCGGTTGGTGGCGGCGAGCAGCTTCATATTTTCAAGGAGCGAACGGGTGAATGAGCGAGGTGGTGGATCAATGGGTGAATTATAGAACGAGCCACAAGCCCGTCATGCTGAGCGCAGCGAAGCATCTTTCTGGCGCCAGCAATCAGGATTAGTTACGCGAAAAAGATGCTTCGCTGCGCTCAGCATGACGGTCTAATTCTCACATTTGAAACACATTCCACACATTTTCACATTTAAACAACCTACTCGCTGCTAAGCTTATACCCTACGCCGTACATGGTACGAATGTAATTATCGGCGCCTTTTTCCTGGAGCTTTTTGCGCAGGTTTTTGAAGTGGGTGTAGATGAAATCGAATGAGTCGGCGGCGTCCACGGCGTCGCCGCAGAGGTGCTCGGCGATGGCTTCTTTGGTGAGGACGCGGTCGGGGTTGGCGAGCAGGTAGAGGAGCAGGTCGTACTCTTTGCGGGTGAGGGCAAGGGGCTCGCCGCGCACCAGCACTTCGGCTTGGTCGGGCCACACCAGCAGGTCGCGGAACACGATGTGGTGCTGCCCCTGGAACTGCCGCCGCCGGATGATGGCCCGCAGCCGGGCGTTCAGCTCCGAGAGGTGAAAGGGCTTGACGAGGTAGTCGTCGGCCCCCAGGTCGAGGCCGGCGATGCGGTCCTCCAGGGTATCGCGGGCGGTGAAGATGAGCACGCCGGCCGGCGAATTATCGGCCTTCAGGACCCGCACCAGGTCGAGGCCGTTGCCGTCGGGCAGCGTAAGGTCGAGCAGCACGCAGTCGTAGCGGTAGAGCTTGATTTTCTCGTAGGCCTGGGCAAAATCGGCCGCCACTTCCACCACGTAGCCGCCGGGGCGCAGCGATTCGAGCAGCACGGCGCGCAGGGCAGGTTCGTCTTCGATAAGCAGGAGCTTCATGAAAAGATAATCGGGCCGCGGGCGGGAAGTTTCGCCGGCCAGGCTGCGAAAAAACGAAGCAAAGCTGGGGGAAATCTGTGGCCCGGCCCGGCGGCTGGGGCCCCAACGGTGGCAGCCGCCAACATTGCTTCAGAATTATGGAAGACTTTTACGGTGTTTAGTGCTTGCTTCTCCCCTTATCTCGCTCGCTGTGGTGCTTTTTGTTTTTCGCTGGCTAGCCGCAGGGGCCCTGGTGCTGGGCCTAGGGGCCGGGGCGGCCCGTGCCCAAGGGGCGGGCCAGCCCACGCTGGGGCCCCTGCCGGCCGTGGCGCCCGCCGAGCCGGCCAGCCTGCGGGCGCTGCCCGACTTCCTGGCCGTGGCCTACGCCCAAAGCCCGCTGCTGGGCGACCTGCGCAACCAAGTGCTGCAAAACCGCCTCGACAGCCTCCGCCGCAAGGCGCAGAACGGCGTGCAGGTGGCCGGCATCGGGGCGGCGGTGGCGTCGCCGTCCATCACGAACAGCAGCGGCGAGCAGGTCATCGGCTACGACCAGGCCGTGAGCAACGGCGGCAACTACGCCACCTTCGGGCAGGCCACCAAGCCGGTGCTCAACCGCTTCCAGCTGCAAACCGACTACCGCATCCTGGGCAACCAGGGGCTGGTGCTGCGCAACACTGGCCGCCTCTCAGCTCTGGATTTGCGCCGCTCCGTAACCGACCAGTTCCTGATGGCTTATGCCGCGCAGCTGCAATTCGACTTCAGCCGCACCTTGCTCGGGCAGCTGCGCCAGCAAGACCAGCAGCTGCGCCAGCTCGTGAACGCGGGCGTGTTCAAGCAGACGCAGTACCTGAGCTTTTACCTGTCGGTGCACACCCAGGAGGTAACCGTGGAGCAAAACCGCCTCGGCTACCGGCGCGAGCTGGGCACGCTGCGCTACCTGTGCGGCGTGGCCGACACGGCCCTGGTGGCCCTGGCCGTGCCCGGGGCCCCGGTGCGCCGGCCGTTGGCGGGCCTGGGCTCCATCACCCAGCGCCAGTACACGCTGGATAGCCTGCGCTACCAGCTCGACCGCCAGGCCGTGGACGCCAGCTACCGGCCCAAGCTGAGCGCGGTGCTCGACGCCGGCATCCAATCATCGCAGCCCGGGCTGCTGGCCCTGGGGCACAGCACCGGCCTGGGGGCAGGCTTTTTGCTGGCACTGCCTATTTTCGACGGCCACCAGCGGCAGCTCCAGTACCAGCGCATTGACTTGGGCGAGCGGAGCCGGCGCGGCTACCGGCAGTTCCTGACGGTGCAGCGGCAGCAGCAGTACGACCAGCTGGGGGCCCTCATCCAAGCCTCGGAGGCGCTGGCGGCGCGCATCCGCGAGCAGCTGCGGGTAGCCGAGGCCCTGGTGGGCGCCGCCCGCCAGCAGCTGGCCACCGGCGACGTGATGATCTTGGACTACCTAAACCTGGTGACGAGCTACCGCACCCTGCAGTTCAGCCTCACGCAGGCCGAAACCGACCGCCTTCGCAGCCAGTACGCGCTAGACTATTTGGCGGAATAGGGCCCCGGGGGCCCGCTGCTTTCGTTCTTTTCGGCACCTGTTTTAAGCGCCCTTGCCCAATTAAAGGCCGTTGCGTTGAGCCTGTCGAAGTACCTCTCCTACAGCAGCAAACCATGATTTGGCGCATTTTCGAAATCTGTGCCGCGGAAACTGCCGCCGCCAAAACCTTGCCCCCGTTGGGGCCCCGAAACTGCTCTACGCAGCGTAAGAGATGCTTTGGCGGCACAGACGCCAGTTGAGCATCACGCTGTTCTTTTATCCCTAGTAAACACCTGGTTTTTGCTTTCATCTATGCTCCGTTTTCTGCCTTTTGCGTTGCTCTTGCTTTTGGCCGCTTGCCACTCCGGGGCCCCCGCGGCCGACGCACCCGCCGACGGCGAGGCCGCCGCCGCGAAGCCCCGCGCCGTCGTCACGGTGGGCACGGTGCAGCGCGATACCGTGACGGACGTGCTCCGGCTGAGCGCCCTTTCGGCCTACCCGGCCAAGGACGTGCTGCGCGCCACCACCACCGGCTACCTGCTGGCGCCGGTGCCGGTGCCGGGCCAGCGCGTGGCCGCCGGGCAAACCGTGTTCACCCTCCAAACCAAGGAAAGCCGGGTGCTGCACCTGGATAAGCTCACCGGCGACCCGCGCCTGCGCTTCTCCGGCATCATCCGCATCAAGGCCAGCCAGGCGGGCGTGCTGGCCACCGTAGACAAGCTGGCCGGCGATTACGTGCAGGACGGCGAGCAGCTAGCCCTGAGCTACGACCGCGCCCGCTTCGGCTTCGTGCTCGACGTGCCCGTGACGCAGCTGCGTTACGTGCGCGTGGGCCAGCCCTGCCGCATTCGCCTGCCCGATGGCCGCATCTTGCCGGGCCGCGTGGCCGAAGTGCTCGCCACCGCCGACGCCGCCCTCCAAACCCAGCGCTACACCGTGCGCCCCACCGGCCCGGTGCCCGAACTGCCCGAAAACCTCGCCGTGCAAGTCGAGGTCGACCGCACCGCGCCGCACCTGACCCCTACCCTGCCCCGCGCGGCCGTCCTCACCGACGAAACCCAGACCCAGTTTTGGGTGATGCGCCTGCTCAACGACTCGACCGCCGTGAAGGTACCCGTGACCGTGGGCAACCAGCAGACCGACCGCGTGGAAATTAAGTCGCCCGCCTTCACCAGCCGCGACAAGATTCTGCTCTCCGGCAACTATGGCCTCGACGACACGGCGGCCGTGAAAGTGCAGCGGGCCGGCCAGGTGCCGCCCGCTGCTGCCGAGTAGGGCCGCTCTTACTTCCTTTAGACCTCGTATGCGTACTCCTTTTTTGCAAGCCTACAAGGCCCCCATCGCGGTGCTGCTGGCGCTGGCCCTGGCCCTGGGCGGGCTAGCCTACCGGCGGCTGAACGTGGCCCTGTTTCCGGAAGTAACCTTTCCGAAAGTAAAGGTGATTGCCGACGTGGGCCTCGCCCCCGTGGACCGGGTGATGGTGACCGTGACCAAGCCGCTGGAAGACGCCATGAAGCAAGTGCCCGGCCTGCGCCTGCTACGCTCGACCACCAGCCGGGGCTCGTGCGAGATTTCGGCGTACCTCAACTGGGGCGTCGATGTGGTGCAGGCCCAGCAGCTCATCGAGAGCCGCCTCAACCAAGCGCGGGGCAACCTGCCGGCCAACATCAACATCAGCGTCGAGCGCATGAACCCGGCCATTCTGCCGGTGATGGGCTACACGCTGGAGGCGCCGGGGCACTCGGCCCTGGAGCTGCGGCGGCTGGCCCTCTACACGATTAAGCCGTTCATCTCGCAGGTGGAGGGAGTAGCGGCCGTGCAGATTCAGGGCGGGCGCACCAAGGAGTACGAGGTCGAGCTCATTCCGACCCAGCTCGCCGCCCTGGGCCTGGGCCCCGACGACGTGCAGACGGCCCTGAACAACACCAACTTCGTGCTCAGCAACGGCTACCTGGCCGACTACCGCCGCCTCTACCTGACGGTGACGGATGCCACCATTCTGCAAAAAGAGGACATCGAAAACGTGGTGCTGCGCAACGACAACCGCCGCATTGTGCGCCTGGCCGACGTGGCCACGGTGCGCATCGGCGAGCAGCCCGAGTACATCCGCATCAACGCCAACGGGCACGACGCGGTACTCATCTCGGTGCAGCGCCAGCCAGCGGCCAACGTGGTGCAGGTGAGCCAGGGCGTGGCCGCCAAAGTGGCGGCGCTGCGCGTGGGCCTGCCGCGCGGCATCAAGCTGGAGCCCTACTACGACCAGGCCGATTTCGTGTCGGAAGTAGTGCGCTCGGTGCAGGACTCCCTGTGGATTGGGCTGGCCTTGGCGCTGGTGGTCACGTCGCTGTTTCTGCGCTCGTGGCGGGCGTCGCTCACGCTCGTGCTCACCATTCCGGTGGCGCTGGCCCTGACGTTGGCCGTGCTCTATTTCGTGCTGGGCTACTCGCTCAACATCATGACCCTGGGCGCGATTGCCGCCGCCATTGGCCTCATGATTGACGACGCCGTGGTGATGGTCGAGCAGCTGCACCGCGTGGGCGAGGAGCACCCGGCCGCCACGCCCGGCGAGGTGGTGGAGCGCTCGGTGAAGCACTTGCTGCCCGCCCTGATAGGCTCCAGCCTCAGCACCATCGTGATTTTCCTGCCTTTTGCCCTGCTGGGTGGCGTGGCAGGAGCTTATTTTAAAGTACTTGCTACCACGATGGTAGTGGCGCTGGTGTGCTCGTTTTTCGTGGCGTGGCTGGGGCTGCCGGTCGCGTACCTGCTGCTCAGCAAAAAAAATAAGGGGCCCCAGCCGACCGGCCCGCCGTCAACCAACGACGAATTTGGCCCCGACGACGCCCCGGCCGACGCCACCACGGCGGCCGCCGACGACAGCCTGGAGCTGGAAAAGCGGGCTTCAACGCCTTCCAAAAAAATGAAGGGCGGGCCTGCGGCTGAGGCGCAGGGTGCGACGGCTTCGACCCAGCACCACGACATTCCGTGGGTGCGCTCGGTTATCCGCCACCCGGCTTACAGCGTGGTGGGTATTCTGCTGCTGGTGGGGGTGATGGCGTTCATCATTCCGCGCCTGGCCACGGGCTTTTTGCCCGATATGGACGAAGGGGCCATTGTGCTCGACTATAACTCGCCGGCCGGCACCAGCCTCGACGAAACGGACCGCATGCTGCGCCAGGCCGAAAAGCTCATTCTGCAAGTGCCAGAGGTGGCCAGCTACTCGCGCCGCACGGGCACCCAGATGGGCTTCTTTATCACCGAGCCTAACCGGGGCGACTACCTCATTCGCCTCAAAACCAGCCGCAAGCGCAGCACCGAGGAAGTAATCTCCGACCTGCGCCAGCGCATCGAAGCTACCGAGCCGGCATTGGTGATAGACTTCGGCCAGGTTATCGGCGACATGCTCGGCGACCTCATGAGCACCGTGCAGCCCATCGAAATCAAGGTTTTCGGCCCCGACGCTACCCAGCGCTACGCCCTGGCCAACCAGGTAACCGACGTGGTGACCAAAACCGCCGGCACGGCCGACGTCTTCAACGGCATCGTGCGGGTGGGCCCCAGCGTGGACGTGCGCCCCAACCCGCGCAAGCTGGCGCAGTTTGGCCTTACGGCCACGAATTTCCAGACGCAGCTGCAAACGCAGCTTGGCGGCACGGTGGCCGGCAACGTGCTCAGCGGCGAGCAGCTGCTCAACATTCGGATGCGCTACCCGCAAGCGGCGCAGGCCACGCTGGCCCAGATGCGCGGCGAGCCCGTCTTTCTGCCCAACGGCCAGCGCCGCCGCCTCGACGAGCTGGCCGACATCACCGTCACCACCAGCAGCGCCGAGCTGGAGCGGGAAAACCTGCAAGCCATGACGGCCGTCACCGCCCGCCTGGATGGCCGCGACCTGGGCTCGGCCATGCAGGAAATTCAACAGAAGATTGTGCGCGAAGTACCCCTGCCACCTGGCTATTTCATCCAGTACGGCGGCTCGTATGCCGAGCAGCAGCAGTCGTTCCAAGAGCTGCTCACCATCCTGGGCACCGCGTGCCTACTGGTATTCGCAGTCGGCTTGTTCCTGTTCAGAGACCTCAAAGCGGCGGGGCTGATTTTACTCGTGGCCATCCTGGGGCCCGCCGGCGGCAGCCTGGCGCTGTACCTCACCAACACGCCGCTCAACGTCGGCTCCTACACTGGCCTTATCATGGTAGTGGGCATCATTGGTGAGAACGCCATCTTCACCTTCCAGCAGTTCAACGACTTCCGCGCCGAAGGTGGGCCGGTGGAGGAGGCCATTGCCTACGCCATCGCCGCCCGGCTGCGCCCCAAGTTGATGACGGCGCTCTCGGCCATTGTGGCGCTGGCCCCGCTGGCCCTCGGCATTGGCGCCGGGGCCCAGCTGCACCAGCCGCTGGCCATCGCCGTTATCGGGGGCCTATTGCTGGCCCTACCTCTGCTGCTGGTGGTGCTGCCCAGCCTGCTGCGCCTAGCCTACGGCGGCGGGAAGCCAGGACTTACCAGTATAGAAAATCTTTAACCTTGGGATGCGTAACCAGCTTGTAAAGGAAGGCCAAGGCACCAATGACCTTGAGTGTCATGCCCATAATCAGCAGTGCATCGGCCCCAGCCCAGTGCATAATTTTGAGCAACGCGCCTATAAAATCGGCGCAGAGCCCAAAAACGAATAGAACAACGGCGTGCTTGGCTTTCATGGGCGGCAAGGTAGCCACCGGGGGCCCTACTCCACCACCAGCACGCGGAAGGTGTTGGGCACGGTACTCAGGCGTGGGTGGGGCACGGCGGGCGTAGGAGCCGGGGCGGGGCCAAAGTCAGCGGTGGGCAGGTAGAGGCGGTGGGTAGCTTCGTCGATGGCGAGGGTGCGGGCACCGCGGGCGGTGGCCAGCGTTTGGGCCACGCGGAAGGCCTCGGGGCCGTCTTCGTGCACCACCGTGACGGTGCCGCTGCCGTTGGAGCTGACGGCCACCTGCCGGCCTTCGTCGAACACCACGCCGTCGACGCCGCTGCCGATGAGCAGTGCGTTCACTACTTTGCCGTTGTCGGCGTCGAGCACCACCATTTTTTCGTTGGCACACACGCTGAACAGGCGGCGGTGGGCGCGGTCGAGGGCCAGGCCGCTGGGCTCCTCGCCGGGGCCCACGGGCCAGCGGTGCTTCTCCTTTAGGGTTTTGGCGTCGAAGGCCACGATTTCGTTTTTGTCTTCGAGGTTGACGAACACCGTGCCTTTGCCGTCGCTGACGCCGGCCTCGGGGGCCCCGCCCAGCTCGGCAGTGCCCACGGGCTGGCCGGTGGCCGCGTCGAGCACGGTGGCGGTGGTAGCGCCGTTGTTGAAGACGAACACCCGCTTCGAGAATTCGTCGTAGAGCAGCGCGTCGGGCTTGGTACCGGCGGGCACGGTGGCCGTCACTGCCAGGGTCTTAGGGTCAAATTCAATTACCGTGTTGGTTCTGCCGCAGCTGATGTAGCCGCGCCCCTGCGCCACCACGATGCCGCGCACGCCCGCCGTGCTGGGGATGGTGCCCACCTTGCGGCCGCTGGCTAAGTCCAGCACTTCCACCTGGGTGGCGTGCGAGACGTAGACACGCCCGCCGGCGTGGTCAACGGAGATGTAGTCCCAGCCGCCTTCGCCGCCCACCGGCCAAGTAGTGGCCACGCGGTAGGTAGGCGCGGGGCCCGGCTGGGCCGGGGCCCCGGCAAGGGCCCCCAGCAGGAGAATGGACAGCAGCGGTTGGGTCATGGGGGTGGGCGGCGATTAGCCAGTAGGGGTAAGTGACTTATTATGATATCCTAAGCACAACGCCTCACCCCGCCGGCCCACTACTTGGGGCGCCAGGTGAGGCACACGCCGGGCACGCCGCCGTAGTAGCTGGGCACGATGCCCACGTCGCGGCCGATGGACTTGCGGCCCCAGCGGTTGCGGTGCGTCAGGTAAGCCAGGTGGGCCGACAGGATGCCGAAGCCCGCCCCGGCAAACACGTCGCTCTGCCAGTGTTTTTCGTTGATCATGCGCAGGGCCCCCACGCCGGTGGCGATGGTGTAGGCCCCGATGCCGTACCACGGGCTCTTATCGCGCAGCTCGGTGTGCACAATGCTGGCGGCCAGGAACGCCTGCGCCGTGTGCCCCGACGGAAACGAGAGGTTATCGGAGCCATCGGGCCGCTCCTCGTGGCTCAGGGCCTTCACCACGAAGGTGCTGCTGAGCATGATGGCCTCGCTTTTGGCGATGATGAGCAACAGGTTCACCCGGTCGTTGTGCGACTCGACGCCGGCCAGCGCCACGGCCCCCAACTCCAGGTAGGGCGCAAAAATGAGGTAGTCGGCAATGCGGCTGTTGGACTTCGGGAAGAGGCGGTGGATGTCGCGGTCAGCATCCTGGTTGGTGTAGAAGCCGCCCCCGTTGAAGGTGTACGCCCCGTAGCCGATCAAGATGGCCGGTACGATGCTTGCGCGCACCAGCTTGCGCTGGAAAAACGGCTTCCGCACCGACGAGGACACCCCGCTGGGGTTTTCGTACTTGTGCGCGGTGTCGGCCGCCGCGGGCGGGGCCACTGGGGGCAACACTTGGGCTTGCGCCGCAGGGCCCGTCCCGGCCGCCAATGCCAATAAAACCAACCCGGCCGCGCCCACGCGCCGACCCTGATTGCGAATAGTAGAAAGAAAAAATTGCATTGAATGCCCTGCCAATAAAACAAAATTTGTCGTTAAACCTGTCGCAAACCTGTGGCCGTGGAGGCCCCCTGGGGTATTTGCGGCTACAGGTTTGCGCCCAAAAGCTCCCTACGACGCCGCCGGGCCTTTGGGTTACCAAATCGTAAAGTAATCAGCCTGCGTAGCGCGCCTACCGTTGCGCCAACGCCTGGCAGTTAGCCCCGGGGCCCCAAACACCATTCAGCCGCGCAGACTTTGCAAGTCCGAGCGGCTGAATGGCTGATGCGTAAGGCGCGAACCCGCGGCGTCCACGCTGCTGCTACGGCTGGCGGTAGAGCACGCCGCCCTTCATCACGAGGCGCACTTGGCGCAGGGCTTCTACTTGCCGGGTGGGGTCGCCGGCCACGGCCACGAGGTCGGCGAGCAGGCCGGGGGCGACGCGGCCGCGGTCGGCGAGGTGGAAAACTTGGGCGTTGCCAGCAGTAGCGGCGCGCAGCACTTGCAGCGGGGCCAGGCCGTAGTCGTTCACCAGCAATTCCAGCTCGCGGGCGTTGTCGCCGTGCGGAAACACGCCCACGTCGCCACCCATCACCAGCGTCACGCCGGCTTGCAGCGCCGCCTGCACGGCGCGGTGCTTGGCCAGCACCCGCTCGGGCGTGGGGCCCTGGCCTTTTTTCCAGCCCCTGTACTGCGAGATGGCATCGGTGGCGGCCACGGTGGGGCACAGGGCCACGCCGCGCTGCTTCATCAGGCGGAACACTTCGGGCGTGCCGGCGTCGCCGTGCTCAATGGTTTCGACGCCGGCCAGCACGGCGCGGCGCATGCCCTCGGCGGTGCTGGCGTGGGCCACCACGCCGCGGCCCGTCGAGCGGGCGGTTTGCACAATCAGCGTCAATTCTTCCTGCGAAAACGTGGGCGCGGCCGTGCCGCCGGGGCCCCAGCGGTAGTCGGCGTACACCTTCACCACGTCGGCCCCGCGGCCAATCTGCTCGCGCACGGCCCGGATGATGCCGTCCACGCCGTCGGCCTCCTGGGCCCCCTGGGGCAGGTCGTCCACGGCGGCCAGGCGGGGGCCGTAGCTGCCGGTGGCCACCAGGGCGCGCGTGGCCACCAGCAGCCGGGGCCCCGGGATAATCCCCTCGTCAATGGCCTGCTTCAAGCCCACATCGGCGTAGCCGGCGCCTTCCGTGCCCAAGTCGCGGGTGGTAGTGAAGCCGGCCAGCAGCGTGCGCTGGGCGTGCACGGTGGCGCGGGCCACGCGCAGGGCCAGCGGCTCCTTCAGCACCTGGTCGTCCCAGGGCGTTTCGTTGTAGGGGTGCAGCAGCAGGTGCGAGTGCCCCTCAATGAGGCCCGGCAGCAGCGTGAGGCCGGGCAGCTCCAGGGTGCGCGCGCCGGCCGGGGCAGTGAGCTGCGCCGCCGGCCCCGCGGCCGTAATTTTGCCGTTCTCCACCAGCACGGCCCAACCCGGGTGCAGGTCCTGGCCGTCGAACACGGCGGCGGGGTGCAACAGCGTGGCCGTGGGTGGTGCGGCGGGCCTGGGGGCCTGGGCGCGGGCCGCTAGGGGGAGCAGCCACAGGCAAAAAACGAAAATCCGGTGCATTATTTCCTCGTGGTTTAAGAAGCTGTATATACGGTTTTCAGGCTAGTCACCGCTTGGCGGGTCAGGACAGGTTCATTCCTTCGGAAACCACTAGTAGGAAATCGTGGTAACGTCGCGCCCATCCAGCGTCCGCCAAATAAAGCACGGCGGGGCCCGGCGGCCACAAAGAAAGGCCGCCCTGGCAAGCAGGACGGCCTTTCGAGGGGGCTTATTTCCGGGGGGGCGCTTACGCGGGCAGCGCGGCCTTGCGGCTGGCCACGGCCGACTGGGCGCTGCTGAGGGTAGCCACCTGGGCGGCTACCTGCTCGGCATCGACGGCGGCCAGGAAGGCCGCGGTGCCGGTGCGGGCCTGGCCGCGCTCGGTCAGGTTGTCTTTGCGGTCGGTGGCGCGGCGCAGCTTGCTTTCGGTTTGCTTTTTGAGGGCGGCCGGCATATTGGGCACGTTGAGCATGGCCGTGTAGGAGTCGATTTCGGCCTGCACACCGGCCAGCCGGGCCGCTACGTCGGCAGTGCTGCGGCCGGCCTGGCTGGCGGCGTAGTCGAGGTTGGCGGTGCGGTGCTGGTAGCCGTCCAGCTCGGCTTGCAGGTCGGCGAGGGCATCGTCGCACTCGGCTTTGGTGGTGAGGAAGGTCAGGTCAAGGGCCATAATAAAGAATGAGGTAGGAATGAAAAAATGTACGCTTCAAAAGTAGCGAGCCCTGCGTTACATTTTAGCATTCCGATGCTTTTTAGTTAGCAATTTCCTCCCCGCTACCCAGTGTGCTCAGCAGCGCGGCCAGCTCAGTGGCTTCGGCTTCGAGGGCGGCGGCGCGCAGGCGCAGCAGGTGGTAGCGGGCGGCCGTTTCGCCGTCGAGGTCGGCGGCGGCCTGCGCCTGGCGGCGCAGCAGCCAGGCGCGGGCGCGCTCGTCGGCCGGGGCCAGCAGGGCGGGCAGGGCGGCCTGCCAGCGGCGGGCGTATTCCAGGGTTTGGGTGAGGGCGGCCAGCTCGCGGCGCAGCCGGCGGGCCTGGTGCTGGCAGGTGGCGAGGCGGGCGGCGAGGGGGGCGGGGGCGGGCGGGGCCAGGTGGGCAGCGGGGACTTCGGCCGTAGCAGGGGCTGCCAGCGCTTGCAGCAGGGGCAGCAGCCGCTGCGCAGCAGCCAGGCTAGTGGGCTTGCGGCCAGCTTCGAGGTGGCCCACCATGCCCGCCCCTACCCCCAGGTAAGCGGCCAGCGTGGCCTGGTCGAGGCCGAAGTGGCGGCGCACCTGCGCCAGCGGGGTAGCGGAGAACTTGGCGCGGCGCGGCATGGCAAGCGGGGTAGGTTATTTCTTACAAAATCAAAAGCAACCTACCTCACCCTTCTCTACTGCTAGAATCCTCAGCTATTTGAGTAATTAATGCGTCTGGCAGGGCTATCTACTGTCTTCGCGTCACTGAGAGAGTGCAAGCAAGGAGGAATAAGGCAATAACTACAGCTTTTTGCGCACGGCCGGGTCAATATAAAAATCCATTTCGCTTAGCTCATCGGCCAAGCGGCGCTTCCAGGCATCGGCTTTATCGTAGCCCTCATACACCACCCCGCTAAAGTCGCTGGGCATTTCTACGCTGCCCGCCATGAGCACGAATACGTGGCGGCGGCCCAACAGCGCCACAAAGTACCCCAACTCCAGAATCACGTTCTGCCGGGCGCGAGGCAACGGCTTCAGTTCGGCTTTTCCGGCCGGTTTCAGGTTCCCCACATCGTCGGGACTGCACAACACGATGGCGTAGCCGCAGGCCCGCGCCTCCCGGTCAAACTTCTCAATGATGGTGTCGCCCTTGTTCAAGGCTTCACTCAGCACGACATCATCCAGCCCTACCTGGTGCAAGAACCCCTGCACAGCTTTGCGCATGGCCTCGTCGCGGCCGTGAACGATAAACACCTTGCGGCTTTCGGCTGCTACGGTGGTGAGCAGACCCGCCAGGGTAGTACGTGCCGACCGAAGCACGCTCATTTCCAACCGGACGGCGTGGCCCCAGGTATCTTTTGCGCTTAGCTTCTCGGTCAGCTTGGTAAGTTTCTCTTGGTGTTTTGCTCCTTGTACCAGTTTGGCTTTCGACAATAGACCACGGGCAGCGGTAGCAATAGCAACCAATTCTTTTTGAATAGGGCTCGTGTCCGGTTGCGACTGGTAATAGGCCTGACTGCCTGGCTTGGCCGCCGCTGGCAGCGTTACGGCGGTGATGCGGGCTTGGAGAGCGGCGAGTTTCGGGCGGTCCATGTAGTGGAGAATAGAAAGTAGTAGCGCAAAACGAAATTAGTTTCCCAGCAGCCGCGCCTCGAACGCCGCCTTGGCCGCTGCCCAGCCCGCATCGGCCGCCTCGCGCAGCTGCCGGGCCCGGGCACGGCGGCGCTGCACCTCGGCTACTACCTCGCGTTGCACCGCCAGCGGGGGCACGGGTAAAATGAGGTCGGGCACGTCCTCATTTGCTAGGCGCGGGTGTGTGTTGCCGGTCATCATATGTATGGTTTGGAGCAGCATCAGCTTGCTGCGTAGGGCCACCGCTAAATAATCGGCGTGAATGGCGGCCTCGTCGCGCACCCGCAACACATGAAACTCCGGCGAACAACAGCCGTCCGCTTCGGCCAAATACACTTTGTTGAGGTAAGGCCGCAGGCGCATAAATAATACGTCGCCCGCCAGGAAGGTAAAGCAATTGCCCTCCGACGTTTCGGAAGACGCTACCAGTTCGCCCGTATGGCTCTGGACGTGGCCCAGGCTCAAGTAATTCTCGCTTGGCGTTTTGATTTGCTGCCGCACAAAATCCACCAAGTCGCCCAAGCGCTCGTGCCGTACCCCGGCTTCCTCAATGGCGCGTAGCGTGAGCAGGCGCTCCGGGTGAAAATATTCCGGGCTGATGCGGCCTTTCTGGAAGGCATCGGCCATCCAAACGCCAAAAACCCGGCGGCCATCATTGGCGGGCGTACTGATACCGAGTGTAGCCAGCAAATACGTGTCGAAACCTCCCAGCAACGCCTCCGCCTCGGCCAGTTGCCGCTGGCGTAGGGCGCGGGCGGCGTTCATGGCCGCTACCAGTTCCTGCTGCACCGGCAGCGGCGGCAGGGGAATCCCGAAGTCCCGGATTTCCTCCGAGTTGATGTTAGTCATCCCGACGATTTGCCGGGAGACACAATCAATTTGCAAGCGGCCCGTTGGTGCGTTCAGGAAATCAGAAGCAAACTGCGAGTCTAATTCCAGCGGGTTGGTGCGTACCCGAATGAGATACGAAGCAAATACCCACTTGCCCGGCTCGCGGAATACTTCGCATTTACCTACCAATTCCTTTGAGTTGGTGCGGTTGAAAAGAATGTCGCCCAACTCAATTCGGTAAGAATCTACTTCTTTCTCCGGTAGGGTTACGTACTTCAAATCGTCCAGCGCCCAGCCGTCTTGTTGCAGGTTATTCATCCGCACGATAGGCACCCCGCTAGGTTCGGTAGAGGCCAGCGTAGAAGAGCCGTATTGCACCAGCGTCAGCTTAGACCCCAGCGGTACGGCCGGGTAAGCCGCATTAGCCAGCCGCTCTTTTACCAGCGGCAGCAACCGGCTATAATTGACATCGGCCCGCGTTTCGATTTCGCCCCGTGTAGCGCCAAAGCAGGATGCTTGGCTCCGCTCCACGGGGCTTAGACGAAAAAAGGTGCCGGGTTCCGCTCAAAGGCTTTGTATTGCGCGACCAGCCCGGTATTGGGGATGATTTCGCGGTGGCGCTCGGTCCATCCGGCTTTTTTGGGGTCCAGGTCGTTCCAGTCGTACCACACGCGGTAGGTAAACAGGTCGCAGGCGTGCTGCTCGATGCGCTCCTTCGCGGGCACTTCGCTTTCCAGGCTCACCACGTAGGTGGGGCGGCCGGTGGCATCGTAGCCGATGTTGTCGGCCAGGGCCATAAACAGGGGCGCTTTGGCGGGCACTGTTTCGCCGGCTTTGAGCTTGCGCAAAAACACGATACTGGTTTTCACGCCCGCGTCGTAGTGCGCAAACGCGAACTGTGGCAGGCTCACCACGCCCAGCACCTGGAAGTGCCCCAGCAGCCAGTCGCGCACGCCTTGCAGCGACGAGTTGGTGAGGATGCCATCGGGCAGCACCACGGCCGCCCGCCCGGTACCGGGCTTCAAAAAGGTGTGCAGGCGCTCCAGAAACAGGATTTCCGTCTTGATGCTGGCCCGCTCCTTGAGGCTTTTGGCCCCGCGCTTGCCGGCGGGGTCGTCTTCGTCTACGTCGGCGGGGTCGCCGGGGCGGGCGTTGGCGTTCTTGCTTAGGTAGCGGCGCAGCTCGTACTGCTCGATGTACTTTTCGCCCACCTCGGTGCGCTTCACCACCGCGCCAAAGGGCGGGTTGGTAAACACGAGGTCGAACTTATCGGGGGCCAGGCCGGGGTTTTTGCCGGTGAGGGTGGCCATAAAATCCAGCGCGTCGTTGCCCACGATGTTGGTGTGGCCGTCGTCGTGGATAATCATGTTCATCTTGGCCACCCGCGCCAGCTCGTCGTTCACCTCAATGCCAAAGAGGCGCTTCTCGGCGTAGTCGTGCCAGTAGTCGAAGTGCTTCTTGAACTGCGCGGGGTCAGTTTTGCGCTTGGGAAACAGCTTGTCGGCCTCGCGGCGCACGTGGTCGAGGGCATACAGCAAAAAGCCGCCCGACCCGCAAGCTGGGTCAATGGTGAAGTCGTCGCGCTTCGGCCCCAGCAGCTCAATGGCAAAGGCAATCGGCTCGCGGGGCGTGAAGTACTGCCCGAAGTCGCCCTTAAAGAAGCCGCTCATAAACTCCTCAAACGCCACGCCCTTCGTGTCGAGGTCGGTGCGGTTGAGCGAGATGCTTTCCAGGTGCTCCACCACCCGCGCCAGCGGCCCGTCTTCCACCAGCAGCCGGTCGGTAAACACGTCCGGCTCGTCTTCGCGCTCCTTGTCGTAAAGGCGGTGAATGCGCAGGGCCAGCTCGGCATCGGTTTCGCCGTCGCCGCTCTGAAAGGCGTAGGGCTCACCGTCGGGCCGGGCGGGGTTCTTCTCGTCGCGGTGCTTCACGAACACCAGCTTGCAAAACTCACCAAACGCCACGATGGGCGAGCGCTTGCCGCCGCCCCACAGCGTTTGGTGGCACTTGCGAATGGCCGAGCGCAAGTCTTCGCGGGGCACGGCCACCAGGTCTTTGCCCGCCACGCCCTGGTAGTAGCGCCACTTGGGCGGCTTCTCGTAGCGGTGCGGAATGTCGGTGAGCTTGTTACCGTCGCGCATTCCGGCCGGGTACTTCTTGGGGTCGTCGAAGCGCAGCAGGCGGCGGGTAGTAGTGCCCGACACCGCCCCCGCAAACGAGGCACTGAGCTGGTTGCGGTAGCCGCAAGCCTGCTCCAACGCCTGCGCCATCGCCGAGTCGGAGGTATCGGCCGCCTTCACCTCAAATACGAAATAGGGCTGCATGGCCAGCGCATCGTGAAAGATGACAATGTCGGCCCGCTTGTTATTTACCCGGTCGGGGATGGGAAACTCCAACCGAATATTTTCGGCTGGGTACTCGTACTTATAAATCAGTTCGGCCCACAACTCAGCCCGCACTTTCTCTTCAGGGTTGGCCCATTTGGCTTTAAAAAGCGTCGGCCCATCAGGCACGGCGCGGTAGTGAATGTTTTCGGTTTTGCCGTCGGTTACGAGAGCGGCCAAGTCATCGTCAAACGCTTGGGGCAGGTAAAGAATTGGTTCGGACACGTTGGGTAAAGAAACGTCAAACTAGAACCCCGAAGGTACAGCGGGCAACCATAAGCGCTGCTTGCGCGGAGGTAGGTTATTTTTTGATTTATAAAAAATAACCTACCTCACTCAGCTTTAAAAAGCCCCGGTCGCGTGAGCAGCTGAGGCATCTTTCCAGCATCAATCGTAGCCCCCGCTACTCGGGCAGCGGCAGCGGCGAAAAGCCCGACTGCGCCTTGCGGGCGAAGTGCTCGCCCACGCGCTCGATGCCGGCGCGGCGGGCGGGGTCAGCGGCTAGCTCGGCTTCTTCCTTGCGGCGTTGCAGGTGGGCAGTAAGCCGCATAATGGCGGAGAAAGCGCTGTTAGGTGCCGTAGGCGGCAGGGCGCGCAGCTCTTTATTCAGCGCCGCGATTATAGCGTTCAGGAGCGTGGAGTCATCCTGCGCTACGACCATTTCCAGGAGCAAGTCGGCTTCCTGCAGGGGCGCTGGCCGCTGGCTGGCGGCTTCGAGATACGTGGTGAAGGCAGACATGGAGGCGGGGTTTTATAGCTCAAGCAACTCTACCTGGGGCCAGGTGTTCGCAAAGTTGATTCCGATAATGCGGAACGTGGTATTGGGTAAAAATAGAATCTCCTGCTCGTTATCATACGGGTCGTGGCTATTGGGGCCGTAGTGCGAGAGCAGCTCAATAGAACGGCCGCGCAAAGAGCTTATCTGAAACAGACAATTGTGCGGCAGCGGGGGCCCCGTATAATTTAAATGGCGCTCAGCAATTAGGATGGAACGGCTAGCTGATAAGAAAGCGGGCCACGTAATACGCTGGGCCGTTTGCGGCGTCCCGCCAGTAAACACCAGCCGCAAACGACTGAGTTCAGCCGGGCTTAGGTGGGCCGCGCTAAACGCATTGCCTTCGTGGCAGGGCATCTTTTGAACGGCCAATACCAACTCCTCACTCAGGGGATTGGCAGGCACGCCTTGGCTAAGGCGAAGCAGTCGATTAATAGCCGTGGAGCCACTGGCGGTATAGTGGTATATCAACGCTTTTTCCTCGGCCGATAGCGTGGGGTGCGCCCTGGCATAGCCACCGGTTTGCATGAGGCGTAGTTCAGTGGGCAGGTGCTGGCGCGCATAAGCTGGCAAGAGGGGTTGGGGCATGTGCTGGCTTATTTTTCTATCATAGGCTCCGGCTTAATGAAGCTGTTTAGGAAGTCGTCAGAACGTCATGCTGAGCGCAGCCGAAGCATCTCTACTGCTCAACTAATCAAGATTACTGCCGCAGTAGAGATGCTTCGGCTGCGCTCAGCATGACGTTCAATTTTGAATTTCCAGACTTTCTAAACAGCTTCAATAAAAGTTTGAGCCTGTTCCAAAACTTTCGCCTACCCCCTACTCGCCGGGGTGGTACTGCCGCGCCACGTGCTGGGCCACGTCTTCGGGGTAAAACCACACGTCTTTGAATTTGCCTTGGGTATAGAGGGGGGCTTGGTCGGTGAAGTGCGGGGCCCCGGGGCGGCTGTCCTGGCCACCGGTGACGACCGAGCGGGCCACCACGCGGGGCCCAAACTCCACCACGGCCACGAAGCTGTTGCCCACGTAGCCGTAGCGCTTCTTGGTGTTCGGCGCCGTACGGGCCCCGAACGCCGCCAGCGAGCCCCAGGCCGACGAGGTAAAGGCCACCGGCAGGCTGGGCTGGGCGTCGTCGTAAGTTTCGTCGATTTTGCCGGTCAGGCGCTGGTAGCGGTTCACCTCGCCCCAGGCCACGTCCCAGCGGCCGAAGTCGCGGGTGAGCTCAGCCAGGGTTTCGCCCAGGGCGGCGGCTTTTTCCTCGGGCGTAACGTGGTCGATGACGAACTGCGTGAAGGCGATGTAGTCCAGGGTTTGGCCGGCTGGTACGCGGGGGCGGGCCAGGCGCTGCATCCGCTCGGCCCAATAAATGGCCAGCGTTTGGGCCACCGAGGTGGCGCTGTAGTTCAGGTTCCAGGCGCGCAGCACGGGCAGGGCCGCTTTCACCCCGGCGGGCAGCGGCGCGTCGCTGGCGGCGTCCAGCAGCAGCTGGCAGTCGCGCAGGGCAGCGGGCAGCAGCTTCTCGAAGCCGGCCAGGTGCGGGTCGTCGGCCGCGGCGATGAGCGTGTCGAGGGTGAAGGCTTGGCGGCGGCTCAGCACCCGCACGGCGTTGATTTCTCGGTAGTTGTCGGGCTCGGGGGCCATGTAGGCGGGGTACTTGGCCGGGTCGGGGCTGCTGCCGGGGCCCGCCACGGTAAAGGGCGTGCCGTTGCAGTTCTGGATGAAGCCGCTGGCGGGGTTGCGCACCTGCACGAGGTCTTCCACCGGGTGCAGGCCCTGCCACTCGGTGGCCTTGGTGCTGCCGTCCACGGGCTTGCTCCAGTCGGGGCCGGCGGGGCGGCGGGGCATGAAGTTGCCGTGCCAGTAGGCAATGGTGCCCTTGGCGTCGGCAAACACGGTGTTGTTGGAGGCGTTGCCGTTCAGGCGCATCACCTCCTTAAAGCTGGCGTAGTCGGTGGCCTTGGTGCGCAGGTACGACTGCTCCAGGGCGGCGAGCGGGGCATCCATCATCTTCACCGTCACCCACTTACCGTCTTGCAGGCCCACCACGGGGCCGTGGGGCGTGTGGTAGCCCACAAACTTTCGGCGCAGTAGCTGGCCATCTTTCACATACGCCAGCGTGACGGGCTGGGCGCGCACGGGCAAGGTTTGGCCATCGTACTGGTAGTAATACTTGCCGTCCTTTTCCGTCACCGTTTCCAGGTACTCGTCCATCGAGTCGGCGTAGCTGGAGGTGTGCATCCAGCCGCACTTGGCGTTGAAACCCTGGTAGATAAAGAACTGGCCCCACGTTACGGCCCCGTAGGCGTTGAGGCCGGCGGCGCTCGTCATCTGCAATTCGGAGCGGAAGTAGAACGAGGTGTGCGGGTTAATCAGCAGCAGGGCGTGGCCCGAGGCGCTTTTGGCCGGCGCAATGGCAAAGCCGTTCGAGCCCACCGAGCTGCGGTCGAAGCCCTCCCCTTCCGCTGCTGGCCGGGGCCCCTGCCACGAGGTGGGCTTCTGCTGGCTGTAGAAGGCCTTGAGGCGCTCCACGGGCACCACGCTCACGTTGCCCCCAATGCTGCCCTCGCTGAAGAGCAGCGGCATCCAGGGCTGGAAGCGGCGGATGCGCCGCGGGTGCACGTCGGGGTGGGTGGCCAGGTAGTAGTTGGTGCCGGCGGCGAAGGCGTTGAGCAGGCTTTTCATCCACACCGGGCTGCGGCCGTACACGGCAATGGCCTGGGTGCTGTCCATGAACAGCCGGGCCCGCAGGTCTTCGTAGAGGGCTTTTTCGCCGTCCACTTCGGCACGGCGGCCCAGGGCGGTGAGGTAGTTGTCTTCCACCCGCGCAAAGTCGTCCTCGCACTGCGTATACAGGGCCCCAAATACGGCGTCGGCGTCGGTTTTGCCGCTGATGTGGGGCACGCCCCAGGTGTCGCGCGTCACCGCCACCTGCCGGGCCTGCTGCTTCCAGCGGGCCACTTCGGCGGGCGCAAAGGCCTGGGCCCGGGCCTGGGTTAGGGCCCCCAGGGAAAAGAGAACCGTAAGTATTTTTCTCATCGGGTGCGGGGTGTAGCGTGGACTCTGCGAGTCCGCGCGTTGCACAATTGCCAAGGTTAACGTTCACACGCGCGGACTCGCAGAGCCCACGCTACCCTACAAAGAAAGGCCGCCCGTGCAATACGGGCGGCCTTTCCGGAAAATGCAACCCTGGGGCCCCTAGCCGCGGCGGTTCACCGCGTTCAGGTCCTCAAAGGCGTGCTTGAGGCGCGCCACGAAGGTTTTTTCGCCTTCGCGCAGCCACACGCGGGGGTCGTAATATTTTTTGTTGGGCGAGTCGGGGCCGTTGGGGTTGCCAATTTGGCCCTGCAAGTAGGCCTCGTTCTTCACGTAGTAGTCCTTTATGCCTTCCCACAGTGCCCACTGCAAGTCGGTGTCAATGTTCATCTTAATGGCGCCGTAGCTGATGGCCTCGCGGATTTCCGCCTGGCTTGAGCCCGAGCCGCCGTGGAACACGAAATCGATGGGCAGCGCCGCCTCGATCTTGTGCTTCTCGCGCAAAAACTCCTGCGAGTTGTGCAGGATTTTGGGCTCCAGCCGCACGTTGCCGGGCTTGTACACGCCGTGCACGTTGCCAAAG
Source organism: Hymenobacter sp. PAMC 26628 (assembly GCF_001562275.1). Taxonomy (NCBI): domain Bacteria; kingdom Pseudomonadati; phylum Bacteroidota; class Cytophagia; order Cytophagales; family Hymenobacteraceae; genus Hymenobacter; species Hymenobacter sp. PAMC 26628. The sequence continues at coordinate 2,935,373 of NZ_CP014304.1, forward strand.
GCCGCCGCAATGGTGAAGCGCGGGCTGATTTTGCTCAGCTCCTCGTAGGCGTAGGCCACCTCCGAGGGCTGGGTGTAGAGCTTGCTTGAATCGACGTCGGAGTTGTCCACGCCGTCTTCCTCGCCGCCGGTCACGCCCAGCTCAATTTCCAGCGTCATGCCCATTTTGGCCATGCGGGCCAGGTACTTGGCGCAGATTTCGATGTTCTCCTCAATCGGCTCTTCCGACAAGTCGAGCATGTGCGAGCTGTACAGCGGCTGGCCGTGCTGGGCAAAGTGCTTCTCGCCGGCGTCGAGCAGGCCGTCGATCCAGGGCAGCAGCTTCTTGGCGGCGTGGTCGGTGTGGAGCACCACCGGCACGTCGTAGAGGGCGGCCATGGCGTGCACGTGCTGGGCCCCCGAAATGCCACCGGCAATGCTGGCCTGCTGCTTGTCGTTGGGCACCGCCTTGCCGGCGAAGAACTGGGCGCCACCGTTCGAGAACTGCACCATCACGGGCGAGTTCAGGTCGCGGGCCGCTTCTAGCACGCCGTTCACGGTGTCGGTGCCGGTCACGTTCACCGCGGGCAGGGCGTAGCCCTCGGCCTTGGCGCGTTGGAAAAGCTGTTGCACTTCGTCGCCGTGCAGCACGCCGGCGCGCAGGCGGCCAGTGGAAGGAGTTAACATGGGATTGGTATTGGACTGAATGAGGCGGCAATTTATGGCCCCCAGCGTTTTCGGGGCCCCGCCACGATTTTATTTTCTAACAAGCCGCTTGCCTGGGTCATGCCGCCACCCCCGGCCCGCACCGGCGCCATGGCTCCATTGGGCCCGCTAGTCAGGGCAATTCACCCAAAACATCGCCCCGCTTTAATGCTAGAAAATATCCGCCCAATACCCGTCAAGACAGTTGGGGCTCCGCGGCAAAGTCCACTAGCGGCCGGTTAGCTTCGCCCCCTCCACACCGCTCACCCGCGCCCATGTTCTCCCCTACCACCATGCGCTACTTGCTCACCAATTGCACCGTGTATACGGGCCACGCCGTGCTGCCCAACCACGCCGTGCTGGTAGATAATGAACTAATTGCCGACGTTTTGCCCGCCGCCGAGGCCCCCGCCGACGTACCCCGCCACGACCTGGGTGGCGCCAACCTTTGCCCGGGCTTCATCGATTTGCAACTGTATGGCGGGGGCAGCATCCTGTTTTCCGTCGAGCCCACCGCCGCGGCTTTGGCCGACCTGCGGGCCCACACGCTGCGCCACGGCACCACCAGCTTCCTGCCCACCATGCCCACCAACGCGCCCGAGTTGATGCAGGCGGCCATCGCGGCGGTGCGCGCGGCCCTGCCCACCACGCCCGGCCTGCTGGGCCTGCACCTGGAGGGCCCCTACCTCAACCCCTTCAAGAAAGGCGCGCACCGCGCCGAGTTTATCCAGCGGCCCGAGCCGGGGGCCCTGGCCGAGCTGCTGGCCGCCAGCACCGGCGTGCTCCGCATCATGACGCTGGCCCCGGAAATGGCCGCGCCCGCAACCGTGGCCCAGCTGCGCGCCGCCGGCGTGGTGTGCTCGGCGGGCCACTCCGACGCGACGTTTGCCCAAGGACAGGCGGCGTTTCGGGGCGGGTTTGCGGCGGCCACGCACTTATTCAACGCCATGTCGGGGCTGCTACACCGGGCCCCGGGGCTGGTGGGGGCCGTATTAGACGACGAGGCGGTAGCCGCCAGCGTGGTGGCCGACGGCGTGCACGTCGACTACGCCGCCCTCCGCATCGCCCACAAAATCATGGGCGAACGGCTATTCCTCATCACCGACGCCGTAAATGAATCGACCCACGGAGCCTACCAGTTTCACCGCCAGGGCGACCATTTTGTAGACGCCAACGGCACGCTCGCCGGCTCGGCCCTTACGCTGCTGGCGGCCGTGCGCAATTGCGTGCAGCACGTGGGCATCGCCCTGCCCGAGGCCCTGCGCATGGCCAGCCTCTACCCCGCCCGCGTGCTGGGCCTGGCCGGCCACCTGGGCCTCATCCAGCCCGGCTACCGGGCCGACCTGTGCGCGTTCGACCACGACTTCAACGCGCAAGCCACCGTGCTGCACGGCGAGCTGCACCGCTGGGCGTAGCGCGGACGCTGCAAGTTTGCACGGTTAAATGATAAACTGTAGCGCGGACTTTAGCTGCGCTGACCTTCGGTTGTAGTCCACGGCCCTTGCTTCGCCCGGCCGGTAATCGTTCAGCGGCCGTTCAACTACGCGGACGCGTAGCGTCCACGCTACATTCAATCCGCTGGCTAGGGTGGGGGCCCCCGCCGGCTGCCTTGGTGGCCATCAGCTTTAGCGCAAAGGCCAATTGCGGGTCGCGGTTGGCCAGGAAATCGGCGGGGGACTGCGCCACGGGGTAATTGGGCAGAACGCCCCGGCCGGGCGGCTGGCTGGCTTTGCGCGGCACATCCTGCTGCAAATCAACCCAGTAGAACCTAGTTTGAATGCCGGTGTTGGGCAGGGTGTAGGCCAGCTCACCGTGGCCGGTGTGGCCGTAGTAGCCACCCATGGTTTCCTCGCCGACAACCACGGCGGCGGTGTTGCCGCGCACCATGGCCGCGAACATGGAGCCGGCCGAGGCCAGGCGCGGGCTGATGAGCAGGTACAGGCGGCCCCGGAACCGGTTTTTCCGGGGTTGAAAAACCGGGTTGCTCGCAGCAGTTTGGTGCAGCTGGCCGGTGGGGCCCCGGGCGAAATCGGTGCGCAACTTCTCCGCTGTTTCCCGCACCGTGGCGGCGCGCTCGGCGGTGTCTTTTTCGAAGCTGAGGTACCGGCGGTACGGCACCCGCGGGAAGCTGACGGCGGCGCCCTTATTCTCCCGAAACGGAGCACGGGCCAGGTAGGAAAAGGCCAGCATGTCGTTGTTGTCGTCGCCGCCACCGTTGGCCCGCACGTCCACCAGCAGGTCGGTGATGGCCGGCGTCCGGCGCAATAGCCCAAAACACGAATCTAGGAACGCCTCGTACCGCTTGTGCCCCGCCGTGCCCTCTTCGCCAATGTCAAACGTGTTGATGGTCAGTACCGCCGCTGACCGGTTGGGTAGCAACCGGAACGTGTACTTGCGCGGGGCATCGGCAAAAAATGCGTTGTCGAACGGCTTGGAATGGCGGGCTTCGAAGGCCTGCTGGTAGGCGCGGTACGGCACGGCGGGCACGGTTTGCGTCAAGGCATCTGGGCTATTTGGCAGCGTGTAGCGCACCTTGAAAGCGGCTTGCGGGCCGTATTCGAGCCGGTAGTATTCGGGGAAATTCGCCGCCAAGCCCACGGTTTTGCCGGTGATGTTCAGCCCGTCGGTGGTGTAGTAGCGGCCCAGCTCGCGCACCAACTGCCGGGCCGGAATACCGTTGATGCTGGCAATGGCGGCCCCCAGCGGCAGGGGACCCCGGGCCGCGTTTAGCAGCAGCTGGCCCGCCACCAGCTTCACCGGGTACGGGAAAAACGCGGGGGCCGCGCGCAGCTCGTCGCGCACGGCATCGGGCAGGGAGGTGTCGTTGTGGAGGCTGCCCTCAAAATCCGTGACGCGCACCACTAGCCGGTACACGTCAACAACCGTCAGGCTGTCCGTGACTTGGGAGCAGGCGGCGGCAAAGGCGCTGTCCATCTGGGCCTTAGTGCGGTACTTGTAAATGCCGGCGTGGGCCGCCTCCTTGATGCGCTGGAACAAGGCCAAATCAGCCAAAACCTGCGCCTTGGGCACCACGCGGGCCAGGACCGGAGCTTCGGCCGCCGGCTGCGGCTGGCACGCGGCCAGCCAAACCAGGCCAACGCCCGCGCTCCAACGCCGTAATCGAAAAATTACCGCCACGAGATAAAACGCTGTTTGGACTAAAGTTTAGGGCCCCGGGGCCGTAGCGTGGACGCTGCGAGTCCGCGCGGTTGAACGGTCGCCCAACGATTATCGACAGGACTAAGCGAGAGCTGCGGACGACAAAGTCCGCGCTACATTCAGTCCGTAGGCTGGCTGAAGCGCGGGTCCTGGATGAACGTGGAATCGGTCAACGTTCGCAAAAACAGCACGATTTGCTTCTTCTCGGTATCCGTCAGGCCCAGGGGCTGGCCGATGCCGAGGGGGCTGTTGGTGCCGTTGAGGATGTTGGGGTCGAGGTTGGGGCTGCCGTACTCGATGTGCTCGTTGTAGTGGGCCAGCACGTCCTCCAGGGTGGTGAAGCGGCCGTCGTGCATGTAGGGCCCCGTGAGGGCGATGTTGCGCAGTGATGGGATGCGGAACTTGCCCTGGTCCGACGCCAGGCCCGTGGGCACGGCGCGGCCCAGGTCGGGGAAGGTGCGGTCGAGGCCGTTGTTGACGAAGAGGTGATTGGTTTGCAGGTCGCCGGCGTGGCAGTCGGCGCAGTTGCCGCCGCGGCCGATGGCCGTGCCCGTGGGGTGGGTGATGAACAGCTGCAAGCCGCGCACCTCGTCGGCCGAGAGCACGCTGCGGTCGCCGCGGCGGTAGCGGTCGTAGCGCGAGTTGCCCGACACCAGCGTGCGCACGAACTGGGACAGGGCCTTCAGCATATTGTCCTCCGTGAGGGCCCCCGCCCCGAAGGCTTTGGCAAACCGCGTCACGTAGGCCGGCTGGGCCTGGAGCTTGGCCACGCTGGCGGCCAGCGTCTGGTGCATCTCGATATCGTTAGTGAGCGGGGTGCGGGCCTGCGTCTCCAACCCCGCCGAAGTGCCGTCCCAGGTCAGCAGCGGGTCCCAGAGCAAGTTACTGAGGGCCATGGCGCTGCGCGGGTGCTTGGCCCCGTTCACGCCCACGGCGTGGGCCAGCCCATCGGTGAAGGCCAGCGACTGGCGGTGGCACGAGGCGCAGGAAATACTGTTGTCAACCGACAGCGTTTTTTCGTAGAACAAGTGCCGGCCCAGGTCCACGCCTTCCACCGTGAGGGGGTTGTCGGCGGGCAGCAGCGGGCTGCCGGGGAAGTTGCTGGGCAGCACCAGGGCGTAGGGCGTGGGCGCGGCGAGCGGGGGCGTCGGGGTGGGCGCGTCGCCGCTGCCGCCGTCGCGGCTGCACGCGGCCACCGCAATTACGCCCACCAGGCCGGCGGCCACCCACCCGCGCGTTCGGCGCAGCACTTGCGAAGAAAAATGCTTCATGGGTGTGGAAGTTTGAATTAATTAAAAATTAAAAATGGAGCATTAAAAATTAGGCTGAAAGTCATGTTAAGCACTCATTTTTAATTCTCCATTTTTAATTAATTTAATTGGCAGCCACGCGCTCTAGGGTGAACAGGCCGGCGGCGTAATTATCGGCCACGGCGGGCGCGCTGGCCCCGCCCATCACGTCGGAAGTTTTGCTGAAATCGATGTTCTTGCTGGGGGCCCCAGCGTTGTCGAACAGGGCCAGCACGTTCACCCGCAAATGCACGGCGGGCGCCTGGGTGGCCGTCACGACCAGTGGGGCCCCGGCGAAGGTAATGGTGCGCTGGGTGCCGTTGTCGCCGACGTGGAAGCGCAGGCCGCCCTCGGCCGCGGCCGCCGGGTGGGGGGCCTGGGGGGAAGTGCCCTCCATTTTCAGGAACACGTAGCCCGCGGTCCAGTCCCAGTACAGGTCGTTGTTGGGGTCGAGGGCCTCGGTTTGGGCCCCAGCGGTGTTGCGGGCTGCGTCTACGCCCACCACGAAGCGTAGGCCAGTGTAGTTGGCCAGCGGCACGCCCGGCACCACCAGGTGCAGGGTGGCGGTTTGGGCGGCGTCCACGAGGTAGTAGCTCTCGGGTGCGGCATACGCGGTGCCGTCGGCCCGCAGCAGCTGCACGTTCGAGAGCAGGTACTTAAACTTGGTAACCTTGAAGGTTTGGCCGTCCGATTTTGAGTAGCTCGTGCCATCGAAGGCCAGGGGCGCAGTGCCCACCACGTGCGTCAGGTCCAGCGCCACGCTGCCCGTGTCGGCCCCAGCGGCTTCGTCTTTTTTACAGCCACTAATGGCCAGCGGCAACAGCAGGGCCCAGAGGTAAAATCGGTTCATGGGTGCGGGCAGTGAATGAGTTAAAACGGCCTGAAATTAGGCATAACCAGTCGTTTGGCTCCAACTAACGCCGGGGCGGCAAAGTGCCCGGTGGGCCCGGCCCACCAACGCCGGCCGCGGCCGGATATTATCGGGCGGTCCCGGCCGGGGGCCCCAGTCACGGCGCTAGCCCGGCCCCCAGCGGCGGCCAAGCTAGCGCCGCGTGCGCAGCAGCAGCGCGAAGCCGTACAGCGTCACGCTCAGCACCCCCAGGGCCGAGAGCATGGCCACGAGGTCGCGCACGTTTTTGCCGGCCCAGTCCATCAGAAAAAACTTGTGGAGCACGGCGAACGACAGGCCCTCGCGCCGGTCGCCGTCGCGCACCAGGGCGGCGAGGCGGCCGGTGGCGGGCTCCACGTACAGGGCCGGGTGGCCAGGGCCGGCGAAGGCCAGCTTCACCACCGGCAGGCGCTTGTTCACGAAGCCGTACTCGCCGGCGAATTTGGTTACCAATTCAGGGCTGAGCAGGTTGGCCGGGGCCGGGGCGGGCCCCGCAGCAGGCGTGCCGACGGCGGCCGGGGTCTCGGCGGCGAGGGCGGGGGCCACGCAGCAGTCGGCCAGGGGGGCGCTGGCGGCGCTGGCGGCGCTGGCGGCCAGGGCGGCGGGATTGCTCAGCTTCTCCAGGAACTCCTGGCCCAGCTCGCGGGCGTAGCGAAACTCGCCATCGGGCAGGGGCTGGCCGTCGTAGGTGCTCCGGTACTCCACGGCGAGGGGCCCGGCGGGGGCCCGGCGCACGAGGCGGTAGCAGGGCCGGCCGCCCACGCGGGCCAGCGACACCTGCACCACCGGCGCGGCCCCGGCCGGGCCGGCCAGGGCCCCGGCCAGCGGCCAGGTCAGCTCCGCCGCCGCGAAGGAGTTGACGCGGGCCACGTCGTCGCGCTGGTCGGGCGTGAATTTTTGCCACAGGTGGTACGAGGCGCTGAGGGCGAAGGTGAACGAGACGAACGCCACCCACAGGCCCACCGTGCGGTGCCGCCGGCGCAGCCAGCCAGTGGCGTCCTGGGCCGAGCGGGGCTGCCGCAATTTCTTCCGCACGAAGCCGTAGATAACCAGCCCGCTCAGCGCCGACAGCCAGATAACGGTGGTGAACACCAGCATGATACCCAGGTGCAGCGGCCGGGGCAGCGCATCGAGGAAATCCCAGTTGTGCAGCATCCCAAATACCCACAGGAAGGTGGCCCGGGCGTGGTTGTTGAACGTGCCCATCCGGCTCTGCCCGGTTTCGACGAATACAGCCATGCCGTCGGGCCGGGCGAAGGTAATTTTCCAGACCGGCAGCAGGCGGTTGATGAACTTGTAGTCGCCGGTGTAGTGGGTCAGGCGCTCGGCGCGGGCCACGGCGCTGGTCGAGTCGGCCAGCAGGTAGCGGGCCACGTCCTCGGCGTAAGCCAAGTCGCCGCCGGGCAGCTCCTGGCCGGTGGCGGCGGCGAAGTAGCGGGGCCGCCCGAGGCCATCGGTGAGCTGGTAATACGGCCGGTGGCGGTACTGCACCACGCGCAGATTGCGCACAGCGGCCAAGTGGTATTGGGCCAGCACCTGCGCCACGGGTACCGCCAACGCAGCGGTGGGCAGCGGCGGCGCGGGCACGGTTTCGTGGGCAATGGTGGGCCGCAACCAGTTGGACATCAGCGGGTGCGAAAGCCCACTGAGCGTCCACATGATAACGGGTACCACGGTGACCAGGCCCAGCACCCGGTGCCAGCGGTACACGTTGCGGCCCACGAAGCGCCGCACCGGCGAGGCGGCCCGCGCCGGGGTGGCCGCGGGGGCCCCGGGGGAAGTGAGGTTGGATTGCATATGAGTCTGAAATTGAGACATTATAACCGGTCAGCACGACGGCCTTTTTGGTTTTTTTATGTGCTGGCCTTTCGCCTTAGCCCCTCGACCGCCTACTCCCGGGCCTTCGCGGCAAAGGTGTAGCCCGCGCCCAGCGTGACGGTGCGCGGCGCGGCGGCCGAGTAGGTGGTGCCGTACTGGGTGGTGGTGGCGTTCACCGCGTACAGCTGATTGCTGAGGTTCACCACGTTGGCCCATACTTCGAGGCCGCGCAGGGCCGTTTGCGGCAGGCGGTAGCCCAGGCGCAGGTTGAACAGGTCGTAGCCCGCGTAGGCTTTCGTGTTGGCGGTGTTGGTGAAGTAGGAGCCGATGTGCTGCCACTCCAGGCCCAGGCGGGCCCCGGGCACGAAGCGCGGCTTGTAGAACACCTCGCCGTTCGCAATCCAGTCGGGGGCATTGCTCATGCGGTTGCCCGAGTAGTCTTTATCCCTACCCTGGGCAAACTCGCTGTACGCCAGAAACGTGTGCCGGGCGTTGGTGCCGCTGAGGCGGAAATTCACTTCCGATACCGGCGCGTACGTCAGCGCGTACTCCACGCCGCGGTGGCGGGTCGCGCCCGCGTTCACGTACTGGGTGTTGTTGGTGTTGTCGTTCAGGCCCACGCTGATTATCTCATTGCGGCCGTCCATCTGGTACAGGCTCAGGTCGAGGTACACCTTGCGGTCGAGCAGGGCCACCCAGCCCCCGGCCTCGTAGTTGTTGAAGTTGGCCTGCGTCAGCTCGGCCTTTTGCCGCGAGCTGTAGAGGCTGCCGGTTTCGGGCGGCTCGAAGCCGGTGCTGAAGTTGGCGTACAGGCCCCGGTTGGGGCCCAGCGCGTAGGTCAGCCCCAGCTTGGGGGCCACCAGGTTGTACACGTTGTCCTGGGCGGCCTTTTTGGTGGTCTGGCTGCCGCTCAGGTCGTTAGTGAACTTGTACTGCACCCGGTCGTAGCGCAGGCCCCCCACAATGCGCAGCGCCTCGGTGGCCGGCACTTCGTACTGGGCGTAGGCGGCCTCGTTGTAGAGGTCAATCCGGTAGTTGTCGAGGTAGCGGCCGGTGTCGGTGAAGCCGGTGTAGAAGTTGTTGGTTTGGTCCTTCTGAATGTCGAGGTAGCGGGCGAAGTACGTGCTCGGGCTGTAGTCGAAGTACCCGCCCACGATGAGGCGCGCGTGCAGAAAGTCCAGGTCGGCGCGGTGCTGGGCCAGGGCCCCGTAGCTGCGGAACGACTGGTTGTTCACCTGCCCGTTCGAGCTTTGGTACGCGCCAGTGGCCTTGTCGTACACGTCGCCGATGTAGTAGCTCGGCAGCTGGCCGGTCGAGTTGGAGCGGTAAAAGCCCGTGAAGGCCGTTTGCTGGGCCGCGCTCCAGTCGTGCTCCAGGCGCAGGCTGCTGCGCACGGCCGTCACCACGCGGTTGGTGAAGCGGTTGTTGCTCTGGTAGCGGCGGCTGTAGAAGTGGGCGCTGTCGAGGCTGCCGGGCGTTTGGGTGCTGAGGTAGTTGTAGGTGCCCGCGCCGATGAGGCGCGTTTTGGCCGTCAACGCGTAGTCGGCCCGCGCCGTCCACGACTCCTTGCTGAAGTCGGTATAATCCTGCCAGCCGCCGCGCTGCCGGGCCGCGTAGCCGCCCACAAACACGCCCAGCTTGCCCACCGTGCCGCTGGCGCTGGCATCGAGCCGGCGGTAGCCGAAGCCGTCGCCCTGCACCGACACGCCCGCCGTGGGCAAGGGTGTGGGCTGCCGCGTCAGGAAATTAACGGCCCCGCCGATGGCGTTGGAGCCATAGAGCGACGAAGCCGGGCCCTTCACCACTTCGATGCTGCGCACCCCGTTCTGGTTGATTTCGTAGAGCGCGTTGTGGTTGAAGATGCCGATGGGCCGGATGGGCAGGCCGTCCTCCAGGTAGAGGTACACGGCGTTGGTGGTAATGGGCTGGCGGATGGCCATCATGTGCTGCTCGCTGCCCAAATCGACCATGTACACGCCCGCCACTTTGTTGAGCAGCTGGTAGGGCGCGGTGGCCTTGGTGTCGGCCATGAGCTGCGGCGACACCGTGCTGATGGCCACCGGGGCCTCGGTGCGCTTTTCCTGCTCGCGGCTGGCCGATACCACCACGCCTTGCAGGGTCACGGGGGCCGCTTCGAGGCGTACGGTCAGGGCCCGGCCGTCGGCGGGCACGCGCAGGTTCTGGGCGTTGTAGCCAATGAACGAGACGGTTACCTCGCGCGTGGCGGGTGCATTGGGCAGGGCAAAGTGCCCGGCGGCGTCGGTGGTGGTGCCCAGGCCGGTGCCCGGCACCCCGACGCTGACGCCCGGCAGCGGCTGCTGCGTCTGGGCGTCGAGAATAGTGCCGCGCAGCGCGTTCGGCTGCTGGGCGTAGGCGTTAACCAGGCTGGCCAAGCTCAGGCCAGCCGCCATAAAAATAGATTTCATCCCTTGTCAGTCAAGCTAAAAACAAACCCAAAGGGGGCAAGGCGGGGGCCCCAGGAATGCGCATGCACTTCCCGGGCCCTCCGGCCGGCAACTCCCCACACGGTGGTTATTTTTAGCCTAACGGCGGGTGAAAAACCGTGCCCAGCGGCGCGGCGTAGCGCCCGGCCACCAGGGCCGCGTAGCGCATGGTAGCCGGGGCCCCCGGTTGGGCGGGCCGGGCCTCCCAACTGCCGAGGGCCACGGGCAGCATCTCCAGCCGCTCTTTCAGGGGGCTGGGGGCGTTGCTCTCCCGCTCCTGCTGCTTTTTGAGCTGCTTAGCGAAGTAGCACTTGCCGTCGCAGTGCAGCTGGGGCCGGGCCTTGTTCACGCAGAAGCGCGCCGTGATGGTGGCCTGGTTCAGCGCGAAGTCCACCACCAGCAGCTCCCGGCTGAAGGTTTGCAGCAGCACCAGGGCCACGAGCAAATAGGCGAAACAGGACTTCATGCGGCGAGGAGCGGGCGGGACCTGCGGCAAAGATAGGGCGGCCCCGGCCAAAGCCGGGCGGCCCTTACCCGGGCCCACCGCCCCGGCCAATGCCGATTAAAAGATGTTGCTAAAAGTCCCGCCGCAGACAAAATAAAATCGACCCTTGCGCAATGAATGCCGGATGAAGCAGGTCACTTCTTCTTCATCGGTGGCGTTTTTCCTCCGCGGCCCGGGGCCTAAACTCGTCCCGGGCGCGCAACTTCCTCCAATGACGGCCGTCGTTGGGCGCAACCTTTTGCCGCAAGGTGCGGTTGAAATGCGCTGGTGGCGGGGACGTTTTTTATGACGAGGCATTTAGAAGCTGTTTGATGTTAATAAAGCGGTCATGCTCATCTGGCGTCCGCGCAGCCGAAGCATCTTAATTACTTCAAACAGCTTCTTAATCTTGATATTATGTGGATAGTCAGGCTGGCGCTGGCGCGCCCTTACACGTTCGTGGTCATGGCGCTGCTGATTCTGATAATGGGGGTGCTGACCATCCAGCGCATGGCGGTGGACATCTTCCCCGACATCCCGATTCCGGTGGTGGGCATCGTCTGGACGTACTCGGGCATCGCCCCGGAGGAGATGAACCAGCGCATCGTGACGCCCGTAGAGCGCTCCATCACCACCACCGTCAGCGACGTGGAGCACCAGGAGAGCCAGAGCCTCAAGGGCATCGGGCTGATAAAGGTGTTTTTCCAGCCCGGCACCAGCCCCGACGCCGGCGTGGCCCAGATTACGGCCGTCTGCCAGACCATCCTGCGGGTGCTGCCGCCGGGCATCACGCCGCCGCTCATCATCCGCTACTCGGCTTCCAACGTGCCGATTGCCCAAACCTCGCTCAGCTCGGAAACCCTCGGCGAGTCGGACCTCTTCGACGCGGCCAATGCCTTCATCCGGCCGGGGCTGGCGGTGGTGCAGGGGGCCTCGGTGCTGCTGCCCAACGGGGGCAAGCCCAAGCAGATAATGGTGGACCTCGACCCGCAGAAGCTGGCCGGCAAGGGCCTCAGCGCCGACGACGTGGTGGCCACCCTCACCGCCCAGAACCTCATCATTCCGGCCGGCACGGCCAAAATCGGTCCCCGCGAGTACGACGTGAAGATGAACTCCAGCCCGGAGGCGGTGGCCACGCTCAACGACCTGCCCATCAAAACGATCAACGGCGTGACGATTTACGTGCGCGACGTGGCCTTCGTGCACCAGGGCTCGGCGGTGCAGGCCAACATCGTGCGCCAGAACGGCCGCCGCACGGCCATCATCCCCATCCTCAAGAGCGGGGCGGCCTCCACGCTGGCCGTCATCGACAAAATCAAGCAGGTGCTGCCCAACATCCAGGCCAACGCCCCGGCCGGCCTCAACATCAAGCTGCTGTTCGACCAGTCTTTTTTCGTGCGGGCCAGCATCAAGGGCGTACTGATTGAGGCCAGCATCGCGGCGGGCCTCACGGCCCTCATGATTCTGTTGTTCCTGGGCTCGTGGCGCTCCACGCTCATCATCGCCACCAGCATCCCGCTCTCCATCCTGGTCAGCATCGTGGTGATGAACATCCTGGGCCAGACGCTCAACATCATGACGCTCGGCGGCCTCTCGCTGGCCGTGGGCATCCTGGTGGACGACGCCACGGTGGAAATTGAGAACATCCACCGCAACATGGGCCAGAAAAAGCCCCTCAAGCGCAGCATCCTGGACGGGGCCCAGCAGATTGCCACGCCCGCGCTGGTGGCCACGCTCTCGATTTGCATCGTGTTCGTGCCGGTGTTTTTCCTGGGCGGGGTGGCCTCGGCCATCTTCGCGCCGCTGGCCACGGCCGTGATTTTTGCCATGCTGGCCTCGTACCTGCTCAGCCGGACACTGGTGCCGACGATGGTGATGTACCTGCTGCGCAAGGAGCTGCCCATCTATCACGCCCAGGAGGAGGAGCAGGTGCCGAGCGCCGCCTTCCGCAACGGCCGCGCCGTGAGCCAAGCCGAGCGCGACCTCGCCCGCCTGCGCCGCGAGCAGTTCGAGCGGGCGCACCCCAGCGGCACCCCCGAAGAAGAAGCCGAGCCGGGCATCACCGACGGCGAGCGCCGGGCCGGCGAGGCCATCACCAAAACCTGGGTGTGGCGCCTGCACACCGGCTTCGAGCACGGCTTTGAAAAGTTCCGCCACGGCTACCGGGGGGCCCTGGACTGGGCCCTGGACCACCGCCCGCTGGTGATTGCGGCCTTCGCGGTGCTGTTTGTGGGCTCGCTGGGGCTGTTTCCGCTGATTGGCCAGAACTTCTTCCCGACCGTGGACGCCGGCCAGCTGCGCCTGCACATCCGGGTGCCCTCCGGCACCCGCATCGAGGACACGGAAAGCCGCTTCCGGCAGGTGGAAACCGTCATCCGGCAAGTCATTCCGGCGAAGGAGCTGGACCTGGTGCTCGACAACATCGGCCTGCCCGAGGTGGCCATCAACCTGATCCTGAGCGACAACCCCACCATTGGGGCCAGCGACGGCGAGATTCTGGTGAGCATGAAGGCCGAGCACGGCCCCACGGGCCGGTACATCGAGGAAATCCGCCGGCAGATTCACCGGCAGTACCCCGACCTGACCATCTTCTTCCAGCCGGCCGACATCGTGAACCAGACCCTGAACTTTGGCCTGCCGGCTCCCATCGACATCCAAGTGACGGGCCGCAACGTGGCGGCCAACCAGAAAATTGCCGCCGCGCTGAAGCGCAAAATCTCGGGCGTGCCGGGCGTGGTCGACGCCTTTGTGTACCAGGTGTTCGACCTGCCCCGCCTGCAGCTCAACGTGGACCGGCTGCGGGCCCAGCAGGCGGGCCTCACCCAGCGCGACATTGCCAACAACGTGCTCGTGAACCTGAGCAGCAGCACCCAGACCAGCCCCAACCGCTGGCTGAACCCGCAGAACGGCGTGGACTACCCCGTGGCCGTGCAAACGCCGCCCAGCAGCTTGGCCAACCTCAACCAGATTGGGGCCATCACCGTCACCGGCCCCGGCCAGCTCAGCCCCCAGCTGCTCACCAACTTCACCCAGGTGAACCGCACCCTGACGACGGCCGTGGCCTCGGACTACAACATCCAGCGCACCGTGGACGTCTACGCCAGCGTGAGCGGGCGCGACCTGGGCGGCGTGAGCACGGACCTGCGCCGCCTCATCGCCGACGCCGAGAAGCACCTGCCCAAGGGCACCACCATCGTCATGCGCGGGCAAGTGGAGTCGATGCGCACTTCGTTCATTGGCCTGGGGCTGGGCCTGGCCGGGGCTATCGTGCTGGTGTACCTGCTGATGGCCGTGAACTTCCAGAGCTGGCTCGACCCGCTGATCATCATCACGGCCCTGCCCGGGGCCCTGGCGGGCATCCTGTGGATGCTGTTCGTGACCCAGACCACGCTGAGCGTGCCGGCCCTGATGGGCGCGATTATGTGCATCGGGGTGGCCACGGCCAACTCCATCCTGCTGGTGACGTTCGCCAACGAGCGCCGCGGGGAAGAGCCCGACCTCAGCCCCCGCGACGCGGCCCTGGACGCCGGCTTCACCCGCCTGCGCCCGGTGCTAATGACGGCCCTGGCCATGATCATCGGCCTGCTGCCCATGTCGCTGGGCCTCGGCGAGGGCGGCGAGCAAAACGCCCCGCTCGGCCGCGCCGTGATTGGCGGCCTGCTGCTGGCCACCGGCACCACCCTGTTTTTCGTGCCCATCATGTTTTCTTATTTGAAGAAGAAGGAAGAGCCGGCACCGGCGGCCCGGCCGGAGCCGGAAACTACGCCGGAGCCCCAGCTGGCGTAGGCGTTTCGGCCTTTGTCGTTGCCCTTGTCCGTTATCCCCCTTTGTAAATGTCAACCGATTCCACTGCCCCCGCCGCTTCCGGCACCGGCCGCTTCTGGCTGGTCATCCTCGTGCTGCTCGCCGTGTTCGGGGCCCTGTTTGCCATAGGCCTGCTGCCCCGGCTCCAGCACAACCAGGCCCTCGACGCGGAAGAGCAGGCAACGGCCCGCGCCAAGCCCGTGGTGACGGTGCTGCCCGCCAAGCCGGCCCCCGCCGTGACGACCGTCACGCTGCCCGCCGACGTGCGCTCGAACCACGAAACCTACGTGTTTGCCCGCGTGAACGGCTTCGTGCAGAGCTGGACCGGCGACATCGGCCAGCATGTGCGCCGGGGCCAGGTGCTGGCCACCATCACCACGCCCGAGCTGGACCAGCAGTTGGCGCAGGCGCAGGCCAGCCTGGCGCTGGCCCGCAGCTCGTTCAACCGCCTCGAAAGCGTGACGCTGCCCGGGGCCGTGTCGCGGCAGGAAGTGGACGCCGGCCGGGCCCAGTTTGCCGTGCAGCAGGCCGCCGTGCGGCAGTTGCAGGCCCAGCGCAGCTTCCGGCGGGTGCTCGCGCCCTTCACCGGCACCGTGACGCAGCGCACCGTGGACGTGGGCAACCTCGTGACCGGCGGCAACGCCACCGGCACGCAGCTCTTCAAGGTGGAGCAGACCGACACGCTGCGGGCCTTCGTGGACATCCCCCAGAACTTCGTGACCGGCATCAAGCGCGGGCTGAAGGCCGACGTGCTCGTGCCCGAGTTTCCGACCCAGCCCTTCGAAGGCCGGGTGGCCCGCGACGCCGAAGCCCTGGACCCCCAGACCCGCACGCTGCGCACCGAAGTGCTGGTGGTGAACCGGGGGCCCCGGCGGCTGCGGCCCGGCATCTACGGCCAGGTGCGCTTTTACCTGCCCCAGACCACGCCCAGCATCATTATTTCGGCCAACGCCCTGGTGCCGGGCATCGACTCGAAGGTGGCAATGGTGCGCGACGGCAAGATTCACTTTCAGAACCTGGTGCTGGGCCGCGACTTTGGCACGAACCTCGAGGTGACCCAGGGCCTGAAGGGCGGCGAGCTGCTGGTCCTCAACCCCACCGAAAACCTCACCGAAGGCCTGGCCGTGAGCGCCAGGGCCGCCCCTAAAACGCCCGCCCCCGCCGGGCCCCCGCCGGCCAAGCCCCGCCCCAACGACCCCGACGCACCCCGGGTGTCGTCGCCGATTGCGAAGTAGCCTTTCGTCGGTGCTCGGTGCTCGGTTGTTGGCAGTCAATGCTCCCAAGCACTGGCCGATGAAGCTGTTTAGAAGTTCGTCAAAATTTTTCAGAACGTCATGCCGAGCTTGTCGGAGCCGCTCTCCCGCCGACTGGCCCAATCGTTCAGCGAGGCGGGAGAGTGGCGCCGACAAGCTCGGCATGGCCGCCTGGCGAATTCCTAAACTGCCTCAATAGCAACCGAACACCAAATCTTCCTTCCCGAATGCGTATCTCTCTTGCCTTCCTGAGCTTGCTGCTAAGTGGCTGCGCCGCGAGCCACTACCGGTACGAGCCGCCCGCCGTGGCCGTGCCCGCGGCGTTCAAGAACGCGGAGCCCGTCGATTTGCGGGGGCGGGCCCGGGCCGAGGTGCCCGCGCCGCTGCGGGCCGATGCCGGGCGCGAACTGCCGCAAGTGCCGCGCCTGCCCGCGTGGTGGGCGGTGTTCAACGACAGTTCGCTCACCCGGCTCGAAGGCCAGGTGTCGGCCCTGAACTTCGCCACGCGGGCGGCCGTGGCCCGCATCGACCAGGCGCGGGCGCAACTGCGCGTGGCCAACGCCCAGCGGGTGCCGGTGGTGGCGCTGGCCCCCTCGCTCTACACCACCCAGCTCTCGGCGCTGCGGCCGGTGCAGTCGAGCGTGATTCCGGCCGTGGCGGTGCAGCAAAACCAGTTTTACGTGCCCCTGAACGTCAGCTACGAAGTCGATTTGTGGGGCCGCCTGAAGCGCGGGGCCCAGGCGGCCCTGGCCACCGAGCAGGCCAGCGAGGCCGACGAGCAAACGGTGCGGCTGAGTACGTCGGCCGACGCGGCGACCTACTACTTCAACATCCGCGGCCTCGATGCCGAGCTGCTGGTGCTCGACAGCGCCCGCCAGGCCTACCGCTACAACGTGCAGTTGACCAACGCCCGCTTTCGGGCCGGGGTGGACAACGAAATCGGGGTGCGCTACGCCCAGGCCCAGTTGGCCACCGTGGAGGGCAGCGCCGTGGAGCTGCGCCGGCAGCGGGCCGGGCTGGTGGCCTTGCTGGCCACCCTCACCGGGCGGCCGGCCAGCAGCTTCGCGCTGCTCTCGCTGACCCCCGACTCGGTGAGCTACCGCGGCCTGCCGCCGCGGCGCGGCAGCCGGCCGGGGGCGGCCCAGTCGGGCCTGCCGCCGCTGCTGGTGCCGCTGCCCAGCATTCCGGCCACGCTGCCGGCCAGCCTGCTGCTGCGCCGGCCCGACGTGCGCTACCAGGAGCGCCTGCTGGCCGCCGCCGGCCTGCGGGCCGACCAGGCCCGCCTCAACCGCCTGCCCACGCTGCTGCTCAACGGCTTCATTGGCCCGCAAAGCGCCCGCCTCGCCGAGCTGCCCAAGGTGGGCAACGGCCTGACGTACTACGTGGGCGGGGGCTTCAACGTCCCGCTCTTCGACGGCGGCCGCCTGCGCGGGGCCGAGCAACTGGCTCGCGCCCAAGGCCGCGAGCTGGCCGCGGCGTACCAGGGCACCGCGCTCACCGCCTACGAGGAGGTCGAAACCGCCCTGGCCAACGTGCGGGCCGGCCAGGCGCAGCTGGCGGCCCAGCAGCGGGCCCTGGCGGCCGCCCGCCTGGCCGGCAGCCTCACGTTGGAGCGCTACCTCAGCGGCCTCAGCGACTACTTCGCCGTGGTGGTGGCCGACAACCAAACGCTCACCACCGCCCGCCTCGTGGCGCAAACCCAAACCACCCAGCTCCAGGCCGCCGTGGCCCTGGTGCGGGCCCTGGGCGGCAGTTGGCAGTAGCCCCGGGCCAAACGGCGGAGCCCCAGCCGCGGCTGCCGGCCACGTCATTATTGTGGCGGGGTCGTGGTGATGTACGCCACCGAAACGCCCGGCGGGCGAGCGGCGTGCCGGCCATTATGCTGTTAATTTTGCTGTTGGCACTTATCGTCCTGCGCTGGCCAACCCCATTGGTGGCCTGAACCTCCGCCGCCGGGCGCCGGTTATAGGGCTTAATTTCGCGCTTTCTCGCTGGGCCCCAGGCCCAGTGCTTTTCAGTCTATGCAATTACTTTTTAGTTACCTCCGGCGCTATTGGGGCCTGTTGGCCCTGGCCTTGGTGCTGGCCGCCGTCAACCAGGTTTTCTCGCTGCTCGACCCTTACATTTTTCGTAAGCTAGTGGACCAGTTTACGGCGCGCTACCCCGACATGAGCGGGATGCGCAGCGTGCCGTTTGCGCCGTTTTTCCGAGAAGCTATTCCGCTGCTGGCCATGATGTTGGGCGTGGCAATGGTGTCGCGCATTGCCAAGAATTTTCAGGATTACTACGTCAACGTTATCACGCAGCGGCTGGGGGCGACCATGTATTCCGACGGCCTGCGGCACTCGCTCGATCTGCCCTACCAGGTGTTTGAGGACCAGCGTTCGGGCGAGACGCTGGGCAAGCTCCAGAAGGTGCGCCTCGACGTGGAGAAGCTGATCCAAAGCTTTGTCAACGTGCTATTTACGGCGCTCGTGGGCATCATTTTCGTGATGTGGTACGCCATTAGCGTGTACTGGCCCATTGCGCTGGGCTACTTCCTCACCATTCCGCTGCTGGGTATTCTGAGCTTTGCCCTCAGCAAGCGCATCAAGGTCATCCAGAAGACCATTGTGGCCGAAACCACTTCGCTGGCTGGCGCCACCACCGAGAGCCTGCGCAACATTGAGCTGATAAAAAGCTTGGGGCTGGCCCAGCAGGAAACCGACCGCCTCAACGGCATCACCGGCAAAATTCTGAAGCTGGAGCTGCGCAAGGTGCGCTACCTGCGTTCGCTGAGCTTCGTGCAGGGCACGTTCGTGAATTTGCTGCGTAACGTTATCATCCTATTGCTCTTGTACTTGCGGGTGCAGAACCACATCAGCCTGGGCGAGTTCTTCTCGTTCTTTATCTACTCGTTCTCCATCTTCGGGCCGTTGCAGGAATTTGGCACCATCATCGGCAATTACCGCGAATCGGAGGCTTCGTTAGCTAATTTCCAGAAGATCCTCGACACGCCGCGCGACGTGAAGCCAGAGCACCCGGTCGAAATCAACAAGATTGAAACGCTGGCTTTTGAAGACGTGCGCTTCAAGCACTTGAGCGCCGACGTGCCGGCCTTGGATGGCATTTCCTTCGGCGCCAAGCTGGGCGAAACCGTTGCCTTCGTGGGGCCCTCGGGCTCGGGCAAAACCACGCTCGTGAAGCTGCTGGTGGGGCTGTACCCGCCGCTGGCCGGCCGCATCCTCTACAACGGCGTGCCCAGCGACCGGGTGGACCTGGACGCGCTGCGCGAGCAAATCGGCTTCGTGACGCAAGACACGCAGCTCTTCGCCGGCACCATCCGCGAGAACCTGCGCTTCGTGGCCCCCCACGCCACCGACGACGAATGCCTGCGGGCCCTGCACGAAGCGGCCGCCGACACGCTGCTGGCCCGGGCCCCCCAGGGCCTCGACACGGTGCTCGGCGAGGGCGGCGTGAAGGTGTCGGGTGGCGAAAAGCAGCGCCTGAGCATTGCCAGGGCCCTGCTGCGCCGCCCCACCCTGCTCGTGTTCGACGAGGCCACCTCGGCCCTCGACTCGCTCACGGAGGAAGAAATCGGGCGCACGGTGCGCGAGCTATCGGGCTCACGCCAGCACATCACCATCCTCATCGCCCACCGCCTCAGCACCATTTTGCACGCCGACCGCATCTTCGTGCTCGAGCGCGGCCAAGTGGCCGAAGCTGGCCGCCACGACGAGCTACTGGCCAGCAAAGGCCTGTACTACGCCATGTGGCGCCAGCAAATCGGCGAACGGGCCCCCGTGCTGGCCAAGGCCTAGGCGCGGAGCCAGCTGGGCCCCTGGCCGTGCTTGGTGGTGCCGGCTGGCCCCGCACATAAATTAAAAAGCCATAAAATAGACGGTCATGCTGAGCGCAGCCGAAGCACCTCTACCGCGTAACTAATCAATTTTAGTGCTGCGGTAGAGATGCTTCGGCTGCGCTCAGCATGACCGCCAAATCCACTTTTTCTTGTATTTGTAAAACGTTAGGTACACCGACCAGTTCGCAGCTAGCGCGGGTGCCAGCTCAGCGTCAGGCCCGTGGCCCCGCCGTAGTAGAGCGGCGTCACCTGCCACGCGGAGGTCCGGTCCAGCGGCTTGCGGCCCCAGCGGTTGCGGTGCGTGAGGTAGGCCACGTGTGCCGATAGAATACCGAAACCCGCCCCGGCTATTACGTCGCTCTGCCAGTGCTTGGTATTGACCATCCGCAGCACCCCGACGCCCGTGGCCACCGCGTAGGCGCCAACGCCGTACCACTGGCTTTTGTCCCGAAACTCGGTGTGCACGATGCTGGCCGCCAAAAACGCCTGCGCCGTGTGCCCCGACGGAAACGAGAGGTTGTCGGAGCCATCGGGCCGTTCTTCGTGGCTCAAAGTCTTGACAATGTACACGCTGGAGAGCATGATCAATTCGCTTTTGAGAACGACCAACCCCAGGTTTACCCGGTCGTTGCGCGACTCGACCCCGGCGAGCACTACGGCCCCCACTTCCAAGTAGGGCACAAATTGCAGGTAGTTGTCGAGGTGCGTGCGGTAGGTGGGAAAGAGGCGGTGGATGTCGCGGTTCGCGTCCTGGTTGGTATAAAAACCGCCTCCGTTGAAAGTGTACGCTCCGTAGCCGATGAGCACCGCTGGCACAATGGCTGCCCGAAAGCCCTTGCTCTTAAAAAACGGTCTTTTAGCCGCCGTGGGGGCCCCAACCGTGTTTTCGTATTTGTGGGTCGTGTCGGCCGCCGGGGCGGGCGCCTGTGCAGGCACCTGGGCCAGCGCTGGGGTGGCCAAGCCAACAATCAGCAGCCAGATTTTCAGCCGGTAAAGTAAAGAATACCGCATACAAAAGGGATCGAAGCAAACGTGAACTCCTGGCCCGTGGCCCGGCCAGGAGGCAGAACAGTGGCAAATATAGGGGCTGATTCTGGCGAGAATCTGCGTATCGGCAGCCGCCGGAGAAGTGACAAAAGTTGATGCTATACGTATTTTTCAAGTATTTAATCCATTTTTTTGCCCTGGCGCGGCACCTCCAGATTAGCGCCAGAATCAGCCAGTAGGTTTGAGCAGAAATCAATTCATCCCTAATCCCCGAATCTATGAAAATCTTGCTTTTATCCGCCGCCGCGCTGCTGCTTACCGGCGCGGCCCAGGCCCAGGCAGTGCCGGCGGCCCAAGTGCCCGCCGCCGCCAAAGCCACGTTCAAAGCCAAGTTTCCGACGGTACAACGCAATACCTGGGAAAAGGAAGGCAATGCTTTTGAGGCAGGCTTTACGCTGAACAACAAGACGATGTCGGCTGTTATCGCGCCGGGTGGGGCGTTGCAGGAAACCGAAACGGACATGAGCATCGGCGAATTGCCGGCCGCTGTGCGCGCCACGCTGGCCCGCGACTACAAAGCGTACAAAGTCACTGAGGCGGCTGCCATCGTCCGGGCCGACGGCACAATGGTGTACGAAGCAGAAGTGGCGAAAGGGGGCAAAAAGCACGATGTGCTCTTCACGGCCAACGGCCGGGTAGCCCCCAAATAGCGCCTGCTAATTTTGTTGTAATAAAGAACTTGCGCCTCTCGGCCACGCGGCCGAGGGGCATTTTTTTACCGTTCTGGCCAACGGGGCTTGGTCACTTAAGAAGAATGAGAACGTTGAAATTGCGGCTGCTGGTACTGCTGGGGATTGTGTGGGGCACGGCGGGCACGGCCTGGGCCCAGGGAGGCGTGGTGCGCGGCACGTTGCAGGAAGTGGGCACCAACAAGCCCGTGTCGTTTGCCAGCGTGGTGTTGCTGCACAGCCCCGACTCGACTTTTGTGGCCGGGGCCCAGGCCGACGACGCGGGTGTGTTTGAGCTGGGCAAGCTGCCGCTGGGGCCCTACATACTGCGGGCTACGGCCGTGGGCTACCGCACCGGGCGGCGGGCCATCAGCCTCACGGCCAGCAGCCCGGCCTTGGTAATGGGCACGCTGCACCTGCGCCCGGCCGCTACCCAGCTCACGGACGTGGTGGTTACGGCCGAGCGCCCCGTGCTAAGCGGCGGGCTCGACAAAAAAGTGGTGGACGTGACCAAAGACCTGACCGTGACCGGGGGCACGGCCATCGACGTGCTGCAAAACGTGCCCTCCGTGACCGTGGACCAGACCGGGGCGGTGAGCATCCGGGGCTCGGGCGGGGTCACGATTTTCATCGACGGCAAGCCCACCGGCACCACCCTGGACCAGATTCCGGCCAGCAGCATCCAGAGCGTGGAGGTCATCACCAACCCCTCGGCGCGCTACGACGCCAGCGGGGCGGGCGGCATCCTGAACATCATCCTCAAAAAGGAGCGCCGCGACGGCCTGAACGGCCAGGTGAGCGCCACCGGTGGCACCGGCGACAAGGCCAACGCCTCCCTGGGCCTCAACTACCGCAGGGGCAAGCTCAACGTATTTGGGCAGTACGACTACCGCCGCGACCGCCGCCGCACCAACGGCACCCTCGACCAAACCACGGCGGGCGGCACCGGCACGTTGCTCTTGCACCAAGACCGCCAGGGCGTCACGCTGCAAACCTCACACGCCGCCCGCCTGGGCTTCGACTACGACTTCACGCCCGAGCAGTCCATCACGCTGGCCGTGCAGCCGCGCTTCAACCCCACTTCGGCCGACGAAACGCTGGACTCGCGGCAGGTGAACCAGACGGCGGGCGACCAGCCCGTGCTGGCGGGCACCAACCGCCGGAACAACGCCACCACCGGCACCTTCCGCGCGGCCGACGTGACGCTCGACTACCGCCACACCTGGGCCCAACACCCGGGCCGCGAGCTGACGGCCAGCGCGGTATACACGCCCCTGCTGGGGGATAATAGCGTCGCCTCTGGCATCGTGTACCTCGACAACAGCCAAGTGGCCCAGCAGCAGCGCACCACCAACCACACCGCCCAGGGCACGGCCCAGGTTGATTACGTGCACCCGCTGGGCGAGAAAAGCCGCTTCGAGCTGGGGGCCCGCAGCAGCCTGCGGCAGTACGATTTGCGCTACACGTTTGCCAGTACGCCGGCGTTGAATTTCGACCCGTCGAACCAGTTTATTTACCAGCAGTACGTGCAGGCGGCGTACGGCATCTACGCCGGGGCCCTCCAGAAACTTAGCTACCAAGTGGGTTTGCGGGCCGAGCAAACCAACCTGAACGGCACCCAGCTGGCGGGCAGCAACCCCCCGTTTAGCCAGCGCTACCTCAGCCTGTTTCCGAGCGCGGCGCTGACCTACGAGCTACCCCACGACCAGCAGGTGCGCCTGGGCTACACCAAGCGCATCGGCCGGCCCGATGCGGGCGAGCTGAACCCCTTCACCGACCGCTCCGACCCGCTGAACCTGCAGACTGGTAACCCGCAGCTGCTGCCCGAATACGTGCACTCGGTGGAGCTGGGCTACGAGCGCACCTTCGCCGGGGGGCGCAGCCTGAGCAGCACGGCCTTCTACCGCCTCGAAACCAACACGGCCCAGGGCTTCCGCCAGGTGATAACGGACCCGCTGACGGGCAACGTCGTCACGAGCACCACCCGCCTGAACCTGGGGAAGGAAACCTCCTACGGGCTAGAGGTAGTGGCCGCAAGCCCGCTCACGGCCTTCTGGAAAATGAACGTGACGGCTTCCACGTTTCGCCGCCTCATCCGGGGCGGCGTGGCCAGTACGCCCATCAACACGGCCAGCCAAGTGTACACGGCCCGCCTGAACAACACCTTCGCGCTCAGCAAAAAACTCGACGCCCAGCTGGCGCTCAACTACCGCTCGCCCATCAATTCGGCCCAGGGCACGCGCAGCGCCAACTTCAACGTCGACGTGGCGGCCAAGTATGCCGTGCTCGGCGACCGGGGCACCGTCACGCTGCGCGTGGCCGATGTATTCAACACGCTGCACTTCGACTACACCGCCTACGGGGCCGACTTCTCCACCGCCAGCCACTTCAAGCGCGAGTCGCGCATCGCCTTCCTGGGCTTTGCCTACCGCTTCGGGCAAAACCAAACCGCCCGCCAGAAGAAGGCTGCGGCCGAGGACAACGGCGGCGGCTTCGAGTAAGAGTTATCGCAATGATTATCAACAATATATTAAGCCGTTGAGCACTAGATTTGAGTTATAATAAAAAGGCATTTGGACCAATTAAAACGGTCCTGTTCATCTGGCGTCCGCGCAGCCGAAGCATCCCTACTGAGTAAGTAAATAATTACTTGCGCGGTAGGGATGCTTCGGCTGCGCGGACGCCAGATGAACAGCTGATATTACGCGGTGAATTGGGCTAATTGCTGGTACATGGCTTTGAGTCCGGTCAAATATAGTTGTGCTTTCAAGCGAAAATGCCCAATGCCGCACTTGAGTTTGAGCGCTTCTAACTTGGTGTAAGCCAGAATAGCGGCAAAAAAATGATTGGCTTGGGTGTCGGGCGTTTTGGTGGGCGACTTGCCCATCGACGCATTCTGTTTGAGGGATTTGTGGTATTCTTCGACTTTCCACCGTCTCTGGTAAATCGCCGCCAACTGGGCTTGGTTCAGGGTCGTGTCGCTGCTGACCAGGTAGAGCACGCCCTGCGAACCGTCTTTGTTTGTAAAGACTTGCCTGGTCACGAGCACCGCCGGTTGGACGGACCGCAAAAAGACGCGCAGGGGCTGCTCCTCGGGAAAAACAAGGGTATCGACGGCCTGAAACCGGCCTTGCGCCCGCGCGGCCTCGCTCAAGGCCACCGTGCGCGAGGATTCGAGCGCCACGACGAAGTGGTGGCCCAGGGCCCGCACGGCATTCAGGTTTTCGGCCGAGGCGTACCAACTGTCGGCCAGCAGGTACCGATAGGCCACTTGCTGCTGGGCCACGCGCAGCATGGCCCGCAGGTGCTCGTTCTTGGTGTACTTGCTTTTGGCTTTGGTTTGCTGGGTTTTGGCGTCCCAGACGGCCTCGGTTTTTTCGATGAGTTCCACGGCGATGGGCACGGCCAACGCGCCGGCCTGGTAGAGCAGGCTCACGAAGTTAAGCCCCTTGACAAAGCGGCCCTGGCCGTGGTCCCAGTGCGTACAAATCAGGGCGCTGGGGTCGGTGTGCGCCTTCTCCAGGACAGAATCGTCGACGATAAGCACCGCAAACTCGTCGGCCGGCCGCTGCTGCTCGGCCCGGCGAATCAGCGGCTTGGCTTGCCGCCAGACCTGCTCGGAATCCAGGTACGAGCCACTGAGCCAGCGCGTCACCTGGTCGTGGCTCACCGCCCCGCCCAGCAACCGCGACAAACCCGTGGCCGAGGTTTGACCCGTCGAGCTAATCAGATAATCCGTGTATAAGTCCAGCGTGCAGGTCATGGCGGCAAGCAGTGAAAGGGGCAAACCTTAATTTAGCGCGTAACATCAGTGAACAGGACGGGAAATTAATTAATGGGGGCCCTAATAATTAATTCCCTCACCTATTTAATTACCTGTGCTTTCAGGTCGAAATCAGCCGTGGGGGGCTGGGGGTCCATGTTTTCCAGGGTGGCGACTACGATTTCGGTAATGGCCAGGTCGCGCGTCCACTTGTGGTCGGCGGGCACCACAAACCAGGGCGCGTCATCGGTGGAGCAGTGGGCCAGGGCATCGCTGTACACATCCTGGTAGTCGTCCCAGCGGGCGCGCTCTTTTAAGTCGCCAGGCGCGTATTTCCAGCGCTTGGCCGGGTCGTCAAGGCGGGCCTGGAGGCGTTCAGCCTGCTCTTTTTTGGAGATGTGCAGGAAGAACTTGAGGATCTGCGTGCCGTTGCGGGTCAGCAGCTGCTCGAAGTTGTTGATGTCGTCGAAGCGCTGGTGGGCCGTTTTCTTGTCTATCAGGCCGTGCACGCGGGTCACGAGCACGTCTTCGTAGTGCGAGCGGTTGAACACCCCGATGTGGCCCCGCGACGGCGCCTTAAGGTGGACGCGCCACAGGAAATCGTGCGCCAGCTCGGCCGGCGAGGGGGCCTTGAACGCCGCCACCTGGACGCCGGCCGGGTTTACGCCCGTGAGCAGGTTGCCGATGGCTCCGTCCTTGCCCCCCGTGTCCATGGCCTGGAACACCAGCAGCAGGCTGCGCTGGTGCTCGGCGTAGAGGTTTTCCTGAAGCTCGGCCAGGCGCTGGCGCAGGGCGGCCAGGCGCGGCAGGGCCGATTCCTTGTGGGCGTACTTTTCATCAAAGGGGCCCTTGGCGTCGGTAGCCACGTCGGCCAGCTTAAAGTGCTTGTCTTTGACGAGCACGGCGGGGGTTTCGGGGTATTTCATGGCACGTTTTACGGAAATATTATCCTGACCGCCGGTGGCGCAGGGCCGGGGCCCAAAAAATAAACGAAAAGCATCCCATTTTGCGTTAGCATACTGGTGGCCCGCTTGGCCGCCGCGGGGGCTCCGGCCGATTTTTTCTGGCCGGCTGCTTGCCACTTTGCTTCGTTGCTTTCACTCGCTTTTTTCACCGTTCGCTATGCCGACGCTTGTAACCCGTTTTCTTCGCCACGTGGCCCTCGGGCTGCTGGTAGCGCTTTCGCTTGCCGGCACTGCCGGGGCCCAAACCGCGGCCCCGGCCGCCACCGGCATTATCCAGGAAATTACCAACGTGGTGGGCTTGCAGCCCCGCTTCGAGCTGCGCGCCACCCGCGAGGTTGATAACGCCGCAGCCGTGGTGTACGGCGGCAAGCGCTACCTGCTCTACAACCCCGATTTCCTGGCCGCCGTGAACCGCGCCGGCCGCACCGACTGGGGCGGCATCAGCATTTTAGCCCACGAAATGGGCCACCACCTCAACGGC
This sequence comes from Hymenobacter sp. PAMC 26628, assembly GCF_001562275.1. Lineage (NCBI taxonomy): Bacteria > Pseudomonadati > Bacteroidota > Cytophagia > Cytophagales > Hymenobacteraceae > Hymenobacter > Hymenobacter sp. PAMC 26628. Next base: position 2,961,961 of record NZ_CP014304.1, read on the forward strand.
CACACGCTGCGCGCTGGCGGCTCCAACCCGCAGGACGAGCTGGAGGCCGACGAATTTTCGGGCTTCGTGCTGCGCAAGTTGGGGGCCAGCTTGGCCCAGGCCCAAGCCGCCCTGGCCGCCGTGGCCGACGACGAGGGCTCGGCCAGCCACCCCGGCCGCACGCCGCGCCTGGCCGCCATCGGCACGGGCTGGCGGCGCGCCGAAACCCAGATTGCCGCCAGCCGCCAGGGCCCCGCGCCGTCGGCCGCGCCCGTGGCGCTGGCCCCGGCCGCACGCCGCGCCGTGGGTGCCCCGGCCCGCGTTACCCAGGCAGATGAGGCTGACGACGAAGACGATGCTAGCGCAAGTAGTTCCACTACGCCGGTGCGCTTGGTGGGCCAGCTCACCTTCCGCAACCACCCCGACCAGCCCTACTACCTCACCAGCGGCCTGAACGTGGTGCGCGTGGCCGACGATGACACCCCCGTGGTGGTGGGCCACCTCACCCGCACCAACAGCACCGATTTTCCCTACGTGCTGGTGGACGGCCGGCAGCGCCGCTTGTTCATTTCGGCCCGCGGCGACGTGTACGATCCGCAGGGCCAGTGCGTAGCCACCCTGCACGAGTAGGGCCCCGGGGCGGGCGGTATCGCGCGGGGCCCTAATTTCAGGCCCTCATTCCCTACCCTCCCCCAACGCATGATACAAAACATTGCCCGCCGTGCGGGCATGGCCGGGGCCCTGCTGCTGGCCGCCGCCGCCACGCAGGCCCAAGTGGGCCCCGGCACCCAGTGGACCAAAGACGGCTACGGCTACTTCCAGGTGCAGCAAGACGAAGTTGTGCAACTCGACGCCCGCAAGCCGGGCGCGGGCACTACGCTCCTCAGCAAGCAGCAGCTAACGCCCACCGGCCAGGCCGCCCCATTGAAAGTGCGCCGCTTTTCGCTCTCCGACGACGGCCAGCGGGTGCTGCTGAACACCAACACCAAGAAGGTCTGGCGCTACGACACCCGCGGCGACTACTGGCTGTACGACCTGAAAACCAAGCAGCTCGTGCAGCTCGGCAAAGGCCGGCCCGAGTCGTCGCTGATGTTCGCCAAGTTCTCGCCCGACGGCAGCAAGGTGGCCTACGTGAGCGAGCACAACCTGTACGTGGAGAACCTGGCCGACCACGCCATCACGGCCCTCACCACCGACGGCACTGACCGCCTCATCAACGGCACCTTCGATTGGGTGTACGAGGAGGAGCTGGACTGCCGCGACGGCTTCCGCTGGGCCCCCAACGGCCAGAGCCTGGCTTACTGGCAGCTCGATGCCACTAAGACGCGCAACTACCTGATGCTGAATACCACGTCGGCGCTCTACCCCTACACCGTGCCCGTGGAGTACCCCGTGGTGGGCGAAGACCCCAGCCGCTGCCGCGTGGGCGTGGTGCCCGTGGCAGGGGGCCCCACCCGGTGGATGGACATCCCTGGCGATGCCGTGCAGCACTACCTGCCGCGCATGGAGTGGGCCGGTCCCGCCGAGCTGATTGTGCAGCAGTTGAACCGCCGCCAGAACGAGAGCAAAATCATGCTCTGCAACACGGCCACCGGGGCCGCGCGGGCCATTTACAGCGAAACCGACAAGGCCTGGGTGGATGCCAAGAACGGCGCCGTGGGCTGGAACTGGATCGAGGGCGGCAAGAAGTTCGTGTGGGCCAGCGAAAAGGACGGCTGGCGCCACCTCTACGCCGTGGACCGCGCCGGCCACGAGCAGCTGCTCACCAAGGGCAACTACGACGTGATTAGCCTCGAAGCCATCGACGAGCGCGCCGGCACCGTGTACTTCATGGCCTCGCCCGCCAACGCCACCCAAACCTACCTCTACCGCGTGCCGCTGAAGGGCGGCGCCGCCACCCGCGTAACGCCCGCGGGCCTGGCCGGCTCGCACGGCTACGACGTTTCGCCCAACGGCAAGCTGGCCCTGCACAACTACTCCAGCACCAGCGCCTTCCCCACTGCCGACGTGGTGAGCCTGCCCGCCCACCAGCGTCTGAGCGGCGGCGAAGTGCCCGCGCAAGCCAAGAACATCAAGGCCCCCAAAACGGAGTTTTTTCAGGTGAAAACCGCCGACGGCGTGACCCTCGACGGCTGGATGGTGAAGCCTACTAACTTCGACCCCGCCAAGAAATACCCCATCGTGTTTTACGTGTACGGCGAGCCCGCCAGCCAAACCGTGACGGACCGCTTCGGCACGGGCGCCAACCGCCTCTATCAGGGCAGCATGGCCGACGACGGCTACATCTACGCCTCGCTCGACAACCGGGGGGCCCCGGCGCCGCGCGGCCGCGAATTTCGCAAGGCCATTTACCACAACATCGGCAGCCTCAACATCCGCGACCAGGCCCTGGGGGCCCAGGAAGTGCTGAAAAACAGTTTTGTGGACACCAGCCGCGTGGCGGTGTGGGGCTGGAGCGGCGGCGGCTCGTCCACGCTCAGCCTGCTGATGCAGTACCCGAAGATTTACAAGACGGGCATCTCCATCGCCGCTGTCGATAACCAACTCAACTACGACAATATTTACCAGGAGCGCTACATGGGCCTATTGCCCGAGGACAAGCACTTCTTCGTGGACAACTCGCCGCTGGCCCACGCCAAGGACTTGCGCGGCCACCTGCTGCTCATCCACGGCACCGGCGACGACAACGTGCACTACAACAACGCCGAGCAGATGATTAACGAGTTGGTGAAGAACAATAAAACCTTCCAGCTGATGAGCTACCCCAACCGCACCCACAGCATCTCGGAAGGCGAAGGCACCAGCCGCCACTTGTCGAGCACCTATACCAAATTCCTGAAGGAAAACTGCCCCCCCGGCGGCCGCTAGGGCCCCGGGGCGGTGTACGTGACGGCGGCCTGTACACCACTCGGAAATCACTCTGGGCCCCTGGGGCAATAACCCTTGGGCCCGTTCGTAAGAAAGCAGCAGCGGCGGATGGTTGAGCAAGAAGCGTGAACAAAGCCGTTCACCTTTTTCTTAATCACCCGCCGCTGCTCTTTTATTCTCCCCAATGCCCGAATTACCCGAAGTCGAAACCTACCGCCGTTTCATTGACGAAGTGGCCGTGGGCCAGACAATTACCGGCCTCGACGTGAACGATGCCCACGTGCTGGCCGTGCCCGAAGCCGAGTTGCGCGCCGCCCTGCTGGGCCGCACCATCACCGGCACCAGCCGCCTGGGCAAAAACTGCTTCGTGGAACTCGACAACGGCCGCTTGCTGGTGCTGCACTTCGGCATGACCGGCGACATCGGGGCCTACCGCGACGCGCCCGACGCCCCGCGCTTCACCCGCGTGGCCTGGCACTTGAGCGACTCGGGCCTGAACCTGGCCTTCATCGACCCGCGCAAGTTCGGCCGCATCCGCCTGGCCGACAGCGCCGCCGCCTATCAAAAAGCCAAAAAACTGGGCCCCGACGCGCTGCAAATCAGCGCCGCCGAGCTGCACGAGAAGCTCAGCCGCCGCCGGGTGTTTGTCAAGCCGCTGCTGCTCGACCAGGGCCTCGCCGCCGGCCTCGGCAACTGGATTGTGGACGAGGTGCTATTCCAGGCCAAGATCCACCCCGAACGCATCGGTAATTCGGTGAGCGAAAAGGAAGTGGGGGCCCTGCACGCCGCCATCCAGCTGGTGCTCACCACTGCCATTCAGCACGAGGCCAACTACCGGAATTTCCCCAAGTCGTTCCTCATCCACGCCCGCGAGTGGGACGAATCGGCCACGCCGGGCTCCGACGCGCACACCTTTTGCCCGCGCCACCCCAAAACCAAGATTGAGAAAACCTACGTGGGCGGCCGCGCCACCTACACTTGCCCCAAGTGCCAGCCCGCGCCCAGCCCCAGCTAGAGGTTAACTAGATGTTAGCTAGAGATTTAGGAACGTGTAGCCGCACGACCCCAGCCCAATTAAAAACACGAGCAAGCCCGCCAAGGCAAAGTATTTCACCCAATGCGGCCAGTCCAAAAGCGCGGCGACAAAAAGCGCCAGCACGTCGCACCCAGCCAATCCGAGCAGCTAGAGGAATAGCCCATCGGCCACGTCGCGCGGGTGCGGGGCCCCAGTCACGGCATCACGTACGGCCACAGAGTAGACCAGGGCCCCGAACAGCACGATGGCGCTAGCAACGGCACTCACACTATGAGACCCCAGCCCCGTTACCCAGGCCCAGTGAATGGCTATGAGGCCCAGCCCCAGCAGAGGCTGTTGGCTTGATGAATTCCACCAGCAGGCAGAACAATAAATACCCGGCTGGAAACGGCTCGAAGCGCCGACCATCGGGCAGCCAGCAGCAGCGCTCCAAAGCACCCAGCAACAGGATTTAGTAGGGGTTGGTGGGTTGGCGGGCAACGCCATCGCCGAATTTGATGCCCGAGGACAGGGCGGTGGCGGTGCGCAAGTGCCGTCTTCGAGGCCGCTGAGAAAGCAGCCAACGCGCCCGATGTCCAGGCCCAGCAGCAGGAACGGCATGAGGTGGCCCAACATGGCGGTGATGCCCAGGCGCTTTTCCACCAGCTCCACCCCACCAAGCCACCCAGGAAACCGCCTACGATGGCTTTGCTAGTGAAGTAGTAAAGCCAGCCGCCGGACGGGTGCAATAGCAAAGCGGGGAGCGAGCAGGCACAGTAGGCGCGAGCTGTGCAGGGCGCCGGCGGCACCCACGGAAACCCACTGCCGGCCATCGTCGCCAATGCAGTCGGCGGTGCGAGCACGCAAGCGAGCGTAAGAGGATTAGGCCAGAGCGTAAGCTTGCCGTAAAGCAGGTGCACGGGCAACCGCGCAGGGCCCCAAGCCAATTCGCCGGGCAATTGCATGGGGCAAAGGTGGCACGAAATCGTGGCCACCGGCCAGCGCTGGATGTTGACCCGGGCTACCAGCTTTTCGCTGGCTACCTGGGAATCGTAAAACCGGCTGATTGCTGTCGCCTGGGGCCCTGAAAAGCCTTGCACTGCCGCAACGATTAGCGGCGAAAAGCCCACAGTCCACGCCGGAGCCCTAGAGCGTGAGGACATTTATCTTTGCTGAAAAGGATGAAAAAATTTGCCCATCGCTATGCTGTCACGGACCGGCAGTGGGCGGTCATTGCGCCCCTACTGTCGGGCAAGGAAACAGACCGGGGCGTGACAGCACAGGACAATCGGGGGTTTTTCAACGCAGTGCTGTGGATTTTGCGTACTGGCGCACCGTGGGCCGATTTGCCCGAACGCTTCGGCAAGTTCAATTCTGTCTGCCGGCGTTTCCGACGTCTGGCCCAAAAAGGCGTGTGGGAGGCCGTGTTTGAGGCGCTGAAAGAACCGGACCTGGACTGGGTCATGCTCGATTCGACCATCCTGCGGGCCCACCAACACGCGGCGGGCCAAAAAAAAGCGACCCTGAAACCGAGTGCCTGGGCCGCAGCCGGGGCGGCATGAGCACCAAAATCCACGCCTGCACCGATGCGTTGGGCAACGCCATACGGCGCGTGGCGACGGGTGGGCAAGCCGGCGGCTGCCCGCAGGCCATTGGCTTGCTCGACGGCCTCTCGCCGGGCCAGGTTATCGCCGACACGAGCTACGATAGCGACGAAAACCGGGCCTATTGCGCCAAAAACAATATTGAGGTCGTCATTCCGAACCGACCGAATCGCACCGACCCTGCCCCCTTTGACGAAGAACAGCATGAGGACCGCAATAAAATCGAACGGTTCTTCAATCGAATGAAACGCTACCGCCGCCTGGCCACCCGCTACGAAAAAACAGCCGGGTCTTTCCTAGGGTTCTGGTATATAGCCGCAGCTTTGGATTGGTTGCGCTAAATGTCCTCACGCTCTAGCCCAACTCGTTGTTGTCGCGCGCGGCTTTGCGGGTGGAAGCGGTGAGCGGCGAGCGGGTGAGGGCCGACTCGCTATCGTAGCCGCGGCGGCGCTCGTTGGCAGCGGCGCTTTCGCCGGTGGCGGGCAGGGCACGGTTCATCCAACTGAGCACGTCGGTGGTGACGCCGGGCAGAAGGCCGTGGAAACCTGCCAGGAACTTGGCCGGCAGCGAAAGGATAATTTCGCCGTCGCCGCGCCGGGTGGCATTCCAAATTTGGCGCGCGGCCTGCTCGGCGTCCATCGAGAAGCCGGGCAGCGCGTCGGCGATGCTAAACCAGGCGAACTCCTTTTTGTGCTGGCCCTTCACCATGGCCTGGCCCTGACTACCGGTGCGTAGCAGGCCGGGGCACACCGTGGTCACGCGAATCCCTTCCTGCCGCAGCTCGGCCCGGAAGCCTTCCGACAGGCCCACCAGGGCAAACTTGCTGGCGCTGTACGGGGCCATGTGCGGAATGGCCACCTTGCCGCCCAAGCTCGAAATGTTGACGATGCGGCCCTCGCCGCGCCGGCGCATACTGGGCAGCACGGCCTGCATGGCGTGCAGCGGGGCCCAGAAGTGCGTGTCCATAGAGTCTTCAAAGTCGCGCAGCTCCATGTTGTCGAGCGGGCCGGCGGTGATGATGCCGGCGTTGTTCACCAGCACATCCACGGGCCCCAGGCGGCGTTCTACTTCGGCCACCATTGTGCGCACCTCGTTGACATCGGTAAGGTCGCGGGCCAAGGTCAGCACATCAGCCGCGGCCGCGCCGTAGGAAATCAGGTCCTGGCGGGCGCGTTCCAGCTCGGCCTCGTCGCGGGCGCAAATGGCCACCCGGGCCCCTTCTACCACCGCCTGGCGGGCCAGCACCAGGCCCAGCCCGCGCGAGCCGCCGGTGATGAGGACCACCCGGCCGGTTAGCTCATAGCTGCCGCGGCGGTTGGCCCACAGCGTGGCGGCCACGGCGGCAGCCCCCAGGCCAGCGGCCAGCAGCCAGTTGCTCGTGGAAGATTTAGGCGAATCGGGGGCGGGCGTAGCGGGCGTGTGGTTCATGCAGGCTAGTATGGGAAGCGGGGCCCAAAGGTTACGTTGAGGGCCTACTTAGTGAGCCAATTGGGGGCCCTACGGCTGACCGCGGGGCCCCGGGGGCCAGTAACTAGCGGCCAGTGGCGGGTTTTTGACCCGATATTTACACTTCCGGACCAGGGTCCGAATTTCCATGGGCCCCACTGACCAGTCTTATTTTATTGTTATGAAACGTTTCTTAGTATTGGCCTTGCTGGCGGCCCTTGCCGCGCCGGCCGCCCGGGCCCAGGCCGTATCCAAAACCAAGGCCGACGGTCATCCTACTGCCAACACCAGGTCGCCGACGCCCACCGCCCAAGGAGCCCCTGCGGTTTCCCCTACCCCGGCCAGTACTGAGGCCCGTGCCAACGCCCTCACCACCAATATGCAGCAAAACCTGGGCCTCTCGCCCCAGCAAACCGAAAAGGTGCGCGCCATTAACCAGCGCGGCGTGGCGGCGGTGGAGAGCGCCCGCACCCGCTACCGAACTGATCCGCGTAAGCTCAAGGGCATAATCGACGGCGTGGGCCAGTCGCGCCTTGAAGCGTTGAAGGACGTGCTCACGCCTGCCCAATTTGACAAGTACCAGCGCAAGCGCGAGGAGAAAATGGGTGTGCCCAGCGCCCCCGGCGTGCAGGGCAATGCGGCCCCCGGCCTGGGTAGCAACGAGTAGCGCCGGGCCTCACACGCAAATTTTGTTTGAAAAGCGTCTAGCCAACTGGCTCGACGCTTTTTCATTAGCGGAACCGTTACGGGCGCCGTAACCAACCGGCCGAAGGATGACAGTGTACAAAACCTGCGTTTAAGCCCTTCAGAGGGTATATTGCAATCGATTGCCATTCATAGCATCCAGAATTTTGATTTTCCCTTTACCACTGCGTTTACCCTCGGGTTCCCGGCTTTGCGTGGCCTGGGTCTGCTGGCTGCTACTCGGGTTGGCCCGCGCCAGCTATGGGGCCCCCGCCAGCGACACGCTGTGCACCCGCGCCGCCGTCGAAGATATAATGGTGACGCCCAGCTTCTACAGCGTGCTGGAAGACCCCACTGGCACCCTGACGCTGGCCGACGTGCAACGCCCCGCCAACGCCCGCCGCTTCGTGCTGGGGGCCCGCACGGCCAGCAGCATGCAACACGTGGGGGCGGTGTATTGGGTGCGGCTGCCGGTGAGCAACCAGGATTCGACCGGCCGGCACTGGTACTTGGAGCTGTTCGACTCGCACATCAACGACATCACCTTTTACGGCCCCGACGGCCAGTGGCACACGGGGGCCGACGCGCCGTTCAACAACCGCCGCTTTCGCTACAAGAATTACCTGTTTCGGCTGCCGCTGGTGCCGGGCCGCACCGAGGTATTTTACCTGCGGCTGCAATCCAACTCCAAAACCAGCTTCCTGAGCCAATTGCGCACCGAAGAGCTGCTGGCCAGCTACTTCCAAACCGTGTACGGCCTGCTGGGCAGTTTCTACGGGGTGCTGCTCATCATGGTGGTGTACAACCTGTTCATCTACCTGCTAGCCCAGGACCAAAACCACCTGCGCTACGTGCTGTACGTGCTAAGCTGCGGCCTGCTGTTCCTTTCCGAAGACGGCCTGGGCTTCCAATACATATGGCCCGAGCTGCCCTGGCTCAACCAGGCCGTTATTGCCGGGGCCCCCATCCTGCTGCTGCTCACCTTCAGTTACTACGCCCGCTACTTCCTCGACGCGCCCCAGCGCCTGCCGCGCTTCGACCCCGTGGTGCGGGCCGTGGTGATGGGCAGCGCCATCTTACTGTTGGTCGATGCGGTGTGGGTGCGGTCGGGCCTGGGCTTTTGGCTGTATTTGCTGCCTTATGGCCTGATTTATTACGAAGCCGTGCGCGCCTACCAGCTTGGGTTTCGGCCGGCCCGCTTGTTTCTGCTGGCACAGGCCCTGGTATCCGCCAGCCTGTTGTTCCTGATCCTGCGCAAGTTGGGCATCGATGCTTTGACCACTACGTTCACCGTGTATAGCCTCAACATGGCGTTTGTGGCCGAATTCGTGGTGCTGTCCTACGCATTGGGTGAGAAGATTAAAGCCATTAAGGACGACACCATCGAGGCGCAGGAGCGGCTGGTAGAACAGCTGCGCAGCAAGCAGGTGGCCCAAGGCCTGCTCGTCGAACAGCTTCACCAGAACGAAGTACTCAAGGACCAGCTCAACTCTGAACTGGAGGCCCTGGTGGTCCAGCGCACGCAAGAAATTAAGCGTAAAAGCGAAACCATTGCCGCTCAGAACCGAGAGTTACTCGAAGCCAACGGGTTACTCTCGCTACAGTCCGCCGCTATTACCAAGCTCAACACCGATCTGCGAGTGGACTTGCATAACGCGCAGGCGGCGCGGGTCACCGCTCAAGAAATGAACTTCGGCGAGTTCAGTCAAATCTACCCCGACAAGGACGCCTGCCTGGTGTACCTGTCGGGCCTAAAGTGGGCCAGCGGCTACCAGTGCCGCAGATGCGGCCACGGCCGGTACTGCGACGGCCGCGAACCACATGCGCGGCGGTGTACGCGCTGCCGGTATGTGGAGTCGGCCACGGCCTACACTTTGCTGCAAAAGTGCAAGTTTTCAGCCGTGAAAGCCATGTATGCGGTGTTCCTTTTGCACACCCACCAGGGGCAATATTCCATCTCTGACATGAGCCAGCTCCTGGATTTGCGGCAAGCTACCTGCTGGAATTTCAGCCAGAAAGTAGTGGAAGCCATTCGCCGCCGACACGCCGCGCCGGACTACGACGAGCACGAAGACTGGACCCAAGTGCTGCTGAGCTTTAGCGAGGAATTTGTGGAGAACGAAGCTTGAGGGGCCCCGGACCACAAGTAGCCGAATAATTAATCCAGCGGTAACAGTGGGTACTGCCTTTTTCTCAAAAAAATTGATTTTTAAGAATTGTTTTTTAGCGTTTATTCACTAATACACTATGGGCGGCGCGGGACGTACAAACGACATAATGCAGCAAATAACGTGTGCAGTAAGTGTATGATGCACGTGTGATCAAAGCAATAAACAGCTTTGAATCGCATCTAAAGGCACTTTTTGGGTTGCACACTTAAAACAACCCTGAATACCTTTGAACAGGGATTGGTGATTTCTGCTGCACAACCGGCACCTGGCGGTTACTGCCAGGGTTGCTTAATTAAGGGAGCTATCGGTTTCGATTTGCATAGCTACCAGCTAACCGGTTGTTACTTCTTGGCAAGATAAAATAGGTTACTGCCGGCGGTCGGTTCCAAGTGAATTGAGTGTATCATCCAAAAGCTCAGCATTGAAAAGTTCTATAAACAACCGATTGTTTATTCTCATTAACTAACTATAAAAGCTAATTTTACAGTTGTTATCCCCACTCAGCCAAACGTTTGTGTAGTTAGTTCTCTTCTTCGCCCATTTCCCATCCCATCCCTTTTGCTTTTATGGATACACACCCTTACTTTCCTACCATTCGCACAGCGGCCCTCTTAGCGGTTTGCGGGCTGCCCGCCCTAGCCGCCCCGGCCGCCCTGGGGGCCCCAGCTCCGGGCCACACCCAGCACTTGGCAATCAAGCGCCCGCCCATCACCGTCACCGGTCGGGTGGTACAGGCCAACGGGGATGCCTTGCCGGGCGTTACCATTTTGATCAAAGGCACCAGCCAAGGCACCAGCACCGATGCCAGCGGCACTTATTCTATTGCCGCCCCAGAAGGTAGCACCCTTATCATCAGCTACGTGGGGTTCGTACGGCAGGAAGTAGCGGTTTCCAGCGCTCGCAACCCACTCAACATCACCCTGGTGGCCGATGTAGCTGCGCTGAACGAAGTGGTGGTCGTGGGCTACGGCACCCAGGAGCGCGGCAGTGTAACGGGCGCCATCTCGTCCGTCAACGGGGCCGAGCTAGTGCGCCAGCCGGTGGCCGATGCTACCCAGGCCATCCAGGGTAAAGTTTCAGGCGTAACCATTACCTCCAACGGCGGGGCCCCCGGCGGCGCGGCCGGTACCTCGGTGCGCATCCGCGGCATAACGTCGGCTGGTGTTAACAGTCCTCTTTATGTAGTCGATGGATTTCCGCTACCAACTACTGTGGACGGCAATGGTAACGCGACGAGCACCGAACTGACTAGCATAAGCCCGAATGACATCGAGACGATTGACATTCTAAAGGATGCGTCGGCCACGGCTATTTATGGGGTGCGGGCAGCTAACGGTGTGGTACTTATTACCACCAAACGTGGCAGAGCCGGCAAAGCCACCGTTAACTTCGACGGTTACCGCGGCGTGCAGTCCGTGGCCCGGCGGCTAGACCTGCTCAACGCTGAACAATACGCCGTTATCAACAACGAGGCACGCATTGCGGCCGGCCAGCCCATTGCGCTGAACAAGCTGCGCAACCCGGCGGCCCTGAGGGATAGCAGCACCGACTGGCAGGACCTGCTTTTCCGTCGCGCCAAAATTCAGAATTACTCGCTTTCGGCCACCGGCGGCAGCGAGAAGGCCCGCTACGCCTTGTCGGGCACGTACTTCCAGCAGGACGGCGTCATCCTGGGCTCTAATTTTGAGCGCTTTACGCTCCGCGCCAACGGTGACGTGCAGCTAAGCTCTATTTTTAAAATTGGCAACAGCATCTCGCTGACCCACTCGGAAGACCGTCAGATTACGAGCAACAACGGCGAGTACGGCGCGGTGCAGCAGCTGCTGCGCATTCCGCCCACCGTGCGGGCCTACCGGCCCGATGGCTATTGGTACCAGCCCAACAGTGCCATGGACAACTTTACAGAGGAGAACCCGCTGGCTACTTCTCTGCGGGCCAACCAGAAGTTCACCCGCAACCGGGCCACCACCACGTTCTACGCCGAGCTGGAGCCGCTGAAAGGCCTGCGCTTCCGGACCAACGTCGGGGCCGACCTCGTTTTTGAGAACTTCAACCAGTTTTCTCCCAAAGGCCCGGACTTGGCCGGCTATACTCAGCGCTACATCACCGCCGGGGCGGGCGCTACCGCGGGCTATGCGCCAAGCTACCTGATCGAGAACACGGCCACTTACGACCGCACGTTTGCCGAAAAGCACCACGCCACGCTGCTGGTGGGGCAGTCGGCGCAGGAGTTTAACTACAGCAACGTAGAGGCGTACCGCACGGGCTACCTGCGCAACGACCTGCAAACCATCAACGTGGGGCCCATCAACACGCTGCTGGCCAACGCCGGCACCATCGACCCCGCCCGGCACCTGGCCAGCTACTTCGGCCGCCTCAACTACGAGTACGCCGGTAAGTACATCTTCCAGGCCACGGCTCGCTACGATGGCTCCTCGCGGTTTCAACCGGGCCAGAAGTTTGGCTTCTTTCCCGGCGCGTCGGTGGGCTGGCGCATCTCCGAGGAGGAGTTCTTGAAGGGCAACAGCACCATCAGCAACCTCAAGCTGCGCGCCGGCTACGGCCGCGTGGGCAACGAGCTGAACGCCGGCCGCTTCGCTTACTTATACTCCATCAACTTCGGCGCCGTTTACCCTTTCGGGCCGGACGGCACTATCAACACGGGTGGGGCCCCTACCCGCCTACCCAACCCTATCCTACGTTGGGAGAATAACGAACAGACAAACATTGGCTTGGAAATGGGCTTCCTAGGCAACCGCATCGAGGCAACCATCGACCTCTACAACCGCAGCTCGCCCAACCTGATTGCGCCCGTGCCGCCCTCCCTCGTGTCAGGCACGTACGAGTCGGTACCTGCCAACGCCGCCAATGCGTACAACCGGGGCATCGACTTCTCGCTAACGTCGCACAACTTCGTTGGTTCGGGCGGGGCCCTAACCTGGACAACCACCTTCAATATATCGGGCTATAAAACCCGCCTAGTCTCGCTGGGCGCCGGCGTTCCCTACAACGGCCTGGGCTCGTTGAGCGGCACCATCGTGCGCTACGATGCCAACCAAGCGTTCGGCGCTTTCTACGGCTATGTAGCCGACGGCCTGATTCAGACTCAAGAGGAGTTGAACGCCCTGAACGCCGGGGCCCTGGCTGGCAAAGCTAAATCCGCCAACTACCAGAATGCGGGCACTGCCCCGGGTGACATCAAATTCAAGGACCTAAACGGCGACGGCGTCATCACCGACGCGGACCGCACCTTCATCGGCAACCCCAACCCAAACTACACGTTTGGCCTCACCAACACCTTGGGATATAAGGGTTTTGACCTGAGCTTCTTTATTCAGGGCGTGCAGGGCAACGACGTATACAACCTCAACCGCTACATCACGGAAGGGGCCCTGTACGGAACCACCAACGGCACCACTAACGTGCTGAACCGCTGGACCGGGACCGGCACCAGCAACGACGTGCCGCGGGCCATCGTGGGCGACCCCAACAACAACCTGCGGGTATCGACCCACTACATCGAGGACGGCTCCTACGTGCGCCTCAAAAACCTGACGCTCGGCTACACGCTGCCGCGCACCCTCATGAGCCGCATCTCGGCTTCACAGCTGCGCGTGTACGTCACGGCCCAGAACTTGGTGACGCTGACCAAGTACACCGGCTTCGACCCGGAGGTGAGCGCCAGCGGCGTTGATCTGGGCATCTACCCGCAAACGCGCGTGTTCCTGGCCGGCGTGAACATCGGGTTTTAATTCCTTCTAATTTCCACTTATCTAGTCATGACTATCTCAAAATTTACGGGCGGGGCCTTTCTGCTAACGCTCGGGCTGCTGGGCGGCTGCACGGCCAAGTTTCTGGACGAGGCCCCGGCCGACCAGATAACCGACGTCAACTTTTACCAAAGCCAGCAAGACGCCATCCAGGCCGTGACGGCCGCCTACAGCGAGCTGACCAAGGAAGGCCAATACAACGCTGCTATGTGGGCCTTCGACATCTGGTCCGACGTATCGAGCACGGGCGGCGACGACGGCAACGACGGCATCGAGTACAAGCAGCTCGAAGCCTTCAGCGTTCCGACCACCAACTTCATAGCTACCCGGCTGTGGGGCGGCTCGTTCATCGCGCTTCAGCGGGCGAACATCGTCATCCAGAAAGTGCCGGGCATCGCCAACATGGACCCCGCCATCCAGAAGCGCTGCATTGGCGAAGGACAGTTCCTGCGCGCCAAGATGTACTTCGACCTGGTGCGGGCCTACGGCGACGTGCCCCTGTTCACGGCCCCGCCCACCGGCCCGGCGGCCGTCAACATCCCCCGGACGCCCGCGGCCGATGTGTACAAGCAAATTGAGCAGGACCTGACCGATGCCATCGGCAACCTGCCGCCTTCGTACAGCGGCGCAGACCTGGGCCGGGCCACCAAATGGGCCGCCACGGGGCTTTTGGCCAAGGTGTACATCACCGAAGGCAAAAAAACGGAGGCTGCCCAGCGGGCCCGCGAGGTCATCAACAACTCGGGCAAGACCATGTGGGCCAACTACGCCGACAACTTCAAGATTGAGAACGAGAACAATAACGCCAAGGAGTCGCTGTTTGAAGTGCAGTACGTGAGTGGCCGCAACCAGTACGACCGCAACAACGTGGGCTCGGCGATGAACGAGTATTTTGGGCCCCGGGGCGCCAACCAGACGCCTGGTAGCGGCTACGGCTTCAACATTCCGGACCCCGATTTCGTGGCGGGCTACGAGGCCGGCGACACCCGCAGAGCCGCCAGCGTGTGGTCGCCCGGCGACACTTACCCCGACGGCAGCAAAGCTGGCGCCAAGGCCACCGGCTCACCGTTTGGCTACAACTGCAAGAAGTGGTTCATCGGCAAGGTGAACACCAACATCTGGGATTCGGGCCTGAACGTGCCCGTGCTGCGCCTAGCCGAAATGTATCTGATTTTGGCGGAGGCGGTGGGGCCCACCACCGAGGGCCTGGAGGCCATTAACAAGGTGCGCCGCCGCTCGTTCGGCCTCGACTACAATGCGCCCTCGACGGCCCACGACCTCACGGCTGCTACTCCCAACTTCACCAATGCGGTGCTGCGGGAGCGCAAGTACGAGCTGGCGTTTGAGTTTGACCGCTGGTTTGACATGAAGCGCGCTGGCACCCTGTACCCGACGCTGACGGACCACGCCTTTATTCCGCGCATGACGCAGCAAGCGGCCACGCTCAAAGGCGTTACCTCCAACGTGCACGGCGTCCCGACCCAAAACAACCTGGTGCTGCCCATCCCGCAGTCGGAAATCGATACCAACCCCGGCTTGGTACAAAACCCTGGCTACTAGCCCTTTTTCACCGACTATTCAGCCTGAACTCATATGAAATATACCTGGAACAAAGCGGCCTGGGCCCTACTGGCCGGTCCGCTGCTTTTTACGGCTTGCAAAAAGAACGACAAGGGCGAGCTGAACGGCCCACTGCCGACAGTCAGCTTCACCTCCGCCATCAACGCCACCCAGTTTCCCGTCACGGTTACCTTCACTGACAACAGCCAGGACAGTTTCACCAACACGTGGGACTTCGGCGACAACACCCGCGGCCAGGGCAAGACAGTGACGCATACCTACATTCGGCCCGGCAGCTACCAAGTACAACTGATAGCCGCCGGCCGCGCCGGCTCCGCCACCTCGCCCCAGCAAACGGTGGTCATCCCGTCGGCCTGCGACAACGCCGGCTTCTCGGCCCTCACCGCTTGTAGCGGCAGTGGCGCCGCCTCGTGGATTATTTCCAAGCAGCCAGAGGCTATTGTGCGGCTGGCAGCCAACGGCACCACGGTGCTTTCGTCGCTGCCCGTTGCGGGCGGGACGCTGCCCGACTGCCAACTCGACGACCAGTTCACGTTTGCCACCAATTTCGCCTATGCCTACGACGCCGGGGGCCAAACGTACAGCAACGGGGCCTGCGGCCCGGCCCGCGAACCCAATTCCAACTTTGTGTACAAGCCCGTTGCCGGTAGCCTGGGGCAAATCATCCTCCAGAACCCGAAGGCCAAGTCGTTCATCGGCCTCACCGACTCGGTGGTCAACAAAACCTACGACCTGGTAGAGGCGACCGCCGCGCGCCTGCGCCTGCGCGGCACCAATCCCGACGGCACCTTCACGGTGGTGACGTACATACCGCAGCTTTCAGCCGTTGACAAGGTGAAGCAGCTGCTCACCAACGGCTCGTCGAAAACGTGGATGCTGGACAACACGGTGGACAAGCCCATTGCCGTGGGCCCCAGCGACGCCGATCCCACCAGCTACTACGCCGGGGGCCCGGCGGGCAGCCTACCCGGTTGCCAGGCCGATGACGAGTTTACGTTCTCAAACGCCAACGTGTACACTTACGACGCCAAGGCCGAAACCTTCGTGGCTGGTGCCACGGGCGGGTGCCAGGCCCCGCGTTCGGGCACTTCGCCGTTCACGTTCGGGGCCGCCACCGGGGCCGGCATAGCGCAGTTCACGCTGGGCACGGCGGGCCGGTTCATCGGCGTCACCGATGCGCCCGACCTGACTTACCGCATCCTGTCCATCGATGCGAAGCACATGGTGCTGCGGGCAGGCAGTTCCACGGGTTCGCTTGTGTTCACCATGAAACTGGTGGCGAAATAACGCTTCGCGGTTGCGTTCATTGACCATTAACAATCCGTTAGCAACCCTGCTTTTTATGAACTTCTTCCTTTCCTGTTTGCACCACCGTTCCCGGCCCAGGGCCAGCTTGTTGCTGGCCCTGGGCCTAACGGCCTGCACCGAAAACAAGTCGGCCCCCGCGCCGACGCCCCCGCCCGTGGTAGTGGTGCCGCCCGCTGCTACCAACGCCGACGCCAAGGATTACAACCAGTACACGGAACTGAAGTGGGGCGACGAGTTCGACGGCGGGGCCCTGGACCAGACCAAGTGGGGCTACGACCTAGGCAACAACAACGGCTGGGGCAACCGGGAGCTGGAATACTACACCAACAGCCCCGACAACGCCTACGTAAGCGGGGGCAACCTTTCCATCCAGGCTAAAAAGGAGGCCCAGGGGGGCTTCAACTACACGTCGGCCCGGTTGCTGACCAAGGGCAAGCAGGACTTTAAGTTCGGGCGCCTCGACGTGCGGGCCAAGCTGCCCAAGGGCCAGGGCATCTGGCCCGCCATCTGGATGCTGGGCTCCGACATCGACCAGAACAACTGGCCGAAGTGCGGCGAAATAGACATCATGGAGCTGCGCGGCCAGGACCCCACCAAGATCCTCTCGACCATGCACTTCCCCGACAACGCGGGGGCCCACCTCTACAAGGGCATCGATAAAGTGGCGCTGCCCGGCAACGCCAGCTTCGCCGATGACTTCCACGTGTTCAGCGTGGTGCGCAGCCAGAACCAGATGCGGTTTTTCATCGACGGCCAGCAGTACTATTCGTTCTCGGCCAGCGACGCCACGATTTACCCCTTTAACAACCCGTTTTTTCTGGTGCTGAACTTGGCCGTGGGCGGCGATTTTCTGGGCAACCCCGACGCCGCTACCATCGGCACCACGCCGTTTCCCCAGCAGATGACGGTGGATTACGTTCGGTACTACCAGTATAAATAAGCAGGCTTTGGTTGGGGGCCCACCGCCCGGTTATTTGCCCTGCCGGGGCAGCCGGGCGGTGGGCCTTGGTGCGTCGTGTTCCGGGGCCCTTCCCCCATTTTATTGCAACTGCTTTAGCTCGTTTTCCATGATAACCACCGCAACGTGCTGGCCTTTTCGGGCGCTCCAGTTTGGCTTACTGAGCCTGTTGCTGGCCGGTGGCGGAGTGGCGCAGGCCCAAACCAAAAGCCCCAAGCGCGGCCTGGCGTACGATTACAAATCTGCCGCCGATTTGCAGGCGCTGGCCCCCGGCACGAGCTGGTGGTACAACTACACCTCCGTGCCCGATGCCAGCGTGGCGGGGGTGTACGGGGGCCTGGCCGTCGACTACGTGCCCATTCAGTGGGGTTCCCGCCTGAACAATGGCCCGGTGACGGCCGACCAGCTGGCCGCCAACATTCCGGCCGGCACGCAGTATTTGCTGGGTTTTAACGAACCCAATTTTCTTTCCCAGAGCAACTTAACCCCAACGCAGGCCGCGGCCATCTGGCCGGTGCTCCAGGAAGTGGCCCGCCGCAAAAACCTCAAGCTGGTATCGCCCGCCCTGAACTACTGCGGCAACTGCGTGCAGGAGAACGGCGTGACTTACTACTCTCCCACACAGTACCTGGACGCCTTTTTTGCGGCCTGCCCGAACTGTCAAGTTGATTATATCGCCCTCCATACTTATGTGTGCGAAGAGCAGTACCTGCGCCAGAAAGTAGCGGAAGTCAAGAAATATAACAAGCCCATCTGGCTCACCGAGTTTGCCTGCGGCGATGCGCCCGCGGCCCAGATTACCTTGGCAACGCAGAAAAAGTACATGCTGGATGCCGTGAACTACCTGGAAAACGAGCCAGCCATCTTTCGGTATGCGTGGTTTTCGGGGCGCAACAACGAGATTCCCAACATCAACCTGCTCGGGGCCGATGGCCAGCTCACCGCGTTGGGCCAGCAGTACGTGGGCCTGCCGTTCAACGGGCCGGCCAACGACTTGAACCGCCTCACGCCGGTGGCCACCACCGCCTCGTCGAGCGAAAGCGGGGCCACGGGGGCCCCCAGCGCGACCGACTGCAACATCAACTCCCGGTGGTCGAGCGCCTTTGCCGACCCGCAGTACTTACAGCTGGATTTTGGCGAGGTGAAGCGGTTTACGCGGGTGAAAATCGCCCGGGAAGCGGCCTACGCCAAGGATTACCAAGTGCAAACTTCGCTCGACGGCACCGCCTGGGGGCCCCTGCTGACGGTGCTGGACGGCGACGGCGGGGTGGACGACCTGACGGGCCTCGCCGGCCGCGGCCGCTACCTGCGGGTGTACGGCACCCGGCGGGCCACGGCTTTCGGCTACTCCATTTAAGAAGTAGATGCGTACGGCACCGCCGATGCGGCGCTGGCCACGGCACCGGCCGCCGGCCTGCCGGGCCCGGCCGCCGGCCTGCGCCTCTACCCCAACCCAGCGGCCACGGAGCTGCACCTGGCCCTGCCCGCCGGGGCCCTGGCTCGGAGCCTGGCAGTGGTGGACGCCTTGGGAAGAACGGTGCTCGCGGGCCGGGATCTGGGGCCCCGGGCCACCCTGAACATTGCGGCGCTGCCCGCGGGCCTGTACGTGGTGCGCGTGGCAACGGCCGGCGGGCAGCTCACCCAACACTTCCTAAAACCCTGATATCCTTTTAGCCACCCGCGCGGTCCGTTCTCGCCGCCGGGCAGCCCACGCCGCAACCACGCCTTGCTTGGCTGCCCGGCGCCAACGCGCGGGGGCCCTGCAAAACGGGACTACGTAGGAAAACGTGTTGCCCCGTCATTTTACCTATTTAAACCCTTACCACCATGCGCCGCCCTATTACCCATTTTCATTCGACCTCGCCGCTGGCTGCTTTGCGCGGCGCGCTGCGCCTTTTGGTGCTGTGCCTGGCCCTGGTTGGCTGCCCGACGCTGGCCATTGCCCAGAGCTTTTTGCACGCCGCGGGGCCCAAAATCGTGAACGCCAGCAACCAGGAGGTGCTGCTGAACGGCGTGAACCTGGGCGGCTGGGCTTTGCAGGAGGGCTACATCATCAAGCCCGACTGGCCGGGCATCAACGGCAAGCGAACCCAGGGCGCGGTGAAGCAGACGCTATATAACGCCGGGATGACGGACGCCGCCGTGGAGGCGTTCTACCAAAGCTACCGCGACAACTTCATCACCAAGCCTGACATTGATTACCTGGCCGCTCGGGGCTTCAACTGCGTGCGCTTGCCGCTGCACTACGACCTGTTTTTGACGCCGGCCCAGCGGGCGGTGCGCAACAGCGTGCTGCGCGGCACCACCACCTACGATGCTTACGTCAACTCCCTGGCCGACTGGTACAACGGCAACCAGCTCTTCGCGGACCCGGCCAATATGGAAGCTTTCCGGATGATTGACAACACGCTGGCCTGGTGCGCGGCCAACAACATGTACGTCATCCTCGATTTGCACGCCGCACCCGGCTCGCAGGGCACCGATGTGAACATTGCCGATGCCCTCCAGCCCCTGGATTTGTGGAACCGGGCCGTGTACCGCGACATTACCGTGCGGCTGTGGGAGGCCGTGGCGGCGCGCTACAAAAACGACGCCCGCGTGGCCATGTACGACCTGATCAACGAGCCCAACAACGTGCCCAGCAACCCGCCGATTCACGACCTGTTGCAGCGCCTCATCACCGCCGTGCGGGCCCAGGGCGACAACCACTTGCTACTGATTGAGGGAAACGGCTTCGGCAACGACTTCAACTACCTGGAGCCCTTCACCTTTGCCAACGCGCCCAACCTGGTGTACAACTCGCACCGCTACAGCGGCACGGGCTACTTGATGGATAACAACGTGAATTCGACGGAGCCGGGGCCCAACAGCTTGCGCTTCATCGGCAACCTCCAGAACTTCCGCGCCAAGTACAGCGTGCCCATCTGGGTAGGCGAAACCGGCGAAAACACCACTAGCTGGATGCACGATGCAGCAACCAGCCTTAACTCGGTGGGCATTGGCTGGTGCAACTGGACGTACAAGCGCTTCGATGGGGGCCCCAACGCGGCCCTGCTGCGCATCAACCCGCCCTTCATCGTGGACGGCCCCGGCGGCCTGCCGCAGGTGCTGGAAAACATCAAGTTTGCCAACTGCGTGCCCAACCCCGACGTGGTGAATGCCATTGCGCCCAGCCAAAACGGCCTGGTAAACTACCCCGGCGGCGGCACCTACAACGGCGGGGCCGCCGTGCCCATAGGCCGCACCGTGTGGCTGCGCGGGGCCAACGGCAAGTACGTATCCGGCGAAAACGGCACCCGGACCATGACCTGCAACCGGGCGAATTACGGGCTCTGGGAGGTTTTTTTGGTGGTGGCTAGCGGCTCCAGGGTGGCCCTGCAAAGCCAAGGCCAGTACGTGTCGTCGGAAAACGGCACGGCCCCCATGACCTGCGGCCGGACGTACGCCTCAGCCAACGAGCAGTTTGACTGGCTGGGCAACGCGGACGGCACCGTTTCGCTGCGCGGCACCAACAGGCAGTACGTGTCGAGCGGGGACGGCACCCAGCCCATGACCTGCGCCAGTGCCGCCATTGGGAACACGGAAACCTTCAACTTTGGCTTGGTGCCGGCCGGCACGGTGCTGGCCAGCCGGTCTGCCGGCGAGGCCACCACCAGCTTCTACCCGAACCCGGTGGCCAGCCGCCTCACCTACCAACTGCCCGCCGGCGGGCGAGCACACCGCCTCACCGTGCTGGACACCGCGGGCCGCCAGGTCTTCAGCCGCGCCTTTGACAACACGGGGGGCCAAAACACCGTCGACTTGTCGGGGCTGAAGAGCGGATTTTACGTGGTCCATCTATCCGGGCCCGCCTTCGACACCAGCTTTAAAATCACCAAACAATAGCCCTTCTCTCCACCCGCTTGCCCATGCCCACGCTGATATCCCCAAAACTTCTTACCCTGCTGCTAGCGTGCAGCGCGGGCCTCGCAGCGGCCCAATCGGCGCCGAAAGCCGGGGCCCCGGCCGCGCCGTATTCGGCCGCCGGCCGTAAGGCCCGGGCCTTCACCACCGCCCAGGGCACCGAGTTGCGCCTGGCGGCCGCCGCGGCGCCGCTGGCCTTCCAGCCCGCCGGGCAGCCGCTCGAAACCCAGGTGTGCGTGTTCGTCGACCCCAACCACCGCTTCCAAACGCTGCTCGGCATTGGCGGGGCCCTGACGGACGCCGCGGCCGAAACCTTCTTCAAGCTGCCCAAGGCGCAGCAGCAGGAGTTCATGCGGGCCTACTACAGCCCCACCGACGGCATTGGCTACACGCTGGCGCGCACCCACATCGGCAGCTGCGACTTTTCGAGCGCCCCCTACACCTACGTGGCCGACAACGACGCGGCGCTGAAAACCTTCAGCGTGCAGCACGACGAGCAGTTCCGCATCCCGTTCATCAAGCAGGCCCAGGCCGCGGCGGGCGGCAAGCTCACGATGTTCGTGAGCCCCTGGACGCCGCCGGCCTTCATGAAAACCAACCACGACCTACTGCACGGCGGCAAGCTACTGCCCCAGTTCCGCCAGGCCTGGGCCACCCACTACGTCAAGTTCATCAAGGAATACGAGCGCCAGGGAATTCCAATTTGGGGCCTGTCGGTGCAGAACGAGGAAATGGCCACCCAGAAGTGGGAATCGTGCCTGTACACGGCCGAGGAGGAGCGCGACTTCATTAAGAATTTTTTGGGGCCCACGCTGGCCCAGGGCGGCCTGGGCGATAAGAAGCTCATTGCCTGGGACCACAACCGCGACCTGCTGTTCCAGCGCGCCAGCACTGTGCTCGACGACCCCGCCGCCGCCCGGTACGTGTGGGGCATCGGCTACCACTGGTACGAAACCTGGACCACCAGCGCCATGCTCTTCGACAACGAGCGCCGCGTAAAGGAGGCATTCCCCAACACCAACCTGCTGTTCACCGAGGGCTGCGTGGAGAACTTCCGGTTCGACCACGTGAACGACTGGGCCCTGGGCGAGCGCTACGGCACCTCGATGATCGGCGACTTCAACGCCGGCACCGTGGGCTGGACGGACTGGAACGTGCTGCTCGACGAAACCGGGGGCCCCAACCACGTGGGCAACTTCTGCTTCGCCCCCATCATCGCCGACACTCGCACCGGCCAGCTCCTCTACACCAACGCCTATTACTACATCGGCCACTTCTCGAAGTTCGTGCGGCCCGGCGCCCAGCGCGTCACCAGCGCCTCGAACCGCGACTGGCTGCAAACCACGGCCTTCCGCAACCCCGACGGCAAGCTGGCCGTGGTGGTCATGAACAGCAGCGACAAGAAGCAGGACTTCCAGCTCTGGCTCAACGGCCAGGCCGCCCCCACTACCAGCCTGCCCCACTCCATCATGACGTTCGTGGTGGACTGAGGGCCCCCTACCAAGTTGTTTGAGTCAGCTAAAAAGTATTCCCAAAGGTCATGCTCATCTGGCGTCCGCGCAGTCAAAGCATCTCTCCCGCAGCAGTAATCAATAATTTAGTCAGCGGAAAAGATGCTTCGACTGCGCGGACGCCAGATGAGCATGACGTTCTTTTTATTGCAAAACTTCACCACTCACTTATGAAAAAACGCATCATGGGGGCCGGCTTGGCGCTGGCCTTTACCACCCTCGCCGCGGGGCCGCGGGTTGCACCCGGGGCCAGAAAGCCCGGAGTCGTGAAGGTCGAGATCCGCCAGGCCGGTGGCCGCTACCAGCTGCTGCGCGCGGGCAAGCCCTACTTCGTGCAGGGGGCCGGGGGCGGGCAGTTCCCGGAGCGCATCGCGGCGTACGGGGGCAACTCCATCCGCACCTGGGGCACGAACGACGCGCCCCGGGTGTTGCGCGCCGCCCAGGCCAACGGCCTGACCGTGATGCTGGGGCTGGACGTGGCCCGCGAACGGCACGGCTTCAACTACGCCGACCCGCAGGCCGTGGCGGCGCAACTTCAGAAAATAAAGGCCGAAGTGCTCAAGTACAAAGACGACCCCGCGGTGCTGCTCTGGGGCATCGGCAACGAGCTGAACCTGGAGTACAAAAATCCCCAGGTGTGGGACGCGGTGAACGACATCGCCAAGATGATCCACGAAGTGGACCCCAACCACCCGACCTCGACTGTTTTGGCCGGGGCGGCCCCGCGCGAGGTGGCGTTCGTCAAGGCCCGGTGCCCGGCCGTGGACGTGCTGGTCATCAACACCTACGCCGGCCTGGCCACCTTGCCCGAGCAAGTGCGCAACGCCGGGTGGACGGGGCCCTACCTGGTAACCGAATGGGGCCCCACCGGCCACTGGGAAAGCCAGCAGCTGCCCTGGAAAGCGGCCGTCGAGGAAACCAGCAGCCAGAAAGCCGCCGTGTACCAGCACCGCTACGAAGCCTCGGTGCTGCAAGACCGGGCCCACTGCTTGGGCGCGTACGTGTTTTTGTGGGGCCAGAAACAAGAGCGCACGCCCACCTGGTACGGCCTTTTCACCGAGGACGGGCAGGAATCGGAGGTGGTGGACGTGATGCAGTACCTGTGGAGCGGGCACTGGCCCAGCAACCGCGCCCCGCACATTGCCAGCTTGCGCCTGGACGGCCACGCCGCCGCCGATACCGTGTACCTGCGCGCAGGCCAGCGCTACCCAGCCGCCGCCGATGTTTCCGACCCCGACCGCGACGCCCTGACGTACCGCTGGGAGCTGCTGCCCGAAGCCACCGACCTCAAGAACGGCGGCGACCGCGAAAGCCGTCCCGTACCCCTGCCCGGCTTGCTCGCCACCCCGGGCCCAGGCCAGGCGCAGGTGCAGGCCCCCGCGCAGGCCGGGGCCTACCGCCTGTTCGTTTACGCCACTGATGGCCACGGCAACGTAGCAACCGGCAACGTTCCCTTCTACATCAAGTCCCAGTAGGACGTTTCACGGACCGTACCAGCCGGTTGGCGCGGGCCCGCGCTGCCTCCCTAGTGAAAAGCCCTTGCTTTAAAAAACCCAGGGTTACTCCCAAGTTTATTAAAAGCATAGTTTGCTGATTATCAAAAACTTATAACCGAGGTACCCAGCCCACTTGGCGTCCGCTTACCGAAGCCTTTCTACTGCTTCGTCTACTTAATTAAACGAAGCTGGAGTATAGTGAGCCGCTGGGGCCCCTCGGCCGCGCTGGGGGCCCCAGCGGCCAACCTGGCTGCGTTCACGCGCTGCCCCGGCACTGAGGAAAAAGCGCAAGCGCTACGCACCGCCGTGCACTTGCGGCGGCGGCACTTCAACCGGGGTGAGTACCTTCCCTACCCTACCGCCGCCAACGTGTGCACTCACCGCTTCACAGCCGACGAAGAGCTGCAACTAGCATAATAGTCGTGGCCGCATAGTGGGCGGCGCGCCCGCGCAGGTAAAGAGCGGAGTTTGAGCGCTTGGCCAACGTGGCATCGGCAAAATCCTCGCCGGCACCGTCAAGGCTGACTTCCAGGACCGGCTGCGCTTGTATGAGTTGCTGGTGGAGGCGTTTGCACCGCCGGCTGCCCCATCGTTGGTAGCGGTTGAAATGTCTCCCAGCCCAGCTTGAGGATAAACGTGCTAACGATGCCCAGAAACAGCACCCGCACGAAGCCCGTGCCGCGCCGCAACGCCACCTGAATGCCCAGCGTGGCGCCCAGTACGTTGCACACGGCCATCGGCAGCGCCACTTGGTAAATGACCTGCTTCGTGTACACGAAGTAGGCCAGCCCGGCCACGTTGGTGGCCATGTTCACAAACTTGGCCGAGGCCGAGGCCGTCAGGAAGTCGTAGCCGAACAAGCCCACGAAGGCAAACAGCAGCAAGCTGCCCGTACCGGGCCCGAAAAACCCGTCGTAAAACCCAATGGCGGCGCCCAGCACCACGCCCACCAGCACCTCGCGGCGGCCGTGCAGGCGCGGCGCGTACGTGCTCCCGAAGTCATTGCGCCACAGCGTATACCCGGCCATCAATACCAGCAGCACCAGCACCAGCGGCCGCACGGCTTCTTTGTGCAGCCCACTCACCGCCCGGGCCCCCAGCAGTGCGAAGCCGCCCGCCACCAGCGCCGTGATAGCCACCGTGCGCCAGCGCAGCGGCACCGCGGTGGGGCCGCTCAGGTAGCGCCGTAGGGCCGCGGCGGTGCCCGCCAAGCTGGCCACTTTGCCGGTGCCCAGCAGCGTGGGCACCGGCACGCCGGGCAGCAAAAGCAGCAGCGCCGGCAGCTGAATGAGGCCCCCGCCGCCCACAATGGCATCGATGAAGCCAGCCAGGAACGTAAAAAAGCACAGCAGGGCGATGGTCGCCACCGAAATTGTCTCCACGAATTCTAAACTTAGCCGCTTTCGCCAAGTGCTTGGTTAGCTGCTGGGGTTTAGAAGGGCGGCTCTTCGTACTTATTCAGGTTGCCCTTCGGAAACGGCACCGGCGACTCGTTGATTTTCGAGCCTAGCCGGATGGTGTTGGGCGCGAAGCTGTTGCCGCTGGGCTCGTCGTCGAAGTTGCTGGCGGGCAGGCCCTGGGGCTGGTAGCCGCCCGCGTCGCCGAAGCCCCCGGTTTCACTGTCGAGGTCGGCAAATTTGGTGAAGCGGCCGATGAACTTGAGCTGCACGGTTTCGAGCGAGCCGTTGCGGTGCTTGGCGATGATGACCTCGCCCATCCCCTGCGTGGGGTTGCCCTCGGCATCCTGGTCGAGGCCATAGTATTCGGGGCGGTAGAGGAAAATTACCATGTCGGCGTCCTGCTCAATCGAGCCCGATTCGCGCAAGTCGCTCAGCTGCGGCTTCTTGTCGCCACCGCGCGTTTCCACCGAGCGCGAGAGCTGCGAGAGGGCCAGCACGGGCACGTTCAGCTCCTTGGCAATGCCCTTGAGGGCCCGCGAGATGCTGGCAATTTCCTGCTCACGGTTGCCGCCGCGGCCGTCGGTGTTGCCGCTCATCAACTGCAAGTAGTCGACGATGATAAGCTGCACGTCCTTCTGCGAGCGCAAGCGGCGGCACTTGGTGCGCAACTCGCGAATGCTCAGGGCCGGCGTGTCGTCGATGTAAATCGGGGCCGCCGAGAGGTCGGTAATCTTGTGGTTGAGCTGCTGCCACTCGTGGTCGGCCAGCGTGCCCTTCTTGATCTTGTCCGAATCCAACTCTGCTTCAGCCGAAATTAGACGGTTGACGAGCTGGAGCGACGACATTTCCAGCGAGAAAATGGCCACCGGCCGCTTGAACTCCACCGCTGCGTTGCGCATGGCCGACACCACGAACGCCGTGTTGTGCGTCACCGTCAGGTCCTGGAGTAGAAATAGGCGGTTGCCGTCAATCTCAAAGCCGTAGTAATCATCGACTTTATCGAACTCGACCGTGATGCCCGTCATGCGCCAGTCCACAGCTGAGGCCCAGGGGTTGGCTTTTTTGCGGGCCACGCGCACCGGCACTTTGTTGATGTCGCCATAAACCCGCACGCGCCACACGTCGCAGGCGTAGCCGATGCGGGTGATGACGGCCTGCTTTTTCGTGAGCGAAGTGCGGAAGCCCAGCGAGTCGCACAAAAACTTGATTTGGCGGGCCAGTGCCTCGTTTTTCTGCGTGATTTCGTAGCCGTTGCTCACCGGGTCGAGGTGGCCGTCGCTGTCGATTAAGCCGGCCAGCAGGCGCAGGCGGTTGGCGGCCGAATTGATGAGGTACCGCTGCGGGATGTGCTTGCGGCCCAGCACATCCAGCTGGCGCAGTTCGTCCTGCACCGAGAACTGGGCCAGGCTGCCGTCCTGCTGCCCGCGCGTGATGCCGTAGCTATTGCAGCGATTAGCGGCCGTGCCCACCGTCACTTGCAAGTCAAGGTCGGCGGCGTATTCGTGCAGGTAGTCAATTATTTCCGCGTCCTGCCCCGTAATGCGGCAGTCGTTCGACGAGCCATCGCCCAGCCACACGCCCAGGAAATAGGGGTCAATGGGCAGTGTCTTTTCGGCAAACTCCACGGCTACTTTGTAGCCCTTGTAGTTGGAGCGGAACTTGGGGCCCCGGGCCAGGTAGTCGCGAACTTCGATGTTGAGCACGTCGCCGTGGCGGTGGGGGCCCTCGGTGCGGCTGCGCTTGAGCGAGAGGATGTGGCTTTCGTTCACGCGGTAGTCGTCGCCCTTGTTCTGGCGCACCCAGTACATGTTTTCGCGGCCCCGGGCAATGCTCTTCACCCGGCGCGGGGTCGAGTCGTCGCCCATCAGCAGCTCACCGATTTGCACGTCTTCCACATTGCGCAGCGTGCCGTCGAACATCAGCACCTTCGTGCCTTTTCCAAGGCACTTGCCCATACCCGGCCTAGCTGCAATAATCACCAGATCAGAAGGTTGCCAGCCGCTGGTTACGCGGTCGAGGGCGGTGAAACCGGAGGGCACGCCGGTGAGGCCGTCCTTCTGGTTTTTTTTCTCCTCCAGCTCCTTGATGGCCTTGCCCATCAGGCTGCGCATGTCGTCGAAATTCTTGCGGATGTTCGACTCCGATACTTCAAACAGCGACTGCTCGGTTTGGTCAAGCAGGGCGAACACGTCGGTCGTGTCCTCGAAGGCGTCGCGCTGGATTTCGCTGGCAATGCGAATCAGCTCGCGCTTGATGGCGGCCTCCGTGATGATGCGGGCGTGAAACTCGACGTTGGCCGCCGAGTTCACCTTCATTGTGAGGCCGGCCACGTAAAACGCCCCGCCGCAGGCTTCTAGCTCGCCCAGCTCGCGCAGCTCGTGCACCACGGTGAGCTGGTCAATGGGCTCCGACTTGTCGAAGAGGCTAATGATGGCCTTGAAAATGCGCTGGTGCGAATCCTTGTAGAAGCTTTCGGGGCGCAGGATGTCGATAACCGACGTGAGGGCGTCTTTTTCCAGCATTAGGGCCCCGAGCACGGCCACTTCCAGCTCCAGGGCCTGGGGCGGCAGCTTGCCGGCGGCGCTGGCCTGGAACGGCTGTCCGCTGGTGCCGCGCCCCGCCCAAGCGGCTTTGGCGCGGGCAGCGGATTGCTTGACGCGGTCGTCCATTTCGTCTGGCATGTGATAATGAAGCAATTGTAAATAAACGCCAGGAAATTGGCAAAAACTACGGCGGGCCCGAATAACAAAGCTAACCCCGGACGGGGGTAAACCGGCTTATAAAATCGTGGCCGACCGGGGCCCCGGGCTCAGTTTGGCGAGCAGTTTTTGTACTTTCGCGGCCCCGAACCCGGCCGCTGGCCCCGCTCGCTTATTTTCTTCGCATGACCGATTTAACTTCTTCCGATTCCGCGCCGCAGCGCGTGCACCTCATCGCCGTGGGCGGCAGCATCATGCACAACCTGGCGCTGGCCCTGCACCGCCAGGGGGCCCACGTGACGGGCACCGACGACGAGATTTTTGAGCCCGCCCGGGGCCGCCTGGCCGCCGCCGGTCTGCTGCCCTCGCAGGAAGGCTGGGACCCGGCCCGCATCACCCCTGACCTTGACGCTGTGATTGTGGGCATGCACGCCCGCCCCGACAACCCCGAGCTGCGCCGGGCCCAGGAGCTGGGCCTGAAAATCTACTCCTTCCCCGAGTACATCTACGAGGCCAGCCGCGACAAGCAGCGCGTGGTCATCGGGGGCTCGCACGGCAAAACCAGCATCACGGCCTGCATCCTGCACGTGCTGCGGTTTTACGGCCGCAAGTTCGACTACGCGGTGGGGGCCCAGCTGGCGGGCTTCGACCTGATGGTGCAGCTGACGGACGACGCGCCGGTCATCATCATCGAAGGCGACGAGTACCTGTCGTCGCCGGTCGATAGGCGGCCCAAGTTCCACCTCTACCAGCACCACATCGGGGTGATTTCGGGCATCAGTTGGGACCACATCAACGTGTTTCCGACCGAGGAAATCTACCGCGAGCAGTTCCGCATTTTCGCCGACATGACGCCCAAGTCGGGCGTGCTGATTTACGATCAGGACGACGAGCAAACCCAGCTCATCGCCGTGCCCACCAACCCCAGCGTGACCTACATCGGCTACGGGCCCCACGAGAACGTGGTGCGCGACGGCCAGACGTTTTTGCTGACCAAAAAGGACGAGGAGGTGCCGATCCAGGTATTTGGCGAGCACAACTTGCGCAACATTTCGGCGGCGCGCGAGGTGTGCAAGCAGCTAGGTATTAAGGGCAAAGACTTTTACCGGGCGGTGGCCTCGTTCCCCGGCGCGGCGCGGCGGCTGGAGCTGTTGGCCCGCGGGGCCACGTCGGTGGTGTACAAGGATTTTGCCCACGCGCCCAGCAAGCTGCGCGCCACGGCGGGGGCCCTGAAGCAGCAGTTTCCGCAGCGGCGGCTGGTGGCCTGCCTGGAGCTGCACACCTTCAGCTCGCTCAACCCCGATTTCCTGCCGCAGTACGCGCACTGCTTCGATGCGCCCGACGTGGCAGTGGTGTACTTCAACCCCCACGTGCTGGAACACAAGCGCTTGCCTCTGCTGCCGCCCGCGGCCGTGGCCGCCGCCTTCCAGCGCCCCGACCTGCGCGTCATCACCGACAGCCACGAGCTGGCCGAGTTCCTCCACGCCCAGCTCTGGGACGATACTAACTTATTGTTGATGTCGTCGGGCACGTTCGACGGACTGGATTTGGCTGTGCTGGCGGCCAAGGTGGTGGGGCTGGAAGCACGGTAGCTGGGGCCCGGAGGCCCCACTGGTACAAGGTGAAAAAACGGCTACCTTTAGTGGGCACCCAATACTTTGGGTGCCCACTAAAGGTAGCCGCGGCGGTGGGCCGTGGATTAACCATTTCTTCTCTTTTTTTCTATGCGCTTCGTTCCTCCGCTTTTGCGCCTGTCCGCGGCCACAGCTAGCAGCGCGCTGCTGCTGGCCTGCTCTGCCAACAGTGCCGACCCCAAGGCCACGGCCGTGGCCGACCGCGTGATGACCGCTATGGGCGGCACCGACGCTTGGAACAACACCCGCTACCTGGCCTGGGATTTTTTCCGCGGCCAGTACCAGATTTGGGACAAGCAGACCGGCGACTTTCACTGGGAGCAGGATACCCTAGTGGCCAACTACACCTGAACACCAAGCAGGGCCACGTGTACAGCCGCGGGCAGGACATTTCGGCTTCGCCGGCCGGCCAAAAGGTGCTCGAAACGCTCACGCCCACGTGGATTAACAATTCATACTGGCTGGTGATGCCTTTTAAACTGAAAGACCCAGGCGTGAACCTTACGTATAAGGGCGAGGGCAAAACGATGGACGGGGCCCCGGCCGACGTGCTAGGCATGACCTTTACTAAAGTGGGCGCAACGCCCGAAAACCGCTACGAAGTGCTGGTGAACCGCGCCACCGGCCTTGTGGACGAGTGGGCGTATTTTCCCAAGGCCACCGACGCCCAGCCAGCCTTTCGCCGGCACTGGAACGAGTATGCCCGCCACGGCCAACTGCTGCTAGCCGCCGGCCGCAGCGAGGCTGACAAACCCGCCCGGTTCGACCACGTCGCCGCGGCCCAAACCCTGCCCGACGGCGTGATGACCAGCAAGGTACCCGTTACCAAGATTCCGTAGCGCCGCGGCGGCATACTGCCCCGGCACATTCACCAATGCAAAAAAGCCTGCCTATTCGGCGGGCTTTTTGGTGGGCGGAAGCCCCGGTTTAGGGCCCCGGCGGCGGTCGGTGGTTAGCAGCACGGCCAGGGCCGTGAGGGCGGCGCGGCGCGGCCATTTTTGGACCGGTTTCATGGCCGTAGCTATTTGGAGGAAAGCGTATTGCCGAGCTCGCGGCGCAGGTCGCAGTAGCTACTGCCAGGGTTGCCTCCCAGGGCTGGCAAGCAATGCGCAAATACTCCTTTTTTCGGTAGTCGTATAATTCATAGTGCTTTGCGAGATCATTAATTAAATTGAAGAATTATTTTTATTTCATGCAAAAAATATTGATTAATAATATATATATAATAATTTTATATATAACGTCGATTTTAGCACCTTGGTTTAGACCATTACCTTCTTTTCTTCCACCTCTGCGTACGTTGCCGCAAATATTATTTCATTTTCTTTACCATGACTGTATACAATAAGATTTTAGCAACGCTGATTATGCTAATAATTTTATTACCCAATCTATATTCAATCTATTTGGGCCGCGAATCCTTTCCGTACACAAATGCGCCTATGTTTGGGCATTACATCGGCGCGTCCACTTATTTTTATGACATAAAATTTCTTATTGATAGTGGCAGCACAACGAAAAGGATTTTTCCTTACTACGATGGCGAAAAGCAAAGCATTGACTATATAGGCCAGCGTTTCTTTTTCAATAACATATACGGTTCAGCAGAGAAAAAATCGCCTTTTGGATACTCCGAACCTAATACAAGTGAAGCATTTGAATTACGAATGGATGCTTTTTTCCAAGCCTATTTTAAACACTTGTTTACAGGAAAATCAGCCAACCTAAAAGTGAGATGTGAAGTTAGTCAGTACAACAACGAGTGGCACTTACTGTCTTCGCATACGATTGGATATTACGATGTTCCACTCAAAAAATTCAAGCACACGTGGAAGAGAAATCCTTGATGCAAAAAAGTTTGACATCGTTAAATAATTTTTTCTTCGCCGAAAACCAATCACCTGTATTAGGTATTTTGCGAGTGACTTTGGTATTGCTATTTGTTAATATCCATCGCTACTATTACTTGATGGATAGTTTTACATTTGCAAGTACTGAGGCCGCTTACATACAAAAGCCTAGCTTATTAATAAAATTACTTTCCGTTCCGTTTCCACTTGCCAAGGCATACGCTGGTGCGTTTGCCGGTGTTTATTATGCAACTGCCTTTTGTGCGTTTATTGGTTTATTAACCCGGCCAGCTTTATTATTATTTGCTTTTTTAAATATTTATATTTTTGACATTACCGAATCGAGAGGACTTTTTGACCACGGGGGCAGCTTGGTTACCCAGGTGTTTATAATTTTAGCTTTCGCCCCGGGCAGCACCCGGTTTTCATTGGACCGGGTACTGCGCTGGGCACTAAAAGGGCCAGGTAAAGACATAAGATCCTTTTATCAGGCAATGATTGGTTCGCCGGCACCCGTATGGGGAATGAAGACCATTCTTATTTTATTAGCCTGCACGTACTGCACCGCCGGTCTTTCTAAGCTACGCTACAGCGGCATAAAATGGGTTGATGGCCAAACGCTTACGCATTATTTGGGCGGTCGGGCCCAGTACAATGAAGGGGAAAACAGGCCGATGTTTATTGGCCCAAGAGTGGTGCCGGAAGTGGATAAATGGAAGGATGGTTACGGCATCTACAGCTACACGTATGGCAATTGGCAGAGCAGTGAGCGTTGGCGCGCAGTGGGCAAAAGAATCGCGTCGAATAGTGTAGTGATGACGGCTATATCAACAGCTACCCTGCTATTTGAGCTGTGCGGATTTATGATTTTAATCAGCGGCTGGCCCAGAATATTATATTTGATAGGTGCCATTGGTATGCATAAAGTGATTGGCCAATTAATGAGGTTGCCATTCACGGAGTACCAGTTGATCTGCTTTCTTTTCATTGACTGGCAATTCCTTTACCAATGGCTGCATAATAAGTTAAAGCATAGATCGGCAACATAAAACACGTAGCCCGCCTCTCCAGTACAAGCAGGTAGTGCTGGTAAAAGCTGGGCACTGGGTTAACGTGCAGTCCAAAAAAAGCCCGCTTATTCGGCGGGCTTTTTTGCATTGATAGCTGAAATAGGGCCCCGGCGGCGGTCGGTGGTCAGCAGCACGGCCAGGGCCGTGAGGGCGGCGCGGAGCAGCCATTTTTGAGCCGGTTTCATGGCCGTGGTTATTTGGGGAAGAGCGTGTTGCCCGGCTCGCGGCGCAGGTCGCAGCGGCCGCCGCCGGGGTTGCCTTCGCAGAGCGTGCCCACGATGCGGTCGCCCTCGAAGTTAAAGAAACACGACGAGCAGCCTACGCCGGTGATGATGTAGCGGTTGGCCGTGGGGCTGAGGAACACCGTGTTGTCGCCGCCGCCGAGCAGCGGCAGGGCCATGGCCCGGAACATCCCGTTGCGCAAGCCCATGGCCACTAAGTAGTAAACAACGGGCTCGTTGGGCTCGGGGGGCGCCTTGTGCACCAACACGCGGTCAATCACGGTGCCGTCGCCGAACTCGCGGATGAATGCCGTGGCCAGCTCCGACTGCGACACCTTGAAGTCCACTTTCTCGCCCGACGTTTGCGCGATTTGCTTGTTGGGGATTGTAGGCTTGGTGTTGTATTCGGGCATGGTCAGCTCGTTGGTGCCACGGCGCGAGGTTTCACAAGCCCCCAGTAGCAGGCTCACCAAAAGTGTCAGCAGGCCTAGGCTTACCGAACGGGGAAGAAATGCCATAACGCGAAGTACGGAAGGGGGCCAGAGCGGTAGTCTAGCGGGGTTTGTAGTATTTCTGGGCCTCGGGCAGCAGGCGTTCGATGTCGGCAATTCGGGTAGCATCGGCGGGGTGATCGGAAAGGAATTCGGGGGTATTATTCTGGCTCTGAGCGGCCATGCGCTGCCAGAAAGGTAAGGCCCCGCGCGGGTCGTATCCCGCCATTGCCATAAAAATCAAGCCCAGGTGGTCGGCCTCGCTTTCCTGGGTGCGGCTGAATTTGAGCATACCCACCTGGCTGCCCACGCCCACGGCCTGCATGAACAGGCTTTTGGTTTGGGTTGGGTTTTGTGAGAGGGCCGTGCTCAGGGCCGTGCTCAAGCCTTGGGTCACGAGCTGGTCGCTCATGCGCTCGGCGCCGTGGCGGGCTACGGCGTGCGAAATTTCGTGGCCCAGGACCACGGCCAGCCCATTTTCGTCGCGTGTGAGGGGCAGGATGCCGGTGTACACCACCACTTTGCCACCGGGCATGCACCAGGCGTTCACCTCCTTGTTGTCCACCAAGTTGAACTCCCACTGGTAGCCGTCGAGCTGTCCCTGCATGTTATTTTGGGCCACGTACTGCTCCACGGCGTGCTGGATGCGCTGGCCCACGCGCTTTACCATGGCCGCGTTGGCGGCGTCGGTGGAGAGCTTATTTTCGGTGATGAACGTGCGGTACTGCGTGGTGGCCAGCGAGTTCATCTCGCTGCCGCTCACCAGGCTAAGCTGGCGGCGGCCGGTGATGGGCACTGTAGCGCACGAGGCTAGCAGAACGAGGCTGGCGAGGAGAATGGTTTTGCGGATCATACGGAAAGAATGGTTGGAAAAAGTAGAACGGGCCCATAGGCCGGGGCATTTTTTAGGACAGGGGCGGGCCCGGGGCCCCCAACATACGCAAACCGGCCGGCCAAGTGTTCACTGGGTGCCGCCGGGGGCCGTAGTTTTGGGTTTTCGCCATCCCCGTCCGCGTCTATGAAAATTATCTGCATTGGCCGCAACTACGCCGACCACATCGCCGAGCTGCACAACGAAACGCCGGCCGCGCCCGTCATCTTCCTCAAGCCCGAAACCGCGCTGGTGCAGCGCGGCCAGCCGTTCTTCTACCCCGACTTCTCTACCGACATCCACTACGAGCTGGAGCTGGTGCTGCGCATCAGCAAAAACGGCCGGCACATCGACGCGGCCTTCGCCCACACTTACTTCGACGCCATCGGCCTGGGCCTCGACTTCACGGCCCGCGACCTGCAAAATGACCTAAAAAAGAAAGGCTTGCCCTGGGAACTGGCCAAGGCCTTCGACGGGTCGGCGCCCGTCTCCCCCACCTTTCGGCCGGTGGCCGAGTTCGCGAACTTGGCCAACATCAACTTCCACCTCGAAGTGAACGGCGAGACCCGCCAGACCGGCAATTCCAGCCTGATGCTGCACCCGTTCGCTCAGATCATCAGCTTCGTATCGCGCTACATCACCCTCAAGCAGGGCGATTTGCTCTTCACCGGCACGCCCGCCGGCGTGGGGCCCGTACAGGTTGGCGACCAGCTGATGGGGTATTTGGAAGGCGAAAAGCTGCTGGAAGTAGCGGTGAAATAAGGCCGTAGCGCGCTGCGGCGTGGACGCTGCGAGTCCGCGTCGCTGCACGGTAATCGGCGGGATGAAGCGAGTGACGCGGACTACAACCGAAGGTCAGCGTAGCCAAAGTCCGCGCTATAGCGCGCTAGCTGAGTATTCAAGAAAAATAAGCGTCATAAACAAGTTGGTTTTGAGGGCATTGAAGATTAAGAAAATAGCTTTCCGGCGGTGGCGGGCCTGGAGCTTGGTGATGATGGGGGCCCTGGCCTTGGGCCTGCGGCCCGGGCCGGCCGGCGGCCAGGAAGCCGACACAGCCGAGGAGCGCAAGGCCCCCCGGCCACTGCCGGGGGGCCCCCGGCCCGACGTGGCGCCGGGCTACTTTTTGTTTCCCATCGCGCCGGGCACGCAGAGCTTTTTGGCGGGCAGCATGGGCGAGCTACGGCCCAACCACTTCCACGGCGGCGTCGACATCAAGACGGCCGGCGGGGTGAATCGGCCCGTGTACGCGGCGGCCGACGGCTACGTGTCGCGGCTTAAGCAGTCGTCGTTCGGCTACGGCAACGTGCTCTACATCACCCATCCCAACGGGCTGACGACGGTGTACGGCCACCTCAACGAGTTCCGGGGCCCCGTGGCGGCCGAGCTGCTGCGCCGCCAGTACGAGCGGCAGTCCTACGAAACGGAGCTGTTTTTTGCCAAGGACCAGTACCCCGTGCGGCGCGGCGAGGTGGTGGCCCTTTCGGGCAACACCGGCGGCTCGGCGGGGCCCCACCTGCACTGGGAAGTGCGCGACGCCCAGGACCGCCAGTACAACCCCTTGCAGTGGGGCGGCTTCCCGGAGCTGCAAGACCACGTGGCTCCCACCCTTCAGGCGTTTGCCGTGGAGCCGCTGGGCATTGAGGCGCGCGTGGCCAACCGCTACGATAAGAAGGTGTTTGTGCCCCGCGTGCAGCCCGGCCCGGGCGTGGCCACCACCTGGCCCGACACCATCAACTGCTTCGGCACCATTGGGTTGCTGGTGCAGGGCTTCGACCGATTCGACGGCGCGTGGAACAAAAATGGCATCCAGCGGGTGGCCGTGCGCGTGAACGGCCAGCCCTATTACGAGCACAACATCGACGCCGTGCCCTTCCCCACGGGTACCCGGCAGGTGGCCAATTTCATCGACTTCCAGTACCAGCACACCCAGGGCCGCCTGCTACAAAAGCTGTGGGTGGACGAGGGCAACGACCTGGCCCTGTACACCGCCCCGGGGCCCCAGCGCGGCCGCCTGAACGTGGAAGCCGGCCAGCTGTACTCCGTGGACGTGGTGCTGGCCGACTCGTATAACAACCAGACGCCCTTGCACTTCGTGCTGCGCGGCCAGGCCCCGGCCTACTTCAAAACCCGCGCCGCAGTCGTGCGGCGCCCCGCCCTGCGCTACGAAATCGACCGCAACCTGCTGAAGGCCGTGGCCGCCGACCCCGATACGGCCGCCGTGGGTGGCAACCTCTTGCTTTTTAAAGGCAACCGCCAGCTCGAAGTGAAGCCCAGCTACACCGTGGCCAGCGAAAACGTGTACCTCTACGACCTGCGCGCCGGCTTGCCCGACTCGCTGCAATTCGGCGGCGTGACGAAGGTGTTCGACCGCCAGGCGATGATTCCCGCGGGCAAGGAAATGAGCTACTCAACGGCCCACGTCAACCTGCTATTTGGGCCCCAGACGCTGTTCACGAACCTGTACCTCGGCACCAGCTTCCGGGCCGAGGCCACCGGCAGCGGCTTCTGGACGGTGGGCAACCCCATCGCGCCGCTCTACTACCCGCTGCGCCTCACCCTGAAACCTACCGCCCCGCCCGCCGATTTGCGCCGCTCAGCCATCTACTCGGCCACGCTGAAGGGCGGCCGCGCCTACGTGGGCGGGCAGTGGGACGAGCAGGGCCAGATTTCGGCCGTCGTGAAGCAGTTCGCCTTCTACCGCATCCTCACCGACGAAAAGGCCCCCACCGGCAGCCTAGTGGGCCGGCCGGGCGGCCAGGTGCTGTTCCGCGTCGGCGACGACCTTTCGGGCCTGGCCAGCTACAAGCTGCTGGTGGGTGGGCGGTTCCGGCTACTGCGCTACGAATACAAAAACGCCACCCTGTTCAGCGTGTCCACCGATACCCTGGGGCCCCGGCTGCGCGGCCCCGCCGAGCTGCACCTCACCGACCAAGCCGGCAACGAGCGGGTGATTCCGCTGAAGCTCTGAAACGGTTGAATGGAGGAATGGGAGAATGACGGAATGGGGGCCCCAGGCCATCATGCCCATCTGGCGTCCGCGCAGCCGAGGCATGACGACCTGGTAATCATCCATTTGATACTCCATTTATTCCTCCATTTATTCCTCCATTTATTCCTCCATTTACCCATTTTCTCATTCCTCCATTCTTTCATTCAACCCTTCCTCCCATGTCCCTCGCCCCCGGCCAAGCTGCTCCCGATTTCTCCGCCCTCGACCAAGACGGCAACACCGTTTCGCTCGCTGCTTTGCGCGGCCAGCGCGTGGCGCTGTACTTCTACCCCAAAGACGATACGCCCGGCTGCACCGCCCAGGCCTGCAACCTGCGCGACCACCAGGAAGAGCTGAACACGCACAACATCAAGGTCATCGGCGTGAGCATCGACGGCGAAATGGCCCACAAGAAGTTTGCCGTGAAGTACGACCTGCCCTTCCCGCTGCTGGTGGATGCCGACAAGAAAATCGTGGAAGCCTACGGCGTGTGGCAGGAAAAAAAGAACTACGGCAAAACCTACATGGGCACTGTCCGCACCACGTTTCTAATTGATGCCGAAGGCATTATCGAGAAAGTCATCAAAAAAGTAGATACCCAGGACCACGCCGCGCAACTACTGGCGTAAAATACTGTAGCGTGGATTTTGTAGCCCGCGGCGCTGCTTGGTCGCTGCCCGATAATCGGCAGGACGAAGCGAGAGCCGCGGACTACAACGTCCGCGCTACATTCACGGGGCCCATGGCTTCAGTTTCCCCGCGGCTTGTCTCGATGTTGTTTAAGAACCTGTTTCTTTTCCTTCGCAGAATCAGCGGTTTAGGGCCTCTGGGGCTGGGAATGTTGCTACTGGCCAGCCCGGGGGCCGGGGCCCAAAACGCCCCGCCAGAGAAACCCAAAACCACCCGCATCCTCTTTCTGCTCGACGCCTCGGGCTCGATGTTAGCACCCTGGGAAGGGCAGTCGCGCTGGGACGTGGCCAAGCGCATGCTGGGCAAAATGGTCGACTCGCTCAACGCCTACCCCAACCTGGAGCTGGGCCTGCGCGTGTACGGCCACCAATTTCCAAACAGCGCCAAAAACTGCGAGGATTCGCGCCTCGAAGTGCCGTTTGCGCCGCGCAACGCCGCGGCCATCAAGGCCAAGCTCACCACCCTTAAAGCCCAGGGCAATACGCCCATCACGTATGCGCTGCGGCAGTCGGCGGGCGACTTCCCGACCGACAAAACGGCGCGCAATGTGCTGCTGCTCATTACCGACGGGCTGGAATCGTGCAACGCCGACCCGTGCGCCGCCTCGCTCGATTTGCAGCGCAAGCGCGTATTTCTGAAGCCGTTTGTCATTGGCATCGGGGCCGAAAAGGAGTTTGGCAAGCAGCTCGAATGCCTGGGCCAGTACTACAACGCGGCCGAGGTGAAAACCTTCCGCACAGTGATGAACGACGTGATTGCGCAAACGCTGGCCAAAACCACCGTGGCCGTGAACCTGACCGATGCCGACGGCCGCCCCGTGGAAAGCAACGTCAACCTCACGTTCGTCAACAACGTGACCGGCCAGCCCGAGTACAACTACGTGCACTACCGCGACGCCCAGGGCAGGGCCGACGTGCTGGCCATCGACGCGCTGCAGAGCTACGACTTGGTGATTAACACCGTGCCGGCCGTGCGCCAGGCCAACGTGCCCATCAAGGCCGGCAAGGCTAACGTACTGGCCTTCAAAACACCCCAGGGCACGCTGTTTCTGCAACCGCCGCCGCTCACGCCCAACCCCTACGGTACGGTGGCGGCCGTGGTGCGGGCCGCCGGGGCCCCCGGCACGGTGGCGGCCCTGCCCTTCGGCACCCGCCAAAAGCTGCTGGCCGGCAACTACGACGTGGAAGTGCTGACGCTGCCACGCCTCGTGCGCCGCGTCAGCATCCGCCAGGGCCAGGAGGTGGCCGTGACGTACCCGGCGCCCGGCACGCTCAACATCACCGCCGATTTGAAGGGCTACGGCTCCGTTTACCAACTCAACAACGACGAGTCGCAGACCTGGATTTATAACCTGCCCGACGCCGGCAGCACCAAGCTCAACCTGCCGATGCAGCCGGGGGCCTATCGCCTCGTCTTCCGCACCAAAACCGCTCTTGGCAGCAAGTTCACCGACGTGCGCAACTTCACCATCCGCTCGGGCCAGACGACTTCGGTAGGCATTTTTGGGAAATAACTTACTGAATCACCGCCCTTGGAAAAGCACCTGAACACCGTTGAGAAAATTGCCTGGCCCGTGGCCGTTCTGGGCCTGGCGGCCAAGTGGGCCCTGGTGCCCGCCGGCAGCTACCTGCTGATTTTGGCGCTGGGGGCCCTGGCCGCGGTATATTTTCTGAGGTCGTACTGGCCGGCGGCTGCCATGGCGGGCGGCGGGGGGCCCAGTGCTGCGGCGCCCGCCTCGTTTCTAGGCGACTACCTGCGCAAGGTCACGGGCATCAGCGCGGCGGTTACGCTGGTGGGCACCTTATTCAAGCTGATGAACTGGGGCAGCGGCAACACCCTGCTGGTGGTGGGCGTGGCCACGATGGCGCTGGTAGTGGTGGGGTCCGCCCTTTCCGGGCGCTGGTCGTGGCTTGCCGTAGCCCTGGCGGCACTGGGGGCCCTGGCACTGTACGTGCCTTCCGAAACCATGATCCAGACGTTTCACCGCGACGACCCGGGGCTGGTGGAACGGCTGGTGTATCAGCTGCACCATCCCCGCGACCGCGCCGCCGCGGAAGCCGTGCAACAGTATTTGCGGCAGAAACCGGGCCCCCGGTAAGGAGTTCAGGGGGCCATTAAACTTCTGGGCCCGTCCGGCGTCCAACCGTCACTTTCCCGCTCAGCCCCCGGCCTCCCCGTTTGGAAGACCACGAAATCCTCCGCCTGTTCCAGAACCCCGCCAGTCGCAACCTGGCGTTCAACCAGCTGGTGCGCAAGTACCAGCGGAAGGTGTATTGGCACGTGCGCAAGATGGTGGTGGACCACGACGACGCCGACGACCTCACCCAGGACGTGTTCGTGAAGGTGTGGAAGCACCTGGAAAACTTCCGCCAGGACGCCCAGCTTTTCACCTGGATTTACCGCATCGCCACCAACGAGTGCCTGGGGTTTTTGGGCAGCAAACGCCGCAAGTTCCTGCTGCCGCTGAACGACGTGGGCGCCGAGCTGGCCGAAAAGCTGGAGGCTGACCCCACCCTGGCCGGCGACGAAATAGAACTAACGCTGCAAAAAGCCATTCTGCAACTTCCTGACAAGCAGCGCCTGGTGTTCAACCTTCGCTACTACGACGAAATGCCCTACGAGCAGATGGCCGAGGTGACCGGTACCAGCGTGGGGGCCCTAAAGGCGAGCTACCACCACGCCGTAAAAAAAGTAGAGGACTACGTGACCCGCGCCAGCGGGTGAGATTTTTTTGGGACCGGGTTAAACGTTGCCGCGTTCCGTTCATCCAACCGCCATGAAAACTGCCTTTAAGCTGGACGCGTACCCCCGGCGGCCTTACCCGCCGCTCAGCGATCCGCCGACTACGTATTTTGACCAACTGCCGGCGCGCGTCATGGCCCGCCGCCCCGCGCCCCGCGCGTTAGCCGGCGGCGCGGCCTGGTGGGCCCTGCTGCCCGGGGCCCTGCGCACCAGCCTGGCTTCGGTGGCCGTGCTGGGGACCTTCATAGCTTCGTTCTGGCTTGGCCTGGGCGGCCCGGCGGCCCCCACGGTGAGCGCCAGAGCCGCCACGGCGGCCCTCGACGCGGTGCCCCAGACCGAGCTGGTGGCCTACCTGTTGCGCCCCAGTGCCCACCTCGACGCCAGCGACCTGGCCCGCCTGGTGGACGCCCGGCCCGGCATGGCCGAAACCTTCCTCCGCCCCTCGCCCACCGAACTAAACGAGGCCCTGGACTCCCAGGCTGCCGAAGAAACGCAGTATTTGTAGTTTTTTGCCCTGCCCAATGACCATGTTTGCTTGCTTTTTTGCCCCCGTGCCGCGCCGGCTGGTCCTGGCCGGGGCCCTGCTGCTGGCCGCCACCACCGCCCAGGCCCAGGGGCCGTTGCGCCAGCGGATGCAGGCGGCCAAGGCCGAGCGCCTCTCCCAGCTCGACAACGCCCGCATTGCTTTTTTCACCAGCCGCCTCGCCCTCAGCCAGGACCAGGCCCAGCGCTTCTGGCCGATCTATAACGAGTTCATCGTGCGCCGCCGTGAGTTGAACCGCACCGGCCGGCCGCTGAAGCGCGAGCAGATTGACGTGCTCACCGACCAGCAAATCCGCGACAACATTACCCAAACCTATAACACCCGCCAGCAGGAGCTGAACCTGGAAAAGGACTACTTCGACAAGTTCCAGAAGGTGCTCTCGCTGCGGCAGGTGGCCCAGCTGCTGGCCGCCGAGCGCGACTTCACTAAAGAAGTTATCCGGCGCGTAGCGGCCGCCCCGAGCCCCGCACCCGTGGGCCCGGAGTAACATCCTCCCCGCTTCGCCTTTTATTGAGGCCGCTGCCCCCCGCAGCGGCCTCTTTATTTTTGCGGAGCGGGTGCGGAAGAATCTAAACGGGCCGGCAGTGGTTGCAACGTTTCCGCCACAACAGCCGTGGCCGCGCCGCCGCCCCACGGCTACCCGGCGCGGAACCCCAAAAAATTCGTCCCCATCCGTTAAAATCCGTTAAATCTGTGGTCAGTCACCGCCAGCTTTTTCTTAAACACCAGGCCCAAACCTCCGATTTTCCGTTGCTGCTGGAAATTGAGCGGGCCGAGAGCGTGTACATGTACACGCCGGAGGGCCGCCCCATCCTCGACCTGATTTCGGGCATCGGGGTGAGCAACGTGGGCCACCGCCACCCGCGGGTGCTGGCCGCCATCCACGCCCAGCTCGGCAAGTACCTGCACCTGATGGTGTACGGCGAGCTGGTGCAGGCCGTGCCCGCCCAACTGGCCGAGGCCCTGCACCACACCCTGCCCCCGCACCTCGATTCGGTCTATTTCACCAACTCCGGCACCGAGGCCATCGAGGGGGCACTGAAGCTGGCCAAGCGCCACACCGGCCGCACGGAATTGATTTCCTGCCTGAACGCCTACCACGGCTCCACGCACGGGGCCCTGTCCATCACCGGCTCCGAAAGTTTCAAGAACAGCTACCGGCCGCTGCTGCCCGACGTGCGCCACATCCGCCACAACGATTTCGCCGATTTGGCCCTGATCACCGAGCGCACGGCGGCCGTCGTCATCGAAACGGTGCAGGGCGAGGCCGGCGTGCGCCTGCCCACGCCTTACTACCTGCCGGCCCTGCGCCGCCGCTGCCGCGAGGTGGGGGCCCTGCTCATCCTCGACGAAATCCAGTGCGGCTACGGGCGCACGGGCACCATGTGGGCCTTCGAGCAGTACGGCATCGAGCCCGACATCCTGGTCTGCGCCAAGGGCATGGGCGGTGGCATGCCCATCGGGGCCTTCATTTCCACCACGGAAATCATGAGCGGCTTCAAGACCAACCCCATCCTGGGGCACTGCACCACCTTCGGCGGCCACCCGGTGAGCTGCGCGGCGGCCCTGGCCACGCTGCACGTTATGCAGGACGAAAACCTGGCCGCCGGCGTGGCCGAAAAAGCGGCGCGGTTCCGGGCGCAGCTGCGGCACCCGGCCATCCGGGCGGTGCGCGGCAGCGGCCTGCTAATGGCGGTGGAATTCGACTCGTTCGAGGTCCTCAAGCCCATCATCGATAGGGCCCTGGAACACGAAAGTATCCTCACCGACTGGTTCCTGTTCTGCGACAACTCGCTGCGCCTGGCCCCGCCCCTAATCATCACCGATGAGGAAATTGACGCTGCCTGCGCGGGCTTACTGCGGGCCATTGATTTTGTGGCGGGCAGGTAATTAATTACTGGGCCAACGCGCAGAAAAAGGCCGTCATGCAGAGCGCAGCGAAGCATCTTTTCCGCGTAACTAATTAATTACTGCTGCGGGAAAGTTGCTTCGCTGCGCTCTGCATGACGGCCTAATTGTTAATGGTAACAGCGTACAAATTAATTACAGCACGCCCTTTTCCGTCATCTGCCTAATAGTTTCGCGGTAATTGATGCCGACGGGGACTTCCATGCCGTTTACGATTTCGATGGTGTTGCCGTGGATGGCCTTGATGGCGGTTTTCTGCACGAGGTAGGAGCGGTTGACGCGCAGGAAATCAGCGGGGTCGAGCAGGGTGGCCATTTTGGTCATCGTCATGTGCGCGACGACGACCTCCGCTTTCGTGTAGATTTTAAGGTAGTCCTTCATCCCCTCCACGAACAGCACGTCGTCGACGGACACGCGCCGGAACTTCTTGTTTTCCTTGATGAGCAGCAGGCGCTGGCGCTCGGGGGGCCCCAGCGGCGGCTCGGGGGCCCCGGCGGGCGCCAGCTGCTGGCGCGCCTTGCCGATGGCCCGGGCGAACCGCTCGAAGGTGATGGGCTTGAGCAGGAAATCCACCGCGTCGTGCTCGAAGCCCTGCACGGCGTACTCGGAGTAGGCGGTGGTGAAAATTATGGCCGGCCGCCAGCGCGTAAACGTGTTCAGGAACTCCAAGCCGTTCATTTCCGGCATGTTCACGTCGAGCAGAATGAGGTCGGGCCGCAGCTTTTCCACCCGGACCAGGGCCTCCACGGCGTTGTCGAACGTGGCCAGCAGCGCCACGGAGCCGAGGCGGCCGAGGTACTTCTGGAGCAGCTCCTGGGCCAGGGGCTCGTCGTCGATGAGGACGCAGGTCAGCCGTTGTGCGGGGGCCATAGGCGGAGCAGGATGTCGAATTGGGTGGCGGTGTGGCTGGTTTGCAGCGAGTAGGCGCCGGGGTACAGGATGTCGAGCCGGCGGCGGGTGTTGCGGGTGCCGATGCCTTCGCGGATTTCCGCGCCCGCCTGCGCCGGCCGGGCGTTGGCCACCGCGAAGCTGAACGTGCCCAGCTCGTCGCGGTAGGCGCGGATGCGCACCCAGGCGTCGTGGCGCAATTTATCGACGCCGTGCTTCACGGCGTTCTCCACGAAGTTGATGAGCAGCAGCGGTGGGATGCGCTGGGGCCCCAAATCGGGCGCAATTTCCAGTGCTACTTCCAGCCGCCGCCGGTGCCGAATCTGCTGAATTTCGATGTAGTTCTGGATGAACGCCAGCTCCTTGGCTACGTCCACTTCGGTGGTGGCGGCGTCGTACAGCGCGTAGCGCATCATGTCGGAGAGCGACACGACGATGAACGCGGCGGTTTTGTCCTTGTCCTCAATCAGCGAATACACGCTGTTCAGGGTATTAAACAGAAA
The DNA here is from genome assembly GCF_001562275.1 of Hymenobacter sp. PAMC 26628. Lineage (NCBI taxonomy): Bacteria > Pseudomonadati > Bacteroidota > Cytophagia > Cytophagales > Hymenobacteraceae > Hymenobacter > Hymenobacter sp. PAMC 26628. The sequence goes on from NZ_CP014304.1 coordinate 3,006,755, forward strand.
GTGCGGGTTGATTTGCGCCCGCAGAAATTCCAGCTCCAGCTTCAGGTTATCTTTTTTGAGATGGAAGCACTAATATCCATCACTAAAACAACCCATTATAACCTATTTAACAGATCAAAGGCTAAAACACTTATAAGATATTTTAGTTAGCTAAAAAATATCATAGGCGGTCATGCTGAACTTGTCGAAGCATCTCTACCGCTCAGTGAATCATGGTTTACTGAGCGGTAGAGATGCTTCGACAAGCTCAGCATGACCTTTTCATTAACTTGAACAGCTTCTTAAGCTATATAATCATCATAATATTAAAATCAAACATTTTATTGATCAAACATTTTAATAATTAAAGCTCATACGTATAATTAAGCAAATATTTAAAAATATCAATTTACCTAAACATCATTTTAAACTGGCTCTTGGCATTGCGGCGATCTTTCACACATACTGATGCTGCTTTTGCTATATCTTGCTAAGTAACGGTTCGACAAGCATCAAGTTAAAGTACACTTGGGAGGGTATAGAGTCACTGCCAATGAGTAAAGGGGAGCTTAATAAATAATTTCAAAAGCAAGAATTTACACTCATGAAGCTAGTCAAATACTGTAATTCAGATCATAATCCATTGGATGGATGCCGAACTTTACAGCTCGGCACGGCAGAATTCTACCGAAATATGGATGCATCGCGACCCATAGCTGATACTCAAGAGGGCCATATAACTTACTTGGGGACTAATTATGCAAATGGCTTTGGTTTGGGAGCAGTAATTTCAGGTAATATTGGTGAAAATCTCTACATTTTCTCTATGTCTACTGAAGACTTACCCATAGAGGAAGCTAAATTACGCTTCGGAGAAGACAAAGATTCTCGCTATTATATCAAAGACCTATCTAAGTTTATAAGCATGATTTTCAATCAGATGGGAAGTCAAGTAACTTACCAAGACTTTACTGAAGGATCTCAGGAATTTTTAAACAATTTGGGTCGTAAACCTTTCTTTGAAACTAGACCCTACTTTGGTTTAATAAAATATCAAGATGCTTATCTCATGGATTATTCAGAAGAAATTAGTCTTGGTTCATTCAGTTGGTTTATAAATAGTCAATTTAGAAAAAGAGAATCTTATAAAGAAGATGCTGAATTCAGAATTGTAATTGTAATTATCGAAAAGGAGAGTGGGCGTATAATTTCAATAAAAGAACCACCTAAAATTTTGACATTCCCAGAGGACACAAATTGGGACTGTTTAAGTAATGTGCCAATAGATTTTGAAAAATAGTTCATTCATAATCTCCAACTACAAAGCCAAGAAATTTGCGCGAAAGCGACACTGATCTTGTGTCAGCCATTGTAACTAGAATTCTGGCAGCTTATCACATAGCTGCGGTTATTCAATGGCACCGTGGCTCTGGTAATTGGGCCGACGAATGCGCCGGCCGTAGGCCAGGCTCACGAAGTCGCTTTTGCCCACCGCCCGGCTCAGCAGCGCCGATGGGAAGAGGCTGGTGTAGTGCCGCGCGTTTTGCTGGCCGGTGGTGCGCAGCTCGCCCAGCGAGTTCGTGTTTTCGAGCCGCAGCCCGAGGCGGTAGGCCAGCCCGAAGCGCTTGCCGGCGAAGGTGGCGTAGGCCGCCGACACGTTTTCGCGGTACGTGAAGAAGTTGGTACGCAGGGCGTCGTTCTGCCAGTCGCCGGCTTGCAGCAGCTCGTAGCGGGCGTCGTTTTCCGACGTTACGTAGCTGTGCTTGGCCCCCAGCCCGAGGGTGCCGCCGCCCAGCCGCCGTTCGTAGTCCACCTGCCCGGCCACGATGCAGATGCCCGTGGGCAGGTAGTTGCGCAGCTGCACGCCCCGGCCGGGCATGGGGCTCTGGGCGGTGAAAAAGGTGTTGGCAATCCGGTTTTCGCTCGCCGACTAGTAGCGCGAGTAGTCCAGGTCGGCGGTGAGCGTGCTGGCCGAGTCGAGGGCGTGCTTCAGCCCCAGATTGCCCGAGTACTGGGTGGAGTGGTAAGCGGTGTTGGTCTGGCTGTCGAGCGTCGAATCGACGGGGGCCCCGGGGCCGCGCAGCAGCTGCGTGGCGGCGTTGGCGACGCTGGTGCGGTCGGTGCGCAGGCCGCGCAGGTACAGGTTGAGGCTGGTGCGGGGCCCCAGCTGCCAGTCGAGGCCGGCCTTGGCGTTGTGGGCCAGCTGGCGGGTGGGCGTGGCCGAGGTGAGCAAATGGGTGGCCGTCACGTCCCCACTGGGGCCCCCGAGGTAGTCAATCTGCGCCTCGTCGGACACGCGGGTTTGGCGGCCCGCCAGGTTGTAGCCGCCGTACAGGGCCAGGGCCCCAGCCTTGTGGTTGAGGGACAGGCCGGCGGTTTGGCGGCTGTTGGTGGTGCCGCCCGCGCCCAGCGTGAGGCTGCCCTTGGTGCCGTTTTGCAGGCTTTTTTTGGTGACGATGTTGACGATGCCGCCGGGGCCCTCGGCGTCGTACTTGGCGCCCGGGCTGGTAATCAGCTCAATCTTTTGCAGCTCCTGGCTGGGCAAGCCCTTGAGGAACACGGCCAGATCGGCGGCCGCCAGGTAGGTGCGCTTGCCGTCCACGATTACCAGCGTGCCCTTGCCGTTGAGCGACACGGTTTCCGTGCGCGGGTCCACGTACACGCCGGGCGCGCGGGCCAGCACCTCCAGGGCGGTGTAGCCGGTGGCGAGCGGCGTGCTGGCCACGTCCATCACCAGGCGGTCAGGCAGTTGGGTGATGCGCGGCCGCAGGGTCGTCACCTGCACCTCGCCCAGCTGCTGGGGCGCCGGGCGCAGCAGCAGCTGCACGGGCGCCGGCGGGGCCCCGGCGGCCACCACCAGCCGCCGCGTACTGGGCAGCCAGCCCACAAACGAGGCCCGCAGCCGGTAGGGCCCCGGCGCCACACCGCGCAGCACAAAAGCGCCGCTGGCATCGGCCACGGTAGCCTGCACGCCGCTCGAATCCTGGGCGCTGAGCAGCACCACGGTAGCAAATTCCACGGGCTGCTGGGCAGCGTTTAGCACGGTGCCGCGCACGTCCACGCCCTGGGCCCCGGCAGTGGTTTGCCACAGGATAAAAAAGAGGAGCGTAAAGATTCGGAGCCGCATAGCGTCGCTGGGTTGGTTCGCAGCGAAGTACCGGGGCCCCGGGGCCGGGCCGAAATTTTTTCGACCAGATAGCGCGGGCTGTAGACGTACTCAACGGTTCCGGCCAATGGTTGCAACGCCGTGCCTAGCACCCACGTCCCCAGCTCCCGTCCCAATCAATGCCCCCAGCCTGGCTCATGCTACCCAGGCAGCAAAGTGGGCTGCCACCTGCTGCCCCAACAGCAACTGCGGCTGCCCAGCGTAATGCCGGACAGCCGCAGCCGTTGAAAAAAGTTGTACCTGAGCACCAGCAAAGAGCCGGAACACCGGCGTCTTAGCTGGCTGCCAAATCTTTACTCCCAGCCGCCGCCCAGGGCCCGGTACACGTTCACCGTGGCGTTGAGCTGCTTCATCTTGGTTTCGGTCAGGTCGAAACGGGCGTTCAGGGCGTCGCGCTGGGTGAAGAGCACCTCGGTGTAGTCGGCCCGCACCGATTTGAACAGGCTGTTGGAGATGCGGATGGACAGGCTCAGGGCCTGCACTTCCTTCAGCTTGGCCTCGTAGCCCTGCTCCAGGTTGTTGATGTTCGAGAGCTGGTTGGCCACCTCAATATACGCATTCAGTACCGTGCGCTCGTAGTTGTACACGGCTTGCAGCTGCAAAGCATTGGCCGTGGAATACAGGGCCTTGATGCCGTTGCGGTTGATGAGCGGGGCCGACAAATCGCCGGCTATCGAGTACAGCAGGGCCCCCGGCGTGGTGAACAGCAAGCCGGGTTTGAACGCCCCGAAGCCCACCCCACCGGAAATGCCCAACGACGGGTAGAAGTTGGCGCGTGCCACCTGCACGTCGAGCTTGGCGGCCACTAGCTGCTGCTCGGCCTGGCGGATGTCGGGCCGGTTGCTCAGCAATTGCGCCGGGATGCCGGCCTGGATGGTCTTTGGTACCAGGCTGTTGAACTCTTCGTCGTCGCGCACAATGGGCTGCGGAAATCGGCCCAGCAGGAAGTTGATGCGGTTCTCGGTTTCGGTAATGCGCTGCCGGGTAGCGAATTGCAGGCTGATGGTATTCTGGATCTGGGCCTCGAAGCGCTTGACAGCCAGCTCGGTTACCCGGGCAGATTCTTTTTGCTGCCGCACCACGCGCAAGGCATTGTCCTGAATATCAATATTTTGCTGCAAAATAAGCAGCTGATTATCCAGCGCCAGGAGCTCGTAATACGACGTGGCAATCTCGGCAATCAGGTTCGTCACCATGAAGTTCCGGCCTTCCACCGACGCCAGGTAGCGGGTGGCGGCCGACTTGCGGGCGTTGCGCAGCTTGTGCCAGATGTCCACTTCCCAGCTCGCATAGGCCCCCAGCTGGAAATTGGCCAGCGGGTCGGGCGTGCGGCGGTCGGGCTGGATGTTGATCTGGTCCTCCGTGGCGCCCTGGATGGTGTAGCGGCTCACGCGGTCGAGGGCTGCCTGGCCCCCCAGCGTCACCGAGGGCAAGTACTCGCCCTTGCGGACCTGAATCTCGTTGCGGGCTATCTGCAGCTCCTGCTGCGTGATGTTCAGCTCCTGGTTGCGTTGCAGGGCACTGTCAATCAGTGCTTTCAGGTTGGGATCGGTGAAGAACTCCTGCCACTGCACTTTGGCCGTGCTGAGGGTATCCTGGGCGCTGTTATTGTAGGTGGACGGCACACTGCGGCGCACGTCGCGCCCCACCAACTGGGGCATTTTGCAGCCCGCCACCGCCAAGGCCAGGCAAGCGGCGCTCAGGCCTTGGTAGATGCGTCGCTTAAGCATAAGGCTCTGTTTCTTCAATTAATACGCGAGGCTCAACCCCCTCGAACATGGGGGATTCGTTCTCGTCCCGAATGAGCTTGCTGTCGCCGGCCAAGGTGCCGAAGAAGTAGTACAAGCCGGGGATAATGATTACCCCGAACACGGTGCCGAACAGCATGCCGCCCAAGGCCGAGCTGCCGATGGTGCGGTTGCCGATGGCCCCGGCCCCCGTAGCCACTACCAGCGGCACCAAGCCGGCAATAAAGGCAAACGAGGTCATCAAAATCGGGCGGAAACGTACCCGGGCCCCTTCGATGGCCGCGTCGCGCACCGACATGCCTTCTTCGTGCTTCAGGGCCGCAAACTCGACAATCAGCACGGCGTTCTTACCGAGCAAGCCGACCAGCATCACAAGGCCCACCTGTGCATAAATATCGTTGGCCAGGCCAAACATCTTAATGAACAGGAACGACCCGAATACGCCCGCTACCAGGGAGAATATTACCGCCAGCGGCAGCAGGAAGCTCTCGTATTGGGCAGCGAGTACCAGGTACACGAACACCAGCACCACCAGGAAAATAACGGTCGATTCGTTGCCGCGGCTCACTTCGTCTTTCGACAGGCCACCCCAATCGATGTCGTAGCCGTGGGGCAACTCCTTGGCTACTTCCTGCACGGCTTTGATGGCCTCGCCGCTGCTAAAGCCCTCGGCCGCCCCGCCGCGAATGGACGCGGTGGTGTACATGTTGTAGCGGTTGATTTCGTTGGCACCCTGCGACTTCACGATTTTCATGAAGGCCGAGAAGGGCACCATTTCCCCCTTGTCGTTTTTCGCCCACATGTTCAGGATGTCTTTGGGCAGCCGCCGGTATTCGGGCGAAGCCTGCACGTACACCTTGAAAAAGCGCTGGTATTTGATGAAGCCTAGCTCATAAGTCGAGCCCACCATAATGGAAAGCGTGTTCATGGCATTGCCGATGCTCACGCCTTTCTGCATGGCCAGCTCGTTGTCAATCTTCAGCTCGTACTGCGGATAATCGGCCGAGAAGAAGGTGAACAAGCCCGCCAGCTCCTTGCGTTTTTTCAGCTTGCCCATGAACTCCTCGTTCACCTTTTCCAGCGCCTTGTAGTCGCCGGAGTTGGTTTTGTCGAGCAATTGCAATTGAAAACCGCCCGCTGCGCCGTAGCCCGGCACGGCCGGCGGCTCGAAGAATTCGATGGTCGCCCCCGGAATCTGCTTGGCCTTTTTCTCCAGGTTGCCCACGATGTCGGCAATGGATTCCTTACGCTCCGACCACGGCTTCAAGTCAAGCAACAAAGTACCGGCGTTGGAGCCGCGGCCCTCGGTGAGCACCTCGTAGCCGGCCAGCGAGGAGATATTGGCAATGCCGGGAATGTCCTTAGCCAAGCCGGCCAGTCGCTGCGATACGGCGTTGGTTTGCTCCAGCGTGGTGCCGGGCGGCGTCTGCACAATGGCATAAATCAGGCCCTGGTCTTCGCTCGGAATAAAGCCGGCCGGCAGCTTGGCCGTGATGGCCCAGATGCCCAGCCCGAAGGCCCCCAGCATGGCAAACGTGACGAGGCGGTTGGCCACAATCTTCGCCAGCAGGCCGGTGTAGGCGTTGGTCAGCCGCTCAAACCCGCGGTTGAAGGCGTCGAAAAAGCGCTGAATGGGCGTTTTCTTTTTGGGCTGGCCGTGGTGGTTTTTCAGAATCATGGCACAGAGCACCGGCGTCAGCGTGAGGGCCACAAGGCCCGAAATCACAATGGCCGTGGCCATTGTAATCGAGAACTGGCGGTAGAAAATGCCCACCGGGCCGCTCATGAACGATACTGGGATAAACACGGCCGTCATCATGACGGTAATGGCGATAATGGCCCCGCTGATTTCGCCCACCACCTTGCGCACCGCGTTGAAGGGCGAGAGGTGTTCTTCCTCCATCTTGGCGTGCACGGCCTCAATCACCACAATGGCGTTGTCGACCACAATGCCAATCGAGAGCACCAGCGCAAACAGCGTAATCATGTTGATGGTCAGCCCAAACGCCTGCATGGCCATGAACGAGCCAATAAGCGACACCGGCACAGCGATGGCCGGAATCAGCGTCGAGCGCCAATCGCCCAGAAACAGGAACACCACCAGCGCCACCAGAATGAAGGCGTCGCGCAGGGTATGGATTACGTTCTCAATCGACGCATCGAGGAAGTTCGACACGTCGTAGGTGATTTTGTAGTCCATGCCAGGCGGAAAGCTGCTTTTTTTCAGCTCTTCCAGCTTGGCTTTCACCTCCTTAATTACGTCGCTGGCGTTCGAGCCGTAGGTTTGCTTCAGCACGATGGCCGCCGACGGGTACTGGTTCAGGTTGGAGTAGATGTCGTAGAACTCCGAGCCCAGTTCCACGTTGGCCACGTCTTTCAGGTGGAGGTTCTCGCCGTTGGCGTTGGCCCGCAGGATAACGTTTTTATATTGTTCAACGTCGTTGAAGCGGCCCTGGTACGAGAGCACATATTCCAGCGACTGCGCCTGCCCGCCGTCGGAACGGCCGATACGGCCCGGCGAGCCAATCACGCTCTGCTCATCCAGCGACTTCATCACGTCGTCGACCGATATCTTGTAGGCCCGCATGCGGTCGGGCTTCAACCAGATGCGCATGGCATACTGCCGGCTACCCAGAATGCTGGCCCGGCCAATGCCGCTCAGCCGTTGCAATTCCGGTATCATGTTCACGCCGGCGAAGTTGAACAGGTATTTCATGTCCGTGTTCTTGTCCTTGCTGTACAAATTCACGTACATCAGCATGTTGGGAACTACCCGGTTCACAATCACGCCCTCGCGCTGTACCAGCACCGGCAAGCGGTTGAGCACCTGCGCGATGCGGGTGTTCACGTTCACCACGGCCTGGTCGGGGTCGGTACCCAGGTTGAATACAATCTGGATGTTGGCCTCGCCGGCGCTCACGGCGTCAGAGGTCATGTACTTCATACCCGGCACGCCGTTCACGGCCTGCTCCAGCGGAATCAGTACCGATTCAGTGAGCACCTTGGCGCTGGCGCCGGGGTAGGCCGCACTCACCATCACCAGGGGCGGCGAAATTTCCGGGAACTGCGAGGTGGGCAGCTTCATAATGGCCAGCACGCCCATCAGGACGATGACCACCGAGATGACAATGGCAAATACTGGCCTGCGAATGAATTTACTAAACATAGAATAGCTATTTTAGTGGGGGAAGCTTACTCGCTGTACACCTTCAGGTGCGAGATAACCGTCTTCGGGTCCTTGTAAGTGTAGCTTATCTTGTCGCCATCCTTCACCTTGCGCAGGCCCTCCAGCAGGATCTTATCCTGGCTGGATATGCCGGATTTGATGACGTACAAGTCGGGCATTTCAGACGCAATAACCACTTCCCGCTGGTGTACCGCGTTGTTTTTGTCGACCACGTACACGTATTTCTTTTCCAGAATCTCAAACGTGGCTTTCTGCGGAATGAGCAGCGCGTGCTTGAGTGGCACCGTCATGAGGATGCTGCCGGTTTCACCGTTGCGCAGCAGCCCGCCTGGGTTGGGAAAGGTGGCCCGGAAGGCGATGTTGCCGGTTTCATTGTTAAAGTCGGCTTCGATGGTCTTCACTACGCCGGGGTATTTGAACACCTCGTTGTTGGCCATCAGCAGCTTCACGTTCACCACATTATCGGCCTTGGCCTGCTCCTTATAAGCCAGGTATTCGGCCTCGGGCACGTTGAAGTAAACCCACATCTTGCTGTTGTCGGAGAGCGTCGTCAGCAGGTCACCCTCGTTCACCACGCTGCCCAACCGGCCTTGGAAGTGGTCCATGATGCCGCTAAAAGGCGCTTTAATAGACGTAAACTGGAGGTGAGTTTGGGCCAGGGAAACGTCGGCTATTGCCTTGTTGAGCTTAGCCTTGGATAGCGCTAACTCATTCTTCGACACGATGTTGCTGTCGGCCAAACTCTTTGTGTTTTTATACTCAATGTTCACGTAGTTGGCTTCGGCCTGCGACTTCTGCAAGTCGGCTTGGTAAACCAGCGGCGTAATCTGGAACATGGGCTGCCCCTTGGTCACGGCTTGGCCCTCGTCGACAAATATTTTTTGCAAATAGCCTTTTTCCAGGGCCCGCAGCTCAATATGCTGGTAAGCGTGAATCTGGGCCACGTACTCTTTGGTAACGGTCGTGTCCGTGGCCAGCGGGCTAGTAGTCAACAGTTTGATTTGCTCTTCTTTTTCTTCTGGCTTGCTGGAGCAGCTTGTGTTGCAATACAAGGCGCCCAAACTCATAAGCATGAATAGTCTTTTCATAAAATCACTAAATACCGCAATGGGCGGCTGATAATCCCGAAAGGTGTGGGTGTGGAGAGGTGTGCGGCACGTTGAAAACCAGCCATTGCGCCAAGAACTATTGCCTATGCAATGGCTCGGTTGATGCGCGCTGGTCTTTTGGCAGCGACAGAGGTCACTGCTAAAAAACGCATTCCATCTGCTTGATGAAATTACCCAAATAAAAGTTTTACATGCTTCGCAATCAGGTTTTTGCAATCGGCCGTGAGCCGCTGAATGCCAGCCAAAATGCTGGTCTCAATCAAAATCTGTGAGAGCTAACCTGCGGGAATATGCCAACACCAGATAGCTTATGTGGACACGGAAGGTGAAGCAAAACAAGCCCCACTACATTAAAAACGCGTGAAGCACTGGGGAGCGCTTGAAAAAAGAACGCCCTGAGGCACTTCGGGGAAGAACTTTTGTGGAGAGCTTCATTCAACCCAAGTCCTAAGGCGGTCCTCAACCATGTTGCTTGAGGCGGTACATGTCTTAGCTGGCAAATGGGAATGAGTAGTTGCGTCCTCGTTGGCCACCCCAGTTCAGGAACCAAGCGAGTGCCACGGGGCAAGCTTGGTTTTTGTTGCTTTTACAACGTCTCGCTGGGGCCCGCCGCTAGATTAGCAGTTCTTGGGTTGGTGCACAGCACGGCGGACCGGCCAAGAAATCGGCCGGCCAGTTGATGATCGTCTACTCGTTCCCCGCAACAATTAGTGGTTGGCCAGCAGGAAGAGCGGATACGCCGCCAGTTCCCCAGCCATACAATACTTTGAGAGCCATACCAAGCCAAGCAGCTTGGTCGCGGTCCTCAGCTAGGCTTGGGATAACCGCTGTTCACCAAGCGGCTTGCCTTCTTCTGGGGCCCCGGTAGGACAGGGCATTTATCGTTTGACATGGCCATCTTACGCCACAAAAAAGCCCGGTTTGCGCCTGCCAATTGATGGCCAGCGCAAACCGGGCTTTTCGTTTAGTCGCGGCGCGTACTTAACGGGCGGGCAGGTCGTTGTAATTTAAAAAGCTCAAGCTCTCTTCTTTGATTCGGTCTTCGGGTAGGCCGTCCTTCACACCCTGCGAGATTTTGCGAACCAGTACGCCCACAATGGCTTTGCGGAAGCCCAGCTTCTCAGCCATCATGATGCAGAAATCCATCTCGCTCTCATCTACAATGCCATCGGACAGCATCATGTCGACGAGGTCAAAAATCTGGTCGAACCGATCCGAGTCAGTGGTGGGCAAGTCGGAAAGGCAGTTGGTGTTGCCGGCCACAATTTTGCGTACCTCAGCAGCTCCCATTCCATTCTTTTTGCCTACCGTGATGATAAAATTCATTTCGCGGTCGTCGATGTGGCCGTCGGCTTTGGCTAGGGCCGCGAGGTTGCAGAGGTGGCCTTTGATTTTTTTGGCCTGCTCATTTTCGAAAAAACCGAACATGGGACGATGAATTAAGGGTAGGACGCGGGTGGGAAGCAGTTTTTGGTAGTAGTCGACGGTAAGTTACAGGAATTTACCGAATTTTTATATCTCTTTTGGCGGAATCAGTAGAGTTACACCCCTAGGGCGGGCGGGGTTGCTAACGGCAAAAAACTAGGTTTGTTCCGCCGAAAACCGCACCTTTGCGCGGTTTGCACTGAAAACGGCGCAAAATTGGATTTTTTGAATTACCATGAAACGAATTGGAGTCTTTACCAGTGGCGGCGACTCGCCAGGCATGAACGCGTGCATCCGCGCGGTGGTGCGCACGGCCACGTACCACGGCATCGAAGTGTACGGCATCATGCGCGGCTACTCGGGCATGATCCGGGGCGAATTTGTGAAGCTAGACTCGGCCTCCGTGTCAAATACTGTGCAGAAGGGCGGCACCATCCTCAAGTCGGCCCGTAGCCACTCCTTCCGCAACAAGGAAGGCCGCCAACAGGCGTTCGATCAACTAGTTAACAATGGCATTGAGGGCTTGGTGGCCATCGGTGGCAACGGCACCTTCACCGGCGCCATGATTTTTGAGGAAGAGTTTGGCATTCCTACCGTGGGGGCCCCGGGCACCATCGACAACGACCTTTACGGCACGGATTATACCATCGGCTACGACACGGCCGTGAACACGGCCCTGGATTGTGTAGACAAAATCCGCGACACGGCTGACTCGCACGACCGCTGCTTTTTCATCGAGGTGATGGGCCGCGACTCGGGTTACATCGCCATTCCGTGCGCCATCGGCGGTGGGGCCGAAATCGTGATGGTTCCCGAAACGCAGATGAGTGTAGAGGCGGCCATCGAAACGCTGCGCAGCGGCTGGCAGCGCCACAAAACCTCTTTCATTGTCATCGTGGCCGAGGGCGACGTGGAAGGCAATGCCCACCACGTGGCGGCCCACGTCAAAGCCGCCATTCCGCAACTCGACACCCGCGTGACCGTTATCGGCCACATCCAGCGCGGGGGCTCCCCCACCGCCGCCGACCGCCTGCTGGGCTCGCAAATTGGCATCGCCGCCGTCGAAGGCCTGATGAACGGTATGCGAAACGTAATGGCTGGCATCATCGACCGCAAACTGGTCTACACTCCCTTTGTGGACACCATCAGCAAGAAAAAACCCATCAACCAGAGCTTCATGCGCATGGTAGAAATTCTGAGCGTGTAACGCACAAAGTAGGACAACAAAATCGCCTGTCATCCCTCGCTGCGTTCAGGATGACAGGCGACTTTATGGCACAACCTACGCTACCCCAGTTCCACCCACTGGTAGGCCGCGTCGCGGCGCAGCCACGTGAGCTGGCGCTTAGCGTAACGGCGCGTGTTGCGCTGGAGCAAGCGCACGGCTTCGTCCCAGTCATATTCCCCGTCGAGGAAGCCGAAAATTTCCTGGTAGCCCACGGTTTGCAAAGCAGGCCGGCTGCGCTGGGGCAGTAGGCCTTTTACCTCGGCCAATAAGCCCTCGGCCAGCATGTTTTCCACGCGCTGGTTGATGCGCTGGTAGAGCACGTCCCGCTCGCGGGTGAGGGCTACTTTGACGACCCGAAACGGCCGCGCCGCGTCGCGCGCGGCGGTGTCCTGGGTGTGGTAGCTTGAAAACGGGCGGCCCGTGCCGCGGGTAATTTCCAGGGCCCGGAGCACGCGCTGAGGATTTTGCGGGTCGATGCGGGCGTGGGCCACGGGGTCGGTGGCGGCCAGCTCGGCCACCAGGGGCCCCAGGCCGTGGGCGGCCAGCTCGGCTTGCAGCTGGGCGCGCACCTCGGGCAGCACGCCGGGCAGCTCGTCGAGGCCGTCGGTCACGGCCTGCACGTACAGCCCCGAGCCGCCGGTGAGGATAACCACAGGGTGCGTTCGAAACAGTTCGTCAAGCTTGGCCAGCGCGTCAGCAGCGAACCGGCCGGCGCTGTACTCCTCGGCAATGCTGTGGCTGTCAACGAAGTGGTGCGGCACACCGTCCATCTCAGCCGGAGTGGGCTTGGCCGTGCCAATGCTCATTTCGCGAAAGAACTGGCGCGAATCGGCCGACACGATTTCGGTACCGAAATGCTGGGCCAGCCGCACGCACAGGGCCGTTTTGCCCACCGCCGTGGGCCCGGCCACCACGAGCAGTACCGGGCGCGGGTCGCCGGGCCGGGGCCCCAATTGAGCCAGGATTTCCGAGGGCAATAACTCAGTGGGAGCGGCGGGCAAACCTAAAAATTCAGCGGTGGGTGTTTCTCGTCGAAGTCGGTGGCGTCTTGGTAGGCCTTGGCCAAGGCCAGCAGCTTGGCCTCGCCGTAGAGCTGCCCGGTGAAGGTGATGGTGGCGGGCAAGCCGTTGGGCCGCATGCCGTTGGGCACCACCACAGCCGGGTGGCCGGTGAGGTTGGTAATGACCAGGCTGGGGCTGTTGAACGAGGGCCCCACGTAGGCGTCGAGGCCCAGCAGGCGCTTGTCCACGTCCTCTATCAGCACGCGGCGGGCGCGTTGGGCCTGGAGGTACTCCACGGCCGGCACAAAGCGGGCGGCGCGGAAGGTGGTGGGCCAGGCGTTGCGGCCCTGGTTCACCATCAGCGCATCGCGGCCCGAGCGGGTGAGGTCGTCGAAGGCCGCCGCGCCCTCGGCGCTGAGCAGGAAGGTCAGTTCGCCGGCGGGCAGGTTGTGCAGGTCGAGGGGCACCAATTCCACGCCTAGCTTGCGTAGCGCGTCGAGCGTGGCTTTATCGGTGCCTTGCGAGGGGTATTTGGATTCAAAATCGGCCTTGAGGTAGCCCACGCGCAGCTTTTTCACGTCGGTATCGAAGGCGCAGCGGAAGTCGGCGGCAGCGCGCGGGCGCAGCAGCGTGGCTACGTCGCGCGGGTCTTCGCCCTGAATGGCCCGGAACACCAGCGCGCAGTCTTCGGCGGAGCGGGTCAGGGGCCCTACTTTGTCCATGCTCCAGCTCAGGGCCATGGCGCCGGCGCGGCTCACTTGCCCAAAGGTGGGGCGCAGGCCGGTGGCGCCACAGGCCGTGCTCGGGCTCACGATGGAGCCCAACGTTTCGGTGCCCAGCGCAAACGGCACCAGCCCCGCCCCCACCGCCGACGCCGAGCCCGCCGACGAGCCGCTCGAGCCCTGCTTGATGTCCCACGGCGAGCGGGTTTGGCCGCCGTACCACACGTCGCCCATCGCCAGCTCGCCCAGCGTAAACTTGGCCACCAGCACGGCCCCGGCGTCGCGCAGGCGCGTCACCACGGCCGCGTCCTCGTCCAGCATCTGTTCTTTATAAGGCACCGAGCCCCAGGTGGTTTTGTAGGTTTTGGTACTAAACAAGTCCTTGACACCGAAGGGGATGCCGTGCAGGGGGCCCCGGTAGTGGCCGGCCTTTATTTCGGCATCGGCGGCGCGGGCCTGCTGGTGGGCCAGCTCCTCGGTCAGGGTAGTGACGCACTCCAGCTTGGGCGAATACTTGCGCAGCCGCGCCAGAAAAAAATCGGTCAACTCGACCGATGACACCTGCTTGGTGCGCAGCAGCTCGCCCAGCTGCCGCACGGTGTAAAAGGCCAGGTCGTCGCGGTTGGTCGGCATTTTTATTTTGCCGATGGGGGCCATTCGGTCGGGCCCTGGCTTGCCGGCGGCGGGGGCCAGGCGCAGGCGCAGCGGCACGGGGTCGAACACGAGCGTGGGGGCCACGGTATTGGGCAGGTTAATTTTGCGCAACTCTTCGTAGCTGCTGCGGTTGCGCCCGATGGCGCCCTTGGCCGAGTCGAGTTGGGCATCGGTGAAGTGCAGGCCCAATAGCTCCTGGGCGGCGCGCAGCAGCGGGACGGTTACGGGCTCGGCGGCGGTAGGGCGGGCCACCAGGGCCCCGGCGCCAAAGCCAGCAGCACCTAGCAGCAAAGCAGGCAGTAGTTTTTTCAGCATATAAAATCGGGGGCAAGTGCTACGGGCAAAGCTAGGATAGTTTGCCCGTAGCGCGCCCTGTTGCGCGGACTTTAGTTACGCTGACCTTTTGGTTGCAGGTCTGCGCGGCTGAATGGCCGCTAAACAATTACCGGCAGGACGAAGCGAGAGCCGCGGACTCGCAGCGTCCACGCTACATCTTGGGGCCCCCGAATAGGCCAGCGTACAACGCCACCAGCACATCTTCCTCCTGTGCCCAGCTGAGGTGCGGGGCGGCGCGGCGGCAGTTGGTGGCCAGTTGCTGGGCGCGGGCGGCGTCGCCGCCGGGCAGCAGGCGGTTGAGGGCCGCCGCCAGGGCCCCCGGGTCGAGGTCGGGCACTAGCTCGGCCACATCGTAGGCGTCGTTCAAGGCCCGGTACTCGGGGAAGTCGATGAGCACCTGCGGAATACCAGCGTGCACGTAGTCGAAAAATTTGTTGGCCAGCGAGTAATAATAGCTAAGGCCACGGTTTTCGAGCAGCATGACCCCCACCGCCGCCCCGGCCGTGACGGCTCGCAGCGCGTCGGGCCGCACGTAGCCCCGGAACTCCACCTGCCCCGAGGCCAGCAGGCCCAGGTGCGCGGCCCGGGCCCGCAGCGCGGCCGAACAGTCGCCCTCGCCGCACAGCACCAAGCGGCCGCGCACCTGCGGCATGGCGTCGAGCAGGGCCTCCAGGCCGCGGCCCACGTTCAGCACCCCTTGGTAGAGGACGTAGCCGCCAGCTTCACCGTTGGGCGCGGCCACCGGGGGCCCCGGGCGGGCAGCGTTGCGAACCACGGCAAACGGCCGGCCGTGGCGCGCCTCAAAAACCCGCGCCAGGGCCGGGCCCACGGTGTAGGCCAGCCGGGCGCGGGGCACCACGAAGTTCTCCACCCAGCGCCAGGCGCGCTGCACGGCAGGCCGGCCCACCACTTCGGGCGTTTCGGTGAACAGCTCGTGGGCGTCGTACACCAGCGGCTGGCCACCCAGACGGGCCCGCAGCCATACGGGCAGGGCCGTATCGAGGTCGACGGCGCACCAGGCGTCGGCGCGGCGGCGCAGCAAGTGCACCAGCAGGCGCAGGTTGTATTCGAGGTAGAACAGCTTACCCGACTGAAACCAGCCACGCAGGCGGTGCTGGCGGTAGCTTTGGGGCGGTAGGGGCCCCGAGGCAGGCCGCGCCCACCCCACCAATTCCACTTGGTAGCCAGCATCTTGCAGGCTACTGCAAATGCGCTGCATCCGCTGGTCGTGCACCAAATCGGTGGTGGCGGCGAAGAGCAGCCGGAGCCCGGTGGGAGGCCGCCGCGGCGGCAACTTATTTTTTACCGGCGGCATCATATTTTTGGTGGTAATTTGGCCAAATTTACACCCGCTCGAGCTGTGCCGTGCGGGGCCCTATTACCTATCCTATTCGTTCGTGTTTATGTCGCCTTCTCACACGGTTCAGTCACCCACGCCCGTCGTTCCCCCGTTGCCCGCGCTATTCGACCAGCTGGGGCAATCGTACGTGCTGGCCGACCGGCAGGGGCTAGTGATGGACGTGAACGCGACGTTCCTGGCCCTTACCGGCTACGAGCGGGCGCAGGTGCTGGGGCGCTCGTTCTACCGCCTGTTTGTGCCGTCCAGCGAGCGTAACGCTCGCGAGCAGGCCCACCAGGAATACTTGCAGCGCGAGCGCCTCGACGACGGGCTGGAGTGCGCCGTGCTCACGCGCGCCGGCTACGTGCGCCTGCTGCGCTGGCAGGGCGGCTTTGCCCGCGACGCCGGCGGCCAAGTGACGGGCTTGTGGCTGGCGGGCCAGGAAATTGCCGACCGCAGCGCCCCCCCGCCCGCCCTGGCCGGCCACGACGGCTCCCACTTGCAGGAGTTCCTCGACAACGCCCAGGACTTGGTGATGCACCTGAGCGCCGACAACAACCTGCTCTTCGTGAACAAGGCTTGGAAGGAAAAGCTCGGCTACACCGACGCCGACCTAGCCCACCGCTCCCTCACCGACGTGGTGCACCCCTACTACAAAGCCAAGCTGCTCTACCAGCTGCGTAACTTGTACGAGGGCGAGCCGGTGAACAAAATTGAAACCGTGTTCCTCACCAGCACCGGCAAGCCGGTGCACCTCATCGGCAGCCTCAGCGCCGTGCGCGAGCCCGGCCAGCCGGTGAGCGGCCACGCCATCCTGCACGACATCACCGACCGCATCAAGGCCGAGCGCCTGCAGAAGGTGTACTACAGCATCGCCAACCTGGCTATCAGCGCCAAGGACTTGGCTGCCCTCTACGGGGCCATCCACCGCG
Source organism: Hymenobacter sp. PAMC 26628 (assembly GCF_001562275.1). Taxonomy (NCBI): domain Bacteria; kingdom Pseudomonadati; phylum Bacteroidota; class Cytophagia; order Cytophagales; family Hymenobacteraceae; genus Hymenobacter; species Hymenobacter sp. PAMC 26628. The sequence continues at coordinate 3,023,581 of NZ_CP014304.1, forward strand.
AGCTGAGCAAGATCATCGAAACCAGCAACCTGTTCATTGCCCTGTGCGACGACGCCCGCACCGAGCTGCAGTTTGCCTACTACGTCGACCAGCACCCCCAGCCCCGGGCCCACGCCCCGCGGCCGTTCTCGTCGGGCCTCTCGGAGTACGTCATCCGCGGCGGGCAGCCGCGCTACATCACCCGGGCCGAGATGCAGGAGTTGGTGCAAAACGGCACCATCTCGGCCTTCGGGTTGATGCCGGAGGTGATGCTGGCCTCGCCGCTGAGCGTGGGCGAGCGCATCATCGGGGTGCTGGCCGTGCAAGACTACCACCGCTCCGACGCCTACGCGCCCGGCGACCTCGACGTGCTCCACTTCATCTCGAACCAGGTGGCCCTGGCCATCGAGCGCAAGCGCAACGAGGAGCAGATCCAGCGCCAGAACGCGCGCCTGAACGCCATTTTTGAGAGCGGCTCGCACCTGATGTGGACCGTGGACGGGCGCGGCCGCCTGGCCTCGTTCAACCGCAACTACGGGGCCTACTTCTTGCGCCGCAACGGGGTCCCCGCCACCCGCGGCCTCGACCTGCGCGTGGCCGACCTGGCCCGCATGGACGACGAGCCCCGCTCAACCTTCACGCAGTATTACCAGCTGGCCGAAACCGGGCAGCCCCAACGCTTTGAGGTGCGCCTGCGCGACCTGCGCGGCCGCGACCTCTGGATTGAGGTGCACCTGAACCCGATTTACCTCGGCGACGGCTCGTTTGAGGAGATTTCGGCCATCGCCCACGACATCACCGAGCAGAAGCGGGCCCAGCTGGCCCTGGAAGCCCAGGAAGAGAAGTTCCGCTCCATTTTCGAGTCGTTCCAGGACGTGTACTATCGCACCGACGAGGCGGGCCTGCTCACCATCGTCAGCCCCTCGGTGCGCGAGGTGCTGGGCTATGAGCCCCACGAGGTGCTGGGCCGCCCGGTGCAAGACTTTTACTACGAAGCCACGACCGCCGACCGCCTGGCCAGCCTGGTGGAGCACACTGGTAGCCTGCGCAACTTCGAAACCGCCATGCGCCACCGCGCTGGCCACCCGGTCAGTGTGCTCATCAACGCCCGCCAGGCCTTGCAGGGGGCCCCCGGCAGCGAGGGCATTGCCCGCGACGTGACCGAACTGCACCAGATGCAGGACGACCTACGCCTGGCCAAAGACACGGCCGAGGCCGCCCTGGAGGCCAAAACGCAGTTTCTGGCCAACATGAGCCACGAGCTGCGCACGCCCATGAACGGCATCATCGGCATGATTGATCTGCTGAACCAGACGGTAAACACCGACGAGCAGCGTGAGTACGTAGAAACGCTGCGCAAGAGCAGCGACGCGTTGCTCACCATCCTCAACGACATTCTCGACCTGAGCAAGATCCAAGCGGGCAAGATGCGCCTGCAGGAAGGCGCCCTGGAGCTAAAGGCGGTGCTCGAGCGCATCCGTTCACTCTTCTTGTACCGGGCCGAGCAGAAACGCCTCATCTTCACCTACCACATCACGCCCCACACGCCGCGCTTCGTGGTAACGGACGAGGTGCGCCTGCTGCAAATTCTCTCCAACCTGGTGGCCAATGCTCTCAAGTTCACCAACGAGGGCACGGTGAGCGTGGTGGTATCGTCGGTGGCCACCGACGGCGACTACCACACCGTGCGCTTCGCAGTGCAGGACTCAGGCATCGGCATTTCGCCTGACGATGCCTCGCGGCTGTTCACCAACTTCACCCAGCTCGATACCACCTCCAGCAAAACCTACGGCGGTACGGGGCTGGGGCTGGCCATCAGCCGGCAGCTGGCCGAGCTGCTGGGCGGCGAAATCGGCGTATTTTCCGACACCGGCCAAGGCAGCGTGTTCTGGTTTACCATCCGCTGCCGCCAGGCTCAATTTGAAGACCTGCCCGTGCATTTGCCTGAGCCCGAAGGTCCCGTGCAGGTATTTCTCACCCCGCCCCACATCCTGCTCGTCGACGACAATCCCATCAACCAGAAAGTAGGCCAGCGGCTGCTGCACAAGCTGGGCTGCGTGGTGGACGTGGCCACCGATGGCCCCGACGCCATCGCCCAGGCCACGGCATTGGGGGCCAACTACGACCTGATTTTCATGGACATCCAGATGCCCGACATGGACGGCATCACGGCTACCCGCGAAATTCGGGAGCGCCTGGGCACCGGCTGCCCGCCCGTGGTAGCCATGACGGCCTACTCAATGCAGGAAGATGCCAGCCGCTTCATGCGTCAAGGCATGGATGACTACGTGGGCAAGCCCGTGAAAAGCCAGCGCCTGCACGAGGTATTGCACCGCTGGGTGCGCCCCCGCCCGCCCCGCCGTACCCGCCTCGCCGGGGCCCCCGAGCCCCTAGCCCTGCCAGCAGCCCCAGCCTCTGTGGTAGCCCCCGAAGTGGTGGCCGTGCCCGCCGTGGCGCCCGCGCCCGTAGCCGCGTCGGTGGCTGCTGCGCCCGCAGCTAAGCCGGTACCCGCCGCGCCCCTGGCCACTACGCCGGCCGCCGACCCGGAACCGGTGCTCGACGTGGCCGTGCTGCAACAGCTCCAAGAGCTGGGGGGCCCCGAATTTGCGGTTGACCTGTACCGCGAGTTTGAGGAAGAGGCCCGGCAGTTGATTACCGACGCCGCCCCGCTGACCGAGGAGGCTACGGCGGCCAACGGCACGGCGCTGCTCTCGCCCCTGCACCAGCTCAAGGGCACGGCCGCCACGGTGGGCGCGGTGGCCCTCGCAGCGCAGGCCCGGGTGCTCGAAATGCAACTCAAAGCGGATCCCGCCGCTGACGTGAAAGATAATTTTCTCGTGTTACAGCATTACTTTGTGGCGTTTGCGGAGGCTTACGCATTGGCACTGGCTCTACCCGCCGACGCTGCTTCCAGTTAACGCCGCCTTGATTTTTGTTTTCCACCCCCTTTGCCCCGCCTGCCATGCCCCCCGAAACCAGCACCAAAACTGTGCTCATCGCCGAAGACAGTTCCGTTATTCTCAACCTAACTCGCAAAATATTAGAGCTACAGAAATACAAAATTGTATTGGCCCGCAACGGCGGCGAAGTCATTAAACAACTGGAAGCCAACCCGGTAGATTGCGTGCTGATGGACATCAACATCCCTGTGATGGACGGCATGGAGTGCACCCGCGTCATCCGCCGCCACCCCAACCCGGCCATCAACCAACTGCCGGTTATTGCCATCACCGGCAACGCCAACAACTACTCCATGGAGCAGTTCCGCGAGGCCGGCGTGACCGACTACTTGCCCAAGCCGCTGGATTTCGACGCCCTGGTACGCGTGGTGAAACAGTACGTGAGCTAGTATTTTATAGTATGAATTTTGAATTATAAATTATAAATAAACGGATAATCAGTCTTCGTCCTTATCTGGGCGAAATGCAACTACCTGTTTATTTATAATTTATTAATTTGAGACCGCTAATTGTAAACGGTGGGGCCCCGGGGCCCCTTGGCTACCCAGCCAAGGGCCCCGGCGTTTGCCGTTTCCGAGCCCCTAATTTACCGCGCAGTGACCATCACCTTTCTTGGCACCGGCACCTCGTCGGGCGTGCCCATCATTGGCTGCTCGTGCCCGGTGTGCCGCTCGCTCGACCACCGCGACCAGCGCCTGCGCACGGCTGTGCACGTGGCCGTAGACGGCCGCAGCTTGGTAGTGGACACGGGGCCCGATTTCCGGCAGCAGATGTTGCGCGCGCGCATCACGCAGCTCGACGCGTTGCTCTTCACCCACGAGCACAAAGACCATACGGCGGGCCTTGACGACATCCGGGCATTTAACTTCCGCCAGCAGCGGGAAATCCCCATTTTTGGCGAGCCACGCGTGCTGGAGCAGTTGAAGAAAGAATTTGCCTACGTGTTTGCCGAGCACAAATACCCTGGCGTACCCCAGGTCAGCCTACACCCCATTCTGGCCGACGACGCGCCGTTTGACGTGCACGGCGTGGCCGTGCAGCCCCTGCGCGCCCGCCACCACAAGCTGCCCGTGCTGGGCTTCCGCATCGGCGGCTTCTGCTACCTCACCGACGCCAACCACCTGCCCGCCGAAACCCGGGCCCTGATGCAGGGCGCCGACGTCATCGTACTAAACGCGCTGCGGCGCGAGCAACACGTGTCGCACTTCACCCTGGCCGAGGCCGTGGCCGTGTTGGAAGAACTGCGGCCCAAGCGCGCCTACCTCACCCACATCAGCCACCAACTGGGCCGCCACCTGGCCGTGGAAGCCGAGCTACCCTCCTGGATTAGGTTGGCCTACGACGGGCTGCAGGTGGAGGTATAGCAACCGTGAGATTTTACCCGTTTTTCACTGAGCAGTTTCTTTCGCCGCTAACCCCGGCCGAAGTGCTGCGCTGTGTGCGGAACAGCACACTTACCACGCCGAATGATAGCTGGCGCGACACTTTTGAAGTAAATCCTGTCCAGCCTTTTCAGGGCGTAATAGGCGCTGATTCGTTTCTAATTGAACGCATCATTATTTTACGTATTCGCCGCGCGCAGCCTCCACCCATCAGAGGCCATGTGAAGGCAGTTGTAGGTAGCCAGGGAAGCACATTGTGTTTAGAGTACCGTCCGCAACTGATGGCTTCCGTGGTGGTTGCCGGTGCGTTGGTGCTGGCTGCGATTATGGCTGGCATTATTGGCATTGCTAAAGAATGGCTGAGCACCGGCGCAAATAGCTTATTGTGCTTGTTTTACTTTATACCACCAACCGTTGCCTGGTTTTCTCTGCTAATACAACTCAAAGAGGAAGCCAACAGGTCACGGTCATTTCTAACGGAATTACTAGAGATGAGGCCAAGGGCAGCTTCGGCCACGTAGCTTCACGGCCTCCTCTACGCACCATGCACACCAACTACTACTTCCTGCGCCAGCTGGCCCCGGCCCTCACCGCCCAGTTGCGGGGCTACCGGGTGGCCAGCTGTTTTTCGCAGGAGAAGGACGAGTTGGTCGTTGGGCTGACCGACGGCGGGCGGGAGTTTTGGCTAAAGGCGCAACTCGGGGCCACGTTCCCGGCCCTGGCCTTACCCGAAACTTTCCAGCGCGCCCGCGCCAACTCCGTCGATTTATTTTCGGAGCTGCTGGGCGAGCAGGTAGAAACCGTGGCCGCCTGGCCCCAGGACCGGGTGCTGCAAGTAAATTTCCGCAGCGGGGCCCGGCTGGTGTTCAAGCTCTACGGCCCGCGGCCGAACGCCATCTTCCGCTCCACTCCCGATGCCCCGGCGCAATTGTTTCAACAGCGCCTGCTGGCCGATGCCGACCTGCGCCCGCTGCCCGCCTCCGGCGCTCCCGCGGGCAACGGCCTGGGCCCTACCGGAAATGGCAAACTCCCGCCGGCCTTGGCAGACCTGCCGGTCCGCTACCTGCGCGCTCACGGCTACGACACGGCCCTCGCAGAGGCCAAAGTGCGCGCTGTGAACCAGGTGCTGGCGCAGCTTGAAACGCCGGCCCACTACTACCTCATCCGGCTCGACGGCCGCACGCGCCTGAGCTTGCTACCACTGGGCGAAATCCTAGAAACGCTGCCCGGCGCCGATCCTGTGGGGGCATTGCGGCGCTTCGTGCCTTTGGCCCTGGCCCGCCGGGCGCTTGAAACCGAAACCAAGCAGGTGCGCCAGGCCCTTACGCGCCGCGCCGACGAGGCTACCGCCGGCGCGGCCCACGCCCGCCAGCGCCTGCACGCCCTGGCCCACGAGGCCGGTTACCGCCACGCCGCCGACCTCATCATGGCGCATTTGCACGAGATTCCGGCCGGCGCGGCTGAGGTGGAGCTGCTGGATTATTACACCAACCAGCCACGTCTTATTAAGCTCAAAGCCGGCGAAAAACCCCAACGCACCGCCGAGAACCTCTACCGCAAGGCCAAAAACCAGCAGATTGAGGAACGCCAGCTCAGCCAGCGCATCGAGCGGCGCGAAACGGAAGCTTTCGGGGCCCTAGAGCGGCTGGAGGAGTTGGACACCCAGCCCGCGCTGGCCGAACTGCGCGCCTTCCGCACCTGGCGTAAACAGCACGGCCTGGAGCCCGCCGCGGCCGCCGGCAAGGGCCCCACGGAGCTGCCGTTTAAGGTGTTCGAGGACCGGGGCTTTACGATTTTGGTGGGTCGCAACGCAGCTAATAACGACTTGCTGACCCAGAAATACGCCCACAAGGACGACTATTGGCTGCACGCCAAGGACGTAAGCGGTTCGCACGTGGTGGTGCGCCACCGAGCCGGCCAGCCCGTGCCAGCGCCGGTGTTGGAGCACGCCGCCCAGTTGGCTGCCTGGTATTCGCGCCGCCAAAACGATTCGCTGTGCCCGGTCACCGTCACGCCCAAAAAGTTCGTGCGCAAGCCCAAGGGGGCGCGGCCCGGGCAGGTTATTGTGGAGCGCGAGCAGGTGGTGCTGGTGGTGCCTGCCAATCCCTTCGAGGCCCAAGAGCGGTAGCCGGGGCCCCAACGGCCATAAAAAAAGCCCGCTGCGAAGCGGGCTTTTTTTGTTCAGTGCGCGCGGGGAGATTCGAACTCCCACACCCGAAGGCACCACCCCCTCAAGATGGCGTGTCTACCAGTTTCACCACGTGCGCAAACTTGGGGCACTGAACCAGGCAACCTCGGCCGAAACCGGCTCCGCTGAGGTGGCGAAGCGGGTGCAAAGATAGGGCGGCGGGCCGGCCCCCGCAACGATGGACGGCTTTTTTTGACTGCGCCGGGCCCCAGCTTCACCTTTTCCAAAGCAAAAACTCCTCATCTTCGCACTTTTTCACGCTCATTTTCTGCTGCATGGCTGCCCACTCGCCCCTGCCAAAACTGGTTCTTTTTTTGGCCACTTGGCCAAAGGCATCACCCGCTTCTCGGGTTCGACGGCGGCGTTCATTGGCTCGATAAGCGTGGTGGCGCTTTTGGGCCGCCACGGGGGCCCTGTTTAAGTATTCCGAAACCTGGCAGTTGGTCATCAACACGGGCACCACCATCGTCACGTTCCTGATGGTTTTTCTCATCCAACGCTCTCAAAACAAAGATTCGTTGGTGCTGCACCTTAAGCTCAACGGGCTAATTGCAGCTACCCAGGGCGCCAGTAACCGCTTGATTAATGCGCAAGACCTGTCAGAAGAAGAAATAAAGATCATTCACCAGTTCTTCTGCCTGCTGGCCGACAAAGCCAAGGCGGACACCGACCTCGGCCAAACTCACTCGGTGGAGAAGGCCGAGGATAACCACGAGGAAAAGCTGGCCGCCCGGCGCGATGGCAAATAAAAAAGGCGGCCCCGGTAACGGGAACCGCCTTTTTACAGGTTTTGCGTAGCCTAGCGGGCCTGCACCAGAGGCGTGTCCACGAGGTGCTCCGATATGAACCACACTTGCAGCTCGTTGGTACGCATCACGTCGCTCACTGCCAGGTCGTTGGTGCCGTCGTCACCTGAATCATCGGCTTTTTTGGCGATTTCGTGGCACTCTTGGAGGATAATCTGGTGGGCTTCCAGCAGGCGCGAAATCTGCACAGGGGCCTCCTCACGGTCGCGCGGAGGGCGCGGAATGAGGGTGTTCTCGGCCACGTCGGCTGCCATGGCAATGGCCACACCGCCCAAGATTTGAATGCGCTCGGCAATTGTGTCTACCAACTCTGACTGCTCCTCGTAGTGCTTGTCGAACAGCAAGTGCAGCTGGTAGAATGTGGGGCCCGTCACCTGCCAGTGGCTTTTCTTGTAGAGGTCACGGATAGTCATGGTATCGGCCAGCAGCTGGTTCAGCATCCGTACGCTTTCGAGGCGCACGTTGTCGGCCAAGCCGATGGGCAGGCGTTGGCTCACGGTACCGAACTTTTGGGTGACGGCCGGGGCGTTAATTTGCTGGTTGAGGATGGGCTGAACGTTGATGTTTTTGTTCGGTCCTTTGGCAATGGCCACCGAGGTGGTTACGTCTTTAACGGCTTTTTTAGGAGCGGCGGTTTTGGTTTTGGCAGGAGCAGCCATAGAGCAAGATTTTTAGAAGTTTTTTTAGGAAGAAGAGCTGGCGAAACAGCTTGCCTACCATACGTAAGCGCGGGGCCGGGGTTAAGGCCATGGGTATATTTGTGTGGTTTTCGGCCCTGCTTTTCTATCCTCCCGCGGCCCGTGCGGCACAGGCGTAACTTTCCTTTTTTCTGGTTTTAAAACTTCATGCCTTATCCATTTTTCGGCGACGATAAATCCACCGTGGCGCGCCTACTCGCCACCCTGCCCCAAACCGGCCGCCTCGCCTGGATTGGCCAGCGCCCGGCCCGCCGCCAGCCTTTGGTAAGCGTGCCCGAAGCCCAGGCCATCACCGATGCCCACCTGGCCGGGGACCACGCCCGGCCCAAGGCCGGCGGCAAGCGCCAAATCACCCTCATCCAAGCCGAGCACCTGCCCGCGGTGGCAGGCTTCTTGGGCCTGCCGGGGCCCCTGGACCCCGCCCGCCTGCGCCGCAACCTGGTGGTGAGCGGCCTCAACCTGCTGGCCCTCAAAGGCCGCCAAATACAGATCGGCGACGAGGTGCTGCTCGACATCACCGGCGAATGCCACCCCTGCTCGCGCATGGAAGAAGAACTGGGCCCCGGCGGCTACAACGCCATGCGCGGCCACGGCGGCCTCACGGCCCACATTGCCCGCGGTGGTACCATCCGGGTGGGCGACGCGGTGCGGGTGGTGCAGGTAGCCGCGCCGGCGGCTGAGTAGCCGGCGGCGCCAACAACAAACAGGGCCCCGGACGCATCGTACGCCGGGGCCCTGTTTGTTGTTGGCGCCGCTTACGCCCCGTCCATCCGGACGATTTTGGGTGTGAACGAGCCGAGCACGTCTACCAACTCGTGCTGGCTGGCCATTACTTGGTGGATGTTTTTGTAGGCCATTGGAGCCTCGTCGAGTCCGCCGCCGTGCAGGGTTACGCCTTGCGCGGCTAGGTGCTGGCGCACCTCGGCTTCGCCCAGTTCGGCCTTGGCCCGGGTGCGCGACATGAGCCGGCCAGCCCCGTGCGAGGCAGAGGCCAGCGAGGCCGCCGCGCCCCGGCCCCGCACGATGAAGCCGGGGGCCGTCATCGAGCCGGGGATGATGCCGAGCACGCCCGCTCCGGCCGGCGTGGCGCCCTTGCGGTGCACCACGGCCGCGCGGCCATCGGCCAGGGTTTCCTGCCAGGCGAAGTTGTGGTGGTTTTCCACTTTTGCCAGGGGCTTTTCGCCCAAGGCTTTGGCCAGGCGCCGGTGAATCTGGTCGTGGCAGGCCGAGGCGTAGGCGCCGGCCAGGTTCATGGCGGCCCAGTACTCCTGGCCGGCTTCGGTGTCGAGGCCCAGCCAGGCGAGGTGCTTGGCTTCGGCGGGCAACATGCACTGCTCCATGGCCAGGGCCGTGTAGTGGTTGGCGGTGCTGGCGCCCAGGCCCCGCGAGCCGGAGTGCGAGAGCAGGCCCACGTACTGGCCTACGGGCAGGCCGAGGTCGTTGGCCGGGTCGGTGATATCGACTAGGCCGAACTCCACGAAGTGGTTGCCTGAGCCCGAAGTGCCGAGCTGCTCGGCGGCTTTGTCGAGCTTGTTTTTCAGGAACGGCACGGCCCGAAAGGCGTCGTCGGACAGCACGGCGTGGTCGAGGCGCTGGCCCCGCTCCCAGGCCCGGCCCGAGCCGAACCGGGTGTGGTCGAGCAAGAGCTTGCCCACCTCCTGGGTGCGCTGGGTGAGGTACTTGGCCGGCAGGTCGAACACCGACAGCGCCATGCGGCAGCCAATGTCCACGCCCACGGCGTAGGGAATCACGGCGTTGTCGGTGGCCAGCACGCCGCCGATGGGCAGGCCGTAGCCGTGGTGGGCGTCGGGCATGAGGGCCCCGGCGAGGGTGATGGGCAGCTTCATGGCCGTTTCCATCTGGTGAATGGCCCCGGCCTCGATGTGCTCGGCGCCGAACGTGGCGTAGGGCTTGCGCTCGGCCAGGGCGATGTGGCGCGAGGGAACCGGCAGCAGCGCCGCGGCGGTGTGGCTCCAGGCCAGGTCGGCCAGGAAATTGGTGGGGTTGGCCAGCACCCGGACGAGCAATTCTGTTTGTTCGGTTTGGGTGAGGCGCTTGTGTTCTTTGCGTTGCAGCTGCGCCAGCGCCAGGCCAATGGCCCGGCCCTCGGGAAACCCGAGTTGCCGCAAGTCGTTGCCGCGTAATTGAGAAGCCATAAAAAGGAAGTTTGCACGCGAAGCGGGGCCGCGCTAAATAGGGCCCCGGCGTTGATGAACAGTAAAAAAATAGCCGCAACAGACCGGGCAAAAAGGCGCATCGCCGGTTATCATTTGCTCTACCAAACTGAGCTACCGCCGGCACGCCAGCGGGCAGGAATCGAACCCGCGACCTAATGAATCGAAGTATGGCGGTGCTACGGCACCGGCCCGTGGTGGCTATAAAAACGGAGCAATAAGCGGCTGGCGTGGGGCCAAATGGCGACGTGACAGCGCCAGCCTACGGCATCCAATGTGCATTATTTGTTTCCGGCTGGGGCAGCCGTCGCCCGGCCAGCTGGCGCGGCCCTACCGATGCGCAAGCGCCCTACCTCGCGGCAGCACTTCGAGCGTCGAACCCGCGCCCAGTATTAGAGCGAAGAATGGCCCGGCCGCGGCACCCACCCGGAAACAAGTAACATTCGGCCGCCTCCGAAATTCAGGGCAACAGTCGGCCAGCGCGTATTTTCTCCCGCGGCCGAAGCCAGGGGACGGGAATCGAACCCGCAACGCGGCCAAGGGGGCCGCGCCGGAAACAGCCAGCGAAGTAACGCCCGCCTACGGCACCTGAACCAAACGGAATTAGCCGAGTTGGGACGGGCCACCTCGGTGGCACCGCCCCGGTCGGCGACTACGCCAAATTGCGCAGCCGTCTTCCCAATGGCATTATTAGAAGGTCATAACGAGTAAGAAAATTTCTTATGGTGAGGGGCCCTACCCGGGAACGAGGGCCGCTTGAATGATTGAAAGAGTCGTTCCCGGGGCCTATTATTTTGACAGCAAGGGCGACGGGCGGTAGGTCTACATGAGTGAGGGGAATCGAACCCCCGCCGCAGCGGCCCTCCCAGCACCCGCGAAGCAGGGCCCGCCTGCGGCACCTTGCGCTGCGGCGGCCGGGGGTTCCGCTTTATTGCCCGGCCGCTGTTATTAAAGGGTTTACAAATCGATTTTTTGGATTTCGGCAAGGGCCGAGCCGCCGTTTTCCAGGGCCCCCAGCACGTCGAATACCTTGTCGGACCAACCGGCGATGAGGGCCACGCCGTCGGCGGGGCGCACGTCGAGCGGGGCCGTGCCGAGGCCGGCCAAGTCGAAGAGGTAGAGGCGAGCGTGGGGGGCCACGGTGCGGCGGTACAGGGCCCATTCCTGGGCTAAGGAGTTGCCGTCCCACTGGCTGTTCCAGAGCTGCACGTCGGTGAAAATCATTACCTTATCCAGCACCTCGCGGCGCTGGCGCAGGTCCTGCACTACCAGGTGGCCGTTGGTGCTGTAGCCCACTTCGCCCTCGCGGCGGTAGAACTCCTCCACGTTGCGGAGCACGGGGCCCCGGGGCAGCGCCACGCGCTTCCACGCATCGCCGAACATGCCGGTGACCACGTTTTGGCAGCGGCTCTGGAGCAGCATGCCCAGCACGAGGCTCACGTCGTAGAGCAGCACTTTGCTGCGCGGCGAAATAGGCTTTTGCATGGAGCTGGACACGTCGCAGGCCACCAGCACGCGGGTTTTGGGGCCGAAGCCGCGCAGGTTGGCCGCGCTGTGGGCAATGGCGGCCTCCAGGGCCCCCAGCACCGCGGCGGTGTGGCCGCTGGGCACCGCCTTTATTTCGCGGTAGGCGGCCAGGAAGCGCAGCGGCAGCTGCTGGCTGCGCGCCACGGCCCGCCCATCGGCCAGGGTGGCGCACACCTGCGCCATGGTCGCGGCCGATACGTTGGCTTCGAGCAAGTTGCGCAAGTTGCGCAGCAAGGCCATGTAGCCCAGCTTGCCGCTGGCCACGAGCGTTTCCCAGGCGGTGCGGACGGCCGTTTGCCGGTCGGCCGCGCCGGCGAAGGCTTGCTGGCCAATGGCCGACAGCTCGGTTTCCCAGGTGTAGGGCGTGGGCAGCTCGCCGCGCACGAGCTGGTTGAATACGGCTTGCTGGGCGGCGTTTTTGGCGCTGGGGTGCACCAGAAACAGCGCGTCGCGCAGGCGCACGGCCCCGGCCCGGTCGTACTTGGCCAGCTGGTAGGCGTCGAAACGGTTGAAGGCTTCGGCCAGGCCGCGCTGCACCTGCTTGGAAAGGCGGCCCAGGGTTTTGCGGCCGGTGCGCGCGTTGGCCGCGGCGTAGTAGGCCAGCAATTCGGTGATTTCGTCGGCCCGGGCCACCACGCGGGCCACGAGGCGCGCCACAATATTGTCGCCATTGTGCACGCGGGCCAACTCCACGGCCAGCACCAGGGGCACCGAGCGCAAGTGCAATTGCTCGCGGGCGTACACCGCCAGCTGCGCCACGAACCGCGGCTCGTTTTTGGCCACCAACTCACGCAAGCGCAGCAAGCGGGCATTGGCCGTTTCGTAGAACTGGTCGCTGAGCGCGGCGGTGGCCACGGCGGCGTACAATTCCAGCTGCGGCGTGAGGACGAAGGCGGGGGCCCCCTGGTGGTTGGTGGTGAGGGTGGCGGTAGTGCGGGAGAAGAAGTTGAAGCGCATATAGGTGGGAAGTAAGCAGAAGTGGCAGGATTATAATTCGGGCTTTATTGGCAATTAATTAATTCGAATTGGCTCGCCTTGATAATTAATAATTACAATTAGACACACCCCTCCCTGACAAATAAAAGGCATTTTTATTTGTGAATTAATCCCACGAAAAAGCACGGCTTTTGGGGCCGGGCTTTCACTAATTGCGCAATGCGGGCCGGATTTATCGGGGCATTTCACGCAGTAGGAGAGCACGGCCGCGCCGGTCCCGCTGGCCGCGGCTGGGGCGGCAATTGGGCTGTTTGCAGGAAAGCAGCGCGGGAAGGAACGGCACGGGGCGAGTTGGTAACTGGCTAGGAAAGGGCCACTAAACAAAAAACCCGAGCGTTATGGGCTCGGGCGGTGTCGGGTTTCAGCGGGGGCTGAAATCAGGCAAACGTACCGAGCAGAGACAGCCGTTCTGGCTGCGTCTTATCCGAATTGCTGGTGAATGTCAGGTGGCGGTACATGGTTGTTTGCTTTTTGGTGCGACAAAGGTTGAGCATTAATTTTAATTACGCAACTAATTTTTAAAATAATTAATAAATATTTTTCATTCTGGTTAATTGAGCACTGATTTATTATTTTAAACCTCGATTAATCCCGCAGTGATTATTTAAATATTAACTCTGTCTCATGCTCATCTGGCGTCCCGAAGGAAGCATTTTATCACGTTAGGATTACTCTGCTGGCGTGAAAGGATGCTTCCTTCGGGACGCCAGATGAGCATGACAGACGGCGGGTGGGAAACGTGGAAAACCCCAAGGGTAACGGCCCCCGATGCTGGGGCTCCAAAGCCACCACGGCCGCCCGAAAAAACATCCGTGTCCGTTTTGCGGTACCTGCCGCGTATGCCGCGCCTTGCCACTTCCGACCACTACACCCTGGATTTGCCCGCTGGGCACCGCTTCCCCATCGCCGAGTACGCCCTGATTCGGGAGCAGCTGTTGTGGCAGGGCGTGGCCGCGCCGGAGGATTTTTACGAGCCGGGGCTGTGCGCGGAGGTTGACGTACTACGGGTGCACACCGCCGATTATTGGCACCGGGTGCGCGACTTGCAGCTCTCGGCCCGCGAGGTGCGCAACCTGGGGCTGCCGCAGAGCCCGCAGTTGGTGCGCCGCTCGCTGAGCAGTAGCGCGGGCACGCTGCAATCGGCGCTGGGGGCCCTAAAAAGCGGTATCGGCTTGAACCTGGCCGGCGGTACCCACCACGCCTTTGCCGGCCGCGGCGAGGGGTTTTGCGTGCTGAATGACCAGGCCATTGCCGCTGCGCACCTGCTGGCGCACGGGCTGGCGAGGCAAATTTTGATTGTTGATTTGGACGTGCACCAGGGCGACGGGACGGCCGCCATTTTCCGCGATGAGCCGCGCGTGTTCACGTTTTCGATGCACGCCGGGGCCAACTACCCGCTGCGCAAGGAGCAGTCGGACCTGGATATTCCGCTGGCGCTGGGCACGGGCGATGCGGCGTATTTGCGCACGTTGGCCGCCACGCTGGGGCCCCTGGTGGACCGCGTGCGGCCGGACTTTATCTTTTACCAGGCGGGGGTGGACGTGCTGGCCACCGACAAGCTCGGCAAGCTGGCCCTGACGCCCACCGGCTGCCAGCAGCGCGACGAGTTGGTGCTGGGCCTGTGCCGGGCCAGGGCCCTGCCGGTGGCCGTGAGCATGGGCGGCGGCTACTCCGAGCGGCTGGCCGACATCGTGGACGCGCACTGCAACACGTTTCGGGTGGCATTCAACTTTTGGCCCTAGCCGAGCGTTAACCACCCGCTGCCGTCGCCATGAAAAAACTTACCGCCTCCCCCACCCTGCCCGCGCCGGTGCGCGTGCCCGTTCCAATTGCCGAAGCCTGCGCGCCGGGCAGCCTGGCCCAGGCCGCGTTCCGGCGGGCGCTGCTGGCCCTGGAGGAGCTGCGGGCGCAATTGCTGGCCGCGCAGGAAGCCCAAGCGGCGGCCCGCCAGCGCTACTGGCAGCAGGTGGGGCCCGCCGCCGCCGCGGTGGTGGCCGCCCGCCGCGCCCTCTACGCCCCGCTCGAAGGGGCCCTGCTGACGCCCTACTTCAGCCGCCTGGAGGAGGCGCAGATTGTGCAGTTCATCGTGGGCAACGCCGGGGCCCTGATTACCCGGTTTGGCGAAGACGAGGCGGCCATCGTGGCCAAGTACGCCGCGCCGCGCCCGGCGGGGGCCCCGGCCGAAGCGGCGGCGGAAGCCGCCGCGCCGCCCCTTTCGCCGCAGGAGCAGGCCGCCCAGGCCCGCCAGCAGGCCCGGGCCCAGCGCCTGGCCGAGGCCACCACCCTGGCCGCCCGCACCGACCAGCAGCGCCTGCAAACCAGCGCCAAAACCGTGTACCGCCAGCTCGCCCGCACCCACCACCCCGACCTGGAGCGCGACCCCGCCCAGCAGCGCGCCAAAACCGCGCTGATGCAGGAAATTACGGCCGCCTACGAAACCGGCGACCTCTACGCCCTGCTGCAGTTGATGGCCGATTCGGCCCACGCCGACGCGGCCGATGCCGACGTGCTCATCGCCTACACCCAGGCCCTGCACCGCCAGCAAATCGACCTCAAAAATCAGCTCCGCGCCCTGCAATACGGCCCCGACGGCGCGGGCGCCAGCACCGGCAAGAAGCGCGAAATCGAGTTGCGCCAAATCAAGCGCGACTTGCGCGCCGAGGCCGAATACGTGCAGCACGTGGCCCGCCAGCTGAGCGAAACCGCCGGCCTGCGCGAAGTGCTGCGCGAGCTAGCCGCCGAAGGCCTGGAAACAGTGTAGCGCGGGCTTTGTAATACACGGCTCTCGCTTCGTCACACCAATTCCTGTACGACTACCGTGCAGCGACGCGGACGACAAAGTCCGCGCTACAGTTGCGCCACGAGCTACTCTTCGCTGCTGAGGCCCAGGGCCTCGACGGCGGCTTGCACGGCCTCGGCGCGGTAGGCGGGCGCGGTGGCGGGGGCCCGCAGCAGGCGCAGCAAGCGGTGGTACTTCTCGCGGCCTTCGGCGAGCATTTGGTCGGTCACTTCGAGCGGGAACACGCTGAACGGCTCCGATTTCTGCACGCCCACCAGCAGGAACCGCTCGGCGCCCAGGGCGTCAGTGTAGAAGGCGGCCTGGCGGTCATAGTCGTAGGCCGAGCACTGCCAGCGGAAGTGGTCGGCGTCGCGGGCGTTGGTGGTTTTGAAATCGACGATGGTGTAGGGCAGGCCGGGCGCGTTCACCACCAGGTCGGCGCGCAGCTTGCAGAGGGTGCCGGTTTGGGGCTCGGTGAAGAGCACGCTGGGCTCGGGCGTGCCAGCTTCGAGCAGGCGGTTGAGCTCGGTGTTGAGCTTCACCCCCTCCACCAGCCACCAAACCAGCGTGTCGTTCAGGCCGGGCTGGCCGGGTTGGTAATCAGTGGGTTCAAGCAGGGCGGTGTGAAAGGCGGTGCCGAAGCTGAGGGCCCCCTGGTTGCCACCGTCGGTGCGCGGGGGGCGGCCATCGAGGGCGTCGCGCAGGCGCGAGAGGTCGGAGTTGGCAATGGCCGGCAGGGCCCGGTAGGTGTCGTAGTCGAGGCGCAGCAGGTCGGGCCGGCGAAAGGCGGGGTCGGCGGGAAGTGGGGACATGATTCGGTAACAACAGAACGGCGCGTTTTGCTGCATCGGGGGCATCTTTTTCTGCGAGGGGCCCCACTGGCCCACCCGTCAAGGCTTTTTGGCAAACAGGAGCGTGGTGATGGAAGTCGTGGTAGTGAACGTGCTTTGCAGCGCATACCCCTCACGGTAGAGCTAGCTGAACATTTTGTGATACGCCTCGCTGGAAGCGGCCTGGTTCTTATCGCTCACGCCGCCCTTGAATTCTACCTGTTCGCTCTTGCCCTCCCCACGGGTGATGATAAATTTCCCAGAACCGCCGCCGTCGTACACCCGCACTACTACAATATCTGGGCCCTGCGTCTGGGCGGCGGCGGGGCGCGCGGCGAGGGCCAGTAGGCACGCGCTCAAGAGAATTAATTTTTTCATGGCGGCTAAATAAAAGCAGCATCGTGAACAACAACTGAGCGGACAGGGCAGAATGTGCGTATGCATTTTCAGCTCTGAAATTTTACCCCTACTTCTCCCGAAACCCAATGGCACCCTGGCTCCCGTTTGCCCTGCTTTCGGCCGTGTTTGCGGCCCTCACCGCCATTTTTGCCAAGGTTGGCATCAAGGGCGTCGATTCGGATTTGGCCACGGCCATTCGCACGGTGGTCATCCTCATCCTGGCCTGGGGCATTGCCATCGGGCGCGGGGCCACGGCCGGGCTGCCCGAGTTGAGCGGGCGCACGTGGCTGTTTTTGGGGCTGTCGGGGCTGGCCACGGGGGCCTCGTGGCTGTGCTACTTCCGGGCCCTGAAGCTGGGCCCCGTGAGCAAGGTGGCCCCCATCGACAAGCTGAGCGTGGCGCTGGCCATTGGGCTGGCGGTAATGTTTTTGGGGGAAAGTTTGAACTGGCGCACGGCCCTGGGCGCGGGCCTGATCGTGGCGGGCAGTGTGGTGCTGGCGCTCTAACTTTCAAGACGTTACCTCCGCATTAACGTAGTCGTAATAGGTTTTCTATCAGCCGTTTCACCTGTTTTTCACTCAACCCTGGGGGCCCCGGGGCCGTTTGCAGGATAGTCCTTCGCTTTCACCAGCTTCTCTCCTCCATGCGCTTACAAAACCGTATCGCCCTCGTCACGGGCGGCAGCTCGGGTATCGGCACGGGCATCGCCCGGCAGTTTGCCGCCGACGGCGCCACCGTGTTCGTTAACTACCACGGGGGGCCCTCCGACAAGGCCGACGCCGTGGTTAAGTCCATCACCGACGCCGGCGGCCAAGCCTTCGCCATCCCAGCCGACGTGAGCAAGGAGGACGAGGTGCAGGCCATGTTTGCCCACATCATCCAGCAGTGCGGCACGTTGCACATTTTGGTGAACAACTCGGGCCAGCAGCAAGACGCGGCCTTTGTGGACATGACCCTGGCCCAGTGGCAGCGCGTGATTGACGTGAACCTGACCGGGCAGTTTTTGTGCTCGCGCGAGGCGGCCCGCGAGTTTCTGCGCCGGGGGCCCCAGCCCGAAATTGCCCGCGCCACGGGCGTCATCTTGCACACCAGCAGCGTGCACGAAGTTATTCCGTGGGCCGGCCACGTGAACTACGCCACCAGCAAGGGCGGCATCATGCAGCTCATGAAAAGCACCGCCCAGGAGCTGGCGCCCCACAAAATCCGGGTGAACAGCATCGGGCCGGGCGCTATCAAAACGCCCATCAACACCAGCGCCTGGGATACGCCCGAGGCCGAAACCGCCCTGCTCAAGCTCATCCCCTACGACCGGGTGGGCGTCATTGAGGACATCGGGGGCCTCGCCGCCTGGCTCTGCTCCGACGAGGCCGACTACATCACCGGCCAAACCATTTTCATGGATGGCGGCATGACGCTCTACCCGGGCTTTGCCACCGGCGGCTAGTTTTTGAATGTGCAGAATGTGGAAATATGGGGATGTGAAAATGCGTGCGTTTTACCCACAGGCTCTTTCCCGTAGCAAATGCTAGCCGCTTTGCCCCCTCATCCACAAATTTCCACATCCCCACATTTTCACATTTCACCATGACACCCGAACACGAACGCCTGTGCGACGTGGGGCCCTGGCGCACCTTTGGGCCCTACCTGGCCGAGCGGCAGTGGGGCACGGTGCGCGAAGACTACTCGGCCGACGGCCAGCCCTGGACCTTCACCACCCACGACATGGCCCGCTCCTACGCCTACCGCTGGGGCGAGGACGGCCTGGGCGGCATTTCGGACAACCAGCAGCTGCTTTGCTTCGCGCCGGCGTTTTGGAACGGGCAGGACCCCATCCTTAAAGAGCGGCTGTTTGGGCTGAGCGGGCCCGAGGGCAACCACGGCGAGGACGTGAAGGAGCTGTATTACTACCTCGATAACACGCCCACCCACAGCTACATGCGGATGCTGTACAAGTACCCGCAGCACGCGTTTCCGTACGAGTGGCTGGTGCAGCAAAACGCCCGCCGCACCCGCAACGATGCCGAATTTGAGCTGGCCGACACGGCCGTGTTTCGCGAGGACAAGTACTTCGATATTTTTGTGGAGTACGCCAAGGCGGGGCCCCAGGATGTGCTGATTACCATTACGGCCCACAACCGGGGGCCCCAGGCGGCGCCGCTGCACGTGCTGCCCACGCTCTGGTTCCGCAACACCTGGGCCTGGGGCGACGACGACTATTACCCCGACCTGCGCGCCACCAACCGCGGCCACATTGCCGTGTGCCACCGCGACCTGCCCGGCCTGGCCCTGCACGCCGACGGGGCCCCCGAGCTGCTGTTTTGCGACAATGAAACCAACGCACCCCGCCTCTACCAGGCCGCGCCCCGGCCGGGCGCTAAGTTCTTCAAAGACGGGCTGAACGAGTACGTGATGGGCGGCCGCGCCGACGCCGTGAACCCCGACCGCGGCGGCACCAAGGCCGCCGCGCACTACGTCCTCACCATCGAGCCCGGCCAGAGCCAGACCCTGCGCCTGCGCCTGGGCCCCGACGATTTGGCCGCGCCGTTTGCCGATTTTGACCAGCTGGTGGCCCAGCGCCGGCAGGAGGCCGATGCCTTTTACGGGGCCCTGCAACACGACCTGGCCAGTGCCGACGCCCGTGCCGTGCAGCGGCAGGCCCTGGCCGGCATGCTGTGGAACAAGCAGTTTTACAACTACGACGTGCGCCGCTGGCTGGCCGGCGACCCCGCCCTGCCCGCCCCACCGGCCGGCCGCCTGGAGGGGCGCAACGCTGGCTGGCGGCACGTGCGCAACCACGACATCATCTCGATGCCCGACAACTGGGAGTACCCCTGGTACGCGGCCTGGGACCTGGCCTTCCACGCCGTGCCGCTGGCGCTGGTGGACCCCGAGTTTGCCAAAGACCAGCTCCGGCTGCTGTGCCACGACCGCTACATGCACGCCAACGGCCAGCTGCCGGCCTACGAGTGGCAGTTTGGCAACGTGAACCCGCCGGTGCACGCCTGGGCCACGTTCCGGGTGTTCAAGATGGACCAGAAGCAGTGCGGCGGCACTTGCGACGTGGTGTTTTTGGAAACCATTTTCCACCGCCTGCTGCTAAACTTCACGTGGTGGGTGAACCGCAAGGACACCGCTGGGCGCAACATCTTCGAGGGCGGTTTTTTAGGGCTCGACAACATCGGTGTGTTCGACCGCTCGGCCCCGCTGCCCGCCGGCGTGTACATCGAGCAGGCCGACGGCACGGCCTGGATGGCTCTCTACGCCCTCAGCCTCATGCGCATGGCCCTGGAGCTGGCCCAGACCAACCCCGTGTACGAAGACCTGGCCGGCAAATTCTTTGAGCATTTCCTGGCCATTGCCCAGGCCATGACCGGCTACGGGCCCCACGACATTGATATGTGGGACGAGGAGGACGAGTTTTACTACGACGTGCTGAACTCGCCCCAGGGCCGCACCCCGCTCAAAGTGCGCTCGATGGTGGGCCTGGTGCCACTGTTTGCGGTGGAAGTGCTCGACGACGAGCTGCTGCAAAACGCCCCGAAATTCCTGGCCCGCCTGAACTGGATTTTGGCCAACCGCCCCGACCTGGCGGCCCTCGTGAGCCGCTGGCAGGAACCGGGCAAGGGCGACCGCCACTTGCTCTCGCTGCTGCGCGGCCACCGCCTCAAGGCCCTGCTGCGCCGCACGCTCGACGAGGCCGAATTCCTGTCCGACCACGGCGTGCGGGCCCTCTCCAAGTACCACCAAGACCACCCCTACGTGTTCCGCACCGACGGCCAGTCGTTCACGGTGAACTACGATCCCGGCGAATCCACCACCAGCCTCTACGGCGGCAACTCGAACTGGCGGGGCCCCGTGTGGTTCCCCGTCAACTACCTGCTCATCGAGGGGTTGCAGCGCTTCCACCACTACTACGGCGACGATTTCAAGGTAGAATTTCCCACCGGCAGCGGCCAATACAGCACGCTGCTGGCCATTGCCCAACAGCTCACCGAGCGGCTCACCGGCCTGTTTTTGCGCGACGAAAAAGGCCAGCGCCCCTGCTTCGGCGCCGACGCGCAGCAGCAAACCGACCCCAACTTTAAAGACTACCTGCTCTTCCACGAGTACTTCCACGGCGACACCGGCCAGGGCCTCGGCGCCAGCCACCAAACCGGCTGGACCGGCCTCGTGGCCAAGCTGTTGCAGCCGCGAGGCAAGTAGCACCATCATCTTTCAGCAACTTATCAGGCCGTCATAACTAGGCCGTCATGCAGCGCGCAGCGAAGCATCTTTTTAGCGTAACTAATCAGGATTACTGGCGCGGCAAAGATGCTTCGCTGCGCGCTGCATGACGGGCTGAATAAAACATTCAAGCCATGAACTACCTCGACATCACCACGCCCATTTCCGACCAGATGGTGCACTGGCCCGACAACGCCCCGGTGCACCTGCGCCTCACCCGCTCGTTTGCCTACGGCGACCCGGCCAACGTGAGCGAAATCAGCATGAGCGTGCACACGGCCACCCACGTCGATGCCCCGCGCCACTTCATCCAGGACGGGCCCGACGTGACGACGCTCGACCTGAACACGCTGCTGGGGCCCTGCCGCGTGGTGCGCATCCACGACCCCCGGCTCATCACGCTGGCCGAAGTGGAGCCCCTCGACCCGCAGCCCGGCCAGCGCATCCTCTTTCGCACCCGCAACTCGGACGCCGACTGGACGCACCAGCCCTTCAACCCCGACTTCGTAAAACTGGACTTCCCCGCCGCGAAGTTCCTCCAGCAGCGCGGCGTCGTCTGCGTCGGCGTGGACTACATCTCGGTGGGCGGCTCCGACACCCACCACGCCCTGCTCGACCACCGCATCACCGTCATCGAAGCCCTGGCCCTGGGCCACGTGGAGCCCGGCGACTACGAGCTCATCTGCCTGCCGCTGCGCATCGTAGGCGCCGACGGGGCCCCCTGCCGCGCTCTGCTGCGCCCGCTGTAAATTGGTTATCAGTCCCCAACACAAAGCCGCCCCAGGGCCCCCATTGCAAGGGTTCCCGGGGCGGCTTTGTGTTTGGAGGAGCCGGGGGCTACTTGCCCAGCTGCTTGAGCAGCTCCTTGGCGGCGGGCTCCGACGAGGCCGGGTTTTGGCCCGTGATGAGGTGGCCGGCGGTTACAACGTAGGGGCCCCAGTCAGTGCCTTTGGAGTAGGTGCCGCCGGCGTTTTTCAGCATGTCTTCCACCAGGAAGGGCACGACGTCGGTGAGTTGCACGGCCTCCTCCTCGGTGTTGGTGAAGCCGGTTACGGCCTTGCCTTTCACGAGCAGGTCGCCGTTGGGGGCCTTCACGTGGCGGAGCACGCCGGGGGCGTGGCACACCACGGCTACCGGTTTGCCGGCGGCGTAGGCCGTTTCGATCAGGGCGATGGACTTTGGGTCTTCGGCTAGGTCCCAGAGCGGGCCGTGGCCGCCGGGGTAAAAGATGGCGTCAAAATCGGCGGCTTGGATGGTATCCAGCGGCACGGTGTGGGCCAGGGCCTGCTGGGCGGCGGCGTCCTTTTTGAAGCGCTCGGTGGCGTCGGTTTGGGCCCCGGGCTCGTCGCTTTTGGGGTCGAGGGGCGGCTGGCCGCCCTTGGGCAAGGCCAGCGTGAGGTCGATGCCGGCGTCCTTGAACACGTAGTAGGGCGCGGCAAATTCTTCCAGCCAGAAGCCGGTTTTCTTGCCCGTGGTGCCCAGCTCGTCGTGCGAGGTCAAAACCATGGCGATTTTCATAATCCGAAGCAGTAGAATGGTGGTAAAAGGTGGCGGAGCCGGCCAACGCCGGGCCCCACCGCGTGGCCGCTGGTTTTAGGCCAGCAGCTGGTAAAAGGTGACTTTGCGCTCGGCCAGCAGCGGCACAATCTGGCCCACCACCAGCTCCTGGTAGTGCGCCGAGTCGCGGTGCGCGTCGAGGGCCGCCTGGTTGGCGTACTGCTCGTAGAAGAAGAAGCGGGCCGGATCGGCGGCGTCTTGGTGGGCCACGTAGAGCAGGTTGCCGGGCTCGTGCTGGCGCACGGCTTCGGCGGCTTGCAGCATCAGCTGGCGCACGGTGGCTTCGTGGCCGGGCTGGGCGCGCCACTCGGCGGCCACGGCGATAATATTTTGGGTTTCGGCACTCATAATCAAGAGCATAAGGGAGGCCGGGTCAGGCTACTTTCACCACGGCTTTGCCGGTGTTTTCGCCCTGAAACAGGCCCAGAAACGCGGCCGGAATCTGGTCGAAGCCCTCGGTTACGGTTTCCTCGCCCTTCAGCTGGCCCGCGGCGTACCACTCGGTGAGTTTTTTTACGCCTTCGGGCCAGCGCGCGTAATAGTCGCTCACGATGAAGCCCTGGAGCTTGCTGCTGGTTTTGAGCAGCTTGCCCTCGGGCCGGGGCCCCACCGGGGCTTCGGTGGCGTTGTAGGTCGAAATCTGGCCGCAGAGGGCGATGCGGGCGTGCTTGTTCAGCAGGTCGTACACGGCGTCGGTGATGGCGCCGCCCACGTTGTCGAAGTAGCAGTCCACGCCGTTGGGCGCGGCGGCGGCCAGGGCCCCGGCCAGGTCGGGCGTGGTTTTGTAGTTGATGGCCTCGTCGAAGCCCAGCGCCCGCAGGTGCGCCACCTTCTCGTCGGAGCCAGCGGTGCCCACCACGCGGCAACCCTGGATTTTGGCCAGCTGGCCCACCACCAGGCCCACGGCGCCGGCCGCGCCCGACACCACCACCGTTTCGCCGGCCTGGGGCTGGCAAATGTCGAGCAGCCCGAAGTAGGCCGTGAGGCCCGGCATGCCCAGCAGCCCCAGGAAATAGCTGGCGGGGGCCTGGTCGGCGGGCACGCGCTGCACGGCGCTGGCATCGGCCACGCTGTGCTCCTGCCAGGGCAGGTTGCCCACCACCACGCTGCCCACGGGCAGCTGCTCGCTGCGGCTTTCCACCACTTCGGCCACCACGCCGCCCGCAATGGGCTCGCCCACGGCAAAAGGCGCGACGTACGACTTGGCGGCGCTCATGCGGCCGCGCATGTAGGGGTCGACGGATACGTACCGGGTTTTGAGCAGCACCTGGCCCGCGGCGGGGGCCGGCACTGCGCGGGTTTCGAACTGGAACTGCGCGGCCGTGGGCACGCCCACGGGGCGGCTGGCCAATAGGATGGTTTTCGTGTTCATTGAGTGGGTAATCTACTTGTTATTAGGAAGCTATTTAGGAAGCCAGAAGATTCAGAATTGAACGTCATGCTGAGCGCAGTCGAAGCATCTCTACTGCGGCAGTAATTTAATGATTGGTAAGCGGTAGAAATGCTTCGACTGCGCTCAGCATGACGCTTTTACTTCAAATAGCTTCTTAAAAAACCCCCGCGGCTTAGGCCAACTGGGCCAGAATGTGGGTAAGGTGCGCGCGCAGGGCCCCTACTTCGGCGGGCGTCATGTGGAGCTTGGCGAGCATTTGGGTGGGAATGTCGCCGGCCTGCGCCTCCAGGGCCCTACCGGCCGGCAGCAGCCCAATGATGACCGAACGCTCGTCGCGCGGGTCGCGGCGGCGGCTGAGCCACTGCCGCTGCTCCATGCGCTTGAGCAAGGGCGTGAGCGTGCCCGAATCGAGCAGGAGCTTTTCGCCCAGCTCCTTCACCGTCAGCTCCTGGCGCTCCCACAGCAGCAGCAACACGAGGTACTGCGGGTAGGTGAGGCCCAGCGCCTGCAAGTAGGGCTGGTAAGCCTTGGTGAGCTGCCGCGACACGGCGTAAAACGGGAAGCACAGCTGACTTTCCAGCTTCAGCAAAGAGTTATCGGCGGCGGGGGCGGGGGTAGCTTCCATAGGCTTCAGCTGGGTAAACAACGTTCGATTGCCTAATGTTCGATTGTGCGCAATTAAATTTGCCTAAGAGTAATTCCGCGCTGGTTTCGGAGTGCCGCTCAAAACCCTGAAAAGCTGTTTGGCTTAATCTTTTGGCTCCCGGAACGGGGTAGAAAGGCATCCCTGCTTCGCTGCCCCGTGCTGAACCGTGCTGGTTTTAACGCAAACTGCTTCCAAAGCAAAGCCAGCGGCCGGGCTATAGGCTAAGGAAGTGCGTGCCCGTGAGCTGCGCCACCCGGTTGTAGGCTGCGCCACCCGCGCGGCCCGCGGCCCGGGCTCCTACTTGCCGCGCTGCGAGGAGGCCCGCACCAGCAAATCGGGCTGGAGCAGCACCCGGCGCGGCGACACGTTCTGGCGCTTTTCGCCCAGTATTTCGAGCAGCAGGCGCGCAGCAGCCTGGCCCATTTGCTCGCAGCGCTGGTCCACGGTGGTCAGCATGGGCTCGGTGAACGAGGTGAACATCTCGTTGCTGAAGCCCGTTACGGCCACGTCCTGGGGCACGCGCAGGCCGCGCTTTTTCAGCACTTGCAGGGCCCCCACGGCCGAAAAGTCGCTGGCCGAAAACACGGCGTCGGGCCGCGTGGGCAGCTTCAACAGCTGCTCCATGCCCTGGATGCCGTCCTCCAGGCGCATGTCGCAGGTGAACACCAGGGCTTCGTCGAAGGGCACATTGTGCTCGCGCAGCGCGTCGAGGTAGCCCTGGCGGCGGTTTTTGTAGATATTCAGGTGCTGGGGCCCCGCGAAGTGGGCGATGCGCCGGCAGCCCTGCTCCAACAGGTGCACCGTGCTCTGGTAGGCGCCCTCGCGGTCGTCGAGCACCACGGCGTTCACGTCGCGCCCCTCCAGAATGCGGTCGAAAAATACCAGCGGCAAGTCGCGCTTGGCCGCCTTGTCGAAGTGCTTGAAGTCACGCGTGGTACGGGCCAGCGACACCAAAATACCCTCTACCTGGGCGTTGATGAGGGTTTCGATGTTCTTGCGCTCGTGGGCCACGTCCTCGTTCGACTGGCAGATGAGGATATTGAAGCCCGCCTTGGTGGCCACAGTTTCGATGCCCTTCACCACCATCGTGAAAAAGTGGCCGTCGATGTGCGGCACCAGCACGCCCAGCATGTTGCTGCGGCCCTTGCGCAGGCCCGCCGCCAAGTGGTTGGGGTGGTAGTTCAGCTCCTTGGCCAGCTTGGTGACGCGCTTTTTGGTGGCGTCGCTGATGCTCGGGTGGTTGCTCAGCGCCCGCGAAATGGTGGACACCGACACGCCCAGGGCAGTAGCCATGTCGGTGATGGAAGCGCGCTTAGAAGCCAATAGACGGGAAATTGAGGGAGAAAGCAGCGAAAACCGCTACGCAAAGATCTACGCAAATTTTGCACTTCCGGAACTGCCCGGAGCCGCTTATTTTTTTAGCCCGGCAGCGGCTGCGGCAAATAGGTAGGCCCCAGGCAGCGGGGCCCCTGGGCCGTCCACGCCAGTTTATCGATACAGAGCTGGCGCTCCGTCATTTGCGGGTTCCAGGCGTGGTACACGAGGTATTCGGTGTGGCCGTCGGGGCCCACCGCGTGCGAGTGGTGGCCGGGGCCCCGCACGTGGCCCGGCACCGCGTGCAGCACCCGCGCGCCGGCCCCGCCGCCGGCCTCCGAGTAGGGCCCCAGGATGCTGTCGGCCACGCAAAAATCCACGCCGTAGCGGTCGGTCAGGAAATTGGCCCCGCTATAAAAGCAGTAGTACTTTCCGTCGTGGCGGCGCACGTAGGGGCCCTCCAGTGTGTGCCACTGCGCAAACACTTGGTTATCATAGAGCGGCACCCGGCGGTTGGCCTCGAAAATCGTCCACGGGTGGCGGGCGCGCAGCACGGTGCGCGGCTGCTGGGCCAGCGCCGTCATGGTGGCGAGGCGGTCTACGGCCAGGCCGGTGCCGGGGAAATAGCCGTCGTTGGAATCGATGAAGTCGCGGGCGTAGAACAAATACCACTGCCCGTCAGTGTCTTGAAACGGGTGGGCGTCGATGGTGAACTTACTTTCCGGCACGTCGAGCGCCGCCACTTCCGCGTAGGGGCCCTGCGGCGCGGCACTGGTGGCCACGTACAGGCGGTGGCCCACGGTGGCGGCAATGGCGCCGCCGCCCCGCGAGTAGTACATGTAAAACGTGCCGTCGCGGAACACGACCTCGGGGGCCCAAAAGTCGAGCCCCGCGCTGCCGGGCGGCGGCGCCAGGGCCCCGCCGGCGTCGCGCCAGTCCACCAAGTTGCTCGACGTCAGCACGCTGAAGATACGGCCATCGGCCGTGCGGCCCTGCCCGGTGGTGCCGAAGGCGTAGTATGTGCCCTGGTGCAGCAGCACGGCGGGGTCGGGGAAGTTGCGCCGCACCACGGGGTTGGTGTAGGTGCGGGCAGCGGCACGGGCGTTGCGGCTGGGCAGCAGGGCCAGCAGGCCCCCGGCTAAGGCGGCGTAGCGCAGGAAGTCGCGGCGGGAATCGGCGGAGGGCATGGGCAGGCGAAAGGAAGCGGCTCGTGGGCAAGGGCCCGCAACGGCGGGGCTGGGACGACGAATGTATTAATATTCCGAAGAAAGTGCAAACGTTTGCACGAATATCAAATTGCTTACTACCTTGCGGCAGGTAATCCCAACACGGATTTCGGTTGGTTTCGCAGCGGTACTATCCTAACTTTTTAGGCAGTTGATGTACAACGTTTGTGTAAGTGCATTCCGCCTCATTCGGGCGGCGGCCCTGGTGGCCGGGGTACTGGGCGCCGCCGTGGCCTCAGTCCAAGCCCAGTCGCTGGCCCCGCTGGCGTACCACGAGTTGGCGCCGGGGGCCATTCGGCCCAACGGCTGGCTGCGCACCCAGCTCGCCGTGATGCGCGACCACACCACCGGCCACCTCGACGAAACTTACCCCAAGCTGCGCGACCGCAACGGCTGGCTCGGCGGCACTGGCGACGGCTGGGAGGAAACGCCCTACTGGCTCGACGGGGCCCTGCCCCTGGCCCACTTGCTGCACGACCGGCCCTTGCTGGCCAAGGTGCAGCGCTACGTCGATTGGTCCCTGGCCCACCAGCGGCCCTCGGGCTACTTTGGGCCCCTCACCAAAGCCGAGCAGCAGGCGGGCCACCTGCTCGACGTGCAGGGCACCCAAGGCGAAGACTGGTGGCCGCGCATGGTGATGCTGAAGGTGCTGCAACAGCACTACCAGGCCACCCACGACGCGCGCGTTATCCCGTTCCTGACCAAGTACTTCCGCTACCAGCTGGCCAACCTGCCGGCCGCGCCCCTGGGCCAGTGGAGCGAGTGGAGCACCACCCGCGGCGGCGACAACCTGCTGGTGGTGTACTGGCTGTACCGCCAAACCGGCGCGCCGTTTTTGCTGGAGCTGGGCGAGCTGCTCTACCAACAAACCACGCCCTGGACCGCCCTGCTGGGCGGGCGCGACTGGGTGCTGGAAGCCGCCGCCAACCAAACCGGGGCCCACTGGATGGACCGCCACGGCGTGAACGTGGGCATGGGCCTGAAGCTGCCCGTGGTGTACGCCCAGGCTCACCCCGACCAGCCGCAGCTGCCACAGGCCCTGCGCACCGGCTGGCACGACCTGATGACGCTGCACGGCCTGCCCGCCGGCATGTTTTCGGCCGACGAGGACTTGCACGGCAACCTGCCCACCCAGGGCACGGAGCTGTGCGCCGTCGCCGAAACCATGTTTTCGCTGGAGCAGGCCGCCGCCCTCACCGGCGACGCCGCCTACCTCGACGCCCTGGAGCGCATCGCCTACAACGCCCTGCCCACCCAAACCACCGACGACTACACCAGCCGCCAGTACTTCCAGGTGGCCAACCAGGTGCAGGTGCAGCGCGGCGTGCTCGACTTCACGCTGCCCTTCGAGCGCGGCATGAACAACGTGTTCGGGCCCTACGCCGGCTACACGTGCTGCACCGCCAACATGCACCAGGGCTGGGCCAAGTTCGCCACCCACCTCTGGTACGCCACCCCGGCCCAGGGCCTGGCGGCCCTTGAGTACGCACCTAATATCCTGACTGCGACCGTAAACGGCAACGTGCCGGTCACCGTCCGCGAAGAAACGGCCTACCCGTTTGGCGACCAGGTGGACTTCGTGGTGGAGCTGAAAAAACCCACCGCCTTCCCGCTGGCGCTGCGGCTGCCCGCGTGGTGCGCCGAGGCCACCGTGCTGCTCAACGGCCAGCCGCTGCGCACCGACCGGGGCGGGCAAATCATCACCGTGGCGCGCACCTGGCAGCGCCACGACCGCCTCACGCTGCGCCTGCCCATGGCGGTGCGCACGAGCAACTGGGCTCGCAACTCGCGCACCCTGGAGCGGGGCCCC
This sequence comes from Hymenobacter sp. PAMC 26628, assembly GCF_001562275.1. Classification (NCBI taxonomy): domain Bacteria; kingdom Pseudomonadati; phylum Bacteroidota; class Cytophagia; order Cytophagales; family Hymenobacteraceae; genus Hymenobacter; species Hymenobacter sp. PAMC 26628. The sequence continues at coordinate 3,052,469 of NZ_CP014304.1, forward strand.
TTGGTGTACGCCCTCAAAATTGACGCCCAGTGGCAGCAAAGCCAGCAGGCCGAGGAAGGCCCTTACTTCACCCTCGCGCCCCAGGGCCCCTGGAACTACGGCCTGCCCCGCGCCGTGGTCGACGACCCGGTAGGCCACATCACCGTAGTGGCGAAGCCCGTGGCCGCCGATGCCCCGGGCTTCTACTGGAACGCCGCCAATGCGCCCATCGCCCTCACCGTCAGCGGGCGGCGCCTGCCCGACTGGCAGCTGAGCGCGGGCGTGGCGCCGCAGCCCGTCACGGCCCGCGACGGCGTGTACAAGGGCCCCGTGGCGGCCACTGCCGAGCCCCTCACCTTCATCCCCTACGGCTGCACCAAGCTGCGCGTGGTGGCGCTGCCCGTCGTGCCCTAACCCGCTGCTTCGCTCCCTCTCCCCTGCCTATGCTTCGTCGTAAAATCCTGATTTTTCTGCTGCTGCTCGGCGCCCTGCCAGCGGCCCGGGCCCAGGGCCCCGCGGCCGGCCGCACCTTCACCAACCCCCTGAAAGCGAACGGACCCGACCCGTGGGTCGTGCGCCACGGCGGCTATTATTACTACACCAACACGATGGGGAAAAACCTCACGCTGTGGAAGTCCAAAACCCTCGAAGGGATAAAAGACGCCCCCGGCGCGGTGGTGTGGACGCCGCCCGCCGCGGGGCCCAACTCCTACGAAATTTGGGCCCCGGAGCTGCACTTCCTCAGCGGCAAGTGGTACCTCTATTATACCGCCACGGACAAGGCCAATTTTAGCGACCAGACGCGCTACGTGTTCGTGCTGGAAAACGCCAGCCCCGACCCCACCGCCGGCACGTGGGTGGACAAGGGCAAAATCAATACCCGCTATTCGGGCCTCGACGGCTCGGTGTTTGAGCACGGCGGCCGGCGCTACTTCCTGTACTCGGCCTACGTGGGGGCCCAAAGTGTGCTGGCCATTGCGCCCATGGCCAACCCCTGGACGCTGGACGCCAGCAAGGAAACCATCATCGCCCGGCCCACCTACGCCTGGGAAAAGGGCGGCGGCCGCCAGATTCTGGAGGGCCCCGAATTTTTGGCGGGCCGCCGGGGCCAGCTGTTCGTGGTGTACTCGGCCAGCGCCTGCTGGGACGATAACTACTGCCTGGGCCTGCTCACGGCCCGCCCCGGCGCCGACCCGCTGCGGGCCGACTCGTGGACGAAAGCGCCGCAGCCGGTCTTTCACCCGTCGGCCGCAAACGGCGTGTGGGGCACCGGCCACAACGGCTTCACCACTTCACCCGACGGGCGCGAAAACTGGCTTATTTACCACGCCAAAGCCGCCGCCGACGGCAAGTGCGAGGGACGCAGCGCCCGGGCCCAGCGCTTCGGCTGGAACCCCGACGGCACGCCCAATTTTGGGGCCCCGGCCGCGCTGGCCACGCCCCAGGCCGTGCCGTCGGGCGAGTAACGCTTTCTATTAAATCCCTCTTAACTAATTTCTTTCCTTTTTCGCATGAAGAAAATTTCGTTCTTGCTCTTGTTCGTGGCGTTGCTCGGCGCGCCGGGGGCCCAGGCACAAAAAGTCAAAACCAAAACCAAGGGCGCCGGCGCCAATACGGCCGCCGCCCAGGGCCCCCGCTGGACGACATCCAAGGCCAACGCCTGGTACCAGACACACCCCTGGATGTCGGGCGCCAACTTCACGCCCAGCACGGCCATCAACCAGCTCGAAATGTGGCAGGCCGCCACCTTCGACCCGCAAACCATCGACAAGGAGCTGGGCTGGGCCGAGGGCATCGGCTTCAACACGATGCGCGTGTTTTTGCACAGCTTGGCTTGGAAGGAGGACCCGGCCGGCTTCAAAAAGCGCGTGAATGATTACCTCGCCATCGCCGACAAGCACCACATTAGCACCATTCTCGTGTTTTTTGACGACTGCTGGAACAAGGACCCGAAGGCGGGGCCCCAGCCCGCGCCCAAAATCGGCGTCCACAACTCGGGCTGGGCGCAGGACCCCGGCGACCCCGCCTCGCGCGATTCGGCCACCTTCGTGCAGCTGCGCCCCTACGTGACGGACGTGCTCACGAGCTTTGCCCACGACAAGCGCATCTTGCTGTGGGACTTGTACAACGAGCCGGGCAACAACGGCAAGGGCGTGGCCTCGCTGCCGCTGTTGCGCAACGTGTTCGCCTGGGCATCGGCGGTGCGCCCCGACCAGCCCCTGAGCGCCGGCCTCTGGAACTGGGACCCGGGCTATGGGGCCCTGAACACGTACCAGGCCCTGCACTCCGACGTCATCACCTACCACTGCTACGACGAGGTGCCATCGCATGAGCGCATCATTGCGCTGCTGGCCACCCACGGCCGGCCGCTGCTCTGCACCGAGTACATGGCGCGGCCCCGCAACTCGCGCTTCGTCAACATCATGCCCCTGCTGAAAAAATACAACGTGGCCGCCATCAACTGGGGCTTGGTGGACGGCAAAACCAACACCAAGTACCAGTGGGACGTGCCCATCGCCGACGGCTCGGAGCCCGGCGAGTGGTTCCACGAGGTGTTCCGCAAAGACGGCACGCCCTACCACCAGGACGAGGTGGACCTGATCAAGAAAACTAACGGCAAGTAGGGGCCCAGGGCCCTATTTTGGCAGCAAAGGCCTTCCTATGCTGCGAAGGGCACCTTACTGCTGCTAAAAGCACGGTTATGCAAAAGGCCGTACTTCTGCTCTTTTGATCCACAACAACCCAGTCCGACGATGCGCATTTCACCTCGGGTAACGCAAACTATCAGCGCGGTGCTGCTGGCGCTGGTGCTGCTGCCCGCCTGCACCCGGCAGCGGGGCCCCGGCGCCCTGGTGCCGGCCACGGGGGCCCCAGCGGCCACGTTCACCAACCCGCTGCTGCCGGTGGGGGCCGACCCGTGGAGCATCTACCACGAGGGCTACTACTATTACACCAACACGACGGGCGACAACCTCACGCTCTGGAAAACCAAGAACCTGGCCGACCTCAAAAACGCCGCGCACCGCGTGGTGTGGACGCCGCCGGCCACGGGCCCCAACAGCCGGCACATTTGGGCCCCCGAGCTGCATTTCCTGCGCGGCAAATGGTACCTCTACTACGCCGCCGACGCCGGCGACAACCCCTCGCACCGCCTTTGGGTGCTCGAAAACGCGTCGCCCGACCCGCTGCAAGGCACCTGGACCGACCGCGGCAAGCTGGCCGACCCGGCCGCCGACCGCTGGGCCATCGACGGCTCGGTGTTCCTCAACAACGGGCGTCTGTACCTCATTTGGTCGGGCTGGGACGGCATCGTGAACGGCCGCCAGGACATTTACCTGGCCCCCCTGAAAAACCCCTGGACGCTGGCCGGCCCGCGGGTGCGCATCTCCACGCCCACCTACGCCTGGGAGCGCAACGGCGACCTGCACAGCCCCAACGACCCGCCCCACGTGGCCGTGAACGAGGGCCCCGAGGTGATTCGGCACGGCAATAAGCTGTTCTTGGTGTACTCGGCCAGCGGCTGCTGGACGGATTTTTACGTCCTCGGCATGCTCACGGCCGACGCAAACAGCGACTTGCGCAAGCCCGCGTCGTGGACGAAAACCCCCACGCCCGTGTTCCAGCAGTCGCCCGAAAACAAGGTGTACGCGCCGGGCCATAATTCCTTTTTCACCTCGCCCGACGGCAAGGAAAACTGGTTGCTGTACCACGCCAACAGCGCGCCCGACCAGGGCTGCGGCCCCAAGCGCACGCCACGGATGCAGCGCTTCACGTGGCGCCCCGACGGCACGCCCGATTTCGGCCAGCCCGTACCCGCCGACCAAGTGCTGGCCGTGCCCTCGGGCCAGTAGCCCGAGCCCGTAGCGTGGACTCTGCGAGTCCGCGCGGTGGAACGGTCGCTGGACAATCTATAGCGCGGACTTTGTAATCCGCGGCTCTCGCTTCGTCCTACCGGTAATCGTGCAGCGACCGGCGGGATGAAGCGAGAGCCGCGGACTCGCAGAGTCCGCGCTACATGCAAAGGCCCGCTAATTATTTAGCGGGCCTTTTTAGCAACAACAATCCAGGGCCCCTACTTACCCGGGGCCTCGGGCGGGGCTACCTCGCCGGCCACTGGGGCGGCGGTAGCAGCGGCGGTTTGCTTGTAGTGGATTTCGGGCAACGAACGCAGGCGGTCGGCGGCCCACTCGGCCGTCACGTCGCGCTGGGGGTTGGCTAGCATTTCGTAGCCCACCATGAACTTGCGCACCGTGGCCGAGCGCAGCAGCGGCGGGTAGAAGTGCATGTGCAGGTGCCATTCGGAGTGCTGCTGGCCGTCGGTGGGGCGCTGGTGCCAGCCGGCCGAGTACGGGAACGATAGCTCGAACAGGTTGTCGTAGCGAATGGTGAGGCGGCGCAGGATGTCGGCCAAGTCGTTCTTCTCGGCGTCGTTCAGCAGCTCCAGCGAGGCCACGGCGCGGCGCGGCAGCAGCAGCGTTTCGAAGGGCCAGGTGGCCCAGAACGGCACCAGCACCACCCAGCTGTCGTTTTCGATGACGACGCGCTGCTTTTCGCGCAGCTCGGTGGCGAGGTAGTCGGTGAGCAGCGTGCGGCCGTGCTCCTCGAAGTACTTGGCCTGCTGCACGGTTTCCTTGGCAGGGTCGACGGGCACGGTGTGCTGGGCCCAGATTTGGCCGTGTGGGTGCGGGTTCGAGCAGCCCATGATGAAGCCCTTGTTCTCGAAAATCTGCACGTAGTTGATGTCCGGCCGGGCCCCCAGGGTCTGGTACTCGTCCACCCACACGTCCACCACGCCCCGAATGGCCTCCGGGGTCATTTCAGGCAAAGTCAAATCGTGGCGCGGTGAGAAGCAGATGACGCGGCCCACGCCGGTTTCGGATTCCGCAATCAGCAGGTTATCAATGTTGATGCCCCCGGCCGGCCCGTCGGGTTGCAGGGCCGCGAAGTCGTTATCAAACCGGAACGTGCCGGTGTACGGCGGGTTGTGGGCCCCGTTGGCGCGCACGTTGCCGGGGCACAGGTAGCAGGCGGGGTCGTAGGCCGGGCGCTTGTCGGGGGGCGTTTTTTCCTGCTGGCCCTGCCAGGGGCGCAGGGCGCGGTGGGGCGAGACAAGCAGCCATTCCCCGGTGAGGGGGTTGTAGCGGCGGTGCGATTGGTGGGTGGGGTCGAAGGCGGAATCAGACATGACTAGAAAACGCGAATGGAGCAAAAAGGGATGGCTTTACGCTTGCACAGCGGCGCCATGCAGCTCGCTCACGCCGCCCACAATGGTGGTGTGGTAGGTTTCGAGCTTCTGCTGGAACCGCTGCTCAAACGCCTTTCCCATCGCCGCCACGAATACCTCCACCTCCGCCACGGCCACCAAGTTGATGGTGCAGCCGCCGAAGCCCCCGCCCATCATGCGGGCCCCCAGCACGCCGGGCAGCGGACGGGCCATTTCCACCAGTTCGTCCAGTTCCAGGCAGCTCACTTGGTAGTCGTCGCGCAGGCCGGCGTGCGAGGCGTACATGGCCCGGCCCACGGCATCCATATCGTTGGCCTTCAGGGCGTCGCAGGCTTCCTGCACGCGTTGGTTTTCCTGCACCACGTAGCGGCAGCGGCGGTACACCACGTCGCCCATCTCGGTGCGAGCGGCTTCGATTTGCGCCAGCGTGGCGTCGCGCAGGCTCTTGATTTCGGGGTGTTTCTTTTGTAGCACGGCCACGCCCTGGGCGCATTCCTGGCGGCGCTTGTTGTACTCGGAACTGGCCAGCGAGTGCTTCACGCCCGAGTTGCACAGCACGAGGTGGTATTGGTCGGCGGCGAAGGGGAAGTATTCGTAGTCGAGCGAGCGGCAGTCGAGGCGCACCACGTGGCCGGCGCGGCCGTGCAGGCTGGCAAACTGGTCCATGAGGCCGCTCATCACGTGGGCGTAGGTGTGCTCGGCCTGCTGGCCCATTTTGGCCAGCGTCATGCGGTCGAAGCCCGTGTGCAGCAGCTCGTTGAGGGCAAACGCCAGCCCGCACTCAATGGCGGCCGACGACGACATGCCCGCCCCCATCGGCACGTTGCCACCAAATACGCAGTCGAAGCCCGCCACTACCACCCCGTGCGCCTGAAACTGGGCCACCACGCCCAGCAAGTAGTTGGCCCACAGGTGGTCGCTGGGGGCCACATCGGCCACCGCTACCTCGTAGGTATCGGCCTTGTCGAACGACACCAAGCGCACCGCATCGCCCCCGTTCAGGCCCACCGCGAAGAATATTTCCTTGTCGATGGCGGCCGGCAGCACTAGGCCGTCGTTGTAGTCGGTGTGCTCGCCGATGAGGTTGATGCGGCCAGGGGCACGCACCAGTAGGGGTTCATGGCCGAAACGGCGGTGAAAATCGGCGGCAATGGCAGCAATGGGCATGAGCAGGCAGGTTTAGGGCCCCTGAAGTGTCGTTTGGGCCGGCTAAAGATGAGAAATTTCTATAAAATGGACAAACGTTTGCGCTTAATTTATTCAATTAAGGTGATTGTTAGCATCAGACACATGCATGTAAAACACTGTTAACTGCACTACTTATCTACCCATGCATATTCTTCAGAGTTATCACTAACCCGGCAAAATCACCTTTAAAGTGGTTTGATTATTTCCCGGTAAAGTATAAAAACCATTTGACGTTATCCGCCAGGTTGCGAGCCGAGGGCCCAGCGTATTTAGTGGCTCAGCCGAACGGTGCAGAATTTTCCTTGGAAGCCATCCGTTGCGGCCACGACGGCTTACAAAAGCCGCTTTTTTAATAAGGCCCAGAAAAAAAATATCATGAATTACGCAATGGAATGCACAATTATATTATCAAATCGCAACCAACGTTTGTGCTTTAATAATATGCTACTATTTTTACAACGGGTGATTGACCGTGTGGCAAGGGTTTGTGTTAGTCCCCACATTTTCTTTTTACGCGAAGGACCATCCCATTTGCGCTACTTAAGTAAACGTCTACTAATTAAAATACAATATGCTTCGCCGTCGAATTGACGGGTTTTTTTACCATAAATAGCGCAAACGTTTGCATATTTCTTACTTTTCATTTTCCTCATTTTTTTCTTTCTTTCATGAAAAAGTTGCTACTATCCTCGCGGTACCTGCTCCCTGCGTTGGTGTGCTGCCTACCCACGGTTGGGGTCGCCAACGCCTTAGCAGCGTACCGCCCGCTTGTTGTTGCCCGCCTAGCCTCGGTTCAGCCCGTTACGGGGCACGTGACCGATGAAAAAGGCGAAGGCCTGCCCGGCGTGACGGTGCTCGTGAAGGGTACCCAAAACGGCACCTCCACCAACGCCAACGGTGATTTCACCCTCGATGCACCCGCCGGGGCTACCCTGGTGCTGTCATCAGTGGGCTACACCACGCAGGAAGTGGCCGCGACCGGCGGCCCGCTGACCGTGCGCCTGGTGCAAGACAACCAGCAGCTCAACGAGGTGGTGGTGCTGGGCTATGTGACCCAGGACCGCCAGAATCTGAGCAGCGCCGTGAGCAGCGTGAACATAGCGGAGGCCAAAAAGGCCCCAGTGGCCACCATCACCGAAGCCCTCCAGGGCCGCGTTTCGGGCGTACAAATCAACAATAGCGGTACCCCCGGCCAAGCTCCCAACGTAGTCATCCGGGGGGCAGGCACATTGTATTCGGGCAGCAACCCGCTCTATGTGGTGGACGGGGCCTGGGTGGATAACATCCGCGACCTGAACCCGCAGGACATTGCGGCCGTCAACGTGTTGAAGGATGCTTCCTCGACCTCCATCTACGGTTCGGCGGGGGCAAACGGGGTTATTATCATCACCACCCGGCGCGGCAAGTCGGGCAAGCCTGCCATTACGTTTGACGCCTCGGCCGGGGCGCAGAACGTGGTGAGCCGCTGGAATCTGACCAACGCCGCCCAATGGGCCGCCATCAGCAGTGCTGCTTATACTAATGCGGGCCGCGCCCCGCTGGCCTCGGCCGCCAACCCCGGGCAATATGCCGACACCGATTGGCAAAGCGCCATTTTGCGCACCGGTTCGGTGCAGAATTACAACGTGGGCCTATCGGGCGGTACCAGCGGCGAAAATTATAACTCCAACTACCTGGTGTCGGGCGGCTACTTCAAGCAAAAGGGTACGCTCATCGGCACCGACTTCGAGCGGTACTCACTGCGCTTGAACTCGGGCATCACGAGCGGCCGGTTCACCATCAACGAGTCGTTGCAACTTTCGCACACGTTCGCGACCCTGCCCAACGGCCAGCCGTTTCAGGACGCCATTCGCCTGCTGCCCACTATTCCGGTATACGACCCCACCACCAGCAGCGGCTATGGCTTCGGTTCGGACGCGGCCTATACCTTCGGCACCAACCCAGTGGCCGAGCAGGAGTACATCAACTCGACGCAGTACAACAACCGCCTGCAAGGCAGCCTGACGCCGGAATTCCGGTTCACCAACTTCCTCTCGTACAAGCTCAACCTGGGCATCGACGCACTCGATTTTGCCGACCGCTCGTTCCGCAAGCCCGGCATCATCAGCTACAACGCGCCCAACGAGCCGGGCTACCTGACCGAAAACCGCGGCGACAACCTCCGCGCCATTGCGGAGAACACCCTCAACTTCAACAAGGACTTTGGCGATAACCACGTCAATGCTGTGCTCGGCTACTCGGAACAGTACCGCCGCCTCACCAACGCGTTTGCCCGCGCCAACGGCTACGCGCAGTACGGCGGGCAGTACTTCCCAGTGCTCGGCTCGGGGGCTACGCCCAATGCCACCACCGGCGGCCAGGCGGTATTTACCAAACGCTCGTACTTCGGGCAAGTGGTGTACGACTACAAAAACCGCTACTTGCTGACGGGCAGTTTCCGTCGCGACGGCTCGTCGCAGCTCGACGAGAAATACGCTAATTTCTACGCCGGCTCCATTGGCTGGCGCCTGAGCGAGGAGGAGTTCTTCAAAACCGCCGCGCCTTTCGTCAGCAACTTCAAGCCGCGCTTCAGCTACGGCGTGAACGGCAACGACGGACTCGGCGACGCATACCCCAGCCAGCCGCTCATCAACACCAACGCTTCCGCCGTTTTCAACGGTAATGTCATAACCCCAGGCGCTATTCAGGTGGGCTTTCCCAGCTCCAACCTACGTTGGGAGCGCCGCTATTTCACCAACTACGGCCTGGACATTGCCTTTTTCGACAACCGGTTGACGCTCTCCGGCGATTACTACATTTCGCGGACCAAGGATGCGCTAGTGCCCCTCAACGTGCCCATTTACTCGGGCAGCTTCAACACCACCATTTTCGGTAATCTGGGCGAGTTGGAAAACCGTGGTTTCGAGTTCGTGGCCGGCTACCAGGACAACCGGCACCCGTTTACCTACGGCATTTCGGGCAACCTGACCACGCTGCGCAACCGCGTGCTGGCCACCGATGCAAACAACTCGGTGTACGACCGGGGCCAGACCTACACGGAAGTTGGTTATCCCATCGGCTCGGCCTACATGATTCAGTTTGACGGCATCTTCCAGACGCAGGACGAGGTGAATAATTACAAGAGCGCCGACGGCAAAATCATCGAGCCCTACGCCAAGCCCGGCGACGTGCGCTACGTGGATGCCAACGGCGACGGGACTATCAACAATAAGGACCGGGTGCACATCGGGACGCCCTTTCCCAAAATTTCTTACGGCTTGAGCCTCAACGCGGGCTACAAGGGCTTCGACGTGTCGGTGCTGTTGCAGGGCGTAACCGGCAACCAAGTGTACAACGTGGCCCGCGCCACGATGGACCGCACCGACGACCCCAGCAACTACCGCGCAAATTTCGTGCCCTGGACACCCGAAAACCACTCGACTACAACGCCCCGGGCCTTGGCCAACAACGGCGTCACGAACGACCTTCAGGTGGCTTCGGCTCAGAACTCGCAGCCCAGCAGCCGCTTCCTTGAAAAAGGCAACTATCTGCGCGGCAAGAATTTCCAGGTGGGCTACACCTTCCCTAAGGCGCTGACCAGCCGGGTGAAGAGCGTGGGTAGCCTGCGGATTTACGTAACGGGCCAAAACTTCTTCACGGCCACCAAATACACCGGGCCCGACCCGGAGTTTGTGAACGGCGACCCTTTCCAGCGCGGCGTCGATTTCAATTCCTACCCCAACCTGCGCACCTTCACCGGGGGCCTGCAACTGGGTTTCTAGCCTTGGCTTAGCTCTTCATCCGTTTAAAAATTGATTTTTATGAAATCCTTCAAGTTCAAGTTTACTTCGGTCCTGGCGCTGAGCGGCGTGCTGCTCGCCACCGGCTGCCAGAAAAACCTGCTCGACCAGGTGAACCCCAACGCGCCGTCGACGTCCACGTTTTTTAAAACGCCCAACGACGCCATTTTGGCTACCACGTCGTGCTACGACCCGTTTCACTTCGAGGGCAGCTACGGCCGCTGGATTCACTTCGACTACGACCTGCGCTCGGACGAGGGCTTTAGCAACAGCCCCTGGACGGACCTGGCCAACTCGACCCGCTTCATCATCATCGACTACAACTTTCCGACGGTGGGCAGCCCCTGGACGGAAGCCTACCGCGGCGTGTACCGCTGCAACCAGGTGCTGAACAACGTGCCCGCCATCGATTTTGGCACCGAAACGGCGCTGAAGAACCGGCTGCTGGGCGAAGCCCACTTCGTGCGGGCCCTCTACTACTGGAACCTGATAACGCTCTGGGGCAACGTGCCGCTGATTTCGGAGCCCGTAAACGCCAACTCGCGCGAGGCCCAGGGCACCGTGCAGCAGGGCTGGGATTTCATGCTGGCCGACTTGAAAGCCGCCGAAACTACGCTGCCCGTGTCCTACACCGGCAACGACGTGGGCCGCGCCACCAAAGGCGCCGCCCAAACCCTGATGGGCAAGGTGTACATGCAGCAGCGCAAGTGGGCCGAGGCCCAGGCGCAGTTTCAGAAGGTGATTGACGCGGGGACCTACGCCCTGGTGCCCAACTACGAGGACAACTTCAACGTGGCCGGCGAGAATAACAAGGAATCCATTTTTGAAATCGGCTTCACCAGCGAGCTGCAAGGCGACGGGCAGGACGTGGCGGGCTCATCGTTGGGCTCTCAGCGGGCGCAGTTTTTTGGGGCCCGGCAGGTGGGCTGGTGCGATGGCCAGCCCCGCAAATGGCTTTATAATGCGTTCAGCGACCTTACCGTGGACGGCAAGCCCGACCCGCGCCGCGACGTGACCCTGCTCAGCAGCAGCATGCTGGTGTACGGCAAAACCTACGCCCAGCGCGGCTACACCGACAACAGCGAAGTGTTCTGGCGCAAGTACCAGAACGACAAGACCCGCACCTTTGAAAACTACTTTTCGCCCATCGACTTCCGGGTGATGCGCTACGCCGACGTGCTGCTGATGCAGGCCGAGGCCCTGAACGAGCAAGGCCAGCCGGCCGCCGCCGTGCCGCTCATTAACCAGGTGCGGGCCCGCGTGGGCCTGACCCCGCTGGTGGCCGGCACCTTCACGCAGGCGACCATGAAAACGCAGCTGCTGCACGAGCGCAACACGGAGCTGTGCGGCGAGAACACCCGCTGGCCCGATTTGCAACGCTCGGGCCTGCTCGACACGCAAGCCGGCGTGAACAGCATCGCGGAACGCGACCCCGACTACATCAACTACGTCATTGGCAAGTCGCTGTACTTGCCCATTCCGCAGGCCGACATCTCCCTCGACCCGGCGCTGAAGCAGAACCCCGGCTACTAGTCGAGCACATTTTTTTTACCAACGGGCCGCCGGAATTCAATTGTTCCGGCGGCCTTGCCGTGGGGCCTTGCCCGGCGCGGCTTCCATTATCTAAACAACCCGCATGGCAACACTTATAACCAGAACCGGCTACCTGCTCGCCGGGGCGCTGCTGGTGAGCAGCGGCGGGGCGCTGCCGACCCGGGCGCAAGGCCCCGGCCGCGCGGCGGGGGGCCCTAAACCGCCCGCCACCTACACCAACCCCGTGTGGGACGCCGACTTTGCCGACCCCACCGTCATCCGGGCGCGCGACGGCAACTACTACGCTTACGGCACCGAAACGCGCCGGGCGGGTAAGGTGCTCAACATTCAGGTGGCCCGCTCGCCCGATCTAGTTCATTGGACGCACCTAGGCGACGCCCTACCGGCAAAGCCAGGCTGGGCCAAAAGCACCGACTCGTTTTGGGCCCCGCACGTAAGCGAGGTGGGCGGCAAATACTACATGTACTTCTCGGCCAAACCCGACAACGCGGTGGATAGCAAGGACCCTGGCGCGGGGCTATGCCTGGCCACGGCCGTGGCCACTTCGCCGGCCGGGCCGTTCGTGCCCACCAACGAGCCCTTGCAGTGCGGGCCAAGCTTCGTGAACATCGACCCCATGCAGTTCGACGACCCGGCAACGGGTAAGCGGCTGCTGTACTGGGGCTCGGGCTTCGGGGCCCTGAAGGTGCGCGAGCTGGCAGCCGACCGGCTGCATTTCGCGCCCGGCAGCGTGGCCACGGACCTGGTTTTCCCGGACAAAACCGATAGCCCCGACAACTACCAGAAGCTAGTGGAGGGGAGTTGGGTAGTGCTGCGGAATGGCTGGTATTACCTCTTCTACTCCGGCGACAACTGCTGCGGCGACCGGGCCCACTACGCGGTGCTGGTGGCCCGCTCGCGCAGCGCTACGGGGCCCTTCGAAACGCGCCAACACGCCACCGGGGCCCCCAACAGCGCCATCCTGGTGCGCAACGCCCGGTGGCTGGCCCCCGGCCACAACTCGGTGGTGACCGACGCGGCTGGCCACGACTGGATTACCTACCACGCCATCGGCACCGGGCGCAAAACCTTCGACGCGGTGAACGCCGAACAGGAAGGCACGCGCCGGGTGATGCTGCTCGACCGGCTCGACTACGTGGACGGCTGGCCCCGCGTGGTGCCCGACGGCACGCCCAGCACCGGCCCGCAGCCGGCACCCGCCGTTCCGCAGCCCTGACGCCCTGCTTTCCTCCGCTCTTTTTTACATCCTGTTATGAAAAACGTCCTCTCTTGCCTGGCACTGGGCTTCTTGGCGCTGGCTGCTTTTTCCAGTCGGGCCACCACTTTTTACCGAAGCGCGCCGAGCGATAATTCCGCTTTTCAGGGCTTGGTGGACTAGGCACGGGCGGGCGATGTGGTTATCCTGCGCGCGGGCCGCCACTACGTTACCACGCCCATCCGCCTGACCGCCGGCAAGGACGGCGTCGCCATCCGCGGCGAAGCCGAGGCCGTGGTGCGCAAGGCCCCGGCTTCGCACCACGCGGCGGCGTTTGAAATCACGGACGACAACAACACGCCGGACCTGCTGGAGCTGGACGACGGCAACCTGCCCGAGGCCGGCCTCATCGGCCACGGCCAGCACAACACCGTGTCGAACAGCCCGGTGCAAAACTGCGGCAGCGCGGCGGCCCTGGAAGCTGGTGGTGACCCACTGGCCAGGCCGGTTCGGTTCGCTGCTTCCTACCCGTTTTTATTTCCTTCCGTATGCCGTTGCTTCCCAATTTTTTAATCCGCGCCGCGCTGCTGGGGGCCCTCGTGGCCTGCCAGGGCACCACCGCCACGGTGGCCCCCAGCACCCCGCCCGTCACCCCGCCCCCGGCCGGGCCGGCGGCCACCACGTTTACCAACCCGCTGCTGGCCTCGGGGCCCGACCCGTGGGTGTACCAAAAGGACGGGTTCTATTACTTCCTGAACACGAGCGGCGGCGACGTGCGCATCCGCAAAACGGCCAAGATGTCGGAGTTGGCGACGGGGTCCATTCAGATTGTGTGGCGGCCCACCAACGTCGCCAACTCGCGCGACGTGTGGGCCCCGGAGCTGCACTTCCTCGACGGCAAGTGGTACATCTACTTCACGGCGGGGCCCGGCAACTGCTGCGGCGGCCAGCGCCTGTGGGTGCTCGAAAACGCCAGCGCTGACCCCACCCAGGGCACCTGGACGGAGAAGGGCCGCCTCTTCAACCCCAACGACGACCAGTGGGCCATCGACGGCACGGTGTTCGAGCAGGGCGGCAAGCGCTACTTGCTGTGGTCGGGCCACCGCACCGACGGCGACGACACGCAGCGCATTTACATTTCCGAAATGAGCAACCCCTGGACGCTGACCGGCCCGCGCGTGGAGCTGAGCAGCCCGCAGTACGACTGGGAAAAGTATGGCCCCATACCGGTGAACGAGGGCCCCGAAATTATAAAGCACGGCAGCAGCACGTTCCTAATCTACTCGGCCAGCCACTGCAACACCGACGACTACGCCCTGGGCGAGCTGCGCATGAGCAGCACCGCCGACCCGCTGGTGGCCGCCAATTGGAGCAAGTCGGCCACGCCGGTACTCGTCAAAAACCCCGCCGGCGGGGCCTATGGGCCGGGCCACAACGGCTTCTTTAAGTCGAAGGACGGCACCGAGGATTGGATTGTGTACCACGCCAACAACGCCGCCAACCAGGGCTGCGGCGACGCCCGCAACCCCCGCATGCAGAAGTTTACCTGGAACGCCGACGACTCGCCCAACTTTGGCGCACCCGTGGCCATTAACACTGCTCTGGCCCGGCCTGCGGGCGAATAGCGAGGGCCCTCACTTTCCCCCATTTGCGCCATGAACAAGCTTTTTCGCTGCCTGGGGGCCCTGGCCGGCTTGCTGGCCCTAGCCGCCCCCGCCGCCGCCCAAACCCGGCTCGACATCAGCCGGCCCACCTACTACCCGCGCGTCATCCGGCTGGCCCAGGGCCCCGGGGCGGGCCGCCTGCTGGCCAGCTTCGATGTGGGCAAGGCTGGTACCATTTACGAAAGCCCCGACAACGGCCGCACCTGGCAGCACCTGGCCGACGTGGCCGACGCCACGCCGCCGGGCATGTGCTGCTCGGGCCTGTACGAAGTGCCGCAGGCCCTGGGGGATACCCCGGCCGGCGCGCTGCTGTGGGCCACTTCGGTGGGCACCGACCGCGGCGGGCGCGGGCCGTGCAGCATCCGCGCGTACCGCAGCCTGGACGGCGGGCGCACCTGGGCCTTCTTTTCCGAGCCCGTGAGGGGCTTCATCGGGCTGTGGGAAGCCGAGTTTGCGGTGGACGCGGCGGGCCAGCTGGTGGTGTATTATTCCACCGAAGAGCACAAAGCCGACGGCTACAACCAGGCCCTGGCCCACAAAACCTCGGCCGACGGCGGCCGCACTTGGGGCCCCGAAACCCTCGACGTGGGCCGCCCCGACGGGGCCCTGCGCCCGGGCATGGCCGTGGTGCGCCGCCTGCCCGACGGCACCTACGCCATGAGCTACGAGCTGTGCGGCCAGGGCTGCGACGCCTACTTGCGCCGCTCGCCCGACGGCACGCACTGGGGCAACCCAGCTGACCTGGGCACCCGCATTGAGTCGGCCGAAGGCCACCACTTTGCCCACGCCCCCACCCTGGCCTGGGCCCCGCTGCCCGGCCAGCCCCAGGGCCGCCTACTGGCCGTGGGCCAGCTGCTGCTCAGCAACGCCGACAACGCCGTGGCCCCTGCCAGCGGCCGGGTGTACATGCTAAACGACCACAACGGCCAGGGCCCCTGGACGGAGGTGCCCGCCCCCGTGCCCGTGCCCGAGGCCAAGGACAACCCCTGCCCCAACTACAGCTCGCAGCTGGTGCCCGGCGCCGACGGCCTGACCGTACTGGAGGTAGCCCTAAACTTCGTGGACGGCACCTGCCAAGCCTTTTACCAAACGGCCCCGCTGCCCACGCCGCCCGCCCGGGCAAAAGCGAGCCGCAAAAAACGGCCGTAGGTTTGGGCCGCTTTCCGCATTTCACTTTTTAGCTTTTCCTCGCTTTGCGCTTTCAACATTCGTTCCTCGCGTTTTTGCCGCCGGCCACCGCCCTGGTGGGCAGTCTGCTGCTGGGTGCTACTCCGCTGGGGGCCCTGGGCCAAACCAGCGCCCACCCGGGCACCACCGCCACGCCACCCGCCCCGGCCAACCCCGTGCTGCCGGGCGATTTTCCCGACCCGTCGGTGGTGAAAATTGGGAACACCTACTGGGCCACGGCCACGTCGTCGAATTGGGGCCCCGTGTTTCCGCTGCTGAAATCGACCAACCTGACCGACTGGACGCCGGTGGGCAGCGTGTTTGGGGGCGAGCGGCCGGCCTGGGCCGACTACTACTTTTGGGCCCCGGAAATCAGCCAGGACGGCGGCAAGACCTATATTTTCTACACAGCGCACAAGCGCGGCGGCAACCTGGCCGTGGGCGTGGCCAGCGCCGACCGCCCCGAGGGCCCCTACCGCGACCACGGCCCGCTGGTGGGCCAGCCCGACGGCTCGATTGACGCCTTCCCGGTGCGCGACGAAAAGGGCCAGCCCTACCTGGTGTGGAAGGAGGACGGCAACAGCATCGGCCAGCCCACGCCCATCTGGGCGCAGCCGCTGAACGCGGCCCGCACCGCCCTCACGGGTACCAAAACCGAGCTATTCCGCAACACCGCCCCCTGGGAGGGCAACCTCGTGGAAGGCGTGAGCATGGTACGCCACGGCGGCTATTTCTACGCTTTCTACGCGGCCAATGGCTGCTGCGGGGGCGGCTGCACCTACGCCACCGGCGTGGCCCGCGCCCGCACCCTGCTGGGGCCCTGGGAGAAGTACGCCCGCAACCCCGTCCTCACCCAAAACGCGGCCTGGAAGTGCCCCGGCCACGGCACCGCCGTGGAGCGTAACGGCCGCTGGTACCTGCTGCACCACGCCTATGCCGCCGCGCCCGGCAGCCAGCTGGTGGGCCGCCAGGGCGTGCTCAGCGAATTCACCTGGAACGCAGCCGGCTGGCCGGTATTCGCCGGCGGCGGGGTGCCGGTGGCGGCCCCGGCCCAGCCCGCGCCGGCCGTGCACGACGGCTTCGACGGCGCCGCGCTGGGCCTGGCCTGGCAGTGGCCGGTGGAATACCAACCCACGGCGGCCGTAAGCAGCGGCCAATTGCACCTCACGGCCCGGCCCGACCACGGCGGCGCGGCCCTGGGCCACACCATTTACGCGGCGGATTACGAGGCCACGGCCACGCTGCTACGCCCGGGGGCCCTGCCCGCTGGCACCGCCGCCGGCCTGGCCGCCCTCGGCGACCCCGACAACGCCCTGGCCCTGCTGGCCGGCAACGGCCGCCTGCGCCTCGTGCGCCGCGCCAAAGGGCAGGAAGAAGTGCTGGTGGAAACGGCCTTGCCCGCCGGCGCGGGGCCCCTGCGCCTGCGCCTGCAAGCCCGCCGCAATACCCAGTTCACCTTTGCCTACAGCACCGACAGCGGCCGCACCTGGGCCCCCATGGCCGGGGCCGACAGCCCAAGCGCCGACGGCGCCTACCTCCCGCCCTGGGACCGCGGCATTCGGGTAGGCGTGTTGGCCCAGGGACCCACCGCCGCCGTGGCTGATTTTGACGAGTTTACACTAACCAGCCTGGGGCTATAGCACGAATTTACGCACCACCGGGCCGGGATTGACGACGTCGAACGGGCGGCTGGCTTACTGCCGGCCGCCCGTTCTTTTTGGGGCGGCCGGAGCCTGGCGCGGGGGCCTGGCGGGGCGGCGGCGAGCTTCTTCGGCGGCGTAGAAAGCGGCCTCGTGGCGGTAGGCGTCCTGGTCCCAGGTGGGCTCCACGGCGGCAGCTTGCTCGGCGGCTTGGGCCACGGCTTCGGCCAGGATGGGCGGGAACACGGCGGCCGTGGGGCTGGCCGTCAAGGCTGTGTAGGCCTGGCCAAGGAGCGTTTCCAGGCGTAGGATTTCGGCCTGGCCACCTAATGGCAGCGCCTCAATTGGCGTGCGCTGCTGGGGAAACGACTGGCCGCGGTAGCTGGCGGCGGGCGTTTCGGGCGGGGCCCCGCCGCGGGCCTGGGCGTGCCCCGGCGCTACGGGCACAACCACAGCCAATGCGCCCAGCAGCAATAGTTTATGGGTTAAAAATCGAGAGAATGCGGACATAAGCGAGGCGTCCGGCGCAGCTAGCGCCTCGGACGCCCCGAAGGTAGGGCCCCGGGCAGCAAGGCCATGGGCGGCCCACCACTGCCCGGGGTGTCCTCCGTTGTTGGGGTGGCCGGCCACTGCGCCGATGATGGTTTCCGGCTTGCTTCTGCACGGGGCGGGCCCTCGGGCCCCCACCAAACGCCGCCGGTAGCCGCGGATTGCGGGCAAGTAATTGCCGGATTAGTATTAACGCCCAATTGACGCAGATACTTTCATGAAAAAAGCAAACGGTTTCCAAAATCTCTACCCGTGACAAACGAAACCCTTGCTTTTTAGCGCTTTACCTCTCCTGTCCCCTCCACTTTCTTGCCGTTTTTATAGACTCTTCTACTTTACTAGACTCGCTGGGCCGCTGGGGGCGTGGCCAGCCAAAGGGGCCGCGCTGGCCCCTTTGGCTGGCCACGCCCAAACCACGGTGGCACCCCTCACCAACGGCCGCGCCGAGGCCGAAGCCGGCGTACTGCGGCGCGTGACCGTGGCGACGACGCCCACCGGGTTTTCCGGCACGGGCTACGTTACGGGTTTCACCAACAGCGATACGCTGAACGTTGCCATCACCTTCAACAACCCCACGGCCGGCCTCTACAAGCTATCGGTGGGCTACACGTCGCCCTACGGCCCGAAGGTGGCCAACCTGGACGTGAACGGGTCCAAGTCAACCGTTGCATTTGCCGGCACTGCCACCGGGCCGGCTTTTGCCGTCAGCGATGCCGGCACTGTGCTGCTACCGCAGGGGCTGAACACCGTCACCATCGGCGGCAACTACGGCTATTACGGCGTCGACTACATGCAGCTGACGGCTGCCTCGGTGGCCCCGCCGCCCAAGCAGCTGTCCGACCCGCTGGCCACGGCCGGTGCCAAGGCGCTGCACAGCTACCTGGCCGACTTGTACGGCACCAAAATCCTGTCGGGCCAGCAAGACGACCAGTACGGCAATGCGAACTCCGAAGTCAAATACGTGCTGGCCACCACTGGCAAGGAGCCCGCCATCGTGAGCATGGACCTGCTGAACTACGCTTCGGCGGCGGTGACGCGGTACGGGGCCTCGACTGACGCCGAGCGCTACCTCACCTGGAGCCGCAGCGGCAACGGCCGCGGCATCACCGCCCTGATCTGGCACTGGCGGGCCCCCGCCGACAATGTAACGACCGCCAACCCGAGTGGCAGCCCCGACGGTGCTTTTTACACCGCCAACACAGCCTTCAACTTCGCGGCCGCGCTGGCCGACACTTCCGGCACCAGGTACCACCTGCTGCTCAACGACATCGACCTGATTGCCGCACAGCTCAAGAAGTTCCAGGCGGCGGGCGTACCCGTGCTGTGGCGGCCCCTGCACGAAACCCCGGGCACGTTTTTCTGGTGGGGTAACCAGGGCGCCGACAATTTTAAGAAGCTCTGGCAGCTGCTTTACACCCGCCTGACGGTGCGCCACCAGCTGCACAACCTGATTTGGGTGTACTCGACCGACGCCACGCCCGACGCGGCCTGGTATCCGGGCGATGCGTACGTGGACGTGGCCGGCGACGACATCTACCAATCTTCCGCGACGCTCGACCCCAACGTGAACATCTCGGGCAACTGGACCGCCAGGCGCTGGCGCTTCGTGGCGCTGTTGCTCATCGTTTCAGCGGCTGTGCAGCCACGCCCTGGTTCGTCATTTTGATGGGCAGGATGCGGCCATTTTTATCAAAATGCATTTCGTCGAGGCACACCTCGCGGTGGTTGCCTTCGGCATCGCCGAGCGGATGGCGGTGGTAGGCAATGTACCAGCGCTCGGTGCCCGGCACCTGGATGACCGAGTGGTGCCCGGCACCAGTGCCCACTTTCAGGTCTTGCTGCAACACTTTGCCCGCCCGCTGGAACGGCCCGAACGGCGAGTCGCCCACGGCGTAGGCCACCGAGTAGTCGGGGCCCGTCCAGTCGCCCTCGCTCCACATGAAGTAGTACTTGCCCTGGCGGCGGAACAGCACGGGGCCCTCCACGTAGCCCGGGGGCGTAATAGACTTGAACGTGGTGCCGTCGGCGAAGGGCACGAAGCCGGTAAAGTCCTCTTTCAGCTGCGCGATGTTGCAGTGCGCCCAGCCGCCGTACACGAGGTAGTGCTTGCCGTCTGCGTCCTTGAACACGAATTGGTCGATGGGCTGGGCCCCGTTGTAAAATTTGTCCACCAGCGGGTGGCCGAGGTAATCCTTGAACGGGCCGGCCGGGTTATCGGCCACGGCCACCCCAATGCCGCCGCGCTGCTGGTTGTTCTGGATGTCGTTGGCCCCAAAAAACAGGTAGTACTTGCCGCCCTGCGCCGCGATGGCGGGGGCCCACACGGCCCGGCGGGCCCACTTCACGCTGGCCGTGTCGAGCACGCGCGGGTGCTTGGTCCAGTGCACCAAGTCAGGCGACGAAAACGCGTCCAGGAACACCTGCTGGGCGTACGAAACGCGGTCGGCCACCGCCTCGGCCGGCTGGTACACAAAGCCCGGCACGGCCGAATAGGTGGGGTAAATCCAGTACTGGTTTCCAAAAATGGCCGCCTCCGGGTCGGCGTACCAGCCGGGGAAGATGGGGTTGCCGGCCGCTTGGGCAAGTTTGGCGGGGGCCCGTTGGGCCCAGGTGGGGGCGCTGGCGGCCAGCAGGCCGGCGAGCAAAAGGGTGTGTTTCATGCGGTGGTGCAGGGCACTGGGGAGTTTTGCCCAACGGCGGCAAACCCCACCAACACCGGGTGGAAAGGGGAAGGACTTGGGGCCCCAAGGTATTCACCACCGCCCACAAAACTCCGGCTTGGCCCAGCCCGGGCGCTGGTTGATACGTGTTTTGGTCAAAAAAATACCAGGATTGTTCTGCGCAATTGGCCGACCTTCGCCCAAGCTTTTTGCTCGTTTTTTCACCCTCGTTCCGCCCGCCATGCCCACCCGCCGCTTGCTGCTAATACCCACCGTTTTGCTGGCCCTGGCCGCGCCGGCCGCCCACGCCGCCGTGCGCCTGCCCGCGCTGGTGGGCAGCCACATGGTATTGCAGCGCGACCGGCCGGTGCCGGTGTGGGGCTGGGCCGCGCCGGGCGAAAAAGTAACCATCACGTTTCGCAGCAAGGCCTACCCCGCCACGCCCGACGCCAGTGGCCGCTGGCAGGCCACGCTGCCGGCCACGCCCGCCGGGGGGCCCTACGCCCTCACGGTGCAGGGCAGCAACCGCATCGAGCTGACGGACATCCTACTGGGCGACGTGTGGCTGGCCTCGGGGCAGTCGAACATGCAGTACAAAGTGAAGGACGGCAACCGCGGCGGCTACCAGCCCACCGACAACGCCGACCAGGAAATTGCCGCTGCCAACTGGCCCAAAATGCGCGTTTTCACCGTGAACCAGGCCGTGGCCTACCGCCCCCAGGCCGAAGCCGCCGGCAGCGGCTGGCAGGTGTGCAGCCCAGCCACGGTGGCGCAGTTTTCGGCGGTGGCGTATTTCTTCGGGCGCGATTTGCACCAGCAGTACCAGGTGCCGATGGGCCTGGTGGTGAGCAGTTGGGGTGGCACCCCGGCCGAGGCTTGGGTGAGCACCGCGGGACTGCAAGCCTTTCCTGAGTTTGGTAAAACGGTGACCGACTTTGCCGGCCGCACCACCGACCTGGCCGCCGACCAGCAGGCCTTCGTGGCGCAGCAGCGCGCCTTTGCCCAGAACATGGCCACCCACGACCAAGGCTACCTGCCGGGCGGTAAAACCTGGGCCAACGCCGACTTCGACGCCCGCGCCTGGCCCACCATGGCCCTGCCCGGCGCCTGGGAGCGCGCCCCGGCCCTGGCCAACTACGACGGCGTGGTGTGGTTCCGCAAAGAGATTGAGCTGACCGCGGCCGACGCCGGCCGCGACCTCACCCTGGCCCTGGGGGCCATCGACGACAACGACAGCACGTGGTTCAACGGCGTGAAGGTGGGCGGCACCACCGGCCACGCCCTGCCCCGCCGCTACAACGTGCCCGCCGCGCTGGTGCACCCGGGCCGCAACGTGGTGGCCGTGCGCGTGGTGGACACCGGCAGCGGCGGCGGCCTGATGGGGCCCGTTGAGGAGATGCACCTCACCACGCCCGGCCGCACCCTGGCGCTGGCGGGGCCCTGGCAGTACCAGGTGGGCATTGCTACCGGCCTAATGCCAAAGCCACCGGTGGCCGGCGGGGCCCAAAACGCGCCCACGGCCCTCTACAACGCCATGATTGCGCCGCTCGAACCCATGGCCCTCAAGGGCGTCATCTGGTACCAGGGCGAAGCCAACGCCGACCGCGCCGCCCAGTACCGCACCCTGTTCCCGGCCCTGATTACCGACTGGCGCGCCCACTGGGGCCCCCAGCTGCCGTTCCTGTTCGTGCAGCTCGCCAACTTCCAGCCCGCCCAGCCGCAGCCCACCGAGTCGGCCTGGGCAGAGCTGCGCGAAGCCCAGGCCGGGGCCCTAAAATTGCCCCGCACCGGCATGGCCACTGCCATCGACATTGGCAACCCCGCCGACATCCACCCCCACAACAAGCAGGAAGTGGGCCGCCGCCTGGCCCTGGCCGCCCGCCACGTGGCCTACGCCGACAACCAGCTGACCTACAGCGGCCCCACCTACGCCAGCCAGGCCACCGAGGGTCCCGCCATCCGCCTAAAGTTCACCCAGACCGGCGCTGGCCTGCAAGCCAAGGGCGGCGCGCCGCTGCAAGATTTCGCCGTGGCCGGGGCCGACCGCAAGTTCTACTGGGCCACCGCCCGGCTGGTGGGCAACGAGGTAGTGGTGCAGAGCGCGCAGGTGCCCGCGCCCATAGCCGTGCGCTACGACTGGGCCGACAGCCCCAACGGCAACCTTTTCAATAAGGAAGGCCTGCCCGCCGTGCCCTTCCGCACCGATACCTGGCCGGGCGTCACGGAAGGCCGCAAGTAGCCTGTTGCACGAACTTTGTAGCCCGCGGCTCTCGCCTCGTCCTGCCGATAATCGTGCAGCGACCGTTCAAGAACGCGGACTACGACCGAAGATTAGCTAAGCTAAAGTCCGCGCTACGGCTCGTTCAGAAGCTGTTTGAGTTAATAAAACGGTCATGCAGCGCGCAGCGAAGCATCTCTCCCGCGGCAGTAAATCATGGATTAGTTCAGCATTAGAGATGCTTCGCTGCGCGCTGCATGACCGTTTCAGATTATCAGCTTTCAGAGCCTCCTCTAAATGAAGATGCGGGTGCCCGAGAAGTTGCTGCGGAACTCCTTGGGCGTGCAGCCTTTCTTCTTTTTGAAGGTACGGTTGAAATTGGAGATGTTGTTGAAGCCGCACTTGTAGGCCACTTCGGCCACGTTGTGGGTGGTTTCGATGAGCATGCGCGTGGCGTGGCCCAGCCGGATTTCGTTCAGGCTGTCGATGAACGTGCTGCCAATGCGTTTCTTGATGAAGCGGCTGAACGAGGCCACCGGCATGTTGGCCACCTTGGCTACCTCCGTGAGGGTGACGGCGCGGCTGTAGTGCATGTTCATGTACTCGAATACCTTCTCGATGCGGCGGCTGTTGTAGTTGAGCTGCTCATTGTTGGAGCTGGAATCGGAGAGCGTGCGCAGGTTGCGCGACGTGGACAGGTCGTGCAGAATGGAGAGCAACTCCAGCACCGAGTCGAACCCGTTTTTCTGGCCCAGCGCCAGGATGCGGGGCTGGAGCCGCTCGATGGTGTCGCGCGAGAACAGGATGCCCCGCTGCGCCTTCTCAAACATCGTTTTGATGAAGCTGAGCTGGTTTTTGCGCAAAAACCGCTCCTCAAACAAGTCCTTGTGGAACTGGATGGTGAGCTCCCGGATATCCTCGGTTTCGCACTTGTGCGTGAACCAGGCGTGGTACAGGTTGGGCCCCACAAGCACCAGCTCCAGGTCGTCGATGGCCTCGATGTGGTCGCCCACGATGCGCTTGGCGCCCTTGGCGTTCACGATGAGGTTCAGCTCGTATTCCTCGTGGTAGTGCAGCGGAAAATCGAACTTCTTTTTGGCGCGGGAAAACAGCGTGAAGCAGTCGCTTTGGGTGAGCGGCGTGATTTCACGCATGATGTCGGGCTTCATAATAGGACGGGTCGGAAGGTTTAGGTCAATAAAAGTACACCGCTGTAGTGAAAATGCTATCAATCCGCAATCCTTTGCGGCACAGGGCGCCGGCAGGCATTTTGCGCTATTGCAGCATTTTATGAGCCTACTCGGCCCAAAAGCCTGCCGCAATGAAGCAATAGCCTACAAATAAATGACCCAATAGTATTACGAATTGCTCATCGATTGCGGGACCTTTGTTTCCCTTCTGTTCAACAGTTTTCTTCCTTTTTCCATTTCCAATTCCCGCCTGGGGCGCGGTTGCCGGGTACCGTGCCTACCCAGCGCGGCCCCAGCAACTTTTCGGGCACTCACCCGGCTTTTGCATGAATAAACTTTTTCGATGTTGCGGCGCGCTGGCCTTGGGCCTGGCCCTGGCTGCCGGGGGGGCCCTGGGAGCCCCGACCCCGGCGGGCTTTGTGCGGGCCCAGGGCACGCAGTTCACGCTCGACGGCAAGCCCTACCGCTACGTGGGGGCCAACTATTGGTACGGCGGCCTGCTGGCCACCCAGGGGCCCGCCGGCAAGGCGCGGCTGGCTACGGAGCTGGACTTTTTAAAGCAGCACGGCGTGGCAAACCTGCGGGTAATGGTGGGCGCCGAGGGCCTGAGCAATGGCTACCAGTACCGGGTGCTCCAGCCGCTGCAACCCACGCAGGGCCAGTTTGATGAGCGAATCATGGCCGGGCTCGACTACCTGCTGGCCGAGTTGGGCAAGCGCCAGATGAAGGCCGTGCTGCACTTCACCAACACCTGGGAGTGGAGCGGCGGCCTGGGCCAGTACCTGGAGTGGAACGGCTACACCGGCCAGCCCCTGCCCAAAAACCCCGGCTACAGCTGGGACAAGTACCGCGCCTACATCGCGCAGTTCTACACCTGCACGCCGTGCCAGGATGCCGTGGCCACCTACATCCGCTACGTGCTGGCCCGCACCAACAGCCTGACACACAAGAAGTACGTGAACGACCCGGCCATCATGGCTTGGGAAATCATCAACGAGCCGCGGCCCATGCTGCCCGCTGCCACCCCAGCCTTCGAGGCTTGGATGAAGCAGACGGCGGCCCTGGTAAAGTCCATCGACCCCAACCACTTGCTGACCACCGGCAGCGAGGGCGACATTGCCACCGACAACGACATGGCCGTGTACGAGCGCCTGCACGCCGACCCCCACATCGACTACCTCACCATCCACATCTGGCCCAAAAACTGGGGCTGGTTCCGCGACACGGCCACGGCCAAGGGCTTCCCCGCGGTGCTGGCCCGCACCACCGCCTACGTGAACAAGCACGCGGCCGAGGCCCAAAAGCTGGGCAAGCCGCTGGTGGTGGAAGAGTTCGGCCTGCCGCGCGACGGCCAGACGTTCACGCCCGCGGCCACCACGGCCCTGCGCGACCAGTACTGCGGGGCCCTGTTTGGCATGGCGAAGGGCAATACGCCGGCCAGCCGCGTCATTGCGGGCTATAACTTCTGGGCCTTTGGCGGCGCGGCGCGGCCGGTGCCGGGCCAGGTGTTCTGGAAGCCTGGCGACGCCTACATGGGCGACCCCGGCGGCGAAGAACAAGGCCTGAACTCGGTGTTCGACGCTGACCAATCAACCTGGGCCGTGATTGACCAGTACAGCAAAACCATTCGCTAACCCACTGACAGCTAGTTGCCAGTTGCTCGTTGTCAGTTGTCAGCACGTCGGCAACCCATTGGCCAACAACTGACAACGAACAACTGACAACTAAAACGCCTCACGATCCCATGAAGCTATTCCGCACCTTCGCGCTGGCCGCTGCGGCCGCCGCGCTGGCCCTGGGGGCCCGGGCGCAAGCCCCGGCTCCTGCGCCCATTGCCGACCCGGCCGCCACGCCCGCCACCAAGCTGCTGCTGGCCAACCTGCACCGCCTACTGCCCCGCGGCGTGATGTACGGCCACCAGGACGACCTGGCCTACGGCGTGGCCCAGGCCGGCCAAATGTGGAAGGGCGACGCCAACCGCTCCGACGTGAAAAGCACCGCTGGGGCTTACCCGGGCGTGTTTGGCTGGGAGCTGGGCCACCTGGAACTCGACAGCGCCCGCAACCTCGACGGCGTGCCGTTTACCAAAATCCGCAGCTACGTGCAGCAGGCCTACGCCATGGGGGCCGTCAACACCATCAGCTGGCACCTCGACAACCCGCACAACGGCAAAACGGCCTGGGATACGGCCCGCACCGTGAAATACATCCTGCCCGGGGGCCCCGACCACGCCAAGTTTGTGGCCCGCCTCGACCGGCTGGCCGCCTTTTTGGGCAGCCTGAAGGGCCCCAAGGGCGAGGCCATCCCGGTCATCTTCCGGCCGTTTCACGAGCACACGGGCTCGTGGTTTTGGTGGGGCAAAAAGGAGTGCACCCCGGCCGAGTTCACTGCCCTGTGGCGCTTCACGGTGGATTATTTGCACAACCAGAAGCAGCTTCACAATTTGATTATTGCTTACTCGGCCTCCGATTTCGCCGACGAGGCCGACTACCTGGAGCGCTACCCCGGCGACGCCTACGCCGACGTGCTGGGCTTCGACGACTACGTGAATGGGAAGGCCGCGGACAAGTTCCAGCCCGGTATGGCCCGCAAGCTGGCGCTGCTGACGAGCATCAGCAAGGCCCACGGCAAGCTGCCGGCCCTCACCGAGGTGGGCTACGACGGCGTGCCCGACCCCGCCTGGTGGACGAAAACCCTGCTGCCGCTGCTCAAGCAATACCCCGTGTCGTACGCCCTCACGTGGCGCAACGGCGACCCCGTGCACTACTTCACCGCCTACCCCGGCCAGGCCAGCGCCGCCGATTTCAAGCAGTTCTTCCAGGACAAGCAGACCTTTTTTGCCAACCGCCTGGGGCCCCTGCGCCTCTACGCCAAGCCGATTTAGTAAATAGAATTATTCTCGAAAAGAAAGTCGCACGAAAAGAACGTCATGCGGAGCGTAGCGAAGCATCTTTCCCGCGCCAGTAATCAGGATTAGTTACGCAGAAAAGATGCTTCGCTGCGCTCTGCATGACGGCCCAATTCCCGCGCTTCCCCAGTGCCTTTAACCTTCTGATGAAATTACATTTAATTGACCTCCTGATCATCGCGGCGTACTTGCTGACGACGGTGTTCATCGGCATTTACTACAGCAAAAAGGCGCGCGAAAACAAGGACAGCTACATGCTGGGCGGCCGCACGCTGCCCTGGTACAAGCTGGGACTGAGCGACGCCTCCGACATGTTCGACATCAGCGGCACGATGTGGATGGTGAGCCTGTGCTTCGCCTACGGCATGAAAAGCATCTGGATTCCGTGGCTGTGGCCGGTGTTCAACCAGGTGTTTTTGATGATGTACCTCTCGCGCTGGCTGCGCCGCTCGGGGGCCTCCACGGGGGCCGAGTGGCTGGCCACGCGCTTCGGCACCAAGGGCCCCGGCGTGCTGGCCTCGCACCAGGTGGTCATTGCCTTCGCGCTGCTCAGCTGCCTGGGCTTCCTGGCCTACGGCTTCGTGGGGCTGGGCAAGTTCGTCGAGATTTTCATCCCTTGGGATTTGGTGAAGGGGTACGTGCCCTTCGCCGTGGCGCCGCAGTACGTGCCGCACGTGTACGGCATCGTGTTCACGCTGTTTGCCATGTTCTACGCCATCGTGGGGGGCATGCACAGCATCGTGCTGGGCGACATGATTAAGTACGCCATCATGACGGTGGCCTGTGTGGCCATTGCCGTCATCGCCTACACCAACCTACAGGGCAAGCAATTGGCGGTGCCCAACGGCTGGTTCAACCCCTTCTTCGGCTGGCGGCTGGGGCTCGATTGGTCGAAGCTTATCCCGGAGGTGAACAGCAAGATTGCCAGCGACGGCTACTCGCTGTTCGGCATTTTCTTCATGATGATGGCCTTCAAGGGCGTGTTTGCCTCGCTGGCGGGCCCCGCGCCGAACTACGACATGCAGAAGATCCTGAGCACCCGCTCGCCCGAAGACGCCAGCAAGATGAGCGGGTTCGTATCCATCATCCTACTGCCGATTCGCTACGCCTTCATCATCGGCCTTACCATCCTGGGCCTGCTCTACTACCACCAGATGAACCTGAAGGCCCCAGACGGCACCATCGACTTCGAGCGGATCCTGCCGATTGCCATCAACAACTTCCTGCCGGCCGGGCTGGTGGGCCTCACGCTCACGGGCCTGCTGGGGGCCTTCATGGGCACGTTCAGCGGCACCGTGAACGCGGCCCAGGCCTACATCGTGAACGACATCTACCTAAAGTACGTGAACCCCCAGGCCCCCACCAGCCGCATCATTTCGATGAATTACCTGGTGGGCGTGGTGGTGGTGGCCGTGGGCGTGGCCCTGGGCTTCATCGCCAAAGACGTGAACACAGTGCTCCAGTTCATCGTGTCGGCGCTCTACGGCGGCTACATTGCCGCCAACGTGCTGAAGTGGCATTGGTGGCGCTTCAACGCCACGGGCTTTTTTGTGGGCATGCTCACGGGCATCGTGGCGGCGCTGGTGTTCGGCGTCCTCATCCCGGCCGGCAACCTGCTCTACTGGTTCCCGCTGCTGTTCGCCATTTCGATGACGGGCTCCATCGTGGGCACCTACCTCGCGCCGCCCACCGACGCGGCGGTGCTCCAGTCGTTTTATAAAACGGTGCGGCCCTGGGGTTTCTGGGGCCCCGTACTGGCCGAGGTACAGGCCCAAGACCCGAGCTTCCGGCCCAACCCCAACTTCGGGCGCAACATGTTCAACATCGTGCTCGGCATCGTGGCCCAGCTCTGCCTCACCATCCTGCCCATGTACCTGTTGCTGAGCCAGCACGTGCCGCTGGCCATCACGGTGGTCATCCTGGTCGTGGTGGGCCTCATCCTGAAGAAAACCTGGTGGGAGCGCCTGAGCGACGACTAGCTTTTTTAGGCTGATAGCTAATGGCTATTGGCCGTTGGCTTTTTACACAACTTCTTTATAACCAGTTTTATCATTCCAAAAAGCTAGTAGCCAGCCGCTACCAGCCAACAGCCCGCCCGCGCTATGTCTTCCGTATTCAATCACCGCTTGCAGCTGCTGCAAGCTCACCACGACCAGCTCGTGCGCCGCGCCAACCCCCGCGAGGAGGTTGGCAACGGCATTTTTGACCGCTACGCCCACCCGGTGCTCACGGCCGCCCACGCCCCGCTGGACTGGAAGTACGACCTGAACCCGGCCACCAACCCTTTCCTGATGGAGCGTATCGGCGTGAACGCCACGCTGAACGCGGGGGCCCTAAAGTGGCACGACAAGTACGTGGTGGTGGCCCGCGTGGAAGGCAACGACCGCAAGTCATACTTCGCCGTGGCCGAAAGCCCCAATGGCGTGGACAACTTCCAGTTCTGGGACCGGCCCATCACGCTGCCCGAAACCGCCGAGCCCGACACCAACGTGTACGACATGCGCCTGGTGGCCCACGAAGACGGCTGGGTGTACGGCCTGTTTTGCACCGAGCGCCGCGACCCCGCCGCCTCCGATGCCGACCAGTCGGCCGCGCTGGCCAAGTGCGGCATTGCCCGCACCAAGGACCTCGTGGCCTGGGAGCGCCTCGCCGACCTCACCACCAACTCGGCCCAGCAGCGCAACGTGGTGCTGCACCCCGAGTTTGTGGACGGCCAGTACGCGTTCTACACCCGCCCGCAGGACGGCTTTATCGACGCTGGCAAGGGCGGCGGCATCGGCTTCGGCCTGTCGCAGTCCATCGAAAACGCCACGGTGATGCAGGAAGTCATCGTCGACAAAAAGCAGTACCACACCATTTCGGAGCTGAAGAACGGCCTGGGGCCCGCCCCCATCAAAACTGCGCTGGGCTGGCTGCACCTGGCCCACGGCGTGCGCAATACCGCCGCCGGCCTGCGCTACGTGCTGTACATGTTCATGACGGACTTGCACGACCTCACCAAAATCATCCACAAGCCGGCCGGCTACTTCCTGGCTCCGGAGGGTGACGAGCGGGTGGGCGACGTATCAAACGTGGCCTTCGGCAACGGCTGGATTGCCGAGCCCGACGGCCGCGTGCTCATCTACTACGCCTCCTCCGACACGCGCCTGCACGTGGCCACCTCCACCCTGGCGCAGCTGCTCGACTACGTGGTGAATACCCCCGAAGACGGCCTGCGCTCGGCCGCGTCGGTGCAGGCCATCAACGCGTTGGTAGACCGCAACGAGGCCTTTTTGCGCAGCACCAACGTGGCCGCCCACACCGTGGCTAATGTAGTGGCCAAATCGGCCCTTTAATTTCCAATTATCCGTCGCCCGTTGCGGGCGCTGGCTTCCCTGCCGGCGCCCGCACGGGCGATACTTATTAGTAGCCGCATGCACCAAGCCGCCGATTTTCAGCGCGAACTCGACAACATCCTTTTCTACTGGGCCACCCGCGCCGTGGACACCGCCGACGGCGGCTTCTACGGCTGCCTCGACGCCTACGACGCCGTGGTGCCGGGGGCCCCCAAGGGCGCGGTGCTCAACGCCCGGATCCTGTGGACGTTCGCGGCCGCTTGCAACCACGCGCCCAACCCCGTGCGCCTGGCCCTGGCCCGGCGCGCCTACGATTACATTCGCCAGCACTTTGTGGACCCGGAATTTGGCGGCGTGTACTGGACCGTAGACGCCCACGGGGCCCCGCTCGACACCAAAAAGCAGGTGTACGCGCTGGCCTTCACCATCTACGGCCTGGCCGAATACTACCGCGCCAGCGGCGACGCGGGGGCCCTGGAACTGGCCCAGGCCCAGTACCGCACCATCGAAGCCCACAGCTTCGATGCCGCCCAGGGTGGCTACCTGGAGGCTTTTGCTCGCGACTGGCAGCCCCTGGCTGACCTGCGCCTGAGTGCAAAGGACGCTAACGAGAAAAAGACCATGAACACCCACCTGCACGTGCTGGAGGCCTACGCCAACCTGTACCGCGCGTGGCCCGACGCTGGCCTGGGACAGCAAATCAGGGCCCTGCTGGGCGTGTTCGATGCCCACATCATCGACCCCGGCACGCACCATTTGCGGCTGTTTTTCGACGAGAACTGGGCGTCAAAGTCCGCCGTCGTTTCCTACGGCCACGACATCGAGGCCGCCTGGCTGCTGCTCGAAGCCGCTGAAGTGCTGCACGACGAAGCGCTCATTGCCCGCTTCCAGCACCTGGCGCTGCCTATGGCCGTAGCCGCCGCCGAGGGCCTTGATGCCGACGGGGGCCTGAGCTACGAGTTAGAGCCCGGCCACCTGGTGCGCGAAAAGCATTGGTGGGTGCAAGCCGAGGCCCTGGTGGGCTTCCTGAATGCCTACCAACTCAGCGGCGACTCCAAGTTCATGGACCAGTTTGAGGGCGTGTGGAAATTCACCCAGGCCTACATCCTCGACCAGCAGGGCGGCGAGTGGGTGTGGGGCGTGGAAGCCGACCACGCCCGGATGGCGGGCCAGGATAAGGCCGGCCTTTGGAAGTGCCCGTACCACAACGGCCGCGCCTGCCTCGAAATCCTGCGCCGCAGCGCCTGATCTTCAACCATTTTACCAAACATCCGGCCTCGTGGACAGAAGAAATTTTCTCCAAATTTCCGGCGCAGCGCTGGGCAGTTTGGTAACCCAGGCGGCGGTGGGCCCCACGGCGGGCGCCGCCGAAACCGTGGAGCTGCCCACCCGCGTGCTCGTGCGGCTTGGCCCCGGACCGCAGGCGCAGGCCCTGGTGGCGTCCGACGGCCGCCGCACCTGGACCTACCGCGACGTGACGGTGCACCTCGTGCCCCAGGCCGGCGGGGGCTTGGCGGTAGCGGTGCAGTCGCCCACCCTGGCCCTGCACGCCGTGCAGCTGCACTGGCGCTACGCGGGGCCGGCCGCGGCCAGCGTGCTCGGCGACGCCTGGGAGCGCACCTACGGCGACGTGCAGTTTCAGCCGCTCGCCCTGGCCCGCAAGCTGCCCTGGTACTTGGTGCAGCACGATTTGCGCAGTGGCCGCACGGCTTGCTTTGGGGTGCGCACGGGGGCCCACACCTTCTGCTACTGGCAAGTGGGCAGTGGCCAGCTGCAACTGACCCTCGACACCGAGAGCGGCGGGGTGGGCGTGCGGCTGGGGGCCCGTACGCTGGCCGCTGCCACGGTGCTGGCCACCACCGGCCAGCCCGGCGAAAGCACCTTCGCCACGGCCCGCCGCTTTTGCGGCCTGATAAGCCCCGCCCCGCGGCTGCCGCGCCAGCCCGTGTACGGCATCAACGACTGGTATTTTGCCTACGGCAACAACTCGTCCGACCTCATTTTGCAGCACACCCGGCTGCTGGCTGACCTGATGCCGATCGGCGATAACCGGCCGTTTTCGGTCGTGGACGCCGGCTGGGCCACTTACTCCCCCCTGCTGCCCGGCGACGGCGGCTGGCAGGACGACTTTTCGCGCCCTAACCCCAAATTCCCTGACATGGGCAAGCTGGGCAGCGAAATCCGCCAGCTTGGGATGCGGCCGGGGCTGTGGACGCGCCCGCTCTGCGCCCGCTACGGCACGCCGGCCAACCGTCTCTTGCCCCGCATTGCGGGCCGCGACGACCCCAGGAAGCCCGTGCTCGACCCCACCATTCCCGAGAACCTGGCCGGTATTCGACGCAATTTTGCCACCTACCGGGCGTGGGGCTACGACATGGTGAAGCACGACTACAGCACGTACGACTTGCTGGGCCGCTGGGGGTTTGAGATGACAGACCGCCTCACCGCCCCCGGCTGGCGCTTCCACGACGACACCCGCACCACGGCCGAGATTATGCTGGCGTTGTACCAAGCCATTCGCGACGCGGCGGGGCCCGCCTACCTCATCGGCTGCAACACCGTGGGCCACTTGGCGGCGGGCCTGTTCGAGCTGAATCGCATTGGCGACGACACCAGTGGCCTGGAGTGGGACCGCACCCGCAAAATGGGCGTCAACACGCTGGGCTTTCGGCTGGTACAGCACAACCATTTTTTTGCCGTCGACGGCGACTGCGTGGGCCTCACGCCCAAAGTGCCGTGGGCCCAAAACGCGCAGTGGCTGCGCCTGCTGGCCGGCAGCGGGGCCCCGTTGTTCGTGTCGGCCCAACCGGAAGCCGTCGGCGCCGCCCAGAAAGCGGCCCTAACGGCCGCTTTCGCCCAGGCGGCCCGTCCGCAGCCCGTGGGCGAACCGCTCGACTGGCTCACCGCGCTGCGTCCCACCCAATGGCGGCTCGATGGGCAAACCACTGCCTTCGATTGGAGCTAACTGGCTTTCACCCCAACCCTACGCTACCCGCATTTTCTTAACCCGCTCACTATGAACCGCCTGGTGCTTGCCGTTTCCTTCCTGCTGCTGCCGGCCGCCGGGGCCCTGGCCCAAACGTATTCCGTGAAGGACTACGGGGCCCTGGCCGACGGCAAAACCCTGGCCACGGCCGCCATCCAGAAAGCCATCGACGCCTGCAACCGCGGCGGTGGCGGCACCGTGGAAGTACCGGCCGGCACCTACCTCGTGGGCACCATTGCGCTGAAAACCAACGTCAACCTACACCTTGGCAGCGGGGCCGTGCTCCGGGGCAGCCCCAACGTGGAAGATTACCTTGCCTATACCTTGCCGGTGTACGGGCGCAACCACTACGGCATCCTCTACACAGCCAACGCCGCCAACGTAGCCCTCACCGGGCACGGCACCATCGACGGCAACAACGGCGTATTCTACGATTTTGACCAGGCCAAGAAGCTCGACACCGCCACCACTCGCTACACGCGCCAGCGGAATAATTTCCGCCACGTAGCTGAGGGCATCGGCGACGGGCCCGTGGTGCCCAAGGACCGGCCCCGGCAAATGGTCATCTTTTCGCAATGCGTGAACGTGCGCGTCACCGACGTGTCGCTGCTCAACTCGCCGTTTTGGACGCTGCACTTTGCCGACTGCGACGCCGTGAACGTGGACGGTATACGTTTGTGGACCAATCTATTGGTACCTAACGCCGACGGCATCGACGTGACCAGCAGCCGCAACGTGACCATCGAAAACTGCGACATCCGGGCCGGCGACGACGCGCTGGCCATTACCGGCTACGACCACCACTTCGAAATTCCGGGCTTCACGGGCGTACGGCACGCCTGCGAAAACATCAACGTCAGCAACTGCAACCTGCAATCGTACTCCAGCGGCATCCGCATCGGGTTCCTGGATCAAAACACGGTGCGCAACGTCAACGTGAGCAACTGCAACATTACCAACTCGACGCGCGGCATCGGCATTTTCCTGCGCGACGAAGGCTCGCTGGAGAACCTGACGTTCACCAACATCCGCATCGAAACCAAGCTGCGCACCGGCGACTGGTGGGGCAACGGCGAGCCCATCCACATCTCGGCCGTGCGGGGCAAGGAAAACGTGCGGTTGGGCCACATCCGCAACATCACCTTCACCAACGTGAGCTGCCAGGCCGAAAACGGCATCCTGCTCTACGGCAGCGCCGAAAGCGCGCTGGAAGACATCACGTTCAACAACTTAAAGCTGGAGCTGATGGATAGCCCGCTCAACGACGTGGCCGGTGGCAACGTGGACTTACGCGGGGCCCTGGTTCCCAAAACCAGCCTGTTTGCCCGCGACATCCCCGCCTTCCTGGCCGAGCACGTGAACGGGTTAACGATCAACGATTTCAAGCTCGACTGGGTCCACCCACGCGCCACTTTCCTTACCCACGGCATCGAGGCCAACCACTTCCAGCACTTGCGCATTGCCCATTTCACCGGCACTGGGGCCCCCACCAACCCGGCCGCCCGCCCCGTGGTGCTACGCGACGGCACCGCCGCCGCCGTGGACCGGCGCCCCGCGGACGTGCAGCGCACCCGCGTTCGAAAACACTAGCGCCCGCTGCTCCATCGGGCTCGCTAAGCAGGTCCTGGACACACATTTTTTAATTGCCGGGACTATTCCTCACCACCGCGACTACCCAGTGCCATTGGCACTGCAAAGGATAACGAAATAATTATAAATATATGCTTTATCTAATATAATCTATTGCAGTAGAATTATTCGACCGCAACCAAACGGAAATTTAAAAATCCAAAAGACATCGTGACCAAGGCACCGCCACGGAAGAAATAATTTATGGCAGTTGGTACATCAAAAAAGTGATTAAGAACCAAATTGACGGCTAAAATGCCCATTCCCAGTACCAACATCAGATGCGCCAGCGTGAACTTTTTCATAAGAATGACTTTGAGTAAGAATAAACAGGATCTATCTAACACTATACAATGCAATCGTATGTGCCGGCTCAAATGTAAACAAAAATGTAACGTGGCAAAGAAAATAACCGTTGCATAGAATATAATTTAATCTGGAAGCGGGCATTAGCGCCGCCCCCCTAGCCTTTTTAGGTATCCGACCCCAGGTTTAGTGCCGGCGCTATCGGGCCCCGAGTAAAACCCCGCTTTCTTTGTAAGCCACTGCGCCCAACGCATCGCCCCCGGTAGTGGCCGCGCATCCTCCAGGGGCCTGCTGCGCTACCTGCGTGCCGGTGCGCTCGCCTAGTTTGCTTCCTTCATGACGTTTTTTGACCCATTAGCCTTTCCGCCCCGCGTTGATGCATCGATTAGTTGGGGCATAAAAAAGCCCCTGCCGATGACGACAGGGGCTTTTAGTGATCCCGCTGGGATTCGAACCCAGGACCCGTACATTAAAAGTGTACTGCTCTACCAGCTGAGCTACAGAATCGGTTCGGGGAAAACAAGAAAGGCGTTACCTTCTTTGTGGGTACAAAAGTACGGCAAGCTTTTTGGCTGCGCAACCTTAAGGCAAAAAAAAGTGCCTTGGTACTTCGCAGGGGCCCTATTGCTAGGGTTTATGGCACTGCCTTTCTGGGGATTGGGTGCCAACGGTGAGCCAAAAGAAAATTCATCAGCGGCCCCGTTAATCACCGCTGGGGCCCTGCCTCGGGTTGATTCGCTGCTGGCAGCACGCCAATACGCGGCGGCCACGGCCCTGCTGCTGCGGCAGGTGTGGGGCCAGCGGCGGGCGTCGGCGCGGGCGCTGCTGCAGTTGGCCTACGCCCAGCAGCAACTGGGCCACTACCCGGCCGCCCTCCTGTACCTGGGCTTGGCGCAGGCCCGGCAGCCCCGCCTCGATACTTGGCGCCAGCAGGCCACGCTGGCCGCCCGGCACCGCCTGGTGGGCTACCCCACCACTTGGCAGCAGGAACTGCGCGTGCGCGCCCAGCGCTACTACTACCCCGGCTTGCAGCTGCTGCTGGCGGGAGCAGTGCTGGGGGCCGTGGGGCTGGGGTGGCGCTGGCGGCGCACCCATCCAAGCGCCTGGCTCGGCTATGCGGGCTACTTGGGGGTGGCGGGAACGTACCTGCTGGCCCTGGCCCCTACCCCGGTGGGGCTGGTGGCCCGGCCAGGCGCGGTACTAATGGCGGGGCCGGGCGCGGGCGCGGCCTGGCTGAGCACCGCGGCAGCCGGCGACCGCCTGCTGGTGCTGGGCCGCGAAGACATTTGGCTGCGCGTGCGCTGGCAGGACCGCGTGGCCTACGTGCGCGCGGCGGACACCTTCGTCATCGAGTAGCCGGCCCTGTGAAACACAAAGCGGCTGGGTCCCTGGGGCCCCCAGCCTAGCTTTCCCGGTCGGGGAATTATTACTGCATGCATTCCCGGTACCCGGCCTTAGGCGGGCAGCCCAAGAATGCGGCGTTGCTACCGGTGGTGATGGCGCAGCCCGTGGCTTTTTGGTAAGGCAGTGGAGCAGCCATGGTCAGGCGGTAGTTGCACTTGCCGGGCGGGCCCTTGGCCTACGCGCCGAGGTTGCGCCCAAACCGGTCGCCCACGTGGGTGGTGGTTTCCTCGACCAGCGGCAAACCGGGGCCCATGATAGCGCCCGGGAACAACAGCGAGGGGCGGGCCGGACTATTTTAGGCCTCCGGGCCGGCGCCGGGCGCGCTGGTGGTTTCTATGCGCTTCATACGCAATGGAAGGGGTGGCAGCAAAACCAATTCTCCCTGTCCAAACGGGCAAAAAGAACCGGCGAAACCCTGACCGGAAATTCCAAGCGTTGGGGAAGCTACTGGCCCGGGGGCCCTAAAAATCGCCTCCTTCCTTGCGGAAATTGGCCAGTACCAGCTTGTCCATCAGGCCGGGGAGCCACTTGTTCAGAAAAACCGTGAGCTTGCCCTGGCCCGTGAGCACGAGGGTGCGGCGGCGCTGCGCCACGGCGCGCAGCACGTGGGCGGCCACTTCCTCGCTGCTCATCATCTGGCCTTCGTCGCGGGGGGTGTCGTGCTGGGGCTCGCCGTTGGCCACCAGCGCCGCGTGGCGGATGTTGGAGGCCGTGAAGCCCGGCGCGGCCGTGAGCACGTTCACACCCGCGGGCAGCAGCTCGGTACGCAAGGCTTCGAGGAAGCCGTTCATGGCAAACTTGGAGGCCGAATAGCCCGTGCGCCCCGGCAGCCCCCGAAAGCCCGCGATGCTGCTGATGCCCACCACCGTGCCTTTGCGGGCCAGCAGGTGCGGCAAGGCGGCCTTGGTGGTGTACACGGTGCCAAAAAAGTTGGTTTGCATGAGCTGCTCCAGCACCTTCACATCCACGTCGGCAAACTTGGCGCGCATGCTCAGGCCGGCGTTGTTGATGAGCACGTCGAGGCCCCCGAAGCGGGCCACGGTGTCGGCCACGGCGCGGGCAGCGGCGGCGGCATCGCCCACGTCGGCCTGCACGGCGAGGTGGGCGATGCCGGCGGCGGCCAGGGCCCCGGCAGTGTCGGCGAGGCGGGCCGCGTCGCGGCCGGTAACGGCCACGGCGTAGCCCGCACGGCCAAAGGCCAGGGCGCAGGCCCGGCCGATGCCGGACGTGCCCCCGGTGATGAGCACAGTTTTTTGGGACATAACAAACGCTGAAAACGAAAGCCCAAAACTACGGCTGCGCGCCCGCGCCGGGCGGGGCCCAGCCCCCACGGGCAGGAAAACCAGCGACAAAAAATGCCCATTGGCCGACTCCTGGGCGAGGGCCCGGTTTCGTGGGTTACATTTAACCACGGAAAAAATCTACCCTTTGCTCTTTGCTTATGCGCTACGGTGTACGCCTTTGGAAATCATTGCTTGCAGCCGCATTATTGGCAGCGCTGGG
Organism: Hymenobacter sp. PAMC 26628; assembly: GCF_001562275.1. Lineage (NCBI taxonomy): Bacteria > Pseudomonadati > Bacteroidota > Cytophagia > Cytophagales > Hymenobacteraceae > Hymenobacter > Hymenobacter sp. PAMC 26628. Next base: position 3,090,547 of record NZ_CP014304.1, read on the forward strand.
GGCCCCGGCGGTGCGCGCCCAAACCTGCCCGGCGGCGGCCAGTTGCACCCCGGGCCGGGCCGGCGCGGCGGCCGGCGCAGTCACGGCCTTCAACATGGGCATCCTCAACGTGACGCTGGGCAGCATCAACAATACCACCCTGGGGCAGGCCGACGGCTACAGGGACTATAGCTGCCTCGCGCCCAGCACCACCACAGCTACTACCCTTGCGGTGGGCCAGAACTACACCCTCACGGTGCGCACCAGCCTCAATAATAACGAGACGGTGCTGGCCTGGATTGACTATAATAACGACGGCGCGTTTGACCCCGTGACGGAGGTAATCATGGCCGCCACCCCGGCTACGGGCACGGGTACGGCGGGGGGCCTGCACACGGCCACCTTTGCCGCCCCCGCCACGGCCCGCACCGGGGTGCCGCTGCGCTTGCGCGTGGCCGCCGACTACACCAATAGCCCCGTGCCCACGCCGTGCTCCACGCCCCAGTTCTCGCAGGACGAGGACTACGCCGTGACGCTAACCGCCAGCACCGGGCCGCCGGTGGCGGCCTTCACCACCAACGGCGCCACCACCTGCTCGGGCTGCGTGCAGTTCACCGACGCCAGCCAGAACCTGCCCACGTCGTGGGTGTGGAGCTTCGGCGACGGCACCGCCAGCGCCGCTCAAAACCCCAGCCACTGCTACGCCGCCGCGGGCACCTACCAGGTGCAGCTCACGGTGGCCAACGGCAACGGCAACGCCATCAGCGCGGCCACCGCCATTACCTATAACAGCACCGCGCCCGCCGCCGCCACCTGCGCGCCGGCCACCGCCGCCTACTGCTGCAACTACGGCGTGGTGCGCGTGCGCCTGGGGGCCCTCGACAACGCCTCGGCCGACGGCAGTGCGGGCTACCAGGACTTTAGCTGCACCCAGCGGGCGGCCCTGGTGGTGGGCACGGCCTACCCGCTGCAAGTGACAACGGGCGGCACCCTGCCCCACGACACCCGCGCCTACCTCGATCTGAACAACGACGGCGCCTTTGCCGCCACCGAGCTGGTGGGCCAGGCCCTGAACGCCGCCAACCCCACGTTTTCGCTGAAGCTGCCCGCCACGGCGCCGCTGGGCCAGCCGCTGCGCCTGCGCCTCGTGACGGACTACGCTGGCAGCGACCCACAGCCCTGCAAGGCCCCCACCAACGGCCAGGTGGAGGACTACGCCGTGGTGCCGGCGGCCAACCCCAACCCGCCAGTGGCCGCCTTCGCCTCGACCTACGTGAGCGGGGGCTGCGTGAACCCCGTGCAGTTCACCGACCAAACCACCAACACGCCCACGGCCTGGAGCTGGAATTTTGGCGACGGCACCACCAGCACCCTGCAAAACCCGACGCACCAGTTTGCCGCCGGCACCTACACGGTGGCCCTCACCGCCACTAGCGCCTACGGCACGAGCAGCACCTCGCGGGCGGGCTTCGTCATTAGCGTGCCCTGCCTGAGCTACTGCGCCTCGAACGGCACGGGCTTTGGGGCGGGCACCAGCAGCCCCCTCTGGATTACCAGCGTGAGCGCCGCGCCGGGCGGCTTCAGCAATGCCAGCGGGCTGGAGCCCGGCGGCTACGGCAGCTACGTGGCCAAAACCATTGCGCTGGCCGCGGGCACCACGGCCAGCCTCACGGTGACCGTCAGCAACATCGCCGCGCACCGCACGGTGGCCTGGGCCGACTTCAACCAGGACGGGGTATTTGCGGCCAATGAGCTGCTGTTCAGCACCACCGTGAGCGGCAACACCTGCGTGGGCACCTTCGCGCTGCCCGCCACGGCCCTGCTGGGGCGCACCCGCCTGCGCGTGGAAACCGACCAGACCACCCGGGCGGCCGACCCCTGCGCCGCCGACCTCGCCAACGGCGAAGTGGAGGACTACACCCTGCTCATCCAGCCGGCCACCCCCACGGCCACCGCGGCCACGACCGCTCTGCCCGGCCTCACGGTAGCGCCCAATCCCACCGCCGACGGCCACCTGCGCCTGCACCTGGGCGGCTCCGGGGCCCCCGGCCCCTACGCCGTGGAAGTACAGAACCTGCTGGGGGCCACCCTGCTGACCACCGCCGTGCGCCTGGCCCCGGGCGCCGACGCTGCCCTCGACCTGGGGCCCCTGGCCGCCGGCGTGTACCTGCTGCGCCTGCGCGACCCCCAGGGCCAAGTGGCCGTGCGCCGCGTGGTGCGCGAGTAGGCGGTTGTCAATAATTTAAAACGGTCAGGCTGAGCGCAGCCGAAGCATCTCTCCCGCTGACTAATCACAGTTTACTGCCGCAGTAGAGATGCTTCGGCTGCGCTCAGCATGACGAGCAAAATGGTTTTCTACTGCCATCCAGGCGCTTGACCTGAGCGTCGTCCCCGATTTACTAAACCTTACTTTTTTGAGCTGGCGCGGCCCGGGGGCCCGCCGGGCTGCGCTTTCTTTTTCTGCACGCTGCTTCTGTTTTTTTATATGCTGACAACTCTACTTCGGCGGTTTTGCGGACTGGGGGCCCTGCTGGTCCTGTTGGTGCTGGGCCTGGCCGGGCCGGCGCGTGCCACCCACTTGCTGGGCGGCGAAATGAGCTACCGCTACCTCGACGCCAACGGGCCCGCCGCGGCGCCGTTCCGCTACGAGCTGACGGTGACCATCTACAACAACTCGTTGCCGGGGGCCGCCCAGCCCAACCCCGAGGCTGTTGTGGGCATCTACAACCGCACCACCGGGGCCCAGATTGTGCTGACGACCGTCAATTACGCCCGCATCGTGACGCAGGGCGGCACCCCCGGGCTGATGAGCATTGCCTCCACTTCGCTCTCGCAGGTGCTGCTGCCGCCCACCGCCACGGGCTGCACCGTGACGGGGCCCCAGCAGCCGTTTAGGCTCCAGAAATTCGTGGGCGTGGTGAACCTGCCCTTGTCGTTCGACGGCTACTACGCTGTGTTCACGCGCAGCGCCCGCAACGTGGACGTGACCAACCTGAACACCGGCAACAACAACCGGCCGCTGACGCTGTACACGAGCATGGCCCCGGCCCTGCTGCCCAACCACGCGCCGGTGTTTTCGGACACGGCCGTAGCCGTTGTGTGCCAGAATGATACGACCATCAGCCTCAACAACGCCGTGGACGCCGACGGCGACCGGCTGGTGTACTCGTTTGGCTCGCCTTACGGGCAATTTGCCAGCTCGGGCTCGAACCTGCCCCGGCTGTTTCCACCCCTGCCGCTGGCCATTGGCTACTACGCCGGCTACTCACTGGCCAACCCGTTTGGCACCGGAGCCGGTAATTTTGCGCTGCTGAACGCCAGCACCGGCGTGGCCCGCTACGGGGCCGCCAACCAGGGCAAGTACGTGATAGCCGTGGACGTGGCCGAGTACCGCACCATCAACGGGCGGGAGGTGCTGATTGGCACCACGCGGCGCGACTTGCAGCTGGTGGTGGCGCAGTGCCCGAGCACCCGGGCCCCGGCGCTGGCCCCAGCCGTGGCGCTGCCCCGCGCCTACACCATCGAGGAAGGCCAGGCGCTGAGCATCCCCATCACGGCCACCCAAGTGGCAGGCGACCCCCTGGTGCTCACAGCCAACAGCGCGCTACTCGACGGCGCGGGCGGCTTCAATGCCACCTTCAATGGCAACGCGGGCACGGTGGCGGCGGGCAGCCTCACGGGCACGGCCACGGCCACCGGCAGCGGCACAGTAGTGGGCACGTTCGTGTACAATTCGGCCTGCGGCGAAGCGCGCGCTACGCCCTACGACGTGGCCCTGACCGTGCGCGACGTGGCCTGCGGCGGCAAAACCGCGGCCGACGTGCTGCGCATCACCGTGACGCGGGCCGCGGGCCCCACGGCCATTGCCGGCGACGCCACCGCCTGCGCCCAAACCGCGCACGCCTACACCGCCAACGGCGCTACGGCCACCTACCGCTGGCGGGCCACGGGCGGCACCGTGGTGGGTAGCGCCACGGGCCCCACGGTGCAAGTGCTGTGGGGCAGCGCCGGCACCGGCACGCTGGTGGCCCGGGGCGTGTCGGCCTACGGCTGCCTCACCGACTCGGTGAGCCTGCCGGTGACCATTCTGGCCGCCCCGGCGCTGGCCGTGGCCGGCCCGCTCAGCATCTGCCAGGGCGCGTCTACTACGCTAAGCGTGAGCGGCAGCAGCGCCTACACCCTTACCGGCGGCGGCACCACCCAAACCGGCCCGGGGCCCTTCGTGGTGGCCCCCACCCAAACCACGACCTACACCATTACCGGCGCGGCCAACCCCAGCGGCTGCGCCGGCACCGCCCAGGTAACGGTAACCGTGCTGCCGCTGCCCACCGTGGTGCCGGGCGCGGCGGTGGCCATTTGCTCGGGCGGCACGGCGCAGCTGGGGGCCCCGGCGGTGGCGGGCGTCACCTACAGTTGGAGCCCCGCCACGGGCCTGAGCAACCCGGCCAGCGCCAACCCCACCGTGACGCTGGCCAACGCCACGGCCGGGGCCCTCACCGTCACCTACACCCTCACGGCCACGCTGGCCACCGGCTGCGCGGCCACCGGCACCGTGGCCGTCACCGTCAGCCCCGCGCCAGTGGTGCGCGCGGGCACGGCCGCCACCGTATGCGCGGGCCAAACCGTGACGCTGGGGGCCCCCACCCAGGCCGGCTTCACCTACGCCTGGACGCCGGCCGCGGGCCTGAGCAGCGCCACTGTGGCCCAGCCCGTGTACACGGCCGCCAACTCCACCGGGGCCCCCATCGTGGTAAAATTCCGGGTGACGGGCACCTCGCCCCAGGGCTGCGCCGGGCGCGATTCGGTGCTCATCACCGTGAACCCGCTGCCGCCCCAGCGCACCATCACCGGGCCGGGCTTTATCTGCGATCCGTCGCAGGCCTTCACGGGCACCTACGCGGTGGCGGGCGCCAGCGCCACGTCTACCTACCAGTGGGCAGTGGTAGGCGGCACCATCACCGGCGGGCAGGGCACGGGGCAAGTCACGGTGCTCTTTACTTCGGGGGCCCCCAGCCGCTCGCTGAGCGTGGTGGAAACGTCGGCCTTCGGCTGCACGGGCACGGCAGCTTCCAACCTGAATATTCTGCTCGACCAGCCCACTATCACCCTCACTACGGCCTCGGTGGATGCTACTAGCAACGCCCGCATCATCCTTACCTTCAGCGTGCCCAACGGCACCAACACGCCCAACCAGGTGCAGGTGCTGCGCCGCGTGGCGGGCACCGGCGCCTTCGCCGTGGTGGGCACCGTGGCCCCCACCGCCACCGCCTACACCGATGCCAACGCGGTGGACGCCAGCGCCAATTCCTACGAATACCAGCTCACCGTCGCCAACGGTTGCGGCACGGTGCTAACCACCGCCGTGGCCCAAACCGTGCGCCTGCAAGCCACCGCCACGGCCGGCGCGGGCGGCTACCGCCAGGGCAGCGTGGCCCTGCGCTGGAACCCCTACATAGGTTTTACAGTAAGCGGCTACCGCGTCTACCGCCGCCTCGACGGGGCCCCGGCAACGCTGCTGGCCACCGTGCCGGCCACCACGCTCGCCTACACCCTACCCAACGGGGCCCTGGACACGAGCAGCGACGGCGCGGGCTTCGCCCAGAATTTCCGCGTAGTAGCCTTCAGCGCCGACGCCACGCCGCTGCTCTCGAACTCCAACGAAACCCTGGTGAGCTTCGCCAACCCGCTGGCGTTCTACAACATCATCACCCCGAACGGCGACAATCGCAACGACCGCCTCGTGATTGACAACGTGGCCCTGTACCCCGGCAACTCGCTCGTCATTTTCAACCGCTGGGGCCGCGAGGTGTACGCCACCACCAACTACCAGAACACCTGGGGCGACGCCCCCGACGTGGCCCCGGGCAAGTACTACTACCTCTTCAAGCTAGCCGACGGCAGCACCATCAAGGGCTGGGTAGAAGTGGTGAAGTGATTGTCCGAACCACGGATTTATCGGATGGCGCGGATTCGTCGGATTTTGGGGACGATTGGCTAAAATCCCTTTAGGGCCCCTGGGGCCCTAAAGGGATTTTACAGTCAGTGCACCAGCCCTTGTAAAACGGAGTGGCACTCCGTTGCCAGGCGAACGGTAAACAGATTGTCACTCCGTTTTACAAGGGCCGGTGCGCTACTTATGAAACCGCTGCGAGGTGGCTTTAGCCAATCTTCTCCGAAATCCGACGAATCCGCGCCATCCGATAAATCCGTGGTTCAGACATTCCGGGGACTATTTTTGCATCCCCATTATGAGCAAATTCAAAAATATTCCCGCCGAGCTGCTGCGCAACGTCAAAATTCAGGACATGGTGGCCGAAGGCAAGTGCCTGGTGCGCCTAGAGAACCTGGTGATTTTCGTTAGCCAGGTGGCCCCCGGCGACGTGGTGGACCTGCGCGTGACGAAGGCCAAAAAGAACTTTCTGGAGGCCGTGCCCACGAAGTTCCACCAGTACTCGGAGCTGCGCGTGGAGCCGTTTTGCCAGCACTTTGGCACCTGCGGCGGCTGCAAGTGGCAGCACCTGGGCTACGACGCGCAGCTGCGCTACAAGCAGCAGCAGGTGGAAGACCAGCTCACCCGCATCGGCAAAGTGGCGCTGCCCGAAATCGCCCAGATTCTGCCCTCGCCGGCCCGCACCTACTACCGCAATAAGCTCGAATTCACGTTCAGCGACAACGGCTGGCTGACCACGGAACAGATCAACGACGATTCGCGCACTTACAACCGCGAGGTGGTGGGCTTCCACACGCCGGCGCGGTTCGACAAGATCATCGACGTGGAGCACTGCTGGTTGCAGCCCGAGCCGAGCAACGAAATCCGCCTTTTCATCCGCGACTACGCCCACCAGCACGAGCTGCCGTTCAACAACCTGGTGCGCCAAACCGGCCTGCTGCGCAACCTCATCGTGCGCACCGCCCAGAGCACCGGCGAAACGATGGTGATTTTGCAGTGCTACCGCACCGACGAGGCCATCGAGCCGCTGCTGGACGCGGTGCTGGCCAAGTTCCCAGAAATCACGTCGCTCAACTACGTGCTGAACAGCAAGGGCAACGAAACCTTCCACGACCTGGAGGTGGTGTGCTACCGTGGCAAGCCCTACATCGAGGAGGACATGGAAGGCCTGCACTTCCGCATCGGCCCCAAGTCGTTCTACCAAACCAACTCCGAAGGGGCCCACCAGCTCTACAAAGTGGCCCGCGACTTCGCCGATTTGCAGGGCACCGAGTTGGTGTACGACCTCTACACCGGGGCCGGCACCATCGCCAGCTTCGTGGCCAAAAAGGCCCGCAAGGTCATTGGCGTGGAATACGTGGAGCAGGCCGTAGCCGACGCCCACGTGAACGCCGAAATCAACGGCATCACCAACACCGAGTTTTACGCCGGCGACATGAAGGACATCCTCACCGCCGGCTTCACCGAAACCCACGGCCGCCCCGACCTCATCATCACTGACCCGCCCCGCGCCGGCATGCACCCCGATGTGGTGCAGCGCCTGCTGGAGCTGCGCACCCCGCGCATCGTCTACATCAGCTGCAACCCCGCCACCCAGGCCCGCGACCTGGAACTGCTCGACCCCGCCTACCGCGTAACCCGCGTGCAGCCCGTAGACATGTTCCCCCACACCCACCACGTGGAGAATGTGGTATTGCTGGAGTTGAAGTAATTTAAAACGGTATGAGAAGCTACACACTTGCAGCTCTAGTTTCCTCGCTCACCGGGTGGTTAGTTGCAATTATAGTTTATGGCTTGGGTTATTTTCTATTAGATAGAAACCAGGCTTTGGCAGCACTAACAATCGTTGGGATTTACACTTTAATAATTTCATTGATAGCAAATATGCTACTGGTGCAAGTACCCAGATATTTTATCAAAAAAGCTGTTCGCATGCTGAATAGAGCAACTTTTGCGCTATTTTATTCGCTATTGGCAGTGATTATTTTCAACATCTTATTTGGCCGACAATTCGGGCGTAATCCAGTGGAACAATTGACTTATTTAAATGCAGCCACAAATGGGTTTGTTCTCGGTTTTGTGTTTCATTCCGTTTGGAAGCCAAATATTTATTTGACATAACACATGGACTACTTCAACGACCCTGAACTGAACGGCAAATACCTCGGCACCATCACTAAGGATTTTGCGATTGTATCCGATACGCTGAAGGAGGCGTCGTACCAGATTCGCAAGCGCGACATCAGCAAGTATCCCATCTTCGTGTTTGCCAAGCAGGAGGTGCCGCTGGGCAGCCTGCTGGTGAACGCCGACGAGCTGAACCTGCAGTGGCACGTGTACGCCAGCTACGTCGAACTATTTATCCAGCAAGGCATTATCGGCGCCGATGGCATCGACAGCTTCGAGGAGAACTACAAAAACTCCGACGAGTTTTGCTGCCTGTTTGTGCTGGATGAGGAGTTCACGAAATTCGTTTTCGTGCCTTACCCGGAAGATTAATTGTCTGAACCACGGATTTATCGGATTGAACGGATTCGTCGGATTTTGGGGACGATTGCCGTTTGCGTAGCGTGACTTTATCCCACAAAAAGGCCGCTTGTCGAAGCGGCCTTTTGGGTTATAACCAGAGGTGTAAATCGTCCCCGAAATCCGACAAATCCGTTAAATCCGATAAATCCGTGGTTCAGAAAGCCTTCCAGCCTTGGGCTTGCAGGGGCACGGCTTGGCCAGCTTTGGTGACGAGGCTCACGGCGTCGTCCTTGTCGGTGAGGTGGCCGATGATGGTGATGTCGGGGTGGTTTTTGATTTTTTCGTAGGCCGTGACGGGCAGCGTGAAGAGCAGCTCGTAGTCCTCGCCGCCGTTGAGGGCGCAAGTGAGCGGGTCGAGGTTGAACTCGGCGGCGGCTTCGAGCGTGGGGTTGGCCACCGGGATGTTGTCGGTGAACACCCGGGCCCCCGTGCCGCTGGCGGCGCACAGGTGCATCACCTCCGAGGCCAGTCCGTCGGACACGTCGATCATGCTGGTAGGAGTCAAGCCCAGCTCGCGCAACTCGTGCACCACATCGAGGCGGGCCTCGGGGCGGAGCTGGCGCTGCACCACGTACTCGTAGTTGTCCAGCTCGGGCTGGGCCTCGGGGTCGGCCAGGAACACCTGCTTCTCACGCTCCAGCACCTGCAGGCCCATGTAGGCCCCGCCGAGGTCGCCGCTCACGCAGAGCAAATCGGTGGGCTTGCCGCCCGAGCGGCGCACCGCCTGGCCGGCGGGGGCCTCGCCCAGCACCGTGATGGCCAGCGTGAGGCCGGTGCGGGTGCTGGTGGTGTCGCCGCCCACCAGGTCCACGTTGTAGGCCTCGCAGGCCAGGCGCACGCCTTCGTACAGCTCCTCGATGGCTTCCACCGAGAAGCGCGACGGCACGGCCAGGCCCAGCACGAGCTGGGTGGGCAGGGCGTTCATGGCGGCAATGTCGGACACGTTCACGGCCACGGCCTTGTAGCCCAGGTGCTTGAGCGGGCAAAACGAGAGGTCAAAGTGCACGCCTTCTACCAGCAGGTCGGTGGTCATCACCACTTCCTGCCCAGCGGTGGGGGCCAGGATGGCGGCGTCGTCGCCGATGCCGAGCACGGTACCGGGCTGGCGAAGGGTAATTTTTTGTTGCAGGCGGCGGATGAGGCCAAATTCGCCGAGGGCGTGGAGCGGGGTGAGGTCGGACATGGGCGGAGCGCGGGGAAACGGGCCGGTGGCGGCCCGGCCCCAAAGGTACGGCCGGGGCCCCGGGGCGTTTGGCCGGGAGCCCGGGGGCCCCAGCCCCACACTACGCGGTTACCTTTGCCGTTGTCCGTTCACACCTCGTTGCTTACCGCTATGCTGCGCCCGTTTCGCTCCGCTTCCATTAAATCCATTTTCGGGGCCCTATTAATAATAGTGGCCTGCGCCGCCTCGTGCAAGCGCGACGGCGGCACCGCCCGCTCCGCCACCGACCCGGCCTCGGCCACGGCCGTGCAGTCGCAACTGACGGTGCTGCGCGACTCGGCCGACGCCAAGTGGCAGGCCATGGTGGCCAGCGACGACCAGAAAATTGGCATCACGCGCCTGCTGCTGCGCGAATTGCAGCAGCAGCCCGGCTCCAACTCCGCACAACTGGGGGCCCTGGCCGCCGCCAACGACCACCTCAAGGCCCGGCGCTATACCCAAACCAACCTGCCCTCGGCCCAAATCGACGCCTACGACGCCGCCCAGGATTCGCTGCTGCACGCCCTCTACCCCGTGGCCGCGCCCGCCGGCGGGGCCCCCAGCGAAAACGCCCGCAACTTCGTGGAAGGCCTCCAGCAGCTCGACGCCGGGGTGGCCAGCTTCCGCATTCAGTACGACCGCGCCGCCAAGCAGTACAATGCCTACCTGGCCCTGCACCAAGCCGATGTGGCCCACTTCGGCGGCAAGTACCCGGTGCCGCAGCCGCTGCAGCTCTTCGAGCTAGGGGCCCCGCAGTAACCCGTCTACCTGCTCGCTAAAGTGTTTAGGGCGTTTTCCAGTAGCTCGGACTACAAAGTCCGAGCTACTGGAAAACGCCCTAAACATTTATTTATGTTTCTGTCTCTTACAGTATTACGCACTGTTGGGCTGCTAGTTACCGCCGCTGCGGGCACGGCCTGCCACCGGGGCCCCAGTGCCGCGACTTGCGGCACGCCCGCCACCGTGCGCGACCTCGGCGGCCTCGACCGCTGCGGCAAGGTGCTGGAGCTGGCCGGTGGCGCGCACCTGCTGCCGGCGGGGTTTGTTTGGGGCCACCGGTAACCAGCGCGTCACCATCGTCTACACGCCCCTGGCGGGCGCAATGGCAACCTGCATGACAGGCAAATTGGTGACCATTACCTGCACCAAAGCGGCCCAGTATGGGCTGTTGGGCCCCAGTGGGCGACATCGGTTTGGCATGATGGTTGGGTAGGAAGTCACAACCCCCAGTAATGTTTTAACGTCTAATTAGATCGAAAAACTAGGGTTATTGCTATTTTTTCCATCCATCTTATCAATTCTCTGCGCCATGTTGAATTTCGTATTGCGGCGGCTCCTGCCCCTGGTGGTGCTCGGCAGCCTTGGACTTTCTTCCTGCGTGGTGCGCGAGCCGCGCCGCGGCTATGGCTATGGCAACGACCGCCACGACCGGTATGATGACCACCACGACCGGCGTGACCGCTACGACCGGTACTAAGTCGTCAGGCCCCGCGCGGCCCCGAACGCAACGAGCCGCCCGGAGTGATCCGGGCGGCTCGTTGCGTTCGGGGCCCTATTGCGTTTACAAGACGGCCATTTCTTCGCGCACGAAGTCGGCCAGCGTGCGCAGGTAGTCGGTGCTGAAGTCGAAGCGGATGCCAGCGGCGGCGTAAATCTGGCCGATGGGCGCGGTGTAGCCCAAGGCCAAGGCCCGCTTGTAGGCCGCCAAGCCCTCGGCGGGATTTTGGCGGTAGTGGCGCCACACGGCAATGGCCCCGAGCTGGGCCATGGCGTACTCGATGTAGTAGAACGGCACTTCGTAGAGGTGCAACTGCTTCTGCCACAGGTAGGGTTTAATGCCTTCCAGCCCGCGCCAGTCCACGGTGCGCTGGTTGAACTCGTCGAAGATTTCCGTCCAGCGGTGGTGGCGCTCGGTTTCGGTGTGCGCCGGGTGCTCGTACACCCAATGCTGAAACTTGTCGATGGTGGCCACCCAGGGGAAGGTTTCGAGCACGCTCTCCAAGTGCGTTTTCTTGGCCCGGCGCAAGTCGGCGGGATTCTCAAAAAACACGTCCCAGTGGTCCATGCTGATCAGCTCCATGCTCATCGAAGCCAGCTCGGCCACCTCGGATGGCGGGTGCTTGTCGGCGCCCAGCGCCAAGTGGCGCGTGAGGAAGCTGTGCACGGCGTGGCCGCCCTCGTGCAGCATCGTCACCACGTCGCGCAGGCTGCTGGTAGCGTTCATGAAAATAAACGGCACGCCGGTTTCGTCCAGCGGGTAGTTGTAGCCGCCGGGGGCCTTGCCCTTGCGGCTTTCCAGATCGAGCTGGCCCATCTGGCGCATGGTGCGCAGGCAGTCGCCCAGGTACGGGTCGAGGGCCTGGAACACGGCGATGGTTTTCTCCAGCAGCTCTTCGCCGGTGGCGAAGGGGCGCAGCGGCGGCTGGCCGCTGGGGTCCACGTCGAGGTCCCAGGGGCGCAGGGCGGGCTGGTTCAGGTCCTGGCGGCGCTCCAAATCGAGGTCGTCAATCAGGGGCACCACCGTTTCGCGGATGGCGCGGTGGAAGTTGAAGCAGTCTTGCGCCGTGTAGTCGAACCGGCCCAGCGCGGCAAACATGTAGTCACGGAAGTTGCTAAAACCGGCGTTCAATGCCACCTGGTGGCGCAGGCCCACCAGCTCGGTAAACAGCGCGTCGAGGCTCTTGGCGTCGTGCAGGCGGCGCTGCTGCACGGCGCGCCAGGCGGTTTCGCGCACGGCGCGGTTGGGGCTTTTGAGGCGGTCGGCGGCCTGGGGCAGGGTCAGTTCCTCGCCGTCGAGCGTCACGGTCATGGCCCCGGCGGTGGCGGCGTACTGCTGCTGCTTGGTGCTGATTTCGGTTTTGAGCGGGATGTTTTCCACCCGGTAGATTTCCGAGGCCCGGCGCACCGAGCGCAGAAACACGCCGTAGCGCGTCTGGTCGAGCCCGCCGAGGTAGGGCGAGGCCAGCATCTTCTCGTTCAGGGCGTGGTCGTAGGGGGCCACGCGGGGCTCAATCTCGTTCACAAAATACTGGAACGCTTCGGAGCGGGCGGCATCCTGGGTAGCGCAAGTCATGCGGATGTAGCGCCAGGCCAGGTCTTCGCTCAACACGGCTTCCAGCTCCGAGCGGTCGAGCAGCCAGCGCTCCAGCGCCTCGGCCGAGGCCACAGGGCGGGCTTCAAGCTCCTGAAAGTAGCCTTCCAGCGCGGCCCAGTCCGTCACCTGAAAATCTTCGGGCACGTAATGGCGCGGGGGGCGCTGGGTGTCAGTGGCCGAGGCGGCCGAGGGTTCAGCAAATTGGATCATCAGAAGGAAAGGTAAGCGTCGTGGGCGCGCGGGTGAGCCCGACCGGCGCGGTATGCAATATCTGCAATATTCCGCAAAATAGGGCCCCGGGGCCGGCCGGCGAAGGCTTGCAAACTCCCGGCACGGGCAAAAAGTTGCCCGGGGGCCCTAGCCTATCTCTATCACCACGTCGTCGGTTTGGGGGTGGGCCACGCAGGTCAGAATGTAGCCCTGCTTCAGTTCCGAATCCGACAAGCCGTCGCGCTCGTCGAGGTGCACCTTGCCGCTCAGGCACTTACCGCGGCAGGCGGTGCACACCCCCGCCTGGCACGAATACGGCAGGTCAATGTCCTGGTCGAGGGCGGCGTCGAGGATGGTGGTGCCCGCGGGCACGGCCACCACGTACTCGGCCCCTTCGTACTGCACCGTAACGCGCCGGGCCCCGGCGGGGGCATCGGCCGGGCTGGCCGACACGTCGCCGTGCGCGCCGGCCGCCGCCACGGCCGCTTCCTCAAACGCGCTGGTCGAAGCCGTGAAGCTCTCCCAGTGCACGCGGCTCTCGGGCACGCACAGCAGGGCAAACGCGGCGCGCGCCTCCGTCATCAGCCCCTCGGGCCCGCAGAGGAAGTACTCGGCCTGCTCGGCCGGAAACTGGTGGCGCTGCTCCAGGATGCGCAGCAGCGTGGTGCGGTTGAGGCGGCCGGTGTGCTGGTGGGGGCCCCCGGGGCGCAGCGGCTGGCTGTACACGTGCTCTACTTGCAGGCGGCCGCGGCTGGCGGCCTCCAGTTGTGCGAGCTGGTCTTTGAAGATGACGTTTTCCTCGTCGCGGTTGCCGTAAATCAGGAGTACGTGGCTGGCGGGCTCGCCGTGCAGCACGGCCTTCAGCATGGCCATGAGCGGGGTGATGCCCGAGCCGGCCCCCACCAGCACCAGCGAGCGGGCCGCCTTGGGGCTGGGCTTGAGGGTGAAGTTGCCGAGCGGGTTCATCACTTCAATCTGCTGGCCCACGCGCACGGTGTCAAGCAAGTAGTTGCTCATCAAGCCGCCCACCACGCGCTTCACCGTCACGGCCAGGCGCGGGGCTTCGTGCGGGGTGCTGCTGAGCGAGTAGGCGCGGCGCTCCTTTTTGCCGCCGGGCCCGCAGGGCAGAATCAGGGTCAGGAACTGGCCGGGCTGGGCCGCAATGGGCTGCCGGTCGGGCCGCTCCAGGTGAATGGTGATGGCATCGGGGGTTTCCTGGGTCAGCGCAACAACGGTCAGGGTTTGGTACATCTTATATTAACGGAGGGAATGGATACTGGAAAGCGGCGGCTAGGAAGTGGCCAGGCCGCCGGGGCCCCACGGGGCAGGCGGCGCGCGGCGCGAAACCGGGCCTCAAAGGTAACTTGCCGCGGCCCCGGGGGTTTTGCCGCCGAGGGCCCCGCGCCAAAATTTCGCCCATGCCCACCCCTTTTCTCCGCGCCCTGGCGCTGGCCCCGGCCGCGCCGGTGGTGCCCGTGCCCCTGGGGGCCCCCAGCGCCGCCCGCCTCGATTTCACCGCCGCCAACCCGCTGCTCACCCCCGAAGCCCTGCGCGACACGCCGGCCTTCGATGCGCTGGTGCAGCGCCTGCTGGCCGACCAGCGCGCCACCACCGGCCTCGGCGGCTACCTCGAGAACCGCGTCATCTACCGCCGCAGCGCTCATTTTGGGGCGGCCGAGCTGGCCCGCTCCCTGCACCTGGGCGTGGACGTGTGGGTGCCCGCCGGCACGCCCGTGGCCGCGCCGCTGCCCGCCACCGTGCACAGCCTGGCCGACAACAACAACTTTGGCGACTACGGCCCCACCGCCATTTTGCAGCACGAACTGGCCGGCACCGTTTTTTATAGCCTCTACGGCCACCTGGGCCGCGCCGAGTGGCAGCACCTGCGCCCTGGCCAGGCCCTGGCCACCGGCGAAACCTTCGCCACTGTGGGGCCCTACCCCGAGAACGGCGACTGGCCCCCGCACCTGCACTTCCAGCTGATGCTGGACCTGCAAGGCCGCCGGGGCGACTTCCCCGGCGTGGCCCGGCCCGACGAGCGGGACCACTGGACCGCGCTCTGCCCCGACCCGAATTTGCTGCTGCGCTCGCCCCTGCTTTAGTAGAACGTAGCGCGGACTTTGTAGTCCGCGGCGCTGCCCGGTCGCCCAACGGCAATCGGCAGGAAGAAGCGAGCGCCGCGGACTACAAAGTCCGCACTACAGCCGTTCTAATCGAACTTGATGGCTACTACGGGCTTAATCCGCGAGATTAAGTACGTGGGAACCAGAATGGCCAACAGCGTGGTGCCGAAGGTGGCCACGTTGAGCACAAGCAGCACTTTAAAGTCCCAGAAAATGGGCACGCGGTCCATGTAATAGTTCTCGGGGTCGAGTGGGATGACCTTGAAGTAGTACTGGATGGCGCAGAAGCCCAGCCCTACGGCGTTGCCGATGAGCATGCCGCGCACCGTGAGCGAGAGGCCCCGGAAGAAGAACATCTGCCGGATTTGGTTGTCCGTCGCGCCCAGCGCCTTCAGCACGCCAATCATGTTGGTGCGCTCCAAAATCATGATGAAAATGGTGGCCACCATGTTGAACGTGGCCACAAAAATAATGAGCACCAAGAAGATGAGGACGTTGCGGTTGAGCAGTTGCAGCCAGTCGAAGAGCTGGGCGTACTGCTCGGTAATCTTGTCGATTTTGAGGTCGTAGGGCAGCGCCTCGTAGATCTGGTCGGCGGTGCGGTCGAGGCGCTTGAAGTCCTTGAGCACCACTTCCAGGCCCCCGACCAGCGAGTCGGGCCAAGCGTTCAATTCCCGAATCTGCCGGATGTCGCCCACCACGTAGGCCTCGTCGAACTCGTCGAGCCCGGTTTGGTAAATGCCGCTCACCCGGAAGCGCCGGATGCGCGGCGGGTTCTGAATGAAGTAGAACAGCGCCTCGCTGCCCACCTTGAGGTTCAGCTTGTTGGCCATCTTGCGCGAGAGCAGCACGTCGGTGCTGGCCGAGTCGGCGGGGAAGTGCAGGAAATCGCCCGCCACCAGGTTTTGGCGCATGGGCGACTGGCCTTCCTTCTCATCAATGCCCTTCATCACCACGCCCAGCACCTCGTCGGGGGTTTTGATGATGGCCGTTTTGTAGGCGTACGCCTGCACCGTTTTCACCTGCGGGAACTGGTGCAGGCGCTTCTCGACGGACGGGCCCCCGATGGGGGCCACTTCGAGCGAATTGTTGGTGTCGTAGCGCGACACCTGGAGGTGGGCCCCAAACGAGAAAATCTTGCTCTGAATCTCGTTGCGGAACCCTTGCAGGATGGCAAACGACACAATCATCACGCCCAGCCCCATGGCGATGCTGATGATGGCTATTTTTGTGACCGACGAAGTGAAGGAGCCGGAATCGGCCCCGCCGTCGATTTTGTGCGATATGTAGCGGGCAACGTTCATGCAGTGCCGTAAAGCTACGCAGATTGCGCACCCCCGAACTCGGAATTTTCGCTTTTCAACGCAAACCAACGCCCCTCCCGTCATGCCCAGCCCCACTTTGTTTCCTTTCCTGGCGCTGCTGCTGGCGCTGCGCACCTGCACCGCGGCGCCGGGGCCTACCTCGGCCCAGCCGGCGGCCGGGGCCCCGGGGCCGGCCGGCCCGGTGGTGGGCGCGGCGCGGCTGGCGCAGTACTTGCCGCAGCTTAAGGGCAAGCGCGTGGGGTTAGTCGTCAACCAGTCGAGCCGCGTGGGCAACACCTATTTAGTAGACACGCTGCGCAGCCGGGGCGTGAACGTGACGGCCATCTTCGCGCCCGAGCACGGCTTCCGCGGCGAGGCCGCCGACGGTGCCACCATCCAGGACGGGCGCGATGCCCGCAGCGGCGTGCCCGTGCGCTCGGTGTACGGCAAAACCAAGAAGCCCACCCCCGAAATGCTGGCCGACGTGGACGTGCTAATCTTTGACATTCAGGACGTAGGGGCCCGGTTCTACACCTTCATCAGCACGCTGCACCTGGTAATGGAAGCCGCCGCCGAGCAGGGCAAAACCGTTATCGTGCTCGACCGGCCCAACCCCAACGGCACCGCCGTGGACGGCCCCGTGCGCGAGCCCGCGCTGGCCTCGTTCGTGGGCCAAGACGCGCTGCCCATCGCCCACGGCCTCACGGTGGGCGAGCTGGCGCAGATGATCAACGGCGAAAAGTGGCTGGCCGGCGGCCGCCGCTGCCGCCTCACGGTGGTGCCGCTGGGCCCCGGCTACACCCACGCCACGCCCTATGCGCTGCCCGTGCGCCCCTCGCCCAACCTGCCCACGCCCCACGCCGTGGCCCTGTACCCCACCGTGTGCCTGTTCGAGGGCACCAATGTGAGCGTGGGCCGCGGCACCGATTTCCCGTTTGAGGCCATTGGGGGCCCCGCGCAGCCGGCCAGCCGGCCGTTCTCGTTCACCCCGAAGCCCAACGCTGGCTCGCCCACCCCGCCGCTCAACGGCCAACTCTGTTATGGGCTGGATTTGCGCGGGGCCCCGGTGCCGCCCACCGGCTTGTCGGTGCAGTACCTGCTTGATTTTTATAAACAAAGCACCGACAAGGAGCATTTTTTCACCAAGTACTTCGAACAGCTCAGCGGCACGCCGGCCCTGCGCCAGCAAATCATCGCCGGCAAAACCGAAGCCGAAATCCGCGCCTCCTGGGAGCCCGGGCTGGGCCAGTTCAAGCAAATGCGCAAGAAGTATTTGCTGTACCCGGAGCGGTAGCCGGCCGGGAGCGGCAAAAACACGAATCGGTTCGGCAAATTGCCAACCCGGATCATAAAAATGTTGACTCGGGTCAGTAAAATAACGACCCGGGTCGATAAATTCACGACTTAGGTCGACAGATTCACAATCCGATTCGGCAGAATCACGACCTAGATTAATAGAAACACGCTTTCATTTGACAAAACCACGGCCGGGGTTGGCAAAGCTTCCCGCGCCGCTCGCCAAAGCTTTCTCCTAGCACATGCTCATTCCCCTTCGCATCATTTTTATGGGCACGCCCGAGTTTGCGGTGCCCACTTTGGAAGCGCTGCTGGGCTGGCCCGGCGGCCGGGTGGTGGCCGTCGTCACGGCCCCCGACCGGCCCGCGGGGCGCGGCCGCCAGCTCCAGGCCTCAGCCGTGAAGGCCGCCGCCGAGGGCCACGGCCTGCCCGTGCTGCAACCCACGAACCTGAAATCGCCCGATTTTCAGGCCGAGCTGAAAAGCTACCATGCAGATTTGCAGGTAGTGGTGGCCTTCCGGATGCTGCCCGAGGCGGTGTGGGCCATGCCGCGGCTGGGCAGCATTAATATCCACGCCTCGCTGCTGCCGCAGTACCGCGGCGCGGCGCCCATCAACTGGGCCCTCATCCGGGGCGAAACGGAAACCGGCGTGAGCAGCTTCTTTTTGCGCCACGAAATTGACACCGGCGACCTAATTTTCCAGGACCGCGTGGCCATTGCACCGGAGGACGATTTCGGTACGCTCTACACCAAGCTGAAGCACGCCGGGGCCCTGCTGGCCCGCCGCTCGGTGGAGGCCCTGGCCGCCGGCACTGCCCCCAGCCTGCCCCAGCAAATGGGCGGCGACCTGCGCCCGGCCCCCAAAATCCAGAAGGAAACCGGCCGGCTCGACTTCACCCAATCGGCCGTCGATTTGATGAACCTGGTGCGGGGCCTGGCGCCCGCGCCCGTGGCCTTCGCGCCGCTGCCCGACGGCCGCATCCTCAAGATTTTCCGCGCCGGGGCCCTGCCCGCGGGCTCGCAGAAGCCGCCCGGCACCTGGGCCACCGACGGCCGCCGCTACCTGCGCGTGCGCGCCGCCGACGGCTGGCTCGACCTGCTCGACATCCAGGCCGAGGGCAAAAAACGCATGAGCGTGGAGGAGTTTTTACGGGGCAACAAACTGGTTTTCTGAGATGGTAGCATTAGTAGTGGCCGTGGCCGACAACGACGTAATTGGCCACCGCGGGCAGCTGCCCTGGGGCCGGATGAAGACCGATTTGCAGCATTTCAAGGCCCTCACCCTGGGCCACCCGGTGGTAATGGGCCGCAAAACCTACGACAGCATCGGGAGGGCCCTGCCGGGCCGCCCCAACCTGGTGGTGACGCGCCAGGCCGGCTGGGCCGCGCCCGGCTGCGAGGCCGCCGCCTCGGTGCTGGGGGCCCTGGCCCGCGCCCAAGAACTTGATAGCGAGGTAGTGTGCGTCATCGGCGGCGGCGAGATTTACCGCGAGGCGCTAAACGCGGCCGACGTGGTGTACCTCACCGAAGTGCACCACGCCTTCGAGGGCGACGCTACCTTCCCCGCCCTTTCTCCCACTGCTTGGCGCGAGGAAACCCGCGAGCGGCACGAAGCCGACGCTGATAATCCTTACGCCTTCAGCTTCGTAACGCTGCGCCGGCGCTGATTTCGTTAGTTGTCGGTTGCTGGTTGGCAGTTGGCAGCTTTTTCAACAAATCCTGACAACTGACAACGAGCAACCGACAACTAAATGGACATCCGGCCCATTCCCTTCGCCGCTACGTACCCGCTGCGCCACCAGGTGCTGTGGCCCGATAAGCCCATGACGTACTGCCACTTGCCCGACGATCCGCTTGGGCAGCACTTTGGCGCGTTCCAAAACGAGGAACTGGTGGCGGTGATTTCGCTATTCGTGCAGGGGCCCGTGGCGCAGTTCCGCAAGTTTGCCACCCGGCCCGATTGCCAGGGCCAAGGGCTAGGCTCGGCCTTGCTGCGCCACGTACTGGCGGAAGCGGACCGGCTGGGGGCCCAGCGCATCTGGTGCAGCGCCCGGCTGGCCACGCTGCCGTTCTACGAGCGGTTCGGCCTGGGGCCCGACGGGCCGGTTTTTGAGAAGGAAGGCATCCCGTACATGCGGTTGCAGAAGGATTTGCCGTAGAGAAAAAAGGAATTAAAAATTAAAAATGAAGAATTAAAAATGGGTTGGTTTGACGGTGCAGATCAGCCACACCGTCAAACCAACCCATTTTTAATTCTTCATTTTTAATTTTTAATTCCCCTACCTACCGCAGCAGCACCAGCTTGCCCCAGTCGTTTTTGAAGGCTTGGTCGCCGCTGGTGGCACGCTGCGAGAACTTACCGTCCGGGTCGTCGAGGCTGACACGGTAGAGGTAGGTGCCGTTGGCGAGGCGGTCGCCGTACTGATCGGTGCCGTCCCAGGCGAAGTCGGTGAGGTTGTTGCCCAGGTGCAGGGCCCCCAGCTCGCCCATGAAAATCTCGCGCACCACGCGTCCCGTCAAGGTCATGATCTGGATTTTCATGTTGCGCGGCAGTTCCTGGCCCGTCACCGTGAACACGAAGCGCGCCTTGCTCGTCACCGGGTTCGGGTAGGGGTACACGTTGGTGATTTGCGAGGCGTTCACAACCGTGAATTTCACCTGGAACTCCTGGGCCGCGGCGCTGAGGTTGGCCGTGTTGCGGCCCTGCGCGCGCAGGGTGTAGGTGCCGTCGGGCAGCGGGGTGGTGCGGCCGGGGTGGTAGTCGAGGTAGGCGGTGCTGCCGGCGGCGGTAGTCTCTACGCGGAAGGTGGCGTCGGGGCCCAGCACGTTCACGGCCGTGGCCGGGCCGGTGCCCGCTTGCAGGTACACGGTGAAGGCCGAGGCGTCGGCCAGGGGCCGCAGCTTGTCGGTGTCGGTGAGCTGAATGCTGACCACGGGGCGCGGCGACACGATTTCGCCGTTGAGGATGTGGCGGCCGTCGAAGGCCACGTCGAGCACCGGCGGCACACTGGTGTTGCCCACCTGGAAGGGCGCCAGGTTCAGCTCGTTGTTGACGTGCGTGAGTTCGGGCAGTGCATTGGGATCGGTAGGAGCCACCGGCAACGGGTTAAACGTCACCCGCGTGGACAGATTACCAAACTTGCCCGTCAAAGGCACTTCCACGTTTTGGGTCAGGATGGCGTCGGGCTGCAAGGGCGCCGTTACGGTCTGGACCACCGACGCCACCTGGGTGTTGGTGTTGCTGTCGAACACCTCCGTTTTCACCCGCATCGGGGCCCCAAAGGGCAGCGCCGACACGTTTTCGAACTGCACCGGGAAGGCCAGCTTGCCCGTGCCGCTAGCCTGAGCCAGCAGCGCGGCGGGCGCATAAGTAGCGGCCGGCACCAGGTCGCGCCGCACGATGCCCTCGGGCACGCCGGTATACAGCACCAGCCACTCGCGCAGCTGCGGGGCCACGCGGTTGGTGTCGGCCACGCTCAGCTCCAGCTGCAAGTACGGGTAATCAGTGGCCGAAATGCCGGCCAGCGAAAACCGCGACGACGGCACGTTGGCGTTCAATTCTTTGGTGACGCCGTTCGCGTCGATGCCCAGCAGGCGCAGGCGGAAGCTGCTCGTGCCGTTGCCGCGCGTCACCTGGTGCAGCAGCGTTTTCCACTCCTGCGCCGGGCCGATGCGGGCCGAGGTGATGGTGGCCCGCGTGGTTTGCGCGTCGAACGTCCAGCGGCCGTTAGGGCCCGCCACGTTCGCGCCCTTCAGGGTGTTGCGCTGCAGCTGGGCGTAGTGGCTCTGCGACCAGCCGCTGGTTCCGTCAATTACGCGGAACGAGCTGGTGGCCCAGCGGCCGTCTTCGCCCGCGGCGGCTACCGCAAAGCGCGTGCGCCAGTACCACACCACGCTGTCGCGCCCGGCGATGGTGGGCAGCGTGGGCCGCCAGCTCACCAGCAGCGGGGCCGTAATGTCGGTGCGCTGCACGAGCGGGCTGTTGAAGGCCGCCGTGGTGTCCAGCTCCACGTTGAAGAGGCGGGCCGGGCCGTTGGGGTCGTTGGTTTGGGCCACCAGGCGGGGCGTGCGGGTGGGCACAATGGCAAATTCGGGCGGGTTGAGCACCGTCACGCCGCCCTGCAAAAAGGTGTAGCTAAGCGTCGCGGTGTTGTTGGTTTCGTCCAGCTCGGCCACCTTCTTCTGGTAGTCCAGCTCCACCGTGAACTGGTTGTTGCCAAACACGTTCACACCGTTCACCACGGTATTGGTGATGGGGAAGGCGTACACCGTATCGCGCCGAAACGCCTGGCGGAACACCTGCGTGTACACGTCGTCGGGCCGGCTGGTACCGGCGTAGCTTCGGGTCACGCGGATTTCCACCGGCTCGCGGGTGACTTTGCCGGGATTGCTCACCCCAATGTTCAGCAGAAACGAGGCCGAGGCCGCCGTCACGTCGGTGGGCGGGTTGGCCGAGGCCACGGCCAGGGCCGCGCTGCTGGCCACAAAGTCGGGCTTGGCCGGTGCGTAAAGCGTCAGCGCGGGGTCGCCCTGCCAGCCGGTGCCCAGCAGCTGCTCCGTGCCCACATCGTCCTTAAACAACGCCGTTGCTTGCAAGCGCCGCACTACTTCGTCGTGGATGGCCGTGATAGGTTGGCCGTAGTACGCCGGGTCGTTCAGCATCACTTGGTACATCAGGTCCTGCGACACACTCAGTTCAGCAGGGTAGCTCAGGCCATACTCAGCCAACGAACCCAAGGCTCCAGCGTTGGGCGCGAATAACCAATCCTCAACGCGGGTATAGGCGGTGGTGAAGGTGTGGTTAGCAGCACAACCATTCAGAAACAAGAACGGGTATTTCCCAGTGTTAGTATAGCCGCTGGATTGATCAGAAGGCGCACTAAAATCGAGCAAAAAAGTGTTATTGGAAGCGTGGCCGAAGTAGCTAATAAGCGACAAACCAGTGTTTAATTCAGCAGCAATATTGACCGGTACAGGGAAGCCGCTGGTACTCACAACCTCACGGGTGGCTACGACAGTGCCGCCAAAATAAGGTTGCTCCACCCGCGCTTTGCCATGGTCTAACGTAGCTCTAAAATCATCAGCTTCTGTTTGGTTTATACCAGCCGCTAAGTGCAGCACGTTTTTGCGCCACGGGGCCAGGCCCAGCGCTTCGTGCTGCTTAAGTTTAGCCAAGTAATTGAGCACCTGCTGTTCATTCACCACCGTGAGGCGGCCGGTGCGAATTTTGGCCCGGTAGTCGCCGGCCCGAAAATCCGCCGAAATCATATTGTCCGACACGGCCCGGGAGCTGGTGGGCACTAGGTCGAAGCCCATTTCACCGTTGGTGCGGAAGAGGCGGCCTTGGTAGGAATATTCGCTGGGCACAATGCCCTTGCCCAGCAGCAGCAAGTAGCGGTTGGGGTTGGTGGGGGCCCCGGCCACCAGCCACAGGCTGAAGTGGCGCAGTGCCAGCCACGACCGCTCGCCGTAGTGAAACTGGTCGTAGAGCTGCGGGGCCGTCACTACCAGCGTGTCGTAGGCCCCGCCGGCCGCCGAGGCCCGGTAGCCCGCGTACAGCCGCGGCGCCTTGGAGGCGCCGTACACCTGCGGGTGCGTGATGATGGCGAAAGTGGCCCGGGCATTGAGGGCGCGGAACACCAGGCGGCGCGGCGCAGCCGGTACTTCAGCCAGCGCGGCATCGGCCAGCAGCAGGCGGCGCGACTGCGCCGCGGTGGCGCTTGGAAACACGAAGCGCCGCCCCAGGGCTCCCAGGGTTTGGGCGGCGGCGGGCGCGATGCGCTGCACGTTCCAGGGGTCGTGCACGTCGTAGCCGCGCGCGGTGGCCGGAATGCTGTCCACCTCAAACGTGGCCGGGGCGCTCAGCGTGGAGTCACTGCGGAAAAATTGGGGCCCGCCTTTGAACCAGCGGCTGGCCTGCGGCACCACTGCCCGCAGGTACGACACCCGGAAGGCGTCGCGGGTGGAGCTGATGGTGCTGGTGACCGGTACCGAGCACCGGATGCGTACCGTGCCGTCGGGCCCCACATCGGAGCGCAGCAGCGTGAAGCGGCGCGTCACGTTGTCGTAGTTATTATACGTAACGGTGCCCAGCGTGCGAAACACGTTGGGATTCGCGGGGTTGGCCACCGCTACTTGGGTGGAGTGCGGCATCAAGGTGCCGCCGCCCAGGCCCACCTCGATGGTGGGGGCCGGCGCGGACCCCGCGCCCGGCACGGCGCGCAGCCCGCCCACCACGCCATCGAAAATGCCGTTGCTGTTATTCCCCCCGGGGATGGTGCTGGAACGAAAGCCTTCGCTCGACCCCAGCCAGGGCAGAAAAGTGACCTGGTTGGGCCCCACCGGGTCCTCTACGTACGTAGTAGTTATGGCCTGGGCCGGGGCAAACAGCCACCACGCGTGCGGCGTGCCCCCGCCGGCCGACTGCGCCTCGGCCATGCGCCGGCCCGAGGGCCCCGTGGAGCCCGGGTAGGTCAGGAAATACGCGGCCGTGTCGGTGTAGAAACTGTAGAGCTGGTGGGGCTGGTCGCGGTCGGCGTGGTACAGGTCGCGGTCGAGGACGCCGTCGTTGCGCTGGCCGTAGAACTCCAGGTACGTGTTGGCGTCGAACGTGGCGGGGGCCCCGCCCTGGTACACGGCCAGCTCCTTGCCGCGCCGCCACAGCTGCAAGCGGCTGGGGTCGATGCCGTTGCCGAGGCCGGCTTTGGTCAGGTAGTCGTAGTCGAGGCGGTAGAGGGCGTCGCGGATGATTTTTATCTTGTAGTACGCCTGGCCGGGCACAATCCACTCGTTGCCGTAGGGCCCCGACTGCGCGCGCGCCGCGCCGCCGCTCAGCAGCACCAGCCACGCCCACGCCACCCATTGCACCAGTTTGCGGGTATTGAGTTGTTTCATAACCTAATGAATGCGCCCGGCCGTTGCTGCGGCCGGCATTTTTAATGAATAGCTCCTGTCAATCAGTTATTTGAAGCCGTAGCCCAGGCTCACAATCAGCGAGTTGGTTTGTAAGCTTTGGCCCAGGGCCTCCACCGCCAGGCGCGAGAGGGCCAGGTCCACGCGCAGGCCGCTGATGGCCACGCCGGCCCCCAGGCTGTACTGGCCCTTCTGTACCTTATTGCCACTGAAGTCAGTAATCTGTTGAAAGTCGCCGACGCCCCCGCGCAGAAATACCAGGTTTTTGTAGCCCAGCTCCACGCCGGCGCGCGGGTTAATACTTACCGGCCCACTGGCAATAAGGGTATTGCGCTTACCGTCGGTGGTAACTTCCAAATCGGTCGACACCAGGGCCGTAAACTGTTGGGGTAGCTTGAACTGCCGGCCCGCACCCAGCACCAAGCGCGGCAGTGTGACTTCGTTGCGGTTGGCGGGCACGGGGTCCGTCCCGTTGGCAACGGCGCTGTTGGGGCCCTTCTGGTACTGGTCGGCGTTGATGCTCCAGGCGGTGAATGTAGTGGTTACGTCGCGGGCTGCTAAGCCCAGTTTCCAACCCTTGTAGTTGTACTGCACGCCCAGGTCGACGCCGAAGCCGTAGGCATTGGCATAGTTGCCCACGTTGCGGTAAATCAGCTTGGCGTTGGCCCCAACGCTCAGGCCCTCTACCTGCCCAATTTTGCGCGCGTAGGACAGCAGCATGGCGTAGTCAGCCACCGAGAAGTAAGTAATTCTGCTGTAGTCGATGTAGCCGTACTCATTGATGAGATTGCGCGTATCGGCGATATTGTCTACGCCCAGGCGCATGATGCTCACGCCGACGGTACTTTCCTTGTCGAGCGGCATCGAGAATGCGGCATAGTCGTTCTTCACGATGCCCGAGAACAGCTCGGAGTGCATTAGCACGCCGTCGTACTTGTGAGTTTGGTTGGCCAGGCCGGCCGGGTTCCAGTAGCCGGCGGTGGCGTCGTCGGCCAAGGCTGTTTGCACCTTGCCCATGCCTAATGACCGGGCACCCACGCCTACGTTTAGGAAGTCGTTGCTGTACTTGGGCGCGGTGGTGCTTTGGGCGGCGGCGGGCAGGGCCAGGGCCCCGAGGGCCAGGGCCCCCAGCCACCGCCGGGCGGCGGCGTAGCGTTGAGTCATATCGATAAACGGACGGTAGATTTTTTTCGCAGACGGAACGCAAGTTACCGCTTTCTGGTGCAGCGCGGTCCCCGGAATCAGACAAGAATTGGCGGTGGGCAGTGCAATTGGCCCCGGCGGGGCCCCAGCGCGGTTGCGGCGGTAAAAATATTTTTAAGGCAAAAAGTGCCTAAACTACTCACTGATACACTTTTTCAATTCAATCTAGGAAAAGCACCATATTAATTTGAAACAGTACCTTGCAAAACAAAGTACCTACCATACATTTGTACTGTTCATCACCCACTAGCCCACTCATCGCCCATGAAACTTGAAAACACCCAGGTGCAGATGCGCAAGGGCATCCTGGAGTTCTGCATCCTGGAAATAATTGCCCGCGGCGAGGCCTACGCCTCCGACATGCTGGAGGAGCTGACGGCGGCCCGCATGATTGTGGTGGAGGGCACGCTCTACCCGCTGCTCACGCGCCTCAAAAACGCGGCGCTGCTCGATTATACTTGGAAAGAGAGCACCAGCGGCCCGCCCCGCAAGTACTACATCCTCACCCCGGCCGGGGCGCAGTTTCTGCAGGAGCTGCGCGACACGTGGGAGGAAATGGCCCTGTCCGTGGGCATCATCCGCCAGGGCCGGCCGCCCGGCGACACCCGCTGATGCGGCCCGCTTTTTTGCCTTTCACTCACCCGACTTCAACCGGCCTCGTTCGGCCTTCTTTCGCATGAAAAAGAACATCAGCATCAACTTGCAGGGCCTCATCTTCCACATCGAAGAAGACGGCTACGAAGTACTCGGCCGCTACCTGGCCGAAGTGAAAGCCCACTTCGCCAGCTTCCGCGGCCACCAGGACATTGTGGCCGACATCGAGGGCCGCATCGCCGAAATTTTCAGCGCCCGCCTCTCGGCCGCCAAGCAAGTCATCACCTTAGAAGACGTGGAGGCCATGACGGCCAAAATGGGCCGGGTGAGCGACTTCGCCTCGGACCTCGACGAGGACGACGACGTTGAAACGGCCGGCACCTTTGCTGGGGCCCCCACGGCCGGTGCCTACGCCGGCAGCGCCGCTGGCCCCGCCGCCGCGGCCGCCGACGGGGCCCCCAAGCGCCTGTTTCGCGACATGGCCCACCGCAAAATTGCGGGCGTGGCCGCCGGCCTGGCCCAGTACTTCGCCATCAACCCGCTGTGGGTACGCTTGGCCTTCGTGGCGCTGGCGCTCTTCAAACCGGCCTTGCACATCGGCCACACCATGGACTTCGATAACCCGGTGAATTTCTCGGGCTTCGCCGTGCTGCTCTACGTTATTCTGTGGGTGCTGCTGCCCAAGCGCTACGACGCCCCCAACCCCGACGACATCGCGCCCGGCACGGGGCCCCTGGCCGGCCGGCGCTTGTTTCGCGACACCGATACGGGCAAAATCGGGGGCGTGGCCGCCGGCCTGGCCTACTACTTCAACCTCGACGTGACGCTGGTGCGGGTGGTATTGCTGGCGGGCCTGTTTGCGGGCGGCTTTACGCTCATCCTCTACCTCATCCTGTGGGTGGTGGCCCCCGAAGCCAAAACGGTGTCGGAAAAAATGCAGATGCGCGGCGAGGGCGTGACCCTCTCCGGCATCGACAACAACCTGCGCGCCACAGCACTCGACGCCGACGGCAACCCCGTGGCCACCGCCCCCAACCGCCCGGTGGGCGCGTTTCTGGAAGGCGCGGCCCGCGGGGCCCGGCCGGCCGTGAGCTTCCTGGGCACCCTGATTCGGTGGGGCGTGGGGGCCCTGCTCATCTTCACGGGGGGCAGCATGCTGCTCAGCTTGTTTACCATGCTGGGCGTGGTGGCGGGCCTGCTGCCGTCGGCCTCGGTGCGCGGCAACGGGTGGGGTGGCCTGCATTACGACAACGGCAGCAGCGCCCAGGGCTTTGCCGCGGTGCTGCACAACGTGCAGCCCTGGGCCGGCGTGGCGGCGCTGCTGGCGGTAGGCATTCCGGTGCTGGCGCTGGTGCTGCTGGGGCTGCGGCTCATCCTGCGCCGCTCGGTGCTGGGGCGCCTGGGGGGCCTCTCGCTGCTGGGCCTGTGGCTGGTGGGCGTGGCGGGCACGGCCGTGGCCGGCGGCCAGTTGGCCCGCGAGTTCCGCACCCGCGGCAGCGTAACGACGACCCGCCCGCTGGCCCCCGTGCCCGGCCGCAGCCTGGTACTGGCCATGCGAAGCGGCGACGACGAAGACGGCGACGAGTTTTTCGAAAGCGTGGACGTGAACATTGCGCCGGCCGATAGCGGCCGGACGCCGTTCATCGAGCAGGAAGTGCGGGCCCGGGGCGCTTCGGCGGCCGCCGCCCGCCAGATGGCCACCTCCTCGGTGCACTACAGCTTTACCCAGCAGGATTCGGTGCTAACGCTTGACCAGGGCTTCACGCTCACCAACGACGCGCCCTTCCGCAACCAGAAGGTGACGCTGACGCTGCACCTGCCACTTGATAAAAACTACCGCCTGACCAGGAACTTCGTGGACCGCCTCGATGACGACAACTTCCAGGGCAACCGCCGGCCCAGCGGCAGCGACGCCTACCGCGCCCGCCTGCTGCGCAACGGCCGCTTCCAGTGCCTCGACTGCCCCGCGGCATCGAGCAGCGATAACGAAAATAACGACAACAGCAGCGCCGACAATAACGACAGCAGCGACGATAACAGCGACGACAACAGCGACGACAACAGCGACGGCGTGCGCCTCAACTACGGCGGGGCCCCCAGCTTCGACACTGACCTGAACAGCTACGGCAGCGGCCGCCGCTCGTTCAGCGAGACGGACTTTACCCGGGTGAACGTGGTGGGTGGCTACCGCGTGGTGGTGCGCCACGGCAACGCCTTCAAGATTGAAGCCGGCGGCAACCAAGACGAGCTGAACGACCTGCGGGTGTCGCGCGACGGCAACACGCTGGAAATCAAACCCCGCGACACCTCGCTCTTCGGCAAAGACTGGGACCGTGACCAGGAGAAAGTACTCATCCGCATCGAAATGCCCGCCGTGGAAAGCCTGGAGCTGGCCGGCGGCATCCAGGCCGACCTCGGCGGCTTCGACCGCCAGGACCGCCTGCGGGTGCAGCAGGCCGGCGTGAGCCACCTGCGCCTCAACGGCAACTACGGCACCCTGAAGCTGTCGCTGGCCGGGCCCTGCCGCACCACCGCTACCGGCCACGCCGACGACCTCTCCTTCGACGCCGCCGGGGCCGCCGAGCTGGCCGGCGCCAACCTCCAAACCCGCACCGCCCACGTCAGCCTGGTCGGAGGCTGCAAAGCCCGCCTCAACGTGAGCGAAACCCTCTCGGGCGAAACCGTGGGCGGCAGCGAGGTAGCCTACAGCGGCAACCCCAAAAGCGTGAAGGTGAGCGCCATCGGCGGCTCCAGCTTCCACCGGCTATAGGGCTGCTGGGGCCCCGGCAAAGTTTTTCTGCGCCGGGGCCCCAAAGCGGGCAACCCCGCCCCCACCGGCCGCATCTATTGACCCACGAAACCTGCCTAACAAAGGAAGGATCCCTCAGACTGGTGAGTGAAATGAGGTTCCTTCCGGCCGAAGCCCCCGGGCCGCCCCCTGCTGCAACAGGAAGGCCCAGGCTTCGGCCATTTCGTTTTTAATGGTGCCCTCCAGAATGGCTTCGAGCACGGCATTTTTCAGCTCGCCCACGTCCTTCGAGGGCTTGAGGCCAAAGGCTTCCATGATGATTTCGCCGGTGATGACGGGCTTGAAGTTGCGCAGGTGGTCCTGGGCTTCCACCTCCTTCAGCTTCTCCTCCACCTCCGTGAAGTTGCGCAGGTAGCGGGCCTTGCGCTCGTGGTCCTTGCTGGTGATGTCGGCCCGGCACAACAGCATCAGCCGGTCGATGTCGTCGCCGGCCTCGAAGAGCAAGCGGCGCACGGCGGCGGCGGTCACGGTTTCCTTCACCAGCGCGATGGGGCGCAGGTGCAGGCGCACCAGCTTTTGCACCATGCGCATCTCCTCGCCCTGGGGCAGCTTCAGGTCGGCAAAAATGCCCGGCACCCACCGGGCCCCTTTGTCCTCGTGGCCGTGGAACGTCCAGCCCTGGGCCGGGAAGTAGCGCTTGGTGGCGGGCTTGGCGATGTCGTGCAGCACGGCGGCCCAGCGCAGCCACAAGTCGCCGCCGGCCGCCGCCACGTTGTCGAGCACTTGCAGCGTGTGGTAAAAATTGTCCTTGTGTGTCTGCTTGCCCACCTTCTCCACGCCGTAAAGCTGCGCCATCTTCGGGAAGACGAGGTGCAGCAACCCGGTCTGGAACAGCAGCTTAAACCCGTAGCTGGGCAGCGGCGACTCGATAATCTTGTTCAGCTCGGTCGTAATCCGCTCCTGCGACACGATCTTGATGCGCTCCTTATTGCGCACGATGGCATCGTAGGTATCGGGCTCAATATCAAACCCCAGTTGCGAGGCAAAACGCACGGCGCGCATCATGCGCAGCGGGTCGTCCGAAAACGTTACGTCGGGCCCCAGCGGCGTGCGAATGGTCTGCGTGCTCAAGTCCTGCATCCCGCCGTAGCGGTCCACCAGGGCCCCAAAGTCGGCTGGGTTCAGGCTCAGGCCCAAGGCGTTGATGGTGAAGTCGCGCCGGGCCAGGTCGTCTTCCAGCGTGCCGGTTTCCACCTCGGGCTTGCGGCTTTCGGCGCGGTAGCTCTCCTTCCGGGCCCCCACAAACTCGATTTCGCCGGCCTCCTGGGTGGGCAGCATGGCGGTGCCGAAGTTCTTGAACACCGTCACTTTGCCCCGCCCGGGCAGGCGGCGCCCCACCTCCTCGGCCAGGGCAATGCCGTCGCCCACGGTCACCACGTCGATGTCCTTGCTGGCGCGGCCCAGGGCCAGGTCGCGCACGTAGCCGCCGATGACGTAGGCCGGCTGGCCGAGGGCCCCGGCCGCGTCGGCGATGGTGCGAAAGATGGGCAAATCGGGCAGTTCGGGCGTGTTCATGGGCGCAAAGGTCGGGCGTGGGCCGTATTCGGGCCGCACGGCTGCCCCCAATTCGGGCGGGCCTGGCTACTCGCGCACCACTTCCAGGGCCCCGCCGGCCCCCAGGCGCACCACCCGCGAGGGGGCCACGCGGGTCGCGTCGTCGCGCCGCCAGTTCACCACGTGGTCGGCGCCATGTAGCAGAGCGGGGTCAATTTCGCTGTACACGGCGGGGGCCGGCTCGCCGGGCTTGTTGGCCGACGTGGACACCAGTCCGTGGCCCAGCCGGCGCACTACTTTGAAGCAAAACTCGTCGTGCACAATGCGCAGGCCCACCGTGCCGTCGGGGCCCACTAAGCCGGGAGCCACGGCGCGGCTGGCGGGCAGGATGTAGGTAGTGGGGCGGGTTTGGGCGGCCAGGGCGGCTTCCAGCCCGGCGGGCACCTGGGCGGCGTAACGGGCCAGCATGGCCAGGTCGGCCACCAGTACGATGCTGGGCTTGCCGGCCTCGCGGCCCTTCAGTTTGTACAATTTCTCGACGGCGGGCGGCACTTCGGCGTCGCAGCCCAGGCCCCACACGGTATCAGTGGGGTACAGAATGACTTGCTGGAGCAGCAGTGCATCGACGGCGGCGTCTACTTCTTGCTGGAAGAACTTCATCTCAAGGGAGTTATAAGAAAGCTAATACTAAACCGCCGCGACGCTCTGGCAAAGTTCTACCAGTACGCCGCCGGCGC
The DNA here is from genome assembly GCF_001562275.1 of Hymenobacter sp. PAMC 26628. NCBI lineage: Bacteria > Pseudomonadati > Bacteroidota > Cytophagia > Cytophagales > Hymenobacteraceae > Hymenobacter > Hymenobacter sp. PAMC 26628. The sequence goes on from NZ_CP014304.1 coordinate 3,121,983, forward strand.
TCTTGGGGTGCACGAAGCACACGAGCTTGTTGTCGGCGCCGCGCTTGGGGGCCTCGTTTAGCAGCACGAACCCTTCGGCGCGCAACCGGGCCATTTCGGCCACGATGTCGTCGACCTCGAAGGCCACGTGGTGAATGCCAGCGGGCTTTTTCTCCAGGAACTTGGTGATGGCACTGTCGGGGCTGGTGCCGGCCAGCAGCTCAATTTTAGAGCCGCCCACCTGGAAAAAAACCGTGTCGACGGCCTCGCTGGCCACGTGCTCCGTTTTATAGGGCGCTGTGCCCAGCAGCTTAGTGTAGAGGGCAGTAGCGGCGGCTAAGTCGGGCACGGCCAGGCCGAGGTGTTCGAGATTGGTGAGCATAGAAAGGACGGGGCGGTTATTATTCAGAATGTTTCTATTTTTGTGGGCCCAAAGAAAACCGTTTATCTTGGAATGGTGTTCTACCACCGGCTGGCTTTTCGCCGGTTCCCTCCCCCGCCAACAACCGCCTTCGCGCAATGCTTAAGCTCCCCATTTACCTCGACAACAACGCCACTACGCCCCTCGACCCCCGGGTGCTGGAAGCGATGATGCCCTACTTGACCGACGTGTTCGGCAACGCGGCGTCGCGCAACCACCCCTTCGGCTGGGCCGCCGAAGAAGGCGTGGACTACGCCCGTACCCAGATTGCCCAGCTCATCGGCTGCGATTCGAAGGAGATTATCTTCACCAGCGGCGCCACCGAGGGCGATAACTTGGGCATCAAAGGTGTGTTTGAGATGTATGCCCAGAAGGGCAACCACGTCATCACCACCACTACCGAGCACAAAGCCGTGCTCGATACGTGCAAGCACCTCGAAAAAATCGGCGGCCGTGTGACCTACCTGCCCGTGGACGAGTTGGGCCTCATCAGCCTCGCCGACCTCGAAGCAGCCATGACGCCCGAAACGATTCTGGTGACCATTATGTACGGCAACAACGAGACGGGCACCATCCAACCCATCCGCGAAATCGCCGCCATCGCCCACAAGCACGGGGCCCTGTTCATGACCGACGGCACCCAGGCCGTGGGCAAGATTCCGGTTGATGTAAATGCCGACGGCATCGACATCATGGCCTTCACGGCCCACAAAATGTATGGCCCCAAGGGCATTGGGGCCCTATACGTGCGCCGCAAAAATCCGCGCGTGAAAGTGACCGCCCAGATGGACGGCGGCGGCCACGAGCGCGGCATGCGCTCAGGCACCCTCAACGTGCCCGGCATTGTGGGCATGGGCAAGGCCTGCGAGTTGGCCCGCCTGGAAATGGCCGCCGACGCCGCCCGCCTCAGCGTGATGCGCGACCGCCTGCAAGCCGAGCTGATGACGATGGAGGAAACCTACGTGAACGGCTCGGTGGAAAGCCGCCTGCCCCACGTGGCCAACATCAGCTTTAAGTACGTGGAAGGCGAAGGCCTGATGATGGGCGTGAAAGACTTGGCCGTATCGTCGGGCTCGGCCTGCACCTCGGCCTCGCTCGAGCCCAGCTACGTGCTCAAGGCCTTGGGTCTGAGTGACGACCTGGCGCACTCCTCGCTGCGTTTCGGCCTGAGCCGCTTCACCACCGACGAGCAAATCGACTACGCCATCAACCACGTAAAAGAGGCCGTCACCAAGCTCCGCGAAATGTCGCCCCTGTGGGAAATGCACAAGGAAGGCATCGACCTCAGCAAAATTGAGTGGGCCGAGCATTGATTTCAATTAAAAATTGAGAATTAAAAATGACGCACATTAGGCGTTGCTTAATTTCACCCTCAATTTTTAATTCATAATTTTTAATTCCTAATTCAAAAAAGCCATGGCTTACTCCGATAAAGTAATCGACCACTACAGCAACCCCCGCAACGTGGGCACGCTGGACAAAAGCAAGAAAAACGTGGGCACCGGCTTGGTGGGGGCCCCCGAGTGCGGCGACGTAATGCGCCTGCAAATCGAGGTGGACGAAGCCACCAACACCATCACCGACGCCAAGTTCAAAACCTTCGGCTGCGGCTCGGCCATTGCGTCGTCGTCGCTGGCCACGGAGTGGTTGAAGGGCAAGACCGTGGACGAGGCCTTGGCCATCGACAACATGGAGATTGTGGAAGAGCTGGCCCTGCCGCCGGTAAAAATCCACTGCTCGGTGCTGGCCGAAGACGCCATCAAATCGGCCATTTCGGACTACCGCGTGAAGAACGGCCTGCCCGCCCTGGAACTAGCTCACCACTAGTAGCCACGGAACTGACAGTGGGGCTCCGCAGCGCCCCGGCTAACGCCGGGCTGCTGCGGGGCCCCACTTTTTCTGCCTTATTTAGAATCCTTCTTCACCGTATCTTTGTTAGGAAATTACCGCCCCGGCTCCGGCCAGGCGTTTGAACCGCATAACCGACACTTGCCATGATTACCGTATCCGATAAAGCCAAGGAGAAAGTAGAGCGCCTGATGCACGATTCTGAACTGGACGCCACGTACCGCCTGCGGGCGTCGGTGGCCGGCGGCGGCTGCTCTGGCCTGAGCTACAAGCTGGACTTCGACAATGAGGTACGGCCGATGGACCAGGAGTTCGAAGACAAAGGCGTGCGCGTGGTGGTGGACATGAAAAGCTTCCTGTACCTAGCCGGCACCGAGTTGGATTTCTCGGATGGCCTGAACGGCAAGGGCTTCCAGTTCAACAACCCCAACGCCTCCCGCTCTTGCGGCTGCGGCGAAAGCTTCTCGGTATAAACCGCCTTGAATACCAGAACCAATTAGGGGCCCCGTGCAGTGCGCACGGGGTCCCTTCTCTTTTAATTCGGTTTTAGATATTCTACAGCCGCGGGTCCACGGCCTCGCTTTCCAGGGCCAGCACACCGAATACGCACTGGTGCACGCGGCGCAGGGGCTGGCCGGCCACGAAGCGCTCCAGGCCTTCCACGCCCAGCGAAAACTCGCGCAGGGCCAGGTTGCGCTTGGCTTTCACGTTGCGCTGGCGCAGGCGCTCCAAGTTGCCGGGCAGCAGGTAGTCGGGGCCGTAGATGATGCGCAGGTACTCGGGGCCCCGGCACTTGAGGGCCGGTTGCAGCAAGCTCTGGCCCTTGAGGGGCACGAAGTCGTAGGGCTTCACCACCATGCCCTCGCCGCCAGCCACGGTGAGGTCCGTCCACCACTGGATGGCGGCTTCTACTTCGGCCGGGTCGGCCAGGGGCACCACCCGGTAGGGCGTGGCGCGCAGCAGGCCCGGGTCGGCCAGGGCGAAGGCGCGCAGCGTTTCCATGTGCCAGGCGTGGTCGCGGTCGAAATACGTGTGGCCCTCGGTGGCGAGCAGGTGGAAAGGGGCCAGCTTTAGGTCGTTAAGCGAATGCACCGGCCAGCAGTAGCGGCGGTAGGCGTCGGCGTAGTGGGCGGCGGCTTCGCGGCGGGCCGTGGTGCGGGCCAGCAGGGCCCCGGCGCCGTCGAGGCCGCGGGCAGCGGCTTCGGCCAGCACGGCTTCGGCCTGGGGCAGGGCGGCGGTGGCGGCGGCGGCCACGGCGGCGTACTGGGTTTTCACCAGTTCCTGGGCCTTGGCCGACCACGGCAGCAGCTCGGCGTCGAGGCATACCCAGTCGGTGTCGAACCGCTCCCAGAAGCCGGCCGTGGCCAGCGCGTCGCGCAGGCGGGCCAGGAAGGCCATTTCCAGGGCCCCGTCGGCGAAGAAGTTGCGCCCGGTGCGCGTGTAGCATTTGCCGAGGCCCTCGCCCACAAGGCCCAGGCGGCGCTGGATGGCGGCTTCGTCGCGGCCCAGCACCACCACCACGCGGCTGCCCATGTGCTTTTCCTCACAGACCACACGCGCCACGCCCTGCTTTTGGTAGTAGGCGAAGGCTTCGGCGGGGTGCTCGAGCAGGTCGGGCAGGGCCGATGTTTCGGTGGGCGACATGGTGGGCGGCAGGTACAGCAGCCACTTGGGGTGCACGGCGAAGCGCGATATCACCTCCAAAGCGGCCACCGCGTTTTCTTCCCGGATGGTGACGCCGCGCAGTAGCCGGGTTTCGATGAACTGCTTGCCCGTTACGTCGCGGATGTCGAGCAGGTCGTCGTTTTCGTGCTGGGCAGTAGTTGTTAGTTGCTCGTTATCAGTTGTTAGCTCGTGCTGGGCTTGCGCTTGGAGGGCGCGGTAGTTGAGCGGGCGTACGGGCTCGCTGTACACTTGCGCGGCGGGCACGGCCACCAGCTCGCGCTCGGGGTAGCGCAGGGCGGTGAGGCGGCCCCCGAATACGCAGCCGGTGTCGAGGTCGATGGTGTTGTTGAGCCACTCGGCATCGGGCACGGGCGTGTGGCCGAAGGCCACCAGGGCCCTACCGCGGTACTCGCGGGCCCACTCGTAGCGCACGGGCAGGCCGAATTCGTCAATCTCGCCGGTGCTCTCGCCAAACAGCGCGAAGGCCCGCACGGCCCCCGAGCCGCGGCCCTGCATGGCCTCGGGCAGGCCGGCGTGCGCCACCACCAGCCGGCCGCCGTCGAGCACGTAGTGGCTCACCAGCCCATCCAGGAAGCGCCGCACCTCGCCCTTGAACGCCTCGGGCTCGGGCTCCAGCTGGGCCAGGGTTTCGGCCAGGCCGTGGTTCACGGTCACATGCTTGCCACTCAGGTGGCGCAGCAGCTTGATGTCGTGGTTGCCGGGCACGCACAGCGCCGCGCCGTCGCGCACCATGCTCATCACCAGGCGCAGCACCTGCGGCGAGGCGGGGCCCCGGTCCACGAGGTCGCCTAGGAACACGGCCCGCCGCCCGGCCGGCGGCACCACCCGCACCCCCAAATCCCGCACATCCGTCACCGGCTCTTCAACAATCTGGTAACCCAGCTTTTCGAGCAGCGCGCGCAACTCGTGGTAGCAGCCGTGCACGTCGCCGATGAGGTCAAAGGGGCCGGTTTCGTCCTGGCGGTTGTTGTAGAGGCGGTCGCGCACCACGGTTTGCACGGCGTCGACTTCCGCTTCCCCGCGCAGGTGGTGCACGTGCCGGAAGCCTTCATCCTTGAGGGTGCGCAGGCTTTTGCGCAGCGCCTGGCGGTGGCGGGCCACCACGTGGGGCCCCACGCCGCGCCGCTCGGGGCGCTGGGCGTTGCGGGCCAGGGCCACGCCGTCGGGCACGTCGAGCACGATGGCCACGGGCAGCACGTGGTACTGCCGGGCCAGGGCCACCAGGGGCTTGCGGCCCTCGGGCTGCACGTTGGTGGCGTCCACCACCGTCAGCAGCCCGCGCTTCAGGCGCTTGGCCACCAGGTAGTGCAGCAGCTCAAAGGCGTCGGCGCTGGCCGCCTGGTCGTTCTCGTCGTCGGCCACCAGGCCCCGGCACGTGTCCGACGACACGATTTCGGTGGGCTTAAACAAGCGCCGGGCAAACGTGGACTTGCCCGCCCCCGTGCTGCCAATAAGCAGGATAAGGGCAAGCTCGGGGACTTTGAGGGTATCTTGGGGCATGGAAAACAACGACAAAATTGAGGATAACTCCTCATTCAAAGACCTAAGAAAAATAATTGAGGGTTTTGATGCCTTAAAGGGTTTGGTTAATTTATTCGATACTCTAGGCATCAATAACGAAGAGCTAAGCCAATCCTTTGAGGGACTTGAGAAACTGAAATCGCAATTTGATATACTATCTGAATCACCTGATAAATTCAATAGCTTTTTTGCAAAAAAAGGATGGATAGCTCATGAATCAATGAATCAGGATTTGATACTTAGATGTATTGAATTTGCCGAAAGCAATCAACCTGATATTGGTGAAGAAAACTTAATAGAATATTATAGTTCAAATCAGATATACTGGCTAGTAAGTCGTTTGCAAGGTATTTCAGCTTTTAGAAAACGTTATCCCCTACTAAAACTCGCTTATCAAGACACATTAGAAGGACGCTTTCATAGCGCCGTTCCCATCATACTTATGATGATGGATGGAGTTGTGAGTGATATCAATAGCAATGAGGGGTTCTTTGCTGATAAGTCAGATTTGACAGCATGGGATTCTATAGCAGCTCACAGTACAGGATTGATGGTCCTGAGAGACATATTAAGTGCTAGTCGCAAGAAAACTTCAGAGGAAACGATTTTAATGCCGTTTAGAAACGGAATACTTCATGGTAGAGACTTAGGCTACGCCAATCGGACTGTTGTCGCCAAATCTTGGGCAGCTCTTTTTGCTGTCAATGATTGGGCACGCAGTATAGAAGATGGCAAAAAGCAAGCTCCACCTGTTAAACCAGAACCAACGTTGAAAGAACAACTGGAATCTCTTATTTCGTCTGTAAATAGTTTAGAGAAGAGTAAGGAAGCAAATAAGAAACTAGAATCGTGGAAAGCTAGAAATTTAATTATTGGGGTAGATGTACCCGAAAAAGGAAAATCAGAAGATTATGCAATCTCTACACCTGAACAAGAAGCAATTCGGTTTGCAGAGTACTGGCAAGGAAAAAGATATGATTTAATTGCAAAGCAAGTCCATTATCATTTTGTGAAAAATATAAATTACAAGAAGGAAACTGGTAAAGCTAGGGCGGCTTTAGAGAAAAATACTTTGGTTAATTATAAAATTTCAAAAATAACTGACTGTACACCAGCAATTTCAGAAGTTGCTTTACTAGTTACTATTGAACGCAATGGAAACATACATGAGTTACCTATTCTGCTACGCTTAATTTATCAGAATTTAGATGGAAATATATTAGTATTCGGTGAGCCAGACGGCCGTTGGTTATTTGTTGAAAGCTTCTTTCATACGCTTGAATACTTAGATTAAAAGACAATCTCAAACACCGCCAGCTGCGACGGGGCCCCCACGCCTTCCGCTTCCTCGCCCATGCCCACCAGCCGCACTTGGTAGCCGTGGCGCTCGGCGACGGCGGTGGCCCAGGCGGCAAACTCGGCGCGGGTCCACTCGAAGCGGTGGTCGTCGTGGCGGAATTCGCCGGCGTTTAGCTTTTCAAACAGCTGGTTGTAGTCGGCGTTGGGCGTCGTAACGAAGACGTGCGCCGGGCGAGCCTGGCCGAACACCACGGCTTCGAGGGCGGCGAGGCGGTTCTCGTCCAGGTGCTCGATGACTTCCACCAGCGCCGCCGCGTCGAAGCCAGCCAGCCGCTCGTCGCGGTAGAGCAGCGAGCCCTGGATGAGGTCGAGGCGGGCGCGCTGGCGCGGGGGCATTTCGGCCAAGTGCAGGCGTTGCGCCGCCCGGCTTAGGGCTTGGTGCGACACGTCCATGCCCAAAATGTACTCGATTTTGGGCTGGCGCAGGAGCAGGCGCAGCAGCTTGCCTTCGCCGCAGCCCAGGTCGAGCACGCGCTTGGGGCCCAGGTCGTAAATCTCCTGGGCCACTTGTTGGAGGCGCTGGTCGTGGAGGCTCAGCTTGGGTTCGGCCGGGGGCTCCGCGGCGGCGGTGGGCGCGGCCGGGGCGGGGGTTTCCAGGGCGTCGGGGGCCCCGGGTTCGGGCAGCTCTTCCTCCGTGCCTTCCAGCAGCCGCGCCAGCGTGGGGTTCACGTAGGCGGCCAGGTAGCGCAGGTAGCGGCGCGTGATGAAGCCGCGCTCGGGGTGCTGGGGCAGCCAGCCGGCGCCGCGGTGCAGCAGCTTTTCGGCCTCGTTCTCGCCGATGTAGTAGTGCTTGTCGTTGTCGAGCACCGGCAGCAGCACGTAGAGGTGGGTGAGCACGTCTTGCAGGCGCAGGCCGGCGTGGCGCAGGTGCAGGGTGTAGTAGCGGCTGTCGCCCCAGGCGGGCACGGTGGGGTCGAGGGGCGTAGTTTCAATCTCAACTTCATAGCCCAGCGGCTCGAAGAGGCGGCGCGGCCAGTCGGGGCCCGGGGCCGATACCACGGCCACTTTCACTTCCAGCGGCAGGGCCTGGGCGGGCAGGTTGGGGCGGTCTTTGCAGGTGCCGTTCATGGCCGTGCCGAAGGCCTTGCTCAGGGCCCCGCTCAGAAACGACGAGGCTACGTAGGGCCGGTCGTTCACGTACTGCTCCAGGGCGAAACCCTCGCCGCCGGGGCCCCGGTCGCGCACCAGGCCCACGGGGTCGAGGTCGAGCAGCAGTGCCGCCGTGCAGCGTTCGGCGGTGGCTTCGGGGTAGAATACGTGGGCCAGGCCCCCGGCCACCTCCACGCTTTGCAGGCGCGCGGGGTTCTTGTGGAGTAGGTAGCCGAGGTCGGTGGCCGGCTGGTAGGTCGTGGTGATGGTGAGGAGCATGGGCAGCGGAGGAACGGGGCCGCACCGCGGAGCCGGGTGCAAGCAGCGGCAAGCTACGCCCGGTTATATTTCCGCGTTGCTCGCCGCCGTCGCCCATGAAACGATTCCTTTGCCTGCTCTTGCTGCTGCCGCTGCCATCCTATGCGCCGCGCCCCGAGCAAAAATTCAAGGAATGCCCCTGCACGCACACCGATTTGCAGAAACGGCTTTACAACCAGATTCTCACCGAATTAATAGAGCATCATTTCTACAATTATTACCTCCCCGAATCAGAGTCAGAAACAATTATCAAAGGTGTTGTGGCACAAGTGGGTATTGCGAAACTTGACCGTTTAGCAGCGCACTACCAGAACCAGCAATTCAACCACAAATCGCGCTTCAAAACAATTTATTTAGATACGATTTCCCGCAAGTCATTTGCCGGGTCCATAGGTTTAGAAGTCAACCCAGACGCAATGAATGGACTTTCCGTAACAAAAGTCTACGCGCTGATTACACAGGTTACTCCCCAGCACGAAGCCGCGGCTGCCACGCAACTGAATACCCTGCAAAAGGTGATGGTTCCCGCCGATTTTCAACTCTGCACCGCCAAAATAGCCTACGCCGCCCCAAGGGCACCCCACGAATACGCTCGCGAACAGGACGCCCACCAATTCGGTAGCGTTCGATTTTCGAACATCGTATTCAACGCCGATGAAACCCAAGCCTTACTCAGCTACGACTGGTACTGCGGCCCTAAGTGCGGCTTGGGTGAATTATTAGTTGTTCACAAAGTAGCCGGCAGATGGCGCATCAAGCACGCCGAAATGCTGTGGATTTCCTAGCAAGCCGGACGGACTTTACGCCGAATTACCAAGGGCGTGGGGGCCCAAAGCGGCGCGTTTATTCCCACAGCGGGTAGTGCTCGAGCTGCACTTCCTGGCCGAAGAAGATGCGGGTACTTTCCTCGAACGAGCGGGTGAAATCGGACACGTAGAAGTGGTGGGCCGGTGGGGCCCCGGCGGCCGGCGCGGCTAGCAGCTGGCGGCTCTCCAAGGCTGCGGCCACGGTGGCCGCCACCACGTCGGAGGGGTCGAGCACGGCCACGCGACCCTGGTAATAATCGTCGATTTGGGGCTTGATGAGGGGGAAGTGGGTGCAGGCCAGCAGCAGGGCATCGATGCCTTGCAGGGCCGGGTGGTCGAGGTAGGCACGGATAATTTCCTCCGACACGCGGCCCGCGAAAAAGCCTTCCTCAATCATGGGAATGAGCAGCGGCGTGGCCAGTGGGTGCAGGTCCACGCCGAGGTCAAGCTGGTCGATTTTCTTGCGGTAGATGTTGGAGCCCACCGTTTGCTTGGTGCCGATGAGGCCCACCGGGCGGCCGGCGTAGTGGCGGCCCACGTGCGCCACTACGGGGTCTATCATACCCACCACCAGGGCCTTGGAACCCACGTACTCGCGCACCAGCTCGTAGGCCGCGGCCGAGGCCGAGTTGCAGGCGATGAGGATAAGCTTGCAGTGCTGGCGCAGCAGCACGTCGCAGATTTTGATGGAATACGCCTGGATGGCGGCGGTGCTTTTCTCGCCGTAGGGCAGGTGGGCCGTGTCGCCGAAGTACACCAGCCGCTCGTGGGGCAGGCGCTGGGCCACGGCGCGGGCCACAGTGAGGCCGCCGATGCCGGAGTCGAAAACGCCAATGGGCCGGGCGGCGGGGTCGGGGCTGGGGGCGGCGGGTGCGGTCATGGGGCAAAGGTAGCGGGCGCATCCAGGCGGGCTTTTAGGGGCCCCAGGGACCCGCTGGTTTTTGCCACGCGGTGCCCTACCTTGCCGCCTCCATTTCTTGCCCGTTCGCCCATTATGAGCACTGTTTTGGCTGAGATTGATAACGCTTTAGCGGCCCACGACCCGCGGCGGGGCCGGCCCGTGGCCATCTACTTAGGGGCCCATAAGTTCACCCAGCTTACGCTCGACGCGGCCCACGCGCCCCTGCCTGGCCTTAGCACCGACGCTGGCCGCCCCCTCACCTACCGCCACCTGGAATTGCTGCGCGACGAAGTGGACCTGGACAGCCTGCGGTTGATTTAGTGCTTCGCAAGCGCCACTACGGCGCTAGGCGCTCCAGCAGCACCACGGCACACCCGTGGTAGGCGGCCCGGCCAAACTCCTGGTAGCCCAGCTTGGCCGCCAGGCCCCGCGAGGGGGAGTTGGCCTCGTCGATGAGGCACACGGTGCGCGGGGTGGGCAGGTGGGCGTCGCCCCAGGCCAGCGCGGCCCGCGTGGCCTCGGTGGCGTGGCCCCGGCCGTGCGCGTGGGGAGCCAGCACCCAGCCCACCTCGGGCCAGCCTTGTAGCGAGGGCTCGATGTTGCGGTGCCAGTTGCCGAAGCCGACGGCCCCGATGAATTGGCCGGTGGCCTTTTCTTCGACTGCCCAAAAGCCGTAGCCGCAGAGCGACCACAGGCCGGTGTGGCGCAGCATTTTGGTCCAGACTTCTTCCGCGGGCAGGGCCCGGCCCCCGAGGTATTGGTAGAAGGCTGGCTGCTGCCACATCGCCAGAAAAGGAGCCAGGTCGGCGGGGTAGTGGCCGCGCAGGCGCAGGCGCTCCGTTTCGAGGACGGGGACGGTCATGGCAGGAGTTATTTCAGCATCGGTTGCAGCGTGCCCCACACCGTGCGGGCCACGATGCGGTGCCCGGCCGGCGTGGGGTGGATGCCGTCTTTCTGGTTGAGCTTGGGGTCGCCGCCCACGCCCACGAGCAGGAACGGGATGAGCGCCACCTGGTTTTTGGCGGCGATTTCCTGGTAGAGCTTTTTAAAATCGGCGGCGTAGGCCTGGCCCAGGTTGGGCGGAATTTGCATGCCGGCCAGCACGATTTGGGCCCCGGGGCTGCGGCGCCGCACCGTGTCGATGATGCCCTGAAGGTTGGCGCGGGTGGCGCTTAGGGGCAGCCCGCGCAGGCCGTCGTTGCCGCCCAGCTCCAGCACGAACACGGCCACCGGCTGGCGCAGCACCCAGCCCACGCGGCTGCGGCCGCCAGCGGTAGTTTCGCCGCTCAGGCCGGCGTTGATGGTTTCGTAGTTCAGCTTGGCGGAGTCGATTTTCTGGCCAATTAGGGCCGGGAAGGCTTCTTCGGGGTCGACGCCCAAGCCGGCGGTGATGCTGTTGCCGAAGAACAGGATGCGCTTTTTGGTGCCGGGCACGGGCGCCGCGGCGGGGGCCCCCGATGCGGCGGCGGACGTTTTTTCGGCGGGGGCGTTGGAGTTGCACGCGCCCAGCCCGAGGGCGAGCAGCGCGGCAACCAGCGGGAGCGGCAATTTCATGGGCAGGGGTTTGGGGCAAAAGTCGGCACCTCGGGCGAAAGTTTGTGCCGGTCCTCAAACGATGCAGGGGCCCCGGCCGTTATGGAGGCGGCGGATGTGAACAGGAAGCAGCGAACCCACCAGGCCGTCATGCTGAGCGCAGCCGAAGCATCTCTTCCGCTGACTAATCAATCCAATCGGCTGGTTAGTCAGCGGGCGAGATGCTTCGGCTGCGCTCAGCATGACGGCCTTGCGTACTAGCATTTCTGCCAATTTTTTCCATAAACACTAAATATCCGCCCCGTTTCCGCGTCTACCCCAATTAGGGCCCCAAGGCCCGATTTCCTTCGCAATTCGTTCGCAATGAGCATTCTTAAAGTCGAAAACCTCACCAAATCGTACCCCAGCGCCGGGGGGGCGCCGCTCACGGTGCTGCACGGCGTCAGCTTTGAGCTGGCCGCGGGCGACACGTTCGCCATCGTGGGGCCCTCGGGCTCGGGCAAAACCACGCTGCTGGGCCTGTGCGCCGGCCTCGACCGCGCCACTTCGGGCAGCGTGTGGCTCAACGGCATTCAACTGGATAACCTGAGCGAAGACCAGCGGGCCGCCGTGCGCAACCAGCACGTGGGCTTCATTTTCCAGAACTTCCAGCTGCTGCCCACCCTCACGGCCCTCGAAAACGTGCAGGTGCCCCAGGAGCTGCGCGGCGAAAAAGGCAGCGCCGCGTCGGCCCGGGCCCTGCTCGAGCGCGTGGGCCTGGGCAAGCGCGCCCACCACTACCCGGCCCAGCTCTCGGGCGGCGAGCAGCAGCGCGTGAGCCTGGCCCGCGCCTTCGCCAACCGCCCGGCCCTGCTCTTCGCCGACGAGCCCACCGGCAACCTCGACCCCGACACCAGCGACACGGTGGTGGACCTGCTCTTCGAGCTGAACCGCGAGGCTGGCACCACGCTCGTGCTCGTGACCCACGACCTGGAGCTGGCCGCCCGCACCCAGCGCACGCTGCGCGTGCGCGGCGGCACCGTGCAGGACGACGTGCGCAACCAACCCGTTAGTAACCAAGCCCGTGCATAGGGCCCCGACGACGGAAGGCGCGGCCGGCTGGGGCTGGCTGCTGCGCATGGCCTGGCGCGACAGTCGCCGCGGCCGGGGCCGGCTGCTGCTGTTTGTGGCCGGCGTGGCGCTGGGCATCGCGGCGCTGGTGGGCATCAACTCGTTTGGCGACAACCTGGCGCGCAGCATCAACGAGCAGGCCCGCGAGCTGGTGGGCGCCGATCTGGTACTGTCGAGTAACCAGCCGTTTGATTCGACGCTGGTGCCGGCACTGCGGCGGCTGAGCCCGGTGCAGGCGCAGGAGCGGGCGTTTGGCTCGCTGGTGCAGTTCCCGCGGGTGCAGGGCGTGCGGCTGGCGCAGGTGCGCGGCATCACGGGCGGCTTCCCCTATTACGGCGAGTGGGACGTGCAGCCGCGCGCGGCGGTGGCGGCCTTCCGGGCCGGCCGCGGGGCCCTGGTGGACGACGTGCTGCTGAGCCAGTTTGGGGCGAAAGTGGGCGACTCGGTGCGCGTGGGCCGCAGCGGCTTTTTGATTTTGGGCACGGTGCTGCACACGCCGGGGCAGTCGGGCCTGGGCAGCGCGGTGGCGCCCACGGTGTTCGTGCCGGGGGCCCAGGTGGCGGCCACCGGGCTGGTGCAGCGCGGCAGCCGGGTGCAGTACCGGCAGTACTTCCAATTTGCGCCCACCGTGGACGTGGCGGCCCTTATCAAGCCCTTCGAGGCCCGCTTCGACCGGGCCAACATTGACTCCGACACCGTGGCCAGCCGGCAGCAGCGCACCGGCCGCGCCTTCCACGACCTCACCCGCTACCTGAGCCTGGTGGCCTTCGTGGCGCTGCTGCTGGGCTGCGTGGGCGTGGCCAGCACGGTCAGCCTCTACGTGCGCGAGAAGCTGGCCGCCGTGGCCGTGCTGCGCTGCCTGGGCGCCAGCGGCCGCCAGGCGCTGCTTATTTACCTGATTCAGACGGCCGGGCTGGGCCTGCTGGGGGCCCTGATTGGGGCCGCCTTGGGGGCCGGGGTGCAGGCGGTTTTGCCGCGCGTGCTCGGCGATTTTCTACCGGTGGCGGTGCGCGTGGGCGTGTCGTGGCCGGCCATTGCCACCGGCGTGGGCGCGGGGCTGGGGCTGGCGGTGCTGTTTGCGCTGCTGCCGCTGCTGAGCATCCGGCGGGTGGCGCCGCTGCGGGTACTGCGCGCCGCGTTTGAGGCCGATACGGCCGCGCCCGACCCGCTGCGCGGGCTGGTGCTGGGCGTGCTGGCGCTGGGCATCCTGGGCTTTGCGTACCTGCAAACCCACGAGTGGAAGCTGGCCCTGGGCTTCGGCGCGGGGCTGGCGGCGGCGCTGGGGGCCCTGGCCGGCCTGGGCTGGGCCCTGACGTGGGCCGTGCGCCGCTACTTTCCCGGCGGCTGGGGCTACGTGTGGCGGCAGGGGCTGGCCAACTTGTACCGCCCCCAAAACCAGACGCTTACGCTCATCATCTCCATCGGTCTGGGCACGTTCCTGCTGGCTACGCTATACCTCACCCAGGGCCTGCTGCTGAGCCGCGTGGCCACCGCCGATTCGGGCAAGCAGCCCAATCTGGTGCTCTACGACATTCAGCCCGAGCAGCGCGCTGGTGTGGAGGCGCTACTTGTCCAGCGCAACTTACCCATTGTGCAGCGCGTGCCCATCGTCACGATGCGCCTCTCGGCTATCAACCGCCGCACGGTGACGCAACTAAAGCGGGACACCGCGGGCGGCAAAGGCATTCCGGCCTGGATCCTGTCGCGCGAGTACCGCGTGACGTACCGCGACACGCTGAGCGCCAGCGAGAAACTAACCGCCGGCACCCTCCCCCGCCGGGGCCCCACCGGCACGCCCTACGTGTCGGTGGACAACTCCTACTTCGAGCGGGCCAAGCTGAAACTCGGCGACACGCTCACCTTCAACGTGCAGGGGGCCCCGCTGGTGGCCATCGTGGGCGGCACCCGCGAGGTGGACTGGAGCCGGGTGCAGACCAACTTCCTGGTGCTCTTCCCGAAGGGCGTGCTGGAGGAAGCCCCGCAGTTCCACGTCATCCTCACGCGCACGCCCAACACGGCGGCGCTGGGCGCGGTGCAGCAGGCCCTGGTGCGGCAGTTCCCCAACGTGTCGGCCCTTGATTTGGGGCTGATTCTGCAAACCGTAGATGACATTTTGAGCAAGATTTCGTTCGTGGTCCGCTTTATGGCGGGCTTCAGCATCGCCACCGGCCTGCTGGTGCTGGCCAGCTCGGTGGTGGTGAGCCGCTACCAGCGCGTGCGCGAAAGCGTGCTGCTGCGCACCCTGGGGGCCAGCCGCCGCCAAATTTTGCGCATCACGCTGGTCGAGTATGCGCTGCTGGGCCTGTTGGCCTCGCTGGCCGGCATCATGCTGTCGGGGCTGGCGGCGTGGGCCCTGGCCACGTGGGTGTTCGATTCGCCCTACGCGCCCAACCTGCTGCCGCTGCTGGGCCTGGCGGCGGGCGTGGCGGCCCTCACGGCGGCCATCGGCCTCTTCAACAGCCGCGACGTGCTGACCCGCCCGCCGCTGGAAGTGCTGCGCGCCGAAGGCTAAACCAAGCCACGTCTTAATTTGCCAGCCAATGGCCGCTGGTCCCACTGCCGGGGCCAGCGGCCCACTTGCGATAAAATGAGGACAGATTACTCCTGGTTATTGCCTGGGCTGCTCAGCTGCTTGCTACTCCAAGCACCCCGTTTGGCCTGCGCGCAGCAGGTATTTTTGCCGAAGGTGGCCCCCAATGCCAACGTCGGGGACATTGCTTTTGACCCCGCCACGGACCGCGCCGACTTCAAACGTTGCGGCGAGGGCCAGTACGACGTGCCCCAGTACTACCAAAGCAAAACGGCCTACGCCGGCGGCACCCAGGCCCTGCGGCAGCTTCTCGTCACCCCCAGCCTGCCCCGCGGAACCGCGGCGCTGAGCGGCTACGTCACGGTTCGCTTCCTCGTCAACTGCCACGGCGACACCGACCGGTTCCGGGTTACGCAAATCGACGCCGATTACCGGCCGGCGCAGTTCAGCCCGGCCCTTGTGGCCGAGTTGCTCCGCCGCACCAAGGCTTTGCACGGCTGGCAGCCCGGCCACTTTCCCGGGCCCGGGGCCCACCAAGGCGAAGCCCTGGATTGCTACTGTTACTTGATGTTCAAGATTATCCACGGCCGCGTAGTCGATATTTTGCCATGAAAAAGCTGCTACTAGCCCTGGCGTGCTCGCTGGGGGCCCCAGCGGCGCGGGCGCAGGACGTGAACTGCGCCCTGTACCCGCCCGGTAGCCCTTGCCGGCGGGCTTGCGACCTGTACGAGTCGCCCGCGCGGGAAGCCACCAGCCAGGGCAGTGCCCGCTCCCAGCAATACTTCGACGAAGTGCTGGCGCTGTGCCCCACGTTTGCCGCGGCCTTGCGCGAGAAGGCCGTGCCCTACCTCAAGCGGGGCGATTTTGGCACCTGGAAGAAAATGATGGACGAAGTAGTGCGGCTGCAACCCGCGCAGTACCTGGGCTACCGGGGCTGGTGCCGCTTCGAGTTTTTGCGTGACTACCAGGGCGCGGCGGCCGACCTGACCCGGCTGCTGGCCCTCACCCACGGCAACGCCGGCTACAGCAACGACGGCGACTACGATTTGCGCATCGTGCTGGCGTTGTGCAAGCGCGAGCTGGGCGACCCCCGGGGGGCCCTGGCCGTGTTCAACCAGTGCATTCAAGCCAACGAAGCGCAGCAGCGCGTGGGCCTCTACGACTACTTGCACCGCGGCGTGACCCGGCTTCGGACCGGTGACTACGCCGGGGCCCTGCGCGACTTCAAGCGCGAACAAGGGCAAGCCAAGGAGCTGGCCGATACCGAGTATTACGTCGGCTTGGCCTACCGGCGGCAGAAAAATAAAGCCCTGGCCCGGCAGCATTTTGTTCGGGCCGAAGCCCTGTTCCAGCAAGGCCACCGCCGCTACCACGACTACTGCGAGCCACTGGATGCCGTGTACCTGGCAGATATTCAGCAAGCCCTGGCAAGCAGATGAGCGAAGGGCGAAAACGGCGCGGCGGCCGTTGCTGGCCTACTCCACCGCCGCGCCTTACTGACCCGTCCCGCCTTGGAAATACTGCATGCGGAAGGCTAAAAGGCTGTTTGAGTTAATTTTTTGGGCCTGGAACGGTGCAGAGGAACCACTGATCACGCACAACTGACAACAAAAAGCCCCCGGCACGACCGTTGTTACGGTTGCGCCGGGGGCTTTTTCAGGCTGCGTTGGCTAGCGCTGCTGCGCCGTCAACTGCTTGAGGTGCTTGTAGGTCTTCCTCGACTGGCTGAATTGCTTTTTCACGGCGTCGCGCATTTCGCCCTTGAGGGCTTTGCGGCGCAGCGCCTTTTTATAGGCCCGGATGGCCCAACGCTCACCGAACACGTTGGCGGCCAGGATGGACTTCTCGTCGCGGCCGGTCACGGCGGCTTGGGCGTCCATCAGCTTGCGGTACAGCTTGCCTTTGAGCGTGGTACCGGTTTCGCGCTCGCCGCCCAGCTTGTTAAGGTAGCTGTTCAGGGTGCTGGAAAATTGTTGGCTCTGGGCCACCAGCAGCTCGTAATAGCCGCGCAAGTCGGCCTCTTTGGATTCGGCCACGGCGCGCTTGTAACCTTCGGTGCGGTCGTTGACGAACAGCAGCAGCTGGTCGAGGGCGGCGGCTTTGCGCTTGGCTTTGCCTTTTTTCTTGGGGGCCACCAAGTAAGTCAGGCCCAGCGCCACCAGGGCGCCGCCCACCACTTTCTGGGTAGTGCTGAGAGAATTAAAGCCGCTAACGGTTTTGTCGCTGGCCTCTTTGACAGAAGTAACGGCCTTATCGCTGGCCTCTTTGACAGAAGTAATGGCCTTATTGCTGGCTTCTTTGACGGAAGCCGGCACTTTATCGATTAAATCAGCCACCGGGCCGTCGGTGATGGCGTTCTTGGTTTTGTCGATCAGGTCTTTGGCCTTATCGGCGGGTGCGGAATTCGGGAGATTGTCCATGTTGCGAAGAAAATTTAATTAGAACATTCGCCTATACGGGCCCGCGGCCAAGTCGTTAAGTACAATTTTTAGTGGCCGCCGCTGGGGCCCCAATCTGCCGCGTTCCGTAGGGCCGCTTTCCACTACCTCGGTTGAACACACTAACGCCGCGAGGCCGCGCTCACGGCGTCCACTCCAGCACCGATACGGGCTGGGGGCAGGCCTTCCAGGGTTTCGCCGTCCCCCTGGCCGGTGCGCTGGATGAACAGGTTCAGCACCTTGGTTTGCTTCCAGCGCTCGGTATCGTAGGTGGGTTCCCAGTTGCCGAGGCCGGCGGTGGGGAAGTCCTGCACAGCCCACTGGGGGCGGGCCAGGTCGGGGCAGGTGGCCAGCGAGGCCTTGTCGCCGCGCTCAGCGTCGCGGAACACCACGTAGACCGCCGTTTTGCCGGCCAGGGTGCGCACCAGCACCTGGGGCCGGGCGATGGGGATCTTCTCCGTGCCGCCGCCGCTCAGGCTGAAGGGCGTGGGGTGCGCTGCGACACTTGGCTGACCTGCCAGCGCTTGCCGTCGTGGTACACCAGCTGGTACTGGTACTGCGGCACGGCCCGCCGGGCGCCAGTAGGTGGCAATGTAGGGCCGGCCCTGGGCGTCGCCGCACATCGAAGTTTGGTTAATCAGCTCACTTTTTTGCGGGATGCGAAGGGCGTACTCGGCGGTGGCTTCGGTGATGGGCAGCTGGTAGGCTTCGCCGGTGCTTTTCTGCCGGGTGCGGCCGCCGTCGCGCGAGCGGGCGTAGGCCAGGTCGTGGTTGGTGGCCACGTCGGGCGTTTCGCGCCACACCCACGAAATATGGAACGTGCCCTGCTCGTCGACGGCGGCCTGCCAGTAGGCGTTGCGTTGGCCCTGGCCGTCGATGAGCACGGTGTGCAGGCGCGTCCAGCGCTGGTTTTTCACGTCGTAGCGGTTCATCACCAAGTTGCCGTTGCCCGAGCCGCCCTCGCGGTAAAGGAACGCCAGGTCGCCGCTCGGGAAGCGGTGAAACTCGGGGTCGCTCACCTTGTCTTCCTGCTGGCCGGTCATGGGCAGCATGGGGCCCAGCGCCAGGGCCCCGGGGCGCAGGCCGCGGTTGTAGTGCAGCCGGTTGTTGTGGTGGTCGTAGGCGATGTGCAGGTAGCCAGCGCCGTCCACCATCAGGCTAATGTCGTTGTGGGCGTCTTCGACGTGGCCGCGATAGGCGGTTTTCTGCACCTGCCAGGGGCCCCGGGGCAGCGTGCGCTTGGCCAGCACGAGGTAGCCGGCCGAATCGTAAAAGGCGGTAAACTGCTCGTTTTTAAAGGTCGCCAGCGAGTTTTTGCGGAACACGGCCGTATTCACCGCGTTGCGCGCCCAGCCGTAGCCCACCACGCTGGCGGGCGCCTGGGCCCGCAGGGGCCCCGCCAGCAGCAGAAGTATGGACAGGGCGGCGCTGGCTTTGTATAGCCCGTTCAGCGGCCGGGCGGCTAGGGGAAAGGCGTGGGCCATCAGAAGCAAACAGGCAAATAATTACTCATAAAGAAGCTCTTACAGCTAACTGAACGTCATGCTCATGTGGCGTCCGCGCAGCATGACCGTCTTTTTGGTAAGCGCCTACTCGCGCACGACTACTTGGCGGCACAATAGTAGCCGCCGGGGGCCCCGGGGAGCGGGGGCATTTTCGGGAACCAGGGGCCCTGAATTCGGATTGGGGGCCCTAGGCCTCGGCAGGAGTAGCTGTGGCGGCCGAGCGGTGCGGCCCCCCGCCGATGGTACCAATCCACAGCGTGCCAGCGCGGTCGAGCAGCAGCGGCCAGGTGTAGCTGACGCTCAATCCATCAACTCCGTTGGGGTTGGCCACAAACTGCCGGAGCAGCACCAGCGAATCGGGCAACACGCGCAGCTTCAGCAGGCCCGCGTCGCGGGTGCTGGCCCATAGCACGTCGTGGGGCCGGTCATAAAGCAAAAACATGGACTGGTCGGTGGGTAGTTCGGCGCGGCCGTCGGGCCCGTAGCGGCGCAGGCCCTGGGCCAGCGAGGCCGCCCACACGGTGCCGTAGCGGTCTTCGGCCAGGCTCTCGACGCTGCCCTGCGGCACGCCAGCGGGCCGGGTGCAGGGCACCAGCTGCTCGCGGGCGGTGCCGGGGCGGCGCAACTGCCACAGCCCCTGGTTGATGGTGCCCACCCAGAGGGTGCCGTCGGCGGTTTGAGCCAGGGCCAATACGTCGGTGCCGGCGGTGTGGCTAGGCTGCGCGGGGCTCAGGTAGTTGCGGTAGGTGCGGCGGGCCAGGTCATAGCACGAAAAGCCGTTGCGGGTGCCAATCCAAAGCCGGTCGTGGGCTTCTTCCTTATAGATGGCGTTCACGAAGTTGCTGGCCAACGCGGGCTACCCGGCCAACGCGCCTTGGCGCTGCAAGTTGTGGAACGGCTTCTGGCGCAGGTCTACCTTATTAAGGCCCCCGGCCGAAGCCGCCAGCCACAGCACTTGGTTGCGGTCTTCAAATACCTGGTGCACGCGCTCGGAATTGATGCTGTTCGGGTCGTTGTCGACGGGCAGGAACTGGCTGTAATGGTCGAGGCGCAGCGGCAACTCGGTACCGGTGGCCGCAGCGGCCTCCCACAGGTGCAAGCCGTAGGTGGTGCCCACCCACAGCCGCCCAAACGAATCGAGCAGCACCGATTGAATATCGGCGTAGGGCGTGGGCAAGGCCTTGGCCACCAGGGGCCCCGGGGCACGGCGCTGGGCGCTGGCTACCCACAATACCTGGCGGTCGGTGCCCACCCACAGGTCGCCGCGGCGGTCGAGGTGCAGCGCGCGCACGTTGGGGGCCCCAGCCAGCGCGGCCGCCAGGTCCCCCGCCCCGGCTGGGATGCGCGTGTCGAGGCAGCGCAGGCCGGCGCCCATGGTGCCCACCCACAGGCGACCGTCGGCATCGAGGGCCAGGGCGGCGGCGTGATAGGCTAGCCCCGGCTGAGGCCCCGGCTGCGGCACCCGGCGCAGCGCCACCAGCCGGCGCTGGCCGTCAAAGCGCAGGGCAAACAGGCCGTTGCGCTCGGTACCCACCCACAGCTGGCCACCGGGGCCGGCGGCCAGGGCTACCACGCTGGCCTGGCTCAGCAGGCGGGCCAGGCGGCGGTGCGCGGGGCCGGCGTAGCGCGCGTTGATGGGTTGGAAGCGGTTGTGGTCGGCGTCGTAGAGGCTGAGGCCCGCGCTTTCGGCCCCAGCCCAAAGGCGGCCGTCGGGCCCCACGTGCAGCGCCCGAATGCGGTTGGCGGGCAGGCCAGGGGGTTGTTGGGCAGGGTGTAGGCTTGCAGCTTGCAGCCGTCGTAGCGGTTGATGCCCTTGTTGGTGCCCACCCACAGGAAGCCGGCGTGGTCCTGGGCCACCGCCATGGCGTCGCTGTGCGCCAAGCCCTTGTCCACGGTCAGGTGCTCGAAGCGGAACGCGCTAGGGGCCCCCGGCAACCCCGGGGCCCCAACGGCGCCAGGGCTGCCGGGGCCCCCAGCGCAGCTCGCAGCCACAGGCACAGCACCAGCAAAACCGCGCACCGCGCACCGGAGAAAAAGCGAATCAGTGACATTTCAGTAGTGGAGAAAGCTAAAAAAGTACTACTAAAGTTCTGAGCGAAACCGCCGCATACATGTATAAGCAATTATCAATCAATAACATAATTCAACGCCCCGCCGGGACTAATCCGCCGCCCATTCGCAAAGGAAAGCGTGACCAATTTACCCCCGCCCTTTGCCCAAAAATACCCCCTAGCGCAGTGCCGGGCCCCGGTACTTTTAGGCCAGCCGAGCCCCACGGCCATTCGCCGCCGGGCAGTCCATCGCCTGCAAGGATAATGATTGTTCCGCCAGCGGCTCCCCTGCTCCCACCTGCCCGGGCCCCCGGTCTGCACTTTTCTCACCCGTCCCGGCGCTTGCCGGACCCTTAATTTTTTGTTTATATGCGCGTAAAATGGCTACTCTTTTGGGGGCCCTGGCCCCGCTAACTCCCGCGGCGGCGCTGGCCCGCCGCGCTCCTCACAAAGCGCTGGGCTTGCCGCCGGCCGCGGCCACCAGCCGGGGCCCCGGCGCAATCGTTAGCGTACCCAGGCCCGCCGCGGCTTTGCCCGACCTCACCGTGACCGGCATCGTGGCCGACGAGAAGGGCCAGGGCCTCCCCGGCACCACCATCGTGCTGAAGGGCACAACCGTCGGCGCGACCACCGACGCCGACGGCGAGTTTGCGTTGCGCATCCCCGACGGCACGGCCGCGCCCACGCTCGTGGTGTCGTCCATCGGCTACGTGCGGCAGGAAATTGCGGTGGGCGACCGCACCACGTTCACCATCAAGCTAGTACCTAATACACAAGACCTCAACGAGGTGGTAGTAGTAGGCTACGGCACCCAGAAGCGCGCCGACGTAACGGGCTCGGTGGCCTCGGTGCCCATGGACCGCCTGGAGCGGCTGCCCGTTTCGAACGTGGCGCAAGCCCTGCAAGGGGCCGTGGCGGGCGTCAACATCTCCACCAGTTCGAGCGTGCCGGGAGCGCAGCCGAGCATTCAGGTGCGGAGCGTGCGCTCCATTACGGCTGGCACCGACCCGTACATCATCCTGGACGGGGTGCCGTTTCCGGGCAATTTCAACGACATCAGCCCCACCGACATTGCCTCGATTAAGATTTTGAAGGATGCGTCGTCCACGGCCATTTACGGCACGCGCGGCTCCAATGGGGTTATTTTGGTCACGACCAAGCACGGCAAGTCGGGCAAGGCCCAGATCCGCTACACCGGCTACGGCGGCCCCGAGTACATTGCCCACAAGCTCCAGCTGCTCGACGGCGCCGGCTACACGGCCAAGTATGCCGCCTTCAAAACCCAGATGGGCCTTACCGGCGACCCGGTGCCCAACTACGGCGAGCTGCCCAACTACCAGGCCAGCACCGAAACGGACTGGATTAAAACAATTGGCCAGCAAGGCTTTATCCAAGACCACAACCTGGCCGTGTCGGGCGGCACCGACGACGTGAAGTACTACCTGTCCGGCGACTACTTCAAGCAGCAGGGCGTGCTGCAAGGCTACCAGTTCCGGCGCATCAGCATTCGCTCGAACCTCGACGCCAACCTCACGCCCTGGCTGCGGGTGGGCACGTCGGCTTTCTATTCCAATTCCAACGACGACGCGGGCCGCACCGACCTGAACCTGGCCGTGTCCTCGAGCCCCTACGGCCTGCCCTACAACCCCAACATTGGTGCTCTTCATTTTTGTCCACACCCTCGACCAAAGCGGATACTAGGCCGCAACTTGGGTTAGTTACTGCCGCGGCTCTCGCTTCGTCCCGACGATTACCATTTAGTGACCGTTCAACGACGCGGACTAC
The DNA here is from genome assembly GCF_001562275.1 of Hymenobacter sp. PAMC 26628. Taxonomy (NCBI): domain Bacteria; kingdom Pseudomonadati; phylum Bacteroidota; class Cytophagia; order Cytophagales; family Hymenobacteraceae; genus Hymenobacter; species Hymenobacter sp. PAMC 26628. The sequence goes on from NZ_CP014304.1 coordinate 3,144,863, forward strand.
AAAGTCCACGCTGCATCGTTCAACCGCGCGGACTCGCAGAGCCCGCACTACAGGCCTAGCGCCAGCTGCTGGCCCACGGCCTCCGCCGCCGGCACGAGGTTGGAGAGCGACACGCCCACCAAGCGCACGCCCTGCGGCACGGGCAGCAGCGTCCGCAGCAGGTCGTGGCTGACGGCGGTTAGCTGCTCAGGGCCGGCCACGGGGCCCACTAGGCTACGGCTGCGGGTAATCTGCTGGAAGTCGGCGTATTTCACCTTCAGCGTGGCGGTGCGGCCCAGCAGGCCGGCGCGCTCGCAGTGGGCCCATACCTTGGCAATGCAGGGCCCCAGGCCGGCGGCCAGCTCGTCAAAGTCGCGCCGGTCGTTTTCAAACGTGGTTTCGGCCCCCACGGATTTGCGCGGGCGGTCGGCCACCACGGGGCGGTGGTCTTCGGCGCGGGCAATGGCGTAGTAGTAGCCGCCGGCCTTGCCGAAGTGCTGGCGCAACAGCGCCTCGGGCTGGGCCCGCAGGTCGGCCCCCGTGAAGATGCCCAGCCCGTTGAGCCGCGCCGCCGTGGCCGCCCCGATGCCGTGAAACTGCCCCACCGCCAGCCCCTCCACAAAGCCGGGGCCCTGGTGCGGCCGAATCACGAACTGCCCGTTGGGCTTGCGGTAGTCGGAGGCCAGCTTGGCCAGAAACTTGTTGTAAGAAATGCCCGCCGAGGCCGTCAGCCCGGTTTTTTCCAGGATGCGGGCCCGGATTTCGGCGGCGATGCGCGTGGCCAGCGGCTCGTTTTGCAGGTTTTCGGTCACATCGAGGTAGGCCTCGTCGAGCGAGAGCGGCTCGATCAGCGGCGTGTACTCGGCGAAAATGGCGTGGACTTGCCGCGACACGTCCTTGTACACCTCGAAGCGTGGCGGCACAAATAGTAGCTCCGGGCACTTGCTCCGCGCCACCACCGCCGGCATGGCCGAGCGCACCCCGTACTGCCGGGCCTCGTAGCTGGCGGCCATCACCACGCCCCGCGCGCGGGCCCCGCCCACGGCCACGGGCCGCCCGCGCAAGGCAGGGTCGTCGCGCTGCTCCACGGCGGCGTAAAACGCGTCCATGTCGAGGTGAATGATTTTGCGGGGTTCGGGGGCGGGCATGGGAATGAGAAGCGTAATATCGCAGGCACAGTTCCGGGGCCCCGCTCCTACAGAGTCAGCCGGTACGCGGTGCTGCGCCCGCCGGCGGCTTCTTTTACCAGGATGTTTTGCTCCACCAGAGCTTGAATGTCGCGCACGGCCGTGTCCTGCGAGCACTTGGCAATCGTCGCCCACTTGGAGGAAGTCAGCTTGCCCTCAAAGCCATCCAGCAACCGGTTGAGCAGCTTCAGTTGCCGGGCGTTGAGCGATTTGGCCGCGTGCTGCTCCCAGAACCACGCTTTTTTCAGCACTTTGGCCAACGTCTGTTCCGTGGCGACAAGGGCCCGGCCCAGGCAGCCCAGAAACCATTGCAGCCACCCCGTGATGTCGAGGCCGCCTTTTTGCGCGGCTTCCAACTGGGCGTAGTACGCCGAACGCTCCAGCCGGATTTGTGCCGACAGGCTGTAGAAACGCTGCGCCGTGGCGTCGGCCCGGGCCAACTGCAAATCGGTGATGGCGCGGGCCAGCCGCCCGTTGCCGTCCTCAAACGGGTGAATGATAACGAACCATAAGTGCGCCACGGCCGCTTTGAGCACGGCATCGAGGGCCCCCGGGCCATTAAACCAGGCCAGAAAACGCCTCATTTCCGCGTCCACCACGCCCGCGGCGGGGGCCTCAAAATGCACCCGCTCCCGCCCCGCCACGCCCGATACCACCTGCATGGGGCCCCGGCGGCCGGTACGCCACGCGCCGGTTTCGATGCGCTGCAAGCCGTTGCGGCCGGCCGGAAACAGGGCCGCCTGCCACCCCAGTAGCCGCTCGGCCGTCAGCTCCTGCGCGAACCCTTGCATGGCATCCAGCAGCATTTCCACCACGCCTTCCACCCGCCGCTCGGCCGGTACCAGCCCTCCCGCGTCCAGCCCCAGCCGCCGGGCCAGCGAGGAGCGTACCTGGTCGGCCGGCAGCATTTCCCCCTCAATCTCGCTGGATTTCAGCACGTCCAGCGTCAGCGTCTGGAGCGTGGCCTCGGCTTGCACCGAGAAGCCCAGCGCCTGCATGTGCCCCAGCACCCGGCCCTGCTGGTGCCGCAGGGGCCCCAGCAGCGGCTCCAGTTGCGCGTGGTGCCAGGTGAAGTTGGGCCACTCAGGACGCTGGTAGATGTACATGACTATTCTCCGCAGTTTATGCGGCGAATGTAGGGAGTATTCTCCGCATTTAAGTGGCGTAACCGCTACAACGGGGAGTGTCGGGAGCCGTAACAGGGGTAGTTAGAGCGGTTCCCAAGTCATTGTACATGATATCCGCAATGGTCAAACCAATTTTTGGCATCCTGTTGACTGATGTTACGCACGGAGCAGTACGAGTTGCTGGTACATGGCTTTGAGGCCAACGGTATAGAGTTGGGCTTTGAGGCGAAAATGGCCGATGCCGCCTTTGAGCTTGAGCACTTCGAGCTTGGTGTAAGCCAACACGGCGGCAAAGAAATGGGTGGCCTGCGTGGCCAGGGTTTTGGTGGGCGATTTGCCCATGGAGGCATTCTGTTTGAGCGACTTATGGTATTCTTCCACTTTCCACCGTCTCTGGTAAATCGTGGTCAGTTGGGCCTGGTCCAGGTCGGTGTCGCTGCTGACCAGATACAGCATACCTTGGCTACCGTCTCGGTTTGTGAAGACTTGTCTGGTCACGAGCACCGCCTGCTGGACGGCCCGCAAATAGACGCGCAAGGGCTGCGTATCGGGGAACACCAGCGCCTGCACGGCCTGGAACTGGCCGGCGGCCCGCGCCTCGGCGCTCAGGGCCACGGTGCGGCTGCTTTCGAGGGCAAATACAAAGTGATGGCCCAGGGCCCGCACCAAGGCCATGTTCTCGGCCGAGGCGTACCAGCTGTCGGCCAGCAGGTAGCGGTAGGCCACCTGCTGCTGGGCCACGCGCAGCATCTGTTGCAGGTATTCGTTTTTAGTGAACGGGCTTTGGTAGCTGGTCTGCTGGGTCTTGGGGTGGTAGACCGGCACGGTTTTGCGCACCAGCTCGACGGCGATGGGCAGGGCCAAGTCGCCGGCCTGATAAAGCAGACTCACGAAGTTCAGGCCCTTGACGTAGCGCTGCTGGCTGTGGTCCCAATGGGTGCAAATCAACTCATTGGCATCGGTGTGGGCCTTTTCCAGGACCGAATCGTCCACGATGAGCACGGCGAAGTCCGCCGCCCCGCGTTGGGCTTCGGCCTGGCGAATCAACGGCTTGGCCTGCCGCCAAACCTGCGCTGACCCGCACGGCGTACTGCTCAACCAGCGCGTGATGTGGTCGTGGCTCAGCGCCCCGTCCAGCAGCCGCGACAAGCCCGTGGCCGTCGTCGGACCCGTCGAGCTCAGCAAATAATCCGTGTACAGGTCCAGCGTGCAACTCATCATCAATCGATTAAACGGACAACCTAAGCCAACGACTGCGTAACATCAGCTGTTGACTTATCCACTCGGTTGCCGCTTGGATGGTGGCTTCTAATGCCTCGCGGGTGCGAGCCTGGGCCGTGCGCAGCCAGGTTTTGAGTTTGCTGAAGGCGAGTTCGATGGGATTAAAATCGGGCGAATAGGGCGGCAGATACAGCAGGCGGGCACCCCGTGCGGCGACGATTTCGGCCAACCCGGCCACTTTGTGGGCGGGCAGGTTGTCGAGCACGACCACGTCGGCCGGCACCAGGGTGGGGCCGAGCACGTGGTGAAGATAGGCCGCGAACACGTCGCCGTTGACGGCTCCGCTCACGGCTCCGCTCACCGTCATGGCCGCTTGCAACCCGTTCGGGGTCAGGGCGGCGACCAACGTCACGTTCGGCCCGCCATGCAGCGGCACCCCTTGCCCAACGCGCTGCCCGCCTGCGGCGCGGGCGTAGCGGCGGCAATAGGTGAGATTGGTACTGGTCTCGTCCACAAACTTAAAACACGTAAAATCTTCTTCCTGCACCGCTTCGACAAAAGCCCCGCGCAAGGCCCTCACCCGTTCGGTGTCGCGCTCGGCGGCGTGGAGGCTCTTTTTTTTCGCCGCCAATCCAGCGCTTGCACGGCCCGCCCCAGCGCGGATTGGCTCATGGCCGGCCCGCCGACCGCCGCCAGCCAGACCCGCAGCTCGTCTAAGGTGGCATCCGGGGTTTGGCGCAAGCAGGCCCTTAGTTGGGCCAAGGCCGGACCATCCAGGCGCGGAGCTGGCCCCCGGCCCGGCGGCAATGCTGCCGCGCTGCCATGCGTACGGTGGCGGCGCAAGAGCTTTGCCACAAAGGAGAGCGAAACGCGAAACTGGCCGGCCACCGCCGCTTGCTTTCCCCCAGCCTGGCAGGCTGCCACGACGCGCTCGCGTAAATCAAGCGAATATGCTTTCATGACCGAAACTAAACCAAAACGTGTACAATAACTTGGGAACCGCTCTAAATAGCCTTTTAGCGTAGATTCATCAGCATAGATTCAACCGTTACCTTTCACTTGCCCACCCAAATTGTATCAATCAATACAAAGCCGGTGTGCGCTCGTTTAGCCCTAAAAATGTAGTACTTATCCGTCGAATTAATTATTTCATTTTCAAGAGGCAGAGCTTTCATTACTTTTTGTATTGAGTCCGGCAATTGCACGCTGCTGCTTATAAGCCTGAGTTCATATGTGCAGTCACTAGTCCATTTAATAGTCATTTTAGTGATACCTGTGAATTGACTACTTTCAGTTTGTATTGAGTCACTGCGTGTAATTGTGAGTGGAAAATTCCCTTGCGGCTCCCTGAAATGATAAGCAAATCTTCCTGTTCTAAATCGGTTACATCCTTCTTTTTCCTTTATAGAACTGCAAGCAACAAGTTGCAACATCAGTCCTATTATCGCAACACCAAATAATTTAGTCGCGCAAGCTTTTTTTAAATCCATTATCAAGACACTGACGAAATAACAGCTATTGTAATTTGTTATTTTTTATCGAACAAAACTAACATAATGCCTTTGAGAAGACTACAAACTTACCTGTGAACCGAAGTTGGAAGATGGAAACGTTGACCTCATCCCTGTGCAAACGCTTTGACTTCAACCAGCTACTACAATTCCCAACCCCGCCCGCGGCGGCCGTACCTTTGCGGCCTATGAATCTGTTATCCGCCGAGAATATCTCGAAAAATTACGCCGACCGCTGGCTGTTCCGCGACCTCAACTTTGGCTTGCAACAAGGGCAGCGCGTGGCCTTTGTGGGCATCAACGGCACGGGCAAAACCACGCTGCTGCGCGTGCTGGCCGGCCTCGAAATCCCCGACACCGGGCTGGTGAGCACCCGCAAGGGCATCCGGGTGACCTACCTGGGCCAGCAGCCGGTGTTCGACGAGAGCTTGAGCGTGGAAGAAACCATCTTCGCCAGCCAGAACGACACGCTCAAGGCCATCAAGGAGTACGAGCACGTCATCAACGACGCCAACCACAAGCCCGACGACTTGCAGCGGGTGTTGGAGCGCATGGACGCGCTGAATGCCTGGGACTACGAAGCCCAGGTGCAGCAGATTCTGGGCCGGCTGGGCATATTGGGCGAGCTGCTGACGCGTAACGTGAGCATGCTGAGCGGCGGGCAGCGCAAGCGCGTGGCCCTGGCCCGGGTGCTCATCGAAGAGCCCGACGTGCTGCTGCTCGACGAGCCCACCAACCACCTGGATTTGAGCACGATTGAGTGGCTCGAAAACCGGCTTTCCTCCCCCACCCTCACGCTGCTGATGGTGACCCACGACCGCTACTTCCTCGACAAAGTGGCCAACGAGATTGTGGAGCTCGACAAGGGCACCATGTACCGCTACCAGGGCAACTACGCCTACTTCGTGGAGAAAAAGGCCGACCGCGAGATGCGCGAAGCCACCGAAGTGGAGAAGGCCCGTAACCTGTTCCGCAAGGAGCTGGAGTGGATGCGCCGCATGCCCCAGGCCCGCGGCACCAAACAGAAGGCCCGCATCGACGCCTTCTACGTGACCAAGGAAAAGGCCAGCACCAACCTGAGCAAGCAGCAGATTGAGCTGAGCGTGAAAACGACCCGCCAGGGCGGCAAAATCATCGAGGCCGACCACCTGAACAAGAAGTTCGGCGACAACGTGGTGCTCGACGATTTCAGCTACGTGTTCAAGAAGAAGGACCGGATTGGCCTGGTGGGCCCCAACGGCGCGGGCAAGTCCACGCTGCTGAACATGCTGACCGGCAAGCTCGCGCCCGACTCCGGCACCATCGACGTGGGCACCACCACTGTGTTTGGCTACTACACCCAGACGGAGTTGGAGTTCGACCCCAGCCAGCGGGTAATTGACATCGTGAAGGAAGTGGCCGAGGTGGTGGAGCTGGCCAACGGCGACGTGCTCACGGCCAGCCAGTTCCTGAACCTGTTCCTCTTCCCGCCCGCCCAGCAGTACACGCTGGTGAACAAGCTGAGCGGCGGCGAGAAGCGGCGCCTCCAACTGCTGCGCGTGCTCATCAAGAACCCCAATTTCCTGATTCTCGACGAGCCCACCAACGACCTGGACCTGGCCACGCTCAACATTCTGGAGGATTTCCTGCTGCACTTCGCCGGCTGCCTGCTCATCGTGAGCCACGACCGCTACTTCCTCGACCACCTCGCCGAGCACCTGTTTGTGCTGGAGCCGGGCGGGGCCGTGCTCAACTTCCCCGGCAACTACACCGACTACCGCGACTACCTGGAGGAGCGCGAAACCGAAGCTGCGCTAGAGGCCGAGGAGAAGGCCGCCAAGGCCGCCCGCGCCGCCGCCAAGGGGGCCCCCGCGCCCGTGGCCGCGCCCGCCCCGGCGGCCCCCGCCAAGCGCCGCGCCACCTTCGCCGAGAAGAAAGAGTACGAGCAGCTCGAAGGCATCCTGGCCCAGCTCGAAACCGAGAAGCAGGCCATCACCGCCAACCTAAACGGCGGCAGCGGCACCCCGCAGGAATTCGCCGCCTGGGGCGCCCGCCTCCAAGCCGTGGAGCAGGCGCTGGCCCAGAAAGAGGAACGCTGGCTGGAGCTGGCCGAGTTGGTTTAGGGCCCCGGCGCCGCTTGCCCGCATAGAAAAGGCCGCGCTGAGAGCGCGGCCTTTTTTTGCGTTTGAGGGAAGGTCGTAAGAAGCTGCGCTAGGCATCGTCGCGTAGCGCCGGCAGCAGTGCGAAGGTGCCGTGGGGGCCCGGGGAGAAGGGCCAGATACGCCCTACCGCCTCCACCGGAATGGGGGCGAAGGCGTGAGCAAAGTGCTCTTGCCGCACGGCGGCCCACTCGCGCTCGACGCGTACCCCCGCCGCGGCCAGGGCGTTTTCGTCGATTTCGAGCAGCACCAGGGGGCCCCGGCCGGCGTAGTAGCGGCGGGCGGTTTCAAGCACCTGCTGGCGCTCGGAGGTGTGGATAAAACCCTCGGCCGCCAGGTCGGCGCTGGCGAAGAAGCCGGTGCGCTGGGCCTGCTCCCAGTCGGCGAGGTCGGCGAGGCGATAGAGGAAGTTAGCCAAGGTCTGGGAGCGGTTTGGGGTAGTTGAACGGTCACGCTAAAAACGGTTATGCTGAGCTTGTCGAAGCACCTCCCCCGCTAAGTAACTAATTACTGCTGCGGGAGAGATGCTTCGATAAGCTCAGCATGACCGTTTTTATTCATTCAACGGCTTCTACAGAAGCCGCTTTACGCCTTCCACAGCTCCTGCTGCACCTGCTTGCCCACCGTGAGCATGATGCGTACGGGGTTGGGCACGAGCGTGATGCGGGCTTCCTTGCCGGGGTACTTCTCCGAGTCTACCCACACGCCTTCCTTGGGCGAGGGGGCCGAGCGCGGGTCGCTGGGCAGGTAAGCGGTGGGCAGCAGCACGTCGGTGTCCGATTTCAGGTCGCCGTGCACCTTGTCGAGGGCCTCTTCGAGGTAGTCGCCGTACTCGTCGTTGAAATCGTCTTCCAAATCGTGCAAAGCCTCCTCTACCTCGTCGTAGCGGGCGTCGTCGTAGGTGAGGGTGTGCAGCTCGGCCTTCTTTTCGATGAGGGCCACCAGGGCTTGGTTCAGGTCTTCGGTTTTCATAAAAAGCAGTGAGGTGCGGGCCGCAAAGGTGCTACGAAATCCGTAAATGCGGCCCGGGGCGCCGCGTTGGGGCCCCGGCCGTACTTTTAGCGCCATGAAAACCACCGCGTTGCTTCTGCTAGTGTCGGTCCTGGCCTTGAGCCGCCCCGCTCGCGCCCAAACCGGCTGCCCCGACCCGCAGGCCACCAACTACAACCCCGCCGCCCGCCTCAACGACGGCTCGTGCCAGTACGCCCCCACCGCCGCGGCGCTGCCCGCCAAGGCCCCGCTCGACGCGGCCGTGCCCGAAACCTCGGGCCTCCAGCTGGCCGCCGGGGCCCTGTGGACCTTCAACGACGGGGGCAACCCGCCGGTGCTGTTCCGGGTAGACTCAGCCACCGGCCGCGCCGTGCAGCAAGTGCGCGTCGTCAACTACCCCAACACCGATTGGGAGGACATTGCCGCCGACGCCCGCTACCTGTACCTGGGCGACTTTGGCAACAACTATGGCAACCGGCGCGACCTGCGCCTGCTGCGCGTGCCGCTGGCCGGCCTGGGCCCCGCGGCCGATACGGTGTCGGCCCAGGCCATCAACTTCTACTACCCCGACCAAACGACGTTCGGCGGGGGCCTCAACAACCACGACTACGACTGCGAGGCCGTGTTTTTCCGCAACGACTCGCTGCACCTCTTCACCAAGGACTGGGCCGACCACCGCACCCGCTACTATACCGTGCCGGCCGTGCCCGGCACCCACGCCGCCCACCTCAAGGCCACCTTTAATGTAAACGGCCTGATTACGGCCGCCGACCTCAGCGCCGACGGTACCGCCGCGGCCCTGCTGGGCTACGACGAAACCACCGGGGCCACCTTCGTGTGGCTGCTGTCGGACTTCCCGGGCACGCAGTTTTTCCGGGGCAACAAGCGGCGCATCGAGCTGCCCAGCGCGGCGCTGGTGGGGCAAGTCGAAGGCGTGTGCTTCGCCGGGAGCCGCCGGCTTTTGGTGTCTAATGAGCGGGTGACGGTGGGGCCCCTCACCGTGCCGCAACGGCTGTACGCCCTGAACGTGGGGCGCTGGCTGCCGGCCCCGGCGGTGGTGACGGCCGCGGCCACGATGGGGCCCCGGGCGGGCCTGCGCGTGTACCCGGTGCCCGTCGCCCACACGCTGCGCGTGGAGCGGGCCGGTGCGGGCCCCGGCGCGCTGGCCCTCACGCTGCTCGATTTGCGGGGCCGCGCCGTGGCCACCGGCCAGCTGCCCGCCGGGGCCCCGGCGGGGGCCCTGGACGTGGCCGGGCTGGCCCCGGGGGCCTACGTGCTGCGGGCCCAGGGGGCAGCGGGCGTGGTTTCGCAGAAAATAGTGGTGCGCTAGCGGCGGCCGGCGCACCGGATTGGCGGCGGCCGGTATCTTCGGGGCCCCAACTCCCGTTAAGCCGGGGGCGGCGGGCGCGCCGGTGGCCGCCCGCATTTTTCCGTTCTTACGTTGCCAGGTAATTATTGGCAGGCTTGTAAGCCGCTGACTAACAACCGACAACTAGCAACTGACAACTCGTTTACTCTCTTCCCTCCTATTCTTTCCGTTCGCATGGCCCTCGCCCCCGACATCCAGCAAAAAGTAAACGCCTGGCTCACGCCGGCTTACGACGCCGACACCCAGGCGGCCATCCGCGCCCAGCTCGACGCCGGGCAGGACGATGCCCTCACCGACGCCTTTTACCGGACCCTGGAGTTCGGCACCGGCGGCCTGCGCGGCGTGATGGGCCCCGGCTCGAACCGCATGAACCGCTACACGCTGGGCATGGCCACCCAGGGCCTGTGCAACTACTTGCTGCAGAGCTTCCCAGACCAGGAAATCAAAGTGGCCATTGCCCACGACTCGCGCAACAACAGCCCCGAGTTTGCGCGCATCGCGGCGGGCATCTTCTCGGCCAACGGCATCACGGTGTACTTATTTGACAGCCTGCGGCCCACGCCCGAATTGTCGTTTGCCATCCGCCAGCTGGGCTGCCAGAGCGGCTGCGTCATCACGGCCTCGCACAACCCCAAGGAGTACAACGGCTATAAAGTATACTGGAACGACGGGGCCCAGGTAGTGGCGCCGCACGACGCGAACATTATCAAAGAAGTCAATAAAATCACCGACATCGGCGCGGTAAAATTTGCCGCCGTCGACACGCTCATCCACCTTATCGGCCACGACCTGGACGACCAGTACCTCACCGAGGTGCAAAAGCTGAGCGTGGACCCCGCCGCCATCAAGCGGCAGCACGATTTGAAGATTGTGTACACGCCACTGCACGGCTCGGGCATCACGCTGGTGCCGGGGGCTCTGCAACGCTTTGGCTTCGACAACGTGCACATCGTGCAGGCCCAGGCCACGCCCGACGGTAACTTTCCCACCGTGCAAAGCCCCAACCCGGAGGAAAAATCGGCCATGCAAATGGCCCTGGACCTGGCCAAGGAGCTCGACGCCGACATCGTGCTCGCCACCGACCCCGACGCCGACCGCGTGGGCCTGGGCGTGAAAAACGATAAGGGCGAGTGGGTGCTGCTCAACGGCAACCAGACGGCCGCGCTGCTCACCAACTACTTGCTGGGGGCCCGCCACCGCGCCAAGAAGTTGGCGCCCAACGACTTCATGGTGTACACCATCGTGACGAGCGACATCCTCGGCGACATTGCGCGCCACTACCACGTGAAGAGCTACAACACGCTCACCGGCTTCAAGTACATCGCCGGCCTCATCCGCGACCTGGCGGGCGAGGAGAACTACCTCTGCGGCGGCGAGGAAAGCTACGGCTACCTCATCGGCGATTTTGTGCGCGACAAGGACGCCGTGTCGGCCTGCGCGCTGGCCGCCGAAATGGCCGCCGTGGCTAAAGGCCAGGGCCGCACCCTCTACGAGGAGCTGGCCCAGATGTACGCCCAGTTCGGCCTCTACCAGGAAGACCTGATTTCGCTGACCAAGAAGGGCCAGCGCGGCGCCGAAGAAATCCAGGAGATGATGGCCGGCCTGCGCCAGCGCCCGCCCGCCACCATCGCCGGCCAGCCGGTGGTGGAAATCCGCGACTACCAAACCGGCCAAATCCGCGACCTGCGCACCGGCGTGGCCACCGAAACCGGCATGGAAAGCTCCAACGTGCTCCAGTTCATCCTCGAAGATGGCAGCAAGATTTCGGCCCGCCCCAGCGGCACCGAGCCCAAAATTAAGTTCTACTTCAGCGTGCGCCACCCCCTCAAGTCGGTGGTGGACTTCGAGCTGACCCAGCGCCAGGCCAAGGAGAAAATCCAGGCTATCATCGACGACATGCAGTTGAAATAGCCCCGGGGCCCCACTCCGCCGCCCGGCAGTAAATTTTACGTTTCGGTCCCAAATCTCATCGGTTTGGGACCGTTTTTTTGTGCCCACTGCGTACATTGGGAAGGATTACATTATTCGTCGATTTTTATTCATTATTGCCTGAACACCTTGTACTTATAACCCAAACCTTTATACGATGGCCCGGTATTTTACCTGTTATTTGCACCGGCACGGTGCCACCTATCAGCGGCGTATCTGGTACCTGGCCGGGCTGGGCACGGGCCTGGTTGCGGCGGCCCTTTTTGTGCCCTGGGGCGCGTGGCAACCCCTGCTGGCGGTGGGGGCCCTGGTTCCGTACTGCACCATCCTGCCGCTGCTCGCCAAAACCAAGCAACTGGCCCTGGACCGGCCCCACGGCCAGTTCCGCTACTTCACCACGGTTTTCGGCCTTGCGCTGGGCGCCTGGCAGCCGCTGCCCCGCGTGAGCAAGGTCATCGTGAAGCCCTTCACGCAGGACGAGCCCGCCGTGGCCGCCCCCACCGCCCTGCGCAAGGGCCCGCCCCGGGCGCGGGTAGTGCTGCTCTCGGTGCCCGCGTCTCGCCAGGCCATCATCGCCGGCAAGTTCCGCGCCGACCAGGAGTTCGAAGCGCTGCTCTTCGCCAAAGTGGTGGCCATGTACCTGGACGTGGAAGGCTTCGTGTTTGGGTAAGCCGGCAAGTGGAGCCCTATAAGTTACCCTTTCCGCTCGCGGCTGGTGCCCAATAGTAGCAGAATCAGCAGGAAGAAGGCGGTGGTGCCCAGGCTCCACCACGTAATGGCTGCTACGCCGTGGTAGTAACGCATGGTGGGCGCGTAGTGGCCCACCAGCGTGAAGCCCGAAAACACCAGCCCCGCCACGCACAGCAGCCCCAGGATGGTGCGGCTCACGAGCTGGTCGGCTTTGCGCAGCAGCGTGGTGTAGCCACTCAGCTCCACTTTCACGCGCAGCTCACCCTTGCTGATTTTGCGCACGATTTGGCGCACGTCGGCGGGCAGGGTTTGCAGCAGGGCCAGCAGTTGGGTGCCGGTGTACTCGGCCTCGTTGAGGATGTTTTCGGGCGAGTATTGCTCGCGCACGATGCGGGCCCCGTAGGGCCGCACAAACTCGAAGGTGTTGAAGCTAGGGTGCAGCACCTTGCCGATGCCTTCGAGAATAACCAGGGCCCTAAGGATGAGGAAGATGGCGCCCGGCACCTGCAATTTGTAGTCGTAGATGACGGTTTGGAGGCGGTCGGCGAGGTCGCTCATGCTCATCTCCTTCACGTCGAGCAAAGCGAAATCCTCAATCAGCAAACTCAGGTCGCTCTCAAAGGCGCGCATGTCGGGGATTTCCGCCGTCAGGGCCAGGCGGCGGAAGCTGGCGGCCATGCCGCGCGCATCCTGCCGGGCCATGCCGATGAACACGCCCGCAAAGGCATACTTCTGCTGCTTGGTGAGCTTGCCCACCATGCCGAAGTCGATGAGCACGATGCGGCCGTCGGGCTGCACCAGCACATTGCCCGGGTGCGGGTCGGCGTGGAACACCCCGAACTCAAAAATCTGGGTCAGGTAGATGTCCATGCCCGTTTCGGCCACCTTGGCCGGGCTAAGGCCCCAGGCTTCGAGTTGCGCCCGGTCCGTGATTTTGCAGCCGTCCACGTACTCAATCACCAGCACCTTGGCTGTGCTCAGCTCGCGGTAGGGCCGCGGGATGTAGAAGTTGGTGTAGCCGGCGTAGAGTTTCCGGAACTGCTCCATGGCGCGGGCTTCGGCGGTGTAGTCCAGCTCCTTGCTCATGCTGCGCTCGAAGGCATCCACCACGTCCTGGGGGTTGGCCAGGCCCTGGTTGCGCAAAAAGCCGCCCGTCAGGCGCACCAGCTCGTGCAGCAGGGCCAGGTCGCCGCGCACCTTGTCCTGCACGCCGGGGCGTTGGATTTTCACCACCACGTCCTCGCCCGTGCGCAAGCGCGCCCGGTGCACCTGCCCGATGCTGGCTGAGCCAATCGGCACGTCGTCAAAAGCACTGAATACCTCCTCCAAAGGCCGGCCCAGCTCGTCGGCCACAATCTGGCGGGCCACGGCCACGTCGAAGGGCGGCACGTTGCTTTGCAGCTTCTCAAACTCGTCGATGAGGGCCTCGGGCAGCAAGTCGGCGCGGTTGCTCAGGGCCTGGGCCAGCTTGATGAAGGTGGGCCCCAGCTCCTCAATCACCAGGCGGGCGCGCTCCCAGCGCGTGGTGTCAAACACGGTGCGCTCGGCGCGCTGCCAGCTCACGCGGCGGCTGGCGCCCACCAGCCGGCGCAGGGGCGTGGTCGTCACCACGTCCTCGAAGCCGTACTTGAGCAGCACCTCCCCCACTTCTTTGAGGCGCGTGAGGTTGGAAATCGTATTCTTGAACATGGACCGCGGGTTTGACGGATTATTAGCGGAGGCAACGGCTTTTTTGGGGTTCCGCTCGTTTTTCGGGTTGGGGCGGCAAGCTACGGCGGGGCCCCGGGCTGCCAGCTTTTCGCCAGCTGCCTGGCAGTAGCTACTCGGCCAGGGCCTCTGGTCTCCAATCGGTTCAACAATTGCCAGGCGGCCGGCGGCCCAACGCTGGGGCCCCACAAGCCAAAAAATCCGTTTGCCCACCGGCAAACGGATTTTCTATTTTGCTAACCTAAACGTGGGGCTTACGCCTCAGACGAACCGGCGGACGCGGCGGGCTTTTTGGCTGCGGCGCGGGGCTTGGCGGGGGCTTTGGGGGCCCCGGCCTTGGCGGCGGCCGATTTTTGAGCCGTGCCAGCAGTGGCGCTTACTTGGTCGGCGGCTTTTTTGGTGGCGCCGGCCACTTTGCTGGCCACGCTGCTAGCGGCTTTGGAGGCTCCGGTTTTCTTGGCGGGGGCTTTTTTGGCGGGGGCGGCCGGTGCCTTGCCTTTGGCTTTGAGGCCCACCGAGTCCTTCATACGCTCGGCGAGGCCCTTGAATTGTTTTTCTAGCTCGGTGCGCTTGGTTTCGCTGCTTTTCAGCAGGTCGTCCACAATTTTCTTGCCTTCCTGCTCGCTGAGTTTGCTGTCTTTCACCAGGGAGTCGATGGTGCTTTGCACTTTCTTGTTGCCTTGGGCCAGGTAGCCCACCCCGGCATTAATGAACTTTTTGAACAGGTCTTCCATGACGAAAAAAGGGTTGAAGTGGAAAAAGAGAAGAATTGGTGGCCCGGGTGCGCCCGCAGCTGGTGGGGCCCCGGAGCAGTTTACGAATATTTCAGCAAATGGCGGGCCGGGGCCCTAAGGCTTGCGCCCGAGCTTGTTGTTCCGGTAGCCCCTGATGGCCAGCGGAATCCAGCCCAGCAGTGGAATGAAGTAGGCCAGCACGAGGGGGTTGCGCCACAGCATTCGCCAGAACGCGCCGGGCGCGTCGAGGCGCATCTTGAAGTTCCGCTCGCCGTTCGTCACAAAGCGGCGCTCGAACTCAGCAAACGCCGCGGGCCAGGCAAAGGGCAAAAAGAACGGGAAGAAGCGGCGGTTTTCTTTCATGCGCTGCCACAGCTCGCGCCATTGGTAGGGGTGCTGGCCGTGGGCGGCCACGGCGGCGTCGAGCTCGGCCTGCATGCGGCCGCGCACCTGCTCGCCCAGGGCCTCGTACTCGGGGCGCGTCAGCTCGGCAGGGGCCTTGGCGGTGAGGTCGGTGGGCCGGATGCGGGTGCCCATCACGAAGGTGAGCTTGGCCGGCAGGGCCAGGTAAAACGCCCAGGGCTGCACCAGCACCAGCAGCAGCAGCACGGTGAGGGGCAGGAACGGGATGCCGATTTTCTTCACCAGCCGGTCGATCCAGCCCACGGTATAGGCGTAGGGGTTGAGGTACTCGGCGTTGACGGTGTAGAAGGGCACGATGTCGGTGCCGTGCTCCAGGGCCAGGCGGATCATGCTGGTGGCCAGGCGCTGCAGCTCGTACTTGTGGTTGAAGCCCTTGCCGATGCCGGGCACGCCCTCGGGGTACACCATCAGGTTGTGGTCCTGGTAGTACATCATGGTTTCGAAGTTGCGCGTGGTGGCGTCCACGCTGCCGCACTTCTTCCAAAAATCGCGCACCAGGTAGGGGTTCATCAGCGTGGTGGCCGAGAGCAGCGGGGCCGAGAGCGGCCGGGGCAGGTCGTGCAGGTGGCCGTGGCGCTGCTGCAAGTGGCGCCACAGGTGCGAGAGGGCCACGATGGCGTCCCAAGGAAAGGCCATGCCCGAGTGGTTCGAGGCAAAAATCAGCGGCCGGTCGGGGTTGTTGCGCTGCGGGTAGTCCTCGAAGCCCACTAGCTTGGAGCGGAACCACACCCGGTCGAGGAGCTGCAGAATGTTCTCGTCCAGCGTTTGGGTAAACTCTTCCTTAAAGTAGTCGTTGTAGATATGCTGGTTGGCCGCTAAGTCGGGCGGGAGCGGCGCAGAAGCAACAATTGGGCGGAGCATGGGCGGCGGGCGGGCGGGGCCGGGAAGGTACCGAGTTTTGGGGAATCGGGTTTTAAGGAGCGGGGTTTGGCGAGTGAGAAACGGGGAGCGAGTTTTGGCAAACGGCTATTCATATTAAGTAATTATTAACTAAATATTTTTCACTATACACTCATAAGCGCCTGATTTTCTTGGGGTTCCTTTTCATCCTTTCCTGTTTACCCCGTGAAAGCACCCTTACTTACCGCGGCAGCTTTGCTGCTCGGCAGCGCAGCGCGCGCCCAAACATCTCCATTGTTCGTGCTCAGTGCAGAGCCGACCAATGCCTCTGTAGAGGAAACGCTGTTCCCACAATTAGACGCGCAACGCCACCTCGACATACGCACGGCGCGTACTGGCCAAGCCGCCGTGCGCCTCGCCGCACAGCCAGTGCCCGCTACGCTCGCCTCCCGCCTCGTGCCCGTGCGGCAGGGCCAAGTGCTGGACCTGACGGTATACGCCCACTACGCCAGCACTGCGCCACACAAATGGCTGGTGCCCGCCGCCGAAGCGTTGGCTGCCGGATTGGTATTAAGCGCCGTACCTGCCGTCCACACCACTCCTGGTGACCGGCCAGTGGCCAATAACCGCCGACTTCTACCAATAGCAGGGGTAGGTTTGGCACTAGCGGCCCCGCGCTGGCTACGGCCGGCCCAGCCCGGCCAGCCGCTGGCTTACGTGCAATAAAACTTGTACGACGCGGCCGGTGCGTGCGTGGGCAGCGCCCGGCAACTCGTCACCGTGGCCGCCCGCGACGGGTGGCAGCCGTTGCACCTGAGCATGGTCGCGCCAAGCGACAGGTTTGTACAGGTCACGCTGGGCAACGCCAGCCGCGCCAGTGTGTGGTTCGACGACCTGCAGGCCGAATTCAGCGAGGGCCTTGCCCTTGCCGCAACGGACTCGCTGCAACAACTACCGGCTCCAACCATTCTGGCAGCGGTGGGGGAATCAGCGACCTTGCCTGAAAGGCTTGACCTCAAGCAACCCGACGACGAGGCACTACCGGCGCGACACCGGCAGAGAACCACTTCGTTGCCCGTAGCGGTCCAACCCGCCCGCACGCCGGTTGAACGCCCGTCCCAGTCCGAAGCGGCGGAACCCGCAGAACTGCACCTCGTCGCCTCCCCCACCGGTTACTTTCTGTTCAAACTCACAGGTTTTGAACCCATTACAACGAAAACTGGGGACACGGCACCACAGGATTCCCGTCCTAAGCCCAAGCAACCACCGCTTGCCGGCATGATTCTAAACGGCGACGGCGACGGCACCGAACTAGAAGAACCCGGGGACGGCGGCGGGGACGGCGGCGGGGACGGCGGCGGGGACGGCGGCGGGGACGGCGGCGGGGACGGCGGCGGGGACGGCGGCGGGGACGGCGGCGGGGACGGCGGCGGGGACGGCGGCGGGGACGGCGGCGGGGACGGCGGCGGGGACGGCGGCGGGGACGGCGGCGGGGACGGCGGCGGGGACGGCGGCGGGGATAGTGGCGGGGATAGTGGCGGCAACGATTTACCTATGGGTGAGTACCCGCCTAACCCAGCCAATGGGCAGACCTATAGCCACACAGATAGCACAGGTAACACTTCCACTTGGATATACGGGTCAGATAAAGGATGGGCGATAATCAATGAAGTAGAAGTAATAAGCAGCGCTAGTAGCCTTTCTTTTACTAATCAGGGCCTACAGTTTTTGTACGGTGAGCCTGGTGACCAAAATAGCCTAGGCATGTTTTTGGGTAACGAAATCAATATTTGGGGTCAGGGTGTAGTAAATGCCCTCAAATTTGATGCGGCTACGCTGGCACCGGAGTTAAGAGTTGTCTTATCCACAATGGGTAGACGCTTGGGGTACGCAGGGGCAGTGGCCTCTTTTGTAGCAGCCTATAATAGTTACCATACGAATGGCAGCGTCAACTTCTCCACAATGGAAAATATCGGTATGGCCTTATTGACGCTAGCCTCTATTCCGGCAGCGGGGTGGCTAGCAGTAGCTCTGGCAGTAATAGCTTTAGCTTGGGGCTTAGCCAGCAGCCTGGGTTACACTCAGCAAGTATATGATTGGTTTTCTTCGCTATAACCTTATGGGATGGTATCTAATGGATACCGGCCCAATTTTTTCGACCTATGATTTACGCTCTTAATTATTTGAGTCGGTGCTTTTATCAACTCACTGCTGTCGAAAAGCCAGATCGCACTGGCACCAGCCGCACTTTGCTGTCTTTGTTTCTTCTATTTTTATTACTAGATGTATATACATTAGCCTCTCTCATACTAGATAAGCAGCCGCATTTTGTACCAGCAGCGTTGTGCTGTTTTGTGTTGGCACAGCTTGCGGTGCGAACATATGCTCGTCACCCTGTTTATCAGCAGCAATTAGCTACCTATACTGAGTTCGAGTCCAAGCGCCTACGTTTAGCGCTAACGGGAGCAGGGGCACTATTAGCAGTATGCTTTATGCCCTTTCTGTTGATGCATTATTTATCCTAGATGCTATTTGGGTTGCCAAAATTAGTCCTGATTCGCTGGCACTCGCTGGCCGAGTTAGCTTTCCTGCGGTAGCATTTAATTATTACTCGACTAAAAAAGGCAGCGGGCAGGCGGGGCCAAGAAGGTACCGCGTTTTGGGGAGCGGGTTTCGAGGAACGGAAAGCGGGAAGTGGGTTTTGAGAAGCCGAAAGTGAAGCACGAAAATCGCTTTCCACTCCTCAAAACCCGCTCCCTAAATGCGGCGCTCCAAGCGCACACTGGCCGTGAGCAGCTCGCCGCCGGGGTGGCGCAAAATAAGGTGCAGCACCGTGCCGCTGGCGCTGTGCAGCAGGTGGGTGAGCTGGGTGAGTGAGAGCAGCTCGACCGGCAAAATGCCCACCGCCAGCAGCTCGTCGCCGTTTTGCAGGCCGGCGGCGGCGGCGGGCGTGCCCGGCACCACGCCCAGCACCTGGTAGCGCCGCAGGGCGGGCCCCGTGGCCAGCACGTCGAAGCCCGCCATGTCGTGCTCGAAGGGCTCGCCGAAGGCTAAGCTCCGGCGTAGCCACAGCTGCTGGTGGGGGTAGTCGATGACGATGTGGAAGCGCCGCAGCAGCTCGTAGCCCACGCTGCCGTTGCGGTACACGTCGGTGCGCGCGTGCACGTCGGCCGCGTTGGGGAACGAGGTAAGCACGGTAGGCAGGCGGTAGCGGCCCAGTTCCACGGTGGCGACGCGGCCCAGCACCCCGCGCACCAGCCCCCCCAGGCCGTGCCCCAGGTCGGCGGGCAGGCCGGGCGCGGGCAGGTGCAGGCGCGGGTCGGAGGTGGTTTCGAGCGACAGCGCGTGGCTGGCCCCAGTGTCGAGCAGCAGCTTCAGGGGCTGGGCGGCCGAGTCGCCAACTTGGCGCACCACCACGGTGAAGTATGCCTTGCGCCCCTCAATGGCCAGCGGCAAGTCGGTCCAGTGGGAACCCCGGGGCGGCCGGTACGTGGCCGGCGGCGTCAGCACCAGCCGCGCCCGCCCGGTCTCTTGCCCCTCAAACGCCGCCACGAAGCTCTGGAACAGCTCCGACCCCAGGATGCCGTGTATCGGCAGCCCGACGTAGCCCGAGAGGTTGAGCGAATCACCGTCGAGCACCAGCAGCGCCATGGCTGGAGCGACGGCTTCTTGGCCGTGGCGGCCCAGGCCCACGCGCACCCGGGGCGACTGGTAGGCCAGCAGGCCGGTGGGCCTGCCCCCCGCACCCATCACCCGGAAATCCTGCCCGTGGGGCATGTGCAGCGAATCGGCAATGGCCCGCGACAGTAACAGCGACGAGGCCACGCCCGTGTCGAGCAGGAAGTTGTAGGGCCCGGCATTGTTTAGCCACACCTGCACCACGGGCAAGTTGCGCTGCACTTGCAGCGGCAAACGCAAGTGGCGCTGCCTGGATCGCGCCAACTGGAAAGGGCCAGCTTCTTGCCCATAGCCAGTCTGGGCCCCGGCGAGCAGCAGGGCCAAAACTAGCAGCCGGGCCCCGGCCCGGCGTAGCGTGAGTAAGCAGAGCAGCGTTTTCATCAGCACCCGTAAGATACGGGTTATAAAAGCATTTTTGGGCCGACTCCGAGCCCAAAACCAACAGTTAGCAGCTGTTGCAACAATCGATTGCACAGAAGGCCCTGCAATCAGCCTATCTACTTTGTGGAAGTGGTGCAGGCGAGGTGTTTTCTTTCCCAAACGCCGTCCGGAAAATATTTAGGTCGGCGCAAAACTCAGCAACTATTTGAGTTGGCAAAAAACCATTTTTAGCGGTCGTGCTGAACGCAGTGAAGCAGGCTTTTCGCTTCGCAGGAGTTGTTCAATGAAGCGAGAGCGATGCTTCACTGCGTTCAGCACAACCGTTTTTTATTAACTTAAATATCTTCGTAAGCAACGCGCGCCTGGACTGTTCAGTTGCGCCTGGCTTTGTTCCAGGGGCCCCAAGACGGCACACGCGAGGCTCACGCACCGTTTGGCGGCACGGGCCTGTTCGGGGTCGAGCGACGGCTAAAAGAGCGCTGCTACTGGCCGCTACGGCATTTCCCAGGGCCCCGTGGGGTCATAGTGGAGGTGGCCGGCGGCGATGTGCAGCGGGGCCCCCACGTTGTTGTGGTAGAGCTGGCCGGTGCCCAGGCCCTGCGCGAAGTCACCCACGGCAAATTCCCCCGTGAGCTGGGCTACGGCGTTCAGCCCGATGTTCGATTCCAGGGCCGAGGTCATCCACCAGCCCAGGCCGCGGGCTTCGGCGTGGGCCACCCAGCGGCGGGTGGCGGCGTGCCCGCCCAGCAGCGTGGGCTTCAGCACGAGGTAGGCCGGGCGCACGGCGTCGAGCAGAGCCTCCTGCTGGGCGGGGGCTTCCAGGCCAATTAGCTCTTCGTCGAGGGCCACGGGCACCGGCGAGTGGCGGCACACCTCGGCCAGGGCCCCCCACTGCCCGGCGGCTACGGGCTGCTCGATGGAATGCAGAGCGAACCGGGCCAGTTGCGCCAGCTTGCCCAAGGCCTCGGCAGGGGCAAAGGCGCCGTTGGCGTCTACGCGCAACACCAGCTGGGCAGGCCCGGCCACGGCTCGGATTTCGGCCAGAATTGCCAACTCAGTGGCAAAGTCCAGGCCCCCTATTTTTAGCTTGAGGCAGCGGTAGCCAGCGGCCAGCTTCTCCTCAATCTGCTGGCGCATGAAGGCCGCGTCGCCCATCCACACCAATCCGTTGATGGGCAGCCCGGCCTGGCCCGCGGCAAAGGCGTTGGCGTACAGCTGCCGCCGGCCCCCACCGGCCCAGTCCAGCGCTGCCGTTTCGAGGGCAAATGCCAGGGACGGCCGCCCGGGGCCCACCAGCGCCGGGGCATCAGCAGCTACAAAATCGGTGTACGCCGCCGCGTTGAAGCGCGCGCACAACGCCGCCACCTCAGCGGCGAAGCCCGGGCCATGGTCAGGGCTGAGGCCGGCCAGGGGCGCGGCCTCGCCTACACCAGCCGGCTGGGCGGGCTTAGCTGCGTCGTGCAGGTGTAAGTACCAGGCCGTGTGCACGGCCAGGGCCCCGCGCGAGGTGCGGGCCGGGAAATTGAAGCGCAGGTCGCGCTGGGAAGCCGAAAGCTGGAGCATGGCGCAAAGATGCGGGGGCCGCGGCCGCCCGCGCGCCGAAGCGCGCTAGCGGCCGCAGCCCCCGCAGTTATGAAAAATTGCGCGCCTTAGGCAACTGCCAAGTTGATGTATTTTTTTATAAGCAGAAGCTGTTTAGGAAATTTAAAAATTCAAGATTGACCGTCATGCTCATCTGGCGTCCGCGCCGCCGAAGCATCTTTATCGCGGCACTAGTCATGATTAGCGGAGCAGTAGAGATGCTTCGGCGGCGCGGACGCCAGATGAGCATGACGGTCTGATAACTTCTTAAACGGCTTCGTAATCAAAAATCTGACTGGTAGATTTTTGATTTAACGTTTTCAGTTCTGTACACGAACTTGGGGCCCGCTCTAAGCGGCCACCTTGTACCCGGCTGGGGCATTTTTGGCAGGGCGGCGGCTCACAAGGCCGCCTTTGCGGCCGGCGTCGCGGGCCTCTTCGGCGGTAAAGCGGTGGCCGCGGCCGCTGGCGTGCGAGGCCTTGCCGCCTTCGCTGGCGATGCGGCGCTGCGTTTCGGGGCTCATGGCGGCAAAGCCGCGGCGGCTTTTGGCGCCGGTACGGTTGGCCGGGCGCGGGGTAGTGGCTTCGGGTGTGGTGGCTGCTTTCATGGCCGGTACAATTAAAGGAAGAGATAAGACTTAACCGAGGCAATAAACATATTGTCTCAGATATTAATGTACCGTACTGAGCCACAACTTGGTTACGAATCGCCTCGGAATGAGCTTAAAATACCACCTTGTACTG
Source organism: Hymenobacter sp. PAMC 26628 (assembly GCF_001562275.1). Lineage (NCBI taxonomy): Bacteria > Pseudomonadati > Bacteroidota > Cytophagia > Cytophagales > Hymenobacteraceae > Hymenobacter > Hymenobacter sp. PAMC 26628. The sequence goes on from NZ_CP014304.1 coordinate 3,167,092, forward strand.
ATGAGCTCTACGTATTTATTCTGTACTCTTGCGGCAAGTGCGCGGGAGCCACTGGCGCGGGCTACGCAACCAAGCACGCAGCTCGGCGGTTGAAGGGCCTAAGCTTCCTTTTTGCTCTCCCGTTCGTATGAGCTTGCCGCTGACTGCCACTTGGGCCGCGCCCGCCCCTGCCACCGCCCCGGCCGGGGCCCTGGCTGCCCGCTTCCGCGCCGTGCGCGACCAGTCGGAGGCCTTGTGCCGACCGCTGCTGCCCGAAGACACCGTGGTGCAGCCCACCCTCGACGTGAGCCCGCCCAAGTGGCACCTGGCCCACACCACTTGGTTTTGGGAAACCATGCTGCTGGGGCCCTACGCCCCAGGCTACCAGGTGTTTCACCCCGAGTTTGCCTACTTGTTCAACTCGTACTACAACTCGCTGGGCTCGCGCGTGAACCGGGCCGAGCGCGGCACCCTTACGCGCCCGGCCCTGGCCGAAGTGCTGGCTTACCGCGCCCACGTGGACGCCCACCTGCTGGCCCTGCTGGCCGACGAGGACGCCCTGCCCGCCGCCGCGCTGGAGCTGGTCGAGATTGGCCTCCAGCACGAGCAGCAGCACCAAGAGCTGCTGGCCACCGACATCAAGTTCATCCTCAGCACCAGCCCGCTCAACCCCGCGTACACGCCCGGCCCCGCCCCGGCCGACCCGGGGGCCCTGGCGCCGCCGGCCGCCTGGCTGCCGGTGCCGGGCGGCATTTTCCCGGTCGGGTTTCAGGGCGAAGGCTTTTGCTTTGATAACGAGCTGCCGGTGCACGAGGCGTTGGTGCCCGATTTTGAGCTGCAAAACCGCCTCGTAACCAACGCCGAGTACCTGGAATTTGTGGAGGCCGGCGGCTACCGCGAGTTCCGCCACTGGCTGGGCGAGGGCTGGGACTTAGCGCAGGCGGCGGGCTGGCAAGCCCCGCTGTACTGGGTGCCGGGCCCCGATGGCCAATGGCTGCGTTTCACGCACCACGGCCTGCGGCCACTGGAGCTGGCCGCACCCGTCACGCACGTCAGCTTCTACGAGGCCGACGCCTATGCCCAGTGGGCGGGGGCCCGCCTGCCCACCGAGCAGGAGTGGGAAGTGGCTGCCCGCCGCTTCGGGGCCACGCCCGCTGACGGCGGCACCTGGCTCGAAAGCCCCCGCCTCGACCCCGCCCCCGTGCCCGCCGGCGCCGACCCCACCGCCTGCCACCAGCTGCTGGGCGAGTGCTGGCAGTGGACGTATTCGGCCTACCACGCCTACCCCGGCTACCGCCGCTCGGCGGGGCCCCTGGGCGAGTACAACGGCAAGTTTATGGTGAACCAGCTGGTGCTGCGCGGGGCCTCGTGCGCCACGCCGCGCAGCCACGGCCGCCTCAGCTACCGCAATTTCTTCCACGCCGACAAGCGCTGGCAGTTCACCGGCATCCGGCTGGCGCGGTAGCTTTGGGGCCCCGGCTGGCGCGGTTTTCAACCGGCGGCGGGGACAGCCGGGGCCCCGGGCGTATGTTTAGTCCGTCCCCCCACCGGCGCAACTTGTTTCCGTGCTGGCCCCCGGCACCCGTTTTTTCGTTAAGTACCCGCATGACCCCTTCCGCCGCCCCGTCACCGGTTGTTTCCAGCCTGGCCGCCCACGTGGCCGAAGGCCTGCGCCGAGCCCCCAAAACCCTCTCGTCGATGTACTTATACGACGATGCGGGCAGCGAGCTGTTCCAGCAAATCATGGGCCTGCCCGAGTACTACCCCACCCGGGCCGAGTACGGGATTTTTGCCGCCCACGGCGCGGCCATCGCCGCCGCCCTCGACCCCGCCGATGCGCCGGGGCCCCTGGCACTGGTGGAGCTGGGCGCCGGCGACGGCCTGAAAACCAAACTGCTGCTGCGCGAACTCCTATCCACGTCCGACGACTTCAGCTACGTGCCGGTGGATATTTCGCCCAGCGCACTGGCGGGGCTGGCGGCCAGCCTGGCCGCCGAGCTACCTGGGCTACGCACCACGCCCGTGGCCACCGACTACGCGACGGCCCTGGCCCAGCTGGCGGCCCGGCCCGGGCGCAAGGCGGTGCTGTTCCTCGGCTCGAACATCGGCAACTTTGCGCCCACCGAGCGGGCGGCGTTTCTGGCGCAATTGGCGGCCCCGCTGGCGGCGGCCGACCGCCTGCTTGTCGGCTTCGATTTGCAGAAGGACCCGCGCCGCATCCGGGCGGCCTACGACGATGCCCAGGGCGTGACGGCGGCCTTCAACCTAAACCTGCTCACGCGCCTCAACCGCGAGCTGGCCGCCGACTTCGACCTCGCCGCCTGGCAGCACTACACCGACTACGACCCGCTGACCGGCGCCGTGCGCTCGTACCTGGTGAGCACCCGCGCCCAGACCGTGCGCCTGGGGGCCCTGGACCAAAGCGTGCACTTTGCGGCTTGGGAGGTCATCCACACCGAAAACTCCTACAAGTTCACCCACCCGCAAATTGCCGCCATGGCCGCCGCCGCCGGCCTGCGCGTGGTGGCCACCTTCGACGACGGCGACTTTGCAGACGTGGTGCTGGCCCGGGCGTAGGGCCCCGGAACCGGGAACCAAGGCGCGATTGCTGCGCCGGAACGGGGCGGCGCGGCGCACCGGGGGCAACAGGCTCCCCGCCGCGCCGGCCGGGGCCCCACACCCGCGCCCAGCCAGGCGCTGGCACGGCCCGAGGCCCGAGCCGCAGGCGGAGACTAAAGCTGCCAATGTTCTGACCATTTTATCTGACTGTGCTGTAAATCAGCGGTTAATTCGTTACTGTTGCGCTTGGCAAAAGTCCTTGACCATCATTTATTGGTTTGACAAGGATGAGCTTCGATGGTAGATTTAGCATTCAGATCCCGTCAGTTCTGCTAAATCTCAAAGGCTATGGAACAAGGTTCAATTTTTTTGGTAATGTCCCAGCTATAGGTAGTGATTTTCTCTATGTTTCTTGCGTGATGTGTTTTACCTTTGGGTATTCACTCACGCAAGAAGGCCATGAACATCATTCAGGTTTACAAGCAGTTCCCGACGCAAGCCGATTGCTTGGCCGAATTGGAGCGCATCCGCTGGAATGGTAAGCCTAAGTGTCCTTATTGCCAGAGCACGAATCAAACGCCAGCCCCGAAAGAACACCGGTACCATTGCAATAACTGCAATACGTCATTTTCGGTCACTGTTGGCACCATCTTCCATAAGACGCGCCTAGACCTGCAAAAATGGTTTTTGGCTATTGCTTTAACCCTGAATGCTAAGAAGGGATTTTCGGCCCGTCAGCTTGCCCGCGATATAGAGGTGAACAAAGACACCGCTTGGTCGCTCATGATGCGTATTCGGCAAGCTTTTGTAGATGCCCCCGACTTAATGCAAGGCGTAGTAGAAATAGACGAAACGTTTGTCGGCGGTAAGAATAAGAATCGCCATGAAGACAAGAAAGTGGATGGTGGGCAAGGCGGTAATGGTGGCGATAAGACTATCGTAGTAGGAACACTAGTAGGTCAAATCTAGCCGGTTGTCGGGTACAACCGTTTGAGTTTGATGCGGGCCTTCTCGGTTGTAAACTGCCAGTTGGTGGGTGCCCCCAGTTGGTTGCGCGCTAGTTGCCAAGCGTAGCAGTGCGCTTCCAGCGTCGGCCGGTCGGGCACGCGCTGCGGCAGGCCGTGGGTGAGCAGGGCGGCAAACTCGATTTCAGCCATGTTGAGCCACGAGCCATGCTTGGGGGTGAACACAAATTCCACGCGCTGCAACAGGGCGTGCGCCCGTACCGGGTCAAAAATCTCGTAAAAAGCGGCGGGCTGGTGCGCCGACAAATTGTCGAGCACCAGCGTCACGCGCGTCGCTTGGGCGTAGTCCTCCTCCAGCAGGCGGGCTACCGCCCGGGCAAACGTGAGTCGGTCATGGCGGTCTTCGACCTGCACCCGGCGGCGACCGGCCAGCGGCTCGTGCAGCATATACACCTGGGCCACGCCCTGGCGGTGGTACTCGCAGTCGTAGCGGGTGCTGCCATCGGGCAGCGGGAGTGGCACGCGGCTTTCGCGTAGTAATTGCTTGGGCGACTCATCCAGGCACACGACTGGCTGGGCTGGGTCGTACGGGCGTTGGTAGACGTCAAGCACCCGTTCCATGGCGCAGACGAAGGCCGCGTTCTGAGCGGGTGGAATCACCCACATCTGTCGCTTCCAGGGCTGTAACGCATTTTTTTTAGTACCCGCCCCACCATCGCCGGGCTGGCCTCGGGCAGCACCTGCAGCGTGACCAGGTGAGCGGCCAACAAGCGCAATGTCCAGTGGGCGTACCCTTCGGGCGGGGTGGAGCAGGCCGCCGCGGCCAGGTGCGCCTCCACCTCCCCGGTGTACTTACTGGCCGGCCACTGCTGGCGGGGCTGCCCCAGCAGGGCGGCCTCCACGCCCGCCTCGCAGGCGCGTTGGCGCAGGCGCTCCAGGGTGCGCGTACTCACGCCGTAGGCTTGGCTAGTCTGGGTGTCGCTCCAGTTCAAGCCGTTTGTAGCTACGGCCAACAGGCACTGAGCCCGCACAAGCCGGGCGCTGGCCACGCGCCGCTGCTGCACGAGTTCCGTTAGCGAGGCCTGTTCTTCGGCCCTCAGCGCTAAGACATAATACTTCGCCATTTGTCAGGTCATTTTACCCGACAAGATACTAGATTTATCCTACTAGAGCGTGACGGCAAAGTAAAGGCCCAAGTAGCACCTGACCGCACAAAAGACACGCTACACGCTATTATCAAGAAGAATATAGCGAAAGGCGCAAAAATCATGACGGATGAACACCGAGCCTATAATGGGCTAACGGAGGATTATATCCACGCGGTTGTCGCGCACTCCATTGGGGAATATGTAAATGGCGACGCACATATAAACACGCTAGAAGGCTTTTGGAGCCTACTAAAGCGCGGTATTGTAGGGCAGTATCACTATGTAACCCCAAAGCATTTGAATAAATATGTGACAGAGTTTTGCTTCCGCTATAATGCTCGCAAAGAGAAAGTAGCAGATTTATTTCTTCGGGTTCTTTACAGGGGGCTAAACCCCTACACGCCCGCATCAGCAGTTCTTTAGTTCACCTTTCCCCTCTCTTTTGTATGAGTGAAAAACTTGTGCCGCAAGGCGACGATAAATCAAAAAACGTGTCTAAAGCGGCCTATGGCTCCTTAGATAAACCTCTTGTAATAGAGGGGATGCCGATTCAGTGTTTTGTCCTTGACAATGACGAGCGTGTGATTGTGCAACGTGGCCTACTAAGGGCACTAGGTGTGACGCGAGGCAGTGGCAATACCGAAAAGTATAAGGCTTTCGGGGGTGGTGCTAGATTGGCCCATTTTCTTGAGAACAATGGAATTATCTCATTAGATAACAGTGAGATAGGGGTGGTGCTGAAAAGTCCTATTCCGTTCACTGTTAATGGCACACTCTACCTAGGCTATCCAGCAGTAGTACTACAGCAGATTGTAAGGGCAATAGCCAAAACGCATTTGCGCGGCAAGCTGCCACCTCAATTCGAGGAAATAGGGGCTAATGCCGAGAAACTTGATGACGCACTTGCAAAAGTGGGCATCACTGCTTTAGTTGATGAAATCACTGGTTTTCAATCAGTGAGAAGTCGCGAGGCTCTACAGCGTATCCTTGATAAGTATTTGTTGAAGGACTATGCGAAGTGGGCCAAGCAATTCGATGATGAGTTTTACATTCAGATGTTTCGGCTAAAGTCCTGGCCCCTGGACCTTAAAACCATGAAGCGCCCTGGTATCGTTGGCAAGTACACCAATGACATCGTTTATCAGCGAATTGCCCCCGGTCTGTTTGAACAGTTACAGTTGCGTAATCCAAAAATCAACGGGCGGCGCAAGGTTAAGAATTTCCAGTATATGACGGATGATATTGGACTACCTGCCTTGCAGCGGCACATTGAAGTACTTATCGCCTTGATGCGGGCCGCACCCAACTGGAATACTTTTATGCGGCTGGTTAATCGCTCGCTCCCAAAGCTCAATGACCAATTAACCCTTAATTTGGAAAGCTATGATGATTATGATGATAGCGAATCGCCAGAAGTAACCGAAGAATAGCTAAAAAACGGCCTTAATTATTTAAGGCCGTTTTTTAGTAAACCTTACTACCTATAGCTGGGACATTACCATTTTTTTGGGCAGCGTCCGCGGCTGGTGGTGGCTGGCCGCGCTGCTGGGCGGCTGCGCGCTCGGCCCGGACAAAAGCCAGGGCCCCACGACGGCGGCCGGGCAGGTGGTGGAGATGGGCACCAACAAGCCCCTGCCCAACGCCCAGGTGCAGGTCTGGGCGTTTCGCGGCGGCGGCGTGGGGGGCAGCGGCGGGGGCTTCGCGGCGCTGGGGGCCCCGCACTTGGCCGATGCGCAGGGCCGCTTCGCCTTCGGCTTCGACGCGGAAGAAGGCGGCAGCTACCGCCTGCGCGCCTTCCGCGACCCGGGCTACCTGACCAACTGGGGCTACGACGTGGGCGTGAGCAACGGCCAGGAAAACAACGATTTGCGCGTGCCCGTGCAAGCCCCCGCCTGGGTGCGCATCCAACTCGTCGACGAACCGCCCAAAAACCGAATCAGTATATACATTTCCGGGTACGAAGGAAATGGGGAACGCATAAGTCATCCCCGCGACACCGCCCTGATTCGACCGTGCATTGCTGGGTTGACCAAAAGTATTAACTGGTTCATCACTAACGATAAGGGATTAGAAACTAGTGCTCACCAAGATGTTGATCTGAAAGCATTAGATACTCTGACCGTGCGAATTCCTTTCTAAACGTACCTATTTCTGGCCAACTCATCTGTAAAATTCTGCTAAATTTTAGCAGAACGGCCACCCCTTTTGCCATTCTCCTAATTGTCCTTCACTTTTTTCTTCGCTGCCCTGATGAAAAAACTTTACGTGTTTTTGCTGCTCTTGGCCCTGGCGGCCGGGACGGCCCGCGCCCAGACGTACCCACCGCCTTTGTCGGACCCCATGCAAGAAGCCCGCGACGCCGTGAGTCCGCTCAACACTAGCCGCGTGACGAGCGGCGTGCTCATGAACCGGGTGATGACGCTGACCAACCCGCACCGGTTCGGGGGCCAGGGCGACACCGCCGCCGACTGGAAAGGGTGGTTGCAGCAGTATTGGGAGTTCTACCACGCCTCGCTCAACAACGCCGGACTGCCGGCCCCGGCCACCGTGCGGGCCCGCGCCAGTGCCAAAATTATGCAGGGCACTGTGCCGTTGCTCATGTTCAGCTCGTCAATCACGAACAGCCTCAGCGAGTCGCACACCTGCAAAAAAAGCGCGTCGGGCGGGTGGTGCGACATGCGCACAGCGTTCATGTTCATGTTCATGTCTTTAATCAGGTTCACGTCCAGCTCGCTGATGCGGCGGCTGGTGGTGCGCCCCGACGTGGGCCAGAACCCGCCCCGGTTCACGCCCTTGAACATAATCTTCTGCCCGTTCACGTAGAAGCCGTCGCGTCGGCGCAGCTCCACCGTGCGGAAGCCGAAGGTTTCCGTGGCCGAATGCAGCGCGGTGGCGCCATTCTTCAGCGTCACCTCCACCCGGTACAGGTTCGGGAATTCGGGCGACCACAGCGCTGGGCTGGCGAACTGCCCGCGCAGCTGCACTTGGGCGCTGCCCGGCGCCACGGGGGCCGTGAACGGGGGCCCCACCGGCTGGCCGGCGCGGGTTTTCACCTGGGCCTGCACCGTGGTAGCATTTTGAATGCCTGCTAAATACGCATCGATGCGCAGCGAGCCGTCGGCTTTGGCGTCGAGGGCCAGGCGCGCCAGGTGCTCGGCGGGGTAGGCCTCCAAAAACACCGGCCGAAAAATGCCGCCGAACACCCAGAAATTGGCCGTGCGCTCGGCCTCGTTCACCGAGGCGTTGGCCGATACTTTGTGCACCGTCACTTCCAGCAGGTTTTTTCCGCCCGGCTTCAGCAGCGGCGTGATGTCGTAGCGAAACCGGTAGAACGAGCCTTGGTGCGGGGGCCCTGCCAGTTACCCGTTCACTTTCACCTCGGTTTCGGTCATCGAGCCATCGAACACGATGAACACGCGCCGCTGCCGCCAGGCGGCCGGCACCGCAAACGTGCGCCGGTACAGGCCCGCCTCCTCCACATCCTCCTTCCCAAAGCCGTAGCTGTAGTTGCCAAAGCCCTGCAATTCCCAGTTCGAGGGCACCCCGATTTTCGTCCACTTGCCACTGTGGTGGCCCCGGGTGCACTGGAAATCCCACTTCACCGGGTCGTCCTTGCCCTGCCCAGTCAGGTACTGCACCTCCGTGGCTTGGGCAAATGCCGGGACACGGGCCAGGCAAACGAGGGCGAGAACCAGCCACTTAAGCTTTTGTATTTGGCACATCATGCTGCGAAGCTCAGCTAATTGTTGGAACCGGGCCCCAGCTCGGGCACCGGGCCACCGCCAGCCAGCCGGAGCAACGGCCCGGCCCCCCGGCCAAGGTATTTTTTGGGCCCCGGGGCCCCGGCACCGTGCAACCCGGGGGCCCCACCCCTCACCTTTAAAACGACCCGGCTAAAAAAATGCGGTAAGGAAAATCGTATTTCCGTCCTACTTTGCGGCGGCGGCCTCACTAATCTCTGCTTCATTTTGTGAAAAGACGCGACTTCGTAGGCCTCACCGGCCTGGCCACCGGGGCCCTATTCCTGCCCAATTTCCCTTCCCTCGGCGGCACGCCCGTCGACCCCGCCCGCCTGCTGGAACCGGGCCTGGACGTGGCCCAGAAGAAGCGCCTGGCCGATGCCGGCTTAAACGCCGCGAAAGCTGCCGGCGCTACTTATGCCGACGTGCGCATCGGCCGCTACCTCAACCAGAGCATTTTTACGCGCGAAAAACAGGTGCAAAACCTGGCCAGCGGCGAGAGCTTTGGGGCCGGCGTGCGCGTGCTGGCCAACGGCACCTGGGGCTTTGCCGCCACCAACGACGTGAGCGACGCCGGCCTGGCCAAAGCGGCCCAGCTGGCCGTGCAAATGGCCAAAGCCAACAGCAAGGTGCAGAAGGAAAAGGTGCAGCTCGCGCCCCAAAAAGGTTACGGCGAGGTGAGCTGGAAAACGCCCATCCAGCAAAACGCCTTCGAGGTGCCCATCAAGCAAAAGGTGGACTTGCTGCTGGCCGCCAACGCCGCGGCCCTGGACAATGGCGCGTCGTTCGTGAACTCGGCCCTGTTCCAAATCAATGAGCAGAAGTACTTTGCCAGCACCGACGGCTCGTACATCGACCAGGACGTGCACCGCATCTGGCCCACGTTCTCCGTCACGGCCATCGACAAGGCCACGGGCAAGTTCCGCTCGCGCGACGCGCTGAGCGCCCCGATGGGCCTGGGCTACGAGTACCTCACGCCCAAGGCCGCCGACCAGATTGCCGGGGCCGCCGGCACGGGCCTCATCGGCTACAAAAACAGCTACGACATCCTCGCCGACGCCGCGCTAGCGGCCAAGCAGGTGAAGGAAAAGCTGACGGCTAAAAGCGTGGTGCCGGGCAAGTACGACCTCGTGCTCGACCCCAACCACTTGGGCCTTACCATCCACGAGAGCATTGGCCACCCGCTGGAACTCGACCGCGTGCTGGGCTATGAAGCCAACTTCGCGGGCACCTCATTCGCCACCATTGATAAGTGGAAAACGGGCAACTTCCAGTACGGCTCGAAGCAGGTGAACATCGTGGCCGACAAGCTGCAACCCGGCTCGCTGGGCGCCGTGGGCTACGACGACGAGGGCGTGCAAACCAAGCGCTGGAACCTCATCAAAAACGGCGTGCTGGTGAACTACGAGAAGATCCGCGACCAGGCCCACATCGTGGGCCAGAAAGCCTCCGATGGCTGCTGCTACGCCGATTCGTGGAGCAGCGTGCAGTTCCAGCGCATGCCCAACGTGAGCCTACAGCCGGGCACCGCCAAAATGAGCGTCGACGACATGATCAAGGGGGTCGAGAAAGGCATTTACATTGCCGGGCGCGGCTCGTATTCCATTGATCAACAGCGCTACAACTTCCAGTTCGGCGGGCAGGTGTTCTACGCCATCGAGAAGGGCAAAATCACGGGCATGCTCGAAGACGTGGCTTACCAGGCCAACACCCAGGAATTCTGGGGCTCGCTGGCCGCCGTATGCGACGCCTCCGAATACCGCCTCTTCGGCACCTTCAACGACGGCAAGGGCCAGCCCTCGCAAAGCTCGGCCGTGAGCCACGGCTCGGCCACCGCCCGCTTCAACGGCGTGAACGTCATCAATACGGCCCGCAAGCTGGGGTGATTTTTAATGTGGGAGATATGGAAATGATAGGGCCCCAGATGGTCATGCTGAGCGCAGCGCAGCGGAGTCGAAGCATCTCTACCGCGGCAGTAATCATAATTAGTTGAGCAGCAGAGATGCTTCGACTCCGCTGCGCTGCGCTCAGCATGACGGCCTTATTCAGCATGACGGCCTGGGGCCCTATAACTTTCCCTCATTCTCCACATTCTCACACCTCCCACATTTCCACATCCTTCTACCTCCCCACATTTTCACATTCCTCACATCCTAAAACTCTTACCCCTTTGAAAAGACGCGACTTTGTGGGACTCACCAGCCTGGCGGCCGGGGCCCTGTATTTGCCCAGCATCCCCGGCTTCGGCAACGGGATGCTCGTCGACCCCGCGCAGCTGCTGGAGCCGGGCCTGGACGTGGCCCAGAAAAAGCGCCTGGCCGACGCGGCCCTGAACGCCGCCAAAAGCGCCGGCGCCAGCTACGCCGACGTGCGCATCCAGCGCACCCTCAACCAAAGCATCTTCACCCGCGAAAAGCAGGTGCAGAACATCGGCAGCACCGAAACCATGGGGGTGGGCATCCGCGTGATTGCCAACGGCACCTGGGGCTTTGCCGCCACCAACAACATGACCGAGGCGGCCATTGCCAGTACGGCCCAGCTGGCGGTTGCCATCGCCAAGGCCAACAGCAAGGTGCAAAAGGAAAAGGTGCAGCTGGCCGCGCAAAAGGGCTACGGGGAGGTGAGCTGGAAAACGCCCATCCAGCAGAACGCGCTCGAAGTGCCCATCAAACAGAAGGTGGACTTGCTGCTGGCCGCCAACGCCGCGGCCCTGGACAATGGCGCGTCGTTCGTGAACTCGGCCCTGTTCCAAATCAATGAGCAGAAGTACTTTGCCAGCACCGACGGCTCCTACATCGACCAGGACATCCACCGCATCTACCCCACGTTTGGCGTGACGGTGGTGGACCGCGCCAGCGGCAAGTTCCGCTCGCGGCAGGCCCTGAGCCAGCCCATGGGCCTGGGCTACGAGTACCTCACGCCCAAGGCCGCCGACAAGGTGGCCGGCCCGGCGGGCTCCGACGTTGTGGGCTATAAAAACAGCTACGACATGCTGGAAGACGCCGCCCGGGCCGCCAAGCAAACCAAGCAGAAGCTGACGTGCAAAAGCGTGACGCCGGGCAAGTACGACCTCGTGCTTGACCCCGGCCACCTGGGCCTCACCATCCACGAGAGCGTGGGCCACCCGCTCGAACTCGACCGCGTGCTGGGCTACGAGGCCAACTACGCCGGCACCAGCTTCGCCACCCTGGCGTGGAAAGCCAAGGGCCTGCCCTACGGCTCGAAGCAAGTCAACATCGTGGCCGACAAGCTGCAACCCGGCTCGCTGGGGGCCGTGGGCTATGATGACGAGGGCGTCAAGTGCAAGGAGTGGGACCTTATCAAGGAGGGCAAGCTGGTGAACTACGAGAAGATCCGCGACCAGGCGCACATCGTGGGCCAGAAGGAATCGGACGGCTGCTGCTACTCGCAGTCGTGGCAGGATGTGCAGTTCCAGCGCATGCCCAACGTGAGCCTGAAGCCCGGCGCCGCCAAAATGAGCGTGGACGAGCTGGTGAGTAAGGTCGACAAGGGCATCTACATCGCCGGCAACGGCTCGTTCAGCATCGACCAACAGCGCTACAACTTCCAGTTCGGCGGGCAGGTGTTCTACGCCATCGAGAAGGGCAAAATCACGGAAATGCTCGAAGACGTGGCCTACCAGGCCAACACCCAGGAATTCTGGGGCTCGTGCGCCGGCTCGTGCGACCAGTCGGACTACCGCCTGTTTGGCGCTTTCAACGACGGCAAGGGCCAGCCCTCGCAAAGCTCGGCCGTGAGCCACGGCTCGGCCACGACCCGCTTCACCGCCGTGAACGTGATTAACACCGGCCGCAAGCTGGGGTAGTTTTTTAATGTGGAAATAAGGAGAATGTGGAAATGTGATGGATGTGGCGAACGATTCAATGGCTAATGGCGGAGCAAAAGCCGACAACCCGGTGGTGCGGCTCTCCTTCGAGCTAGCACTGGCAGTGTTGGCTTATGTGGAGGAATTGGAAGCCGGGCGGCGCTACGTGGTGGCCCGCCAGCTGCTGCGGTGCGGCACTTCGGTGGGCGCCAACGTGCGCGAAGCACAGCACGCCGAAAGCCGGGCCGATTTTGTGCATAAGTGCAAAATCGCCGCCAAGGAAGCCGAGGAAACCGACTATTGGCTTCAGCTCTACCAGCACGCGCCCGCTTACCCCACGCCGCCCGCTCCACTCACCGAAACGCTGCTGAGCGTGCGCCGCTTGTTGGCCCGCATCATCATCTCCAGCAAAGCCAATGCCGCCTGAGGGCCCCACATTTCTCAATTTCTGCATTTCCACATTTCCCACATCTGCACATCTTCACATTTTATAAAATGGCTATCATTTCCAAAGACGACGCCCAAACCATCCTCAAAAAGGTGCTGAGCTTCAGCACCGCCGACGAGTGCGAGGCCAACCTCAGCGGCTCGCTCGAGGGCAACGTGCGCTCGGCGCGCAACGCCATCAGCACCTCCGGCATCACCGACAACGTGTCGTTGGCCGTCACCTCGTACTTCGGCCGGCGCAGCGGCACGGCTACTTGCAACCAGTTCGACGACGCTACCCTGCGCCGCTGCGTGCAGCGGGCCGAGGAAATTGCCCGCCTCGCCCCCGAAAGCCCCGAGTACCTGCCCCTGCTGGGGCCCCAGAGCTACACGGCCTCGCCCCTGTCGTTCGCCCAGGCCACGGCCGCCATCACCCCCGACTACCGGGCCCAGCAGGTGGCCACCAGCATGCAGTACTGCGACACCAAGAAGCTGAGCTCGGCCGGGTTCCTCAACGACTCGGCCGGCTTCGTGGCCAAGCGCAACAGCAAGGGCCTGGAAGCCTACCAACAAGTGTCGAACGTGGCCTTTTCCATTACCGTGCGCACGCCCGACGGCACGGGCTCGGGCTACGCCGCGACCGACTACACCGACGCCAGCAAGTTCGACGCCACGCGCCTGACCAAAGTGGCCGCCGACAAAGCCACTGCCTCGGTGGGCGCCAGAGCCATTGAGCCGGGCAAGTACACCGTCATCCTGGAGCCCAACGCCCTGGTGTCGAACACCGATGCTTCGCTGCTGGGGGCCCTAATGCGCTCGTTTGACGCGCGCTCGGCCGACGAGGGCCGCAGCTTCCTGAGCAAGAAGGGCGGCGGCAACCGCAAGGGCGAGAAGCTGTTCGACGAGAAGGTGACCATCTACTCCGACCCGACCAACCCCGAAATTGCCGACCTCACCTTCAGCGGCGACGGGCGCCCGCAGCAGCGCACCACCTGGATCGAGAAGGGCGTGGTGAAAAACCTGTACTCGTCGCGCTTCTGGGCCCAGAAGGCCGGCATCCCCGACCTGCCCAGCCCCAACGGCTTCATCATGGAAGGCGGCACCCAGAGCACCGCCGACCTCATCAAGGGCACGGCCAAGGGCATCCTGGTCACGCGCCTGTGGTACATCCGCCCCGTCGACCCCCAAACGCTGCTCTACACCGGCCTGACGCGCGACGGAACCTTCTACATCGAGAACGGCGCCATCAAGTTTCCGGTAAAGAACTTCCGCTTCAACGAGAGCCCCGTCATCATGCTCAACAACCTGGAGGCCATCGGCAAGCCCGTGCGCCTGGCCGGCAACCTGATTCCGCCGCTGAAAATCCGCGACTTCACCTTCACCAGCTTGTCGGACGCGGTGTAGCCAATGGGGGAATGGAGGAATGAGTGAATGGGTAAATGAGAGAGTAGACGGGCCCTAGAACGCCATGCCGAGCGCAGCCGAGGCATCTCGTGTGCAGCTGTAAACCAATCGATTGAGTTAGTAAAGCACGCGAGATGCCTCGGCTGCGCTCGGCATGACGGCCTTACAAGGCAAAAACCCTCATCCACCCATCCACCACCTCATTCACCCATTCGCTCATTCACCCATTCACCCATTCATTCATTGAATATGAAAAGACGCGACTTTGTGGGCTTGAGCGGCCTCGCCGCCGGGGCCCTGTTTTTGCCCAGCTTGCCCGGCTTCGGCCACACCCGCGTGGACCCCGCCCGCCTGCTGGAACCGGGGGCCGACGTGGCCCAGAAAAAACGCCTGGCCGACGCGGCCCTGAACGCCGCTAAGTCGGCCGGAGCCTCCTACGCCGACGTGCGCATCGGCCGCTACCTCAACCAGTACGTGTTCACCCGCGAGAAGCAGGTGCAGAACATCGTGAGCACCGAAAGCTACGGCGTGGGCATCCGGGTGCTGGTGGCGGGCTGCTGGGGCTTCGCCTCGACGAGCGTGGTGACCACCGACAGCATTGCCGCCACCGCCCAGCTGGCCGTGGCCATTGCCAAGGCCAACCACCTGGTGCAGAAGGAGCCCGTGCAGCTGGCTGCCCAGGCCGGCTACGGCGAAGTGAGCTGGAAAACGCCCATCCAGCAAAACGCCTTCGAGGTGCCCATCAAGCAGAAGGTGGACTTGCTGCTGGAAGCCAACGCCCGGGCCCTGGACGCGGGCGCCAGCTACATCGGCACCAGCCTGTTCCAGGTGAACGAGCAGAAGTACTTCGCCAGCACCGACGGCTCGTACATCGACCAGGACGTGCACCGCATCTGGCCCACCTTCAGCGTTACGGCCATCGACAAGGCCACGGGCAAGTTCCGCTCGCGTGAGGCGCTTAGCTCGCCCATGGGCCTGGGCTACGAGTACCTCACCCCCAGCGCCACCGAGCAGGTGCGGGGCCCCGCCGGCACCGAGCTGGTGGGCTACAAGCTGCGCTACGACATCCTCGCCGACGCCGCCCTGGCCGGCAAGCAGGCCAAAGCCAAGCTCACCATGAAGTCGGTGACGCCCGGTAAGTACGACCTCGTGCTCGACCCCGGCCACCTGGGCCTCACCATCCACGAGAGCGTGGGCCACCCGCTCGAACTCGACCGCGTACTGGGCTACGAGGCCAACTACGCCGGCACCAGCTTCGCCACCCTGGCGTGGAAAGCCAAGGGCCTGCCCTACGGCTCGAAGCAAGTCAACATCGTGGCCGACAAGCTGCAACCCGGCTCCGTGGGGGCCGTGGGTTACGACGACGAGGGCGTGAAAACCGGCCGCTGGGACCTCATCAAGGAGGGCAAGCTGGTGAACTACGAGAAGATTCGTGACCAGGCGCACATCGTGGGCCAGAAGGCCTCCGACGGCTGCTGCTACGCTGATTCGTGGAGCAGCGTGCAGTTCCAGCGCATGCCCAACGTGAGCCTGCAGCCGGGCGCCGCCAAAATGAGCGTCGACGACATGATCAAAGGGGTCGACAAGGGCATTTACATTGCTGGGGCGGGCTCATTTTCCATTGACCAGCAGCGATTTAATTTTCAATTTGGCGGCCAGATGTTCTACGCCATTGAGAAGGGCCAGATTACGGGGCCCCTGGAAGACGTGGCGTACCAGTCGAACACCCAGGAATTCTGGGGCTCGTGCGCCGGCTCGTGCGACCAGTCGGACTATCGCCTGTTTGGCACCTTCTTCGATGGCAAGGGCCAGCCGGCCCAGATTTCGGCGGTGAGCCACGGCTCGGCCACCACCCGCTTCAATGGCGTGAACGTCATCAACACGGCCCGCAAGATTGGGTAATTTTTAATGTGTGAGATGTGAAAGATGTGAAAAATTAGGGCCCCAAACGCCCCTTCATTCGGCCACGTCATTTTCACATTCTTCTCATTTCCAGATTTTCACATTCCAGAAATCATGCCCATTCTTTCCCAAACCGATGCCCAGGCCCTGCTCAAGCAAGTGCTGGGCTACAGCACGGCCGACGAGTGCGAGGCCTCGCTGAACGGGCGCACGAGCGGCAACATCCGCTACGCCCGCAACGGCGTGAGCACGGCCGGCGCCCAAGACACGATTTCGCTGGCCGTGGAGGCGCGCTTTGGCAAGCGCAGCGGCGTGGCCACCTGCAACGAGTTCGACGAGGCCACCCTGCGCCGCTGCGTGCAGCGGGCCGAGGAAATTGCCCGCCTCGCCCCCGAAAGCCCCGAGTACGTGCCCTTGTTGGGGCCCCAGACCTACCTCCAGCCACCCTCGGCGGCGCCTACGGTGCTCGCACCCGCCGCCCGCGCCCAGGCCGCGGCCGACAGCATCAACCTGTGCGTGGCCAAAAACCTGACCGCCGCGGGCTTCCTCGACGGCGGCACCAGCTTTGTGGCCAAGCGCAACAATAAGGGCCTCGACGCCTACCAGCAGTCCACCAACACCGACTTTTCGGTGACGGTGCGCACCGCCGACGGCCGCGGCTCAGGCTACGCCATTGCCGACGTGACGGACGCGGCCAAGCTGAATACCAAGGCGCTCACGCAGCGCGCGGCCGACAAAGCCGCCGGCTCGCTCAACGCCAAGGCCATTGAGCCGGGCAAGTACACCGTCATCCTGGAGCCGGCCGCGCTGATGGCCGGCGACGACCTTTCGCTGCTCGGCGGCCTGTTGTATGGCATGGGGGCCCGCGAGGCCGATGAGGGGCGCAGCTTCCTCACCAAGAAGGGCGGCGGCAACCGCAAGGGCGAGAAGCTGTTCGACGACAAGGTGACCATCTACTCCGACCCGATGAACGCGGAGGTGCCCGGCAATGCCTTCGACGGCGACGGCCTGCCCACGCAGCGCATGAGCTGGGTGGAGAAGGGCGTGGTGAAAAACATGCTGTATTCGCGCTACTGGGCCCAGAAAAACAACGTGCCCGCCACGGCTTTCCCCAGCGGCTTCATCATGAGCGGTGGCACGCAAAGCACCGCGGAGCTCATCAAGGGCACCGCCAAGGGCATCTTAATCACGCGTTTGTGGTACATCCGCGAGGTCGATCCGCAGACGCTGCTCTACACCGGCCTCACGCGCGACGGCACGTTCTACATCGAGAACGGCGCCATCAAGTTCCCCATCAAGAACATGCGCTTCAACGAGAGCCCCATCATCATGCTCAACAACCTCGAAGCCATCGGCCGGCCCCAACGCTTGGCCGGCTGCCTCGTGCCGCCCCTGAAAATCAGGGATTTCACCTTCACCAGCTTATCGGATGCCGTATAAACGACTGTAGCGTGGACTCTGCGAGTCCGCGCGTTGAACGATTGCAGCGGCACCGTTCAACGCGCGGACTCGCAGAGTCCACGCTACAAGTTGGTTACTTGCCGAACTGGATGCCGGCGTAAGCCTGGAACACGCGGTTTTGCAGCTTCGGGTCGTTGATGCCGGTGAGGCTGCGGGCGTCGTTGATGTCGTTGAGGCCCGCCACGAGGCGGGCCCCCAGTGTGAGGTTGCCCAGTTTGAGGCCCGCGCCACCGGCCACGCTGAGGTCGGTTTTCTTGTACTGGTCCTTCACGTTCTGGCCGTCCACGTTGGCGTAGGCCGCCGAGCCGCTGGTGCCGCTGATTTCCACCTGGCCGTTGCGGGTCGCGTCCACAAGCAGGCCGAACTGCGGGCCGGCCTCTACAAACACAGGGCCCAGCGTGACCTTGAGCAACACCGGCACCGAGAAGTAGTGCAGCTTGGTGTCGTAGTCGGTGAAGGCGCCCTTCAGGTTGCCGCCCTGCTGCGAATACTGGATTTCGGGCTGAATGGACAGGGGCCCAATAAGCTTGCCCTGGAAGATGAGGCCGACGTGGTAGTACGTTTTGTACGACGACGATTCGCCATCGCGGCCCCGCAGCTCGGCCGCGTTGATGCCGGCCTTGACGCCGAACTGGGCCTGGGCCTTGGGGGCAAATGCCACCGCCAGGG
Organism: Hymenobacter sp. PAMC 26628; assembly: GCF_001562275.1. NCBI lineage: Bacteria > Pseudomonadati > Bacteroidota > Cytophagia > Cytophagales > Hymenobacteraceae > Hymenobacter > Hymenobacter sp. PAMC 26628. Next base: position 3,185,171 of record NZ_CP014304.1, read on the forward strand.
CGGCGGCGAGGGGGAAAGCTAGCAATTTCATAACCGGTTCGAAATAGAATAATGAGGGGATGAATGGCGCAAAAATAGGCCCCGGCCAGGCGCCACGAACGCCAACGCAGCCCGCCCCCGAAAGTTGTGCCGGGGCCCTGAATGGGCCCGCGCCAATGGCCGCCCCGCCGCCGGCCCACCCGGGGCCCCGGCGGTAAATTTTCGGGCCAGGGGCCCTAAAATGCTGAGCGTTGGCGCAACCCTGGCATTTTTCTGGTTTCATTTGGGAAGTTTATCCGTTCGCCTTTTTTTCCTGCATGCCGGTTCCCTTCACGTTTGTGCGCCTCAGCTACCACTCCGGCGATTGGGATGCGGTGGACGAGCGCATGCCCGCCAACCTGCTGCACTCGCTGGTGCAGTACACCAAAGTGCCCGTCGAGGCCAAGGAAAAAGTGGTGGCCCTCGACAGTCCCGCGCTGTTCGGCTACCCGTTTTGCTACCTGAGCGGGCACCGGCTGGTGCAGTTTTCGGCGGCCGAGAAAAAGAACTTCACCCAGTACGTGCGCAACGGCGGCTTCGTATTCGTCGACGACTGCAACCACGACATCGACGGCCTGTTTGCCCGCTCGTTTGAGGAGCAGATGCGCGTGTGCTTTGGGCCTCAGGCCCTGAAGAAAATCCCCAAAACCCACCCCATCTACTCGCAGTTTTTCCAGTTCAAAGACGGGCCCCCGAACACGGGCTTCGAGCTGAACGGCTGGGGCGACGACCTCGTGCACGACTACCTCAAGGGCGTCGAAATCAAGGGCCGGCTGGGCGTGCTGTACTCCAACAAGGATTACGGCTGCGAGTGGGACTACGACTTCCGCAACAAGCGCTTTTTGGCCGAAGACAACACCAAGTTTGGGGTCAATATTTTGCTTTATGCGTTGACCTGATGGTAATTATGAGCAGTAAAGGCCGTCATGCAGCGCGCAGCGAAGCATCTTTTTCGCGTAACTAATTCTGATTACTGCCGCGGTAGAGATGCTTCGCTGCGCGCTGCATGACGGTCTAGATTGATTTTTTGAGTTGCCAATACCGCGTTTCCGCGTTTTCAACCCCGCCGTTCTTCTTTCTATCCGCGCCTGTTCCTTCGCATTTGATCTATTTTACATGACCGAACAAGACGTTAACACGTTGCTGGCCAAGCTGCCGGTGCTGAAGGCCGAAATTGGCAAAGTCATCGTGGGGCAGTCGGCGGTGCTCGACGAGGTGCTGGTGGCGCTGCTGGCCGGCGGCCACGCCCTGCTGGAGGGTGTGCCCGGCCTGGCCAAAACCCTGCTGGTACGCACCCTGGCCGCGGCCACCGATTTGCCGTTCCGCCGCATCCAGTTCACCCCCGACTTGATGCCCACCGACATCCTCGGCACCGAGGTGCTGGAGGAAGACCACGGCACGGGCCACCGCTCGTTCAAGTTCAACCCGGGGCCCATTTTCGCCAGCCTGGTGCTGGCCGACGAAATCAACCGCACGCCGCCCAAAACCCAGGCCGCCCTGCTGGAGGCCATGCAGGAAGGCCACGTGACCTACGCCGGCCAGGAGCACGCGCTGCCCAAACCGTTCTTTTTGCTGGCCACCCAAAACCCCATCGAGCAGAGCGGCACCTACCCGCTGCCCGAGGCCCAGCTCGACCGCTTTTTGTTGTACGTGCGCATCGGCTACCCCACCGAGCAGGAGGAAATGGCCGTGCTGAGCGGCACCACCGGCACCGCCGGGGCCCAGGTGCGCCCGGTGCTGGGGGGAGACGACGTGCGCCAGCTCCAGCAGCTGGTGCGCCAGGTGGGCCTCAGCCCCGAGCTGCTCGGCTTCGTGAACCGGCTGGTGCGCGCCACCCGCCCGGCCACGTCGGAGGTGAAGTTCATCCAGGACTACGGCCGCTGGGGCGCGGGGCCCCGGGCCGGCCAGGCACTCATCCTCTGCGCCAAAGCCCGGGCCCTATTGCAAGGCCGCTTCGCCGCCACCCTGGAGGATATCCGGGCCCTGGCCCCGCCCGTACTGCGCCACCGCGTGCTGCTGAACTTCAACGCCGAAGCAGAGAATTTGACACCCGACGACGCGGTGGAAGCGTTGCTAAAAGCGGTGCAGGTGTAGCGTGCTGTAGCGCGGACGCTGCGAGTCCGCGCGGTTGAGCGGTAATCGTTGTGCAAACAGAACGTCATGCTGAGCGCAGCCGAAGCATCTCTCCCGCGGCAGTAATCATTGATTAGTTGAGCAGTAGAGGTGCTTCGCTGCGCGCTGCATGACGACCTGAGGGAATTAACCTGGGGGCCCTAAATCCAGCAATTAACAACGCACAACTAGCAACGAACAACTAAAGAATGCTCAGTCCCGAACTCCTGCACGCCTTGCGCAACCTGCCGCTAGCCGCCAAACGGGCGGCCGAGGGCTTCCTCGCGGGGGCCCACGCCAGCCGGCGGCACGGCGTGGGCATGGAGTTCAGCCAGTACCGGCCCTACCAGCCGGGCGACGACCTGCGGCGGCTCGACTGGCGCCTGGCGGCCCGCTCGGACCGCTACTACCTACGCGAATCGGAGGTGGACACCAGCCTGACCGTGCACCTACTGCTGGACGCCAGCGCCAGCATGAACCACCGCGACGCCAACGGCCTCACTAAGCTCGACTACGGCCGGCTGCTGCTGGGGGCCCTGGCTTACCTGGCCCAGCACCAGGGCGACGCCGTGGGCCTGACCATCCTCAGCCCCAGCGGCTTGCGCCACCTCCCGCCCCGGGCCGACGCCCGCCAGCTGCCGCGCCTCTACCACGCCCTCGAAACGGCCGACGCCGCCGGCACCTTCCCCGACGCGGCCACGCTGGCGCCCCTCACTGCCCGCCGCCAACGGGCCCTGACGGTGTGCGTGAGCGACTTGTACGAGGACGACGGCGAAATTAACCGCCTCCTCAAGCGCCTGCGCGCCGTGAGCGGCGAAGTGCTGCTGCTGCACTTAGTGGCCGACAATGAGCTGACCTTCAACTACCGCGGCGCCGTGACGCTGCGCGACCTCGAAACCGGCCAAACCCTGCAAATCGACGCCGACCAGCAGCGCGCCGCCTACCAAACCCAACTGCAAGCCTGGCTGGCCGACACCGCCCAAGCCGCCCGCCGCCAGGGCTTCGACTACCACTTGCTGAACACCGCCGCGCCACTCGACGGGGCCCTGCGCGAGTTTTTGCGGCGCCGGGCAAGTTGATTATTGTCATTCCGAACGAAGAGAAAAATCTGGACTACTTCCCCGCCCAGTTGAATTCAGATTCCTCTCTTCGTTCGGAATGACAGCTGAACAGCCAAAACCCATAACAACAAGAGAATTTGCTCACCTTCACCTCCCCTTCTGCGCTGCTGGCTTTGCTGGGTCTACTGGTGCCGCTGGCCATCTACCTCTGGAACCGGCGGCCAGGGCCCGAGGTAGCGGTGGGCAGCTTGCGCTGGCTGGCCGCGGGCGCCAACCGCCGCCTGCGCAACCTGAAGCCCGAGCAGCTGGCGCTGCTGCTGCTGCGCGCCGCCGTGCTGGGGGCCCTGGCGGTGGCGGTGGCCGGCCCGGCGTGGCGGCAGGCGCGCCCGGCCGGCCGCGGCCAGGTGCTGGTAGGCCCCGAGCTGGCCGGCACCCCGGCGCTAGCCGCCGCCCGCCCAGGGCTCGACTCGCTGCGCCGCCGCGGCTACGCCCTGCGCTGGCTGGCGCCCGGCCTGCCGGCGGTAGCGGCCGATTCGCTGGGCCGCTACCGGGGCCCGGCAGCGGGTGACTTTGCCTGGGCGCGGGTGCAGCAGGCGGTGGATTCGTTTCCCGGGCAGCCGCTGCGCGTATTGGTAGCCAGCACGTTGCGCGGCTTGCAGGGGCCCCACCCGCCGCTGCCCGCTGCCGTGCGCTGGCAGCTGCTGAACCCGGCCGTTCCAGAAGCTACTTGGCTGGCCGAAGCAGCTGGCACCCCCGATAGCCTGCGCCTGCTGGTGGGCCGCAGCATCGCCACCCAAACCACTTTCCTGACGCTGGCCGTGGCCCGCCCGGCCGGCGGCGCGCCGCTGCGCGCGCCGGGCCTGGGGCCCCTGCGCTACCTTACCGCCGCCGACGGCACCGGCCAGCTGCGGCCCGATTCCGCCGCCCAGGGCCCCGGCCTCGCCGTGGCGGGGCCCCTGCGCGCCGTGCTGTACGCCACGCCCGGCCACGCCGAAGAGGCCCGCTACCTGCGGGCTGCGCTGCAAGCGGCCGCCCTGGGGCTGGCCGTGCCGTTGCAGTTGGCTACTACCACGGCCGCGCCAGCCCCAGCAGCCGGTGTTGAATGGCTGTTTTGGCTTTCCGATGCGCCCGTACCGGCTGCTTGGCGGGCCGCGGCGGCGCGGGGCGTACACGTGTGGCAAGCCGCCGCGGGGCCCGGCGCCGCCGACACTGCCCGGTTGGTGGCCCCGGCCGCCGGGGCCGCAGCCGTCGCGCTGTTTCGGCGCGCCCAAGGGCCCGCGCTAGCCGGCGGCGCACCGCTGTGGGCCGATGGCCGGGGCCGGCCGGTATTGGTGCGGCAAGCCGTGGGCCAGGGGGCTTTGTACCAGCTCACGACCCGCTTGCAACCCGCCTGGAGCGAGCTGGCTGATAGCCCGGCCTTACCCGCCTTGCTGCTGGAAGTGCTCCGCCCCGGGCCCGCGGCCGATGCCCCGGCGGCCCTCGACGCCCACGATCAGCGTCGCTTCGACCCTGCCCAGCTGTCCGTCGCCCTGGGGCCCCGAATAGCGGCTAGTAGCCTGCCCGTCACCGCTTTTACTTTCGCTGATTTGCGGCCGTGGCTGGTGCTGCTGGCCACATTGTTGTTCGCCGTGGAGCGCTGGGTGGCCCGGCGCACGGCCGCCTCATCCTCAACTTCCGCCGCATGACGCCCACTGCTTCCGTTGCCGAAACGCCCGCGCTGGCCGCGTCGCGCCACCAGCTGGGGGCCCTGGGCCGCCGCTACGCGCTGCGCCGGGCCGCCGCCTTGCTGCTGCCGGCGCTGGCCGGGGCCCTGCTGCTGGCCGGCCTGGCCCGGCACTGGCCCGGCGCCACGTGGCCGCTGGCGGGCCTGGCAATCATTATATTAGGCTTTGCCGCGTGGCACCTGGCGCCGCTGGGGCCCCTGCCCGCCGCCGCCGTGGCCCGCCGCCTCGACCGCTGCTACCCCGCCCTCGAAGACAGCACCGGCCTGCTCCTGCTACCCACCGAAACCTGAGCTTGCTGGAGCAATTCCAGCAGCAGCGCGTGGCCGGGCGCTTTACGCAACTTGCTGAGGGCAAAGAACAATTGTTGCCCGTTGACTTCCGCCGGCCGGGCCTGCTGGCCCTGGGGCTGCTAGTGGCCGGGGCCGCCGCCTGGGCCTGGCCAGCGGCGGGGCCCCAGGCGGTAGCGCCGGCCGCCGTACCTGTGCACTTCAACGCGCCGCCGGTCCGGCCGGGGGCCCCCGCGCCGGCCCGCCTCCTCGAAACCCAGCTGCTGGTGACGCCCCCGGCCTACACCCGGCGGGCGGCGTTTGCCCCGGCGCAGGCGTCGTTTCGGTGCCCGCAGGGAGCACGGGTGCGCTGGCGGGTGCGCGTGAGCCGGCCGGTGGCCGGTGGGGCCCCGGTACTGGAGATGGGCGGGCGCCGGGTGGCCTTCCGGCCGGTGGCGGGCGCGGCCAATATGTTTGAGGCCGAACAGGTTATGAACGCCTCGGCGCTGTACCGGCTGCGGTTTGCGGGCACCGTGTCCGACGACTACGCCATCGACGTGCAGGCCGACCAAGCGCCCGCGGTGCGCATCCTCACGCCCAAAGCCTACACGCTGGTGCCCGCCCGTGGGGCCCGGCCCGAGGTGCCGGTGCGCGCCCTGCTGCGCGACGACTACGGGTTGAGCCGCGCCGAGCTGGTCATCACCGTGGCCCAGGGCGCGGGCGAGGCGGTGAAATTTCGCGAAGTGCGGCGCGACCTGAGCACGGCCCTGGGGGCCCTGCCGGCGCAAGCCACGGTGGGCAGCCTGCTCAATTTGAAGCAGTTGGGCCTGACTTATGGCGACGAGCTGTACTTCTACATTTCGGCCCGCGACAACAACGGCCACAACGCCCGCTCCGACGCCTACCTGGTGCAGTGGCAGGACACCGCCCAGGCCGCCGGCGTGTCGGGCCTGATGGGGGGCCCCAAGGTGGCCCCGGCGTATTTCCGCAGCCAGCGCCAGCTCATCATCGACACCCAGAAGCTGCTGGCGGATCGTAAAAAACTCACGCCAAGCGAATTGACCAGCCGTGCCAACGAGCTGGGAGCCGACCAGCAGGCGCTGCGCCTGCGCTACGGCAAGTTCATGGGCGAGGAGCTGGAGCCCGGCCTGGGCGTGACGGCGGGCCCCGAAACCGAAGCCCAGCCCGCGCCCCGCGCCGAGTCGCACGCGCCCATTGCGGAGGACGACGACACGCCCGCGCCCGCCGCCGCGCCGGCCGCGGGCCACGACGACCACGACCACGAGGCCAGCGCGCCGATGGGTGGCAACGCCTCACCCACGGCCGAAACCGACGCCCTGCTCCAGCCCTACATCCACAAGCACGACGACGCGGAAACCGCTGATTTCCTGGAGCCCGCCGTGAAAACCAAGCTGCGCGCCGTGCTCGACCAGATGTGGGCCGCCGAGCTGCGCCTGCGCACCGCCCAGCCCGCCGCCGCCCTGCCCTACGAGTACCGGGCCCTGCGCCTGCTCAAGCAAGTGCAGCAGCAAACCCGCGCCTTCGTCAAGAAAGCCGGCTTCGCCCCGCCGGCCGCGCCCGAGCCCAACCTGCGCCTCACCGGCGACCTGAAGGGCGCGGCCGCCCCGCATTTGCAGGCGCAGGTGCCCGCGCCCGCTGCCCAGCCCGCCGTGCGCGGGGCCCTGGCCTGGCTGGCCGCCAGCGCCGCCGGCCAGCCCGCCCGCCCCGCCGACGCCCGCCTGCTAGAGTCCGCCGGCGCCGCCCTGGCCCAGGCTGCCGTGCAGCAGCCGGGGGCCTACCTCGCCGCCCTGCGCGACCTCCGCCGCTTGCTCAGCGACGTGCGCGCCGCCCGCCCGCCCTGCCCCGACTGCCGCCGCACGGTGGCCCGCGCCCTCACCGACCTGCTGCCCCCGCCCCCGCCCGCCGACGCGGCCCCGCCTGCCCCCGACCGGCTGGCGCGGCGCTATTTCCAGAATTTAAGCCGTTGATTGCTTGGCCATTCCTTCCCCGACGTTGATTTATAACGGCCTGGCCGGCGCGTGCCTGCTACTGGGCCTCGGGCTGGTGGCGGCCGCCTGGCGCCGCCCCAGCCGCCGCCAGCGCGGCCTGCGGACGCTGGCCGGGGCCCTGGCGGCGGCGGCCCTGTGGCTCGCGGCCTACCCGCCGCGCCGCGCCGTGCCCGCCGCCCGCGCCGAGGCCATCGTGCTGACGCCCGGCTACCAGCCCGATACGCTGGCTCAGCTGCGGCGCCAACTCGGGGCCGGCACGCCCGTGTGGCGCTACGCCGGGGCCCCAGGCCCGGCCGGCGCCCGGCCGCTGGGCAGCCTGCTGGCCCTGGCCGAGCAGCGCCCGGCTTTGCGCCGCGTGCACGTGCTGGGCCAGGGCCTGCCCGCTGCTGCGCTGCCGCAACTGGGGGCCCTGGCGGTGCAGACGCACGTCGCGCCGGCCTTTTTGGGTTTTGCCACGGCCACCTGGCCACAACTTGTGCGGCTGGGCGAGCCGCTACTCGTGGAAGGCACCGCGGCCACGCCCGCTGGGGCCCCGGCGTGGGTGAGCCTGCGCGCCGACGGCGCCGGGCGCGACTCGGTGCGGGTGCCGGCCGGTGGCGGGCCGTTTCGGCTGCGCTACCAGCCCAAGGCGGCCGGGCTGGCGCGCTACCAGCTGGTGCTGCGCCAAGCTGGCCACGCCGCCTGGGCCGAGCCGGTGCCGCTGGAAGTGGCCGCCGCGCTGCACCCGCCGGTGCTGCTGCTGAGCGCCGCGCCGTCGTTCGAGTTTAAGTTTTTGAAGAACCACCTCGCCGGGCAGCCGCGGGCCGTGGCCGTGCGCACGGGCGTGAGCCGGGGCCTGACGCAAACCGAATTCCTCAACCAGCCCGCCCAGGCCCTCGACCGCCTCACGCCCGCCCTGTTGGCCCGCTACGCCGTGGTGGTGGCCGACGCCGGCACGCTCGCCAGCCTATCGGCCGCCGAAAGCCAGGCCCTGCGCGGGGCCCTGCAAGCCGGCCACCTGGGCCTGGTACTACTGGCCGATGCCGCGCCGCTGCCCGCCGCCACGCCCGCGCGGGCCGATTTTGCCGTGGTGCCGCGCCCCGCGGCGGCGGTGCCTCAGTTGCTGACGTGGCCCGATGCGCCCGCGGCCGTGCGGGCCCCGCTGCCCGCCACGCTGCGCCCCGGTACCGCGCTCCAGCCGCTGGTGCAGGGCCCCGGCGCGGCGCTGGTGGCCGCCAAGCGGCGCTTCGGGCTGGGCGCGGTGGTGGTGTCGGTGGTGCCCGAAACCTTCCGCTGGGCCCTGCAAGGGCAGGACGCCGTTTATGCTTCGTTTTGGAACCGGCTGCTGGCGGCGGCCACGCCGGCCGCACCAACCGCCGCCACCTGGCGCGTAGCCACGGCCTGGCCCAAAGCGCAGGAGGCCACGGTGTTGCAGCTGGAAACGGGCGCTTTTCCAACTGCGCCGCCCACCGTGCATGCGCTGGCTGGGGGCCCCAGCGTGGCCCTGCCGCTGCGCCAAGACCCGCGCCTGCCCGAGTGGAGCACCGCCGTGTTCTGGCCCGCCGCGGCCGGCTGGCACCAAGTGCAGGGCCCCGGCAAAACCAGTTTTGCGTTCTACGTTTTCGGGCCCGACGACTGGCAGGGCCCCGCGGCCCGGCAGCGCCAGCTGGCCGCCGCGCAGCGCGCCAACGCTGCTCCCGCCGCTGCGCCCACCACGGCCAATGAGGTGCGGGAGTCCTGGCCAGCGGGCTGGTTTTTTTGCCTGTTCCTGCTGGCAGCGGGGTACTTGTGGTTGGAAGAGAAGCTATAAAAAAGCCGCTGCCCGGCAACGGTAAAGTTACTGAACAGCGGCTGGGCTGAGGTGTGGGGCCCTAGAAATCCGTGGGCTCGCCGAGGTAGGCGAAGTCGTCGATTTCCTTGAGGAGGCCCTGGAATTTCTGGCGGGTCAGCTTGTAGGCAAACGCGCCCAGCAGCAGGTGCACGGGCGGATTGGGCAGGCGCACGAGCTGGTACATGGCCTCGGCAGCCTTCACGGGGTCGCCGGCCTGGTTGCCGTCGCGGCCCAGCGAGGCTTTCAGGCCCTCGCCTACAGTAGCCTGGTAGTCAGCAATTTTGGTTTCGGTGTAGGTGGCCGAAACCCCGGCCCAGTTGGTGCGGAACGGGCCCGGCTCCACGTTGGTAACGTGGATGCCCAGGGGCCCCAGCGGCGCGGCCAGCGACTCGCCCAGGCCTTCGAGGGCGAACTTCGAGCCGTTGTAGATGCCGGCGTGGGCCATGCCGATCAGCCCGCCCACGGAGGTGATGTTGAGGATGTTGCCCGATTTTTGCGCCCGCAGGTGCGGCAGCACGGCCCGCACCAGGCGCAGGGGCCCAAACACGTTCACGTCGAACTGGCGCTGCACTTCTTCCTCCAATACTTCTTCGATGCTGCCCAGCGAGCCGTAGCCGGCATTGTTCACCAGCACGTCGATGCGCCCAAAAGCGTCCACGCTTTGCTGCACGGCGGCGGCGATTTGCGCGGCGTCGGTGACGTCAACCAGTACGCCCAGGGCTTGGCCGGGGGCTTTTTTCGTGAATTCGTCGGCTTGCGCGGGCTGCCGGAACGTGGCCGCTACCCGGTCGCCTTTCTCCAGCAAGTACGTGGCCAGTGCCTCGCCCAACCCGGTGGAGGCGCCGGTAATAAACCAATTTTTGTTGCTTCGAGCATGATAAATTTGCTTGAAATGGAAGCCGTAAGACGCTTCCATGGCCCGAATTGTTCGGCGGCAGCATCACCCACGTAGCCTCATAGGCAACCGATTAGCCACCGGCCATGCTCCTCTAGGGTCCGCGCAGCCGCAGCATCTCTCCCGCTGAACTACTCCAATCGGCTGGTTGGTCAGCGGGAGAGATGCTGCGACCGCGCGGACGCCAGATGCGCATGGCCGTTTTATTTTAACAACTTAATACGGATGGCTGGCGGTAGTTTCGGGGATGACCACGAGGTAATCGTAGCCCAGCAGCACGCGCTGCACGGGTTGGCCCACTACTAGCTTGCCCGCGCTGAGGGCCCGGCGGGCGGGGCGCAGGTCCACCACGTTCCAGGCGGGGCCGGTGGTTTGGTCGAAGAAGGGCTTCAGGCGCGCGTTGTCGGCGGCGGAGTAAGGGGCGGCTTGGTTGCTACGGTCCAACTGATTTAGCGTACCCGCCCGCGTGCCTTGCTTGCCCACCACCTTCACGTGTAGCGACTGCTGGTTCTGGGCCTCGGCCAGGTCCTGGGCCAGGTTGCCCACGTCGTAAAACTCGCCGAACGTAACCGGGCTAAGGCCCCGCGCTAGGTGGTTGGCGCCGAACTTGAACAGCACCTTGGGCAGCGGTGGGGCCCCGGCGGCCTGGTAGGGCGCCAGGGTGCGCAGCAGGGTGCGGCGCATCAGGTTCAGGCGTTCCTGGTGGCCGCCGGTGCCATGGATTTGGCTCTGGTAAATCCGGTAGCTCAGCACGTAGTCCTGCACCATTTGCCGTACTTCGGGGCCCTCCCGGCGGGTGGCGGCCACTAGGCTATCAACGGCCGCGGGCCGCTGCTCGGTCATACTGGACCGGTTCTTTTTTTCCCGCGCAAAGGCCTGGCCCTGGGCTTGGTACACGGCGGCCTGACGTTGCAAATAGGCTTTGGCGGCCTTGCCCTTGGCCAGCGCCGCCAGCCGGGCGTAGAAGCGGCCGGCGGTGGCCGCGTACACCTGGTCGAGCCCTACGACCTGCACGCGCCGGGCCCGCAGCGTCCGAATCAACTCAAATTCCTCGGCCCAGTTGTAGAAGCACAGCGCCTCGGGATACTGCTGGCTGTGGGCCGTGGGCAGGCCGGGCTGGGCCGCCAGGGCCGTAAGCTCGGCGGCCACGTAGGGGTCGATTTCGGCCACGAACACCGCCGGCCGCAGCACCTGCGCCACGGCCGCCGTGAAGCCCGGCACCTGGGCCAGGCCGTGGTCTTCGCCCACGAGCACGAACTGGCTTTGCTGGATGCTCTGCTGCAACTTATCCCAGCCCGCGCCGGCGAACTGGGCCCCGGCGGGCACCAGGGGGTACTGGTGCTGCCGAATGAGGCGCGTGAGGGTACTGTCCTGGGCGCGGGCGTGGCCGGCGGGCCACCAGGCCAGCAGCACCAGCAGCAGTGCGGGCAAAAAGCGAGAGCCCCCAGCGGGGACAGCGAGGCGCAAAAAAGGCGGCATGGGGCAGGCGAAGAGATGGTTGACGGGGCGAAGGTGCCCGGCCGGCCCAGCCCCCTGCAAAAATATTATCCCAACCGCCCCAAATTGGCTGTAACGCCGGGGCCCCCGGCCCGGTAACCGCGGCGGGCGGGTTGCTCCCGGGAAACCGGGCGTTGGGATAATAAACTACCGGCGGCGGTTCGACGCGGGTAGTTTTGGCCTGGCAACCACGTCCGCCGCTTTTCCCCTCCTTTCACCCTTTTACCTAACTATTTATGAAATTCTTCCGCCTGTTACTGCCGGCCCTGGTGCTGGGCACCGCCGTGGCCGCTGTGCCGCCCGCGGCCCCCATTGCCACCCCCGCGCCCGCCGCCCAGGAGGTGCGCGACGTGCCTGCCTTCACGCAGGTAAACCTGGCCACGTCGGTGGCCGTGGAGGTGCGGCAGGGCAGCCCGCAGCGAGTGGTGGTGGAGGGCGCGCCCGACGACCTGGCCGAGCTGCGCACCACCGTGGACGGCGGCCGCCTCATCATCGACACCAAATCGGGCTCCGATTGGAAAGCGTTCCTGCGCAACCATTCCAGCCTGGGCAACATGACCGTGCGCATCACCATGCCCACCATCAATGCCTTGTCGGTGAGCAGCTCCGGCTCGCTCAGGGCCCCCAGCGTGCGGGCCGAAAACCTAACCCTGGGCGTGAGCAGCTCGGGCTCGGTGGAGGTAGCGCAGGTGCAGGCCACCAACGTGCGGGCGGCGGTAAGCAGCTCGGGCCACCTCGGCATCGGCCAGCTGCAGGCCGCCGAGCTGCACTCGGCCCTGTCGAGCTCGGGCAGCATCAAGGTAGGGGGCGGCACCTGCCCGCGCCACGAGGTGGCCATCAGCGGCTCGGGCTCGGTAACGGCCCCCGATTTGCGGTCGGCCACCTGCGAGGCGCGCATCAGCAGCTCGGGCAGCTGCCGCGTGCAGGCCACCGAAACGCTCGACGCGCGCATCAGCGGCTCGGGCGGAGTCATCGTAACCGGCAACCCCAAAATCACGAGCCGCACCAGCGGCAGCGGCGGCGTGCGCCAAGGATAGGTTTTTAGTTGTTCGTTGTCAGTTGTTAGTTGTCAGTGAACTGAATGTCGTCAGTTCACCAGCAGGCCGTCATGCCGAGCGCAGCGAAGCATCTCTACCGCAGCAGTAACTATTGATTACTGGCGCAGTAAAGATGCTTCACGGCGCTCGGCATGATGGCCTGGCTATTACATGATATTCTAATCATTGACCATTCACTAACAACTGACAACGAGCAACCAACAACTAACCCTAAGAAGCTTGTTTTTGGGCGTGCCAGAGCACCAGCTGCCAGCCCTGGGGGTTTTTGATGTAGACCACCGCGTACTTGATGCGCGTGGTGAGGGGCTGGCCGTCGGGGCCGGGGCCCAAGTCGATGCGCACGGTGCCGTTCACGAGGGCCGTGCGCTCGTCGTTGTAGGGGCGGATGCTCAGGGCCTCGATGTCCACTTGGTCGTAGCGGCTCTGGCCGGCGCGGATGCTGGCGATGTAGCTCGCCTTGCTGTCCTGGTGGCCGTTGGAGTGGGTGTAGACGAGGTCGTCGGCGAAGATTTTTTCCAGCACGGCGTAATCCTTGGATATTTGCGCGGCGAAGCGCTGGCGTTCGAGCTGTTCAACTTCCTGAATGGCGGTCATCTTAAAAAGGGAAATGCGCCCGGCCAAACCGGCCGGGGCCCCGCAAAGAAACTACCCGTCCGGCTTCGCGCCCGTCCGCCCCATGCCGCACCTGCTGCTCATTCAATCGCCCGACGAGCCCGGGCTGATTTACAAAATCACCGCCGTGCTCTTCGCCCACGGCCTCAACATCTTGCGCAACGACGAGTTCGTGGAGCCCGCGGGCAACGTGTTTTTCATGCGCACCGAGTTTGCCGGCGCCTTCGACGCCGGGGCCCTGGGCGCGGCGCTGGCGGGGGCCCTGCCCGCCGCGGCCACCGTGCGCCTGAGCGACAACCGGCCCAAAGACGTGGTGCTGCTCGTCACCAAAGAGCACCATTGCCTGAGCGAGCTGCTGGTGCGCCACGCCTTCGGCGAGTTGAACGCCAACGTGTTGGCCGTCGTCAGCAACCACGAGGTGCTGGGGCCCCTCACGCGCCAGTTCGGCGTGCCCTTCCACTACCTGCCGCACGCGGGCCGCAGCCGCGCCGCGCACGAGGCCGAGGTACTGGCTGCGCTGGCCGGCTACCGGCCCGATTTGGTGGTGCTGGCCAAGTACATGCGCATCCTCTCGCCCGAATTTGTGGCGCCCTACGCCAATCGACTGGTCAACATCCACCACTCGTTTTTGCCGGCCTTCGTGGGGGCCAGCCCCTACGCCCAGGCCCACGCGCGGGGCGTGAAAATCATTGGCGCCACGGCCCACTTCGTGAACGAGCAGCTCGACGAGGGCCCCATCATCGCCCAGCGCGTCATCCCCACCGACCACACCCGCAGCGCCCGCGAAATGGCCCAGGCCGGCCGCGACGTGGAGAAGATTGTGCTGGCCCGCGCCCTGGAGCTGGTGCTCGACGAGCGGGTGTTTGTGCACCGCAACAAGACGGTTATTTTCGACTGACGGGCCGGGAAACTACTAGATAAACAAACATTTGTTAGTTAAATCTAGTAGCTTTGTTATCTCCCACCCACCCTGGCGCTTATGCTTTTCAACCCCGCGGCCGAGCGGATGCCCCTGCCCCGGCTGCGGGCCCTGCAAAACGAGCGCCTGCGCGCGCAGGTGGCCTACGTGCACGCCCGGGTGCCGTTCTACCGGCAGCGGCTGGCCGCGGCGGGCCTCACGCCCGCGGGCTTCCGCGGGCTGGAGGACCTGCCCAAGCTGGGCTTCACCAAGAAAACGGACTTTCGGGACAACTACCCCTTTGGCCTGTTTGCGGTGCCCGAGGCCGAGGTGGCGCGGCTGCACTGCTCCAGCGGCACCACGGGCAAGGCCACGGTGGTGGGCTACACCGCCGCCGACCTCGCCGTGTTTGCCGAGCTGGTGGCCCGCTCGCTGGCCGCCGCCGGCTGCCGGCCGGGCATGAAGGTGCAAAACGCCTACGGCTACGGCCTCTTCACCGGGGGCCTGGGCATCCACTACGGGGCCGAAAAGCTGGGGCTGACGGTCATCCCCGTGTCGGGCGGCAGCACCGACCGGCAGCTGCAACTGCTGCAAGACTTCCGGCCCGAAATCCTCTGCGCCACGCCTTCCTACGCCCAGGTGCTGGCCGAGGAAATCCAGCGCCGCGGCCTGGATATGGGGGCCCTCAACCTGCAATACGCCGTGCTGGGGGCCGAGCCCTGGACGGAGGCCATCCGCCAGCAAGTGCAGGCCGGGCTGCGGGTGGCGGCCACCAACATTTACGGGCTGAGTGAAATCATGGGCCCCGGTGTGTCGCAGGAAGAGGTGGACGAGCGCGGCACGGGCAGCTACGTGTGGGAAGACCACTTCTACCCCGAAATAGTGGACCGCCTCACCGGCGAGCCCCTCCCCCACGGCGCACCGGGCGTGCTGGTGCTCAGCACCCTGACCAAGCAGGCGCTGCCCATTTTGCGGTACTGGACGGGCGACATCACGCACCTCTCGTACGAGCATTCGGGCAAGCGCACCCACGTGAAAATGGGCCCCATTCAGGGGCGGGCCGACGACATGCTCATCATTCGGGGGGTCAATTTTTTCCCCACCCAAATTGAGGACCTGCTCCAGCACGCGGAGCACCTGAGCCCCTACTACCAGGTGGTGGCCACCCGCCGCGGCCGCCTCGACGAGGTGGCGGTGCACGTGGAAGTGGCCGCCGCCCTGTGGCAGGCCCTGGGCCTGGGGGCCCCCAGCGCCGCGCCGGGGCCGCCGCCCGAGACACTGGTGCGCGTGCAGGGCGCGCTGGCCAAAAAAATCAAGGACAACATCGGCCTCAGCATGGCCGTGCACCTGGTGGGCCCCGGCCAGCTGCCGCGCAGCGAGGGCGGCAAGCTCAACCGGGTGCAGGACCTGCGCCACCTCTAAGCCTGGGGCCCCTGAACATTACAATTAACTTTAGCAATAATTAGCCACTTATAATGGTAGAGACTAAAAAAATATCGAAACGCCAGCTGATCCTGGACGAGGCCGCCAAGCTCTTCAAAGACCGGGGCTACGGCGGCACGTCGATGCGCGACCTGGCTGGGCAGGTGGGCATGGAGGCGGCCAGCATGTACAACCACATCAAGGCCAAGGACGAAATTCTGGCCAGCATCTGCTTCCGGATTTCCGACTTGTACATCTCGCAGCTGGGCGAAATTTCCGCCACCCAGGCCAGCTACGGCGACAAAATTAAGGCCCTGATCCGCCTGCACATCCGCCTGATGGTGGAGGACGGCCCGGCCGTGTCCGTGGCCAACCACGACTGGAAGTACCTGCCCGAGCCCAAGCTGGGCGAGTTCAAGCAAGCCCGCAAAGCCTACGAGAAAGGCTTCGCGGCCCTCATCGAGGCCGGCATTGCGGCCGGCGAGTTCCAGCCCGTGAACGTGTCGGTGGCCCTGTTCACCATCCTGTCCGCCGTGCGCTGGATCGAGCTGTGGTACCGCCCGGGCCGCGACCTGTCGGCCGAAGAGCTGGAAGCCAACATCATCACCGTGCTCCTGCACGGCCTGGAGCGCAAGTAACCAGGGCCCCGGGGCCCTAACTGCCAAACCATTACCCAGCGGCCGGGCGGCGCAGCCGCACAAGGCGCCGCCGCCCGGCCCCCGCCCACCCATGAGCCGATTCCATTCCCTCGCCGTCAAAAGCATTACCCGCGAAACGCCTGACTGCGTGAGCGTAGCCTTCGACGTGCCCGCCGAGCTGCGCGAGGCGTTCCGCTACGTGCCGGGCCAGTACCTCACGCTGCGCCGCACCCACGGCGGCGAAGAGCTGCGCCGCTCCTACTCGCTGTGCAGCAGCCCTTTGGACGATGAGTGGCGCGTGGCCATCAAGCAGGTGCCGGGCGGCCGGTTCTCCAGCCTGATGGTGGGCGGCGACGGCTTGCGCCCCGGCGACCGGCTCGACGTGATGCCGCCGCAGGGCCGTTTCACGCCGCCCGCCCTGCACCCCGAGAACGCTAAGCTGTACGTGCTTTTTGCGGCGGGCAGCGGCATCACGCCGGTGTTTTCCATCGCCAAAACCGTGCTCCTCGCCGAGCCCCACAGCCAGGTGTATTTGGTGTATGGCAACCGCGGCCGCAACTCCATCATTTTCAAGGAAGGCATTGAGGCGCTGAAGAACAAGTTCCTGAACCGCCTGAGCGTGTACCACGTGCTGAGCCGCGAGCAGGGCGACGCCGACCTATTGTTCGGCCGCATCGACCGCGAAAAAACCGCGCAGTTCTTGCAAAAAATCGTGCCCGCGGGGCGCATCGACGAGTGCTTCATCTGCGGGCCCGAGGAGATGATTATGGGCGTGCGGGAGGCCCTAGCCGACGCCGGCGTGGCCCCGGAAAAAGTCCACTTCGAGCTGTTTGCCAGCGGGGCCCCCAAGGCCGCCCGGGGCCCCGGCCGCCCCGCCAGCACCGACGACCAAAAGAGCCAGGTAAGCGTGCACCTCGACGGCCGCGCCTACCGCCTCGACATGTCGTACTACGGCGACACGATTCTCGACGCCGCCCTGGCCGCCGGGGCCGACGCGCCCTACTCCTGCAAAAACGGCATGTGCAGCACCTGCCGCGCCCGCATCACAGCAGGCACCGCGGCGATGGACGTAAACTACTCGTTATCAGAAGATGAAATAGCCCGCGGCTATGTGCTCACGTGCCAGGCCCGCCCCACCGCGGCCCAGGTAGCGGTCGATTTCGACCAGTAGCGCGGGGGCGGAGCAGCGGGGCCCCGGTTTGGGCGGCGGCCTAGCTTTGCCGCATTCCGCTCGTTATGAATAGCTTCGAAACCATTCTGGTGTTGCTGGCCCTGCTCGCGGGCCTGTCGGTACTGTTTCAGCGGAGCCGGCTGCCGCAGGCGGTGCTGCTGGTGGCGGCGGGCCTGGCGCTGGGCTTCGTGCCCGGCCTGCCGCCCACCAAGCTGGAGCCCGACGTAGTGTTTCTGCTGATTTTGCCGCCGCTGCTCTACTACGCGGGCTTCAACCTTACTTAGCAGGATTTCAACCACTACCGCTGGCCCATTTTGCTGCTGGCCGTGGGGCTGGTGGCGTTCACGACGGTGGCCGTGGCCGTGGTGGCGCATTACTTTCTGCCGGGCTTTGGCTGGCCGCTGGCGTTCGTGCTGGGGGCCATCGTATCGCCGCCCGACGCCGTGGCGGCCAGCAGCGCCACCCAAGGCCTGGGCCTGCCCAAGAGCGTGAGCGTAACGCTGGAAGGCGAGGGCTTGGTGAACGACGCCACCGCCCTGATTGCTTACCGCTACGCCGTGGCGGCCGTGGTCAGCGGCGGGTTTGTGGCGTGGCGGGCGGGCGGGCAGTTTGTGCTGGTGGCCGGCGGCGTAGCCCTCGGAGTAGCGGCGGGCTACCTCAGGGCGCGGCTGCAAGCCCATGTGCGCGAGTCCACTACGGCCACGGCTATTTCGCTGCTGCTGCCGTTTCTGGTGTACTTGCTGGCCGAGCACGTGGGGGCCTCGGGGGTGCTGGCGGTGGGGTTCATGGGCCTGGTGATGTCGCGGCGGGCCCCGGAGGTGTACTCGGGGCCCACGCGCCTGCAAAACGCCAGCTTCTAGCGCGTGGTCAACTTCCTGCTGAATGGCTTCGTGTTCATCCTCATCGGGATGCAGCTGCCAACCGTGCTGCGCGGCCTGCCGCCCGGCATCCTGCCCGCGCTGTGCGGGTACGGGCTGCTCATCAGCGCCGTGGCCATCGTCATCCGCATCGCGTGGATTTTCCCGGTCACGGCACTCGTCACCTTTTTCCGCCGCTCGACCGGCGACCCGGCCCCGCCGCTCATCAGCTGGCGCGAGCTGCTGGTCACGTCGTGGGCCGGCATGCGCGGGGTGGTGTCGCTGCTGGCCACGGCCCTGCCCCTGGCACTGGCCGACGGCCGCGCCTTCCCGCAGCGCAACGTGCTGCTGTTCCTCACCTTCGCCATCATTTTGGTGACGCTGCTGGTGCAGGGCCTCACGCTGCCGTGGCTGGTGCGCCGCTTGGGCGTGCACGAAGAAACCGCCGCCGCCGACCGCCACGAGCAGGCCCTGCGCCTGGAGCTGGCCACCGATTCGCTGGCGTTCCTGCACGGCACCCTGGCCTCCTGCACCGCCCCCAAGGTGCTGGCCCCGCTGGAGCAGCGCCTCACGCAGCAAATCGACCTGCTGCAAGCCAACGCCGACGACCAGGCGGCCCCCGACGCAGCCGGACCGGGCCCCGGGCAGCGCCGGCATCAGCAAGTGCTACGCACCGATTTAGCCGTGGTGCAACACCAGCTTGGCCTGCTCGTGCAGCGCCACAAGCAGGGCCACGCCGAGGTCGAAACCATCCGCAAGCTCCAGCGCGAGCTGGATTTGGCCGAGCTGGACCTGCAAACGCAGCTGGAGGAAAGCGGCGCGGCGGCAGCTGAGGGCCCCGGGCGCAACGAAAAGGGCATCAGGGCGCGGGGCCGTACCGCGAGGGTAGGGCCCCGCGCCCTGATTACTTGCCGGCCAGAAACTTGCCGATGTTCTCGTTGAGGAATTTGGCGTCGGCGGGGTTGCTGGCGGCGCCGGCGGTGTGGCCCCACAGCGACGGGATGGGCAGCAGCGTAACGCCGGGAATGAACGCGGCCTCGTAGCGCGCATCGCCCACGGGGAAGTACAAATCCGTTTCGGAGGGCATGTAGAGGATGGGCGCTTTGATGCTGCGCAGGGCCTTCTCAACGTCGCCGCCGAAGCCAGGGGTGGTGCCCACGTCGTGGTGCTCCCAGGTACGCATTTGCAGGATGAGGTCGTTGGCGTCGGCCCCGGGGATGAAGTGGGTGCGGTAGTTATTGAGCACTTGCTCGAAGGTGGTGCCGGGCTTCTCGTCGCTGCGCCACAGCTCTTTGCGCCACCACTCCTGCGAGAACAGCCAGGCCGTCCACACCGTGGCGAAGGCCTCGATGCCCTTGGTGGGCGGGGCGGCGTAGTCGCCGTTCTTAAACGCTTCGTCGGCGGTGAGGGCGGCAATCTGGCCTTCGAGGCGCACCACGCCGTGCGGGTAGTTCTTGGCCGTGCCCGAGGTGGCCACCAGGCGGTCGGCAAAGGCGGGGTAGCTCACGGCCCACTGAAACGCCTGCTGGGCCCCCATCGAAAAGCCAATGACGGCGCGCAGGTGGCTTATCTTCAGCTCCTTGGTCAGCAGCTCGTGCACGGCCGCCACGTTGTCGCGGATGGTCATGACGGGGAAGCGGGGCCCGTGGAAAGGCTCGGGCGTGTTGCTGGGCGACGACGACTTACCGTTGCCGAACAGCTCCGTCGTGACCAGGAACAACTTGGTCGTGTCCAGGCACTTGCCCGGGCCAATGAGCCACTCGTAGCCGTGGTGGCCGGCCATGTAGTGCGAGGGCAGCAGGATGGCGTTGTCGCGCTTGGCGTTGAGGTGGCCGTAGGTGCCGTAGCCCACCCGGGCCTGGGGCAGCACCGCGCCGCCCTCGGTGCGGAAGTTCGTCAGCGTGAAAAAGTGGTGCGGTACCCGGTCGGCCGGTTTGGTTTGGGCCTGGGCGGCGGGGGCCCCGAGCCCAAATAGCAAGGCCAGGAGCAGGCCGTAGTAAGTAAGGTTTCGCATGAGAAGCGGTGGAAAGTTGTTCGGGTAAGTTTTGAGGCCGATGTGGCAGGAAAAGTAAGGCATCCAGCGGCATTGGGGCTTGGCGTTGCTGGGCCCAATTACCAAATACCAGCTGCCGGCGGGCCGCGTCAAACCGCCCGCCCTTTCGCAGCGCGGTACATTGCAACGCTGAGCGACGAAATCCAACCCAGCACTACGACCTGGGTTATTTTCTGAATGATGGGCAGGTAGCAAAGTAAGTGCTTGGTGTAGTACACGTAATTGTTCACCACCATGAGCAACACGCATAAAATGCCGACCCAGAAATAGCCAACCAAACGGGTTTTATACAAGCCGACAAACGTGCCTGCCAGCGCAATCAGCCCGAGCAAGCCGGCGATGTTTATCGCCAAATCAAATCATGGTATTCAGTAAAAATAAAGCCTGCTGAAACCATTGACAGAATGCCAGTTGCGCGGATGATTGCCGCGCCCCGGGTGCCGAGGGCAAGCAGCTGGGGCAGGTAACACCAAAAAACGACGAGGGACGCGCACAGCACGCCCACGGCCGCCAGGGCTACCGGCCGGGCGGCGTTGGGCTGCCCGTTCAGGGCGTCGGTGTTCAGCAGGTTGCACCAGTAATTGTGCAGCCAGCTGAAGCCCACCGACGCTCTATCGGCCTGCGAGCCGCCCGGGTACAAGGCCGCCGCCACCACGTACAAGGCAAAGTAGGCGCAAATGCCGCCCGCCGGCAGCAGCTGCCACCAGGGGTTTGGCGCGTTTCGCTTCTGGTCGAGCATGGCTTCGGTGGCACGGCGGCTTTGAGGCCCGCGGCGGTTACCAAAAAGTACGGGCCTTAGCACGTTTGTCCAGTTACTCGTAAAGGCTACATCCCCGCGGCCGCCACGGGGCCCTGGGGCCCTACTTATTCACCTCTGCAATGGACCAACTTACTGCTCCCACCTCCCCACCTGCCTCCCTCACCAGCTACGCGCGGCGCGTGGGCATCGCGGCGGGCATCGTGTTCATTGTCTTGTTCTTGACGGGGCTGCTGGGAATGGCCTTCGGGGTATTTTTGCGGGTACTGGCGGCGCTGCTCATTGCCCTGCCACTGCAAGCGGGGGCCCAGTGGCTGCACCGCCGCACCCGCCTGCCGCAGGGCCTGGCACTGCTGCTGGTGACGCTGCTGGTGGTGGGGGCTCTGGTGGGCACGGGCTGGCTGTTTTCGACGCGCATTGGCGAGCAGGTGGCCGAGCTGCAAAAGCAGCTGCCGCAGGCCCTGCGCGACGTGCAGGCGCGCGCGCGCGGCACCGAGTGGGGCCAGTGGCTAGCCAACGAAAACCTCGATTTTGGCCGCCTCACGGGCGGCGGCTCGGCCTGGATGGGCCGCATCACGGGCGTGTTTTCCACCACGTTCAGCGTGCTGGCCGATGCCTACGTTATCATCTTTCTGGCCTTGTTTATTGCTTTGCAGCCCAAGCTGTACCGCGCCGGCCTGGTGATGCTGGTGCCCAAACCCGGCCGCGCCCGCGCCCACGAGGTGCTCGACAAAATCAGCGACACGCTGGTGAAATGGGTACTGGGCCGACTGGTGTCGATGCTGGCCGTGGGCGTGCTCACGGCCCTGGGGCTGTGGGCGTTGGGCCTGCCGCTGGCCTGGGTGCTGGCCCTGTTTGCGGGGCTGGTTACGTTCATTCCCAACATCGGGCCCATCGTTTCGATGGTGCCGGCGCTGCTGCTGGCCTTTTTCCACGGGGGCCCCACGGAGGCGCTGTACGTGCTGGCCCTATACCTGGGCGTGCAAACGCTGGAGAGCGCGGCCGTGTCGCCGGTGGTGCAGCAGCGGCTCATCCTGCTGCCGCCCGCCCTCATTTTTGTGGGGCAGCTGGTCATCGGCTCGTTCACCGGCCTGCTGGGGCTCACGTTGGCCACCCCCATCGTCGCCATCGGCGTGATTCTGGTGAAAATGCTCTATGTGCAGGACGTGCTGGGCGACGACTCGGTAGAGCTGTAGCCCGGCCGTAGCGTGGACTTTGCGAGTCCGCGACGAGCGCAGCGAGTATGACGATTGAACGGGCTATTAGCCCACTCGCTGCGCTCGTCGCGGACTCGCAAAGTCCACGCTACATCCTCATTTCAACGCCAGAATCTGCTTCAATTCTGCATCTGAAACCGTGAGCAGGCCTACTTTGGGCAGGCGCTCGGTGAGGACGCGCCAGTTGGGTTCCTGCTGAAAAATGGGTTTCAGCAAAGCCAGGGCGGCGGGCACCTGCTGCTTGTTGGCCAGCGTGATGGCGTGCCAGTACTTCATTTCCAGGTTCTGGGGGAACATCTTTTCGGCCGCCTGATACTCCTGGATGGCTTTCGGCATGTCGTTTTTCTCCACGGCCAGGTCGCCGGCGTTCATGTGATCGTAGGCGCGGTGCAGCTTGAGGAGGCGACGCAGCTCGGGCAGCGGCTGGGCGGCGTCGTCCACGCGCAGGTCCACGAGGCGGTCGGCCCAGGGGCCCTCGGTGGCGGTGCCGCGCACCACCAGCAGCGCCGCCGACTGCCGGCCGCGGATGTCGCCCCCGGCGGCCTGGGCCGCGTCGAGGGCCCCGAGCACGCGCTCGGCCAGGGGCAGGGCGGCGCCGGCTTCGTAGGCCTTGGCCATCGCGCCCCACACCGTGTTGTTGAGCATCATGTTGGCCTGCACCGAGAACTGGGGCCCCTGCTGGTGCCCGGCCATGTCCACGCATTTTTTGCCGGTGTGCGTCGCCACGCGGCCCTGGTTGTCGAGGATGGCGACCTGGCGCACGTCGCGCCCTTCGTCATTGGCCAGCAGCTCATCCAGCGCCTGTTGAGCGGTTTTGCCGCTTTTCAGCAGGGCCAGGCCGCGCAGGCCGAACGACTTGTTGGTGAAAGACTGGGTGGCGACTACGCCTACGCCGGCCTCGGCCCAGCTAACGGAGGTGCCCACCGAAAACCAGTGGCTTTGCACGGCCACGGCCATTTCACCGGTTTTGGCGTCGCGGGCCACGATGCTGAAGGTGTGGGCCAGCGGGTCGGTAGCGGAGTACACGGACTGGGCGGCGGCGGGCAGCGCCAGCAAGGTCAGCGCGAAAAGTAGTAGCTTGGGCAACATATGGCGGAAGAGATAAAAAATGGCACTGGGCCGCGTTACGGCCGGGGCCCAAGGTACGGCCGATTCCGGAGCCCCAGAATTTTTTCCTTACTTTTACAAACTAACGCTTGTTAGCCTTTGTTGACTGCTTTATGGAAACGCTCGAAAAAGACCTCCGCCGCGACGACCAGTTCCAAGCCCGCATCGACGCCGACGTGCGCATCGAGCCCAAGGACTGGATGCCCGATGCCTACCGCAAAACCCTGATCCGGCAGATTTCGCAGCACGCGCACTCCGAAATTGTGGGCATGCTGCCCGAAGGCAACTGGATTACCCGGGCCCCCAGCCTCAAGCGCAAGGCCATTTTGCTGGCCAAGGTGCAGGACGAGGCCGGCCACGGCCTCTACCTCTACAGCGCCGCCGAAACGCTGGGCGCGAGCCGCGACCAGATGCTGGCCGACCTGCACAGCGGCAAGGCCAAGTACAGCAGCATCTTCAACTACCCCACCCTGAGCTGGGCCGACATGGGCTGCGTGGGCTGGCTCGTGGACGGCGCCGCCATCCTCAACCAGGTACCGCTGTGCCGCACCAGCTACGGGCCCTACGCCCGGGCCATGGTGCGCGTGTGCAAGGAAGAAAGCTTCCACCAGCGCCAGGGCTTCGAAATCATGCAGACGCTAACCGCCGGGGCCCCCGTGCAAAAGGAAATGGCCCAGGAGGCCCTTAACCGCTGGTGGTGGCCCACGCTGATGATGTTCGGCCCGAAGGACTCGGAGTCGCCCAACACCGAGCAGAGCATGAAGTGGCGCATCAAGCGCTTCACCAACGACGAGCTGCGCCAGAAATTTGTGGACATGATGGTGCCCCAGGCCGAATTCCTGGGCCTGACCGTGCCCGACGAAAAAGCGAAGTGGAACGAAGCCCGCCAAGCCTACGACTTCGGCGAAGTCGATTGGAACGAGTTCTGGAGCGTGGTAAAAGGCAACGGCCTCTGCAACCACGACCGCCTCCAGGCCCGCGTGCAAGCCCACGAAGAGGGCGCCTGGGTGCGCGAGGCCGCCCTGGCCCACGCCGCCAAACGCGCCGCCCGCGAGGCAGCAGCAGTGGCCGTTTAGGGCCCCGGGGCCCCATTACAAACGAGAACAACATCTACCGTCTGTCATGCTGAGCCTGCGAAGCATCTTTTCACGTTCGCGCCGATTGAGCTATTAATCCTGGCGAAAGCAACCGTGAGAAGATGCTTCGCAAGCTCAGCATGAAAGACGATTAATTAGTTATATAACAGTATAATGTCGCAATCCGAGTGGCCCCTGTGGGAGGTCTTCATCCGCAGCAAGCAGGGGCTGGACCACAAGCACGTGGGCAGCCTGCACGCCGCCGACGCCACCATGGCCGTGCAAAACGCCCGCGACGTGTACACGCGCCGCCTGGAGGGCGTGAGTATCTGGGTGGTGGAGTCGACGAACATCCACGCCTCCAACCCCGGCGAGGCGGCCGAATTCTTCGACCCGGCGGCCGACAAAGTGTACCGGCACCCCACGTTTTACACCGTGCCGGATTCTATTAAACACATGTAAGCTTGCTGGTTATGGACCACCCCGCTGATTTGCTACCTGCCCCCGCCGCCATTGCCCACGCGCCCACCGTGCGGCAGCAGCTCTTCGAATTCGTGCTGCAACTGGCCGACACCAGCCTCGTGCTGGGCCACCGCCTGAGCGAGTGGTGCGGCCACGGGCCCGTGCTGGAGCAGGACCTGGCCCTGGCCAACATTGCCCTCGACCTGCTGGGCGAAACCCGCAGCCTCTACCAGTACGCCGCTGAGCTGGAAGGCCAGGGCCGCACCGAGGACGACCTCGCCTACCTGCGCCCCGCCACCGCCTACCGCAACCCCCTGCTGGTGGAGCAGCCCAACGGCGACTTCGCCTACACCGTGGTGCGCCAGTTTTTGTTCGACAACTACCACTACCACTTGCTGTTGGCGCTGAAAGAGGGCCCCGACGCGCCCCTGGCCGGCATTGCCGGAAAGTCGGTGAAGGAGGCGGCCTACCACCTCAAGTGGAGTTCGGAGTGGCTGATTCGGCTGGGCGACGGCACCGCCGAAAGCCGCCAGCGCCTCGACAAAGCCCTGGCCACGCTCTGGCGCTACGCCGCCGAGCTGACCACCGCCACCGCCACCGAAGCCGCCCTGCAAGACCTCGGCCTCGTGCCCGATTACGCCGATATTCTGCCCGCCATGCAGGCCCACGCGGCCCACGTGCTGGCCGAAGCCACCGTGCCCGCGCCCCAAATTGCGCCCTTTACCCAAAAGGGCGGCAAGGCCGGCCAGCACTCCGAGCACCTGGGCTACCTGCTCGCCGAGCTGCAGTACATGCAGCGCGCCTACCCCGGCCTGACGTGGTAGCCACGGCCACTGGGGCCCCCACCGAAGCCCAAATCTGGCGGCTGCTGGAGGAAGTGACGGACCCCGAGGTGCCCGTGCTCAGCATCCTCGACCTGGGCATTGTGCGGGCCGTGCAAGTGGTTGGAGAACAAGTAACGGTGACCATCACGCCCACCTACTCGGGCTGCCCGGCCATGAACACCATCGCCACCGACATCCGCCTGCGCCTGCTGGCCGAGGGCATCACGCAACTCACTGTGCACAACCAGCTCAGCCCGGCCTGGACGACGGACTGGATGAGCGCCGCGGGCCGCGCCAAGCTCACCGCCTACGGCATCGCCCCGCCCGTGGACGGCACCGCCACCGGTCACGTGCTCAACCTGTTCGGCAAGGCCACGGCCGTGGCCTGCCCGCTGTGCGGCTCGGCCCACACGCAGCTCGTCAACCAGTTCGGCTCCACGGCGTGCAAAGCGCTTTACCAGTGCCAGGACTGCCGCGAGCCGTTCGATTATTTCAAGTGCCACTGATTTTGGTGCTTAAGGATTCGTCACGCAGCGCACAGCGCAGCATCTTTCTCGCGTAACCAATCATGGGTTAATGCCTTGGGAAAGACGCTGCGCTGCGCGCTGCATGGCGGCCTAACTTTGCAATGGTGACTGCCACGGCAGCGCGCCAACCGCGGGTGACCAACCGCTGACAACAAGAAACTTAGAACCATGAGCATGACCATCGGAATCATCGGCAGCGGGGCCATGGGCGCGGGCATTGCCCAGGTACTGGCCACCGCCGGCCACCCCGTGCGCCTGCTCGACCAGCACGCCGGGGCCCTCGAAAAAGCCACGGCCGGCATCGAAGCCAACCTGCGCCGGCTGGTGGAAAAAGATAAGCTCTCGGCCGAAGCCGCCGGCCTGGCCGCCGCTCGCCTGCGCCCCACCACCTACCTGCCCGATTTTGCCGACTGTGAGTTGGTGATTGAGGCCGTGGTGGAAGACCTGGCCGCCAAGCAGCAGCTGTTTCGGGAGGCGGAGCAGGTGGTAGCCCCCGAGTGCATTTTGGCCAGCAACACATCGTCGCTCTCGCTGGCGTCCATTGCGGCGGCGTGCCAGCGGCCGGAGCGCTTCATCGGCTTGCATTTTTTCAACCCGGCCCCGCTCATGCGGCTCGTCGAAATCATTCCGGCGGTGCAAACGCGTACCGGCCTGGCCGGCGAGCTGCGGGCCCTAGTGACGCGCTGGGGCAAGCAGCCCGTGGTGGCCCAGGACACGCCCGGCTTCATCGTGAACCGGGTGGCGCGGCCGTTCTACGGCGAGGCGCTGCGCATCCTGGAAGAGGGCATTGCCGACGCGCCCACCATCGATTGGGCCCTGACGACGCTCGGCGGCTTCCGCATGGGGCCCTTCGCGCTGATGGATTTCATCGGCCACGACGTGAACTACCGCGTGACGGAAGCGGTGTTCGCCGGCTTCTACTTCGACCCGCGCTACCGGCCGGCCATTGCTCAGAAGCGCCTGCTGGAAGCTGGCTTTTTGGGGCGGAAGTCGGGCCGCGGCTTTTATGATTATTCCGCCGGGGCCCCGGCGCCCGCCCCTACCCAGGACGAGACGCTGGGCCACATCATTTTGTACCGCGTGCTGGCCATGCTCATCAACGAGGCGGCCGATGCGCTGCACCGCGGCGTGGCCTCGCGCGACGACCTGGAGCAGGCCATGACGCAGGGCGTGAACTACCCCCACGGCCTGCTGGCCTGGGCCGACGCCCTGGGCCCGCCCCGCGTGCTGGCCTGGCTCGACGCCCTCTACGAGGAGTACCACGAGGAGCGCTACCGCGCCAGCCCGCTGCTGCGCAAGCTGGCCCGCACCAACCAATTATTCATCCCGCATGAGCGCGTTGCCCAAGCCTAACGCCGGGGCCCCCACCCCGGCCGAAGCCGTTAAAGACCTGATGCTGGCCCACGACGCCTTCAGCCGCTGGCTGGGGGTGGCCGTGGCCGCGGTGGGCCCCGGCTAGGCCCGCCTCACACTAGCCGTGCGCCCCGAGATGCTCAACGGCTTCGGGGCCCTGCACGGCGGCGTCACGTTCGCGGCCGCCGACACGGCCTTCGGGCTGGCCTGCAACAGCCACGGCCGCCAAGCCGTGGGCCTGAGCGTAACCATTGACTACCTCGAAGCCGGCCGCCCCGGCGACGTGCTCACCGTGGAAGCGCGCGAGGAAAGCCTCAAGCACAAAATCGGCGTCTACCAAGTGCGCGTCAGCAACCAGCACGGCGCCGTACTGGCCCTTTTCAAAGGCACCGCCTACCGCTCGGACAAGGAAATCCCGGTTTGAGAATACCCGCTTACAATTAATGCTCCTGGCCGTCATGCAGCGCGCAGCGAAGCATCTCCACTGCGTCAGTAATCAATGAATTAGTGAGCGGTAGAGATGCTTCGCTGCGCGCTGCATGACGGCCAGGGATAAAAGAAAGAACAAGTACATGAAAGACGCATTTATCGTTGACGGCATTCGTACGCCAATTGGCAACTTCGGCGGCACCTTGGCCACCGTGCGGCCCGACGACCTGGGGGCCCTGGTCATCCAGGAATTATTGCGGCGTAACCCCACGGCCGACCCGGCCGGCGTGGCCGACGTGCTAATGGGCTGCGCCAACCAGGCCGGCGAAGACAACCGCAACGTGGCCCGCATGGCCCTGCTGCTGGCCGGCCTGCCGGCCTCGGTGCCCGGCGAAACCGTGAACCGCCTCTGCGCCAGCGGCCTCTCGGCCAGCGTGGCGGCGGCCCGCGCCATCCAGTGCGGCGACGGCGACCTGTTCATCGCCGGCGGCGTGGAGAGCATGACCCGGGGGCCCCTGGTGATTTCCAAGGCCAGTGCCGCCTTCGGGCGCGACGCGCAAATGGCTGATTCGAGCTTCGGCTGGCGCTTCGTCAACCCCCGCATGGAGGAGCTCTACGGCACCGACAGCATGGGCGAAACGGCCGAGAACCTGGCCGAGCGCGACGGCATCAGCCGCGCCGACCAGGACCAGTTCGCCCTGGCCTCGCAGCAAAAGGCGGCCGCTGCCCACCGCAGCGGCCGCTTGGCCCAGGAAATTGTGCCCGTACCCATTCCGCAGCGCAAGGGCCCGCCAGTGCTATTTGCGGAGGACGAGTTCATCAAACCCACCACCACTGCGGAAGGCCTGACCAAGCTGCGCCCCGCCTTCCGCAAAAACGGCGGCACCATAACGGCCGGCAACGCCTCGGGCCTAAACGACGGGGCCGCCGCCCTGCTCCTGGCCTCGGAAGATGGCTTGAAGCTGCACGGCCTCACGCCCCGGGCCCGCCTGGTGAGCATGGGCGTGGCCGGCGTCGAGCCCCGCTTCATGGGCATCGGCCCGGTACCGGCCACCCAAATGGCGCTCAAAAAAGCCGGCCTCACGCTCGACCAAATCGACCTGATTGAGCTCAACGAAGCCTTCGCCGCGCAGGCGCTGGCCTGCACCCGGGCCCTGGGCCTGGCCAACAACGACCCGCGCCTCAACCCCAACGGCGGCGCCATTGCCCTGGGCCACCCCCTGGGCATGAGCGGCGCCCGCCTGCTCCAAACTGCCGCCCTGGAACTGCACCGCCAGCACAAGCGCTACGCCTTGGTAACCATGTGCATCGGCGTGGGCCAAGGCTACGCCGCAATTATCGAGCGGGTGTAGCGCGGACTTTGTGGTCCGCGGCTTTCGCTTCGTCCTACCGATTACCGCCTTGCCAATTACCGTTGGGCGACCGTTCAAAAACGCGGACTACAAAGTCCGCGCTACATTCTAAACTCCCCTTCCCCATGCCCACCCAACTGCTCGAAAACTATACCCTTGGCCGCTGGCTGCCCGGCGGAGGGCCCCAGCAAGAACTACTCGACGCCAGCACCGGCGAAACCATTGCCCTGGCCAATACCGAAGGCGTTGACTACGAAGAGGTTTTGGCCTACGGGCGGCGCGTGGGCAACCCCGCGCTGCGGAAAATGACTTTCCACGAACGGGGGCGGATGCTGAAGGCGCTGGCCTTCCATTTACAGGAGAAAAAGGAGGTTTTTTACGAGCTGAGCTACCGCTCGGGCGCCACGCGGGCCGACTCGTGGATTGACATTGAGGGCGGCATTGGCAACCTGTTTGCCAATGCCTCGCTGCGGCGCAAGTTTCCCGACAAGCCGTTTTATGTAGAGGGCGAGCCGGTGGGCCTCAGCAAGGGTGGCACTTTCGTGGCCCAGCACCTGCTGGTGCCCAAGGAGGGCGTGGCCGTGCACATCAACGCCTACAACTTCCCCATTTGGGGCATGCTGGAGAAGATTGCCGTGAACCTGCTGGCCGGCATGCCCGCCGTGGTGAAGCCCGCCGTGCCCACGGCCTACCTCACCGAGGCCGTGGTGCGCGAAATCATTGCCTCCGGCATCTTGCCCGCCGGGGCCCTGCAACTCGTGTCGGGCTCGGGCCAGGGCATTCTGGACCACCTCACCTACCAGGACGTGGTAACTTTCACCGGCTCGGCCACCACCGGCCGGCTGCTGCGCGCCCACCCGCGCATCATCGAAGAAGCCGTGCCCTTCACGATGGAAGCCGACTCGCTGAACGCCGCCGTGCTGGGGCCCGACGCCCGGCCGGGCACGCCCGAGTTCGACCTGTTTGTGAAGGAAGTGCGCAAGGAGATGACGGCCAAGTGCGGGCAGAAGTGCACCGCCATCCGCCGCGCCATCGTGCCCGCCGAGCTGCTGGAGGACATACAGATTGCCCTCGGCAAAGCCCTGGCCCAGACCACTATCGGCCACCCGCGGGCCGAGGGCGTGCGCATGGGGGCCCTGGCTGGCCGCGCCCAGGCTGCGCAGTTCCGGGCGCGGGTGCAGGAGCTGGCCCGCCACACGCCCATCGTGTACGGCGACTTGGACAACGTGGAAATCCGGGGCCAGGAGCTGGGGGCCCACGCCGGCCGGGGCGCGTTTGCCTCGCCCATCGTGTTGCGCAACGACGAGCCGTTCCGCTACCTCGACTCGCACGAAATCGAGGCCTTCGGGCCGGTGGTGACGCTGATGCCCTACCACGATTTGGGCGAGGCCGTGCAGCTGGCCAACCTCGGCAAGGGGTCGCTGGTCTGCTCGCTGGCCACCGCCGACGCGGGCGTGGCCACGGAATTTGTGCTGGGCGCGGCCACCCACCACGGCCGCATTTTGGTGCTGAACGAGGAGATGGCCAAGGAGAGCACCGGCCACGGCTCGCCGCTGCCGCAGCTCATCCACGGGGGCCCCGGGCGGGCCGGCGGCGGCCAGGAAATGGGCGGCATCCGGGGTGTGGAGCACTTCATGCAGCGCGTGGCCCTGCAAGGCTCGCCGAGCATGCTTACCGCCATCACGCAGGTGTACCAAACGGGGGCCCAGCAAATTGAGCGCGACAAGCACCCGTTCCAGCACTACTTCGAGGAGCTGGAGATCGGGCAGACCTACACTACCCACCGCCACACCGTGACGGAGGCCGACATCACGAACTTCGCCCAGGTGTCGGGCGATAATTTCTACGCCCACGTGGACGCTACCTCGCTGGAAGGCACGCTGTTTACCGGGCGCGTGGCCCACGGCTACTACATCCTCAGCAAGGCCGCCGGCATGTTCGTGGACCCGCGCAAGGGCCCCGTGCTGCTCAACTACGGCCTCGACGAGTGCCGCTTCACCAAGCCCGTGTACCCGGGCATGACCATCGGTGTGCAGCTCACGGTGAAAGAGAAAGTTGGGCAGGAAAAACGCGACGACGCGGATGTGGCCAAAGGCATCGTGCGCTGGCTGGTGACCGTGACCGACGAAACCGGCGACACGGTGGCCGTGGCCACGATTCTGACGATGGTGAAGCAGCGGGCGCAGGGATAAGCGCCGGGCGACCGTTGGATATTCCCGCTCTGGGGTATATTATTGGCCCGAATGGCCCGTTGTTTTATAGGTGGGCGGTTGTTTCGCTGGACGTTTTGCCCATAGTTGCTTTAGTTATGCCTACTGCCCTCTCCCTTCCCGCCGCCGACCAGGCCGCGCAACTAGCGGCCGCCCGGGTTCGCGCCGAAGAAGCAGAGGCTGCGCTGGCCGGAGCTCAGGCCCGCGTGGCCGCCCTCGAAGGCGAGTTGGCAGCTGCCGCTGGCAGCGCCCAGCGCCACCACGCCCAGTTGGTGGCGCTGGTGCAGCGCCTACACGTGGGCCTGGTGCTGGTCGACCACGAAGGTCAGATTCGGTTCGTCAACCAGCATTTCTGGGAGCTGTTCGGCTTGGTGCCCGTGGCCAACCCGGCGGCCGGGGCCCCGGGGATTCCCCCGGCGGCCGTGTACATCGACGACGCGTTTCAAGACCCGGCGGCCTTCGCGGCGCGGGCTTGGGCGCTGCACGCGGCTGGGCAAACGGTGCTGCAAGAAGAATTCGTCCTCGCCAACGGCCGAACCATCGAACTCGACTACTTGGTGCTGGACCAGGCGCAGGCCGGCCGCCTGATTTGCTACCGCGACGTGACCGAACGCCACCGGCGCGACGCGCAGTTGCGCGTGCTGGCCCACATTCCGCAGCACAACCCCAACCCCATTTTGCAGGTGGCCTCCACAGGGGAAGTCGTGTACGCCAACCCCGCCGCTGCCCCCCTGCTGCGGGCCCTGGCCACCGATGCGCCGGGGGCCCTGTATCAGCGGATGCTCGCGCTGGTGCACGCCGCCTTGAGCACGCCTGCGCCGCACCCGCAGGAGCTGGCCGTGGCCGAGCAGCACTACTTGTTTACCGCCGTGGCCGTGCCCGGCCACGACCACGCCACGCTGTACCTGACCGACGTGACGGCACAACAGCAAATTGCCCAGCAGCTGGCCGAGCAGCGCACCTTCTACGAGAGCGTGCTGGAACAGGTGCCCATGGCGGTGGCCGTGTTCGATGCCCAGCACCGCTACCTGTTCGTCAACCCCATGGTGGAGCCCGACCCCGCTACCCGCGCCTGGATGCTGGGCAAAACCAGCGCGGAGGTTTGCCTGCGCCGGCAGCGCGCCGAAGCCGTGGCCCAGCAGCGGCAAGCCGCCTTCGCCGAAGCTCTGCGCGAGCAGCGGGCCGTGAGCTGGGACGAGCAGGGCGCGAACTGCGCGGGGATGGAACACGTGCTGGTGAGCTACCAGCCCGTGCCGGGCCCCACGGGCACGCGGTGGGTCATTGCCACGGGGGTGGACATTACGGAGCGCAAGGTGGCCGAAGCACAGATGGCCAAGCAGCGGGAATTCTACGAATCCATCCTGAACCTGCTCCCGGTGGACGTGGCCGTTTTCGATGCCCAGCACCGCTTTTTGTTCGTCAACCCCGCAGCAGTTTCGGACCCCGAAGTGCGCCAACAAATGATTGGCCTGACTCAGGCCGAATACCTGGCCCGCCGCCCCCACCAGCCGGCGGGCCTGCTCGAGCAGCGGCAGCACTACTTCGATGAGGCCATGCGCACGCGGCAGGACGTGACATGGGAAGAGCTGCGCCCCGGCCCGCAGCTGATACTGCGCCGGTTGCGGCCCGTTTTTGCGGCCAACGGCGTGTTGCGGCTGGTCGTGGGCTCGGGCATCGACATCACGGCCCGGCACGAGGCCGAGGAGCGCCAGCGCCGGGCCCAGGCACTGCTCCAGGAGCAGCAGGACTTCACCCGCCAGGTGGTGGACGCCCTGCCAGACGCACTGTACATGATGGGCCCCGACGGCCGCCCGGCCTTCGCCAACGCGGCCTACAGCGCGTCGATTGGGCACAGTGCCCACGCCCAGCCCAACGCGGAAAAGAATGCCATTGTGCAGGCCGAGCTGCGGCAGATTGGGGCCCTCAACGACTTGGTTATGCGCACCCAGCAGTCCCAATCGCGGGAATTGACCTTTACGCTGACCACCGGCGAAACGCGGTACTTCAACGTACAAAAGCAGCCCATGCGGCAGCCCGACGGGCAGCCGGGCATCCTCACGGTGAGCCACGACGTGACGGCGATAAAGCAGGCCCGGCAGGCCCTGGAGCAGCGCGAGAAGCAGTACCACGACCTGGTGTACTACTCGCAGGCCCTCATTTGCACGCTCGATTTGCAGGGCCGGCTGCTCTCGGTGAACCCCGCCATCGAGCAGTTACTGGGCCTGCCAGCCGCCCAGCTGGTGGGGCACTTCCTGCACGAAACCATGCTGCCCGACCACCACGCCGCGCTGCGGGAATACCTCGACAACCTGACCCTCTCCTCGCCTACCCCCCAGGTAATGACGATCCTGACCGCCACCGGCGAGCGGCGCTACCTGAACTATTACGCCCACCGCGTGGCCGAGCCCGGCCAGCCGCCCTACGTGGTGGCCTCCGGCTACGACGTGACGGCGGGCGTGCGGGACCGGCGGGCCCTGCAACAAGCCAAGCAGGAAGCCGAGGAAAACGCCCGCGCCAAGGAGGCCTTCCTGGCGCACATGAGCCACGAGATTCGCACGCCGCTGAATGGGGTGCTGGGCATGGCCACGCTGCTCCAGAAAACGCCCCTTACCGAGTCGCAGGCCGAGTACCTGCACACCATGCAGCACGCCGGCCGCCACCTGCTGGCCCTGCTCAACGACGTGCTGGATATGGCCAAAATCACGGGCCAGCACTTGCAGCTCGACCACGCGCCCTTCGATTTGGCCGTGGTGCTGCAAGGCGCCGGCCAAACAGTGGCCGCCCTGGCCGAAGAAAAAGGCTTGCAGCTGACGGTAGCCCTGTGGCCCGAAGGCCTGGACCCGCGCGTACTCGGCGACGCATACCGGCTGCACCAAGTGCTGCTTAATCTGCTCGGCAACGCCATCAAATTTACCGAGCGGGGGCGCGTGCGGCTGGGGGCCGACGTGCTGCGCGACGCCCCCGGGGCCCTCACCGTGCGCTTTTGGGTGGAAGACACCGGCATCGGCATCGCCCCCGAGCAGCAGGCCCACATCTTCGAGGCCTTTGCCCAGGCCGGCGCCGAAATCAGCCAGCGCTTTGGCGGCACGGGCCTGGGGCTGGCCATCAGCCAGCAGCTGGTGGCCCAGATGGGCGGCGTGCTGCGCCTGACCAGTACGCCCGGTCACGGCACCACCTTTGCGTTTCAGCTCACGCTACCCCGCCCGGCCCGGCCCGCCGCCCTGGCCCCGCCGCCCGCCGCCCCGGCCTACGATGGGCTGCGGGGCCGGCGCGTGCTGCTGGCCGAGGATAACCCCGTCAACCAATTCATTGCCGTGGTGGTGCTGGAGCGCTGGGGCATGCAGGTGCAGGCCGTGGCCAACGGCACGGACGCGCTGGACTATCTGCGCACCCAACCGTTCGACGCGGCCCTGCTCGACATCCGGATGCCGGGCCTGAGCGGGGTGGACGTTACCCTGGCCATTCGCCAGCACCCCGATTCGGTGCGCGCCACCGTGCCCATCATCGCCCTAACGGCTAACGCCTTCGACACCGACCGCGCCGGCTACCTGGCCGCCGGCATGGACGCCTGCCTCACCAAGCCCTACAAGGAAGCCGTCCTCTACCAGCTGCTGGTGCAGCTGCTGGCCCGCGCCCCGGGCTTCGATGCCTAAGCTGTTTATTGTTAGTTGCTCGTTGTTAGTCAACATTTTATGAATTAGCTAACAACTGACAACAAGCAACTAACAACTATATAACGGACAACTTACTGGCCGGCCAGGGCCCCGGCGCGGGGCTACCTTTGCGGCGGGGGCGGCGCGCGTGGCGCCGGCCCTTTTGCCCGCTGCCCGTTGTGAAAGAACACCTCCGCCCCACCCTGCTGTTAGCCTACCCCGTCGTCCTCTCGCAGCTCGGCCACATGCTGGTGAGCGTGTGCGACTCGGTGATGGTGGGCAACCAGCCCGGGGTGGGCACGGCCTCGCTGGCCGCCATCAGCGTGGGCGTGAGTACCACCAACGTGCTGCTTATCCTGGGCATCGGCCTGAGCATGGGGGCCGTGCCGCTGGTGGCCGCCGCCGCCGGCCGCCGCGACGAGCCCGCCCTGCGCCGCCTGCTGGTGAGCAGCGTGTGGCTGTGCACGCTGGCCGGCCTGGCGCTGGCCGGCCTCAGCGAGCTGCTGCCCCGCGTGATGCCCCACCTCGGGCAGGCCCCGGCGGTGGTGGCCATGGCCGCGCCCTGGGTGCGGGTGGTGGGCTGGTCGCTGCTCCCGCTGATGGTGTTTCAGGGCTTCCGCGAGTTTGCCGAGGGGCTGGGCCTCACGCGGCAGGCCATGTGGCTGTCCATCGGGGCCAACGTGGTGAACGCGCTGCTCTGCTACGCCTTCATTTTTGGGCACTGGGGGGCCCCGCGCATGGGCCTCATCGGCTCGGCCTGGGCCACGCTCATCTCGCGCGTGCTGATGGCGTCCCTCATGGCCGCCTACGTGCTGCGCGCTGCGCCGCTGCGCCCCTACCGCGCCACCGCGGCCGAGTGGCTGCGGCCCCACGCGGCGGCCCTGCGCCGCCTGGTGGCGCTGGGGGCCCCCATCGGCAGCCAAATGATGTTTGAGATGGGCGCCTTCGCCTTCTCGGCGCTGATGATTGGCTGGCTGGGCGCCGTACCGCAGGCGGCCCACCAAATCGCCATCAACGTGGCGGGCGTGACCTATATGGCGGCTAGCGGCATTGCGGCGGCGGCCACCATCCGGGTAGGCAACCTGCGCGGGGCCGGCGACGCGGCCGGGGCCCGGCAGGCGGGCTTCGCGGCTTACTGGCTGGCGTTTGGTTTTATGAGCAGCATGGGCGGGGTACTGATGTTGGCCCGCCACTTGGTGCCGCAGCTCTACAACCACGACCCCGCGGTGCTGGCCCAGGCCAGTACGCTGCTGCTCATCGCGGCCGGCTTCCAGGTGTCCGACGGCTTGCAGGTGGTGGGCCTGGGGGCCCTGCGCGGGCTCGAAGACGTGAAGGTGCCCTCGCTAGTGGCCCTGCTGGCCTACTGGGCAGTGGCGCTGCCGCTGGGCTATTTCCTGGGTTTCCACCTGCACCTGGGGGCCCCGGGCGTGTGGGCGGCGCTGCTGCTGGGCCTCACCATCGTGGCCGGGGTACTGCTGCTGCGCTTCCGCCGCGAAACCGAACCCGGGGTCCCGCTGTCCACTGGCCCCACCACGCTCTTGCCCGAAGCGGAGCTATTGAAAGCGTAGCGCTGGCTGTAGCGCGGACGCTGCGAGTCCGCGCGGTTGAACGGCCGCCCTACGATAACCGGCACGACGAAGCGAGAGCCGCGGACTCGCAGCGTCCACGCTACCGCCCGACACTTTTCGGGCCCGGTTGTTGTTTTGGCGGCCTTCCAATTGATGGCCTATTTCGCTATGCGCACTACTTTTTTAGGATTTGCTTTACTACTGATAGGGCCCCTGGCGGCCCGTGCCCAGGCCCCCGCCAAGCCCACTGCGGCCAAGCCGGCGGGCATTGCCTGGGCTGCCAACCGGCCCCTCACGTGGGCCGATTTCCAGGGCCGGCCGAAGTTTGGCGAGCCCGAGGCGGCCCTCACCTCGGCCGATTTGCTGTCGGGCGCCAAGTGCGCCGATTTTGTGTTTTCGGCCACCGTCACGCCCACTTTCGACCCCAGCACCTCGTGGGTGCGCGACGCCAAATCGTCGTCGCCCGCGCTGCTGCGCCACGAGCAGCTTCACTTCGACCTGACGGAGGTGTACGCCCGCCGCCTGCGCCAGAAGCTCAAGACCGCCAACCTCGACTGCCAGAAGCTGCAACCCGCCTTCGGCCGCCTCACCCAGGTCGTGTACGACCAGTGGAGCGACGAAGAAAACCGCTACGACATCGACACTAACCACGGCCTCAACGCCGCCAAGCAAGCCGTGTGGGAAAAGAAGGTGCAGCAGCAGCTGGCTGAAATGGCGGCGTTTGCGCAATAGAACTATTGCACCAAAAGGCCGTCATGCTCATCTGTCGTCCGCGCAGCCGAAGCATGACGGCCTGGGGGCCCTAACGACGAGTAACAAACAACTGACAACCAATGCTCTACACTAGGCGGGCACCGTTGGGTACGGGGGCGGCCACGGCGGCCAGCACGATGTGCCCGTCGGTATCGGCAAAGCCCGTGACGAGGACTTCGGACAGGAACTTGCCGATTTGCTTGGGCGGGAAATTGACCACGGCCAGTACCTGGCGGCCCACCAGGTCGGCGAGGGCGTAGTGGTGCGTGATTTGGGCGCTGGAGTTTTTCAGGCCGATTGCGGGGCCGAAGTCGATGCGCAGCTGGTAGGCCGGGCGGCGGGCTTCGGGGAAGGCGCGGGCCTCGACGACGGTGCCCACGCGCAGGTCGACGCGGGTAAATTCTTCCCAGGTAAGGGCGGCGGGCATGGCTAGCGGGGCCCCCTGCCGGGCGGGCCGAAGCGGGGGTTGGTGGGGTCGAGGCGCTTCACGCGGTGCTCGAGCGAGTCGACTACGACGACGTACATCTCGTCGAGGTCCTTGCCGTGCACGCCGTAGTAGCGCACGCTGTGCTGAAAGGAAGAGTCGGTCATGTGGTACGTGCGGAACACGTTTTTCTGCTGCGACAAGAACAAGGCCCGGGCCGAATCGGGCTTGAGGGCCGCGTTTTCCACCCGCGCCTCGAGCAAGTGCAAGTCGATGAGGGCCCCCACCAGCTGGGGGCGGGGCACGAGGTCGGCGGGGCGCAGGGGTTCTTCGGGGCGCTGGCAGGCGGGCAGGGCCCCGGCGGCGGCCAGGGCCCCAGCCAGCAGCCAGGGGCGGCAGCGGCGGTTCATGGCGGCGAAGCTACGCCCGGGGCGTAGCTTCGCCGCCATGAACCCCGCCGCCCCTTCGGCCCTCACCGACCTGGTGCGCCGCCTGCGCCACCTCGAAATCCGCATCCGCCGGGCCGTTGAGGCGCAGGTGCAGGGCAACGCGCGCTCCATTCTCAAGGGCACGGGGCTGGAATTTGACGACGTGCGCCTCTACCAATACGGCGACGAGGTGCGGGCCATCGACTGGGCGGTGAGCAGCAAGGGCCACGGCACGTTCGTGAAAACCTACAAGGAAGAGAAAGAACAGCAGGCGCTGATGCTGCTCGACGTGAGTGCCTCGCTCGACGCCGGGCCCGCCGCGCGCCGCAAGCTCGACCTGGGCCGCGACGTGGCCGGGCTGCTGGCCCTGTCGGCGGCCCGCCAAAACATCCCGTTGGGCCTGCTGGCGTTTTCCGACCAGAAGGAGCTGTACCTGCCCCCCGCCAAGGGCATGCGCGGGGCCTACGCCCTGGTGCAGCGGCTGTTTGCGCTGGTGCCCCGGGGCCGCCACACGGCGGTGGGCGCGGCTATTCGGCAGGCGCTGGGGCTGCTCATGCACCGCAGCCTGGTGGTGGTCATTTCCGACTTTCTGGACCAGAACTACGAGCGAGAAATTGCCCTGCTGGCCCGCCGCCACGACCTAGTAATCATCCAGGTGCACACCCCACGCGAGCAGCAACTGCCGCGCCTGGGCATTGTGCCCCTGCGCGACGCCGAAACCGGGGCCACCCGCTGGGTGAACACCTCGGGCCCCGGCTTTCGGGCGCGCTACGCCGCCGGGGCCCAGCAGCACGCTGCCCAGCTGGCCGCCCTGTGCCGCCGCCACCGCGCCAGCTACCTGGCCCTGAGCACCGAAGAAGACTTCGTGCCGCCGCTGGTGGCCCTGATCCGCCAACGCAACCGCGCCGGGGCCCGTGGCTAAGGCGCGCGCGCTGCTGGGGGCGCTACCGCTGGCCGGGGCCCTATTGCTGGCCGGGCCGGCAGCGGCCCAGGGCCCCGGGCCCGACCGGCCGCGGGGCCGCTTTTTGCAGCCCACCACGCGCATCGGCCAGCCGCTCGACTACGAGCTAAGCTACCGGCACGACCCGGCCGAGGAAGTGGTGTTTCCCGATTCGCTGGCCGGCTTCGCGCCGTTTGAGTACGCCGGGCGCAGCTACTCGCCCACCGTCACGCGCCAGGGCCGTAGCCTCGACCGGGCGGTGTACCACCTGCGCACGTTTTCGCTGGCCCCGGTGCAAACCCTGGCCCTGCCCGTGGCCGTGCTCAGCGGCGCCGATACCCTGACGCTGCGCCCGGCCCCGGCCACCGTGCGCGTGCTGCTTTCGGCCCCGGCCGCGGCGCTGGCCCCGGGGGCGGGGCCCCCGGCCCTGCGCGCGGCCACGGCCCTGGCGCCGGTGCCGCCGCTGTTCAACTACCCCTACTGGCTGGCCGGCACGGGGGCCCTGCTGCTGGGGCTGGCGGGCGGCGCGGCGCTGTTTCGGCGGGGCCTGCGGCGGCGCTACGACGCCTACAAGCGGCGCAAAAACCACCGCTACTTCCTGGCCCAGTTTGCGCGCCACGCCGAGCGGTTCACGCTCTCGCAGTCGGCGGCCAACGTGGAGCGCGCCGTGGCTTTGTGGAAAAACTACCTCGCCGGCCTCGAAAACAACGCCCTCAACTCCTTCACCACCCGCGAGATTGTGGACTACTTCGGCCACGACGACGACGTGCGCCGCGGCCTGGCCACCACCGACCAGGTGATTTACGGCAACGGCTTGTCCGACGACGACGGCGTAGAAATCGAGCGCGCCTTCCAGCGCCTGCGCGTATTTGCTGAGCACCGCTACGCCGTGCTGGCGCAGGCCAAGTAGGGCCCCGGCGCTGGGGCCCTAGCGCGCCAGCGCCCGGCCCACCACCAGGCACGAATTGATGAGGTTGTGGGTGGCCATGGCGGCAAAACAAGAGCCGCTGCGTTCGCGCACCCACAAAAACAGGGTGCCCCACAACACCAGGTCCGCCACTTGCCCAGGCCAAAATTGCACCTGCGGCACCACTTGCAGCGGGCTGGTGCGAAAAGTGATGCCGTGCGCCAGCACGAAAAGCAGCACGCTGACCACGCCGCCCCAACTGGTCCGCGTGCCCAGAAATGGCAGGTTGCGCGGAAACGCCCGGCTCAGCAAGCCCAGCAGCGTGCCCCGAAAAAACAGCTCCTCGGCAATGCCCGGCATGGTCAACTGGTACCAGAAGCTTTCCCACGCCTGCGAGGGCCCGTAGCCCTGGGTGATGACGGTACTCACCAACTGCACCGTGGCCAGCCCCAGCACCACCGGCCCCACCGCGCGCCACGCGCCGGGCAGCGGCCGCACCAGGCCGGTTTCCAGCGGGCTCACCCACTTGCCCCCGTAGATGACGAGCAGGGACACCAGGATGCTGAACAGCTTGCCGGTCCAGTTGTATTTCAAACCGAACAGCAACGCCGGCCACCAAATCGGCACCATGAGTACAAATTCGCTCACAGCGCACAGGAGCGCCGCCAAAACGATGGGGCGCGGGGCCCGCACCAGCCGTGGGGCGCACAGCAGCAGGCACAGCAGACCCCAGAAAACTCCGTTCATAAAAATTCGCCAGCGAAAAAAGCGTTGCGGTTCCGGCCCCAAAGTACTCCCGCGGGGCCCTAGTTGCGGCCGCTTACTTTTGCAGCGGCCCATCCATTACTTCGCCCATGCACCTTCTCTCCGTAAACATCGGCTTGCCCCAGGACGTGGATTGGCGCGGCCAAACCGTGCGCACCAGCATCTTCAAGCAGCCCGCCGCGGGGCCCGTGGCCGTGTTGGCCGAGCACCTGGCCGGCGATGGCCAAGCCGACCTGCGCGTGCACGGGGGCCCCGACAAGGCCGTGTACGCCTACCCGCACGAGCACTACGCCTACTGGCAGCAGCACCTGCCGCCCGCGCTGCTGGTGCCGGGCGCGTTCGGCGAGAACTTGACCACCAGCGGCTTGCTCGAAAGCGCCGTGCCCGTGGGGGCCCGCTACCGCGTGGGCACCGCCGTGCTGATGGCCGTGCAGCCGCGCCGCCCCTGCCTGAAATTGGGCATCCGCCTGAACGACCCCAGCATGGTCCGGCGCTTCGAAGAAGCACGGCGCAGCGGCGTCTACTTTCGGGTGGTACAAGAGGGAATAATCCAGGCCGGCGACGCCCTCGCGCTTGTCGAGCCCGGGGCCCCCGGGGACGTTACCATCCAGGACATGGTAGATAGCAACGAATTACCTAACAAGGACTTCACCAAAATCGCAGCCATGCTGCGGCTACCCAACCTCTCGCCTTCCTGGCGGGCGCGGCTCGAACAAATGCTGGCCGCCAGCGGCCGCTGAGGCCCCGGCCGCCGGGGCCCCACGGGCCGGGCCACATCGACGGCAATGGCCCTGGCGGCCCCCCGGCCAGGTACGAAAGAGCGGAACGCATACGGAACGGGGATGAAGCGGTGGTGGGGCCCCGGCACGGGGCCGGCCGCAAGGTAGGGGCCCCGCGGCCCCGCCCCTGCTTGCATGGCCCGCTCCGCCGGGGCGGCCCGTACTTTTGCGCCAATGAGCAGCTTTCCCGAGTTTTTGCGCTACGCCACCCTGGCCGGCTACCAGTGGCAGCACCCGTTGCTGCTGCTGCTCATCGGGGCGGTGCCGCTGCTGTTTCTGCTGCGCCGGGGCCTGGCCCACCGCTGGCGCGCGCAGGTGCCCGTGACGCTGGCGCCCGGCGTGGCCCCCGGGGCCGGGGCGGTGGCGCTGCTGCGCTTCGTGCCCGATGCGGTGCTGGGCCTGGCCCTGGTGCTGGCCGTGGTGGCCCTGGCCCGCCCCCAGCGCACCGACGAGCGGGTAGAGCAAACCGGCCGCGGCATCGACCTGGTGCTGGCCGTGGACGTGTCGGGCTCGATGGAAATCCAGGACCTGCGCCCCAACCGCCTCGAAGCCGCCAAGCGCCTGGCCACCCGCTTCGTGAACCGCCGCGCCGGCGACCGCCTGGGCCTGGTGGCCTTCGCCGGCACGGCCTACTCGCTGGCGCCCCTCACCACCGACTACGACCTGCTGCGCGAAGACCTGGCCAGCCTCAAGCTGGGCCTGATTGCTGACGATGGCACGGCCATCGGCACGGCGCTGGGCGTGGCCATCAACCGCTTGCGCGAATCGACGGCCCGCTCGCGTGTCTGCATTTTGCTGTCCGACGGCGAAAACACCGGCGGGGCCCTCGACCCGCTGCTGGCCGCCCGCCTGGCCCACGCCTACGGCATCCGCCTCTACACCATCGGGCTGGGCAAAGACGGCTTCGTGCCCTTCGGCCAGGACTCGCTGGGCCGCCCGCGTTTCGTGCAAACCCGCCTCGACGAAACCACGATGCGCGAGCTGGCCCAGGCCGCCGACGGCCAGTTCTTTCGGGCCACCGACAACGCGGCGCTGAGCCAGGTATTTGCCCGCATCGACGGCCTCGAAAAGTCTGACATCCGCCAGCTGCGCTACCGCAACACCAAGGATTTTTACCGCCCCTACCTGGCCCTCAGCATCGCGCTGTGGCTGCTGTGGCTGGCCCTGAAAAGCACGTTCCTCAGCAACCCGCTGGAGGATTAGCTGTTGTTGGTTGGATGATTGCTGCGGCGCTATTTGGCCGTTATCATCGGGCCGTCATGCTGAGCCTGTCG
Source organism: Hymenobacter sp. PAMC 26628 (assembly GCF_001562275.1). Taxonomy (NCBI): domain Bacteria; kingdom Pseudomonadati; phylum Bacteroidota; class Cytophagia; order Cytophagales; family Hymenobacteraceae; genus Hymenobacter; species Hymenobacter sp. PAMC 26628. Next base: position 3,228,077 of record NZ_CP014304.1, read on the forward strand.
AAGCATCCCTCCCGCTCACTATTCACTCATTACCGCCGCGGGAGAGATGCTTCGACAGGCTCAGCATGACGGCCTAATGATAATGAACGTGATGGCCAAACTTTGACTGCGTTGGCAGTCCGCCCCTACCCCACCTTACCTTTGCCCCATGCCCAGTATTGCCGACAACATCCACGCGTTTGAAGAGAAAATAGCCGGCACCGGGGCCCGGCTGGTGGCCGTCACCAAGACCCACCCCGTGCCGCTGCTGCAAGAAGCCTACGCCGCCGGCAGCCGCCTCTTCGGCGAAAACAGGGCCCCGGAAATGGCCGAAAAAGCCCCCCAGCTGCCGCCCGACGTGGAATGGCACCTTATCGGCCACCTCCAAACCAACAAGGTCAAGCTCATCGCCCCGTTCGTGCACACGGTGCAGAGTGTGGACAGCCTGCGCCTACTGCAAGAGCTTGACCGCCAGGCCGCCCGCCACAACCGCGTCATCCGCGGGCTGCTGCAATTCCACATCGCCGAGGAGGAAGCCAAAACCGGCCTCTCGCTGCCCGAAGCCGAGGAAATCCTGGCCTCCGCCGAGTTTGGGGCCCTGCAACACGTGCGCCTCACCGGCGTGATGGGCATCGCCACCAACACGCCCGACGCAACGCAGGTAAGCCAGGAATTTGGCCAGCTCCGCAGCTACTTAGACGCGCTAAAAGCCAAGCATTTTGCCGACGACGCCGAGTTTCGCGAAATCTCGATGGGCATGAGCGGCGACTACGCCCTGGCCCTGGCCGCGGGCAGCACGCTCATCCGCGTGGGCAGCGCCATCTTCGGCCACCGCGGCTAGCAGCACAACGTAGCGTGGACGCTGCGAGTCCGCGCGTTTCGCTTCGTCCTGCCGGTTGTCGTTGGGCAACCGTTCAACCGCGCGGGCTCGCAGCGTCCACGCTACAACCTAATAATCTAAACTTTATTTCACCTAAATGACTGCTCGCCTTCTCATTCAAATTGCCGCCGCCCTGGGCTTTCTGGGCGTGGCCATCGGTGCCTTCGGGGCCCACGGGCTGCGGCCCATGCTCGAAGCCTCGGGCCGGTTCGACACTTTCGAAACCGCCGTGCGCTACCAGTTTTACCACACGCTGGCCATGCTGGCGGTAGGTGTGCTGTGGGTATTCCGCCCCGAGCTGCGCCTGGGCCTCGTGGGCAACCTGTGGCTGGGGGGCGTGCTGGTGTTCAGCGGCTCGCTGTACGCGCTGTGCTTTACGGGCGTGACGAAGCTGGGGGCGGTGGCCCCGGTGGGCGGCCTGCTGCTCATCGGCGGCTGGCTGGCGCTGGCGCTGGCCGTGCGCAACCTGTAGGGCCCCGGGGCCCCCGCCCCGTTCCGAACCGCACGCAAAAAGGGCGGCCCGCTGGTGCGGGCCGCCCTTTTTAGCTTTTGCAAAAGCCTGGCTTAGTTGGCTTTGGTGGTGCTGGCGGCGGCAGCGCCGGCTTCCTTCACCTCGCCCACGAGCGACACCGTGGTGGGGCCCGCGGTGGCGTTCGACTCGATGGTCAGCACTTTGTTCTGCATGCCCATTTTGCCGGCCGAGTTGAAGTGGGCGGCAATGGAACCAGTTTTGCCGGGCATCACGGGCGCCTTGGTGTACTCGGGGGTGGTGCAGCCGCAGCTCACGCCGATGTTGGAAATGATGAGGGGCTGGGTGCCGGTGTTCTTGAATTTGAACGTGTGGTCAACCATGCCGCCTTGGGCCACCGAGCCGAAGTCGTACTTCGACTCTTCGAAGGTGATGGCCGGGCCGGCCGTTTTGGCGGCGGCCGCGGCGGGCTTCGCGGTTTGGGCCTGGGCAGTGAAGCCGGCGGCGGTCAGGCTCAGGGCGAGCAAGAGGGCTTTTTTCATAATTGTAAGGAAACGGGATGGGTTGAGGAGCAGCAGAAAGGCGACGGGTAAAATTACGCGTTTTGGCGGGCTTGGCAAATCCGGGGCCAAAGCCGCCGCCCGGGGCCCCGCACCGCCGCCGCAACAGCGCCCGCGCCGCGAAAATTCCAGGGCCCCCAGCTAGCCGTCAGTCCTCCACCGGCGGGTCGCTCACCAGGCGCTGCTGGAAATTGAGCAGAAACAGCCGTTCCGAGGCCCGCGTGATGGCCGTGTACAGCCAACGCGCAAACTCGCCCGCCAGCGGCTCGTCGGGCTTCAGGAAGCCGTGGTCCACGAACACGGCCTGCCACTGGCCGCCCTGCGCCTTGTGGCAGGTGAGGGCGTAGGCAAACTTGATTTGCAAGGCGTTGAGGTACGGGTCTTTGCGCATTTCCTTGTAGCGCTCGGCCTTGGTTTTGAGGTGGGCGTAGTCGGCGGCCACGGCCTGGTACAGCTCGTTGTTGCGGTCGGACGGCAGGGCCGGGCTCTCGGTGTGCAGCGTGTCGAGGAGCAGCTTCACCTCCAGCTCGGGCTCGTCGGGGTAGTCCACGAGCCGCACCCGGGCCTGGGCAAAGTGGAAGCCGTACACCTCCTCGCGCCGGATGATCTTGCTGATTTGCAGGAAGTCGCCGTTGGCCAAAAACCCGATTTCCGAGTCCTTATCGAGCCAGTAGTAGTTGTTGCGCACCACCATCAGGTAGTCGCCGCCCTCAATCTCCTCCTCGGCATCAAACAGGGCCCTCCGGATGAGCTGGTTGTACTGGTTGGCGTTGCGGTTGGAGCGGCAGATGATGGTCGTGTTCTCGTGCCCAAACTCGCGGTAGGCCCAGCGCAGACCGTCTTCCAGCTTGTCGCCGCCCATCTTAAACATGTCGCGGAAGCCCAGGGTGTGCAGCTGAATGTTGGGCACCGGCTGCCGCAGCTCCTCGCGCAACTCCGTGGCGTTCACCAGGATGCCCGAGTTCAGGGCCTGGCGCATCACCTGGCGCAGCTCCACAGTGGCCACTTGGGCGCGGAAGCGGTGGGCCAGGCCCTCGGGGTCGAGGGCGGGGCTCAGGAGCTGGCCCACCGGCGGCAGCTGGGCCGTGTCGCCGATGAGCAGCAGCTTATTGGTCTGCTTCTCGAACACGAAGTTCATCAGGTCGTCGAGCAGCCCGGTTTCGCCGAACGCCTTTTCGTCGGAAATCATCGAGGCCTCGTCCACGATGTAGAGCATCTGCTCCACCCGGTTGGGCTGCCGCTGGAAGCTGAGCCGCTCGGCCGGGGCCCCCGAGGTTTGGCGGTAAATCTTTTTGTGGATGGTGCCGGCGGGCACGCCCGCGTAGCCGGCCATCACCTTGGCGGCGCGCCCCGTGGGGGCCATCAGCGTGTACTTGCGCTGGAGCTGGTGCAGCCACTGCACCAGGGCGCTGACGACGGTGGTTTTGCCCGTGCCCGCGTAGCCGCGCAGCACAAACACCTTGCGCCCCGGCAGCTGGTCGCGCAAAAACTCGTCGAGCTTAGCAAACAGCAGCGCCTGGTCGTCGGTGGGCTCGTAAGGGAAAAAGTCGCGAACGGAAGGGTGACGAACGGAGAGCATAGAGAACTTGGTAGAGCAACAACTTTTCTTGGGTCCTTGCGTGTTGTATAGATGCAGACCTGCGCTGTTATAGGCAACTGCGCACTATATTTGTAATGGATGGGGTGAAAGCCCTGACCCCCCGGGGAGACGCAGCATGCTGCGCTCCCCATTTTTTTAGCCAATTTTTCCGCGGAAGGTGTTGTTTAAGATTTCCTGTCGCGTGAAATGGTGCAACGCACCAGGCAGTAAGATGGCTACTTCCGCAATATTTACGGCGCGCCTAACGCGGCCGTGGATGGCCTGCTCCAATAACTGGCGGTCAAGCTCTTCCGCTACCTGAATCAGCACGCGGGCCGCTTGACGGCTGGCCCCGCGCAAGGCTTTGTCAATAGCATTGGCAGTACGGCCTTCAGGTACTTTAAATTCCCATTCCATTCCGTCGCGGGTGGCGTCCGGGCTTTTGACTCCCTGCAAATCGTATACCGGCAGCAGCCGAACCCGTTCCCCAAGAGCCGCTAAGAATAAGGCAATGGGAATATTTTGGCGGCTTTCCAGCTTGCCGTGGGTTTCGTGCATATCGACGAAGCTGCCATCGTCCCCCTGAAACAACCGAAAGTAGCCAACCGGAGGATTTTCAAACGACTGGCTCACGCGACCGGTTCAATCACCGCCATCGTGGCCGAGGCTTTGGCCACCAGCAGGCCGTCGCACCACACCTCGGCTTCGCAGAAGTGCAGGCGGCGGCCGGCCTTCAGTACCCAGCCGACGGCGGTGAGCTTGTGGCCCACGCTGGGGTGCAGGTACGACACGCGCAAGTCGGCCGTGACCACGCCGTGGTCGTCGGGCACGAGGGTGACGGCGGCGAAGCCCGCGGCCAGGTCGGCCATTGTGGCCACCATGCCGCCGTGCACGAAGCCGCGCTGCTGCTTGTGCTGCTCGCCGATGAGCAGCTCGGCCTCGATGCGGCCGGGGGCAATTAGGGTCAGGTCGGCCCCCACGTGGTGCATGAAGTTCTGGCGCAGCAGCTTGCGGCGGATGCGGGCTTCGAGGTCGTCGGCGAGGGCTGGGTTGGGTAGGTCAGGTGTCAAGGCGTAAGCGGAGCGGGTGGAGGTACGGGACTATGTACCGTTTTGTACTTGTCGTAATTTTTAAGGGCGTTTAAGAACTGAATCGCGGCGGATTTCTGCAATTTCGCCCCGCCCTGGGGGCCCCGGGCAAAGATAGGTGGCGGGCCGGCCGCGGTAGAACAGCGGCGAAACGGTGGCTTTTTTCCTACTTTAACGGGCATGGAAACCCTCCCTCTCACCGAATACATTGTGGCCGGGGCCCTGGGCCTGGGCCTGGCCGCCAGCAGCGGCTTCCGGGTGTTTGTGCCGCTGCTGGCGGCCAGCGTGGCGCACCACTTTGGGTGGCTACCGGCGGCGCCGGGCTTCGCGTGGCTGGGCTCGTGGGCGGCCATGCTGGCGCTGGCCGCGGCCACGGTGTTCGAGGTGCTGGGCTACTACCTGCCGGTGGTCGACAACGTGCTTGACGCGCTTACCACGCCGGCGGCCGTGGTGGCGGGGGCCCTGCTGATGACCTCCTCACTACCCCACCTCGACCCGGCCTTGCGCTGGGGGCTGGGCATTGTGGTGGGCGGCGGCACGGCCGGGCTGGTGCAGGGCGGCACGGCGCTGCTGCGGGCCGGCGCCACGGCCACCACCGGCGGCCTGGCCAACCCGGTATTATCCACCCTCGAAAACGTGCTGGCCGTGGGCGGCGCTGTGCTGGCCCTGGCGCTGCCGCTGGTGGCCGGCGTGGGGGCCGTGGCCCTGGTACTATTTGGGCTGGGACGGCTGCGGCGCTGGCGGCAGCGGCGGGCGGTGCGCCGCGCCGGGGCCCCGGCGGCGCAGGGCCCCGGGGCTGTTTTGCCACCTTGTATGCATTTTTTGCGTACAGCCTGCGCGCCTGGCCAACTGCCGGGCTTCTTTTGAGTTGCAATGACCGATTATTCCGTTCCGCCATCTGACACGCTGCTGGCGCTGTATGCCGGCCAGGTGCGCGTGCGCGTGGGCGGCCTGCTGCTGCACGACAACCGCCTGCTGCTGGCCGCCCACCGGGGCCTGCTGCCCGTGGGGGCCCCGTTTTGGTCGCCGCCGGGCGGGGGCTGGCAATTTGGCGAGAGCCTGCACGAGGGGCTGGTGCGCGAATTTCAGGAGGAAACCGGGCTGGCGGTGCGGGTGGGCCGCTTCCTGCATTTGCACGAGTTTCGGCGCGACGGCTTGCAGGCGCTGGAGCTGTTTTTTGAGGTGCTGACCACCGACGGGGCCCCGCCCGCCCCGCGCCTGGGCCACGACCCCGAGCACGCCCCCGATGCCCAGCTGCTCACCGAGCTGGCCTGGCACACCCCCCGGCAGCTGCTGGCCCTGCCGCCGGCGCACGTGCACCCGGTGCTGCGCGGCCTGCTCAGCATCGACGACGTATTTGTGCCGCAGCTGCGGTTTGGGGGGTAAAGCGGGCGGGGCGCGCGGCTGTATCTTGCGGAGCCGTTCGGCTTTTTGCTTTGCCCGTGCCCGTTTCCACCGCTCCTTTCCCTGCTTCTTCGGCCGCGCCCGTTGCCCCGGCCGCACTGTTGCGCCTGCGCGACGATAGCTTCGACCCCAACCACCGCGCCGCCTACAACCTGTACCTGACCGTGGGGGCCGGCCGCCTGCGCGTGGCCGCCGTGGAGGTGGCCCGCCAGTCGTTTGTGCTGCTCGAAGACTACGCCCTGCCGCCCGGGGGCCTGCCCGCCCTGGCCGCCGCCCACGACTGCCTGGGGCGCGCCGGCTGGCACGCCGTGCGCCTGGCCACCACCGGCCGGGCCTTCACGCTGCTGCCCGCGGCCCTGTTCCGGCCCGGCGACGAGGCCGCCGCCCTGCGCCTGCACCACACCCTGGGGCCCGCCGAGGCCACCTACGCCCGCCCCCACCCCAGCCTCGATTTGGTGAACGTGTTTGCCGCCGACGCGGACCTGGCCGCCTGGCTGGCCGCCACCCACGGGCCCAGCGGCCAGCTGCTGCACCACACCAGCGGCCTGCTGGCGGGCCTGGCCCACCAGCGCGACGCCGGGGCCCCGCGCCGGCTCTACCTCTGCCTGGGGGCCCAGGAGCTGACGCTGGTGGTGCTGGGGCCCCAACTCCAGTACTGCAACGTATTCCCCTTCGCCACCGCCGAGGACGTGCTCTACTACACCGTGCTGGTGATGCAGGAGCTGGGCCTGAACCCCGACCAAGACGAGCTGACCGTGTGGGGCGAGCTCACGCACGACTCGGCCTTGTTCACGCTGCTGCGCAACTACGTGCGCAACGTCCGCTTTGGGCCCCGGCCCTACGACTTGTTCTACAGCTACCGCCTCAACGAGGTGTTCGAGCACCGCTACTTCGACTTGTTCAGCCTACACTTTGTCTAACCGGCTGTGGAGCGTAGGCCAGGCGCGGGGCATCGGCCCCGGCTAAACACGTCGCGCCCAGCTTACAACCCACCGGCCCATACCCCTTCCCCGTGCCCCGCATTGCCCTTTTTCCCGGTTCGTTCGACCCGTTTACCAACGGGCACCTTGATGTGGTGCGGCGCGGCACGGCACTGTTTGACGAGGTGATTGTGGCGCTGGGCACCAACAGTAGCAAGCAGCGCTACTTGCCGCTGGAACAGATGCTGGCGCTCATCCAAGGCGTGTTTGCCGACGAGCCGCGGGTGTCGGTGCGCACATTTCGGGGCCTCACGGCGGTGTACGCCCGCGAGGTGGGGGCCCAGTTTCTGCTGCGCGGGCTGCGCAACACCACCGATTTTGAGTACGAAAACACCATCGCCCAAGCCAACCGCCACGTCAACCCCGGCCTGGAATCGGTGTTCCTCATCACGGCCCCGCCGCTGGCGGCTATTAGCAGCACCATCATCCGCGACATCCACCGCTACGGCGGCGACGTGCACGATTTTGTGCCCTACCCCCTGCCGCCCGCGCCGCCTTTTTAGCGCTGTTTTTGAATCATCAAACCCGGAGAACACTCGTGCGTCACTGCGTGGACGCCAGGTTAAGCACGACGGCCTTGTTGCTTGCTTTTGATGCCGCAACCAGCCAGAACCTACCGGCTACCCGCGGGGCACGATGCGCAGGCCCACCAGCCGGGTGCTGCGGTTGACGGCGAACACGGGCAACAGTAAGTAGCCGGGGGCTTCGGCCAGCAGCCCGGTGCGGCGCATGAGGGCCTCTTCGTCGTTGCCCAGCACCAGCAAATCGAGCACGCGGCGGGTGCGGGCGTCGTAACTGGCCACCACCGTCAGGCCCCGCGGCTGGAAAGCCAGCGTCGAGTCGGTCCCGGACCGCCGCACGGGGTCCTGGAAGCCGGCGGGCAGGGCCCGGGCGGGCCCCAGCTGCCGGCGCACTTCGTCAATGGAACGGCCCACCACGGCCGCCAGGTTCACAGCCGGGGCCGCCGCCGTGCGGGCGGGCGGTACCGATACGCGCGCAGTGGAGCTATCTTCTCGTTCGCGGGCCCGCGAGCAGGCCAGCTGCGCCGCAGCCCCCAGCAAAAGCAACGGCAGGAACTTAGCAAAACGGCGCATGGCGGCAAGATAAATTTATTTCCCGGCGGTGGCGGTTTCTTTCGAGGACTTGCCGCCGCCGGCCTTGCTCAGGTAGTGGCGCATCACCAGGGCAATGGACGCGTAGGAATCGTCGAGCTTGGCCAGGGCCTCCTGGGGCGTCATCCAGCGCACTTCCTCGATGTATTCCTCGGCCTGGGGCTTCATCACCGAGTCGTCGAGGCACTGCATCACAAACCAGCTGGTTTTCTTGAGCATCTTGTTGCCCTTGTAGGCGTAGCTGTGCCAGGTGCTGGGCAGCTCCTCGCCGATGGCCAGCTTGATGTTGGTTTCCTCCTCCACCTCGCGCAGGGCCCCCAGCACGGTGTCTTCGTCGCTTTTGAGCTTGCCCTTGGGCAAATCCCACTTGCCGAGGCGGTAAATCATCAGTACCTGGCCATTCTTCACCACCAGCCCACCAGCGGCTTTGGCAATCTTAAACTGGTCCTTAAGGTGTTGGATGAGCAGGCTTTTCTTGCGCACCAGCATGGTGAGGGAGGTCAGCTTTTTGAGCTTTTTCACCTCCATCAGCCGCAGCAAGCGGTCGAGGAACGCGGTGGTGGCGTCGCGCACCAGCACGTCGCCCACCAAGTCCTTGGATGTGAACTGCTGCTCGGGGCCCAGCACCAGGTCGTATTTGTGCTTGTACACTTTCTCGCTTAGCTTTTTGATAACCAGCGGAATATCGTTGATGAAGAGATTCATCGGAGCAAAGGTCGGGGAATGAATGGGCCGCGGGCCGCCGTGGGGCCCGCCCCGCAAGATACGGGGCCGCGCCGCTTTGGGTGGGCCGGGGCCCATCTTTGCCGCATGAAACGCATTGGCCTGCTCTCCGACACCCACGGTTATTTCGACGAGCGCATCGCGCACCACCTGCGCGGCTGCGACGAAATTTGGCACGCCGGCGACTTCGGCACCGCCGCCGTGGTGGGGGCCCTGGAAGCCCTGGCGCCCGTGTTCCGGGGCGTGTACGGCAACATCGACGGGGCCGACGTGCGCCGCACCGAGCCCTTGGTGCAGGATTTTGTGGTCGAGGGCCTGCGCGTGCTCATCACCCACATCGGCGGCTACCCGGGCCACTACGCCCCGGCGGCCCGCCCCCTGCTCGACGCCGCCCGGCCCGGCCTGTTCGTCACGGGCCACTCGCACATCCTGCGCGTCGTGCCCGACAAGGCCCGCGGCCTGCTGCACCTCAACCCCGGCGCGGCCGGCCGCCACGGCTTCCACCAGGTGCGCACGCTGCTGCGCTTCGGCGTCGAGGCCGGCAAAGTCGTGGACTTGCAGGCCGTAGAACTGGGCAAGCGGGGGGCCCTGGAGTAGTGCCGCAGTTTGGGCAGGCGGCCAGGCAAACGGCACGCGGACAGGAGCCGATTGGCTTGCCAGAGGACGAGCGTTCCTACTTGGGCATTTTTGCTACATCGCCAAGGGTCAGCACCTTGTAGGCAACCCCCAGCACGGCAGCGTTTTCCTCCACCGTGTCTTTAAACCCGGCCTGCCGGCGGCGCTGGTTCACCTGCGCCGGGTTCTGGATGGGCCAGACGAAGGGCGGCTGCCCGTTGTAGCCCCTCGCCTGTGTGCCGTACAGCTGCTCTTTGCCATCGTTCATCAGCTGGCGGTCCAGCATCGCGGCTTACCGGAAGAAGGGCAGCTCCCCCTATTCGGCAGCCGCTTTCATCATCGGCAAGTACTGGGGGATTGTGGCCGGGGTGTGCTGGATAACGCTCCACACGGCCTCATTGGTAGGTGCGCCCACCAGCGACTTGCCAGGGCAGCCGTCCTGCTTCACAATGGCTTATATGCGCCCCAAGTCGGTGGCGTCCACCCGGTGCATCCGGTCCATGAGGGTGGCGTTGAGCACGGCTTTCGTCACTCCCAGCGCGGCCGCCAACGAATCTGGGTTGCGGTTGATGCGCGGGTCAAACAGCATGGCGCGGTAGCGCTGGTCCACCGCGTAAATGCTGTCGAGCTCGTGCTTGAGCCGGAGGTTGAGCTTTGCCTGCGCTGCCGCCGGCAAGGCCAGCGCGCTGAGCAGGGCAGCGTGAACGAAGGATTTTTATTTACCCAAATTAAGACCTCGCGCCCGAAAAACTGGCCAAGCGTTCTTGCCCGGCTCCTTCGTTCGCTTTCGGGAATGGGGCCCCGGAAGTAAGGAGCCTGAATAAAACGCAAAAAGCGCCTTCCCGCGTGGGAAAGGCGCTTTTAAACGATGGCAGCTGCTGGGCAAAAATCCTTACAGCGCGATTTCGGGCTTGGGGTGCTCGCCGCTCTGGCCGTCTTCGTTCACGGGCTTGGTTACGGCTTCGGCGGCGTCGAAATCGGCGGCGTTCTCAGCAGTTTTGTCAGCGGCGGGGGCGTCAGCGCCCACGGCGTGCTTTACGGTGTCCATTACGGTGCCAGCCACCTCTTTGGCCTTGTCCAGCACTTCGGAATGGCTAACCGCGTCGATGGCATCGCTCACCGCGTGCTTGGCTTTTTCCAGCACTTCGGAGCTCGATACGGCCTCCACGGCATCGCTCACGGCGTGCTTAGCTCGGTCAAAAAACGACTCGCCGCCGGCCGCCGGAGCAGCAGCTTCGCTCACCAGGTCCTTGGCTTTTTCAACCACGGGCGCGTGCACCACGGCGTCCGTTGCGTCGCTCACCGCCTGCTTGGCTTTGCCGACCACCTCGGAGTTCGAAACGGTTTCCACGGCATCGGTAACGACCTGCTTGGCTTTGTCAACCAGCGAATCGGCTTTAGCGGCCAGCGAATCGGCTTTAGCGGCCAGGGCAGCGCCCGCCGGCGTGGTGAAGCGGCTCTTCAGCTCGTCCAGGTCCACGTTTTTCAGCACCGGGGTACGGAGCAGGTTTTTGATGATGTGCTGCTTGTTGTTGGCGCGGGCAATGTTTTTGCGGTGCTTGCGCTTGAGGCGGGTAACGGACATGGTGCCGGGCGGTTAAGGTCTTATTGCTTAGGAAATGGAGGGCAAAAGTACGGTTTTAATTCGGAAAGTAAAAACGAGGGGGCATTTAACGGGTTTGGGGCCCGGCCTGGGGCCCCACGGGCTACTTTTGCAATGGGCCGCCGCTGGCCCATTGCCCGATTTTTCTTCGCTGCTCCCGCTATGTCCTCCCCCGCCCTACCCCTCGTCGATTTGCGCTCCGACACCGTGACGCGCCCCACCCCGGCCATGCTCGAAGCCATGTTCGGGGCCCCCGTGGGCGACGACGTGTACGAGGAAGACCCCACCGTGGCCCGCCTCGAAGCCGCCACCGCCGCCCGCTTCGGCCTGGAAGCCGGCTTGTTTTGCCCTTCCGGCACCATGACCAACCAAATCGCCATCAAGGCCCACACCGAGCCGCTGAGCGAAGTGATTTGCGAACAGACGGCCCATGTGTACCTGTGGGAAGTGGGCGGCATCGCCTTCCACTCGGGGGCCAGCGTGGCGCTGCTGCCCGGCGAGCGGGGCCGCCTCACGGCCGCGCAGGTGGAAGCGGCCATCCGGCCCGCGAACGTCCACTACCCCACCACGCGCCTCATCTGCCTCGAAAACACCCACAACCGCGGCGGCGGCAGCTGCTACGCCTGGCCCGAGCTGGTGGCCATTGCCGCGGTGGCGCGCCGCCACCAGCTGCCGCTGCACCTCGACGGGGCCCGGGTGTTCAACGCCGCCGTGGCCACCGGCCAGCGCACCGAGGACTACGGCCAGCTGTTCGACTCCATTTCGGTGTGCCTGAGCAAGGGGCTGGGGGCCCCGGTGGGCTCGGTGCTGCTGGGCTCGGCGGCGTTCATTCAGAAGTGCAAGCGGCTGCGCAAGGCCTTCGGGGGCGGGTGGCGCCAGGCCGGCTACCTGGCCGCGGCGGGCCTCTACGCGCTGGAACACAACGTGGACCGCCTCGCCGACGACCACGCCCGCGCCGCTCGCCTCGCCGGGGCCCTGGCCCGCCAGCCCTACGTGGCCGAGGTGCTGGCGCCGGAAACCAACCTCGTCATTTTCCGCCTGCACGCCACGCTGCCCACCGCCACCTTCCTGGCGCATTTGGAAGCCCACGGCATCAAAGCCAGCGAGTTTGGCCCCCAGTGGGTGCGCTTCGTAACGCATCTCGACGTGGACGACGCCGGCCTGGCCCGGGTGGAAGCCGCGCTGGCAATGAGTGAGTTGGTGAAGGACTGAGTTGGTGATTGGAAGAATGGGTAACTGGTGTTGCGCAGTGGCTTGCCCTGGCGCGAGTTGCCAGGGTACCTCGCCGTTGGGCAGCCGGGGCTGCGCGCGGCCTTGGTTGCGGCGCCTGCGGGGCGCGGGGCCGGCCATTTTTTCTTCGTTGCCGTTAATAAGGCTGCATGAATTTATTTGTTATCGGCGATGTGCACGGGTGCTTCCACACGTTCAGCGCCTTGCTGCGGCACTGGCGGCCGGCCACCGAGCGCCTCGTGCAAGTGGGCGACCTCGTGGACCGTGGTACGGACAGCCCCGGCGTAGTGGAACTGGCCCGCCAGCTCCAGCAGCACAACCCTGCCAACGCGGTGTTTTTGATGGGCAACCACGATTGGGGCATGGCCCAGCACCTGGGCCCCGGCGGGCCGCTGTCCGAGTGGCTGGGCTGGGGCGGGCGCGAAACCCTGCACCAATACCAATTCAACCACCCAGCCTGGCTGGGGCCCCACACGGCCTGGCTCGGCGAGCGGCCCTACTTTTGGGAGAGCGACCACCTGCTGATTTCGCACGCCGGCCGGGCCGACACCGCTTTTCCTTTCGACCCTACCAACTCCGACGGCTCGCTTTGGCGCCGGGGCCCCCTGCTGAACCTGGGCAAGCTGCAAGTGGTGGGCCACACCCCCACCGACGACGGCCACCCGCGCTTCGACGCCGCCGCCCAGGCCCTGTACCTCGACACGGGCGCCTACCGCGGCCAGTCCCTCACCGGCGTGCGCCTGAGCGAAACGGGCGAGGTGCTGGAAATCATCTCCTTGCCCACCGACCCGCGCGATTTGTCCTGACGCCGGGAGCAATTTTGCGGGGGTTGGGGTTTACCAAGGCTCCGTTTATTCGCCGTTTTATGTCCCAAACCGCCGCCCTCCAGCACCTCAGCGCCACCGATCCGGTGCTGGCCGCCCTCATTGCCCGGGGCCCCGCCATTGCGCCCCGCGCCCACGAAGACCTGTACCTGGCCCTGCTGCGGGCCATCGTCAGCCAACAGATTTCAACCAAAGCGGCGGCCGCCATCTGGGGGCGGTTCACAGCCCTGTTCCGGCCCGAGGGCTACCCCGAGCCGCGCATCTTGCTGGAAATGAGTGAGGACGACCTGCGCCAGGTGGGCCTCTCGCGCCAGAAAGCCGGCTACCTCCAGGCCATTGCCGCGTACAACGAGCGCGGCCTGCTCGACTACGAGCACCTCACCAGCCTTTCGGAGGAAGCCTTTACCCAGCACCTGACGGCCATCCGGGGCGTGGGCCGCTGGACGGCCCAGATGCTGCAGATGTTTGCCCTCGACCAGCCCGACGTGTTCGCCGAAGGCGACTTGGGGGTTCAAAACGCCATGCGCCGCTACTACGGCCTCGAAACCACCGGGCGGGCCCTGCAAAAAGAAATGCTGGCCCTGGCCGAAGCTTGGCGCCCCTACCGCACCCTGGCCTGCAAGTACCTCTGGCAGAGCCTCGACCAGAAAACCGAACTAGAGTCGCTTACGGGTGCGAGGCAATTAAAAATTGACCCCACTCAGTCCCGGCCCGTCAGCTCGATTTGCTCGACGCATTTGTAGTGGCTGCCCTTTTTCTGCATGATGCCGATGTTGTTGATGTTCAGACGCATGTTGTAGGTGCTCTCGTTCAAAAAGTGCAACACGGGGCCCAGGGTTTCGGGCGTGGTGTCGTGCAGGGCCAGCGAGAGGTGGGGCAGCCAGCGCGAGGGCGCGTTGAAGCGGTCGGTGCCCTTGCAGAGCGGCTGCGTCACATCCAGCACCCGCTGGTGCAGGTGGTTGAGGTCGAACGAGCGCAGCACGGGGATGTAAATCACCGGCTTGGGCCCCGGGAAGATGCCGATGCCCGTGGTGTAGGCCGAAAACGGCGGCGTGGTGGCGGCCACTTCAACCAGGGAGTGGTGCAGCGTGCCGATGCTGCGCACCCCCGCCAGCATGAACGTGAAGTGCGGCGCAGGCGTGGCCTGCACGGCCTTCAGGCCAAACTTGGCTTCGAGTTCGGTAATGATTTTGTTGACCCGCTGGGCATTGCGCGGGTGCAGCATGGACGTGATGGCGAGCATTGCAACGGGCAAAAAAGCGGACAAAAACCTGGGGCCCCGGGCCCCTACTGGAACCGCAGCCGGGCGATGGTGAACTGGCTCACCGGCGGCTGTTGGTTGGCCTGCAAGGCGTTGAGGTTGGAATAGAGCACGTAGCCGTCGGTGCCGGTGCGGGCGGCCAGGGTGGTGGGGTACTGCGGCGGCGTGGCGAAGGTACCGCCGAGCGCGGCGGCGCCCCAGCCGTTGGCGGTGGTCAGGCGCTGCACCTTGGCCTGGGCGTTGGTGCTCACTTGCAGCGTGTTGTTGTCTTGCAGGCGCATGCCGTCGGCCCCGGTCAGGTTCAGGCCGGTGGTGGCCACGCGGCTGAAGGTGCTGGGGTCGCTGAGCGGCACCTTGAATAGGGCCCCCACGTCGGACTTGGCCACCAGCAAGTAGCCGTCGGGGTGGTACACAATGCCGTTGAGGCCAAACGTGCCGGCCGGGGCCGCGAACTGCGCATTGTTCAGCAGCACCGTGGCGTTGCCCTGCAGGTCTACCTTATAGATGACGGGCGCGAAGCTGTCGGTCACGTAGGCGTTGCCCTGGGCGTCCACGGCAATGTCGTTGGCGAAGTGGTTGAGGCCGGGCAGCAGGGCCCCCAGGTCCACGGCGCGCACCAGCTGGCCGTTGTCGCGGTTGAAGATGGCCAGGCGCGCCAGCTTGCGCAGCGTGGCCGCGGTGCTGCGGGCGGTGTTGTAGCCGGGGTCCGACACGGCCACCAGCACGCGGTTGCGGCCGGCGTCCAGGTTCAGGCCGATGCTCGACACCAGGGCGGCGTCGGTGGCGAATTCGGTGTAGGTGCCGTTATCCGTCACGGCCCCCACAGTGCCCGCGGTTTGCGAACTGACCAGAAAGCGGCTGCCGGCGGCGTCGTACTGCATGCCTTCGGGGTAAAGGCCGGCCTTGGTGAAAACCACCGTTTCGGGGGCCTCGGGCTGGGCAATTGGAATGTCGTTTTTGGAGCAGGCGGCCAGGGCCAGCAGGCCGGCCAGCGGGGCCAGGCGGCGGGCCGGGGCCCTAAACGGAGCAAAAAGGGACGGGCGAGCGGGCATGAATGGGGGATGAATGCAACAATGGTTGCGTTGCCATACGCCCCGGCGCGGGGCGCGGTTGTGCCGCCGGGGCCCCGGCGCGGCACCGGCCGGGCGTTGCGCGCCGTACCTTTGCCCTTCAATACGCCGCACCCGATGATTTCCATTTCCGACCTCGACTTTCACTTTGGCTCCCGTGCCCTGTACGACCACGCCAGCCTGCACATCAAGCCCAAAGACAAAATCGGCCTCATCGGCCTCAACGGCACGGGTAAGTCCACGCTGCTGCGGCTGCTGGTGGGCGAGTACAAGGCCGACGGCGGCAGCATCTCGATGAGCAAGGAAGTGAGCCTGGGCTTCCTCAACCAGGACCTGCTGAGCTACGACACCCACGAGAGCATCCTGCACGTGGCCATGCAGGCCTTCGAGGAGGCGCTGCGCTTGCAGGACGAGATTGAGGCAATTTTGGTGAAGTTCGAAACCGACTACACCGACGACCTGGTGGAGAAGCTGGCCAACTTGCAGGAGCGGTTTGAGGCCCTGGGCGGCTACACCATGCAAGCCCGCGCCGAGGAGATTCTGGAGGGCCTGGGCTTCAGCACCGAGGAGCTGCAAAAGCCGCTGAAGTCGTTTTCGGGCGGCTGGCGCATGCGCGTGATGCTGGCCAAAATCCTGCTCCAGCAACCCTCCCTGCTGCTGCTCGACGAACCCACCAACCACTTGGACCTGCCCAGCATCAAGTGGATTGAAAACTACCTGGCCGACTACGAGGGCGCCGTCATCATCGTGAGCCACGACCGCGAATTCCTCGACCGCACCACCAACACCACGGTGGAAGTAACTGGCGGCAAGCTGGTGCCCTACGCCGGCAACTACTCGTATTACCTGGAAGAGAAAGAGGAACGCAACCTCATCCAGAAGGGCGCTTTTGAGAACCAGCAGTCGCAAATTCGGGCCGCCGAGCGCTTCATCGAGCGCTTCAAGGCCAAGGCCAGCAAGGCCAAGCAGGCCCAAAGCCGCGTGAAGGCGCTCGACAAATTGGAGCGCATCGAAGACGTGGCCCAGGACGCGGCCAAGGTCAACATCAAGTTCCAGTTCAAGGTGGAGCCCGGCCGGCACATCCTGCGCATGGAGCACGTGACGAAGAAGTACGACGAGAAGCTGATTTTCCGCGACACGAACGTGCACATCGAGCGGGGCGATAAAATTGCGCTCATCGGCGCCAACGGCAAGGGCAAGTCGACGCTCATGCGCCTGGTGGCCGGCACCGAGGCCCCCACCGCCGGCAAGCACCAGCTGGGCCACAACGTCATCATGTCGTTCTACGCCCAGCACCAGCTCGAAAGCCTGACGCTCGACAACGAGATTTTGCAGGAGATGAGCGAGGCCGGCTCGAAGCGCAACGACATGGAGCTGCGCTCGGTGTTGGGCTCGTTCCTGTTCACGGGCGAAGAAGTGTTCAAGAAAATCAAGGTGCTGAGCGGCGGCGAGAAAAGCCGCGTGGCCCTGGCTAAAACCCTGATTTCGGAAGCCAACTTCCTGCTGCTCGACGAACCGACCAACCACCTCGACATGGTGTCGGTGAACATTCTGATTCAGGCCCTGGAGCAGTACCAGGGCACGTTCATCGTCATCAGCCACGACCGGTTCTTTGTGGAGAACGTGGCCACCAAAATCTGGTACATCGAGGATTTCCAACTGAAGGAGTACCCCGGCACCTACGCCGAGTACGAGCAGTGGCAGGAAGACCGCGAGAAAGCCGCCAAAAAAGCCGGCCTGCCCAGCCCCAGCGCCCCCAAGCCGGTGCCCAAGGAAGAGAAAAAAGCCGAAACCGCCCCTGCTAAAACTGCCTCACCCGACCAGAAAAAGGCGCTGAAAGAATTGGCCGAAGTAGAAGCCAAAATCGACACCCTGGAAAAAGAATTAGCCGGCTACGAAAAGGAGCTAGCCGACCCCAAAATCTACCAAAACGCCGCGCAGCTCAAAGACGCCACGGTGAAATTTGAGCAGGTAAAAAAGGAATTGGGCCGCCTGAACGACCGCTGGGAAATGCTGGCGGAAATGTAATTCTGGGTAGTTATTAAAATCAAAAAGCCTCTCTCAAAGCAAATTGCTTTGAGAGAGGCTTTTTTTGGGTAGCGCCCAGTTTCGATAAGAAATGAAAAATAATTATTTTTCAACTACTAGTGCTTAGTCAGGGTAGTTAGTTGCCCTAATTTTCTGGTAGTGTCGGCCGAGGTTGGTGCGGGCCTTTTCGAGGGTAAACTGCCAGTGGACGGTGGCGCGGGCGGCGTTGCGCTGGGTCACGCAGGCGGTGACGTGGGCCGTGAGTTCTGCCAGGGTGGGGATGCGCTGGTGCAGGCAATGGCGGGCAATGGCGGAGCGTTCGAGTTCGACCATATGGAGCCAGGAGGCGTTTTGGGGCGTGTAATGCCCCTCGAAACGCGCGGCCAGTACGCGGGCTTCCGCTGCGGGCAGGTGCTGATAAAAGACGGCGTCGGCAGGGGTATTGAGGTTATCCTGCACCCGCACGATTTTTTCAGCCTGTGGGTCGGCCGCCGCCAGGGCCTGCACGAAGCGGCAGTAGTCGGCCCCGGTACGGCGGGCCGACACCTCGACCAGGCGCTGGCCCGTACCCGGCTCAAAAGCGGCCAGCAGGCAGGCCGTGCCCTGCCGCACGTAGGGGCTGCTTTCGCGCCGGGGCCGCCCGGCCTTGGCCGGTTGTGCGCCCGCAGCCGGTTGAGCGGGCACCGGCGGCCGCGGCTCGACCGGCTGGCCGTGCAACACGCAGGGGCGCTCATCGAAGCAGGCGACGGGAAAGCGCGGGTCGTGGGGCCGCTCGTACACCGCCAACACGTCCTCCGTCCGGGCCACGAATGCGGCGTTCACTGCCCCCCGGCACCCGTGCTGCTGGCGGTGAGGCCGCAACTCGTTTTTTTGAGCACTTGGCGCACCGTTTCGTGCGAAATGGCCCCGACCAGCGCCAATTCCACCGCCTTGTCGGCCAGCAAGCGCAGGGCCCAGCGGCGGTGGTCCACCGGGGCCGGCGTGCAGGCCAGCGCCGTCACGGCGGCGTGCGGCGGCCCGCCGCTACGCGGGGCCTCGGCCAGGGCAGCTTGCCAGCCCGCGGCTTCGTAGCGGCGGCGCACCTGGCTGACGGCCTGGCGGCTGCGGCCAACGGCCTGACCGGCCGCCTGCTGGCCGATACCGGTGGCCAGGGCCAGCAGGACCTGCGCCCGGCGCACCGCCCGCACGGGCCGCCGGCCCATGCGCGTAAAGTTTTCGAGGGCGGCTTGGTCAGCCGCCGGTAGGGCAAAGGGAGTGATTGGTCGAGCCATGGGCCCCCAACTCCAAGCTCCTTACTTTGTTGCCTAATTCGTTTGACACAGCACTAGTAGGATAAATCTAGTATCTTGTCGGGTAAAATGACCTGACAAATGGCGAAGTATTATGTCTTAGCGCTGAGGGCCGAAGAACAGGCCTCGCTAACGGAACTCGTGCAGCAGCGGCGCGTGGCCAGCGCCCGGCTTGTGCGGGCTCAGTGCCTGTTGGCCGTAGCTACAAACGGCTTGAACTGGAGCGACACCCAGACTAGCCAAGCCTACGGCGTGAGTACGCGCACCCTGGAGCGCCTGCGCCAACGCGCCTGCGAGGCGGGCGTGGAGGCCGCCCTGCTGGGGCAGCCCCGCCAGCAGTGGCCGGCCAGTAAGTACACCGGGGAGGTGGAGGCGCACCTGGCCGCGGCGGCCTGCTCCACCCCGCCCGAAGGGTACGCCCACTGGACATTGCGCTTGTTGGCCGCTCACCTGGTCACGCTGCAGGTGCTGCCCGAGGCCAGCCCGGCGATGGTGGGGCGGGTACTAAAAAAAATGCGTTACAGCCCTGGAAGCGACAGATGTGGGTGATTCCACCCGCTCAGAACGCGGCCTTCGTCTGCGCCATGGAACGGGTGCTTGACGTCTACCAACGCCCGTACGACCCAGCCCAGCCAGTCGTGTGCCTGGATGAGTCGCCCAAGCAATTACTACGCGAAAGCCGCGTGCCACTCCCGCTGCCCGATGGCAGCACCCGCTACGACTGCGAGTACCACCGCCAGGGCGTGGCCCAGGTGTATATGCTGCACGAGCCGCTGGCCGGTCGCCGCCGGGTGCAGGTCGAAGACCGCCATGACCGACTCACGTTTGCCCGGGCGGTAGCCCGCCTGCTGGAGGAGGACTACGCCCAAGCGACGCGCGTGACGCTGGTGCTCGACAATTTGTCGGCGCACCAGCCCGCCGCTTTTTACGAGATTTTTGACCCGGTACGGGCGCACGCCCTGTTGCAGCGCGTGGAATTTGTGTTCACCCCCAAGCATGGCTCGTGGCTCAACATGGCTGAAATCGAGTTTGCCGCCCTGCTCACCCACGGCCTGCCGCAGCGCGTGCCCGACCGGCCGACGCTGGAAGCGCACTGCTACGCTTGGCAACTAGCGCGCAACCAACTGGGGGCACCCACCAACTGGCAGTTTACAACCGAGAAGGCCCGCATCAAACTCAAACGGTTGTACCCGACAACCGGCTAGATTTGACCTACTAGTTCAAAAGCGTTTCTACGCCTCGCCTAACTCTGCCAGCTTCCCGGATCCCTATATCTGGCACCACGTGCGCACCGACTTTGCCGGCAAGACTAATGACTTGCAGGAAACGGCCAACACTATCAACCAGGCGCTTCTCAACCTAGTATTTGGGACTGCATCCTACTCTACGTGGCTCTGATGGTGCTGGCTAATGGCGTACTATTTAATTTTTTTGTATTATTGTTTATTATTTTCACAAAGGTGTATATTTAGCCTATCCAAAAATAATATAAATATCTGCCTGATTTTTTTGACATCATTCATTATGCAACTAAATTCTAGCAAGAGGCTGCACCTATTTATATGCTTGATGCTTTTCTGCATTGCTTTACAGCAATTGCGGATACTTAATCGCACCAAAATAACTTTCTTTAGTAGTTCTTCGTCTATCGAGCAACAAGACTTTATCTCTATAAATGAAAAAAAATTGACAAGTGTCAAATATCTACTACCTCCTAATAGCACAATAGGATACATCCAGGATAAGGGCATGTTATTATCTCAGGGTACCGTCCTTATTTCACAGTATGCAATGGCTCCCCACCTGTTGCAAGAGAAGCCGCTTCCGGATACTGTATTGGCAAATTTTCCGATTTCCGGCACACTACAGCATCACGATAACCCTCTGTATGCCGAACGAAATGATTGGATTGTGTTAAAAGATTTTAAAAATGGCTTTCTACTAATAAAAAGAAAATGACATTTAGATTTATACTAGCATTTCTTCCGCCTTTTCTCATTGGTTTTAACATTTCCAATGCCTGCTTCAAATCACAAGGAGTAGGGGCTGGTATCTTAAAATGCAGTCTGGGTATGGGCTTAGGTATGGGCATCTGCTCTTTGCTGTACTTTTTGTTACTGCCTATCAGCCATTCTCTTTGGGCGGTAATGGCTGTTGAACTTGTGTTTTTAATCAGTGCTATTATATTTTCTTATTTACTAAAAAAACCGCCCCTCCCCCTATCGCTTACCGCTGACAAACCCGATGCGCCCGGAGTAGGCGACCCGGTTAAGCTACCGGTGCTTATAATTGCTTCTTTCCTTTTTATATTCTCTTTAGGCAACGCACTGTTAAGTTTTATTTTGAGTGCTCTAGCTAAACCAAATGGCGACTGGGATGCTTGGGCTATCTGGAACCTGAAAGCACGATTCCTTTATCGCAGCATGAATGATTGGCCAAAAATCTTTTCTGCCATACTTAATTATTCACATCTGGACTATCCTTTGTTATTGCCCAGTTTCGTATCACGAACTTGGCTTTACTTGCAGCACGAAACGGTATATGTTCCTATTTGCGTGGCGGGGTTATTTGCATTGGCAATCGTGGGGCTATTAACTGCTTCGTTAACAATGTTGAGAGATAAAATACAAGGATACTTGGCTGGCCTAGCTTTACTAAGTACTCCTTTTTTTATTGACCATGCTGCTTCACAATATGCCGATGTGCCTCTCGCCTTTTTCTATTTATCCGTAATTATACTACTGACTTTTGCGGAACAAGCTAAGGAAAGAAGTAAATTTCTCTATATGTTGGCAGGCATCATGGGCGGACTTGCTGCTTGGACCAAGAATGAAGGGTTATTATTTGTTATAGCGGCTGTTTTAAGCCGTTTGGTAATAGCTTATAAGGGGGACTGGAAGATGGGCAGCAAATCAATTGGCTATTTTGTCATGGGGTTGGCCCCGATATTACTCGTGTTACTTTATTTTAAGGTGCATTTTACGCCTGCAAACGATTTAGTAAGCGGCCAGAATCTCTCTACATTTCATAAACTGGCCTCTCCTAGCAGGTATTACCTCGTCATCCGTCGTTTTATACTCACCGGCCTGAGTTTTGGCGGATGGATAGAGAGCCCAGCCATTCTGCTAATTACTTACGCCCTAATGTTTGGCACATACAGCGTACAAGAAAAGAGTACAATAGCTAATTCACTAGTTATTGCAATCACCCTACTTGGTTATTTTTTTGTGTACATCGTTACGCCAGTTGACTTGACTTGGCACCTGGATACGTCCTTAAATCGGCTTCTGCTCCAACTATACCCAAGCATGTTGTTTAGCTATTTTATGGTAGTTGCCTCCCCTACCCATATTTTGCAACCGAAAAAGAAGGAAAAATTAGTATTGCACTGTAAGGATTAATCGAGAACTGCCTATTACAGGATAAAAAATTTCAAAAAATAGCTAGTTCTTGTTTTTATCCTTCCTGCTCCTGACTAGAAAGTATTAACCGTCGCGCAGCTATAGGACGGTTGTAGCGAGGTCAATGAAGGCCAAAATGCGCATAAAGCTTGTAGCACCAAGCGGCCACCGGCGCCGTGCTTCTGCCCAAGCCAAGGCTTAGACCAACATGCCAGTCACAACTAGAAACAGTCGATGCTAATTACGCGCCAAAAATGCCGTATTTTAAAATACAATAAATGGCCCGGAAGCCATCGCGCCAGCCGATTTTCTTCCCCTCAGCATAGGTACGGCCATAGTAGCTAATGCCGACTTCGTAAATGCGTATGTCTTTTACGCGAGCTATTTTTGCCGTGACTTCGGGTTCGAAGCCGAAGCGATTTTCCTCCAGCTTTAGGCCCTGAATGAGGTCACGGCGGAAGAGCTTATAACACGTCTCCATATCCGTTAGGTTGAGGTCCGTGGACATATTGGACAGGAGCGTAAGAATCTGGTTGCCTATGCTGTGCCAGAAAAACAGGATGCGGTGCGGTTTGCCACCCATGAAGCGCGAGCCAAATACTACATCAGCAAAGCCTTTGAGAATAGGTTTTATCAGCAGGTTATATTCCTCAGGGTCATATTCCAAATCGGCGTCTTGGATGATGACGTAGTCGCCGGTGGCCTCCCGAATGCCAGTGTGTAGTGCAGCCCCCTTGCCTTGGTTGACGACGTGCTCAAGCAGGCGCAGATTCAGTTCGGGGTAGCGGCTCGCGTAAGCTCGAATCGTGTCAGCCGAGGCATCCGTTGAACAGTCGTTAACTAGAATTATCTCCTTGGTAATCCCATTTAACAATTTCAACTCACGTAACAAATCCAAAATTTGATGGATAGTGCGGGCTTCGTTATAGACCGGGATGATGATGGAAAGGGTGTCGAACTTAACCAAAATAAATTGCGGCTTTTGTTTAGCAAACATAAGCCTTAATTGCCACAATAATCTCAGTATGCAGCCTGCCCAGCCACCAACCGCCTAGACGGTGTTATACTCGTCGCGAAGAGGATTGCGCGTCGAGAATATGAAATTTGCGGGTAAGTAGGGACGCGAGGTCTTGCCCAAACTTAGGGAGTCGGTTGAAGAAGGCTGAGGTGGTCGAGTGAAATAGGAGAGAATTGAGTGCTAATTTCCCGAACCCATGGAAAAAGCCTCCTCCAAACGACCGCGCTATGATGCGGCCTTTCGGGCCGAAGCCCTGCGCCTGGCCAGCGAAAGCCGCTCAACTCTTGCCGCCGCCCGCGCCCTGAACCTCAACGCCAAGCTACTGTATCAGTGGCAGAAAGCGGCCCAGCAGCCCTTACCCGCCGACCCAGCGGAGGCCGCCGAGGTGCGGGCCCTGCGGCAAGCCAACAAACGGCTCGCGCAGGAACTGGAGATTTTAAAAAAAGCCATTGCTATCTTCTCGCATCCCCCAACCCCGTGAGCCAGTTGCAGTTTATTGACCAGCAACGACTTTACTATCCCGTGCAGCTGCTTTGCCAGGTCTTGCACGTCGTGCCCAGCCGCTACTACGCCTGGTGCCAGCGTGCCATAGTGAAGGCGGAGCCCGCCTGGGAAACGGCGATGCGCGACGTGTTTGATGACCACCAGCGGCGCTACGGCACCCGCCGGCTACAAGTCTAACTGCGCGAGTCAGGCCACCGTGTGGGGCGACAGGCCCTACGCACGGCAATGCGGCGCCATGGCCGCAAGGCTTTGCAGCCCAAGGGCTTCACGCCACGCACGACGGATTCGACCCACGGCAAGCGCTGCGCCCCCAACCTGCTGCTTGACCAGCCCAAGCCCACCCAGGCCAACCAGGTGTGGGTCAGCGACATCACTTACCTGCCCCTGGCTAACGGGCAGTGGGTGTACTGCTGCGCCTTTCAGGACGTGTGCACCAAGCAGGTCGTGGGCTGGCAGGTGCGGGCTGACATGCCCGAAGCCCTGGTGACCACCGCTTTGCAGCGAGCACTGCTCGCGCAACGGCCCGCCCCCGGCCTGATTGTCCACTCTGACCGGGGTGGGCAGTACGTGGGCAACACTTATAAAACGCTGCTGCGCAACGCCAAAGCCCAGCGCTCGCACAGCCGCCGCAGCGAGTGTTACGACAATGCGCAAGCTGAGAGCCTCTGGTCCCGCCTCAAAACGGAACTGCTTGAACTTCGCGACTGGCCTGTTTTCACGGACCTGGCCGATGCGCAAGCCAGCGTGGCCGGCTATTTTGACTACTACAATCACAAGCGCCGCCACTCCAGCATCGGCTATTTAAAGCCTTATCTCTTTCACCAACAGAAACTTGCCAATATCACCTAATTCTCTCCTGCTCAACTAGACCACCTCAGCGTACACCGCCACTCCAGCATCGACTATTTAAAGCCTTATCTCTTTCACCAACACCAACTTGCCAATATCACCTAATTCTCTCCTGCTCAACTAAGACCACCTCAGTTACCTTCCCCGTGTCCATTTCTACCCGACCACCTCAGTTTTTAGACTTGTTCCCAAATAGTATTTTTGGGGATGCTCGATGTGAATACCATTACGGATGACCGGCAAATGCGGGCGCTGACGGGACTGGATTTGGCCACTTTTTGCGCCTTGGCCGAGCCGTTCGCGGCGGGCTGCCAAGCCGAAGCCGATGCGCGCTTTTCGGTGGAGCAGCCCCGCCAACGCCGGGCTGGTGGTGGTCGCAAAGGTCTGCTGATCAGCCCGGAGCAGAAATTATTGTTTCTGCTGTTTTACCTGAAAACCTACCCCGCCTTCGACGTGCTCGGGGCCACTTTTGGCTTGTCGCGCTCCAAAGCGTGCGTACGCGCCCATCGCCTGGCCAAGGCCCTCGAGCGCACCTTGCGGGCGCTGGGTGTGCTACCGGCGCGGGCCATCGACTCGCTGGCCCAGATGCAGGCGGTATTTGCCGACGTGCCCGTCCTGCTGCGCGACGCCACCGAACGCCCCTACCGCCGGGCGCAGGCCGCCGTGGACCGGCCGGCTGACTACTCTGGTAAAAAAAAGGCCCTCGCGTAAAAACACGCTCATCGCTGACCCGGCCCGCTACATTCATTCCCTGGGGCCGACTACCTGCGGGGCCACCCACGACTACCAACTGCTCAAAAACGAGCTGGACCTCAACCCGGGCCTGGTGGATCTGTTCACCTGGCTGGCCGATCTGGGCTACCTGGGCCTGGTCCGCGACTACGACGTGGCCGCGCAGAGTTTGCCCCACCGCAAGCCCCGGCGCAGCAAAAAGGCACCGGCTGCGGCGTTGACCGGTACCCAACGCGCTGACAACCGCGCCCACGCGCGCCGCCGCGTCAAGGTGGAACACGCCATCAGCGGGGCCAAACGCTTGGGCTGCGTCACGCAGGCCTACCGCAACAAGTCCCTGGCCTGCAACGACCGGGTGGTGGTCTTGGCTTGTGGCATCTGGAATTGGCATCTGACCAAAAAGAAAAAGGCTATTTAGAGCGGTTCCCAAGTTATTGTACACGTTTTGGTTTAGTTTCGGTCATGAAAGCATATTCGCTTGATTTACGCGAGCGCGTCGTGGCAGCCTGCCAGGCTGGGGGAAAGCAAGCGGCGGTGGCCGGCCAGTTTCGCGTTTCGCTCTCCTTTGTGGCAAAGCTCTTGCGCCGCCACCGTACGCATGGCAGCGCGGCAGCATTGCCGCCGGGCCGGGGGCCAGCTCCGCGCCTGGATGGTCCGGCCTTGGCCCAACTAAGGGCCTGCTTGCGCCAAACCCCGGATGCCACCTTAGACGAGCTGCGGGTCTGGCTGGCGGCGGTCGGCGGGCCGGCCATGAGCCAATCCGCGCTGGGGCGGGCCGTGCAAGCGCTGGATTGGCGGCGAAAAAAAAGAGCCTCCACGCCGCCGAGCGCGACACCGAACGGGTGAGGGCCTTGCGCGGGGCTTTTGTCGAAGCGGTGCAGGAAGAAGATTTTACGTGTTTTAAGTTTGTGGACGAGACCAGTACCAATCTCACCTATTGCCGCCGCTACGCCCGCGCCGCAGGCGGGCAGCGCGTTGGGCAAGGGGTGCCGCTGCATGGCGGGCCGAACGTGACGTTGGTCGCCGCCCTGACCCCGAACGGGTTGCAAGCGGCCATGACGGTGAGCGGAGCCGTGAGCGGAGCCGTCAACGGCGACGTGTTCGCGGCCTATCTTCACCACGTGCTCGGCCCCACCCTGGTGCCGGCCGACGTGGTCGTGCTCGACAACCTGCCCGCCCACAAAGTGGCCGGGTTGGCCGAAATCGTCGCCGCACGGGGTGCCCGCCTGCTGTATCTGCCGCCCTATTCGCCCGATTTTAATCCCATCGAACTCGCCTTCAGCAAACTCAAAACCTGGCTGCGCACGGCCCAGGCTCGCACCCGCGAGGCATTAGAAGCCACCATCCAAGCGGCAACCGAGTGGATAAGTCAACAGGATGCCAAAAATTGGTTTGACCATTGCGGATATCATGTACAATGACTTGGGAACCGCTCTAGGAACAGGCCTATTAACTATCCGCTTGACTTAGACCGCCTCACTGAACTAATAGGGTGGCATCCAACTGAGTCCGTGTGGTAGTTCGGGGAAACTGCGCGCTACCCCCTTTACTGGTGTAGTTTTCGGTTCTTACCAAAATTTATTCCTATGAACGTCTCCTTGCTGGATGTGTCATCAGCCGCCGGCTTGGTCGCGGCCGTAGCGCTTACCCTTAACTTCTTGCTCGGCATGCTGCTGAGTACGGCCTACCGAAAGGCGTGGTACTGGAAAAAGCTGCCCGCAGTAGTCCAGCGAATTTCTCTATTCGACGTGCACAACTGGACGGCCTATGGGGCCCTGGTGCTGGCCTTTGTTCATCCCTTGTTACTGGTGGCCGACAAAACTTCCAAATTCACCCTATTCGATGTCTTGTTTCCGGTACGGGCGCCGCACCAGCCACTCTTTGCAGCAGCGGGTGCCGTGGCCTTTTATGCCCTGTTGCTGGTCGTGCTAACCTCCCAAAAAGCCGTCCGAAAGCGCATGAGCTTTCGAGCCTGGAAGAACCTGCACCTGCTCTCCTACGGCACGGCGCTCCTTTTTGTGGTACACGGCGTGGTAATGGACCCGCTGTTGAAAGACCGGCCCGTGGATTTCTTCGACGCGGAGAAGGTGCTCAGCGAGGGCTGTGCGCTATTGCTGCTGGTGGCCACCTGGTACCGCGTACGCTACCAGGTAGCCAATACCAAGCGCCTGGCTGGCCAAACCAAAAAAGCCCAGGCCTGAGAGTAGGCCTGGGCTTCTTCAAGGGAAACGAAGTTTTAGATACTGCTTGGTGACATTGGCGGGGCGGGCTTGGGCAGCGTAATGGCATCCACCTGCTTATCGCGAATAAGCTTGTTGAGTGCGGGGATATCCTGCTCCTTTAGCAGTCTGAACTCGCTGAGCTGCCGGTCTATCTGCTCCAGCACTTCTTTTTTGAAGGCCACTGCCTGCTCGGTTGGCCGGAAGTCGCCGACGCTCACCTGGCTGGCCAGGTTGGCCAGCTTGTTGTTCAGCTGAATGGGGAAGTTCAGCGGGTCCTGGTCGCTCTTGTTTTTGGTTTGGTAGAGCGCCTCTTCTACCTCGGTCAGCTTCTTGTCAATAGTCCCGGCCGATTCTATCACGCCCTGGGCATTCGCCTGGCCTTTGAGGGGTGCGGTAATGGTCTTGATTTGCCCGCGGATGGTGCGGATGTCGCGGATGGCATCGTGGGTTTGGGTGAGCTTCTGCTGCACCTCCTGCAGGAAATCAAACTGGGCCTGCAGGTCCTGCGGCGTGGCCTTGGCGCGCGGGTCGGGCAGCACCACGAAGGCCGTTTCCTGCGGGGTTTCCTGGTTCACGGTCAGGCGCGCCCGGTAGGTGCCGGGCAGGGCCTTGGGCCCCTGGGTGCCGCCGCCCCACAGAATGATTCCCTCAAAGCGGCTGGCGTCGGGGTAGCTCAGGTCCCAATCAAAGCGATTGACGCCCTTTCTGGTGGGCACCAGCTCTTTTTTGGCCTTAGCCTTTTCTTCCTTGGTCAAGTTCTTATCTCGCAAGTCCTTGTCGGTATTGGCAAAGCTGCGAATGAGCTTGCCGCCGGAATCCAGAATCTCCAGCTTCACCGTGCTGGTAGAGTCCAGCTTCTGCGCCAGGTAATAGTACAGCATCACGCCAGGCGGGTGGTTCTGGCCAGCGGTTTTGGGGAGGTCGGGCGTGCTGCTGCCCGCCATCTTATAGCTCGGCGTGGGCGTGTAGAGGTGGTACTTGCTGGCTGCCACCGTTGCGCTTAGCTGGTGCAGGGGCGTGATGTCGTCGAGCAGCCAGAAGCCCCGGCCCTGGGTGGCGGCAATCAGGTTGTCGTTTTTGATCGTAAGGTCGGTGATGGACACCGGGGGTAGGTTGAGTTGGAAGGGCTGCCACAGCGCCCCGTCGTTGAAGGAGATGTACATGCCGTACTCGGTGCCGGCATAGAGCAGGCCGGGGCGCTTGGGGTCGGCGCGCACCACGCGGGTAAAGTGCGTATCCGGGATGCCCGCGGTGATTTTCGTCCACGTTTTGCCGTAATCGGCAGTTTTGTAGAGGTAGGGCCGAAAATCGCCGGACTTGTACATGGTGGCCGCCACGTAGGCCGTGCCCTTGCGGGTAGGGTGCGCGTCGATGCTGTTAACCTGAATCCATTCGGGCAGGCCTTTGGGCATCACCTTCGTCCAGGTTTTGCCATTGTCGCGGGTCACGTGAATCAGCCCGTCATCCGAGCCCGTCCAGATGACGCCCGCCTCGGCCGGCGACTCGGCAATGGCGAAGATGGTCCCGTAGTACTCCACCGCCGTGTTGTCCTTGGTAATTGGCCCGCCCGAGGGGCCCAGCGTTTTCGGGTCGTTGCGCGTCAGGTCGGGGCTGATGACTTCCCACGACTGACCTTCGTTGGTGGTCACGTGCAGGTGGTTGGAGCCCGCGTACAGGCGCTTGGGGTCGTTGGGGGAAAACAGCAGCGGGAAATTCCACTGAAAACGGTATTTCATGCCCTCGGCGCCGTGGCCCATCGGGTTGTCGGGCCACACGTTCACCATCCGCTCCTGCTCGGTGGCGTGGTTGATGCGTGATAGAAAGCCGTCGTAGCTGCCGCCGTACACGATGTCGGGGTTGAGCGGGTCCACGGCTATGTGGGCACTTTCGCCGCCCGCCGTACTTGCCCAATCCCGCTCGCCGATGGTGCTGTCGCCCGAACGGTGCGCAATGCGCACCGCAGAGTTGTCCTGCTGCGCCCCGTAGATGCGGTAGGGAAAGTGGTTGTCGGTCACCACGCGGTAGAACTGGCCAGTGGGCTGGTTGCCGTACGTCGTCCAGTTCAGGCCACCATCGGTGCTGATTTGGGCACCGCCGTCGTCGGCAATAGCCAGGCGGCTGGGGTTGTCAGGAGCAATCCAAAGGTCGTGGTGGTCGCCGTGCGGCGCGTTGCTGGCCGTGAAGGTGCGCCCACCGTCCTTGCTTTTGTGATACGACACGTTCATCACATACAGCACATCGGCATCTTTGGGGTCGGCGTAAATGCGGGTGTAGTACCAGGCGCGCTGGCGCAGGTTGCGGTCGTCGGTGAGCTTGGTCCAATGCAGGCCGCCATCCTCGGAGCGGAAGAGGCCGCCTTTTTCCGCCTCCATCAGCGCCCACACGCGCTGCGAATTCACCGGGGAAACGGCCACGCCGATGATGCCCAGCGTACCCGCGGGCAAGCCCTCAGCCCGCGAGATATCGGTCCAGGTATCGCCCCCATCCGTGCTTTTCCAGAGGCCCGAGCCCGGCCCGCCCGACGAGAAGCTGTAGGGCGTGCGCCGCACGTTCCAGGTGCTGGCATACAGGATGCGCGGGTTCGAAGGGTCCAGTATCAGGTCTACGGCGCCGGCATCGGCGTTGGCAAACAGCACCCGCTCCCAGTGCTGGCCGCCGTCTTTGCTGCGGTACACGCCGCGCATCTCGCTGGGCACGTACAGGTTGCCCATGGCCGCCACGTACACGATATCTGGACTTTTGGGGTGAATGCGAATGCGGCCAATGTGGCGCGAGTCAGCAAGCCCCATGTTGCGCCACGTTTTGCCCGCATCCTGCGACTTCCACACCCCGAAGCCCGACGACACATTGCCCCGCACGGTCTGCTCGCCCTCGCCCGCGTAAATCACGTTGGGGTCTGACTCGCTGACCGCCACCGCGCCAATCGAGCCGCCGAAATACTTATCGGTGATGTTGGCCCAGGTGCCGCCGCCGTCGGTGGTGCGCCACACCCCGCTCCCCGCCGAGCCCATGTAGTAGAGGTTGGGGTTGCCGGGCACCCCCGTCACGGTGCCGGCGCGCCCGCCCCGGTACGGCCCAATGGAGCGCCACCGCAGCCCGTTGTAGAGCACAGAGTCATAGACGGCAGTCGGGGCGCTGGCGGCCCGTTGCCTGGCTTTCGGGCCGGACTGCGCGTGGGCCGCCGGCGCGAGCAGCGTCAGCAGCAGGCTAATAAACGTGATGGTAAACGGTAAGGAAAGCTTCATAAGCAACTAATTAATGGTTGGTATTCCCTTTAAAAAAACGTCGCCAAAGCCGGACGGATATTGGGTATTTTTTCGGAGGTTTTGCTGTAGCCGGGTATTCGCGCGCGGGCCGGAGGCGCACTTGGCGACTTGTTTTGCAGTGCCCCTGCAAGGTATTACACCCCGCACAGAATCGTTTTGGCGCTGCTTCAAAGCCGAACTGCTCGATGGTGGTTGTTTTCTCAGTCTGGAAGAAGCCAAGCGCGAAATCAGCCACCACGTAGCCCATTACAATGCCCAGCGTCGCGATTCTACCCTTGGCTACCTGGCCCACAAACGCTCCGAAATCCACCTTCAAACCACAGCCCAACGCTATCCGGCCTAGCTAAACCACCTCAGTTCTCAAAGAGTCCGCTTTCGCTCGACCGCCGCACACTAAAAGAACCCAACGCTGACGGCTGGCTCACTAAAAAGCTGTTTAAGTTAAATTCGGGTCATGGAAGATATCGCTTCGTTGCCGGCTCGGAAACGGCACAGTTCCGACCTATCCATTCCTAAGAAGTAAGCCACACCCGAACGTTGAAAACAAGCCAGCCCGTCAGCGCTTCGCGCTGACGGGCTGGCTTGTTGCGTGGTACCGCTATTGCTACTGCCCAAACTCCAGCACCCGAAAGGTACCGGGTACGATGCTGGGGCGTGGGCGCGGGTTCTCGGTCGTGGCCGCAGGGGCAGGGCCGTAGTCGGCGGTGCAGGTGAAAATGTGGTGCGACTTGGGGTCGATGGCGATGGTGCGGGCGCCTTTGGCGGTGGGCATGTTGGCCACCACGGTATACTTGGTGGGCGAGTCCTGGTGGATGACCGTGAACGTGCCCGAGCCCCCATTGGAAGTTACCACGTTATTGGTGCTGGGGTCAAACACGGCCCCATCGACGCCGGCGCCGATGGGCAGCACGGCGATTTGCTTACCGGTTTTGCTGTCGGTCACCACCAGCTTCTCGTTGTGGCAGGCGCTGAAGAGGCGGTTGGCCTTGGGGTCGTAGCCCAGGCCGGTGGGCGCTTCGCCGGGGGCCAGCTTGTGGCGTAGGCGCACGGCCAGGGTTTTGGCGTCGAACTCGACGACCTCGCTCTTGTCCTCCACGTTGGCGAAGATGTGGCCCTTGCCGTCGGTGGCCGGGGCCTCGATGTCGCCCGCCAGCTCGGCGGTGCCCTCCACGGCGCCGGTGGCCGCGTTGAGCACCGTGCTCTTGCCGCCCTCGTTGCTAAACAGGAAGATGCGCTTCGAGAAAGCATCGTAGAGCAGCGCGTCGGGCTTGGGACCGGTGGGGATGGGCGCGCCGATGGGCTTGAGCGTGGCCAGGTCAAACGCGACGCAGGTGTTGTTGCGGCCGCAGGTGATGTAGCCCCGGTTGGCGCTGGGCACCACGTCGATGCCGTGCACGCCCGGTGTGTTCGGGATGGTGCCCATGACTTGGCGCGTCTTCAGGTCCACGACCTCCACCTGGGTGCCGTGCGAGAGGTAGAGGCGCTCGCCGGCGGGGTCTACGTTAAGGTAGTCCCAGCCGCCTTCGCCGCCCACGGTAATCGTATGAAGCAGGCGGTAGGGGGCGGCGGCCGGGGCCTTTTGGGCCAGGGCCACGCCGCTCCCCAAAGTGAACACCAGGGGTGCAACGAGCAACAAGTTTTTCATGGGTTGAGCTGGATTGGCAATTGGAAGCCCCAAGGTGGGGCGTAATTCTGTGGGGAAGCTGGAGAAAAGCACTGCACCCGCTGTAAAGAAGGCCCACGCGGTGCACAGGCCTTTGAAAAAGAATGAGGTGACCGGTAGTCTAGAGCCTGTTATGAACTTGCGGCGTGTCGGGCGAGCATGAGGCAGGCGAAGACGACGAAATGGAGTTGCTGCAAGCTGACGCTCAGCCGCTCGTAGTCGCGGCCCAGCCGCCGAAAGCGACTGAGCCAGGCGAAGCTGCGCTCAACGACCCAGCGCTTGGGTAAAAGCACAAAGCCGGTTTGGCCTTCGGGCTTCTTAACCACTTGCAGGTCAATATCGTGCACGGCTGCGGCATACTCAGCATCCTCGCCTGTGTAGCCTTGGTCGACAAAGCTTACGGTCACAGTCTGGCCCGTGATTTCCTGCACCTGGCGGCACAACTCGCCGACCTGCGCCCGCTCCTGCTCATTGGCCGGGGTGATGACCACACTCAGTAGCTGGCCCAGCGTATCGACGGCGATATGCGCCTTGCTGCCCTTGCGCCGCTTGGCCCCGTCCCAGCCCGCCCGGTGCCCGCTCTCAGGCGTGCTTTGCAACGTGCGCCCGTCAAGCACCACGACCGAGGGTGTGGCCGCCCGGCCGAGTAGCAGCCGCTGCAACTCGTTCAAATCATGCACGATAGACTCGAACACGCGGGCATCTCGCCAGCGCGTCCACTGCTGATACACCGTAGCCCAGGGCGGCAGGTCGCCGGGCAGGTAGCGCCACGGGCAGCCCGTGTGGGCCAGGTAGCGCAAGGCGTTGAATACGTCGCGCAAGGGGTAGTCGCGTTGCGGCGCGTCCTCGCTCATCAGGCACAGGTATGGGGCCACGAAGGTCCATTCGTCGTCTTTTACATCGCTGGGGTAAGCCATACCCCTAATTTCGTCATAAGTTCATAACAGGCTCTAGTGTTTGATGCCTTTGCCGTCGCTGGTATAAGCACTGATGTTGTTGTACGTCGGGTTGCCCCTGCCTTTGGCCGGGGAGCCGGCTTGTAGGTAAAAGTCGTTGGTGGTGGTGGCCGAGTTCACGTCACTGTCCAGCTTCACAAACAGGGGATCATTACTCGTTTTGGAAGTCGAGATGATGTTGGTAATTTATGCCTTACCGAAGGAGCCGGCCGAGTTGAAGTACTTGCGGGTCGAGTCGTTGGCCGTGCAGAAGAAGTTGTTACCGTAGCTGATGTTCTTGGTATCGGCCTGGCCGCTGATGCCATAATAGTTGTTCACCAGCAAGTTGTTGTAGAACTGACCCGCAGCAAAGCGGTCGACCAGGATACCCCGGCCTGGCTCAGCGTAGCCGCAGCGGTACCCATTGGCCACCAACGTATTGTTATTGACCGTCACGTTAGTTTGGGGCGTCAGCAGCTTGGCGTCGGTATTGACCTTGGTGCTGCTATTCGCATCGGCCCAGACAACGTGTAGGGAATGGTGCCTGTCACGCCGTCGTAGACATTAATTGACGACATTTATTCTATTGCTTATCCAAAAAACTAAATATTCCTTTGTAAGCGTCGTTTAATTCGCTTTTGCTAGGGCTATGAAGACCTTCAGGCAGAAAGAGTACCACGTTTTTGCTTTTATCCTGATTTAGTAAATCAACAAATTTTTCGAACGTACTGGCCGGAACCTGGTCGTCCTTGCCGCCGTGCCACACGAAAAATGGCGGGTCGTTTTTATCGAAATAGGTTATCGGCTCGTACTTGGTGACAGTTTCCTTGGAAGCGTAATCGGCGGAGGGGAAGAGCGCAATTCCAATCTCCTTCATTACGGGCACCTCATTGCTCGTAAAAACCTTTTCCACAACGTCTAATCCATCGACGGGGCCCGAAAAGTTTATAACGCCAGCAATCTTGATTCCGTCGGCTAACTTATCGGGGTATGCCGGATCATTTGCTGTAACCGCCACCATGCTGGCAATGTGGGCCCCAGCAGAAAACCCCGTAAGTATTACCCGGTCTAAATTGAGCTGGTAAGTAGTGCGGTTAGCCTTTAAAAAATTTAAGGCATTGGTCAAATCTTCCGTTGCAATTGGAATTCCCCGCTTCAGGCGGTAATTCATATTGACCACGTTCAACCCCTTTTTTAAATAGGGTTGGATGTATCGTTCCTCTCTGGACTTGTCGCTTATATAATATCCGCCACCGTGCAGGAAAACGATAGTATAGTTTTTATTTTTCAGCTCATTTGCATTAGCTGACATATAAATGTCCATGGCTTGCTCTTTGTCAGCACCATAGGATACATCCTTAGTCACTTTGTAAGTGGTTTTTATTTGTTCGTCCGTTTTATCAGCTATTGAAACCAGTTTAGCAGAACACGAGCTGACTGCCAGCGAAACGAATAAACCAAAACCGAGAATGTTGTTATTCATGATGGTAATGTTTTCTAAACCGTTGCTAACGGCTGGAAAATTTGCGATGGTGAAGAGGAATTAAGAAATGTTGGTTCCACGCTTTTCAAGGCGGAGAAGGTGGGTCCGTGGGGCGGGCATTCGGTGGCTTTGGGCCCCTGTGCCCGGGCCAGCCCCGAACGGTGCGAATATCGGTAGCGTTTGTCGATAGCGGGCTGGCACGGAAGAGATGCAAATTAGGCTGCTGCGCCTGCGCTCCTTGGGCCGTGGTAGCCGGACAACGCTTTAATGACCAGCATTATATAGCCGAACGTGCTTTCGCCCCTACCCATTCCTGCTCCTCGCCGCAGCCTGCGTGCCGCTGGGCACGCCCATCACCTCCACCTCCACGGCCCCCACCACCGTGAACCGCGCCCGCGCGGGGGCCCCGGCCGCGGCGCTACGCCGACGCCACCTACTCGGACTTCGTGCAGAGCATGGCGCCAACACGGCCGTGTTCCAGCCGCCGGTGGTGCCGCTGGGCCAGAGCCAGGCCCTGGCCTTGGAGTTCGACGTGCTCGGCAACCAGCTTTGGAGCCGGGTCCCTATTTCTCGCCGCAAATCACCAGCGCGCTCGACGCAATTGCCACGTTACCGGCAGGGTACTTCTGCTTGACCAAGGCCAAAACTTCGCGTTTGATTTTGTCGCGCATGGCGGCGTCGGCTTTGCTGAGCGCGGCCGCGAACGGGGCGGCTACTTCCGTCATCACGGTCCAATAAACCTCGGCAGTACCGCTGTTCAGCTGGCTGTTCACTTCGATTTCGGAAACATTTTTCAGGCCGGCCTGCCGGAACAAGTCCGCTACGAGGCCGCTTTGGGCGCACCGAAACATGCCCGGGGCCCCGGGCGGCGGTGGTGGCAGCTGCATGTTTTGGTTGACGACGCCCATGACGGCGGTGACCCAGAAGTTCTTGTCGGGGCCGTTCCAGACCGCTGTGGCTACGCGGCCGCCGGGCTTCAGCACCCGCACCATCTCGTGGGCGGCGCGCTGCATGTCGGGAAAAAACATGAACCCAAAGCGGCAGCTGATGGCGTCGAACGTAGCGTCGGCAAACGGCAGCTCGCCCGCATCGGCCAGTGCGGTTTCAAAGTTGTGGAGGCCGCGCCGGGCGGCGGTTTCGCTGGCCACTGCCAGCATGCGCTCGGCGATGTCGACGCTGACCACCTTGCCGCCCTTCAGCTGCGCCGCGATGGCCAGGCCCGGCTCCCCGGTGCCCGAGGCCACGTCCAGCACGTGGTCGTCGTTGCGGAGGTGCAGCCGCTCGATAATTGCGTCCCCTACCGGCTTCATGAATTCCATCATGAGGTCGTCCCACTTCTTCCAACCGGCCGAGAATTTATTCCACGACTCGCGCTGCTGCTGCCGGATGTCTTCCAGTTGCGTTTCCATAAAATGCGGTATTTGGCACCAAGTGCGGGTTGAGTAAACCGGCCGCAACCAGCAAATAGCGGGCAGCAAGCGAAGAATATATATTAGTAATAGTAAATATATTAAACAAACAGCAACACTGATGATCTTGCTACTTTGCCACTGCGCCCAAGTTTCACGAGGCCGGAATTGGGGCCCCGGCCAAGTGGCGAAGGCGTAACTTTCGCCCCATGCGCTTCTTGTTCTACCCATTCCTGCTCCTCGCCGCGGCCTGCGTGCCGCTGGGCACGCCCATTACTTCCACCTCCACGGCCCCCACCACCGTGAACCGCGCCCGCGCGGGGGCCCCGGCGGCGGCCCCCGCCCTGCGCTACGCCGACGCCACCTACTCGGACTTCGTGCAGAGCGTGCAGTGCTACGTGGCCACGGGCACCAACACGGCCATTTTCCAGCCCCCGGTGGTGCCGCTGGGCCAGAGCCAGGCCCTGGCGCTGGAGTTTGACGTGCTGGGCGACCAGGCCCCGCGCCTTTTGGCCCGGCTGGTGTACTGCGACGCCAACTGGCAGCCTTCGACGCTGATTGACAACCAGTTTTTGACCGACATCAACGAATTTTTGATTACTGATTACAAGATTGGCATCGGTGGGAAGGTGCCGTTTTTTCACTACGCGCTGCGGGCCCCAGCCCTGAAGGTGAGCGGCAACTACCTGTGGGTGGTGCAGGACGGGGCGGGGGCCCCGCTGCTCTCGCGCCGGCTGCTGGTGTACGAAAACCAGGTGTCCGTGGCCCTGCAGCTGGGCCTGGCGCCGGGCGGCGACCAGCGCTTCACGCTCCAGCAGCTCAACTTCGGCATCAGCTACGGGGGCGTGGAGCTGGTGAACCCTGCCGCCGAGGTGCAGGTGGTGCTGCGCCAAAACTTCCGCTGGGACAACGCCCGCTACGGCCTGCGCCCCACCTTTGTGCGCGACGCCGAGCGCCGGCTCGACTACCAGTACTTCAACTACGAAAACACGTTTCCGGGCCTGAGCGAGTACCGCTACTTCGACACCCGCTCCATCCAAACCGTGGGCCAGAACGTGCTGCACCTCGACCTGCGCGCCCGCCCCACGGCCGTGGCCCTGGTGCCCGAAACCACCCGCGCCGGCCTGGGCTATTTCCAGTACATCGACGCCAACGGCCGCCGCGTGTTCGAGAGCCGCGAGTACGGCAACGGCGCCACCAACGCCGACTACGCCGACGTGACCTTCCAGCTCCGCGCCGACCAGCCCGCCCCGGGCCCCGTGTACGTGCTGGGGGCCCTCACCGACTGGCAGTTGAAGGACGCTTACCGCCTCACCTACGACGAGGCCGCCCACGTGTACACCGGCCACGTGCTGCTGAAGCAGGGCTACTACAACTACAGCTACGCCGTGGCCCGCCCCGATGGCACGGCCGACGAAACCTACTTCGAGGGCAGCCACTACGAGACCGAAAACCAGTACGATATACTGGTGTACTACCGCCCGCCCGGCACCCGCACCGACCTGCTCATCGGCTACCAGGCCGTGGATGCTAACGCCCGGCCGTAGCGGGGGCCCCAGGGGGAGCAGAAAACTATAAAACGGTCATGCAGCGCGCAGCGCAGCATCTTTTCTGCGCCAGTAATCATGGTTACTGCTGCGGGAAAGATGCTGCGCTGTGCGCTGCATGACCGTTCAATTGTACTCTTCAGTCTTTAGCGGGCTTTCTTCTTCATCTTCCCAGCCTACTGCCCGCTGAGCTGGGCGCTGACCTTGAGCGTAAGGGGCTGGGGCCCCATGTAGCCGCCGCGCATGCCCCGGCCGCCGTAGCCGCCCATGCCGCCGCGCCCGCCCATGCCGCCGCCCATGCCGCTGTTGCTGCCGCCCACGCCGTAGCCGTTGTCGTCGGCACCGCTGCCTTTGGGCATGGCCATGCGGTTGCTGAGCACCGTGACGCCCACCTTGGCGCGCTGGCCACTGGCCAGGCTGGGCACCTTGCGGTAGAGTAGGCGCATGGGCACGGCCAGCTCGTACACGATGTTGTCTTGCGCATCGAGGGCCAGGCCAAGCTTCACGCCGAGCGGCGATTGGGTGTCGGTGTAGGTGGGTTCCTTATTGCCCTTGTAGTTGAGCAGCTCCATGTCGTGCACGTCGGCCAGGGCCTGGGCCAGGCGGGCGCGGCGGTCCTTGAGGGTCATGGGGGCGGCAGCCACGGGTTGGCCGTTGGCGTCGAGGGCGGGCTTGGCCACGGGCTCGGGGTGCAGCGTGTAGCGCACGCCAAACTGCTGCTGGTTTTGCCCCGTGCTGTCGAGCCACACCGTAAAGCCCTGGCTCAGCAGCCGCCCCTGCGTCATGGGGTCCGACACTTTCAGGCGCACGTACACCGCCCGCTGGTCGTTGAGCACCGCGTACTGGAGCTTGCTCTCGGCGTCGTAGTGCAGCGAGTCGGGGCCCCAGTCGGTGGTTTGGCCGTCGATGGTGGGCGGCGCAGCGGCGAAGCGGCTGGGGCTGGCGGCCTGGGGCTGGCGGCCGCAGGCAATGAGCAGCAGCGCGGCTGGGAGGCAGGCGGGTAAGGAACGGAAGGGCGTCATGGGCAGGGCAAAAAGGCGGAACGCCGCAAATTTACGCCCCGCGCCGCCCCCGCCGGGTGTAGACTCAATGAAGGCGGCGCAACCTTGGCACTACTTTGGCACGTTGGGGAGGAAATGCTGCTACGGCCGCGCTAATGCTATTCGTTTTACCTCCTTATATGAACCTTACGTATCTCCGCGCCGGGGCCCTGGCCGTACTCCTGCCGCTCGCCAGCGCTGCCCCCTCCACCCCGGGCTTGCCCGCCGCACCCGCCGCCCGCCCGCTGCAAGGCGCCAAGCCCGACCCGGCCGTCATCGCCCAGTTTGGTCTTTACAACGATGCCAAGCTGCAAAGCCTCATCACGGCCCGTGGCAAGCAGATGACGGCCATTTCGGACCGCCCCGGCGACTATGGCTTTACGGTAGTCGACTCGCCGATCATCAACGCCTTCGCCACTCCCGATGGCCACGTCTACTTCACGCGCGGCATCATGGCTTACTTTAACAATGAAGCCCAATTTTCGGGGGTGCTGGGCCACGAGCTGGGCCACATCACCGCGCAGCACGGCAAAAAGCAGCAGCGCAACAATACCATTGCCGGCATCGGCATGCTGCTGGGCCAGCTTGCGGCTCCCCAGGTCATGCAATCCATTGGGGGAGTTGTGCAGCAGGGGGTTGGGTTGTGGATGCTGAAGTACAGCCGTGGCGATGAAAACGAAGCTGACGGCTTAGGCGTGAAGTACTCGACCAAAATTGGCTATGATGCCAGCTACATGGCTGATTTCTTTCAGACCCTGCAACGCACTGAAGAGCAGAGTGGCGGCGGTGGCGTCCCCACTTTCCTCAGTACCCACCCCAACTCGGCCGACCGCTACACCCGCGTGAAAGGCCTCGCCGCCCAGGCCAAGCAGGCCACCGGCCGCAGCGCCTTCCTGGTGAACCGCGACCAGTACCTGCGCCAGCTTGAAGGCCTGACCTTCGGTGAAGACCCGCGCCAGGGCTTCGTGGAAAATAACGTGTTTTACCACCCCGACCTGAAGTTCCGCTTCCCCGTGCCCAGCGGCTGGAAGTCGCAAAACACGCCCGACCAGTTTAAAATGGCCGAGCCCAATGGCAAGGCCCTGCTGGTATTCCTGGGCGCGGGCAGCGGCACGCTCGACGAAGCCGCCCAGGCCCTGGTGAAGCAAATCGGCCTGTCCGGGGCCCAGGCCGAAAAAACCACCATCAACGGCTTTCCCGCCGCCGTGGTAGAAGGCGACCAGGCTGCCCAAGACCAGCAAAGCCAGCAGCAGAGCACGCCGGCCCACGTCCGCTCCTACCTCCTCCAGGACGGCAAGTCCATCTACGCCTTCATCGGCCTCGCCGCGGCCGCCTCGTTCGGCACCTACGCGCCGCAGTTCGACGCCGCAGCGAAGGGCTTCAGCCGCCTCACCGAGGCCAGCAAGCTGAACCGCCAGCCCGAAAAAATCCGCATCAAGACCGCCACCGGCACCACTACGCTCGCCGCCGCCCTGGCCGCCAACGGCATCGCCAGCGGCCGCTACGAAGAGCTGGCCATCCTCAACGGCATGAAAACCACCGACCGGCTGACCAAGGGCATGCTCTACAAAGTGGTAGGCAGATAACTTTCGGGGCCCCAAAAGCGCTGCCGCCGGGGCCCCAAAGTCGGCCACGCTGTGCGGCACTGGGCAAGCCGTTGTGTTTGCCCAGTGCCCGCGCCAGGGCAGCTACAACGCTCGGGTTCAAAATTAAAAAAGGTAAATTAATAATTTGATTATCAAGTTATTAATTTACCTTTTTTAATTTTGAATTAATGCTAATTTAACCCCTAAT
The DNA here is from genome assembly GCF_001562275.1 of Hymenobacter sp. PAMC 26628. NCBI lineage: Bacteria > Pseudomonadati > Bacteroidota > Cytophagia > Cytophagales > Hymenobacteraceae > Hymenobacter > Hymenobacter sp. PAMC 26628. Next base: position 3,268,634 of record NZ_CP014304.1, read on the forward strand.
TAATACCAAGCCATTACGCTGATCCTGAAATTTGTGGCCTGATAAACTACCCGCTGGCTCCTTTTTCTGCATGGCTTCTCATTCTGCTAATCTTCCCCCGCCCACTACCTGGCAGCGCTTTGCGCGCATGCTGGACACGGAGCGGAAGACAATCAACTACATCATTTTCTACGCCATCGTCACGGGCCTCATCAGCCTGACGCTGCCGCTGGGCACGCAGGCGGTGTTCAACCTGGTGTCGACGGGGGCCGTGTTTTCGTCGACCTACATCCTCATCGGCGTCGTGTTTTTGGGCGTGGTGCTGGGCGGCATTCTGCTCATCGGGCAGATGACGCTGGTGGAGGCCATCGAGCAGCGCCTGTTTGCCAAGGCCGCCATCGAGTTTGCCTGGCGCCTGCCGCGCATCAAGCCCGAAGCCCTGGAGGGCACCAACCCGCCGGAGCTGGTGAACCGTTTTTTCGAAGTCCTGACCATTCAGAAAAGCCTGACCAAGCTGCTGATTGACCTGATGTTTGCGGCGTTTCAGGTGCTGTTTGGCGTCATTGTGCTGGCGTTTTACCACCCGGTGTTCATTGCGTTTGGCCTGCTCACCATTCTGCTGCTGGTGCTCATCTACGCCGTGAACTACCGGCGGGCCCTGAGCACCAGCATCGAAGAATCGGCCTATAAGTACGAGGTAGTGGCCCTGCTGGAGCAGGTGGCCGCCGACCTGCCCGCCTACCGCCACAGCGAGGGGCAGCGGCAGCAGGCCCTGGCCCGCACCGATGCGCTGACGGCCGAGTACCTGAAGGCCCGCAACGGCCACTTTCGGGTGCTGAAGCGGTACTTTACCTACGCCGTGGCGCTGCGGGCCCTGCTCACGGGGGGCCTGCTGGTGGCGGGCACGCTGTTCGTGGTGTCGCGCCAGATGACGCTGGGCCAGTTTGTGGCCGCCGAAGTGCTGATTGTGCAAATCAGCGGCGCGATTGAAAAGCTGATGACCGGGGTGAGCACCATCTTCGACAGCCTGACCGGCGTGGAGAAGCTGGCCGCCGTCACGGATTTGCCCCTCGCCGACAACCACCCCGCCCATGCTTAACCTATCCAACCAAAACGTGGACCGGGAGGTGTGGCAGGAAGCGCCCCGCCGGGCCCGCCCCGAGCTGCTCGACCCTGCGGGCGGGCGCCGGCTGGGCCACGTCGTCCTGGCGGCGGTCCTGGTGTTCTTCATCATCCTGTTTTTGCCTTGGCGGCAAACCATCGAAGGCAGCGGCACCCTCACGGCCCTCATGCCCCAAGACCGGCCCCAGACGGTGCAAAACGCCATTGCGGGCCGCATCGAGCACTGGGCCGTGCGCGAGGGCCAGCTTGTGCAGCGCGGCGATACGCTGCTCACGCTCTCCGAAATCAAGGACGAGTACTTCGACCCCGACCTGCCCGAGCGCCTGGGCGAGCAGCTGGCCGCCAAGCGCGGCAACGTGGCCGCCAACGGGGCCCGCATCGCGGCCGCCGGCCGCCAGTTGGTGGCCCTGCGCACGAGCCTGACCGTAGGCCTGGCCGCCGCCCGCAACCGCGTGCAGCAGGCCCGCAACACGGTATCGATGGACAGCGCCGACCTGGTGGCCGTCAACAACGCCTACCGCATTGCCCAGGACCGGCTGGCGCGCTACGAGGTCGGCTACCAGAACGGCCTGTTTTCGCTAACGGACATCGAGGCCCGCCGCCTGAACCTGCAGAACGACCTGGCCAAGGCCATATCGCAGCGCAACAAGCTGGGCAGCAGCCGGCAGGCCCTGGACAACAGCGGCATCGCGCTGGCCGAAATCCAGGCCAAGTACCAGGAAAACCTAGCCAAAACCGAGTCAGACCGCAGCTCGGCCGTGTCGAGCCGCGCCAGCTCGGAGGGCGAGGTGGCGGCGCTGCGCAACAAAATAAGCAACGTGGCCGTGCGCCGTGGCCTCTACATTGTGCGGGCCCCGCAAACCGGCTACTTGGTGCGCACCCTCAAGGCGGGCATCGGCGAAACCATCAAGGAAGGCGAGTCCATCGCCACGCTCCAGCCCGAGTCCCCGGTGCTGGCCGCTGAAATGTACGTGCGCGCCATGGACGTGCCGCTCATCCAGCGGGGCCGGCAGGTGCGGCTGCAATTCGACGGCTGGCCAGCCATTCAGTTCTCGGGCTGGCCGTCGGTGGCGGTGGGCACGTTCGGCGGCACCGTATCGGTGATTGACGTGGTGAGCAGCACCAACGGCCGCTACCGGCTGCTGGTGCGCCCCGTGCAAACCCAAGCCGGCGACCAGCCCTGGCCCTTGCAGCTGCGCCTGGGCTCGGGCGTGTACGGCTGGGTGATTCTGGATTCGGTGCCCGTGTGGTACGAAATCTGGCGGCAGCTCAACGGCTTCCCCCCCACCCTGACCACCGCGCCCGACGGGTCGCCCATCAAGGCCGGCGGTGGCAAAGGGGAGGGCGGCAAGTCGTGAGGATATTTCGAAAACTAGCCGCGGCGCTGGGGGCCCTAACGGTCGGGGCCCTGCTGCTGGCGCTGGGGCCCCCGGGCCTGCGGGCGCAGGGCCTGACGCCGGCGGGCCAGGGGGCCCCGGGCCAGCTGGCGCCCGGGCAGCTCGGGCCACGCCGCCTGGCCTCCGGCTTAGCCACCCCGGCCGCCCCGGGCAAGCTGGCCGCCCCGGGCACGGCCGGGGCCCCGGCCGCGCCGCTACTGCTGGGCGGGGCCCCAGCCGTGCCCGGCCGCGGCACGGCGGCCGACACCGCCCGCGTGTTCTCGCTGCAAGATTTGGCCGAGCTCGTGTTCGCCAACCACCCCATCGTCAAGCAGGCGGTGCTGCTCAGCGCCGAGGCCCAGGCCCAGGTGCAGCAGGCCCGCGGCGGCTTCGACCCAAAGCTGGGCGCGGGTTTCGACCGCAAGGTGTTCGGCGGCACCGACTACTATAACAACTGGGCCAACGAGCTGAAGGTCCCCCTGTGGCCGGGCGGCGTCGACCTAAAAGCCGGCTACGACCGCTACGTGGGCCCCTACGTCAACCCCGAGCACCGCACGCCCGGGGCCGGGCTGGCGGGCATCGGCCTATCGGTGCCGCTGGGCCAGGGCCTGCTCATCGACGCGCGCCGTAGCACGTTGCGCCAGGCCCGCATCCTCGTGGCCGCGGCCGAGGCCGACCGCGTGAAGCAAATCAACGAAGTGTGGCTACAAGCGGCCAAGGACTACTGGAACTGGTATTATGCCTACCAGCAAACCGCGCTCATTCAGGAAGGCGTGGCGCTAGCCGAGGGCCGCTTCCAAGCCGTGCGCCGCCGGGTGGACGTGGGCGACCAGGCCCCCATCGACTCGGTGGAGGCGCGCATTACCGCCCAGGACCGCCTCGTGCAGGCCGAGCAATTGGGCGTGGAGCTGCAAAACGCCCGCCTCGTGCTTTCTAACCACCTCTGGAACCGCGACGCCCAGCCCGTGGAACTACCCACCCGGGCCGTACCGCAGGCCGTGCGCCTGGCCGCCGTCGACACCACCGACCTGCGCCGCCTCAGCGACCTGGCCGCCACCCAACACCCCACGCTGCGCAAGCTGGACGCCAAAATCCGCCAGCTCGGCATCGAGGAGCGCTACCGGCGCGAAATGCTCAAGCCCAAGATCAACGCCAGCGGCACGCTGCTGAGCCAGGGCGATTTTTACCGCAACGAGTTGCCGGACACCTACGGTTTTGGCTGGAACAACTACAAGGTGGGCGTCGATTTTGCCTTCCCGCTCTTCCTGCGCCAGGAGCGCGGCAAACTCCAGTACACCCGCATCCAGGTGCAGGAAAACATCTTGGAGCAGCAGCAGAGCCGGCGCATCATCCTCAACCGGGTCGATGCCAGCTACAACACGCTCAAGGCCTACGAGCGCCAGCTCGCCATCCAGGCCCTTGCCATCGAAAACCAGCGCCTCCTGCTGCGCGCCGAGCTGGCCAAGTTTAACCTCGGCGAAAGCACCGTGTTCCTCATCAACAGCCGCGAAACCAAGCTCATCGACCTCCGCCTGAAATTGGCCAGCATGCAGGCCGGCTACGAAAAATCGCTGGCCGAGCTGTACTACTACGCCGGCACCCGCACCCCGGGCGCGGAGTAAGGTGGGCGCTGAACAAAAAAAGAGGGCCCCCAGAGGCCCTCTTTTTTTGTTCCAGAACAACGAACCGTAAAAACGGTCATGCTGAGCGCAGCCGAAGCATCTCTACTGCGGTAGTAATCCAATCGGCTGGTTAGTAAGCGGGAGAGATGCTTCGGCTGCGCTCAGCATGACCGTTTTTACGGTTCGTTGCTACCGCGCTAGGGCCCTAGTCGAAGATGTAGCGCACGCCCACTTGGGCGCGCCAGCGGCTGGCCAGGCTCGAATCGATGAAGTAGGTTTGGGTACCGCCGCGGAAGGTATAGGCCGGCGCGTCGGTGGCGGCGGTGGGGTAAGCGGCCTCGATGAGGCGGTTGTTGCCCACGAGCTGGCGGTTGCCCCAGTTGGCGTTCAGCAGGTTACCTAGGTTGAGGATGTCGAGGCTGAGCTGCAAGGTGTTTTTCTTGCCGCTGCCGGTCGTCACGGCGAAGTCCTGCATCAGCTTGGCGTCCAGTTGGGTATACCACGGACTGAGGGCCCCGTTGCGCACGGTGTAGTCGCCGCGGTGCTGGCGCAGGTAGGGGTCCTGGTTGATGTAGGCGTCGAGCTGCTGGTACTGCTGGTCGGCCGACACCACCTGGCCGGCGGCGTTGGTGTAGCCCACCAGGTTGATTTGGGCGCGGCTGGCGGGCACAAAAATCAGGTCGTTGCCGTCGATGCCGTCGCGGTTCAGGTCGCCGGCGTAGGTGTAGCTGAAGCGGTTGCCCTGGCCGGCCTCGAAGAAGAAGCCCACCGTGGTGCCCAGCTTGTTGTTGGCGTAGCTAAAGCGGCGGCTGGCGGCGGCGATGATGCGGTGCTGCAGGCCGAAGTCGCTGTAGGCCAGCGCAGGCTGGTTGGGGTTGCCCACCACCGGCAGGCGCTGGAAAGCGTCGCCGGCAATTTCGCCGGGGTTCGAGGTCACGTCCTTGGCCTGGGCGTAGGTGTAGGCCGCCGTGGCGTAGAAACCGTTGGCGAACTCCTTGCGCAGCTGCCCCGTGATGGAGTACTGGTAGCCTTTATTGGTATTTTCGAGCCCAATCACGCCCGCGTCGAGGAACGTGAACTGGCCGTTGGGGCCGTTAAAGGAGTTGAGACGGGGCCCCGCGGCGGGGTAAATCTGGCGCTTATCGCCGCCGCCGGCGCCGCTCAGCGTCTGCGTGGGCGTCACGAAGTTGTAGTTGCGGTGCACCACCGCGTTGATGTCCTTCGTGTAAATGGCCTCCACCGTGGCCACCAGGCCGCCGGGCAGCTCGTGGTCTACGGCCAAGTTGGTGCGCCACACTTGCGGGAACTTGAAGTCGCGGCCCGTGCTGTTGATTTGAAACGTGTAGAAGTTGTCGAACTGCGCATTCGAGGCTTGGTTGGAAATCCACACGAACGGGATGCGACCGGTGAAAATGCCCGTGCCGCCGCGCAGCTGGGTTTGGGCCCCGGCGCCCTGCGGCGTGAAGTTGAAGCCCAGGCGGGGCGAAAACAGCGGCGTCGACTTCGGCAGCTGCGACACGTCCACCTTCGTCGGCTGGCCGTCGGGGCTATTGAAGGTAGCGGCCGAAATCTGCGCGTTCGGGGCCACCGTAGTGCTGTAGATGGGCACGTCGGCGCGCACGCCCAGCGTCAGCTTCAAGGCCGGGCTGGCCTGGAACTCGTCCTGCACGTACACGCCGAGCTGGGCCACGGTCACGTCCACCTGCTTCACGGGGGCCCCGGCGCCGGCGGCAGCCTGGGCGTTCAGGTCGAGGAAACCGGGCTGGCCGCGCTGCGTGAGGCGAAAAAAGTCGGTCAGCTCCAGGCGCTGGTAGCCGTAGCGCTGGAGGTTGAAGCCGTTGGTGAAGGCGAAGTGCTCGTAGTTGGCCCCCAGCGTGAGAATGTGCTTGCCGGCGAAGTAGCTCAGGTTGTCGGTCAGCTGGAGGATGTCCTGGTTCAGCAGGTTGTTGGCCGAAAACTGCTCCGTGCCCACGCTGGTGTAGGTGGTGCCGCCCTGCGTGATGTCGATCATTGGGAAGAACGTGGGGCTGGGCAGCTCGCGGAAGTCGCGGAACGCCGAGTAGCCGGCCTGCGCCTTGTTGCTGAAGCGCCCGTTGCCAAACGTGCTGTTCAGCTCGGCCACTACCGAGTTCAGGTTGTTGTCGACGGTGTAGCCCGAGTTCTCAAACTGCAAGGTATTCACACCCGGCACGCGCGACGACGGCGCGATGGCAATCGGGTGGGGCCCCTGCTGGCGGTAGCTTTTGAGGTAGTTGTAGCGGATGGAGAAGGTGTTCGACGGGTTGATGTTCCAGTCAATCTTAGCTAAAAACTTGTTCGAGTACGTGCGGTAGGTGAAGCCCTGGAACGAGCCCGGGTCGTAGCCGTAGGTCGACATTAGCCGGTCGCGGATGGCTTGCAAATCCGACTGCAGCACCCGGCTCACGCCGTTGAGCTGGCCGCTGGTGGCCGCCTGGGCCTCGGCGGTGCTGGCCGCGGGCCGGAACGTCTGGCCCGGGTCGGTTTGGCGCGTGAACTCGGCGTTGGTGAAAAAGAACAGCTTGTTCTTCACAATGGGGCCCCCGAGGGCAAAGCCGGTCTGGTTGAACTTCAGGCTGGGGTTGTCGATGGTGGCGCCCTGCACCTTGCGGCCGATCAGGTTCTCGTTGCGGAAGTAGGTGTAGGCCGTGCCGCGGAAGCTGTTGGTGCCGCTCTTGGTCACGGCGTTTACGCCGGCCCCGGTAAAGCCGCCCTGGCGCACGTCGTAGGGCGCCAGGCTCACCTGGATTTGCTCGATGGCGTCGAGACTCACCGGCTGCGAGTTCGTCTGCCCGCCGGGCGTGGGCGAGTCCAGCCCAAACGAGTTGTTGAAGATGGAGCCGTCGAGCGAGAAGTTGTTGTACAGCGTGTTGCGCCCGCCAAAGCTCTGGCCGCTGGCCTGGGGCGTGAGGCGCGTGAAGTCTTCCTGCGAGCGGCTGATGGTGGGCAGCGAGCGGATGGCCATCGAGCTGATGTTGGTGGCCGCCCCGGTGCGGTCGGGGTTGATCTGGCCGTCGCGGTTGGCCTTCACCACCACTTCGTCGAGCTTCTGGCCGCTGCCTTCGCTTAGCGTCACGCGCGTTTCAAACGTCTTGCCCAGCACCAGCTGGATGTTGCTTTGCACGAACGTTTCGTAGCCCACGAACGACACCTTCACCTCGTAGGGCCCCCCGATGCGCAGGTTCAGCAGGTCAAACTGCCCGTTGTCGCGCGTGGCGTTGCCGTAAATCGTGCCCGAGGGCAGGTGCGTGGCCACCACCGTGGCCCCCGGCAGCGGCTGGCCCTTGGCGTCCAGCACCAGGCCCTTGATGGCGGAGGTGGTAACCCCCTGCGCCGCCGCCCGGTAGCCGCCGGCCAGCAGCACGAAGCCCAGTAATAGAAGAAGTAACCGTTGTTTCATAGTACTGCTATTAGTTATCCAAAGCCTGTCTTCAGACAATTTTCACAAAGATAAGACAACACGATATTGGTATTTTCATAACACTTGCATAACACCCAAAACATAACATTGCGCGCGCCAGGGTCCCAACTGCGTGGTCCCGGCGGTGCTTCAGTTTTATTTTTCCATAATGCTCTTGGTGCCGGGGCCCCACCTCCGGGCTGGTGCACTCGCTTCCAAGCAAAAGGCCCGGCGTTTGCACGCCGGGCCTTTTGCTATTTTTTATCTGTAAAATCCAGTCCGGGCGTCCTCAGACGTTGAAGCGGAAGTGCATGATGTCGCCGTCCTGCACCACGTAGTCCTTGCCTTCGACGGCCATGCGGCCGGCTTCCTTTATTTTTACCTCGGTCTTATACTCTTGGTAATCCGGCAGCTTGATGACTTCGGCGCGGATGAAGCCCTTCTCGAAATCGGAGTGGATGACGCCGGCCGCCGCCGGGGCCTTGTCGCCGCGGTGGATGGTCCAGGCGCGCACTTCCTGCACGCCGGCGGTGAAGTAAGTGATGAGGTTCAGCAGCTCATAGCTGGCCCGGATGAGCTTGTTCAGGCCCGACTCGGTGAGACCGTACTCGCCCAGGAACATTTCTTTTTCCTCGGGGTCTTCCATGTCGGCAATCTGCGACTCGATGGCGGCCGACACGAGCACCACTTGGGCCCCTTCGGTTTGCACGTGCGCGCGCAGGGCGGCCACGTGGTGGTTGCCGTCGGTGGCGATGCTGGCCTCGTCCACGTTGGCCACGTAAATCACGGGCTTGATGGTAAGCAGCTGCAAGTCGGCCACGGCCTCCAGGTCGTCGGCGGTGGCGGCCACGGCGCGGGCATTCTGGCCGGCTTCGAGGGCCGTTTTGAACTTTTGCAGGCCCGCCACTTCCTTCTTGGCCACGGCGTCGCCGGCCTTGGCGCTGCGCTCCGACTTCACCAGCTTCTTGTCGATGCTCTCCAAATCCTTGATTTGCAGCTCCGTGTCAATCACGTCTTTGTCGAACACCGGGTCCACGCCGCCGGCCACGTGCACGATGTTGGGGTCGTCGAAGCAGCGCACCACGTGGATGATGGCGTCCACCTCGCGGATGTTGGCCAGGAATTTATTGCCCAGGCCCTCGCCCTTGCTGGCGCCCTTCACGAGGCCGGCGATGTCGACGAACTCGATGATGGTGGGCAGCACGCGCTTGGGGTTTACCAGCGCCTCCAGGATTTGCAGGCGCTCGTCGGGCACGGTAATCACGCCCACGTTGGGCTCGATGGTGCAGAACGGGTAGTTGGCCGATTCGGCTTTGGCGTTGGATAACGCATTGAACAGGGTGGATTTGCCGACGTTCGGCAAGCCCACGATACCGCAGCGGAGGCCCATTTCTCTGAATTAAAAATTATGAATTATAAATTATGAATTAGCGCAATTCGGCCGCAAAGGTACGACGTGCCGTAGCGTGGACTCTGCGAGTCCGCGCGTTTCGCTTAGTCCCACCAATAAACTGTAGTGCAGACTTTGTAGTCCGCAGCCCTCGCTTCGTCCCGCCGATAATCGTTTAGCGACCGTTCAGAGCCGCGGACTACAAAGTCCGCGCTACAGACCGTTTAGCGACCGTTCAACCGCGCGAACTACAAAGTCCGCGCTACAGCCAAACGGCGCGAATGAACCGGAGTCCATTCGCGCCGTTGCGTAGTCAAATACGTTGCCGGGGCCCTAGTAGCTGTCGTCGCTGCGGTTGGCATCGAAGGCGGGGCGCTCAGCCACGGGACTGGGGCCCTCGCGGCGGTCGCGCTCGTCGTACTCGCGGGGGCGGTCCAGCTCGGCCACTTCCTCGGGGGTCAGCAGTTCCTCACGCACGTAGTCCACGGCGTCTTGCAGGGCGTCCACGAATTTCAAAAAATCTTCTTTATACAAGAAAATCTTGTGTTTCTCGTAGGAAACCGAGTCGTCGCTGTTTTGGCGGCGCTTGCTTTCGGTGATGGTCAGGTAGTAGTCCTGGCCGCGGGTAGCTTTCACGTCGAAGAAATACGTGCGCTTGCCAGCCTTAATGCGTTGGGAATAAATCTCTTCCTGGTCGGGGCGGTCGTCCACAGGCGTTGGGTGGGTAAAGTTGATGAATAGAGCAATCGATTGATGTGAATTCGAATGTAGGTAGGATGAGCCGAAGTAAAAAGCGCCCGGGGCCCCTATGTGGTATCTTTGAACAGGGCCCCCGGGGCCCCGCCGCCCCTTTCCCCCGCCCATGCCCGCCCCCGACCTCGCCGCCGTCCGCTCGTTCGAAAACCTGGAATTCCTGGCCCGCCAGCTCGTCGACGGCTTCATCACCGGCCTGCACCAGTCGCCGTACCACGGCTTTTCGGTCGAGTTTTCGGAGCACCGGCTCTACAACCCCGGCGAGAGCACCCGGCACATCGACTGGAAGGTATTTGCCCGCACCGACAAGCTCTTTGTGAAGCGCTACGAAGAGGAAACCAACCTGCGCGCCCACCTGCTCATCGACGTGAGCCCGAGCATGTACTACCCCGCCCCCGACCACGCCAAGCTGACCTTCAGTGTGGTAGCGGCGGCAGCGCTGGCCACACTGCTCACCCGGCAGCGCGACGCAGTGGGCCTCGTCACCTTCGCCGACCGGGTAGAGCTACAAACGCCGGTGCGCTCCACCACCACCCACCGCCACGCCGTGCTGCTGGCCTTGCAGCGCCTGCTCGAGCGGCCCGCCGCGCCAGTGGGGCCCCGGCGCGGCACCGACGTGGCCGGCGTCATCCACACCATCGCCCAGCAGATCCCCAAACGCTCGCTCGTCATCCTCTTCAGCGATATGCTGGGGCGCGACGCGGCCGGGCAGGCCGCCGCGCTGGCCGCTCTCCAGCACCTGCGCCACCAGCACCACGAGGTGCTGCTCTTCCACGTGCTCGACCGCAGCACGGAGGCCAACTTCGATTTCGCCGAGCGGCCCTACATCTTCGAGGACGTAGAAACGGGCCAGGAAATCAAGCTCCAGCCCTCCCAAATCCGGGCCCAGTACCAAGCGGCGATGGCCACTTTCGAGCAGGATTTGGCCCTGCGCTGCGGCCAGCTCAAGATTGATTTTGTGCCCGTGGACGTGCGCGAGCCGTTCGAAAAAGTGCTGTATGCCTACCTGGTGAAGCGCGGCAAGGGCCGCTAGGGCCCCAACTTGCGCCTACTTTTGTTGTAGTACCCATCACTTACGCTTCTTCTCAACACCATGTACCAAGTTCTGCTCTATCTGCACTCCTACCTCCGCTATTTCGTGCTCGGGGCCGGCCTCGTGGCCGTGTACCGCGCCTACGTGGGCATGTCGGGCCGCCGTCCGTTTGGCAAGGGCGACAACGCCTTTGGAGCCAGCTTCGTGGGCTTCATGCTGTTGCAGCTCATCGTGGGCCTGGGCCTGTACTTCGGCCTCAGCCCCTACGGCCTCAAAGCCATGAAAGTAGCCGGCGCCATGAAGGACCCAGTGGTGCGCTTCTTCGGCATGGAGCACGTGGCCATCATGGTGCTGGCCGTCATCATCGCCCAAATCGGCCGCACACTTTCCAAAAAGCGCCTCAACGACACTGCCAAGCACAAAACGGCCTTCATCTACTACGGCGTCGCCCTGGCGCTGGTGCTCCTCATGATTCCGTGGGGCCTCTGGAACCCGTACCGGCCGCTGTTCCGGTTTTAGTCACTGCATAAAAACTATTCTATTCCAAGTATTAATCAACCCTCATTTATGGAAAATTTTGAACAGCGCTTAAGTGACCTATTTGCTAACAAATTGCTCACGGATATCTCCGAACTTGATCTAACTTCTAAATCCAGTTTAGAATTGCTACTAGAACATGTTTATAAAAAAGTTTTAGTGCCGGCTCATTACATCCTAACCGAACAAGAACAGTTTTTTAATTCTTCTTTAAGCTTTCTTGAGGAAACAGAAGGCGATGCTGTGGCCGATGGTTTAGAAGAACGGTCGATAGGTGCTCTCAAAATAGTGAGGCTGCGGCAACCATTATTTACTTATTGGTTAAGTTTTGACGGCGACACTGAGGCAAGTGATGCCCGCCTTTGGAGGCACGTAGATATTGAACGCCAACCGATTGACATTGATAATTTGCCTGATAGCTTTTGGGATTTAGATAAACTCGACGAAGACTCGCTCGGTAAAACACTTGTGGATAAAGACGCGGCGGATTCAGTCGAAGAATACCATTACTTTACCCTTGACATGGATGAAGCAGTGCGTCTTATACAGGAGGATTTCTACGAAGTGTGTGCTAAGCTTCTTTAAAATCATGTCGTACTAACCACACCTAACGCACAAGAACGCCTTCCGATTTGCGCGGATTGGAAGGCGTTTTGCATTTGTTCCAGCCCGGCGCTACATGTTCATCCCGCGCGAGGCTTCGAGGCACTGGGCGATGATACATGGGGCCCCGGCGGCGCATGGCCGTGCAACCTTTTCGGCCGCGCGGGGGTCATCTAGCCACTCCCCCTTTTTCTGCTCGTCCGTATGCGCTTGCCCCTGCTTTTTGCCGCTTCCCTCGCCCTATTCAGCTGCCGCAAAAGCGACGACCCGAGCCTGGCGCCCGGCGAGGGTTCGGAACTGGTAACGGAAGAAGACTGCGGCACGCCGGGGCCCAGCGGCTACCAGGTGCTGCTGCGCACCCAGCAGCAAGCCGTGCAGCTGCCGGGCACGGTCGAAACATTTCTGGTCAGCAAAGACAACGTGTTCAATACCAGCGGTAGCGACCACCTCATCGCCTCGCTCACCCGGCAAGACGACGTGCTGAGCCTGCGTTACTGCGGCGTGCTGCACAACGGCATGACCGCCGACACGGGGCCCGCCCGCAGTGCCATCAGCCTCCAGGATTTGCCGGCCCAGGTGTACCGCCTGCGCATCACCGTGCGCAACCGCCACACTACCGGCACCCTCGACCTGACCACCACCCCCGCCCGCCTCAGCTTCGCCGATACCACGGTGGCCGCCGTGTGGCGCTAGCGGGGGCCCTAAGCCCCAGGGTTTTGCGCGCGGGCAGCGTAAACTCGCGCCGTACTCCTTACCGCCATGACCGCCGACTTCCTCGCTAGCACCAAAAAACAGTTCGCCTACTACAAACTGCTGGGCGAGCAAACCCTGGCCCAGGTGCCCGACGACCAACTCAACTGGCAACCCAACGCGGCCAGCAACAGCCTGGCAGCCATTGTGAAGCACTTGTGGGGCAACATGTTGTCGCGCTGGACGGATTTCCTAACCAGCGACGGCGAAAAGCCCTGGCGCCACCGCGAGGCCGAGTTTGATAACGACCTGCGCACCCGCGCCGCAGTGCTCGAAAAATGGGAAGCCGGCTGGCAGTGCCTGTTTGGGGCCCTGGACGGACTGACGACGGCCGACCTGGACCGGCTCGTGTACATCCGCCACCAGGGCCACACCGTGGCCGAGGCCATCAACCGCCAGCTGGCGCACTATCCCTACCACGTGGGCCAAATGGTATTCCTGGCCCGCCTGGTGGCCGGCGATGCGTGGCAGTCCCTTTCCATCCCGCGCGGCGCCTCGGGGGCCTACAACGCCGAAAAGTTTGCCCAGCCCCCACACCAGGCGCATTTCACCGACGAGCTTTTGGGCGATACTCCGCTTTGATGAGGCCCTTTTTACTCAGACTGGGGCCCCGGCGCGGGCGCAACTTTGCCCAGGCGAGAGAAGAAGGCCAACGGGCGCGGCAAACCCAACCTGGCCACTGGTAGTCGTGGCGCCGGGTTTCGCAGCGAAAGAGTGCGTGTTGGTCGAGTGCAATTTTTTGGGTTGCAACTAGAGTAAGTCGGACGGTGTCCCGTCTATGCACTTGCCGTTCCGTTTCACCCCACCCCGCCCGTCATGCTTTACCTATTTGGCCGCCTTGCCCTCAGCGACTCCTACTATTTCCAGCAGGAAGAAGAAGCGTTTATCTACCAGCAAAAGATGAACGGCCGCCGCCCCGAAGGGCCCCAGCCCGACCCTCGTGCGGCAGTGGTTGACCGCCGCCTGCACTGGGACTGCCAACTCCCGCAAGCAAGTTGCGCGGCCGCCGGCTGCGCCAACTAGCCGCGACTACTCGCCGCGGCGCGTGAATGCGCGCAGCCGAAAACGCGCCGCGCCTGCTCTCTTTTAGGCAAGTAAGTTCACCAAATAGTAAAGTTGGGCCCCTATTCATCGCAAAAAAGCCCGCTGCTGAATTTCAGCGGCGGGCTTTAAAAAGCTTGTGCGAGCGGCCATTATTGCCCCAGCACAATCGCAAATATCAGCGGGGCTACGATGGTAGCGTCGCTTTCGATGATGAACTTGGGGGTTTTCTCACCCAGCTTGCCCCAGGTGATTTTCTCGTTGGGCACGGCGCCCGAGTAGCTGCCGTAGCTGGTAGTCGAGTCCGAAATCTGGCAGAAATAGCCCCACAGCGGCACCTCATGGCGCTGCAAGTCCTGGTGCAGCATGGGCACCACGCAGATGGGGAAGTCGCCGGCAATGCCGCCGCCAATCTGGAAGAAGCCGATTTTGCTCGCCTCGGTAGCGGTTTTGGTGTACCAGTCGGCCAGGTAAATCATGTACTGGATGCCCGTGCGCATGGTGTGCACGTTTTTGATATCGCCGGTGATGACGTGGCCGGCGTAGATGTTGCCGAGCGTCGAGTCTTCCCAGCCGGGGCAAATAATGGGCAGGTTTTTTTCGGCCGCGGCCAGCATCCACGAATCCTTAGGGTCAATCTGGTAGTATTGCTCCAGCTCGCCGCTCAGCAGAATCTGGTAGAAAAACTCGTGCGGGAAGTACGCCTTGCCCTCCTGGTCGGCCTTCTCCCAGAACTTAAGCACCACGTGCTCCAAGCGGCGCATGGCCTCCTCTTCGGGGATGCAGGTGTCGGTCACACGGTTCATGTGGCGCTTCAGCAGTTCGTGCTCGTCGGCGGGCGTCAGGTCGCGGTAGTTGGGCACCCGCTCGTAGAAGTCGTGGGCAACTAGGTTGAAGATATCCTCCTCCAGGTTGGCGCCCGTGCAGCTGATAATCTGCACTTTGTCCTGCCGAATCAGCTCGGCCAGCTGAATTCCCATTTCGGCGGTGCTCATGGCCCCGGCCAGGGTAATCATCATTTTGCCGCCCTCGGCGAGGTGCTTGTTATAGCCCTCGCCCGCGTCGATGAGCGCCGCGGCGTTGAAGTGGCGGTAGTGGTGCTTGAGGAAGTTGGTGATGTGCATGGTGGGGATGTAATGTCATCCTGAGCCTGCGAAGGACCTTATCACGTCCGCGCTGCTCAGGGGAAAAGAAGAACTAACGGAAGCAACCGTGATAAGATGCTTTCTACGTCAGCATGACAGGAAAAGGGATTACGCCGGCTCCGCAATTATCAAATTGTGGTTGGTGTAGATGCAGATGTCGGCCGCGATGTGCAGGGCGTCTTCCACCATCTGGCGGGCTGTCAGGTGCGGGGCGTGCTTCTTCAGGGCCAGGGCGGCGGCCTGCGCGTACATGGCGCCGCTGCCGATGGCGGCCACGTCCATGTCGGGCTCCAGCACGTCGCCGGTGCCGCTGATAATGAGCAGCTCGTCCTTGTCGCAGACCACCATCATGGCCTCTAACTTACGGAGGTACTGGTCTTTGCGCCAGTCTTTGGCCAGCTCGATGGCGGCGCGCTTGAGGTTGTTGCCGTAGGCGGCCAGCTTCTCCTCGAAGCGGTCGAGCAGCATGAAGGCATCGGCCGTGGAGCCGGCAAATCCGGTGACCACCTTGCCGTCGTTGAGCTGGCGCACTTTGCGCACGTTGTTTTTGGCCACGTGCTTGTCCATAGTGGCTTGGCCGTCGGCCCCGAGGGCAATCTGGCCGTTGTGGCGCACGCCGAGCACGGTCGTGGAGCGAATTTTTGGGAGCATGGGGCAAAAATACAACGCTTGGTCCCCGCTGGGCCAGAAGCGGGCGTTACTAACAAGCATTCCACATCGCCAAACACTACATCGGCTACTTCTCCGCACTAAAGAGACCGTTCAGTTTGGTGAGTAGGCGCTTGCTTTTCTTGGCAAAACTGTACAAGTGGGCCGGCAGTTTTTCCCTGCTTCTCAAAAGCACAACGGATTCTGTCAATGAGGAATAATTTGTTTTGTAGGCCGCCCGGTGCGAGGTATGCTGATAAACCGAATATTTGAGGCCCACCACCGTCTCATTGGCGACTTTCCGGTGCGGTACCACCGGGAGCAATGGCTGAATGGCGGTGGTGTAGGCGAGCGGGCCGGTTAGCCTCAGCACCCCAATGGCCCCCGTGCCGTGCAACCACGGGCGGTACTGGTCAATGTTTTGGAGGACGGTTTCGATTACTGCTTTCAGGAAAGGGTGGCCGGGGGCCGCAACGATGTGCCACTGCTGGTACTCGCCGCCGGCAATGTCTGTTACCTCTTCCGAAGTGCCGAATCCCTCGTGCTGCTCACCGGGCTTGTTTCTCCAATGGGATAAAATGTACCGGTCGTCTGGCCGCAGCATTTGCTCGAATGGGCAAATGCACGTGCTCTTAATATCCAGGTAGACGCCGCCGCATTTGTACATCAGCAAGTAGCGGAACAAATCTGCCCGGGCCACGCCGTACCGCGGGTTTATTCGTTCAAAACAATGAAGGATATGGGGCCCGTAGTTCTCGCCGACAAACTTTGTTATGTCGTCGTCGTCGTAAATAATGTGCGTCCAGCCAGGGTTTAGCCTCTTGATGCTATCAACGTTTTCCTGAAGCTCAGGCGGCAGCTTCTTAGACATAAACGTTTGGTGAATAACGCGGGGGATGGCCACACCTTCAGCCAGTTGCGGCAAATTCCATTTGCCAACAGGCAATTCGGCTAGAACAGGAGCTTTCATTATGAGCAGTCCGAAGAGGTGCACTGAATGTTGGCCAACCGCTAACCGGCTACCCTACTATTAATTTCACATGAGAAAACGTGGCAAAGAACAAAAAGTTAAGAACACAATGCAAATTGAGGGAAATCTCCCGAATGTTGTGACGCATGGAGCGGCAACAGCAAATAGATTAGGGCCCCACCATATGGCAAGAGTGAGCGTCGCAAAGCGCCACAGCTCCAGCAGTTATTCCAGTCAGTGAAACAGACTTACTCGGCTGGCGTCCGCGCAGTAGAAGCGGCTGCCGGCCAACTCCGAAAGCTGTTCAATAAGTAAAAACTACCACAAAACAGCCTTGCGGTATTATCCGCTAAAATGCAATGAGTCCCGCCAGGCTTTGAAAGCTTAGCGGGACTCATTGCATTTTAGCGGATAACGCCCAAAAATATCGGCGGGGTTCTGCACCTGCGCGGGGATGAACGCCCGCTCCTGGCCTAGAACCGGGCCTGGAGCTTGGCAAAAAGGAAGCGGCCGTTCGAGCCCATTTGCACAGGGTCCCAGGCGCCGCCGGTTTCGGTGGCCTGGGGGTTGAAGAAGTTGGGGTACTTATTGAACAGGTTCGAACTGCCCACTGAGAGGCGCAGCTGGTTGGTGAGGGCATAGCTGAGGGCCACGTCGGTGGTCAGGCGCGGGTCGTAGCGGTTCAGGTTGCCGTTGTAGTCGATGAGCGACACGCCGCCAAACTCCACGAACCGCACCAGGGCCCCGAAGCGGCCGAGGCTGTAGTCGAAGGTGAGGTTGATTTTGTAGGGCGGCGCCGAGGCTTTCACAAACGCCTGCTCGCGGGGCCCGAAGAAAATATCTTCCTTGCCGGCCAGCAGCGGCGTGGCTTGCACACTCGTGACGTTGAGGCGGTTGAAGTTGGCGGCCAGCGTGGTGGTGAGGCGGCCGCTGCCCACGCCCAGGGTGTTGGCCACCACGGCGTCGAGGCCGAACGTGCTGGTGGAGGCCGCGTTGGCGAAGAACTGGGCCTGGCCCACGTTCAGGGCCGTGAGGGTGGGCCCGATTATGTTGTCGTCGTTCCCAAAGGCCCCGGTGAGCACGATACGGTCTTGAATGTGAATGTAATAGCCGTCCACAGTGAAGGTTAGAATGGAACCAGCGCGGCCCGTAAAGCCCACGCTGGCCGAGCGCGACAACTCGCGCGTGAGCGGCGGAATGCCCACGGCCCGCGTCACGGGGCCGCTGTTACGGTCGATGAGTACGTCAATCGCTTTTCCGCCTACTACATTGGTAAATACAGTATTGAAGTTAATCTGGGCCAGCGACGGGGCCCGGAAGCCCGTGCTCAGCGTGCCGCGCAGTGAGAAGGCGTCGCTCAGCTTGAGGCGCGTGGCCAGCTTGCCGGTGAAGTTGCTGCCAAAGTCGCTGTAGTTCTCGAAGCGCACCGCGCCTTCCACCAGCAGGGCCTTGGTCACGTCCAGCTCAGCATCGGCGTACACGCCGATGTTGCTGCGGCTGGCCTTCAGCTCATTGCGCGGCTGGAAGCCGGGGAAGCCCTGGGACCCACCTGGCCGGTTCGATGCTGGGGCGTAGTTGCGGTACGAGCCTTCTTCGCCTGCGAAAATCTGGTACCACTCGCGGCGGTACTCGCTACCAAAGGCCAGGTTTAGGCCCTGCAACACGGTTTTGTAGTTGCGGCTCATGTTAAGGTCCACCACGTTCTGCTGGAGTTGAAAGCCGCCCGCGTCGAAGGTCGTCGGCGACTGGGCCCCCAGTGTGGCGTTCAAGGTGTTGCGCACCCCATAGTGGAAGTTATTCGAGCCGAAGCCGTTGCTCAAATCCACGTCCCAGCCGCCGAAAGCGCCGCGCACGCCGGCTACCCCGTGCCCGTCGAAAATGCTGCTCGTGATGATGGGGTCGAAGCCGTTGGGGTAGAGCGTGGCGTTGCTGCGCGGATTCGGAATGTCGTTGCCCAGGCTGTCGGTGCCGATGGTCGGGAAGCGGGTGTAAGCGTAAGCGTCGCCCTTGCGCACGTTGAAGCCGCCGAACACGTAGGCGTACACTTTCTCGCTCAGAGGCAGCTTGCTGTTGAGGTACACAGAGGTGTTGGTCGCCTTCGGGTCGCCGTACTCGCGGCGCTGGATGCCGTCGGGGGCCGGCACATTGGCGCGCTGGGTATGCTCGCGCTGGTTATAGTCAACGGTGGCGTTCACAAAGCCGCCCTGGCCCACGGCCACGCCGTAATTGGCGTTGGCATTGAAGTTGCCGCCGTCGAAGGTCTTATCGTCGAAGCGGTACTTGGCGGTGTAGGCCCCGTAGTTGGCGTTAGCCGTCAGCTCCTTGGTGCTGGTTTTCAGCACGATGTTGATGACGCCCGCAATGGCGTCGGAGCCGTACTGGGCCGAGGCCCCGTCGCGCAAAATCTCGATGCGCTCGATGCTGGCGGCCGGAATCGTGTTCAGGTCGGTGCCCGTGTTGCCGCGGCCGCGCGAGCCGAACAGGTTCACGAGCGCCGACTGGTGCCAGCGCTTGCCGTTCACCAGCACCAGGGTTTGGTCGGGGCCCAGGCCGCGCAGGCTGGCAGGGTCCACGTGGTCGGCGCCGTCGGCCCCGGTCTGGCGGTTCGAGTTGAAGGACGGGGCCACGAATTGCAGCAGCTGGTTCACGTCGAGCTGGCCAGTTTTGGCCGTCACCTGCCGCACGTCGATGATGTCGACCGGCGAGGGCGAGTCCGTCACCGAGCGGTTGAGGCTGCGCGTGCCCACCACCTGCACGCCTTCGAGAGCGGTGCTGCTGGTGGCCAGGCGCACCGCCACGGGGCCCTCGGTGCCCACTTCCTGGCTGGTGTAGCCCAGGGCGCTGATTTGCAGCCGCGGCTGGGCCGTGCGCGCGCGCAGCACAAAGCGGCCCGTGGCATCGGTGCTGATGCCGTTGTTGGTGCCTTTTTCCACCACCGTGGCCCCAATGACCGGGGCTCCTGCCGCGTCCAGGACCTGGCCCGACAAGGTGCGGCTCTGCGCCCAGGCGGCGCTGCTGGCCAAAACGAACGGTACAATTAGTAGCTTTTTATTCATAATACGAAGAATTGTATGATGGCCCGTAAATATAGGCTCTTTCCCATACCACCACGTCCATTGGGGCCCTAATGGCCTTAAAAACAAAGAATCAGCCCGGTGGGGGCTGATTCTTTGAGTCATTCTTAGAAATCACGCAGCTTGTACGGCGGTCAAGGGTCAAATCAGCATCCGCATGGGGTCTTCCAGCAACGCCTTTAGCGTTTGCAGGAAAGCCGCGCCGGTGGCGCCGTCCACCACGCGGTGGTCACAGCTCAGCGTCACCTTCATGAGGTTGCCGATGGCCAGCTGGCCATCCTTCACCACAGCGGTTTGCTTGATGCCGCCCACGGCCAGGATGCAGGCATCCGGCGGGTTGATGATGGCCGTGAACTCGTCGATGCCGAACATGCCCAGGTTGCTGATGGTGAAGGTGCTACCTTCCCACTCGGCGGGCTGGAGCTTCTTACTCTTGGCTTTGCCGGCTAGCTCCTTCACTTCGGTCGCAATCTGCGAGAGGCCCTTGCCGTCGGCGTTGCGGATGACGGGCACCAGTAGCCCTTCGTCCACGGCCACGGCCACACCAATGTTGATGACCTTGTTCTGGCGAATCTTGTCGCCGAGCCACGACGAGTTGACCACCGGGTGCTGACGCAGGGCCACGGCCGACGCCTTGAGCACCAGGTCGTTGAAGCTCAGCTTCACCGGCGAAAGCGTGTTGAGCTGGGTGCGCACCTCCATGGCCTTGTCCATCAGGATTTCCATCGTGAGATAGAAATGCGGGGCCGTGAACAAGCTTTCCGACAGGCGCTTGGCAATCACCTTGCGCATCTGCGACACCGGTGTATCGGTGTAGGTGCCTTCGGCCGCGGCGGGGGCCGGCGCGGCTTTCGGGACGGGCGCAGCGGGCGCGGCCACGGGCACGGCGGCGGCAATGTATTCGTTGGGAGCCGTAGCGGGCGCGGTGGTCGGTGCAGCAGCCTGGCTGGGCGTGAAGGCTTCCACGTCGCGCTGCACAATGCGGCCATTGTCGCCGCTGCCCTTCACCTGGGCCAGGTTGATGCCTTTTTCTTTGGCGATGCTCTTGGCCAGCGGCGAGGCCAGGATGCGGCCGGTGGGCGCAGCGGGCTCTTCGGCTGCGGCAGCCGGCGCTGGGGCCCCAGCGGGGGCCGGGGCAGCGCCGCCGCTCTGGCCGCCCAGCAGCGACTGGATGTCGGCGCCTTCCTCGCCGATGATGGCCAGAATGCCATCCACGGCCACGGCTTCGCCAGCCTTGGGACCCGTGTAGAGCAGGGTGCCGTCCTCGTAGTTTTCCAGCTCCATGGTGGCTTTGTCGGTCTCGACTTCGGCCAGGATGTCGCCGGCTTTCACCTTATCACCCACCTTTTTCAGCCAGGCAGCAATAGTGCCTTCGGTCATCGTGTCGCTCATCTTGGGCATGAGCACCACGGTGGCTTTCTTGCCGTTGGCGGGCGCGGCCGGAGCCACGGGAGCCGCAGGTTTGGGAGCCTCGGCAGCGGGGGCCGGGGCAGGCTTGGGGGCCTCGGCCTTGGGGGCGGTGGGGGCCCCGCCGCCGTTTAGCAGTGCTGAAAAATCCTCACCCGGCTTGCCCACAATGGCCAAAATACCGTCTACGGCCACGGCTTCACCTTCTTTCGGACCGATGTAGAGTAAGGTGCCGTCGTCGTAGTTTTCCAGCTCCATGGTGGCCTTGTCGGTTTCGACTTCGGCCAGGATATCGCCGGACTTAACGTTGTCGCCCACTTTTTTGAGCCAGGCCGCGATGACACCTTCGGTCATCGTGTCGCTCATTTTAGGCATTTTTATGATTTCGGCCATCGGGTTGTCGCGCTTGGGTTGATTGGGCCAAAATTAGCCCGAAAAGTTGGGCGCACCAACCGGCCGGGGCCCACCCGCCACCGGCCGCTGCGCTCAGCTTTGCAAATGGGCGGTGTCAAGAAAATTTTTCACCGTGAACACCGTGCCCGTATACTCGAGCTTGTACAAACACAAGTTGCTGTGCTCGAAACCATCCATGCAGCTGAGGGGGTAGTGCAGCAGCTGGCAGAGCAGCACGCGCAGGGCCCGGCCGTGCAGGCACACGAGCACGGTTTCTTCGTCGGCGCGGGCCTTCAGAAGCTCGATGAACGGGCGCTGGCGGGCGGCCACTTCGGCGGGGCTCTCGCCGCCTTCGAGGCGGGCGCTGGCGTCGCCAGCGGCCCAGGCGGTTAGCGTGGCGCGGTACTCGGCATCCTCGGCCACGGTGATGCGGCTGCCCTCGCGGCGGCCCCAGCTAATCTCGTTCAGGGCCGTGTGCGCCTCGTGCGGCAGGCCCAGGTCGAGGAAGCCTTGCACCGACTGCCGGGTGCGGCGCAGCGCCGAGGTGTACACTTTATCAAACGGCACGTGGCCGTAGGCGGCAAAAAACTGCGCGGCCTGGCGGCGGCCCGCGTCGTTGAGGTCAGAATCGATGCCGCTGCCCTGCACAATGTTTTGCACGTTAAAATCGGTCTGGCCGTGGCGCAGCAGGAAGATGGTCCGGGGCCTCACGTTTCGGGGTAGTTTTGCGGAACAATGGCCCAAAGTACGGGTTCCTGTTTCAAGTTATTAGTTGTTCGTTGGCAGTTGCCAAGCACAATGAACAGCCTAACCATTGTCTACGAGAAACTACCCGTTAAAATGACCCTCGACGAAGTAAAGGCCTGGACGGCCACCCGCCCCACCCTGGCCGACGCCCTCGGCATCGAGCTAACTGCCCTTACCAACGACTACATTGAGGGCCGCATGCCCGTCGACGGCCGCACCCACCAGCCCCTGGGCCTGCTGCACGGCGGGGCCTCGGTGGCGCTGGCCGAAACGCTGGGCAGCGTAGGGGCCGCCAGCCGCGTCGACCCCACCAAGCAAGCCTGCGTGGGCCTGGAAATCAACGCCAACCACCTCAAGGGCGTGCGCGACGGCTGGGTGCGCGGCCGGGCCACGCCGGTGCACGTGGGCCGCAGCACGCAGGTGTGGGAAATCCGCATCACCCACGAAGAAACGGGGGCCCTGGTCTGCATCAGCCGCATCACGATGGCCGTGATTGACCTGCCCCGCTAGGTTTTTAGTTGTCAGTTGTTCGTTGTCGGTTGTCAGCATTATGGCCCGCAGTCGGCCATAAACGCCTCGCTCTTTCTGTTTTGATTAACCCTTCCATACCGCTCCCCGAACCGCGCGTGCTGCCGTGGCCGCCCGCCGCGGCGGGCCTGGGGGCCCTGGCCCGGCTGCGCCACCTCGTGGCGGGGGCCCTGCGCACGGGCCGCCCGCTGGCCGTGTGGCGCGAGCCCGGCGCCGGCCGGCCGCAGCTACTGGTGAGCCGCTCGCTCGAAGCCGCCTACACCGGCCTGCCGCCCGCCCTCGACGCGGGGGCCCCGGCGGGCTTCGCGTTCTTTCCTTTCCGCGACTCCGACCACAACCCAGCCTTTTTCCTGCCCGCTGATGTGCGCTTCGACGCCGCCCGGCCCGACGCCCTCCTCGTGGCGCCCGCCGCTCGCGCGCTGCTGCCCAACATCGCGGCGTGGCTGGCATTGCCCACGCCGGCCGAGCTGGCTTGGCACCACAGCCCGCAGCCCGCCCCAGCCGCCGCCACCGAGGCCGAGTATATGCAGTTGGTGAGCCGCGGCGTAGCGGCCATTAAGGAAAAAGCCGTGCTGAAGGTGGTTAGCTCGCGGGCGGCGCGGCGGCCGCTGCCGGCCGGGTTCGACCCGCTCGCGGCGTTCGACAAGCTCAGCGCGAAGTACCCGCAGGCGTTCGTGTCGCTGGTGAGCGTGCCGGGCGCGGGCACCTGGCTGGGGGCCACGCCTGAGGTGCTGGCTGAGGTCACGGCCGACGGCCGCTTCCGCACCGTGGCGCTGGCCGCCACCCAGCCCGTGACGGAGGCCGCCTCGCCCCGAACAGCCATTTGGCGGCAGAAGGAAATTGAGGAGCAGGCGCTGGTGGCGCGCTACATCGTGAACTGCTTCAAGCAGTTGCGCCTGCGCGAATACCAGGAAACGGGGCCCCGCACCGTGGTGGCGGGCCAGCTGCTGCACCTGCGCACCGACTTCGAGGTGGACCTGAACGCCGTGCCCTTCCCCAACCTGGGCACCGACATGCTGCGCCTGCTGCACCCCACCTCGGCCGTGGGCGGCATGCCCAAGCTGGCCGCGCTGGCGTTTTTGCGCCAGCACGAGGGCTACGACCGTGCCTACTACAGCGGCTTTTTGGGCCCCGTGAACGTGGCCGCGCCCGGCGTGGCCCGCCTCTTCGTGAACCTGCGCTGCCTGCAAGTGCGCGCCCACGAGGCCATCCTCTACGCCGGCACCGGCCTGACGGCGGACTCGGACCCGGAACGCGAGTGGCAGGAAACTGAGATGAAATTGCAAACCGTAGCCACGGTGCTCATTTAACATTTATCAATTAGCACCCATCACAGAGCGGTCATGCTGAGCTTGCCGAAGCATCTCTCCCGCAGCAGTAATCAAATTATTTAGTGAGCGGGAGAGATGCTTCGGCAAGCTCAGCATGACCCTCTTGTTTCTTCTGTTAAATGTCAACTGCTAACCGATAAATGAACAACCAAGCCGTTTTCAACATCGCCGAAATCTGCGCCCGGCACGGCATCACCGACGTTATTCTGTCGCCGGGCTCGCGCTCAGCACCGCTCACGCTGGCCTTTGCGCGGCACCCGGCCTACCGCGGCAAGCTGCGCGTGGTGCCCGACGAGCGGGCGGCGGCATTCATCGGCCTGGGCCTGGCGCAGGCCACGCGGCGGCCGGTGGTGCTGGTGTGCACCAGCGGCACGGCCGGCCTCAACTACGCGCCCGCCGTGGCGGAGGCCTTTTTCCAGCAAATTCCGCTGCTGATTCTCACCGCCGACCGGCCCCCGGAGTGGATTGACCAACTCGACGGCCAGACCATCCGCCAGCACAACCTCTACGGGGCCCATGCCAAAGCCGCCTTCGATTTCCCGGCCGACACTACGCACCCCGACGCCAAGTGGCACGCCGAACGCATCATTAACGAGGCCATTAACCTCGCCCAGGCGGGCCCCGCCGGCCCGGTGCAGGTGAATATTCCGCTGCGCGAGCCGTTTTACCCGAAAGCGGGCGAAGAGGTGGTGTACGAGCAGGACGTGAAGATTATTCGGGAGGACCACGCCAACGCCGTGCTGCTCCCGGCCGAAATTCTGGACCTGCGCCAGCGGCTGCGCGCCGCCGGCCGCGTGCTGGTGGTGGCCGGCCAACAAGCCGGGGGGCCCGGCCTGACGGTGGCGCTCTACGATTTTGCCGCAGTGCGGCGAGTGCCGGTGGTGGCCGACGTCATCGCCAACCTGCGCGACGTGTTCGCCGTGCACCGGCAGGACATTTTCCTAGCCGGCCTGCCCAAAGAGCAAAAGGCCGCGCTGCAACCCGACCTGCTCATCACCTTCGGCCAGTCGCTGATTTCGAAGAGCTTGAAGCTATTTCTGCGCGACGCGGCCCCCGCGCAGCACTGGCACCTGCAAGCCACGGGGCCCGTGGCCGACACGTTTCGCAGCCTCACGCGCATTGTGCGGGTGCAACCAGCCGCATTTTTTCAGCAGCTGGCCTCGTTCGAAACCAAGGACTACGGCCCTGCGGAGGGTTCAACTTCCAATCTTTCCGCAACCCAATACAACCTAAGCTGGAGCTCAGCAGAACAACGCGGGGAAACGGCACTAAATAATTTCTTCGAAAGCAAGCGGGGTCGTTTTCAAGAGCTTATAGAAGTATTCAACGAATTTTCAATCTTCCAGCAAGTACTTGGGGCCCTGGGCGACGGCACCGCCCTGCACCTGGCCAATAGCATGGCCGTGCGCTACGCCAACATCCTGGGCCTGCCGGCGGATAAGCAAATTGAGGTGTTCGCCAACCGCGGCACCAGCGGCATCGACGGCTGCAACAGCACCGCCGTGGGCGGGGCCCTGGCACAGCCCACGCGGCCGGTGGTACTGCTGACCGGCGACGTGGCGTTTTTCTACGACCGCAACGCCTTCTGGCACAACTACCCCACGCCCAATTTGCGGGTGGTGGTGTTCAACAACCACGGCGGCGGCATTTTCCGCATGATTGAGGGGCCCCGGCAGCAGCCGGAACTGGAAGAGTTTTTTGAAACCCACCAAGCCCTGACGGCGGAGAACCTGTGCCGCGATTTTCAGCTGCGCTATTTCCCGGTGGCCTCCTTTGATGAACTAGATGCCGCGCTGCCGGTTTTCTTTGCGGCCGAAACCGGGGCGGCGGTGCTGGAAGTTTTCACCGATAGCAGAACCAACGCCGCCTTTTTTGAAGAATACCGGGAAGCGGTCAAAGCTGCTTTTTCTTAATTTTTAACCAACGGTCATGCTGAGCGCAGCCGAAGCATCTCTACCGCGCGAGTAATCCAATCAGCGCAACGAAGCAGTAGAGATGCTTCGGCTACGCTCAGCATGACGGCTTTTTCAATACAATCAATGTCTGAAAAAATCGAGTGGACTCCGATTAAGGAGTTCAAAGAAATCCTGTTCTCCCAGCACGGGGGCATTGCCAAAATCAGCATCAACCGGCCGCAGGTGCACAACGCCTTCACGCCGCTCACGGTGGACGAGATGATTGAGGCGATGGACATTTGCCGCAACCGCACCGACCTCGGCGTGATTATCCTCACTGGTGAGGGCGGCAAAGCGTTCTGCTCGGGCGGCGACCAGAGCGTGCGCGGCCACGGCGGCTACGTGGGCGAAAACGCCGTGCCCCGCCTCAACGTGCTGGACCTGCAAAAGATGATTCGCTCCATTCCGAAGCCGGTGATTGCCATGGTGGCGGGATGGGCCATCGGCGGGGGCCACGTGCTGCACGTGGTGTGCGACCTGAGCATTGCCGCCGACAACGCCCGCTTCGGCCAGACGGGCCCCAACGTGGGCTCGTTCGACGGCGGCTTCGGGGCGAGCTACCTGGCGCGTGTGGTGGGCCAGAAAAAAGCCCGTGAAATCTGGTTCCTCTGCGACCAGTACGACGCCCAGGAGGCCCTCGACATGGGCCTGGTGAACAAGGTGGTGCCGCTCGACAAGCTGGAGGAAACCACCATATCCTGGTGCCATAAAATTCTGCAAAAGAGCCCCTTGGCGCTGCGGATGCTAAAATCCAGCTTCAACGCCGAGCTCGACGGGCAGGCCGGCATCCAGGAGCTGGCCGGCAACGCCACGCTGCTCTACTACCTAAGCGAAGAGGCCAAGGAAGGCAAAAACGCCTTCCTCGAAAAGCGCCAGCCCGACTTCTCGAAGTTCCCAAAATTCCCGTAGCCGCGGCGCGGCACTGCACCAAAAAGCCCCGCCAGTTTGGCTTGTCCTTACCCAAAACTCAAACGCCCTTCCGGCCATGTGGCTGGAAGGGCGTTTTTGCGCGGTTGCCTATCCGGTTTGCCGCTTTTCAAGCGGGGTCATCCAGCAAAAAAGGGCCTTTGCATTACCTCGGGGAAGTCGGAAAAAGATTTGGGTAAGGACAAGCCAGTTTGGCGGGGCTTTTTGCGTATAACCAATTATCAATCAAGATCATCAAAAGCTGCCGCCCATGGACTGGCAACCCCAGCACCAGGAGAAAAACCAGCGCAGCCGTGCGTGCTTGCGCTCCTTTTTGGCAGCTTTAGCGGCCTGCTCGGCAGGCGTGCGGGTGGGACGGGCGACGCTTTCAACAACGGGTGCCGGGGGTGCGGATAGCTGCGAATGGAGAGTCATGGCCGTAAGGGTTAGGTAGGAGGCAGGTAATAGTAGCGATTTTTTTCGACAAAGGCAAGCCGAATTGTTCCGGCCGTTGTTGGCAACTTGCTCAGCGCCTTTGGCGTGCGGGTGCGCGGGCCTCCCCCGCTGCGCGTTTACTTGACCGGCCCCGGGGCCCTCTTTTTTGCCGCATGACGGACGCTGAATTTCACGAGGCCCTCGGGCGCATCCGGCGGCGGCACTGGCTGCACTACGGCGCCCAATCCCTGCTGATGGGTGGCGCGGTGCTGGCCGCCGGCCCCCGCATGGCGGTGGGCGCCGCCGCCAACCCGCGGCTGGCCACGTGGCCGGCCTTGCTGCTGCTGGGGGCCCTGGTGCCGGTGGTGGGGGCCCTGCTCTACGCGGTATCGCGCAGCCTGCGGCCCAACTTGCGGCGGCCCTACGCCGAAAACCTGCGCATTTACCAGGCGCGGATGTTGCTGCGCGACAGCCTATTGGGCCTGCTGGGCCTGCCCCTGCTGGCCTCCTACGTCGTCACGCAGCAGGCCACGGACCTGGCCATTTGCGGCGGCCTGCTGCTAGTTTTGGGGCGTCTGACGGTGCCGTCGGTCAAAACGTACCAGCGCTGGCTGGTCCGCTAGGGCCCAAAATTTGATCGTAGGCCCATGCAACTAAAACGATTGGCATCATTCTCTAATTACGCGGGAGGCATATCGAACCTACGTAATACTTGAGCGCTGGCGACCATGAAAAAATACTTTTGGCTACCCGTTGCTTTAGTATTTGCCGTTGCTTCGTGCAAAAAAGAAGACCCAGGCACCAGCAGTTCCGGCAATACAGATTTCCCGAACGCGGTGGGAAATCATTGGCGGTACAAATACACGATAAGCGGACTGCCAACAGATTACATCGACGTCGATGTGATTGGCCAAGGCACCCTTCCTGATGGCCAGAAAGCCAACATTTGGGTCAGCAAGATTCAGTCGTTCAACGACACCAGCTACGTTGTTTCCAACGGTGGAATTGTGAAGGTTTACAATAAGCCTTGCTGGGTTTGCACCGAACCGATGCCGTATGAGCGGATGCGTTACGTTTTGCCATTGCAAACGGGGAACCGCTGGTTCACCAGTGCTTTTTACGGCGACACCACCAAGGTGTTGGGGCAGTCTACCCTGGCGGTACCGGCTGGAACTTTCGCCAACACCTACGAACTGTCCAAAACCCGGGGATACGTTACGAATTCCCGGACCAATAACCGCATTTGGGTCACACCAGGTATTGGCATCACCAAGCTAAATCAGGCGGAATTTAGCTTGGGTGGAGTGATAGGAAATGGGCTTTGGGAACTGGATAGCTATTCGTTGAAATAAGCAACAGTGTACCCGGTAAAACGCCGGACGAGCGGCCCATACGAGGTTTTTCTGCCTCTAGCGCTAGTTTTGCCGAATGGCAACCCTTTCCCTACCCGCCTCCCTGCTGCTCAACGGCCGCGAATTTGCGTACGCCGACGTGCAGCAGTACCCCGCCGCGGTGCCCGCCGGCCTCAACGGCTACGAGGCCCGCGTGCTGGAGCGCGTGCGCGAGTGGCTGAACGGCTCGCAGGAGTTCACCCTCACCACGTCGGGCAGCACGGGCGCGCCGGCGCCCGTGCCGCTGCGGCGGCGGCAGCTGGAAGCCTCGGCCCGGCGCACCGGCGACTTCTTCGACCTGGGGCCCGGCGACCGGGCGCTGGTCTGCCTCAACTGCGAGTACATCGGCGGGCTGATGATGCTGGTGCGCGGCCTGGAGCGGCAAATGCACCTGACCGTGGTGGAACCCCAGGCCGACCCGCTGGCCCTGGTGCCGGCCGACGCCGCATTCGACTTTGCCGCCTTCGTGCCCCTGCAGCTACGGGCCGTGCTGGCCGCCGGCCACGCCGCGTGCCTCAACCGCATGAAAACCATTTTGGTGGGCGGGGCCCCGGTGGACGCGGCGCTGCTCGCCGCCGTCCAGGCCCAGCTCACGGTGCCGGTGCTGCTCACCTACGGCATGACCGAAACCTGCTCGCACGTGGCCCTGCGCCGGCTGAACGGGGCCCAGGCCATCACCGCCTTCCGGGTGCTGCCGGGCATTGCGGCCGGGCAGGACGCGCGCGGCTGCCTCACGCTGCGCGGCGACGTGACCGACGACCAGCTCGTCGTCACCAACGACCTGGTGGCGTTGGACGCCGGCAACCATTCGTTTGAGTGGCTGGGCCGGGCCGATTTCGTTATCAACTCGGGCGGCGTGAAGGTGCCGGCCGAGAAGGTGGAATTGGTGCTCGACGTGGCCCTGGCCGAAATTGGGGCCCCGCGCCGCTGCTTCGTGGCCGGCCGGCCCGACGAGCGCCTCGGCCAAGCCGTGGCGGCCTACGTGGAGGGCCCCGCCCTGGACGCGACCGCCGCGGCCCAGCTGCGGGCGCTGCTGGCCGCCCGCCTAGGCAAATACGAGCAGCCGCGGCACCTCGTGTTCGTGCCCGAATTTCACACCACGGCCTCCGGCAAGCTCGACCGGGCGGCTACGCTGCGCAGCCTGGACACCCCGGATTTGATTGGATGAAGAGGCCGTATTTGAAGTTTTGGGGCCCCGGGCTGCTGGCGCTGCTGCTACTTGCGAGCCGCCCTACGGCCCATGCCCAAAGCGTGGCCGACTCGACCCGTACCATACCCAGAGCCGATACCACCGCCACACCCGCCGTGGCCCCGGCCGCTGGCGGCGCCGCCGGCCTGCCGGCCGCCGAGTTTGAAACCTACAACGTGAAGGGCAAGGGCGTGCACTACACGGCCTCGCTCACGGGCCTTTACACCACGGGCACCGTCGCGCGCACGTTCCTCAGCACCAGCCACACGGTCAACCTCTCGTTCAAGGGCGGGCACTGGCTGGCACCGGCGGCCCTTAGCTTCAGCTACGGCAAGCAAGACGGCTTGCAGCGCGAGCGCGAGTTTTTGCTGCTCACCACGCCCACTTACCAGCAGGGCCGCTACAAGTTTTACACCCTGGGCCAAGTGGAGTACAGCAACCTGCGGGCCATCGACTACCGCGTGGTGGGGGCCTGGGCGTGGGCTACCAGCTGTACAAAGACACGCTAAGCAACAAGGTGAACGTGAGCTATTTCCTGCTGCGCGAAGAAACCCAGTACTACACCGATTTGCACCGCCAGGTGCTACGCCACTCGCTGCGCGCCAAGGGCCAGTACACGCGGGGCGCGGCCACGCCCACGGCCCTGGTGTACTACCAGCCGGCGGTGGGCAACCTCAACGGCGACTACCGCGTGAACGGCACGGGGCCCTGGCCGTGCGCCTCTCGCACCACCTGGCCCTGGCCATTACCTACGCCTACTCGCTCGAGAGCATCAACGTGGAAGGCCGCGCGCCCGTGAACACCAACCTGTCGGTGGGCTTTACTTACGCGGCGGGCAAGTAGCGGCTAGCGGGCCGCGCGCGGGGCCCCCGGGGCCCGGTGGGCCTCCAACGGGGCCGGAGCCACGGGTGCGGCGGCCGGGGCCACGGTGGCTACCGGCGCCGGCGGGGCCCCCGGGGCGCTGCCGCCCTTGGCCAGCCACACGGCCGGCAGCAACAGCAAACCAAAAATCCAGCGGACGCCGCGGGCGTCGGGCACAAACGCAGAAATCCAACCGAAACGCATACAAGTACCATTTATTGTGGAGACGGTGGCAAACATAAGCCGCCGCCGCCCGCGCCGCAATAGCCCAGCTGCACTATTATTCGCTGCGCAGCCCCTTTTGCGAAAATAACCGCTCGCGGCCCCGCACCACGGCCACCAAGTCGTTGAGGAAGAGCTTGCCCCGCAGAAAAAAAATGGGGCCGCTAAGCTCCTTGCGCACCGTGCGGTTCACAAACACCGGGGCCCGCCAGCCGGCCCCCGCCCCCAGCCCTACCCAGCGGAAAATGCGCATTTGGGCGTTCACGCTGGGCTCAATGACGCCCATGAAGTCGTGGGGCGTTTCCTGGGTTGTGCCATCGGGCGACACGTACTCCACGTAGGCGTTGCCGAGGCCCGCTTGCAGGGGCACGCTCAGCTCCCAGCGGCGGTTTTCGATGAGCACGTACTCACCGTAGAGGGCCAGGTAGCGGAAGCGCAGGTCGGCGCGGGCGTCGTCGTCCACGTTGTCGGGCCGCTCGCGGCGCGTGGGAATGCGGCTGCTGAGGAAGTACACGGCCGCGCCGGTGCGCAGGCGGTTTTTCCACTCCAGGCCCAGCTTCAGGCCGTTGATGGTGACGAAGTGGCTGTTGATGATGGAGTAGCGCGCGTCGAAAAACGCCACCACCCGGGGCTTGGCCAGCCGCGCCACCGCCCGCCGCCGCACCGTATCGGAGGCCGCGCGGAGCTGGCTGTGGCCCAGCCCGGGCAGCTGAGCATGGGCCCCCAGCGGCAGCAGCCCCCCCAGCCACAACGCCAACAACGCCCGCCTTACCCCGGGCCCAACGGCCTGGCGGTAAGTAATAAACAGGTAATCCATCAACTTCACGCGGCGGGTACGCAAGCCCGGCCGTAGCCGTTGCGTTTAATAAGCAAGAGGGGGTTAACCCGCAGCGGGCGCTTTGGTTTAGAAAGCTGGGCGCGTGGGGCCGGGCCCCAAGCAATTCGTGCGCCAAAAAGGATTCGCCGCTGGCGGTGGCAACTGCCGCCGCTTCGCCCCGCCCCGCGGCGGCTTGGCCCGGGCGCGGGGGCGTTTCGCCCCGAATGGGCTGGCGGCCGGTGGGGCCAACTTCTACTTTTGGCCCACTCACCGCCCCAAACGCCGCCCATGCCCACGCCTGATTTTCTGTTTTCGCTGGCCAACCCCGCCGCCCTGCTCGGGTGGGCCCTGCTGGTGCTGGCCCCGCGCAGCCGCTTCACCAAGGCGCTGGTGCTCAATGGGGCCCTGCCGCTGGGGCTGGCCGCATCCTACGCGGCACTGCTCGCGGCGCACTACCTGGGGCCCCACGGCGGGGCGGGCGGCTTCGGGTCGCTGGCGCAGGTGGCGGCCTTGTTCCGCGACCCGTGGGCGCTGCTGGCGGGCTGGGTGCACTACCTCTGCTTCGACCTGTGGACGGGGGCCTGGGAAGTGCGCGACGCCCAGCGCCGCGGCCTGCCGCACGCGCTGGTGGTGCCGGCGCTGGTCCTCACGTTTTTGTTCGGGCCGGTGGGGCTGCTGCTGTACTGCGGGCTGCGCGGGCTGTGGGCCCGAAAGGCCAAAAACACTTCTTTATCAACCAACTAACCGCTGCTTATGGAAACGCTGCTGCCCTTCGCCGTTCGCTCCACTACCACTCCTGCCCCGCCCGCAGCGGCCGGGGCCCTGCGCATCCTGCACCGCGCCAACCCGGCGCTGTCGGGGGCCGGCTGGCTGCACGCGGGGCTGGCAGCGGCGGCCCTGGTGCTGCTGCCCCTCGACCACCGCCTCGTGACGGGGGCCCTGGTCTGGGTGAAACCGCTCAAGTTTGCTCTCTCGGGCACGGCCTACCTCTGGACGCTGGGCTGGCTGCTGGCCGACCTGCCCGCTGCGGCCCAGCGGGCGGTGCGCCGCCTCAGCGGCGGCGTGGCCCTGAGCATGGTGGTCGAAATCGTCATCGTTTTCGGGCAGGCCGGGCGCGGGGTTTCCTCGCACTACAACCAGAGCAGCGCCTTCAACGGCCTGCTGTTCGGGCTGATGGCGATTTTTATTGCCCTGAACACCGCCCTGACCGCCTGGGCCCTGTACCTGGCCTGGCGCCACCGGCCGCACGGCCCGGCGGGCTACGTGTGGGGCCTGCGGCTGGGGCTGCTGGTGTTTCTGGTGGGCTCGGCGCTGGGCGGCTTCATGATTCACGCCCAGCAGCACACCGTGGGGGCCCCCGACGGCGGCCCCGGCCTGCCCGGCCTGGGCTGGAGCACCGTGGCCGGCGACTTGCGCGCGGCCCACTTCCTGGGCCTGCACGCCTTGCAGGCGCTGCCGCTGCTGGGCTGGGCCCTGAGCCGCTGGGCCCCGCGCCGGGCGGTGGCCGGCACCTGGCTGGGCACGGCGCTGTACGCGGCGGCCGTGGGCGCGCTGCTGCTGGGGGCCCTGGCGGGCCGCCCGCTGTGGTCCGGGCACTGAGGCCGCGGCGCGCAACCCGTACCATCCTGTTCTTGACCAAGCAATTACTCACTCCTTCCTGCTCAATGCACCGCTTTCACCTGCGCACTTTCGTTCGGATTTTTACCCTCGTCATCGGGTTGATGGGGTTCGTTGATTTGCCGGCGGCGGCGCAAAAAGCCCGCCCTAAAAGCGCGGGGGCCCCGGCGCTGCCCACCGGCGAGCTGGCCTTCCGCACCTCCGATTCGGTGCGGCTGTTCGTGAAAGTGGCGGGCCGGGGCGTGCCCTGCGTGTTTGTGCACGGCGGGCCGGGCGCGGGCAGCTACGCCTTCGAGCAGCTGGCCGGCCGGGCCCTGGAAAGCTCGCTGCAAATGATTTACCTCGACCAGCGCGGCAGCGGCCGCTCGGCCAGCGCCCCCGGCCACAACTACCGCCTCGACCGCCAGGTGCAGGACCTGGAGGAGCTGCGCCAGCGCCTGGGCCTGCGGCAGTGGGTGCTGCTGGCGCACTCCTTCGGGGGCGTCATCGCCACGGCCTACGCCCAGCGCTACCCGGCCCGGGTGCAGGCCCTCATCCTGGCCAACGCCGTGCTGAACCCCTCGGCCTCGCTGGCCAGCATGGTGCACTACGGCGACAGCCTGCTGCCCGCTGCGGCCCGCCCCCAGCTGCCGGCGGGCGCGCCCCTGCCCCAGCAACTGGGCCTGGTGATGCAGGCCCTGGGCCAACAAAAAATCATGTACCAGCTGCAATACGCCGCCGACACCACGGCGGCCCGCGCCGGCCGCGTGGCGCGCCAGGTGCCCAGCAACCAAGATTTTGCGGCCCACGTGTTTAACTTTCCGGAGTACGGGCAGGACTACGCGCCCGCCACGGCGGCCCTGGCCATGCCCGTGCTGGTGCTGGCCGGGCACGACGACTACACCGCGGGGCCCCGGCACTACCGCTCGTTTCGGTTTCCGCGCCAGCAGGTAGTGGTGGTGCCCGGCCGGCACAACACGCTGGTGGAGCAGCCCGCGGCGGCCCAGCGGGCGGTACGCACCTTTGCGGCGGCGCTGCCCGTGCGCCGCTAAGCCCGCGGCCGTGTGCTGCCTGAATAGCGGCCCGTTCGGGAAGACAACTGCTACCGGCTCAGCGTTCTTCCTAAATTAGGCACGCCGCCCATCCCCCACCCCAGCCCTGGCTTTCCCATGCACACCCTGCACCAAGCCAACATTGGCGTGCACATTTTCTTCGGCACCCTGGCGCTGCTGGTGGGGCTGGGGCCCCTGCTGGCGGCCAAGGGTGGGGCGCGGCACCGGCGGCTGGGGCGCTGGTTTCTGGGGCTGTCGGCCGTGGTGCTGGCGTCGGCGG
The DNA here is from genome assembly GCF_001562275.1 of Hymenobacter sp. PAMC 26628. NCBI lineage: Bacteria > Pseudomonadati > Bacteroidota > Cytophagia > Cytophagales > Hymenobacteraceae > Hymenobacter > Hymenobacter sp. PAMC 26628. The sequence goes on from NZ_CP014304.1 coordinate 3,303,205, forward strand.
TGCTGGGGCTGGCCGTGTTCAACTTCCGGCCGTTTCTCACCGTGATTGTGCTGCTGAGCGTGTACCAAGCCTATTCGGGCTACCGGGTGCTGCGCATCCAGGCCAGCGGGCCGGCCTGGCACGACGGGCTGGTGGCGGGGGCCTTCGGCCTGGGGGGCCTGGCGTTTCTGGCGTGGCTGCCGCACATCCGGCTGGTGTGGTCGCCGGTGGTGATGTACAGCACGCTGGGGGTGCTGCTGGCCACCACGGCCTACGACCTGGCGCGCCCCGCGTGGCGGCCGCAGTGGCTGCGCGGGGCCTGGCGCTACGAGCACATTTGGAAGATGGTGAGCACGTACACGGCGCTGCTGTCGGCCTTCACGGGCACAGTGCTGGCGGGCTACCAGCCCTACAGCCAGTTTTTGCCGTCGGTGCTGGGCACAGCGGTGGCGCTGGCCTTCATGGCGCACACCTACTACCGCAGCCGGCCGCCCCGCCCCGCTCGGCCCGTGCCGGCGGCGGGGCCGGCCCCCGCACTCGCCTTGCCCCTCCGCGACCGCCGCCTGGTGCTGGGCGGGTTCGTGCTCATCAGCCTGGTAATGGCGCTGGGCAGCGGCAAGTGGGCCTTTCAGTCGGCTGCGCACTTCGGCATTACCTGGGGCTGCTCGCTGCTGTACACGCTGGTGCTGGGCCTGGGCAACCGCGAAATTTGGCGGCAGCTGCAACGGCGCTACCCGCACGTGGCCCAAACGCGCCGGCGGCTCTGGTACCTGGGATTGGGCAGCGCGGCCTACACCAGCGTGGCCACAGTGGCCATTACGCTGGGCCTGGCCCGGGCGGGAGCGGGCGTCAACGCCTCGCCGCAGGCGCTGCTGCTCATCGCAGCCATCAACTTGGTACCCACGCTGGTGGGGCAGCTCATTTACGAAAGCCGCCACTCGTTTCAGCAATGGCAGGAAAACCAGCACCGCGCCGACCAGCTGGCCCAGGCCCAAACCCAGGCCCAGCTCGACGCCCTGGCCCAGCAGCTCGACCCGCACTTTCTCTTCAATTCCCTCAACACCCTGGCCGCCCTCATCGAGCCCGCCAACGCCCCCGCCCAACAGTACCTGGAGGGCCTGGCCGACGTGTACCGCTACGTGCTGCTGAGCCACGACCGCCCCACCGTGCCGCTGGCCGAGGAGCTGGCCTTCGTGCGCACCTACGTGGCGCTGCAAAAAGTGCGGTTCCGGGAAAACGTGCGGGTGCGCTACGACGTGCCGCCCGGGGCCCTGGCCCGCCGCGTGGCCCCGCTCAGCGTGCAGCTGCTGGTAGAAAACGCCCTGAAGCACAACGAGGCCTCGCAGGCCCGCCCGCTGCACCTGCGCCTGGTAGCAGACGCCGCCGCCGGGGCCCTGCGCGTGGAAAACACCTGGCAGCCCCGCCCCGCCGGCCTGGCCCCCGGCACCGGCCTGGGCCTGGCCAACGTGCGCCGCCGCTACGCCCTGCTGGGGGCCCCGCAGCCGGTGGAAGTTGCGCAGGAAGGCGGCACTTTTGCCGTGACGCTGCCGCTGCTGGAGGAATGAAGGTAGGTGGCACGAGGTTTTCCTAAACGTTTGTTCCAGCTTACCCGCCTATCCTTCTACCCCCATACGCTCCTACCCTACCCCTTGACCGTTCTCATCCTCGAAGACGAGTACCCTGCCGCCGAGCGCCTCCAGCGGCTGCTGGCCCAGGCCGCGCCCGGGGCCCAGGTGCTGGCCGTGCTCGACACCGTGGCCGGGGCCCTGGCCTGGCTGGGGGCCCACCCCGCGCCCGGCCTCATCCTCAGCGACATCCAGCTGGCCGACGGCCTCAGCCTCGACGTGTTTGCCCAAACCCTGGTGCGCAGCCCGGTCATTTTCACCACCGCCTACGACCAGTACGCCCTGCAAGCCTTCCGCGCCAACGGCATCGATTACCTCTTAAAACCCCTGAAGCTAGCCGAGCTGCAGGCCGCCTTGGCCAAGCTGCCCGCGGGGCCTGCCGAGGCGGCGGCCGGGGCCCCGGCGTCTTTCAACATCGAGCGCCTGCTCGACGCCCTGCCCCGCCCCCAGCGGCCCCACAAAACGCGGTTTCTGGTGCGCCAGGGCGAAACCCTGCTGCCCCTGCCCACCGCCGACGTGGCTTGGTGCCAAAGCCGCCACGACACCACCACGCTGGCCACCCACGACGGCCGCCGCTTCGTGGTGGACTACACGCTGGAGCAGCTCGAAATGCTGCTCGACCCGGCCCAGTTTTGCCGGCTCAACCGCCAGCTCATTGCCCAGCTGCCGGCCGTGCGCCGGCTGGTGCCCCACTTCGGCGGCAAGCTGCTGGTGGCCCTGCACCCCGCCCCCACCGACGAAATTGTGGTGAGCAAGGAGCGCGCCGGGGCCATCAAAAGCTGGCTTGAGGGCTGAGCCCGGGGCCCATTTCCTACGTACCTTGTCCCTTCACTCGCCCCGGTTTTTATGGACGTCATCAAGCTTAAAACCCCGGTACTGGACCGCCTCACGGACGCGGAGTTTTACGAGTTCTGCCAGGACCACCGTGACTTGCGCATTGAGCGCGACGCGACCCACCAAATCACTATTAGGCCCCCCGCCAGCTCTGAAACCGGTTCTTTTAACAGCGAATTGATTTCTGACCTGGTCATCTGGAACCGCCAGCATAAGCTGGGAAAAACCTTCGATTCGTCGGCTGGCTTCACCCTTTCCACCGGGGCCATGCTGTCGCCCGACGCCAGCTGGGTGGCCCAGGCGCGCTGGGACGCGCTGGCGGCCGACGACCGGCGCGGCTTCGCCCGCCTCTGCCCCGATTTTGTGGCCGAGCTGCTCTCGCCCTCCGACCGCCTCACCGACACGATGCGCAAAATGGAGCACTGGCTCGGAGCAGGGGCCCGGCTGGGCTGGCTGCTGGCCCCGGCCAGCGAAACGGTGTTCATCTTTGTGCCCGGCCAGCCCGTGCGTACCATCCAGGGCTTCGACCAGCTGCTGAGCGGCGAGCCTGTGCTGCCAGGTTTTGCCCTGGAGCTGCGCCGGCTGCGATACTAGCCATAGTCCCTATTTTCAAGCGGGGGCCCCAACGATGCTACCTATCCAGCCAGCTTTTGAACAGGTTTACTTTTTCGCGGCTCACCAGCACCTGGGCGTCGGGGGCGGCGGGTTTTAGCACGGTTTGCAGGCGCGAGTTGGTGTAGTGGATGATGTCGTGGATGGCGGCCTGCTGGGCCAGGTAGGCGCGGTTGAGGCGGAAGAACTGGCCCGGGTCGAGCAGGGCTTCGAGCTGCTCCATTGTGTAGTCCACCACGTACTTGCGGCCCTCGGCGGTTTGGAGGAAGGTGGCTTTTTCGAGGCTGAAAAAGTATGCTACTTGTTCGATGGGCACCACCTTGAGGTGCTCGCCCACCCGCACCACGAACTGCGTTTTGTAACTGGCCGCGGGCGCGGGCTGGCGCAGCTGCTGCACCAACTGGGCCAGGGCGGCGGCGTCGAGCAGTGGCGCGGCGGCGGGCGCGGGGGCCCCGGCGGCGGGCGGGGCCAGGCGCTGGCGCAGCTTGGCCACGGCGCCGCGCAGCTCTTCCTCGTCGATGGGCTTGAGCAGGTAGTCCACGCTGTTTACCTTGAAGGCGCGCAGGGCGTACTGGTCGTAGGCGGTGGTGAAGATGACGGGGCACGTCACGGCCACCTGCTCGAAGAGCTCGAAGCTGAGGCCGTCGGCCAGGTGAATGTCGAGGAAGAGCACGTCGGGCGCGGGGCCGGCTTGCAGCAGGGCCACGGCCTGCGCCACCGACTCGGCGGGCCCCAGAATCTCGAACGGCTCGGGCAGTTTATGGAGCAGCGCGGCCAGGCGGCGGGCGGCCAGCGGCTCGTCCTCAACGAGTAAAGCGCGGAGCATGAATTAGGGAAATGTGGAAATGTGCGAAGGTGAAAATGAAGCGGTTTAGCAAATGGGTTGACGGTCAATAAGCTTCCCCAATACTCCACTTTCTCACAGCTTTAAGAGCGGCAAGGTTACAACGAACTCCTCGCCCACGGGGCCCGCCGCCACGGGCCGGTCGGTGAGGAAGGCGTAGCGGGCGCGCAGGTTTTCGAGGCCCCGGCCCGAGGCCTCGCCGGGGGCCAGGCGGCGGGGGCGCAGGGCGTTGCGCACAGTGAGGGTGGCGGCGGCCGCGTCCACGGCCACGCGCAGGCGCAGGGGGTCGGCCTGGTAGGCGGTGTTGTGCTTGAGGGCGTTTTCGAGCAGCAGCTGCAAGGCCAGCGGCGGCAAATACAGGCCGGATAGGGCCCCAGCGGGCGGCACGGCTAGCTCCACTTGCAGGGCCTCGTCGAGGCGGGTTTTCTGTAGGAACACGTAGGCCTCGGCGAAGGCCAGCTCCTCGGCCAGCGGCACCAGCTCCTGGCTTTGGCTGTCGAGCACGTAGCGGTACACGCTGCTGAGCTGCCGGATGAAGCGCACGGCGCGGGCTGGGTTGTGCTCTTCTACTAAGCTGGTGAGGGCGTTGAGCGAGTTGAAGAGAAAGTGCGGATCGACCTGCCGGCGCAGGCTGTCGAGCCGGGCCACGGCCGACTCTTTCTCCAGCCGCTCGGCCCGCACGGTGGCCTCGCGCCAGGCCAGCAGGAACGAGCGCGAGTGCAAAAACAAGGAGATGACCACCGTTGCCAGCAGCGGAAAAGCCAACTGCGCCAAGAAGCCGTGCCGCAAGGTGTAGCCCAGCGGGCGGTGCCACAGCAGCACCGAAAACCCCTCGCTCACGGCCACGATGACCAGCAGCGACGCCAGAAACGAGGCCCCTACTGTGAGCAGCAGCCGGCGGATGGGGTTCGTTTCCCAACCCACCCGGATGTTGAGCAGGTCCACGGTGTAGCCGTTGGCCAGCCACAGCCCCGTGCAGTAGCTGAACGAGTAGGCCAGCGAGATGGCGTAGCCCGTGAAATCGCGCCAGGGCGGCGGCGCGTAGAGCAGCGCCACCAGGACGTTGCCGAGGGCAATCCAGCCCAGCTGCCGCCAGAACGTCTGCAGCTGCGAGCTGCCCTTGGGCAAGGCCCCTTTCGCCGCAGCCCGCGGGGCGCGGGTCCGGTCGGCCAGGGCAAAAGGCGGGGGCAAGGCGGGCGGCAGGGGCGAAGGCACGGCGGGCGGGGCAACGAGGGAGTGGGCCATAAAAATAGCGGCGGGTGATGCAAAGGGAACGGGCGGGGGCCCCTGGGGGCCCCGCCGTTACTTGCTAGCCTGGGCGGGCGCGCCGTACTCTTTCAGGCGGGCCAGTACCTGGCGCTGGCCCCAGGTGGGCGCCAGGGCGGTGGCGGGCTTGAATGCTGCAAACTTGGCCTGGGCGGTTTCGAACATCGGGCGGGCCGCGGCGGCGCCCCCGCCGTACTCCGACGGCATGTGGTACAGGCTGTTGGCGGCAATCAGGTACGGGCGGGGGTTGGCGGGGTTCAGGGCCTTGGCCTGGGCCACGGCGGCGTCGGCCAGCTCCGAGTACTGCTGGCCGCGCTCCATGGGCGACACCATCAGCCGGGCCTGGTACACGTAGGCTTGCAGGGCGAGCAGCTCCGATTCGTCGCCCTTCAGCTGGTGGGCCTGGCCCAGGGCCTTCTCGGCCTGGTCGAGGGTATTGTCTTTGGCCGTGGCGTTGTCCTGGCTCCCAAACGTACTGATGACCAAGGCGTAGGCCTGGTAGTAGCGGGGCAGCCAGTCGGTGGGGGCGGCGGCGGCGGCGCGCTCCATCTTGGCCGCCCCAGCTTGCAGCACGGCCGGGTCGCCGGTGCTCGTGAGCTCGGCAATGGCCTGGCCCATCGATTCGGCGTAGCCCGCAGGCGCGGCGGCCGTAGCGGCGGGTTTGGCGGGGGCCCCGGCTTTGGGTTGGGCGGTGGCGGCGAGGGCAAGAGCGGCGAGAACGAGGGTGAACAGCGACTTTTTCATGGCGGGGGGTTGGGGTGAAAAGGAGGTTGGGGGCGTTGATGATTCAAAAGTGGCCGCCCGGCCCGGGGCCCCCAAACGGTTGTTCCCGAAGCGTCGTTTGGAGCGGACGAACCGGCGGAATTGGGCCCCGGCGTTTGGCGGCTGGTGGGCGGGCCATGAAAAAGGCCGCCCCGGTACGGAGCGGCCTTTGGAAGTAGCATGATGCCAGTTGCTAATCAGCTTGAAAGCGGATGTGCACCAGCAAACTTGTATCTACCGGGCGAGAAAATGCTGCTGCAATACCTCAACTAGCTGATAAACTTGTGTCGTTGACTCCTGATAAGCTGGCTCGGTGCCTTCTTCGGCCCACCGACTGGCAATGGCGCGGGCGCGGCGTACGGCCACTGCACGGCGCGAGAGGTGGCCGGGACGGGCGGCCGGGTCATCGGCTTCCAACAAATCGAACAATTGCCGGCTCACGTGTTTGCCTTTACCAGGGTTGTAGCTAACGCGAGGATCAGCTGTTGTTATGAGTTTCTGGACTTGTTTGCCACAAGCAATGCGAGACAGGTTATTGCCTTGATGATCGGTAAAATGCAGCAGAAACCAAAATTCAAAGGCCTGATTCGAATATGCTACTTCTACGCCATTATCCCTGGCCCTCTGGATAGCTGCGTGGAAAGGGCCTGGCTCTGTGTCGTCCTTGTCAAACACGCACCATACCTGCTGGTAGGGCTGTTTATTTCGTTCAGCTTCCTGGCGCAATTCCAAGGCGTATTGCACCAGCTTTTCAGGGTCATAGGCCTGCCCCACCGCCTTTATATCGGCCGTAGCCAGTTCGAAATGCTCGAAGTATTCTACCTCTGTAACGGTGCCTTGGCGCAAGATGAGCAGCACTGGGTTTTCCTCCCGTGTAGGAGCGGCCCGCCGCAGCAATGGGGCCTGTTGGCGGCGCGCTTTATCAGCTTGAACCTTGGCCCGGTGTACCTCGCGCGCCTCTGCTTCACGCTGCTGCTTGGTGCTCATTGGGCCGGCTCAGCTTCGGAAGCAACATCCGATTTGGGCAGGGCATTAAAATTGCCCAAGTAGGGCACGGCCCCATACTTGCCGCGCACATAATTAGCTTCAAAATCGTCATCTTTTTTTACAACGTCAGTTTTGAAGTCGGCCAACGAATAGAGCGTGGCTTCGCCATAACGGTTTTTCTCCGTGAACCAGATTTGGTCGCGGCGGAAATTACCCGAAGCTAGCAGATTGGTATCGTGCGTATTGAATAGCAGTTGGGCGTTGTTTGGATTTGTGGTTTTAGAATTGAAAAGCTGGACAATTTTCGATATTAGGTTGGGATGTAGCCGTGCGTCCATTTCATCTACTACCAATACGTGGCCTTGATCAATGGCAGAAAGTACTGGACCAGCAAGGACTAACATTTTTTGCGTTCCAGCAGATTCATCTAACTGCAAAGAAAACTCCACAGGTTCGGCGGGCTCACGGGCATCGTTGTAAGCTCGGTGCAGGGTTTTTGCGTTGGCGTGTTGTTGTATCGACCAGTTTCTTAAATTTTCTGCACTTTCGGTTGGTTTCGTATTTCGCTGAATGGGAAGATCTTGTTCCTCTTCCTGAACATGATCAATATCTAAGTCAGCATCTCTCAAGAAATCTAGGATGTGCTGCTTCCTATCAGGATAGCGTAATAATATGAATGTTAATGCGCCTTCCCAAGCCTCATCGCGCCCAGAAAGAACAACGAGTTGGTTGAACCATTCCAAGATGGCTGTAGCTCGTGGTTGATTGAATTGTGCTGCTACTGATAGCAACAGAGCATTTTCGCGTACAGCAGCGTTTTTTACTAATTCGCCCACGATACCTCCAAATCGTCGCGGATGATGCGTAATTTCCTGTTCAGTTCGATAGAATAATTCTATCTCTGGTTTATTTCGTATACCCTTCTCAGTGCGTGTAAAAAGCCATTCTGCTCTAACTTTTGCAGATGTTACTTCAAAACCGTACCGGTAAAGAGCATTTTGATGCACGAATTGAATTTCAAACTCAGAAGTATCTTGTACCGAATCCGGATTTAATTTGAATGGCTCTACTTGAGTTGATTCTCCAGCCTGTCCATTTTTAGACGAGCTTCGCACAAACCAGCGCATATATTCTAGTACGTCCACTAGCTTACTTTTACCACTAGCGTTGGCTCCATATACCACCGCACTTTTTAATAGCCGTAGCCCAAAGGCTGGCAAATCCACGACGTTATCTTCCTCGCGGGTTTTATCGGGCGATGCTACTAGGCTCCACTCCACCCGCTCACGGAATGTGCGGAAGTTTCGCACACTGAAACTGATTAACATAAGCTGGGTTTTTGAAGCGAACAGCCCAAAAGTAAGCGCTGTTTATTCAAAATATGAAACCCATCTGCATCAATCCGGGGCCACCTCGGTATTCCCAGGGGTCTTTTTGTTAATGGAGATGAACACGCCTACGAACAGCGTGCGCGGGGCTGAGGGGGCGAGGGCCACGCCCTGGTACTGGCCGCTGGCGGCGGGGGCGGCGGCGTAGCGGTAGCCGTAGGTGTTGGCGCGGCCCAGCACGTTGCTGGCGGCCACGTTCACGATGGTGTACTGGCCCAGCAGGTGGGTGAGGTAGCTGGCGCTCAGGCTCAAGTCCTGGTAGCTGGGGGTGCGGGCCTGGTTGTAGCCGGGCTGGTTGGGGTCGTAGTAGGCGCGGGGGCTGTTGTAAGCGGCAGTGGCCCCGAACTGCGTGTGGAGCTTCGGCACCCAGTATTTGGCCACTACGCTCAGGGCGTGGCGGGCGGCGAAGGTGGGCACGGCCGGCACGGGGTCGGCGCGGTACTGGCGCACGGTGGCGAGGTAGCCGTAGCTCACCCAGTAGTCGAGGCGGGGCACGCTGCGGCGGTCGCGCCAGAACCCGTCGAAGCCCCGGGCGTAGCCCTGGCCGCCGTTGCGGTAGGCACTGGCGGCGGAGAAGTTGGCCGGGTCGTAGGTCACCAGCTGGGCGTAGCTTTTCTGGTACACTTCGCCCCGCAGCGTGCGGCCGGCGGCGCTGCGCTCGTAGCTGAGCTGCAGGTGCTGGGCGCGCTCAAAGCCCAAGTCGTGCGTGAAGCGGAGGAGGTCGTTGGTGGGCGTTTGGTAGAAGTAGCCGGCGGCGGCCGTCAGCTGGCCGTGGGGCCCCAGGCGGTAGGCCAGGGCCAGGCGCGGGGCGGCGTTCCACTGCCCGAGCAGGGCCGAGTACTCGGCGCGGGCCCCGGCGCGGCCGGCCAGGCGGTGGCTCAGCACCAGCTCGCTCTCGGCGAAGGCAGCCACGCGCTGCTCGTCGAAGCCGGTGCGTAAGGCCCCGGGGGCTCCGGCGGCGGTGTCGGGCCGGTAGGTTTGGCGGTAGCGCTGGGCCAGGCCCTCGGCGCCCAGTTTCAGGTTGAACCAGGTGCTGGCCGAGTCGTTGGTGAGCACGAGGCGGGCCACGGCCGACTGTTCCACGTCGCGCACGGCCAGGGCCCCGGGGCGCACGTCGTTGTCGTCGCGCGTCAGGGCCAGGCCCGTGTTCAGGCTCCAGCCCCGGTGCAGGGGGCCCCGGAAGGTGGCAGTGAGGTACTCATTGGCGTTGCGCAGGGCCACGGCGCGGCCCAAGGCGGCGTATTCGGGGGCGGGGTCGGGCTGCAGGGCGGCCACGGTTTGCCAGGCGTAGGTGCCGTAGATTTTCAGCAGCCCGTAGCGCCCCACCTGCTGCACCAGCCGGGCCGAGCCGCCGCGGGTTTCGAAGGCCCGCGCCTGGCTTTGGGGCACCAGCCGGAAGTAGGGCCCCAGGTTGGTGTAGTCGGCGGCCACGGCCAGGGAGGTGCGCGCCCAGCGGTGCACGTGCGAGAGGCCGCCGCCCACGCTCATCAGCGACACGCCGGTTTGGGTTTCGGGGGCCAGGTCGGTGCTGTTCAGGGCCACCACCGCGCTCAGGGCCTGGCCGTACTCGGCCGAGTAGCCGCCGGTGCTGAACACCAGGCCTTTGAAGAGCAGGGGCGAAAACCGGCCGCGGGCCGGCAGGTTGGGCACGGCCCCGGCGTAGGGGCTTTGCACGGGCAGGCCGTCGAGGTACTGCTTGGTTTCGGAGGCCGCCCCGCCGCGCACGAACAGCTTCCCCTCCTCCCCCACCCGCGTGGTGCCGGGCAGCGCGTTCAGGGCCCCGGTGATGTCGCCCAGGGCCCCGGCGGTGGTCAGCACGTCGAGGGCCGTGAGGGCGGTGCCGCGCTTGGCGTCGCTGGCCTCGAAGGCCCCGGCCGTCACCACCACGTCGCCGAGCTGGGCGCGGCTGGCTTTCAGCGTAATAGCCGGCACCGCCACGGGGCCCCGGCCCAGCACCACGGTCAGCTCCACTGGCTCGAAGCCGATGAGCCGCACCACCAGCGGCAGGGCCCCGGCGGCGTGCCCGGTGCTGAAGCGGAAGCGCCCGAGCGAGTCGGTGCTGGCCCCGTCGAAGGTGGTTTTCAGGAACACGTTGGCGCCGGGCAGGGGCTGGCCGGCGGCGTCGCGCACGGTGCCGCTCAGTGAATGCGTGGGTGAAGGAATGGGCAATGCGGACGTTTGGGCCCGGGCGGCAGGGGCCAGCAGCAGGGCGGCGGCGAGGAGCAGGTGTTTCATGGGGCCAGGGGCATGGGCGGATTGGTGGCCCAAAAGTGCCCGGCCGGCGGGGGCCCCGAAAATGCCCGTTTCCGAAGCGGCGAATGCGCCGGACGAAGCGTGGGCGCGGGGCCCCCAACCCGCCGCGCCAATTTTGCGTAGCGGGCATTTCGCCCCCTTTTATCGTTTAGAACTGCTCCTGAATTAGAAAAAAACAGCACGTCATGCAGCGCATCAAGTAAAGGCGAAGCATCTTTGCCGCGTAACTAATCCTAATTGCTGGCGCAGAAAAGATGCTTCGCTGCGCGCTGCATGACGTTCTTTTTGTGCGATTTTTTTATTCAGCAGCAACTCTTTTATACCCGCCACTATGCCCACTGCTACCGACCTGGCCGCCGACTACCAATACCTGTTCCACCACCTGCCCGACTCGTACCTGCTGCTGGCCCCCGACGGCACCGTGCGCGACAATTCCGACATCCACCAGCAGGCTTCGCTGCAACCGCGTGCGCGCGTGGTGGGCCGCAACATTTTCGACGCCTACCCCTCGGCCCCCGAGAGCCAGCGCACCCTGCATGAGTCGCAGGACCGCGTGCGCCAAACCTTGCAGCCCGACACCATGCCCCTGCTGCGCTACGATTTGGCGGTGCCCGCCGAGCAGGGCGGCGGCACCGAGGAGCTGTACTGGCAGGTGACGCACTACCCCATCCTGGGCCCCGACGGGGCCCTGCTGCACATCCTCCAGCGGGCCACCGACGTGACGGCGGCCACCCACGCCGCGGCCCTGGCCGCCGAAACCCAGCGCGCCCTCGACGAAGCCACGACCCGCGCCCGCTTCATCCTCGAAAGCGTGCCGCTGCTGGTCTGGACCGCCACGCCCGCTGGCGTCACGGACTCGTTCAACGCGCGCTGGCTTGCCTATACCGGCCGGGCCCTGGCCGACACCATCGGCAGCGGCTGGGCCCAAGACGTGCACCCCGACGACCTGCCCCGCACCGTGGCGCTGTGGCAGCAGGCCCTGGCCGCCGGCACCACCTACCAGGCCGAGTACCGGGTGCGCCGCCACGACGGCGAGTACCGCTGGTTCCAGGCCACGGGCGTGCCCCGCCGGGGCCCCAGCGGCGAGGTGCACATGTGGGTGGGCGCCAACGCCGACATCCACCAGCAGAAGCTGATGGTGGCCGAGCTGCTCGAAACCAACGAAACCCAGGCCGCCCTGGCCGACCAGGCCTACGCCACCGCCGAGCAGGTGCGCCAGCAGCGCGAAACCCTGTTCCAGGTGTTCATGGAAGCGCCCGTGGCCATTTCGGTGGTGCGCGGCACCGAGTACCGCTACGAATTTGCCAACCGCGTGTTTCTGGCCGGGGCCGGCAAACCCGACCTCATCGGCCGCACCGTGGCCGAGGTCTTCCCCGAGTTCATGGCCCAAAGCTTCCTGGTCACCCTGGCCGAGGTGTACCGCACGGGCCAGCCGTTTTCGGCCCGGGCGGTGCACGTGCACCTGGACGCTACCGACACCCAGCCCGCCGCCGATGGCTACGTGGACTACACCTACCAGCCGTTTTTTGAGGACGGCCGGGTGGCCGGCGTCACCTCGTTTTCCTACGACGTGACCGAATTGGTGGCCGCCCGCTTAGCCCTGGAAAACCTGCAGGCCGGCAATGCCTAATCCCCTAGGCTTTTTTATAATTTTAATAAAACTATGTGCTATAAAGGTTCTTAAGTCGGTTTAAATTAGCATTATTTTTATTAGTTGTTGTGTATGCTCGTTTCCGATTCGCCTGTTGATTATCCAGCTTTGTTCCGCAAGCTGCCTGATAACTTTTTGCTGATGCGGCCCGACGCCACCATCGCCGACAACACCGACGGGCACGTGGCGGTGGGCCTGAAGCCGCGCACCGAGGCCGTGGGCCGCGCGCTGTTCGACACCTACCCGTCGGTGGACCAGAACAAGGGCGGCAAGATTTTTCAGTCGCCCGAGAACGTCCGCCACACCTTGCGGCCCGACGTTATGCCCCTCATCCGCTACGACCTGAAGCGGCCCGCCGCGCAGGGCGACGGCTTTGGGGAGTCGTATTGGCAAGCCACGCACTACCCGATTTTAGCCGACGACGGCCAACTCGAGTACATCCGCCAGCGCACCCAGAACGTGACCGCGCTGCACCGCCCTGCCCTGCACGCCGCCGAAATCCAGCGCGCCTTCGACGAGTCGAACCGCCGCACGCGTTTCATCCCCGAAAGCCTGCTGGTGACGGTGTGGACCAACCGCCCCGACCGTGCCTGTGCCCGCCACAGCGGTGGCTCCGGCCCGCACCGGCTACTTCACTTTCACCTACCAGCCAATCTTCGGAGCTGGGGAACGCGACGGTATCGCCGTGTTTGCGTTCAAAGCCACCGACTTGATTTTGGCCCGCAAGGCCCTCGAAAAAAATGCGTAGCCGGGGCCCCATTTCCCGCTTTGGTTCGCTGTTTGCAGGCGCCGCCGGCACTAACTTTGTTCATCCACTCTGCCCTGCTCCCCCCTCATGGAATTAACTAACCTGGATTTTCAGCAAGCCAGGATTAAGCAGGTGCTGTTTAAATCGCGCTTGCGCTCGGTGCTCTACGGGGTGCGCGAGGCCGACGAGGCGCTGTTTGCCCGCCCCCTCAACCCCCTCGGGCAGTGGCTCGACGCGGTGGTGCGGCCCAAGTACGGGGCCCACCCAGAGGTGCGCGAAATCGAGCAAGTGCTCCAGCAAATGCTGAGCACCGGCCGCGACCTGGCCGCCCAGTACAAGCGCGGCCAAATCGAGGAAGCCCGTGCCGGCCTCGACCGCGTAAACAACCAAGCCGAACGCATCGACGGCCTGTTCCAACAGCTGGAGCGCCGGGCCAAAACGTCTCAGGCCGCCTAAATTTTTCCTGTGCTAAGTACCGCCGCGGGCGGCTCCCACCCGGGGGCTGCCCGCTTTTCGTAGTGGGGCAGGCGCGCTTCGTTCTGCCGAGTACCGTGCATTTGTAGCGCTACTGCTACAAATTGAACAGCGCAGCGGCGTTGCGCGTGGTGGCTTCGGCCACGGCTTCAGGCGTTTGGCCCAGCAGGGCGGCCACGCGGTGCAGCACCAGGGGCAGGTAGGCGGGCTCGTTGCGCTTGCCGCGGTAGGGCACGGGGGCCAGGTAGGGGCAGTCGGTTTCGAGCAGCAGGTGCTCCAGGCCGATGCCGGGCAGGACCTTGTCGGCCCCGCCGTTTTTGAAGGTGGCCACCCCGCCGATGCCCAGCTTAAAGCCCAGCCCGATGGCCTGCGCCGCCTCGGCGGGCGTGCCCGAGAAGCAGTGAAACACCCCGCGCAGGGTCCCGTCCTGGGCGGCTTCCACCAGGGCCGCGGTTTCGGCGAAGGCCTCGCGGGTGTGCAGCACAATCGGCAGGCCATGCTTTTTAGCCAGGCTGAGCTGGATTTTCAGGGCCTCCTGCTGCTCGGCGAGGAGGGTTTTGTCCCAGTACAGGTCGAGCCCAGCCTCGCCCACGGCGGCGAAGGGGCGGCGGCCCAGCCACTCCTCCACCTCGTAGAGCTGCGCCTCGAAGTTGCGCGTCACGGAGCACGGGTGCAGGCCCATCATGGCGAAGCAGGTTTCGGGGGCCTCGGCCTCCAGGGCCAGCATGCCGTCGATGCTGCTGTGGTCGATGTTGGGCATCACAATGGTGCCCACGCCCGCGTCCTGGGCGCGGCGCAGGGCGGCGAGGCGGTCGGGGCCGAATTGCTCGGAGTAGAGGTGGGCGTGCGAATCGGTGAGGTGCATAGCGCGGGCAAAGGTCGGGGCCCCGGGGCAGGCGGGCCAAACCGGCCGCCGGGGCCCCAGAGGCCGCACGGCCAGTTTGCAGCCGCTAAATCTTGGGTACCGCGTTCATAACTAATGCAGAGGATATTTTCCGAGGCGTTCCCAAATCGTAACAAACGCACGAATACGTTTTATAACGTAATAATAAGTTGTTAAACTTAAAATACCGTTATACATTTGGGTATGGAAGAACTCACCAAAACCGAGGAGCGCATCATGCAGGTGCTGTGGAAGTTGAAGAAGGCGTTCGTGAAGGACGTCATCGAGCACCTGCCCGACGAGCCCAAGCCGCCCTACAATACGGTATCGTCGGTGGTGCGCATTCTGGAACGCAAGGGCTACGCGGGCTTCAAAGCCTACGGCAAAACCTACGAATACTTCCCGCTGGTGAGCAAAATGGAGTACCGCACGGCCAGCTTCAAGCGCATGCTCAGCCAGTATTTCGACGATTCGCCCACGGCCCTGGTCTCGTTCATGGTGGAGGAAACCCTGAGCCAGCGCGAAAAGCAGCAGCTGCTCGACCTGCTCCACGACTCTGAAAAACCCGCCGGTGATGCTCGCTAACGGCCTGTGGTACCTGGCTGGGGCCAGCTTCTGCCTGGCCGTGTTTGCCCTGGCCTACCGCCTGCTGCTGGCCCGCCTCCCCGCCTTCGCCTGGAACCGCGCCTACTTGCTGGGGGCCCTGGCGGCTGGGGTGCTGCTGCCGCTGGCGGCGCGGCCGGGCCTGGCGGCGCTGCTGCCCCGCGCCGCGGGGGCCCCGGCGGGGGCGCTGCCTTTTGCGCTGCACTGGCCGCTGGGGGCCCCGGCCGCGGCGGCCGCCACCGGGGCAACGGCTGGGGTGCCAGGGCCCGACTGGGCTGCCCTGGCACTACTGGCCCTGGCGGCCGCATACGGCCTGGGGGCCCTGCGGCGGCTGGCGGCGGCGGTGCGCAACCTGGGGGCCCTGCGGCGGCTGGCCCGGCAGCACCCGCGTACCCAGCTGGCGGGCTGCACGGTGGTGCACCTGCCCGCGCCCGGCCTGCCGGCGTTTTCCTTCGGCCGCTACGTGTTTTTGTCGCCCCTGCACGAGGCGCTGAGCGCCGCCGAGCGCGACCAGCTGCTGCGCCACGAGCAGGTGCACGTGCGGCAGCGGCACACCCTCGATTTACTGCTGGTGGAGGCCCTGGGCGTGGTGTTCTGGTTCCACGGCGTGGTGCCCTACTTCGGCCGGCAGCTCAAGGCGGTGCACGAGTACCTGGCCGATGCGGCGGTGGCGCGCGCCCCGGCCGGCCGCGTGCCCTACGGCGAGCTGCTCATCAAGCTCGCGGCCCAGCAGCCGCCCTTCGCTTTGGTGCACGCCTTTGCCCACAAACAGGTTTTTCTCCGCATCCGAATGCTCACCCAAACCCCCGCTACGCCCATGCAAAAGCTCCGTTTTCTCTTCGTGCTGCCCGTGGCAGCTTTCGCGTGGGCCGCCACGGCCTGGGCCGCACCGGCCCCCAGCGCCCCCGCCCCCGGGGCCCCCAACGCCCGCACCCTAGCCGCCGCGCCGGGGGCCCCGCGCATCGGCCGCATCACCTGGCGGGGCAACGCGGCGGTGCCCACGGCCCGGCTGAACGAGGTGTTGGGGTTCAAGCCCGGCGACGCCTACGACTCGCTGGCCGTAGAAAAACGGCTGGCCTACGACCCGGCTGGCACCGACGTTTCCTCCCTATATATGGACCACGGCTACCTGTTCTTCCAGGTAATGCCCGTGGCCACGCGCCAAGCCGACGGCACCGTGGACCTGGCCTTCACCGTCGCGGAAGGCCGGAAGGCCCAACTCCGCCGCGTCTTCATCACCGGCAACCTCGACGCTTCGGCCAAAGCGTCGCTGCTGAAGCAGTTACCCCTGCGCAGCGGCGACGAATTCAGCCGTGCCAAGCTCGTCGAAACCAACCGCCTCCTGGCCCAGGAAGGCAAATTCGACCCCAAGAAAATCCGCATCAACCCCCAGCCTATTGTGCGCCCCACCGAAGCCACCGATTTGCTGGACATTGAGCTGGTACTGGCGCCCAAGCCCCGGCCTTGAGCAGTGGGTATATAGCGCATCAATCAAAGGCCCAGCCCATAACCAGGCAAGAGCAGTTGCGCGCACCGTGTAGTTCGAACTACTGCCCGGCCTGCCCCAAACCATAGGAAATAACCCCCGCTGGGCGTATTGGTACATTTCGAGCAATTGCTGGGCACTGGGGCGCACGCAGATTTCAAACGGGCGCCCTCCCCACGCCGGGGCCCTAAATTGGCTGCTTTAGCTAACGAAAGCGCTTGCCATTGCCATGTTCAACCCCCGCAAAATGATGTCTCTGGTGGCTACCGCCGCCCTGCTGCTGCCAGCCGCCGCCCAGCCGCCCGCCCGGCGCGCTACTCCAAACTAACTGACAAACAATAGACTACTCGCTACCCCAACTGCGCGGGCCGCTAACTTCGTCGGCCGCCACGGCGGGCTCAAAGTAGTGGGCACCCAGTTGGTGGACCGGAAGGGCGAAAAAATTGCGCGGCGGGGCGTGAGCTTCGGGTGGCACAGCTTGTGGCCGCGCTTCTACAACGAAAAGGCGGTGGAGTGGCTGGCCCAGGATTTCCACTGCAACGTGGTGCGGGCGGCCATGGGCATTGAGGTGGGCGAGCAGTGCTACAAAAAAGACCCAGCCTTCTCAAAGGCCAAGGTGAAGGCCGTGGTGGACGGCGCCATCAAGGCCGGTATTTACGTCATCATCGACTGGCACAGCCACAACATCAACCTCGCCGAGGCCAAGCAATTCTTCGGCGAGGTGTCGAAACCGTACGCGAAAACACCCAACGTCATCTACGAGCTGTTCAACGAGCCCGATCAGGAAAGCTGGCCCGAGGTGAAGGCTTACGCCGAGGAAATCATCAAAGTCATCCGCGCCAACGACCCTGATAACGTTATCCTCGTGGGCTGCCCGCACTGGGACCAGGACATCAACCTGCCCGCCGCCGACCCCATCCGGGGCCCCAAAAACCTGATGTACACCATGCACTTCTACGCCGCCACGCACGGCAAGGAGTTGCGCGACCGCACCGACGCAGCCCTGGCCAGCGGCCTGCCGGTGTTCATCTCCGAATCGGCGGGCATGGAGGCCTCCGGCGACGGGCCCCTGAACCCCGCGGCCTGGCAGGCCTACATCGATTGGATGGAAGCCAAGTGCCTGAGCTGGATCACCTGGTCGGTATCGGACAAGGACGAAACCTGCTCGATGCTCCAGAAATCGGCCAGCTCCACGGGCCCCTGGAAAGACGCAGATTTGAAAGAATCGGGCCGGCAAACGCGGGCCCTTTTGCGCAAATACAACACGGAAAAATAGTTGCTTATCAGGCCTGATTAGGGCCCCAGCCGCCCCCGCCGGGGCCCTAATCACTCGTAGCGCCGCCCCTTCCACACCACGGCCCCGCCGAACAGGCGCACGTACGCCATGCCCAGGGTGAGGGCCAGCGTGTAGCCTTCGAAGAGCGGCAGCAGCCAGGGGCGCAGGCGCAGGCCGGCGCGGTGGTAGCACACGGCCGCCAGGGCCCCCTGCACCGCCACGCGCCCGCCCCACAGCGCCAGCGCCAGGCCCGGGGCTCCCGCCCAGACAAGGGCGCCCAGCGCCGGCCAGAAGCTGCTGTACACCAGCAGCTCCAGGCGCAGGCGCAGCGGCAGGGCCTGCACCCCGCGCAGCCAGCGGTGGCGCTGCCGCAGCAGGGCCCGCCAGGTGGGCATGGGCAACGAATCGGCCCGGGCTTCGGCGCTGAACACGTGGCGGAAGCCGTAGCCCTGCGCCAGCACGGCCCGGAACAGGGCGTAGTCTTCGGTGACGGAGAAGGGCAGGGCCTCGTAGCCGCCGGTGGCCTGGTAGGCGGCGCGCGTCACGAGCATGTTGTTGCCCATGGCCGTGACGGGCCGGCCGCCGGCGCTCACCACCTGGATGAGGCCCAGCGAGAGCAGCCAGTCGAGGCCCTGGAGGCGGTCGAACAGCCGGGGCCCCTGCACGGCGGTGATGCCCGTGACGGTGCCCACCCCGGGCGCGGCGTGGGCCAGCAGCGCGGTTATCCAGGTGACAGGGAGGTGGATGTCGGCGTCGGTGACGAAGAAATACGCGGTGGTGGCGCGGCGGGCCAGGTGGGCCAGCACGTTGGCCTTGCCGCGGGCCGTGCCCAGGGCGTCGGTGATGGGCACGATTTCAAAATGCCCTTCAAAGCCCCGCATAGCGGCTTCGGCCACGGCGGCGGTACCGTCGGTGCTGCCGTCGTCGCCGAGCAGGATTTCCAGCAGCTCGGGCGGGTAGCGCAGGGCGCGCAGGCTGGCCAGGCAGCGCGGCAGGGCCCCAGCTTCGTTGCGGGCGGCCAGCAAAACGCTGACGCGGGGCAGCGGTGCGGGCAGCGCCCCCGCGGCGGGGGCCCCGCGCCGGGTGGCCAGGGCCCCCGCCGAGCCGGCCAGCACCAGCAGCCACAGCGCGCAGTACAGCAGCAAAAAAGTCGTCATCGAACCAGGCTGGAAAGGTGCGCCGGCCGCCGCGCTACAGCGCTGCGAATTCGTAGCCGCGCCGGGCAAAGTACGTCAGTACCCGCGGCAGCACGTAGCGGAGGCGGGCGCTGGCCTTGCGGCTGTCGTGAAACACGAGGATGTCGCCGGGGCGGGCGGCGGCCAGCGTCAGGTGCAGGCACTCGGCGGGGGCCAGCCGGGGGTCGTAGTCGCGGGTGAGCACCGACCACTGCACCACCCGAAACCCGGGCCGCAGCGCCCGCAGCAGCGGCCACGTGAGGCGGCCGTAGGGCGGGCGGAACAGCGGCCCTTGCGGAGCTGCTGGCGGTTGGCCAAGGGCAGGCGGAGGTGAGAGGCTGGCAGGAAGCACGCCAGCCGCTAAGTCGTGCAGGGCCTGCTGGCACTGGGCCACCCCGGCCAGGTACTCGGCGCGGGAAATTTGCCAGGCGCTGCGGTGGTGCTGGGTGTGGTTGCCCAGGCGGTGGCCGGCGGCCAGGGCGGCACGGGCAATTTCGGGGTGGCGGGCCAGGTTGTCGCCCACGCAAAAGAACGTAGCCTTGGCGCCGTGCTCCGCCAACTGCGCCAGCACCCAAGGGGTTTCCTCGGGAATGGGGCCGTCGTCGAAGGTGAGGTAGAGGCACGGGCGGCCGCTGGGGCCCGCGGCGGGGCCGTGCCACTCGACCCCCGGCAGCAGGCGGTGCAGCAGCCGGGGCGGGCGCGTGAGCAGGGCCCCTTCCAGCCAGCTCATCAGCGGGCCCAGCATCAGCGGGCGATGCGCATGTAGGGCACGCCGGCGCCGGGCAGCGGGCCCAGCACCTGGGCCAGGGCCTTGAGGAAATTGGGGGCCGTGTCGGGCCGGCCGGCGGCGGGGCCCCGGCCGAGCTGGCGGTAGTGCTCGCCGCGCCACTCGCCCACTGCGGTGGGCGTGCCGGCCTCGTCGGAGCTGCGGCCCAGGGTGGCTTCGAGCAGGAAGTAGCGGGGGCGCGGCGCGTCGAGGGCTTCGGGGGGCGCGCCGGGGGCCCCGGGGCTGTCGTCGTCGTCGTCGTCGGCCTCCTCGTCGTCGGGGTAGTCTTCCTCGTCGTTTTCGTACACCAGGGCCCCAAAATGGGCTTCGGTGCTGGCCTGCGGGGCGGGCAGGTGCAGCAGGGCCACGGCGCGGCCGGCCACCTCGTGCCAGGTCAGGCGCAGGCCGCGCGACGATACGTGCTCGGCGGGCGGGAGGCCCTCGGCGGCCTTTTCCCACATGTAAAGCAGCAGTTCACGGGCCAGGGCGGGGTCGGCCAGCTCGCGGCGCACGGCGGCGGGGCGGCGGCCGGCCAGCTGGGGCACGAGCACGTGGGCAAAAGCGTAGGGATGCGGACGGGCCATAAGTGGGGCAAAAGTAGGCCGCCGGGGGTTTAGTTGGCAGGTGTCGGGGGCTCATTATCGGTTGCCCGTGGTCCGTTATTCAATGAAAAGAATCTGTAATTTTTTAGGCAATGATATACATTTGTACACCAAATACAACTTATTGAAATTTTGAGCGTCTATTTACACTAGACAAACGCACTGGTGCTATGCTCCCTACTTTCAAAAGCCTGCTCGATTTGGTAAAAGCCTTCCCCGACGAGGAGGCTTGCTTGCTGCATTTGGAAGCGCTGCGGTGGAACGGCATCCCCGTTTCACCGTTTGACGCCACTTCCAAGGTGTACAAGTGCGCGGGGCACAAATACAAGTGCAAGAACACTGGCAAGTACTTCAACGTCAAGGTGGGCACCGTGTTTGAAGATACCAAGATACCGCTGCAAAAGTGGTTCATGGCCCTCTATATCTTCTCTAGCCACAAAAAGGGCATTTCCTCGCACCAGTTGGCCCGCGACATTGACGTAACGCAGAAAAGCGCGTGGTTTCTGTTGCACCGCTTGCGTTACGCCTTCGCCCACCCCAACTTTCAGGCAACGATGGACGGCACCGTGGAGGTGGACGAAACCTACGTGGGCGGCAAGGAGAGCAACAAACACGCTAGCAAGAAAACGCCGAACACGCAAGGCCGCAGCCTCAAGACCAAAAAGGCCGTGGTGGGCGTGTTGCAGCGCGACGGGCACGTAATCGCCCAAATGGTGGAAGATGTAACGAGCGCGACGCTTGTAACCATCATCAACGAGACGGTGGAAGCGGGCGCGACGATGCACACCGACGAATACCAAGCTTACGGGCCGATTGCCGCTGTGTACAACCACCAGATTGTCCGCCACAGCGCCAAGCAGTACGTGGACGACAAAGCGCACACCAACGGCTTAGAAGGCTTTTGGAGCCACTTTAAGCGCATGGTGGACGGCATCTACCACCACGTCAGCTTTGAGCACTTGCAAGCCTACGTAACCGAGTTTTCGCTTCGTTGGAATACGCGCCGTTCGGCTACGGCCGACCGCTTCAATTTGATTCTCGGCAATATTGCTGGACGCCTTACTTATGCAACCTTGATTGCGTAGCCTGCGCCCAGGAACAGGCTTAATTGCTTGTTTTCTTGCAAAAGTATTTGATTATAACCCTTTTAATCCTCGCCCAGCATGAAACAGAAACTCCTTCGTTCTACCTATGAAGGCAAATTGCAAGTGGGCGATATTGAGCTCACGGTTGCCGTGCTAGAGGATGGCAGCAGGGTAATAAAAAGCCGGGCAATTTTTCAGGCGTTTGGCCGCAGAATACGGGGGCGATCTGAAGCGGAAGCTGCTTTGCGTGTGCCCAACAGGCCCAGCTTCATTGACGCCAAGAATGTCCAGCCGCTCATAAGCCCAGAGCTTGAGGAATTGCTTGTGCCAATCACTTACGAAGGCAAAGATGGGAAGCCAATTGAGGGATATAACGCCCTCATTTTGCCACAGTTGTGCAAAGTTTACCTTGACGCACGGGCCGGGGGCATTCTTTTCGAACGTCAACTCCCATTAGCGAGGGCAAGCGAAATATTGCTCGTCGGCTTGTCTAACATCGGCATTATTGCCCTTATCGATGAAGCCACTGGTTACCAGTATGACCGTGAACGCGACGAACTGCAAAAAATACTCAAGGCTTACATCAATGAGGCGTTGTTGCCGTGGCAACGTCGTTTCCCGAACGTATACTACAAAGAACTATTTAGGCTAAATGGGTGGGACTTTTCGATAAGTGAAATTACGCGGCGGCGGCCCAGCATCATTGGCCTTTGGACCAATCAGTTTATTTACGAACAACTTCCTAAAGACGTACTGAAGACCCTGAAGGAGAAAACACCGAAAAATGAAGCAGGGCAATACAAGGCCAAATTTCACCAAAGCTTTATAGAAGATATTGGGCACCCTGGTTTACAAAATCAAATAAGCTCGGTTGTTGCCCTGATGGGTATTTCCGACACAATGGACGGGTTTAGGGCCCAATTTGAGCGCTTAAAACAACGACGGGCCGGCCAATTGGAATTCACACTTGAAACCGGTAATTCTGCAAAACCCAAGCTTAATCCATCAACTCCCTTCGACACATCCTTAAAAGCATTGCTCAATGTACCGCCGCCTAAGAAGGACAGCGAAGAGCCTAGCGAAGAAGCCCCGGCAACAAAAAAATCAAAAGCCACCAAATAAGAAAGGCCCCGCAGTGCGGAGCCTTTTAAAGGAAAATTACAAGGGAGCGTTTTTGACCGCTTTGCAGACATCGCCCATGTAATTGCGCATCTTGAGCTTGATGGATTTAGGCGGTTCTACTATGCGCCCTCCTTCCGTTACTTCTTGTTGGCAGTGGGGGTACATGCACTCATTCGGAGCGTGCACAACGCTAGCCCGAAATTGGCGGGAATCTTTGGGGTCAGAAGGCGTATAAACCTTTTCTAGTTGCGCGTGCTGAAAAGCAACAATTCCCCAATCGGCGTAATAATGCGTATTGTTTTCCTGTCTTTCGTCGTAAAGTACATCTGTTGGCGCCTGAGAAAACAATTCCCGGTTATAGGAATCTTCCCGCAAGCAGATCGTAGATGAGCTTATTTGAGAAGTTCCGGGTAACACCAAAGGTTCCTTGGGATAGCGCCGAAACAGTAATTCGGTTGGCTCAAAATCGGGAACAACGGGCCGCCCGTTCTGATGCAAATAACTCGGAACGGTATTATTGCTGCACATTGCTTCCTACGATGGCCGCATACATTGATTCAATCGTGGTATACAAATCCTCCCGACGAATATCGTACGCCACAGGCTCTTCGCGGCCTTGCCTACGCAAATATGCAATGTCTCCGTCGCCAAATACCTCAAGCAAGAAATAAGTACCTGCTTGCAAAAATTCGAACATCACGCTATCGTCATCCGTGTATTGCACAAGGATGTTGTTGATGTTGAAACTGCTGAAAATGGTAGCTGCTTCCAGTGCGGTGGCACTCTGCGTAAATCCCATTGCTTTTGGATTTGCTAAAGCCACACTTAAGTTGTCAGCGACACGTTCGCTAGCATCAATTGGTTGCTCCCCAGGGAAACCTTTGGCTATTGGATAGCTTGCATTTGAGCTATTAGTGTACACGCCAGGTATAGTCATGAACACCACTAAGTCATTACTGGAAGTAGACAGAGTACCTTTTCCGGCAACAGCAAAATAAATGGTGCCTGTATCGGCAGACTTATCGACAACGCGCGCGGTGGACACAAAATAGTTGAGTTCAGGAGCCAGTTGCATAGGAATGAATGTATTAGTTGTTAGCGCTTTCATGTTGGTTGCTTGCTTCGAAAGCGGTCATCATCGTCTGTAATGAGTTTATTACGTTTTTCACAGTTTGCATATCCAACAATACGCCTTGCTGTACTTCACGCACAATACCGTTTCTTGCACTTCTAGCCTTTTCGGGCCCTAATGTATTGTTTTCAACAAAAAAAGTCATCAAGTCAGGTAGCGGCAGACGGTCAACATAAAAACTCAGGTTAATAAGCCCGCCAGGTGTAACGCTCGAATAAATGCCACTGGCGTACGATGTTTTGAAATCGTGTGATTGCACAACGTGGAAATCGACCGTTGCTGCGGGTTGCGTCGTTGCTGGTTGCTCTGACATACAAATGTTCGTTAACGGTGGCGGGGCTACACATCGAATAAAATGGGCCACAAAGATAAGGCGGTGCGCCTTCGGCTTGGGCAGCAACCTACGCACGCTATAAGCATACAGACGCGGCTATACCACCCAAATAGCACAACTCAACACAAAATCAGTGTTAATACGTACTCACGCTAAGTATTCCAACTTGGTGTACACTCGTATATCATTGCCATTTTTTATTATTTAATGCAGTGATTTGTTTTGTTTTAGGTAGTCAAAAATCAGTTTATCAACTCCCACAACTTGGTCTTTATCAGAATAGCCAAACCATTTAATGGCTTCTATTTCAGAATTTGCCTTTAGTATTCCATTATAACCCCCTGAATAACAAGTCATCTTTACCAAAACCCCTTCTGGTTGTCCGTGAGCCTGAGCCTCAAAAATTCCTATAAAACTCAAAGTGCTTTTGTCGATGGTTACGCTCAGCTCTTCGTAAATTTCTCGGATCAGTGCTTGTTCGTCCGTTTCACCCAGCTCCCTTTTACCACCCGGAATATAGTATTAGGACTTACGCAAAGCGCAAGGTAGGTTGGGCGAGTTCGCGGCGCATGTAGTCGTCCAACAGGCGCTGTTTGAGGTGATAAGCGGTGGTTTTGGCTTGGCAAGCCAGGCGTTTGAGACACGTCCAGGTGCGTAGGGCCAGGGCGATGTGGTTGCGCTGGCTGCGCGCCAACCGGCACTGACAGGCCTGCAAACCCGTAAGTTGTTTGGCTTCACGGTGAAACTGCTCGATGAGCCAGCGCACGTTGCTTTCTTGTTCGGCAGCCTGCGTGTCCTCTTGTGCTAACGCGTTGGTCACGAGGTAGTCCGTCCGGTGGGTAGACACCAGTACGCGGAAGAGCTTCAGGTTGGCGTCTTTGGGCATACCCTTCACTTTCAGTAGCTTGCCCTGCGCTACGTCGGCCGCTGACCAGGTGAGCAGGGCCACGGGCTGGTAGGGCTGCTGCCCGCCGGAGTCGTCCACCAATCGGTTGCTTTTGAGCGGACAATAAAAGAACTTGTTCGCCTCGGTGAGCTGCTTGAACAGGGCCGTGGTGGCGTACCAGCGGTCCATCAACACGGTGCGGTACGGAATGTGGCGGCTGGCGAGTTGGTCCAGCCTGTCGGCCACGTGGTCGAGCTTGCTTTTGCCATCGGCTTCGGGGGCGAAGAGGCGATAGTCAAGCAGCCAGCATTGGTTGGTTTCCGGATTGACATACACACAGTTCACCAGGCCAATGCCTTTAATAAGGCCGTGGGCGTTACCGGAATACTGGCGTCGCACCAATTCGATACGCTGGCGGTGGCGCTTATCGAGCACCGTATCATCAAAGAGGACATAGCCCCGCGCACTGCCCACAAACTCAGGTCGCACCTGTTGCCAAAGCTGGCGCGGTGTGAAGCGCGTGGTTTTGAGAAAATACGGCACGTTATCGTGCTGCAAACCAGCTAAATGCTCCGCTAAATAGGTGCCCGTATAGTTCACCTGGCTGCTGAACAAAAACTGGCCGTAAAGCTGAGCGGTGACTTTCATGCCTTTTTTACTCAAATTACACGCTTTGCGTAAGTCCTAAGTATTTGTCCTTTCCGTAGCTTTTCGTCAAAAGAATGCGGTTGGCTTTTATTTCTATCCAAGCAAGTTTGTCAATCAGTTTCATTAATCACTTGATTTGACCGTTAGTTTTTGCTTTCTGTTTTCGTCAGCAACCTTGATTATCAAGGTCCACGAAGATATGTAACGGGCTGCTCTTGCTGCGACCAGTAGCAGTCGAGTAGTACCGGCAGGACAAAGCGAGGGCCGCGGACTCCAAAGTCCGCGCCACAGTGCACCGGCCACTGGCAGAGGGCACGCTTACACTACGGCTTCTTGGGCAGCAGGGCCCTGATTTCGGCCAGCCGCACCACGCCCGTGGCCAGCAAGATGGGGCCGAACAGGGCCCCCATCAGGCCCGCCTCCAGCCACCAGGGCAGCGCCCGGCCAGTGCGCGCGGCCCACCACGCCCCGCACAGCAGCCCGAAGGCCAGCAGCAGGCGCGCCAGCAGGGCCCCGGGCAGGGCCACGCCGGTGCGCCGCGCCACCAGCACGAGGTAGGCCCCCGACACGGCCGCGGCGCAGACCAGCGTGTTGCAGGCCGCGGCCACGGCCCCGAAGCGGGGCAGCAGCACCAGGTTCAGCCCCACGTTCAGGGCGAGGCTGGCGGCCACGGCGCGGCTCACGGCGCGCTCGTGGGCAGTGCTGGTGAGCAGGGTGCTGTAGATGGCAAATAAGGCGTGCACCAGCACGTTGAGAAACAAAATGCGCAGGCAGAGCGCCATCTTTTCCAGCTCTTCGGGGCGGCTGTGGTGGAACTGCCAGAACAGCACCTCGCCCCGAAACAGCCCGAACGCCACCGCGAACAGCAGCGGCGCGGCCACCACCCGCTGCCCAAACCAGAGCAGCTTGCGCTGGGCCTCGGCGTCGTGCGGGGTGCTGGCAAATTTGGCAAAAAACAGCGGCAGCACCGTCCAGGCATACATCATCACGGCGTCGGCCCAGCGGTAGGCACCGGCGTAGTAGCCGGCCTCGGCAGGCGAGTGCAGGCGCTCGAGCATCACCATGTCCACGCGCTCGTTCACGCCGTAGAGCAACGTCATCAGGGCAAACGGCAGGCTGGCGCGCAGGGCCTGGCGCGCCCGGGGCCCCTCCCAGCGGTAGCGCACGCGCCCAAACAGGCGCGTCATCACCCCGTATAGCAGCGCCGCCGTGAAGGCCGCCGCCCCCAGCCGGGCCCCCACGTAGCCGCCCAGCGTGAGGCCGCCCGGCAGCAGGGCCAGGAGGACGGCCAGCAGCAAGGCTTTTTCGAGCACCGAGAGCACGGCGTCGGTGTTGAAGCGCTGGCGGGCTTGCACGGGGCCCCGCAAAAACTGCCCGTACTGCGTGAGCAGCAGCGCCGCCGACACCCCCGCCAGCAGCCCCAGCTGGGGGCCCCGGTAGCCCAGCACCCAGCCCACGGGCAGCAGCGCCACCAGGGCGGCCAGGCCCAGCCCCCCGCGCAGGGGCAGCAGCACCGGAAACTCCTGGGCCAGAAAATCGGGCGCGGCGGCCAAGCGCTGCACCACGTAGGGCGTCAGGCCCAGGTCGGCGAGGGCGGCCACGGCCACGGCCAGCGCCGAGAGGGCGGCCACCAGCCCGAAAGCCGAGTGGCCCAGGCGGTCCTGCACCAGGTTTTCGACCACAATCCAACCGGGCTTGATGGCCAGGTTGAGCAAAACGACGAGGCTGATGTTGCCGAAAAACCGTTTGATGCGGGGTATGCGTTAGGGCGGCGCGGGCACCGCGCCCGCGCCGGGCAAAGCTACGCACCCGGGCCGGGCCCCTGTCTCTGCTAGGCGCGGGATGACGCGGAGATTAGCGAGAGAAGAACTTGGCTAATTTCCTGGCGTTCGGAGCTCAGCCGCCGCTTTCTCCATTTGGGTGAGGTGGCGTTCGGCGTGCTTGGCCAGAAAATAGACGAACTGGTACACGTCGATTTTTCCCAAATAGTTTACCGTCATCGTGGTGCGATGCAATGCACCTTCGCCATTGGGCAGCCGGCCAAGTACCGCTTGGCATTGCGCCAGCTGTTCGTGCAGTAGCTGCCTCACCTCCATCGCACTGCGCGCACCGTTCGGCTCCATGTGTTCGGGCCGCACCCACGGGAACGACCGATGCAAGCCTATTTGGTCAAGCTGCGCCCGGTTGAATTGGTAGCCGGCCAGTTCAGCACGCAAGTCCAAGTCGTTCAGGTTTTTGAGCGCCTTGGCCGCGCCTTTCTCGATCAGGATCAGCAGGTAGTGGTTCGTCAGGGCGACGTGCTCCAGAATTTCGTCGATGGTCCACCCGCCGCTGGCGGGCCGGGCGCGGCGCACTTCTTCGGGCACGCCAAGCCACTCGTCCAGCTGCCCGAAAGCTGCTACAAGGACGTCGTTGATTTCAGCGATTAGGTCTTCAATTTTCATAAGCCTACTGCCTTTATTTCATCCGGCAGCTGAGAATCGTCACGTCGTCGGCGAACTGGTCGGTGCCGCCGCCGAAGGCGCGAATTTCGCGCAGCAGGGTTTCGTGCAGGCGCGGCAGGGGCAGGTAGCGGTTCTGGGCGATGACGCGCAGCACGCCTTCCTCGCCGAACTCATTGCCCTCGGCGTCAAACACTTCCGTGAGGCCGTCGGTGTAGTTGAAGAGCAGCGAGCGGGGCGGCACCTGCACTTCGCCCACCTCCAGCCCGGGCAGCTCCTCGATGATGCCGAGCATGACGGAGCCCGTTTTGAGGAGTTGTGGGGGGCCCTGGTCGGGCAGCAAAATGGGGTCGTTGTGGCCGGCGTTGATGAAGTGCAGGTGCCGGGTGCGGCAATCGTAGATGCCCAGAAACGCGGTGATGAACTTCTCGCCCCCCGCGTTGCGAAAAATTAAGTGGTTCAGCTCGTGGGCGATAACGGCCAGGTCGGCGCCCTGGCGCAGCAGCGTGCGCAGCCCGGCCTGGAAGTTCGACATGAGCAGGGCCGCCGCCACGCCCTTGCCGCTCACGTCGGCGATGCAGAGCAGCAGGCGGTCGGCGTCGATTTCCACCACGTCGAAGTAGTCGCCCCCGATTTCGGTGTGCGGCACGTAGGTGCGGGCCACGGCCACGGCCGCGTTGTTGGGCAGGTGCGTGGGAAAGAGCAGGCGCTGCACGTCCTGGGCAATCTCGATTTCGCGGCGCAGGGCCGCCGCGGCCACCCGCTGGCGGGTGAGGCGGCGGTTCTCGACGGCCCCGAGCAGGATGTTGGCCAGCGTTTCGAGGAACTTGACGGCCTCCTGGCCCGCGTAGTCGGCCTGGGCCGTGCCGATGAACACGTAAGCCAACACTTGGTCGGCGAGGCGCACCGGAATCACGGTTTCGAAGCCGTTCCAGGCGGGCCCCAGGCCGAGGGCCGCCACGGGGCAGGGCGCGGCGTGGCACTGGGCGCACACCGCTTCGGGCAGGGGCCCCATCACCGCCGGAAACGCCACTTGCTCCCGAAAAACGCCATCGGTGAGCACGTACAAGGCCAGGCGCCGCACCCCGAGCTGGCCGATGAGCGTGAACTGAAAGATTTTGTAGAGCGCGGCCTCGCTGGTCGCGTCTTGGGTAATGGCCTGGGTGATTTCGAGCAGCGCGGTGAGTTCGCGCTCCTTCAAAAACAGGCGTTTATCGGGGGTAGCGTTGGGCATAAGCGGAAAACAGGGCCTCAGCGCACCGCCGTTTTGGGGTCGTAGGCGTCGCGCAGGCCATTGCCCAGTAAATTAAAGCTTAAAACCAGCAGCGAGATGGCCGCGCCCGGCAGCACCGTGAGCCAGAGGCCAGCCTGGGTGCCCAGCAGGTCGTAGCCTTCCTTCACCATCAGGCCCCAGCTGGGGGCCGGCGGCTGCACCCCCAGCCCGAGGAAGCTCAGGCCGGCTTCGAGCAGGATGGCGGCGGCGAAGTTGCTGGTGGCCAGCACCAGCAGGGGCCCCCGCAGGTTGGGCAGCAGGTGCCGGGCAATGAGGCGCGACGTGGGCAGCCCCAGCACCCGCCCGGCCTCCACGAAGGTGGCCGAGCGCAGGCTCAGCAGCTGCCCGCGCACCACGCGGGCCACGTCCACCCACATCGTCAGGCCCACAGCTACGAAGCTGACCCACACGCCTTTGCTATCGAGCACCAGCGAAATGGCGATGACCAGCATGATGCCCGGAATGCTCCACACCACGGTCATCAGCCCGAGCAATACGCTGTCGATCCAGCCGCCGAAGTAGCCGGCCAGGGCCCCCACGGCCATGCCCAGCGCCATTGAAATGAGCACCGCCACCAGCCCGATGCCCAGCGAAATGCGCGTGCCCAGCAGCAGGCGGCTCAGCTCGTCGCGGCCGGCTTTATCGGTGCCCAGCCAGTGGGTGCGGGCCACGCGGGGCCCGGCGGCCACGCGCTGCGGGGGCCCCGGCGCGGTGCCGGGCTCGGCCCAGGGCCGCACCAGGGCCGAATCGGGGCCCAACGCTTGGTAGGCGGCGATGGGCACTTCCTCGTAGGCGGGCTCGCGGCCGCGCCACCAGGTGCGGAAAATATTGTCGGAAGGGCGGCCGGCCAGCACCGAATCGGGCAGCGGCCGGCGCAGGAACTCCACCCGGAGGCCGGGGCCCTGCTTTTGCAGCGCCACGAAGCCGTGGCTGGCGTCGGGCGAGTTGTCGGGCAGAATCCAGTAGCCCAGCACCGACACTAACGCGCACAACGCAATGAACACCAGGCCGAACACGGCGGGCCGGTTCTGCCACAGGCGCTGGCGCACGTAGTAGCCCGGCGGGCGGGCGGCCGGCGCGGGCGGCGGAGCGGGCAGCACGGGCGGCGCCACGGCTAGCGGGTGTTGTGGCGCAGCAGGCCTTCCTTAGAGGCCAGGTAGCTGGCGTCGGTGGCAATGGCCCCGTAGGAGGTGGGCTCGTAGGCCAGCTCGGTGTCGGGGTCGGGCCAGTAGCTGCGGATGAGGCCCTGCTCGAGCAGGCTGCGCAGTTGCTCGCGCAGCTCGGCCACGGGCAGGCCGGTTTTCTCCAGCAGCGTGCGGAACGGGGTGACGAAGTAAAGCTCGTCAAGCAGGTCGTATTCAGGGTCGGTCACGGGAGGTAGGAAGCAGCGGGAAGGCAGGTGGGCAAAGGTAATTCTGTAAATGGCTTTCGATAGTGAACGTCCCACATTTATGGCTACCGTCGACACGAAGCATTATATTGACGTGAATTAGGCTATCTACTCAGTAGATTTACGCAATACTCCGTTTCACAAAATACAGACCGTAAAAAATCAATGAATTATAAATATTTTTTAACCGCATTAACTTTTCTCATAATTATTAACACGAAGGCACAAACAATGCGCCCTAACCTGCCGAAGAAATTTGGCGTAATGGGAATTAATCTACGTGAATCAAAAATGAGTGATTTACAAAAATTAAGTAATGACTTCAATGAAGTCGACATTGAAGAAATGGACACTCCGAAAGGGTGCCTTGGACAGGATTCTAGATACGTTGCGGGTAAAGGATTTTATTCAAAAAATTATAAAGGACTAATTTTTCAAAAAGACCAAAATTCAGAATATATAGGCAAAATACGGTTAACAAAAGAATTTGAAGGGGAATTGCCTGATGGCAAACATATAATCGCCAAAGATTTATTAGATATACTAACGTCTGATAATCAGGCTATAGCTAACTTCGTTTTGAAATTAGCTAATCCGGCACAAATAGCCATCGCGTCATCCAGCTTCCGTTTGTCCTTTAAGCGATTTTCAATTCGTAAACTAAAAAAAGCTTTTATTTTGGCAATGGCATGTTCTACGCGCACCCGTCCACTGGCTAAAAGCGTGTTTATTTGTCGTTGTTGAGAAGTGAGTGGCTTCGTTTTAGACGCTTTAATCGGCTTAAAAATAAAGTGTGGATTAACGTACTGCTCTAAACCATAAAAGCCAGAATCAACATGCACCCGAAACAAAGAGAAATCAAATCCGGCAAAAATCTCCTTGAATATTGTAAAATCATGTGTGTGCCCCTCATACATTTTACTAACGAAGAGAATGCGCCGAAACCGGTCACAGATTAGCAGCCATTTTAACGTATGCTGTTTTTTTTACCACTATACTGCTTTCGCTGAACCTCTTGCTTAGCAGAGCGTTCAATCGGCACCTCCGTTACATCTATAAATAAATCTTCTACTCCAGCAAAAACTTGTTCAAAGCTTGTCTGTCCCGTAAAAAGACGTTTTGCTAATACGTGCTGTTGGCGTAAAGCTGTTTTTAAACAAGGTTTGAGCAATTCTAAATACTGACTAGCTGCGGCGTCTGATATGCCGAAATACATGCCTAAATTCTGCAACGTTGGATACGCTTTGTAGTAATGCAAAATAAAAAAGAGTGCTTCCTTTTTATCCGTCAAAATTGGCTGAGTAGGTCCTTGAATTAGCACAGCTTTAGGACGGTAGAGCTGCTGGAAAAACTCATACAATGCCTCAAACTCAGCTATTGATAAGCCAGTGGCTGCTTTGTACTGACGCTCAGTGCGGGCGTTGTGGTAGATGCTGGAAGCCATAACAGATTGATGGAAAATACAAATGTAATCAACATGCTGCTAATCAATCGTTAGCATATCTATTACTGAAAAATGTATTTCAGTTGTATCCACTGCTCAAAAAAAATTGGTATTCAAGAGGCTGTTCAGGCTATTGGCAATTCTCTAACGATACTGTATCATTTTATGTAAAGATTGATACGAAAAAAACTCCTCAATTTCCTATTGATGAAAATTATTATTTAGACAAGCATATAGAAGGAATAGATCTGGTAATGTCTTGTTACAAAACGTCTAAAGAAGACGAAAAATATATTTCATCTATTCTGACAAGTGACCCCATATATTTTGTCGATAGTATCAAAATAATGAAAGCAGAATTAGCAAAATATGAACCGTCACAAATAGCAATTCTAACGGTTTATAAGGATAAATCAGCAACCGATATTCTAGGAGGCGAAGGCGTAAACGGGCTAATTTATATTGAAACCAAAGAATTTGCAAGGAAGAGATATTGGCGTTTTTTCAAATCAAAATCTAGAAAATACTTCAATATTGTACCTCAACCAGGTTTAGAAAATGATATTATCTATATTCTAAATGGCAAAGTTTTACAAGAAAATTTTGAGGGTGACCTATCCGCCATTGACGACACTAATTTCGTTGAAATTAGCATTTTAAATAAACAAAATCTTATAAACAACTTATCTATCGCTAATAAGAGATGGGGCATATCAATCAGATCGAAATTGATAACTAATAAAACCATTAAATAAATCTCACCGCACCGCCCTACCCTTCCACTTATACCCGCCGCGCCAGCCGGCGGCGCCCACGGCTAGCGCGTAGGGCGCGTAGAGCAGCTGGAGCGGCAGCAGGCCCCACAGCCACCGCCGGGGCCCCAGAAACCGCAGCACCAGGGCCAGCAGCCACCCGTCGGCGCCCAGCTTGAGCAGCCAGGCGGCGCACACCCAGGGCCCCAGCGCGGGCCAGGCCAGGGCCCCTGCCGCGCCGGCGGCCAGGGCCACGTTGGCCCCCAGCACCAGCGGGGCCAGGCGGCGCGAGGCGGGGCTTTGGTAGTGGCGCCACTTGCTGGCCCAGCGCACGCGCTGCCGCAGCAGGGCCCCCAGGGTGGCGGGCGCGGCGGTGCGCACCACGGCGGCGGCATCGGCCAGGAAGCGCACGCTGCCGGGGCGGGCGGCGTGCAGCTGGTGCATCAAGAACTCGTCGTCGCCGCTGGCCAGGTGGGCGTGGGCAGCGTACCCATTGACGGCGTCGAAGGCAGCGCGGCGGTAGGCCAGGTTGGCGCCGTTGCACATGGTGGGGGCCCCGCGCCCGATGCACGCGCCGCCCACCCCCACCAGGCCCGCAAACTCCAGCCCCAGCAGCCGCTGAAACCACGTGTCGGGCCCCGTGAGCAGCACCGGGCCGCTGATGAAATCGGGCGTGGCATCGGCGGCCAACAAACGGGCGTAGGCGGCGAGCCAGCCGGGGCCCAGGCGGCAATCGGCGTCGGTGCACACGAGCCAGGGGGCCCCGGCCAGCGCCAGGGCGGCGGCCAGGGCGGCTTTCTTGCCGGTTTGGGCGGGCGTCAGCTCAACCAATTGCAGCCGGAACGGCAGGCCCGCGGCGGCGGCCCGCACCAGGGCCCCGGTGCCGTCGGTGGAGTGGTCGTCGGCGATGAGCACCTCGAAGCGGGCGGCGGGCAGGGTTTGGGCGGCGAGGTCGGCCAGCAGCTGGGGCAGCGCGGCGGCTTCGTCGCGGGCGGCGATGAGGACGGAGAAGAGCAGCGGAGCGGCTGCGGTTTCGGCCGGGCTGGCGGGAGCTTCGGCGTTCGCTTTGCCGGGAAGCCTGGTAACTGCGGGGGCCCCAGCGGCGGGGGCGTCGGGGGCCCCGGTTCCCGTCTTGTCGGAGGCCCCGGCAGTTATTTCAGCAAGGGCCCCCGCGGTTGTTTCGGCAGGGCCCCCAGTTCCTGCTTCGGCAGCCACTTGCGCGGCTTCGGCGGCGGCGCGGCTGCGCTGCCAACCGCCGCGCAGCCAAACCATTACGCCGGCATAGAGCGCGGGCATGGCCAGCAGCAGGGGCCCCACCACGGCCGCCCTCACGCGCTGCGGCTGCGCCACACGCGCAGGCCCGGCACCAGCAGCAGGCCGGCGGCGCTGGGCAGGGCAATGTTGATGACCCACAGGCTGAGGCTGGCCGAGAGCACCGGCAACGCCGGCTGCCCCAGCAGGCCAAACAAGTGGGTGGCCGAGAGCTCGCGCACGCCCACGTCGGCCAGCGCGTTCAGCGAGGGCACCAACGATTTCAGCAGGAACGTGCCCGCCACCGCCGCCAGCCCGGGCCCCCGCCCCGCCCCCACCCCGTAGGCCCGCAGCAGCAGCAGAAACTGCGCGCAGAAC
Organism: Hymenobacter sp. PAMC 26628; assembly: GCF_001562275.1. Lineage (NCBI taxonomy): Bacteria > Pseudomonadati > Bacteroidota > Cytophagia > Cytophagales > Hymenobacteraceae > Hymenobacter > Hymenobacter sp. PAMC 26628. The sequence continues at coordinate 3,337,555 of NZ_CP014304.1, forward strand.
ACGGCGTAGCGCAGCCCCGAAAGGACCAGCACCGCGTGCAGGGCCCGGGCCGGGTAGGTGGGCATCACGGCCAGCGCCGGCCGGAACCGCCGCAGCGGCCGCCACAGGCCCAGCGCCGCCACCAGCAGCCGCGAGCGGTAGAGCGGCACCAGCACCAGCCCACAAACAACTAGGGCCGTGATGATTACCCCCAGCTTCGCCGCCGGAAAGCCCGCCAAGTAAAACGTCAGCAAGAAGTACAGCAGGCCCGCCACGCCAGCCACCACGGTGGCCACCAGCTGGCAGTAGCGCCCCAGAAATACGGCCCCCAGGGCCCGCACGCGGCGGCTTTTCAGCGCCAGGATGCGGCCGGCGTAGTCGCCCACGCGGTTGGGGGTGGCGAAGCCCAGCGTGAGGCCCACCAGCACGCCCCGCAGGCTGCGCCCGAACGTGACGGGCTCGAGGTGCCGGGCCAGGCGGTGCCACTTCCAGGCCTCCAGGCCCCAGTTGACGGGCACCAGGGCCAGGGCCCCCAGCACCGGCCCGCGGCCCGCGCCGCCCAGGGCCGTGGCCAGCAGGGCGCGCCAGGCGGCGGCCGTGTCGGGGGCCGCAAACACGGAATTGTACAGCAGGCCCAGCGTGAGCAGCGTCACGCCCACCTTGCCCAGCGCAATCCAGGGGCCCCACTTGGCGGGGGCGCGGGGCGAGTTTTGGGGCCCCGGGGCGGCGACGGCGGCACAGGCCGGACTGTGGCCTCCCAGGACGCCGGCCGGGACAGGCGGCGCAGGAGCGGCGGCAGGGGCAGTTGAAGCGGCGGGAGCAGCCGGGCCGTGGGGCCCCGCGGCGGCGGCGTAACTTTGTAAAGGAGGCTCGGCCTCCGCATTCTTTTCCCCGCGCCCGTCTTGCCCCCCTTCGTCCGCCCCCGCCCCGCCCCGCCGGCCGATTTGCTGCCCAAGGTCATCATGGGCGTCGACCCCGGCACCCAGATCATGGGCTACGCCGTCATCGAGGTGCGCGGGCAGCACGTCACGGTGCTCCGCTACGACGTCGTTAACATGAAAGCCCTCGGGACGAACCATGCGGTAAAATTAAAGCGGATTTTCGACCGCATGATTGAGCTCATCGACGAGTTTCTGCCCGACGAGTTGGCCATCGAGGCACCGTTTTTTGGGGTGAACGTGCAAAGTATGCTCAAGCTGGGCCGGGCCCAGGGCGTGGCCATCGCCGCCTGCCTCTCCCGCCAGATTCCCTACGTGGAGTACGCGCCCACCAAGGTGAAGCAGTCCGTGACGGGCTCGGGCAGCGCCACCAAGGAGCACGTGGCCCACATGCTGCGCCAAACCCTGGCCCTGCCGCCCCTCGCCGAGGCCCCCAAGCTGCTCGACGCCACCGACGCCCTGGCCGTGGCTCTGTGCCACCACTACCAAAAAGGCAACAACGCCACCGCCGCCGGCGGCAAAAGCTGGGGCAAGTTCCTGGCCGAAAACCCCGACCGCCTCAACGCCGCCACCACCAAAAAAGCCACCCCCCGCGCCGCTAAGAAAGCGGTGTAGCGGCTGCGGCGAATTCGCACGGTTGAGCATGACCGTTTATTGACTTAAAAACTCCTCATTACCACCAGCAGGACGAAGCGAAACGCGCAGACTCGCAGCGTCCACGCTACAAGCCCGGCAAGTTGTGCAGGGCCCCCACCAAGTACGTCACGGCGTAGCCGCCGATGTCCACCCGGTCGCCGCGCAGGCGGCACCACAGCTCGCCGCCGCGGGCCGATTCCTGGCGGGCAAACAGCTCGGTTTTGCCCAGCTTGGCCGCCCAGAACGGGATGAGCGTGCTGTGGGCCGAACCGGTCACGGGGTCTTCGGGCACGCCTACCTCAGGGGCGAAAAAGCGCGATACAAAATCGACGCCGCCGGTGCCGGGCGCGGTGGCAATCAGCCCGATGTAGCCCAGCGCCACCAGGGCCCCGAAGTCGGGTTGCAGGGCCAGCACCTCGGCGGCGGTGGCAAACTCAACCACCAAATCGCGCGAAGCCAGCACGGCCCGCGGCACGGCCGCGCCGGGGCCCAGCGACTGCGTGAGCACGGCCGGCACCTCGTCGGGGGCCAGTGGCCGGGGCGGCCGGCTGGGGAAGTCGAGCGTGCGGCGGCCGTCGGCCTCGCGGCGCACGCGCAGCGGGCCGCTCTGGCTCTGGAACACGATTTCGTCTTTGGCGAAGCCGCGCTCATTCCACAGCACGTGGGCCGTGGCCAGGGTGGCGTGCCCGCACAGGTCAATCTCGAAGGTGGGTGTGAACCAGCGCAGGTGGAAGTCGGCTTCCTGGCCTTCTAAAGGAACGAAGAAGGCAGTTTCGGCCAGGTTGTTTTCGGCGGCAATCTGCTGCATCAGCGCGTCGGGCAGCCACGCGTCGAGCGGGCACACGGCGGCGGGGTTGCCGGCAAATGCGCGGCGGGCAAAGGCATCGACCTGGTAGATGGGGATGGACATGGCGAAGAATAAGGCGGGGCGCGCAAGGCAATGCGCGGCGCAAAGATGGGCACCAGCCGCGAGCTGCCGGGCCCCCAGCGTCGCACTGGGGCCCTAATATTTTACACTATAGCTGCTTGCGCAGCAGCAGGCCCGAGTAGGCGTAGCCGTTCACGTTCAGGCCCTGGATGGGGGCCAGCGACACGCCCGCGGCGCTGGCTTTTTTGTGCAGCTGCGGCACCACCACGCCCACGGTGGCGCCCACGGCGTAGCCCAACAGGTTGTCGGTCAGAAAGTGTTTGCCCGCCTCGATGCGATAGTAGGCCACGACCACCGGCAGGGCCGCCGCCGCGCCCCACACGTAGGGCTGGGCCCGCGAGCCGGGGTTGAAATCGTGGAACACCTTGGCGGCGAAGAACGTGGCCGTGGCGGCGTGGGCCGTGTGGCCGGAGAAAAACGAGTTGGTAGCGATTTTGCCCGTGCGGTCGCCGCCGCCCTCGGGGCCGTAGAGGTAGGGCCGGTTGCGCGCCACGTTGCCCACGGAGGTCGTAAAAATGGCGTCCGTGGCGAGCAGCGTTTCCACGTACAGCGCCGCCACTTGCCCGTAGCGGCCGCGGGCGGCGGGGTTCAGGGCCAGCAGGCCGGGCGCCACCAGCAGCGAGCCGTAGCAGAGGAAGTCGCTGGTGGTCTGGGCCCGGTCGCTGTAGTAGCCGGCCGAAAACCGGTCGATGCGGGGCACGTCGTCTTTGCGGAGTGCGGCCAGCTCGGCTTCGGTCAGGCCAGTTTTTTGCTGCACCCGGTAGAGGCCGAAGCCGCTGACGGCCCCCAGGCCCAGCGTAATGGGCGCATCGACGGCGAAGCGGGTATGGTACGGCGACGGCGCCTGCTGGGCCACGGCCGCCGGGGCCCCGGCCAGCAGCAAGCCGCCGGCAAGCACCGAGGAGGAGGAGAATTTCATCAAATAAAGCGCGTTTGGGTGGAAGCCCGAAACGCAGGACTGGCCCCGGGGGTTTAGCCATCAAAACCGACTCGCGGGGCCCCAGTCAACCCGCAGGTTCCCAGGCTACTGCGCTAAAAATTGGGTGATTACCGCGTTCATTTCCTGCTGCTGGGCGGGCGTGGCGCCGTCCCACATGTCGTTGTGAAGCGTGGCGGGCAGCCGCACCACCGTGCAGCCGAAGCGCCGCTGCTCGGCCGGTGAGGGCACTACGCCGCTGTCGGCCACCTGGTCGCTCGAGCGCAGCGACAGCACCCGGGGCCGGCGGGCGCGGGGAAACGGCATGCGGCGGTTGTCGAGCGAGATGATGCGCCGCACCAGCGCCGGGTGCTCCCGGGCGAAGAGCATGGCCACGTCGCCGCCGTTGGAGTGGCCCACCAGCAGCAGCTGGCCGAAGTCGACGCGGGGGTATTTTTTCTGCAACTCCTGCCGCACAAACAGGATGTTTTGCACCCCGCGCTCCCAATTGGGGCGGCGCACCACCTGCGGGGGCCCCACGGTGGGGATGGGCGCGTCGGTGGGCAGCTCGTGCTGGATGCTGGCCACGAAGTAGCCGTGCGCCACCAAGTTGCGGGCGATGAACGAATACGCCGTGTTCTTCCCGCCGTAGCCGTGGCTGAGGATGGCAGCCTTCAGCCTAGCTTTGGGGCCCGAGCCGCCGGGCAAGTACAGCGCCACCGGCACCACCCGCTGGCGGGCGCTGTCGAACAGCGCCAAGCTATCGAGGCGAACGGCGGCCAGGGCCCCAACTTGGTACGCAGCACCGTGCCGAATAGCCAGCGGCCGGCTAGGCTGGCAGGCCGTGAGCAGCGCCAGGACCAGCGCGGGTAGAAGTTTCATATCCGCAGCCGCTAGCGGGCCGGCAATTGGGCCGGGTCGTGCGGATCAACCACCACCAGGCCAGTTATCTTTTGAAAATCCGCCGCATTCCGGGTCAGCAACGGTAGCCCGTGCACTAGCGCCGTGGCCGCAATAATGGCGTCGGGCAGCTTGATGCGGTGCTGCTGGCGCAACCGGATGGTTTGCTGCACCACGGGCTCGTCGAGGGGAAATACTTCCACGCTTTGCACGAAAGACTGCATGAAAGCGTACTCGGTAGCGGGCTCGATTTTCGTCAGCAGTTCGATGCGCGTGATTACTGACAGCGCTACCAACTGCTGGTCGAGCCGCTGGTCTAGCCATTCGGCGCTAACCAACGGCAAGCGGCCCAGCACTAAATCGATGACCGCATTGGTGTCGGCTAAGTATTCCGCTCCCATTCGCCCCGGATTTCCTGTAAGTGCTGATCCCAAGCCTTGGCCGAAGTGGCAGGCAAGCTACCGGCCCATTTGCGCTGGGCCGGCGCGGGCGTTTCATCCGCGGGCACTACCCGCAGAATGTGCAGCGCTTCCAGTTGCCGCAGCAGCTCGTAGGCTTGCTCGCTCAGGGGTTCGATAAGGATGGGGGCCATGTGTAAAAACTGATTTTTGTTGCCCTAAGATACCAGCGCAATAGCCGCGGCACGCGATGCAGTGCCTGATTGATTAACGCGGTGCTGATTGCGAGCGTAAACTACGCACTCCACCCAAACCTGTATCCGCCGTGCCGACCGATTACCAACCCATTGCCTGCGGCTTCTACGACGTGCTGGAAGCTGCCGCCACCCGCCAGCAGCCCGTGTACTTGCAGTACTTCAACGACTTGCGGCAGCTGTGCCAGGAGTCCGTGGCCATTAAAACGTTCGTCACCCACGACCACGCCGAGTACGCCCAGCTGGCCTCGGGCGAGGAAGTGCGCCTCGACCGCATCATCCGGCTCGACGACACGCCCGCGCCGGGCTACGCCGACTACCCGGATTTCCGCTGCGGCTGCTAGGGCCCCGGCGCGGAGCCCCTACGTCCAGTACTGGATGGGCGCGTGGGGGAAGCGGCGCTGCCACTCGGCGTAGAACCAGGTTTTTAGCTCCTTCATGGTGGGCATGTCGTACACGTACTTGAGGCCCCCGAACTTGTTGCGCTTCACGGCGCGGTCGGTTTCGCTCAGGTCGAGGCTGGTGTTGGGGTACCAGCCGAGCAGCACCTCCTTGGAGCCGGGCGTGAAGCGGTGCGTGACGAACTCCACGGTGAGGTCGCAGTCGAAATCGAAGGCCGCCCGCACGCGGTCGAGCAGCTCGCCGTAGTGCTGCTGCCAGTCGGGCAGGGGCATGATGGGGGCCAGCAGCACGCCCACCGGGTAGCCCCCACCGCCCTGCGCCACCGGCAGCGCCAGCTTGCGCAGGGCCTGGATGCGCGCCTCGATGCTGGCCGTGCCGCCCTCCAGCTGCCGGGCCAGGGGCTCGGCGTTGAGCGAAGCGCGGGCGCGGGTGTGGCCGCGGTGGGGCAGGCCCAAGAGGCTTTCCACGTGGTCGTACTTGCTCACGAAGCGCAGGCGGCCGCCCTCGCGGCCGGCGAAGTAGCGCACGGTTTCGGCCAGGGCCCCGGTGAGGTGCTCGATGCCCAGCACGTCGGTGTAGCAGCTGGCCTCGAAGCTCACGGGGCGGCCCGGGCGCTCGTATACCTGGGTGTTGGCCAGCAGCTTGGGCAGGTTGGCGAAGGCGCGCACCACGGGCGGCCCGCTGAGGCTGCCGGCCAGGTAGCAGTACTGGCAGTGGGCGGGGCAGCCCTCGGCCAGGTTGAGCTGGAAGTCGGCCGAGGGCGGGGTAGGCTGCAGGCGCAGGGCCCCGGCGGGGGCGTTCACGACGGCCAGCGTGGTTTTGGCGGTGCGGTAGGTGGCGCGCTCGTCGTCGCCGCGCAGGCCGGTGAGGCGGTTGCTTTTCAGCAGCTCGATGTCGAGGTTCAGGGCCGTGGCGCGGGCCAGAATTTGCTGGCCGTAGTCCTCCTGCAAAGCGTCGGGGGTGAAGAGCACGCGCTTGGGCAGCCACAGCTTGGCACCGTGCGTACGAGGGGCTGCGGCATCGGCGGAAACGTCGGCGAGCACCGGCGCGGCCACGGGCATTGGAGCGTTGAGAACGGGCAAAAAGAGGTCAGTCTGCATTGATTGTTAAACACCCGGGACCGTGCAATAGGTCCCTCAGGGGCCCACCAGCCCTCAATATTTATCTCTATTAATCAGTATTTTAAATAATATTTTGCCTGAAAAATAAATAAATCAAGCCGTCATGCTGAGCGCAGCCGAAGCATCTCTACCGCTCACTACATCATGGTTTACTGCCGCGGTAGAGATGCTTCGGCTGCGCTCAGCATGACGGCTTTCCGATTGCTTTACGACGGCCTTTTGGTTGTCATATGACCGCCTTTTAATCGTCGCACAATCGCCTTCCTTCAGTAGCCACCTTCACCTTTACTTCCCCGAGAATTATCTCCGCTCATGTCCTTCGCCTCCCCCGCCCCGCTCATCCTAACCCTGGCCCTCGACACTGATTCGCAGGCCTATTTCGACGAGCTGCGCCGCCAGCACTTCCCGGCCAAAATCAACTACCTGGCCGCGCACGTCACGCTGTTTCACCACTTGCCGGGGAGGACGAGGCGCGGCTGAAAGCTGAATTGGCAGATGCCTGCCGGACGCTGGGGCCCCTACCGGTGCAGGTGGCCAGCCTGCGCTCGTTGGGCCGGGGGGTGGCCTTCAACCTGGAAAATGCTGCGCTGCGCGCCCTGCACCGCCGCTTGCAAACGGCCTGGGCTCCGCGCCTCACGCCCCAGGACCAGCAGAAGCTCCAGCCCCACGTCACGGTGCAAACAAGGTAGACCCCGCCGTGGCCCGGCAGCTGCTGGCCAACTTGCAGGCCGACTTCCAGCCCTTCGCCGCCACCGGCACCGGCCTGAAGCTGTGGGCCTACCGCGGGGGGCCCTGGGAGCTGCGGGCCGAGTTCGCCTTCGTCGGCTGAGGCGGCGCTACTGGCCTTCCCAGGCGGCTAGCTCGGCTTGCTGCTCGCGGCGCACCAGGGCTTGCACGGCCGCGTCGGGGCCCCGGCCCACGATGATGAGCGTGCCGTGCTCGCGGGCGTAGGGATTAGTGACGGCGCCAGCGCGGCGGTAGGCGGCGAAGTGCGGCGCGAGCTCGGGGTGGAATTCGTCGTCGATGATGATAGCGGCGCGGTACGCCTGCGGGGCGGGCCACCAGAACAGGAAGCTTCCATTGGTGCTCTGGGCCGGGGGCATGGGGCGGTGGCGGTTGTAGTAGTTGATGGCGCTGGCCTGGCCGTAGTTGGCGCACTTGATGAGGGTGTGGGCGCGCACCGAATCGGGCAGGGCCCGGTAGGTGGCCCAGGTTTTGTCGGCCAGCTCGCGCCAGCCCAGCATGTCGGCGTAGTCCTGGGGCAGGGCGTGGTCGCGGCCGTCCTCCCAGCGGTAGAAGCCCCGGCCGATGTAGCGCGGGCGCAGGGCCAGCATCTCGGCGGGCCCCGCCACGGGGTAGATGAACGGGAAAATGGGCGCCAGCAGCACCAGCGGCAGGGCCACCAGCACCGGGCGCAGCACGGCTTTCCAGCGGGAATTTTGCAGCCGCTGCGCCCACCACACTGCCCCGAAGCTGAACAGCACCGGGTAGTAGCCCAGGGCGTAGTAGTCTTTGCCGTGCAGGGCCGCCAGCAGGCCCACGCCCAGCACCGGCACCCAGCCCAGCGCCCGGTACGGCCGAAACGCGCGCGCCCACAGCAGGGCCCCCAGCCCCGGCGCCCACACCCATATAGCGCCTAAACACATAAGCAGCTGCATTTTCCAGAACGTGCCGGCCTCGACGTGCACCAGTTGGCTGGCTTGCAGCAGCTGCATGTGGTGGCGCACCGGCAGGCCGTGGGCCAGCTGCCAGGCCAGGTTGGGGCCCCACAGCAGCAGCGCCAGCCCCAGCGCGCCCCACCAGTGGCGGTTCAGCAACAGCCGGCGGGCGGGCGTGAGCAGCAGGGCGCCCACCAGCGCCGCCCCAAAAAACAGCGTCGTGTACTTGTTCAGCAGGCCCAGCCCCAGGCCCACGCCCAGCCCGTACAGGGCCCCGGGCCGCGCCGTGTGCAGGTAGCGCGCCAGGCAGTAGAGGCAGCATACGAACCCGAATACCTCAAACGAGTTGGGCTGGAACAGCAAATTGAGCCGGGCGAAGGCCGTGCCCAGGTAGCAGGTGCCGGCCAGGGGCCCGGCAAACCAGCCGCCGCCCAGCCGCTGCGCCAGCCGCACCACCAGGTACACGGTGGCCGCGCCCCACAGAAACGGCCAGAACTTCACGGCCCAAAAGCCGCCGCCCGCCGCGTTGGTCAGCCAGGCCTGGGCGGCCGTCAGGGGTGGCACTTCGAGGTAGCCCCAGGCCGGGTGCCGGCCGTGGGCCAGGTACAGGTACTCGTCGCGCTGCAGCTCGTACAACGGGCTGAGCAGCAAGTAGCCCGAAATAAATTTGACTAGAGCCTGTTATGAACTTATGACGAAATTAGGGGTATGGCTTACCCCAGCGATGTAAAAGACGACGAATGGACCTTCGTGGCCCCATACCTGTGCCTGATGAGCGAGGACGCGCCGCAACGCGACTACCCCTTGCGCGACGTATTCAACGCCTTGCGCTACCTGGCCCACACGGGCTGCCCGTGGCGCTACCTGCCCGGCGACCTGCCGCCCTGGGCTACGGTGTATCAGCAGTGGACGCGCTGGCGAGATGCCCGCGTGTTCGAGTCTATCGTGCATGATTTGAACGAGTTGCAGCGGCTGCTACTCGGCCGGGCGGCCACACCCTCGGTCGTGGTGCTTGACGGGCGCACGTTGCAAAGCACGCCTGAGAGCGGGCACCGGGCGGGCTGGGACGGGGCCAAGCGGCGCAAGGGCAGCAAGGCGCATATCGCCGTCGATACGCTGGGCCAGCTACTGAGTGTGGTCATCACCCCGGCCAATGAGCAGGAGCGGGCGCAGGTCGGCGAGTTGTGCCGCCAGGTGCAGGAAATCACGGGCCAGACTGTGACCGTAAGCTTTGTCGACCAAGGCTACACAGGCGAGGATGCTGAGTATGCCGCAGCCGTGCACGATATTGACCTGCAAGTGGTTAAGAAGCCCGAAGGCCAAACCGGCTTTGTGCTTTTACCCAAGCGCTGGGTCGTTGAGCGCAGCTTCGCCTGGCTCAGTCGCTTTCGGCGGCTGGGCCGCGACTACGAGCGGCTGAGCGTCAGCTTGCAGCAACTCCATTTCGTCGTCTTCGCCTGCCTCATGCTCGCCCGACACGCCGCAAGTTCATAACAGGCTCTAGGGCAAACAGCAGGGGCAGCCAGCGCGCTTTCATGCCAGGCAAGGTCGGCAGAAAACGGCCGCCGGGGCCCCGCAATGACCTTACAAGCCCCGCGGCAGTTGCACCCGGGCCAGGTACTCGCCCAGGCCGGCGGGCTTCTGGAACACGTGGATGAAGAGCACCGCGTCTTCGCCGCGGCTGCGCCAGGTTTCGGCGTAGAAATCGGCCACGGCGAACAGCGTCAGGTCGAAGCTGTCCTCCTGGCGCTCGGCCAGGCGGTGGCCGTGGCGGGCCAGGTGCTCGGTTTGGTGGCGCTGGTGCAGGGCTTTGAAATCGGCGAAGGTCATGCGGGCAAGAAAAGGCAGCGGCACGGCAAAGGTCGGGCAGCGGCGCGGGTTGCCGCCGCTTGGGCCCGCGGCCGGCCTGGCTTTTGCCGCCCTTTGCTGTGCCGGGGCCCGGCCGCGCAAAACCCTGGCGGTTTCGTACCTGTTACCAGGTCTGCGTTCAATTTTGTTGCTCCTCAGCGTCCGTCGCCTTGGCTCCCTACAACATTCACCACCGGCCCGACCTCCGCATCTTATTCCTGCGCTGGCTGCGCGAAAATACCTTAGCCGAAGCCCAGGCCTCTTACCTAGACCTCTTGGGCCAGGCCCAGCAGCACGGCTGCGCCCACTGGCTGCTCGACGCCCGCCGCGGTGGCCCCCTCGACGTCGTGGAAACCAACTGGCTCGCCGACGAGTTTTTTCCCGAGGCCGCGGCCCGGCTGGCCCCGTGCACGCTGCGACTGGCCGTGTTCAGCTCGCCGGCCCGCATCGAGCAAATGCACGCCGATGCGGCCGTGGCCTCGCCCGTGGCCCACGCCCTGGCCCCCGAGCGCCCCTACCAAGCCCGCGTGTTTGCCGACGAAGGCGCGGCCGTGAGCTGGCTGCTGGACCAGCCTGTCTGACCACCTCCACAGCTTTTTAGGAGCCGATTCCTAACCGCGCCGCCCGCGCCCCCGGCCCACAAAAAAACCCCGCGGCCCGCAATCGGTAACGATTGCAAAGCGCGGGGCCAGAAAACGAGCCGGTGGCGTGGGGGCGCCAGCGGCTCGGCTTACCAGGCGCCTACCAGAGGCGCGTGTCGCTGATGCCGGCGGGCAGCGGCGGGTGCTCGGCCAGGCCCAGCACGCACCAGCCTTCCTCGATGCCGAAGGCCCCGCCTTGGAGCACGTGGCTGGCCCAGCGCAGGGCAATGCGCCCGCTGTGGACCCCGGTTTCGGGGTCGAACTCGCGCAGCAGCAGGGCGTCACCGGCCTGGAAATTGCGGTCGTTCAGGCGCACGTCGAAGGGCTTGGTGCCGGCTTCGATGGCGGCGTAGCAGGAGGACCAGATATCCAGCTCGTGGAGTTGGCAGTCGTCGGGGACCGAGACCTGAATGTGGTTCGAAGGGACAATTCTCATAACAATCACTAATTAACTGATAACAGGCGGGGCGCATGCTTTTTCGCGCACCGCAGCAGCAATGTACCCAAAAAGCCGTGGGCGCGGCATTCACAACAAAAACGAAATTCTGGCCCGATTAACCAGTAGGAGTTCCCCGGGAAGTACAATAACCGGGCCCCGAATGTGGGCTACGCCAGGGGGTTGTGCTGCACCAAATAGTCCGTTTCCGACCCCACGTCGCGCAGCATCACCCGCCACTCCCAAATCAACAACACGCTGGCGTAGAAGAACATTCCACTGCCGGCCAGGGCCAGCAGCACCAGCAGCCAGGCCCAGCACCTCGATGGCGCCGATGGCCACGATGCGGCCCACAAAGATACCTAAAGCCAACTAAAGACTAGCCAGCGCCCGCTACAAGAGCCGGGCGCGGCGGGCCGCAAACCCAGCTGCTGGGTAAGGTGGCCGTGCTCATCAACGTTGGGCGGGGCCCCGGCGGCGGCGCGCAGGGACTTGGGGCCCCGGCCACGGCGCTGCGAGGTGGTGAGCACCAGAATGGCAGTTGTTTGTTGCCAGTTGTCAGGCCGTCAGGCTTCGGCAGCGCGGACGCCAGACGAGCATGACGTTTTTTATGGCCTTTCTAATTCAGAAACAAATCTTTATAGTTGAGAACATGCGGTTTTTAGCTTTTCTGCGCGGGGTGCTGGGGCTGGCGCTGGTGGCGGGCGGGGCCCGGGCGCAGGCCCCCGCCTGGCGGGCGGCGGTGGCGGGCGGCTCGGCCACCGGCGATTATTCGTCCGTCAGCGCCACGGCCACCGACGACGCGGGCAACGTGTACCTGGCCGGCAACTTCGCCGGCACGGTCAGCTTCGGGCCCTTCGCCCTCACCAACGCCAGCGCCGACGGCCTGCGCGACGCCTTCGTGGCCAAGTGGAGCCCGGCCACCGGCGCGTTCCTCTGGGCCCGGCGCGCCGGGGGCCCCGGCAACGACGCGGCCACAGCCCTGGCCGTCAGCGGCTCCCACGTGTACGCGGCCGGCAGCTTCGGGGGCCCCACGGCCACCTTTGGCCCCCTCACCCTGGCCAACGCCGACCCCAGCGGCGCCACCCGCGACGTGTTCGTAGCCGAGCTGGCGGCCGACACGGGGGCCTTTGCCTGGGCCCAGCCGGCCGGGGGCCCCGCCGATGATTACGCCACGGCCCTGGCCGCCGCGGGCCCGCTGGTGTACGTGGCCGGCGGCTTCGGCAGCGCTACCGCCGCCTTCGGCGGCACCGCCCTGGCCCGCGCCGGCAGCAGCGGGGCCGATGCGTTTGTGGCCGCGCTGGTGGCTGGGGGCCCCGGCGCGGCTTTCCGCTGGGCCCAGCGCGCCGGGGGCCCCGGCGACGACGTGGCCACGGCCCTGGCCGTGCGCGGCGCGAGCGTGTACGTAGCCGGCCGCTTCGCCAGTGCCACCGCCGCGTTCGGCCCCGCCGCGCTGGCCAACGCCAACCCCAACGGCAGCCACGACGTGTTCGTGGCTAAGCTGACCGACGCGGGCCCCAGTGCCGCCTTCACCTGGGCCCAGCGGGCGGGCGGGGCGGGCGACGACCGCGCCAACGCCCTGGCGGTGAGCGGCGCCAGCGTGTACGTGGCCGGCGAATTCCAGGGCCCCACGGCCAGCTTCGGGGGCACCGTGCTGGCCAACACCACCACCGACAACCTGTACTACGACGTGTTTATAGCCAAGCTGACCGATGCCGAGCCCAGCGGGGCCTTTGCCTGGGCGCGCCGCGCCGGGGGCCCCGGCGACGACTACGCCAACGCCCTGGCCGTGCGCGGGGCCGACGTGTACGTGGCCGGCAGCTTTGCGGGCAACGTGCTGGGCAACGCCGCGGCCACCTTCGGCGGCACCACGTTCACCACCGCCGGCCTCATCGACCTGTACGTGGCCAAGCTGACCGATGCGGGCCCCAGCGGCGCCTTCGCCTGGGCCACGCGGGCCGGCGGGCCGGGCTACGACTACGCCACCGCCGTGGCCCTGGCCAGCACTGGCGTGTACGTGGCCGGCGACTTTGCCAGCCCCACGGCCGGCTTCGGGCCCCTGGCCTTGGCCAACCCCAATAGCGCCGCCACCGCTTACCTCGCCGCCCTGGCCGACGGCACCGCGCTGGCCACCAGCGCCCCGGCCCCGCGGGCCGGCATGGCCGCCTACCCCAACCCGGCCCGGGCCCGCGCCACGGTGCAGGTGCCCGCCGTGCCCGGGGCCGCGCAAGCCACACTGGCGCTGCTCGATGCCCGGGGCCGCGTACTGCGCACGTGGGCGGTGCCGCTGCCGACCGCCGGCACCAGCGCCGAGGTAGCACTGGACGGCCTGGCCCCAGGCTTATACCAAGTGCAGGTGCAGGCCGGCGGCTGGCGCGCCGTGCAGCCGCTGGTGGTGCAGTAGGCGCGCGGCAAGGAAGGTCAGTTCCCCTAACCCGTCATGCTGAGCGCAACGAAGTGGAGCCGAAGCATCTCTCCCGCAGCAGTAATCAAGGTTAGTGACGCAGTAGAGATGCTTCGGCTGCGCTCAGCATGACGGCCTATTTAAATCTCAATATGACGAGCTATTAAATAGCGTATTGGGGAATAACGGGCTATTGAATAGCGTTCCGGAAGGTTATGCGAACGGTCTTCTAGCCCCCGAGACCCCACCTTTGCGGGCATGACGCGTTTCCGCTTTCCCCACCCGCTCGTGCTGCTGATGGGCTTTATTGTGCTGGCCGCGGCGCTGAGCCACTGGCTGCCGGCCGGCGAGTTTGTGCGCCGCCTCGACGGGGCTACCCAGCGGCAGGTCGTCGTGCCGGGCAGCTACCACCCGGTGCCGGCCACGCCCGTGGGGGCCCTGCAAATGCTGGTGGACGTGCCCCGCGGCCTGCTCGACGCCGGGGCCGTGGTGTTCCTGATTTTCCTATCGGGCGGCGCCTTTACGGTGGTGGACCGCACGGGGGCCCTGCGCTACGGCGTGGATTGGCTGCTGGCCCGCGCCCGGGGCCGCGAGGTGCTGGTGCTGCCGCTGCTGGCTGCGTTTTTCGCCACCATGGGGGCCCTGGAAAACATGGGCGAAGAAATCATCGCCCTCGTGCCGGTGCTGGTGCTGCTGATGCGGCGGCTCGGCTACCCGGCCCTCACGGCGGTGGCCATCAGCACGGGGGCGGCGGCGGTGGGGGCCGCGTTCAGCCCCCTCAACCCCTTCCAGGTGGGCGTGGCCCAGAAGCTGGCGCAGCTGCCGCCGCTCTCGGGCGGCGCCTACCGGGTGGCGCTGCTGGTGCCCGCCCTGGTGCTGTGGACGGCCACTACCATGCGCCACGCCGCCCGCTACCGCGTGGTGCCCAGCGCCGCCGATGCCGCCGCCGCCGCCGTAGCCGCCGAGCAGGGCCCCGGCGCGGGCCGCCACGGGCTGGTGCTGCTGCTCATGTTCGGCGTGTTTGCGCTGTTTGCCTACGGCGTGGTGCAGCTGAGCTGGGACTTCGACCAGATGTCGGCGCTGTTCCTGGCCCTGGGCATCGGGGCGGGGCTGCTGGGCGGGCTGGGCCTGAGCGGCACCGCCGACGGCTTCGTGGCGGGCTTCCGCGACATGGCCTTTTCGGCGATGCTGGTGGGGTTTGCGCGGGCCATTTTCGTGGTGCTGGAGCAGGGCCACGTCGTAGACACGCTGGTGCAGGCCCTGGCCACGCCGCTGGCCCACCTGCCCGTGGCGGCCGCCGCCCTGGGCATGATGGGCGTGCAAACCGCCCTGCACCTGCCCGTGCCCAGCGTCAGCGGCCAGGCCACGCTCACCATGCCGCTGCTCGTGCCCCTGGCCGACCTCATCGGCCTCTCGCGCCAGGTGGTGGTGCTGGCCTTCCAGTACGCCGCCGGCCTCTGCGAACTAATAACGCCCACCAACGGGGCCCTGATGGCCATGCTCGCCGCCTGCGGCGTGGGCTTCGACGAGTGGCTGCGCTTCGCGGGGCCCCGGTATTTGGCCCTGCTGGCGCTGGGGGCCCTGGGCGTGGTGGCGGCCATTTATTTGGGGGTATGAGTAGCGTGGACGCTGCGAGTCCGCGCGTAGAACGGTTACTGAACAGTAATCGGCAGGACGACCGCCGCGCTTCCAAAGAACGTCATGCAGAGCGCAGCGAAGCATCTTTCTAGCGTTGGTAATCAAGAGTAGTGACGCGGGGAAGATGCTTCGCTGCGCTCTGCATGACGTTCGGCATGACGTGCTATCCGTGACGTTCTTTGAGCACCAAAAAGCACTTTCTCCTCCATGCTCCTAAAAAAAGCCCTTCTGCTGGCCGCCCTGTGGGGCCCCGCGCACCTCCTGGCCACCGCCCAGCTGATGCAGCCCAAGCTGGCCTTCACGCGGGCCGATACGCTGCGCGGCGGCCAGCCGGCGGCGCGCACCTGCTACGACATCAAGTACTACCACCTCGACGTGCGCCTCGACCCGGCCCAGCGGTCCGTCAGCGGCAGCAACCTGTTCCGCTTCGCGGCCACCCAGGATTTCACGCGTTTGCAGTTCGACCTGTTTGCCAACCTGGCGGTGGACAAGGTGCTGTACCACGGGCAGTCGGTGCCGTTTGCGCGCGAGGCCAATGCGGTGTTCGTCACCTTCCCGCAGGCCATTAAGAAGGGGGCCCAGGACGAGTTCACGGTGCAGTACAGCGGCCAGCCCACCGTCGCCAAAAGAGCGCCCTGGGACGGCGGCCTGGTGTTCGCTAAAGATTCGCAGGGGGCCCCGTGGGTGGCCAGCGCCTGCCAGGGCGTGGGCGCCAGCATCTGGTGGCCCACCAAAGACCAGCAGGCCGACGAGGTGGACTCGATGCTCATCAGCATCAGCGTGCCCACGGGCTTGCAGGACGTGTCGAACGGCCGCCTGCGCCGCGTGACGGACCTTAAAGACGGCTGCACGCGCTTCGACTGGGCCGTGCGCAACCCGATTAACAACTACGACGTGGCCTTAAACGTGGGCCACTACGCGCATTTCAGCGATGTGTACGCCGGCGAAAAGGGGCCCCTGACGCTCGACTACTGGGTGCTGCCCGAGAACCTGGCCAAGGCCAAAACCCATTTCGCGGCCAACGTGAAGCCGATGCTCAAATCGATGGAGCACTGGTTTGGCCCCTACCCATTTTACGAAGACGGCTACAAGCTGGTGGATGCCCCGCACCTGGGCATGGAGCACCAGAGCGCCGTGGCCTACGGCAACAAGTACCAGAACGGCTACCTGGGGCGCGACCTCTCAGGCACGGGCTGGGGCGAGAAGTGGGACTTCATCATCGTACACGAAAGCGGCCACGAGTGGTTTGGCAACAACATCACCACCGAGGACATTGCCGATATGTGGGTGCACGAGGGCTTCACCAACTACTCGGAGGCCCTGTTTGTGGAGAGCCAGTTCGGCAAGCCCGCGGGCCTGCAGTACATGCACGGCGAGCGCCAGAACATCCAGAACGACGTGCCCGTGGTGGGGCCCTACGGCGTGAACAAGGAGGGCTCGGGCGACATGTACGCCAAGGGCGCCACCCTGCTGAACATGGTGCGCATCGTAGTGAACGACGATGAGAAATGGCGCCAGCTGCTGCGCGGCCTCGGCAAAACCTTCTACCACCAAACCGTAACCGGCGACCAGGTCATCGCCTACCTCAGCAAAGAATCGGGCCGCGACCTATCAAAAATCTTCGCCCAGTACCTGCAGTACCGCACCTTGCCCATCCTGGAGGTGCGCTTCAGCAAAACCCAGCCGCCCATGTGCCGCTGGCAGGCCAGCGTGCCGGGCTTCGACCTGCCGGTGCGCGTGCGCACCAAGGGCGGCGAGTACCGCTTCCTCACGCCCACCACCAAATGGGGGCCCCTGGCCCTGCCCGGCGCCACCCTGGAAAACGTGGAAGTGGACACGTTCAACTACTACATCGGCGTGCTGGTAGAGTAGCGAAAACTCCGATTTACGGGTTAACATTAGGAACTGTCATCCTTCACTGCGTTCAGGATGACAGTTCTCCTTTTAAAAAGCTTGTCGCCTAGCTCTTACCCCAACCTTAACTCGTCGGCTTGGTACACGCGGGGGAGCTTGCGCTTGCGCTCCACAATTTGGTAGGTGGCCTGGTCGGTGGCCTCGTTCCAGTACACATCCGATACCAGGCCAAAGCGGCGGTACTGGCCGGGGGCGGGCGTGATTTCCTCCACCTCGTCGCCGAAGCTGAAGGGCGGCTTGCGTTGGATTTCCTGGAACAGCTCGGGCCGCACCAGGAACTGCTGCTCGTCGTAGCGCAGCGTGAGCCACTCGTTTTCTTCGTCTTCGCTGACTTTTTCGAAGAGCTTGCCCACCGGCTCCAGCACCTCAAAGGCGCGGCGGTTGGCGGGGTGCACGTAGCGGAAGCCGTAGGCCGGCGTCCAGCCGTAGAGGCCGTGGATGAGGGGTTTGGGACGGGGCATGCCGGGCAAGTCGCAAATGGTGAACGGGCCATAAACAGCCCAGGGCCCCAAATTGCTCACGCCACTGGCAAATTCGTGGCGCTTGCTAAGCATCCGGCGGCCCAAGTGGGTGTGGGCCAGGGCCAATAGGCCAATGCGATGGTAGAGTTAGACTAAAAGCGGAAAAACTCGTATAGGCAAGGCCCCGCCCGCTACCGGCCGCTTTTTCGGCCGCGCCGCGGGGCTCTTGGTTTCTTCCATATGTCCGCAACTGTTCCGCTCAACCGCTCGGCTAAACCCGGCAAAAAAACCGCTTCCGCCACCGCCAAATCCGCCACCGCAGCACCCGCCCCCGGCACGCACGGCGGCATGGGCGCCGTGCCCTACGACGGCGGCACCACCTTCCGGGTTTGGGCCCCCCACGCCGACGCCGTGGCCGTGGTCGGCACCTTCAACGGCTGGAAAGGCAAGGCCAACGCCCTCCAGCACGAAGCCGATGGCTACTGGGCCACCGACGTGGCCGGGGCCCTGCCTGGCGCCGAGTACAAGTTTGAAATCACCAACGGCGACCAGACCTTCCGCCGCAACGACCCCTATGCCCGCGAGGTGACCAATTCGGCTGGCAACTCGGTGGTGTTTGACCCCAGCTTCGACTGGGGCGACGACCACTTCCAGATGCCGGCCTGGAACGACCTCGTGATTTACGAGCTGCACGTGGGCACCTTCAACGCCCCCGACGCCGACAAGGTGGGCACGTTCATGGGCGTGGTGGACAAGCTGCCCTACCTGCGCGACCTGGGCATCAACTGCATCGAGCTGCTGCCGGCGACGGAATTTCCGGGCTCGCGCTCGTGGGGCTACAACCCATCCAACCCGTTTGCGCTCGAAAGCGACTACGGCGGGCCCCTGGCCTTCAAGGAGATGGTGAAGGCGGCCCACCAGCACGGCATCGCCGTGGTGCTCGACGTGGTGTACAACCACTTCGGGCCCGGCGACCTCGACCTGTGGCAGTTCGACGGCTGGAGCGAGAACGACGGCGGCGGCATCTACTTCTACAACGACTGGCGGGCCAAGACGCCCTGGGGCGAGAACCGCCCCGACTACGGCCGCCCCGAGGTGCGCCAGTACATCCGCGACAACGCCCTGATGTGGCTGGAGGACTACCGCGTAGACGGCCTGCGGGCCGACGCCATTGCCTTCATCCGCAACGTGGAAGGCGAGGAGAACCCCGGGGCCGACCTGCCCGAGGGCTGGAGCCTGATGAGCTGGATTAACGACGAAATCGACCAGACCATGCCCTGGAAAATCACCATTGCCGAGGACATGCGCGGCAACGACGGCATCACGGCGCCCGTGGCCGAGGGCGGCCAGGGCTTCGACTCGCAGTGGGACTCGGCCTTCGTGTACCCCGTGCACGCGGCCATCACGGCGGCCCACGACGCCGACCGCGACATGCACGCCGTGGCCGGGGCCCTCACCCAGGCCTACAACGGCGACGCCTTCCACCGCGTGATTTACACCGAAAGCCACGACGAAGTGGCCAACGGCAAGAGCCGCATCCCGGAGGAAATCATGCCCGGCGCCGCCGATTCGTGGTTCCCCAAGAAGCGCGCTGTGCTGGGGGCCGCCCTCGTGCTCACGGCCCCGGGCCTGCCCATGCTGTTCCAGGGCCAGGAGTTTCTGGCCGACGGCTCGTTCAACGACAACGAACCTTTGCAATGGGGCCGCGCCGAGGAGTTCAAGGGCCTCGTGCAGCTGTACCGCGACCTGATTCGGCTGCGCCGCAACCTCGACGGCAATACCCGCGGCCTGGGCGGCCAGCACACCCGCATCCTGCACATCAACAACGAGGAGAAAGTCATTGCCTTCGCCCGCTGGGCCGACGGCGACGGGGGCCCCGGCGACACGGTGGTGGTCATCGCCAACTTCGCTGATAAAACCCACGAGGCCTACCGCATCGGCCTGCCCGCCGGTGGCGACTGGCCGTGCCGCTTCAACTCGGACTGGCAGGGCTACGACGGCGCATTTGGCGACTTCGGCTGCCTCGGCACCATGGCCGAAGCCGGCGAATACGACGACATGAACTGGCACGGCAGCGTGGCGCTGGCGCCCTACGGCGTGGTGGTGCTGGCTCAATAGGGCCCCAGCGCCCACCACCAATGGCTTGAGCCCATCCCAATAGACGGCCAGGCGCAACCTGGCGTCCGCCCGTTGCGCCTGGCGTTGGGTGAAGTACATTAGGTCTTAGCTTTACCCGAAACCCCAGGAAGCTGGGGTTTCTTTTTTTACCCCGCTTATGGACGAAGCCCCTACCCCTGAGGCCGCGGCCGCCCTGCCCCTCACCGGCACCGCGGCCACCGTCAACACCCCCAACTCGGAACTCAAAAACGCGGCCTTCATCGTGGCCGGCGTGGCCTCGGCGGCCTTTGGCCTGAAAGGCTTCCTGCTGTCGAGCCACTTCATCGACGGCGGTGTGACCGGTATTTCCATGCTGCTGGCCGCCGTGCTGCACCTGCCCCTGTCGGTGCTGATTCTGGTGTTCAACCTGCCCTTCATTGCGCTGGGGCTGAACCAGCTGGGCAAAAAATTCGCCTTACGCAGCGCCATCGGCATTGGGGGCCTGGCGCTGGCCCTAGCGGTGGTGCCGGTGCCCGACGTCACGCACGACCTGCTGCTCACGGCCGTGTTCGGGGGCGTGTTCATTGGGGCGGGCATTGGGCTGGCCATGCGCGGCGGGGCCGTGCTCGACGGCACCGAAATTGCTGCCCTACTCGTGAGCCGCCACGTGAGCCTGCTCAAGGTCAGCGACTTGATCCTATTACTTAACCTCGTCATTTTCGGCGTGGCCGTGGCCGTGCTCGGCACCGAGGCGGCGCTTTACTCCATGCTCACGTACTTCGCCGCAGCGCGGGTGCTGGAGTTCGTGCTCAACGGCATCGAGCAGTACACGGGCGTCACCATCGTGTCGGAGCACAGCGACGAAATCCGCAAGGCCATTACCGAGAAGCTGGGCCGCGGCGTGACCATGTACCAGGGCAAGGCCGGCTACGGCAAGCGCGGCGAAATGGGCCACGAGCGCGACATCGTGTTCACGGTCGTCACGCGCCTGGAGCTGCCCGGCCTCCGCGCCCAGGTGAAGGACATCGACCCCCGCGCCTTCATCGTGCAGTACCGCGTCGACGACGCGCAGGGCGGCATCATCAAGCAGCGGGCGTTGCATTAGGGCCCCAAGGGATGGCAGTGAACAATTGACAATGCGCCAAAAAGGCCGTCATGCTTCGACTCCGCTCCGCTGCGCTCAGCATGACGGCCTTTTTGGCGCGCTGCTTATGATTAATTGCCAACTAGAAAATCATTAATCGAAACCCTTACACCGGGGCCTGGTCGTAGCGCTCGCCTTCGGGCTGGGGCCAGCCGCCTTCGAACACGAACTCGGCCAGCGGCTTGCGCACGCGGGGAGCCATTTCGCGCTCGCGCAGGGCGTCGGGCAGGCCGGCGGGGTCGCCGGGGTAGCCGAGGGTGAACACGGCCACCGGCGCGTAGCCCTCCGGCACGCCGAACGAGGTGCGCACCTTATCGGCCGAGAAGCCCGCCATTTGGTGGATTTGCAGGCCCAACTCAGCGCCCTGGATGGCGAGCGTGGCCACGGCCTGGCCCACGTCGTGCGTGGCCCAGGCGTTGGGGTTGCTGTCGTGCGAGAACGTCGTTTTGGCGATGCTCACCACCAGCACCGGGGCAGCTTTGGCCCAGGGCTGGTTGAACTCGGCCAGACTGGCCAGGATTTTATCGTAGGCCTCGGCCGAACCGGCGCGGGTGCCCACCAAAAAGCGCCACGGCTGCTCGCCAAAGCACGACGAGGCCGACGAGGCAGCGGCAAAAACTTGCTGCAAAGCTTCGGCCGGCACGGGCTGGTCGGCGTAGGCGCGGGGGCTGCGGCGCTGGGCCAGCGCGGGCATTATTTCGTGTTCGAGGGTGAGGACGTTGGTGGTATCGGCGGCCATGAGGGGAGGTAATATAAGTGAGCCCGTTCCCCGCGGCCACCCAAACAGCGGCAACGAGAAACGGGCCCGCAAATTACCACCGGGCCGCAAATAGGGCCCCCGGGGCCCTACTTGGCTCGCAACAGCGGCACCACATCGGCCACCTCAAACAGAGAGTTGTACTTCAGAATGGCTTTCAGAAACGCCACGTGTCCCTGCCCGATCACCAGCACAATGGCCTTGTCGTGCTGCACGTCCACCTGGCGCAGCAAGTTGGTGTAGATGCGCACGTTGCGCTTGAAAAACTCGCCCGCCAGGTCGGCCCCCGCGTAGTTGGCACCACCCCCGACGCGGGCCAAATCCAGTAAGTAAGCGTCCATCTGGGCCAACTCGGCAGCGCAGGTATTTTGCTGAATGAAGCGTTCCAGCAGCGTACCGCCAGGAGTCAGGAGCAACTTGATGGGGCTCTGCCGGGCCCCTACCCGGGCCGCTATAAGCCGGCCGGCGCTGTCTTGGGGCACGCTGACAAACTCACCTTCCAGGATTTGCTCCTGGCCGTGCTGTTTGGCGTAGGCCTGGGCGGCCTCGTAGTCGAACACGCCGCCGTCGGCGTCGGCGCAGTATACGCGGGGGCGGGTCAGCTTCTTGGCCAGGCGGTAGGCAAGCTGGTACACCTCGTTGTTGCCGACTTTGAGCTGGCCCTGGCGGTACAGGGCGTAGGTACTGTCCACAAACGGCTGGTCGTTCAACTTGAACTCGATGAACACCTTATCGGCCCGCGTTTTCTGGAGCTTGCCCACCAGCTCATCCAGCTCGCGCTGCATTTGGGGGGTGCGCATGTCGGTTTTGGTGCCCTTGTGCACGTCGGCTTCGGAGTCGTTGAAGTGGAACGTGCCCACCAGGTAGACCTTGATTTTGGCGGGGGCCGCGGGCTTGGTTTGGGCGGTGGCAATAACCGGGGCCCCCAACAGGGCAAGCGACAACAGGAGGCGGGCAAACGGGCGGAAGGTGGTCATGGCGGTGCGGTGAAAGGGGGTTGGTGACGACGACGGGGCAAAGGTGCCGGGGCGCCTGGCCGCGCAAAAGTTTATTATCCCACCCCCCGCAAACCAGCCGCCAACGCCGCTAGGGGCCCCGGCGGGCGGGTCGTCCGCCGTTCGGCGGGGTTGGGGCGGGCGGGGCGGGCGTTGGGATAATATTGTGGGCCCCGGGGCCCCGCCCGGCTACTTTTAGGCCATGAACCGCCGCCGGATTGCTCTTTACCACGCCCTGGGCTGGTCTTTGTTACTGGCCCACGAGGAAGCCGGGTTTCTCCTCAACCCCACGCCCCACCTGCGCGAGCGGCTGCTGCTGGCCGTCACGATGTGGCTCAGCCAACTGGCGCTGTTTTATTACTGCTTCCTGTTCATCTACCCGCGCTACTGGCGGCCGGGCCGGGGCCCCCAGCTGCTGCTGGGGCTATTGGCTACGCCGCTGGTGTTCGGCGGCGTGCGCTACTTGTTGGAAGAAGTGCTGCTGCCGGTGCTCTTTGGCTTCCACAACTACGCGCCGGGCTCGCCGCTGCGCAACTTCGCCATCGACGACCTGTTTTACACCCCGGCCCTGGTGGGCCTGGCGGCCCTGGCCTGGAAAATTGAGGAAGTATTCCGGCGCGAAAAAGACCAAGCCACCCAGCTCCTGACGCAGGAAAAAACCCAGGCCGAGCTGGCCTTCCTCAAAACCCAAATCAACCCGCACTTCCTCTACAACACCCTCAACTACCTCTACGCCGAAGCCTACGCCGTGTCGGAGCCGCTGGCCGGCGCCGTGCTGCGCCTCTCCGACCTCATGCGCTACATGCTGCACGAGGGCCCCGACGGCCGCGTGGAGCTGCACAAGGAAGTGGCCTACCTGGAAAACTACCTGGCCCTGCACCGCCTGCGCTTCGAGGACCAGTTTTTCGTGAATTTCCGGCAGCCGGCGGCCGTGGGCGGGCAGCGGGTGGCGGCGCTCCTGCTCATCCCGTTCGTCGAAAACGCCCTCAAGCACGGCGTCCTCCACCGCCCCGACCAGCCCGTGGACATTTGCCTGGCCCTGCCCGCGCCCGGCCGCCTGTGCTTCGAGGTGCGCAACCGCGTGGGGCCCCACCCGCGCGACGCCACCACCGGCATTGGCCTGGCCAACCTGCGCCGCCGCCTGGCCCTGCTCTACCCCGGCCGCCACACGCTGGAAGTCCGCAACGACGGCACCGAGCACTACACCCGTCTGGAGCTAGATTTGGGGCCTTCTTAGTTGTTCGTTATTAGTTGTCAGAAAAGGCCGTCATGCCGAGCGCAGCCGAGGCATCTCGCGTGCAGCAGTAAATCAATCGATTGGATTAGTGGCGCAGTAGAGATGCCTCGGCTGCGCTCGGCATGACGGCCTTTGCAGACAACCAATAAATACGCACTAACAACTGACAACCAATAACGAACAACTAAATATGCTCCGCTGCATCGCCGTCGACGACGAGCCCGCCGCCACCCGGCTGCTGGCCGCCTACATCCAGAAAGTGCCGACGCTGGTGCTGGTAGGCACCACCACCAGCCCGCTCGAAGCCCTGCAATGGGTGCAGGAGGGCCGCGTCGATTTAGTGTTTCTCGACATCCAGATGCCCGAGCTGACGGGCTTGCAGTTCCTGAAAATCTGCGGCCGGCAGTGCCGGGTCGTCCTCACCACCGCCTACCCCGAGTACGCGCTGGAAGGCTACGAGCACGACGTGGTGGACTACCTGCTCAAGCCCGTGGCCTTCGACCGCTTCCTGCGTGCCGTGCAGAAGGCCCAGGCAGGGGCCCCACCGGCGGCCGTGCCGGCACCGACCCTTGCCCCGCCGGCGGCGGTGGGGCCCCCAGCGGCCGATTATTTATTTGTGAAGGGCGAGAGCAAGAACAAGTTCCTGCGGCTCAACTACGCCGATATCCTGTACGTGGAGGCGCTGAAGAACTACGTGTCCATTGTGGTGCCGGGCCAGCGCGTCGTCACCTACCAAACGCTGAAGGACCTGGCCCAGCAGCTGCCGCAGCCGGCGTTTTTGCGGGTGCACAAATCCTACGTGGTGGCGCTGGATAAAATCCGGCTCGTGGACGGCCACACGGTGTACATCGGCGACGCGGCCATTCCGCTGGGCGAAACCTACCGCGAAGGTTTTTTCCAGTTGATTCGGGCCCAAAACCAGCCGTAGGGCCCCGGTGGGCCGTACCAAAAAAAGTGGCGGCGGGCGTGGCTAGTGTTCACGGCCCGGCTTACCTTTCGCCGCTGCTGTTTTCCTGGCCCTTCCCACCCACCCATGCCCACGAGCCTTATTCCCGCCCCCGCCCCTGCTTCCAACCTTATGTTTCCCGACGCCCTGCTGATTGAAGTGGCCTGGGAGGTTTGCAACCAGGTCGGCGGCATCTACACCGTTATCCGCTCCAAGGTGCCAGCCACCGTGCCGGCGTGGGGCGAGCGGTACTGCCTGCTGGGGCCCTACTTCGCCCACATGGCGCAGGGCGAGTTCGAGAATTACGAAGACCACCACCTCGACCTGATGGACGACCCCTACGCCGTGGCCGTGCGCCAGCTGCGGGCCGAGGGCTACGACATCTGCCTCGGCACCTGGCTCGTGACGGGCCGCCCCCGGGTGGTGCTCATCAACCCGTTTCAGGCCTACGAGCGGCTGGGCCAGATCAAGCGCGACTTATGGGAGCGCCACGGCATTCCGATGCCCGACAACGACGACTTGCTGCACCAGGTGGTGGCCTTCGGGGCCCTCGCGAAGCTGTTTATCCAAACCGTGGCGGCCCTCAAGGGCGAGCAGCGCCTGCTGGTGCACTTCCACGAATGGATGACGGGCGTGGCCATTCCTGACCTGCGGCGCGACGGCACGCCGGCCCACCTCGTGTTCACGACGCACGCCACGCTGCTCGGCCGCTACCTGGCCATGAACGACCCCGACTTCTACGACCACCTGATGCGCGTGGACTGGCTGGCCGAGAGCCGCCACTTCAACATTGAGCCGGCCGTGACCATGGAACGCGCCGCTGCCCACGGCAGCCACGTCTTTACCACGGTGAGCGAGCTGACGGTACGCGAGTGCATCTATTTGCTCGACCGGATTCCGGACGCGGTGCTGCCCAACGGCCTGAACATCGAGCGCTTCGTGGCCGGCCACGAGTTCCAGAACCTGCACCAGCAGTACAAAGCTAAAATTCATGAATTCGTAATGGCCCACTTCTTCCAGTCGTACGCCTTCGACCTGGACAAGACGCTGTATTTCTTCACCTCGGGCCGCTACGAGTACCACAACAAGGGCTTTGATTTGACGCTCGAAGCCCTGGCCCGCCTCAACTACCGCCTCCAGCAAAGCGGCCTCGAAACGCAGGTGGTGATGTTTTTCATCACGAAACGACCCTTTACCAGCATCAACCCGCAGGTGCTAGAGCGCCGCGCTATGCTCGATGAAGTACACGAAACCTGCAAAGCCATTGAGCACCAAGTGGGCGAGCGGCTTTTCTACGCCGCCGCCGCCAGCCAGGACCACAAGCTGCCCGAGCTCAGCACCATGGTGGACGACTACTGGCGCCTACGCTACCGCCGCCAGCTGCAAAGCTGGAAAACCAACGCCCTGCCTCCCGTCATCACCCACAACCTGGTGAATGACCACGACGACGACATCCTGAACTACCTGCGCCGGTCCAACCTGCTCAACCACAAATACGACCGGGTGAAGATGGTGTACCACCCCGATTTCGTGTCGCCCGCCTCGCCCCTGCTGGGCATGGAGTACGGCCAGTTTGTGCGGGGCTGCCACCTGGGCGTGTTCCCGAGCTACTACGAGCCCTGGGGCTACACGCCGCTCGAGTGCGTGGCCCGCGGCGTGCCCGCCGTCACGAGCGACCTTTCGGGCTTCGGCGACTACGCCCTGCAAAACGTGCCCGACCCCGAGCAAAAGGGCATTTTTGTGGTGCACCGCCAGGAGCGCTCGTTCGACGAATCGGCCGA
Organism: Hymenobacter sp. PAMC 26628; assembly: GCF_001562275.1. Lineage (NCBI taxonomy): Bacteria > Pseudomonadati > Bacteroidota > Cytophagia > Cytophagales > Hymenobacteraceae > Hymenobacter > Hymenobacter sp. PAMC 26628. Next base: position 3,363,984 of record NZ_CP014304.1, read on the forward strand.
GGAGTTGACCGAGATGATGTGGCAGTTTGTGCTGCTCACGCGCCGCGAACGCATTCAGCAACGCAACAACGTGGAAAGCCACGCCGATTTGTTCGATTGGAAAAACCTGCGCGTGTACTACGACCGGGCCTACGCCCTGGCCCTGGAGCGGCAATAGGGCCCCGGCGTTGGCTTCCATTAAATACTGCTTGCTGGCCCCGCTGCTGGCGCTGGCCAGCGCCGGCCTGGCGCACGAGTTCTGGCTCCAGCCCGCCCGCTTCCGCCTCGCGCCGGGCGAAACGGTGAACGTGCGGCCGTTGGTGGGCGAAAATTTCCGCGGGGCCCCTTGGGGCAACGGGGCCGGCAAGATTTTGGCCTTTGCCCGCTATGGCCCCGCCCCGGCCGATTCTACCGACCTGGCGCCCGCCCCCGGCGGGGCCCCGGCCGACACGTTTCGCACCGCCGTGGCGTTTGGCCGGTCCGGCACGCACCTGGTGGTGCTGCGCAGCAACTTGGCGTTTACCGAGTTGCCCGCCGATCAGTTCACCGCCTACCTGCGCGCAGAAGGCTTGGAGCTGCCCCTGCGCCGCCGCCAGGAGCGCGGCCAGCAGGCCCAACCTGGCCGCGAAACCTACCGCCGCTGCGCCAAGGCCTTGGTGCAAGCGGGGGCCCCGGCCGCCGACACGGCCTACCGCCGCGTGCTGGGCCTGCCCCTGGAGCTGGTGCCCGAGCAAAATCCCTACCGCCTGGCCCCCGGCGCGGCCCTCACCGTGCGGGTGCTGCGGGCCGGGCAACCGGTGCGCGGGGCCCTGGTGCAAGTGTGGGAAACGCAGCCGATGGGCTTACCCACCAAACATTTTACTACTCACGCCAACCAAAACGGACGTTTGTTGTTACGCCTGTCCGGGCCGGGGCCTTATTTGGTGGCTACCGTCGACGCAGCTGAGGCGCCTCCAGCGCTGCGCGCGCGCGCCGACTGGCTCAGCACTTGGGCTACGCTGGCGTTTGGCGGGCCAGTGGCCCGGTAGGAGCGGCGGGACGTCGCCAGCATCGCAGTTTTTTTTCTACCTTCGTCTCTTCTAATCCTTTTTCTCTGCTCCTCCGCATGAAGTACGCCATCGATAAAAAAGACAGCTATACCGTCATCACCATTGACGAGAAAAAGCTGGACACGACCGTTGCCCCGGACCTCAAATCGGAGTTCGTCAAGCTCAACGCAGAAGGCATTAACAACCTGATCCTCGACCTGTCCAACGTCAAGTACACCGATTCGTCGGGCCTGAGCTCCATCCTCATCGCCAACCGGTTGTGCAACTCCACGGGCGGCCTACTGGTGCTCACCGGCCTGCAAGACCACGTGCTCAAGCTCATCACGATCAGCAAGCTGGAGTCGGTATTGCACATCCTGCCCACGGTGGAAGAGGGCATCGACCGCGTGTTTCTGCACGCCATTGAGCGCGATTTGACGGACAAGGAGTAAATTTAGCTGTCAGTTATTGGTTGTCAGTTGTCGGCTCTAGGGCTGATAATTGGCAACCACTATTTTTTTCAGCTCCGGCCACCAGCGGGCACCAGCGCCTGACAACCAACAACTGATCTTGACTTTCGAACTGCGAATCTTGGGCTCGGCGTCGGCCACCCCGACGCTGGGCCGCCACCCCACGGCCCAGGCCCTCACCGTGGGCGGCGCGCACTACCTCGTCGATTGCGGCGAGGGCACCCAGTGGCGCCTGCTTGAGTACCGCAGCCGCCTGAATCAGTTGCGGGCCGTGTTCATTTCACACCTGCACGGCGACCACTACTTTGGGCTGTTTGGACTGCTGGGCTCGCTGCACTTGCAGGGCCGCACCCGGTCGCTGATTATCGTGGGCCCGCCCGGCCTCGACGAGGTGCTGACCACTCAGATGCGGGTGTCGGGCACGAAGCTGGCCTTCGCCATGGAGTTTGTGGCCGTGGACACCGAGGCCCACGCCGTGGTGTACGAGGACGCCCACATCACCGTGTCGTCGCTGCCCATGCGCCACCGCATCCCCTGCGCCGGCTACCTGTTTGCCGAGCAGCCGCGCCGCCCCCGCTTGCTGAAGGAACGCCTGCCCGCTGGCCTCAGCGCCGCCCAACTCGGCCAGTTGGCCCAGGGCCACGACCTGCCCGCCGACGCCGACCGGCCCGGCGTGCGCCACGCCGACGTGTCGGCCCCCGCCCCGGCGCCGCGCCGCTACGCTTTCTGCTCCGACACGCTCTACACCCCTGCCCTGGCCGACCTGGTGCGCGGGGCCAACGTGCTCTACCACGAGGCCACCTTTCTGGAAGACATGCACGTGCGCGCCGCCCAAACCCACCACAGCACCGCCCGCCAAGCCGCCCAGCTGGCCCGCGACGCGGGCGTGGGCCGCCTGCTCATCGGCCATTTTTCGAGCCGCTACAAGGCCCTGGAGCCACTGCTGCGCGAAGCCCAGGCCGTGTTTCCCACCGCCGAGCTGGCCACCGAGGGCCTGATGGTAAGCGTGTAGATGGGGCCCCGTATTTCGTCCTTCGCCCACAAAAAGCAGCAGCTGTACCTGGTGCTCAGCAGCATTTTCCTGGTGAACGCGCTGCTGGCCGAAATCATCGGCGTTAAAATCTTTTCGGTGGCCAAGCTCACGGGCTTTTTGCCCGGCGACCTTACAGCCGGCGTGCTCATCTGGCCCGTCGTGTTCGTCACCACCGACATCATCAACGAGTACTTTGGCAAGGAAGGCGTGCTGCGCGTGAGCTACCTCACCATGGGCCTCATCCTATTCGCCTTCGGGGTCATCTACCTCACCACCAAGCTCCCCCCGGCCGATTTTTGGCTTGATGTGAACAAGGCCGACCCCCGGGGCCGGCCCTTCAACATCGACTTTGCCTACCAGAGCATTTTCCGGCAGGGCCTGGGTATCATCATCGGCTCCATCGTGGCTTTCATCATCGGGCAGCTGCTGGACGCCAGCATTTTCCAGGCCATCCGCCGGGCCACGGGCGGGCGCTACGTGTGGCTGCGAGCGACCGGCTCCACCCTCGTTTCGCAGCTCGTGGACAGCTTCGTGGTGCTGTACGTGGCCTTTTATGTCTTCGGCAACTGGAGCCTGACGCAAGTCGTCAGCGTGGCTAACTTCAATTATTGGTACAAATTCGCGGCCGCCATCCTGCTCACGCCGGTCCTTTATATAGCTCATTATTTCATCGACCGCTACTTGGGGCCCGCCGATACCTTAGAATTGCAGTACGAAGCCGTTACCGACGACAGCGTGTAATTATTCCTCCTTTATTTATCATTTTATGTTCCGTTTATTCTACAACCCCAACTACTTACCCATCGCCGCTATTTTTGCCAGCTCCTTGCTGTTGCCGGGCTACGCCCGGGCCCAGTTTGCGTTTGCGCCCGGCCACTACAAACTGGCTACCGGGGCCCAGGGCGACGCCGACCTCAAGCTGGTGCTGGCCGAAGACAACAGGCCCGGCGCCATGGCCGGCCTCCGCAACGGCCAGGAACGGAGCTTCCGCTTGGCCCAAGTAGCAGCATTCAGCGTTGACGGCCACTCCTTTGCACGACAAGACGGGTTTAAGCTGCGCGCAGGCTTCGACGCGCAATTCTCCGACCCGGTGCTGCTGGAAACCTTGGTGGCCGACGGCCCCGTGGAGTTGTACCATTACTACTACGTAGCCCCAATGGGGCCCCTGAAGGCCCACATTACGCTGGCCGTGCTGCGCAAAAAGGGCACCAACAACTTCTTCATCTACTGCCCCAAGCACGCCCCCGGCCTGAACGCCCAGCAGGCTCTGAGCCCACTCGTGGCCGGCCTGTTCCCCGCCGACCCCATTTTGCAGCGGCAGTTGGTGAGCAACCAAATTACCCGCGCGCAGTTGCCCGATTTGGTGCGCGCCTACAACCAGGGCGTGCGCCTCAAACCCTAATTATTTCTATACCCTTAACCATTTTATTTCTTCGTACCATGCGCTTGCTATTTATACTCGTCGGATTATTGCTGCCACAGGTATTGTGGGCCCAATTTTTTAATTCTTTCGAGCCTGGCTCTTACCGGTTGGTCAACAGCCCCGATGTGCATTACCAAGGCTTGCTTAAGCTGCGGGGCAACGACCAATTGTTGGTGGAAGATGCGGACGGCAAAAAAACCAAGTTGGCCCCACAAGAGGTCACCTCCTTCCGCTTGGGTGCGCAGAAATACGTCACCGCTGGCGGGTTCAGAACAACTCCCGGGCCTTTTGGCAGAACGGTGGAACAGGCGTTCGTCGAGCAACTTGATAGCGGCCAGGTTAATCTGATGGAATACACATACATAATTACTACTGGCGGCAGCAATGGCGCGGTGGGATCGAGTGAAGTTAAAATTTACATCATAAAAGCGGCGGACTGGACGGATGCTATTGCCCTTCCCGGTTACGCGTGGACCAACCGGGGAGAAAAGCTACGCGACGCCCTCAGACCTTATGCAATTAATCGACCCGATTTAACCGAGCTAATAGATAATAACCAGCTCAGGGACAATAATATCCCGGCTTTTTTTCACGCTCTTAACTCTGGCCAACCATTTCCATTAACTGAAGCAATGGAACATAAAATAAAAAAGGAGAAAGAGCGGCCCATAGAAGATCCTTTTCGCGATTAATTAATTCCCCCATGTCCCGCATCCTCACCGGCATCCAGAGCACCGGCCGCCCGCACCTGGGCAACCTGCTCGGGGCCATCCTCCCGGCCATCGAGCTGTCGAAAAACCCAGCCAACGAGTCGCTGTACTTCATCGCCGATTTGCACTCGCTCACCACCGTGCGCGACCCCGAAGTGCTGCGCCAAAACACCTACGCCGTGGCCGCCGCCTGGCTCGCCTGCGGCTTCGATACTGAGAAAAACCTGTTCTACCGGCAGTCCGACGTGCCGCAGGTGACCGAGCTGACCTGGTACCTGTCGTGCTTCGCGCCCTACCCGATGCTGGCCAATGCGCACAGCTTCAAAGACAAGAGCGACAAGCTTTCCGACGTGAACGCCGGCCTTTTCACCTACCCGGTGCTGATGGCAGCCGACATCCTGCTTTACGACGCCGAAATCGTGCCCGTGGGCAAGGACCAGGTGCAGCACCTGGAAATCGCCCGCGACATCGCCCAGGCCTTCAACAGCCGCTACGGCGACACGCTGGTGCCGCCCCAAGCGCGCGTCGACGCTGAGCTGATGACCATCCCGGGCACCGACGGGGCCAAGATGAGCAAGAGCTACGGCAACATCATCGACATCTTCTTGCCCGAGAAGGAGTTGCAGAAGGTTATCCGCAAGATCATCACCGACGCCAAGGACCTTGCCGACCCCAAAGATCCGGATACCGACATCACGTTCAAGCTGTATTCCCTCCTCGCCTCTCCCGAGGCAACCAACGAGCTGCGCCGCCTCTACCTAGCTGGCGGCTACGGCTACGGCCACGCCAAGCAGGCCCTGTTTGAGCTGATTCTGAAACGCTTCGCCACCGAGCGCGAGCGGTTCAATTTTTACATGAACAACCTGCCCGAAGTTGACAAGCAGCTGGCCATCGGGGCCCAGCGCGCCCAGGCCTACGGGGCCGGCGTGCTGGCCAAAGTCCGCCAGAAAATAGGGTACGGCGCTTGAACCACGGATTTATCGGATTGGGCGGATTCGTCGAATTTTGGGAACGATTCGCGTTGATTCTAGCCAAGAGAAGAGGCCGCTCGATGAGCGGCCTTTTCTCTTGGCTAGCGGCCAGTAGCCCGCCCTCGGGGGCCCCGGTTAAGCTTGGCGAATCGTCCCCAAAATCCGACGAATCCGCCCAATCCGATAAATCCCTGGTTTAGATAGCCTGTTCGTGCGAGAAGCTGAAGCCAACTTTGCTGCCGCGGCTTACTTGCTGGTTCTCTAGCTTTTGCTTGACGTTGATTTTCTGAATCTCGGCGAGCGGCGGGGCAATCAGGTCGTTGTTGACGGCGGCAATCATGGCACTTTCGATGAACAGGCGCATGGCATTGGTCGTCATCACGTTGTCCGACATATCATTGTTGGGCAGTTCCAGCTGCTGCACGCCCTCGAGGAAGTAGTGGTTGTCGATGTTGACGAGCAGGCGGCCCACGAGGTAGCCGGGGTCGTTTAGGCGCTGGTACTTGATGCTGTCGGCCATGAAGTTGTAGGCCATGATGTGGCCGAAAAAACGCCGCCTAAAGTCGCCGCTGACGTAGGCACTGGGCATGGGGCCGTAGTCGTCGGGAAACGTGACGATGTTGGAGTGCATGACGAATACCAGCAAATCGCCCGAGAATCGGATGTGGAATTCCATGTCGTTGATGGAGCGGTACTCCAGCACCACGCTCGCGTCAAGCGGCGGGCGCTTGCTGGCCAGTTCCACCACCAGCTCCTGCGACACGGCGCGCAGGCAATCGAACGCAGCCAGGGTATTGCGGTAAATGGCTTGCTTAGCGGTGGATTTTTGCTTGAGGCCGTCGAAAATCTGGTCGAGGCGGTCGGCCGGGGCCGCGGTGGGCGAACCGGCTTCGGCAGTGGGTCGGTCGTCGGTGGCCGTGGCACCGCTGTGCACGGCTTCTGCCTCGGCCGAGGCGGCGGGGGTTTCGGCCAGAGCCGCACCAGATTTTGGGGTTTTGGGGCCCCGGGCCTTGGCCGGTTTTTTGGCGGGCGCGGCCACTAAATCGGTGGCGGGCTGGGTTTCAGCGGGCGCGAAGAGCTCGGGCGCGGCGGTAATTTTATTGGACGACTTAGCCATAGGAATAAGAATAATGTGCGTTTGGCAGCGGTGTGGAATAAAAAGGGATAACTAATAGTGACAAGAATAACGCATTCTTACTTCAATACCAAAATATTTTAAGCTACATAAGCAAATAAAGCAATTAAAGGGGTGATTTTATATTACTACCGCCGGAATAATACAAACAATCTAGGCGCTGCAAAAGTGGATTTCCACCTCCCACGGGCTACGCTTGCCTACCACCCGCTGGCCCGCACTGGGGCCCCGGCGCAGGGCAGCGGGGCCCCCAGCGCCGACCGCCGTAAATCAGGTAGCTAGGTAGCCATAGTCGCGCAATTCGGCCCGGGGGTCAGCCCCGAGTTTCTGCAAGCGGCCGCCGTGCAGCAGGTACACCACGTCGCACAGCGGCAGCACTTCGGCGTGGCGGTGGTCGGTGATGAGCAGGCCTTTGCGCTGCTTGGCGCGCTGCATTTCGAGCGCCAGTGCCTCGACGTGCACGGGCATGATGCCGGAAAACGGCTCGTCGAACAGGGAAAACGCTGTTTCGGCGTGCAGCAGGAGCAGCACCTCCAGCAGGCGCGCCGTGCCGCCCGACAGTTCGCCGGGGCCCTGCCGGAGTTGTGCCCGCAACTCGGGGAAACCAGCCGTGGCTTGGTCCGCGTCGACCCGCAGCAGGCGCGCCGCCTGGCGCCACGGCACACCCGGCGGCAGCAGCGGCGTTTGCGGCAGGTAGTTGATGAGCCCGGGCTGCGCGAAGGCAGGCACTGCGCGGCGGCCGTTCATGCGCACCGACGCATCGGGCACGGCCCGGGCCCCGAAAACCGTTTGCAGCAGCACCGATTTCCCGCTGCCGTTGCGCCCCAGTAAGCCCACAATTTGGCCGGTTTGCACCCGCAGGTACACGTCGGCCAGCACCTGCCGCGCCCCGAAGGCCAGCCGGATGCCGTCGGCCTCCAGCACGTGCGGGCCGGCCCCCAGGGCCCCCGCCGGCCTCATGCGAAAGCGGCCACCAGGGCCCCCGCCACGCCCAGAAATAAGAGACCATCGAGCACGACCAGGCCGCCCCAAAGCAATCGGCGCGATGCGCCCAGGTTGAAGTAGAACCAGTATTGGTTGGGCCGCAGCTGCTCAGACAAGTACCACGCCGCGGGGCCCATAGCCAGCTTGACGAGCAACAACTTCAGCACCAACCCACTGGCCCAGCCCTCGTGCAAGGCGGGCCACAGCACCACCAGCAGAATCAGGGCCGAAATGCCCACCATGAACGGTGCCACGCTGCGGTAAAACAGCCATACCGCCCGCAACCGGGTAACCAATGCATTCATGCCGCTGGGTTTGGATGGCTTGCCAACGCTGCTTGGCTGCGATTATTCTACCCGCCCGGCGCGGGCAAACACGGGAAACGCCACCGCCCGCTCGCCGGGGCCCCAGGCCTGCGTCAGCGCCTCGGCTACCAGCGCCACGGGGTCGGTGCCGTGCTGCTTTTGGTAGTTCTGTGCGCTCGACCACGTGCGCAAATAGTCGAGGTACCAGGCCGCCGACCACTGCCGCTGCTCGGTAAAGTGCGCCCGCTGCACGCCGGCAAATGGGAACGGGATGCGGGCGTACTCATCGTCGACGTGCCAGCGGTTTTCGTCCCAGTAGGGCCCCAGCACCTCGCGGTAGAAGTGCCCCACGAGCAGGTCGATTGCGGGGCTGATGCGGCCCAGGCTGTAGCCCCACTCGGCCAGCACGGCGCCCGGCCGGGCCACGCGGCGCACCTCGCGGTGGTAGGCGGCGTGGTCGAACCAGTGCACGGCCTGGCCCACGGTGATGAGGTCAAACACGTGGTCGGGAAAGGGCGTGTGCTCGGCGCGGGCCGTTTGGTAGTGGAGGTTGGGCCGCGCCGGGGCCTGGGCCAGCTGGTTGGTGCTAAGGTCAGTAGCGTCTACTTCGGCGAAGTGCGCGGCCAGCACCGCGGCCACCTGGCCGTTGCCGGCGGCACAGTCCCAGGCGCGCTGGCGGCCGGGCACCAGCGGCAGCAGCCACTCGTAGAGGGCGGCGGGGTAGTCGATGCGGAAGCGGGCGTAGGCCGCGGCTTGGGCGGAGAAGCGGTCGAGCGGCATTTTGGGGGCGGTAAACAACTGGGAATTTAGGGCCCCGGGCTGCTCCGGGGCCCCGGGTTTCGGGCGCCAGCGCCAGCGTGGGCCCCGGGCGTATCTTTACCGTAAATCAAGCGGTTTGCTGGCCGAAAGCACGAGGTCAGCCCAATTATTCATTTTAACGCAGCTGTCCCTTGACGTTTCACGAATTTAACCTCCACGACGACCTGCTGGCCGGCGTGGACGCCATGAACTACCAGCAGGCCACGCCCGTGCAGGAGCAGGCCATCCCCAAAATACTGGAAGGCAAAGACCTGATTGCCTGCGCCCAGACCGGCACCGGCAAAACCGCCGCCTACCTGCTGCCGCTGCTCGACAAGATTTCGCACGCCAAGCACGGCCACACCACCACCCTCATCCTGGTGCCCACCCGCGAGCTGGCCACCCAAATCGACGAGCAGGTGATGGGCTTCGGCTACTACGTGGAAGCCAGCAGCATCGCCATCTACGGCGGTGGCAAAAGCGAGGGCTGGGAGCAGCAGAAGCGGGCCCTGACGAGCGGGGCCGACATCATCATTGCCACGCCCGGCCGCCTCATCGCGCACCTGCAAATGGGCTACGTGAAGTTTGACCAGATTAAGTACCTGGTGCTGGACGAGGCCGACAAGATGATGGACATGGGCTTCTCGGACGACATCTTCAACATCGTGCGCCAGCTGCCCAAAGAGCGGCAGACGCTGCTCTTCTCGGCCACGATGCCCACCAAAATCCGGGAGTTCTCGCAGCAGATTCTGCACAACCCGGAAGAAATCCGGCTGGCCGTGAGCAAGCCCGCCGCCGGCATCGACCAGCAACTGTACATGGCCTTCGACCGCCAGAAAATCTACGTACTGGAGCACATCATCAAAACCCAGGACGTGCAGAGCATGGTGCTATTCACGAGCCAGAAAGCGGCCGTGGGCGGTATTGTGAAGGCCGTGAACAAGCTCGGCATCGAGGCCCGCGGCATCAGCTCCGACCGCACCCAGGAGGAACGCGAGGAAATCATGCGGGCCTTTAAGAACAAGCAGTTCCCGATTCTGGTGGCCACCGACGTGCTCAGCCGCGGCATCGACATCGACTCGCTGAGCCACGTGGTGAACTACGACATCCCGCGCGCCGCCGAGGACTACGTGCACCGCATCGGCCGCACCGCCCGCGCGGCCACCAAAGGCACGGCCATCACGTTCGTTTCGGACCAAGACCAGGACCGGGTGGTGAAGATTGAAAAGCTCATCGAGCGCGACCTGGAGAAACGCAGCATCACCGAGGAGCTGGGCCTGGGCCCCGCGCCCGAGTTCGACCCCAAGCGCTTTGCCGGCCTGGGCGGCAAAATTGGCGGGCGGCCCGCCCGGGGCGGCAGTGGCGGCGGGGGCCGCAGCGGCGGCTTTGGCGGGGGCCCCCGCGAGGGCGGCCCGCGCCGCGAGGGTGGTGGCCGCGACGGGGCCCGCGATGGGACCCGCGACGGCGGCCGCCCGCCCCGCCGCGATGCGCCCGACCCCAAAGACCCCAAGCACCAAGAACGCCTAGCCAACGCCAAAAACGCCCTGGCCGCGCTGGACGCCGGCCAGGGCGCAACCGCGCCTTACCAGCGCCCGCCCCGCGAGCCCCGGCCCGACGGGGAGGCACGGCCCCCGCGCGAACCCCGCGCCCCGCGCCCCGAAGGCGAACCCCGCGAACCCCGCGCCGAGGGCGAAGCCCGGGAGCCCCGGCCCGAAGGCGAGCGCCGCCGGAGCCGCGGCGGCCGCAACCACAAGCGCGGCCCCAAGCCCGAGGATGGCAGCCCAGTGAACATGCCCGCCCCGCCCGCGGCCGAATGAGACCTGATCGTATGTTTTAAAAAGCCCCACTGTAGCAAACAGTGGGGCTTTTTTTGGCGCCAAGGTTGCCGCTAGCCAAGGGGGCAGCGTTGCACAACGCTGTTTCTCGCCATTAAAAAGGCTCGTTCCTAGGAGCGCTGGACCGCCGCGTTGACCGAGTGAGTAAGCCAGTGCCTTCCCGCCCCAACGACGATTAAAAACGACCGGGCCATTATTCCTCTTTCCGCAGTTGAATAGAGGCTTTCCTCCTTTTAGTCAATTTCATTATTAAAGCCAATATAATCTAAGCACAATCAAAAGATGTGAATAAGCTGGGCTTTAAACCTTCAATATTTTCATAATTCTTATAAAATAATACAATAATTATTTCTAATCAATTTGTATTTTAAATATTGCATTCTACCTCTCAATAGGCAAAAATCCAATTTATACGGCATGATTCTGTTTATAATTAAATTTATTCGCTATTATTGCATTACGGAAAAGTTCAAAATCTGGAATTACGTCCTCATCGTAAGTTTTATAGCTCTTTAGAACACACAGAACTTACGTGCTAATAAATTTTTCTTTATTAAGTACAATATTTTTTGAAGTCATCACCACCATTGTCAGGTTATGCCTGCGCTCGGGCAGGCTGGACTTCGCTCGTGCACAACTTTTAACTTTTGAACGGAGCGTGCAACAGCTCTTCTCTGCAACGCATTTTATACTCTCTGCCTACCCTATTCCATGAAGACAACCTTACGCTTGTGGGCGCTCCTGCCAGTTTTGGTCCTGCTGGGACTACCAGCTACCAGTTGGGCGCAAACCTGTAATCAGGTAAGCAGAATAAACTACACCACCGCTCCAACGGGCGACCGGCGAACGGCGACCGAACAAGTAAGCGGCACCACGTACACGGCCAGCGGCTACACCCCGACCACGGCGGCCGGGCCGGCCAACTTGTTTGCTGTGGACACCGATGCTGCCTTCTACGCGCAGGTGCTGGACTGGGAGCAGGACAACACGGGCCGCAACCCCGCCACCTTGCCCAACGTGTCCACCGTTACGTTCACGTTTTCGCGCCCGGTTAGCAATTTCTCGATTACGGTAACGGACATCGACCGTAACACGACAACTGCGGGCACTTACACGGACCGCGTGACCTTTGATGGCTACGCGGCCGGCTCGTCTTCTCCGCTGACGCTGACAACTGCCAACGTGGCGGCCGGCAACACCAACCAGTTTGTGGGCAGCGGCAGCACCGCCACGGCCGGCACTGCCCCGGCCTTCAAGTCCAATGCGGTAACGGGCAATGCCGACAGCCCCGCCAACGCGGCTTCTAACGTGACGGCAACTTTTCCCACGCCCATTCAAAAGCTGGTGGTGACGTATGAAAACGTTGCCCCTTACGTGAATGCCACCACCTCCCGCCTTCAGGCCATTGGCATCACGCAGATGTCGTGGTGCGCCCAGGCGGACATTCAGACCGTGCTGACGGGCCCTACCCGCGCGCAGGCCACCAAAACAGTGGCGCTGAGCGTGGCGACGACCAACAACGGCCCTGACCTAGTGGCGAGCATAACGCCTACCGTGCAGCTGCCCGCCAACCTGAGCAACGTAACCGGCGGCACCTACACCGCCAGCACGGGCTTGCTCGTGCTGCCCGTGCTGGCCAACCTGGCCTCCGGCGCCTCCGTGGCCCAGGCCATCTCCTACACCATGCCGGCGACGGGGTCGGTGGCGGCAACTTCGGCTTTCACTTCGACCGCCAACGACTTGGTTTCGACCAACAATACCTCGACGCTTACCACCGCCCAAAACCGGCCCCCCGTCGCCAGCGACGTGACCAACTCGCCGGGTATTTTGAGCAGCACTACCAGCCAGACCACGATTGCTTCGCTTAACGCGAGCGACCCGGACGCCGTCGCGGGCAATACGACGATTACTTCGTTTACCATCGTTTCGCTGCCCACCCCGGCCCAAGGCACGCTTTATGTCAACAGCGTGGCTGCCACGGCCGGGCAGGTTATCACGGTACCTGGCACGGCCACGCCCGGCAACCCGGGGTATCAACTCTCGTTTGTGCCCAACGGCACCTTCGGCGGCTCGGCGGCTTTCACCTACAAAGCCACCGACGACGTCGGCGTCAGCTCGAACACGGCCAACTACAGCATTCCGGTAACGGCGGGGGCCGACCTGGCGACGGTGGTCAACGGCTCGACCACCGGCGTGGAGGGGCAGTCGAAAAGTTACAGCGCCACCACTACCAACAACGGACCGGCCACGGCCACCAATGTGGTGCAAACCTTGCTTTTATCCAACAAGCCGGCGTTCAGCACCGTCACGGTTGCCAACGGCGGCTACGACCCGGCCACCGGTCTGGTCACGTTCAACCCCACGGCGGCACTGGCCAGCGGGGCCCAAGTGGTTAACACCGTCACCGTAGTGGTGCAGGCAACGCCGGCCACGTTCAACGTGACGGCGGCTAACACGAGCAACACCGCCGACCCCACCCCGGCTAACAACAACGGTACGGCCGCGGCGGCGACGGTGGCCGTGTCCATCTCGCCCATTGGGCCGGCCGGGACGGCGGGGCCCTGCGCCACGCCTGGCCGCGACGGTTCGCCCACGGCCCTGGCCGCCAACCCCAACACTTACTATTCGGGAGGGGTGGCCGCATCGGCCACTACCACGGTGGCCCAAACGGTGCTGGCTGGTGCTAAGACGTTGAACGTGGCCGCGGCCACGGGCACCACCCTCACCCCGATTGCCCCCGGCGACCTGCTGTTGGTCATTCAAATGCAGGGCGCGGACATCAACGTGACCAACACCGACGCTTACGGCGACGGGGTTCCCGGCGGCTTTGCCACCAACAATTTGAACAACAGCAATTTCACGGCAGGCCAATACGAATACGTGGTCGTGGCGCCGAACGGAGGCGTTACGACCGCTGGTGGCACGCTCACGTTCACAACGGGGCTGAAAAATGGCTATCAAAACGCCGATTACGCCGCGGCCAGCGGTGCAGGCCAGCGGCGCTTCCAAATTGTGCGCATTCCGCAGTACGCCAACCTGACTCTGGGGGCCAACCTGGTACCCACAGCCTGGGACGGCAACAGCGGCGGCATAATCGTGCTTGATGTAGCGGGCAAACTGGCGTTTAACGGCTTCAAAATCGACGCGTCGGGCGCCGGTTTCCGGGGCGGGGCCGGCCGCATGCTGGCCGGCGACAAAACCGCGCCGACCACCCTCACCGCCACCGACTACCGGGCCCTGGCCACGCTCAACGCCAACGGTATGAAAGGTGAAGGCGTGGCGGGTACGCCGCGCTACGTGAACACCGGCACGGGCGTGTTTGACACCGGCTTTGAAGGCTACGGCAGCGGCAGCGCCGGGCGCGGGGGCCCCGGCAACGGGGGCGGCGGCGGCACCGACGCCAACCCTACCTCCAACGACCAGAACACGGGCGGTGGCGGCGGCGGCAACGGCTCGCGCGGCGGCCGTGGCGGCAACTCCTGGAGCGGCAACGCGGCCGTGGGCGGGGAGACCGGCGGCGCGTTCAACCCGCCCAGCAGCAGCCGCTTGATACTGGGCGGCGGCGGCGGCGCGGGCAGCAGCAACAACGACGGCGGCGGGGCCGGCTACGCCAGCAGCGGCGCGGCCGGCGGGGGCATCGTGCTGGTGCGCACCGGCTCGGTGAGTGGTTTCGCCTCCGTGCTGGCCAACGGCGGCAGCGCCAGCAATGCGGTGCTCAACGACGGCAGCGGCGGCGGCGGCGCCGGTGGCTCCATCCTCTTCACGGCTAACAACACGACCAGCCTAGGTACCCTCACCCTGGCCGCCAACGGCGGCAGCGGCGGCACCAACACCGGGAACGGCCAGGCCCACGGCCCCGGCGGCGGCGGCGGCGGCGGCATCGTCCTCTCCAACGCCGTGCCGGCCGGCGCCGCCGTGGCCGGCGGCGCCAACGGCCTGACGGCGGGCAACATCGCATACGGCGCCAGCGCGGGCCTGCCCGGCATCGCTAACACGCGAATCAGCAACAGCATCGCCAACAGTGTGGCGGGCATCAATTGCAGCGTGGACGTGGTTGCCACCCTCACGGCGCCGGCTTCGGCGGTGGCCGCCCAGTCGGTGAACCTGACGGCGACGTTCGCCAACAACGGCGGCCAGGACGCCAGCACCGTCACGCGCCAGGTAGTGCTGTCGTCGGGCAGCGCTAACGACCCGGTAACCAGCGTGTCGGCCCCGGGCAGCACCAGCATCAGCACCGACGGGACCACCGGCAACGTGACCATTACCTACCCAGCCTTGGCCACCCTGGCCGCCGGCGCGAGCAATTCGCTTGGCATCACGTACACGGCCCCCGGCACGGCGGCCGTGGCGGCCACCGCCACGGTGGCGACGGCTTCGGCGGAACCCGTCACGAGCAACAACACCAGCACGGCTTCGACGGCCATCACGGGCTTTGCCGACGTTACTTCGGCCGTCTCGGGCCTGGCTAGCTCCATCACCGGGCGCCCCACGGGCACGTACTCGGTTGCATTTGCCAACAACGGGCCAGCGGCCGCGGCCAACGTGACGCGCACCGTGCAGCTGCCCAGCGGCGTGAGCCTAACGGCAGCCCAGCTGAAGGTCGTCACCGACCAGGGCGGCACGTACAACAGCAGCACCAACGTGCTTGATTTCGGCACGTTGGCCACGCTTAATACCCGGGGCGCTAGCATATTCCAATTCAGTTACACGGCCCCTGATGCGGGTGGCAATGAATCAATTGTGAGCACCGTTACCACGACCACGGCCCAGGATGCGAGCGGCACCAAGGGCGTAGCCCCCGACGTGTTCACGCTGGCGGTGGCGAACAATTCCGCCGCCGACGTGGCGACCAACGGCATCACGCTGTCGGCCACCACCGCCACACCGGGCCAGCAGGTTTCTTTCACCGCCAACTTTCTCAACAACGGCCCGGGCGATGCCGTCAACGCCGTTCGATTCGTTCAGTTGAACGCCGGCCTGCAAGGCGTTACGGTTTCCAACGGAGGGACTTACGACAGCGGAACGGGCCTGGTGACGTACGCCGTGGTACCGTCGCTGACCGCCGGCGCTACGGCGCCTTCCACCATCACGTTCCTGGCCCCGGCCGTGGGCCCCGTGGTAATCAACGCCAGCATCACCACGACGGGGGGCCCTGGTTCGGGCGTCTCTTCGGGCATCTTCGGCAACAACGCCGCCACTGCCCGCGTCGACGTGACCCCGGTGGCCGATGTGGCCACCGGGGTCACGGGCCCCGTTTCGGTTGTGGCAGGCAACTTGGCTACTTTCTCCGTCACGACGAGCAACAACGGGCCCTCGGGCGCGGCCGGCGTGGTGCAAACCGTGCAGCTTCCGGCCCAGCTGGCGGGTGTGTTCGCCTCCAAGGGCGGCCTGTACGACGCCGCCAGCGGGGTCGTCACGTTCCCAGCCGCGGCCGTGCTTTCCAACGGGGCCGTGCTCGTCAACACCGTCAGTTTCGTGGCGCCGGCCGCCAATTTCACGGTTTCGGCCGCGGTGGCCACCACTACGGCCGAAGCCAGCGGCACAACGGCGAATAACACCGCGGCCGCGGCCGCTACGGTCGTCGCCCCGGCCACTGCCAACTTGGCCAACTTGTTCAGCACCTTATCGAGTTCGGCCCGAAACGTGGCACCGGGCGCCCCGGAAACTTTCACCGTTGGCACGGGCAACAACGGGCCCCAGGCGGCTACCAATGTGGTGCAGCAACTGCAGCTGCCCACCGGCCTTAGCGGCGTGGTGGCGTCGAACAGTGGCTCGTACAACTCGGTAACCGGCGTGGTTACTTTTCCGGCCTTGGCCAGCCTAACGAGCGGCACCTCGGTGGTCAATACGGTCACCTTCAATGTGCCGGCTACGGGCCCGGTGGTGGCCTCGGCCACGGTGAGTTCGGACACTTCGGACCCCGTGCCGGCCGACAACCGGATTACCCGCGTGGTGGACCTCACCCAAGTGGCCGACGTGGCGACGACGCTGGTGGGCCCCGCGGCTGCCTCGGCCACGGAGGTGATGAATTTCTTCGTCAACACGATCAACAACGGCCCCGTGCCCGCGACCAATGTGGTGCAGACCGTGGCCATCCCGGCCGGCTTGGCGCCGGCGGATGTGACGGTGCCAGCGGGCGTTTACGACCCCGCCACGGGCCTCATTACGTTCCCCGCCGTGGCCAGCCTGGGCGTGGGCGAGGTCAGGACCTACACGTATGCCTACACCGCGCCCGCGTTTAAATCGACGGACAGCAGCGCACCAAAAACCATCATCAACCAAGCCGTGGTTACTACCTCGACCCCTGACGGCCTCACGGCCAACAACACGGCTTCGGTGGCCACGGCGGTGAAGTGGAACTCGGATGTATCCGTGGCAGTGGATGGGCCCACCGCAGCGGTGGTGGGCAACCTAGTCGTCTTCTCAGTGGCGTTTACGAACAACGGCCCGGCACCGGCCGCTACCGTTGTGCCCAGCGTGCGCATTGCTACGGGCCTGAGCGGCGTGGTGGCGTCGGGCGGGGGTACCTACGACGCCTCGACGGGCATCGTCACCTTCCCCACCATCTCAAACCAAGCCGTGGGCGTGAGCGGCACCGTGACCAACGTCATCTCCTTGCCAACGCCCGACCGCCCCATCATCGGGGTGGGGGCCGTCGCCGACGTATCGACGACGACCAACGACTTCCTCCTGGGCAACAACGCAGCCACAATCGTCATCCCCGTAAGTGCCATTACGGCCACGCAAGTGGACTTAACCACGGTCATCACATCAAGTGTAGCTTCGCAGCAGGCCAATAAGCCGGTTACGCTAACGGTGACGGCGAGCAACGTAGGTACCGTCGCTTCGGCCATGCGGCAACGGGTAATTCTACCGGCCGGGCTGAGCAGTGTCACGGCTTATAACCCCGACGGCACGGCCATTCCGAACGGGCGGGATCCCAACACCGGCCTGTATCTGGGCTACAACCCGGCGAGCGGCATGGTGACCTTTCCACCGGTGGCCAGCCAAGCGCCGGGCACCAGCAACATCTACAGCATTGTGGTGGCCGACCCCGGCAACGACCCGCTGGTGGCCACGGCCTACGTAAACGGCCCGTACAGCGACCCGGCACCGGCCAACAACCAGCAGACCGTCAACGTGACCATTGTGCCGGCAGTGGACGTGGCCACGAATGTGAGCGGGCCGGCCACCATGCTGCCCGGGGCCCGGGCCACCTACCAGGTGGTAACCATCAACAACGGCCCCTCGCCGGCCAGCACCGTGGTGCAAACCGTGCAGCTGCCAACCAGCCTGACCGGGGTTGCCGTAACGGGCGGCGGTACGTACGACCCGGCTTCGGGCAAGGTAACGTTTCCGACCATTGCCACGCAGGTAGTGGGCGCCGCGGGCGAGGTAACGAACTCGGTGTCCTTCACCTTTCCCACTACTACCTACACGGTGGTGGGCACCGTGAGCACCACCACCACGGAAATTGCCAACGGCGCGAACAACAACACCTCGAGCCAGGCCACAACGCTCGCCAACCTGGTGCCGCTGGCCAACACCCGGGTGAACACCCTGCAAAGCCCGATGGGCAACACGGCCGCTGCCACAAGCATCTCGTCGCTGATTGGGTTTGACCCAGACGGGTCCCCAGGGTCGTTCACCATCACGTCTTTGCCAGCGGCGGCGGCCGGCGTGCTTTCGCTGAACGGTACGCCCGTGGGTACCAACCAGGTGGTCTCGCTCGCCGACGTCGCTAACCTAACTTTTGCCCCCGCGGCTACCTTCGTCGGCAACGCCTCCTTCAACTACCTCACCACCGATAATCAGGGTGCGGTTTCCGCACCGGGCATATACACCATCGCCATTGGGCAGGACAACGCCTCCGTGTTCACTGGTACGCCCGTGAAAGGCGGCACTGCCAACCAGTACCAGAACGGCGACATCATTGCCAACGCGTTTGACGCCAACGGCGGAACCTACACCGCCGCGGCCGCCGTGGCCGACAACGGGCTGCGCACCAGCAGCGTGAGCAGCGGCGCGCTGCCCGCGGGCCTCCAGATGAACCCCGTCACCGGCCAGATCAGCGTGCTCGACCGCACCCTGCTGATGGCCGGCACCTACCCGGTTACCATCACCACCGTTGATGCCAACGGCGGCATAACTACCCAGGTGGTGCCGGTGCAAATCGGTGCGAACCCCTTGCCGGTTGTGCTGACCAGCTTCACGGCCAACGCCACGGGCCCCGACGCGCAGCTAAAGTGGGCCACGGCCCAGGAGCAAGACAACGCTGGCTTCCAAGTCGAGCGCTCCTTCGACGGCGCCCGCTTCGAGCCCCTTGGCTTCGTGGCCGGGGCGGGTACCAGCTCCCAGCCCAGCGGCTACGCCTTCGTCGACGCCGGCGTGGGCCGGCAGCACCCGGGCACGGTCTACTACCGCTTGCAGCAGCTCGACCGCTTCGGCAAAGCCAGCAGTAGCCCCGTTCGGACCGTCGCGTTTGCCCAAGCCCAGGCCCAGGCCCCTAGCGTGACGCTCTACCCCAACCCGGCCGATGCGTACGCCACGCTGGACCTGACCAACCTGCCCGCCGCCACCTACCAAGTGGGCATAATTGACATAACCGGCCGCACCGTGCAGTCCGAGGAGCTGGCCGGGGGCCTGGTCCACACCCTCTCGCTGGACGCCCTCGCCAGCGGCTCCTACGTAGTCGTCATCCGCCACGGCAACCTGAAAATTGTTCAGCATTTGATTAAACGTTAGCGGACGGGTTGCGCCAGCAAAGCGCGCCGATTGGGGCGCAACGCAAAAAAGCCCCTCCACTTGGCGGGGCTTTTTTGCGGGCCTACGCGGCGGGGCAGGTCCACTGCCCGCCGGGCCCCAGCATACTATTCACCGCTGAAACTCTTCTGAATCATCGCCATAAAGTCACCTTCGGGCATTTGCGCTTTGGTCGACAACAGGCCCTGCGCGTCGGCCCCGGCGATGTAGCGCAGCTGCGCCGTGCCGTCGGTAGCAGCGGCGTAGATGACGTCGGCAATCTGCTCGGCGGTGGAAGCCGCGCCTCTGCGCTCGCCAAAGGCTTTCAGCACGTTGCGAACCTGGCCGACGTAAGGGGCTTGGTCATCGGCGGGGTCGATGGTCATTTGGAGGGAACGGGTCCCAAAATCGGTGGCGACGCCGCCCGGGGCCACCACTTTCACGCGGATGCCAAACGGGGCCAGCTCGTACCACAGCGACTCGGAAAAGCCATCGAGCCCAAACTTAGTGGCGTGGTAAAGCGAGTTCATGGGAAAAGCCGTGCGCCCGCCCACCGACGTGATGTTGACGATAACGCCCGATTGCTGGGCCCGCAGCAAGGGCAGCGCCGCCCGCGTCACGGCGAATACCCCGAACACATTGGTGGCGAACTGCTGCTGAATCTGCTCGTCGGTGGCGGCCTCAAAGGGCCCCACCAAGCCGTAGCCCGCGTTGTTGATGAGCACGTCGAGCCCGCCAAAGTCGGCGTGGGCCTGCGCGATGGCGCGCGGCGCCGCGGCGGCATCGGTCACGTCGAGGGCGTAGACGCGCACGTTGGGCAAGTCGCCGAACTTGGCGTCGGCGGGATTGCGCATGGTGGCGGCCACCTGCCAGCCGTGCCGGGCAAACAGGCGCACGGTGGCCGCGCCAATGCCGGTGGAAGTACCGGTGATGAAAACGGTTTGGGGCATAATGGGAAGGAATTTACACACCGGGCCAGCGGGGCCCGGCTGGTTGCCAGACGTGCGGCGGGGGCGAATATTTTCTTGCGCTGCGAAGACTTACAGCCTCAGGCCGGCTCAGTGGTTGCCTGCAAATAAGCCGCCGGTACTTCATCGGTCAGCCAAACTCCGTTATCGGCTTGGTAAAATAGGGCCCTGGCGCGGTGCATCTCGCCAGCCGCCACGGCAAATACCACCGGTTGGCCGTGCCGGCTGCCCACGGCGCGGGCCGTCGCCACGTCGGTACTTAAATGCACGTGGTGGCGGGCCATTTTCCGTAGTCCTTCGGCTTGGATAATGGCTTGGTAACGAACCGACGTGCCGTGGTAAAGTATTTCGGGTGGCGGTGCCGGCACATAGCACAGCTCCACGGCTACCGAGTGGCCCTGGCTGGCGCGAACCTGAGTGCGGTCGTTGTTGAACTTGAACCGCTGCTTAGGACTGGTTTCAACAGTGTGCTCCAACTGCTCGAAGCTGAGCGGCTGGCCGTGGGCCCCCCACCGCTACATCGGTCCATCCTTGTTCGTCCAACGCAATACCAATTTGCGCGGGCTCGTGGCGCAAAACCAAGCTCAGCAATTTGCTGGCACGGATGGTTTCTTTTTCGGAAAGCATGGCTATAAAAATCCTTGTTCAATGTGCAAAGCCGCGGTTAGTAATGGTCACAGCAGGCAATGACTACAATGGTTTCACTCGTCACCTTGTACACAAGACGGTGCTCATCATTCAAGCGGCGCGACCAAAAGCCGGCCAAGTCACCTTTCAGCGGCTCCGGTTTGCCGATTCCGGCAAAGGGTGTTCAGCACACCTCATCTAGCAAGCGCACCAAGCGTTGGAACAGCTTTTTATCCACCGTCGCCCAATCAGTAAATTGTTCGAATGCGGTGGGTGTATTGCAGGTTTCTCACTGCGCCCGGTAGTCGTTCAGGTTCACCGAAATCAGGGGCCCACTTTCTGCTTCTTGCATCGACTTAAACAGCGCGGCCTTGCGGTTGGCATCGCTCAATAAATACTCTGTCGCATCAACCTCGTTGGCCACGCTGATGACAATATCTTTACCGACGAACAGCTTCTTCAGCGCCTCCAAAAAATTGGCATCCAGATCGTTGGCATTGAGGTGAAAAGTCGTTTCCATGCGGATAGCAGCTGTTAATTCGGGCTTAAGTATACCAATTTAGTTGTTTCGGTTGGGACAATGGTTAGGGCTTGCTTTTTCACCCTACACCACCTGCCCCACCCCGAATAGCACCGTGAACACCAGCGTGCTCAGGGCCATTTGCTTGAGCAGCGGGTCGATTTGCAGCGACTCCTGGCGCTGCCACACTTGCAGGGCGTTGAAGAGCAGCAGCGGCGCGGCCAGCACAAACAGCCACTGCCAGGGCGAGTGGTAGGTGAGGGCCACGAACACCGTGGCGCAGCCCAGCCCGAACAGCACCAGCAGCCAGTGGTAGCGCCGGGCGTGCCGGGGCCCCAGCCGCACGGGAATCGTGATTTTGCCGGCCAGCACATCGGACTTGATGTCGCGGATGTTGTTGACGTTCAGCACCGCCGTGGCGAAGCAGCCCAGCGCGGCGGCGGGCAGCAGCACGGCCAGCGGCAGGGCCCCGGCTTGCAGAAAGTAGGTGCCGCACACGCCCACGATGCCAAAAAACAGGAACACCGAAATATCGCCCAGGCCCGCGTAGCCGTAGGGCCGGCTGCCCGCGGTGTAGTTCACCGCCGCCCAAATGGCGGCTAGGCCCAGCGCCAGGAAGCCCACAAACAGGCCCAGGCCCGCCGCGCCCAGTGTTCGCCCGAAGGCCACCCACAGCAGCAGCAAGCCGCTGGCCAGCGCCAGGGCCCCGCAGACGTACATGCCGCGCTTCATTTGGGCGGGGGTGATGGCGCCGCTCTGCACGGCGCGCTGGGGCCCCTCGCGGTGCACGCTGTCGGCCCCGTTTTGCGAATCGCCGTAGTCGTTGGCCAGGTTGCTGAGGATTTGCAGCAGCACAGTGGTGAGGGCCGCCAGGGCCACCACCGGGCCGTCGAACAGGCCGGCTGCTTTCGCCAAAAAGCCGCCGGTGAGGATGCTGGCCAGGGCCAAAGGCAAGGTGCGCGGGCGAAACGCGGAAATCCAGGGGGACATTTTTTAAATGAAAAGATGTGCGAAATGTGGAAATGGGAAGACGCAAAAAGCAAAAGAACGTCATGCTGAGCGCAGCCGAAGCATCTCTCCCGCAGCAGTAAATAAATACTTGCGCGGGAGAGATGCTTCGGCTGCGCTCAGCATGACGTTCTTTAACATCCTGCCAGCGGCAAAGCTTACTTGGCCGTGATGTCGGCCACTAGCTCGGGGCTTAGGGGTGTCACTTTCGAGGGGTAGAATTTCATTACGTGGCCCTGGGCATCGACCAGGTACTTGCAGAAATTCCAGCTCGGGGCGTCGCTCACGGCGCCGTTCTTGGTCTTGTCGGCCAGGAACTTGTAGAGCGGGGTGGCGTCGGCGCCCTTCACGGCCACGGTCTGGAACAGGGGGAACGTCACGCCGAAGTTCTTCTCGCAGAACGAGGCCACTTCCGAATCCGACGACAGCTCCTGGTTGAAGCTATTGGACGGGAAGCCGAGCACGGTCACGTCCTTGCCGTACTTCTTCGACAGCTCTTCCAGCTCCTTGTACTGCGGGGTGAAGCCGCACTTGGAGGCGGTGTTCACGATGAGGATTTTCTTGCCTTTGTACTTGCTCAGCTTCACTTCTTTGCCGTCGATGGTTTTGACAGTGAAATCGTACACGGTGGGGGCGGCGGCAGTTTCCATTTTGGGGACGGGAGCGGTGGCGAAGTTCATGGCCGAGAGGCCGGCCACGGCCAGCGTACCCAGGCCCAGCAGGCGCAACAGGGAGTTTTTCATTGGGATGATTTTGAAGGTGTTGGGGTAAAATCTGCCGCTTGAACCGGCGCGGCCGCCGCAAGGTTTCCAGCCCGGTGCTTACGGGCCTACGTAGTGCTCGGATTTAGCCATTTCTCGACCTGCGCCGGGCGGTAGGCGGCCAGTTGGGCCAGCAGGCCGGCGGGGCTGGCGTCTTGCAACAACTGCGCCCGGTTTTCGGCGCGCAGCAGCTGATCGTCGCGCATGCGGTCGAGGGCCAGCAGCAGTTGGTCGTAGTAACCGTCTACGTTCAGCAGGCCCACGGGCTTCTGGTGCAGGCCCAGCTGGCCCCAGGTGAGGACTTCGAACAGCTCCTCCAGGGTGCCGTAGCCGCCGGGCATGGCGATGAAGGCGTCGGCGCGGTCAGCCATCAGCAGCTTGCGCTCGTGCATGGTGCGCACCACGTGCAGCTCGGTGCAGCCCTTGTGGGCCAGCTCCTTATCATCCAGAAAACCCGGAATTACGCCAATCACCCGGCCCCCGGCGGCCAGCACCGCGTCGGCGATGGCGCCCATCAGGCCCACGCGCCCGCCGCCGTACACCAGCGTGAGGCCCTGGGCCACCAGGGCGGCCCCCAGGGCCTGCGCTTGGGCCACGAAGGCAGGGTTGGTTCCAGCACTGGAACCGCAGTAAACGGCGACGCTTTTCATTATTTGTATCTGACCAATAATTAGGGATTTGACATAATACTGATTATCAAATTATGCGAAAGGGACTTTGATATTTCAACCTAAGTTTGGCAATTCCAATGGCGACAGCTCCAAGGAACGTGCTAATTCAGAAAGCCATATTTTTTCTCCTGCCATAGCCCAGTTGTCTGGTCCTGCAAATGCATAAGTTACAGGTAAAACTTCCGGAGCAAATTGTGCACAGATAGCTGCACAAAGTGAGGTAAGGGAGTATTCTTTTCCGTTGAAATGCCATTTAACTCGCGTTTCATCTATTAAATCCGCATATCGTGCATCCTGAGGGACATCTTTCAAAATGCCTCGTGGCAGTCTTATCAATTCCAATACATCACCCGGATTTAGCACTTTGGCTTCTACCAATGTCGGCAGTGACCGTGAACGACGTTTTTGGTCAACAGCTTGTTTTTCGGCTTTTGCCTCCTTTGCCTTTTTCTGCACCATGTAGTCAGCAGAAGATGGCAGAGGGATAACTTGCTCTACTTCCAAAAAACGCTTACCATCAATTTCATATGGCTGAACAGATACGCATCTAATATCAACTTCTCGTTCATTAAGCCATAGAACAGTAGTTGTCATTTCTTTTGAGAAGCTTGGAGCCATTAAAATGATGCGAGGAGTACTAGAAATGTTTACTTCACTTGCTGTTACAGCACCCAAAAAATCGAGTAGTTGTTGCTCAGCATCGTGAGCAGTAATACCTCTTTTAGCAGCTACGGCAGGATTGGCTAATAATTTTTCATACGCCTCTCTGACTTGAGGAAAGTCTACAGTTGAAAGCATTGCTGCATAGCGGAGGGCCTGCAGTTCCATATGACCTCCTTCTTCTATGCGCTTCAACTCGATAACAACAAGGTTGGAATTTCTGTCCAGAGCTAGTAAATCGACTCTTCTACTGCTGTCTTGCCAGTTACTGAATTCTTCAGCAAAGACTAACAAATCTGTTCCAATTGTTTTAGGATTATCACGTAATAAAGCCTGCAAATCTTGGCGCTCCTTCATTCCTAAATCGGAAAAAGTGGTAGCAGCTATAGGCTGTAAATGATTTTCTGATTCAATGCGAAAAAAGGCCATAGAAGTATTAGCATTTTTTTTAAAACCTACATGCGCTCGGGCACCTGGATGCCCAACAGGCCCAGGGCCACTTTGATTTGCGCACCCACGCGGGCCGACAGCGCCACGCGCAGGCTGCGCTTCAGCGTGTCGGTTTCCTGGAAGATGGACACTTCGGCGTAGAAGCGGTTGTAGGCCTTGGCCAGGTCGTAGGCGTACTGGGCCACCACGGCGGGCGAGAGGGTGCGGGCGGCGTCGGCCACCACGGCGGGGTAGCGGGCCAGCTCCTGCACCAGCTCGCGCTCGGTGGGCGCCAGGGCCCCCAGGGCCGCGAAGTCGGCGGTTTCGGTAATGCCCAGCTCGGCGGCCTTGCGGCGGATGGCGGCGATGCGGGCGTAGCTGTACTGAATGAAGGGCCCTGTGTGCCCCTCCAGGCTCACCGATTCTTCGGGGTTGAAGAGCATGCGCTTCTTGGGGTCCACCTTCAGCAGGTAATACTTTAGGGCCCCCAGGCCGAGCAGGTGGTAGAGCTCCTCCAGCTCGGCGTCGGACAGGCCTTCGGTTTTGCCTTTTTCGAGGGTGGCGGCTTTGGCGGCGGCCACTACGTCGCGCACCAGCTCGTCGGCGTCCACCACAGTGCCTTCGCGCGACTTCATCTTGCCCGAGGGCAGGTCCACCATGCCGTAGCTGAGGTGGTGGATGGCCGCGGCGTAGGGCTTGCCCAGCTTGGCCAGCGTGGCTTGCAGCACCTGCATGTGGTAGTTCTGCTCGTCGGCGATGACGTAGATGCTGCTGTCGTAGCCGAAGTCCTGGTACTTGAGCTCGGCCGTGCCCAGGTCCTGGGTGATGTAGACGCTGGTGCCGTCGGCGCGCAGCAACAGCTTCTCGTCGAGGCCCTCGGCTTGCAAATCGACCCAGACCGAGCCGTTCTCTTTGGTGAAGAACACGCCTTTTTGCAGGCCTTCCTCCACCCGCTCCTTGCCCAGCAGGTAGGTGCCCGACTCGTAGTAGAACTTGTCGAAATCGACGCCGATGGTGGCGTAGGTTTCGGTGAAGCCCTCGTACACCCAGCCGTTCATCTGGCGCCAGAGGGCCAGCACGGCCGCGTCGCCGGCTTCCCAGGCTTGCAGCATCTGCTGGGCCTCGGCCATCAGGGGGGCCTGCTTTTTGGCCACTTCGTTGGTCACGCCTTCGGCTTCGAGCTGCCGGATTTCCTCGCGGTAGTGCTTCTCGAACAGCACGTAGTATTTGCCCGCCAGGTGGTCGCCCTTGAGGCCGGCGCTGGCCGGCGTTTCGCCCTGCCCGAAGCGCTGGTAGGCAATCATCGACTTGCAGATGTGGATGCCGCGGTCGTTCACCAGGTTGGCTTTGGTGACGGTGGCACCGGTGGCTTTCAGGATTTCGGCCACCGAGTAGCCCAGGAAGTTGTTGCGCAAGTGCCCCAGGTGCAAGGGCTTGTTGGTGTTGGGCGACGAGTACTCGACCACCACGCGCCGGGGCCCTCCGGTGGGGACCGGGGCCCCGGCCGGCTGCGCTTGCAGCTGGGCAAAGAGCCGCAGCCACTCGGCGTCGGCGATTTCGAGGTTGAGGAAGCCCTTCACCACGTTGAAGCCGCTCACGCGGGGCTCGTTGGCTTGCAGCCACTCGCCCAGGGCGCGGCCGATGGGTTCGGGCCCCTGGCCCAGCGCCTTGGTGAGCGGAAACGTGACGAGGGTGAAGCTGCCGGCAAACTCCTTGCGCGTGGGCTGCAAGGGGAGGCTGGCGAGGGGGATTTCGACGCCGAAAACGGCCCGGGCAGCGGTTTGCAGCGCGGTTTTGAGGTCTTGTTCTAGCTGTTGCACGGGGCAAAGGTACGGGCTGGCCGTAACCCCCTCCCCTCTTTAAACCACCGGGGCCCCAGCTTGCCCGCAACGGCCGCCCACGTCGCGACCCGCAGCCAAAGCGGCCCGGGGCCCCTGCGCTGGTCGAGCGAAACTTGAGCAACTGAGGGCCCTTGTAGTTGCTTGCGGGACTTTCTGATATTTTAAACAATCATATCAGTTTCCTTTGGCCTGAATCATTAGCTACACCTAAGAAGTCTGTTTCTTTGTGTACAACTTTTCTACGGGCTTATGGACTACAGACTAGACTTACTGTCGGAAGACGATTTTGAAAGACTAGTGAATTCTCTTTGCCGTGAGGTGTTGGGTACTGGAGTGGTCAGCTTCTCTAAAGGACGTGATGGAGGCAAGGATGGTCGTTTCGAAGGCACAGCCAACAATTTTCCTTCAAAGTCGTCTTTGTGGAAAGGGAAATTTGTTATTCAAGCCAAACATACTACGGCCATCGAAGCAAGCTGCTCTGAGAATGCCTTTCACGGTAATCAGACAAGTACTATAAATGAAGAAATTAAAAAAATTAAAACACTAATCGACGCTAACGAAATAGATAATTATATATTATTTACCAATAGAAAATTGACTGGTGGAACGGAACAGTCTATAAGAAACCATATACGTCAGGAGACCAGTTTACTAAATATATCTATTATCGGGATTGAAACTATTACCGAGTATCTCAAATCTCACAAGGAAATTCTAAAGCAGTTTAGATTAGATAAATTTATTCTTCCTCTAGATTTTTATGATAGAGACATCAAGGATTTGATAGTAGTACTTACTGGAAGTATTAAGAAAATCACAAATCCGACTATACCCACTGGAGAATCCATTCTTTTTGCTGAAAAAGCAGAGAAAAATAAAATTAATAATCTTGATAAATATTATTACGAGATAATTCGTCGAAACTCTTTAGAGTATTTCGCGCAAATTGACGATTTTTTAGGCGACCCTATTAATATCCAATATGCACTTGCTTATGAAAATTTTGCAGCAGAGCTTGGAAATAAAGTTGAAATACGAAGAGATGATTTTAATAATTTCA
The DNA here is from genome assembly GCF_001562275.1 of Hymenobacter sp. PAMC 26628. NCBI lineage: Bacteria > Pseudomonadati > Bacteroidota > Cytophagia > Cytophagales > Hymenobacteraceae > Hymenobacter > Hymenobacter sp. PAMC 26628. Next base: position 3,391,942 of record NZ_CP014304.1, read on the forward strand.
AAGAAGTATTCGGATTTTTATACGATAAAATTTTTAATGATAATGAATCAGAATTATCAAAACACAGAGCATTAATTTGGGTGGTTTTACATCATCTTTATTACAACTGCCACATCGGACGAAAACAATGATTTTCCCACATAGATACCTCGATTTAGACAGTTCAGTAGTCAATATTGCCTACATGATACTTAATGAACTCAAAAAAAATAAAATCCTAACATACAATGAACTTCAAGAAAGAATCACTAACAAAACACGAAGCGATATAAGCGAAACTTTTCCTTATGCTTTAAATTTCTTATATTTACTTAGAAAGCTTCACTATTACGGAGGCACTTTAGACGCGTTTGAAATAAATGAAACTCAGCAAGCTCTATTGCAACAAGCCGTTTAAAAATATTGAATTCAACCTTAAAAGGGGCGAAATCAATTTAATTTTAGCTAATGTCAAGGCAAGACATGAGCAAAGGGACACCCATAACTTAGGAAAGAGCACACTTGTTGATCTTATTGATTTTTTACTTCTTAAAAATATAGATAAATCACACTGGTTATTAAATACAAAAAGAGGCGAAAGTTTACTTTTTATCGATTATGAATTTTATCTCGAAATACTATTGAATTCGGGGGAATTTTTAATAATAAAGCGAGCTGTTAACGCTCCGACTAAAATATTTTTCAAACGCTACCAAATCAGAGCAGATGGTTTTCCATTAATTGAAAACTGGGATTATCTAGAAATTCCAATAGAAAAGGCTCAAACTCTTTTAAATGATTTTTTAGATTTTGACTTTTCTAAATCGACTGGGTACCCTTATAGAAAATCAATCAGCTATTGTCTACGTAGCCAAGGTGATTACGATAATATTTTTCAGTTGAAGAAATTTTCTCGTAGCAAAGACAAGGATTGGAAACCGTTCATGTTTAGTCTTCTTGGATTCCAAGGACACGTACTTTTACGCAAATATGAATTAGAGGATGCTATAAAGGAACAAGCAAAAGCTATTAAAGACAAAGAAAAAGATCTAAATATCAACTCTAATGATAAGGATAAAATCGTTGGGCAGATACAACTGAAGGCGCAAGAAGTAAATAAATTATCTAATGATTTGGATGATTTTAATTTCTTTATTAAAGATCAAGAAACTATTTCAACCCTTGTTGAAGAAATCGAAACTGAAATAAGTATTTTTAATAATAAGCTTTATAGAATTGAATTTGATATCAATAAATTAAACAAGTCTATACGTGAGGATTTTTCTTTTGATATCAACAAGGTAAAAGAACTATTTGATGAAGTTAAATTATTACTCCCAGCTGAATTCTTTAGGAGCTATGAAGAATTGAGTGAATTTAATAAGAAAATAACTACAGAGCGTAACAAGGAGATAAAAAAGACCTTAAATGAAAAGGAACTGGAGCAAAGCAGCATTATAAGCCAACTTCAAATACTAAATGAGAAGAAGAGTAATTATACACAATTAATTCACGACACTTCTATTTTCAAGAAGTATAAATTATATCAACAAGATATGCTAAGAGCAGAATCTGAATTGATGTATTTGAAAGCTAAACTTATTGCTTTTGACTTTATAGAGGAAAAGAGCAAAGAAATTGCTTCATTGAAGGAACACGAATTAAAAGAAACGAAATTTGAAATTGAGACTGAATTAAGCAATACTCTTTCAAATACTAAATACTCTTCTATAAGAAGCTCGTTTAGCGAGATTATTTATGACATTTTGCAGGTACCTGCAATTATTTCTATTTCTAAAAATAATAGTGATAATATCGATTTTGCTTACAGTATTGAGAATACAGCTCAACAAAGAGGTTATACATACAACAAATTATTATGCGTAGCCTTTGATTTAGCAATTCTTATTAATTATTCTAATCAATCATATTTTAGATTTGTCTATCACGACGATGCTTTTGGTAATGAAGACAATCGGCTAAAAGTTAGACTTATGGCTACAATCAAAAGATTGTGTCTAAAATATAATATACAGTATATTTTTACTGCTATTCAAGATGATTTACCCAACGCAAATGATTTTAATTTGTCGAAGAATGAGATCATATTAGAGCTGAATGATAAAGATGACAACGGGAAACTTTTCCTTATGTCATTTTAATAGTGCTTTTACGTTTATTAAGAAACGGAAAGCCCCGCCAAGCTACTGGCGGGGCTTTCCGTTTCTTCAGCGGCGGGGGCGGCGGGCTGGGGGCCCCGGGGACCCTATTGTGCCTCGCCTGGGAACACAGCCGCCGCTGCTGGGTGTTAAGAGGATAGCTTTTCATCCTCTTTACAGTTTTCCTATCGTGTCGATATTTCGTTTAGGGGCCCTGGCGCGGCCGGTTGCCAAGTATGGTTTCGTGTGGCTGCTGGCCGGCCTAGTGGTTGCGCCCAGCTGCAAAAGCAGCGAGCCCGAGCCCACCGCCACGGCGCCCGCCGCCACTACCGTGCTGACGGGCAGCACGCTCATCGGCGAGTACAGCGTGGCCACGCTGGCCGGGCGCGTTCAGGCCGTGCCGCTGGTGGGGGCCCTGGCGCGCTACCCCATCCGCGCCTACCGCCTCACCTACCGCACCCACGCGCCCGACGGCCAGGAGATTACCGCCTCCGGGGCGGCGCTGGTGCCGGTGGGCGCGGGCGAGCTACCGGTGCTCAGCTACCAGCACGGCACCATCACGCCGGCCGGCGAGGGCCAGGCCCCCTCCTACTACGCCACGGGCAGCGACGTGTGGTCGGCGGTGTCGGTGCTGGCCTCCACGGGCTACGTGGTGTCGGCGCCCGACTACATTGGCTACGGGGCCTCCAAGGCCCTGCCCCACCCCTACGAGCACGCCGCCTCGCTGGCCTCGGCCTCGGCCGACATGCTGCGCGCCACCCGCGAGTTTTGCCAGCAGCAAGCCGTGGCCATCAACCAGAAAAACTTCCTGCTCGGCTACTCCGAGGGCGGCTACGCCACGATGGCCCTGCACAAGCTGCTGGAAGAAAAATACGCCACCGAACTGCCCGTCACGGCCAGCGCGCCCGGCGCCGGGGCCTACCACAAGTCGGCCTTTGCCCGCTACGTGCTGGGGGCCCAGCAGCCGCTGAGCTTCCTGAGCACCTACGTGTGGGTGCTGCGCACCTACGACCGCATCTACGCCCTGAACCGGCCCTTCGCCTTCTACTACCAGGAGCCCTACGCCACCCAGTTGCAAGCCAACCCGTCTGCCGACGTGCCCACCCAGCAAAGCCAGCTCTTCGCCGATGGTTTCCGCCAGGCCGTGCTGACTAATTCGGACGCCGCCCTCACCGCCGCCGTGGCCGACAACGACATCTACGACTGGAAGCCCCGGGCCCCGCTGGCCCTCTTCCACGGCACCGCCGACGACTACGTGCCCTTCTTCAACTCGCAAGACGCCTACGACGCCATGCAGAAGCGCGGCGCCACCCAAGTGCAGCTGCGCCCCATCCAGGGCGGCAACCACTTCTCGTCGGCCACCACCTACACCCTGGGGGCCTACGCCTTTATCAGCCAATATTGAAAAAATGTGAAAATGAACGGGGATGTGGAGGATGTGAAAATTGCTTTTTAAGCACCTGCGTGGCTAAAGCGTCAATCTTCACATCCGTCGCATTGCCGCTCATTTTCACATTTTCCTTACCGCCGCGCCTCGTCCTCCAGTTTCAGCCGCCGTTCAATGGACTCGGTGGCTTTTTCGAGGATGTTGAAGGCGTTCTTGGCCATGGTGTTGCCGTTGTCCAGGGTGGGATTGATTTCGACCATCTCGAAGCACACCACCCGTTCGTTTTCCAGCAGGTCCTGGCACAGGTTTTCGGCTTCGGAAAGGTAGAGGCCGTCCTCCACGGGCGTGCCGGTGCCGATGCTGAAGCTCGAATCGAGGCTGTCCACGTCGAAGGAGATGTACACCATGTCGCAGGCGCGCAGGTGCTCGTAAATCTCGCGGGCCAGCTGGCGGGAGCCCTTCTCCTTGATTTCGGGCAGCTTGATCCACTTGATGCCCAGCTCCTCTATTAAGGCGTCTTCCTGGGCCTCGGTGTCGCGCACCACCACGTACACCAGGTGCTCGGGGCGCAGCTTGGGGCCCGGCTCGGCCAGGTTCTGGAGGCGGCGCCAGAAAAACTCGGTGTCGGCGTCGGGCTGGTTGCGCTGGTGCTGGCGGTTGTCCTGGCCCAGGGCGGCGGCCAGGGGCATGCCGTGCACGTTGCCGCTGGGCGTGGTGTAGGGCGAGTGCAGGTCGGCGTGGGCATCAATCCAGATGACGCCCAGCGTTTTGTGTGGGTACGCGGCCTTGATGCCGGCAATGGTGGCGTTGGCGCTGGAGTGGTCGCCGGCCAACACCAGCGGAAACTCGCCGAAGCGCAGCGTCTGCTCCACAGCGCTGGCAATGCCCTTCTGCACGGTGTAGATGGCGTCGATGTGCTTGGCCCACCGAAACGGCGTTTTCTCGAACAGCACGTGGTTCAGGTCGGGCACCACCACGGCGTTGTAGCGGCGGAAGTAGTCGGAGCCCTTGTTGAGGCAGGCCACGCGCAGGGCGTCGATGCCCATGCCGGCCCCGCGGGTGCCGGCGCCCAGCTCGGAGTGCACTTCCAATAACTTAATGCGTTTCATCAATCGGTAATTTAAGAAAGCAAAAGGGCCGCACCGGTCCGCCCAGGGCCCCGGGGGCCCCTTGCGGGCGCTGCCTTGCGGCGGGGCAAGCCCCGCCGTAGCCAAGTCGCTGATTCCATCGTTGCCGATGCGCGGGGAACATTTCTTTCCCCGGGCGGTAGTTTTGAGCCGCCGCCGCAAAGGTCGGCATTCCGCGCCGTTTTCCTCCCGCCCCTACTCGATGGACAAGTACCACGACCTGATTTCCCAAACCTTCGATTTTCCCACCGCCGACTTCACGGTTCACAACGACGAGCTCCAGTTCCACGGCATCGACCTGATGGCCCTGGTCGAGAAGTACGGCACACCGCTGCGCCTCACCTACCTGCCCAAAATCAGCTCCCAGATTCAGCGGGCCAAGAAGTGGTTTGCCGACGGCATCGCCGCCACCGGCTACCAGGGCACCTACTCCTACGCCTACTGCACCAAGTCGTCGCACTTCCGCTTCGTGCTAGAAGAGGCCCTGAAAAACGATGTGCACCTCGAAACCTCGTCGTGGTTCGACATCAGCATCATCCGCCACCTCCACGCCGAGGGCAAGGTCGACAAGCAGCACCACATCATTTGCAACGGCTTCAAGCCCGACGAGTACAAGCGCGAAATCACGGCCCTCATCAACGAGGGCTTCGTGAACTGCATGCCCATCCTCGACGCGCCCAACGAGATAGACTACTACGCGCAGCACGTCACCGAGCAGTGCAAAATCGGGATGCGCCTGGCTTCGGATGAGGAGCCGCGCTTCCAGTTCTACACCTCGCGCCTGGGCATCCGCTACGCCGACGCCATCCCGCTCTACGAGCAGCGCCTCAAGGACGACCCGCGCTTCGAGCTGACGATGCTGCACTACTTCATCAGCACCGGCATCAAGGACACTTCCTATTACTGGTCCGAGCTGAGCCGCTTCATCCACAAGTACTGCGAGCTGCGCAAAATCTGCCCCACGCTCACCACCATCGACATCGGCGGGGGCCTGCCCATCCAAACCAGCATCCAGCCCGAGTACGACTACCCCTACATGGTGGCCGAAATCCTGCGCACCGTCCAGCGCATCTGCCGGGAGGAAGGCGTACCCGAGCCCCACATCTTCACCGAGTTCGGCATCTTCACGGTGGGCGAGAGCGGGGCCATGATTTACTCGATTCTGGACGAGAAGCTCCAGAACGACAAGGAGCTGTGGTACATGATTGACGGCTCGTTCATCACCAACCTGCCCGACACCTGGGCCCTGAACCAGCGTTTCATCCTGCTGGCCCTCAACGGCTGGCAGAAGCGGTACCAGCGCATCCAGCTCGGGGGCCTCACCTGCGACTCGCAGGACTACTACAACGCCGAGCAGCACTTGTACCAGGTGTTTTTGCCCGAGCGCAAGCCCACCGACGCGGAGCCGCTCTACATTGGATTTTTCCACACCGGCGCTTACCAGGAAAGCCTGAGCGGCTACGGCGGCATCAAGCACTGCCTCATCCCCGCGCCCCAGCACATCATCCTCGACCGGGGCCCCGACGGCGTGCTCACCGACACCGTTTTTGCGCCTAAACAAGAAGCGGCCAGCATGATGCGTATCTTGGGCTACACTTCGTAAAGGGGCTTTGCACGAAAATTTGCATTTTTCCGTTCGATGGGGGTACGGCTGTTGCGATGGGCGTACTATCTTTGGCCCAACCCCCACTTAGCATTCACCCATTTAGCATTATTTTATGAAAAAGCTTATTCTCCTGGCTGCTGGCGCGGCTACTTTGGGCCTCGGCTCGTGCAGCGGCGGCAAGTGCCCCGCCTACACCAGCACCAAGGCCGCCAACCGCGTATCCTCGCCCGTGATGGCCAGCGCCGCCGCCCCCTCGGCCCGCCAGTAATTTTTCGGGTTGAAAAAGTAGAGAGGCTGGTTCCCACGTGGGGGACTGGCCTTTTTCAGTTTGTAGCGCGGATTCTGCGAGTCCGCGCGTTTCGCTTCGTCCTGCCGTTCACCGTTCAGCGACCGTTCAACCGCGCGGACTCGCAGAGTCCACGCTACAGCCAGACGATTATCGGCAGGACGAAACGAGAGCCGCGGACTACAAAGTCCGCGCTACATCGCCCAGAATGATATCGGTAGCGGCGGCCAAATCGACGGCGTACCGCGTGTGGGCCCCTATTTCGGTGTGGCCTACCAGGATGCCGCGGATACCCAGGCGGGCGCCGGCCTGCATGTCGCGCACCCGGTCGCCCACAATCCAGCACTGGGCGGGGTCGAGGGCAAAGCGGGCCACGGCTTTTTCCAGCATTCCCGAGTCGGGCTTGCGGAAGATGGATTCGCTCACGCTGGGGTGGTTGTCGCTGAAATACAGCGCGTCCAGCACGTTGCCGCAGGCGGCTTGCAGCTGGGCGTGGCGGGCCTGCACGTCGGCCCCGGTGTAGAGGCCCTTGGCGATGCCGGCCTGGTTGGTGACGACAATAAGAAGGTAGCCCGCGGCTTTGAGGCGCGCCAGGGCCCCGGGCACGCCGGGGCTGACCACGAACTGCGCGGCCTGCCACACGTATTCGCCGGTTTCGTTGTTCAGTACGCCGTCGCGGTCGAGGAAAATTGCTTTGTGGAGGCCCGTCATGGGGCAAAGCTACGGGCGGGGCCCGACCTTTGCGGAATGAAAATCGCCCTCCTCGGCGGCGGCCTCGCCGGCCTCACCTGCGCCTGGTACTTGCAGCAAGCCGGCGTCGCCTACGATTTGTTTGAGGCCGACGCGCGGCCCGGCGGCAACCTGCTCAGCCTCCACCCGCCCGAAGGCTACCTGCTCGAAGCGGGCCCCAACTCGCTCCAGCTCAGCCCCGAGCTGGCCGATTTGTTTGACGAGCTGGGCCTCACCGACCAGGTGCAGGACACGGCCGCCGTGGGCCAGCGCCGCTACGTGTTGCGCGGCGGCAGCTACCGCGAGCTGCCCGGCTCGCCGCCGGCGCTGCTCCGCAGCAGTTTTTTCAGCCTGAAAGGCAAGTGGCGGCTGCTGCGCGAATTCCTGAAGCCCACCGGGGCCCCGGACCCCGACGAAACCGTGGCCCAGTTTTTCACCCGGCGCTTCGGTTCGGAAATCGTGGATTACGCCGTGAATCCGTTCGTGGCTGGCATCTACGCCGGCGACCCCGCCCGGTTACTGCTGCGCCACACGTTTCCGCAGCTGGCGGCGCTGGAGCAGGCGCACGGCTCGGTGCTGCGCGGCCTGGCCAAGGCCGGCAAGGGCGTGGGCCGGCGGCGCGTCATCACGCTGCGGGGCGGCGTGCAGGCCCTCACCGATGCGCTGGCCGCCCGCCTCACCCACTACCACCCCGGGGCCCCCGCCACGGCTTTGGCGCGGGCCGCCGATGGCACCTACTCGTTTCAGGCGGATGGCGCGGCGCGGGGGCCTTACACGCACCTCGTGCTGGCGCTGCCGGCCTATGCGGCCGCGCCTTTGCTGGCGGGGCTGTTCCCCAAGGCCGGGGCGGCGCTGGCGGCGGTGCACTACCCGCCTATGGCCGTGGTGTACTCGGCCTACGCCCGGGCCGCCGTAGCGCACCCGCTGGAGGGCTTCGGGGCCCTGCACCCCAAGGCGGAGGGTGCCTACGCGGCTGGCTCGCTCTGGACCAGCAGCCTCTACCCCGGCCGGGTGCCGACGGGGCAAGTGCTGTTCACCACCTTCGTGGGCGGCACCCAGTACGAGGACGCCGCCCAGCAGCCCGAGGCTGATCAGAAAGCCGCTGTGCACACCGAGCTGGCCCGTTTCTACGGCATTGCCGGGGCCCCCACCTGGCAGGGGCGCTACTACTGGCCGCGCAGTATTCCGCAGTTCGATGCAGCCATTGGGCCAGCCCGTGCGTCGGTAGAAGCACTAGGAGCCGACAACATCGTGGCCGTGGCCAACTGGCAGGCCGGCGTGGGCGTGCCCGACGTGGTGCGCCATGCCCGCGCCATGGCCAATACCTTGGCTGCCAATGCCTGACGCAGCACTTTACTTTCCACCCTGCCCTGGCCGCTATATTTGCCCTTTATGAACGACGGCCTCGTCCTGATTCCCACTTTCAACGAGCGCGAGAACGCCGAGCAAATCGTGCGTAAGGTCATGGGCTTGCCGCGGGCGTTCGATGTGCTGGTCATCGACGACGGCTCGCCCGACGGCACGGCGGCCATTATACGCGGTTTGCAGGCCGAGTTTCCGGGCCGCCTGTTTCTGGAAGAGCGCCCCGGCAAGCAAGGCCTGGGCACGGCTTACATCCACGGGTTTCGGTGGGCCCTGGCTCGCGGCTACGGCTACGTATTCGAGATGGACGCCGACTTTTCGCACAACCCCAAAGACCTCGTGCGCCTCTACAACGCCTGCGCCACGGAGGGCTACGACGTGGCCATCGGCTCGCGCTACATCCAGGGCGTCAACGTGGTGAACTGGCCCATGGAGCGCGTGCTCATGTCGTACTACGCCTCGTGGTACGTGCGCTTCGTGACCGGTATGCCCATCCGCGACGCCACGGCGGGCTTTAAGTGCTACACGGCGCGGGTGCTGCGCGCCATCGATTTCGACCGCATCCGGTTCGTGGGCTACGCCTTCCAGATTGAGATGAAGTGGCGCGCCTACCAGCTCGGGTTTAAAATCAAAGAGGTGCCCATCATCTTCACCGACCGCACCCAGGGCACTTCCAAAATGTCGAAGGGCATCGTGAAGGAAGCCTTTTTCGGCGTGCTGCAAATGAAAATCAGCAGTTGGCTACACAAGGCGCCTAAGCCCGTGGGGCCCCAGCTGGCGGCGGACAAGAGCGGCTTAGAAGCAATTTGAATAGAAAAAGTAGGCGGTCATGCTTCGCTGCGCTCTGCATGACCGCCTACTTTGTGAAGTTTCTTATCCAAAAGCCCTACTAAAAGGAAAGGTCCGCTCAGTATTAGCCGAGCGGACCTTTTTGTTTTTTTACCCCGGGGCCCTATTTGGGGGCCTCGGCGGGGGGCGTGCCGGGTGCGGCCGGCGCCGCGGGCGTGGCATCGGCGGCCTTGGCGGTGTTCAGCAGGTCAATCAGGTTAATGGATTCAAACTGGCTGCTGTCGGCTGGCGACACGGTGCGGGTGGTGTCGCGGGCCGTGACGATGTAGCCGCGGGCCGGGCCGTTGAGGTTCACGCCGTAGGTGAGGTTGTCGCGGTCGTTTTCCGAAATCAAGCCCTTGTTCACCATGATGTCGGCAATCAGCTTGAAGAAGTAGCGCGTGCTGGAGCGCAGGTTGCCGTAGCTGTTGAAGGAGTAGCGGTAGTACTTGGGCTTGGGGATGATGCTGGCCAGGTACAGGCTCTCGGGTAGGTTCAGCTCGCTCGGGCGCTTGCCGTAGTAGAACAGGGCGGCCTCTTTCACGCCGTACACGCCGCGCTTGCCGCTGGGCCAGCGGTACTTGCTGGGGCCCCACTCGATGATGTTGAGGTAGACCTCGAACATGCGCTGCTTGCTCACGAGGCGCGTGTTTTCGATGAGCCACACAATCAGCATCTCCTCGGCCTTGCGGCCCACGGTTTTTTGGCGGTTCAGGAACACGTTTTTCACCAGCTGCATGCTGAGCGTGCTGCCGCCGCGGGCGAAGCGCTTCTCCTTGATGTCTTGGATGGCAGCGTTCACAAACGCTTTTTCCATGAAGCCGCGGTGGGTGAGGAAGCGCGGGTCTTCGGCCGTCATGATGGCCGACTTGAGGTAGCCGGCCACGTCGTCGTAGCGCGTGAAATCAGGGTTGGAGGGCCCCACGGGGAAGGTGCGCAGCGAGTCGCCCTTGTCGTTGTAAGCGGTGTAGGCGAAGTCGCCGTTGAGCTTGCCCAGGTCTTCGGCCCCGAAGCGGGTGAGGCGGAAATCCTTGCTGGCTTGCAGCGACGATTTGAGGTGCAGGCTGTCGACCTGGGCCAGGTCCACGTCGGCGCGCAGGTGGTAGGCCAGCGTGCCCGTGCCCTGGGTGCCGGCCACCACGTCGAACATGCCCTCGGGCAGCGAAGCGAAAAAGGCGTTGGTGGGGACCGCGTCGGAGTCGATGCGCAGGCGCACGGCCAGCTTGGGCTTGAGGCGCACCGAAATTTCGGGGTGGAACACCAACTGATTGAGCACCACGCGCGAGCCTTCCTCCAGGGCCACGGTGGCGCGGCCCAGCGAGGCCACAAAATCGAGCTGCCCGCGGTGCACCACGATGTCCTCCGCGCCCAGGCGGGGCTGGTAGAGGCTGAAGTTGCGGGCCGCCAGCGAGCCGCGCACCGTGAGCTTGCCGCCGGTGTCGTCGTCGGCAAAGTCCTTGCCCGTCATGCGCACCAGCACCGTGTCGAAGCTCACCAGGGCCCCGAAGCGGCGCGGCACGTAGGGCAGCTGCACCGAGCTGCCCACGCCAAACACGCGCGCCGTGAGGGCGTAGTCGCCGGCCTCGACGTGGCCGTTGATGCCCAGCTCGTTCACCACCGAATCGACGTTGGCCGTGAGGCGGCCGCTGATGTCGCCGTCCTCAATTTTCAGGCGCGGCATGGTGAGCAGCGCCTGGTGGCGGGGCCCGTCGTAGCGCACCACAAAATCCTGAAAGTCGGCTTGGCCGGGCACGTTGCCGAAGCCGGCTTCGAGCACTTGGTTCAGCAGCAGGCCGTAGTTGCGGCCCTGGGCCGCATCGCGCGGGGCCACCGCCGGCTGTTTTTTCTTGTTCAGCAAAAAGCCGAAGTTGTCGGTGGTGGCCGTTTTGTGGGCGGTGAGGCGGGCGTGCTGGATTTGCAAATCCGAAAACACCGGCCGGCCCGCAAACAGCGACCGTACGCTCAGGCTGGCTTGCAGGCGGCGGGCGGTGAGCAGCGTATCGGCGGGGCGAGCAGTGGGCACCACGCTCATGCCCCTGATTTCGACCGTGTTGAAATCGGTAAACTGGGCGGGGCCCAGGGCCAGCGTCACCGGGTATTTGCGCTCCACGCGAGCCTTCACCTCGCGCAAGGCGTAAGCCAGCAGCTGCTGGCGCTTCCACTGAAAAAGGCCGAACGCCAGCAGCAGCAGCACCGCGAAAGCGCCCGCCACGCCGATAATAATCCGTTTGGTGGAAGGGGAAATGCGCACAGAGCAGAAAAAAGGGTTCGGGTAGTCGAGGCCAAAGGTAGGAAGAACGCAGGGGCCCCGGCCCGGGTTCGGGCGCCGCCCGGGGGGCCCCGCCGGCCGGGGGCCCTACTTTTGCGCCATGCTTTCGCCCCTCACCGCCCTCTCGCCCCTCGACGGGCGCTACCACCGCACCACGGCCGCCCTGGCCCCCTACTTCTCCGAGCTGGCCCTGATGCGCTACCGCGTGCGGGTCGAAGTGGAGTACTTCATTGCCCTGGCCCAGCTGCCGCTGCCCCAGTTGCACGGCGTGTCGCCCGCCGTTTTTCCGGCCCTGCGCCGGCTCTACGCCGAGTTTGGCGAGGCCCAGGCCCAGGCCATCAAGGCCCACGAGGCCGTGACGAACCACGACGTGAAAGCGGTGGAATACTTCCTACGCGACGAGTTTACAAAGCTGGGGCTGGGCAATGCGCTGGAGTTCATTCACTTCGGCCTCACCTCGCAAGATGTTAATAATACGGCCATCCCGCTCAGCCTCAAAGAGGCCTGGGCCGACGCGCTGGGGCCCCAGTTTGCCGCCGTCACGGGCCGCCTGACGGCGCTGGCCATTGCCTGGGGCCCCATCCCCATGCTGGCCCGCACCCACGGCCAGCCCGCCTCGCCCACCCGGTTGGGCAAGGAAATTGAGGTATTCGTGGCCCGGCTCGAAGGCCAGCTGGCGCTGCTGGCCCAGGTGCCCTACGCGGCCAAGTTCGGCGGGGCCACGGGCGGCTTCAACGCCCACTTCGTGGCCTACCCGGATTCCGACTGGCACGGCTTCGCCCGGCAGTTTGTGGAGGAAACCCTAGGCCTGACCCGCACCTTCCCCACTACCCAGATCGAGCCCTACGACAACCTGGCGGCCTTCTGCGACGGTGTCAAGCGCCTCAATACCATCTTAATTGACCTATGCCGCGACGTGTGGCAGTACATCGCCATGGGCTACTTCCGCCAGACGGTGAAGGCCGGCGAAGTGGGCTCGTCGGCGATGCCGCACAAGGTGAACCCCATCGATTTCGAGAACGCCGAGGGCAACCTGGGCGTGGCCAACGCCCTGCTGGAGCACTTCGCGGCCAAGCTGCCGATTTCCCGTTTGCAGCGCGACCTCACCGACTCGACGGTGCTGCGCAACCTGGGCGTGCCGCTGGGCCACACGCTCATCGCGCTGAACTCGCTGCTGCGCGGCCTGGGCAAGCTGGCCCTCGACGAAGCCGCCCTGGCCCGCGACCTGGAAGCCAACTGGGCCGTGGTGGCCGAGGGCATCCAAACCATCCTGCGCCGCGAGAACTACCCCGACCCCTACAACGCCCTCAAACAGCTCACACGCACCGGCGAGGCCATTTCGGCCGCCACCATCGCCCGCTTCGTAGACGAGCTGAACGTGGCCGACGGCGTGAAAGCCGAGCTTAGGGCCCTCACGCCAGCCACCTACGTGGGGCAATGAAATATTCATTCATAGTTCATTATTTTAGCGCGCACTAACGCACTGGGTCATTGGGGGCTCGGCAGGTTAGCTCCCGCTAAGTATGACCGACGTTGACTTAATCGAAGCCAAAATCCGCGAGGTGGCGGCGACCGACGGAATTTACCCTGGGGTAACCATCGTGCACAACACCCGCACCACCACGGTAGAGTACATGTCGGCCAACGGCTTGCGTGAGCTGCACACCACGCTAGCCGAGTTGCGTGCCCTGGGCCCCGATTATTTTCCGCACTACTTCAACGTGCAGGAAGCCCAGGATTATGTACCGAAGATATTTGCCTTGCTGGAACAGAACGACCTGGACCAGAGCATTTCATTTTTCCAACAGGTGCGCTCTGGCCCCGGGGCCCCGTTTGCCTGGTACCTCAGCGCCACGCGCCTGCTGCTGCGCGGCACCGACGGCCGGCCGCTGCTGACCATTACCATGGCCCACGCCATCGAGCCCGCCAGCCACGTCACGCGCAAAGTGCAGCGGCTGCTCGAGGAGAACAACTTCCTGCGCAGCCACCACACCCGCTTTGCCACCCTCACCCGCCGCGAGCGCGAGATTCTGCGCGGCGTGGCCTTGGGCCAAACGGCCCAGGAAAGCGCCGGCCACCTGTTCATCTCGCCCCAAACCACTGAAACCCACCGCCGCAACTTGCGTCGCAAGCTGCAAGTCGAGTCGGCGTTCGAGTTGGGCCAGTACGCCCGGGCGTTCGATTTGATTTAGCCCGCCACTCCGGGAGCGCCGCGCCCTTGACGCGCGCCTGCTGCCGATGCGCAAACCCTGGCTGGGGCCCTACTTTTACCGCTCGTCCCTTCTGCCCCCTGCGTGTCCGAATTCCTCCACGACGTTCCCGTTCGCCCCGATTGCCGCCACTTTCGCGGCGACTTGCCCTGCCGCCCCAACAAAGAGCACGGCTACACCTGCGCCGATTGCCCGGTGTACGCCCCCGTCGGCAAGCGCATTCTACTGATCAAGCTCGGGGCCATCGGCGACGTGATTCGGACCACACCGCTGCTGCGGCGGCTGCGGCACGAGCACCCGGGCTGCTTCATCACCTGGCTCACGCTCACGCCGGCCATTTTGCCGCAGCGCGAAGTCGACGAGATTCTGAAGTTTGACTACGCCAGCGCCTTGCAGCTCCAGGCCCGCCGGTTCGACGTCGCCATCAACCTCGACAAGGAAAAGGAAGCTTGCGCCCTGCTGCTAAATGTGCGCGCCGAGGCCAAGTTTGGCTACACCCTGCGCGAATACGACGGCGTGCCCTGGCCCGTAAACGCGCTGGCCGACCACAAATTTCTCACTGGCGTGTTCGACCAGCTTAGCCTGGCCAACACCCAGCCCTACGTGCAGGAAATCTTCGAGCTGTGCGGCTTCGATTTCCGGGGCGAAGAGTACGTGTTCGATGCCCACGACGACCGCGGCTACGACTGGGGGGCCCTGCCGCTCGCCGCCCAGGGCCCCCGCATCGGCCTGAACACCGGCTGCGGCGACCGGTGGACCACCCGCCTCTGGAGCACCGAGAAGTGGATCGGGCTCATCCACGGCCTGCAAGCCGCCGGCTACGCCCCCGTGCTACTCGGCGGCGAGGCCGAGCACCCGCGCAACCTGGAGCTGCAAGCGGCCACCGGCGCCGCCTACCCCGGCACCTTCCCCCTGCCCCAGTTTATCAACCTGATGAACCAGATGCAGGGCGTTGTCACCCAGGTCACGATGGGTATGCACATCAGCATCGCCCTGCGCAAGCCCACCATCCTCATGAACAACATCTTCAACCCCCACGAATTCGACCTCTACGGCCGCGGTCAGCTCGTGGGGCCCAACCGCCAGTGCGTGTGCTTCTACCGTGGCACCTGCAAGCTCGGCACCAGCTGCATGGAAGCCTTACCCGCCGAAAAAGTGCTGCAAGCCGTGCGCGAAAGCGTACCGCTGTAATGTAGCGTGGACTCTGTGAGTCCGCGACGCTCGCTTCGTCCCACCGATTACCGGTGGGCAACCATTCGAAGCCGCGGCTTGCAAAGTCCACGCTACAATCCGGCCACTTCCTTTAGGGCCCCCACCATCACGTCCCACGAAAACTTGCGGGCTTCCTGCCGCACGCCGGCGGCGAAGGCTTCTTCCCGCTTATTCGCGTAAAAATCCACCAGCGCGTCGGCCAGGGCCCCGGGGGTGGGTGGCACTACGTAGCCCACCACGCCGTCCGGAATCAGCTCGGCCAGGCCGCCCACGTCAGTCACCAGCATGGGCCGCCCAAAGTGGTAAGCCACCTGCGAGACGCCGCTCTGCGTGGCGTGCTTGTAGGGCTGCACCACCATATCGGCCGCGCAGAAATAATTGGCTACCTGCTCGTTGGGAATGAAATCGGTGGCGCGCACCATGCGGCTTTCCAACTGATATTTATTAACCAAGGCCTCGTAAGGCACAGCGTCTTCGTAGAACTCACCGGCAATAATTAGCTTCACCGGCAGGGCCTCCAAGCGCGGGTCGGCCCAGGCTTCAAGCAAAATATCGAGCCCTTTGTAGGCGCGGATAAATCCAAAAAACAATAGGTACCCCACGTCGGCTGGCAGGCCCAGTGCGGCCAGCGCCGCGGCCTTGGGTTTGGGGGCCCCAAAGTTGTCGTAGAGCGGGTGCGGCCGGTACAGCGCCGGCTTGCGGCCGAAGCCCAGCCGCTGCAAATCGGCTAGCACAGCGCGGCTCATGGTCACGAAACCGTCGCAGGCGCTGAGAAAATAGCGCGTCAGGGGCCCGTCGCCGGGCCTTTTCTCGTGCGGAATCACATTGTCGGTGATGGCCACCACGCGGGTGCGCCTGTTGCCGCGCGCCAGCCGCGCCACCGTGCCCAGCGAGGGCCCCATAAACGGCAGCCAGAACCGAAACACTACCAAATCGGGCCGCTCGCGGCGCAGCCGCCGCCCCACCGCCCACCACGACAGCGGGTTCACCGAATTCAGGCTCACCTCAATGTCTAAATCCGGGGGCCCCGGCTCGGTGCTGAACTGCGTTTGGCCCGGAAACAAAAAATTCGGGTATTGCAGCGAAAACGTGACGATTCGCACCTCGTCGCCCGCCGCGCGAAACGCCCGGGCCAGCCGCTCGTTGTAGGTGGCCAGCCCGCCGCGCAGCGGGTAGGCCGGCCCGATGATGACCACGCGCATACCGAAGGTTATTTGATGGTGTCGCGCACCAGGTAGTCGTTGCGGTGCGAGCCGTTGAGTTGCACCATCTCGGCCAGGAAGCCCGATAGAAACAGCATCACGCCGATGATAACCGCCGTGAGCGACAAGAAGAACAGCGGCTGGTCGGTCACGTTGCGCGCCCGCAGGTTGTGCAGCGACAGGTACACTTTTTCGCCCGTCAGCCACAGCGTCATCACCATGCCAAGGAAGAACGACAGAGCCCCCAGCGTGCCAAAAAAGTGCATCGGCCGCCGCCGAAACCGGCTCACAAACGTGATGCTGGCCAAGTCCAGGAAGCCGTACACGAACCGCTCCAGACCAAATTTGGTCACGCCGTACTTTCGCTCCTGGTGCTGCACCACCTTCTCGCCAATCTTGCGGAAGCCGTTCCATTTGGCGATGACGGGGATGTAGCGGTGCATTTCGCCGTACACCTCAATGCTTTTCACCACCCGCTGGTCGTAGGCCTTCAGGCCGCAGTTGAAATCGTGCAGCGGGATGCCCGAAATCCAGCGCGTGGCGCCGTTGAAGAGCTTGGTGGGAATCGTTTTAGACAGCGGGTCGTAGCGTTTCTGCTTCCAGCCACTCACCAGGTCAAACTTGTCCTCCGTAATCATGCGGTACAGCTCGGGCAGCTCCTCGGGCGAGTCTTGCAAATCGGCGTCCATGGTGCACACCACGCGTCCCCGCACCGCCTGAAAGCCCACATTCAGGGCCGCCGACTTGCCGTAGTTGCGGTTGAAGCGGATACCGCGCAGAGCCGCATCGCGGGCCGCCAGTTCTTCAATCACCGCCCACGAGTCGTCCGTCGAACCGTCGTCAATCAGCAATACTTCGTAGCTCAGGCCCTGCGCCGTCAGCACCCGCGCAATCCAGCGCGTGAGTTCCGGCAACGATTCGGCCTCGTTCAGCAGGGGTATAACGATGGACAGCTCCACCGGAAAAGACGCAAGGGGCTTATTCAAACTCAGGTTTAGCATTTTTAGTGATGGCGGCGATGACCAGCGAAAACACCAAGCCCAGCAGAAAGCCGCTCACAATGCCAATGGCCAACCCAATGGGGCCCGTCGAGAACTTCATGCTCATGCCAATGGCTTGCTCAATTTGCGCACTGCTCATGGTGCCAGCTTCCTCAAACTTGGCCCGCATTTGGTCCATCACGCGCGCGGTCATGTCGGGGTCGATGAAAGTGCGGTAAGCGTAGTTGAACACGGCCGACAGTGCGCCACTTATTCCGCCCACTAGCACCCCAATACCCAGGCCCTGACCGTACGACATGTACCCCTCGTTGGCGGCTTTGAATGCCCTGTGCGCAAATACAATCCCAGCAATTATGATTACAAATGCTATCGAGGCCAGGCCGCCGTTGCCTTCCTTGCCGGTGGCTAGTAAGATAAACGTAAAAATGATGCTCACCAACCCCGTGAGTAAGCCGTAGCGAAGCCCCGTGGCAGTAGTCGTTACTGGAACAGTAGTAGAAGTTTCCATGAATAGAAAGAGAAATTATTCGCGAAAGAAAATACCCCCTGGCAAGCTAAATACCAAGCCCAGCAGCAGGACGGTTTGAAAGTTGGCCAGCGCCAAGTCATTCACCGTGATGCCCGCAATAACGGCACGCTGCTTGGGCGTGAGTTGCAGCGGCCCGCTTTTTTTGGTTGCGTTCGGCAATTGGGTCTGCATAATTTCAGCGATTTCCGCGCGATGCCGGGCCAGGGCCGGTTCGCCCGCTACCTGCCCCAGGCCCCACACGCTGCCCGCACACAGCCCAGCCGCCACCACAGTCGTGAGGCCCCCCACGCCCAGGGCTCGTCCCAGCCCCGACTTGGCCGGCCGCAGCTGCCGCCGCAGCGCCCACTGGCTGGCCAGCACGGCAAAGGGCACAAGTAGCTCAGCCAGCAACTGCTTGGGGCCAAAGGCGTTGTTGCCGGTTAGGTGCAGGCCCACAATCCAAAGGCCGCACACCAAGCCCACGCCGCCACCAAACCGCAGGGCCAACCGCCGCACGGGCTTCCAAGCATCGGTGGCCAGCGCCGCCGGGCCGGTAAGGGTATCAGTCATGCAATGCGTCAAAAGTAGGGCGGCAAGATACGGCCACGGCCCGTTTTGTGCTGCCCCTACAGTGGGCTACGCCGCTACCGCTGCCCGTGGGGCCCCAACTTTTGGCTTCCCAAACCGAATCAGTAGCGCTTCGGCCAGCAAGCACGCCAGCGCTAAGGCTAGGAAGTAGCGCCACAGCGGCTGCCCGCTGCGCTCAGCCTGCAACTGGGCCACTACGGCTTCATCCGCTCCGCCGTCGAGCACCCGAATGTTGCGTTGGCTGGGGCCCACCATCGCCCGCAGTTGTTCGGCCGAATAAGATGCTAACTCCGATTCCTTAGGGCTCAGATTGAATGCCACCGTAGCTACCGATTGCCCAGCTCGTTGCACTTGGTAAAACCCAGGATCTTCCAGGCTAGCCGGCACTTCCAGCCGCAATGCGTTGCCCTGCATCCGTTGCACGGGCAGCCAAGTGGCACTGTCGCGCACCAAGCGAAACTGCGTTTGGTCAGCTCCCTGACCGGGGCCCGCCACGGTCGGCACCGTTAGGCTGATTGTCGCCTGCGTCAAACGGTACGCCGGTTGCTGTTCGTCGCGGAAGCTGCGCATCGCCAGCTTGTATAGCACCGGCACGAAAAGCACATGCCCGGCAAAGTCAGAATACGCAGTTGTCAACGGCGCCGAAAAGACGTACACCTTACCAGTTCCGCTCCCAAATTCGGATAAGTAGCTTTCGCCATCGCGCAGCCGCAAAATATCCGCACCCGTACGGGCCCAGCGCAATACTGGCGCCGCCCGGGGCATGGCCACGGCGCGCGTGGGGGCCCCCAGCACATCCCTAAAAAACGGCTCCTGCGCACTGGGCACGGCCACCTCCCGTAGTTCCGGCGGCGTCCCTGGCAACTCCCACTTCACCGCACCTAAGCCCAAGTCGCGAAACAATTGCTGGTACGACGGGTGGCTAGTTGCTGGTCCGGCTGGCACAATTACCACACTCCCGCCCCCCACCACTAATGCGTGCAGAGCATCCCGTAGCTTACTGCCTATGGTCGGTATTGCCTGAATTAATACCAAATTGGCCTTGCGCAGAGCATCGTAATTAATACTTTCCGGCCGGGTAAAAGCATAGTCAAACAGTGGCTCGTTCCGGTACACACTCTGGGTAGCCGGCACCGCTCCCACTTCCAATACGCGAATATTTTTCGCAGCTTGTACGGTGAAGTAGTAAGCATTATCAAACACGACTGGTGCGTCTTCCACTATCACCCGTCCCCGCACCAAGCTCTGGTTAGGCAGTTGCACCTGCACCACCGAAACCACCATTTGCCCGCTATTCACCGTTACGCGAAATGCCGCCACCTGCTGGGGCCCCAGAAATACTTTTACTGGGCAATCAGCTACCGCTTCGCTGCCTCCATTTTTCAACCGAATGTGCAGCCCTAAGTTGGTCCGCTCACGCAGAAATGCCTCTTCAAACCAAACGCTATCCACGAAAACGTTACCAGTCCTAGCTCCTACCTCAGGCACTAACACCACCGGGCGCGTCGAACCGAACCCTTTAAAAAAATCAGGTTTGAAGCTGGACTGCTGAAAATCCGAAAACAGATATAACGGGTCGTTATTTTCGCCGCTAATTTCTAATGACTTAATCTTTTCCTCCACTAAAGCCGGTTTACTATTTGGTTGTAAGACAAGCAGTTTAGCCTTGTATAATGCTTGCGACACAGCAGTAATTCCGCTATTCATCAATCGAAATTGCGAAGTAGGGTACACTTTGCTCAATCCGTCAGCTTGCTTGATAGCCGTATTAAACAAGGCATCCTCTCCCTTCGCAGTCCTTCGCATACTGGGGGATGCGTCAACTATTACATCAATCGCACCAGTCGCTCCCCCAATCTCGTGTTTTTCGGCTGGAATAAATGGCTGGCAAAAGGCAACTACTAAAAACACCAAAAATGATATTCTATTAAGCAGTAGCAACAAGTGCTGTATCTTACGCTGCCTTGTTGTGGTTAAATCTACTTCCCGGATAAACCCAATATTAGTAAACAATACCCGTTGCGGTCGACGCAAGTGCAACAAGTGAATCAGAATGGGTATTGCCACCGATCCCAATCCCAGCAAAAATCGCGAATATTCTAAACGCATAGAGAAATGGCCTGATAATACCCGAAGTTACGGCCCCTGCTCTTGTCAGGAAATATATCAAACGATGAGGCTTGTTGTCAATTCCATCTTAGCTCGTCGCACAACGGCCCACCTTCCCTTGTATTGGGCAGTGTGTAAACACAAAACGCCTGCCGCTGATGAAAGCGGCAGGCGTTGGGGAATAAACGTTGGGGAATAAAATAAAGTTGGCGGCGACCGACTCTCCCACCGGTGAAGGCAGTACCATAGGCGCACCGGGGCTTAACGGCTCTGTTCGGAATGGGAAGAGGTGAACACCCGGGCTAAAGCCACCATTGCTGGCGGGGAGTGCGCGTGTTCTGTCAAACCCGGTCGCCCGGGCACGCACTCCGCAATAACTCGACGCAAGGGGACAAAAACGAAACGCGTGGCGCGCCACCGAAAATCTGCGAAGCCCTCGGGCCATTAGTACGGCTCGGCTGTTCCATTTCTGGTTTTTCACCTGCCGCCTATCCACGTGGTCGTCTCCCACGGCCCTTCCAATTGGGATATCTCATCTCCAGGTGAGTTTCGCACTTAGATGCTTTCAGCGCTTATCTCCTCCCAGCGTAGCTACCCGGCGCTGCACCTGGCGGTACAACCGGCGCACCAGCGGCTGGTCCATCCCGGTCCTCTCGTACTAAGGACAGGTCCTGTCAAATATCCAACGCCCACCACAGATAGGGACCGAACTGTCTCACGACGTTCTGAACCCAGCTCGCGTGCCACTTTAATCGGCGAACAGCCGAACCCTTGGGACCTTCTCCAGCCCCAGGACGTGACGAGCCGACATCGAGGTGCCAAACCTCCCCGTCGATATGAGCTCTTGGGGGAGATCAGCCTGTTATCCCCGGCGTACCTTTTATCCTTTGAGCGACGGCCCTTCCATGCGGAACCGCCGGATCACTATATCCGTCTTTCGACCCTGTTCGGCTTGTGGGCCTCGCAGTCAAGCCCGCTTCTGCTATTGCGCTCTGCGTCCGGTTACCAAGCGGACTGAGCGGACCTTTGAAAGCCTCCGATACTCTTTTGGAGGCGACCACCCCAGTCAAACTACCCAGCAGCCACTGTCTCCGCGCGGCGGATTAGGCATCAGGCACGGCAAGGGCGGTATTTCAACGTCGGCTCCCCGAGACCTAGCGGCCCCGGTTCAGCGCCTCCCGCCTATGCTACACATGCCGAACCCAACACCAATGGCAACCTATAGTAAAGGTGCACGGGGTCTTTCCGTCCCGTGGCGGGTACTCGGCATCTTCACCGAGACTACAATTTCACCGAGCTCACGGCTGAGACAGCGCCCAGATCGTTACACCATTCGTGCAGGTCGGAACTTACCCGACAAGGAATTTCGCTACCTTAGGACCGTTATAGTTACGGCCGCCGTTTACCGGGGCTTCGATTCAAACCTTCGCCCTTGCGGACTAAGTTCCCCTCTTAACCTTCCGGCACCGGGCAGGTGTCAGGCCATATACGTCCGCTTGCGCGTTGGCATAGCCATGTGTTTTTGTTAAACAGTCGCCTGGGCCTTTTCACTGCGGCTTCTCTGGCTTGCGCCAGAGGAAGCGACCCTTCTCCCGAAGTTACAGGTCCATTTTGCCGAGTTCCTTGGCCGTGATTCACTCGAGCGCCTCAGGATACTCTCCTTGACCACCTGTGTCGGTTTGCGGTACGGGCGATGAATCGATTAAAACGCTTAGCAGGTTTTCTTGGCAGTCGGATTAGGCACGCTATCCGCGTGGCCCGAAGGCCGTGCGGTACTATCAGGTTTCGACAAGATGGGCGTACTTAACTACCCTTCCTATATCTACGCCCTTCAACGGGCACTTCCGTCCGCCCGCGGTGCTTTCACTTCTGCGTCACTGCATCACTTCGATTCATCGGTGCTGGACTATTAACCAGCTGGCCATCGAATACGCCCCTCGGCTTTTCCTTAGGTCCCGACTAACCCAGCTCCGATTAGCGTTGAGCTGGAAACCTTGGTCTATCGGCGTGGGGGTTTCGCACCCCCATTATCGTTACTCATGCCTACATATGCGTTTCTCCACGCTCCACCGCCCCTGACGAGACGGCTTCTCCGCAAGAAGAATGCTCCCCTACCACGCAACCATCTTGCAGGTTGCATCCAAAGCTTCGGTACCAGGTTTGATGCCCGCGTATTATCGACGCCCGATCGCTCGACCAGTGAGCTGTTACGCACTCTTTAAAGGAATGGCTGCTTCCAAGCCAACCTCCTGGCTGTCAAAGCAATCGGACCTCCTTTGTTCAACTTAACCTGGATTTAGGGACCTTAGCCGTTGGTCTGGGTTCTTTCCCTCTCGGCCGGGGACCTTAGCACCCCAGGCCTCACTGCCGGCGATACGTGCTGGCATTCGGAGTTCGTCAGGATTCGGTAGGCTCTGACACCCCCTAGTCCTATCGGTAGCTCTACCTCCAGCACGCTCCGCGCCGACGCTGTACCTCAATACATTTCGGGGAGTACGAGCTATTTCTCAGTTTGATTGGCCTTTCACCCCTACCCACAACTCATCCAAATCCTTTTCAACGGAAACTGGTTCGGACCTCCAGTGCGTGTTACCGCACCTTCATCCTGGTCATGGGTAGCTCACCAAGTTTCGCGTCTACCCCCCCGACTACGCGCCCTGTTCAGACTCGCTTTCGCTGCGGCTCCGCGCCTAAAAGCGCTTAACCTTGCCGGGGAGGAGTAACTCGTAGGCTCATTATGCAAAAGGCACGCCATCAGGCCACCAAAGCCCTCTGACTGCTTGTAAGCACACGGTTTCAGGTTCTTTTCACTCCGGTATTCCCGGTTCTTTTCACCTTTCCCTCACGGTACTAGTTCACTATCGGTGTCTCAGGAGTATGTAGCCTTAGCGGATGGTGCCGCTCGCTTCAGACGGGGTTTCTCCGGCCCCGCCCTACTCAGGATCCCACTACCGTAAACCAGAATTGTCGCTTACCGGGCTCTCACCGTCTCTGGCCTGCTTTCCCACGCAGTTCAGCTAACTCGATTTAATCAGATGTTGTGGTCCTACAACCCCGCAGCGGCCGTAACCGCCGCGGTTTGGGCTCCTCCCCGTTCGCTCGCCACTACTTGGGGAATCATTGTTATTTTCTTTTCCTGCAGGTACTTAGATGTTTCAGTTCCCTGCGTTTGCCACTGCCCGGCAAGCGGGTCAGTTCACGACTCTTCCAGTCGCGGGGTTGCCCCATTCGGAAACCCCGGGATCACCGGGCATGTGCCCCTCCCCCGGGCTTATCGCAGCTTATCGCGTCCTTCGTCGCCTCTGAGACCCTAGGCATCCCCCGTGTGCTCTTGCTTACTTCGCTTTCGCAACGTGTTTCCTTAAGAAAACCCGCCGGCCTCCGAAAAGACCCGGCGCGCTGCGCTTCGTTTTTGTTACCCCTTACGTCAAAGAACGATTACCACTAAATGAATCAGTGATAGTGTGGGATGATTGCCTATTGCATTCATCTCATAAATAATAATATGCCCAATTGACATATTAAAGTGGAGAATAACGGAGTCGAACCGTTGACCCCCTGCGTGCAAAGCAGGTGCTCTAGCCAGCTGAGCTAATCCCCCATGTTTGACTCCAACAGAATCCCGCTGCAATCAGTGGGCCTGCCTGGACTCGAACCAGGGACCTCTACATTATCAGTGTAGCGCTCTAACCACCTGAGCTACAAGCCCGAGTTTCTATTGTGATTACAATAGAATTCGATTTAAAATTATTTGAATGAGGAAATAGACAATGGGTAAAGTGCTTACGAAACGGGTTGATTGGCCCCGTCGGGGGCGAAGCGGCTCCAGAAAGGAGGTGATCCAGCCGCACCTTCCGGTACGGCTACCTTGTTACGACTTAGCCCTAGTTACCTGTTCTACCCTAACCGGCTTCGTTGCGGAGCACCGGCTTCAGGTCTACCAAACTTCCATGGCTTGACGGGCGGTGTGTACAAGGCCCGGGAACGTATTCACCGCGCCATTGCTGATGCGCGATTACTAGTGATTCCAGCTTCACGGAGTCGAGTTGCAGACTCCGATCCGAACTGAGAACGGCTTTTCGGGATTGGCGCACCATCGCTGGTTGGCAACCCGCTGTACCGTCCATTGTAGCACGTGTGTAGCCCTAGGCGTAAGGGCCATGATGACCTGACGTCGTCCCCGCCTTCCTCACTGCTTGCGCAGGCAGTCCATCTAGAGTCCCCGGCACGACCCGCTGGCAACTAAATGTAGGGGTTGCGCTCGTTGCGGGACTTAACCCAACACCTCACGGCACGAGCTGACGACGGCCATGCAGCACCTTGCTTTGTGTCCCGAAGGAAAGGTTCGTCTCCGAACCGGTCACGCGCATTCTAGCCTAGGTAAGGTTCCTCGCGTATCATCGAATTAAACCACATGCTCCACCACTTGTGCGGGCCCCCGTCAATTCCTTTGAGTTTCACCCTTGCGGGCGTACTCCCCAGGTGGGATACTTAACGCTTTCGCTAAGCCAGTGACCGTCTATCGCCACCAGCGAGTATCCATCGTTTACGGCGTGGACTACCAGGGTATCTAATCCTGTTCGCTCCCCACGCTTTCGTGCCTCAGCGTCAGTACCAGCCTAGTCAGCTGCCTTCGCAATCGGGGTTCTGGACGGTATCTATGCATTTCACCGCTACACCGCCCATTCCGCCAACCTCGTCTGGACTCAAGCCGCGCAGTTTCCAGGGCAGTTCCGTTGTTGAGCAACGGGCTTTCACCCCAGACTTACGCGGCCGCCTACGCACCCTTTAAACCCAATAAATCCGGACAACGCTCGCACCCTCCGTATTACCGCGGCTGCTGGCACGGAGTTAGCCGGTGCTTATTCTCCCGGTACCGTCAGGGCCCTGCGCACAGGACCGGTTCTTCCCGGAAAAAAGCCGTTTACGACCCAGAAGGCCTTCATCCGGCACGCGGCATGGCTGGGTCAGAGTCTCCTCCATTGCCCAATATTCCCTACTGCTGCCTCCCGTAGGAGTCGGGCCCGTATCTCAGTGCCCGTGTGGGGGACCAGCCTCTCAGCTCCCCTAGCCATCGTCGCCTTGGTGGGCCGTTACCCCCCCAACTAGCTAATGGCACGCAGCCCCATCCGAATCCAATAAATCTTTAACTTCTGCCCGATGCCGGACCAAAGTCTTATGCGGTATTAATCCGCCTTTCGGCGGGCTATCCCCCAGATTCGGGTAGGTTGGCTACGCGTTACGCACCCGTGCGCCACTATGGCATTGCTGCCACCGTTCGACTTGCATGTATTAGGCCTGCCGCTAGCGTTCATCCTGAGCCAGGATCAAACTCTCCATTGTATAATGTCCTTCACCCACTCGTAAGCAGGCTGCTGTCTTGTGCTCGCCTCGCCCCGTTACAAGGACAAGGCCGCTCGACGCGTTTCGTGGCTGAGCCGCCGGGTTGCCCCGGCGGCTCCCTTACTATTTGTCTATTTCCGTCATTCAAAGAACGTACGCCGCTTCCTGTTGAAGCAACCGTGCGGGCCGCCTACGCAGCCCTTTTATTCCAACCCCTCCCCCCGCTTTTCAATTGGGAGTGCAAAGGTAAACTATTTTTTCAACTTTCCAATTTTTGAGCAAAAAAATTAGAATTTTTTCATTACTCAAACTACATCTTTTGTCGCCTCCTCTTGAAGCGGGGTGCAAAGATAAGACAATATTTTTTGGGTTTGTGGTGTCTTCGAAAAATAAATTTCGAGTCCTGTTATCCCTAACCTAATAAGTAAGTAGCGAACTACTACCGTGGTTTCTTATCATTTCAATTGCACGCCCCAGTGTCCGTTTGACGTTTTGGGACTGCAAAGATAAGAAGAGCTTTTTGCTGTGACGGCAGTGAATGAAAGATTTATTGCGCGTGCCATCCTAACTGGTTGGCGTTATGATAGAAAAATTCGGAATGAGTGTCATCTTGGTTCGCTAAAAGAGCTTGTTGCACTCATTGCGATAACGTATGCATAGGAAAGCAGTTGAGAAGATTACGCTCTGGAATACACTAAAAATGGGGTCCTCATCACAACCTCTACTCGGTTCTGATGAGGCCCCCATGCTGCTAATGTCGACTTTTAGCTACCGAAATAGGGTGCTTACTCTATCCGGGCCAACGCTGACGATGCGAATGGGTACTTGTAGCTCGCGCTCGAGAAAAGCTAAGTAAGCTTGTAAGTTTTCGGGGAGTTGGGCGGCATCCGTTATGTTCGTCAGGTCGGTGTTCCAACCGGGCAGGGTGAGATATTCGGGCGTGATGGTGTTCAGTTCGCCGGGATCGGGCAACTTGGGAGTAGCTTCGCCCGTGGCAGTGCGGTAGTGGGTACAGGCTTGGATTTCAGCAAAACCATCGAGTACGTCTGCCTTCATGAGGTGGAGTTCGGTGACCCCGTTGAGCATGATGGCGTAGCGTAACGCGGGCAGATCAATCCAGCCGCAACGCCGGGGGCGGCCGGTGACGGCTCCGAACTCGCGGCCGGCTTGGCGGATCTCCTCCCCTATGGCATCTTCCAATTCGGTAGGGAAAGGGCCACTACCAACACGGGTGCAGTAAGCTTTGGTAATTCCATATACCTTATCTATGTGACGCGGAGCAATGCCGAGGCCGGTACAAGCGCCAGCTGAAATAGTGCTGGACGAAGTGACGTAAGGGTACGTACCAAAGTCGATGTCTAGCAACGAACCTTGGGCACCTTCGGCCAGAATGCGCTTGCCTTGGGTGAGGAGGTCGTTGAGGAGGTATTCGGTGTCGGTGAGTTGCAGGGTACGCAGGAACTCGACGGCGGAGAAAAATTCATCTTCAAGCGCTTCAATTTCCAACTCCTTATTATAAGGAGCGGCGATACTGGCGTGGTGCGCCACGGCTTCCTTATAACGCTCCTGAAAATCGGGCAGCAGGATGTGGCCAACGCGCAGGCCAACGCGGCCAATTTTATCGGAATATGTGGGGCCGATGCCTTTGAGGGTGCTACCGATTTTGGTGTTGCCGCGCGCTTCTTCGCTGATGCGGTCGAGGGCCCGGTGCGAGGGCAAGATGAGCTGCGCTTTTTTGGAGATGTAAAGGTTTTTGCTCCAATCAACGCCCCTTTCGGTGAGTTTTTGTAGTTCTTCGCGGAACACAACGGGGTCGAGCACGACGCCGTTGCCCACCACGTTGAGGATATGGGGGTGAAAAATTCCGCTTGGCACTTGGCGTAGCACATGCTTACGGCCGTCGAAGGTGAGGGTGTGGCCAGCGTTGGGCCCCCCTTGGAAGCGGGCAACGACGTCGTAGCTGGGCGCGAGTACGTCCACGATCTTGCCTTTGCCTTCATCGCCCCACTGGAGGCCTACTAATACATCTACGGGCATCTTACTTGAAATTTGGGAAGCTTGGCCGACCGGACCCCGCGCTAACATGGTGCGTTACCGGCCGGCATTGAAAAAATTAAGGCAAAAAAACAGCCGCCTAGGAGGAGGCGGCTGTGAGAAGTTGTTGGCGAGCAGCAGCTTCGGTGGGGGCCACTGCAAAGATGTTGTTGAGTTTAGTAAGAGCCAGCAGCTTGCGCGGGTGGTCGGCAGGATTGATAAGGACCATCTCGCCGCCGCGGGTACGAAACTTGGCGAGCAGCGACACCAGCACTCCGATGCCCGTACTATTTATGTAGCGAATTTCGGACAAATCGACGGCGCAGCTGATTCCGTCAGCGCCTAAATGGTCGTTGGCGGCCTGCACGAGCGCCGCGGTATCAGGAGATCCCACTAAGTCGCCGGCAAGGCTTACGAAAAGAATACCGTCGCGCAGGGTGCTGGTGGTGGTCATGCGGGCTCTTGGGAGCGGGCGGCCTTCGCGCGGCAGTCGCCGCAGATGCCGTAGAGGTTCAAAGAGTGGTGCAAGATATGGAAGTTCAGCAGGTCGCCCACCATCGTTTGGATGCCGTGGATGCGCGGGTCGCAAAATTCCACCACTTTATGGCATTCCGTGCAGATGACGTGGTCGTGCTGGCGGTAGCCGTAACTCTTCTCGTACTGGGCGAGGTTACGGCCGAACTGGTGCTTGCTGACGAGGCCCTGTTCTACCAATAGGTCCAGGGTGTTGTACACCGTAGCGCGGCTCACTTGCAAGTTACGGGCCTTCATGCCGGCATATAGTTCCTCGACGTCGAAGTGGCCCGAGCGGGCGTAAATCTCCTCGAGAATAGCGTAGCGTTCGGCCGTTTTGCGCAAGCCTTTATTTTCGAGGTGCGCCGTAAAGATTTTTTTGACTTCCTCTAACTTGTCCACATTCAGCGGGGCCTGCGAGGCCACGCTGAGGGTGTGCTTGGCGGCATAGCCAGTTTCGGAAGAGCCGCCCACCTCCTGCCCTGCCGCTTTGACGGGGCCCTTAGCAACTGTTGCGCTAGTAGGAGAAGATATTTTGGGAGAATTCACAGGATAGGGCGTAACGGGTAAAAGTAAAAACCTAACCAGACGTTAGCTTTTTACATTTCAAAGTAAAGGTCGTAATGATTGGCGCAGCCGGGATTGAAGGCGGCTTGGCACCGGGGGCACGTGTTACCGCAGGCGAAGTATTCTGCGATGCTCAGGGTGTAGTGGCAATTGCCGCAGAGAATGGCTTCGACGGCTCGCTCGGCTTTTCCCCAAACAACCGGGGCGTGGGCAACCGTTTCATTGTGGCACTGGATGCAGGCATAAAAAGCATTACAGCACTTGAATTTGATGGCGATGAGGTCACGATCAGAGTGGTAGTGAGCACACTGGGTGCGCTCGTTCACGCCAACACCGTGGCAGACGATGGGTACGGGGGGCCCCACACCAGTTGGCTTAGGAGTCAAAGCGTTCTACTTGTAGCACGCCGTTCACCTTGTTCAGCCGCTGAATGAGCTTGGTGAGGTGGTCAGTATCGTTGACGAATACCATAATCTGGCCTTCAAAAAATCCGTCGTTCGAATCGACGGTGATGGAGCGCATATTCACCTTCAGACTGGTGGAAATGATGCGGGTAATGTCGTTCACGATACCCACCCGGTCGGAGCCCTTGAGGCGAATGCCGGCCAGGAAGGCCAGCTCCGATTGCTCCGTCCACTTGGCGCGCACGATGCGGTTGCCGTAGTTCGACATCAAATCGACGGCGCGGGGGCAACTGGTGCGGTGGATGATTAGGCCCTGGTCGGTTTCAAAGCCAAACACGTCGTCGCCAGGAATGGGGTTGCAGCAGCGGGCCAGGCTGTGGTTGAACTTGGCCGTGCGCTCGCCCACCACCAGCATATCGGGCCGCACGCCCCGGATTTTTTGCACCTCCGTATCGAACGACTTAGGCTGGAGCGCTGGCGGCCGCGGCGTGGGGATAACCTCGGTGAAAAGCGATTCGCGGATTTCGCGGCCGTCGAGCTGGCCTACAGCTAAGCGATAGTAAAAATCCTGGGCCGTGGGCGCGTTGAAATAAATGAGCACCCGATTGAAGTTTTCTTGGGTGAAAGCCACGCCAATCAACTCCAACCGCTTTTCGAGGATGAACTTGCCGTCCTCGGCCTTGGCGCGCTTATCGTCGCGCAGGAATTCCTTGATTTTGGAGCGGGCCTTGGACGTGGTAACGTAGGTCAGCCACTCCTCGGTGGGGCGCTGCTTGTGCGAGGTCAGGATTTCCACTTGGTCGCCGTTGTGCAGCTGGTAGCTCAGGGGCTCCAGCTTCTGGTTCACTTTGGCCCCCAGGCAGTGCATCCCGATTTGGGTGTGGATGTCGAAGGCAAAGTCCAGGGCCGTGGCCTTGTCGGGCAGGATGACGAGCTTGCCCTTGGGTGTAAACACGTACACCTCCTTCATGAACAGGTTCTGGCGGAACTCGTCCATGAATTCCAGCGCGCTGGAGTTGTTGGTTTCCAGCGACTCACGCACCTTATTGACCCACGTTTCCAGGCTGGATTCGGCGTGGGTGGGGTCGGCGGTTTTGTATTTCCAGTGGGCGGCGTAGCCTTTTTCAGCAATGTCGTCCATGCGGCGCGAGCGGATCTGTACCTCTACCCACTGGCCCGAGCGCGACATTACGGTGGTGTGCAGGCTTTCGTAGCCGTTGGCCTTGGGTGTGCTCACCCAGTCGCGCAGCCGGTCGGGGTTGGGCTGGTAGAAGTCCGTCACGATGCTGTACACCTGCCAGCAGGCCGCCTTTTCCTGCTCCGGCGGTACGTCCAGAATCACGCGGATGGCGAACAGGTCGTACACTTCCTCGAAGGGAATATTCTGCTTCTTTATCTTTTTAAGGATGGAGTAGACGCTTTTCGGCCGGCCTTTAATTTCAAACTGGAAGCTCTGGGTTTTCAACTCCTCGTCAATTGGGTGCACAAACTCCTTAATAAAGCGGTTGCGGGCGCTTTGGCTCTGCTTAATGCGGTCCTTAATGTCGGCGTATACCTCCGTATCTGTGTACTTCAGGTACAGGTCCTCCAACTCGCTTTTGATAACGTAGAGGCCCAGGCGGTGAGCCAGCGGGGCATAGAGGTAGAGTGTTTCGGACGCGATTTTGAGCTGCTTGTGGCGCGGCATCGAGTCGAGCGTGCGCATGTTGTGCAGGCGGTCGGCGAGCTTGATGAGGATGACGCGCACGTCTTCGCTCAGCGTGAGCAGCATTTTGCGGAAGTTTTCGGCTTGCTCGCTGGTGCCGTAGTCGAATACGCCCGAAATCTTGGTCAGTCCGTCGATGATGCGGGCCACCTTGGGGCCAAATTCGCGCTCGACGTCGGAAATTTCCCAAGCCGTGTCCTCCACCACGTCGTGCAGCAGGGCCGACACGATGCTGGTGGTGCCGAGCCCGATTTCCTCTACCGCAATTTGGGCCACGGCCAGCGGGTGCAGGATGTAGGGCTCGCCGGACTTGCGGCGCATGTCTTTATGGGCCTCCAGGCTGGTGTTGAAGGCCTTTTTGATGAGCTTGGCGTCGTCGCCGTGCAGATAAGGCTTGGCAGTGCGCAGCAGGCGGCGGTACTGGCGCAGGATTTCCTGGCGCTCGGCTTCGATATCGATGACGGGGGACATAGTGGTAAAATAACAAGCGCGGGGCGAAAAAAGTGTTGGGGCCCTGCGCCGGGGGCCCCAGCAGATAAGCGGCTGGATTTTGCGAACCTAACGAACAATCCGTACCTTTGCGGGCCCGAAGCAATTGGCCCGGGGAATTGCCGCGGATATGGCGAAATTGGTAGACGTGCCAGACTTAGGATCTGGTGCCGCAAGGCGTGTGGGTTCGAGTCCCTCTATCCGCACTTTTTACAACGTTTTTCTGGCCCTCAGCTTTGCGGTTGGGGGTTTCTTTTTACCACTAACCCGATGGGCGCCCGCGCGGCGGGGGCCCTCTTTTGCCGCTAATGAACATTACGCTGGACCGCAACGACGAGCAGCTGACCGGGCTGCTGACCGTGCATCTGACCGAAGCCGACTACGCCGCCACCGTGGACGCGCAAATCAAGGACTACACCAAGCGGGCCCAGGTGAAGGGCTTCCGCCCCGGCAAAGTGCCCGTGGGCATGGTGAAAAAGATGTACGGCAAAGGCATCCTAGCCGACGAAATCAACAAAACCCTGGGTAAGGCCGTGGACGGCTACGTAAAGGAGCAAAACCTGCGCCTGCTGGGCGAGGCCCTGCCGGTGGCCAGCGACGTGGACTTTGACACGGCCAAGGAGTTTGCTTTCCAGTTTGAGCTGGGCCTGTTGCCCGAGGTGGAGCTGCCCGCCGATGGCACCGTGGAAGTGGAGCGCCACCAGGTGAGCCTTGACGACGACACCATCCAGCAGACCAACGAGCAAATTGCCCGCCAGTACGGCGAAACCACCAACCCCGACGCTTCGGAAGCCAACGACTACTTGTTCGGCAAGCTGAAAAAGGCCGACGAGGAAGGCGAAGGCCGCACGGTGCTGCTACCAATTAACAAGGTAAAGAATGGTGCGGAGCAGTTCATCGGCGTGAAGGCTGGCGACGTGCTGACGTTTGACCTGAAGAACGCGTTCGATAACGACGCGGCGGCCATTGCTGGCTTCTCGGGCCTGAACAAGGCCGAGACAGAAGCCGCCAGCGGCGACTACGTGCTGAACGTGGAGAAAATTAACCGCACAGCCGCCCCGGAGATGAACCAGGAGCTGTTCGACAAAGTATTCGGCCCCGAGGCCGTATCGAGCCAGGAGGAGTTCGACGCCAAGGTGCGCGAAACGATGCAGCAGAACTACGACCGCGAGAGCGATGGGGCCCTAAACAACGCCATCGTGGAGAAGCTGGTGACCGGGCTGGACATCAAGCTGCCCGCCGAGTTCTTCAAAAAGTGGCTGGTGCGTGCCAATGCCGGCAAGCTCACCGCCGAGCAGGTGGAGGAGCACTACAGCGACTACGAGAAGGAGCTGAAGTGGAGCCTGATCCGCAACAAGGTGGTGGAAAAGGCCGACTTGAAAGTGAGCAACGACGAGATTGTGAACCGCACGCTCGACAAAATCATGGGCCAGTTCAGCATGCCTAATATGCCTGATGACATGCGCGAATCGATGCGCGGCTACGCCGACAGCTACCTCAAGCAGGATAACGGCAAGCAGTACGTAGCCGAGTACGAGGCCATTCTGGCAGAGAAAGTACTCGAAAACCTGCGCGGCAAAGTTGTTGTTACGGACAAGCCCGTAACGGCCGAAGAATTCCGGAACTTGCACAGCTAAGCTGCGCAGGCCTTGATTCGGAAAAGCCCTTACTTTAACGGTAAGGGCTTTTTTGTTGTCCGTTTGTTTACAACATTAGGGCCCCGGAACCGTCTTTTGTTTTGCCACCGGGCCAGCGACTGCTTACCCCCTTTATTTTTCCTTCTAATGCTGAATAAACAAGAATTCCGCAAGTTTGCCGTGAAGCACCAGGGTCTGAGCGGCCTGGGCGTGGACCAGTACATCCAACACGTGGAAGGCCAGACCCGTGGCGGCCTGATCATGCCCACGGGCATGACCCGCTCGGTCATCGAGGAGCGCCCCACGCGCTTCGCCGAAATCGACGTGTTTTCGCGCCTCATCATGGACCGCATCGTATTCCTCGGCACGGCCGTGGACGACTACGTGGCCAACATTCTGACGGCCCAAATGCTGTTTTTGGAGTCGGCGGATGCTAAGAAAGACATCCTGCTTTACATCAACTCGCCCGGCGGGTCGGTGTACGCCGGCCTGGGCATCTACGACACGATGCAGTACGTGAACCCCGACGTGGCCACGATCTGCACTGGCCTCGCCGCTTCGATGGGCGCGGTGCTGCTCGCCGGTGGCGCCGCCAACAAGCGCTCGGCCCTGCCGCACGCACGCGTCATGATTCACCAGCCGTCGGGCGGGGCCCAGGGCCAGTCGTCGGACATTGAGATTACGGCCCGCGAAATCCTGAAGCTCAAGAAAGAGCTGTATGACATTTTGGCCCAGCACACCGGTAAAACGTATCAGGAAATCCACGACAACTCGGACCGTGATTACTGGATGCGCGCCGACGAAGCCAAAGAATACGGCTTGATTGACGAAGTGCTGGAAAAGAAAGCCAGCTAACCCTCCACCCATTGGGAGAAAGCGTGGCAGCTTACTTACCTTGGCTTGCTACACGTTTCGGAGATAAAAAAACCCCTGCTACCCAGCAGGGGTTTTTTGTTGGGGCTCCGAGGCCCTTATAGATTGGCTGCCGATGGCCGAAGCCATTGGCTTGGCAACGAGCAGGTTTATTTGGGATAGGTGGTGGAAAAGGAAAGTTTCGCAAGGCGAGCTTTTGGGGCTCCAGGTGCGGCACGGCGTTCAGTGGCCGACCACGGCCAGGCGGATGGCCAACGGCGCGCGTACCGAGCCAGGCGGTAGCGGCTGAGGTACCGGTGTGGTAGTAAAAATCCAGGCCGCTCCCGAAGCGGACGTGACGGTAGAAGCCATAAAAACCAATTGCAGGTGTTTAGCTGACAGTGGCATGGTGGTGAAAAAACAGGAAAGGTAGCAGAGCCTGGGGCCCTACTCCTCCCTAAGTGTAGTGGAGGACCGGGGGCTGCACACCCGAGGAAAGCTGCGCAAATGTATAAGCCGTGAAGTACTTAAGATACAGGTAAAACTACCCGTTTTTACGCCCAGTCTTTGGGTTTTATTCGTTGCGTAAACACTGGCTTTTGCCAATCCGGGGCCCTGCTTATTGGCTTGCCATGGCACCAAATGGGCCTTGCTTGGCGTTGACGGCCGCAAGCCTTGTACCTTTGTGTCCGTTTTGCTGGAAAAGCGGGCTCCTTATCACTCCCTACCGCACTATCTTTCTCCGTGGCCGAAATATCCTGTTCTTTTTGCAACCGCAGCAAGCGCGAAGTCGCTGTTATGATCTCGGGCATCAACGCCCACATCTGCGAAAAATGCGTGGGCCAGGCCCAACATATCCTCGACGAGGAAGCCAAGGCCCAGGAGGCCGGCAAACAGCCGAAATTTAACCTCATCAAACCCCGCGCCATCAAGGAACACCTTGACCAGTACGTAATTGGCCAGGATGAAGCCAAACGCGTAATGTCGGTGGCCGTGTACAACCACTACAAGCGCCTGATGCAGAAGCCGCAGGAAGACGAAGTGCAGATCGAAAAGTCCAACATCATCATGGTGGGCGAAACCGGCACCGGCAAAACCTTCCTGGCGCGCATGCTGGCCAAGATCCTGCAAGTGCCTTTCTGCATCGCCGACGCCACCGTGCTAACGGAAGCCGGCTACGTGGGCGAGGACGTGGAGAGCATCCTCACCCGCTTGCTGCAAGCGGCCGATTATGACTTGGAGGCCGCGGAGCGAGGCATCGTTTACATCGACGAAATCGATAAGATTGCCCGCAAGAGCGACAACCCCAGCATCACGCGCGACGTGAGCGGCGAGGGCGTACAGCAAGCCTTGCTGAAGTTGCTTGAAGGCACGGCCATCAACGTGCCGCCGCAGGGCGGGCGCAAGCACCCCGAGCAAAAGATGATTTCGGTGAACACCGAGAACATCCTCTTTATCTGCGGTGGGGCCTTCTCGGGCATTGACCGCATCATCAAGAGCCGCTTGAATACCAAGCCAATGGGCTTCGCTAAGACGAACTTGGAGGAGCAGGTGGACACGCAGAACTTCCTGCGCTACGTGTCGGCCCAAGACATGAAGTCTTTTGGCTTGATTCCGGAGCTAATTGGCCGCCTGCCGGTGCTCACCTTCCTCAACCCGCTGGACAAAACCACGCTTCGCCAGATCCTGACCGAGCCCAAGAATTCGCTTGTGAAGCAGTACAAGCGGTTGTTCGGCATGGAGAAAATTGACCTTGATTTTACCGAAGAGGCCCTGGAATACATTGTGGACAAGGCCGACGAGTACCGCCTAGGGGCCCGGGGCCTGCGCTCCATTTGCGAGAGCATTATGACTGACGCCATGTTTGAAATGCCCGACGAAGTGGGTGCTAACGAGTTGATTATCAACTTGGGTTACGCCCGCAGTAAGTTCGAAAAATCACCGCTGCGCCACATGCGGGCTGCCTAGGGGCCCCGTAGCAAGGTTTCGCACCGAGGAAAAACGAGGAAGGGAAGTTTCACAGAGATTATCCAACTCTGTGAAACTTCCCTTCCTCGTTTTTCCTCGGTGCGAAACTTACGCTTTCAGGTATTTCACCATTAGGGCGGCGGTTTTTTTGGCGGCTTGCTGCTGGCCGAGCTTGGCGCGCAGCTCGGCGTAGCCGGTTTGAATCTGCGCGCGGTAGTTGTCGTCGGTGAGAAGCTTTTTGAGCTCATCAAGCAGGTTGCGGGCTGTGAAATCGTTTTGAATCATCTCTTTCACCACGGCGCGGCCGGCAATCAGGTTTACCAGTGAAATATAGGGCACCTTGATGAGCATTTTGCCGATGGTGTAACTTAGGACGCTGGTGCGGTAACACACGATTTGGGGCACGCCGAATAGGGCCGTTTCGAGCGTGGCAGTGCCACTGGTGACAAGCGCCGCCGTGGCGTGGCTCAGCAGGTCGAATGTTTGGTCGAACAGCAGGCGGATACCGTTGCGCTCAAAGTGCTGGTAGTAGGTACGGTCGAGGTTGTCGACGCCGGCCACTACGAACTGATAATCCATGAACGGCGGCAGGATGGCGAGCATCACGTGCAGCATTTCCTCGATTTCCTGCTTGCGCGAGCCCGGCAGCACGGCGATGATGGGCCGGGCCTCGTCAAGCTGATTGCGCGTGAAAAAGTCGGCCGTGGGCACGAATTCGGCCACTGCGTCGGCCGTGGGGTTGCCGGCGTAATCGACGGGGTAGTTGAAACGCTGGTAAAATTCTTCCTCGAAGGGCAGGATGACAAACATCTTGTCGACGCGGGCCTTCACCTGCTCGACGCGGCCTTCGTTCCAGGCCCAGAGCTTGGGCGAGATGTAGTAGAACACTTTGAGGCCCTGGGCTTTGGCAAACTTGGCCACCCGCAGGTTGAAGCCCGCGTAGTCAACCAGGATGAGCACATCGGGCTTGTAGGCCAGCAGGTCCTTTTCGCACTCCTTGAGGTAGCCGCGGAACTTGAGCACGCTGGTGGCCGCCTCCAGAAAGCCCATGATGGACAGGTCCTGGTAGTGGTGCACCAGCTCGCCGCCGACGGCCTGCATCAGGTCGCCGCCCCAGAAGCGAAACTCGGCGGCGGCGTCTTCCGTGCGCAGGGCCCGCATGAGGTCGGCGGCGTGGAAATCGCCCGACCGTTCGCCGACAATGAGGTAGTATTTCATTCTTGAATTATGAATTAAAAATTATGAATTATGAATTTCGAACTGAGGCCAACCGATTTTATAACCGATTTGACGCTGCCAATTCATAATTTTTAATTCATAATTCATAATTGATCAGTTGCCGTAGTATTCCACGAAGTTGCGAGGCGTTTCGTAGAGCTTGACGCAGTGGAGCTGGGCGGGCGTGATGGCGGGCAACTCGCGGGCCAGGATTTGCCAAAAAGCCACGGCCAAATTTTCGGTGCTGGCCATTTGGCCGGCCAGGAACGGCACGTCGAGGTTAAGGTTTTTGTGGTCAACCTGGTCGGTGACGTGTTCTTTGATGAGGTCAGACAAGGCCTTGAGGTCGACCACGAAACCGGTGTCCGGGTCGGGCGTGCCCTTCACCGTTACCACCAGGTCGTAGTTGTGGCCGTGCCAGTTGGCGTTGGCACAGGGCCCAAAAACCTCGCGGTTGCGCTCGTCGCTCCACTTGGGGTTGTGCAGCTTGTGGGCAGCATTGAAATGCTCGTGGCGGCTAACGTAAATCATGGGGCGGGCGGGGGAAACGCGCCGGCCCGCCGCTTCCCGTATTTTCGGTGCAAATATACGCCGCCGCCCCCCCGGTGGGGCCCCACAGGCGGGCGGGCCCTACCTTTGGGGCCCCATCTTTTCTCGCTTATGATAGTCGTCACCGGTGCGGCGGGCTTTATTGCCAGCGCCCTCGTTTCCCGCCTCAACGCGGCCAATTTCAACGACGTGGTGGTCGTTGATAACTTCTCAGTGGAGAAAAAGCTGCGCAACCTCGCAGGCAAAAAACTGCGCAAGTACGTGGACCGCGAGGAGTTTTTTGCGTGGCTCGACGAGCACCACGCGCAGGTCGAGTTCGTGTTTCACCTAGGGGCCCGCACCGATACCACCGAGATGGACCCGGCCGTGTTCGACCTGCTGAACCTGAATTACTCAAAGCAGATGTGGCTGGCCTGCTGCCAGTACCAGTTACCGCTGGTGTACGCCTCGTCGGCGGCTACCTACGGCGATGGGGCCCTGGGCTACTCCGATGCCGACGATGCACTGCTGCCCCTCTACCGCCCGCTGAACCCGTACGGCGATTCAAAGAACGACTTTGACAACTGGGCCGTGGCGCAGGCGGAGAAGCCGTATTTCTGGGCCGGGCTGAAGTTTTTCAACGTGTACGGGCCCAACGAATACCACAAGGGCCGCATGGCGTCGGTCATTTTCCACGCCTTCCAGCAGATTCAGCAAAACGGCTCGATGACGCTCTTCAAATCGCACAACCCCGACTACGTGGACGGCGGCCAAATGCGCGACTTCGTGTACGTGAAGGATGTGGTGGAGGTATGCTATTTCCTGCTGCACCACCGCAAAGACTCGGGCCTCTACAATTTGGGCAGCGGCACGGCTCGCACGTTCATGGACCTGGCGCTGAATACGTTCACGGCGCTGGGGGCTCCGGTGGACATTCGCTTCCGCGACACGCCGGAGGACATCCGCGACAAGTACCAGTACTACACCCAGGCCGACATGCGCAAGCTGCACAGCATTGGCTATCCCAACGCTTTCGCGTCGCTGGAGGACGGCATCCGCGA
Source organism: Hymenobacter sp. PAMC 26628 (assembly GCF_001562275.1). Taxonomy (NCBI): domain Bacteria; kingdom Pseudomonadati; phylum Bacteroidota; class Cytophagia; order Cytophagales; family Hymenobacteraceae; genus Hymenobacter; species Hymenobacter sp. PAMC 26628. Next base: position 3,430,823 of record NZ_CP014304.1, read on the forward strand.
CTACGTGCAGCAGTACTTGCTGCCGGACATATACTACTAGCTCGCCGCAACGAAGCCCCCAGGCACTGGCGTCTTTGAGTGACGGCAGAACAATAAAAAAACCGCCGGCTAGGAAGCCGGCAGTTTTTTGTTGACTGGTTGGTTGGCGCTAAGCGGCCACGCGCTGGTCGGCGGCGGGGTACATGGGCCGCACGGGAGCCTCGGTGAAGGCCGGGGCGGCCGAGCGCGGGGACGTATCGTCGGCGTGGCGGCGCAGGGCGCGCATGAGCAGGTACTTATATTTTTCGGCGTCGGCCAAGGCCTGCTCCAGCGCTTGTAGGGCATCGGAGTAAGCCACCACGGGTTGTAAGTCACGGCGCGGGCGGCGGGCTTCAAATACGTGTGGAGCGAGGTATTCGGCAGGTGCTTTCATGGCGGCAGCAAGGAGGTTTTGGCAAGAGTTTCTGGTTGTCTTATTAACCAAAAAGACCGGTTTTTCATTCCCGTTTAGTGACCCCAAAACTAAATTATAGTCGCTGTATATCAGCGCCATAAATACAAATTCTTAGCTCAGTTAAGGCCCACGTTTAGCTACGCTATTTGCAACACGATTTTGCCGAATTGGTGGCCGGCTTCCATGCGGCGCAGAGCAGCTTCGGCTTCAGCGAGGGGAAATATTTCGTCCACTACGGGCACGATTTGCTTCTCCTCTACCAAGGCCAGCAGGTTAGCGAAATCCTGCGCCGAGCCCATCGACGAGCCCAGGATGCTGAGCTGCTTCCAGAACACCTTACCCGGGGGAATTTGCGGGATGTTGCCCAGCGTGCCGCCGTAGAATACGATGCGGCCGCCGGGCGCGGCGGCGTCGAGCAGGGCCCCAAATGGGGCCCCGGCGGCGCTGTCGATGATGACGTCGAAGGGGCCCCCGGCTTGCTTCACCAGGTCCTTCACCCAGTTGGCGGCGTTGTAGTTGATGCCGCCGCGTAGGCCCAGGGCGGGCAGGCGGGCCAGCTTGTCGTCGCTGCCCGAGGTGCCCCACACTTCGCAGCCGCGCGCCACGCACAGCTGGGCCGCCACGATGGCTACGCCCCCGCCAATGCCCGTCACGAGCACCCGCTCGCCGGGCTGGGCCTGCGCCCGGCAGAAGGCCGCCCGGTAGGCCGTGAGGCCCGCCAGCGGCAACGCCGCGCCCTGGGCCGCGCTGAGGTGCGCGGGCAGCGGCCGCACGTACTCGGCCGCGGCCACGGTGTATTCGGCAAACGTGCCAGGGTCGGGCATGCCGCGCACCACAAAATCTTTGGCCTGGGCGCGCTGCTCGTTGCCCCAGCGCAGGCCCGGGTAAATTACTACGCGGCTGCCCACGCCTGGGGCCCCCGCGGGCACGCCGGGGCCCCAGGCAGCTACCTCGCCGGCGCCGTCGGCCCCGAACGTGCAGGGCAGCGCAATGCCGGCGTACTGGCCTCGCTGAATCCAGACGTCGCGGTGGTTAAGGGCGGCGGCGTGGAGTTTGACGAGGATTTCGCCAGGGCCGGGCACGGGCGTGGGCACGTTGCGCAGCACCACGGGCTGGTGCACGGCATCGAGTTGAATGGCTTGCATGGGAAAAATTGGGATGGGAAACAATGAACTGGCCGCCGGCCTGCGTTTGGCGGCGCAAGGTTAAACACGAACGCCTCCGTTTTAACTAACGTGGGGCCCACAAAATTGAGTTGCGGGCCGCGGCTACCGGGCCTGGCCCGCGACAGGCCGCCGCTGCCGCACAGTTACCCAGGCCCGCTCCAGTTGGCGCAGGTAGGGAGAAAACAACAAGTACACGCCCGACACCCAGCCTACCGAGGCCACCCAGCCAGCCACTACATCGCTGGGGTAGTGCACGCCCAAGTACATCCGCGAAACGCCTACCCCGAGGGCAAACAGGGGCCCCAGCGTCCAGGCAAGCCAGCGCCAGTGCGAGCGGGCCAGCAGCAGGCCCACGGCCAGCACCAGCGCCGCCGAGCCCATGGCGTGCCCGCTGGGAAAGCTGGGCGTCGTTTCCGGAGCCAGCGACAGCCACAGTGCGGGGCGCACCCGGCCCAGCACCGTTTTGGCCACTAGGTTGAGGGCCATAGCCCCGCCCAGCGACGCGCCGAAAAACCAGGCACGCCGGTGCTGCCGGCCGCGCCACAAATACCAAAAAATTAGCCCCGCCAGCCCGGCCATGGGCAAGGGGCCGCCCACGCGGGTCAGCGCCAGGTTCACGGTGTCCAGGGCTGGGGTGGCGTGGGCGTGCAGCCAGCGCAGCAACGAGCGGTCGCCAGGAAAGCCTTCGCCCTCTTGTATTTCGGAAGCGGCTTTGAGGAAAATGCCCCAGGGCATCGCCACGCCGAGCAGCAGCAGCAGTCCCAACTGCCGGTGCTGGCCTAGGAGCCGTAACAAAAAACGCAGCAACGACGGACGATGCATAGAAAATAGGGCCCCGACCGAAAAACAAGCCGCACAGCGGCCCAAGAATAGCCCGGCATTCTGAAGACAATCTGCCCGGTGCCGCTAATGCCCCGCGCTGTTCACGAGGTGGGCCACGAAGTAAGCCGCGCCGGCTGCCGCCGCGCCGGTGGCGGCCATCTTTATGGCGCCCGCCACGGGGGCCTGGCCGGTGAGGCGACTCTTGAAGTACCCAAACACCAACAGGCACACCAGCGTGATGACGCCCGACCAGAGCAGCCCCTCGCTGGGCGTAGCCGTGAAAAAATAGGCGCTAAGCGGAATCAAGCCGCCTACGGCGTAGGCCCCGGCGATGGTGGCGGCACTTTTGGGGGCCTGCTTGGAATCAGGCTCCTCCAGGCCCAACTCGTACTTCATCATGAATTTGACCCATTGCTCGGGGTCCTGGGTCAGCTCGTCGGTGGCTTTGGCGGCAGTGACGGCGCTCAGGCCCATATTGGCCAGCAGCTCTTGCACTTCGCGGCGCTCCACGTCGGGCACGGTGCGCACCTCCTCGTGCTCGCGGGCTACCTCAGCGGCGTAATGGTCCACCTCGGTGCGGCCGGCCAAGTAGCCGCCCAGGCCCATGGCGATGGAGCCGGCCACAATCTCCGCCAGTCCGGCCGTAATGACGAGCCCCGACGACTGCACGGCCCCGCTCAGGCCGGCGGCCAAGGCAAAGGGTACCGTCAGGCCATCGGACAAGCCAATGACGATGTCCTGTAGCATGGCTGAGCTGGTCAGGTGGTTTTCGGTGTGCACAAAAGGCGGCATGGGAGTTGGGCGTACGGTGAAGAATTGTGAGCGGCCCTGGCGGCACCGTCTTTGCCTGCGGGGGCTTCGGCGAGGCTTCTACGGCACAAGCGGCGCGCGTGGTTGCCCGGGCCGCAAACCACCGTGGTTAATCAGCCGCCCGGACAACACATTAGAAAAAGACAAAAATAAATTACCATAGCTTAACTGTTTTTTGAAGTATGTGGCACCTTCTTTGAACCTCCTAATTTTACCTTTAAAACTCAATATTTATAATTGAAATATTTCCTATCAAAGTGTTTAAATGCAAAGGACATAACTAGTTTTAAAAAGGGAAAAATTAAGATTATTTCCATTTGAACTAACAATCATAATTAACTATTTACTATATTATTTAGAATACGTTAAGTAAACCTTAAGCAATGAATAAGTCTACCCTGTGTCCCTGCCAAATTGTAATTTCGTGTTTCAACTAACTTATCCCAACGTAATATCAGCGTGCGCTAACCTTTTAGCGGCTCGTTTTGGGTGTCCTTTTGCACCTGCGCGAGGCCAACGCAAGATTCTTTTTTGAAAATAGTGCTAATCCTTGACGAGGTGGCACCAATTACATTTCCACGTACAGCGAAATTTATCTTTTTGCTCTATCCAAATTATATGCACATATTTATTCCCATGTTGCGGTTTGCGACGGCTAAACGGCTCGGATTTGGCGCTGCTGGGGGGGGACGAGGACGCACCGGGCTTCTTTGTTTTGGCCTGTTTTGGCTGGCCGCGGCCGCTCAGGCCCAGCCGGCCACTCCCCCAGTGGGAACGCCGGGCCTGACGGCAGAATATTACCGCGGCTATTTCTACGACGCGCTGGGCTTTTTCACTACCAACCGCCCCGACATCAGCAACCGCCGGGTGGAACAGTTGAACTTTGCGGAAGCCGAAACTGACAACTTCGGCGTGGGGCCGGTGGGCACGTATTATAGTCCGGGCAACCCCGACGAATTCAGCGGGCGCTTCCAGGGGCAGCTATACGTGACGGCGGCGGGGCCCCACACGTTTTACCTGGGTTCGGACGACGCGGCGTATCTGTTCCTCGACGGCGACCCGCAGCCGGTAGCGGCCAACCAGGGCGATACGTTTCCGTTCCGCGAAACGTCGGGCAGCCGCACCTTGGCGGCCGGACTGCACACCGTACGGGTGCTATATGGCGAGCACGGCGGCAGCCAGGGCTTGGTGTTGCAGTACGACGGGCCGGGCATGCCGAAGCAGCTGGTGCCCAACGGTGTGCTCTACGCCCAGCCCCAGGGGCCTATCCGGCCAGTGCTCACGCAGTTTGAGGCGGTGGCCAATAACCAGCAAGTGGAACTGAGTTGGGCCACCGCGGCCGAGGAAAACAGCACCGCCTTCGTCGTACAAAGATCGGCGGACGGCGTGGTGTTCACAGAGTTGCTGCGCCAGCCCGGCGCGGCGCCGGGGCCCCAGAACTATGCGGCGGTGGATCCAAACCCAGCCAACGGCTTGAATTTTTACCGCTTGCAGCAGCTCCGCAGCGACCGGCCGCCCGTGTACTCGCCCATCAAGACGGTAGAAATTGTGCCCGTGCCGTACGTGATGAGCGTGTACCCGGTGCCCAACAACGGCAATTTTTTCATCAAAGTCCAGCCGTCATCCATCCAATCGGGCGTGCTGGAATTACAGGACATCACCGGCCGCCGCATGTACCGGCAGCGCATTGAGCTGCGCAATGGCGCGGCACAGCAGGTGCGGCCCAACTTGGCCACCGGCATGTATATCCTGTACTTCACCACCGAGGCGGGCACCCGGTTGCAAAAAATGCTTTTGGGCGGCTAGGGCGGTTCCCAAGCAGGTATGCCGCGGGCAAACCTGGTAGCCGGTTACTACCCAAGAAGCCACCGTTTATTCCGCCGCCGGGCGCAGCCCCACCAGGGCGAGCGGGCCGGCCACCAGGGCCCCCAGCAGCAGGCCGCCGAGGTGGGCGGCGTTGTCGATGTTGCCCGATAAGCCACTAATCAAGTTGCTAAGCACTAGATATAAGACTAGCCCGAGCATGGCCCGGCGGTCGAATTTGTCGAGCACAAGCTTTTTGCTAATTAGCAAGGCCAGCAGCAGCCCATAGAGCCCAAAAATGGCCCCGCTGGCCCCCACCGAATTGATGCCGCCGCGGTGGTACCAAAGCGTGGCCAAGCTGCCGGCCACGCCGCTGGCCAGGTACACGGCCAGCAGGCGGGCCGCGCCCACCCGCGCTTCCAGTAGCACCCCCAGCAACCACAGGCTGAGGGCGTTGAGCAGCAAGTGGGTTGCGCCGCCGTGCACAAATACGCTCGTGAGCAGGCGCCAGGGTTGGCTGGGCAGCGTGAGGCGGCTCACATTGGAGCCCCAGCGGGCCAGGTCGTGGCCGGTGGGGTCGGTGGCCGACACGCCGCTGGCCGTCATGGCCGCCCACACCAACAGGTTGAGCGCGAGCAGCAGCGGCGTGGCCCAGAACCGGCGCGAAGGCAGCAGCCCCCGGAGCGTGGGGCCCCAGCCAGTGGGCGCTGGCGGGGCAGCCGGGGCCCCAGCGGGCACGGCGGGCGTCGGCACCAAGGCCCGGCGCTGCAGCTCGGCCACGGCCGCGGCCCCCACGGCGGGCGGGTAGCGGGCGGCGTTTTGGGCCAGGTAAAACAGCTCGGCGTCGGGCCGCTCGGCGAAGTGGGCCAGGGCGCGGGCAGTGCCGGCGTCGGGAGTGGCGGGGGTATCTTCCATCGGGCCAGCGGCTACATTACCTTGAGCACAACGCGCTTGTAGGGCTGGCCCGACACCGGCGATACCGGCACGAGGCCCCCCACCGCGTCCTGCACATCCACGGTGCGGGCCACGATTTCCTTGTCGGTGCGGAAGCGGTTTTCGGGCAGCAGGGCGGGCAGGTTGGTGAGGATGTGCTGCTGGCCGCTGGCGGCTTCCGTCATGCGCTTCACCTGGGCTTGCAGCGTGGGGCCGAAGCGGAAGCCATACATGGTAGCGCGGTTCCAGGCCTGCCACGTTTCGCGCGCCAGCCGGGCCTGGTTAGCAAATTCGGGCCCGGCCTTGCCCGTTTCAGCCAGGCCGGTGAGGTACTCGGTTTGGGTTTCGGCGGTCCAGAAGCGCTTGGCCAACTCGCGAAACTGACGCATCTGCTGGGCATCGGCCTGCTCGGCGGCGGGCACCGGGCGCAGTTGCTGGGCAATGGTGCGGGCCACGGCCCCGTCGTAATTGGGGATGGCGTGGGTGGGGGCCTCTACGAGCTGAGGCGGGGGCAGGCGCCGCTTGGCTTCGAGGCGGGCCTGGGTGGCGGCCGCATCGGCGTCGCTGTTTTGCTTCAGCCAGTAGGTGCCGCCGCCCAGCACCAGCAGGCCCAGACCCAGGGCCACGGGCGTGAGCCAAGCGCGGGGCGCGTCGTTATCGCCGGCAGTGAGGGCCCCGGGCAGCTCCACGCCGCGGCGGTGCAACTCAGCCGTGGCCCCCGCCACCAACTCGGGGGCGTACTGACCGGGGCTCTGGACGAAAAACAGCAGTTCGGCGTCGGTTTTTTGCGAATAGAAATCGGAAGCAGCAGCGGCCACGGAAACAAGGTTAGGATGAAGCAATAGAACTGAAACGGATGCGCCGCGCCGACCACCGGGGGCCCCAGCGCAGCAACGCCGCCCCAAGTTCGCGCGCCGCGTCCAAACCGCGACCGCGCGGTGCCGTAAGCCTAGGGCGGACGGCCACCGGCCGTACGGCTTTTGATGCCTCACTTTTTCTTTTCCCTCCCATGCCCGCTCCCGAGAACAACCCCACCGACCCCCGCCCCGATACCGCCACCACCGGGGGGGCCACCACTAACCAAGGCACCGACCAGGACCAAAACGCCAGCGGCAACCCCGAAGCCGGCACGGCCCAAGATGGCGCCATCCCCAGCAGCACCCAGGAAAACATGGGCGACGGCGCGGGCATCCGCGGCGACTACGGCGACGCCAGCCAGACCAACGGCCTCGAAGGGGGCCCCGACCAACCCAAAACCGACACCGAGCTGACGGGTTCTTGAGCAAGGGAGTAGCTGCTAACCGCTTCGGTCATCCTGAACAACGGGAAGCATCGCTGCGGCGGAATTAACTCAATCGGGTTGGTTCCGCCGCAGCGATGCTTCCCGTTGTTCAGGATGAGGGTCAGTTGGCTTTCGGCTGAGTTTCCCTCTAGCCCTTGGAGAATGGCCTGCCTTCGGGAAAGGCCCGCGGAGCGTCGTAATTTGCAGCCTTTCATTTTTTCTGCTGGAATGGCTGTAGTGCTGCGACGCCCCGTATTGTTGGTTTTTCTATTGTTGGGTTGGCTCGGGGCCCGGGCCCAGGGCCCCGATTCGCTGGCCACTCCGCCGCCCAAGCGCGAGCTGCGCGGCTTCTGGATTGCCAGCGTCGAGAACATCGACTGGCCCACTACCCGCGGCGAAACCCCGGTGCAGTACCGCGCCGAGTACCGCCGCCTGCTCGACGCCGGCCAGCGGGCGGGCCTGAATGCCGTATTTGTGCAAATCCGGCCCGCGTCGGATGCCCTCTATAAATCGGAGCTGGAGCCCTGGAGCAAGTGGCTCACCGGCCAGCAGGGCCGGGGCCCCGTTGGCGACGCCGACCCCCTCCCCTACCTCATCAGCGAGGCCCACAAGCGCGGCATGGAGTTCCACGCCTGGTTCAACCCGTATCGCGCCAGCCTCGATACCGTGACGCGCCGCCTGGGGGCCCTGCACCCGTACCGCACGCACCCTGAGTGGTTTATCTGGTATGGCAAAACGCTGCTCTACAACCCTGGCCTGCCCGCAGTGCGCGCCCACATCACCCGCGTTATCATGGACGTGGTGAAGCGCTACGACATCGACGCGGTGCACTTCGACGATTATTTCTACCCGTACCAGGAGCCCGGGCTGGTGTTTCACGACGAAGCCACGTTTGCCCAGCGGCCCGAGCAAGACATTGCCCGGCTCGACGACTGGCGACGCAACAACGTCAATGTCCTAATCCGGGACCTGCACGACAGCATCCGCACGGCCAAGCGGTGGGTGAAGTTCGGCATCTCGCCCTTCGGCGTGTGGATGAATAAATCGGCCCACCCCGACGGCTCCGATACCCGCGCCGGGCAGCCCAGCTACTCGGCCCTGTACGCCGATACGCGCCTGTGGCTGCAAAAAGGCTGGATCGACTACGTGGTGCCGCAGCTGTACTGGAGCACCAATTTCCGGCTCGTGCCCTACGGCACCCTGCTCGACTGGTGGACGCGCAACCGCTACGGGCGCCACCTCTACATCGGCCACGGCACCTACCGGATGCTCGAAAGCACCCGCTCCGACACCGCTTGGCGCAACCCGCGCGAGCTGCCCCGGCAGGTGCGCCTGAACCGCAGCTACGACGGCGAAGTCAGCGGCAGCGTGTTCTTCTCGGCCAAGTCGCTGCGCGAAAACCCGCTCCACACCACCGATTCGCTGCGCCTGAACCTGTTTAGGGCCCCCGCCCTGGTGCCCACCATGCCCTGGCTGGACGCCGTGCCGCCGCGCCCGGTGGCGGGCTTCGCCCTCACGCGCGCCGGCCGCATCGCCACGCTGAGCTGGCAGCCTGGGGCCCCAGCGGCCGACGGCGACGTGGCCGCCTACTACGTGCTCTACCGCTTCGGGCCCGGCGAATACCCCACGCCCGACGACCCCCGCCACATCATTGCCCTGCCCCGCGCCGGCGCCGGCCGCGGCGCCACGTTCATCGACACCACGGCCAAGGAGGGCCTCTCCTATGCCTACTACCTTACCGCCGTCGACCGCCTCCACAACGAAAGCCGCCCCGTGAACCTGCGCACCAACGGCCAGCTGCCCACCGAAATCGTAATGGCCTCGATGCCCGGCCTGGCCGCCGCGCCCGCCCCGGCCGTGGTGCCCGCCGCCGCACCCGACGCGTCCAACTTGAAATTTCCCAAGCTGGGGGCCCTGGACCAAGACGCAGAGGCCGCCGGCAATAAGTTCAAAGTCAAAACGAAAACCAAGAAGCGCGGTTTCTTCGGCCGCCTGTTTGGCGGCAGGTAAGCACGGGACTATCGAAGTGGTCAAAAACGATAAGCGGCCTGCCCATAATTGGGCAGGCCGCTTATCGTTTGCCAAGGGCGTATTTATAACGACCGGTACTCGAAGCTGACGCGGGCGGTGGAACCGGCCGTGCTGGGCCGCACGGCCAGGATGCGCAGCAGCATCAGTTCCGCGCCGCGCACTTTCACCGCGAACACGTCGCCCGCCGTCACGGCCCCGAGGTTGGCCGAAGTGGCGGCGGTATTAAGGTAGAAGGTGGTGCCGGCATTGTTGGCCGTGGGGTTGGTATAGAACCCGGCGGCTACCTGCGCCGCGGTGGCTTTGTAGTAGCGGGTGGTGTTGGCTGCCGATAGCAACACGCTGCCGCTCACGCCGCTCACGTACAAGTCTTTGGCAGTGGGTGGGTTGGTAGCCGGTTCGAGGGCCCCCGTGCGGAGGTTGAACGCCAGTGAGTCGGGCGTAGCGCTGGGGCCCCCGCTGAGGCGGCCGGTGCGCACCGTGGCCAGCGGCGTGGGGTTGGCGAGGGCAATGGGCGGGGCGGTGATGGTCAGGGCCTGCACGGCGGCGTAGGCCACGAACGAGTAAGTAATGGCCTGGCCAGCGGCGTTGCGCGGGAGGGTCACGTCGATGGTGCGGGCGTTGGCCGCGCCGTTCGAAGGGTTGCGAATCACCGCCACGCGCACCGGGGTCCCGCTGCCGAGGCGGTAGAACGTGGTGAGGCTGTCCACGGCCTTGAACAGTTGCCCGGTGGCCGGGGCCACGGGCACGGCCCCCAGGCCCCCTTCGTTGAGGACGACGGAATAGCCCACCACGTCGCCCCCGCTCTGCGCCGGGGCGGCCAGGCCGTTGCGGTACGTGGCCGGCGTGGCCCCGAACTTGAACGTGGCCGCCTGGGCCACGGTGTAGGTGAAGCGCCGCAGCTGGGTGCCGCCGTTGGCGAAGGTCGAAATCACGTCCACGCGCACGGGCAGGCCGTTGGCCACGTTCGGCACCACGTAGGGCACGGGCTGCACCGTGGTGGCGGTGGCGGCGTTGTAGGTGCCGGCCATTGCGGGGTACGTGCCCACCGTCGCCGAGTCGGCCTTGTTCACCACTTGGTACACGCGGACGCTTTGGAGCTGGTCGGCGGCGTTGTAGCCCAGGGTAATCGGGATGGTTTCGCCCACCGCGTACCGGGCCGCCACGCCCAGGCCGGGCAGGGCGATGGACGCGAAGCCCGGGGCCCCGGCGGCAGTGTAGTACGTGTCAAGCTCCTTTTTGCAGCCGCCGGCCAGCGCCGCCAGTAAAGGCAGCGCCAGGGCCAGGCCCCGGGTTGATAAGTGTTTCATAGAAGGAAAATGCTAAGTCCAGAAAATAGGCGGGGGCCCTCAGGGCATGTCGAACCACATCGGGCGCGTCACGTAATCGGGGTCGTTGCCGCCGATGCGGGCAATTTCGGCGGGGTTGTAGAGCACCTCGGTGGCCCCGGGCAGCAGGCGGCGCGGGTAGCGCAGCTTGGGGTCGGTTTTGGCGGCTAGTATGGGGTTGGCCCCCACCGGGTAGGCAAAGTTGACGTAGATGGCCGGGTCAAAATCCAGCCGCCGCAGGTCCGACCACGAGTCCGGGTTCAGGAACATCGCAATGTACTTCTGCTCCATGATGGGGCGCAGCGAGGTGAGCGCGGCCTCGGTTTGGGGCACGGCGGCGCTGGCCAGGTAGGCCGCAATCTGGGTTTCGGAAATGATGGGGAACGTGACGGTCGGCGGGGCGAAGGTGCCGCCCCCGCCCACCTTGCGCATGTGGGCCGCAATGCCGGCCTTGAGGGCCGCCAGGGCCCGGGTTTTGTTGCCGGCCCGGTAGGCGGCTTCGGCCTCGATGAACTTCAATTCGTGGTAGGTTATCACCTCGAAATAGCCCAGGTCGCGGGCGTACCAGCTGGCGTAGAAATCGGTGATGTTGGCGGTGCCGGGTATCACGTTGGCCGTGGTGCCGGTGCCCACGCCGGGGTCCACGCCCAGGCTGAACGTAGGCACCAGCACCCCAAACCGCGGGTCTGCCACGCCCGGAAACGTGGTGCCGTTGAGGTACTTGACGATATTAGTCGAGAACGTGGCCGTGCCGAAGTTGGCCCGCGTCACCCCGAAGATGTTGGTCGAGTTCACCACCGGCGACACCGCCGGCACGAACTGAATCTGCGCGTCGTCGGCCGACGTTAGAAACGCCTTGTCGCACAGGGCCAGCACGGCGTTGGGGTCGTAGCTCTGCTTCTTGGTGAGGTGCTGGGCCTCGCGGGCCTTCAGGGCGTAGGCCAGGCGCACCCACTTGGTTTGGTCGCCTTTGTAGAGGATGTCGCCGCTTTCGCTGGGCGTGGTGCTATAGAGCGGGCGCTTGTTCTGGCCGGGGTCCTTGCTCATCTGCACGATGCCGTCGTCGAGCAGCTTGGTCACGCTGGCGTACACGTCCTGCTGGGCGTCGTACCTGGGCGTGAAATTGGCCCCGCCCTGGTAGGCCTCGGTGAAGGGCACGTCGCCGAGCATGTCGGTGGCGTGGGCCAGAATCAGGGCCTGCATAATTTCACCGGCCCCCACGTAGTACGGCGAACCCTCGGCCTGGGCCGTGGCCTCCATGCCCGGGATGTTGCCGCCCGACTGGAAGTACGAGTAGTTGAACGTGTTGGTGCTCTGCGCGTTGGTCAGGTAATACTGGTCGATACCGATGCTATTAGCGGTGCGGCTCGCCACGTACTGCGTGATGTAGGGCGTGCGCAGGGCCGTGAACATCTGCGTCTGGATGCCGTTGGAAATGATGCCCGGCAGGATGAAGTTCGGCGTCGAGGTGGTCGGGTTGTTGGGGTTGTTGTTCACGTCGAGGTATTTCTCGCACCCGCCGAGGGCCCCGGCCCCCAGCAGCAAGCCCAGCCCCAATAGGTAGTGTTTCATACTTTATTTCGGTTATCAGTTACTTGTTTGTTGCCGAACGGCCACCTAAAAAGTTGCGCGCACCGACATGTCCACGCCGCGGGTGGCGGGCACGTTGCCGTAGTCCACGCCGCCCGAGCCGCCGCCGCGCACCCCGGCCCCGGCCGACGCCGTTTCCGGGTCGGCCCCGCTGTACTTGGTCAGCAGCACCAGGTTGCGGCCGGTCACGCTCACGTCCACGCCTTTCAGAAACGACGAGGTGCCCCCCAGCCAGCGGCTGGGCAGCGCGTAGCTCAGGGCCACGTAGCGCAGGCGGGCCCATGAGCCGTCCTCCACGAAGGCCGTGCCCACCCGGTCGAGCACGTTCTGGTAGTAGGCTTGGGTCAGCTCGGCAGCCTGGGTGTTGGGCGCGTAGGTGGTGGTTTTGCTGCCGTCGGGGTTTGTCACGGTGGTGCCCCGCACGCCGCCGAACACGGCGCTCTTGTAGCGCTCGGTGGTGCGCGCCGAGGTGCCCACGTTGGTCTGGTACCAGTCGTTGCCGTTCACCACCACGCCGCCCACCCGGAAGTCGAGCAGCCCGGTCAAGCTCAGGGCCTTGTAAGTGAAGGTGTTGGTGAGCTGGGTGGTGAAGCGCGGGGCCCGGTTGCCAGCGTAGATGAAGGCCGTGCCCGCCGTGGGCAGGCCGTTGGCCCCGATGATTACCTGGCCGTTGTAGGGGCTGGTGGGGTCGTTCACGCGCACGAAATCCGTGGCGGCCAGGCCCGAAATGGCCTTGCCCGGGAAAGCCCCGCCCTCGTGCACGTCGGTCACGAACGTGTCGGACTGGTACACCACGGTGAGCGGCGCGGGCAGCGACTCGGTGTTGTTCGTGTTGTGGTAGAAGTTGGCGATGAGGTCCCAGCTGAAGCCGTTGGCGTTGCGGATGGGCGAGCCGGTGAGGCTGATTTCCTGGCCTTTGTTCGTCACCACCCCGCCGTTGATGTACTGCAAGATGAAGCCCGACGCCTGGCTCACGCGCGGCGCGATGAGCTGGTCCGTCGTGCGCGAATAGTAGTAGTTGAGGTCCAGGCCCAGGCGGTTTTTGAGGAACTGGAAGTTGGCCCCCACCTCGTAGGTGCGGGTGCGCTCGGGCTTGAGGTTGGGGTTGGAGCCGTAGAAGTCGTTGCGGAAGCCGCTGCCGATGTAGGTATTCTGCGTCAGGCTCGACAGCACGCGGTAGGGCCCCGTGTCCTTGCCCACCTCGGCCACCGACGCCCGGATTTTGCCGTAGTTCAGGATGTCGTTCTGCTCCAGGCCCAGGGCCTTGGTGAATTCGTAGCCCAGCCCGGCCGAGCCGTAGAGGAAGCCCTTGCCGAAGATTTTGCCCTCGTTGGGCCGGGGCAGCGTGGACGACTGGTCGTAGCGGGCCTGTACTTCCAGGAACACCTGGTTGAAAAACGTGGTGCTCAGGCGGGCGAAGTTGCCGATGAGGTGGCGTTTCGAGTCGCGCTGCAGGTTGCCCCGGTTCACCGTGTTGTTGAGGCCCGTGAAGTCGGGGTTCTGGAAAATCAGGCCGATGTAGTCCACCGCCTGGTCCTTGTTTTCCTCAATCGTGTTGCCGAACAGCAGCGAGCCGCCGATGTTCTCGCCGAAATTGTGCGAGAGCGTGGCCAGCGTGGTGGCCGTCAGCAGCCGGAACTGGTCCACGGTCTGGGCGATGCCGCCGTTCTGGTTGCCCACCTGCGAGGTGCCCACCGCCCGCACCGACGACGAGCTGGTGGTGTAGAAATCGGTGCCGATGTTGTGGCTCAGCGTGAGCCACTTGGTGGGCGAAAAGCTCAACTGCACGTTGCCGATGAAGCGGTTGGTGCCCTCGGTCTGGGGGTTTTTGGCCACCGTCCAGTACGGGTTGTCGGCGTCGGCGTCGGTGCCGTTGCCCAGGGCTAGCAGGCGGCGGCGGCTGCCGTCGGGGTTAAGGTAGTTGCGGGTATCGTCGCCGCGCGGCCAGTTTAGCAAGCTCAGCAAAAACCCGCCCGACGAGCCGAACAGCCCGGGGCCCTGCAAGGGCCGCTGGCTGGCCGTGCTCAGGTACTGGGCCGAGCCCGTGACGCTTAGCTTGGGCGAAATGGCGGCCGAGCCCGAGAGGCGCACCGTGGTTTTGTCGTAGGAGCTGCTGGGCACCACGCCGTTCTGGTGCAGGTTGGAGGCTGAGGCGAAGAACGAGGCCTTGTCCGACCCGCCCGACATGGTCAGGAAGTTCTGGTAGGTGGTGCTCTTCTGGAAGAAGTTGCCCACGTTGTCGTACACCGGCTGGCCGGGCGCGAAGCGGGCCCCCCACGACTGCCGGGTGGTGCCGTCAAAAATGCCGGCCGAGCCCTGCCCGTACTGGTCCTGCGTTTTGGGCAGGCGGTTCACCTGGTCCACCGATACCTGAGTGCGGTAGTTGAGCGTGGTACGGCCGGCCGAGCCTTTCTTGGTCGTAATCACCACCGCGCCGTTGGCCGCGCGCAGGCCGTAGAGGGCGGCGGCGGCGGGGCCCTTCAGCACGGTCATGCTGGCGATGTCCTCGGGGTTGAGGTCGCCGGCGCGGTTCGAGGCCCCCACCGAGCGGCCCAGCAGCCCGTTGAAGGCGGAGCCCCCGCCGGGGGCCGTGCTTTCCTGGAACGAGCTGTTGTCCATGATCATGCCGTCAATCACGAACAGCGGCTGGTTGTCGCCATCCAGCGAGGTGCCGCCCCGGATGACGATGGCCGCGCCCTCGCCCGGGGCCCCGCCCGAGGAGGTGATGTTCACGCCGGCCACCTTGCCTTGCAGGGCGTTCACCACGTTGGTTTGGCGCGAGTCGATGATGTCCTTGCTCGTCACTTCCTGCACGGCCGTCACCAGCGTACGCTTGTCCTGCTTGATGTTGTAGGCCGTCACCACCACCTCGTCGAGGCCCTTGGCGTCGGCGTCGAGGGCCACGTCGAGGGTGGCCCCGGTGGCCGGCCGCTCCACCGATTTGTAGCCAATGAAGCTGAACACCAGCGTGGCGCCCTCGGGCACGTTGGGCAGCGAGTAGCGGCCGTCGGCGTTGGTGGCGGTGCCCACGTTGGTGCCCTTCACGAGCACGTTGACGCCGGGAATGGGCAGCCGGTCCACGGAGCCCACCACCGTGCCGGCCACGGTGCGGCCGGCGGGGGCCGTGGTTTGGGCCCGGGCGCCGGGGGCCAGCGCGGCCTCCGCCGCCAGCAGGAATCCCGCTAAGTAAAGTCGTTTCATAGCAGCAGCTTGAGGGTTGGGAATGAAAGAATAAGGGCGAAGATTGGACTCCCGGCGCGGGCCGGCGGCGCTATTTCCGGCCGCGGGGGCTCGCAATGCCGGGCAAGAATTACGCGCCGGGCCCCGGCGCAAATGTTTTTATTTATACTGGAAGCGCTAAGATTGCAAAACATTCGGGGAATGTGATTTCGGTGAATTGAAATTGTTCAATATTTCTCCGGTTTTTACTGGAAATAGTTTGCCTTTTACCAGTGATTTTTTTGGATTTAGACAGTCATGCTCACCTGGCGTCCGCGCAGCCGAAGTATCTCTACCGCTTACTAACCATTGATTACTGCTGCGGGAGAGATGCCCCGACTACGCGGGCGCCAGGTGAGCATGACCGCCTAGATATCTCTCGACTAGCTCCCAAACCTACCCAGTCCACCCGCCCGCCCGGGCCAACCCTGCCTTTCCCTCCTCCATGCGCGCCACCACCCAAGCCGCCCTCGATACCACCGGGGCCCTGCCCCTGGTCGAAACTTCCCAGCCCGGCCGCCTCATCAGCCTCGACGTGTTCCGGGGCCTCACCGTGATGGCCATGACGCTGGTGAATAACCCCGGCGACTGGGGCCACATCTACCCGCCGCTGGAGCACGCCGAGTGGAACGGCTGCACGCCCACGGACCTCATTTTCCCGTTTTTCCTGTTTATCGTGGGCGTGAGCCTGGTGTACGCCCTCGACGGGGCCAAGCGCCGCGGCGACCCGCGGGGGCCCCTGGTGGCGCGGGTGGCGCGGCGGGCGGCGCTGCTGTTCGGGCTGGGCGTGCTCACGTCGCTTTACCCGCATTTCGATTTTTCGACGGTGCGCATCCTGGGCGTGCTGCAGCGCACGGGGCTGGTATTTTTTGGGTGCAGCGTGGTATTTCTGACCACCGGCTGGCGTGCCCAGCTGGCCATTCTGGGGGCCCTGCTGGTGGGCTACGCGGTGCTGCTGCAAGTGGTGCCCGTGCCCGGCGTGGGACCCGCCAGCCTGGAGCCCGAGGCCAACCTGGGCGCCTGGCTCGACCGCCTCGTCATCACCGTCCCGCACCTCTGGAAATCGTCGCGCACCTGGGACCCTGAGGGCCTGCTCGGCACGCTGCCCGCCCTGGGCACGGGCCTGCTGGGGGCCCTGGCTGGCCAGTGGCTGCGCCGCCCGGGCCCCGAGCCGGCGGCCAAAGTGGCCTGGCTGTTCGTGGCGGCGGGCGCGGCCATCGTGCTGGGCCTCGTCTGGAACGGCTGGTTTCCCATCAACAAAGCGCTGTGGACCAGCTCCTACGTGCTGTACGCCGGGGGCCTGGCCCTGGCCACGCTGGCGGCCCTGTACTGGCTGTGCGACGTGCAGGGCTACCGCCGCTACACCGGCCCGGCCCTGGACTACGGCGTGAACGCCATCACGGTGTTCTTCCTGTCGGCCATCCTTTCGCGCACGTTCGGGCTGTTCCAGCTCACGGGGCCCGAGGGCAACGCACTGGGCTTCAGCGAGTGGCTGTACCGCTGGGGCATCGCGCCGCTGTTCCAGGACCCGCGCAACGCCTCGCTCGCCGGGGCCCTCACGCTGGTCGTTATTTGGTGGGGCATCCTGCACTTGATGCGCAAGCGGGGCGTGATTGTGAAGGTGTAGGGCCCCAGCGTGGCGGGGTAATGCCGGGCGAAACCGTTATTTGCGCCCTCCCCTTCTTTCCCTCGCAATGCGCAAATTCCTCTTCCTATTCGGCGCCCTGGGCTTTGCCGGCGCGGCGGCCCAGGCCCAAACCACATCAACGGCCGTGCCCGCTGCCGCCCCGGCTTCGGTGCCGCTGCCGGCGGCGCAGCGCATGGCCGCGCTCGACTTGCTGACGGCCATGCAAACTGAGCAGCAGCTAGCCGGCCAGATGGACCTAATGCTTAGGTCGCATGAAGCGGCGCAGGCGCAACTCCTGGCTCAATCGCCGAAGCTGCAAACCCCGGAGCGCAAGGCCCAGCAGGCAGACATGCAGGCCAATATGCGCGAATTTTACCAGAAGTCCGTGGGTTGGGATGCGGTGAAGGAAAACATGGTGCAAGCCTACGGCAGCACCTTTAGCGCCGACGAACTGCACCGCCTCGCGGCCTTCTACCGCTCCGATACGGGGCAAATGCTGCTTCGCAAACAGCCCGAAGCCTTCCGCCTGGTAGCAGCGGCTGCCCAGCGCCGCACCTTAGCCCTGATGCCCGAGATGCAACGCCTGATGCAGGCCCAGCATAAATGGAGTGACATCCAAAAGGCCACGCCCAAAATGCCGGGCCAACAGCTTTATCTTCAATAATTTACTTTTATAAACTTGAAAATCCTCATCATCGGCGGCGGCAACATGGGCCTGACCTACGCCCGCAGCTTCGTGCGCGCCCACATCACCTCGCGGCTCGACCTGCGCCTGCTGGCCCGCTCGCCCGAGCGGGTGGGGGCCCTGGCGGCCCACGAAATCGGCACGGTGTGGGGCACGCCCGAGGAGTGCGTGCCGGGCGCCGGCATCATCATCCTGGCCGTGAAGCCGCAGGACTCGGGGGCCCTGTTTGCGCGGCTGGCTGGGCTGGTGCGGCCCGAGCAGGTGGTGCTCAGCATCATGGCGGGCGTGACGGTGGCCACGCTGCGCGAGGCGCTGGGCACGCCCAAAATCATCCGGGCCATGCCCAACCTGCCCGCCCAAATCGGGATGGGTATGACGGCCTTCACCAGCACCGACGAGGTGAGCCGCGCCGAGCTGGTGCAGGTGCAAAACCTGCTCAGCACCACCGGCAAAACCATTTACGTAGAAAACGAGGCCGCCATCGACGCCAGCACGGCCATTTCGGGCAGCGGCCCGGCCTACGTGTACTACTGCATGGACGCGCTGATGGCGGCGGCCGCCCAAATGGGCTTCGCCCCCGCCGAGGCCGAGCTGCTGGTGAGCCAGACCTTCCGCGGCGCCGTGGAGCTGTACTCGCAAGCCGGCCTAAGCTGCGCCGACTGGATTGCCAAGGTCTCGTCCAAGGGCGGCACCACCGAGGCGGCCATGCGCGCCTTCGGCACGGGCCAGGTGCGCGAGGGCCTGATGGCCGGCGCCGGCGCCGCGCGGGACCGGGCCGAGGAGCTGGGCCGGTAGCCTGCGTGCGGGGCCCCAACTTGAGCGGTGCGATGGCCACTACTTCACGTTGCGCCGTAGGACAGCGGTTAGGGTTGCGTCTTGCCTAACCGCTACTACTTTCCGCCTTTCCACATGCGCCTACTCCTCCCGCTACTAGCCTTGTTGAGCAGCCCGCTGGTTAGCGCGCACGCCCAAGGAATTACAGACCCGAACGACGGCATTCGGGGCGTTGCGGACTCCAGGCAGCGTGAAAATCTTGCACAGGGGCGGAACCCTCCCCTAAGCGGCAAGGCCACCCCGGCCGGCAACCAGCCCGCCAAAATGCTGGGCGGCGGCACCACTTACCTCTTCTCCTATTGGACAAAAGGCGTGTTGCGCTCCTACACAGGGGCCACGCGACACGCCTGGGTGAAGTATAACCTGATGGACCGCCAGCTCATCACCCGCACAACTGCTGGCGAACTGTCCGTCGAGCATGTGGTGAACATGGACACGCTGCGCGAATTTACGATAGGCGATTCGGCCCAGAGCCTGCGGGTTGTGTACCGGCGCTACCTCCAGGCGCGGGTGGCCAAGCCGGCTCTGCGCACGGCTTTTTTTGAGGTGCACTACGACGCCGGGCGCACGGCCTTGCTCTGCCAGCGCACGAATTTTCCGAACCGGGCCGATGTACTTGAGTACTTCGTAAAAACGCCTGACAACCGCATCCTGCCCGTGAAGCTTGACGCCGAGCCGCTGCTGGGGGCCCTGGGCCCCGGGCGTACCCCCGCCCTGGCTGCCTACGCCCGCCAGCACCGGCTGGAGCTAAGCCGGGAGGCCGACGTGGTGCGGCTGCTGGCCTACTGCGACACGCTGTAGGCCAGCCAGTTTCTACGCCACTTCGTAGCCCGCAAAGTCTTTGCGGAGCTGGGTTTTGAGGAGCTTGCCGGTGGCGGTGTGGGGCAGCTGGTCCACAAATTCTACCGCGTCGGGCTCCCAGAACCGGGCCACTTTGCCTTTGAAAAAAACCAGTAATTCTTCGGCCGATACCTCATGGCCCGGGCGGCGCACCACTACCAACAGCGGCCGCTCGGCCCACTTGGCGCTGGCCACGCCGATGACGGCGGCCTCGGCCACGGCGGGGTGGGCCACGGCCAGGTTTTCGAGCTCGATGCTGGAAATCCACTCGCCGCCCGACTTGATGACGTCCTTCGAGCGGTCGGTGATTTGCATGAAGCCGGCCGCATCGATGGTGGCCACGTCGCCGGTGCGGAACCAGCCGTCGGCGGTGAGGCGGCCGGGGTCGAGCTCGCCGTAGTAGTCGCCCACCACCCAGGGGCCCCGCACTAGCAGGTCGCCGAAGGCCGCGCCGTCGTGGGGCAGGGCCCGGCCGGCGTCGTCCACAATCTTCATGTCCACCCCGAACAGTACGCGGCCCTGCTTTTGCAGCACCGCCTTTTGGTCGGCCAGCGGCAGCGCCAACTGGCTGGCTTTGAGCACACCGGCCGTACCGAGCGGGCTGGTTTCCGTCATGCCCCAGGCGTGGCGGATGGTTACGCCCAGCTCATTTTCAAAGGCCTCCATTAGGGCCGGCGGGCAGGCCGAGCCGCCCACTACGGTGCGCTTCAGGGTGCTGAAGCGGTGGCCGCTTTGGCGCATGAACTGCAACAGCCCCAGCCAGATGGTGGGCACTCCAGCCGAGAACGTGACTTGCTCGCTTTCAAACAGTTCAAATAGGCTGGCCCCGTCCAGGCCGGGGCCCGGCAGCACCAGCTTGGCCCCGTTGAGGGGCGCCATGTAGGGGAAGCCCCAGGCGTTGACGTGGAACATGGGCACCACGGGCAGCACCACGTCGAGGGCCGAGCAGCCCAGGGCGTCGGGCAGCGAAATGGCCAGCGCGTGCAGCACCGTGGAGCGGTGCGAGTAGAGCACGCCCTTGGGCTGGTCGGTGGTGCCGGAGGTGTAGCACAGCGAACAGGCCGTATTCTCGTCGAACATCGGCCATGCGTAGTCTGCCGTTTCGGGGGCCAACAGGGCCTCGTAGCTGCGCAGGCCGGGCAGCGAGGAGGTGGCCGGCAAGTGCTCGGGGCCCGCCAGCAGCACCCACTCTTCGACGTGCGGGCAGTGCGGGGCCAGCTTTTCGGCGAGCGGCAGGAACGTTAAGTCAAAGAAAATTACCCGGTCGCGGGCGTGGTTGACGATGTAGACCAGTTGCTCGGCAAAGAGCCGCGGGTTGATGGTGTGGCACACGGCCCCGATGCCGGCCACGCCGAAGTACAGCTCGAAGTGGCGGTGGGTGTTCCAGGCCAGCGTGCCCACCCGGTCGCCGGGCCCCACGCCGAGGCGCTGCAGGGCCCCGGCCAGGCGGCGGGCGCGGGCATCGGCAGCGGCGTAGGTATAGCGGTGAATACCGCCCTCGGGCAGGCGCGACACGATTTCGGTGTCGGCGTGCCACTTGGCCGCGTGTTCGAGCAGGGCGGCCACGCGCAGCGGCGCGTGCATCATGAGGCCTAACATAAGCAAAAGCGGGTGGGGTGGGAACAGGCCCGGAAGATAGACACGCGCCGCACGTTTGTGCCCCTTCGCCAATCTTGTTGTGGGCCTTTCGTTGAAGCGGGGGGCCCAGCCCATCGTTTTTCTAAATGTAGCTCCCCCAACCTTCGGCCGATTTTCTGGAAATTAGCTACCAACCCCACAACGACATCCTGGTGGGCCGCTGGCTGCGGCCCGTTACGGAAGCCGAGGCCCGGCAAGGACAGACGACTTGCTGGCCGCTGCCCAGCTGCACCACGCCCGCTACTGGCTGCTCGACATCCGGCGGCGGCACCGCAGCGCACCGGCCACGCTTGCCTGGCTGCTGGGCACTTACTACGACCAGCTGGTGCGCACGCTGGGGCCCCCGGTGTGCATGGTGTACTTCACGGCGCCCGGCCTGCGCGAAGAATTTATGCAGGACGATGTGGTGCCCGAGCCGTACACCTACGACGGCCGGCCCTTCCGCATGAACCAAACCATTACCGAAACCGACGCCGTAGCCTGGCTCCAAGCCGAGCAACGCGCCTGAAAAATTTCACGCAGGGTTGCGCAGTGTTAAACCGCAGTGTTTCGCGGTGTTGTTCTTTCGGCGTTTATTTGGGAATGACGGAGAATGAAATTTCTTTTGAGGTGCGGCGAGCGGCGTTTAAGCTACACACGGAGTTGGGCCCCGGGCTGTTGGAATCGGTGTATGAAGTAGCATTGGCTTACGAGTTGCGCCAGCGTGACCTGCTGGTCACCACTCAGGTGCCTCTGCCCATGGTGTACGCGGGTATACAAATGGAAGTGGGTTTCCGCCTCGATGTAGTAGTGGCCGGAAAAGTAATCGTTGAAATAAAGTCGGTAGAGACTTTGCAAGAAGTACATTTTAAGCAGCTGCTAACGTACCTGAAATTATCCGGCTTAAAGCTGGGCCAACTCATCAACTTCAATGTTGTGAGCCTAAAAGACCATATGCACCGCGTAGTGAACGGCCTTTAGAACAACACCGCGAAACACTGCGGTTTAACACTGCGCAACCCTGCGTGACAGCTCACCGCACGCTCTCGATGGCCACTTGCATAAGGCCGGTGCGCACGCCCACTTCCGAGATTTTGCCGTTGCGCCGGGTGGGGTGCACGCGGTTGGAGAGGAACACGACCACGAGGCCGTACTTGGGCTCGACGTAGAACGAGGTACCCGTGAAGCCAGTGTGGCCGTAAGCCGCCGGCGACGAGCTTTTGGCGAAGTTCAGGCTGGGGTTGGCCGCGGGCCGGTCGAAGGCCAGGGCCCGGCGGTTGTCGGGGCAAAACTGGCAGCTCGTCCAGTCGGCCAGGATCTTTTTATCGAAGAGCTGCTGGCCGCCGTACTGGCCGCCCCAGGCGTAGGTCTGCACGAGCTTGGCCACGTCGTTGGCGTTGCCGAACAGGCCGGCGTGGCCCGAGAAGCCGCCCAGCAGGGCCGCGCCCTCGTCGTCGACGGTGCCGTGCAGCAGCTGCCGGCGGAAGGTGGAGTCGTACTCGGTGGGCACGATGCGGGCCAGCGGAAAGCGCCGCGCCGGCCGGAAGCCCAGCGTGGTGGCCCCCAGCGGCCGGTACACGTCGCGCCGCAAAAAGTCCTCAAACGCCAGCCCCGACCGCGCCCGCACCAGCTGCGGGTACAGGATGAACGACAGGTCGGAATACACGTAGCCGGGCTTTACGTTGAGCGGCGAGGCCCCAATTTCCTGGTTAATGCGCGCCGGCAGCTTGCGGCTGGCCCACAGGCCCCGGGCCGCCAGCAGCGGGAACCGGGCCGACGAATCGGCGCGGAAGTAGCGGCGGCGCAGCGTGCCCCGGCGGTTGGTCAGCTCTTTCCAGAACGGAATCCAGGCCTTGAGGCGGGCCTGGTGGGCCAGCACCTCGCGCATGTTCAGGCCCGCCTTATTGGTGCCGCGCAGAAACGGGAAGTAGTTGCCCAACGTGCTATCGGGACTAAACTTACCTTCTTGCTGCAACCGCAGCAGCGCCGGCGTGGAGGCCAGCAACTTGGTGAGCGAGGCCAGGTCGTAGAGGTCGTCGTCGGCCACCGGGCGGGGCGTGGTTAATGTGGGAGATGTGCCTGAATGTGAAAATGTAGGAGATGAGTTTTTACCCATCAATTTATTCCTCTCATTTCCCACATTCTCCACATTTATTTCGCCGGCGTAGGTTTGGTTGCCGTAGCTTTTGCGCAGCACCACGGTGCCGTTGCGGGCCACCACCACCTGGCAGCCGGGCACGGCCTGCGCCGCCAGGGCCCGGCCCACGAGGCTGTCGATGCGCGCTTCGAGGCGGCCGTCGAGGCCCACGTCTTCGGCGTTGGCGTAGCGCAGGCGCAGGCCGCCTTCGGTTTTCAGGCCGAAGCCGCGCGGCAGGTTGTTGGCCACCGTGACGGGCAGCGTGCCCTGGGCCCCTACGCCGCCAAAAATGAGCTGGGCGGCCAAGCTCTGGGCGTCGGGGCTTTCCTGGTAGGCCAGCACCACGGCGGCGGCCCGGTCGAGGTCGCGCACCTTGGCCACGGCGTAGGCCGAACCGAACACACTGAGCACCAGCGTTTGCCGCTGGCCCGCCAGCTCACGCAGCAGCAGGTTGTCTTCGGGCGTGATGCCGAAGTTGGTGGCCGGCAGGCGGCCCAGGCCTTGCAGGCTCACCAGCACCAGGTTGTAGGGCTTCAGGGCCGCGCGCAGGCGCACCAGCTCGTCGAGGGTGGGGTTGGCGGTGGCGTGGAAGTGGGCCGTGGGCACGTAGTCAGCCACCGCTCGTTGGAAGGCCGTGGTGTCGCGCGGGGCCCCGCCGAGCACCAGCGTGGCCACCCGCAGCGTGTCGAGGCGGCGCAGGGGCAGCAGGCTCTTTTGGTTGCGCAGCAGCGTAAGGCTCAGCTCGGTGAGGCGGTGGCTGAGGTAGCGGGCGTGCGGCGGGTTGAGGTCGGCCACCAGGTTATTGAGGTCGATGGGCCGGTAGTGGTTCAGGCCGGACCATTGCTTGAGGGCCAGCACGCGGCGGCAGTGCTGGTCAATTTCCCGCTGCGAAATGCGGCCGCTGTCCACGGCGGCGCGCACCATTTGCAGGGCCAGCGGCACGTTGCGGCTGAACTCCAGGATGTCGTTGCCGGCTTGCAGGGCCCGCACGTCGGCCTCGCCGGGCGGGTACTTGCTCGTGACGCCCTTCATGTTCATGGCGTCAGTAAAAATCAGGCCGTTGAAGCCCAACTGGCCGCGCAGCATCCCGGTAATCACCGGGCGCGAGAGCGTGGTGGGCGTGCCCGTGGTGTCGAGGGCCGGCACGTTGAGGTGGGCCACCATCATGCCGCCCAAGCCGTTGGCAATCAAATTACGGAAGGGCGGCAGCTCCAGCGAATCGAGGCGGCGGCGGTCCACGCGCACCGTGGGCAAGGCCAGGTGCGAGTCCACGTCCACGTCGCCGTGGCCGGGGAAGTGCTTGGCCACGGCCAGCACGCCCGCGTCCTGCATGCCGCGCATGTACTGGCGGCTGGCGCGGGCCACGGCGGCCGGGTTTTCGCCCCAGCTGCGGAAGCCGATGACGGGGTTGGCGGCGTTGTTGTTCACATCCACCACCGGGGCGAAGTTGACGTGCATGCCCAGGCGCCGGAACTGCCGGGCCACCTCCGTGCCCATGCCGTAGAGCAGGGCCGTGTCGGCCCCCGCCACCGCGCCCAGGCTCATCTGGTACGGGAATTTCTCGATGCTATCCAGCCGCATGCCCACGCCCCACTCGCCATCCAGGGCCACCAGCAGCGGCACCCGGGCCTGGCCCTGGTAGCGGTTCAGCAGCTTGGACTGCCGCACGGGGCCCCCCTGGAAAAAAATCAGCCCCCCGATGCCGTACTGCTGCACCAGCGCCGACACCGAATCTTCGTCAATCCGCTGGCGGTTCGAGTAGGCGGCCACCATGAACAGCTGCGCCGCCCGCTGGTCGGGCGTGAGCACCCGCATCAGCGAATCGACCCAGGGCGAGTGCAGGTACTGCGTGAAGGCGGGCGCGACGGCGGCCGGCACTTTGGGGCCCCGGGCAATGGTTTTGGGGCGGGTGGCGCGGTGCGTGGGCCGGGGGGCCGGGCGGCGCTGGGCGGGGGCCAGCAGCGGGGCCGCCAGTAGCAGCAGCACCAGCAGGCGGTGGGCAAGCGAGGAAACCAAGGGCGGAGCGGGTTTTTCTTGCTAAGATAAAGCGCTGCCCCCAGCATGCCTTGGGCCTGTACGCTGGGGATGCCCAATGGGCAGCTACCCGGGGCCCCCCTGGCGCCGGGGCCGGCGGATGCCCTGGGCGGGCCGCACCCAGACCGCATTTCGTTGCTTTCAATACCTTAGACTTAGCGCCGTGAAGCCCTGTTACTTATCTAATAATAACCAAGATGCAACTTATCCGGGGCCCTCTTATTACCCTCTTTTTCCTTCGGCAGCATTTTAGTTGGCTTATGAATAAATATTTATTCCTATTGGTGTTCTGGGGCAGTACGCTGGCGTGTTTTGGCCAGCTGCCTGCTTTCCGTCTCACCAAAACCATTGGCACGCCCGTCCTTTTTCCCGAAGACGTGGCCGTGGACCGGGCGGGTTTCATGTACCTGCTGGACGGGGGCGGCGTTACCAAGCTGGCCCCCAGCGGCGAGGTGGCCCAGAGCATTACGCTGGAGCAGTACGTCAGCGGCGGCTTTGGCCTGGGGGTGGACGGCGCGGGCAACCTGTACGTCTGCAATTACACCTACGGCAGCGTTGGCAAATACGACCCCACCGGCAAGCTGCTGCTCCAGATTGGCGCGGCGGGCAGCGGCCCGGGGCAGTTCCGGGAGATGAACAGCCTGGCCGTGGACGCCGCCGGCAACGTGTACGTGGCGGACACCGGCAACAACCGCGTGCAAAAGTTTGACACCAACGGCCGGCTGCTGTTTGAATACGGCGCCACTGGGGCCGCCCGGTTGAACCGCCCCATGGACGTGGCCGTGGACGCAGGCGGCTCCGTGTATGTATTCGACAACAGTTTCAACGTCACCAAGCTCTCGGCGGCCGGCGTGCTCTTGCAGACCATTCCGCTGGAAGCGGCGCAGGTTTATTACGACGAAGCCACCGCCATTGCGGTGGGCCCGGCGGGCGACTTCTACGTCACCACTTTTCGCGGCCGGTCCATTCAAAAGTTTACCAAAGACGGGGTGCGGGTGAACACCGGCAGCGCCTACAACTTTTTTGACGGCACGCACACGCCCCTCGCGCTCGACGCCGCGGGCAACCTTTACGCCACCAACCGCGACCACCACGGCAACAGCAAGCTGTTCAAGTTCGACCCCAGCGGCCAGGTGCTCAACAAGTGGGGCAACCTCAACACGTTTTACCCGCTGGCCCAGGACGAGGCCGGCAATTACTACTACTTCGACCAGCGCCTGGGCAAGGTGTGCAAGTACAACGCCGCGCACCAGCTGCTGGCCCAGTTCGCCGGCTACGGTTCGGCCGACGGCCAATTTTCGGCCAGTGACAACGTGTTTGCCCTCACCCTGGACGAAGCGGGCAACCTGTACGCGCTGACTGCAGGCTTCACCAAATCCAGCATTCTTAAGCTCGGCCCCGATGGGCGCTTTCTGGCCCGCTACACCGATTTTGGGGGCAACATTACCTATTCTTCGTCCGGCATTGGGCTGGCCGTGGACGCGGCCGGCAGCATGTACGTAACCGACTATTACGGAGGCTGCGTGCGCAGAATCGGGCCGCAAGGCCAGGTATTGCCAGCCATCGGCACCTGGGGCACCGGGGCGGGCCAGCTTTGGCTGCCGCAAGCCGTGGCCGTGGATGCCCGCGGCTTCGTGTACGTGGCCGACAACGTGGGCCGGCGGGTGCAACGCTTCACGCCCGGCGGCCAGCTGGTGCGCGAGTTTGGGGCCCGCACGACGATGAACACCTCGGTACCGGTGTGCACGGTGAGCCTGGCCGTGGACGAATCGGGCAACATGTACGTGAATAGCCTGGACGCGGGCACGCAGGTATTCGACCCCGGCGGCCGGGGCCAGACGCTGCTCCCGCTGAAAGGCGTTATCAACCGGCGGGCTACCCGCCTCATCTCGGTGAGCGGCGACGTGCTCCGCTTTTATGCTGCCGATAATGTGCACCGGGAGAACTTGCTCACGGGCACCGTGTTCGACGACCGCGACGGCAACTGCGTTCGCGACGCAGTGGAGCCAGGCTTGCCCGGCATCGCCGTGGTGGCGCAGCCCGGCGACTACTACGGGCTTTCGGACGAAAACGGCAACTACGTGATTGCCGTGGACACCGGGGCCTACACCGTCCGGCAGGTGCTGCCCACGCAGGAGGTGGGCCGCACCATTGCGCCCGCCTGCACGCCGGCCGCCCCGCCCCTGTCGTTTGTTTCCTACGGCAGCACCCTGCGCGGGCCCGACTTTGGCAATTCGGTGAGCACCGCGCCCTACCTGAGCGTGAGCGTGGGCGCGAACCGGCGGCGGCGCTGCGCCCGCGGCGTGACCACCGTGGCGTACGCCAACACGGGCTTCGCGCCGGCCCGGGGGGCCCAGGTAGTGGTGGCCCTGCCGCCCTACGTGGTCCTGGTGGACGCCGACGCGGCGTACACCCGCGACGCTCAGGGCCGCTACGTATTTGCCGTCGGCGACGTGGCTCCTTACCAACGGGGCCGCATCACCATCCAGGATTCGGTGGTGTGCGGCAACACGGCCATCCGCGGCCTGACGCTGTGCACCAAAGCATGGATTACGCCCGCCAATACTTACCCCGAGCCGGCGCAGTGGAACAAGGCCTCGATGGACATCCGCAGCGCCTTGGAGCCCAACGGCCAGGTGCGCTTCGCGCTGCGCAACCGGGGCCGGGGCCCCACCACCGACAGCCTCACGTTCCGGGTGTACCAGGACGCCCAGTTGGCCCTCACGCACCGGTACGCGCTGGCCGCGGGCGACAGCCTGGTGCTGCGCATCCCGGCCACCCGGCCGGTGGTGCGCCTCGAAGCCGACCAGCCCGCCGGCCACCCCCTGCAAGCCCGCACCAGCGCCACCGTGGAAGTGCCGGCCCAGCGCACCAGCACGGCCCCGAGCGCCGCCATGACGGCCCTGCCGCCCGACGCCACCGGCCCCGAAACCGCCGAAGACTGCCAGCCGGTGGTCGACTCGTTCGACCCCAACTACAAGCAAGTGTTCCCCACCGGCACCACCGCCCAGCACTACACGCCCACCCAAGGGGCCCTGCACTACCAGGTACGCTTCCAGAACACGGGGACCGACGACGCCTACTACGTCACGGTCATTGACACGCTGTCGGCGGACCTGGACCTGAGCACCTTGCGCCTGGGCGCGGCGTCGCACCCGTACCGGCTCACCGTATCGGGCAAGCAGCGGCCCGTGCTCACGGTTACTTTCGGCGGCCTTGCGCTGCCGCCAAGCACGCGCGATGCGGCGGGCAGCCAGGGGTACGTGCAATTCAGCATCTGCCCCAAGCCGGGCCGGGCCCCGCAAGCCCGGGTGGAGAACTACGCCGACATCGTTTTCGACTACAACGCCCCGGTGCGCACCAACACCACCGTGAACCGGCTCTACGACGCCCCCGACCAAGTGGCCCCCCCCCTGGCCTACGAAGCCGTGGCCGCGTCGCCCAGCGTCGACGGCTTCGCGCCCGCCGAGGGCCGGGCCGGCACGCTGGTGACGGTACGGGGCCAGCGGTTTGCCGGCACGCCGGCCCTGAACCGGGTGGCCTTCAACGGCGTAGCCGCGCCCGTGCTGAGCGCAACGGCCACAGCGCTGACGGTGCGGGTGCCGGCGGGGGCCACGCCCGGAAAAATCCAGGTGGCCACGCCCGACGGGGCCGCCCGCAGCCGCGCCGATTTCGCCGCTTTTTTGCCGCCTACCCTAGCGGCAGTGGCCCCCAACGAAGGCGTGCCCGGCGCGACGGTTACGCTCACCGGCACCGGGTTTTCGCCGGATAATCGCCTGGACTCGGTGGCGTTCAACGGCGTGGCCGCCGTGGTTCGGAGCGCCTCGGCCACCGAGCTGGCGGTTGAAGTGCCGGCTGGGGCCCTGCTGGGCCCCGTGAGCGTCCGAGCCCCGGGCGGCCGGGCCGAAAGCACGCAGCCGTTTCGAGTGTGGTACCCACCGGCCATCGCCGGCTTTGCCCCGGGCAAGGGCCGGGCGGGCACGGTGCTGACCATCACCGGCACCAACTTCGCCGAAACGGCCGCCCGCAACGTGGTGGCGGTGGGCGCGGCCCCGGCGCAGGTGGTGCAGGCCTCGGCCACCGAGCTGCGGGTGCTGGTGCCGGCGGCGGCCCAATCCGGCGCGCTCGTGGTGCACACCCCCGGCGGCCAGGCGGTGGCCGCGGCGAATTTCATTTTCGTCCCCGCCCCGGTCATTGCCGGTTTCGAGCCCCGGGAGGGCAGTGTGGGCACGGTGCTAACCGTTACGGGCCGTTATTTCAACGCCGACAACCAGCCGGACACCCTTTACGTGAACGGCGTGGCGGCCCCCGTGCTCAGCACCAGCGCCACGCAGGCCACGATTCGGGTGCCGCGGGGCGTGCACACCGGTCCCGTTTCCGTGGCCGGGGCCGGCGGGCGGGCCCGCAGCGGAAGCAACTTTTTAGTCCTCGACCTCACGCCTGCGGAAGCCCTCGCCGTGTACCCCAACCCCACGCGTGGGCAAGTGACCGTGGATTGGCAGCGGGCCGATTTCCTAGTGCAGGAAATCAGCATCTACGACGCCTTGGGCCGGCTCGTGGCCCACGAAGACGTTGGCAGCGCGGCCTCACCAACGGCAACCTTTTCTTTGGCGAACAGCGGCCGGGGTTTGTACCTCGCCGTTATTCGGACGGCCCGGGGGCCCGTAGTCAAGCGCATCGCCGTGTTTTAGCAGCTGCGTATTTTGCCGAGCCGCAGAACCGGCATGGTAAAACACGCCGCTGCTTCGCGGGGCATGCGCAGCCGACTTGCTTCAACGGGGCGCGGGGCCAATGCGCGAAAGTTGGTCAGGCGCGGCGAAGTTCAGCGCCGTTCCCGGAGTCGTTCCGTCTACCGGCGCAAGTGCACGGTAAAGGTCGAGCCCACGCCCACCTGGCTTTGCACGGCGATGCGGCCGCCGGCGTTTTCCACCAGCTTCTTCACCATGTACAGGCCAATGCCCGAGCCCTCCACGTGGTCGTGCAGGCGCTGAAACATGGCAAACAGCCGGGGCTCGTCGGCCAGGTCCAGGCCCAGGCCGTTGTCCTGCACAGCCAAAATCAGCTCCTCGCCCGCGGTGTGGCAGCTCAGGCGCACGCGCAGCGGCCGGCCGGGGGCCCGGTACTTGATGGCGTTGCTGAGCAGGTTGTACACCACGCTGCGCAGGTTCTTCTCGGCGAAGGGCAGCGGCGGGCAATCGGCAATGTTCGCTTCGAGGCGGCCGCCGGCGGCCTGGAGCTCGGGGGCCAAGTCGAGGCGCACGTCGGCAATAACGGCCAATACGTCGGCCGGCGCGGGGACCTGGGGCTCCGCTTTTTGCACCTCAATCACGGTCGTCAGGTGCTCGATGGTGCGTCGGAAGCGGTCCACCGAGTCCTGCATCATGTCGAGAATGGCCGGCACCTGAGCGGCGTCGCGGCTGGCAGGCGGCAGCTCCGCCACCAGGGCCTGGAGCAAGCCTTCGATGTTGGTGATGGGCCCCTTGAGGTCGTGCGAGGCGGTGTACACGAAGTTATCGAGGTCCTCGTTCGCGCGGACGAGCTGCTCGTTGTTGGCGCGCAGCTGGGCCTGGGCCTGGGCCACGCGCTCCAGGGCCAGCTTCTGCTCGTGGATGTCGGTGAAGGTGCCAATCCACTCCCGGATGTGGCCAGCCTCGTCGCGCGAGGGCAGGGCCCGGCCCAGCATCCAGCGGTAGTGGCCGGCCGCGTTGCGGATGCGGCACTCCACGTCGAGGGGCTCGCCGGTGACCAGGCTGTGGTGCCAGCGCGCCGTGGCGGGCACAAAATCGTCGGGGTGGATACGGCCGGTGATAGGCCCGGGCTCGGCCTGGGGGCCCTCGCCGGCGAAATCGAACCAGCGGCGGTTGAGGTAGGAATTGAGGCCTGTGGGGGTCGAGGTCCAGGCAATTTGGGGAATGCCTTCCAGCACGCGGCCCACCTCGGCGGCTACCTGCTCCACGGCGCGGCGGGCGGCTTGCTGGCGCAGCAGCTCGTCGTGGGCCCGATCAATCAGCGCGTTCTGCTCCACCACCAGGGCCCGGATGCCGTCGATTTCCTGCGCCGCCGACACGTCGGTTACCAGCACGGCCAGCGCCTGGGCCCCGCCGAAGGCCAGCCCGTTCATCGACACGGCGCACGGCCACAGGGCCCCTGCGGGGCCCCGCAGGGGCAGCTCGCCGCGGGCCTTGCCGGCCCAGCCCCGCGCCACCAGCCCGGCCCAATAGCCCTGAAAGTCGGCCGGCACGCAGGCATCGAAGGCGTGCCCCAGCAGCGCGGCCGGCGCGCGGCCCAATAGCCCGGCCAGCGCCGCGTTGCAGTACAGCACCGTGCCCTCGGGGCTGAGCAGCAGAGCCCCCTCGTTCATCTGCTCGATGAGGGCGCGGTAGCCCTGGTCGGCGCTTTGCAGGGTGAAGATGCGGGGCCCCTCGGGGCCCTGGATGGCCAGCGCGTCCACGGCGCCGGTGCGCACGGCGGCAATCAGCTCCTCGGCCTCACGCAGGCGGTGGTGCAGCTCCTTGTTTTCGAGGGCCAGGGCGGCGGCATCGAGCGGGGCGGGCGGCGGCGTCATGTGGCGGCGGGGGCGGCGGGCAGGCCCAGGGCGGCCAGCACCGCGGCCCGGTTAGAGAGGTCGCCCACGAGCCGCCGCTGGGGCAGCGGGCGCACCCGCACCAGCGTGGGGGCGGCCACAACTTGCTGTTGCTGGGCCAGTTCGGGATCTTGGTACAAGTCGATGATGCGCAGCGCGTAGCGGCCGGGCAGGTACCGCTCGCAGATTTCCTTGATGTTGCGCACGGCCCGCGTCGAATTCGGCGTGGCGCCGGTCACATACAGGTTGAAGGCGTACTCGACGGGCGGGGCGGCGGTTGGTTCCACGGCCTAGTGGGAATCCCGCGGGCGGATGTCGAGCCCTACCAGCACCCGCTCCTCGTTTGAGAGGTCGCCGATGATGCGGCGCAGCGGCGCGGGCACCTTGCGCACCAGCGTCGGAATGGCCAGAATCTGGTCGCCCTCGGCCAGCTGCGGGTGCAGCAGCAGGTCAATCACCTCCAGCGAGTAGCTGCCTTCCATGTATTCTGCGCAGTAGCGGCGCAGGTTGGCCAGCGCGGCCGCCGACTTCGCGGTTTGGCCAGCTACGTACAAGCGCAACTCCCATTTTTTGTTGTCGGCGGGCGGCGCCAAATCTTCCCTCGTTTCCATATTGCCTCGTCTATACGAGAATGCTAAACCGAACGTTGGGGCCCCGGGGCCCCTCCGCCGTTGGTCGCGCTATCGTCTTCGGCCGGGAGCTCCTGCTGCGCCGCCCGCGCCCGGCGCAGCGCTTCCTCCACCGATTCGAATTCGGTACGCAGGTTGCCGATGGTGGCCTCCAGCACCCGGCGCTTGCGCTCCAGCTCGCGGCCGTTGCGGTCCAGCTCGTGGCGCTCGGCTTCGGCAGCGGCCAGGGCCTGGGCACGCTGGGCCAGGCGCCCCGCCCCGGTGATGATGCCGGTGGGGCCCACCACCACGTCGAGCAGCTCCACGCCGCGCGGGGTTACTTCGAATTCGCGCACTTGGTTGGAGTGGGCCAGGCCGCGCGCCTTGAAGATACTCAGGCCGCGGTTGCGCTCGCCGATGCCCTCCAGGTCGCGCACCGAAATCCAGGTGTCGACCAGCGACGAGACGCCTTCCTCGGTCATTTCCATTCGCCCGTCGCGCCCGCTGATGAGGGCCGTGAACAGGGCCGAGATGCCGTGCACTTTCAGGTAGTCGATCAGGCGGGTGAGCATGCTGCGCACCTCGCTCGTGCTGCCCACCGAAATCAGGTTGCTGATGGGGTCGATGATGACCGTGCTGGGCCGGAACTCGCTCACGAGCCGGTGCAGCGTCACGAGGTGGCGCTCCAGGCCGTTGAGGGTGGGGCGCGAGGCATCGATGCGCAGCAAACCCTGGGCGAGGCAGGGCGCCAGGTCGATGCCCACCGACTGCATGTTGCGCACGAGCTGGGCCGGCGATTCTTCGAAGGCGAAGTACAGGCACCGCTCGCCGCGCTGGCAGGCGGCCAGCGCGAAGGAGGCGGCCAGCGTGGTTTTGGCCGTGCCGGCCGTGCCCGTCAGCAGCGTGCTGCTGCCCCGGTACCAGCCGCCGCGCTCGAACATGGCGTCGAGGCCGGGCACACCCGACGACACGATTTCGTTCGACACCGTGTGCTCGAGCTTGAGGGAGGTGACGGGCAGCACCGAAATGCCGTCCTCGGTGATGAGGTAGGGGTACTCGTTGGTGCCGTGGGTGCTGCCGCGGTACTTCACCACGCGCAGCCGGCGGGTCGTAATCTGGTCAATCACCCGGTTATCGAGCAAAATCACGCAGTCCGACACGTACTCCTCCAATCCTTGCCGGGTAAGGGTGCCGTCGCCGCGCTCGGCGGTGATGACGGTGGTCACGCCCTTGTCCTTCAGCCAGCGAAACAGCCGGCGGATTTCCGAGCGCAGCACCGATTCGTTGGTGAAGCCCGCAAACAGCGTTTCGATGGTGTCGAGCACCACGCGCTTGGCCCCGATGGCGTCAATGGCGTAGCCGAGGCGGATGAACAGGCCTTCGAGGTCGTACTCGCCGTTTTCCTCCATCTCCGAGCGGTCCACGTGCACGTGGTCCACGCGCAGCAGCTTGGCGGCTTGCAGGGCCCCCAAGTCAAAGCCCAGCGAGGCCACGTTGGCCGCCAGCTCTTCGGCGGTTTCCTCGAAGGTCATCAGCACGCCGGGCTCGCCGTAGTTCTGGATGCCGCGCACCAGGAACTCGATGCCCAGCAGGGTTTTGCCGCAGCCGGCGCTGCCGCAGACCAGCGTGGGCCGGCCCAGCGGCAGGCCGCCCTCGGTGATTTCGTCGAGGCCGTCGATGCCGGTCGGGGCCTTGGGCAGCCGGGGCAGCGCAACGGCACCGGCGGGAATAATTTCTTGCATAACGAAGCTAACGGATCGGGAAAGCATCAAAGATAATTGGCCGGGCGGTGGCCGCCCCACTCTTCACGCGGCGTACCCGGCGGGGGCCGTAGTTTGGCTGCCGCATTCGTTTCGTTCGTTCATGAAAAAACTTCTCCTCGCCGGGCTGGCCGCCGCCCTGGCCACCGCTTGCAACCAAAACCGCCCCGCCGAAACCGCCGCCGGGGCCCCCACCGCCGCCGACCCCAAGGCCCTGGGGGCCCTGTTCGACGCGTACTGGGAACGGCAGTCGCGCCTCGACCCGCTCTCGGCCACCAGCCAGGGCGACAACCGCTTCAACGACCAGCTGCCCAACGACGGCACCCGCGCCTACCGCGACTCGCTGCGCACGTTTTACCAAACCTACCTCACGCGGCTGGAGCGCTTCGACCGGGCCAAGCTGGGGCCCAACGACCAGCTGAGCTACGACATCTTCCGGTACCAGCTGCAGCAAAACCTGGCCGGCTTGCGCCTGAATACCTGGATGATGCCCTTCAACCAGTTCTACGCCCTGCCCCTGACGATGGGCCAGATGGGCTCGGGCGAGGGCATTCAGCCGTTCAAAACGGTGAAGGACTACGACAACTGGCTGGGCCGCGTGCGGGGCTTTGCCACGTGGGCCGATACGGCCGTGGCCAACTTCCGCACCGGCGCACGGGCCGGCGTGGTGCTGCCCCGGGCCCTGGTAGTGCAAATGGTGCCCCAGATGCGGGCCCTGGTGGTGGCCGACCCCACCAAGAGCCTGTTTTACAGCCCCATCAACAAGTTTCCCGCCAGCTTCTCGGCGGCCGATAAGGCCCGGCTGACGGCCGATTATAAGAAGGCCATCAGCACCGAGCTGGTGCCGACGTACAAAAAATTGGGCGACTTCCTGCAAACCGAGTACCTGCCCAAGGCCCGCGCCACCAGCGGCCTGGGGGCCCTGCCCGGCGGCCCGGCCATGTACAAGTACCTGGTGGCCAACTCGACGACGACCGAGCTGACGCCGGCCGAAATTTACCAGGTGGGCCTGGGCGAGGTGAAGCGCATCCGCGCCGAGATGGAGCGCGTGAAGGCCAGCGTGGGCTTTAAGGGCGACTTGCGGGCGTTTTTCGAGTACCTGAAGACCGACCAGCGCTTCCGGCCCTACAAAACGCCGGCCCAGATTTTGGCCGCCTTCGAGGCCATCCACCAGCGCATGGCGCCAAACCTGACCAAGATGTTCGGCCACGTGCCCAAAACGCCGTTCGAGATCCGCCAGACCGAGGCCTTCCGTGCTGCCTCGGCCTCGGCCGAGTACAACCAGGGGGCCCCGGACGGCTCGCGGCCGGGCATTTTCTACGTGCCCATCCTCGACGCCACCCAGTTCACGACCACCTCGGGCATGGAGTCGCTGTTTCTGCACGAGGCCATTCCCGGGCACCACTACCAGATTTCGTTGCAGCAGGAAAACACCGCCCTGCCCAAGTTCCGGCGCTTTGGCAGCCAGAACGCCTACGTGGAGGGCTGGGCCCTGTACTGCGAAAGCCTGGGCAAGGAGCTGGGCCTCTACACCGACCCCTACCAGTACGCCGGGGCCCTGGGCGACGAGATGCTGCGCGCCGTGCGCCTGGTGGTGGACACCGGCCTGCACTCGCGCAACCTGACCCGCGAGCAGGCCATCGCCTACATGCTCGACAACCTGCCCCTGAGCACCCAGGACGCCACCTCGGCCATCGAGCGCTACATGGCCATCCCCGGCCAGGCGCTGGGCTACAAGATTGGGGCCCTGAAAATCAGGGCCCTGCGCACCCGGTACGAGCAGCAGCTGGGCCCCAAGTTCTCGCTGAGCGCCTTCCACGACGAGATTCTGAAGGACGGCTCGATGCCGCTGGCCGTGCTGGAAAAGAAGATGGACGCCTGGGCCGCCGCCCAGAAGTAGGGCCCTGGACGTGGCACTTTCCTAACGCGCTATTGGGCGCTACCTTAGCCGTCCGCACCATTCTCCTTTCCTCATGAAACTCCTCTTCGCCGCGGCCCTCGGGGCCCTCCCCCTGCTGGCCCAGGCCCAGGCCGAAAACTTCGTACTGACCGGCAAAGTCGCCAACCCCAAAGCGGTTGATAAAGTCTACCTCGGCTACTCTGTGGCCGGCAAAATCGTGACGGATTCGACGGTGTTGAAGAACGGCGCGTTTACGTTTAAGGGCACCGTACCGGGCCCCACGCGGGGCACCCTCTTGTTTGCGCATCAAGGCGCGCGGCTGAACAAAACGCGCGATATGAACATCTTATATCTTGAGCAAGGCACCGTGAAAGTGGCCACCCGCGACTCGGCTGCCAAGGCTACCGTCACGGGCACCCCGCTCAACAAATTGCAGGACCAGCTAGATGCCCAGCTCAAGCAGTTGAACGCGCAAGACAAAGCCTTGGGCAAGGAGTACATGGCCGCCCGCGCCAAGCAGGACAAGCCTACCATGGACGCGCTTGAGGCCAAATTCGACGCCCTTGCCGAGGCCGAAAAGAAGGTAGCCACCGACTTTGTGGTGGCTCACCCCAACGACCGGTTCAGCCTGTTTGCCATCAAGCAAGCCGTGGGCTATGCTCCTAAGCCAGCCGAGTACGACGTGCTGTTCCAGAAGCTTTCGCCCAAGCTGCGGGCCACGCCCGATGGCCAGAAAATCGCCGCTCAAATCACCAAATTGCAGTCGGTGGCCGTGGGGGCCCTGGCGCCCGACTTCACCCAGAACACGCCCGAGGGCCAGCCGCTCACGCTCTCGTCGCTACGCGGCAAGTACGTGCTGATTGACTTTTGGGCCAGCTGGTGCGGCCCCTGCCGCCAGGAAAACCCCAACGTGGTGGCGGCCTACAACACCTACAAAGACAAGGGCTTCACCATCCTGGGCGTGTCGCTGGACAAGGAAACCGGCCAGGGCGCCTGGGTGAAGGCCATCGCCGCCGACGGCCTGGTCTGGCACCAAGTATCGGACCTCAAGTTCTGGCAGAACGCCGTGGCCCAGCAGTACAGCGTGCAGG
Source organism: Hymenobacter sp. PAMC 26628 (assembly GCF_001562275.1). NCBI lineage: Bacteria > Pseudomonadati > Bacteroidota > Cytophagia > Cytophagales > Hymenobacteraceae > Hymenobacter > Hymenobacter sp. PAMC 26628. The sequence goes on from NZ_CP014304.1 coordinate 3,467,953, forward strand.
GCATTCCCCAGAACTTCCTGCTCGACCCCGCCGGCAAAATCGTGGCCACCAACCTGCGCGGCGAGGAGCTGCAAACCAAGCTGGCCCAGCTGCTGGCGCCGGTGAAGTAAGCTTTTTTTCTTGTGTGTTTTTGACGAAAAGCCTGGCCCCGCGCCGGGCTTTTTTGTGGCCGTAGCGTGGACGCTGCGAGTCCGCGCGTTTCGCTTTGTCCTGCCGATAATCGTTGGGCGACCGTTCAACCGCGCGGACTCGCAGCGTCCACGCTACAGGCGCTACGCCACCAGGCGGTAGCCCACGCCGCGCAGGTTGAGGATGGCCACGGCGGGGTCGTGGCGGAGGTATTTGCGCAGGCGGGAGATGAACACGTCCATCGAGCGGGCGTGGAAAAACGAGTCGTCGCCCCAGAGTTGCAGCAGGGCCGCCTTGCGGTCGAGCGGGCGGGGCTGGTGGCGGGCGAGTAGCTCCAGCAGCTCGGTTTCGCGGTGCGAGAGGGTGGCGCTGAGCTGGCCGTCGAGCCACAGCTCCTGGCGCAGGGGCACGAACGTGTAGCGGCCCAGCGGCACGGCGGCGGGCAGCGCGGGCGCGGCGGCCGGGGCCCGGCGCAGCAGCTCGCGCAGGCGCACCACCAGCTCGTCGAGGCTGAAGGGCTTGCGCAGGTAGTCGTTGCCGCCCACCCCGAAGCCCTGCACCACGTCGGCGGGCTGCGACTTGGCCGTGAGGAAGAGCACCGGCACCTGCTGGTTGGTGCGCCGGATTTCCGCCACAAACGCCAGCCCGTCGAGCTGCGGCAGCATGATGTCCACGAGGCACAGGTCGAACGGCTCGCGGCGGAACGCGGCCAGCCCCAGGGCCCCGTCGGCCGCGTGCGTCACCCGGAAGCCCTGGCGCTCCAGGCTTTCGCGCACAATGCGGGCCAGGGGCAGTTCATCTTCGAGCAGCAGCAGGTGGAGCAAGGGCGGCGTCGTTATCATAAGGAGCGGCGAGGGGCAGGCGGATGGTGAAAGTGGTGCGCCCGGCCTGGCTGTGCAGGGCCAGGGTGCCGCCGTGGCGCTGCACCAGGGCGCGGGCGTAGTGCAGGCCCAGGCCCGAGCCGGGCACGTCGTGGCGGTTGCCGGTGGGCACGCGGAAGAACTTCTCGAACACCCGCGCCTGGTACTCGGCCGGGATGCCGGGGCCCTCGTTGGTGATGCGCAGCACGGCCTGGCCGTTTTCCGCGCCGCACCAGAGGGCAATTTCGCCGCCCGGTTGGCCGTACTTCAGGGCGTTGTCGAGCAGGGTGGCCAGCACGTTGGTCAGGTGCACGGCGTCGCCCACGATGGGCACGGGGCCGGCGGGCGCGGCGTAGGCCAGGCGGCTATCAACCTGCGCTAGCCGGGGCTGGGCCTCGTGCAGCACGGGCGCCAGCAGGGCCCCCAAATCGAGGGGCTGGCGGGCCAGGGCCAGGCCGGCGTGCTCAGCCACCACGCTCTGCAAAATCTTGTCGGCCAGGGCCCCCAGGCGGGCGGCCTGCTGCCGGATGATGCCCAGGTACTCGGCCGTGGCTTCGGGGCCCAGCGCGAATTGCTCGAGCGCTTCGGCCGCCACGCCGATGGTGGCCACCGGCGTTTTCAGCTCGTGGGTCATGTTGTTCACGAAGTCGTCCTTCAGGGCCGCCAGCCGCTCCTGGCTGAGCAGGGCGCGCACGGTGTAGGCGAAGCAAAATACCACCACGCCAATCAGCCCCACCGACCCCAGCAGCACCCACTTGATGCGGGCCAGGTAGGCCCGGTTGGGGTCGGCGAATTCGGCGCGCACCCGGCCGGCCATTTTCTTGGCAAAATCCACGCGCACCGGGGCGGTGGCAAACGCCGCCCGGGGCCCCGGCGCCCCCAGGCTATCAAACCGGAGCCGGAAAGGCGTGGCTACTTCGCGCCGCCGCAGCGCCTGGGCGTAGAGGCCAGCCAGGCGGCGGCGGTGCACGGTATCGGCCGCGTAGGCGGCGATGAGCTTGTCGGCCAGGCTCTTGGTATAGAAATACGTCATGCCGGCCCGCACGTCTGCCGCCACGGCGCCCGCCGTGAAGCGCTGGATGAAAAAGGCGCGGGCCGCTGCATCGAGCCGGGCCGGCCGGGGCCCCAGGCGGCCCGCAAAGTCGGTGAACCCGATTTCGTACGGGGCCCGCTTTTCCTTCGGGAACGGGTGCTTGTCGGCCACGGAAAAGCGCGCGCTGCCGTACACCGGCTCTACGTAGCCGCGCAGAATAATCGCGCTGGTGTCGGCCAGCCAAGTTCGGTAGCGCCGCAGCAGGCCCCCCTGGCGCAACTGGATTTCCTGGCCGGCGGCTTCGGCCAGCGCTTCGTTGGCGTCGCGGCGGAAGGTGCGGGTGGCGGTGCGGTAGGCCTGGTAGTTCCAGTAGGCTTGCAGGCCGGCCAGGGCCAGCGTGCACGCGGCCATCAGCAGCACCAGAAGTTTGATTTGCCGGGTCATGGGGCCCGAAAGTAGCCGGTACGCCCCCGAAGTTGCTCATTTTTAACACTTCTTAACAGTGCTTAACGGGCGTTAACGCAAGGGGCCCGCCCCCGCCGCGAGGTTTGTCAAAAAAACCCTCGCCCCATGAAAACGCTCCTGTTCCTACTACTCGGCCTCGCGCTGGCCACGCGCCCCGCCGGGGCCCAAATAGCCGCCGAAACCATCGTTGGGGCCCCGGCGCCCGCGCTGCGGTTTGCTGCCGTGCAAAACGCGCCGCGGCCCACCACGTCGCTGGCCACGCTGCGGGGCCGCGTGGTGGTGCTGGAGTTTTGGGGCACGTACTGCGGGCCGTGCGTGGCGGCCATGCCACACTTGCAGTCGCTGCAAAAGCAGTTTGCCGGGCGGCTCCAGGTGCTGGCCATCAGCCAGGAAACGCCGGCGCGAGTGGCGCGCTACCTGGCGGCGCGGCCCTCCAACCTGTGGTTTGCCACCGTGGCCGGCGCGGCGGCCGACTCGCTCCAGCGGCTGTTTTCGTACCGCATCGTGCCGCACTCCGTGTTGATTGACGCCGCGGGCCGGGTGGTGGCCAGCACCGATCCGCGCTACGTCACGGCCGGCGTCATCGACAGCGTGCTGCGGGGCCTGCCCGTGCGCTTGCCGCTGGTAAAAGACAACTTAGTGGCCGACCCGATGGCCGCTTACTTCCCCGCCAACGCTGCCACGCCGCCGCGCTTCCTTATCCAGCCGACCATGCAGGGCCTGGGCGGCATCATCCGCAATTATCCGCAGGATTCCTCGGCCTTCCACAAGCGCCGCTTAACGGCCATTAACCTGCCGCTCGCCATGCTCTATCGCATGGCCTACGGCGACCTGTCTTATTACCGCACCCTCGACCTACGGCCCAAAGCCGCCGCTGGGGCCCCGGAGCCCACGTATTGCCTCGATATTATCGTGGCCAGAGGCCAGGAAGCCACCCTCCTGCCCACCCTGCGGCGGGAGCTGGCCGCCCGCTTCGACCTGCGCGCCACCCTGGAGCCACGCTCGAAACCGGTGTACCTGCTGAAAGTCGTGGATGCTCATAAGCTACTGCCGGCCAGGGGCCCCGGCGGCGGCGGCACGGCCGGGGGCGGCCACTACGACGCACCCAACGCGCCCCTGGCCGCCGTAGCCGATTACCTGGAAGGCTTCGGGGTAGTGAAACTGCCCGTGCTGGACGCTACGGGCAGCGCCGCCCGCTACAACGTCCGGTTCGAGTACCAGCCCGAAAAGCCCGGCGACCTGGCCCGGGCCCTGGCCGCCGCGGGCCTCGCGCTGGAAGCCGCCGAGCGGCCCGTGGCCGTGCTGGTGCTCCAGTAGAGCCCAGCGCGCGGGGCTTAGCGGGCACCGAAGCCGTTTGGCGTGCAAGACCGGCAGAAAGCATTTCTTATTCCTTACTTTCGGCGGAGGTTAGCGAGTAGCATCGGCCATTCTAAATCATTCTTAATGAGTATCATGAAAGCAACAACCCCACGCCCCAACCGCAGCTGGCTGCTTCCATTATTGCTACTTCTTTCACTGGCTACGGCGGCGGCCCAGGAACCGGCAGCGAACAAAAAGTCCGCGGTGGCCCCTGCGAAAAACGAGGAAATGCGGCAGTTGCTGGATTTTTCACGGCCCGGTAGCAACCATGCCCTATTAGGAACCCTGGCCGGCACCTGGACCTTTCAGGACGCCGCTCGGCCGTTTGTCAAGGGGACGCTGCGCCGGACTTCGCTGTACGAAGGACGGTTTTACAACGTAGAAATAACGGGCGGTAAGCTGCCAATTCCCGTGGCCGACGGGAAAATGAAGGAGGCAAACTACCAGGGCCTACAGTTGGAAGGCTACGACAACGTGCGGAAACAATTCGTCACCACTTCCATCAACAACCACATTGGCAGTGATATGGAAGTGCAAACAGGGACTTACGATGCCGCCAAACGAGCCTTCACCTACGAGTCGGAAACTGAGCTGATTCCCGGCGCGAAGACAAAGAATCGAAGGGTGCTGCGCTTCATCGACGCCACTCATTATGCCGAAGACTATTACGAAAACCAGAACGGCACCGATGCAAAAGTCCGGGAATTGGTTTATACCAAAGCGCCTTGAGTGTTGGGTAAGGACAAGCCCCGCGCCGGTCTTCATACTGGGCCCCTTGCCCGGGCCGCCCCGTAGCTTGCGGCCGGCCGGGGCCCCGGCCGCGCCCACCTTGATCCCCTACTTAGTGGATGCTATACAAACTACTCTTGCTGTTGGCGTTGACCTTGGGCGCGGCCGTATCGACCGGGCCCGCCGCGGCGCAAGCTACCCCCGCCGATATGGCCATCATCCGCCGCCCGGCCTTCGACGTGGAGGCCGCTACCCGGCACTACCCCGACACCCTTACGCCGGCCCAGAAGGCCAAGTCGGACGCTTATTTTGAGGGCGGGTACTGGCTCCAGCTTTGGGGGTTGGTGTACGCGCTGGGCGTGGCGGGCGTGTTTCTGGGGCTGGGGCTGTCGCGGTGGCTGCGGGCGCGCACCGAGCGGCTGCCCCGCCGGTGGCAGCGCAACTGGGCCTACGCGGCGCTGTACCTGCTGCTGGCGGCGGGGCTCAGCTTCCCGCTCAGCGTGTACGAAGGCTTCGTGCGCGAGCACCAGTACGGGCTTTCAAACCAGACGTTTGGGGCCTGGCTGGGCGAAGATTTGAAGGGCCTGGCCGTATCGGTCGGGTTCGGCAGCTTGCTGGTGCTGGCGCTGTACGGGGCCATCCGGCGCGCCGGCGCGCGGTGGTGGGTGTGGAGCACGGCCATCGTGGGGGCCTTCGTGGTGATGGCGGTGGCCGTGGGCCCGGTGTTCATCAGCCCGCTCTTCAACCACTACACGCCGCTGCCCGCGGGCCCGGTGCGGGCGGGCATCCTGAGCATGGCCCGTGCCAACGGCGTGCCCGCCGACAACGTGTACTACTTCGACGCCTCGAAGCAGAGCAAGCGCATCAGCGCCAACGTGAGCGGGCTGGGCCGCACCATCCGCGTGTCGCTGAACGACAACCTGCTGCGCCGCTGCACACCCGCCGAGGTGCAGGCCGTGATGGGCCACGAGCTGGGCCATTACGTGCTGAACCACATCCCCAAGATGCTGGTGTTTTTGCTGCTGCTCGTCGGCGTCAGCTTCTGGGGGGTCGACTGGGCCTTTGGCCGGCTGGTGCGCCGCTACGGGGCCCGGTGGGGCGTGGCGGGGCTGGCCGACGTGGGCGGCCTGCCGCTGCTGGCGGCGCTGTTTGCGGTGGCTGGGTTTTTAGCCACGCCCGTTACCAACACCCTCGTGCGCACCAACGAGCAGGAGGCCGACCTGTTCGGCCTGAATGCCGCCCGCCAGCCCGATGGCTTCGCGGCCATTGCCATGAAGCTGTCGGAGTACCGCAAAATCGAGCCCACGCCGCTGGAGGAAATCATCTTCTTCGACCACCCCAGCGGGCGCACGCGGGTGCAGGCGGCCATGCGCTGGAAGGCCGAGCACCTCGACGGACGCTAGAGCCTGTTATGAACTTATGACGAAATTAGGGGTATGGCTTACCCCAGCGATGTAAAAGACGACGAATGGACCTTCGTGGCCCCATACCTGTGCCTGATGAGCGAGGACGCGCCGCAACGCGACTACCCCTTGCGCGACGTATTCAACGCCTTGCGCTACCTGGCCCACACGGGCTGCCCGTGGCGCTACCTGCCCGGCGACCTGCCGCCCTGGGCTACGGTGTATCAGCAGTGGACGCGCTGGCGAGATGCCCGCGTGTTCGAGTCTATCGTGCATGATTTGAACGAGTTGCAGCGGCTGCTACTCGGCCGGGCGGCCACACCCTCGGTCGTGGTGCTTGACGGGCGCACGTTGCAAAGCACGCCTGAGAGCGGGCACCGGGCGGGCTGGGACGGGGCCAAGCGGCGCAAGGGCAGCAAGGCGCATATCGCCGTCGATACGCTGGGCCAGCTACTGAGTGTGGTCATCACCCCGGCCAATGAGCAGGAGCGGGCGCAGGTCGGCGAGTTGTGCCGCCAGGTGCAGGAAATCACGGGCCAGACTGTGACCGTAAGCTTTGTCGACCAAGGCTACACAGGCGAGGATGCTGAGTATGCCGCAGCCGTGCACGATATTGACCTGCAAGTGGTTAAGAAGCCCGAAGGCCAAACCGGCTTTGTGCTTTTACCCAAGCGCTGGGTCGTTGAGCGCAGCTTCGCCTGGCTCAGTCGCTTTCGGCGGCTGGGCCGCGACTACGAGCGGCTGAGCGTCAGCTTGCAGCAACTCCATTTCGTCGTCTTCGCCTGCCTCATGCTCGCCCGACACGCCGCAAGTTCATAACAGGCTCTAGGGCAAACAGCAGGGGCACGCAAAACCTGCCTACTTTGCGGGCAGGCCGCCCGCGGGCCGTCATTGGCCGGGGCCGGACCATTTTTTGTATTTCAGGGCTGCTTTTTATCATGCGCAAACTTCTTCTCACCGGCCTGGGGGCCCTGGCGCTGCTCGCCGGGGCCTGCAACAAGGCCAAAACCACCGACGCCACGTCGCCCCCCGGCGACCTTAAAAACCTGTTCGACAGCTACTGGGAGCGGCAGGCGCCGCTGTTTCCGCTGGCTGCCACCAGCCAGGGCGACAACCGCTACAACGACCGCCTGGTGAACGACCAGACCCGCGCCTTCCGCGACTCGCTGGCCGGCTTGTACCAGGGCTACCTGGGGCGGCTGGGGAAGTTCAACCGCAAGCAGCTGGCCGGCAACGACCTGGTGAGCTACGACATGTTGCAGTACGACCTGCAAACCCGGCTCGACGGCCTCAAGCTGGGCCTCGCCATGGGCGCTGATTTTCCGAACAGCTGGATGATTCCCTTCAACCAGTTTGGGGGCCTGCCGCTGGCCCTGGGCCAGTACGGGGCCGGCACGGGGGCCCAACCCTTCAAAACCGTGGCCGACTACGACCGCTGGCTGGGGCGCGTGCACGGCTTCCCGGTCTGGGCCGACTCGGCCATCGCCAACTTCCGGGCGGGCATGAAGGCCGGCGTGGTGCTGCCCAAAACGCTGGTGGCGAAGATGATTCCGCAGATGCGGAGCCTGGAAACCACCGACGCCACCAAAAGCCTGTTCTACGGGCCCATCACGCTGCTGCCCAGCGCGTTTGCCGACGCCGACAAAACCCGCCTCACGGCCGCGTACCGGAAAGCCATCCTGACCGAGCTGGTGCCGACCTACAAAAAGCTGGGCGACTTCCTGGCCAAGGAATACCTGCCCAAGGCCCGCACCACCACCGGCCACGGGGCCCTGCCCAACGGCCCGGCGCAGTACAAGTTCCTGGTGAAAAACTGGACCACGACCAACCGCACGCCGGCCGAAATCCACGACATTGGGCTGCGCGAGGTGGCGCGCATCCAGAGCGAGATGAACAAGGTGCGCACCCGGCTCGTGTTCCACGGCGACCTGAAGGGGTTGCTGACCTACATGAAAACGGACCGGCGCTTTTTTCCCTACAAAACGCCCGAGGACGTGCTCAACGGCTTCCGCGCCATCCAGGGCCGGATGCAGCCGAACCTGAAGAAGCTGTTTGGCCGCACGCCCAAAACGCCATTTGAGGTGCGCCAGACGGAGGCCTTCCGCGCCGCCTCGGCCTCGGCCGAGTACAACGCCGGCACGCCCGACGGCTCGCGGCCGGGCATCTTCTACGTGCCCATTTTGGACGCCACCAAGTACCGCACGCCGGGCATGGAGTCGCTGTTTCTGCACGAGGCCATCCCCGGGCACCACTACCAGACTTCGTTGCAGCAGGAAAACATCGCCCTGCCCAAGTTCCGGCGCTTTGCCTGGTACGGGGCCATGGGCGAGGGCTGGGCCCTGTACTGCGAGAGCCTGGGCCGCGAGCTGGGCCTCTACAAAGACCCCTACGAGTACTTGGGGGCCCTGAGCCAGGAGATGCACCGCGCCATCCGGCTAGTGATTGACACGGGCATGCACAGCCAGAACCTGACCCGCGAGCAGGCCATCCAGTACTCGCTCGACAACGAAGCCACCACCAAGGAAGCCGCCACGGCCGAGGTGGAGCGCTACATGGCCATCCCCGGCCAGGCCCTGAGCTACAAGATTGGCCAACTGAAGATTCGGGAGCTGCGCAACCGCGCCCAGCAGCAGCTGGGCGGCGGCGAGCACCTGCGCGAGCACCGCCCCGGCCAGTACCAGAACAAGTACAGCATCGCCGCCTTCCACGACGAGCTGCTAAAGGACGGCGTGATGCCCCTCGACATCCTCGACCAGAAAATGACCCGCTGGGTGGAAGCGCAGTAATTGCCCTCTGCCTTTGGTTGATAAAAGAAAGCCCCGTTGCCGGGGCTTTCTTTTTGCCCAATTGGGCCGTCAAAATGACTAAGCATTTATTAATAGGACTTACGCAAAAGGCGTAACTTGAAAAGAAAACCCATGAAAGTGACGGCACAACTTTACGGGCAGTTTTTGGTGAGCAGCCAAGTGAATTACACCGGCACGTACCTGGCCGAGCACTTGGAGGGCCTGACGCACGACAACGTGCGCTACTTTCTCAAGACCAGTCACTTCACGCCGCGCCAGCTCTGGCAGCAGGTGCGCCCGCAGGTGGTGTTGAGCGCGCGGGGCTACGTCCTGTTTGACGACACGGTACTCGACAAGCACCATAGTCGGCGCATCGAGTTGGTGCGCCGCCAGTACAGCGGCAATGCCCACGGCATCATTGCCGGCATCGGCTTGGTCACCTGCGTGTACGTCAACCCCGAAACCGACCAGTTCTGGCTCATTGACTATCGCCTCTTCGCCCCCGCCACCGAGGGCAAGACCAAGCTGGACCACGTGGCCGAGAGGCTGACGCAACTGGTGCCACGTGGCATTTCGTACCGCACGGTGCTCATGGACAGCTGGTACGCGACCACGGCCTTGTTCAAGTGGCTGCTGGCCGCCGGCAAAACGTTTTACTGCCCGCTGAAAAGCAACCGCCTCGTCGACGATTCCGGCGGCCAGCAGCCCTATCAGCCCGTGAGCTGCCTGTCTTGGTCGGCCGCAGAGGTGGAAGTCGGAAAAATCTTGAAAGTGAAGGGCATGCCCAAGGACTGCAAACTGAAACTTTTCCGCGTACTGGTGTCCCCCCACCGGACGGACTACCTCCTCCCCAACGAGGTCGAGCCCTTGAACACGGCCGCTGCCGAACACGAAAGCAGCGTCCGCTGGACGATTGAGCAGTTTCACCGCGAACTCAAGCAACTCACCGGCGTGCAAGCCTGCCAGTGCCGGCTGGCCCGCAGCCAGCGCAACCATAGTGCCCTGGCTATGCGGGCCTGGACCCGCCTCAAACAAGCTGCCTACCAGACCCAAAAGACCGTTTATCAACTTAAACAAGGGTTTTTGGATGCGTATATGCGCCATGAATTAATGCAGCCAACGCTGGCTTTTGCGTAAGTCCTAATTATATAATTCAATATTTAGTCGTTCTTGTGCGCTTGAATATTTATCCTTCCTGCAATGAGAAAACTGCTACTGCAAACGCTAGCAGCCGGGGCCCTATTGGCCGCTTGTCCGCCCTCCCCCACGCTGGCGCAAAAAGCCAAACCGGCCTCAAACAGGGCCCCCACCACTGCCGCGCCGCCCGCCGCGTCGGCGCCGCTGGGGGCCCTGTTTGAGGCGTATTGGGAAGATCAGGCCCGGCTGTTTCCGCTGGCGGCCACGGCGCAGGGCGACAACCGCTACAACGACCAACTGCCCAACGACCGGACCCGCGCCTTTCGCCAGCAGCAAAGGCAGTCGTACGGCCAATACCTGGCGGCACTACACCGGATGGACCGGACCCGGCTTTCGGCCGACGACCGGGTGAGCTACGACATCTTTGACTACTTGCTGACGGACCAGCTGGAGACGCTGCAGCAGAACCGGTGGCTGATGCCCTTCGCTCAGTACTACAGCCTGCCCACAACCCTGCCCCTGCTGGGTGCGGGCACGGGCGCGCAGCCCTTCAAAACGGTGCCGGACTACGACCACTGGCTGGGCCGGGTGCACGGCTTCCCGGGCTGGGCCGATTCGGCCATTGCCAACTTTCGGCAGGGCGTGAAGGCCGGCGTAGTGCTGCCCAAGGCGTTGGTCGAGAAAATCATTCCACAACTGGAAGCCTTGGTCGTAGCCGACCCGACCAAGAGCCTGTTCTACGGGCCCATCACCACGCTTCCCGCCAGCTTTTCGGAAGCCGATAAAGCCCGCCTGACGACCGCCTACCAGCAGGCCATCCGCACCGAACTGACGCCTACTTACCAGAAGCTGGCGCAGTTTCTGAAAACGGAGTACCTGCCGAAGGCCCGCGCCACGGCCGGCCTGAATGCCCTGCCCAGCGGGGCGCAGGCGTACCGCTACCTCGTCCGCTCCCATACCACGACCGAGAAAACGCCGGACGAAATCTACCAGACCGGCCTGCGCGAAGTCCAGCGCATCCAGGCGGAGATAGGCGCCGTCAAAATCCAAGTGGGCTTTCCCGGCGACCTGCCCGCCTTCTTCGCTTACATGAAGAACGAGCCGAAGTTTCGGCCCTTCAAAACGCAGCAGGACGTGCTGGCCGCCTACGAAGCGGTTCACCAGCGCATGGCTCCTAGCCTAAGCAAGCTGTTTGGCCGCACGCCTAAAACGCCGTTTGAAGTGCGCCCGGTGGAGGCCTTCCGCGCTGCATCGGCCAGCGCCGATTATTTCCCCGGCGCGCCCGATGGCTCGCGCCCTGGTATCTTCTACGTGCCCATTCTCGACGCCACGCAGTACAACACCGTGGCCGCCCCGGCGCTGGAGTCGCTGTTTCTGCACGAGGCCATCCCGGGGCATCACTACCAGTTTTCGCTCCAACTAGAAAACACCGCCTTACCGCAGTTCCGCCGCACGCCGTCGTACGGCGCCTTTGGCGAGGGCTGGGGGCTGTACTGCGAAACCTTGGGCAAGGAACTGGGGCTCTACACCGACCCGTACCAGTACGCCGGCGCGTTGGGCGGCGAACTGCACCGGGCCCTGCGGCTGGTAGTCGATGTGGGCCTGCACACGGGCAGACTGACGCGCGAGCAGGCCATTCAGTACCTGATGGGCAACGAGCTCATCAGCGAACAGGGGGCCACGGCCGAAGTGGAGCGCTACATGGCGTGGCCCGGCCAAGCTCTTAGCTACAAGATAGGGCAGCTGAAGATTACGGAGTTGCGCGCCCGCTACGAAAAGCAGCTGGGGCCCAAATTCAACCTGCGCGCTTTTCATGACGAAATCCTGGCCGGCGGGGCCATGCCGCTGGCCGTGCTGGAAAAAAAGATGGACGCCTGGGCCGCCCGCCAGCGCTAAAGACTCGCGGTTGGCCGGCCCGTTCGTCTGGTTGATAAGTACTGAAACCAAATTACTTCCCCACTTTTTCCTCCCTTTATGCACCGATTGTCTTTACTCCTTTGGGCCCTGGCCTTACTGACCGCCGGGCCGGCCCTGGCCCAAACTGCCCCTATCCCCACCGCGCCCCTCGACTTGGCCGCTGTGGACGCCGTAGTGGCCCGCACCCTCAAAGCCTTCGACGTGCCCGGCATCGCCGTGGCCGTAGTGAAAGATGGGCAGGTGGTGATGGCCAAAGGCTACGGTGTGCGCTCACTGGCCACCAAAGCGCCGGTCAATGCTAATACGCTGTTCGGCATTGGCTCGAATACCAAAGCCTTTACCACAGCCGCGCTGGGCTTGCTGGTGGACGAAGGCAAGCTGCGCTGGGACGACAAGGTGACGGACTACATTCCCGAGTTCAAGATGTACGATCCCTACGTGACGGCCGAGTTCACGGTGCGCGACCTATTGTGCCACCGCAGCGGAATGGGCCGGGGCGCCGGTGATTTGATGCGGTATCCGGATTCAACCAATTTCACCATCAACGACCTGATTCACAACCTGCGCTACTTCCGGCCGGTCACGTCGTTTCGCAGCCAGTACGCCTACGACAACAGCCTGTACCTGGTGGCCGGCGAAGTGGTGGCGCGGGTGGCGAAACAGCCCTGGACCACATTTGTGGAAACCCGCTTGCTACAGCCCTTGGGCATGCGGCGCAGTGCCACCAGCTTTTCCCGCCTGTCGGACCAGACTAATGTCGCGGACGCGCATGCCCAAGTGGACGGCCGGGTGCAGGTGGTACGCCGATATCTGGGCTCGACGGCCGACCGGCCATGTTCAGCGCCGGCGGCATCTACAGCAGTGTAGCCGACCTGAGCAAGTGGGCGCTGATGCTGCTTGGGGGCCCCGGTGCCCCGGCACCGCTGCTGAAGCCTACCACGCTGCGCGAATTGTGGACACCGCAGACTATTCGGCCCGTCAGCCCGGCCCCTTCGCCCTACAACACGCACTTCGCCGCCTATGGGCTGGGCTGAGGTCTGCGCGATGTACGGGGCTACCAGGAAGTATCGCACCCCGGCGCCACCACGGGCATGGTGACCAAAGTCACTCTGCTGCCGGAGCTGCACCTGGGTATCATCGTGCTTGCCAACCAAGAAAACGGCGCTGGCTGCACGGCCATTACCAATTTTGTCGAAGACTATTACCTGGGCGTGAGCGGCCTCGACCGCGTGCAAGAAGCCGTGGACGACATGAAAACCTGGGCCAACGGTGCCGACCAAGCCACCGTTGCTGCTTTCAAGCAGGTGGCCGCCGCCCAAAAGGCCGCGCCCGAAAAGCCGGATTACACGGCTTACGTCGGCCGCTACCAAGATGCCTGGCTCGGCGACGTGCGGGTCTTCGCTCAAGACAACCAGCTCTGGTTCAAATCTCAACGCTCCCCCCGCTTGGTGGGCCAGCTGCTACCCTACCGCGGCGATACCTACGTGTTGCGCTGGCGTGACCGCACCTTTACCCTCCATCCCGACGTGTACGCCGCTTTCACGCTCGATGCGCAAGGCCAGGCCGCCAGCCTCAAACTGACGCCCATTTCGAAGCTTCTTGACTTTAGCTACGACTTCCAGGACCTGGACTTGCAGCGCGTAGAGTAGCGGGTAGCGTAGCCGCGGCAAGACGGCGGTCAATTTCAGGAAAGCTCCGGCCTCGGGGCTTTCCTTTTGCCAACCAATACCGGAGCCGCCGCCCGGACCAACCGCGCAACTTTTCGCCTTCCAATTAAGGCCAACTTTTAGTTTGTTTTCCGCCCAGTTTATGCCCCAATACGTACCGCGCCTCGTGGCCGTCGCCACGCTTTTTAGTATCACCGCGGCCGTGGCCCAGCCGCAGCCTAGCCTCACGGCGCAGGACTATGCCCGCGCCGAGCGGTTTGTGGGCTACAACACCCTGCCGCTGGTCGACCTCAGTATGGGCGCGCCTACCTGGCTGGCGGGCGACCGGTTCTGGTACCGGGTGCTCACGCCGCAGGGCAGCGAGTTTATCCTGGTAGACCCGGCCCGGAAGACCAAAACCGCTGTTTTCGACCCGGCCAAACTGGCGGCGGCGCTGGGCACGGCCAGCGGCAAAAGCTACGCGGCTGCCCGCCTGCCGTTTCGCACGTTCACGTTTTCGGCCGGTGAAAAGCAGGTGTTGTTCGCGGCCGGGGTAGGAGCTGGCGCTACGAAACGGCCAGCGGGTTGGTAAGGGCTGACTCCATTCCGGCCCCCAGCGCCAGCGCCACGGCCAGGGCCCAAAACGAAGTCGCCTCGCCCGACGGCCGACGGGTGGCGTTTTTGCGAGATTACAACTTGTGGGTGCGCGATACCAAAACCAAGGCCGAAACTGCCCTGACTACGGACGGCATTAAAGACTACGGCTACGCTACCGATAATTCCGGCTACGCGACCACCGACAAGCCGGTGCTGCTGTGGTCGCCCGATTCGCGCAAAATCGCCACCTTCCGGCAGGACCAGCGCCAGGTAAGCGACATGTACCTGGTGACGACCAACGTGGGCCATCCCACGCTGAAAGCCTGGAAGTATCCCCTACCCGGTGATAAGGAGGTGATTGCCATCGAACGGGTCATCCTGGAGGTGGACCAGCCGAAAGTAATCAAGCTGGAACTGGCGCCCGACCCCCGCCTCAGCTCGGGCTGCTTAAACCTATCCTGTGAAGGAAGGGGCATGGGCGATGTAGACTGGAGCCCAGATGCCACTCAACTAGCCTTTGTATCGAGCTCGCGCGACCGCAAACAGGTGAACTTCCGCGTGGCCGACGCCGCTACTGGCCGCGTGCGGGAAGTCTTTTCCGAAACGGTGGCGACGTTTTTTGAATCGGGCCGCGAAGCCATGAACTGGCACTACCTGCCCAAGACCAACGAAGTCATCTGGTGCTCGCCCCGCGACAACTGGAGGCACTTTTACCTCTACGATGCCACCACCGGCAAACTCAAGCGCCAGATTACCAAAGGGAGCTGGGCGGTAAGGGAACTGGTGCGGGTGGACGAGAAAGCCCGCCAGCTCTACTTTCTGGCGGGGGGCCGGGAGCCGGGCAATCCCTATTTCACTTACCTGTACCGCATTGGGATGGACGGTCAGCACCTCACCCTGCTCACGCCGGAGGCCGGCCACCATTTGGTCACATTCGCGCCCTCCGGCCGTTATTTTATCGATAGCTATTCGCAGCACTACCAGCCGCCCGTGAGCCAGTTGCGCACGGCCACCGGCAAGGTGGTGCTGCCACTGGAAAAAACCGACATCTCGCGGCTCCTCGCCACCGGCTGGAAGCCGCCCACGGCCATTATCACCAAGGCGCAGGACGAGCAATTCGACCTTTATGGCCTGATGTACACGCCCACCAACTTAGACCCGACCAAGAAGTACCCGGTTATCAACTACATCTACCCAGGGCCCCAGACCGGCCCTCTATCGGCAAACACGGGAGTCGGCTGGTCGTTTACGGCGGCGCGGCTCGACCACCAGGCGCTGGCCGAACTGGGCTTTGTGGTGGTGGTGATTGAAGGCAGCTGCAACCCGTTTCGCTCCAAAAGCTTTCAGGACGCCTGCTACGGCAATATCGCCGAAAATACCCTGTCTGACCAAGTGACCGGCCTGCGGCAGCTGGCGCAGCGCTACCCCTATCTCGACCTGAATCGGGTGGGCGTTTGGGGCCATTCCGGCGGCGGGTACGCGGCCGCGGCGGCCATGTTCCGCTACCCCGATTTCTACAAAGTGGGCATCTCCGAATCGGGTGACCATGACGCGCGCGGCTACATAAGTGGCTGGGGCGAGCTCTACATCGGCTTGCTCGCACCGCAGGCCGATGGCACATCTAACTACACCTCGCAGGCCAACGCGCCTTTTGCTAAAAACCTCAAGGGCAAGCTGCTGCTGGCCCATGGCCTGCTGGACAATAACGTGCCGCCCTACAACACGATGCTGGTAGTGGACGCCTTAATCAAAGCGAATAAAACCTTTGACCTGGTCGTGTTTCCGCAGGCGCCGCACGCCTACGGCCCCGATGCGCCCTACATGACGCGCCGCCGCTGGGACTACTTCGTGCAGCACCTGGCCGGGGCCCTACCCCCGCCCGACTATGAAATGAAGCCGATGACTGACCCACGCGACGCGGGGCAGTAAGGCGCGCCTGGCTGGGGCAGCGCACGACGCGGGCCACTTTTCACGACGCCACCGTAATCCAACTTTTCTTTTTTATGAAACAAGCCGTAGCCCTTCTTCTTTTTTGCATGGCTCTTTTGCCTGGTCTTTATTCAGAGGCACAAGGGGCAAAAAGTCCGCTTAGCAAAGCCGCCGTAGACACGGCTTTCCTGCTGCCAGTCAACGGGGTGAAGCAATACCTGGAGATTAAGGGCGCCTCCGCAACGAAGCCCGTTTTGCTGTTTATCCACGGGGGCCCTTCCTGGCCGGCTACGCCCATGAACCGCAAGTACAACCAGAACCTCGCCAACGACTTCATTTTTGTGTCGTGGGACCAGCGCAACTGCGGCAAGTCGCAGACCGACACGACGGTAGTGCTAACGCCGGGGCTGTATGTGGAAGACGCCCATGTGGTGACGCAGTTCCTAAAGAAGCAGTACCACCGGAACAAAATATTCGTCGTTGGCCACAGCTGGGGCAGTCTTATCGGGGTGAACCTCGTGCAGAAGTACCCGCAGGACTACGCGGCCTACATCGGGATGGGGCAGCTGGTGAACCCGGGCAAGTCGGAAATGCTGGCCAGAAACCACGTGGTGCAGCAGGCCACGCTGCGGAAGGACACCGCAACCCTGGCAGCGCTGGCCAAAATCCCATTTTCGGAGGCAGGAGGCTATCCAAACGGCTTGGCTGGCCTGTCGCAATTTCGGATGGTTTCCGATAAGTATCTCGCCAGTAGCGAGGTGGCCGAGCTGCCAAATCCAATGACGCTGTACCCCGATTATAAGGCCCTGGACTGGATGACCCCGGTACTGCGGACGTACAAGCTGCTGAGTAGCTACATGGATGGAGGAAAAACGAATTTGCTGAAGCAGAACACCTTTCAGCTGCCCGTGTACCTCCTCGTGGGTAAGTATGACTACACGACTTCCGCAGAGCTGGCGCAGCAGTATTTCACTGCCATCAAGGCGCCGAAGAAAAAGATGTTCCTGTTTGAGCACAGTGGGCATCAACCGAGTTGGGAAGAGCCCGCGCTTTTTCGCACGCGCCTGCTGCAAATCGCGGCCGCCAACAAAACCAATTAAAGGCGGCTAACGCCCCGGGGCCCCGGCAGCCGAGCGGGCCCGCCGCAGCTAGCCTATCGGCCCGAACCTTCGCGCTGGCGCGGCGCGGCGTGTACCTTCCGCTCCACTTTACAGGCACGACATGCGCAGCATTTTTGAAGTAGCCGTGGCTTTTTGCGGGCTAAGCCTGGGGGCCGCGCCCGCGGGGCAGGCCCAGAGCCGGACCGCCGCCGGGGCCCCGGCGGCCCAGCCAGCCGGTGGAGGCAGCTGGGCCGCGCTGGCGGCCGAGGCCGGGCGCATGGGCAAGCCCGCGTGGCGGCCCATGCTGAGCTACGTGGCGGCCCTGCACCAGCGGGCTACCCATCCGGCCGCCCCGCCTTTCGACTACGAGTGGGAGGATTTGGGCCCCGGCTACGTGTACGGCAACGCCTTCGGGCACTGGGACGTGGTGCACGAAACCATCGACGTGCTGCCCGCCTACCCCGAGCACACGCTGCACCAGCTGCTAAACGATATTAAGAACCAAGAGCCTACGGGGTTGCTGCCGGGCTCCATCTACATGCCGGGCGGGCTGGCCCGGCACGACTCGGTGTACTGGAACCATAACACCCAGGGGCACCCGCCGCTGTGGCCCGTGGCCGTGCGGGACTACGTGCGCACGACCGGCGATAGTGCCATCGTCGGCCGCTTCTACACCCCGCTGGTGCGGCCGATTTCCTGGTTTGAAAACAACCGCCAAGCGGTGAACGGCGGCTTTTTCTACAACGATATTTTGCTGAAGAAGTGGGAAAGCGGCGTCGACGAAGGCATTCGGTTCGACGACGTGGCCAAGGGGGCCCTGGCTTGCGTGGACGCCACCAGCCACGTGTACCAGCTTTACCGCATTGCGGGGCAGTGGGCCCAGCAGCTGGGGCTGGACGCCACGTACTACGAGCGGCGCGCGGGCGAGCTGCGGGCCTTCATCCAGACGAAGCTGTACGTACCGGCCGAGGGCATGTTCTACGACAGCTGGGCCGTGCAGGACGCCACCCTGCGCAACCTGCCCTTCGAGAGCATGTGGCCCCTGGTAACCGGCGCGGCCACGCCCGAGCAGGCCAACCGCTACATTGACCGCTACTTGCTGAACCCGCAGGTATTTCTCACCGAGCACCCCATTGCCACCGTGGGCCGCCGCAACCCCGAGTTCGAGCTGCGCATGTGGCGCGGTCCGGCCTGGAACAGCATGGCCTACTGGGCCGCCCGCGCCTGCCTCAACTACGGCCGCAAAGATGCCGCCCGGCTAATTCTGGAAAAAGCGCTGGACGACTCGGCCAAGCAGTTCCGCCGCACGGGCACCATTTGGGAGTTTTACCACCCGCTGGGCGGGCACCCCGAAACCGTGCAGCGCAAGCCCAACACCAAGTACAATGCCCCCTGCCGCGACTACCTGGGCCACAACCCCCTGCTAGCCATGGCCCGCCTCTACGATTCCATCCGCTAGCCCACCCCTGCATGTTCCGTCCCGCCGCGCCTGCCGCGCCCGCTGCTTTTCCCAAGTCGGTCCCCTTCATCATCGGCAGCGAGGTGGCCGAGCGCTTCAGCTACTACGGGATGCTGACCATCCTGCCCACGTTTCTGGTGGCCGGGTTCTTCAACCCTACGCACAACGCGGCCCTGCTGCCAGGGGCCGAGGCGCAGGCCAACGAGCTGGTGCATTCGTTCGCGGCGCTGGGCTACGCGCTGCCGGTGCTGGGGGCCCTGCTGGCCGACTGGGTGCTGGGCAAGTACCGCGTGATTCTGTATTTGTCGATTTTGTACTGCGGCGGGCACGCGCTGCTGGCCGCATTCAGCGACGATTTGGCCAGCTTCCGGCTGGGGCTGCTGGTGGTGGCCGTGGGCATGGGCGGCATCAAGTCGAGCGTGTCGGCCAACCTGGGCGACCAGTTTACCCAGGCCAACGCCTCCCTCCTACCCAAGGCCTACGGCTGGTTTCAGATGAGCATCGACGTGGGCGCGGCGCTGGCCACCGTGATTACGCCGCTGCTCTACAAGCACTTCGGGCCCGCCGTGGCCTTTGGCGTGCCGGGCTTGCTGATGGCCACGGCCGCCCTCACCTTCTGGCTGGGCCGGCGGCGCTACGTGCGCGTGCCGCCCATCGGCTTTCGGGCCGGGCTGCGCCAGACCCTGGGGCCCGGGGAGGGCCGGGCGGCCCTGCGGCGCATCCTCACTGTGTTTGCCTTTGTGCCGGCGCTGTGGATGCTGAACGAGCAAAGCTCCTCGGAGTGGGTGTTGCAGGCCACGCACCTCAACCGCGAGCTGTGGCCGGGCTTCGCGCCGCTGGCCGAGCAGCTGCAAGTGGTGGGCATCGTGTTCGGTATTTTGCTGAACCCGCTGCTGACGTACGGCATCTACCCCGCGCTGGGCCGGCGCGGGGTGCGGCTCTCGCCGCTGCGGCGCATGGGCGCGGGCATGGTGATTGCGACGCTGGCGGAGCTGGTTATTGGCGGGGTGCAGCGCAGCCTGGCGGCGGGCGGGCATCCTTCGGCATGGTGGCAGGTGCTGGCGTACTGCGTGAACACCACGGGCGTCATCATGGTGGCCATCACGGGGCTGGAATACGCGTACACCCACGCGCCCAAGGCCATGAAAAGCCTCACCACGGCGCTGTGGGTGCTCACCATCGCGGCCGCCAACTTTGGGCTGAGCCTGCTCAACGGCAGCATTGCGCGGGGCGGCTGGCTGGCGGGCTTGCAGGGGGCCAACTTCTACTGGTTTTTCGTGGGCCTGATGGCCGTGAACGTGACGCTGTTTGCGCTAGTAGCTTCGCGGCTGAAGGAAAAAGTGTACGTAGCCGCCGAACCAGCGGTACCGCTGCCTACCTGAAAACCCTATATTTTCCTCCATGAAGCCATTGGTTCCTACCCTTTAGCTGCGCGGCTACATGCGCTGGGGCACCCGGCGGCCGGGGGCTTTTCTAGCCCGTAGCAGTACTGTACTTACGCAGTTGCTTGCGCAGCCCTCGGGGGCCCCGTCCGTAACCGCCGCGCCCACTAGCGTGCAGCACATACGCCGGGGCCCTGGCGGTGTCACGCTACACGGCTGCCGGCGAGCCTGCCAACGCGGCCAAAAAGGCGCACAGCAACGACGCTCGAGGTGGGTGCTGGCACTGCCCAAAGGCAGCCCAGGCGGCGCTAGGCTCGGCACCCCAACGGGTGAGGTCGTCGCTATGAAAGCAAGGACAATAGTAGCGCAATGGCCACGGGGGCCCTATCTTGACCCTGCAAAATACTAATTCATCTTTCCTCCTTCATGAAAAAAATATTCCGTACTACTGCATCAGTGGTGCTGGCGGGCGTGGCGCTCTGGGCCCCGTTCGGCGCCACCGCCCAGAAGAAACCTGCGGCCGCCAAAGCGGCCAATGCCGAAAGCGCCATCCACGAGGCCGACATCAAGCGCGACTTGTTTGCCCTGGCCGGCGACCACTACCGGGGCCGCGAGGGCGGCACCCTGGACGAGCTGAAGGCCAGCGTGTGGCTCGTCGACCAGATCCGGGCCACCGGCATGCTGCCGGCCGGCGACGACGGCACTTACTTCCAGTGGTTCAACCTGCAACGCACCCGCCTAAGCAAGAGCAGCACGCTGCGCATTGGCACCCACGAGATTAAGCTAGACAAAGAGGGCTCGGTGGTGGCCCCGACCAACGCCAGCATCAATGCCCCGCTGGTGTACGTAGGCACTGGCTCGCCCGCTGAGCTAGCCAAGGTCGACATCAAGGGCAAGGCCGTGGCGGTGCAGATTGCCGGGGCCCCTACCGACGGCATCAGCTACCGGCGCTACGTGTTCGGCAAGTTCGGCGGGCAGGCGGGCGAGCTGGTGAAGGCCGGCGCGGTGGCCGTGGTGTTCGTGTCGGACGCGGCCTCGCAGGCCGTTTACGACCATTGGAGCCACGTCTTTGAACGGGGCCGCTACAGCCTGCCCGGCGCGGCCAGCACCAAAGTGGTGAGCACGCCGCCCGTGGTGTGGCTGCCCGCCAGCGCCGCCGCCTGGGTGCAGCAGGCCGGCCAGCAGTTCAGCACCGAGCTGAAGGTGGAGAGCTTCCAGTACCCGTCTGTGAACCTCGTGGCCAAGATGCCCGGCACCGACGCCCAGCTGAAAAAAGAGTACGTCCTCTTCAGCACCCACCAGGACCACGACGGCGTGCGGGCCCCCATCGCCGGCGACTCCATCTACAACGGGGCCGACGACAACGCCACGGGCTGCGCGGCGCTGCTGGCCATCATGCGGGCCTTCAAGCAGCAGCCGGGCCGGCGCTCGGCGCTGTTCGTGTACCAGGGCTCGGAGGAGCGCGGGCTGATTGGCTCGACGTACTTCTCGGCCCACCCCACCGTGCCGCAATCCAGCATTATGGCCGTGCTCAACGCCGAAATGATGGGCCGCAACGCCCCCGACAGCGCCGCCCTGCTGGGCAGCACGCCGCCCCATATGAATTCGTCTGACCTGGTGAAAACTGCCCTGGCCGCCAACCAGCAGGGCCCCAAGTTCAAGCTCGACACCGAGTGGGACAAGCCCACCCACCCCGAGGGCTGGTACTTCCGCTCCGACCACCTGCCCTACGCCCGCCTGGGCATCCCGGCCATCATGTACACCTCGCTGCTGCACGTCGACTACCACACCCCGCGCGACGAGCCCAGCCGCATCGACTACGCCAAACTGACGAAAATGACGCAGTGGATGTACCTCACCGGCTGGGCCGTGGCCAACCGCACCGCGCCCCCCGCCCGCGAGCCCGGCTTCAAGCTGGAGCGGTAATTTCGGCTAGTAGAAAATAGTAGAGGCTGTCATGCTGAGCTTGTCGAAGCACCGCTCCCGCGTAAGCAATTTACTGCTGCGGGAGCGGTGCTTCGACAAGTTCAGCATGACGGCCTTTTCTCCTTGTGTACTTCTGTGTATAGCTGTGAATTCCTACTCAAAATAACTTTTCCGCCTCCACCATGAAAAGACTTCTTCTCGCTGCTATTTTGCTGGCGGCCGGCAGCCAGGCCGGGGCCCAGCCCGCCAAGCGGTCCGCCCCGACGGCCAAACCGGCCGCCGTGGGAGCCCCGGCCAGCTCGGCCCCGCTGGCCGCTTTGTTTGAAAGCTACTCCGACCGCAGCAACCAGCTGTTTCCGCTGCAAGCCACGGCCCAGGGCGACCACCGCTTCGACGACCAGCTACCCAACGACCAGACGCAGGCCCGGCGCGACACGCTGCGGGCCTTTTACACGCACTACCTGGGCGCGCTGCGGAAATTTGACCCGGCTAAGCTCAACGCCACCGACCAGGTGAGCTACGACATCCTCCGCTACGAGCTGGAGCAGCGGCTGGCGGGCTATGCGTTCAACAACTGGATGATTCCCTTCAACCAGTTTTATGCCCTGCCCAGCACCCTGGCCCAGCTGGGGGCCGGCACGGGGGCCCAGCCCTTCAAAACGGTGCTGGACTACGACCACTGGCTGGGCCGCCTGCAC
The DNA here is from genome assembly GCF_001562275.1 of Hymenobacter sp. PAMC 26628. Classification (NCBI taxonomy): domain Bacteria; kingdom Pseudomonadati; phylum Bacteroidota; class Cytophagia; order Cytophagales; family Hymenobacteraceae; genus Hymenobacter; species Hymenobacter sp. PAMC 26628. The sequence goes on from NZ_CP014304.1 coordinate 3,490,508, forward strand.
GGCTTCCCGGCGTGGACCGACACGGCCATCGCCAACTTCCGGCGCGGCCTGGCGGCCGGCGTGGTGCTGCCCAAAGCATTGGTGCCCAAAATGGTGGACCAGCTGCGCGCCCTGGCCGTGGCCGACCCCGCCAAAAGCTTGTTCTACGGTCCGGTAGTGGCCTTCCCGGCCAGCTTCTCGGCCGCCGACAGGGCGCGCCTGACGCCGCTGTACGAGGAGGCCATCCGGCGCGACGTAGCGGCGCAGTACCAGAAGCTGGCCGACTTCCTCAACACCGAATACCTGCCCAAAGCCCGGGCTTCGTCGGGCATCGGGGCCCTGCCGCAAGGCGCGGCCCGCTACGCTTACGCGGCCGAGGTGGGCACCACCACCACCCGCACCCCGGCCCAGATTTACCAGACCGGCCTGGCCGAAGTGGCCCGCATCCGCGCCGAGATGGAGCGCGTGAAGGCCCAAACTGGCTTCAAAGGCGACCTGAACGCCTACTTTGCGTTCGTCAACACCGACCCCAAGTTCCGGCCGTTCAAAACCGAGAAGGAAGTGCTTGACGCCTTCCGTGCCATCCAGGCGCGCATCGAGCCGGGCTTGCCCAAGCTGTTCAGCCACGCGCCCAAAACGGCGTTTGAGGTGCGGGCCACCGAGGCGTTTCGGGCGGCGTCGGCCTCGGCGCAGTACAACCGCGGCACGCCCGACGGCTCGCGGCCGGGCATTTTCTACGTGCCCATTCTCGACCCCACCAAGTTCAACACCGCGGCCAACCCGGCCATGGAAACCCTGTTTTTGCACGAGGCCATTCCGGGCCACCACTACCAGGTGTCGTTGCAGCAGGAAAACACCGCTTTACCCAAGTTCCGCCGCTTCGGCGGCTACAGCGCGTTCAACGAAGGCTGGGCCCTGTACACCGAAAGCCTGGGGCCCGAGCTGGGCCTTTTCAAAGACCCCTACCAGCACATGGGCCACCTGGGGGCCGAAATTCACCGGGCTTTGCGCCTGGTAGTCGACGTGGGCCTGCACACCGGCAAGCTCACCCGCGAGCAGGCCATCGCCTACATGCAGGCCAACGAAGCCATCAGTGAGCAGGGCGCCACGGCCGAGGTGGAGCGCTACATGGCCATTCCGGGCCAGGCCCTGAGCTACAAAACCGGCCAGCTTAAGCTCAAAGAGCTGCGCGACCGCTACCAGAAGCAGCTGGGCGCCAAGTTCGACCTGCGCGCCTTCCACGACGAAATCCTGGCCGGGGGCTCGATGCCGCTGGCCGTACTCGAAAAGAAGATGAACGCCTGGGCCGCCCGCCAGCGCTGAGCACCCCCCAAAACAATGCGCCGTTAAGAGGTCGTACGTAAGCAAGCGAGTACCGAAAGGCGGTCGTACTGACTGCCTTTCGGTACTCGCTTGCTTTTGACGCACTACTCAGCAGTGAACAATTATAGCTGAGCATTCTTTTGTACTAAAGCTGCTAACTGAACCTGCTAACCACCCACTCTATGCACCACATTACCGCCGCCGACATCCACGGCTTTGAGAAGATTTACCGCCTCAACTTCGTCAACGGCCTGCCGGGCTTTAAGTCGGCCAACCTGGTGGGCACGGCCGCAGCCGATGGCTTCCCCAACCTGGCCATTTACAGCTCCGTCATTCACCTCGGCTCCAACCCGCCCCTGCTGGGCATGGTGACGCGCCCCACCGCCGTGCCGCGCCATACCTACCACAACCTCAAGGATTCCGGCTGCTACACCCTCAACCACGTGCCCACAACCAAGCTGGCGGCGGCCCACTACACCTCGGCTGATTTCCCGCCCGGTATTTCGGAGTTTGGGGCCTGCGGCTTTACGCCCGTGTACCGCGACGGCTTTCCGGCCCCTTACGTGGCCGAAAGTGTCGTCAGCATCGGCCTGCGCTTTTTGGAGGAGCACGCCATTAGCAACGGCACGTTGCTGGTGGTGGGCACCGTCGAACACGTGTACTTGCCCGCCGCTGGCCTGCGCGACAACGGCACCCTGGACCTGGTGAGCATGGGCACGGCCGCCATTTCGGGCCTCGACGGCTACCACGTGGTGGAACCGCCCGTGCGCTTTGGCTACGCCCGGCCCGGCAAGCCGCCGGTGGCCGAGTAGCGCACCTGCACGCAGCAAAAAGCCTTCCCTGGGGCCCCAGGGAAGGCTTTTTGCTGCCAATTGAATAACCAACCGCGTTGTTACTTACCGGCGGATTGCGCACGACGGGCGCGGTCGGCGTAGCGGTTGGGGTTTTGGAGCCGGTGGGGGCGGCGCTTTTTCCGCGAGCCGCCCAGGGCCAGGGCCAACACGCCCGCCACTGCGGCGGCCACGAGCAAGCCTTTCGCCACCGGCCCGACGAGCGGCGGCGGCACCGAGCGCACACCGCTGGCATCGGCCGTGGCGGGCGTGTGGGCGTAGCGGCCCACTTTCGGCCGGGCTACCTCGTCGAATTTTCGGGCCAGTTGCAGCAGCTGCTCGCGCAGGGCGGGGCCGTGCATGGCAATGCCGTGGCCGGTGGCGGCCACCTCGGGCGCCAGGCCCGCCAGGCGCTCCACTGAGTCGCGGGCCGCGTCCCAGTCGGGCGTGAAGTAGGCCGGCGGGCCGTGCACCCGTTGCTTTTGGGTGAGGGTGGCCAGGCCCGACTCGCCCACCACGGTCGTGAAGGCATCGCCCGCCACCAGCACCCGGTCTTCCTCCCGGAAGAAGGACACGTGCCCGAAGGTGTGGCCCGGTGTGTGCAGCCAGCGCCAGCCGGGCAGGCCGGGCACGCTTCCATCGGCCGGCAGCGCGTGCACCCGGGGCCCCAGGTCGAGTGGTTTTTTGGGGTACAGAAACGAGAGGTACGCCATGGCCCCGCCGCCCACCGTGGGGTCGGGCGGCGGGTAGCTGGAGCGGCCGGTGAGGTAGGGCAGCTCCAGCGGATGGGCGTACACGGGCACACCGGGCCAAGCTTCGAGCAGGCCGGGCAGGGCGCTCACGTGGTCGAAGTGGCCGTGGGTGAGCAAGATGGCCACCGGCGGCGTAGCCCCGAACACCTCTTTGGCGTGGCCCTGAATTTTGCCGGCCGAGCCGGGCAGGCCGGCGTCAATCAGCACCCAGGGGCCCGGCGGCTGCGCGGGGGCTACGGCCGCGTAATAGAGGTTCACGAATACGTCGCGCAGCACCCACAAGCCGGGCACCACGGGCATAAAATCGGGCGTGCTGGCCCGCGAAGCGTGGTTGGAAAGCATAGGACGGGGAAAAATGGTAGGACCAGCCGGTTGGCTTTGCTTTGCTTACGAATGCGCCGCCGCAACGGCCATGCCCCGGGGCCCCGGGCAGCGTGGAGGCGAGCCACGACCCGACTTAACCGGACGCAAAAAAGCCCACGGCCGGGGGCCACGGGCTCTTCTGGTTTTCAAACAACGCTGGCTGACAGCCAAAATCCAGCCTCTACTTGGGGGCCTGGGTTTTGTCGACCGGCGTTTTGCTGTTGCTGGTCGACTGGTCGGCCGCGGGAGCCAGCTTGCCGTTGGCCGACTGGGGCGAGGCGGCGCTGCTGCCGGCCGGGGCCGAGTTGATTTGGTCCTGCACGGTGCCTTTTTTGATGGCCGCGGCCGAGCCTTCGCCACCCGCCGGCTCCACGCGCTGGCGGTCGCTGATGCTGTCGCGCGATACGTCGGAGGTGTGCCAGGTGGGCGTCCAGCTGAAGTTGGCTTTGGCGGCCGTGTTGATGCCCGGGCTGTACTTGGCGTAGTCGCAGCCGGTGAGGGCCGGGGCGGTGCCCAGCAAAACCAGGGCGAGGCGGAGGGTGCGGTTCATGAGCGGAACGGTAAAGAGTATTTGACCCCAAAGTACGTAGATTTTGGCCGGACGGCTGCCGGCCGCGGCCAGTTTCGCATGTAATTTCCCGCCCTCGTCCCACCCGTTGCCATGCCCGAACTTCCCCCTGAAGGCCAGCCTTCCCGCCTGCGCCGCGCCCTAGCGGCCGCGGGCCGCGTGGCCACCGCCCCGGTGCGGGGCGCCGCCTACCTGGTGGGGTCGGCGCGCGCCCACCAGCATTTCTTCCTGCCCGTGCTCAACGGGGCCCTGGGCGACCAGCTGGCCGCCCGCTACGACCCGCGCGCCCTGCGCATGAGCTTCCGCCACGATGGCCACGACGTGTCGGTGGCGGCCCTGGGCCTGCGGGGGCCCCGCCAGCAAACGGTGGTGTTTTTGCACGGCCTGATGGGCGACGAGCAGATTTGGCAAACCGGCTTCGCCGACGCGCCCGACTACCGCCGCTACGGCCCCCGCTTGGCCGCGGAGGCCGGTGTGCACACCCTCTACGTGCGCTTCAACTCCGGCCTGCACCTCTCCGAAAACGGGCGCGAGCTCAGCCGCCTGCTCACCGAGCTGGCCACTGCCTACCCCGACGCCCTCGGCGAGCTGGTGCTGGTGGGCCACAGCATGGGCGGCCTCATCATCCGCTCGGCTGGGTATTACGGCAGCAATGAGCAGTTAAAAGTTAAAAGTGAGCCATTAAAAACAACGAAAGCCAACGCCGAAACGCCGGGCCAGCCGTTAACTTTTAACTCCCAACTTTTAACGGAAAGCGCCCCTTGGCTGGCCCACTTGCGGGCCGTGTTTCTGCTGGGCACGCCCAACGACGGCTCGTGGCTGGAGCAGAACAGCCACTTTGCGGCCCACTTGCTCAAGCGCATCGACCTGTTTCCGACCCGGTTCCTGAGCAACGCCCTCAACCAGCGCAGCAACGGCATCAAGGACCTGCGCCGCTCCATTTTGGTGGACGAGGACTGGCAGGACGCCCACGCCGACGACCTGGCCCCGCCCCGCACCGCGGTGCCGCTGCTGCCCGGCGTGGCCTACCACCTCCTCATGGGTTCGTGGCTGAAAACCAACCGGCCGGCTGCTCTGCGCCAATACTTTGGCGATGGCCTGGTGAGCCGCGGCAGTGCCCAGGGGGCCGATATTTTTGGCAACGAAGCCGCTTTGCCGCCCGGCACCAGCGTGCGCACTGCCGAGTTCCAGCAGCAGCACCACGGCGGCCTCCTCACCCACCCCGAAGTGTACCAGTACCTCAAGCACTGGCTCTAAAAAACACGAAGCGGGAAGGCGCCCACTCGTGGCCGCCTTCCCGCTTCGCTAATCGAAAGTGCGCGGGGGCCCTAGTTGTTGGACGAGCTGCCGGGTGCCGCGGCGCCGGTGCCGGGGCCCGTGCCCTTGGAGTTGGTGTTGCCGCTGGTGGTGCTGCCGGCGGGCAGCGTGCTGCTGGGCTCGCCGGCGGCAGCGGCCTCCGCCGTAACCGTCGTGTCGGCGGGGGAAGTGGTAGTAGACGATGCCGCCGCGCCGGTGCCGGTGGCAGCGCTGGTTTCGCCCGTGCCTTTGCTACCGCAGCCGCTGAGCAGCGCGCTGCCCAGCACAGCCGCCAGGGAAATTTGGGAGAATTTCATAAGAAGTTGGCTAAAAAGAAGGGCTGTTTGAAAAAACGTACCGGGCTATACGGGCAATTCCGGCCGGCGCATGGCCCAGGAAATACTTATTTTTTGTTCGTCAAGTGCTTGCTGCCGATGCACTACCCCCAACTGCCGGGCTGGCCCACTGGGGCCCCAGCGGACTAGCGCGGAGCCGAAGCCGCGCTGTCGGCGCGGGGCACGGCGGCCGAGTCGGCGCTCACCTTCGAGCTGGGGTTGGTGGTATCGGAGCCCGGCGAGCCCTGGCTGGTGGAGTCGCCGTCGCCGCCGCTCTTGTTTTCGCAGCCACCCAGCAGCGCGGTGCCCAAGCCCAGGGCGGCGAGGAATGCAGATTTTTTCATGGTTGTTGGTTTCAAGGAAATGGAAAAGAACCGGTTGGGCTATACGGCAAACCGCCGGCTACGGCCGTTTCCGCCGGCACTCGGCTTCGTATACGCGCCGCCCGAGCTCGCGCAGAAACGGGAAGCCAATGGTGTCGTACTCGTATTGGTCGTCGTTGAGCACGCCGTCGGCGTTCACGTACACCACGGCGCTGAGCAGGAACTCGACGCCCCGTGCCGAGTCGGCCACGTAGGCGTTGTCGATGAGGAAGCCGTAGGCCTGGCCGATTTTATTGAATACCTGCACGCCCGGCGGCAGCGCGGCCTGCCCGCCCCCGCCCAGCAAAAACTTGGCGTAGGTGGCCGGGTAGTGGGCGGCGTCGTAGCGCGGGTGCGGGCTGGCGGCGGGGGCCTCCCCCATCGCCGTGCGCAGCAGGGTGTAGTCGGCCGGGGCCAGGGCCGGGCGGCGGCGGGCGGGCAGCGTTTCGGGGAAGAGCACCGCGCGCAGGGCCCGCTGCTGGTCGCGCAGCGGGAAGATGTTTTTCTGGCTCAGGTCCAGGGGCCCCGGCACCACCGCCTCGCCCACCACGTGGGCCCGGCCGATGGCCGTGCCGCGCAGGCGCCAGTGCGGCACGGGCCCCGGCCAGTAGGCGGCGGGCTGGCGGTAGAGCAGTTGGCGGGCGGCCGTGTCGGCGTAGAAGCTGACCGGGTTGGTGTGCAGCGAGCCGGGCGGCGCGTCGCCCACCGCCAGGCGGCCCGCAATGCGGGTGCGGCGCAGGCCCAGGCGCCGCAGGCCGGCGTGCAGGGCCCCGGGGCCCACCAACTCGTAGAGGCGGTTGTAGGCATCGTTATCGCTCACGAGCAGCACTTTGCGCACGTAGTTGGCCACAGTGGGGCGGCCGCTGGCGCTGCTGGTGTCGCGCCGCACCCGCGTTTGGCCGGCAAAGGCCGAGTCCGTCAGCATGGGCGAATCGGCGGTGAGGCCGGGCGCCTGGGGCCCCAGGGCGCGCAGCCACGCCAGGGCCAGGGCGGCGGTGGGCAGCTTCACGGTGCTGGCGGGGTAGAAGTACTCGCGGGGCCGCAGCCGGTAGCCGTAGCGGCGGAAGTGGGCCCGGCCCCGGGCGTCGCGCCGGATGCGGGTGTACAAAATCTGGACGCGGTAGGCGGCCGGGTGGGCCAGCACGCGGCCCAGCCCGGCGGTGTCGCGGTGCAGCAGCTGGCGCAGCGGGTTGCCCCAGCGCAGGCCCTGGGCCGCCGCGGCGCGGGGCGCGCAGGCCGCCGCCAGCAGCGCCAGCAGCACGGCCACCGCACGGGCCCCGGGGGCCCTAACTAAACGCAAGTTCATGGCAGCCAAGGTAAGCACGGGCCGCCGGGGGCCCTAAAGTGGCGGCGGCCGGGCAAATATTCGATTGCCGGCATATAGCCGAGCCGCCGCCGTGCGTAGCTTTACCACCCCTCCCCTTTCTTGCTGACGCGCTATGAAAAAACTTCTCCGCACCGGGCTGGCCGTGGGCCTGCTCTTCGCCGCCGGGGCCCCGGCCCGCGCCCAGGCCGTGGCCAACGGCGGCTTTGAAACCTGGGCCGCCCGCAGCGGCACCGACGCGCCCACCGGCTGGCTGACCGTGGACGACGTTATCGCGGCCCTGTCGCCCGTCCGGCTCGCCACGGGCACCTTCACCAAAACGACCGACGTCCACGGCGGCGCCTACGCCCTGCGCCTTGAAACCAAGGCGACCCTATTCGGCGTCGTGCCCGGGGGCGTGGTGCTGGGCACCAAGCTCGGGCCCCTCACCGCCGCCGCGCCCGCCGGCCTGCCCTTCACCGGCCGGCCCACCGCGCTGCAATTTTATTACAAGCTGACGGGCGCCCAGCCCCCGGTGGCCACCAACGGCGCGTTTGCCGAAGTATCGCTCACGCGGACCGTCAACGGCCAGTCGGTGGTCGTGGCCGTTGGTGCGCAGACGTTTAGCGCCGTCACGCCGGCCTACACGCTGGCCCAGGTGCCACTTGTCTACGCCTCGTCGGCCACGCCCGATTCGGTGCATATCAGCTTCGGCTCGGGCTTGATTGACGTCTCGACTGGGGCCCCCACGGGCGGCACGGCGGGCACCGTGTTTCAAATCGACGACGTGGCCTTCGCCGGCACGGCCACCGCCACCCGCGACGCGGCCCTGGCCGCCGCCCTCACCGTGGCCCCCAACCCCAGCCCGGGCGGGCGCTACGTGCTGCGCGCGCCGGCCGCCCTGCTGGCCGCGCCCCTGGCCGTGGTGGACGCCACCGGCCGCACCGTGCGCCGCGAAGAGCCCCCCGCCGCGGGCACCGCCACCCGCACCCTCGACCTGGCCGGCCTGGCCGGGGGCGTGTACACCTTGCAGCTGTTCACCGACAAGGGATTGATTACGAAGAAGCTGCTGGTGGAATAGGTTGGTTTTTTATAGGCAAGGCACAGAAACGGCACCTTGTACGGTGTCGTTTTTGCTTCGGAAGTACGGAGGAAGCAGGCCGGCGGCACCTTCAGGCCGAATGCAACCTAATTGCCGTTGTGAGGCTCTGCCCAGTGTTCTCCCGCCCAAATCATTCTTCCTATGCGCCTTCGCTACGCTTTGCTGCCGGCTCTGCTGGGCTTGGCCAGCGCCTGCGGCCGCGGCACCGACCCGCGCCCCGGCGGCGCCGTTTGGGGGCCCCTGCCCTACGGCGCGCCGGCGCTGGCCGGCTTTTCCGAAACGCACTTTGCCTCGGCGCAAGTGGGCTGGGTGATTGGCGGCTACGTGGCCGACCAGTACCACTACAGCCCGCTGCTGACCACCCGCGACGGCGGCACGACCTGGACGCGCCAAAACCTGTACCCGCTCACCCTGAACGGCTTCCGCACGCTGGCCCCGGTGACGGAGCAGCTGGTGTTCGCGGTGGGCGTCGACCCCGTGGCGGGGGCCGTGGGGGCCCCCAGCACGCCCGCCAGCGGCCAGGCCGTGTACAAAAGCACCGACGGCGGCACCACGTGGCAATTACTACCCGGCAGTGGTTTTCTGGGCAGCTTCCGCCTGCACTTTTTCGACGAGCAAACGGGGTTGTCGTTTAAGAACAACGCCATTCAGCGCAGCACCGACGGCGGCGCGTCGTGGCGCACAGTGTTCAGCCCCGCGGCGGGCGACTGGCGGTGGGTGCAGTTTCCGGGGCCCGCCACCGGCTTCGCGGCCGGGGGCGGCTTGTCGTACGGCTTTGGGGGCGGGGTGTTCAGCAACGGCAGTCTGGCCAAGACCACCGACCAGGGCGCTACCTGGCAAACGCTGCCTTGGGACCACCAGTACATCAACTCGCTGTCGTTCGTGGGCCCCGCGGTGGGCTTCGCCGCTACGTTCCCCGACCAGCACCTGTACAAAACGCAGGACGGCGGCGCCACCTGGCAGCTCATAAACAGCCAGTTGCCTGCTTCCGGCCAGGGGCATTTCTTCAGCGAGCGGGAGGGCTACCTCACCGATGGCACGGGCATTTTTCACACCGCCGACGGGGGCCAAACGTGGCAGCAGGAGTACCGCCCCGTTCCCAACTCGCAGTACCCGGCCACCGTCAACAGCCTGGATTTCCCAACGCCAGCCGCCGGCTTCGCGGCTACTTCGGACGGGCAACTCATCAAAGGCACGCGCTAGGGCAGATTCCGCACCAACGTACACGTTTGACTGGAATTAGAAATTAAAAGTTTGACTGTCAGATTTTTAATTGGCGATGGTCTAAAACGGGGTGGTCCGGCGAATAGCCCGAAGGGCTTCGTCGGGCCACTCTTATCACTGAACGGCACCTCCGCGCTGTAGCAAGCGTGGCCCGACGACGGAAAAAGTCGCCGGACCGCCCCGTTTTAGACCACCGCCTTTTAATTTATCATTCTGTACATCGAATAGAGATTTGCGCTAGGGCCCCGAACTGCGCCAAAAAGCCCCAACGACGCCGGCGAGAACCGGCCGCCGTTGGGGCTTTTTGGTGGCGCAAGGGCAGCTACGCGGCCGGCGGCGCGGGGGCCCCGGCGGGGGCGGCCAGGGCCACGCGCGCCTCGCCGAAGCCGGTGCCGACCACGAAGCTGGGCAGCGCGAGGCCGGTTTCCAGCTCGGCGGTGGCCAGGGCGGCGGGCTGGCCGTCGACGGTGGCGCGGGCCGGGGCCCCGGGCAAGCCGTGCAGCACCACGCGGTAGGTGGCGTAGGCGGGCTGGTAGGGCCCCTCAATGGCCTGGGCGAGCACCAGCTCGGTGGCCGTGCCGGTGGCCGTGAAGCGGCGCACGGTTTGCTGGCCCTGCTCCTGGTAGGCGTAGCCCTCGCCGCCGTCGTCGTAGAGGCAGCTCTCGGCGGTGCCGTTTTTGTAGTACACGTGCAGCGTGAGCTCGTCCACCACTTTTTCGCCCACGTATTGCAGCACGGGCTGCATGGGCAGCACGGCCCCGGCCTTGACAAACAGTGGGATGCGGGTGAGGTCGGCGCTGGCCCACACCTCGGTGCCGCCGGCCTGGAAGCCATCGGTCCAGTAGTAGTACCAGTCGCCGCGGGGCAGGTACATCCAGCGGCCGTCGGCGCCCTGGGCCGTGATGGGGCAGACGAGCAAGTTATCGCCAAGGCTGAATTCCGCCATCCGCAGGTAGGTTTCGGGGTCGTTCTGGTCGAGGAAGGTGAGCGGGCGCAGCATGGGCGTGCCGTGCGTGCTGTACTGCCAGAACGCGGTGTACATATAGGGCAGCAGGCGGTAGCGCAGCTCGATGAAATGGCGCGCCAGGCTGGTGTAGGGCTCGCCGAAGCTCCAAGGCTCCTGGTCGCCGTGGTCGCCGGAGCTGTGGGTGCGGAAGAACGGGTGGAAGGCCCCCAGGGCAATCCAGCGGGCGTACAGCTCACCGTCGGGCGTGTCGATGAACCCGCCGATGTCGCTCCCGATAAAGCTGAACCCGCTGATGCTCAGGCGCTGGCACTGGATGTTGGCCAGCCACAGGTGCTCCCACGAGGCGATGTTGTCGCCGGTCCAGCCCGAGGAGTAGCGCTGGCCGCCGGCGTAGGTGCTGCGCGTGATGGTGAAGGGCCGCTTGGGGTAGGCGAAGCGCTTCACGCCCTCGTTGGTGGCGCGGGCCATCTGCATGCCGTACACGTTGTGCGCCTTGAGGTGCGAGGCCGACTGGCCGTCGTAGTCGAAGCGCACGTCGGGCGGGAAGGTGCCCTTCTCGAACACCGCCGGCTCGTTCATGTCGTTCCACACGCCGGCCACGCCCACATCCTTGATCAGGCCCTCAAACAAGCCGGCCCACCACTCGCGCACCTGCGGCTTGGTGTAGTCGGGGAAGTTGCAGAGGCCGGGCCACACCGTGCCCTTCATCAGGGGCCCGTCGGCGCGGCGGCAGAAATAGTCGTTGGCCCGGCCCTCGTTATAAACGGAGTAGCCGGGGTCAATCTTGATGCCGGGGTCGATGATGACCACCGTTTTGAAGCCGGCGGTGGCCAGCTCCTGCACCAGGCGCTTGGGCTCGGGGAAGTGCGTGGGGTGCCAGGTAAAGCACCGGTAGCCGTCCATGTAGTCGATGTCGAGGTACAGGGCATCGCACGGAATGCTGCGCTCGCGCAGGCCATGGGCAATTTCCCGCACGTTGGCCTCCGGGTAGTAGCTCCACTTGCACTGGTGGTAGCCCAGCGTCCAGAGCGGGGGCAGCTCGGCGGGGCCCGTGAGCAGGGTATATTCCTGGGCCACCTCCAGCAGCGTGGGCCCGTAGATGAAGTAGTAGTTCAGCTCGCCGCCGTTGGCCCAGAAGCTGGTGACGTCGGCGCGCTCGGCGGCAAAGTCGAAGTAGCTGCGGAACGTGTTGTCGAAGAAAATGCCGTGGGCAATTTTCTGGTGCAGCACGTGGTAGAAGGGAATGTTCTTGTAGAGCGGGTCGGAGCCCTTGGTGTAGCCGTAGGTGTCGGAGCCCCAGTTGGTGAAGCGGTGGCCGCGCAGGTTCATGTTGGCGGGCTTGTCGCCGAGGCCGTAGTAGTGCACGCCGGGGGGCACCTGCTTGCTCATCTTCACAATGTCGTTGCCGGTTTCGTCGTCGTACTGCCAATGGAAGCCGCGCTCGTCGTCGCTCAAAATCGTGCCCGAGCGGTCGAGCACGCGGGTGCGCAGGCCCTCCTTCTGCACTGTGCAAATGAGGCGGGCGGTGGTGAGGCGGTAGTGGTCGGGTTTCTCGACAAACTCCAAAAACGCGGGCGCCGGCGGCACCACGTCGGCCGGCACGGCGTACGAAAAATCGGGCAGCAGGGGCCCGTCGGTGAGGTAGCGAAAGCGCAGGATTTTGTCGGTGATGACGGACAGCGCCAGGCGCACCCCGTTGTCGCAGCTGAACAGGTAGCAGCCGGGGGCCAGCTCCTCGGCGCGGCGCACGTGCCCGGCCGTATGGTCCTGGTGGGCCGTAGCCGCCAGGTCGTTAACCATATAATTATTCTCCTGAATCGATGGGTTCATAATGGATAAAAGTGGGGTCGGATAGGGCGCGTGGGCTCAAAAAAATGCCGGCCAAGTCGGTCGGCACCTCGTTTATGACTGCAAGATAAAGCGGGGCCCCGGCGCGGGCGGCAAAAAACCCGCCAAAGTCGGCGGACCCGATAATTCGCTCGGCCAACGCGCAGCGCTTGCCTGCGGCCCGGTCGGGCCCCATCTTTGCCCACCCGCCCCACTTTCCCGCCCGCGTCCGCCATGCCTCCTCCCCCCCCCGTTTTGCTCGTGCTGGCCTGGGACGACGCCGACCCTGCCGTTCACCGCGTGGCGGCCACCGCGGCCCTGCCCGCCCTGCCCACCCTGCCGCTCGTGCGGGCCCTGGCCGCCGAGCAGCCCACCCTGGCCGTGCTGCCCCAGCTGCCCGAATCCGAGGCCACCGAGGCCACCGCCGAGGCCGGCCCCGCCGTAATAGACTTAGGCGCAGGCTCCCATTTGGTGGGCCTGAGTGACCTTGCGCCCGAGACATTGGGCACGGGGTGGGCAGCGGCGGCGGCCCACCCCGTGCCCAGCGCACCCGCCGCTGGGGCCCCCGTCGGTCTTGCCAACGTGCAATTGCGCCAGTCTCTGGCGCAGCGCGCTGCGGCCGATTGGCAGGCCCCCGCCGCCCCCTACCTCGGCAGCGCCGAAACGACAGAAGCCCCGGTTGTAGAAATTTCGGCGGCAGCAGCCACTGCGGTGGCCGAAGCAGCTGCGGCTACCGCGGGCACACTGGCACCCGGGGCCCCGGCGGTGCCCGCGGGGGGGGCCCCAGCCCCGCCGGAATTGCCCGCCCTGGCCGGCACCACGCCCGGGCCCGACGTGGCGCCGGCGTCGCCATTTGACCAGCCCGAATCGGAGATTAGCGCGGGCGAGGCGGCCGACTTGGCCGAAGACGATGACGACCTTGCCGTGGAAACGGCGCCCGTGGCCGCGCCCCCGGCGGGCCCCGCCCGCGCCTCGCTCACGCAAGGGCTGGCGGCGCTGCACCGGGCCCCGGCGGCCGAGGCCCAAGCCGTACCATCCGCCTTCGACCTCTCCGACGGCCTGCACTACCGCGTCATTCAGTACGCACGCTTTGCCACGTACGTGCTTGACGGCGGCGGCGAGGATTTCGGAGTGATATACGCGCCCGACTGGCCCACCTGGCTGGCGGCGCTGGAAATCCGCATCCGCACCCGGCGGCCCTTGGTGGTGCACCTGCGCCTGCTGGCGGCCGAATCGGCGGCGCCCGCCGAGCGCGGCTGGCTGCTGGAGCTGGAGCGCATGGCGCTCCGCTTCGCCCACACCGTGCTGGTGACGAGCGACGAGCTCCGGACCCACACCCTCCACCACTACCCCTTGCTGGCCCCCGGCCAGGTGCGCACCGTAGCCGCCGACGATGCCGACGGCGTACGGGCCGTGCTAGCCGAAATTGGCCGGGCCACGCGGCCCTGACGGGAGCCGTCACTGAGGAAACCGGTACTTCGCCACGCGGCCGGGGCCCCACGTCCACCAATCGGCGCCCGGTTCGGTTATCCCCAAGGTTTTCCCGTTATCCCCATTTCTACTCCTTTACCCCTGCTTTTGATGGAATCCTTTCAGGCCGAACAAAAATTTGAAGCCGTAATCGAAGCCGACAGCGCCGACGGCGGCCTCTTTGTGGCCGTGCCGTTTTCCGTGCAGGAAATGTACGGCACCAAGGGCAAGCTGCCCGTGCAAACCACCCTCGACGGCTTCCCCTACCGCACCACCCTGGCCCCGCTCGGCGACGGCCACCACGGCCTGCCGGTGCCCCGCGAAGTGCGCCGGGCCCTGGGCAAAACCGTGGGCGACACCCTGCGCGTGGCCCTGCGCCACGCCCCCGAAGTGCACGTCGTGACCCTGCCGCCCGACCTGGCCGGGGCCCTCGACGCCGCGCCCGCCGCGCGCACGTTCTTCGAAACCCTGCCCCGCCCCGACCAGCGCGACTACGTGCGCTGGCTCGACGGCGCCAAAACCACCGAGGGCCGCACCCAGCGCCTGGCCACCACCATCCAGCGCCTGCGCAACGGCCAGAAGCGCGCGTAGGGGCCGTTTTTCAACCCAACCTGGTTAAGCGAAATTAAAGCAGCTCAACTACCTGGCAATCCAAGGCCTCTCCAGCCTCGCGCTGCCGGCCAAAACCGCCGTGGTACTGGAGCTACTGAAGTAGCTACTTAGCCTCCGTACCGCCAATTAATCTGGGGCAAAATGATTCGCCCAATTAGTAGCCGAAACCAAACTTGATTGAGTTCACGAAACTCATCTCCAAAGCGAGTTTCGTGAACGTTGAAAGGTGAACCAGTTTATTGAACTCTATCTGAACATTAGAACGCATTCGTGAGGCCTATAAGTATCATCAGCATTTGTTCAGGAAAACGAGGGTGGCTGTTGCAGAACTCTTTGGCAAGCGCCGTTCGTTGGGTCGTCGAACGCGTAACCGGCCGAAAAGCGTGCTTTACGGACATTCTTGTTCGTCTATCACCCCAGGGCTTACGCATCAAAAACAAGACGCTGTAGTGAGGACTGACCTTTGTCTCGTTAGACATTGTTAAGATTCTCATGCTCAGTCAACTCCTGGCTTCTTTTGCCACGCTTCCAGACCCGCGTTGTCCCGGTCGCACCCGTCATCGCTTGCTCGACCTGTTGGTCATCGCCGTCTGCGCGGTGATGGCCGGGGCTGAAACGTGGGTGGATATCGCGCATTACGGTCAGCTGAAGCAGGCGTGGCTGGCGACGTTTCTCGACTTGCCGGGCGGCATACCCTCTCACGATACGTTTCGGCGGGTGTTTTCGCTGCTCGACCCGCAGCAGGTGGAGCAGTGTTTTCGCCACTGGATGGCTACCGTCGCCCCGCCCTTGCCGCGCGAGGTCGTCGCCGTCGATGGCAAGACCATCCGGCGCTCATTCGACCGCGGGCGCGCCCAGGGCCCGGTGCACGTCGTCAGCGCCTTTGCCACCGCGCAGGGCCTGAGCCTGGGGCAGGTAGCCGTGACGGGTAAGGGGCAGGAACTGGCGGCTATCCCGGTGTTACTCAGTAGCCTGCACCTGGCCAACACGATTGTCACGCTCGATGCGCTCGGCTGCCAGCAGGCCATCGCCCGGCAACTGCTGGCCCAGCAGGCGGATTACATCCTGGCCCTGAAAGGCAACCAGGGCCGCTACCACCGCGCCGTCAAGGCCTACGGCCACGCCTGCTGTGTCGAGCGCTGGCGGGACTATCCCGCCGACTTCGATGCCTTTGACCGCCGCCACGGCCGCTGGGTAAGGCGCCGGGCCTGGGTATTGCCAGTGGGCGAGCAACTAGCTGGGTTGCGCGCCTGGCCGGGCCTGCGCGCGATTATTGTGGTCGAAACCATCCGGTCGGTGCCGCACCAGCCGGGCACCCGTGCCGAGTGGCGCTACTACCTGACCAGTTGCCTGGATGCGCCCGCCGTGCTCATCCAGGCTATCCGGCGCCATTGGGCGATTGAAAACAGCCTGCACTGGGTGCTGGATGTGGTCTTCCGCGAGGACGAGGCCCGTAGTCGCGACCGGGTCGCCACCCGCAATTTTGCCGTGCTGCGCAAGCTGGCATTCAACCTCTTAAAACAGGGTAAGCACCAGCCCGGCAGTCTGCGGACCCGGCGACGGAACGCGGGCTGGAACGATACTTATCTGGCCCAGCTCCTAGCCTGTGCCCGCGAAAATAACCGAGTAGCTGTTGCTGAGATTTGATGCGTAAGCCCTGTCTATCACCCCCTTCGGCAGCTTTTCAGGTGGGTGAGCCGCGTTCTGCAACAGCCACGAGGGTTTCATTTAATTTCGTCGACTCGCAACGGGGATACGGCGACCACGTAGCGGCGGCAGTGGCGGTGGTTCAGCAGGTGGTCACCCACCAGGCCCGCCGAGGCCGCGTACTGCGCGTACGCCAGCCAGGGCCACCGCTCGGCCAGCAGGGCCGCCGCCGCAAACGCGGCGAACAACCCCCACAAGGCCACGCGCAGCCCGGTTGAGGAGTACCGCCGGGTGGCCAGCGCCACCAGCGCCCCGCTCAGCCCCAGGAAGCCCCATTCCCAGCGCTCGGCCGCGGCCCCGGGGTTGCGGGTGCCCCACCAGGCCAGCAGCGCCGGGCCGGCGGCACAGTGCACCCCGCAGAGCCCGGCGTTCAGCACGCCGCCGTAGTCGGCGGCGGCTCGCAATCGTGGCATTTTCATCGGATTAAAACTGGGGCCAGGGGTCTTCGAACGCGCCGCCGCGCTGCCAGTGGCCGATTTCGGCCTCGGTGCAGAGGCAGGCGGCCAGCTCCTGGCGCACCCGCGCTTCGGGCACGTCCTGGCCGATGAACACCAGCTCGTTCTGGCGGTCCTGAAACCGGGCGTCCCAGCGGGCCAGGATGGCGGCGCGGTTTTCCAGAAAGGCCGGGTGCCGCTCGGGCCGCTCGATGGCCGCCCACCACGACCCGGCGCTTTCGGTGCGCAGCGAGCCGCCGGCCTGGCCCCAGTTCAGGGCATCGGCGGGGCGCGAGGCCAGCCAGAACAGGCCCTTGCTACGGATGACTTCGCCCGGCCAGCCGTCGGCAATGTAGTCCCAGAACCGCCGGGGGTGGAAGGGCCGGGGGTCGCGGAAGACGAAGCTGCCGATGCCGTATTCCTCGGTTTCGGGGGTGTGATAAGCTTTTTTCAGCTCCTCCTGCCAGCCCCGGCCCTGCTCGGCTTCTTCAAAATTGAACAGCCCGGTGTTGAGCACGTGCTCCAGCCCGACCCGGCCAAAGGTGGCTTCAACGATGCGGGCCCCCGGGTTGAGCTGGCCGAGAATGGCCTTCAGCTCGCCCACGAAGCGCGGCTCGACCAAATCTGTCTTATTGAGGACAAGCACGTTGGCGAACTCCACTTGCTCGGTGAGCAGGTTCACAATGGTGCGCTGGTCCTGCGGGTCGGCCTCGTTGAGCTGGCGGTCGGGCAGGCGGTCCAGCGAGCCGAAATCCTTGGCAAAGTTGAAGGCGTCCACCACCGTCACCATGGTATCCAGCCGCGAGAAGCGGCTCAGGTCGATGGCCCCGTCTTCGCTCACAAAGGAGAAGGTTTGGGCCACGGGCAGCGGCTCCGAGATGCCGGTGCTCTCGATGAGCAGGTAGTCGAAGCGGTTTTCGAGGGCCAGCTTTTCCACCTCCAGCATCAGGTCTTCGCGCAGGGTGCAACAGATGCAGCCGTTGCTCATCTCCACCAGTTTCTCTTCGGTGCGCGAGAGGCCGCCCTCGCGGGCCACCAGGTTGGCGTCCACGTTCACCTCGCTCATGTCGTTCACGATGACGGCCACTTTCAGCCCCTCGCGGTTGTGGAGCACGTGGTTGAGCAGGGCGGTTTTGCCGGCCCCGAGGAAGCCGCTGAGCACGGTAACGGGCAGTTTGCGCAAGGCGCGGGAATTGGGATTGGGAGTCATAAAAAGGAGGAATGGGAAAAGTTAAGCCGGCGAAGCAGCGGGCCCGGCCGTCGAAAAATTTAAGCGGTTTCGTCGCGCGGCCACGGGTCGGGGAAGGTGCTGCCCCGCCGCCAGCGGCCGATTTCCAGGGGCGTGCACAGGCAGCTGTCGAGGTCGGCCAGCCACCGGGCGGCGTCCAGGTCCTGGCCGATGAAGTGCAGCGTGTTCACCCGGTCCTGGAACTGCGGGTGCCAGCGGGCCTGCAGGTTGGCCGCGTCGCGCTGGTAGGCAGGGTCCTGGTGGCGGTCGGGCACGGCGGCCCACCAAGTGCCCACGGTTTTGGTGCGGCGCGAGGGGCCCGTTTGGTGCGCAGCGAGCCGCCGGCCTGGCCCCAGCTCAGGGCATCGGCGGGGCGCGAGGCCAGCCAGAACAGGCCCTGCGAGCGCAGCACCGCGGCCGGCCACCCCCGGCGCACCAGCGCCCAGAGCCGCTCCGGGTGGAACGGCCGCTCGTCGCGGAAGCGCACGGCCCCGATGCCGGCGGCCGGCGGCGGCGCGGCGGCGCAGCGGTCGGGGTAGGGGTCGGGGGCCGGGCCGCGAAACAAGCCGGTGTCGAGCAGGTCGGCGGGGCGCACCCGCCCAAAGGCGGCCTCCACCACGCGGGCCCCGGGGTTGAGGTGGCGCAGCAGCGCCCGCAGCCGGGCCAGCTCGTCAGCGCCGGCCCGGTCGGTTTTGTTGAGCACCAACACGTTGGCGTTTTCTATTTGCTCGGCCAGCACGTCGGCGCGGTAGGCCGGGGGCCGGGCGTCGGGGTCGGCCGGGTTGGCGGGCGGGTCCAGGGGGGCCCCGAAGTCGTGGGCAAAGCGGCCCGCGTCCACCACCGTCACCAGCGTGTCGAGGCGGGTGCGCTGGGGCAGGTCGAGGCCGTAGGCGGCGTGGCCCAGCGCAAACGTCCGGGCCACGGGCCCCACGGCGGCCAGGCCGGGGTTTTCCACCAGCAGGTAGTCGTAGCAGTTTTCGCGGGCCAGCCGGCCGGCTTCGCGCAGCAGGTCGGCGCGCAGCTCGTAGCTGCCCGCCGCGGTGGCCAGCCGGAGGACCTTTTCCTCGGTGCGCGAAAAAACCGCCCGGCCC
Organism: Hymenobacter sp. PAMC 26628; assembly: GCF_001562275.1. Classification (NCBI taxonomy): domain Bacteria; kingdom Pseudomonadati; phylum Bacteroidota; class Cytophagia; order Cytophagales; family Hymenobacteraceae; genus Hymenobacter; species Hymenobacter sp. PAMC 26628. The sequence goes on from NZ_CP014304.1 coordinate 3,509,281, forward strand.
GCGCCCGGGGCCCCCGGCGGGTCGCCGCCGATGACGGCGGCGCGCAGCCCGGCGCGGTGCCGCAGCAAGTGGTGGAGCAGGGTGGTTTTGCCCGCGCCCGGGAAGCCGGTGAGCACCGTGACGGGCAGGCGGCGCGGGGCCGCCGGGGAAGGCAGGTTGGTGAGCATAGCAGGAAGAAAAGGATGGAAAACGCCGGGCAACCGGGTCATTCACGGCGAAAAAGCAGCTGCTCGGATATCTTATTGACGGGGTCGCCGAAGGGGAATTCCAGCACCAGCACGCGGCGGCCCCGGCGCACCACGCGTAGGGCGGGGGGCAGCAGCGCCGGCGGGCCGGCGGCGGGGCGCAGGTAAAGCGTGTCGCGGCTAAAGCGGCAGGTGCCGGCCTCTTCGGCCAGGGCCCCGGCCGGCCCCGCGCGGGCGTAGCGGTAGCCGCCGCCCGGCCGCAGGGTGAGGACAATGGCCGCCCGCCCCTGCCGCAGCTGGGCGTTGAGCACGGCCACCGCCGAGTCGTTGAGGTGCTCTTGCTCCTCGGCCGTGAGCACGCGCCGGGCCATAAACGCCACCGCGTGCTGCCGCCACTGCCCGGCCAGGCGCGGCGGCAGAACTTGCGGCGGCCCGGCGGGCGCGGGCCCGGGCAGCAGGCCCGGCAGCAAAGCCAGAAGGAGCGTTTTCATGCGGTTTATTTCACGCGGTCGGCCTCCTCCACCCGGCGCTCGCGGCCGGCGGCCAGCTCGCCGCCCAGGTGGTAGGTCAGGTTCAGGTTCACGCGGCGGGTGTCGCCGCGGTGGTTGTAGCTGGTGTTGACGGCCTCGTAGAGGGAGTAGCCCCAGTAATGGATGGTGCGGAAGAGGTCGGAGCCGGCCAGGCGCACGTCGAGCTGCTGGCGGGCGAACGTCTTCTTCAGGCCGGCGTCCACGGTGCCGTAGGTGCGGAAAATGTTGATGCCGGCCAGCGAGGGCGAGGTGTAGTAGGCCGCTACTTCCAGCCGCACATCGCCCGGCAGCTTCAGCGTGTGGGTCGACGACACGTCCAGCGTGGCCCGGTGCGGGGTGAACGCGCTGGCCCCCCGGCTGTAGTCGAGGCGCACGTACTGCGCGTCCACCACGTTTTGCACCGTCCACCACGGGGCCAGCTTCAGGGGCACCACGAACTGGGCGTCGAAATCGTCGCGGTAGACGAAGTTCTCGATGGTCAGCACCAGCTCGCCGGTTTGCGCGTTCTGCCGCCCTGCCCCGGCAATGGGGTTGCGGGTGCGGCCCGCGTTGAGCGTCAGCACGTAGTCGTTTTGGTAGGTGTAGGCCACGGAGCCCTTCCAGGCCGTTTCGGGCTGCAAAAAGGGGTTGCCTTCGGCGTAGGAAAACTTGTCGAAAAAGTAGCGGGCCGGGTTCAGGTCGTTGTACTGCGGGCGGTTGATGCGCCGGCTCAGCGACAAGCTCACCTGGTGGCGCAAGCCGAAGGCCCGGCTGGCCGTAAGCGTCGGAAACAGGTTGGTATAGGCGCGGCGGTTCACTTGGTCGCGGTTCAGCAGGTTGCCCTCCGAATGCGTGTTTTCAAGCCGCAGCCCGGCGTCGAAGGTCGTGCGGCCCAGCTTGCGGCCGGCCGTGGCGTAGGCCGCGAACACCTGTTCGTCGTACACGAAGTGGTTGCTCAGGGCCGGCGCGTACACGTAGCCGCCGCGCACCAGCGAGTCGTAGCGGAAGTCGTTGTCGGCCCGCACCGCCGCGAACTTGGCCCCGCCGCTGAGCCGGGTGCCGGCCACGGGCCACCCCACGTCGGCCTTCGCCGAGCGGATGGTGGTGATGCTGGGCTGCCCAAAAGCCAGCTCTTGGTAGGGGGCCTCGGGCAGCCCGCCCCCGGCCAGCCGCTGGTTGCCAATAAACCCCTGCGAGTTGAAGCGGTAGTGCGCGTAGTCGGCGTCGGCGGTCAGCACCCGGCCCGCCGTGTCGAGGGCAGCTTTGTAGTTGAGGTTGAAGGCGTTGTTGCGGCCCGGCTCGCGGGTGAGGTTCTGGTTTTGCACGGTGTAGGCCCGGCCGGTGCCTTCGTCGCGCACCACGGTGGGGCCGCTGCCGGTGCGGGTCCACTCGTTGGCGTAGCCGCTGTATACGGCCCCCAGGGTCTGGGTTTGGCGGGGCCCCAGGGCGAGGTCCACCCCGGCGCGGTAGCTGTGCCCGCGGTCCTCCGACGGGTCAAACGAGGCCCGGTCGTAGGTGGTGCGGCTCGGAGCGTCGCCCAGTACGCGGTAGCTGGTGCGGTCCAGGTACGACTTCTTATAGTGGTAGCCGTAGTTGCCAAACACGTTGAGCCGCTTGGTTTTAACGTTACCCACGGCGGTTTCCGTGGTCTGCGGGTAGCGGCCGGTGCCGGCCCCGGCGCTCAGGTTGAGGGCGTAGCCCGGGCGGCTGCTCTTCTTGGTGACGAGGTTGAGCAGCCCCGCGCTGCCGGCCGCGTCGTACTGCGCGCCGGGCGCGGTCAGCACTTCCACCCGCACCAGGTTCTCGGCCGGCATGCCCTTGAGCAGCGCCGCCAGCTGGGCCCCCGAGAGGTAGGTCAGCTTGCCGTCAACCAGCACGTTCACGCTCGGGCTGCCCTTGAGCACGAGGTTGTCGTCCTGGGTAATGCTCACGCCGGGCGTGCGCTGGAGCACCTCGTAGGCCGAGGTGCCGGCCGCCGACACCCGCTGGTCGAGGTTGTAGACGAGCTTGCCCGCCGTGGCTTCCACGGCCCGCTGCTCGCCGAGCACGGTCACTTCCTTGAGCCGGGCAGCTTCGGGGCGCAGGCGCAAGTCGGGCAGGGTCAGCGCCTGATTACCAGCCGGGGGCAGGGCAAAGGCCGCCGAGCGGGCCCCCGCCTGGCCCACGGCCGTGGCCTGCACCAGGTAGCGCCCGGCGGTCACCTCCCCGAAGCCGTAGCGCCCTGCCGGGTCGGTTTGGGTGGCGGCCGCCACCGCCGAGTCGGGCAGGTGCAGCAGGCGCACCGTGGCCCCCGGCAGCGGCTGGCCGCTGGCTTCGAGCACCCGGCCGCTGAGGCGGGGGGCAGGGGCTTGGGCCCGCGTCGGGCCGGCGCTCAGCCCCAGCAGCAGCGTTACGAGTAGGAAAGGTTTCATGCACGCACGGGTAAGGGCTGCCGCAAGGCATTGCCGTCCAATCGGGTCTGGGCTCAGTTTCGGCGCTTTCCATCCGGGCAGCTACCCGGGCCGCTACCCGTTTGTCGGTTCCGAAAGCTGGGCGCGAGTACGCCCTTCGGGTGGAAGGCAAATATAACCACTCATTATCTATATGCAATAATGTTGCATATAGATAATTTCACCTCTTAGTCTCCGCTTTGGCACGTCCCGCAGACGCCGCCCAGCAGGTACTCGCGGGTGTGGGCTTCAAAACTCCTCGGCAGCACCACGGCCGGCACCGCCACCTGGTAGAGGCAGTAAATGCGCTGGCACACCGTGCACCGGAAGTGCACGTGGTTGTCGAAGTGGGCCCCGGCGCTGCACTCAATCGAGCAGGCCGCGTAGCGGATGGTGTCGGTACCGTCCATCACCCGGTGCAGCAGGCCCTGTTCCTCGAACGATTTGAGGGTGCGGTAGAGCGTCACCCGGTCGGTGCCGGCGGCCAACTGCCGCTCGATTTCGCCGACCGACAAGGCAAACGGCGTGTCGGCCATCACGCCGAGCACGGCCCGGCGCACGGGCGTTGGGCGCAGCGCATGTTGGGTCAGCAGCTGGTCGATGCGGGCGGCGGTGGGCATGGGAAGTAGCGGGCCGCAACGGCGGCGAAGCAACGTTTAGACGTAGAAACACTAGGGCTACAGCACTACTTTATAATTAATAAAAGCAACTTTGTTGCAAATATAATTATTTCCGTAATTCGTCCTTCGGGCAGTTTACTGGCCCGTGGGTGAATACAACCCCCCTTGGTTTGGCTGGCCCGGCCCATTGCCCTTTCCTTGCGCCGCCGGGCCGGCCAGTCCGGGGCCCCGGCGCAAGGAAAGGGCGGCCCCCTGCGGGAGGCCGCTCTTTCAGCCGGTTGGCTGCCGGGGGGGAGCCTACCCTTTTTTCAGCAGCGCGGCGTGCTCTTCCTCGATTTTCTTGTGGTCGGCGACCAGCTGCTGGTGCTCTTGCTGCATCTGCTGGTCTTCGGTTTTCATGCCGGCATGGTCGGCCTGCATCTGGGCGTCGGAAACGGTGCCGGCGGCGTGGCTTTTTTCCAACTCGGCGTGGCGCTTCAATACTTCCGAGTGCTTGGCTACTACTTCTTTGTGGCGGGCCAGCAGCGCGTCGTGGCGCTTTTCGAGGGCCATGTAGGCCGGCTGCGCCGTGATGCCGGCGGCCCGGGCAGCGGCTTTGGCGGCGGTGTGGTCGGCTTCCATCACCGAGTCGGCCGCTTCCATGCTGCGGTGGTCGGCTTCCATCTGCTTGTGGTCGGCCGCGAGCTGGTCGTGGGTAATGCCGGGGGTACCGGCCATCGTGGCCGCCGGGGCGGCGGATTGGTCCGCGGGCTTGTTGGCCGGGGAGCAGCCGCTGAGCACGGCGGCGCCCAGGGCCAGGGCCAACGCAGCGGCCGGGAGGTGGTGAAACACTGATTTCATACGGGCAAGAATAAAAAGTGAAAAAAGGGGGCGACGAAAAAGACAGCTCCCCGGGCCACGACCGGCGGCCGGGCCCGGCGGGCAAGAAAACCCCGGCCAGCGGCCGGGGCCTTCCCGCGATTTCTCCAAAACCAAACGGAGAAGCTTGGCGGCGGCCGCCCCGGCACGGCCGCCCCTGCTGTGGGGCCCCGCCCGGCCCCGGTAAGAATGGCTACTTGCCGAAGGCGAACGTCAGCCCCAGCGACGTGTTGAGGGCCGTTACGGGCTGCTTGGTTTGCAGGCGGCCGGCGTTGTTGGTGCGGTTGGCGTTGTCGATGCTCAGGTCGCTGGCCCCGAGGTAGTCGCCGCGCAGCACGACCCCTAAGGCCGGGGTCAGCGCGTAGTGCAGGCCCAGGCCGGCCTGGTAGCCGAAGACGGTGCTCGTCGAGCTGTACTGCGTGAGCAAGGTCTGGTCGTTGTCTTCGAGCTGCACCGTGACGGTCGGCGTGCCCAGGCTGTGCACCAGGCCCACCAGGCCCCGCACTTCGAGCTTGAGCTTGTCGCCGCCGAACATGAACGTGGGTCCAACCATCGCCGTCAGGCGGCGGTAGCGCTTGTCGCTGCGCAAGGTGCTCTCCGCTACCCCGAAGCCGTCGGTGAAGCCCGGCCCAAACTGGTCGGTCAGGTCCTTGGCCGTCAGGCGGCCGTTGTCGGTGAAGGCGACCTGGCCCGCCAGGCCCACGATGCCGCCGCCGAAGAAATGGGCCCCGTCGAGGGCCACGTGCAGGCCCGTTTTGGCGAAGCCCGCTTGGTTGTTGAAGTAGTCGGCCTTGCCAAAGTCGCCGAGGGCGAACGAGGCCCCGGCGTTCAGGCCCACGTAGCTTTTGTTGGGGCTGGTTTGGGCGGCGGCCAGCGGCAAAGCCAGCGCGGTGCCCAGTAGAAAAGCGGAGAATTTCATGTTGTGAACGGAAAAAAGGTGAGAGTCGGGGGCTACTGAATGCTCACGTTAAAGCCCACGTCGAGGTCGGTCGAGCCGGGCGCGAACGTGCCGTCCTTGGTGTTGGGCTGGTGGCGCAGCACCACGCGCAGGTAGCCGGTGCCGGCCGCACCGGTCACAAACTTGGTTTGCAGCCCCAGCGGCAACGGTGGGGTGTTGGTGTCCACGTCGGTGGTGGTCACCGTCAGGTTAAGCGGGGCGGTAGCGGGCAGCGGCGTCGGGATGGGGGCCGGGTAAGTATCCGCGCCGGTCGGGGCCGGGATGACGTAGGCCCCCGTCGTGGGCAGTGGTTGGTAGAAGAAGTGGTGGTACGTGGTGCGCGATTCCGCGATTTCCTTGCCCACGTCGAAGGTGGGCGACTGGCTCTTGTCCAGCACGCCGAGCTGGCCGGTGTAGGTGGCGTTGGCTTTCAGCGCCAGGTTGGCCTTGCTCACGTCCACGGGCAGCGGCTGGCCCTTGTTGTCGAGCAGCTGCTCCCACTGGGCCGTCACCACGTCGGCGGGGTTGGCCGTGTTGGTCAGCGTCAGGATGGTGGTGGTGAGGGCCTCGTTGGCGATGGTCGGGGACACCACTTCTTCTTTTTTGCTGCACCCGGCCAGGGCGGCCAGCAGCAGGCCGGTGCCCAGCAGGCGGGCGGCGGGCTTGAACAGGGGATTCATCAGGTTTTTCATGGAGCGGGTAAAAGAGGAAAAGGGTGAAAAATGAATTGCTTGCAAGCGAAACCCCGCCGCTACCGGAAGCCGAAGGGCAGGCGCAGGCGCAGCTGCACGTTGCGCCCCAGGTCGGCGGTGTAGTAGCGGAAGCGGTTGAGGTAGTCGCGGTACTCGGCGTTGAAGAGGTTGCTGGCCGACACGCTCACGTCCAGGGGCTGGCGGCCCAGGTGCAGGGTGGTGCCGGCCGCCGCGCCCCACAGCGCGTAGCCGGCGGGCGGCGGGGCGTAGTCGCCGTCGAGCGGGGCGCGGGTCTGGCGGGCCACCAGCAGGTTGTTGACTTCCAGGTAGGGCCCATCGGCCGCCGCCGGGGCCCCCAGCGCGTAGCGCAGGCTGGTTTGCAGCCGCTGCGGCGGGGCGTAGATGAGGTAGTCGCCGGCCGTTCGGTTGTAGGCCCACAGCAGCGACAGCCCGGCCGTGGCCGTCAGGGCCGGCACGGGCCGGTACGTCACGTGCGCGTCCACGCCCCGGAAAATCACGTTCGCCTGCACGTAGTTGAACACCGGGTAGGCCCCCCGCACGGTGCGGATATACCGCAGCGCCGGTTGCAGGTAGATGTAGTTTTGGATGTAATTCACGTAGCCGCCCACCTCCGCCTCGACCCGCGCCCCGGCGTAGTGCAGGCTGGCCGTCCCGTTGTAGGCCTGCTCGCGGGTCAGGGCCGGGTCGCCCTGCTCGTAGGAGGCCGCGCTCTGGTGCACGCCGGCCGCGTACAGCTCGTTCACGGTGGGTGGGCGCCAGGCCGTGCCCAGGTTGGCGCTCAGCGTCAGGCCGTGGCCCAGGTCCAGCACGCCGCCCGCCGTGCCGGTCACGGCCTGGTAGACGGTCGTCGGCGTTTCCACCGTCACCGTGCTGTTATTCAGAAAAAACGCCCGCAGCCAGCGGTAGTCGTAGCGCAGGCCGGCTTCCAGCGTCAGCCGCTCGCCGCGGTGCTGGCCCAGCGCGTACGCCCCGGCCCCGTAGTTGCGGAAGTTGGGAATCAGGAACTCGTACTGCCGCACGTTGGCCTGCGTGCTGCCCGCCGCGCCCACCGTGGCCGACCACGGCCCCCGATTCGTGGGCGTGACGTAGGCCAAATCCAGGGTGTGGGTGGTCAGGCTCAGGAACAGGTCGGGCACGTCGCCCAGCGCGGGGTTGTAGGGCAGCTGGTCGCCGTACTCCGAGCGGGCGTCGGTCTGGCGGGCAAACACGGCCTCCACCCGGCCGCGCTGCCCGGCGGGGCCCAGGTCCACGGTCGCCTTGGCCTTGAGCAGCTGGTGCACCACGGCCTGGTAGGGCCGGCCGAGGGCGTAGGTGAACCGGTCGTCGGTCAGGGGCCGGTCGCGGGCAATGGCGGCCTGCACGTCGGTGATGGAGCCCGTCTCCGAACCCGTAAAAATCCCCAGCTTGGTGTCGAAGCGGCTGAAAAACAGCTCCGTGTGCACCGGCCCCCGGCGGTAGGCCAGGGCCAGCGAGTAGTTCTGCTCCCGCAAGCCGGTGTTCTGGATGTAGTAATTGGCCGTGCGGGCGTTGCCGGCCCGCCGCAGCGTGCCCTGCACCCGGTAGCTCAGGCCGTGCAGCAGCCCCAGGCCCCGGTTGCCCCCCCTGCCCGCGGTATCGGCCGGCACGGCCCCCTGCACGAAGCCCGAGGCCGCGCCGAGGCGGCTGTTGCTCATGCCCACCAGGTTCACTTCGCCGCCCACCCCGGCCGTGTCGGGCAGGGCGGCGGGCTCCACCAGCACCACGCCGCCGATGGCGTCGGCCCCGTAGCGGATGCCGGCCGCGCCCTTGACGACGCTGAGCCGGGTGGCGGTAAAAGGGTCGATTTCCGGGGCGTGGTCGCTGGCCCACTGCTGCCCTTCCTGGCGCACCCCGTTGTTGAGGATCAGCACCCGATTGCCGTACAAGCCGTGGATGACCGGCTTGGAAATGGTGGGGCCCGTCTGGATGCTGTACACCCCGGTGATGCCCTTCAGCGACTCGCCCAGGCTCAGGCCCCGGGTTTCGGCCAGGGCCTTGCCGCTCAGCGTTTCCTGGCTTTGGCTCACGAGCGGCCGGGTTTCTTTTTCGCCGATAACGCGCACTTCCCGGAGCTGCTGGGCCCCGGTTTTCAGGCCGATATCTTTCGTCACCGAGCCGTTCAGTGTCACGGCAAACGCCGCGTCGGCGTAGCCCACGAACGAAGCGTGCACGTGGTACACCCCCGCGCACAGGCCCTGGAAGTGGTAGTGACCGTCGGGGTCGGCGGCTTCGGCGGCACCGGTTTCGTCGAGGCGCAGCACGGCCCCGGGCAGGGCCTCGCCGGTGCGCTGGTCGGCCACGCGGCCGGCCAGCGTCAGGGCGCAGCCGGGGCCGGCCGCCGGGGCGCTTTGGGCCCCGGCGCGGCGCGGCGCGCCCAGCAGGGCCGCGGCCGCGAGCCCCAGCAGGGCGGCGCGGCCGCCCCGGGTGAGAAGTAGTACCAAGAAAATAAACGGTTGCGCTGCCCACGGGCAGCCGGCCCGGCCGCGCCCGGCCCGCGCACGGCGGCACCGGGCCCCAAAGCGGCCCTAAATCATACCAGACGGATGATTTAGCCCACCGGGGGGCCCCGCAAACAGCGCTGCGCCGCCACGGCCTCGGCCCACACCGACGCCGCAAACGGCGTGAGCCGTCCCACCACGGCCGCGCGCGCCGGCACCGGCACCACCACCGGCGCGGCCGGCTGGAACGCCGCGTCGTAGAGCGACGCCTCGTGGCAGTGCTGGTGCCGGCCGCTCAGCAGCGCCTTGCCCTTGGCCGCGCCACAACTGGCCCGCTGGGCCGGCTCGTCGGTGGTGTGCTGGTGCGCGTGCAGGGCCAACACCCACGCCTCCGGCAGCAGCACCCGCGCGAAGCAGAGCAGCAGGAACAAGGCTAGGTAAGGGCGGAAAGCTAGTCGCAACACGGTAGCGGGGTGCAAGGCCCCATAAACGCGGGGCAATGGCCGGGGGTTGCACCGGTTAGGCAAAGGTAAAACGGAAAATGGCCTAATTAATTTTAGTAACGCAATTAAGTTGCACCTGGAAACTCGCGCTGCACCGAAGGCATATCTTCGGTGAACGGTTTGGTTCTGCACCGAGCGGCGGGGGTTGCCCCGCATTACCGCTGGTGTTGCCCCGAATAAGCAAAGCAGCGGTAATTGGACCCAGCTACTGCCTTATAGCCTGTTGCAAACAGAACGTTTTGGCGGCTTGGGCGCTTAACAAAGCCTTCTCAGAAAACTTTCTAGGCCGGCCGCATCGCTGGCCGCTAAGTCCGTTTTCGTGAGCAATCAAACGATGATATAAATAAATTCGTCGTATAAAGTTTCTAAGCCCTACGCCAGGGCCAGCACCAGGGCCACGCGGGTGGGCAGGTACAGGCGCAGGTGCTGCTCGTAGGTTTCGTAGATGTAGTGCTCGTCGGGTCGGTCGAAGCCGCCGAACTGGCTGCTGTCGGAGGAGAGCGCCACGCGGTAGCGGCCTTCCTTGGGCACCCAGAAGCGGTAGTCGGGCTGGCTTTCGGTGACGTGCAGGTTGACGACGACCACCAGGGGGCCCCGGGCGAAGGCCAGCACCTTGTTTTCTTCGTCGTGGTGCAGCAGCTGGGCGGGGCCGGCGGCCAGCACGTGCCGCGCCTTGGCCAGGTGAATCAGGGCCTTGTCGAAAGCGCCGAGGAAGTGGAATTTCAGGTCGGGGTTGTCGGCCAGGCTCCACTGGCGGCGGGCGTGCTGGTAGCTCCAGCCGTTGCCCTCGCGGGGGAAATCGACCCATTCGGGGTGCCCAAACTCGTTGCCGATGAAGTCGAGGTAGGCCTCGCCGCCGGCCGTTAGCGTTACAAGGCGGATGATTTTGTGCAGCGCCAGGGCCCGGGCCGCGTTCGGGTCGGGGTCGGCCACCTGCATGTGGTAATAAATACCGTCGTCGAACAGCCACTGGGCCAGGGTTTTGTCGCCCACCAGGGCCTGGTCGTGGCTTTCGGCGTAGGCCACCGTTTTCTCGCCCTGGCGGCGGTTGGTGAGCACGTGCCAGAGGTCGCCCAGGTTCCAGCCCTCGTCGGGGGTGTGCTTGAGCAGCTTGATCCAGAAATCGGGGATGCCCATGGCCAGGCGGTAGTCGAAGCCAATGCCGCCCTCCGCAATCGGGCGGCACAGGCCGGGCAGGCCGCTCATGTCCTCGGCCACCAGCAGGGCCCCCTTCTTGAACTCGTGCACCAGCGTGGTGGCCAGCTGCAGGTACAGGATGGCGTCCTCGTCGGCCCCGGGCCCAAAATATTGGTCGTAGCCCACAAAGGCCACGCCCTCGCCGTGGTGGTGGTAGAGCATGCTCGTCACGCCATCAAACCGGAAGCCGTCGAAGTGAAACTCCTCCAGCCAGTAGCGCAAGTTGCTGAGCAAGAACTGCTGCACCTCGGGCCGGCCGTAGTCGAACAGCTTCGAATCCCAGCCCGGGTGGTTGCCCCGCTCGCCCTTGTGGAAGTACAGGTTGCCCGAGCCGTCGAAGTCGGCCAGGCCCTCGGCCTGGTTTTTCACGGCGTGCGAGTGCACCACGTCGAGCAGCACGGCGATGCCGCGGCGGTGGGCTTCGTTGACCAAGTACTTCAGCTCCTCGGGCGTGCCGAAGCGCGAGCTGGGCGCAAAAAAGTTGGCCACGTGGTAGCCGAACGAGCCGTAGTACGGGTGCTCCATCACGGCCATCAGCTGCACGCAGTTGTAGCCATCGGCCTCGATGCGCGGCAAAATGTTGTCGGCAAACTCGCGGTAGAGGCCCACGCGGCTCTCCTCGGTGGCCATGCCCACGTGGGCCTCGTAGATGAACGGCTCCTTGACGGCCCCCGCCACCCGGAACTTCTGGTCCGTCCAGGCGAAGGCCGTGGCGGGGCGCCACACCTGGGCGGCGTAGTCCTTGGTGTAGTCGTCCTGTACCACGCGGCGGGCGGTGGCGGGCAGGCGGTCCTGGGCCCCGTTGGCGCTGACGACGTGCACTTTATACTTGCTGTTGTGCACCAGCCGGTTCTTGTAGTCCTTGTCGGGCAGGAAAATTTCCCAGACCCCGTAGTCGAGCCGTTGCAGCGGGTTGGCCTGGCGGTCCCAGCCGTTGAAGTCGCCCACCAGGTACAGCGCCTCGGCCCCCGGGGCCCACTCGCGGTAGCGGAAGCCGCGGCGGCGGCCGTCGTAGTGCAGGCCCAGCTGCTGGTGGGCCGTGGCGTAGGCGTCGAGCGAGCCGTGGTACTGCTCAATTTCGGCCAGGCGGGCGGCCAAGCGGGCCTGGCGCTGGCGCAGCACGGGCTCGAAGGGGGCGAGCCAGGAATCCTGCTGCACGAGCGGCAGCTGGGGAATGGGAGCAGCGAGCGGGGCGGTGGGTTCCATGGGCGGAGTGGCGGAGTTTGGTAAATTGTTATGCGAAAGGTAGCGGCGGGGCTGCGAATGCGCGGGTGGGGCCCCGAGCCAGAGAAAGTGAAAACGAAAAATTACAAATGGGGGTGAGCTAGGCTGTCATGCTGAGCGCAGCCGAAGCATCTCTACTGCGGCAGTAATTATTGAATAGTCAGCGGGAGAGATGCTTCGGCTGCGCTCAGCATGACGGCCTATTTGAACAGCCTCTTTCTTTTTAGTCCCTCCTCGCAAATCCACGTTACTTCGCAGTTATGAAAATTCGTGTAATCGTTTTACCCCTGGCCGTGCTGGCGGCCTGCACCAGCGGGCAGCCGCGCGCGCCCAAGGCCGGGGCCCCGGGGGCGGCGCTGGAAGGCTCGGGCCTCTCGACGGTGCCCACCGGGGCGGGGGCGCCGCTGCTGGCGGCCCACGCCATGGTCATTTCGGCCCACCCCGAAGCCTCGAAGGTGGGGCTGGCTATTTTGCAAAAGGGGGGCAATGCCTACGACGCGGCCGTGGCCGTGCAGTTTGCGCTGGCCGTGGTGCTGCCCGTGGCGGGCAACATCGGCGGCGGCGGCTTCCTGGTGTACCGGGCCCCCGACGGCACGGCCGGCACCCTTGACTTCCGCGAAACGGCGCCCGCCGGGGCCACGCGCGACATGTACCTCGACAAGGCCGGCAACGTGGTGCCCAACCTGAGCACCGCGGGGCCCCTGGCCGTGGGCACGCCCGGCACCGTGGCCGGCATGGTGGCCCTGCACGACAAGCTGGGCAAATTGCCCTGGGCTGCCCTGGTAGCCCCCGCCATCCGACTGGCCCGCGGTTACGCCCTCACCGAGCGCGAGGCCGGGGGCCTCAACCGGGCCCACGACGATTTTATTAAGTACAACCCCGGCAACCCGTCGGCCTACGTGCGCCCCGGCGGCACCTGGCACCCGGGCGACACCGTGCGCTTGCCCGAGCTGGCCTCCACGCTCATCCGCATCCAGGACCAGCAGCGCGGCGGCTTTTACCAGGGCGAAACGGCGCGGTACTTACTGGAAGAGATGCGCCGCCGCGGGGGCCTCATCACCCAAAAAGACCTCGACGGCTACCAGCCCAAGTGGCGCGCGCCGCTGCTGGGCCAGTACCGCGGCTACGACGTCATCACGATGCCGCCGCCCAGCAGCGGCGGCGTGGCCCTGCTGCAAGCCTTCCAGATGCTGGAACCCGTGAACCTCAAGGCCCTGGGCTACCACACGCCCGCCGCCACGCACCTGCTCACGGAGGTTGAGCGCCGGGTGTACGCCGACCGCGCCACCTACCTCGGCGACCCCGACTTTGGCCGCGTGCCAGTGGCGCAGCTATTGGCCAAGGATTATAACAAGCAGCGGGCCAGCACCATCCGCCCCGACGGCCGGGCCACGCCCAGCGCCGAGGTAACCGCCGGCTCCGGCCTGCCCGGCTACGAAAGCAACGAAACCACGCATTATAACATTGTGGACGCGGCCGGCAACGCCGTGAGCTGCACCACCACCCTCAACGGGGCCTACGGCAGCAAAGTGGTCGTACCGGGCGCGGGCTTTTTGCTGAACAACGAGATGGATGACTTCTCGGCCAAGGCCGGCGTGCCCAACGTGTACGGCCTGGTGGGCGGCACCGCCAACGCCGTGGCCCCCGGCAAGCGCATGCTCAGCAGCATGACGCCCACCATCCTGGCCCGCGGCGGTAAGCTGGCCCTGGTGGTGGGCACGCCCGGCGGCAGCACCATCATCACCGGCGTGCTCACCACCATCCTCGGCATCGTGGACTACGGCCTCGACCCGCAGCAGGCCGTGGCCGCCCCGCGCCTGCACCACCAATGGCTGCCCGACTACATCGACGCCGAAGCCGGGGCCCTCACCCCCGCCGCCCAGGATTCGCTCCGCGCCCGCGGCTACACGGTGCACCCCCGGGGCCCCTGGGGCCGCATCGAGGCCATCGAGGTGCTGCCCAACGGCCAGCTCTCCGGCGGCGCCGACCCGCGCGGCGACGACAAAGCCCTGGGCTATTAACAGTAGCGTTGACGCTGCGAGTCCGCGCTACAGCCCGGCCGCGGGCCCACAAAAAAAGGCTGCCGACCCGCGTGGGGTCGGCAGCCTTTTCATTAACCGGTAACGCAGACTAGCCTTTCAGCTGCGAGCCGGCGGCGCTCAGGGCCTGGCCCAGCTGCTGGAGCTTGGCTTGGGCATCGGGCGTAGCCGAAGCGGCGGCTTTGCTGGTGTGCTCGCCGAGGGTGCTCAGGCTGCTGGACAGAGCGCTGGTGTCGGAAGCGCCGCTGCTGAGGGCGTCGTGCAGTTTCTGCAGCTCCGAGCTGATGCCCGAAAGCTGGGTGTTGCCTTGCAGGGTTTTGATCCAGCCAGCGATGTTGGGGCCGGCGGCACCAGCAGCATTGGCAAGGCCGCCTTGCAGGGCGTTGAGGGTGGCATCGAGCTGGGCGGTGCCGCTTTGCGATTGGGAATTATCCATGGTAATTGGGGAAAGGGTGAAGGATGAGATTGTGCGGTACCAACCCAGCGCTTCACCAGTTGTTAACTATTTCACGTACAATATTTTGGCATTGCAAAAGAAATGATTTGATAACAAACCTTTCCGAAGAAAACTGGTTATGCGGCGGCCCATTTTCTTTCCGGGGGTTCAGCTAGCAAAAAGCCCCCGGGCCCAGCCGGCCCTAGGGCCAGCCGGGCCCGGGGGCCCCGTAACAAGTAACCCGAGCCGACTAGCGCTGGGCGGGCTGGGTTTTGGCTACCAGGCGCAGGTTGCCGGCGGCGGTGATGAGCTTCTGGCTCAGCTCGCGGATTTTGTCGCCGTTGCCCTGGAAGTTGTGGGTGCCCAGGGCCGACTGCGACGTCAGCTCGCCCATGCGCTGGAAGGCGGCGGCCATGCCAGCGGCGTTGTTATTGCCAATGTGAGTGTTGAGGGTTTCGAGCTCGTGCACGATGGGGCCCAGCACCTTCTGGTCGCCGCTGCGCAGGTATTGCAGCCAGTTGCTGATTTGGTTCTGGCCAGCGCTGGCATCGCCTACAAAACCCTTCTGGGTGGCGTCGAACAAGGAGCGGATGCCGGCTTCGGCTTCGGAAATGAGGTTCATCTTTTAGTTGTTGGTTTTTAGTTGTTCGTTGTTAGTGGCTAGTTGTCGGTTATTCGTTGTCCGTTGTCCGTTATTCGTTGTCTGTTGTCTGTTGTCAGATTGTTCAAAAAAAGCCAACGGCTGACAACGGACAACGAATAACGGACAACTAAGAATAACTGACAATTAAAAGAGGGGTGCGGGGCAAAAATACAACCGCCGGCCGGCCCGCCGCTATGCGGCGGGGGCCGCCAGGGCCCGCACGTCGGGGTGCTCGGGGTTGAGCACGATGACCGAAAACGGGTGCTGCTCGCCCTCGCGCTTCTCGATGCGCAGGGCCCCGGCCGTGCGCAGGGCGTTGAGCAGGTCGCGCCGCTCGTACTCGGGCAAAGCCGGAAACTCGTCCGTCAGCCGGCGCAGGAAAGGCGTGAGCCACAGCTCATTCACGGGGCGGTGCTGGCTCAGGCGCTGCAGCTCGGCCACCATGAAGGCCAGGCAGCCCAGCTCGTCGGGGCCCGTGAGGGAGCGCACGGGGTCGAAGGCCGGCGCGGCCTCGGCGTCGGGCGCGGCGGGCGCACCAGCGGCGGGGACAGCGGGCGCGGGGGCCACCGCTTTGGGCGCGGGCCGGCCACTGCGGCGGGCTTCGAGCAGGGCCAGGGTGGCGGGCGGTAACAGCTCGCGGGCGTCGAGGAAGTGCTGGGGCCCCAGGTTCTGGATCAGGTCGCCGGAGGTGGCCTCGCGGAAGCCGGCCACCAGCACCTGCCGGGCCTGCCGCCGCAGGTGTTGCAGCAGCGGGATGTAGTCGCGGTCGCCGGCCACGAGCACGAACGTGCCGATGTCGGGCCGGGTGTAGAGCACCTCCATGGCGTCGATGCAGAGCTGCATGTCGGCGGCGTTTTTGTGGTGGGTGCCCAGCACGTTGCGCGTATTCACGCCCATCAGGTACAGGCCGCCCTGGGGGGCGGTGGCCAGGCGCTCGAAGTCGGCGTAGGCGTTGAGCACCAGGCAGTCGAGGCCGCGGGCGGCTAGGTCGTCGCGCAGCTTGCGCACCAGCGCCAGCACGTAGTCGTTGAGGTCGGGGGGGTCGTGGAAGTGGTTTTTGAGAAAGTAGTACACGTTCTCAAAATCAACAAATACCGCCGCGTAGGACGGCCTCTCAAGAGCAGCACGGTTCGCCATGGCCGCAAAGGTAACGGCCGGGGCCGGCGGTTGCTTTTGCGCCACCTGCCCCGTTGCTTTGCCCCGTGCTAGAACCCTTCGAATCGGCGCGCCTGCGCTACCGCCCCCTGGGGCCCCCAGACGCGGCCGGCCTGTTTGCGCTGGACACCGACCCGGCTGTGCACCGCTACCTGGGCGGCATTGGGGGCCCGCGCCCGGCCCGCGTGGCCGATAGCCTGGCGGCCATTTGCGCCATTCAGGCCCAGTACGCGGCCAGCGGCCTGGGGCGCTGGGCGGTGCAGCTGGCGGCCACCGGCGAGTTTATGGGCTGGGCCGGCCTGAAGCGGGTGGCGGGGCCCGTCAACGGCCAGCACGACTTTTACGACATCGGCTACCGCTTGCTCCCGCGCTACTGGGGCCAGGGCTACGGCTACGAGGCGGCCCGCGCCTGGCTGGCCCAAGGGTTTGGGGCCCTGGCCCTGCCCCGCGTGTGCGCCTACGCCGACGTGGACAACGCGGGCTCGCGCCGCATTCTGGAGAAAATCGGACTCCAGTTCGGCAACACATTCGTGGAAAACGGCACGCTTTGCGCCTGGTACGAGGCGCCCAACCCGGCCCTGGCGTAGCGGCGCCGGGGCCCCGCGGGGCAACCACGGCCGCTGCCGGGGCGTAGCCTGGGCACTGCGCGCCCGCACGACGGAACGTCTTCGCTGTGCGAACTTGCCCCGCTCACGCTCCCTTATTATGCCCGACCATCCCGACGCTTCCCTGTTCACCGTGCGCCACCCCGAGTGGGCCGCCAACGCCACCATTTACGAAGTAAATGTGCGCAACTACACGCCCGAAGGCACTTTTCGGGCCTTCGAAGCGCACTTGCCGCGGCTCCAGAAAATGGGCGTCGTCATCGTGTGGCTGATGCCGATTCACCCCATTGGGGCGGTGGGGCGCAAGGGCACGTTGGGCTCCCCCTACGCGGTGCAGGACTACTTCGGGGTGAACCCGGAATTTGGGGCCCTGGAGGACTTGCAGCACCTCGTGGAAGTAGCCCACGCCTTGGGCATGAAGGTGCTCCTAGACTGGGTAGCCAACCACACCAGCCGCGACAATCCACTGATTGAGGCGCATCCCGACTGGTACCAGCACGACGCCCAGGGGGCCCTGGTACCGCCCGTGGCCGACTGGACCGACGTGGTGGCCCTCGACTACGCCAACCCGCACCTGCGCGCCTACATGGTGGAGGCCCTGTGCTATTGGGTGCGCGACGCCGGCCTCGACGGCTACCGCTGCGACGTGGCCGGCCTGGTGCCCACCAATTTCTGGGACGCGGCGCGGCCGGCGCTGGAGGCCATCAAGTCCGTGTTTCTGCTGGCCGAGTGGGACGAGCTGTACCCGTCCGGGGGCCTCAGCTGGGAGGAGTTCAACGGCGATACGCACTTGCTCGAAAAGGCCTTCGACGCCAGCTTCGGCCTGCGCCTGCACTACCTGCTCGACCGCATTGCCGAGGGCCAGGCCGCGCTGGCTGACATCGACACCTACCTGGCCGCCGAGCGGGAAAAATACCCGCCCACGGTGTACCTCATGCACTTCACCAGCAACCACGACGTGAACAGCTGGGACGGCACCGAGTACGAGCGCCTGGGGCCCCTGGCGCAGCCCTTCGCCGTGCTCGCGGCGCTGCTGCCGGGCCTGCCGCTGCTGTACTCGGGCCAGGAAGCCGGGCTGAATAAACGGCTGGCCTTCTTCGACCGCAACCCGATTGACTGGCAGGATTTCCCTCTCCAGGACTTTTACACCAAGCTCTTTCAGCTCAAAAAGCGCCACCCGGCCTTGCGCAACGGCGACCCGGATAGCCATTTCCACCGCCTGAACGGGCCGGACGGCCTCTACGGCTTCATCCGCGAAAAGGCGGGCGCGGCGGTGATTGTGCTCGTCAACGCCACCGCCGAGCCGCTGGTGCTGCCCGGCCAAAAGATGCCCGTGTCGCCCCAAAAAGGCCTGTTCGACGTGTTCAGCGGCGAAGCCCTGACGCTGGCCCAGCCCAAGGCGCGCACCGTGCCGGCCCACGGCTGGCGCGTGCTGCGCACCCGCGACTAGGCCAGCAGTAGCTTGGACTTTGTAGTCCGAGCGCGAGCGCAGCGAGCATCCGGGGTTGCGCTTTTTTGGCCCGCACTTTCCAGGAACCTACTGCTTGCGCAAACGCACTGCTCGCTGCGCTCACGCTCGGACTACAAAGTCCAAGCTACTTCTCCCCTACTTTATGCCCTACTTATTCCTCTTTTTGGCCATCATCAGCGAAGTGATGGGCACGACGGCCCTCACGGCTTCCAACCAGTTTACCAAGCTGGGGCCCAGCGTCATCACGGTGGTGGGCTACGGGCTGGCGTTCTATTTTTTCAGCTTCTCGCTGCGGGCCATTCCGTTGGGCGTGGCCTACGCCATTTGGGGCGGCGTGGGCATTGTGCTGGTCACGCTCATCGGTTTTTTCTACTTCAAGCAACGGCTCGACTGGCCAGCCCTGGCGGGCATTGGCCTCATCGTGGCCGGCGTGCTGGTGATGCAGCTCTTTTCCAAAACGGTGTCGCATTAGGGCCCGGGGCCCCAAAAAGGCGGGCCGCCCAGGGAGATTCCCTTGGGTGGCCCGCCTGGCTTTTTTATAATTTCGGGGCCCTACTCGGCCAGTTTTTGTGGCCGCCAGGTGTTATTAGCGCAGTTCACGTCGGGCAGAATGTTGGTAGGCAGCGTCACTTGCGCGAGGGTGTGGTGGAGTTGTGGCGGAACGCCCAAGGCCGCCGTGCTGCCAGATCTCAACAACCAGTAGCTGACGCGCGGAGCCGTGGTGCGGCGGTTGGCGCTGCCGGGGGCCTTGGGGCCCTATGCGCTGCGTTTCGATGGGCGCAGCGACTAAGGCCAGTCGCTGCCGCCGGGTGTGTGCACGGCCGAAATCGCCGGCCAGCACCAACAGCTGATTTTGACTGAGCAGCCTCCGTTTCTTCGTCGTTACCAAGCCGTTTGAAACCACTCGCCTCCGCTACCGGCCCCTGGCAGCCACCGATGCCTTTGGGGAGCCGGACGGCACGGCCGGCGCTTGGTCCGGGGCGCGGAACCGGGCGCGGCCATTCTTATTGCCCTACTTCTCAACGCTAAAAAGGAAAGCAGGCAACCGGGTTGCCGCCGCCCAGGGCGGGTGCCGGGCACCCGTGTTTTGGAGCAAGGCCGAGGTTCGGCCCGCTAGGCCTTGGGCCGGTCGTAGTTCAGCAGCCAGTGGATGCCGAACTTGTCGGTGAGCATTCCAAACTTCACGCCCCAGAACTGGTCGCCCAGCGGCATTGTAACCTGGCCATCCGCCGCTAATTTGGGGAAGAGCTCATCGATTTCCGCTTCGCTGACGCAATCAAGCGAGAGGTTTACGGAGTTGCCATTGGTCACTTCGCCCATCCCATCCGAGGCCAGTAGCGTCAGCGGACCGTTCACCAGGTTTGCGTGTAAAATGGATTTCCGGGCCGCCTCGGGCAGTTGGTCGGCCATGGGCGAATCCCCGTGCGTTATCAAGTTGAGCTGACCGCCCAGGCACTGCTGGTAAAAGGTCATGGCCTCGCGGCAGTTGCCCGCGAAATTGAGGTAGGTGTGTAGCTGGCCTGTAACTGACAAGAAGAAAAGGGTGAAAACTTCGGGTCCTCTTGGCTTCCAGCAACTGGCTCGCTGCTAGCAACCACCGCTGGCCCGCAGAGAATTGTTCTCTGGGTCCAATACTACAATCATTACTAATATTATGAGTAATTATTACTAAATATTTTATTTTTCAAACATGATATAATTGATAATCAGCTAAAATTTAAAAAGGCAAGCCAGACATCTAGGATGTTTGACTTGCCTTTTTGATTTTTTTAACCAATTAAGCTAGCAATTCGGCATTGGCTGGCCCGGCTTAGCGCTTTATTCCGTCAGCGTTTGGGCGCGCCAGGTGTTGTTGGCGCGGTTCACGTCGGGCATAATGTTGGTGGAGTTCAGCGTCACCTGCGTGAGGGGCGTGGTGGAGTTGTAGCGGAACGTCCAGGTGCCGCCGCGCTGCCAGATCTCGACGGGCAGGTGTACGGTGGTGGTTTTGCCGTTGGTTTCCTTCACCTCGGCCGTGACGGGCATGGCGGCCTGGCCCTTGTTTTCAATCGTGATGAGGGCCCCCTTGGCGGGGTCCTGGTTCACGTAGGTTACGGTGGTCACGGCTTGGTCGAGCAGCCAGTTCTCGAAGAACCACTCGTGGTAAAACCAGTTCAAATCCTCGCCGGCCACGTTGTTCATGGTCCGGAAAAAGTCGCGCGGCGTGGGGTGCTTAAAGGCCCAGCGCTGGATGTAGGTGCGGAAGGCGTAGTCGAACCGCTCGGGGCCCAGAATTTCCTGGCGCAGCAAGTACAGGCCGTAGCCGGTTTTGCTGTAGGCGGCAAAGCCCAGGTTGCGGGCCTGCGTCACGTCGGGTACGGTGTAGGGCACGTCGGCGTCGGGGGCCAGCAGGCTGTAGAGGATGCCCAGCGAAGCGCGGCCCTCCTGGTCGGCCAGGGCCTTGTACTCGCCGCTGTTGAAGTCCTTGGTGGACAAGATGTTGATAAAGGTATTGAACCCCTCGTCCATCCACGGGTATTTGCGCTCGTTCGAGCCCACGATCATCGGGAACCAGTTGTGGCCGAACTCGTGGTCGGTCACGCCCCACAGGCTACCTTTCTTCGCTTTCGCGCCGCAGAACACGATGCCGGGGTACTCCATGCCGCCCACGATGCCGGCCACGTTGGTGGCCACGGGGTAGGTGTACTCGTACCACTGCTTGGAGTTGAATTCGATGCTCTTTTTCACGTACTCGGTGCTGCGGCTCCAGGCCGTGTCACCGGCGGCTTCGGCGGGGTACAGCGACATGGCCAGCGACTTACGGCCGCTGGGCAGGTTCATCTTGGCGGCGTCCCAGGCGAAGGCGGCCGACGCGGCCCAGGCCACGTCGCGCGCCCGCTGGCACTTGAAATGCCACGTGAGGCGGCCGTTTTTGCCGCCGGGGCGCGAGCCGGTCTGCGTCACCTCTTCGGGGCCCCGCACAATCACGGTTTTATCGGAAGTGGCGGCCTGCGCCAGGCGGCGCTGCTGGGCGCTGGTGAGCACCTCGGCGCCGTTCACCAGCTCGCCCGAGCCGCCCACCAGGAAGTTGGCCGGCACGTTGAGGGTGTAGTCGAAGTTGCCGTACTCCAAGTAAAACTCGGCCGTCAGGTAGGGCAGCGTGTTCCAGCCCTCCACGTCGTCGTACACGGCCATGCGCGGGTACCACTGCGCCACCTCGAAAATCTCGCCGTTCTTGGTTGGGAGGCGACCCAGGCGGTCAGACCCGTACTCGGGGATGTTGAAGCCGTAGGCGATGTTGATTTTGAGCTTGTCGCCGTGCGGCTTCATGGCCTCGGGCAAAATAATCTGCATCCGCGTGTCGCTAACGCGGTAGTTGGCCTTCACCTTCTTGCCGTGCAGCTCAATGCTGACCGTTTGCAGCGAGTCGCCGCCCGGGAAGTTGCGCGCCGAGTTGCCGTTGCGCGCGCCACCGTTGCCGAAGCGCCCGCCGGCCACGGGCGTCACGGCCGACCCGCGCGAGTCGCCCCGAAACAGGTTTTGGTCGAGTTGCAGCCACACGAAGGGCAGCGCGTCGGGGCTGTTGTTGGTGTAGGTGATGGCGACCGTGGCGCTCACGCGGGCCGCTTTCTCGTCGAGCGAGGCGGCAATTTGGTAGTCGGCCGCGTTTTGCCAGTAGGTGGCCGCGGGCTGGCCGCCGGCCGTGCGCGTGGCGGGCCCCACCTGGTTCAGGTAGTCGGGCGAGAAGAGCGCGCGCGCGTTGTAGGGCGGCAGGTTGGCCGGGGGCTGCGGCAGCGGAATCCGGCTGACTGGCGCGGGCGCTGGGGGTGGCGGCGGGGGGGTGGGCCGGGTGGGCTGGGCCTGGGCCGTAGCCATGCCGAGCAGCAGGGCCGCGGCCAGGAACTTAGTAAAGGAAAGTTTTTTCATGAAAAAGAACTAGAGCGAAAACATCACTGCCAAAAGTAGCGGCCGGGGCCAAAAAATGGTTGTGCGGCCCGCCGCTATTTTCGGCCGCGCCGAAAAACCGGGGGCCCCAGCCACCGTTGCAGCGCGGCGCCAAGCAAAACAGTCTTTCGCAGTTCGTACGCCGCCGTGGCGGCGTACCCGGCTTTTCCCCTCTCCTGCAGGTCTTAACTTCGCGACCCTCAGCAGGTCAACCACCTCATCCGCACCCGGGGCAGCGCGTTTGTGCCGCAATTTGAGTCCGGCAAAACCACCCCCGACGACCTCATCTGGCAGCTGCTTGAAAACGCCAACTGGGCCCCCAGCCACAAGCGCACCGCGCCCTGGCGCTCCCCCGTGTTCACGGGCGCGGATCCGCAACTCCTGGCTAATTTTCAAGCGAATGTGCACCCATAAACTGCGGGGCCCAAGTTCGACGCGGACAAGTACGCTAAGCCGCGGGCTATGCCGCGCAGTGCTCGCACGTCATCGCCATCGGCATGAAGCGCATGGACCAAAATCTGCCCGAGATTGCGGAAGTGGAAGCCCTGGCCTGCGCCGTGCAAAACCTGGCGCTCTCGGCCCACGCCTACGGCCTCGGCAGTTTTTGGAGCAGCGGCGGCGTCGCGTACACCGAGGCGGCCAAGGCCATTTTTCGGTCTGGGCCCCGACGATAAGCTGCGGGGCTTTTCAACCTGGGCTACGTGCGCACGCCGGGCTCGGGGGGCAAGCGCGGCCCCGTGCAGGAAAAAACCGGCTGGGTAGCGGGCTGAGGCCGGGGCCCCTGTTTCGCCTTTCTTTGAACCTGCTCAACTATTTACATTCCCGTAGAACGTCCTGTTCATCTGGCGTCCGCGCAGTCGAAGCATCGCTACCACTGACTAACCATAATTACTGCCACAGCAGAGATGCTTCGGCTGCGCGGACGCCAGATGAGCAGGACTAGAGACGAATTTCTAAGTACCTTCTTTGCGCCCATGACGACGACTTCCCAACCCCTGGCCCTGGCGGGCGTCCACCACATCGCCATCATCTGCTCGGATTACGCCGCGTCGAAGGCGTTCTACACCGAGGTGCTGGGCCTCGAAATCATCCGCGAGGTGCACCGCATTGAACGCGCATCCTACAAGCTCGACCTGGCGGTGAACGGCCAGTACGTCATCGAGCTGTTTTCTTTCCCGAGCCCGCCGCCGCGCCCCAGCCGGCCCGAGGCCCAGGGCCTGCGCCACTTAGCTTTCGCCGTAGCCGACTTGAACGAGGCCACGCAACGGCTCGCGGCCCACGGCGTGGCCTACGAGCCCATCCGGGTGGACGAGTTCACGAACCGCCGCTTCACTTTCTTCGCCGACCCCGACGGGCTGCCGTTGGAACTATACGAGGCATAAGCGCGGCGGCGTTATTTGCGGGCAAATCCTGCGTTTGAATTGCCCGCAATGCCCAAATTTTATTTCCTGGCCCTGCTGTTGGCCCTGGCCGGCTGCACCACCCGCCCGCCCAGCCGCCTGAACGTGGCCGCTGGCTACTGCGACCCGCCTCTGCCCTACCGCTACGACCCGGCGTTTGCGCCGCGGGCCGACCTGGCGGGGGCCCTCACGCCGGCGCTGCTGGCCCGTTACCCGCGCCGCAACTTACTCACGGCCAACGCCGCCGGCCTATTGCCTGCCCTCACCACTTTGCTGAGCCTGGAGGCCACCGCCCGCCAGCAGCCCGGGCTTGCCACCGAGGTGGCCGTGCTGCGCCAGCGCCAGCTCATCGGGGACCAAGTGGCGCTGGTGAGCACCACAGTGGCGAGCGTGGCTGCCGAGCTGGACTGCGAAGGCGAGCGTGCCGACCAGGCGGCCGGCTACCTCAAGGCCCAGGACGACCGCCGCACCCAGCGCCTCAACGTGCTGTCCATCAGCATCGGGGCGGCCAGCGGCATCGGCACCACTGTTATCGACAACAAAGGGGCCCAGTACGCCTTTGGCATCGGCGGGGGCCTGCTGGCGGCGGGCCTGGGGCTACTAACGCTGACCGGCGGCCACGCGACCGAGTTCACGCACCCGCGCAACCTGCTGGCCGACGTATGGGCCGAAAAACCAGCGTCCGACGTGTTTCCGCCCAGCGTGTGGTACCTGCTCACCGAGCCCGCTTTTAGCAACGGCGGCCAGACGAGCCTGGCCCACAACACCCGCCGCCGCTGGGAACGCTACGGCCAGCTCGCCCAACCCAACTCGCCGAAAGGCAAGCAGTTGGTGGCGCTGCTCTTCGGCGCGGGCGGCCAGTACTCAGCCGACCAGCTCACCGTGCGCGCCAACATGCTCAACGAGTTGCAAGCGGCCGTGCGCTTGCTCAACCAGGAGCTGCAAGGGCTGCTGCAGGCGCTGAACGAACCGGCGCAGTAGCTGATCTTTTAGTTGTCAGTTGCTCGTTATCAGTTGTTAGCCAGCCTACAACGCTGATTATAAAGTTGATGCAACCAATAAGAACGTCATGCGTACCGCCGAACAACTGACAACAAGCAACTAAAAACTCAGGAGCCACCCGCGGCCAGCAGCACGGCGGCGGCCTGGGTTTGACGCAAGTTGCGCAGGTACAGCAGGCCAATGAGCAGCGCCAGGGCCCCCTCGGCCAGCACGGTGGCCCGCACGCCGATGCGCTCCGAGGCCGCGCCCACCAGCAGGCTGCCCAGCGGCAGCGCCGTGGTGTACACGAGCACGTAGAGGCTGATGACGCGCCCGCGCATGGCCGGCAACACGGTGGTTTGCAGCAGCGTTACGTTGATGGTGGTCTGGGCCATCATGCCGAACGCGCCCACCGCCAGAAAGGCCAGCGCTGGCCAGTACCACGGCGTGTAGGCAAACAGCAGCAGGCCCACGCCCAGCACGAAGGTGTTGACGGTCATTACCCGGCTCAAGTCCGTGGTTGGGGCCAGCGACGTCAGGTACAGCGCCGCCCCAAACCCGCCCAGCCCAATGGCCCCGTCGAGCAGGCCAAACGTGGTGGCCGTGCCCCGGAAAACGTCCTTGGCGTAGACCGGCACGAGGGCCGTGAAGGGCAACACCAGCAACGCCATCAGCCCCAGGGCCCCGATGATGAACCGGATGCCGGGCGTGTCGCGCACGTAGCGGAAGCCCGCGGCCAGCTCGCTTAGCAGGGCCTGGGGGTGCGGCCGGGCCACGTGGGCGGGCAGCCGCAGGGCCAGCAGCGACCCGATGACGGCCACGAAGCTGAGCGCGTTGAGGCCGAAGCAGGCGGCGGCCCCCAGCTGCTCGATGGCGAAGCCCGCCACGGCCGGCCCCAGCAGCTTCGAGAGGTTGAGCATGGTGGAGTTGAGGGCCACCGCGTTGGGCACGTCCTGCTTGTCGTCCACCAAATCGTACACCAGCGACTGCCGGGCGGGCACGTCGAAGGCGTTGATGATGCCCAGCGCGGCGCTCAGCCCAATGATGGCCGCCACCGCGTGGTGCTGCCAAAACACGGCCAGCGCCAGCAGCCCGGCCTGCACCATCGACAGCACCTGCGTGAGCAGCAGCACCCGGTAGCGCGAGTAGCGGTCGGACACGACGCCGCCCAGCAGCGAGAACAGCGCCGACGGGAACAGCGTGGCGAACACGCTCACGCCCAGCATGAGTTTGGAATGCGTCTCGGCGTACACCACCCAGCTCACCGCCGTTTTCTGCATCCAGGTGCCCAGCAACGACAGGGCCTGGCCGCCGAAAAACAAGCGAAAATTGCGGCTGCGAAACGCGCGCAGGGCCTCGTACTCCATGGCCCAAAGGTGGGGAAAATTCATGCCCCCAGCCCCGGGGCCCCGCCCCCACGGCCGGGCCGGCTCCGGGCCGGGCCGCCAACCCAAACCGGTTTTTGGGAGTTTATACGGGGGCTGCACTGGCAGCTTTTGCTTCTTTATCTCAATTTTATTCTCCAATGGCAAACCCTCGTGAACTGGGCCACTCCGGCCTGCACATCGCCCCGCTCGTGCTGGGCGGCAACGTATTCGGCTGGACGGCCGACGAAAAAACCTCCTTCGCCGTGCTCGACGCCTTCGTGGCGGGCGGCGGCAACACCATCGACACGGCCGACGTGTACTCGGCCTGGGCCCCCGGCCACGCGGGCGGCGGGCAGTCGGAAACGGTGATTGGCAAGTGGCTGGCCCAGCGCGGCCGCCGCGACGACGTGCTGATTTTTACCAAAGTGGGCATGGAGCTGGGCCCCGACAAAAAAGGCCTGTCGAAAGCCTACATCAAGCGCGCCGTGGAAGCCTCGCTCCAACGCCTCCAAACCGACTACATTGACCTCTACCAGAGCCACAAGGACGACGAGAGCCTGCCCGTGGCGGAGCCCCTCGAAGCTTACGCCGAGCTGCTGAAGGAAGGAAAAATCCGCGCCATCGGGGCCTCCAACTTTAAGCCCGCCCGCCTGCAAGCCGCCCTGGATGCGGCCAAAAATGGCCTGCCCCGCTACGAGAGCCTCCAGCCCGAGTACAACCTCTACGACCGCGAAACCTTCGAGCACGACGACCTGTCCATCGTGCAAGCCAGCGGCATCGGCGTAATTCCCTACTTCGGCCTGGCCTCGGGCTTCCTCACCGGCAAGTACCGCGCTGAGGCCGACCTAAAAAAGAGCCAGCGCGGCGCCAGCATCGGCAAGAAGTACCTGAACGACAAGGGCCTGGCCCTGCTGAATGCGCTTGACGCCGTAGCCGACCGCCACTCGGCCACCCAGGCCCAGGTGGCCCTGGCCTGGCTGATGCAGGCCCCCGGCATCACGGCGCCCATCGCCAGCGGCACCAGCCCCGGGCAGGTAACAGAGCTGGCCGAGGCCATGAATTTGCAGCTCACCGCCGACGACGTAGCCGCCCTGCAAGCGCCGACGGTGGCCGCCGCGTAGGTCCCCCGAGCCGCCACAAAAAGGGCGTTTCCGCACGGGAACGTCCTTTTTGTGGTTGCTAAATGAGACTGTTCAGGGTGTAGCTTGGACTTTGTAGTCCGAGCTACTGGCTGGAGCGACGCTTTTTAGGGCCCCGGCGCTCACTGTTTGAGCTCGACGCGGATGAAGCGGTCGGCTACCTCGTCGGTATTTTCGACGGCGTGGGGGCCCTCGGGGCCTGCCAGCGGGCGCGCACCAGGTCGGGGCCCTTGCGGTAGGGCGTGGTCGATTCGTGCAGCAGCTGGCCGGCCGCGTCATAGTAGCGGCCCTTCCCGGTTTGCTCTTTGTAGAGCACGCTCGGCCAGCGGTGGGTGTGCACCGGCTCGCGCTGGTGGGGCCCCACGGTCACTTCCAGCACCCGCACCCGGTCGTTTTCAAAAAGGATGCGATGGAACTGCGGCGCGGCCACCACGGCATCCAGCGAATCGGGCCAGGGCCACGGCGGTACCGCCGCTGGGGGTCCCACCGGGCGCGCTGCCCCGGTGGCCAGGGAAGCCGGGGGCCCCAGGCGGCAGCCCAATAGCCCCGCCGCGGCCCCAGCTAACACCATCAGCGCAAATTTCATATTGCTGATTTTTAATTATTTGACAAATGAAACCTCAATGCAAATCGGGCAGCTTGGCGGGGTCGAAGGGCACCGGGCCGGCGGTGGGCACCGGGTTGTTGGCGGCGGCGGCGGCGCGCACCACCGTGTTTTGGCCCGCCGCGAGCAGCCAGCGGCCCTGCTGCTTCACCAGCACCAGCGTGAGCAAGTCGTCGGCGTCGCCTTCTTTGTTCGGGCCGTGGTTCACGCCGTCGGGCGGGTAGAAGGCGCCCACGTGGCAGTAGAGATTGGCCACGGCCACGCCGGGCGCCACGGCCCGCACCGTGAGGGGCCCCGGCGCAAAGGCCACGCCCGTGAACATGGCGTCAAAAATTTGCTGGTGCGCGGCTTGCACGGCGGGCCGGCCGCGCCACCACATGCCCACGATGTTCACCCAGCTCACGTCGGGCGTGGTGTAGGCGGCCATGTCGGCGAACTTGTGGTCGGTGTAGTTCCGGGTTATCCGGGCCACGGTTTGGCGGATGGCGGCTTCGTCGGCGGCCGGCAGTTGGGCGAAGGCGCGGCTGGCGGCCAGCGCGAGGGCGCAGCCTAGTAGGAAGGTTTTCATGGGGCTAAGCGGTTGATTCGCTGACAAATCTCCGGCCGTGGGGGCCCCGCTTAGTAGTAAAAAACCGACATTCTCAGCCGCCGGCCAGGGCCAGCCGGGTGTGGGCGGCGTCGGCGGCCAGCAGCTGCGGGGGCGTCACGCCGGCAAAGTCCTTGAAGTCGCGCACCAGGTGGCGGTAGTCGTAGTAACCAGTTTGCACGGCCACGGCCAGCCAGTCGAGGGCCGGCTGCTGCTCCTTGAGCCGAAAGGCCTGGTCGAAGCGCGCGATGCGGGCGTACAGCTTGGGGCCCATGCCCACGCGCTCGAAGAAATTGCGCTCGAACTGCCGCGGGCTCAGGCATACTTCGTGGGCCAGGCGCTCTACGGGGCGCGCCACCCAGCCGCTCAGCAGCTGGGGCAGCAGCGCATCGAGCGGCCGCCCGGCGCCCACAACGCGGCGGACGGCGCGCAGCAAATAGGCCTCCACCACGGCCACCATCTGGTCGTAGTCGATGGTTTCGGCCAGGCGGTCGGCCACCTCGTCCACGGCGGGGCCCAGCACAGCGCGGCTGTCCACCGAAAAGTCGAACAACTCCTTCACCGGCACGCCCAGCAGGCGGTGCAGCCCGCCGGGCTTGCAGGCCACGCACACCACGAGGTGGTCGGCGGCAAAATTCAAATCGACCCGCGACACCTGGGGCCCCACCAGGATGCTGCGCGGCGACTGAATTGCGCGGTTCTGCCCGTAGTGAAAGGTGCTCATCGCATCGCGCGGGTAGAAATACAAGCTTTGGTGCGGCGTGGGCGGCTGCGGCTTGGGCGCCGGAATGGGCTGGCCGTTGGCGCTGCGCACGTGGGCCACCAAGTAGTGCTGCACGAAGGGCCGCAGGGCCGCGGCGGGCGGGTACAGGCGGAAGAACATGGCGGCCGGGCTTAGGCGGAACAACTGGCGGTAAGGTACTTATAAACCCATCAGCAACATGGCAAAGCCAAGATATTTCTGTACCGCCAAGCTGTGCTTGGCCATGCTCCAGGGCTTTGAACAATACCTTCTGCTGGATTTTTTAGGAAGAATCCAATTACCCTTGGGGCCCCAGGGCAAGGCCAAGCACAGCTTGGCGGTACAGTCCGGCACCGTTAAACTGCAAAAGCAAGGGCCCCGGCCCGCGCACCTGGGTGCGCGGGTCGGGGCCCTAAACGATAATTGTTGGCTTTACCTGGCCGCCGCGTCCTCGAAAGTGTAGGTGTGGGCCACTTCGAGCGGCTGGCCGTCGGCCTCGGCGTAGGGGTACACGAAGTAGTTGAGCGGCGGGCCGGCCTGCTTGGGCACCAGCGTCAGGTCGCGGCCGCGGGTGAACTCGACGCGGTTTTCGTCGTGGGCCCCGAAGAAATAGGCGCGCTTGCTGGGGTCTTTGGCGGCTTCGGAGGCATCGACGGGCACCCAGCCGGTTTCCTTGGTGAAGAACTCGGCCCAGCAGTGGTAGCCCTTGATTTCGCCCTGGCCGTGCCCGGCCGGCAGCGGCAGCCCAATGCTGAAGCGCGCCGGGATGTTCAATGCCCGGCAGTAGCCGATGACGATGGCGTGAAAATCGGTGCAGTTGCCGCGCCGCGCGTCGCAGGCGTAGTAGATATCGCCGCGGCCCCAGCCCTGGCCGGTTTTGTCGTAGGTTACGGTGCTCACCACGTGCTCGTAGATGGCGCGGGCCTTGGCCAAGGGCGTGGTGGCGTGGGCTTTATCGACGACCTCCTGGGCCTGGGCTTTTATTTTGGCGTCGAGCGGCACGAGGCGGTCGGGGGCCAGCCAGCGGGCCAGGTTGGGGTCGCGGGCTTCGGTTTCGGCGGGGGCGTGGTCGTCGGTGGCGCGCAGGTTCAGGTGCTCGCGCCGGGTGATGCGGGCCGTGAGCGTGACCACCAGCGGCGCGGTGGGCACGGCGGCGGGCCGCAGGTGCAGCATTTGGTTGCCGTAGGCATCTTTCTCGACGGTATAGGGCCCCGGGGACTCAATTTTCAGGTCGGCCACGTCCTGGCTTTTGTCGGCGTGGGGCACGGGCATCCACACCTCCAGGGCCTTGGTGCCGGCGGCGGGCACGGGCACCGTGGCCCGGCACGTGAGCAAAAAAGTGCGGCTTCGCAGCGCGGCCGTGGGCGCAGTAGGGGCAGGGGCGGCGGCGACGCATAGCAACGCGGTGGCGGCGAGGAAAAAAGGCTTCATGGAACGGGGCAACTGATTGAGCCACAAAATTACGCGCTGGCCCGCCCCGGCTGGCAGCAGCGGGTCAGATGAGTTTTTCGTGAATAAAACGAGCCATTGGCTCGGCTAAACGCCACCGTGCGGCCCACAAAACCGTAGATGGGCCGCCGGACTTTATTCCCCGGCCGCTTTTTATGCTGCTGGCTGCTCCCATCGAATCCTTTGACTGGCACCGTATTATGTGGTCGGACGACGCTCCGCCGGCGTACTTGGGCGAAGTGGCGTTTCGCTGCGTCGCCACGTACCTGTTCACGCTGGGGGCCCTGCGCGTGACCGGGCGGCGCGGGGTGCGGCAGCTGTCCATCTTCGAATTGAGCATCATCCTGGCCCTGGGCTCGGCGGCCGGCGACGCCATGTTTTACAGCGACGTGCCGCTGCTGCACGTGGCCGTGGTATTTGCGGTGGTGCCGGCCCTGTATTGGCTTTTCAACCGCCTCACCGAATGGTCGCCGCGCTTCAGCGACTGGCTCGAAGGGGCCCCCCTGCTGCTGGTGGAGGACGGCCGGGTGTGCATGGAAAACTTTCGCCACCTGCGCCTCACCCAGAAGGAGCTGTTCGGTGAGCTGCGCCAGCACCAAGTAGAGCACCTGGGCCAAGTGCGCCGCGCCTACATGGAAGCCACCGGCAACCTGAGCGTGTACTTCTACCCCGAAACCGACCCCGTGCGCCCCGGCCTGCCCGTCTGGCCCGAGCTGTTCCAGCACCTCCAGCGCCGCATTGAGGCCCCGGGGCCCTACGCCTGCTGCCGCTGCGGCCACGTGCAAGCCCTGGCCAAGGGCGACCAAGTGCTGTGCCCCACCTGCCAAAACGACCACTGGATGCCCGTGAGCGACGCGCAACGGGTGGCCTAAGTGAGGGCAGGTGCTTGGCAAA
Organism: Hymenobacter sp. PAMC 26628; assembly: GCF_001562275.1. Classification (NCBI taxonomy): domain Bacteria; kingdom Pseudomonadati; phylum Bacteroidota; class Cytophagia; order Cytophagales; family Hymenobacteraceae; genus Hymenobacter; species Hymenobacter sp. PAMC 26628. Next base: position 3,540,347 of record NZ_CP014304.1, read on the forward strand.
CCGAGAATTTACGGGGCGAATGCGGCGGGGCAGGCCCGGCGGCCGTACTAGCCCCGGCGGACGCCCCTGGGGCCCCGTCGTCCATTCCAAGCAACCCGTTTTATGAAATCCCCCAAAAAATCCGTTCCCAAGCGCGTACTCGTGACCGGCGGCACCGGCAAGCTGGGCAAGGCCTGCGTGGCCGATCTGCAAGCCCACGGCTACGACGTGTTCGTGGTCGACACGGTGGCCCCCGCCAAGGGCGTCCCGCACATCATCGCCGACCTCTCCGATTTTGGCCAAACCCTGGACGCACTGTCGTCGGTGGGCATGGAAATCCACGCCGGCGTGGGCACTGGCCCGGCCTTCGACGCCATTGTGCACCTGGCGGCCTTCCCCACCCCGCGCCAGTACCCCGACGCGCACCTGTTCCAGAACAACCTGATGGGCACCTACAACGTGTTCGAGGCGGCGCGGCGGCTGGGCATCCACAACGTCATTTGGGCCAGCAGCGAAACCACCCTGGGCGAACCCTTCGACGGCGCCGAGCCCTACGCGCCCGTGGACGAGGACTACCCACTGCGCGCCAAAAGTGCCTACGCCCTGGCCAAGGTGCTGATGGAGGACATGGCCCGCCAGTTCTGCCTCCAAACGCCGGCCATGAAGCTCATCGGCCTGCGCTTCAGCAACGTGATGGAGCCCGCCGACTACGCCAAGTTCCCGGCCTACGACGACGACCCCGAGGAGCGCAAGTGGAACATGTGGGCCTACATCGACGCCCGCGACGGCTCGCAGGCCGTCCGCAAAGCCATCGAGTGGGAGGCCACCGGCATGCACCCCTTCATCATCGCCAACGCCGACACAGTGATGTCGAAATCATCCACCGAGCTGATGAAAAACTACCTCCCCAACGTGCCGGTGAAGAAGCAGCTGGGCGAGCATGAAACGCTGCTCTCCATCGAAAAAGCCCGCCGCGTGCTCGGTTACGAGCCCGAGTTCAGCTGGCGCGAGGCGAAGTCGCGCTAGCCGCCCAAGACCGGCGCAGGTTTAGCAGCCGGTGCAGGCCCGGCGCAGCATACAAAAAAGGGGCCCCGTGCGGGGCCCCTTTTTTTTGTGCAAGTCGGTTCGGCAGCTGCTCGGAGCAGTTCCGACCGCGCCGCTTGCAGTTACACCGTTACGCTGTCCAGCGCTTTCTGCACGGCGGTGGCTTGTAGGTCGGGCACGGCGAGGCCTTCAGCCCGCACCACGGTCACGTCCGTCATGCCCAGGAAGCCGAGCACGGCCTTGAGGTAGGGCGCCACGAAGTCGTAGGCGGCCGACGGGCCTTCGGAGTACACGCCGCCGCTCGACATGGCTACGTACACTTTCTTGCCGGTAATCAGGCCTTCGGGGCCGTTGGCGGTGTAGCGGAATGTGATGCCGGCGCGGGCAATGTGGTCCACCCACGCCTTCAGCGTCGAGGGGATGCCGAAGTTGTAGAGCGGGGCCCCAATCACGATAACGTCGGCGTCCTTAATCTCCTGGATGGCATCGTCGGAGTGCTTGGCGGCAGCCTGTTGCTCGGGCGTGCGGCTTTCGGCCGGCGTGAAGAAGGATTGCAGCTTGGCCTCCTCCAGGTGCGGGAAGGGGTGGGTAGCCAGGTCGTGCACCGCCACGGTGCTGCCTGGGTTGGCGGCTTGCAGCTTTTCGATGATGCCGGTGGCGAGCTGGATGCTGGCCGAAGCCCCCTTGCGCGGGCTGGAGATGATGTGCAGGATGTTCATTTAAAAAGGGATTTTGGCCCAGGGGCCGGTGAAATGTAGATAATGCTTGCGGCGCCCAGCCTTTTACTGGCTGGCGTGCGACAAATGTACATACATTTCATGTACCCACATTGTTTTAGGAATTTGCGAATCGCAAAGTCGGCAGTAAAGGGATTAGAACAAATAGGGTAGCGCCAAAGCAATTAATTAGCAGCACACAACAAAAGACCCAACATGTTGAGACTCCCGCGTCTTTGCTTCATCCGCAATCGCCTACCATACCTTTGCCGTTTACACCTCCGCAACTAATGACTCCTTACGACCTGGCCGAATTACTGCGCAACCTATTGGCCCTACCTGGTGAGTCAGAGTTGGTTGAGTTTAAAGAGGCTAATGAGAGCTTCGATTTTGATAAGCTGGGCAAGTATTTTAGTGCCTTGAGTAACGAGGCCAATCTCAGGAATGTGGAACAAGCCTGGCTGGCCTTTGGTATCAGCAACAAGCAGCAAGTGGTTGGCACTACGTTTCGCGCTGACCCTTTAAAGTTGCAAAGCTTGACCAAGGAGATAGCCGACCAAGCTTCTAATCGTTTAACTTTTCGGGGCATTCACGAAGTCAATTGTGAAGGCAAGCGTGTGATTTTGTTTGAGATTCCACCGGCTACACTGGGGCAGCCCACTTCTTGGAAAGGGCACTATTATGGGCGCGATGGGGAAAGCCTTGGGCCCCTTAATACCGACGAGCGACACCGCATTGAACGACAAAGTCAGCCCGTTGTCGATTTTGAACGGGCAATTGCTTTTGCTAATGCCAGTACTTCACATATATTAGAACTACTTGACTGGCAAGAGTATTTTAAGCTGTTCGATTACCCAACTCCAGTTGACGCGCAAGCCATAATAGCCCGCTTTTTACAAGGCAAAGTAGTAGCACGCGAACAAGGTATGTTCCATATTACTAATATGGGGGCCGTCCTTTTCGCCAGAGACTTGAAGCAGTTTGCTCGCCTGGAGCATAAGGGCCTGCGAATCATTATTTACAACGGTTCGGGCCGAACGAATGGCGGGCGCGAACAAACGGGGCGCTTGGGCTACGCCGTAGGTTTCATTAAAGCGCTTACCTGGTTGAACGAACGTTTGCCAAGTCGGGAAGAGATTACCGCAACGCGCAGGGAAGAAGTGCCTACTTATCCAGTAAAAGCTATTCGCGAGCTAGTGGCCAATGCTTTAATACATCAGGATTTTACTACTGCAGGCTCATCGCCAATGGTGGAAGTTTTTGATAACCGCATTGAAGTGACCAATCCTGGTGCACCGCTAATAAATGTGCTTCAATTCTTAAATCACACGCCCATTAGCCGGAATGAAGATATCGCAGACATCATGAAGGCGCTGGACTTTTGTGAAAGTCGCGGAAGTGGCATTGACCGCATTGTAGAGGAGTGTGAAAAGCACTTTCTACCAGCTCCAGACTTCATCCGGGGCGATAATTCGACTCAAGCCATTTTGTATGCGCCTAAGCCGTTGCGTGATATGAGTTCCCGCGATAAGGTGCGGGCTTGCTATCAACATGCTTGCCTAAAATTTGCCAATGGGGAAGCAATGTCAAATCAGTCGTTCCGGGAGCGCATGGGTATCGCGGAGAAAAATTACCCTATGGCTTCTCGCATCATATCCGATGCGCTGGAGGCAGGGCTAATTAAACCCTACGACCCAGATAACAAGTCTAAAAAGAATGCTCGCTACGTACCTGTGTTAGGCTGATTCTTATGTAACGGCTATGTAACTGGCACCCCAAAAACCTTCGATTATCCGCTGCATTGGCCGTTTTCTTATGTAACGGCTATGTAACTCCCTAGCTTGTGACTACTCCAACCGCCGCCCCCCTGCCCTACCTCGTTTTTGATTTCGACAGCACCTTCACGCAAGTCGAAGGCCTCGACGAGCTGGCCGACATTGCCCTGCAAGGCCAGCCCGACCAGGCCGAGCGCGTGGCCCAGATCAGGGCCCTGACGGACCGCGGGATGGCGGGCGAAATCGGGTTTCAGGAATCTTTGAGCCAGCGGCTGGCGCTGCTGGGGGCCCACCGGCGGCACCTGGGGCCCCTGGTGGCGCGGCTGCACGGCAAGGTGAGCGAGAGCATCCGGCGCAACGGCGAGTTTTTCCGGCAGCAGGCCGAGCGCATCTACGTGGTGAGCAGCGGCTTCCGCGAGTTCATCGAGCCGGTGGTGGCCGAGTTCGGCATTCCGGCCGGCCACGTGCTGGCCAACACGTTCACGTTTGACGCCGACGGGAACATTACCGGTTGCGACGCGGCCAACGTGCTGAGCCGCGACGGCGGCAAGATTCAGCAACTGCGCGACTTGCAGCTCGACGGGCCCGTGTACGTGGTGGGCGACGGCTACACCGATTACCAAGTCCGCGAGGCCGGCCTGGCCCACCGCTTCTACGCCTACACCGAAAACGTGGCGCGCCCCACCGTGGTGGCCCATGCCGACGAGGTGCTGCCCACGTTCGACGAGTTTTTATACCAACTGAAACTACCCATGACGCTGAGCTACCCCAAAAACCGCATCAAGGTGCTGCTGCTGGAGAACCCCGACGCCCGCGCCGCCGAGCTCTTCCGCGCCGAAGGCTACCAGGTAGAAGAAGTGAAAGGGGCCCTGGACGAGGCCGAGCTCATCGCCCGCATCGAGGGCGTGAGCCTGCTGGGCATCCGCTCGAAAACGCAGGTGACCCAGCGCGTGCTCGACGCCGCCAACCGCCTCATCGGCATCGGGGCCTTCTGCATCGGCACCAACCAGATTGACCTGGCCGGGGCCATGAAAAAGGGCGTGGCCGTGTTCAACGCGCCGTTCAGCAACACCCGCTCGGTGGTGGAGCTGGCCCTGGGCGAAATCATCGTGCTGGCCCGCCGCATCCCGGTGAAAAACCCCAAAATGCACGCCGGCGAGTGGGACAAGTCGGCCAGTGGCTCGTTCGAGATTCGGGGCAAAACGCTGGGCATCATCGGCTACGGCAACATCGGCTCGCAGCTCTCGGTGGTGGCCGAGGCCGTGGGCATGAAGGTGCTCTACTACGACGTGGCCGAAAAGCTTCAGCTCGGCAACGCCGTGAAGTGCAAAACCCTGGAGGAGCTGCTGCCCCAGGCCGACGTGGTGACGCTGCACATCGACGGGCGCCCCGAGAACCAGGACTTTTTCGGGGCCCCGCAATTTGCCCTGATGAAGCCGGGGGCCCTGTTCCTTAACAACGCCCGCGGCCACGTGGTGGAAGTGCCCGCCCTGGCCGCCGCCCTGCGCAGCGGCCACCTCGGCGGCGCGGCCGTGGACGTGTTTCCGCACGAGCCCAAAACCAACGCCGAGGCGTTTGAGAGCGAGCTGCGCGGCCTGCCCAACGTGCTGCTCACGCCCCACATCGGCGGCAGCACGGCCGAGGCCCAGCGCAACATCGCCGAGTTCGTGCCCGAGCGCATCATGGAGTACATCAACACCGGCAACACCCAGCAGAGCGTCAACTTCCCCAACATCCAGCTGCCGGTGCAGCAGGCCCACCGCCTCATCCACATCCACGCCAACGTGCCCGGCGTGCTGGCCAACATCAACAACGTGCTGGCCCAGCACCACGTCAACATCCTGGGCCAGTACCTGAAAACCAACGAGCACATCGGCTACGTCATCACCGACATCAACCGCGAGTACGACCAGGACGTGATTCAGGCCCTGCGCGCCGTGGAGCACACCATCAAGTTCCGGGTGCTGTACTAGGCGCCTGTCCTAATAGGTACAGAGCTCATAAGCGGCTAGCCAGGCCCCTAAATAAAAAGCGCCGGGCCTGGGGCCCGGCGCTTTGCTACGTGCGCCGCCGCGGCCAGTAGGGCTAGTGGTGGGCCAACTGGTTTTTGTCGCGCTGAATCTCGCGCTGGTCACGCACCTTTTGCAGGCGCTCCCGGGCCAGCTCGCGCTTGTCCTGGGCTTGCTCCCGGCGGTCGGTCTTGGCGTCCTGGCGGTCGGCCTTGAGGTCGGTCTTGTTGGCGGCCAAATGGTCCTTGGTCGCGTCCAGCTTGCCCTTGTCCTTGGCCAGAATGGCCTCGTGGTGCTTGTAGGCCATTTCGTCTTTGCGCAGCTCGCCCTTATCGGTCTTGAACTCTTTGGCATCGCGGGCCAGCAGGCCGCGGTCGTGCTCACGGGTGCTCAGGTCGTGGGTCAGCTTTTCCTTAGCCGTGGCAAGGCCGGCTTTGGCCGTGGCCAGCGCCTGCTCGTCGGCGGCCGTCTGGGCGGGCGCAGCCCCGCCGCTCACGTCGGCAATTACCTTTTGGGCATCCGTTTTCACCGTGCCGCGGTCGTCCTTTAGGGCCGAGTGGTCGGTGGCCAGGGCTTGGTTATCGCCTTTGAGCAAGGCTTTGTCGGTGCTTTTATCGGCGCGGTCGAGCTTGAGGTCGGCGTGGTCGAGGGCCACGTCGTGGCGCCCGTGGCGCAGGTCGGCCCGCTGTTCGGCCAGGGCTTTTTCAAGGGCAGCCACGCGCTTTTCTTCGGCCTTGACGGTGGCCTTGTCGGCGGTAATGTCGGCGGCGTCCTTGGTGAGACCCGTCCGGGTGCTGGCAATCTCGGTTTCCAGCTTCGCAATCTTCTCCTTCACCTGCTGGAGCTTCTGCTCGTCTTGCGTGAGGCCTTGAGCGCGGCCGGCATAGCTGCCCAGGCAGACAATGGCTGCCAAAATGATTTTCTTCATGGAGGTGGAAAAAACGGGGATGAATGAAAAGGAAAATGTGAACGTCGGCCCGGCCCCGGGCTGGCGCACGCCTGGGCCAGCCCGCCAGCAGCGGAAGTATTTGATTAAAACTAGAAATAATGCAAAGGCCGGCCGCGACAGCCAGCGGACGGGGTGCGGGGCCTTCGCGGCCGGCCCGGCCCCCGCGCCGCGCCCCTGCTCCGCCGCCGAAGGGCTGAGGAGAGCAAGTACGGTGGTTGGAACCCGCTGCAGGCTCAGGGTTTAACTCGCGTTAAAAAACAATATTTTTTTATTAATCAACTATTAATCACTGATGTTACGCACGGAGCAGTACGAGTTGCTGGTACATGGCTTTGAGGCCAACGGTATAGAGTTGGGCTTTGAGGCGAAAATGGCCGATGCCGCCTTTGAGCTTGAGCACTTCGAGCTTGGTGTAAGCCAACACGGCGGCAAAGAAATGGGTGGCCTGCGTGGCCAGGGTTTTGGTGGGCGATTTGCCCATGGAGGCATTCTGTTTGAGCGACTTATGGTATTCTTCCACTTTCCACCGTCTCTGGTAAATCGTGGTCAGTTGGGCCTGGTCCAGGTCGGTGTCGCTGCTGACCAGATACAGCATACCTTGGCTACCGTCTCGGTTTGTGAAGACTTGTCTGGTCACGAGCACCGCCTGCTGGACGGCCCGCAAATAGACGCGCAAGGGCTGCGTATCGGGGAACACCAGCGCCTGCACGGCCTGGAACTGGCCGGCGGCCCGCGCCTCGGCGCTCAGGGCCACGGTGCGGCTGCTTTCGAGGGCAAATACAAAGTGATGGCCCAGGGCCCGCACCAAGGCCATGTTCTCGGCCGAGGCGTACCAGCTGTCGGCCAGCAGGTAGCGGTAGGCCACCTGCTGCTGGGCCACGCGCAGCATCTGTTGCAGGTATTCGTTTTTAGTGAACGGGCTTTGGTAGCTGGTCTGCTGGGTCTTGGGGTGGTAGACCGGCACGGTTTTGCGCACCAGCTCGACGGCGATGGGCAGGGCCAAGTCGCCGGCCTGATAAAGCAGACTCACGAAGTTCAGGCCCTTGACGTAGCGCTGCTGGCTGTGGTCCCAATGGGTGCAAATCAACTCATTGGCATCGGTGTGGGCCTTTTCCAGGACCGAATCGTCCACGATGAGCACGGCGAAGTCCGCCGCCCCGCGTTGGGCTTCGGCCTGGCGAATCAACGGCTTGGCCTGCCGCCAAACCTGCGCTGACCCGCACGGCGTACTGCTCAACCAGCGCGTGATGTGGTCGTGGCTCAGCGCCCCGTCCAGCAGCCGCGACAAGCCCGTGGCCGTCGTCGGACCCGTCGAGCTCAGCAAATAATCCGTGTACAGGTCCAGCGTGCAACTCATCATCAATCGATTAAACGGACAACCTAAGCCAACGACTGCGTAACATCAGTTAATCAATTGTTCACTTGCCTTGCCGACTGGTGTTCCAGCTGTAGCTGAGGGAGAAGCTGACGAAGCTTTTGGCCCCGAAGCCGGCTTCGTTGTCCTCGTGTGGAAGCTTGATGGGGAGGGCATAGTTGTAAGTGGCTCCGAGCGTCAAATGCCCGATGCGGGCTTTCACGGGCAGGGCCAGGTTCCAGCCCATGAGGCCGAAGTCGTTGACTTGCTCGGTGACGGGGGCCGCGGCGGTTTTTTTGGTTTTTTTGGCTTTGACGGCCTGCACTACTTTGGGAGGAAATATTTGGTAGCTCGTGTTTTCGGTGCCGATGGTGGCCGACAAGCTGGGCAGCACGAACAGCTTATCGATGAAGCCCAGGTGTTTCCAGGCCTTGTAGCCCGAAAGCGAGGGTACCAGGCGTTGCCCGGTTTCACCCCCACCGAACACAAAGGCGTAGCTGCTGCCCAGGCTGAGTGGCCCGAAGTCGTAGCTCAGTAGCAGCCCGCCGGTGTTGGCCAGCACGGCCGGGCCGCTGGCGTTGTAGAAATACCGGTCGTACGAAACGTTGTACAGCAGCTTGCTGCCCAGCAGGTTGCCATAGCCCAGGGAGAAATCGGTGAGCACGTAGCCGGGGGACGCTTGGCTGTAGAAGCCGCCCGAGACGCCCGCGTAGGCCCCGCTGCGGTGGTTGTAGAGTAGCGACGGTGTGGTTGCACTCTGCCGGACGCCGTAGTCGCGCCCGGCAAACAGCGCCCGGGCGGCGTAGTCGAGCCGCAGCACCACTTGCGAGGGCAGCCCCGCCGGCCGGGCAGCCAGGGAGTCGGCGCGCGCCGTCGGCGGCAGTATGGGCTGGGCCTGGGTGCGGCGCGGAGCCACGCCAAGGCAGGCCAAAAAGCCAAGCAAAAACAACCTGTTCGCCACCGTGCGCGCTAGAAAAGTGTGGAGGGGCCCGGCCGTCGGCGCAGGCCAGCGGCCCGCCCCTGGCCCGGTGGGCCCTTGCCGGGTAAGAGCCCCAGAGCCGCTCAGCGTTTAATCCGGTTTTCCTCATTGGGCTGCTTTCTTTCCGCTGGCCCTGGCAGACGGCCCGGTGCCCCCCCGCACGCCAGGGGGAGGCCAAGGACGCGGCGGGCAGGTTGGGCAGCCCAGGCAGGTCCTGGGGCGTGCCGCTCAGCTGCGATGCCTAGCGGTGGATGGGCTGCCAGCGGTGGTGAGCGCCGCCGCCGTGGCCGCCACGGCGCCGGGCAGGACCGTTGAAAAAGTGGGAACTGGCAAGAACAACACGGGAAAAAAGTAGAACAGCAAAATTCAACGATCTAAAATTCAGGATATAGCAAGTGATCGGACGAACTATTTTCGTGATTGGCTTGAGTGCTGCAAAATCACCAGGGGCCCGGTTTTCGGCAAATGCGCGCCGCAAAACCATCAACGAAAGCGCTTTTCCGGCCAATGTTTCAGGGCGAGCGACGGACTTGGCTGTTGAATAAGAATGAGGGAGGATTGGCGAATAATATTGGCCAACGCCCAGAACCCGGCGCCGCGGGGCCCGGCCGTGCGCCAACGGCCACTTCCGCTCTACCTTGCCGTTCAAATTTCCTCGCTTATGAATCGTCGTTTATTCCTTCGCACCGGCGCGCTGGCCAGCGCTGCCGTTTCCGCGCTCACGCTAGCTGGCTGCTCCACCGCCCCGTCCACCCCTGCGCAAACCGACCCGGCCGCTGCGGGCCCCGCCGGCGTGCCCGGATCCTTCGCCCTGCACGAGGCCACCGTGGCCGACTTGCAGCAACACATGCAGTCGGGCAAGTACACCGCCCGGGCCCTGTGCGAGCAGTACCTGAAGCGCATCGAAGAAGTAAACACCAAGGGCCCCAACCTGCGCGCCGTCATCGAAACCAACCCCGACGCCCTGAAACTGGCTGAGACACTCGACGCCGAGCGCAAGGCCGGCAAGGTGCGGGGGCCCCTGCACGGCATTCCGGTGCTCATTAAAGACAACATTGACACCGGCGACCAGCAGCAAACCACCGCCGGCTCGCTGGCCCTGGCCGGCCACAGGGCCGCGCAGGATGCCTTCATCATCAAGCAGCTGCGCGCCGCCGGGGCCGTGGTGCTGGGCAAAACCAACCTCAGCGAGTGGGCCAATTTCCGGTCGTCGCGCTCGACCAGCGGCTGGAGCAGCCGCGGCGGCCAAACCAAAAACCCCTACGTGCTCGACCGCACGCCCAGCGGCTCCAGCGCGGGCTCGGGGGCAGCCGCGGCGGCCAACCTGTGCGCCGTGGCCATCGGCACCGAAACCGACGGCTCGGTGGTGTCGCCCAGCTCGGTGAACGGCTTGGTGGGCCTCAAGCCCACCGTGGGGCTACTCAGCCGCACGGGCATCATCCCCATCTCGGCCACCCAGGACACGGCCGGCCCCATGGCCCGCACCGTGCGCGACGCCGCCCTGCTGCTGGCCGCCCTCACCGGCGAAGATGCCGCCGATGCCGCCACCAAAGGCAGCGCCGCTCACGCCCAGGCCGACTACACCAAATACCTGGACGTAAATGCGTTAAAAGGCAAGCGCTTGGGCGTGGAGAAGTCGCACCTTACCGGCACCTCGCCCGCCATTGCGCTCATGCAGCGAGCCGTAGCGGCCCTGAAAGCGCAGGGCGCGACGGTGGTGGAAGTAGAAGTGGCCAAGCCCATCGGGGCCCTCGGCGAGGCCGAATTTCAGGTGCTGCTCTACGAGTTCAAGGCTGGGCTGAACCAGTACCTGGCCGGGGCGGGGGCCCCAGTAAAAACGTTGGCCGACGTCATCGCCTTCAACACCCAACACGCCGCGCAGGCCATGCCTTTCTTCCAGCAGGAAACGCTGGAGCTGGCCCAAAAAACCGACGGCCTGGCCAGCGCCAAGTACCGCGCAGCCCTGGTCCGCTCGCAGGGCGGCGCCCGCAAAATATTAGATAACGTTATGAAAACCAACCGGCTCGACGCCATCATCGGCATTACTACTGGCCCGGCGGGCTGCATCGATTTGGTGAACGGCGACTACTCTTCGGGCCTCGATTTTTCGTCGCCCGCGGCCATGGCCGGCTACCCGCACCTCACCGTGCCCATGGGCCAGGCGCACGGCCTGCCGGTGGGCCTCTCGCTGGTGGGCCCTGCCTGGGCCGAGGGGCCCCTGCTGGGCCTGGGCTACGCCTACGAGCAAGCCACCAAGCTGCGCCGGGCCCCCGAGCTGCGGGGCCCCCTGGCGGGGTAGCGGCGGGGCCGATGATGATCAGAGCATAAAACTCACTTTCAATGCGGACCCGTCCTCAGGCCGGCAGGTTGTCCAGGTCGCGCAGGTCCTGGGGGCGGCCGGTGGCCCGCTTGGTGGCCCGCAACGCTTCCAAACCAATGTAGCGCACCGGCACGTCGGCAAATTGAAGTTGCAGGCTACCGGCCAGGCAATCGTCGAAGCTTACCCCCAAAACCTGGGTCATCAAGTCTACCCAGCCCCCGCCGGCGGCAAAGGAGAGGAAATTGGGCACGGTCGTAAAGTCCAGTTCCTCAAATTCGCCCTGCTCGTAACCGTAGCGTTCCAGGGCCCGCACGATGCGCCGGGCATTAGGGGCCGTGGGGCGCACCAGCAAATCGAGGACGCCGGTGGTGCGAGGGAAGCCGTGCGCAATCACCGCGTAGCCGCCCACAACCACGTAATCAACGTTTTCCTCGTAAAATAGGCGCAGCAGACTTAAGTACTCTTCTTCCATTGGGCGAGGTGGCGCGGGTCGGATTGGCCGGGTTGGCCGCGTAAATGGCGCGGGCCTGCCGGTTGAGCCGCACAGCCAGGGCCAGCCGCTCATACGGCGTCAGGCCCCAGTAGTAGCGGCGCTGTAAGTCGTCGAGCAGGGCTTTGTCGCGGGTTTTGAAGACGGGGTGCATCGGAGTGGGCCAGCGTAGTTTCCAGCCGGAAGATACGCTTCGTTGCCCGTTGCCAGCCAATTTTTGACCCCGCTCACAGCCGCGCCCGCACCTGGCGCAGCACGCGCTCCATCTCGTTGCGGATGTCGCCGCTGTCGGCGATGTGGTTGTTGTTCAAGAAGGTGAAGGCCAGCAGGCGGCCGCTCTTGGTGCGCAGGTAGCCGCTGAGGTTGGTATTGTTGGACAGCGAGCCAGTTTTGCCCCACACCCAGGGCCCCGCGGCGTCGTAGTAGCGCTTGCGCAGCGTGCCCTGGCGCCCGCCGGCGGCCAGCAGGCTCAGCAGGCGGGGCTCGGGCACCTCCTTGTGCAGCTGGAGGAGCAGCGCCTCCAGGGTGCGGGGTGTGACGAGGTTTTGGCGCGAGAGGCCCGAGCCGTCGGCCCACGCCACGGGGTCGGGCAAGGCGCCCAGGTATTGCTTGCGCACGTACCGAATCACGCGCTGGGTGCTGAGCGAATCGTGGGGCCCCACGGCAGTGCTGGCCATCAGCAAGAGCTGCTCAGCCAGGAAGTTGTCGCTCACGCGCAGCATCCGGCGGTAGAGGCTGTCCACGGGCAGGCCGCGCAGGGTGCGCACCACGTCGGTGGGGCGCGGGCGCCAGGGGGCCCCCACCAGCGGCCGCCGCAGCGTGTCGCCGAGCAGGCGCAGCGTGAAGGCCCGGCTGGTACGAAATGGCACTTCGTCGATCCACTTTTTATTGAACGGCGCCACCACGTAGAAGCGGTTCTCGTCCAGGGCCCGAATCACGTGGGTATCGGCGTCAATATTTGGCGTGCGCAGCACAGCCGGCACGGGCCCCGTGAGCGGCGCAAAATACTGGGGCCGCACGCGCAGCCGGCTGGGCACCCGGCCCGCGGGCGGCACGGCATAGAAGCGCACGGTGTGCCCGTAAATCGGGAACGCCCCGCGCTCGGGCTGGAAGTAGTAGCCAAAATCGTCCCAGGGCCAGCCGGGGCCGTAGGGCGCGGAGCAGGCAATGTCGCAGCTGGCGAGCAGGCCGGGCGCTTTCTGCAAAAACGCGAAGGCGCGGCGGCTGGGCACGTCGCCGTGCAGAAAAGTCGGGTCGCCGGTGCCCTGGAAAAACAGCGTGTCGCCGCGGCTGAAATAGCGCAGGCTGGGCAGCGAGTCGGGCAGCAGCTTCAGGCCAGCATAAAGACTGAACAGCTTCATGTTGCTGGCCGGCGCGAAGTACTTGGTTTCGTTTTGGGCAAACAGCACCTGGCCCGAATCGGCATCGGCTAGCACCAGGCCCACCATATGGGGCCGCAGCACGGCCGAGCTATCGAGCAGATTGCGCAGCCAGGGCAGCTTTTCGGCGCCGGGCGGCGGAGCGGCGGCCGGCGTTTTGTCGGGGGCCTGGGCGCAGGCCGTGAGCTGGGTGGCGCCTAGCGCCAGCAGCAGCAGGAAATAGAGCGGGCGGAATAGCACGAGCGGAAACCTATGCAGCATTTGGAGCCACGGCGGTTAGGCAAAGCTAACTTGTGGGGCCCTGCTACTGCCGCAGCCCACGCCCAAAAGCCGTAGCCGACGTACTAAGCCTGCTACCCTGTAGCTTCGCCCCATGCTAAAACGCCTTCACCTTCGCAATTTTACCGTTTTCGCCGATGCCGATTTTGAGTTTGGGCCGGGGCTGAATGTGATAGTGGGCGCAAATGGGACGGGCAAAAGCCACGTGCTGAAGGCAGCGTATGCTATGATATATGGCGCATTAGATTGGATTCGAGAAAATAAAATTGATAAAATAACTGGACAACTGGTAGCTCAAAGCGACTCGAATACTGTAGCGCATCCCGATACAGGAAACAAATTCAAAAAGATTTTTCAAACAGTCGATTTTAAACTAGGCGAATTAATTCGACGCAGTATCAATGTGTCCGAAATTATGACAGGTGTAGGCATAGAAATAAAATATCCTCATGGGTTAGTCATTACCTCTGTGGGTTTCACGTCTGATGGTTCAACTGCAATTATTAATTTACTGGATAAAATATATGAAAATATTAATTTTTTATACCCTATTTTAATTCCAGCCAAAGAAGTTTTAACGCTAGGGTGGCTACTAGCTTTATATGACCGTCGAGAAATACCGATTGATGAAGTTTACCCAGACCTATTGAAACTATTAATGGGGCCACCTCTGAGACGCCCCGAGCCAGTTCACATTGTAGAGCGGTTGCAAAAGCTTATCGGCGGAAAAGTGGATGAAGAGGGGGGACGCTTCTACCTTTTTACAACTGAATTGCCTAAAATGGAAATGAATATGGTAGCCGAGGGAATGCGCAAATTTGCCACCCTTTACAAGCTACTTGCTAACGGTACTCTTACACCCGAAACCACCCTGTTTTGGGACGAGCCCGAAGCGAATTTAAACCCGGCCTTGTTGAAAGAAATGGCGGCGGTGTTGGCCGAATTGGCGCGGGCGGGCTTTCAAATTATATTAGCCACGCACAGCTTATTTTTGATGAAAGAACTGCATATTCTTTCGCAGAAGCAGCCGCTGCCAGTGCGGTATTTTGGGCTTTACACTGGCGAAAATGGCGGTACGCAAGTGGAAACCACCGACAATTTTATGCAATTACAACACGTGGCGGCCCTGGATGCAGAATTAGCGCAAACGTTCGATTTTGAAGATGCCTTAGATCAGGATTATGCCGGTGATTCCTGAGGATAAATTAGAATTCCATTTTCCAGAGGCTGATTCCTGGTACGCCTTCAAATACGATGAGAAAGACAAGGGCAAATTCGGCTTTTATCGGGAGAGAATTGAGAAAATAGATGGCATGAAAGGCGTGAATATCGTGGCTGGCATCGGCCCCAATTTTCCGGTTTTAACGCTGATAGAAATCAAGGACTTTCGGGAAGACGGCAAGGCACTGCGAGAGAAAATGCGGACAGGGGAAATCCCACTGGAGATTTTACAAAAAGCCTTGAACACTTGCAGCGGCCTGTATCTGGGGGCCCGCCACCAGGACCCTTTGCTTGCGGCGGACCTGCGGGCGGCGGTGTTGCGCCCGTTTCAGCGCATCGAATTAATTTTCTTTTTGGTGGAAGCCCCGCTACAGCCGTCGCCCCAAGAGCGCGACACGCGGCAAAAAGAAAACAACCGGCGTACCCAGCGGCAGGATATGCTCAAAAAGATGCGAGAGAAACTGGACCCGCTGGGGATTCGATGCGCCTTGGCCGACTTGGTAAAGTTACCGCGCAACTGCGGCTGGACGGTGACTTCGCAGCCTTAAAACTCGAAAAAAGGGCCGCGGGCGCGGCACCCCCGGCCGTCCCGCCGGCCCTCTTCCGCCCCCAGCCGCTGGCGGCGCTGTAACTTTGTCCCCCGTCATGCCTGAACGCTCCAACCCCCCAACCCCAGCGTCGGCCGCGAAATTTATTTTCGTCACCGGCGGCGTCACTTCTTCACTCGGCAAAGGAATCATTTCCGCCTCGCTGGCCAAGCTCTTGCAGGCCAGAGGGTTCCGAGTCACCATCCAGAAGTTCGATCCGTACATCAACATCGACCCGGGCACGCTCAACCCCTACGAGCACGGCGAGTGCTACGTGACCGACGACGGCGCCGAAACCGACCTCGACCTCGGCCACTACGAGCGGTTCCTCAACACCCCCACCTCGCAGGCCAACAACGTCACCACGGGCCGCATCTACGACACCGTGATCCGGCGCGAGCGCGAGGGCGCTTTCCTCGGCAAAACCGTGCAGGTGGTGCCCCACATCACCGACGAGATCAAGCGGCGGATGCTGCTGCTGGGCCAGGGCGGCGAGTTTGACGTGGTGATTACCGAAATTGGCGGCTGCATCGGCGACATCGAGAGCCTGCCCTTTGTGGAGGCCGTGCGCCAGCTGCGCTGGGAGCTGCCGCCCAACGATTCGCTGGTCATTCACCTCACGCTGCTGCCGTATTTGGCCGCCGCCGGCGAGCTCAAAACCAAGCCCACGCAGCACTCGGTGCGCGACTTGCGCGAGGCCGGCCTGCAGCCCGACATCCTGGTGTGCCGCACCGAGCACTCGATTCCGCCCGAAATGCGGCGCAAGATTGCGCTCTTCTGCAACGTCAAAATCAACTCCGTCATCGAGTCGCTCGACGCCGACACCATCTACTCGGTGCCGCTGATGATGCTGAAGGAGCAGCTCGACGAGCGCGTCATCAAGCGGCTGAAGCTGACCGGTGGGGCCCCACAGCCCGACCTGGAAGTGTGGAAAGACTTCCTGGGCCGCCTCAAAAACCCCACCGAGGAAGTAACCATCGCCTTGGTAGGCAAGTACGTGGAGCTGCCCGACGCCTACAAGTCCATCAACGAGTCGTTTGTGCACGCCGGGGCCCTCAACGAGTGCCGGGTGAAGGTGCGCAGCATCCAGTCCGACCACCTCACGCCCGAAAACGTGGCCGAAAACCTGCGCGGCGTCGACGCCGTGCTGGTGGCCCCGGGCTTCGGCGAGCGGGGCTTCGAAGGCAAAATTGCCGCCGTGCAGTACGTGCGGGAAAACGGAATTCCGTTCTTCGGCATCTGCCTGGGCATGCAGGTGGCCGTGGTGGAGTACGCCCGCCACGTGCTGGGCCTGCCCGACGCCAACTCGACCGAGATGGACGCCCTCACCCCCCACCCCGTCATCGCCATGATGGAGTCGCAGAAGGACATCACCCAAAAGGGCGGCACCATGCGCCTGGGGGCCTACGCCTGCGATTTGCGGCGCGGCTCGCGGGCAGCCAAGGCCTACGGCAAGACCCACATCAGCGAGCGCCACCGCCACCGCTTCGAGTTCAACGGCGAGTACCTGGCCCAGTTCGAGGCCGCCGGCATGCAGGCCTCGGGCACCAACCCCGAAACGGGGCTGGTCGAAATCATCGAGCTGCCCCAAACCGTGCACCCCTGGTTCGTGGCCGGCCAGTTCCACCCCGAGTTGAAAAGTACCGTCGAGAACCCGCACCCGCTGTTCGTGCGCTTCGTGCGGGCCGCTATGCAGTACCGCAAGGGGTAGGTTGTAGCGCGGACTCGCAGAGTCCACGCTACTTTTTTGCCCCGCGCCATCGGCGGGGGGCGCCGTACCTTTGCGCATCGTTTCACAGTTACGTTAATGGATAAAAATTCCGCCACCGGCCTATTTCTCATATCGGCCCTGATTCTGGTATACTTGTTCTTCTTCAGCCCCAAACAGGCCGACGTTGAAAAAGCCAAAAAGCAAGAAGCCGCCACGGCCGCCGCCCGCACTGCCACCCAGCCCGCCGCGGGGGCCCCAGCCGCCGCCGCCGTGCCCGCCGGCCTCGCCCCCGACGCGCCGCTCGACTCCGCTGCTGGCCCAGTGCAGGCCGTGACGCTGCAAAACGCCGACCTCACCATTACGCTTTCCTCCCGCGGGGGCCGCGTGACGGCCGTGCGCCTGAACAAGTACAAGACCTTCTTCGGCAAGCCGCTGAACCTGCTTGATGCCCAAAGCGCCCGCCTCGACACGCGCTTCCGCACCGTGGACGGCAAAACGATTCGCTTCTCGGACCTCAACTTCCAGCCCTCGGCCGTGACCACGGCGGGCCCGGCCCAGCGCGTGAGCTTCACAGCGGCGGTGGCCGGCGGCACCATTGTGCAGACCTACAGCCTGCCCGCCGACAGCTACGAGCTGGCCTACGACCTGCGCTTCAACGGCCTGGAGCGCACCGTGGCCCAGGAGCCGCTCACCTTCACGTTCCTCGACCGGGTGCGCCAGACCGAGCAGGACCTGAAGCAGAACCGCAACCACTCCACCATCAACCACTACTCGGCCGCCGGCAGCCACACGGCCCTAGCTGAAGCCAGCGAGAAGCCCGAGGAAAGCAAGGCCGAGGGCCCCGTGAAGTGGGCCGCCCACAAGCACGACTTCTTTGTGGCCGGCCTCATTGCCGACGGCCAGCCGTTCAGCAGCGGCGCCTTCAACACGGCCGTGCCCGATGCCAACGACTCGACGTTCATCAAAACCATGAGCACCACGCTCACCCTGCCGGTGGCCGAGGTGGAGCAGGGCCGCGGCCATTTCCGCTACTTCTTCGGGCCCAATTCGTTCAACTTGCTCCAAGGCGTGGCCCCGGGCTTTGACCGCAACGTGTACCTGGGCTGGGGCCTGTTCCGGTGGGTGAACCAGTTCATCATCCTGCCGGTGTTCCACTTCCTGGCCCAGTACATCAGCAACTACGGCATCATCATCGCGCTGCTGGTGCTGCTCATCAAGCTGGTTACCTGGCCCCTGACGTACAAAACCTACGAGAGCCAGGCCCGCATGAAGGTGCTGAAGCCGGAGATTGACGCCATCAAGGAGAAGATTGGCGACGACCCCACCAAGGTGCAGCAGGAGACGATGAAGCTCTACTCCACCTTCGGGGTGAGCCCGCTCAACGGCTGCGTGCCCACGCTGCTCACGCTGCCCATTCTGTTCGCTATGTTCCAGTTCTTCCCCAACGCCATCGAGCTGCGGCAAGAGCATTTCCTGTGGGCCAAGGACCTGAGCAGCTACGACGTGTTTGCCAAGCTGCCCTTCTTCGTGAAGTGGTACGGCGACCACGTGTCCATGTTCACGCTGATGATGACGGCCTCTACTCTGCTCATGACCTGGCAGAGCAACCAAGTGAACACGGCCATGCAGGGCCCCATGAAGTTCTACAGCTACTTGATGCCCATCATCTTCCTGTTCGTGCTGAACAGCTTCGCCGCGGGCCTTACCTGGTACTACTTCGTGTCGAACGTCATCACTTTCGCCCAGCAGGCCATCACCAAAACGTTCGTGGACGACACCAAGATTCGCGCCCAGCTCGAAGCCAACAAGGTGAAGAACAAGGACAAGAAGCCCACCGGCTTCCAGGCCCGCATCGCCGAAGCCATGAAGGCCTCGCAGGAGCGCGAAGCCCAAGGCAAGAAGAAATCTTAACCACGGATTTATCGGATTGGGCGGATTCGTCGGATTTCGGGGACGATTCCCTATTGGTTTTGTCCATCAAAAAAGGCCACTCATCGAGTGGCCTTTTTGTTGGGCTTTGGGGAGCAACTCGCCCCGGGGCCCCACTCAATCGTCCCCGAAATCCGATGAATCCGCCCAATCCGATAAATCCGTGGTTCAGACTACTTTTTCCACACGCTTTCCAGCAACAGCTGGTTCATGGGATTGGCTTTGAGGCCGCGCACGTTGTTCTGGCTCAGGCGAATCAGCTCGTCGTAGTAGAGGCTGATGACGGGGGCTTCGGCCACCACGAGGCGGTCCATTTGCTGGTAGAGGGCCGTGCGCTGGGCCGCGTCCTGGGTGCGGATGGCCTGGTCGTAGAGCCGGTCGTAGGCGGCGCTTTTAAAATGGGTTTTGTCGGGGCCCGCGGGGCTGAAGTTGGGGCTGTAGAACAGGGCCAGGTAGTTTTCCGCGTCGGGGTAGTCGCCGAGCCAGCTTTTAGCGAAGAAGGCGGCCCGGCCGTTGTCCACCAACTCCTGCTGGGCCGCCGACTGGTTGATGTCGACCTGCACCTGGATGCCCACGTTGGCCCACTGCTTCTGCAGGTACTCGCCGATTTCCTTGCGCTCGGCCACCGTGCTCAGGCGCAGGCGCAGCGGGCGCCGGGGGCCCCAGCCGGCGGCCCGCAGCAGGGCCCGCGCCTTGGCGGGCTGGTAGTCGTAGCCCGGCACCAGGGCTTGCGAAAACGAAGGCAGCGCCGCCGGCACGAAGCCCGACGTGCCGGGCTGGCCCACGTGGTTCAGCATATAAGCCGTCATTTCGGGCTTGTTCAGGGCCCAGGACAGGGCCTGGCGCACGCGCACGTCGCGCAGGGCGCGGCCCTGCACCGCCTGCTCGCCGGTGAGGTGGGTGCTGTCGAGCTGAATGCCGAGGTACTCGGTGTTCAGGTACGGCACTTTTTGCACTGTGAACTTGCCCCGAAAATCGGCCCGCACGGTGCCGTCGCGGTTCATCACCAAATCGCGCGAGCCCTCGCGGATGCCCGACAGGAAATCGAGCTTGCCCTGCATGAAGGTGAGGAATTCCGTCTTGCGGTCGGCGATGAAGCTGATGGCCACCGCGTCGAGGTAGGGCAGCTGGCGCCCCCGGGCGTCGCGGCGCCAGTAATGCGGATTCTTCTGGTACAGCAGCACGTTGCCCTCATCCCAGAGCCGGAACTGGAAGGGCCCTGTGCCCACCGGGTGCTCCCGGAAGTCTTTGCCGTACTTGGCCACGGCCTCGTGGGGCACCACGTAGGCGTAGTGCATGGTGAGGATGCCCAGGAACGGGATGAACGGCGCTTTAAGGTGGACGCGCAGCGTGGAGTCGTTCACGGCCACGAAGCAGGTGTCGCTGGGGGCCCCATCGGGCTTCTCCAGCACCTTGCCCCGGAAAATCCAGCCGCCGGTGCTGGCCGTGGCGGGGTCGAGGATGCGCTTAAAGGAGTACACAAAGTCGTGGGCCGTGACGACCCGGCCCTTACCGCCGGGGAAAACCTCGCTGTCGTGAAAGCGCACGCCCGGCCGCAGCACGAACGTGTAGAGCCGCCCGTCGGGCGACACGGTGTAGCGCCGGGCCAGCGCCGGGGCCAGCTGCAACGTCGAATCCAGGGCTACCAGCCCGTTATACAGCTGCTCGTCGGCCCAGCGGTTGGCCTGGTTGCGGGCAAAGGCGGGGTCGAGCGAGGTGAGGGCCTCGGGCTGGTTGTAACGGAACACGCGGCGCTCGTCAGGGGCCGACGCGCCGGGGCCCTGGCAGCCCGCCAGGGCTTCGGCGCCGGCTAAAAACACGGCCCAGGGGCCCCAAAAACGCCGCATACGAACAGAAATGAGCTAGGCTTGTTCGGGCAAAGGTAACGGAAGCCCGGCCGGGCTTCCCACCCCGCTCATCCCCCCTTTTTCACGTTCTCACATTCCCCACGCCAAAGCAATGCAGCTTACCTACCTGGGCCACTCGGCCTTCCTGGCCACCATCGGCACCACCCGCGTCCTGTTCGACCCCTTCATCCGCCCCAACCCGCTGGCTAAGGACGTTGACGTGGACGCCATTGAGGCCGACTACATCCTGCTCTCGCACGCCCACGGCGACCACATTGCCGACGCCGAGGAAATTGCCAAGCGCACCGGGGCCCCTATTTTGGCCATTGCCGAAGTGGCTGGCTACTTTGGCGCCAAAGGCCTGGAGGTCATCGGCACCAACCTTGGCGGCAAGGTAGCGCTGCCCTTCGGCACGGTGCATTGCGTGGCCGCGGCCCACTCCAGCTCGTTCCCCGACGGCTCTTACGGCGGCGTGCCCATGGGCTTCGTTATCACGCCCACCGAGGGCCCCACGTTCTACTTCGCCGGCGATACAGCCCTGACCTACGACCTCAAACTCATCGGCGAGCGGCATAAGTTGGATTTCGCCTTGCTGCCCATCGGCGACCACTACACCATGGGCCTCACCGACGCGCTGGTGGCGGCTGACTGGGTGGGGGCCCAAAAAATCGTTGGCATGCACTACGACACGTTCCCGCCGCTGGTCATCGACCACGCCGCGTCCGTGGCCCAGGCCCAGGCTGCGGGCAAAGAGCTGCACTTGCTAAAAATCGGCGAAACGGTAACCCTGTAGCCACCGGGGCCCTGGGGCCCTAAAAATTCCCGTGCCGGATTCGCCGGGCCCGCCCGGGCTTGGCGAATCCGTTTTTTTTAGCCTTATTTTGTGGAAGGGGAAGCCGGGCCGGCCGGGCCGGCTTTGCTAGCCTCGTTGGCTTATTTCTATCTTTCCAGCCCCGGCCGCCCCCGTATTCCGTTACTTCTCATGGGAAAAATTATCGCGGTAGCTAACCAGAAAGGCGGCGTGGGCAAAACCACTTCGGCCATCAACCTGGCGGCCTCGCTGGCCGCCCTCGACTACCGGACCCTGCTCGTGGACGCCGACCCGCAGGCCAACGCCACCTCGGGCGTGGGCTACGACCCCAAGGACATCCAGCACAGCATTTACGAGTGCATGGTCGACGGCATCAACGCCCGCGACATCATCCTGAGCACCAATATCCTGCCCCAGCTCGACCTCATGCCCTCCCACATCGATTTGGTGGGCGCCGAGGTGGAGATGATCAACTTGCCCAACCGCGAGGCCAAGATGAAAGAGGCCCTGCGCCCGCTGGCTGAGGAGTACGACTTCATCATCATCGACTGCTCGCCCTCGCTGGGCCTCATCACCGTGAACGCCCTCACGGCGGCCCACTCGGTCATCATCCCGGTGCAGTGCGAGTACTTCGCCCTGGAAGGCTTGGGTAAACTACTGAACACCATCAAAATCATCCAGAGCCGCCTGAATACGGAACTGGAAATTGAGGGCATCCTGCTCACGATGTACGACGTGCGCCTGCGCCTGAGCAACCAAGTGGTGGAGGAAGTGCGCATGCACTTCCAGCAGTTAGCCTTCGACACCATCATCCCGCGCAACGTGAAGCTGAGCGAGGCCCCCAGCTTCGGCATCCCCGCCATCATGCACGATGCCGAGAGCAAAGGCGCCATCAGCTACCTCAACCTGGCCCGCGAAATCGTGGAGAAGAACAGCGTAGAAGCCCGCCCTGAAGCCGAAGCCGCCGACGAAGCCGCGTAAGCTTCCCTAGCAGGTTTTTAGTTGTGAACAGCGAAATCGTCCCAAACCCACCATTTGTCGACTCGTTGCAGAGCCACAGGGCAGATGCTTGGGAACTTGTAAAACAGCAGTTACTCGTTGGCACCATTCTTACTGGGAAAATCTACTATCGTGCGCCTTACGGCGTCTTTTTTGACGCTGGCGTAGGATTTCCCGTGCTGATTGAAGTGCCTGAGTTTGGCAAACCAGAAGGCGGCATGGTATTTTCAGAAGATTACCCGGCACTCGGCAGTTTAATTAGCGGTGAAATAGCTGGATTTAGGGACGAAATGCGGCAGATAGTGGTGGTAAAAATTGGCAACCTCCTTTTTTATCAGCAGCTCAGCCGCACAATGGGCCTCGACGAGACATTATAAACCCTCCGTGCTGAAAGCCATGTATTCTTCATCGGCTCACCCGCTTATCAGTATTGACCCCGAAGTCCGTTTTGGGCGGGCGTGTATTGTTGGAACCCGGATCAGCGTGGAGGATGTGTTGGGCTGGTTGGGTAATGGTATGAGTGTAGAAGAAGTGCTGAGGGATTTCCCACAGTTGACGGAAGAACAAGTCCGGGCTTGCTTGCGCTATGCCGCCAACCACCGGGCCTAAAATCCCCGGCTTGCGCTTCGCCCTACTATCCGTAATTTTGAACTTGCTGCTGCCGCCATTTTCCGCAGGAGCTGCCGCGATGACCGTAGACAAGAACGACGATAAAGCTCCCATCAACCCGCTGTTGCCGCAGCCCAAGCGCAAGATGAGTGGCCTGGGCCGGGGCCTCAACGCCCTGATTGAGGGCAGCTACGAGAAAAAAGGCGACCGGGAGCGCATCGTGGTGCCCCACCCGGCCAACTCGGTGGGCCTGATTCCGGTGGAGCAAATCGAGGCCAACCCCTACCAGCCGCGCACACATTTCGACCAGGAGGCCCTGGCCGAACTCGCCGATAGCATCAAAATCCAGGGCATCATTCAGCCCGTGACGGTGCGCCAGCTGGGGCCCAACACCTACCAGCTCATCAGCGGCGAACGGCGCTTGCAGGCCTCCAAGCTGGCGGGGCTCGACGCCATTCCGGCCTACATCCGCAAGGCCGACGACCAGCAGATGCTGGAAATGGCGCTGATTGAGAACATCCAGCGCGAAAACCTTAACGCCATCGAAATCGCCCTCAGCTACCAGCGCCTGCTGAGCGAGTGCGCCCTGCGCCAGGAAGAGCTGGGCGAGCGGGTGGGCAAAAACCGCTCGACCGTAACCAACTACCTGCGCCTGCTGAAGCTGCCGCCCGACGTGCAGGTGGGCCTGCGCGACGCTGAAATTACCATGGGCCATGCCCGGGCCCTGGTCAGCATCGAAGACCCTAAGCAGCAAGTGGCGCTGTACCGCCGCATCGTGGCCGAGGAGCTGTCGGTGCGCCGCGTGGAGGAGCTGGTGCGCAACGGCTTCGGTCGCACGCCGGCCGAGGGCCCCGCTGGCGCCACCCGCCCGGCGGCCGAGCCGGTGGTGCCCGTGGCCGAGCTGCGCCGCACCGAGCGCCACCTCACCGACCGCTTTGGCTCGCGGGTACAGGTGCGCCCGGGCCCCAAGGGCAGCGGCGAAATTAAAATTGCCTTCGATTCGGTAGAGGACATGCAACGCATTCTGCACATTCTGCACCCGGCTTAGTGAGGTTTCCTTTCACTGCTAGTCTGTTGGTTATGAACACGTCTTTGCTGCGGTTCGCGGCGTTGCTGCTGCTAGTGCTGGGCGCCGCGTGGGGCCCCCGGGCCGCCCGGGCCCAGGTACTCGACCCTACCAACCCCAACGTCGTCAACCCCGCCGCGCCGCCCGTGGTGCGCCCCGACACGGCCCGCATCCGCAAGCCCACGCTGGCCGACAAGCGCAAGAAAAACGCCGAGGACTCGCTGCGCCGCACCGAAACTTTATTCGGCATGCGCGTGACGCCACCGGCCAAGGCCGGCTACCTGGCGCTGGTGCCCGGCCTGGGCCAGATTTATAACCGCCGCTGGTGGAAGCTGCCGCTGGTGTACGCGGGCCTGGGCACGGTGGCCGGCATCCTGATTTTTGAGCAGCAGGCTTTGACGGAGTACAGCAACGCCAGCAATTTGCTGCAAACCGATTCGGCGGTTCGCGCCAAACCGTTTCCCAACGCTGCCCTAGGGCCCCGGGCCGGCAAGGAAATCAGCGCCGATGCCATCCAGAACGGCATCGTGTTTTACCGCCACTACCGCGACGGGTTCATCTTCTACACCGGCATCGTGTACGGCCTGCAGGTGCTCGACGCCATCGTGGATGCGCACCTGAAAACCTTCGACGTGGGCGACGACCTTACCCTGCACTGGCAGCCCACCATGCTGTGGGCCCCCGGGGCCCCGGGCGTCCCGGTGGTGCCGGGCGTGGCCGTGGCCCTGCATTTCAAGTAACTTTTCGCATGAACATCCTCCTCATCGGCTACGGCAAAATGGGCCGCACGCTAGAAGCCCTGGCCACCGGCCGCGGCCACCGCATCGCGGGCATCGTGGACCCCGGCCAGCCCGACGGCCCGGCCATCGCCGACTTCACGGCCGCCACCGCCGACGTGGCCATCGAATTCACCCGGCCCGACGCGGCCTTTGCCAACGTGGCGGCCTGCCTGCGCCAGGGCATCCCTGTAGTCTGCGGCTCGACGGGCTGGCTGGCCCGCTGGGACGAGGCCGGGGCCCTAGCTAGTGAGTTGGGCGGCAGCCTCTTCTACGCCTCCAACTACAGCGTGGGCGTGAACCTGTTCTTCCACTTCAACGAGTACATCGCCGCCAAAATGCACCAGTTTGGAGGCTACGACGTGGCGGTGCGCGAAATCCACCACACCCAGAAGCTCGACGCGCCCAGCGGCACCGCCGTCACGGCCGCCGAGGGCATCCTGGCCCACTTCCCGGCCAAAACCAGCTGGCGCAACGCCCCCGCCGAGGGCCCCGCCGAGCTGGCCGTCATCAGCGAGCGCACAGCCGACGTGGTGGGCACGCACGTGGTGACCTACACCTCCGACGTGGACACGCTGGTGCTCTCGCACGAGGCGCATTCGCGGGCCGGTTTTGCCCAGGGGGCCCTGCTCGCAGCCGAGTGGCTACCGGGCCGCCCGGGCGTATTCGGTATGAAGGAGCTGCTGGGCCTCTAGGGCCCCGGGTGTGCAAGCTGGCGCGGGCGTCGTTAGCTTGCGGCTGCTTTCTGATTGTTTTAATTTACTTCTGCCCCCGAGCGCCGGCTGCGGCCCGCGCCCCTGCCCTATGGCCCTCTTCAAAACCAAGCCCTATGGCGCCAACGCGGCGCCCACCAAACCCAAGAGCAAAACCCGCGAGTGGACCGATTCGCTGGTGTTTGCCATCGTGGCGGCCACCCTCATCCGTTGGGCCACCTTCGAGGCCTACACCATCCCCACGCCCAGCATGGAGGACACGCTACTGGTGGGTGACTACCTGTTCGTGAGCAAGTTGCACTACGGCACCATCACGCCGCAGACGCCGCTGCAAATTCCGCTCACGCACCAGACGGACCCGATTTTTCACCTGAAAAGCTACTCCGACCTCATCCAGCTGCCCACGTTCCGCTTCCCGGGCTTCTCGGAAATTAAGCGCAACGACGTGGTGGTGTTCCACGTCCCGTTTGAGTTGGAGTACCCCGCCGACCTGCGCACCAACTACATCAAGCGCTGCGTGGCCATCGCCGGCGACAAGCTCGAAATCAAGGACCACCAGCTGTACATCAACGGCCAGGCGGCTCCCAACCCCGCCGGCTTGCAGAGCAAGTACTTCATCCGCATTCCCGAGGCCAACGACGAGGTAGTGGCCGCCTTCCGTGCTCAGCGCGTGGTAGACTACCAGCAGCCTAACGGCGACCCGGTGCTGAGCGAAGTGCCCGGCTACGGCCTGGGCTACGAGGTGGACTGCACGCCCGCGGTGGCCGCGTACTTCAAGCAGCAGCCCTACGTGAAGGAAGTCATCGCCGAAACCATCCCGGCCGGTCAGCCCGAAATCAACCAAGCGGTGTTCCCCGACAACCCCGACTACCCGACGACCCTTAACTTTCCCGGGGCCCCCGGCCTGCACCACTGGAACAAGGACAACTACGGCCCCATCGCGCTACCCAAAAAAGGCGAAACCGTGGAGCTGACGGCCGACAACGTACCGCTTTACTACAAAATCATCCTGCGCTACGAGCACAACGCAGGCATTACGATGCAGGGCGGCGTGATTTTGCAGAACGGCAAGCCGCTGAAAACCTACACGTTCAAGCAGAACTACTACTTCATGATGGGCGACAACCGCCACGATTCGCTCGACTCGCGCTTCTGGGGCTTCGTGCCCGAAGACCACGTGGTGGGCAAAGCCGTACTTATCTGGCTCTCCGTGGACCCCTACGCCGACTTCCTGCACAAAGTGCGCTGGAGCCGTTTGTTTCACACCATTAACTAAGCAAGGTTAATAGCAAAGAAGAACGTCATGCTGAGCGCAGCCGAAGCATCTCTCTCGCTTACTAGTCAACTGATTTAGTGGGCGGGAGAGATGCTTCGGCTGCGCTCAGCATGACGTTCTTCTTTGACTTAAATTGAATTACCAGTTGATGGGCTCCAGGCCTTGGTTTTCGAGCCAGGCGTTGGTTTTGCTGAACGGCTTGCTGCCGAAAAAACCTTTGTCGGCGGCGTAGGGCGAGGGATGTACCGACTTCAACACCAAGTGTTTGCCTGCGTCGATTAACTCTGCCTTCTTGCCCGCGTAGGCTCCCCAGAGGATGAACACTACGTGCTCGCGGCCCTCCGATACTTTGCGGATAACAGCGTCGGTGAAGTCCTCCCAGCCTTTTTTCTGGTGCGAGCCCGGCTCGGCGGCGCGTACCGTGAGGGTGGCGTTGAGCAGCAGCACGCCCTGCTGGGCCCAGCGGTCGAGGTTGCCGTTGGGGGCCGGCGGCGTGGCGGGCAGGTCACTTTGCAGCTCCTTGAAGATGTTGTGCAGCGAGGGCGGCGTGCGCTGCCCGTCGGCCACCGAAAACGAGAGGCCGTGGGCCTGCCCCCGACCGTGGTACGGGTCCTGGCCCAGGATCACGACCTTCACCTGATCAAACGGGCAGGCGTCGAAGGCGTGGAAAATTTGGGGCCCCGGCGGGTACACGGTGGCGGTGGCATACTCCCCCTTCACGAAGGCGATGAGGTGCTGGAAATAGGGCTTGGCAAACTCATCGGCCAGCACGGGCTGCCAGCTCGCGGCTATTTTTACCATGGGTAAGGAAGATATTGCGAAATGTTTCCGACCTTGGAAAGCATCTTCGGCGTAAACCAATCGGCGCGGGCCGCTGTTAAATTCTCAGCTTTATTGACCGATTCTTTTATGCCTACCACCACTACGCAGGGTGTGACCGTTTCGGTTACGACGAATTACCTGCCCGATTATTCCAGCCCTACGCAGGAGCACTTCGTATTCGCCTATAAAATTACAATTCGCAACAACAGCGAGTTCACCGTGAAGCTGTTGCGGCGCCACTGGCACATCCACGACGCCAACAGCCCCGTGCGCGAGGTGGAGGGCGAAGGCGTGGTGGGCCGCCAGCCCGTGCTAGAGCCCGGCCAGTCGCACCACTACATGAGCGGTTGCAACCTCAAATCGGGCGTGGGCAAGATGCGCGGCACTTACCTGATGGAGCGCGTGGCCAACGGCCAGGAGTTCAGCGTCGAAATCCCCGAGTTCACCCTCATGGTGCCCTTCCGCCTGAACTAAGCCTGGGGCCGTTGGCGAATGGCTTTTAGCTTTGCGGGCGCCGGTTGGCCTGCATTATTGCCAGTGGCCGCCGGGGCCCCACTTGTTCGAACTCCTTGCTTACCTGAAGTACCGGCTGCGCGCCGGCACTGCCCACGGGCTGCACTCGCCGTTCGTGTACGGCCTCTACACCACGGTTATTTGCCACGACGGTACGTTTGCCGCCTTCGCCCCCATCGAGGCACGGCGGCGCACGCTGCTGAGCAGCCCGGATAGCCTCACTGTCACTGATTTGGGAGCCGGCTCGCACACCGGGGCCGGGCAGGTGCGCCGGGTGGCCGCCATTGCCCGCACCGCCGCCAAGCCGCCGCACCTGGCACAGCTGCTGTTCCGGTTCGTAAACCACTTCCGGCCCGCCACCGTGCTGGAGCTGGGCACCTCGCTGGGCCTTACCACCGCCTACCTGGCCGCGGCCGACTCGCGCCACCGCGTCGTCACATTTGAGGGCTGCCCCCACGTGGCCACCGTGGCCCGCGAAACCTTCGCCGCGCTGCACCTGGCCAACGTTGAGCTCGTGGAGGGCAACCTCGACGCTACCCTGGGCCCCACCCTGGCCGCCCTAGGGGCCCCAGTGGATTTTGTATTTTTCGACGGCAACCACCGCCGCGAACCCACGCTGCGCTACTTCGAGCAGTGCCTGGCCAATGCCCACGAAGACAGCGTATTCGTGTTCGACGACATCCACTGGTCGGAGGAAATGGAGCAGGCCTGGGACGCCATCCGGGCCCACCCGGCCGTCACGGTCACCGTCGACTTGTTCCACATCGGCCTGGTATTCTTCCGCAAAAAGCAGCCCCGCCAGGATTTTTGGCTGCGGCCCTGATTTTCAGCGGCGGCTAGCGCTCGTTGTGGGCGGGAGCCCCGCAGCACCGACTCCCTTGCGGGCGACATGCGCCCGTCACCGGGGCCCCCAGGCTAAGCATTCAGGCCTTGGGCGCTCACCTCGCCCGTTGGGCGCACGGCGTCGCGCAACCGCGTGAGGCGCTGGAGTAGGCCCTCCAACTGGTCGAGGGGCAGCATGTTGGCCCCGTCTGAAAGGGCCTTGGCGGGCGTGGGGTGGGTTTCGATGAACAGGCCGTCGGCGCCCACCGCAATGGCCGCCTTAGCAATGATTTCAATCAATGCGGGCTGGCCGCCCGTCACGCCGCTGCTTTGGTTGGGCTTTTGCAGGGCGTGGGTCACGTCCATCACCACGGGCACGCCAAAGCGCTGCATGGCAGGCAGGTTACGGTAATCGACTACCAAATCGGAGTAGCCAAACGAGTTACCGCGCTCGGTTAGGATGACGTTCGGGTTGCCCGATTCCTGCACCTTGTCAACGGCAAATTTCATGGCCTCGCCGCTCAGGAACTGGCCTTTTTTGATGTTGACCACCTTGCCCGTTTTGGCCGCGGCGATGAGCAAATCGGTTTGCCGGCACAGGAACGCCGGAATTTGCAGCACGTCGACGTACTCGGCCGCCATAGCTGCCTCCTCTGATTCGTGGATGTCGGTGACGGTGGGTACGCCGATTTCGCGCCCCACTTTTTGCAAGATGCGCAGCGCCTGCTCGTCGCCGATGCCGGTGAAGGAATCAAGCCGCGAACGGTTGGCCTTGCGGTACGAGCCCTTGAAAATGTACGGAATCTGGAGCTTGTCGGTGAGGTGCTTGATGCGCTCGGCGATGCGCAGGGCCATGTCCTCCCCTTCGATGACGCAGGGCCCCGCCATTAAAAAAAACTGGCCCGACTGGGTGTGGCGGAAATGCGGAAGCGTGTTGGCGAGGGCGGTGAGCATGGGTGGTAATTATTTCTTTTTGAGGCAGATGAATAACTCGCGCCCCTGCCGGGGCCCGAGCGAGTTGGTGGCGGTTGCGAAGTGCCGAAACACGAAGTACGGCGCAAAGTACGCGCGGTACTCGGCGGGCGTGCCGCCGAAAGGCGGCTCGGTGGCCCTAGCAAACGGGGCATCGAAGAGCAAGCCCACCAAGGTGCCGCCGGGGCGCAGCAGCCGGGCGCACTGCTGGGCGTAGGCCGGCCGCAGGGCGGGGGCCAGGGCGCAAAAAAACGTTTGCTCAACAATTAAATCATAGGGCGGGTCGTTGGATAGGCCAAAAAAGTCGGCTTGCAACAGGTGGCCGGCCGGGAAATCGGGCACCCGCGCGGCCAGGGCCCCCAGGGCCTCGGCCGCAAAATCGGCCACGAATACCTGCTCGAAACCCGCCCGGTGCAGGTACTCGGCCTCGTAGGCCCGCCCGGCCCCGGGGATGAGAATCCGGGGCTGCGCGGCGGGACGTAGATGGTCGAAGTAGGCACGCAGCGGCGGCGTGGGGGCCCCGGCGTCCCAGCCGTCGCGGCCGTCAACGTAGCGCTGCTGCCAGTAGGACGCATCCAAGGGAGAAGTAACCGATTTCACTCGACAAAAGTATACAGCCTGGGGGCCCCGTTCTTCTAAAAGCTTTCAGCCCCTACTTTTACGCCGGCCACCCCTCAGGTTGGCACGCATTTGCTCACCATTTTTTTCGCTTAAACCCCACCCGTATGAACCCGAACGACAACCTCGAACCTCGCAAAAACAACAGCCGCGTTTACCTCTGGGTAGCCCTCGTGTTGGTGCTGCTGGGCATCAACGGCGTGCTGTTGTACCTGCGCAGCCAAGAGCAAACCAAGAACGAGCAGCTCACGACCGATGTGCAGGCGAAGGACACCAAGTTGGCGGAGCAGATCAAAGAATACGAAACGATTAAGGCCGATTTTGAGCGCCAGAGCCAGGAGCTGCAGAAACTGGGCCAAAGCAATGACTCGCTGCAATCGCGCATTGCCGGTGTAAACGCCGACTTGCTGCGGCTACGCTCCTTCAAGGCCGGCAGCTTCACGCTGGCCATGCAGAAGCAGTACAAGCAGCGCGCCGTGAACCTGGAAGGCCAGTTGAAAAAGCGCGACGAAGAAATTGCCCAGCTTAAGCAGGACAACGAAACGCTTTACACCGAAACCACGACCCTGAAGGAGCGTCAGAACAAGCTGACGGACACCATCAGCACCATCG
The DNA here is from genome assembly GCF_001562275.1 of Hymenobacter sp. PAMC 26628. Taxonomy (NCBI): domain Bacteria; kingdom Pseudomonadati; phylum Bacteroidota; class Cytophagia; order Cytophagales; family Hymenobacteraceae; genus Hymenobacter; species Hymenobacter sp. PAMC 26628. Next base: position 3,571,524 of record NZ_CP014304.1, read on the forward strand.
CCAAAACCAACCGCGACCTGTCGGACAAGGTGACGGTGGCCTCACGCTTGCAGGCCGACAATATCAAGGTGGCCATCATCACGAGCAAGAACAAGGAGAAGATGGACGACAAGGAGGAGTTTAAAGCTAAGCGCGTGGAGAAGGTGAAAGTGACCTTCAACCTGGGCCGCAACGACGTATCGCCGAAGGAGAGTAAGGCCGTGTATATGCGCATTCTGGAGCCCGACGGCGCCGCCCTCTACAACCTGAGCACCGGCGGCGGCACCTTCACCGTGGACGGCCAGGAGTCGTTCTACACCCAGAAGCAGGACGTGGTGTACGACAACACCCGCCAGCCCGTGGTATTCACCTACGCCAAAGGCGCCGAATACAAAAAAGGCGTGCACACCGTGGAGCTGTACGAAGGCGGGGCCCTGATGGGCAAAACCACCTTCACTTTGAAGTAGGACCGCAGATTAAGTGGATTTAACGGATAAGAACGGATTCCAACAGCTTCTTATCTGCTACAGAAAAGGCCACTCGCTGAGTGGCCTTTTCTATAGGGCTTGCGATTGCAACTGCTTTGGGATAGGGCCCCAAGCCTACCCTTCACTTGATATTCGCGGGCTATTACACTCCGTTCTTATTGGTTAAATCTGCATAATCCGTGGTTCAGACACTCTTCTCGTAAGCATCCAGCTTGGCTATTGTAGCCGTGATGTTCTCGGTAAACAGCGTGACCACGGACCCTTCCGGCGCATTAGCCAGCACGTAGTCGATGGCATCTAGCTCGTTCTCGATGTAGGTGATGGGCAAGTCGGGTTTATCGAGGCGCAAGCCGCGGGCCATGATTTCGCGCAGAAACTCGGCCGACTTGCCGCGCAGGTCGCTGTCCTGGCGCAAAATTACCTCGTCGAAAATGCGGCCCGCGATGCGCGCAAAGCCCAGCGTGTCCTCGTCGCGGCGGTCGCCGAGGCCGCTCACCACGCCGATTTTGCGGGTGGCCGTAGTGGCGTCCATGAATTCAGCAAATTTGGTGATGCCGGCCGTGTTGTGGGCATAGTCGACGATGGCCTCAAACTTGGGGAATTTGTAGACGTTCATGCGCCCCGGCGTCTTGGTGGCCGATGGCACAAAGGTGCGCAGCGCCGTCTTGATGGTATCCTGGCTGAAGCCGGCCAAGTGAGCGGCCAGGGCCGCCGCCAGGCTGTTCTCAATGTTGAAGCCTGCCCGGCCCCCAAACGTCACCGGAAACTCGGCGGCCCGGTCGATGCGCAGCTTGTAGCTGTTGCGGTAAATCGTGACGTAGCCTTCCTCGTACACTGCCGCCACGCCGCCGGCCTCCACGTGCTCCCGAATGCGCGGATTGTGCTCGTTCATACTGAATAAGGCCACCTGGCACTCCAGGGTGCGGGCCATGCCGTACACCAGGTCGTCGTCAGCGTTGAGCACGGCCCAGCCGTTTTTGCGCACCGTGCGGGGCACCACGCCCTTCACCGCCGCCATTTCCTCCACGGTGTAGATGTCGCGCAGGCCCAGGTGGTCGGCCGCCACGTTGGTCACCACGGCAATGTCGCAGGTGTGGAAGCCCAGGCCCGAGCGCAGCATGCCGCCGCGGGCAGTTTCAAGCACCGCGTAGTTCACGGTGGGGTCACGCAGGACAAACTCGGCACTTTGGGCCCCGGTGCAGTCGCCCTTTTGCAGCTGCACGCCCTGGATGTAGATGCCATCGGTGGTGGTGAAACCCACTTTGTAGCCGATGCTGGCCACCAAGTGCGCGATGAGGCGCGTGGTCGTAGTCTTGCCGTTGGTGCCCGCAATGGCGATGATGGGAATGCGGGCGGTGCTACCGGGCGGAAACAGCATGTCCACCACGGGGGCCGCCACGTTGCGCGGCAGGCCCTCGGTGGGGTCGATGTGCATGCGGAAGCCCGGGGCGGCGTTCACCTCAATCACGGCCCCGCGGCTCTCGTTAAGCGGCACGGCGATGTCGGTGGCCATCAAATCGATGCCACAGATGTCGAGCCCGACGATGCCGGCCACGCGCTCGGCCAGCAGCAGGTTGTAGGGGTGGATCTGGTCAGTCACGTCGGAGGCCGTGCCGCCGGTGCTGATGTTGGCCGTGCTTTTCAGGAACTGCACTTCGCCGGCGGGCAGCACCGTATCCAGGGCCCTCCCCTGCTTGGCCAGCAGGGCCAGCGTGTGGGCGTCGGCCTTGATGCTGGTGAGGGTTTTTTCATGGCCCACGCCGCGGCGCGGATCTGCGTTCACCTTGTCAATCAGCTGCTGGATAGTACTGGTACCGTCGCCCTTCACGGCGGCCGGGGTGCGCTTGGCGGCGGCAATGAGCCGGCCGTTCACCACCAGCAGGCGGAAGTCAAAGCCCTCGATGAACTGCTCCACAATGACGGCCCGCGAGTAGGCCTGCGCGGCCTTGAGGCCCGCGGCGGCGTCCTCCCAGTTCATAATGCGGATGGTGGCGCCCTTGCCGTGGTTGCCGTCGAGCGGCTTAGTCACGATGGGGAAGCCCAACTCTTCGATGGCGTCACGCAGCCCGTTTTCCGAATACACGGTGGTGCCGCGGGGCACCGGCACGCCCGAGTCTTCGAGCATGGCCTTGGTGCGGTTCTTATTGCCCGCCACCTCCACCCCAGCGTGCGAAGTGAGGCTGGTGGTAGTGGCCCAGATGCGGCGCTGGTTCACGCCGTAGCCAAGCTGAATAATAGACGTGTTCTTGAGCTGGATGTACGGAATGTTGCGCGAAGCCGCTTCGGCCACAATGCTGTAGGTGCTGGGCCCGAAGAATTCCTCCTCCCGGATTTCGTGCAGATTGGCAATGATCGGCTTTAGGTCTACCTCCTGGCCCCGGCACAGGGCCCCGACCACGTCCACCGCGGCTTCGGCGGCGGCGCGGCCAGCGCGTTCTTCCTGGTAGGCAAACACCACGTACTCCACGCCGTCTTCGCGCGCCGGATACGACTTGCCCCAGAACACGGGCATGGCCGCCAGGCGCTGCAACTCCAGCGCCACGTGCTGGATGACGTGGCCCAGGGGCTCGCCATCGGTGAGGCGCTCCGGCGTCAGGGGGGGGTGCTTGGCGGTGTGGCGGCCGCTGGCACCGCTTAGGCCCGCCGGCTGCTGGGCTTGCCCAATATTGGGCAGCAGGGCCACCAACCGTTCGGACAGGCCTGCTACTGCGCTCGACAATTGCCCGGCAAACTCTTGCAAATCAACTTTGGCCACGATGAGCTTATAATGCTTCACCGACCAGTAGCTCGGGCCACGCATCGTGCGCAGGTCAACAATCTTCATATCAACGGGATGAGTTAACGACGTAGGGGCATGCGCGGGGCGCGGGGCTGCACAATTTTAGCTCAGCCACGAAATGTAGGCACAACCTGGTTCAGAACCATGTCCGGGGCCCCAGCGGGCACAAAAAAGCCCCGCCGGCCAAATGGCAAGCGGGGCTTTTTTGTGCAAAAATTAAGAGGTGACGGGCGGATTCGAACCGCCGTAGGAGGTTTTGCAGACCTCTACCTAGCCGCTCGGTCACGTCACCAGTAGGGCTTTCGGGAGCGCAAAGGTACGCAGCTTGATCGGGCTAGGCAAGGGCCGGCACGAAAAAAAGCCCCGATACAAAGTGTATCGGGGCTTTTCTCTAACGCACGCCTGACGAATCAGGCGCAAACCGTTTTACTCAGCAGCTGCCGAGTCTTCCAACGCCTGCGCGTTGTCGGGGCCGGCCTGAGGCACTTCGAGGGCCTCCTCGGCTGCTACCGAAGTCTCGTCAGCTACGGCGGGCTCGGTGGCGCGCTTGGTGTTGGCAGCGGCCAGCTTCTGCTCGCCGGCTTTGCGTTCAGCACCTGCCATCTGGTCGCGCAGGGCGCTCAGGGCGTCGAGGTCGCCGAGGGTCGATTTCTCGTCGGCCGGCTTCTTCAGGTCGCTCATTTTGCCTTCGCCTTGGGCTTCGCCTTTAGCGTTGGTACCCGGCTTCTTCTTGAACTTGGCGTTGCGGCTGTCGTCCTCGGCGGCTACGGCCTGGTTGTACACCGCGGTGTGCGAGAGGACAATGCGGCGGTCGTCTTTGGAGAATTCGGTCACGCGGAAGTCCAGGGCTTCGCCGTTCTCGGCGTTGCTACCGTCCTCCTTCACCAAGCCTTTCGGGTAAGCGAAGCCTTCGATGCCGTAGGGCAGCTCCAGCACAGCGCCACGCTCCGATTTCTCGGTGATGGTGGCGCGGTGCACCGAGCTGGGGGTGAACACCGTCTGGAACGTATCCCAGGGGTTTTCCTCCAGCTGCTTGTGGCCCAGGGCCAGGCGACGAGCGCCCAAGTCCAGCTCCAGCACCACCACGTCGAGGCGGTCGCCCACCTTCACGAACTCCGAAGGGTGCTTGATTTTCTTGGTCCACGACAGGTCCGACACGTGCACGAGGCCGTCCACGCCCTCCTCCAGCTCCACGAAGAGGCCGAAGTTGGTGAGGTTGCGCACCAAGCCGTTGTGCTTGGTACCCACGGCGTACTTGCCACCGAAATCGCCGCGGTTCCACGGGTCTTCGGTCAGTTGCTTGATGCCGAGGCTCATCTTGCGGTCTTCGCGGTCGAGCGTCAGAATCTGCGCTTCCACCACGTCGCCCTGCTTGATGAAGTCCTGCGGGTTGCGCAGGTGCTGGCTCCAGCTCATTTCCGACACGTGGATGAGGCCTTCCACGCCGGGCACCACTTCCATGAACGCGCCGTAGTCGGCCACGTTCACGATGCGGCCCTTCACTTTCGAGCCGGGCTGCAAGTCGGCCGGCAGCGAATCCCACGGGTGAGGAGTCAGCTGCTTCAAGCCCAGCGAAATGCGCTTCTTGGCTTCGTCGAAGTCCAACACCACGATGTTCAGTTTCTGGTCCAACTGCAACACTTCGCTCGGGTGCGCGATGCGGCCCCACGAGATGTCGGTGATGTGCAGCAGGCCGTCGACGCCGCCCAGGTCGATGAACACGCCGAAGTTGGTCATGTTCTTGATGTTGCCTTCCAGGATCTGGCCTTTCTCCAGGTTGTTCAGGATGGCTTCGCGCTGCTTCTCGAGGTCTTTCTCGATGAGCACCTTGTGCGAGACAACCACGTTGTCGAACGCGGAGTTGATTTTCACCACCTTCACTTCCATGCGGCGGCCGACGTAGATGTCGAAGTCGCGGATGGGCTTCACGTCGATTTGCGAGCCGGGCAGGAATGCTTCCACGCCGTCGAGCTCCATGATGAGGCCGCCTTTGGTGCGGCGCTTCACCACACCTTCGAGGATGGTATCCAACTCGAGGGCGTTGTAGATGGCCTTCCAGGCCTGCTTAATTTTGGCTTTTTTGCGGCTCAGGATGAGCTGGCCGTTCACGTCTTCCTGGTCTTCGATGAAGACCTCTACCTCGTCGCCGATTTTCAGGTCGGGCAGGTCGCGAAATTCGGTGAGCGACACGAGGCCGTCCGACTTAAAGCCGATGTTCAGGATCACGTCGCGGTCGGTAATGCCCACCACGGTGCCCTTCACTACTTCTTCTTCCTGTACGGTCGTCAGCGTGTCGCCGTACATTTTCTCCATCTCGGCGCGCTGGTCGGCCGAGTAGTTGCCGCCGAAGCCCGTGGCTCCAACGTTGTCCCAATCGAAATCGTCGATTACTTCTGCCATACTAAATGGTGTGGGCCCCTAGGTACACGCACCAGCCGGGGCCCGGGCCGTTACGCGTTGTGTTTGATGCACTTGCCGTGGCGATTACCGCCAGCACACAAGGCCGCCACCCTGGCGGGGGCGCAAAGGTATGGAATTTTGCTGGCAACTATTCTATATAATCGCACGATTTGCAGCGGGTTGCCCCCTGGCGGCAACCTGCCCCATGCCCGTAGCCCCGGCCACAATCTCAACGCTGGCGTGACAACCTGGGGAGCGCAAATTGCCGTAAGAGAAGGCATTCATTCTCATTCAACCCTCTTCTAATAATGGAATTTATCAAAGCAGGCAACGACGCTACCGGCAAACCAGTTGAACTTAACTACGTGGACTACGGCCAGGGCAACCCCGTGGTGCTGATTCACGGCTGGCCCCTCGACTTGCAGTCGTGGGAATACCAGTTGGCCGAGCTGCCCCTGCATGGCGTGCGCGTGGTTGCCTACGACCGCCGCGGCTTCGGCAAAAGCAGCAAGCCGTGGGACGGCTACAATTACGACACGATGGCCGACGACCTGAAGGCTGTGCTCGACCAGCTCGACCTGCAGAACGTGACGCTGGTGGGCTTCTCGATGGGCGGCGGCGAAGTGGCCCGCTACATGAGCCGCCACAACGGGGCCCGCGTGAGCAAAGTGGTGTTCGTGAGCGCCGTAACGCCATACCTGTTGAAAACCGACGACAACCCCGACGGCGTGGATAAGTCGACGTTTGACGGCATGATTGAGGGCATTGGTAAAGACCGCCCGGGTTTCCTGGCCGACTTTGTGAAGCCGTTCTTCGGCGTGAGTACCCTGAGCCACCCCGTGAGCCAGCCCACCCTGGCCTGGAACACCAGCATTGCGCTGCAGGGCACGCCCCGGGCCACCACCGAGTGCGTGAAAGCCTTTAGCGCCACCGATTTCCGTCAGGATTTGCCCACCATAAAGGTGCCCACGCTATTCATCCACGGCGACGCGGACAAAACCGTGCCGCTGGAAAATAGCGCCGAGCGTGCCGTGAAGCTGGTGACCGGGGCCAAGCTTCTCACCTACGACGGCGAGCCCCACGGCCTCATTGTCACGGCCAAGGACCGCTTCAACGCGGACTTGCTGGAGTTCGTCGGCGCCGCGAGTTAGGCCCGATCTGTTGCTAAAATAAAAGAGGGCCCCGGCCGGAAATATTCCGGCCGGGGCCCTCTTTTTTGCGGGGCGCGGGGGCCCTAGCTGGCCAGGTTGGGATGCAGCAGCAGGGGCTGCAAATCGGCCATCGGCACGAATAAGCTGATTTCGCCCTGGGCGTAAGAGGCAATTTCGTAGGGCCCGTAGGTGAACATGGCGCCGCCGCTGGTAAGGTAGAAATTGGTGGTGACGGGGATCTTCTTGACCAGCAGGGGCCCTTCGAGCGGCTGGCCGGCGGGGATGCGCAGCGTGTGGCGCGCGGCGGCCTCCAGCAGGGCCCCCAGGCGGGGCCGGGCGTCGGGCCGGAACACGGCGGCGAACGTGAGCGGCTGGCCGGTGCGCGTGTCGTAGCTGACGGTGCGGGTGCCGTAGTTGCCGTGGGCCCCGCCGCTGAAATCGTAGGTGAAGTAGCCCAGGCTGAGCAGCGGCGCCTGGTACCAGAGCACGTAGGTGGCGGCTTGCTGCTGGTAGCGCAGGCCATAGCCATAGGGCGCGGCCGTGTCGGCGGGCGCGTCGGAGCGGCTGTCGGTGGCGGCCTGGCGGTAGCTGGCCTCAAACTGCTGGCGCTGGCGGGCCCAGATTTGGACGAGCGGCCGCACGGGGCGGCCGGGCAGACTGTCGTCGTTCAGCTGGCGCAATACGTTGTCGGTAAGCGCCTTCGGGCCATCGGTGGGCACCGCGGCCTGGAACTCGATTTGGCCCCAGGGCGATTTTTTCTTGCCGGGAAACGCCTCGATGGAGTCGGCGAAGGTTTGCACGAACGGCCAGGGCCCCGGCGGGGCGGGCTTCGCGCAGGCGTAGCGGCTGGCCCCGGTAGGTGCCCACCAGCGCGGCGCCTTGCCGGCGCAGGCGCCACAGGGGGCCCTGGCTGCTGCCGGCGGCCTGCTTCTCGGGGCTGATGTCTTCCAGCACGAGGCTGTCGGGGTCGGCGGTGCGGCGGCCGACGAGCCGGTACGGGTGGCCGTCGGCGCCGGCGTAGGTGGCAAAAACGCTTTGCGCGGCGGCACTAACTAGCCGGGCCGTGGTGAGCAGGTGCAGCGTGAGGCTGTCGGGGGCCCCGGGCAGCCGGCCGCGGTAGATTTGGTACGCTGCGCCGGGCGAGCCGCCGGCGCTGGCCAGCGGCGCGGCGGCCGGGGCCCCGGGGGCGGCCGGCGGGGTGGCCACGGCGGCTGGTTTGGAGTCGGAATGGCAGGCAGTCAGCAGCGCACCGAGCGCCGCGGGGACCAGAAGTAGCCGGCAGAATCTTTTCATGGGGCCAAAGAAACGGCCGCCGGGCCCCCACTCTGCGGCGGGGCCCGGCGGCCGGTCGGTTTTAGGTTGTTTGAATCAACCCAAAAACATTTTAGGCCGTCATGCTGAGCGCAGTCGAAGCATCTCTCCCGCAGCAGTGGTTGATTAATCAGCGGGAGAGATGCTTCGACAGGCTCAGCATGACGGTTTTATTAACCCAAAAAGCCTCTCGGTTGCCAAAAAACGTAGCCGGGGGTTCCGGCGTCAGTTCAGGTAGGCGTGCCAGGTTTGGTCGATGGTGCCGGCTGAGAGCTTAAGGAAACCCGTGAGGGTAGGCTTCTTGGGCTGCTGGCGGATGGTGAGGCCGGCCTCGGCGGGCGTGCGGTGGCCCTTGGCGTGGTTGCAGCGGGCGCAGGCGGTGAGCAGGTTCGTCCAGCTCGAATCGCCGCCGCGCGAGCGCGGGATGACGTGGTCGAGCGTCAGCGTTTTGGTCGAGCCGCAGTACTGGCACTCAAAGTGGTCGCGCTTGAAGAGGTTGTGGCGGCTCAGGGCAATGCCTTTGTAGGGCACGCGCACGTAGCGTTGCAGGCGGATGATGCTCGGCTTGGGGTAGGCCTGGGAGATGGTGCGCAGCGTCCCGTCGGACTTGGCAATCATCTCGGCCTTGTCGAGGAAGAGCAGCACAAAAGCCTTCTGCACGCTACACAGGGTGATGGCGGTATAGTCGCCATTCAGCACTAATACTTTTTGGTCCATACACGCTAGCGGGCTCCGATAACCCGCCGAAAGCTAAGGGTTTCTGCGCGGATAAACAAGGTGGCCAGCGGGTAAGTTCAGGGGCCCCGGGGCCCGTTTTACGTGCCCAGCAGGCGCTTGATGAGGCGCAGCTTGTGCGAGTACACCTGCCGGCGGCGGCTGTAGATGCCGTTGTGGTCGAGCGGGTCGAGGCGCACCTCGCCCGAGGCGTGCAGGATGAGGCCCTCGTCGAGCACCATGCCCACGTGCACGATGCGGCCCTCGGCGTTGTCGAAAAAGGCGAGGTCGCCGGGCTCGGCCTGGGTCACGAAATCGACGGTGTGGCCGTGCTCGATTTGCTGGCAGGCATCGCGCCGCAGCTGCACGCCCACCAGGCCGTAGAGCTGCTGCATGAGCCCCGAGCAATCGACGCCAAACACGCTTTTGCCGCCCCACAGGTAGGGCGCCTTGAGGTAGAGCTGGCCGATTTTGCGCAGCAGCTGCACCTGGCGCACTGCATCGGCGGGGGCCCCGGGGTTGGTGGCGGCACCGTTGAAGAACAGCGACTTATCGCCCAGCTGCAACGTCATGCCGTCGAAAAACGGCAGGCGGCTGCCCAGTACCACGGGGATGCGGGTGGCCTCGTCGCTCACGGTTTGCACCACGTCGAGCACCCGGGGGTGGTCCTGGGCCTGCCAGGCGGCGAAGTAGGCGGGCGTGACGGGCGTGTGCTGGAGGTGGTCAATCCAGCCCACGTAGCCGTCGGCGGCCACTTCTACCTGGTGCCACTTGCCCTGGCTTTGCCGCACGGTGTAGCACTCGCCGAACAGTAATTGGGTGGTTTGCTCGGCCTTGTCGGTGGGCTCGGCGCGGACGGGAACGGCGCTCAACGCGCAAATGCCGGGGGTCAAAACTTAATGTAAAATGTGAAGATGTGGAAATGTGTTCGGGGCAGCGGCAAAGGAATGGGCAAATTTAAAACAACGAGAGAAGAGGTCGAAAACGGTGGTAGCGGTGTCTTGCGACCAACTAATTCATTTCCACATTCAACACATTCTCACTTCTTGCACATTTCTACAGGCGCTCCATGTCGCGCTTTTGGGCCTTCTCCTTTAGGTCGTTGCGCTTGTCGTAGAGCTTCTTGCCCTGGGCAAGGGCAATTTCGATTTTGGCGAAGCCGCGGTCCGTCACGAACAGGCGCAGGGGGATGATGGTGAGGCCCTGGTCCTGGCTTTTGCCGGCCAGCTGCTTCAGCTCGCGCTTGTTGAGCAACAGCTTGCGCTCGCGCAGGGGCTCGTGGTTGTTGTAGGTGCCGAGGGCGTAGGGCGCGATGCGCAGCGAGTGAATCCAGAGGCTGCCATCGGTGTGGAACAGGCAGTAGCCGTCCTGGAGGTTCACGTTGCCGTCGCGGATGCTCTTGATTTCGGTGCCTTGCAGCATCACGCCCGCGTCGTACTTGGCCAGGAAGGAATATTCGTGGCTGGCGCGGCGGTTTTTGATGTTGACGGGGGCGGGAGTTTTGTCTTTCATAATAGAGGGAGCCGGGGGCCCCGGCTCGTCGGGACCAGTATACGCGGCCGGGGGCCCCACGGCCCGGCCCGCGGCGGGTTAGCGCAATTTCAGGCGCGGGTCGGGGCTGGCGAGCTGGGTGGCAAAATCGCCGGCCAGGAACTGGAAGTGCGCCGCCTGGGCCACCATAGCGGCGTTGTCGGTGCAAAAGGCCAGCGCCGGAATGAATACCTGCCAGCCCTGCGCCGCCGCCTCGGCGTGCAGGGCCGCGCGCAGGCCCGAGTTGGCGGCCACGCCGCCGGCCAGGGCCACTTGCGTGAGGCCGGTGTCGGCCGCGGCGCGGCGCAGCTGGCGCAGCAGCGTGGCCACCACCGTGTGCTGGATGCCAGCGCAGAGGTCGGCCAGGTTTTCAGCCACGAAGTCGGGGTTGCGGGCCGTTTCCTTTTTCAGAAAGTACAGCACCGCCGTTTTCAAGCCGCTGAAGCTGAAGTCGTAGCCCGCCATGGTGCCCACCGGAAAGGTGAAGCGGCGCGGGTCGCCCTGCTGCGCCAGGCGGTCGAGGTGGGGGCCCCCGGGGTACGGCAGGCCGAGCAGCTTGGCGGTTTTGTCGAAGGCCTCCCCGGCCGCGTCGTCGATGGTTTGGCCGATGACTTCCATGTCCGGCGCCGAGCGCACCACCACCAGCTGCGTGTGCCCGCCGCTCACGGTGAGGCACAGAAACGGGAACGTGGGCACGGGGTCGCCCAGGAAATGCGCCAGGATGTGGGCCCGCATGTGGTTCACCATGATGAGCGGCTTGCCCAGGGCCAGGGCCAGGGTTTTGGCAAACATGCCGCCCACCAGCAGCGAGCCCAGCAGCCCGGGGCCCTGCGTCACGGCCACGGCGTCGAGGTCATTTTTGGTGAGGCCCGCCTCGCGCAGAGCAGCCGTGACGACGGGCAGCAGGTGTTGCTGGTGGGCGCGCGAGGCCAGCTCGGGCACCACGCCGCCGTACTGCTCGTGTACTTTTTGGGTGGCCACCACGTTGCTCAGCAGGCGGCCGCCGGCCAGCACGGCCGCGCCGGTGTCGTCGCAAGAAGATTCGAGGGCCAGGATGCGGGGAAAATCGGACATAGGCAAAAGGCGGCGCGGGCGGGTTGCACGGTTTTTGTTTGGGCCCGGGCTCGGCACCACCGCGCCCACAAAGTTCGGGCCCAGCGGCCGAACCCAGGGCCCCCGGCCGCCGTTTGCCGGCCAAGGCCGGTGGGCAAGCCGCCAAAAAGCTACAACTTTGTCCGTTCCTCAGGCCCCATTCATTCGCTTAATTCTCCGGTGCGTCGCGTCCTTTCCCTCGTTTTGAAGCTGCTGCTGGGCCTCGTGGGCCTGGCCGTGCTGCTGCTGCTGGGGGCCCTGCTGGCGCTGCGCGTGCCCTCGGTGCAAACGCGGGTGGCGCGGCGGGTCACGGCCGTCCTCAGCGAGCGGCTGGGCCAGCGGGTGGAAATCGGGCGGGTCGACATCAGGCCGTTTTCGCGGGTGGTGCTGGAGGGCGTGCGGGTGCTGGACCGCCGCGGCTCGGAGCTGTTCAGCATCGGCGAGGCCGATGCCGACATTGCCCTGTTTTCGGTCTTCAACCCGCGCCACCTGCACGTGGGCCAGCTGGTGCTCAACGAGCCGCGCTTTGCATTGCGCAACCTGCCCGGCCAGCCCGACACCACCACGCTCAGTCAATTTATCTCCGCCGTGCGCCGGCTCACGGGGCCCAGCGACAGCACCAAGTCGGCGCCATTTGATTTTCAGATTGCCGCCATCGGCCTGCACAACGGCCAGTTCATCCTCGATAAGGCCGACGAGCCCCGCCAGCCCCACTACGGCCGCAGCGTGGACTACGCCCACATGCAGGTCGACAGCATTTACGCCGACATCTCGCAGGTACGGCTGGGCGACACGCTGGCCATGCAAATCAGGGGCTTGCGCGCCGTGGAAACCCCGTCCCAAACCCACTTGCGCGAGCTGACCGCGCTGATGCGCTACGGGCCCCATTTTTGGCAGTTCGACGGGCTAAGGCTGGCCGTGGGCCGCAGCCAACTCTCGGATTATTTGCGGTTTGACTACCGGGTGTTTGGCAATTTTGCGGACTTCAACGACTCGATGAAGGTGACCACGCGGCTGCACGGGGCCCAGGTTTTTTCGAGCGACATCGCCAAGTTTGCCCCCGCCCTGGCCACGCTCAACGAGTCCATCATCATGTCGGGCGACGCCACGGGCTACGTGCGCGACTTCAAAATTGCCAACCTCGACGTGCGCTACGGCCGCGGCACCCACTTGGTGGCCCGCCGCGCTGCCGCCACCAACCTCCCCCGCTATAAGGAAAGCTTCCTCGATTTGCGCCTGCTGCCCTCGCAGGTGCTGGCCAGCGACCTGGCCAAATGGCTGCCCAAGGACGCCAACACGCTGGTGCAGCGCCTGGGCCGGGTGCAGCTCAACGGGCAGTTTTTGGGCTTTTACAACGACTTTGTGGCTGATGCTTCCTTTAACACGGCCCTGGGCCGGGTGGCTACCGACTTGAACCTGAAGACCAAAACCGACTTTTCGCACGCTGCCTACTCGGGCCACGTGCGCTCGACGGATTTCCAGTTGGGCAAGTTCATCGGCAACCAGGACGTGATTCGGGACGTGACCGTGGACGGGCAGGTGACCGGCGTGGGCTTTGCGCCGCCCATTGCCCGGGGCCACGCCCAGGCCACGGTGGCCCGCGTGTGGCTGAACGGCTACCGCTACCGCAACCTGGCGCTGAACGGCGACTTCCACGAGCGCGCTTTTGCCGGCCACCTCGCCGCCAACGACCCCAACCTGCGCCTGACGGCCGACGGACGCATTGACCTCGACCGCGCCCACCAGGACGTCAGCCTGCGGGCCAAAATTGCGCGCGCCAACCTGGGGGCCCTGGGCTTGCTGGGCACGCCGCTGGTGGTGGCCACCACCGCCGACGTGCAGTTCCGGGGCGTGCAGCTCGACTCGCTGCTGGGCCACGCCTACCTGCGCCACTCACGCTTCACTCTCAACGGCCGCCGCCTAGCCCTGGACACGCTGGACGTGGTGAGCACCCGCACCCGCCGCAACGAGCGGCGCGTGAACATTCGCTCGGAGGCGCTGAACGCCAGCGCGTCTGGCACGTTCAGCACCGCGGCCGTGGTGCAGGACATTCAAACGCTGGTGACCGAATACCGCTTTAATTTTGAGAGCAATCCCGCGGCCACGGCGGCCTACTACCAGCGCAAGCGCCAGCGCCCGCTGGCCACCTACGAGGTCGACTTTCTACTACAGCTCAAGCGCGCCAACCCGCTAATTCAGCTGTTCGTGCCCGAGTTGGCAGTGGCCAACGGCAGCCGGTTCGACGGCTCGTTCCGCAGTGGCGAGACGTCGATTTTCCAGTTTGGGGGCCACCTCGACAGCCTGCGCTACGGTCCCGTGTTCACGGTGGACAACAACCTGGATTTCACTACTTCCAAGCTGCCGTACCGGCCCGAGGTATTGGCCCAGGCCAGCGTCACGTCGGCCCGGCAGGAGCTGCCCACGCTGGGGCCCACCAACGGCTTCGTGCTGGAAGGCGTGTGGGACCAGCAGAAAATCAACTTTTCGACCTCATTAGCCCAGACCAATACCACCAACCGGGCGGCCATCAATGGCTCACTGGCCTTTTTGCCGCGGGCGGTGGAAGTGGTATTCCGGCAGTCGGGCGTGCACATCCTAGACAAGGAGTGGACCATTGCGGCCGATAACTCGGTGCGGATTTCGGACTACGGCCGGGCCTTCGATGTTAAGAACCTGACGCTAAGCAACGGCGCTCAATTCATTGGGGCCCAAGGCTTCATCTCATCCGATGCCAGCAAGCCGCCTTTGCAGCTCACCATCCGCGACTTCCAGCTGGCCACCCTCAACGGCTTGGCTACCGGGCAAAAGCTGGGGGGCCGACTCAACGCCACGGGTACGGTGCGCAGCGTGTACGGGCCCCTGGCCCTGAGCACCAGCCTAACTGTGGACACGCTTACCTACCAGGGCACACTGATTGGGCAGGTAAAGGGCACGGGGGCCTGGGACGACCGCCTCAGCCGCCTGGGCGTGGACCTGGACGTGGCCCGCGCCGGGCAGTCGGTGCTGACGGTGGGCGGCTACTTAGCCCCGGGCAGCGCCGAGCAGCAGCTCAACCTCACCGGCACGCTGAACGACGCACCAGTGGTGCTGGCCCAGCCCTTCCTGGGCTCGCTGATGCGCGACTTAGGCGGCACCGGGCGCGGCACGCTCTGGCTCACGGGCAAGTTTGCGGCCCCCAACCTGGTGGGCGCCGTGGACGTGAGCAACGGCCGCTTCACCTTCGGCTACCTGGGCACTACGTACACCTTTGCCGACCGCATCAGCTTCACGCTGAGCGACATCTCGTTCCACAACATTAAGCTGCGCGACCCGCTGGGCAACCAGGGCGTGGTGGACGGCGTGATTACCCACCACCAGTTCCAGGACATGCGCTTGAACATTGCGGCTAACTTCCGCAAGATGCAGGTGCTGAATACCATCCGCAAGGACAACGACCTGTATTTCGGCACGGCCTACGCCACCGGCACGGCCCGCGTGACGGGGCCCGTCGACGACCTCTCAGTGGTGGTGCGGGCCACGAGCGAGTCCGGCACCCGCCTCTCGCTGCCCCTCGACAACGCCGCCAAGGCCCAGAAAGCCAGCTACATCAAGTTCGTCAACCACAACGTAGCAGACACGGTGCGAACCAAGAAAATACCGATTGCAGCCACCGATAAAGTTGACCTGTCGGGCATCAAGCTCGACTTCAACCTGACCGTGACGCCGGACGCCTACCTGGAGATTTTGCTCGACGAGAGCACCGGCGACGTGATTCGCGGCTCGGCGGCCGGTCAGCTGCGCCTGAACATCGACACGCGCGGCGACTTTAATATGTACGGCCAGGTAGAGATTGTACGCGGGGCCTACAACTTCACCTTGCAGGGCCTGGTAAACAAGGAGTTTGTAGTGCGGCCGGGCGGCGTCATTTCCTGGAACGGCGACCCGCTGGCCGGCGAAATGAACGTGACGGCCACCTACACCCAGCGCACCTCGCTGGCCCCCGTGCTGGGCGCGGGCTCGAACGCCGCCGCCGTGGTGCCCGTCACAGCCGTGATGAACCTGACGGGGCCCCTGCTGCTGCCGGCCATCAAGCTGGGGCTGGAGTTCAACGACGCGCCGGGCACCTTGCAGGGCGACCTGGCCTCCTTCACCACGTCGCTGCGCAACGACGAGCAGGAGTTGAACCGGCAGGTATTCAGCCTGTTGGTATTCAAGCAGCTGGCGCCGGTGGGCGCGTTTACGCAGCTTTCCATCCGGGGGCAGGACAATACGGTGCAGAACTCGCTGGGCCAGATTTTGAGCACCCAGCTCGGGCTGCTGACCTCGCAGATTGACCAGAACCTGGAAATCGACTTCAACATCAACGGCCTCACCGCCGATCAGCTTCAGGCCCTGCAAGTGCGCCTGAGCTACTCGCTGCTGGGGGGCCGCTTGCGCGTGACGCGCGAGGGCGGCTTCACGAGCAACGCCGGCCTGGCCACGCCGGGCAACACCGGCAGCACGCTAGCCAACTCGTCGGGCCAGGCCTCGCTGCTCGGCGACCTCAGCCTGGAATACTACCTGCGGCCCGACGGGAAGTTCCGGGCCAAGCTGCGGTACGAAACCACGCCCCGCGACCTGGAAACCATCAACCAGCCCCGCGCCGGCCTCTCGCTGCTCCACACCGAGCAGTTCGACTCGTTCGGGGAGCTGTTCAGTCGCAAAAACCCGCGGGCCAGCGAACGCAACACCCAGCGTGCCCGCGAAAGCAAGCAAGTGCTGAGCGTGGAAAACGACCCCCGCACCACGCTGTAAGGGCAATTAACAGTGAATTCCCGGGCCGTTATGTTGAGCGCAGCCGAAGCATCTCTCCCGCGGCAATAAATCATGGTTAGAACGTGGGAGAGATGCTTCGGCTGCGCTCAGCATGACGGCCCAATGATTGCGCGCCGGCCATCTTGTTAATATTAACTGCTAACTGATAACTGACCGCAGGGCTACCTTTGCGGCCCATGCCCCCCGTTCAGAAGAAAAAGCTCGGCTCCTACCCTACGTTTCTAGTGGTGTTCAGCATCACGCTGGCCCTGGTGGTAGTGGGCCTGTTTGGCCTGCTGCTGCTGCACGCCCACAAACTGAGCGAGGCCGTGCGCGAAAACCTGGAGGTGCAGGTGTACCTGGAGCGCAACCTGCCCGAAACTGAGCTGCTGCGCTTGCAGCAGGACCTGGGCCACCAGCCCGGCGTGGCTGAGCAGAGCGGCCGCCCCGCCATCCGCTTCATCAGCAAGGAAGATGGGGCCCGGCAACTGCTGCAAAGCACGGGCGAAGACTTCCGCCAGTTCCTCGACGACAACCCGCTGCGCGACGCCTACGCCCTCAAAATCCAGCCCGACTACACCGATACGCTGCACCTAGGGCAGCTCCAGCGCGGCCTACGGGGCCAGCGCGGCGTGTTCGAGGTGCAGTACCCACGCGACTTGTTCGCCAGCATCAACGCCAACCTCACGCGCATCAGTCTGGTGCTTTTAGGCTTTGCGGCGGTGCTGGTGGGGGCCGTGGTGGTGCTGATCAACAACACCATCAAGTTGGCCATTTTTTCGCAGCGCTTTCTCATCCGTTCCATGCAACTGGTGGGCGCCACGCGGTTCTTTATCCGGGGCCCCTTCCTGCGGCGCGCCACCTGGCAAGGCTTTGCCAGCGGCGGGCTGGCGGCGCTGGCGCTGGTGGCGCTGCTGCAATACGCCTACCTCGAAGTGGTGCCGCTGCGCCAGCTGCGCGACGACGTACTCGTCGGGGCCCTGCTGCTGGCCGTGGTGGCGCTGGGGGTGGTCATCGGCTTTTTCAGCGCCTACTGGGCCGTTAATAAATACCTCAAAGGGTCGCTCGACGACCTGTACTAACCCGCTCTTATGCAACGATTTGCTTTCGGCCCCCGCAACTACCGCCTCATGGGCATCGGCCTGGTTATCCTCGCCGTAGGCTTTGTCACGATGATGTTCGGCGACAAGGAAAACTACGGCGAAGACTTCCTGGGCATCACCCTGGGGCCCCTGCTGCTCATCGCCGGCTTTTTGGTGGAGTTTGCCGCTATTTTGGTGCGCGACGACTCGGCCGTGGTGAGCCGCGGCGATGCCCCGCCCGCGCCCACGGCTTTCACCCTCAGCCCCACGGCTCCGGCTGGGGCCCCGGTAGCTCCCGCGCCTAGCCCCGCCCCTACCGCCAGGCCCACCTACAAGCGCCTCTAATCCTGGTTCGGTAGGCCCTGGGTTGCCCGGCAACGGCAGTCGTTCCGGGGCCCTACTCGCTGGGTTATTACGTTCCGATATTTGCCAATTGATTACTGCACAATGACTTACTGGCACGCCCTGCTCCTCGCCATCGTGGAGGGCATCACCGAGTTTCTGCCCGTGTCCAGCACCGGGCACATGATCATCGCCTCGGCCCTGCTGGGCATTCAGATGACGCCGTTTGCCAAGCTCTACCTGGTGGTCATTCAGCTGGGGGCCATCCTGTCGGTGCTGGTGGTGTACTGGAAGCGGTTTTTCCAGAGCATCGACTTCTACCTCAAGCTGTTGGTGGCCTTTTTGCCCATCGTGGTCGTGGGGCTGCTGCTGAAAAAACACATCGACGCGCTGCTCGAATCCGTGACCACGGTGGGGGCCATGCTGCTGCTCGGCGGCGTGGTGCTGCTGTTCGTGGACAAGTGGTTTCCGCAGGAAGATTCGCAGAAGGGCGGCCACCCCGTCACCAAC
Source organism: Hymenobacter sp. PAMC 26628 (assembly GCF_001562275.1). Classification (NCBI taxonomy): domain Bacteria; kingdom Pseudomonadati; phylum Bacteroidota; class Cytophagia; order Cytophagales; family Hymenobacteraceae; genus Hymenobacter; species Hymenobacter sp. PAMC 26628. The sequence continues at coordinate 3,589,675 of NZ_CP014304.1, forward strand.
CCGAGCTGGAAGGAGGCCTTCGTCATTGGCCTGTTTCAGTGCCTGGCCGTGGTGCCGGGCGTGAGCCGCTCGGCAGCCACCATCATCGGGGGCCTCACCCAGAAGCTGACGCGCCGGGCGGCGGCCGAGTTTGCCTTTTTCCTGGCCATGCCCACCATGGCGGCGGCGGCGGCCAAGGATTTGTATGACTTTTATAAGGAAGCCAAAACCCACGGCGTCAGCCTCAACCACCTCTTTTCGGGCCAGGAAATCAAGCTGTTGGTGCTGGGCAACGTGGTGGCCTTCGTGGTGGCGCTGCTGGCCATCCGGCTGTTTGTGGGCTTCGTGGCGAAGTACGGCTTCCGCGCCTTTGGCATCTACCGCATCATCGTGGGCGGGCTGCTGCTGCTGCTCATCGGCCTGGGCGTGAACTTGCAACTGGTTTGATCGTGAAAAAGTTGGCTGATTTTGACTTCGACGCGGGCGAAATCCTGCTTTTCGACAAACCCCTCACCTGGTCGTCGTTCGATGGCGTGCGCAAGCTGAAAAACGCGCTGCGGATCCGCAAAGTCGGCCACGCCGGCACCCTCGACCCCCTGGCCACTGGCCTGCTCATCCTTTGCACGGGCAAGAAAACCAAGGAAATCGACCAGATTCAGGCCCAGGAAAAGGAGTACACCGGCACCTTCCGCCTCGGCCAAACCACGCCCAGCTTCGACCTCGAAACCGCCGTGGACGCCGAGGGGCCCTACGCCCACCTCACCGAGGCAGACATCCGGGCCGCCGCCGCGCAGTTCGTGGGCGAAATCCAGCAGACGCCGCCGCTGTACTCAGCCGTGAAACTTGACGGCAAGCGCGCCTACGAGCTGGCCCGCAAGGGCCAGGAAGCCGAAATAAAGGCCAAAACCGTCACTGTCAAGGCGTTTGAGCTGACGCGCATCGCGTTGCCCGAGGTCGATTTCCGGGTGGTGTGCTCCAAAGGCACCTACATCCGCAGCCTGGCCCGCGACTTAGGCGCGGCCCTAAGCGCGGGGGCCCACCTCACGGCGCTGCGGCGCACCCGCATCGGCGCGTTTCGGGTGGAGGACGCCCTGACGCTGGCCGATGTGCAGGCCCTGGCCCCGCCCCGCCCCGAGGGCCCCACTGGCGAGGCGCGCCCCCGCCGCGGGGGCCCCCGCCCGGCCCGCGCCGGCCTCGATTTTTACGCCGCCCAGCAAGCCGCCGGGGCCCCGGCCGAAGGGACCGAGTAGCGCCTTCGTAAAAAAACGCGGCGCATTGCCGATTGCGGGCGAATTTTGCAGCTTCGCTACCACGCCGCCTGGTTCCTATGCTCGTTATCCGCGACCCTGCCGACTTTCCCCGCTTGCAAAATGCCGTCGTCACGAGCGGCACCTTCGACGGGGTGCACCGCGGGCACCAGCGCATTCTGGCGCGGCTGCGCGAAGCGGCCGACGCGGCGGGCGGGCCGGCGGTGGTCATCACTTACTGGCCGCACCCGCGCCTGGTGCTGGGGCCCCCGCCCTCGCACCCCGAGCTGCTGGAGTTGCAGCTGCTCAACACCTTAGAGGAGCGCATTGCGCGGCTGGCGGCGTTCGGCGTCGATTACCTGCTGATTGTACCCTTCACTCGTGAGTTCGCGCAGTGGACATCGGAGGAGTACATCCAGCGCCTGCTGCTGGACACCGTGGGGGCCCGGCACCTGGTAATTGGCTACGACCACCGGTTTGGCAAAAACCGTGAGGGCGGCTTCGACTACCTCAGCCAGCACGCGGCCCGCTACGGCTTCGACGTGGAGGAAATTCCGCGGGCCGACATCGACGCGGTGGGCGTGAGCAGCACCCGCATCCGGGCGGCGCTGCGTGGGCACGACGTGGCCACCGCCACCCGCTACCTGGGCTACGACTACCCCGTGACCGGCCGCGTGGTGACGGGCCAGCAGCTGGGCCGCACCATCGGCTACCCCACGGCCAACCTGCACGTGGAGGAACCCTTGAAGCTGGTGCCGGCCCAGGGCATTTATGCGGTGTGGGCCACCACGGCGGCCGGCACCCGGCATCGGGGCATGCTCAGCATCGGGGTGCGGCCCACCATCGGGGCGGGGCTGGCCCAAACCATCGAGGTGAACTTACTGGATTTCGGCGGCGACCTCTACGGGCAATTACTGACGCTGGAATTCGTTGCCTGGCTGCGCGGCGAGGAGAAGTACAACGGCCTCGACGCCCTCAAGGCCCAGCTAGCGCTGGATGCCGAGGCCACGCGGGCGGCGCTGGCGTAGTTGTTACCTTCCTTTATCTATCCCCTATTTTTTGACGATGAATATTTTGCGGTTATTACTACTTAGCTGCTTTTGCCTGGGGACCCTGGGCGCGGCCCAGGCCCAGGGCAAGCTCAGCGGCGTGGTGCAGGACTCGGTGACGCACGAGCCGCTGGCGTTTTCGAGCGTGTTTCTCGCCAACACCACGCTGGGCGTCACCACCAATGAACTGGGCCGGTTCGAGTTTGCCAAAGTGCCGACGGGTACCTACAGCGTGGTGGGCTCGTACGTGGGCTACCGCTTGGCCAAGCAGGTGATAACCGTTACCAGCGCCCCGCAGCAGATTACGCTGGCGCTGGCCGCAACCGGCAACCAGTTGGCCGAAGTGGTGGTGGAGTCGACGCCCAACGACCCGAAGGATTACCAGAAATTTACGGACCAGTTCCTGGGCCGCACCGCGTTTTCGGACCAGTCCCACATTGTGAATCCCAAGGACGTCATCGTGAGCTACGACGACTCGACCAAGGACCTGACGGCCCGCTCGCGCAAGTTTGTGCAGATTGACAACGACGCCCTGGGTTACCACGTGAAGTACTACGGCCTGCGCTTCAGCAGCAACGACGAGGACGGTTCGCTGAGCTTCTACGGCGAGCCCGTGTTTGAGGAAATGACGCCGCGCGACGAGCGCCAGCAGCGCCAGTGGGCCGCCAACCGCGCCGCGGCCTACAACGGCTCATTCAACCACTTCCTGAAAAGCGTGTACGACAACCGCGTGGCGGCCGAAGGCTTCCTCACCCAGCAAGTGCGCGTGGTGGTGAACAACCGCTTCGATCTGACGGATAGCCTGCGCCGCACCATGCTCACCCAGCGGCCCAACGGCCCGTTCAGCAAGGCCGAAAAGGACTCGCTGACCAAGTGGAACCGGGCGGCCCCGGTCACGGCCACGGTATACCCCGAGGCGCGGCCCATCGACAGCATCCGCCGGGTATCGGCTGACCGCCAGCACGTGTATTTGCGCTTCACGGGCGAGCTGCAAGTGGCCCACTTCGGCGAGGCCCCCGACCCCAAATACGGCCGGCCCATGTCGCCACTGGGGGCCACCAGCAAGCCCTACCCCGCCCTGCGGCAGGTGTCGCGGCTGCGGCTGCAAGGGCAGGAGGCGGAAATCCAGTCCAACGGCTCGCTGATGAACCCGTTCGACGTGTCGGCCGGCGAGTACTGGGGATTCGAGAAAATAGGTGAATTTTTGCCACTTAATTACGTGCCGCCCGTTGCGGTAGCGCCCGCGCCGGCGCCCGTTCGTTCCGCTACCCCCACCCGTTCTGCCACTCCTACCCGTTCTTCCGCTTCCGCCCGCCCATGATTAATAAAGTAGTTGCGGGCCCCCAGTCCGCCCTCCAGGGCCTGGCCGACGGCATGACCCTGATGCTGGGCGGCTTCGGCCTGTGCGGCATCCCCGAGAATTCCATCCAGGAGATTTTACGCCTGGGCGTGAAGGACTTGACCTGCATCAGCAACAACGCCGGCGTCGACGATTTTGGCATTGGACGGCTGCTGCAAACGCGGCAGGTGCGCAAGATGATTGCCAGCTACGTGGGCGAAAACGCTGAGTTTGAGCGCCAGCTACTGAGCGGCGAGCTGGCAGTGGACCTGGTGCCGCAGGGCACCCTGGCCGAGCGCATCCGCGCCGGCGGGGCGGGCATCCCGGCCTTCTACACGCCGGCGGGCTACGGTACGGAGGTGGGCGAGGGCAAGGAAAGCCGGGAATTTGGCACCAAAATGTACCTGCTCGAAACCGGCCTGACGGCCGATTTTGCCTTCGTGAAAGCCTGGAAAGGCGACACCGCCGGCAACCTCATCTACAAAGGCACGGCCCGCAACTTCAACCCGATGATGGCCACGGCCGGCAAAATCACGGTGGCCGAAGTAGAAGAGCTAGTGCCCGCCGGGGCCCTCGACCCCAACCAGATTCACACGCCGGGCATCTTCGTGCAGCGCATTTTCCAGGGCCAGCACTACGAAAAGCGCATCGAGCAGCGCACCGTGCGGGCGGCAGGGTAAGGTAGGCCGCGAGATGGTTTGGAAAGCAATAAGGCCGTCATGCTGAGCTTGTCGAAGCACCTCTACCGCGGCAGTAATCAATGAATAGTTACACTGAAGAGATGCTTCGATTCCACTTCGTTCCGCTCAGCATGACGGCCTTGTTGCTTCTTTAATAGGTTCATAATTAAGCTCACCCCTCCCCCCGTCACTATGAAAAAACTGCTTCTCCCGCTGCTACTGGCCCTGGGTAGCCTGGGGGCCCTGGCCCAACCCAGCCGCACGCCCGTGCTGCAAGTCGCCGCGCCCGCCACCGTGGGCATGAGCGCCGCTGGCCTGGAGCGCATCGACCAGCTGCTGCGGGAGTACACGGCTGCGGGGCGCGAGCCGGGGGCCATCGGCTTCATTGCCCGCGACGGCAAAATCATTTACCGCCAGGCGTTTGGCTTGAACGACGTAGCCGCGCGCACGCCGCTCTCGTCCGAAGCCATCGTGCGCATCGCCTCGCAAACCAAGGCCATTACCAGCGCGGGGGCCCTGCTGCTGTTTGACCAGGGCCGGTTTAAGCTCGACGACCCGATTTCGAAGTACCTGCCGGCTTTCGCCCACCCCAAGGTACTGGCGACGTTCAACGAAAAGGATTCGACCTACACCACCGTGCCGGCGCGCAGCGAAATCACCATTCGCCAGCTGTTCACGCACACCTCGGGCATCGGCTACCCGGTCATCGGCAACAAGGAAGCGCGGGCTATTTACGCCAAGGCGCACATTCCCAGCGGGGTGGGCACGCCGACCGGCACGCTGGCCGCGGCCATCGACGCGCTGGGGCCCCTGCCGCTGATGCACCAGCCGGGCGAAAAATTCACCTACGGCCTGAGTATCGACGTGCTGGGCCGGCTAATTGAAGTGCTTTCGGGCCAGCCGCTCGACCAGTACCTGCGCGCCCGCATTTTTGAGCCCCTGGGCATGCGCGACACCTACTTCTACCTGCCCGCCGCATTGCAGCCGCGCTTGGTCACACTTTACACCGAGGATGAGGCTAAAAACACCGTGCCATTGGTGAAGCTTGGGGGCCTGCGGGCCGATTACCCCAAGGCCGCGGGCACGTACTTTTCGGGCGGTGGGGGCCTATCGAGCACCGTCGACGACTATGCCGTATTCCTCCAAATGCTGCTGAACGGCGGTGAGTACCGCGGCCGCCGGCTCCTCAAGCCCGAAACCGTGGCCCTGATGACCCAGAACCAGATGGGTGCCGTGAGCCAGGGCGGCAACAAATTCGGCCTCGGCTTTAGCATCGTCACGGCCGCGGGCGCGGCCCAAAGCGGCCTCACCGAGGGGTCGTACGAGTGGGGCGGCATTTTCGGCACTACGTACTGGGTCGACCCCAAGGAAAAAATCGTGGCCCTGCTCTACACCCAAAAGTGGCCCAACACCACGGCCGCCGACTTCTCGGCCAAGTTCAAACGACTGGTGTACGAGGCCATTCTCAAGCGCCACGCCCCGCAGTAGGGCCCCGAAAGACCGTCCTGTTGAGCGCAGCCGAAGTATTTCTCCTACGGCAGTAATTAATGATATAGGCAGCGGGAGAGTTGCTTCGGCTGCGCTCAGCAGAACTACACACCAACGATTTGATTCCAATGGCACTCGACAAACACGGCATCGCCCGGCGCATTGCGCAGGAAGTAAAAGACGGCTCCTACGTCAACCTTGGCATCGGCATTCCGACGCTGGTGGCCAACTACATCCCGGCTGGCATCAGCGTCGAGCTGCAATCCGAGAACGGGCTCCTCGGCATGGGGCCCTTCCCCACCGAGGCCGAAGTGGACCCTGACCTCATCAACGCCGGCAAGCAGACGGTGACCACGCTGCCGGGCTCCAGCCTGTTTTCGTCGGCCGACTCGTTCGGCATGATCCGCGGCGAGCACGTGGACCTGACCATTCTGGGGGCCATGGAGGTGAGCGAAAGCGGCGACATTGCCAACTGGAAAATACCCGGCAAAATGGTGAAGGGCATGGGCGGCGCCATGGACCTGGTGGCCTCGGCCAAAAACATCATCGTGGCCATGCAGCACGTGGCCCGCGACGGCTCCAGCAAGCTGCTGTCGGCCTGCACGTTGCCCCTCACCGGCCTGCGCTGCGTGAAGAAAATCGTGACCGAGTTAGCCGTACTCGACGTGACGCCCGACGGCTTCGTGTTGCGCGAGCGGGCCCCGGGCGTAAGCGTGGCCCAGATTCGGGCGGCTACTGCCGGCAAGCTGGTGGTGCCCGGCTCCGACGAGGACGTACCGGAAATGATGCTGCCCTAAAGAACGGAGCGCAGGGCCTCAGCACAGGTTGTTTCTCGCACCGCGGCGCAGCACGCAACGTGTCCAAACGGTGGGTTTGTCGAGGAAGTTTATATATAAAATATAATATCTATATTGTTTATAGCCTTTCCACTTTAACCGCATCACTTTTTCTTGGTTGGCTAGGTAGCTGGCCATAAATTGAAGGGGCACTAGGGACAGACATTGCATTCCGAGTGGTCAACTTTTATTTATCAACACCCAATATGGCTAACATCCTGCGTTTATTCCATTGATTAACAATCGTTTATTTTTCAGGAAATCTATATTAGCCGCGATGCTTGTTGGGCTTTCCAGCAGGGCTTTTGCGCAAGCGCCCGCACGGCCCGACAGCATTACGGTGGCCATCGAGCCTACTTACAACGATGTAACGGCCGTCCACCGCTGGCTGCTGGGCGAGAGCTACCGGCGGCAGTGGGCGGCCCCAGTGAAGATGCGGGTGTTTCACCTGTCCACCGAAAAAGGCGGCCTGAAAATCCTGGAGCGCGGCGGCGGTTTGCAAACCAAGTCGCTGCGCCTGCAGGACGCCACCGGGCAGCAGTGGGTGGTGCGCACCCTCCAGAAGTACCCCGAGCGGGGCCTGCCGCCCGCGCTGCGGCCCACCATCGCCAAAGACATTTTGCAGGACCAGGTATCGGCTTCGCACCCGTACGCGGCCTGCATTCAAAACATATCACTTCCCCGTTCGTCACCGACCTTTGCCGGCCCTTTGGGCGAGCGGCCGGGGCGCTGCCCTCGGGCCATAACTTTCTGCCCGCTCCTTGTTATACCTTTCCCGTACGAATGAAGGGCTCCTGAATTTACCCAAATCTAGCTGCACTCAACTGGGCCCCTCCGCCGCTTCTTATCCCCGATCCCCATCGCATACCTTTTTCCAATGAACAACCAGCAAGGGCTGCCGGCCCCCGCCGAAGGCAAATTAGGCATCCTACTGCCCGGCATGGGCGCCGTGGCCACTACCCTCATCGCCGGCGTGCTGGCCGTGCGCAAAGGCGCCGCGCAGCCCATCGGCTCGCTCACGCAGATGGGCAAAATCCGCACGTCGACCGGCAACCCCAAAATCAAAGACTTTGCCCCCCTTACCGCCCTCGACGACATCGAGTTTGGCGGCTGGGACGTGTACGAGGACAACGTGTACGAAGCGGCCTTGAACGCCGGCGTGCTGGATTATAAAACCCTGAAGGGCGTACGGGCCGAGATGGAGGCCATCAAGCCGATGAAGGCAGCCTTCGACCTTCATTATGTCAAGAATCTCGATGGCACGCACATCAAAACCTACACCACCAAGCTCGACCTGGCCGAGCAGGTGATTGCTGACATCCGCAACTTCAAGGCCGAGCGCGGGTGCAGCCGGCTGGTGATGGTGTGGTGCGGCTCGACGGAGATTTACCACGAGCCCACCGAAACGCACCGCACCCTGGACGCCTTCGAAGAAGGCCTGCGTACCAACGCGTCCAACATTGCCCCGAGCATGATTTACGCCTACGCCGCCCTCAAGGAAGGCGTGCCGTTCGTGAACGGGGCCCCCAACCTGACCGTGGACGTGCCCGCCCTGCTGGAGCTGGCCGCCACCACCGGCACGCCCGTGGCCGGCAAAGACTTCAAAACGGGGCAAACCCTGATGAAGACCATCGTGGCCCCCGGCCTCAGCGCCCGCTCGCTGGGCGTGAAGGGCTGGTTCTCGACCAACATCCTGGGCAACCGCGACGGCCTGGTGCTCGACGACCCGGACAACTTCCGCACCAAGGAAGTTTCAAAGCTAAGCGTGCTCGACAGCGTGTTTCACCCCGAGGAAAACCCCGAGCTGTACGGCGATATGTACCACAAGGTGCGCATCAACTACTACCCGCCGGCCGGCGACAACAAGGAAAGCTGGGACAACATCGACATCTTCGGGTGGATGGGCTACCCGATGCAGATCAAAATCAACTTCCTCTGCCGCGACTCCATTTTGGCTGCGCCGCTGGTGCTTGACTTGGCCCTGTTCATGGATTTGGCTAAGCGCGCCGGCTGGTCGGGCATTCAGGAGTGGCTTTCGTTCTACCTGAAGTCGCCGCAAGCTGAGCCCAACATCCGGCCCGAACATGACATTTTCAAGCAGCTCGTGATGCTTCACAACACCCTGCGCCTGCTGATGGGCGAAGAGCCCGTAGCCGCTGCCAGCGAGGAGGCGTACCAGGACGGCCCCCAGGCTTAGTTGTCGGTTGCTAGTTATTGAAATCAGAACGTCATGCTGAGCGTAGCCGAAGCATCTCTATCGTTTAGTTGAACGATTGATTTAGTGTGCGGTAGAGATGCTTCGGCTACGCTCAGCATGACGGCCCAACACCTCTACAAAAAACCCAATAACCAAGCAACCGGCAACCGCCCGTTTACCCTTGAACAATTACTGCGTACGTGCTTAAATTAGTTGCCTCCGTCCTGGGCATTGGGTACGTGAAAGGCGGGGGCACGGTGGCCGCCGCCGCCACCTGCCTCGTGCTGTACCTGGCCCGCGCTGGGGGCCCCACAGTGCGGCTTTGGCCGGCGGGCCTGCTTACGGCGGGCCTGCTGGCCGTGGGCACGCTGGCCGCTCACTGCGTCGAAGCCCACTGGGGCAAAGACAGTTACCGCGTCGTTATCGACGAGGTAGCGGGCATGTGGATGAGCATGTTGCTGGTGCCCATCACGGGGCCCCGGCTACTGCTGGGGCTGGTGTTGTTTCGGTTTTTTGACATCGTTAAACCGTTGTTTATCAGAAAGATGGAGCAGCTACCGGGCGGCGTGGGCGTGATGATGGACGATGTACTGGCGGGCCTCTACACCAGCTTGCTGCTGCAAACCGCCGTGCAACTCGGCTACGTATAGAGGCCGTGCGCTACCCGACACTACTCAAGGCACAGGCGGCATCGGCGGCCAGTACGGCCGTCGACTTTTTGGTAACCATCGGCCTGGTGGAGGGGCTGCACAGCTGGTACCTGCTGGCCACCGTGCTGGGCAACGCGGCCGGGGGCGCCACCAACTTCTACCTGGGCCGGCACTACGTTTTTAGGGCCCCGCAGCAGGGGGTGCCCGCCCAGGGCGTGCGGTATTTTGTGGTGTGGCTGGGCAGTATGCTGTTGAACGCCGCGGGGGTTTATCTGTTTACCCAGCTGCTGCACGTCAACTATGTGTATAGTAAAGTGGTGGTGTCCCTGCTCGTCGGCGTGGGCTTCAACTACTTTTTGCAGCTGCATTTCGTCTTTAAAAAACCATGAAACGTTTGTTTAGCCAGCCCTGCGGCTTGGCCGTGCTCTGCTGGCTGGTGCTGTTGCTGGGGGCCCCGGCCGGGGCCCGGGCCCAGACCATGCTACGGGGCGTGGTGACCGACGCCAAAACCAAGGAAAAGCTTCCCTTCGTCAGCGTGTCGGTGCCGCAGGCCGCCATTGGCACCAACACCGACGCGGACGGGCGCTTCACACTACAAGTACCGGCCCAGTACACGTCGGTGGCCTTCACGTATTTGGGCTACCGTACGGTGGTCAAGACCTTCGTGGCCGGCCAGGCGCAGGACATCAACGTGCAGCTGGCCACCAACGCGGCATTGCTCAACGAGGTGGTGGTGACGGGCTCGAAGGGGCCCCGCTACAAGAACAAGGACAACCCGGCCGTGGCGCTCATCCGCCAGGTTATCGAGCACAAGGAGCAGAACCGCCCCGAAAGCTACAACTACGTCGAGTACGAGAAATACGAGAAGATGACCTTCTCGTTCAGCAACTTATCCGATAAATTCAAAGACCGGAAGATTTTCCGCAATTACCAATTCCTGTTCAAAAAGCAGGACTCGCTGGCGGCGGGCGGGGTCAACATCCTGCCCATTTACATCGAGGAAAAGCTCGCCCGGGAGTATTACCGCAAGGACCCCGAGGCGCGGAAGTCCATCGCGCTGGGCAACAAGCAGGTGGAGTTTGACAAGCATTTTATTGACAATGAGGGCCTCAGCACCTATTTCAATCGGATGTACCAGGACATCGACATCTACGCCAACAACGTGGCGCTGCTCGGCAACCAGCTCCTGAGTCCCATCGCCAACAACGCGCCCACGTTCTACCAGTTCTACATTTCCGACACGCTGCGGCAGCACGTGCCGCAGCTGGTGGAGCTGAGCTTTTTCCCGCGCAACAAGGGCGACATGCTCTTTGCGGGCAAGCTCTACGTGACGCTCGATGGCAACTACGCCGTGCAGCAGGCCAACCTGTCGGTGGACAAGCGCATCAACCTGAACTTCGTCAAAAGTCTGAACGCCAACCTCCAGTTTGCCGAAAACCCCGACAAGCGCTACCACTTGAGCAAGAGTTTTTTGGGCATCGATTTCGGCCTGTCGGATAAAGGCTCCGGCTTTTACGGCGAGCGCACCGTGTCGTTCGACAAGTACCGGGTGAACCAGCCGGGCCCCGCGGGCGTGTACGAGGGCCCCGCGCGCGGGGCCCTGGACAGCCTCGCCCAGCGCAACCCCAACTTCTGGCAGCTGAACCGGCCCGACAGCTTGACGCAAATAGAAAAGGCCATTTACACAAACGTCGATACCCTTCAGACCATCAAGTCGTTCCAGCGCACGCTCACGCTGTTCACCTTCCTGTTTTCGGGCTACAAATCGTTCGGGCCGTTCGAGGTGGGGCCCTCCAACACGTTCTACAGCTTCAACCCCGTGGAGGGCTTCCGGCTGCGGGTGGGCGGCCGCAGCACCCCCGAATTCAGCAAGCGCATCTACTTTGAAACCTACTCGGCCTACGGCTTCAAGGACGAGAAGTGGAAGTACTTTTTAAGCTCCACGTACGCGCTCAACGGCAAGTCCATCTACACTTTCCCGCAGAATTTCGTCCGGGCCAGCTTCCAGCGCGACACCCGCATTCCGGGGCAGGAGCTGGAGTTTGTGCAGGAAGACAACTTCTTGCTCTCCTTCAAGCGCGGCATCAACGACCGGTACCTCTACAACGACGTGTACCGGCTCGATTACGTCCATGAGTTCCGCAACCATTTTTCTTACGCCCTGGGGTTTAGGAAATTGCAGCAGTCGCCGGCCGGCAGCCTCTACTTCCGCAACGTCGTGGGCGACCAGGCCAACTCCGTCACCACCCTGTCCACCACGGAGCTGTCGGTGCTCCTGCGCTGGGCCCCCAAGGAAACTTTTTACCAGGGCAAGCTCTACCGCTTTTCCATCATTGGGCCCTACCCCGTGTTCACGGTGCGGCTGGCCACGGGCATCAAGGGCTTTTTTGGGGGCGAATACACCTACCAAAACCTGGCCGTTAACGCCACCAAGCGCTTTTACCTCTCGCAGCTGGGCCACTCCGACGTGACGCTGGAGGGCGGCTACGTGTTTGGGCAGGTGCCGTTTCCGCTGCTCGACGTGCACCGGGCCAACCAGACGTACTCGTACCAGTTGAATTCGTATAATTTGATGAATTTTCTGGAGTTTTCGAGTGACCACTACGCCAGCTTGTTCATCGACCACAATTTCAACGGGTTCTTTTTCAATAAATTACCCCTCATCAAGACCCTTAAGCTGCGCGAAACTGCTTCGTTGAAGCTGCTGTACGGCGGCATCCGCGAGGAAAACAACCCGTCGCTGCACCCCGCGCTCTACCAGTTTTTGCGCGATGCGCAGGGGCAGCCCACCGCCTTCGCCCTCGGCCGGCAGCCCTACGTGGAGGCCAGCGTGGGGGTGGCCAATATTTTTAAGCTGTTCCGGCTCGACATCGTGAAGCGCCTCACCTACCTCACCAACCCGAACGTATCGGAGTGGGGCCTGCGGGGCCGCTTCAAGCTCGACTTTTAACCCCCCGACCGCATGACCTTCGATGCCCTCCGCACCGCCCTGCAAACCGGAATTTATACTGTCATCAACCCATTTGTACGCCTGCTCATCAAAATCGGCTTTACGCCCAACGGCGTGACCCTAACGGGCTTAATCTTGAACGTGGGCGTGGCCGTGGTGTTCATCATTGGCGCCGAGGAGGGCAACCGGGGCGACCTGCGCTACGTGGGCTGGGGCGGGGCCCTGATTCTGTTCGCCGGCCTGTTCGACATGCTTGATGGCCAAGTGGCGCGGCTGGGCAACATGAAAAGCGAGTACGGCGCCATGTTCGACTCGGTGCTGGACCGCTACAGCGAGCTGTTTACCTTCCTCGGCATTTGTTACTATTTGGTGGCGCACCACTACCTGCTGGGGTCGCTCTTCACCTTCATCGCCCTCATCGGCTCCATGATGGTGAGCTACACGCGGGCCCGGGCCGAGGGCCTGGGCGTGGAGTGCAAGGGCGGCCTGATGCAGCGGCCCGAGCGGGTCGTGCTTATGGGCGTCAGCGCGTTGGCCTGCGGCCTGGCCTCGGCGTTCTTGGGCGGCGACTACAAGCTGTTCGTGCCCGGTGTGCCGTTCCACGTCTTCGAAACCATGTCCATCCTCACCTTCCCGCTTGCCGTGCTGGCGGTGCTGTCCAACATCACCGCCGTGTCGCGGCTGCTGCAAGCCAAAAGAGCGTTTGAGCTGCGGGCTGCCCCGGCTGGGCCCCAGGCCGCGCCCGCCAAAAAGGTGGCCGCGCCAGCCGCGGCCGCAATACTGGTCGTGGGGCTGTTCCTTGGCAACCCGTCGCTGGCGGGGCCCCAGGAGCCGCGCATGGCGTTTCCGACGCCCAGCGGCGTGGCCAACCAGCTGTTCTACTTGCAGCGCGAGCCCAACACCAACACCGTCATCTACCAGCTCAATGTGAACAATGCGGGCCAGCTCGACGAGGACGAGCCCATTAACGTCTTTTGGATTCGCTACACCGAGGACGGCAAGCGCAAAGACCTGAACTTCATCCAGCGCAGATTTGCCTACGGCCTCAGCGCCAAGCGCATGGGGCCCAATAAGTTCGAGCTGAAGTTTGCCGCCTACGACAAAGTGCCATTTTACCTGATGAAGTCCAGCGTGGACAACGCCTACCACGTGTTTACAGTTGTGGCCAACAAGCAAATTGCCCTGACGCGCGTGTACCTGCACATCGAGGGCGGCACTTTCTGGGTGCCCAACGTCAAATACATCGAATTCAAGGGTTGGAACGCGGCCACCCGCGAGGCCACCGTGGCCCGCGTCGACGTTTAGAAGCCATTTGGGTTATTAGCGCCGCCTCCCGTCCCGCTGAGGGACCTGTGGGGCACCCAGCAGTTCGCACTTTTTACCTTTATGCTCCAATTTTCACCAGGGCCGGCGCGCCGCCCGGGGGCCCTACTCGTGCCGGCGCTGTCGCTGGCGTACCTGCTGCTTTCGTACTTTTTGATTGGCTTCCGGCCCGAGCAGCTGGTGCTGGTGGGGCTGTGCAACGCCTGCTACTTCCTCTCGGCCACCACGCGCCGGTTCATCACCGGGTTTTCCATCTTCGTCGTGTTCTGGGTGCTCTACGATTACCTGCGGGCCTTCCCCAACTACACCTTCCGGGCCGTGGACGTGGCGCACCTCTACCACACCGAAAAGGCGCTTTTCGGCATCGGCTACCATGGCCAGTTGCTCACGCCCAACGAGTTCTGGCTGCTCCACCACACCGCGTTTTTGGATGTGCTGTGCGGCATTTTTTACCTGTGTTGGGTACCCATTCCGCTGAGCTTTGCCGCCTACCTGTTCTTCCGCAACCGCCGGCTGTTCTTTGAATTTTCTCTGACCTTCCTACTGGTCAACCTCTTGGGCTTCGTGCTCTACTACTTGCACCCGGCCGCGCCGCCTTGGTACGTGCAGCAGCACGGCCTGTCGTTTCAGCCGCTGGCGATGGGCAGCACGGCCGGCCTAGCCCGGTTCGACAGCTTTTTTGGGGTGAGCATTTTCAAGTCCATCTACGCCAAGAACGCCAACGTTTTCGCGGCCATGCCCTCGCTGCACTCCGCCTACCCGGTCATCGTGCTGTTTTATGCGGTAAAGAACCGGTCGGGCGCTTTCAACCTGGTTTTCCTCACCATCATGCTGGGCATCTGGTTTGCCGCGGTTTACACCAGCCACCACTACGTGCTGGACGTGCTGGCCGGTATTTCCACGGCTCTGGTGGGCATTGGCCTGCTGCGGCTGCTGCTGGCCAAAAGTGCGGTGTTCAACCGCTTTTTGGCCGCGTTTATGCGGGCTACGGCGCCGGCGGCGTAGGGCCGCTGGGGCCCCACCGGCCGGCGCGTGGCCCGCAAATGCCCCCCAGGCATTGCACCTTGCGGCGCCGGTCTGCGTTAAAGCAGGCGGCTGGCTTCGTTCCGGCTTTTATTTACGAATCTTTTTGAGGGCCCCGGCCACCCGGTTTTCGGGGCCCGCTCACGCACCTTTCTAGTTGATTTTTATGGCTGTTATTTCCAACGGCAAAGCCACGCCCGGCGGCACCCACCACAAGAAAATTGGCAAGCCCGTGCTCGACGAGCGCCTGACGCCTACCGCCATCCCGGCCCACAAGCTGGTGCTCCGCCAGCTCCGCCGCTCCGACTTCAAGGCCATCAAGGTCATCATGGACAAGGTATATTCCGGCATGGAGGGCGCCTGGGCGGCGGATGAGTTCGCCGCGCTGCTGCGCAAGTTTCCGGAGGGCCAGATTGGCATCGAGGACAACGGCACGCTGATTGCGGCCGCGCTGGCCATCATCGTGGACTACAGCAAGTTCGGCGACAAGCACACCTACGCCCAAATTACCGGCAACGGCAAGTTCGACACCCACGACGAGGAGGGCGACACGCTCTACGGCGTAGACGTGTTTGTGGACCCTGAGTACCGCAACCTGCGCCTGGGCCGCCGCCTCTACGACGCCCGCAAGGAGCTGTGCGAGAACCTGAACCTGCGCGCCATGGTAGCAGGGGGCCGCATTCCCGGCTACGCCGCCTACGCCAACGAGATGACGCCCGCCAAGTACGTGGAGATGGTGCGCAACATGGAAATCAAGGACCCCATCCTCACCTTCCAGCTGAGCAACGACTTCTACGTCCGCAAAATCATCCGAGGCTACTTACCCTACGACTCCGAAAGCAAGGCCTACGCCACGCTGCTGGAGTGGATCAACGTGTACTACGACGAGGATTTCGACAAGCTCATCGGCAACACGAAGTCCAACGTGCGCATCGGCATCGTGCAATGGCAGATGCGCGCCACCAAGAGCTTGGAGGATTTTTACCAGCAAATTGAGTTTTTTGTGGACACGGTGAGCGGCTACAAGGCCGACTGTGTGCTGTTTCCGGAGTTTTTCAACGCCCCGATGATGGCCCTGACCAACGAGGAATCGGCGGCGGCGGCCATCCGCGGCATGGCGGCCTTCACCGAGCCCATCAAGGTGCGGATGATGGAGCTGGCCGTGAGCCACAACATCAACGTGATTGCCGGCTCGATGCCGGTGTACGAAGACGGCAAGCTCTACAACGTGAGCTACTTGTGCCGCCGCGACGGCACCGTGGACGAGCAGTACAAGCTGCACGTGACGCCCGACGAGGCCAGCTACTGGGGCATGCGCGGCGGCGACAAGCTCAAGTGCTTCGACACGGATTTTGGCAAAATCGGCATCCTTGTCTGCTACGACGTGGAGTTCCCTGAGCTGAGCCGCCTGCTGGCCGAGGAAGGGATGAAAATCCTGTTCGTGCCCTTCTGGACCGACACCAAGAACGCCTACCAGCGCGTACGCATCTGCGCCCAGGCCCGGGCCATCGAAAACGAGTGCTACGTGGCCATCACTGGCTCGGTGGGCAACCTGCCGCGCGTCGAGAACATGGACATCCAGTACTCGCAGTCGGCCGTGTTCAGCCCCTCCGACTTCGCCTTTCCGCACGACGCCATCGTGGCCGAGGCTACTCCGAACACGGAGATGACCCTCATCGCCGACCTCGACCTGGACCTGCTCAAGGACCTGAACACCAGCGGCGCCGTGCGCAACCTGCGCGACCGCCGCAAGGACCTGTTCTCGGTGAGCTGGGCCAAAAAAACGGCTGAGCGCGACGAAGAGCTGCTGGCCCAGGGCGAGGAGCGGGCCCCCAAAACCAGCCGCCGCCGGGCCGTATCCGCGGGCTAGGCCCCCGGGGCCCCAGCCCACGGTAAGTTAAAGGCAGCCCCATTTAAGGCCGTCATGCTGAGCTTGTCGAAGCATCTCTACTGCGTAAGTAATCATTTACTGCTGCGGGAGAGATGCTTCGGCTGCGCTCAGCATGACGGCCTTGGTATGCAATGGGGCCCCAATGTGCGCAGTGGGCAGAATCTGCGCAACAAGCCCGCCGGCTCCTACCTTCACCCCCCGCCGCTGCTGGGGGCCCCGGGGCCCCAGCGGTTTTTCCCGCTCTCGCCCCTTCTGCCCGTATGACCTTGCTCGTGATTTTGCTGGCCGTGCTGGGCCTGGTGGTCCTCATCAACTGGGGCAAAGTGAATGCATTCCTGGCGTTTTTGCTCGTGACGCTGCCCGTGGGCTTTGCCCTGGGCCTGCCGGCCGACCGGCTGCTGGCCGCCATGTACCAGGGGCTGGGCGAAACGCTGGGCTCGGTGGTGGTCATCATTGTGCTGGGAGCCATGCTGGGCAAACTGGTGGCCGACAGCGGCGCCGCCCAGCAAATTGCGGCCGTGATGATCCGGGCCTTTGGCACCAACAATGTCCAGTGGACGCTGATGGTGGCGGGCTTCATCATCGGCATCCCGCTCTTTTATAATGTCGGGTTCGTGCTGATGGTGCCGCTGATTTTTTCGGTGGTGTACAAGTACAAGCTGCCCGCCGTGTACGTGGGCCTGCCCATGCTGGCCTCGCTCTCGGTGATGCACGGCTTCCTGCCGCCGCACCCCGCGCCCACGGCGCTGGTGGCGCAGTTCCACGCCAACATGGGCCTCACCTTCGTGTACGGGCTGCTGGTGGCGGTGCCGGCCATCGTCCTGGCGGGGCCCCTATATTCGCGCACGCTCCGGGGCATCGTGTCGCGGCCACTAGCGGGCTTCGTGGCCGAGAGCCTGCCCGAAAGCGCTTTGCCGGGCCGCGTCAACAGCTTCGTGTCGTCGCTGCTGCCGGTGCTGCTGCTACTGGGCGCGGCCGGGCTGCGGCTGGTGCTGCCGGTGGGCAGCGCGTGGGGCCCCGCGCTGGCCTTCCTCTCCGAGCCCACCATCATTTTGCTGCTGTCGGTGTGCGTGGCCACGTGCACGCTGGGCCTGGCCCGGGGCAAAACCATGCCCACCATCATGGACGCCTACGGCAGCGCGGTGAAGGACATTGCCATGATTTTGCTCATCATCGGCGGGGCCGGGGCCCTGAAGCAAGTGCTGGTGGCGAGTGGCGCGAGCACCGAAATTGCCGCCGGCCTGCAGGGCACCGGCCTGCCGCCGCTGCTGCTGGGCTGGCTCATTGCGGCCGTCATCCGCGTCAGCCTGGGCTCGGCCACCATCGCCGGCCTCACCGCCGCGGGCATGATGCTGCCCACCATGGCCCAGTCGCACGCCGACCCCAACCTGATGGTGCTGGCCATCGGGGCGGGCAGCCTGCTGCTCTCGCACTTCAACGACGGCGGTTTCTGGCTGTTCAAGGAGTACTTCAACCTCTCGGTGAAAGACACGCTGCGCTCGTGGACGGCCATGGAAACCATCGTGTCGGTGGTGGGCCTGGCCGGCGTGCTGCTCCTGAACTGGGCCCTGCCGCTGGTGGCGCCCGGGCTGGCCCACCACTAGCCAGCGGCCAGCTGGGGGCCCCGGCGGCCTTTGGAGGGAAGGACATTTCTTGCTCAACTTTCCGAAGTCCTGGCGGTTCCAGGGCCCCGGCCGGGGTTTCGGGCGGGCGGTTTCACCCTTCTTACCTTCCATGCAACGCATTTTCATCACCGGGGCCAACCGGGGCCTGGGCCTCGAGCTCACCCGCCAGTACCTTGAGCGCGGCGCCCACGTGCTCGCCGCCAGCCGCCAGCCCGACGCCGCCCGCGAGCTGCAAGCCCTGCGCCGGCAGTACGCCGAACGCCTGACGCTGCTCACGCTCGACGTGACCGACGACGCCTCCATCGCCGCCGCCGCGCAAGCCGCCGCCCAGGCCGTGGACGGCCTGGACGTGCTCATCAACAACGCCGGCGTGTACCAGCCCGGCGGCAAGGGCCAGCCTCTGGGCCAACTCTCGGCCGCGGCCGCCGTCGAAACCTTCCGCATCAACGCCGTGGGGCCCCTGCTGGTGGCGCAGGCGCTGCTGCCGCTGCTGCGGGCCGGCGGCAAGGCGCGCATCGTCAGCATCTCGTCGGGCCTGGGCTCGCTCACCTGGAAAGCCTCCGGCGACCCCTACCACTACAGCGCTAGCAAAGCGGCCCTGAACATGTACATGCGCAGCCTGGCCGCCGAAGTGGGCCACCAGGGCATCCTTTCCGTGGTGGTGGACCCCGGCTGGATGCGCACCGGCATGGGCGGCGACCACGCCACCCAGGAGCCCGGCGACTCGGCCCGCGGCATCATCCGCCTGGCCGAACAGCTCCACGCCGAAGAAAACGGCGGCTTCGTGACCTGGCAAAACCAGCCCGTGCCGTGGTAGGCAGTCGCACCTGGGCAGCACTGCTTCCCGGGGCGAAACCCCTTGGCTGGCTTAACGCAACAAAAAGACGTTAGTGCCGATGTACTGGCTAAATATTGCGCTGTTTGTTGCGCCTCAAAGATGATGAAGCAAATCAAGATTTCTTCTTGATTAACCCTTTAGCAAAAGGCACAGTAACTGCTAAAACCTCAATTTTTAGCTAATGCCCTACTTGGTCACAGGGGTATAACCACAACATTGTGCATTATTCGAAGCAGGGGCCCTGCTCACCAAATTCCGGTAGCTACGGAATCTGGTGAGCAGGGCCCTCACCATTTGGGATAATTCATCGGTAATATTTGATAAATATTCTCATGCAGTTTACTGTTTATCAGAATTTTAAATCATAATTATGAATATTTTATGATTTAATTGTAAAGAATACATGTAGTGATTTGGATTGCGCAACTATATTCGCAAGCATAGTCACCATTTTCCACATAATTAAACTCATGAGAAGAATACTACTGTTGTTTTTTTCCTTGATCCTGGTCTTCGCGGCGCAGGATCTTCGGGCCCAAGGGCGCACTGTTTCGGGCCGGGTTATTGGATCTGACGGCACGGCCATTCCGGGCGTGACCGTGGTAGTGAAGGGCGGAACGCAAGGCACTTCCACCGATGCCGACGGCAAGTATTCGCTGGCCGTACCGCCCACGGCCACGGCGCTGACCTACTCCTTTGTCGGCTACGACAGCAAGGAGGCCAAAATTGACGGCCAAGGGGCCATTAACATCACGCTCGTTGCCAATCCTACCGGGCTGGACGAAGTGGTGGTGGTAGGCTACGGCACGCAGTCGCGCCGCGACCTAACAGGCAGCGTAGCCACCGTAGCGGGCAAAGAAATTGCCAACTTGCCGGTGCAGAGCTTCGACCAAGGCCTGCAGGGCCGGGCCGCGGGCGTCAACATCACGACCCCGAACGGGGTACTGAACAACCCGCCCGTTATCCGGATTCGTGGGGTGAACTCAATTGCCCTCAGCACGCAGCCCCTGGTGGTAATTGACGGCGTGCCAACCTTCACGGGTAATAATTCGGCCATCGGCGCCGTGCCCAACAACCCACTGGGCAACATCAACCCGGCCGACATTGAGAGCGTGGACGTGCTCAAAGACGCCTCGGCCACGGCCATCTACGGCTCGCGGGCGGCGGGCGGCGTCATTCTGGTCACGACCAAGCAGGGCAAGAAAGGCCAGGGCCGGCTGTCGTACGACGGCTGGGCCGGCCTCACGCAAGCCGTGCGCCTCTACGATGTCCTGGGCGCCACGGACTACATGACCATTAAAAACGAGGCGGTCAACAACCTCAACATCAACCAGGGCCGCCCGGTGAATGCCCGGGGCCCTTTCCTGCCCACTATTAACCCCGACGGCAGCACGGTTGACACGCGCTGGTACGACTACATCTACCGCACGGGCTTTTCGAACAGCCACAACGTGAACTTCTCGGGCGGCACCGACAAAACGACTTATTACACGTCGGTGAACTACACTAAGCAGAAGGGCATGCTGGTAAACAACGAGTTCCGGCGCTACGCGGCCCGCCTGAATGTGGAGCACACGCTCTTCAACAAGGTGAAAGTAGGCCTGCGCTTCAATTATTCCAATAACCTCAACTCCTCCCCCAACTCGGGCTCGGTGGGCGGCGCAGACGGGGCGTTTGGCATTTCGGGCCTCGGCCGGGTGCCGCTGGTACTGCCGCCCAACATCAGCCCTTACAGACGGCACCTACAACACGAGCGGGGCCAACATTGGCCCGGGGGCCAACCTCAACCCCACCGGGGCTAGCGGCGGCTTGGTGACCGGCTACTTCAACCCCGTGGTAGACCTCGACAACAACTACTACACGTCCGAAAGCAACCAGATTCAGGGCAGCGCCTACTTGGGGTGGGAAATTCTGAAAGGCCTGAACCTGCGCACGCAACTCGGCCTCGACAATACCTCTTTCGAAGACAAGTCGTTCAGCACTCCCCTTGCCGGCGATGGTTTCCCCGGCGGCTCGGCCACCAACGTGTTCCGCACCAACAAGCGGTGGGACTGGCAGAGCACGGCCCAGTACGACCGCACGTTTAGCGAAAAGCACAACCTGTCGGTGCTGGTTGGCACCGAGCAGCAGCAAACCAATGTGCTGCGCTGGGGCGCTACCCGCTCGCTGGTGGCCGACCCGTTCTTCACCACCTTCCAGGGCAACTTCACCAACATTGTTGCGACGGGCAATGACTACGGCAACAACTACTTGGTGTCCTTCTTTGGGCGGGTCAACTACAACTACGACCGCAAGTACCTGCTGACTTTTAACGCGCGCCGCGACGGGTGCTCGGCTTTTGCTAAGAAGTGGGGCAACTTTTACGGGGCCTCGCTGGGCTACGCCATTTCGGAGGAAAACTTTTGGAAGGACGCCGCTTTTGCCCAGGTCTTTTCTTTTCTGAAGGTGACCGGCAGCTACGGCAAAGTGGGCAACAACCAAGGCATTGGTGACTTCGTCTCGCAGTCCACTTATACCTCGGGCCTGAACGCGGCCAACTCTACGCTCTTTTTTACCAACGCCGGCAACCAGAACCTGACGTGGGAAACCAGCAAGAAAACGGACATCGGCCTATCGTTCGGCTTCCTGCAAGACCGCTTGTCGGGCAACTTCGCCTATTACCGCAACTTGGTGGACGGGCTGATTTTGAACGTACCCACGGCGCCCTCCCGCGGCATTCCGAACGTTGCCGCGGGCCTCACGCCCGGGCCAGGCACGCTGGGCAACATCCTGCAGGCCAACGTGGGCTCGATGCTGAACAGCGGGCTCGAATTTGACTTGCGGTTCAATGCCATCCAGGGCAAAAACTTTAGCTGGACGGTGAGCGGCAACGTCTCCACCCTCAAAAACCGCGTGGAAGCCTTGGCCACCCAAGGCCAGCGCATCGGCACGGCTACCTCGGGCCTGGAAACGGTCAACTACACGGAGGTCGGCCGCTCGATTGGCAGCATCCTGGCCGTGCCGACGCTGGGGGTAAACCCGGCCAATGGCCGGCGCTTGATTCAGAAAGCCGACGGCACCGTGGCGCAGTTCGACCTGACGGCGGGCTGGACAACCGTGAACGCCGATGGCACGAACGGCGCCAGCACCACGGCCCCCAACCAACTCGTTGATGGCGTGTACTACGGTCCCGTGCTGCCCACCTGGTACGGCGGCTTCGACAACACGTTCCGCTTTAAGAACCTCGACCTGGGCGTATTTATCCAGTTTTCGGGCGGCAACTACATCTACAACGGCACGAAAGCCGGCTTGCACGACCAGCGTTTCTGGAACAACGACGTAGACATTTTGGAGCGCTGGACCACCCCGGGCCAGAACGCCAAGTACCCGCGCGTGGTGTACGGCGACAACGTTTCGAACGGCTCGGCCCTCGTTATGTCGTCCAACGTGGAGAAGGGCGACTTTGCCCGCCTGCGCAACGTGCAGTTGGGCTACACCCTCAGCCAGACGCAGCTGAGCGCCCTCAAAGTAGCCTCGCTCCGCGTGTACGTGCAGGTGCAAAACGCGGCGCTGGTGACCGGTTACACCGGCATCGACCCCGAAATCTCGTCGAATGGGGCCAGCAATGGCGCGGCGGGCGTCGACCGCAACTCGGTAGGGCAAGCCCGGACGTACACGGCCGGCCTCAACATTGGTTTTTAATTGTACTACCCTATGAAATCAATTTTAAAAAAGACGACCGTCGCCGCGTGCACTGTGCTGCTGGGCCTGGGCACTTTCTCCTGCAACAACGACCTGCTGAACCCCACCTCCCAGATTACCCTTTCCGACCAGGTAGTGTTCAGCAACCCCGCCCGGATCGGCTTGCAGGTGCAGGGGCTCTACAGCTACGTGAAGGCCGGCAACCTGCTCGGCGGCCGCGCCCAGGTGTACGGCGACATTCGCGCCAACGACTTTTTGAACCGCACCAACAACGCCGTAACGGGCCTGACGGTGTGGAACCACACCGAAACTGAAACCTCGACGAACGACGTCGTGAATATGTGGGGCGCGGCTTACGCCGCCATCAACCAGATAAACGTGTTTCTGGGGGGCCTGGATGCCAACGCCGCCTCGTTTGTGGCCCCCACGTTTCCGAGCACTTTTGCTACTACTTCCCTCAGCTACCAGGGCGAGGCCCGGCTGCTGCGCGCGCTGTGCTACTACACCTTGCTGCAATTTTACGCCCGGCCGTATACCGATGGCGGGGGCACCCGCCCCGGCTTGCCGCTGCGGTTATTGAGTGATACCGGCCTGGGCAGCAACGACCTGGCCCGCAGCACGGTGGGCGAAGTGTACACCCAGATATTGGCCGACCTGACCTTTGCCGAGCAAAACCTGCCGCTCACCTACAGCACTTCCTTCGACAACGTGACGCGGGCGCACCGCAACACGGCCATTGCCCTGAAAACGCGGGTGTACCTGACGATGGGCCTCTACACCGACGTGATTCGGGAGGCGGAAAAAATTATCCCCGCCACCGCCACCACTGCCCCGTTCACGGCCTCCAGCGGTGTGCCCAATGCCTTGAACTCCTCCATAGCCGCCGTCTTTACAGGCTCCCAGGAAACGACCGAAAGCATTCTGTCATTCCCCTTCACGGCGGCAAACACGCCCGGCGGCCAAAACTCGCTGGCTTCTTACTACCTGCCGTCGCAGCTGCTTGCTACTGCGCCGATTTACAATGGCAACGGCGCCGAGTACGTGCTGAATACGGCTGCGGGCAGCATCTACGCCAACACCGGCTGGGCGGCTACCGACGCCCGCCGCACCAACTTTGTGGCCCAGGTAGGCACCAACTACTTTTTGACGAAGTACCTCACGGGCCCCGTTTTCATTGACAAAGCGCCTGTCATTCGCTACTCGGAAGTACTGCTCAACCTAGCCGAGGCCCGGGTTCGCTCGACCAACACCATCAACGCGCAGGCGCTGGCCCTGCTCAACGCCGTGCGCAGCCGCTCCAACGCCACGCCCTATACCGCCGCTGGGCTGGGCACGGTGGCCGCCACCACCGACGCGCTGCTGCTCGAGCGCCGCATCGAGTTTTTGGGGGAGGGCCTGCGCAACACCGACTTGCTGCGGCTCGGGGCTACCATTCCGGCCAAGGGCTCTGCCCCGGCCATTGTGCCCACCGATGTGCGTTACGTGTGGCCCATCCCGTCCACCGAGCTGGCCACCAACACCCTGATGACCCGCAACTAGGGCCCCAGCAAATTGGTTAACCGCAAAAAAGGCTTGCCCCACCGGGCAAGCCTTTTTTCGTTTGGGCGGCCCAGGCGTAGGGCTCCGGGGCCCTGGGGCCCTACGCCTGGGCCGCCAAATGGGCGTGGTCGCGCAGCACGGTTTGCAGGAAGGGCAGGTCGGGTAGGTCGGTGGCAATGCCGGTGAGGGCCTTCACTTTGTTGGCGGTTTCGTGCAGTAGCAAGAAGTTGCCGCGGGCGTTGGCCTGGTGCACCAGCTGGCGGAGCAAGGCCACGTCGTGGTCGGCGAGGTGGGCAGCTTGCGCAAAAACGGGCTGGTAGTCGGCCGGCACCGCGGGCAGGCCCAGGCCCTCGGCGCGCGCCGCGCCCGGGCGCAGGCTGATGACGGCGGTGCCGGCGGCCAGGTCGCCCAGGCGCTGGCCCTTGCCGTTGATGAGGACGGTGAGCAGCGCCGGGGCCCCAAAAAAGAGCAGCACCTCGAAAGGGCGCAGCAGCCAGCGCAGGCAGTAGTCCCCGAGGCCGGGGGCCGTGCCGTCGAGGCGCACCACGCGCAGGTGGCGCGCCTTTTTGCCCAGCGTTTGGCCGTTGAAAAACACTTCGCAAGCCAGGAAGTAGAACGTGGTGGGCAGCAGCATGAGCGTCAGCGCCACGCGGTCTTGGTTGGCGCCCAGCTTGTAGAGCAGCACGCCGCACAGGGCAAACCACACCAGGTACAGGGCGTAGTCAATGAGCGTGGCCAGCAGGCGCTCGCCCACGCTGGCGACCTCATACTCCAGGCTGACGTTTTGGGTGGTGTGGATGCGGAGGGTGCTCATGGGCGGGGATGGGGCAAAGGGCACGCCGAAAATACGGCCCGCCGCTAAGATGTTTGCGCGGCGGGCGGTTGATGAATAAACAATCATGCTTCGGCGCTGGCTACTACCTTTAAGGCCCACTATTCCGTCATGCGCGAAGCCCTTTTTCTCCGCCAAAACCAGGCCCGCTGGCAGCAGTATGCGGCCGGCCCCGCCGCCGACCCCAACGAGCTGGCCGCCCGCTTCGTGGCCCTGACCGACGACCTGGCTTTTGCCCAAACGTTCTACCCCGCCTCGCCCACCACGGCCTACCTCAATGCCCTGGCCGCCCAGCAGCACCAGGCCCTGTACCGCAACAAGCGGGAGGCGGGCGGGCGCTTCGGGCGGTTTTGGGCCCGGGAGGTGCCGCTGGTGGTGGGCCGCCACCACCGCACGCTAGCCTGGGCGTTGGCCCTGTTCCTGCTCTTCACGGCGCTGGGGGCCCTGTCGGCGGCCTACGACGACACGTTTGTGCGGGCCGTGCTCGGCGACGGCTACGTGGACCAGACCCTGGAAAACATCCGCCGCGGCGACCCGATGGCCATCTACAAGAGCGATGGCCAGGCCTCGATGTTCCTGCAAATCACCGCCAACAACGTGCGGGTGGCGCTGCTCACCTTCGCGGCGGGCGTTACCGGGGGCGTGGGCACGGCGTACATGCTCTTCAAAAACGGGGTGATGCTGGGCTCGTTCCAGTACTTTTTTTACCAGCAGCACGTGCTGCGGCAGTCGCTGCTCACCATCTGGATCCACGGCACGCTCGAAATCTCGTCCATCGTGCTGGCCGGCGGCGCGGGCTTCGTCATGGCCCGGGGCTTGCTGTTTCCGGGCACCTACAGCCGGGCCGAGGCGTTCCGGCGTTCGGCCCGCGAGGGCCTAAAGCTGGCCCTGAGCCTGGTGCCGCTGTTCTTCGTGGCGGGCTTTCTGGAAAGCTTCGTGACACGCCACACCGAGATGCCGCTGGCGGCCAGCCTGGCCATCATCGGCGGGTCGGCGGCGTTCCTGGGGTGGTACTTCGTGTGGTACCCCATCCGGCTGCGGCGGCAGCTGGGGGCCCCACCGGCGGCCGCGTAAGGGCAGCTAACTTTATCCCGCTTGCTTTATTCTTTACCCATTTATCTCTTTCCCAACGCTATGGCCAACACTTACTCGCAAGAATCCGATTTCCGCCAAGAGCGCGACTTTGGGCAAAAAATCAGCGCCACGTTCGAGTTCATCGGCGTGCATTTCCGGCCCCTGGGCCGGGTGCTGCTCTACATTGCCCTGCCCGCCGCCCTGGTGCGGGCCGTGCTGGCCGGCCTGCTGCAAACCCGATTCCTGACCACCCTGCAAACGGCCTCGGGCGCGGCTGGCGGCGGGGCCTGGCAGCAGCAGCAGGCCCTGTACGGCACCATGTTCACCACGCCCACATATTACCTCAACACGTTAACGAGCCAGGTTTTCACAACCCTCATCGTCCTGAGCGTATATGGCTACCTGCTGCACTGCCTGGCGGGCGCCGCCGGCCCGGGCCGCACCATCAGCGTGGCCGACGTATGGGCGGTGGTGAAGCGTGAATTTTTGAGCACGTTTCTTTCGCTTTGGGGTCTGGGCTTCGTTTTGGTACTGGGCTTCGTCGTGTTTGTGCTGCCGGGCTTTTACCTGATGGTGGCCCTGAGCTTGTTCTTCGTGGTGCGGCTGGTCGAAGGCACAGGCTTTAGGGACACCATCAGCCGCTGCCTGTTTCTGACGCGGGGCAAGTGGTGGTCCACGTTTGGCGTGCTTTTCATCATGGTGCTGTTGCTTTACGTGCTGCTGGGGGCCGCGGGCAGCGTGGCCGCGCTGCTGGCCGGCGGCCTCACGTCGATGGTGCACGCCGTCAAATCGCCGCTGTTCGCCGTTACCGTCACGTCCATCACCACCCTGTTCACGCTGCTGGTGTACCCGCCCATTTTGCTGGTGCTGGCGTTTCAATACTTCAACTTGGTGGAGCGCAAGGAAAGCCGCAGCCTGCACGCCCTGGTAGACCAGCTGGGCCAGGCGCCGGTGGCCGCCGGGCCCCACGCCTACCGCCCCGACGACGACGGTGAATACTAAGCCATTGCGCCGTCGCCGCGCCTGCCCGTGCCCCATTCTTTCCTTTTGAAAACGCCTCGCCCGCTCGCCCTGCTTCCGTTCTCCTGGCTGCGACCTGCGGTGCTGGCCGTGGGCTTGCTTGCCACTACGGGCGTCGCCGGGGCCCCACCGGCGCAAGAGCCAGCGCGGGCCCTGGCGCCGGCCGACACGGCCACCCGCCCGCTGCCCGCCGACCAGGCCACGCCGCTGCCCGCCCGCCGGCCCGACGCGGCGCGGCTGCGCGAGCTGCGCGGCCAGCGCGACTTTGACTACGCCGAGGCGGTGCCGCACCTCAGCGCCTGGGATTTGTTTTGGGCGCGGCTGTGGCAGCGGGTGCAAAACTGGTTGCAGCAGCGGAGCTACACGCACTTTTGGCGCTGGGTTTTCTACGCCCTGTTCGTGGCGGCGGGCGTATTTGTGGTGCTGAAGCTGTTGCAGGTGGACCTGACCGGCGTGTTTGGCCGCGGGCCGCGCCGGGGCCCCCTGGCCTACGACGCGGCCGCCGAGGATATTCACGCGGTCGACTTCACCGCCCGCCTGGCCGAGGCCGAGGCCACCGGCAACTTCCGGCTGGGCGTGCGCCTGGGCTACTTGCAGCTGCTCAAGCAGCTGGCCGACGGCGGCTTCATCGACTGGCAGCCCAACAAAACCAACCACGCCTACCTGGCCGAGCTGCCCGCCCAGGGCCCCCTGCGCGCCGATTTCCGCGAAATAACCCGGCAATTCGAGTACGTGTGGTACGGCGAGCTGGGGCTGACGGCCGGGCAGTACGCGCACGTGCGCACCGGGCACCGGGCCCTGGCCGGCCAGCTGGCGGGGGGCCCGGCCCACCGCCCCGCCTAATTATTTTCGCTGTGCCCATGACGACGTTTCGCTGGTATGTGCTCGGGTTGCTGGCCTTGTTCGGGGCCTACGTGGCCCTGGAATACTACCGCCCCAAGCCCCTGGACTGGTCGCCGACCTATATTAACAAGGACAAGATTCCCTACGGCACCTTCGTGCTGTTCGACCAGCTGCCGCGCCTGCTCGGCACCGATTCGGTGGCCACCGTGCGCCGCTCGGCCTACACCCAACTCACCGGGGCCCCGGAGCCGGATGCCGCCGCGGAGGCGGAGGTGGATAGCGTCGGCCAGACTAATGCCAAGGCCAACGATTCTACCGAGGCGGAACCGCCGCGCGCCGCGGCCACCGGGCCCGTGGTGCGGGCGGCCCGGGCCAATTACTTGTTCATCAACGATGGTTTTGGGGCTTCGGCGGCCGACGCGCGCGCCTTGCTGCACTTCGTGGCCCTGGGCAACGACGTGTTCATCACAGCTGACGACTTTCGGGGCCCCGTGCTGGGCGATTCGCTGGGCTTTTACACCGACGACGTGGCCGTGACTTCCCGCCCCGGGCCCCGCGGCCTGCTCGCCGCCGACTCGGTGGCGGTGCGCTTCACCAACCCGGCGCTGGCCGGCGCGCGCTACCGGCTGCCGGCCCTGCTGGCCCGGGCCCGCCTGGTGGTGAAGGCCGGACGGGCCGGCCGCACGCTGGCCACCGACGCCCAAGGCCGCGCCGTGTTCATCCGCCTCGACCACGGCGCGGGCCATTTCTTCCTCTGCTCGGTGCCGCTAGCCTTTACCAACTACTACTTACTGCGGCCCCGCACCGCGGGCTTTGCCGCCGGGGCCCTGGCCTACCTGCCCGCCCGCGCCGCCTGGTGGGACGAGTACCAGAAGCAGGGGCCCCTGGGCGACCAGTCGCTGCTGCGGGTGCTGCTAGCCCACCCGGCCCTGCGCGCGGCCTACTACCTCACGCTGCTGGGGGCCCTGCTGTTTGTGCTGGTGGAGGCGCGCCGCCGCCAGCGCATCATCCCCATCCTCAAGCCGTTGCCCAACACCACGCTGCTTTTTATCCGCACCGTGGCGGGGCTGTACCGCCAGGGCCGCAACCACGCCCTGATTGCCGAAAAGCGGGTGGCCCTGTTCCTGGATTACCTGCGGGTGCGCTTCCACGAAACCAGCCCCGACCTGGGCGACAACGACTTCCGCGAGCGGCTGAGCCAGAAGGCCGGCCTGCCCCGCGCCCGCGTGGACGAGCTGCTGCGGCTCGTAAATTTCGCCCGCACCGCGCCCCAAATCGACGACCGGGCGCTGCTCCAGCTCAGCCGGGCCATTACTGATTTCCGGCGCGAAGCTGGGTGATTTAGACTTTTTGCACTGAACCTAGAAACGCCGTTTTTACCTAATTGCACTATTCCGCTATAATGCCCTAACGGCTTGGAAACGGGCTTTTTGCCGCTCGTTTCGCCTCCCGGGGGCCTCTTTTTTACCGCATGGAACCCACTGACCTCGCCCCCGACGCCGCCCCGCTGAACGTTGCCGCTGGCAATGATACGCCGGCGGCCGAATCCGCGCCCGCCCCCGAAGCGGCCGCCGGCTTTGCGCCCCGCACCGACTTTGCCCAGCTCGCGGCCCGCGCCGAGGCCATGCGCGCCGAGATTGGCAAAATCATCGTCGGCCAAACCGATTTGTTGGAGTTGCTGCTCACGGCCGTGCTGGCCGACGGCCACGTGCTGCTGGAAGGCGTGCCGGGCGTGGCCAAGACCCTCATGGCCAAGCTGCTGGCCCGCACGCTGGCCGTGCCGTTCAGCCGCATCCAGTTCACGCCCGACCTGATGCCGGCCGACGTGCTCGGTACGTCTATTTTCCGGCAAAACACCGGCGAGTTTGAGTTTCGCCGGGGCCCCATTTTCGCCAGCGTGGTGCTGATTGACGAGATAAACCGGGCCCCGGCCAAGACGCAATCGGCCCTGTTTGAGGTGATGGAGGAGCGCACCGTGACGCAGGACGGCACCACCTACGCCATGCAGGAGCCCTTTTTGGTGCTGGCCACCCAAAACCCCGTGGAGCAGGAAGGCACCTACCGCCTGCCCGAGGCCCAGCTCGACCGCTTCCTGTTCAAGCTGCGCGTGGGCTACCCCACCCTGGCCGAAGAAGTGCAGATTTTGCAGGGCCACCACGCCGGTTTCGGCGGCACCTCGCTCGATTCAGTGCAGCCCATCCTGTCGGCCGCCGACCTGGGGGCCCTGCGCGCGCAAGTGCGCCAGCAGCGCGCCGAGCCCAACATTCTGGAGTACATCGCCAAGCTCGTGGGCCAGACGCGCGCCCACAAAGCCCTGTACCTCGGAGCCTCGCCCCGCGCCTCGCTAGCCCTGCTCAACGGCGCCAAGGCCCTGGCCGCCCTGCGCGGCCGCGACTTCGTGACGCCCGAAGACGTGCAGTTTCTGGCCCCCAGCGTGCTGCGCCACCGCATCCTGCTCACGCCCGAGCGCGAAATGGAAGGCGGCACGCCGGATGAAGTAGTGCAGCAGATTGTGCAGTCGGTGGAAGTACCGCGGTAAATGGAATTAAAAATTATGAATTATGAATTATGAATTATCTAACATTTATGAAAGAGAAAATACGATATTAATCAAGAGCTATGCGTTTTCGAAGCGCACTGTTTTGCTTTACAAATTGCTAATTAAAAACAAACACCCTCGTTCTTTAGCTGATCAAATTTTGCGCTGCGGCACCTCAGTTGGAGCGAATGTGGAAGAAGCAATAGGCGGATTCTCACGACGAGATTTTACGGCAAAATGTGGCATTGCTTACGAAGAAGCTCGTGAATCTCATTACTGGCTGCGTTTATTGCGCGACACAGAATGCCTCGAACCAAGACTGGCGGAGTCGTTGATTAATGATGCCGATGAGCTAAAACGAATTCTTGCCGCAATTATCATCTCATCACGCGAGCTAAAAAGCGAAAAATAGTTTGAATCATTTTTAATTTTTAATTCATAATTTTTAATTGACTTTTTTCCTAACGCGCCGCTTCTTCCTGCTCCTCGTGGCCCTCATCACGGGCTTCGCGGTGGCGTTTTTTCTGCCGTGGCTGCTGGGGCCGGTGCGCGTGGTGGGGCTGCTGCTGGGGGCCCTGGTGGGGCTAGATGCGGCGCTGCTGTACGCGCCAGCCAAGGGCCCGGGGGCCCCGGTGTTTGGGCGGCGGGTGCTGGGCGACAAGCTGGCCAACGGCTCGGACAACGACATTCAGCTGTTCATCGAAAACCGCTACCGCTTTCCTATTCAGACGGAAACGATTGACGAGATTCCGCACCAGTTTCAGCGGCGCGACGTGCTATTTAAAGCCGCCATTAAGCCGGGCGAGACGCAGGTGATTCGCTACCAGCTGCGGCCCACCAAGCGCGGCGAGTACGAGTTTGGGGCCCTGAACATCTACGCCGCCTCGCCGCTGGGGCTGGTGCGCCGCCGGTTTCGCTACGACGCCCAGCGGATGGTACCGGTGTACCCGTCGTTTTTGCAGATGCGGCAGTACGAGCTGCTGGCCATCCACAACCGCCTCACGGAAGTGGGCGTGAAGCGCATCCGGCGGGTGGGCCAGAGCCAGGAGTTCGAGCAAATCCGGCCCTACGCGGCCGGCGACGACCCGCGCACCCTCAACTGGAAGGCCACCGCCCGCCGCACCGGCACCGGCGCGGCCGACGCCCTGGTGGTGAACCACTTCCAGGACGAGCGCGCCCAGCCCGTGTACTGCCTTATCGACAAGGGCCGCGTGATGCGCATGCCCTTCGACGGCCTGAGCCTGCTCGACTACGCCATCAACGCCACGCTGGTGCTCAGCAACATCGCCCTGCTCAAGCACGACAAAGCGGGGCTCATCACGTTTTCCAACAAGCCCGGGGCCGCCCTGCTGGCCGACCGCCGGCCCGGCCACCTACTGAAGATTCTGGAGGTGCTGTACCGCCAGAAAACGCAGTATTTGGAGTCGGATTTTGCGCTGCTCTACGCCACGGTGCGGGCCCGCGTGCGGCAGCGCAGCCTGCTGGTGCTGTTCACCAACTTCGAAACCCTGCACGGCATGCAGCGCCAGCTGCCCTACCTGCGCCGCCTCGCCCAGGACCACCTGTTGCTGGTCGTCTTCTTCGAAAACACCGAGCTGCGCGCCTACCTGGGGGCCCCGGCCGAAACCACCGAGGACGTGTACAACCAGACCATCGCCGAGAAATTTGCCCAGGAAAAGCGCCAAATTGTGCTCGAATTGCAGCGCTACGGCATCCACGCACTGCTGACGGCCCCGAAGGATTTGAACGTCAATACCATCAACAAGTACCTGGAATTCAAGGCACGCGGACTACTATGAAGCAACCCACGGCACCACGCACCGAGAAACCAAGCGCTGCGAACCAAGGCGGCGCCCCGCAAATTTTTCGGCCCTGGGCGCACGTTTTCGTTGCTTCGCTGCTGGTAATTTTTGGCGGTATGGCCGCCCGGGCCCAGGCGCCGGGGGCCCCCTCGCCCCTACTGCCCCAGCCCACCGAGCTGCACTGGGGCGCCGGCCGCCTGGCCCTAAAAACCGCGCTGCGGCTGCAAATCACCGCGCCCACCGCGCCCGATCCGGCCGTGCGGCCCGCCGCGCTGCGCACCCTGGCCCGCCTGCACCG
The DNA here is from genome assembly GCF_001562275.1 of Hymenobacter sp. PAMC 26628. NCBI lineage: Bacteria > Pseudomonadati > Bacteroidota > Cytophagia > Cytophagales > Hymenobacteraceae > Hymenobacter > Hymenobacter sp. PAMC 26628. Next base: position 3,622,418 of record NZ_CP014304.1, read on the forward strand.
CGGGGCCCCCGCCCGCCCGGCCAAAACCCTGGGCCCGGTGCTGCAAATCCGCTACGGGCGCGCGGGCCAGCTGGCTCAATCGGGCGAGGAGCGCTACAGCCTGCGCGTGACGCCCGGCGGCGTGCTCATTGACGCGCCCACCGGCCTGGGCGTGCTGCGGGCCCTGGCCACGCTGGAGCAGCTGCCGCGCTTCGAAAAAACGGGCCGCTACCTGCCCGAGGCCGACGTGCTGGACCAGCCGCGCTTTGCCTGGCGCGGGCTGCTGGTTGACCCTGCCCGGCACTTCCTACCAGTGGGCGTCGTCAAGCGCAACCTCGACGGCATGGCCGCCGTGAAGCTGAACGTGATGCACTGGCATTTATCTGATGACCAAGGCTTCCGCGTGGAGAGCAAGCTGCTGCCGCGCTTGCAGCAGGTAGCCGGCGCCGACGGCTACTACACCCAGGCGCAGGTGCGCGAGGTGGTGGCCTACGCGGCGGCGCGTGGCATCCGGGTGGTACCCGAGTTCGACCTGCCGGGCCACACCGGGGCCCTGGCGGCGGCCTACCCGCGGGTGGCTTCGAACGACTCCATCAAGGCCGTGCCCGTGCGCTGGGGCGTGCTCAACATCGCCATCGACCCCACCCGGCCTACCACCTACGCCTTCCTCGACTCGCTGCTGACGGAGATGAGCGGGCTGTTCCCGGACCCGTATTTTCACATCGGGGGCGACGAAAACGACGGGCGGCAGTGGCGGCACAACCCGCGCATTGTAGCGTTCATGCGCGACAACAAGATGCTGAAGGCCGGCACGGCCGACGTCGTGGACAAGCACCAGCTCCAAACCTACTTCAACCGCAAAATGCTGGCCCTGTTGACGACCCGCAGCAAAACCATGGTGGGCTGGGACGAGATTTTGGGCCCCGACCTGCCCCAGGAGGTCGTCATCCAGAGCTGGCGCGGGGCCAAAGGCCTGAACGAAGCCGTGCGCCTGGGCCACCGCGCCCTGCTGTCGAACGGCTACTACATCGACCTAAATTATTCCGCCGCCGCCCACTACGTCGCCGACCCGCTGCCCGCCGCCACGCCCCTCGACGCCACCCAGCAAAAGCTGGTGCTGGGCGGCGAGGCCACCATGTGGAGCGAATTCGCTGATTCGGTCATCTACGATTCACGCGTATGGCCCCGAGCCGCGGCGGTGGCCGAGCGGCTGTGGTCGCCGCAAGCCACCACCCAGGACGTGCCCGACCTGTACCGCCGCCTGGCCCTGGTGTCTACTCAGTTGGAAGGGCTGGGCCTGCAACACCGCCGGGCCCCGGCGCTGCTGCTGCGGCAAATGGCACCGCCCGGGGTCCTGGGGCCCCTCACCACGCTGGCCGACGTGCTAGAGCCGGTGAAAGAGTACAAACGACATTTCCAGGGCTTCAAATACACCACCCAAACGCCCCTGACCCGCCTCGTGGACGCTGCCCCGGCCGAATCGGAGGTGGCCCGGCAGTTTGGCGCGGCCGTGGACAGCGTGCTGGCCGGCTTGGCCGCGCCCGTGCGCCCACCTGCCCTGGCCCGGCAGCTGGTGCAGCTGCGCGCCCACTTGCTGCGCTGGCAGGCCAACGACGCGGCCTTGCAACCGCTGCTGCTGGCCACGCCGGCCTTGGCCGAGTACGCCCCGCTCTCAACGCGGCTGGGGGCCCTGGCCACGGTGCTGCTTGAGCGCCTTACGCAACTCGAAGCCAACCAGCCCGCCATGCCGGTGTGGCAAATGACGGCCCGCGCCATCCTCGACGATGCCCAGCTGCCCGCCGGCCAGGCCGAGCTGGCCCTCGTGAAGGCCGCCCGGCGGCTGGCAGGGTTGTAGGCCGGGAGGCCAATGAGCAAAAAAGGCGGTCATGCTTCGACAGGCTCAGCATGACCGCCTTTTTTGCTTAATAATCATACCCTGGCCCTAGCCCGGGGCCCTACGCGAGGTTGTACTCGGCGCGCCACTTTTCGATGGTGTGGTTGTAGATGGCCTGGTTGGCCATGTGCACGGTGCAGGCCGCGCGCGCGCCGGTTACCACGTTCGAGTCGGGCATTTTGCGCTCGACAATGGCCTGGTGGAAATCGCGCAGCGAGTACCACGAGCCGTCCTTTAGCGGCTCGGCGCCGGTGGTGATGGCGATGCCGCCGTCCTTGTTCCAGGTGATTTTGGTGGCCCCGGTCACGCCGTCCACGGTGCCGTATTGCTTTATTGTTTCTTGTTCCGGGTAGTACATGCCCTGGTCGACGAGCAGCGAAATGGTGCCCTTGGTCCCCTTCAGCTTGAACAGGTAGCCGTCGCGGGCGTTGCCGCAGGTGGCCCCGAAGTTGCCCACCATGCCTTCCTTGGCGTAGCGCACCATCACCTGCACGTTGTCGTAGGTTTCGCGGCCGTCCTTGTAGAAGTCGATGCCGCCGGTGCCGAACACCTCGTCGGCGTGCGTTTCGAAGGCCCAGTTGATGAAGTCCATCTGGTGCGAAAGCAACTCGGCGGCCAGCCCGCCCGAGTACTCGCGGTACATGCGCCAGTTGATTTTGCGCTCCAGGCCCGGCTCCGGCACCGGGCGGCGCCAGCTGCCGTTGCGGTCCCAGCGGCAGTCAATCTGCGTCACCTTGCCCAGGTAGCCCTGCTTGATCATCTCCTTCACCCGGTAGTACAGCGGCGAGTAGCGGTACTGGTGGCCCACTTGCAGCGTTTGGGCGGGGCGCTGCTGCGCCAGCCGCACCAGCTCCAGGGCTTGCGGAATGTCGTAGGTCATGGTTTTTTCGAGGTACACCTGCTTGCCGGCGGCCAGCGCGTCCTTGGCCACCTGGAAGTGCAGGTTCAGGGGCACGGCGATGATGACGGCCTCCACCGCCCGCGCGTCCAGCAGGGCGTGGTAGTCGGCGTAGGACTTGGCGTGGCCGGCGGCGCCGGTTTTTTGCGCGTTTTGCAGCCGAAACGGCAGCTCGTCGCACAAGGCCACCACCTCGAACCGGTCGGGCAGGTCCTGCAAAATCTTGAGCAGCCCCGTGCCGCGGTCGCCGCAGCCGATGACGCCGATTTTGATGCGGCGGGCCGGCGCGGGGGCCCCCAGGACGTCGGCCAGGGCCCCGGGCAGCCACAGGCCGCCGGTCAGCAGGCCCGTTTGTTTAATAAAATTGCGTCTTGGAAGGTCCATCATGGGTGTACAATTAGTTTTTGAAAGCCGCGCGTGGCCGTGTCGGCCACGGTGCCGTTGGGCCGTTGGTACAGCAAGTAAGCTTGGAGGTTTCGGTGGTGGCGCAGAAACACCAGGGCGTCGGCCAAGCCCATGCCCATCAAGGCGTTGTCGTAGGCGTCGGCGGTTAGTGCGTCGCGCGCCACCACCGTTGCACTCACCAGTTCGTTGCGGAAAGCGTAGCCGGTTTTGGGGTCAATCAGGTGGGCGCTTTTTACGGGGCCCCAGCGCTTGAACTTGCGGTAGTTGCCCGACGTGGTGATGCCGCCCGCGCGCAGCTGCACCACCTGCTGCATGCCGGGCGGCGGCACGGCGCTGGTGTCGGGCCGCTCGATGCCCACCCGCATCCGCGCGCCGCCGGGCCACTTGTGGCCCCGCACCCGGATTTCGCCGCCCACTTCCACCAGGTAGTCGCGGATGCGGTGGCGTTCCAGCAGCGCGGCCAGCACGTCCACGGTGTAGCCCTGGGCGATGCCGTTCAGGTCGAGGTGCACGCCGGGCATGTCTTTCACCAACGAATCGCCGCGCAGGTGCACCTTGTCGGAGCCCACCAGCGGCAGCAGCGCCGCAATGGCCGCCGCCGACGGGGGCCCCGCCACCGGCCGGGGCCCGAAGCCCCAGGCCTGCACCAGCGGCTCCACCGTGGCGTCGAAGCGGCCGCCCGTGTCGCGGTACACCGCCAGCGCCTTGCGCACCACCAGCCGCAGGTGCCGGTCGGCCACCACGCCCCGGGCCGATTGGTTGAACCGGTTGATGAGCGAGCCGGGCGCGTAGAGCGAGAGCGAGGCATCAATTTCGGCCAGCGCGCGCGCCACATCCACCGCCGCCACGGCGCTGTCGGCCGCGTAGTAGGTCACCGCGTACGTGGTACCCTGGGCGTAGCCGCTGAAGCGGTGGACCCGCCGCGGAGCCGGCGATAAGGCCGCGAGCCCTAACCCAACAGCCAGCAGAATGCAGTGTACCAAGCGACTGAGGGTAAAAGGTTGGCGTGGCAGCGCGGGCCGGGACAACAGCGCTGCTGCGGGCCGCTGGCAAGTTTGCAAGCCTGTGGGGCCCACCCGCTTGCACTGGCCAGCGCAGCGGTTACTCGGCTGCCCGGTAGCCGTCGAACGCCAGAAAGTTAGCGCAATCGATTTAATTACTGATGTTACGCACTGAGTTGGCGGAGTTGCTGATACATGGCTTTCAGGCCGACGGTGTAGAGTTGGGCTTTGAGGCGAAAATGCCCGAGGCCGCATTTGAGTTTGAGCACTTCCAGCTTGGTGTAGGCCAGCACAGCGGCCAGGAAGTGGGTGGCTTGCGTGGCCAGGGTTTTAGTGGGCGCTTTGCCCATGGAGGCATTCTGTTTAAGCGACTTATGATATTCTTCCACTTTCCACCGTCTTTGGTAAATCGTGGTCAGACGGGCTTGGTCCAGGTCGGTGTCACTGCTGACCAGATACAGCATGCCCTGGCTACCGTCTTGGTTTGTAAAGACTTGTCTGGTTACGAGTACGGCCTCTTGGACCGCCCGCAAATAGACGCGCAGGGGCTGCGTATCGGGAAAGGCCAGCGTCTGCACGGCCTGGAACTGGCCCTGGGCGCGCGCCGCTTCACTCAAGGCCACCGTGCGGCTGCTTTCGAGGGCAAAAATGAAGTGGTGGCCCAGCGCCCGCACCAGCTGCATGTTTTCGGCCGAGGCATACCAACTGTCGGCCAGCAAGTAGCGGTAAGCCACTTGCTGCTGGGCCACGCGCAGCATTTGCTGCACGTATTCGTTTTTGGTGAAGGGGCTTTGGTAGCTGGTTTGCTGCGTTTTGGGGTGAAAGACCGGCACGGTTTTCCGCACCAACTCGACGGCGAGGGGCAGGGCCAGCGCCCCGGCCTGATAGAGCAGGGTGACGAAGTTGAGGCCCTTGATATAACGCTGCTGACTGTGGCCCCAGTGGGTGCAAATCAGCTCGTTGGCATCCGTATGCGCCTTTTCCAGCACCGAATCGTCCACGATGAGGACGGCAAATTCCTCGGCAGGCCGACGGGCTTCAGCTTGGCGAATCAGCGGCTTGGCGTGCCGCCACACCTCGGCCGAACCCAGGGTGGCGTGGCTCAGCCAACGCGTGATGTGGTCGTGGCTGAGTGCCCCCCCCAGCAGGCGCGACAAGCCCGTAGCCGTCGTTGGACCCGTCGAGCTCAGCAAATAATCCGTGTACAAGTCCAGCGTGCAACTCTGCATAAGCCTCCTAAACGGGCAACCACGCCCAATGACTGCGTAACATCAGTTAATTAGTTCATAACCAAAGCCACCACCTACTCCGCTGGCTAGTCGTTCTGCCTGGTAAGAAAACGAGTTAGACCAGGGGCAGACAACGTCAATTCTTTCCCGCAAAACCTTGGCTACTAACCTGCGCCGCCGGGCCGTTTTGGCCCCCGTGCCTTACTTTAGGGCCCCTACCACCCCACCCTACCCCCATTTCCTTGAAACCATTCAAAACAATTGCCGCCAGTGTAGTGGCCACCGCGCTGGCGCTTGCCGGGCCCCGGGCGGGCTTTGCCCAAACCACCGATTCGTGGCAAAACCTGTTCGACGGCAAAACCCTGACGGGCTGGAAACGCCTGGCGGGCACGGCCGACTATAAAGTAGAAAACGGCGCCATTGTGGGCACCACCGTGATGAACTCCGGCAACACCTTTTTGGTGACGGAGAAGGAATACGGCGACTTTGCGCTGGAGTTGGACCTGATGATTGAGAGCCCGGTGAGCAACTCGGGCGTGCAGACCCGCAGCCACTTCGACACGCCGGAGCACAAGGGCGTGGTGTTCGGGCGGCAGCTGGAAATTGATCCTTCCGAGCGCAGCTGGTCGGGCGGGGTATACGACGAGGCCCGCCGCCAATGGCTGTACCCGCTCGACTTGCACCCACAAGCCAAAACGGCCTTTAAAGTGGGCCAGTACAACCACATCCGGGTGGAGTGCATCGGCAACGAGATGAAGACGTGGATCAATAACGTGCCCATCGCCTACGTGGTGGACCCCGTGGACCCCAAGGGCTTCATCGGCTTGCAGGTGCACGGCATCACCACCAAGGAGCAGGAAGGCAAGAAGGTGTACTTCAAGAACATCAAAATCAAGACCACCAACCTGAAGCCCAGCGCGTTCCCGGCGGACGTTTACGTGGTCAACTTCGTGCCCAACTACCTGAACGCCTACGAAAAGCAGCACGGCTGGAAGCTGCTGTTCGACGGCAAATCGTCGCAGGGCTGGCGCGGTGCCAAGGGGCCCACTTTCCCGGCCAAGGGCTGGCAGGTGAACGAAGGCACCATGACCGTGCAGCCCTCGGCGGGCAAGGAGGCGGCCAACGGCGGCGACATCGTGACGGATGCCCAGTACAAAGCCTTTGACTTGTCGTTTGAATTCAAGCTCACGCCCGGCGCCAACAGCGGCGTGAAGTACTTCGTGACGCTGGACGAAAAAACCGAGGGCTCGGCCATTGGCCTGGAATACCAGGTGCTGGACGATGCGCTGCACCCCGACGCCAAGCTTGGGCGCGACGGCGACCGGACGATTGCCTCGCTCTACGACCTGAAAACGTCCATCAAGAACCCGCGCTTTATCCACCCCATTGGCGAATGGAACGTGGGCCGCGTGGTGGTGTACCCCGACAACCGGGTGGAGCACTACCTGAACGGCTTGAAAGTACTCGAATACACCCGCGGCTCGAAGGAGTTCTTAGACCTAGTGGCGCAGAGCAAGTACCACATCTGGCCCAACTTCGGCATGGCGCCCCAGGGCCATATTTTGCTGCAAGACCACGGCAACCTCGTGTCGTTCCGGAGCATCAAAATCAAGCAGTTATAATTCCTTCTTCCTCCTTCCCACCCACTTTCTACATGCTGAACGAACCCAATCCCCGCCGGCTATTTCTCAAGCAAGCCGCCCTGGTAAGCGCCGGGGCCCTGGTAGCGCCCAAGTTGGCCTGGTCGGCCAGCAGCTACAAACGCATCATGGGCGCCAACGACCGGGTGCGGGTTGGCGTGGTGGGCTTTTCCGACCGCCACCGCAACTCGCACATGCCCAGCTTTCTCAACCACTACAAGGAGCTCAACTTCGACGTGGTGGGCGTGTCCGACATTTGGAGCAAGCGCCGCCTGGAAGGCGCGGCCCTGTGGAAGGAAAAGCTGGGCCACGACGTGGCCGCCTACCGCAACAACGACGAGCTATACGCCAGTAAGAGCGTGGACGCGGTGTTCATCGGCACCGCCGATTTCCAGCACGCGCTGCACGCCATTGAGGCCGTGCAGGCCGGCTGCGATGCCTACGTTGAGAAGCCCTTTGCCGAAACGATGGCCGACAACCGGGCCGCCCTCAAAGCCATCAAGGGCGCGAAGCAGATTGTGCAAATCGGTTCGCAGCGCCGCAGCGGCGACAACTACATCGCCGCCGAGCAGTTCATCAAGTCCGGCAAGTTTGGCCCCATCAAAATGGTAGAGCTGACTTGGAACGTGAACCAGCCCGGCCGCTGGCGGCGGCCCGAGCTGGTGGCCCAGCTGCGCGAGGCCGACGTGGACTGGAAGCGCTACCTGATGAACCGCCCCGCCGAGGCCTACGACCCGCGCAAGTACCTGGAATATCGTCTATTCTGGCCCTATTCGTCGGGCCTGCCGGGCCAGTGGATGAGCCACCAGATTGACACCGTGCACTGGTTCACGGGCCTGCCCCACCCGCGCAGCGTGGTGGCCAACGGCGGCATTTACATGTGGAAGGACGGCCGCCGCAACTGGGACACCCTGACGGCGGTGTTCGACTATGGGCCCCTGGACAACCCGGCCGAGGGCTTCCAGGTCACGTTTGGCTCGCGGATGGACAACGGCGACGAGAATCCGGCCGAAATTTACTACGCCAACGGCGGGGAGCTAAACCTGATTACCAACAAGGTTTCGCCCAAGGGCGGCCTCACCAAGCAGCACGCCGACGCTATGCACTTGGCCCCCAACCTGCTGACTGAGTTTAGCCTGGCCAACACCGCCGCGGCGGTCGCCTCGGCCAACACCGGCGGCGACGTGCTGACCTCCAACCACGTGCGCAACTGGATGGAGTGCGTGCGCAGCCGCCAGCAGCCCCACGCCCCCGTGGAGGCCGGCTACAGCCACTCCATCGCCAACATCATGACCACGGCCGCCGCCCACACCGGGCTCAAAGCCACGTTTGACGAAAAGACGCAGGAAGTGATGGTGGGCGGCAAAGTGTTCAAATACTAGCCCGCCGCGCATACAATGAACCGATTCACGTTATCCGGCGCAGGCGCCGCGCTGCTGGTACTGGGGGCCCTGGCCGAAGCCAGGGCCCAAAAGGCCGAGCCCGTGCGCGTCATCAAAGACGCCAAGGCCAAGAAAGTCGACGTGTTCGTGGGCGGCAAGCTGTTCACCAGCCTGCTGTACCCCGACTCGCTGGAAAAGCCGGTGCTGTACCCGCTGCGCGCCGCCAACGGCACGGTCGTCACCCGGGGCTTTCCGCTCGACCCGAGGCCCGGCGACCCCACCGACCACCCGCACCACATCGGCACGTGGTTCAACTTTGAGAACGTCAACGGGCTGGATTTCTGGAACAACTCCTACGCCATTCCGAAGGAGAAAAAGGGCAGCTACGGCTGGATCAAGACCGACCGAATTCTGACCACCACCAGCGGCCCCACCGGCGTGCTGGCCTACCACGCCAACTGGACCAACCAGAAAAACGAGGTGCTGCTGGAAGAAACCACGCGCTTCGAGTTCAGCGGCACGGGCCGGGCGCGCACCATTGACCGGGTCACCACGCTGAAATCGGACATGGACGTGACCTTTACCGACGCCAAGGATGGGCTTCTCGGCCTGCGCCTAGCCCACGAGTTGCAAATGCCGTCGGATAAGGATGAAAAATTCACCGACAGCAAAGGCATCGTGACCGTGGTGAAGGCCGGTACCGACCACACCGCCAACGGCAACTACCTGACCAGCGCCGGCAAGCGCGGCAACGACGCGTGGAGTACGCGCGGCGTGTGGTGCAAAGTGTACGGCAAAATGGGCGCCGACTCGGTCAGCATCGCCATCCTCGACCACCCCAAAAACCCGAACTACCCGACCTTCTGGCACGCCCGCGGCTACGGCCTGTTTGCCGCCAACCCACTGGGTGAAAAGGTATTCACGGAAGGTAAAGCCGCTAAAAACCTGACGCTCAAAAAGGGCGAGTCCGTCACGTTCCGCTACCGCATCCTCATCGACGAGGGCCCCCAAACGCTGTCGACCAAGCAGCTGAACGCCGCCGCGGCGGACTTTGCCAAGCGCAGCGTTGCCAGCAAATAACCGTGGGGCCCCACGGGCAGTCAATCCTTATTCAGAATAGTAAACGTGCGACAGCTCGCGATTTTATTTGGGCTTCTGGTTGGGCTGGGGGCCCCACGCGGGGCGTGCGCGCAGCAGCCGGCCAACGCCCGGCTCACCTTCAACCACACCGCCGTGTGCGTGCGCGACCTGGGCAAGAGTGTGGCATTTTACCACAACGTGCTGGGGCTGGAGGAGCTGCCCAACCCGTTCAACGACGGCGTGCACGCCTGGTTCCGGGTGGGGCCGGGGTTGCAGCTGCACGTCATCCAGCGCGGCTGCACCGCCGGGTCCGACAAGAATGTGCACACCTGCTTCAGCGTGGGGTCGCTGGCGGCGTTCACGCGCCACCTCGACGCGCTGGGTACGGCGTACACCAACCTAAAGGGCGACGGCAAGGAGCCCACTTTGCGCATCGATGGCGTGCGGCAGGTTTACCTGCAAGATCCTGACGGCTATTGGATTGAAATTAACGACGCCAAGTAGCGCAGCATTGCCAGGGCCCCCGGGCACAAAAAAACCGGCCGCGTGTGCGGCCGGTTTTTTTGTGCCCGGGGGCCCTGGCTTAGCGGCCAAAGTCGTCCTGCACGCGGATGATGTCGTCCTCGTCGGAGGGCTGATCGGCATCGGTGTGCTGCCAAATCTCGGCCACGATGCCCCAGCCGTCGAGGCCGATGAGGCGGTGGCGCTCGCCCTGTTTTAGGGTGATTTGCTCGCCGGGGCCGTAGTGGTTCGGCTCGTTTTGCTCGTCGGTTTCGCTGGTGGCCACGGCGATGGGGCCCTGCACCACGCGCCATATTTCGGCGCGGCGGTGGTGGTACTGCCACGAGAGGCGCTGCAAGGGCGCCACGATGAGAATTTTGGGGCTGAGCTTGCCCGAAATCTTCAGGCCTTCGATGGAAAGGCCGTCGAAGTACGTGTCGGCAAACTGCTGGGCCTGGGTTTCGTCGATCACGAAGAAGCCGCCCCAGGGGCGCGTTTCGTCCTGTTTGTCGATGCCGAAGCCTTCGCCGCGCAGGCGCTGGGCTACTTCCTCGAACACGAGGTGCTTTTGGGGGTCGGGGGTACTCATGAAGGAAAGAAAAAGGGTGAAAGAAGACGCAAAAAAACGGGCCGCTTGCCCGCGCCATGCGCGGGCAAGCGGCCCGTAAAGATGGGAGGAATTCTTACCAGAACACCGAGTACAGGGCTACTACGATGCCCAGCACCAGCAGGGCCCCCGCCGTGAAGGTGGCGTTGGGCCGGAACATCGACGTATCAACCTCCAGGCCGCCGGTGCGGGTGGTGCGGCGGCTCTCAATCAGGCTGATGGTGACCATGCCCACGATGCAGAAGATGAACACGAACCCCATGCGGTCGAGGAAGGGAATCTCGTACACCCCGTTCACCGGCACGGCGAAGCCAAACGGTGCCAGGAACGACAAGTTGACGTAATCCGGCAGGAATTTAAAGATCACCGACAGCAAAAAGCCCCCGATGGTGGCAAACATGGCCGCCGTGGAAGTGGCCTTTTTCCAGAAGAAGCCCAGGATGAACATGGCAAAAATGCCCGGCGACACAAAGCCCGTGTACTCCTGGATGTAGGTAAAGCCGCCTTTCTTGTCGATGCCCAGGTGCGGGGCAATGAGGGCCCCCAGGATCATGGCCACCACAACGGCGATTTTGCCGGTATTCACCAGCGTCTTCTCCGAGGCATTGGGGTTGATGGCTTTCTTGTAGATATCGAGCGTGAAGATGGTGGCAATGGAGTTGGCCTTGCCGGCCAGCGAGGCTACCACGGCCGCCGTGAGGGCCGCAAACGAGAGGCCCTTGAGGCCCGACGGCAAGATGTTGAGCAGCACCGGGTACGCGCGGTCGGGGTTGATTTCGCCCCCCTGCATGAATTCGCCGGAGCCGAACACGTTTTGCTTGTACAGGATGTAGGCCGCGATGCCCGGCAGCACCACGATGATGGGCATCATGAGCTTGAGAAAGGCCGCGAACAAGATGCCGCCGCGGGCCGTGGGCAGGTCGGCGCCCAGCGCCCGCTGCGTGATGTACTGGTTGCAGCCCCAGTAGTTGAGGTTCACGATCCAGAGGCCCCCGAGCAGCACGGTCATGCCCGGCAGGTCAATGTAGCTCGGGTTGTCGCGCTTCAGAATCATGTGGAAGTGGTCGTTGGCGTGGGTATACATCAGGTGCAGGCCGTTGAAGACGCCCGTGGTGCCGTAGTGCTTCGATACTAGGTTGACGGCCAGGTAGGTGGTGGCCAGACCGCCCAGAATGAGGAAGAACACCTGGATAACGTCGGTGTAGCCAATCACTTTCATGCCGCCCAGCGTGATGATGACGGCGAAAAACGCCATGGCGTACATGCACACGTTGAGGTTGATGCCCGATATGGTGCTGGCCGCAATGGCCCCGAGGTAGAGGATGGAGGTCAGGTTGACAATCACGTAGAGCAGCAGCCAGAAAACGGCCATGATCATGGCCACGGTGCCGTTGTAGCGCTGGTGCAGAAACTGCGGCATGGTGAAAATCCGGTTTTTGAGGTACACCGGAATAAAGAACACCGCCACCACCACGAGCGTGATGGCCGCCATCCACTCGTAGGCCGCGATGGCCAGGCCCATCTTGAAGCCCGAGCCCGACATGGCCACGAACTGCTCGGCCGAAATGTTGCTGGCAATCAGCGACGAGCCAATGGCCCACCACGTGAGCGAGCCTTCGGCCAGGAAGTAGTCTTTCGAACCGCTGGATTCGGACTTTTTGCGCTGGTAAATCCACAGTCCGTAGCCCGAAACGACGGCGAAGTAGATGAGAAAGACGACGTAATCCGCCGTGGAGAGTTGGTGTTGCTGCATATAAAAGTGGGTGGGGCGGCCCGCGCGGGCGGTGGGGTGGGACGAAACGAAAACCAAAGACGCGCAAGTGCAGCCCGTTTTGGCTACTTCGCCCGCCATCTAAAAGGCGAAGGTGCTCAAATTTTGTAAGAATCCTCCCAAAAACCGGTATTTTTCTCGCACTTTACGCGGCAAACGTTTTTGATAGCTTGCTCATTCTTCAGGGCCCCCGGGGCCCTAAAACAGCACCGCCACCTGCATGCGCCCGGTGTGCACCGCGTTGAGGCCGTTGGCTTTGCGGCCGTCGTAGGCCAGCGTCAGGTTCAGGCCGTTGCTCAGGCGCTGCTCCACGTTCAGGTTCCAGGTGAAGTTGGCGCCGGCGCGCAGGGCGTTGAGAATTTCGATGCCCACGGCCGAGGTGGGGTCGCCGTCGAAGGCCACGCGGGTGAAGCGGGTGGCCGCCGTGAGGGTGCGCTTGCTGACCTGGCTGACGCGGGTTTCGAGGCCCAGCTCGTCGAATACGCCGGCCGTGCCGAAGTACATGTCGTCGCGCACGTTGCGGCGGCTGGTGCGCAGGTAGGTGGCGGTGAGGCGCAGGGCGGGCGAGGGCTGGTAGCTGATTTCGGGCTGCACGGCGTAGTTCAGCAGGCGGAAGTTGCGGCTGGTGGTGGCCGTGGTGAGGTAGTCGCTCTGGGCCTCGCGGATGTCGCGCGTGAGGGTGAGGCGCCCGGTGATGAACTGGGCCAGCGTGCGGCGCACCAGCAGGCTCTGGGTGGCCAGGTTGCGCAGGTCAAACCCCTGGGTGAGCAGCGTTTTCTGCTGCGTTTGCTGCACCGTGAACTCGGCCCCAAAAATGGGATTGGAGCGGTTGAAGTACACCGTGTTGCGCAGCAACTGATTGAAAGCCAGCAGCTGGTCGTCCTGGGGCCCGTAGCCGAAGGGGCTCAGGCGCTGGCCCAGGTTGGGGTTGGCGGTGCGGCGGTCCACGGTTACGCTGCTGAGGGTGGCGAAGCGCGAGGCCACGGCCCGCCAGCCGCCGGCCTCGCGCCAGCCCCGCGGGGCCCCGGTGGTGAGGCGGTAGCTGAGGCGGTTGGTGAAGGCGGTGAGGTAGTCGGCGGTGGGCAGGTACACCTTGATGTAGGTGCGGTACTGAGCATCGGCCGTTTGGGCCTCAAAGAACTCGTTTTTCTGCTGGATACCGTCCTTGTTCACGTCCACGTAGTAGTGGGTGCCCTGGCCGGCGGGCACGGCCAGGTAGGAGTAGTCGCGGCGCAGCTCGCGGCCGGTGGCCACGCTGTAGCTCAGCTCCGAGCGCACCTGGTTCTGGAACAGGCCCACGTTGTAGTCGATTTTGCCCAGCGCCGTGCGGCTCAGGGCGCTGTCGCGCTGGGCCAGGCTGCGGTAGGTGGCCACAATGCGCAGGTCTTGCGTTTTGCCGGGGCGGGCGGCCAGGCTGCCCTGCCAGGTTTGGGCGGCGCTGCGCTCGGCCAGGGCCCGGCGGTCGGCGGTGGGGCCCTGGTCGCGGCGGTAGCTGTAGTCGAGCCGGAACTTGGTGCGGGCCGAGTCGCGGCTTTGCAGGAACACGTTGTGTTCGTCGAAGTAATTGACCGTGCTGGTGCTGTCGCCGCCGGGCAGGGCCACCCGGTTTTTATCGAAGCGATAGGCGTAGCCCGGCACCAGGGCCCCGCCCACGTAGCGGGCCGTGCCCTCGCCCCGTGCCCAGCTGGAGTGGAAGCGCCCGGCATCGGAGCTCAGCAAAAACAGCGAGCCGCGCAGCTCCAGGCCCCCAAACTTTTGGGCCCCATCCAGCCAGTGCTGGATGCCATTCACCTCGCCCGGCCGGTAGCGCTTGCTGAGGCGGTAGCTGAAATTGTTGTTCACGTTTTTGGCCAGCCCCACGCTAAAGTTCAGGATATTGTCCTCGCGCGGCACGCCGCCCACGGCGTTGCCCTGCACGGTGCTGGCCGTGCTCCAGTTGCGGTCGAACTCGATGTCGCGGTAGCGGTCAATCGGCGCGAAGCGGGGGGCCGTGTACTCGTAGTCGAGGGCCGAGCGCACGCGGTAGTCGCGCAGGCCGGGCAGGTTCAGGCGGCGGTCCTGCACCACGTAGCCCACGTGCACGGCCCCGCCGCGGTCGCTCTCGGGCGAGAAGCGGTTGCGGTCGAGCCGCGAGGTGGCCGCGTCCACGAACACGGTGGCCCCGCGCGCCACCTCGTAGCTGGCCCCGGCGCTCACCAGCTGCTTGAGCTGGGGCGTGGGCAGGCGGCGCACGGGCTGGTAGCGCCCCTGGCGCACGCCGCCCACGGGCGCCACGTACTCGTACACGCGCCCGTTGGCGGCCACAAACCGGGTGCTGGCCACGTAGTCGCCGTTGCCCGGGCCGAGGTCGGTGAAGCGCACCGTGTACACGCCGCGCACCGAATCAATCGGCGAGGTGGCCCCCACGTAGGTGAACACGGCCACCGGCGCCAGGGCCCCGGGCGGCCGCACCACGTCGCGGTGGTACTGCACGATGGTGCGGTTGAAGGCCGCGGAGTCGGCGCCGGGCGCGTCCACGGCGGCCACGTTGCCGGCGGCGCGCAGGCGCAGGCGGTCGGTGGGGCTCAGCTCCAGGTTGGCGGCGTTGTCGGGGTTGTCGGCCTCCTGGTAGTAGTTGGCGTGCAGGCTCAGCCGGCCCACTTGCTGGTAGTGGCTCAGGGCGTAGAGCGAGCGGGAATAGTTGAGGTCGGAGTACTCGAAGTCAATC
Organism: Hymenobacter sp. PAMC 26628; assembly: GCF_001562275.1. NCBI lineage: Bacteria > Pseudomonadati > Bacteroidota > Cytophagia > Cytophagales > Hymenobacteraceae > Hymenobacter > Hymenobacter sp. PAMC 26628. Next base: position 3,637,512 of record NZ_CP014304.1, read on the forward strand.
TTAATCCGCGAGTTGCGGGTGATGAGGTGGCGCGGTGTGAAGGTTACCTCGGCCAGGTTGTAGTCGATGGTGTAGTCAGCGTCGTAGCCCCGCACCTGCAAGCGGCCGTCGAGGTACACGCGCTCCGAGTTGGCCAGCACGATGATGTACTGCTCGCCGTTGGGCCCCGTGAGGCGGTAGGGCCCCTGCACGTTTTCGAGCGGCGCCACGGTGAGGCTGGCAAACTTGCCCTTGGCCACCCCGCCCGCCACGGCCGTCGACGACTGCCAGGCCCGGCCCTTGGCCGTGCGCCCGCTTGCCGTGGCGGTGGCCCCCGCCAGCGGCACCTGGCGGTTGGGGTCGGCCAGCTGGGGCTGGGCGATGGCGGCGGGGTTGAGGGTGGGCACCGCGCCCCCCGGGGCCACCGGCAGCTGCCCGGCCTGGCCGTTCAAGAACACCGTGTTGGCCACGCCCTGGGCCGCGGGGCCGCTCACGAGGCCCGGCAGCGGGGGCCCAAAATTGGCCTCCAGCGCTGCGCCCTGGATGTTTTTGTAGTAGCGCAGGAAGTAGTCGGGCTTGTTGCGCAGCACCACGTCGCCGGCCGTGAGGCTGCCCTGCTGGCTGGTAAGGGTGATGTAAATCTTGTCGAACTGCTGGAGCTGCTGGGTGTTGCCCTCGGGCTGGAACGGCACGTTCTGGTCCGAAATGGCCGCCGTGAGGTGGATGCCATCCGTGAGCTGGCCTTCCAATTGCAGGTTCAGGGCCGAGTTCACGAACACGTTCTGGGTGTTGCCGAAGCTGATGCCCCGCGCCAGGTTGCCGGTTTTGCTGATGCCCGGCGTGTTGAGGATCTGCTCCTTCACCGAAAAGTCCTCGTAGCCAATGGGGGCCCGGCGGAAGTCCAGGCTGTCCATCAGCCGCAGGGGCCGGCGGTAGCGGGCTGCCTCCAGCCGCAGCGGCAGCACCCGGTAGCAGAGCAGCACCGAATCGGGCCGGGGGGCCCCGGCGCTGTCGCGCGGGGCGGGGCGCACCCAGCGGTAGCGGCCAGTGCGGGCGTCGTAGGGCACGGCGCGGCCGTCGGCGGCCGTCACCGAGGCGGGCACCACGGTCAATGTGTCGGCCAGGGCAAAGTCGGTGGTGTCGCGGCCCGGGGCCAGGCGCAGGTAGCGGCAGCGGCGGGTGTTGGGCGGCGGCAGCGCCGTGGTGGCCGGCCGCGGGGCCCCCACGGCGGGCACGGCGGTGGCTGGTGCGCCCAGGGCCGGCGCGGCCGCGGGCGCCACCGGGGCCCCGGGCACGGCCGGTTTTTCCTGGGCCCGGGCCCCCAGGGCGCTCAGCACCGCCCACGCCGCCACGAGCAGGCCCAGCCAGGGAAAGCGCAAGCGGTACAGGTGGGCCATGCAGTAAAGGTCGGAACGCGGCCGTAACGCCGCGGGGCCCCGTTTCGTGTCATCCGGCGCCGCGGGGTTAGGGGCCCCGCGCCGGCCCGCCCCGCGGGGTTTCCCCTGCGGCACGGGTTAGGGCGCCTTCCGCAGGGGCAATAAGTCGCTCGGAGGGAGTTATTTCCCCTTCGGAGGGGCCCGTAAGTCGCTCGGAGGGAGTTATTGCCCCTTCGGAGGCCCCCGTAAGTCGCTCGGAGGGAGTTATTGCCCCTTCGGAGGGGCCCGTAAGTCGTTCCGGGGGGGCAAAAGCTCGTTCCGCAGGCGCAATAACTCCTGCCGAACGACTTACGGGGCCCCGGGCGGGCACAAAAAATGGCTCCGAACGGGCAATAAGCCGTTCGGAGCCAGTAAAAGGCAGGGCAGCGCTGCGTTTTGGCAGAGAAAAACGGCTTAGGCGGCGGGGACGGCCTTTTTGGGCGGCCGGCCGGGGAAGCGCTGGCTCAAATCGTCGTAGGCGAGCTGGGCCCCGGGCTGCTTCTGCTAGGCCAGGAAGCGGATGTTCTGGTACACGGGCGAGGCCTGGGTCATGCCTTCCGAGCCGGCCAGCATCACGGTGCTGCCCAGGTCGAGGGCCAGCTGGGCGGCAAACTGCTCCACGGGGGCCAGGTCGGTGGCGGTGCCCACGTCCTGCTTCAGCTCGTCAAAATCGACGAAGGCCGGCACAAAAGCCGGCGAGTTGGCGGCGTAGTCGAGCAGCTTCGTCATGAAGCCCACGGACTTGTCGCCCATTTTCACCATGTTCTTGCGCTCGTCGGGCGTGAGTGGGTGCAGGTAGGGTTCGAGCAGGGCCCGGGCCTGCTTGAGCAGGTCGAGGGCCTGCGCCAAATCGGCGGGCGGGATGGCGGCGGTAACGCGGTTGGACATCGGATACTAAAAATAAAGGAAGGAATAACGTGCCGGGGGCCCCGGCTGCCGGGCCCCCGGCCCGGCCAGCCGGCCGGGCCCCCAAAGATGTCTTTTTTTCGCCTAATCCGCGCCGCGGCTTCAGCCCGCCAGCGGCAGCTCGATGAAAAACTGCGTGCCCTCCCCCACCACCGTCTCGAACCAGATGCGGCCCCCGGCGCTCTCGATGCCGCGCTTGGCCACGGCCAGCCCGATGCCCGAGCCGCTTTCCTTGGTGGTGAAGTTGGGCACGAACACCTTGGCGCGCACGTCGTCGGCGATGCCCGTGCCGTTGTCGGCGATGGTGATGAGCACCTTGTGGGGGCCCTCGGCGCGCAGGGCCACGGTTTGGCGGGGCGGCCGGCCGGGCGGCACGGCCTGCTTGGCGTTCAGCAGCAAGTTATTGAAGGTGCGCACCAGCAGGCTCTCGTCGGCAAACACCGTGAAGCTGCCGTCGGGCGGCAGCTCCAGGCGCAGTTCGCCGTCGTCGTCGCCATCGCTATGCCGGAACAAATCGGCCGATTGCCGCAGCACGGCCCCCACGTCCAGGCGCTCGGGGCGCATGGCGGGCAGGTTGGTGAAGGTGCTGAACGAGGTGGCAATGTCACTCAGCACGTCCACCTGCGTGATGAGCGTCTGGCTGATGCGGCCGATGAGCTCCTCGGCGTTGGGGCGGCGCTCGGCAATGGCCTTCTGCAAAAATTGCAGGCTGAGCTTCATCGGCGTGAGCGGGTTCTTGATTTCGTGGGCCACCTGGCGGGCCATTTCGCGCCAGGCCACTTCTTTTTCCTGGGCGGCCAGCTCGCGGCGGCTGGCTTCGAGCTTGCCGATCATGGCGTTGTACTCGCGCACGAGCAGGCCAATCTCGTCGTCGCTGCTGCGGTACGGAATCGGCTCGTTCTCGCCCGTGAGGGTGGTGCGCATGAGCCGCTCGGTGATGCGCTTGAGCGGCGCCGTGAGCTGGCGCGCCGCCACAAAGGCCAGCCCCAGAAACAACAAAAACATGAGCGTCACGATGTTGATTAGCGTCGTGAACAGCCCCGTAAGCTTAGTGTCTAGGTTTTTAGCCGAGTCGAAAAACGGGATGCCCACGTAGCCCACGATGGGGCCCGCCGCGTCGTCGGGCAGCAGCTCGTCGTCGGCCAGCACGCGGCGCCGGGCCCCGGCCAGCGGGTAGCCGGCGCTGTCGGCCACCTCGCCCGCGCTGGCCCGCACCGGCAGGTACAGGGCCGTGAAGGCCAGCGAGCCGGCCTGCTCCGTCAGCAGCGCCCGTGGGGCCCCGCGCTCGCGCAGCGTGGCCACGGCCTCGGGGTTCAGCAGGGGCCCCAGCAGCCCGGCCTCGAAAATGAGGGGCTGGCTGCTGGCCAGCAGCTCGCCGCGGGCGTTGTAAAGGTTGACGTCGGTTTCGGTGAGGGCGGCCACGTTGCGGGCCAATTCGGCCAGCACGGGCCGGGCCGTGGAGTCGGCCAGCAGGCGGCGCTGAACGCGCACGCTGTTCAGGGCCAGGCGCCCGCGCCGCTCGTAGGTGCGAATCAGGTCGAGGCGGTAGGAGGCGATGAGCTGGCTGGCCGTGGCGATGCTCACCACCAGCAGCGGCACCACAATGCCCACGTTCAGCAGCAGCTGGATGCGCCCGCTGAAATTGAGCCGCAGCCGGGCCCCCGCGCGCCGGCGCAGCAGCAGCCCCGCCCCGCCCAGCACCAGCCAAAACACCGCCGACAGCAAAAACTGAAACGAGAAGTTGGCCAGCCCGTCGGCCAGCGAGTAGCGGGCGGTGGTCATCACCACGGTCCGCTGCCGGGCCCCGCGCACGGCCAGGTGCTGGAAGCCGCCCAGCTCCAGGCCGTTGGCGTACAGGGCGGGGTCGCGCAGGCGGGTGGCGGGCAGGCGGTTGGCGTAGTCAAACTCGCCCTCGCTGTACACGAGGCGGCCGTGGTCGTAGCCGGCGTAGCTGAACTGGCTCACCACGCTGGATTGAAAGAACTTCTGGTCGACGAGTAGCTCGGGCAGCACGCTGTACGACGACAGCTTTTTCAGCGTCAAGTCGACCCGCACCGCGCCCAGCGCCGGCCCGGCCCGGCCCGGCCCGGGCCCCCCCACCGCGGCCAGCGCCACGTAGTGCCGCGAGCTGAACGAGTTGTCGGAGCGCAGCAGGTACACACCGCGCTGGTCGGTGCGGGTGGCGTTGCGCCGGATGGCCCGCCGGATATTGGCCAGGCTGGGGGCCCCGGCCGGGGCGTCGAGCGGCTGGCCGGCTGCGTCGTACAGCGTCACCTGGCTCTCGTACTTGTCGAAGTAATCGCCCAGGTACTGGCGGTCCACGCGCCGCTCGGCGTCGCCCGCTTGGCCAAACGCACCCGTCAGCGCCTGCCGCACAAACGGGTCGTCCGCAATTTTATGGATGCGCTCCTCCAGCAAAAATTCCCCCTGGAAGTCGTTGTCCACCAGCAAGCTGCTGGCCAGGCGCTGCTTGTCGGCCAGCAGCTGCTGCTCGAACTGCTGGTGCAGCACCAGGGCCCCGGTGGCGGCGGCCAGGGCCCCCAGCAGCACGCCCAGGGCCCCCAATTGGTAGCCGCCCAGGGCCCCGGCGCGCAGCCGCGCCAGCCGCACCAGCGCCCCAAAAGTGGCCAGCACGCCCAGCAGCTGCCACTGAACCGAATCTGTGGCCACCCCCAGGGCTAGCACTACCGCCGCCGTACCGGCCGTGGCGGGCAGCAAAAACGATTCGGACACGTGCCGCATAACCGCGTCGGCGAGCTGCGTGAGTAGGAAGAACCCAATCAAATAAGCCCCCGTCTGCACCACCAGGCCCAGGGCCAGGGCCAGGCGAAACCCAGTCACGGGCAGGCCGCGCGTCACGTCCAGGCTCAGCTGGCTGCTGTTCAGCATGTCGGTGTAGGTGCCGTAGAGCAGTTGCAGCAGGGTCCAAAACAGGAATATGACTCCGGCAATGACCACCACCTGCCCCCGCAGGGTGCGCGGGGCGCGCACCCGCGCCGCCACCCTCCCCCGCACCCACAGCACGCCCACCGCCCCCGCCGCCCCAAAAGCCAGCACCGCGTTCAGCAGCAAATCGCCCAGCGAGGGCGACAGCCGCGAAGCGGCGTACACCCGCGGGTCGAACAGCGGCAGCTCAATGAGAGAAAATGGCAGCCCCCAGTACAGCAGGGCCCCGCGCAGCAGCAGCAGCGGCCCAACCAGCACGGCCAGGGCCGCCCCCTGGCGCCCAGCCCGCCAGTAGCGCAGCGCCAGCCACGCCCACCCGGCTACATAGCACAGCATGCCCAGCAGCAGTAGCGCCAGCGGCGCGTACTGGCCCGTGAGCCGGTACGGCGCCTGCTGCTGGATGGAAAACAGGTACCGCCCGTTCTGGTCCCGGAACGCCGGCAGCTGCCGGTTCACGCTGTCAAGCGCCACCCGCAGGCGCAGTCCCTGGAACACGTCGGCGCCGCCGCCCTCCCGCAGGTAGCGGTTGCTGATGCCGTAGTGGCGCTCCAGCGGCACGTAGGCCAGCACCTGCCAGCTGCCCACGCGGCGGCGCACCAGCAAAAATTGCCCAAACGTGGTTTGTACCGCCGTCTCCGGTGGGGCCCCTACCAAATCATCCGGGTTGGGGCGCAGCGCCGCCGACGACCAATAGCGCAGCTTCCCGTTCTGAAAAACGAACGTCGGGTAATACGTTTGGCGCAGAAGCCGGGCATAGCTATAGCTGCCACGCTGCACCTGGGCAACCACTGTATCGGCGTCGCGGCCGGCCACGGTCTCGGCGGCGCGCACCAACTGGTGCAAGCGGCGCAGATCGGTGCGGCGCACCACGCCCGGCAACTGCCCGTAGCGGCTGGCCAAAAAGCCACCCGCAAAGCATACCACCGCCAGCACCAACAGCGCCACCGGGCCCGGGCGCAGGGCAGCCAACAATTTTCTCACGGGCGAAGGGCTGGTACGAAACGCATTTTCAACAAAAATGCCGCCAATTGGCGGCATTCTCGCAAAACTGTTTCAATACTGTAGCGGCCCACGGCCCAAGTCGGTTACGCTTTGGTAGGCTTTGGGTGGGTGCGCCGGTACCAGAAGTAGCCCACGGCGCCCATTAGCAAATAGGGCACAGTCATCATGTACACGATGCCTTTATTGAGGCCCGTCACGTCATAATCGTCGCGCTCAGCCTTGGCCGCTTCTACCTGGGCTTTGCACATAATGCACTGGGCCCCGGCCACCAGCGGTGCCAGGCCCAACATAAAGGCCAGCGCCAGCGCTGCCACTCCCCGGAAAAATGCTTTCGTTTTCATATGAATCACCAACAGGTTTTTAGGAAGAAAGTTTCCGCTGCGCCCGGGCCCCGGGGCCCGGCTTCAGGTATAGTACGGGGCAATGAGAAAGTACACCACCACGCCCGTAACCGACACGTACAGCCACACCGGAAACGTCCACCGGGCAATGGCCTTGTGCTTGGTGTACTGGCCCGTCAGGGCAAAATACAGGGTAAACAGTACCAGGCCCACCGTTACTACCGCTAGGCTGATGTGGGTGAGCAGCAAGAAGAAGTACGCGTAACGCACTGCCCCCACGCCGCCAAACTTGGTGCTGTCCACCTGCGAATGGTAGGCCACGTACGACAATAAAAACAGGGCCCCCAGCCCAAAGGCCGTGCCCATGGCGGCGCGGTGCGCCAACACATTTTTTTGCTTAATAAAATAGAACCCAACCAGCAGTGCCACCGCCGTCAATGAATTCAGTCCCGCGTTCACTGCGGGCAAAAACTTCACTTGGGCTCCCGGAATGCGGAACAGGTTTGGAAACGAGAACAGCACGGCCACCAGCAGCGGCACTACTACGCCCAAGGTGCCCAGAATTATTTTGTAGCGTGCGTAGTCGCCAGCGGGCAGCACGGGCGGGTGCAGTTGGTCAGTGGGAGTGGGCATATTCGTAAAGTTGCACGTTAATTTCGGTGAGCAGCCGGTCAATTTCCCGGGGCTTGGTGCCGTCGTAAACGCCCCGCACCCGGCGGTCCCGGTCAATCAACAACAACGTACCGGGCGGGAGGTTAGGTCCCACCATGGGCGGCAACTGGTGCGGCTGTGCGGCGCGGCCCAGTTCCTGCTGCGCCACCTGTTTCAGCGCGTCGGCTGCCCCCGTCGCAAACGTCCACTTGCCGGCGATGGTACCGTATTGCTCGGCCAATTGGGCCAACGTGGCGGCCGGCGAGGGCCCCGGTTCCAGCACAATTGACACTATGCGCACCAGCGGTTCCTGCCGAAATTTTTCCTGCACTTGCAGCAGCTCGCGCGCCACGCGGGCACTAGTTTCATCGGGGCCAAATAATTGCGCTACCCACATGCCCCGGCCGAGGCTTTGGCTGGTCAATTCACGCCCGTTGGAAGCTAGCAGCTGAAACGGCTGGATTTGGTGAAAAACAGTATCGCGCTGCCACTTACCACCAACCTGCGTCGAATCTACGCGGTCGGGCAGGTAAGTTGGCAGCGCGTAACGATTAGCGCCAAAGCGGTACAGGAATAAAAAGGCCAGTACCGGCACCAGCAGCAGAAGGCCCAGCAACAGGGTTTGGCGGGGCCGCATTCGTTAGCTGAACATGTTGCTCAGCGTTTCGCCGATGAATGAACCTTCAGTGACCAAAGCAACCAGCAGCCACACTAGCAGCACGCTCGGCACCAAAATGGTCCAGATGAGGCCTTTTGTTTCGTGTTTCAAGTGCATAAACTCGCCCACGATGAAGAACGCCTTCAAGATGGTGAGACCGATCAGAATACTATTGCGCAGGGTGCGTATGCTCTGCGCCTCCATAGCAAACGTGACGGCGAACTCAACAGCTGTGATGCCAACTAGTACGAAAAATATTTTCCAAATCCCGCCCGTGTTGGGTTTGGCAATTTCGCCGGTAAAGGCGTGGTCGGGAGCAACGGGAGCAGACATAATATGCGAATAAGAGGAAGTGAATAATCTCAGCAACATAGGTGGTTGAGTAATGCTAGTCTCACAACCCTCTATGCGCTCAATTCACCATTAAACCAAGTAGAAGAAGGTGAAGACGAATACCCACACCAGGTCAACGAAGTGCCAATAAAGGCCAATCTTCTCTACCATTTCGTAATGGCCGCGTTTCTCAAAAGTGCCATTGGTAGTGGCAATGAAGCACCAGATGAGCAGGCACACCCCCGAAAACACGTGCGTGCCGTGAAAACCGGTAATAAAAAAGAACAAGTCAGCAAATAGTACGGGGCCGTACTGGTTCATCGACAAATTAGCGCCGTGGAACACCGTGCCATCGGCCATTAGCGTACCTTCTTCATGGCCGCGAATGAAGTGACCCCACTCCCAAGCTTGGCTCAACAAAAAGATTGTGCCGAAAAGAATGGTCCACAACAGCCACTTCTGCACATCTTTTTTATCCATGCGGTGGCCAGCTTCCACGGCCAGTACCATCGTCACGGAACTGAAGATAAGTATCATCGTCATCAACGCTACAAAGCCTAGGGGCACGTTGGCGTGGCCCATCCCGGGGAATGCGTTGAACACGTGGTCGGGAATCGGCCACCATTTTGAGCTGAAATGGAACGCCGATGCTTCGCCGGTAAACACTTCGTGTTTATGGCGAATCATGCCGTAAGTGGTCAGGAAGGCCCCAAACGTGAAAGCATCCGACAGCAGGAAGAACCACATCATCAGCTTGCCGTAGCTCGCCTTAAAAGGTTCGTTGCCACCGTCCCAGTTGCCAGTGCGGGGAGCGTCGAGGGTGGGGGCCGCAGTGGGCTGCAAGGTGGTAGTTTGGGCCATAGCGGACACAAATAGGGCGTTTTAGTGATTCAAAAGTAAGAACAAATACAGGTACAGCCAAAGGGCCCCCAAGAAGTGCCACAGGATGGAAGCATTGCCGATGGACAGTAACGCTCGCGAATGCACCTGATAGTTAAAGGTTCGACGCAACACAACTGCCAAGAAAATTAGCCCCGCTAACAAGTGGAAAGCGTGCATTCCCATAAGCACGTATACGAACGAGCCGGACACGTTGGCGTCTATACCACCGAAAAAAGTGCGGCTCGCCACCAAGTCGCCCCAGCAGAGCCACTGCCCTACCAAGAACACCAATCCGAGCCCCAAGGTGAGCGCCAAACCAATTTTAGCCCGGCCTATTTCATCTTTTTTAGCTGAACTATAGGCCCACTGCAAGGCAATGCTACTCAAGGCAATCACAATGGTATTGATGCCCATGATGGTGGGCAGGTCGAACTCGCGCCAGTTGCCTTCGTCGCGCCGCACGATAAAACCACTGGTGAGCGAGGCGAAAATCATGGTACTCGACACCATGAGCAAAATCAGCAGCACGCGTTTAGGGTGCCAGCCCAGGCCGACTTCCTTTTCTGAGAAGGTTTCGATGGGATTCATATGGTTGTTTGACGGATTGCTAAATGCGGCCGGCAACTGCGCCAGCAAGAGCAATTTGCCCTTGGGTATACAACAAGAAACTACTGTATTTTGTCCAACACCAACGCAATTTGTACGATGGGTAAATATAGAAAAGAGGCAAACATGATGCGTAGCGCCGCCTTACGATCCTGGGTGCGCATGAGCTGGAAAGTGAGCAGCAGAAACAGCACCCCGCATACCACAGCCACCCCCGCCGAAATCCGGCCGGCAATGTTGAATTCGAGCGGCAGCAGGCTCAGCGGGATGAGCAGTAGCGTATAAGTCATTATCTGAAAAGCCGTGCGCAAGTCGCGCTTCCCCGGCGAGGGCAGCATCTTAAACCCCGCCCGCTTGTAATCGTCATCGGCTACCCAAGCAATGGCCCAAAAGTGCGGAAACTGCCACATAAACTGAATACCAAACAGCACCCATGGCTGGGGCCCCATGGCCGCAAACGTGGCTGCGTGACCCATGCCCGCGACCCAGCCAATAAGCGGTGGCAACCCGCCCGGTATGGCCCCCACCGCCACACAAACAGGTGAAATCGTTTTCAGCGGCGTGTATACGAAACCGTACAGCACCAACGATAGCAGCGACAGCGCCGCCGTGAGGTAGTTGAACTGCAACGCCAGCAGTGCCAAGCCGGATACGCCCAATAGCACACAAAAAACCCACGCCTCGGCCGGTGAGATGATACCGAGCGGGATTGGCCGCTTAGCCGTGCGAGTCATCAGCTTGTCCAAGTCCTTCTCGTGAACTTGGTTAATGATGTTGGCCGCTCCCGTTACCAACAGCCCGCCCAGCATCACCAGCAGCACATTCGTCCAACGGAAATCCGATACCCGCAGCATATAGCCAATGGCGCTGGAAAACGCCACTGTGAGCGAGAGCCGGAATTTGAGCAGTTGAAAATAGGCGCGGGCCTTGATCATCCAGTACAATGACTACAAAAGCCGCCCAGCCCAATAGAAGCCAAACGGGGCCGCAAAGTTACGCAACAACCTCGTGGGCAGGCCGGGTTGACACACCAATTTCTGGTTTAACATCCAATCGTCCCACTGCCAACAACCCGAGGAATTGCAACCCAAACAGCACAGTAGCCAGCGTGAGGTGCACTGGTTGCACCGCCGGTGATAGGGCCCCATACGCCAGCACTAAGCCGGCCAGCAGCTCCAGTAGCAGTAAAGCCACCATGCCCTGCGCCAGCCGCCGCAAATAGGGCCCCAGCGACCACAGCTCATAGACCATGTACAGCACCAGTACTACCACTGCTGCCGAGAATGCCCGGTGCACAGTAAAGCTGATGCCCAACTGGGCAACCCAACCGGCACGGTTAGCATAGTTGGCCGCTGCCGACACTATATCTACCCGCTCGCGCACTTGGGTCCCCAACACAATTTGCCCAAACGTGACCAACAGCCCTACCCACAGTACAGCCTGTAAGCCACTATTCGAGGCTGTTTGAGGGCGAATATCAACCGATGGTTTGTCTTGCATTTGAGCCCGATCCACGGCATATAGTAACATAGCAACAATTAGCAGAGCCAGCCCCATGTGAACCGTCACCATAACCGGCAAGAGATTGGTTGACACTACCAACGAACCCAACCAGCCTTGCACGCCAGTCAGTAGCCAAGCTCCCACAGTCAGCCAAAACACTGGAGGATTGCGTCGCCGGTATGACCAAGCAAATACAACCGTCAAAAACACGAATACGCCGATAAGGGCCCCAAGAAGGCGGTTTACGTACTCAATCCAAGTTTTGACGGGATTAAAATCAGTTTCGATGTACTGCGTAGGATGGGCGAAAATGCTACCCGCTACCTGAGCGAATCCCAACCGTTGCAGCGTAAGGGCAAGCTTTTGGTTCTTAGCTACGCGCTGGGCAGTGTACACTTCCTTGTAATTAGCGGGCAGTTGACTGATGTTAGTAGGCGGCACCCAAGTACCAAAACACTTGGGCCAATCAGGACACCCCATACCCGACCCAGTGCTTCGAACTATCCCTCCCACTAGAATTAATAAATAGATTGCTACCACAGTAAGCAACCCGACGAAGCGGAATCGTCGGTAAGCAACGTTTTGCATGAGTAGTAAATATTTGAATGACAGTCGCAAAGCGCTTTACGTAGCGCGCTGCACCACAAAAAAAGCGGGCCGCCGATCAGGCGGCCCGCTCAGGACTTCGATTCATATCCCCAACTAGTCAGCCAACTCCTGCTCGTAAGGCAAGTTAGAAGATTGCGTCTGAGAATAAGGAATGTTTTGCGGAATGAAGTCAGCCTCCGAACCTGGCTTGCTATAGTCGTAGGGCCAGCGATAAACAGCAGGGATCTCACCTGGCCAGTTGCCATGACCCGGCACAATGGGGGTTGTCCACTCCAAAGTGTTTGAGTTCCAAGGATTCTGAGTGGCACGACGACCGCGGAAAATGCTATAGAAGAAGTTGACGATGAAGATGAATTGGGCAGCAAAAGCAGTGATGGCCGCAACCGAGATGAACTTGTTCAAGTCAGCAAACTGCGAGAAAGAATCAAAGCCAGTCCATGCATAGTAACGACGTGGGAAGCCAGCAATACCTATGTAATGCATGGGTAGGAATACTAAGTAAACCCCCGCAAATGTTAGCCAAAAGTGGATGTAACCGAGTTTTTCATCCATCATGCGCCCGAACATTTTCGGGAACCAATGATAAACACCAGCAAACAAGCCAAAGAATGCAGCTGAACCCATTACCAAGTGAAAGTGTGCAACTACAAAATAGGTATTATGCATCTGGATATCCAAAGTAGCATTACCTAGAATAATACCCGTAAGGCCGCCCGAGATGAAGAGCGATACAAAACCAATGCTGAACATCATGGCAGTGGTAAAGCGAATATTACCGCGCCACAGCGTCGCCAACCAGTTGAAGACTTTCACGCCCGAGGGAACCGCAATGATCAGCGTCAGGAACATGAATACCGAACCCAAGAAGGGATTCATCCCGGTTACGAACATATGGTGAGCCCATACAACGAAAGACAACAGCGAAATACCGATCAGTGAGCCAATCATGGCACGGTACCCAAAAATTGGCTTACGAGCGTTAGTAGCCAATACTTCCGATACCATACCCATCGCTGGCATAATTACGATGTATACTTCTGGGTGCCCAAGGAACCAGAACAAGTGCTGAAACAACACTGGCGAACCACCCTGATTAGGGAGCGCCTGTCCAGCAATGTATATGTCCGAAAGGAAAAAAGAAGTACCAAAAGAGCGGTCAAATACCAGAAGCAAAGCTGCCGAGAAGAGCACGGGGAAAGATAGAATACCAAGGATAGCCGTCAAAAAGAAGGCCCATATGGTGAGCGGCAGCTTGCTCATACTCATACCACGTGTCCGAAGGTTAATGACAGTGGTGACATAGTTAACGCCTCCCAAAAGCTGCGACACGATGAAAAACACCATACTTACCAACCACATTGTCATGCCCATGCCTGAACCTGGAATTGCCTGCGGCAGCGCTGAAAGCGGAGGGTAAATCGTCCAGCCCGAAGCAGCAGGACCCGTCTCCAGAAACAGCGAGAAGAACATGATCAGGCTCGACAGGAAGAAGAACCAGTATGAGAGCATGTTCATGAAACCCGATGCCATGTCCCGGGCCCCCACTTGTAGCGGGATTAGAAAGTTGGAAAAGGTCCCACTAAGCCCGGCAGTGAGCACGAAGAATACCATGATGGTACCGTGCATCGTCACCAACGCAAGGTAGAACTCAGGGTTGAGTTTACCTCCCTCTACCCATTTGCCAAGTATAGGAGTGAGCCACTCCATGGTCCCCTCCGGCCAGCCCAATTGCAGGCGGAAAAGACTAGACAAAGTCCCACCGATGATGGCCCAAAATATTCCTGTAATGAGAAACTGCTTACCAATAACTTTATGGTCTTGGCTGAACACGTATTTCCACAACCAATGTTGGTCGTGATGCTCATGCTCGTCGTGGGCATCGCCGTGCTCCGTGTGCGCTACGGGGGCAGTGCCTATACCACCAGCCGTCTGAACCCCGGCCGACAAATTTGGCTTGGCTGACATATCTGACATATCGAAAGGCTTTTGGTTAAGATTTAGAACGAGGCGTTAGCTAAGGGAACCGGTGTCACCTCTTTTGATTCAGAAGGTGCCGTTGGCTTTGCTATGTCTTGGATAGCTTTCTTTTTGAAAGAAGCAACCAAGTCAGGGTTTTGTGATGCAAATGATTTTTGCGAAGCAAACCAATTCTGGTAGTCGTCCGGTTCATCTACGATGATAGTTGCCTTCATCGCATAATGGCTTTTACCACATACCTGGTTGCACGCTAGTTCATAATTAAACTTCGGGTTGCCCAACTTGGCGCGCATCTCGTCAGTAGATGTTGTTGGAGTAAACCAAAAACGGGTAGGCATTCCCGGTACTGCATACATCTGAACCCGAAAGTTTGGCATGTATACAGCATGCAGAACATCGCGCGAACGGATCTTAAATAGAACAGGATGGCCCTTTGGTACGTGGATCTCGTTCACTGTAAAATCATCCTGCGACGCTTGATCATTAAGATCAATACCGAAGTCGTTAGTAGCATCGATCAGGCGGTAGTTAATAACACCCAGTTTCAGATCTCGACCAGGATAACGCACCAGCCAGTTAAATTGCTTACCCATCAACTCTACTACTACAGAGTCTTTAGGGGCGGGGCCCGTAATACGAGTCCATGCCTTCCAACCAGCGAAGATGAGCGAAGCCATCACGATAGCCGGAATAATCGTCCAGATTACTTCAATCTTGTTATTATGCGAAAAAAAGTAAGCCCGACGGCCTTCTTTGTGTTGATACTTGTAAGCATACACAAACAATAATGTTTGTGTGATTGCAAAAGCAACACCAATTACCCCCATTGTAGTCCAGAACATCGTTTCCATGTGATGACCATGAACTGATGCAATCGGGGGGTTCATTTTGCTGTAGTTCTCAACAAAAGAATAGGCGAACCATCCGCCACCACCAACCAAAAACACAAGCATCAGCACAGCATTTACACTGTTGCTCATACCTATATCACGAGTGAATGATCCAGAAAAAATGGAAGACAGGATCTGGAGACGGAACAGCAGGCCGAATACGACTAGCAGAAGTACCAGAACCGCTATAATGGTAAGAGCAGACATTGTGATTTATTTGGTAGCCAGCAGAAAATAGCTAGTAGGTGCCTTAATAACAGATCTGACCGGCTTAAGTTATACACCGAGACCATTAATGTAAGTGGGCCGCTATCTAGGTGGTGTGGTGAACGCTTTCATCAACAAAAGGATGGTTGACTGGGATCAACGACGCTTCTGACAATCGACGCGTCAGCAACAGAAGGAACGCGCCTAAGAATATCGCCGCTACCCCAATCTCTATCAAGAACCCATTTTCACCTTTTAGAGTGCCCGGCATTAGCATCAAATAGAAGTCACCCCAATGACCGACAAGTATTGCAATGCAGACAATTTTAAGAATGATCATCTGCCGCTTAGCATCGCGGGTCATTAGTCCTAGAAAGGGGAAAACAAAATTGATGACTATGTTGAAAAAAAACAGACCTGTGTATTGCCCATTAAAGCCACCCAAGCGCTGGTTGAAGTACACAGCTTCTTCAGGCAAGTTTGCATACCATATCAGCATGAATTGTGAGAACCACACGTAGCACCAGAAAATGCTGAAGCCAAACATTAGCTTACCTAGGTCATGCAAATGGTTTGCGTTTAAAAAACGCAGGTAACCGTTCTGCTTCAAGAAAATGGCAGTCAACGTAATGCCGGCAATACCAGATACCCACCAAGAAGCAAATACATACCAGCCGAACATAGTGCTAAACCAGTGTACGTCAACTGACATAACCCAATCCCATGCTGACATTGAAGAAGTTACTGCGTAAAGCACTAAAAACAGCGCTGCAGTAGTGACACTAGTGTGAAAATATTGGGTACCACCATTTAAGTCTTCTTCAATCGAAAGCTTGCGCAACTTCCAGGAAAAAGTCCACCAAATGATCAAGTAAGACACCATCCGAATCAAATAGAATGGCAAGCTCAGGAATCCACCTTTTGCAGCAATAATAGCATCATAATTACGTGAACCTTTGCTCATTATACCATCATGCGTCCAGTGAAATATATCATGGCGCCCTACCAGGAACACTACAAGCATAATTACTGCGCCTGGTGCGATCCACACGCTAAAAGCTTCACTAATTCGCTTTACAATAACCGACCATCCAGCGTAAGCCACATAATTGATAGCCATAAAGACGGTACCAACAGCTGAGATGCCCAAGAAGAACAGATTACTGTGCCATAAGCTTACCAATAACCGCTTGAGCCAAATAGGGCTCCCCTCTTCGTGGGCCACCGCACCAACAGCTTCGTGAGCCTCTCCCCAGTGAAAAATGGCGGCAAGCAATCCTACCACCAGCAATACTACCCCGGCTAGGATTATGGTAAAAAATATTTTACGGGCGCCATCCGTAACGACGAGTTGCTCAGCCGTGGCGCTTTCTTGGTGCGTCAGAGTTGCCATAGTGCGTGCGAGATGTGTTATTTAGCAGAGCCGTTCTGGCCTTTAGTATTACCCTGACCGGGTGTTTCAGAACCAGTATTTGAACCAGCTTTGCTCGTAGGAGTCATTCCTGCCCCTGCTGCAGTAACTGTAGTATCACTAGCGGAGGACTTAGGGCCCTTGGCAATCATTTCAGTGAGTCCATCAGGGCCTTTACCCAACTCCAACGCTCTCACATACATTGCAATTTTCCAACGTTCTTCCGGATTTACCTGCGAACCGTGAGGCATCATTCGGTTACGACCCCACTGGATGACATGGTATATATGACCATCGTTCATCTTCGTGTACTGACCAGCCGCATAGTTTGGCACCCCTTTGAACTTTAGTCCAACAGGGCCCTGACCATTGCCTTGTTCGCCATGACAGTGCTGGCAGTAACGTGAATACAATAGCTTACCTTCTTCCAGGTTAGCTTTTGTATAAGCGAAAGGATTGCGCAACGTGCGTTCTGCAATGCCTACACTATCCTTGGGAATGTGGTCGTAATAATTAAGCTTGCCACGGGCTACAGTACCAGTAGCAGGAGTCCGCTCATTAATACCGAATGCATTAATGGTGTTATAACCCGTTTGGCGTAGTGGCTCATACGGAATGGACTCATACATTTCCGGGGCGTATTCTACCCCAGGGTTATCGGCTTGAGGAGTACAAGACGACGCCAGTCCCCCCAACGATAACAACAGCGCCGAAACGCGCAGACTCAAGTTCAGCGGATGCATCATTATTTCTTAGTCATTTCTTTCTGATTGACTTCAGATGCGCCGTTCTCGCGCAACAACTGAGTCAATTTTGGTAGAGCTGAGTTGTTTTCATCCAACTCGATAGCCATCACGAATTTGTCGTCCGTTGAGCGCACATCCATTACTGGCGTTTTGAAACGTGGGTACAGGCCGGTAATGGTATAGAATGTTATAACCATTCCGTGGCACGTGAAGAACACAGTTAGCTCAAAAGCAACGGGAATGAACGCGGGCAACGCAATGTGCGGTTTGCCACCGATAATCATTGGCCAGTCAAAACCCAGCGTATAGATCTGAAGCCAAAGGGCGAATGCCAGCCCACACATGCCATAAAAAAAAGCAGCGATAGGCAAACGTGAACGTTCAATCCCTAATGCGTCATCAATGCCGTGCACTGGATACGGAGAGAACACATCGTAAATCTTGACCCCTGCGCCACGCACATTGTCAATGGCGTGCAGGAGCATATCCTCGTCTTCGAAGACGCCGAGGGCGAAACGCTTAGTCATGCTTGTTGTAGGTTACAGGAGCCGAAGCAGGCACACCGGGAGTTGCTGAATGGGTAGTAGCCGGCACGTGATGGGCATGGTTACCGGAGTAAGTAGGACCGTTATCAACGGTGTACTTGAGGATAGTTTTAACCTCAGCCATGTTGATGACGGGGAAAAACTTAGCAAACAACAAAAAGAGCGTAAAGAATAGCCCCAATGTGCCTACATATACCCCAATGTCAATCATTGTAGGCGAGAACATAGCCCAACTCGAAGGCAGGTAGTCGCGGTGCAACGACGTAACGATAATTACGAAGCGCTCAAACCACATACCAATGTTCACAATGATAGACAGGATGAAAGTGAGAACAATGCTGTAGCGAACCCGCCGGAACCACACCAGTTGCGGTGTAATCACATTACAGGTCATCATAGAAGCATAAGCCCACCAGTAAGGGCCTGTAGCCCGGTTGATGAAAGCGTACTGTTCAAACTCTACTTGCGAATACCAAGCAATAAAGAACTCTGTAATATAGGCAACCCCTACAATGGAACCCGTCACCATCATGATTTTATTCATGAGAGCAATATGTTCGAGAGTAATATAGTCTTCAAGCTTGAATACGACGCGGGTAATGAGCATCAGCGTCAATACCATCGCAAACCCCGAGAAAATTGCGCCAGCAACGAAGTAAGGAGGGAAAATAGTGGTATGCCAGCCCGGTACAACCGACGTAGCAAAATCCATCGATACGATAGTGTGTACTGAAAGCACTAGTGGTGTAGATACACCAGCCAGAATCAACGATACCGTTTCGTAACGCGACCAAGCTTTGGCAGACCCAGTCCATCCGAAGCTCAACATGGAATAGCTGAATTTGGCAATAGGGCCCTTGGCACGGTCACGGATACTAGCGAAGTCAGGCACTAAGCCTGTGTACCAGAACACCAGAGATACAGTAAAGTAAGTCGAAATAGCAAACACGTCCCAAAGCAACGGAGAGTTAAAGTTTACCCATAAGGACCCCAACGTGTTTTGCAACGGGAACACATAGAAAGCCAACCAAGGACGGCCCATGTGTAGCACTGGGAACATGGCAGCGCAGATAACTGCGAAGATCGTCATAGCCTCTGCTGCCCGGTTGATGGACGACCGCCATTTTTGGCGAAACAACAGGAGCACTGCTGAGATGAGGGTGCCAGCGTGACCGATACCTACCCACCACACGAAGTTGGTGATGTCCCAAGCCCAACCGACGGTTTTGTTTAGGCCCCACTCCCCAATGCCGTACCACAAAGTGCGGTAAACAGAGTAGAAAAATATTCCCAGGAAAAATAAGGCCACACTCATAGCGCCAATCCAACGAATGTTGGGCTTGGCCTCTACCTGGTAGCAAATGTCCTGGGTTACGTCATGTAACGTTTTGCCCCCAGTGATGAGCGGCTCACGAATGGCTGATACGTGTTGCATAATGGGTATTGGGGGCTTAGGTGCGTAAAAACTAAGTACTCCGATGCAATTAAGCTTCTTCCTCCGGCCCGAACATTTCGGAAGCCGAATTGCGAATCTTCGTTAAATAAGTCACGTTCGGCTGCACATTGATGGAATCAAGCGAGTGGAAAGCCCGCTCACCATCTTCACGGCGCAACAACTGGCTGATACGGCTAGTGGTATCACGCATGTCACCAAACACGATGGCATCGGTAGGGCATGACTGTGCACAGGCCGATACAATTTCTCCGTCTTTAGGACGGCGCTTCTGCTTTTTAGCCTCCAGCTTACCCAGTTGGATACGCTGAATGCAGAAAGAGCATTTTTCCATTACGCCCCGGGCCCGTACTGTTACGTCAGGGTTGAGAACCATGCGGCCCAAGTCAGTAAACATGTGGCCATTTACAGTTTCGAATTTCTCATTAGAGTAATACGAAAACCAGTTGAAGCGACGCACTTTATACGGGCAGTTGTTCGCACAGTAACGCGTACCTACGCACCGGTTGTAAGTCATCTGGTTTAGACCTTCCGAGCTATGCGTGGTAGCCAACACTGGGCATACCGTTTCGCAAGGTGCGTGGTTACACTGCTGGCACATCATCGGTTGGAAGATTACCTGCGGGTTATCCGAAGGATCTTCCATAGCGCTGTACGTCGACAGTTTGCCTTTTGTATCAAACTCACTTTTGTGGTGGTCCGACGAGTAGTAACGGTCGATACGCATCCAGTGCATCTCGCGGCGGTTGATAACCTGCTGTTTGCCTACTACTGCAATGTTGTTCTCCGTTTGGCACCCCAACACGCATGAGCCGCAGCCTATGCATGAGTTGAGGTCAATGGCCATGCCCCAGTGGTGGTTGTTATACTGATAGTCTTGCCATAACGACACCTTGTTGGGCTTTTCAAGTCCATCAGGGGTAGCAACTTTTTCGTATTCAGTTACCTCTTTAGGGTTTTCCTTATACTTAGCTAGCGTATTTTCCTGTACCACCGAGCGGCGGTCCATGATGGTGTGGTGGGTCTGGGTCTGAGCAATAGGTGACTTAGCCGACGTCTTTTCCAGCGTTACGGCCGTGGCATACATGATACCATTGGGCGTTGCCACCAGCAAAGGCGCTGCGTTAGCACCTACTCCGTCACCGGCTTTACCACTTAAAACACGGCCATAACCTAGTGCTATACTAACGGTGCCTACTGCTTGGCCAGGTTGTACAAGCACCGGCAATTCAATCGGAGCTACGTTGAGAGCCGTGATCTTGATAACGTCACCCTGCTCCCACTTGTTGGCTACTGCCATGGCACGCGGCACAGCAAGGTAGTTACCCCATGTAGCTTTAGAAACCGGGTCAGGCAACTCTTGTAGGAAAGGATTATTGGCACCTGAACCGCTGGCAGGCAAACCAACTTTTTCGTAGAGCGAAACTTCTATTAGATTAGCAGCAGGTTTGGGGGCCCCAGTGATACGAGTTACTGCTTCGCTAGCGCTCAATGCTGCCGTAGCCATTGCTGGAGCAACAGGTAGTCCCGAACCGGTAGCTACACCATCGTGAACAGCCTTATCCCAGGCGGCGTTGAAATTGCTATTGCCTAAAACCTCACGCCAGTTATTGCGCAAGAAGCTATAGTATGTCTCATTATTACCAGCCCAGCGCAACAAGCTCTCTTGGGCTTGGCGGGTGGCAAAAATTGGGGTAATAGCTGGCTGCGACAGGCTCAGAAAACCGCGCTTCGGCTCAAAGTCATTCCACGACTCCAGCCAGTGGTGATCAGGAGTAGCATATTCGCATAGGCCACCAGTCTCATCAAGCCGGTCGTTGAACGAAATGCTCAACGGCACCTTGGTAATGCCCGACTTGACTTGGGCAGACAGCGGGTGATTATACACCGGGTTAGCGTTGTAGAAGATCACTGCGCCTACTGTGCCGGCGTTCATCTCTTTCACTAATGCGGCCATCCGGGCATCGTCGCCTTGGCGCACATTACTAGGGGCAGTTAGGTCCACCGTGGTGCCTACGTTACCCAAGCTCTGGTTCAGTGCAGTTACCAGCGTTTGAACGGCTGGGTCATTCGATCCTGAGACGACGAGACTAGTGCCCCGATTTGCTTTCAATTCGGCTGCTGCTTTAGCGATTTGCGGGGCCACTCGCGTGTTGCTGAAAGCAGGTGTACTTCCGCCGCCCACCACTGCATTATACAGCGCAACAGCTACAGTGCCCCACTCTGATGGCTTAACTGACTCGCGCACATCAGCGTTAGAGCCAGTGAGCGACATAGCGGTTTCAAACTGGAAATGGCGCGACATAGAACGCTTGTCGCTGCTCACCTTACGGTTTTTAACGTACTGCTTGGCAAACTCAACTGGCGAGATCCAAGTACCGAGGAAGTCAGCACCAATGCTTACAATGACATTAGCACGGCTAAAGTCATAGCCTGGTAGCACGCCATTGTTTGCCTGAAGCAAGCCACTGGCCGACTGCGCATCGTACATGACGTGCTCAGTAGTACGGTAGCGGGCAGCAAAGGCAGCAATAGCCTTCTTGGTGCTTGGGCTAATAATGGTAGGCGAAACGATAGCAATTTTGCCCGTCGTTGCAGCTAGTTTAGACTGAATCTGACGATCTACTTCGGCAGTTTCAGTGCGTTGGCCTTTGACAGCAAAATGCTGTAAACGGCCACTGTCGTACAAGTCAAGCACCGCGGCTTGAGCCCGGGCAGAAAGTCCGCCCCGAGTAATGGGCGACTCCGGGTTGCCTTCTAACTTAATGGGACGGCCGTCGCGGTTTTTCACCAGCACGGCATTGTAATCAGAGCCTGTAAAGTACGTCGAAGCGTAAAAGTTGGAGATGGTAGGATCTACCTCCTCGGGCTTGTTTAGGTAAGGAATGGCTTTGTGCACCGGAGTCTCGCACGAGGCTAGCGCAACGGCGCCTACCCCAAAACCCATCAGCTTCAGAAAGTCACGGCGAGGAGCCGACGTGGCATCCTTGCTCTCATGGCTCTCTTTAACCGGCAGGAACTCGGCAAATGCCGTGCTCATGAATTCCGGAGTGCTTTCTAGTTCCTCAATTCCTTTCCAGTACTTCATTTTCGGGGACTTAGAGACTCTATGTCTTAGGGGCCGTAAGCCAGCTAAGCCAAGAGCTACTTAATTTTTTAAGCGGAATTTTCTGTTGAGCAGCTAACGGTTCTGCAATTCTATATAACAAGCATTAGAAATCGCAGAGCCTCCTCAACTGGTTAGTAGTGGCACTTCGAGCACTCGGTACCGCCGTTCGACGATACGGTGAAGGGGGCCCCGGCATTTTTGGTATCGTGGAGCTTTACCAAGTTGTCGTAGTAAGCGTTACCCTTGGTATTGAGCGGTGATTCGCGGTGGCAGTTGATGCACCAGCCCATGGTCAGGGCCGAATACTGGTACACCACTTCCATGTTCTGGATCGGACCGTGGCAAGTTTGGCACTGAAGACCAGCCACTTGGGTATGTTGTGAGTGGTTGAAGTAGGCCAAGTCGGGCAGGTTGTGGATACGGACCCACTGCACTGGCTGCTTACGCTCAATGGCGCGGTAAATCTTCTTGATTTCAGGTGACTCTGTTTTAATCTGCGAGTGGCAGTTCATGCAGATATTGGCAGAAGGGATGTTGGCCGATTTGCCTTTGTACACAGATGTGTGGCAATAGGCACAGTTGATCTGATGTTCCCCAGCGTGCAACTTGTGTGAGAAGGCAATGGGCTGAGTCGGCTGGTAACCTTGGGTTAGGCCCACAGCCATCACGCTTTGCACCCCTTCGTACAATAAAACCAAGGCAAATACGACACCGACAATGCCGCGCAGTACCGGCGAACGGTAAAACTTACCCCAATCAAAACGCTGCTCCAAAATCTCGGTGTCGCGGCCGTCAAGGTCCTTGCGGCCCCGCAACACATCCTTCATCAGGTTACCGATGATGATCAGCGTTACCACCATCACGATCAACACTACTACTAGCGCGATAAGCAAGATATCAACGTATTTGCCAGCCCCAGTACCAGTATCAGCACCACCTGCCGCGGCTCCATCAGCTGCACCAGCATTCTGTACAGTAGCTCCACCCGTTACTGCTGTAGCAGGTTGGCCTTCTTGCGAAGTGATGTAAGCAACAATCGAAGTGATTTCTTTATCCGACAGCCCGAAGCTGGGCATTTGCTGCTTCTGGAACTTGTTGTAGAGGGCTACAGCGTACTCGTCGCCGCTGGCAACTACTTTGGCCGAATTCTTGATCCACGGAATGATCCATGTGATGGGACGACGCTTGCTAATGCCTCCAAGTGCGGGGCCCACCACCTGCTCATTCACGGCGTGGCACTGGGTACAGTTGGCTTTAAACAAGGCATCACCCGCCTGAACAGCGGCAGCATCAGCCCCACCCGCGGCAGGGGCGGCCGCGGTAGCAGGCGTAGCACCGGCAGTAGCGCCGGGCGTGACACCTGCTTTGCTCACAGTGGCAGTGCTAGCACTTGCATCTTGAGCCGTGGCCTGCTGGGCCCCGGCAAACGTGAGCAGTAGCGCCAGCAATAAGTGAGATAACGAACTGAGTCGGTTGCTATTCATACAAAAATAAGCAGAAATAACGAAATGCCGAAGCATTTCAGGGCCACAAAGGTAGGATACGATTCGCGGGCAGCAAAAGCTAACAGGGGTTTTATAGGCTTAGAAACGGTTGCGGAATACTATTTGGAATATAGCTAAATAAGAAAAATCGTCTTATTTAAATACCAATTATTTAATCTCACTAACCCATTAACTCAACAGTTGGGGCCCCTTGGGGTAGGCGCCAGCCGGTAGCTGTCTGCCTTATCTTGGACAAATTTGTGAGGCAACTTGTTCATGATTTTAGCTAATAAATGACCCTAGTGGGGAAAAGCCAGTAACAGCTTGGCTTTCTGTCGCAGAATCAGTACCTTTGCGCCCCAATCAAATTTTTTTCACCAAATTCACCCCGTCGTAATGGAAGTAAGAAATTACGAGACGGTCTTCATCGTAACCCCCGTATTGAACGAGGGCCAGGTGCAAGAGACGGTCGAGAAGTTCACCCAGGTGCTTAAGGAAAATAGCGCCGACATTTTGTCCACCGAAGCCTGGGGCCTGCGCAAGCTAGCCTACCCCATACAGAAGAAAACTACCGGTTATTACTTCTGCTTGGAGTTCACGGGTTCGGGCAACATCGTTGATCTGCTGGAGCTGGCTTACCGCCGCGACGAGCGCATCATCCGTTTCTTGACCACGGTGCTCGATAAGCACGCTGTGGACTACAACCGCCGCCGCCGCAACGGTGAGATGAACCAGCAAAAGGCTGCGAAAGAAACCGAAGCCGTAGCCCAATAACTTTAGAAGAGATATGGCAACGCCCTCGAATAACCGCAACAACGACCGCTCGGCTATGAACAAGCCAGTGGACACACGTAAGAAATACTGCCGCTTTAAGAAGAACGGCATTAAGTACGTGGATTACAAAGACCCGAACTTTCTGCTGAAGTTTGTGAACGAGCAGGGCCGCGTATTGCCCCGCCGTCTCACGGGCACCAGCCTTAAGTTCCAGCGCAAGGTGACCCAGGCCGTAGCTAAGGCCCGCCACTTGGCCCTGATGCCTTACATCGCCGATGCCCTGAAATAAATTATGAGTTATAAACTATGGGTTAGCAGCCGCTACTGTAGCGGCTAGTAAGACATCGTGCAAAACTCAAAACTCATAATTAAAATAAGACATGGAAATCATCCTCAAAGACGACGTTAAGGGCCTCGGCTACAAGAACGACATCGTGACCGTGAAGTCGGGCTATGGCCGCAACTTCCTGTTGCCGCAGGGCATGGCCATATTGGCTGACAAAACGAACAAAAAGATTACGGCTGAGAACGTGCGCCAAGCGGCTCACAAAGCCGATAAAGTGAAGGGCGATGCCCAGGCCGTAGCCGACCAGATTGGCGGCATGGTGTTGGACATCCCAGCCAAAGTGGGCGAAAGCGGCAAAATCTTTGGCCGTGTCACCACGTTGCAGTTGGCCGAAGCTTTAAAAGCTAAAGGCATCGACGTGGACCGCAAGCGTCTGTCGTTCGACCAGGAGCCTTCGGCGGCTGGCGACTATACCGCTACTTTGAGCCTACACAAAGAAGTGAAGCACACCGTGAACTTCCGCGTAGTAGCCGAGTAACCTACCTGGGCTTTGCTCTGTTTAAAAAGGCCCTGCCGTGACGGCGGGGCCTTTTGCTTTTTAATGCTGCGGGGCGGCTATTTTTGCCACAATGTTTAGAACTGAACTGATACTTGCGCCCGTGGCGCAACAGCTGCCGCCGTCGGCGCGGGTGCTCACGCTGGGCTCCTGCTTTGCCGATAGCATTGGCGCACGCTTGGCCGCGCACAAAGTGAACGTGGTAGTAAATCCTTTCGGCACGGTGTTCCAGCCCTTGGCGTTGGGCCAACTGTTACGGGCGGCGCTGGGCGAAGATGTAGACTGGCAGCAGCACTTGGTGGAAGCCCGGGGCCGCTGGCAGAGCTACGACCTGCACGGCAGCCAAGGGGCCCCCACGCCGGTAGAGCTGCTACACGACATCCAGCAGACGGTGCGCCGCACGGGCGAATTCCTGCGCGGGGCCGATGCGGTGCTGCTTACGCTGGGCACAGCCTGGGCCTACCGCCTGCGCGAAACCGGCGAATTGGTGAGCAACTGCCACAAGATGCCCGCTGAGTTGTTTGAGAAAGAGCTGCTCACGCCCGACGATATCATCAACGGGCTGGCTGAAACCCACGCTTACCTGCGGCGCATCAACCCCAAGCTGCGCATCATTTTGACGGTGAGCCCAGTGCGCCACTTGCGCGATACTTTGCCGCTGAATGCGGTGAGCAAATCGGTACTGCGCGTGGCCTGCCACTACCTCAGCGAGCTGTTGCCCGAAGTGAGCTATTTCCCGGCTTACGAGCTACTGACGGATGACTTACGCGACTACCGGTTTTATGCCGCCGATATGCTGCATCCGTCAGAAGTAGCAGAAGACTACGTATGGGAAAAGTTTGCCCGCACATATTTCGACGCCGATTTTGGTCGGTTCCGCAAGGAGTGGGCCGGGTTGAGCCAAGCCTTGGGCCACCGGCCCCTGAACGCAGCCGCGCCCGAGCACCGGCAATTTCTGGTGGCCACCCGCGAGCGGCTGGAGCGCCTGAGCCGCCAGCGCGTGAACGTGGCCGCCGAGCTGCGCGAAATAGACGAGCGGCTGGCTACATTGCCCGTACCCGCCGACGTGGTAGCGCCCGAGCCGGCGCCTGACGGAGAAGAGCGGGTGGACGTTGGCAGTGCTGAAGTGGTGGAGGCGTCTGCCTCAACGGCGGAAGCTAGCGCGGATGGGGCCCCTGCAATGAACAATGAGCGGCCCGCACGTTTGTCGCCGGAGGAGTTCCGAGCGCAGCGCGCGGCGCGCAACAACCGGCCGGATCGAGGCCGGCGTGAGGACCGCAACGTGGAGTCGAACTCCGAGCAACCCGTTGCCGACGCTGCCACAACAGCCAATGCTGTGGCATCTGCTGGCCTAGCTGCGCCTATTGAAGCGTTTGACGACAATACTGTTGCGATTTCGCCCACTGTTGACGGTGAAGAATTGGACCCAGCGAAGAAGAAGAAGCGCCGTTCGCGGGGCGGTGCTAAGCGCACGGCCCGCAAAAACGCCGCGAAGCTGGCTGCTGGTGGGGGCGATGAAGCATTTACCCCTGCCGAGCCGGACGCAACGGCCGAGGGGGCCCCGGCGTTACCGCGCAACCCGCAGCCGGAAGCTCGCAAGTCGAGCGTCATCACCAAATCGGTGCCCGTGAAGCGCGGCGGCCGTGGGCGTGACCGTTCACAGAACGATGCGGCCTCGGTGGAAGAAACGGATGATGCATACACGCCGACTTCGACGGAAGCGGCGGTGGCCCCGCAATTGGATACCGCGCCGCAGGCGGACACCAACGAGCCAGTAGCACAGGCGGCTGCCGCGGCTACTGAGCCAACGGCTCCGGTGGATGACCGCTCGGGCAACCGGCGCAACCAGGGGCCCAAAGCCCGGCCTTTGTTTGCCACGCCGGCGCAAGGGGCCCCGGGCACTTCAGATGACTTAGAAGCAAACACTGCGGCCGCTGCAAGCCAGCCAGCACCGGCAGCAGCAGCAAAGAAGTCGAATCGCCGCCGGCCTTCGCTCATTACCGAGACGCCGCCTATGACGCCCATCGTGCCGATTCGGACCGAGGTGCGGACCGCTGGCGTGGCCGCTGGCCGCATGCGCGGCTCCGATGCTACGCTGATAGTCAACGTACCGGCCAAGAAAGCCGTGGCACCAAAAGCTGCCGTTTCAAAAGCTGCTGCGCCGAAGGCAGCTACTGCGCCGAAAGTTACTGACGCGCCAAAGGCTGCTACCCCGGAAAAGGCCGCACCAAAAGCTGCTAAGCCAGAGGCCCCAGCAGCAACTGCTGTGCCCGAAGTTGCGGTGGCAGCAGTTGTAACGGCCCCAGCCATCGTGCCCAGCAATCCTAAAGCAAAGGCCCCCAAAGCTGTTGCGCCGAAAGCTAAAGCACTGAAAACCGCTGCTCCTGAAGCCGCCACCTCAAAAGCTGCTGTACCGGAATCTGCGGCACCGGAAGCCGCCACCCCAAAAGCTACGGCCCCGGAAACCGTGGCACCGAAAGCCACTGCTTCAAAGGCTAAGGTACCAAAAGCGGCTGCGCCAAAAGCTGAAGCACCGAAAGCAAAGGCCCCCAAAGCCGCACCGAAAGCCAAGGCTGCTACTCCAGCCTCAGAAGCCCCGGCCCCCGCTGCGAAGCGCCCGGCCAAGTCCCGGGCAAAGAAGGCTGCTGCTTCGCCCGATTCGGCAGCCAATTCAGATTCCCCGGCTTAGCCGGCATTTATTCAAACCCGGCCTTGTTAGCCGGGTTTGTTGTTTAACCGCCGTGCTAGTTTTGCCCTGCCCATGCCCGAACACGCCCCTAACCGTCTGGCCCACGAAACCAGCCCTTATCTGCTCCAGCACGCCTACAACCCCGTGGACTGGTACCCGTGGGGCCCCGAGGCGCTGGCCCGCGCCCTGGCCGAGCAGAAGCCCATCCTGGTGAGCATTGGCTACGCGGCCTGCCACTGGTGCCACGTAATGGAGGGTGAATCGTTTGAGCACGAGGCGGTGGCGGCGGTGATGAACACACATTTTGTGTGCATAAAGGTGGACCGCGAGGAGCGGCCCGACGTGGACCAGGTGTACATGGACGCGCTCCACGCCATGGGCGTGCAGGGCGGCTGGCCGCTGAACGTGTTCCTGACGGCCGACGCCAAGCCGTTCTACGGCGGTACGTACTTCCCCCGGGCCAGCTGGACGCAGTTGCTCGCCAACATCGGCGAGGCCTACGCCGGCGCGCACCGCGACGAGCTGGAGCAATCGGCCGCCCGGTTTGTGGCCGCCATCGGGGCCAGCGAGCTGGAGAAATACGGCGCCACGGTGGGCGGTGGCGTGTCGGCCGACGAGTTCAAGCTGCTGCTGTACAACCTCGGGCTGAAATTTGACCGCGAGCGGGGCGGCACCGACCGGGCCCCAAAGTTCCCAATGCCCAGCATCTGGCGGTTTTTGCTGCGGGCCCACGCCGCCATGGGCAGCACGGAGGCGCTTAAGCAAGCTGTGCTCACGCTGCGCGAAATGGCCTGGGGCGGCATTTACGACCAAGCCCACGGCGGCTTCGCCCGCTACTCGGTGGACGGCGAGTGGCTGGCCCCGCACTTCGAGAAGATGCTGTACGACAACGGCCAGCTGGTGAGTCTCTACAGCGAAGCCTTCCAGTTGACCGGCGAGCCGCTGTTTCGCGGCGTGGTGTACGACACCGTGGAGTTTGTGCGCCTGGAGCTGACGAGCGAAGACGGTGGCTTTTTCTCGTCGCTCGATGCCGACAGCGAGGGCGAAGAGGGCAAGTTTTACGTCTTCACCAAAGACGAGCTGCGCGCAATTTTGGGCCCCGAAGAGCCGTTGTTTTCCGACTACTATAACTGCACCGCGGCGGGCAATTGGGAGCACGGCCGCAACATCCTGCACCGCCGCGAGTCTGACGCTGACTTTGCCATTCATCACCACCTCACGCCCGGGGCCCTGGCCGAAGCAGTGGCCGGCTGGAAGCAGAAAATAATGGCCGTGCGCGCCGGGCGGGTGCGCCCCGGCCTCGACGACAAAATCCTCACCGGCTGGAACGCCCTCATGCTGCAAGGCCTCACCGATGCCTACCGGGCGTTTGGCGAGCCCGAGTTTCTGGCCATGGCCGAGCGCAACGCAGCTTTCATTGAGCAAAACCTGCGCCGGGGGCCCCAGTTGTGGCGCACGTTTAAGGCCGGCACGGCGCACATCGACGGCTTTCTAGAAGACTACGCGCTGGTGATTCAGGCCTACGTCAACCTGTACGAGGTGACGTTTAATGAGCAATGGTTGCGCACGGCCGAAACCCTTATGCAGTACGTGCTGGACCAGTTTTTTGACCCCACCGAAACGCAGTTTTTCTACACCGATAGCAGTGCCGAGCCACTTATTGTTCGCAAGAAAGAGCTATTCGATAACGTGATTCCGGCCTCCAACTCGGTGATGGCGCACAACCTGCGCCGCCTGGGCCGCCACCTCGACCGGGCCGACTACGTGGACCTGGCCGCCGCCATGCTGGCCCAGGTGCGCGAATTGGTGGCCAAGGAGCCCCAGCACCTCGCCAACTGGGCGTCGCTGTACGCCGCACTGCTGCACCCGGGGCCTGAAATTGCCATCGTGGGCCACCGGGCCGATACCTTCCGCGCCGAGCTGAACCAGCAGTTTCTGTTCGACACGGTGCTGGCTGGGGGCCCCAAGATGGGCAAGCTGCCGCTGCTCCAGCACCGCCCGGCGCGGCCCGGCCACACCGACGTGTACGTGTGCCGCAACTACGCTTGCCAGGCGCCGGTACAAACCGTGGCCGACGCCCAAGCGGCACTATCTTTAGGGTAAGCTGTTACTTCTGGCACTGCGGAAACGTTGAGCGGCGCGCTGGAACGCGGGCCGTCGATTTTTCGCGACGCTCGGAGCGACAATTACTTACACCACCACTTTCCGGGCCCTCCCCTGCCCTGCCGCCGTTTTGACCTTAGCGCTTGATTTTGTTTCGCCTACCCCGGCCAGCACCCCCGATCGGGTGACGCTGTTCGTGGACGTGATTTTACCCCTGCCGCTGCCCCGGCTCTACACCTACCGCGTGCCGTTCGAGCTGAATGACAACGTGGTGATTGGCGGGCGCGTCATCGTGCAGTTTGGAGCCAAAAAGACGCTGAGCTGCATCGTGGCGGCCGTGCACGAGACGCCGCCGGCCAACTACCAGGCCAAGTACATCCTCGAATTTATTGACGACGCGCCCGTCGTCACCCAGCCGCAGCTGAAGTTATTCCGCTGGATGGCGGACTATTACCTCTGCACGCTGGGCGAGGTGATTAACGCCGCGCTGCCGGCCGCGCTCAAGCTCAGCTCGGAGTCGCGCATCCAGTTGCACCCCGGGTTCTCGCGCGAGGAAAACGAGTACCCGCTCACGGCCCAGGAGGAAATCATCATCGACGCGCTGGGCACGGTGAGCGACGGCAAGGCCCTGACCTTTACCGAAGTGGGCGACCTGCTGGGCATCGCCTCGTTCCACAAGGTTATCAAGTCCTTGATGCAGAAGGACGTGATTTTCCTCTTCGAGCACACTGCCGACAAGTACGCGCCCAAGGTACTAAAAAAGGTGCGCCTAGCCCATCGCTACGTGAGCGCCGGGGCCCTGGAGGAGCTGTTCAACGTGCTGGGCAGCAAGCCCAAGCAGCTTGACGCGCTGCTGCACTACTTGCAGCGCGTGCCCGTAGTGCAGAACGAACACGCCAACCACGCGGGCCTCGAAAAAGCGGCCCTTACCAGCAGCCCGCGCCTGTCGGCTTCGGCGGTGAACACGCTGATTAAAAACGGCGTGCTGGAGCAGTTCGACCAGATTGTGTCGCGCTTCCCGATGGACGACGGCGCGGCCACCCAGCCCAATTTCGACCTCACCGCGGCCCAGCTCGCGGCGCGCGACGAGATTATGCTGCACTTTGGGGCCCGCGACATTGCCTTGCTGCACGGCGTAACGGGCTCGGGCAAGACCGAGATTTACATCGACCTGATTCAGCAAGCGCTGGCCGGCGGCGGGCAGGTGCTGTACCTGCTGCCTGAAATTGCCCTCACGGCCCAGATTGTGACCCGGCTGCTGCGCGTATTCGGGGCCCGGCTGGGCGTGTACCACTCCAAATTCTCGGATAATGAGCGGGTGGAGGTGTGGAACGGCGTGCTCGGCGGGCGCTTCCAGGTGGTGGTGGGCGTGCGCTCGGCGGTGTTTCTGCCCTTCGACAACCTCTCGCTCATCATCGTGGACGAGGAGCACGAGTCGAGCTACAAGCAGTACGATCCCGCCCCGCGCTACAACGCCCGCGAAGTGGCCCTGATGATGGGCAGCTTCCAGGGCGCTAAGGTGCTGCTGGGCTCGGCCACGCCGGCCGTTGAAACCTACTACCAGGCGCGCCAGGGCCGCTACGGGCTCGTCACGCTCAGCAAGCGCTTCGGCGAGGCCGGCATGCCCGACGTGGAGCTGGTGGACACCCGCAAGGCCCGCGAGCAGAAGACGATGCACAACCATTTCACGGCCGACTTGCTGGGCGAAATCGAGCGCAAGCTGGGGGCCCAGGAGCAGGTCATCCTGTTCCAGAACCGGCGCGGCTACGCCCCGGTGGTGGCCTGCGACGACTGCGGCTGGATTCCGAAGTGCGCGAACTGCGCCGTGAGCCTGAGCTACCACAAGCACAGCCACGAGCTGCGCTGCCACTACTGCGGCTACCACGAAAGCATGGTGGTTAAGTGCCCCGCCTGCGGCTCGCGGGCTGTGAAAACGGTGGGCTTCGGCACCGAAAAGATTGAGGACGACCTGAAAATTATGCTGCCCCAGGCCAACGTGCAGCGTATGGACCTGGACACGACCCGCGCCAAAAACTCGTACCAGCAAATTATTTCCGACTTCGAGAAGCAAAACACCAACGTGCTGGTGGGCACCCAGATGGTGACCAAGGGCCTCGATTTTGCCAACGTGAGCCTGGTGGGCATTATCAACGCCGACAGCATCATCCATTACCCCGACTTCCGGGCCCACGAGCGGGCCTACCAAATGTTTGTGCAGGTGAGCGGCCGGGCCGGGCGCAAGGGCAAAAAAGGCAAGGTGCTGATTCAGACCGCCGACCCCACGCAGGTCATCTTCGACAAGGTGATGCGCAACGACTACGAGGAGTTTTACAACTACGAAATCACCCAGCGCCACGAGCACGGCTACCCGCCCTTCACCCGCATCATCAAAATGACGGTGAAGCACGTGGAGCAGGGCGTGGGCGAAAAAGCGGCCATTTTGCTCGCGCAAGAGCTGGTGGCGCGCCTGGGCGCGGGCGCCGTGCTGGGCCCCGAGGCGCCTTACATTTTCCGCATCCGCAACTTCTTCTTG
Source organism: Hymenobacter sp. PAMC 26628 (assembly GCF_001562275.1). Classification (NCBI taxonomy): domain Bacteria; kingdom Pseudomonadati; phylum Bacteroidota; class Cytophagia; order Cytophagales; family Hymenobacteraceae; genus Hymenobacter; species Hymenobacter sp. PAMC 26628. Next base: position 3,670,106 of record NZ_CP014304.1, read on the forward strand.
CAGGAAATCACCATCAAGCTGGAGCGGGCCCATACTGTCCTTCGGCACGCCAAGGAGCAAATTGGCGAGGCAATGGACGTAGTACGCGACCAAAAGGAATTCAAGCAAGCCCGCCTGGTGGCCGACGTGGACCCGATGTAGGGCCCCAGCAACACAAGCAAAAGGGGGCCCTGGCTACGTAGCCAGGGCCCCCTTTTGCTTGTGAGCTTGCTTCGGCTAGATGTTATCCAGCAGCCACAGCACCAGGAAAATAAGGCCGATGATGGCCGCCACAATGGCGATGACGCCGAAGATGGTACCCACCCCACCGCTAATGCCGCTGAACAGCGAGGCAATCACGGCAATGAGCAGGGCGATGATGCCCGTGCGCAGGTTGCCGTCGAGGCGGGCCGTGTTGGCCGTGGCCTGCTTGCCCTGCACTTTGGCCATCATTTTGTCCATGCCCTTAGTCACGTTCTTCATCATCTTTTTGGCCACAAAGCGCTGCACCAGCGTGGGCTTGGGAGTGGCTACTACGGCGGTGGCCGCAGCTGCCGACGGCGCAGCCAGGTCCTGGGGCGCTACGGCCCGGGGCGCGGCGGGAACCACGGCGGCTACGGGGGCGGCGGCCTCCACAGCCGGGGCCGGGGTCGCTACTGGCGCGGCAGCTGCGGCAACGGGCTGCTCGCTAGCAGCTGGCGCGGCGGCTACTTGGCGGTGCGCAGCCTTGCCGTAGTAGGTCGACGTTTTGGGGAGCATGGCGTACTCGGAGCGGTTGCAGCTGCCCAGGGCGAGGGCGCAGCCGGCCACGGCCAGCAAGCGAGCGAAGGGAGAAGAGAATTTTTTCATGGGGTGTGGATAAGGGTAAAATGAAAACCGGATTACGGCGTTCTACGCGCAAAAGTATTCGCTGTTGGTTTTCGTACACGGTTTTTTAACGCCGGGGGCCCTGGGGCGCCGCCGGGCCGGGCCCCGTTTTTGCCTACTTTACCCCGGCATTGGCCCCATGCGCTGAACGGGACGGCCCAGTTTACTGTTAAACCCGGCGCGAATAGCTGCTTCTTCTTATGCGTAAATATTCTGTAATTTGGTTGCTTTGCCCGGCCGTGGTGGCCCTCTTGGCTGCTTGTGCTCAGATGCCTACCGAAACCGCCACTACTGGCCGCGTGGAACCCTTGGTGGCCTCCGCCCCCGCCACGCCGTTGCCCGATACCAGCGGCTACGAGCTGGCCCCGCCCCGCGACCCTAACGGCATCGGCAAGTACTACATGGGCCGCCAAATTGCCCACGTAATGGGCCACGAAGGCGCCGACTGGCTGGAGCGTGGCGACCGCAGCCAGGAAGAAGGCACGGACTTGCTACTCAAAGAGCTAAAGCTGAAGCCTACCGATGTGGTGGCCGACATTGGGGCCGGCACGGGTTACTTCTCGTTTCGGATGGCCCGGTTAGTGCCCAAAGGGCAGGTGTTGGCCGTCGACATTCAGCCCGAGATGATTGCCGAGCTGACCGCCAACAAGGCCAAAAACCACCTAGCCAACGTGCGCCCCGTGTTGGGCACGGCCAGCAACCCCAACCTGCCCGCCGGCGCCGTGGACCTAGTGCTGATCGTGGACGCCTACCACGAATTCGACTACCCGCGCGAGATGGGCCGGGCCATCCGGCAGGCCCTGCGCCCCAGCACCGGCCGCCTGGCCCTGGTCGAGTACCGTGCCGAAGATCCCAACGTGCCCATCAAGCGCATCCACAAGATGGACGTAGCCCAGGCCCGCAAGGAAATGGCGGCCGTGGGCCTAGAGTTTGCCGGCACCATCGAAACCCTGCCCCAGCAGCACCTGCTACTATTCCGCCGGCCCAAGTAGCGAGGATTGGATTGTGGGGGGCGGTGGCCCGGCAGTTGTTGCATCGTTGGGCTTGTTCTCAGGGGCCCTAGCTGCCATTGTTTCACCGCAACAAGTGCTGGGCCGCTGGCGAAAAACCGACCACTATTCCCCGCCTCTCACTTCCCGCTTCCCCAAAACGCCCGACCTTTGGGCCCATGAACCCGCCAACGGACCCGCGCCAGCTCGCAATCCAAGATTTTGTTTACGATTTGCCGCCCGGGCGCATTGCCCCGGAGCCCCTGCCCGACCGCGCCGCCAGCCGCTTGCTGGTGAGCCGGGGCGGCGTTATCCAGGACCGCACCTTCCGCGACTTGCCCGCCGAACTGCCCGCCGGGGCCCTGCTGGTGTTCAACGACACCAAGGTGGTGCGGGCCCGGCTGCTGGCCCACCGCCCCACCGGTGGGGCGGTAGAGTTGTTCTGCCTGGAGCCCGTGGCCCCGCACCGGGCCCTGGAGCCCGCCCTGGCCCAGGCCGAAGCCTGCACCTGGCGCTGCCTGGTGGGCAACGGCCGCCGTTGGAAAGAGGGCCCCGTGGCCGTCGAATTCACCACCCCCGACGGCCAGCCCGCCACCCTGTGGGCCATCCGCCAAGCCCGCGAGGCCGGCGGCACCGTCCTCATCGACTTCTACTGGGCACCCGGGGCCCTCACCTTTGCCGAGGTGCTGCAAGGCGCTGGCCACCTGCCGCTGCCGCCTTACCTGGGCCGCCCCGACACCGCCGCCGATGCCGTACGCTACCAAACCGTGTACGCCGCCCACGAAGGCGCCGTGGCCGCTCCCACCGCCGGCCTGCACTTCACGCCCGAGTTGCTGGCTGAGCTGCGCGCCCAAGGCTTTGCCACAGCGCACGTCACGCTGCACGTGGGGGCCGGCACCTTCCAGCCCGTGAAGGCCGCCCGCATGGCCGAGCACCCCATGCACACCGAGCCGCTGCTGGTGACGGCTGCGCTGCTGCGCCAGCTGCTGGCCCACCGGCCGCGGCCGGTCATCGCCGTGGGCACCACCAGCCTGCGCACCCTCGAAAGCCTGTACTGGCTGGGCGCCGCGCTGGCCGCGGGGGCCCCGGTGGGCCCCGAGCTGGCCGTGGGCCAGTGGCAGCCGTACGAAAACGCCGCCGACGTCTCCGCCGAAGAGGCCTTGGGGGCCCTGTTGCGCCACCTCGAAGCCAGCGGTACCGACACGCTCCAGGCCAGCACCCGGCTGCTCATCGGGCCCGGCTACCGCTTCCGGCTGGTGCAGGGGCTCATCACCAATTTCCACCAGCCCGAAAGCACCTTGCTCCTGCTGGTGGCGGCCCTATTGGGCCCCGGCTGGCGCGCCGTGTACAACCACGCCCTGGCCCACGGCTACCGGTTTCTGAGCTACGGCGACAGCTCGCTGCTACTGCCGGGATAAAAACGGACTTTTAAGCCGGATTTATTGTACTGGCACGCTCCTTGCCAATAACCTTTGCCTAGCGGGGTCGTACAAAGCCCCATCACAATTTTTATACTCCCAGCCATGAAAAAAGCACTTCTTTTGCTCGCCAGCCTCGCTTTCACGACCGCTGCTTTTGCCCAAACCACGCCTACCACCGAAGTAAAAACCCGGGACAATGGCACCAAGAAAGTGGTGACCAAGACCGGTAAAACCAACGTAGGCCAAGCCCTCGAAAACACGACCGATGCCGCCGGCAACCTCGTTAAAAAAGGTGCCAAAGCAGTAAAGCATGGTGCCAAAAAAGCCGGCAGCAAGACCGAAAGCGCCAGCCTGAAAGCCAGCCGTAAACTCAAAAAGAGCACGGCTAAGATGGAGGAGAAGAGCGAATAGCTCGGCCGCTTGGTTAACAGAAAGCCCCGGAGCAATCCGGGGCTTTTTTTGTAAAGTCGTGGGCCCTACGCGCCCGGGGCGGGCTTCTCTCGCACTTCGTGCAGCACTTTTTCGACCACGCTGCGGCCGACCAAGCTAACGCCGGCGTTCAGCACGACCAGGGCCGCGGTACCGGCGGCTACCCACTGCGGGGCGGGCACCCGGCGGTCTTTCAGGGCCCCGGCCCAGTGCACCATGCTGGCCCCGGCCCCAATGGCCACCAGCCCGGCGGGCGCAAACAGCAACCACTTTTTCTTGTGCGTCATAGCAATACGGGAAAGGTGAAGGTGGAAAGCCGGGGCCCGTTCGCCTCGTAACTTTCGGCGCGAAGGTAGCGCGCCTGCCTTCGTTTGCCCACGGTCCCGGGCCGTGTTTTCCATCCCCATGTCGCCCTACGAACAACTCCTACACCTCGCCTTCGCCGCCCCGGCCGAAGCCGCCCAGTACCTCACCCCCACCGCCCGCGGGGCTCACGAACAGTTCCGGGCCGCCGCGCCGCCCGACCAGCCGTTTCGCTTCGAGCAGCTGCGCCTGGGCCTGGCCATGAGTTTGCTGAAGCTGCTGGCCGACCTCGGCGACCACGAGGAGAGCCGCCGGGCCCTGGCCGTGCTGCACCGGGCCCTGGAGCAGAGCCGCTCGCCCCAGGACATTGACCGCATCATCGGCCGCGAAGCCCAGCTGTTCGACCAGCTCTACGACAACCTGTACGTGAACGAGCAGGGCGAAGAATTGCTCAACCTCTTCGGCCGTACCCTCGACGCCGATACGCCCCACTTGCTCGCCGAAATTGCCCGCGAAGGCATGGACCTGGCCCGCAACCTCGACTTTGAGGCCGACGCAGACGACGAATGAATTGTGGGTATTAATTGTTAAAAACTAACGGCTTCCGGCCCGGACGCTTTCGATTGCCCGCGCGCCGGTGGGCCCTCAAATTTCTCTACCCAACCCATGTTCTTGGTCATAATTGGTTTCTTTATTTTGATGGTGGGGCTCAACGCCAGCCGCTTCTCGGAGCGCGTGGAGCGGCTGCGTGGCGGCCTCATCTTCCTGGGCAGCGCGCTGCTCATTCTAGGTGCTTCCTTTAGCACGCTGGTGCAGGTGGGCGTGGGCCAGGTGGGCGTGCAAACGCTGTTTGGGCAGGTGCAGCAGCGCGTGCTCCAGCCCGGCCTGAGCTTGGTGAACCCGCTCGTGGACGTGACGCGCTTCGACACCCGCACCCAGAACTACACCATGTCGGCGGTGCGCAACGAGGGCCAGCAGGCCGGCGACGACGCCATCCGGGTGCTGTCGGCCGACGGGCTGGAAGTGGTCATCGACCTCACCGTGCTCTACCACGTGGTACCGGCCCAGGCCCCTAAAATCCTGGCCACCATCGGCGAGGACTACCAGGACAAAATTGTGCGGGCCATTTCGCGCACCCGCATCCGCGACAACGCCGTGTACTACGACGCCGTGGCGCTGTACTCTACGCGGCGCGAGGAGTTCCAGGCCCGCATTTTGGCAGCCATCGAGAAGGACTTCCGCACCAACGGCCTCCAGCTCGACCAGCTTCTCATCCGCAACATCCAGCTCCCGCAGTCGGTGAAAGCCAGCATCGAAAGCAAGATTTCGGCCGAGCAGGATGCCCAGAAAATGCAGTTCGTGCTGCAAAAGGAAAAGCAGGAAGCCGAGCGCAAGCGCGTAGAAGCCCAGGGCATCGCCGACTACCAGCGCATCGTGAACACCGAGTTGAGCGACAAGCTGCTACAGTACGAGAACATCAAGGCCAACCAGGCCATTGCTACCTCGCCCAACGCCAAGGTCATCATCATGGGCGGCGGCCGCGGGGCCCAGCCGCAGCTACTCATCGGGGATAAGTAGCCCGCCAGCCGGCCACCTAAACAAAACAGGGCCCCCAACTGCGGTTGGGGGCCCTGTTTTGTGTTGAACAGGTTGGTTAGTACCCGGCGTTTTGCTTCAAATTAGTGTTGTTGTTAATTTCACGCTGCGGAATCGGGAGTATCAGCAGTGGACTGTCGGCCGGCAAAGTGCCAACTGCCTGGCCCGTGCGCTTCAAATCATGAACGCGAAACCCTTCGAACGCCAGCTCTAACTGGCGCTCCAGCAACACGTCAGCCAATGTGACGGCGGGCTTTATTGAGGCCCCCGAGCGCGCCCTGATGGTGTTTACGTCGTCCAGCGCCGAAGCGGCCTTGCCGGCCCGGACATCGCACTCGGCCCGGGTGAGGTACATTTCAGCCAGCCGAATGATGGGAATGTTTTGGCCGTAGGTGCGCCATTTCAGCGTGCGCAGCCGGCCCGCCTTGTTGTTGCCGTCGCTAAGGTAGATGAGCGTTTTCGTGGTGATGGCTGAAAGCGAATCCGTGCCCCGCACGTCGCCGCTGCCGTAGCCGTACAAGTTGGCAAAGCCGGGCAGCACCCGCACATCACCCCGGCCGTAGAGCACGCCCTGGTCGCCGTTGGGGCTGTATCCAGCAAAAAAGGTGGCCAAACCGCTGTTACTGGTACCGGCGTTGTTCTGGTCGTTCTGCTGAATCTCGAACAGACTTTCGGCGCTGTTGCGGTTGGCAAATACCGCCGCTACCGAGCCAATCAGGCTGGCCCCGCTGTTATTGATTACGTCGTTGGCCGCCGTTCGGGCCGCCGGGTAGTTGCCCTGCTGCAAGTATACCCGGGAGAGCATGGCCTCGGCCGAATACTTGGAGGCTCGGGTAATGTTCTGGGCTGGCAGCTTCGCCACGGCGTTTTGCAGGTCTTTGATGGCCTGGGCGTACACGTCCTCAACGGTGCTTCGGGCGAGCTTAACGTCAGCCTGCTCCACCGCCGTCACGGGCACCAAGTTGATAGGAACGCCGTCCTGGGTGTTGCCGCCGCCCGGCTTGTACTGCTGGGCGTAGAGGCGCACCAACTCGAAATACATCGAGCCCCGAATAAACGAGGCCTCGCCTTCGTACTGGCTTTTTTGGCCCGCGTCCGTTACGGCCGCCAAATTAGCCAAAATCAGGTTGCACTGGTTGATGGCATCGTATGCTTGCGTCCAGATATTTTCCGCGTTAGAGTTGTTCGATATTTGCGTGTGGGCCCGCAATTGCCGGTAGTTTTGGAAAGACCCGTCCCAGTTGATATAGCCGTTGCCGCCCAACAGCTCGGGCACCAGTACCAGGTCCGTGCCGTACAAACTGGAATTGTCGAGGCGGGCATAAATTCCCACCACTGCCGCGCCCACTTTCTGCGACGTACCATAGGCCGTGGAAGCGTCAATGCTTTGCTGCGGGTTGATGTCCAGCGCGTCCTTGCAAGCCGATAAGCTCAGGCCCAGCGCCAGCACACAGGCCGGCCAAATAAAGTTACTTTTCATATTAATTGCGAAGACAAAGAGTTAAAAGCCAATATTCACGCCCAGCAAATAAGTCTTATTCAGCGGCGGGGTGTAAAAATCGTGGCCCAACAAGTAGTTGGCAGCACCCAGGCCGTAGGTGTTCACCTCGGGATCGTAGCCGGTGTACTTAGTGAAAGTGGCCAGGTTCTGGCCCGTGAGGTAGATGCGCACGGTTTGCAGGTAGCCGTGCTTCACGAGGGTGGCCGGTAGGTTGTAGCCCAGCGTAACGTTTTTGATGCGGAAGAACGAGCCGTCCTGAACCCAGCGCGACGAGGTCTGAGTGCCGTTGCTTGCGCCGTAGCGGGCCTGGGGCACCTCGGTAATGTCGCCCGCTTTTTGCCAGCGGTTGAGTTGGTCCGTAGTCTGGTTATCGAGGTAATCGGCGTTGGCCGATTGGTATACGCCCGCCGCGTTGTAGATGCTGCCACCCTCTGAAAACTGACCGAGGGCGCTCAGGTCAAATCCTTTAAAGCTGGCGGTGATGTTCACGCCGCCCGTGTATTTTGGGTTCGGGTCGCCTACTTTTTGGACGGTAGCCAGCGCGTATTTATTCGTGGTCGTGCCATCGGCGGCATAATAAAGCGCGTCGCCGTTGGTCGGGTCCACGCCGGCGTACTTCTTCGCATAAAACACGCCCAGCGGCTCGCCCTGCTGCACCCGGCTGATTGTGTTGCCGGTCGGGATGATGGGCGTAGGCAGGTCGGTGATGAGGTTGCGGTTGAACGATATGTTGCCGCCCACGCTCAATTTAAAGCTGCCATCCAAAATGCGCCCGTTCAGGGCTATTTCTAGGCCCTTGTTGCGCAGGGCCCCCACGTTCTCCGTGATGGTGGTGTAGCCGCTGGTTAGCTGCAATTGGCGATTGAGTAGCAAGCCGGTCGTGTTTTTCTGGTACACGTCCACCTCACCCGAGATGCGGTTGTTCAGGAAACCAAATTCCAGACCTAAATCTACCTGCTTGGTATTTTCCCAGCTCAGGTTCGGATTGCCGATGTTGGCGTCGGGCGCGATGCCCGACTGGTCGGCATAAGGCTGGGCCGACACGAAGCGCCGCGAATTGAAATTACCGATTTCGGCGTTACCGGTCAGGCCGTAGCTGGCCCTCACTTTCAAATAGTTAACTACCGTGCTGCCCTTTAAAAAGCTTTCTTCCGACAGTAAATAGCCAATCGAGCCGGCTCCAAAGTTCCCGTAGCGTTTATTAATCCCGAAGCGCGACGAGCCGTCGCGCCGCACACTACCCGAGAGCAAGTACTTGCCGCGGAAATTGTAGTTGACACGAGCGAAATACGACAGGAACGAGTAGCCGGTGCCAAACGAAGTATTGCCACCAGTTTTGATGGCTGCGCTGGCGATGCGCGTGAACTCAGTCGTGGGAAAGCCCCGGCCCTCGGCCGCTGTCAGCTTCTGGTCATTCCTCTGGTACGATTCACCCACCAGCACATCAAAATGATGGTCTTCGCTGAGGTCGAAAGCATAAGTAGCCGTATTGTTATTGGTGTAGTTGACGGTCTGGGTTTGCGCGTTGTAGGCGTAGCCCGAGGCCCCACCGTCCTGGGTGCCGGCTCCGCGCACCAAGTCTTCGTTGAGGTTGAGGAAGTCCCCGCCAATTTCTGAGCGCAGCGTCAAGCCCTTTATCGGCGTCCAATTGACGTAGGCCGTACTGAACGAGCGGTAAGTGCCGGCCCGGTTCGAGCCGAGCGATTGGTCAATCAGGTTGTTGTAGTAGATAGTTGCCGGGTTGAGCAAACCGGTAGTGGGGTCGTAGGCTGTTTGCAACGGCGTAAGCGCGTTGAGCTGCAATGGGTTCGAAAAAGCATTATCGCCCGACACCCGCTCGTTCACGGTTCGCGCCAACGACACGTTCAGGCCGACGCGCACGCTCTCGGTTACGCTGTGGTCGAGGTTGAGGCGCAGGCTACCCCGCCGGAAGCGGTTGCCAATGATGATGCCTTTTTGGTCGTTAAAAGTGCCGCTTATATAGAACCGCGTTTTAGCATCCCCGCCCGCCGCGCTGAAATCATACTGAGACACACTGGCCGCGTCGCTTCCGAAAAGCTTGTACTTGCCGTTGTTACGAAACGCCAGACGGTCCCAGGGCGTATCGTAAGTAGATTTGTAGTCGATACCGCCCTCCCCAGCGAAAGCGGCCTCTATTGTAGGATAATCAGCGTTAGGGTCGGTAGGACTGATGTTCAATCCATTGCGCATCGACTCGCTGAGCAGCGTCCGATACTGGTCGGCGTTTAAAAACTGGCGCAGCCGGGTGGGGGCACTGGTTCCATAGTAGTAGCCCAAAGTGACTTTCGTTTGGCCCTGCTTGCCTTTCTTGGTGGTAATGAGCACCACCCCGTTCGAGGCCCGCGAGCCGTAGATGGCCGAGGCCGAAGCGTCTTTCAAAATGCTGATGCTTTCAATATCGTTGGGATTGAGGTCAGCCAGCGGGTTCAAGGGCTCGTCACCGGCTTGCGACGGGTCCTGGGAGGTAACGGGAACCCCATCAATCACATACAGCGGACGGCTGGAGGCCGTCACCGATGAGGTACCGCGCACCTGAATGTTGATGCCCTGCCCCAGCTTACCGCTGCCCTGGTTGATGACTACCCCCGGTACGCGGCCCTGAATGGACTGCTCGAAGCTGGTCACGGGCTGGTTTTCGACTTCTTTAGCCGAAATCTGCACCACCGAACCCGTCAGGTCGGCCTTGTTTTGGGTGCCGTAGCCCACTACCACGGCCTCGCTTAGCTCGGTGGCGCTGGCTTGCAGCGTTACGTTAACGATAGATTGGCCGCCCACGGCAATGGTTTGGGTGGCGTAGCCCACGGAGCTGAACACTAGCGAAGCGCGGGGCCCCACGCTCAGGCGGTAGGTGCCGTCGGCGCCGGTGGTGGCGCCGTTGGTGGTGCCTTGCTCCAGTACGGTTACGCCGGGTAGGGCCCCGCTGTCCGAGCCCAAAACCCGGCCGCTAACAGCTTGGGTCTGGGCCCAAGCAGGCGCGGCCGCGAGCCAACTTATCAGTAGCAGTAGCAACCGGTAGTGCGTAAAGATTCTCATTTTCATGCGGCGGGGGTTAAAGTTGAAGAAGTAAAACGAGAGGGATGTATTACCAAAAATTAATATTTTCTCTTAAACAGTGTTGGCTACAAAGGCCAAATCTATTATAAATTAACAAAAAAATCACTTATCACTGGTTTTTTTACCTTAAAGAAGACTAGCGAATTATTTGCACTGAATGATCTATTGGGCGTTTGACGGGCAACGGGGCCCCGGGCCCCTACTTTTGCCGGCCATGCCCACAATCCACTACCTCACTGCCGCCGACGCCATTGCCGCTGCGGCCGCCCACTTCGCCACCCTGCCGCGCATTGGCATCGACCTGGAGTTTGACGACATGCGCTACCGCTACGGCCGGCACCTAGCGCTCATCCAGGTGTTCGACGGGCAGGAGGTGTACCTCATCGACCCGCTGCCACTGGAGCCCGACATGGCCGCCGGCCTAGAGCCGCTGTTTGCCGTGCTGCGCGACCCGGCCGTAGCCAAGGTGTTCCACTCCTGCAAGTCGGACATTCTGCTGCTCGACGAGGTGTTCGGCGTCAACTGTCGCACCATCGTAGATACCAGCCTGCAGTTCAGCCTGCTGGCCGCCGAGGACAATAACATCTCCCTGGGCCGCCTCATCCAGAGCGAGTTGGGTTTTGAAGTGGACAAGGGCGAGCAGAAGTCGAACTGGCTGAAGCGGCCCCTCACCGAGGCCCAGAAGGAGTACGCTGCCAACGACGTGCTCTACCTGTTTGAGCTGACCGACCGCTTGGCTGCCCGCCTCGCCGACATGGGCCGCGCCCAGTGGGCCGCCGAGGAAAACCACGCCTTGGAAGCCGTGCGCTACGGCCGCGACGAGCCCCGCCCCTGGGCCCGCAACGCCACCAAATTCAAGATTTCGCCCGAGGAAATGCCCATCTTCCGGGAACTGTACAAGCTACGCGACACCGTGGCCCGGCAGCTCGACCGCCCGCCTTACCACGTCATCAGCAACGACCGGCTGGCCGAGCTGGCCCGCCAGCCCATCGAAACCGCCAACCAGCTGCGCGCCGCCAACGGCCTGCACCCCGAGCTGAAGCGCGCGCCCTACGCCGACCAGCTACTAGCCATCGGCACCACCGACCTGCCCGGCGAGGCCGCGCTGCCCCCCGACCAGCGCAAGTTTCCGTTTCGCCGCCGCCTGAATGGGGCTGCTGCCAACCGCGCCGAAGCCCGTGAAACCCTGCTGCTGGCCCTCAAGGCCCACCTCGCCGCCGACCAGGGCCCCGTGATGGCCAACATGGTGCTCAGCAACCGCCTCATCGCCGACATTGTGGAGCAGGGCGCCGCGGGGGCCCTCCGCCCCTGGCAGCAGCAGCTACTAAAAGCCGCCGCCGAAAAACATGGCGAAGACTACGAGCAGATTGCGGCTCCGTTTGCCTGAACCGCAGATTAAGCAGATTTAACGGATAAGAGTGGATTCTCATAGCCCTCTACTTTCCGGTGTGTGGTAAGTCTGAGGGCCTAGCTTAAGCTAACTGCAATTCCAAAGTCTAACTAAAAAGGCCACTTTAGGAGTGGCCTTTTTAGTTGCAGATAAGGGGATATTACAATCCGTTCTTATCCGTTAAATCCACTTAATCTGCGGTTCAGACCTGTCCTTCTTCGGTACTGCCAACATAGGGCCCTGGCGCTGATTTGGTTGCTAGTCACTACGTTTTGCACGGCGTCGAAGTAGCCGGTGCCCCCGAATGCTTGATGTTTCACGGCCTGGTAGCCGTCCTTTTGCAAAGTAAATTCGCGCTTCTGGAGCTCCGAGTAGCCGGCCATGCCGCGCTCACAGTAGGCTTTGGCCAGTTCGAACATGCTGATATTTAGGGCACGGAAGCCGGCCAGGGTGATGCACTGGGACTTGTAGCCCATGGCGGCCAACTCCTTGCGGAAGGTTTCCATTTGCTCCACGCTCAGCTGGGCGGCCCAGTTGAACGACGGCGAGCAGTTGTAGGCCAGCAGCTTGCCCGGGAGAAGGGTGTGGATGGCTTCGGCAAACTGCCTGGCCTGGTCTGGCCCAGGTCGGGGTTCTAGGTTTCCGTCCAGATCAGGTCGGCGTAGGGGCCCAGGCCGCGGGCACTGCCGGCCTCCACACCGCAGCGGATGCGGCAGAAGTCTTCACTGGTGCGCTCGCCCGCCTGCTGGATAAACGGCAGGTCCCGGGCGTCCACGTCAGCTGTGAACAGGACGGCGGCGGCGGCATCCGTGCGGGCCACAATGAGCGTGGGCACGCCCAGTACGTCGGCGGCCAAGCGGGGTTGCGCTGCGCTGGCCCTCCACCACGTTGGCCCAGGTGGGCGCGTTCGAATCCTCAAAATCGGCCATGAACACTTTGGCAGCGGGGCCACCGTCCAGTCCTGCCCGCGCAAGCGCCGGGTTTCCGCCACAAAGTCGGGAAAAATGCTGGCCGTGAATTTGGCCTGCCGGGCCGCGCGGCGGGCCAGCAGCGCGTAGCGGGTGGCGTCGAAGCGTCGATGCAGCTCGGCCACGAACACCAGGGCCGAGGGCGTGAGCATTTCGGCAAACTCAGGCCGAAGTCGCCGGTGATGCGCACCCGGTCGGGGGTGCGCATCACCGGCGGCGGGGCGGTGGCAGGCGCGGTAAAGGGCATGGGCAATGAGGGAAGAAATTGGGAACCAAGGACCACTGGGCTAGCGCTAGCGGGTGGTAATTTATGCTTCTATCTTTGCGGGGCCTCGGCATCGACGGCAAACGCTCGTTCAGGGCCTTGCTGGGCCTTTTTTTGGTGCGCGGCGTTTTCCTCAAAAATATTCCGATGCTGAACCACGGCCAGCCCGCCACCAGCGTGACGATAGGCCTCGCTGCGACGACGCCTTGCGCCGGCAGCTCAAGTTTCGCGCTGGTCTTACCCTAGCCGTGAAAACCGTGAACGAAACCTGTGAGCGCTGCGCCGTGCCCAACTGCGAGGTGCGCGCCGCCCTGCCCACCCGGCTGGAGCAGGATGCCGCGCGCCGCGCCTACGCCGAAGCTGTGGCTGCCCTGGTGAGGGCCTGAACTTTTGCCCGCCAATTTTCGTCCGGGGCCCTACTCTGCCTATGTACACTGAAGTTGCGATGCGCCGTTGGCTGATGATTGGGTTGCTTGGGCTGCTGGCGGCGGGCGGCTACGCGGCGTGGCGGGTGCTGTACCGGCCCAACGTGGTGGCGTTTGTGGAGGGCGACGCGTACTTGTACGTCCGCACCGGCAGCGGCTACGGGGCCGTGCGCGACTCGCTGCGGCGGCAGGGGCTGCTGCGCGAGCCGGGCGCGTTCGACTGGGTGGCGCGCTGGCGCGGCTACCCGGCGCACGTGCGGCCCGGCCGCTACCGCCTGGGCCCGGGGCTGGGCAATTTGGCGCTGGTGCAGTTGCTGGAAAGCGGGCGGCAAGACACGGTACAGTTCGAGCTGGCGCCGTTTCATTACCTCGAAAACCTGCCCCGGCAAGTCAGCCGCCAAATTGAGGCCGATTCGTTCAAGCTCAGCTTGTTGCTAAATAATAATGCCGGTCTGCGCGCCCGCTACGGCCTCGATACCTGCACGGTGCGCACACTGTTCATCCCGGGGCCCTACCGCCTGCTGTGGAACACCAGCGCCGCCGCTTTCCTGGATACCGTGGCGGCGCGGCACCGCCGTTTTTGGTCGGCCCCGCGCCGGGCCCGGGCCGATTCGCTGGGCCTCACACCGGTGCAGGTGGGCGTGCTGGCCAGCATTGTGCAGCGCGAAACGGCCCAGCTTACCGACAAGCCACTCATTGCCGCCGTGTACCTCAACCGCCTGCGCTTGGGCCAGCCCCTGCAGGCCGACCCCACCCTGCTCTGGCCGCTGCATGGCCTCGGCACCCGCAAGCGCGTGCTGAATGTGGACAAAAAAGTGGACTCGCCCTACAACACCTACCGCCACAAGGGCCTGCCGCCGGGCCCCATTACCACGCCCCGCGCCAGCTCGCTCGACGCTGTGCTACGCCCCGCCCACAACGACAACCTGTTTTTCTGCGCCCGCCCCGACGGCAGCGGCTTTTCGGACTTCGCCGCCACCTATGCCCAGCACAAGCGCAACGCCCGCCGCTACCAGCACCACTTGGATAGCCTGGGCGTGAAGCGGTGAGGATGCTCTTTAGTAATCTAGCAGGCCGTCATGCTGAGCGCAGCCGAAGCATCTCTACCGCGTAACTGACCCAATCGGCTGGATTACTTGCGCGGTAGAGATGCTTCGGCTGCGCTCAGCATGACGGGCTTAGGTGCTGATACCAAGCAACTGACAACCAGCAACCGACATCTAAAACCCGCTACTGGGGCCCCAGGCGGTACACGCGGAGTTGCCGCGAGTCGTGCGCGGCGATGCGCTGCCAGTCCAGGGTTTGGTCGTAGTTGAGACCGGTGAATTCCGAGTGCTCCAGGAACAGCAGCGGCTCGGTGAGGCGGGTTTCGGGCCAGGCGGCCAGCGGGCGCTGGCGGCGCAGCGAGTCGAACTGCGCCACGTGGGCCACTTGCCAATAGGCGTCGAGCACCACGTAGTCGTAGCCCTGGCGGCGCAGGGCCCCCAGTTGGCACTCGTTGGCGATGCTAGTAAATTCTTCGTTTTCGGATAAATACGGGGCCAGGCCCAGGCCTACCGTGCTGGCCACGCGCCGGGCCCCATGAGCGTGCAGCCACGCGGCCACCTCGGGGTAGTGGCTGGGCGGGTAGCGGTAGAGGTGCTGCCAGAGCCGGTAGCCGTTCAGGGCCAGGGCGGCCAGCAGCACGGCGGCCCCGGGGCCCCGCCAGCGGCCGGGCAGGTGGCGCAGGCTGAGCACCACCAGCGCCGCCAGCGGCAGAAAGACGTAGGTGAGGCCGCGGGGCGCTTTCTGCAGCAAGGCCATGCCCGCCAGCCAGCACCCCGCCCAGATGCTCAGGTACAGCAGCAGCGGCAGCGGCCGGCCCGCGGGCCCCGGCGGCAGCGCCCGCCACTGCCGCCACCCCAGCCACGCGCCCGCCGCTAGCCCCGGCAGCAGCAGCGGCGACTCGAACGCCCACAAGTAGCGGAAATAGAAGAAAAAATCGGGGCTCAGCACCAGCTGCCGGCCGGCGGGGTTGGGCGCGTCGGGCAATATCAGGCGCACGTAGGTGGCCGGCCAGCGGTGCCAGGGCAGGCCGGCCAGCAGGGCCCCGGCGGCCATCAGCACCACGTAGGGCAGCGCCAGGCGGCCCAGCACCTGCCACTTCACGGCCCCGCGCCAGGCCGGCCAATCGGCCCGCCACGCCTCCAGGGCCCCCAGGATAGGCAGCACCAGCAGAAACTTATAGCTGTAGCACAGGCCCGCGGCCAGCCACCAGGCGGCCTGCCGCAGCGCCGCCTGCCGCCCAGCCAGCGGCCCCGCCTGCACCCGCCGGAAGTGGCTGCGCAGCAGGCCCGCGGCCAGCACCAGCCCGCCCGCCCCGGCCGTGAAATCGCGCCCCGAAAACGTGAGCAGCAGTCCAGTGCCGCCCAGCAGCACCAGCGCCGCGGCTTCGGCGTTGCGCCAGGGCCGCCCGCTAGCCGCTACTGCCTGCCCCACGAACTGTGCAAACAGCCCCAGCCCCGCCACGCCCAGCACCACATTGGCCACCTGAAACGCCCGTACATCGGACGTGACGCGGGCCAGCAGGGCAAACAGCAGGTTGAAGCCCGGCCCGGCCGTGAAAAACATGGAGTGGCCATCGCCATGTGCCAATTCCTGCACCAACTGCCAGTTGCGCACCGAATCGTAGTCGGGCAAGCCGGCGGCAAATAGGTGCCACAGCCGCAAGCCCAGCACCGCCAGCAGCGCCAGGACCAGCCCCCGGCGGGCGGTAGGCGGAGCAGGAAGCGGCGGCGCGGCGTTATTTGCGGGCATTCGGGGGCTATTAGGGCCCCGGGGCCGGGCCGCCGCAAAGGTCGGCACGGGCGCCCGGTGGGGCCCCGGCGGATTAGTATTCAACTCAATTTTTCCTATGCGCCTTGTCGTTCAGCGCGTTCGCAGCGCGCAGGTTACCGTGGCGGAGGCCGTTACGGGCCGCATTGGGCCGGGCCTGCTGGTGCTGGCTGGCTTCGCCCCCACCGACGGCCCTGCCCAATTGGCCTGGGGGGCCCGCAAGCTGGTGCAGCTCCGCATTTTTGCTGACGAGGTGGGCCAGATGAACCGCAGCGTGCTCGACGCCGGTGGCGAAGTACTGGTGGTGAGCCAGTTCACCCTGCTCGCCGACGCCCGCAAGGGCAACCGCCCCAGCTACGTGGGCGCCGCCCCGCCGGCCGTGGCCGAGCCGCTGTACCAACAATTTGTGGCCCTGGTGGCCGAGCTACTGGGCCGCCCGGTACCCACCGGCATTTTCGGGGCCGATATGCAGGTGAGCCTCGTGAACGACGGTCCCGTTACCATCGTGCTCGACTCGCCCACCGGGTAGGGGCCCCGCCAAGCGGCACTTTTTCCCTTTTACCTCACCGAAACCAACGCTGCGCCATGACCATCGAGCAAGCCCAACAAACCGTCGACCAGTGGATTACGACTACCGGTGTGCGCTACTTCAACGAACTCACCAACATGGCCATCCTCACCGAGGAAGTGGGCGAAGTGGCCCGGCTCATCGCCCGGCAGTACGGCGAGCAGTCGTTCAAAGAATCGGACAAAGGCCATGAGTTGGGCGATGAGCTGGCCGATGTCCTATTCGTCGTCATCTGCTTAGCCAACCAAACCGGCGTCGACCTCACCGAGGCCATGACGCGCAACCTGGCCAAGAAAACCCAGCGCGACGCCCGGCGGCACAAGGACAACGAGAAGCTGAAGTAGCTGAGCCGCTTAGTAAAACGTCACGCTGAACGCAGCCGAAGCATCTCTCCCGCAGCAGTAGTCAATGATTATCCAGCGGGAGAGATGCTTCGCTGCGCTTTGCATGACGTTCTAAAGTAGCGCCGCCACCGGGGCCCTACGCCAGCACCAGCCGGTCGTTTTGCAGCACGGGCAGGGCGTGGGCATAAGTGTCAATTTTCGCACAGAACAAAAAATCGTCGTTGGCTTCCAGGGCGTTGAGGCGGCGCACGGCGGCCGATTGCAGCAGGTAGCCCGGTAGGTCGTCGCCGGCCTGGTGCCAGAGGTGCAGCGCGGCCAGGGTGCTGTCGCTGTGTTGCACGTCGAAGCCCAGGGGCTCCAGGCGGGCAGCCAGGGCCCCACCGAATAGGCTGTCTTCAAGGCAGAATTGGCCTTTCCAACCGGCGCAGACGATCAGCACGTCGCGCTGCTGCTGCTGGGCAAAGTCGGCCACGGCCGTCAGGTTCACGAAGCCGCCGATGACGACGGCCTCGGCCGCCAGCGAGCGGCGCAGGGCCTGGGTGCCGTTGGTGGTGCTGATGGCCAGGGCGCGGCCCCGCACCGGCCGGCCGGGGTCGAGGAAACCGAAGGGCGAGTTCCCTAGGTCGAAGCCTTCGGCTGGCACGCCGTCGCGCTCGGCCGCCGTGAGGCAACCTTGGGCCCCCAGCGCCGCGCACTCGTCGAGGGTGCCCACCGGAAACACGTGCGTGACGCCCGCCACCAAGGCCGTGACGATGGTGGTGCTGGCCCGCAGCACGTCGACGATAACCGCCACCCGCCCCCGCAAATCATATAAAGGCAGCAAATCGGGAGAAAAACAAACGTCTAAAGCAGGCATTCGGGGGGTTGTTGGGTTTCTAAACAAGTGGCAATCACGCAGGTATTCTGGATGGCAAAAAACGGGGCATCCTGAGCGCAGCGAAGGACTTGGGGACGGCCGAACGATTAGCAGCACTCATTTACTGCAAGTCGTTTCCTTGTTCTCAGATCCTGCGTTGCGCTCAGGATGACAGGTCTTTAGTCAAAATTTATACTTCCTCGGTGCCCGGCACCAGCGGCAGCTTGTGCACGGTGGCAGGCAGGCTTTTGCCCCGGATTTGCACGAAAATTTGGGTACCGGGCGCGGCCAGCTCGGCGCGCACGTAGCCCAGGCCCACGCCCTTGCCCAGGCTCGGCGACTGCGTGCCGCTGGTGACGTCGCCGATTTTCTGGCCGGCGGCGTCCACCAGCTCGTAGTGGCCGCGCGGAATGCCGGGGCCGTCCATCACGAATCCAACCAGCTTTTTGGCCATGCCGGCAGCTTTTTGGGCCTTCAAGGCGTCGCTGTTGGTGAACTCCTTGGTGAACTTGGTGATCCATCCCAGGCCGGCTTCGAGGGGCGAAGTGGTGTCGTCGATGTCGTTGCCGTACAGGCTGTAGCCCATTTCGAGGCGCAGCGTGTCGCGCGCGCCCAGGCCGATGGGCTTGAGGCCGTGGGGCTTACCGGCCACCATGATGGCGTCCCACACGCGCTGGGCGTACTCGTTGGGCACGTACAGCTCGAAGCCGCCCGCGCCGGTGTAGCCGGTAGCGGAGATGATGACGTCGGGGGCCCCGGCGAAGGGGCCCTGCGTGAAGGAGTAATACGGAATGGCGCCCAGGTCCACGTTGGTGAGGCCTTGCAGCGCGGCCACGGCCTTGGGGCCCTGCACGGCAAAGAGGCTGGTGCGGTCGGAAATGTCCTCCATCTCCGCGCCCTCGGTGTTGAACTGCTGGATCCAGTTCCAGTCCTTTTCAATGTTGGAGGCATTGACCACCAAGAGGTAATCGTTTTCGGCCAGCATGTACACCAGCAGGTCGTCGACGAGGCCGCCGGTGTGGTTGGGCAGGGCCGAGTACTGGGCCTTGCCGGGCTGGAGTTTGGCGGCGTCGTTGGTCGTCACGCGCTGGATGAGGCCCAGCGCCTGGGGGCCCCGCACCCGGAACTCGCCCATGTGCGATACGTCGAACATGCCCACGGCCCGGCGCACGGTGTGGTGCTCGTCGAGGTCGGAGGAGTAGCGCACGGGCATGTTGTAGCCGGCGAAAGGCACCATTTTGGCCCCCAGCTGCTGGTGGGTGGCGTCGAGGGCAACGGTTTTGAGCGAGGAAACGGTCATGGGGAACGGGGGGATGGGGCCGGCCGCGGCCGCGGCTTCGGCCCGCGAAAGTAGCTACTTTCGGCCCACAGCCGTAGACGAGCTTACGCTGCCCCCGCCCCCATGACCCCCAACGAAATCAAGCAGGACTTCGAGTCGGCCTCTACCAAACACTTCTTATTCAAGACGAAGCTGCGCTCGTTCTTGTACGGCAACGACTACGCCGAGGGCCCCCTGCGCGACCCCGACCAGTGCGCCCTGGGCCACTGGATTGCCGAGCGCCGGGCCGGGGCCTACGCGCACGTGCCCGAAATGGCTACCCTCGACGCCGCCCACCGCCGCCTGCACCACAACGCGGCCGCGCTGATGGACCACCGCCTGGCGGGCCGCCCCGAAGCCGCGGCCGCCGGCCTGCCCGCCGTGCTGGCCCAGGCCGAAAGCATTGCGGGCCTGCTGCAAACCATTGAACGCACACTGCGTACCGAAGCCTGAGCACGCCCTCCACCCAGCGCTGGGCTTGCGGCCCGGCAACTCCATGAAAGTCAAGCTAAGTACCAAAATATTTGCCGGCATTTTACTGCTGCTGGGGCTGTTTGCAGCGGTGCTGTTTGTGAACTACCGGCTGGCCGTACAAGTAGTGAGCAACGCCCGGGCCGTAGCGGAGTCGCAGCGCGTGTCGGAAGAAGCCAACGGCCTACTGCGCAACATTGTAGACATGGAAACCGGCTTCCGCGGTTACCTGCTCTCAGGCGATGAGCAATCGCTCGACCCTTACTACCAGGGCGAGCGGCAGCTGGTGGGCCGCTTCAACGACCTACGCACGCTGGTGGCCCACAACCCGGCGCAGGTGGGCCACCTCAACCGTTCGCAGCACCTGTTTCAGCAGTGGAGCGCGTACACGCACCTCATCGTCATGGAGAAGCGCCGGGTGCACTTGCAACACCCCGAAATGGAGGCCCTGGCGGGCCTACCTCACCGCCGGCTTGTGGAGGGCCTCACGGGCAAGCAAATTATGGACAACGTGCGCTTCCACCTCAGCCAGTTCGACGTGGTGGAAAACGCTACCCGGGGCCGGCTCGACGCGCGCCGCGACGCCAGCATCGGCCGGGCCCAGTGGATTTCGGTGACCGCGGCCGTGGCGGCGCTGGTACTCGGGCTGGCTTGGGCCGCGTATTTGGCGCAGGGGCTGGCGCGGCGCCTCACGGGCTTGGTGGGCTTGGCCCGCCGCCTCAGCGCCGGCGAGTACGACGCCCAGCTTGTTGATGACAACCAGGACGAGCTGAGCGTGCTTACCGGGGCCCTCAACGGCCTGGGGCGCACCGTGAATACCAACATCGGCCAGCTCGAAGCCCGCAACCGCGAGTTGGACCAATTCGCCTACGTGGTGTCGCACGACCTCAAAGCGCCCTTGCGCGGCATTGAAAGCGCCTCGCGCTGGATTGAGGAGGACATGGGGCCTGACAAGCTGCCGGCTCACATCCGCGAGTTTCTGGGGCTGATGCGCCAGCGGGTGCACCGCATGGAAAACCTCATCACCGGCATCCTCGACCTGGCCCGGGTGGGCCGCGTGACGGAAGTGAACGAAACGGTGTTTGTGCGCCAGCTGCTGCGCGAAATCGCGGCCAACCTCAACCTACCCGCGGGCCTGCACTTCGAGCTGCCGTTCTTTTTGCCCACCCTCGTCACCACGCGGGTGCAGTTGGAGCAGGTGTTCACCAACCTCATCAGCAACGCCGTGAAGTACCACGAGCACCCCGAGCAGGCCAACGTCACCATCGGGTGCGACGACGCGGGCGACTTCTACCGCTTCTCGGTGATGGACGACGGGCCGGGCATTGCGGCGGAGTACCACGAGCGGATTTTTGTCATTTTCCAAACCTTGGTCGAGCGTGACACGCTGGAGAGCACCGGTGTGGGGCTGGCCATTGTGAAGAAGATTGTGGAACGCCAGGGCGGCACCATCGGCATCGAATCAGTGCCCGGGCAGGGGGCCACCTTTGCCTTCACTTGGCCCAAGCAGCCGCCCAGCAGCCAGACTAAATCTGCCAAGGCTAATACCCTTGCGCCCGCCCTGGCTGCTTAAGGCCACTACTTTGCCCTTTCTACGCCCCGGCCCCGCCGGTTTACTTTTCCGCTTATGTCCCCCGAATCTACCCCAAGCATCCTGTTGGTCGAAGACGACCAGATGGACGTTATGAATGTGCAACGCGAGCTGCGCCGCCAGCACATTGAGGTACCGCTCACGCACGCCCGCAACGGCCGCGAGGCCCTGGACCTACTGCGCGGCGAGAACGGCCAAGAGAAAATTGCCAAGCCCAGCCTGGTAATGCTCGACATCAACATGCCCCGGATGAACGGCTTGGAGCTGCTGGCGGCCCTGCGTGCCGACCCCGAGTTTGCCGGTCTGAACGTGTTCATCATGACCACCTCCGACCTCGACGCGGACCGCTTCAAGGCCCAGCAGCTGGCCGTGAGCGGCTACATCATCAAGCCCCTGAGCTTCGAAACCTTCGGCGAAGGCGGCACCAGCGTCGATGGCTTCAGCCTGTTCCTCGACCTGATTCAGCTGAAGCGGTGAGGGCCCCGGGGCCCCGGCCGGCGCTGCTGGCCACCCACACCGGCCTGCCGCTCGAAGCCGGCCTCGACGAGGCCGGGCGGGGCTGCCTGGCGGGGCCCGTGTTTGCGGCGGCTGTTATCCTGCCGCCCGGTTTTGCCCCGCCCCTGCTGCGCGATTCCAAGCAGCTTAGTGCCCGGCAGCGCAACTT
The DNA here is from genome assembly GCF_001562275.1 of Hymenobacter sp. PAMC 26628. Taxonomy (NCBI): domain Bacteria; kingdom Pseudomonadati; phylum Bacteroidota; class Cytophagia; order Cytophagales; family Hymenobacteraceae; genus Hymenobacter; species Hymenobacter sp. PAMC 26628. The sequence continues at coordinate 3,691,940 of NZ_CP014304.1, forward strand.
GCTGCGCCCGCTCATTTGCGCCGAGGCCGTGGCCTGGGCCGTGGGCGAAGCTTCGGAAGAGGAGATTGGGGCCCTGAACATTGCCCAGGCCAGCTACCTGGCCATGCACCGAGCCGTAGCCGCGCTAACCGTGGCGCCGGCCCACCTGTTGGTCGATGGCAACCGCTTTCGGCCCTTGGCTGGGTTTGCCCACACCTGCGTGGTGGGCGGCGACGGCCTGTACCGCAGCATCGCCGCCGCCTCGGTGCTCGCCAAAACCTTCCGCGACGAGCGCATGGCCGCCCTCGACCGCGAGTTTCCCGCCTACGGCTGGGCCCAGAATGCGGGCTACCCCACCGCGGCCCACCGGGCGGCCATCCGGGCCCACGGGCCGTCGCCGCGGCACCGCCCGGGTTTTCGGCTGCTGTAGCCGGGGCCCAAACGAGGTTCTTGACTACGTAAAAGCCCCAACCTCGTGATGGAGGCCGGGGCTTTTGCAGGGGACGTTGGGCGCAGCTAGTGGCTGCCAGCCGAATCGCCTTTGGTAACGTCGTCGTTTTCACCGCGGCGCTGGCCCTGGCTGTCGCGGGGGCCCTCGGCGTCGGAGATTTCGTCGTCTTCGTCAGTGCTCACGTATTCGTTGGTGGTGGGGCCGAGGCCGTTTTTAGCTTCCAAGTCGGCTTCGGCCTGGGCGTGCTTCAGGGTAAAAAGCGGGTCGGACGGGTCGGGGGCGGCGGCTTTATTGGGCGGGGTTTGGGCCATGGGCAGGGCCCCGGGGCCGGGAAGTGGGCGGCGCGGGGCTGTCCGGTTTTACGCAGGCGGCCCGAACGGGTTCGGGGCCCCAAAATCCTAAGACAAAAAAGGCCGTTGCCCGGGGGCAACGGCCTTAATAAGCAGCAGGGCCGGCCGGAAGCTGTCTACCCCAGCTTTTTGGCCAACCCCGCCAGCGCACGAGAGGTCCTTCCTTTCCACATTTCCAGCCCGTGCGGGGCACTTATGGCAACAAACTTACAGCGGGCTTCGGATGGTTGTTTATTTATTTAGACTAGTTCAGTACTATCCTCTGCGAAATGGCGATATTCCTCTCCGAACGGCGCCGTAGCGGCGGGCACCGCGTAGTTTTGCCGTGCGCGCGGCCCTTGCCCGCGCCGCCCGTGCCCATGCTTTCTGACGCCGAACTCGACGAAACCCACAACCCCTGGCGCGTGCTCGCCAGCGCCGTGAAATACCAAAACCCTTGGATTTCAGTACGTGAAGACCAAGTGTTGAACCCCGCCGGGGGGCCCGGCATCTACGGCGTGGTGAGCATGAAGAACAAGGCCATCGGCATCATTCCCGTCGATGCCGAGGGCAATACCTGGCTCGTGGGCCAGTACCGCTACCCGCTCAACGAGTACAGCTGGGAGATTCCGATGGGCGGGGGCCCCGTAGAGCTCGACGTGCTGGAATCGGCCCAGCGCGAGCTGCGCGAGGAAACGGGCCTGCTGGCCGCCCGCTGGACGCGCATCGCCCGCTTGCACACCTCCAACTCCGTCACCGACGAAGAGGGCTTCGTGTACCTGGCCGAAGATCTGACGCTGGGCGAAACCGAGCCCGAAGAAACCGAGGACCTGCGCCTCTGGAAGCTGCCCCTGGCCGAGGCCGTGCGCATGGCCATGGACGACCGCATCACCGACGGCATCAGCGTGGCGGGCTTGCTGAAGGCTGAGCGCATTTTGGCGGCGCGCGCCAAGGGCTAACTTTGCCCGGACTATGCGCCACTTGTTTCGCTACCTGGGCCACCGCCTCTACACCACCTGGGCCACGTTTTGGTTCGTGCTGCCGTTCGTGGTCACCTACCCCTGGCAGTGGTGGCTGGGGCGCACGCCGGCCAGCTACCCGGCGCTGCACCGCATCTACAGCGGCTGGGCCAGGTTCTCGATAGCGTTATGGGGCGTGCCGATTGAGGAAATCCACGAGGAAGCGGGGCCCCTGCCCAGCCCCTGCGTGTACGTGGCCAACCACGGCTCTTACATCGACATCATGCTGATGTTTAAAACGATACCCGGCTACCTCAACATGATGGGCAAGCACTCGCTGGCCAAGGTGCCGCTGTGGGGGCCCCTATTCGGCAAGGTCTACATCACCGTGGACCGGGCCAGCGCCGTGAGCCGCGGCCGGGCCCTGGTGGCGGCCCGGCAGGGCCTGGCCGCCGGGCGCAGCATCGCCATCTTTGCCGAGGGGCGCATTTCGCCCACGCCCGGCCGCGCGCTGCTGCCGTTTCAGGACGGCGCGTTTCAGCTGGCCATTGCCGCCGGCGTGCCCATCGTGCCCGTGGGCATGCCGCTGAACCACCTGTTCATGCCCGACGTGAAGGGCAGCCTGCGGGTGCGCTACCACCGCCTCAAAATTGTGTTCCACCCCGCCATTTCCACCGCCGGCCTCACCGCCGCCGACGTGCCTGCCCTCAAGGCCCGCGTGGCCGCCCTGCTCACCGCCGACTTCCTGCCCGAAGGCGCCGAGAAACCGGGCCCCAGCACGTGGCGGTGAAGCAGCGAATTATTAAGGCACAAATACTGACACAGCTATAAAGAACGGTCATGCTCATCTGGCGTCCGCGCAGCCGAAGCATCTCTCTCGCGTAACTAATCCAATCGATTCAACGAAGCGGTAGAGATGCTTCGACAGGCTCAGCATGACGGCATTGCCTAACTCATAACTTTTAACTCATAACTCATAACTCAGCGAAATGAGCACCGACTTAGCTACCCTGCGCGGCCTCGCCCACCTGGCCCGCCTCGAATTTGATACCGCCCACGAGCAGCAGATGCTCGGCGACCTGAACAACATCCTCGACTTCGTGGCCCAGCTGGAGGCCGTGGACACGACCGACGTGGAGCCGCTGGTGCACTTGTCGCAGGAAATTAACGTGCTGCGCGACGACGAAGGCCGCAACACCGTGAGCCACCAGGAGGGCCTGCGCAACGCCCCGCGCAAGGATTCGGATTACTTCCGGGTGCCCAAAGTGCTCGACTAGTTGGCGCCTCCTGCACTCCCCGGGGGCCCCGGCCGCGCGTGGCGGCCCCGGCCCCTGGCCGGGCTAGCGGCGCTGGCCGTGGGCCTGGCGGTTTACTACTACTTCACGGGGCCGGCGGCCACGCTGCCCCTGCTGCTGGTGCCGCACCTGCTGGCCCAGCCCCTTACCCTGCAAACCCTGGCCGTGGGGCCCCTGGCGCTGCCCGTGCAAGCCAGCGGCTTCGTGGTGAGCCTGACGCACGACCTGGCGGGGCCCTTCGCGCAGCCGGCGGCCGCTACCTGGCTGGTGGCGCTGCTGGCGGGGGCCCTGGCGGGCTGGGTAGCGGTGGCCACCACGCTGCGGCGCACGGCCTTCGTGGCGGCGCTGGTGCCGGTCATCTTCCTGCTGATGTCGCTCAACCTGGACTTGGTGGGCGTCTTTTCGGTGGAAAAACAGTATTTCCTGGCCCTGAGCCTGGCACTGGTGGGCGGGCTGGCCTTCGGGCTGCACGCCTACGGCGAGCGGGTGCCGCTGGCCGGGCGCGGGGCGCTGTGCGCGGCGCTGGTGGCCGGGCTGGGGGCCCTGCTGGCCTTCCGCGGCCAGCTGCCGCCCGCCGAGCTGGCCTTGCACCTGGCCGCCTACGCCACCCCGGGCGGGGCGGTGCTGGTGGCGGCGCTGGTGCTGTGGGTGGGCATCGAAAACGTGCGCGGCCTGCTGTGGCTGGCCGGCCGCGGGGCTTCGACGGGCACGGGCCTGGGGCCCTTTGTGGGCGCTAGCTTGGTGTACATCGGCCTGCTGGCCGGGTGGTTCTGGACCGACGGCCAGCTGACACTATACCGCGGCGTAGGCCTCGACCCGCTGGTGCTGCTGCTGCCGGCGGTGCTGGTGGGGGGGCTGGGCCTGCGCCTGCGGGGCCCCAGCTACGCCGCCTGGGTGCCCTACGCGCCGGGCGTGGTCCAGTTCTACCCGCTGCTGCTGATGGCCAGCGGCGGCACCCTGGCCTATGCCCTGGCTACTGATAATACGCCCCTGCTGGCGGCGGCGCGCGGCTTCAGCGGCTTGGCGCTATTGGGGCTGGGGTTCGCGTTTTTTGGGTACGTGCTCATCAACTTTGGGCCCCTGGTGCGGCAGCGACTGCCGGTGTACCGGGTGGCGTTTGCACCACGGCGGCTGCCGTTCTACACAGTGTACGTGCTGGGCGTGGGGGCCCTGCTGGCCGTGCAGCTGCGCCTCGACTGGCCGCTGCTGGCGCAGGTGCGCGCCGGCATGTTCAACTACCTCGGCGACCTGGGCCGCCGCCAGAGCGAAGCCCGCCCCGACGACCTCGGCCTGGCCCTGCTGGCCGAGCGCTACTACGCCGAAAGCGGCGACGTGCTCGACCGCAACAACCTGCACGCCCAGTTGGGCCGGGCGGCGCTGTACCGCTTCCGCGAGCAGCGCCAGAACGAGCTGAACGCCCTGCGCCGGGCCCTGCTGCCGGCTCCCAACGAGAAAGTCTCGCTGCGCGTGGCCGCCCTCGGCACCGCGCCCCAGGACTTGTTCAACAACCTCGACGCCCTGCGCCAGGGCCTGCGCCGCCAGCCCACCAGCGCCGCCCTGGCCGGTGACCTGGCCCAGTTGTTCACCCAAACGGCCCTCACCGACTCGGTGGCTATTTACCTGGACCGTACCGAGCGGCTGGCCCCTGGCTCCTACCCCAGCCGCACCAACCGCCTGGCCTTTTTGCTGCAACAAAACCTACTGCCCGACGCCCAAAAGCTGGCCGCCGGCTTCCAGCCCGCAGCCGATGAGCCCACTCTAGCCAGCAACTTGCTGCTACTACGGCTACTGCAACACCGGCCCGCGGCGGGGGCCCCCAGCGTGGCCGACGGCGACCTCGACGCGGCGCAGTTTGCGGCGGTGTATCACGCGGCACTGGCGGCAGCCAGCCAGGCGCGCCCCGCGCTGCTGCCCACGCTGACGCGCCTGGCCGCTCGCCCGGCCAACGCGCCTTATTACGAGCAGTTGCTGTTTTTACAGGCCCTCACGCGCCACGCGCTGGGGCAAGAGCAAGTGGCCCGGCAGCTGCTGGCCCCGCTGGCGGCGGGCACCAGCGCCACTGCCGGCTACTACCAGCAGCTGCTGGGCCTGTGGCAGTTGCAGCAAGGCCAGTACGCCACGGCGGCCGACCAGCTTGCCCTAGCGGCCAGCCACGGCGCTACCACCGCCCCATTGGCGCGCGCTGGGGCCCTGCTGCTGGCCGACCGCGCCGATTCGGCCCGCACCGCACTGGCCCGCATCGCGGCGGCGCCCGATACGGCGCTGCGCCGCGCCGCCGCGCCCCTAGCGGGGGCCTTACCCGGGGCCGATGTAGGCCAGTGGCGCACCGCTTTTGCCGCGCGCTATCCACGAGTGGGGACGCCTTGGCTGGCGCAAGCGCGGGCGGCCGGTGCGGGGCCCCAAGCGGCGGGCTTGTACCAGCGTATCGTGCGCGAAGCCCCGTTTAATGAGCCGGCGGTGCTGGCGGCAGCGGCCTTCTACACCCAGCGGCGCGACTACTCGGCGGCCTACAACGCGCTGCAAGCGGGCCTGGCCGAAAACCCCGGCTCGCTGGCGCTGTTGCAAGCTTACGTGCTGGCCGCGGCCGACGCGGGCTTGTCGGATTACGCCACCGATGCCCTGGCCCGGGTACGGCAGCAGGTGCCGGCTGAGGCTTTCGCGGCGCTCCAGGCGCAGTTTGCGGCGCGCCGGGCGGCCCACGCGACTTTTTAAGCCTTTCTTTCGACTCGTTTTCCGCACCCACTTATGCAACCGAACGTCATCGAAACCCACAACATTTCCCGGATGTACCGCATGGGCACCGAGGAAATTCACGCCCTGCGCTCCATCAGCATCACCATTCCGCGGGGCGAGTACGTGGCGTTCATGGGGCCCTCGGGCTCGGGCAAGTCCACGCTGATGAACATTGTGGGCTGCCTCGACACGCCCAGCGGCGGCCAGTACATCCTCAACGGCCAGGACGTGAGCCGCATGAGCGACAACGCCCTGGCCCAGGTCCGCAACAAGGAAATCGGCTTCGTCTTCCAAACCTTCAACCTGCTGCCCCGCGCCTCGTCGCTCGACAACGTAGCCCTGCCGCTGATTTATGCCGGCTACGGCAAGCGCGAGCGCGACGAGCGGGCCATGCACGCGCTGCAAAGCGTGGGCCTGGGCGACCGTGCCAAACACCGCCCCAATGAGCTCAGCGGCGGCCAGCGCCAGCGCGTAGCCATCGCGAGGGCCCTGGTCAACAACCCCAGCATCATCCTGGCCGACGAACCCACCGGCAACCTCGACAGCAAAACGAGCTACGAAATCATGGATTTGTTCGAGGCGCTGTACGCCAAGGGCAACACCATCATCATGGTAACGCACGAGGAGGACATTGCCCGCTACGCCCACCGCATCGTGCGCCTGCGCGACGGCCTAGTAGAATCCGACGAAGTGAATACGGAAGTGGCCATCCACACGATACTTGGTTGAATGAGTTAATGATAGAATGGGTGAATGACCGATTAGCAGCTATCCAAACAGGGGGTTGTCATTCCGAAGCAGGAGGAATCTGAGGACTGTCCTTACCTGATTTTACCCAGATTCCTCTCTCCACTTAATGCGTGGAATGTCGGAACGACAACCCTCTCATTTAGTTCGATAGCCACGAAGCCGCACTTTCTAACAAAAAGCCCATTCCTTCATTCTACCATTCTACCATTCACCCATTTAAAGAATGAAAATTTACACCCGCACCGGCGACCAAGGCCTTACCTCGCTCATCGGCGGCACCCGCGTATCCAAGGGCAGCCTGCGCATTGAGGCCTATGGCACCGTGGATGAGCTGAATTCGCACGTGGGCCTGCTGCGCGACCAGGACATCAACGCCCCGCGCCGGCCGCTGCTGAAGGAACTACAAGACCGGCTCTTCACCGTCGGCTCGGCCTTAGCCGCCGACCCCGAGAAGTCGCGCATGAAGTTGCCCGACCTGCACGACGCCGACGTGAAGCTGTTGGAAGACGAAATGGACCGCATGAACGAGGAGCTGCCCGAGCTGCGGGCCTTCATCCTGCCCGGCGGCCACCCCGCCGTGAGCATGGCCCACGTGGCCCGCTGCGTGTGCCGCCGGGCCGAGCGCCTGGCCATCCACCTGCGCGAGGAGTCGTTCGTGGCCGATTTAGTGGTGATGTACCTCAACCGCCTCTCCGATTACCTGTTTGTGCTGAGCCGCTACATGGCCCACGAGCTGGGCGTGGAGGAAGTGACCTGGAAGGCCCGGGTGTAGCCCGCCCAACCGGCCGGGGCCCCCAGTCGTACCTTCGCCGTCCCCCACCCCCGTTCTTAGCCCGTTACTTTTTCAGTTTATGCTCGACACCCTCGCCATCCGCACCCAGCGCACCGATGCCTCCCGCATTGCCGAGCGCGACGCCACTCCGCTGGAGTTCGGCAAAGTGTTTTCCGACCACATGTTCCTGGCCGAGTACCGCGGCGGCGAGTGGCACAACGCCCAGATTTTGCCCTTTGGCGACCTGCCCGTGAGCCCGGCCAATTCAGCCCTGCACTATGGCCAGGCCATTTTTGAGGGCATGAAAGCTTACCCTACCGCCGATGGCGGCGTGGCCCTGTTTCGGCCCCTCGACAACTGGGCCCGCCTCAACGCTTCGGCCGAGCGCATGTGCATGCCCCCCATTCCTGAGGAGCTATTTATGCAGGGCCTTAAGGAATTGGTGAGCCTCGATGCACACTGGCTGCCCAAGGTGGCTGGCGGGGCCCTCTACATTCGCCCCTTCATGTTCGCCACCGACGGCACGCTGGGCGTGCGGCCCTCCGAAACTTACCTGTTCTCCATCATCACCTGCCCCGTCGACCTGTACTACAGCAAGCCGCTGCGCGTGCGCTTCGAGCAGAAGTACGTGCGCTCGGCCGAGGGCGGCGCGGGCTTCGCCAAAAACGCGGGCAACTACGGCGCCGCCATGTACCCCACCAAGCTGGCCCAGCAGGAAGGCTACCACCAGCTCATCTGGACCGACGCCTCGGAGCACCAGTACGTGGAGGAATCGGGCACGATGAATATCGTATTTATCATTGACGGCAAACTCATTACCCCGTCAATCAGCACGTCTATTCTCGACGGCATCACCCGTCGTTCGGTACTCCAGTTGGCCCGCGACATGGGCGTAGCCGTGGAAGAGCGCCGCGTGAGCAGCCGCGAAGTCATTGGGGCCCTGCAAGCCGGCACGCTGCAAGAAGCCTTCGGCGTGGGCACGGCGGCCACCATCGCTCCCATTGCCACCATCGGTTACGAAGGCCACGACTACGAACTGCCCACCCCGGGCCCCGATGCGCTGTCGAAGCAGATTGGCGCGGCCCTCGGAGCCATCCGCAACGGCCAGGCCCCCGACCCGTACGGCTGGGTAGTGCCGGTGGGCGAATAGCTGATTGGGAGAATCTATTTTACACAGAGAACGTCATGCTGAGCTTGCCGAAGCATCTCTACCGCGGCAGTAATCATAATTAGTTGAGCAGTAGAGATGCTTCGGCTGCGCGGACGCCAGACGAGCATAACCGCCTGATTTCGGCAATGCAAAAAAAGGCAGCCGGTCCCGCAACGGGCCGGCCGCCTTTTTTTGCGGACCTTTGCCCGTTCCAACTCCACCCATCCCATTCAACACTCCTAAGAATGACTCAAGACCACGTGCGGGACTTGAAGGGCCGCGCCGAGGCCCTAAGGAGGTATCTTTGACTACGATACCCGCAAAAACCAAGTGACCGCGGCCGAGGCCGAAACCCTGGCTCCCGACTTCTGGGACGACTCCAAGGCGGCCGAAACCAAGCTCCGCGAAATCAAGGCCATCAAAACCTGGACCGACGACTTCGAGGCCGTGCAGCAAGCCGTGGCCGATGTGGAAGTGCTCTTCGACTTTTACAAGGAAGGCGAGGCAACCGAAGCAGAGCTCCAAGCCGAATTTGACGGGGCCCAGCAGAAAGTGGAGGCCCTAGAATTCAAGCGGATGCTCTCCAACGAAGAAGACCAGTTGCCGGCCGTCATCGAAATTAACCCCGGAGCGGGCGGCACCGAAAGCCAGGACTGGGCCGAGATGCTCATGCGCATGTACATCATGTGGGGCGAGCGCCACGGCTTCGGCGTGCGCCAGCTCAGCTACCAGCCCGGCGAGGGCGCGGGCATCAAGTCGGCCTCGCTGGAAATCGACGGACCCTTTGCCTATGGCTACCTCAAGAGCGAGATTGGCGTGCACCGCCTCGTGCGCATGTCGCCGTTCGACAGCAGCGGCCGGCGGCACACTTCGTTCGCGTCGGTGTTTGCCTACCCGGTGGTCGACGACACGATTGTCATTGACATCAATCCCGCCGATATCTCCTGGGACACGTTCCGGGCCGGCGGCGCGGGCGGCCAGAACGTGAACAAGGTCGAAACCGCCGTGCGCCTCACCCACGCGCCGTCGGGCATCGTCATCGCCGTGCAAATCGAACGCAGCCAACTCATGAACAAGGAGCACGCCCTGCGCATGCTCCGCTCGCGCCTCTACCAAGTGGAGATGGACAAGCGCCACGCCGAGCGCGATAAGATAGAAGCCACTAAAAAGCGCATCGACTTCGGCTCCCAAATCCGCAACTACGTGCTGCACCCGTACAAGCTCATCAAGGACCTGCGCACCGGCATCGAGCGCACCGACGTACAAAACGTGCTGGACGGCGACCTGGACGAGTATATCAAAGGTTTCCTGATGCAGCACTAGAGGCTGTTCTGTACTGAGGGTTAAATTTGGGGTATGGCGACAACGCGGTGTTACCCCAGTGATATTTCGGACGATGAATGGGCATTTGTGTGCCCCTACCTGTGCTTGATGCGTGAAGATGCGCCCCAACGGGAACACCCGTTGCGCGCCCTCTTTAATGGCTTGCGCTATCTGGCCCACACAGGTTGCCCCTGGCGTTACCTGCCCCACGACCTGCCGCCCTGGGCGGCCGTGTACCAGCAATGGGAGCGCTGGCGGGACGCCCGCGTATTCGAACGTATCGTACACGACTTGAATGAGTTGCAGCGAATGTTACTGGGCCGGGCAGCTACACCCACGGCCGTCATTTTTGACGGGCGCACGCTGCAAAGCACGCCTGAGAGTGGACACCGGGCGGGCTATGACGGAGCCAAACGGCGCAAGGGAAGTAAAGCGCACATCGCCGTGGATACGCTGGGCCACCTGCTGAGCGTGGTCGTCACCCCGGCTAATGAGCAGGAGCGGGCGCAGGTGGGCGAGCTATGTCGGCAGGTGCAGGAAGTGACGGGTCAAACGGTCGAGGTCAGCTTCGGCGACCAGGGGTATACGGGGGAGGACCCGGAGTACGAAGCGGCGGTGCATGACATTGACTTGCAAGTAATTATGAAACCAGAAGGGCAGACTGGTTTTGTATTATTGCCCCGCCGGTGGGTGGTCGAACGCAGCTTTGCCTGGTGCAGCCGCTTTCGGCGGCTGGCCCGCGACCACGAGCGCTTGAGTCAGACCTTACAGCAGCTTCATTTTGTCGTTTTTGCCTGTATTATGCTCGCCCGACACGCTTCAAGTACATAACAGGCTCTAGGGGCGCTATAGCTCTCACTAAAGCAAGCCCGCCGGGGCTGGGGCCCTAAAGGAGGCCACCAGCCCCGGCGGGCTTCGCATTTAGCAGTTGGCGGTCGCTTTTCCAACGGAGCCGCAAGCGACGAAGACAAACACGTGAACTACAGGCCAGCACGAAACCATAATACTAGCTGGGCTTAAAACAAAATGTACCAAGCGACAATCGTTTATTTTCAACAACCTGTTTTTGTAGCATTTCTGGCAATTTATGTATCATAGCATCTTTAACTATTAAGCTTAATGTTTACATATCCAAATATTTTCCGCTCATATGATTTATCATATACTCTAATTTTAATTAGATAAAATACTATTCGTTAAGATAAAATAAAGTTTTTTTTCCTCATTCATTCACCATACTTTTAGCCGACGTAATAATTTTTTGACTTAAAGACCACCATTACTTCACTTCTTCACATCTTTTTTCATTACTTATGAAAAAATATTACTCATGAGCTTGGTGCTCATGTTCACCCTCTTCCACCAAGTAATGGCCCAGACGCGGACCATCTCGGGTAGAGTAATCGACCAGACTAACGGTGGCGGCCTGCCAGGCGTAACGGTGCTGCTGAAAGGCACCACCACCGGTGTATCAACCAACGCCGATGGCGGCTTTACCCTGGGTGTGCCCGCCAGCGGTGGTACGCTGACGTTCAGCTCCGTGGGCTTCGTCACCCAAGACCAACCCATTGGCAGTTCGGCTGTGATGTCGGTGGCCATGGCCACCGATACCAAGCAATTGAACGAAATTGTGGTGATGGGCTATGGTACCCAGCAAAACCGCCGTGAAGTAAAAGGCGCCGTTTCCACAGTAAACTCGGCCGATTACAAAGACCAGCCCATCATTGGCGTTGACCAGGCTTTGCAAGGCCGGGCGGCTGGCGTGCAAGTAACCCAAAGCTCGGGCACTCCTGGCGGCGGCATCAGCGTGCGTGTGCGCGGCGCGGCTTCCATTGGGGCCAGCAACGAGCCGCTGTACGTGGTGGATGGCCTGCCCGTAATTACCGGCAGTACGACTCAGGTAGGCGCGGGCGGCCAGCTGACCAACGGCCTGAATGACCTCAACCCCAACGATATTGAATCCATCGAAGTGCTGAAAGATGCGGCTTCGGCGGCTATCTACGGCTCGCGGGGCTCGAACGGTGTGGTGCTCATCACCACCAAGCGGGGCAAGTCGGGCAAGGCCCGCGTTGACCTCGACTACTACACCGGGGCCCAATCGGTGTGGAAGCGCCCCCAGGTGCTGAACGGGGCTCAGCAAACCCAGCTGTTTCTGGACGCCGCCGCGGGCGCGTATCCGGCCAACGCGGCCGGTAACTACCCTACTGATTTTGGTCCTCCTAATGCTCGGTACGTATTTCGCAGCAACGCCGACCTGGCCGCCTACATCTACGGTCCCGGCGATGCGACCGTCGTGAACGGCTTGGCCCAGTACGTGGACGCCGGCCCCATCCGGCCCCTGAGCCAGTTCCAGAACCCCACCACGTCTACCAGCACCGACTGGACCAAAGAGGTACTGCGCACGGCCCCTATCAGCAACTACGGCCTTACTTTTTCGGGCGGTTCGGATGCCAGCCGTTATCGCTTGGCGCTAAACTACTTCGACCAGCAGGGCACATTCATTGGCTCGGGCTACACCCGGGGCAGCGCCCGCTTGTCGGTGGATAATAAATTGTCGGAAAAAATCCGGATGGGGGTCTCCATTGGCCTGAGCCAAAGTGTTAACAACCGCATTAACAACGACAACAACATCTACGGCGTGCTGACGACGGCTCGTCTGTACCCCAGCGATTTGCCCATCTACAACGCGGACGGTACCTACTACAAAAACGGCTCGCTGGAAAACCCCGTGGCGGCGGGCAAAGAGCCCTACTTCAAATCCACGAACAGCCGCTTGATTGGCAGCCAGTACACCGAGTTTGAGCTGATCAAAAACCTGAAGTACCGGGCCACGTTCGGCATCGATTACACTTACGGGCGCGACGACGTTTTCCTGTCAACCCTGACAAACGCCGGGGCCGCCGTGCGCGGCGATGCCACTGCGGCCACCATACAAAACCTGAACTACAACCACATCAGCTCACTCAACTACAACAAAACTTTTGGCACCGACCACAGCCTGAGCGCTTTGGCTGTGGCCGAGTACCAGCGCAATTCCGAAAGCGACATCTTTACCGAAGTAACGGGCTTCCCCAGCAATGCCATCCGCGAACTTTCGGCGGGCGCTACCAAGACGAACGCCACTTCCTCTTCCACTGGCCGGGCCCTGTTTGGTGTGTTGGCCAAGGTAGATTACGCCTACAAGGGCCGTTACCTGCTCGGCGCGTCGGTGCGCCGCGACCAGTCTTCTACCTTCGGGGCCGATAACCAGGTGGGCTACTTCCCGGCGGTATCTGCCGGTTGGCGCGTAATTGAGGAAGGCTTCCTCAAGGACCAGACTACCCTGAGCGAATTGAAGCTGCGGGGCAGCTACGGCGAAACCGGCAACCAGGCCCTCGGCGACTTTAGCTCGCGCGGCCTCATCAGCCCCGGCCGCAACTACCTCGACCAGGGCGGCCTGTCGTTGTCGCAGCTGGCCAACCCCAACCTGAAATGGGAGCGGACGCGCCAGACCAACATAGGCGTGGACTTCGGCCTCTTCCAGAACCGCCTTTATGTTTCGGCCGACGTGTACCAGCGCAAGACCGACGCCCTCTTACTCGCGCAGAACCTTCCGTCCGACACCGGCTTTCTGAGCTACAGCGCCAACGTGGGCAACATCGAGAACAAAGGCCTCGAGTTCGCGCTGACGACCATCAACTTCCGTAACGAGGGCACCGGCTTCAACTGGGAAACCAACTTCAACATCAGCTTCAACCGCAACTTGGTGACGCTGTTGTCGGACCCCAATCCGCTGGGCATTGCAACGGGCTTCGCCAGCCGCCTCATCGTGGGCCAGCCCCTGGGGGCGTTTTACGGCTACCGCGTGGACCACATCTTCCAGACCCAGGAGGAAATCAACGCGCTGAACGCCGCCTCGACTACCGGTGCCTACCAGTCCCCCAGCACCCGGCCCGGCGACATCAAGTTTAAAGACCTGAACGGGGATGGCCGCATAACTGCTGCCGACCAGGAAATCATGGGCAATGCCCAGCCGAAGTATTACGGCGGCATCACCAACACGTTCCGCTTCATGAATTTCGACCTTAGCGCCTTCCTGCAATACAACGTGGGCAACAAAGTGTACAACAACCCGCGGGCCTACACCCAGGGCATGAGCAGCGTGTACGGCCAGGACGTGGCGGTGCTGAACCGGTGGACGCCTACCAACACCGACACCGACATGCCGCGGGCCGTGTACAACGACCCCAATAACAACGCCCGGACTTCGGACCGGTTCCTGGAGGACGGTTCGTACCTGCGCCTGAAAAGCCTGACCCTAGGCTATTCTCTGCCTTCGGCCTTGGCTACCCGCGCCCACCTGCGCACCGTGCGCATCTACGTGCAGTCGCAGAACCTGGTGACCTTCACCAAATACACGGGCCTCGACCCCGAGGTTAGCACCGCGAACACGGTAAGCGCAACAAACAATTCGGGAAACACCGTGCTTGGCACGGACTTCTTCACCTATCCTCAGGCGCGTACCATCACCGGCGGCGTTACGCTTGGGTTCTAACCTTTTGCTTCTTCTCAACCATGCATATAACTAATTTTCGCCAGCTCGCCACCCGCTCGGCCCTGCTACTGAGCCTGGGGCTAACCGTGGGTGCGTGCGACAAAGCGGTCAACGTTCAGCCGTCGAACAGTGTGAGCTCAACTGCTGGCTACAGCACCAAGGAAGATGCCGCCGCTGGCTTGCTTGGCTGCTACGATGCCGTGCAAAACGTTGATTACGACGGTGTAGGCTTCCCGTCAACGGTTGACTTGCTGGCCCGAGAAATCCGGGAAGTGGGCACGTTTAACACCACTTTTGGCCTGATAAACCAGAACCAGACTTCAGCGGATAACGTGCAGGTAGGCAACACCTGGAACGCCATTTACACCGCCATCAACCGCGCCAACTACCTGCTCCAACAAAGCGATAAGATTACTGACCCCGCGTTTCCGAAGCTGGCTACTCAGGCCCAGGCGCGGGCGTTGCGGGCCTACCACTACATGAACCTGCTGGCCTTGTGGGGCGGCAGCCCCCAAGGCTACGGCTACGACGGGGGTCTCGGGGTGCCGCTGCGCCTCACGCCAACCACGGCCGTTGGCCCGGAAACCGATGCCATTCCCCGCTCAACCGAGGCCCAGGTAGCCGCGGCCATCCGGGCCGACCTGGATTTCGCCATCGCCAACTTGGCGGCCGGCACTGGCAACCGCGTTACCAAAAACTCGGCCCTGGCCCTGCGGGCTCGCTTCGAACTGCGGATGCGCAACTACGCCGATGCCCTGTCGTTTGCCAAGCAGGTGCCCGCCACGGCTGGGTTTGCCACGGCGGCAGCCACGGGCGTCACAACGCCCGATGCCCTCTGGCAACTGGTGTTTTCGAACACAGACCAGAACCTGTTTGCTTTTTACTGGTACCCTGCCCCGGGCGGACGGAACGAATTTGACCCGGGCACAGGCTTTGCCGCGGCGCACCCGGCCGGCGACCGCCGCTTGGCCGTCAACGTAGCTACTGCGCCTGCGGGCACCACGCTCAAATACACCCGCACCGCTACCCGCGACGACCCCTTCAACGTGGTGCGCTACGCTGAGGTAGTGCTTACTTTGGCCGAAGCTGCTGCCCAAACCGGCGACCTGGCCACAGCAGCGCTGCAACTCAACGTCATCCGCACCCGGGCCGGCCTGGCCCCAACCACGGCTACAACGGCTTCGGACTTGATTACCGATATCCTGTTGCAGCGCCGCTTGGAACTAGCTTACGAGGGCAACTACTGGTTCGACCTGCGCCGCACCAACACCGTGCAATCGACCTTGGGCACGGCCCCCCCGGCCGCAGCCAACGCCTGGAACCAGACCTACCGCAACCTATTCCCGATTCCAGTGCGCGAAATCAACGTCACCAACGGGCTGATTGCGCAGAACCCACAGTACTAATTTTCAGCAAAACCATTGCACAAAAAAGCCCAGGCCAAGTTGGCCTGGGCTTTTTTGTGCAATGCAATCCGATGAGACCTCAGAGAATGCACTGGCTCAGGTTGCGGTTTTTCACCATGCTGGCCAGATGCTCATCGACCAGATCCGCCGTGATCCGGACGTGAGCGTGGGGCCCTATTGTATATGTAACTAGGTTTATTACGACCTAATGCACTACTCTTCTGTACCGATACCACTAATAGCAGAAAGAACAGTAAAATTGTCAAATAGCTGGTAAAGAGGATTTTGTGAGATACGTCATTTTACTATTGGTCAAAAAAATCCAATTAACTAATACATAATTTATTTTCTTCCATTCTAAATCATTACCTTTTGAACGGCATATCATCTACTAAATCCAATTTTTCACTTGCCCAAGCGGGCAAAAAACTCTTTTGCGTACATGAAAAAAATGTTACTCATGAGCTTAATGCTCGTAATCACCTTTTTTCAGCACGTTGCAGCCCAAAATAGGGTGGTGTCGGGAAAGGTGACGGACCAGAAGTCGGGCGAAGGTTTGCCTGGGGTTACGGTACTGCTGAAAGGCACTACCAACGGTGGCTCGACTAATGCGGATGGTGGATTTAGCCTGACCATACCCAGTACCGACGGGACCTTGATGTTTAGTTCGGTGGGCTATATACCGCAGCAGCGCATCATCGGCAGCGAAACCAAGTTCAATGTGAGTTTGGTTGCCGACGTGAAGGAACTGAGTGAAGTGGTGGTAACGGCCCTTGGCATCGAGAAGGATAAGCGCACCCTGGGCTATGCCACCCAAGAGATAAAGGGTGGCGAAGTAGCCCAGAAATCAGAGCCCAACGTAGTGAACGCCTTGCAAGGCAAGGTTTCGGGGGTCAACATCACGGGAGCCAGCGGCTTGGCGGGCTCCTCTACAAACATCAACATCCGTGGCATCACCTCTTTAGGAAGCAGCAACCAGCCGTTGTTCGTGGTGGACGGCATCCCGATCAGCAACGACGCTGACCGCACCAACGGGGGCGCTGCTGGCACGCTGTACGGGGCCCAAACCTCCAACCGGGCCGCCGACATCGACCCGGAGAACGTGGCCAGCATCAGCATTTTGAAGGGCCCCGCGGCGGCGGCGCTGTACGGGTCGCGGGCTTCTTCGGGGGCCATTTTGATTACCACCAAGTCAGGCGCAAACGTCACACGGAAGCTGGAGGTCAACGTTACGTCGGGCCTCAACTTCCAGAGTGTGCTCGGCTTGCCCGAGTTTCAGAACGGCTACGGCCAGGGCACCGGCGGAGTAAATACCACCCTCAACGGCGCGGGCAATATCTACACGGGCAGCGTCAATTCCTGGGGCCCGGCTTTCGGCACGGGCCCTACCCGCCCCAACGGCCTGTTACTAGCCGATAACTCGTTCCTGCCTTACCAAGCGTACCCGGATAACATTCGCAACTTTTTCAAGCGGGGTGTACTGCTGACGAACGGCGTTCAACTGGCGGGCAACAACGGAACGTCCAACTTTTCGCTCAACGTCAACAACACGCACCAGAAAGGGCTAACCGAATCGTCGACGTTGAATCGTACCAACGTTCAGTTGGGCGGTGGCACCACTTTGCAGAACAAGATCCGGCTTACGGGTTCGGTCAATTTCTCTCAAACCGACCAGTTGGCGCCCCAAACGGGCAATGGGGCCAGTGCATTCGGCACCTTGTCGGCCGTGCCGCGAAGCTATGACTTGCAAGGCCAGCCCTACCAGACGGTTACGGGGGCCAACCTGTTCTTTCCAGGGCGCGACAACCCGAACTGGAACCTACTGAATACCAACACATCCAGTAACGTCACCCGTTTTATTAACGTGGCCAGCGTAGGCTACGACTTCTTGCCCTGGCTGAGCGTTACGTACCGGGCCGGCTTGGACGCCTACACCGACCGCCGGAAACAGATTGCGGCCATCAGCTCGAACCGCAACCCGACCGGTCTAATTTTCCAAGACAACATCCAGTACGCGGAGTTCACGGGCGACCTGCTGATCAACGCGAAGAAGGATAACCTCTTTTTTGACAAGCTGAACGCCAACCTGTTGGTTGGCCAGCAGGTGAATCAGCGTCGGCGCAACGAGCAGTACGTATCGGCCGCGACGCTTTCGCAGCCCGGCTTTTACAACACCATCAACGCGGCCAACTTTACGGGCAGTGGCGAAATTTCGACGGTTCGGCGCTTGCTGGGCTACTACGCCGACCTTTCGCTGGCCTACAACAACTTCTTGTTTTTGGAAGCAACGGCGCGCGTGGACCAGTCCTCTACCCTACCCAAAAACAACAACACCTACTTGTACCCGTCCGTGTCGGCCGGCTTCGTGTTTACGGATGCCTTTCACATCGATTCGCGCTTCTTCTCCTACGGCAAAATTCGGGCGAACGTGGCCCGCGTGGGCCGCGATGCCGATCCGTACGTGCTGGAATCTTACTACGTTTCGGCCGGCCAAGGCAACAACGTCGCCAACGTGACTTTTCCCTTTAACGGGGTGGTGGGCTTTAAGCCCAGTACGTCCATTGGCGGGGGCGACGTGCTGAAGCCCGAGTTTACCAAGTCGGGCGAGGTGGGCCTGAACCTGGGCTTCTTCAACAACCGCGTCACCTTGGACGCTACCTACTTCAGCACGGTTAGCTCCAACCAAATTTTGCAAGTAACGCTGCCCGGTACCACGGGCTATAGCAGCTTCATAACCAATGCCGGGAAGCTCACCAACAAAGGCATTGAGCTACTGGCCAACATCCGGCCGGTTAAGAGTGCCTCGGGCTTTACCTGGGACGTTACGGCCAACTACACCCGCCTGCGCAACCTGGTGGTGGACATTTACCCCGGCGTGACGAGTTCGTCGATTGCCGGCAACTCGTTCATCGGGTCGGTGCCGTCGTACGTGGTGGGCCAGCCCTACGGGGTTATTTTAGGCCAAAAGAAGGCCACTGCCCCCGACGGCCAGTACCTGATCAACGGTAAAACGGGCTTGTGGGTGCCGGAGCTGAGCGCGCAGGTGACGGCCAACCCGAACGTGAACTGGCAAGGAGGCATTACTAACACCTTGGCCTACAAAGGGCTCAATTTCTCTTTCTTGGTAGATGCCATTGTGGGCGGCGACATCCTGTCGTTCACGCAAGCCGCCTACAAGTCGGCGGGCATGCTAAAGGAAACCGGCGTTGACCGCAACATGCCGCGCGTCATCCCGGGCGTGATTCAGGGCGTGGCGGCCGATGGCAGCGCGACCTACACGCCTAATAATATCCAGGTAGATGCCCAGAACTACTGGAGCAACCAAGGCCTGCAGAGCGACCTGGCCATCTTTGATGGCACCCACTATACCCTACGCGAAGTCTCGCTGGGGTACGCGCTACCCAAGGGACTGCTGGAGCACACGCCGTTTGGCAACGTATCGTTCTCCATCTCGGGCCGCAACCTGCTCTATTATGCCCCCAACGCTAACTTCTTCCCGGAAGTGAACACCCAGGGCGCGGGTAACATCCGCGGGCTCGACTTACAGGGCCCCCCGAGCGTGCGCAGCTACGGCGCCTACCTGCGGTTCACCCTGTAAAGCAATCATAACACGTACAAATGAAGAACTTATCTATCTTCCGGTATTCGGCGCTCGTAGCCGCTGCCGTTCTGGTTGGCAGCTGCTCCCCCAATAGTTTTTTGGATGTAAACGCCAGCCCCAACAACCCCACGGCTGTGCAGCCCAGCGTGCAGCTGCCAACCATCACCATCGGTACGGCGTTCGTAGTGACCAACACCCTGGGCCGCGACGCCGACCTGTTTGTACAGCACTACGCAGGCATTGCCAACCAGCCCGCCACCGAAGACCGCTACGTCATCAACGGCAACTACGACAACGAGTGGCGCGGCGACCTGTACGGCAACAACCTGATTGGGGCCCAAACCTTGATTGCCAGCACTCAGGGCACCAGCCCGGCCTATTCGGGCATCGCGAAGTTGATCAAGGCGTACAACTTCGCGGTGGCGACCGATTTGTGGGGCGACGTCCCCTACTCGCAGGCGTTGCAGGGCCTGGGCAACATTCAGCCCCAGTTTGACAAGCAGCAGGACATCTACGAAGGCGCAACCAACGTGCAAAGCCTGTTTGATTTGGTGCGCGAAGGCTTGGCCGACCTGGATAAAACCAGCGTGCTGACGCCCGGCGCCGACGACTTTGTGTACAAAGGCAGCTTGGCAAAGTGGCGCAAAATGGGCAACATGCTGCTGCTGAAATTTGCCAATACCGTGAGCGTGAAGGACCCCGCGCTGGCCACGAAGGTCATCAACGAAGTGCTGGCGAAAGACCCCAGCGGGAGCGCCACCCTAGGCAGCGCGGCCATTGCTGCCAACGCCGATGATTTCGCCGTTCCCTTCGGCGCGGCGGTTGGCAACACCAACCCGTTTTACTCCTACAACATCACGAACCGGCCCGACGACCAGATGGCCAGTACGCGCTTCCTGGACTCGCTGGTGGCATACAAGGACCCGCGCCTGCCCAAGTACTTCACGACTACGCCCAACAACGCCTCGCCGACCCATACCACTACATTCGGCAAATTCACGGGCTTCGAGAACGGTAACACCACCGTTCCGCCCGGCCGGGCCGACCGTTCGGTATATAGCACCTACGTGCTGGGCAACGCCGGCGAAGGGGCCGTGCGCCTGCTCACCAATTTCCAGCGGGCCTTTATTTTAGCTGAGTCGGCCATCCGGCTAAAAACGAACGGCAACGCCAACTTGCTGTACCAGGAAGGCATCCGGCGGGCAATGGAGGAAACCGGGCTGACGACGACCGAAATTGATGCTTATTTTGCCGCCAACCCCGGCATTGTGACCTTGAGCGGCAGCGACGGCCACAAAATTGGCCAAATTATTCGCCAGAAGTGGATGGCGTGGGTGGGCAACGGCTATGAAGCTTACAACGACTACCGCCGCACTGGCTACCCCAAGCTACAACCGGCCCTAAACGTATCGGTGACCCCGAACATCCCGCGGCGCCTGCTGTACCCGCCGTCCGAAATTGCGGGCAATGGCGCCAACATCCCGGCCGCCGTCATCACCACCGATGTTTGGTGGGCTTCTAAATAACGGGGAAGTTCAACCACACTCATTTGCTTCGCTCCATGAAAAAAATAGCTATCAATATTTTGGCTTTGGCACTCCTGGCCGCTGGTTTTTCGGCCTGCAAAAAGGACTACGGCAACCAGTTAGGGCCCCTGCAGGACAGCGTGGCCGCCATTCCGGTCACGGTCACCAACCAGGAGTTTTTTGAGCGTTTCCCGGTCGTCACTACCAAGGTGGACACGGCCAGCGGCAGCCTCAACTCGACGGGTACGTTTTCCATTGCTTTCAGCATTCCGGCCGATAAGGGCAAAATCAAGGAAATCACGAAAGTGGCAACCGGCAACGGCGGCGTCGAGTACTTGCAAGACGCACGCTACCCCAATTACCTGACCACGGCGGTGGCCGGTAGCGGCACCAACACCATCACGTTCACCTCTAGCCTCACCGCCGTGCGCGACTATCGGACCCGCCTCATCGCGGCTTTTGCTACGCTGCCGGCCAGCGCCACCAAAGCCGCGGCCTTCACCTTCTCGGGCATACCAACGGGTCGCCTGGGGTCGCTCACGCCCAACAAGAACCCCCAGGCCCCTAACCAGCTTCGTTTCTTCTTCTTGATCACGCTGGAAGACGGCCAGACGCTGATTCCGACCGAGGTAGACGTGCGGCTGGTGCAATAAGCGCAAAGCCCCCCCACAAAAAAGACCCGGCCTGCACAGGCCGGGTCTTTTTTGTGGGGCCCCAAGGCGGGAAAATCAGAGGATATACTGGCTCAAGTCGCGGTTTTTCACCATGCTGGCCAGGCGCTCCTCTACCAGTGCAGCGGTGATTTGGATGTGGGCGTGGGGCCCTATTTTATCGGGCACGTCGAAGAGCAGGTCGTTGAGCAGGCGGCTCATGACGGTGTGCAGGCGGCGGGCCCCGATGTTTTCTACTTCAGCATTCACTTCGAAGGCGATTTGGGCCACGCGCTCCAGGGCAGCATCGTCGAAGGTCAGCTCCACTTCCTCGGCTTTGAGCAAGGCCTCGTATTGCTTGGTGAGGGCATTCTTGGGGTCTTTGAGGATGCGGTAGAAGTCGTCTTTGGTCAGGCTTTGCAGCTCAACGCGGATGGGGAAGCGGCCTTGCAGCTCGGGAATCAGGTCGCTGGGCTTGCTGACGTGAAACGCGCCGGCGGCGATGAACAAGATGTGGTCGGTATTGACGATGCCGTACTTGGTGCTTACGGCCGAGCCCTCCACGATGGGCAGCAGGTCGCGCTGCACGCCTTGGCGGCTCACGTCGGGCCCCCCGTTCTTGCCGCCGCCGCTGGTGGCCACCTTGTCAATTTCGTCGATGAAGATGATGCCGGCATTTTCAGCCTGGCGGATGGCTTCCTCCTTTACCTCGTCCATGTCGATGAGCTTAGCCGCTTCCTCTTCGAGGAGGACTTTGCGGGCCTCGGCCACGGTCACTTTGCGCTTGCGCGACTTTTTGGGCAGCATGTTGCCCAGCATTTCCTGCAAGCCTGACAGAGCAGCCTCGTCCATGCCCGGGGCCCCCATGATGCCCACGTTGGGCCCGCCTTGCGCCACCTGGATTTCGATGTGGCGGTCTTCCATTTCGCCGTTGCGAATTTTCTGGCGGAACCGCTCGCGGGTGCGCTCGTTCAGCTCCTGGTCGGAAGTGGGCAGGGCGTCGCCCACGATGTTTTCGCTGCTGCCGCTGAAGCCCACGTTCGCGCGCGCCGCGCCGCCGTCCTTGGCGGGGGCCTTGAGCGGCGGGATGAGGGCGTCGAGAATTGCGTCTTCCACGGCCTGGGCGGCCTGGGCCTTCACAGCCTCCTGGCGGCGCTGGCGCACGCGGTTCACGCTTTGCTCGGCCAGGTCGCGCACCATGCTTTCCACGTCGCGGCCCACGTAGCCTACCTCGGTGAACTTGCTGGCTTCGACCTTCACGAAGGGGGCGTCGGCGAGGT
Source organism: Hymenobacter sp. PAMC 26628 (assembly GCF_001562275.1). Lineage (NCBI taxonomy): Bacteria > Pseudomonadati > Bacteroidota > Cytophagia > Cytophagales > Hymenobacteraceae > Hymenobacter > Hymenobacter sp. PAMC 26628. The sequence goes on from NZ_CP014304.1 coordinate 3,714,678, forward strand.
GGGCCAGGCGGCGAGCTATTTCAGTTTTGCCCACGCCGGTGGCCCCGATCATGAGGATATTGTTGGGCACGATTTCGGCCTGCATGTCGGCTGGCGCGTGCAGGCGGCGCCAGCGGTTGCGCAGGGCAATGGCCACGTGGCGCTTGGCCTCGTGCTGGCCGATGATGTACTTGTCGAGTTCGGCCACGATCTGGGCCGGGGTCAGGAAATGTTCTTGAAGCATGGGCAAGGAATGGGGCCCCGGGCCGGCGAACGGCCGTCGCCCCGGGGCCCGGGGAGTAGTTTTTATAACCCGCGGGCTAATCTTTCTTCTTAACCAAAGCGCGCGCCAGGGTAAAATAGTTGCTTGCCCCCGACGCTTGCAGGGTAGCATACGTGTAATCGAGCTGGAAGCCGCTGATGGCCACCATGGCCCCGAAGGCGAGGCCGGCCCCGCCGCTGGTATTGGCCAGGCGCAGCTCGCGGCGCTGAAGGTGGTTGTAGCCCACGCGCAGCTGCAAGTTTTGGCTCAGTACCAAGGCCGCGCCCACCGTAAAGTGCCGGGCCAGGTTGTCGCCGAAGCTTTTGGTGGGGGCCTGGGCAACGCCATTGGCGTCGAGGGTGGTGGCCGCAGGGTCGAGGTACTGGATGTCCCACTGCTGCAAGTGGTGGGCCGTGAGCGAGAAGCGCACCGGCATGTGCGCGGGCTTAGCGGTGGCGCCCAGCTGCACGTCGAGCGGCAGGGGGCCCCGGGCGGTACCGTCGTAGGGCACGAACTGGTAACCTAAGTTTTTGGCCACCAAGCCCAGCGTAAAATCCTGCGTGGGGTGCTTATATAATACGCCGGCGTCGGCCACGCCGGCCAGCGAGCGGTTGCCGGCAATGCTCGACACGGCCAGCTTAGCGGTGAGGCCAAACGTGAACTTGCCCTTAGTGTAGCTGTCGCTCACGCCGGCCGTGTACTCGCTCACCACGAACGAGCCCAGGCTGTTGCCGGCCGCGTCGTAGCTGGGCAGGTCGGCGTAGTTCACGTACGTCAGGGCCAGGCCGAAGCGGCCGGCTTTGGCCGTGTTGAAGACGTAGGCGGCGGTGCTCTGCTTGATGTCGGCCACGTAGCCCACGTAGCTCAAGGCCAGGCGGTGGTCCATGTCGGCGTTCAGCAGCGCGGGGTTGCCGAAGAGCATGGTGGGGTCGGCACTACGGGCCGACGGGTTCATGCCGCCCCAGGCCGCCAGCTGGGCCCCGGGCGGCAGGTCCAGAAATGGCAGCACCGACCGCCCGCCGAGCTGGGCGGCGGCGGGCAGGGCCCCCAGCAGGCCCGCCAGTCCGAAAGCAAAACCGGTGAGCCGGCGGGCGGAAAGGTGCTTCATGGGGAATTAAAAATTAAAAATGAAGAATTAAAAATTGAAAAGAGCACTGCCGACGAGCCATTTTTAATTCTTCATTCTTAATTTTTAATTCTTTTCCCTACTGCACCTCCACGCTGGGGCCCGGGGCGGCCACGGGCTCGTCACGCACGGGCAGTTTTTGGGGATGCGGCACCAACTCGGTAAGCAGGGCCACGCCCAGCACATCCGACACGCGGTCGACGTAGTGAATGTGGAGGCCCTGAAGGTAGTCGGCCGTTATTTCGTCCACATCCTTGCGGTTCTTGGCACAGAGGATGATGTCCGTCATGCCGGCGCGGCGGGCAGCCAGCAGCTTTTCCTTGATGCCGCCCACCGGCAGTACCTTGCCACGGAGGGTGATTTCGCCCGTCATGGCCAGGCGCGGGCGCACCCTGCGCTGGGTGAAGGCCGAGGCCATGCTGGTGAAAATGGCGATGCCCGCGCTGGGCCCGTCCTTGGGCACGGCGCCCTCGGGGAAGTGAATGTGCAAGTCGTACTGGTCGAACAAGCGGTAGTCGATGCCGATTTCGTCGGCCCGGCTGCGCAGGAAGCTCAGGGCCGTGATGGCTGATTCCTTCATTACGTCGCCGAGCTGGCCCGAGAGCGTGAGCTTGCCGCGCCCGCGGCTCAAGAGGCTCTCCACGAATAAGATGTCGCCGCCCACGCTCGTCCAGGCCAGGCCCGTTACCACGCCGGCCGTGTCGTTGTCCTGGTACATGTCGCGGTCGAACAGAGCCCCGCCCAGGATTTTGCGTACCTCGGCGGGGTCGAGCACGGCGGGCATGAGCTCCTTGCCGGCCTTGCGGCGGGCGAGGTTGCGCGTCACGGCGGCCAGCTTGCGTTCCAGGCCGCGCACACCGCTTTCGCGGGTGTAGTCGTCGGCCACGCGGTGCAGCGCGGCATCGGTGATCTTCACTTCCTGGGGCCCCAGGCCGTGCTCGCGCAGCTGCTTGGGCCAGAGGTGCTTCTTGGCAATCTGCACCTTCTCTTCCTGGGTGTAGCCGGTCAGGTCGATGATTTCCATCCGGTCGCGCAGGGCCGGCTGGATGGTGTCGAGTGAGTTGGCGGTGGCAATGAACAGCACCTTGCTCAGGTCGTACTCCACCTCCAGGTAATTGTCGACGAAGGTCGAGTTTTGCTCCGGGTCGAGCACTTCGAGCAGGGCCGAGCTGGGGTCGCCGCGGAAGTCGGCGCTCACCTTATCAATTTCATCGAGAATAATGACCGGGTTGCTGGCCCCGGCCTTCTTGATTTGGTTGATGATGCGGCCCGGCATGGCCCCCACGTAGGTTTTGCGGTGCCCGCGGATTTCGGCCTCGTCGCGCACGCCGCCCAGGCTCAAGCGCACGTACTTGCGGCCCAGGGCCGTGGCAATGCTGCGCCCGAGGGAGGTTTTGCCCACGCCGGGGGGCCCGTACAGGCACAGAATCGGCGACTTCAAGTCCTGTTTCAGCTTGAGCACGGCCAAGTATTCAAGGATGCGCTCCTTTACTTTTTCCAGGCCAAAGTGGTCGGCATCGAGGATTTTGCGGGTTTGCTTGAGGTTGATTTTGTCCTTCGTGTACTCGTTCCAGGGCAAGTCGAGCAGGAACTCTACGTAGTTGGAAATCACCGAGAAGTCGGGCGCCATGGGGTTGGTGCGGGCCAGCTTTTCCATCTCCTTGGCGAAGTGCAGGGCCACCGGCTCGGGCCACTTTTTGGTCAGGGCCCGGTCACGGTAGCGGCCGATGTCCTGGTCGGGGCCCTCCTGGCCGAGCTCGTCCTGCAAGGTTTTGAGCTGCTGGCGCAGGAAGTATTCGCGCTGCTGGGCGTCGATGCCGGTGTGGGTTTTGGTGCGGATGTCCTGCTTAATTTCGAGCAGCTCCACTTGGTTGAGCAGCGCTTCGAGCAACTGGCGGGCCTGCTGCTCGGGGTCACTCAGCTCGAGCAGGCGCTGCTTGGCGGGCAGGTCGAGCTGCACGTTCGAGCACAGAAAATGCGTGAGGAAGGCCGGCGACTGGATGCCTTCGAGCATGCTGCGCGCCTCCGACGGGATTTCGGGGCTCAGCTCCACTACTTTGCCGGCGGCTTCGCGCAGGCTTTGCAGCAGGGCAAATTCGGCGGGCACGTCCACGTTCAGCGACGTTTCGGCGAAGTACTGCACCCGGGCCGTGAGGCGGGGCGCGTAGGTTAGCTCCTCCTCAATGGCGAAGCGCACCTGGCCCTGGATGATGATGGTCACCTGCCCATCGGGCTGGTCGATGAGCTTAAGGATGCGGGCCAGCGTGCCTACGGGGTGCAGCTCGGCCACGGTGGGTTCGGCGTCGTCGGGGCTGCGCTGGGCCACTACGCCGAGCAGCTTGTCGCCGCTGGCGTAGATGGCGCGCACCAGCTTGGCGCTTTTCTTGCGCGTGACGGTGACGGGCAGCACCACGCCCGGAAACAGCACGGTGTTGCGCACGGGCAGCAGCGGCAGCTTGGCCGGCGCATCGTCGCCGTTGAGCAGGTGGTCGGGGTCGGCGGCCATGATGGCAATGGCCTCGGGTTGGGGATTGGCTTCGCCGCGCAGCCGGTGGGGGCGTGCGGCGGCGATAGAAACAGAAGCCAGGTGCATGGCAGAGGAAATCAAAGGACAAGCGCCGTGGGTGCCAAATTGGCAGCCCGCCGCGCATACAGAATCAGCCGACAAGATACACCCGCCGGCGGCCCTGGCTGGTCAAGCGCCGTGCCAAAGCCCAGGGCCCGCCAAAGCGACGCTTACCCGGATAATTATATTTTTTTGAACAACTTGCATCCGCTATTCAACTCTTCGTACCCGGGCCATGCCTGTAATATTTTGTCGGCGGGCGCTGCAGTGGCTCGTCTTTGCGTGGGGCCTGGCCCTGGGGGCCGGCGCGTGGGCCCAGGCGCCGCGCCCGGCTGTTGCGCCGGGGGCCTATAAAGCGCGCGGCCTTGGCAGCCGCACCAGCAGCCAGCTGCGCCTGCGCCCCGACGGCACCCCCGATTTTGTGTACCTCAATCAGTACCGCTTCTACGAAGATAAAAAAGCCCTGCGCGCCATTGCCCACGCCGAAAAGCGCCACCGTTACCACCAGGCCCAGCTGCTGCTCGAAGAATACATCGCGCGGTTCGGACCCGAAAACTTCGGGCGCGGCACCGGGCTGCTCTGGCGCATGGGCCAGCTGCTGGAGCGCGACAGCCAGCTGGTGAAAGCCAAAGCATACTACCGCCTGGCCCTAAAGCATTGCCAAACGGATGTTACCAAAGTGCAATTGTATTACGATTCGCTGGAGCAAAAAACTACCGCCTTGTACGTGCCCCTGCAAACGTACTACAACCTGGTAGAGTACCGCAAAAACCTCAATACGTTCCACCCGCCCAAGGGCGTGTACACGAGCATGGGCGACGCCGTGAACAGCAAGGCCCCCGACTACGGCCCCACCCTGGCCGGGCGCGATTCGCTGCTGCTGTTCAGCAGCAAGCGCAAGCGCCGGGGTTTGGCCGGCACCGTCGACGAAGACCTCTATACCTCGCGGCGCGAGGGCGTGAGCTGGACCGACGCCGAGCCGCTGCCCAAACCCATTAATTCGCCTTACAACGAGGGCTCGGCGTGCTTTAGCAAGGACGGGCGCACCATCTACTTTGCCCGCTGCGAGTGCCCCACCTGCCACGGCAACTGCGACCTGTACACGGCCAAGCTGAGCAAAGACGGCCAGTGGAGCGTGCCCCGCAGCCTGGGCCCCGCCGTGAACTCGGTGGCCTGGGACTCGCAGCCCGCGCTGTCGCAAACCGAAGACACCCTGTACTTTGCCTCTGACCGCCTGGGTGGTTTTGGGGCGAGCGACATCTACTTCACCGCCCGCCAGAAGAACGGCCAGTGGGGCCCCGCCCAAAACCTGGGGCCCGTGGTGAACACCCGCGAGAGCGAGGTTAGCCCCTTCTACCACCCGCTCTACCACGTGCTGTACTTCAGCTCGCGCGGGCAATTGCTGAACTTCGGCGACTTTGACATCTACAAAACCTACCGCGTGCAAGGGCGCTGGCAGGAGCCGCGCAACATCGGGCCCCTGGTGAACGGCAAGGGCCCCGAATACTACTTCACCATCGACCGCGAGAGCAAAAATCTCTACTACGCGCGCTCCGAGCCCACGGAGGTGGGCAACCTCGACCTCTACTCCTTCCCGCTGCCGATGGAGGCCCAGCCGCTGGCCACCACCACCGTGGCCGGCACCCTGCGCGACTCCGTGAGCAACAAGCCGCTGCAAGGCATTGTGAGCGTGATTGATACCGACAACGGCGTGGAGGTGGCCAGCAAGTACCTGCGCCCCGACGGCAGCTTCGACTTTGAGCTGATGGAGGGCTCGCACTACGTGCTGCTCATCCAGAGCCCCGATTTTTTCAGCGTCGAGAAGAAGTTTGAGCTGAAGGGCGACACCTTAGTGAGCCTGCTGACGAACAGCCTGAATTACAAGCTGCCGCTGGTGTTCAAGAACATCGAGTTTGAGGCTGGCAAGGCCAACGTGCTGCCGGCCATGCACTCCACCCTCGACCGGCTCACCACCTTCCTGGCCGACCACCCCACCTACCGCCTCAGCATCGCGGGCCACACCGACGCCCAGGGCGACCCCGACGCCAACCTCCTTCTGTCGCAGGCCCGTGCCGAAGCCATCCGCCGATATATTGAGCGCCGGGGCAAAATTGCGCCCGCCCGCCTCGAAAGCGGCGGCTTTGGCAGCTCCCAACCGTTGAAAGACGAGGCCAACGAGGCCGATGCCCGCGTGAACCGCCGCGTGGAGTTCCGCATCCTCAAGCCCGAAGGCGACGCCCCGGCCGGCGGGGCCTGGAAATAAAAATGGGGCCGGAGCCCCAAATTCAACCAATTGTTTTACAGCGCTTTGGCGAAAATATAGGCATTTAGCAGCATGAAGGACAGGGCTGGCAGCGAGACCAGCAAGCCGTCCTTCACTTTGATGCGGACGGCCACGCCCAGGAACATCAGCAGGGCCAAGCCGCCGGAGGAAATTAGTAGGATGAGGTTGTATTTCAGGCCCACCAGCAGCCCAACGGCCCCGAGCAACTCGAAGATTATGGCAACCAGTCCCAGCCCTTCCAGCCCAAACCGTTTGAACTCGTCTTTCATAGCGGGGGATACAAAATAGGCAATCCCGTAGCCTAAAAAGGACAAGCTCGAAACCAGGACCAGGACTATAAACAAATACATCAGGCGGCAGAAATATGCAGGGCGGCGTAAGCAATGAATAAGCTCAGCACCAGCAAGATGAAGGAAGGGGCGCGCTTAAAAAGCGGATTATTGACCTTGTAGTGAAAGTACTGCGCGGCCAGCATCAGCGCGGCCATGAGCAGGGCGGGCACCAGCACCAGGGCCGGGTACCAGATGCCCGCAATCAGCAGGGTGGCCAGGGCAATTTTGGTGGCTCCCACCAGCGTACGGGTTTGGTCGCTTAGGCCGTACTGCTTGAATTCCAGCACGATATTATCGAATCGGAAGACCCACACGTAAATAACCGACAGGGCGACGACGAGCTGGGCGATGATGGCGGCGGTAGTCATGCTAGTTTCCGTTTAGGGCCCCGGCGGCCGATTCTTTTGCCGCGTTGGCTCGGATTGCTGCCGGCCATGCCGCGCCATTTTCCGGGCCCGGCGCAGTGCACAGGTTCGGTAGCAAAGCTCCAAAGTCGCTCGAATGTTTAGGGCGCGGGCGTTAGCAAGCCGCGTCCGGGCCCCAACCAGTCGCGCCAAAGCAAGCAGGTCGCTCAGCAATAGTTGTCCGCTGTCAGCCAATGATGTACCACCTATCAACAAAAGCCGCCTAGCCGCTTAACTAAACGCCCACCACGGCGCCTGCCGCACCGGGTCGCCCACGGCGTAGGGCTCGCCGATGCGGGGCACCGTGACGGGCACGCCCAGGGCCCCGGCGGCGGGCAGCAAGCGCTGGATGGGCTCGTTCCAGGGGTGGTAGGCCAGCGTGAATTTGGCCCAGTGCACCGGCCAGAGCACGGCGGCGCGCAGGTCGCGGGCAGCCTGGGCCGTTTCCTCGGGCAGGGTGTGGATGGCGTGCCACAGCTCGTCGTACTGCCCGTTTTCGAGCAGGGCCAAATCGAAGGGCCCGTACTGGGCGCCGGTTGCCTTGAAGTGCGGGCCGTAGCCGCTGTCGCCGCCCAGGTACAGGCGGCAGGGCCCCAGCTGGAGCACAAAGGCAGCCCACAGCGTGTTTTGGGGCGACAGGCTGCGGCCCGACATGTGCTGCGCCGGCACGGCCGTGAGCTGCACGCCGGGCAGTGGCGCGGTGGTTTCGTGCCAGTTTAGCTCCGTAATTTGGTCGGCGGCGTAGCCCCAGTGGCGCAGGTGGGCCCCCACGCCCAGGGCCGTGACCACGCGGGCCACCTGGGGGCGCAGCGCGGCCACGGTGGCGTAATCAAGGTGGTCGTAGTGGTCGTGGGTGAGCACCAGCACGTCGATGGGCGGCAGGTCGGCCACGCCGTAGCCGTTGCTGCCCGCAAAGGCCCGCACCGAGCCCGGCACCGGCGAGGCATTGCCGCTGAACACGGGGTCGACCAGGATGTTAAATTCCTGGTATTTAATTAGGTACGACGAGTGGCCAAACCAGATGAGGGTGGGCCGCGCGAAGGGCCCCGGGGCCCGCAGGTTGGTGGCCACCGACGGCAGCGGCCGGCTGGGGCGGCTGGTTTTGGGCCGGTTCAGGTAGCCCCGCAGCAGCTTGCCCATTGGGGCGTCGCCGGGGCTAAAATTCACCCCGCCCAGGTTCTGAAACTTGCCGCCCTTGAAGTTGGGCAGCGCCGCAAATTGCTGGGCCTGCGCCGCTGAAGGGCTTTTGCCGAGGATTTTCATTCGTAAGAAACGGGACCCTAACTGGGCCGCTGGGGCGTAGACGGCCGGGGCCCCACGATGCTTTAGGGGCCCTACGAAACGGCCAGCACCTGCACCGTTTTGCCATTGAACACGGCCGCCTCACCGGCGCGCTTGCCCTTCAGGGCCAGGGCCACCGGCGCGGCGCCCGACACGGCGAAGCACTCCTGCCCTCCCACCACCAACCGGCCGGCGCTGATGGCCAGGTAGAACCAGCCCAGCGAAGTGTGCACCAGGGCCCCGGGGCGCACGGCGTCGCAGGGCGCGTCGGGGCTGATGCGGGCCAGCTCGGCGGCCAGCTGGCGGGCCTGGTGCAGCTGGCCGGCGTTGCGGTCGCGCTCCTGGGTGGCCATTTCGCGGCCGGTTTCGTACTTGTCGCCCGCGCTGCTTTTGGTGTCGGAGTTGGCCGATTCCTGAGCGGCCTGCATGGCCAGGGCGGCGGCGGCCATGCGCTGCTCGATGAAGGCCCGGCAGGCGGCGTGAAGGGCAGGTTTGGGCAAAAAATCGGCCATTGGGACGAAGCGGAAAGGGTGAAAGCAGGCCCGGCCGGGCCCCGGCAACCGCCGCGCAGCCGGGGCGGGCACCAAAATCGGGTAATTCTACGCGCTAAACAGTTGGGCACGCTTTGGTTCTTTGCAGCGCTGAACCTAAACCGTGCGGGGCTCTAGCTTTTTGCCGCGCCGCACGACGTGAAATCACTCGCCTCCTTTTTCCCCACATGAGCCCTTCGCCCACGCTGACCCTTGAAGCGGAGGCCACCGCGCAACGCCTGCCGCGCTGGCAGCAGCGGCAAAAGAACTTCGACGCGGCAGGACCCGCCACCACCGATGGGGCCCGGCGCGCCAGTGTTATCCCTTCTCATACTTCCCCCATGTCGCCGCGCGAACTCGCCAACCTCCCCGCCCTGAAAAGTGCCCAGCGCGCCGAGTTTTTGCGCCGGGCCCGGCAGCTGGGCCACCACCTCGACGCGCTGGCGCAGGGGCTGGAGGAGCACCGTTTTTTTACCGCCACCGCCGACGCGCTGCGGCTGCTGCCCGCCGCGGCCTTGCTGCCGCACCCCGTGCCCGGCTTCTACCAGCCGGCCCCGGGGCCCGGGGCCCCGGGCAAGGGCGGCGCGCTGGTGTTTGCCGCCGGCCCGCTGGCGGCGGCCCCCCGGGGCCCCGTGCACGTGCAGGCGGTGTCCGTCGACACCAAGGTGCTGGGCCCCGGTGAGCAGTGGGACGTGAGCGCGCCCGGCGGCGACGCCTGGGGCCCCGCCGGCCTGCCCCCCTACGTGGTGGTGAACGTGCGGCGGCTGATTTTGCACCCCGGGGCCGCCGTGGTGGTGTGCGGCCACGCGTTTTCGCTGCTCTGCCAGGAGTACCGCTGCCTGGGGGGCGCGGGCGCCGATGGCCACCAGGTGGCCATCGGGCCCGCGCCGCCAGCGGCCGGCCTACCGGGCCCCTACCAGTTGGCCGAGTTGGTGTTCCGCGACGTGCGAGGGGGCCTGGCCGTGCACGCTCAACCGGCCGCCCACGCGCCCGGCCAGCGCGTGGTGCTGGCCCAGCACGTTTCCGATCCGGCCTAATCCGCTCCCACTCAGGCAGGAATAGTTGGCAGCAACTTTTTATTACGCATTGGTTGCTAGTTACTTATACATTTATAACGTTTACCTTACTTCCCCTAATAAATGTCTGTTATTCCGAGCATCCTTACCCCCGAGCAGTTCGAGCAGTACAGCGCCGAATGGCTAAAAATTGCCAATGACGCCGAGGGCGACGCGCTGGCCCAGTGCTTCGCCGCGCCCGGCCACGGCCGCCGCACCTGCGCCAGCCTGCCCATCCAGCAATTGGTGTGGCTGGTGTCGACGGTGGGGGTAGTCTTCGTCAGGACCCGGTTCCTGGCCATTGCCCCCTCCGACGGCCACCCGGCGCGCTTTGCACTGGCCTTGTTTGCCACCGATGCTGCGGGCAAGCGCCTGTCGGCCTATTACTTGGCCGATGCCGAAGAGGCCGCGTCCGCGCTGCACGCAACCCAGGTGCCGCACGATTTGGTGAAGGCCTGGCTGCAAAACTGGACCGCCGCGCCGGCCGTCACGCCCGTCCTGTTTGCCACCGCCTACGGGCCCCTGCAAGGCTATACCTTCGACGTGGGCGATTTCCTGGAGCCGCTCTTCGCCGCCCAGCCCTTCGGCGACCAAACGCTGCGGATTAGCTTCGGCCTGCACGAGTACTACCCCGTCGAGGGCCCCCTGGCCCAGACCTTCGGGCTGGTGCTGCGCCTCCACGACCCCAAGAAGCTAGAGGGCGGCTCCGACGACCCATTCTTTGATATGTCGAAGCCTTGCCCACCTTATTGTTAGAGTTCTGAGCAGGCACTGATTGGCGGGCCTTTTTATTTACTCTACCTTCTACCCCAGGTGGCATGACTGGCCAAGAATTATCCCATCTAATTGGGAACTTGTCGCGGGCCGCGCTTGCGGCGGCGTTCTTAAGTGGCGCGGTCCGCTTCCGCCGGCTACCGCCAGAACTACGCTTCTTGGCGGTGTTTCTGGGGTTTGACATGGCAACAGAGATTGCCTCTACGTGGCTGGGATACTTACATCAACCCAACTTATTTCTGTACCCATTTTTTGCAGCGGCTGAGGTATGGTTTTTGGCGTTGGTTTACGACCGGGCGTTGCAGTGGCCAGCTTTTTCGCGATGGCGGCCGTGGGCAGCCGGCACCTTCGTGATCTACTGTGTGCTCGAAGGCTGGCTCTTTCCCGAAGTAGCCCGCTTCAAGCCTACTCTACAAGTCGTAGAAAGTATACTGGTACTGAGCTTAGTAGGGCTGTATTTTCGCAAGCTGCTCCACGAGTTGCGCGTGACGCGCCTGGACCAGGAGCCCATATTCTGGGTTTCGGTTGGAATCGTCATTAACTTTTTGGGTAGCCTCCAGATTCATCTATTTAGCAACTACCTGCTCACGCACTATTCCAACCAGTTGAGCTTGTACGCCTGGGCCGTTCACTCGCTGCTAAACGTGGTGTTGTACGCCTGCTACTGCACCGCCCTATGGATTCGCCCCCGGAAGTAACCTTCGCCCCGCTGCTGTTCGGCGGCATTGCGTTTATGCTGCTGGCGGCGGGGGGCCTGGTGCTGTTTTTGGTGGTGTACCAGAAGCGGCTGCTGCAACAGCAGCTGCGCCAGCGCGCGGCCGAGGCCACCCACCAGCAAGCGCTGCTGGCCGCCATTGTGGAGGCCCAGGAGCTGGAGCGGGAGCGCATCGGCCGCGACCTGCACGACGGCATCGGCTCGACCATTGCCACGGCCAAGCTGCTGGTGCAGCGCCTAGAGGGCCCCCAGCCCCTGGCCGACCGCGCCGACCTGCTCGGGCTGGTGAAGGAAATAATGGGCACCGCCGTGCAGGACGTGCGCACCGTGTCGCACAGCCTCTACCCGGTGGTGCTGGCCCGCTTCGGCCTGGCCGAGGCCTTGCAGCACCTCGTGGACGTGTCGAACGAGGCCGGCACGCTGGCCGTGCAGCTGGAAGTAGAGTACCCCCGCCCACTGGCCCTGGCCCAGGAGCTGGCCCTGTACCGCATTTGCCAGGAGCTGATGCACAATACTTTTAAGCACGCCGCCGGGGCCACGCGCCTCAGCGTACAACTGCGGCAGCGCGGCACGCTGCTCACGCTGGCCGTGGAAGACGACGGCTGCGGCTTTGCCTTGCCCGCGCCGGGGGCCCCCGCGCCGGGGGCCCCCGCGCCGGCCGGCGGGGGCGTGGGCCTGCGCAGCATTGATGTGCGGGTGCAGCTGCTGCGCGCCCGCCTGCACCGGGCCTCGGGCCCCGGCCAGGGCACCCACACCCGCGTCGAGCTGCCCTCGGCCTTCGTGGTGTAAGTCCGCGTTTTCCTTCCGTTTCCGTCCTTTCCCCTTCCCATGGCTGCCATCGATTTCCCGGTCCGCATTGCGTTGCTCGACGACCACCCGCTGTTTCGGCAGGGGCTGCGCTACATTTTGCAGGCCCTGCCCTACGTGGAGGCTGTAGATGAGGCCGGCGAATTCCCCGAGCTGCTGGCCCTCTGCCGCCAGCGCCTGCCCGACGTGCTGCTCCTCGACCTGCAAATGCCCGGCATGGACGGCCCCGAGGTGGCCAAAACCCTGCTCGCCGAATTCCCCGGCCTGAAAATCATCGTCCTCTCGATGTTTTCCGCCGACAAGTTCATCACCCAAATGCTGAAGCTGGGGGCCCGCAGCTACCTGCCCAAAGACGCCGACCAGGACCAGCTCCGCCAGGCCCTGGAAGACGTGCTCACCACCGGCCACCATGTCACGCCGCGCATGTCGCGGGCACTGCTGCGCGGGGCCCCGGCGGCCCCGCCAGCAGTGCCCGCGCTCTCGGCCCTGGTGCAGCTCACCCCGCGCGAGGAGGAAATCCTGCGCCTCATCTGCGAGGGCCGCACGGCCGCCGAAATCGCCGACCACCTCTTCATCAGTCGCCGCACCGTGGAGGGCCACCGCCAAAACCTGCTCGAAAAAACTCACGCCCCCAACTCGGCCGGCCTCGTGGTGTACGCCGTCCGCCACGGCTTGCTGGATGCGTGAGCTAATACAGTGGCTGTGCCAGCGCGGCTTTAACTTTTTGCGCCCACTGATCGTCATCGGGCGCTACTACCAGCATCCGAAAATTATGGCGCTCGGCTTCTATTCGAACGCCTTCCGAATCGTCGATTAGTAAATCAATCCCGAAGCTCAGCGGGTGCTTCGTGCAGCGAACCGTTACCTCGCGGCTGTGTCGCTGTTGGTTCACTACCCCATCCAGACTGATACCGTGTAGCCAGAATAATTGGTGTATGTGCCAATCGCTGCGATAAGAGGTGGTATAGATCCACACCTCCCAGCCCTGTTGGCGGCAGTACTCAGCCAGTTCTACAACTCCTTCCCGAAGACCTTCGCTACCCAGCAATCGGGCTAGTCTGCTACGCCGTGGCCGCTCCAATGGAAAATCGTAGCCGCAGCGAATCAGGGTATTATCGAGGTCGAAGGCGATGCGCACGTTAAATCAGCGATTCTATAGTTGTTGAATCTCCCGCGTTACGGCCACGATCCTGCTCTCGCCCCAAATCGCGGAAGGCACGCAGCACCCGCGCCTGCTGCCGCAGAAACGCCAGCACTTCCTGGCGCTGCTCCCGGGGCATTGCACGCCAGCGCGCCGCATCCTCCGCCTCCTGAACGCTGTGGTCGGCGTGCAGGGTGGTTTTGCGGGTCACGGTTTTGTCGAGGCGGAGCATGGCTAAAGTTACGAATTCTCCAACAGCCCCTCCGCCAGGGCCCTGTCGTTGCTCAGGCGGGGCACCTTGTTTTGGCCGCCGAGCTTGCCCAGGCGCTTCATGTGGCGCTGGAACGCGCCGGGCGGCAGCGGCGTGAGCTGCAACGGCACCAGGATGTTGCCCCGGCGCAGGTCGTCGTAGTAGGTATTGCGCTGGCGCAGGGCCCCGTCCAGGGCCCCGGCGAAGACGGCGGCATCGGCCGGGGCCCGGGCAAACTCTACCAGCCACTCGTGGCGCGAGGGCTGCGCGGGGTCGGCGCTCACGCGCGGGGCCACGGTGAATTCCACCACTTCCACCGCCGGGAATTGCCGCATGGCTTCGCGCAGGGCCCCTTCCACTTCCTCGCCGATGACGTGCTCGCCGAAGGCCGAGAGGAAGTGCTTGAGGCGGCCCGTGACCACCACCCGGTGCGGAGCCAGGCTCACGAAGCGCACCGTGTCGCCGAGCGAGTAGCCCCACAGGCCGGCGTTGGAGGTGAGCACGACGGCGTACTGGCGGTCCAGCTCCACGTCGGCAATGGTGAGGCGGGGCGGGTTTTCTTCAAAAAACCGCTCGGCGGGCACAAACTCAAAGAAAATGCCGCTGTTCAGCAGCAGCAGCAGGCCGGGGTTGCCGGGCTGGTCCTGGAAGGCCAGAAAGCCCTCGGAGGCCGGGAACAGCTCGATGCTGTCGATGGGCCGGCCGATGCTTTCGAAGAGCTTAGCGCGGTAGGGGGCGAAGTTGACGCCGCCGTACACGAACAGGTTGAGGTTCGGGAAAACGTCCTTAATGGGCCGGCCGGTGAGCTGAATGAGCTTGTCAAAGTACATCTGCACCCAGGGCGGAATGCCCGAAATCAGGGTCAGGTCTTCGGGCAGCGTTTCCTCCACGATGCGGTCGAGTTTGGCTTCCCAGTCCTCGATAATGTTGGCCTCGTAGCTCGGCAGCTGGTTGCGGCGCAGGTAGGCGGGCACGTGGTGGTTGGCGATGCCCGAGAGGCGGCCGGTGGCAATGCCGTGGTGCTGCTCCAGCACCGGCGAGCCGCTGAGGAACATGAGCTTACCGTCCAAAAACTGACTGCGGCCGGTGGCGTGCACGTAGTGCAGCAGCGCGTCGCGGGCCCCGTTGATGTGGTTGCCGATGCTAGCGCGAGTGATGGGGATGTACTTAGTGCCGCTGGTGGTACCGCTGGTTTTGGCCAGGTACAGCGGCCGGCCGGGCCAGAGCACGTCGGCCTCGCCGGCCTGGGTGCGGTCGAAGTACGGCTTTAGGCCCTCGTAGTCGCGCACGGGCACTAGGCGGGCCAGGTCGGCGGGCGTGCGCAGGGCCCCCAGGCCGTGCGCCTGGCCGAAGGCCGTGGGGGCCCCGGCGGCGGCCAGCTGGCCCAGCAGCCGCAGCTGCGCGGCCACCGGCGCGCGCTGCCACTGGCGGTCGCGGTGCGCCACGTAGACCGCCAGGGGCCGGCTCAGCGTCGATTTTAGTCCCATAATCTGAGCAATAGCGTCTTAGTAAGCTAGGCGAAAGTACGCCCGGGGCCCCCGCGGCGGCCGGGCAGCAACCTAAATCCAGGGGCCCCGTTTCCTATGCACACCCACTTATTTTCTCTACATCATGGCAGATCACGCAGGCAAGGCCGTTTGGAACGGCGACATCAAAGGCAGCGGCACCCTTACTACCGACAGCGGCCAGCTCAACGCGCCGTACTCGGCTGGCAGCCGCTTCGAAGGCAAGCCCGGCACCAACCCCGAGGAGCTGATTGGCGCCGCCCACGCTGGCTGCTACACCATGTACCTCACGAGCGTGCTCACCAAGCACGGCCACACCATCGAGAACATCACCACGACCAGCACCGTGACGATGAACCCCAACAACGGCCACCCGGTCATCGAGCACATCCACGTGAACACCGTGGGCAAGGTGACGGGCGGCAACATCACCCCCGACGATTTCCAGAAGCACGCCGAAGACGCCAAGGCCAACTGCCCGGTGTCAAAGGTGCTGAGCGCCGTGCCCAAGATGACGCTCGAAGCCAAGCTGGCGTAGTCTCCTAGTTAGTTGTCAGTTATTAGTTGTCGGTTGTCAGGTGCTCAGGCCATCGTTCCGATAGGGCCCTGAGCGCCTGACAACCGACAACTAATAACTGACAACTATTTTTGCCCCATGCCCACAGGTTCTACCCGCATCCGCCTCCGCCCCGCCAACACTTCCCGCGTCCCATTTTGGGGCCAGCTGGCCATCGGCTTGTTCTGGGTGGTCTACGTTTCGGCCATGGCCTGGGGTGACACCACGGCCCACGACTACCACTTCCTACACTGGGTATTCCTGGTGTTCAGCCTCGTGTACATCGGCTACGTGCTGGTGAACAACGCCCCCATTTTCGGCACTCAGAGCTACCTGGAGTTCACGCCTGGCTACCTGGTGCACAAAAATGGCCTGTTCCGCCCCAAGCAAGTATTCGCCGTTGAGAACATCGCCACCCTGGAGCTATTAGCTTCCGTGCTGCGCGTGCGCATGAAAGACAACGAGCTGTACGCCCTCGACTTGAAAGAAGTAAAGGGCAAGCGCCGCAAGCTGGTGTTTCGCGAGCAGGTGCGCCGCTTTGCAGTCCGCTACAGCATCAACCTATTGGAGCCCAACCCGCTGCGCGGGTAGCCCACTACTCAAACAGGGGCCCCAGCGGCAGTTCAATGCCCGTGGCCGGGTCGGCCAGGGTCTGGGCGCCGTGGAAGAACGTGTAATTAGTAGGCGAAGCATAGACCACCACAGCTTGCAGTTGCGGCAACACAATCCAGCAGGATTTTACGCCAGCATCAAAATACTTAGCAGCTTTGTCGATCAATTCATCCAGCGCCTGGGTGGGCGAGAGAATTTCGATAGTTGTAAGAGGCATCTGCTGCGCCACAATATTATCGTGCATCAAATCAACCTTCACGTAGGGAAAAATGCCTATGTCGGGGACCATTATGCGCTCCGCAACGGCAATATTTATTTCCGAGCGGAAACGGAAAGCTTCCCGGTAGCGAAGCTTCAATTCAAATCCGATGTTAAGCTGGATACTTCCGTGGTTCTCGCTGGGCATAGGTTTTCCGCGTTCCAGTTCGTATTCGGAAAGTTCGACGGCAAGCGTTTCCATAGGTGAGTAATAGGTTTCCCCAAAGATAACCCGCCTGGCCGTGAAAACCCGGGGCCCCTACTTAGCAAATTTCTTGCGCAGGTCGTCGACCTGGCTGCGGAATTTCTTGTCCAAGTCCACTAGGTCCGACACCGTTTGCACCGAGTGCATAACGGTGGTGTGGTCGCGCCCGCCGAAGTGGAACCCGATGGTTTTCAGCGTGTGGCTGGTGTGGTGCTTGGCGAAGTACATGGCCACCTGCCGGGCCGTCACCACTTCCTTTTTGCGGGTTTTGTCCTTCAGCAGGTCCACCGACACGTTGAAGTAGGCCGCCACCGTTTTCTGGATGAAGTCGAGGTTCACCTCTGCCTCCACTTCTTCAATGATGTGGCGCAGGGCCTGCTTCACCATCTCCAAGTCGATGTCGCGGCGCGAGAGGCTGCTCTGGGCTACCAGTGAGGCGATTACGCCCTCCAGCTCGCGCACGTTGGTGTGCACCGAGTTCGCTAGGTAGTCTACCACGTGCGGGGCCGGAATGTCAATCCCGTCCTGCTCCATCTTGTTGCGGATGATGGCCACACGGGTTTCAAAGTCGGGCGTTTGCACGTCGGCCGTCAGGCCCCACTTAAAGCGCGACAGCAGCCGGTCTTCCAGGCCTTGCAAGTCCTTGGGCGGCCGGTCGGAAGTAAGCACAATTTGCTTGGCCGACTGCTGCAAGTGGTTGAAAATGTGAAAAAACATTTCCTGGGTTTTGTCCTTGTCAGCCAAGAACTGCACGTCGTCCAGAATCAGCACGTCTACTTGCAGGTAGAAGTTGGCGAAGTCCTGCACCTTGTGCGACTTCACGCTCTCGATGAACTGGTTCGTGAACTTCTCGGCCGACACGTAGAGCACAAACCGCTCGGGCGTGGTGGCCTTGATGTGGTTGCCGATGGCCTGCACCAGGTGGGTTTTGCCCAGGCCTACGCCGCCGTACACCATCAGCGGGTTGAAGCTGGTGGTGCCCGGCTTGTTGGCCACGGCAATGCCCGCCGAGCGGGCCAGGCGGTTGCAGTCGCCTTCGATGTAGTTGTCGAACGTGTAGGAGCCGTTGAGCTGCGAGGGCACCAGGTTGCCGTCCACGGCGCGCGCCTGCTGGAAGGGGTTGCGCGGGGCGGCTTCGGCGGTCGCAGCGGCGGGGGCCATCACGGGGCGGTTGCTGCCGGCGGCCTGGTAGTAGCGCGGGCCGCTGGCGGGGCCGTTGCCGGGCACGGGGCGGGGCCGTGCGTCGGGCGGCGGGGCGTCGCGCTCGGGGGCCGCTTGCTTGCGGGCCGGGGGCAGGTGCAGCGTTTTGGGCTGGTCGAGGGGCGTGCCCTGGTCCACCACCACGCTGTACTCCAGCCGCCCGGCGGGCCCCAATTCCTGAAACAGGGCCCGGCGTAGCTCGTCCACGTAGTGCTCTTCGAGCCAGTCGTAGAAGTAGTTGCTCGGCACCTGGATGGTGAGCACGTTGTCTTTCAGCTCGACCGGCACAATGGGCCGGAACCACGTCTTAAAGCTTTGCTCACCGATTTCGGCCGCAATCGTGCGCAGACAGCCTGCCCAAACGGTGCGAAAATCTTTGAGCATGGGACAAGTCTGCCAGCGAGCCGGGCAGAGCCAAACGAGGGTAGAAAGACAACCAAACCCCTCCCGTACGCGGAAGCGTTTGGGTTAGGGGGGGACAAAATTGTGGAAAACTTAGCAGGAAAAAAAGTCGGTTCTTCCTTGCTTATGTCGGGCTTTTAGCAGGCCCCGCGCACGGGCACCACGGCGGCACTGGCCAGCCCGCCGCGCTTAGCCCCGGGCGCAAATTCGTAGTCGAGCCGCCCGAGGTTGATGCCCGACCAGCCCACTTGGTTGATGAGGGCGGCGTGGCCGTCGGGGCCCTGGATGGGCTCGGGCGCGTCCATGAACGTGTGGGTGTGGCCGCCCAAAATCAGGTCGAGGCCGGCCACTTGGGCGGCCAGCTTGCGGTCGTCGATTTTTTCGTTGTCGTACTTGTAGCCCAGGTGCGAGAGGCAAATCACCATGTCGCACTTCTCGGGGCCCCGCAGCTGGGCCACCACTTCCTTGGCCTTGGCCACGGGGTCGAGGTACTGGGTTTGGCCGAAGTTTTTGTCGCCCACCAGCCCGGCCAGCTCAATGCCCAACCCGAACACGCCCACGCGTACGCCCTGCTTCACAAACACCTTGTAGGGCTGAAACTTACCGGCCAGCGGCGTCTTCGAGAAGTCGTAGTTGGCGATGAGGAACGGGAAGCCGGCGTTGGGCAATTGGCGCCCGAGGCCGTCGAGGCCGTTGTCGAAATCGTGGTTGCCGAGGGTGCTGGCGTCGTAGCCCATGCGGGTCATCAGCTTGTATTCCAGCTCGCCGCCGAAGAAGTTGAAGTACGGCGTGCCCTGGAAAATATCGCCCGAGTCGAGCAGCAGCACGTTGGGCTCCTTGGCCCGCACGCCGGCAATCAGGGCCGAGCGCCGGGCCATGCCGCCCAGGCCCGCCCACTGCCCACCACCCTCAGGAAACGGCTCGATGCGCGAATGCATGTCGTTGGTGTGCAGGATGGTGAGCTTCACTGGTGCTTTGGCGGCAGGGGCCGCCACGGCGGCGTTGGCCAGGGCCCCCAGCGTGGTGAGGCCGGCGGTGCCAAGCAAAGAATTACGGAGGAAATCGCGGCGTTGCATATCGAATCAGTTATCGGTGAGCAGTTATCAGTTGAGCGCGAATAAGCAACCCCTGTGCGGCCACTGCTCATCGTTAACTGATAACTGTTAGTTGACCTTCACCCGGCCTTCGACCTGGGCCGTGACGGGCTGGCCGGCCTTGGTTAAGTCGCGAATGTGGTCGGCGATGGCGGTGCGCAGCAGCACGCCGGTGTGGCGTGGGGCAATGTTTTTGAAGAACACCATGTTGTCGCCGCCCCCGGCCAGGTAGTCGGAAATGGCGATGGCATAGGGCTTGGCCTGAGCGGCGTCGAAGGGCTGGCCGCCGATGCGAATGTCCTGGGCGTGGCCGTCGGGCGTGGCCGTGTAGGTGGCCCCCGAGATGGCCATCTTCACGTGGGCGGCATAGTCGAACAACTGCTGCACGGTGGCGGCCGGCGCGTCCAGCACCACTAGCTCGTTCTCGAACGGCATTAGCTCGAACACGTTGCCCAGCGTGACGGGCCCCGCGGGCAGGCTGGCGCGCAGGCCCCCGTTGCTCATCACGCTCAGCGGCACGGGCTCGTGCAGCACCTCGGCGGCGCGCTGGCGCTGCAAGTCGGCTACAAAATTGGCCAGCGGCGATTCGCCCGCTTTCTTCGTCAGGGCCACCGGGGCGGTGCCCAGCACGCCCTGCATTTCGGCCGTCACCTTGTCGTGGTAGGGCCGGATGAGGGCGGCTACGGCGGGGTCTTCGGCCTGGGTTTTGCCCACCGGCTGGCTCGTAGCGGGCACGAAGTGAGCCGTGGGCCGGTAGGGGCCCCGCTGGCAGCCGGCAGCGGCCAGCAGGGCCAGCGCGGCGGCCGTGAAACGAAAAGAACGCAGCATGGAAAGCACGAAAGCGGTGGGCAACAACTGAGGGGGCGGCGGGTAGCCCCCGGCGGGCAAAGGTACGGCCGCGGCTAGGTTTGCCGGGGCCAGGCGGCCCGGCCTTTCCCGGCCGGGGCGGTATCTTGCAGGCGCCCTGCGGCCCGGCCCGGCTGCGGTTTCCCACCCCCTTCCTATGTCCGAACCCCTGCCGGCGCCACCGGTTGCTTTCACCGAATTTGCGGCCCTGACCACCGCCGACTGGCAGGCCCGCCTGGCCCGCGACCTCAAGGGCCAAGACCCGGCTGTGCTGCGCTGGCCCTTGCCCGACGGCCTCGTGCTGGAGCCGTTTTACCACCGCGAGGCCCTCGACGCGTTGGGGGGGGCACCCGCGCCCTTGCCCTTCCCCGCCCGCCCCTGGCTGAACGTACCCGCTCTGCCCGTGCCGGCAAGTTCCGACGGCCGCTTCGAGATTGAGCGCGCTGTAATAGCCCTGGCCCACGGAGCTGATGGCGTGCACTTTGAGCTAACCACGGCTTCGGGGTTTGATGCTGACTACTTGGCCCAGCGGCTGCCGCTGGCGGCCACGTTCGTGGGCTACACCGTGGCCGAGGGCCCCGACGTGTTGCTGGCCCACCTGGTGGCCGCCGCACCCGGCGTGGCGCTGCGCGGCTTCCTGCGGTTTGTGCCGCTGCTGGGCCCCGAGGGCGGCACGCCGCCGCAGTACGCCGGGGCCCTGCGCCGCTGCGTAGCCCTGGCCCAGACCTGGCCCGATTTCCGGGCGCTGGCCGTGAACGCGGCGTACTTCGGCAACGCCGGGGCCACCGGCGGGCAGCAGTTGGCCTACGGCCTGAACACCGCCGCCGCTCTGCTGGCCACCCTGCCCGACGCGGCCACGCCCCTGGCCGCCGTGGCCGGGGCCCTGCACTGGCACGTGGCCGTGGGCCCCAGCTACTTCCCCGAGCTGGCCAAGCTACGGGCCCTGCGCCGCCTTTGGCCCACGCTGCTGCACGCCTACGGCCTGCCGCCCGCGGCGGCCGCTGGCCTGCGCGTGCACGCCGCCACCGCCACCTGGACGCAAACCACCCTCGACCCGCACACCAACCTGCTGCGCGCCACCACCGAAGCCATGAGCGCCGTGCTCGGAGGTGCCGACTCTTTGTCGGTCGGCACGTTCGACAGCTTATATACTGCGCCCAACGAGTTTTCAGGCCGCCTGGCGCGCAACCTCTCGCTGGTGCTGCGCGAGGAAGCCCACTTTGGCGCCGTGCAGGACCCCGCCGCTGGCTCGTACTTCGTCGAAACCCTGACCGACGAGTTAGCCCGCGCCGCCTGGGCCCTGTTCCAGCAAACCGAGGCCGCGGGCGGGCTGCCGGAGGCCCGCTCGCTGGTGCTGGAGGCCGTGCACGCCGCGGCCACGGCCACGTTCCAGCGCATTGCCGCCGGCAAACAAGTAGTGGTGGGCACCAACCGCTTCGAAAACCGCGCCGAGCGCTTCCCCTTCAACCCCAAGAAGTTGCTGCGCTCAGCGGCCTTCGACACCACGCGCGCCGCCTATCCTTCGGAAGTGCTGCGCCTGGCCACGGCCCTGCACTTCGAGCGGCGCGAGCGCAAGAGCAAGCAGGCCGCACTGGTGCTGCTGGGCGCGGGCATAAACCGCCACATCGAGGAGTCGTTCTACCGCTTGCTGCCGGCCCTAGAGCGCCCCGAGCTGGCCGCCAGCCACCCCGAAGGCACGCTCTCGTTCCTGTTTTCGTCGCCCGAAGAGGCCACGCTGATGTACGCCACGCCCGAGCAGTTCCAGCGCTTCGCCCGCTTCCTCTACCGCATCCCAGTCGAGCGCCAAGTATTTGTGCCGCCGGTGCTACTCTCCTCCGACCTCGCCACGTTGCAGGAGGCCATACGCGTGTTCGGCTTCCAAGAAATGACGGTGCAGGGCTACACCACCGAGGAAGTGCTGGCCCGCCTGCAAGGGCGGTAGGCCTCAATTAAAAATGAAGATAGGACTTACGCAAAAGCCAGCGTTGGCTGCATTAATTCATGGCGCATATACGCATCCAAAAACCCTTGTTTAAGTTGATAAACGGTCTTTTGGGTCTGGTAGGCAGCTTGTTTGAGGCGGGTCCAGGCCCGCATAGCCAGGGCACTATGGTTGCGCTGGCTGCGGGCCAGCCGGCACTGGCAGGCTTGCACGCCGGTGAGTTGCTTGAGTTCGCGGTGAAACTGCTCAATCGTCCAGCGGACGCTGCTTTCGTGTTCGGCAGCGGCCGTGTTCAAGGGCTCGACCTCGTTGGGGAGGAGGTAGTCCGTCCGGTGGGGGGACACCAGTACGCGGAAAAGTTTCAGTTTGCAGTCCTTGGGCATGCCCTTCACTTTCAAGATTTTTCCGACTTCCACCTCTGCGGCCGACCAAGACAGGCAGCTCACGGGCTGATAGGGCTGCTGGCCGCCGGAATCGTCGACGAGGCGGTTGCTTTTCAGCGGGCAGTAAAACGTTTTGCCGGCGGCCAGCAGCCACTTGAACAAGGCCGTGGTCGCGTACCAGCTGTCCATGAGCACCGTGCGGTACGAAATGCCACGTGGCACCAGTTGCGTCAGCCTCTCGGCCACGTGGTCCAGCTTGGTCTTGCCCTCGGTGGCGGGGGCGAAGAGGCGATAGTCAATGAGCCAGAACTGGTCGGTTTCGGGGTTGACGTACACGCAGGTGACCAAGCCGATGCCGGCAATGATGCCGTGGGCATTGCCGCTGTACTGGCGGCGCACCAACTCGATGCGCCGACTATGGTGCTTGTCGAGTACCGTGTCGTCAAACAGGACGTAGCCCCGCGCGCTCAACACCACCTGCGGGCGCACCTGCTGCCAGAGCTGGCGCGGCGTGAAGTGACTGGTCTTGAGAAAGTAGCGCACGTTGTCGTGCGTCAGGCCCTCCAAGTGCTCGGCCAGGTACGTGCCGGTGTAATTCACTTGGCTGCTCACCAAAAACTGCCCGTAAAGTTGTGCCGTCACTTTCATGGGTTTTCTTTTCAAGTTACGCCTTTTGCGTAAGTCCTATGAAGAATTAAAAGTTGTGAGTTTTTGCCTTAGCTCTTCAGTAAGAACCAATGCTAAACCAGCTGATTTGCTGATTTTTAATTCATAATTTTTAATTTTTAATTCTCCTCCCATGAAACCCGACTTCGCCGCCATTGCCTACGATGCCGCCCCGCCCCAGCCCACCCCCGGGGGCCCCGAGGCGCCGGCCCAGTCCACGCCCGAAGGCATTGCGCTGAAGCCTTGCTACACCGCCGCCGACGTGGCCCACCTCGACCACCTGGGCTTCGGGGCTGGGCAGGCGCCCTACCTGCGGGGGCCCTACGCCAGCATGTACACCCAAAACCCGTGGACCGTGCGGCAGTACGCGGGCTTTTCGACGGCCGAGGCCAGCAACGCTTTCTACCGCCGCAACCTGGCCGGCGGGCAAAAAGGGCTGAGCGTGGCCTTCGACCTGGCTACCCACCGCGGCTACGACTCGGACCACCCGCGGGTGCAGGGCGACGTGGGCAAGGCCGGCGTGGCCATCGACTCGGTGGAGGACATGAAAATCCTGTTCGACCAGATTCCGCTGGAGCAGATGTCGGTGAGCATGACCATGAACGGGGCCGTGCTGCCGGTGCTGGCCTTCTTCATCGTGGCGGCCGAGGAGCAGGGCGTGCCGCCAGAAAAGCTGACGGGTACCATCCAGAACGACATTCTGAAGGAGTTCATGGTGCGCAACACCTACATCTACCCGCCGGGCCCCAGCATGCGCATCATCGCCGACATTTTTAGCTACACGGCGGCGCGCATGCCCAAGTTCAACTCCATCAGCATCAGCGGCTACCACATGCAGGAAGCCGGCGCCACCGCCGATTTGGAGCTGGCCTACACCTTGGCCGATGGCCTGGAATACGTGCGCGCCGGCCTGGCCGTGGGCCTGCCCATTGATGATTTTGCGCCGCGCCTGTCCTTTTTCTGGGCCATCGGCATGAACCACTTCATGGAAATTGCTAAGCTGCGGGCTGGCCGCCTGCTGTGGGCCAAGCTCATGCAGCAGTTCAACCCCCAAAATCCCAAGAGCCTGGCCCTACGCACCCACTGCCAAACCTCAGGCTACTCCCTCACCGAGCAGGACCCCTACAACAACGTGGCCCGCACCGCCATTGAGGCCCTGGCGGCCGTGCTCGGCGGCACCCAAAGCCTGCACACCAACGCGCTGGACGAGGCCATTGCCCTGCCCACCGACTTCTCGGCCCGCATTGCCCGCAACACGCAGCTCTACTTGCAGCACGAAACCGACGTGACGAAAGTGGTGGACCCCTGGGGCGGCTCGTACTACGTCGAAACCCTGACCCACGAGCTGGCCGACCGCGCCTGGGCCCTCATCCAGGAAGTAGAGCAGCTCGGCGGAATGGCCAAGGCCATCGAAACCGGCCTGCCCAAGCTGCGCATCGAGGAAGCCGCCGCCCGCAAGCAGGCCCGCATCGACGCCGGCAAAGAGGTAATTGTGGGCGTGAACAAGTACCAGACCGACGAAAAAACCGAAGTCGAAGTGCTGGACATCGACAACGATGCCGTGCGCGAAAGCCAGCTTGCCCGCCTCACCCACGTGAAGGCCACCCGCGACGACGTGGCCGTGAAAGTGGCCCTGGCCGCCCTCACCGAAGCCGCCGGCCTGCGCCTGGCCGACGTAGCCGCCGAGGCCCAGGGCCCCGAAGCCATGCCGCACAACCTGCTGGCCCTGGCCGTAACCGCCGCCCGGGCCCGCGCCACGCTGGGCGAAATCTCGGACGCACTGGAGGCCATGTACGGCCGCCACCAAGCCACCACCCGCACCGTGGCGGGCGTGTACTCGCAGGAAATGAGCCACAACGAGGAATTTGCCCGGGCCCGGGCCGCCGCCGATGCCTTCGCCGCCACCGAGGGCCGCCGCCCGCGCATGCTGGTGGCCAAAATGGGCCAGGACGGCCACGACCGGGGCGCGAAAATCATCGCCACGAGCTTCGCCGACGTGGGCTTCGACGTGGACCTGGCCCCCCTCTTCCAAACCCCTGGCGAAGTGGCCCGCCAGGCCGTGGACAACGACGTGCACGTGGTGGGCGTGAGCAGCCTCGCCGCCGGCCACAAAACCCTGCTGCCCCTGCTCATCCAGGAGCTAAAGGACCAAGGCCGGCCCGACATCCTGGTCATCGCCGGCGGCGTCATCCCCGCCCAGGACTACCAGTTCCTCTTCAACGCCGGCGTGGCCGGCGTGTACGGCCCCGGGACGGTGATTGCCAAAGCTGCGCAGGAGATTTTGGAAAAGTTGGAGGGGTAAATACCAGACCGTTTTTTTCGTGTTCAGTCGCTTCAATTTACAATAATTATATGGCGCTGTTTGCAACATTACGTAGCCTTAAGACGGAGCTTGATGCGCTACGTCCGCTTTCCGCAGAACAGGAGCAACGGGTACTACAAAAATTTCGGCTTGATTGGAATTACAATTCCAACGCCATTGAAGGAAATTCCCTCACGCTGGGCGAAACCCGTTCGTTGTTGTTGCACGGTCTCACGGCCGCTGGCAAGCCCATGCGTGACCATTTAGATATTAAGGGCCACAACGAAGCGGTGCTGTGGCTTGAAGATTTTGTGCGCGACGAGCGACCATTAACGGAACAGTTTATCCGCGGAATGCACCAAGTATTGTTGGGCGAGCCTTACGAAGTGCAGGCACAGACGCCCGACGGCCAGCCTACTCGCAAGATGATTCAGCCGGGCCAATACAAGCGGCAGCCAAACAACGTGCTAACCTCAACCGGCGAAATGTTCTACTTCGCTAGTCCTGAAGAAACGCCGGGCCGCATGACGGATTTAGTGGATTGGTACCGCCAAGAAACTGAGAATTCCGAATTGCATCCGGTGGCTCTGGCTGCTGAATTTCACTACCGTTTCGTGCGCATCCATCCCTTCGACGATGGCAACGGCCGCATGTCGCGTCTATTAATGAACTTGATTTTATTGCGTCATGGCTACTCGATAACTGTTATCAAAGCTGCTGACCGCAACCGCTATTTGGCCACCCTAGCCGAGGCCGACGCAGGCGAGCCAGAGCCATTTCTGCGCTTCATCATCGAAAACGTAGAGGCTTCGCTGCGGCTGATGATTCGGGCCGCGAAGGGGGAATCTATTGATGAGCCGGATGATTTGGACAAGAAACTAGCGCTGCTGAAGAAGCAGGTATTGAGCCGCGAGGACAAGATTAACGTGGTATGGTCGCCAGAAATACAAGAGGACTTTTATCATGCATTATTAGAACCCTGGTTCAATAACGTAGCCCTTGAAGTGGAGCGATACGATGAATTATTTCTTGGAAAAAGCATTTCTATTACATATCATAAGGTGGGGGAGAAAACTTTTAGTGGCACCAAAGCAAGTACACTAATAGAAGCCCAAAAAGATGCGCAAACGCATTTCAGCAAGCTAGACACTCCTCTTGATCACTACATTCTAGTGTTTAACTGGACTACATTCAGAATTTCTAATAATCCTTTCGATTTACGGTTACTAATTGATTTCAAATTTGCTAAGTATGAATTTGAAGTATATTTTCGTTTGTTTGAGTCTAAAATAAATTTAGAGGAACCAACATCTATTTTGTAACAAAATCTGTGTACAAGAGTGGATATGACAGTATGCAATTTCACGCTCTTAATCATCAACTCGCCAACAAAGTCTACGATTTTATTGCCGCCAAAGTCGCCGAGGCCGACAAGCCTCCAGCCTGAGTTCCTGGACCACTTTGCCAAGTGAATTTTCTTCGTGCAAATCCTTAATCCTGCAAATACTCTTCACAGCTATAAATTGTGGGAATATTTTGCGAGAGACGAGGATAGCGAATGCTACAATAGTTTCGCCTCTCCTTTTAACCCCCGCCGCAGCGGCTGCCACTGCAAGTAAGTAGCGC
Organism: Hymenobacter sp. PAMC 26628; assembly: GCF_001562275.1. Classification (NCBI taxonomy): domain Bacteria; kingdom Pseudomonadati; phylum Bacteroidota; class Cytophagia; order Cytophagales; family Hymenobacteraceae; genus Hymenobacter; species Hymenobacter sp. PAMC 26628. The sequence goes on from NZ_CP014304.1 coordinate 3,741,781, forward strand.
TGCGCCACAGCCACTCCAGCGGCCCGTAGCGGAAGCGGCGCATCCAGCTGTGCGCCACGGCGGCTTGCGCGGCGAATAGGAGCATGGCAGCTCCCAGCGCCCATTTTAGGGGGATGGTGGCGGGACCTACGTAGTGCCTGCAATACCAGGCAAAGAGCAGCAAGCCCAAGGATTGCAGCACGTAGGTCGTCAAGCCCATTTTGCCCAGGGGCCCCAGCCAGGCCAGGGCACGCCGGAACGGGGGCTGCCGGTATAATTGCACCATACCGGCCACGTACAGGGCCGAAACGGCGAGGCTTTTCAGAATAAAAAAGGTGTCGTAGAAACGAGTCGCCAGACCAGCACCGAAGGCCGACGCTAACTGGTTGTAGGAAAGCCGCAAGCCAAAAAAAGCAACCGCTGCCGCGACTAAAATTCGGTTAAAAAACACCCGGTTGGCAGCCGTATCGGCAAATGCGTCGCGGCGGCCCAGGTACAAGCCGAGCACGAACAGGGCAGCGATGGAGAGTACCCGAAACCCGGAAAATTCGTCCACCAGAAAGCTGCCCGCCGCCTCCCCAAAAGCCTGCGTGAACAGCGCCGTGGCCGGAGCCAGCGAGTAAGCAAAGCACGCCCCCCCAACGAAGAGCAGGGCGCTTGCGCACAGCAGCCACTTATTGCACCACCGGTACACCAGCACCAGCAGCAGGCCCACCACGGCGTAAACGTGCAAAATTTCGAATTCGAATAGCATCCGGTGCAGCCACCCCAGGGCCCCCAGCAGCACCAGCCGCCACACGAAGCGCGCGGTATAGGGCTGGCCTTTGGCGCCGGCGCTGCGCAGCTGCAAGGCAAAGCCCAACCCGAAAAGCAGCGAAAAGATGCTGAAAAACTTCCCAATCACGAACGCATCAACTCCCAGCCGAACGGCCGTTTCGCCGGCGCTTGGCGGGCCCGCGGGGCCCGTGCCGTCGCCGCGCTGGCCCACAAAGGTTATCAGGAAGTGCACCAGCCAGATGCCCAGCAGAGAAAAACCCCGCAGCACATCTACTACTTCGAGCCGCGGCGAGGCGGCGGGCGGGGCAGAAGAAAATATTGAGGTTGCCTGCACGCCGGGGTCGGGTTGGGGCCCGCCGGTGGCAGGCGCTGGCAAAACTAACGGCCAGCAGCGCTTCGGCCACGGCGGGGCGGCCGTTGGGGCCCCACCAAAAAACGTCAGGCCGCGGTACGGGCGCCAGGCCCGGCAGTCGGCAGCTGAGCAGAATAGAAGTAGTAGCTGGAGTGAGCAGCAGAAGTACCCGCGGGCGGGGCGGGTTTGTGAACCGCCTTGGCTACGGCAAAGCCACAACCAAAAGAAAGGCAAACAAAAGCCACCACCCGAAAAGCAAAATTATTTAATACCGTGTTCATAGAATAATATTTTACGATTTTATTTAAATTTTATCATTAATAAAATACAATATTATAAGATAAATACTTGCAACAAGTAGAATACAAATCCTCGTTTTCCAATGATTTGGACAAATAAAATCGATATTTAACCACTTAACTAATTTTAATTTAATTATAAATTATTCAATTGATCTAATACTATTATAATTACAATCTTTCCAATTATTAACTTCCTTTTTAATCAGCGCAACTTTAAGTTAGGGCCTCCATTAAAGAAGCGGGGACGCCGCCGGCGACAAAGCAACAGCATGGCAGTTTTAATGCCAGTTGGTTACCCTTACTCTTTTTTTAATCTCATGGATCTTCAACTCACCAACAAAACGGCCCTCGTGACGGGCTCTACGGCGGGCATCGGCTTGGCCATTGCCCAGCGGCTGGCGGCCGAGGGGGCCCACCTTGTACTCACCGGGCGCACCGAGGCGCGCTTGGCCGAAGCCAAAGCCGCCATTTTGCAGCGCACGCCGGCGGCGGCGGTGCGCGGCGTGGCCGTCGATTTTGGCGACGTGGCGCAGATTGACGCGCTGCTGAAGGCGGTGCCCGCGGTGGATATTTTGGTCAACAACGTGGGCATTTTTGAGCCCAAGCCCTTTGCTGACATCCCGGACGCCGATTGGCTGCGCTTCTTTGAAGTGAACGTGCTGAGCGGGGTGCGGCTGGCGCGCCAGTACTTTCCGCAGATGCTGGACCAGGGCTGGGGCCGCATCTTGTTCATTTCGAGCGAGTCGGGGCTGCAAATTCCGGCCGAAATGATTCATTGCGGCACCACCAAAACGGCCCAGCTGGCCGTGGCCCGCGGCCTGGCCGAGCTCACCAAGGGCACGGCCGTCACGGTCAATTCGCTGCTGCCGGGCCCCACTGCCTCCGAGGGCGTGGAGGAATTTCTGAAAAAGCTGGCCGGCGAAGGCAAAACCCGCGCAGAAGCCGAGCATGCGTTCTTCCGCGACGCGCGGCCCTCGTCGCTGCTCCAGCGCTTCATCACCGTCGAGGAAATTGCCGACACGGCGGCCTACCTCGTCAGCCCGCTGGCGGCGGCCACCAACGGGGCTGCGGTGCGCGCCGACGGCGGCGTGGTGCGCAGCATTTAAAGTTTGTGCCCGCTAAAAAAGGTCCGCCGCCCCAACCGTTGGTTGGGGCGGCGGACCTTTTTTAGCGGGGCCCTAGAGGGGCTTATTCGGCCGTTTCGGGCTCGCCGCCGAGCAGGGCCCAAGCTTCCGCATTGCCTTGCTGGCCGGCGAGGTGCAGGGCGGTGAGGCCGCGCGCGTCCTGCAAGTTGGCGTCGGCCCCGGCTTCGAGCAGGAGCTTGACCAGCTCGTTGCGGCCAAACATGGTGGCAAACATGAGGGCCGTGCCGCCGTTGCCATTGGTCAGGTTCAGGTCGGCGCCGCGGGCAATGAGCAGGCGGGCTATTTCGGCGTAGCCCTTAAAGCTGACGCCCATCAGGGCCGAGTTGCCGCTGGCGTCCTGCACGTTGGGGTTGGCGTGGTGGTCGAGTAGCGCGCGGGCCGCATCGATGTTGTTGTCGTAGGTAGCCAGGATGAGGGCCGAAAAACCTTTGCCGTCCTGGGCGTTGATGTCAACGGCGGGGTTTTGCAGCAACTGTTCAATTTGGTCCACTTTGCCTTTGCGAGCGGCGTCGAACAGCAAATCTTGGGGTTGGGCGGAGGAGGATTCCATTAAAAAGCGAGTTAAAGCCAGAAAAATTTGCCGCTTGATACGGAGCAAGGCAGCTTTGCGCTGGGTGGGCCGGGGGCCATAAGTAAGCCTTTCTGGGCGGCAAGGCTTTCTCGTTTGTAGCCAAACGGCGGCGCTGCTTAGGCCTGGGGGCCCTGCGGGATGGCCGATTCTTTGGGGTCCTTCGGTGTTACGGCGCCATTGGCGCTGCTGACCGGCGCGGTGGGCACAGGCTCGGCGGCCCCAGAGTCTTTCGGCTTAAAGCCCGCGTCCTTCAGCTTGCCCCACGAGAAGTTGCCCGTAATCAGGGCACTGGCCACGGCGAGGCCCGCGGCGGCCAGGGCCCCGGCCAGCAACGGGTTCAGCGTGGTGCGGGTGTAGTAGCTTTTCATCACGTGGCCGGGGTAGTCGCTGTGCGCGTGGCCGCCCAGGCCGGGCTGCTGCAGGCCCCCGGCGGGGTTGCCAGCGGGCTTGTCGCTTTTCTCCTGGCCCACAATGGCCTTGGCGCTAATCCAGTCCATCACGCCCGGGGCGTGCTTGTTGAAGGTGCTCATCACCTTGCCGCCGCCGCCCACGTAAATGTCGCGCATGGGGTGCACCGCGGCGTGCAGAATGGCGTTGGCCACTTCCTCGGGCGCGTACACGGGCGGGGGCAGCTGCAATTCGTGGTCGGTGTAGTTGCGCACGTTCTTGTTAAAGGGCGTGTCGATGCTGGCCGGCTTGATGAGCGTGACCGTAACCGGGGCCTGCTCGTGCTCCAGCTCGATGCGCAGCGCGTCGGTGAAGCCCTTCACGGCGTGCTTGCTGGCCGAGTACATGCCTTGCATGGGGATGGCCACGTCCGACACCACGCTGCCCAGGTTGATGAGGGCCCCGCCGTGCGCCTTGAGGTGCTTGAGGGCCTCCAGCGAGCCGTTGACGATGCCCCAGAAGTTGGTTTCGAACAAGCGGCGGTGGTCTTCGGCGTTGCCGTCTTCGATGCGGCCAAAAATGCCCACGCCGGCGTTGTTCACCCATGTATCGAAGCCGCCAAAGTGGCTGCGGGCGGCCTCGGCGATGCGGGCCACGTCGGCGGGCTTGGCTACGTCGGCGGCGACGGTGGCCACGTGGCCGCCGGCTTTTTCGAGCTGCTCGGCCACGGCGCGCAGGTCTTTTGCGGAGCGGGCGGCCAGCACGAGGCGGGCCCCGGCCCGGGCGGCGGCGCGGGCCGTGGCCAGGCCGATGCCGCTGGTGGCGCCGGTGATGACGATGATTTGCTGGTCGAGCGGTTTGGGTTGGTGGGACATGGGTAGGCGAGGAAATGAAAGGAAAACAGATTCTTTGTCACGCTGGCAACTCCTTTGCTTACGCGGCCGCGCCCTGGTTGGATATGCCGAGCTTACCGGGGCCCCGAGGCGCCGGGGGCCCGGGCAGCCGGCAAAAAGCCGGCAGGCCGCCCCTACCCTACCTTTGCCACTGTCTTTCCCACTCCGCTAAATGACCCCTGATTCTTCCGTAAAAACCCTGGCCTTGCTGGGCAGCACCGGCTCCATTGGCACGCAGGCGCTGGAAGTGGTGCGCCAGCAACCGGGCCGCTTCCGGGTGGCCGTACTAAGCGCCCAGCGGCAGTGGGAGCTGCTGGTGCAGCAGGCGCTGGAATTCCGCCCCGCGGCGGTGGTTATCGGCGACGAAAGCCTCCGGGGCCCCGTGCAAGCCGCCCTGGCCCAGCAGCCCGAAACCGAGGTGCTGGCCGGGCCGGCTGCCCTGGCCGAGGTGGTTACCCGCCCCGAAATCAACATTGTGCTCACGGCCCTGGTGGGCTACGCCGGGCTGCTGCCCACGGTGGCCGCCATCCGGGCCGGCAAGGACATTGCCTTGGCCAACAAGGAAACCTTGGTGGTGGCCGGCGAGCTGATTACCAGCCTGGTGCAGCAGCACGGCGTGCGCCTGCTGCCCGTTGATTCCGAGCATTCGGCCATCTTCCAGTGCTTGGTGGGCGAAGAGCTGAACCCCATCGAGAAGATTATCCTCACCGCTTCCGGGGGCCCCTTTCGCGGCCGTTCGGCCCGCGAAATGGAGGCCGTAACCAAGGCCCAGGCCCTCAAGCACCCCAACTGGGACATGGGCGCGAAAATCACCATCGACTCGGCCTCGCTCATGAACAAGGGCCTGGAAGTGATTGAGGCCAAGTGGCTGTTCGGGCTTGATAACGAGCAGATTGACGTGGTAGTACATCCCCAGAGCATCGTGCACTCGCTGGTGCAGTTCGCCGACGGCTCGCTGAAGGCCCAGCTGGGGCTGCCCGACATGAAGCTGCCCATCCAGTACGCCCTGGGCTACCCGCAGCGGCTGGCCAACGCGTTCCCGCGGTTCTCGTTTCTCGACCACCCCACGCTCACGTTTGAGGCCCCCGACCGGGCGGCGTTCCCGAACCTGGAGCTGGCCTTCGGGGCCATGCGCCGGGGCGGCAATGCCGCCTGTATCCTCAACGCAGCCAACGAGATAGCCGTGGCCGCATTTTTGCGGGAGGAGGTCGGCTTTCGCCAGATGTCCGACCTCGTGGCCGGGTGCCTGGCGCGGGTGTCGTACCTTGCCCGTCCTTCGCTGGACGATTTAATTCAGACCGACGCGGAAACACGGCGGGCGGCTACGGGCTTAATTAAAAATTGAGAATTAAAAATTAAAAATCAGTGTAGCTCTTTCGGCCACCCTCGTTTTTGGTCTTTGTTTCGATAATTTTTAATTCATAATTTTTAATTTTTAATTCCTGCTTCTTGGAAATTCTCGTTATGGCCGGCCAGCTGCTGCTGGGCCTGTCGCTGTTGGTGGGCTTGCACGAATTCGGCCACTTCGCCTTCGCCAAGCTGTTCAAGATTCGGGTCGATAAGTTCTACATCTTCTTCGACTTCCTGTTCCCGCTGCCGGCGGTGATGAACTTCGCCCTGGTCAAGAAAAAAATCGGCGAGACGGAGTACGGCATCGGCTGGTTCCCGCTGGGCGGCTACGTCCAAATCCACGGCATGATCGACGAAACCCAGGACGCCGACGCCCTGGCGGGGCCTCCGCAGCCCGACGAGTTCCGCTCGAAACCGGCCTGGCAGCGCCTGCTGGTGATGCTCGGCGGCATCATCATGAACGTGCTTACCGGCATCGTCATTTTCTCGGCCATCACCCTGCACTACGGCGAAAATTACCTGCCCGCCTCCGAGGCCCGCTACGGCATCCTGCCCAACGGCCTGGGCCGCAGCATGGGCTTCCGCACCGGCGATAAGATCGTGAAAATCAACGGCCGCCCCTTCGCCGAGTTCGACGAGGTGTACAAGCCCGATGTGCTGCTGGGCTCGCACTCCTACTTCACCGTGGAGCGCGGCAGCCAGTTGGTGGACGTGAACGTACCCGCCAATTTCATGGACCATTTCGCCCAGCAGCAGGACAGCCTGTTTGTGCGGCCCCGCGAGCCCTTCACGGTGGGCCGCGTGGTGGCTGGCAACCCGGCCGCCGAAGCGGGCCTCAAGCCCGGCGACCACATCGTGGCCATTGCGGGCAAGCCCATCCAGTTTTTCGACGAGCTGCAAGCCGCCTTGGTGGCCAACGCCGGCAAGAAAACGGCCCTCGCCGTGGAGCGCGACGGCCAGCCCCTGACCCTGACAGCGGCCGTGACGGCCGCGGGCAAGCTCGGCTTCGAGCCCAAACCCACCATGCACTTCGAGCAGCGCCAGTACAGTCTGGCTCAGGCCATTCCGGCGGGCACTAGCAAGGCCTTTGGCGTCATCGGCCTGCAAGGCCGCGCCATCGCCAAGATTTTCCGCGGCGAAGCCAAGGCCTCGGAGAGCCTCGGGGGCCCCGTGGAAATTGCCCAACAGTACGGCGGGCAGTGGGACTGGCAGCGCTTCTGGGGCCTCACCGGCGGCCTGAGCATGGTGCTGGCTTTCATGAACTTGCTGCCCATCCCGGCCCTCGACGGCGGCCACGTAGTATTCCTGCTCTACGAAATGATTGCCCGCCGCAAGCCGTCTGACAAGTTCCTCGGGGTGGCCCAGCAAATCGGCACGGTCCTGATTTTGATGCTGATGGCCTACGTCATAATTCTCAAGCCATTGCTCAAAGCGTTGCACTAAAAACGGCTTTATCGCCACTTTTCATCTCCGTTAGGCCGTCATGCTGAACGAAGTGAAGCATCTCTCCCGCCGAGCAAATAATTACTTGCGTGGAAGAGATACTTCACTTCGTTCAGCATGACGTTCTTTAGTTAAACCCTTCCTCCCATGCTCTCCTTCTTGCCGTTGCTCGATTTGGTTTTAACGTTGCTGGGGGCCCCCGCGCCCACCCGGCCGGCGTTGCACGCCTACCACGCCAGCATCACGGAGCTGCGCTACAACGCGGCCAAGCAGCAGCTGGAGCTGGCCACCAAGGTCTTCACCGACGACTTTGAGCGCGGCCTTTCGGAAGGACGCCCGGCCCACGTCGATTTGCAAACGGCGGGCCCCGCCGGGGCCCTCGTAGTGGCCGAGTACCTGCGCCGCACGCTGGTGCTGAAGACGCCCGCCGGGGCCCCACTGCCGCTGCAGTTCATCGGCATGCAGCCCGAAAAAGATTCGTACTGGCTCTACAGCAAAGTAGCTGTGGCTGGCAAAGTAACCGGCGTACAAGTGCGCAATTCCCTGTTGCTCGACGCCTTCGCCGACCAGATGAACATCGTAAACCTGGAAGCCAACGGCAAGAAAGTCAGCGCCCTGCTGCGCCAAGGCCACGAGCAGGAAACGCTGAGCTGGTAGCTCGCAACTTGGGTTTTGTAGTCCGCGGCACTCGCTTCGTCCTGTCGATTACCGCTTAGCGACCGGGCAGCGACGCGGACTACAAAGTCCGCGCTACATTCTACACCTCCGCAGTTCGGCGCTACTGGTCCAGCGCCTCGCGCAAAAAGCTGCAAAACGGAACCAGCTCTTGTAGCCGCGCCAGCACGTAACCGCGGAAATCCTGCTGGGCCAATGCTTCAGCGTCGGGAATTTCGTGGCTAACGGTGAAGCTTTTGTGCTTTAGGAATTCGATTTCGGGGTGGTTAGGGTCGTAGCCAGCGGGGGCTTTTTTGAGCCGGTCGCCGCCCAGGCCGGGGAAATACTGGCGGAACCCGGGGGCCCCCAGCACGACGCGCAGGCCGTCAGCGTTGTAGTCGATTTCCTGGCGGATAGCGGCCAGCTGCACCTTGTCGGGTTGGTAGAGGCCGGCGGCCACCAGCGTGCCGCCAGGGCCCACCTGCACGTAGTAGCCGGGCGCATCGATGTCTTTGCCAGCGCTGGCGGTGAAGTAGGCCGAAAAGTGCGTTTTGTAGGGGTCTTTGTTTTTCGAGAAGCGCACGTCGCGGTAGATGCGAAACACGCTGGTGCGGCCCAGGGGCCCCGCCAGCGCCGGGTCGAGGCGGTTCAGTTCCTGCCGCCAGAAGGCCGCATCTACTTCAAAATCAGCCCGGAGTCGGGTGTAGTCGGCCTTGCGCTCCTGGAACCAGGCGCGGTCGTTGTGCGCGGCCAGGCCGGCGAGGAAATCAAAAAGTGGGGAAAGCTGCATGGGCCTACCAACGAAAAACGGGGCCTCGCGGCCGATTAGCCGGGACCCCGCAAAATAGCAGCGGCCACCCGGCGTTATACCAACCAGGGGTAAGGCCGGACCTAAACCGCTGGCAACCACCTGAACGTCATGCTGAGCTTGCCAAAGCATCTCTGCCGCAGCAGTAAACCTAATTACTTACGCGGCAGAGATGCTTCGGCAAGCTCAGCATGACGCTCTACATTTTCACCACGCGACCCTACGCAGGGCCCCCGCGGTTGGCCCGGTTTTTCGTGCGTTCCCGTTCCTGCCGCTTTTTTTGTGCCCATGAAGATTCCCACCTTTTCCTTGCGCCTGCTTGTGCTGCCGCTTTTGCTGCTGGCCGGCGCCGCCCACGCTCAGCAACCCACCGACCTGTGGTACTTCGGCCAGCAGGCTGGCCTGAGCTTCGCCGACGGGGCCCCCAAGCCCTTGCTCGACGGCAAGATGGCTACCTACGAGGGCTGCGCCGTGGCCACCACCGGCAAGGGCGAGCTGCTGTTTTACACCAACGGCATCAGCGTCTGGAACCGCGAGCACAAGGTGATGCCCAACGGCCAGCACCTGCTGGGCGGCACCAGCGCCACGGGCCCCGGCAGCAGCACCCAATCGGCCCTTATTGTACCCGACCCGGGCTCGGGCAACTTGTTCTACGTCTTCACGGTAGCCCCGCAGGGCGGGCGCGACGGCCTGCGCTATTCGCTGCTGGACATGACCCGCGCCGACGGCCTCGGCGACCTGCCCCGCACCAACCTGCTGCTGGTGCAGCCCGTGGCCGAAAAATTGGCCGCCGTGCGCCACGCCAACGGCCGCGACACCTGGGTGCTGGCCCACCGCTGGAACTCCAGCGCCTTCGTGGCTTACCTCGTCACGGCCGACGGCGTGCAGGGCAACAAACCCGTGCTCAGCAGCGTGGGCAGCGTGAACGCGGGGCCCGGCCGCAACGCCATCGGGGCCCTGAAGTTCTCGCCCGACGGCCGCCACGTGGCGGCGGCGCTGTGGCGCGAAAACAACAAGTTTGAGGTGTACGACTTCGACCGCGCCACCGGCAAAGTCAGCAACGCCCGCAGCTACGGGCCCTACGCCGAAGCCTACGGCGTCGAGTTTTCGCCCGACGGCAGCAAGCTCTACGGCAGCTGCAACGGCACGGGCGGCGGCGAAACCCAGGTTTGGCAGTTCGACCTGGCCAAGAAAGGCGCCGCCACGCTGGTGGGCCGCTCGGCCAACCGCAAGATTGGGGCCCTGCAACGGGGCCCCGACGGCAAAATCTACGTGGCCCGCGAAGACAACCCCAGCCTCGGTGTCGTGCAAACGCCCAATGCTGCCGGTAAAGCTTGCCAGTACGTCGATGATGGCCTCAAGCTGGGCGGGCGCCGCAGTAAATTGGGGCTACCCAACTTCGTGGTGGTGCCCTAGCTCCGCAGCAACGGCACGCTTTTTTCTTAGGTGTACTTATCGTTCGCGCCTTTCGCTCTCGCTTTCTTCATGAACAAACCTTCCTTCTTCGCGTTGCTGCTGGCCCTGTCGGGGGCCTCGCTGGGGGCCCAAGCTCAGTTCTCGCTGCCCAAAATCGGCGGCCTCAAGCTGCCCACGCTGGGCAAAACCGCCCCGGCCACGGGCACCACCACCGTGCCCGCGGGCGTAAGCAGCACCGAGGCGGCCAGCGGCCTCAAGGAGGCCCTCATCCAGGGCATCAGCAAGGGCGCCGACCAGGCTTCCAAAACCGACGGCTTCAACCTCAACAGCCTGATTCGCATCCCGTTCCCGCCCGATGCGCAGCGCGTGGCCAATACGCTGCGCACTATTGGGCTGGGCAGCCAGGTCGATAAGTTCGAGCTGTCGCTGAACCGCGGGGCCGAGGACGCGGCCAAAAGCGCCAAGCCCATTTTCCTAAGCGCCATTAAAAGCCTGTCCTTCAGCGACGTGTGGGGCATCCTCACCGGCTCGAAGGACGCCGCTACGCAGTACCTTAAGCGCGCCACCACCACGCAGCTCACCACGGCCTTCAAGCCCATCGTGCAGCAGAGCCTTGATAAAGTGTCGGCCACTCAGTACTACACCACCCTCACCACGCGCTACAACCAGCTGCCGCTGGTGACGCCCGTGCAAACCGACCTTAACCAGTACGCCACCGGCAAGGCCATCGACGGGCTCTTCACGCTCATTGCCCAGCAGGAAGCCGACATCCGCGAAAATCCCGTGGCCCGCACCACCGCCTTGCTGAAAAAGGTGTTCGGCGGCTAAAAACTGCATTTAGGTTTTGAGGCCCCAGTAGGCCGTCATGCTCATCTGGCGTCCACGCAGTGAGGCATCTGTACCACGCAAGTAATCAAGGGTTACTGCCGCGGGAGAGATGCTTCACTGCGTGGACGCCAGATGAGCATGACGGCCTGTTTTATTGGGAAATATCCAGTTGCAACGACGAGTTAAACCGCATTAGCCGGTAAGTTTGCGGGGCCCCACCACTGCCCCCGCTCCTACTTTGCCCGCGCCCCGCCTTTCCGCTGCTGCTTTTGTTGAGGGCTTATCGGCCGGGCAGCGCGGCGTGCTGAGCCGGGCCATTACACTGGTGGAAAGCACGTTGCTCGTCGACCAGGCCCTGGGCCAGGAGGTGCTGCAAGCTGTGCTGCCGCAAACCGGGCGCAGCCTGCGCATCGGCATCACGGGCGTGCCGGGCGTAGGCAAAAGCACCTTTATTGAGGCTCTGGGCCGCCACGTGGTGGAAAACTTGGGGAAAAAGCTGGCCGTGCTGGCCATTGACCCCAGCAGCCAGCGCGGCGGCGGCAGCATTCTGGGCGATAAAACCCGGATGCCGTGGCTGGCGGCGCACCCGGCGGTGTTCGTGCGCCCCTCACCGGCCGGCACCAGCCTGGGGGGCGTCACGCGGGCCACCCGCGAGGCGCTGCTGCTGTGCGAGGCGGCGGGCCACGACGTCATTTTCGTCGAAACCGTGGGCGTGGGGCAGTCCGAAACCGCGGTGCACGGCCTGGTCGATTTCTTCCTGCTGCTGCTGCTGGCCGGGGCCGGCGACGAGCTCCAGGGCCTCAAGCGCGGCATCATGGAAATGGCCGACGCGCTCTGCATCACCAAAGCCGACCAAGCCAACGAGCAAGCCGCCCGCCGCGCCCGCGTCGATTACCAGAGCGCGCTGCACCTGTTTCCGCCCGCGCCCTCGGGCCAGGTGGTGCCGGTGCTGCTCACCTCCGCCGTTACCGGCACCGGCCTGCCCGAAACCTGGGCCACCATCGAAACCTACGCCGCCGCGGCCCAGGCCAGCGGCTACTTCGCGCAGCGCCGGGCCGAGCAGCAGCTCCAGTGGTTCGAGGACGCCGTGCAGCAGGCGCTAGCGGCGCAGTTTTACGGCCGGGCCGGGGTGCGGGGGGCCCTACCGGGCGTGCGCGCCGCCGTGGCGGCCGGGCGGCTCACACCCTGGGCGGCGGCGGAACGGCTGCTGGAGGCGGAGTAGCACGCCGCGGGACAACCGATGCAAGGCTTTCGGGGTTAGCATATAAGGCCGGGCAGGCCGTCCTGCAGCGCTGCGCGCTGCAGGACGGCCTGGGGCCCCAGAACCGTCCACTGCTCATTGTTAATTCTCAATCCCATGCCCGTTCGCCACTACCCGACCCTGCACAACTACGTGGAGGCCAACCGCCGCACCACGCCCGAGTACGACGATGTGGCCCTGGAGCTGCTAGAAGGGGCCCTGCCGCCCGACCTAGTGGGTACGCTGCTGCGCAACGGCAACGGCCACTTCGAGCAGCACGGCGTGCTGTACGACCACCTGTTTGACGGTGACGGGATGGTGGCGCGGTTCGTGTTCGACGGGCAAACGGTGCGCTACCGCAACCGCTACGTGCGCACCGACGAGTTTGTAGCCGAGGAGCAGGCCGGGCGGATGCTCTACCGCAGCTTTGGCACCAACCTGCCCGGCGGGCTGCGCACCAACTTCCTCAAAACCAAGTTCAAGAACACCGCCAACACCAGCCTGGTGCAGCACGGCGGCCAGCTGCTGGCCCTCTGGGAAGGGGGATTGCCCCACGCCCTCGACCCCGCCACGCTGGCCACCCGCGGCCGCTTCGACTACGGCGGGGTGCTACGCAACCCGTTCTCGTGGCTCGACCGGCGCATCACGCCCGAGCTGCCGTTTTCGGCCCACCCCAAGGTGCACCCCACCACCGGGGTGCTGCACAACTTCGGCACCGTGGCCGGCACCCAGCACCGGCTGGTGCTCTACGAGGTGAGCCCCACCGGCGAGGCCCGGCTGGCCCACGCGCTGCCCATGCCCGAAGCCACTTTCGCTCACGACTTCGTGCTGACCGAGAGCGGGCACCAGATTTTTTTTCTGACCCCGGTGGCTTTCGACGTGCTGCGGGCCTTCGCGGGGCTGACCTCGCCGGCGGCCTCCATTAAGGTGAACCCCGCCCAGCCGACGCAGATAATTGTGGTGGCCCCGGACGGCACCATCCACCGGCTGCACACCGAATTTGGCTTCGCGTTTCACTTCGTAAACGGCTTCCAGGACGCCGACGGCACGCTGGTGGCCGACGCGCTGCTGCTCGGCAACTACCCCGACTCGGCCAGCATCAAGGCGTATTTGAGCGGCCACCTGCCCGACGACCAGCCCCAGGCGCGCTTCGTGCGCTTCCGCCTCGACCTGGCCGCCGGCACCGTGGCCCGGCAGTCGCTGGCCGACTGCGAGGGCGAGCTGCCCGAAATCCACCCCGACCGCGTGGGCCGCCCCTACCGCTACGCCTGGACCATCGGCCGCCCGCCGGCCCACCCCCTGCCCCTGCTCGACCACCTGCTCAAGCTCGACGTGCAGACCGGGGAAGTGCGCCACACCTACGCCCCCGATACCCTGTGCAGCGAGCCCGTGGTGGTGCCCCGCCCCGGCAGCATTGCCGAAGACGACGGCTACCTTGTCTACTTGCGCTACTCCGCCCCCGACGACGCCACCGATTTAATCGTGGCCGATGCGGCCGATATGCGCCTGCTAGCGCGCCTGCGGCTGCCGCACCACATTCCGCTGGGCTTCCACGGGCTGTGGCTGAAGTAGGGGCCCGGCCGCGCCGCGCTACGACCGGGCCGCCAGTTTCTCGGCGTAGCGACTTTTGGTCAGAAAGGCCGGGTAGTCGCTAATATTCAGGATGTCGTGCACGGCCTGCTTCTTGTCGGCCAATTCCTCGTAGTAACTCTGGCAAATTTTGTAGCCCACGAAGTAGCCCAGGTCGGCGGGTTTGTCGGCGGTTTCTTGGTCGGCGTTGGCAATCCAGTTTTTCCAATTGTTGCCCCCCATTTCCTTGGTAAAGTCGGCCCAAATCTGTTTTTCGTGGGCCAGGCCGTAGACTTGCAGGCGGGCACCGGGGTTTTGAGCGGTAGTCAGCTCGGCTAGGAAATCGGCCATGCCCTCCAGGATGGCCCCGTGCAGCAGGCTGGGGTCATTGCTGGCCTTTTGGATGTAGTGAATCTGCTCGTGGGCCACCAAGCTAGGCAACCCGTCGAGGGGGGCAAAGTTGTTGCGCCCCCACAGGCTCAGCTCGGTGAGCGGAACGTCGGGGGTGCGGCACTGCTGGTCGGCCCCGATGAGCATGCCGTTGTCGGAAGCCGTTCCGCCCGAAGTCCAGCGCCCGATTACGAAGTAAACGTTCGGGAACCGAGCTTCGGGGTAGAGCTGCTTGAGTTTGGCGAAGCCTGCCCGAATCTGCGGGGTCATAGTGGCGATGCGCAGCGTATTGGGCCGGATGGCGCGGTAGAAGTTGGGCTTGGCCCGCTGGTTCGCCACGAACAGCTTGGCGGACTGAATTTTAATTTGCACGTAGTCCTGCAAGCCAACGCTACCCTTGTCAAAATATTCACGCTGGTAAATCTGCTCGGCGTGAGCCGTATCCTTGGCCGCTAGGTCGTAGGCACGCCAGAACAGATCGATGTCGCTGGTGACCAGCTGGGCATTCTGGGGGTCGGTTAGCCGGGCTTCCGCCTGCTCCATTCGACCTACGGTTTTGGCAAAGTCGGGCAGGGCGCGCAGGCTGGTGAGGTCCGTATCCTCGCGGGCCAGGCTGGCCCTGTGAAATCCCAGCCGCTCGGCCTGGGCCAGGGCTTGCAGCGCGGGTCCGGGCTGGCCGGCCAGGGCGCGGGCGCAGGCCAGGTTGTAGTAGGCACTGGCCTTGGTCGATTGATAGGGCTCGGCGGCGGCCTGCTGCTGAAAGAGCGCAGCCGCCTCGGCGTAGCGCTTGGCGTGTAGGGTGTGGCTGGCGCGCGCCCGCAGCGAGTCGAGCGGCACGGCGGTAGTTTGGGCGGCGGTGGCCTGGGCCAGCAGCGCCAGCAGTAGCGCGGGCAGTACCTTTTTACTCATTACCAATGCAGTTATAGGTCAGCATAATATTTTGCGGGTTAAGCTACTACCAACGTGCAGCCTTGCCAAATGCCGCCCTACCCTAGCCCCGCCGGGGCCGCAGCGTGAGGTAGTCGAGGTAATACAGCACCTTGACGGACACGTTGTTGTTGTGCGGCGTGTTGGCGGTGTTGGCCAGGTTGTCGAAGTAGAGCGGGGTGGCTTCGTTGCCGAGCAGGTACGACGAGGTGGCATCCTTCCAGACCAGGCTCACCTGCGAGCCGGGCGCGAACCACCAGACCAGGGCTGCGTCCACATTGAAGGCGCTGAAGCTGTTGTCGTGGTTGCGGCTGTACTCGGGCAGGTTTTCCTCGGTGCCGCCGGGGCGCAGGCGCGCGAAGGCCTGGTAGCGCACGGCGCTCACGTAGTGCCGCAGGCGGATGGTGAACGACAGCCGGTTGGTGAAGGTGTAGTTGGTGGTCAGCGTATTGGTGAACGTGGACACGCGGCGGCCACCCAGCAGCACGTCGGAGCCGAAGGCGGCCAACAGCGGCTGGTCGAGCGGGTTGCCAGCGTCCAGGCCGTCGTTCACGTAGCCAATCTGGTTCACCTTCAAGCCGTAATCAAACGTGTAGCGAAAGTTCAGCTGGTCGCTCACGCGGTAGCGCGGGCTGAGGGTGAGGCCGTAGCTGGCGCGGCGCGGCCGCGCCAGGCGCTCGTCGAGGGCGAAGAGGCGCACGCCGGCGTTCACGTCGTAGGCCAGCTTCTTGCGACCGTCCGACGACACGAACGCGCCCAGGTTGGCGCTGGTGGGCACTCGCACGTAGTAGGGCCCCAGCGGGGCGGTGCGCGGCTCGTAGTAGTCGTGCTTGGCCAGGTCGAGGTTGGCGTTGAAGCCTGTGGTAATGAAGCTCTTGGAGAAGGTGGTGTTGGCCCTGCCGTACACGCCGGCGTCCTGGTAGAGCGTGGGCCGGAACAGCAGCGACTGGTAGGCCCCCAGCGAGGTGTAGAGGTTGTTCACCTTCCAGAACGGCTGGTACTTGTTGTAGCTCACGGTGGCCGACTGCGAGATGTTGTTATTGCCGAACAGGATGCCCAAGTCGTTGGGGTTGTAGGTGTTCGACTCGATGCCGTGGTCGACGTTCCAGGTCCAGTTACCCGATATTTTGCCGTAGTTCAGGTAGTATTTGTAGCCACTGCGGTCGTCGATGGAGGCCTCCGAATTCAGGACTTGGCCGCGTCGCTGCGAGTAGTTCACCTGGCCCTTAAAGGCGTACTGGTTCGACTTATCCACGAAGCGGAACAGGCCGGCCGTCACGTTGGCGTCGTAGGCCTGGCCGGCGCGCGTCACGTTGGTGTTGATGAGCGAGACGTAGGAATTGTGGGGCAGGCTTTGGTCGAGCACCACGATGTTGTAGTTGGTGAGCGGCTGCGTGAGCACCTCGCGCCGCGCGCCGCCCACCGAGTCCTCCACCGTGGCGTAGCTGGCCGCCGACAGGGCATTGAACACGCCGATGCCCAGCCCTTTGCTGGTACGGCCCGATACTTTGGTGGCGTTGATGAGCCGCGTCACGCCCGGGTTTTGGTACACGAATTCGCCCTTTTGCAGCTGCCCGCCCACGTCGTTGAAACCGATGGGCTGGGCCCCCACGCGCCGCGAATAGAACAGCCCGCCCTTGTTGAACAGCTCGGTGCCCTCGGTGAAAAAGGCCCGGTTTTCCTGGTATTGCACCTCAAAGGGCGAGAGGTTGAGCACCTGGTTGTCGCTGATGACTTGGCCAAAGTCGGGCACCAGCGTGGCGTCGAGCGTGAAGCTCTCGTTGATGCCCCACTTCACGTCGGCCCCGCCGTTGAAGCTGGTGCTGTAGTTGCGCTTGCCCTGCTCGTTGTAGGGGTAGTGATTCACGTAGCTGCTCACGTAGGGCGTGAGGGAGAGGCGCAGCGGCGGGTGCAGGTTTTCAAGGCCCGTGAGCTCGCCCCACTGGTTCACGAAGCCGTCGACGGCGGGGTTGATTGGGTTCCAGGAAAGCTGCTGGTTGTCCTTTTTGCGCTGCCGGATGAAGTTGAGGCCCCAGGTTTGCACGGGGGCCTGGGCGAAGCGAATGGCCGAGTACGGAACGCGGATTTCGACGCTCCAGCCCTTGCCGCCGGGCAGCGGGGCCACGCGGCTTTCCCACACCGCGTTCCAGGCCACGTCCTCGCCGTTGGCGGGCGAGTAGCGGGTGTCGAACTGCACGCCGGTGCTCAGCACGATGAAGCCGTAGCCGTTGAGGTGGTCGCGGTAGGGGTCGAGGAAAATGCCGAAGAAATCGGTGTTGCCGATGTCGTCGCGCTGCGTCAGCTCGTGCCGGATGCTGTCAGCACTGGCTTCTACCATCTTGGCCCCCACGTACATAGCCGCGTCATCGTAGAGCACGCGTACCTCGGTGGGCTGGTGCTCGGGGCGGCCCGGGTGCGGCTGCTGCTCCACAAAATGGTCGGCCACCGGGGCCCCGGCCCAGGCCGCGTCGTCGAGCAGGCCATCGAGCTTGATGGGCGCCGCCGTGCGGTGGGCGGCCAGCTGCCGGCGCACTACCGGCGCGGGGGCCCCGGCCGGGCCTTTCTGGGCCACGGCCCGGGGGCCCGCGCTCAGCAAAAGGGCGCACGCCAGCAGGCGCGGCAGCCAGCGCAAAGCCAAAAAAGAACGCATGAAGATTGGGTGGGGAGAAGTTTCGTTAGGGCAGAGACGCCGGGAAATGCCGGCCGTTGTCTCAGAAACGGATTATCTTTTTGTGGCCCTAGGCCCCGCCCCGGGCAAGGCTCCGCCCGGCCACCGCCCAGGGCGGCCACGCGCGGCCGGACCGCATAAGGAAACCCAGAAGCGTTATTGCTTGCGGAAGAACACGTCGCCGCTCACCGACTCGATTTGCACCAGCGGGCCGCCGCTGCCCAGGGTGCCCTTCAGGGTGTAGCCCACCAGCGAGTGCTCGCGGCGGTTGCTGAAGGCCACGGCGGGGTCGGCGTACACCTCGCCCGTTACCGAGCGCAGGCTGAGGTCGGCGCCCTCGGCGGCGGGCCAGCGCACGTCCACGTTGCCGCTCACCGAGGCCACGTCGGTGGCCGCGCCGTTTTCGGTGGTCAGCTTCACATCGCCGCTCACCGTTTTCACGTTCACGGCGCGGGGGCCCCGGTGCGCCACGTTCGCGTCGCCGCTGATGGTGCGGGCCGTCACGGCACCGCTCAAGCCGGCAAATTGCAAGTTGCCGCTCACCGTTTTGGCCGTGATTTCGCCCGTCAAGTCCTGCAAGTCCAAGTCGCCCGTGATGGTGGCCAGGCGCAGGGCCGTGCCGGCGGGCAGCGTCACCTCGTAGTCGATTTGCAGGCAGTAGCGGTAGCCCTTGCCCGCGTTGCCGTCGTTGTTCCAGTTGTAGGTGCTGCCGCCGTTGCCGCTGCCGTTGCACTCGCCCGAGAACTGGAATTTGCGCAGCAGTGCCTCGTCCAGCGTTTCCACCACGCTCACCTCCGCGGCCGCCTGCTCCACCTTCAGGCTCACGGCGTCGTTGCGCTCGTTGTTGTTCACCACCACCGTGGCCTGCACCGATAGCCCCGCCCCGCCCGGCCGCACCCGGATGCGGTGGGCGTGCTTGAGGTCGAGGAACACGCCTTGCCCGCTGCCCAAAGCGGCCGTCTGGGTGATGATGCGCTGGGCCAGGGCCGGAGCCAGGCTGCTGAGCAGCAGGGCGGCAGCAAGTAGAAAGCGGTTCATGGGCGAAGGGTTTTAAGGGGGAGGTGATGGGAAAGGGACGAAGGAAAAAGGCGGTCATGCTGAGCGCAGCCGAAGCATCTCTACCGCTAACTATTCATTGATTACTGCCGCAGTAGAGATGCTTCGGCTGCGCTCAGCATGACCGCCTTTTTTGATAAATATTAGCTACTTCGCTTTGCGCACGAAGATGTCGCCGCTCACCGTTTTCAGGCTGAGGGTGGTGCCGCCGCCGTTGGTGCGGCCGTCGATGGTGCTGGTGCCGCCCACGTGGCGCAGGCCGCCGGGCCCGCCCAGGCTCAGGTCGAAATCGGTGTAGATTTCGCCCGACACCGAGCGCATGGAGAGCGTGGTTTTGGCGCTGGCGGGCAGGGTCACGTCCACGTCGCCGCTCACCGTCGACACGGCGCTGGGCTCGTCGGGCGTGGCGCTGAACACCACCTTGATGTCGCCGCTGATGGTGTTGGCCACCACGGGGCCCCCAATGTTCAGCAGCCGGATGTCGCCCGATTTCAGGCTTACCTCCACCCGGCCCGCGATGTCGCGCACCGTTAGGTCGTCGGAGCCGCCCCAGGCGGCCTGCGAAAACACCACGTCGGTGCGGCGGGGCAGGCGCACGGTGTAGTGGCCGTCGCTGCGCGAGGTGCGCGTCACGCGCAGGGTGTTGTCGCCGGCCGGCACCACGGCCAGGCCTAGGCGGGTGTTGTCCTCACCGCCGCCGCTGTACACCGAGCGCAGGCCGTTGGAAAGGGCCGGCGGTGGGGTGTAGCCGCCGCTGCCGCGCACCACCAGCTCGTCGCCGTCGTAGCCCTCCACCGTCACGTCGCTGCCGTGCATGTCGAGCACCACCTTGCGGTGCTGGGTACTGGCAAATTTGGCGTGGAACTCCTGGGCCCGCAGGCCGGCGGGGGCCCCCAGCAGCGCCAGCGCCAGCAGGAGCGGCGCGGCCAGCGCGGGGCCCCGGCGCGTGGCCTGGTGGGGCCCCGGGGCAATTATAGCGGCGGTATTCATCGCAAAGTCAATCATTTTCTTACGTATTTATCAATTGTTGTTTAGATAAGCTGCCCGATGCCGGCCTCGGCCTGCTGGCGCACGGCGCGCAGCACCTCCGGCTGCTGGCTGAGCTGTTCGAGCTGGGGCACGGCGCGCTTTTCACGCAGCGCCACGAGGGTTTCAATCAGGGTAATCTGCACGTTGGGGTCGGTTTGCAGGGGCAGGGCGGCCACCAGGGCGGGGCCCACGCGGGGGTCGGCCCGGAGGCGGTACAGGGCCTCGCAGGCAGCCAGCCGCACGTTGGGATTGGGGTCGGTGCTGAGGGTATTGATGAGCGCGGCCACGGCCGGGTCGCCGGGGGCCACCACCGCGGCCGGGGCCTCGGCTACCAGGCGGAGGCGGTCGGTGGCGGCGGCGGGCCGCTGCACGGCGGCCGCCAGCTGGGTGGCCAGGGCCGGCACCTGCGGCCCGGGGGCCATCGTTACTTGGGAGGCGGGCTGTCCGCCGCGCAACAGCAGGCCCAGCAGGGCTCCCACCGCCACCAGCGCCACGCTGGCCGCAATGCGCAGCCACTGCTGGGTGGCAGCGCGCTGCTCGGTGGCGGCAGGTTGCGGGGCGCTTGCCAACGGCTGCTCACCGCGCTGGGCCGTCAGGCCGGGGGCCGGGGTGGCGGCTGGAGCGGCAGCGGCCAAGGACGCCTTTTCCTCGGCCAGCATGGCCAAGAAATTATCGCGCAAGGCCAGTGGGGGCACTTCGGCGGGCAGGGCATCGAGGTCGGCAAACAGGGTGCGCAGCTCGGCTAGCTCGGCCTGGCAGGCGGGGCACCCGGGCAGGTGGGCGGCCAGGGCCTGGGCCCCGGCGGGCAGCGGCAAGCCGTCGGCCAGGTCGGGCAGCCAGGGCCGCAGGGCGGCGCACGCCGGGTTGGAAGAAGAATGGGGCTTAACAGGATTCATGTTAATGGATTATTATCTTATCTAGCAATTTATTAGCTCAGGTAAATGCGCCGCAGCGCGTCCAGGGCCCTATGGGCTTTTACGCGGGCGGCGCCGGCGGTACAGCCCAGCTGCTCGCCGATTTCGGCGTAGTCGAAGCCCTGGAAGCGGTGCAGCACCAGCACTTCGCGCTGGGGGGCGGGCAGCAGGGCCAGGGCTTCGTGCAGGGCCTGGTGCTCGTCGGCGGCGGCGCGCTGGGCGTGGGCGGCGCGGCCGTGGGCGGCGGTTTTTTCTACGTCGTCCAGGTCGGCGGTGGGGCGCTGGCGCTGGTAGTGGTCGGCCCACACGTGGCGGGCCATTTGGTACACCCAGGCCCGGAAGGGCTGCCCGGGCTGGTAGCTGGCGCGGTAGCGCAGCACCCGCACAAACACGTTCTGGGTCAGGTCCTGGGCCACGTCCCGGTCGCCGCTGGCCAGGCGGGCCAGGAACCCGAACAGGGGCCCCTGGTAGCGCTCAAACAACGCCGTGAGGCAGTCCAGCTCGTCGGCCCGCACGCGGGCCATCAGGGCTTCGTCGCTGGGGGGCGCATCAACTACGGCAACCGGCATACACGTGAAAGCAAACGGCGAAAAGAAAGGGTTTGGAAGGAGTACCGCCGGGCGGCCGGTTCGTTACGGGGCCCCGGAAAAATATTTTTATCGGCATAAGAGCAGTCACCGGCAAAGGCGGGTTTTTGGTCAATAAAAAGGGCCAGCTTCTTGGCTTGCAAGAAACTGGCCCGGGTGCTGGCAGTTGGCGATGCGGGGCGCTACCGCTCGTCGACGTTGATGCTAATGACGGATTTGGATTTGCCCGGCCCCGTGGCCGCGGGCAGAAACAGCCGGCGGTACTTCTCGAACTGCGCCGGCGTCAGGGCCCGGCCGTTCACGCGGCCGCCCTTGTCGTCGAGCTGGAACGAGAAGTTTTTCTCGGTGGCGCCAATCAGGCCGTCGCGGCGCAGCTCGTCGCGCACCTTATTGGACGACGTGGGGGCCGGCGGCGCGGGCGGGGCCTGCGGCGCGCGGGGGCCCCGGAAGGAACCAGCGTTGCCCCCCGTCGCAGCTTCTTCGCGCTGCAACATGGCCAGCTCACGCTGGGCGTCGCGAATTTGCATTTGCAGCTCGCGGCGGCGCTCCCGCACGTCGTCGGCCGGCGCCCCGGGCTGGTCCTGGGCTTCGCGGCGGCGCACCTGCATTTCGATGCGGCGCATATTTGCTTCAGCTTGGCGACCGTTTGCTTCGGCTTGGCGAGCGTTTGCTTCAGCGCGGCGCTTATTGGATTCGGCCTGCCGGGCGTTGCTCTCCGCCTGGTTGTTGTTGCGGCTGATGCGGCGGTTTTCCAATGATGCCAGCGCTTGCTCGGTGGCGCGGCGGTCGTCGTCGCTCAGGTTGGGGCTTTGCAACGACTGGCGCAGGCTGCGCCGGGCCGAGGCCACCGCGTCGCGCTCCATGGCGTCGGTGTCCAGGTCCACGTGTATGTCCGGTGTGATGAGGTTGAAGCCGTTGAGCTGCTTGTTTTGGAGGCGGAAGAGCTGCTTTTGCTCCTGGAACAGTTTGTCGCGCTGCTTGAACAGCTTCTCCTGCTCCTTGAACATTTTGGTTTGCTGCTCGAGGTTGGCTTCCGGCCCGAAGGTTTGCACCAGGGGCCCCATCGTCCAGCCGCGCATCTGGCCACGGACCCGCGACCCGGGCCCGCCGGGCACAAGGGCACCATCGCCCGTCATAGGCAGCTGAATCACTTCGACTTGGGTCTTTTTGCCCTTCTTGCTTTTCTTGCCGGGGCCCTGGGTTTCCACCGGCTGCCCGTCCACAATCAGCTGGGTGAGGCGGCCTTTCTTGTCTTTCTCAATGATAACGGTACTGCCGGGGCCCTGCTGCCCACTCCGCAACCGGCGGAGCCGCGGCGGCCGGGGCGCGTCGGGAGCTGCCGGCACTTCGGGCACCGGGGATACTTCGGGTGCGTCAGGAGCTTCGGGCACGTCGGCCACGGGCGGCACGGGCGGAACCGGGGGGAGGGCAGGCACGGCCGGGGCGGCGGGCGGCAGGGGCGAAAAAGGCACCTTCGCCAAGCGCTTAGCGGTGTCGGCGGGGCTGAACACCGATTGCCACACCACCGGAGCGGCGGGCCCCAGCTGGCGCAGGCGCTGGCTAGCCGGAGCCGGAGCGGCGGGTGCGGCCAGTGCCACGCCAGTGCCCAGCAGGCCCAGGCCACCCAGCAGCAGGGCCACGGCGGCCAGGCTCTCGCCGCGGGTAGGCCGGGCCGGGGGGCCCTGCACCAGCCGGCGCACCCGGCTCAGCAGCGAGCCGCGCCCGCCGGTGGCGGCCAGGGCCAGGCGCGGCACGGGGACCAGCACGGCGGTTTGGCTCCACTCGGCCAGGGCGGTGAGGGCCCGGGCCAGGCGCAGCGGGTCGCCGCCGACCAGCTCGGTGGCGAGATCGTCGCAGCAGTTTTCGCGCTCATCCCGCAGGCACTGGCCCAGGTACCACACGGCGGGGTGGTAGAAAAACACGGTTTCGGCCACGGTTTGCAGCAGGTTCACGAGGTAGTCGCGGCGCAGCACGTGGGCCAGCTCGTGGGCCAGTATGGCTTCGACGCAGGCCACCGGCAGGCCCGCCACCGCACCCAGCGGCAGCAGCACCAGGGGCCGCAAGTGCCCCACCACCAGGGGCGCGGCCACCAGGCCCGATTCCAGCAGGCCCACCGGGCGGCGCAGGCCGGCCCGCGCCACCAGGGCCCCCAGGCGTGCTTGCCAGGCGGCCGGCAGCGGCCGGGTGCGGTGGCGGCGCAGGCGCTGCACGTACAGCAGCCCGCCCAGCAGGCGCAGGCTCATCACCAGCAGGCCCAGGCCCCAGGCCAGCACCAGCCAGGGCAAGTTTTGGTCGAAGTGCTGGCGGGCCGTGGCCAGCCAGCTCGGGCGCGGCGCGGCAATGGCGGCCGTTTCAGAAAACGCAAAATTCGTAGCGACAGCAGCCGCGGGCGCGGCGGTAGTCTGGGCCAGCTCAACGGCGCCGTAAGTGGGCACAGCAAGCGTTTCCGGGGCCCCGTAGTAGTAGCCGAAGGTCCCCAACGATAGCAACACCAGGGCCCCCAGGGCCCCGGCCGCCACCCGGTAGCGCACGGCCGCCGCGCGGCGGCGCAGCACCAGCAGCGCCACCGCCACCACGGCCGCCGCCAGCGCGCCCTGCCAGAGCGAGTGCAGCAGCGTCCAACCCAGCGCCCGCAGCACGGCGGGCGACAACATTTGCTCAAGCGCGGTCATGGTCGTCGTCGGTAGTAGAGGTGGAGGAATTTTGGATCTCGATGTCGTTTAGCAGCCGGCGCAGCTGGGCCAGCTCGTCGGCCGAGGTTTGGCGGTTGCCCAGCGCCTGCATCACCAGCTTCAGGGCCGAACCGCCGAAGGTGGCCGCCACGAACTTGTCGAGCAGCAGGTTTTGGGTGTCCTGCTCGCGCACGGCGGCCCGGTACACGTGGCTGCGGCCCTCGTCGTCGCGCCGCACCAGGCCCTTGTCAAGCATTAGCTGGAGCAGCTTCAGGGTGGTGGTATAGCCAACCTCAGCCTGCCGGCGCTGGCCCAGCTCGTCGTTCACGGCGCGTACCGTGGCGGGCCCGTGCTGCCAGAGCACGTGCAATATTTCCAGTTCGGAATCAGTAGGTTTGGGTGGGGCTTTGCTCATACGGATAAAGCTAAGCACTACGAATCATTTCGTAGAACGACGCAAATATGCTACGAACTGATTCGTAGTTACAAGCGCATTATACGAATTATTTCGTATAATGCGCTTTACCCTCGCTAATCGCCTGCTAATTAAGCAAATATTTTTCTATAAATATTGCTTATTCCCGCTTTTTATCCAAGCTAGCGCTTCCGCTTCAGTGTCACGCGGGCCCGGTGGCAAATGCCGCCCAGCGGCGGGTTGAACTTGCTGACGCTGATTTTCACCTGCTGCACGTGGGGCAGCTCGGCCATCACGCGGTCGAGCACCCGGTGGGCCACGTGCTCAAGCAGTCGGGCGGGGGCCCGCATTTCCTCGGCAATCAGGCGGTACAGCACCTCGTAGTTCACGGTATTATCGAGCTTGTCCGACGCGCCCGCGGCCAGCAAATCGGTGCGGATGTACAAATCCACACCGTACTTGTTGCCAATGCGCTGTTCCTCGTCGTAGTAGCCGTGGAAGGCAAAGAACTCCATCCCTTCAAGTGCAATTTGGCCCACGGTTTTCAGGTTAATGGTTAGGTAAAAAAATTAACATCCAGGGCCCCCGGCCTATAGCGCGGACTTTGTAGTCCGCGGCCCTCGCTTCGTCCTGCCGGTAATCGCTGAACAAACCAGGCAACGCGCGGACTCGCAGAGTCCACGCTACGAACCGTTCAGCGACCGTTCAGAGCCGCGGACTACAAAGTCCACGCTACAGCGCGCTAGTGCTTTGCCTCCGCAAAAGTGGCACAAAAAAAGCCCGCGCTTGGCGCGGGCTTTTTAAAGACAGGAATCGGTCACAAAATCCGACCAATCCGGCTAATCCGATAAATCCGTGGTTTAGATTTCGTCAAAAAACGACTTCTCGGCGGCCACGGCGCCCATCGGCTGGCCGGGATGCGTCACGGGCGAGGGCTGGCCGATTTCAGGCCGGCTGGGGCCCACGGGCACGATGTCGGGCGCGGCGGGCTCCACGTAGGGCGGGGCCGGCTCGGGCACTTGCGACGGGGCGGGCTGCTCGATGTTGGGCGCGGGCGAAATGCCGGGGTTTTCGGCCGGGGCGTTGGGGCGCTCAATGTCGGGGCCCGGGGCTTGACCTGGGTCGGGCTGCTGGCCGGGCTTGGGGTTGTAATCGGCCGGCGCGGACACCAGGGCGGGGCCCCGATCAGGGCGGTCGACGAACGCCGACGGGCTGGGCGCAGTAGCGGCCGGTGCGGTGAGTACGGGAGCGGAAGCGGTGAACATGGCGGGAGGGGTTTCGGGGGCGGCCGGTTCGGTGGGCCGCTCCACCTTTACGCTGGCCGCGCGCGAAAGGATGGCCGCCGCACCGCCTTTGGGCCGCTGGCCGGCTTTGTCGGCCTGGGCAGCGGCGTCGGCGGCCAGGCGCTGCAAGTCGCGCACCAGGCCGTCGAGCTGCTGCTCCAGCTGCTGGCACTCCTGGCCGAGGCCGCTGGCCTGGCGCTGCATGTCGGCCACGGTTTTTTCGGCTGTTTGGTAGGCCTCGTCCACGATGGCGCGGGCGCGCTGGCGGGCCTCGGCCAGGGCGTGCTCGGCCTGGAGCTGGGCCTCGCGCCGGTGCAGGGCAGCCTCGCGCTGGGCCTGCTCGGTGATGCTGTGGCCGGTGTCCTCGGCCGTTTTCAGGGTGCGGTAGAGGCTGCTTTCCACTTCGCGCATCTTCTGCACGTCCAGTTGGGCGTGCTCCAGCTTGAGGCGCAGCTCGCGGTTTTCGTCGCCCAGCCGCTCCCACTGCTGCGACACGGTGGTGAGGAAGGCCTGCACCTCGTCGCGGTCCACGCCCCGGAAGGACTTTTCAAACGTTTTCTGCCGGATGTCGAGGGCGGTGAGTTTCATCTTAGTTGTCAGTTATTAGTTGCTCGTTGTCAGGTATTGGACGCCTGCCCGTCATCAGTCCAAACTAACAACGGACAACTACCAACCGACAACTAAGTGCCCACCTGCCACACGGCCAGGCTGCGGTCGTCGCTGCACGAAACTAGCCGGTTTTCGGTACCCGGCCAAACCAGGCGGTTCACCGACGTGCCGTGGCCAGCCGCCCGGGCCCGGTCGAGCACGCGCAGCAGCGTACGGTCGGCGGCGTCCCAGATTTTAATGCTTTTGTCGAGGCTGCAGGAGGCCAGGTAGCGCCCGTCGGGGCTGAAGGCCAGGTGGTTGATGGTGTACATGTGGGCCCCCACGGTTTGGGCCAGCGCGTAGCCAGTGGCCACGTCCCAGGCCCGGATCTGGGCGTCGCGCCCGGCCGTGAGCAGCGTCCCGCCGTCGGGCGAATAGGCGACCGAGAACACCGAGTTGGTGCTCTCGCCCAGCTCGTATTTTAGGGCCAGCGAGTCGAGGTCGAGGATGCGGGTGAGGGCGTCGGAGCTGCCCACGGCCAGCTCGGCGCGGCCCTCGTGCAGGGCCAGGCAGCGCAGGCTTTTGCCCTGGGCCACGCGCAGCAGCTTTTCGAGGCGCAGGTCGGGCAGCGTGAGCACGGCCAGCGTGCCATCGGCCAGGCCCGCGTACAGGCGCTGGCGGCTTTCCGACGCCACAATTTCGAAGATGGCCACCGGCGGCAGGGCGGCGGCGTGCACCAGCGTTTTCTGCGCCAAGTCGATGGCCTGGAGGCCCTGGAAGTTGTGGCCCAGCACCAGCCAGTTCAGCGCCGGCAGGTGGCGCAGGGCGTACACCGAATTCTCGACGCGGGCCAGCACCTCGCCGTCGCGGGCGGGGTCGGCGGCGTCCCAGCCCACCACCAGTCCGTCGGCCCCCGACGAGTACACGGCGCTGCCGGGGCCCCCGGTCAGCGCGTACACCGCGTCGCGGTGGCCGGTGAGGGCGGCAATTTTGTGGACTTCCGGGCGAACCATGCCGCGAAGGTACGGCCCGCCCCTACCTTCGCGGCCTGCCCCCCGCGCCCATTTATGCCCCTGCACCGCCTGCTGCGCCTCTCCCCCACCGCCGTACTGGGCCTCTGGCACCGCACCGAAACCGCCGCCGCCCTGGGGGCCCTGCTGCCCGCCGAGGCCCCCTACGCCGCCCTGCTGCCTCCCACCGCCGGCCCCGAGCGCCAGGGCCAATGGCTGGCTGGCCGCGTGCTGGCCCACGCCGTGGCCGCCGCGCTGTGGCCCGGGGCCCCCGCGCTGTGGGTGCGCAACGACGCGGCCACCGGCCGGCCCTCCCTGGGGGGCCCCGGCGTGCCGGCGGGCGCGGTGGTGTCCCTGTCGCACTCCGGGGTGTGGGCCGCCGCGCTGCTGGCCACCGGCGGCCGGGTGGGCGTCGACGTGGAGCTGGTGCGCGACAAGGCCCGGCGCATCGCTACCAAATTCTTATCGGCTACGGAGCTAGCGGCGGCCCAAGCAGTGGCCACCGACGCGCATTTTACGCTGCTGTGGAGCGCCAAGGAAACGCTCTATAAGCTGGCGGAGCGCCGGGGCCTTATTTTTAAAGAACAATTGCTGCTCGAACCCTTTGACCAGGCGCCGGCGGGCGAAATCCCGATGGTGCTGTGCCTGGCCGAGGGCCAAAGCCGGCACCGCATTTGCTATTTTCAACCGGCTGCCGGCTACGTGCTTACGCACTGCTGGGAGCCCGGGGCCCCAATTGATACCCCTTAGCCGCTCCGCTTATGCCCTTCTTCTACCCGCTTACCATGTCGATTCGACGCCTTTCCATTATTACCGCCGCGGCGCTGCTCTTTTGTACGGTAGCCGTGGGCGTAGCCCGGGCCCAGGGCACCGTGGCCGATTTCAGCCTGCAAACGGCCAACAATGCCACTGTGTCGCTGAAGAGCTACGCCGGCAAAAAGGCTGTGGTGGTCGTGTTCCTTAACCCCGCCTGCGCCTACTCGCGCCTCTACCAGGAGCGGCTGGCCTCGCTGAGCAGCAGCTTCGGCGGGCGCGGGGTGCAGTTCCTGTTCGTCAACGTGCCCATCAACCTTGATGCCCCCGGCGGCGCGGCTCCCGGCGAAGTCGACCTGCCCACCCTCACCGATGCCAGCCAGCAGGTAAGCGGCCAGCTGGGCATCAACAAAACCACCGAGGCCGTGGTGCTCCAGCCTGAAGCTGGCGGCTTCGCGGTGCGCTACCGCGGCGCCATCGACGATAACCCCCAGGTGGCCAGCGGCGTGCAGCAACCCTACCTGCGCCAGGTGCTCGATAATCTGCTCGCCGGCCGCCCCGCCGGTGTGGCCGACAAGCGCGCCGCCGGCTGCCTCATCAAGCGGTAGCACAGTAGCGCGGACGCTGCGAGTCCGCGCGTGGGGCCCCTGACCGTTCAACCGCGCGGACTCGCAGCGTCCACGCTACATAAAAAGGCCGTCCCTGCATTTGCGGGGACGGCCTTTTTCTATTTCAACCAGTGCTTTAATCCTCGTCGTCCTCGTCCGGCGCTTCTTCCGTCAATATTTCCAGCAGCTGGGATACTTCGGTGGCTTTGGCGGGCTCTTGTAGCTTTTCGAAGCTCATTTGCAGGTTGCGCAGGGCCCGGCGCACAATGTCGAGGTTAGAGCAGGGCTCGAAAAAGATGTCGTTGGGCGAAAGGTTGAGCTGGCTCACGTAGTGGGCAATGTCGGTGCGCGAGAGCACCAGGCCCCGGTTGTAGCAGTTGAGGTAGAACGGCACGGCACCCGGCAGCTCGGGCCGGAAGGTGAGCACGAACAGATTGGGCAGGTTCACGCCGAACACGGGCAGGTGCAAGCGTTGGGCCACCAGCAGGTAGATAACGCAGAGCGCCAGCGGGTTGCCGCGCTTGGTTTCAATCACGCGCTGGAGCATGGAGTTGGCCGGCGAGTGGAAGTGCTGGGTGTTGGCCGCGAACTTGTGCGAGCGGAACAGCACGTAATTCAGCACCTGCACCTGGTCGGCGGGGTGCATTTCGGGCCGCATCAGCGTCCAGGCTTCGAAGCGCAGCTGCTCGATGGCGCGGTTCAGGGCCTGGTAGTCGGCGTCGGGGTACTGGTAGGTATTCAGCAGCCACATGCCTTCGAGCAGGTCGGTAGCGCCGGCCTCGCGCCACACGCGCAGGCGCTGCTGCAAGCCCTCGAACTGGAGGTGGTGGATGAGGTCTTCGAGCCGCTGCTGCTGCTGGGCGTCAAGGGTTTCCTCCCAGCTTTCTTCCAGAAACGGGATGATGCTCTCGCCCAGGTTCTGGATTTCGCTGTGGACCTGGGGAGCTATTTCCGGGTCGTCGAGCAGCGAGATAAGGGCTTTGATTTCTTTGTTCGTCATCGGGTGCAAAAACAGCCGCCGCTGCGGTGGCGGGGCCGAATTTAACAGTCGGAGCCGGGCTTTGTGTTCCGTCAGCGGCGTAGAAGCGGAATATAAAACGGTCATGCTGAGCCTGTCGAAGCACTTCCCCCGCGTAAGTAATTGACTACTGCTGCGGGAGAGATGCTTCGACAGGCTCAGCATGACGGCCTTTTACCTTCACGATAAGCGCTTTAAAAAGTCCCGCCCCTAGCGGAACAGGTTAGTTTTGGCCACTTCCAGCAGCTCGCCGCCGCGGCCGTCCATCAGCGCTTTTAGGGCGTAGAGGCCGAAGCCGGCGGCTTGTTTGGCCTCGATGGTGGGCGGCATGCTCAGCTCCTGGCGGCGCACCACGGCGTCGACCACCACGGGCCCCGGGTGGGCCAGGGCTTCGCGCAGCACGCTTTCGAGCTGGCCGGGGTCGCTCACGCGGTAGCCCTTGATGCCGGCGGCTTCGGCCAGGGCCCCGAAGTTGGGGTTGTCGAGCTCGGTGCCGTACTCCAGGGTACCGGCGGCTTTCATTTCCAACTCCACAAAGCCCAGGGCCGAGTTGTTAAAGATGATGATTTTGACAGGCACTTTGTGCTGGCGCACGGTCAGCAACTCGCTCAGCAGCATGGCGAAGCCGCCGTCGCCGCACAGGGCCACCACCTGGCGGCCGGGGTAGGCCAGGGCGGCGCCGTAGCCCTGCGAGAGGGCCCCGGCCATGCTGCCGTGCACGAAGGAGCCCAGCAAGCGGCGGCGGCCGTTCATGTGCAGGTAGCGCGCGGCCCAGATGGTGGGCGTGCCCACGTCGCAGGTGAAAATGGCGTCTTCGCTGGCGATTTCGTTCAGCAAGCGGGCCACGTGCTGCGGGTGCAGCTCGGGGGCCCCAGCGTCGCCGGTGGCCAGCTCGGCAAGGTGTTCGGCGTCTTTGCGGTGGCGCTCCTGAGCGGTTTTCAGGTGGTCGGCGTCACCCTTGGCCACTAGGTGGGGCAGCAGCTCGCGCAGGGTGGCGGCCACGTCGCCGGCCAGGCCGACCTCCACGCGGGTGCGGCGGCCGAGGTGCTCGGGCCGCTTGTCGACCTGCACCACGCGGGCATCGTCGGGGAAAAACTGGCGGTACGGAAAGTCGGTGCCCAGCATCAGGATGGCGTCGGCGTCCATCAGGGCGTGGTAGCCGGCGGGCATGCCCAACAGGCCGGTCAGGCCCACGTCGTAGGGGTTGTTCGGCTCTACCACATCCTTGCCGCGCAACGCGTGCACCACCGGCGCTTGCAGGGCCCCAGCCACTTGCAGCAGCTCGGCGTGGGCGTCAGCGCAGCCGATGCCGGCCAGGATGGTAACCTTCTGGCAGTCGTTGAGCAGCGCCGCGGCCTCCCGGATGTCGGCCGCCGACGGCACCAAGGCGCTGCAGCGGCGCAGCGTAGGCAGGCGCACTTCGGGGGCCTCGGTTTTGAGGTAGGCCACGTCGCCGGGGATGACCAGTACCGCTACGCCGCCCAAACTCAGGGCCGCCGTCACGGCCGACTCCACCATGCGCACGGCCTGCTCGGGCATGGCAATAACCTCGCAGTAGTGGCTGCACTCCTGAAACAACCGCTCGGGGTGGGTTTCTTGGAAGTAGCCGGTGCCAATTTCCACGCTCGGGATTTGGGCGGCGATGGCCAGCACCGGCACCCGGCTGCGGTGGCAGTCATACAAGCCGTTGATGAGGTGGGTATTACCCGGCCCGCACGAGCCGGCGCACACGGCCAAATCGCCGGTGAGGTGGGCCTCGGCGCCGGCGGCAAAGGCGCCGCCTTCCTCGTGGCGCACGGCCACGAACTCGATGCCGTCGCGGGCCCGCAGCACGTCGGTGATGCCGTTGAGCGAGTCGCCCACCACACCAAACACGCGCTTGACCCCGGCCGCTTGCAGGGTGTCAACGATGATTTCCGCTACTGTTTTTTGAGGCATAATTTCAGAGATAAAGCCAACCGTTGTACGCAACGGCCGCAGAAAGGGCCCGGCAAAAGTTGCCAGGCCCTTTCCGTTTCCGCGGGCTTTCTTCTGAATCTGGCCGCAAGCGGTGAGGCCCCGGCCAGTCTTGCGGCAATGGCAAATGCTCGGTAGCCGGGGCCCCACCGCAGGGGCCCCCACGCCCGGGGCCCTAACGCACCAGCTGGCTCACCGCCGTGCCCGCGAGCGTGGCCTGGGCGCTATCGGCAAAGTGGTAGCGCAGGCTGGGAATGACCAGGTTGCTGATGGCCAGCTCGCCGTGGCGGCGCACGTCGAGGTCGGCGGCGGCGATGTGGTTGCTGCCGTTCAGGTCGAGGGCCGCGCCGCCGGGGCCGCTGCCCACTTCGGCGCGCAGGTAGCGCAGGGTGTTGCCGGCCAGGGCCACGCGGCTGGTGCGGTGCTGGCGCAGCACTAGGCTGTCCTGCACAAAGTCTTCCACCGCCACGCGGCCCATGGTGCCGTTTTTGTCGGTTTGGGGCTTGCCATCGAGCTGGTACACGGCATCGGTGGTGAGGCTGTCGAGCCGCGGGCACGAAATGATGAGCATCTCGCGCTGCCCCCGGTACTGGCGCTGCCCCGTGAAGCTGGCCGTGACCACCAGTTGCCCGCCCCGCTGGGCCACGCGCACCTCCGCGGCCACGTCCTTGTTCACGCGCACGCCGAAGGGGCCCCGCACGATTTTCACCGACAAGGCCGTGGCCGCCGGCACGCTCACGCTGGTGAAGTTCTTGAAATTAAGCGCCGCGAAGTTGTGCAGCGGGTCTTTATAATTGCCGGTGCGGTACTCGGCCCGCAGGCTCATGTTGAAGGCCGTGAGCGAGCCGAGCAGCAGCAGCACGGCCGCCAGCACCCATTTGTTACTGTTTTTCATCGGAAGTGGTGGGAATGAGGGCGGCTTGCCCGGCCTGAAACTCTTGGTAGCGCTGCTGCAACTCACTAAACCCGATGCCCAGCAGCGAAATCGTGTTGAAAAACCCCGGCAGCTCCTGCTGCAAAAACCGCTCGCGGCGGAACTGCTTCACCCGGGCCTCGGCGTCGGGGGCTACAAAAAAGCCGATGCCGCGCTTGTTGTACACCACGCCCTGGTTTTGCAGGAATTCGTAGGTCCGCATCACCGTGTTGGGGTTCACTTGCAGCTCGCTGGCCAGGTCGCGCACCGACGGGATTTTCTCATCGGGGCCCCAGGGCTGCCGCAAAATCTGCTCGCTCACGTACCCGGCTATTTGCAGGTAAATGGCCTCGTTGTCTTTGAATTCCATCGCTAGAGCTGTTTTTCCGTCAGGCGCAGGTACGTGGCCCGCCACAGCAGCGCGGCCAGCGCCAGCGGCAGCAGGATGTACCACTGGGCCTGCGCGTCGGGCAGGCTCACGCGGTAGAAGCCCGTGGCGTCGTTGAGGGTGATGCTGCTGAAGGGCGAGGCCATTTGCAGCTTGTCGCCGGCGAAGGCTTTCACCACCTGGTAGTTGGCCGCGACTAACACTATCGCTAATATTAGGGCCCCAAACGCGGTTTTGATGAAGTGGTTCTTCTCGAAGAAAATGGCGCCCCACAGGGCCCCGGCGTGCAGCGCGGCGTAGTAGAAAAAGACCTCATACACTTTGTGGTCGCTGCTAAACAGGCTGAACAGCTCCTTAGGCCGGCCGTACCAGTCGTCCAGGCCCACCATCAGCCAGTCCACCAAGTAGTAGCAGGCCGTGTACACCACGCTGAAAATCAAGAACGAATACACCCAGCCCACCAGGTATTTTTCCAGCTGCGAGGCCGGCAGCGTGAGGGCCACCGTGGCCTGCTTAGGGGCCCCGTACTGCGCAAAAATGCCGGCCGTAAACAGGGCACCCGACGCCAGCAGCCCCAGCATGAACAGCATGCCTTGGATGGTGGGGGCCAGCACGTTCAGGTACACCACGAAGCCCAGCACCAGCCCAATGCCGCCCGCCAGCACGGCCGTGGCCATGGCGTAGCTGGGCAGATACTCGGCCGTGTGCCGGCGGAACAAGCGGCGAAACCGCGAAAAACTAAACAGTTGGCTCATGGCGGGCGGGAATAGTGTTTAAGTAATTGACGACAGCCGCGCTCTCGCCGGCCACGGCGTTGAACAGCAGCTCCAAATCGACCTTGCCGTAGGCGCCGCCCAGGTTGGGGCGCACCACCTGGCGGCCGCGCACCGAGGGCTCGGCGTACAGGGCCCCCGCGCCGTCGGCCGGGCCGGCGGTGCCGAAGGTGAGGCGCTCAGATAGGTCGTCGAGGCCGGCGTTGAGCACGATTTCGCGGTTGTGCACCACCAGCACGGTGTCGATGAGGCTGTCCAAGTCGCGCATCTGGTGGGTCGAGATGATCATGCAGCGGTCTTCGCTCAGGGCCCCCGCCAGGGTTTTGCGGAACTGCACCTTGGAGGGAATGTCCAGGCCGTTGGTGGGCTCGTCGAGCACCAGCAGGCCGGTGTTGGCGGCCAGCGCAAAGGCAATCATGAACTTCTTCTGCTGCCCGAACGAGAGCTTGGGCAGCTTTGTTTGGCGTGGCACCTCCAGTTCGGCCAGGTAACGGTGGAACTGCGTTTCGCTGAACTTAGGGTAGAAGCCCGCCGTGTGGGCCACGAACTGGTCGGCCGTGAGGGCGGGCGCGTGCAACTCCTCGGGCAGGAAAAACAAGTCTTCGAGCACCGCCGGCAGCCGCGCCGCCGCCGGCTGGCCGTTCACCTCGCAGGTACCCGCCTGCGGAAACGTCAGCCCCACGATGTTCTTGAGCAGCGTCGATTTGCCCGCCCCGTTCTTGCCCAGCAAGCCGTAGATGTGGCCTCGCTCCAGCGTCAGGCTCAGGTTTTCAAACAGCGGCACCCGCCGCGAGTACCCAAAATGGAGGTTTCTGATGCGCACCATATGTCTGTTGTTTTAGTGTACTAATGTTCTAGTACACCACAAACATAAGTAAGTTTTTCGATATTCAATTGTTACCGAATTTTTTTATTGTTTGGGTCTCCAGGGCGGGGTAGAGACGCATCCTTGCGTCTCGGGCTTAAACGGTGTCCGGACAAGTCGTTCGACCCTGAGACGCAAGGATGCGTCTCTACCCCGCCCTGGGACTTAAAACGCTGATTTGAACAGCTTCTCAGGAAAGATTTCGCCAGGGTTGCGGGCAACACGACGCTGGGAAAAATCACCGGACCCGTCCCACCCGTCGCCCCTATCTCCCCAGGTCCGCCTAAATCTGCACCATCACCAGGCCCGGACCCTTCGGAATCTTGTACACTTTCAGCCACGCTTTGAGCGCAGCCGGGTCGTGCTCGAAGGCCAGCACCTCGGCCGCGAGCTGCTTGATTTTGGCTTGCAGCTGGGCGGTCTGGCGCTGGAAGTCGTACTCCAGCGCGGCCGGCGAAGCCAAGGCGTAGTAAGGCTGGCCGGTGAAGCGCGACAAGTCCACCTGCTCGCCGTATAAGGCGTCGTCCAGGTCGCGCACCTGCTCGCGCAGCAGCTGGTTGTAGTAGCGGAGCTGGTCTTCGGCCAGGTTTTCGAGGTGGCTCTGGTCGATGCGCTGCAATTCCAGCTGCAGGCGCAGCAGCGTCAGCAGCTCGTTGGCCTCGTAGGCGGCCGTGACTTGCTGGAGCAGCCCGGTTTTGCGGGCTTTTTCGGCCTCGTCGGGCTCGCGGTCGGGGTGCAGCACCTTCACCAGGTCCAGGTAGAGGGCGCGCACCGACTTGGTGATGTTCTTTTCCTCGGCCTGCTTTTTGGCTTCGGCGGCCTGCTGCTTGGGGCTTTTTTTGCGGTTGGCGCGGCGCTGGGCGTCGCGGGCTTCCTCCTCGGCGTCCGCAGCGTGCTGCTCGGCCATTTTCTGGTCCACGTAGGCGCGGAATTTCTCCTTCGTGCTCACGTCCACCGCCGGGTCAAACTCGATGCCGTAACGCAGCGTGAAGAGCTGCTTCATGGCCTCCGACGTTTGCCGGTCGGCATCGGCCTCCTCCTCTTCCGAAGCGGGCGGCGGGGCGTACTTGTCGAAGATGGGCTGTAAGTCGGCGTGGCCGCGGTCGAGCAGGTCGGCGCAGGCGTTGAGCAGCAGGTCCAGGATTTTGTTGCGCTCGGTTTTGGTGAGCTTGTATGTGCCTAGGGCCTGGTCGAAGAGCCGCACGAGGTCGGCCCGCACGCCGTTGTGCTCGGCCTGAAGTGGCCGGTACTCGTTCTGCACCCGCTGCCGCAGCCGGGTGGCGGCCTCACGGAACTCCTGCACGTCCTTTTCCAGCTGGGCAATGCGCTTGGTGAGGCGGTTGAACTCTTTCTGCGCCTTGGACAGCCGCGGGTTATCGGCGCTGAACGACGGAATGTGCACCAGCTGGGGCTTGGGCTTGGGGGCAGTTTTCTTGGCCATGACGAGCGGATGGGGAAGGCTGACGGCGCAAATTACAGCCGTTTTCCCACCGCGGAAACCAAACGCGAATTAGACTGCCGCGCCGGAGAATTGCCTAATACCTTCGATGGCAGGGCCCTGAGCGAGCTGCTCGTCTTCCAAATCGTAGTCGTTCTGCAACCCCAGCCAGAACTTGGGCGAGTTGCCAAAATAGCGCCCCAGCCGCAGCGCCGTATCGGCCGTGATGCGGCACTTGCCTTTCAGTATGGCCGCAACGCAGGTTTGGGGAATGCGCAGGTCCTGCGCCAGGCGGTAAGCCGTGAGGTTGAGTTCGGTTAGGAATTCTTCTTGTAAAACTTCGCAGGGGTGAATGTTGAGGAGACGGTTCATATACGGTCACAACAAAAAGCTATGTTGAATGCTTCGGCCAGCTTTTGAAATGTTCAACACCAAAGCCGGCATTTTGTCCACTTGGGTGGTTATTCATTACTGTTACGATATCAATTAACAATGATTTTTCGCCAGTTAACTCCGTAAGCATTGAACGGATAGCAGAGTACAGATTAAGTACAACCTCTTGTTCTACAGCTTTTCCTTCGTGAACAAGTTTGTTTCTAGCTTGTCTAGCGGGATAAATAAGGGCATAATTAGCAGCACTGAGCAAGCCTGATTGATACAGTAGTTCCTGTTTTACTGACATACTCCATGTACGATTATCTTCTCGCATATTTTTAGGTCTAGACGATATGTCCACGCCGTTAAACTTATCTGTTCCCAAAAACCCCCTATTCCACACAAAGTCTATTATTTGCTCAACGGATATCCAAAGATTAGACAAAGCAGTAGCCCAGTTCTTATAGCTGATTTCAGTAATGCCTCTTACTAAAAACGTAGCTGTAAGATTCTTTACCATGTCCAACACTTGGTTACCTACTTTGAGTGCGTGGATAAAATCTACCAAGAACACGTAACTGGGTTTAAGTAATAAAATCGAGTCTAGGTTACTGGCATATCTCATCCTCAATTTGGCATGTAGATGTGAAGACGCGCTACCACCCAAATCAACTGGCCACACAGCTCTATTCTCGTGAAGTTGACCAGAAACAATATCCCTTTTATCAACTGCTTCGCACATAATTCCTCCTAAAATAAGAGCAGCGAACAATCGATTATAAAAATTCACAGCATTTTCTTTTGAAGAAAGTCGGCCGAATTTTGGGACTGCAATAGCTCCATCGTAACACACCAAGGTTGAAAAACCCTCAATTTCCTTAAGCGGCAATTTTTCAACAATGCGACATAATTTTCCGTGGTTATAAGTATTGGAATTAATTTCTTCAAGGGGTACTTCTAATGGTTTTTCTCCATTTGGAACAATTAATTTGAATGGTGCAAGGTAGCTAACCCAACAAGGATTGGCAAATATTTCGCGGTGTTGCTTGCTTGGCATAATTCCTAAATCCTAAGTCACACCTGAATAACGCCCACGTTATACGCCTTTTCAATCGGCGCATGATTAGCCGCGCTAATTCCTTCCGAAATAACCTTGCGCGTCTCCAGCGGGTCAATTACCGCATCGACCCAGAGGCGGGCGGCGGCGTAATAGGGCGATAATTGCTCCTCGTAGCGGGCTTTGATGCGGTCGAGCAGTTCCTTTTCGGCTTCGGGGGTGATGACTTCGCCCTTGGCTTTGAGCGACGCGACTTGGATTTGCAGCAGGGTGTTGGCGGCCGCGGCGCCGCTCATTACGGCTAGTTGTGCTGTCGGCCAGGCCACGATGAGGCGCGGGTCGTAGGCTTTGCCGCACATGGCGTAGTTGCCGGCCCCGTAGCTGTTGCCGATGATAACCGTGAACTTGGGTACCACGCTGTTGGCCATGGCGTTCACCATCTTCGCGCCGTCCTTGATGATGCCGCCCTGCTCGCTGGCCGAGCCCACCATAAAGCCCGACACGTCATGCAGAAACACCAGCGGGATGCGCTTCTGGTTGCAGTTCATGATGAAGCGCGCCGCCTTGTCGGCCGAGTCGGAATAGATGACGCCGCCCATCTGCATGCCGGTTTTCTTGCTCTTCACAATCTTGCGCTGGTTGGCCACAATGCCCACGGCCCAGCCGTCGATGCGCGCCAGGCCGCAGATGAGCGTTTGGCCGTAAAGGTCCTTGTAGGGCTCAAATTCGGAGTTGTCCACCAGCCGGTTGATGAGCTCCATCGTGTCGTAGGGCTTGGCGCGGTCCGACGGCAGCAGGCCGTAAATCTCTGCCTCGGGCAGCGCGGGCGCGGCGGGCGCCTTGCGGCTGAAACCGGCCGTGGGCAGGGCCCCCAGCTTGTCGAAAATGTTGCGGATGTGGTCGAGTGCCTCCTCGTCGGTGTCGAACTTGTAGTCCGTCACGCCCGACACTTCCGAGTGCATGGCCGCGCCGCCCAGGGCCTCGTTGTCGATGGTTTCGCCGATGGCCGACTTCACCAGGTACGAGCCAGCCAGGAACACCGAGCCCGTGCCGCTCACAATCATCGCCTCGTCGCTCATAATGGGCAGGTAGGCCCCGCCGGCCACGCAGGGCCCCATGATGGCCGAAATCTGCACAATGCCCAGGCTGCTCATCACCGCGTTGTTGCGGAAAATGCGGCCAAAGTGCTCCTTATCGGGGAAAATCTCGTCCTGCATGGGCAGGTACACACCGGCCGAATCGACCAAGTAGATGATGGGCAACCGGTTTTCGAGGCTGATTTCCTGGGCCCGCAGGTTCTTTTTGGCGGTGATGGGAAACCAGGCGCCGGCCTTCACGGTGGCGTCGTTGGCCACCACCACGCACTGGCGGCCCTGCACGTAGCCGACGACCACGACCACGCCGCCGCCGGGGCAGCCGCCTTCGTCCTGGTACATGCCCTCGCCGGCAAAGGC
The DNA here is from genome assembly GCF_001562275.1 of Hymenobacter sp. PAMC 26628. Lineage (NCBI taxonomy): Bacteria > Pseudomonadati > Bacteroidota > Cytophagia > Cytophagales > Hymenobacteraceae > Hymenobacter > Hymenobacter sp. PAMC 26628. The sequence goes on from NZ_CP014304.1 coordinate 3,780,632, forward strand.
CCCGATTTCCACCTGCGCCGCGCCTTTATCCAGCAGGTAAGCAATCCGCTCGCGGGCCGTGAGCTTGCCCTTGGCCTTGTGGGCGGCGATGCGCTTATCGCCGCCGCCGAGGGCCACGCGGGCCAGCTTCTGGCGGAGCTGAAAGGTGAGTTGCTTAAGTTGGTCTTCGTTGCGGTTGAACTCGACGGTAGGCGACATGGGGCGGGATTTGGGGAAAGAACGGGCACAAAAAAATCCGCCCGAAGGCGGATTTCAAAGGTACGGCGCGGGGCGCAGGGCCCTAGGGGCCCTACTTCAGCGACGACGATGCTTCCACCTTTTTGGTTTCGGTGGTTACGGTGCCGTCGGGGCTTTTAGTGGTTTCCTTCTTGGTTTTGTCCTTGCCGCCGCCGAACACCGAGAAGTGCACGTAGCGCTTGGGGTTTTCTTTGAAGTCCACCAGCAGCGAGTTGGTGCTGGCGGTGGTAGCGGTCAGGTTGTTGTAGAGCGTCGAGTCGTTGAGCAGCTTGCCCATCGAGCCGCTTTTGTCGTTCAGGGCCTTGTTGAGGCCGGCCACGGTGGTTTGGGCCTCGGCCATGGTGGCGTTCAGGCGGCGCACGGCCGAGCCCACGGGGGCATTTTTCAGCGAGTCGGACAGCTGGCCGAAGTTGGCGGCGATTTTATCCAGCTTCTTGGAACTGCCATTCAGGGCCCGGGTGAGGTGGGCCATGTTGGTGGTGATTTCGTTGATGTTGCGCTGGTTCTGAATAATCAGGTTTTTCAGGGCCTCCGTGCTGCCCTGGGCGTTCAGCAGCGTGGCCTGGATGCTGGTTTTGGCGTCCTTGTTCAGGAAGCCGTTTAGGCGCAGCAGCGTCGAGTCCACGGTGCCGATTAAGGGCAGGGCTTTGGCCTGAAAGGCATCGGTGATGCTGGACACGGTGAACGACTTCAGCTCCTCGCCGCCGGTGAAGGTTTTGCTGTTTTTGCCCATGAACAGGGTGATGGTTTTCGTGCCCAGGAGCGAACCCGCCAGGCTGGCCACAGTGGAGTCGCCCACCACGATGCCTTTCTCCAGCTCCACCGTGGCTTTTACTTTGTTGCCTTCTTCGGGCAGCAGCTCCAGGTTTTTCACCTGGCCCACCTTAATGCCGTTGAACACCACTGGGGCCCCGATGTTGAGGCCGTCGACGCTAGCATATTTAGCGAAGTACGTGTGGCTGCTGGACAGCACGTTGGAGCCGCGCAAGTAGTTGAAGCCCACGAATAATATTACGAGGGCCACGAGGGCCAATACGCCCACTTTTATTTCTTTAGATAGCACGGAGGGAAAAGTTAGAATGCACAGAAAAACGGTTGATACGCAAATGCGGACGCGGCGGTCAAAGCCGGGCCGGGGCCCCCGCGCACGTTAATCGTCGGCCGCGTCGGCCGAGGAGCCTTCCAGTTCGCGCTTGTAGGCGCGAAAGGCGCGGAAGATACCCGCGGCCATATACGTCTGGTTGGCTTTATCGTTGAGGTAGCGTTCTTCGGTGGGGTTGGTGAGGAAGCCCGATTCGATGAGCACCGAGGGCATGGTCGATTTCCAGAGCACGATGAAGCCGGCCTGCTTCACCCCGCGCGAGGCGCGGCCCACATCGCGGCGCAGCTGGCCGTCCACGCGCTGGGCAAAGCGCAGGCTGTTGGTGACGTAGGCCGACTGGAAGAGCGAAAACAGGATGTGGCTCTGGGGCGAGCGGGGGTCGAAGCCGTCGTAGCGGGCCTTGTAGTCGGTTTCTTGCAGAATAACCGAGTTTTCGCGCTGGGCCACGCCCAGGTTGGCCGTCGATTTGTGCAGGCCCATCGTCCACACCTCGGTGCCGTGGCTGTCGTGGGGCCCCGCGTTGCAGTGGATGGAAATGAAGAGGTCGGCGTGGCGGCGGTTGGCGATGGCGGCGCGCTCGTCGAGCTCCACAAACACGTTGGTTTTGCGGGTGTAAATCACCTTCACTTCGGGCATATTTTGCTCGATTTGGCGGCCCAGGGCCAGCACCAGGGCCAGGGCGATGTCGCTCTCGTGGGCCTTGAGGCCGTGGCAGCCGGGGTCTTTGCCGCCGTGGCCGGCGTCGAGCACCACCGTGCGCAGGCGGTAGCGGCCCAGGGCCGGGGGGCCGGCCGCGGGCCGGGAAGGAGCCGGGGCCGCGGCCAGCAAAAGCGCGGCACCGGCCAGGGAAGCAATAATCCGCACGTCGTTCGTTGAGGTCGGGTAGCAACCCGCTACCTTTGTAGAAGCCTCAAAAGTAACCGAATTGCCCGCTATATCCCACGTTCTCCGTTGCTGCGCTGCGCTTTGGCGGCGGTCGGGCACTGCCGGCGGGGCCCTGCGCGGGCTGGCACTGGCCTGGCTGCTGCTGAGCGCCGGCACGGCCCTGGCCCAGCGCGCCTGCACGGCCAACCCCGACTCCATCCCCGGGCAGCGGCCGGGCAGCGCGCCCATGCCCCCGGTGCGCGTCATTTCGCCCGACCCCACCCTGCCCCAGGGGCCCCCGCCGCCCGGCACTACCAACCCCGGCCAGCACAGCACCCCCGGCACGTCGCGCAAGCCCGTGGCCGGCATCCCCGACAGCGTGCTGGTGAAGCAGGCCCAGCAGGATTCCATCAAGCTGGCCGCCAAGCCCAAGGGGCCCATCGAAACCACGGTGCACTACGTGGCCAAGGATTCGATTCAATTCGACGTGACCCGCAAGGAGGCCAAGCTCTACAACAAGGCCGACGTGAACTACGGCGCCATGGACCTAAAGGCGGCCCTGATTACCATTGACTACGCCGCCCACGTGATGACGGCCGAGGGCCGGCGCGACTCGGTGAAGCACAAAGTGGTGGACAAGCCCGTGTTCAAGGACGGGGCGGGGCAGTACGCGGCGGGCAAAATTGCTTACAACTTCCAGAGCAAGCGCGGCAAGATTACCGAAACCGTAACCCAGCAGGGCGAGGGCTACGTGAGCGCCCAGAGCATTAAAAAGGCCGCCAACAACGACCTGTTTGGGGTACGCGGCCGCTATACCACCTGCAACCTGGAACACCCGCACTTCTACATTCAGGCCACCAAGATGAAGGTGATTCCGGGCGACAAGGTGGTGACGGGGCCCTTCAACCTGGTGATTGGCGGCGTGCCCACGCCGCTGGGCTTTCTGTTCGGCTTCTTCCCCATGCCCAACAAAAGCCGGGGCTCGGGCGTCATCATCCCCACCTTCGGGCAGGCCCAGGACCGGGGCTACTACCTCAGCAACGGCGGCTACTACTTTGCGCCCAACGACAACATCGGCGTGCGCCTCACCGGCGACATCTACGCCGGCAACGCCCAGACCTTCGGGGGCTACGGCGTCACGGCCGACGTGAGCTACCTCAAGCGCTATCAGTACCAGGGCAACTTCAACTTCCGCTACACCAACCGCCCGGGCATCCAAATCCTGTCCTCGGCCTCACTCAACACCAGCCTCGACTACGTGAAGCCGCCCTCGGCCCAAACGTTCTGGATCAGCTGGAGCCACACGCCGGTGGCGCGGCCCGGCGGGGGGCGCTTCTCGGCCAGCGTGCAGGCCGGCAGCAGCAGCTACAACCGCACCAACAGCTTATCATCGCGCGCATTTCTTTCACCCACGTTCAGCTCCAGCGTGTCGTACACGAAGCAGCTGCGCTACCTGCCCATCAACTACAGCCTGAAGCTGAGCCAGAGCCAGAACACCCAAACCGGCGTCATGGCCTTCACCCTGCCCGACGTGAGCGTGGGCGTGGCCCGGCAGTACCCCTACCAGTGGTTCAAGCTGAAGGCGCGGCCGTTCTACGACCAGATCAGCATCAGCTACAACCTGGTGGCCCAGAACCAGATTACCAACACCGTGGCCGCCCGTACCCTCGACGGCAGCGTGCCGCTGCTGGGCGGCTCCACGGCCGGCAGCACCCTGCCGATTAGCTTTAAAAACATTGGCTCGCTGCTGCGCAACGCCCAAAACGGCATGCAGCACCAATTCGGCATCTCGCTGGGTTCCTACACCTACAAGTTCCTGCACATCAGCCCGGGCTTCAACTACGGCGAAACCTGGTACGCCCGAAGCTTGGACTACAAGTATGTAGACCGGGCCCAAGCCGTGCGCGTCGACACTATACCGGGCTTCAGCCGGGCCTACTCGTATTCGGCCAGCGTCAGCCTGAACACCACGTTCTACGGCACGTTGGTGCGCAAGGGCACCCACAAAATCCAGGCCCTGCGCCACAAAGTCACGCCCAGCCTCAACTACAGCTACTCGCCCGACCTAACCCGGGGCTCGGCATTTCAAAAAACGTACTTCGCCCAGCTCAACGCCAACGGCACCGACGTTGTTCGGGACGCTGCCGGCAACCAAATTGCTGGCCTGCGCGACGCTACCGGGGTGTTTCTCGACCCGCGCAACTACTCACGCTACCAGGGCTTCCTGTACGGGGCCCCCAGCTCGGGCGCGGTGAGCCAGATTGGCTTTTCGCTGCAAAACGCGGTGGAAATGAAGGTGCGCGACGACAAGGACACCACGGGCACTAACCCGGTGAAAAAAGTGAGCCTAATTGACGGGCTGGACTTCAACGGCTCCTACAATTTCCTGGCCCCGGCCTTCAACCTGTCGCCCCTTTCGGTGTCGTTCCGCACGCAGGTGGCCCGCAAGCTCAGCCTCATTTCCAACGCCAGCTTCGAGGCCTACCAGCGCGATAGCTCCGGGGCCATGCTCAACCGCTTCCTGTTTCAGCAGCCCGGCAGCCGCAAGCTGCTGCGCCTCTCGTCGGCCAGCTTCACCACCAGCTACGCCTTCAACCCCGTGTCGGGCAAGAAGAAAAGCGTGGTGCCGCGCCAGGTGGCCCCGGCCAACGACCCCACCCTGGGTGGCGTGGGGCCCCCAGCCATGTACGCCGACTACGTAGACTTCGACATTCCGTGGGAGTTAGCCCTGAGCTACACCGCCGGCTACACCACCAACGCCATTCCCCTCCAGCAGCGCGTCCTCAACGCCCGCCTGCTGGCCGCCAACCCGCTGCTGGCCCTGTCCACGCTCAGCGCCACGGGCAGCGTCAAGCTTACCGAAAACCTGAAGCTGACCTACACCACGGGCTACGACTTCCACAGCAGCCAGGCGTCGCTCACCACCATCAGCTTTTTCCGCGACCTGCACTGCTGGCAGGTGGCCGGGCAGTGGACGCCCTTCGGCACGTACCGGGGCTACAACTTCACGATTTCGGCCAAGAGCAGCCTGCTCCAAGACCTGAAATACAACCGCAACCGCAACGTGCAGTACCAGTAGGGCCCCGGGTTTGGGCGCGCAGTGCCACCTTTGCGCCCCACCCGCCCCTCTTGCCCCGCCTTGCCATGTCGCAGCACAAAGAAATCAAGCTCGTCACCACCCACCAGATGCTGGCCATGAAGCAGCGCGGAGAGAAAATCTCCATGCTTACGGCCTACGACTACTCGATGGGCCAGATTCTGGACGGGGCCGGCATCGACGTGCTGCTCGTGGGCGACTCGGCCTCCAACGTGATGGCCGGCCACGAAACCACCCTGCCCATCACCCTCGACCAGATGATTTACCACGCCCAGAGCGTGGTGCGCGGCGTGAAGCGCGCCTTTGTGGTGGTCGATTTGCCGTTTGGCTCCTACCAGGGCAACAGCTCGGAGGCCCTGCGCTCGGCCATCCGCATCATGAAGGAGGGCGGCGGCCACGGTGTGAAGCTCGAAGGCGGCGCCGAAATCAAGGATTCCATCACCCGCATCCTCACCGCGGGCATCCCCGTGATGGGCCACCTCGGCCTCACGCCCCAGAGCATCTACAAGTTCGGCACCTACTCGGTGCGCGCCAAGGAAGACGACGAGGCCCAAAAGCTGCTCGAAGACGCCCGCCTGCTTCAGGAAATCGGCTGCTTCGCGCTGGTACTCGAAAAAATTCCGGCCGCCCTGGCCAAGCGCGTGGCCGAGGAGCTCACCATCCCCGTCATCGGCATCGGCGCGGGCCCCGACGTGGACGGCCAGGTGCTGGTAGTGCACGACCTGCTGGGCATCACCAAGGAATTCAAGCCCCGCTTTCTGCGCCGCTACGCCGAGCTGCACGACATCATGACCGAAGCCGTGCAGCACTACGTGGCCGATGTGAAAAGCCGCGACTTCCCCAGCAAAGAGGAAGGCTACTAGCCCGCCGGGGCCCCGTCCGTTCGCCACCAAACCGCAAGCCGGGGTCCCAGTGCAGTTGCGCTGGGGCCCCGGCTTATTTATTTTTCTGATAGGCACCAACGATGACGTTTTGTTATTTACTTTGTTAAACAAAGTACTTTATAAAACTATCCGTCATGACCTCGCCCACCGCCTACGACCGCCTCAATGCCTGGATGAGTAACTCGGTCACGCTGAAGCTAATCAGCATCGGCATCTTGCTGCTGTTGCTGCTCATCCCGTCGAGCATGGTGCAGGGCCTGATCACGGAGCGGGCCGAGAACCGCGACGCGGCCACCGCCGAAATCAGCGGCCAGTGGGGCGGGCCGCAACTGGTGCTGGGGCCCGTGCTCGTGCTGCCTTACACCGCGCGCAGCACCGACGACAAGGGCCGCGTGAGCGAAACCACGCAGTACCTGAGCCTGCTGCCCGACACGCTGGCCACCACCGGCACGCTGGTGCCCGAGCGGCGGCACCGCGGCATCTACGAGGCCGTGGTGTACCGGGCGGGGCTACACGTACAAGGTGCCTTCCAGGCCCCGCCGCTGGCCGACGTGGGCGTAGCCGCCGGGGCGGTGCGCTGGGCCGAAGCATTCGTAACCCTGGGCATTTCCGACATGAAGGGCATCCGCAACGGCTTGGTGCTGCGCTGGGACGGCCAGGCCCGCAGCTTCGAGCCGGGCGTGCCCAGCGCCAGCGTGCTGCCGGTGGGCACGGCCCCCAGCACCACCACCCAGGTTACAGCGGTGGTGAACGAGCGCGGCCGCCTGTCCAGGGCCCCCACCGCAGACGATGGCGCAACAGGCGGCCCAACCGCCAACGGCCTCAACACGCTGGTGCCCGTGCCCGACGCCGCGGCGCTGGTCCGCCGCCACACCTTTGCCTTCGACCTCGACCTGAACGGCAGCAATGGCCTGCTGGTGGCGCCGCTGGGCCGCCAAACCACGCTGCACCTGAGCGCGCCCTGGGCCGACCCGAGCTTTATCGGCGCCTTTCTGCCGGCCCGCCACACCGTGGGGCCCCGGCAGTTCACGGCCGATTGGCAGGTGCTGCACCTCAACCGCAGCTACCCCCAGCACTGGCGCACCGACGGCGAGCGGCCCAACGTCGACGCGTCGACTTTTGGCGTGCGCTTGCTGGTGCCCGTCAACGAGTACCTGAAAACCATGCGCGCCGCCAAGTACGCGCTGCTGCCGCTCACGCTCACGTTCCTGGTGTTCTTCTTCGTGGAAGTGCTGAACCGCCGCCGTATTCACCCGTTCCAATACATTCTGGTGGGGCTGGCGCTGGTCATTTTTTACGTATTGCTGCTGGCCCTGTCCGAACAAATGCCCTTTGATGCGGCGTACGGCCTGTCCGCGGCGGTAATCGTGGGCCTGGTGGCGGCCTACGCGGCGGCGAGTTTCCGGCAGCGCCGCCCCGCGGCCGCCACCGCCGGCGTACTGGCGCTGGTGTACGGGTTTCTGTTCGTGGTGCTGCAATTGCAGGATTACGCGCTGCTGGTGGGCAGCCTGGGTTTGGTGGTGGTGCTGGGCGCGGTCATGTTCCTTTCGCGCAACGTGGACTGGTACCAGCCGGCGGCTCCGCCGGCCGCCACCTAAGGCGGCGAGGTTTTGCTTCCGCCCGGGCGTGTATCTTCGCCCTAGCAAAAGCAAAAGCGGGGTATCCGATTGGTGTGGTCTGACGATGTGCGGTGGCCCCCAGGGCCCTGATCTGCTCGCGCCCCTACTTCCCATTTTCCGCCCGCATTCGCCGCGTGAACCGTCCCAATATCTGGTCCGAAGGCAGAGAAATTCTGTTCGAAGACAACCATCTCCTCGTCATCAACAAGCCCGCGGGCCTGCTCGTGCAGGGCGACGCCACCGGCGACGAGCCCCTGTCCAAGAAAGCCGCTGAGTACCTGAAATTCAAGTACAAGAAACCCGGCGAGGCCTTTGTGGGCGTGTGCCACCGCATCGACCGACCGGTGAGCGGCGTGGTGGTGCTGGCCAAAACCAGCAAGGCCCTGAGCCGCCTGAACGAGATGTTCCGCGACTCGCTGATGACCAAAACCTACTGGGCCCTCACCGGCAAGCCGCCCGTGCCCGAAAGCGGCACCCTGGTGCACTGGCTGGTGAAGGACACGATTCGCAACGTAACCAAAGCCTACCCCGAAAAGCACACCCAGGGCCTGCGCTCCGAGCTGCGCTATGAGCTGCTGGGCCCCGCGGCCAACCGCTTCCTGCTGAAAATCAACCCCATCACGGGCCGCCCCCACCAGATTCGGACGCAGCTGGCCACCGGCCTGGGCACGCCCATCATCGGCGACGTGAAGTACGGCTTCATCGCCCCGCTGCCCGACGTGAGCATTGCCCTGCACGCCCGCCAGCTCCAGCTTCAGCACCCCGTCACGAAAGAGGCCATGACCTTCGTGGCGCCCCTACCCGACGCTCCCCACTGGGACGCAGCCCGTGAGCTTTTCTGCTAAAAAACACCCCGCGCCCGGCTGCGCCCCGGGGCCCCGGCGGGCATCATAAATGATTATTGCTGAATAACATTTATTGATAGTAACCGCGTTACGTGCAAGATTTGGGGGTTTTTGCTCACGCGAAGTCCAAGCTGGGGCGCTGGCCGTAATTTTGTAGTACAGCCGCTGAACCAACCGCCGGGTATTTTACTTGTGCGGGCAATTCACGCTTCCTACACCTATGGCTATCCTTGTTTTCTTCGTTGCCCATTACTACTTGTCGCTGTTTACGCAGACGTTCTACCTGCACCGCTACGCGGCGCACAAGATGTTTACGATGAATAAGTTCTGGGAGCGGTTCTTCTTCCTGTTCACTTACGTCTGCCAAGGTAGCAGCTTCCTCTCGCCGCGGGCCTACGCCCTGCTGCACCGCATGCACCACGCCTACTCCGACACGGCGCTGGACCCGCACTCGCCGCACTTTTCGAACAACGCGTTCGACATGATGTGGAAGACGAAAAACATCTACAACGACGTGGTGAACCATAAGCACGAGGAGGCCAAACGCTTCGAGGGCGACATTCCGGAGTGGAAGTCGCTGGAGGCGTTCGGCGGTACGGTGTATTCACGTCTGGGCTGGGGCACGGCGTACGTGCTGTTCTACATCAACTTCGCCACGGCCTGGTGGCAGTACCTGCTGCTCCCAATTCACTTCCTGATGGGCCCCATCCACGGCGCCATCGTGAACTGGGGCGGCCACAAGTACGGCTACCAAAACTTCGACAACCACGACAAGAGCAAGAACACGCTGGCCCTGGACTTCCTGGCCTTCGGCGAGCTGTTCCAAAATAACCACCACAAGCTGCCGATGCGCGTGAATTTCGGCGTGAAGTGGTGGGAGCTGGACCCCACCTACTCGGTCATCTGGACCCTAGACAAGGCCCGCATCATCAAAATCAAGCGCAAAAATGTGCAGCCCAAGCAGCGCGTTAAAAAAGTAGCCGTATCGGCTTAAGTCTGCTTGACCCAAGTAAAAAGAGAGGGCCCCTTCTGCGGAAGGGGCCCCCTCTTTTTGCGTTTGGGGCCCCAGCCCTACTTCTGCAATGCCAGCACGCCATTATTCGCCGGGCGAGTGCGGGCGCAGGTTGGGTTGCTCCTGCCAACGAGCAATGGCTAGCTAGCGGCCAGCAAAAAATTACGCGTTTAAAAAAAGAGGGAGAAAAACCAACGCGGAGCCTAGAATTACTTGCTCCTACTGCCTTTGGTGTTTTCCGCTTTCCCAGCCGTGGGGGATATACTTTATTAATGAATAGCTCCACGGTTTGTCGCCTTTTCGTGCGTACCTTTGCGGGCCCAAATAATTTTCAACCAAACGCACGAGTTGCGTTGCACAACCCCCAAGGTTTATGGCAGTCAAAATCCGCCTCGCCCGCCGTGGCCGTAAAAAAGCCGCGACTTACGACATCGTAGTAGCTGACGCCCGCTCGCCCCGCGACGGCCGTTTCATCGAGAAACTCGGTACCTACAACCCCAACACCAACCCCGCCACCATCAACTACGACGCTGATCGTGCGTTCTACTGGATGATGACCGGCGCCCAGCCCACCGACACGGTGCGCGCCATGCTCTCGTACCGCGGCGTGCTCTACCGCCGTCACCTCCAGTTGGGTGTCGACAAAGGCGCCCTCACCCAGGACGTGGCCGACCAGCGCTTCGCTGATTGGAAAACCGATAAGGATGCCCGCATCGAAGGCAAGCGCACCGGTTTGGTGGACGCTAAATCGGATGCCCGCACCGCTGCCCTGGCCGCCGAAACCAAGGTGAAAGAGGCCCGCAGCGAAGCCCAGCGCCAGAAGCAAGCCGCCGCCCTGGCCGCTGCTGCTCCGGCCCCGGCTCCCGCTGCCGAAACCGAGACGACCGAAACCGCCGAAGTATCGGCCGAGGACGCCGCTTAGTTTTTGCCGCTTAGCGACTGAAAAGTCCGGCAGTTGTTGTCCGCCCGGGCAGCGGCTGCCGGATTCTTTTTTCACCCCTTTTTCGCCCGCCATGCTCCCCGACGAAACCTACCAGCTCGGCAAAATCACGAAGCCCCACGGCCTGCGCGGCTTCGTGGCCGCCGATTTTGACGTGGACGACACCACCGCGTACCAAAAACTGAAAACCGTGTACCTGGCCCTGCCCGGGGCCCCCACCAAGCTCGTGGCCCACGCCGTGGAGAAGGTGCAGCCCCAATCGGGCACCCGCGTGCTGCTCAAGCTCCAGGGCATCGAGCGCATCGAGGAGGCCGAGCCGCTGCGCAACGCTACGCTGCACTTGCCGCTGGAGGCCCTGCCCGCCCTCGACGACGACCAGTTTTACTACCACGACGTCATCGGCTTTACGGTGATTGACGAGGCGCTGGGCGAACTGGGCCTGGTCGAAAACTTCTACGAGCTGCCCCAGCAGGACATGCTGGCCATGCGCTACCAGGGCCACGAGGTGCTGGTGCCCGTGGTGGACGAAATCGTGCTGCGCGCCGACATGGCCGCCCGCCAGGTGTTTGTGCGCCTGCCTGATGGCTTGCTCGACATTTATCTCGCTCCCACGACCCGCCAGCAGGACGAGGCCGACGAACCCGCCTAGCCCCGGGGCCCCACAATGCGTATCGACATCATCACCTGCCAGCCCGAGCTGCTGGCCAGCCCCTTCGCCCACTCCATCGTGAAGCGGGCCCAGGACAAAGGCCTGGCCGAAATCCACGTGCACGACCTGCGCCGGCACGCCATCAACAAGCACGGGCAGATTGACGACTACGTGTTTGGGGGCGGGGCCGGCATGGTGCTGCGCGTGGAGCCCATTGCGGCTTGGCTGGACGAGCTACTGGCTCAGCGGCCCTACGACGCCGTGATTTACCTCACGCCCGACGGCGAAACCCTGCGCCAGCCGCTGGCCAACCGCCTCTCGCTGCTCACCAACGTCATCATGCTCTGCGGCCACTACAAGGGCATCGACGAGCGCCTGCGGGCGGCCTACATCACCCACGAAATCAGCGTGGGCGACTACGTGCTGAGCGGCGGCGAGCTGGGGGCCGCCATTCTGGTCGATGCCGTGGTGCGGCTGCTGCCCGGCGTGCTGGGCAACGAAGAATCGGCCTTGTCCGATTCGTTTCAGGATGATTTGCTGGCCCCGCCCGTGTATACGCGGCCGGCGGAGTGGCGCGGCCAAGCGGTGCCCGCCATCCTACTGTCGGGCAACACGCCGCTCATCGAAGAGTGGCGCCACGCCCAAGCCCTGGCCCGCACCCAGGCCCGGCGGCCCGATTTATTGGATGGTACGGAGGAAAAATAGGGCCCCGGCCCGGTTTTTCAGTAGATAACGCCTTATCTATCCGCCTCATCTGCTACGCATTTGCTATCGTGCGCTAGAATCCTTATCTTTGCGCTCCGTTTCGTAAAATCAATCCGGGCCGGCGGCGCCGTCCCTTCGCAATTTCTTTCGCCATGAGCGTACTACTTGACTTTATTAATGCCGAAGCGCAGGAGCGCCGCGCCAGCTTCCCCCTCTTCGCCGCCGGCGACACCGTGAACGTGCACGTGAAAATCCGCGAGGGCAACAAGGAGCGCATCCAGCAGTTCCAGGGCGTGGTGCTCCAGCGCCGCAACCCGAGCTCGAACGGCGAAACCTTTACCGTGCGCAAGATTTCGAACCAGATCGGCACCGAGCGGATTTTCCCCCTCCTCTCGCCCAACATCGACAAAATTGAGGTGATCCGCCGCGGCAAGGTGCGCCGCGCCCGCCTGTTCTACCTGCGTGGCCTCTCGGGCAAGCAAGCCCGCATCAAAGAGCGCCGCTTGAACGCCATCAAGCCCGTAGCCGCCGCTTAAGGCACCTTCGGTTGTTTGCCAAGCCGGCCTTTTCCTCGCGGAGAAGGCCGGCTTTGTTTGTGCCCCGCAGAGCGGTTCCTACAGCTGGGGCACTGGCCAATAAGAAGGCCAGCCCCTATGTAGGAGCTGGCCTTTTGCTTTTTGCGTTAAGCTCCAACGCTTACTTGCTGCTGGCCGAATCGGCTTCCAGGTCGCTGGCGGGGGTGCTCTTGTCGCTGTCCTGCACTTGCTTGGCGGCGGCGGTCAGGGCTTCGCCCAGCTTCTCCACGCGCGTTTGCGTGTTGCCTTCGGCGAACACGGCGGCTTGGCTCGTGCTCTTGCCCAGGCGCGAAAGCAGGCGGCTGATGGTGTCTTTGTCGTAGGTGCCGCTGCCAAAGTGGGCCTTGAGCTCTTGCAGGTCCACAATCAACTGGTGCAGCTGGGGGTTGCTAACGGCCTTGAGGTCTTCAATCCAGCGTTGCAGGTGGTTGTCGAGGCCGGCGCGGCTGGCTTCTTCCACCAAGTCCTGCGACAAAATGTTGACGGCGCCGTCGAGGTGGTTCTGGTGCTGAACTTCGGTCTTTTCCATGGGTACTGAATCGTATGTAAAACGTCTGATCCAAACGCAGAAACGCCGCTTAGGGTTGGCCGAGGCCAAAAAAAGGGGCCCCGCCAGCTGCTAGCGGGGCCCCTGCGGGACGGGGCGGGCGGGGGGCCTACTCAATCTTGTTCATGCGGTCCTTCACCGATTCCAGCGACACGCGCATGTTCACAATGTCGGCCCGGGCCGACTCCTGCTCTTTCAGGTTGGCGTCGACCATGTTGTTGTATTGCAACAATTCAGCCGCGTTCTGGGCCAATTGCTGCTGGATTTCCATCTTGCGGGCTTTGTTTTTGTCCACGTCTTTCTTGATGACTTCGACTTTGGCGATGATGGCCGCGTGGTTGTTTTGCGACTGCACCAAGGCCTTCTCAGCCTCCGAAATCTGCGCTACTACGTCCTCGCGGTACATGCCACGGGCAAAGTCCTTCAGGTACTTCTCGGCTGCTTTCCACTGCACCGGAGTGGCCTCGCGGCCCAAGTAAGCGTTGCCCAAGTCGATGCTCCACCACACGGTGGTGCCCGTCGGGATGCCGTCAACTTTGGAAATAACGCGCACCGGTGTGGGCGCAACGTCTTCAATCACCACGCCGTCGAGCTTAACAACGCCCTTGACGTTCTTCACCTTGCCAGGATATTTGTCGTTGAGGTATTTAAGCCAAGCCGCTTCTACGCGGCGGTTGTCGAGCTGAATGGTTACGCGCTGACCTTTACGCGGAATGCCGTCGATGGTGTTGTCAGTTTCGTCCACCGGCGAGCGTTGCGCCAGGGCCCCGAAGGAAACCAGGCACGCGAACAGGAAGAAAAGTAAGCGTTGGATCATGAGAGTAAATATTAGAAAAAGCTAAAAAGATAGGACTGTAAACGCGTAAAGGATACTGGATTGATTTGGTATTTCAAATTTATGCTTATTCTGCAAGCCTGCACCATAAAGTACCAAAAATTTAGTCTAAAACTGTATTTTTATTAGATAATTTAAATTCCCTCGTCCTTACATCATAGAATTGGACTTTGAATAACGGGGCCCATTGGGCGGCATTTTTTACTTGGCCAGCCGCTAAACAAATTAATGAAGGCCCGGTTAAGTGTAACTATGTTCGTAACTGTCTGCCGCGCCGAGCACTTCAACGCTGCCCATCGCCTCCACAACCCCGCCTGGGACGACGCCCGGAACCAGCGCATGTTTGGTCCCTGCAACAACCCCAACTACCACGGCCACAACTATAACCTGGTGGTGCGCCTCACCGGCGCCGTGGACCCTGACACGGGCTACGTGTACGACATGAAGCGGCTGAGTGACCTCATCAAGCGCGAGGTACTCGACCGCTACGACCACCGCAACCTCAACTTGGACGTGGAGGAATTTCGCGCCCTGAACCCCACGGCCGAGCACATCGCCGTGGCCATCTGGCAGCGCTTGCGCCCGCACTTGGCGGCCGAGCTGGCGCTGTCGGTCACGCTCCACGAGACGGAGCGTAACTTTGTCGAATACCATGGATAACGACTCCGGGGCCCGCCCCGCCCCCGACGCGCACCTGCCCGCTGGCCTGCGTACCCCTTTGCGGCCCGACGCCTTCGACGCGGCGGACGAAACCAAAATCACGGCCATCGCGGGCCACTTCGCGGCCATTATGCAGGAGTTGGGCCTCGACCTGACCGACGACAGCCTGGCCGGCACGCCGCGCCGGGTGGCTAAAATGTACGTGCAAGAGTGGTTCCAGGGCCTCAACCCAGCCCACCGGCCCGACGTGAAGCTGTTTGAGAACCGTTACCAGTACCACCAGCTACTGGTAGAGCGCGACATCACGCTGTTTTCGTGCTGCGAGCACCACTTCGTACCCATCGTGGGGAAGGCCCACGTGGCCTACTTGCCGGCCGACAATGTAGTAGGCCTCAGCAAGCTCAACCGCGTAGTGCAGCACTATGCCCGCCGCCCGCAGGTGCAGGAGCGCCTCACCCGCCAGATTGCCGAGGAGCTTCAGCAAAGCTTGGGCACGCCCGACGTGGCCGTGCTCATCGAGGCCGACCACCTGTGCGTGATGAGCCGCGGCGTGAACGACACAAGCAGCTCGACGCTCACCAGCGAATACGGCGGCCGCTTTGCCACCGATGCGGCGCTGCGTACTGAGTTTCTGCGGCAAATCGGGAAGTAGGCCCTGGGGCGGTTGGCGTGGTGGTACCACTGGGCAACATTTGTCGTAGATGCGGTTCTTTATCTAACGGTACTCGCTTCTGTATGAAAGTCCTCATCACCGGCGGCACGGGCCTCGTGGGCACCCGCCTGTCACAACTGCTCACCGAAGCCGGCCACGAAGTGGCGCTGCTCAGCCGCGAGGCAAGCAGCGCGGGGCCCTATAAAACGTTTGTTTGGGCCCCCGGCGCGGGCACCATCGACCCGGCCGCCGTGCCCTTTGCCGATGTGGTGGTGAACCTGGCCGGGGCCAACGTGGGCGAAGGCCGCTGGACCGAGGCCCGCAAAAAAGAGCTGACGGCCAGCCGCCTCGACAGCCTTGCCCTGCTACACCGCGAGCTGGCCAAGCCCGGCCACCGCGTGCAAGCCGTGCTCTCGGCGTCGGCCATCGGTTACTACGGCAACACCGGCGACCAACTGGCAATTGAGGAAACGCCCCCGGCGCACGATTTCCTGGCCGAACTAACCCAGCGCTGGGAGCAGGCCGCCGCACCCATTGCGGCCCTGGGCATCCGGCTCGTCACGCCGCGCATCGGCGTAGTGCTCAGCACCAAGGGTGGGGCCCTGGTGCCCCTGGCCGCCACCGTGAAGCTGGGCCTGGGGGCCCCCCTCGGCACTGGCCAGCAGTACCTGTCCTGGATTCACCTCGACGACTTGTGCCACCTCTTCATGGCCATGCTGGCCGACGATGCCTGGCAGGGCCCCTACAACGCCGTGGCCCCCTACCCCGCCACCAACGAAGCCTTCACCGAAGTACTGGCCGAGGTGCTGCACCGCCCGTTGCTACTGCCCAAAGTGCCCGGCTTTGCCCTCAAGCTGCTGCTAGGTGAGCAAAGCGAAATAGTGCTGGCTGGCCAGTACGTAAGCGCCGAAAAAGTAATGACGCAAGGGTTCGAGTTCGATTACCCGGTGCTCCGCGGGGCCCTGAAGGAGCTGTATAGCGCGGATAAGCAATTATCGCGGCAACGCTAAAAACAAAGCTGGAGAATGTTCGACCAAGAATTCTGTAATTATCTAGAGTATCAAATATCGAAGTCTCTATCAGCCTCTGCGGATCCAAACAGAAGACGGCATTGGTGCGACGGCGTTTCAATGCCTGATTTAACAGAAGCTTATTCACTTAAACAGCTGAATAACACCAAGCAAGTAATAACACAGGCTTGGTTTGGCCAAAGTGGACAGGAACTCTATAGATTGATTATAAAATTCGGGAAGAAAGCTATCCGCTATTACATGAGAGGGAACGACATGCAAGCGTGCGTCCCCCCCATTGATAATGACGATTGGATAAGAGTTGATTATGAAAACAGAACGGTCACAGTAGAGCTTCTTTAAAAACTCTACCGCACGCTGTCCGGCACGCCGTTGCCGTTCATGCGCTCCAAGAGGTTGTCGGCGGCGATGGTATCTACAGCGGCTTCGCGGCGGCGGGGCTCGCTGGGGGACACGCAGGTGTACTTTTTGTTGATTTTGACCGTGGGGGCGGGGAAGTGGCCGTAGTCGTAGCCTAGGGATTTGTCCTGGTAAATCTTCTCCATGTACTTGCCGTAGATGGGCAGGGCCGTGCGGCCGCCCTCGCCCTGCTGCGAGCCCACGAAGTGGATGCTGCGGTCTTCGCCGCCCACCCACACGCCGGTCACGAGGTCTTTGGTGAGGCCCATGTACCAGCCGTCGGAGTAGTTGGAGGTGGTGCCGGTTTTGCCCCCAATTTGGTTGTCCTTGTGCCAGAGGTCGTAGTCCCACAGGGCCTGCGAAGTGCCGCCGGGCTCCTCCATGCCGCCGCGCAGCATGTAGGTCATCAGCCAAGCCGTTTCGGGCGAAATGGCGCGGCGCTGCACGGGGTCGAACTGCTGGATGACGTTGCCGTGGCGGTCTTCGATGCGGGTGATGAGGCGGGGCTGCGACCGGAAGCCCGTGTTCAGAAACGTGCTGTAGGCGTCCACCATTTCGTACACGCTCACGTCGCCAGCCGAGCCCAGGCCGATGCTCGGCACCGGCAGCAACGGGCTGGTAATGCCCACCTTGCGGGCGTACACAGCCACTTTGTCCCAGCCCACCAGCTCCGTCAGCTGGGCCGTGACGGAGTTGACGGAGCGGGCCATGGCGTGGCGAAGCGTCATGTTGATGCCCGTGTATTCGCGGGTCACGTTGTCGGGCTGCCACTCCATGGGCTTGCCGTTCTCGACGTACTTAATCGTCACGCGCTGGTCCCGAATCCGGTCGCAGGGCGAGTAGCCGTTGTCGAGGGCCGTGAGGTACACGAAAGGCTTGAAGGTGGAGCCGGCCTGGCGGCGGCCTTGCTTCACGTGGTCGTACTGGAAAAAGCGGTAGTCCAGGCCCCCCACCCAGGCCTTAATGGAGCCCGTATAGGGGTCCATCGTCATCATGCCGGCCTGCAAAAAGTGCTTGTAATACGCCAGCGAATCAAGCGACGACATCACCAGTGTGGTGTCGCCGTCGCCGTGCTTCCAGGTGAACACCTTCATCGGGCGCTTCAGGTTCAGGGCCGCTTCGATCTGGGCCTGGTTGCCGTGGTAGCGGTTGTGGAGGGTTTTGTAGACCTCGGTGCGCTTGATTTGGGTATTGATAAAATCTGGAATTTCCTCGCCTTTTTCGTCCACCCAGGGGTTTTGGTGGCGGTTGCGCCAGAAGCTGTCGAAGTTGCCCTGCAAGGCCTTCATGCGCTCGTGCAGGGCCACCTCGGCGTGGTCCTGCATCCGCGAGTCGAGGGTAGTGTAGATGCGCAGCCCGTCGCGGTACAGGTCCAGGTCGTGGTCGTCGCACCACTTGGTGACGACCTGGCCGATGGCCCCGCGGAAGTAGTTGTCGGGCCCGTCGATGTGGCGCTCCACGTGGTAGTCCAACGCCACGGGCTGCGCTTGCAGGGCCCCTACTTCGCTGGCTTTGAGGATGCCGGCCTGGCCCATGCGCTCCAGCACCACGTTGCGGCGGCGGCGGGCGGCTTCGGGGTGGAAGCGCGGGTTGTAAGCCGTGGGGTTGTTCAGCACGCCCACCAGCATGGCCGCTTGCACCGCCGACAGGCTGTCGGGCGAGGTGTTGAAGTACGTTTTGGCCGCCACCTTGATGCCGTAGGAGTTCGAGCCGTACTCCACCGTGTTCAGGTACATGCGCAGGATTTCCTCCTTCGTGTAGCGGCGCTCCAGCTCCACGGCCGTCAGCCACTCCTTGGTTTTGCTGATGATGGTGCTCACGCCGGCGATGTGGCCGAGGCCGCCGCGGGTTTCGCCGCGCCGGGTTTTGTACAAGTTTTTGGCCAGCTGCTGGGTGAGGGTCGAGCCGCCGCGTTTTTCGCCGCGCGCGGCCGCCGCCAGGGCCCCCAGCAGGGCTGGGCCGTCGATGCCGGCGTGGTCGTAGAAGCGCACGTCTTCCGTCGCCACCAGGGCCTTGATGAGCACCGGCGAAATCTTGCTCAGCGGCACCGGCGAGCGATTTTCGCGGAAGTATTTACCCATCAGCACCCCGTCGGAGGTATACAGCTCAGATGCTTGCTCTACTTTGGGATCTTCCAGCTCGGCCAAGCTCGGCGACTTCCCAAACAGGAACAAGAAGTTGGTGCTGACCAGGATAGGGTAAACCAGGAAGAGCACCAGGCTCAGCCCAAACAGCACCCAGGCCCACCGCACCAGGCGGCGCGGCCAGCGGCCAGAAGGGGTGGGTAAGCGCGCCGGCGAGGCGGGTGGGAGCGGCGGGGAAGGAACAGCCATGCAGGAACGCAGGTGGAAGGCGGGGCCAAGGCCCCGCCACGCGGAAGTGCAAATATACCGCTGGCCGGGCCGGCAGCGGGGCCCCTACGCCAGGCGCGGGCCCGGGCCCGCGGGGGCCGCCGGCCGGCGGCGGCGCGGCCAGCGCCACGCCAACTCGGCCAGGGCCAGCAGGCTGAGGCCGATGCCCAGGCAGTGGCTGAGGTGCAGGCGCCGCGCCGGCAGCGGGGCCCCCAGGTCGTGGTACAGCAGCACGGCCCACAACTCGTCGGCCAGCGTGAGCACCCAGGCGGCCACGGCCAGCACCCGGCTGGCCCGCCCGCCGGCCAGGTACAGGTGCAGCAGGTACAGCCCTAGCCCGGGCAGGGCCGATACCAGCACCAACGGGGCCTCCAGGGCCAGCGGCAGCACCAGCAGCAGGAAGCTCAGGGTTTCTTTGGCGGCCTGGGCAGCGGCCAGCGCCCGGCCCAGGCGCGAGAGTTTGGGCGGGGTGGGCAGCGAAAGCGGAGGAAGCATAAGCAGCGGCGGGGCGCAACCGGCCCCGGCCCCAAGATAGGGCCCCCGCCGGCTTAGTAGCGCCGCAGCGGCATGCGGCCGCCCTGGCAACGCCAGGCCAGCAACACCAGCAGGGTCCCCTTGAGCGAGTCGAGCACTAGGTTGTCGGGCTTGCCGAAAACGACGTAGATCCCCACGCCAATGCCAATCCACCAGGCCCCGAGCAGGTAGCACAGGGCCGCAAAATGCGGCCGCCGCTGCCACACCCAGGCAAAAGCCTGTATCGCCACCGCCGACACCAACAGCAGAAACCAACCCGTGAGGTAGCCCAAAAAAGCCGTATTGGGCCCGTATTTTACCCCAAACTTGCCCAGCGTGAAGGCCGGCGCAAAAAAGGCCCCGCCCGTGAGCGCCAGCTCCAGCACAATGGCCACCAACAGCAGCAGCAATAGGAAAAAGCGGGCCATGGGTGGGAGATGGTTAAGGAAGAGCGACCGGGGCCCCTGCTCCGCGGCGGAGCCCGAATCGGCCGGCGCGGCGAAACTAACCAAATCGCGCCAAAAAATCAGCCGGCTTGCACGTTAGCCGCCCGCACCCTGGCGCTTCACCCGCCGGCCAGCAGCAACGCCAGCCCCAGGCAGCACAGCGCTTCCAGCACGAGCAACCCAACGGCCACCGCCCGGGCCCCTATTTCGAACAATATGCCCAGCCACCGGGGCCCCGCGTAGGCCGCCGGCCAGCGCCACAGCACCCACGCCATCTGCGGGCCGGCCGCTACCAGGGCCCCCAGCAGCATTGCGGCGCTCACGAGCCAGGCGGGGCCCGGGCGGGTCCATAGCTCGCGCTCAAAAACCAGGCTGAGCACGGCCAGCGCCGCCACGGCGGCCGTGGCCCACAGCCGCGGCGGCACCACCGGCCACGGCGGCAGCCAGTGCGCAGAGCGAGGAGTAGCGAGTGGTTTCATGGGGCCCTGAACGAGTTGCGCTGGGTTCTGTACGGCGACCTAGCTTCTGGCAGCGCCCACGCGCAGGCCGATAGATTGGCGCAGATAGGCAAGGTCGTGGGCTACATAATCGGCCAGCTTCCAGTGGAACACGGGCGGCACCCGGCGGCCGCGGCGGTAGTGGCGCAGCAGCCCGGGCCACCCCTCGGGCGTGAGCACGGCGAAGAGCAAAAACCCCACGCAGGTGACGAACCAGTCGCCGTTGCCTAGCGTGAAAGCCTTGAGCTTCAGCTCGTCCTCGGGCGTCATGTCGTAGCCCAGCAACACGTGCTTCAGGTCGTGGTCTTCGTAGTGCGGAATCAGTTGCAGGCCGTGGCGGGCCAGCACGTCGGCCACGCCGCGGCCCAAGGTACCGGGCGGCAGGCTTTGCAATTCGGCTAGCCGGATGCCTGCCGGCTCGCGCCCGTACAGCCGCTGGAAAATGGGGATGAGGAACGACGTCCGGGCGTGCACGATGATTTTGCGGGCCAGCACCTGGTAGGCATTCAGCTTGGTTGCGCGAACGAATGGCATGATTATAAAGGCTTTGAACGAACTGTTTTCCTATTGCTCCGACCACAGCAGCATGGTGCGCACCAGGGCCGCGAGCAGCAGGGCCCCCAGCGCTACCGCGCCCGGCAGCACCCCGCGCAGCAGCCGCGCCCGCCGCAGGCCGGGCGTAGCCGCCCGGTCGCGCCACGAAAGCAAAAACCCGAAAGTGGCCAGGTCGCCGAAGCAAGTCACCAGGCACAGCGCCAAACAGGCAAATTGTTTGATTGTCATTATATTAATGGATTAATTGACAGCCTTTTTAAGTGCATATTGGGGCCCCGGGCCGTTTAGCGCAGGGCTTGCGCGGCCTGCCAGTCGGCGTAGTTCCAGCCCTGCCAGCCGGCGTAGGTGCGTTGGCGCTGGCGCCAGGCGGCCACCGTGGCATCGAGGCGGCGCTGGGCATCGGCGGCGCTGACGACCACGGCCCCGCTGTAGCTCTCACTGGTGAGCTGCGGAATGCTATTCAGCCGGGCGCGGTCGGCTAGCAGCTCGGGCAGGGCGCGGCCGGGCAGGTCGAGCAGGAAGCCGACATCGACGGTTTGGAAGCGCAGCTGGAGGTTGTAGCGGGCCATCCACACTTCCCAATTGCCGGCCGCCAGCACCAGCAGCACCGCGTAGGCGGCCAGCGCGTTGCGGCGCACGAGGAAGTACACGGAGCGGCGCTGCCAGATTTTGAGCAGCATGGTGCCCAGCCCAAACAGCGTGAGCACCAGGAAGAAGCATACGCCCAGGCGCTTGTAAGCCAAGCCCCGGTGCTCGATGTAGTAGTAGTTGCGCAGGCCCACCGACACGGCCAGCACCGCATTTTGCAGCACCCAAGCCGTGGCCCCAGCGCGCAGCCACGGCAGCCCAGGACCGTAGAAGTTCAGGTTGCGCCGGAAAAACCACAGCACCAGCGCCATCGCCAGCAAAATACTGAATATGAGCACGTACGTACCCTCGTGCACGAACTGCGCCAGGTCGAAGCCCGGCGCGGGCACGAAGCCAAACCACAGCCAGTTGATGTCGATAATATTCACCGCCAGCAGCAGCGCGTTCACCAGCCCGAGCACGGCCACGGCCATCAGCCACTCCTTGCGCAGGCCCAGGGCCCCAAACGCGCGCGCCCGAAAATCGGGCCGCCGCACGCCCAGCGACGCCACCCGGTCGCGCTGCCGCCGCACAAACTCGCCCAGCCGCGACTCGTGGTCGGCGAAGTAGTACACTGGCACGGCCACCAGGGCCCCCGCCGTCAGCACGTAGCCCAGCCCCAGAAACAGCAAGTGGCCCAGCGTCAAATCGGGCCAGAGGCGCGCCAGCCACGCGCCCACCGCCGCCAGCGCCCGCCCGCTTAGGTCGGCGTAGCGCGGGTTGGCCACCGCAAACAGCCCGTGGAACACCGCCAGCACCGCCAGGGGCCCCAACAGCAGCCGTCCGTAGTACCAACTGCGGCGTGCTCCCGCCCCGCTCAGCAGCCGCCCTTGCCAGGCGCGGGGCACCGCCAGCGCCGCCCGCAGCGTGCCGCCGGCAGCCGTCAGCAGCGCGTAGGCCAGCAGCCGCAGGTGGGGCTGGTTGGCGTAGCCCAGCAGCAGCAGCAGCGACGCCGCACTGGCCAGCACCGCCACCCCCGAGCCGTACACCGCCGCCATCACCCCGCTAAACAGGCTGCCCGCCGCCGCCAGCCAAAACAGCCCCGCCCGCCGCGCCGGTGCGTGGCGCGGCCGCAGCCCCACCTGGGCCCCCACCACAAATAGACTGTAAACGAGCACGTTCAGGCCCGTTTTCTCGGCCCAAAACAGCCAGTTGAACAGCAGCAGGCCCAGCGGCAGCAGCAGCTTCTGGGCGGCGGAGAGCGGGACCGCAGCCGGCCGGGGGCTGACGTCGCGCCAAAGGGTTTCATATGTTTGGGGCAATTCCATAAGAGGGGTTTTTTTAATAAAGAACTTTGTATTTCAAAGTAAAAGGACAAAAAGAAACGTGCGGGTCAGGCACGGAGGCAACGGCCGACAGGCCGGAAAATTCGTTTACGGGCCCAAGCTGGGGCCCCGGCGGTGATGCGCTAACCGGGGCGCAGCAGCTTCTCCAGGGCTTCCAAATGCTGCTGGAAGGCGGCGCGGCCCTCGGCGGTGGCGGTGTAAGTGGTGTTGGGCTTTTTGCCGATGAACTGCTTGCTGACCAGCACATAGCCGGCTTTTTCGAGGGCGGCCACGTGGCTGGCGAGGTTGCCATCGGTGAGGTCGAGCACTTCTTTTAAGTCGTTGAAGCTGACGGCGTCGGTGGCCAAAAGCACGGCCATGACGCCCAGCCG
This sequence comes from Hymenobacter sp. PAMC 26628, assembly GCF_001562275.1. Taxonomy (NCBI): domain Bacteria; kingdom Pseudomonadati; phylum Bacteroidota; class Cytophagia; order Cytophagales; family Hymenobacteraceae; genus Hymenobacter; species Hymenobacter sp. PAMC 26628. The sequence goes on from NZ_CP014304.1 coordinate 3,803,931, forward strand.
CACGCGGTGGTCAAATGCTTTGTTGAGGGTGTGGATAAGGTGCTTCACCGGCCCAATACGGATGCGGCGGGGGCCCCGGCCGGGCCGGGCCGCTCGTAGCGCTGGTACATCCGCAGGCCGTAGCCGATGTGGCCCAGCCCAAAGCCCAGCGCAAAAAACGCTACGCCCCAGCCCGGCAGCAGCATCGCCACCAGCCCCAGCCCGAGCTGCGTGAGCCCCAGCCAACGGATTTCGTCGAAGGTGTACTTGCTGGCGTTCAGCAGCGCCAGGCCGTAAAACACGAGCAGGCCGGGCACCACCAGGCCCGCGTCGCCGCCCAGGTACAGGCGCAGGCAAAACAGCCCGCCCGCTGCCAGCGGCAGCGCCAAGGCCACCAGCAACCGCCGCGTCAGGCTGTTCCACAGCGGCTGGCCAGGGCCCTGCTGCTGCTGCCGGCGCCGCGTGAAAAACCAGGCCACGAGCAGCGCCGCCGCTACCATCGCAGCCGCCAGCAGCAGCAGAAACGGCAGCGCCGCCTGCCGCTCTTCGGCGGTGCTCGCCAGCAGGTGCTGGTAGCCGCTGGCGCCGTATTCGCTGGGGTAGTGGCCCTGCAAGTAGAAGTGGCCGGCCGCCGTGCCCAGCAGCGCCACCACGCCCGCCCCCACCCCGCTCAGGCCGGAAAGCGACAAAAAGCGCGAGCTGCGCTCCATAATGGCGCGGATTTCGGTGAGTTGGGCTAAGGGGTCGAGCTGCATACACGAAGTGCTTTGTGATGCAAAGTTAAGAGGAAAATCGAGATTCACTATTGCCTGATTGCTCTTCGACACCACAGGCGAGTTAGGGCCCCGCTACTACCCAACGAGTGTATTACCATCAAGCGGTTCCGCATGCCAAAGCAGCGCGCGGAACCACTTTTTTGTTCGCCTCGCGCCGTTACAAGCTCACCCCAATGCCGGGCCCCAGCAGGAAAAACCACTGGCCGGCCGACAGCTTGTAGCCCCCGCCCAGGTAGAGCGGGAACGTGAGGCGCCCCGTGTGCAGCGGCGTCACCGACCCCAGCACCACCACGCCCAGGTCGCGGTCCGTTGCATTTTGGGACAGGTTAAAGGCGTTCAGGGCTACGAAACCTGCCCCTATCTTGTAGGGCCGCAAATGGTTAATGCGCCCAGGCGAATAGAAGCTAAGCTGTGCCAGCGTGGCAATGCTGATGCCGCTGAAGCTGCCGTACTCGCCGTTCTGGTTTTTGGTAAGCAGGCCCGCGGGAAAGCTGACGTCAATGTCGAAGCTGGCGCGGCGGCTCAGCACCAGGTCCACCACTTGGGTGTAGCCAGGCTCGCCGTACTGGCTGGCGTTGTGCCTGATGGTAATGGTAATGCGCGCCCAATCGTCGAGGTCGTAGGTTTTGCGGGCCAGTAGCGTGTTCAGGCTAAACGGCCCGCTCTGGCACTGCTTGTCCTGGTAGTAAGCGGCGCGCGGCGACGGCTCGCACGGGCAAATCACCAGGTTATCGACGGTTTTTTGGTCGAGCAAGTTGTTTTTGGCGTCCACCACGCGCACGTCCAGCGTCAGGTACTGCTTGCCGTAGAGCGCCGTGGCCCCGTCGATGGCGGCGTTGTTGAAGGAAAACACCACGTCGGGGATGCTGTGCTGGTAGAGCACCGGCCCACTGAGGCGGGTAACGGGCACGGGGCCCTCGCCGTAGCTCACGCTCACGAAGTTGAGCGGGTGCGGGCGCTGGGCCTCGCGCACCGTCAGCACGAAGCCCGTGGGGTTGGCCCCTTCCAGGATGGCCAGGCGGCGGCGCACCACGTTCAGGGGCACCTGCATGCGGTAAATCAACGAGTTATCCGAACGTACCGACGAGTCGGAAGGTACCGAGAGCAGGTCTTCGACGTGGAAGCGGCCCTTGAGCAAGGACTCGCCTTCGAGGCGCACGTCCACGATTTCGCCGGGGCCCACGGCCAGGTTCTGGGTCCAGTCGCCGCCGCGGTGCAGCACGCTCACGGCCGTGATGCGGGGCCGCGGCGCAATGTCGAAGTTGGTGATGTAGCGGGCCACGTCGCCGTCCTTGATGTAGAGGTAGCCCGCCGTTTGCCGGTGGGGGTTGAAGACGCGCAGCTGGCACAGCACGCGGTTGTTGGTGAGGTAGTTGCGGGTATAAAGCTCGGCCACCAGGGCCCCGCCGGGGTCTTGCTGGGCCTCCAGCCGATAGGTGCGGTGCAGGTCGAACGACTGGCCGTCGTCCAGGATCAGCTCCGTGCCCTGCAAGCGCCCGGCCTCGTCGAAGGCAATGTCCTTGCGGTCCACGCTCAGGAAGCGCAAGCGGCTGGCTTTCACCACAAAATCCTGGCGCAGCGGCGGGTACGCGTACGTGAGCTTGCCGTCGGGGCCCAGGCGTGGGCGCTCGGCCAGCAGGTTCAGCACCAGCGGGTGGGGCCCCGGGTCGTTGGGCAGCAGGTGCAGGCGCAGGCCAGCGCCCTCGCGGGTAATTTTGTAGTCAATGTCCTGGCCGCGCGTCCAGGTGTTGGTCACCCGCACGTTGGCGGGGTTGTCGGTGCTGAGGTCGATGACGCGCTCCTCGCCCACGAACAGTTCGGGATTGGGCACCCGCATGTCGAGGCTGCTGCGGGTGAGGGGCAGCAGGCTCACGATTTGCTGCTGGCGCGCGGGCCGCCCCGCCGAGTCGGCGGTGGCCACGAACACCAGCTGCACAAAGGGCGTGGCCGTGAGGTTGCGGAAGCGCACGGTGCCGCGGTAGCTGCCATCGGCGGCGCGCACCAGCGAGTCTTGGAGCTTGAAATCGGCCGAGGGCAGCAGGCGCAGGCCTTTCACGGGGCCCGTGGGCGTGGCGCGCAGCTCGGCGGCCTGGTCGTCGGTGCGGTAGTAGAAATACAGCCGCGGTTCGCCGGCTACGGTCAACTGCTGAGCCGGCAGGGCGTAGCGGGTGGTGTCGAGGGTGAGGGTGACGCCCTGCACCAGGGCCCCCGGCGCGGCGGCCTGGCCCCGGGCCGGGCCGGCCAGGGGTAGCCCCAAGCCCAGCAGCACGCACGCCCAAAGAATTGATAAACGCATGAGTTCAAATAGAAACTTATCGGGACCAAAAGTAAGCGGGGGCCCGGGCTGTTGACATGAAAACGGTACTTTTAGGCATTTATTCTAATCGCGCCGTGCCCGAATCCTACGATGTTGCCATTCTTGGCGCCGGCCCGGCGGGCACGGCCTGCGCCCTGGCCCTGCGCGGGGCCGGCCTGCGGGTGGCACTGGTGGACAAAGCCCGGTTTCCGCGCGACAAAATTTGCGGCGACGCCATCCCCGGCCCGGCCCTGAAGGCCCTGCGCCAGCTCGACCCCGCCTACGCCACCGAGCTGCTGGCCGGCCTGCACCCCAAGGCCGAAACCCGTACCAGCCGCGTGGTGGCCCCCAACGGCCGCGGCCTGGGCGTGCGCTGGCACCTGCCCACCTTCAACAGCCCGCGCCTGCACTTCGACGCCGCCCTGCTGGCCCTGGTGCGCCGCCACACCGCCACCGACGTCCTCGAAAACTTCGCCGTCAAAACCATCGCCGGGGCCCTCGATGCGGTGACGCTGACGGCCCCCAACGGCCAGGAGTTGCGGGCGGCGCTGCTCATTGCCTGCGACGGGGCCAACTCCGTGGCCGCCCGCCAGCTCGCCCACCGCCAAATTGACCGGGCCCACCACTGCGCCGCCGTGCGCGCCTACTACGCCGATGTGGCCGGGGCCGACGGCGGCACCACCGAGTTTTTCTTCCTCAAAAAGTACCCCGCCGGCTACCTGTGGGTATTTCCGGTGGGCGGCGGCGTGCACAACGTGGGCTTCGGCATGCTCTCGAAAGACATTACTGCCCAAGATATTGATCTAAAGAAAACCTTGCTGGAGCTGCTCGGCACGCACCCGCAGCTGGCCCCGCGCTTCGCCGGGGCCCGGTTACTGGGGCCCGTCGTGGGCTTCGGGCTGCCGCTGGGCACCGGCCGGCCGGCCCACGCCCTGGCCGGCCCGCGCTGGCTGCTGTGCGGCGACGCCGCCTCGCTTATCGACCCGTTGCAGGGCCACGGCATCGACACGGCCGTGCGCAGCGGCATTCTGGCCGCCGCCCAGGCCGTGGCCTGCTTCGAGGCGCAGGATTTCAGCGCCGACTTTCTTCAGCAGTACGCCCGCGCCGTGCAGGCCCGCCTGGGGCCCCAGCTGGCGCGCAGCTACCGCATCATGCGGTTTTTGGGCAACAAGCCGTGGCTGGTAAACGCCGGGGTGCGCCTGGCCCAGGTGCCGCCCATCGGCCGCTGGCTGCAACGGCTGGTGGGCTGATTTTAGTTGTTTATTGTCCGTTGTTCGTTAGCAGGGTTTAGGGCCCCAGGCCGTCCTGCTAACGGACAACAAACAACTGACAACTATACTTGCATGCGCTTACGGCTCCGCTTGTTTGAATTTGAAGATTTGTCCTGGTTCCCGGCGGTGGTGCGGGCCGGGATGATGGACTATTTGCGGTTCATGATTACCACCTTGGGCACTTACCGGCCCATTGTGCCGCTGCTGGCCGAGGCCCTGCGCCGCACCGGCCAAACCCGCCTGCTGGAGCTGGGCGCCGGCGCGGGCGGCGGCACCGAAACCGTACTGGCGGCCCTGCGCGCCCAGGGTTGCCCCGCCGCTACCATCACCCTAACGGACCTCTACCCCCAGCCCGCTGCTTGGGCCGACATCAGCCGACGCACGGCCGGCGCCATTTCGGCCGAGCCCGCGCCCGTGAACGCGCTGGCCGTGCCCGGGCACCTGCCGGGGCTGCGGGTCATTTTTTCGGCGTTTCACCACTTCCCGCCCACCGCGGCCACGGCCCTGCTGCGCGACGCCGTACAGGCCGGCACCGGCATCGGCGTGTTCGAGGGCGCGGGCAAGCATTGGGCTGAGCTGCTGCTGGCCGGCACCGCGCTGCCCGTGGCCCAACTGCTACTGACGCCCTTTTTCCGCCCCTTCCGGTTCAGCCGCCTGGTGTTCACGTACTTGGTGCCCATTATTCCGCTCTGCACCATCTGGGATGGGACCGTGTCGCTGCTGCGCATGTACTCGCCGGACGAGCTGCTGGCCCTGGCCAGCCTGGCCGACCCTACCGGCTGCTACCACTGGCAAGCCGGCAAAAAAAGCCATTGGTGGGGCCCCCAGGTCACGTACCTGGTGGGCTGGCCGGCTGCCGCGTAGCAGCCACCGTTGCCCCGCTGCGGGCTACTGTCTATTCCCTGGGCGAGCCATTTCGGGCAGCGCGGGCGGGCTGTTCTTGCCACCTTTGCGCCCTCCGCGCCCGATAAATACCCGCTGCTAAATGCTAACTGCTTACCGAAAGGCGCTGCCGCTGCTGCGCATCCCGTTTTCATTGTACCTGATGCCGGTGTTCTGGTTCGGGCTCAGCGCGTTGCGGGGGCCCTGGAGCGGCGTGCGGGCCGCAGGTGTGTTCGTGGTGCTGCACCTGCTGGCCTACCCCGCGTCGAACGGCTATAACTCCTACTACGACAAAGATGAAGACAGCATCGGCGGCCTGAAAACGCCGCCCAAGGTCACGCCCGAGCTGCTGCACCTGGTGCGGCTGTTCGACCTGCTGGCGGTGGTAGGGGCGGCGCTGATTTCGGCCACCTTTGCGGCCCTGGTGGTGGTGTACCTGCTGGTTTCCAAGGCCTACAGCTACGACGGCATCCGCCTGAAAAAGTACCCGCTGCTGAGCACGGCCGTGGTGGTGGTGTTCCAGGGCGCCTTCACGTTTTTGATGACGCAGGTGGGCGCCGGGGCCCTACCGGCGCAGCTTTTTGAGAAAACCAACCTGCTACTGGCCGTCGTCAGCACGCTGTTTTTGTGCGGCTCCTACCCGCTCACTCAAGTGTACCAGCACGCCGAAGACGGCCGCCGCGGCGACCGCACCCTGAGCCTCCGGCTGGGCATCCGGGGCACATTTGTGTTTGCGGCGGTGGGGCTGCTGGCCGGCGCCGGGGCCCTGGCGTTCACCTACTGGCTGCGGGGCGAACCGCGCAACATCCTCGTTTTTCTGGTGGCTACGGGGCCCGTGGTGGCGCTGTTTGGGCGCTGGGCCTGGCTGTCATGGCACGACGCAGCCCACGCCAACTTCACCTGGACGATGCGCATGAACCAAGTATCGTCGCTTTGCCTCAGCGCCGCTTTCATCGCCATACTGCTCTGGCGCTGAAACCCGGCCAAGCGCGGGCGGCCGCAGCGCGCAGGGGCCCCGGCTGCGTAGTAAGTAACTATCTGTCATCCCTTTCTTAATTCCATGCGCCTCTTCCCGCTCCTGCTGTTGCTACTGCTGGCGGCCTGCAACACCGCCCCCACGGCCACCACCGAAACCACTACCGAAACCGCCGCCGCACCGCCCGCTGCCCAGCCCGCCGCGCCCGCCGCCGGGGCCCTGCCCCCGCCCGACACGGCCCGCGCCAAAGCCGTTTCGGCCCTCGGCGATACGTTGCGCGTAGTGCGCCAACGGCACAACTTCAGCCGGTCCGAGGGCCCGGCCGATGCGTTCCGGCTGGTGTTTCGGGGCCCCTCGGTGCTAAAAGGCACCGCCGAGTTCACGATTACCGATCCCAGCGGCCAGGTTATTTTCCGCGAGATGCTGACCGAGCCCGACCTCGAAGCGGCCCTGGTGTACGAACTGAAAACCCCGACCGCCACGCCCGCCGAGCGCGAGGCGTACGTACTGCGCCGCATCGACCAGTTTTTCCAGCCTGCACAGTTCCAGACGCCCGCCGTAGGGCCCCAGGCCACATTTCCCGGTAATGTCGAAAACCTTGACCAAACCACCTGGGCCGACCTCAAGCGGCGCCCCGGCACCATTGGCTTCGACTACCTAAAGGGCAAGGAAGACCGCCAGCGCCTCGCCTGGTCGCCCCTGAAAAAGCAGACCATCCGCGTGCGCTAAGGCTATTTAGCGGTGACGAGGGCCACGCCCGCCGCCCCGCGGCTGCCGTAGAGCGCCGCTGCCGGGGCCCCTTCCAGAAACTCAAGCCGCCGTATTTTTTTGTTGGCCAGCAGCCGCTGTAATTCCGCTGGGGCCCCAGGCGCCACCAGCCGCCCATTTACCACGCACAGCAGCACGGCGGCCCGTGGCCGCGGGTCAGCCGCTTCCGCCCGCCGACAATTTTCCTCGTAGACCTGCCGCTGCGCTGCCGAAAGCGGCAGGGTGCACACCGCCGGGGCCCAGCCCCGCACGCCGCCATCGCAGGCCACGCGCTGCTGCAAAGCTGCTACTTGCTGCTTTAGTGGCAGTTGGCGCACGCTGGCCACCCACGCCTGCGCGCTGGAATCGGTGGCAAATACCGGGCAGGCAGGAGCCGTTTGGGCCGTAGCCGACCAGCCAGACAGCAGCAACAGCGCGAGACAGAGCGTTTTCATGTGGCAGATTTAACGCCTAAAGAAAGCAGGTTTTTCGGTAAGCACTCGCCGTTTCTTTTGGGGCCCCAACGCAAAAAGCCACCGCTTTTGGCGGTGGCTTTCGGTGGCAAACGGGCTTCTGCAACCGGCGTTAGCCGTTCATCGAAAGCAGGAACTCGTGGTTGTCCTTGGTGCCTTTGATGCGGTCTTTCAGGAATTCCATGGCTTCGGTGGCGCTCATGTCGGTCATGAAGCGGCGCAGCACCCACACACGGCCCAGCTCTTCCTTGGTCATCAGCAGGTCTTCGCGGCGGGTACCGGAAGCCGGGATGTCGATGGCCGGGAACACGCGCTTGTTGGCCAGCTTGCGGTCCAGTTGCAGTTCCATGTTGCCGGTGCCCTTGAATTCTTCAAAGATTACTTCGTCCATTTTCGAGCCCGTCTCAATCAGCGCCGTGGCGATGATGGTGAGCGAGCCGCCGCCCTCCACGTTGCGGGCCGCGCCGAAGAAGCGCTTGGGCTTTTGCAGGGCCCCGGCGTCGATGCCGCCCGAGAGGATGCGCGAACTGCTGGGCTGCACCGTGTTGTAGGCCCGCGCCAGGCGGGTGATGGAGTCGAGCAGAATCACCACGTCGTGGCCGCACTCCACGAGGCGCCGGGCCTTGTCGAGGGCCATTTCGGCAATTTTCACGTGGCGGTCGGCCGTTTCGTCGAAGGTCGAGCTGAGTACTTCGGCCTTCACAGTGCGGGCCATGTCGGTCACTTCCTCCGGCCGCTCGTCGATGAGCAAAATCATCAAATACACCTCGGGGTGGTTTTCCGAAATGGCGTTGGCAATTTCCTGGAGCAGTACCGTTTTGCCGGTTTTGGGCTGGGCCACGATGAGGCCCCGCTGGCCCTTGCCAATCGGGGCAAACATGTCAAGCACGCGGGTGCTGATTTGGCTGGGCTTGGTGCTGAGCTGCATCCGCTCGTCGGCAAACAGCGGCGTTAAGTGGCTGAACGGCACCCGGTCGCGGACTTCCTCCACGGTGCGCCCGTTCATGCTGTCGATGCCCACCAGGGCAAAATACTTCTCGCCTTCGCGCGGCGGCCGGATGGTGCCCGCCACCGTATCGCCGGGCTTCAGGGCAAATTGCTTCACCTGCTGCGGCGACACGTAAATGTCGTCCGGCGAGGTCAGGTAGTTGTAAAACGGCGAGCGCAGGAAGCCGTAGCCGCCGTCGGGCATCAGCTCAAACGTGCCGTTGCCGGGCACCACCAAGTCGATTTCCTGGCGGGCGGGGCGCTGGTTTTGATTCTGGTTTTGCCCCTGATTTTGGCCCTGGCCCTGGTTTTGATTCGGGTTCTGGCCTTGGTTTGGGTTCTGGCCTTGGTTCGGCTGGCCCTGGGGCTGGTCGGGGTTTTGGCCGTTGGCGCGCTGCTCGTCGCGGCGCTGCTGGCGTTGCTGGTCGCGCTGGGCCTGGCGCTCCTCGCGGGTCATGCGGGGCTGCTGGTCCTGGCCGTTGCGCGGCTGGTCCTGGCCTTGGCCGTTGCGGAGCTGGTCTTGCCGCGCTTGGTCGCTGCGCGGCTGATCCTGGCGGGGTTGGTCCTGGCCGTTGCCGTTGCGGTACTCGCGGGGCTGGTCGTTGCGGTACTCGCGGGGCTGCTGGTCCTGGCCATTGCGGGGCTGGTCTTGCCGGAAAGCGCGGGGCTGGTCACGGTCGTTGCGGCGGTTGGCATAGTCATCGGCGCCGTAATCGCGCCGGGGATTGTCGCGGGGGGACCCGTTGGGGCGGCCGGCGGCGTCGGTGGCCGAAGCCTCGGCGCTGGGCGCGGGCAGGGCCACATTGCCCTCGCTGCTTTCCACGGCTTCGCGGGCGGCGCGGGCCTCGTCGCGGGCGGCTTGGGCGGCTTGCTCGGCGGCGCGGTTCTCGCTGATGGGCCGGCCGTTGCGGCCCACCCGCTCGCGGCGGTGGCGCTCGGCAGGGGCCCCATCAGCCGCCGGAGCAGCTTCGGCACCTTCCGCAGGAGTTTCAGCCGTGGGCTGGGCTGAAACAGGAGCAGCTTCAGCAGCCGGTGCTTCCTCCTGGGCAGCCACGGCTGCGGGGGCAACAGCAACCGTTTCGACCAGAATTGGAGCTATCTGCACGGCGGAGGGGCCCTCCGCGGCGGGCGGGGCCACGTCGGAGAAGGGCTGCTCGGGCACCAGGGGCGCGACGCGGCGGCTGGTGCGGGCCACGGCAGGGGCCCCGGTGGCGGCAGCAGCGGCGCGGGGAGCGCGGGCCGGTTTGGCGGCGGGCGCAGCGGCCGTGGCGGCCTCAGCGGCGGCTTCGGGGCCCGGTTGGGCGGCCTGCTGGTCCAGAATCTTGTAAATCAAATCCTGCTTACTGAGCCGCTTGAAATTGCCAACGTTGAGCTGCTCGGCAAGTTCTTTGAGGTCGGGCAGCAAACGGTCCTTCAACTCGTTGAGGGTGTGCATATAAAAATTAGAGGGAGGGAATATCGGGGAGGGACCGGTGGGCGGGCTCGGGGCCGCCAAAGGCGCACGGGCGGCAACGGGGCGTATAAGCCGCCGGCCGAAGAACCGCGTCAGCGCGGCACAACAACACTAATCGGATGGAGCAATACGAATGGGGGCAACCCGGCGCTACTTATGAAAAGGCAGGGATGGGTGCGGGCCAGCGGCACCCCCTGGGCCCACGGCCCGGCCACGGGGGCCGGTTGCTACCGCAATGTTAGGGCATTACGGGCAAACTGCCAAATCGGATGCCCGGCGGTCTACCTTTGCTGCCGATTCTTCACAACCCGCGTCCCATGCTGCAAGTTTCCGTCCTCAAAGAACAAACCGACCGGGTACTGGCCGGCCTCGCCAAAAAACACTACCCCACCGGCCCCGCCGACGTGGCTGCTATCCTCGACCTCGACCAGCGCCGCCGGGCCCTACAAACCTCCCACGACGCCGCCCAGGCCGAAGCCAACGACCTCGCCCGCCAGATTGGGGCCTTGATGAAAAGCGACGACCGGGCCGGCGCCGAAACCCTGAAAATCCGCACCACGGAGCTGAAACAGCACACCAAAGCTGCCGCCGACGAGCTCACGCAGGTAGAAATTGCCATCCAGCAGCTGCTCTACAAGCTGCCCAACCTGCCCCACGCCAGCGTGCCCGAAGGCCGCGCCGCCGCCGACAACGAGCTGGTGTGCGCGCACGGCGCCAAGCCCGAACTGTACACCGGCGCCCAGCCGCACTGGGAGCTGATTAAAAAGTACGACATCATCGATTTTGAGCTGGGCATCAAAATCACGGGCGCCGGCTTCCCGGTGTACAAAGGCCAGGGGGCCCGGCTGCAACGGGCGCTAGTCAACTTTTTCCTCGACGAGGCCCGCGAGGCCGGCTACACCGAGGTGCAGCCCCCCATTGTGGTGAACGAGGCCAGCGCCACCGCCACCGGCCAGCTGCCTGATAAGGAAGGCCAGATGTACCACGATGCCAAGGACGACCTCTACCTCATCCCCACGGCCGAGGTGCCGGTGACAAACCTCTACCGCGACGAGATTATTCCAGTCGAGCAGCTGCCCATCCGCAACGCGGCCTACACGCCCTGCTTCCGCCGCGAAGCCGGCTCGTGGGGCGCCGACGTGCGGGGCCTCAACCGCCTGCACCAGTTCGACAAGGTGGAAATCGTGCAAATCACGCAGCCCGAAAACAGCTACGCGGCCCTCGACGGCATGGTGGCCCACATCGAAAGCCTGCTCCAAAAGCTAGGCCTCCCCTACCGCGTGCTGCGCCTGTGCGGCGGCGACATGGGCTTCGCCAGCGCCCTAACGTATGATTTGGAGGTGTGGAGCGCTGCCCAGGGCCGCTGGCTCGAGGTGTCGTCGGCGTCCAACTTCGAAACCTACCAGGCCAACCGCCTCAAGTGCCGCTACCGCGCCGACGGCGGCAAAACCCAGCTCCTGCACACGCTCAACGGCTCGGCCCTGGCCCTACCCCGCATCGTAGCCGCCCTACTGGAAAACAACCAAACCGCCGACGGCATCGAGCTGCCCGAGGTGCTGCACAGCTACTGCGGCTTCAGCAAGATTGGGTAGTTGTTTGGTTTGTATTTTAGGCATATCCTGTACATAAAATGGTTAAGATAAACAGGGTGAATGGATACAATGAGTTGATTATTGATGACAACTGCGATTATAGTTTTTTCTATAGTACTGCTGATAAATTAGAAACGAGATTTAACGTGGCGTTTATCAATAAACTTGATGGCCTCGATACTTTGTATTGGATTTTTCGGTACGAAGGCGCGTTGTTCGTCCTTCATTACAATATTTATCTAGGAGTAAGTGTATACCCTGCAAATCTTGAAAAAGCCACTGATAGGGAAAACCATTTATTGAATGATATTGCAAACTGGTGGCAAACAAACTAAAATATGAGATGCAGAAGGGCCCTGTTGAATACTCAACAGGGCCCTTCTGCATCTCGCAAGCCGTTACCTTTGGCCCAACGCACGGTATACACCTCGCCAACGCGGTTGCCTATAAACGGTGAACCCCCGGCTGCTGGTAACAACCGAGGGTTCAAGAAGTAGGTGTTGAAGCACCTAATCTTCTCATCCAGATGGAAAAGGAACGTGCGAAATCGGAGGTTAAGTTCAGGCTTGACGTCCGAATACCCGAAGGGCTAGTAAAATGGCTGCTTTGGTTTCTAGTGGGCGGTGGAGCCTTAACAGCCGCCGAACACTGGATTAAGTAGGATAAGGGGCTGGGCCGTGAGGTTCGGCCCCTTATTTTTTGTGAGACAAATATACGGATACAGCGCAAAAAGTTTGCCTGATCCTTTTTATGGCTCCGGCAGACTTTTACCGGGGCCCTAATACTCTACCATTTGCTCGTCCATGTAGCACCAGAGCCACCGCTCGCCGGGCTGGGCGGAGGCGATGACGGGGTGCTGCGTGGCGTGGAAGTGCTGGGTAGCGTGCTTGTTCTTCGAGTCGTCGCAGCAGCCGATGTGGCCGCATTCCTGGCAGGTGCGCAGGTGCACCCAGGCGTCGCCCAGGGCCACGCACTCGGGGCACACGTGCTGGGCATCCGGGATGATGTGGATGATGTGGGTGATGTGGGCGAGGTGTTGGCAGATGTCGGACATGGTGGCTTTTTAGTTGTCAGTTGCTCGTTGTCAGTTGTTAGGTTCGTAAGTGGTTTACTGACAACTGCCAACGAGTAGCTGACAACTAATCCTGGGGCCCCTAGCGGCCGTCGCGAGGCGGCGGCAGATTCAAATCTAACGCCTGGTCGTTCATGCACTTGAAATGGCCCTGCGGGCACTTCGCAAACCCGATTTTGGAGCAGGGGCGGCAGCTCAGGTTCAGCACCTCCAGGGCCCTGAACTCGGTTTTGTAGGGGTACATGCCAAAGGCGGGCACCGTGTTGCCCCACACGCTGAAAATTTCCTTTTTGAACGCCGCCGCGATGTGCATCAGGCCTGTGTCGTGGCTCACCACCAGTTGCGCCTGCCGCAGCAGCGAGGCCGACTGGTGCAGCGAGTAGCGCCCGCAACCGTTGTGAATGAGCGGACTAGCGAACGGCGCCGGCGCGTTCTTCGGGAAATAGTACGGGCTCTCGGGGATGCGGGCCGTGGGCTCGGCGCGGCCCGCGCCCGCGTCAAACGCCAGCTCGATAACGTGGCCGGTAGTCTCGTCCTCAGGGCCCCCGAGCAGCACGATGGGCCGGTTGAGTTTGGCGCACAGCGCGATGAGCTTCTCGACGGGCAGGCGCTTGGTGGCGTGCTGGGCCCCGATGGCCACCGCCACGTAGCCGCGCTGGAAGCCCGTGGGCAGGTCGCGCAGGTCGATTTCCTGGCCGTCGGGGATGAAGTAGTCGAGGCCCTGGCCGTCGTTGCGCACGCCCAGCGGGGCGGCGGCGGCCAGGTAGCGGTCCACGATGTGGACTTTGGGCAGGGTGTTGATTTTGAAGTTAACTAGCAGCCATTTCTGGCGGTTCAGCTTGTCGAAGCTGGCCGATTTCACGTTGAGCTGCAGCTTGAGCAGCCGGGTACGCAGGTTGTTGTGCAAATCGACGATGAAGTCGAATTTCTCCGCTCGCAGCTCGCGCACCAAGTCGCGCAGCGACCCGCTGAGCACGTGCACTTTGGCGATGTGCGGGTTGGGCTCCAACAGGCCCCGGTAGGCGGGCTTGGTGGCAAAGTGGACCTCTGCGCCCGGCACCTGCTGCGCCAGGGCCCGCACCACGGGCGTGGTCAGCACAATGTCGCCGATGGAGGAAAAGCGGAGGACGAGGATCTTCATTTTAGAACTGGGGGCCCTGATAATTAAGGCCGTTCAATCAGGCCATCATGCTAATAAGACCGTCCAATGAGGCCGTCATGCTGAGCGCAGCGCAGCGGAGTCGAAGCATCGCTACCGCGGCAGTAAACCGATTGATTGAATTACTCAGCAGTAGAGATGCTTCGGCTGCGCTCAGCATGACGGCCTAACTTGAGCCTACCAGCCTAAGTAATGACAGCTTACTCAAACAGCGACGTTCTAAACACCTCGGACGGCTTGATGGCGGCTTTGCGGGCGGCGAAGTAGGTGGCGGCTTCGTCCACCGATTTGGTGTTGAAAGTCATCTCCTTGGTTAGCATGCCCTTGCGGCCCATGAGCACGCCGTAGCGGGTGTCGGCGTAGCCGTCGGTGTGGTGGGCGTCGGGGTTGATGCTGAGCTGCACGCCTTGGTCGAGGGCGTAGCGCACCCAGCGCCAGTCGAGGTCGAGGCGCCAGGGGTTGGCGTTGATTTCGATGATGACCTGGTGCTGAGCGCAGGCGTCGATGACGGCCTTGTAATCAATGGGGTAGCCTTGGCGGCGCAGCAGCAGGCGGCCGGTGGGGTGGCCCAGCATGGTGCAGTACGGGTTGGCGATGGCGCGCAGCAGGCGGTCGGTGGCCTTGCGCTCGTCCATCTTCAGGTTGGAGTGCACCGAGGCCACGATGAAATCGAAGCTCGCCAGCACGTCGGGCGTGTAGTCCAGGGCCCCATCGCTGAGGATGTCGCTCTCAATGCCCTTGAAGATGCGGAACGGCGCCAGCTCCGCGTTGAGCTGGTCAATTTCCTGGTGCTGCTGGCGCACGCGGTCGGCGCTGAGGCCGTTGGCGTAGTGGGCGGCCTGCGAGTGGTCGCATATTCCTAGGTATTCGAAGCCGTGGTCGCGGAGCCAGGTGGCCATTTCGCGCAGCGAGTGGTTGCCGTCGGAGTAGGTGCTGTGGTTGTGCAGCGAGCCGCGGATGTCGCCGTCTTCGAGCAGGCGGGGCAGCTTGTTTTCGGCAGCCAGCGCGATTTCGCCCAGGCCCTCGCGCAGCTCGGGCACCAGGTATTGCAGGCCGGCGCGCTCGTAAAGGGCTTCTTCGCGCTCGAATTTCTCGCGGCGGGCCCACTGGCGCAGCGTGGCCGGCTGGCCGGGGCCCTGGCCGGCGGCGCTGGGCAGCGGCTCGGCGAGGTGCGCTTCGGTGGCGGTTTGCAGGAACAGCTCGTTCACGAAATCTTCCGGCGCCACCAGCAGCACTTCCACGGCCACGCCCGAGCCGGCGGCGGTGCCGCGCCAGGCAAAAGGCCCCGACTGCGCCGGCGCGGGCACCAAGCCGTCGAGCGAGTTGAGCAGGTCGTGCGCCTTTTCGGGCGCGTCGGTGGCGGCCACCAGGGCCACGGTTTCCACGGTTTCGAGGCGGCGGCGGGTTTCGCCGGCTACGGCCACTTGGTCGGTGCCCAGGGCTTCGCGCAGGCGGCGGGCCAGGGCTTCGCCCAGCTCTTCGGCCTGCGGGTAAAGGAGCTTGCCCTTGCTTTGGTCGGTGAATTCGAGGGCTTCCAGGATGGCTTGCTGGGTTTTCTGGCCGAAGCCCTTGAGCTTGCTCACCTGGTCGGCCTCGGCGGCGTCGCGCAACTGCTCGGCGCTTTCGATGCCCAGCTCGCGCCACAGGGCCCTAATTTTTTTCGGGCCGATGCCCTTAATTTTCAGCAGCTCCACCACACCGGGTGGGGTAGCGTCGAGCAGGCGTTGCAAGTCCGAGAACGTGCCCGTGTCGAGCAGCTCGGCCACTTTGGCGGCGGCGGTTTTGCTCAGGCCGGTGCGGTCGGGCAGGCCGGAGCGCTCCACCTCGGCCACCGGGAAGCTCAGGGCTTCCAGCGAGGCGGCGGTGCCTTCGAGGGCCCGGATTTTGAAGGGGTTTTCGTCGTGCAGCTCCATGAGCTGCGCCGCCAGCCGAAAGGCGCGGGTAAGGGCGCGGTTGTCCACAGGAATAGGTCGTTTGGGTGAGCGAAGGTACCGCCGGGCGTAGCTTGCGGGCGGCGGCTGGGGGCCCGCAGAGGACCCGCCGCCTAGGTGCGTTTACGTTAACTTCCACACTTATGGTCTCTGCTCCGTCCCGCTCGTTAGGATTGCTGCTACTGCTGCTTCTGACGGCCACGTGCCAGCAACGCCGCTCCAACCGGGCGGCCGTCAACCCCGCCGCGTTGCAAGGCACGTGGCTACAGGCGCAGGAAGAAACCCGCGGCGACACCTTGGTGTACCGGCCCAACACTTATAAGTTTGGGCCCAGCCGGGGCCGCACGGGCTTTGCCATCGGGACGGCGGGGCGCTTCACCGAGTTTGACATCGCGCCCACCGACGGCCTGATTGGACACGACGGCACCTGGACGGCCCTTAACCCTGACCACCTGCGCATCCATTTGGCCGACAACAGCGCGCCCGACTACACCCTGGAAATCATCTCGTTGCACCACGGCGTGCTAAAGCTGAAGCGGCCGTAGGGGCCCTGGGCCGGCGGGGTAATTGATACTTTTTCATCAAAGTTTCGGCACGTAGCCGTAATTTTCCACGCTGCCCGGCGGCCCGCGTGGGGCCCCGTGCCCGCGTTTGTGCACCCCGGCCGTTGCACCGCCACGGCGCGGCAGCATTGGCAGCGGCTACTTCCTGCGTTACTTACCTCGCTCTGTCCATGAAAATATTCCCGTTGTCTGCCTTGGCTTTGGCCGGGGCACTGGCCGCTTCGGCGGTGCACGCCGCCCCGCTGCGGGGCCCCAAAGAAACGCCGGCCCACGCCCAAAAAGCCAGCGCGGCTATCGACCGCATTGACCCCACCTACTGGTTTGTGGGCATGAAAAACCCCCAGGTGCAGCTGCTGGTGCACGGCCCCGGCCTGGCCAGCAGCACGGTGACGCAGCCTAATTACCCCGGCGTCACCCTCGACAAGGTAGAGAAGCTGACCAGCCCCAACTACCTGCTGCTCAGCCTCACGGTGCGGCCCGACGCCAAGCCGGGCAAGATTAAGCTGCAATTCAAAGGCGCTAAGAACTTCACCTATAGCTACGAGCTACGCGCCCGTAATGCCGACCCGCTGCGCACGCAGGGCCTTACGCAGGCCGACTTCATTTACATGCTGATGCCCGACCGTTTTTCGAACGGCGACCCGAAGAACGACGTGGTGAAAGGCACCCGTGTGAACCACATCGCCCGCGACTCGATGTACGCCCGCCACGGCGGCGACCTGAAGGGAATTGAGAACCATTTCGGCTATTTTAAACAGCTGGGGGCCACGGCCATCTGGCCCACGCCCATCGTGGAAAACGACATGCCCAAGGCCAGCTACCACGGCTACGCTGTGACGGATTGCTACAAGGTGGACCCGCGCTACGGCACCAACGCCGAGTACGTGCAGTTCGTGAAAAATGCGCACGGCCATGGCCTTAAAGTGGTGCAGGACATTGTGTTGAACCACTGGGGCAGCTACCACCACTTGTTCCGCGACCAGCCGGCGGCCGACTGGTTCCACGCGTTTCCCACCTTCACGCGCAGCAATTACAACGCCTTCGTCCTCAACGACCCGTACGGCTCCAAAATCGACCGCAAACTGGAAAACGACGGCTGGTTCGACACCACCATGCCCGACGTGAACCAGAGCAATCCGTTGGTGGCCACGTACTTGATCCAGAACTTCCTGTGGTGGGTGGAAAGCACCGGCCTCGACGGCTACCGCATCGACACGTACCCCTATTCCGAGCCGCAATTTCTCATGGCGTGGGGCAAGGCCATTGCCGACGAGTACCCCAAGCTGGCGCTGTTTGGCGAGGCCTGGGAGGGCACCGAGGCCGAGCAGGCGTTCTTCGCGCAGAACATTTTTCCGCCCGTCAACGGCTTTAAGTCGAACCTGCCGGGCGTGCTCGATTTCCAGATTTGCTTCGGCATCGGCGACGTGCTGAAGGGCGACGGCGGCGACTTGACCAAGCTGTACCGCGCTTTGCAGGGCGACTGGATGTACACCGACGCCACGCGCAACGTGCCGTTTCTCGACAACCACGACATGAGCCGGTTCTACTCGGTTATTGGTGAAGACTTTGCTAAGTACAAAATGGGACTGGCCTGGCTGCTCACGCTACGTGGCACACCGCAGCTCTATTACGGCACGGAGGTGCTGATGAAGAACTTCTCGGACCCCGACGGCAAGGTGCGCGAAGACTTCCCCGGCGGCTGGGCCGGCGACAAAACCAACTATTTCGCGGCCCGCCCGGGCCAGGCCGGCGAGGCCTTTGACTACGTGAGCAAGCTGGCCAACTACCGCAAAAGCCACCCCGTGCTCAGCAGCGGCAAGCTGATGCAGTTCATCCCGCAGGACGGCGTGTACACGTACTTCCGCTACACCGACGCCGGCGAGTGCGTGATGGTCATCGCCAACAACACCAAGGACGCCAAGCAGGTGGACGGCAACCGCTTCGCCGAGCGCACCGCCGGCTTCGCCTCGGGCCAGGACGTGGTGACCGGGGCCCCCGTGCCCGACCTGAAAACCCTGGCCGTACCTGCCCGCACGGTAATGGTGGTCGAGTTAAAAAAATAGATTTGGAAGATGGGGCCCCGGGCCCCATCTTCATCGCGCATCTCCCTAAATCCCACCCACTTCTATGGCCGCTGGAGCCGTTACGTCCGCCCATTCTACCCACGCCAAGCCCCGCCTCACGTTCTGGCAAATCTGGAACATGAGCTTCGGCTTCCTCGGCATCCAGTTCGGCTTTGCCCTGCAAAACGCCAACGTGAGCCGGATTTTCGAGACGATGGGCGCCAAAACCGATGAAATCGCCTTTTTGTGGCTGGCCGCGCCCGCCACGGGCCTCATCGTGCAGCCCATCATCGGCTATCTCTCCGACCGCACCTGGAGCCCGCGCTGGGGCCGCCGCCGGCCCTACTTTCTGGTAGGAGCCATTTTGGCCTCGATTTCGCTGCTGGTGATGCCCAACGTGACGGCCCTGTGGATGGCGGCCGGCATGCTCTGGATCATGGATTCGAGCATTAACATCAGCATGGAGCCATTTCGGGCCCTGGTGGGCGACTTGCTGCCCTCGGAGCAGCGCACCACGGGCTTCGCGGCCCAAACGTTTTTTATCGGCGTGGGGGCCGTGGTGGCCTCGTCGCTGCCCTGGGTGCTCACCAACTGGTTCCACGTGGCCAACGTGGCGGCGGCGGGCCACATCCCGGCGTCGGTACGCTACTCGTTCACGGCGGGCGGCGTGGTGTTTTTCCTGGCGGTGCTCTGGACGGTGCTGCGCACCCGCGAGTACCCGCCGGCCGACCTGGCCGAGTTTGAGGCCGAAAAGGCCCGCACGGCCGGCATCGCGCACGGCTTTCGGGAGTCGTTTGCCGGCATTTTCAAGATGCCCAAAACCATGCGCCAGCTGGCCGTGGTGCAGTTTTTCTCGTGGTTCGCGCTGTTCTCGATGTGGATTTACACCACGCAGGCCGTCACCAGCCACGTGTTCCACACCACCGACACCACCTCGGCCCTCTACAACAAGGGCGGCGACTGGGTGGGCGTGTGCTTCTCGGTTTACAACGGCTTATCGGCCGTGATGGCGCTGCTGCTGCCCATCGTGGCGCGCCGCACCAGCCGGCGCTTCACCCACATGCTGGCCCTGGTGCTGGGCGGCTTGGGGCTGATTTCCATCTACTTCATCCACGACTACCACTATATTTTGCTGTCGATGGTGGGCGTGGGCATTGCCTGGGCCAGCATCCTGAGCGTGCCCTACGCCATGCTGGCCGGGGCCCTGCCCTCCAACAAAATGGGCTACTACATGGGCGTGTTCAACTTTTTCGTGGTGCTGCCGCAGGGCGCGGCCGGCCTCATCCTGGGGCCCCTCACCAAGCACGTTTTCCACGATCAGCCCATTTACACGCTAATGGTGGGCGGCGCCGCCATGATCATCGCCGGTCTGCTCACCCTCACCGTGGATGATGTGGACGACGTGCCGCTGGCCACCACCGGCGAGCCGGCCGAAAACTTCGGCTACGGCACCCCCGCCACCCGGGCGTAGTTTTTGCCTTGCTGTCATTCCGAGCGCAGCGAGGAACCTGGGCCAAGCATTGCTTCAGGTTCCTCGCTTCGCTCGGAATGACAATTTTTTATTTCCTCCCTATGCTACTCCGCTTTGCCCTACTGGGGGCCCTGGCCGCCGCACCCTTCCACCCCGCCGCGGCCCAAACCCCGCCGGGGGCCCCAGCGGCTAATTTGGTAGCCAACTGGGGCCTTACCGATTTGGCCGCCGCGCAAGCCAGGGCCAAGGCCACCGGCCGGCCCATCGTGGCCGTGTTTTCGGGCTCCGACTGGTGCGCGCCGTGCGTGAAGTACGAGCGCGAGGTGTTTGCCCAGCCCGCCTTCGTGGCCTACGCCAAGGACCGGCTGGTACTGGCCCATTTCGACTTCCCACAAAAACCGCAGAACCAGCCGTCGCCCGAGCAAATCAAGCGCAACGACGCAGCCAAGGCCCAGCTCAATCGCGAGGGCGAGTTTCCGCTGGCCGTGGTGGTGGCGCCCGACGGCAAAATCCTGGGCAAGATTGGCTACGTCAGCGGGGGCCCCGCGGGCTTCGAGGCGTACTTAAAAACGTTGCTGGGCAAATAGTTATTTCTGAAAGAACAGGATAAAGAAAGGTCGTCATGCTGAGCGCAGTCGAAGCATCTCTACCGCAGCAGTAAACATGATTACTTGCGCAATAGAGATGCTTCGACTGCGCTCAGCATGACGACCTTTCTTAGCTTAGTTTCTCAACTAATATCTAAGCCAACACCAGCACCAGCGGGGCCACGCGGGTGCCGAGCAGCTCGATGGCGTGCAGCATTTTGGCGTGGGGCAGCAGCAGGTTGGTCATTTGGAGGGAAATGCGCGCCAGGCCGCCCAGCGATTCGCTGACGGCCAGCAGCTTGGCGGCTACCGTCTCGGGGTCGCCGATCATGAAGGCGCCGCGGGGGCCCCGGGTGGCGTCGTACTGCCCGCGGGTGGGCGCCGGGAAGCCGCGCTCCTTGCTGATGGTGGCGAACATTTTGGCGTAGCCTGGGTAGAAATCGTCGGCCGCCTGCTGGGTGGTGTCGCCCACGAAGCCGAAGACGTGGACGCCCACTTTCAGCTGCTCGGCGGGATGGCCGGCACGGCGGCCGGCCTCGCGGTACAGGTCCACGAGCGGGCGGAAGCGGTGGGGCTCCCCGCCGATGATGGCAATCATGAGGGGCAAGCCCAGGGCCCCGGCGCGCACGAACGACTCGGGCGTGCCGCCCACCCCGAGCCAGATGGGCAGCTTTTCTTGCAGCGGGCGCGGGTAAATGCCCTGGTTTTTGAGCGGGGCCCGGTGCCGGCCCGACCACGTAACGGTGGCGTTGTCCCGGATTTTCAGCAGCAAGTCCAGCTTCTCGGTGAAGAGCGAATCGTAGTCGTTCAGGTTGAGGCCGAAGAGCGGAAACGCCTCCGTGAACGAGCCGCGGCCCACAATCAGGGCGGCCCGGCCCTGCGAGAGCAGGTCGAGCGTGGCGAAGTTCTGGAACACGCGCACCGGGTCGTCGGCGCTGAGCACGGTCACGGCGCTGTTGAGGTGGATGCGCTTGGTGCGGGCCGCGGCGGCCGCCAAAATCATGGCCGGGGCCGCGTCGAGGAAGTCGCGCCGGTGGTGCTCGCCGATGCCGAAGGTGTCGAGGCCCACTTCGTCGGCCAGCGCAATTTCCTCCAGCAGCTGCTCCATCCGGTCGGCCGGGCCGATGGGCTGGCCCGTGGCCGGGTCGATGCCCGCCGCCACGAAGCTGTCGATGCCGATTAAGAGTTGGTTGCTCATGGGGTGACGTGGTTAAAACTCTAGTAGATAAGAAAATAGCTGTTTACAAGGAATATAAAAGGCCGTCATGCTGAGCGTAGCCGAAGCATCTCTACTGCTCAACTAATCCAATCGATTGGGTTTACTACCGCGGGAGAGATGCTTCGGCTACGCTCAGCATGACGACCTTTTTATAATTAAAAATCAACAAATTAGTGATTAATGGGGGCCTCAATCAATAAAAACCGGGCGTCGGCGCTGGTTTCGAAGCGAATCGTATCCGTATCCCAAATGCCCAGGCTGTCGCGGGTGCCTACTTCCTGGCCGGCTACGGTTACGGTGCCGCTGATGACGAACAGGAACACCATCTTATTCAACGGCTTGAGGGCGTAGTCCACCGCGGTGGGCTGCTCGTAGTGGCCCAGCGAGAGCTTGGCGTTCTGGTTGATCCAGCAGTGCGCCTGGCCTTCCTCGTTGCTGACGATGGTGGTGAGCTGGTTGCGGCGCTTCTCCTCCGGGAACTGGCGGCGCTGGTAGCGGGGCCCCACGTTTTGCAGCTTGGGCTCGATCCAGATTTGCAGGAAGTTTACCTCGTCTTCGCCCACGTTGTACTCCTCGTGGCGCAGGCCCGAGCCGGCACTCATGATTTGCACGCCGCCGGGCGTTATCACTTCCGAGTAGCCCAGCGAGTCCTTGTGGTTCATGGAGCCGGCGAGCAGCACGGAAATGATTTCCATGTTGGCGTGCCCGTGGATGCCGAAGCCGCCGCCGGGCTGCACGAAGTCGTCGTTGAACACCTTCAGCAGCCCGAAGCCGTTGCGCAGCGGGTTGGCGTAGGAGCTGAAGCTCAGCGTGAAATTGCTTTTGAGCCAGCCAATGTCTTTGCGGCCACGGTCGGCGGCGCGGGTGAGGTGAGTTTGCATTGGAAATGAGTGGGTTATGGTAAATATTAGGGCCCCGGCGCGCGGCGCGGCCGGGGCATCAGCGCCGGGCCCCTAGCCGAGCATGGGCACTTCCATCAGTAGCAATTCGGTGTTGCTGTCGGCCGTGATGGCGAGCTTATCGACCTCCCACAGGCCGAAGCCGTCGCGGCGGTGCAGGGCCTGGCCGTTGATGGTCACGTCGCCGGCCAGCACAAAGGCGTACACGCCGTTGCCGGGCTGCTTGAGCCGGTACTCGGCGGCGAAGCCCTGGTCGAGGGTGCCGAGGTGAAACCAGGCGTCTTGGTGCAGCCACACGCCGGCGTCGTCGGGGCTCGGCGAGGCTACTTGCAGCAGGCGGTTGTGGCGCGCTTCGGGCGGAAAGGTTTGCTGGCCGTAGCGTGGAGCCACGTTTTCGGCGTTGGGTATCACCCAGATTTGCAGGAACTTGACTGCGTCGTGCAGGCTGTGGTTTTTCTCGGAGTGGGCCACGCCGGTGCCGGCGCTCATCACCTGCACGTCGTTTTGGCGAACCACGGTTTTGTTGCCCAGCGAATCCTGGTGCTCCAAATCGCCGGCGAGCGGGATGGAAATGATTTCCATGTTTTGGTGCGGGTGGCGGCCGAAGCCCCGGCCCCCGGCCACGGTGTCGTCGTTCAACACGCGCAGGGCCCCAAAGTGCATGCGGGCCGGGTCGTGGTAGTTGGCGAAGCTGAAGGTGTGAAACGAATCGAGCCAACCGTGGTTGGCGTGGCCGCGGGTGGCGGCCAAATGCAGAACGGAGGGGGCCATACGAAAAGGGCGGAATAATTTTGAAGCCAGAACCAAAGCGTCGGCGCAGCGCCGTGCGCAAACGGTTTACAAATGTATATACATTAAATGTACATACATTGTTTCATTGGAAATTATTTTCCCCTCCCCTGCTGCATGAACTACTGGCTCGTCAAATCCGAACCCGAAGCGTATTCCTGGGCCGACTTCCTCCGCGACGACGGCACGGCCTGGACCGGCGTGCGCAACTACCAAGCCCGCAACAACTTGAACCTGATGCAGCCCGGCGACCAAGTGCTGTTTTATCACAGCATGAGCGAGAAAGCCGTGGTGGGCCTGGCCGAAGTGGCTGCCCGGGCCGCTCCCGACGCCACCGCCGAAGCCGGCTCCCCCTGGGTGGCGGTGGCCCTGCGCCCGGTGGGGCCCCTGGCCCGGCCCGTGGCGCTGGCCGCCCTCAAGGCCGACGCGCGGCTGGCCGGGCTGGCCCTGCTGCGGCAATCGCGCCTGTCGGTGCTGCCCGTGCGGCCCGACGAGTTTGACCTGATTTTGGCCTTGGGCGCGGCGTGAGGCGGGGCCCCGGCCGAACGACTTGCCCGCGGCCCGCGTTAGCCAGCGCGGCCCGGCTTGCGTACTAGCGGCGCGGGGCGTACCTTTAAAATACTGCCGTTCCCGGGGCCCCACCCCCTGGGCGGCCCATTAGCGGAACGGGCATGAAAACACTGTACTCCTTGCTGTTGGCAGCGTGCTTGCTGCTGGGCCCCGGCGGGCCCCTTCGCGCCCAAGACCGGGGCGGCGCGCCCCTGCCGCCGCCCCCCGGGGCCCCCACCCAAGCGGCCCGCATCGAGCTGGACCTGGACCCCAGCACCAGCGAGGCCCACGTGCAGGCCCTGCCGGCCGACAGCTCGGTGGTGCTGCTGCTGGGCCGGCCCGGCCGGCCGGGGGGCCGCGAAACGCTGTTTGCGTTTCAGCAGTACGACCGCGACCTGCGCCTGCGCACCGAGCGGCCGGTGGACGTGCCCGACGAGTTCAATTTCGTGCGCTTATGCGCCGAGCCGCGCATCGTGTACGCCCTGTTTGGCTCGACGCGGGTGCCCGGGCGGTTTCTGGTGGCGGCCTACGACGCCCAGGGCGGCCAGGCCCTCACGCAGGTGTTTGAAACGAAAACGGCCCGCGAAGTGGTGGACCTCAAGGCGATGGACGGGCACTTGTTTGCCACCGTGACGCTCAACGACGGCCAGCACCTCACGGCGCTGCTGCTGGACGTGGCCACCGGCCGGCTGCAATTCCTGGCCTCGGTGTACGAGCAGTTGCCCACCCAGCTCAGCTTCGTGGCCGACGCTGCCGTTGGCCGCGCCGAATACGTGCTCACCCAAACTAACGGCCGCAAGAGCCGCCTGCAGCTCAAGCAGCTCACCGACCGCGGGCAGCTCGTCAGCTCCGAGTACGTGCAGGCCCAGAGCGACCGCAGCCTCATCACGGCCCAGCTCAGCCCACCCCAGGACACCAGCACACGCCTGCTTACGGGCACCTACTCGCTGCGCGACCCGGGCTACGCCCAGGGCCTGTTTGCCACCGACCTGAGTGCGGCGGCCGTGGGGCAGTCATCGCTGCGGTTCTATGACTTTCGGCGGCTGAAGCACTTTTTCGACTACCTCAACCCCGCCCACCTGGCCCGCCTGGAGCGCCGCAACGAGCGCATCGACGCCAACGCTGCGGAGCCCCAGCGCTGGCGCTACCGCCTGCTGCTGCACGAGTTGCTGCCCCAAGCCGACGGCGGCTACGTGCTGGTGGCCGAGGTGTACGCCCCCCACTACCGCAGCAGCGCCTACGCCGGCAGCCGCTACTACGGCTCGGGCTACGGTGGCTACGGCCGCAGCCTGCCCGGCTACGCCGGCCTGCCCCTCGACCTGCCCCTGGGCATGAACAGCGCCTACGGCAACCCGCGCGACGCCGACGGCTACCAAACCAGCCACGTGGTGGTCTGCGGCTTCGACCGCGCCGGGGCCTTGCTCTGGGATAACACCTACGTGCTGAACGATGTGCACCGCCGCGACTTGGAGGAAACCGTGCGCCTCCAGTCATTGCCCGACGGCCGCTTAGCCTTGGCCTACCTGCGCGAAGACCAGTTGCACTACAAGCTGGTGGACCGCGACGCGACGGGCCCCAACGACTTGGCCGTGCCCTTGTTCACGCCCCCCGCCGGCTCGCCCGACAAGGTGCTCGACTCGGAGCCCGACGAGCTGCTGCCCTGGTTTGGTACCCGCTTCGTGGCCAGCGGCTACCAGCGCGTGCGCCGCCCCGGGGCCCCCGACCGCGACGTGTTTTTCCTGAACGCAGTGGCGTTTTAAGTTAGTTGATCGTTGCTAGTTGTCAGTTGTCAGTTGTCAGTTGTCAGTCAACGATTTATTAGCAAACGAACAACTGACAACGAGCAACTGACAACTAGTGAATTAGGACCCCGGGGCAATAGGTTGTCAGTTACTCGTTGTTAGTTGTTGGTTAACAACCTATGGACCATCTGACAACTGGCAACGAATAGCTGACAACTAAATGGCCCGGCGTTTGCGAGGCGGCGCGGGCGGCGGGCCGTCATTTCCCCGCCGCCTTTTCGTCATGCTGAAGCGCGTTATCGCCCCATTTTCCTCGTTTTTCCTGTTGGGTTTGTTGCTGCTGGCGGGTTGCCGCGCCAGCGGGCCCGGTGGGGCCCCGGCCCGCACGGTGGCCGCTTTTTTCAACAAGTACGAAGGCCAGCCCGGCTTCCACACCACCCAATGGTCGGCCGATCTGCTCCAGCGCCTGGCCCTAGTGAAGGCCGCCAAGCTGCTCGGCGGCTCCGAGCTGACGGACGGCATCACGGGCATCCGGTCGGCTCGGTTCATCAGCTTTTTGCCCGTATCGGCGGCCGCGCAGGGGCTGGCCCAGCAGGGCTTGCGCAGCGAAGCGGCCGGCGTGCTGCAAAGCGAAAAGTACACCGCCCTGAGCGCGGGGGCCCCGGCAGCCAGCAGCTACCAGGTATCCACCCGCGGCAGCGGCGACAAGGTGTCGGAGTTTGCCGCCGTGGGCCAGCTGCCCGACGAGGCCAATTCCTTCGTGCTGGTGTCGGTGCAGGGCAATTTCACCCAAGCCCAGGTGCAGGCCCTCAGCAAGTACCTGCCGGCGCTGGTGCAAGCCACGGGGAAATAGTTAAGTTGGCTGTTAGGCTAAAAAACGGTCATGCTGAGCGCAGTCGAAGCATCTCCACTGCTCCACTAATCACTGATTACTGCTGCGGGAGAGATGCTTCGACTGCGCTCAGCATGACCGTTTTTTCTTACCCTCATCAAGAAAAAGGGGCCCTGGAACAATGTTCCGGGGCCCCTTTTTGCGTGTAGCGTGGACTCTGCGAATCCACGCGTTTGAACGGTCGCCGCACGGTAATCGGCAGGACGAAGCGAAACGCGCGGACTCGCAGAGTCCACGCTACAGTCTTACCGCTGCATCAAGTTTACCGCTGCATGAGGCGCTCGATGTCGTCGGCTTCGAGCGGGATGGTGGCCATTAGGTTCTCGTTGCCGTCGGCGGTGATGAGGTAGTCGTTTTCAAGGCGGATGCCCAGGTTTTCGTCGGGAATGTAGATGCCCGGCTCGATGGTGTAGACCATGCCCGGCTCGAAGGTGCGGTACTTGGCGCCCACGTCGTGCACGTCGAGGCCCAGGTAGTGGCTGGTGCCGTGCATGAAGTACTTCTTGTAGAGCGGCTGGTCGGGGTTTTGGGCGGCCACGTCCTCGACTTTCAGCAGGCCGAGCTTGACGAGCTCCTGCTCCATTTTTTCGCCCACGCTTTTGTGGTAAGCTTCGATTTCGTTGCCGGCGCGCAGCTGGGTTTCGGCGTAGCGCATCACGGCCAGCACGGCCTCGTACACCTCGCGCTGGCGAGGGCTGAACTTGCCGCTGACGGGGATACTGCGGCTGAGGTCGGCGGCGTAGTTGGCGTATTCGGCGCCGAAGTCCATCAGAATCACGTCGCCGGCCTGGCACTGCTCGTCGTTGGTGGTGTAGTGCAGCACGGTGGCGTTTTTGCCGCTCCCGATGATGCTGCCGTAGGCGGGGCCCCGGCTGCGGTTGCGCAAAAACTCGTACACGATTTCGGCCTCAATCTCGAACTCCCACACGCCCGGCTGCACGAAGCCCAGCACCCGCCGCAGCGCTTTTTCGGTGATGGCGCAGGCCGTGCGCAGGGCCTCCACTTCCTGGGGCCCCTTGATGGCGCGCAGCCGGTGCAGTAGCGGCGCGGCGCGGCGGTAGGTGTGCAGCGGGTACTGCTGCTGGATGGCCTTAATGAAGCGGGCGTCGCGCGTTTCCACGTCCACCACGGCCCGGATGTGCTCGTTCGAGTTCAGGTACACTTGCTCAGCCTCGTTCATCAGCGCGGGCAGCACGGTTTTGAAGCTCTCCAGCCACATAATGGTGGGGATGCCCGAGTTTTGGCGGGCCTGCTCCTTGGTCAGCTTGTGGCCTTCCCACACCAAAATCAGGTCGGAGGTTTCCTTCAAAAACAGGATTTCGCGGTGGCTTTCGAGCCGCGCGTTCGGCGCCAGCACGAGGATACTTTCCTCCTGGTCGACGCCCGACAAGTAAAACAAGTCGCTGCTCTGCCGGAAGCCCATCGAGCCGTCAGCGTTGGTGGGCATGACGTCGTTAGACTGGAAAATGGCCAACGAATTGGCCGGCAGCAGCTCGCGGAAGCGGCGGCGGTTCTCAACAAAAAGCTCGGGGGCCAGGGGGGCGTAGCGCATAGCGGAGGTGGGGTGGGTTAGGGGCCGCAAGTTAGCGGCGCGGCGGGTGCCGGGGCCCCAGCGGGCAGCCCGGGGCCCCGGCGGGCAGCCCGGGGCCCCGGCGCTGGGCGTTCCGGCGGCGGGCCGTAAGTTGCCGGCGCAAACGGCTCCATCTCCAGCCGCTAATTACCGCCGCCCATGAAAAAATTCGCCCTGCCGCTGGTGCTAAACTCGCTGTTTATGCTGTTCGCGCTGCGCGGTTTTCTGCACGCCCTGGCCACGCACGAGCCCTGGCGCATCGCCACGTCGTCGGCGGGCTTCGCCATTGCGGTAGGGCTGGCGGTGGCGCTGGGCCTGGCCATCAGGAAGAACGCCGCGGCCGACAAGGCGGCTTAAAAATTTGCCCTACAGCGATTTACAACCAGCAGTGAAAACATTCTTGTTTTATTTGCTTATCCTGGGGCCCCTGCCGCTCCACATGTTCCTTGGCAGGGAAGCATTGGGCCCAAGCATCTCCTTGGCGTTAGTTTTCCTGTACGTTTTTGTGTACCACCCTACGCTGGTGGGCCTGCGGCTACTCGATAAGCACGTCATCACCAAGGCTGATTTTACCAAAACGTACATTCCGTTCTGGAATCACCGCTATTTCTCGCAAACGTTCTTTTAGAATACAGCAGGGCCTCGGCAACGCAACAGGGCGCCTCCCCGGCTGGGGAAGCGCCCTGTTGCGTTGTAAGCACTACTACGCTTCCTGTTCTTGCAGCGCGGGCCAGTCGATGGGCACTTGGGCGATGTGCTGCACGTAGTTATTGAACGTGTTCAGGGCCACGAACCCAATGAGTTCCACTAGGGCGGCCTTGCTGTAGCCAGCGGCGAAGAAGCGGTCGAGGCTGGCGGGCGCGGGGCGGCCGTTGCTGGCCACTACGTCGAGGGTGAGGGCGGCCACGGCGTCGAGCTTGGCGTCGCCGGTGCTGGCGGTGCGCACGCCGCGGGTTTCGGCTTCGCTCAGGCCCTGGAGCTGGCCCACGGTGGTGTGGGCGGCGACGCAGTAGTCGCAGGCGTTGGCTTCGGAGGCGGCGAGGTAGATGGTTTCGATTTCGCGGCCGTCCAGCTCGCCCTTGGCCAGGGCCGCGCCGAAGCCGATGGAGCCGTTGAGGGCCGCCGGCGAGTGGGCGAAGGTGGCGTAGAGGTTGGGCACGAAGCCCAGTTTGCCGTGCAGGCCGTCGTAGGTGGGCTGGGCGGCGGCGGGGGCTTGGGCGCGGGGCAATACTTCGAGGTGGGGCATAAAAAATGTGATGATGTGAGAATGTGGAGATGTGAGAATGAAAGGGATGTTCCGTCCTTATTTCTGCGCTTTTCCTTCGCCCACAGGTAGTTACCCACCATCCATTCAGCGAACTAACCCGGCGCACCAACACGCACCGGCCAGCCCGGCGAACCGGACGCACAACTACCCAAAAGCAAGGAAAAAGGACCGCCGGACGGGTGCGCCGCTAGCGGCAGCACTGGGGGCGCGACCCGCGGGCCTGCGCCGATAGCCGGGGAAAGTTGAGCGGCCTCAACAACCCCGGCCGGGCATCACGGGGGCCCAACACCGCGGAGCCGAAGCCAGGGGAGCGAGCAGAAACGTACCGGACGGGGGGAAGTGGGGGCGCATGGCAATTCGTTTTTATATGATCAGGAATTGGCACCGTACCAGCGGGTAGCTGGGGGTTGCCGGCGGTTCATCGAGCCTGTCTCTCCGCGCCTCTTTATAAAAACAATCCTTTCAGAAAGAACTGCTGTGCCAAATGTAAAGCAGCGGTTTGGAATTTTCCAAATCGGGGTGTTGGGCAAAGGCCAGGCAAGCCCTAGTTTTGCCCCCTTGCCCCCCGCCATGCCCGACGCCACTCGCCCCATCCTGCTCATCCAAACGGCCTTCATCGGCGACGTAATTCTGGCCACGGCCCTGGTGGAATACCTGGCCCAGCACGAGCCCGCCACGCCCGTGGACGTGCTCGTGCGGCGCGGCAACGAGGCCCTGCTCCAGGGCCACCCACACATCCGGCAGGTGCTGGTATGGGACAAGAAGTACCGCAAATACGCCAACCTCTGGCAGCTGGCGCAGCAGGTGCGGGCCGGCGGCTACGGGCGCGTCGTCACGCTGCAGCGCTTCGCCAGCACGGGGTTCCTCACGGCGTTTTCGGGGGCCCCCGAGCGGGTGGGATTTGCCGAGAATCCTTTTAGCCGGTGGTTCACGCGGCGCGTGCCCCACGTCATCGGCAACGGCACCCACGAGGTGCAGCGCAACCTGGCCCTGGTGGCCCCCTCGCGCAGCACCAACCCGCGCCACCAGCGCCGGGGGCCCCGCCCGGCCGGCCTGCCCCGCCTGGCCCCGCGCCTCTACCCCACCCCGGCCGACGAGGCGGCCGCCGCGCCCTACGCCGCCCGGGGGCCCTACTTCTGCCTGGCGCCCACGTCGGTGTGGTTCACCAAGCAGTACCCCGAAAACAAGTGGCTGGAGCTGCTGGCCGCCCTGCCGCCCGGCCTGCCGGTGTACCTGCTGGGGGGCCCGCCCGACGTACTGGTCTGCGACCGCCTGGCCGTGAACAGCGGCCGCGCCAACGTCGTGAGCCTAGCTGGGCAGCTGGGCCTGCTGGCCTCGGCCGCCCTCATGCGCGGGGCCCGGATGAACTACGTGAACGATTCGGCCCCGCTGCACCTGTGCTCGGCGGTGGGGGCCCCGGTGGTGGCAGTGTTTTGCAGCACCGTGCCCACCTTCGGGTTTGGGCCCCTGGGCCCGGCCGCGGCGGTGGTGGAAACCGAGGAGCGGCTCGACTGCCGGCCCTGCGGCCTGCACGGGCACGCGGCTTGCCCGCTGGGGCATTTCCGCTGCGCCCACACCATCCGGGTAGCGCAGCTGCTGGCCCCGCTGGGCGAGTAACCCCGCCCCCGGCCCCTCCCCGGTGGGAAGGGGTGCCAGTACGTGAATCGTTGAACGCACCCCTCCCCATTGGGGAGGGGCCGGGGGTGGGGTTGAACGGCAGGTGAAACCTCCGGCCGGCGGCGGTAGTTTTGTGGTCTCTATGATTGATTACGATATCCACGAGTACCCCAACGGCATTCGCCTGCTGCACAAGCAGGTGCTGCACACCAAGATTGCGCACTGCGGCTTTTTGCTCGACGTGGGCTCGCGCGACGAGGGGCCCCACCAGCAGGGGCTGGCCCACTTCTGGGAGCACATGGCCTTCAAGGGCACCCACAAGCGCAAGTCGTTCCACATCCTCAACCGCCTCGAAACCGTGGGCGGCGAGCTGAACGCCTACACTACGAAGGAAAAAATCTGCTTCTACGCCACGCTGCTCAGCACGCACTTCGAGCGGGCGTTTGAGCTGCTGACGGACCTCACGTTCAACTCCACCTTCCCCGGCCGCGAGCTGGAGAAGGAGCGCGGCGTGATTCTGGAGGAGATGAGCATGTACCAGGACGCGCCGGAGGACGCCATCATCGACGATTTCGACACGGTGGTGTTCGGCGAGCACCCGCTGGGGGTCAACATCTTGGGCACGCGCGAGAGCGTGAGCGGCTTTTCGTCCGACGATTTCCACGCCTTCTACCACGAGAATGTGCGCACCGACCGGCTGGTGTTCAGCTCCGTCAGCAACCTGCCGTTTAAGGAAGTGAAGCGGCTGGCCGACAAATTTCTGGCGCCGCTGCCGGCCCGGCTGGGGCCCCGGGCGCGCCGCGGCGTGGGGCCCTACGCCCGCAAAACGCAGCTCGAAAGCCGGCCCATTTCGCAGGCCCACTGCCTGGTGGGGGGGCCCGCCTACCCGCTGGCCGACGCGCGCCGCATCCCGTTTTTCATGCTCAACAACATCCTCGGGGGCCCCGGCATGAACTCGCGCCTCAACCTGGCCGTGCGCGAGAAGTACGGCCTGGTGTACACCATCGACAGCACCTACTCGCCCTACACCGACACGGGGTTGTTCGGCATTTACTTCGGCACCGAGGGCAAGCAGGTGAAGCGCACCCTGGGCCTGGTGCAGAAGGAGCTGAAGCTGCTGCGCGACAAAGCCCTGACCACCACGCAGCTGCACGTGGCCAAAAACCAGCTCATGGGCCAGCTGGCCATGAGCGAGGAAAGCAACTCGGGCCTGATGCAGCTGCTCGGCAAGAGCACCCTCGACCTGGGCCGCGTGGAGCCGCTGAGCGAAATCTTCGGCCAGATTGAGCACGTGACGGCCGCCCTGCTGCGCGACATGGCCAACGAACTGCTCACCGAGGAGCACCTGAGCGTGCTGCAATACCTGCCCGAGGAGAAATGAGCCCCAAGGCGCCGGTGTTTGGCCACGTGGGCACGGCGCGGGCCGGCGACTTATTCGCCTCGCGCCACGAGCTGGCCGAACTGGGCCAGCACCGGCCGCTGCGGGCGGGCGTGTGCGCCACGGCCCAGCACGGGGCCGAAAGCATCGTCCTGGCCGACCAGTACGAGGACGACGACATCCACGACGACTACTTCTGGTACGCCGGGCACGGCGGGCGCGACCCCAAAACCGGCCGCCAAGCCGCCGACCAGGACCTGAACTACCGCAACCAGGGCCTGGCCCGCAGCCAGGCCACGGGCCGGCCGGTGCGGGTGTTTCGGCGCATTGCCCCTTCGCCGGCAGCCCAGCAGTTCCGCTACGAAGGGCTATTCCAAGTGGTGGCGCACGAGTACGTTACCGGCAAGTCGGGCTACCGGGTGTGGCAGTTCCGGCTGGAGCCTGCCTGAGCCGCGGACTCGCGCGGATTGGTCGGATTTTGGAAACGCTTGCCTGGCTGCTCGGACCGCTAGTCGGGCGGCGCGCCGTGTTCGGGGCCTGGCCGGAGAAACGTGAAGTAGTGGCCCAACGGCTACTTCACGTTTTTATGAAAATCCAGCCATTTGTTAGCCCATATCAAAGAAACCGCGTTTTAGCGGTAGCTTTGGCGGGCCTCGTTACTGTCTATTCTGTTTTGAATACCAACAACATAGGCCTTTAAAATCACCGGCCATCACTTCGGACGCGCCCCATGGTTATTCTCGTACTTGCCGGTTGCTACGCATTGCTTCTGCCGCTGGGCTTTGGGTGCTGGTTTTTGCGCCTCGTGCGCGCCAGCCTGGGGCTGACGGACGAGGAGCCGGTTTCGGCCCTGACGACCTGGCTGGGCGGCGTGGCCCTGCTGACGGTGCTGCTGGAAGGATGGTCGCTGCTGGGGCCCCTGCACACGGGGGCCCACCTGGCGGCGGCGGCCGTGGGCGGGGCGGGGCTGTGGCAGCCGGAAAGCCGGGCGCTGCTGCGCCGGCAGTGGCGGGCGGCGCGGCAGCAGCCCCGGGTGGTGCAAGCACTGGGCGGGGCCCTGGCGCTGTGCGCGCTGGCCGTGGCCGCCATGCCGCCCATCAACATCGACACGGGCTACTACCACGCGCAGTCGGTGCGGTGGCTGGAGGAAATGGGCACCGTGCCGGGGCTGGCCAACGTCGAGCTGCACATCGGCTTCAACTCGGCGTGGTTCGTGCCGGAAGCGCTTTTTAGCTGGGGCCGCTACGTGGGCAGCCCGTTGCAGGTGCTCAACCTGGTATTTTTCGTGCTCTTCGGCTGGTACGGCCTGGCGGGGCTCGGCCCGCTGCTCCGGGGCCGCGCCGCGCCTTCCGACGTGGTGCGCCTGCTGCTGGCGGGGGCCATGCTGTTCTGGGTCATCGACGACCTGGCCTCGCTCTCGCCCGACCCGGCCGTGACGCTGCTCCTGTTTTTTGTGGCGGTGCAGGCCCTGCGGCTGCCGCCGCCCCGGCCCGGCCAGCCGCTGGGCACGGCGCACGCGGCGGTGATGCTGCTGAGCGTGTTCGCCCTTACCATGAAGCTCTCCACGCTGCCCGTGCTGCTGCTGGCGCTGTGGTGGGCGGCCCGCTCGGGCCGCCTATTCAACGGGCGCTTCGTGGGCGGGATGGTGGGGCTGGGGCTGGCCATTGCCGGGCCCTGGCTGGTGCGCAACTACCTGCTCAGCGGCTACCTGCTGTTCCCGGTGGCGGCCGTCGACCTGTTCCACCCCAGCTGGAAATTCCCGCTGGCCGAGCTGCGCCTGCACGGCGAATACATCACGGAGTACGCGCGCAATTCAGACTTTTACAACCAAATC
Source organism: Hymenobacter sp. PAMC 26628 (assembly GCF_001562275.1). Classification (NCBI taxonomy): domain Bacteria; kingdom Pseudomonadati; phylum Bacteroidota; class Cytophagia; order Cytophagales; family Hymenobacteraceae; genus Hymenobacter; species Hymenobacter sp. PAMC 26628. Next base: position 3,837,965 of record NZ_CP014304.1, read on the forward strand.
AGCGTGCACGGCAAGCCCTGGCGGTTCTGGCTGCCGCTGTGGTGGCGGCAGCAGTTCGTCGCCAACAAGCTGGTGCTGCTGGCCATTCCGGGGCTGCTGCTCGTGAGCCCGGCGCTGGGCGGGTGGCAGCACCGGCGCGGGCGGCTGCCCCAGGCCCCGCAGCTGCTGGCGGCGCTGGCCGTGGCCCTGGGCGGGGTGGCGTTCTGGTTTTTGCTGGCCCCGGCGTTCCGGTTCGGCTACGGCTTTTTGTTCAGCGCGCTGGCCCTGCTGCTGGTGCCGGTGCTGTGGCCGGCCGCGCGGCACCGGCCCCGGGCGCTGGCCGGGGCCTTCGCCGGGGCCACCGGGGCGCTGCTGCTCGCCAGCCCGCTGGCCGTCGAGTACCGCCACTACATCATTCCGCCGGCCCTCGGCCCGGCCGAGTACCGGGACGTGCAGCGCCGCCTGGCCGCGCCCGCCGACACGGCCTTTTTCCGCACCCAATACCCGCACCTCATCCGCACCGACATCTGGACGCCGGGCCAGTTCGTCCGCGTCTTCTGGGAGAAGCCGCGGCGCTCCTTCGCCGAGCGGGTGCGGCTGCTGTGGCTGCTGGGCCGCATCGGCGGCATCAAGGGCATCAGCGGCGTAGACGGCGTGACCGGGCGCAGCGGGGTGCTGACGCTGCCCCGGCGGCTGGTGTGGCCGGCCCCCTACCCCACCATCGCCGTGCAGGCCCTGCCCCTGCCGCCCCTGGTGGTGCTGCAAAACCGCCAGGACCGCATCCCCTGGTACGCGCCCTTCCCCTTTGCTGCGCGCCGCCGGCAGTGCGCGGCCCGGGGCCCGCGCCTGGCCGACGGCTTCCGGGCCCGGGTGGTACCCATTGGCAACTGGCGGCGCGAAGCGCGGTGGTGAGGGGTGGGTTCAGGGTAGGCGGGTGAGGGGGTAGGCGGGTTTGAGGGCCGGTGCACGGAACGTTCCGCGCACCGAGCGGCGGCAATCCGTGCGGGTTTCAGCGCCGCGCCTTTTCTTGTGACAAATCTTTCCCGCACGGTGAAAATGGTTGGTCGCATCGGGCGGTTGGCCGTTGAAAACCGGGACGGATTGACGCCGCTCGGTGCGCGGAATATCCCCTGCAATGACCCTATTCTCCCTCCTACCCTCCTACCCTCCTACCCCAGAATGACCTCCGAGCAATACGCCGCCGCCCACACGGCCCCCGAGCCGCCGCTGCTGGCCCAGCTCACCCGCGAAACCCACCTGCAACTGCTCCTGCCGCGCATGAGCAGCGGGCACGTGCAGGGGCGCTTTTTGAGTATGCTGAGCCAGCTGATGGGGCCCCGGCGGGTGCTTGAAATTGGCACGTTTTGCGGGTACGCCACCCTGTGCCTGGCCGAGGGGCTGGCCGCGGGCGGGCACTTGCACACCATCGAAATCAACCCCGAGCGGGAGGCGCGCATCCGGCGCTACGTGGCAGCGGCGGGCTTGGCAGAGCGCGTGACGCTGCACATCGGCGACGCGCACGAAGTTTTGACCGGGTTGGCCGATGAAGTGTGGGACTTGGTCTTTGTTGACGCCGACAAGCGCGCCAACGCCGCTTACTTTGAAGCAGTTATCGGCCAGGTACGGCCGGGCGGACTCCTGATCGTCGACAATGTGCTGTGGAGCGGCAAGGTGCTGCCGGGCCACGCGCTGAAGCCCGGCGACAAGGACACGCCCGCCGTACAAGCCTTTAACGACCAGGTGGCCCGCGACCCGCGCGTCGAGCCCGTGTTCTTGCCCCTGCGCGACGGCTTGCTGCTGCTGCGCAAAAAGTAGGGCCCCGCGTGGGGCCCCGGGGCCCTAGCTTGCCTGTCCTCCTTTTCGCCGCCCGCTCCTACCGCTTGTTGATGAAACGCTACTTATTGCCGCTGTGCCTGGGCCCCGCCCTCGCTGCCCACGCCCAAACCACTGCCGTGCCCGTGAGTGGGCGCGTGGCCGACGGCAAGGACCAAAGCCCGCTCATCGGGGCCAACGTGCTGCTGATTCACTTGCCCGACTCGGTGCGCAGCGGCGTGGCGGCCGATGCCCAGGGCGGGTTCCAGTTCGACAACGTGGCCCCCGGGCGCTACCTGCTCGATGCCTCGTTTGTGGGCTACCAGCGCCTGCGCCAGGCGGTCACCGTCGGGGCCGAGCCGCTGCGCCTGGGCACGCTGGCTTTGGCCGCGGGCGGCGTGCAGCTGAAGGGCGTGGTGGTGACGGCCGCCGCCCAGCTGGCCTCGCAGAAGGGCGACACGACGCAGTTCAACGCCCGGGCCTTCAAAACCAACCCCGACGCCACGGCCGGCGACCTGCTCCAGAAAATGCCCGGCGTGACGGTGGGCACCGACGGCAAGGTGCAGGCCCAGGGCGAAACCGTGCAGCAGGTACTGGTGGACGGCAAGCCGTTTTTCGGTACCGACCCCGACGCGGTGCTCAAGAACCTGCCCGCCGACGCCATCGACAAAATCGAGGTGTTTGACCAGCGCAGCGAGCAGAGCCGGTTTTCGGGCTTCGACGACGGCAACACCACCAAAACCATCAACGTCATCACCAAGGCCGAGTACCGCAACGGCAGCTTCGGGCGCGTGGTGGGCGGCGTGGGGCCCTCCGGCCAGCGCGACGCGGCCAGCAACGACGCGGCCCGCTACCGCCTCAACGGCAACCTCAACAACTTCCACGGCGACCGCCGCATTTCGGTGCTGGCGCAGAGCAACAACGTGAACGAGCAGAACTTCGGCACCGACGACCTGCTGGGTGTGGTGGGCAACTCGAACCAGGGCGGCGGGGGCCGCGGGGGTGGGGGCGGCGGCCAGGGCGGCGGCGGGGCCGCCAATAACTTCTTGGTGAACCAGAGCGGCGGCATCACCAAAACCAACGCGCTGGGCCTGAACTACTCCAACGTATGGAACAAAAAAACCCAGCTCACGGGCAGCTACTTCTTCAACCGGGCCGACAACCGGGTGCTCAGCAACACGCAGCGCTACTACGTAACGGCGGCGGGCAGCACCTACAACCAGGACGCCAACACGGGCAGCCTGAACACCAACCACCGCTTCAACCTGCGCCTGGAGCACCAGCTTGACTCGGCCAACTCGCTGCTGTTCATCCCGCGGCTGAGCTTCCAGCGCAACAACGGCACCAGCAGCTTGCAGGGCCTCACGGCCCGCGGCGGCGTGGTGCAGAGCCAGATCAACAGCGACTACGCGGCCCTCTACAGCGGCGTGAACACGAGCGGCAGCCTGCTGCTGCGCCACCGCTACCGCCGCGTGGGCCGCACCCTCTCGCTGAACGTGAGCGGCGGCTACAACAACAAGAACGGCAACTCGGACCTGCTGACCACCAACACCGGCTCGCCCCGTGCCAACCTCAACCAGCACAGCGACTTGGCCCAGTACGGCAGCAACGTAGGGGCCAACCTGGCCTACACCGAGCCGCTGAGCAAAACCGACCAGCTCCAGGCCAACTACAACCTCAACTACGCGCCCAACAACTCCGACAAGCGCACGCTGGACTACGCCGACGCCGGCCGCCAAAACCCGCGCCTCGACACGGCCCTGAGCAACGTGTTCCAGAACTACTACCTCACCCAGGCCGGGGGCCTCAGCTACCGGCACGTCACGCCCAAGTACCAGGCCAGCCTGGGCGTGGCCGGGCAGTACTCGGAGCTGATGAGCACGGCGCAGTTCCCGCGCGAGGGCACGGGGCGCTACACCTTCGTGAACCTGCTGCCCCAGGCCATGCTGAACTACCGGTTTTCGCGCCAGAAGAACCTGCGCATCTTCTACCGCACCAGCACCAACCCGCCCAGCATCAGCCAGCTGCAGGCCGTGGTGAACAACTCCAACCCCTTGCAGCTCACCATCGGCAACCCCAACCTGCGGCAGGAATACGGCCACTCGGCGGTGCTGCGCTACTCGGCTTCTAACCTGAAGGCGTCGAGCAACTTCTTCGCCCTGCTCTCGGGCTCGTTCACCCAGAACCCCATTGCCAACCGCAGCCTCGTGGCCACCCGCGACACGGCCGTGGCCCCCGAGGGCGCGGGCCTGGTGGCCTTGCCCGCCGGGGCCCAGCTCACGCAGCCCACCAACCTGAGCCAGCAGTACAGCGTGCGCACCCAGGCCAGCTACGGCCGCCCCCTCAAGGCCATCAAAACCAACCTGAACGTGAACCTGAACGCCAGCTACGCGCAGGCGCCGGGCATCGTGAACGGGGGCCTGAACTACGCCCGCACGCCGGCCCTGGGCGCGGGCATCGTGCTCAGCTCCAACATCAGCCCGGAGCTCGACTTCACGCTCTCGACCAACGCCACCCAGAGCTACGTGCGCAACACGTTGCAAACCCGCCTCAACACCAACTACTACTCGCAGGTGACGCGCCTGCGCCTGGGCTGGATTGTGGGCCCCGGCATCAACATCCAAACCGACGTGGCCCACCAGGCCTACGCCGGCCTGTCGGGGAGCTACAACCAGCAATACGTTCTCTGGAACGCCAGCCTGGGCAAGAAAGTGTTTCCGGGCCAGCGCGGCGAAATTAAAGTCTACGCCTTCGACCTGCTGGGCCAGAACCGCAGCGCCCAAGTCAACGTGACGGAGGCCTATTACGAGCAAGTACGCACCACCATTTTGCAGCGCTACTTCATGCTCATGTTCACCTACAACATCCGCAGCGGCAACGTGCAGGTGCCCCAGGGCCCCAGCGAGGACCGCCCCGGGCGCGGCGAGGGCGGCGGGCGGCGAGGCGGCTTCGGCCGGCCCGATGGCGGCGGGGGCCCCGGCGGTGGGGCCCCGGGTATGGGCGGCCCACCGCCCGGCGGGGCGTAGCCGGCGGGGGCGTTAGGGCCACCGATGCCTTCGCACCGAATGTCATTATTACCACATATTTTTATTTAACAACCTATTTTTTACCGGTTGGCGGCTGGTTTTCAGGCGCGGCAGCGGCTTGCTGTTGTTTGCAGCAACCACTTGTTTAATCAGCATCCGGCAGCCTATTTATGACTTATTCAATATGATATAGGGGTTTATAGATCTGTACGATAAATTTGGACCAATTAACTGGCTGCACCTGCGGCTGGCCCAATCGTTTCCACATTTCTCGTTCCTCCTGTATGCTTCCAAATTTTACAGTTCTGCACCGCCCGGTGGCCATGCGTCGGTATGCCGGCCCGCTCCTGGCGGGGCTGCTGCTGGCCACCAGCGCGGCCCACGCCCAACCCCTTACTCTCACCAGCGTGTCGCCCGCGCGCAACGCCGTGGCCGTTCCGCGCCCCGCACCCGTAGCCGCCACCTTCAGCATAGCCTTAGCTAATAATGCCGCCACCCAGGGGGCCCTAAAAGTGTTCAGCCAGCAGGCCGGGGGTCTCAAAGCTGGCACAGCCACCGTTAGCGGCAACACCCTAAGCTTCCAGCCCACCACACCCTTCCGAGCCGGTGAAACGGTATCAGCCCTATTAACCCTGGCGGTGCAGGGCAGAAGCGGCGAAGGCCTTAAGAGGGAGGAACCGCTGGTGTTCCAGTTCACCACCGCCACGGCCCCTAGTACCGGCACATTTACCCGGAGCCTCGACCAAAGCTTGGAAAACGGCAAAGACGTAGCCATAGGCGACGTGAACGGCGATGGTTTTCCAGACCTGCTCTTCATCGACAAAAATAGTACGGCCACCAAGGCTGCCCACACGGTGACCGTGCGCTTAAACGACGGCCGCGGCACCTTCGGCAGTGCCCAAGCAGTTGAAGTAGGCGTTAGCCCCACGAGTTTGGCCCTGGGGGACATGGATAACGACGGGGATTTGGACTTGGTAGTAGGCGTTGATTTACAGAGTATTCAGACGGTAAACATAGCGTTCAACGACGGGACGGGGACTTTTGCGCCCCCCAAGCGGGCGGGTCTTTTTCAATTCGGTAGCTTCGACATTCAGAACCTCGTGCTGGGCGACACCAATGGCGACGGCTACCTCGACGTCTTGGCTTCCACTGGCATTAATAGCTCGTTTGTTTCGTTCGTCAACGACCGCAAAGGGGGCCTTATATTCGTTGACCAGCCTCAATCCCGTGCTTTTGTGGACGGCATGGCCCTGGGCGACATCGATGGCGACGGTGACTTAGACCTGCTGACCGCTGGCACCTTTAGCGGCCCACCAGTCTACGTGTTCACGAACAATGGCCAAGGCGTGTTCAGCGAGAGCGCCGCTGTGGCCATAACCCCGAATGCAGACACTGGTCCTGAATCGGTGGCGTTGGGCGACGTGAACGGGGACGGCTTCTTGGATTTCGTGGCCAGACACCCGGGCAGCGTGAGCGTACGCCTCAACGACGGCCACGGCAACTTCAGCGGCAGCCAGGAAGTGCCGGCCGACGGCAACAGCGGCAAACGGGGCGTGGCGCTGGCCGATATCAACGGGGATGGCTTTTTAGACATATTGGCAACCAATGCCGAAAAGGGCACCGTAAGCATCCGTTTAAACGACGGGATGGGTACATTTAGCGGCAGCAACGAGGTAACCACCGTAAGCGCAGCCGCTAACATAGTCCTAGCCGACTTCAACGGAGACGGCACCCTGGATTTAACTACGCAAGGCTATCAAGCCCTTAGCGTGCAATTGAACCAGCCGACGCCTACTGCGCCGCTCACCATCACCGGCGTGTCGCCCGCGCGCAACGCCGTGGCCGCGCCGCGCCCCGCGCCCGTAGCCGTCACCTTCAACCAGGCCCTGGCCAACAACGCCGCCACCCAGGGGGCCCTAAAGGTGTTCAGCCAGCAGGCCGGTGGCTTGAAAGCCGGCACGGCCGCCGTCAGCGGCAGCACGCTCACCTTACAGCCCACCACGCCCTTCCGGGCGGGCGAGTTGGTGCAGGCCACCGTCACGGCCGGGGCCCAAAGCAGCACCGGCGCCGCGGCCCAGCCGCAGGTGTTCCAATTCACCACGGCCACGGCCCCCAGCGCGGGCACTTTCGGCGGCGGCTCGGACGTGGTGGTAGGCACAGATCCTCGCAGCGTTGCAGTTGGGGACTTGGATGGAGACGGGGACTCGGACTTGGTTTCCGCCAACACGGCGGCCAATACAGTAAGCGTCCGTTTAAACAACGGCAGCGCTATTTTCAGTGGCACTCAAGAAGTAGCCGTTGGCGCATCTCCACGAACAGTGGTGCTAGCGGATGTTGATGCAGACGGGGACTTAGACTTACTCACGGCCAATGGCAGCGGTCAAGTCAACAGCAGCCGAATAAGTGTGCGCCTCAACAATGGCCAAGGGGTGTTTGGTGGAGGCTCCGACATTGTATACGGACGAGGGCAAACCGTAACGTACTTTGATTTGGTAGTAGGGGATGTCGACAGAGACGGTGACTTAGATCTTATTGCGCCCAATGTAGAGGGGGCTGGCAATTTTTTTGGTTCGAATATAGACATCTACCTCAACGATGGCCAAGGCTCTTTTAGCTTCGGCACGCAATCATTTAAAAGTGGGCTCATTATATCGAGCGTAGCGCTCGGGGATATTAACGGTGATGGCACCCTGGATATACTAGCAAACGAGTCCCCCGGAGGCACTGTTTACGTAAACCTGGGCAACGGCAACGGGGGCTTTACCGATAGTGGCCAGCGCGTTTCCGTGGGCCGGGGTGCTACTACGCCGCGGGGTATCGTATTAGGCGACGTAGACGGCGACGGCGACTTGGATTTAGTATCCAACAGCCGAGGCACCGTGAGTGTACGCCTGAACAACGGCAGCGGGGTATTCTCAGGAACCCAAGAGGTTCCAGTAAACGGTTCTCCTTTGGAATCTCCTTTAAGTGTTGCCTTGGGGGACATCGACGGGGACGGGGACCTCGACCTGTTAGCGGCGGCCACTACGTTGAGCGTCCGAATAAATGACGGCCGGGGCCAGTTTAGCGGGACCCAGGAAGTAGCGACCAATGGCCCACCCTTTAGCTTGGCACTGGGCGATTTGGACGGAAACGGCACCCTCGATGTGGTTGCGCCAAGCAGCGAAACGAACACGGTGAGCGTGCGCCTAAACCAGGCCACTCCTACGCCACCAACCACTGCGACCTCCTATCGCCTGAACGCCGGGGGCGGGGCCCTGACGACCACCCGCGGCGCGTTTGCTGCCGACCAGTACTACGACGCGGCCAATAGCGACCGATTCACCACCCAGGCCCCCATCGCCGGCACGCCCGACCCGGCCCTCTACCAAACCGAACGGTTCAGCACCCACGGCACGCTCAGCTACTCCCTGCCCGTGCCCAACGGCCAGTACAGCGTCGTGCTCCATTTCGCCGAACTTTACTGGACCAAGCCTGGCCAGCGCGTCTTCGACGCCGCCCTGGAGGGCAAAAAAGTACTCGACCACTACGACATCGTCAAGAAAGTGGGGCCCCTGACGGCCACCACGGAGACGTTTGCCGTCACCGTCACCGACGGCGTGCTCAACCTCGACCTGAGCGTGCCCTACCTGAGCGGCGGCATGGACCAAGCCAAGCTCTCGGCTTTGGAAGTGCTGCCCGTCCTGCCCGCCGCTATCCGCCTGAATGCTGGCGCTGGGGCCCTGATGACCACCCGCGGGGCCTTCGCCGCCGATCAGTACTACTCGGCGAATAGCGCCGCCGCCGCCACTACGGCGGCCATCGCTGGCACGCCCGACCCGGCCCTCTACCAAACCGAGCGCTACGGCACCAACGGCACCCTCCGCTACGCCGTGCCCGTGGCCAACGGCCAGTACACGGTAGTGCTCCACTTCGCCGAATTCTACTGGACCAAGCCCGGCCAGCGCGTGTTTGACGCCGCCCTGGAAGGCACCAAGGTGCTCGACCACTACGACATCGTGAAGAAGGTAGGGCCTTTGGTAGCCACCACGGAGACGTTTGCCGTCACCGTCACTGACGGCGTGCTCAACCTCGACCTCACGGTGCCTTACCTAAGCGGTGGAATGGACCAGCCTAAGCTCTCGGCCCTCGAAGTGCTCAGCGGCAGCCCGGCCCAGGCCGCGAGCCGCGGGGCCGTGGCCCAGGCAACTCCCAAAAATAATGTTCCGCTGGGCCTGAGCGTATATCCCAACCCATCCACTGGGCGCTTCACCCTGACCTGCACCGCCGCTGGGGCCCAGGCCGCCACGCTGCTGCTCACCGACGAGCTCGGCCGCGTGGTGCGCCGCCAGCCGGTGCAGCTGCAGGCCGGCCCCAACGCCCTGGCCGTGGACGCCAACGGCGCCCCCGCCGGCCTCTACCAGCTCGTGCTGCGCACCGCTGACGGCCAGACCCAGCGCCAGAAAGTGCTGATTCAACCGTAGTAGTCTTACTCGTTGTCCTTGCAAAAAGCCGCCCCACCACTATGGGGCGGCTTTTTTGTGCCTACAGCAGCGGCAACGTGCAGGGGCCCTAAGCCCGCTGCGCCCGATGGCATTATTGCAGCATAATTTTTACTTGATCGGCCATTCCCTGTCGGCTGGCCCTGGCTTCCCAGCGCGGCAACGGCCTCCTTGTCTTCGCACGGGCGGCCTTCTCGTCCAGCGCCAAGCGGCCCGTTTATGACTTATTCAATATGATATAGGGGTTTATGAATCTGTGCGATAAATTTGGATCAATTAGCTGGCTGTACCCGCGGCTGGCCTAAGCGTTTCCACATTTCTCGTCCCTCCTAATATGCTCCCAAATTTTACTGCTTCGTACCGTCCGGCGGCCGTGCGCCAGTGCGCCGGCCCGCTCCTAGCGGGGCTACTGCTGGCCGCTGGCGCGGCCCGCGCCCAGGGCCCCACCGTCACCAGCCTATTGCCCGCACGTAACGCCGTGGCTGCGCCGCGCCCCACGCCCGTGGCCGTTACCTTCAACCAGGCCCTGGCCAACAACGCCGCTACCCAGGGGGCCCTGAAAGTGTTCAGCCAGCAAGCCGGCGGCCTGAAGGCCGGCACGGCCGCCGTCAGCGGCAGCACCCTGCGCTTCCAGCCCACCACGACTTTTAAAGCGGGCGAAACGGTGTCGGCCACCGTCACCGCCGCGGCCCAAAGCAGCACCGGCGTCGCGGCCCAGCCGCAGGTATTCCAGTTTACCACGGCCACCAGCCCGACCAACGGCCTCTTCGGGGGGGGCTCCGACGCGCCAACGAGTAAGGGGCTCACCGACCTGGTGACGGGCGACGTGGACGGCGACGGCGACCTGGACATCATTACGATCAACGGCGGCAACACGTTCGGTGCCTCCAACGACGTGAGCATCCGCCTCAACAACGGCGACGGCACGTACACCAACAGCCCCCACTCGTTTTTGGTGGGCAGCTCGGGCCAACAACTAAGGGGCCTAACAATCGGCGACGTGGATGGCGACGGCGACCTGGATTTACTGCTAACCTCTATCATAGATAATGGTCATGCTCCTGGAGCCGCGCTGGAATACCTCAACGATGGCAAGGGTACTTTCACAGCCAGCGGCTCCGTGCCGCTGGGCTTCGATGTCGGCCAAACCGTGTTGGGCGACATTGACGGCGACGGCGACCTGGATTTTCTGGGCGTGAGCACCGCGGGCATCCCTGGCACAGGAAGAACTTATAGAATTGTCGTGGCGGTGCGGCTCAACGACGGCCACGGCGTATTCAGCGGTACCCAGACCCTGGAACAGCAAACCTCCTACCTGGCGCTGGGCGACGCGGACGGCGACGGCGACCTCGACCTGTTCGGGAGCCTGCGCGGCGTGGTGATCCTGAGCCTGAACGACGGGCAGGGTGTTTTTGGGACTGCCCAGCCGTTGGGCATAAATAATAACGACATCTACGCGGGCCGCTTCGTGCTGGGCGACTTGAACGGCGACGGCAGCCTCGACGTGGCGGGGGCCTCCTACGATAGCACAATCAAAGATGGCACGATCAACATCGGCCTCAACGACGGTACGGGGGCCTTCACCACTAGCCCGGCGGTAGCGCTAGCAGATCCTAATATACAAGTCTCCGATGTCTACCTAGCCCTGGGCGACGTGGACGGCGACGGCGACCTCGACTTGGTGGGGGCCGGCGCGGGTCCCCCCGTGGTGGGGGCGGGCGCGGGGGCCACTACCGTGAGCGTGCGGCTCAACGACGGCCAGGGCCACTTTACGGGCAGCCGGCAGGTAGCGGTAACCATTGCCGCCTCGGAGGAGGCGAGATTGTGGGCCGTGGCGCTGGGCGACGTGGACAACGACGGCACCTTGGACATCCTCGCCGGCAGCGCCAGCGCGCTTCCTTCGCCCGACAACAACAATAGCATCGTGAGCGTCCGCCTAAACCAGGCGAAGACCCTCGTGCCCAACGCCTACCGCCTGAACGCCGGCGGCCCGGCCCTGGCCACTACCCGTGGGGCCTTCGCCGCCGACCAGTACTACGACGCGACCGCCGCCAGCGCCGCCTTCTCCACCAAGTCCCCCATCGCCGGCACGCCCGACCCGGCCCTCTACCAAACCGAGCGGTTCAGCACCCAAGGCGCCCTCCGCTACGCCCTACCCGTGCCCAACGGCTCTTACAGCGTCGTGCTCCACTTCGCCGAGTTCTACTGGACCAAGCCCGGCCAGCGTGTTTTCGACGCCGCTTTGGAAGGCCAAAAAGTGCTCGACCACTACGACATCGTTAAGAAAGTGGGGCCCCTGACGGCCACCACCGAAACCTTCACCGTCACCGTCACCGACGGCATCCTGAACCTCGACCTCACGGTGCCTTACTTAAGCGGTGGCATGGACCAAGCCAAGCTCTCGGCCCTGGAAGTGCTGCCCGTTCTGCCCGCCGCTATCCGCTTGAACGCCGGCGGCGGGGCCCTGGCCACCACCCGCGGGGCCTTTGCCGCCGACCAGTCCTACTCGGCCGCCAGCGCCGCCTTCACCACCACGGCTCCTATCGCCGGTACCTCTGACCCGGCCCTCTACCAAACCGAGCGCTACGGCACCGACGGCAAGCTCAGCTACGCGCTGCCCGTGGCCAACGGCCAGTACAGCGTCGTGCTCCACTTCGCCGAAATCTATTGGACCAAGCCCGGCCAGCGCGTGTTCGACGCCGCCCTGGAAGGCACCAAAGTGCTCGACCACTACGACATCGTCCGCAAGGTGGGGGCCCTGACGGCCACCACGGAGACCTTCGTCGTCACCGTCACCGACGGCGTGCTCAACCTCGACCTGAGCGTGCCCTACCTGAGCGGCGGCGCCGACCAACCCAAGCTCTCGGCCATCGAGGTGCTGAGCGGCGGCCCGGCCCAGGCCGCCAGCCGCGGGGCCTTGGCCCAGGCAGCCCCCAAAGGCCCGGCGCCATCGGGCGTGAGCGTGTACCCCAACCCCTCCGCCGGGCGCTTCACCCTGGCCTGCACGGCCGCCGTGGCGCAGGCCGCCACGCTGCTGCTCACCGACGAGCTGGGCCGCGTGGTGCGGCGGCAGCAGGTGCAGTTGCAAGCCGGCCCCAACGTGCTGCCCGTGGAAGCCGCGGGAACCCCTACCGGCCTCTACCAGCTCGTGCTGCGCACCGCCGACGGGCAAAGCCAGCGCCAGAAAGTGATGATTCAACCTTAATACAGTCGCTGTTTACCCTTGAAAAAAGCCGCCCCGAATCGTTGGGGCGGCTTTTTTCATTTTGATTATCAGAAAATTATAGTAAAATCCTTCCCCATGACTTCGTAATCAAATTGGGTACTCAGCAGCCATATCATCGATAACCTGGGCGGCTACTCACGCACGCAGGGCTTTCGCGAACCATCTGTGGCAGTAATGCTCCAACTCGCGCAAAGGCCGTTCTTTGTACTTTGCTAGCCTGCTACTTCCCTTGCGTTTCCCGATGAACACCCGCTTTTTGCTGCTGGGGCTACTGGCACTAGCCGGGGCCCCGGCGGCGGCCCAGCGCCCGGCCGCGGCCCACCCCGACGTGCCGGCCGAGATGGACGCCCTGGGCCTGCACCTGGTGCTGACGGAGGAGGCCCAGCGCCTGGTGCAGCTCAAGGCCGATGCGCTGTGCCGGCACCAGCCCTCGTTTCAGGCGCGCGTCGATTTGGCCGACGCCGCGTTTCCGCTCATCGACCAAACCTTGCAGCAGGCGGGCGTGCCGCGCGATTTCCGGTACCTGGCCTTGCAGGAAAGCGCCCTGCTGCCCGACGCCGAAAGCGCGCACGGCGCGGTGGGCTATTGGCAGTTCAAGCGCGAAACTGCCACCGGCCTGGGCCTGCGCGTGGACGGCGCCGTGGACGAGCGCAAACACTTGGCCGCCAGCACCCGCGGGGCCGCCCGCTACCTCAGCCAGAGCAATGCCGCGCTGCGCAACTGGCTCGACGCGCTGCTGAGCTACTACACCGGCCTGGGCGGCGTGAAGCCCTACACCCTGCCCACCGACGCCGGGGCCACCGAAATGGCCATTACGGCCGACACGTCGCCCTATGTGCTAATGTTCCTGGCCCAAAAGGTGGCCTACGAGCCCGCCTGCGGCCTGAACCCGCACCCGGCGCGGCTGCGCGAGTTGCCCGCCACGCCGGGCCAGGGCCTGGCCCAGCAGGCGCAGGCCCTGGGCGTGCCGCCCGACGCCCTGGCCGCCCAAAACCACTGGCTGCTGGCCGCCACCGTGCCCGCCGACGGCCGCCCTTACACCCTGGTAGTGCCCGTGGCCACCGATGCCCAGGCCGCCGCCGTGCTGGCCCGCCAGGGCCAGGGCGCCAGCCCCGACCTGCCCGCCCGCCCCGTGGCCGACGCCCGCCACCCCGCCGAGGTGCGCGTGAATGGCCTGCGGGCCCTCATCGCCCTGCCCGGCGAAACCACCGCCGACCTGGCCCGGCGCGGCGGCCAGCACTTGCCCCGCTTCCTGCGCGACAACGACTTGCGCCCGTTTGACGCCGCCGTGCCTGGCCGCCCCTACTACCTCGAAGGCAAGCGCGACGACGCGGAAGTGGAGTACTACGTGGTGCAGCCCAACGAAACCGTGGCCGATGTGGCCCAGAAGTTTGGGGTGCGCCGGCACGCGCTGTCCAACAAAAACCGCCTGGCCCCTTTTGAGGCCCTACGACCCGGCCGGGTGCTGTGGCTCCAGCACACCCGCCCCCGCAACGTGGCCGTGGAGTACCGTACCTCGCCCGAAACCAGGGCCCCCAGCCCCGTTGTCGTAGCCGCCGTCCCGCGCCCAGCCGCGCCCGTCGCCGCGCTGCCGGATGCGGACCCGGCCGGCGCCGACGATTCGGCGGATGCGCGGGCGGGCTGGCCGGCCCCGCTGCCCACGCGCCCCCGGCGCGCGGCGCCGCTGCCCACGGCGGGCCCCACGCCCACGCCCGCCGTGGTGTACCAGCCCGCCCCGTCGAAGCCCATTCCTGTGCCCACCCCCATTCCCGAGGTGGAGGAGGAAGAGCCCACGCCGCCGCCCGCTCCGGCCGTACCCGTGCGCCGGCCCACGCCACCAGCCCCCGAAACCGCCCCGGTAGTAGTGCGGGCCCCCACACGGCCCGTAGTTACTCCAGCCCCGGCGCGCCCGGTGGCACCCAAGCCGGTGCCCGCGGCACCCGTAGCCACGGCCGCGCCCGCCGTGCCCAGCCGCTACCAGGTGCTGCCCCACGAGGGCGTGTACGCCATTGCCCGCCGCTACAACTTGCGCCCCGCCGACCTGCTGGCCTGGAACCAGCTGCCGCCCAACGCCGGCCTCACCGTGGGCCAAACGCTGCGCCTGACGCCGCCGACCACCGCCGGGGCCCCAAGCACTACGGGCATCGTGTACCAGCCAAGGGCCGCACCGACACCAGGCACCGCGCCAGTGACGGAAGCCCCGGCTACCCCAGCCGCTACGACGCCCGCTGTGTGGCACGCAGTGCTGGCTGGCGAAACCCTCTACAGCCTCTCGAAGCGCTACGCAGTGAGCGTAAGCGACCTGCTGGCCTGGAACCACAAACCCGACGCCAGCGTGCGCCTGGGCGAAGTGCTGCGCATGAACGCCCCGCCCGCCCGCTAGTTTTTTCGTTTTCTCAAAAGCTGTTCGAGTTAATGAAAACGGTCACGCTGAAAAAGAATTTTAATTAAACACGCCTTTTTTGTTCGGTTGCTAGGCGCGCATTCATCCGGTTGGTGGGTTTAGCGCTGCTGGTGTTGGGGCGGTATTAATGGTGAACCCGTTCGCGTGCCTCGGCACCAGCTGGGGCCCCAGCCGCCGCCCGCACCCGTGTCGACCACCGATTTTTCCCAGACGGACATGGCGCAGTTTGGGTGATTCGTGGCGTTTTTGCGACACCGCTCCCCGTCGGCAGCGGGTTTCCGGGGCCCCTGGCGGCGCCCTACCTGCTGGTGGGCGTCACCAACGCCCGCACCTACGCCGGCCTCAGCCCCGATACCTACCGTTTCTCGCCCCTGCCCATGGCTGAGGCCGACGTCCAGCGCTTACACGGCACAGACGAGCGCATTCGGGTGGCCGATTACGAGCGGGTAATTCGGTTTTACGTGGCGCTGATTAAGAATTTTCAAGCCTAATAACCAGTTGGGCCCGCCTCGCGGTTTGCGAAGCAGGCCCAACAAAAATCGGCAAAGCGCAATTTTTTACGCCGCCACCAGCACCGGCCGGGCAATGCGCTGGGTGCGCGCGCGCAGCAGGACCACCACGTCGGCGTCGGAGCCGTAGCGGCCGCCCAGGTTCACGAAGTTCTTGGCCAGCAAGTCGTAGCGCTTCAGCATGAGGAAGGCGAAGATGTGCAGGTAGTGGATGCCGTCGAACACCACGGCGTCGTTGGCGGCGTACTTGTCCACGTTTTGGCGAAAGTTGGCGGGGTGGTCGGTCCAGTGCAGGCCGGGGCGCAGGTGGTGGCTGATGTGGTAACCGTCGTTCCAGCACTTGTGGTTGTAGGCCGTGTTGATGCAGGTGGCGCTGTTGGTGTAGCAGTTGTCGGGCGCGGCGCCGTCGATGAAGGCGTGCTGGCTCCAGTTGCCAAGCATCATCACGATGCGCGTGACCAGCAGGGGCCCCAGGAACACGACCAGCGTGGCCGGCAGGTTAATGAACGCCAAGCCCAGCACCACGGCCGCGTAAGCCAGCTCGCCGCGCACCGCCCGGTAGCGCAGCGTGAACTTGCGGGTGCGGCCCAGGTAGCCCACCAGCCGCGCCACGCCCAGCACCAAAAAATCGCCCAAGTAGTGCAAAAAACCCCAGGCCGAATCGCGCTGGTAAAACATGGTCGAGCTCTCGTCGTCGGGCATATTGTTCTCGGGGTGGTGCATCCCCATGTGGTGGGTGAAGTACGTTTCCGGGGTTTGGCCAAACAGGGGCCCCACCACCCAGGGCGTAAACTTATTGAGCCACTTGTGCGCCTTTTTGAACAGCGGGCGGTGCGTGGTGCAGTGCATCATCAGCCCCAGGGGCCCCTTGAAGTAGAACGTGCCCAGGAAAAAATATAACCCGGCCGCTACCCACCACGCCGCGCCGTGCAGGGCGGGCGTGAACAGCAGCCCCGCCAGCGGCAGCATGGTAAGCGAAATTTGCAGCAGCAGATACACAAACGGCAGGTCGCGCTCGTCCTGCACGTAGCGGGCGGCAAATTGGTGGAACCCCGACGGGGCGGCTACTGGGGCGTAGCCCGGGTCGGTGGAGGTAGCGAGGTCTTTCATAGTTGAAATGAGCCTTTTTTCGCTACCTGGCGCGCCGGACGGCCGATGGGTACGAACCCACAGGCGACTAAACCCAAAGGAGGCAAGGAGGAAGTGAGCGCCGGGCCCTGAGCTAACGGTGCGCCTACGTATTAGTTGGGATGCCTAAGTATTAATCCTAAACCCAACCGTACAAAACTAGTTCAAACGGCGGGCCCGGCGGCGGCGGCGCAACTTTCAAATTATCAATCGGCTGGCGGGCGCGCCGGCTTTCGGGGGCCCCGGGCCGGGCCCGCCGGGCGAACCATCCCGGGGGCCCCGGCCTTATCTTTACCCTAACCCCTCGTTTTGCTTCGCCCGCCGCCATGCCCGTTTTCTCGCACCTCCACAGCCACACCCAATACTCGCTGCTCGACGGCCAGGCCAGCATCGGGGCCCTCATGAAAAAAGCCCAGGCCGACGGCATGCCCGCCGTGGCCCTCACCGACCACGGCAACATGTTCGGGGCCTTCAACTTCGTGGCCGAAGCCAACAAGTACAACGTGAAGCCCATCGTGGGCTGCGAATTCTACTTAGTGGAAGACCGCCACAAAAAAGCCTTCAGCCGCGAGAAGGGCGAGCGGGACGTGCGCCACCACCAGCTGCTGCTGGCCAAGGACCAGGCCGGCTACCACAACCTGAGCAAGCTCTGCTCGCTGAGCTTCATCGAGGGCTCGTACTCCAAGTTTCCGCGCATCGACAAGGAGCTGCTGGTGCAGTACCACGAGGGGCTCATTGCCACCAGTTGCTGCATCGGGGCCGAGATTCCGCAAACCATCCTGTTCCGCTCCGAAACCGAGGCCGAGGAGAAGCTTAAGTGGTGGCTGAACCTGTTCGGCGACGACTACTACATCGAAATCCAGCGGCACGGGCTGATGAATTTCGACGGTACCGGCAAAAGCCAGGAGGACGTGAACCAGGTGCTGCTGCGCCTGGCCCACAAGCACGGCGTCAAGGTCATCTGCACCAACGATTCGCACTATGTGGACCAGACCGATTTCGCGGCCCACGACCTGCTGCTGTGCGTGAACACCGGCGAGGAGCACAGCATCCCGGTCGGCGACATTCGCACGAACTACTACACCCTGCTCACCACCGACGGCACGGTGCGCTACGACCTGCTGGATAACCTGCGCCAGAACCACGGCCGCGACGAGCGGGCCCAGAAGCAGCTGCGCCGCATCGACGAGGAGCTGCAAAAGCCCAAGCCGCACACCCGCTTCGGTTTCGCCAACGACCAGTTCTACTTCAAGAAGCAGGCGGAAATGAACGCGCTGTTCGCCGACGTGCCGCACAGCGTGGACAACACGAATGAGATTGTGGACAAAATCACGCCGCCCAAACTGGCGCGCGATATTTTGCTGCCCAACTTCCCGCTGCCCGCCCAGTTCGCCAACGCCGACGAGTTCCTGCGCGACCTCACCTTCAAGGGCGCGTTTGAGGGGCCCAAGCCGCGCTACTCCGAGCGCACGCCGGAAGTAGAGGAGCGCCTAAACTACGAGCTGCGCATCATCCAGACGATGGGCTTTGCGGGCTACTTTCTTATTACCCAGGATTTTATTAACCACGGCCGCTCGGTGGGCGTGGCGGTGGGCCCCGGGCGGGGCTCGGCGGCGGGCTCGGCGGTGGCCTACTGCGTGGGCATCACCAACATCGACCCGATTAAGTACTCGCTGCTGTTCGAGCGCTTCCTGAACCCGGAGCGCGTGAGTATGCCCGACATCGACATTGACTTTGACGACGTGAACCGCCAGAAAGTCATCGACTACGTGGTGCAGAAGTATGGCAAAACCCAGGTAGCCCAAATCATCACCTTCGGCACGATGGCGGCCAAAAGCTCCATCAAGGACGTGGCCCGGGCCATGGAGCTGCCCCTGCCTCAGACGAACGACCTCACCAAAATGGTGCCCGAGCAAGTGGGCACCACTCTGGCCAAGGCCTTCGCCGAGAACATGGAGCTGGACATGATCCGGCGCGACGAAAGCCCCGACAACCTCAAGGGCCAGATCCTGCGGCTAGCCGTGCAGCTCGAAGGCTCGGTGCGCAACACGGGCATCCACGCGGCGGGCGTCATCATCGCCCCCGACGACATCACGAAGTACATCCCAGTTTCAACTTCCAAGGACTCGGACCTGCTCGTGACGCAGTTCGACGGCAAGGTGATTGAGAGCGCCGGGATGCTGAAGATGGACTTTCTGGGCCTCAAAACCCTGACCATCATCGTAGACGCCCTGCGCTTGATCGAGCGCAACCACGCCGTAAAAATCGACATCGACGACATTCCGCTCGACGACGAGAAAACCTACGCCCTGTACCAGCGCGGCGACACGATTGGCACGTTCCAATTCGAGTCCGAGGGCATGCGCCAGTACCTCAAGGACCTGAAGCCCACCAACATCGAGGACTTGATTGCCATGAACGCCCTGTACCGCCCGGGCCCCATGCAGTTCATCCCGAACTTCATCAACCGCAAGCACGGCCGCGAGGAAGTGGTGTACCCGCACGAGCTGCTCAAGCCCATCCTAGAGTACAGCCAGGGCATCATGGTGTACCAGGAGCAGATCATGCAGACGGCGCAGATCCTGGCCGGCTACTCGCTGGGCGGGGCCGACTTGCTGCGCCGCGCGATGGGCAAAAAGGACATGAAAAAGATGGCCTTGGAGCGCGAGAAATTTGTGAAAGGCGCCGGCGAAATCCATAAGATTCCGGCGAAGAAGGCCTCCGAAGTGTTCGACGTGATGGAGAAGTTTGCCGAGTACGGCTTCAACCGCTCGCACTCGGCCGCCTACTCGGTAGTAGCGTATCAGACTGGTTACCTGAAGGCCAACTACCCCGCCGAGTACATGGCCGCCGTGCTCACCAACAACATGGGCGACATCAAGAAGGTGACCTTCTTCATCGAGGAAGCCCGCAAGCAGGGCGTGGACGTGCTGGGCCCCGACGTGAACGAAAGTCTGCTGAAATTCAACGTGAACCAGGAGGGCAAAATCCGCTTCGGCATGGCCGCCGTGAAGGGCGCGGGAGAACTGGCGGTGGAGTGCATGGTGGAGGAGCGCGAAAAGGCAGGGCCCTACTCCGACATTTTCGACTTCGCCAAGCGCGTGAACCTGCGCACCGTGAACAAGAAAACCTTCGAGAGCCTGGCCCAGGCCGGTGCGTTCGACGACTTCGGCAAGCACCGCCGCCTGTACCTCGACGCGCCGGCCGGCGACCAGCCACTCATCGAAAAGGCCATGAAGCTGGGCCAGCAGCACGCCGCCGCTAAGGAAAGCAGCCAGCACAGCCTGTTCGGGGCCTCGGCCTTCGGGGCGGTGGCCGCGCCGCTGCCCAAGATGCACGAGATGGAGCCCTGGACCAAAACCGAGCAGCTGCGCCGCGAAAAAGAAGTGGTGGGCTTCTACCTCTCGGGCCACCCCCTGGACAGCTACAAGCTGGAGCTGGACGCCTACTGCACCTGCGGCCTGGAAAAAGTGGAGACTCACAAAAACAAGGAAATCAACGTGGCCGGCCTCATCACCAACGTGGCCTTCAAGACCACCAAGATGGGCCAGTCGTTCGCCACCTTCACCCTGGAGGACTACGAGACGAGCATCAGCCCGGCCCTGTTCCGCGACGACTACACGCGGTTTGCGCCGCTCATCAACCCGCGCAACTACGCCAACGAGCAGGTGCCGCCCATGTTCGTGCGCCTCAAGCAGGAGCTGCGCCGCGGCACCCAGGACCAGTGGGACCTACGCATCCTGAACATGCAGCCGCTGAGCGAGGTGGCTGAAAAGCTGAGCAAGGGTGTGCGCGTGCGCCTCGACCTGCGCACCGTGACGGGCCCCATGCTCGACCGGCTAGAGGAAGCCATCCAGGCCGCGCCCGGCCGCAAGCGCCTCGAAATCCAGTTTGCCGAGCCCCACGAACACTTGGCGGTGGACATGTTCTCGCGCAAGTTTCAGATTGAGCCTAAAGTATTTATCGAAAAGATGCAGGAGATGGAAATGGACGCCTGTCAGCTCATCTGACGGCCCCGAACCTAATGCTTGCGCGCCGGGTTTGCTACCTAACAACGCGCCCCGCGGCGAGTATGAACTTTCTATGGAGCCCGTTGTTAAGCCCCCAATCTGCTACCTTGCGACCCCGTTGGCCGTACACGCCAGAATCTATTTAAACCGCAACTCTTACTGTAATGGGACATAAAGCAATTGAGATTACCGATGCCAATTTCGAGTCCATCATCAACTCCGACAAGCCGGTGCTGGTCGATTTCTGGGCCGAATGGTGCGGCCCTTGCCGCATGGTGGGCCCGGTAGTGGAAGAGCTGGCTGGCGAATACGAAGGCAAAGCCATCGTGGGCAAAGTTGACGTGGACGCCAACCCCCAAACCTCGGCCAAGTTCGGCATCCGCAGCATCCCCACGCTGCTCGTGTTCAAGAACGGCCAAATCGTTGACAAGCAAGTAGGCGCCGTGCCCAAGCACGTGCTCGCCCAGAAACTCGAAGCCCAAGTGACGGCCTAAGTGTCCGTACTTCTGTTTATAAATGCGAAAGCCCGGGCCCTGCGGTCCGGGCTTTTTTGCGTGGTTTTGGCACGGCGCTTGCAAATGAATAAATGCGGCTGCGGGGGCTCGGTCTAATAAATTAAGCGCCGCAGTGCTACATTTCCAGCGGCATCGGGGCTATTCCCAGGCCACGCGAACTTCTTCACCTCCCACTCACCTTTTTCCAGTCTTTTTTATGAAACGCCTCCTCGGTTTTCTGCTCTCGCTCAGCCTATTGGGCAGCGCTGCTCACGCCCAAGCCACGGCCCCCGCTACTGGCACAATGAGCTCGTCGAAAATGACGACGACTAAAATGTCGCAAACCCCAGCCACGACGACGCACACCAGCACGTCGAAAGCCGGGATGATGGGCACGACATCCACCGGCACGAAAAAGACGGCCACCGTGTCGTCCTCTTCGACCGCCAAAATGAAGGCCGATGGCACGCCCGACATGCGCTACAAGGAGAACAAGATGGCCAAAACCAGCACCACGACCACCGCCAAAATGAAGGCCGACGGTACGCCCGACATGCGCTACAAAGCCAACAAAACTTCGAATACGACGACCAAGAAAACGATGTAATTTTGGGGCAACTCACCCCAGTTTTTCAAAGCCCTTCCCCACCCGGGAAGGGCTTTTTTTAGCGCGTAACCGGCGGATAAATCCGTACTAAACGCCTGCCACCGGGGCCCCGGCAATTCGCGTCTTTTGCCGCCGAGCACAGCGGCGCATTCGGTTCAAATAAGCTATGCAACTAGTGCGCAAGCCGCTTCACAGAAGCCCTCGAAATAATAAAAATTAAAAATTTACTGCATGCATATTATTATATTTCAACCATTTATAAACTAACAATCGTTTGTTGTGTCGTTTTCATCATATTTTTAATATTGAAACTTGTCCAATCTTATTCTACCTTTGCACCCGGCCAGAGCGAAAGGCTTTTGCTCATAACTTGTAGTGTGGTGGAACTGGCAGACACACCCTCCTCTCTCGAGGGTGAAGGTTCGGGATAAATCGGCCCCCCGGCCGGCTAACCACTTCGTGGAGGTTCAAGTCCTTCCGCTACAGCCAAAAACCTAAAGAGGCGACTTTATAAACAAAGTCGCCTCTTTAGGTTTTAGCATTTTTTATTTTGCAGCTACCGGGCCGCTACGGCCCCGTGCCGGGCCTGGTAGCTGCGCCGCCCCTCCTTCAGGAACTGCGCAAACTGCGCCACGTTGGGTTCGTAGGCGATGGGCGCCACGAGCGGCTTGCCCGTGGGGTCGTCGGGATTGAACAACACATAATAGGGCTGGGCATTGAAACCGTAGCGGGTCACCTGGAGGTCAGCGTTTTGCTTGCCCAGGCTGGTTTTCTGCTGGTGGTCGCGCGCCGAGGTGTACCACTCTTTTTGGGGCAGCTCGGTTTTGTCGTCCACGTACAGGGCCACCACTACGTAGTCGTTTTGCAGTTGGGTGAGCACGGCCGGGTCGCTCCACACGGTGGCCTCCATTTTGCGGCAGTTTACGCAGGCGTGGCCGGTAAAGTCAATGAAAATGGGCTTGTGCGCCTGTTTGGCGGCGCGGATGGCTTGCGGCAAGTCGAAGTAACCTTGCAAGCCGTGGGGCAGCTCCAGGAAGTCGCCGAAGCGCGGCGTTTCGCCCAGCGCGTTGGCGGTGGCCTGCACCGGCGGGGCGGGGCCCCCAGCGGCCAGCGAGAAGTCGTGGCGGCTCTGGGGCGGCAGGTAGCCGGCCAGCAGCGGCAGCGGGGCCCCGAAGAGGCCCGGCACCAGGTACGTCATGAAGCTGAACGCCAGCACGGCCATCAGCAGCCGGCCCACGCTGAGGTGTTCCAGCGGCGAATCGTGCGAGAGGCGGAACTTGCCCAGCAGGTACAGCCCGAGCAAGGCCGAGAGCACCACCCACAGCACCAGGTACACGTCGCGGGTGAGGATGCCCCAGTGGTAGGCCAGGTCCACCATGCTCAGGAACTTGAGGGCCAGCATCAGCTCCACGAAGCCCAGCACCACCTTCACCGTGTTCAGCCAGCCGCCCGAGCGGGGCAGGCTTTTCAGCCACGACGGGAAGATGGCGAACAGCGTGAACGGCAGCGCAAAGGCCAGCGAGAAGCCCAGCATGCCCACCACCGGGGCCAGCGTCTGGCCGCGGGCGGCCAGGCCCAGCACCGTGGCCACGATGGGCCCCGTGCAGCTGAACGAGACCAGTACCAGCGTGAAGGCCATGAAAAACACCCCGAGCCAGCCGCCTTTGTCGGCCTGGGCGTCGGCCTTGTTCACCAGGCCGCTAGGCAGCGTAATTTCAAACAAGCCCAAAAACGAGAGGCCGAACACCACGAACACCACGAAAAACAGCAGGTTCGGCAGCCAATGCGTGGCCATGAAGTTGGGGCCGTCTTCGCCCAGCAGGCGGGCCACCACCACACCAATCAGCGTGTAAATCACGATGATGCTGAGCCCGTACACCACGGCCTTGAGGATGCCGCGGCCGCGGCTGTCCTGGGCCCCGGTGAAGAAGGAAACCGTCATCGGCACCATCGGAAACACGCAGGGCGTGAGCAGCGCCGCCAGCCCCGAGATGAAGGCCAGCACGCCAAAGCTCCACAGCCCGCCCGCGTCGGAAACCGGCGCGGCCGCGGCCACTGCCGCCGATACAGCGGGGGCCCCGGCGGTTGTTTCATTGGTAACGGCCGTAGGAGCAGGCGCCAACGGTGCCACAACGGCAGCTGGAGTAGCGGCCGCAACGGGCGAGGCAGCGGCGGGCGCTGTTACGGCGGGCGCGGCTACGGCGGCTGCCGTAGCCACGGGGGCCCCGGGCTTGGCAGCGGGTGCGGCAGCGGCACTAGCAGCGGCCGCCCCGCTCACTTGCAGGGGCCCGAAGGCCAGGGTTTCGTTGCCGGGCACGCAGCGGCCGTCTACGTCGGTGCAGCTTTGGTAGTCGGCTTCGGCTTTGATGGCAAGGGGCCCCGGCTGGAGCACCTTGATGCGCTGGCGAATCTGGCCAGTTTTTTCCCAGAAAGCCACCTCGCCTTTGAACACCTCGTCCATCTGGTGGTGCGAGTGCACCGACTGCGGCTTGCCCACTAGGGCGTAGGCCGCGCTGGGCGCAAACTTGAGCGTAAACACCACGGGCCCCACGTCTTCGCTGAAATCGGTGGCGTAGAGGTGCCACTTGTCGTCGATGCGCGCGTTCACCAGCAATTCCACTTCCTGGCCCACCTTGGCGGTGGGCTGGCTGAGGGCCGTGCTGAGGTGCGTAGGCACCAAAATTTGAGCTGCTACGGGCAGGGCCGGCAACCAGCAGAGCAGTAGAAATTTAAAAAACCGGCGAATATTCATACAGAATTAATCAGCATTAAGCCGTAAAATTAGGCTTCCTAAGCACAATCGGCTGCTTGAAAAGTTCAAACGCCTAACCCCGCGCGCCAAAATCCGTACTTTTGGGCTACAATGGCCCCCAGACCGTCCGCGTCGCGGGGGCCGCCGACATGGGTTTAAAAATTCTTATCACCCTGCTACTCATCATAGCCAACGGGTTTTTTGTAGCCGCTGAGTTTTCGCTCATTCGGATCCGTCTTTCGCAACTCGAGCTCAAAGCCAAAGAGGGCAGCCGCCTGGCTGGCCAGGCAATGAAGGTGCTGCACAACCTCTACAGCTACCTATCAGCCACGCAGCTAGGGGTTACCATTGCTTCCCTTATCCTGGGGGCCGTGGGCGAAGAAGTGGCCACCGAAATCATTCTGAACACCATGAGCCGGTTCAGCATTGCCATTTCGCCGGCCGCGGCCCATAGCACGGCAGTGGTTGTGGGGCTGATTTTCATCACCATCCTGCACGTGCTGTTTGGTGAGCTGTTTCCCAAAACGCTGGCCATCCAGCGGCCCGAAGCCGTGAGCCTGGCCTTGGTGCTGCCGCTGCGAGTATTTTATTTCGCTACGTTGCCCCTGACGTGGTTCTTGTCGAAGGCCTCCAACGTGCTGCTGGGAGCAGTAGGCATCACTCAGGCCCACGGTACCGAAGCCCACACTTCCGACGAACTACGCCTGCTGCTGGACCAAAGCAAGCAGAGCGGCGAAATCCAGGACTCTGAGCACGAGCTGATTGAGAACGTTTTTGAGTTCAACGACCGCATGGTGCGCCAGATTATGGTACCGCGCACCAAGCTGGCCGCCCTCGACATAAACGCTTCGGAAGATCAGATTTTGGAAACGGTGTTCAGCGAGGGCTACTCGCGCTTGCCGGTGTACGAGGGCAACATCGACAACATCGTGGGCATCTTGAACGTGAAGGACCTGCTGCCCATCATCCGGCGCAACGAGCCCGTGGAGCTAGCCCGCATCATGCGCGCGCCCTACTTCGTACCCGAAACCAAAAAAATCAACCGCTTGCTGCGCAATTTCCAGCGCAAGCACACGGTCATGGCCGTCGTGAGCGACGAGTTCGGCGGCGTGTCGGGCATCGTCACCATCGAGGACATCATGGAGGAACTGGTGGGCGAAATCCAGGACGAGTACGACAACGAGGTACCCGTGGTAGAGAAGATGTCGGCCGATGAGTACCGCGTGGCCGCCGCTACGTCCATCTCCGACGCCAACGAGTACCTGCCCTTTCCGCTGCCGGAAAGCGAGGACTACGAAACCGTGGGCGGCCTGCTGAACGTGGTCTACGGCAGCATTCCGGAAGTGGGCGACGTGGCCGTGCTCGACCCCTACGAGTTCCGGGTGCTGGAGCGCTCGCGCCGCGTCATCGAGCTGGTGCAGCTGCGCGTGGTGCGCGCCGAGGAAAAAGCCGAGCCCCGCACCGACCTAAGCGCCGAGATTTAAACATCCGTTTCCACGAACCGCTGGTTCGCAAAAAGCCCCGGCATCTGCGCAGATGCCGGGGCTTTTTGCGAACCAGCGGTTCAGGGGGCTTAGAGTGCCTTCAGGATGAACAGCACCAGGCCAACCACCAGTACGATGGAACCAACGGTGATGAGGAAGCCCGAGCTAACGATGAGGCCGATGATTAGCGCGGCCAAACCTACCAGCGCTACCGTCAGCGATGCGCCGGCGGCGGCGGCGTGCGTGGTGCTGGCCGTGTTTTGCTGGCGCGCTTCTGCTTTGGCTACTTGCTTCATCACCTTGTTCATGGCCATGCGCTGCAACAGCGTGGGCTTGGCGGTGCTAGCGACAGGCTGGGCCACGGTTTGGGCCACAACTTGTGCCGAGTAGGTGCGCGCCAGGGTAGTTTTTGCAGCGGGCTCGGCTACCGGAGCAGTGGCAACTGCTGGCGTAGCAGCAGCTACGGGAGCCACGGCGGGAGCCTCAACGGTTACCTCGGGAGCAGTTGCGGCGGCGGCGGGTGCGGCCATGGCCTGCGTGGTACCCAAGTAGGAGGGCGTTTGCGGATTGAACGCATAATTGGTGCGGCTGCACGAGCTCAGTGAGCCAACGATTACCCCTAGGGCAAGCGTGAGAGAATAGGCTTTTTTCATGGTTAAGCGAAGGATTAGTTGAAGAATGAAAGGATATGATTTTATACGCGCTCCGCGCAGCAGCGATTATCCTGTTTATTCTCCGTAAGCACTCAACCTTAACCTTTCAAATTATAACCCGCTGTTTTTATTTGTTTTAATTTTTTAAAAAAACGCCAAAACTGCCGCAAGAAAACCGCTAAACAGTTCAGCACTTGGCGTGATTCGGGCGCGCGCACCTTTTTTCTGCGGGCTTCGGGGCCGCAGTAGTCGGCTGCGGGGGCCCTAACGAGGCGAGAATTGCAGACCAACAGCTCACACAGCCGGCGCATCGGGGGCAGCAGCTGGGGCCGCAAACCAGCTGGCGTAGAGCTGGTAATTCTCGGCAGTGCGGCGCAGGCCGGCGCGCTGGGCTTCGCCCACGGGCTTGATGCGGCGAGCGGGCACGCCGGCGTAGAGGTAGCCGGGCTCGCAGATGGTGTTCTCGAGCACTACGGCCCCGGCGGCAATGAGGCAGCCCGCGCCCACCACGGCGTGGTCCATCACAATGGCCCCCATGCCGATGAGCACGTCGTCTTCCACGGTGCAGCCGTGCACCAGGGCCCGGTGGCCAATGCTGACGCGCGCACCGATGCGCAAGACCGCGCCTTGGTAGGTGCAGTGCAGCACGGCCCCGTCCTGGATGTTGGTGCCGGCCCCGATGCGGATGCTGTTCACGTCGCCCCGCACCACAGCGTTGAACCACACCGTGCAGCCGGGCCCCAGCACCACGTCGCCCACCACAGTAGCGTTGTCGGCCACGAAGCAGTCGGCCGGGATTTCGGGATAAATGCCGCGAACGGGCAGGATGAGGGCGGGCATAGCTGAAAGCAAGGGATGAACCCAAATGTAGGGCCCCGGCGGGCGCCCTAGGTGCGCAGCAGCCGCTTCCAAGTGCCTTTGTCCCAGTTGTACTTGAGGGTGCTGGGCAGGGCTTGCCAAAAGTACTTGCTGGTTTCAACGGCAAAGCTGGGCTGCATGTAGCAGTTGATGGTGCAGCCCTCGCAGGCCGGCAGGCGGCCTTCGAGGGCGGCGAGGCGCTGGGTTTCGGGGGCCCCGTAGAGGTCGAAGAGCCGGCCGTCGATGGGGAATTTTTGCTGGCCCAGGTGGTAGCAGGGCAGCACCAGCTCGTTGCTGGGCGAGATAACGAGCGTGGTACTGGCGGCCCGGCACACGGGCGCGGCCACGTGGTTGCCGCCGTCGCGCCGCAGCGCGATGAAGGCCTCGTTGAGGTACACGCCCTTACGCCGGCCAAACGCGGAGAGGTAGTCCAGCTCCTCAGCCGTGAGCTGCTCGCCGGTTTCCACCTCGCCGTACTCGAAGGCCGGGTTGAGGATGAGCACCAGGCCGTTGGGCTGCGTGACGTCGCGGTACACGGCCTCCAGGTCTTGCAGGTTGTGGCGGAAGACGGTGAAGAGAATGTCCGGCCGCTCGCCCAGCTCCTTGGCCACGCGGATGCTTTCGAGCACGAAATCGTAGCAGGCCACGCCGCGGCCCCGGTCGTGGGTATCGCGGTCGGCCGAGTCGAGCGAGAAGTGCAGCATGTCGACCAGCCCGCGTAGCTTCTCCGCATTCTTGGGATAAAGCAGGCCGTTGGTGGTCACCGTAGTAATGAACCCCAGCTCCCGCGCCAGCCCCAGGAAGTCGGGCAATTGCCGATGCAGCAGCGGCTCGCCCCCGGTAAAGTCAATCACCGACACGCCCAACCGTTTGAGGTCGCGCAGGTTACGGTCCACGTCCACCAGCGTGATGTAGGGCGACGGCTTCTCCCAAATATCACAAAACGCGCACTTTGCATTGCAGCGGTACGTGACGTAATAGTTGCAGAGGACGGGATGCTTGACGAGGCGCATAGGCAGTGGGGTGGAGCGGCCGGGGCCCGATAGGTCCCGGCCGCTCCACCCCACGAAGTTAGTGCGGCAGCTTGCCCCAGGCGGCGGCGTCCCAGGCGGTGGGCGTGGCGGCCAGGGCTTCGGGGGTGGCGGCGCCGTAGTGCTCCTGGTAGTAGCTGCAGAAGCCTTTGAGGGGGCAGCGCGGGCAGTTAGGCTTCAGGAAAAAGCAGATTTGCTGCCCGTGCCAGTAGTTGTGCTTGTGGAAATTGAACAGCCCTTCAGCGTCGAGCCGGGGCCCCAGCAGGGCCAGCAGCACGGCGTGCGCCTTCTCTACCGACACCTTGGGGCCCAAGAAGCCCACCCGCTGGGCCACGCGGTGCACGTGCGCATCCACCGGCAGCACGGGGTGATGGTAGTTGAAAAGCAAGACCAGTGACGCCGTTTTCAGGCCGATGCCGGGCATGTCGGTCAGCCAGGCCATGGCGCGGTCGGTGGGCCAGTCGGCCAGGAAATCGAGGTCGAACTTGCCGCCCGTTTCGACCTGAATGCGCCGGAGAATTTCCTGGATGCGCGGCGCCTGCGTGGCCGGCCAGCGCGTGGTGCGGATGGCGTGAATCAATTCCTCCCCTGGGGCCCCCAGCACGCCCGGCCAGTCGCCAAAGGCCTCCAGCATCCGGTCGTAGGCCAGCTCTTCGTCGGCGTGGGTGGTGCGGTGCGAGAGCACGGTCGAAATCAGCTCGCGCATGGGCGTGCGCCGCGCCACCGGCGGCAGGTGCCCGTAAAACTGGTCGAGGATTTCGTGGTCGGCCAAGGCCTTGGCGGCGGCCTCAGCGGCGTAGGTAACGGTTGTCTGAACCACGGATTTATCGGATTTATCGGACGGGTCGGATTTTGGGGACGATTCCAGCAGCATGAGGCGCTGGGCCTTGAAGCCTTACCGTACAGCTACGAAAAAAGGCCGCCCGAAGGCGACCTTTTTATTTCTATTGTTTGGTTTTGCTAGTATGGGGCCGCCGGGGCCGTCCCCAAAATCCGACTCATCCGACCCATTCGATAAATCCGTGGTTCAGACGGGTTTACAGCGTGCCTTTTTTGGCGGCTTTCTGCATTTTCTCGTTGGCGAAAATGGCCACTTCCACGCGGCGGTTGGCAGCTTTTCCGGCCACAGTGGCGTTGTCGCCCACGGGCTGCGTCGAGCCATAGCCCGTGGCCGTGATGCGGGCCGAGTCTACGCTCTTGCTGGTCAGCTCGTTGGCCACAGCCTGGGCGCGGCGCTGGCTTAGGGGCTGGTTGATGGCGTCGGAACCCGAGCTATCGGTGTGGCCTTCCACCACCACGTTGGTATCGGCATATTTCTGGAGCGTGGTGGCCAGCTCGTCGATGTTGCCGGCAGCGGCGGGCGTCAGCGTTGAGGAGTTGCTGCCGAACAGGATGCCCGAGGCAAACGTGATTTTAATGCCCTCGCCCACGCGCTCCACAGTCGCGCCTTCCAGGTCGCGGCGCAGCTCGGCGGCTTGCTTGTCCATTTTGCGGCCAATGAGTACGCCGGCCCCGCCGCCGACCACGGCCCCGAGGATGGCGCCCTTAGCCGTGCCCGATTTGCCGCCAATCACGCGGCCCAGCAGGGCCCCGCCGGCCGCCCCGCCCAAGCCGCCAATGAGGCCGCCCTTCAGTGTTTTGGACATGCCCTTGGGCTTGGCCGTGCTCACAGTGGTGCTTTGAGCCTGTGCTAATTGGCCAACCAATAGCAGCAGCGCCAGCAAGAAAGAAAATGGAGTGCGAAAATTTTTCATGGGTAACGGGAAAATGAATTTTGGCAAGAACGGAATGAACCGCAGTGAGAAAATGGGAGCCGGCCCGCCAAATGGCCGGCAAATACGCCTTTTACAACCATCTTGCCAAACTTGCGCTCGCCGCCGAGGGCCCGGCCCCACAAAAAAGCCTGGCGGCAAGGTCAGGCTTTTTCGCGCTTGCTGAGCAGGTTATTAAGCCAGCGCGCCCCCTTATTTTTTGTTGCGGTAGCCGTTGTAGCGGGCCGGGTCTTTTTTCTTGTCTTGGTTGCGGCCAATCAGGCCACCACCTACCACGCCAGCCGCCGCGCCAATAACGGCTCCTTTGCCACCGCCGAGCACGGTCCCGGTCACGGCCCCTGCCCCTCCGCCGATGGCCGCACCTTTAGCTTTGCGGCTCCAGCCCTTTTTAGCGTCCTGGGCTTGCGCGGCCGAGCCTGCCAATAGAAAAACCATCAATAAAAACGCGAAGGCAATTTTGAAGGGTTTCATGGAAGCGAAGGTTAAGTGAAATTAGATAAGCGAGACAGTGATTTTAACGCAAGTCGCTTAGCTGGCGTTACCCACCGTTGGCTTGCACCCAGCGCTCTGCACAAAAAAAGGCGCCCTGTGGGCGGCTTTTTTGCTTTCAAAACCCAGCTGCTACAAGGGGCAACTGGCTTGGCAGCTAAACTATAGCGTACCAGCTTCGGCTGCTTTCTTCATTTTCTCGTTGGCGAAAATGGCAATTTCTACGCGGCGGTTGGCCTGTTTGCCTTCTGCCGTCGAGTTGTCGCCCACCGGGTCCGACGAGCCAAGGCCCTTGGTGGTGATGCGGCTGCTGCTCACGCCCTGGGCCACCGTGGCGTCGGCCACCGATTGGGCCCGGCGCTGGCTCAGGGGCAGGTTGATGGCGTCGGTACCGGTGTTGTCGGTGTGGCCTTCCACCAGCACGTTGGTGTCGGGGTATTTCTGGAGCGTGGCAGCCATCTTCACGATGTCGGCTTGCGAAGCCGCCCGCAGGGTGGCCGAGTTGGTGTCGAACAGGATACCCGAATCGAAGGTAATCTTGATGCCTTCGCCCACGCGCTCCACTTTGGCATTCTGCATGTCACGCTGCAAGTCAGCGGCTTGCTTGTCCATTTTCTTGCCGATGAGCACGCCGGCCCCGCCGCCCGCGGCTGCCCCTAAGATGGCACCGATGGCCGTACCGCGGCCGCCGCCCAGCAAGCCGCCTAGTAGGGCCCCCGCGGCCGCGCCACCGCCGGCCCCGAGCAAGCCGCCCTTGGTAGCTTTGTTCATGCCGGTTTTGCGCGCCCCGGTGCCGTTGGCTGACGTGTCGGCCGGCTGGCGCGTGGAGGCGCAGGAGCTGAACAACAGCACGCAGGCCATAAAAATCGAGAGCAGGGATTTGGGAGTAGTCATGTAAAAAAACAAAAAGTGAAAAAGCTGACTGCCGTATTGTACGGCAAACCCCGCTCCGGGGATGGGAGCGGGGTTTCAAGAAGTGTGCCGAAGCCGCCGCCGGGGCCCTAGCGGGCCTTGCCCGGGCTGCGACTCGGCGCCGCGGCGGTGGCGCCGGCAACCGGCACCGCCGCGCCGGGGGCCCCAGCCGCCGGCCGCAGCAAATGCAGCAGGTCGGCGAGGCGGCGCTTGAGGTCGCGGCGGTCCACGATGAAGTCCAGGAAACCGTGCTCCAGTACAAACTCGGCACTCTGGAAACCTTTGGGCAAGTCCTTGCCAATGGTTTCCTTGATGACGCGGGGCCCCGCGAAGCCAATGAGGGCCCCGGGCTCAGCAATGTTGAAGTCGCCGAGCATGGCGAACGAGGCCGTGACGCCGCCCGTGGTGGGGTCGGTGAGTAGGCTCACGTAGGGCACGCCGGCTTCAGAAAGCAAGGCCAGCTTGGCCGAGGTTTTGGCCATCTGCATCAGCGAGTAGCCGGCCTCCATCATGCGGGCCCCGCCCGAGCGCGAAATCATGAGGAACGGCACGCGGTGCTGGCGGGCGTAGTCGATGGCGCGGGCAATTTTCTCGCCCACCACCGAGCCCATCGAGCCGCCGATGAACTTAAAATCCATGGCCGCCACCACCAGCGGCTGGCCGTCGCTCAGGCCATGGGCGGTGCGCACGGCGTCTTTCAGGCCGGTATTTTTTTCGGTGGCTGCCACGCGCTGCGGGTAGGCCTTGGTGTCGACGAAGTGCAGCGGGTCGCCCGAGGTCAAGTCGGCGTTGAGTTCTTCGAACTGGCCCTCGTCGAACAGCAGGTCGAAGTAGTCGGCCGCGTCAATGCGGTCGTGGTGGCCACAGTGGCCGCACACAAAGTGCAGGCGCTTGTGCTCGGCCATGGTGGCCACCGTTTTGCACTCGGGGCACTTGTACCAAAGGCCATCGGGCGTTTCTTTCTTTTGTTCGGTGGGGGTGTTGATGCCCTTTTCCTCGCGCTTAAACCAAGCCATTTGTTCGGGAGCTGCAAGCTGTGAGCGGCGGGCCGCCAGCTTTGGATACAATAAAACTGACCACAAAAATACGCGCTGGCCCGCAGAGGGCCTGCCCGGGGCCCCACCCGGCGCGCAAGGGCAGCAAAGTAGTAAAACCGCGGCACAAACGCCGGCCGGCCGGGGCCCCCACCCTGGTCCGGCCGCCGGCAAAACGTGCCCCGGGGCCCCGGTCCCGTTCTACTGGGGCGGAGCGCGGGTCGAGCCGTACCTTGCCCCAGCGTTTGGAGCCATGCGGCTGGCGGCGAGCCCGGCGGCGGCACGGGGGCCCGTTTCTATTTTATTATGCGCCTGAAAAATTTCACGCCGGCCCTACTGGGCCTGGGTTTGCTCGCCGCCGGGGCCCTGCCGGGCTGCGTGGCAGCCCGCAAGTACGACGACCTGCAGGCCCGCCAGCGGGCCGATGCCCAGGGCAAAGCCGAGGCCGAGCGCCAGTACCGCGCCGCCACCGCCGAGCTGCAAAAAACCTCCGACGCGCTGGCCCAGCTGCGCCTCGACAACCGCCGCCTCGAGGACGACTCGCTGGCCACCGGCACGGCCTTGCGCAAGTCCCGCGGCCTCAACCGCGACCTGAACGACAGCTACGACCGCCTGCTGAAAAACAGCGGCCAGGAGCTGGCCAACAAGTCGTCGGACTACAACAAGGTGGCCCGCGACCTGGCCCGCCGCGAGGCCGAGCTGGGGGCCCTCGACGCCAGCTTGCGCACCAGCAAAACCGACAACGACCGCCTCGGCACCGACCTTAAGGCCCGCGAGGCCAAGCTGGCCGAACTCACCCAGGCCCTGGCCGACAAGGACCGGGCCGTGAACGACCTCAAGGCCCGCGTGAGCAAGGCCCTGCTCAGCTTCAACGCCAACGACTTGCAGGTGAAGCTGAAGGACGGCAAGGTGTACGTGTCGCTCTCCGAACAGCTGCTTTTCAAATCAGGCTCGGCCAAGGTGGACCCCAAGGGCCAGGCCGCCCTGAAAACCCTGGCCGCCGTGCTGCAAGAGCAGCCCGACGTGAACGTGGTGGTGGAAGGCCACACCGACACCGTGCCCATCAAGGGCGTGGTGAACGGGGCCAAGGACAACTGGGACCTGAGCGCCCTGCGCGCCACCGACATTGCCCGCCTGCTGGCGGCCGGCGGCGTGGGCCCGGCCCGCATCACGGCCGCCGGGCGCAGCCAGTACGTGCCCGTGGCCCCCAACGACACCCCCCAGAACAAGGCCCTGAACCGCCGCACCGAGATTATCCTGACCCCGAAGCTCGACGAGCTGTTTCAGATATTAGACAGTAGCAGCGGGGCCCCAGCGCCGGGCAAATGAGTTGGTAAGCTGCTCAGCGCCAAATCCCTTTCCCCTCCCTAACTTATCGGCAGAAAGTCCTTTCCCCTTTCTGCCTTTATGTATTCATCTTTCTACTCCCGCTTGCTACCGGCTTTGCTGCTGTGGCTGGGCTCTGCGCTGGCGGCGCAGGCTTCGCACATTATAAGCACGGACATTACTTACGCGCCGGTGGCCGCCACCACGGCCGGCACGCCGCGCTACCACGTCACACTCCGGCTGTACGTTGATTTGTCACCCGGGTCGGCGAGGCAGCCATCAGCAACGCTGACGTTCAGCCGCAACGGCTGCGACGCCGTTGGCACCGGCAGCTTCTCCGTCAACGTCCCCATCACGCAGGTGCTGAAAACCTACGGGCAGAGCTGCACGGGGGGCCTGGCGTACACCGTGCAGCTCTACGAAACCGACGTGGACCTGACCCGGGGGCAATGGACGATGGGCTTTAATGGTCAAAACCGGGCCGGTGGTGTTAAAAACGTCACCAACCTGCAGTCCCAAACCTACGGGGTTTATTGCAGCGCTTTTCTGAACACCGAGCTGGTGGCCCAAAACACCTCGCCCGTGTTCCTATCCACGCGCCTGCCATACGTAGCCAGCGGCCAGGCGGAACGCTACAGCTTCAGCGCGTTCGACGCCGACGGCGACTCGCTGGTGTACCGCTTCGTGACGCCGCAGGCAGGCACGGGGGCCCAATTGATATGCGGGGCGGATATTCCGAGCACGCCCTCGCCCCACTTCCGGCTCAACGCCGCCACGGGGGCCCTCACCGCCCCGGCCACCACGGCCACCGACGCGGGCCGCTATATCATGGCGGCCCGCGTGGACGAGTACCGACAGCTGAACGGCAGTTGGCAGCAAATCGGGTGGGTAATGCGCGACGTGAGCTACTTGTTCCTGAACGCCACCAACCGGGCCCCGGGCTTCACGGCCCTCACCGTGGGCGGGGCCCCGGCGGCGCAGCCCGTCAACGAGCTCATCCGGGTGCGGGCCGGCCAAACCGTGGTGCTGGCCCTTGACGCCGCCGACCCCGACGCGGGCCAAACCCTAAGCTTTGCCAGCGACGCCGTGGGCAGCGTGCCCGGCCTGAGCTTGCAAGCCCTGGGGCCCACCCGCACCCAGCTGACCTGGCAGGTGCCCGCCGCCCTGCCGCCAGGCCGCTACACGGCCACGGTGGCCGTAACGGACGACGGCTGCCCCAGCGCCAGCGAAGAGCAAACCTTGGCTTTCCTCGTGACGGCGGCCACCACCCTGGGCACCCGTCCCGCCGGGGAGGCTAAGTCGGCCGCCTTCCCCACGCCGTTCCGCGAGCAGGTGCAGTTCCAGGCCGGGGCCCCGGGGCAGGCCATCACCATCGTGGATGAGCTGGGGCGCGTGGTGGCCCAACTGCGCGCCCAGGCCGACGGCCGCGTGGTGTGGCAGCCCGCCGCCCTGCCGGCGGGCCTGTACGTGGCCCGCGGGGCCGACGGCCGCCCCCTGGCGCGCTTGCTGCGGGCCGCGGATACTAACTACTAGCTCGACGCGTTTCCAAGCGCTAGTTCACTAGCACATTGAATTTCAGGGACCTAAATATTTATATCCCCACGACCACTTGAAGAAGCACTTGCTTGGCTGCCTACTGCTGGCCCCGGGGCTGGCCCTCGCCCAAACGTCCTTTCCCTTCACCATCAAGGGCAAAATCGGTAACCTGAACGCGCCGGCCAAGGTCTACCTCATGCGCGGGATGGAGCCCACGGATTCCGCCACGTTCAAAAACGGGGCGTTTGAGCTGAAGGGCACCAGCGACGTGCCCCGCGCAGTGGACCTTTTGGTGAAGCGCGACGGCAAGCTGGGCAACGGTGTACTGGGGCCCATTAAGTACGTCCGGGTGTTTCTGGAGCCAACCCCGATTGTCGTCACCAGCCCCGATTCAGTGCAAAACGCCCGCGTTACCGGGGGCCCCGTCGCGGCCGACTACCAGCGGCTGGTGGCTTCGTCCGACCGCATAAAGGCCAAGATGAATTCGATTGGGGACGCGGCGAAAAAAGCCTCCGCGGAGGAGGGCAAGTCCCCCGCGTTTGCGGCGCGGCAGCGGGCGCAGTACGAGGCCATTACCAAGGAATTTGCGCAGTCGGACCGGGACTTCATCAAAGCCAACCCCAACTCCTGGGTGAGCCTGTACGCGCTGACGGGCCTGAGTACGATGACCGTGCCCCAGTACGCGGTGGAGGGGGCCCTGTACGAGGCGCTGAGCCCCGCCCTCAAGAACAGCCCGGAAGGCCGCCGCTACGGCGCTATGGTGCAAGGCCTGAAGGACGTGGCCATTGGGGCCCCGGCGCCCAACTTCGCCCAGCAAACGCCCGAGGGCAAAACTGTATCGCTGAGCGACTACCGCGGCAAGTACGTGCTGATTGATTTTTGGGCCAGTTGGTGCAAGCCATGCCGCCAGGAAAATCCGGCCGTTATCAAGGCATACGAGGCTTACAAGGGCCGCAACTTTGACATTTTGGGCGTGTCGCTCGACGGCGCAAACGGCCGCGAGAAGTGGCTAAAAGCCATTCAGGACGACCATTTGCCCTGGACGCAAGTATCGGACCTGCGCGGCGGGCAGAACGCCGTCGCCCAAACCTACCACGTGCAGGCCATCCCGCAGAACTTCCTGATTGACCCCACCGGCAAAATCGTGGCCGCCAACCTACGCGGCGAGGAGCTGCAAACCGTGCTGGCAAAATTTATCAAGTAAACGCCACCGCTGGCCAATCCCAACCGGCTACAAAAAAGCCCGCCCTGACGACCAGGGCGGGCTTTTTAGCGTTGGAAGCGCTTCGTTTACAGCGTGATGTTCACGCGGGCGAAGTAGTAGGCGCCGTTGAAGCCGAACTGGTTGGCGCTGTAGAGGAAGCGGCCGCGGTTCGAGTTGTCCAGCCCCGAGTTGTAGCTCAGGTTGGGGTCGACCGAGAAGTTGGTGGCGTTGTTGCGCGGGTTCACGATGAGCTGGTCGGGGTAAACGTTGAACAAGTTGTTCACCCCGATGATGAGGCCCACTTGCTTGGCAACCTGGGCGCTGAGCGTGAGGTCCGTAATCCACTTGGCCGAGAACGTTTGGTCGAGGAAGGCGCGAGCGGGGTCGGCGTCGGCGGTTTTGATTTCGCCGAAGCGCACCGAGCGGCCCTCGATGCCGAAGATGCCGAAGGTATAGGCGGCCGAGAGGGCGATTTTGCTGCGCGGGTTGCCGCTTTCGAGGCGGGTGCGCTGGGCGCGGTCAAACAGCGTGTTTTGCAGGTTGCTGGTGCCGGCGGTCTGGTCGTTGTTCACCGTGGCCGACGAGCTGTTGAAATTCGTCACCACCGTTTGGTTGAAGTTGGCGGCGGCTGTCAGCACCAGGCGGCTTTTGTCGCCCAGCGGCAGGCGCTCGTTCAGCACCACGTCTACCCCCTTGGTGCGGGTATTCACGGCGTTGGCGAAGAACTGCACCCGGCTCACGGGCAGCGTGCCCAGGATGGCGTTCACGGTGGGGTTGGTGCGCGTGAACTGCGCCGAGAGCACAATCCGGTCCTTGATGTCAATCAGGTACGCGTCGGCCGTGAGGGTGAAGCCGCCGGCTTTGCCGGTGACGCCCACGCCGTAGTTGGTCGATTTTTCCTGCCGGAGCGGCTCCACGCCGAAGCCCTGCTGGCCGGTGCCGCCGGCCGCGTAGCTGTTGCGCACAATGGGGTTGTCGTTGTTCACGGTGAGCACCTGGTTGGCCACGCCGCTCACAAACTGGGTGCTGGTGTTGGTGAAGTAGCGCTGCTGGAGCGAGGGGGCCCGGAAGCCGTTGCCCAGCGAGCCGCGCAGGGCCACCGCGTCGACGATGCTGTAGCGCAGGCCCACCTGGCCGCTCACGTTGCCGCCGAAGTCGCTGTAGCGCTCGGCCCGGCCGGCGGCGTGGATGAGCAGCTTATCGGTAATGTCGCTCTCCAAATCGAGGTAGCCCGCCACGTTGGTGCGGCCCTTGTTCACCTCGTCCTGCGGCTGGTAGCCGGGGAATACCTGTGAGCCCGAGGCCGCGGGGCCCCCGTTCACGGTGCGGCCGCCGTTGATGTACGAGGCGTACTCGCCTTTGCCAATCAGAAAATTGTCGTAGCGAAACTCGCCGCCGAAGGCCACGTTGAGGTTGGCCAGGGGCCCTACTTCGATGAAGCGGCGCGAGAAGCCCAGGTTGGTCGTGTTCTGCAAAAAGGCCAGGCGGCCGGCGTAGAAGCTGGTGGGGTTCACGCCCACTAGGTTGGCATCCTGCGGCAGCGAGGCGTTCACGGAGTTATCTACGTTGTAGGCCAGCTCGTTGCGGCCGAAGGTGTTGCTCAAATCCACGGCAAAGCCTGCGAAGTTGTTGCGCACGCCCACGATGGCCGACTGGTCATAGATGGTGGTGTTGATGAACGGCAGGAAGCCGTTGGGGAAGAGGTTCAGGTCGCTCTGGGTGGCCTGGTTGGGCAGGCGGTTGAAGCCGGAGCCGCGGCCGGTGCGGTACGAGGCGCCGCCCGACACGTACAGCTCGTAGCCGCCGCCCAGCCGGTAACCGCCGTTGAGGAAGCCGCCGAAGTTGCGCGTGGCCGACTGACCCACACGCAAGTCGTTGCGGTCGAAGCCGTTCTGCGCCACCAGGGCGTCGTCTTGGGCTTTCAGGTCGCGGCGGCTCTGCTCGGTGGTGGCCGAGGCGGGGTAGTTGCCGCCGTTGTTGCCCAGGTAGATGAGGGGGGCCTGGTCGGTGAAGCCGCGGTCGGTGTAGGCGCGGTTCAGGAACTGGCCGCTGAGGTCGAGGAAGCCGCGCTTGTTCAGGCCAATGCCCACGTTGAAATCAACCTGCTCGGTTTTGCCGTCTCTTTGCGTTGTCTGGCCGTACAGGGCGCTGCTGCTCACGCCGGTCGAGTCATCCTTCAGCTGGATGTTAATCACGCCCGCAATGGCGTCGGAGCCGTAGAGGGCCGCCGCGCCGTCGCGCAGCACTTCGATGCGCTTGATGCTGGCCGTCGGAATCACGTTCAAGTCGGTGCCCACCGAGCCGCGGCCGATGGTGCCGTTGATGTTCACGAGGGCCGAGTTGTGACGGCGCTTGCCGTTCACGAGCACCAGCACCTGGTCGGGGCCCAGGCCGCGCAAGCTGGCGGGGTCCACGAAGTCGGTGCCGTCGGAAATGGACTGGCGCGACGACTGGAACGAGGGCGCGGCGTAGGTGAGCACCTGGCTCACGTCGGTCTGGGCAAAGGCCTTGATTTCGCGGGCCGAAATCACGTCTACCGGGGCCGTGGTCAGCACGTTGGAACGGCCTTCAGTCACGCGCGAGCCGGTCACCACCACGTCGCCCAGGTCGGTGGCGGAGGTCACCAGGCGCACGTCGAGGCGGGTGCGGCCGTTGAGCGGAATCTGCTGCGCGGCGAAGCCGATGGCCTGCACCGTGATGGTGGCCGTGGGGGCCACGCTCAGCGAAAAGTCGCCGTTGGCCCCGGTGGCGGTGCCGTTGGTGGTGCCGCGCTCGAGTACGGTGGCCCCGGGCAGGGCCTCGCCCTGGGCCCCCAGCACGCGGCCGGTAACGGTGACGCTCTGGGCGTGTACGGCCAGGGCCGTGACCGCAAACAGGGGCGTAAGTAAGCGTTTTTTCATACAGGAGAACGGTTAAGAAAAGATGCGGCGATTGCGGAGGGAAATTTTGTTTTTACGCCTTGCCCAGCAGCGAGGCACTAGGCGCAAGTTACATACATCGCAATAGTTATTCCCTCCAAAATACAATAGATTGGCCAGATACTGGCATTCAGAACCTTCGCAGGCTTAAACATCGCGCCACCAGTTGGCAATATTTCTTCACAAAACAGGGCACGCTGGCGCACGGCATGCGCCGTATTGCCGCAAGGCTACGAAAAACCTGCCACTGTTTCGTACTTATTTCCCGCAATTAAGCAAGCAGCACTAGCGCAGCCGGTAGGCAAAGCCCCAGCGCAACGTGCGGGTGTAAGCTTCGCGCACGGGCCCGCCCACCAGCCCCGCCTGGGCGTTGGCGAAGCCGTAGGAGTAGCTGGCGTTGACGCCCACCCGGCCGCGCCACACGGTAGCGTCGGCCCGCAGGCGGCCATCGAGGGGGAAGCGGCCGCTGCGGTCGGTGTCCGTGGCCCACGCCGCCCCGTTGTTGTAGGTGCCGTGGCCCGTTTCGCGGGCCCTGAGCTGGCCCGCTAGCTCGGGGCCCACCAGCACATCGAGGGCCAGGGGCCCCATTCGGCAGCGGTGGCCCAGGCCAAAGAAGGCCGTCAGGTCCTGCGACCGCAGGTACGCGCTGCCGGTGGCGGCGTACGCCGTGTTGGCGTAGCCAGCCGAGTAGTAGAGGGCGGCGATGGCCGTGCGGCTCCGCGCCCAATCGTAGCCCGGGTCAAACGCCAGCAGGCCCTGGCGCCGGCCCACCCGCTGCACGCGCCCTCCCAAAGCGAAGCCCGTGCCCAGCCGGCTGCCGTAGGGGTTGTTGGTGTAGCCGCGCTCGTAGCCGGCGTAGTTGCTGTAGTTGACGAACGACGTGGCTTCGGTGCCGCTGCCCCGGTAGTGGGAAAAGCTGGCGCCGGCCCGGCCAATCAGTTCGATGTGCTGGGCAACTGCTGGCGCAGCTATGGCCAGCATTGGAACGAGTAGTAAGCGTTTTTTCACTGGCGCGGGCATTGGGTAGAAAGCTGGCAGAACGCAACAGCTTCGGGATACCGTTTGCCCCCAAAACGTTGCACCGGTGGTGCCCATTATTTCATTTCAGCAACCCCTGCACCACGGGCAGCGCCTGCTGGGCCCACAGGCGCATTTGGGGCCCCGTGTAGTGCAGGCCGTCGGTAGTGAACTGGCTGGCGTCGCCGGCGGCGGACCGGGTGAAGAACGTAATGTCGACGTAGGCGATGCCGGCCTGGCGGCACTCGTCGCGGGCAACGGCGTTAAACTGGTCAATTTCGATGCCAATCCGGTCCTGGTCGCGGCCTTTGGCGAAGGGCGTTTGGCCCCAGTCGGGAATCGAAAGCACCACCACGTGCCCCGCCCGCCCGTCGGCAAACTGCTCCGCCGTGGCCAGCAGCTGCCGGAACTCGGTACGGTACAGGGCCTGGGTTTGGCCGCGGTACTGGTTGTTGACGCCAATCAGCAGCGACACCAATCCGTAATCGGTGCGGTGGTTGCCACTGGCTTGGATGGCCCCTTGCAGCTCAGCGGTGGTCCAGCCGGTGCGGGCAATGATGTCGGGCGCTTGCACACCCAGCCCGGTTTGCTGCGCCAATTTAGCCAGCTGCACGGGCCAGCGGTCGGCTTCGGCCGCACCTTCGCCGATGGTGTACGAATCGCCCAAGGCCAGGTAGGTGGTGCTGGGGACGACCGGGGCC
The DNA here is from genome assembly GCF_001562275.1 of Hymenobacter sp. PAMC 26628. Classification (NCBI taxonomy): domain Bacteria; kingdom Pseudomonadati; phylum Bacteroidota; class Cytophagia; order Cytophagales; family Hymenobacteraceae; genus Hymenobacter; species Hymenobacter sp. PAMC 26628. The sequence goes on from NZ_CP014304.1 coordinate 3,879,328, forward strand.
GGAGTTGGAGCAGGAGTGTACATAGAAGCAACGCCAGAATTGGTGGCGCAGGAGGACAAGACAACACCAGATAGCAACGGCAAGAAACGCACGGGAACGAACTTTTAACGGCCAGGGCCCCCTACCTACGCCGCGCACGGCCGGTCGTATCGGGCAAACGGGGGCTGCTGCTAGGCCATCACGGCCACCAGCTGCAATACCGGCAGGGCAAGCCGTTCGTCACCAATTATTTCTGCTTGCGCCCGGGCCGCCGCCGGAGCCAGCCCTTTGGTGAACAGCTGCCATGCCGTGGCGGGCGGCAGCGCCACCGCGGCGGCGGGGGCCCCGGCCAGGGCGCTGGCATCAAGCAGCTGCCAGGCGCCGGGGCCCCGCGCCAGCCGCCACGTGCCGCCGCTGGGGCCCTGCACCGCTACCTGCACCAAGGTACCCACGGGCGCTGCCACGGCGCGGTAGGCGTGCGGCAGGCCGCGCACCACGGTTTCGAGGAAGGGCCGGAACAGTTCCGGCGTCAGCAAAGCGGCGGTTTGTCCCACGGCCTCGCGGATTTGCTGCTGGTGGTGCCACTTCTCGGTGTAGTCGCGGGCGACGTGAAACCAGTTGGGCGACTCGGTTTCGCCGGCCAAGGCCACGGCAAAGGCCGCCGGGGCCCCGGGGTCGAGCGTGGCCAGGAACTGCGCGTACTCGGCTCCCGACGCGGCCAGCCAGTCGATGAGCACGACCGGACTCAGGCGGCGGGCGGCCGCTACCCACTCGGCGTTCAGGCGGTTGAGGTAGGCCAGCAGGTCGGCGTAGGAAGTGATTGCGCCCGGCGGCTCGCCGTAGTAGCCGTCGCGCAACATGGAGAGCGTGCGCAGGTTGCCGTCGAGCAGGTGGGCGGCCACGTCCTTCACCGCCCACTGCCGGGCCCGCGTGGGGCGCTGCCAGTCGGCCGGGGCCAGGCCACGCAGCAGCTCCAGCAGCAGCCGGTCCAGCACCGGAAATAGTGGCAGCACGTCGATGGGCGGCGGGGCGGGCGGACGTTCCACGGGGCCCTAGCCGATGGCCTGGGCCAGGTCCTCGATCAAGTCCTCGGCATCCTCGATGCCCACGCTCAGGCGGATGAGCGAATCCGAGAGGCCAGCCTTGCGGCGCTGCTCGGGCGGGATGCTGGCGTGCGTCATGGTGGCGGGGTGGCCGCTGAGGCTTTCCACGCCGCCCAGGCTTTCGGCCAGGGTGAAGAGCTTGAATTTCTCCAGCACGGCAATGGCGTCCTCCTTTTTATCACCTTTGAGCACGAACGAAATCATGCCCCCAAAGTCGCGCATCTGCCGGGCGGCCACGGCGTGGTTGGGGTGGGTTTCGAAGCCGGGCCAGTACACGTGCTCCACTTTGGGGTGCTGGCGCAGGTACTCGGCCACGGCGCGGCCGTTTTCGCAGTGGCGCTGCATGCGCAGGTGCAGGGTTTTGAGGCCGCGCAGCACCAGGAAACAATCCTGGGGCCCCGGCGTGCCGCCGCAGGCGTTCTGGTAGAAGCTCAGGCGCTCGAGCAGCTCGTCGCTGTTAAAGACCAGGGCCCCCATCACGGTGTCGGAGTGGCCGGCCATGTACTTGGTGAGCGAGTACACCGAGATGTCGGCCCCCAGCGCCAGCGGCAGCTGCAAGTAGGGCGTGCTGAAGGTGTTGTCCACGGCCAGCAGGGCCCCGGCCTCCTTGGCAATGGCGGCCACGCCGGCAATGTCGATGACGTTGAGTAGCGGGTTGGTGGGCGTTTCCACCCAAATGAGCTTGGTGCGGGGGCTGATTTTTTCGCGCACCGCGGCCAGGTCGCGCATCGGCACGAAGTGGCACACGATGCCCAGCGGCTCGTACACCTTGGTGAAGAGCCGGTAGCTGCCGCCGTACAGGTCGTCGGTCGAAATCAGCTCGTCGCCGGGCTTGAGCAGCTTCATTACGCAATCAATGGCCGCCATGCCCGAGGCGAAGGCCAGGCCGTGCCGGCCGTCGTCGAGGGCGGCCAGGGCGTCTTGCAGCTGGGTGCGGGTGGGGTTGTGGGTGCGCGAGTATTCGAAGCCCATGTTCTTGCCGGGCGAGGACTGCACGTAGGTCGAGGTTTGGTAGATGGGCGTCATGATGGCCCCGGTGGCGGGGTCGGGGTGCACGCCAGCGTGGATGGCTTTGGTGGCAAATTTCATGGGCGGGGCAAAAGGTGGTCAGCCGGTGAACGTAAAAGCGGACAACAAAGGTCGGGGGCCGCGCCCGTAAGGCAAGCCACGGGCGGGCGGTACATCGCAGTATTGGTTTGGCTATATATATTTGGCTTTATTACAGCCCATTGCCCTGCAATTGCCCCGAATTACTTGTTCACCAGCTCCTTTCACGCGCTATTCTCGCATGCTGAAAAACCTACTGCTCGCTATTCTTTTAACCCTGGGGCTGGGGGCCCCGGCCGGGGCCCAGCCGGGCATTCCGCCCATGCGCACGCTGGCGCAGCTCCAGGATTCGCTGCGGGCCGTGATGGCCCGCGAGCACATTCCGGGGCTAATGCTCACGCTGGTCAGCCACGACTCGGTGCTGTTCGAAGGCGGCCTGGGGCTGGCCGACGTGGCCACCCAGCGGCCCGTGACGGCGCACACGCGCTTCCGCATCGGCTCCATCACGAAGACGTTCGTGGCCGCCGGCCTCATGCAGCTCATCGAGCAGGGCAAGCTGCATTTGAACGACGAGGTGCATAAAATCGCGCCCGAAATCCCCATCGACAACCCCTGGGAAGCGACCGACCCGGTGCGCGTGGTGCACCTGCTTGAGCACACCGCCGGCTTCGACGACATGGGCATCAACCACTTTCAAAATACCACGCCCACCGACCCGCGCGGGCCGGCCGCCCTGGCGATATTCCGAAACGAGCTGCGCTGCCGCTGGCGGCCCGGCGAGCGCATGAGCTACGCCAACCCCGGCTACCAGGTGGCGGGCTACCTGCTCGAAAAGTTCAGCGGCCAGCCCTACGAGCAGTACCTCACTGCGCACTTTTTGCGCCCGCTGGCCATGCCTGATGCCAGCCCGGCGCTGCACATCACCCCCGGCCCCGGCATGTCGCGGGGCTACAGCTACGCCGATGGGCGTTACCAGTCCCTCCCCCTTCTGCCCATCTACCTCGGCCCGGCCGGTTCGATGAGTGCCTCGGCGGCCGACATGACGCAGTGGGTGAAGTTTTTTCTGCACGAGGGCCGCACCCCGGATGGCCGCGCCCTGCTCCAGCCCGCCAGCCTGCGCGAGCTGGAAACCGTGCACACGACCCTGGCCAGCCGCGCCGGCCTGCCCGCCGGCTATGGCTTGGCCAACTGGCCCCTTGGCTTGCAGGGCAAAGCGCTTTTCCGGGGGCACAGCGGCGGCATGGCCGGGTTTATCAGCGCCTTCGGCTACAACCGCGAGCTGGGCATGGGCTATGCTTTCTCGAACAACGGCGGACAGCGCGCCCCGAAGCTGGAACAACTGGTGCAAGCATTTTTGCTGCGGCAGCTGCCCACGCGCGGGCCGTCGCCCGCGGTGCCGCTCGATGCCGCGGCCGTGGCGCCCTACCTCGGCCATTACCGGAGCGCCGCGCCCCGCCAAGAGCTGACCGGCCTTGCCGACTATCTGGCCGGTGGCGCCAATCTGCGCCGGCAAGGAAATCTACTGCTGCTGGAGCCCCTCATTGGCAAGGCCGACACCCTGATGCCCACCGGCCCGCTCACCTTCCGCCACCCGAATGAGCAAACGGCCACCACCGTGCTCACGCAAGACAAAGAAGGCCGGCGGGTACTGATAACCACACTGCCAACAGCGCAAGCTGATTATGCGTTGGCGGCGGGGTTCTGGTGGTGGCTGCCCCCGGCCTTGCTGGCCCTCTCCGTGCTACTAATTACCACCAGCAGCCTGGCCGCGCTGGTGGGCCTAGTGCGGGTATTGCGCCGCAAGCTTCCGCGGGCGCAGCTATTGCCCCGTCTGCTGCCCTTGCTAGCTACGAGTGCACTGGTGGCCACAGCAGGTGCCCTTACCAGCCTTGTCGAGCACCTCACGACGGACGGCCATCTGAGCTTGGTGTCCTCCGTGGCCGCTTCGCTGGGGCCACTCGTGTTCGTGGCCTTTATCATCGCCGGCGCGGTGCTCACGGTGCGGTACTTCAAGCGGTTCCGCCGCCCGGCGGTGGCCTGGTACCTGCTGCTCACCTACGGGGCCCTGGGCTGGCTGGCCGCGGTGCTGGGCGCTTATGGCTGGATGAGCCTGCGCCTCTGGACGGTGTAAAAGCCACTGACTGGGCCGCGCGCGCCGCGCCGCCGTAAACGGGCCCACCCGCCCCGGCTCCGGCCGGTGGCGGCGTGGGCCCGTTTCTTTGGGGCCCCGGCCCTACCCTTACCGTTCCCGATGGCTTTTTTGCGCGCGCTTTTCCAGAAGAATTTCTCCACCCTGCTCACCATGTTCCTGCTGGTGGCCGTGCCACTGCTGGGCTCGACGGCGGTGGCGGCGCTGCTCCTCCGGAACCAGCACTTGCTGGAAGGGCTGCGCTGGGGCCCCGCGCTGCTGTACTTCGCCCTCACGGCCGTCACGATGGCCTTTGCCCTCACGCCCACCACGTTCGTGGCCATTGCCACGGGCTACTACTTTGGCTGGGCGGGGCTGCCGGGCATGGTGGCGGCCTACGCCGTGGCCGCCGCCATCGGCTACGAGCTGGCCCTGCGCCTCGACCACGGCAAGCTGCGCCAGTTCCTGCACCTGTTCCCCAAGGCCGGGGGCGTGGTCGACCAATTACAATCCCAGAGCTGGTCGCTCATCGTCCTCACGCGCCTCTCGCCGGTGCTGCCCTTTGCCCTCATGACGTTCGTGCTGGCGATGGTGGGCGTGCCGCGCCGCCGCTTCCTGGCCGCCTCGGTGCTGGGGATGCTGCCGCGCAGCTTGTTTTTTTACTGGCTCGGCACCGAGGCCTCCGACGTGCTGGCCCTGCTCCGCGACCCCGACCAGGGGGCCCTGAGCAAGCTTGTACTGGTGGGGTTGGTAGCAGCATCGCTATTTGGCCTGTTTTTCGTGTTCAACCGGGCCCTGAAGCGCAGCTTGCAGGCAAATGCGGCCACCGACGCAAAAATCTTGCCCTGATACTGAACGGGTTTGCCGCGGCGCAGCAAAAAAAGTCAGGCCAAAGTTGTGGCAGCTCAAAAAGCCTCCCTACCTTTGTGCTCCCAACGCGGGAAATGGTTGTGTAGCTCAATTGGATAGAGCATCTGACTACGAATCAGAAGGTTTAAGGTTCGACTCCTTACACGACCACGAAAAGCCCCTCAGCATCACGCTGAGGGGCTTTTTTATTGCGTTTTTTTTAAAATAGGCCTGATCCAAAGGGCCCCGGCACGACAAGCCCACTGACGACGGCGTGCTTACCTTTGCTCCGCGCAACGGCCCTACCCCGCCGCGCTCTGTTTCAAATGATGCACCAAATCTGGCGAACGCAACGTTCGCGCCTCGATTTTTCCTAAAAGGCCCTCGGCACTGCGCCAAGGGCCTTTTTTTTATGCGCCAATCACTATGATTTAAGCCCGATTAAATAGTTTTTCTATCCCGCGGCCCGCAATGCGCCGCTCACAGTCGCCCTTCACTCCCACACTATACCCTCTATCTACCAACCCATTAGTTTTATGAAAAGCCTGCTACTCTTTTTATCCCTGGCGCTGGCCGCGCTGGCCGCGCCGGCCGTGCGCGCCCAAGATGCCCCCGCGCTGCCCATCGACCCCACCACGCACCTGGTGGCCTACTCCGCCGTGGTCGAAATCCCCGGGGCCACCGAAAGCGAGCTGTACCGCCGGGCCCGTGCCTGGGCCCTGCGCCGCTACAAGGGCGACGCGGCGGTGCTGCAAGTGCAGGACGCAGCCACCGGCAACATCATCGTTAAGGGCCGCACGCAGGCCCTGGTGAACGGCCACAGCTGCGGGCCCGTGGGCCACGTGCTCAGCATCCACGTCCTCAAGGAAGGGCAGTACCAGTACGACGTGACCCACTTTGTGAACACCCACCCTACCCCCACCGGCGATTACGGCATGGGCCCCTTCGAGCGGGAAAAGCCACACCTGGCCTCGGCCTACACCGACGCAGTAACGGATGCCCTCATGCAAAAAACCTGGAATCTGCTGCGCGTCAACACCGACGACGAAATCAAGACCATGCTCGGCTACTTGCAGGCCGCCATGACCGATAAAACCCAGGACGCCAAGCTGTAAGCCGGCCGCGGCCTACGCGGCGCGGTGGAAGTGCTCCCACAGGGCCCAAACGAAGCCCGCCGCCGCCGCGAAGGCCATTAACGCGTACACGATGCGGGTTTGGCGGGGAATAATTTCGTCGCGTTTCATGGGGGCGGGCCATTGGTAATCAACCTCCAACGGCCCGCCGGGGGCCCCGGTTGTTATCCCCAGGTTATTATTTGCCGATGGAGCCAATCTTGGGCTGAATCTGGATGATGAAGCGCTTGTTCTTGGCTTCCTCGGCGCCCGTGTAGCGGCCGGCGCCGCGGAAGCCGCTGCCGGCGGCTACCACCTCCAGGTTGGTTGGGAAGCGCAGGCCGGCCTGCTCCCAGAGCCGCAGCACGGCCAGGGCCCTACTGTAGCTGAGCTGGCGCACGGCGGGCCCGTCGAGGTTGTGCGGGTCGGTGGCGGGGTAGCGCAGGTCCTTAGCGGCGCGGCCCTCCACTACGATGAGGTACTGCACGTTATCCTGTTTGTTCAGGCTCTGCATTTGGCGCAGCAGGAAGCGGCCGGCCTGCACCAGGGGGCCCTGGGCGGCGGCGGGCAGCACGTCGCTCTTGGGCGCAAACGTGACTTCGGAGTTCAGCTCGTAGCGCTTGTAGCGCTGATTGTAGGTGAAGTAGCTGCTTTCGAGGCGTTGCAGCGCGGCCTTGATTTCGTCGAGCTTGCGCTTTTCCTGCACCTGCACCTTCAGTTCGGCAATCAGGTTTTCGTTGGTGCGCTGCTTGTCCTGGAAGCGCTTGTAGCTGAGCACGAACAGCACCAGCATCACCAGAAACAGGGCCGTCATCAGGTCCACGTAGCTGGGCCAGAAGAAATCTTTGCGGTCCTGGTTCATTTTTAGTTGCTATTTGTTCGTTGCTAGTTGTCCGCCATCTGGGGGGCCCAGGCCGTCATGCAGAGCGCAGCGAAGCGGAGTCGAAGCATCTCTACTGCGTAAGTAATTCAATCAATTGAGTTAGTGCTGCGGTAGAGATGCTTCGACTCCGCTTCGCTGCGCTCTGCATGACGGCCATGAATGGCACGGTGAGGGCATGGAGCCCGGACAACCAGCAACTAAAATCTCACTTTCTGTTCAGGCCCAGCGCTTTCTGCAACCAGCTGCGCTCGGTGAGCTGCTCGAGCACCGCATTGGTGCGCGTGACCTGGAACAGCAGCTGCTGCTGCAAGGCCGTGTCGGCGTCGAGGCGCTGCTGGAGGGCCTGGATGGCCTGGGCCGTTTGCTGGGCCTGGCGCTCCTGTAGCTGGTTCAGGGCCTGCTGCTGGGCCGGCAGCTGGCTGAACGGGTTGAGGTACTCGACGATGCGCTGGTAAATGTTGTCGGCCTTGAGCGTGTCGAAGCGGCGCTGCCACTCGGCCTGGGCGTTCTCGGCGTCGGCGTTGAAGTGGGCCAGGCGCGTGCTCATCATGCCCGTGAGCTGGCGGCTGGCCTTGTCGAAGTACTGCTCCGTGTCGGCGCCCATGCGGTCCATGCGCTCCTGGCTCTGGTTGAAGAAGCGGAACTGGCGGTCCACCGTGTCGTTGTGCTGCTGGAGCATGGCCGGCACCTGGTTGAGGCCGGTTTCGAGACCCGTGAGGCGACTCAGCAGGCCTTCGACCTTGCGCACCACCTCGCCCCCGGCGGCCAGCGTGGCATTTAGTTTTTCCTGGTACACCAAAAAGTCCTCGAACATGTGGGCGCTGCGGTCCATCCGGTCGAACACGGCCACCGAGGCGTTGGCCATCTCGGTGAACCCAATGCCCTGCAGCCGCTCCAGAAACCGCCGCTGCACCTCCGTACTGCTGATAATCTGGTCGATGAGCGGCCGCAGTTGTTCAAAGGCCGGGCCGATGGATTGAATATCGTTGACAAACTTAACGTTGAACCCGTCGAGCACGGTTTTGAGGGTACTCAGGCTGCCGGCCATGTCGGAGTGCAAAATCGGCAGCAGCTCCACCTGCAAAAACGAGTAGTAGTCGTTGCGCAGCCGCTCGGCCTGGCGGCGGGCCCCGCGGTACAGCGCATTGCCCCACAGCGTGAGGCCCAGGCCGCACAGGCTGCCCACCATGGCCACTGTGATGCCCCGCAGAAAGCCCGCGATGGCCGCGTCGTCAAACTTGCCGTCGCCCAGCACCAGGCTCACCAGCCCCAAAATGGCCCCGCCAAACGTGCCCATTAGCCCCAGGTAGAGCGGCAGCGACGTGGTGGCTTGGATTTCGCTGTCCAGGGCCCCCACCCGGCGCTCGGTGAGGTCTTGCAGGATGTTGAAGTCGGCCGTGCCCTTGTTTTTGAGCAGGTACACGTTGGTGTTGGCCAGCACTTCGGCAAACTCCGGCGAGGGCGCGGTGCTGGCCACCGTATCCACTTCGCGGTGCGTCGCCGGGTCGCTGACTTTGGTGAGAAGCAGGGCCCCGGCGCCGGGGAATAGTTTCTCTAAACGGCCAATCTGGGCACGGGCCCCCAGGAAGGCGCGCACTTGCAAGCCAATCAGCAGGATGACGGCCAGGGCCTCAATTATTACCAGCATAGAGTTGTTTTAGAATGCGTTACCGATTCGACCCCACCCCCGGCCCCTCCCCGATGGGGAGGGGTGCCAGTCGTCAGCTAACAGCTTGTTGAAGGCACCCCTCACCGCCGGGGAGGGGCCAGGGGTGGGGCCCCGCATCAGGCGAAATAAATGCGCGCCTTTCGCACGATTTCCCAGTCGTCGCCGTCCACACGGCGCAGCAGGCCGGGCGCCTCCGTCACGATGCGCGAGGCCGCGCCCTGGGGCAAATTAAATTCGCAGGCCGGCTCCAGCACGTCGGCGTAGGAGCTGATGTGGCGCGGGTGCGAGGCCACGTCGGGGTTCACCTGGAACGTGGTTTCGTCGGGCCGGGCGGGGTCCCAGGTCAACTCATAAATGCTGTTGTGGGCCGGCTGGCCCTGCAACACGTTGCGCCGGAACCGCCCGTTCACCGGCGCCGAGCTAACGTAGGCGCGCCGGGGCCCCACTGGCGCGGGCGGGGCGGGCGCCGGCTCAGCGGCTACCGCGGGCTCGGCAGCGGCTTGCGGCTCGGCGGCAACTGGCGCGGCCGGCGCCTCGGGCGGCGGCAGGGCAGTCGAGGCGGTTTTGGGACGGGGCGTATTGGCTGCCAGCTTAGGACGGTTGGCTGAGTTGCTGGCCGCTGAAGCAGCAGCGGGCCCAGCCGGGCCCGGCCCTGGCCGGTTTTGGTCGGCCAGGGCCCGGGCTATCATCTTCTGCACTTCCTTGAACTGCCCGGGCGTCAACTCATCGGTTGCACCTGCCAGGCGCGTGGTTGGGCTGCCGGAGCCGCTGCTTGACGACGAGCGGTGCCGGTGCTTGGGCCGGGTCACAACCAAAAAAGCCACGCCAATCAAGCTCAGCACCGACAAGGCCAAGGCCCACTCGCTCCAGTCGCGGCTGGGCGACACGGCCTGGGCAGCCACCGGTTGGGCAGCTGCTTCCTCTGTGGCCACTGTAGGTTCGGGGCTTGGAATGCCCTGGGCCAGGGCCCCATGCCCGCCGGCCAGCAGCGCAGCGCAAGCCGCCACACGGGCCGCCCGGCCACCGAAATTAAGCAGTTTGCGCAGCATAATGGCGTTCGTAAAGGCGTTGGGTAAGCTTGGGCAGCGCGTCGCGGAAGGCGAAAAAAAACAGCGTTTCGCTAATGGCCGACGTTTCCTTGGCTGTATTAGCGGAGAGCTGGTTGAAGCCCGCGTTGAGGCTGTCGCCCATCTCCTGGCGGAAGAACTCGCTCAGGAAATCGGCGTCGAACTCCACGTTCAGGCGCGGCAGCAGCTCCTCCACATCGGGGTCGTTGGCCAGGAAGTCGATGAGGCGCTGGGCGTTCACGAGCACCGCGTCGCGCCGCTCGCGGGCCTGGGCCAGCGTGGGCTGGGCGGCGCGGCCGGTGAGCGGCGGCGCGGCTGGGGCCCCGGCGGCATCAGGCGCTTCATCCCCGTCGGCGTCTTTTGGGAAGGTGTCGCCGATGATGGCGGAAGCCTTCATGTTTTCCATCAGGTCCTGCAGGGCCAGGTGCTCGCCCTGCTGGGCGGCGAAGAGGCGGGCCCCGCCGTTGGCGGTGGCTTCCTTAGGGTCGGTGGCCACGGTGAGGCGGAAGTCGGCGGGCACGGGCTGGCCGGTGGCAAAGGCCAGCACCAGCCGGGCCAGCTTGGTGGCCGTGGGCTGGCCGGGGCGGAAATCGAGCAGCTTGATGTAGGTGCTGCCCTTGCCGCTGAAGCTGAGGTGGCGCGGCAACGGGCTGAGGCCCTGGGCCTGCGCCGCCTGCCCCACGTGGTACGCAATGGCCGCGAAGTGCAGCAGCAGCACCACGCGCAGGTGCTGGGCCAGAATGATTTTCTCGCTGAACCGCAGCTGGTCGTCGAACCCAAACAGCAGGCTCACCACGTCGGAAGCGTAGAAATCGCCGTTTTTCATGGCCTTCTCAAACGCGTTGCGCGCCTTTTGGAAAGCGTCTTTGTTCGTTTCGTCGGGCACCATCTTACCCACCAGCGCGTCCTGGTAGCGCAAAAAGCCGTTGAGGCGGCCGCCGCGGGTTTGGCGCGAGCCGTCGCTCCACAGCACGTCGCCGGCGAAGCGGAACGAGCTGATGGCGGCCGGCTTTTCGCCCCGCACAAACAGCACGTCGGTGGTGCCGCCGCCGATGTCCACGTTCACGGCGTTCACGCCGTCGCGCGGCTCGATGGCCCCTTGCTTCACCAGGTCGAGGTACGGGGCCAGCGACTCGCTCAGCACCCGCGGCGGGAACTGCTGGCGCTCGCCAAACACCCACTTGTACTCCTCGGCCCAGGTGTTTTCGAACACCAGCTGGGCGGCGGCGTTCATGCTCAAGGGCCGGAACCACACCACTTGGGTTTTGCTCACGTCGCCGTTGTTGAGGGCCGTTTTGTGCTTGATGAGCAGCAGCATTTCCCGCAGAAAGGCACGCATCCGGCGCTGGCCGGCCTCGTTGTCGGCCCCGCTGGTTTCCCACTTCAGGTTGGTGCGGTAGTGGCCCACGGCCCCGTTCAGCTCGTCGCGGTTGATGTTGAAGCCAATGTTGACGTTGCCAAACAGCTGGGTAATCTGGCCCGCAAAAATGGGCGTTTCGCAGGTCGCCGTGCGAATCGGGAAGGCGTAGTCGGCACCCGATGTGCCGATGAAGGCGGGCACGAACTCGCGGTTTTGCACCGTGCGGGCGTAGGCCAGGCTGCCGAAGCTGGTACTGTAGCGCTCGGGCAGGGAGTTGGCGCGCTTCAGCGGTTGGTTCAGCGTCACCACTTGCAGCTCGTCCTCGGTGGCGATGCGGAAGGGCTCGGGCGTGGTGTCGGCGCCGCGCATCAGGGCCACGTGGCTATTGGTGGTGCCAAAATCGACAGCAAACGTGAAGTTAGCTGGGCCGCTCGTTACTGCTTTCCAGCGCGGCACCACCACGTTGCGCACCGTGCGAAAGGGCGTGCCCGGCGCATCCGGCAGCGGGCATTCCAGCTCCACAAAATCAAACGGCGCCTGCCGCAACTGGTAATAGATGCTGGCCGCGCCAAACGGGTTGCGGGCCACGCGCACCTGTTTTTCGGCCTGCCGGGGCCCCTGGGCGTCGTGGAAGTGCAGGTCGGCCAGCGTCGCGCCGGAGTTATCGTCCACCAGCATCACCTCGTAAGTGTTGTTGATTTCGGCCCGCTCGTGCTTGTAGAACGGAAACACGCCCAGGTTCACCAGCGTCTCCACCAGGAAGCCGTTTTCAGGGCGCTGGCTCACAGCGCTGGGCAGCTTGCGGTAGTAGTGGCGCTCGTACACCACGGGCTGGCCGTGCTGTACGGGCACGGTCAGGGTCACGGTCACGTAGTTTATCTCCACCGTGAACTGCACCAGGCGGTTCACGTCTTCCGGGGTGAAGTAGTTGAAGAACTGTTTCTTAATCGGCAGTAGAAACGGGAACTGCAAGTCCGCATCCGTGTCAAAGTCGGTGTACTGGTACGCCTTCCGGGCCCCCGGCGCGTAGATAACCGGCTGGCGGCCGGCGGCAAATTTGTCGCGGTTCAAGCCGTAGGGCAGCTCCACGAGGAAGTCTTCCAGCAGGTCGTTCACCGTCAGGTACGGGTAGGTGATGCCCAGTGCGGGCAGCACGCGGGCGGCCAGGTTGGGCTCGGCGTCGGCCCAGCCGATTTGGGCCCCCATGCCGGCCGCGCCCTTGGTGCCGCCGTAGTAGTTGCTGCCCGTCAGGTCGAGGTCGGGCTTGAGCACGAGCGGCGCGGGGCCCTCCAGCACGCGGGTGGCGGCAATGAACCAGTCGCTGGTACCCGGCTTCTGCGACACGCGCGCCTGGTACAATTCGGCCCCTTTGATGCGCACCACGCCGCCCTCGTAAGGCAGCGGCTCGTAGTCGGCCAGGAACTCGGTGGGGCTCAGGTTTTGGCCCGCCACGTCGTTCACGCGCTGCCGGTCGGTGTCCTGCAAGTAGCGGAACAGGCTATTGGCAAACGTCTTATCGCGCAGGTTCTTGTTCACGTCGAACCAACCGTACAGAAACTTCTGAAACTCCGGGGCCCGTTGCGCCAGCGGCACAATGGCCTGGTCGAAGTAGCGCCCGGTGCCGTTCACCCGCTGAATATCCAGCGCCCGCAGCCCTTGCCGCGCAAACACCAGCGTAAACGGCGACGTCAGCCCCAGCAGCTCGCGCCGCCCGCTGCCGCGCGCCTCCCCAAAAATCAGGAACAGCGTTTCGACGCCCGCAAACTGCGGGTCGTTCAGGTACAGGCCCAACGTGCGGCCCATCAGGCGGGTAGCATCGTTGCTTTGCAGGGCCCTAAGCTGGTCGTCTTTGTGCCAGGGTAGCAGCGTAAGGCTATAGTTGGCAAACTGTTGGCGAAAGAACAGCAGCTCCAGCAAGTCCAAGCAGTGCGTCACCAAGTGGTGGTACACAGAGGTGCCGTTCGGCTCGTGGCGCACAAACTCGAACGCCTCGGCCAGCAGGTGCAGCTGCCCAAACGGCGTCGGAATCGACGTGCTCGTGACGTGCGCCGAGCCGCCGTCAGGGTCGGCAATGGTTTTAATCTGGTTGTCGCTGATGCGGTCGGACTGCTGCCAGCCGCGAAGCAACGATTTACCCTGCTGGTGCAGGCGAAGGATGGTGCTCATAATGAGTTATCTAGCTCTACTATTTCACTGCTGGCGCGGGGCTCTGCCCCGTGCCGATTACGTTTGGGAGGCTCTGCCTCCCCGGTTTGAACGGCTTACGGTGGCAACGAACCTAACGGCGGGAGGCAGAGCCTCCCAAACATAGCCGGCACGGGGCAGAACCCCGCGCCATTGGCAATCTGCTAAAACCCCTTGATTTTACTGTCCACCGTCTCGCGCATCACCTTGCTGAATAGCTCCACGAACTGGCCCGGCCGGGTGGGGTGGCTCGTTTTGGTAGCGCTGTCGTCCAGCGACTTGCGCAGCGAATTGGTGACGATGCCCTTGTCGAAAAAGCCGGTTTCGACGCGCTGGCCGTACACCAAATCGTTGTAGTCAGCCGAGCCGAGCTGGAACGGCGCAAAGGCGCGGTCGTTGGCGCTCAGCTCTTTGAGCCAGGGCGTGAAGCCGTAGGCGGGGTTGTCGAGCAGCTCGCGCAGGGCCCTATAAAAGTCGTCGTGCTTCCAGTCGGCGGGCAGTTGCAGGGTTTTGGCGAACACCGCGTCCATCGTGCCGGGCAAGCCGTGGGTGAGGAAGATGGCGAAGAGCTGGAAGCGCGTCAGGGCCCGGCCCAGCAGCTGCAGGCTCTTGTCGGCGTCGAGCGAGCCGAAGCGCACCGGCCGGTCGTCCTTCTCCAGGCCGTACTCAAAAAACAGCTCCTGGCCTTGCAGCTCGGCTTTGCTGTGGGCCATAAAATCGAATACCGCCAGGGCCCCCACCAGCTCGATGAAGTGGGCCCCGTTGGTTTGATTGGCGCCGCCTTCCTGGTTGTCGTAGCTCTTCGTGACGGGGTCGGCCAGGTAGTACAACGAGTTGAGGCCCCGCAGATTAGTTTCGTAGTAACTGAGGGCCGCCTTGGTTTTGGTGATGAAAAACCGCGAGTCGATGGCGCTTTCCGCGCTTGGGTTCACCTTGAAGTAGGGCAGCACCGAGAGGCCGCCCATGGGGGCCTCGCGCAGGGCTTTTTCGTTGGGCAGGCGCTGGCCGCCACTCAGGTCGGGGTAGCGCAGGTTCTTGAGCAGCAGCGGGAAACCCGCCGCTCCGGTGCCCCCGAAGATGGAGCTGATGAAAAACACCCGGTCGCCGTCCTGCTCGTTAAAGTTGTTGGCAAACGCCTGAATTTCGGCCGAGCCCATCAGCCCGTTCAGCACCACCGAGCCCACGTTGGGGCTGCCCTTGAAGCCCACGGTGAGCGGGCTGGCCAGGTTTTCGGGCGTGAAGAGCAAATCCACCAGGTGGCGGCTTTCCACCGGCATCCGGTCGTAGTGCAGGTAGTCGCGGAAGCTCTCGTTGATGTTGCCGAAATCGTATACGAAAGCGTCCTTCACGTCGCCGCTGCCGGTTTGGGCAATGGCCGAGAGCGTTTTGATGTCGGTGTGGAAGAAGTCGCCCACGGCTGGGGCCGGCTGCAAGCCTTTGCGCAGCCGGGCGTAGGTTTTGAGCAGCTCCACGGTGCGGTTCATGTCTCCGTTGCGGGCATCGGGGTCGATGATGATGGGCACCACCGTGTCGCAGTTCTTGATTTCGACGCCCGCCGCCAGCAGCATCGTCAGCGAGCGAATCACGCGCGAGCCCGTGCCGCCGATACCGAATAAAAACAGTTTAGCCATTGAGGTAGAATAGGGTAAAAAAGTAATTAGCCCGTCATGCTGAGCGCAACCGAAGCATCTCTCCCGCTCACTAACTAGTATTTACTGCCGCAGGAGAGATGCTTCGGCTGCGCGGACGCCAGATGAGCATGACGTTCAAGGTATTCCAATGAGGGCCCTAATTTGGCCAGCGCACCGGTGTAGTGCGGGCGCTGGTGGAGAAGAATTTCACCACAAACGACCAAAACACGAAAAACAGGGCCCCGAACAACGCGTTTACGCACAAAAAGCCCAGCACGTAGCGGTTATAAGCCGACTGCTCAATGCCTTCCAGCGCCACGCCGCTGCTGTTGAGGCTTTCCGTGACCACCGAGTGCGCCTGCGAATACGCCAGCCCCGCCGCCACCACGGCCGTGAGCAGCACGAATAGCAGCCAGTGCGAAGTTTTGAACAACGCCGTGGTCAGCACCCGGTTCAGCACCACGTAGTACACCAGGGCCATGCCCAGCGCCACGGCGAAAAACGTGCTGAGGCCCACGCCGGGGAAGATGCTTTTTTGGTACACGGGAATAAGCGACGACGGCGCCGGCGTACCCAGTAAGGCTTGGTAGAGCGAAGTGAAAAGCTGTTGAAACATAAAGGGGTTGGGTTGGCAGATTGTATAAAAATTGGGCCCCCAGCGCTGTAGCGTAGATTCTGCGAGTCCGCGGCTCTCGCTTCGTCCTACCGATAACCGTTCGGCGACCGTTCAACGCGCGGACTCGCAGCGTCCACGCTACTCCGCGCGCTGCACGCGGATGAGCAAATCGAGGGCTTGCTGGGCGCTGGGCTGGTCGGCAAAGTAGTCGGCCACGCCCTGCATGACGTCGGTGAGGAGAAAGGTTTTGGGGCCCTGCTTGGCGATGTTGCTGTCGTTGGCGGTAGAAGTTTGGGCGACCCAGGCGGGCTGCGGGCGGGGCAGCGTGAGGTGCAGCAGGGCCCCGGCGCCGGGCACCTGGCCCAGCTTTATTTTGGCTAGGTGCGTGTACTGCTGCAAGTTAGCGTGGGTGGCGGCGCTGGGCTCCTGGGCCACGGGCCAGGTGCGCAGCAGTGTGGCGTCGGTGGCGGCGGCGTCGAGGCGCAGGCCTTGGGCGGCGGCTTTCTGCCACTCAGCGGGCACGCCTTTCAGGTCGAGGCCAAACACAACCTCAGCCGGCTCCTTGCGCGATACGCTTTTGGTGAAGCTCAGGGCCGGCACGCCGTTCACCGGGTCGGCCTTGTACCATTCGCCCTGGTTCTGGAAGTGGTCGAGCGCGGCGTAGGGCGGCGCAAACCGGGTGTTGAAGTGCGCCTGGGGCTGGCCGGCCAGCCGCTTCAGCAGCGTGCCGTCGACCTGGCCCACCAATGCCGGGGCTCCCACCACCCAGATGTAGTAGGGCAGCTTTTCGCCCCGCAAGGCCTGCGGGCGGGTGCGGTTGCCGGGGTAAAAATTGCCCCGGTACTCCGACGTGCCAGCGAATACCGACACGGCCAGCTGCGCCGCGTCGGCGGTGCCGAGGGCGTCCTTCACGTCGGTTTTCACGCGCCAGGTTTCGCCAGCGTTTTTGGGGCTGTAGATGAAGTCGGACACGATGATGCTCACCGTGCCGGGCCGCTTGGCGTGCAGCTTCAGGGCCTCGGCCAGCATCAGGGGCAGCTCGGTGCCCAGGGCGGGCTTCTGGATGCCGGTGCTCACGGCGCTGGTCAGGGCCCCGTAGCTGGTGGGCACCAGGATGCGCGGGTCGGCGCCGGTGGCTTCCTTCACGAAGTAGTAGGCCGCCGGGGCGCCGTGCTGGCCGTTCACATCCGAGAGCAGCGCGGCCACCGTTTGCTGGAAGTTGCTGCCAGGCTCGCCGGGCGCGTTGGCGTGCATGAAGCCCTGCATTCCGCCCGAGGCGTCGACCAACACGTTGAGCTGATTAATTTTATCGGCGGCCGCGGGGGCCCCGGCGGCGGGCTTGCCCCCAGCAATTTTAACGGGCTCACCGCCGGAGCCGCAGGCCACGGCCAGCCCGCTCAGCGGCAGCAGCAGGGCGTATTTTCTAAGAATCGAAGCTGAAATCATGCGCCGGGAAACGGACTGTAGGGAGAGGCAACGGGCACCGCGAAGGTTTCCGGCAACAAGGTAGGGCCGGCGCGCGGCCCGGCCGCTCCCTGCACATAGCAGGCCAAAGCGGCGCGGCCAACACCAAAACAGCCAACGATTTCGGGCCCTGGGTTGTTGTATTAGTACGGGGCCGTTGGCGGCCCCGGCCGCAACGGCTACCTTTGCGGCCGCTTGTTTCAGAGACTTAGCTCGTTTATGCCCAACGTAATTTCCACCGATATCTGCATCGTCGGGGCCGGCCCAGTGGGCCTGTTTGCCGTATTTGAAGCTGGCTTGCTCAAGCTCCGCTGCCACGTCGTCGACGCCCTGCCGCAGCCCGGCGGCCAGCTCACCGAAATCTACCCCAAGAAGCCGATTTACGACATCCCGGGCTTCCCCGAAGTGCTGGCCGGCGACCTGGTCGACAACCTGATGAAGCAGATCGAGCCCTTCCACCCCACTTTCACGCTGGGCGAGCGAGTGGAGCAGTTCGCCAAGCTCGACGACGGCACCTTCCAGCTCTACACCACCGATGGCACCGAGATTCAGTGCAAAGCCGTGGCCATCGCCGGGGGCCTGGGCTCGTTCGAGCCCCGCAAGCCGGCCGTCGAAAATTTGGAGCGCTTCGAGGGCGGCAAGGGCGTGCACTACATGGTGCGCGACCCTGAGCACTTCCGCGACAAGAAAATCGTGATTGCCGGCGGCGGCGACTCGGCCCTCGACTGGACCAACTTTCTAGCCAACGTAGCCTCGGAGGTAACGCTCGTGCACCGCGGTACCACCTTTCGCGGGGCCGCCGACTCGGCCGAGAAAGTGCAGAAATTGCACGAGGCCGGCAAAATCAAGCTCGTACTCAGCTCCAATGTGACGCACCTGCACGGCAACGGCCACTTGCAGGAAGTCACCATCACCGGCAACGACGGTGTGGCCGAAACCGTGCCGCTCGACGCCTTCGTGCCGCTGTTTGGCCTCACGCCCAAGCTGGGGCCTATCGGCGAGTGGGGCCTGGGCCTGGAGAACGACGCCGTGCAAGTAAACACGCTGGACTACAGCACGTCCACGCCCGGCGTGTTCGCCATCGGCGACATCAACACTTACCCCGGCAAGCTCAAGCTCATCCTTTGCGGCTTCCACGAGGCCGCGCTGATGTGCCAGGGCGCATTTAAATACATCTACCCCGACAAAAAATACACCCTCAAGTACACGACGGTGAACGGGGTGCCCACTTTGTAAACGAGAGAAAAGAACGTCATGCTCATCTGTCGTCCGCGCAGCCGAAGCATCTCTCCCGCGTAACTAATCTAATCGATTGGTTTACTGCTGCGGGAGAGATGCTTCGGCTGCGCGGACGACAGATGAGCATGACGTTCTGCTTGTTTCCTTATTTGACTCACTAATTATATGGAAAACGACATACGCATTTACGTAGAGGAGGCCCCCGGCCAGCGCCGCGAGCTGGAGGCCCCTACCGACATGGGCCTGAGCCTGATGGAGCTGCTCAAGGCCAACGACTACCCCATTCAGGCCACGTGCGGCGGCATGGCCCTGTGCGCCACCTGCCACGTGGAGGTGCTAGCGGGCCCCGTCCTACCGGAGCCCCAGGACGCCGAGCTGGACATGCTCGAAACCCTGCCCCACGTGTACGAAGGCTCGCGCCTGAGCTGCCAGATTCGCCTCGAGCCGCGTAATGACGGCTTGGTCGTGCGCATCGCTGGGTAATGCGCTGTAGCGTGGCCGCTGCGCGTCCGCGTCACTCGCTTCGTCCTGCCGATAATCGTTGGGCGACCGTTTAACGCGCGAACTCGCAGAGTCCACGCTACAAATCACAAAAAATCCCCGCCAGTAACTGGCGGGGATTTTTTGTGGCAAAAACCGAATCTAGCGGCGGTGCTTCTTGCTGCTCTTGTGGCTGGCCGTGGCCTTCTTTTTGGCAGACGACGACTTTTTGTGCGCGGTCACTTTTTTAGCGGCGGCCTTGTGCTTGGTTTTGGTCGTGCTGTGGTGGCTCTTGCTGCTTTTGGCGGCGCGGGCCTCCTTGGCGCGGGCGGCTTTCGACTTGGTTTTCGTCTTGGCGGCTTTGTTGCGGCTGGCTTTTGAGCTGTGCTTGCTGCTGCTGTGGCGGGCGGCGCGGCGCTCGGAGGCGCGCTCTTCGGCCCGGGCCTCGGCGCGGCGGGCGGATAGCCAGGCGGCGTGGCGGGCGGCGTAGGAACGGGTGGTGTGGGCTTCGCGGGTGGCTACGGTGGCTTCTTCGGGCCGGGCCTCTTCGGCGCTGGCCGTGGCGTGGGCGGTAGCGTCGTTTTCGGGCGAAGCGGTGGCATCGTCAGTAGCGGCGGCGCGAACGGTTTCGGCCTTTTTGCGGCGCACCGGCATCAGGAAATCGCGCTCGGCGCGCTCGCGCAGGCTCAGGTTTTCTTCGCCGGGAAGTTTCGTTACGGGCGTCTGGGCGTGGGCCGTGCCCAGGGTCAGAAATAGGGCCGCCAGGGCTAACAACTGCTTCATAGTATAATCATTATCCAATTGGTCGAAAGGCAAAGCTAAGCCCATTCTTGGCAAGATGCAAGTGCCGCCGGGCCCCCACCTGGCCCGGCGGCCACCCCGTTTGCCCCCGCCCGGGGCCCCGATTTGCCCCCCTCCTACCGCGCAATGATTAGCCGCTGCCCAGCCGAATTGGCCCCAAATTCGGGCGCGTACAGGCACTGTACCTGGCTTAGGCCGCCCGAGAAATCGCCGGCCTGGCTGGCCCGCAGCCGGTACTCAAACACGTGCGTGCCGCGCGGCACGGCGCTCAGAAAAAAGTTAGTGGCCGCATCGCGGGGGCTCTCGTAGTAGCCCAGCCCGTTCTGGTAGCGGTAGCCGCTGAGCTGACCGATGGGCTCAAGGCCGGCGGCGCGCTGGTCTTTGAGGTGCACGTACTCTAGGGCCCGGTCGGTGCGTAGCACGAGGCGCACCACCAAGGCGTCGCCCACTTTGAGGGGCGCGGCGGCGGTTAGCTTTTCGAGCATGGGGCCCCCGGCGGTGCGGGTTTCGCGGTAGAGCTGGCGCTCCAGGCTGAGGGGCGTGGCGGCGGGCGTAATCCGGTCGATGTCCTCAAAATACTGCCAATACAGCGCGCCCCAAGCCACGCCCGCATCGGCCTTGGCGACGGTGACGTTGCCCTGCGCGGGCAGGATTTCGGCCGCCGGCCAACTGGTTTTGAAATAGCCAGTGCCGGCCTGGGCCGCTTCGGGCCGCACGGGCTGGGCCCCCACGCTGATTTGCAGCGGCTGCGGGGCGGCCAGCCAGTCAGAGCCGCGCAGCAGCAGGGCGTAGCAGGCGTCGGCGGTGGCGCGGGTGCTGGGCCAGTGGTGGGTTTGCTTTTGGGTGAGCAACCAGAGCTTCATTTCGTCAACCGATTTCTGGTCGTTTTTCACTTCGTCGAAGGCTTCGATGAGCGTGGCCTGGGTTTCGGTGGGGGCTTCGCGCCAGTAGTAGCCGCCGGCCACCTCCTTCCAGTACATGCCCAGCGCGGGCGAATGCAAGGCGTTTTCGGCCAGGGCGCGCAGGATTTGCTGGGCCGCCGGGGCCCCCTTGCTTTCCCGAAACAGCGCCAGCGCCACTTGCGCTTGCAGGTAGCGCGTTTGGCCCGGCCAGAACTGGGCGGCCTGCCCGCGGTAGTAGGCGTAGGCGGGCTGCGCGGCTTTGGCCACGGGCTGGCCAGGCCAGAAGCTGCGGGCGTACAGGGCCTGGATTTGCAGGTCGCCGAGGTGGTTGTCGGCCAGCTTCACGGCCTTTTGGCGGCGCAGCTCGGCGTAGTCGCGGGCGGTGGCGGCGTCGAGGTAGCGCAGGGCGTTTTGCAGGAGGGGGCGGGCGGCGGCGTTTTGGCTGGCGTCGAGGGCCCCCAGTTTTTTCAGCTTGCCGAAGCCGGCCACGATGAGCTGGGTGAGGTAGCGGTCGGCGGGCATTTTTTCGAACCACGGAAACGCGCCGCCGGGCCCCTGCATGGCCTGGAGCTTGGCCAGGGCGCGGGCGGTTTCGGTGCGCAGCCGCACGGTATCAAACAGGGTGGTGAGGCGGGCCAGGCGCTCGGTTTCGCCCTGCGCGTCGCGCACCCAGGGGGTTTCTTGCAGCAGCAGGTTTTTCAGCTCCTGGTTTTGGTTAAGCTTGCTTTCCAGGGCGTTGCGCTGGGAGGAGGTGCCGCTCTGAGCTTGGCGGTTCCACTCGGCCAGCACGGCTTTGAAGCGGGGATTGGACCGCAGGATTTGGGCGGCCAATGCGTTGGCGTAGAGCCGGCTGAACACCTGCTCAGAGCACTCGTAGGGGTACTCCATCAGGTAGGGCAGGCTCTGCACGGCGTACCAGGCGGGGTTGGCCGTCATTTCCAGCGTGAGGGAGTAGTTACGCCGCGTGGGCGAGGCGGGGCCGGTCAGCTTCTTCAGCTCGAAGGTGCGGGCGCCGGGGCCCACCATGGGCAGCGGCAGGCTCTCGGTGACGAGGATGCGGTTGGGCAGCACGGGCAGCGTGTTTTCCTCGCCGTCGGTGTAGGTAGTTGTCAGTTGTTCGTTGTCAGTTGTTCGTTTTTTGCGGGCCTTCCGTTGGCTCTTTGTTAGTTTGTCAGCCGCGTTTTTTTGCTCACTAACAACCGACAACGAAGAACTAACAACTACCCGATACGTCACGGCTACCGGCGCAAAGTCGGCGGGCAAGCGCAATTCCCAGCCCAGGGCGGCGCTTTGGTGGGCCCCGGCGGCCACGGGCTGCTGGGCGGGGCCCCGCAGCAGGTGAGCGGTGAGGTCCTGGCCGGTGGCGGCGTCGAGCAGGAAGAGCTGGGCCGTGCCGCTGGTGGCGTAGTTGGTCAGGTTCGAGAACTTGGCGGGGAAGGTGAACGTGTCGCCCTGGCGCAGGAAGCGCGGGGCGTTGGGCGTAATCTGCACTTCCTTTTGGGTAACGAGCTGCCGGGCCAGCTGGCCGGTGCGCAAGTTTCGGTCGTGGGCCAGGGCCAGCAGCTGCCAGCGCGTCACGGCCTCCGGCATCTGGAATTCGAGCACCACGTCGCCGTTCTTATCGGTGCGCAAGGCCGGCTCCCATAAGGCCGTTTCGCGGAAATCGGTGCGGGTGGGCACGGTGGAGAGGTCGGGTTGGGCCGGCTTCGCAACGGCGCTCACGGCACCCGTCAGGTCGGAGCGTTTTTGCGTCCCATAGCCCACTACCACCACTTCGTTTAATGATTGACTATCAGCCATCATCGGGGTTGCGGCAGCGACGCTTGAAATTCCTCGTATCCTGACACTTATCCTATTGCCAGGGGCCCCGCGCCCCATCAATCTATTTTCAAAGGCCAAAGCCCAGTCGTTTAATATTGGATAGCTCACCGCTAATTGCCTAGGCTCCGCACCCGGCTCCGCCAACGAAACAGAATTCAACTCCCCAAACTGCCCCTGCCACCCAAACCGCGGCGGGTAATACCGGTTCCCAAAGCCCAATCCCTGGAAGCTGTGCGGCCGGAATACGTCCAGGCTCTGGTCGTAAAGCGTGGCCAGCAGCTCGGCGGCGGCGGCTTGGCCGGTGGCTTGGTGGATGGCGATGCGCCAGGTTTCCTTTTGGCCGGGTTGGAGCCGGTCGCGGAAGGTGCTGATGGCGAGCTGCAACGGCTGCGGCTTTTCGGTTACCTGCACGGTAGCGTCGTGGCGGTAGAGGCGGTTGGCGCGCACCTGCGTGGTGTGGATGTACAGGGGCCCCGGGGCGTTGGCGGGGCCACTTGCTACGGCCACGCGGCGCTGCTCGCCGGCGCGCAGCGTCAGCCACTCCTGGCGCAGTAGCTGGCCGCCGTGCTCCACTTCGAGCAGGATGCGTGTCTCGGCCTCGCTGCTGCCCAGCAAGATGGCGGCGGATTGGCTGGGGGCCACAGTGTCGGCCAGCGCCACAAACCAGTCGGGCGTAGCGAAGGGCACGGTGGGGGCCCCAGAGTCATAGAGCGTGAAATTGTGCAATGCCCGCGCCGAATCGCGGCCCGCAGCACGGGCTTCGAGGCGGTAGCGGCCGGTGGGCAGGGCCCCCAGGGCGGCGCTCAGGGCGAGGGCGGGGCTAGCGTTGGTGTCGAAAGCCAGGGTTTTGACCAACTCTGGCGCAGCTTCGTTCTCCACGGTTTCGGGCGCGAGACCGGGCACGCCGGCTGGGTTGGGGCGGTAGCGCAGGGCCAGCAGGCGCAGCGTGCCGGCGGCCGGCAGCGGCTCGCCGGTGGCGTTAGTGCCCAGCAGCCGGAAGGTGGGCAGGTGCTGCTTGTCGGCCAGCCCGGGGCCCTGGATACTCAGGCTGAGCGGGTTGCGGCCGATGGGAAAGCCGCGGGTGGCGCTGCGGGTTTCGCCGGCCGCGTCGGTCACGTCGGCCGTCACTTCGAACAAGTAGCTTGGCTCCCAGCCGCTCCGGCCGGCCCGCGGGGGCCCCAGCGGCGGCGTGAACGTGACGCTGAAGCGGCCGTCGGCGTCGGTGGTGGCGGTGCCGTGGGCAATTTCCTGGTTGCCAGCGCCCGGGCCGGGGCGGTAGCCGCCGCGGCGAAAATTGTAGTCAAACAGCGCGTACAGCTCGCGGCGCGTGACACGGTAATTCACCGCGGCCCCGTCGGTAGCCTGCCCAGCGTAGGCGCGGGCGTGGCCGCTCACGGCCAGCGGCTGGCCCAGCTGCGGGCGGCCGGGCACCGAGTCGAGCTGCACGTAGAAGGTGGGCCGCTTGTAGTCTTCCACGGCAAACTGAATACTATTATCGTCCGTCCGCAACGTCATTTCGCCGTTGAGCAACCCAGTAGGCAACACCAGTGAGCCATTAAAACTGCCGAAATCGGACGTAACAAAGGGCTGCGTTTGCACGGTTTGGCCATTCACGTCCACCATCCGCACGCTTACCGACTGTTTAGCTAGCAGGTCGGCTTTGCCGCGGAGCACCTGCGTAAGAATGCCCTTGAAGTACACCGTCTGCCCCGGCCGGTAAATGGCTCGGTCAGTGAAAAGAAATGTGCGGCGCGCGGGCTGTTCAACAAGGGGTTTACCGGACGTAGCATACTGCTCGTTTTCTATGTTCACCAGCAACGTGTCGCGGCCTTGCCAAACCTGCGCCGTGGCTAGGCGCTCGTGCTCTGTCGGCGCCGTTAGTAGAAGTGGCGCGGGCACGGCTATTTCGCCAGTAGCGGCGGCTTTTATTTTTTCCCCCAGGCGAATATCAGTTCGGGATTTGGTACGGTTGTAAGCCTGGTATATGCCCCGCGCCGTGGCGTTCGTTAGCAGGGCCCCACTTTGCCGGTTCAGTAGCAACAGCGTCGTAACGCCCGTTTGCCCATTCACCCGTTTCACGGCACTTAATTCGCTAGCGCCCACGAATGCATACGCCGTTACGGTACCCGCCTGTGCTGATGAAGCCGCCGCATCAGTAGAAAGCCGGGCCTTGTTGCTCAGCAGTACGAGGTAATACCCAGCCGGCAACCCTGTTCCGGCAGCCGCTATTTTTTGGTCTTTGTAATCGCGTGGGTGCGTGGGCACTGGCACGGCCCAGGTGGCCGCGGGCGCAACGCGTAAGGCACGGGCATATTGCTTAGAAAGCGGCCGCTCATCGTAATCGCCCGACTTTTCCCACTCCTTCAGCGAAACCCGATACGCCCAGGCGTGCAGCTCCGTCACGTTGCGGGCCGTCACGTCGAGGCGCCAGGGCTGGCCGGGCACCACAATTTCGGCGGCGGAAAAGGTTAGCTCTGGCCGCTCGATTTCGGCGCGCAGGGCCCGGGCACGGGCCGCCCCGCGCGACTTGGGGAACCGCGCTTCGGCAGTCCGCGCCCGGGCCACGGCGGCCACCGGGGTGCTGTCGCGGGCCAGGACGGCTTGGGCGGCCAAGAATTCGGTGCTGATGGGCAGCGCTTTGTAGGCGTCGGCTGCGCGGGCCAGGGCGGGGCCGTACGCATCGGCCAAATCGGTGTTTTGGGTGAGGCGGTGCAGGTAGTCGAGGCGCTGCAAGTCCACGGCGGCCAGGGCCCCGGGGTTGGCGGCGGCCAGCGGCAGGCGGGCGGCGGTGAGGCGCTGCAGCAGCTGCAGCGCCAGCCGCGGGCCGTTCAGCGGGTCGGCGGCCGGGGCCCCCAGCGGCAGGCCGGCAAACTCCTGGGCGCTGCCGAACAGCTGAGGATCAGTTACCTGGAACTGCTGCACGGGCCGGGTGAGGTACAGTTCCTGGTTTTGCAGGCCGGCGATGGCGCGCTGGGCCAGCAGGTCGTAGAGGGTGGGGCGCAGGGCGCGGCCCTCGGCGTCGCCGCCCGTGGCCAGGTCGCCGAGGTCGGCCAGGGTGGTGGTAAGCTGGCGGGCGGGCGCGTCTTCTACCGACTGGAAGTAGTGCCGCACGATGGCCGCGCCGAGCCGGGCGGCGTCCCAGGTGGCGAGGGTGGTGCCGCCGTCGGCCGCGCCGGGCGTGTCGCCGTCGGCGGTGGGCGGGGCCCCAGCGGTGCGCTGGTACAGCTGGTAGCGGTGCTGGTTGTAGTAGTCGGCGTAGAGGCCGGCCAGCAGCGAGTGCAGCACAGGCCGGGCCGGGAACTGGGCCGTTTTCACGTCGGCTTCGAGCAGGGCGATGGCCTTCTCGTCTGCGTCGTTTTCCTTATTCTCCAGCAGCCGGATTTTGTAGAGCAGGGCCCGGACGTAGGCCGGGGCGTTGTTTTCGCGCCGGGCCTGTTGGTAGATTTTTTCGACCAGCGGCGCGGCGGTGGCGGTCTGCTCTTTTTGCAGGAGGGCGTCGATTTTTTTCCACTGCGCGGGGTACGGCGTGGCGGGGCCCGGCGCGGCGCGGTCGGCAAAAAAGGTCAGCAGTAACAGCAGGCAAGCAAGCAGAAACGGGCGCATAATCGGCAACGAAGGGAGAGGTTGGGGCCTTAAAGATGCCGGGCTCCACCAGATTCCACACGGGCCGCGCAATTAAATGCGTTTCGCCCGCCACCCGCCCGCCGCAAACATCATTTACTGATAATCTGCGCCATAAGGTTTATATATTGCCGGAAGCCGATCTTTGGGCGGGGTATTTCTCTGGCCGGAAAACATAAATTATTTATCCGTGGCAACAGCCGCCGGGGCCCCGCGGGCGGCCGGGGCCCGCCCCTTTCTTTGCAACAAATGCAGTGGTACCAGGAAGAAATAGCGCGGCTGCTGGCCAAGGCCCCGGGCCGGGGCGGGCGGCCCAAGGTTGCGTTCTACGGCAGCTCCACGTTCACGCAGTGGCCGGGGCTGGAGCGGTCCTTCCCGCAAGTGGAGGCCGTTAACCTGGGATTTGGGGGCTCGACGCTGGCGGCCTGCGCCTGGTTTTTTGCGCAGGTGGTGCCCCCGCACCGGCCCGATGCCCTGCTGGTGTACGCCGGCGACAACGACTTGGGCGACGGCCGCACGGCCGAGGAAGTGGTGTTGTTTTTCGACCACCTGCGGGCTGCGGTCGCGGCGGCCCTGGGGGCCGTGCCGCTGTGCTTCGTGTCCATAAAGCCCAGCCCGGCCCGGCTGCACCTGCGCGGCCGCATCGAGTACGCCAACGCCTGCATTGCCCAGCGGGTGGCGGCGGTGGGGCCCCCGCTGTACTTTCTCAACGTCTACGACCGGATGCTGGACGGGCGCGGCATCCCCCAGCCGGCCTTGTTCGTGGCCGATGGCTTGCACCTCTCGCCGCAGGGCTACGCCCTCTGGCAGCAACAAATTGACGCCCAGCTGATTCGGATGCACCTGCAAGCCTTGCCGCCGGAACCCGCTTGATCTGCCTTCACTTAGCCCCCGCCCTGCCCATGCACCGCGAATATCACGAATGGTTTAGCCCGGCTTTGGGTAGGCGAATGGAGCTGCTCGTTTTTGGTGAGGCCGGGGCCCGGGTGCTGCTGTTTCCCACCCGGCGGGCCCATTTTTTCGACTACGAGAATTGGGGCGTGGTGGAGGCCCTGCGCCCCAAGGTGGAGCGCGGCTACTTGCAGCTCTACTGCCTCGACAGCATCGATGCCGAGAGCCTCTATTGCGCCGCCAAGCACCCGGCCGAGCGCATCGGGCGCCACTTGCAGTACGAGCGCTACCTCCTCGACGAGGTGCTGCCCCTCACCCAGCGCAACCCCCACCCCTGCCTGATGGCCGCCGGGTGCAGCATGGGCGCCTACCACGCCGTCAACCTGGCCTTCCGGCACCCGCACTTGTTCGGCAAGGTGCTGGGCCTGAGCGGGCGCTACGACCTGACCCAGCCGATGGCCTCCTTCCAGGACTTGTTCCAGGGCTACGTCGACGAAGCTGTGTACCTGAACACGCCCAACCGCTTCCTGGCCAACCTCACCGATGCCTACTACCTGGCCAGCCTGCGGCGGCTGGAAATCACATTGGCGGTTGGGGCCGAAGATGCATTCCTGGCCGACAACTTGTTTCTGAGCCAATTGCTCCACGCCAAGGGCATTGCCCACCAGCTGCACGTGTGGGCCGGTGAAGCGCACGCGCCCCCGGCCTGGCAGCACATGGCCGGGCTATACTTATAAGCGGCCCGGCGCTATTCGCTGGCCACCACGGGCAGTGCGGCCAGTACGCGCTCGGCCTGGGCGGCGTGCCGCTGCAAGTGCACCACAAGGTATTCGAGCTGGTCCACCAACCGCAGGCGCAGCAAGGGAAACAGCGGGTTGGGGATGCGCACCGCGTTGGCGTTCACCTGGCGGGCGCGCAGCACGATGCTCAGCAGCTCGTCGAGCTGGCGGCTGTACACCTCCGTCACGGTGCGGGTGAGGCGGGTGCCGGTGGGGGCGTAGCGCTGGGGCGTCACGCGGGGTTTTTCGGCGGCAGGTATGCGCAGGCTGGCTACTAGGCGGGCGCCTATCAGGCCGTGCTTCACTATGGGGGCCGGCTGGCTGCCACGCTCCTGGGCCCGGCGCAGGCGGGCGCCGATGGTGGGCAGAAAGTAGCCGCCCACAATGTTGAGGTGCTCCAAGCACTCGCCCACGCTCCAGGGCCCCGGGCCCGGGCCCGGGCGGCGGTTCAGCACTTCGGGGCCCAGTAGCCGAAACCGGCGCTGCGCCTGCACCCGCAACACCAACAGAGCGTTGGTGAGGTCGTCGAAGAAATCGGAAGTGGCACGGGGGAGCGCAGGCATACGCAGGAAGACGCTTACTGGAGTGTAATATTACAGCCAGTCACTCAATTCGGTTCAGCGGGCCTCCACCGTTTGGCGCGGGCAGTTCCAAAGCCGCGGCCGGCCCAACGTACGAAAGCCCTAAACAGCCCAGGCTTTCCAGCAATTGGAAAGCCTGGGCTGTTTGGTTTAAGCGCGAGCGCTGGGCTATTGCTCGTCGGCTGTGGCGCGGCCGGCGTTGGGCTTCGGGGCCGTGTCGGCTTGCTCATCAGGGGTGCTGGCGGGGCGCGAACTTTCCTGGGCAGCGGAACCGCTGTTTTTGGCGTCGCGCTGGTGCTGGGTATAGTCGCCCAGGGCCGGCGAGCCGCCAGTGGCACCGGGCTGGCCAGCGGCGTACTGGTCGTCGTAGGAGCCACCCTTCGAGCCGAACCCTTCGTGGTTGGCTTGCTGGGCCGCGTTGGGGCCCCCGCCGAAGCCGCTGCGGTCGTTGCCGGTGGCGTAATCGGGGTGGTTGGCTTCGCCCTGGCGGCCTTTGTCGCCGTAGCCTTCGCCGGCGGCATCCGGGGCGGGGGTGCCGCCCGTGGCGGGAGGCGCCGGGGCCGCGCCGGTGGCCGCCGAGCCGCCGGGGCCGTTGGCCGAGCCCTGGTTGTCGTAGCCTCCGCGCGACGAGCGGTCGTCTTCGCCCTGGTTGCGCTGGGGCGTAGCGGTGGGCGCCGCCGTGGGCGTGGGGGCCCCGCCACCAAAGGCCGTGTGGCCGTAGTCGGCGGCGTAGCCGGGGCCCTGGGCGGGGCCGGCGCTGTTGTCGTTCTGCTGGTTGGCGCGGGCGTCGGTGCGGCCGGGCAGGTTGCGGGTATCGTGCTGGTTGCCGCGGCCGTCGGGGCCCGGCGTTTCGGGGCCCGGCGCGGGCGGCAGAGCGGCGTCGGGCGAGTTGGCGTGAACCAGCTGGTCGCGGTCGGGCAGGTAGGAGTTGTGCTGCGGGCCGGGCTCACCGGGCCCCCCGTAGTAGCGGTCTTCGGCCGAATTGTGGGGTTCGTAGTCGGCCTCGCGGTACTGGTTGCCGTAGCCGCCGTGGGTGTTGTGGTCGCCTTGGCGGCCAAACTCGCCCCGGCTGGCGTCGGCCTGCTGGTTGTCGAGGCGGGCTGCGTCGTCGAACACGGCCTGGGTGGCGTTGCTTAGGTTGCCGCCATAGATGTTGGGCTGCCCGGCCGCGGCCGGGTCGCCAGGCTCGGGGGCGAGGTCGTCCGGGTCGGCTTCCTTGTTTTCCTGCTGGCCATCGCTGTCGACGCCGCCCTGGCCCACGCTGGTTTCGGCGGCGGCCAGCTGCTCGCTCGACACCGGCCGGACTGGCGGCGTGCCCGCCGGGGGCACGGGCTGCGTGGCCGTGTTGCCCGCGGGGCCGCCCAGGCGGTTGCCGGCGATGTCGTTCGGTTCGGTGTTGAGGTTGTCCGTGCTCATGGGGCGAGGAGATTAGGGAGGAAGAAGGACCAGGGGGCCCCAAACTATACGCGCCCCCCGGGCCACGGTTGGGGCCCCGGCGCGGCGGGTTGCGGGCGGGGCCGTATTTTTGCCGGCTACGCTTCTCTTTTATTTTCGATTCGCTGCTTATGGAAACCGGTACGGTTAAATTCTACAACGACGCCAAGGGCTTCGGCTTCATCATCCCCGATGGCACGGAGGAGGAAATTTTTGTGCACCAAACCGGCCTCATCCACGAAATAGAGGAGGGCGACCGGGTGCAGTTCAACATCAAAGCCGGCAAGAAGGGCCCCAACGCCGTCGACGTCACGCGCATCGTGTAGTCCCTTTATCCCCTAAAAAAGCCGGCCCCGCGCACTGCGGGGCCGGCTTTTTTGCGTTGCGCTGCGGCCGTTATTTCTTTGCCGGGGCCTGGTGTTTGGCCACGCGCACGCCCACAGCCATCAGCCCGGGCAACTGGTCCTGGCGCATGAACTGCTCCAGCGTGAGGGTGTAGTTGCCGGGTTGGGCGAAGCGCTGGCGGGGCAGCGCCAGAATCTGGTGGTCGTAGATGTCGCCGGTGCCGCTGCCGCGGGGCTCGCCGGTTTTGGGGTCCATCAGCAGCATTTGGTGCAGCAGTGGGGCCCCCACGCGGCCGCTGGGGCCCGTGAGCGTGGCCTTCACGTAGAGGTTGTAGAAGGGGTACACTGAGGCGTTGCGCACGTCGAAGTACACGTCGTAGCGCGCCGCCGTGTCGGCAATGGCAAACGTGAAGGCGGGCTTGCGCTGCACGTCCCACGAATTACTGGGGAAGTCGGTGTTCTCCTCAAATACGCGGTTGGGGTCGCAGCCAGCCAGCGCCAGCAGCCCCAGGGCCCCCACCAAGGCCCGCGGCCGGGCCAAAAATCTCACGTCGAAAAAGCGAAGCATAGGCATTTGCTGTCAAAAACTTAAGCACCGGCCGGCGCGGGGCCAGCACCAGGGTTAGCTGCGCCGCTGCGGCCTTCACCGCCCCGGCCGCCGCCGCGGCGCGAGCCGCGGCCACCGCGGCCTTCGCGCGGGGCCCCAGCGTCGTCCACGGGGCGGGGGGCGGGGGCATCGGGGTTGCGCCGGGGGCCCTCGGGCCGCTCGGCGCGGGGCGGGCGCGGCTCGCCGACTTCGCCCTCGGGGCGGGGGCCGTCGGCCGAGCGGCCCCGGTTGTTGCGGCGGTTGAGGGGGCGGGCGGCGGCGCCGCGGCGGCCCCGCTGCTCGGGGGCCGCATCGCCGCCGTCCGGGGCCCCGGTGGCTTCGCGGGGCGCTTCTGAAGCAGTTGGTGCGGGCCGGCGCTCGGCGGCGGGACGGGCCTCGCGGGGCTCCCGTTGTTGTTCACGAGGTTCCCGGGGCTCGCGCGGCTCACGTTCCCGTTGTTCCCCTCGAGGCTCACGGGGTTCCCGTTGTTCACGCGGCTCGCGGGTGGCGGGGCGCTCGGCACGTGGCGCGCGTGGGGGTACGGTGGGCGCCTGGGTTTCGGCAACGCCGTCGGCGGGCTTGCCTTTTTTGCGCTTGCTGCGCTTGCTGTTGGTTCGGATTTGGTCGTCGAGGCGGTCGAGCGAGCCTTCCACGATGGCCGATACTTCGGGCTCCGGCTCCTCCTCGCGGGGCGGCAGCAGGGTCTCGATTTTCTCGCCGCGCTTGTTCATTTCGAGCAGTTCGCGCACGCGGGCGGCCTCCAGCATCACCCAGTTGTTATCGCCCTTGATGGCGAACCACATGCGGCGGCGGAAGATGTCGGTTTTCTGCAAAAAGGCCTCGCCCTTTGTGGTTTGCAGTGGGCGCTGCACCTGCGGAATGTCCTTCAGGGCGTCGAGGTAAGCGTCGAGCTCGTAGTTGAGGCAGCACTTGAGGCGGCCGCACTGGCCGGCCAGCTTCTGGGGGTTCAGGCTCAGGTTTTGGTAGCGGGCGGCGGTGGTGCTCACCGTTTTAAAGTCGGTGAGCCACGTCGAGCAGCACAACTCGCGCCCGCAGATGCCGATGCCGCCGATGCGGCCCGCCTCCTGGCGCAAGGAAATCTGGCGCATCTCCACCCGCACCCGGAACTCGTCGGCCAGCCGCCGAATCAGCTCCCGGAAATCCACCCGGTCTTCGGCCGAGTAGAAGAACAGGGCCTTGGTGCGGTCGGCTTGGTACTCTACGTCGCTCAGCTTCATGCGCAGGCGCAGCTCGCCCACCATGGCCCGGGCCCGGAACATGGTGCCGTTCTCGAGGTCGCGCACGGCCTGCCAGCGCTCCTCGTCGTCGGGCGTGGCCACGCGCAGGATGCTGCGGATGTCCTTGGTGTCGGTGGGCACCTTCTTCTTGCGCATTTGCAGGCGCACCAGCTCGCCTTTCAGGCTCACGTGGCCCAGGTGCCAGCCGCTGCCAGTGGCCTCCACCACCACGGCGTCGCCGGTGACGAGGGGCAGGCGGTCGGCGTTGCGGAAGAACTCTTTGCGGCCGCCTTTGAAGCGGATTTCCACAATGTCAAAGCCCGCGAACGAGTCGGGCACGTCTACGTCGGCGAGCCAATCGAAGACGTTGAGGCGGGTGCAGCCACTGCTGCACCCGCCTTTGGAGCCGCAGCCGCCCACCTTACTGGTAGAGCAGCCGCCGCCGGAGGAACAAGTTGAACAAGCCATTAGGCTAAGGGTATATATATCGTGAGGCGGCGCTTTGTCCGGGCCGCAGAAAGTTCGGAATCTAGCAAAGATAATCGTTTCGGAAAGCCTACGGGCAACCCGCAACGACGCCCGGCCGCCGGGGCCCCAACCCCTGGCTAGGCCATAAAAAAAGCCCGCGGCAGAGCCGCGGGCTTTTCAGGTAAACCAATCCGAGGAACCGGCTCTAAGCAGGCGCTGGGGATCCAGGGCTTCAGCACCACCTTCACGCAGTTCTCTTCCTTGTTTATTGCGGAAGATGCGGTAGCCGTGGGCGTCGTCGGCCAGGGGCAAGTGGTGGGGGATGACGTCGTCGAGCTGCACCTTACCGTCGATGGCGTACTGAAGGAGTTATGGCACGCCCCGGTGCCGCGCATTTGGATGGCGCGCGTCTACGACGGCCGGCGCTACCTCCCAAGGCTGATGCATTGCAGCGGCACCTACCGCATCTGGCTACCCGCGGCGGCCAAAAAACAAGTAGCCACTTTTGCTTTTCGTTCGTTAGGGAAAACAATCAGCTAGCTTGGCTTCAAGCTCTACCCTGGGGCAGGTTTCACTTTACTCATCTCCAAGCATCTTCCATTATGGCAGGAAAACTCACCGGCAATGTAGCTTTAATCACGGGAGCCAGTGCCGGCATTGGCGAAGCCTGCGCCCGCGCGTTGGCTGCCGAAGGCGCCCAACTCATTCTCACCGCCCGCCGCACCGAGCGGCTCGAAACCCTGGCCGACGAGCTGGCGGCCCACGCCCCCCGGCCCATTATCGTCGTTGGCGACGCCCGCGAGGAGGAAACGGCCCGCCAGGCCGTGCAAGCCGCGCTGGACGGCCCTGGCCGCCTCGACATCCTGCTCAATAACGCGGGCACCGGCAACTACAAGAACTTGGTGGACACCAGCGCCGACGACTACGACGACATGATGGACACCAACATGCGCTCGACGTTCCTGTTCACGCGCCACGCGGCGCCGGTTCTCATCAAGCAGGGTTCGGGCACCATCCTCATGCTTTCGTCGATGGCCGGCATCTACGGTTTCGCGGGCGAGGCGGTGTACTGCGCCACCAAGTTCGCCCAGGTCGGCTTCACCCAAGCCTTGGATAAGGAACTGCGCCCCCATGGCATCAAGGTCGGGGTTATTTGCCCCGGCGGCGTCAAAACCGAGTTTGCCCTCGGCCGCGGCCGCACCGAGGATAGCGTGGCCCAGTCGGGCATGCTGGAGCCCGAGGACGTAGCCGGGGCGGTGCTGCTGGCCTGCACCCAGTCGGCGGGCTCGCGCATCATCGAGATTCAAATGCGCACCATGGCCGAAGGCCTGACCTAAGCCTTTCGCCGGGCTGGATCCTTCGGTAGCTTGCCGAAGCTAGCTCAGCCTTGGCTTAAAACTAAAAACGCCCTTCGCAAGCTTGCGAAGGGCGTTTTTGCTGGTAGGCAGACGCTGGGGCCCTAAGGCTTCAACACCACCTTCACACAGTTCTCCTTCTTGTTGCGGAAGATGTCGTAGCCGTGGGCGGCGTCGGCGAGCGGTATGTGGTGAGTGATGATGTCGTCGAGCTGCACCTTGCCGTCGACGACGTACTGGAGGAGCTTGTCGATGTGCTTTTGGGCGGGGGCCTGGCCGCCGCGAAGGGTGATGCCCTTGTCGAAGAACTGGCCGATGGGGAAGTTGTCGAACGGCGTGGCGTACACGCCCACCACCGACACGATGCCGCCGCGGCGCACGGCGCTCATGCAGGTTTCGATGATTTTGGGCGAGCCTTTTTCCAGGTTCAGCACGGCCTTGGCGCGGTCCACGAGGCTGCGGTCGGGCTCGAAGCCCACGGCGTCCACGCACACTTCGGCGCCGCGGCCGCCGGTCAGCTCGCGGATTTGCTTCACCACGTCGTCGTGGTTTTCCCAGAGGATGGTTTCCACATTGGCCGATTTCTTGGCCATGTCCAACCGGTACTGCAAGGTATCGACGATTACGACGCGGGCCGCGCCGCGCAGCCAGGCGCTCTTGGCCGCCATGATGCCCACGGGGCCCGCCCCAAAAATGGCCACCGTTTCGCCGCCCTGCACGTTGCCCCAGTCGATGGCCGAGTAGCCGGTGGGGAAGATGTCGGTGAGGAACAGGGCTTGGTCGTCGGTGAGCGAATCTGGAATGACCCGGGGCCCAAAATCGGCGTAGGGCACGCGCACGTACTCGGCCTGGCCGCCGTTGTAACCGCCGTACAGGTCGGTGTAGCCAAACAGGGCCCCACCTTTCTGCGTCAGCAGGCCACCCTCGGGGCCATAGTGGTCGGGGTTGGAATTTTCGCAGTGGCCGGGCAGGTCGTGGTTACAAAAAAAGCACGTGCCGCAGGCAATGGGGAAGGGCACCACCACCCGGTCGCCCACTTTCAGCTTGTTGCCCACGCCTTTACCTACTTCCTCCACAATGCCCATGAACTCGTGGCCGAGCACCATGGGGCGCGGCTGGGGCAGGCTGCCATTGTAAATGTGCAAATCGGACCCGCAGATGGCCGTGCTGGTAACGCGAATAATGGCGTCGCGGCCGTCCTCAATCTTGGGGTCTTCCACGGTGTCGACGCGCACGTCTCGCATGCCGTGATACACTAATGCCTTCATGGGGTTGGGGGTTGGTTTTGGAAAAATGAACAGGACTTCTCCCCTTTCCAACGGCCCGTTCCGGCCAGGGTTGCTACCGCCCAGCTTGCGCCGGGGCTCTACGGCAACTGGTAAATGCCCACGCCTTGGGCGGTAAAAAGATAAGCGTACTTCTCACCCACCAACACTTGGCGGAGGGCCCCCACATCGGTGCCCGCCGGCAAAGCCACCGTGCGTACCGTAAGGGTATAGAGGTGAAAGAAACACAATTGGCTGCCGTCGAGGTAATACATTTCGTCGCCCCGGAAGCCCACTGTACTCAGTCCCGGCAGCGGCAGCTTCTTTTTGTAGTTTCCCAGGTTATCGAACACGTACACGCCCGTGGTTTTATCCACCAGGTACGTGTTGTTCTGGTACTGGCGAATGAAGCGGAAATCGGGCCGTGTGCGGCCAATGAGCAAGTCGAGCGGTGTGTTCTGCACCAAGCGCAGCGTACCAGGGTCAAATTCGCGCAGCGTAAGCGTGCTTTCGTCGAGCAGCCAAATTTGATTATCGGGGGCCAGCGTGGCCACCCGCACGGTGCCGTCGAGGTAGTCGGCCAGCCGCAGCTCGCTCAGCGGGGCCAAAAAGCGGTCGAGCAGCACCAGCTGCTGGCGGTCGTCGTAAAAAACGAGCGTGTTGGTAAGGTTAAAGGCTTCGAGCTGGGCCACATGGCCGGGCTGGGTGGGCGCGTAGGTGTTCAGCGGCAAGCCCTCGGGCCCAAACTGGCGGATGTTGTTGTCGGCATCGGCCACGTACAGGCCCCCGCGCCGGTCGAGCGAAGCCGCGCCGGGGTTGGGCAGGCGCAGGGTCCGCACTAGGGCCCAGGCCCCGGCAGCGGGCACCTCGGCCGGCGCGGGGGCGGCCGCTGGGCGCGGGGTTTCTACGGGGGCCACCACGGCCGCGGGGGCCACCGAGGCCGCGCTGGGCACGGTGGCTTGGCCTTGGGCGGCCAGGGGCCCGGCGGCCAACAGCAGGGCCCACAGCGCGCGCGCCGCGCCGTTTTTATTGCTCAAAGTACCGCAAAACCAAGTCGTTGCCATCGTAGTCGGCGTACGAGCAATAATTGACCCACTCGCCGAGGTTGACGTAGCGGCTGCCGGGGCCCACGGCCAGGTCGAGGGGCAGGTGGCGGTGGCCAAACACGTAGTAGTCGTGGTGCTGGCGGGCTTCCAGCGCACGGCAATACACCAGCAGCCACTCGTCCTCACCAAAGTACTTGGCATCGGCGGCCGTGTTTTGGATGCGGCTGCGCTTGCTCCAGCCGCTGGCCAGGCCGATGCCCAGGTTGGGGTGCAGCCGGGCAAAAAGCCACTGCGCCAAGTCGGAGGTGAACACCTTTTTCAGGGCCTTGTAGCTGTGGTCTTTGGGCCCCAGGCCGTCGCCGTGGCCGATGTGAAACAGCTGGTTGCCAATCTGCTGCGTCACGGCCTCGCGCAAAATGGGAATCCCTAGCTCTTCGGTGAAGTAGTCGAACATCCACAGGTCGTGGTTGCCGGTGAAGATGTAAATCGGCAGGCCGGCATCGGCCAGCTCGGCCAATTTGCCTTGCAGCCGGATGAAACCGCGCGGTACGGCATGGCGGTACTCAAACCAGAAATCGAATAAGTCGCCGACCAGGTAGATGGCCGCCGCATCGCGGGCAGCCATATCGAGCCAGCGTACAATGCGCTTTTCGCGCACGGCGGAAGTGGCCGCGTCAGGCGTGCCCAAGTGGAAATCAGAAGCAAAATACACCCGGCGGCCGGGGGGCAGGGCCAGCGGAGGCAAGGTGGGGGGCAGTGGGCTCATGCAGCAAGGTCGTCGGGAGCCCCGGCGTCGGGCGCGTCGTCAAGAAGAAATAATACGAGCCGGCGTGGGCCGTGGGCCCCCAGCACCAGGGTTTTTTCGATGTCGGCGGTGCGGCTGGGGCCCGTGGTCAGCGAGGCCATCGAGGGCAAGGTGTCGCCGTAGCGGGCTTGCAGCCCGCGCAACGCATCACCAATTTCGGCCACCACTTGGCTGGCACGGGCCAGCACCAAGTGCTGGTCGGGGTACACGCTGAGGCGGCGGCCGCTGGCCGTGGCCGGGACCACCAGCAGGCTACCAGTACGGGCCACCAAGGCCTCACAAGTGGTAAGGCTCGCGTCGGCGTGGGGCAAAAATTCGGTTTCATCGGCCACGAACGGTACGTGGCCCGTGTAGAGCACGCGTTGCAGCGCCGCCTCCCAGGCAAACAGGCGGCTGATTTGCTGCTCCTTCAAATACACGCCCAACTGCGCAATAAAGTGCGCTTCGGACACGCAGTAGAAAAACAAGCCGCCCACGCGCACGAAGCTTTCGGCGAAAGCCACAGCCAAGTCGGCCGGCAGCGGCGGATGCACCGGAACCCCAAAATCGGGGCGCGGGGGCTGCGGCGCGGGCTGTGCCAGCCCTTGGCGGATGCGGGCTAGTACGGCGGCGCGCGCCACGGCAGCGGAAAAATCAGAAACCATGCAACAAAGAAAACAAGACGGTGAAGATACGACTGGGGTTGGGCCAGCGCCCCAGCTTCCCTCAGCCACGCCAGCCTAGCATCTTGGGTCCCTCGCCTCGCATGTTTAAGCAGGGTCGCGGCATTATTTTAGCACCTATCTTTACGAACAGTAGCAGACTAATATCCTTCCAATTAGCTATTTACCTA
The DNA here is from genome assembly GCF_001562275.1 of Hymenobacter sp. PAMC 26628. Taxonomy (NCBI): domain Bacteria; kingdom Pseudomonadati; phylum Bacteroidota; class Cytophagia; order Cytophagales; family Hymenobacteraceae; genus Hymenobacter; species Hymenobacter sp. PAMC 26628. Next base: position 3,916,908 of record NZ_CP014304.1, read on the forward strand.
TAAAATGACCATTTACTTCTTGCATTCGTTCTACCCGGCGTATCAAGTGCCGCCGGTATTGCTCACCCTGGCTCCAGGTTGGATTTGCCTCACCCACTCCTACAACGATTAATTTAGGGGCCTCACACAAATTATAAGCCCAACAAAAAACCCGCCCTCGATTACCGAAGGCGGGCTTTTTGTTGGGCGAGTGAATTGGCTAAACGCCAGCTACGGCGCTGCCGCTGGGCGCGGCGGCCTCGCTGGGGCCACTGCCGGTGTCGAGGCCGGGCAGGTGCAGCTCGGGCAAATCGCTGCCGATGGTGGCGCCGACGTGCTCGTTGACTAGCTCGCTGGCGGTTTCGCTGCGGTCGGTGCCGGCCATATGGGCCTGGTAGTTGGTCTGGCCGCCGTAGGGGCGCTTGCCCACGAGGCGCTCCAGGTCGTCTTGCAGCAGCACTTCCTTTTCCAGCAGCTCCTTGGCGATTACCTCCAGCTCGTGGCGGCGCTCGTTGAGCAGTTCTTTGGTGCGGGTGTAGGCCTGATCGATGATGGTACGAACTTCTTCGTCAATCATTTGCGAAGTAGCTTCCGAATAGGGCTTCGAGAAACCGTACTCGTTCTGGCCCTTCGAATCGTAGTACGACACGTTGCCGAGCTTCGAGTTCATGCCGTACATCGTCACAATGGAGTAGGCCATCTTGGTGATGCGCTCCAAGTCGCTCAAGGCCCCGGTCGAAATTTTGCCAAACACCAGCTCTTCGGCGGCGCGGCCACCCAGGGCCATGCACATCTCGTCGATCAGCTGCTCGGTGTTGTACAAAAACTGCTCCTTGGGCAGGTACTGCGCGTAGCCAAGTGCGGCCACGCCGCGGGGCACGATGCTAACCTTCACCAATGGGTCGCAGTGCTCCAGGAACCAGCCCACGATGGCGTGGCCGGCTTCGTGGTAGGCCACGATGCGCTTTTCGCTGGGCGAAATGATTTTGTTTTTCTTCTCCAGGCCCCCAATTACGCGGTCGATGGCGTCGGTGAAGTCCTGGTTGGTGATGAATTTCTTGTCGCGGCGGGCGGCGATGAGGGCCGCTTCGTTGCAGACGTTGGCAATCTCCGCGCCCGCAAAGCCCGGCGTCTGGGCCGACAGTTTCTTAGCGTCCACGTCGGGGCCCAGCGTCAGGGGCTTCAAGTGCACCTGGAAAATCTGGGTGCGGCCGTTGATGTCGGGCTTGTCGATGCTGATTTGGCGGTCGAAGCGGCCGGGGCGCAGCAGGGCTGAGTCCAGCGTATCGGGCCGGTTGGTAGCGGCCAGGATGATAACGCCCGAGTCGGTGCCAAAGCCGTCCATCTCCACCAGCAGCGAGTTCAGCGTGTTCTCGCGCTCGTCGTTGCCGCCGGGCATGTTGCCCTTGCTACGCGAGCGGCCCACGGCGTCAATCTCATCAATAAAGATGATACACGGCGCCTTGGCCTTGGCTTGCTTAAACAAGTCACGCACCCGGGCCGCGCCCACGCCCACGAACATCTCCACGAAGTCGGAGCCCGATAGCGAGAAGAACGGCACGTCGGCCTCGCCGGCTACGGCTTTGGCTAGCAAGGTTTTGCCGGTGCCGGGAGGGCCCACGAGCAGGGCCCCCTTCGGAATTTTGCCGCCGAGTACGGTGAACTTGCTGGGGTTCTTGAGGAACTCCACAATCTCCTGCACTTCCTCCTTGGCTTCTTCCAGCCCGGCCACGTCCTTGAACGTGATTTTCACTTTGTCGCCGCCCTCAAACAAGGCCGCGCGGCTCTTGCCGATGCTAAAGATCTGGCCGCCGGGGCCCCCGGCGCCGCCCATGCGCTTCATCATGAAGAGGAAGCCCACCACGAGCAGGGCCAGCAAGCCCCACTTGCCGATGAAGTCGCTCAGGCCCTCGCGCGACTCGATATTGAGGGCGAGGCGCTGGGGCAGGGGCGTTTCTTTTTGCAACTGGTCGAGGTTTTCCTGGAACAGTTTGGCGTCGACAATGGGGAAGTAGAAGTGGGCGTCGCCGCTCACCCCGAACGGCGACTTACGCACCAGCTCGGTGGCGTACTGGCTTTTGGCCAGGGCGGCTGGCGTGAGCGACACGTCAACTTCCTTCTCGTTGACGAGGGTAATCTTGCCGACGTCGCCAGCGGCCAGCATCTGTTCAAACTTCTGCTGGTTGATTTTGGCGGGCTGGTTGATGTTGCTTACGAACATCACCCCAAACATGAACACGAGCAGGCCCGCCAGTACCCAAAGCTGCACCCCGGGCCGGGGCGTAGGGTTGGGCGTCGGTTTTTTCCGCTTGTTGGTGCCGTTAGGCGTTTTATCAGACATAAGACACGAGGTTAAAAAGCACGGATTTTTACGGGAGTGGGGCCCTGGGCCCGCCGGGGTAGACGTGGCCAGCGCGGTTTTATTTTGGACTAACCAACCGGCGCGCTTTTCGTTGGGCCCCTGGGGCAGCTACGTAACACCAACGGCAGCAAAATCCGTCCCGAAAACGCTTAAAAACAAAGCGGCAGGCCCGTGCTAGGCCGTTACCTCTTCGATGTATGAAATTTGGGCATCGCCCCACAATTCTTCCAGCGCATAAAACTTGCGGCGGTCGCGCAGGAACACGTGTACCACCACGTCGACATAATCGAGCAGCACCCACTCGCGGTTGGTGCGGCCTTCGGTCTGCCAGGGGTAATCGCCGGTGACTTTTTCTACTTCTTCCTCTACCGAGCGGGCAATGGCATCGATCTGGGTATCGGAATTGGCCGAGCAGATGATGAAATAATCCGCCACAGCATTTTTTAGCTCTTTTAAGTTGAGCACGACGATGTCAGAAGCTTTTTTGTCCTGCATGCCGCGTACTACTACGTCTGCCAATGTGTCCGAATCCTGCCGGACCAAGGTGCTTTTCATAAGGTATAATTAGGTTTGAACTCCGGTTCCGCCGGGGCCCTCAATGCAAGTTACACAACAAAGGTGATGGAAATTAGTCCCCAAACCCTGTTCACGGGCCAGCAGCTGCTGTGGCTGCCCGCGTGCGGATCTACCAACGCGGAGGCCCAGCGCCTGCTTGGCGAAAACCGGGCCAGCGAAGGCTGCACCGTGGCCACCGGCCACCAAACCGCTGGCCGGGGCCAGCGCGGCAACCAGTGGGAAGCCGCCGCCGGCGAAAACCTGACCCTATCCGTGGTGTGGATGCCCACGTTCTTGACGGCTGGGCAGCAATTTCTGCTCAGCCAAGCGGTGGCGCTGGCAGTGCACGACTGGGCCACCGCGCTACTGGGCCCCGCCCCGGCTCTGCGCCTGAAGTGGCCCAACGACCTGTACTATGGCGGCCAAAAGCTGGGCGGCATCCTCATCGAAAACGCGCTAAGTGGGTCCCAGATTCAGCACAGCGTGGTGGGCATCGGCCTGAACGTGAACCAACTGGTATTTGGCGTACCCACGGCTTCGTCGTTGGCGGCCCTCACCGGCCGGGCCTACGACCTGGGGCCCCTGGCCGCCCGCCTGCTCGAGTGCCTGGAGCGGCGCTACCTCCAGCTGCGGGCTGGCCAGGTGGGGGGCCTGCGCCGCAACTACCTGCGCGTGCTGTACCGCTACCAGGAGCCCCACGCCTACGAGGTGGCCGGCCAGCGGGTGCGCGGCCAGATTGTCGGGGTGGGCGAAGACGGCCGCTTGGCGGTGGAAATCGACGGGGCGGTGCGCCGGTTCGGGTTACAGGAAATTCGCCACGTGTAGGCAACCTTTTGGTGGGCGGCCCCGAGTAGTAAATATTAAGGCACGGTGCTTGATTTAACGAAGCACGGGCGGCGGTATCTTTCCGGAAAAGTTTGTACCTTCAGGGGCACAAGCAATTATTAATCAGCAATTTCTGTGCGTCCGATGAAAAACTTTACTCGTTTTCTCCTGGCATTGGCGGCAGTAGCCCTGGGCGCGGGCCCAGTTTTAGCCGCCGACGTGACTATTGCCGTCGTCGACAACGCCTACAACTTCGGCGGCGTCAGCAACGGCACGGTCACCATCGGCGTGGGCGACGCCGTGACGTGGAGCTACGCCACCGGCACGTCCAGCCACCCCACCATGTCGGATAGTTCACCGGCGGCCTGGGCCATGTTTCCACTCGATGCCAGCAACCGCACCAAAAAAATCACCTTCACCACGGCCGGCGTGTACCCTTACCACTGCACAGCCCACGGCGGGTTCAGCAACGGCGTACTCGTAGGCATGAGCGGCACCATCACAGTGCAGGGCACCCCCACGGCCACCGAGAATGCCCGCCTCACGGCCCTTGCCCTAAGCTTGTTTCCCAACCCCAGCCACGGCTCCGTGACGGTGCAGCTGCGCCAGCCCCCGGGCCCCGCCTACCAGCTGCGCCTAAGCAACGTCATCGGCCAGGAGATTCGCTCCGTGGCCCTGCGCCCCGACCTCGGCGCCGCTGGCCTGTCCCTGAACCTGGCCGACCTGCCCGGCGGCCTGTACTTCTACAGCCTAATGGTGGATGGCAAGGTGGCCAGCACCAAGCGCCTGGTGCTGCAAAACTGACGGCCGGGGGCCCCGCCCACACTTCTTCGTTTCCCGAAAGCAGCCCCCGGCTGCTTTTGGTGTTTATGGACGTGCCGGGGCCCTGGAGCCCACCGGGCGGGCGGCCCGGCGCCCGTGCCTACTTTTGAGCTTTCCTAGCCGCGCCCGGTCCTCTTCGATTTGCCCGCGGGCCCCACGGGGTACCGGGGCCGCACTTTTTTTGCTATGCGTTTTCAACGATTAAACAACCTCGTCGGGTGGCTCGTGTTCGCCATCGCCGCCGCCACCTACCTCAGCACGCTCGAGCCCACGGCCTCGTTCTGGGACTGCGGCGAGTTCATTGCCTGCGCCTACAAGCTGCTGGTGCCGCACCCGCCCGGGGCCCCCACGTTCCTGCTGCTGGGGCGGCTGTTTTCGCTGTTCTCGTTCGGCGACCCCACCAAGGTGGCCGTGCTCGTCAACGCCCTGTCGGGGCTGAGCAGCGCCTTCACCGTGCTGTTTTTGTTCTGGAGCATCACCCGCATGGCCGCCAAGCTGGTGTTGCGCCGCTCGGCCGTGAACACGCCCACCGAGGAGCCCACCGGCACCGACACGCTGCTGATTCTGGGCGCGGGGGCCATTGGGGCCCTAGCCTTTGCCTTCACCGATTCGTTCTGGTTTAATGCCGTCGAAGGCGAGGTGTACGCCATGTCGTCGCTGTGCACAGCGGCCGTGGTGTGGCTGATGCTGAAGTGGGAAGGCCACGCCGCCGAGCCCGACTCGGACAAGTGGATCGTGCTGATTGCCTACGTCATCGGCCTTAGCATCGGGGTGCACTTGCTGAACCTGCTCACGCTGCCCGCCCTGGGCCTCATCTACTACTACCGCCGCAACCCCAACCCCAACGTGAAGGGCATTGTGCTGGTAATGGCCGTGTGCCTGGTGCTGCTCGCGGCCGTGCTGGTGGGCATCATCCCGGGCCTGCCCACGCTGGCTGGCTACTTCGAAGTGTTCTTCGTGAACACCGTGCGCCTGCCCTTCAACTCGGGCCTCATCATCTTCGTGGTGGCCCTCATCGGCCTGATGGTGTACGGGTTCCGGGTGTCGTTCCGGCGCAAGAGCCAGCTGCTGAACACGGCCATGCTGTGCTTCACCTTCATCCTGATCGGGTATTCGAGCTACCTCATCGTGCCCATCCGCTCGTCGTACCACCCCACCATCAACGAGAACGACCCCGAGGACGTGCTAAGCTTCGTGAGCTACCTCAAGCGCGAGCAGTACGGCTCGCGGCCGCTGCTCTACGGGCCCCAGTTCAACGCCCAGCCCGACCACAACGAGCCCGGGGCCCCACGCTACGTGCGCAACCCCACCACCAACACCTACGACGAGGCCCTGCCCCGCGCCCAGGAAGCCGGCTACCGCGACGAGGACAAGATGCTGCTCCCGCGCATCTACAGCCCCGAGCCGAACCACGTGCAGGAGTACAAGAAATGGGTTGACATCCAGGACGGCGTGAAGCCCACGATGGGCCAGAACCTATCGTTTCTGTTCCGCTACCAGATGGGCCATATGTTCTGGCGCTACTTCATGTGGAACTACGTGGGGCGCGAGTCCGACGTGCAGCAGGCCGGGGTGGTAACGCCCTTCAGCCCCAGCGCCCACAGCCTGCCCGAACGCATCGGCATGAGCAAGGCCCACAACAACTTCTTCGCCATCCCGCTGATTCTGGGCCTCATCGGCCTGTTCTTCCAGAGCCGGCGCGACAGCAAGGACGCCCTGGTGGTGGGCCTGCTGTTCCTGCTCACCGGCCTGGCCATCATCGTGTACCTCAACCAGCCGCCGCTGGAGCCGCGCGAGCGCGACTACACGTTTGCGGGGGCCACGTTTGCCTTCGCCATCTGGATTGGGCTGGGCGTGCTCGGCATCGCCGATTTGCTGCGCTCGGTCGTCAAGAGCGAAGGGCCCCGGGCGGCCATTGCCTTGGCTCTAGGCTTAGTGGCGCCGGGCATTCTGGTAGCCCAGGGCTGGGACGACCACGACCGCTCGGGCCGCTACAACTCGGTTGATTCGGCCCGGAACCTACTCAACAGCTGCGCGCCGAACGCCATTTTGTTCACCAACGGCGACAACGACACCTTTCCGCTCTGGTACGCCCAGGAGGTGGAGGGCGTGCGCACCGACGTGCGCGTGGCCGTGCTCAGCTACCTGAACACCGACTGGTACATCCAGCAGATGAAGCGCCGCTCGTACCTCTCGCAGCCGCTGCCCATCAGCATGGGCGACAAGGGCTACGCGCAGGGCACCAACGACTACCTGCCCTTCGCCCAAAACCCGGCCGTGAAGGACGTGGACGTGAAGCAGTTCATCCAACTAGTGCAGCAAAACAACCCGCTGCTGCAAGTGCAGTACCAGGAAAACGGCCCCGGCATCATGTCGTTCCCGACGCCAAACTTCTACCTGCCCGTGGACACGACGGCCTTTAAGAAGCTGGGCCTCATCCCCAAGGGCCGCGAGAAGCAGCTCGTGGACCGCATGGACTGGAGCATGGGCAAGCGCGGCATCGAGAAGAAAAACCTGGTCATTCTTGACATGATTGCCACCAACAACTGGAAGCGGCCGATCTACTTCAGCTCCACCGTCACGCCGAGCGACTACATGAACCTCCAGCCCTACTTCCAGCTGGAAGGCCTGGCCTACCGCCTGCTGCCGCTGAAGGACCCCAACTACACCCCCCAGGGCGAGGACGGCTACGTGGACCTCGACCTGAACTACCGCGAGCTGATGAAAACTTTCAGCTACCGCGGCCTGACGAACGACAAGATTTTCTACGACGAGAACAACCTGAAATTCCCGTCGAACTACCGCGACAAGTTTGCCCGCCTCGCCAACACCTACCTCGAGCGCGGCGACAAAGCCAAGGCCAAAGAGGTGGCCGACTACTGCTTGCAGGTGATGCCCGACAAGGCCATTCCCTACGACTACTACTCGCCGCAGCTGGTGCCGGCCCTCATTGCAGGTGGTGAGAAGCAGCGCGCCGACGAAATCCTCGACACCATGACGCGCCGCTCCATCCAGATGCTGTCGTACTACGCCGCCCGCCCCGACGGCAGCCTCTTCGACTACGACCAGCGCCTGCACCTCGTCAACCTCCAATACGTGTACCGCTCGGCCCTGCAGGCCGGCGACACCGTGCGGGCCCAGAAGGCATTTGCCGTGCTTCAGCCCTACCTGCAAGGGCAGCAGTAACAGGGCCCCGGGGCTACCAAAAAAGAGCCGGCGCGCAGCAATGCGGGCCGGCTCTTTTTATGCACAAACCACCCGGCTCTTAAAATCTTTCTTCGGCGGTCATGCTGAGCGGAGCCGAAGCATCTCTCCTGCGGCAGTAATCCTGATTAGTTGAGCAGTAGAGATGCTTCGGCTCCGCTCAGCATGACCGCCGAAGAAAGATTTTAATTAACTCAAACCACTTTTTATACCTTGGGCAGCAGCTCGATGGCGGCGGCCAGCGCCCGGGCGGGGGTGATTTGGTCGATGCGCGGGTCGCGGACTGGCGGGCTGAAATCGCCTTGGGCGAAGCGCGCCTCCTGGCTGGGCGGGAACAGGCACCGGCACGGGGCCCCCAGCAAAGCGGCGGGGTACGGGAAGAACTTGCCGTAGTTCTCGCCCATCAGTAGCACTAGCAGCGGCACGCCGGCCTGGGCCCCCAGGTGGGCCGTCACGGTGTCGTTGCTGATGAGCAGCTGGGCCCCGGCCACTAGCGCGGCCAGCGCGGGCAGGTCGGTTTGGCCGCAGCGGTTGTCGAAGGGCACGCCCGGGCCGGCAGCCCGCATGATGCGCCGGGCGTAGGCATCGTCGGCGGCGCTACCGGCGGTAACCAGCCGGTACCGGGCCCCAAAGTGCCGGTGCAGCCCCTGCGCCAGCTGCGCAAAGTGCCCGGTGGGCCAGCGCTTCTGCCGGGCGCTGGCCCCCGGAAATAGCACGATATAGGGCCCCGCCGCCGCCGCAATGTCCGCCGCTTGGTGCACCGCCGCGGGCAGGCGCAGCGGCACGGCCGCCGTGGCTCCTGGCACGAGCACCAGCGGCGCGTCGGCTTCGGTGGCGCCGCGCTGCCAATTTTCAAAGAACTCGCGGTTGCGGTCGTACTCGAACAGCACGCGCAACGTGCTGGGCATCAGCCGGGTGTAGCCGGCATTAATCAGTTCTACCCAGGGCCCCTGCTGGCCGCTTTGGCTGGCCACGCGCACGGGGGCCCCCAGGAACCGGATGAAGTTTTCCACCGCCGGTTCGCGCACGTGGAGCGGGTACACAACTTCGCCGAAACCCTGGGCACCGAGGGCCCCCAGGGTTTCGGCACGGTAGGCCAGGTCCTTGGTGAAGCGGCCGAAATCCACCACCACCAGCTCATCGAACGCGTCGGCGTCCCAGGCGCGGGCCAGGGGGGCCCACAGGGCGTTGGCCACCAATGTGAGGCGCTGGCCGCGGCCGCGCACCGCGGCGCTCAGCTGGCGCAGCCAGGGGCGGTAGAGCAGGTAGTCGCCGATGGAATCGTTGCGCACCACCAGCACGCGGGCGGGGTCGGGCGGGGCCTGCGCGGCCAGCGCGGTGGCGTCGGCCTGGCTTAGGGCCGTTACCTGGCCGCCCTGCCGGCGCTGGCGGCGATACTGGCGGAAGCGGCCAATTAAATTGCTGAGCATGGCGGCAAAGCTACTGGTGTGGCCGCAGCGGCCCAGCCAGCGGTACTTAGTTGGGCACGGGGCCCCGCGGGGCATCGGCCGGCGCGACGGGCGCCGCGGCCAGCAAAATAAAAAATAGGCCAATCAGCACCCCAATCTGGGTTTCCAGCGTGTACTCGACCATGAAGGAGAGCGAAACAATCGAGTACATCAGCAGCAGCATAAGGTTGCGCTGCCGGATGCCTTCCCACAGCGCGTAGTAGAACCCCACCACGAACACCAGCAGGCCCACCGCACCGTACGCCGCTAGGTTGAAGAGGAACTGGTTGTGCGGCAGCAAGTAGTGGGCGGGTTCGATGCCCGGGTACATGGCGTGGTACTGCCGGGCCATGGCGGCTTCCAACTCTATCTTACTGAGGCCCAGCAGCGGGCGTTGCTTGATGAGGGCCCAGGCCACGTCGTACGAATACACCCGCGCCGTGACGGAATAGTAGTTGGCAGCGCCGACGGTGTCGAGCTGCTCGGCGTCGGTGCGGGTGGCGATTATTTTATTCTGAAGCGTGGGAAACAGCAGCAGGCACGCGCCCCCCAGCAGCAGCACCAGCCCGGCCCCGGCCAGGGCCACGCGCCAGTGCCGCAGCTGCCACCCGAGCCAGACCAGCAACAGGGCCCCCGCGGCGTACATCGTCACGATGCCGCTACGCACGGCCAGCAGGTGCTGGAACAAGAACAAAAGCACCACGCCCCCCAGGGCAGCCAGCCGCAGCCGCGGATACAGCTCCTTGTTCAACACCAGCACCAGCCCCGCCAGTACGGCCATGCTCACCAGCAGGCTGAACCGGATGTGGTCGGGCACGGTGGGCATTACCTTAGAATGCAGGTAGTTCTGGTCAATTATTTTCTGGTGCAGCAGGTAGTACGACGTGGCGCGGGCCGCGGCCCCCAGGCAACAGCCGATGAGCACGAGCCACAAAACCCGCTTGTGCACAGCTAACCAGCTGGGTAGCAGCAAAAAAGCTATTGGCAGCAGCAAAAACGGCAACTGAAGCACCGCGTCGCGTTGGAAGATTTCGTTCGACCATCCGGCGTGCAGCAGCGCCGTACCCACGTGCAGCCCATAAATAAGCACGAAGCTCAGCAGCATGGCCCAATGGGCCCGCTGGGCAATGCGCCGATGGGCCACGGCGTAGCCCACGCCGGTCACAAACAGCCCGGCGATGCCGATGCTCGGCAGCACCCGCACGTAGTCCGAGACAAAAATCCCGGCGATGATGACCACGCACCAAAATACGCCCAGCTGCCGTGCCCTAGTTTCAGAAAAAAACCTCTTCATGCGGCAAATGGCGGCCGAACGTGGCACAATTAGTAGCGGGACAACAACGCACGAGCCCATGGATATCGTGCCTGGCACGAAGCACTTAGGGCCCCTGGCGGGGCGGCGGGTCCGCATCGCACGGCGCCGCAGCCCCGCAAAGCAACAACCGCTTCCAGCTAAATGCGTGAAGCAACCGCTTCTACAAGCCGCTGCCGGAACGCAAACGCCCGCCCTATCGCCGCAGTACAACTCGATTCAGGCGGGAGCATACTTTTCGTAAATCCTGTTCGTTCTGAGGATTAATGAATTTTAGACAGGGTGCTGGCAACCAACAAAAAGCTAGCCTGCCTAACCGGGCTCCATAATTTGGTGCAGCGTACAACGCGTTCGGCCGTCGCAGTGCTGCGAATGCATTCCTAAGCGCAACATTATAGCAACAGGGCAGTGCATGGCCCGGCGCACATTGGAGCATCCCTAAAACGCCTCGTTTCGAATAATATTGGCCACGGCACCCTAAAAAATGCGCAAGGCAGCCGTGGCCTGCAGGGGCCGCGGCCGCCCTCAGCAGCCTTTTGCATATGTTTGGGCCTTCAACTACGTACACCCTGGCATGAACCGTTTTCTCTCCTGGGCACTGGCGCTGGCCGCCCCTTGCTTGGCCATCCTGCCCTTGGCCGCCGGGGCCCAGGCCCTGCCCCGCCCCGATTTTGCGGGCCTCTACCGCGACGTGCCGCGCGTGATGCTGGACGTGCGCCGCGAGGCCGACAGCCTCCGCCTGTACGTGCGCCTGCCCGCCGGCACGGCCGTGGGCCAGCTGCGCGTGGCGGCCTGGGCCAATTACGAGGCCCCCGCCCCGCAGTGGCAGGACAGCATTCCGCGGGCCCGGCAGCACCGGCGGCCCGACGCCACGAGCGGCACCCGCGCCAGCTTCTGCGTGGCGGCGGCGCGGGTGCCGGAGGGCAGCGTGCTGCAAGTGCAGGTGGGCCCCGCGGGCCTGGCCGTGGCCCCACAAAATGCCGCCACCACCGCCTGGCTCCCCCTCACGGCCGAGCGCCTGGCCCGCCCATTCATCGTTACCGACTCGGTGGGGCTGCCGCTGCTACGCGGCTACGTGCGGGCCGGCGAGACGTTTCGGGTGGATAACTACGGGCTAATCCAGCCCCTGCGGCTGCGGCGCTACGCCGTGCCGCCCACCCCCGCCCTGCCCCCCATGACGAACCCTGCCACCGTGGTGGGGCCCCCATCTACCCTGCCCCTGCTCGACTCGGCCGCGGCCCGCACTGGCCAACTGCTGCGCTGCGACGACCCCAGCCTGCTGGCCCTGCGCGTGGGCGGCCTGGGGGGCCAGGCCCCGCGCACCCTGGCCCTGCTGGTGGTGAACGGCGACTACCCCAACCTGCGCACCGCCAAGCAGCTCGTCGAGCCCCTACGCTACCTCACCAGCACCGCCGAGCACCAGCGCCTGGCCACCGCCGCCGACCCCAAGCGCGCCGTGGACGGCTTCTGGCTGAACGCTTCCCACGACAACCAGCCGCTGGGCAAAACCATGATCCGCAACTATTACGGCCGCGTGGCAGCCGCCAACCGCCTCTTCGCCGCCCACAAGGCCGGCTTCCTCACCGACCGCGGCTTGCTGTACGTGGTGCTGGGGGCCCCGCAGGGGGTGCGCCGCCTGGCCAATGGCGAAGAAGAGTGGTCGTACGCCAAAGTGGGCAACGCCGGGGCCCTCACCTTCAGCTTCCGGCCCCGGCCGAGTACCTTTGCGCCTGATAATTACGAATTAGTGCGCCGCCCCGAGTACGAAAAACCTTGGTTCGGCGCCGTGGAGCAATGGAGAAACGCACAGACCGCCCCGAGCGCCCCGACCGACCCCAGCGGCCGGTAACTGGCCGCCGCTTTTACGACGAGCAGAACCGGCCCGTCACGCCCAAGCAATTCCGCCCCGACCGCGACGCGGCCGACGGCTTTGCCGAAGAAGCGCCCGCCCGCCCCCGCGGCCGCGGGGGCAGCGACAATCAGCCCGACCAGCCCGACCGCGGCAGCGCCCACCGCAACGGCGCCAGCCGCCCCCCTTACCGCCAGGACCGCCCCGAGCGCACGGAGCGTTCCGAGCGCGGCGACGACCGCCCCCGCTACGAGAACCGGGCCCCGCAGCAAGACCGCAGCATCGACATGCTGTTTGGCCTGCGCCCCATTTTAGAGGCGCTGAACGCGGGCCGCACGCTGGAAAAAATCTTCCTGCTGCGCGGCACCAAAAACAGCCTCGTGGGCGACATTTCGACGCTGGCCCGCGCGGCCGGCATCCAGGTGCAGCAGGTGCCAGTGGAGAAGCTCGACGGCCTGACTCGCAAAAACCACCAGGGCGCGGTGGCTTTCGTGTCGCCCATCGACTACGCCCCGCTCGACAACCTGCTCAGCGGCTTGTTTGAGGAAGGCAAGGTGCCGTTTCTGCTGCTGCTCGACCGCATCACCGACGTGCGCAACTTCGGCGCCATTGCCCGCACCGCCGAGTGCCTGGGCGTGCAGGCGCTGGTGGTGCCCAGCCACGGCGCCGCCCAAATCAACGGCGACGCCCTCAAAACGTCCGCCGGGGCCCTCAACTTGCTGCCCGTGTGCCGCGAGGCCAACTTGCAGGAAACCATCCGCTTCCTCCAGCAATCGGGCGTGACGGTGGTGGCCTGTACCGAAAAAGCCACCGAAGCCGTGGGCGCCGCCGAAGTCGACTTTTCGGGCCCCGTGGCCGTGCTCATGGGCTCGGAAGAAGACGGCATCGCCCCCGAGCTCCTCCGCCTGGCCGACGTGCGCCTGAAAGTGCCCATGGCCGGCCAAATCCAGTCGTTGAACGTGAGCGTGGCCGCCGGCATTATGCTGTTTGAAGTGGCCCGCCAGCGCGTAACTGCGGAGTAAAAATCCATGCGCGGGTGCTGGGTTCACCGGTAAACCCGCAACAAAAAAGCCCGCTAGTTAGCGGGCTTTTTTGTTGATTCGTCTGGCACCCCACTCTTTTGGAGAGGGGCCAGCTCCACTGAGGTCTCGTGAAGTTCCTCGGGGCCCTAATTAGTTGTAGCCCCCGCCCTTCTTGGCTTTCACGTCGGCCACGAACTCTTTCACGCGCTGCTCTTCGCTGCGCTTGCAGATGAGCAGCACGTTGTCGTACTCGGCGATGATGTAGTCTTCGAGGCCCTGCACCACCACGAGGCGCTCGGAGGGGGTTTTGATGACGCAGCCGGTGGTGTCGTACAGCATCACGTCGCCGTTCACCATGTTGCCGTTTTCGTCCTGCTGGCCGATGCGGTGCAGCGAGTCCCAGGTGCCCACATCGCTCCAGCCGAAGTCGGCGGGCAGCACGTACACGTTGTCGGCCTTCTCCATGATGCCGTAGTCGATGCTAATGTTGGCACAGCGCGCGTAGGCCTCGCTGATGAAGGCTTCTTCCTGCGGCGTGCCCAGGGCCCCAGCGCCTTCCTCAAATACCTCGGCCATGTCGCTCAGGTACTGGCCGAAGGCGTTCAGAATGGCATCGGCGCGCCACACAAACAGGCCCGAATTCCAGAGAAAGTCGCCGCTGTCGACGAACATCTTGGCCAACTCCAGATTGGGCTTCTCGGTGAAGGTTTTCACTTTGTGCAGCTGGCCGCCGGGCAGGCTCTGGGTGTCCATGTACTGGATGTAGCCGTAGCCGGTGTCGGGCCGCGAGGGGTGGATGCCCAGCGTCACGAGCACGTCGTGGTGGCGGGCGGCGTCCACAGCCAGCGCCATCACGCGCTGAAACTCCGCTTCGTTCGACACCGCGTGGTCGGCAGGCGTCACGATGATAATGGCTTGGGGGTCGCGCTGGGCGATGCGGTAGCTGGCGTAGGCAATGCAGGGGGCCGTATTCCGCCCGATGGGCTCGCCCAGAATCTGGTCAACCGGCATTTGGGGCAAGTGCTGCTGCACCAGCTGCACGTAGTCGCGGTTGGTCACCACGAACACGTTTTCGGCCGGACAGAGGCCGGCAAAACGGTCCACCGTCACTTGCAGCATGGAGCGGCCGGTGCCCAGCACGTCGTGAAACTGTTTGGGGTAGTTGGTGCGGCTAAAGGGCCAAAACCGGCTGCCAATGCCGCCAGCCATCACAACGAGGTAAGTCGAATTCATAGGTGTAAAAACATATTGATATTGATGGGGCAAGTTAAGAGCCGTTTACACAAGTCCCTCCCGCAGCAAGTCGTGCAGATGAATAAAGCCGGCGAACTGCCCACTTTCCAAGACAACGAGTTGCGTGATATTGCGGGCCTGCATCCGCGCCAGGGCCTCGGCGGCAAACTCGTCGATGCCGATGGTGGCCGGCGCGGGGGTGAGGATGTCGCGGGCGCGCACCGTTTCCAGGTCGGCCAGGTGGCCGCCCAGCATGCGCCGCAAGTCGCCGTCGGTGATGATGCCGGCCAGCCCCCCCTCATTGTCGAGCACGGCGGTAGCCCCCAGGCGCTTGCCCGATATTTCGAGCAGCACTTCCCGCAGCGGCGCGTCGAGGCCCACGCGTGGGCGCTGGTTTTGGCGGCTAAGGTCGCCCACGGTGAGGTAAAGCTTTTTGCCAAGCGTACCGCCGGGGTGCAGCCGGGCAAAGTCCTGGGCCGAAAATTGGCGGCTTTCGAGCAGGCACACGGCCAGGGCGTCGCCCAAAGCCAGGGCGGCGGTGGTGCTGGTGGTGGGGGCCAGGTCGTGGGGGCAGGCCTCACGAGCCACCGGGGCGTGCAGCACGTAGTCGGCCTGCTGGGCCAGGTAGGAGTCGGCGTTGCTCACGAGGGCCGCCAGCGGCACGCCCTTGCGGCGCAGCAGCGGCACGAGCACCTTGATTTCGGGCGTGTCGCCGCTTTTGCTGATGGCCACCACAAAATCCTGGGCTTGGATCATGCCCAAGTCGCCGTGGATGGCGTCGGCGGCGTGCATGAACAGCGCCGGTGTGCCCGTGCCGTTGAGCGTAGCCACCATTTTGCCGGCAATGTGGGCGCTTTTGCCCACGCCCGTTACCACCACCCGCCCCGACAGGCCGAGGATGGCCGCCACGCAACGAGCGAAATCGGGGGTGGCGGCCACGGCCTCGGCCACATCGTAAAGGGCCGCGGCTTCTTCGTGCAGCACATGGCGGGCCACGGCCAGCACGTCAACGGGGGCGGGGGCTACGGGAGTGGTGGGGTGGAGCGTGGACATGGCGGGCAGGGCGAAACTACCGCAAAGGTGGGGACGAATGCCCGGTGCCTTCAACCAGCGGGGCCCCGGGGCCCAACCAGCCGTCGGCAAGCAATGAGTGAATTACCTACCAGGCAATTCCCCGGTTGAGTAGCCTACCGCTGCTCATCCTGCGCGCTATTTAGCTAAGCCGGGGCCCCAATGGCCTGGTTAGGGGCCCAGCAAAGTAGCCTCCAAAGGCCTGCACGACACGATAGCGCAGCACAAATTTTTTCCGCAAAATTACGGGAATGTGTACAAAAAAGGGGCTTTAAAAGCGCTAGTGCTTATCTTCGTTATCAGCCGCCGCACATATATTACTCACCTGCCCCAACTGCACCATGCCTGCACAAACCCTCGCCGAAGCCCCAGAACGGGTGGCGACTCTTAAGCACACCCTGAAAGAAGTATTCGGCTACGGCCAGTTTCGGGGCACCCAGGAGGCGGTGATTCACAACGTGCTGAGCGGCAGCAACACGTTCGTCATCATGCCCACGGGGGCGGGCAAAAGCCTGTGCTACCAGCTGCCGGCCCTGGTGGTGCCCGGCACGGCCATCGTCATCTCGCCGCTTATCGCGCTGATGAAGAACCAGGTAGACCAACTGGGGGCCTTCGGCGTGAACGCCCAGGTGTACAACTCGACGCTCACCAAAACCGAGATGACGCGGGTGCGCAAAGACGTAATGAACGGCGACGTGCGCCTGCTCTACGTGGCCCCCGAAAGCCTTACCAAGGACGATACCATCGCCTTTTTGCAGAAAACGGCCATCTCGTTCGTGGCCATCGACGAGGCCCACTGCATCTCAGAATGGGGCCACGACTTCCGGCCTGAGTACCGCAAGATTCGCGGCATTATTGACAACCTGGGCGGCAACATTCCCATCATTGCCCTCACGGCCACGGCCACGCCCAAGGTGCAGCTCGACATCCAGAAGAACCTACAGATGGACGATGCGAGTGTGTTCAAAACCTCGTTCAACCGCACCAACCTGTATTACGAGGTCCGGGCCAAGCACAACACCAAGAAGCAGCTGATCCAATACGTGAAGCAGCACAAAGGCAAGGCGGGCATCATTTACTGCCTGTCGCGCAAGAAAGTGGAAGAAATTGCGGAGCTGTTGCGCGTCAACGACGTGCGTGCCCGCCCCTACCACGCCGGCCTCGACCCGCACACGCGCATGAGCAACCAGGACGCGTTTCTGAACGAGGACTGCGACGTGATTGTGGCCACCATTGCCTTCGGTATGGGCATCGACAAGCCCGACGTGCGCTTCGTGATTCACTACGACGCGCCCAAGAGCATTGAGGGCTACTACCAGGAAACCGGCCGCGGCGGCCGCGACGGCCTGGAGGGCAACTGCCTGATGTTCTACAGCTACGACGACATCCTCAAGCTCGAAAAATTCAGCAAGGACAAGCCCGTGACCGAGCGCGACAACGCGCACCAGCTGCTGGCCGAAATGACCAACTACGCCGAAAGCGCGGTGTGCCGCCGGCGGCAGCTGCTGCATTACTTCGGCGAAACGCTGGAGCAAGACTGTGGCTTTTGCGACAACTGCAAGCACCCCAAGGAGCGGTTTGAGGGCCGCGAGGCCGCGGGCTTGGCCCTGCGTGCGGTGGTACAAACGGAAGCTCGCTTCAACTTGAACCATGTGGGGCAGGTGCTGCTGGGCCTCAGCAACCCGCACATCGAGAGCTACGCCCACAACGCCCTGCCGGTGTACGGCCAAGGCAAGGCCTTGGGCGACGCCCTATTCTGGCACTCGGTGCTGCGCCAGTGCCTGCTCAACGGTTTCATGGAGAAGGACATCGACAGCATCGGGCTGGTGCGGATGACGGAAAAGGGCATGGATTTTATCGAAAATCCGCAGTCCATCACCCTCACCAAGGACCACAACTTTGAGGCCGAGCAGAAGGCCGACGAGGACAAGGAAGAGGAGCAGCACGCCGCCGGCCACGACGAAGCCTTGTTCGTGCAGCTCAAGGAGTTGCGCAAGCAAGTAGCCAAGCAGAAGAACCTGCCGCCCTACGTGCTTTTCCAGGACCCCAGCCTGAAGGAGATGGCCACCACCTACCCCACCAGCCTCGCCGACCTGACGCACGTGGCGGGCGTGGGCCAGGGCAAGGCCCAGAAGTTTGGGGCCCCGTTTGTGGCGGCCATCAAGAAGTACGTGGAGGACAACGACATCGAAACGGCGTCGGACGTGGTGATTAAGTCGGCGGTGAACCGCTCAAAAATCAAAATCTACGTCATCCAGCAAATCGACAAGAAGACGATGCTCGAGGACATTGCCTCGTCAAAAGGCATCAGCATGGTCGAGCTGATGGAGGAAATCGAGCACATCTGCTACGCCGGCACGCGCCTCAACATCGACTACTACCTGGAGGAAATGGTGGACGAGGACAAGCAGGACGAGATTTACGACTACTTCATGACGGCCAGCACCGACAACATTGCCGTGGCCCTGAAGGAGCTGGGCGCCGACGACTACACCGAAGAAGAAATTCGGCTTGTGCGCGTCAAGTTCCTGAGCGAGGTGGCCAATTAGGGGCCCACGTTGCGGCACTGGTTATGAGCATCCATTCTTTTCAGCGAAAAAGGGCCCCTGGGGCCCTTTTTTTGTGCCGCTTGGCAGCCTCGCCGCGCACCGTTGCAACTGCAACGGGAAGCAACGCGTTGGGGAAACCATGTGGATGGTTTTTTCTTTGCTGGCAGCGCTGACGACGGCGATTGTGGTGACGCTGTCGAAGGCAGGCATCAAAAACGTGCCCTCGGCGCTGGCGTTTGCCATTCAATCGGTACTGATTATTGTGGTGGCGTGGAGCGCGGTGGCGTGGCAGGGCCTATGGCCGGAAGTTGCGCGCATCGAGCGTAAAACTTGGCTGATTCTGCTGGCGGCCGGCGTGCTCACGGGCGTGTCGTCGCTGCTCTCGTTCCGGGCCCTGTCGCTGGGCGATGCCTCGCGGGTATCGCCGCTCACGAGTGTAGCCTTGGTATTTTCGGTGACGCTAGCGGCCGTCTTCTTGAAAGAGAAGCTGAACTGGCAGGTAGTGGCCGGCGCCGCCCTGATGGCCGGCGGCGCCGTCGTCATCGCCCTATCGGAGCCGAGCAAGTAGCGGCTCAGGTATCCCCGCCCAAGGTGCATTAGTTTCGAGTAGCAGGGCCACCATGTCTAAACAGTAAAACCACGATAAAAAAAGCCACTCCGGTTGGGGAGTGGCTTTCAACGCATTGAGCTCCGTGGGGCCCTAGCAGTATTCTTCGAAGGCGCCCTGCAAGTTGTTGACGATGCGGGTGAGGTCGTTGCCTTCGATGTGGTAGCGCTCGATCATGTGCACCAGCTCGCCGTCTTTGAACAGGCCGATGCAGGGCGACGAGGGCGGGTAAGGCAGCAGGTGCTCGCGCATTTTGGCCACGGCTTCGGTCTCCATGCCCGCAAACACGGTCACGAGCTTGCCGGGCTTTTTATCGGCGCTGGCGAGGGCCATTTTGAGGGCGGGGCGGGCCTTGGCAGCGGCGCAGCCGCACACCGAGTTCACGGCCACCAGTACGGTGCCTTCGGTGGCGGCCAAGCTGGCGTCCACGTCGGCGGGGGTCATGAGCTGCTCAAAGCCAACATCCGTCAGGTCTTGGCGAATGGGGGCCACCATGTATTCGGGGTAAACTGCCATAGTAGTAAAAATAAAAAATGCGGGGTGACGACAGAAAAATTCGGCCGCCGGCGGCATAGACAAAGATACGCACGGCGGGCCGGGTGCTAAAGCCACCGGCCAGGCAAAAGGTTCGGCCTGGGGCCCTTGGTCGATTCATAGGCACGGCCGGTCGGCGGAACTAGGGGCCCGGGGTTATGCTTAGTACTTTGCCTGCGCGCAACGGCCGGGGCCACCCGCGCCCGCAGTCGCTTCTATACGCTAATCCTTCCTTCATCTCACTCGCTGCATGAACCTTAACTCTATTGGTTATTTCGGGCGCGCGGCGCTGCTGGGGGCCCTCACGTGGGTTGCCACGGGCACCGCCGGGGCCCAAACCAGGCCGGGGCCCGACGGCCCCCTCCGGCCGCGCCCCACGGCCCACGCCACGCAAAAGGCACCGCCAACCGCCGTGTACCAGCGCGCCGACCCCAACTCGCGCATTAGCCCCGAGCTGCAGCAGGTGTACCAGCAGGGCACGGCGGCCAGCCGCGGTGGGGCCCCGGTTAATTTGAAAACGGCCCACCCGCAGCTGCGCTTAAGCAAAGACGCCACGGCGGTGCTGGTGCACATCACGGCGCGCGACGTAGCGGCGCTGCTGCCCGCGCTGCAGGCGCGGGGCTTTGTAGTGGTGGCCAACCGGCCCGATTTACACTTCGTGGACGGCATGCTGCCGCTGGCCCAGCTGGCCCCCGGGGCCCCGGGCCTGGAGGCGCTGGCGGCTCAGGGCCTGCTGGGCGTGCTGCCCGTGTGGCGGCCCATTGCCCAAACCGGCCGCGTGACCACCCAGGCCGATTACGTGCTGGAAGCGGCCCGCACCCGGGCCACGCTCTCCAAGAACCTGACCGGTGCGGGCGTGCGCGTGGGCATCCTCAGCGACTCGTACAACTCTCTGAAGGGCGCGGCCAACGACGTGGCTTCGAACGATTTGCCGGCCGCTGGCGTGCAGGTGCTCAGCGACTTGGGCGACGGCGAGGGCACCGACGAGGGCCGGGCTATGGCCCAGCTCGTGTACGACCTGGCCCCCGGGGCCCCGCTGGCGTTCAGCACAGCGTACAACTCGGAGGCCGACTTTGCCCAGCACATCCTCGACCTGGCCGATCCGGCCAAGGGCAATTGCAAGGTCATCGTCGACGACATTGCCTACTTTGCCGAGCCTTACTTCCAGGACGGCGTGGTGGCCCAGGCCGTGACGCAGGTGGTGAGCCAGCGCGGGGCAACCTACTTTTCATCGGCTGGCAACAACGGCGACCAGAGCTACGAGAACGCCGCCCCGGCCTTCGTGGTGGGGGCCCGCAGCCTGGCCCGGCTCAATTTCGACAACACCGGTGGCACCGACGTGGCCCAGCGCTTTTCGGTGGCCAACGGGGCCGACATGACGGTGGCCTTGCAGTGGAGCGACCCGTTTTACACCACCGCGGGGGTCAGAACCGACCTTGACGCCTACATCCTCTCGTCGCGCGGCGACACGGTGGATGCGTCGAACACCAGCAACCTGCGCTCGCAGGTGCCCTTAGAAATCACGGGCTTTACCAACGACACGTCCAAAACTCACACCACCCTGTTTGACCTGGTGATTGTGCGCCGCACCGGCACCGCCAACCCCGCGCGCATCAAGTACATTGCCCTGAGCGACGGCCAGCCCACCGAGTGGCTCACCAACAGCGGCACCGTGGTGGGGCACGCCGCCGCTGCGGCTGCTTCCGCGGTGGCCGCCGTGGCATATTTCGATTCTAAAAACCCCGAGTCGTACACGGCGAAGGGCAGCCCCACTATCCTGTTCAACCCCGACGGCACGGCCCTGGGGGCCCCCGTGACGCGCCCCAAGCCCGACATTGCCTCGGTGGACGGCGGCAATACCACGTTTTTTGGTGGCCAAGACGCCGAGGGCGATGGCTTGCCCAACTTCTTCGGCACATCGGCGGCGGCTCCTGCGGCGGCAGCGGTGGCGGCCTTGCTGTTGCAGTCGGAGCCGGCCCTCACCCCGGCCCAGGTGAACGCCCGCCTGGCGGCTACCGCCCGGCCCGTGGGCCCCACGGCCGGTTTCAACACCCTCACCGGCGCCGGGCTGATTGATGCCTTCACGGCCATCTACGGCCCGCCCGTGGCCATCACGCCGCCGGCCGTGGAAGACCTGGAGAAGCGCGCCTTGCCCATAAGCTGGACGGTGAATAGCACCAAGGCCGGCCGCGTGCAGGTGGCCACCGGCACCGGCGCCGCTTCGGGCACCAGCTACCTAGTGATGGACGCAGCATTTTCTGCCTCAACGGCCTACGCCGGCCTGAACGAGGCCGTGTGGTACGCCAAAAACACGCCCGGCCAGGATTTGCTCCTCACCTTCCGCCAGCGCAAGTTTGCCGCCGAAACCGATAATGCCCTGCCCACCCAGTTCACGGGTTCAAGCAACGGCGACGGCGTGGCGCTGAGCGTGGACGGCGGCACCACCTGGTACCGGGTAGTGAACCTGACGGGCGTTAATTCCACCACTACCTATCAAACCCAAAGCGTGAACCTGACCCAGTTTGCGGCGGCCAACAACCTCGCGCTGGGCGCCGACGTGCGGGTGAAGTTCCAGCAGTACGGCCAGGGCCCCGCCACGGCGGCCACAGCCAGCAGCCGCCGCGGCATGGCCTTCGACGACATTGCCCTGACGGCGGCGGCCGCCGCGCCGGTACCGCTGTACACCTCCACCCAGCCCACTGTGGGCTGCCCGGGCCTGGTGGTGGCCTTCCGCGATTCGTCGCTGTTCAAGCCCACCAGCTGGGCCTGGACGTTTAGCGGCGGCACGCCCGCCGCTTCTACCGACCGCAACCCCACCGTGACCTACAACACGCCCGGCCGCTTCGCCGTGACGCTGGCCGCTACCAATGCCAACGGCACCGCCACCCGCGTCGACACCGGTTACGTGGTGGTGTACGGTAGGGCCCCGCAGGCCACGGCCGCCGCTAACCGCACCCGCATTTGCCCCGGCGGCACAGTGAGCTTCACCAGTCAAACGGACTTCTGCCCGGGTACCTACGCCTGGTCGTTTCCCGGCGGCTCGCCGGCTACGGCCAATACCGCCGGCGCCACGGTTTCGTACGCCACGGCGGGCACCTACACGGCCAGTCTCACCGTCTCCAACGGCTTCGGCAGCACCACGTCCACCGCTAGCATTGAGGTGACAGCTGGCCGCGCCCTGCCCTTCGCCGAAACCTTCGACACTTCGACCAGCCTGCCCGCGGGCTGGGCCATTGAGAATCCCGACGGCCTCTTCACCTGGGTGCTCGTCGACGGCATCATCGGCCGCGCCGGTACCAGCACCCGGGCCGCCCGGGCCCCGTTTGCGCCCGATGCCGCCGTGGGCCAGCGCGACGTGTTGCAAACCCCACCCCTCAACCTGAGCGCCGCCCAGCCCACGCTGCGGTTCGACCTGGCCTACGCGCCCCTCACAAGCGCCGCCACCAGTCCCGATTCGTTGATTGTGCAAGTGATGGATGCTTGCACCCTAGCCGTGCTGGGCCGCCCTTACGCGAAGGGGGCCACCGGCACGCTGGGCACCACCGGGGCCCAAAAAACCTATTTTGTGCCTTCCGCCGGTACCCAGTGGCGGCAAGAGTTGGTTGACTTGACGCCCTACATCGGCAAGAGCGTGCTGCTGCGTTTCGTGGGCTACAACGGCTACGGCAACTACCTCTACGTCGACAACGTGAACGTCGGCAGCCAGTTGCTGTCCCTCACCAGCGCCGCCGCCGCCACGGGCCTCGAAGCCTGGCCCAATCCCACGGCGGCCGGCACGGCCCTGCACGTACGCCTGCCTGCCCAAAGTGGCGGCGGTCAGCTCCGCCTGATTGACGACCTAGGCCGCACCGTGTGGCAAGCCCAGCTGACGGCGGCCAGCGCCGCCACCGAGCAGTTGCTGACCACACCCTTGGCCCCAGGCCTCTACAGCGTAGTTTTTAGCCCCCTGAACGGGGTGGCCGCCGCGCGGCGCGTGCTGGTGCAATAAGCATCCCTGCATGATAAACAGCCCCGCGGGGCCCGGGGCCCCACCCCGGGCCCCGCGTTTTTTTGGCGGCGAGCTCCGGGCCCCTGGCCAGCGTTGGCCAGGGGCCCCACGCTACTTGGCCTCGGCCACGCTCGGCGCACTGGGCATAGGAGGCCCGGTCCTCAACTCCTGCAAGGCCAGTTGCCAGAGGGTTTCGTAGGGAATGATTTCCACCTCCGCAAAGGCCTCGCCGGGCGGCGGGGCGTCTTCTAGCTGCTTCAGCAGCGTGGCGGCCTGCCGAGCGCTGCGCACGGGGTCAAACTCCTGCTCCACAATCAGTAATAATAACCGCAGGAACAGCCGGGTGCGCAGGTTAGCAGCCTCGCGCAGGTGGCGCTGCTGGTACTTGCGCAGGCGGTCGGCGCGCAGCAGCACGGCGTCGAGGTCGCGCTGGCGCAGGAAGTACAGCACCTGCATCACTAAAATAGCCACATTGTGGCCCCGCTTGTCGCGGCTATACTCGGGAATGGTGAGGGCCCACTGCTCCATTTGTTGCCGCCGCACCGGCGTAGGCCGGGCGGGGGGCTGCACAAAGTCGACGTAGGCCCGAAACAGCTCCCAGCGCTGCTGCGCCGCCGCCCGCTGCTTGCCGAAGCTGGCGTTGCCGGTGGCCGTTTGCAGCACTTGCCGCGCCTGCACGTAATCGCCGGCGTGCAGCGCCAGCAACAAGAAGTGTTCCTGAAAATAAAACCAGTTGCCCGACGACGGATGAAAATCCTTGTCGTACACCACTGCCAGCTTCAAGCCGTTTTCGGCTTGCCGGCTCAGCAAGTGCGCATACACGCTCATGAAGTGGTTGAACCGCACATCAAATCGGCGCGGGTTTAGCTTACCCGCCTTGAGCTGCCGTGCCGCCTCCGCCGTGATTTTAATGATTTCAGCATAATTGCCCGTCAACTCTTGCTGAAGTAACCGCATTTGATACAAGTAGTTACCCGTATCGACTGACTTTGCTTTGTGGTGTAACTCAGCTAGTCTCGTTAAGTACGTCGGCATCATCGGCAACAAAACCCTTCGCGTTTTTACCGTCCCAGCACCAGCCAACCGGGCGTCATTATATATAGTATCCGCTTCTTCTTCACAAGCACGTATTTTCTGCAATTCAGTAAGCACTTTATTTATGATGCGGTACCGAGGTCGCTGTTGCTGCTGAGTATACAAAACCCGTAATAATTCCGCAGCCTGAATAGCGTAACGGGTAAATCCGTCCCGTTGCGCCAACTCTAAACATCTATTTAACAATCTTATAGCTAATAAAGACTCACTCTCATTATACAGTATGAGCGCCTTATGAAATAATGCAACGCACTCCAATTCATGACGCTTAGAAACTAGATGACGCTGATCAGAATAATCAAGAAAATAAAGATGATTTAACATTTTAGCCATCACGCGCGAATGCAATTTTCGGAATGATGCCTCAGTATTAGCTGTGCCTTTACCGTAAAGTGTCCGTACTAACTGGGTACGGGTTGACTCTTGTCCTTCAGCCAAAACCGCCACCAATTTATTCTCCTTCATTTTTTCGCCTGCATCAAAGTCTAGCAGCGGTAGCAAAGACAATTTTCGAGATGTTATTATTTGTGCTAAAGTTCTCGATTCTTTCATAACACACTGTGGTTTGTCACAAGGGCTATTTAGCCCTCATTTAGCAAATATCTTTAAATAATCTTATTTTACAGACATGGTTAAAGTACGTCCGCTTGCATAGCAAGCACATTCTTATATTATGAAAGTATTTTAGCAAGATATTCATACTTGAGATGTCACAATTAGAGCTATTTTTACAAATACGTATTGTTTTATTTTAATAATTAATAGTGAAATATTAACTATTTTACGAATTTTTATATAATAAATTATGTTTTGTATAAAAATAATCATAGTCACTATTTAAACAAGAGTGTCCTTTTGTATAGCTCATCGGTGGCCCAATTTTGTGCCGCACAAACGCTAACAACAATATAAAGGTCGCTCCCATGTTTGAACTCATCGCCTACGCCTTGTTCCAAATTTTCAGCATCACCGGTACTCCCGCTCAAGATGCTACTTCATCTGCTGGCGGCAGCAGCGGCTGGGGCGGTGGCATTGTGGCCAACGGCGGCAGCAGCGGCTGGGGCGGTGGCATCGTGGCCAACGGCGGCAGCAGCGGCTGGGGCGGTGGCATCGTCGCTCCTACCAATAAATAAATAATTCAAACAGAAAGCACTAAGTAGTTACCCTGCCAGGCAGAACACTACTTCTTCGCTTGACCAAGGTGGCGGGATAGAACAGGATGGCTAACTTAGCCCCGTTCTATCCCGCCATCGTTTTATGAAGTTACCGTTACTCGCTGGCTTGTGCACCGGATTGCTAATGGCCTGTTCGGGCCCAAGGGCAACTGTGGCCGATAGTGTGCGCATTCGGTGGGCTACCGATCCGGAGACACTTGACCCGTTGAGGCAGCCGAACCAATCGAGTGCCGAAGCGGAGAACCTACTTCACCTGAGCCTATTGCAAGTTGATTATGCCAAATCATCCTATAGCCCTGGTTTAGCAGATTCCTTGCCCAGAATTAAGTTGGTGGGCGATTCGCTTATGCTGCTCACGTACTGCCTGCGCGGGGCCGCCACCTGGGACAACGGCCAGCCGGTCCTCGCCAGCGACGTCGCGTTTACCCTCAAGCTGATGCAGGCCCCGGGTATGCCCAACGAAAATATTCGAACCCAATTTAATTTTATCCAAGAGCTGCGGGCCGATCCCCACAACGCGCGGCGGTTTACGCTGGTGTGTCGGGGACAGGCGTCGGACTTTGCGCAAACCTCCGGCGATTTTTTCATTTTGCCGGAAGCCGCGTTGGACGCTCGCGGCACATTGCGCCGCTACCGCTTGGCCGATTTGATCAACCGCCCTGCCAATGCAGACCCGGATACTGCGCTGGAGGCTATGGCCCGGCGGTATACCGCCGCCGCCCCGGGTCAGCACCCCGAACGGCTGCCCGGTTGCGGGCCCTACCGCTTGGTAAGTTGGGAAAAAGACCACCTCTTGCGTTTCCAGCGCAAGCCGCAATGGTGGGCCGACCAGCTAAAATCTCCCCCTCTGGTGTTACAAGCGCGCCCTGCGCAAATCGACTTTTTGGTTATTCCTAACAGCGCCAGCGCAGTCCTGGCGCTGCGCCGGGGCGATGTGGACTTATACCCGGGTATTCCTGCCCGCGATTTCAATCGGCTGCGTCAGTCAGCAAAGGCCCAGCAAACGCTGGCTTTTTACAGCACGCTGTCGCACAACGTAGTCACGGCCGGTTTTAACACCCGGCGGCCGGCCCTGGCCGACCGCCTAACGCGGCAGGCCCTGGCCTTGCTTTTCGACGTGTCAGCTTTGTTGGCCGCTACACAACAGGGCCTGGGGCAGCGCACCGTCGGCATTATTTCGCCTAATACGGGCCGCAATTATGCCGACAGCTTACCCTTGCTCTCGTTTGCCCCAAACCGGGCCGCAACGCTGCTACAGCAGGCTGGCTGGCGGCAAAAAGCAACGGATCCCGCCGCTCGCTGGACGCGCCAGGGCCCCCGCGGCGAGGTGCAGCAACTAGCGCTACAGGTGCGGTACCGGGCGGAAGAAACTACATTTGAAACCATTGGGCTGCAATTTCGGGCGGCTGCGGCCCGGATTGGCATTGTTGTAGAGCTGCGCCCCACAGAGGCAGGTTTGCTTAGGCCCGCACTGCAAAAGGGCGATTTTGACTTGTATATCGAGCCAATCAGGGGCAACCCTTACGTATTCAATTTTATCCCCATTCTGCATTCAGAGGCGGTGGGCGAAGGTAATCTGACGGGCTTTGGCACCCCAGTCAGCGACCGCCTCGTGGAGGCCGTTGCGGTGGCGCAGTCGCCGGCCACCAGGGCCCAGTTGCTGCGGAAGTTGCAAGTACTGTTGCGCGAGGAAATGCCGATGGTCCCGCTCTTCTTTCAATACAACCGCCTGGCGGCAAACCGCCGGCTGCGCAACCTTTGCCCCAGCAGCATCCGGCCGGGCTACGCAGCTGCGGCCATGACCTGGGGCCCCCAGGCCGTACTTCAGTAGGCGTGGGGCAGGTTTTTTTTCAACGCGCGGGCCAAGCCATCCTTGCCATGTGGGCGTTGGCTTCGCTCGTGTTTCTGCTGAGCCGCTGGGCCCCGCTCCCCGATGAAAGCCTGGGGCTTGCCGCCGCCACCGAGCTAGGCAGTGGAGCACCTGCCAGTGCCCAGGCGCGCGATTTGGCCCGCCAAGCGGCCCGCCAGCGGCTGGGGTTGGCCGAACCCCTGTTCTACTTTTCGCGCCGCCCCCCCGCACCCGATGGGGGCCCGGCGCCCTGGCAGTGGAACGGCCGCCACAACCAGTACCACCGCTGGTTAGGGGCCCTGCTCCGGGGCGATTGGGGCACCTCGTTTCGCGATGGCCGGCCTGTGGTCGCGCGTTTGGGCGCGGCGCTGGCGTACACCCTTCCCCTGACTGGTGCAGCCGCGGCCTTGTCTTTGTGGCTGGCCCTTGCTTTGGCGTTGGCCCTGGCCCGCCGGCCGTGGTGGCGGCGACCCGCGCTGGCCTTCTTGGCAGGCATGCAGGCCTTGCCCCTGTTTGTGCTGGCCACGGGCTTCCTGCTGGGCCTAGCCAACCCCGACGCGCTGGACTGGTTCCCTACTTACACGCAAACCGCTGGGGCAGAAGGTGGCTTCTCGTGGGGCCCCTATTTGGTGTTGCCACTGGTCTGTTTGGTGCTGAGTGCCTCGCCCGAACTCGCCCTGCAACTGACCGCCTCCCTCGCGCACGAGCTGGGCAATGGCTACGCCGTCACGGCCCGGGCCAAAGGCTTGGCGGCCCAGCAAGTGTTGCGGCAGCACGCGTTGCGCAACGCCTTGGTGCCCCTCTTGCCGTTGGTGGCCGACTTGCTGCCCGCCCTGGTAGCAGGCGCTGTGGTGGTCGAAGTGGTATTTTCATTGCCTGGCATGGGCCGCTTGCTGGCCGAGGCCGCCGCTACCCGCGACTACCCTGTGCTGGTGGGCGGCGTGTTGCTGGTGGGAGCCGCTCGCTTGCTTTCCCTGGTGCTAGCCGACGCCGGGGCCCGCTGGCTTGACCCGCGCGTGGCATGAGGCGCGCCCCTGGTTATGCCCTGGCGCGTGGTGGGCGCGCGGTGGCACTCGGCTGGCTGGTGCTGCTGGGGGCCCTAGCCCTGGTGGCCCCCGTGCTGCCGCTGCCATACCCGCCCGCCCAGCCTGATCTTGTATACCTTAGTCTACCGCCGTTTACTGCGGGTAGCGCTCACTGGCTGGGCACCGACCCGATGGGCCGCGACGTGCTGGCCGAGTTGGTGTTCGGAGCCCGCACGGCGCTGGGCCTGAGCGTAACGGCGGCCGCACTGGCCAGCGCCTTGGGGGCCCTGCTGGGCGGGGCCGCCGGCTTTTGGCGCAACCGCCTGCGCTTGCCCCTGATCAGCGGCGCCGGCTTACTGGGGCTGCTCTGGTGGGCCTTGGCGCTGCCCGGGGCCGGGGCCGGACTGGTGGTGGCAGCCGCGGGGCTGGCCGGCAGCGGGTGGGGCCCGGCCCGCCGGGGGCCCCGGCTGCCGGTGCCGCTCGATGCAGGGGTGCTGGGGGCCACGGCGCTGCTGGGGGCCGTGCCGCGGTTGGTGCTAGTAGTGGTACTGGCCGGCAGCGTGGCGCTTTCGCCGGCTGGCTTGCTCGGGGTGCTGGTGCTCACGTCGTGGGCCGGGCCGGCGCGACTTGTGCGGGCCGAAATGTTGCGCGTCAAAGCTCAACCCTTTGTTGCCGCTACCTGGGCCCTGGGCCTGCCGCCGGGGCGTGTGTGGTGGCGGCACGCGTTGCCGGCCGCGTGCCGGCCGCTGCGCACGGCCTTTCCGCTTAGCTTGGCGGGCTTGTTGGGACTGGAAAGCACGCTCTCTTTTTTGGGCATTGGCTTGCCGCCCGAGGTGCCCAGCTGGGGCCAGCTGCTCAGCACCGCCCGCCTCGAACCTACAGCTTGGTGGCTGGTAGCAGGGCCAGGCGGGCTTTTGCTGCTCACCATGCTTGCCCTTCAGGCCTTGAGTGCCCCTTCAGTGCCAGGCAAATAAATAATGTGGGGCTTTGCTAATGTCACACCAGAACGCTTTTTCGCAAGCGAGGGGTTAGGCGCCTTGGTACTAAATGGGTATTTTACCGCTATTAATTGCGTATTTATTGAATAACAGGGGCCATTACAATATTTAAAGCCATCCTTTATTTCAGTATTTTCTGATTTTTTTAACAGTCATTTTTGCAACGGGTGATGTCACAATTACCAGCAAAGTGTCTTAGGGTGGGGGTTAGTAGGGTCGGTAATATTGTATACTCTTAGCGAATATCCATTCTCTTACGTGTCCCTGCTGATGTATCCGACTACTACCATGGCGTCTATTTTCGATCTGTACCAGTCCACGCCCACGCCCACGCCCTGGGTGCGGCCATACGCAAACACCCGCCGCGCCGCTGCGCCGGCCCCCGATTTTTTGACCCCCGACGGCCACCTCATTCCGCGCGCCATTGGTGAGGCCGCCCTGCGCGATTCCAAGGCCATCCTCATTGGCGACTTGCTGGTGCTGGGCACTCCCGACGCAGGCTTCAGCGTGGGCAACCGTAGCAGCTGGTAGACCCACTGTTGTGGCCGGGCCCCGCTGAGAACAGCCGCAGCTCGCCGCTTGCTTTTATTTGCTATTAAGTTTCTTATCCTAATTATCCCACGCGAAACGGCCTGCCCCTCCCCGGGCGGGCCGTTTGCGTAAATAGAATCCCCGCCGGGGCCCTACTGGGCCGCTACTAGGGAAATGCCCTCCTCGAAGGTGCGGGGACGATAGCCCAATTCGCGCTGCGCCTTGCCGATGAGCAGGCCGGTGCGGGCTGGCCGCCGGGCCGGCTGCGAAAACGTGCGGGCGTCGACCCGCTCAATCAGGTTTTTGTCGAGGGCGAAGTAATCGGCCACGCGCAAGGCCATGGCGTGGGGCGTCAGCAGCTCGTTGCCGCAGATGTTGTAGATGCCCGCCGCGCTGTGCTGCGCCAGCAGCCAGCAACCCACGGCCAGGTCTTCGGCCAGCGTAGGCGTGCGCCACTGGTCGTCGACCACCTTAATAACCTTGCCGGCGCGCAGCGAATCGCGCACCCACAGCACGATGTTGGTGCGGCCGCCGCCGCGCAATACCCCGTACACGAGTACGGTGCGGGCAATGGCCCAGTGCAGGCCCGCCGTGCCCTGTACTGCTTGCTCGGCGGCCAGCTTGCTGGCGCCGTAGTGGCTGATGGGCGCGGGCACGGCGTCTTCGGCCAGGGGCCCCGCGCTGCCATCAAAAATAAAATCGGTGCTGAGGTGCGTGAGGTGAATGCCCAGGGCCGCGCAGGCGGCGGCGAGGTGCGCCGTAGCCACTACGTTCTGCTGCCAGCAAGTGGCCTGGTTCAGCTCGCACTCGTCCACGTTGGTCATGGCCGCGGTGTGGATGACGTGGGTGGGCTGCTCCTGGGCCAGCACGCGCTGCACTTGGCTGGCGTCCGTCACATCGAGGGCTACGAAGCGTAGGGTGGGATACCACTCGGCCAGCCGGTTGGGGCCCCGGCCAGTGGCCACCAGCACCACGCCCGGCTGCGCGTGCAGCAGCGCCACCAGCTTTTGGCCCAGCAGGCCGTTGGCACCGGTTATGAGGATTTTCATCGTTTTATCAATGCGCCGTTTCAGTGCGGCGTTCGTGGCTTGCCACGCCGTGGCCGGCGTTCAGCAGCTCTATTGGTAGGTATAGCCGTAGAGTTTAGTGATTTTTTTCTTTCGCAGGTGCTCCACTTTCATCGTCATGGGCACGTTGGTGAGGGGCCGGTCGCGGTTGTCCTTGGGTACCTTGGCAATTTTGTCGACCACGTCGAGGCCCTGGATGACTTGGCCGAACACCGTGTATTGGCCATCGAGGCGGTGGGTACCGGCGTGGTTTTCGACCAGGTAAAACTGCGAATAGCTGCTGGGCGTGCCGGCGGGGCCGCCCGTGCGGGCAGCGGCTACGGCACCATAAACGTGCGGGTGGCCGGGGCCCAACTCGGCGGGCACGGTGGGGTCGCCGGGGTGGCCCTGGCCGTCGTTGGCGGGGTCGTCGTCCTTCGAGTTGGCATCACCGCCCTGAATCATGAAGCCGTCGATGACGCGGTGAAACGTGGTGCCATTGTAGAAGCCTTTGCGGGCTTTTTGCAGGAAATTGGCCCGGTGCAGCGGCGTGTCCTGGAACAGCAGCAGCCGGATGGTGCCTTCAGGCGTGGTGATGGTCACCACGTCATCTTTACCGCCCTTGCGAGGGCCCTTGGCCAACGGCGCGGCGGCTTGTGCAGCTGGAGCCAGCAGCAGCAGCGCCGCCAGCCACCACCCGGCCCGAGAGAAAAAGAAAGTCATAAACTAGTCAATAAGCCATTTAACGCCGCGGCGCTCGCGAAAGTATGCCTCCCGGGGCCCTCAGCCGCGGTGCTCGCGGATGCTGGCCAGGATTTCTCGGCCGCCGCGGCCCAGCACCGAATCGGCTACGGACGTGCCCAAAAGGTAGGCATCGGCCGCGGGGGCGATTTGGATGTCGTCCACGTATTCTTCGCCGCTCAGGCTGATGATACCGGCGTGCAAACGCAAGGCCCCCGCTGGATCAAATGTGGCCAGGGCGAACGAAGGAATGCTGCAC
This sequence comes from Hymenobacter sp. PAMC 26628, assembly GCF_001562275.1. Classification (NCBI taxonomy): domain Bacteria; kingdom Pseudomonadati; phylum Bacteroidota; class Cytophagia; order Cytophagales; family Hymenobacteraceae; genus Hymenobacter; species Hymenobacter sp. PAMC 26628. The sequence goes on from NZ_CP014304.1 coordinate 3,948,987, forward strand.
CCGCCCTCCATGGTGTGCAAAAAAGCGCGCTCGGCCCGCAGGCAGGCGTGAGTGGCGGGGTGGTCGAGGGCGGCTTGGATTTGGCTTTTCAGTTCCGCGTCCAGTCCCCGGGCGCACTCCACGGCGATGCTGCCCTGGCCGGTGGCGGGTACAAACCGGGTTTCGGGCAGCGTATGGCGCACCAGGTGCTCGTAGCCCATGCGGTGCACGCCGGCGTAGGCCAGCACCAGGCCGTCGAACTGGCCTTCTTCGAGCTTGCGCAGGCGGGTTTGGAGGTTGCCGCGGGCCTCGGCCGTGGTGGCTTCGGGGTAGAAGCGGCGCAGCTGGGCCTTGCGGCGGGTGCTGCTGGTGCCCAGCACAATACCCGGCTTGTCAAGCGCAAAATGCTCATTAAAGCTCAGCACTACGTCGTTGACCTTCTCCCGCTCCAGAAAGGCCAGTAGCTCCAAATCGTCGGGGATGCGGCTTTGCACGTCCTTGGCCGAATGCACGGCCAAGTGGGTTTCGCCGCGGCGCAAGCTTTCTTCCAGTTCTTCGGTGAACACGCCTTTGGCCCCGATTTTGGCCAGCGAGCGGTCCAGCACTTGGTCGCCAATGGTGGTCATGGGCACAATTTCGGACGGCAGGCCGGCCTGGTCGAGCAAGTAGGCCACGCGCTCGGCCTGCCAAAGGGCCAGGCGGCTGCTGCGGGTGGCAAGGCGAATGGGGTTCATCTAGTCAGTTAACAATTAACAGTGAGCAGTCAACAGCGTTTGGGGGCCCTAAGCGGCGCGCAGCTGGCCGCCAAGCCGCAATGAGCTGTCGACGAACACCATGCGCGGGTTAGCGTTGCGCTCGATGTGGTAATGAGCGTCGGTCAGCTCCTTGGTCAGCGCATCGGCATTGCGCGGGGTCACAAATTTGGCGAAGCTGGCCACAAATTGCTGCTCTTCGGCCGGTAGGTGGGGCATCAGCCGCGGGTCGATGCCGAAGAGCAGCACCTTGCGCACCAGCACCAAGGCATAAGCCAGCAGTTCCTTCTGGTTTTCGCGGCCCTGCTTTTGGAACGTCTCGCTCTGCTTCAGAATCTCGGCGACCTTGGTGTTGTAGTTGAAGCACAGGCGCATCCAGTCGCGAAAAAACGCGAAGTAGTCGTGGTCGGCGCTCTGGTCTTTCGAGGCAATGGCGGCCCCCAGGCTGCCTTCGGCCAGCTGCGCCACCTGGCGGGCCTTGGCCTCGGGCACGTGGTAATGCGCGTGCAGGTAGTCAGCAATGTCGGCCTCGGCGAAGGGACGCACGGCCACCGGCTGCACGCGGCTGAGGATGGTGGGCAGCAGCCGCTCGGGCGCGTGGCTCACGAGCAGGAACACGGTGGCGGGCGGCGGCTCTTCCAGCAGCTTCAGCACGGCGTTGGCCGTGGCGGGGTGCATCAGTTCGGGCAGCCAGAGGATGACGATTTTAAACCGGGCCTCGAATGCTTTGAGGCTCACCAGCTTCAGCAGCTGCCCGGCTTCTTCTTTCGAGATGCTGCCCTGCTTATTCTCGGCCCCGATGTGCTGCATCCAGTCGTTGAAGCCCTGGTACGGGTTGTCGAGCACGAAGCTGCGCCAATCGGCCATGAACTTGCTGCTCAGCGCGTCCTTGGGCACGGCCTTGGTGGTGGTCACCGGCACGATGAAGTTGAGGTCGGGGTGCACCAGCTTGGCAATTTTGGTGCAGGCCGGGCAGTGGCCGCAGCTGTCGTCGGCGTCGGGGCCCCGCTCCTCGCAGTTCAGGTACTGGGCGTAGGCGAGGGCCAGGGCCAGCCCCGCGCCGCCCTCGCTGCTACGGAACAGCTGCGCGTGCGCCACGTGCTCCCGCTGCACCGATTGGCGCAGCAGCTGCTTGACGGCGAGCTGGTTGGGGATGTCGTTGAAATTCATCTGAACCACGGATTTATCGGATTGTTCGGATTCGTCGGATTTTGGGGACGATTGAGCAACGGGTTTCGGACACAGTGCGCTCATCTGGCGAGCTAGGGCTTGGCGGCAGATTTTATGCGTTCGAATAGGTGCGTGGCTGGCTTTTGATGAAGCGTTTAAAACGCAGGCTGCGCTCGCCGAAGTTGATGAGTAGGCCGACTTCGAGTTGGTACGCTTCCAGGTAATTGATGATTTGAGCGTAGTGCGTTGGCGTAAGCTCATGCAGCGCTTTTAGTTCGACCAGCACGGCCTCACCCACTAAAAAATCGGCGCGCCGCGCGCCCACATCCACGCCTTTGTAGAAGAGCGGCATATCCACTTCCCTCCCAAAAACCAGCCCAGCTTTTTCCATCTCCACGGCCAAGCTACGCTGGTAAATCACCTCCTGAAACCCGCTGCCTAGGGTCCGATGCACTTCCATCGCGCACCCAATAATGCTGCCCGTAAGCTGGTTGTGCAAATTATTCAGCAGCATAATATTTTTATTACGGTGCCCAAAGGCCCATTAATCGCCCCCATAATCCGACAAATCCGAGCAATCCGATAAATCCGTGGTTCAGATATTCTCCCACACCCGGTCCTCGGCCGTGGCTTTGAACACCGCTTCCATGATTCCGGCTTCTACCCCGTCGTAGGGCAGGCCCCGGCGGCTCATCACGCGCTCGGCTACTTCGGCCACTTTGGGCAGGCGGAAGGTTTCGAAGCCCGATGGGCCGCCCCAGCTGAAGCTGGGGATGAACTGCCGCGGGAAGCCGGCCCCGAAGATGTTGGCCCCCACGCCCACTACGGTGCCGGTGTTGAACATGGTGTTGATGCCGCACTTGCTGTGGTCGCCCATCATCAGGCCACAGAAGGTTTGGCCGGTGTTCACGAAGCGGTGGGCGGCGTGGCTCCACACCTTCACCGGGGCGTAGTTGTTCTTGAGGTTGCTGGTGTTGGTGTCGGCCCCCAGGTTGCACCACTGGCCGATGACGGAGTTGCCGAGGTAGCCCTCGTGACCTTTGTTACTGTAGCCCAGCAAGATGCTGTTGGCTACTTCGCCGCCCACCTTGCAGTAGGGCCCCACGGTGTTGTCGCCGCGCATTTTGGCGCCGGCGTTTATGTGCGACCCTTCGCCCAGCGCTAGGGGCCCCTTGAGGATGGCGCCCTCGTGCACCTGCGAATTTTTACCCAGGTAAATCGGCCCGTTCTCGGCGTTGAGGATGGCGGCGCGAATCGTCACGCCTTCCTCAATAAAAATGTTTTCCGGGGCGTACACGATGGTGTGCGCGTCGCCGACGGGCTGCGAGGTGCGGCCGCGGGTGAGCAGCGCGTAGTCGCGCCGAATCTCGGCGCCGTTGCGCAGGAACAGGTGCCAGGGCCGCGAAATCACCGTCACAGGCTCAGCCACCTGGCGGGCGTCGGACAGGCCGTCCTGCACCAGCTCGGCCACGAGGGTGGCATCGGCGAGGTGAGCGGCCACCAACACCTCGTCGCAGTATAGGGCTTGGCCGGGGCCTAGCGCTTGCACTTGCTTGATTAGCAAGTCGTCGGGGCACACCGCCCCGTTAATGACCAGCGCGGGGCCCTGCACGTCGCCGGCAGGGAACTTGGCCTGCAAGTATGGCTGGGTGAGGTAGCCTACCGCGGGGGCCCCCAAGCGGTGCTGCCACTTCTCGGCCAGCGTGAGGATGCCGCACCGTAGCGCCGCCACTGGCCGCGTAAAGGTGAACGGCAGCAGGTGCGGCCGGATGGCCGGGTCGTCGAATAACAGAACGTGCATTTTGATAAGCGGTTGGCTAACGACTGATGGCGGCTAGCTTCTTTTAGCAACTTCAAACTTACGCCGGGCGGCGGGGCCCAGGGCAAAAAAAAACTCCTTCCGGCGGTCCCGAAAGGAGTTCTTGAAAGCGAACGGCTGGTAGCGAGTGGCCAACAGCCTGACCGCGGCTATTCTTTGTTGGCGCTGCTCTGCTCTTTCTTGGCGTAGCGGCTGCGGAATTTTTCCACGCGGCCGGCCGTGTCGATGAACATGTTTTTGCCGGTGTAGAAGGGGTGCGAAGCGCTGCTTACTTCGATTTTCACTACCGGGTACGTTTTGCCGTCTTCCATCGTAATGGTTTCGGTCGGCTTCATCGTGGAGCGGGTGATGAACTTAAAATCCGAAGAGGTGTCCTGGAACACAACTTCCTGGTACTCGGGGTGCGTCTCTTTTTTCATGTAGGAAGCCGGTTTGACCGGGTGAACCCGGCCGATTTTGCGGAAGGGACTGCAAAAGTACGGCTTCGCGCCGACTTAGCCAACGCCAGGCTATTTTTTTTCCAGATAACCGCCGCCAGTGCAACGCTTTGGACCCCGGCGGGCTCTTGTCCAATAGCCAGTGCGTGTACTTTTAGCACAATATCCAGCCCAAACACTGCGTTAATTTTCTTCCACGAATAGTTATTAGCATGAGGCAATTACTGCCTGTTGCTTGTCCGCCAGCTACCCTGGCGGGCTTGCTTTTGCTGGGGGCCCTCCCGGCCGCCGCGGCCGTTTGGTTGCTGCCCACCCACCTCACCGCTACCCGCACCGGGCCCGATGTGCGCCTGGAGTGGTCGGTGGCCGACGAAACCGGCGTGCGGGGCTACGACCTGTACCGCCACACGGCCGCCGACCCGCGCTTCCAGCTGGTGGCCCGGCGGCCAGCCGCCGGCCGCCGCCACTACCGCTGCCTCGACGCGGGCGCTTCGCAGCTCGCTGGCGGCGAGCCCCTCACCTACCGCCTCGTGACGCTCCGCCCCAGCGACAGTCCGGATGCGCCGGCCTTGCTGGCAGACGCCCCCGGGGCCCTGGCGCGCTCCTGGGGGGTCATCAAGCAAACCTTTCGGCAGTAGGCACGGCATTGCGGACGCGGGCGCGACCTTTGCGGGCCCACCGTTGCTAGTCATTCGCCCATGCGCCTCTGCTTTGCTTCTAATAATGCCCACAAGCTGGATGAAATCCGGCCCCTGCTGCCGCCCGGCCTCGAGCTGCTAAGCCTGGCCGACATCGGCTGCCACGAAGAGCTGCCCGAAACCCAGGATACCCTCGAAGGCAACGCCCGCCAAAAGGCCGACTACGTACGCCAGCACTACGGCGTGGCCTGCTTCGCCGATGATACCGGGCTGGAGGTAACAGCCCTCGACGGGGCCCCGGGCGTGTACTCGGCCCGCTACGCGGGGCCCCAGCGCGAAGCCACCGACAACGTAGCCAAGCTGCTACGCGAGCTGGCCGGCCACCCCGACCGTACGGCGCAATTCCGCACCGTGGTAGCGTTGGCCCAGGCCGATGGCGCCACGCGCACGTTTGCCGGGGCCGTGGCGGGAGGCATTGCCGAAACGCCACGCGGCACGGGCGGCTTTGGCTACGACCCCGTGTTTGTGCCCACTGAGGGTGACGGCCGCACGTTTGCCGAAATGAGCGGGGCCGAGAAAAACCAAATCAGCCACCGCGCCCGGGCCGTGGCGGGACTTTTGGCCTACTTGGCCGCCCAGTAAAACCCGCGCCGGCTGGGGCCCCAGCGGCCCGCTGCCAACTGCCACCCGATAAAACTACCTTTGCGGCCTTATGCAGCAACCCTACCTCGTCGGCATTACCGGCGGCAGCGCCTCGGGCAAAACCACGTTTCTCAACCGCTTGCTGGCGGCTTTCCCTGAAGACCAAATTTGCCTGGTCTCGCAGGACAACTACTACCACCCGCGCGACCAGCAAGTGCTGGACGAGCAGGGCGTGCACAACTTCGACCTACCCGCGAGCATCGACTCGGCGGCCTACGCGGCCGACGTGCTAGCCCTGAGCCAGGGCCAAAAGGTGCGCCGGCAGGAGTACATCTTCAACAACGCCGCCGTCACGCCTAAGCAGCTGATATTCCGGCCCGCGCCTATCGTGGTGGTGGAAGGCATCTTTGTGTTTCACTTCGCCGAAATTGCGAAGCTGCTCGACCTCAAGGTGTACATCGACGCCCAGGAGCACGTGAAGCTGTACCGCCGCATCATCCGCGACCGGGATGAGCGCGGCTACGACTTGGCCGATGTGCTTTACCGCTACACCCACCACGTGGCCCCCACCTACGAAAAATTCATCGCGCCTTATAAGCACGACGCCGACGTGGTGATTCCCAACAACCGGCACTTCGACAAGGGCCTGGAAGTGCTGGTGGGCTTTTTGCGCAGCAAAATCGGGCAGTAGTCACCTCCCTTACAGTAATTAGGTACGATGTACAGTAAAGCCGAAGCCACGCAGCTGCGGCACGCCTTCTGGACCACGCTGGGGCAGTACATGGCCCCGGTAATGTCGGCCGAAGGATTACCCGCCAATTGGATTAACTACAAGACGGGCCTGAAAAACGTGTATTTCCGAATGCACGCCGACACCCAGCGCGCCACCGTCGGCATCGAGCTGACGATGCCCGACGCGGGCATCCGAGCCCTGTTCTTTGAGCAGTTCGAGGAACTGAAAACGCTGCTGCACGAAACCCTGGGCGAAACCTGGGCCTGGGAGCCCGCCGCCCTCGACGCCAACGGCCAGCCCCTGGCCCGCATCTACACCGCGCTGGCCCCTGCTAACCTGTTCAGCCGCGACGACTGGCCAGCGCTGATTTCGTTCTTCAAGCCCCGCCTCATCGCGCTGGACGCGTTTTGGAGCGATGCCCAGTACGCCTTTGAGGCCCTGAAATAAGGCCCCGGCGCAGGGCGCGGGCTTTGCGGCTAAAGTCCTATCTTTGCAGTCCCCGTTCATACCCTTGCCGGTGTCTTTGTCCCGTTTCTGGTTTTCGTTGCGTTTTGCCCTGCTCGCTGCCTCCGTGCTGCTGGTGCTGGGCCTGAACCAGCGCGCCGTACAAGTGCTGGGGCCTGCCCCCGCCACGGGGGCCCTAGCCCCGGCCAAGGCGCCGGTCGTCCGGCAGAAGGTATTGTTGGAAGCCACCCCCGCCCTGGCCCATTTTGTGGCCCCGGTGGCCGTGGCGTGGCTGCCCACTACGGCGGGCAGCGTGTGGCTACCGCGGCTGCGGCGCGCCCTGGCCGTGCCGCGCCCCTGCGCCGGTGTGCGGGCCGGCGAAGTGTTCCGGGCCCGGCTGCTGGCCGTGGCGCTGGCGCCGCAGGCCCCCTAGCTTTTGTTGTGAAAATACGGTGATGTGGAAATGTGCCGATGCCCTCGCGTCAGCCCAAGCGGTGCTATTTGGCATTGACATATTCTCCTCTAATTCGCTGTTTTTCAACCAACTGTCCCGCTTGCCTCCTCCATTTGCTCTGTTCAATACATTTTTAACTAATGCGTAACAAAGGACTTATTACCACGCTCACCATCATCATTGCGGTGATTTGCGGGTACCACCTGTTCCTGACCTACATCTCGAACGGGGTGCAGGACAAGGCCGTGGCCTACGCCACCACTGGCGGCAAGCTCAACGAGCTGAAGCGCCAGCACTACCTCGATTCGGTGTGGCGCGCGCCCGTGTTTGGGCCCCTCACCTACCGCCAGGTGCGCGAAAGCCAGCTCGGCGAAGGCCTCGACTTGAAGGGCGGCATGCACGTGACGTTGGAAGTATCGCCGGTGGAAATTGTGCGCGCCATGAGCGGCAACTCGAAGGACCCGGCTTTCAACACCGCCTTGGCCCAGGCCCAGGAAGCGCAGAAGGTGAACTCCGGTACGCCGTTCACCACACTGTTTGGGCAGGACTACCAGCGCCTGGCCCCCAGCAAGCCGCTGGCCACCATCTTCGCCAACACCACTAACAAAAGCCGCGGCATCGACATCAACTCGACCAACGAGAAGGTGATTGCCGCCATTAACAAGGAAGTGGAAGAGGCCATCGACCGCTCCTTCAACATCCTGCGCACCCGCGTGGACAAGTTCGGCGTGAACCAGCCCAGCATCCAGCGCGTGAAGGGCACCGGCCGCCTCCAGATTGAATTGCCCGGCGTCGACAACCCCGAGCGCGTGCGCAAGCTGCTGCAAGGCCAGGCCAAGCTGGAGTTCTGGGAAGTGTGGGCCCAGCAGGAAGTGGGCCCCTACCTGGTGCAGCTCGACCAAGCCTTGGCTACGAAAGAGAAAGCCGAAGCCGCCGCCAAAACCCCGGCCGCTGCCGGGGCCCCCGCTGCCGCTGCCACGGCCACCGCGGGCGACACCACCTCGCTAGCCGCCCAGCTGGCCAAGAAGAACCCCGCTGCCAAAGGTGCTGGCGCCGACTCGGCCACTGCTTCGCAAAAAGTGGGGCCCCTGGCCCGCTTGCTCACCATGCCCGGCCGCCTGGGCGTGGCCCTGCGCGACACCGCCCGCATGAACGCCCTGCTGCGCAGCCCCGAAGCCAAAGCCATTCTGCCTCCCAACCTGGCCCTGCTCTGGAGCGTGAAGCCCACCGTGGTTGACCGCCAGGAGTACTTGGAGCTGAACCCCATCAAGAAAACCCGCGACGGCCAGGCCCCCGTGGCCGGCGAAGTGGTGGCCGACGCCCGCCAGGACTACGACCAGAGCGGCCACCCCGAGGTGAGCATGAGCATGAACCCAAGCGGCGCCAAAAAGTGGCAGCGCATGACGGCCGCCAACATCGGCCGCCAGGTGGGCATCGTGCTTGATGACTACGTGTACTCCGACCCCGTGGTACAGGGCGAAATCGCCGGCGGCAACACCAGCATCTCGGGCAACTTCTCCATCGAAGAAGCCCAGGACTTGGCCAACGTGCTGAAGGCCGGCAAGCTGCCCGCCCCTACCCGCATCGTGGAAGAAGCCGTGGTGGGCCCCTCGCTGGGCAAGGAAGCCATCAACCAGGGCCTGTATTCGTCGCTGGCCGGCTTGCTGATCATCATGGCCTTCATGGCCGTGTACTACGGCCGCGCCGGCCTGGTGGCCGATGCTGCCCTGCTCTTCAACATGTTCTTGATTCTGGGCGTGCTGGCCGCGTTCCAGACCGCCCTCACCCTGCCCGGCATCGCGGGCCTGATTCTGGTCATTGCCTCGTCGGTGGATGCCAACGTGCTGATTTTTGAGCGTATTCGCGAGGAGCTCAACCACGGCCATAACCTGACCGACGCCATCAACGCCGGCTACTCGCGCGCCTTCTCGGCCATCTTCGACTCGAACGTGACCACGATGCTCATCGCCGTGATTCTGGGCTTCTTCGGCACCGGCCCGGTGCAGAACTTCGCCATCACGCTCGGCATCGGCGTGCTCACCTCGTTCCTGTCGGCCGTATTCGTGTCGCGCCTCATCATCGAGGCCTTGGTGAAAGGCAAGGAAATCAGCAAAATCTCCTTCTCGACCTTCCTCTCGCGCAACTTGTTCCAGAACGTGAACTTCGATATCGTGGGCAAGCGCAAAATCGCCTACATCTTTTCGTCGGCCGTCATCGTCATCGGCTTCGTGCTGATGTACCTGCAAGGGGGCCCCAACCTGGGCGTGGACTTCACCGGCGGCCGCGCCTACGTCATCGACTTCAACAAGAACATGGTGGCCTCCGACGTGGCCAACCAGCTACGCCCCGCCTTCAAAAGCGCGGGCATCGAGGTGAAGCAGTACGGGGCCCCCACCCGCCTGCGCGTGACCACCAGCTACCTCGCCACCGACGAAAGCCAGACCGCGGATAAAACCGTACTCACGGCCCTCAACCAGGGCTTGAGCAAGTTCAGCGCCGACGCGCCGGCCATCAAGTCCACTTCCAAAGTGGGCGCCACCATCGCCGACGACATCAAGCGCACCTCGGTGCTGAGCCTGGGCCTGACGCTGCTGGGCATCTTCGTGTACGTGCTCTTCCGCTTCGAGAAGTGGCAGTATTCAATGGCGGCCGTTATCGCGCTGTTCCACGATGCGCTGCTGGTCATCGCCTCCTACCCAATTGCCCGCGCCTTTGGAGTGAACTATGAGATGGACCAGATTTTCGTGGCCGCCGTGCTCTCCATCATCGGCTTCTCGATGAACGACACAGTGGTGATTTACGACCGGGTGCGCGAGTACCTGCGCGAGAATCCCAAGCTAACATTTGCCCAAGTGGTGAACCCGGCGCTGAACTCGACCTTCTCGCGGACGATGATTACGTTCACGACCGTTTTCCTGGTGGTTTTGGTGCTGTATATCTTTGGCGGTGAGACGCTTCGCTCGTTTTCGTTTGCCATGATGATTGGCATCATCTTCGGCACGTATTCGTCGCTGTTCATCGCTACGCCCATCATTCTGGATACCTACGGGAAGAAGGAAGAGCGCGAGCGCCTTGCCGCGGGCGAGGACGTAGTGGACCTGACCGGCGGCACGCCCAAGCTGAGCCGCAGCACGGTAGGCTAGGGCCCCGGGCGGGTTTTCTTGGGGCCCCGCCCCTGCCCTTCCCGCATTTGCAGAGAGCCCGGCCCCAGTGGCCGGGCTTTTTTGCGTTTTGGCTTTTGCTAATACCGCATCAACGGATTGGGTAAGCTTTTGATTTAACCCGCCATTGCCCAGAAATCCTTGTGCAGCCCTTGTTTCTTCAGTTGCCCTGCCGGCAACTTGGACTTCGGCTTTGCCATGGCCCGCAACTTCACTATTCGGCCCCGTTGGGGCCCATTATACGCAAAAAAGCCGCTCCCAGGTTAAGGAGCGGCCTTTTTGCGTTTGGTTTGCTTACACCAAAATGCCTTCGGCGACGACGCTTTGCACTTCGGGCACCATGCGCTTGAGCAGGTTCTCGATGCCCGACTTCAGCGTGACGGTGGCCGAAGGGCAGCCCGAGCACGAGCCTTGCAGGTTCACGGTCACGACGCCTTCGTGGTAGCTTTTGAAGGTGATGTTGCCCCCGTCCTGCTCCACAGCGGGGCGCACGTAGTTGTCGAGCAGGTCGATGATTTTCTGGGCCGTTTGGCCTTCCTGGGCGGTAGGGTCGCCAGCGGTGGCGGCTTGGGCGGCCTTTTGCTCGGCGGCGGGGTCAACGGTGAACAAGGGGCCCCCAGCCTCCACGTAGCCCTTCAGGAACTGGCGCAGCTCGGGGATGAGCTGCGTCCAGGCCAAATCGGGATGGGTTTTGGTGACGGTGACGAAGTTTTGGGCAATGAACACGCGGCCTACGTAGTCGAACCCGAACAGCTCCTGGGCCACGGGCGAGTTGGCAGCGGCCTCCAGCGTCGGGTAATCCACGCTCACGCCGTCGGCGAGGAGCTGCTGGTTGAGGACGAATTTCATGCTCTCCGGATTCGGCGAGGCTTCGGCGTAAATGGATACGGCGGACATGGCGGTAAGGAATTGACTGTGCGAGGGAAGAGCCCCAGGGGCGGCACTACAACAGCGCCGGAACCGGAGAGGTTACAAAGGTAATACAGCGGCGCAGCTCCTCTTGCTAAGGTATTCTTAATTAGTCTAATTAAAGATAGCGCGTATCACCCAATTTAATTTACAGCTTGTTGCTGCGGGCGCGCAGCAGCAAGTCGGCCAGCACGAGGTGGGTCATGGCTTCCACGATGGGCACGGCGCGGGGCAGTACGCAGGGGTCGTGGCGGCCGCGGCCGGCCAGCGTCACGGCTTCACCGGCTTGGTTGACGGTGGGCTGGGGCTGGAGGATGGTGGCCACGGGCTTGAATGCCACCCGGAAGTAGACGTCCTGGCCGTTGGAAATGCCGCCCTGGCTGCCGCCACTGCGGTTGGTGCGGGTGGCGATGCGGCCGGCTTCATCGGTGTAAAACTCGTCGTTGTGCTGCGAGCCGGCCAGCTTCGTGCCCTCGAAGCCCGAGCCGAACTCGAAGCCCTTCACGGCATTGATGCTGAGCAAAGCGTGGCCCAGCACGGCGGGCAGCTTGTCGAATACCGGCTCGCCGAGGCCCGCCGGCACGCCGGTGGCCACGCCCGTGATAACGCCGCCCACGGTGTCGTGCGCGTCGCGCGCGGCCCGGATGCGGTCCTCCATGCGGGCCGCGGTGGCGGGGTCGGGGCAGCGCACGAGGTTGGTATCAATCAGGCCCAGGTCCAATTCCTTGTAACCCACGGGCACCTCGATTTCGCCCACGGCCGACACATAGGCCTGCACCCGCACCCCAAAGTGCGCCAGCAACTGCGCAGCTACGGCCCCAGCGGCCACGCGGGCGGCCGTTTCGCGGGCCGAACTGCGGCCCCCGCCGCGGTGGTCGCGGCGGCCATACTTGGCGTCGTAGGTGTAGTCGGCGTGGCTGGGGCGGTAAGCCTGCGCGATGTGCGAATAGTCGTCGGAGCGCTGGTCGGCGTTGGGGATAAACAGGCTGATGGGCGTGCCAGTGGTCAGGCCCTCAAACAGGCCCGACTGGATTTGCACGCGGTCGGCCTCGTTGCGGGGCGTGGTCAGGTCGCTTTGGCCGGGCCGGCGGCGGTCCAGCGCAGCTTGGATGTGCGCCGCGTCCACGGCCAGGCCGGCCGGGCAGCCGTCGATAATTACCCCAATACCAGTGCCGTGCGACTCGCCGAAGGTGGTGATGCGAAAAAGGGTACCGAAAGTGTTGGACATGGGCAAACGAAACGAAAAAGCGAACAAAAAGCAACGAGCCGGCAAGTTCGCGGGAAAATCATCAGCCGCTGCGCCGCCGGGCCTGCCACCAACCAGCGGTGGCCAGGCCCAGCAGCGCCACCAGCAGGCCCCCAGCGTAACGTCGCGCCTGGCCATAGGCGTCGAGGGGCTGCCAAACGGTATCGGCGCGGGCAATGGCGGGGCCATAAAACGGGTCAGCGGGAGCCGCATTGGCTACCGCGGGGGCCAGCGCAGCCGCCGGGGCTCCAGCTCGAATCTGGAGGCGCAGGGCCGAGCGCAGCGTGTCGTAGCGCCCCGTCACGGGGTCGAATACGGCCAGTTGCAAAAGGCTATCGAGCGGCAGGGGCCCCGGCCGCTGGGGCACCAGCCGGTAGCGAAACAGCTTGCGGCCGCCCCCGCCGGGCAGGGGTTCGTCGCGCACCTCGGGGCCGTACACGGCCAGCCCGGGCCGCGGGGCCAGCACCGGCGGCGGCAGGGCCCCCAGGTTGCCACGCCCCTCCACCCCAAACGTGTAGCCGAACACCTGCCCCGCCGCAAACTCGGTGCGGCTAATGGACTCGCGCAGCTGGTAGTGGCCCACGGCCGCTGGGGGGCCCCCACCGCGCCGCGCCGGCAGCGGGCGCACGGCCACAGCCAGGGCCGGGGCCAAGTAAGTTTTGTATTGGGCCAAGCGGCCGTCCACGCCCGGTTCGGGCTTTTTTAGGAGGCGGAACTTGGTCATCGTCAGGGCCAGGGGCGGGAAGCGCAGGGGCTGGGCCGTGAGCGGGTAATAAGTGGTTTCGGCCAGCCGGAAGCGCAGCAGCAGCTCGCCGCCGCGGCGCACGGTATCGGGCAGCACCCGCTGCTCGGCAGCGGGCACTTCCCAGGCCGTGGTTTGGCGCAGCTGGCCGATGAGGCGCGGCAGCTGGTCGTCGAAATCATGGAAGGCCAGCACTGCCTGGTCGGCAGGCCGTAGGTAAAACGACAGCGCCACGCGCACGCCCTCGCCCACATACACCTGCCGCCGGTCGGCCTCCAGGGCCAGGGCCCCACGGTCGGGCACATCCAAGTACAGGGTGGGCTTGGGCTTGCCAAATAGCTGATCGAGGGCCCCCACGCCTTGTAGAGGCGCAGTGCCAGCGGCCGGGGCCCTGGCGGGGGGCAGTGCCACCACGGCCGGGCCCACGTGCACAGTGCCGCCGCCGCTACGCACCCGCACCCCATTCACCATCAGTTGAAACGGTTTTATGGCGTAGTCGCCCTCACCATAGGGCGCGTAGCGCTGCGTGAGCGTCAGCTCGGTGAAGCGCTGGCCCGCCACAATCTGGGTGGTGGTGGTGCTGGTTTTGCCGGCTTTTTTAAAGCCTTCGAGGTCGGGGAAACCGGAGTAGTCGGCGAGTGCTTCCCCACGCAGCCGAAATGCCAGGGTATAGGTGCCCGTGATAGGCACGCTGGCTGGGCCGGGTACCAGCACCACCCGGGGCCCCTCGGGCTGCGCCCAGGCCGTAAAATTCGCCGATAGCAAAAAAATAATAGTTAAAAATTGGAGGCCAATCATTTTCAACGTCTTTTTAATCTCTACGTTATGTGACCCCTAAAATGGCCTAAATCATTGACTAGGCCTGCGATAGCACGAAACTAACAGCATAGGATTAAACCAAGAACAAAATAATTTAGGTAAAAACACAATCCTTGCGATAAGCCCGCCCGTATCTAGCTCACGAACGCCTCAGGCGCCTGGTATTTTGCGTGTTTACTTTGCACAAGACCCAGATTACGCTAGAGTGACGGGCACTGAAAATTCACTTATTTATTTTTTACCACTTTCATTTTTCACCATGTCCCAACACTCCCAAGTAGGCGGCCAGGACGAGCTAATCACCGCCAAGCCGCTGTACACGCCCATCAAACGGCGTTCGTTCTTTATGTATGCCGGTGCCACCGCCGGTGCTACTGCGCTGATATTGGCCGGCTGCTCAAAAGACGATACCACTAACAATGCGCCCACACCCACACCAGGTGGTACGGGAGCATCGGTAAGCCTAGGATCAGGCGATGTAGGTGTATTGAACTATGCATATGCGTTGGAACAGCTCGAGGCTGCTTTTTATGCTCAGGTGGTGAAGACACCTGCTGGCGACTTCCAAGGTAGCGAGCTAGCTTACTTTACGCAGGTGGCGGCTCATGAGGCCATTCACCGCGACTTTTTTAAAGCTGCTATTAACCGTGATGCTCCCGGCAAAGCAATTCCCGGCCTAACTCCGAACTTCACCAGCATTGATTTTACCAAGCGTGCAGGCGTTTTGGGAGCTGCGAAAGCTTTTGAAGATTTGGGCGTGGCTGCTTACAACGGTGCCGGCAAACTTATTAAAACGGCGGCTTATTTGGTAATAGCCGGTCAGATTGTGTCAGTGGAAGCTCGTCACGCTGCCTACGTACGCGACTTGATTGCTCCGGGCTCGTTCGCCGCTGACGACCAAGTAAATCCAATGAATGGCCTTGACATGGCGATGATGCCGGTTGACGTTATCAAAGCTGCTGGTGGTTTCGTCATGGAAAAGCTTGACGCCAGCATGGTTGGCATGTAATTCCTTCTCTTTCACTTGTCATTAATTTCTGTTATGAATTTTTTCAAAATAATCGACCAACTCGCGGAGGTGGATGCTGACGTACTGGACCGTTTTGATTCGCGTCGCGCCGTTTTTGGTTCACTTGGTACCCTTGCCAAACGTTCGGCGTTGGCAGCTACACCTTTATTTTTGGGTGCCTTGTTTCAGAAAGCCTATGCTGGCACTACTTCTACCCCGGTAGATGTGTTGCAGTATGCGTTGACTTTAGAATTGTTCGAGCAGGACTTCTACAAGAAAGTGCAGGCTTCTTCTCAGTATATGGGTGCTGCAGCCGCTGACAAAGCAGCTATAGACCAGATTAAGAAGCATGAAGACTCGCACGTCACCTTGTTGAGTGGGACCATCAAGTCCCTCGGTGGTACTCCGGTAACCGGCGTAACGTTTAAAGCATCAGTGTTTGCTACTTTGGCCACTTTTAACGGCGGAACATACGCTACTAGCCAACTCGGCATTGCCCAATTGCTAGAAGACACTGGGGTACGCGCTTATAAAGGCCGCGCCGGTGAATTACTCGGCACCGACTTATTGACGGTAGCTCTGCAAATTCACTCGGTTGAAGCCCGCCATGCTTCGCACATCCGTACTATGCGCGGCCAACTTGCTTGGGTGAACCCAGGCGACGATGCTGCTGCACACCCTACATACACAAGCGGCGTTACCGGTCCCACCTCGACCACGTCGCCCTTTGGCTATGGTATTCCGGCTTACACTACCCCGAGCCCCACTGAAAACGGTAATACTACGCAATCGGGTGTACCCATCACTACGGGCTTAGGCGCAATGTACAGCGCTAGCGATGCCGCTGCGGCATTTGATGAATACCTGCAAGCCGCTGAAGTACTTGACGCTTCACGCGCCGGTGGCTTAGTAGGTGCTTAACCAAACAACGTAGTTCCATTTTACAAATCAAAAACCGCCGGCCTCGCAATGCGCGAGGCCGGCGGTTTTTTTAAATGCATCCTATGCTAAGCTTTCACTCGTTATTAGCGGAAATCAGTCGCTACCAACCGCTAGGGCCCAACTGCATCTACAAAATTTGGGGGTTCACCGGCCTAAAAAGCAGCCTTGGCCGGTTTCCTTGCGTACTAGGGCACCGCAACCGTTGAGCACCGCGTTCCTACCCGAGCGATGGTGCTTTAGCTGATGTAACTTGTGTACGCGGCTGGCGGCTCTACCCTCCTTTCCCTAGCCCACCCACTACCATGCTCGAATATGCCAAAATCATCTTGCTAAAAGTTAGTTTTAGCAGATTGCTGTTTGAGAAAGAACTGCGCAAAGCGCTTAAAACCGTATTGCCGGCCGACCTGGCGCATTTCCGTACGTGGTGCTACGCCGAGTTTTCGCGGCTCTACCGCCGCGTGCTCAAGCGCGTGTTCCGGGCCCACGTGGGCCTGGGGCCCGCCCTCAGCGCCGCTTAGGGCCCCGGTGGACGCTACGCCTCGGGCGACACGAATTGGATATTACGCACAAGGCCGGCGTAGCCCGTGCGCTTCACCGCCGACTGCCGGAACAGCTCCGTGAACAGCTCATGGGTGATTTCGCGCCAGTCGCTGGCCGACATGTTTTTTAGCTCCGGGAGCGCCTGAAACTGCGGCTCCTGGTGCGGCTTGGCGAAGCGGTTCCACGGGCACACGTCCTGGCAGATGTCGCAGCCGAACACCCAATTGCCAAATTTGCCTTCTACTTCGGTCGGAATCTGGTCCTTCAGCTCGATGGTGAAGTAGCTGATGCACTTGCTGCCGTCCACCACGTAGGGCTCGGTGATGGCCTGCGTGGGGCAGGCGTCGAGGCACTTGGTGCAGGTGCCGCAGTAGTCGCGGATGGCGCCGTCGTAGTCCAGGTCCACGTCCACAATCAGCTCGGCGATGAAGTAGAACGAGCCGCTGCCGGGCGTGATGAGGTTGGAGTTTTTGCCTACCCAGCCCAGGCCGCTCTTTTTGGCCCAAGCCTTGTCCAGCACCGGCGCCGAATCGACGAAGCACCGGCCGCCGATTTCACCAATCTCGGCCTGCATGTCGGCCAGCAGCGTCTTCAGCTTGTCTTTGATGACGAAGTGGTAGTCGCGCCCATAGGCGTACTTGCTGATTTTCAGCGTGTCGTCGGGCTGCTGCTCCTCTTTGGGCGGGTAGTAGTTGAGCAGCAGTGAAATCACCGACCGGGCCCCGTCCACCAGCAAGCGCGGGTCGAGGCGCTTGTCGAAGTGGTTTTCCATGTAGCCCATGCGGCCGTTCATGCTACGCTTAAGCCAGTTTTCGAGCCGGGGCGCCTCTTCTTCCAGGAATTCCGCCTTGGAGATGCCGCACGCCATGAAGCCCAGCTCGGCGGCCCGGCGCTTGATAAAGGGCGTCCAGTCGGCGCGGAGTAGCATCAGGCAGTGGATGCGGCCGGGTAGGGCAGCAGTTTCAGGCCGGGAATAAAGCGAAAATCGCGCTGGTTTTTTGATAGCAGGGGCGCGGCGTGGTGCAACGCCGTCGCGGCAATGAGGGCATCGGCTAGGCGCAGCCCTTTGCTTAAGCTAAAAGCGGTAAGCCAGCGGTCGGCCAGCACGCCGATTTCAGGGCTCAATGGTAAAAGTTGATAGCGCTTCAACAGCTTTTCGGTACGTTGCAAAAACTCCTTATTTGTACTGCTAACCACCGGTTCCATCCGCACAATAGTACTGACAGCCAGCGGATTATTCTCTCCAGGTAAGCTAGTTCGCGCAGCGCCAGTTGGTCGCCCCGCTGGAAATCAATCAACACATCTGAATCGATGCAGATAAAATCACTCATTTCGCGCCCCACTGTTCTTGCCGCAACTTGCTGATATAGGCCGTACTGTCGCGCATGTCCTCGCGGTCGGCGTACATCCCAAACACTTCGGGGTCCGCCCACCCGATCAGCTCTTCCTGCGTGAGCGGCGTTTGCCGGCTGTAACGCAGCTTCAACGCCAGCACCAGCGCCTCCACTTCCTGCTTGGCCTCGTCCGGCAAACCCTCAATTTCCTTCACCAATTGCAAAGTTTCCATAGTTGAAAGGTACGTGAAAAAGCGCACGATGTGCCGCAATTAGCGGCGCATCGTGCGCTTTTTGAATAGATGAGCCTACGCCGTAATCTCGGCGAACAGGTCGCCGTTGTTGCCACGCAAGTGGCTGGGCAGCAGGCGTCCCAAGTGCTGGTAAGCGGCTTCCGTGGCTTCGCGGCCGCGCGAGGTGCGCTTGATGTAGCCCTCCTGGATGAGAAACGGCTCGTACACTTCCTCGATGGTTTCGCCTTCCTCGCCGCAGGCCGTAGCGATGGTGGTGATGCCCACGGGGCCCCCTTTGAACTTGTCGATGATGGTGGTGAGGATGCGCTTGTCCATGTCGTCGAGGCCGCGGGCGTCCACGTCCAGCGCGTTCAGGGCAAACTGCGCGATGTCCACCGTGATGGTGCCGTCGCCCTTGATCTGAGCAAAGTCGCGGGTGCGGCGCAGCAGGTTGTTGGCAATGCGCGGAGTGCCGCGCGAGCGGCGGGCAATTTCAAAGGCCGCATCCTCGTGAATGGGCGTGCCCAGGATTTCGGCCGAGCGCAGCACGATGGTGGTCAGCAGCTTGGAGTCGTAATACTCCAGCCGGGCCGAGATGCCGAAGCGGGCCCGCAGCGGCGCCGTGAGCATGCCCGAGCGGGTGGTGGCCCCTACGAGCGTGAAGGGCGAGAGTGAAATCTGGACCGAGCGGGCGTTGGGGCCCGAATCGAGCATGATGTCGATGCGGTAGTCCTCCATCGCCGAGTACAGGTACTCTTCCACCACGGGGTTCAGGCGGTGGATTTCGTCGATGAACAGCACGTCGTGCGGCTCCAGGTTGGTGAGCAGGCCGGCCAGGTCCGAGGGCTTGTCGAGCACGGGTCCCGAGGTCATCTTGATGCTGCTGCCCAGCTCGTTGGCGATGATGTGGGAGAGCGTGGTCTTGCCCAGGCCGGGGGGCCCGTGCAGCAGCACGTGGTCGAGGGCGTCGCCGCGCTGCTTGGCGGCGGCCACGAACACCTTCAGGTTTTCCAGGATTTTGGCCTGGCCCGTGAAGTCGTCGAACGACAGCGGCCGCAGGGCCTTGTCGATGTCCTTGTCGGTGGCGTCGAACTGTTCGTTGTCGCCGGTGAGATAGGCTTCGCGCATGGGGTAGGTATCAGTTGGTGGTGGTCAGTCGGCAGCCGTCGGGGCCCTGCTACTCAACCCCAACCGCCAAGAAAAAGCTCCCATTTTTTTAGCAAAATCGCGCGCAATCCGGGGCTCCTGCTAACGGTTCATTAGTACTTCAATGTCGAGGTGCAGCCAGTCCGACTCCCAGGATTTGTGGTTGAGGCGGGCCCCGATGTCGAAGCCAGCGTCGAGCATCCGCGCCACTGTTTCGTTGTGGCCCTCGGGCAAGTAGCCGAGCCACACGTTGGCCGGGTGGGTGGTGGGATGGGTGTGCACCTGCACGGCCCAGTCGTCGTAGTGGCTATCGGGCTCGCGGGTGAGCAACAGGGCCTGGCCGATTTGCAGCGAAGGCTCTACTACATCGATTTCGGGGCGGCGGTGCGAGGTGCCCGCAACGAGGCACTCTAATAGCACAAGGGGTTCGGTAGCCTGCTTCATGGGGCCAAATTACGGGGCGGGCGGCAAACCGACTGAATAACGCAATTATTGGGGAGCGGCAGTATGATAAGCGCTAGGGGCCCCAGCAACCGTAAGCTTCGGCTTTGTGCTCAAAATTTGCCAGTCACTCCTCCGCAACGTCCTTCAGCAAGTATGCTATTTCACCTTTGCCAATTGAGGCTATTTCTACTTTACCATAAACGGAAGAGCAAAAACATTTTAGTAATCAACCATATAGAGAGTTGCTTCCTTATGCCAAGCTGTTCCTGCCTTGGTATAGACGCAAGTTTCCCACCCATCACCCGTACCAACATTTACCAGCGCCCGCTTATGGTTTTTCGAAAACAGAAAGCCCCAGATGGTAAAGGTTTTATCGCTGCCGTAGCGCTGGAACAACGAGTCGCGCGCCAAAAAACGCGCCCGCCATCCCAGTCTTTGATCTATAGCTGTTATGGTATCAAGTGGAATCACCGTAACCCAGGATTCGCGGATTTTAGCTTGTTCAAATTTGAACAGCTTGTCGGCCGGCAGCTGCGTGCACATGTAGGCCACATCAGCAGAAGAGAAATATTTTATTGCCTGGGCGTGCTCAGAGGTTCCCTCGCTGGCCAGCACAATTTGGTAATCAGCATCGGTCGAGGACGCATGGTCTAGTAACAGCAGCCGCACGACTGGAGTATCGGTTGCCATCGGGGGTTGTCGGTAATACCGACCGTCGGGACTGCGCTTCGCATAGACAAAATTTGAAGAAAGCTCCTGTAAAATGGATTCAGCCAACTGATACTTCAGTTTTTCAGGTACCTGCTGGGCGTGGACTGCCATTATTCCGGGCAAAAGCAACAACAGAAAACAGATAGACTTTTTCATTGGAAGTGAGAACGCAAAAAGCCGTTCTATATATAGAACGGCTTTTTACAAGACTATAAAACGTCCCTACTTAAACGCCTGGATACCCGTAATATCCGCCCCGGTGATGAGCAGGTGGATGTCGTGCGTACCCTCATAAGTCACGACGGATTCGAGGTTCATCATGTGGCGCATGATGGGGTACTCGCCGGTGATGCCCATGCCACCGTGGATTTGGCGGGCCTCGCGGGCCACGTGCAGGGCCATGTCCACGGAGTTGCGCTTGGCCATGCTGATTTGGGCGCTGGTGGCCTTGCCTTCGTTTTTGAGCACGCCCAGGCGCCAGGCCAGGAGCTGGGCCTTGGTGATTTCGGTGATCATCTCGGCCAGTTTCTTTTGCTGGAGCTGGAAGCTAGCGATGGGCTTGCCGAACTGCTCGCGCTGGAGGCTGTACTTCAGGGCCGATTCGTAGCAGTCGATGGCCGCGCCGATGGCGCCCCAGGCGATGCCGAAGCGGGCCGAGTCGAGGCAGCTGAGGGGGCCCCGGAGGCCTTCGATGTTGGGCAGGATGTTCTCCTTGGGAATCTTCACGTTGTCGAACACCAGCTCGCCGGTGACGCTGGCGCGCAGGCTCCACTTGTTGTGGATTTCGGGGGTGGTGAAGCCTTCCATGCCGCGCTCGACGATGACGCCCTTGATGCGGCCCTGCTCGTTTTTGGCCCAGACTACGGCCACCTGGCACTCGGGCGAGTTGGAAATCCAGAGCTTGGCACCGTTCAGCACGTAGTGGTCGCCGGCGTCCTTGATGTTGGTGGTCATGCCGCCGGGGTTCGAGCCGTGGTCGGGCTCCGTCAGGCCGAAGCAGCCCAGCCACTCGCCGCTGGCCAGCTTGGGCAGGAACTTGCGCCGCTGCGCCTCCGAGCCGTACTGGTAGATGGGGAACATCACCAGCGAGCCCTGCACCGAGGCCGTGGAGCGCATGCCGGAGTCGCCGCGCTCGATTTCTTGCATGATCAGGCCGTAGCTGATGTAGTCCATGCCGCCGCCGCCGTACTCGGTAGGGATGGTGGGCCCAAAGGCCCCCACGTCGCCAAACTTGCGCACGATTTCGGAGGGGAAATGCGCCTGCTGGGCCCACTTCTCGATGCTGGGCGAAATCTCCTTTTTCACGAAGTCGCGGATGCTCTGGCGCACAAGGATGTGCTCCTCGGTGAGCAGGCCGTCGAGGTCGAAGTAATCGGTGAAGCCGTTGGCGTTGGTGCTGCCACCCTGGGCGGTGTGGGCTTTGGCTTCGGGGGCAAGGACGTCGGCGATGGAGGACATGGCGAAGAAAGGATGGGAGGAGTAAAGGTAACAAGCCAGGCCGCCGGACGTTCACCCGCAGGCCTGGGCGGGGGCCCTATTCTACGCTCACCGTCAGCGCCAACTCGTCGCCGGGGGCGTAGGTGCGGCCGGGGGGCGCGGGCACGTCCACGAGGGTGGGGCCCCCGGCCAGCTGCACGCGCAGGCGGCCGCCGGGCAGCACCGCCACCACCCGGCCCGCCACGGGGCCCGGGGGCTCCAGCAGCGGGGGCCCCACGCGGCGCACCTGGCCCAGGTCCAGCTCAACCACGCGGTGGGCGAGGCGGACAATTTCGGCCGGGTCGTGGCTGATGAGCAGCGTGGTGAGGCCGAACCGCTGGTGCGCGTCGGCCAGCACCTGCTGGAGGCGCAGGCGGGTGGGCAGGTCGAGGGCGGCCAGGGGCTCGTCGAGCAGCAGCAGGCGCGGGCGGCGGGCCAGGGCCCGGGCCAGCGCCACGCGTTGCTGCTGGCCCCCCGACAGGGCCCCCGGGTGGCGCGAGGCCAGCGCGGTTAGCTCCAGCAGGTCCAGCAGCTCGGCCACCAGGGGCCCCGCACCGGGCTGGCCAGCGGCAGCAAAGGCCAGGTTTTCGCGCACCGTCATGTTCGGAAACAGGGCGTAGTCCTGAAACACGAAGCCCAGCGGGCGCCGCTGGGGCGGCAGCCACTGGCGCGTGTCGTGGTCGTACCAGACCTGGTTTTCGGTCCGCACGAAGCCGCTGTCGGGCCGGTCGAGGCCGGCGAGCAGGCGCAGCAGGGTGGTTTTGCCGGCGCCCGAGGGGCCGCTCAGGGCCACCAGTTCGCCGGGGGCCAGGGACAGGCGCACGTCGAGGGTGCGGGGACCGGCGGTGGTGTGCAGGGCTTTGAGGAGGTGGAAATCAATCACGGGGCAAGCTCAAAGCAGGCGGCGGGTGGCGTCCCGCTTGGTCAGGTAAAACAGGCCCACCAAAATGCCAAACGCCAGCGCCAGCAGCGTGAGAGCGTAGGCATTGGCTTGGGCGTAGTGCAGGCTCTGCTGCTCGTCGTAGATGGCGATGGAGGCCACGCGGGTCCGGCCCGGCAGGTTGCCGCCAATCATCAGCACCACCCCAAACTCGCCCAGCGTGTGGGCAAAAGTGAGCACGGCGCCGCTGAGCAAAGCAGGCTTCATGTTGGGCAGCAGCACCCGCCCCAGCGTGGTGAGGCGCGACTTGCCCAGCGTGTAGGCCGCCTCGCGGAGCGAGCGGGGAACCTGCTGAAAACCGGCCTGGAGCGGCTGCATCATGAACGGCAGATTGTACACCATCGACCCCACCAAAATGCCGGCAAACGTAAAGTTGAGGCTCAGCCCCAGCGTATTAATAAGGAAGCGCCCCAGCGCCGTACCGTCGCTGAACGCCAGCAGCAGGTAAAACCCAATCACGGTGGGCGGCAGCACCAGCGGCAGGCTCACCACGGCCTCCACCAGCGGCTTGCCGCGGAAGCGCGCGTGCGTCAGCCAGTAGGCCAGCGGCACGCCCAGCACCAGCAGCAGCGCCGTGGTGCTGGCCGCTAGCACCAGCGTTAGTTGTAGGGTTTGCCAGTAGTCGGGGGGCATGGACTAAAGGCTGAAGCCATACTTTTTCATCGCCTGGCGGGCCACCGGGCTGGCCACGAAGGCCGCAAACGCGGCGGCCGTGGCGTTGCCCTGGGCCTGCTTCAGCAGCACGTAGCGCTGCTGCAAGGGCTGGTGGGCGGCGGCGGGGATGAGGTAGAAGCGGCCGGCGCGGCGCAGCTCCGGGCTGAGGGCCAGCGAGTAGGCCAGCAGGCCCACATCGGCGGCCCCGGTGGCGGCGTACTGGGCGGCTTGGCCAATGTTCTCGCCCAGCACCAGCTTGGGCTTCACCCGGTCGTAGAGCTGGTAGTGGCGCAGCACCTCCTCGGCTCGGCGGCCGTAGGGGGCGTGGGCGGGGTTGGCCAGGGCAATGCGCTGCACCCGCGGGTCGAGCAGCGTGTTCAGGCCCTTCGCGTTGGGGTCCAGCTTTTTGCTCCACAGCACCAGGCGGCCCAGGGCGTAGGGCTGCGGGGCCCCGGCCGTGAGCCCGGCCCGCTGCAAGCGCAGGGGGTAGTCGCCGTCGGCCGAAAAGAAAATATCGAACGGGGCCCCGTGGCTGATTTGCTCATAAAATCGGCCCGACGAGCCGTACACCACGCTGACCTTAGCGGCGGGGTGCTGGCGGTTGAAAATTGTCAGCAGCGAATCGAGCACGTACTTCAAATCGGCCGCCGCCGCAATGGTGAGCGGCGCGGGGCCCGGGGCCGGCGCGGCCACGGCTGGGGCCCCAGTAGCCAGCAGCAGGAAGAAAGCGAAAAGACGAAGCATGGGACTACGCGTAGGGCCACCCGATAACTACCGGGTGGCCCTATGGTTATATTCGCAAAGATACCACGCCGGTATCGGAGCCCCTGGGGCCCCAGTGCCGCGCTTGGCACCGGCTACCAGCGCAGGTTCACCGAGGCCAGGAAGTTGGTGAAGGCCTGCGGGTAGTAGTAGCTGTAATACTGGGTTTGGCCGCCGCTGATGTAGCCGTAGGTGTAGCCGTTGTTCACGTACCGGGCCCCGAACACGTTGTTGAGCAGGCCGGCCAACTCAATCTCGCGGAAGCCCAGCTTCTCGGGGTGCCAGAGGTAGCGCACGCGCACATCTTGCACGTAGTAGGGCGCGATGCTGCGGCTCTCGGTGCTGGTATTGTCGAGGTACTGGCGGCCGGCGTAGCGGGCCAGCGTGGCCAGGCGCAGGCCGGGCAGCGGCTCGTACTCCAGGGTGTAGGCGAAGGTGACGCTGGGCGAGAACGAAATGTTGGTTTGCTGGAAGGCCGTGCCCCGCTCGCCGCCGTTGTCGTAGTCGGCCAGGTAGTCGGTGTAGTTGTTGATTTTGTTGCGGCTGAACGTGGCCGTGGGGCTGAAGGTGAGGCCCCGGGCCAGCACCGCGGCGGCTTGCAGCTCCAGGCCGGTGCGGTAGGAGTCGCGCACGTTGGCGTGGATGGGGTTGCCCACGTCGTCGAGGTGGCCGCTGAGCACCAGCTGGTTGCGGTACAGCATCAGGTAGTAGTTGGCCGACCACTGGATGGGGCCCGTGGTGCGGCGGAGGCCCAGCTCGAAGTTGTTGAGCGTTTCGGAGGTGGGGCGGCGGTCGGCGGGCGTGTCGGTGTAGTCGGTGCGGGTGGGCTCGCGCTGGGCCAGGGCGTAGGAGGCGTAGGCCGCCAGCCCGTCCTTCACCTGGTAGGTGAGGCCGGCCTTGGGGTTCAGGAAATTGAACTTGATGGTTTGCTGGCTCTTGCCGCCGTTGGGGCTGCCGTCGGGCGCAAACAGCTCGTAGTTCACATACCGAAATTGCAAGTCGCCGAAGGCTGACAGCCGCTCACCCAGCGCCACCGTGGCGCGGGCGTAGCTGTTCACGTCGAGCTTGTGGGCGTTGGGCTCTTGGTAGTAGGGCGTGCCGGTTTCGGGAATGTTATTGCCGCGCTGAGCCCAGGTCAGCTCGTCGAAGTGCTGGCCGCGGTAGTTCACCAGGGCCCCGCCCAGGGTGAAGGATTGCAGGCGCGACTCGGTGCCTTGGGACTGCAATTGCAGGGCGTAAGTGGCGCCGTAGAGGTCGGTTTTCAGCCAGCGCCGGCGAATCACGTCGGTGGTTGTCAGGGTGTCGAATCCGCCGCCGTTGCGCGGCTGGTACACGGGGCCCCCGATGCCGTACTTGGCGAATTCCTGGTTGGCTTTGTACTCCTCATAGTAGCCGCCGCCGCGCGTCCAGAAGGGCGTCACGCTCAGGTTGAGGTTGGGCGTTAATTGCCGCGAAATCAGAAACTGGTAGTAGTCCTGCTGGTAGTTGTCGGTCTGGTTCTTATAGGCCGGCAGGTGCTGGCCGGCGTCGGTGCCAGCCTCGTTGTAGCGGCGGTTTTTGGTGAGCAGTGAGTCGGCCAGGCCATACCAACTTTGGTAGGTGGTTTCGTAGCCAGTGATGATGAGGGCCCGAAGTAGAGTTTTTTCGTCGGAGTACGTGCCGGCCAGGTACAGCGACTTCAGCCGCGACGAACCGCGGTCGATGTAGCCGTCGCTCTGCACCCGCGAGGCGCGGGCGTCCACCGTGAAGTGGTTGTTGATGAGGCCCGTGCCAGCGGCCACCGTGCTTTTCCAGGTGCCAAACGAGCCGGCCGAGTTATTAATCTCGGCGTAGGCCTTGGAGCGCAGGCCCAGGGTTTCCACGTTCAAGCTGGCCCCGAAGGCCCCCGCACCATTGGTGCTGGGTCCCGCCCCGCGCTGCACCTGGATGCTCTGCACGGACGACGCCAAATCGGGCAAATCGACGAAGAACACGCCGTGGCTTTCGGCCTCGTTTACCGGCACCCCGTTGAGGGTCACGTTGATGCGCGTGCCATCCGTGCCGCGGATGCGGATGCCGGTATAGCCCACGCCGGTGCCCGCGTCGGAGGTCGTGACGACGCTCGGCGTTTGGTCGAGCAGGTAGGGAATGTCCTGGCCGAAGTTGCGGGCCTGGAGCTGCTCGCGGCTCACGTTTTGGTAGGCGGTGCCGGTACGCTCGTTGGCGCGGGTGGCCGTGACGACGGCCTCGGGCGTGAGGTTGCGGGCCGTGGCCAGGGCCAGCGCGGGCAGCTGCTGGGGCCCCGGCTGGCCCTGCAGCGGCAGGGCCAGCGCCGCAAAGCCCACGTAGCTGGCCCGCAGCGTGTGGGGCCCCGCAGGCACGGCCGGCAGCACGAAGCGGCCGGCGGCGTCGGTGGTGGCGCCCAGGCCGGGCACATCGGGGAGGGTGACGGTGGCGCCGGGCAGGGCCGCGCCCCGGCCATCGGTAAGGGTGCCGGACACGGGGCCTTGCGCCCACGCCGGCGCGGCGGCCAGCGCCAGCAGCGCGGCCCCCGCAAAGGGTAGAGTTTTCAAAAAACGGTGGAAAAAGGTAGAACGCACCCGGGCCCCAGGGGTCGGAGCCAGGGCGGAAACGTCCGCGGATTGTTTATTTCCCTTCGCCGGCATTACCCGGTTCAGGTTCGATGGGTATCATCTCAGCCGGCGTCGTGCACAACGCCAGCACCCCTAAACAGGCCGCAAAGGTAAGGCGGGCGGGAACCATTCGGGGGCCCCACAACTTTTTTTATGCCAGGGCGGCTAGCTTATTGGTGGAAATCAATTAATTTAGAGTATCGGGCCGCCGAAACACAGCGGCGGTTTTAGCCGTTGTTAGTCCGGCCGTTTTTTCTCTGCTCGCCTGCTATGTACCAGCTTCTCTACGCCGTTGTGCTTTGTGCCGTGCTGCTGTTCGTGCTCGTGGTGCCGCGCCGCCGCGTGGGGCCCCCACCGCCGCCGCCCGATGGCGACGACGACGGCGGCGAACCCCACGACCCCGGCCTGCCCGACCTTGACCTGCCCCCCGGCATTTCGCGCCCCATCAACGATTGGGAGCCCGACTACAACCGCCCGCGCGTAGGCGCCTGATTTTTTAAATGTGGGCAGAATGCGGGGGAATGTGAAGATTTAGGAGATACGCTCTCCTCATTTTTCACATTCTCCCATATTTTTCACATCCTCCCACATTCGAAAATTAAAACACCTCGCCCACGTTGAACGAGAGGCTGCTAGAGCCCTGGATGCCGCGGGCGTAGTCGATACCCAAATTGGTGTGCGCCACTTTGTTGAGGTTGATGCGCAGGCCGGCGCCCACGGCCGGGGCCACCTTGTCGTAGCGCTTGGCGATGGGCTCGCCGGGCCGCTGGGCGTCTTCCGACACGGCTTGGGCGTTGGCGAATACTACGCCGCCCAGCAGGTGGTTGCGGGTGAGGCCGAAGCGGTACTCGCTTTCGAGGTAGAGCAGGTTTTTGCCCCGAAACCGGCCCTGGATGTAGCCCCGGCCGAGGTTGCTCGACGTGTCCCAGCCGGTGCTGGGCAAGTCCAGAAACGGCGGGTTGCCCCGCAAAGTCAGGGCGTTGTACGACCAGAAGGCCAGCACGTTGGCCGAGCGGCGGCTGGGGTGCAGGTAGGCGCGGCCTTCGAGCAACAGGGTTTCGTAGTTGGTGGTGCTGCCCAGGGACTGGCGGTTGGGCCGAAACACGGCGCTGAGGTAGGCGCCACCGGCCGGGTTGATGGCGTTGGCCCGGCTGTCGTAGAGCAAATTCAGCGTGGGGCCCACCGACAGGGAGCGGCCCTGGACGCCGTCGCGGTAGTGCGAGATAGTCCTGACCTGGCGGGCACCGTTGCGGCTCACGATGTTCCAATGGTCGTCGAGCTGCACCCCCAGGCCAGCGTAGAGGTTGGGGGCTAGGCGGCGCAACGCGGTCTGGTAGGCGCGCAAGTAGTCGTAGTCCATCGTTGTCACCTGCTCGGTGGTGCTGGTGTGCATGCCCAGGCCGTAGGTGCTTTGTGGGTAGTGCATGACGCGGTAGTCGCTGGCAAAACTCCAGCGGTTGTCGGCCGCCCACACCGTTGCCGCGACCGTGGCAATGGCCTGCGCCCGCGCCGTGTAGATGAGGGCCCCCAGCACCGTCGACATGTTGGCCCCCGGCCGGCGGAAGGCCACGTTGGCCGCCACTTCGGCCAGCACGCCGGTTTGCTGCGAGTAGCCCACGGCCGGCAGCAGCGCCAAAAAATTACCGCCCCGGGCCAGGGCCAGCGAGTCGTGCGGAGGCAGCCGCAGCCGGGGCACCGCTGCGTTCAGGGCATCCACCACGTCGGCGGGCGAAGCCATGGGGTGGCGCACAGGCACGGGGACTCCGGCGCGTAGGCTGTCGGCTGGCGCCTGGTTCGGCACCTGGGCCGGGGCCCCGGCCACGCGCAGCGCCCCGGCCATCAACAAGCAAAACCACGCACGGAACGGCATCACGCAGCAAAAAGAGGCGAATGGATAGTGAGTTATTGGAATTAGCTAAATACTATATTACACGGTCATGCTCATCTGTCGTCCGCGCAGCCGAAGCATCTCTCCCGCTGACTAACTTATTGATTACTGCTGCGGGAGAGATGCTTCGGCTGCGCGGACGACAGATGAGCATGACTGTTGTATTAAATCAATAAATTTTCCTTTAAACCGTGCCGGGGGCCCCAGGCTTAATGCTCACCCCGGCAGCTCAGCCAATCTCTATTTCGTAGGCAGCCGCAAATGCCTGGCCGGGGCCCAGCGTGAGGATGCCCTCCTTATCGCGCAGCTCCTGCGGGGGCCCTACGGAGCTGGCCACGCCGTGCCAAGGCTCGATGCATACGAACGCCGCGCCGGGGCCCTTCGTCCACAGCCCGAGGTAGGGAAAGCCGTCGAAGCGCAGGCGCACGAAGTGCGGCGCGCCGTGGGCCCGCAGTGCCACGCGCGTGAAATCGTAGCCGGCGAACACCAGCGCGTCGTCGGCAAACAGCTCGTAGGTGAGGGGCAGCGTGGCTTGTTGGTGCAGCACGGGGGCGGTTTCGCCGCTGCGCAGGCCGCCGCGCAGCAGCTGCTTGCTGAGCGTCACGGGGTGGTCGAACTCGAAGTAATAATCCTCGAACCGTTCGCCCGGCAGCAGTGGGCACCGAAACGCCGGGTGGGCCCCGATGCTAAACAATAGGTCGTCGCCGGGGGCGCTGGCGGGGTTGCGCACGTCCCAGCGCATGGCCAGGGCGGTGCCGCGCAGGGCGTAGGTAATGGTCAGCTCAAAGGCAAACGGGTAGTTGGCGCGGGTTTCGGCCGAGTCCGTGAGGCGGAAGGCCAGCTCGTCGGCGGTGTGGCGCAGCACGGCAAATTCCTGGTCGCGGGCGAAGCCGTGCTGGCCCAGGCGGTAGGCCTGGCCCTGGTGCAGGTAGGTGTCGTCGGGCAGGCGCCCCACAATGGGGAACAGCACCGGCGCGTGGCGGCCCCACACGGCGGGGTCGGCGGGCCACACGTACTCCAGGCCGGTGGCGGCGGCAACAAAGCCGGTCAGCTCGGCCCCGTGGGCGGCGAAGGTGGCCCGGCACTGGGCATTGGCAAGAACAAGGGCGGGCATGGCGCGGGCAGTAGCGAAGGCAATGGTTTAGGCCCCCTAAGCTACGGCCGGGCGCGCGGCGCGCAGCAGCCCGTCTACCAGCTGCTGGGCCGCGGCCAGGCGCTGCGCTGGGGGCCCCCAAATTTCGGCAAACGGGTCGGGGCCCGCGCGCAGCTCGTCGCGGTAGCGGTCGTAGAAATGCTGGCGCAGCTGCGGGTGCTCGCGCAGCGGGTCGGGCTCCCAGGGCACGTCCACGCCCAGCAGCAGCACCAGGTCGTAGCGCGGCTGGGCCACGGCGGCGGCAATCCAGGCGGGGCAGTGGCCAAAGGCGTGCTCGGCCCACACCTTGATTACCAGCAGGTTGGTGTCGCACACCAGCAGGGCCCCGCCGGCGGCTTCGGCCGCGGCCTCGGCGGACAGCTGGCCGTGGGCAATGGCTTCGAGGTCGGCCAGGGCGTAGGGCGGCCGGCGGCCGGCGAGGTAGGCGCGGGCGTATTCGGGCACCCAAGGGGCCCCGTAGTAGGCGGCCAGCTGCTGGCTCAGCGTCGATTTACCCGTCGATTCCGGGCCAGTCAGCGCAAGGCGGAGCATAGCGTAGGTTAAGTTTTCGAGAAGAAAGCAGCAAAAACGCCGCTTTGCCGGGGCAAAGGTGCTGGCTACTGGGCCGATTACCACCGCACTACGTCACCAGCTTCATTCCGGATCTATTGATTTAAATCAGTTTTGTCCCAAATTGGATTTTTTGCCGGAGTGAGCTTTCGCGGCGAGCCTATCTTTGTTGTCTGTTCGCTTGGTTATTTTATGAATATTGCCGCTATTAGTCCAATTCAACTCGCCACTCGCCTCGCCGCCGGCGACTCGCTTCACCTGGTTGACGTGCGCGACCCCATCGAGTTCGATTACTGCCACCTGCCCAGCAGCGCACTACTTCCCCTCGACGAGCTGCCCCAGCGCACCGACGAGGTGCCCACCGCGGGCGAGGTAGTGCTTATCTGCCACCACGGCGTGCGCTCGGCCCAGGCCCTCGGCTACTTGCAGTCGCGCCACGGCCGCACCAACCTGCTGAACCTGCGCGGCGGCATCGACGCCTGGAGCTGCGAAGTAGACCCCTCCGTGCCCCGGTACTAACGCACTTTGCCCGCCGGCGCACCGCGTTGTTTGGCAGCCCGTAGCCTGCACCGCCCAGAATCGGGGGCCCCGGCCACACAATTGAAGCCCAGCGGCGGTTGTAGGGGCCCATGCCCCTCCCGCCCACTCCTGCTCCCACCCTGGCCAGCCGCTTGGCCCT
The DNA here is from genome assembly GCF_001562275.1 of Hymenobacter sp. PAMC 26628. NCBI lineage: Bacteria > Pseudomonadati > Bacteroidota > Cytophagia > Cytophagales > Hymenobacteraceae > Hymenobacter > Hymenobacter sp. PAMC 26628. The sequence continues at coordinate 3,980,004 of NZ_CP014304.1, forward strand.
GCGCCAGCCCCCCGCCGGCCCCCCGCTGATGCGCCAACGCTGGGGCGACTTGCTGTTTATGCACTGGCCGGTGCCGCCGGCGCTGCTGGCCCCCTTCCTGCCCCCGCGCCTGGCCCTCGACCTGCACGACGGCCACGCCTGGCTGGCCATTGTGCCGTTTCGGATGTGGGACGTGCGCACCCGCTTCACGCCGCCCATCCCCGGGGCCAACCAGTTCCTGGAGCTGAACGTGCGCACCTACGTGCACCTCGACGGCGTGCCCGGCGTGTGGTTTTTGTCGCTCGACGCCACCAACGCCCTGGCCGTGTGGGCGGCGCGCACGGTGTTCCACCTGCCCTACCTGCGCGCCCGCATGGCACTGGCCCGCCCCGCCCCCGACCAGGTGCGCTACACCGCCCGCCGCACCCACGGCGGGGCCCCGGCCGCGCACTTCGCCGCCACCTGGCGCGTGGGCGAGCTGCTGCCGCCCGAAGCCACCGCGCCCGGCTCGCTGGCGTTTTTCCTCACCGAGCGCTACTGCCTGTACGCGGCCTGGGGCCCCCGGCTCTACCGCGGCCGCATCCACCACGAAGCCTGGCCGTTGCGCGAAGCCGAGCTGCTGGAATTCGATTCCAACCTGGTTGAGGCGCACGGCCTGCCCACGCCCGCCGGGGCCCCGGTGCTGTATGCCGGGGGCCCCCTGGCCGTGGAGCTGTGGTGGCTGCAACGGGTGTAGCGCGGCCAATTCCGTTTCCTTTGCGGTTTGCTTGCCCCACCTTTCGCGTTCCGCTATGATCCTCGTCGTGCTGGTCAACTACAACTCCACGGGCCACACCCTGGCGTGCGTAGCATCGTTGCGCGCCCACACCCGGCCCGGCACCGCCTACCAGGTAATGGTGGTTGACAACGCCTCCGCGCCGGCCGAGCGCGACGCCTTGCAAGCGCTGGCTGCCTACCCCGAAGTAGAGGTGTGCTACTCGGCCCTCAACCTGGGCTTTGCCGGGGGCAACATGCTGGGGTTTCGCACCGCCACGGCCACCCGCCGGCCCACCCACGTATTCCTGCTGAACAACGACACGCTGCTGCGCACCGACTGCCTGACGGAGCTGGCCGACTTGCTGACGACCCGCCCCGAAATCGGCCTGGCGGCCCCCCAAATGTTTGGCCCCGAAGGCCAGTGGCTGGAGAGCTACGGGTTCTTCCCCACGCTGGGCGACAAGCTGCTGGGCCGGGCCCTGTGCCGGGCCCTGGGGCTGGGCTACCACCCGCCGCGCCCCGCCCGCGCCGCCCGCCAGCCCTACCCCGCCGACATGGTGACCGGCGCCGCCATGTTTGCCGACGCCGCGCTTTTTGCCCGCATCGGCGGGCTCGACGAGCGTTATTTTCTGTACTGCGAAGAGGAAGACCTAGCCTGGCGCGTGTGGCAGGCCGGGCGCCAGGTGGTGGTGGTGCCCACCTCAGAATTTGTGCACCTGGGCGGGCGCAGCAGCCAGCCCAGCTTCGGCCTGCTGCGCGAATTCTACATCTCGCTCGCTTACTTTTTGCGCAAAAACTTCAACCCCGTGCACGCCGAAGCCGTGCGGTGGCTGTTCGTGGTAAAGCTCGTTTTCCGGGCCCGGCGCGGCCGCCAGTACCTGCGCCTGGCCCGGTTCCTGGCCCAGGGCGCGCCCATGGCGGCCTCCATTCGCCCCACCGCAGCCAGCCTTCCTGAGAGCTTATCCAAATAGGCCGTCATGCTGAGCTTGCCGAAGCATCTCTTCCGCAGCAGTAATTCAGCAAGCTGAGTTATTTACGTGGGAGAGGTGCTTCACTTCGTGGACGCCAGATGAGCATGACCGTTCTTTCACAAGCCTAACTGGACAGACCATTAGTAGGGCCCCGCAGCCGGCGCCGAGTGCCTAAGCTCCTGCGCCGCGCCAGCCGCTGGCCCGAACCGCTAATTTTTCTCCTCTTTCCACCCCGCCCTTGGCCAACGATTTCCGCCTGCCCCCGCTGCCCGATTTGCCCATCGTCGCGGCGCTGCCCGCGCTGCGGACCGCCCTCGCCGCCCACGCCCGCGTGGTGCTGGAGGCCCCGCCCGGCGCGGGTAAAACTACGGTGGTGCCCCTGGCGCTGCTGGCTGCCGAGTGGCGGGGGCCCCAGGATAAAATCCTGGTGCTGGAGCCGCGCCAGCTGGCCGTGCGCGGGGCCGCCGCCCGCCTGGCCCAACTGCTGGGCGAGCCCGTGGGGCGCACTATCGGCTACCGCGTGCGGCTCGATAGCAAGGTGAGCCAAGCCACCCGCGTTGAAGTGATTACCGAAGGCATCCTCACGCGGATGATCCAGGACGACCCGGCCCTGGAAGGGGTGGCGGCCGTGGTGTTCGACGAATTCCACGAGCGCAGCCTGAATGCCGATTTGGGCTTGGCCCTGGCTCTGGATGCCCAGGCCGTGCTGCGACCCGAGCTGCGGATTCTCCTCATGAGCGCCACGCTGGAGGCGCAGCGGCTGGGGCAGTGGCTGCCCGCGCCGGTGGTATCGTCGGCCGGTTTTTTGTTTCCGATTGATACGCATTACCTCGACCCGCGCCGGGCCGCCGCCCTGCCCAACCGGCCCGGCGAGCGGCTGGCCACGCTGGTGCCGGCCCAGGTGCGGGCCGCGCTGGGGGCCCACGCGGTGGGCGACGTACTAGTGTTCCTGCCCGGCGTGGCCGACTTGCAGCGCTGCGCCCGGGCCCTCGACTCGCTGCCCGACGACATCGACCTGCACCTGCTGCACGGCGAGCTGCCGCTGGACGCGCAGGACGCCGCCCTGCGCCCGGCGCGGGCCGGCCGGCGCAAGGTCATCCTGGCCACCAGCATCGCCGAAACCAGCCTCACCATCGAGGGCGTGCGCGTGGTGGTGGACGGCGGGTTTGCGCGGGTGCCGCGCTTTGTGCCGCGCACCGGCTTCACCACCCTCGAAACCGTGCCCGTGGCCCGCGCCGCCGCCGACCAGCGCCGGGGCCGCGCCGGCCGCCTGGCCCCTGGCACCTGCTACCGCCTCTGGACCGAAGCCGAGCACCACCAGCTGCCCGCCCACCGGGCCCCCGAAATCCAGGCCGCCGACCTCAGCGCCCTGGCCCTAGAGCTGGCCCTCTGGGGCACCACCAACCCGGCCGATTTGCGCTGGCTCGACGCGCCGCCCACTGCGGCCTACGCCCAGGCCCAGGAGCTGCTGGTGCGCCTGGGGGCCCTGGAGGCAATTAAAAATGAAGAATTAAAAATTAAAAATGAGTCGTTCAGCAATTCTTCAAACGCTGAGTCCAAGCCCGGGCAGCCCACTTTTAATTCTCAATTTTTGATTTTTAATTCCCCCCTCAAGCCTACCGCCCACGGCCGCCAACTGGCCCGGCTGGGCCTGCCGCCGCGCCTGGGCCACCTCGTGGTGCGCGGCCAGGAGCTGGGCCAGGGCCCCGCCGCCACCGCCCTGGCCGCCCTGCTGGCCGAGCGCGACCTGCTGCGCTGGGCCACCCCCAATGACCCGCGCCCGCTGCCCCCCGACCTGCGCCTGCGCCTCGAAGCCCTGGCCAGCGGCCGGGCCCCGCTGCCCGGCCTGGCCCTGCACCCGGCCACCTTGCAGCGCGTGCGCGACGTGGCCCGTCACCTGCAAAGCCGCCAGGGCCCCAAGGGTCATTTACTCATTCAATCCTTCACCCATTCACCAATTGGCCTGCTCACGGCCCTGGCCTACCCCGACCGCGTGGCCCAGCGCGAGACCGACGGCCGCCTGCGCCTCGCCACCGGCCAGCGCGTGGAGCTGCGCACCGAGGACGTGGACCCGCAGGCCGAGTTTTTCGCCGTGGCCCACCTGGCCGGCACCGCCGCCGCGCCCCGCGCCACCCTGGCCGCCCCCGTGAGCCGCGAAGAGCTGGAAACTGCTTTTGCCGAGCAGATTACGACCACCGATGAGGTGCGCTACGACCCCGTCGCCGCACGCGTGACTGGCCGCCGGGTGCGCCGCCTGGGGGCCCTGCGCCTGGCCGAGACCGTCATCGGCCAGCCCGACGCGGCGCTGGTGGCGGGGGCCCTAGTAGCGTATTTGCAGGAAGCGGGCCTGGGCAAACTGAACTGGACGCCCGGGGCCCGGCAGCTACAGCAGCGGCTGGAGTTTCTGCGGCACCACTTCCCGGGTCCCAATGGCGCCGAGAATCAATCATTCCCGGCAAACCAAACCCTAACAACTGACAACCAGCAACTAATATCCAACAACGAGCAACTGATAACTAGCTGGCCCGCCTCCGACGAGGCCACGCTGCTGCGCGAGCTGCCGCAGTGGCTGGGGCCCCACCTGGCCGGCCTCAAAAGCCTCGACCAAGTACAGCGCCTGGACCTGACGGAGCCGCTGCTGGCGCGCTTGCCCGGCGGCTGGGCCCAACGCCAAGCCCTGGACCGCCTCGCCCCCACCGCCCTCGAAGTGCCCAGCGGCTCGCACGTCACCCTCGATTACTCCGAGGCCGCCGCGCCCGTGCTGGCCGTGAAGTTGCAGGAGTTGTTTGGCCTGACGGAAACGCCCACCGTAGCCGGCGGCCGGGTACCGCTGCTGCTGCATTTGCTCTCGCCCGGCGGCCGGCCGGCGCAGGTCACGCGCGACTTGCGCAGCTTCTGGGAGAAGGGCTACTTCGACGTGCGTAAGGATTTGAAGGGCCGCTACCCGCGCCACCCCTGGCCCGACAAGCCGATGGAGCACATTCCGACCAAGCTGACTAAGAAGCGGTTGGAAAACCTGTAGCGTGGACCCTGCAAGGCCGCGCCGCTCGCTTCGTCTTGCCGATAATCGTTGGGCGAATGAGCAGAAACGCGAACTACAACCGAAGGTCAACGCAGCTACTGTGGCAGCTGCGCAATGATTACCGTTCGGCCGCGCGGACTCGCAGAGTCTACGCTACAACCTTGCTACCGCATGTCATCCTCATTCACGAAGGTGCTGCTGGGGCCCCCGGTGCGGGGCGCGTAGTGGCGGTGCAGCCAGCGCGAGAGGCCCCCGAGGCCGGGCAGCAGCACTCGCTCGGTGATGTTGGCCTGGTCGAGCTTGTCGCGCACTTCCCACTTGAGAGCGGCGGGAATAATAATGCGAAAGTACAATTCGGGGTGGCGGGCCAGCCACTCGTGCAGCACGCTCTGGCTGGAGCTCATCAGCGAAAACAGCGCGTACTGGTGCACGATGCGCGCATCGAGGCTGGGCGGCTCCAGAAACAGCACAAACGGCTCGGCTTGCAGGCTTTCGAGGTTGCGCAGGCTATCCGTTGCGGGGGCCAGCAACTCGGAGGTGAAGACGTTGGAACCCTCGTGGCGCAGGGCGTCGCGCAGCGAATCAGGCAGGTGCTCGGCGGCCTTCACGTAGTTCAGGGCCCAAATAATACCGTCCTGGTGGTAGGCCTGGAGGTCATCGGTGGCGAAATGCAGGGCCACGTAGGGCGAGTATGTCCAATCGAGCAGGCGCGTGGGCAGGCCGTGGTGCTGGGCCAAGGCCAGCCAGTCCCACACCGCGGCCGTGGCGGCGGGCGAGGCCGCCGTGTCGCGGGCGTACTTGCGGAAGTTGCGCAGTAAGTGGTGCTCCAGCTCGAAGTAATTGCCGCCTAGCCGCTGCAAGCTGGTGGTCAGCAAGTAGTTTTTGGAGCGCTGCCCGCGGTACACAAACGGCGAGCGAAACCGCCCGATGCGCCCGTCCCAAGTATCCTGAAACAGCAGTTCCTGCAAGTGGGCCCAGGAAGTGGCCACGTAATCGTTGGCGGAGTAGGGCATGGCCCAAAGGTACGGCCGCGCCCGGAGCCCGGTGGCTCGTGGGCGGGGTTCAGCAGGCAGCTGGGCACCCGGCCTGGCAAGGGGTATTTCCCAGCCTAAATAAACCCCAAAAACGTTTCTCCAATAAAGGTCAATTCTGTTGAAAATCTGATTTTTTTGCATCTTTAACTAATTGATAATCAGTTCATAAGTTGCTCATATTTCTGCTCAGAACATAACCTCATGGTCACAATTCGGTAACCTTTTTTGCCTGTCCACACGGGACCTTTGCACTGGATTTAGTGCAGAGAATTATGCGTTCGTTTCTATTACTTGTATTGCTGTCCTTGGCATTTAGTAGCCCAGCCGCCACCCTTCGCGGCCAGGTGGTGGGCCCCGGCGGCGATGCCCTGACCGGGGCCATCGTCGTGGTGCAGGGCACATCCCTCAACGCGGCAGCGGATGCGGCCGGCCACTACGAAATCCGCGACGTGCCCGCCGGCCGCTACGCGGTGCGGGCCTCTTTCGTGGGGTACCGGGAAGCGGTTAAGTCCGTGGTAGTGGTCGCCGACGCGACCGTTGAACTCGATTTCGCCTTGCAGGTTCAAGCCCAAAGCCTAGGCGGCGTAACAGTAATGGGCAAACTGAACCAGGAAGAGGAAAATGCTTCCCGTCTCTCGGAAAAGACGGCCGACAACATCGTTAACATCATTTCCTCCCGGGCTATTGAACGGTCACCGGACATCAACGCGGCCAACGTGCTGACGCGGGTGTCGGGCATTAATATTCAGCGCAGCGCGGGCAGCAACGGGGCCTACGCCGTTATCCGGGGCATGGAGCCGCGCTATAATAATACGCTGGTTAATGGCATCAAAATACCTAGCCCTGACGGCCAGAACCGCTTCGTCTCGCTTGACATCGTGCCTTCTGACCTGCTCAAGCGGATTGAGGTAACCAAGTCGCTCGTGCCCAGCCTGGAGGGCGATGCCACCGGCGGCACAGTGAACCTGGTGATGAAGGACGCGCCCGATACCACCCTATTTCGGGCGACGGCTTCTGTCGGCTACAGCCAGATTTTTTTCGACCGCAAGTACGAGTCGTTTTCGCAGGCCGATATTCAGCAGAAAAGTCCGGGCGGGCGTTATGGAACCGACTACGCGGCCACCCAGCAGGATTTTTCCAGAAGCAACCTCAAGACGGTACCCAAGCAGGCCCCGCCGACCTACCTGGCCGGCCTGACCTTCGGTCACCGCTACTTGGGCAATCGCTTGGGCGTGTTGGTTGCCCTCAACACCCAAAACCAATACTTCGGCTCGAATGGAGTGTTTAACACCGTGGCGACCGACCCCCAGAACCAACCGTATTTGGTTACCATCACAGCGCCCCGTACTTTCTCTAATCATCAGATAAACAACGGATTAGTTACCCATCTTGATTTCACTATCAACGAGCGTAACAAAATCGCCTTTGATAACCTGTTGCTCCGCTCGGATTTTTCTCAGCTGGAAAGCTCTGTCGACACTCTCCTCACCGACCAACGCCGTGGGCCCGGCACGGGCACGATTAACCCACTTCTTCAGACCCACACCACCCGGCAAATCCTGGAGAATGCGAAGTTTTCTGGACGTCACGAACTGGCGAGCCGCCTGTTGTTTGATTGGGCGGGGGTGGTGTCGGTAGCGACCAGCAATTCCCCAGACTATGCGACGTTGAACACCGATTTCTTGCTTTCGCCTACTGCGAGTGGCCAGATTAATCGCAGCGCCGAATTTGTGAACACTGAACTTCGCGTCTGGCAGCATAACCGCGACCGTGACTACACGGGCTTGGCCAACTTGGCGTATCAGACCAGCCTACTCCATCATGCCTTGGAGTTGAAAGTCGGTGGGTTATACCGCGCCAAAGACCGGTACAATCTCCAAGACGAATACGAACTGCGCGCTGCTCAGAATACCAATGGCACCAAGCAGCTATTTATGGGCATCGACAACGCACAGTTTGCCGTCTACACCCCGCTCGGTACGGCCGGTGCTGATGCGGCCAACTACACAGCTTACGAGAACATCGGGGCTGGTTATGTGCAAGCCAAATGGGAGTTGGGGCCGCTGCAGGTATTGACGGGAGTGCGCTTGGAGAGTACGCAGCAGGGATTTACTACCGTGCAGATATCGCCGGTTTCTACTTTGCCCAGCGGGATAGCAAAAACTTACCAGGATTTCCTGCCCAGCCTGAATCTACGATATACACTCAATGAGCAGCAGAACCTGCGCTTTTCTTATTTCGCCTCCATCAACCGGCCTAACTACTATGAGTCGGTTCCATACCGCAATTACACCACTGGCATTGATGGCAATCCCCGCTTGCTGCACGCCACCGCCGACAACCTGGATTTGCGCTACGAGATCTATCCAACGCCCGAAAACTACTTCACGGTGGGGGTCTTTTATAAGCGTATTGTAAACCCTATCGAGTTGAAGCTCGAGGGTTTGACGGCCGGCCAGCTTTTCCGGCAGCCCCAAAACAATCCTACCCCTGCTACGAACCTGGGCGCGGAAGTGACTTTTACGAAATACGTCCAGCACTTCGGCTTATCGGGCAACTACACTTATACGCACTCAGTAATAAGTGACCACCAAAAGGTATTTAATGATGCCGCCACTGGCCAGACCTACGTGATAACGCAGGACCGGCCACTGCAGAGCCAGGCCGCTCACATTGTTAACCTGTCACTCCTGTTTCGCGACAAGCCCACTGGCTTCTATGCCCAGATCTCTTACCAATATACGGGCCGCATTTTACAGCTCGTGGGGTCCAACTTCGACTACTATCAGCGGCCGCTCTCGTCGCTGGCCCTGTCAGTGGATAAGGATATCACCCGGCACTTCACGGCTTTTGCCAAGCTTAATAACCTGCTGAATACGAAAACAGTGCTTACGGTTAATCAATCCGACTTTGTATTGCAGCAGGATGCCTTTAAGGCGACTTATCTACTGGGCGTACGCTATGTCCTCTAGTTCAAACCCGCTTTAGTTGTCTCATTTCTAGTCGCCACTTTTTTAGTTTACACATTTTTCTACCCCTTTCTAATGTCAAAATCCTTCACCCGTACTCTTGGCGGTATGGCGGTGGGCCTGCTGGCCTTGTCTTCCTGTAAAAAGACGGAAGACCTGACCATCACCTCCGTTCCCCAACCGTCGTCGCACCCGATTACCTCGACCGCGCTTTCGGGCAATCTCAAGGGCACGCTGCTCTCCTCAGTAGGCACCTACACGATGGCGGGCGACGTGTACGTGGCCAAGAAAGATACCCTTTACGTGCAGAAGGGGGTCACCGTGAACGTCACCAACAACTCGGCCTTTTTCGTGGACGGCACCCTAATTGCCGAAGGCACGGCCGCCAACCCCATCACGTTCACCTCGCCGCTGGCCAAAAAAGGGTCCTGGGGCGGCTTCCAGTGCGACAGCGCGCAGGCCGTCAGTATCAAGTGGGCCCACATCAATTATGCGGGTGGCCCTAACAAAACGGGCTTTCCCCGCGGCACCATCCGCATCGCGCCCAAGTCGCCCAAGCAGCACATCATGGTTACCATTCAGGACTCCTGGTTGCTATCGGGCACCGATGACGGCATGTCACTCTTCGGCGGCGGGGTAGTGGTGGATATCCAACGTAACACCATTGGGGACGAAGGTCTTGCCGACGGCGATGCCATCAACCTGAAAAGCGGCGTAACGGGCATCGTGGCTTATAACGTGTTGTGGAACGGGGCCGGCACCGCCATCAAGCTGGAAACCAGTCCAACGGTGCTCTACCCGCAGACCAACGTGAAGGTGTACAACAACACCATTGTGGGCAGTGGCTACCGCCGCGGAGCCGGCGAGCCCGGCCGGGGCATCTCGGCTGATAAATTCGCCCAGGGCGCCATTTACAACAACCTGTTGGTAAATGACTACTACGGCCTCGATATCAACCCGGTAGCCGATGTCAAGAACGTTGCCTACGGCAACAATTACTTCTATACGGCGGTGGACTCTACCCGCAAGTATTTCTACCCGGTAGGCTCCATTGGGAAAGCCCAAGCTACGGACATTGTTTCGACGAGCAAGACCGATAAGGATCCCCTATTCGTGAAGCTGTCGCCCACGACGGACCCCAGCCAGGGCGTTGACACGAACGACTACCACTTGCAAGCTGGCTCGCCGGCCAAAGGAAAGGGCAACCCGACGTACAACGCCGACATCGGCGCTTATACCAGCGACGACAAGGGCAACAAGCACTAATTACGGTGGCCTAGAGCCCATTCCAGCGAAGGCCCGTGCTTCGGCACGGGCTTTTTTTGGCCGTGCCATCGGCAGTTCAGTTAACAACCCCGGGCCCGGCCTTTGCTTTTTTAAATTTACCCAACACCATGAAAACCCTGCTTTTTACCGCTCCCTTGGCAATCGCCTTAGGCATCACCACCGTCCGGGCCCAGACGACCGCAGTAGTTGCTCCCTACCACCTGCTCCACACCATCACCGTTGGCGGTGAGGGGGGCTGGGACTACCTCAGCGTGGACCCCGCCGGCGAGCGGCTTTACGTGTCGCACGGCACCCAGGTAGAGGTGGTAGACCTCGGCACCCGCAAGGTCATTGGCTCCATCCCGAACACACCCAACGTGCACGGCATCGACGTGGTGCCCAGCGCCAACCGCGGCTACATTACCTGCGGCCGGGCTAACCAGTGCGTGGTGTTCGACTTGAAAACCCTTCGGCCCATCGGCGCGCCCATCCCCACCGGCCCCAAGCCCGATGCGCTGCTCTACGACGCCTACTCCCAGCGCGTGTTCCTGTTCAGCAACGACGGCGGCCGGAGCACCGTGCTCAACGCCGCGACGGGGGCCGTGGCGGGCACGGCCGAGCTGGGCGGCGACATCGAGGCCCCCGCCACCGACGGCAAGGGCAGCATTTTCGCCAACGTGGAAGACAAGAACGAGGTTATTGAATTCGATGCCAAAACCCTGGCGGTGCGCAAGCGCCACCCCCTGGCCCCGGGCGAAGCGCCCACCGGCCTGGGCTACGACCCCAAAACCAACCGCCTGTTTAGCGGCTGCCACAACGAGAAGCTGGTGGTGACCGACAGCAAAACCGGCAAGCAAGTGGCCGTGCTGCCCATCGGCAAAGGCGTTGACGGCGTCGCCTTCGACCCGTCCACCAACAACATCGTCACCTCGAACGGGTCGGGCACCTTTACCGTCATCCATGAAGACGCGCCCAACCAGTACACCGTGGTAGCGAATGTGCCCACGGCCCCCGGTGCCAAAACCATTGCCCTCGACCCCAAAACGCACCACCTCTTCACCAGCACCGCCGACTACGGCCCCACCCCGGCCGCCACCCCCGAAAACCCGCGGCCGCGGCCCAGCATCGTGCCCGGCACGTTCCGGGTGCTCGAATACGGCAAATAATTTGGCCGCGCCAGCAGCCGCTGGCATGGGGCCCAGGAACTAAATCCGGTTTCAACACAAAAGGGGCCCTGCGTATCGCAAAGGCCCTTTTGTGTTGAAATTTTCGATAAGCGCTTACTTCGCCGCCGGAAAGTCCGCGCCTTCGCCCACGCTGGCGTACTGCTCCACCTCATCGCTCAGCTCCTTGATTTTGGCGCGGGCGCCCTTTACGGCGGCTACGCCCAGGGGCAGGTGCAGGGGCGGATTTTCCTGGTTCACCACGTCGTACATGGCCTGGGCGGCGCGCACCGGGTCGCCGGGCTGGTTGCCGCTGTAGCCCTGAATGTCGCCCATGTTCTTGCCGGCCGTAGCGTCGTAATCCGCGTTTTTGGGCTTCGTGAACGTGGCCGACTCGCCCGCCCATTTCGTGCGGAAGCCGCTGGGCTCGATGTTGGTCACGCGGATGCCCAGGGGCCCCACTTCCTTGGAAAGTGCCTCGCCGATGCCTTCGAGCGCGAACTTAGAGCCGTTGTAGATGCCCACGCCCGGGAAGGCGCGCAGGCCGCCGATGCTGGTAATGTTCAAAATGTGGCCGCTTTTACGCTCGCGCAAATGGGGCAGCACGGCCCGCAGTACCCGCAAAGCACCGAACACGTTCACGTCGAACTGCCGCTGCACTTCTTCCTCGCCGATTTCCTCGATGGGGCCCAGCGAGCCGTAGCCGGCGTTGTTCACCACCACGTCGAGGTGGCCAAGGGCCGTAATGGCTTCCTGCACGGCGCCGGGCACGCGGGCGGCATCGGTTACGTCGAGCACCACGCCTTTGCCGTTGGCACCAGCCTTTTGGGTAAATTCATCGGCTTGGCTTTGGTGGCGGAAGGTGGCGGCCACCTTGTCGCCGTTGGCGAGCAGCAGCTCGGCCAAAGCTTCGCCGAAGCCGGACGATGCGCCGGTAATGAACCAGTTTTTAGGGGAATTGGGCATGAGTCGTTTTTACAAGTAGTGAAAATACCAGGTGCGTAAGACGGCGCGGGGCCCCGATTTGTTTTGCCGCACCGCCGCCGGGGCTCCACCAGGGTCCGATTAAAAATCTTCTATCGTTATTAGTTTATCTTATTGACATACAGAAAAATGATAGCCTTAAAAGCCACGTTGTGCAACGCACGTTGCACAACGTGGCTCTATCTTTTCCAAACCCTTTCCTTCCACATTTTCCTTGTTCTTATGCGGCTCTGCGCGACTCTTTTGCCCGGCCTACTGGCCGGGGCCCTGCCCCTGGCGGGCTTGGCCCAAACTGAGGCCCCGCCGTATTCAAGCCCTAGCTTTTTGTGGGGTTGGGCACGGCGGTGGGCTCGCCCCAATCGCCGGTCGCATTCTACGAAAACACCCTTTCGCCCCTCCTCACGGTGGGTGCGCAATTGCAGCCCCGGCTGGCGGTGCAAGCCGGCGCGCAGTACCACCAGCGCAAGGATTCTTACTTCCACCCGGGCCTTTTCTACTTCAACGGCGGGCTGCATCAAGGCATCAGTTCCAGCACCAACCAGCAGCGCATTGTAGCAATACCCGTGCTGGTGCGCTACGCCCTCACGCGCCGCCCCGAACAGCGCGTTCAAATCGATGCGTTGGGCGGCTTCACCCTGGCGCGGTTCACCTACCAGAGCAAATCCACCACGGTTGATGGCCTCCAAAACGTGGTTTACAACAACAATTACGATTACGCCAGCAACAACTTTTACTTCAATCTAGGCTCCGGCTTGCGCTGCCGCTTGGGCAATGACCTGGACTTAACGGGGGACTTAATGCTCAACTTTCTCTTGGCCCGTCATCTCTACAGCTACATCTCCTCAACGGCCGCGCTGGGCTTGCGCTACCGCTTCGGGCGCAGCTAGGGCCCCGGTTCTATTAGCACGCTATATCCACCTTCGCTGCACGCTAAACGCCCCGCCCCAGCGGCGGGGCATTTCTTTTTCCAGCGCGTTCCAACTTCCCGGTGTAACTTTGCCCTGCAATAGGTTTTCCCTCAAAATCCTTTTGCATATGGCTGATCCCGCCGCCCTCGCTAACAAGATTGCCTTCGAGGCCCTCACCTACGACGACGTACTGCTGCTGCCAGCGTACTCCGAGGTACTGCCCCGCGACTGCGACCCCGGCACCCAGCTCACCGCCCGCATCCGCCTCCAGATTCCGCTGATTTCGGCGGCGATGGATACCGTGACGGAGGCCGACATGGCCATCGCCCTGGCTCAGGAAGGCGGCCTTGGCATCATCCACAAAAACATGAGCATCGGCAAGCAGGCCGAGCAGGTGCGGCGCGTCAAGCGCAGCGAGTCGGCCCTGATCCAGGACCCGTTCACACTGCTGCCCACCGCCACCCTCGCCGACGCCCGCCACCTGATGCGCCACCACAGCATCGGCGGCATCCCGGTGATTGACGGCCAGCGCCGCCTCCAGGGCATCCTCACCAGCCGCGACCTGCGCTTCGAGCGCGACCTGACCTTGCCCGTGACCACCGTGATGGTGCCGCTGAGCCGCCTCGTGACGGCCCCCGCCGGCATCGACCAGGCCGCAGCTGAGGAGCTGCTCCAAGACAGCAAAGTGGACAAGCTGCCCCTCGTGGACAAAGACGGCCGCCTCGCCGGCCTGATGACTTATAAGGACATCCGCAAGCGCCGTCGTTCGCCCCAGGCCAGCAAAGACGGCCAGGGCCGCCTGCGCGTGGGCGCCGCCGTGGGCGTGACGCCCGACCTGCTCCAGCGCGTGGCCGCCTTGGTAGAAGCCGGCGTGGACTTGGTGAGCCTCGACACGGCCCACGGCCACTCGAAAGGTGTAATCGACGCCGTGCGCCAAATCAAAACCGCTTACCCCGACCTCGACGTGATGGCCGGCAACGTGGCCACCGCCGCCGGGGCCCGCGCCCTGGCCGACGCCGGCGCCGACTGCGTGAAAGTGGGCGTGGGCCCCGGCTCCATCTGCACCACCCGCATCATCGCCGGCATCGGCGTGCCCCAGCTCTCGGCGGTGCTCGAAGCGGCCCGCGGCCTGGAAGGCACCGGCATTCCGCTGGTAGCCGACGGCGGCATCAAGTTTTCGGGCGACATCGTGAAGGCCCTGGCCGGGGGCGCCGCCGCCGTAATGGTGGGCTCGCTGCTGGCCGGCACCGAAGAATCGCCCGGGCAGCTTATCATATACGAAGGCCGCAAATACAAAAACTACCGCGGCATGGGCTCGGTGGAAGCCATGGAGGACGGCAGCAAGGACCGCTACTTCCAGAGTGCCGAGGACGACGTGAAGAAGCTCGTGCCCGAAGGTATCGTGGGCCGCGTGCCCTTTAAAGGTGCTGTGAGCGAGATTATCTACCAGCTCGCCGGCGGCCTGCGCGCCGGCATGGGCTACGTGGGGGCCCCCGACCTGCCCACCCTGCAAGCGGCCCAGTTTGTGCGCATCACCGGGGCCGGCCTGCGCGAGAGCCACCCCCACGACGTGCAAATTACCCGCGAGGCGCCCAACTACAGCAGCCGCTAGGGCCCCGGCAGGCGGACGGGTGCGGGCGTTTCGGCGGTGCGCCCCCGGCATGGTATCTTGCGCCTCGGCTGCGCTGCCTGGCTTATAGTGCCCGGTCCTTAAGTTTGCGTCGCTACCCTTTACTTCGTCTGTGCGCCACCCGCTGTTCTTCATAGGTTTCTTATTTGCGCTGGCCAGCGGCGGCATAGCCGCAGCCAGCCTGCTGGGGGTGCCTGGGGCCGCTATGTTGCCGGGGCCCGCTGGCCTGCTGTTGCTGGCCAGCGACTTGGGCATACTGCTTGTGTTGGCGAGGTTGTTTTTTCGGCCGGCGGCCGCTTTGCCGCGCCGCGTCGAAATCCAGAGCTTGCAGCGCTTGGTGCAAATCGTGCAGCACGGCCAAACGCCGACCGAGGTGTACCACATCCTGCTCGAATCAGCGGTGCAAACTGTTCAAGCCGACGCCGCCTGGCTCGACCTGAGTCCCGACTACGACAACAACCGTTCCGAAGCAATTGCGCAGTACTACCACCTCGCCCCGGCCCAGGCCGATGCCCTGCGGGCAGGACTCCGCGTACTGGGCCCCGGTAGCGAAGAACCCGTCATCAACGACTTGCGGCTGCACCCTGGCTTTGCGGGCACGGCCCCCGACTTTCGCTCCCTGGTACGGCTGCCCCTGCACGGGCGGCTCCTCGAATACGGTACGCTGTATTTGCTAAAAGCGGAGCCTAAGAAGTTTGACAGCGAGGACCTTAGTGTGCTTCAAACTTTCGCCAGCCAAGCGGTGCTCAGCATCGAAAACCTAGCGCTGGCCACCATCGCCCTGCACAACCAGCGCACCCAGGAAGAGCTAAAGATTGCCTCCGAGGTGCAGGATAGCTTGATTCCAAAGAAGTTGCCGACCGACGACTGGTTTGAAATCAGCACCCATTCGCTGGCGGCGAAGGAAGTAGGCGGCGATTTTTACGATTTTCTGCTATTGCCGGGCCGGCGGCTGGCCGTACTCATCGGCGACGTAAGCGGCAAGGGCATTACGGCCGCCTTCCACATGGCCCAGATGAAGGGCATTTTCCACGCCCTTATGCAGGGCAACCCGCTGGCCAAGAACGAGCGCGACCGGTTTCCGGTGCCCAGCCGCTTCATGACGCAGGCCAACGCCGCCCTGGCTCACTGCCTCGAACGCTCGTCGTTCATTACCTCGTCGCTCTACATCATTGATTACGAACAGGGGGGCTTTATGTTTGCCCGCGCTGGCCATTGCCACACGCTGTACTACCACGCTCTGCGCGAGGAAGTATTCTACTTCCAGTCTACGGGCTTGGGGCTGGGCATTATCCGCAACGACAGCTACGAGAAGCACATCAATAACCAGTTTTACGACTACGGGCCCGGCGACGTGATGGTGATTTACACCGATGGCATTGTGGAAGCCCGTGGCACCGGCCAGGAAGAATACGGCGAGGACCGCCTCAAGCAGCGCCTCGAAGAGTGCTACTACCAGGATGCCGATGCCATCAAGTGGTTTATCTTGAACGACTTGAACGGCTTTACTACCGGCCAGCCCATCCACGACGATCAAACGCTCCTAGTGGTTAAATTCAAAGCTGTCCAACCTGAACCGGTGGCCTAACGTATCGGCCTCATCATGAAAGTAACCGCCCAACCCTCCGCCGATTCCCTGCTGCTCCTCCTCGATGGCGAACTGGACGCCAGCTCGGCCGTGCTGCTCGACACTGAATTCAACAAGCCCGACTTGCTCGATTACCGCAAAGTCCTCATCGACTGCGCCAAGCTCAGCTACATTTCGTCGGCTGGCCTAGGTGTCTTCATTTCCCATTTGCAGCGCCTGCAAGACAATAATGTAAAGCTGGTGTTCTTTAACATGCAAGAGAAAGTGTTCAACGTTTTCGAAATCCTTGGCCTCGACTCGCTGATGACTATTGTGCCTACCCAAGCTGAGGCCGTGGCCGCGTAGTGGAGCTTTGGTTTGGGGCCCCAGTGGCGCCCCAAACCAAAGCTGTTCCGGGCAACGTTAATGACACGCTACCAATAGCAATTAGAAAATTTCTGATGAAGGACGTGCTCCGCATTGAATGCTCGCGCCGCAACCTGCAACAGGTGCGCGACTTCGTACGGGGTTTTCTCAGCCGCCGCTCGGTACCCGAACTGTTGATAAACCAAGTGGTGCTGGCCGTAGACGAGGTGGTGGCCAACTTCATTATTCACGCCAACAGCGAAGACGAGCAGCAGTTCATCGACCTGGAACTGGTGGTGGACGGGCGCGTGCTGAGCGTAGAAATTGCTGACAACGGCGACACCATTTTTCTGCCGCACCCCCACACGGCCCCCGATCTGCCCGAATACATTCGGCAGGGCCGCAAGGGCGGCATGGGCATGGCCCTGGTGAACCGGCTGATGGACCGGGTAGAGTTTTTCACCCGCGACCACCACACCGTTTGCCACCTCAGCAAGGAGCTGGTGTGAGGGCCCCGGGCCCCGGCGCGGGCCCTTCATCGGTTGGAAATTAGTTAATTTCGCCATTGTTCGGGTTAGGCCCAGCCGGCGTTGGGCTAGCAACCGGGCCAGGCGAGCTTCTTTTTTCTCTTCCATGCACATACGTTTTTTGCACGTCGGCGCGGCCGCCGTGCTGTTTTTGGCGGGCTGCCAGGCCACCAAGCCTCAGGCCACCGGGCCTTCGCAACCTACGGCCACCGGGCCAGCCGTTGAAACCCTGGGGCCCGTAGCGGTGCCAACCAGCGAGTTTGCCTACGTGTACCGCAAAAACAACGGCACGGCCGCCGACTACAGCACCCGCGCCAGCGTGGCCGAATACTTGGATTTGTACACCAACTTCCGCCTGAAGGTGCTGGAAGCCGAGCGCCGCGGCCTCGACACCACGCAGGCCTTCAAGCGCGAGCTGGAGGGCTACCGCCAGCAGCTGGCCCAGCCCTACCTCACGGAAAAAAGCGTGACCGACCAGTTGGTGCGCGAGGCCTACGACCGCCTGGGCCAGGAAGTGAGCGCCGCCCACATCCTCATCCGGGTGGCGCCCGACGCGGCCCCCGCCGATACCCTGGCCGCGTACCAGAAAGCCATGGCCCTGCGCCAGCAAGTGGTAGGCGGTGCCGACTTTGGGGCCCTGGCCCGGCAGCAGAGCGAGGACCCTTCGGCCAAAGAAAACGGCGGCAGCCTGGGCTACTTCACCGCTATGCAGATGGTGTACCCGTTTGAAACGGCCGCCTACAAAACGCCCGTGGGGCAGGTGTCGCCGCCCATTCGCACGCGCTTCGGCTACCACCTCATCAAGGTGAACGACCGGCGGGCGGCGCAGGGCGAAATCAAGGTGGCTCACCTGATGGTGCGCGTGAACACCCACGCCCCGGCCGCCGACTCGCTCACGGCCAAGAAAAAAATCGATGAGCTGTACGCCCGCCTGCGCAAGGGCGAGGGCTGGGACAAGCTGGTGGCCCAGTTTTCGGAAGACGCGGGCTCGGCCGCCAATGGCGGCGAGTTGCCACCCTTCGGCACCGGCCGCATGATTCCGTCGTTCGAGGCCACCGCCTTCCGGCTGCAAAAGCCCGGCGACATTGCCCCGCCCGTGCAGACGCCCTACGGCTGGCACATCATCAAGCTGCTGGAGCGGCAGCCGGTGCCGGCGTTTGCCACGATGGAAACGACGCTGAAAAATAAGGTGGCCAAAGATTCGCGCTCCGAGTTGAACCGGGCCGCGTTCCTCAAGCGCATCCGGCAGGAAGACCAGTTCCTGGAAATTCCGGCCGCCAAGACCCAGGCTTTGGCCCGGGCCGATACGTCGCTGATAGCCGGCCGCTTCAAGTACACCGCGCTGGCTACGCCGGCCGATGCGAAGCGTAAGAAAGCCAGCGGCGCCGATAACTTGGTGCTGTTCACCATCAAGCAGCAGCCTTACTACGTGCGGGACTTCCTGCAATACGTGGCCCAGAACCAGCGCCCGCGCCCGGGGGCCCAGCCAGCTCTCGTGATGGAGCAGCTCTACGACCAGTACGTGGACCAGCGCCTGACCGATTTCGAGAAAAACTCGCTCGACACTAAGTACGAGGACTACCGGATGCTGGCCAAGGAGTACCGCGACGGCATCCTACTATTCCAGCTGATGGACGAGAAGGTATGGAGCAAGGCCATCGAAGACTCGGTGGGCCTAAAAAAGTTCTTCGCCGCCAACCAGGAAAAGTACCAGTGGGGCCCCCGGGCCCAAGCCACCGTGGTTAGCGCCGCCACGCCAGCCCTGCGCAAGGAGGCCATGCAGTACTTCATGAAAACGGCCACTGCCTCGGCTGCTACGGAAGTTCGGATGCCCACCACCCAGGGCGTACCGGCCAGCGTGGGTTTCCTGCCCCGCACGGCTACCCTGCGGCCGGCCAGCACCACGGCCCTGGAAACCCTGGCCAAACAAATGGCGGCCGATACTTCGTTGAAGATATTTACCAATAGCCCCAAAACGACCGGGGCCTTGGCGCAGCAGCGCACTGCACGCATCCAGGCGTACTTAGCGGGCAAAAGCATCAGCGCCGACCGCCTTATGCTGATGAGCGGCGGCAAGCGGCCAAAATCAGCATCGGCCGACGCGCTTTACTTGAGCGGCGCTACTTCCAACCCCGTTGCCATCGAGCAGCATTTCAACACCAAGAACCCGCTGGCGGTGCAAATCCAGCAGAAGGCGTTCCAGAAGGGCGACAGCAAGGCGGCCGACCAGTTTCTGACCAGCGCGCCTGGTACCTACACCACCCAACTCGACGGCCGCTACTACGCCGTCATCGTGGCCAGGCAGCTGCCCGCGGGCCCCAAGGCGCTGTCCGACGCCCGGGGCCAGGCCACCAGCGACTACCAGAATTTCCTGGAAAAAGAATGGATTGCCCAGCTCCGCCAGCAGTACCCGGTGCAAGTGAACCAGGCCGAGGTAGACAAGCTCATTACTAAATAACTAGTTGGCAATCAACTCTTTTAAGTAAAAAATAATTGTTTTCTAAAAGCCCCGGCCCGCTGGCCGGGGCTTTTGGCTGCTCGGCGGGTTGCAACCAACCTGGGGCCCCGGGGCTCCTTTTGTTGCCGCGGGCCGTTTTGTGGTGAAATTTACGGGCCGCTTTGAGCGTTGCGCGGGCGTGGCAACGCGGGCGGCGGTAACTTTACGGCCCGGTTCCAACCGTTATCCTGAAATAGTTAAGTGATTATGCACAATCCATTGAATCGGCTGGTGGCCGCGGCGCTGTGCGCCCTGGCGTTGGTGCTGGGCGGGGCCCCAGCGGCGCAGGCCCAGCTGGGCGTGAGCCGGCCCAAAGGCCAGGACCTGATCGACGGCATCATCGTGAAAGTAGACAACCAGATTGTGCTGCGCTCCGACGTCGAAAACATTTACGCCCAGGAAACGGCCCGCGCCGAAGGCAAAGCCCTGCCGCCCGACCTGCGCTGCAAAATTTTGCAGAGCTTGGTGCTGAACAAACTGATGCTGGCCCGCGCCGACGTGGACTCCGTAACCGTGACCGACGCCGCCGTAGATGGCGAGCTGAGCCGCCGCATGGCCTACTTCGTGCAGCAGGTGGGCTCGGAAAAAAAGCTGGAGGAGCTGTACAATAAGTCGGTGAAGTCGCTGAAAGACGACCTGCGGCCCCAGGTGAAGGAGCAGCTAGTGCAGCAGAAAATGCAGGAAACCATCACCGGCAAGCTCGCCGTGACGCCCCGCGAGGTGAACCAGTACTTCACCCGCATCCCCAAAGACAGCCTGCCCTATTACTCGACCGAAGTGGAAGTGGGCCAGATTGTAGTGCCCGCCCAGGTGAACGACGCCGCCAAGCAGGCCGCCGTGGCCAAACTGAACGACTTGCGGGCCCAGGTGCTGGCCGGCGCCAGCTTCGAGGAACTGGCCAAAAAGTATTCGGAAGACCCGGGCTCGGCGGCGCAGGGGGGCCTGCTGGGCTTCTTTAAGCGCGGCGAATTGGTGCCCGAGTACGAGGCCGCTTCGCGCAAGCTGGAACCGGGGCAAATGTCGCCGGTGGTGCAGTCGCAGTTCGGTTTTCACCTCATCCAATTCATTGAGCGCAAGGGCGACAGCTACTCCACGCGCCACATCTTGCTGAAGCCCGCGACGGGTGCCTCCGACGCCAGCGCCTCGGCCAAGAAGCTAGCCCGCCTACGCACCCAGATTCTGTCGGACAGCATCAGCTTCGCCAAAGCAGCCAAGGACAACTCCAGCGACAAGGCCTCTAGCTCGAACGGCGGCTTATTGGCCAACCGCCAGGACGGCGGCTCGCGCCTGCCTCTCGACAAGCTCGACCCGGCCATCTTCTTCACCATCGACACCATGAAGGTGGGCCACATCACCCCGCCCCTGCCCTACCGCACCGACGACGGCAAGGACGCCATGCGCATCCTGTATCTGAAATCGAACACGGCACCGCACCAGGCCAACCTCGACGACGACTACCAAAAGATTGCCGCTGCCGCGCTCAACGAGAAGAAAAGCAAGGCCCTGGACCTGTGGTTCGTGAAAAACCGCGGCACCGTTTACCTCGAAGTGGTGCCCGAGTACGCGCAGTGCAAAGTGCTCGACGTAGAATTATAACGTTTTTTTTAGTTGTCAGTTTTTGGTTGTCAGTTGCCAGGTTCTCTAGCAAGTTTACCTCGTACTGAAAAACCAGCAAATGAATGAGGGCAATGTTAGGACGTATTACCTAACAACTGACAACCAACAACTAACAACTTAGATGCAGAACGACAAAGAAGCCGCCGACGCCCTCGCGGCCCACTACCAGGCCCTGCGCCGCGAAATCGGCAAGGTCATCGTGGGGCAGGACGAGGTGGTGCGGCTGGTACTCACGGCCGTGTTTGCGCAAGGCCACTGCCTGCTGGTGGGCGTGCCCGGCCTGGCCAAAACGCTGCTAATCCAGACCATTGCCGACGCGCTGGATCTGTCGTTCAACCGCATCCAATTCACGCCCGACCTGATGCCGAGCGACATCGTGGGCTCGGAGACGCTGACCCAACAGCGCGAGTTTCAGTTTGTGAAGGGCCCCATCTTCGCCAACCTTGTGCTGGCCGACGAAATCAACCGCACGCCGCCCAAAACCCAGGCTGCCCTGCTCGAAAGCATGCAGGAATACGCCGTGACTGTGGCCGGGCAGCGCTACCCGCTGGCGCGCCCGTTTTTCGTACTGGCTACCCAGAATCCCATCGAGCAGGAAGGTACCTACCCGCTGCCCGAGGCCCAGCTCGACCGTTTCATGTTCAACGTGCAGTTGGGCTACCCCAGCTACGCCGAGGAGCTGAACATCGTCAAGAACACCACCGCCGACCGCCAGCACACGGTAAGCAAAGTGCTGACGGCCGCCGAAATACAGGCCTACCAGGCCCTAGTGCGCCGCGTGCCCGTGGCCGACAACGTGGTAGAATACGCGGTGAGCCTGGTGCACAAAACCCGCCCCCAGGGCGAGCGCGCCGCCCCCCGGGCCCAGCAGCTGCTGGAGTGGGGCGCGGGGCCCCGCGCCTCGCAGTACCTAGTGGTGGCCGCCAAGTGCAACGCCCTGATCAGCGGCAAGTACTCACCCGATATTGAGGACGTGCGCGCCGTGGCCCTGCCCATTCTGCGCCACCGCTTGGTGCGCAACTTCAAGGCCGAAGCCGAGGGCGTGACGGTGGAGCAGATTATCAAAGAATTATTGTAGTTCGCCATGCAGAACGCAGTGAAGCATCTCTTCCGCGGTAGTAAATATTGATTACTTACGCAGTAGAGATGCTTCACTGCGTTCTGCATGACGTTCTTTTTCCCCGCTAGAACATGGAAGCCCAAGCCAACTACCAGCAATTTGAGCGCAACGTGCGCATTATCCTCGACGCCCTGGCCGCCGGGCTCGACTTGCGCGCCACGGCCCTCGAAACCAGCCTGCCCATCGAGGTGTACGTGCTGTGCGAGGTGCTGAACCAGGGCGCCGGTGAGCAGTTCCGCCTCACCACCGAGGGCGTGGCCCGGCTGGGCGAGTTCGAGCAGCAGTTTATGCAGCACGAGGGCCCCGCGCTGGCCGCCGTCCGGCACATCCTGGCCGATAAGCGGGCCCTTATGGCCACCCCCGAAGGCCGCGTGCTGACCAAGGAAATGCTCATCCGCCGCCTCGAATTCTTCAACGAAGCCGCCCGCCAGGTGAACGTGATGCGCACCCAGCACATGCTGGGCAGCCCCCGGCAATACGCTGGGCAATAGGTTCAGGGGCCCTAAAAAGCAATAAGGCTGGCCCAGCGGATAATCCACCGGGCCAGCCTTATTGCTTTTTAGTCTAATACCTTACTTTTTCACCGCGGCCAGCGTGGCCATGTCGATGACGAAGCGGTAGGGCACCTTGCCTTTTTCCACGTCGCCGAAGGCTTGGTTGATGTTCTTGATGTCAATCAGCTCCACGTCGGCCGTAATACCGTGCTTGCCACAGAAGTCGAGCACTTCCTGGGTTTCGGCGATGCTGCCGATGAACGAGCCGGCTACGCTGCGACGCTTGCTGGCCACCAGCATGTTGTTGGTGCCCGACGCCAGTTGCTCCAGCACGCCCACCAGCACGATGTGGCCATCGCGCTTCAGCAGCTCCACGTAGGGGTTCACGTCGTGCTTGACGGGGATGGTGCTGAGGATGAAGTCAAACTTTTCCGCGTGCTTAAGCATAGCCGCGGGGTTTTTTGAGTAAATCACGTCGTGGGCCCCTATTTCCCGGGCGCGGTCTTCCTTACCCAGCGAAGAGGTGATGACCGTTACCTCCGCGCCCAGGGCCACGGCTAGTTTCACGGCCACGTGGCCGAGGCCGCCGAGGCCCACTACGGCTACTTTCTGGCCGGGGCCCACTTTCCAGTGTTTCAGAGGCGAGTAAGTGGTGACGCCGGCGCACAGCAGCGGGGCCACGCCTTGCAACCGGTGGCCCAGGCTGGTGGGCACGCTCAGCACGAATTTTTCGGTCACCACCAGGTGGTCCGAGTAACCACCGTAGGTGTTGGTACCGTCGGGCTTGAAGGGACCGTTGTAAGTGGCCAGCATGCCGTTTTCGCAGTATTGCTCCTCGCCCTCGGCGCAGGAAGCGCAGTGCTGGCACGAGTCGACCATGCAGCCCACACCCACCAGGTCGCCCACCTTGTACCTGGTGACGTGCTCGCCCACGGCCGTGACGCGGCCCACAATTTCGTGGCCCGGCACGCAAGGGTACAGCGAATTTTTCCAGTCGTTGCGCACTTGGTGCACGTCGGAGTGGCACACGCCGCAGTATTCGATGTGGATGGCCACGTCGTGGGCCCCGGGTTCGCGGCGCTCGAAGTGGAAGGGGACTAGTTTAGCTTTGGCGCTTTTGGCAGCGTAACCGATGGCAGCGGACATGGGGAGGAGGTTGGTTTTGGAAAAGGACGGCGGGGCCCACGGCCGAGGCAGCGGGGCTAGTTTGTACTCCCCCGCCCCGCGCCGGGTTGCCACGGTGGGGCTTATTGCCGCCCATTTATTCTGGAGCCCTGTGGCTGGTTGGGGCCCCGGCGCACCACTGCCGGACGTTTTTTGTCGTACTTGAGGCCATGCCGCTTCCGCGTACCCCCCTGCTCACCGACCGCCTGCTCCTGCGCCCTTATGAGGCGGCCGACGCCGACGCGTTTTTCGCCCTGCTCCAGCACAACCACACCCGCCTGCACACCTCGTTTCCCGACCGCCTGCGCACCGTGCCCACCGCCGCCGCGGCCCCTGGGGCCCTGGCTGCCTTCGCCGCCGATTGGCACAGCGGGCGCTTCTACGTGCTGGGCATCTGGCTGCGCGCCACCGGGGCCTACATCGGCGACATTTGCCTGATGCCCCTGAGCGACGCGCAGGCCGAAATTGGCTACTACTTGGCCCGGGAAGCCGAGGGCCACGGGTATGCCCGCGAGGCCTTGGCAGCCATGTGTCGCTTTGGTTTCGGGCCGGTGGCCAGCCGTCGCCTGCTCATCCGCTGCTTTGCCGACAACGCCCGGGGCCAGGCAGTGGCCCTGGCCGCCGGCTTCCACCTCGAAAAGCCCGTCCCCCGCCGCTCCTGGTTCCGCAACGCCGACGCGGTAGGCCTCATCTACCGTTTCGTACAGGAAAAATCAACGAGCGAGTCGGCAAATTAGTGAGTCGGCGAATGTGTGAATGCACATTACTACTCATTAGACTTATTCCTGAATACAGTAAAAAAGGCCGTCATGCTTCGACAAGCTCAGCATGACGGCCTTTTTTATAACGTTTCTAATTCATTTTCATTCACCAACTCACTCAATTACCTACCCACTACTGCCCCACCCGGGCGCGGCGGCCTACGTTGCCGAGCAGCCATTCCTGCCGAAAATTGAGGTAGAAGCCAAACGAGAAATCCAGCAGCTGCCGGTTGAAATCGTACACCGGCTCCACGCGCACCGTGAGGGCCGCCGCGTCGGAAATACGGAAGTCGCGCAGCAAGCGCACCAGCAGCAGGCGGCGCTCAGCATCGGTATAGCCCGGCGTGCCGTAGCGCGAGGCAATGGATTGGTAGTAGGGGCCCCCGAGCGGTGCATAAAATTGGTGGCCCTGCCAGTAGCTCAGCATCACGTCGAGGTAGCGGGTTTCGAGCGTGCCGTTGAGGTACAGCCCGTTGCCAGTTTGGTACGGCAGCCGGTAATTCGAGAACGAGTGGTCGTCGAAGGCCACGGCGTAGGCATTTAGCCGTACCGCTTGCAGCACTGCGCCGTGCAGCGGCACGCGCGCCACCACGCCCGTGGCGTAGTTGAACAGCGTTTGGATGGGCGCGTGCAGCGTGTCAATCTGCCCGCCGTGGTGCCGGGCCGTGAACTGAAACGGCACGGACACGTCCACTGGGCTCTCGGGCCGGGTGAGGCGGAAGCTGCTGCTGAGGCCCCCGGCAATCTGCTCCTGGTAATTGCTACCCGGGTACTCCTGCTTCAGCCAATCCACCCACACGTCCAGCGCCACGCGCCGGGAATTCAGCCGGTACTGCAAGCCTTCCTCCAGCGGCTTCAAAATCACCCGCTCAAAATCGAACAGCGGCTCGATGTAGCCATGGTTGAGGTTCGCCCGGATGTTGCCAAAGATGAACTGGTGGGGCCCGTGCGTCCAGGTGGCGCGGTAGGTGGGCCGCACCTGCCGCAGCGTGGGGTTGCCAAAATCCTTCCACAAGAAAACGCCGGCCTCCAGGCGCAGCTCCTTGGTGGGGTAGTACACGAGCTGCGGGTTGAGCTGCGTGCCAAACAGCGTGTAGCCCTCCACAATGTCGTTGAAGTACTCGTTGTCTTTGAAAAACGTGAAAGCGTTGAGGCTGATGCGCAAATCGCCGGCCTGGGGCGTGGCTCGACTCGCCGCCGTATCAGCGTCTTCCGCAAGTTGCGAGGGGTTTTTACCAAACTTGGTGCGGCCCGGCTCCGGCGAGGTAAACGCCCGGTTATCCAGTTGCGCCTGGGCCTCGCCAGCCGTAACCAGCAGGGCCCCAACGGCTACTAAAATTCTTAGAAAATTCCCCATATATTTCCAACCCCAATGGCACAAAACCGGGGGCCCCAGTGTTAGAAAAAGCCGCCTATAAACAGCAGTATCGCAAGCCTTGGTTTTGTGCATATTGGCTGGGCGCAACCCACCAAAACCCCTTAACTTTACCCAAACGTAATTCCTTTTTTCCAACTCCCTCCCACATGGCATTAGCACCCTCCAAGGCTTTCAAAGCCGATAAAGCCGAAAAGGCGGACAAACCCGAAAAGAACGAGAAGGGCGAAGTGAACGTCGCCGCCGAAAAAATGAAGGCCCTCCAGCTGACCCTCGACAAGCTGGACAAGGCCTACGGCAAAGGCACGGTGATGAAACTCTCCGACAACAAGGTGGGCGACATTCCGAGCATTAGCACGGGCTCGCTCTCGCTCGACATTGCCCTGGGCATTGGCGGTGTGCCCCGCGGCCGCGTGGTGGAAATTTATGGTCCCGAGTCGTCGGGCAAAACCACCCTGACGATGCACATGATTGCCGAAGCGCAGAAGAAAGGCGGCATGGCCGCGTTCATCGACGCCGAGCACGCCTTCGACAAATCGTACGCCGAGAAGCTCGGCATCGACACCACCAACCTGCTCATCGCCCAGCCCGACAACGGCGAGCAGGCCCTCGAAATTGCCGACCAGCTCATCAGCTCGGGCGCCATCGACATCATCGTAATTGACTCCGTGGCTGCCCTCGTGCCGAAAGGCGAATTGGAAGGTGACATGGGCGACTCGAAAGTGGGCCTGCACGCCCGCCTCATGAGCCAGGCCCTGCGCAAACTCACCGGCACCATCAACAAAACCGGTTGCTGCTGCGTGTTCATTAACCAGCTCCGCGAGAAAATCGGCGTGATGTTTGGCTCGCCCGAAACCACGACCGGCGGCAACGCCCTGAAATTCTACGCTTCGGTGCGCCTCGATATTCGCCGCATTGGCCAGATCAAGGAAGATAAGGACAACGTGACTGGCAACCGCACCAAGGTGAAGGTGGTGAAAAACAAAGTGGCGCCGCCCTTTAAAGTGGTCGAGTTTGACATCATCTACGGCCAGGGCATCAGCAAAGTGGGCGAAATTGTTGACCTCGGCGTCGACATGGGCATCATCGGCAAATCGGGCTCGTGGTTCAACTACGGCGAAACCAAGATTGGCCAGGGCCGCGAGGCCGTGAAAACCCTGCTGCTCGACAACCCCGAGCTGGCCGACGAAATCGAAAAGAAAATCCGCGACATGGCCAAGGGTGACGTGGACGTCATCCCCGTGGACCTGACCATTGTGGAGGACGGCGAAGACACGCTGTAAGGCCCGCCCGAGCGGCGCGGCTGAATTCTGGGGCCCTGGGCTTTCACTTTCAGCCGAAAAGCTTTCATTAAACCAAGTAAAAGGCCCGCTGCAATCCGCAGCGGGCCTTTTCGCGTTTTTATTTGGGGCCTGGCACTGCATTTGACCAACGCCGGCTGGTGGTTACGCCTTAGATTTACCCCTTCTGCTTGTTACATGCGCCGCTGGATTTACGCTGCTCCGTTTGCTTTGCTGCTCCTGGCTGCCCAATCGGCCACGGGGCCCGGCGAGGCCGTGCGCTACCTGCCGCAGGCCAGCTTCGGGCGCGGCGAGGTCATCAACTACAAGGTGCACTACGGCCTTATTAATGCCGCTGAGGCCACGGTGGAAACCAGCGGGGCCCTGGAGCGCGTGGCCGACCGCCCCTGCTATAAGGCCACCGTGAGCGGGCGCACCATCGGCTCGTTCGATTTCTTTTTGCGCATCCGCGACCAATGGCGGGCCTACATCGACACGACCAGCATCTTGCCGCTGCGGGCCCAGCGCGATATTACGGAGAAGGGCTACCACAAGAAGGAAACGGTGGACTTTGACCAAATCCGCGACGTGGCCGACGTGCAGGACCACAACAAAGAAAACCCCACCCGCACCTCGGTGAAGGTGGCCAACAACTGCCTGGAGCTGGTGAGCGGCTTTTATTACCTCCGCACCCTCAACCTGGAGCGTATGCACCCGGGCGATATGGTGCGAATGCCGGCCTACTTCGACGGCGACAACTTCTTGCTCGAAGTGGTGTACAAGGGCCGCGAAGCCGTGGAAACCAAGGCCGGCACGGTGCGCGCGTTCAAGCTGGTGCCCAAAATGCCCGCCAACAAGATTTTCAAGGGCGAAAATGCCATTTCGGTGTACCTCTCCGACGACCGCAACAAGATTCCGGTGCTGTTCCAGGCCGAGCTGTTTGTGGGCGCGGTAAAGGTGGATATGTACCAGTACCGCGGCCTGCGCAGCCGCCTGAACATGGTGCGCTAGCCGGCGGCGGGGCCCCGGACCCACGTCACACAAACGTAACACTGCCTTGGCGCAACGCGGCGGTAATTTTGTGGCAACATTCCACCTAAGCCCCCGCGCCATGAGCACTGCGAAACCGCCCGTTTACAAAGTTCTGGTGGTCGACGACGACCCGGACATTGTGGAATTGTTGGAATTCAACCTGAAGAAGGAAGGCTACCTCACCGCCTCAGCCGGCGACGGACGCCAGGCCCTGGAGGTGGCCGCCGCGTTCGGCCCCGACATCATTCTGCTCGACGTGATGATGCCCCACCTCGACGGCATCGCCGCCTGCCGCCTGCTGCGTGAGCAGCCCAAGTTCAAGGACACCTACATCCTGTTCCTGACGGCCCGCGCCGAGGAGTTCTCCGAAGTGGCCGCCTTCGACGCTGGCGCCGACGACTTCATCGCCAAGCCCATCAAGCCCCGGGCCCTGCTCAGCCGCCTGGCCGCCCTCAAGCGCCGCGACCAGGACCCCCACGCCGCCGTGGAAGCCATCGAAATCAACGGCTTGCGCATCGACCGCACCGGCTTCGCTGTGTACCAGGAGGGCCGCAAAATCACGCTACCCAAGAAGGAATTTGAGCTGCTGGCCTTCCTGGCCGCCGCGCCCCACAAGGTGTTCAACCGCGAAGAACTGCTCCAGAACATCTGGGGCAACGACGTTTTTGTGCTGGCCCGCACCGTGGACGTGCACGTGCGCAAAGTGCGCGAAAAGGTGGGCGACCACCACATTCAAACCATTAAAGGCGTGGGCTACCGCTTCAATGCGGACTAAATTTGATGTGAAAATGTGAGAAAGTGGCGGGCTGTGAAAATGCGTTAAAACGGCTGGGGCCGACATTTTTCATATTTTCACATTCGTCCTATTCAGCGCATTAAATCCATGGATTTCTCTTCC
The DNA here is from genome assembly GCF_001562275.1 of Hymenobacter sp. PAMC 26628. Classification (NCBI taxonomy): domain Bacteria; kingdom Pseudomonadati; phylum Bacteroidota; class Cytophagia; order Cytophagales; family Hymenobacteraceae; genus Hymenobacter; species Hymenobacter sp. PAMC 26628. The sequence continues at coordinate 4,009,384 of NZ_CP014304.1, forward strand.
CGCACCGTTGCCATCCTCATTGCGTTGCTGGTGGCGGGCGTGCTCACGGCGTGCGCGCTGGTGGTGCCGGGCTTGCCGCAGCGCGAGGCGTTTCTGGCGGGCGGCATTACGGTGGCGGCGTGCTTCCTGCTGGTGTATTTGACGTTTGAGGCCCTGATTTTCCGGGAAATCAACGGCATCTACGCTGGCTTGGAGCACATCAAGCGCAAGGAGTTCAAGAAGCTGAGCAACAAGTTCTTGTTTCGGCCCGAGCCAGTGAAGCGGGTGCGCGACGAGATACTGCAAATGGCCGAGCGTCGGCAGCAGGAGATTGACGAGCTGAAGCGCCTCCAAGCCCTGCGCCGCGAGTTCCTGGCCGACGTGTCGCACGAGCTGAAAACGCCGCTTTTTGCCGCCCAGGGCTTTGTGCACACCGTGCTCGACGCCGAGGGCCCCGACGACATCGACCCCGCCACCCGGCACAAGTTCCTCACCAAAGCCGCCACCAGCCTCGACACGCTCGACGCACTGATCCAGGACTTGGTCACGATTTCGCAGCTTGAGCAGGGCGTGGTGCGCCTGCGCCGCCAGCGCTTCGACTTGGTGGCCCTGGTACACGAAATATTCGAGCTGGTGGAGGAAAAAGCCCGCCGCCGCGGCACCACGCTCGAGCTGCTGCCGCCCAAGTACGCCACCACGGGCCTTGCCGTCGTGGCCGACCGCAACCGCATCCGCCAGGTGCTCATCAACCTGATTGACAACGCCGTGAAGTATGGCCGCGACCAGGGCCAAGTGCGCGTATCGCTGCTGGAAAGCAACCGCGGCGTGCGCATTGTGGTGCGCGACGACGGCCCCGGCATTGCCCCCGAGCACCAGGTCCGCATCTTCGAGCGGTTCTACCGCATCGACAAAAGCCGCTCGCGCGAGTCGGGTGGCTCGGGGCTGGGGCTAGCCATCAGCAAGCACATCGTGGAGGCCCATAAGTCGAGCATCCGCGTGAAAAGCGCCGCGGGCGAGGGCACCACCATGGAGTTTAAGCTATCCAAGCCCAAGGTGGCCCCGGGGGGGGCCTAGCCTGATGCGGCCCCCTCGGCGTTACCTTTGGGGCCTTTATGAAGCTCCCGAATTTCGCCGACCTGATCCTATTTGAAAGCGACGACTACCTCGTCGTTAACAAGCCGCCCTTTCTGGCTACGCTCGACGAGCGGGTGGGTGGGGCCCCCAACATGCTGCGCATGGCACGCCAGCACTACGATGACATTCAGGCCGCCCACCGCCTCGACCGCGACACTAGCGGGGCCCTGGCCTTTGCCAAGCACCCCGAGGCCTACCGCCACCTGGCCATGCAGTTTGAGAACCGGGAGGTGAAAAAGCAGTACCACGCCGTGGTGTGGGGCACCCCACGCCTGGAGCATCAGCTAGTGGACCGCCACATCGAAACTACTACCCGCGGCAAGGCTCGCCTCGCTTACAAAGGCAAGGAGGCCGAAACCTACTTCACTACGCTCGATACCTACACCCGCCACGCCCTCGTGCTGGCCGAGCCCGTGACCGGCCGCATGCACCAGATTCGGCTGCACTTGCAGTACCTCCAGGCCCCCATTGTGGGCGACGGGATGTACGGCGGCGAAGATTTTTTCCTCTCGTCACTCAAGAAGAAGTTCAACCTGAAGGAAGGCGACACCGAGCAGCCGTTCATTAAGCGCTTTGCGCTGCACGCCATGCGCCTGCAGTTTGCGGGCCTCGGGGGCGAGGAAATTACGGTGGAAGCCCCTTACCCTAAAGACTTCCGGGTGCTGGTGGACGTGCTGGCTCAGAACCGCTAGGGCCCCGGGGCCCTGGCGACTAGCGGTTTAGCGCACTTTTTCGAATACCACTAGCCGCGCCGTGCCCCGGCTGGGATTATCGGCTTGGCGCAGCTGGGCCCCGGCCCAGCGCTGCCGGAAGTGTGGGTCGGTGGCCAGCATTTCGAGCGGTAGGTTTCCCTCCACGGTGCTAAACCAGTCGTCCCAGAACACTAGGGTGCCCACGGGCAGCTGGGCCAGCGCGGTGTGGCCATTGGCGGATGCGATGGGCCGAGCAATTGGGTTGAACACGTCCACATCCAGGGCACGGCCGATGGCTGGGTGGTCGAGCACCACGGGGCGCGCCGGGGCCCCGGGCTGCCGCCGGTACCAGGCAGCAGCCTGCTCGGCCAGCGCCAAATCGCCGGGAATGGCGAAGTCGCGCTGCCAGCGCAACTCCATACGCAGCCCCGTGAAAAGGAACGCCACCGCCAGCGCGGCTGCCCCCAGGGCAATACGCTGCCGCGCGGCGGCCGTGCGGCCCAGCGCGCACAGCACACTCAGGCCGCGCAGGGCAATGATGGCCAGCAGGGGCATAAGCGATGCCAGCACCCGCACGAGCCCCGCCGATCCAAACAGGCCGAACACCCAAAATAAGGTGTGGGCCGCTACAAACACCGCCGCGCAGCCGTACACGAGCAGCAGCTCGGCCCGAAAGAGCGGGTTCTGCCACGTGGCGCGGCGCGCGGCGCGCCAGAGCAACTGCCCACCGCCCAGCGCTGCTAGGGCCCCCAGTACCCAGCCCAGCAAGGAAACCAGCCCCACTGCAAACTGGCCCCAGCCGCCGTGCCCATAGGCCGACACCGTGGGGTAGGCGTTGCGCCCAAACACCCAGCCCGGCTCGTGCAGCACCAAGGCCCCCACGGCGCTGTACACGGCGTATCCCAGAAACACCAGCGGCAACGCCCGCCACTGCCGCTGCCACCCCAGGTACACTACCCACAGCCCCAGCAGGATAAACCCTTCCGAACGCACAAAAGGCAGCCACGAAACCAGCGCTACCGACCACGCCGGGCGCCCGGCTACGGCCAGCGCCACCCCGCCCACCAGCACCAGGCCAAACAGCGGCTCCGTCAGGCCCGAAAACTGGATGCGGAAGTAGTCAGGAGCCACGTAGCAGCACAGGATGGCCAGCGCCGCGTAGGGCACGTGCAGGCCCCGCGCAATGCGGTAGCTCAGCCAGGCCGACGCCGCCACCAGCCCGCACTGGAATACCATGAGGGCCCGGTAGCCCAGCTGCGAGGGCCCCATGATGACCAGCGTAAAGAGCGGCTTGGCCCACGAGTGCAGCAGGTTGAGGGGATGCTGCGGGGCGTAGCGGGCATATAAATAGTGCTGAATGCTGTCGCCGGTATCGTAGGGGTTTTTCGAGATGAACACGAACGCCACCGACACCAGTAGTCCTACTAATAGCAGCCCGCGGGCCACCCGGTCAGAATCGGCGAAATCGTCAAGTACAGTACGAGGCGGGACCATAGAATAGGGGCAGCAGTGGGGGAAGGTGCGTAAAAGTAGGACCCCCAGCAAGACAAAATCCTGAATACTACTTGGTAATCCGAACAGAAAAAGGTACCTTTGTGTCCGTTTTTCCCGAAGCCCAACCGGCTTCGGGTTTATTTTCAATTGTTTAGCCTACCTATATTTCCGACTCATGGACCACCTGAGCTTCAAGACGACCCACGTCAACAAGGCCAACGCCCAGAAAAGCTGGGTTATCGTCGACGCCAGCGTAGCCCCGCTGGGCCGCGTGTGCAGCCAGATTGCCAACATCCTGCGCGGCAAGCACAAGCCGTCGTTCACCCCTAACTCCGACTGCGGCGACAGCGTAATCGTCATCAACGCGGACCAGGTGCGCCTGACGGGCAAGAAGATGACCGAGAAAGTGTACATCACCCACTCGGGCTACCCCGGCGGCCAGAAGCGCCGCACCGTGCGCGAGCAAATGAACCGCGATTCGCGCCGCGTGATTGAGCACGCCGTAAAAGGCATGCTGCAAGGCAATAAGCTAGGCGCCGCTCAGTACCGCAACATGTACGTGTACGCCGGCACCGAGCATCCCCACGAGGCCCAGCAGCCCCGCGTTATCGAACTTACTAACCTTTAGTAGATGTGGCAAATGCGGAGATGTGAGAATGTGGGGAATCATCCGCTGTTTTCATTTTCCACATTTTCACATCCAGCACATTTTCACATTTTTTCAACTTAAATGGCAATTACCAACACCTCTGGTAGAAGAAAAACCTCGGTGGCCCGCATTTACATGCAGGCCGGGCAAGGGAATATCACTATCAACGAACGGGACATGAAAACGTATTTCAGCAACGAGTTGCTGGAAAACGTCGTGAACCAACCCCTCACCCTCCTCGAGCAAGTCGGCCAGTACGACATCAAGGTGAACGTGAAAGGCGGCGGCATTTCGGCCCAGGCCGAAGCCATCCGCTTGGCCATCACCAAAGCTTTGGTGAGCGACAACGAGGAAACTCGTCCGGCACTGAAGAAAGAAGGTTTCCTGACCCGTGACCCGCGGATGGTGGAACGCAAGAAGTTCGGCAAGCGCAAAGCCCGTCGTTCGTTCCAGTTCTCGAAACGCTAAAACCAGGAGGACCTTTATCATGGCTCAGACAACCTATAAAGACCTGCTCGAAGCAGGCTCGCATTTTGGCCACCTCACCCGCAAGTGGGACCCCAAAATGGCGCCGTACATCTTCATGGAGAAGAACGGCATCCACATCATCGACCTGAACAAGACGCTGGTTTCGTTGGAGTATGCCTCCACTGCCATCCGCAACATCGCCAAAAGCGGCCGCAAAATCATGTTTGTGGCCACCAAAAAGCAGGCCCAGGAGATTGTGACCACCGAAGCCGAGCGCCTAAAGATGCCCTTCGTCACCGACCGGTGGCTGGGTGGCATGCTCACCAACTTCGCCACGGTGCGCAAGTCGCTGAAGAAAATGTCGACCATCGACAAGATGGTGAAAGAGAACACGGCTTACGCCGCTCTTGCTAAGCGTGAGAAGCTGATGATGTCGCGTGAGCGCGCCAAGCTCGACCGCGTGCTGGGTGGCATCGCCGACCTCGGCCGCCTGCCCGCCGCCCTGTTCGTGGTGGACGTGAAGCGCGAGCACATCGCCGTGAAAGAAGCCCAGAAATTGGGCATTCCGGTGTTTGCTATGTGCGACACCAACTCGAACCCCGAGCTGGTGCAGTTCCCGATTCCTGCCAACGACGACGCCTCGAAGTCGATCCAGCTCATCGTGGGCGTGATCGGCAAGGCGATTGAAGAAGGCCTGTCGGAGCGCAAGGTGGACAAAGAGGACGCCGACCGCAAGGAGGCCGACGAAGCCGCCATTGCCGAGAAAACTGCTGCCGACGAGGAATAAGCGCCTTTTCGCTCTTTGAAAGAAGGGAACCTTCGCGAAGCAGTTGGCTCCGGGGGTTCCCTTCTTCTTTTTGATTCTACACCCAACCCCCACTTACTCTAATGGCCGCAATTACCGCCGCAGACGTAAACAAGCTCCGCACCATGACCGGTGCGGGCATGATGGATTGCAAAAAAGCCCTCGTGGAAGCCGACGGCGACTTCGAAGCCGCCCGCGACATCCTGCGCAAGCAGGGCCAGAAAATCGCTGACAAGCGCGCCGAGAACGAAACCTCCGAAGGCCTGGTGCTCGTGAACGTGAGCGCCGACGGCACCAGCGGCAAGCTGGTGGCCCTGGCCTGCGAAACCGAATCGGTGGCCAAAGTGGCTAACTTCCGCGAGCTGGCCCAGCAAATTCTGGACACGGCCGTGCGCACCAACGCCGGCACCAAGGAAGACCTGCTGGCCGCGAAAGAGGCCGACGGCCAGAGCGTGCAGGAGCACATTACCGACCTAATGGGCAAAATCGGCGAGAAGTTGGACGTGACCTACGCCACGCTGAACGCCGAGAAAGTGGCTTCGTACATCCACTCCGACAACAAAAAGGGCGTGCTCGTGGGCCTGAAGAACGTGGGCAGCGCTGACACCGCCGAGGTGGGCCGCGACGTGGCCATGCAAATTGTGGCCATGAAGCCCGTTGCCGTGGACAAAGACGGCGTGGACTCAGCTACGGTGGAGCGCGAGATTGAAATCGGCAAGGAGCAGGCGCGTGCCGAAGGCAAGCCCGAGGCTATGCTGGAGAAAATCGCCCAGGGCAAGCTCAACAAGTTCTACAAAGACAATACGCTCCTGAACCAGGAATTCGTGAAGGACAATTCGAAAACCATCGCCCAGCTGCTCGACGGCACGTCGAAAGGCATGACGGTTTCGGACTTCAAGCGCGTAGCTATCGGCGCTTAATTGTCGCTTTTAGCTAAATTGAAAGCCCGCTGGCATTGTGCCAGCGGGCTTTTTTCGTATTCCTTCGTTCACGCTATGTACAACTCATCCAATTGGCCTTGGTATAGATACATTATCCTTCTAGCGCTTGTACTTATCTCTTTATTCGTTAACTCTTACCTCCTATTATATGCATTATTTGAACATCATAGTAGGATCCGGATTCCAGAATTATTTTTTATTGCTCTTTTAATAAATATAATGGTCTACATGACTCTTAGGCTAAAGAAACAGTTTTACTTATCTAATGCTTTACTTTTAGGCGCATTGCCACCGTTTCTAGTTGGTATTTATATACTACTGATCATTTAGCGGTCTTGTAGGTTCTCTCCCACGCCCGCACCCGGGCCGCCGCGTTCTCCCGAATGTTCAGGTAGAACAGGCCGTAGTCGGCGGCGTGGAAGGAGTGGCGCAGCTCGGGGTAGCCGGGGAGGAAAAAGCGGGGGTAGCCGCGGACCTTGGGTGCGGTAATCCAGAGCAGGCCGCGGTGGGATTGGGCGTCGGTGACGTGGGCATCGATGCGCTTCATGTGGGGGCCGACGCCGCCGCGGTTGAGGGCGGCGGGGGCCCTGAGGGTGTCGAGCGTCCAGGTGAGAGGATTGGTGGCAACTAGGCCGTGGTAGGGCGGGTAATCGAAGCCGCGCTCGGAGGTATTCCAGGCCACGAAGCAGCCGGTGGCCAGCGAATCGGGGCAGGGACGGATGGTTTGGTATTCGTTGGTTTTCGCTTGACAGCCGATGAGGTAGGCAGCGGCGAGGCGCTTGCGCAGCGCGGGGTCGTTGTCGAAAAAATCGTGGAGCAGGCGCGTGGCGTGGGTGGCGCCCTGGCTGTGGCCGGCGATGATGATGGGCCGGCCCTGGTTGTAGTGGGCGAGGTAGTATTGGAAGGCCGCCTTCACGTCGGCGTAGGCCAGGTCGAGCGCCTTTTGGCCGTCGGGGCCCTGCTTATCGAAAAACGAGTACAGCGTGGCCTGCCGGTAGCGTGGGGCGTAGACGCGGCCCGCCGCGTTGAACACGCTGGCTTGGTTGAAGATGGTGGTGCGGTCGGTGTAGCGGTTGAGGCGGGCGTTGCCCACGTCGGCGTTCCAGCTGCCCCGCCAGTAGTAGGAGGTGGGGTGGATGAAGAACACATCGGCGGCGGCCGTGGCCTGGCCGTCGCGCAGGCCGGCGGCGCGGGGCAAGGCATCGGCTGAGTCGCGGCGGGTGGGCAGGGCGGCCCAGCTGCTTTCCTGGGCGTAGTCGGGGGCTGGCGCGGGAGTCGTGGCCGTGAACCCGTGGGCGGGCTTTAACAGGCTGATACAGCTGGTGCAGGCCAGCAGGGCCACGGGCCACCACTGGGCTAAGCGCGGGGCCCAATGGCTTGGCAAAACGTAAAAAGGCAAACGCATGGAAGTGTGGCTAATTAGCTTGCGAAACAACTGCGGCGCGCTGCAATGTTTCTGGCGCGGCGCGGCGGTTGCGCAACTGGAGCTAAAAGGCCATCCGAACGGAAGACTTTATCATTCCGACGCAGGAGGAATCTGAGGACTGACTTTGACCGGATCACTCAGATTCCTCCTGCGTAGGAATGACAGTCTCCTGTTCGGATGGGCGGCAAGCATTAGGGTTCCGGCTGCTGGCGGGTAGCGGCGCGCGGAACGGCCCGGGCTGCCCGGGCCGTTCCGCGCTTGGGGCCCTGCTACGGCGTCAGCGTGTTTTCGATGATTTTTTCCTGGCGCAGGTAGTCGATTTTGTAGTCAGGCGTGAAGCGGACCCGCACTTGGGTGCGCGTTTGCTGGTGCTGCTGAAGCGTGGGCCGGAACGAACGCGCCACCTCGACATAGGTAGCGGTGCGCGTACCGTCGGCCACTGGCGCGCTCACGCGCAGCGAGCCCGGCGCAATGCTGGCCTGGTAATCCTGAAATTCGGGGAAGTGGTTGGTGGCCAAGTTCTCGGCAATGGCGGTGGGGGTGGTACCGCGCAGCAGCAAAAACCGTTCGACGGTAGGCGCGAAGTGGGCCCCGGCGTCAAAGGGCGCGGCTTGCAGGTCGGCATAGTAGCTGGCCAGGGCCCCGCGCACCGCCTGTTCGGTAGCGGCGGCCGTGGCGGCGGGAGCCCCGTCAGCGGCGCTGGGGGTGGCGGTGCTATCGGCGGCGGCGGCGCGGGGCACCGCGGCGGGGGTGGCTGCGGTGCTATCCAGGGCCGGCGCTATAGGGGCCACCTGGGGAAATACGCGCACGGTTTCGGGCGCGGCCACGGGCGGGCGCTCCAACTGCGGGGCCTGGGGCCCTACTTCGGGAGCAGCAGCGGCGCTGTCGGCGGCGGTGCGGCTGCCGCTGGTCAGGTGCTCGGAGGAGCGGGGGCCGCTCATCAGGTATGCCACCAACAGCAGCAGTAGCAGCACGCCGCCGCCAATGAGCACGTAATTCAGCGTGGACGAGCCGGCCGGTGGGGCCCCCAGTTCAGCGGCGCCTTCGTCCTCCACTGCGGTGGGCGGCGGGGCGGCAACCGGCGGGGCAGCGGGCGGCACAGGCCTTTTCGATCCCATAAAATCCGGCACCGGCGTAGCGGGCGGCACGGTTGATTTTTGGTTTCCCAGGAAATCCGGCGTAGGCACAGTGGGCGGCGCGGCGCGGCCAGGCCCCACTGTGGGCATGGGCACCGGCAGGGCGGGCGCAGCTGGTGCGGCTGGGGGGCCGGGCACCACGGAGGTCCCGGCTTCGGCTTGCAGCAGGGCCAGCAGGGCGGGCGCGTTCTTGCCTTGCAGCAGGGTGGCGATGCGGCGGTCGTAGTCGCGGTCGGTAATCAGGCCGTTCTGGCGGTCGTTGCGCACCTGGCGCAGCGCGGCAAGGGCAGTTTCGAGCGAAGGATCCACTGGAGAGAAAAGACTATTTGCGTTCGAGGCCCGAGAGGCGGGCTTGGCGCTGCTGCAAACGCTTGGATGCTGCCTCGCGCGCCTGCACATTTAGTAACAGCGCCGACGAGTCCTGGCTGATCTGCAGGCGGTTGGCCGCGTTTTGCTTGATGAGCGATTCAATTTTGGACAAGTTATTCGACGTGTTTGAACGGGCCGAATTGGTGCTTTTTTCGAGGCGGTCCTTCTCCTTATCTGCCTTCTTTACCAGGTCTTCGGCCTCGGCTACCCGCTCATGGTACACTTTGAGGCGGGCGGCGTTGGCGAAGCTCTGGGTGATGGTGCGCAGGGCGTTGAACTCGGTCGGCGTGCGGTCGGGGTCGAAGAACGAGCTGTTGTCGAAGCCGCCGAACACGGCCAGCTCGGCCACCGAGTCGGAGGGCGCCACGGTGGTGGCGTAGAGGTCGACGAGCTTGCCCGAGATGGTGGAGGCGGGCGTTTGCTTGGCTTTGAGCGGGTCGGTTTTGCTGCCGCCAACGCCAAGCACGCCGCCACCCTTGAACTTGATGGCGTAGTTGTCCTTCATCCAAGTCTGAAAATAATCGCGCAGCCAGCTGGCGCTGCTCTCCACCTGCACCTTGAGGGCGGCCCGCTCGCGGCGGTCGTAGTTGACGGTACTGGCGCGCACGTCGTAGGTTTGGGCCCCGGCCGGGGCCGTGGCCAGCAACACGGCCAGGCAGCTCAAGAGCAAGCAATAGCGCTGAAACATAAGCAGAAGGCTTTGGGAAAGAAGAGGGCAATAAAGTAAATTGGGATTCCCCTAGCGCAGCTCGTGGCGCTCGAAGGCGGCTTGCAAATCGGCGCGCATGGCCTGGAAACGGCCGATGGCGGCGGCCAGAAACTCATCGTCGAGCAGTTCGCGGGCCTCGGCGTCGGTGCCGGTGAGCAGGTCCAACTCGGCCACTTTGTAGGTCTGCTCCAGGTTGCCCTGCTCCAGCTTGAGCAGGAATTTGCTGTTCCAGGCCAGGAGCGTAATTTTAACGGCGGGGTGTGGGATGTCGGCGACGTGGCGCATGGCTTAAAAACAAAGCAATAGGGCCCCGAAGGTAACCAGTGGGGCCCCAACCCCGCCGGGGCCCCTGCGTAGAAAACTCGCGGGCGCCGGCTGGCCGGCGCCTAGCCATACATTCACCCTCAACCCGTTACCGCCATGCCCCAGGGAGATAAGTCGAAGTACACCGACAAGCAAAAACGCCAGGCCGCGCACATCGAAGACGGCTATGAGAAGAAAGGCGTACCCGCCGACGAGGCCGAAGCCCGCGCCTGGGCCACCGTGAACAAGCAGGACGGCGGCGGCAAAAAGCCCGGCGGCGCGGGCCGCAAAAAAGCCAGCTAGTCGGCCGGGGGAGGGGGGCTGCTTTGCGTTCACCTGCGGTATGCCAATGCTGCGCGGCAGCCTGGTGGTAGAGGGGCCCCGGGCTCCAAAGGTTTGCGCGGCAAGGTATTATTTTGCCGCTTCATCCTGCCCTGCCGCCTATGTTCACTCGCCAGACCCTGCGCCGCCTCGCCAACGACAACAGCTACCGGCGCGGCGAAGACTACTACGACGAAGGCCAGGTGGAAAAGCTGCGCCGCGAGGGCGCGGGCTTTGCCGCCACCGTGCGCGGCAGCCGCCCCTACCGCGTGGCCCTGCACCGGGGCCCCGCCGGGCCCGAGTTCAGCTGCAATTGCCCTTATGCGTTCGACGGCATCTGCAAGCACAAGGTGGCGCTGGGCCTGGCGGTACTCGACGCCTACGGCGCGGAATTGGACATTCCCAATCCGGCCTCAGCCGCTGCCCCGCCCGTGGCCGACCGAGCCCTGGCTACGGCCATTAAGGCCGCCTGGGCCGACCGCCGCAAGGGCGACAAGCTGCGCTTTCTCAAGCAGGCGCTGGCCAAAAACGATGACCTGGCCCGGCAGTTTCTGGGCTTTGGCCAACCGGCTGCGGCGCCCGCCGACCCGCTGGCCAACCTGCCCGCCCGCCTCACCGACACGCTGGGCGTACTAGATTTTGACGAGGATTTCTGGGAAAACAGCGAGTCTTTTTACGAGGACGACGAGGGCGACGGCTTGCAGGAAGCCGCCGACGAGCTGCTGCGCGACACCCTGGCCCCCTTCGCGGCCGAGCTGCTGCACCTAGCGCGGGGCGGCCAGTTTGTGCCGGCCCTGCGCTACTGGGCCACGGCTTGCGAGGCCCTCTATCAGCTAGAAGAGCCGGCCAGCGACGATTTTGGGCTGTTTGGCGACTATGGGGAAGACGTGCTGCACCAGTGGCACGCCGTGCTGGCCGCCGCCGGCTGGCCCGCTGCGCTGCTGGCCGCCGTGCTGCCGCCCGCCGAGCTAGCCGCCGGCATCGCCTGGCTGGGTGCACATTTGGCCGACCCGCCCGCCCGCTGGCCCGGCTTCGAAGCCAGTTGGCAGCCGCTGTTGCTGGCCCTGGCCGCCGATGCCGCGGCCGCCCCCCTGCTGCCGCCGCTGCTGGCCCAGGCCGCCCTGGGGCCCGCCGCCGAGGGGCCCCTGCGCCTACGCCTCGCCCAGACACTGGCCGACGACGTGGCCTGGGCCGAAACCGCCGAAACCCTGCTGCTCACCGATGCCGCCGTGGCCCAGCAGCTGCTCCATTTTTACACCAGCCAGGCCAACCGCCCCGCCCTGCTGCGCACCGCGGCCACGGCCTTCGCCACCTGGCCCGACCAGTTTGGCGACTACGTGCTGCGCACCTTCAGCTCCGCCACGGCCCCCGCCCTCTACCGCGACGCCCTGCGCCACCGCGCCCAGGCCAACCACAGCCTACCCGACTACGCCCTGCTGCGCCCCCTGCTGAGCGCCGCCGAAGCCGCCGCCTTCGTGCAGGCCGCCGTGGCGGCGGCCCAGGACCGGCGCGGCAGCGTAGCCTTTGCCGCCCAGTTGCTGGCCCAGACCGGCGACGTGGCCGCGCTGCGCGAGTTTGTACTCGGGCTGGAGTGGCTGGCCGTCAGCCCGCCCTACCACACCGAAATTGCCATGATGGCCCTGGCCGACACCGACCCCCTCCCCCTCATGCTGGAGCTGGAGATCCGCACCCGCGCCTACCTCCACGGCCGGGCCAACGCCAAGCGCGGGGCCTTCCTCTACGAGCGGATCGGCCGGTGGCTGGTGAGCCTGCGCGGCACCGCCCCCCGCCTCGCCGAACCCATTTTGCGCCTGGCCCAGGAGCTGCGCGAGGAGTTCCCCACCCTGCACGGCCTGCGCGACGTGCTGCGGGCCGAAGGCTTTTTGCCCAACGAGCCGGCAACTGCCACTGGGTCCAAGGCGCGGGGGCGGCGGCCCAAACAGTAGCCCGTGCCCAGGCCAGCGGCCCGGGTTGGGGCCCCGGGGCCCAAACCCGGGCCGCTGGCCGCCGTATAGCCGCCCACCCAACGGTGATGGATTTCCACCGCGAACCGCCGGTGCTTGTGCGCCGCGCTGATGATTCCTACTGAACTGACCGGCCGCAAGGGCCGCGCCGGCTGAATCATCTTGTTACTTCGCGCCGTGGCTCACCGTACCGTTTCCCTTGTTCCCCGCTGGCTGCCAGCCCGGCTGCGGGCTTCGTCCACCACTGCCACGGCGGTTTTTTTGCTGCGTTGGGCGCTGCTGGCGGCGCTGGTGGGGGCCTTGGCGGGCACGGCGTCGGCCGGCTTCTTGGTTTCGCTGGAATGGGTGACGCGCTGGCGCGAGGCCCACCCCGGGGCCCTGGCGCTGCTGCCAGCGGGCGGCCTGTTGGTGGGCTTGGCTTACCACTACTTCGGCAACCGGGTAGTGAAAGGCAACAACTTGATTTTGGACGAAATCCACACGCCCGGCAACACGATTCCGCTGCGGCTGGTGCCGCTGGTGCTGGGCGGCACGCTCGTGACGCACCTGTTTGGCGGCTCGGCGGGGCGCGAGGGCACGGCCGTGCAAATGGGCGCGGCCCTGGCCGACCAGCTGGCGCGCTGGCTGCCGCGGCGCGAGCGCCGGCTGCTGCTCATTGCGGGCATGAGCGCGGGGTTTGCCGCAGTGTTCGGTACGCCGCTGGCGGGGGCCGTGTTCGGGCTGGAAGTGTTTTTGCTGGGCGCGGTGCGCTACGAGGCCATTTTGCCGAGCTTCCTGGCCGCCGTGGTGGCCGACGCGGTGACGCGCGCCTGGGGCGTGGGCCACACGCCGTACCCTGCGCTGGCGGCGCTGCCGCTCACGGCCGCGGGGCTGGGCAGCACGCTGGTAGCGGGGGCCCTGTTTGGGCTGGCGGCGCGGTTTTTTGCCACCCTCACGCACAGCATTTCCCGGGTTTTCAGCCGCATAAAATACCCGCCGCTGCGGCCAGTGGTAGGCGGCGTGCTGGTAGCGGCCACCATGTGGGCCCTGGGCACCATGCGCTACGCCGGCCTCGGCGTACCCGTGATTGTGGAGGCATTTCAGCACCCGCTGGGGCCCCAGGACTTCGCCCTCAAGCTGGCCCTGACGGCCCTCACGCTGGGCGCGGGCTTCAAGGGTGGGGAGGTGACGCCGCTGTTTTTCATCGGGGCGGCGCTGGGCTCGGCGCTGGCCGGGGTGCTGCCGCTGCCGGTGGCGCTGCTGGCGGGCATGGGCTTCGTGGGCGTGTTTGCGGGCGCGGCCAACACGCCCCTGGCCTGCCTGCTGATGGGCCTGGAGCTGTTCGGGGCCCGCGCCGGCGTGTACCTGGGGCTGAGCTGCGTGGTGGCCTACCTATTTTCGGGCCACCAGGGCATCTACGCCTCGCAGGTAATCGGGCAGGCCAAGCACCCGCTACTGGGCCGGCAGCAGGGCCGGCGGCTGGGGGCCCTGGGCGCGGCGCCCCCCGGGCCGTAGCCGCACCGCGCCGCCTTGCGCGCTGCTGCCCCCAATAGTTACTTTTATCCGTTGCCGGCGTCGGCTGCTTTTCGTTCGCCCCACCCGCCCCATGCCTTCTTCCCGCTTTTCCCGCCGCGATTGGCTCAAGGCCGCGGCCCTGGCAACGCCCCCGCTGCTGTTGGGCCCCGGCGCGGCGCTGGCCGCCGTGCCCGCGGCCCCGGGCAAAACCCCGCCGCTGAACGCCGCCGACATTGCCGCCATCGAGGCGGCAATGGGCAAAAAAGGCACTTACGTAGAAGCGCAGGCCACGCACACCACTTCCCTGCCCCGCAACGATTTGAAGGTGACCGTCAAGGGCGAGTCGGTGCCCATTGCCTTCGGCTTCGGCGGCTGGGTGGCCATCAAGCGCACGCTCGACGGGAAATCCGCCATGCTGATGAGCGACACGGTGCTACTGCAAGCGGAGGTGAACCCGCTAATTTCGGCGGCCCAGGCCAACGGGCTGGAAATCGGGGCCATCCACAACCATTTTTTCTACGAAGAGCCCCGCATCTTCTACATGCACATTACGGGCATGGGCAGCCCGGCCGAGCTGGCGAAAAAATTTGCCGCCGCGCTGAAAGATTCCAAGCTGCTGCCGGCCAACCAGCCCCCGGCGGCGGGGGTCCCCGCCGCCGTGCCACCGGGCAACAACGCCACCCCGGCCGCCGGCCCGCCCACCGGCAAAGAGCTGTTCGACCTGGCGGCCCTCGACGCTGTGGTGCACTCCCAAGGCGTCGTCAACGGCCCCACTTACAAATACACCGTGGGCCGCGCCGACGTGCAGTCCCTGATGATGGGCACGGAAATGACCGCCGCCATCGGCCTGAACTCCTGGGCGGCGTTTGCCGGCAAGCAGGCCGAAGCCCACATCGCCGGCGACATTGCCATGCTGGAAACCGAGGTTAACCCCGTCATCCGAGCCCTGCGGGCCCACAACCTGGAGGTGGTGGCCGTGCACAACCACATGCTGGGCGACGCGCCGCGCATGATGTTCCTGCACTACTACGGCCGGGGCCCAGCGCCGGCCCTGGCCGCCGGCTTCCGCGCCGCCTTGGACCAGCTGGGCCGGGGCAAAGCGGGCGGCATGAAGCACTGAGGCGCCGCCCGCCAAATGGGCCGGGGCCCCTACCCTTGCGCTACCAGCTGCGGCTGGGGCCGCAGGCGGCGCTGGGCCACCACGAGGCCCAGCATTAGCCCGCCGCAGGCCAGGCCGATGACGGGCGCGGAGGCGATTTCCAAGAGCCAGCCGTTGAGGTAGCTGCTGGCCACGCCGCACAGGTTCACGAGGGCCATGTAGGTGGTGAACTGGGAGCCTTCGATTTTGGGGCGGCAGAAGGCCATCAGGGCCGGCATGGCGGCCACGCTCAGCAGCGGGTCGGCCACGTTCATCAGCACCAGGCCCGTGAAGCCCACGGCCCGCACGTGCCAGAACGGCGCCAGGGCCCCGAACACGAGCAGGAAAAAAGCGTAGCCCGCCATCACCCAGTACTGCAGCCGGGCGGTGCCGAGGCGGTCCACCAGCACGCCCCCGCCCAGCAATAGTACAAACGCCGCGGCGCTGCCCCAACTGCCTTGCAGGATGGACACGTCGGCGTCGGCCCAGTGCAGGGAATGGATGAGGTGGTAGTTGTAGGCGTAGCCAAATACGTAGCTGGCCAGGTACGCCAGGAAGATGATGCCGAACGCCCGCAGGCTGTAGCGTTCCACCATGGCGCGCCACAGCTCGGCAAAAAGCCAGCGCAACGACGGGTTTTCCTCGTCGTCGTGCAAGGCAGCGGCGTGGGCCCGGGCAGCGGCGCGCCCCGCCCGCCCGAAGGTGGGCAGCAGGCGGTCGGCCCGGTCGAGCTTGATGAAAAAGGTCAACACCGTGAGCACCAGCAGCGTGGCCGATTGCACCAGCGCCGCCGGCCGGAAGCCGCCGTGGTGCAGCACGTAGGCCAGCACTGCGCCGCCCACGGCCCAACCCAGTAGGTAGCCGCCGCGCATGAAGGCATTCACGCGGCCGCGCTCGGCCGGCGGCACCACCGAAATGGCGATGGCGTCCACGCTGGCGTCCTGGATAGAAGCGAACACGCTGTGCACGAAAAATACCCCGCCCATCAGCCCCAGCTGGGCCACGGGGTCGCGCACGAGCAGCAGCGAGAGCGAGGCCACGCACGCCACCAACTGCGTGAGCACCACCCACTGCTTGCGGTGCCCGATGATGGAATATTGAAATTTATCAATCAGGGGGCCCCAGATGAACTGGAACGTCCAGGGCAGGCCCACGATGGCGGCGAACGTGCCCACCGACTTGGCCGTGAGGCCGCTGCCCACCAGGTAGTTGTACACCGCCGTCAGGGCAAACCCCGAGGGAATGCCCTGCATCACGTACAGGTAAAAAAACGTGAAGTAGCGCAACCCCACGCTCTCCCGCAGCACCAGACTTTTTGCCATAACTGTGCGGTAACAACGGCTGCGGGCGGTAATGGTTAAGGCCGGGCTTAGCGGCCACGCGGGGGCCCCCAGGTGGCGGCCGGCGGTGCCGCCCAGCCAGCGGTTGGCAGCGGTGCAAAATCACGGGTTGGGCCGCGCCGGAAAGCCCTGGAAACAGGCCGTGGCCGCCGCAACCAGCGCCGCGCGCTACGGCACGATTTGCAGCATTTCCAGGCGGTTATCGAATGGGTCGCGGACGAAAAAGCGCTGCCGGCCGTCGAGGTCCGACGCGGGCTCGATGGCCACGCCCTGCGCCTCCAGCGCCCGCCGGGCCCCACCGGCATCGGCCACCTCAAAGGCCGGGTGGCGCTTCGAGCGGGGCCCCAGCGGGGCGGGGTCTTCCTGGATGTGCAGCTCGATGCCGCCCACCAGGTACCAAATGGTGGCCTTGGGGTGGGGCCCCGGCGCCTCGGGCAGCCCCAGCACTCCGCCGTAAAATGCGCGGGCCGCCGCCAGGGCCCCCACCGGCACGCTCAGCAGCAAGTGGTGGAAGCGGGTGAAGTGGATGGGGTTCATGGCTGGTTAATTTATTGTCATTAGGGGCAGCGCAGCCACCGCGCGGGGGTTCCAGGGCCCCTACTGCGCCACGGCCTCGGCGGCTTTGCTGATGTCGCCGCTCACTTTTTGCAGGAAGGCCAACTGCTCGCGCCAGGCGGGGTCGTCGGGGGCCGGGGTGGCGGGGGGCGGAGGGGTAGCTTCGAGTTCGGGGGCGGCGGGGGCCAGGCGGCGCAGGGCGGTGGCCAGGGCCCCCTGGGCCCCCACCAGGGCGCGCCGCGTGGCGAGCGTGAACTCGGGCCCTGGGTCGGCGGCGGCCAGGGCGGCGGCGCCGGCGGCTAGGGTGTAGTTCAGCACCACAAACTCGTAGACGGCGGTGGGCTGGCGGTGGGTGCGCTTGGGTTCGGAGAGCATGCGCTGGAAGGCAGCGGCCAGGTTGGCGGTGGCCACGTAGGCGGTTTTGCGGGCCAGGCGGTAGGCGGTGGGCGCGGGACCGGCGGGGGCCGCCAGGCGGGCGGCCACCTGGTGCAAGTAGGCCTGGTTGGCGCGCAGCACGGCGGCCATCAGGTCGGGCAGCTCGGCAGCCTCCCAACGCGGAAACAGGAAGTAGCCGCAGCCAAAGGCAATGGCACAGCCGATGAGCGTGTCAATTACGCGTTCCTGGAGCACGTCGAGGTACTCAAATTTCAGCAGCCCGTACATGATGATGAGGTAGGCCGTGAGGAACACCACGAACACCACGTAGTTCAGGCGCTGAAACGAGTAGGCCACGATGGCGAACACCACCAGCACGGCAAAGCGCACGTCGTTGCTGCTCACCGCGGCCAGCACGGCCAGGCCCAGCAGGCCGCCGCCCAGCGTGCCCAGCACGCGCTGCTCGTTGCGCTGCCGCGTGAGGCTGAAGCCGGGCTTGAGCAGCACCGTGGCCGTGAGCAAAATCCAGTAGCTGTGGGCCCCGTGCCACAGCAGCTCGGCCACCGCAAAGGCCACCACGCTGGCCACCAGCACCCGCAGCGAGTGCCGGAACACGGCCGATTTCAGGGTGAAGCTTTGCCAGTAGGCGCCCGCTTTCCAGGCGTCGCGGGCGATGAACTGCACGTGCTGGGCGGCGCGGCCGGGCTCGGCGGGGGCCGCCCCGGGGCCCGCGGCGGCGTCGAAGTACCGGCCCATGTCGGCCAGGCGGCGGCTGAAGTCGCGCAGGGTGACGAGCGTTTTTTTGAGCGGCCACACACTGGGCCCCCCGTCCTGGGCCCCCAGCGCGTCGAGGTGGGCCTTAAGGGCATCGAGGGCGGGCGCAAAGTCGGGCGGCGGGCCGCTCAGCGCGCGGTTGGCCTGAATGGCGGCCCCCAGGCGGTCGAGGGCGGCGGCCTGGGCGCGCAGCAGCCGGGCAATTTCGTCGAGCGCGCCGCTGGTGGCAAAGTCGCGTCGCAGGGCCTCGTAGTCGAGGAACGTGGCCGTGGCCCGCTCGTACAAGTCCACCACATCAATAAAGGTGAGCACCAGCCGCCGGCCCGTGCTGGTGGATTCGTTCACCACCTGCCGGCTGCGGAAGAGCACGGCGCGCACGGCCTCCTGGGTGTCGCTCACGGCCACCTGGCGGGCCACCAGGCGGCGGTAGTCGTCGGCCAGGTCGGTGCGGGTGCGGTAGAAATCGGCCTTGGCGCTGAGGTAGCCGGCCAGCGCGTGGATGCTCTCGCCCAGCGCCTGCTGGGCCGCCCGGTAGGGCCCCACCCAGTTCAGCACCAGCGCCAGCAGGCCGTACCAGGCGGCGCCCGCGCCCAGGGCCAGCGCGTGGGGCAGCACCTGCGCCGGCCGCGCCGCCGGGTGGGCCAGCGTGAGCACCAGCGCCAGCAGGCCGGCCGTGCCCACGGCCCCGGCGCGGGCCCCCCAGACCAGCAGCATGCTCAGCCCGAAGCTTAGCAGGGCCACCTCCAGCCCCAGCAGCCAGCGCACCGGGGCCACGTAGCCCGTGAGCAGGGCCACGGCAAACACCAGCGCCAGGGCTGCGAGCTGGCCGTTGCGGCGGTGGCTGGCGGGGCCCGGCGTGTCGGGCACGCTCACGCACACCGCCCCCGTGGCCATCGTCAGGCCCAGGTCAAACTGCCCGAACTGGGCCCCCAGCGCCGCTGGCAGCAGGATGGCCACGGCCGTCCGCAGCCCACTCGAAAAGTCGGCCCCGAAGAAAAAGTATTGCAGGCGGGTGGGGAAGCGCGGACGGGGCATGGTGCGCCCAATGTACGGCCCGGCCGGCCGGCGGGGTGCCCGGTCCGGGGCCAAATTTTAGCAAAACCCGTTCGACCCCCGCTTAGTTGACCGCGACGGATTTGGTCTTTACCACGATACCGGCTTCCGTAAACTCGCTGTACCGCTCGATGACGTAGCCCGGGTGGGCGGGGTCTTTTTCGATGGGCTTCACCCCGCTTTCCATCTCGTTGCAATGCACGGCAAAGGGCGGCACCGCGTAGGCCCAGCGGCCGTGCGCATAGCTGAACACCAAGTAGCTGCGCCAGCAGCTGGTGAACCAGTCCGGCAGCACCCCGAGGTCGTCCTTGCCGTCGTTGTTCAGGTCGCCCAGGTTGGTGAGGGCACCCCCGATGTATTTGCCTATCGCCAGGGGCTTGATGGCCGGGTTGGAAAACTGCACCGAGCACCGGCACTCGCCCACGCAGTCCATGCCCCCGGGCGTTAAGGGCGGCGGCACGGCCCAGGCAAGCTCTGGGGCCCCGTCGCCGTCAAAGTCGCCCTTCACGGCACCGGCCGGCACGGGCATGGGCACGCCCCCAGCCGGGCGCGGATCCGCGGGCACGGCCCCGCTCAGCCCCAACAAAACAAGTGTAACCCCGAAGCGCATGGCCTTGCAATAAAAGACGTTAAGACCTTTTACGTCGGGGCCCGGCCGGGGTTGGCCGGGCCCTATTCGAACAGGATCTTAATACAGCATGTCGTCCACGGGCTCCACTTTGGGCGGCAGATTGGTTTCAGCGAGCAGCTCGCGCAGGTCGATTTCGATGCTGCGGCAGATGCTGGTCATGGGCACGTCGTTCATGGTATTGTCGAACGGGTTTTCGCTGATGTGGCCCACCAGCTCGATGGTGTTGAACACCCACGACACGAGCACCGAAAACGGCACCATCAGCCACACGTGGTACTGGCCCAGGGGCAGGCGGCTGTCGAATTCTTCCACCAGGCCCAGCGGCAGCAGCAGCGCAAACAGCCACACAAACACGAAGCTGAAGTAGGCGTACTGCCGCGGAAACGGCGTGTTCTTGATCCGCTCGCAGCCGCCCTGGAAGTTGAACAAATCCTGCACCGTCTGCATCATGGCCACCTGGCGGAACTCGCTGAGCAGGCCCGTGCGGTGGAGGTCGAGCAGCTCCTTGCTCTGGTGGCGCAGCAGGTGGGTGGGCGGGTTGGCGGCGAAGCGGGCGGCCGAATCGTCGGGGTCGAGCAGGAAAGGGGCCACTTCGGCGTCCCAGCGCTCGGCGGTTTGGCGGCGCAGGTGCAGGCGCAGGGCGTTGCACCAGGCAATTTGGCGGTACACCAGGCGGCGGTGCAGCTCTTGCACCGGGGCCCCGTTGGGGTAGCCGTCCGAAAATTGTACGAAGTCGAACACCCGCAGCGTCCACACCCGCGAGGTGTTCACGATGCTGCCCCACAGTTGCCGGCCCTCCCAGAAACGGTCGTAGGAGCCGTTGTTTTTGAAGCCAATGTAGAACGCCACCGCCGTACCCAGCGTGGCCACCGGCTGCCACGGGATGTCAAGCGCGTGCACATTTAGGGGCCCGTACAAGAAGCAAATCAGCACATTATAGGAAAAAAAGAACAGCAAGCTGTTGCGCGACAAGCGCCAGATGAGGATGGGGCGAAGATTGGTACGGATGTACATGAATGAATTAAAAAAGGAGAACCCAACATACGCCGCCGCCGGTCCCCGCGGCCAAACCCCGCCCGGAGTTGGGGGCCCCAGCAGCGGCCAGCGTTGGTATTTTCTGAAGACCGCCGGTGCTAACAGTCCCAGCGGAACGGCCAAAATTAGCGTATTTTGGGGGTGATGCGCCAGCCGCACGCCTTTTTAGTTCATCATTTCTTCATGAATGCATCCCTGATTCCCGCCTTGGCCGTGGCCCTGTGCCTGGCCGCTGGCCCCGCCGCCCACGCCCAAAAGCGGGCCCCCGCCCCCAAGCCCGACCGCACCCAGGTGTACGACTCGGTGGCCCAGCCGGCCGTGCCGCTGGGCGGCACCGCGCACTACGCCCAGTTCCTGGCCGACCACCAGCGCTACCCCGCCACGGCCATGCAGCAGGGCCAGCAGGGCACCGTGCCGGTAAGTTTCGTGGTGGAAAAAACCGGCGTGGTAAGCAACGTGGCGGTGACCAAGCCCGTGGCCCCGCTGCTCGACGCCGAGGCCGTGCGCCTCATCAAGAGCGGGCCCCGCTGGACGCCTGCCAAAAACCGCAACCAGGTGGTGCGCCAGCGCGTGACGGTGCCGGTGAGCTTCGTGCTCTCGCCCCCGGCCGCCCCCGTGCAGCTGCCGGCTAAAGGTGGGGCCCCCGCCCCGCCGCCCAACGCCGCCGACATCGCCGCTTCGGCCCACCCCGACCAGCCGGCCGTAGTGGCCCCCGATAAGCCCGCTACCCCAGTGGGCGGCACGGACGCATTTTTTGCCTGGATCGAGAAAAACCAGCAGTACCCCAGGCTGGCCCGCCAGCGCAAAATCCAGGGCAAGGTGCCGGTTGAGTTCATCGTGCAGGCCGACGGCAGCCTGACGGATGCGCGCGTCCTCAAAAAGATGGGCTCGGGCCTGGACGAAGAGGCCCTGCGCCTGATTCGGACGGCCCCAAGGTGGGAGCCGGCCACGTACCAAGGCAAGCCCTTAAAGCAAAAGATGGTGCTGCCCGTCTTGTTCCAATTGTAGGGCCGGGCCCCCGGGGCCGCCCGGCCCGCGGGCGGCGGGCCGGACTTTTTAGCCGCCGCCGCTGTTGTGGTTGTTCTGCGCTTCTTCTCCTTCGTTTATGTACCTCTCCAGCACCGACGACCTGCTCTCCGATGTTTCCGTGCTCACGGACGCGCCCCCCGTGTGGCCGTACCAGGCCCGCTACCGCCGCCTGGCCCAGGCCCTGGCCGAGGAGCTGTTCGGGGCCCTCGACGAAGAGCTGCGCCCCGTGGTGCTGCTGCTGGCCCTGCCCGCCGAGCACACGCTGTCGGCCCGCTGCCTGGAGCCCCACGAGCGCGCCCTGCCCGCCGACCACTTCGCCGGCACCGTGGCGCGGGGCCGCTACCTGCAAGATTCCGTGCCCCAGGGCGGCTACCTCGACCGCGACGACCTGACGCCCGCCATCCTGCGGCGGCGGCAGCAGGGCCGGGGCCTGCGCGCGGCCGTGCAGGAGGTGCTCGACGCGCTGGACGCAGATACGTCGCACGTGCACTTCGCGGGCTGGCCGGTGCTCATCAACGAGCATTTTATCGTGACGGTGCTGCGGCTCCAGCGCAAGGCCCTGCGGGCCCACCCCAGCCTGCTGCCCGACCGCTTCTACACCGACGGCCGGCCGCTGGCCTCGTCGCTGGTGATGGCCGCGCTGTACCGCTTCAACGAGGAGGGCGTGAAAAACCTGAGCGAGCCCGAGCCTGGCGCGGGCGTGGTGGGCCGCCCCCGCGAAACCGAAGAATTGCTGCGCGCCGCCGGCCGCTCCTTCCTCGACACGCCGGCTCAGGCCCTGGGCCTCGACCCGGCCGTGGCCCAGCTTTTCAACACCTGCAACACCATCTCCAGCCTGCGCTACGAGGGGGCCGAAGGCGTGGGCCGCCTGCTGCTGGGCCGCCGCCGCCACCCCAACCTGGAGGAAATCTTCGCCCTCACCTGCCCCACCCCGCTCACCGACTACCGGGCCGTGCGCAAGCTGCTGGAAATGACGGCCCCCGACGTGCACCTGCTCGCCGACGGCGAAAACGTGTACGCCCTGGGCCGCCAGGTGGGCCACTACGACGCGACGCGCGAAGACCTGTTCGCCGTCAACTTCATCACCCACTACGCCTGGGAGCTGCAGCACGCCAGCCACGTGCTCATGCGCACCCACTACGGCCTGCCCGGCCTGCCCCGCACCCGCCTGAGCCGGGCCAGCTTCCGGCGCGACCTCAAGCGCACCTTCGGCCTCACCGAGGCCCCCAAGGTGGAAAAACTGTGGGACGTGGTGCTCGAAGCCAGCCGCCAGAAGCACGGCACGCTGCTCGTCATCACCACCGAGGCCCTGGCCGAAGCCGACCGCCTCAAGCTGCAATGCACCCTGGTGGAGCCCGTGCCGCTCACGCCCCTCATCACGCGCCTCGTCACGGCCATCGACGGGGCCGTGCTGCTCGACCCCGAGGGCTACTGCTACTCCATCGGCGTGATTCTGGACGGCACCGCCAGCGGCCGCGGCGACGGCAGCCGCGGGGCCCGCTACAACTCGGCCCTCCGCTACGTCGAAAGCTCGCGCTACCCCTGCCTGGCCGTGGTCGTGAGCGAGGATGGCCTGGTGAACGTGCTGACCTCGAAGCGCGAGGGCGGAGAGCGGTAGGCGCTGGGAAGTTCAGGGATTGGGTGCGGGCAAGCGGGTGGTTTGCTTTTTCTGCGCGTCATTTGGAAACGCGCCGGCCGTCGTGCCGGCGCCTTTTCCCATAACCATTCCGGCCGCCTTCATGCTTAATTCTACCGCCCGACTCGCGCTGCTCCTTTGCGGCTGGCTACTGCTGCCCATGGCCGGCCACGCCCAGGCCCACTACCCCGCCCCGGTAGAAGGCGACTTCGCGCTGCCCCAGTTCCGGTTTGCCAGCGGCGAAACGCTGCCGGTGCTGAACCTGCACTACACCACCGTGGGCCAGCCGCGCAAGGACCGCAGCGGCCGCGTCACGAACGCCGTGGTCATCATGCACGGCACTACGGGCGCAGGCAGCAGCTTTTTGAGCGACTTATTTGCGGGGCACCTGTTTGGGCCCGGGCAGCCGCTGGACGCGGCCAAGTACTACGTCATCCTGCCCGACGCCATCGGCCACGGCAAGTCCAGCAAGCCCAGCAACGGGCTGCGGATGCAGTTCCCGAAGTACACCTACGACGACATGGTGCTGGCCAACTACCGGCTGCTGACCGAAAAGCTGGGCGTGGCCCACCTGCGCCTGGTGATGGGCACGTCGATGGGCGGCATGGAAACCTGGGTGTGGGGCTACCAGTACCCCGGCTTCATGGATGCCCTGCTGCCCCTGGCCAGCCTGCCCGTCGAGATTGCGGGCCGCAACCGCATGCTGCGCAAAATGGCCATCGATATGATTGAAATGGACCCCGAGTGGAAGGGCGGGGCCTACACCACCGAGCCCAAAACGGGCCTCGCCGGGGCCGCGTCGTCGCTCATCTTCATGACCAGCAGCCCCAAGCAGATGCAACGGCTGGCCCCCACCCGCGCCCTGGCCGAAGCCGCCCTGGCCAAAACCGAAGCCAACCTCTACGCCGCGCTGGACGCCAACGACTTCATCTACCAGTTCGACGCCTCCCGCGACTACAACCCGGCCCCGCACCTGGCCGCCATCAAGGCGCCGCTGTTCGCCATCAATTCGGCCGACGACCAGGTGAACCCGCCCGAGCTGGGCATCCTGGACACCGAAATCAAAAAAGTAGCCAAGGGCCGCTACATCCTGCTGCCCATCACCGACCTCACCACCGGCCACGGCACGCACTCTAACCCCGCCATCTGGGGCAGCTACTTACAGGAACTGCTGGCCCTGACTGAAAAGCCCAAGCTGTAGGCCATCAGCACGCCAGGCCCCTACTTGCCCACTGCCACCGGCCGCGCCGGCCGGTGGTCGTAAGGTGAGGCCCCTGGGCAGGTTGCAAACCGGCTAGCCAGTGAATGGGACGGTAAACTGGCTGTTGTCGCCGCGGCAGTCTGAGCCATCTCCTGCCTTAGCTAGCGAGTGGAGTTCTAAAAAATTCGCGCTTAAATTTGACCTACTGCCCCAAAACAGGCCTCTTTCCCTATGACCGCCGACGACCGCTTCAACCAACTCGAACCACTGCTCGTCGAAACCATCACCATCTTGGATCGGCACACCAGCCAGCTCAAGCAGCTGAATAACAACGTTGTTCAACTAAATGCAGCAGTAATTCAACAGGGTGACAATATTACTTTCCTATTGCGGGAACAATTAGTAATGAAGGCAGATATGGCCGAAATGAAAGCCGATATCACCGGCCTCAAAACCGATGTGACCGAAATAAAGGGCGACATTACCGGCCTTAAAACTGGCCAAGCCGAAACTAATAGCAAGCTCGACCAACTGCTGCAACTGCTGCAAAATCCGGGCAAATAGGCCGGCACCTTTTACTTGCCCACTCCCGCCGCGGGCAGCGCCGGAAACCGCACCGGGGCCCGGCGGTGGTGCGTGGCCTGCTCGTAGGCGTAGGCGTATTTTATCAGCGTCGGCTCGTCGAACGAGCGGCCCAGGAACTGGAGGCCGGCCGGCAGGTGGTCGTAGGTAAAGCCCATGGGCACGGTGAAGGCCGGCTGGCCGGTGTGCGGGGCAATGAGCTGGCTGTTGTCGCCGCGGTAGCCCTGGAAGTCGCCCACTTTGGCGGGCGGGTTGTTCCAGGTGGGGTACACCAGGGCCCCTACTTTGTAGCGGTCCATCACGGCCGTCACGGCGCGGCGGAAGGCGATGCGGCGCGGGTCGGTGTAGGCCTCGCCGCGGCCGGCGGTGCTGGCCGCGGGGCTCACGCCGTGGGCCAGCTCGTCTTGCAGGTTTTCCTTGATGTAGGCCGCGTACTTGCCCGAGGCCAGCACCTCGTCAATGTTTTTCACGGGCACGCCGGGGCCCTGGGCAGCCAGGTAGGCGTTCACGTCGTGCTTGAACACCGAGGCCCACTGGCCTTTGCTGACTTGGGCGAAGTCCGGAATTTCTACGTCTACCACCACGGCCCCGGCCCGGCGCAGGTCGGCCACGGCCTGCTCGAACACGGCCTTCACCTGCAGGTCGGGGTTACGCTCGCTTAGGGTGCGCAGCACGCCGATGCGGGCCCCCTTAAGTCCGTCTTTGATTAAGAATTGCTGGTAGCCGCCGGCCGGCACCTTGCCGGCGCTGTAGGCCGTGAGCGGGTCGGCCGGGTCGGGGCCGGCCATCACTTCGAGCAGGCGGGTGGCGTCGGCCACGGAGCGGGCCATGGGGCCCCCGGTGTCGTTGCGCAGGTACAGCGGCACGATGCCGGCGCGGCTCACCAGCCCCAGCGTGGGCCGAAACCCGACTAGGGCGTTGTGCGACGAGGGGCCCCGGATGGAGTTGCCGGTGTCGGTGCCCAGGCCCGCCGTGCCGAAGCTGGCCGCCACGGCCGCCGCCGTGCCCCCGCTGGAGCCCGCCGGCACGTGCGCCAGGTTGTAGGGGTTGCGGGTTTCGCCCGCCAGCGAGCTGATGGTCACCATCGGGCTGAAGGCCCACTCGGCCATGTTGGACTTGGCCAGCACGATGGCCCCGGCCGCTTTCAGGGCCCGCACCACCGTGGCATCGGTGGCGGGCGCGAAGCCCTTGAGGGCCAGCGAGCCGGCCGCGGTTTGCAGGCCGGCCGTGTTGTAGTTATCCTTCACAATCAGCGGAATGCAGTGCAACGGCCGCAGCTTGCCGGTGCGGCGGTATTCGGCATCTAGCTCCTTGGCGGCGGCCAGCGCGGCGGGGTTCGTTACGACAATGGCGTTGAGCTTGGTGGGCTGGTCGTAGGCGGCAATGCGGGCCTGGTACGCCCGCACGAGCTGCTCGCAGTTGCAGTCGCCCCGCTTTAGGGCCCCTTGCACGTCGGCAATCGAGGCTTCGGCCACCTCAAAGCGCGGGGCCTTGGCCTGGGCTTTTGGCTGGGCAGCTTGCTCGCAGCCGCTGCCCAGCACCGCGCCGAATAGAACCAGCAAAAAGAGCCGGCCGGACTTGAATAGCGTCATCATGGGGGAGGAAATCAGGCGGAGAAAATTAGCGCTTGGCGCGGAACGACCACGTGACGCGGAACACCGCCACCACATCGCCAGCTTCGTCAACGCCGGTGCTGGTGCACACTACGGTGCGGCCTTCGCCGGTGGCGCGGCTCTCGGCCACGGCCCGGGCAATGGCGGCCCCGTCGGGGCAGGTGAAGGCCACCAGACCCGTGGCTTTTTTAGTGAATTCGGCCGTCAGGCCCGTCACCAGCATCGACACGGGGGCCCCGGCTTGCACGTGCATCATGGCCTGCATGCCGCCGGCCAGCTCGCCCGCCATGGCCAGGCAGGCGAAGTAGATGCTGCGAAACGGGTTCTGGGTAAGGTATTTATACCGGATGGTAACCGTGGCCTGCGTCGGCGTCAGCGCGCGCAGGCGCAGGCCGGCCAGCCAGGCCATCGGTAATTTGCGCAGCATGAACAGCCGCAGCTTGGCCGGGCTGAGCACCTGGCGGCGGAAAGCAGCCGCCTGCGGGGCATCAGTGGAAACGGTGGGTTCGGGCATGGCGAGAAGAATGTGGAAGATGTGAGAAATGCGGAGATGTGAAGATTTTGGGGATAAAAGATAAGAGCACGAAAATCACAAGTACAACCGCCTCATTCCCAGATTTCTCACATCGTCCACATTCTCACATTTCCCCACATTCTTCACTTTTTCTTGGGGTGCACCGTCAGCTCCTGGTAGCCGAAGGTGGGGTCGGTTTCGCGCCGAAACTCCAGGTCCGGCAGCTCGGCCAGCACGATTTCGGCGGTGGTGTACACCCGGCAGCCGTCGAGCAGGTGGCCGCCCAGGGTGCGGCCCGTACTGTCGGCCACCGACAAATGCAGGTGCGAGCCGTTGGTGGAGAGCGTGCCCACGAGCGACACGATTTCGAAGTGGCCGCGGTACTCGGTGGGGCCCTCCTGGTTGGCCAGCCGCAGCGTGGCCACCGTGAGGCTGCCCACGCACGTGAGCAGGGCCCCCGCCCGCAGGTGCTGGGCCTGCACGAAGGCCAGGAGGCCCTGGCGCAGGTCGTCGCCGGGGCGCAGGCGCAGGGCGTAGGTTTTCAGCGAAGAAGACGGGACGGCGGACACGGCGGCGGCGGAAGGATGGCGCGGCAAGGACTGCGCCAGCGCGGGGCCGGCCAGTAGCCCGAGCAGCGGAAGGAGGAAGCGGGACACCCGGTAAAGTAACGGCATGCCGCGGGCATTGCCAGCCTCGGCCTGGGGCCCCGGCTGGCTCACTCGCCCGGGTAGCGCAGCCCAATTTCGCGCCGCACCGCGTCCAGCAACTCCATCAGCCCCAGGCTGAAGGCCAGCGGCAGCAGCGGGCTTTCGCGCAGGCCCTGGGCCAGGCACTGCTGCACGTGCGCCGCTTCGTAGTGGTAGCCGCCGCCCGCCGTGAGCGCGGGGTATTCCTGCGCTTCGGCCGCGCCCAGCAGCTGCACCCGCACCCCGGTGGGCGCGTGGAAGCGGCCCAGCAGTTGCAGCTGGCCCTTGGTGCCGTACAGCACGCAGCGGTTGTCGGTGGTAGCGGCGATGGTGGAGAATAAGGTGGCCGTGGCCCCGCTGGCGTAGGCCAAAGCCATGGCGCAGCTCAGGTCCACGCCGGTGCCGGTGGGCGTCGAGACGGCCCGCACGGCCGCCGGGGGCCCCAGAAAAAGCTGGCTGATGAAGAGCGGGTACACGCCGATATCGAGCAGGGAGCCACCGGCCAGCGCGGGGCTGAACAGCCGTCCTTCGGGCTCGTAAGGGTAAGGGGCCGCGAAGCCGAAGTCGGCCACCAGGTGCTTCACCTCGCCGATGACGCCCGACTGCACCAGCTCCAGGGCCTGGGCCACGGCGGGGAAAAAGCGCGTCCAAAACGCTTCCATCAGGAAAACGCCTTGTTCCTGCGCCACGCGCACCATTTCCTGGGCTTGGCCGGCGTTCTGGGCAAAGGCTTTTTCGCAGAGCACGGGCAGGCCGCCCCGCAGGCACAGCAGGGCGTGGGCGTGGTGCTCGGAGTGCGGCGTGGCCACGTACACGGCGTCGATGCCGGGCACCGCCAGCAGCTCCTCGTAGCTGCCCACGGCGTGGGGGGCCCCAAACTCGGCGGCAAAGGCCTCGGCTTTGGCCAGGCTGCGCGAAGCCACGGCGTGCAGCCGGGCCTGGGGCACGTGGGCCAGGTCTTCGGCAAATTTGCGGGCAATGCGGCCGGGACCCAGGATGGCCCAGTTGAAGGTGCGCATGAGAAATAGCGGGGTGGATGAGCGGCCGAAGGTAGGGCGGCTTTGAGAGGGAATTAAAAATGAGAAATTAAAAATCTGATAGCCAAATTTTTAATTCCTCATTTTTAATTTTTAACTGATGTTACGCACGGAGCAGTACGAGTTGCTGGTACATGGCTTTGAGGCCAACGGTATAGAGTTGGGCTTTGAGGCGAAAATGGCCGATGCCGCCTTTGAGCTTGAGCACTTCGAGCTTGGTGTAAGCCAACACGGCGGCAAAGAAATGGGTGGCCTGCGTGGCCAGGGTTTTGGTGGGCGATTTGCCCATGGAGGCATTCTGTTTGAGCGACTTATGGTATTCTTCCACTTTCCACCGTCTCTGGTAAATCGTGGTCAGTTGGGCCTGGTCCAGGTCGGTGTCGCTGCTGACCAGATACAGCATACCTTGGCTACCGTCTCGGTTTGTGAAGACTTGTCTGGTCACGAGCACCGCCTGCTGGACGGCCCGCAAATAGACGCGCAAGGGCTGCGTATCGGGGAACACCAGCGCCTGCACGGCCTGGAACTGGCCGGCGGCCCGCGCCTCGGCGCTCAGGGCCACGGTGCGGCTGCTTTCGAGGGCAAATACAAAGTGATGGCCCAGGGCCCGCACCAAGGCCATGTTCTCGGCCGAGGCGTACCAGCTGTCGGCCAGCAGGTAGCGGTAGGCCACCTGCTGCTGGGCCACGCGCAGCATCTGTTGCAGGTATTCGTTTTTAGTGAACGGGCTTTGGTAGCTGGTCTGCTGGGTCTTGGGGTGGTAGACCGGCACGGTTTTGCGCACCAGCTCGACGGCGATGGGCAGGGCCAAGTCGCCGGCCTGATAAAGCAGACTCACGAAGTTCAGGCCCTTGACGTAGCGCTGCTGGCTGTGGTCCCAATGGGTGCAAATCAACTCATTGGCATCGGTGTGGGCCTTTTCCAGGACCGAATCGTCCACGATGAGCACGGCGAAGTCCGCCGCCCCGCGTTGGGCTTCGGCCTGGCGAATCAACGGCTTGGCCTGCCGCCAAACCTGCGCTGACCCGCACGGCGTACTGCTCAACCAGCGCGTGATGTGGTCGTGGCTCAGCGCCCCGTCCAGCAGCCGCGACAAGCCCGTGGCCGTCGTCGGACCCGTCGAGCTCAGCAAATAATCCGTGTACAGGTCCAGCGTGCAACTCATCATCAATCGATTAAACGGACAACCTAAGCCAACGACTGCGTAACATCAGTTTTTAATTCCCTCCCAAAGCCGCCCTAGCGGCTGAAGCGCACCGTGCCGTTACGCACCCGGATGCTGACGTTGCCCGCGCCGCGCCGCGGCATGGACCGCCCGAACACGCCGAGCACGTCGCTCGACTGCGCCCCGTGGGCCTCCGAGAGCACCCGCACCAGGGCGGGGTCCACGAGCAGCTGGCCCTGCTCGGTGCGCACATCGAAGCGGAAGGACGGCGTTTCGGCGAAGCCCAGGCGAATGGTGCTGAAGCCGCCGTCGAGGGTTATTTGGCGGAAGTTGGGGCCCGTGTCGCGCACCTCAAAATCGGGGCAGTAGCGCAGGGCCATGTCCAGCTCCTCCCCAATTTTTTCGACGCTGAAGCGCGAAAAGCCCGACGAGCCCCGCAGCGAACCCACCGTGCCCAGGGCCAGGTCGCCGTACTTGCTGTGCACCACCAGGGCTTCCACGGTGCCCACTTCCACGTCGGCGTAGTTGGTACGCAGGTCCACGGCCGTGCCGGCGTCGAGGCGCAGGCGGGCGTAGCTGGCGTCGATGCTGGCACGGCCCGCGAACGGGATGGCACAGTTGCCGTTGGCAATGCGCACCGCGTTGCGGGGCCCCAGCAGGCGGGCCGTGCGCAGGTCGCCGTAGTCCACGGCCAGGTCGACGGGCCCGGTGAGGTCGCCGGCCACGGCCACGGCCCCGAAGCCGTTGGCCACACGCAAGGCCGTGGCCGCGGGCAGCCACACGGTGTAGTTGATTTCGTAGCGCCGGCCACTGCACCCGCTGCGGCCGCGCAGCATGGGCCCAAACTGCGAGGCTACCAGCACGCCGCCCGTGCGGGCGTCGTAGTCAAGCCACTGCACGCCCAGGGCCCCCAGCACTTCCCGGGCCCCGGCCTCCGTTTCGGAGCGGGCCACCAGCTCGGCCTCCACCTTAATTTCGGCCTTGGCCCAGGTGTTGATTTGCACCCGGCCGTAGCGGGCTTCCAGGGCGAAGGGGCGCCCGGCGGCCGGCACCCGGTAGCGGCGGCTCAGGCGGCGGCGCTGCTCCACGGGCGGCGTGGCCGCGTCGAGGTCGGCTTCGCTGCCCGTTTGGTCAGCGGTGGCAGCCGGGGCCCCGGGGCCCTGCTGGCCGGTTTGCCCGGCCTCCAAAGCGGCCTTCCGGACCCATAGGGTGCGGCGGGCCTGCGCGGGCACACTGGTCCCCAGCAGCCCCGCGACCAGCACCAGCATAACTAGGCGCTGTGTTTTCCAACGAAGGGCTGCGCGCTTCACTAAGGCTGGCGGTAAGAGCGGCTGTCGGCCAGCACCAGGCCGGTGGCGGCGGCGGGGCGGGCCTCGGTCATGGCGCGGGTTTGCAACTGGCGGTCGAGCAGGTCGAGGCGGATTTGCAGGTTGCGGTTCATGGCCGTCAGCACCACGTCGGGCTGCGGGTGGTGGGGCAGCTCCAGCTTCAGGGTGTGGTAGCTCGAATCAAGGGCCGCCAAATCGTGCCGCCACTCGGCGGTGGGGCTGCCGGCGGCCGAATCGGCCAGCTGGCGCAGCTCGGCCTTGCGCTCGTTGAGCTGGGCCACATAGTAGCTTTCCATGCCGCGCACGGCAGTCAGCAGGCGGTCGTCGGTGAGGTCGTTGCGGTCGGCCGCGGCCAGGGCCAGCGGGTCGCCCAAGTATAGGGGCCCGGCGGGTGCGGCCGCGCCGGGC
This sequence comes from Hymenobacter sp. PAMC 26628, assembly GCF_001562275.1. Taxonomy (NCBI): domain Bacteria; kingdom Pseudomonadati; phylum Bacteroidota; class Cytophagia; order Cytophagales; family Hymenobacteraceae; genus Hymenobacter; species Hymenobacter sp. PAMC 26628. The sequence continues at coordinate 4,041,368 of NZ_CP014304.1, forward strand.
TCGGCGGCAATGCCCGGCTCGGGCCCCGGCTGGTGATGGCCCGCTTTCCAGGCTTCGCTGGCGCCGGCGGCTACCACCAGCAAGGCTAGTGCCGCGGCCACGCCGTAGCGGTGCAGCCACGGGGCCCGGGCGGCGGGCGCCAAAGCGGGGAGCGTGGGGGCCCCAGGCAGCGGCGCGGCGGCCGGCACCGCGGCGGGGCCCGCGAGGTCTCTTTCAATGGCCGCCCACAGGTCGGGGCGCGGCTCGTGCACGTCGAAATCGGCGCGGTGCCGCTCGACGAAGGTGGCTAATGAATCGGGCTTATCGGATTGCATGATAGTAGTAAGGACGGGCGGCCGGCGTTGGGTGGGGACAGCGGCCGGCGCGGCAGCTATATAAAGAGAATGGTTAACAGAGAAACGGCCCGGGGGCCCTAAAAAGGTTCAGCGGAGGCCCTGCTGGGCGGCCAGCTCGCGCAGCTTGGCGCGGGCCCGGCTGTATTGTGATTTAGAAGTGGATTCGGAAATGCCAAGGATGCCGGCCACTTCCAGGTGGTCGTACCCCTCTAATAGGTAAAGGGTCAGCACTACGCGGTAGCCGTCGGGCAGCTCCTGGATGCAGCGGCGCAGCACGTCGGCGCGGTAGTGGGTTTCGGCCTCGTCGTCGGCCGAGTAGTGGGTTTCGAGGGGGGCGTCGTGGTGCTGCTCGCCCAGCGGCACCAGTGCCAGGCGGCGCTGACGCAGGCAGTTGATGCTCTTGTTCACCACAATCCGCTTGAGCCAGGCCCCAAACGAGGAATCGCCCTTGTAGCTGCTCAACTCGCGGAAGGCGCTCAGGAACGAATCTTGCAGCACGTCCTCGGCCTCGGCGTAGTCACCGGTGATGCGCAGGGCCGCGTTGAACATGGCCTTGGCGTAGCGCCGGTACAGCTCGGCCTGGGCCTGGCGGTCGTGCAGGCGGCAGCGTTCCACCAAGGGAGCATTAATGTCGACGTAAGCAGAGTAGGAAAGGGCTTCCATGCGGGGCAATGAAGGAGCGGAACGCGTTAGCAACCCAAAGACCGCGCGATGGGTTCGGGGTTGCACTGCGGAAGAGGTACTTGGCTGAATAATAGGGCCCCGAAATTACGCCGGGCCGCAACGTCCAGAACAATTTTCTTGCACTATTGCGAAGTTTTGCATTACCTTTGTCGCAGCAACCCATTTTAGGGTTGTTTTTATACAGAGGCGCGGAGAGACAGGCTCGATGAACCGCCGGCAACCCCCACAACGTGGAACGGTGCCAAGTCCTGACATATAAAACCGTCGCCGTGCGCTACTTTCCTCACCCCCGCTTGCAACCCACCACCTCCGCCGCTATCCTGCGCCGCACGTGCTGTTGCATGCCATGCCCCACCGGCTGTATGCGGGGGGTTGTGCTGGTTGTTGAAGCCCGCTTAATTTCCTGCGGCTACCCCGGTAGCCTTTCCCCGCCCGCCCCCACCGCGGTACCTAAGTCGTTGCCTGTTCTGTAACGGCAGCCGGTGCAGCGGGGCCCCGGGCCCCCTGGTTTTTTCTTCGGAAGAACGGCCTCCCCCTTTATTTTTATGGACTTACCCCTTGAACGCCAGGTCGATGACCTGCGCCGTGACTTACCCGAACACGCTGCGCTGGAAACGCTGGCTTTGCTGGCCGAGCGCTTTCCCGGCCGGGCGTCGTTTTCCACCTCGTTTGGCTTGGAAGACCAGATCATCAGCCACCTCATCTTCGCGCACCAGCTGCCCATCCGGGTGTTCACGCTCGACACGGGCCGCAACTTCCAGGAAACGTACTCGACCTGGAACAAGACGCTGCTGCGCTACGGCCAGCCCATCGAAGTATTTGCGTCCCAGACCGCTAGCATCGAAGCCCTCGTGGCGCAGAAGGGCCCCAACAGCTTCTACGAGAGCCTGGAAAACCGCAAGGAGTGCTGCCACATCCGCAAGGTGGAGCCCCTGGCCCGGGCGCTGGCCGGCACCCAACTTTGGTTCACGGGCATCCGGGCCGAGCAGTCGGCCAACCGCCAGCACATGCACCGCGCCGAGTGGGACGCCGGCCACCAGCTCATCAAAGTGCACCCGCTCTTCGACTGGACGTGGGACGAATGCGTGGCGTTTGCGCAAGAGAATGGCGTTCCGACCAACCCGTTGCACCAGCAGGGCTTCGTGAGCATCGGCTGCGCGCCCTGCACCCGGGCCATCAAGCCGGGCGAAGACTTCCGCGCCGGGCGCTGGTGGTGGGAAAACGCCGACGCCAAGGAGTGCGGCCTCCACGACACCACCGCCCACCAGGGCCTCGACCCCGTGGTGGAGCGAATGCCCGGCTAGGATTTTAGTTGTCAGTTGTCAGTTAGCTGCTGGCAAACAACTGACAACGAGCAATTAATAACGAGCAACTAATAACGAGCAACTGATAACTAACAACTAGCTAATGCCCACCCCTATTTACCTCGATTACCTCGACCGGCTCGAAGCCGAAGCTATCCACATTTTGCGCGAAATAGCGGGCCAGTTTGAGCGGCCTGCGCTGCTGTTTTCGGGCGGTAAAGACTCGATTGCCCTGACGCGGCTGGCCGAAAAGGCGTTCCGGCCCGGCAAGTTTCCGTTTCCGCTGGTGCACATCGACACGGGCCACAACTTCCAGGAAATCATCGATTTCCGCGATTCGCTGGCCGCCTCGCTGGGCGAAAAGCTGATTGTGCGCAAGGTGGAGGACACCATCCGCACCCGCGGCCTGCACGAGCCGGGCGGCAAGTACCCCAGCCGCAACCCGCTGCAAACCTACACGCTGCTCGACGTGATTGAGGAGTTTGAGTTTGACGCCTGCATTGGCGGGGCCCGGCGCGACGAGGAAAAGGCCCGCGCCAAAGAGCGGATTTTCTCGGTGCGCGACGACTTCGGCCAGTGGGACCCCAAGCGCCAGCGCCCCGAGCTGTGGAACATCTACAACGGCCGCATCCAGAAGGGCGAAAACGTGCGCGTGTTCCCGATTTCAAACTGGACGGAGCTGGACGTGTGGAACTACATCCAGCGCGAAAACATCAAGCTGCCAGACATTTACTTCGCCCACGAGCGCCAGTGCGTGGTGCTGCCCAGCGGCCAGCTCCTGGGCCTGAGCGAGCACCTCAACCTCGACGACACCGACGAAATCGTGAGCCGCCGCGTGCGCTTCCGCACCGTGGGCGACTCGACCTGCACCGCCGCCGTGGAGAGCGACGCCGCCTCGATTGACGACATCATCCAGGACCTCCTGCTGGCCAAAGTGAGCGAGCGCGGCGCCACGCGGCTGGATGATAACCTCTCGGAAACCGGCATGGAGGACCGCAAAAGGAACGGGTATTTCTAGAATAAATGTGGGGGAATGTGAAAGTGTGAGAGATGTAAAAATAAAAACGATGCCCTCCCAGGTACTGCTTCCATTTTCAAAATCTCACAACCAATTCATTTTACACATTTCCACATTACTCACATTCAACACATTAAATAGAATGGACTTATTACGATTCATCACCTGCGGCAGCGTCGACGACGGCAAGAGTACGCTCATTGGCCGGCTGCTGTATGACAGCGACTCGGTGTCGCTCGATGTGCTGGCCACGCTGGAGAAACGCCGCGCCACCAACGGCGCCGCCGTGGACCTGGCCCTGCTGACCGACGGCCTGAAGGCCGAGCGCGAGCAGGGCATCACCATCGACGTGGCGCACAAGTACTTCACCACGCCGCGCCGCAAGTTCATCATCACCGACGCGCCGGGCCACGTGCAGTACACCCGCAACATGGTGACCGGCGCCAGCAACGCCGACCTAGCCATCGTGCTCGTGGACGCCCGCCAGGGCGTGATTGAGCAGACGCGCCGGCACACGCTGCTGGCCGCGCTGCTGGGCATCCAGCACTTCGTGCTGGCCGTGAACAAGTTGGACCTGGTGGGTTACGACGAAGCGGTTTTCCAGCAGATTGTGGCCGACTACCAACTCATTGCCGCGCAGCTGAAGTTGGCCAACGTAACGGCCATTCCGCTGAGCGCCTTGCAGGGCGACAACGTGGTAAAGCGCTCGAAGAATATTGCCTGGTACCAGGGGCCCAGCCTGCTGGAGCACCTCGAAAGCGTGCCCGCCACCACCGACGCCAACCCCAACGAGCCGCGCTTCCAGGTGCAGTACGTCATCCGGCCCCAGACCGAGGAGCTGCCCGATTACCGCGGCTACGCCGGTCGTATTCAGAGCGGTACGTACCGGGCCGGCGACCGAGTGCGAATCTGGCCGTCGGGCCTCGAAACAGTGATTGACGCCATCGAGGTGAACCAGCAGCCGGTAGCGGCCGCCGGGGCCCCGCAGGCCGTGGTGCTCCGCCTGCGCGACGACGTGGACGTGAGCCGCGGCGACACCATTGTGCCCGTGGGGGCCCACCCGGCCGTGGTGCGCGAGCTGGAAGCCACCCTGTGCTGGATGGACGAGCGGCCCCTGCGCGCCGGCCGCAAGCTGCTGGTGCAGCACCACGCCGCCGTAGTGAAGGCTTCAGTGACGACCATCCTCCAGAAAACCGACATCGAAACCTTTGAAAGCCAAGGCACCGACGAGGCCAAGCTCAACGACATCGTGCGGGTGCGCATCAAAACCGCCCTGCCGCTGGTGGCCGACGAGTACCGCCAAAACCGCGTCACCGGGGCCTTCATTCTGGTAGATGAGCAGACCGGCGCCACCCTCGCCGCCGGCCTCATCGCCGCCACCGACCCCGAGTACTTCACCCAGGAAGTACCGGCCGAAACGGCGTTTTCTATCTAGACGTCAGTCAGCAAAGTGGCCCCGCACGGCCGTTATGCTCATCTGGCGTCCGCGCAGCCGAAGCATCTCTCCCGCAGCAGTAAATAATTAGTTGGGCAGTGGCGATGCTTCGGCTGCGCTCCGCATGACAGCCTTGCTTCCAGCGGCCAACAAGCGACAACCACCCCCGACAACTAACAACCAATAACTAGCAACTAAAAATGGCTACTTCCCCGCTTTTCGTGCCCCGCCTGACGGTAGTTGGGGCGGGCCCCGGCGACCCGGAACTCCTGACCCTGAAGGGTGCGCGGGTGCTGGCGGCGGCCGACGTGGTGCTGTACGACGCGCTGGCCAACGACGACCTGCTGGCGCACGCCCGGCCCGGCGCGCACCTGCTGTTTGTGGGCAAGCGCCGCGGGGCCATGGCCTACACCCAGCTCGGCATCAACGAACTGATTGTGCAGCAGGCGTTTCGGCACGGCCACGTGGTGCGGCTGAAGGGCGGCGACCCGTTCATATTCGGGCGCGGGCGCGAGGAGATGCTGTATGCCGAGGCCCACGGCCTGGCCACCGAGTACGTGCCGGGCATCAGCAGCGCGGTGGCGGCGGCGGGCAGCCTGGGCATCCCGGCCACCCACCGCGGCCTGAGCGAAGGCTTCCGGGTGCTGACGGCCACCACCGCCGACGAGCAGTTGTCGGGGGCCCTGCTGGAGGCCGCCCAGAGCCCGCGCACCACCACCATTATCCTGATGGGCATGAGCCGGCTGGCGGAAATCGCGGCGCTGTTCAGCCGCTACGGCGGGGCCGACGTGCCAGCCGCCGTGGTGCAGAACGGCACCTTGCCCACCGCCCGCGCCGTGGCCGGCACCGTGGCCACCATTGCCGAGCGCGCCCGCCGCGCCGGCCTGGGGGCCCCCGCCGTGATTGTGCTGGGCGAGGTGGTGCGGCTGGCCAAGCTGCCGGCCCAGGAGGCCGCGGCCGACACCGGCGCCGCGCTACCTGGCTTTTTGTACGAGCTGCTATCCTACGCCAAGGTGGCCTAAGGGCCCCGGAGCCTACAATCTTGTGAAATATAACTCGCTGCTTTTCCTCGCCTGATGCCCGTTCTACCTCTCCTTCCGCCTACGCTTGACGAAGCTGCGTTGCAGCAGCTCACGGCCGGCCTCACCCCGCAGCAGCTTGTCTGGCTGAGCGGCTACTTCTACGGCCAGGCCGCTGGTGCGGGGGCCCCCGGCGGCGCCGTAGCCGCGGCTGCGGCTGCACCGGCTATTGCCGGGGCCTCGGCGACGGCCGAAAAGCTAACCATCCTGTACGGCTCGCACACGGGCAACGGCAAGAAAATTGCGCAGCAAGCGGCCACCGCGGCCCAGCGCCGCGGCCTCGTGGCGGAAGTGCGCGACATGAACGACTACCCGCCCCGGCAGCTGGCGCAGGAGCAAAACCTGCTCGTTATCGTGAGCACCCACGGCGAGGGCGAGCCGCCCATCAGCGCCGAGGAATTGCACCAGTTTATTGGCGGCGCCCGGGCCCCTAAATTGCCCAAACTGAAGTACAGCGTGTTTGCCCTGGGCGACACGAGCTACCTGCACTTCTGCCAGACGGGCAAGGACTTTGACGAGCGCCTGGCCGCGCTGGGCGGCACCCGCCTGCTGGCCCGCGCCGAGGCCGACGTGGACTACCACGCCGCCGCCGACCAGTGGGTGGAAGCCGTGCTGGACATGATAGCCGGGGCCCCAGCGGCCGCCGCGCCTGCTGCCGCCGTGGTCACCGCGGGGGCCCCGCGTGAAGCGGCTGTGATTGCCGAAATTGCGCCCGCCCACTACACCAATGCCACCCCCTGGCCGGCCAAGGTACTGGAGAGCATCCAGTTGAACGGCCGCGGCTCGGACAAGGAAACGTACCACATCGAGCTGGATTTGGCCGGTTCTAACCTGGCCTATGCCCCCGGCGACGCGCTGGCCGTGCGCCCCCTCAACCACCACCCGCTGGTGGAAGAGGTGCTGCGCGCCGCCCGCCTGAGCGACTCGGCCCCCGTGCTGCTGGGCAGCGAAAGCCTGCCGTTGGCCGCCGCCCTGGCCAGCCGCCGCGAGCTGACCGTTCTGACGCGTGACGTACTGGAGCGCTACGCTGCCCTGGCCCCGCATGCCGAATTGCACGGCCTGCTGGCCGACACGGCCCGCCTCCAGCCCTACCTCTACGGCCGCGACGTGGCCGACTTACTCACCGATTTTCCCACCGACCAGCTCACGCCCCAGGCCCTGGCCGATACGCTGCGGCCGCTGCCCACCCGCGCCTACTCCATCGCCAGCAGCCTGCTGGCCCACCCCGACGAGGTGCACCTCACCGTGGGGGCCGTGCGCTACGAGGCCCACGGCCGGCGCAAGCACGGCGTGGCCTCGTCGTTTCTGGCCGACCGCGTGGCGGTGGGCGAAGAGGTGCGCGTGTTCGTGGAGCACAACGAGTACTTCAAGCTGCCGGCCAATGCCGGTACCGACATCATCATGGTGGGCGCGGGCACGGGCATCGCACCGTTCCGCGCCTTCGTGGAGGAGCGGGTGGAGCTGGGGGCCCCCGGTCGCAACTGGCTGCTGTTCGGCAACCCGCACTTTACCACCGACTTCCTCTACCAGGCCGAGTGGCAGCAGCACCTCAAGCGCGGCGGCCTCGCGCGGCTCGACGTGGCCTTTTCGCGCGATCAGGCCGAGAAAGTGTACGTGCAAGACCGCCTGCTGGAGCGCAGCCGCGACGTGTTCGGCTGGCTCGAAAACGGGGCCCACTTCTACGTGTGCGGCGACAAAAACCGCCTCGGCCACGCCGTGCAAACGGCCCTGGCCCAAGTCGTGCAAAAAGAAGCCGGCATCTCCGCCGAGGAAGCCACGGCCTACGTGAAGAACCTGCGCAAGCAGCGCCGCTACCTGGAGGACGTGTATTAGGGCCCCGGGGGTGAACCAGTAGTTTACCCCAAGCAAAAAGGCCGTCATGCAGAGCGCAGCGAAGCATCTCTACTGCGCCACTAATCATGATTACTGCTGCGATAAAGATGCTTCGCTGCACTCTGCATGACGGCCTGGGGCCCCGTATGACGGTCTTCTTATCGCTGCGATTTCAATCTAAAAGTCATTCTGACTTACTCCTTAATACACGCTTAGTCATGCCCATGCCCTCTTGTTGCTGTCGCCTTACCGGGTGCTGTCTGCGCCCACTCACCGGCTCGTTTTGGCCCGCTGCGGCGGGCCTTTCCCCGACTTCAACTGCTCCTTTCCGTGAAAGCTTACTACCCTTCTTTTCTTCTATTTCTGATTCTGTTACTGGCTAGCATCGGCGCCGCCTATGCACAAACCGAGTTGATTGCCATCAGCGGCGTGGTGCGCGAAAAGGGCACCCAGGAATTGCTGCCCGGCGTCAGCGTCAGCGTGAAGGGCGCCAGCGTGGGCACCCAAAGCGGGGCCGACGGCAAATTTGCCTTTAAGGCCAAGCTGCGCTACCCGTTCGTACTGGTTTTCAACGCCCTGGGGCACGATGCACAGGAGCTGCAGATTGCCAGCGGCAGCCAGCCCATATCCGTCTCGTTGGAGGCGCGCGACGTGCTCACGAGCGAAGTGGTGGTGTCGGCGTCGCGGGTCGAGGAAAGCCGGCTGAAGTCGCCGGTGGCCATCGAAAAATTGGACATCCGCGCCATCAAGGAAACCCCGGCCCCCAGCTTCTACGACGCGCTGGAAAACGTGAAGGGCGTGCAGATGCTCACCAGCAGCCTCACCTTCAAAGTACCTAATACCCGGGGCTTCAACATCCCCAACAACTTCCGCTTCATGCAGCTCGTGGACGGCGTGGACATGCAGGCGGCCACCTTGGGCGTGCCGCTGGGCAACGCCATCGGGCCCACCGAATTGGACATTGCCAGCGTGGAGATTACGCCCGGCGCAGCCTCAGCCCTCTACGGCATGAACGCCATCAACGGCATGGCCAACCTCACCACCAAGAGCCCCTTCACCTACCAGGGCCTCAGCGTGTACCAGAAAATTGGGGTGAACCACGTCGACGGCATCGACCGCAACCTGAGCGCCCTGACGGAAACGGCCGTGCGCTACGCCCAGGCCCTGGGGCCCCGGTGGGCTTTCAAGGTGAACCTGGACTATTTGCGCGGCACCGACTGGCTCTCGAATACCCAAACCGACCAGAACCCGCAGGGCCTCTCGACCTCCAACCCCGGCTTTTCGGAGCTGTCGGGCGCCTTCAACCCGGCCGCTGATTTGTGGAACCGCTACGGCGACGACACCAACTCGTCGCTGACCGTGACCATCCCCTACCAGGGCAAGAATCAGGCGTTTACGGTGACGCGCACGGGCTACTACGAGCGGGATTTGGTTAACCCAATTGTGCGCAACATCAAGGCCGACGCCAGCCTGCACTACAAGCTGACTGACAACCTGGAGCTGAGCTATGGCTACCGCTACGGCCTGATGGACGGCGTGTTCCAGCGCGGCAACAAGATCCAGCTGAACGGCGTGACGGTGCAAAACCACAAGCTGGAGCTGAAGGGCAGCGACTTCGTGGTGCGCGCTTACACGCTCATTGAGAACACCGGCGACTCCTACAACCTCAACCCGCTGGCCCTGAACCTGGACCTGCAAAACGGCTCGAACGCCGTGTGGGGCGGCAAGTTCCGCACCGCGCTGCAAAGCCAGCTGGCCGCCGGCACTGCCCTGCCGCAAGCCATGGCCGCCGCCCGCACCGCCGCCGACGCCGGCCGCGCCGAGCCCGGCACCCCCGCCTTCGACGCCCTCAAGAACCAGATTACCAGCATCAATAACTGGGACAGCGGCGTAAACGTGGCCGGGGCTCCCGTGCCCGGCGGCGCGGCCCTCACCCAGCACAGCCGCACCTACCACTCCGAGGGCCTCTGGAACCTGGGGCCCCGCGTCAAGTTCGTGGACCTGCTGGTGGGCGCCGACGCCCGCGTGTACCAAATCATTCCCGACGGCAACAACTTCGTGGACTTCGGCCGGCCGCTGACCGAGCGCAGCCTGCCGGGCGGCAACTACGTGTACTACAAGAAGTTCGGGGCCTTTGCCCAGGCCAGCAAGCTGCTGCTCGCTGACAAGCTGAAGCTCACCGCCTCGCTGCGCGTGGACTACAACCCCGAGTTCACGGCCAAGGCCAACCCGCGCCTGGCGGCCGTGTACACCGTGGCCGAGAAGCACAACTTCCGCGCCTCGTACCAGAACGGCTGGCGGTTCCCGTCGCTGTTCGAGGCCCTCTCGTTTGTGAACAACGGCAACGTGCGCCGCGTGGGCGGCCTGGCCCGCGTGAACGAGGGCCTGAACTACTTGCAGAATTCGTACACCCGCGCCAGCATCGACCAGTTCAACGCGGCCGTGAACGCATACGTGGCCGCCAACGCCGGCAGCACCGCCGCCCAGGCCGCCGTGCTGCCCCAGAACAGCGCCCTGCTGCAAGTGGGCAACTTGGCCACCGAGCAGCCCGAGCAAATCAACGCCTACGAGGTGGGCTACCGCAGCGTGCTGTTCGACAACAAGTTGGCCATCGACGCCGACGCCTACTTCAACGTGTACTCGGGCTTCCTGGGCCAGGTGGAAGTGAGCGTGCCCAAGGACGCCAACGGCAACCAGGTGGCCGTGGGCACCGACGCCGCCGCCGTGGCCGCCCTGCGCGCCAACCGCGATGCCCGCCAAGACCGCTACCGCGTGTACACCAACTCGCGCCAGGACTACCACAGCTACGGCTCGACGCTGGGCCTGACCTACAACTTCTACCAGAAGTTCACCCTCGCCGGCAACGTCAACTACAACGCCCTCTCGGCCAACGACCAAACCGATGTGTTCGTCACCGGTTTCAACACCCCGAAGTGGGCCACCAACCTCTCGTTCGGCAACCGCGAGATTGTGCGCAATTTCGGCTTCAACGTGAACTGGCGCTGGCAGCAATCGTTTTACTGGGAAAGCCCGCTGGCCAACGGCCAGGTGCCCGCCTACCAAACCATTGACGCCCAGGTGAACCTGCGCGTGCCCAACCTAAAGTCCACCGTCAAGCTCGGCGGCACCAACCTCTTCGACCAGCGCTACTACCAGTACGCCGCCGGGCCCACCATCGGGGCCCTGTACTACGTCAGCGTCGTGTTCGACGCCACAGTGCTGCACTGATAGGGAATTATGAATTAAAAATTATGAATTATGAATTGACTATCAGGCCTTTCATCAATTCCGTTTTTCAATTCATAATTCATAATTTTTAATTCATAATTAGAAGTCCATGTCCGATACCACCCCTACCGCTCCCAAGCTTTCCGAAGTGGAGCACGTCAAAATTGCCAGCCGCTACCTGCGCGGCACGCTGGTGGAAAGCCTCGCCAACCGCCTCACCGGGGCCCTAAATCCCGACGATACCCACCTCATCAAGTTCCACGGCTCGTACCAGCAGACCGACCGCGACCTCGAATCGGAGCGCAAGCGCCAAAAGCTGGAGCCGCTGTTCTCGTTCATGATCCGGGTGCGGGTGCCGGGCGGCGTGGCCTCGGCTGCGCAGTGGCAGCGCATGGACGCGCTGAGCGACGCCTACGGCAACGGCACCATGAAGCTGACGACGCGCCAAACCTTCCAGCTGCACGGCGTGCTGAAGCGCAACTTGCCAGCGGCTATTCAGGGCTTCAACGAAGTGCAGATGGACAGCATTGCGGGCTGCGGCGACGTGAACCGCAACGTGATGTGCAACACCAACCCGCACGAGTCGGCGGTGCACGGCGCGGTGGTGGGCATTGCCCAGGCCATCAGCGCGCACCTCACGCCGCGCACCACGGCCTACCGCGAAATTTGGCTCGACGGCAGCATCCAGGAAACCACCGAGGCCGTGGACGACGAGCCCATCTACGGCCATACCTACCTGCCGCGCAAGTTCAAAATTGCCCTGGCCCTGCCGCCCTACAACGATTCCGACGTGTTTTCCAACGACATCGGCCTCATCGCCATTGAGGAGAACGGCGCGCTGCTGGGCTTCAACGTGGCCGTGGGCGGGGGCCTGGGCATGACGTTCGGCATGAACGAAACCTACCCGCGCCTGGCCGACCTCATTGGTTTCGTGCCCACCGACCAGGTGCTGGACGTGTGCGAAAAAGTGGTGACCATCCAGCGCGACTGGGGCAACCGCGAAAACCGCAAGCTCTCTCGCCTCAAGTACACCATCGACCGCGTGGGCCTGCCCGCCTTTGTGGCCGAGCTGCACCAGCGCCTGGGCCACGAGCTGGCCCCGGCCCGCCCCTACCAGTTCCACAGCTCCAGCGACGCCTTCGGGTGGACGGGGGCCCCGGACGGGCCGTCGCACCTTGTACTCTTCATCGAAGGCGGCCGCATCCTCGACCGGCCGGGCTACCGGCTCAAGTCGGCACTGCGCGAAATCAGCAGCTTCCACACCGGCGACTTCCGCCTGACCGGCAACCAGAACCTGATTCTGGGCAACATTGCGCCCGGCCACCGTGCCCGCATCCAGGCCATTCTGGAGGAAAACGGCGCGGGGCCCCGGGCCGAGCAAATCACCAAGCTGCGCCGCGACGCCCTGGCCTGCGTGGCCCTGAATACCTGCTCGCAGGCCTTCGCCGAAGCCGAGCGCTACCTGCCCCAGCTGCTCGACAAGCTCGATGCCGTCATCCGGGCCCACGGCCTGGCCGAGGCCGGCATTTTGCTGCGCATGACGGGCTGCCCCAACGGCTGCGCCCGCCCCTACCTGGGCGAAATCGGGCTGGTGGGCAAAGCCCCCGGCCGCTACAACCTGTACCTAGGGGCCAACCACGCCGGCGAACGCCTCAACAAGCTCTACCGCGAAATGCTGGACGAGGACGGCATCCTGCGCGAGCTGACGCCGCTGCTGGCCGCCTACGCCGCCGGCCGGGGCCCCGGCGAGGGCTTCGGCGACTTCGTGGTGCGCACCGGCGTGGTGAAGGCCACGGTAAAAGGACTGGACTTCCACGCCTAAGTCCTATTTTACGGCCGATTATGGCCGCCACCCGGGCCCCGGGCGGCGGCTTGGTGCGTGCCTAACCCCCTGCTGCGGAATGCTGAACGCTGCGTCGTCGTTTTTCTTTTTAGCGGCTTACCTAGCCCTCGCCACCGGCAAAGCATGGGCCCAGGGCAGCGCCCGTCCGCTTGCCGGGGCCCCCGCAACAGTGGCTACGCCCGCCGCTTTCCTGGGTTTGGAGGCGCTATTCACGCTGCCCAAAAACTACGTGGTGCTACACACCGACCAGGCCCTGACGCTGGACGGCAACTTATCGGAAAGCGACTGGCAGCGGGCCCCCTGGACGACGGATTTTGTGGACATCGAGGGCGCGGCCAAGCCGCTGCCGGCGTTCCAGACGCGGACGAAAATGCTGTGGAACGACTCGACGCTGTTCGTGGCCGCCACCTTGCAGGAACCGCAGGTGTGGGCCACCCAAACCCACCACGACGACATTATTTTCAAGGACAACGACTTTGAAATCTTCATTAGCCCGAGCAACAGCACCCACCAATATTTTGAGATTGAGGTAAATGCGCTAAATAAAACCTTCGAGCTGTTCCTGTCCAAGCCCTACCGCAACGGCGGCGACGCGCTGGTGAGCTGGGACGCGGCCGGCCTGCGCTCGGGCGTGCAAATTGCCGGCACCCTGAACCACCCGCAGGACCAGGACCAGAGCTGGACCGTGGAAATGGCCATCCCGCTGCGGGCCCTGCGCATCGGCTACGCCGGGGCCCCGCCCACCGAAGGCACGCTGTGGCGCATCAATTTTTCGCGCGTGGAATGGGACACCGACGCGGCCGGCGACCAGAACCGCAAGCGCCGGAACGCGGCCGGCCACGACCTGCCCGAGCACAACTGGGTGTGGTCGCCGCAGGGCGTCATCAACATGCACTACCCCGAGCGCTGGGGCTATTTGCAGTTCACGCGCCAGGCCGGCGCGGCGTTTCGGCTGCCTTATGCCGAGCAGCAGAAGCGCTACCTGTGGCTGGTGTACTACCGCCAGCAGCAGTTCCGCGCGCAGCACGGCCGCTACGCCGCCACGCTGGCCGAGCTGAAAATAGGGCCCCAGCCTACCATCGACGACCGGGCCAACCAGTTGCAGCTGGCCGCCACGGCCCAGCAGTTTTCCGCCACGGTGGCGGCCCCGGGGGCCCCTGCCCTGCGCATCAACGACGAAGGCCTTATCGAAACCCTGAAACCATGAACAGCCGCCGGAATTTTGTTAAGAACAGCGTAACGGCGGGTCTGTCGGCCGCGCTTTTGCCGGCGGGGGCCCAGGCGGCCCTGCCCGTCGCGGAGGCCCCCAGGGCCCCCTGGAAGCATTGGGTGTGGACCAACCCCGACCCCAAAGACACGGCGGCCGAGTTGGCCGAGCGCTACAAAAAGTACTACGCGGCCGGCGTGCGCGGCATCTTTTTCGAGGCCGACAGCGAGCAGCACTGCCGCGCGGCCAAGGCCCAGAAGCTGGAGGCCCACCGCTGGATTTGGACGATGAACCGCGGCGAAAAGTCGCTGCTCGCCGCCCACCCCGAGTGGTACGCCGTGAACCGCAAGGGCGAGTCGTGCGCTACCCACCCGCCCTACGTGGACTACTACCGCTGGCTGTGCCCCTCGCGCCCCGAGGTCATTCAGTACCTGGAAAACGACTACGCCGCGGCCCTGAAGAAAGACTACGTGGACGGCGCGCACCTGGACTACGTGCGGTTTTGCGACGTGATTTTGCCCGTGAACCTGTGGGATAATTACAAGATTGTGCAAACCAGCGAACTGCCTGAGTACGACTTCTGCTACTGCGCCGTGTGCAAGGCGGCGTACAAAACCGAGCACGGCATCGACATCGACACCGTGCAGTTTCCGGAGGCCAGCCCCTCGTGGCGGCGCTTCCGCTACCAGCGCGTGAACCGGGTGGTGGCGCGGCTGATGGCCGTGGCCCAAACGCATCGCAAGCCCCTGACGGCGGCCGTGTTCCCGACCCCCGACATTGCCCACCGCAACGTGAAGCAGGACTGGGTGAACTGGAACATCAGCGGCGTGTGCCCCATGATTTACCACGGCTTCTACAAGGAAAACGTGGCCTGGATTGGCCAGGCCGTGGCCGAAGGCGTGGGGGCCCTGAACGGTAAATTCCCGCTCTACGCCGGCCTGTACCTGTCCGATTTCAAGAACGACGCCGAGGTGCAGCAAGGCATCGAACTCGCCCTGCGCAACGGCGCGGCCGGCGTGTCGCTGTTCGGCAACGTGGCCGATGGCACGCTGGCGGCGCTGAAAAGCGCGTCGGCTAATGCTTTGGGTACCAAATAAAACCGCCGGGGCCCCTGGCCTGGCAAGCGCCGCGCTACCAGCCGGGGCCCCTCCCCGCACGGCGCCCACCGGCCCGGGCCGATTTTCTCGGCTAAAGTTGTATTTTACCTGAGATTATGGCTACTGACCTGCTTATGTCTGCGCCGCCCACCAAGGGCCCAGCCGCGGGGGCCCCGGCGGGGCCCTCGCTGCCCGTGTTCCTCGACTTGGAGCAGCGGCGGGTGCTGCTGGTGGGCGGCGGCGACGAAGCCCTGGCCCAGCTCACGGCCGTGCTGCACGAGCACCCGCACGCGGCCATCACGGTGGTGGCCCCGCACTTGCTGCCGGCTCTCTACGCCCTGGCGGCCCAGCACGAGCAGGTCATCCTGCGCCGCCGCGCCTTCGAGCCCGACGACCTGGTGGGCCACGACCTGGTGCTGGTGGCCGCCACCGACGCGGCGCTGCACGGCCGCGTGCGCGCCGCTTCGTCGGCCCGCCGGCTGCACGCCGTGGCCGCCTTCGGTCCCGCCGAGGAAGCCGCGGCCATCGACTACTGGCGGCGCGTGGCCACGGCCACGTTGGGGGCCTTCGCCATCTTTTTGGTCATCAATATTTTGTCGTACTACTTCACCTGGCAGCAGGTGTGGGGCGTGGCCCGCTCGTCGGGCACGTTCTACACGTTTGTGGCGGTGGGTTTTATCGCCCAGCTGATCGACGGGATGCTGGGCATGGGCTACGGCGTGGTGTCGGCCATCAGCCTGATGTCGCTGGGGCTGAGCCCGGCGTCGGTCAGCGCCAGCATCCACACGGCCGAGATGTTCGCCAGCGGCGCCTCGGGCTACAACCACTACCGGTTCGGTAATGTCAACAAGCGGCTGTTCAAGGTGCTGCTGTTGCCGGGCATCGCCGGTTCCATCAGTGGGGCCCTGCTGCTGGCCAAGTTCGGCGACCAGTACGCCAACATCATCAAGCCCGTGCTGGCGCTGTACCTGCTCGGGCTGGGCGTGCGCATCATCAGCA
This sequence comes from Hymenobacter sp. PAMC 26628, assembly GCF_001562275.1. NCBI lineage: Bacteria > Pseudomonadati > Bacteroidota > Cytophagia > Cytophagales > Hymenobacteraceae > Hymenobacter > Hymenobacter sp. PAMC 26628. The sequence goes on from NZ_CP014304.1 coordinate 4,057,430, forward strand.
AGGCCGTGCGCCAGCAGGCCCAGCAGCGCCGCAAGGTGAAAAACGCCGGCTGGCTGGCCGGCGCCGGCGGCTTCCTCGATTCGTTCGGCGGCGGCGGCTGGGGGCCCCTGGTTACGAGCACGCTCATCGCCAACGGCCGCACGCCCAACTATGTCATCGGCACCGTCAGCCTGGTCGAGTTCTTCGTGACGTTTGCCAGCGCCCTCACGTTTTTCTCGATTCTGGGCCTTTCGCACTGGCAAATCGTGGCCGGCCTCATCGTGGGCGGCGTGGCGGCCGCGCCCATCGCCGCCCGCCTGGCCGGCCGCCTGCCCACCCGCTGGATGTTCGTCGGCGTAGGCACCATGGTGGTGGTGTGGAGCCTGTGGGCCCTGCGCAAAGTAGACGTGGCCCCCGTCTGGCACTACCTGGGGGGCCTGTTCAGCTAGCCGCCGGGCACTTTTACCCGATTGCGAGCGTACTTTGGAAGCGCATTAATTTCAGCCCGGCCATGACCAAGGAGCAAGTAATTACGTCGTTGCAAGATTTGCCCGAAACCTTTGAGCCCGAGCAGCTCATCGAGCGCCTCATTTCCCTGCAAAAGATGGAAGAAGGTTTGGAGCAGGTAAAGCAGGGCGAAGTGGTGACCGTGGAAGAAGCCAAACAACGCCTAGCGAAGTGGTTAATTTAGGGCTTTCACGCCGCGCTTCCGATGAAATTTACGAGGAAGCTGAGCGGCTCGGCGCTTTTTCGCCGTCCTACGCCAAGGCTTTTATCGACGCTATTTTCGCCAAAATAGATTTGCTGCGCCGGTTTCCGGAATTAGGCCGCGCAGTACCTGAATACGGCAACCCGGCCATCCGCGAGGTATTCTACCGCCACTACCGCATCTTCTATTTCGTCGCGCCCGGCGGGGGCCCCGTGGGCATCACGTCGGTGCAGTCGAGCCGCTATCCGTTGCAACCGCTACAATAGAAACGGCCCGCCTGAAGCTTTAGGCGGGCCGTTTTGGCTTGTTGACTGACTCAGCCCGGGGCCCTAAATATCGAACTTGATGCCCTGGGCCAGTGGTAATTCCGTGGAGTAGTTGATGATAGCGTGGAGCCTGTGGGTACTCCGCGAGCTGCTGCAAAGCGCTTATTAGCCCCGAAATTTATTATTATTCCGTTCAGGCGTAAATTGCTATTCACATTCAATTGCCTTCGCTATGACCAAAGAACAGGTAATAACTTCTTTGCAAAACCTACCCGACGACTTCCAGTTGGAGGATTTATTCGAGCGGCTGCTGTTCGTGCAACACCTGGACGAGCGCGTTGCGCTGTCGCAGCAACCCGGCAACAGCGTTTCTTTCGAGGAAGCGCAACGACTGATTAATGACGCTTCTCATGCGGCCTGAGTTCCTCACGGCTTGCCTCGAAGATATTTTAGCCATCAGAGACCATTTAGCCGGCCATTCGGCTAGCGCGGCCACTCGTTTCGTAGAATCAGTTTTTGCCAAAGTGGCCCAATTGGAGTCATTCCCCCAGCTTGGTCGTATGGTGCCCGAATACCAGCAGCCTGCCGTTTGGGAACTCCTGTACCGTCAGTACCGCATCGTTTACCGCTTGCTCAACGACGGCCGGATTTCAGTGATTGCCGTGCGCAGCGGCTTACTGCCGCTTGATTTGGAACCATAAAAACGGCCCGCCTGATGCATAAGGCGGGCCGTTTCTAATTGCTATCAAATGCAGCCCGGGGCCCTACACGTCGAATTTAATCCCTTGGGCCAGGGGTAGTTCCGTGGAATAATTAATCGTGTTGGTTTGGCGGCGCATGTACACTTTCCAGGCGTCGGAGCCGGATTCGCGGCCGCCGCCGGTTTCCTTTTCGCCGCCGAACGCGCCCCCGATTTCGGCCCCGCTCGTGCCGATGTTCACGTTGGCGATGCCGCAGTCGGAGCCGCTGGCGGCCAGGAAGGCCTCGGCCTCGCGCATGTTCAGGGTGAAGATGCTGCTGCTCAGGCCCTGGCGCACGTCGTTTTGCAAGTCGATGGCGTTCTGCACGTCGCCGCTGTACCTGATGAGGTAGAGGATGGGCGCGAAGGTTTCTTCCTGCACCGTGGCGTAGTGGTTTTCCACTTCCACCAGCGCGGGGCGCACGTAGTGGCCACCGGCGTATGCGGGGCCCGTCAGCACCTCGCCGCCGGTTAGCAGTGTGCCGCCTTCGGCCTGCACTTGCTCCAGGGCCCCGGTGAAGGCCGTTACCGCGGCCCCGTCAATCAGGGGCCCCACGAGGGTGCCCTCTTGCAGCGGGTGGCCGATGGGCAACTTGGGGTAGATGGCCAGCAGGCGCTGCTTCACGTCCTCAAAAATGCTGTCTTCAATAATGACGCGGCGGGTGCTGGTGCAGCGCTGCCCGGCCGTGCCCACGGCCCCGAACACGATGGCGCGGATGGCAATGTTCAGGTCGGCGTTTTTGGTGACGATGATGGCGTTGTTGCCGCCCAGCTCCAGCAGGGCGCGGCCCAGGCGGGCCCCCACCACTTCGCCCACTTTGCGGCCCATGCGGGTGCTGCCCGTGGCCGAGACAAGCGGCACGCGCCGGTCGGCGGCCATTGCTGCGCCGATGGTGGCGTCGCCGATAATCAGGTTGAACACGCCTTCGGGGATGTCGTTGTCGGCCAGCACGCTGCGGATGATGTGCTGCATGGCCACGGCGGTGAGCGGCGTTTTCTCCGACGGCTTCCAGATGCTGACGTCGCCGCACACGGCGGCCAGCATGGCGTTCCAGCTCCACACGGCCACCGGGAAGTTGAAGGCCGAGATGATGCCCACCACGCCCAGCGGCTGGTACTGGTCGTACATGCGGTGCGCGGGCCGCTCCGAGTGCATGGTGAAGCCGTGCAGCTGCCGGCTCAGGCCCACGGCAAAGTCGCAGATGTCAATCATCTCCTGCACTTCGCCCAGGCCTTCTTGCAGGATTTTGCCCATCTCGGCGCTCACCAGCTTGCCCAGCGGCTCCTTGCATTCGCGCAGCCGGTTGCCAATCTGGCGCACGATGTCGCCGCGCTTGGGCGCCGGCACCAGGCGCCAGGTTTTAAAGGCTTCCTGGGCGGCCTGCACCACGGTTTCGTAGTCGGCGGCGGTGGCGAAGGCCACGCTGGCAATGCGCTGGCCGTCGGCGGGCGCATTTATCACGCGGCGGTCGGCATTGGGGCCCCCGCCCCAGGTGCGGCCGGTGGCGTAGGCGGCGTTGTCGGCTTCCACGCCGAGCTGGCGGAGCACGTCTTGCAGGCCGTGGGGGTCGGCGTGGAGGTGGCCGCCGGGCACAGCGAGGTCGGCGGCGGTTTCTTGTTCGAGGGCTTGCTTCATGAATGAAATGGCAACGGGTGGGAAGGCAACGGAAGGAGCCCCGCGCGGCGGCGGGGCCCCGGCAAAAGTAGGGCCCCGGGCGGCCTGCCGCCCCGGGGCCCCAAGCCGCTGGTTTTGTGCAGCGCCGGGTGAAGGATCGATGTCATTTGCGCCTAACTTGCCGGTGATATTCACAGTTTTCCATTCTTTCTTCCGATGATGCAAAAAAGACTCTGGTTGATGGGCTTGGGCACGGCGCTGGCCCTGCAACCGGCCGCCGCCCAAACCAAAAAGTCCCCCACGCCCAAGCCCAAAACCGTGGTGGCCGCCAAGCCTGCCGCCACCGGCGCCAAGCTGGTGGAAACCGTGGTGCGCAAGCCCGGGGCCCTCACCATCCCCTACAGCAAGTACGTGCTGCCCAACGGCTTGACCGTGGTGGTGACCGAGGACCACTCCGACCCGCTGGTGCACGTGGACGTGACCTACCACGTGGGTTCGGCCCGCGAGCAAATCGGCAAGTCGGGCTTTGCCCACTTCTTCGAGCACATGATGTTCCAGGGTTCCGACCACGTGGGCGACCAGCAGCACTTCAAGCTGGTGACGGCCGCCGGCGGCACCCTGAACGGCAGCACCAACCGGGACCGCACCAACTACTTCGAAACGCTGCCCAACAACCAGCTCGAAACCGGGATGTGGCTGGAAGCCGACCGAATGGGCTTCTTATTGGACGCCGTGAGCCAGAAAAAGTTTGAAATTCAGCGCTCGACGGTGAAAAACGAGCGCGGCCAGAACTACGATAACCGACCTTACGGCTTGACCAGAGAGTACGTGGCCAAAACGCTGTACCCCTACGGCCACCCCTACTCGTGGCTGACCATCGGTTACCTCAAGGACCTCGATGCCTCGAACGTCAACGACCTCAAGAACTTTTTCCTGCGCTGGTACGGCCCCAACAACGCCACCCTGACCGTGGGCGGCGACGTGAAAACGGCCGACGTGATTAAGTACGCCGAGAAGTACTTCGGGCCCATCAAGCGGGGCCCCGCGGTGCAGAACCAGCACCTGCCCGAGCCCGTGCTGACCGCCGACCGCTACGTGAGCTACGAGGACAACGTGCGCTTCCCGCAACTGCAAATGGTGTTCCCAAGCGTGCCCCAGAACCACCCCGACGAGGTGGCGCTCGACGCGCTGGCCGAGATCATCGGCCAGGGCAACAACTCGCTGCTTTATAAGAACTTGGTGAAAACCCAGGAGGCCGAACAGGCCACGGCATACAACAGCACCTCGGAGCTAGCCGGCGAGTTTACCATGCAGGCCCGGGCTTTTCCGGGTAAGGGCCTCGACAGCACCGAAGTGCGCCTGCGCCAGAGCTTGGCCGAATTTGAGAAAACCGGTGTGAGCGACGCCGCCCTCCAGCGCTTCAAGGCCCGCCGCGAAGCCCAGGTGGTGAACGGCCTGGCCAGCGTGCAGGGCAAGGTGAGCCAACTGGCCGCCTACCAAACCTACACCGGCAACCCCAACTACCTGGCCGTGGAATTGCAGCGCCTGCGCGCCCTCACCAAGGCCGACGTGCAGCGCGTGTACGACAAGTACCTCAAGGGCAAGCACGCCGTCATCCTGAGCGTGGTGCCCAAGGGCAAGCCCGAAATGGTGGCCCGGAAGGACAACTTCACCGTGGACCCCAGCGGCTACCAGGCCCCCAAGGACCAGTATACTGGCCTGACCTACGTGAAGGCCCAGGACACGTTTGACCGCAACGTGCAGCCCAAGGGCGGTGCCAACCCCGTGGTGAAAGTGCCGGCGCTGTACGAAGCCACGTTCGACAACGGCCTGAAAGTGGTGGGCACCCGCAACACCGAAATCCCGGCCGTGACGATGCTGCTCACCATCCGCGGCGGCCACCGCCTGGAGCAGGCCAACCCCGGCAAAGCCGGCGTGGCCGCCCTCACGGCCGCCATGATGAACGAAGGCACCCAGAAGTACACCAGCGAGGAGGTAGTAGCTGCACTCGACAAGCTCGGCAGCGATGTATGGGTGGGCGCAGGCAGCGACAACACGACAGTATACATTGAGTCGCTGACCAAGAACATTCCCGCTACTCTGACCATTGCGCAGGAGGTGCTGCTGCACCCGCGCTTCAACGCCGCCGACTTTGCCCGCATCAAGAAACAAACGCTGGAGGGCATCGCCAACCAGGTGACGCTGCCGGTGGCCATCGCCAACAACACCTACAGCCGCCTGCTGTACGGCCCCAACAGCATCATGAGCGTGCCCAACAACGGCACCACGGCATCGGTGACGAGCCTTACGCTCGACGACGTAAAGGCCTTTTATGCAGCCAATTACGCGCCCAACGTGGCGTCGCTGGTGGTGGTGGGCGACGTGGCCGAGGCCGACGTGCTGCCTAAGCTGGACTTCCTGAAAACCTGGGCCAAGAAGGACGTGGTGATTCCGCCCACAGTGGCCGCTATCCCGCAGCCCGACAAAACGCGCGTGTACTTCGTGAATAAGGACGGCGCGGCGCAGTCGGAAATCCGGGTGGGCTACCTCACCGCCCTGCCCTACGACGCCACCGGCGACTACTACAAGGCCTACCTCACCAACTACGTGCTGGGCGGCGCCTTCAACTCGCGCATCAACCTGAACCTGCGCGAAAACAAAGGCTACACCTACGGCGCCAACTCGTATTTCCAGAGCACGCGCAACCCGGGGCCCTTCACGGCGCTGGCCGGCGTGCGCGCCGACGCCACCGCCGCCTCGGTGAAGGAATTCATGAGCGAGCTGACGAACTACCGCGCCGGCATCACCGACGACGAACTGGCGTTCTTGCAGTCGTCGGTGGGCCAGAGCGACGCGCTGAAGTATGAAACCGGCGGCCAGAAGGCGGCCTTCCTCGCCCGCCTGGTCGAGTACGACCTCAAGCCCGACTACGTAACGCAGCAGGCCGACATCCTGAAAAACCTCACCCGCGCCGACGTGCAAGCCGCCGCCCAAAAAGACCTGCCCGAAAACATGTATGTAGTGGTAGTAGGCGACAAAAAGCAGCTGCCCGCCGTGCAGGCCCTGGGTTACGAAGTAGTGGAGCTGGACACCGATGGCAAGCCCGTACCGGCCGCCGCCCCCGCCCCTACCGCCGCCGCCCCGGCTCCCATGCCCGAGCCTGCCCCCGTGGGCAAGGTGAAGCGCAAAACCAAGGACGCGGATGGCAAAACCACCAAGGAGAAAATCCGGCCCAGCGACGCCAAGTAACGCAGTCACTTTCCTGAAGAAGGGCCCCGCCGGAACATCCGGCGGGGCCTTTTCGGTGCGGTTTAGGGCCCCCGGGGCCCCAGCTCCCGCAGTAGCTAAAGTTTCTTGTCGAAGCGGCCCTGGGTAATGCGCACCGTGTCGCAGCCGGGCTTGGCCAGCGTGTAGGCGAACGTGCCCGAAACGATGCCCGCTTGCAGGTCCAGCCGTGTAATGGTCAGCGTACCCTTGTGGTAGGTGCCAGCGTCCCTGCTATTTAAATAGCAGCCTGTTAGCCGATCATTTAGACTGACCCGTGTGTCAACCGAGCTACTCAAATTATAACTTTTAGGCCCTCGTAAGTCACTAGCGTAAATCACAATATATTGGTAGTTGTCAGTGGGCTGTTGCTGGTAACGGTAGGTCCGCAAATCAATTACTCCGTAGAGGTTCTGGTCGTAGCTGACGCTGTAGTTCGATGAGCCGTCGAAGCCTTGGGGCGTCCACGGCACCCCGTTCACCAGGCAACCGAAGGTGTTGGCCCCGGTCTGGGTGGCGGGCGGCAATTGGTCCACCGGGGCGGGCTCGTTCTTTTTACAGCCCAGCAGCAGGGCCAGGGATAATAACAAAAGTGCTTTCATGGGCAGGCGGCAAAAGCGGGAATGGCTTACTGGCACCGGCCGCGTGGCAGCTACCGGGTACTGGTACCAAACCTACTTTTTCAGTAGTGGTCGGCCAAACCAATAGTTGAGCCCATCAGACTTCTACAACCAGGTACATACCCGTGCAGTAATCTGTATGACAAATGATTAAGCAATAATAATTAGGCGCGAGGGCCCTGGGCAATTACCCTTAATCGGCGCTGCGAAACCGGGGCCCCACGCCGCTGCGGTTATCAGCCACCGGCGGCCAGGCGAAGCGCGTGGCGCGCCGCTCCCGCCCCACGGTACGGCGCAAGCAGCCCCGGAATGCGCAGGGCCGGCCACTCCGCGGAGTGGCCGGCCCTGGCGCCGCAATCAACCAACGTGTGGGGCCCCGCTACTATCGCACCACCACATCGGGCGTAGCGGCGCGGCTGAGGGTGCGGAAAGCGTAGGCACTGTCGCTCTGCACATTGCGCAGCTCCTCGTCGGAGAGTTGGCGCACTTTGGTTTGGTAGTCCTGGTAGTAGGCCACGAACACGGCCAGCTCCAGGGCCCTATTTTCGAAGGGCACCATGTTCTCGATGACCTGCGTGAAGAGGTGGGGGCTGTGGGTAGTGATGAAAAATTGGTTGCCGCTGCCGGCCACGACGCGGCGCACCAGCTCGGTGGCGTAGTCGGGATAGAGGTGGGTTTCGGGCTCTTCGAGTAGTAGCACGGCCTTGCGGTTCGATTCGAGCACGGCCAGCAGGAAGCCATAGTGGCGCAGCGCGTCGCCGGTGCCCTGGTAGGGGTACACGTAGCTCAGGCCGTCGAGCTCCTTGGAAATTTCCAGCCGGCCCGCGTCCACGCGCACGCGCAGCGACAGGCCCTGGGCGGCAAACAGGCCCATGAATTCGCGGCGCAGCTCGGCGTTGGTTTCCAGCACCCGCACCAGGTTGTCGCCGTGGGGCGGAAACAGGGCCGCGCCCGGCCGGGCCACGGCCAGCTTGGCCTCGCTGCGGAAGCGGTAAGGCTTCACGGCCTGCGGGTACCAGGGCGAGCCCGACGACAGGTAGCGGGCCTCGGCGGGGGCGGCCAGGCCGGGACGGCCGCGCTTGTCGAGTTCGGTGTAGTAGTAGCCTCCTGGCGTGGGCGGGGCCCCGGTGCGCAGCAGGTAGGGCCCCAGGCGGTCGAGCAGGGCCCCGTCGTCGCCGGCCCGTGAGAGGTAGCCGCCGGCCAGGGGCGTGCCCATCTGGGTGCGCAGCTCGCGGTAAGCCTCCTGGCTAAAGCTGGCGTAGCGGTAGCCGGGGCCCTGGCTGTGCTTGCCCAGCAGGCACAGGTCGCGGTCGGTTTCGATTTTGATGGGGCTGGCCGTCAGGTTGTCGTGGAACAGCTGGCGGGGCTTGTCGTAGCGTATGAAGCTGCCCACGAACTTGTTCTGCTGCTCGTAGGGCACGCTGCCCAGCAAGCTCATGGCTTCCAGCACCGTCGATTTGCCAGCGTTGGGCTGCCCGATGATAATATTCACCCGCCGCGGGTGCAGCAGCGCACTACGAATTGACTTAAAGTTCTGAATGTGTAGCGTGTTGATGGCGGTGTCCATGCAAGGGCAGGCGGTGACGTGAGCAGCAGGCAAGCCGAGCAGCCCCTTACGCTAAAAACAGGTTGGCAGACTTCATAGCTAGCCGACAAACATACAACCCGAACAATGAAATAAATGAATTTTTAAGCCTTGTTTTTTTCGCCGCAGTATCCTAATGTTCAAATACTTGCAGGCAATAGTATTCCCCCGCGAGGGGACTTAAAACCTTCCAATTTATCCCTAAAAAATGCTCAAAAAAAAGCCCCGGCCGAAACGGCCGGGGCTTGCTACTGGGGGCCCAGGGCCCTATTCTTGCCCGATGGGGTAGAAGGACTTGCGGCCGTCGGGGTACACGCCTTCAACCAGGGCGCCCGAGTTGTCGCGGGCTTGGTCGAGGTAAGCTTGCACGTCGGCGGGCTTGCGCACCAGGTTCTTGTCGATGCGGGTGATGATGAAGCCATCGGCCATCCCGGTCTCGCGGAAGTTGCTGCCCTTAATGCCCGTGATGACGGCCCCGCCCTTGATGTCGAGCTTGTTCTGGAGCTGCGTGGGCACCACCGAGAGGGTCGCGCCTTCGTACTTCACAGAAGCGGCCACGGCGGCTTCGCGCACCACGGCCGTGGTGCCGGTGGCGTTGCGCAGGGTGGCCGTCACGGTGGTGGGCGCGGTGCCGCGCAGGTAGGTCACCTTAATCTGGTCGCCGGGGCGGAAGCGCGCCACTTGCTCTTGCAACTGCGACGACGTGTTGACGGCCAAGCCGTTGATGTCGGTGATGATGTCGCCTTCCTTGAGGCCAGCGGCGGCCGCGGCGCTGTTGGGCGTGAGGCCGGCCACGTACAGGCCGTTCAAGTTGGTCAGTTTTTTCTCCGAGGCCAGGGTAGCGTCTACTTCGCGCATTTGCACGCCGAGCAGGGCCCGCTGCACCACTTTGTACTTCAGCAGGTCGTCGACCACCTTGCTCACCAGCGCGCTGGGGATGGCGAAGGAGTAGCCCTCGTAGCTGCCCGTGTGCGAGGCAATGGCCGAGTTGATGCCCACCAAGTCGCCGCTCAGGTTCACCAGGGCCCCGCCCGAGTTACCGGGGTTCACCACAGCGTCGGTTTGGATGAACGACTCGATGCCCATGCCGTCTTCGCGGCGCAGGATGTTAATGTTGCGGCCCTTGGCGGAGATGATGCCGGCCGTTACGGTCGAATTCAGGCTGAACGGGTTGCCCACGGCCAGCACCCACTGGCCCACCTTCACGTCGTCGGAGTTGCCGTACTTCACGAAGGGGAGGTTGTCGGCTTTCACCTTCAGCACGGCCAGGTCGGTGTTGGGGTCGGCGCCCACCAGCTCCGCCTCGTAGCGGCGCTTGTCGTCCATCACCACCGTGATTTTCGAGGCCTTGTCAATCACGTGATTGTTGGTCACGATGTAACCATTGGCTGCAATAATGACGCCCGAGCCCGAGCCTTCGCCGCCACCGCGCGGCTCACGGCCTTCACCCTGCCCCTCGCCCCCGTCGCCAAAGAACTGGCGCAGGAAGGGGTCCATCTGCATCCGGCGGCGCTGCTGGTCTTGCGGCGCAGCGGCATACTCGGTCATCACGTGCACCACGGCGGGCGTCACGGCGGCCGCGGCGGCCACAAAGTTCAGGCCCTCGGGGGCGGCGTAGGTGCTGCTGCGCATGGCCGACGTGTAGCGCACGTTCGGGTCAGCCGCCACCACGGTTTGCGAGGTGCGGGGCGCGGGTTCCAAAAGCTTGTACCCGCCCACGGCCACGCCCCCGCCCAGTATGGCGGAACCGAACAGGCCGAGCATCATTTGTTTTGCTTGCATGGTTGGTAAAGAGGAAGTTATTTGAATGAAAACGAAACCGGCCGGCCAATGTTCACCGCCCACCGGGCCCCCCACAACGCACAAGGGAGTCAAATTCGTGCGGCAGGGTTGCCTGCTTAGTAAAGCAAGTTGGTGTCCCAATGGTTCGGCCCCGCGGGGGCCAGTTCCGGCCCACCAAACTACAATACTTGGGCCAATAAAAAAAGCACCCCGGTAGGGTGCCTTTTTTGCCGGTGCGCCGGGCGCGGGGCCCCGGCGGGCGGTAAATTCGTCAGGCCGCGGCCGGGCCCAAGCTAGTGCTGGGTAGGCAGTTGCTGACGGCCGGCCACGCCCCGACCCGCCCCAAAGGTGTAGCGCACGTCGAGGCCCAGCAATGGGGTACGCACGTTGAGGTTGCCGCCGGCCGTTTGCTTGCCCATGCTGTCGTACTGGGGCAGCGTAACCAAGTAGTCGGCGCCGTAGGCGAACCAGGGCGTAAGGTCGAAACTGGGCCCCGTGCGCACCCCCACTTCGGCCCTCAGGGCGGTGGTTTGGATAAACCGCTCGCTGGGGTCAGCGGCTTCTTTTTGCAGGCGCAGGTGGGTGGCGGCCTCGAAGCTGAGGCGCGGGCGCAGGGCCAGGCCAGTGGTTGCGTCGGCCCCGCCGAGGGGAATAATTTTTTCCAGGTCGAGCCGCAGCCGCACCCAGTTCTGGTCGTAATCACGCGAGGAGATGCCGGTGTAAAAGCGCCGCTCCACGCTCAGGCGCTGCCCGAAGGTGAGGGGCCCCAGGGCCGCGCGGTGGCGCAGCAGCACCTCGGGTACCAGTGCTGAGCTGCCGCCGCCGTAGCGCAGCACGCGGCCGCCCCAGCTCCACTTAGGGCCCCAGAAGTGCTCGTAGGACACGGCGGCGAAGGATTGGTTCAGGGAATTTTGGTTGGTGAACTGGGACGTGCCCACGTTCAGCAGCACGTAATCGCCGTTGCGCAGGGCCAGCTCGGCTTGGGCGGTGGGCACCAGCAACAGGGTGTTAGTGGCGCGGGTGGTTTGGGCGCGGGCGGGCAACACGGCCCCTGCCAAGGGTAACATCAGTAAAAATAAGCGACGCATAAAAGAGATAATAATTAGGATAGAATAAGGGCTAAAGCTACTGTCCGGCCAGCGCTTGCAGCTCGCGCACGGCCAGCCAGGCCATCAGGCCGGGGCCCACGGCGAGGGCTTTTTCGTCGATGTCGAAGGTGGGCGTGTGCACCGAAGCGGCAAAACGGCCGTCGGGGGCCCGGGTGCCCAGGCGGTAGAAGCAGGCCGGGGCCGCCTGCGAGAAGTAGGCAAAGTCCTCGGCCGCCATCCACTGGTCGAGTTCTACCACGTTTTCGGGGCCCAGGTATTCCTCGGCGGCGGCGCGGGTGCGGGCCGTGAGGGCGGGCTCGTTCTCCAGGTACGGATAGCCGCGGCGGATTTCTAGCTCGCACACCGCGCCCATGCTGGCGGCCAGGCCCTCGCAGAGCTGGCGCAGGTGCTGGTGGGCCTCGTTGCGCCACTCCTCGTTCAGGGTGCGGAAAGTGCCTTCGATGTATACCTCGTTGGGGATGACGTTGGTGGCGCCGTTGGCAATGACCTTCCCAAAGGAAAGCACCGAGGGCAACTTGGGGTTGGCGCGGCGGCTCACGATTTGCTGCGCCGCCACGATGATGTGCGCCGCCACCAGCACGGGGTCGAGGTTTTGCTCGGGCATGGCCCCGTGGCCACCTTTGCCTTTAATGGTCAAATACAGCTCGTCGGTGCTGGCCATGTAGCGGCCGGGGCGCAGCCCAATTTTGCCGGCCGGCAGCTGCGGAAACACGTGCTGGCCGAGCACGCTGCCAGGCGCGGGGTTTTCGAGTACGCCCTCGGCAATCATCAACGAGGCGCCGCCCGGCAGGCGCTCCTCGCCGGGCTGAAACAGCAGCTTCACGGTGCCCGGCAACTGGCCCGCGTCCTTCAGCGCCACAAAGATGCGCGCCGCGCCCAGCAGCGAGGCCGTGTGCACGTCGTGCCCGCAGGCGTGCATCACGCCGGCGTTCTGCGACTTATAATCAACGTCGTTCAGCTCGTGGATGGGCAGCGCATCCATGTCGGCGCGCAGGGCCACAGTGGGGGCCCCGGCGGGGCCCTCCACCAGGGCCACCAGGCCGGTGCCGGCCACGGGCTGCGGGTCGAGGCCCAGCTTGCGCAGCTCGGCGGCCACGTAGGCGGCGGTTGCGGTTTCCTCGAACGAAAGTTCGGGGTGGGCGTGCAGGTGCCGGCGCACGGCCACGGTATCGGCGGCGTGGGCGGCGGCGAGGCGCTGAATAGTCTGAACCACGGATTTATCGGATTGGTCGGATTGCACGGATTTTGGAAACGATTTAAGGACGATACTCTTCAGGCACTAACCAGTGCATTGAAAAGCGGCCATCATGAAAATGTACAAAAGTTATTCGGCACAACGGCTACGTGAACGAATACCTCTGGCTTAATCGTCCCCAAAATCCGATCAATCCGGGTAATCCGATAAATCTGTGGTTCAGACAATCACTGGTTCTTGTTCAATACCACCTGCGTGGCCTCCACTTCGGCGCGTTGGGTAAGGCCGCGCAGGCGAGATTTAGCGCGGGCCACCTCCAGCCGGGTTAGGTAGTCGCCCACGTAGAGGCGGTACACGGGGGCCTTAAAGGTGAGGTAGTCCGTCTCGTCGGGGTAGCGCCCGATGACGGCCCGCCGAATGGCCATGGCCTGGTCGCGCTCCAGGCCCAGGTACACCAGCAGGCGGTAGCCCTGGGCATACTTCACGTTCTGGTTGGTGAAGGCCTGGTCGCGCAGGCGCTGCTCCACTTGGGCATTCACGTGGTTGGTGGGCAGCGGGGCAGGACGGGCCGGCGCAGGCTTGGCGCCGGGGGCCCCGGCGGGCGGCGGCGCCGGCACGGGCAAGCGGTAGGCGCGCAGGTCGTCGGCCGGCATTGCGGCTTTGGCCGAGGGCACGGTGTCAGCGGTTACCACGGCCCGGGGGGCCCCGGGCGACGCGCTGGCGCACGCTACTAGCCAGAGCAGAATTGGAACAGCCACCACGTTAACGAGTCGAACTTTCATCATCCACGAGCAAAGTCAAGCTGTTTGAGGCCCCCAGACGGTCGGCGCCGGCGGCCACCAGCGCCAGCGCCGCCGCCCGCGTGCGCACGCCGCCCGAGGCCTTGATGCGGACGCCGGCTGGCAGCACCCGGCGCAACAATTCCACGTCGGCCACCGACGCGCCCCGGCTAGCGAAGCCCGTCGAAGTTTTCACAAAGTCGGCTTCGGCGGCGGCGCATAGGCCCGCGGCCACCGTTATTTCATCGTCGTCGAGCAGCGCCGTTTCGATGATGACCTTCAGCAGGGCCCCGTGCACGTGGGCCAGGTCGGCCAAGTCCTCGATTTCGGCTTGCACGGCGGCCATTTCGCCCGATTTCAGCGCCGATATGTTCATGACCATGTCCAGCTCGTCAGCCCCGTCGGCCAGGGCCACTTCTGCCTCATTGAACTTAACCAGGCGCGTCGAATACCCCAGCGGGAAGCCGATGACCGTGCACACGGCCACGCCGCTCCCTTCCAGCAGCCCGGCAGCCAGAGCCACGTAGCAGGGCGGCACGCAGGCGCTGGCGAAGCCGTGGTCGCGGGCCTCTTGGCACAGCTGCCGGATTTCGGCCGCCGTGCAATCGGGCCGCAGCAGGGTGTGGTCGAGGTAAGGAGCAAGGTTCATGGGGCAAAGGTACGGGGCGGGCCGCCGCCTGAAGGGCCAAATAAAAACCCGTTGGCGCAGGGCCAACGGGTTTATCAGCGTCGCTTTGTCGCTACAGGAGTTAGTCTACCAGCACGCAGCGCTGCTCCAGCACGTCTTGCTCCACGGTTTTATATTTCACGTCGCGCAGCACGCGGCCGTCCATGTACTGCACGCTCACCTTGTCGTTGCGGTTGGCTATTTTTTGGCTGCGGGCCGGGGCCTGCTTCTCCACCACGGCGGGGGCGTCGGGGCCCATGTCCTCGGGGCCCGCACCGAGCGAGTCGAGCATCGACTCTTTCTGCTCGGTGAGCTTGGGCTGGGGCAACTCGTCTTCGTAGTAGAACTCGGCGTCGTGGTTGGTACCCACGGCTTCCTCCTGCACCGGCACGTCGGCGTGGAACAGGAAAGTGGACGTCTCTTCGTTCACCTTACCAATCATGCGCTTAAACAGCTCGAACGACTCGAACTTGTACACCAGCAGCGGGTCCTTCTGCTCGTACACGGCGTTCTGCACCACTTGCTTCAGGTCGTCCATCTGGCGCAGGTGCTGCGTCCAAGCCGTGTCGATGGTGCCGAGCACGGCCACTTTTTCCATGCCGCGCAGGATGTCGTGGCCGCCCGTGGCCTGAGCCCGGCGCAGGTTGGCCAGCGCCGTGATGTGCTTGCGCCCGTCGGTGAAGGGCACGGCGATGTTCTCGTAGGCGTTGGGCTGGCTGAGCAGCTCGTTCACCATCGGCAGGGCGTTGGCGGCGATGTGCTCGTTCTTGCTTTCGAAATAGGCCAGGGCCTCGTCGTACAGCTTCTGGGTAAGCTGCGGTGCTTGCAGGGCCCCGAGCTGGCCGGCGGTAATCTCAGTGTCGTAGCCGAACGTCTTGATGATGGACAGCTTGAAGTCCTCGTAGTCGCCGGTTTGCTTGTGGCCGGTGGCCAGGTCCTCGGCCACGTCGTAAATCATGTTCAGGATGTCGACCTCCATCCGGTCGCCGTGCAAGGCGTTGCGGCGGCGCTTGTACACCACTTCGCGTTGGGCGTTCATCACGTCGTCGTACTCCAGCAGGCGCTTGCGGGTGCCGAAGTTGTTCTCCTCCACCTTCTTCTGGGCGCGCTCGATGCTGTTGGTAATCATCGAGTGCTGAATTACTTCGCCCTCTTCCATGCCCATTTTATCCATGAGCTTGGCGATGCGGTCGGAGCCAAACAGGCGCATGAGGTTGTCCTCCAAGCTCACGAAGAACTGCGAGGTACCCGGGTCGCCCTGGCGGCCGGCGCGGCCCCGCAGCTGGCGGTCGACGCGGCGGCTTTCGTGGCGCTCGGTGCCGATGATGGCCAGGCCCCCGGCGGCTTTTGAGGTTTCGCGCAGCTTGATGTCGGTGCCGCGGCCGGCCATGTTGGTGGCGATGGTCACGGTGCCGGGGAAGCCTGCGCCGGCTACGATCTCGGCCTCGCGCTGGTTCTGCTTGGCGTTCAGCACCTGGTGCTGGATGCCACGCAGCTTCAGCATGCGGCTCACCAACTCACTGATTTCCACCGATGTGGTACCTACTAGTACCGGGCGGCCGGCTTCCACCAGCTTCTGGATTTCCAGGGCCACGGCGTTGTACTTCTCGCGCACCGTTTTGTACACTTGGTCGTGGGCGTCCTGGCGGGAGATGACGCGGTTGGTGGGAATCACCACCACGTCGAGCTTGTAGATTTCCCAGAACTCGCCGGCCTCGGTTTCGGCCGTGCCGGTCATGCCGCACAGCTTGTGGTACATGCGGAAGTAGTTCTGCAACGTCACCGTGGCGTAGGTCTGGGTGGCGTCTTCCACGCGCACGTTTTCCTTGGCCTCAATGGCCTGGTGCAGGCCGTCGGAGTAGCGGCGGCCCTCCATCACGCGGCCGGTTTGCTCGTCCACAATTTTCACCTTGCCGTCGTCGGTGAGGATGTACTGGTCGTCCTTCTCGAACAGCGTGTAGGCCTTCAGCAACTGGTTGACCGTGTGGACGCGCTCCGATTTCTCGTTGTAGTCCTGCATCAGCTGGTCTTTGCGCTGGAGCTTTTCCTCGGCGCTGAGGCCGGGGGTCTTCTCGATGGCAGCAATTTCCATCCCGATGTCGGGCATAATGAACAGGTGTGGGTCTTCGCCCTGGGCCGTAATCAGGTCGATGCCCTTTTCGGTCAGCTCAATCTGGTTATTTTTTTCGTCGATGGTGAAGAACAGCGGCTCGTCGGCCTTGGGCATCTGGCGCGAGTTGTCCTGCAAGTAGAAGTTTTCCGTCTTCAGCAGCACGGCGCGGTTGCCAGTTTCCGAGAGGTACTTGATGAGCGGCTTGCTCTTGGGCAAGCCCCGGGCGGCGCGCAGCAGCAACAGGCCGCCGATGCCGTTTTTATCACCTTCCTCCGCGCCATCCTTGCCTTCGGCAATGAGCTTACGGGCCTGCACCAAGTAGTTCTGCACCAGCTTCTTCTGCTCGTCCACCAGGCGCTGGATGCGCGGCTTGAGCTGGTAAAACTCGTGCACGTCGCCGCGCGGCACGGGGCCTGAAATGATGAGCGGCGTGCGCGCGTCGTCAATCAGCACCGAGTCCACTTCGTCGACCATGGCGAAGTGGTGCTTGCGCTGCACCAGCTCCTCGGGGTCGCGGGCCATGTTGTCGCGCAGGTAGTCGAAGCCAAACTCGTTGTTGGTGCCGTAGGTGATGTCGGCGGCGTAGGCGGCGCGGCGGGCGTCGGTGTTGGGCTGGTGCTTGTCGATGCAGTCCACGGTGAGGCCGTGAAACTCGAACAACGGCGCGTTCCACTCCGAGTCGCGCTTGGCCAGGTAGTCGTTGACCGTCACCAGGTGCACGCCGCGCTTCGACAGCGCGTTGAGGAACGAGGGGAGCGTCGAAACCAGGGTTTTGCCTTCGCCAGTGGCCATTTCGGCAATTTTGCCCTGGTGCAGCACCACGCCGCCAATGAGCTGCACGTCGTAATGCACCATGTCCCAGGTGATTTCGGCGCCGCCGGCCAGCCATTTGTTGGCCCACACCGCCTGGTTGCCTTCGATGGTGACGTTGCCCTTGCGGGTAGCAATTTCGCGGTCGAAATCGGTGGCAGTTACCACCAACTGGCCGTTTTCCTTGTAGCGGCGGGCCGTTTCTTTCACGATGGCGAAGGCCGACGGCAGCACCTCCAGTAGCACGGCTTCGAGGTCCTTGTTGCGCTGTTTTTCCAGCACGTCAATCTGTTCGAAGCGGGCTTCCTTTTGGGAAACCTCCATTGTGGGCGCGTCGGCCATCTGCTGGTGCAGGGCCCCAATCTGGCCGTCGATGCCGGCCAGGCGCTCGTCGATGCGGTTGCGCACGGCCTGGGTCTGCTCGCGCAGCTGGTCGTCGGTCAGGCCGGCCAGTTTGGCGTATTCGGCGTTAATCAGCGCCACGTAAGGCACAATTTCCTTCAAGTCACGCTCCGATTTGGAGCCGAATAGCTTAGCAACGGTCTTGCCGAAAAAATCTAACATCGGGTAGTTTTTTTAACGAATAAGCGCCGGGGCGCTCCCCAAATTTACGGCTTCTTAGCCAAAACCGTCCCAAACAAAAAGCCCCGCCAGATTGGCGGGGCCTTTTCTCATTGAGGAATTGATTACCAGCGGGCAGGAACCCGCCGGGTAACTGGGGCCCCGGGGCCCAACGCCAGATCAGGCTTTGGGCGCGCGGCTCACCAGCTTATCTACCAAGGCGGTGCTGCCCGAAATGGCGGGGCGGGTGGGTTTGCTGGCTTCCTCCTTCTCGGTCAGGCGCTTGTACAGCGTCAGGGCCTGCGCCACTACCTGGTCCATGTTGTAGTACTTGTAGGTGGCTAGGCGGCCCACAAAGTGCACGTTGGGAGTTTCGTCGGCCAGCTTCTTGTACTTGTTGTACAATTCGGCGTTTTCGGGCTGGGGCACGGGGTAGTAGGGGTCGCCCTCGGCCTGCGGGTACTCGTACACGATGGCCGTTTTGCTGTGCTCTTGGCCGGTGAGGGCCTTGAACTCGGTAATGCGGGTGTAGGCGTGCTCGTTGGGGTAGTTCACCACGGGGGCCACCAAGTGCTTCTCTTTACTCAGCGTTTCGTGCTTGAACTCGAGCGAACGGTAGGGCAATTTACCGAACTGGAAGTTGAAATACTCGTCCACGGGGCCCGTGAAAATCATCTCCTTGAAGGGAATGAAGTCCATGATTTCGTGGTAATCGGTGTTCAGCATCACCTTGATGTTCGGGTGGTCGAGCATCTTCTCGAACATCCGGGTGTAGCCGTGCAGCGGCATGGCCTGAAACGTATCGGTAAAGTAGCGGTCGTCGCGGTTGGTGCGGGTAGGCACGCGGCTGGTCACCGACTTATCAAGCTGCGACGGATCGAGGCCCCACTGCTTGTTGGTGTAGTTCTTAAAAACTTGTTGTACAATTCGCGGCCCACTTTGCTTACCACCACGTCTTCCGACGTTTTGATAACCGGCACATCCTCAGCTACCGACTCGAAGAACTGGTCCAACTCGAAGCTATTCAACTTCAAGCCGTACAGCGAATTGATAGTATCCAGATTAATGGGCATTGGTACAAACTGGCCATCCACCGAGGCGAGCACACGGTGCTCGTAGGGGCGCCAATCGGTAAAGTTGCCCAAGTAGTCGAATACATCCTTTGAGTTGGTGTGGAAAATGTGGGGCCCGTATTTATGGATCAGGATGCCGTCCTCGTTGTAGTGGTCGTAGGCATTGCCCGCGATGTGGTTACGCTTGTCGATGACGAGCACTTTCTTGTTGCTACGGGTGGCCAGCCGCTCGGCCAGCACGCTACCGGCAAATCCGGCCCCTACAATGAGGTAGTCAAACATATGGAGAGTAAAAAAGGAGGAGGATATACTAGGAAACGTGGATTGCAAAGAGGTGCACGGCAGCTTAGGACACTGCCGTGAGAGCGGCGGCGCGGGGCGCGGATGTCTTGGCTGTCAGGCGGTTCTGCATCAAGCCCACCATCTGCTGCCAGGTCTGGTCCCACGAAATGGTCGCTAGGTAAGCATCGATGCGGCGGCGCCAGTCAGCGTCGTCGCGCTGGGTTAAAGCCCGCTCAATGGCTGCGCCAAAGGCTTCAGCGTCAGCGGCAATGTGCACCAAATCGAGGTCGCCGTAAGGCCGTATCACGTCGCGAATGGGCGTGCTTACTACGGGGTTGCCAGCGGCCAAATACTCGGGGGTTTTGGTAGGAGAAATAAACTTAGTGCTTTCGTTATCAGCGAAAAGCAGCGTCGCTACGTCCCAACCTTTTAAGTAGGCCGGGAGTTCCTGGTAATCTTTGCCGCCCAAATAATGAATGTTGATCGGGCGCGGCAAACTGGCAGGATCAATTTTCACCACCGGCCCGATAATGACAAATTGCCACTCCGGGTAGTTGGCGGCCAGCTGGGCCAGCAACTCAATGTCCAGGCGCTCGTCGACCACCCCGAAGAAGCCAATGCGCGGGTGCGCAATGCCGACTTGGTCGGCGGGCTCGGCCATGGGGCCCCGCGCCTGGCCGAAGTGGGCCTTGTCGATGCTGCTGGGGAAGGGGTGCGCGTCGGGGTGCTGCTCGCGCTTGGATTCGTAAATGGTCAGGCCACCCGTGAACACCAAGTCGGCGCGCCCGAAAAGTTCTTGTTCGCGCTGGCGCAACTCGGGCGGCGCAAACTTGAAGGCCGCCAGCTCGTCCATGCAGTCGTATACCGTCAGCACGGGGCGGAAGTGGCGCGACTTGTTCAGCGCCATCGGCGTGTAGTACCAGAAAACGTACCGGCGCACGCCCTGATCGGCGAAGTACTGGCGCAGCAGCTCAAACTGGATTTGGTCGGCTTCGGCCTCCGGCAAACCGGCCGGCAAGTGGGCCACAACGACGCGCAGGCCGTGTTGGCGCTCCTTGATTTCGAGGTGCGGCGTTATTTGGTCGGGGTGGTAAAAGGCATCTTCCACGTAGAACACGCGGCCGTACTGGGCGAAGCGCACGAGCAGGTGCTGGGGGCGCTGCCACACAAAATCCCAGTGCAGGTGCGCAAAACACACGAGGTCGGGCAGGGCGTAGGGGGTTGCAATTGGGGCAGCAGCAGCCTGCGGCAGCGCGTCGGGGCGTGCAGCAGCCTCCGCCAAAGTAGCGTGGGGCATGGGAAACGACAGGAAGAGGATGCGGTGCTGCGTATAATATAATTGCCGATAACCGGCCTAGTGTGCAACACTCTTTGATTATACGGGGCCCGGCATCAAAAGGATACGGCCGGCGGGCGGCGGCCCGGGGCCCCCGGCTCAGCCAGTGGACCCCAATACGAGCTGGAACTCGACCGCGTCGGACCACTGGCCGGGCGCGGGGCCCCGCAGCCACGCCCGCCGGGTGCCCACTCGCCGAAACCCCGCCGCCTGGAAAAGCCGCAAACTGGCCCGGTTAGCTGCCGCTACGGTGCAGTACAGCTGGTGCAGGCGCAGCACGTCGCGGGCGTGGGCCACCAGCAGCGCGAGGGTGTGCCGGGCGTAGCCCCGGCGCCGCGCAGTGGCCAAAATAATTATGCCTACGCCCGCCCGCTGGTGCAGCGGCTCGAAGCCAAACAGGTCGACCACGCCCACGGCGGGGCCCCCGGCGCCCGGCTCGACGACCAGCCGCAGCTGCCGCGCCTCGTGGAAATCGGCGGTGGCGTGGGCCAGGTATTCGCGCAGCGCGTAGCGCGACACGGGGGCCAGCGTGTCGGACACGGCCCACACGGCGGCGTCGTTTTCCAGGGCGTAGAGAAATTCCAGGTCGTCGGGCTCCAGGGCCCGCAGCCGCACGAGGGGCCCCGGCGCGGGCAACGGCGTAGCAGGTGCGGCGGCCACTACAGGCTGATGTCGCCGCCGAACACGCGCACGGCGGGCCCGCTCAGCCACACGTCGGCAAAGCCGCCGCCGGGCTGCGTTTGGAAGGCTACTTCCAGCAAGCCGCCGGGGGTTTGGAGGCGCACGGGCGAGGCCGCGCCGCGCTGCGAGGCGGCCAGGGCCACGGCCGTGACGCCGGTGCCGCAGCTCAGGGTTTCGTTTTCCACGCCGCGCTCGTAGGTGCGCACGGGCCAGGGGTAGGCGGGGTCGGCGGGCACTTCCACGAAGTTCACGTTCACCCCGGCCGGGTCGTAGGCCGGGTCGTAGCGGATGTCGTGGCCCGCGCCGTACACGTCGAACTCAGCCAGCGTGTGGCCTTCCCCGGCGTTGAGGAAGTGCACGTGGTGGGGCGAGCCGGTGTGCACAAACACGTCCTCCTGCCCTACTTCGGCCAGCTGCGGGGCGGCGGCGTCAATCATCTTCAGGCGCACCGTGCCGTCGGCTTCCACGCGGGCGGCGTGGGGCCCGTCCACGGCCAGGAAGTAGGCCTCGTCCGTGATGAGGCCCAGGTATTTGGCGAAGGCCACCAGGCAGCGGCCGCCGTTGCCGCACATGGTGCTGGGGCGGCCGTCGGCATTGAAGTACACCATCTCGAAATCGTAGCCTTCCCGGTTGCGCAGCAGCATCAGCCCGTCGGCCCCGATGCCGAAGCGGCGGTGGCAGAGTTGAGCGATGCGCGCGTGGTCGGCGTTATCGAACTGCGCAGCGCGGTCGTCAACGATGACGAAGTCGTTGCCAGTGCCTTGGTATTTATGAAAAGCGAGGGTCATAGCGAAGCCGGAGTTTCCACAAATTTCGCCGATTTTGCGCAATTACCGGCGGGCCGGGGCCCCGGCTCAGGTGCTGCACCGGGCCACCACCCAGGCGATGCCCGCCACCAGCAGCAAGGTGCCCAGCCGCAACAGCACGAATACCCAAACCGGCAGCTCGGGGTCTTTGCGAATTCCAAACATTGCCGCTTATACGAGCGCCAGTGTCAAAAAGATGGTGAACCTACCGGCCTTCGGGCGCGGCCACGGGCACTACCACGGGAGCAGGCGGCACCGGCGCGGGCGGCGGCTTGCGGCCCAGGCGGTGCGCCAGCTCGTAGGCCCGGCCGCGGTACTGCATGCGCCGCTCCCAGCGCTTGCGGCGGGGAGCGATGCTGCCGCGCAGGTATTTTTCGATGACCAGGGCGGCGCAGGGCGCCGCTTCGGTGGCGCCAAAGCCGGCGTTTTCGAGGTACACGGCCACCGCAATTCTGGGGTATTGGGCGGGGGCGAAGGCGACGAACGTGGCGTGGTCGTCGCCCTCGTCGTTCTGCACGGTGCCCGTTTTGCCGGCCACGGCAATGCCCACGTCGGCCAGGCTGGAAGCCGAGGCCGTGCCGCCGCGCTGCACCACGGCCAGCATGCCGGGCACCAGGGCCTCCAGGTTCACGCTGTCGACGAGGGTGTGGTGCTTCACCAGAAAGCGCGGCAGGGGGCCCCCGGTGCCCACGCTGCGCACAAAATGCGGCGGGTAGTACCAGCCCCGGTTGGCGATGATGGCCACCACGTTGGCCATTTGCAGGCCCGTCAGGTTGATTTCGCCCTGCCCGACGCTGAGCGAGTAGATGGACCGAAACCGCCAGTTGCGCGTACGCCGGGCCTTGTCGTAGTAAGCCGGCGTGGGCAGGAAACCCGCCTGCTCGCGGGGCAAATCCACGCCGAGCAGCGTGTCGAGCCCGAACGACTGGGCGTAGCGCTGCCAGTGGGCCAGATTGGCGTGGCGGGCCGCCACGGTATCGGCCACCAGGCTGTCGGGCACGTGGTCAATCAGGGCCCGCATGGTTTGGTAGAAGTACGGGTTGCAGCTGTATTGCAAGCCCATAGTGAGGCTGCGGGCCGCCGGGTGGTGGTGCACGCAGCTGATGAGCGACTGGTCGCACGGAAAGCCGGTGCCGGGCCCGATGGCCCCCAGCTGCAAGGCAATGGCCGCGTTCACGAGCTTGAACACCGAGCCGGGCGGGTTGGCCAGCACGGCGGGCCGGTTCAGCAGGGGCAGGTCCTCGTCCTCCAGCAGCTGGCGGCGCACGCCGGCCTGGTCGGGGCTGGTGAGGGCGGCGGGCGCGTAGGTGGGGGCCGACACCGAGCAGAGGATTTCGCCGGTGCGCGGGTCGAGGGCCACGAGGTAGCCCTTGCGGCCGCCCAGCAGGCGCTCGGCGTAAGCTTGCAGCTTGGCGTCGAGGGCCAGGTGCAGGTCCTGCCCTTCCTGGAAGGCCGTGTCGGGGGCCCAGCTGCCGTGGCGCTGGCCCGCCGCGTCCACCAGCGGGTGCAGGTAGCCGCGGTGGCCGGTCAGCAGGCCGTTATAATAGGTTTCGACGCCGCCGTTGCGCAGGCGGTAAAACCGGCCGCGCCGGTAGCGAATTGCTTGGTTGATAAAAGGCTGGGCATTGGCGGCCTGGTAGCCCAGCACCGGGGCGGCCGTGCGCACGGTGTAGGTGCGCCGCACGGCTTCGGCCAGGGCCAGCCCGGGCCACTCGGCCTGGTGGCGGCGCACGCTGTCGGCCTCGGCCGGGGTGAGGACGAGCTGAACGGGGCCCCGGGGGCGGGCCCCGGCGTAGGGCAGGGCCTCAGCCAGGCGGCGCACCAGGGTGCTGTCGGGCCAGCCCAGTAGGTGGTTCAGGGCCATGGTGGTGGCCGAATCGAGGCCCGGGCGCTGCGGCACGGCCAGCAGGTAGCTGAGCCGGGTGTCCACCAGCACCGAGTCGTGGCGGTCGAGGATGCGGCCGCGCCGGGTGGGCGGGGCGGTTACCTCGCGGCGGCGCGCGTAGGTTTCGGCCGGCGCATCGGCGGCCGGGCCGGAGGGCGACGAGCACGCGCCGAGCCCGAGCCCCACGAGCCACAGCCAGCCGCACACCGTTTTCATCCAATTTTTCCTGGCCATTGCATAAAATAAATACCCTTTTGCTCGGCCATATCAACCTGTTCGGTGAATGAGGCCCAGCGCCTTGCGAGTGGCCCCCCCCGGTAACGGGTAACGGGCGCAGAGGTTTTTTCGGCACCGTTTTGTAGGGAACCCCGCTACGTACGAGGGCCCGCGCCAAAAGGCTTGACCCGGGCGGCGCTGGGGCCCCGGGGGCCCGCCCCTACCTTTGCGGCCTGCTTATGTACGACTTCCTCACCACCTCGCCCTGGCCCGACTACGAGCTGATTGATTCCGGTAATTTCCAGAAGCTGGAGCGCTTCGGGCCCCACGTGCTGGCCCGGCCCGAGCCCCAGGCCATCTGGGACCCGCACCTGCCGCTGAGCGAATGGGAACGGGCCGACGCCGCCTTTGCCCGGGCCCCCGGCAGCACCGAAAAGGGCCAGTGGCGCCTCAAACCCGCCATGCCCGAGCAGTGGCTGATTGACTACCACCGGCCCGATGGCCTGAAGCTGAAGTTTCGGCTGGGCCTCTCGTCGTTCAAGCACGTGGGGCTATTTCCGGAGCAGGACCCGAACTGGCAATTCATTTATAACCAGACCAAAGCGCGCCGCGCCGCCCAGCCGCGGGTGCTGAACCTGTTTGCCTACACCGGGGCCGCTACCCTGGCCGCCCGCGCCGCCGGGGCCGACGTGACGCACCTGGATTCGGTGAAGCAGGTCAACTTCTGGGCCCGCGACAACATGGAGGCCAGCCGCCTCGACGGCGTGCGCTGGCTGGTGGAAGACGCCATGAAGTACGTGCGCCGCGAGGTGAAGCGCGGCAGCCAGTACCAGGGCCTCATCCTCGACCCGCCCGCTTACGGCCGGGGCCCCAACGGCGAGAAGTGGCAGCTCGAAGACGAGCTGAACGAGCTGCTCAAGCTGAGCCAGCAGCTGCTCGACCCGGAAGACCACTTCTTCGTGGTGAACCTGTACTCGCTGGGCTTTTCGGCGCTGATATTGGACAACCTGACCACGGCCATCTTCCCGGGGCCCAAGGCGGTGCGCGAGCTGGGCGAAATTTACCTGCACGACGCCGGCCAGCGCAAGCTGCCGCTGGGCACGTTCTGCCGGTTTGCCACCTGAGTTATTGGGCTTAGACTTAACGGGTGAGCTCCAGAACGTCATGCAGAGCGCAGCGAAGCATTTTCCCCGCGGCAGTAGTCAATAATTAGTGAGCGGGAAAGGTGCTTCGGCTGCGCTCTGCATGACGTTCAAATAGGTTTACACATCCTTTTCCTATACTCTATGGACGTTCGCACTCGACTGGCTACCCTGGGCGACGTGCCGGCCCTTAGCCGGCTCGTGGGGCTGGCGGTGAGCCAATTGAGCGCGGGCTACTACACGGGGCCCCAAATCGAGAGTGCGCTGCGCTACCTGTTCGGCATCGACACGCAGCTGGTGGTGGACGGCACCTATTACGTGGCCGAAATTGACGGCCAGCTGGCCGGCTGCGGCGGCTGGAGCCGCCGCCAAACCCTGTACGGCGGCGACCAAAGCAAAGCCGCCGCCGACCCGCTGCTGGACCCGGCCCGCGACGTCGGGCGCATCCGGGCGTTCTTTGTGCACCCCGGCCGGGCGCGCCGGGGCGTGGGGCGGGCTATTATTGGGGTGTGCGAGGGGGCGGCGGACGCGGCCGGCTTCCGAAGTTTGGCGCTGGCCGCAACCTTACCCGGCGAACCGCTGTACCGGGCCCTGGGCTACGCTGCCGGGGCGCGCTCCTTCATCCATTTTCCCGACGGAGAGCAACGCTCCATCGTTGAGATGCACAAGCTGCTCTCCTGAATTTCCTCCCATGCACGCCTCCCCCCGCCGCCTCGCCCTCATCGACATGGGCACCAACACGTTTCACCTGCTGATTGTGGAGCTGCCCGCCGTGCCCGGCCAGCCGCCGCGCGAGCTGCTGCGCACCAAAGCGGGCGTGCGCCTGGGCGAGGGCGGCATCAGCCGGGGCGAAATTGCGCCCGAGCCCTACGCCCGGGCCCTGCACACGCTGGCCGGCTTCAAGGAAGAAATGGAATTGCACGGCGTGACGCAGGTGCGCGCCACGGCCACCAGCGCCATGCGCGTGGCCCGCAACGGCCCGGCGCTGGTGCGCGAAATTGTTGGCCAGTTCGGCATTGAGGTGGAGGTGATTGCCGGCCGCCGCGAGGCCGAGCTGATCTGGAAGGGCGTGCGCCAGGCCGTGCCGCTGGGGCCCGAGCGCCAGCTCATCGTGGACATCGGCGGCGGCTCGGTGGAGTTCATCGTCGCCAACGACCACGAGATTTTCTGGAAGCAGAGCTTCGAGCTGGGCGCCCAGCGCCTGCTCGACCAGTTTTTCCCCGACCCCAGCGGCGTGTTTCCCGCCGTGGCGGTGGCCGCCGAGCAAGCATATTTCGACACCGTGCTGGGGCCCCTGGTGGCCGCCATTACGGAGCTGAAACCCGTGGGCCTGGTGGGCGCCTCGGGCAGCTTCGACAGCCTAGCCGACATGCAGCTCGGCCGCCTGCGCACGGAGAAGGAGCTACCGCCCCGCACTGAGCTGGCCCTCAGCAGCTTCCAGCACAGCTACGCCCAACTGCTAAGCCGCGACCACGCCCAGCGCCTGGCCCTGCCCGGCATCCTGCCCATGCGGGCCGATATGCTGGTGGTTGCCGCTGTGCTGATTGATTGGGTGCTGGGCATCAGCGGCATCACGCAAATCCAAACCTCGGCCTTTGCCTTGAAGGAAGGCCTGTTGGCCGAGATGCTGGAGGGGTGAACCCCGCCCCCGGCCCCTCCCCGGTGGGGAGGGGCCGGGGGCGGGGTTCACCCCTCCACGCTACGGCTTCGCCGCCCGGCATACCTTGTGGATAAACGCCAGCTTGGGCACCACCGCCGGGCCGATGACGAACGGGTACGGGTCGGGCTGGCCCATGCTGCGGTTGAGGCTGTTCATGGCGAAGGTGAGGGGCAGCCAGGCGGCCATGATGGGCTCGAAATCTTCCTCCAAATACGGGTCGGGAATGGTGGCGCGCAGGTGCTGGTCGGGGGCTACGCCGCGGGGGGCCACGCGCAGGCCGTAGGCGTGGGCCGTTTCCAGCGTGTCCATGATGTGCAGGTAGTGGGCCCAGGTTTCGGCCCAGTCTTCCCAGGGGTGGGTGGTGGCGTAGGCGCTGATGTGGGTTTCCAGCCAGTCGGGCGGGGGGCCCTGGGCGTAGTGCTTTTTTAGGGCCTCGGCGTAATCCGCGCGGTCGTCGCCGAACAGCGTGCGGCACTCTTTCAAGAAGGGCGTTTTGTCGATGAGGCGGTCCCAATAGTAGTGGCCTACCTCGTGGCGGAAGTGGCCGAGCAGCGTGCGGTACAGCTCGTCCATCGACTTGCGGGCCATTTCGCGCTCGATGTCGTCGGCCTCGGCGATGTTGATGGTGATGAGGCCGTTGTCGTGGCCGGTGAGGATTTTGTCGCTGGGCTCGGGGCCCTCGTCGGCCTTGAAGTCGAACCACAGGCCCGTTTTGGGCGCCACGTGCTTGCTCACCACGGGCAGGCCCAGGCGCAACAGGCTGTACACCAAGCGGTGCTTGGCCACTTCGAGGCGCTGCCAGCGGCCCAGGTACTCGGGGTGGCCCAGGTCGGGGATGGTGCGGTTGAGGGCGCAGGCCGTGCAAAACGGCGTGGGGGCCCCCACCGGCACCAGCCAGTTGCAGGCGTGGTAGCCGTAGTTGGCGCAGTACACGTAGCCCGGGGCCGTGGGCGGCGCGCCGTAGCGGTGCACCGTGCCCTCGACGGGGGCCCCGGGCGTGGCCACCAGCGGCGCCAGCGCCAGCTTTTCGGCGTGGAAGCCCAGCGGGTACTGGCACTTCTCGCACCGATGGTTTTCGAAATACAGCAGCTGGCCGCAGTGGTGGCAGGTAAAAAGCTTCATGGCGGAGCGGGAAATGGCGCGGCGGGCTACGCGTGGAACCGACTGTCTTTACGGTTTTTGGGCCGTTTTTGCTGGGAACGACGGATATTTTGCCTAGTCATATTTTCTCAAACTGAGCCTACTCTTGTGGGGACCAAGCTATAATTATTACATCTTTTCCTGGTCAGACCCATTTTATTTTGGGGCCCCGTGGCAAATTAATGGCTGGGCTTAGCTAGTTTGCCCCTCCGCTGGGCCCCGTTTGGCCCGGCGCGTTTGCCATTACTTAACCCGCTCTGCTTATGTCGGCCAACGCGCTTCTTCGCTCTTACCAGGAACAGGCCCACGTGTGGGACGAGATGTTCAGCGCCGGGGGCATCCGTCCCGAATACCGGCAGTTTGTGGCCGCCCTCGAAACCCTGGAAAGCCACGAAATGACCCGCAAGGACGAGCTGGCCAAGAAGCTCTTCATGAGCCAGGGCATCACCTTCACGGTGTACAGCGACGGCGAGGGCATCGAGAAAATCTTCCCCTTCGACATCATCCCGCGCATCATCAAGCACGCCGAGTGGACGACCATCGCGGCCGGCATCAAGCAGCGGCTCAAGGCGTTGAACATTTTCCTGAAGGACATTTACCACCAGCAGTTCATCCTCAAGGACGGCATCATTCCGGCGGCGCTGGTGTACTCGTGCCCGCAGTTTCTGCGCGAGATGGTGAACGTGCACGTGCCGCACGACGTGTACACCCACGTGGCCGGCGTGGACCTGATCCGGGACCACGACGGCGCGTTTTACGTGCTCGAAGACAACCTGCGCACGCCGTCGGGCGTGTCGTACATGCTCGAAAACCGGAGCATCACCTACCGCATCTTCCCCGACCTGCTGCCCAAAAACAACGTGCAGCCAGTGAAGGACTACCCCGACCTGCTGCTGCGCAACCTGCTGGCCCTGGCCGACCGCCAAATCAGCGAGCCGACGGTGGTGCTGCTCTCGCCGGGCATTTTCAACTCGGCGTACTTCGAGCACAGCACGCTGGCCCGCCTCATGGGCATTAGCCTGGTGGAGGGGCGCGACTTGCTGGTGCACAACCACTTCGTGTACATGAAAACCACCAAGGGCCTGGCCCGGGTGGACGTCATTTACCGGCGCGTGGACGACGAGTTCCTCGACCCGCTGGTGTTCCGGCCCGACAGTTCCCTGGGCGTGCCGGGCCTGTACTGGGCCTACCGCAAGGGCAACGTGGCCATCGTGAACGCCATGGGCAACGGCGTGGCCGACGACAAGGCCGTGTACTGCTACGTGCCCGACATGATCCGCTACTACCTGGGCGAGGAGCCCATCCTCAAGAACGTGCCCACCCACCAAATGGCCGACCCTGACGCCCGCCAGCACGTGTTCGAGCGCATGGACCGCATGGTGATTAAGCGCACCAACGAGAGCGGCGGCTACGGGATGCTCATCGGCAGCGCGGCCACCGAGGAAGAAATGGACGACTTCCGCCAAGCCATCACCGCCGACCCGCGCAGCTTCATCGCCCAGCCCATCATCAGCCTCTCGGCCACGCCCTGCTACATCAACGGCACCCTCCAGCCGCGGCGCGTGGACCTGCGCCCCTTCGCCCTCTGCGGCCCCTCGGGCATCGACATCGTACCCGGGGGCCTCACCCGCGTGGCCCTGCGCGAAGGCTCGCTGGTGGTGAACTCCTCGCAGGGCGGCGGCAGCAAAGACACCTGGGTGCTGGGGCCCGGCGGTGAATGATTGAATGAGCGAATGGATGAATGAGCGAGCCAAAAGGCCGTCATGCTCATCTGGCGTCCGCGCAGCGCAGCGGAGTCGAAGCGGAGTCGAAGCATCTCTACTGCTTCACTAATTCTAATTACTGCCGCGGGAGAGATGCTTCGACTCCGCTGCGCTGCGCGGACGCCAGATGAGCATGACGGCCTTGCTTAACAGCTCTCAACTGCTTGCCCCGGCGTGTTAAATGATAAATGCTAACTGATAAATGAAATGCTAAGCCGCGTTGCCGAAACCATTTACTGGCTGGCCCGCTACATGGAGCGCACGCAAACCATGCTGCAGGTCGTCCGCATCCACTACATCGCCAAGCAGGACGAGCAGCACTACCCCGGGTGGCATGCGCTGCTCCACAACTACGGCGACTTGAGCGACGCGGAAATCGAGGCCGTGGCCCCGTTCACGGCGCGGGTGCTGCACCACTTGCTGCTGGATAAGGGCAACGGAGCCTCGGCGTTCAACGCCATCGGGCAGGGCCGCGAGAATGCCCGCGCCGTGCAGGACCACATCAGCAAAGAGGTGTGGCAGAGCCTGAACGACTTCTACCACGTCATCCGCCAGCCCGAGGTGGCCCAGCAGATTCTGGCCGACGACCCCGTGTCGGGCATCGACGCGCTGCTGCGCCAAAACGTGCTGTATATCGGCACGGTGCAGAACGCCATGCCGCGCGACGAGGGCTACACCTTCCTGAATATGGGCAAGTACCTGGAGCGGGCCCTGCAAACGGTGGCCATTTTGCAGCTGCACCGCGCCGCCCTGGTGCCCGCCGAAGCCGAGGCCGCCGGGGGCCCCCAGGTGCGCTACCTGCTGCTGAGCCTGTACGGCTACGAGCAGTACGTGAAAACCTACAAGGGCCAGTTCAGCCCGGCCCACGCGCTGCAATTTGCGGTGCACGACGTCGATTTTCCGCACTCGCTGGCCTACGCCCTGGGCCAGCTCGTGCGCTTCGGCGAGCGGCTGCAAGGCCGCACCGTGCCCGAGCACTACGAGCAAGTACGCTACTTGCTGGGCCGGGTGAAAACCAACGTGGAGTACCACCGCTTCACCCCTGACGACGCGCCCGGCCTCGACGCCTTTTTGCAGCAAACCCACCAGGAACTGCTCGACGTGGGCGATGCTTTTGGCACGTATTACTTTGGGCATAGTTGATTACGCCATTCCTTAAAGGCCGTCATGCAGAGCGCAGCGAAGCATCTTTCCCGCTGACTAATCATTGAATACTGCCGCAGAAAAGATGCTTCGCTGCGCTCTGCATGACGTTCTTTAAGAAATGGTCCTTTGAATCAAGAGCCAACCGCCATCAGCTAATGGCCAAGAGCCTTTAGCCAAAAGCCAACCCCATGCCTTCCTACAAAATCAAGCACCTGACGCGCTACGCCTACGGGGCCCCCGTGACCGACTGCACAAACCAGCTCATGATCTACCCGCTGGCCGACGACCGGCTGGAGGTGAAGAGCCAGGAGGTGGCCGTGACCGGCAGCCCCGACGTGGCCCTGTTTACCGACTACTTTGGCAACCAGGTGGGCGTGTTTTCGCTGGTGGCGCCCCACGCCGAGCTGCGCATCGAGTCGAACGTGGCCGTGGTGACGCACGCCATCCAGTTTCCGATGGACGAGGCCGACGCCCCCACCCAGTGGCGGCACCTGGCCGAGGTGGCGCACGAGGCGGCGTTCATCGACTTCCTGACCGTGGACAACCCGGCGCTGCAAGCCGAAATCCGGGAAGCACTGGTGGGCGTTATCGACCTGAACGACAAGCCGCTTAAGAACGCGCTGGTGCTTTCGGAGTACGTCAACGAGCACTTCCAGTACGAAAAGGGCGTGACGAGCGTGGAAACCCCGACCGAGGAAATCTGGCGGCTGCGGGCCGGCGTCTGCCAGGATTTTACCCACCTGCTGCTGTTTCTGCTGCGCATGCACGGCATCCCGGCGCGCTACGTGAGCGGCTACGTGTGCCCCAAGGACGCGGGGGTGCGCGGCACCGGGGCCACCCACGCCTGGGTGGAGGCCTACATTCCGTTCTACGGCTGGCTGGGGCTGGACTCGACCAACAACTGCATCGTGAGCGACGGGCACGTGCGCATGGCCATCGGCCGCCACTTCGCCGACTGCACCCCCGTGAAGGGCACCTACAAGGGCACCGGGGCCCACACGCTGGAGGTGTCCGTGCACATCGAAAACGGCCACCCGCTGCCCTCCGACGACTTCCCCAAGGCCCCCGTGTACGTGCAGCAGGCCCCCCTGCCTAAAATGGCCGTCAACTCCTACCGCAAGTACGCCGATTGGGAACAACAGCAACAGCAGCAGCAATAGGGCCCCGGTAGGCTTGGCGTTCCGCTTTTGGTGGCCGCTTCGAAGTGCCGGCACGGAAGTTCTACTGGGTTTGTTCAAAAGCCGCCATCTTTGAGCTATGACTATCTCCCCAGCGCCCGAGCTTATTCCTCCCCTGCGGTGGGGGCAGCTCACCTACTACTCTCCGGCGGATATCAAGCGCTGGGGCGTGCAGCACTTTCTTGACGTAGTATCCCCAACCGAGCCGTTGCCCATCCCGGATTTGGGTTTCACGGCCGAAGAGAACGCCCGCATGGACGATTTGCTGCGCGAAGAGCGCACCGCCGCGGTGCGTGGTCTTTGACACGAACGTCGTTATTGCCCACCTGCGCCGGCGACAGTGGCTCCCGTTGCGCGGGGTGCTGCCCTTCGCGGTGGTCGGGGAGTTAGAATCTTTCGCCCTCAAAGCCGATTGGGGCTACCAAAAAGTGGCTTTTTTACGGCAGCTACTCGAACGGCATCCCTTGGTCGGCTTCGTGCCCGAGTTGGCGGGCCTGTACGCCCGGCTCGATGCCTACAGCCAGGGCAAATTGCGGGGCCAGCAGTTGCCGACCGGCATGAGCGCCCGCAACATGGGCAAAAACGACCTCTGGATTGCGGCCACCGCCCTCTATCTGGATTTACCTCTGCACACGACCGACAACGACTTCGACCACTTGCCGCCGCTGGGCCTGCGGCTGGTTAAAGAACCAATCTAACCGCGATGGGAAGGCCCCCTGGTATGTGCAGCCGGGCCCCTAGCCAATCCAAAAGTTATCCACAAAAACAATGTGAATAACTGGATAACCCCCTAAAAACCGGGCCCCGGCGCTGTGCAGCGCCGGGGCCCGGTTGGTTTTCTCCCAAAGCGGCTAGCTTATGGCTGCTTCTGGAACATGATGGGCACGGTGAAGTGTACAGCTTTCGGGGTGCCCCCTTGGCGGCCGGGGGTAAAAGTGGGCAGCTTGGCAATGGCTGTCTTCACAGCCTCGTCGTAGGCAGGCCCTAACCCCTTCACTATTTCCATATCTTCTACTGCACCTGCTTTGGTCACAACGAAGGACACGAACACCCGGCCATCTTTCCGGTCAGCTGCGGCGAGCATTGGGTACTGAACGTTTTTTTGAATGGCTTCCACGATGGCAGTATTACCACCCCCGCCGGGTAATTGCGGCATTTCTTCAACAAACACGTAAACTTGGTCGCCGCTGTTCGTGAACTGTTTGATTGGGTGCGGCGGTATAAGGCCCCTGGTAATGGTGACCACAACCTCACCGGGCTTGTCCATGTTAGAAACATAGATTTGCTGCGTAGTACCCGGCTCAATTTTACCCCCCGTCCGCATCGAATCCAGGTGCTGAGCAACAATTATTTTAGCTTTGATTTCCTGCTTTATGCTCGTACGCTGCGCTTCCGACAGGGCAATTGGCGGCGGCGGCGGCGACGGGGCAACTCCGTTATTGGGCTGTATGTCAGCAGTGCGGCAGGCCACGGCCAATAGGCCCGCCACGGCGGGCAGCGCCAGCCACTGCTTCCAGCGGCGCACGGGGTGGGACGACTTTAACATGGCAATGCGGGTGAGGGTGAGGGAATGGGTGAAGGAGTGCAGCAGGGGCAACGGGGCTTCGGGCAGCGTGATGCGGCGGGTGGCCAGCCGGGCCAGCAACGTGGCGTAGGCCGTGGGTCCGGGCCGGGGCCCCGGGGCGGCGGCGGCGGTTTCGGCCAGGGCGGCGCGGTCGGCCAGCAGCTCATGGGTGAGGGCCAGGGCCCGCAGCAGCGGGTAGATGAAGGGGTTGAACCAGAGCACGGCCCGCCAGCTTTCCAGCCAGAGCACGTCGTAGGTGTGGCCCTGGCTCACGTGGGCCGCCTCGTGGGCCAGCACCTGCGCGGCATCGGCGGGCGCCAGGGCGGCCGTATCGTCCCAAAATATAGTGCGGCCGAACGAGCTGGTGGGCAGCCGGCCGCCGGTGTTGGCCAGCGCGTAGCCGGGCCCAACGGTGCGGGCCAGGCCGCGCGTGGCCCGGTGCAGCTGCCCCAGCCGCCACGCCAAGCGGCCCAGGCCCACCGCCACGCCGGCCACGTACAGCCAGACCAGCGGCGAAACTCCGGCCCATTCGGCCGCCCAGCCGCTGGCTTGCACGTGCAGCGTGGGCAGCACAAACGACGGCCCGGGGCCCCCGCCGGCCAGCCCCGGGGCCCCCGGAGCCGCAGCGCCGGTCAGCCACCCCAGTGCCGGGCGCGGCAGCAGCGGCAGCCCCGCCGCCACCAGCGGCGCCAGCAGCAGGAACACGCGGTTGTAGCCGAAGCAGCGCTCGGCGCGCAGCGCCAGCCGGTACACGGCCCAGGCAGCGCCCAGCCCCAGCACGGAGCCCAGCATCCAGGTCAGCAAGTCGTTCATGGTTGCGGGGCGTGGGGGGTGGAAGCTAAGTCGGTGCCGGCGGGCGCGTCGCCATCGCCGGGGCCCCCGGCCTGGGCCTGGCGGAGCAGCGCGTCGAGGGCGGCGGCGTCGAGGTTTTCCTCCTGGGCAAAAAAGGAGAGCAGCCGGCTGAACGAGCCGCCGAAGTGCCCGCCCAGCAGCTTGCGCAGCGAAAAGCGGCGGTAGTCGTCCTGCCCCACCAGGGCGTGGTAACGGTGCGTGCGCCCAAAGGCCTCGTAGCCCACGAAGCCCTTCTGCTCCAAAATGCGCACGATGGTGGACACCGTGGTGATGGCCGGTGCCGGGGCCGGCAGGGCACCCTGCACGTCCTTGACGTAGCTGGGGCCCTCGCGCCAGAGGATTTGCATCACCTGCTCTTCAGCGCGGGTAAGTTCGGGAAAGGAGGGACTCATAAGTAGGTGCGGGAGGTTGTGGAACAAATATCAACTAATAATTTAGTTAATTAACTAAATTATTAGTTGATATTTGTAAACCATTGACAATCAAAATTATTTATTTTAAAACATGTTAAAAGATTAGAGGGAAAGTGGTTGAAGAGCCCCGAAACGGCCATGCTCCACTGCGTTCAGCACGACCGTTTCGGGGCTTTTCCTGTCCTCTAAAAAGCCTCATTATAATCGTGGCAACTGGTAGCGTGGACGCTGCAAGCCCGCGCGCGGGGCCCTAACCAGTAGCTCAACCGCGCGGACTCGCAGCGTCCACGCTACCGGGGGCGCCCCTTCTACCTTTGCCAGCGCTCATCCCGGCGCTCCTGCTTAGCCACTTGCCCATGCCCGTCCCCACCCCGTTTGCCTACAACCAGCTGTTTGCTTTCACCGAAAGCGTATTCCAGGCCATCGGCTGCCCCGAAGCCGACGCCACGCTGGCCACCGAAACCCTGCTAGCCGCCGATTTGCGGGGCGTCGATTCGCACGGCGTGGCCCGGCTGGTGGGCTACGTGCGCCTCTGGGAAGCCGGCCGCATCAACGCCGCGCCCCGGGTGGCCGTGACCTACGAAACGCCCAGCACGGCCGTGGTGGACGGCGACGGCGGCCTGGGCCTGGTGGTGGGGCCCCGGGCCATGCGCGTGGCCATCGAGAAGGCCCAGCAAGTAGGCACCGGCTGGGTGTCGGTGAAGAACTCCAACCACTTCGGAATAGCAGGCTACCACGCCATGCTGGCCCTGGCCCACGACATGATTGGGGTAGCCATGACCAACGCCTCGCCCCTGGTGGCCCCCACCTATTCGCTCGATAGGCTGCTGGGCACCAATCCCATTGCCGTGGCCGTGCCCGCCGGCGAGCAGCCCGATTTTGTGCTCGACATGGCCACCACCACCGCCGCCAACGGCAAGCTCGAAATTGCCCAGCGCAAGGGCCTGCCCCTGCCCGAAGGCTGGGCCCAAACCGCCGACGGCCGCCCCAGCACCGACGCCAACGCCGTGAAGGACGGCGGGGCCCTGCTGCCGCTGGGCGGCGCAACCGGCTCGCACAAGGGCTACGGCCTGGGCGCGGTGGTTGATATTTTCTCGGCCGTGCTCAGCGGGGCCAACTACGGGCCCTGGGTGCCACCGTTCGTGGCCTTCCTCCAGCCCTCGGCCAACCCCGTGGGCCAAGGCCTGGGCCACTTCTTCGGGGCCCTGCGGGTGGATGCCTTTCGGCCCGCAGACGAATTCAAAGCCCACATGGACAATTGGATAACCACCTTCCGCCAGGCCCACGCTGTGGAGGGCAAGCAGGTCCTCATCCCCGGCGACCCCGAGCGCGACACCGCCGCCCACCGCCTGCTCGACGGCATTCCGCTGCTCGATGCCGTGGTGAAAGACTTGGAGGGCGTGGGCGCCAAGTTCGGTGTGAAGTTGTAGGGCCCCTAAAAAGCAAAAAGGCCTTGCGCACGGTGCGCAAGGCCTTTTTATATATCATTTGTGTTGATTACGACACCGGCCGGACCGCTTCCGTCAGCGCTTGCACGGCTACGTTTTGGTCCAGGAATTTGGAGCTGTAGCCGGCGTCCGACCGGTTGATGAACAGGCAGGTGCCGCCGTTCACGGCGTCGATGATCTGCGCGTACTGGTCCATCGGCAGGGCGGGGCAGCCGAGGCTGCGGCCCAGGCGGCCGTTCTCGCGGATGAACTCTTCGCTCACGTACTCAGCACCGTGCATCACCACCGAGCGGGTGGCGGCGTTGGTGTTGTAGCCCTCGTCGAGGCCCTGGAGGCGCAGCGAGTGGCCGTGCTTGCCCTGATACTCGCTGCCCGTCACGTAGAAGCCGAGGCTACTCATGTTGCTGGCGTCGGTGTTCGAGAAGTTGGTGGCCTCGTTCTCGCCCGAGTTGTGGCCGTGGGCCACCAGGGTGTGGAAAATGATTTGCTGGCTGGCCAGGTTCACCACCCACAGGCGTTTTTCGGTGCTGGGCAAGTCGAAGTCGACTACCGTCAGCAACTGCTTATCGCCGGCCAAGCGGCCGCCCTGCTTGAGGTTGAGGTAGCCGGTCATGGCCTTCTCAAACACCTCGAACTTCAGGCCCTGGGCCTGGGCCCCTAGGGCGTCGTAGGTCTCGTGCAGCTTCAGGTTGAACAGCAAGGCCTTGGTGGGGGCCACGCGGGCGACCTGGTGCGTGCCCGCGGCGGTGCCGGCCAGCGAACGGCTCACCGGCCCCGCTACGGGCGTGGCCAGGAACAGCGCGGCCAAGAAGGGCAGCACGCGCCGCACGGCGCGCTTGGTGCGCCGGTAGCGGCGCTGGCGCAGGACAACGCTAACATGATGCTTTTCCATAGACGAATGCAATCTATTGAGTAACAAGGGCGAATCAGTAAACAAAGTAGCCAATAATGACTGATTAATACTGAGGCACTAAACCATATACGCAAAAACAGCGGCGATGGAGCAAGAAACAACCTTAATTTTAGCCAAAACATTCCCGGTAAATTCCAGGGCCGGGGCCCTAACCCCAGCCGTGGGCCAGAAACCGGCGGGTGGCCACGGGCCCGTCGAGCCAGCGCGAGTGCAGGCCCGGGCCGCTGAGCAGCAGCGTAGTACCGCCCTGCACCGTGCTGATAATGGCCTTGAATTGCTCGGGCGGCAGGGCCGGGCAGCCGCGGCTGTAGCCCAGGTGGCCGTGCTGGTGCACGTAGGCCGGGCTGGCGTAGTCGGCGGCGTGCAGCACCACGTAGCGGTTGTAGGCGTTGGCGTTTTCGCCCTTGTCCAGCCCCTCCAGGCGGCGCGAGTAGCCGTGAATGCCGTCGTAGCTGCCGGCGGTGCGGTAGAAGCCCAGCGAGGTGCAGGCCGAGGACTCTTTATTGGAGAAGCGGCGGGCGCGCAGGTGGCCCGAGCCTGCGCCGTGGGCCACCAGGCTGCGGTGCAGCACCTTGGCGTTTTTCAGGTCGAGTACCCACAGGCGCTCTTCGGTGTTGGGCAGGTCCATGTCGGCCACGGCCAGCAGGCCGGCGCGGAAGCTGGGGTCGGTGCGGCGCAGGGTGAGGTAGCCCACGCAGGCCTGCTCCAGCACGGCGGGGCGCAGCGCGGCGGCGGCGGGCCCCAGGGCCGTGTGCAGCTGGGCAATGGCCCGGCGCAGGGTGTCGGGCATTTCGGCCACGGCGGGCACGGGCGTGAGCACCAGCGAATCGGGCAGGGCCGCCGGGGCCCCTAGGGGCAGCACCGACGGGGGCCCCGCGGCCGGCGCCGCTTGCAGCGCCACGGCGGCCGGCGGCACCGCCGCCAGGGGCGCGTCGGCGGGCCGCTGGCAGCCGGCCGCGCCCGTGAGCACGGCCAAGGCCGCGCCGGTCACCAAAACGGAAAAGCGCATCATGCCCCGAAACTACGCGCCCGCCGCAAAAAAACCGCTGGTTGAGCTTTAGTTTTTCTTCTTTTTATCCAATGCGCGCCGGTGCGGTAGCGGCCGGTAGCGCGCTTTGAGTGGTTGGGCGCCGTTGTCCAGCAGGGGCCCTGCTGGGGGCGTTAGGCTGTACCGCCAAGCTCTGTGCTGGCACCGCCGGGGCCTTGCCTTAGGGCCCCAAGGCAGCCTATGCAAGGCCCCGGCGGTGCCAGCACAGAGCTTGGCGGTACAGGCAAAGCGTACTCCAATGTAAACCCCAGCCCTGGTCGGGCCGTTGGACCGGGGCCCTGGCCGCGGCGCTGGGCGTATTTTTGGGCCCGCCCCGGCCCACGCCGGGCCGCTTCGCTTCCTCGCTCTTATCCGTGCCGCCTCCGCTGCGGCGTTTTGCTCTTATGGCCAAAGTCGCCATCAACCTCGCCACCGGGGCCCTCCAGCAGGAGGAAATCATCGTCGGCATCGACCTCGGCACCACCAACAGCCTGGTGGCCTACGTGCACCCCGAAACCCGCCAGCCGCTGGCCATCAACGACCAGGGGCGCGGCAGCATCGTGCCCTCAGTAGTGCACTTTCCGGCTGATGGGCACGACCCCGTGGTGGGCACCGACGCCAAGGAATACCTACTCACGGACCCGCAGCGCACGATTTACTCGGTGAAGCGGCTGCTGGGCAAAAGCTACCGCGACCTGGGGCTCCACGCCGGGCAGCTGGGCTACAAGGTGATTGACGATAACGCCGAGGGCCTGGTGAAAATCCGCGTCGCCGACCGGTTTTACTCGCCCATCGAGCTGTCGGCCGACATCCTGAAGGAGTTGCGCGCCCGCGCCGAGCACGCCCTTAAAACGCCCGTCAACCGCGCCGTCATCACGGTGCCGGCGTACTTCAACGATTCGCAGCGCCAGGCCACGCGCGACGCCGGCCGCCTCGCGGGCCTGGAGGTGCTGCGCATCGTGAACGAGCCCACCGCCGCGGCCCTGGCCTACGGCATCGGCCTGAGCCCCGACGAGGAAAAAACCGTGGCCGTGTACGACCTCGGCGGCGGCACCTTCGACGTCAGCATTCTGCGCATCCAGCAGGGCATTTTTGAGGTACTGAGCACCAACGGCGACACGTACCTGGGCGGCGACGACTTCGACCGCGCCATTGCCGAGCACTGGCAGGCCACGGCCGGCCTGCCCGCCGCCTTCGCCACCGACCCGCACCTCCAGCAGCAGCTGCGCCTGGCCGCCGAAATGGCCAAGCGCTACCTCAGCCAGCACGACGACTTCACGACCCAGCTCACCGACGCGGCCGGCGCGGTGCTGCCGGTTACGCTCACCAAAGCGCAATTCAACGCCCTGGTGGGGCCCCTGGTGGCGCGCACCATCGCCGCCTGCCGCCAGGCCGTGGCCGATGCGGGGTTAGTTGTCGGTTCGCCGTTGTCAGTTGTTAGTACCAGCGAAAACCAAAACCTAACAACTGACAGCCAACAGCTAGCAACTAAACTAGACGCGGTGCTGCTGGTGGGCGGCTCGACCCGCGTGCCGCTGGTGTTCGACGAGGTGTCGAAATTCTTCGGCCAGCCGGCCAACAGCTCGCTGAACCCCGACGAGGTGGTGGCGCTGGGCGCGGCCATCCAGGCCGACATCCTGGCCGGCAACCGCCGCGATGTGCTGCTGCTCGACGTGACGCCGCTCACGCTGGGCATTGAGACGCTGGGCGGGCTGCTCGACCCGATTATTCCGCGCAACTCGAAGATTCCGACCAAGGCCGGGCGCCAGTACACCACGAGCATCGACGGGCAGGTGAACCTGAAAATCGGCGTGTACCAGGGCGAGCGGGATTTGGTGAGCCAGAACCGCAAGCTGGGCGAGTTCGTGCTGACCGGCATCCCGGCCATGCCCGCCGGCCTGCCCAAGGTGGACGTGAACTTCCTGCTCAACGCCGACGGCATCCTGCAAGTGGAGGCCATCGAGCTGCGCTCGAGCACCCGCCAGCAGGTCGAAATCAAGCCCCAGTACGGCCTCACCGACGAGCAAGTGGAGCAGATGCTAATGGACTCATTGCTGAACGCCAAGGACGACGTGGCCGCCCGCCTCCTAATAGAGGCCCGCACCGCCGCCGAGCAGCTGCTTTACCAGGTCGAGAACTTCACCCGCAAGCACCGCATGCACCTCACCGAAGAGGAGCTGAGCGCCACCGGGGCCCAGGTGCAGCGCGTGCGCGCCGCGCTGGCCGGCACCGAGCGCGACCCCATCCTGAAGAGCATGGATGAGCTGGACGAGCTGACGCGCCCCTACGCCGAGCGGGTGATGAACATCTCCATCCAGCAGGCCATGGCGGGCAAGAAGATTGGGTAGTGGCACGGTTGGCCGGCGGTGTGCTTTCTTGCGGCTTGCTTGCCGCGCCCGCGCGCCGTTTTATTGCTTGCCGCCTGATTATTGACATGATTTCTCCGCGCTTTCGCTCGCTGCTGCTGGGGCTGTTTTATGCTGCCCTGGCTAGTTTGCCGCTGTCCATCAACTGGTTTTCGCCCTGGGGGCACTTTGGGCTGCTGGTGGCCGCCGAACCCCTAATGGTGCTGACGGTGGGCCTGCTGGGCCTGGGCGTGCTGGCCGGGTGGGTGGCCCGGCCGGGCCCCAGCTCCTTGCTCGACAAGCTGGTGGGGCTGCACCTGGGGGCCCTGCTACTGGCCACGGCTTTTTCGAGCGACGTGCGGGTGTCGGCTAAGTACGTGGCCACGGTATTGGTTTTCGTGGGCTTTGGCTACGGGGTGCCGCGGGTGCTGCGCCTGGGCCGCACCGAGTGGCGGCGGGCGGGGGCCGCGCTGGGCGCGGGCACCGGCGCGCTGGCGCTGTACGTGCTGGCGCGCCACGTGCAGCAGGGCATCACGTATCCGCTCTCGTACGCCATCGCGCAGCCATTCCTGCAGCACGGCCACACCAACCTAACGGTGCTGCTGGAGCCCCTGGTGCTGGGGCTGAACCTGGTGCTGCTGTTCAGCCCCCGGGCCCAGGGCCCCCGCGGCCGCCTGCTGGCCACGGCCCTGCTCACCGCCGTGCTGATGGTGGGGGCGTTTTCCTACTCGCGGGCGTCCTACGCGTCGCTGCTGGTGCAGGCGGTGCTGCTGCTGGTGCTGCTGGGCCGGACCGCCGCTGCCCGGCTGTGGCTGCCCTGGGCGGTGGCCGGAGCCCTGACGTTCGGCGCCTGGCAGGGCATCACGTGGCGGCTGGCCCTGCCGGAGGAAGCGGCGGCGGCCGCTGCGCCCGTCATCGACGCTGGCAAGACCCCCACCCTGCTGCACGAACTGAAGTCGGTGAGCGACTTCACGGCTACCAACGAGTCGAACGCCGAGCGCCTCAACCGCTGGAAGTACGGCCTGGTGCTGTACCGGCGCACGCCACTGGTGGGCATCGGGCCCGGCACGTTTCCTGACCGCTACCTCGAATTCGCGCAGGAAGTGCCCGCTAACCGCCGGTACTACACCACCTTTCGCCGCATGAACGTGCACAACCTCTACCTCGGCTGGCTCATCGAGGCCGGGGCCCTGGGGCTGCTGACCGGCCTGCTGGTGCTGGGCTACGCGGTGCTGCGCCAGCTGCGCCGCGTTTTGCACGGCGAGCGGTCGGCGCTGGCCGTGGGCCTGGCCTTGTACTTTGTCTTCTTTCTGTTGCATTCCTTTGCCCAGGATTTCTGGCAGGAGCCACGGGTTATTGTGGTGTTCTGGCTGGCCATTAGCTTGCAGCGCTACGCCGCCCAAGCCGCCAATGACCCCGCCGACAGCCCATTGTTGGCTTAACGCGTCGCGCCTCACCACAGCTCGGCAAGAGGCCCTGCGCCACCTAGCAGCACAAGCGGGCATAAAATTCGTTTTGTACTTAATAAAAAGTTCTTAAAAGCGCAAGAATGAACGCAGCCATTGCTCGCCTTTGCCGCCTGGCCCAGCAGCCCAGCCGCCGCATCGTGGGGCTGATGTCGGGCACGTCACTTGATGGGCTCGACGTGGCCCTGTGCCGCCTCACGGGCCACGGCGCGGCCACGCAGCTAGTGCTGGAGCAGTTTGCCACAGTGCCCTACAACGATGACGTGCGCCGGCGCATCCGGCAGGTGTTTGCCCGCGAGCAAGTTAGCTTGGAATACCTGACCTTGCTGAACCCTTGGCTGGGCCGCCTGCACGCCGACATGGTACTTGGGTGCCTGCACGCCTGGCAGGTGGCCCCGGCCGACGTGGACCTGGTGGCCAGCCACGGCCAGACCGTGTACCACGCGCCCGCCCACCAGCACCAGCACCCCGATTTTG
Source organism: Hymenobacter sp. PAMC 26628 (assembly GCF_001562275.1). Lineage (NCBI taxonomy): Bacteria > Pseudomonadati > Bacteroidota > Cytophagia > Cytophagales > Hymenobacteraceae > Hymenobacter > Hymenobacter sp. PAMC 26628. Next base: position 4,100,036 of record NZ_CP014304.1, read on the forward strand.
AGGGCCTGAACGCCACCCTGCAGCTCGGCGACGGCGACCACGTGGCCCAGGGCACGGGCATCATCACCGTCAGCGACTTCCGCCAGAAGCACCTGGCCGCCGGCGGCGAGGGGGCCCCGCTGGCCACCTACGGCGACTACCTGCTGCTGAGCAGCCCCGACGAGGAGCGCCTGCTGCTGAACCTGGGCGGCATCGCCAACTTCACCTACCTGCCCCGCGCCGGGGCCGACGCCAGCACCGCCTTTAGCACAGACACGGGCCCCGGCAACACCCTGCTCGACGCCACCATCCGGGCCCACCGGCCCGGGCTGCACTACGACGAAGACGGCCGCCTGGCCCTGGCCGGCCAGGTGCATGAGGGTCTGCTGGGGGCCCTGCTCGACCACCCATTTTTCGCCGCCGCGCTGCCCAAAACCACGGGCCCCGAGCTGTTCGGCCCCGCCTACCTGGCCGCCGCGCAGACCCACACCGGTACCACCGCTTTGGGCCTCGAAGCCCTGCTGGCCACGCTGGTGGAGCTGAGCGCCGTGGGCGTGGCGCGGGCGGTGCAGCAGGTATTCGGCAGCGCGGAGGCTCCGTTGCCAGCGGTTTATACCAGCGGCGGCGGGGCTCACAACCCGGCGCTGCTGGGGGCCCTGCGCCGCCATTTGCCGGGCGCGGCCTTCGCCAGCACCGATGCCCTGGGCGTGCCAGCTGATGCCAAGGAGGCCATCCTGTTTGCGGTGCTGGCCAACGAGGCGGTGGCGGGCCGGCCGGTGGCGCTGGGGGCTGGGCGGCAGCGCGTGCCGGCCGTCACGATGGGCAAAATCTCGTGGCCGGGGTAGCTTTCCCGGGTTGGGTTAGCAACGGATTAAGTTGATTTTGGGGCCCCGATTCACGTGCAAAAAAGCATCTTTTAGTTTATTAGGACTTACGCACTTTGGGGTAATTTAGGCAAAACCGGACGCTCATGCTGACCCAAACCGCTTATATCGAGTACCTGCTGAGTACGCCCACCAACTACACGTGCACCCATTTGGCAGCGCATCGGCCGGATGCGAGCCACGACCAGGTGAACCGTTTTTTGCGCAACAGCCGACTGCCGGTCCGTCAGTTGCGCGAGTTGGTGCAGCCCTTGTTACACGATTCGCCCGAGGCGTTTCTGTTGGTGGACGACAGCGTACAGGACAAAAAGTACAGCCGCTTCATCGCAGTGGCCAAGCGCCAGTACTCGGGCAACGTCCACGGCATGGTGACCGGCAGCGGGCTGGTCAACCGCGTGCACAGCAGCGGCCAGGCGGGCGATTTTCTGCCCCTGGATTACCGCGTCTACGCGCCGGATGACGACCAGCTCACGAAAAACGACCATTTTCTGGCCATGTTCGACCACGTCGTGGCCGAGGACAAAGTACTGGCGCGCACTATTTTATTCGACTCCTGGTACGCCGGCAGCACCAACCTGAAGCGCATTCACCGCGCCGGGTGGACGTTTTTCACGACCCTGAAAAGCAACCGGTTGGTGAGCCTGACCAAAACCAGCGGCTACCAGGGCTTGGACACGCTCGACCCGCCGCCGCAGGGCTGGAGCCAGGGCGTGGAAGTGCGCCTGAAAGAAGTGCCCTTTGGCGTAAAACTCTTCAAGCTAGTGGCCACGAACGGCGACATTGAATGGGTCATCACCAACCACTTGGCCGCTCATTTGACGCGGGAGCTGGTCATCGAGGCCGTGCAGGTGCGCTGGCAGGTGGAGGAATTTCACCGCAGCTTCAAGCAGCTGACGGGGGCCGAAAAGTGCCAGTGCCGCAACGCCAATGCACAACGCAACCACTTGGCCTGCTGTTACCTGGCCTGGGTTTCGCTCCGCCAACATGCCCGCCGAATAGGCCAAACCATTTATCAGGCACACCAACAGCAATGGGCACCCTACCTGCGGCAACTGCTCCAAAAACCACTTATCCAAGCCCTTGTTTAGTCGTGTGCGTAAGTCCTATTTATCTTGCTTGCCCACAATCACCTGTTCCTAAACCACCTACTTCCAATGGTTTCTACCCGTTTGCACCGCTTCCTGCTGCTCGTGTTAGCCCTCAATGCCTGGGCCTGCGCCCGCCGCAACGATGAGCCCACGCCCGAGCCTGCATCCGGCACGTGCTCTTACGTGTTGGACGGACGCGCCACGACGGGTACCGCCACGGCCGTGCGCAATCCCACCTACCACGTACTCGATGCCGCCGGCGACCACGCCGCCGAATTGCTGACCATCACTTGCGTCGGCACCGTAGCGGCGAACGCAGCCCCTGAGAAGTTCAGCCTCGACTTCATCAAGCTCGCTACCGAGCCCGACGCGGCCTTCCGAATGCTACCCAGCCCCGGCATCGATGTGTTACGCTACAACCCGGCTACTGGCTCGGACTATACCAATTACGTCCTGGGGGCTAACCTGACCGTAAAAAAGACCGCCACGGGCGGCTTTTCCGGCACGTTCAGTGGCGCGTATCCCGCCACGGCCAACACCGGTCAAAGCACGTTCAAATCCGGCGTTTTTACAGACGTACACCCTTAAATTACATTTAAGCTAAGTACTGGAACGAGGTAACGACGCAAAGACTACGTCTCCATACCGCTCATGAAACACTAGAATTGCCCCAAACCTGGCTTAGGGCCCTGGGGCTCCAAGCTGGGGCTTGGGGTGATTTTTCACCGAAAAATTAGATTCTTGCCGTTTTTATATTAATATTCAGCCGGGAAGTTATTCCTGGCTTTTTTTAGTGCCATTCTGTTCTGGTTCAATCTCTTTTCTATGACTCAACCTTACTTGCTTGCCGGCGCCCGCAGCCGGCACTTCTGGCTGTTGCTGTTGCTACTGCTGGGCGCGGCCGGGGGCCCCGCCGCGGCCCAAACTGTGCGCTACGTCATCAGTGGCCGGGTGCTGGATGGCAACAACGAAGGCTTACCCGGCGCCACGGTGCGCTTGCTGAACACGGTGCTCGGCGTGACCTCCGACGCCAACGGGCGCTACGAGCTGCCCGCGGCCGTAGCCCCCGGCACCTACCAGGTGGAGGTGAGCTCGGTGGGCTACCGCAGCACGCGCCGCACGGTGGCGCTGGGCACGGCCGGCCCCGTGGCCGTGCAGGACGCCATCCTGACCGAAGACCAATTGCGCCTGAACGAGGTGGTGGTGACCGGCACTTCGGTGGCCACGAGCAAGAAGCAGCTCGGCAACACCATTGCCACGGTGAGCGGCGACGAGCTGCGCACCACCGTGCCCACCCAGATTGACCAGGCGCTGGACGGCAAGTTTGCGGGCGTGCAAATCACCCAAAACTCGGGCAACCCGGCGGGCGGCATGTCGGTGCGGCTGCGGGGCCCCAGCACGGTGGCCGGCTCGTCGGACCCGCTCTACATCATCGACGGGGTGATTGTGAACAACGACTCGCCGCAGCTGCTCGACCTGGGCGGCTCGGCCCAGAACCGGCTGGTCGACATCAGCCCCAACGACGTGGAGCGCGTCGAGGTCATCAAGGGCGCGGCGGCGGCGGCCATCTACGGCTCGCGGGCGTCGAACGGCGTGGTGCAGATTTTCACCAAGCGCGGCAAGGAAGGGGCCCCGCAGGTCACGTTTTCGTCACAGCTGCTGGTCTCGCAAATCCGCAAGAAGCTTGATTACAACCAGTACCCGTCGCGCTTCACCAACTTCGTGGCCACCGACCTGACGCAGGTGCCGGTGCAGCGCTACGACTACCAGGACGGCATTTTCCGGACCGCCGTGGGCACCGACGACTACGTGAGCGTGACCGGCGGCTCGGCCACCACCAAGTACTTCGCCTCGGCCAACTACTTCCGCAACCAAGGCATTATCAAGGCCTCGGACTTTGCCCGCGGCGGGGGCCGGGTGCGCGTGCAGCAGTCCTTCGGCTCGAAGGCCAGCCTGAGCGTGGGCGCCAACTACACGCTTAGCGAGAGCCATGATATTCCGAATGGCGGCATTAACGAAGCCTACGGGGCCCTGACGGGCTTCATTTTCGCCAACAACTTCATCAACCCCGCCGCCGACCCCACCACCGGGCGCTACCCCAGCACCTCGCCCCAGGCGTTTGTGCTGCGCACCAACCCGCTGGAGGCCATCAACCGCTTCAACTTCGTGCAGCGCACCTCGCGCTTCATCGGCGATGCCCAACTGAGCCTCACCCCGTTCGAGGGCTTCTCGTTCGACTACGTGCTGGGCTACGACGCCAGCACCCAAATCGGCACGGGCTTCATTCCGGTAGGCAACACCACGCCCAGCTACAGCACCGGCTACGCCCGGCGGGCCGACCGCACGGCCATTCTGGTGAACAACGACGCCACGTTCAACTACCGCCGCAACTTCACGGAGTGGCTGGCCAGCACCACCACCGTGGGCGGCACCTTGCAGTACGACCAGGCCCTGAGCACCAACCTCACCGCCATTCAGCTCTCGCCCATTGTGCAAACGACCGCGGGTGGCACATTGGTGCCAACGACAGTAAATGGCTTGCCCGTGCCCAACGACAGCCGCCAAGAACGTACGTTCGTGGGAGCCTTTGTGCAGCAAACGCTGGGGCTGGGCAACCGCCTGTTTCTGACGGGCGCGCTGCGGGTGGACGCGGCCTCGGTGTACGGCGCCAACAACCGCACGCAGTATTACCCCAAGGCCAGCGTGGCCTACGTGCTGTCAGAGGAGAAATTCTGGAAAGACGGCAAGCTGGGCACGTTAATTCCGCAGTTCAAGCTGCGCGGCTCGTTCGGCAAGGCCGGCAACCTGACGGCCATCGGGCCCTACGACCGGTTCACGAACTATGGTCCCGTCACGGCCGGCTCGCTACAAGGGCTGGCCCCGGCTACTTTATTAGGCAACGAAAACATTAAGCCCGAGCGTCAAACTGAGTTCGAAACCGGCGTCGACGCCAGCTTCTTCAACGACCGGCTGGGCTTCGAGGTGTCGTACTACAACAAGCGCGTGCAGGACCTGCTCCTCTCGCGCGACCTGGCCCTGAGCAGCGGCTACAGCAACCGCTTCGAGAACATCGGCAACATGACCAACCGCGGCATTGAGGTGCTGGTGCGCGCCACGCCGGTGCAATCAAAAGCCGTGCGCTGGAGCATCACGGGCACGTTCACGCACAACGAAAACCACATCACCGACATCCCCGGGGGCCTGCTCACCTTCCCCAACGGCTTCGGCCTGGTGGCGGCCGTGGAGGGCCAGCCGCTGGGCACGTTCTACGGCACGTATTCGGCCCGCAACCCCGACGGCAGCCTGCTGCTCACGCCCAAGCTGAGCGACGGCAGCGGCGGCCTGCCCCAGCGCGAGCGCGGCGTGCAGGGCCCCAACGGCACCGGCACGCCCCAGCGCGACGCCACCGGCCAGCCCACCGGCGCGTTCCTGAGCAAGGTGCTCGGCAACCCCAACCCGCGCTACATCGCCTCGCTCATCAACGAAGTGGGGCTGCTCAACAACCGCCTCCTTTTGCGGGTGCAGTTTGATGCCCAGCAGGGCTTCGACGTGTTCAACTTCACGAGCCGCGTGGGCAACCGCGACCTGTACGGGGGCCTGAGCGGCTACGAGGGCGAGCTGCGCGGCGAGGTGCCCAAGGGCACCAGTGCCGCCATCTACAACACCTTCGACCGCTGGGTGGAGGACGGCTCGTTCGTGAAGTTGCGCGAGGCCTCGGTGAGCTACCTGCTGAAGCCCAAGGCTCTGGGCCTGCGCGATTTACGGCTGTCCGTGTCGGGCCGCAACCTGGTGGCTTTCACCAAGTACAGCGGCTACGACCCCGAGGTGAACGCCGCCGGCCAGAGCAACGCCGTGCGGGGCTTCGACTTCGTGGAGGTGCCCATCCCGCGCACCGTGTCGGTGGGCTTCAACGCTTCTTTCTAAGTAAGTTGTCAGTTGCTCGTTGTCGGCTGTTAGCAGGTCACAAGTTACTGGCTAACAACCGACAACGAGCAACTGACAACCCGTTTACTTTTGGCTGCTTACTTAATTGATATGAAAAACCGCTTCTCCTCGCTGCGCCGCTGGGCCCGGCTGCTGCCCGTGGCCGCGCTGCTGGGGCCCACCGCCTGCCAGCTCGACGTGGTGAACCCCAACGCCGCCACCGACGCCCAAACCCTGGGCACCCGCGAGGGCCTGCTGGCCCTGAGCGTGGGCCTGCGCCAGCTCTACTCCGCCTCGGCCCTGGAACCCATCCTGCTGACGCCGGCCACCACGTCGCGCGAGGTGAAGGGCGTGGCCACGTTCATCAACGTGACCGACCTGGAAACCGGCGGCACCGCCCTGCCCAACGACAACGCCAACCTGACCAACCTTTTCTCGCGCTCGTTGCGCGTGGTGGGCGTGGCCGACCAGCTGATTGCCGCCGCGCCCACCGTGCTCAGCACCGACGCCGGGGCCCGCAGCGGCGTGCTGGCCCACGCCTACCTGTTCAAGGCGGCGGCGCTGGGGGCCCTGGCCGGGGCCTTCGAGCAGGCGCCCATCACCACCAGCACCACCGGGCAGGCGGCCTTCGTGCCCCGCGCGCAGGTGCTGGCCGAGGCCGTGCGCCTGCTGGACCTGGCCACCGCCGAGCTGGCAGCCAACGCCGCCTCCGCTGATTTCACGACCCAGGTGCTGGGCACGGCCTTCAACCTGCCCAACACCGTGCAGGCCTACCGCGCCCGCCTCAACCTGGTGGCCGGCAACTACGCGGCGGCCCTCACGGCGGCCAATCTGGTCGATTTGACGGTGCGCTCGGTGTTCAGCTACAGCAGCCAGAGCCCCAACCCCATTTACCAGTCGGTGAACATCACGCGCAACTTCGCGCCGCGTGGCAACTTTGGCCTGCCCGCGGGCTTCGTGGACCCCGCCGACCGCCGCCGGAGCTTCTTCCTCACCGGGGCCCGGGTGGCGAGCCCGCCGGATAGCCTGCGCACGCTGGCCGGCTTCTTCACCAGCCTCACCAGCGACATTCCGGCCTACCAGCCCGACGAGCTACGCCTCATCCGGGCCGAGGCCAACCTGCGCCTGGCCACGCCCAACGTGGCGGGGGCCCTGGCCGACATCAACGCCGTGCGCACCCAAACCAGCGGCGACCCGTTTGGCGTGTACGCGGCCCTGCCGGCCTACAGCGGCTCCACGGCGGTGGCCGATTTGCTGCTCGAAGTGTACAAGCAGCGCAGCATCGAGCTGTTCCTCAGCGGCCAGCGGCTGGAGGACAGCCGCCGCTTCGGCCGCCCCGGCCCGCCCACCAGCACCGCCGAGCGCACCCGCAACTACTACCCCTACCCGCGCCAGGAGCGCCTCAACAACCCCAACGTGCCCGCCGACCCGGCCATCTGACGGGCCGCGCAGCACTACCGGTTTAGCACCAGGGGCCCCGTTTCGTCCGAAACGGGGCCCCTGGTTTTTGGGTTTGGATGCGGGTGTGGGGACGATTAGGCGGTGCGGACCACGACGCGGCGGTCGTCGGCGGCAGTGGTAGTGGCGCCGCCCATCAGCAGCGTGTCGGTGCTCTCCCAGGCCACAAACTTGTCACCGCCAACGGCGGTGGCCGTGCCCACTGCTTGCACCCGGCCGGTGCTGGTGCCCGATTGGGCGGCGGTCCAGATGGGTGCGGGCTCTTGCTCGACCCACAAAAAAACGGGTAAGTACCGTAACGCCAACAAGGGCGGGGCGGAAACAGGTAGGCGTGTTTTCATAAAAATGTGGAGAGGGGTAGCACAACATCTGCTGCATTGGTTAAGACCTTGCAGTACACAAAGTTTTCTATAAATTGTGCGCCTGACAATACCTACTTGTAAGTAATTTTTGGGGCCTCGCCCACCGCCTACAAGCCGTGCACTTGGGCGAAGCGCATCAGTTCGGCCACGCCGTGCAGGCCCAGCTTCTGCATCAGGTTGCGGCGGTGGGTGGCCACCGTGACTTCGGCCAGCGAGAGGCGCGCGGCAATGGCCCGGGAAGAAAGGCCTTCGCACACGAGGCCGATGATTTCGCGCTCGCGCGCGGAGAGCTGGTGCAGGCGCAGCAAGGCATCGGCGGCCGGGTGGGGCGCGGCGGCCCGGGGCCCCGACCGGGCCGGTAATACCCGCTGCCCCGCGTGCACGGCCCGGATGGCGGCCAGCAAGTCGGTGGCTTCCGCCGATTTGTCGAGGAAGCCCTGGGCCCCGGCCGCCGCTACTTGCGCCACCAGTACGGGCGAGGTGGCGCTGCTGAACACCAGCACCCGCAGCGCCGGCCACTGGCGGCGCAGGCGCGGCAGCAGGGCCAGCCCGTCGTGGGGCGGCGGCAGGTGCAGGTCGAGCAGCAGCACATCGGCCGGCAGCACGGGGGCCCCTTCCAAAAACGCCAGCAGGGCCCCGCCGGTAGCAAACTGCCCGTTCACCACCAAGTCCGGCTCTTGGCTGAACAGCGCGGCCAAGCCCCGCGTCAGGGCCGGGTGGTCGTCCACGAGGATTAAACGGCAGGGCATGGGCAGAAAACAGTTATTGCTCAGCAATTAACACCATAGTTACCTATTACGAATCGCGCCTTCGCCCTTAAAATACTGGCAGCTCGACACTAACGACCGTGCCCTGGCCGGGCTGGCTGCTGATGAGCACCCAGCCGCGCAGGTAGCTGGCGCGGGCCTGCACGCCGCGCAGGCCCAAGCCCCCGCGGTGCGGGGCCGGGCCGTGGGGGTCGAAGCCCCGGCCGTCGTCGGCCACGGTGAGGCGCACCCCCGCGTTCGAGCAGCGCACGCCCACGCGCACGTAGCTGGCCTCGGCGTGGCGCAGGGCGTTGTGCAGCAGCTCGGCCACGATGCGGTAGGCCGCCTGCTGCACGGGGGCGGGCAGGCCGTCAGCATCGGGGTCGCAGCGGGCCGTCACGCGGGGGCCGTCGTCGGTCAGGCCCAGGGTTTCGACGAGCAGGGCCAGGGCCTGGGGCAGGGGCAGCAGCTCGTCGGCCGGAATGGGCAGCAGCACGTGGCTGAGGGTGCGCACGTCGTGGCGCAGCTGGCGCAGCAGGGCCTCGGTTTGGGCATGGGCCTCGGCCAGCAGCGGCGGGGCCAGGGCCAGGGCCTGCCGTACCAGCCGGCCCTGCCAGGCCAGGTGCAGTGCCGTGAGGCCGGGGGCCAGGGCGTCGTGCAGCTCGCGGGCCAGGGCCGCGCGCTCCTCCTCTTGGGCCCCGATGAGGCGCTGGCCGGCCACCGCCCGCTCGCGCAGCTGGCGCACGCGCAGCTCGGCATTCTGGCGCAGTGTGCGGCGGAAGCGGTCCGTGAGCAGGGTACTCAGCGCGAGCAGCTCCAGGGCCAGGCCCCAGGCCAGGCCGTTGGGGTTGGCAATATGAATGTTGGTCAGCCCCGAGCGGTTCAGCAAGAAATTGACGCTGCCCAGGAAAAAGCAGCTGTACGTGAGCCCGTAGAGCGCCGCCAGCCGCTGCTGCGGCGGCCGCCCGTAGCGCAGCACCGCCGTGAGCATGGCCCCGCCCGCCAGCAGCATTCCCCACAGCAGCACCTCGCGGGCGCCGTTCAGCCAGGCCAGCCCCGCGGGGGCCCGCGCCAGCACGGGCCCAAACAACAGGGCGTAGGCCCCCACGCACGCCACCGCCCCCACGCTGAGCCCCACGCTGAGGCGGTACAAGCGCGGCCAGCCCTGCCGCAGCCGCACAAACAGCCCCATGATGCGCAGCCCGCAGGCCAGGGCCAGCAGCAGCACGCTGTACTGCCCCAGGCGCCAGCCCAGCCCGTAGGCCCACGGCGGCAGCAGCCAGGCATCGATGCCGTCTTCCATCAGCAAAAACCAGGTAATAAAGAACACGTAGGCCCCGTACCAGAGGTGAATGCGGTCGCGCAGAAACGCGTAGAGCAGGAGGTTGAACAGGGCACTGCTGAGGTACACGCCCAGTAGCCACACCCAGTTTTTGGTCATGAAAAACCCCGACTCGTAGGCCAGGTAATCCTCGGCCGTGGTCAGGTCGGTGGGCAGGTACAGGGCCCCGGTGTGGTTCTCGACGCGCAGGTACACCACGGCCTGGGCGTGGGCTTCGAGCCAAAACGGCAGGCAGCTGGCCCGCGCCGGAAACCCGCGCCGGGCGGCCACCACCCGCCCGCTGGTGGCCGCCACGAAGCGCGGCACACCCCGCCCGCCGGGCTGCACAAAGAGCGTGGCGCTGTCCACGAACGTGTACAGGCTCCACACGAAGCGGGTGCGTTGGGGCAGCGTGTTCACCACGGTGGCCCGCAGCCACAGCCGGTCCTGCGTGTAGCCCACCTGAAACACGCGCCCCGGCGGTACCTCCCGAAACCGCCCGGCGGCCCACAGCGCCGCCGCTTTAGCCCCGCTGCTTGGCTGGTCGCAGGCGTCGAGGCAGTAGGCGAAGTAGTGGTTCCAAGGCCCGTCGTTCACGGCTCGCAGGAACAGGGTGTCGGCAACCAGGGGCCCCGGGCGGGCCGCGGCCGGCCAGGCCAGCAGCCCGCTGCACCCCAACCAGCCGAGCAGCACGAAAAAACGCATGGAACGCTCGCCACCGCTGTTTTACCCGGGAAGCGCCACAATATAGAACAAAGTTTTTTTATTAATTTCCCAAGTTGCACCCCAAACCCGCCGTCGCCTAGCAACGGCCATTCCACACCCAACTAATTGGCGGTCAGCCTTGCGCCCAACCGGTGCCTAGCGCCGCCGCACCACCACCCCAAACCACAGCGGCCGGGTAGCCAGCGAGTCCTGAAACGTGACGTCGAGCACCACGTGGGGCCCCGGCCGGGCCGAGTCGGCGGCAAACCGGAACTGGTAAAACAGCAGCGCCGGCCGCCCCTCGGGCAAGCGCCAGCCCAGCTTGTACAGCTCGATAGCGGGGCCCCAACGCCGGGCCTGCGCCCGCAGCACGCCCACCTGGGCCGCCGCCTGCGCTGCCGACAATGCTGCCCCGGGGGCCAGCGCGGCGTGCGCAGCGCGGGGCCGGCCGGCCAGCGCATTCAACAAAAAATGCCGAGCCAGGAAGGCCTGCGGGGGCCGTGCCGCCGGGGCCCCCAGGCCGGCCGCGGCCCAGGCCAGGAAGCCGAACAGGGCCCCGGGGGCCCTCCTCACTTGCTGGCAGCGTCCTCGGGCACCATGATGAACAAGTCTTCGCCGGGGCGCTTCATCAGGTATTTTTCGCGGGCGAATTTCTCCAGCAGCGCGGGGCTGCTCATCAGCTCGGCGCGGTCACTCTTCACCGTTTCGATGTTGTCGAGGTAGTACTGCTTTTCGCTGAGCAGGTCCTGGTACTTGCGGTAGATGTCGAACTGCTTGCCCAGGTCGTTGGCGTCAAACACCAGCATCCACACCAAAAAGGCCCCGCCCACGAGGAAGTAAAAGCTGCGCACCACGCGCAGCACCGGCACCAGGAATCGGGGTATTGTCATCGGTCGTTCGCCGTTTAGGGGCCCCTAAAGCTACGCAAAAGCCCCCGCTGTTCGGCACAGCGGGGGCTTTTCCACTTTATAAAACGCTTAACCTCGCAGGCTTATCGAGCCCGCGCCGTGCTACATTTTGCGGCCGGGGAAGTAGGCGATTTCGCCCAGCTCTTCCTCGATGCGCAGCAACTGGTTGTACTTGGCCATGCGGTCGGAGCGCGAGGCCGAGCCGGTTTTGATCTGGCCGGTGTTCAGGGCCACGGCCAGGTCGGCGATGGTCGAATCCTCGGTTTCGCCCGAGCGGTGGCTCATGATGGACTTATAGCCGTTGCGGCGGCCTAAGCTTACGGCGTCAATCGTTTCGGTGAGGGTACCGATTTGGTTGACTTTGATGAGGATGGCGTTGGCAATGTGCTCGTCGATGCCACGCTGGAGGCGCTCCACGTTGGTCACGAACAAGTCGTCGCCCACGAGCTGAATTTTCTTGCCCACTTGGTCGGTGATGCTCTTCCAGCCCGCCCAGTCGTCCTCGGCCAGGCCGTCTTCGATGCTGATGATGGGGTACTTCTTGGTCCAGTCCACCCAGTAGCTCACCATTTGCTCGGGCGTCAGCTTCTCGCCGGTGCTCTTTTTGAAGTGGTAGTGGCCGTCTTCGAAGAACTCCGACGCGGCGGGGTCGAGGGCAATCATCACCTGCTCGCCGGGCTGGTAGCCGGCCTGCTCGATGGCTTGCAGCACAATTTGGATGGCCTCCTCGTTGCTCTGAATGTCGGGGGCAAAACCGCCCTCGTCGCCCACGTTGGTGCTGTAGCCCTTTTTCTTCAGCACCGTTTTGAGGGTGTGGAAAATGTCGGTACCCCAGCGCAGCGCCTCGCTAAACGAGCTGGCGCCCACGGGCATCACCATAAATTCCTGGAAGTCAATCTTGTTGTCAGCGTGTGAGCCGCCGTTGAGGATGTTCATCATCGGCACGGGCAGCGTGGTGGCGCCCACGCCGCCCACGTAGCGGTACAGCGGCATGCCGGCGTCCTGGGCGGCGGCGCGGGCCGCGGCCAGGCTCACGCCCAGGATGGCGTTGGCCCCGAGGTTGCCCTTGTTGGGGGTGCCGTCGAGCTCGCGCATGATTTTGTCGATCAGCCCCTGCTCGTATACCGAGAAGCCCACCAGCTCTTCGGCCAGCGTGGTGTTCACGTTCTCCACCGCCTTGAGCACGCCCTTACCCTGGTACATGGCTTTGTCGCCGTCGCGCAGCTCCACGGCTTCGTGCACGCCGGTGCTGGCCCCGCTGGGCACAGCGGCGCGGCCCGTGGCCCCGCTGTCGGTGGTCACGTCAACTTCGATGGTGGGATTGCCGCGCGAATCGAAAATCTGGCGGGCGTGAATTTGCGAAATGATGCTCATTGAAAATGAGGTTTGGTTGGGGAGGAAGGTTCCAAAACCCGCCCCGGCGGCCCCAATGCCCGCCGCGGCGCGTTGTGGCGGCAAGGTACTCATTCCGTTTTTTAGCACCCCGCCGCCGTCAGTTAAAACGCGGTAAAATAATACGCGCCGGGCCCCTACCCTTCCAGCCAGCGCCGGAACTCGGGCGTTTGGGCGGCGCTGGTGGTGAGCACCGCCTCGGGCTTGGTGCGCAACTGCACCGCCAGCCGGTTGTTGAAGTAGGCCTCCACGCGCGCCACGAAGGCAATGTTCACCAGCTCGGAGCGGTTGAGGCGGCCGAAGTGGGCGGGGTCGAGCTGGCGCTCCACCTCGGCCAGCGTACCGGCCAGCGGGTAGCGCGCGCCAGCTGCGTCCACAGCGAAGGCCACGCCCGCATCGGCTTGCACGTAGGCCACGTCGGCCACGGGCAGCACGTAGAGGCCGTTGCGCATCCGCACCGAAAACCGCTGCTTGTACTGGGGCCCCGGCGATGGGCGTAGGGCCTGGGCCAGCGTGCGCAGCACCTCGGGGCTCAGCACCGAGGCCCCAGCGTCAGTGCTGGGGCCCCCGGCCAGGAGCTGGTACTTGTCCAGGGCTTCCCGAAACTGGGCGTAGTCGAACGGCTTGAGCAGGTAGGCAATGCCGTTGCCTCGGAACGCTGGCAGCAAAAACTGGTCGTAGGCAGTGGTGAAAATGACCGGACACGTCACCCGAAACTGCTCGTAAAGCGCAAACACGTTGCCGTCGAGCAGCTCAATGTCGGAGAAAATTAGATCCGGCACGGGGTGCGTTTCCAGCCAGGCCAGGGCCTTGGCCACGCTGCGCAGCACGGGCGGGGCCAGCGGCGCCAGCCCGGCCCGGGCCAGGAAATCCACCGTTTGGCGGGCGGCCAGCTCTTCGTCTTCCAGAATCAGGATGTTCATCGCAAGGCGGGCTTGGGGGGCCCCGGGGCCAGCGCCACCAGCGGCACGGCCACGGCAAAGGTGGCGGCGGTGGCCGTCACCGTAATTTCCTGGCCGGCCAGTAGCCGGTACCGCTCGCGCAAGTTGGCCAGCCCCGTGCCCAGCGAGTCGACGGCCGTGCGTTTGGGCCGGCGCGGGTGGGCCACGCGCAGGGCCTCGGCGGTGGCCCCGATGGTGGCCCCGATGGTGATGCGCAGCGGGTCGTCGTCGTCGCCGGCGTTGTGCTTGATGGCGTTTTCGACCAGCAGCTGCACCGTGCCTGGCACCACCAGCAGCCGGTGCAGCTCGGCCGCCGCGGGCAGCTCCTGCCAGAACTCGTAGGCCGCCCCGAAGCGGTGGCGCAGCAGGTAAATGTATTCATCCACAAATTGCAGTTCCTCGGCCAGCGTCACAAAGTCGTCGTTCTTATGGCGAATCAAAAAGCGGTAGAGCGCGGCGAAACGGGTCAGGTATTCGTGGGCCTCGGCCGGGTCGTGTTGGATGAGGCCCCGCAGCACGTTGAGGTTGTTGAACAGGAAATGCGGGTCAATCTGGGCCTTGAGGTGGCGCAGCTCGCTTTCGGTCTGGGCCTGCCGCAGCTGCAATACCTTTTGCTGGGCCTCGAAGTAGCGCTTGCCCGTCAGCAGCACGGCCAGCAGGCCGTAGCTTTTGGCGTGGGCCACCGCCCCCAGCACCAGCCGCGCCCCCGATAGCGGCACCGCGTGCCCCAGCAGGGCCCCATAGAGGCTGACGTAAGCCCAGCCGCTCAGCAGCAAAAACAGGGGCAACAGCGCCAGGCCCAGCCAATGCCGTCGGTTCAGGAACAGCGGCAGCAAGCCGCCCACCAGCACGCCCACCGTGGCCGTGTCCAGCAGCGCCGTAGCCCCCACCACCGGCAGCGCCCGGGCCCAGCTCCAGCCGGTGTCGGCCCCGTACTGCACCAGCAAGATGGGCCCTACCACGAGCCAGTAGGCAGCCACCAGCCCCAGGTCCGAGCGCGAAAGCCGCGGCGCGGCAGGTAAAACATTCATGTGAAAGGAATTGCAGACAGTAGACTTGTTCCCCAATAAGAAATCGGATGTTTTCCAAGCCGTATTTGGAGCCAGAAACGGTAGCTGCTCCAAGAACCTGAGGATACTGGCTTGGCCAAGCCAAATAGCCCACCCAGTTGCCCAAAGGGACGCAAATTTTCAGCCATTTCTTATTCGGGAACAAGTCTAGTGGCTAAACTAAACGGATAATGGCTTGGGGCCCCCAACGCACCGCCTCAAAGCAGTGCCTTTGCCACCGCCACCAGCTGGGCTGCTTCGTTCATGCCCGAGTGCACAAAAATGGGCAGCAGTAGGCTGCCGCTCCGCGCCCGGCACCACGCCAGCACAAACCGACCCACGGTCGGAATGGCCATCGGCAATAGTTGCAGTGCGACGTGCAAATCGGGGCTGACGCGCAAGCCGTGGCATAGCCCAAAAACGAGCGAGCTGGCCACCGCGCCCCACCCCATGTCGGCCCCCAGTACGCGCACCCGGCCCGCAAAAGCCCGGTCAAGTAGCGCCAGCAACACCCCGCGAAAGGCAAGCTCCTCGGTCAGCCCAGGCATTGTCAGCTGAAACAAGTGGTATTCCAGCGCCGGCTGCCCACCCGGCACCAATGCCCACAGCACCGCTGATTCAACTAGTATTAGTGGCAACAAGCAGCGGCCCACATCGCGGCCGGTTCCGGGATTGAAACCGGCCCGCAGCCCGAATTCTGCTCGTTTCCAGCCGCCTAATCGCATCAGTAGGGCAATGGCAGCCACGCTCGCCAGCAGTGCCAGCATTTGGCTGGTCCATTTATCCAGTGGGGCCCAGGCAGCCGCAATGTTACAAAAAACAAGCAGTGCCCCCCACAGGATATTGCGCCGGTCAGCGGCGCGCCACAACCCCGGCAAGCACAGCAACAAGACGAGCATTCCTAATATGAATGCACTAACAATCAGTCTCATCAGTATCAAATGGTTGATTTATTACCCTATCTTCAAATTTTTCCACCGATTAACGGCGGCTGGATACCGCCGCTGCTGGGGCCCCCAGCGGCGTTACGGGGCCCGAGCCGCGTATCAGCACCAAGTACTGCACATAGGCTGTGGCCGGCAGCTCGGGGCGGAACTGCATCTGCTGTTCCGGCGGCATCCCCGGCGCGTAGCGCAATTGAATGGGCTGGCGGGTGGCGGCGGCCCCCGGCGCGTCGAGCCGCACCAGCGTGGTGCTGCCCGGCGCGGTGCGCTGCTTTAAGTCGGCTAGGCCGGTTATCGTTACCAAGGGCCCGTCGTGGTTGAATTTATCGGTCACGGTGTACGGCTGCCCCGCCGCCTGCCAGGGCCCCGGCAGGCCGTCCGTCGGGTACAGCATTTGGCACTCGCTAAACACGCACAGCACCGACACCACCTTGTCGTGCACCGGCAGCGTACTCTGCCCAATCCGGGCAGCTAGGTCCGAAAAGCCGTTTTGCAGTGGGCTTTGCAGCACATGGCCCAGGCCCCACATTCCGTACATCTTCTCGTGGGCCAGCCGCTTGGTATGCACCAACGCCTGGAAATTGGCAAAAATATTGTCCTCCCGCCGACCCGCTCGCAAGTCGTAGGCCGCATTCGCCAGCGCAAGGCGCAGGTCATCGTATTCGCTTCCCAAATGCCCGCTGGCCAGCGCCAATGCTGCCCGCTGCGTCACTCCCGGAAGCCCCGGCCCCCCCGGCTGCCGCAGCACTGCCACCACCGAATCAACGCGGCTACGCAGCCCGGGCGCCAGCGGCGCCGTACGCAGCAGCGCCGTGATATAATCAGCAGCCAGTGGTAAATCTTGCAACTGGTCGAGCCCCACGAACCGGATGCGCCGCGCCGCCGGCAGCGTCTGGTTCAGGGCCCTGATGCGTTGAATTTTCTGGTAGAACTCCTGATTGGCCCACTGCGACCGGTCAGCTACCCAGCCCCTGAACACTAGTCGCAAGGTACTGTCCTGGCCCGTGCGCAGGTATTCGTTCAGATAATACGCCTTGGCGCAGTCCACTTCTGCCACGTAGGTGCGTACCCCTGCCCGGGCATTCAGGTGCTTCAGCAGGGCAAAATCAACGTCTTGGGGACGCTGAACCCCGTGCGATTCACCCAGTAAAAACAGTTGGTTAGCATAAAACGCTTTGTCGAACAGCGCAAACGTCTCCCTTCCCGCCTCAATGGTTTCCAACGGGGCCCCAGTAAATACGGACTCCGGCAAGGCTGTTTGCGCCCGGGCCCCCGGGGCCCTTAATAGTAGCGGTGTGGCCCAAAACAAAGTGTAACTCAGAAGCAAAGTGAATTTCATAATGAAAAGCGGCTTGGCCGCATAGTCGGTGATGGAGTACTTCAAAGCACGCCTCTCCCGCCGCTGGCCCCGCCTAGCCGCCCACCAATCCGCTGAAAATTCCGATGAGTTACCGCAAAAATTCCACGAGTTTCCTTGCCCAAAACCCAACAAAAAAGGGATGCCCCGTGAGGAGCATCCCTTTTCAAAATCAAACTTGGGGAGCTTACGCGTCGGCTTTGGCCTCGTCGCGGCTCTCGCCATCCTTCACCGTTTCGGTGGGGGTATCTTCCGGAGCTGACTGCTGCACGGTAGCGTTGGGCGCTACGGCCTCACCCGTCATTTCGGTGGCCGAAGTCACAGCGGCATCACCGGCAACCGGCGCGGCACCACCCGAGCGGCGGCGCGAACGGCGCGTTGTGGTGGCCTTCTCAGCAGTAGCGTTTTTGGCTTCCAGCAAGGTATCGTTGTAGTCCACCAGCTCAATCACGCACATATCGGCGTTGTCACCGAGGCGCGAAGCACTCAACTTGATGATGCGGGTGTAACCGCCGGGGCGGTTGGCAATTTTGCCCGCCACTTCACCGAACAATTCCTTAATAGCCTCTTTCTCCTGCAACTGAGCAAACACTAAGCGGCGCGAGTGCGTCGTGTCTTCTTTCGACTTGGTAAGCAGCGGCTCCACGTACTGGCGCAAGGCCTTGGCCTTAGCAACGGTCGTGGTCACGCGCTTGTGCATGATGAGCGACGTTGCCATGTTCGACAGCATCGCGTGGCGGTGGGCGGTAGTCCGGCCCAAATGGTTAATCTTTTTTCCGTGCCGCATGGACTGAAAAGTAAGTGTGCACTTGCGGGTAGCGACCACGGCGGGTCAAAACCTCATTAGAACCGCTGCCCCTCGGGCGCACTGGTTGAAAATGTGAAAAACAAAAAAGTGGAGCAGTGCCGCAGTGGTTACCCACTGTCGCACTGCTCCACGACATTACTAGTCTTCTTCGAGGCGGTACTTGCCGAGGTCCATACCGAACTCCAGGCCGCGCTCCTCTACCAAGTTCTCCAACTCTGTCAGGCTCTTCTTGCCAAAGTTCCGAAACTTCATCATGTCGGCAATCTCTAAGGTCACCAGCTCGCCCATGGTCTTGATGTCGGCAGCTTTGAGGCAGTTCTTGGCGCGCACGCTCAACTCCATGTCTTCCAACGGAGTTTTCAGCATTTTGCGCATCTGCATGGTTTCCTCATCGATGGGCTCATCTTCCACTACACGAGCCCCTACGGTAGCCATCGTGCTGTCCGAAAACAGCATGAAGTGTTGAATCAAAATGTTAGCTGCACCTTTCAGCGCCTCTTCCGGATGGATAGAGCCATCGGTCTGAATTTCAAGAATAAGCTTCTCGTAGTCAGTCTTTTGCTCCACGCGAGTATTCTCAATGCTGTATTTCACGTTCTTAATAGGCGTGTAAATAGCATCAATGGCAATCTGACCAAATACTTGGTCAATCTGCTTGTTTTCGTCAGCCGGTACGTAGCCGCGGCCACGATTGATGGTCAATTCAAATTCCAGTTCTTTGCTCGGGTCAACGTGGCAAATCACGTGGTCCGGGTTCAGCACC
This sequence comes from Hymenobacter sp. PAMC 26628, assembly GCF_001562275.1. NCBI lineage: Bacteria > Pseudomonadati > Bacteroidota > Cytophagia > Cytophagales > Hymenobacteraceae > Hymenobacter > Hymenobacter sp. PAMC 26628. The sequence continues at coordinate 4,118,665 of NZ_CP014304.1, forward strand.
TGAAAGCCGCTGGCAAACTTGCTGATGTCAGCGCCCGAAAAGGTGTCCTGTCCTTTCACGCGCACCGTAATTTTATCCGGAATGGCATCGCTCACTTTCTTGAAGCGCACCATTTTCAGATTCAGAATGATTTCGGACATGTCCTCAATCACCCCTTCAATCGTCGAGAACTCGTGCAACACGCTATTAGTGCGCACCGAAGTAATGGCAAAACCTTCCAGCGACGACAACAGAATGCGACGCAGCGCATTGCCGATGGTCACGCCGTAGCCCTTCTCGAGCGGTTTAAATTCAAACGTCCCGGTGAAGTCGTCGGATTTCTCCATCACTACTTTCTCCGGCATCTGAAAAGCTAAGATTGACATAGATGAGGCGTTAAAAACTAAAAAAAGATGAGGGAGGCATTACGCACGAATGCGGCCCGGCAATTTGCCAGGCCGCACCCTATCGGCGCTATGCAGATTACTTCGAATACAATTCGACAATGAGCTGCTCCACGATTTTCTCAGGGATCAACTCGCGCGAAGGCGCATTCACAAATTTGCCAGCCAGTTCCTTGCCATCCCACTCCAGCCACGAAAACTGACGCGAGTTGCGAACCGAAAGGCTGGTAGCAATGGCTTCCAACGACTTCGACTTCTCGCGTACAGCTACAATGTCGCCGGCACGCAAGTGGTACGAGGGAATGTTCACCACTTCACCGTTCACCGTGATGTGCTTGTGGCCCACCAGTTGACGAGCAGCGCGGCGGGTCGAAGCAATGCCCAAACGGTAAACCGTGTTGTCGAGGCGCGCCTCCAGCAAACTCAGCAAGTTGTCACCCGTAATGCCGGGTAGGCTGGCTGCTTTATGAAACAGGTTCTCGAATTGCTTCTCGAGCATCCCGTACATATACTTCACTTTCTGCTTCTCCATTAGCTGCACAGCGTATTCCGACTGCTTCTTGCGGCGGCCACGGCCGTGCTGGCCTGGAGGGTAGTTTTTCTTGTTGAGCGCCTTGTCCGGGCCGAAAATCGGCTCGGCGAAGCGACGGGCAATCTTGGACGTGGGGCCGGTATAACGTGCCATGTTAGTATAAAATCAGAGGTGAATAATCAGACGCGACGGCGCTTGGGCGGGCGGCAGCCGTTGTGCGGCAGCGGCGTTACGTCGCGGATGGTCGTCACCTCAATGCCCACGTTACCCAAGGCGCGGATGGCCGACTCACGGCCCGAACCGGGGCCCTTTACGAACACTTCAGCTTTGCGCATACCCAGATCATGGGCAACTTTGCCGCAATCGCTCATCGCCATTTGGGCGGCGTAAGGCGTGTTTTTCTTTGAACCACGGAAGCCCATTTTGCCAGCCGAAGCCCACGAAATCACTTGTCCGTTGTTATTAGTGATGGAGATGATAATGTTGTTGAATGAAGCACGAATGTGCACTTGTCCAACTTGCTCCACCACGACAACGCGCTTCTTAGCTTTGTCTTTTCTTTTTTGTGCCATTTGGTTATCGCGAAAAATGTGGAAGGTGTTGACACTGGCAACTCGAGTGCATCACCCGTAGCAGCCAACGCCGATTCCCACTAAAATTTATTTCGTTGCCTTCTTCTTGCCGGCTACGGTTTTACGCTTACCCTTGCGGGTACGCGAGTTATTTTTGGTACGCTGGCCACGTACGGGCAATCCTTTGCGGTGACGCAAACCACGGTAGCAACCGATGTCCATCAAACGCTTGATGTTAGTGGTTACTTCCGAGCGCAGCACGCCCTCGGTCTTGTGCTCAGCAGCAATAATTGCGCGAATAGCGCCGGACTCTTCCTCAGTCCAGTCTTTCACTTTCTTATTAATGTCAACACCTGCTTTAACCAGAATTTTCTGGGAATTGCTCCGGCCAATGCCGAAAATGTAAGTCAGGGCGATTTCGCCGCGCTTGTTGTCCGGGATATCAACCCCTGCGATACGAGCCATGTGGTTTTGTTATGTGTTTGCGGACAGAAGCCCGGCAGCATCTTGGAAGGCGACCACCGCAGTGGCCAGTACCCAAGGCTCCGGGATTCTTGAAAATTTATTTATCCCTGACGCTGCTTGTAGCGGGGATTCTTTTTGTTGATGACGTACAGCTTGCCATTACGGCGGACGAGTTTACAGTCCACACTGCGCTTTTTCACCGAGGTCTTGACTTTCATGACGAGGTTATTTGTAACGGTATTTAATTCGGCCCTTCGACAAATCGTAAGGTGACATTTCTAGCTTCACTTTATCCCCCGGCAGAATTTTAATATAGTGCATCCGCATCTTACCCGAAATGTGGGCAATTAGCTGGTGACCGTTTTCCAACTCCACGCGAAACATAGCGTTGGAAAGGGCTTCGAGGATAGTACCGTCCTGCTCAATAGAGGCTTGTTTGGCCATAAGGGGCTACTGCAATGCTTTTTCGATGTATTCAAAAGACGTGAGAATCTCCGCCTTATCTTTTCTAACAACAACAGTGTGCTCAAAGTGCGCTGAAGGTTTGCGGTCTTTGGTACGGATAGTCCAGCCATCTGCTTCCTGCACTACATCCTTCTTGCCCAAGTTCACCATCGGCTCAATAGCCAATACTAAACCTGTTTGAAGCAAAGGACCAGACCCTCGCTTACCATAGTTTGGTACTTCAGGTTTTTCATGCAAGCTGGCTCCCACACCGTGGCCTACTAACTCCCGAACTACGCCGTAGCCTAGGGGCCCTACATGGTTCTGAATTGCGTAGCTGATGTCACCAACACGGTTGCCACTCACTGCTTTTTCAATCCCTTTGTACAGGCTTGCCTTGGTTTCTCGCAACAAGACTAGTACCTCTGGGGTCACCTCCCCAATTGGGTAAGTGTAAGCACTATCGGCGTGGTATCCGTTTAGGAAAACGCCGCAATCAATCGATAGAATATCACCGCTTTTCAACGGCTCATCCGTAGCGAATCCATGTACAACCACCGCATTGGGTGAGACGCACAGGCTAAATGGAAACTTGTTATAGCCTTTAAAAGAAGGAGTTCCACCATGATCCCGGATAAACTCCTCAGCTCGTTGATCAAGTTGACGAGTAGTAATTCCTTCTTTCACCAAGGTAGCAACTTCACCATGAGCCTTGGCCAACAGTTGAGCACTGGCACGGATAAGGTCAATCTCTTCCTCTGTTTTGTATTGAATGCTGCCGCTTGCCATGATAATCGCTTACGAGGCCAGGGCCACGTTTTGCGAGCGTCCACGCACCCGGCCCGATTTCATCATACCGTCGTAGTGCTGCATCAACAGGTAGCTCTGAACCTGATTCACCGTATCAAGCACTACGCCTACCATAATGATAAGTGAAGTACCACCATAGAATGCCGAGAACGGACGAGTAACGCCTAGTAACAAGGCAATAGCCGGGAAAATGGCAATAGCAGCAAGTGCGATAGCGCCTGGCAACGTGATGCGGGTCAGAATTTCATCAATAAATTCCGAAGTGTCCCGACCAGGTTTAACGCCTGGCACAAAGCCACCACTACGCTTTAAGTCATCTGCAATCTGGTTAGGATTGACACTGATTGCTGTGTAAAAGTAAGTAAATACAACAATCAGAATCCCAAACGTCAGGTTGTATTGCCAAGAGGTATAGTCTGAAAACTTCACTCCAATATAGCTAGCAAAATCACTCTTGTTCTGCCAAACTGAAGCAGCAATTGCTGGCACGAACATCAACGACTGAGCGAATATGATGGGCATTACCCCAGCGGCGTTTACTTTCAGTGGAATGAACTGACGCTGTGCATCAAGCTGTGTAGTACCGCCTACCTGCTTGGCATATTGTACAGCGATGCGGCGAACTGCCTGCGTCAGGACGATTACTGCCATTACTACTAGAAAGAGTACAACCAATTCCAGCAGGAAAATCAACGACTTATTCACTCCCTTAGCAGCTGCTTCCCCAATAATGGCACCGGGAAGACGCGATACGATGCCTATCATGATAATCATGGAGATACCATTACCAATGCCTTTGTCTGTGATTTTTTCGCCCAGCCACATGCAAAACAGCGTTCCCGCCGTGATGATAAGCATGGTCGAAATCGTAAAGAACGTGCCTGGGTTTGTAATAGCCTCCGCATTTATGGTAGCAATAAAACCAACCGACTGAGCCAACACAATAGGTATTGTGAGGATACGTGTATACTGGTTTATCTTCTTGCGACCCGATTCACCTTCCTTCTGCAGCTTCTGGAAATAAGGCACTGCAATTGTTAACAATTGCAGAACGATACTAGCCGAGATGTAGGGCATAATGCCCAGCGCGAAAATAGAGGCATGGCTAAAAGCACCACCGAGCAGTGTATCCAAAATACCAAACAAGCCAGCCGCGCCCGTTTTCAAACGGGTTGGGTCAACACCTGGCAGCACGACATATGAGCCCAGCCGATAGATAGCAATGAAAAAAAGCGTATTGAGGATTCGCGTACGCAAATCCTCAATCGCAAAAATATTCTTTATCGCGGTGATAAACTTATTCATTGCTTTTTTATTGAGCTTTAGAGCGTTACCGCTTTGCCGCCCGCTTTTTCAATGGCTTCTGCAGCCGACTTGGAAAAGGCGTGAGCATGAACTTCTAACGCAGTAGTGACTTCACCACGGCCCAGAACTTTGATTTTCGCGTTTTTCGATACTAACCCATTAGCCACAAAATACGCCGCGTCCAATGTGGTAGCCTGTGTACCTTCAACCAACGAGGCTAACACATCAAGATTGATGGCTTTGTACTCGATGCGGTTGATGTTAGTGAAGCCAAACTTAGGTACCCGGCGTTGCAGAGGCATTTGACCGCCTTCAAAGCCCGACTTGCGCTTATAGCCAGAGCGTGACTTGGCACCTTTGTGACCCCGAGTCGACGTACCACCACGGGTCGAGCCTTCGCCCCGGCCAATCCGCTTTTGGTTCTTTGTAGAGCCAACAGCAGGTTTTAGATTGCTAAGATTCATAACGTTTGGAGAACTACAGTTCGGTTACTTGCACCAAATGCTGCACGCTCTTAACCATGCCCAAAATGGCAGGATTTGATTCGTGCTGAGCAGTGCTATTCATTTTACCCAAGCCCAACGATTTCACGGTGCGCTTTTGGCGCTCGGGGCGGTCGATGACGCTGCGCACGAGCTTTACTTGAATTTGTGCCATCGTCAATTAACCGTTAAATACGCGGGACAATGAAATACCACGTGCCTGCGCGATTTGCAGCGGGTCACGCATTTTGGATAAAGCGTCAAAGGTAGCTTTCACTACGTTGTGAGGGTTCGACGAACCCTTAGACTTAGCTAGTACGTCTTTAATACCGGCGCTCTCGAATACCGCACGCATGGCCCCACCAGCAATTACGCCGGTACCAGCAGCAGCCGGTTGCACTAACACAAAACCACCGCTGTATTTACCTTGCATCACATGAGGTACGGTATGCTTGTACATCGGCACCTTCACCAAATTTTTCTTGGCGTCGTCAATGCCTTTAGCAATGGCATCGGTTACTTCGTTAGCTTTACCTAAGCCATAGCCTACAGTACCGTTACCGTCGCCCACCACCACAATGGCAGAGAAGCTGAAGCGACGACCACCTTTTACCACCTTCGCTACACGGTTGATAGCAACGACTTTTTCTTTAAAGTCAGAATCCGGGCCCATGCGGCTCGCTTCCTTGTTACGGTCCCGGTCGTTGCTACGCTGACGGTCTCCGCCAGGACGATTATTGTCGCGTTCTTGCGCCATGATAATTTAGAAATTGAGGCCGCCTTCGCGGGCTCCTTCTGCCAATGATTTTACGCGGCCATGGTACAAGTAGCCCGAACGGTCAAATACCACTTTCGATATACCTTTCTCCTGGGCTACCACCGCCAACTGCCGACCAACGGCGGCGGCCAAAGCTACGCCGTTACCGCCTTCAGCAGTTACCTGTTTAGACGAAGCCGAAGCCAAAGTACGGCCAGCCGTATCGTCAATAATCTGAGCGTAGATGCCCGTGTTACTACGGAACACCGACAACCGCGGCCGCTCGGACGTGCCAGCCACCTTAGTGCGGATGATGCGCTGGATCCGCTTTCTGCGGGTTGCTTTGTCAAAAGCCATGATGCGAAATTATTTAGAGGCTGTTTTACCAGCTTTGCGACGGATGATTTCGCCTACGAAGCGTACGCCTTTGCCTTTGTAGGGCTCAACTTTGCGTAGCGAACGAATCTTAGCGGCTACCTGGCCCAAGAGCTGATTGTCGATGCTCGTGAGCGTCACAATCGGGTTCTTGCCTTTTTCGGTGATTGCCGTGGCAGTCACTTCTTTTGGTAGGGCAATGTACACGTTGTGCGAGTAGCCAAGTGCCAGCTCCAAGGTGGTACCAGCTAAAGTAGCCTTGTAACCCACACCTACCAATTCAAGCTGCTTGGTGAAGCCATTGCTCACACCAACCACCATGTTGTTAATAAGGGAGCGATACAGGCCGTGCATGGCCTTGTGGCGCTTCTGCTCGGTGGGACGGGTTACGGTAAGGGTACCGTCTTCAATAGCGACGGCAATATCGCGGTCCACTTGCGTGGTCAGCGAGCCCTTGGGGCCCTTTACCGTCACCGCGTTGTCTTTGTCAACCGAAACAGCGACTCCAGTAGGAACAGCAATCGGCAATTTACCAATACGTGACATATTTCTATTAGCTAAGCAAGTTCCGAATTAGTACACGAAGCACAATACTTCGCCACCCACATTCTCGGTTTTGGCTTCTTTCTCCGTCATTACACCTTTAGAGGTCGATATGATGGCGATACCTAAACCGCTGAGTACTCGCGGCAGATTATCAGCCGCAACATACTGGCGCAAGCCAGGCGTCGAAACACGCTGAAGCTTGGTAATGGCCGGAGCCTTGGTAGTCGGGTTGTACTTGAGCGCGATTTTAATCGTGCCCTGTACTGCCGCATCATCAAACCGGTAGCTCTGAATGTACCCTTTGTGATAGAGCACCTTCGTGATTTCCTTTTTGATGTTGCTGGCCGGGATTTCTACCACCCGATGGTTCGCCTTGATGGCGTTGCGCACCCGGGTAAGGTAATCGGCAATGGGATCAGTATTCATTGAGTGCTGAGTGCGTTCACTTTTTTCGGAGCGCAAAGATAAGAAAATTTCGTCGGGTCCCCAGTGGGGCCAACGAAATTTCGGTTAAGACTACTCGGCTTGCCCGGCGACGGTGCAGCCAATGGTTTCTTTCGGCAACCTGCCAAAGGGTTTAGAGACTTCCCCAACTTTTCGGAGTGCAAAGGTAATGAAAGCGCGAGACTTACACAAGATTAAATTAAAAACAGTTGAACTGTTATTCTGATTTGATCTAAATTAAAAATCCCGAGCTTACGCCTTTTAAAAGACGTAAGCTCGGGATCCGATAAATGTCAATAGCTGATACTACCAGCTCGATTTGGTCACCCCGGGAATTTTCCCAGCAAGGGCCATTTCACGAAAGCGCACCCGGCTAATGCCAAACTTACGCATATAGCCGCGAGGGCGACCATCAATCATGTCACGGTTGTGCAGGCGCACAGGCGAAGCATTTTTAGGCAGCTTGTCGAGACCTTCATAGTCACCGGCAGCTTTCAGAGCCTTTCGCTTCTCAGCGTAGCGGGCCACGGTAGCAATACGCTTGCGCTCCCGTGCTTTAATGGATTCTTTAGCCATGAGTTCGGGAGATTATGCTTCTTTTTTGGCGTTGGCGAATGGCATCCCGAAAGCTTTAAGCAGCTCGTAGCTTTGCTCATCGTTTTCAGCAGTGGTTACAAAGGTGATATCCATACCCGAAATGCTTTTGATTTTATCAATCGAGATTTCAGGGAAGATGATTTGCTCTTTCACACCTAATGTGTAATTTCCGCGACCATCAAAGCCTTTATCATTGATGCCTTTAAAGTCGCGCACACGGGGCAGAGCCACCGTCAGCAGGCGATCCATAAACTCGTACATCCGCTCACCGCGCAGGGTCACTTTGGCACCGATGGGCATACCCTCACGGAGCTTAAAGTTCGACACCGAACGCTTAGCAATAGTCGGAACAGCTTTCTGACCAGTTATAGTTGTCAATTCTTCCACACCGTTGTCCACTAGCTTCTTGTCAGCAACCGCTGCGCCAATACCGCGGTTGATGCAGATTTTGGAGATGCGCGGTACCTGCATAATGCTCTTAAACTGGAATTTCTCCTGGAGCGCCGGTACTACGTCTTTTTGGTATATATCTTTCAGTCGAGCCATGATGCGAGGGGCTAATTAAGCCTTTTTCGTGACAGGTGCCTTACGCACCCGATCACCAGTTTTGGGATCAATAGCCTGCACGTTGCTTACGTGCATAGGCGCCTCCATCTTGGTAATGCCTCCCTGGGGCGACTTGGCGCTCGGCTTGTTGTGCTTGGTCACTAGGTTGAGACCATCCACGATTACGCGCTGGGTCACCCGGTTTACCGATTTGATAACACCGGTCTTGCCACGCTCGTCGCCTGCAATCACCTTCACGGTGTCGCCCGACTTCACGTGCAGCTTGACGGGCAATTCTTTGTTAATAGCCATGGCTTACAGTACTTCGGGGGCCAGCGATACAATTTTCATGAACTGGCGCTCACGCAACTCACGAGCCACTGGCCCGAAGATGCGCGTACCGCGCGGCTCGTCGTTGTTGTTGAGCAGAACGGCGGCGTTGTCGTCGAAGCGAATGTAGCTGCCGTCTTTACGGCGTACTTCCTTCTTCGTGCGCACCACTACGGCCTTGCTCACGGTGCCTTTTTTAGCGTTGCCGGAAGGAATAGCCGATTTAATGGCTACCACAATCTTGTCACCAACGCTGGCGTATTTCTTGCCCGTACCACCCAGAACGCGGATGCAGAGCACTTCCTTGGCACCGCTATTATCGGCCACCGTCAGGCGGGATTCTTGCTGGATCATCGGTCTGGGTTATTTAGCACGTTCAAGGATTTCAACCAAGCGCCACCGCTTTATCTTACTCAGCGGGCGTGTACTCATGATGCGTACCGTATCGCCTTCACCACACTCATTCTTCTCGTCGTGAGCATGGAATTTGGTGGTTTTGGTCACAAACTTCCCGTATTTAGGATGTTTTTGCTTTTCAACCACAGCTACCGTGATGGACTTTTCCATCTTACTGCTAGTCACCTTACCGACGATTTCCTTGCGCGCGTTGCGATCAGATGCGGGGTCGTGAGCCGGCAACAGTTTTTCTTGAGTTGGTTCCATTATTGAGCGGGGTTAATGGCCTGCTCGTTATTGCGGCGGGTATGCTCGGTAAGCAAACGGGCAACATTTTTGCGGCTAGCCTTCAGACGGGCGGGGTTTTCAAGCGGCGAGATGGCGTGGGCGAAGCGCAATTGCTGGCCTTGAGCACGCTCAGTTTTGATTTGCTCTTTCAGCGCATCAGCGGAAAGGCCTTTAAGGTCGGTCTTGTTTTTCATATTAGGCAGCAGCTTCAACGTAATCGCGGCGCACTACAAAAGTCGTCCGAACCGGCAGCTTCTGAGATGCCAGGCGGAGCGACTCTTTCGCCACTTCCAGCGTCACGCCATCCGATTCAAACATAATCTGACCTGGTTTTACGCAGGCCACCCAATACTCAGGCGAGCCTTTACCCTTGCCCATTCGCACTTCAGCGGGCTTTTTAGTAATTGGCTTATCAGGGAAAATGCGGATCCATACTTGCCCTTCGCGTTTCATGGCGCGGGTCATGGCAATACGAGCAGCCTCAATCTGGCGAGCCGTAATCCAAGACGTTTCCAGCGACTTGATGGCGAACGAACCGAAGTCTATGGAGCTGCCGCGGTAGGCTAAGCCAGTCACGCGACCCTTTTGCATCTTGCGATACTTAGTCCTTTTCGGTTGTAACATGAGAAATTAAATAGAGAGATTATTAAGAATGCGCAGACTGAATCCGCAAAAAGTCCACTTCGAGATGTTAAGGCACGGGGCCCAGCATCCCGAAGTGGCTTCTTATTTTATTTACTAGCGACGTGGGGCCCGACCAGCTCCACCACCTTGGGCAGGGCCGTTACGACGAGGCCCATTGCTATCGCCACGGCCAGCACCGCTACCAGGAGCACCACCTGCAGGGTTGCCACCACGGTCTCGGCGAGGACCACGGTCACCGCCGCGGTCACTGCGTTCACCGCGGGGGCCACGGTCATCACGGCGTCCACCGGCGTCGCCACCTGGGTTTGTCTGCTGTTGGTTAGGTGACAAATCGGGTTTGCCAAATACCTCCCCACGCATTACCCACACCTTGATACCAATTTTACCATATACGGTCTGAGCTTCCGACAACGCGTAATCAATATCAGCACGCAGGGTGTGCAACGGAGTACGTCCTTCTTTGTATTGTTCAGAGCGAGCAATTTCAGCACCGCCTAAACGACCGCCGCACTGGATCTTGATGCCTTCAGCTCCAACCCGCATAGCGGCTTGAATTGACATCTTCATAGCACGGCGGAAAGAGATACGAGCTGCTAATTGCTGAGCAATGCTCTCACCCACCAACTTGGCATCCAGTTCTGGTCGCTTAATCTCAAAAATGTTAATCTGAACATCTTTGTTGGTGATTTGCTTCAGTTCGTCCTTAATCTTATCAACTTCCTGACCGCCTTTGCCAATTACCACACCTGGGCGAGCCGTGTTGATGGTGATAGTGATCCGCTTAAGGGTACGCTCAATCACAATGCGGCTGATGCCACCTTTCTGAATACGGGCGTTGATGTATTTACGGATTTTTTCGTCTTCCACCAATTTTTCGGCGAAATCCTTACCTCCGTACCAGTTCGAGTCCCAGCCTTTAATAACTCCCAAGCGGAAGCCAACCGGATTTACTTTCTGTCCCATATTATTTATGAGTTGGCCTCGGCCTGATTTTCGGTGATAGAGGAATTAGCAGCTTGCGCTTGGGCGGCTTTACTGCCAGCCTTCTCAATCATCGTGTCGATTTTCAGCGTCACATGATTGCTACGCTTGCGGATCCGGTGGCCGCGCCCCTGGGGGGCTGGACGCAAACGCTTTAGCTGCCGGCCTTCGTCAACGAAAATTTCGCTGATGTAGAGGTTAGCTTCTTCAATGCGTTGGTCTTCGTTATGTTGCTGCCAGTTGGCCAAGGCCGAGAGGAGCAGTTTCTCAATCTTCTCAGCACCGCTATTGGCTTCAAAACGAAGCAGACCGAGGGCCCGCGTCACTTTTTGGCCGCGTACCAAGTTGGCTACCAAGCGCATCTTGCGCGGCGAGGTAGGCACATTGCGGAGTTTTGCTACTGCTTCCATCTTAGCGCTTGCCTTTATCTTTTTTGGCGACGTGACCACGGAAGTTACGCGTCGGAGCAAATTCGCCCAACTTGTGTCCTACCATGTTCTCGGTCACATACACCGGGATGAACTTATTGCCGTTGTGAACAGCGAAGGTGTGGCCTACGAAATCTGGCGAAATCATTGAGCGGCGCGACCAAGTCTTCACCACCGATTTTTTACCAGCCGTTTCGAGCGCCGTGACTTTCTTCTCTAGCCGGAAGTCAATGTACGGCCCTTTTTTGAGTGAACGTGCCATATATTACTTCTTGCCTTTGCGGCTCACAATCAGGTTCTCCGAATATTTGTTTTTATCGCGGGTCTTGTAGCCTTTCGACAGCAGACCATTGCGGCTACGCGGGTGACCACCCGACGATTTACCCTCACCACCACCCATTGGGTGGTCAACAGGGTTCATAGCCACACCACGAACCCGGGGACGACGGCCAGCCCAACGATTCCGGCCAGCTTTGCCCATACGCACATTCATATGGTCACCGTTTGAGACTGTACCCACCGTAGCCATGCAGGTTACCAGCACCATACGCATTTCACCCGAAGGCAATTTCAGCGTAGCGTAACGCTCTTCGCGGGCTACAATCTGAGCGTAGGTACCAGCCGAACGAGCCATAGCTGCTCCTTGGCCAGGCTGCAACTCTATGTTGTGTACGATAGTACCAAGTGGGATCTCACGTAGTGGCAATGTATTGCCAACTTCAGGAGCTACACCAGGACCCGACACTACTTGCGTACCAACGGTAAGGCCAGCCGGGGCAATGATGTACCGCTTCTCACCATCAGCATAGCCGAGTAGTGCGATACGCGCAGTACGGTTAGGGTCGTACTCGATAGTCTTCACCGTGGCAGGCACACCGGCCTTGTCACGCTTGAAGTCCACAATACGGTACTGGGTTTTATGCCCACCGCCGATGTAGCGGTTCGACATTTTACCGGAAGAGTTCCGGCCACCCGATTTCTTGAGGGAAGTCATCAAGGACTTCTCCGGGGTTGACGTCGTTAGCTCGTCAAACGCCGGCGCAACGCGAAAGCGTTGCCCTGGGGTTGTTGGTCTGAGTTTTTTGAGTGCCATTACTAGCTAGTTGTGCTTTTGCGGCGGATAATGCTACAGGTTACCGTAAAAGTCGATGATATCGCCTTCTTTCACAGTCACAATGGCCTTTTTGCCATGAGCGCGGCGGCCGGTGGCTTGGCCGCTACGGGTAGCCTTTGACTTCATTTTGCCAATGGTGCGCATCGTATTGATATCGGTTACCGTCACGCCATAAAGCGCTTCGATGTCCTTCTTGATTTGCACTTTATTAGCGGTGCGCTCCACCTCAAAGGTATAGCGGCCTTTCTCGTTCAGGCCTGTGGCCTTCTCTGTTACGATGGGACGTTTCAGCGTGCTCATTATTCAGCGGTGCTATAGAGTTGAACCAACGAAGCCATGCCATCTTCGGAAATCAATAGCGTATCCGTATTCAGCAAATCGTGGGTATTGAGGCCAATAGGCGTCGATACTTTAACTTTCTGTATGTTGCGGGCACTGAGAATGACGTTCTTGTTCACCTCGGCGGTAACAAGCATCGTTTTCTTACCATTGTTTAGCTTAAGGCCGTCCATGATGGCAACGAAATCTTTGGTGCGGGGAGCATCCATAGCGATATTCTCCACCAAAGAAATTTTGCCATCTTTAGCCAAGCTCGACAGAGCCGAGAGGCGAGCTACGCGCTTGGTCTTTTTATTGAGTTTGAAATTGTAATCACGGGGCTGCGGGCCAAACATCCGGCCGCCACCAACGAATACACCTGACTTCATGCTGCCAGCTCGGGCACCGCCCGTACCTTTTTGCTTCTTAAGCTTTTTCGTGGTGCCGTGCACCTCGTTACGCTGCTTGGACTTATGTGTACCCTGACGCTGATTAGCGAGGTACTGCTTCACGTCCAGGTACATCACGTGCTCGTTAATGTCGAGTCCGAAAATGTCCTCCGACAACGTGACCTTGCGGCCAGTGTCTTCGCCTTTGATGCTATATACTGCGAGTTCCATTGCTGCGTCGGGTTATTTCTCCAGGACCACGTAAGAGTTCTTGGCACCGGGTATTGAACCACTCACCAAGATCAGGTTCTTGTCGGCTACTACGCGCATCACTTTCAAATTTTGAATTTTGACACGGTCGCTGCCCATGCGGCCACCCATGCGCATTCCCTTGAACACACGCGAGGGCCATGAACAAGCCCCAATAGAACCGGGGTGACGTAGGCGGTTGTGCTGGCCGTGGGTTTGGCCACCAACACCCTGAAAGTTGTAGCGCTTTACGACCCCCTGAAAGCCTTTGCCTTTTGAGGTACCAACTACATCGATAAACTCGCCTTCTGCGAAGAGCGAAGCGTCGATGGTAGCACCAGCGGCGTAAGTCGATTCCGCGTCGAGACGAAATTCAACAAGCTTTTTCTTAGGAGTGGTACCAGCTTTAGCGAAGTGACCGGCCAAAGCCTTGGTCGTATTCTTCGTCTTTTTTTCGCCGTATCCAATCTGAACGGCGGTGTAGCCGTCGTTGGCGATAGTCTTAACCTGCGTCACTACGCACGGACCCGCTTCGATGAGCGTGCAGGGAATATTTTTCCCGTCCGGAGTGAAGAGGCTTGTCATACCGATTTTCTTACCGATGATGCCAGGCATTCTGTGGAAATTTATGAATACAAAAAGAAAACGGCCGAGTGCCGTTTTCGCTAAGGGAGTGCAAAGATAGAATTAAAGTCCGAATTTTCCCAATATGGCTTACAAATAATTCCCAAATGAGGCAGTTAGCTTTTAATAATCTCATTTGGTTTACATAAAACTCAAAAGAAATTCCAGTAAAAAGCCCCGTTGCGATTAGTCGCAACGGGGCTTTTTACTGAATACATTAAGTTAGGTCTTCAGACTTTGATTTCCACATCAACGCCGCTAGGCAGTTCCAGCTTCATCAAAGCATCTACCGTTTTCGACGAAGTCGAGAAGATGTCCACCAAACGCTTGTAAGTGCAGAGTTGGAATTGCTCCCGGCTCTTCTTATTCACGTGAGGCGAGCGCAGTACGGTAAACTTCTCTTTTTGCGTCGGCAACGGAATTGGGCCGCTAACGATGGCGCCGGTAGCCTTTACGGCTTTCACGATTTTCTCAGCCGATTTGTCTACGAGGTTGTGGTCGTAAGACTTGAGTTTGATGCGAATTTTCTGGTTCATTGGGGTTTTGGTCCGATTGACCAAGTTAGTGACCGGTATTAGGGGGTGTTATTTGGAACCTTTAACTTTAGCAATAATGGCCTCAGCCATGTTGCTGGGTACTTGCTCGTAGTGCGAGAACGTGAGCGATGCCGAAGCACGGCCCGACGAAATGGTGCGCAATGCCGTCACGTAGCCGAAAAGCTCCGAAAGGGGCACATCAGCTTTAATTAACTGGGCACCACCTTTAGTGTCCATACCTTTCATCAAACCACGACGACGGTTCAAGTCACCCGTTACCGGGCCAGTGTATTCGTCAGGGCAGACAACTTCTACACTCATAATGGGCTCGAGCAATTTCGGGCCAGCTTGGCGAGCAGCTTCGCGGAAACCGCCGCGAGCAGCCAATTCAAACGATAGTGCGTCCGAGTCAACGTCGTGGAAGGAACCATGGTAGAGACGCACTTTCATACCCTCGATTGGGAAGCCAGCCAAGGGGCCCTGCTTCATCGCTTCTTCAAAGCCTTTCTGAATCGGGGCGATGAATTCACGCGGGATAACACCGCCTACAATAGCGTTGTCAAACTCAAACCCGGGCTTTTCTGGTTCTGTTTCTTTCGGACCAAGTTCGAAAACGATATCGCCGAACTTTCCGCGACCACCGGTTTGCTTCTTGTACGTCTCGCGGTGGTCGACCTTCTTAGTGAGAATCTCTTTATAGGCCACTTGTGGGGCCCCCTGGTTAATTTCCACTTTGAACTCACGACGCATGCGGTCAATGATAATTTCCAAGTGCAATTCGCCCATGCCACGCAACACCGTCTGGCCGGTTTCGGGGTCAGTGTTTACTTTCAACGTGGGGTCTTCCTCGATAAGCTTGGCAATGGCCATGCCCATTTTGTCTACGTCAGCTTGCGTTTTCGGCTCAATTGCGTAACCAATTACCGGCTCGGGGAAGCTCATCGACTCAAGGACGATGGGGTACTTCTCTTCGCTTAGCGTATCACCGGTTTTGATATCTTTGAAACCCACACCAGCAGCAATATCACCCGCCTGAATTTTATCAATCGGGTTCTGCTTGTTGGAGTGCATCTGCATCAGACGTGAGATACGCTCCTTTTTGCCAGTACGGTTGTTTAGTACGTACGAACCGGCATCCAATACCCCGCTGTAACAGCGGAAGAAGCACAGACGGCCTACGAACGGGTCAGTAGCGATTTTGAAAGCCAGCGCAGTGAAAGGCTCCGTGTTATCAGGGTGACGCTCAATTTCAGCTCCGGTATCCGGGTCGCTGCCCATAATAGCGGGCATGTCGAGCGGAGACGGCAAGTAGGCCATAACGCCATCCAGCATGGTTTGCACACCCTTGTTCTTGAAAGCCGAGCCGCACATAACCGGCGAGAACTTCATGTCGATAACCGCTTTGCGGATAACAACCATCATTTCCTCACGGGTAATGGAGTCCGGATCATCGAAGAATTTCTCCATCAACGCATCATCGTACTCAGCTACGCTTTCTACTAGCTTTTGTCGCCACTCAGCCACAGTCTCCACCAAATCCTCAGGTACTGGGATTTCGCTGTATGATTTGCCTTCCGTCGCATCGTCCCACACAATGGCTTTGCCAGTCAGCAAATCCACAACGCCCTTAAACGTATCCTCAGCACCAATCGGAATCTGGAGGGGCACGGGGTTAGCCCCGAGCTTGTCCTTGATTTCGGCAACGGCCTTGAAGAAGTCAGCACCGGCACGGTCCATTTTGTTGACGAAACAGATGCGCGGCACTTTGTACTTATCAGCTTGGCGCCATACCGTCTCCGACTGAGGCTCTACGCCCGATACGGCGCAGAACAGAGCTACTGCTCCGTCAAGCACGCGCAACGAGCGCTCCACTTCCACCGTGAAGTCTACGTGGCCTGGCGTATCGATCAGGTTGATCTTGTACTGATGCGTATCGGCAATTGGGTCACCCTTGATGTCCGTTGGGTAGTTCCAGAAAGTCGTGGTAGCGGCTGAAGTAATCGTGATACCCCGCTCCTGCTCCTGCTCCATCCAGTCCATCGTGGCGGCACCGTCGTGCACTTCCCCGATTTTGTGGGTTTTCCCGGTATAATACAGAATACGCTCCGAAGTCGTGGTCTTACCGGCGTCGATGTGCGCCATAATCCCGATGTTGCGGAGGTACTGGAGTTCTTTGTTAACGGCCATGATTATGTTTAAGGTCTTAGGAATAAGGGGCCCCAAGGACTTGGTTGTTCAACGTCAGATTGCGTCAAAAAAATCCAAGTCCCCTGGGGCCCCAAATGCCGGACAACCAATTTAGAATCGGAAGTGCGAGAAAGCTTTGTTAGCTTCCGCCATGCGGTGCGTATCGTCTTTTTTCTTGACGGCGGCACCTTCGCCTTTGGCAGCGGCGATGATTTCACCAGCCAATTTGTCTTTCATCGTTTTCTCACCACGGCGGCGAGCGTACTGAATCATCCATTTGGCACCTACCGAAATACGGCGATCAGCGCGCACTTCAATTGGAACTTGGAAAGTAGCACCACCCACGCGACGGCTTTTCACCTCAACAGTTGGCATTACGTTATTCAGGGCTTTGCGCCACATCTCGAGGCCGCTTTCCTTGGTCCGCTGCTCCACTAGATCGCAGGCATCATAGAAAATGGTGTACGCTAGGTTTTTCTTCCCGTCGTACATCATGTAGTTTACAAAACGCGTCACCAGCGTCTCTTTGTACTTAGGATCGGGAAGCAGAATGCGCTTCTTTGGTTTCGACTTTCTCATTGGAATTTTTGGTATTGGGTAGTCGGTAGTCAGCAATTGAAGCCAGCGCCCATTAAACCCAAGGGCTCGAATGCTGACAACTAACTACCAACTACTCAATCACTATTTTTTCTTGCCAGGTGCGGCTTTTCCACCTTTGCCAGCGGCCGCAGCAGGCTGACCAGGCTTAGGACGTTTGGCACCGTACTTCGAGCGGCGTTGCGTCCGGCCACTTACACCAGCAGTGTCAAGGGCACCGCGGATGATGTGGTAACGCACACCCGGCAAGTCTTTTACCCGGCCCCCACGAATCAGCACAATGCTGTGCTCTTGGAGGTTGTGGCCTTCACCGGGAATGTATGCGTTTACTTCCTTACCGTTGGTAAGGCGCACACGGGCCACTTTGCGCATAGCCGAGTTCGGCTTCTTAGGCGTGGTGGTGTACACACGGGTGCACACGCCCCGACGCTGCGGGCACGAGTCAAGCGCGGGCGACTTTGACTTTGTGGTCAAAGCCTCACGGCCTTTTCGTACTAATTGGTTGATAGTTGGCATTTAGCGAATGATTAGCAGGAGCCGTTTGCCCCCAATTTTTGGCTTGCAAAGGTAAGTTTATTTCCTTGCAATAGCAAACTACGTGAGTTGGTTAATTTTAAGTGCCGGCTGGGCCCCTAAGCTTCCCCTACCGCACCACCGAAGCTTATCGGGTAATTGGGCGCATCGCTATGCACTTTGATGTGGCCAAACGACTGTTCGTAACGCTCCACATTTTCGGACAGTGCTGCGAGCAGGCGCTTAGCGTGTTCAGGCGTTACCACAATGCGCGATTTGACCTTAGCCTTTGACATTCCCGGCATCATCCGGATAAAATCAATCACGAACTCGCTGTTGCTATGGGCTATAAGAGCCAGATTGGCATACTCGCCTTCGGCCATGTTTTCAGAAAGCTCAATGTTGATGGCGTTGGGATCTGGCGTTTGTTCAGGCTGCATACGGTCGTTTTTTTTGCGGCGTTACGCCCAAGAAGGCTTGCCAATTAATGAAAAAAGTAAAAGCCGACCGGCTCACACCGGTCGGCTTCTTCTTCACTCAACGCGGAGCCAAATTATTCGGCTACGGTTTCCCGCTTGCCAGCGCGCGAGGGGCGCTTGGCAGGCGTAGCCTCTTCGGCGGCTTTAGCAGCCTGCTGGGCTTCTACCTCGTCTTTAGTTTGCACTATCTGACGCGTGTATTCCAGCAAACCAGTACCGGCCGGGATGAGATGACCGACAATCACGTTTTCCTTTAAGCCCAACAGCTCATCGGCTTTACCACGGATGGCAGCCTCCGACAGCACCTTGGTCGTCTCCTGGAACGAAGCAGCCGAGATGAACGACTGCGTGCCCAGGGAGGCTTGCGTGATGCCTTGCAGCGTAGGACGTGACACCGAAGGCTGCGCCTCGCGCACTTGCACGAGTTGCAGGTCGCGGCGCTTCAGGCTGCTGTTCTCGTCGCGGAGGCGGCGAGCCGTCACAATCTGACCGGGCTTCATCGATGCCGAGTCGCCGGCTTCCGTCACCACCTTCATGTCGATGATGGTGTCGTTTTCCTCCATGAAAAGGATTTTGTTGATCACCTGGTTCTCAAGGAACGAGGTATCACCAGCATCTAAGATCACCACTTTCTGCATCATCTGGCGGACAACCACCTCAATGTGCTTGTCGTTGATTTTCACACCCTGCAAGCGGTACACTTCCTGAATCTCGTTCACGAGGTACTCTTGCACAGCCCCGGGGCCCTGAATGCTCAGGATATCGGAAGGCGTAATAGCACCATCCGAAAGCGGCATACCGGCGCGGATAAAGTCGTTGTCTTGCACCAGAATGTGCTTCGACAGCGGCACCATGTACTTTTTCTTCACGCCGTCTTTTGACTCGACGAAGATTTCACGGTTGCCACGTTTTACCGAACCGTAGGTTACCACACCATCAATTTCCGACACAACGGCCGGGTTCGACGGGTTACGGGCTTCGAACAGTTCCACTACGCGCGGTAGACCGCCGGTGATGTCACGGGTTTTGCCCACCATGCGCGGAATCTTGGCCAGGATATCACCTGCCTTGATTTTCGCGTTGTTCTCAATATTGATGTGCGAACCCACGGGCAAGCTGTAAGCCCGCTGAGCATCGGCATCGGCTTTTTTGCCACCCTTCACAATGATGGACGGGTTCTGAGCCTTGTCTTTGCTTTCAATGACTACCTTCTCGCGGTGGCCTGTTTGCTCGTCCGACTCCTCGCGGTAGGTAATGCCCTCCGTGATGGCGTCGTACTGCACGGTACCATCGAACTCGGCCAAAATAACGGCGTTGTAAGGGTCCCAGGTGCAAAGCTCGTGGCCTTTCTCTACCTGCTGGCCTTCTTTTACAAGCAGGACCGAGCCATAGGGAACGTGGTTAGAAAGCAACACTTTACCAGTGACTGCTTCTACCACTCGGATTTCACCCGAGCGACCCATTACCACTTGGCCTTTCACGCCTTCAGCAGTCAGGGTATCCACGGTGCGGATATCTTCAAACTCAACCACGCCGGCGAATTTAGCCTTAATGCCTGCCTCTACGGCAATGTTTGAAGCGGTACCACCCACGTGGAACGTGCGCAACGTAAGCTGAGTACCGGGCTCACCAATCGACTGGGCAGCGATAACGCCTACTGCCTCACCGCGCTGGACCATGCGGCCCGACGACAGGTTACGGCCGTAGCACTTGCCACAAATGCCGCGCTTCGATTCACAAGTCAACACCGAACGAATCTCCACCGACTCAATGGCCGTCTGGTCAACACGACGGGTGATTTCTTCAGTAATCTCACCGCCAGCAATCAGGATCATCTCATCGGTCAAGGGGTCCACAATGTCGTGGACAGCTACTCGGCCGAGGATGCGTTCAGATAGCGGCTCCACAATGTCCTCGTTATCCTTTAGAGCGAAAGTTTCGATGCCCCGCAGGGTACCGCAGTCGCTCTGAGTAACGATTACATCTTGGGCCACATCATGCAGACGACGGGTCAGGTAGCCGGCGTCAGCCGTCTTCATAGCCGTGTCAGCAAGGCCCTTACGGGCACCGTGCGTCGAGATAAAGTACTCAATTACGTCTAGGCCTTCTTTGAAGTTAGACAGAATCGGGTTCTCGATGATCTCACCTACCGAACCTTGCAGCGACTTTTGAGGCTTGGCCATCAGGCCACGCATGCCGCCAAGCTGACGAATCTGCTCACGCGAGCCACGGGCCCCCGAGTGCATCATCATGTAGATGGAGTTGAAGCCTTGGTCTTCCTTCTCCAGGCGGCCCATAAGGGTCTCGGTGATCTGGTTATTGATGCGCGTCCAGATGTCGATAACTTGGTTGTAACGCTCGTTATTGGTGATCAAACCCATCTGATAGTTCTGCGTTACTGCAGCTACGTCAGCTTGGGCTTGCGCAATCAACTCGTCTTTCTCCTTGGGAATGTTTATGTCACCAAGGCCCATACTCAAGCCGCCCTTGTAGGCTGACTGGAAACCGAGGGTTTTGATGTCGTCCAAGAATTGCGCCGTGCGGGCCATGCCCGTGCGCTTAAACACCAGCGAAATAATTTGCTGGAGCTTCTTTTTAGTCAATAACTCGTCCACGAAGCCCACTTCGGCGGGCACCATCTGGTTGAACAGCACGCGACCGGCTACCGTCTCAATGACTTTCGTCACTAAGTCATCGTTCTCGTCGCGAATGACCGTGCGCACCTTGATGTAAGCGTGCTTCGAAAGCTGGTTTTCGTTCAAGGCAATCACCACTTCCTCGTCCGAGTAGAACACACGGCCTTCGCCCTGGATCCTCTCGTTATCGGTACTGCGCTTGCCTTTGGTTACGTAATACAACCCGAGCACCATGTCCTGCGAGGGCACCGCAATGGGGGCCCCGTTGGCGGGGTTCAGGATGTTATGCGAAGCCAACATCAGCATGGAGGCTTCCAGGATAGCAGCCGGGCCCAGAGGCACGTGCACAGCCATTTGGTCACCGTCAAAGTCGGCGTTGAAAGCCGTACACACCAGCGGGTGTAGCTGGATAGCTTTACCCTCAATAAGACGCGGCTGGAACGCCTGGATGCCCAAGCGGTGCAACGTGGGGGCCCGGTTGAGGAGCACGGGGTGGCCTTTCAGTACGTTCTCTAGGATATCCCAAACAACGGCGTCTTTGCGGTCCACGATTTTCTTGGCCGATTTGACCGTTTTCACGATACCGCGCTCGATGAGCTTGCGGATGATGAACGGCTTAAACAGCTCGGCAGCCATGTTTTTAGGCAAGCCGCACTCGTGCAATTTCAGCTCGGGGCCCACTACGATAACCGAGCGGCCCGAGTAGTCCACACGCTTACCAAGCAGGTTCTGACGGAAACGGCCTTGCTTGCCTTTCAGCATATCAGACAGCGACTTCAGGGCCCGGTTGCCTTCGGCGCGCACGGCATTCACCTTGCGTGAATTATCGAAGAGCGAATCAACGGCTTCTTGCAGCATCCGCTTCTCGTTCCGCAGAATCACTTCCGGGGCCTTGATTTCAATCAGGCGCTTGAGGCGGTTGTTGCGGATGATGACGCGGCGGTACAGGTCGTTCAAGTCCGAGGTAGCAAAGCGGCCACCATCGAGCGGCACCAGCGGGCGCAGCTCGGGCGGAATCACCGGCACCATGCGGATGACCATCCACTCGGGCTTGTTCTCCACGCGGGTAGCAGCGTCGCGGAAGGCTTCCACTACGCGCAGGCGCTTCAGCGCTTCCGCCTTACGCTGCTGCGAGGTTTCGTGCGCAGCCGAGTCACGGAGCGAATAGCTTAGCTCGTCGAGGTTGATACGCTCCAGTAACATCTGCAAAGCGTCGGCCCCCATCTTAGCGATGAATTTATTGGGGTCTTCGTTCGGCAACATCTGGTTTTCACGCGGCAGCTTATCGATGACGTCCAGATACTCGTCCTCCGTCATGAAGTCGAGTTGCTGCACGCCTTCTTCGGCCATTGCGCCGGGCTGCACCACCACATAGCGCTCGTAGTAGATGATTTGATCAAGCTTTTTGGTGGGCAAGCCCAGCAGGTAGCCGATTTTGTTAGGCAGCGATTTGAAGTACCAAATGTGCGCAACGGGCACCACCAACTCGATGTGACCCATCCGCTCACGGCGAACTTTCTTCTCGGTTACCTCCACGCCGCACCGGTCGCAGATGATGCCCTTGTAACGAATGCGCTTGTATTTGCCGCAGTGGCATTCCCAGTCCTTCACAGGACCGAAAATCCGCTCGCAAAACAGGCCGCCCATCTCGGGCTTGTAAGTGCGGTAGTTGATGGTTTCAGGCTTCACCACTTCCCCCGTCGAACGCTCCAGAATCACTTCCGGCGACGCCAATGAGATGGTGACTTTCGAGAAGTCCTGTACTAATTTTTTGCTTTTTGCAAACGCCATGTTAGGAAGCTGTTAGCTGTTGGCTTGTATGCTGTCAGTTTTTAATGGCTTTTGATGAGCCCGAATAAAACCAACATCGAAAATTCGGCAATCGTGCCTTGGTCATTAGTTACTGGTTGCAGCTACCAGCGCTTTGCCAATAGCTGCAATCAGCAACCAAGACTTACTCCAGCGTGATTTCCAGTGCCAAGCCACGCAATTCGTGGATCAGCACGTTGAACGACTCGGGAATGTTCGGCTTTGGCAATACGTCGCCTTTTACAATGGCTTCGTAAGCTTTGGCACGGCCCACCACGTCGTCCGATTTCACGGTCAATATTTCCTGGAGCACGTTGGAAGCACCGAAGGCCTCCAGGGCCCAAACTTCCATTTCGCCGAAACGCTGGCCACCGAACTGTGCTTTACCACCCAGCGGCTGCTGCGTGATGAGCGAGTACGGCCCAATGGAACGGGCGTGCATCTTGTCGTCAACCAAGTGGCCAAGCTTGAGCATGTAAATCACGCCCACGGTCACCGGCTGGTCGAACTGCTGCCCAGTCAAACCATCGTGCAAGTAGGTACGGCCGAAGTGCGGCAGACCAGCTTCCGCCAGTTCTTTCGATACTTCTGCTTCCGTAGCACCGTCAAAAATTGGCGTCGAGTAACGACGGCCCATTTTCAGACCGGCCCAGCCCAGCACGGTTTCGTAGATCTGTCCGATGTTCATCCGGCTTGGTACGCCCAGTGGGTTCAGTACAATGTCCATCGGCGTGCCGTCGGCAAGGAAAGGCATGTCCTCATCGCGCACGATGCGGGCCACAACCCCTTTGTTACCGTGACGGCCAGCCATTTTATCACCCACCTTCAGCTTGCGCTTCTTGGCGATGTAAACCTTGGCCAGCTGCACAATACCCGCAGGTAATTCATCACCCACTTCCAATGTGAAGCGGTGGCGCTTAAAGTGTGCCGTAATGGTGTTGCGGCGCTTGGCGTAGTTTTTCACCAGCGTTAACAGCATAGCATTCACGCGGGCGTCAGCCGTCCACCCTTCCAGAATCAGGTCCTTGAACAGGTTCACCTCTTCCGGTACGGCGTAGTTGCTTTCGTCCTTGTAAGGGTTCTTCTCGGGGAAGAGGCCCTCGTTGATATTTTTGCGGTTGAACTTAACGCCCTTGGCAATCATCTCTTCGCCAAAGCGGTGCTTGATGCCCTGCGACGTTTTGCCTTCGAGTAACTGCACCAGCTTATCCACCATGATGGCTTTGATGCCACGCAACTCGTGCGCGTACTTGTCCTTCAGGTCTTCCACTTCCTTCTTCGACTTGGCCCGCAGGTTCTTGTCTTTCTTAGGACGTGAAAATAGCTTGGTGCCAATCACCACACCCTGCAAAGAGGGCGGCGCTTTAAGCGAGGCATCTTTAACATCACCGGCTTTATCGCCAAATATGGCGCGGAGCAGCTTCTCTTCCGGGGTTGGGTCCGTCTCGCCCTTAGGCGTGATTTTACCAATCAGGATGTCGCCTTCCCGTACTTCAGCACCCAAACGGATGATGCCGTTATCGTCAAGGTTACGAACTGCTTCTTCGCTCACGTTAGGAATCTCCGAGGTCAGTTCCTCCTCGCCGCGCTTGGTTTCACGCACTTCCAACTCAAATTCTTCAATGTGAATCGAGGTGAAAATGTCGTCGCGAACCACGCGCTCCGAGATGACGATGGCATCCTCGAAGTTATAGCCCTGCCATGGCATGAAGGCCACCTGCATATTGCGACCCAAAGCTAGTTCGCCCTGGTTGGTGCCGTAACCTTCGCACAGCGGCTGACCCTTGCTCACTCGCTCGCCGCGTTTTACTAGCGGCGTTAGGTTGAGGCATGTATCTTGGTTGGTACGGCGGAACTTGATGAGGTCATAAGTGATGCGCTCGGCATCAAAGCTTATCATCACATCGTCTTCCGATAAATCGTACTTTACGACAATCTTGTTGGCGTCAACGTAATCAATTACACCCTCGCCTTCCGATACAACCAGCGTACGCGAGTCGGTGGCAATACGGCCCTCCAAACCGGTACCTACAATAGGGGCCTCGGGGCGCACCAACGGCACAGCCTGGCGCTGCATGTTCGAGCCCATCAGGGCCCGGTTAGCATCGTCGTGCTCCAGGAAAGGAATCAGCGAAGCAGCCACCGATACGATTTGGTTCGGAGCTACGTCCATATAGGAATACTCCTCAGGGTTTACTACCGGGAAGTCACCTTCAAAACGGCCTTTTACCAGTTCCTGGGTCAGTTTACCGTCGTTATCAAGCAAGGAGTTGGCCTGCGCGATGTGGTGCGTGTCTTCTTCCTCAGCGGTCAAGAACTTCACGTTAGAGCTCATGTCCACTTTACCGTCTTTTACGTCCCGGTAAGGAGTCTCAATGAAACCCATCGAGTTCACGCGAGCGTGAACGCACAGCGACGAAATCAGACCGATGTTGGGGCCCTCAGGGGTTTCGATGGTGCACAGACGACCGTAGTGCGTATAATGCACGTCACGTACTTCGAAACCGGCACGCTCACGCGACAGACCTCCCGGCCCAAGAGCCGATACGCGGCGCTTGTGCGTCACTTCAGCCAGTGGATTGGTTTGGTCCATGAACTGCGACAACTGGTTCGTACCGAAGAACGAGTTAATCACGCTGGACAGCGTCCGGGCGTTAATTAAGTCAACCGGCTTGAAATCCTCATTGTCGCGCACGTTCATGCGCTCCTTAATGGTACGGGCCATACGGGCCAGGCCCACGCCAAATTGCGCGTAGAGCTGCTCGCCAACCGTGCGTACACGGCGGTTACTCAAGTGGTCAATGTCATCAACAATGGCCTTTGAGTTAATCAGGCCAATCAGGTATTTCACAATCAACACAATGTCCTGATTGGTCAATACCCGTGAAGCCTGGCTCATATCAATGGCTAGCTTCTTATTGATACGGTAGCGGCCTACTTCCCCAAGGTCGTAGCGCTTGTCCGAGAAAAACAGCTTCTGGATAATATCGCGAGCAGTTTCTTCATCAGGGGCCTCAGTGTTACGGAGCTGGCGATAAATCTGCTCTACAGCTTCCTTCTCCGAGTTGGAGTTATCCTTCTGAAGCGTATTGTATATGAT
This sequence comes from Hymenobacter sp. PAMC 26628, assembly GCF_001562275.1. Lineage (NCBI taxonomy): Bacteria > Pseudomonadati > Bacteroidota > Cytophagia > Cytophagales > Hymenobacteraceae > Hymenobacter > Hymenobacter sp. PAMC 26628. The sequence goes on from NZ_CP014304.1 coordinate 4,144,542, forward strand.
AGCGAAGTCCGCAATGTTAACGTTCTCACGGTGCAGGATAACCGATTTCGCTCCAGCCTCTAAGATGGTATCGATATCAGCCTCCTCAATTATCGAGTCACGCTCCAGCAATACCTCATTCCGGTCGATGGAAACTACCTCACCGGTATCCTCATCCACAAAGTCCTCCGTCCAAGTGCGCAGCACCCGGGCGGCTAACTTGCGTCCGACAGCTTTTTTAAGATTCTTTTTGTCTGCCTTTACCTCCTCCGACAGTCCGAACAGGTCGAGAATGTCTTTGTCAGTACCGTAACCGATGGCACGGAGAAGCGTTGTAACTGGAAACTTCTTCTTGCGGTCGATGTAGGCATACATCACGTTGTTCACGTCCGTGGCAAACTCGATCCACGATCCTTTGAACGGAATGATGCGTGCTGAATACAGCTTGGTACCGTTGGTATGTTTGCTCTGGGCAAAGAATACACCCGGCGAACGATGCAACTGCGATACGATAACCCGCTCAGCGCCGTTAATAACAAACGAGCCTTTTTCGGTCATGTACGGGATGTTACCCAGAAACACTTCCTGCTCAATCGTTTCAAAATCCTCGTTGTCCTTATCATTGCAGATAAGGCGCAGTTTGGCTTTAAGAGGCACCGAGTAGGTTAGGCCCCGGTCAATGCATTCGTCAACCGAGTACTTGGGTGGGTCAACGTGGTAATCTATAAAGTTCAGCACGAAATTTTCGCGCGAATCAGAGATGGGGAAGTTCTCGGCAAATACCTTGAACAAACCCTCATTTGACCGATTCTCAGCGGCGGTTTCCAACTGAAAGAAATCCTGGAACGACTGCACCTGCACGTCTAGGAAGTCCGGATATTCAATAACCTTTCTAATCTTAGCGAAACTGATTCGCTCAGCGGCGGCCGATTTCTGGAGCGCGGCCGTTTTTGCTTTCGGTGTAGCCAATGCGGAGGGGATTAAAAGATGGACACGGAAGCGTAAAACTGGGGGCCACCCAATAGAGGTGGAGGTTCAGCTCTGCGAACCTATTGGTTTACAGCCCAAAACAATTCTGCAAAACAGAACTGTATACTGACACAACGAAGCGCAAACCAACTGGCTTGCGCTCCGGCGATACTACAAACAGGAAAAGACCTGGCTAAGTTGCCAGGTCTAATCCTTATTTGAAGCAGGATAAATACAGCTTCAGAAGCTGCAATTACTTCACCTCTACTTCAGCGCCAGCTTCTTCCAACTGCTTCTTCAGCGTGTCGGCTTCGTCTTTGGTTACGCCTTCTTTCAGGGGCTTGGGGGCACCGTCAACCAGTTCTTTAGCTTCCTTCAGGCCGAGGCCGGTCAGGTCTTTCACCAATTTAACTACGGCCAGTTTAGCACCTCCGGCAGCCTTCAGGATAACGTCGAACGACGTTTTTTCCTCAGGGGCTTCTTCGGCAGCAGCGCCACCGCCACCAGCCATCATTACAGGAGCAGCAGCAGCAGGCTCAATGCCGTACTCGTCCTTCAAGATACCAGCCAATTCGTTTACTTCTTTCACCGTCAGGTTTACGAGCTGCTCAGCGAATGCTTTCAAATCTGCCATTTCAGTAGATTGTTAAAAAAAGTGTTGTTGAAAATAATATTGGAGTACGAGAAATGAGCAAATCGCTTAAGCAGCCTCTTTCTCGGAAAGCGTTTTGAGAATACCAGCCAATTTATTGCCACCGCTTTGCAGCGCCGAAATAACATTTTTGGCGGGCGATTGCAGCAGGCCGATAAGCTCGCCAAGCAATTCTTGTTTGCCTTTGATGGTAGTCAGACCTTCAAGCTGATCCGAACCCACATAGATGCTGGCATCAACGTAGGCCCCTTTCAACACGGGTTTAGGTGTTACGTTACGGCCGTAAGCTTGCGACTTATAAAAATCGCGCAACAGCTTAGCAGGGGCCGAGCCACTCTCCTGCGAGAAAAGTACGCCCGATTGACCTTTCAGCGCAGCGTCCATCTCCGAAGTGTCGTGGCCCAAAGTGTCAAGCGCCTTACGGATAAAGGTATTTTTGTACACCTTATATTCCATACCACGGTTGAAGCACAGACGACGAAACTCGTTGATTTTCGCTACTGACATCACCGAAGCATCGACGATGTAGAACGAGTTGTGCGATTGAAACTTCTCGCTCAACTCGTCCACGAGGGTTTGTTTTTCTTCCCTGTTCATGGGTGAGTCGTTTAATTAGTTAGCGGAAGTAACCTGGCTGTCAACTGGCACCCCGGGCGACATAGTGCTGCTCAGAGTAATGCTCTTAATATAAGTGCCCTTCGACGAAGACGGCTTCAAACGACCCAAAGTCTGGATGATTTCTAGCGCGTTTTCAGCTAATTTGCTTTCGTCGAATGATACTTTACCTACCGAGCAGTGAATGATACCGGTTTTATCAACTTTGAAATCGATTTTACCAGCTTTCACTTCTTGCACAGCTCTAGCTACATCGGTTGTTACCGTACCCGATTTAGGGTTTGGCATCAAGCCACGGGGGCCCAATACGCGGCCTAAACGGCCTACCTTAGCCATTACGGCTGGCATGGTAATGATAACGTCGATGTCAGTCCAACCTTTCTCGATTTTCGAGATGTAGTCGTCCAGGCCCACAAAATCAGCACCAGCAGCGAGGGCTTCGGCCTCCTTGTCAGGAGTTACGAGTGCCAACACACGCACAGTTTTGCCAGTGCCGTGGGGCAGTGTTGCCACACCACGAACCATTTGGTCAGCTTTGCGGGGGTCAACGCCCAAGCGCACGTCAATGTCTACTGAAGAATCAAACTTAGTGTAGGAGATGTCCTTCACTACTTTCGCTGCTTCAAGGAGGCTGCGTACCTCTGTCAGGTCATATTTGGCAAGGGCATCCTTGCGCTTTTTGGTGATCTTTGCCATTTGCTTTTCTCCGTTTAATTATTCTGCGAAAGGAGAATCGCCTTTGACGGTAATGCCCATGCTGCGAGCTGTACCGGCCACTTGCTTCATGGCCGACTCCACCTTAAAGGCGTTTAAGTCAGGCATCTTCGTTTCGGCAATGGTGCGGATTTGATCCCATGTAACCGAACCCACCTTGTTACGGTTAGGCTCTTTCGAACCGCCCTGCAACTTAGCTGCTTCCATGAGCAGTACCGGTGCAGGAGCAGTTTTCACCACAAAGTCAAAAGACTTGTCGGTGTACATGGTAATCAACACGGGACAGATTTGGCCGGCCTTATCCTGGGTGCGCGCATTGAATTGCTTGCAAAACTCCATGATGTTAAGGCCTTTGCTACCAAGTGCAGGTCCTACCGGCGGCGATGGGTTCGCTGAGCCTCCCTTTATCTGCAAGCGCAGATAACCTCTAATTTCCTTGGCCATTTGATTTGTAAGGCTGTGGTTCTTGCGTCGTAACTCGCATTTGCCTCAGTTAGTAGTATACTCCTGTTTGGAAGCCCAGCCGACCCGGAGCCAATGGTCGACATGGTATCATTAGGGCCCCTAGGACTCTTTTTCCACTTGGGTGTAATTTAATTCCATTGGCTGTGAACGGCCAAATATCTTTACAATGACATTAAGCTTTTTACGCTCCTCAAAGATTTCGGAAACAGTTCCTGACATACCGGCGAAACCACCATCCGTTATCTTCACCAACTCGCCCATCACGTAAGGTTTATCAAGGGTAGCAACTTGTTCTTCCGCCTCGTCTACAATACCGAGGATCCGGTTAACCTCAGTGATGTGGAGAGGGACAGGCTTATTGTTGGCAGCGTCCTTCTTGTCCTTGTCACCAAGGAAACCAATAACGCCTGGAGTGCTGGTAATAATATGGTCTACTTCCCCGTGACCTAGATCAGCGTGAATGATGATATAGCCCGGATAAAGGTTGCGTTCACGAACGCGCTTTTTGCCATTACGCATCTCAAATACCTTTTCCACTGGGATCAGCACTTGAGGAACCAACTCGGTCAGGTTGTGGCGACCTAATTCGGTTTCAAGGTAATTCTTGGCTTTTTTTTCCTGGCCACTCACTGAGCGCACCACATACCATTTCAATTCGCCCATCTTCTACTAGTGATTAGCGAAATGATTGATAAAAAGCCGTCAGGCTTTTACTGAATGCAACGTCCATAATGCCGACAACTGCAGCGAATACCAACGAGCCAATGAGCACTAGCCCAGCGCTCTTTTGCAGTTCGATGGCAGTGGGCCACGTCACGCTATAACGCATTTCCTCAGCAGTGGCGCGGAAGTAATTAGTCAGCTTGGTCATTGCAGAAGGGACCGGCTAAGCCAGCAAAAATGAACCGAATGTGAGGCAACCGCCTCAAAATGCACGAGTGGAGAGATTCGAACTCCCATCAAAGGTTTTGGAGACCTCTATTCTACCCTTGAACTACACTCGTAAAGTACACTCCCGGTGACAATATTTTACCAACGGGAGTGCAAAGGTACTACAACTTGGTTACAAAACAAATCCGCCCCCGCGGAGGCAGGGGCGGATTGTCGTTTTAACCAGTCGAACTAGTCGAGCACTTCGGTTACCTGGCCGGCACCTACCGTACGGCCACCCTCACGGATAGCGAAACGGAGGCCTTTCTCCATCGCCACTTTGCTGATCAGCTCAACAGTGATGGTGATGTTGTCGCCGGGCATTACCATCTCCACGCCCTCGGGCAGGGTGATGATGCCAGTAACGTCGGTGGTACGCAGGTAGAACTGCGGGCGGTAGTTGTTGAAGAACGGGGTGTGGCGGCCGCCTTCCTCTTTCGAGAGAACGTACACCTCAGCCTTGAACTTCTGGTGAGGAGTTACCGAGCCGGGCTTGCAGATAACCATGCCGCGGCGGATGTCATCCTTTTCAATGCCACGGAGCAGCAGGCCAACGTTGTCACCAGCTTCGCCACGGTCCAGGATTTTGCGGAACATTTCCACACCCGTTACCGTCGACTTGAGGCCAGCTTTGGCGCCCATGCCGAGGATATCTACTTGCTCACCCGAGTTGATAATCCCGCGCTCGATACGACCGGTGGCTACAGTGCCACGGCCCGTAATCGAGAATACATCCTCTACCGGCATCAGGAAAGGCAATTCGGTCAGACGAGCAGGAATCGGAATGAACGAGTCAACCGCTTCCATCAGCTCGTTGATTTTCGGCACCCAGGTAGCATCGCCGTTCAGGCCGCCAAGAGCCGAACCTTGAATGATCGGAATGTTATCGCCATCGAAGTCGTAGAACGAAAGCAACTCACGAATTTCCATCTCCACCAGCTCGAGGAGCTCAGGATCGTCCACCATGTCTACTTTGTTCATGAACACCACCAGCTGGGGCACACCAACCTGACGGGCGAGCAGGATGTGCTCACGGGTCTGAGGCATGGGGCCGTCGGTAGCAGCTACCACGAGGATAGCACCGTCCATCTGGGCGGCACCCGTCACCATGTTCTTCACATAGTCGGCGTGGCCGGGGCAGTCAACGTGGGCGTAGTGACGATTAACCGTCGAGTACTCTACGTGCGAGGTGTTGATGGTAATACCACGCTCTTTTTCCTCGGGAGCGTTGTCAATCGAGGAGAAGTCACGCTTTTCGGCCAGGCCCTGGTTTGCCAACACCATCGTGATAGCAGCAGTCAGGGTCGTTTTGCCGTGGTCAACGTGGCCGATGGTGCCGATGTTAACGTGCGGCTTGGACCGGTCGAAATTTTCTTTAGCCATTGTAAAGAGTTGAAAAAAGAGGGTGGTGAATTTTAAAAAATAGGCCCCTACGGCAAGAAAGCGAAACTCAGCCCCCAAAAGTTCAGGAAAACTGCGCGTCGCTTACTTCGTGTGGAGCGTGCCCGTAGCGGGTGAGCCGACAGGACTTGTAAATAATGTGAGCCATTTATGGGATTTGAACCCATGACCTCTTCCTTACCAAGGAAGTGCTCTACCACTGAGCTAAAACGGCTTGTTCTGTTTGAAATGAGCGGGAGACGAGGTTCGAACCCGCGACCTGCAGCTTGGAAGGCTGCCGCTCTACCAACTGAGCTACTCCCGCAGATGGCAATCAATAATTATAAAAGTGGGGGTAACAGGACTCGAACCTATGAACCCGAAGGAGGTGAGTTACAGTCACCCGCAATTGCCACTATGCGATACCCCCAAATTTGGCGCTGGCCGGCCGATTGCCTGCGAGCATTCCCGTTGATTTGCTAATTGCCCTAAAGCAGTAGTGTTTCGTTAGGAAGCGCAAAATTACGGTTTTTCTTTTACGGGGCAAGGAATACGCATAAAAAAGCTGTTCTTTTTTCGGTTGTATTAGGCAACTCGTTCTACATCAAATTGTAAAATGCTTTAAGCCGTTGGTCAGTTTCCTGCTCGCGGATGTGTTGGAGTGTGACTTTGAGGTTGGGCGTGCTGGGCAGTAGTAGCGCCAAGCCTTTGTAGGCCCCCAGCCGCACATCGTAGCGGGGAGCGTGGCGGGCGTACTCCTCGAGCAACTGCTTGCCCTTATCGCGCTCGACGGGCGGGATGTTAACCATGAGGGCCCCGAAGGATTGCAGGTAGCGGTAGAGGTCGCTTTCGGGCACGTCGGGCAGGCGGCGAAGGAACCACGCGTACTGGTTGAGGGCCCCATTTTGCGCATAGTAGTCTGCCAAAGCCAATACTAATACGCTACTGGCCGTATTGTCGAGAGCGGTTACTTGGGCTTGAATGCCACTGCCGGAGATTTTGGCCACAGCGGTCAAAGCTGCCGCAGCCACGGTATAGGAACTGTCGTTGAGAGCGGCTAGGAAAGTGGCGCGGTACGCATTGTCGGGGAAACTAGCCAGTGTGGCCAGCGCCTGGGCGCGCACTTGGGGGTTGGGGTCGGTGGTGGCCACGCTTAGTACGGCTTGGCGCACAGCGCTGCCCTCAGGGCCCCGGTAGCGGCGCAGGTGCTCGAGAGCTGTGCGGCGGATGGCCCAGAACTTATCGTTTAAGGCATTCCGAAATAAAGCACTGATGGGCAGGTCGCCCGTTTTGTTCTGGAGCAACTCCAGCACTTCGGCCCGCTGCAAGTAGCCACGGGCGTGGTCGAATTGGAACAGCAACTCGTCAGGGGTGCGGTCTTCGTCGATTTGGGCCAGCAGTTGGCCTTCGCTGTCGAACTTGACCAAGTTGGGCCGCTCGGCAGCAGGGAACGAGAAGGTTTGGTCGGCTTTGCTGACGGTGATGCGGTAATCGGTTGGCCGGTCTTTCTGCCACACGGTCACGGTTATTGGCAGGCGGAACACGGGCTGGTAGATGGTATCCTGGGTTTGCTGTACGCGCAGGGCCAGGGCCCCACCGGCGTAGCTGTGGCTGATGTGCAACTCGGGGTGCCCGCGTTTCAGGAACCACTGATCAAAAAACCACATCAGGTCTTCGCCGGTGGTTTCTTCGAAAGCCGTGCGCAGCTTGGATATTTCCACCGCCGATTGCCTGTTCTGAACCAAGTAGCGGTTGAGGGCCCCGAAGAAAGCCTCGTCGCCCACGTACTTGCGCAGCATGTGCAGCACCCGGCCCCCCTTGGCGTAAGAGTGGCGGTCGAACATGTCTTCCCGCTCGTTGTAGTGGTAGCGAATCAGCGGCTCGCGCTTGCCCTGGGCTTCGTCGAGGTAGCTGGCCAGCTTAGTTTCTTGTACCAAGGCAGCTTCGTCGGGGCCATACTTGCGCTCGGCCCAGAGGTATTCGCCGTAGTCGGCAAAGGACTCGTTTAGGGGCAGGTTGCTCCAGCTTTCGCAGGTCACGTAGTCGCCGAACCAGTGGTGGATCAACTCGTGGGCAATGATGGACTCGTTGCCGGCGTACGTGGCGTCGAGCAACTCGCGGCGCGTCACCTGCACGTTGGTGCCGTGCGTGACGGCGGTAGTATTTTCCATGGCCCCGCTCACGTAGTCGCGCACCGCTACCTGGGCGTACTTGTCCCACGGGTAGTCCACGCCCAGTTTTTTCGAGAAGAACTCCAGCATCTCGGGCGTGTGGCCAAACACGGCTTTGGCGGTGCCGGCGTACGGCGGCTCCACGTAGTACTCGACAGCTTTGCCGCGCCACACGTCGCTCACCACGGCATAGTCGCCCACTACAATGGTAGTCAGGTAGGGTGGCTGGGGTTGGCTTTGGCGCCACGAGTCGGTGCGGGTGCCATCGGGATTGGTTTTGGACGAGATGAGCGAACCGTTGGAGAGCGTTTTGAATTGTTTTTCCACCGTTAGGCTGATTTCCTGCGTCATGCGCTGGTTGGGCCGGTCGATGGTCGGGAACCAGCACGAGTTGGACTCCGTCTCGCCCTGGGTCCAGATTTGGCGGGGCTTGTTCTTCTCCAGGCCCAGCGGGTTGATGAAGTACAGGCCCTTGGCGGCCGTGATGGCCGCCGAGCCGCCGACAGGCAGCTCGTTGGGCTTGGCTACGTACACGATGCGCACCTGGTAGGCCTCGGTGCGCGAGTAGGGCCGGTCGAGGGTGAGGGTGAGCTGGCGCTTGTCGTAGGTGTACACCAGCGGCTTCACCTTACGCTCGCCCACGAGCTCCACCTTTTGCACATCAAACCCCTTGGCATCGAGCACCACCTGGCTCTGTGGGTAAAAGTGCGAGCGCAGCGTGAGAATAGCCGTGCCGAGCAGGTACTGCTTCTGGTAATCGAAGCGGGCATCGAGCTTGGTATTTGTGACTTCGGTGAGGATGGTGGCGGCCGGCTGCAACGGTCCTTCCGACGGCAGCCACGATGGCACCACCAGCGGCGCCGTAGCGAGGGGCCCAGCGGCGGCCGTGGCGCCCTTGTGGCGTTGCGCTGCCCGGCTGGCTGGCCCCGGGGCCCCAGGCCGCGCCTTTTGTGCCCAAACCCCTAGCGGACTGGCCAGTAGCAGCCCACAAAGGCCCGTTAGCAAATAATTCATAGCGGCGATAAGGGACGAAAAATCGCTGGAATTTCCGAAATAATTTGGGAATTGGGCTACCTTTAACCCCGCTCCTACCCTATCCGCTCCCTTTCCTATGCTCCAAATCAGCACCGGCCCCGACCGTTTTTGGGAGGTTGACTACCGCGCCACCGACGATCTGCATCTCAATGGCCAAGCTTTTGGCTGGGACGTAACCGCCGGGGCCCCCGGTCATTTTCAAATTTTACACAGTGGCCGTTCGTACAACGCGGAAGTGGTGAGCGCCGACTACGCTGCCAAGCAATTCGTAGTGAAAATCAATGGCCAACGCATCGAACTGCGCGCCAAAGACCGGTTCGACCAGCTACTGGAGCGTTTGGGCCTGAGCAACGCTGCCGCTGTGCAAGTCAACGAGTTGAAAGCCCCCATGCCGGGGCTTATTGTGGATGTGCGGGTGCAACCCGGCCAAGTTGTGCAGAAAGGCGATCCGCTGCTGGTGCTGGAGGCCATGAAGATGGAAAATATCCTCAAGGCCCCAGCCGACGGCACCGTGAGCGCCATAAAGGTGGGCCTGCGCGACAACGTGCAGAAAGGGCAGCTACTGGTGCAGTTCAGCTAGGGCCCCGGGGGCTTCAGCGCTGAAGTTTGTTATTTATCTTACTCTTTACCAACGCTTCGCATTTTGAACTACCACCGTATTCTTCTCAAACTCAGCGGCGAAGCCCTGATGGGCCAGCAGCAGTACGGCATCGACGCTGAGCGGCTGATGCAGTACGCCTCCGAAATTAAAGCCGTGGCCGCCACCGGCGTGCAAGTAGCCGTGGTGATTGGCGGCGGCAACATTTACCGGGGCGTGCAGGCCGAAGCGTTTGGCCTCGACCGCGTGCAAGGTGATTACATGGGAATGCTGGCCACGGTCATCAACTCCATGGCTTTACAGAGTGCCCTTGAAAAGCTCGATGTGAGCACTCGGCTGCTTTCGGGCCTCACCATCCAGCAGGTGTGCGAACCCTACATCCGCCGCCGGGCGGTGCGCCATTTGGAAAAAGGCCGCGTGGTGATTTTTGGAGCCGGCATTGGCTCGCCGTACTTCACCACCGACTCAGCCGCTTCGCTACGGGCCATCGAGATTGAGGCCGACGTGGTGCTGAAGGGCACGCGCGTGGACGGCATCTACTCGGCCGACCCGGAGAAGAACCCCGACGCCGTGCGTTTCCCATCCATCACCTTCGACGAAGTAATTGCCAAGAATTTGAACGTGATGGACATGACGGCCTTCACGCTGTGCAAGGAAAATAATTTGCCCATCATCGTTTTCGACATGAACACCCCTGGCAACTTGGCGCGCCTGCTGAACGGAGAGCCCATGGGCACCCTCGTGAGCATGGACGGCACCGCCACGGCCCGCCACGGCAAGGCGCCGGCGCTCGACGCCAAGCACAGCGCCTTGCAGCCCGCTGTGGGGCCCCAGCCAGAACATGCCTAATCCTTGGTTGTCCGCCGGCCGTTGTTAGTTTGTACTGGAAAACCAATGACGGCCGACGCCTGACAGCCTGCTAATAACTGACAACCTTAAACTAAAATGGACGAAGAAATTCAGTTCTACCTCGACGATGCGGTAGAGTCGATGGGCAAAGCCCTGGCCCACGTGGGCGTCGAAATGGGCCGCATCCGGGCTGGCAAAGCCTCACCGGCCATGCTCGAAGGCCTCAAGGTAGATTATTACGGCATTCCCACGCCTATTGGTCAGGTGGCCAATATCTCGGCTCCCGACGCTCGCTCGCTCCTCATCAAACCTTGGGAGAAAAACATGGTGAGCGAGGTGGCCAAGGCCATTAAAGCCAGCGACCTGGGGCTGAACCCTGTGTCGGACGCCGATGGGGTGCGGCTAAACATTCCGGCCATGACGGAAGAGCGCCGCCGCGATTTGGTAAAGCAAGCCAAGAACGAATCGGAAGCTGGTAAAATCAGAATGCGCGGCATCCGCAAGGATGTAAACGAAGCCCTGCGCAAGCTGCTGAAAGACGGCGCTTCGGAAGATGCAATTAAGAGTGCCGAAGAGAAAGTGCAAAAAGCTACCGACAGCTACATTATGGAAGTGGAGAAGTCGCTGAGCAAAAAGGAGTCGGAGATTATGACCATCTGAAGATTTTTTTCACAAAAAAGCCCTGGCTGCTACGCGCAGTCAGGGCTTTTTTATTGGTACTCGGGCCATAGCTGCACTTGTATTAATTCATCGTTTCATCTTGAAAATCAATGGTTACAAGGGCCTGTTCTACCACGGGCGGCACCAAGTAACGGATGCTTAAACCTGCCCGCAGGCATTCCCGAATGTAAGTCCCCGAAATGTCCAGCAGTGGCGCTTCCAGCACTCGCACCCGTGGGAAGCCGGCCAAAGGTGGCATTGGGGCCCCAGGACGAGGGTATACGTAAATAGCCGTTTCGGCTAGTAGACGGTCAGCATCGCGCCATTGTGACACGCCCGATAGGTTGTCTGCCCCCATCAAAAGCACGAATTCGGTACCGGGGTAGCGCGAACGTAGGGCATCGAGCGTTGCAATGGTGTAGCTGGGGCGCGGTAGTTCAAACTCAATGGCCTCGACCCGCAACAATGGGTTATCCGCCACCGCTAGCTCGGCCCAGTATAGGCGCTCGGCTTCAGGCAGCAAGCCGCTGGCAGCTTTGAAAGGATTGTGGGGGGTGACAACTAACCAAACCGCAGCCAAGTCGGTGCGGGTAGCAAAATGCTCGGCCAAAATGAGGTGGCCGGTGTGCACCGGGTTGAACGAGCCAAAGAGCAAGCCCACACGGCGGCTCATACAGCTAGCGTTTCAGCCTGTATGAAGTCACGCACGAGTTTTTCGGCCTCAGCCGAAGCCTCATCCAAGTTGTCGTTAACCACTGTCACGTCGAAACGATCTTCGAAGGCCAATTCAAACGCGGCCTTGTAAAGGCGCGATGAAATGCTGGACTGTGAATCGGTAGCACGGGCTTGCAGCCGCTCGCCCAGCGCTTCGATGGACGGCGGCCGCACAAACACGGCCAGGGCCCTATCCTTGTAGAACTCCTTGATGCTGAGGCCACCCTTCACGTCAACGTCGAGAATGGCGTGCTGGCCATTGGCCCAGATGCGCTCAATCTCAGACTTAAGTGTACCGTAGAAAGCACCTTCGTATACTTCTTCCCACTCCACGAATTCATCGTGACGGATTTTCTCTTGAAAATCCTGGGGCGTAATAAAGTGGTAGTCCTTGCCGTTGACTTCAGACCGGCCGCGCCGGTCGCGGGTACAAGCCGAAATGGAAAAACTAAGCCCCGGCACCCGCTGCATGAGCCGGTGCACAATGGTGGTTTTGCCTGCCCCGGAAGGTGCTGAAAACACAATAATTTTGCCTTGCATCGCGCAAAGCTAGCCGCTTTTACGCCATCTCGACGTGCACACGGGCCATGATGGACTGCGACAGCCCAGCCGGTGTAGACTTGCGCCCAACGCGCAAATTCAAGAACTCGATGAAAACGTGCTGCTTCTCAATGCCATCGAAGCAAGGCGAGCAGTCAGTGCCGTGGTCGTAGAGAAAGTCTTCGTCTTCGGCCGTAATGACTTGGCCTTCGGCCAGTTGGTCTAGTACAGTGTTCACGCGTTCGCAGTCGGGGCCGCCATCGGGTAGCGAAGCGGGGGCCGACGTATTGGTGGAAGTAGTAACGGCTGGGTTCATAACAAAAAATGTAGGAGGCTGGAGATAAGGAGATAGTTACTTAGTTGAGAGGCTAATCATTCTCATCGTCGGGAAGTTCCGCCGCCGCGTGCAATTCGTCGTGGCCGTAGCCCATCGATTGGGCGTAGCGCTCCAATTTATCCTTCAGGAAGTTACGAGCCCGGTGCAAGCGCGAGCGTACCGTACCGATCGGAATATCAAGCACTTTAGCCATTTCCTCGTAGGTAAATCCTTCCAAGTCGCAGAGGATAATAACTGTGCGAAAATCGACTGGCAAAGAATTGAGGGCCCCGGCTACTTCGTCACCAATTAAATCGCGCGCTGATTGCTGGCGCAGGTCGGACGACGAAGCGCCCACTTCGCCTTCGGCCTCCACATCGTCGGGGTTATAATAGCCCTCAATTTCGCTGTAATCAACCTTGGCGGGCTGCTTGCTCTTCTTCCGAAAATCGTTGATAAACGAATTTTTGAGGATGCGGAACAGCCAAGCCTTGGCGTTGGTGCCGGGCTCGAAGTACTCAAAAAACCGGTAGGCTTTGAGGTAGGTCTCCTGCACGAGGTCGTTGGCGTCGTCTTCGTCCAGCGTCAGGCGGTAGGCAAAATTGTAGAGCGGATCGATGATGGGCATCAACTCGGCTTGAAAGCGCCGGTCTTTTTCTTCTTTGCTCAGTTTGACCCGTTCGGGAGAATCGCTCATGATAATGGGGCGGGGAATATAATAGGGTGCAACCTACAAAAGTGCAAGCGTAAAGAGCTAGGGTCATTGCATAAGCAACAACAGGCGTTAAAGTTGCGGCCGGGCCACCCGTGGTAAGCGACACAGGCCGCCACCCAACACAAGCGCATGACAACGTAACTGCGGATCTAGCAGCGCACTAGTGCACAATGCTGCGCTAGGCACCACTACAAACTGGCAGATGTACGGAGGGTGACGGGCCCCGGGTTGCACCATTAAGTAGGCCCCCGGGCTTTTGTACGAAGTGTAGCACCAGCGCTGGGCGGCGGCCAAGGCCGGAGAAGCACGAGATGGGGACCCCAGCCGAGCATCATCTTTCACTCAGAAACACGGGCTGCCACAGCGCCACGCGCGCTGCCACGGCGGCGGCCTCTAGGGCCCGGATGCAAGTGCAGGCCGTGGGCTGGGCGCGGCAGTCCTGGCAATTGGGCCGATTGAAGACCAAATACTCGGCCCCGGGTCCCAGGGGGCCCCAGCGGCCGGGGTGCATGGGCCGGATAGGCGGGTACAGCCCCAAGGCGTGGCGGCCTAGCGCGGCGGCCAGGTGCAGGGGTCCCGTACTGCCCGCCACTATGCCATCGGCGGCGGCCAGGAAAGCCAGAAACTGCGGCATGGCCAGTTGGCCGGTAAGGTTGGCAGCTAGGTAAGGCGCGTTGGCAGTTAGCCACTCGGCTAGCTCGGCACCCTCGGCAGCCGTGCCAGTGACGAATACGCGGTGGCCGGCGGTGTGCAGGCGCTGCGCCAAGTGGCCAAAATTGTCCAGGCCCCACTCGCGGGCGCTGCCCCGGCTGCGGGGGTGCAGCACCACGTTGAGTTGGCCAGGGCGGCGCTGGGCCAGCAATTGCTGCCACGGGGCCCCCAGCGGCTCAGGGGCCCGCAGGCGTACCAGGTCGGCCACGGCAGGCAGGGGCAGGGTTTCGGCGCCACCCAAGGGCTTGAGGAGTTGCAGGTTGAGCTGGGCTTCGTGCAGGGGCGAATGGCGGCGGCTGAGGGCCACCAAGCGGTTGCAGCTCAGCCAGTGCCACCAACGGTTGCGGGTGCCGATGCGCACCGGAATACCCGCCCGCCGGGCCAGGATGGCCACGGCCCGATTGGGGAACACATGGACGATGGCCAGGGCCCCGTATGCCCGCAGGGCCTCCACTTGCGCGGCCACGGGCAGCTTTTGCAGCGCGTCGAAGTCCAGTACTTCATCCACCCACGGGCAGGCGGCGGCCACCGGTGCGGTGTAGGCGCGGCCGATGAATACCACCCGGCACCCGGGAAATAGCTGCTTCAGGCGGCCCGCCACGGGCAGGGTCAGCACTACGTCGCCGATGGCATCGGTGCGGGAGACGAGGAAGGTAGGGCTCATGCTACGGCGCGTTCGGTGCGGGTTTTCAGCTTCGCAAATTTCAGGAACACGCCCCAGGCCGAGATGCCGGCAATGCACAGCCCAGCAAACCCGTCCAGGAAGCCCAGCCGCAGGAAATAGCCGTGTACGAACTTCCAGAGCGGCTTGAGCAGCAAGTGGAACAACGTAACGCGGGTGCGGCCTTTCAGGGCCAGTTCCTGGGCCGTAATGCTAGTGAATTTATTCAACTGACTGACGTGCTGCGCAATGGAGTGGTACGAGTAGTGCAGCGCGTCGCCGGCCAGGGCCCCGGTGGTGTGGCCGGGGCCCACCTCGTAGTGCTCGTGCAGCAGCAGGCCCTCCCAGCGGCCGAGGCGCCGGTCGTAGAGGCGCAGCTTGCGGTCGGGGTACCAGCCGCCGTGGCGCACCCAGTGGCCGCAGTAGTTGGTGAGGCGGGCCAGGGCATAGGCGGCGTGCTGCCAATCGGCCTTCGCTTGGCGAATGCTCTGGCGCAGCTCCTCGGTCAGCACCTCGTCGGCGTCGAGCTGGAGAACGTGGTCGAAGCGGGCCTGGGCGGTGGCGAAGTTCTTCTGTTCGACGTAGCCGGCGAAGGCATTTTGTACCACCCGGGCCCCGTGAGTTTGGCAGATTTCCACCGTGTTGTCCGTCGAAAAAGAATCCACCACTAGTACTTCGTCGGCCACGTCGCCCAGCGCGTCTAGGCACCGGCCAATGTTGGCGGCTTCGTTGAAAGTGATGACGACGACGGAAAGCGAAACCACGGCGGGCGAAAGGATAAGCGCAAAAGTCGGGCCCCGGGCCCCTAGGCGGCGGGCAACTGGTTGGCGTAGCCGCGGAACTCGCGCGTCCAGTGGTAGGCACCGTAGGCCGCCACGGCGCAGAATACCACGTATTCGATGCCCACGAACTTGATGCCCTTCAGAAAGTACACGTAGGTCAGCACCACGTCGGCGAGGAGCCACACGTACCAGCTCTCCACCTTCTTGCGCATCAGCAGGAAGGTGGCGGCGATGCTGAGCACCGTGGTGAACGAGTCGAGATACGGAAAAGCGCTGGGTTTGCTGAACACCAGCGGTAGCCATTGGTGCAGGCGTTGGGCCAGGGCCCCCAGTAGTGCGGTGGCCGCCAGGGCCCCGGCGCTGCCCAGCAGCAGCACAGGCCGCGGGGTGTAGGTGATGCGCAGCTCCTCCTTCTGGTCGGCCTCGCGGGGGGCCGGGTGCGTCCACTGCCACCAGCCGATGAGGCTGGTCACGAAGAAGAACACTTGTAAGAACGTATCGGGGTAGAGCTGCACTTGGAAGAACAGGAAGAACGAGAGCACAATGCCCACCAAGCTCAGCGGCCAGCTCCACACGTTGGCTCGGGCCGAGAGCCACACGGCTACGGCACCCGTCAGCACCCCGAAGAATTCGAGGTAGCTCATGGGGTAGCCGAGCATGGTAAAAAAAATGGTTTCGACGCGCAAAAAATCAGGCATGGGGCAAAGTAAACACGGCCCCAGCGCCCGGGGCCCTAAAATATTCGGCACCGCGAGCCGTCGTGGCGCGTATCAGGGCCCAGTACTTTCTCTTTTCCCACCACCATGGCTGACTTAAAAGACCAAATCATTCTCATCACCGGCGCCACCTCGGGCATCGGCAAGGTTACGGCCGAGGCGCTGGCCCGGCAGGGGGCCCACGTTATTCTGCTAGGCCGCAACCGCCTGAAAACCGAGCGCACCCGCCAGGAAATCATCGACGCCACCGGCAATCAGCGCGTGGACATGGCCCTGGCCGACCTCTCGTCGCTGCAAGAGGTGCGCGATGTGGCGGCCGAAATCAACGGCCAGTACCCACGCCTCGACGTACTGGTGAACAACGCCGGCCTCATGCTGGGAGCCCAGCGCGAAGTATCGGCCGACGGCTACGAGCTGACGCTGGCCACCAACCACCTGGGGCCCTTCCTGCTCACAAGCCTGCTGCTCGATTTGCTGCGCAAAAGTCCGGCCGCCCGCGTCGTGAACGTAGCGTCGATGGCCTACCGCTTCTCCAAGCCCACGCTCGACGATTTCCAGTCGGAGCGCAGCTACAGCGCCATGTGGGAATACGGCACTACCAAGCTCTGGAACATCATGTTCACTCAGGAGCTGGCCCGGCGGCTGCGCGCCCACAGCATCGCCAACGTGACGACCAATTCGCTGCACCCCGGCGCCGTGGCCACCGGCTACGGCCAGCAGTCGGGCGGCTGGCTGTCGGCCATGCTGGCGCTGGGCCGGCCCTTCATGCTTTCGCCCGAGAAGGGGGCCGAAACCAGCATTTTCCTGGCCTCCGACCCCAGCGTGGCCGCAGTCAGCGGCGGGTACTATAGTAAGAAGAAGCCCGAACCCGTGAAAAGCAGCTTCAACACGCTGGCCAACAGCCAACGCCTTTGGAAAATGAGCGAGGAACTAACGGGTACGGAGTTTCTGGATTAGCGGACGCGGTTGATTCCACGAATGCAAAAGAGCCCCGCCAGCGCAATGCTGGCGGGGCTCTTTGCGAAGGGCTGGGGCCCTAGTAGCGGTACAGGTCTGATTTGAACGGGCCCTCCACCGTCACCTTGATGTAGTCGGCCTGGTGGGTCGTCAACTCGTCCAACTCCACGCCGATTTTGGCGAGGTGCAGGCGAGCCACTTTCTCGTCGAGGTGCTTGGGCAACGTGTACACCTGGTTGGTGTACTGGTCGTTGCGCTCCCATAGCTCTATCTGGGCCAGCACCTGGTTGGTAAACGAAGCCGACATTACGAACGAGGGGTGGCCGGTGGCGCAGCCCAGGTTCACGAGGCGGCCTTCGGCGAGGATGATGACCTCTTTGCCGTCGATGTTGTAGATGTCCACCTGCGGTTTCACCGTGTCCTTGGTGTGGCCGTAGTTGCCATTCAGCCACGCCATGTCAATCTCGTCGTCGAAGTGGCCGATGTTGCACACAATGGCCTTGTCCTTTAAGCTGCGGAAGTGCTCCTCGGTGAGGATGTCGCAGTTGCCGGTGGCCGTCACCACGATGTCGGCTTCCTTCACGGCGTTAGCTAGCTTCTTCACGGCGTAGCCGTCCATAGCCGCTTGCAGGGCGCAAATCGGGTCAATTTCCGTTACGATGACGCGGGCCCCGGCGCCGCTCAGCGAAGCGGCGGTGCCTTTTCCCACGTCGCCGTAGCCAGCCACTACGGCCACTTTGCCGGCCATCATCACGTCGGTAGCCCGGCGAATGGCGTCCACGGCCGACTCTTTGCAGCCGTACTTATTGTCAAACTTCGACTTCGTTACCGAGTCGTTCACATTGATGGCGGGGAAGGCCAGCGTGCCATTTTTCACGCGCTCGTAGAGGCGAAGCACGCCGGTGGTCGTTTCCTCCGACACCCCCCGGATGCCAGCGGCTAGCTCAGGATACTTATTTAGCACCATGTTGGTGAGGTCACCGCCGTCGTCGAGAATCATGTTCAGCGGCTGGCGCTCTTCGCCAAAGAACAGCGTCTGCTCGATGCACCAATCGAATTGCTCCTCGGTCATTTCTTTCCAGGCGTACACCGGGATGCCGGCGGCGGCAATGGCCGCGGCGGCGTGGTCCTGGGTCGAGAAGATGTTGCACGACGACCACGTCACCTCGGCGCCCAGCGCTTTCAGGGTTTCGATGAGTACGGCGGTTTGGATAGTCATGTGCAGGCAGCCGGCAATGCGGGCACCTTTAAAAGGCTGCTGCGCGCCGAACTCCTCGCGCAGGGCCATTAAGCCGGGCATCTCGGCTTCGGCGAGGCGAATCTCTTTGCGGCCCCACTCGGCCAACGACATGTCTTTTACCTTGTAGGGAACGTAGGTGTTCGTTTTGGTTTCCACCATGATAGGGGGTTGTTTAGTATGGTCGGGTTCAACCACAAAGATATGGCAATTGTTTCGGGGCCCCGGCCGCTAAAAGCGGTAGCTTAAGTAGGTAAAGCCCCCGTATCTTTACTTCATGCAATATTCTATCAGGGCTTTAAATCCCGCTCTTCACCTATCTTTTAGCGTGTTTTTATTGGCTTTGTCTGCGGCAGCTCCGCGCCCAGCCGTGGCCCAGGCGGCCCCCGCCACCATCCGGCTTCAGCCCGACGATGCAGCGCGCGGCCTCAGTGGCCATCAGCACAATTTTTACTTCCTGCCTCCCGGCAAGACGGGCGAAAACTACCAAAATGCCGGTTTCTTCGGCCAAAATTTGCGCCCCTACCTGGGCCCCAACGCCGCAGCCCTGGCTAACCTAAACGACTACCGCCGACAGAAAACGCTGTTCCTAGCTGACCGCCTAGTGGCCGTGGGGGCCCTGGGCCTGTACGGCAGCCAGGTATTTGCCAAAGACGGCGGCCAGCAGTATTTCAACGGTACCCAGCAGGTGGCGGCGGGCTTATTCGTCGCCAGCCTGCTGGCTACCATCCCCATCAATCGCCACACCAACGGGCACTTGCAGAAAGCTGTGGCGGCTTACAACGGTGGCCTGACGGGCGCCTACGGCACGTGGTGGCAGCGGTACTCACCCAGTACGGCGGGCCTGCGCCTGGGGCCCCAAAGCACGCCGCTGCTGGCCCTGGGCTGGGGCCTGCGCTAGGCCGCGGGGCACTATTTGTGCTGCCCGCGGCGTTTTCCCCGTATACCCGCCTACATGGAATTTCCTTTGCCCGAGGCGGCCCGTCGCTACGTGGCCGCGCATTTGCACGACGACCCTGCTCACTTGGCCCTGCAAGCCCGCCGCCACCCCGGCCTGCCCGTTCCCGAATTGGTGCGCCAAATCCAGGCCCGCCAGAAGGCCCAGGGCAAGCTCCCCACCTGGGCCGCCAACCCCGACCTGGCCTTTCCGCCCGCCCTGTCGGTTGAGCAAGCCTCGTCGGAACGCACGGCAACCTTTAAAGCCGGGCTGGTAGACGGCCAGCGGCTGGCCGACCTCACCGGCGGTTTTGGGGCCGACGCGGCACACTTTGCCGCCCGCGTGGCTCAGGTCGATTACGTGGAGCGCAGCCCGCAGCTGGCGGCCGTGGCACGCTATAATTTCCGACTGCTCGGCATTGAGAACTTGGCGGTGCATAACGCCGACGCCTTGGCTTTTCTTAAGGAAACGCCCCACCACTACGACTGGATTTACCTCGACCCAGCGCGGCGCGACACGGCCTCGCGCAAGATTTTCCGGCTGGCCGACTGCGAGCCCGACGTGCTGCATCTGCTGCCGCTATTGCTGCACAAGGCCGACCGCGTGCTACTGAAAACCTCGCCCATGCTCGACATCGAGCAGGCCGTGCAGGAACTGAAGCACGTGCGCCGCCTTTGGGTGTTGGCCCTGGACAACGAAGTAAAGGAAGTGCTGTACGAGTTGGGCCCCGAGGCCGCCGTGGATCCCGAGCGCTTCGCCCTGAACCTGCGGCGCGACGGCACCCGGCAGGAATTTCGCTTCAACCGGGCCCGCGAGGCCCGGGCCGTGCCGCGCTACGCCGAGGCCCAGCAGTTTCTCTACGAGCCCAACGCGGCAGTGCTCAAAGCTGGGGCCTTCCGCAGCATCGGCACCGCGTTCGAGCTTTTGAAACTGCACCAGCACAGCCACTTGTACACGTCGGCTACGTTGCGTGCCGACTTTCCGGGCCGCATTTTCCGGGTGCTGGCGGTGGAGAAGGCCGACGGCGCCGCCCTAAAGGCCCACTTAGGCCCTGAGGCCCGCGCCCATGTCACGACCCGTAATTTTCCTGACTCGGTGGCCGATTTCCGGTTGCGCACCGGCATCCGCGAGGGCGGCGACACGTATTTGTTTGCCACCACTGACTTGCGCGGCCGGCCCATTGTGCTGGTTTGCGAGAAAGCAATACTGCCCAGTTTCACCGAAGCTACCCCGGCGGGGCCCGCGCCTTCGGGCGGCGTGGCGTAGTTTTGCCGTTCGCCCACGCGTTGGTTTTGACTGCGTAAGCGGTTAGTTTTTTTGCTTTTTATTGCTTCTCTTCCCGTTCTATGCCCTACCTGTTCACCTCCGAATCGGTTTCGGAAGGCCATCCCGATAAAGTTGCAGACCAGATTTCCGACGCCATCCTGGACGAATACCTGCGGCAGGACCCGGCTGCCAAAGTGGCCTGCGAAACCCTAGTGACCACCGATTTTGCGCTGGTAGCCGGCGAGATTAAATCGACGGCCCGCGTGGACGCCGAGCCCATCATCCGGGCCACCATCCGCCGCATTGGCTATGACAAGCCCGAATACCTCTTCAACGCCGACACCTGCGAGGTAATGAACCGCCTGCACGAGCAGTCGCCCGACATTAACCAAGGCGTGGTGCGCGCCACGGCCGAAGACCAAGGCGCCGGCGACCAAGGCATGATGTTCGGCTACGCTACCCGCGAGAGCGACAACTACATGCCCCTGGCCCTCGACCTGTCGCACCGGCTGCTGCAAGAGTTAGCCGCTATCCGGCGCGAGGCCCGCGACATGCCCTACCTGCGCCCCGACGCCAAAAGCCAGGTCACGATTCGCTACGCCGATAACGGAACCCCGGAGGCCATCGACACCATCGTGGTGAGCACTCAGCACGACGAGTTCGACGCCGACGAGGCCACCATGCTGGATAAAATCAAGGCCGACGTGCAATCCATCCTCGTGCCGCGCGTGCTGGCCGGCTTGGGCTCCGACGTGCAGAAGCTCTTCACTAACCAGATTACCTACCACATCAACCCCACGGGCAAGTTCGTCATTGGGGGCCCCCACGGCGACTCTGGCCTCACCGGCCGCAAAATCATCGTGGATACCTACGGCGGCAAAGGGGCCCACGGCGGCGGTGCCTTCTCGGGCAAAGACTCCAGCAAAGTGGACCGCTCGGCGGCCTACGCCACCCGCCACATTGCCAAAAACCTGGTGGCCGCCGGCGTGGCCGACCACGCCCTGGTGCAGGTGGCCTACGCCATTGGCGTAGCCGAGCCAGTAGGCGTGTTTGTGGATACATATGGCAGCACCAAGGCCCTGGGCCCCAACGGCCAGCCGCTGTCCAACGGCGCCATTGCCGGCAAGGTGAAGGAGCTGTTCGACCTGCGCCCCTACGCCATTGTGCAACGCTTGGGCCTGCAAAATCCCGTTTTTGGCGAAACTGCGGCGTACGGCCACATGGGCCGCACGCCCGGCACCAAGCAGGTCACCATGCCCAGCGGCGAGGTGAAAACCTTCGAAACCTTTACCTGGGAAAAGCTCGATTACGTGCCCAAAATCAAGGAAGCTTTCGGCCTATAGAACCCACTGCTGATTTTGCGGCAACGCAAGGGGCCCCAGCTGATGTACTCAGTCGGGGCCCCTTTTTTATGTGAAAGGCCAGCGGCTAACGGCCGGCAGCCGTTGGGTTGGCACTAATGCGTTTGCAAGGTTTTTTCCTTGTGCTTCACAATTTGGCGGCGCAGGTTTTCGGTGGCAGCGTCGGTAGCCGCTTCAAACGAAGTGGCGTCTTCCTCGCTAAATAGGGTGCCGCCGGGCACCAGCAGCTTTATTTCGACGGTTTTGTTAGCCGCGCCGTCCTTGTTATTAACCCGCAAAATGACTTCTCCGCCGGTCACTTTATCGTAAAATGTTTCCAACTTATTGAGCCGCTGCTGGATAAAATCGAGCAGCTTTTGGTCGGCAGTGAAATGCACCGCATTCATCTGAACTTTCATAGAGCGAAGAAGGAATTGAGGGTGAAAAAATTAACAAGCCCCGCGTTTAAGCCCGCGGGTGGGCCTGATCAAATACGGATTTCAGGCGGTCGACGGACATGTGGGTGTACACCTGAGTGGCCGCCAAGCTGGCGTGGCCCAGTAACTCCTTGATGGCGTTGAGGTCGGCCCCCTTGCCCAGCAGGTGGGTAGCAAAAGCGTGCCGCAGCGCGTGCGGGTGCTGCTGCGCCGCCGACGTGGTGACGGTGCTCAGGTAGTGCTTCACGGTGCGGTACACGTGCTTTTCGTAGAGCGGTACACCCTTGTCGGTGAGCAGCAGGGGCCCCGGCAGGGCCCCAAACTCGTGGGCGCGGCGGGCCTGGTACCGGGCCAGCACTTGCAGCAGCGTGGGGTTGAGCGGCACGAGGCGCTGCTTGTTGCCCTTGCCCGTGACGCGCACCGTGCCGCCGGGCAGGCTCACGTCGGCCGCCTCCATGCCCAGTAGCTCCGAGAGGCGAATGCCCGTGCCATAGAGCATCTCCAACACCAGCTGATCGCGCTGCCCGGCAAACGAATCTTCGAACTCAAACGAGTTCAGCATGCCATTCAGCGCCGCCTCGGGCACGAACTCGGGCAGCTTTTTGGCCATTTTGGGGGCCTTGATGCGCAGCATGGGGTTGGCCGCAATGGCGTTGGTGCGCAGTAGAAACTTGTAGTACGAGCGCAGGCACGCCACCTTGCGGTTCACGGTGCGCGGGTCCAAGTCCTGCTGCATCAGCGCCACCACCCAGCCCCGGATGGTGTGGTGCGTGGCTTGGCTGGGGCCCTCCGCGTCGCCCTCCGCAATCAGGTAGGCGGCAAACTGGCCCAAGTCGGTGCGGTACGAGAGCACCGTGTGCGGGCTGTAGCGCCGCTCGAACTGCAAAAAATCAAAAAACGCCTCCATTTACCTACGCCACAAAAAAGCCCGGCCTGTGGGGCCGGGCGTCCAAAGTACCATTTTTTTATTTACCCGCGGCACTTGGCCCTAGCGGACGCGAAAAAACCGGCTGGCGGGCCCCAAGGAGCTCACCAGCCGGTTTTTTATCCACAAAACAGGAGCCTACTCGTTGGGCGTGCCGTAGGTAGCCAGCTTGTACACGGCCTTCTGCTTCAGCTTACGGTCCGTCACGCTCGGCTTCTGGAAGAACGTGCGGCGACGCAGTTCTTTCAGCACACCGGTGCGCTCGAATTTCTTTTTAAAGCGTTTCAGGGCGCGGTCAACCGACTCGTTGTCTTTGATTTGGATGATGATCATATCGGGAATTTCGAAAAAATTTCAGGCGGGAAGCCGAGTAAATCGGGCCGCAAAGATAAGCAGAATTTTTGCCTGAGCAAAGCTCCTAAATCACAATCTTACTTCAGCAACGTGCGTGCAATCACCAGCTTCTGAATTTCGCTGGTGCCCTCGCCGATGGTGCACAGCTTGGCGTCGCGGTAGAATTTCTCCACCGGATAGTCCTTGGTGTAGCCGTAGCCGCCAAAAATCTGCACTGCTTCGTTGGCCACGCGCACGCTCACCTCGGAGGCGTAGAGCTTGGCCATGGCCGATTCGCGGTTCACGTTCAGGCCGGCGTCCTTCATCTCCGCCGCGCGGTAGGTGAGCAGGCGGGCGGCTTCGATTTCGGTGGCCATATCAGCCAGCTTGAAGGCGATGCCCTGGAACTGGCTGATGGGCTTATTGAACTGTTGGCGCTCCTTGCTGTACTGAATGGCTGCGTCTAGGGCCCCTTGGGCAATGCCTAGGCTGAGGGCCGCGATGCTGATGCGCCCACCGTCGAGCACTTTCAACGACTGCACAAACCCCTCCCCCACTGCGCCGATGACGTTCGTCACGGGCACGCGGCAGTCAGTGAAGATCATCTCCGTGGTTTCGGAGGCGCGCATGCCCAGCTTGTTTTCCTTGCGGCCAGCAGCGAAACCCGGCGTACCGCGCTCCACGATGAAAGCCGTCATGCCGTGTGAGTCGCCAACCTCGCCGGTGCGGGCAATAACGACGGCTACGTCGCCGGACTTACCGTGCGTAATAAAGTTTTTTGCGCCGTTCAGCACGTAATCGTCGCCGTCAAGCGTCGCCGTGGTGCGCATGTTGCCGGCGTCAGAGCCCGTGTTGGGCTCGGTGAGGCCCCAGGCCCCCAGCCACTCGCCCGAGGCCAAGCGGGGCAGGTACTGCTGCTTTTGCGCCGCCGATGCGTGCTGCAAGATGTGGCCCGTACAAAGAGAGTTATGTGCCGCCATGCTTAGCCCAATGCTGCCGTCAATGCGCGATAGCTCGGCGATGGCCGTTACGTACTCGGGGTAGCCAAACCCTGCCCCGCCGTACTCGGTGGGCACTAGCACACCCATTAGTCCCAGTTCGCCTAATCGGCGAAACACGTCGCGGGGAAACTCCTGGCTTTCATCCCACTCCATAATGTGGGGCTGGATGTACTGGGCCCCAAAGTCGCGCACCATTTGCGCAATCAGGGCTTGGTTTTCGGTGGCTACGGCTTCCATAAAGCGGGGATGGGTGGGAATAAAAAGAAAAAGATACAACAAAACACGTGGCTAACTAACGCTAGTTCGTGTCTGACAAAAGTACGCCTTTACCGTTTGAAAATCTTATGGTTGGCTATTGTATATAATGTATTCCATCGATAGCATGAAGCAAACGTGCTACTTTTGAGGCTTTTCAGGAGCAATCCAACTATCATTAGTGGGGGCTTCTTTGAATTATTCCTATTATCAGCACCTTTTCGGTCTGCATGTTCCCTTCCATTTTTGGCCGCTTTGGGCAGATTCTTCTGAGCTGTTTGCTGACTGCGCTACTGTTTTCCTCGTGCGCTTCGACGCGCTACTACAACCAGCGCACCATGTTCCGCCTCACCGATGAGCGCGGTCGGGCCATAGATACCGCCAAGCTTCGGGTAGCGGTGAATCGGACGGCGCGCAATTACCTTATCCAGCCCAACGATTACCTCGAAGTACGCGTCAACACGAACAAGGGCGAGCGAATTCTAGACCCCAACGGCGAATTGCAATTTGGGGGAACGGGTGGGGCCCCGCTTTCCAGAACGACCGGTAGCGGCCGGTCGGGCTCGGGAGGCTCTTTTCTAGTCCAAGCCGATGGCACGGTCACATTGCCTTTGGTGAACCGAGTGCGGCTGAGTGGCCTCTCGCTGCTCCAGGCCGATAGCGTGCTCCAGATCAGCTACGGCAAATATTACATTGACCCTTTTGTGATGACGCATGTGACCAACAACCGCATCATTTTGCTAGGGGCCCAGGGTGGTCGGGTCATTCCCCTTGAGAACGATAACATGAACTTGCTTGAAGTGCTTGCTTTAGCCGGCGGTGTAGACGGTAGCGGTGGGGGTGGCAGTAGCTTATACAGGTACGGCGGGCGGGCCGATAACATTCGCATCATCAGGGGCAACTTAAAGTATCCCCAAATAGAACAGATAGATTTAACAACGATTGCTGGCATGCGGCGCGCCAATTTGCAGGTTGAGCCAAACGACATAATTTACATTGATCCCATTCGTCGCCCACTATTGGAGAACCTAACCGATTCGGCGCCTATTCTTGGTTTTACAACCAGCATCATATCGTTGGTCATTACGCTCACCTATTTATTTGTTAAACAATAACTTAACATGAGTTACTTATCCAATTTGTTTTATTTTTAACTACGCATTAGCACAACCATCGCAATGGCCGTAAACGAAAATGCAGAGCTAGAAGCTCTCATCCGCAACGCTATCGACGGCGGCACGGAGCCGCCTACTGCTGCCACCGTGGGCGCGGCCGCTGACGACGAAGCTGATGGAGGCCTAGACTTATCTACGCTGGCACTGGTGGCGCGGCGCAGCTTGCTGTGGTTGCTGTTGCTGTTAGCTTTAGGAGGCTCAGCAGCTTGGCTGTACTTGCGTTATACAAAGCCAGTATATAAGTCTACTTCGCTGCTCAAAATAGACCAGCGAAGCGAAGCTGGCGTGGTGGGGCTAGGTGGCCAGCTTGCTGCTGCCGACCCCCGCGCCAGCAGCAAATTAGCAGGCGAGGTCCAACTCATCAAGTCGGAGATTATTTATAAGGAGTTGCGCGACTCTTTGGATTTGTACGTGAACTATTACGTGCAGGGCACGGTGCTCGAAAGTGAGCTGTACGGCATTTCACCATTCCAGATTGCATATACAATAAAAGATAAAGATCTTTATAACCAGAAGATTAGCTTAGCGTTTACCAGCCCTACTCGCTACAGCATTAGCTACAGTGGACCGGGTACAGCCTTAGATGGCGAATACGACCTTGAGAAACAGGTATCGCTGCCCGGCCTCGATTTAAAAGTAACGCCGACGCAGTATTTTGGACCTGCGTCCCTAATCGCGAAATACCATTTCACCATCCAAGACCAAGGTACGGTGAATGCTTATTTGGAAAAAAATCTGGCCGTTGATATTTCGAGCGCCGATGCTAATACCATCCAGATTTCCTTCACTGATTTTAATCCCAAAAAGGCG
Organism: Hymenobacter sp. PAMC 26628; assembly: GCF_001562275.1. Classification (NCBI taxonomy): domain Bacteria; kingdom Pseudomonadati; phylum Bacteroidota; class Cytophagia; order Cytophagales; family Hymenobacteraceae; genus Hymenobacter; species Hymenobacter sp. PAMC 26628. The sequence continues at coordinate 4,171,387 of NZ_CP014304.1, forward strand.
CAGCGCATTGTCAACAAAGTTGACACTGTATACCAACGGGCCAAAGTGTTGCGCGAGCAGGAGAACACCGCGCGCACGCTACGGTACCTCGACCAGCAACTTGAAGTCAATTATGATAACCTGGAACGTGCCGAGAATCGTTACCAAGGTTTCGTTGAAAAAACGAAAACGTACGACGTGAAGTCGGAAGTGGCGGCACTGGCTTCCAGAGGCGAGGACTTAGAGGAGCAACGACTAAAGCTAAACCAAAACCTTGTGTTGCTGAGTGAAATCTCCCGCATGGTGCAACAAACCCACATTACCCGAAACGAGGATGAAACGATAGAGCAAAGCATTCCAGGCCTGGGAGATATTAACGACCCTATTCTGAGCCAGCTATTGAGCCAACTCAACGGCATGCAGTGGGAACAGGAACGCATCAGGCGCTCTTATACTGGTGCCACCGAGGCCGTGCAGCAGAAAAACGCTCAGATGGACTATACCTTGAGCAGCATTTTACGGCAGATTACGCAGGCACGCAAGGCTTTACTCAATAAAATAGCGTTGCTCGACCGGCAGCAAAATAAGCTTGATGCCAAGCAACAAGGGCTGCCCAGCCGGGCCACCGAGCAAGCCCGCTTGCAACGTCCGCTCGCCTTGGCTGAGGGTACGTATACCATGCTGATGGGCAAAAAGGTGGATTATAATATTCAGAAAGCTGGCACTACTGCTGATTTCCAGATTTTGTTTCCTGCTTCGGAACCACGCGTACCCATTTCGCCAGTTCGGCTCATGGTATATGCCATTGGACTGGCTGGAGGCCTATTCTTAGGTCTAGGTTTGATAGCGGTGCGGTACTTGCTGCACAACACCATTACGAACACGCGCGAGCTGGAACACAGCACCCAGGCCGCCGTATTGGGCGTCATTCCCACCTACGATAAGGAGAAAATGGAAGTGTCGCGCTTAGTGGTAAACGACAACCCTAAGTCGGCCATTTCCGAAGCCATCCGCTCCATCCGCACCAACCTGGATTTCATCAGCTCTGCGAAAAAACAGCGGCTGATTTCGGTAACGTCCACCATATCGGGCGAGGGCAAAACATTTGTTACGGTCAACTTAGCCGGCATTATTGCTATGTCGGGGCAGCGCGTTATTGTGCTCGACCTTGACATGCGCAAGCCCAAAGTGAACCTGGCATTCGGGGCGGAGAACCTGAAGGGCGTGAGCACCATCCTGATTGACCGGCACTCGGTGGCAGAATGCATTCAGCGCACATCCATCGATGCGCTGCAATTTATTTCGGCAGGCCCCACCCCACCCAACCCATCCGAGCTAATCCTCAGCCCCCGGTTTGACCAGATGCTGAAGGAGTTGTACGAAAGTTATGACGTAGTGATGATTGATACCCCACCGGTGGGATTGGTAACCGATGGCATTCTGATTATGCGGCGGGCGGATATTCCAATTTATATCGTGCGGGCTGACTATTCGCGCAAGGCCTTCATCAAGAACATGAACCGCCTGATGCGCACCAATAACCTTACCCGCATGTGCACTATCCTCAATGACGCCCAGTCGAAAGGCGCCTACGGGTATGGGTACGGCTATGGGTATGGGTATGGTAGCGGCACGTACGGCCAAGGGTACTACGAAGACCCAACTGCGCCTCCTACGCTGGCGCAAAAGCTGGGCCGACTCTTCAAATAGGCCTGCTATAGGACCTAACCTACACTGATGGCTACTTTTTGGCAACGGCTTTTCGGCCCGGTCGCCGCTCCCGTCGCTGCGGGCCTCGCTCCGGCTGGGGCCCTGGCGGCGCTGGGCGCCGACATGCATTCGCACTTGTTGCCGGGCCTTGACGATGGCGCGGCAACGCTGGAAGACTCGCTGGCCCTGTTGCGCGAGCTGCGCCGGTTGGGGTTTAAGCGGCTGGTGATGACGCCTCACATCATGGGCGATTTCTACAAAAATACACCCGAAGGTATTCGGGAGGCCTTGGCACTGCTGCGCAAGGCCGCCACCGCCGAGGGCTTGGACGATGTGGTGCTGGAGTGCGCGGCCGAATATTACCTCGACGAGTTTTTGGGCCGCAAGCTGGCGGATGGCACCGAGATGCTCACCTTCGGGGGGGGCCGGCGCTACTTGCTGTTCGAGACGTCGTACCTAAATGAGCCGCTTAATCTGTACGAAACCATCTTCGAACTGAAATCGCAGGGCTACCAGCCGGTGCTGGCCCATCCCGAGCGCTACACCTACCTCTACGGGCGGCTGGCCGACATTGAGAAGCTGCGCCGCGACTACGGCGTGCTGCTGCAAATCAACTTGAATTCGCTGGCAGGCTACTACTCGCCCACCGCGCAAAAGATTGCCGAGCGGCTGATTGACGCGCAACTCGTAGACTTTGTGGGCACCGACACGCATCACTTGCGCCACACTTCCACGCTAGGCCGCAAGGTGGCATCGTCCCCCTACTTCCAGCGGCTTTTGGAATTGCCGCTGCTTAATAAAACGCTCTGAGCCATGATTTTTGTCACGGGTGGCACCGGGCTTATCGGCTCTTTTCTGCTACGGGCTTTGCGAGCGCGGGGCTTGGCGGTGCGCGCCCTGCACCGGGGCCCGGTGCCCACCGGAGCAGCACCGGGCGTGGAGTGGCTGGCCGGCGACTTGCTCGATACTGACCTGCTGCGGGCAGCGCTCACGCCCGACGTCACGCACGTGTTCCACTGCGCCGGGCTGGTGTCGTATGCGCCACAGGACATAGAACTGCTTCAGTCCGTGAACGTGGACGGCACGGCGGGCATGGTGGACGCGTGCCTGGAAAGGCCAGGCATTCGGCTGGCGCACGTGTCGTCGGTGGCGGCGCTGGGCACGCCCACGGCCCCGGGGCCCCAGGTAGTGACGGAAGCCGCCACCTGGGACCTGGGGGCCGCCCACCCCGTCTACGCTACCAGCAAGTACCTGGGCGAGCTGGAGGTGTGGCGCGGCGCAGCCGAGGGCTTATCTGCCGTCGTCGTAAACCCGTCGGTGGTGCTGGGGCCCGGCGACTGGCATCGCAGCAGCACCCGCTTGCTGCGCTACGCCCACGAGCAGCACCACTTTTATACCCGCGGCCTGGTCAATTTCGTGGACGTGCGCGACGTGGTGGCCCAATTGCTGGCGCTGGCGCTGGACCTGCCGGCCGTGCGCGACCAACGCTTCATTCTGAGCGCTGGGGCCCTGCCGCTGGCCGAGTTCTTTGGGCAGGCGGCGGCGGCGATGGGCCGCCGCCCGCCCACGGTGGCCGTGCCCGACTGGGCGGCCGAAGGCATTTGGCGGCTCGAACACGCGCGGGCCCTGCTAACGGGGGCGCGGCCACTCATCACCCGCGACACGGCCCGTGCCGGCCGCCGCCCCGTTACCTACGCCAGTGCGCGGGTGCAGCAAGCCACCGGCCTTCCCTTCAAACCTTTAAACGAAACCATTGCTTGGTGCGCTGCAAATTTGGTAATTGCCCCGGCGGCAACTTAGCTTTAGCTGTTGATAGCTGCCTCATCCGTGGCGCGGAGTTTTTTCGTTAATCGCACGGATTTTGGGGAATATTGTTAGTAATATTGGTTAACTCCCGGAGCCCACCGGTTGCACCGCGCCCGGCTTTAGCGGCCGGTCCGGGTCGCACCAGCCCCGGGGTTTAGCGGCGATACTATGCGAATGAACGAACATTATGAAAACCACCGGGCCGTGCTTGACACCGTCCGGCGCTTCGAGCAAATGCAGGCGCGCCAAGAGTCTGTCTTTTTTGACTTGGAAGACTTTGAATTAATCATTGATCACTACGTCACCAATGCCCGGTTTGAGGAGGCACTGCAGGCGTGCGAAGCCGCGCTCGGCCAGTATCCGTTTTCCACCGAGTTGCTCATCGACCGGGCGCAGGTCACAGCCATGCGCGGCGACTACACCGAAGCCGAACGCCAGATTGACCACGTGGCCACGCTGGACCCTACCAACGCCGACGTGGCCGTGACGCGGGGCATCATCAGCACCCAGCGCGGGCAGTTTGCTGAAGCTGTGGCGTTTTTCCAAATTGGATTGGAGCAGGAGCCTGAGCGCGACGACATTCACTTCAACCTGGGCCTCGCGTACCAGAGCTGGCAAAAATTCAAGAGCGCCGCCAAGCACTACAAGCAGAGCCTACGCCTGAACCCCGACAACGAAACCGGCGTGCAGGAGCTGCTGCACTGCCTGGAAATCAGCGGCCGCCTGGAGGAGCATGCGGAGTTTTTCCAGAAATTCACCGACGACGACCCCTATGCGGCCATGGCCTGGTACAACCTCGGCCAGTATTGGTACCGGCGCGAGGATTTCACGAAGGCCGCCGAGGCGTTTGACTACGCCATCGTCATCAGCCCCGATTTTTACGACGCCCACCACTGGCTGGCCGACGCGTTTGTGTGCCAGGAGGAATTCCGCAAGGCCATTGCCGAATTTGAGTTGAGCTACGCGCCCGGCGAGCCTACCGACGAGGCCCTGTGCAACATCGGCGAGTGCTACGAGAAGCTGCGCGAGTGGGACGCGGCCCGGCGCTTCTACCGCCAGGCCCTGGAGGTGAACCCCGAGATGGACGAAGCCTGGTTTGGCCAGGGCGTGCTGATGCAGGAGCAGGAACGTTGGATGGAAGCCATCCACTTCTTCCGCAAGGCCACCGAGCTGTACGGCGACAGCGGCGAGTACTGGGCGGCGCTGGGCGCGGCCGAAAACCAAGTGGGCAACGTCGTCAGTGCCCTGGAGGCCTACGAAAAAGCCACTGAAGTTGCCCCTGAGGAGGCCCAGGGCTGGGTGAACTGGAGCGCCATTCTCTACGAGCAAGGCCACTTTGGTGAGGCCGCGGCGCTAGTGCAACACGCCGTGGAGCTGCACCCCCACGAGGCCCATTTCCACTATATGCGCTGCGCTTACTTGCTGGCCGACGGCCACTTGCGCGAAGCGTACCAGTCGCTGGAAACGGCCCTGGCCCTGAACTACGACCAGCACACGCTGCTGTTCGACTACTTCCCTGAGCTGCGCCGCCAGCCGGCCCTGCTGCGCCTCATCGACCAGCACCGGTCGTAGCGGTGGGGCCCCAGTTGCTATTTTTGTGCCTGCCTGCCCTTCGGGGCGGGCAGGTTTTTTTGTTTTCTGCCGCGCTTGCTGGCCCATTCTACGCTTGTTTTGCCCATGAATTATTCGATTAACCAACTTCCCGACCGCACCGCTAAACCCCGCGAGCAAGGCTACACCATGGTGATGGACAAGGGCATGAGCCTGCGCGAGGTGGAAGACTTTCTGGAAGTGGGCGCCGCTTACACCGACGTGGTGAAGCTGGGCTGGGCCACGTCGTACGTGGTGCCCAACCTGAAGCGCAAGCTGGAAATTTACCGGGCGGCCGGCATCCCGGTGTACTTCGGGGGCACGCTATTCGAAGCCTTCATCATCCGCAACCAGTTCGACGACTACCGCCGCCTGCTCGACGAGTACCAGATGGAGTACGCCGAGGTATCGGACGGCAGCATCGACCTGGCCCACGACCGCAAGTGCGCGTACATCCGCGACCTGAGCAAGACCGTGCGGGTGCTAAGCGAAGTGGGCAGCAAGGACGCCGAGAAGATCATTCCGCCCTATAAGTGGATTTCGCAGATGGAGGCCGAGCTGGCCGCCGGGGCCATCAAGGTCATCGGCGAGGCCCGCGAGGGCGGCAACGTGGGCCTGTTCCGCAGCACGGGCGAGGTGCGCTCGGGCTTAGTGGAAGAGATTCTGACCAAGATTCCGGGCGAGAAAATCATTTGGGAGGCCCCGCAGAAAGCCCAGCAGGTGTGGTTCATCAAGCTGCTCGGGGCCAACGTGAACCTGGGCAACATCGCCCCCAACGAGGTGGTGAGCCTCGAAACCATCCGCCTGGGCCTGCGTGGCGATACGTTCACTCACTTCCTTGACATGGACGCGGTGGACCCTATGTTCCACCCGGCCGCCAAAACCGGCAAGCCCGGCACGTCGATGCCCCGCGGCTAACCCGGGGCCCCAGCGCGGGCGTTGCGCGCTTCTCCTCACCGAAACGCTGGTCTCTTGGCAGGGGCCAGCGTTTTGGCTGTCCGGGCTTTGCCTCGGAGCCGTTTTCTTTGTCGTCTATTCTTTTCGCACCTAATGGAAATCATTAAACACTTCTTCGACCTGCTGCTGCACCTCGACAAAACCCTCGTGAACGTGGTGCACGACTACGGCAGCCTCACCTACCTGATTCTGTTCCTCATCATCTTCACCGAAACGGGCATCATCATTTTTCCTTTCCTGCCCGGCGACTCGCTGCTGTTTGCCGCGGGGGCCCTGGCGGCCCGCCCCGAAACCGGCCTGAGCGTGTGGGCGCTGATGCCGCTGCTGATTGCGGCGGCCTTCATCGGCGACAACGTGAACTATGCCGTGGGCGACTACCTGGGGCCCCGGGTGTTTCAGCAGGATTTCCGGTTTTTGAAGCGCAAGTACCTGGAGCAAACCCAGGCGTTCTACGCCAAGCACGGCGGCAAAACCATCATCATGGCGCGCTTCGTGCCCATTGTGCGCACGTTTGCGCCGTTTGTGGCCGGCGTGGGCACCATGACGTACCGCCACTTCGCGTCGTACAGCATCGTGGGGGCCGTGCTGTGGGTGGTGGTGCTGACGCTGGCGGGCTACCTGTTTGGCAACATCGAAATGATAAAGAAAAACTTCGAGCTTGTCGTGCTCGGCATCATCGCCCTGTCGGTGCTGCCCCCGCTGTGGTCGTACCTGAAGGGCAAGCTAGGGGCCCAGTCCGGGGCCCCGGCGAAGTAGGCGCCCGTTTTATTCCTGCCCCATGCGTGAGTTCGGACTCATCGGCCGCTCGCTCGGCCACTCGTTTTCACAAACCTATTTCACCCAGAAGTTCCACGACCTGGGCCTGGCCGACTGCCGCTACGACCTGCACGAGCTGCCTACCGCCGCCGAGCTGCCGGTGCTGTTGCGCGCCCACCCGGGCCTGCGGGGCCTGAACGTGACGGTGCCCTACAAGCAGGACGTGCTGCCGCTGCTCGACGAAGTGGTACTTGCCGCGGCCCTCATTGGCGCCGTAAATGTGATTGACGTGCGCCCCGACGGTCGCCTGGTGGGCCACAACACCGACTACATCGGCTTCCGCGAATCGCTGCGCCGGTTTCTCCCCAGCACCAGAGCCGGGGCCCCAGCGCTGGTGCTGGGCATGGGCGGCGCCGCCAAAGCCGTGGAGGCTGCTCTGCGCGACTTAGGCATTCCGTACCAGCTGGTGGGCCGCCGCCCGGGGGGCCCCAGCCTCACCTACGCCGACCTGACGCCGGCGGTGCTGGCCGCACATCCACTCATCATCAATGCCACGCCGGTGGGCACCTTTCCGCACGTGGAAGAAGCGCCGGACTTGCCTTATGGGGCCCTCACGCCGGGCCACTACCTCTACGATTTGGTGTACAACCCGCGCGAAACCGCATTCATGGCGCGCGGCCGGGCCGCCGGGGCCCAGGTCAAAAACGGCTACGAGATGCTGTGCCTGCAAGCCGAAGCCGCCTGGGACATTTGGAACCCACCGGCTTGAACAGAACTACCGCACAAACACATAAGAGCGGGCTGCCCATTGCTGGGCAGCCCGCTCTTATGTTGAAAACGTTGCCCTTACTTGGCCAGCTTGCTGGCAATTTCGGCCGTGTGGCGGCCTTGGAAGCGGGCGCCTTCCAATTCGTTCTCGCTGGGCTGGCGCTCGCCTTTGCCGCCGGCCACGGTGCTGGCGCCGTAGGGCGTGCCGCCGGTCACTTCCTCGTGGCCCATCTGGCCCTGCCAGGCGTAGGGCAGGCCCACGATGACGAAGCCGTGGTGCAACAGCTCGGTGTGGAAGTTGCGAATGGTTTCTTCCTGGCCGCCGTGCTGGGTGGCGGTGCTCACAAAGGCGCCGCCCACTTTGCCCACCAGGGCCCCCGTGGCCCACAGGCCGCCGGTGCTGTCCATGAACGCCTGCATCTGGCCGCAGAGGTTGCCGTAGCGGGTAGGCGTACCAAAGATGATGGCATCGTACTGCGTCAGCTCATCGGGGGTGGCCACGGGCACGTGAGCAAAGGCCTGCTGGGCCCCGGTGGCGCCAGTTTTGTCGAGCACTTCCTTGGGCAGCGTTTCGGGTACGCGCTTCACTACTACTTCATTACCAGCTACCTGACGGGCGCCTTCGGCTACGGCCTCGGCTAATTTCCAGACGTGGCCATAGGTGGAATAAAACAGAACCAGCGTTTTCATGGAGTTGGGACTAAGTGGAAAAAAGGGGGACAGGTGAGTGATACAAAACAAATGTATATACATTAAATGTACAAACATGGTTGCGCGATAATATTATTTTTCACTGATCGTCAACTTATTTTAAGGGCAGCGGGCGCGCATGCAACCATTCGGGCGCGGCCGGCCTCCCGGAAATAGCCCACGGCTTTGCTAGTTCTACCCACCTCGCGCGCCCCTATGCCGGACTTTTCCTTTTTCGCTCCCTTCACCGCTGGTCCTGCCGGGCACCGGGCCGGTTTTTGCCGCCGGCCCCGCGCATGAGCGCGGCCGCCTGGCCGGCCCGCGGGGCCGGCGAAGCCGCCCTGCCACACCTCACCGTGAGCCGCACCACCCGCGCCGCGCCCACCGAAGAGGAGTTAATTGCCGGCTGCCTCGAAGGCCGCCAACTGGCTCAAAAGCAGCTTTATGACAAGTACGCGGCCCGCATGATGGCCGTGTGCCTGCGCTATGCCCAAACCACGTTCGAAGCCGAGGACGTGCTCCAGGAAGGCTTCCTGACCGTGTTCCGGACGCTGGGCAGCTTCCGGCGCAAGTGCCCACTTGAATTCTGGATTCGGCGGGTGATGGTGAACGCTGCCCTGCGCCAGCACCGCCGCAACGCCCCGCTGGTGGCGGTGAGCGACGCCGAGTACCCGGCTGCGCTGGCCAGCCCCGAGTTTACGCTCAGCAACTACAGCTTCCAGGAGCTGCTGGGGCTGGTGCAGGAGCTGGCCCCGCGCTACCGCATGGTGTTCAACCTCTACGCCATCGAGGGCTACAACCACCGCGAAATCGGCGAGCTGATGGGCATCAGCGAGGGCACCAGCAAGTCGCAGTACTCACGGGCCCGCGCCATTCTGCAAGCCAAGCTGGAGCGCCTGGGTGCCCCGCCCCGCCACGATTCTTAACGATTATTTAACTACTCATTCTTTATGGCCTTTACCGATTCCTCTAGCCCGGCCGGCCACGACGCCGACCGGCCCCAGGGCAGCCTGGAAGACTTGTTCCGCCACCACCTGGCCCATGCCGAGGCGCCCCCGCGCCCGGTACTATGGAAGCAAATTGACACCGCGCTGCTCGTACGCCAGAACGAAACGTACCGCCGCCGCCTCGCCGCCACCCGCTGGGTAGCGGCCGCCAGCCTGCTGCTGGCCTCGCTGGCCGGCGGGGCAAGCTGGTGGGCCCACCAGGCCCCCCCGGGGGGGCCCGTGGCCGCTGCCACGCCCAGCTCACCCGCTAGCCGCAGCACCGCCGAGTGGGCTGCTGGGGCCCCGAGGGCGGGCCAAGCCCATGACGCCGCCTTGGCTGGTGTCGGCACTACCGATGCCAAAACCGTGGCGAACCAGCTAGCGGCTGGCTCGCCAGTAGGCACGCCGCAACCGACCGCGACCAGCCGCGCCGGTTACGTTACTTACGGCGACGCTGCCAGTGGCCGCGGCGCCGGCTACGCGGCGCCTGGGGCCCCGGCGGCAGGTACCGGACTGGCTGGAACGCGGGCTAACGCTCAAGTGCTAGCCCGCACGGGCGGCGACCAGGGCGCGGGTTTTGGGGCACAGGCAGCGGCGGGCGAGGCGGCTTTTGCCAGCTCAACCACCGGCCAGCGCGGCGAAACCTACCGCACGGCCCTGAACACCTACGATGCGGCGGGCACCGGAATGAATGCCCAGGGCCCTGGCTACGCAGCAGCGGCTGCCACTGCGCAATTTGCAGCGGGGTGGGATGCCCTGGCCCAACGGCCGGCAGCGCTGGCGAAGAATTCAGCTGCGTCAGCTTTGCCGGTCCACCTGGCGGCGGTGGCCGTAGTGCCCAACGTGGCCACCGCACCCCTAAAGCGCTGGCAGTTTGGGGTCAGCGTGGCATCGGGCGTGTTTTCCCCCAACGCCGATTTCTCACAGGCGGGCGGCGCGCCGGCGCCCACAACGGCCAGCATTCCCTACTCGGTGGCGGCCACCACCAACGCAGTAGCCCTCAACAACCGCTCGGCGGCCGAGTACCGCCAGTACCTGCACGGCGGGCTCGACCAGCGCGTGGCCGTGCGGGCCACCCGCCTGCTGGGCGGCCGCTGGGCCTTGCGCACCGGCGTAGAGTTGGGCCAGCACGAAGCCCAGTCGGCCACCAGCACCCGCTTCGTGGGCGAGCAACTGCCGACTTACTACGCTTACAACAACGCTGCTGCCCTGGCCATGATGGCCCCCGAGCCGACGCTGCGCACCACCTCGTTTCGCTACCGCACCGTGGGCGTACCCGTGGCGGTGCACTACGCCAACCCCGCCAAGCGTGGGTGGAGCGGCTACGGCCACCTCGGCGCCGTGGTGGGGGCCCTACTGAGCGTGCGCTCGGAAGTGGCCGGCGAGCCCGACGCCACCAAAGACTACCCACTGGCGGCGGCCGGCTCGCCCTACCGGCGGCTGCTCACCACCCTGCGCGGCGGCGGCGGCGTGCAGTACCGCGCCGCGGCGGGCCGCTGGACCATCTCGGCGGGCCCCACGGCCGAGATTGGCGTGCTCTCGCTCAACGCCCAGCCAGTGCAGGATTTTGTGAACCAGCGCCGCCCCTACAGTGTGGGCCTGGAAGCCGCCGTCGATTTCGGGGGCGCTGTGAAAACGCCGTAGCCGCTCGGGGCCCTAGGGCCAATCCATTCGGCACAAGTGGTTTCTTCCACCATCGCAGCGCGGGACGTTCTATGGTTCAACTTCGACTCTTTTGGCTGGCTGCCCTCGGCAGCTTGCCCCTCTTGGCCTTCCAGTGCAGCCACGCGGCCAGCGAGCCGGGGCCCCAATGCCGCGCCAACATCCAGACCAAAATTGCGGAATTGCAGGCGTTGCCCAAGGGTAACCCCGCCTACGAAGTGTGGCAGTACACGTTCCGCGACCAGAAAGTGTACTTGGTCACAGCCTCGTGCTGCGACCAGTACGAAACGCTGTACGATGCGTGCCTGAACGTGCTGTGCGCCCCCAGCGGCGGCCTCTCGGGCCAGGGCGACGGCCGCTGCCCAGAATTCTACCGGCTCTCAACCGACCGGCAACTTGTCTGGCGCGACCCGCGCTGAACGGGGGCCCCGGGTGGCGGCGCGGCCTATTTTTGTTAAAGGCGCAGAAACCCAAGCCCCTGGTTTGGGGTTGGGTAGGTTGGCCTTTTTCCGCCGCTTTCCCTTCCGCATGGATTACCAGCTTACTTCCGAATTCAAGCCCACCGGCGACCAGCCCACCGCCATCGCCAAGCTGGTGGAAGGCGTGAACAACGGCGAGCACGCCCAGGTGCTGCTGGGGGCCACCGGCACTGGCAAAACCTTCACGATGGCCAACGTCATCGCCGAAACCGGTAAGCCGGCCCTCGTGCTCTGCCACAACAAGACGCTGGCCGCCCAGCTCTACGGCGAGTTCAAGGCATTTTTCCCGGAAAATGCCGTCGAGTACTACATCAGCTACTACGACTACTACCAGCCCGAAGCCTACATCGCCAGCTCTGATGTGTTCATTGAGAAGGACTTGGCCATCAACGAGGAGATTGAGAAGCTGCGGCTGCACTGCACCTCCACGCTGCTGAGTGGCCGGCGCGACGTGATTGTGGTGGCCTCTGTGTCGTGCATCTACGGCATCGGCAACCCCGAGGAGTTCGCCAAAAACGTCATTTTCCTGGCCCCTGGGCAACGCTACACGCGCAACAACCTGCTCTACCAGTTCGTCCAGATTTTGTACTCGCGCACCGAGGTGGAGTTCACCCGTGGCACGTTTCGGGTGAAGGGCGACACCGTGGACGTGTTCCCGGCCTACGCCGACTACGCCTACCGCATCTACTTCTACGGCGATGAGATTGAGTCTGTGCAGAAGATTGACCCGGTGAGCGGCAAGAAGCTGAGCGAGGAAAAATCGGCCACGCTCTACCCCGCCAACCTGTTCGTGACCGGCAAGGAGACGCTGCAAACCGCCATCCACCAGATTCAGGACGACATGGTGGCCCAGCACGCGTACTTCGAAAAGGAAGGCCGCGACGTGGAGGCCAAACGCATCCAGGAGCGTACCGAGTTCGATTTGGAGATGATTCGGGAGTTGGGCTACTGCTCGGGCATCGAGAACTACTCGCGCTACTTCGACCAGCGCACGCCCGGCTCGCGCCCCTTCTGCCTGCTCGACTACTTTCCGAAAGACTACCTGCTGGTGGTGGACGAGAGCCACGCCACGATGCCGCAAATCCGGGCCATGTGGGGCGGCGACCGCAGCCGCAAAACGGCCCTCATTGAGTACGGCTTCCGCCTGCCCTCGGCCCTCGACAACCGGCCCCTGACCTTCAACGAGTTTGAGAGCATGTACCAGCAGGCCGTGTTTGTGAGCGCCACGCCGGCCGACTACGAGCTGGCCCAGGCCGACGGCGTGGTGGTGGAGCAAATCATCCGCCCCACCGGCCTGCTCGACCCCGAAATTGACCTGCGCCCCAGCTCGAACCAGATCGACGACCTGCTCGACGAGGTGGACAACCGCGTGAAGATGGGCGACCGGGTGCTCGTCACCACCCTCACCAAGCGCATGGCCGAGGAGCTGAGCAAGTACATGCTGCGCCTGGGCATCAAGGTGGAGTACGTGCACTCCGACGTGAAAACCCTGGACCGGGTGGAGATTTTGCGCAAGCTGCGGCTGGGCGAAATCGACGTGCTCATCGGCGTGAACCTGCTGCGCGAGGGCCTCGACTTGCCCGAGGTGAGTCTGGTGGCCATTCTGGATGCCGACAAGGAAGGTTTCCTGCGCGACCAGCGCAGCCTGATCCAGACTATGGGCCGGGCGGCGCGGAACGACCGTGGCAAGGTCATTCTTTACGCCGACCGCATGACCGGCTCGATGCAGCGCGCCATTGACGAAACCAACCGCCGCCGCGCCACTCAGGCCGCCTACAACGAGCTGCACGGCATCACGCCGCGCACTGTGCGCAAGAGCCACGCCCAGATCCTGGGCCAAACCGATCTGGCCGACTACCGCACCGTGGAGCCCCAGGCCGCTGCCGTGGGCTACGCCGACGGCGGCGCCGCCCTGGCCATGGCCGCCGAGCCGGTAGTGGCCATGATGAACCGAACCGAGCTGGAAAAATTCATCAAGCAAACTGAAAAGCAGATGGAAGCCGCCGCCAAGGAGCTCGACTTCCTGCAAGCCGCCAAGCTGCGCGACGAGTTGGCCGCCCTAAAAGGCGTGCTGAAGGGCAAGCGCGACTAATTTTTTGTTAAACAAATCGAGGCCCGGGGCCCTTGCTGCGCGCAGGGGCTTCGGGCTTTTTTGCGTATTCAGCAGGGAAGCAATTGGCGGCTTGGGGCCCCAAATCCACCCGGCCAAATATTATTTCTCTTGTTTATCAACAAGTTGCTTTAATCTTAATCAATTGCTCACCATTGATTAGCACAAATTAGCGCTACGGAAAGCAGAGAGTAGGCCGGGCCCCGCGGATGGCCGGCGATAAAGCACCCCGCTGGCCGCTGCTGGGGCTCGGGCAGTGGCCAGCGGCGAAACATCCGACCAAAAAATGTGGAGCCGCTGGCCATAGTTCGCGCAAAAAATTCTCCTTATTTTTTTATCTTCCACTTGCCATCGTTTCTTGTGCCCTTTACCAGACATTTTCACTCACCAAACCAACCAAAAGATGAAGCAAATTTTATTGTTGTTTGTCCTGCTCCTCGGCGGCCTGTTGCAGCAGGCCCAGGCGCAGAACCGAACCGTTTCGGGGAAAATAACCGACCGGGCTACTAGCCAAGGACTGCCCGGGGTAACGGTGATTGTGAAGGGGCGGCCGACCATTGGCACCACGAGTAACGCGGAAGGCACTTTCGTACTGAACGACGTGCCGGCCGATGCGTCTGCCCTAGTATTCAGCTTTGTGGGCTACGCCACGCAGGAGCAGCCCATTACCGGGGGGTCACTAAACGTGGCGCTGGCCACCGACGCCAAGCAGCTGAGCGAGGTGGTGGTGACGGCCCTGGGCCTCCAGGCCAACCGTGACCAACTGGGCACGGCCCAGGCCACGGTGCAGGGCACGGCCCTGGTGAGCTCAGGCGAAACCAGCGTCGTGACCGGTATTTCGGGCAAAACGCCGGGCGTGCTCATCACCCGCTCGTCGGGCGACCCGGGCGCCAGCGCCAACATTCAGATTCGGGGCGCGGCCACCATCACGGGCAACTTGCAGCCGCTGATTGTGGTGGACGGCATTCCGATTTCCAACTCGTCGATTGGCAACGACGGCATTGCTTCCAGTAACGGCGGTGCCAGCTCGAACCAAACCGACGGCGTAGTACAGGCCTCGCGCCTCAACGACATCAACCCTGACGACATCGCCTCGATGGAAGTGCTGAAAGGCGCCGCCGCCGCCGCGCTGTGGGGCACCCGGGCCGCCAACGGCGTAATCGTTATTACCACCAAAAAGGGCAAGCTGGGTGACCGGATGCACATTGCCGTGCGCTCGGCTTATAGCTTCGACCGCATTAATAAGACGCCCGCCTTGCAGCTCAACTACGGCCAGGGAGCCGGCGGCCGATATGCTTTCGGCAGCCGCACCAACTGGGGCGACGAAATCAGCACCCGTACTGGCGGAGCAGATACCCAAATTACTGACCCAACGGCGGCCGGCTATCGCGGCTTCGTGACTTTCCCCGACGGCTCGACGCAATACGCTATTGCCAATGGCACAGCGGCCAACCCCCACGGCGGCCGAAACAGCCAGCAGACGTATGACCACGGCCGCGACATTTTTGGCACGGGCTACTACCACGACAACTCAGTGGAATTTAGCGGCGGCGACGAAAAATCGACCTACTTCCTAAGTGCTGGCAATACCTATACCAAGGGCATTGTGTACAATAACAGCGACAACAACCGGACGACTATTCGGGCCAACGTGACGCGCAACTTGTCGGACAAATTCAGCTCGGCCGTAAACCTGACTTACGCCCGTACCTATTCCGACCGGATTCAGCAGGGTTCCAACGTCAGCGGCATCTTCTTGGGCGGCTTGCGCACCCCGGCTGACTACAATAACAGCCAATACTACGGTGACTACACCAATGCCGCTGGGGCCACTACTACTAACCGCCAGGTAAGCTTCCGCAACCCACTGGGGGCCGCTAACCCTGGCTACGACAATCCTAACTGGACCATCAACCGTGTAACGAACAACTCGCTGGTGAACCGCTTAGTAGGTTCGGCCGAGCTTAATTACCATCCCACTGAGTGGTTGAGCTTCCTCAACCGCACGGGCGTGGACACCTACAACGACCGGCGCGAGGCTTTCTTTCCCCGGCAATCGGCGGCTAACCTGACCGGCGCGCTGACGGAAGAAAATATCACTGAAACGCAGGTAAACAACGATTTCATCGTGCGGGCCAACCACAATTTCAGCGAGAATTTCTCGATTTCGGCGATTGTGGGCAACAACCTGAACGAGCGGCGGGCCGACCAGGTTGGTGCTTCGGCCACCAACATCGTGAACGTACTCTCGCCTCCCCAGCTCAACAACTCGCCGGCTACGGCTCGCACGCCCTACAACCTAAAAACGGTGCTGCGCACGGCAGCCGTGTACGGCGAAGTGGACGTGGCCCTGTTGAACCAGTTCTTCCTGACGGGTACGTTGCGCGGCGAAGCCGCTTCTACCTTCGGCACCGCCACTGCTAACACGTTTTACTTCCCGTCGGGCACATTCGCCTGGCAGTTCACCAAAGTGGGGGCCCTAGCCGACAAGCAGGGTCTGACCTTTGGCAAATTGCGGGTGGCTTACGGCCAGGTGGGCGTGCAGCCGGGCCTGTACCAGACCCAGACGTACTACATACCCGCCAGCGGTTCGCTGGTGGACGGCTACGGCCCCGCACTGGACGTAGCGGCTTACGGCGGTGGCTATATCCGCAGCACTACTCAGGGCAACAACTTCCTGAAACCCGAGCGCAAGCAGGAGGTAGAAACCGGACTTGACCTGCGCTTTCTCAAAGACCGCATCAGCTTCAGCGCCACGTACTACAACAACAAGACAACTGATGCTATTCTGGCTATTCCGAAGCCTTACACAACGGGTTTTGCGTCGCAGTACCAGAATGCGGCCACCATTACTAACAAGGGTATTGAGCTTCAGTTGGACGGGGCTATCGTCAAAACCCAGGATTTTGGTTTTAACCTGAACGCTAACTTTTCGCAGAACAAAAACAATGTGGCCAACTTGGCCGGCGTAACTTCGGTGTTTCTCAACGGCTTCAGCGGCAACTCCGTTAACTCCTCGGCTATTCAGGGCCGCCAGTTGGGCGTGCTGTACGGCTCACGCTTCCAGCGCGCCACCGATGGTACCAATGCACTGGTACTCGATGCCCAAGGCTTTGCGCAACTCGATCCGGCCAACGGCGTGGTGGGCGACCCCAACCCGCAGTGGCGCGGTGGCCTCGGTGCCACCATTCGCTACAAAGGCTTGTCGCTGTACGCTCTCGTTGATCACGTGCACGCCTTTGACGTGTGGAACGGTACCCGCGGCATCCTGAACTACTTCGGCACTTCGGCCATTACCGGCACGAAAACTACGCTGAGCGCCGCTGACGCCGCCAACACCAAAACCTATGGCGGTGGCACAGTAGCTTCCAAAGTGGGCCAGAACTCGGCTTACGTGCTTAATGCCGACGGCAGCGTTACTTTCCGCGGCACCGTGGGCAACTACGGCGGGGGCCCGGTGGCTCTAGACGAGGATTGGTATTCGAGCGGGGCCGGCAGCGGCTTCACTGGGGCCGGCGAACAGTACGTGGAGCACGTGAACACAACCCGCCTGCGCGAAGTCACGCTCTCTTACTCGCTCAACGGCCAGGGCTTCCGCGACGCCACCAAGCTGCAATCCATCGATTTCAGCCTGACTGGCCGCAACCTTTACTTGTGGACAAACTATTCGGGCGTGGACCCAGAAACTAACCTGACGGGGGTATCGAACGGCCGCGGCCTGGACTACTTCAACAACCCGAGCACCCGCTCGGTCTTGTTTTCCGTCCGCCTCACGTACTAACCTCCAGCTTACTTTATTCGCAGACGTTACACGTCGCTGCTTATATGAAAAAACAATTAAGATTCCTTGTGCCCGGGCTTTTGGCCGCAACCGCACTGGCGGGTTGCGAGAAATTCACGACCGGCTACGACATCAGTCCAAACTTACCCCTAGCGGCTTCTACTCCGCTGCTGCTAACTTCAGTAGAGGTGGCCACGGGCTTGCAGGAAGAGGCAAACGCGGCCCGTCTGTCAAGCATCTGGACCCAGCAGTTCACCGGGGTGGCGCGTCAAGCTGCTGGCCTGAATGTGTACCAGACCCTAGCTTCCGACTACGACAGTGATTGGGCCAACTACTACTTGTACGTAACCAACAATGCCCGCCTAGCTGAAGCCAGCGCTGACGTTGACAAAAATCCCCTAGTAAAAGGCATTGTCCAGACCCTGGAGGGTTTGTCTATCGGCCAAGCCACTGCTTTATGGGGAGATGTTCCGTATTCGGAAGCTTTTACCCCGTTGACTATTCCCCAGCCTAAGTTCGATGCGCAGAAGGACGTGTACACCAGTGTGCAAACCTTGCTGACAGATGCCGCCGCTAATTTGGCGAAGCCCGGCATCAGTCCGGGAGCGGCCGATATTTTCTTTGGTGGCACAAGCGCGTACTGGTTAGGTGCAGCCAATACATTGCGTGCCCGCTATTATCTGCACACCAAAGATTATACCAACGCTGCTAAATACGCAGCCTTGGGCGTGGCACGCCCAGGCGGCACACCGGCCACGAACACCGAGTTGATTATCGCTCACCCAGGTACAGCGGTCCACGTTGACATGAACCTAATCTATTCCTTTCTTGATCAGGACCGTTCCGGCGACATTACTGCTGATGCCGCCTTTGCAACCAAACTGCTGGCAACTGGCCACACCAACACTAAAACCAACGAAACTGGCCGACTCAATTATTTCTATACTAAGACGTTCGTCAACGGTGTTCAGAAAGGATATGCCACTATCGATTACGAGCCTAACATCTACAACGGTGCTTTTACCCCTGGCAGTTCTTACCCTATCGTCACCTATGTCGAAACGCAGCTGATTTTGGCTGAGGCACAGCTTCGACTTGGTAATTTCACTGCGGCTCTGGCGGCCTTAAATGCCGTGCGCGCTTATCATGCTGGTAGCACCAGCCTCTACGCTGCTAGAGGCACGGCGCAGTACGACGCTTATACAGCGGCCGATTTTGCCGCCGGTGGCATCGCGGTATACGGCACGGCCAACGCCAATGAGGCCCTGTTGAAGGAAATTCTGACGGAAAAGTATCTGAGCATGATTGGCCAGATTGAGCCCTTCAACGACCAGCGCCGCGCTCGGCCGCTAGCCGGCGGCAGCGTGCTGGCACAAAGCGTGGTGGGCGTGACGCCCAAGAAGGGCGCTGTGCTCCCCCAGCGCTTCCTCTACCCGCAAAGCGAAATAACGACCAACTCCAACACGCCCGCTCAGACCAATGCGGACTTGTTCACGCCCACCAGCGTGAACCAGTAGTAACTAACTACTGTAGTTGGCCATTTTAAGGGCCCCGCACCGCTTGGTGCGGGGCCCTTTTTGTGCATTGGCCAGTCTGTTCCACCGTTCTTTGGGTCCCACTTGCCCCGCCCGCCCATGCCCACCGGCACCATTTTGCTGATTGACGACGAAACCCAGCTGCGCACCGTGGTGGGGCGGCTGCTGGAACTGGAAGGATACACCGTGTGGCAAGCCCCCGACGCCCGCCGCGGCCTGCAAACCTTGCACGACCACGCCGACGACATCTTGCTGGTGCTGAGCGACGTGAAGCTGCCCGACGGCTACGGCGTGGAGCTGCTGCCCCGCTACAAGGCGCAGGCGCCCCTGGCCGAGGTGGTGCTGATGACCGCCTACGGCACCGTGGCCGACGGCGTGCGCGCCATGAAGGCGGGGGCCTTCGACTACCTCACCAAGGGCGACTCCGACGACCAATTGCTGGTGGTGGCCGAGCGGGCCGTGGAAAAAGCCCGCCTCCAGCACCGCGTGGCCGACCTGGAGCGCCAAGTGGCGGGGGCCCAGTCCACGTTCGACGCCATCATCGGGCACGCGCCGGCCCTGGAAGCGGCCAAGCACCTGGCCCGCCAGGCGGCACCCACCGACGCCACCGTGCTGCTGGGGGGCCCCACGGGCGCGGGCAAGGAGCTGTTTGCCCAGGCCATCCACGGGGCCAGCGGGCGGCGCAACAAGGCATTCGTGGCCGTCAATTGCAGCGCCTTTTCGTGCGAATTGCTGGAGTCAGAGCTGTTTGGCTACAAGAAGGGAGCCTTCACGGGGGCCCAGGCTGTAAGCTTCCCCTGTAAGTAGGCCAGTGTAAACTAGTAGGATAAATCTAGTATCTTGTCGGGTAAAATGACCTGACAAATGGCGAAGTATTATGTCTTAGCGCTGAGGGCCGAAGAACAGGCCTCGCTAACGGAACTCGTGCAGCAGCGGCGCGTGGCCAGCGCCCGGCTTGTGCGGGCTCAGTGCCTGTTGGCCGTAGCTACAAACGGCTTGAACTGGAGCGACACCCAGACTAGCCAAGCCTACGGCGTGAGTACGCGCACCCTGGAGCGCCTGCGCCAACGCGCCTGCGAGGCGGGCGTGGAGGCCGCCCTGCTGGGGCAGCCCCGCCAGCAGTGGCCGGCCAGTAAGTACACCGGGGAGGTGGAGGCGCACCTGGCCGCGGCGGCCTGCTCCACCCCGCCCGAAGGGTACGCCCACTGGACATTGCGCTTGTTGGCCGCTCACCTGGTCACGCTGCAGGTGCTGCCCGAGGCCAGCCCGGCGATGGTGGGGCGGGTACTAAAAAAAATGCGTTACAGCCCTGGAAGCGACAGATGTGGGTGATTCCACCCGCTCAGAACGCGGCCTTCGTCTGCGCCATGGAACGGGTGCTTGACGTCTACCAACGCCCGTACGACCCAGCCCAGCCAGTCGTGTGCCTGGATGAGTCGCCCAAGCAATTACTACGCGAAAGCCGCGTGCCACTCCCGCTGCCCGATGGCAGCACCCGCTACGACTGCGAGTACCACCGCCAGGGCGTGGCCCAGGTGTATATGCTGCACGAGCCGCTGGCCGGTCGCCGCCGGGTGCAGGTCGAAGACCGCCATGACCGACTCACGTTTGCCCGGGCGGTAGCCCGCCTGCTGGAGGAGGACTACGCCCAAGCGACGCGCGTGACGCTGGTGCTCGACAATTTGTCGGCGCACCAGCCCGCCGCTTTTTACGAGATTTTTGACCCGGTACGGGCGCACGCCCTGTTGCAGCGCGTGGAATTTGTGTTCACCCCCAAGCATGGCTCGTGGCTCAACATGGCTGAAATCGAGTTTGCCGCCCTGCTCACCCACGGCCTGCCGCAGCGCGTGCCCGACCGGCCGACGCTGGAAGCGCACTGCTACGCTTGGCAACTAGCGCGCAACCAACTGGGGGCACCCACCAACTGGCAGTTTACAACCGAGAAGGCCCGCATCAAACTCAAACGGTTGTACCCGACAACCGGCTAGATTTGACCTACTAGAGGAAGGTGGTATTTTTCATCCCCCCCTTTTTTTACCAGCCCTATGAAAAAGAGTCGATTTAGTGAAGCCCAAATAGTGGGTATGTTGCGTCAGCAGGAACAAGGGCAGACCGTCGCCCAGAGTTGCCGGGCGCACAGCATCAGCGAAGCCACGTTCTACGCGTGGAAAAACAAGCTCGGCGGCATAAGCACCAGTGAGTTGCAACGCCTTAAGCATTTAGCGGACGAAAACCGCCGCCTCAACCAGCTCTACGCCGAGTTGAGTCTGGAAAACCAGGTTATCAAGGAGGTGTTGCGAAAAAAGTAACCACCCCCACGGCCCGGCGCCAAGTAGCGCACTACGCCTGTGAGCGGGGGCTGAGCCAGCGCCAGGCGTGTCGACTCGCGGGTCTGGCCCGCGACCGCTATGCCACCCCGCCGGGCGGGGGCCGTGGGGGACTGCAAGCCACCGACGCCGACCTGGTCACCCGCTTGCGGGCGCTGGTCAAGCGGCACGGGGGCTGGGGATGTTGGAAATACTACTACCGGCTGCGCAAGTTGGGGGTACTGGTCAATCACAAGCGGCTATGGCGTATCTACCAGCTCCTGAGCTTACAACTGGGTAAGGGGCGCAAAAAGAAGCGGTTGCCTGAACGGGTCAAGCAGCCGTTGGAAGTCCCCATCCAGCCCAATGTCTGCTGGTCGCTCGACTTTATGAGCGAGGCCTTAACCGATGGGCGGCGCTTCCGCACCTTGAACGTAGTCGAAGATTGGAACCGGGAAGTGCTCGGTATTGAAGTCGATTTCTCGCTGCCCGCCACGCGGGTAGTGGCCCTGCTCACCACCCTGGTCAGCCGCTACGGCTCGCCGACCCGGATTCGGGTGGATAACGGCCCTGAACTTATCAGCCAGGTGCTGCAGACCTGGTGTGAAGACCAGCACATCGAGTTGCACTGGATTCAACCCGCTAGCCCGACCCAAAATGCCTATATTGAACGCTTTAACGGTTCGTTTCGCCGCGAGCTGCTCAATGCCTACCTCTTTACCACGCTACGGCAGGTGCGCGAACAATGCCAGAGCTGGCAGTACGATTACAATCATTTGCGCCCGCATGAGGCCCTTAACTTTCTAACCCCCATTGAGTTTCGTCAAGCTGCCTAACTCTAGTTTTGACTGGCCTACTTTGAGGGGGAGCTTACAGGCGGCTGTGGGTCGAGAGCGAGCTGGGCAGCGGCAGCGCCTTCCACTTCACCCTGCCCATCGCCGGGTAGCCCGTTCGGAATGTTCTACCCGCCACCGCCCGCGCCACCGCCTGTCATCCTGAACGCAGTGAAGGATGACAGGCGGGCCGTTGGGGTACCACCCGTTGGGGCAAGCCAGTGGGCACGCATCCGCCGGGGCCCTAATTCCCGAAGCCGAAGCCCAGGTACACCTCCAGGCTGCGGGTGTAGATGTTGTTGTTGGACAGGAACACGGCGCCGCTGTTGTACTGCACGTTGGCGTCTTGCTGGTAGAGGCGGCTGAAGCTCAGGTTGTAGCGCGCGCCGAGGCGGGCGTTGCCCACCCGGTACTCAAGACCGCCCACGCCGCCCAGGGCGAAGCGCTGGTAGCGGCCGCCGAGCGGCACGTTGTCGCCGTCGCGGGCCACGTCGAGCAGCACCGACGCCTGGGGCCCCGCGTGGAAGCTGAGGTTGGGCGTGAGGTTGCCCACGAACAGCACCGGCAGGTCGAGGTAGTTGAGGCGCGTGTTGTAGGCCGCGGTGCTGCCCAGCGTGGTGCGGTAGCCGCGGCGGGCGTACAGCAGCTCGGCCTGCACCGAGGCAAACTTGTTGATGCCCAGCTGCCCGTACGCCCCCAGGTGGAAGGCGGGCAGGCGGTCGGCGTTGGGCAGGGCGCTGGCCCCGTCGCCGGTGATGGACGAGAGCGAGTAGCCGGCCTTGAGGCCCACGCTGGTGCGGGTGGCGGGGCGCGGCGCGGGGGCGGGCGGCGTGGGCTTGGCGGGGGCGTCGGCATCGGCCTGGGCGCGGGCGGCGGGGGCCGCAGCGGTGCCCACGAGCAGGGCCAGGAGAAGTTTTTTCATGAAACGCAAAACGTAACGGGGGTGATGGGCCGAGCCGGGAGGCCCGGCCGGCGCGCAAATAGTGCGGGGGCCCCAGCTTTTCATATGAAGCCCGCCGGGCCAATCGCCCAATGGGCAAAAATCCCCGACCAACCCCGCCAAACATGGTCACGCTCGGCATCATTTTCGGCGACATTGGCACCTCGCCGCTCTACGTGTTTCAAACCATCATCGGGCCCCGGCCGGTGAGCGAGCTGCTGGTGTACGGCGGCGTGTCGGCCGTTTTCTGGACGCTCACGCTCCAGACCACCACCAAGTACATCCTGCTGACGCTGGAGGCCGACGACCACGGCGAGGGCGGCATTTTCTCGCTGTTTCCGCTGGTGAAGAGCCGGGGCCGCTGGCTGCTGTTTCCGGCCATCATCGGGGCGGGCACGCTGCTGGCCGACGGCATCATCACGCCGCCCATCTCGGTCACATCGGCCATCGAAGGCCTGAAAATTCTGTACCCAGCGCTCAACCAGGGAACCATCGTCGTCGTGGTGCTGGTCATCATCAGCCTGCTGTTTGGGTTCCAGCAGTTCGGCACCAAAATCGTGGGCGCCGCCTTCGGGCCCATCATGCTGGTCTGGTTTTCGGTGATTGGCACGCTGGGCCTCGTCCAGATTGCGCACCACCCCGGCGTGCTGGCCGCCCTGAACCCCGTGTACGCCGTGCGCCTGCTGACGGAGTACCCCAAGGGCTGCTGGCTGCTGGGGGCCGTGTTTCTCTGCACCACCGGGGCCGAGGCCTGTACTCGGACCTGGGCCACTGCGGCCGCAAGAATATCCGCACGTCGTGGGTTTTTGTGAAAACCACGCTCGTGCTCAACTACCTGGGCCAGGCCGCCTGGACGATGGGCCACGTGGGCGCGCCACTGGCCAGCAACCAAAACCCATTTTTCATGATTGCCCCGCCGTGGGCCCTGGTGCCGCTCATTATTTTGGCCACGATGGCCACCATCATCGCCTCGCAGGCCCTCATCTCGGGCTCCTACACGCTTATTTCGGAGGCCGTGAGCCTGCGCTTCTGGCCCAAGGTGCGGGTGCTGTTCCCCACGGACCAGCGCGGGCAGATTTACGTGCCCAGCATCAACTGGCTGCTGTGGTTTGGTTGCGTGTGCGTGCAGCTGCACTTCCAAACCTCCGAGGCCATGACGGCGGCTTACGGCTTCTCCATCACGGTGGCCATGCTGATGACCAGCATCTTGCTGTCGCAGTACCTGCGCGGCGTCAAGCACTGGGCCGTGCCGGTGGTGGCGGCTATTATGCTGGTGTTCTTCACCGTTGAGACGTCGTTTCTCATCGCCAACATCACCAAGCTGCTGAACCGGCTCGGCATTTTGGTGTTCGAGTGGGGCCTGATTTTCATGATGTACCTGGGCTGCAAGGGCCGCGAAATCAAGAACCGCCTGCTGGCCACCGTGCCCGTGGCCAGCAGCGTGCCCACGCTGGAAGAGCTGAGCGCCGACACCTCGGTGCGCCGCTACGCCTCCAACCTGGTGTACCTCACGCACAGCAAAACGCCCGGCGCGCTGGAGAGCGAAATCCTCTACTCCATCATCCGCAAGCAGCCCAAGCGGGCCGACCGCTACTGGTTCATCAACATGAGCACCCTCACCGACCCGTACTCGACGCGCTACAGCGTGGAGGAGCTAGTGCCGGGCGTGGCGTACAAAATCAACTTCCGGCTCGGCTTCCGGGTGCAGCCCCGCCTCAACCTGCTGTTCAGAAGGGTACTGGAGGAAATGGCCGCGCGCGGCGAAATCGACATTACCTCGCGCTACGACTCGCTGGCCCGCCACCACCTGCCCGGCGACTTCCGCTTCGTGGTGCTCGAAAAGGTGCTCAGCTACGACAACCAGCTCACTTGGTAGGAGCGCTTCTTCATGAACGGCTACTTCTTCATCAACCGCTTCGCCATCTCCGACCAGCAGCTTTTCGGCCTGGACACCAGCGACGTGGCCGTGGAGAAAGTGCCGCTCACCATCAAGCCCGCCGCCAACAACTACGACCTGCTGCGCGACGCCCCCGAGCTGGCCCAAGACCCCGTGCCCGCCGCCCTGGTGCCCGCCGGGGCCCCGGCGTAGGGCCCCGGGCGCGGGCGGCGGGGCCCCGGGGCCCTGGCCCTACGCCACCGGCAGCACCAGGAACACGCCCGTGCCCTGCCCCGGCCGCGAGCGAACGGTGAGCGTGCCGCCCAGCAGCCCCACCCGCGTGCGGATGCCGGCCAGCCCCAGGCCCGGCGGGGGCCCCGGCGCGTCCGCGTCGAAGCCCACCCCGTTGTCTTCCACGCTCAGGTGCACCTCGGGGCCCTCGCGGGCCACTTGCACAAACACCTCGCGGGCGCGGGCGTGCTTCATCACGTTGTTGAGCAGCTCCTGCACCGTCCGGTACACGGCCGTGGCCAAGGGGGCGGGCAGGGGCGCGTCGAGGTTGCTCAAGTTCAAGTCGACGGCGAGCTGGTTGGCGGGGATGCGGCGGGCCAGCTCGCGCAGGGCCGCGGGCAGGCCAAAGTCCTCCAGGATGCTGGGCGTCAGCTCGAAGGCCATGGTGCGGGTGGCCCGGATGGCGTCGCTCAGCAGCTCCTGGCCGGCGCGCACCGCCGCCGAGGGCGGCAGCGCGTCGAGGTGCAGGCGGGTGGCGTACAGCAGCTGGCCCACGCCGTTGTGCAGGGCCTCGGCAATGCGGCGGCGCTCCTCCTCCTGGGCCGTGAGCACGGCCACTAGCAGCACCTGCTGCTGGCGGGCCACCGTCTGCTTCAGCAGTTCCGACTCGGTGACGTCGAGCGCAAACCTGACCCCTTCGCGGTAAATGGGGTCCCAGAAGCTGTAGGTGAGGAAGTAGGCGGGCTGCTCGGGGGTGCCCAGCACCGCTAGGTGGTTATCGTCGTGGCCCGCCAGCAGGCGCCCGATGGCCGCGGCTTCGCTCGGAAACACCTCAGCGGCCAACTGCCCTACCAAGCCATTGTCGGCCAGGCCCAGGCGGCGCAGGCCGGCCCCGGCCAGGCTGAGGTAGCGGCCCTCGGGGTCGAAGCGGATCAGGGCCACGGGCAGGCTTTTCAGGATGTGGTCGAGCAGGCGGTTTTTGTAGTGCAGCTCTTCTTCGGCGGCGTACAGGGCCGTCACGTCGCGCAGCACGCCGGCCAGGCTCTTTACCTGGCCGTGCGCGTCGGCCACCGCCCGGCCCGCCGCCGACACGTGGTGCACCGAGCCGTCGGGCCACACCGCCCGGTAATCGATGGCGAGCGGGGCCTGCGCCGCAATGGCCGCCTCCGTGGCCGCCCACACCCGGGGGGCATCGTCGGGGTGCAGGCGCTCGCCCAGCACGGCGGCGGGCACGGGGGCGGGGTCGAAGGCCCGGCCGAACACGGCCTGGGCGCGGGCGTCCCATTCGAGGCGGTCCTGGGCAATATCCCAGGTAAAGACGCCAGTGGCCGAGGCTTCCAGCGCCAGGTTCAGGCGGGCTTCGTTTTCCTCGATGCGCTGGCGGCTGAGCTTGCGCTCGGTGATGTCGCGCAGGGCCACGTGCAGCAGCGGCTCGCCCACCACCAGCACCGGGTTGAAGGACAGCTCGTCCCAGCGCGGCTGGCCGGCCGCGTCGTAGCGCCGCCACTCGTGGCGGCACCAGCCGTGCGCCTGGGCTTCGCGGGCGCAATAGTTCAGCACTTCCCGCAGCGGGCGGCCGTCGGGCTGGTCGTCGGGCCAGAACCCGGCCAGGTGGCGGCCCAGCACTTCTTTTTTATCGGCGGCCCCCAGCAGGCGCAGGGCGGCGGCGTTGGCGTCCACCAGGCACTGGCCGCGCAGCAGCAGCACGCCGTCGTGGCTCTGCTCGAAGGTGGCGCGGAAGCGGGCCTCGCTGGCGGCCAGGGCATCGGCGACCTGGCGGCGGGCCGTCACGTCGGTGAGGGCCAGGCGGCAGCCGGCGGGAGCATGGTCGCCGCCGCCGGGCCCGGTGCCCACCAGGCCTTCGAGCTGGGCAAAAAACGGCGCTTCGCCGGGGCCCTGCATGGCCACCTCGCAGGTGTGGCGCTGGCCGGGCGCGGCCCACAGCCGGGCCAGAAACTGGGAAAACGCCAGCCGCTCGGCGGGCGCCACGTACAAGTCCAGGCGCCGGCCCAGCAGCTGCTGGCGCACGGGGCCCAGCTGCTGGGCCAGGCGCAGGTTTAGCTGGGCCAGGGTGCCGTCGGGGGCCAGGGTGCAGTAGCCCACCGGCGCAAAGTCGTACAAATCGACGTACTGGGCGCGGCTGGCTTCGGCGTCGGCCTGGGTCAGCAGCAGCTCTTCGTACTGCATTTCCAGCTCAATCTGGTGCACTTGCAGCTCCTGGGCCAGGCGTTGCGCGTCGGCGGGGGCCAGGGGCGCGGCGGCGGCCAGGCGCTGGCGCTCGGCGCGGGCGCGCAGCTGGGCTTGGGCGGTGCGGGGGTCGGGGGGGGTCATGGGGCCAACGGGCAGGGAGCGCGGGTAGTGCAAGCAAGGTAGGCCCGGGGCGGGGCATTGGCGCGGGCAGGCCCCTCTGGATAACAAGTATTTATCCGATTTTTTATCGTTCAGCTTGCGTTTAACGTTCAGCCTATTGCGCCGTTGGCGCCCCCGGTTTCCACCACTCCTTATGATTGATTTTGCCCCCGTTTTCCTGGCCCAGGTGCACGCCAGCACGCAAGTGCAGTTTGCGTACGACATCGCCGCCAGCCGCGTGGTGTTCGTCAACGCGGCCTACGCGCACGTGCTGCACGGCACCGACGCCGGGGCGAACGCCGAGCTGCCGGCCCTGCTCCGCCGCATTCACCCCGACGACCGGGGCTACCTGGCCGCGCACTGGCAGCAGTGGATGCGGGGCGAGCGGCTGGTGGCCATCGAGGTGCGCCTGCAAACCCCCGACCTTCCCAACCAGTGGTTTTCGGCCAGCCCCTACTACCACCCGGGGGGCCCCGGGGGCCCCTTGCTGCTGTGCACGCTGCACGACATCAGCGCGGCGAAGTACCACCAGGAGAATTCCGACCTGTTCAATAGCCGCAAAAACGTGACGCTGGAAGTGCTCTCGCACGACGCGAGCGGGGCGTTCATCCTGGTGGAGCAAATTGCGCAGTACCTGCGCGAAGAAATTCCCGAGCCCGCCCTGGCCCGCGTGACCCAGATGCTGGGCGTGCTCGAACAAACCAGCCGCGAGAGCGTGAAAATGATTCGGAACCTCATCAACCTGGAGTTTTCGGCTGCTGCCGACACCGACCTGAAGTTTGACCGGGTGGACCTGAACCTCGTCGTGCGGGGGCCCCTGGAGCAGCTGCAAATTGGGCAGGGGCTGCTGGGCCACCACTTCAGCTACGCGCTGCCCCCCGACCCGGTGTACGTGAACCTGGACGTGAGCAAGTTTACCCAGGTGCTCATCAACCTGGTGAGCAACGCCATCAAGTTCACGCGCGACGAGGGCCACGTGCGCGTGCTGGTGGAGCGGCTGCCGGGCCGGGCCCGCCTCCGGGTGAGCGACGACGGGATGGGCATTTCGGCGGCCATGCTGCCCCACGTGTTCGAGCGGTTCACGCGGGCGCGGCGGCTCGGCCTGCGGGGCGAGGAAACCATCGGCCTGGGCCTGTCGCTGTGCAAAACCATTGTGGAGTGGCACCACGGCACGCTTGCCGTGGCCAGCACCGAGGGCGCGGGCAGCGTGTTCACCGTCGAAATTCCCCTGGCGGAAGCCGTGGGCGACCTGGCCCCGAGCGAGCTGGACCAGCCGGTGGGCGCCGCCGCCTAGCCCGGCCGCGCAGCGGTGCGCGGGGCCCCGGCCGCTAGGCGGGCGGGGCCACCACCTCCACGCCCAGCAGCACCTGGCCGGTGGGCTGGCCCTGGTGCAGCAGGCGGCGGCCGTACAGCACCACGCGCCGGGGCCCCAGGCCGGCAAAATCGGCCGTTAGCGTCAGGCCGTCGAACTGGTTTTGGGGATGGGCGGGGTTCAGCAGCTGGGCCAGCTGGGCCAGCAGGGCCGGCTGGTTCCAGGCCCCGCCGCTGAGGGAGACCAGGGAGTGGCCACGGATTTCGGTGGCCACCAGCCCAAACGCCTCGGCGAAGGCGTGGTTGGCCAGGCGCACGCGCAGGGCCCCGTCGAGGGCCACGGAGGGCTGGGGCACGGCGTCCTGGAGGCTGTCGGCGAAGCGGGCCGTTTCCTGGAGCTGGGCTTCGAGCTGCTTGAGGGCCGTCACGCCGGTGAAGGTGATGACGGCGCCGTTGATGTAGTTGTCGAGCGAGCGGTAGGGCAAAATGCGCATTGTGTACCACTCGCCCCGGGTGGTTTGGATGTTGGCCTCCACAGTGGTGAGGCGGTCGAGCACCTGCTGGGCGTCGCGCAGCAGGTGCTCGTAGCGCAGGGTGGAGGCGAAGTGGGCCAGCGGCCGCCCCACGTCGCTGGGCACCAGGCTGATGATGTCGCGCACGTGCGGCGTGAAGCGCTTGATCAGCAAATCATTGTCGAGAAAAATAATGGCGATTTCGGTGGCGTCGAGCAGGTTTTTCAAGTCGCTGGCCGTCTGCGAAAACTCCTCCGTTTTGGACAGGTACTGCATGTTCAGCGTCATCAGCTCCTCGTTCAGGCTCTGCATTTCCTCCTTGTTGGTCATGGCCTCCTCGTTGGTGCTCTGCAGCTCCTCGTTGGCGCTTTGCAGCTCTTCGTTGGCGCTTTTGAGCTCTTCGAGGCTGCTTTCCATTTCCTCCACCGTGGTTTGGAGGCGGCGCTTGGTGTACTGCAGCTCCTGGTCGAGGGCGGCGGCGGCTTCGCGGCCAGGGTCGGCGGCGGGGGCCCCGGCCTGGCCCTTGGCCCGGTGCCCGCGGCGCGGGGTGGGCTGGTCTTCAAACGCCACCAGCAGCAGCCCGGCCAAGGCATCGGCCCCCGGCAGGTGCCGCACCGAGAGGCGCACCAGCTGCGATGGCCCGGCGGTGGCGTCCACGCGCACCCGGTCCACGGCCACGTCCTCGTGGGTTTGCAGGGCCCGGTGCACGGCCCCGCTGATTTCCACCCGCAGCCCGTCGCGGGCCATGTCAAACAGGTTGAGGCCGCCCACGCCGGGGGCCGGCTCCAGGTACTTGCCGGTGCGGCCGTTCACGTACAGGATTTCGCCCTTGGGCGTAATCACCACCGCCGGCGGGGCGTAGGCGGTGAGCAGCGTTTTCTGCACCAGGGCAGCAAAAGGGCCGCCCGGGCGGGCAGCGGTGGCGGCGGCGGAAGGCATGGTGGCGGGGTGGGCCGCCGCCGGCGGCCGGGGCGACAGGACGAACGGAAAGTTGAGCAACCGGCCGGGCGCGGCGCCGGTTTCGAGGCGCCGCGAAATTTTCCACTTGCCGTCCAGGGGCTGGAACAGGTCCTGGAAGCCGGTCAGGTTTTCGCTGGGGCCCAAAAACAGGATGCCGCCCGGCCGCAGGGCGTAGTGGAACACGGGCAGCAGGTTTTTCTGCAGCTCCGCGTTCAGGTAAATCAGCAGGTTGCGGCAGCACAGCAGGTCGAGCTTGGTGAAGGGCGCGTCCTTGTTCACGTCGTGCAGGGCAAACACCACCGCCTCGCGCACTTCCTTGCAGATTTGGTAGTGGCCGTCTTCCGGGGTGAAGAAGCGCGCCAGGCGCTCGGGCGATACGTCGGCGGCAATGGCGGCCGGGTAGCGCCCGGCGCGGGCAAAGTCGATGGCGTCGGACGCAATGTCGGTGGCGAAAAGCTGGAGCTTGACGCCCCGGCTGTGGCCCACGGCGTCGAGGCATTCGAGCAGCAGCATGGCCAGCGAGTACACCTCCTCGCCCGTGGAGCAGCCCGGGGCCCACACGCGCACGGTGCCGCGCGGCTCCTTGGCCAGCACCAGCGGCTGCAAGTGCTCGTGGAGGCTCTCGAAGGCCGCCGCGTCGCGGAAGAACTTCGTCACCCCAATCAGCAGCTCCCGAAATAGCTGCTCCACCTCGGCGGGGTTGTGCTGCAAGTAGCGCACGTAGTCCGTGAACGCCTTGATTTGGTGGGCGTTCATGCGCCGCTCGATGCGCCGGAACATCGTGTTGCGCTTATAAAAGCTGAAGTCGTGCCCGGTGCGCTGGCGGATGAGCAGAAAGATTTTTTGCAGCGCGTGGGCCGGCTGGGCGTCGGCCGCGTCGTTGGGCAGGCGCTGGCGGCTGCCGCCGGGCGTTTTCAGGCGGGCGGTGTAGGCCAGCAGCTCGGCGGGCATCTGGCCGGGGGCGAGGGAAAAATCGACGAACTCGGTGGCCAGCGCCGCCCGCGGCATCGAATCGAAGGCGGCCGTGTCGGGGTCCTGGGCCACCACCATCCCGAAGTTTTCCATCACCGCCTTCAGCCCCGCGCTGCCGTCGGCCCCCAGGCCCGAAAAGATGATGCACACGGCCCGCGCGCCCACGTCCTTGGCCAGGCTCTCCAGAAAGAAATCGATGGGCAGGCGGTGGCCCGGCGGCTGGGTGGGCCGCAGCACAAACAAGCAGCCGTGCAGCAGGCTCAGGTCGGCGGCGGGCGGGATGACGTACACGTGGTCGGGGCGCACGGGCAGGCCGTCGGTGGCCTCCGCCACGGGCAGCGGCGTGAAGTTTTGCAACACCTGCGGGAGCTGGCTGTAGGGGGTGGCCCCCAGGTGGGTTATCACCACAAAGGCCAAGCCAGTCCGCTCCGGCAGGGCCCCAAAAAATTGCTCGAACGCCGCCAGCGAGCCCGCCGAGCCGCACAGCGCCACCACCGGAAACTTGTCGGCCCCCGCGGCGCCGGTGCGGGGCCGCGGGGGCCCGGCGGGCGTAGCAGCGGGCGCGGCGGCGGGTGTAGCGGCGGGTGCGGCGGCGTCTGGGTTAGGCGGGGTAGGCAGCGCGTCGGCCGGGGGCACAGGTTGTTTCATCGAGCCAAAAACAAATTTTTCCGCGGCGCACCAAGCAGGTAACAAAACGCATTATCCTACCAAAATTGCGCATAATTTGGCTAACGCCCCGCCCGACGGGCCGTATAGCTAGGCCCCGGCCCGCGCGGGCCGGGGTCCTTCCTCTACTTTCCTTCCACTATTGTGGCCGCCCCTACTCACCTCATCGTCATCGGCACGTCGGCCGGCGGCATGCCCGCCCTCACGCAGCTCGTGGCCCAGCTGCCCGCCGCCCTGCCCGCCGCCGTGCTGGTGGTGCAGCACCTCGCCCCCGACGCCGACACAGAAGCCTTGGTGACGCGGCTGGCCGCCCACACCGGCTTGCGCTGCCAAGTGGCCGGCCACGGGGCCCCGCTGCTGGCCGGCCACCTGTACCTGGCCCCGCCCGAGCGCCACTTGCTGGTGAAGGAAGACCGGGTGCTGGTGACCAAGGGCCCCTTCGAGAACGGCTACCGCCCCTCCGCCGACGCACTGTTCCGGGCGGCGGCGGTGGCCTTTGGCGCGCAGGTGGTGGGCGTGGTGCTCACCGGCATGCTGCACGACGGCACCGCCGGCCTGGAGTTCATCAAGCGCTGCGGGGGCACGGCCGTGGTGCAAGACCCCGCCGAGGCCGAGTTCCCAAGCATGCCCGAAAGTGCCCTGCGCAACGTGGCCGTGGACCACGTGCTGCCCGTGGCCGCCATGGGGGCCCTGCTGGTGGGGCTGGTGGGCCCCGCCCACGCCGGCCCCGCCCATGCCCTGAGCATCCCGCCCGACTTGCGGCTGGAAGCGGCCATTGCCGAGCGCACGGTGGGCACGGCCGGCCAAATGGGCGAGTTGGGCACCCTGGTGCCCTTCACCTGCCCCGACTGCGGCGGCAACCTTTGGGACGTGACCCAAGGCGAGGTGCTGCGCTTCCGCTGCCACACCGGCCACGCTTACACCGCAGCCTCCATGCTGGAGGGCTCGCAGCGCAAAATGCAGGAAACCCTGTGGGTGGCCCTGCGCATGATGGAGGAGCGCAAGAACCTGCTCGCCAGCCTCGCCGCCCGCGACGAAGCCTACGGCACTGGCCGCCACACCGAGCGCCTCGACGACCTCAAGCGTCACGTCAACCGCATGCGCGAATTCTTGCTCGACGAGTACGAAGGCGAAACCGAGGACACCGCCACGGATTAGGGCCCCGGAACCCTAAGCCTACTTCACCGCACCGGGCACGTAGTCCCGGGGCAGGGTTTCGCCTACTTTCTCGAAGCCCCAGAAGCCGTATAGCCGCACGCTCAGCGGGTTGGCAAGGCAGCCGTTGGGCAGGATGAGTGCCGGGGGCCCCAGCAAGTAGGCGCCGGGCCCCTACGATAGCAACCGCGCCTGGTGGGCGGCGTTGAGGAGGGCGGGCGCGTTTTTGAGGGTGGCCAGCGCCACTTCTTTAGCGGCCTGCTTTAGCTCGTCGGGACTGATGTCGCGAGTTTCTTCGCGCACCAAGTAGGCCAGGGTCTGGAAGGCGTGAGCTAGGGTCCGGCAGCGTGGCCGCTCCGCCTGCAACTCTTTGTATACCAAGGCCAAGTGCACCTGAATTTTCTTGCGCCGCACGCGGAACACTGATTCCTGCGCCGCCGCTGGCTGCACGGCGTCGAGCAGGGCCACGAGCGGCAGCAACTTGGTAGCGGTGGTGGCCGCCGCCCCGGCCAGGCGCTGGCGCCGGCCGCGGGCTGTAGCGGATGCGGCGTCCTCGGAGGTTTCGTGGTATTCAGCTGGCATTCTGGCCATCGAAAAAGTAGCGTACGCCGGCCAAGATAAGGGCAACTGGGGCCCCAGCGGCTCAGAGGCGGCGGGCCAGCGTGAGGGTTTCGGAGGGCACGTCGGTTACGCCGCCGGCGCCCTTTTGCTGCGCCACCCGCAGGCCCACCAGCCAGCGCTGTTGCGGGCCCAGGGCCACGTCCAGGTTCAGCGAGGCCAGGTAGCCGCCGTAGACTCGTTGTTCCGAGAGCAATTGGTAAGCAACAACGTTGCCGTCCAGCAAGCTCGCCGAACTGAAACCGTTGAGTTTATAGTAACCCGCGAAGCCGCCGGCCCCAACCGCAAAGCGTATCCGCTTGGCATTGCCAAAGGGGTAGAACAGCACTTCGGCTTCCGCGTGGCCGGATTTGTAGTTCTGGTTCGGCAGCTGGTAGATCCAAGGCCCGAAAGGCCCTGAGTCTGAAGGCGTGCCCGCCACGCCCACCAGGCGCCCGGCCAGCCCCACGTGGCGCGTCAGCATCGGGGCGTACTCCACCGCGAGGCGGGTGCAGCGGTAGGCTTTGTAGGCATCGAACGTGGTGCCGAGGCCAATGCGCAGGTAGGCCACCTGAAAGGGCCGCGCTGGAACCGGCGCGGCGGACGTAGCAGGCACAGCTTCCAGCGGCGTCGCGCGTTCGGCCTGGGCCAGGGCCCCGGGGGCGTGGCTCAGCGCCACCAACAAGACGGGGAGCGTGGTGTAAAAGTGGATTTTCATAGCGAAGTAGAAAGGAGGTTGTAGCACAAGAGCCGTGGGTGACCGGCCGGGTTGCAAACGTACCACATATAGTTGGCCGTTGCCCCCGTGCTGCGCGTGAAGCCTCCTTCCGCCGCTCATCAAATGCCTTTTTCCTACAGCCGGTGGCGCTCGTTGCGCACGGCGTTGTGCAGGTCCCACACTACGGCGTGCTCGAAGGGGTGCTCGCGCACCGGGCAGTCGGCCACGCGGCAGAGCGAGCAGGCGGCAAATGTGCACGGGTCGGCGTGGACGAACATCTCCACTTCCACCGCAAACTTCTCCCGAATCAGCTCCTCGATGTCGTGCAGCTCGGTGTGCACGTGCTCCAGGCTGAAGTAGTAAGGCATCTGCATGTGGCAGTCGATGTGCAGGTTGGCGCCGTAGCGCTGCACGCGCAGGTTGTGCACGTCGATCCAGGGGGCCCGGCGGTGGGCTTGCAGCTCGGCGATGACCTCCGTGACGACGGCCGTGTCGGTTTCGTCCATCAGGCCCGCCACCGAGCGGCCCACCATGCGCCCGCCGTTCACCAGAATGAAGCCGCCCAGCAGCAGCGCCGCTCCGCCGTCGATGCGCACCACGCCAGTGGCCGCCACCAGCAGCAGCGCCCCCGACGACACAATGGACGTCAGGGCGTCGATGTACAGGTGCTGGCCGTCGCCCACCAGAGCCACCGAGTTCAGCGCCCGGCCCTGGCGCACCAGGTACAAGCCCAGCCCCAGGTTGGCCACCGCCGTGGTGGCCAGCAGCGCCACGCCCCAGCTGGGCCGGGCCACGGCGTGCGGGTGCAGCAGGCTGCCCGTGGCCGAGTACAGGATGTAGGCCCCGGCTATAAAAATTAGGGCCCCTTCGAAGCCCACCGACAGGTGCTCGATTTTGCCGTGGCCGTAGGGGTGGTTCTCGTCTTTGGGCAGGCCGGCCAGGTACAGACTGTACAGGGCAAAGCCGCTGGTGAAGATGTTGATGATGCTTTCCAGGGCATCCGTCAGCACCACTTGCGAGCGGGTGAGGTGGTAGGCGTAGAATTTGATGGCCACCAGGGCCACGCTCACCACGAGGGAAAGCAGGCCGAGGCGGGTTTTGGTTTGAGCCAGCGCAGTCATGTATAAAAGCAAAACGGGCCGACAAAGGTCGCGCTTTGGGGGCCCCCGGCCGCCGGCCAGCCCGCAACTTTTCCCCAGGTTCGGCGTATTTTAGGTCGTTTAAAATTAATTTTTAGACTAACCTAAAAATCTGCCCTACCTTTGTAGTGTACCATGACTGAGTTTGCTTCTTCCACTGCCGTGCCCGCCGTTTCCACTGCCGTTGCCAATCCCGCCGATGCTGGCTGGCGCCACGCCCGCCGCGCCAACTCGCTGAGCGAGGTGCACGGCAGCATTGCGGTGCCCGAAGCGGGGGCCTCGTTTTGGCGGAAGTTCCGGGCCTACTGGGGCCCCGGCTTGCTGGTGGCCGTGGGCTACATGGACCCCGGCAACTGGGCCACCGACCTGGCCGGCGGGGCCCGCTACGGCTATACGCTGCTGTCGGTGGTGTTGGTTTCCAGCTTGTTTGCCATGTTTTTGCAGCACTTGGCCGCCAAGCTGGGCATCGCCACGGGCCGCGACCTGGCCCAAGCCTGCCGCGACCACTACTCGCGCCCCGTGAGCCTGGGGCTGTGGGCCATGTGCGAAATTGCCATCGCCGCCTGCGACCTGGCCGAAGTCATCGGCTCGGCCATTGCGCTCAACCTGCTCTTTGGGCTGCCGCTGGCCTGGGGCGTCGTCCTCACCACGCTGGATGTGCTGGTGGTGCTGTTTTTCCAGCACAAAGGTTTTCGGCTCATCGAAAGCCTGGTTGGGGGGCTCATTCTCCTGATTTTTTTCTGTTTCCTCTACGAAATCATCGCCTCGCGGCCCGATTGGCGGGCCCTGGCCGGCGGCCTGCTGCCCCGCCCCGAAGTGGTGATGAACCCCGGGATGCTCTACGTGGCCATCGGCATCCTGGGGGCCACTGTGATGCCCCACAACCTGTACCTACACTCCAGCATTGTGCAAACCCGGGCCTTCGGGCAGGACGAAACGGCCAAGCGCACGGCCATCAAGTTCTCCACCATCGACTCGACGGTGGCGCTGTTCCTGGCGTTTTTCGTGAACGCGGCCATCCTCGTCACGGCCGCCGCTGCCTTCCACGGCAAGGGCCACGACAGCGTAGCTGACATCGCCGACGCCCACAAGCTGCTCACGCCGGTGCTGGGCGCGGGCGCGGCCTCGGTGCTGTTTGCCGTGGCGTTGCTGGCCTCGGGCCAAAACTCGACGCTGACCGGCACGCTGGCCGGCCAAATTGTGATGGAAGGCTTCCTCGACCTCAAGCTCAAGCCCTGGGTGCGGCGGCTCATCACGCGGCTCATTGCCGTGGTACCGGCCCTGGTGGTCACCATCTTGTACGGCGAGCGGGGCACCGGGCAGCTGCTGGTGCTCAGCCAGGTCATCCTGTCGTTGCAGCTCAGCTTTGCGGTGGTGCCGCTGGTGCTCTTCACCGGCGACAAGCTGAAAATGGGCGTGTTCGCCAACCGCCCCGGCGTGCAAGTGGCCGCCTGGGCCGTCTCCGCCATCATCATCGTGCTGAACGTGTACCTGCTCTGGCAAACCGCGGTGGGCTAGGGCCCCGGGGGTGGCTAGGCTTTTCACTGGCCGCAATTTAGCGCGGAGCGCGTAACTGCTGGCTGGTAAATGGGGCGAGTTTGCAACTCGCAAAGTGGAACGACCTATTTGCGCAACCTGCCTGGCCGTTACGCGGCCGTGAGTTGCAAACTCACCCCGTACCACGGCTCGCAGTTACGCGCTCCGCGCTAAACTGTGGCCAGCGAACAAGCACAGCCGCTCGATCACCTATCTCCTACTTCCCCCGCTCCACGGCGGGTCGGCTTCGTCGTGCCTCTTAATATCTAAGAAAATATCTATGAGAATATTATTCCTCGCCTTGCTTTTTATTTCTCAATTGACTTTTGCCCAAAGCGTTGAGGTGAGCGGCACCGTGCGCGACGGCCGGCACCAGTCGGTGCCGTTTGCCGGGGTGGGCGTGGTGGGCACGGCCCTGGGGGCCACCGCCGACGCGGCCGGCCGCTACCAGCTGCGCGGGGTGCCGCCGGGGCCCCAGCGGCTGCGGGCCAGCGCCGTGGGCTTCGCGCCGGCCGAGCGGGCAGTGGCCGTTTCGGGGCCGGCCGGGGCCCCTGTCGCCGTTGACTTTGTGCTGGTGGCCGCGCCCGCCGGCCTGGGCGAGGTGGTGGTGACGGGCGTGGGCCGGGCCACCGAGCTTCGGCGCAGCCCCGTGCCCATTGCCGCCCTCAGCCGACGCGAAATGCAGCTTAATGCCAACACGAACGCCATCGACGCGGCGGTGCGCGGCGTGCCCGGCCTGAGCGCCGTGACCACGGGCCCCAACATCAGCAAGCCGTTCATCCGCGGGCTGGGCTACAACCGGGTGCTGACCCTGTACAACGGCCTGCGCCAGGAAGGCCAGCAGTGGGGCGACGAGCACGGCCTGGAGGTGGACGGCTACGACGTGGAGCGGGTGGAGGTAGTGAAGGGCCCCGCCAGCCTGCTCTACGGCTCCGACGCGGTGGCCGGCGTGGTGAACCTGCTGCCCGCCCTGCCCCAGGGCCCCAGCGGCGAGCTGCACGGCGAAGCCCTGGCCGAGTACCAGAGCGTCAATGGATTAATTGGCACCTCGCTGGGCCTGAACTACCAGCAGAACGGCTTCCAAACCAGCCTGCGCGCCAGCCACCACCTGGCCCGCGACTACCGCAACGCCGCCGATGGCCCGGTGTACAACACCGGCTACCGCGAGCTGGCCCTCACCGGCATGGTGGGCGTGCAAAAAAGCTGGGGCAGCGCCCACGGCTACCTCACGGCCTACGACAACCGCCAGGAAATTCCCGACGGCAGCCGCGACTCGCTCAGCCGGCGCTTCACGCGGCAGGTGCTGGAGAGCGGGGCCGACAATATCAAGAACCGGCCGCTGGTGACGGACGACGAACTGAACCGCTACGTCCTCAGCGACTTGCGCCAGCGCATCCGGCACTACCGGGCCTTTGGGCGGGGCACCGTGCGGCTGGGCGGCGGCGAGCTGCGCCTGCTACTGGGGGCCCAGCGCAACCACCGCCAGGAGTTCAACCACCCCACCGCGCCGGCCCAGGCGGGGCTCGATTTGCAGCTCACCACCTACAGCTACGAGACACGTTACCTGCTGCCAGCCTGGCGCGGCTACGAGCTGACGGTGGGCGGCAACGGCATGACGCAGCTCAATAAGCACCTCAACGCCACCGACTTCCCCATCCCCGCCTACCAGCTCTTCGACCTGGGCGGCTTTGGGGTGCTGAAGAAAACGCTGGGCCCCCTGGAGCTGACCGGCGGCCTGCGCTACGACACCCGCGCGGTACGCTGGGACGATTTTTACGTGGCCCCGAACCCGGCCACGGGCTTCGCGGGGGCCGCGGGGGCGGGCGCGGCGGGGGCCGATTTGCCGTTTCCGGCGTTTCGGAACCGCTACCGGGGCGTGTCGGCCAGCCTGGGCGGCAGCTACGCGCTGGGGCCCCGGCTGGTGCTGCGGGCCAACGTGGCGCGCGGCTACCGGGCCCCCAACATCCCCGAAATCGGCTCGAACGGCCTCGACCCCGGGGCCCACATCGTGTACCTGGGCAACCGCGGCTTCGGCCCCGAGTTCAGCTTACAGGAAGACGTGGGGGCCCTGTGGCAGTCGCCGGCCGTAGACGCCAGCGCCGAAATCTTCCACAACCACGTCGATAATTTCATTTACCAGGCCCGGCTCTACGACGCCGCCGGCCAGCCCGTGGAGGTGGTGCCCGGCAACGCTACCTACCAGTACCAGCAAGCCGCCGCCCGCCTCTACGGCCTGGAAATCAGCGTGAACGTGCACCCCACCGCCCTGCCCTGGCTGAGCTGGCGCACCGGCGCGGCCCTGGTGCGCGGCCTCAACGACAACGCCGCGCTGCTGGAGCGCCTGGGGCCCCCGGCCCGCTACCTGCCGCTTATTCCGGCCCCGCAGGCTCGCACCGAGTGGCGCGCCACGGCCCCCGCCCGGCCCGGGCGGGTGGCCGGCGCCTACGTCCGGGTGGGGCTGGACGCCACGGCCCGCCAAACCCAGTTTTACGCCGTGGACGGGGCCGAAACCGCCACACCCGGTTACGTGCTGCTGGGCCTGGGGGCCGGCGCCACCTGGCGCACCCGCGCCGGGCGCGAGGCCGTGCAGGTGTTCGCGCAGGCCGACAACGTGCTCAACACCGCCTACCAGGCCCACCTCAGCCGCCTGAAGTACTTCGAGTACTACGCCACCACGCCCACCGGCCGCACCGGCATTTTCAACCCCGGCCGCAACGTGGGCCTGAAAGTGGTGGTGCCGTTCTGAGTAGGTGTTGGAAAGGCCTTTGGGAACGTACTAGTTAGAACGTCATGCTGAGCGTAGCCGAAGCATCCCTACTGCTTAACTAATCATTTAGTGAGCGGGAGAGATGCTTCGGCTGCGCTCAGCATGACGTTCTGGTTAGTCTCAGACCCATTTCCTTACGTCATCCAACTGTTTTCAGCCGCTGGGGCGGGCGCTGCGTATTGGGGGCAAATTTTAATGTCCTTTTAATCTGCCGCCATGAAGCTGTTCTATCTATCCCTGGGCCTGGCGCTGGCGGGGGCCCGCCCGGCGGCCGCCCAAAAAGCCCCCGTGACCCACAAAACCAGCGGGGCCAACAAGGCCTTGCTGAACGATACCGTCTCCGTCGACAAAAGTCACTATACCATTTTCAAGCCCACGCCGCGCAAGTTTATGCGGCCCATGGTGCCCGACCGCCCGGGCATCACCGAAAGCCCGTACTCGGTGGACGCGGGCCACTTCCAGTACGAAACCGACGCCTTGCGCCTGCTGACGCGGCGCGAGGGCAGCACCTACGGCCACGACTGGTACGTGAACCACGCGCTGGCCAAAATCGGCCTCACCGACCGAACCGATTTCCAGGTCGGCATCGATTCATACACCGACACCCGCAACTACGACAACAGCGACCCGGGTCAGTCGCAGCTGTACCACGGCTTCGGCGACGTGCGGCTGCGCATTAAGCACACCATCGCCGGCGACGACAACAGCCGCTGGGCCCTGGGCCTGATCGGCTACGTGACGCTGCCCACCGGGGGCCCCCGCGGCGACGGGGCCGTGGAGTACGGGGCGGTGCTGCCCGCGGTGTTCCAAATCACCAAGCCCTGGAGCATCGGCGGGCAGGTGGCGGGGTCCGTGTACTGGGACCGCGACACCCAGTCGCGCTACCTTCAGCTCACACCCACGCTCACCACCGATTATCAGTTCAGCAAGGTGGTGCAGGCCTTTGTGGAGCTGGTGGGCTATTGGGACGTACGCCAGAGGTCGTGGGGCAGCTCCATCAACGTGGGGCCCCAGCTCGACATCAACGACAACGTGCAGCTCGATTTTGGTGCCCACTTGCCCGTTACCCACGGCGTCGACCGCGAGTATTTCCTGGGCGTCAGCTTCCGGCGCTAATTGTTTAGCATTTATCAATCAGAAGCTATCCAAATTAGGAAGTATCCGACTAGGGGCTGTTCTGCTGACGCAGAAAGCAGCCTATCAAGGTAGAACAAGCCGTTCAGCGGTGATAAGCTGCTTTCTGCGTCAGCACGATAGCCCCTAGTCGGACAGCTTCTGAACAACCAGCGGCGAGCAATGCCATTGCATGGGGCCCAGTCCGTCGCTGGTTGTTAAATGGTATTACTTGTCCGACCTGCCGTCGTGGTTGCTGTCGGTGCGGGTATCGGCGGCCTCGTATCCCTGCTCCTGGCTGGGCGCTTTGCCGGGGCGGCGCAGGCCGGCCACAATGGAGTCGCCGCTGGGGTTGGCCTGGATAATGTCGCCGTGCTTGGGGCCGCTCTCCTCCACGTGGGTCGAGCCGTATTTGTTCGAATCGCCGCACGCGCTGACGCTGAGGCCGGCGGCCACGGCGGCAACCAGCAGGAGGGGACGAAAAAGGGTTTTCATAAGGTAAGCGAAAATAGGAAAAGCCGTGGGTAACGGCGTGGGTAAACAGCGTGGCGCTAATGGTCGGCCTTGCCGTCGTGGTTGTGGTCTACGTGCTCGTCGGCGTGCTCATAAAGCTGCTCGCCGGTGG
This sequence comes from Hymenobacter sp. PAMC 26628, assembly GCF_001562275.1. Classification (NCBI taxonomy): domain Bacteria; kingdom Pseudomonadati; phylum Bacteroidota; class Cytophagia; order Cytophagales; family Hymenobacteraceae; genus Hymenobacter; species Hymenobacter sp. PAMC 26628. The sequence continues at coordinate 4,212,802 of NZ_CP014304.1, forward strand.
GGCGGCCCGGCGCGTTGCGGTGCAGGCCGGCCACGGCCGAGTCGCCGCCGGTAGGAGGCGCCGTTTCCCGCGGCACGATGGACTTGTCGCCCCCGTTCTCGACGTTGGTTTCGCCGGGGTGGTCGGGGTTGCTGCAGCTGGCCAAGGCGCCAACGAAAGCAACGGCCAGCAAGACGGGGAGGGGGCGCAAGCAGTTTTTCATGGCGACAAAGCAAAAAGATTAAAACCAGCCCGGCGGTAACTCCCCGGTGCAAAGGTAAACGTAACCTCTGGCCTCGGGTTGGGTTAACTCACCGGCCGCCGGTTAATTTGCCCGGCTCTTTCGCCCCACGTCCCCGTTCATGTCCGCTTCTTCCGCTTCCGCTACTTTGCCGGCCCCTGCCCATACTTACGCCGAGTTCCGGGCCCTGGTGGGCACGCTGGCCGCCGAGCGCCGCACCACCGGCCCCGACCAGGGCCCCGCCCTGGTGCGCTTCACCGAGCAAAACCAGCAACACCTCGACAATGCTTACGCCCTGCCCCTGCTGCCCGAGCTGGTAGACCGCCTGCGCCACCTGCCCGCTCCCCAGCGCTGGCTGGTGCTGGCCGAGGCCTGGTGCGGCGACACCGCCCACGAGCTGCCCCTGCTGGCGCACCTGGCCGAGGGCAGCGGCGGCCGCGTGACTTTGCACGTGCTGCTGCGCTCCGAGCACCCCGCCTTCATGGCTGCCCACCAAACCAACGGCAAAGACAGCATTCCCAAGCTAGTGATGCAGGACGCGGCCACCGGCGCCACCGTGGCCGAGTGGGGCCCCCGCCCGGCCGAAGCGCAGGCGCTGGCCCACCGCCTGCACTCCGACCCTGAGCAGCACACCGCCGCCATCGTGCGCCAAATGAACGAGTGGTACACCGCCGACCAGGGCAAATCGTTGCAGCGCGAGCTGCTGGCGGTGCTGGCGTAGCGGTGGGCACTATTCCGGGGCCGGGGCACGTTGTAGCGGCCCGGCCCGCGGGGCCCTTATAAATTTCCGTGTAATTTCACCTGCCCAATTCCCCTCCATGCCCCAGTTGCCGCGCCTGCGCTTTGCCCGTTTCCTGGCCCCTGGGCCGTGGCGGCGGGTGAGCGTGCTGGCCGCCGTCAGCCTGGGGCTGGCCCTGGCGCTGGTGGGGTACGTATTTGGGGCCGACGGGCATTTCTTTGGCCGGCTAGCCCCGGCGTTCTTTATCTTTTTCTGGCTGTTGGCTGTTACCTTCCTGGCCGTGGTGCCCTTCGTGAGCTGGGCCACCGAGCACTGGTTTGGCCGGGGCTGGGCGGCATCGTCGCCGGCTCCGGCGGCCCGCCGCTCCCGCCCGGCTCCGGCCCGGGGGCCCGTTCGTTCCACATCTTCCACCGCCGCCGCAAGGCGGTCTTCAACACGTTAGTTATATGTCTACGAACTTGCTATACATCAAAAACATGGTGTGCCCACGCTGCGTCGAAGCCGTGCACAACCTGCTGGAGCGCGCCGGTTACAAGACCAAAACCGTGACGCTGGGCACCGCCGAGCTCGACGCCACCACCCCCGTCGACCCTGAAACCGTGGCCCCGCTGCTCGAAGCCGCCGGCTTCGAGCTGCTGCGCGGCCGCGCCGAGCAGCTCACCGAACAAATCAAAACCCTGCTCGCCGACTACCTCGAGCACCTGCGCACGGCCCGCTCGCCGCTCACCACCTCGGCCTTCCTCACCGAGCGGCTGGCCGCCACCTACTCGCACCTCAGCAAGGTGTTTTCGCGCACCGCCCACCTCACCATCGAGAAGTACCTCATCCGCCTCAAAATTGAGCACGTGAAGGAGCTCCTTAGCTACGGCGAGCTCACCCTAAACCAGATTGCCGACCAGATGCGCTACAGTTCGGGCCAGCACTTAAGCAACCAGTTTCGCCAGGTCACGGGCCACTCCGTGAGCGAGTTCCGCCGCCAGGTCCTGCCCCCCCGCCTCTCGCTCGACGCGCTGTAAAGCCCCGATTTCAGGCATATAAAAGGGGCCCCCACCAAATCGGTAGGGGCCCCTTTTTGGTTCATAGCTATAGAGACGCGATACTTCGCGCCTCTATAAATGCCCGATTCGCGCCTCGGCCAATATCCGGTTGAACACTGCCCGGCTTGAGCTGACCGATACAGCATTGCCACGACCGAGCAGCGATTGAGGCGCGAAGTGCCGCGTCTCTACAGGGCAATTATTTGTAGGATTTGCAAGCTTCCAGGCAGGCTTTGCAGGCGGCGGCACATTGCTGGCAGTGGGCGTGCTGGTGCTGGGCGCATTCGTCGTGGCACTTCTGACAGATTTCGATGCACTCCTTGAGCACGTGCGGAGCGTGGTCGGAGCCGCGGGCGATGAAGGCGGCGGTGAGGCGGCAGATGTCGGCGCAGTCGCGGTCGAGCCGGATGCAGGGCACCATCATCGCAAGGTTGTCTTCGCCGAGGCAGGCGGTGGCGCAGTGCTCGCAGGCGGCTACGCAGCGGGCGAGGGCATCGAGGACGTCTTGGTGGGCGGGACGGGGGTCAGTGGAAATGGCCATGTACTGAGGCAGGAATAAGTTGAATAAATAAGCGGCAACGCGCTGCTTGGACTGGTTTACGGGGCCCCGGCCGCCGGGGTGGTGCAGCATTCGGCCAAAAGCCTACACCATTCGGCGGGGGCCCCAAATCCTGTTGATGCCAGGCCGAATGGTGTTGGCCCGGGTGAAAACCGGGCGGGGAAACCGAGCGTTATAAGGCCATGCACACACCGTTACATCCTTCCGCCGCCCGGGGCCCCAAGCGGGCCGCCGCCAGCCTGGTGGCCGCCGGCCTGGTGGCCCTGACCGGGGCCCCCGCGCACGCCCAGCAGCCCGGCGCCATGCCCGGCATGGCCATGCCCGCCGACACCGCTCGCCCCAAAAAACAAATGGAGCACATGCCGGGCATGGACCACGCGGGCATGGACATGGGCGGCGCCGACGGCGGGCCCACCATGTCGGCCGCCACCTCGCGCAACCTGCCCATGAGCCGCAACGGCTCGGCCACCAGCTGGCAGCCCGACGCCACGCCGATGTACATGTGGATGACCCACAAGGGCCCCTGGATGGTGATGGCCCACGGCGGCGCCTACGGCCGCTACACCAGCCAGAACTTCAACCACAGCGGCGGCCGCGGCCACGCCAACGCCGTGGACGGCCCCAACTGGGGCATGGCCATGGCCCAGCGCAACGTGGGGGCCCACGGCCTGCTGAACCTCACGCTGATGATGTCGCTCGACGCGCTAACGGAAACCCGCGGCGGCTACCCGCTGCTGTTCCAGACCGGCGAGAGCTACAAGGGTCAGCCGCTCATCGACAAGCAGCACCCGCACGACCTATTTTCGGGCCTGAGCGTGGGCTACGTGCACGCCGTGAGCCAGGACGTGGACGTGAGCCTGTACCTGGGCTACCCCGGCGAGCCGGCCATCGGGCCGGTGGCCTTCATGCACCGCATTTCGGCCATGCCCAACCCCGACGCGCCCCTCTCCCACCACTGGACCGACGCCACGCACATCGCCTTCGGGGTGGCCACGCTGGGCGTGCGCTACAAGCAGTTTAAGCTGGAAGGCAGCAACTTCACCGGCCGCGAGCCCGACGAGCACCGTTACAATTTCGACAAGCCCCGGGCCGACTCCTGGGCCGCCCGCCTGAACTGGAACCCCGGCCGCGAGCTGGCGCTGCAAGTGAGCCGCGCCTTCATCAAAAGCCCTGAAGACTTGCACCCCGACGAGAACGTGACCCGCACCACGGCCAGCATCCTGCACAGCCACCACTTTGGCGATGCCCGCCACTACATCGCCTCGGCCCTCATCTGGGGCATGAACCAGGGCTCTACCCCGCACCCCGAGCACGCCGTGCTGGCCGAAACCAACCTCACCCTGGGCCGCCCCACGTTCTACGGCCGCTACGAGTTCGTGCAGAAAGACAGCGAGGAGCTGGGCTATTACTTGCAGGGCCCCGCCGATGAGCCGCTGGCGGCCGTGTTCAACGTGCACGCCCTCACGCTGGGGGCCAGCTACCGCCTCACCGCCGACGATTTCCGGGGCCCCGAGGTGCACGTCGGCGGCCAGCTTACGGGCTACGTGCCGGCCGCCGCGCTGCGCCCGCTTTACGGCCAGGTGCCGCTTTCGGCCTCGGTGTACGTGCGCCTGAACGCGCCCTGGATGAGCATGGGCAAAATGATGGGCGGCAGCAAGATGGGCGGCATGAAGATGTAGGAGGTGTTCAGGAATATGGAGATTCAAAGTTGAACGTCATGCTCATCTGGCGTACGCTTGTCGAAGCGTACGCCAGACGAGCATGACGTGCCATTAACTCCCCAAACAGCTTGGCAAAAGGTACAGCCCCGCACCCGCAAATCCCGCCCGACCTTTGCGGCCACTGAACCCGGGGCCCCCTGGCCGGGTTGAAGGCTACCGTGTCGCTCGTCGCTCCCAAAATCCTGCTCATCACCCCGCCGCTCACGCAGCTCAACACCCCGTACCCGGCCACGGCCTACATCAAGGGGTTTTTGAAGGGCCGCGGCTACGACGTGGCGCAGGCCGACCTGGGCCTGCAGCTGGTGCTGCGCCTGTTTTCGGTGGATGGGCTGAAGCGGGTGTTTGCCGAAATCGAAGCCGGCGATTTCAATCTCAGCGACAACGCCAAGCGGATGCTGCGGCTGCAAAACCGCTACCTGGCCACCGTGGCGCCGGTGGTCAGGTTCTTGCAAAACAAGGACTTGACGCTGGCCCCGCGCATCTGCCACGGCCGCTTTCTGCCCGAAGCCAGCCGCTTCGACAACGTGGCCGACCTCGAATCCGCCTTCGGCACGATGGGCCTCACCGACCAGGCCCGCCACCTGGCCACGCTCTACCTGGAGGACCTGGCCGACCTCATCAAGGAAACCGTGGGGCCCCACTTCGGCTTCTCCCGCTACGCCGAAAAGCTGGCCCTCTCCGCCACCAGCTTCGAGCCGCTGCATCAGGCCCTGCAAGCCCCCGCTAACTTATTGGATGCGTTACTATTGGAAGAGCTGGACGCGCTGCTGGCCCGCACGCAGCCCGACGTGGTGGGCTTCACGGTGCCCTTCCCTGGCAACCTCTACGGGGCCCTGCGTCTGGCCCAACGCATCAAGCAAACCTGCCCCGAAACGCGGACCATCATGGGCGGCGGCTACCCCAACACAGAGCTGCGCACCATCCAGGAGCCGCGCTTTTTCGACTACATCGACCACCTCACGCTCGACGACGGCGAGGGGCCCTGGCTTCGCTTGTTTGACTTTTGGGCCGGCAAAATCCCGCAAACCGAGCTGCAACGCACGTTTCTGCGCGACGAAGCGGGTGAGATTCAGTACGTCAACCACCCGCACCCCGACGTGCCGCACCCCGAAGTGGGCACGCCCGACTACTCCGATTTGCCCCTCACCGACTACCTCTCGGTGCTGGAAGTGCTCAACCCCATGCACCGCCTCTGGAGCGACGGCCGCTGGAACAAGCTCACCGTGGCCCACGGCTGCTACTGGAAGCGCTGCTCGTTCTGCGACGTCACCCTCGACTACATCAGCCGCTATGAAACCGCGCCGGCCACGCTGCTCGTGGACCGCATCGAGCAAATCATTGCCCAAACCGGCCAAACCGGCTTCCACTTCGTGGACGAGGCCGCCCCGCCCCTGGCTCTGCGCGACCTGGCCGTGGAGCTGCTCCGGCGCCGCGTGGCCATCACGTGGTGGGGCAACATCCGGTTCGAGAAAACCTTCTCGCCCGACCTCTGCCGGCTGCTGGCCGCCTCGGGCTGCATCGCCATTTCGGGGGGCCTGGAGGTAGCGTCGGATCGGCTGCTGGCGCTGATGGAAAAGGGCGTCACCATCGGCCAGGTGGCGCGCGTCACCGACGGTTTCACGCAGGCCGGCATCATGGTGCACGCCTACCTCATGTACGGCTTCCCCACCCAAACGGCGCAAGAAACCGTTGATTCGCTGGAAGTTGTGCGGCAGCTGTTTGCCGCCGGCGTGGTGCAGAGCGGCTACTGGCACCGCTTCTCGATGACGGCCCACTCGCCGGTGGGGAAGAACCCGGCCAAGTACCAAGTGGCCGCCGTGGGCCCCGAGCCCGCCGGCTTCGCCTGGAACGACCTGTGGCACGACGACCCCCTGGGCACCGACCACGAAGCCTTCGGCCCCGGCCTGGCCAAAAGCCTCTACAACTACCTCCACGGCGTGGCCCTGGACGAGCCGCTGGGCTTCTGGTTCGACTTCAAAACGCCCAAAACCACCACCCCGCGCCAGCTGGTGGCCCAGGCCCTGCAAGCCCCCGAGAAGCCCGACTTCGCTAAGCAAAACCAGCGCCTGTTCTGGCTCGGCAACGCCCCCGAGCTGCGCGTGGAGGCCGGCAAAAAAGGCGCCCGCGCCGTCCTCACCTGCTACGAGCAGGCCGAAGATTTCGAGGTAAAGGCCCCCGAAGCCGCCGGCCGCTGGCTGCACGAGCTGCTGGTGCGCCTCAGCCACGACTACGACACGAAAGTGCTGCTGAAAGAAGCCGCCGCCACTTTCCCCGCCGTCGCGGGCCCCTTCGACGCCTTCCTCACAAGCCCCGCCTGGCAGCTGCTGCGCGAAAAAGGCCTGCTGCTGCTGTAGCGTGGACGCTGCGAGTCCACGCGGCTGAACGGTCGCTGCACGATCCGTAGCACGGACTCTGCAGTCCGCGGCGCTGCTCGGTCGCCGCACGGTAATCGGCAGGACAAAGCGAGAGCCGCGGGCTACAAAGTCCGCGCTACGGCCGGCGGGCCTAGCTTCGCACCCGTGTCGCGCCTCTCCAAAACCCTATCTGCCCTTGTCCGTCTGGCCCGCAACCCCTGGCTGCTAAACGCCGTGCTGGCCGCCGACACCAGCGCCTGGCAGCGCCGGGCCGGGGCCCACGCCGCCCGCTGGGGCGTGGGGCCCCAGGGGCTGCCGGTGGTGCCGCTGCGCCACTTCCTACCCCCAAGTGGCACCGATGCCGCGGCGCCCTTCGCCTTCGAGGAGGGCGGCTCGCTGCCTACCGACCTGCTGCTGCTGCGCGGCTTGGCCCGCCAGCGCCCCGGCTGCCGCTACTTCGAAATCGGCACCTGGCGGGGCGAGAGCGCGGCCAATGTGGCCGCCGTGGCCGCCTCGGTCCACACCCTCAACCTGTCGGCCGCCGAGATGCGGGCCCTGGGCTTGGCGGAGGAATACATCGGCCTGCACGGATTTTTCTCGCAGGACTTGCCCAACGTCACGCACCTGCACGGCAACTCCGCCACCTTCGATTTTGCCGGCCTGGACCCGCCGTTCGATTTGATTTTCATCGACGGCGACCACCACTACGAGGCCGTGCGCCGCGACACAGCCCGCGTGTTTGCGCACCTCGTGGGGCCCCAAACTGTGGTGGTGTGGCACGACGCCAGCCGCCAGCCCGGAGCCCCGCGCTGGGAGGTGCTGGCCGGCTTGCTCGACGGCCTGCCCGCCGCCGCACCCGGCCACCTGTACGTGGTAAGCCATTCGCTGTGCGCCATTTATAGTCCGCGCCCGCTGCCCGCCGCGCCGCCCCCCCCCGGGGCCCCGCCGCTGGCCCACCGCGTAACGGTGGAGTTGCCGCAGTAGCGCCAGCTTCGGGGGCATTTGCTAAACCGGCGCGCAGCGTTGCTTTCGGAAGTAAGTAGCAGTTGGCGAAGGGCAAGCACGGGGTGGTCCGGCGACTTTTTCAGTCGTCGGGCCACTTTTATCCTTAAACAGGGGCCCCGGGCCGTAGTCAGAGTGGCCCGACGACTGAAAAAGTCGCCGGACCACCCCGTGCTATCTTGTAACCAACACAACCAACTTTAGGGCCCCTTACTGCGGGCGGGGCAGCCACTGCACCACTGCATCGGGCAGGCCCGGGGCGAAGGTGGGGCCCCCGGGGCCGGGCACCAGCAAATCGGGCCCGGCGGCGCGGTAGGTGCGCACGGCGGGGCTGCGCAGGGCCCCGCGCAAGCCGGCGGCCGCGGCGCTGCTGGTTCCGCCGCCGCCGTACAGGCCCAACATGGGCAGCTTTTGGCGGGCCAGGGCGCGGTAAGCGTCGCGGCTGGCGGCGGCCGCGGGCGCGTTTTGCACAATGAAAAACGCCGTGCGGGGGCCCCCAGGGGCCGCCAGCGCCAACGCCGCGGCGTCGGCGCGGGGGCCGGTGGCCCAGGTGCCGATGTTGGCAGTGTCCACGCCGGCGGTGTTGCGCAGCAGGCGGCGCGCGGCGGCCAGCAGGGCCCCGGCGGGGGCTGGGCTGGCCGAATCGGTGGCGGGCAGCAGCAGCACGGTGAGGCCGTAGCGGGCCAGGGCATCGGCCCAGATGGCGGCGGCGGGGCCCGTGGCGGCATCGGGCAGCAGGGCCAAGCCGGCGCCCGCGGTGCGCACGTCGGCGGGGGCAAACAGCCAGGCCGAGCCTTGGGCCTGGGGCACTTCTCCAACGCGGTACATGGTGGGCGTGGGCGGGCCGCGCCGCACCAGCAGCATGGGCGCCTGCACCGAATCGAGGCGCAGCGTGCCGCGCCAGAAGTCACCGTCGAGGGTCAGGGCCAGTGCTTCGCCGGGGCGGCCGGGGCGCACGAGGTGCAGCTCCCCGCCTTGGAACGCCACGGTATCGGCCACGAAGCGCAGGGCCGGGGGCCCCGTCAGCTCGGCGGTGTAGTGGCCGGGAGCCGGGTGGCGCAGCTCCAGGGCCACGGCTTGGGCGGGCTGCCCAGCGGCGAGCTGCACTGTGCCGGCGTAGTGGCCCACGGGCGGCGGGGCAGGCGCGGCGTGCCCGGGGCCGCCCGGCTGGCAGGCCGGCAACCCCAGGGCACCGGCCAGTGCGAGCAGCACCAGCCGCCCGGGCCCGCGCCGGGCCGCGGCCAGCAAGCCCCGCCCCGGGGCGGATGGGGCCCCGGCGGGCCGGTGCGTGGCGGGGCCGCCGCCCGGGTGGGCCCTCATCGGCCGGCCAGGCCTTTGCGCAGGATCAGGTCGCGGTCCAAGGTCTGGCCCATGCGGAAGTCGTGGGCCCCGATTTCGCGGAAGCCAAACCGCTGATAGAACGCCAGGGCGCGGGTATTTTTTTCCCACACGCCCAGCACCACGGCCGAGCAGTGCAGCTGCTCGGCCAGGGCCAGCACGGCGCGCATCAGGGCCGCGCCCAGGCCGGTGCCCAGCCAGTCTTCGGCCACGTAGAGGCGCTCAATTTCGAGGCGGCCGGCGGGGGCGTCTTCGCCTGCGGGCAGGCCCAGGGCCGAGGGTTCACGCAGCTTGGCGTAGCCCACCACGGCCCCCTGCATGTGGGCCAGCAGGAAAGTATTGGCCGAATCCTGCAGTTCGGCCAACTGCTGCTCGGGCCCGAAGGTGGCGGCCAGGAACGCGGCCATGTCGGCGGGCGCGGTGGTAGCGGCGAAAGTATCCTGGAAGGTTTGGCGGCCCAATTCGGCCAGTTGGGCGGCGGTGGCGGCGTTGGCCTTGGCCAGCGCAATGCGGAGGGGAGACGACATAAGGGCAGCAAAGGTGGGGCCCGCTGGCCAACCGGGCCCCGGGGCAGGCATTAGAGGATGGTTTCTTTGGCCGGGCCGTCGGCCAGCCGGCCGCCGCGCAGCAGCTGGCGGCCGTAGCGCACCAGCAGGCTGGCCCCCACCAGGCCCAGCAGGTACAGCAGCACCAGGCCCACTTCCAGCCCGCCCTCAATGCCCTCGATGGACCACGCATAGGCCGCAATGCTCAGCCGAATCAACTGGCCCAGCCCCAGCAAAATACCGGTCCAGAGAAACATCCACCCCAGGAGGCGGCGGGTAGCGGGCGAAAGGGGAGCGGTGGCCATACCCCGTTTCATACGCCGCCCGCCGCGGCCGGGTTTTTAGCGGCCGAGCTTGCCGATTGGCCCCGGCGCCGTACTTTTGCCTTACCAAACACCCCGCGAGAGTAGCTCAGTTGGTAGAGCATCAGCTTCCCAAGCTGAGGGTCGCGAGTTCGAACCTCGTTTCTCGCTCGTTCATAATCAGCCACTTATCTGCAAAGATGGGTGGCTGTTTTGGTTTTGGTTTACGCGGTGGTTTACACAAGCCGTGAGTAGGTGCTGAGGACATTCCCAGTACCTACGATTTCGCTTTAATTGTTTGCAACTCTCTTTCAGCCTGCTGTTGGGCTGCTCCAGTGAGGTATGGAATAACCTTTGATATGTCTTTCGCCATATCAGTTGATGCTTTGCCTTCTACACCTATGCGGTTACTAATTTGGCGACTTAATTTATTGTAGTGTCCCTTTAACTGCTGCCCGCTCGTGGGCTTTTTGTACCCAGCGTCGAGAGCTACTTGTTTTGCATCGTTGATAATGGCGGCAGAACCTCGATAAATGTGCAATAGAGCCACTTGCCGTATACTGAGTTTCCGGCTGGTTTCAGTAACGGATTGAACGACAAGTGGCTTTGTCGGTTCTGCTGAATCCAAGCTTAGCTCCTCTACTGCATTCGTAGGAGGTGCGGATGCACCGCTTAGCAGCGCCTCGGCATTATTTAGGCGCACCATCTGCTCACGTAACCATTCAAGAGCGCGCGCTACGTTAATAGGGACAGGATTAAGCTCTTGTGTTTCTTCCTGGATTACGTCGGCAACGTACTTATAATCTTCACTATCTGCTTTGCACCCAAGGGTTGCCTCAAACTGCTCGCCAAGCAGCTCCTCCAAAAAGCTTTCTACTTCATATAGAGCTATAGGAGCACGCCTAAAATACTCGTTCATGGCCGACTCCCGTGCGTGGTAGTCGGTTGTAACGAGCGGCGATGGTTTCGGCGATTCTCTGCTTGGTAAGGGAATTCGGGCCAGTACCCAACGCAGATAAAAATCAAAACGACTGGTATAGGGAGGCGGTATGCCGTGCCACCTGGCACTAGGGATCCCACGGCAGCGTGCTTCCCGCTCCGCCTTGATCCATTTCGATTCTAACTCAGCCACGCCGCTTGTTATTAAGTAATGTACCAACCTTCTGACGGTCGCTGAAAGCAGGACTTGGCCACTTGGTTCAGCACAATAATAACTCGAATAAACCTCAAAGCCTGGGGCAATCATCACATCTCAATCTCTCTTTCCTTGGGCAGTAACTGAATGGTTGGCTCTTGTTCTTTCGTTCTTTCCGCTGCCTCCCGGCACTGCTCTAACAAGTTCCGGCCATTGGGGCGGAGCTCGTCACCCCGAAAGCGCGTCCCATCTTCTTTGTGCTGCACCGTCCACTCCTGGGGCCCCACTACTTTCAGGACGTACCCCGCCTGCTCTAGGCCTGGTTTTAGATCCGCCACCTCGCGGGTGGGTAACAGCAACTGCTTGGCCAGCAACGCCTCAATTTTGCGCTGGTGCCGCTCCCGAAGGCCCTTTGCCAAGGTTGCCAACCAGTCCGGCACCGACTGCCCCTGCACGTGCCGAATGACGGCCCGTTTGTGCAGCAGGATTTGCTGCTTGGCGAGCGCTTGCTGCTCACTGAACTGGGTGGTTTTGGCCGCCAGTTGCTCTTTTGCCTGGCGTAGCTGCTCCGTGAGGTGGGCGAGGCGGGGCGTCAGCCCGTCCCGCGCCAGGGCCAGCTGCTCCTGGCTGCGGGCCAACTGCTTTTCCAGCACGCGCGCCCGGTCGTGCGCCAGCGCGTTGGCCGAGGCCACGGTGGCCAGCTGGGCAATCTTCTCGTTGCTGGTGGTGGTCAGGTGGTGCACGTAGTGGTCGAGACGGAACTGCTCCCGGACGCGGTGGTTCTCGGGCTCCAGCCACGGGGGCATGGCCTGGAGCAGGTGGGGCCCCGTCGGTACCGGTGTGGCCACCTCGGCCAGTTGCTGCTGGCTTGTCCGCTGGGCTCCGTAGTGCCGGCGCACATCTTCGTGCAGGGCCGTACTGTATTTGATGCCCCGCTCGAACCCGTGGGGCGCCATGGCCTGGGCGTAATCGGTTTGCAACTGGCGCAGGCTGGCCGGGCTGAATACGTCGCGGCTGGAGAGCCGGCCATCGGCCGTGACGGGCACCACCACGGCGTGGATGTGGGGCGTCACCTCGTCCTGGTGCAGCGTGAAGCTGACTACGTTGGGGGCCCCGAACGTTGCCTGCAAAAAGGCCAGGTTGTCCGCCACCCAGGGGGTGCCCCGCACGTCCAGGGCCCGGCCCTCGGCGTCGCGTGCGAAGCCCTCGGGGCTGGCCGTGAGCACCACCTCCACTGCCCGCACGGCGTCGTGGCGCAGGCGCGGCAGGTGCAGCTCGGCGATGCGTTCGGTGGCCAAATGCCAGTAGTTGCGGTGGCCGTGGTTGAGGTATTCCTCGTTGAGCGCGGCCCAGTCCGGGTTGGCGTTGGGCGTGTCTTGTAGCCGGTAGTTGTGCTGGGTGGCGCTCGTGGCCGTGCCCAGGTTCGTGAGTTTGCTCAGGCGCAGGATGGCGTAGGACATGGCGGGCGGGGCGGCCCCAATGCGTAATGGGTTACGCATTGAGGCCCGTTAATTCCCCGATATGTACGTTGTAGTCCGGGTGGAAATTGTTGTTTTTAAGCGATTCCTTGGCATTTAGCGCGCTTGTTCAGAGCAGCTTACCTGTAGAAATAGTGGGCGCCGTGTGTAGCTTGGGCCCATGAAAACGCTGCTCCTCGGCTGCCTGCTCGTGCTGCCCGTCCTAGCTCACGCCCAACGCCCCCAGAACCCCCGACTCAAGCACGAGCTCGACAGCCTTTACGTCATCGACCAGCTCTACCGCGAGGCCCTGGTCGATCCGAGCAAAAGCCGGCTCCGGGACTCCATCGCCCAGGCCCGGCACTTCCCCCCAGGCCGCGAATCCCAGGGCCTGATGAACCTGATGATGCAGACCGATTCGTCCAACGCCACCCGGGTGTACGCCCTGATCAACCGCTACGGCTACCCAGGCAAAACCCTGGTCGGCACCCCCACCAACGAGGCCGCCTTCTACGTTTTGCAGCACTCGGCCCGCATCGCCCAGTACCTACCCCTCGTCGAACGAGCAGCTCAGCAGGGAGAGTTGCCGTTTCGCCTGTACGCCATGATGCTCGACCGGCACCTGATGTACACGCAGCAACCCCAGGTGTACGGCACCCAGGGAATGACCTACACCGGGGGCAAGAGCTTCATTTGGCCTATAAAAGACCCTGCCCACGTCAACGCACGCCGCAAAAAGGCCGGCTTCGACCAGACCGTGGAAGCCAACGCCCAACGCCTGGGCATCGAGTACCAGCCGCTGACGCTAGATCAGGTTAAGCAACTGCCAGGCTACCAGATACCCAAGTAGTTCGAGTAGTGGTAATACAATCACTTAGCGCTGTCGAGACCGCACAACGTACCATTCTACCGCCCGTTTTTTAATCACTTGCTTAATGCTTACATGCCGTGCTACTTCCTTTAAATCTTCCCGCTCGTGCAGACGATGGATGCACGCAGCAATTATAGCATCCTCGGAGTAAGTAACTAAGGCATTTTTTATTACAGAGCCATGTGCTGCGGCAAGGACAGCATTGACTACGTGCTTCAACTGCACAACGTCTTCAGGCTGCGATGCCACATCCGTTATAACGGAATGAAGTATCTCTTTCCACGGCCTTGGATCAGATATTTCAAGTGCTATTTCAATTGGGAAGCGCCACCAGTGATAAACGTTGTATCCTGATTCCCACTTGTAGCTAGCTATTGCTTGAACGTATGAATCAGGCAAATCCAATTCGCCACGAGATAGTTGGCGCTGGATAGTACCTTCAGTACGGCCAGCAAAAGAGACATTGACGTCGCTTTCCAAACAGAAATACACGATTCCGGGTGGTAGCAACGCCTTTAAACGGATGCTGGCAGCTAAAGGAGAGACGCCTGCTGTCTCGGAAATAACGCGGTGGAGTTGAGCTAAATCATAATACTGGGCAATTTGAGTCTTTACCCATTGCTCTGGCATTAGTAGCTCCGACGCGAAACGGTTTGCCTCCTGCTCTGTCTGCGAATAGCGACCGAGATCTGTTAACGCAGAAGACACATATTCAGCAGGCAACTCATCCAATTCCTCGGGTGAGAAGTTTATGATGTCGGCTATCGTCCCGACGTGCCAGGGAATAATGATGTGGCCCAACTCATGCGCAAGCGTGAATAGCCGCCGACGAGTCGACGTGTTGGTATTCACAATGACTCGCGGGCGTTTACCTGCTACCTTAAGGTCAAGGCACACGCCGTCGACATTCGCAATCGGAATAGGCCGAAAAATGACGTCAGCGTATCGCTGAATCAAAGTGAGTACGTCAATCGGTGGTGTGAGACACTGCTTTTGCAAAAGCGTGCGCGCCATATTGACTTCGGGGTACTCGCTTAGCTCAAAAGCCCCTCCTGTTTCAGCCACTGCATCAATTGCAATATTTTTTCACCGCCCTGGGAACGGGCGGCCAGTGCATACGAATAGTCTTGTTCGGCAATCTGCTTAAAAGGAACCTGCTCACGATGGGCTTTTACAATGAAAGCTAACGCACTATCATCGAGTAGGTAAGCATTGTATTCTTGGCGCGTCATACCCAGAAATTCATGAAGAGTCTGCCCCGTGTCACCTTCGTGCCACCGGTCAATGTAATCATCTGCGTCCTCAAGCAGTGCAACCCCGCGGATGCAATCGCTGATGAAGCTAGATGGTGATTGTGCGACCTTCAACTGCATCTTTTATAAAATTTCCGTAAGCGTCGAGCACGCCCATGTGTTTACCACGTCGGTTGTAAACTTCAATTTCTCCATGTAGAGCATCCCACTCAAAATACCTTTTGCCGTCGAGCGAACGCCACCTTCTTTTATTGTTGAATGCTCCAAGGGATTCACAACTCAAAAACAGGTAGGAATCCGCAGGAATTGGTTTGCCCGCCACAAAATTAAGCTACGTTTAGTACTTTCAGGTAACACGTAAAGTACGGATTTACAGCAAAGTTAGTTTGAATCACGTGTAATAGTCGGTTTGCAATTCTTCTTTCGCCATGAAAGCCTTACTGTTTCTTGCTGCCCCCCTAGCCTTGACCACCTTGTCACTGCCGGCGCATGCGCAAAGTAAGCCCCCTACTACTACGCCCAGCCAGGCCCTAGCCAGCCGAACCAAGACAACTAATCGTCGCACAGCTGCCTACACAGGACCAAAAGTGGTTCGCAACGGCGAGGAGCTTGGGCGGCGGATGATACAGAAAAGTAAGCCTGCCGATATGATCCAGACGAAGTCCGACCCGGTCAGAAAGTAGTACGCTGTCGTTAAGAGCAGTACCATCACTGCAACTCCCAATGAACCCCACAGGGGTCTATTCCACGATAAATTTGGCAGCCCACAGTTGCCCATTGGGCGCCGTTGCTTGCACCTGATAGAGGCCGGGGGCTACGCCAGCCAACGGGAAGGAAGCCGCCGCGGGGCCGGTGCGCACGGTTCGCCCCAACGCGTCGCGCACAGCCAACCGGGTGCCCGCGGGCAAGACGGGGAGCCCCAACGCGCCTGTGGTGGCCACCGGGTTGGGGTACAGCGCCAACGGCCCGGCGGCGTGGGCGGCGCGGGAAGCCAACGGCGTGCTGGCCAGCTGCGCCACAAACCCGTCCGCCGCCGCGGCCCCGCCTTGGCTCGTCAGGGCGAGGTTTCCCAATTGCGCCGTGCCGGTGAACGTGCCCCCGACGGCCAAGCGGCCGGGGCTGGTGAACCGCAAGAGAAAAGCGGACTCGTTGTTCGGCCCGGTCGATTGCTGCACCCACCCCACGGCGCCCTGGGCCGAGACACTGGCCACCACGGCGTCGTTACCGCCCGTGCTGGCGAAGGACCGGTCGCCCAACGTGCCCGTGCCGTCGAAGTAGCCGGCCACGTACCACGTGCCCTGGGGATCGGCGGCGACGCCGCTCAGCTGGGCCGCGCCCGGGCTGGTGAAGGCCCGGCCCCACTGCACCGCCCCGGTCGCCGCGTCCAGCACCACCAAGGCCCCGCTTTGCGTCCCCGGTCCGGCCAGCACCTGCGCGCCAAACGTGGCGGTGCCGGGAAATTGGCAGACCAAACCCAAGCGGCCCGTGCCGTCGAGTGCGGCGTCTAGCACCCGGTCGAACCCCGGGCCGCCGCCTTGCTGCGCCCACTGCGCGGCGCCTTGGCCGTCGTACTTAACGACCGCCTCGTCAAAATCGCCGGCGCCGGGGGGCAGCGTGACCGAACCAAAGGCCCCGTTGGGTCCCGCGTTGGCGTAAAAAACCAGGTACGCGTCCCCGTCCGCGCTGACCACCAACTTTTGATTATAGAAGGCGAGCCCGTTGCTGTTGGGCACGCGGCCGCCCTGCCGGGCCCACACCGCGGCCCCCTGCGGGTCCAGTTTCACCAAGTAGCGGTCAAAGGAGATCGACGGCACGGCCAGCGTGAGGGCGCCAAAGGTGGCAGTGCCGGTAAGCACACCGGTCAGGTACAGGTTGCCGGCCGCGTCCACGCCCAGGTCTGCCCCGACGGCCCCCGATCCGGGGTTGGGCTGGCGCAGCCACTGCGGCTGCCCCTGCGCGTCGAGGCGGGCGAGCAGCGTGGCCGTGTTGCCGCTGCCCGTGGCGGTCAGCGCTGAAGCGCCGAGGCGCACCGTGTTGGGTTGGCCCACGAGGTTGGACGTGCCCAGCAGGTAAACGCCCCCCGCCTGGTCGGCCACCAGGCGCGCGATGCGCTCGGTTCCCGGCCCCGCGAGTTGGCAGGTCCACCGCAGGGCCCCGTCCGGGCCGTACTTCGCCACGAAGCTGTCCGTCCCGCCCTGGCTCGTCAGCACCGCGCCCGCGCCGAGGGTAAGCGGCGCCGTGAACGTGCCGCTCACGTAGGTGTTGCCGGCCGCGTCCGCGGCCAGCGCCTGGGGTAAAACCGCAGGGACGCTAGCGAGCGAATTGGCCCACGTCCAACGGGGCGCCACGGCTTGCGCATGGGCCGCGCACCCAACGAGTGCCAAAAGGCAGGAGTAAAGCGTAGTAGGTGTTTTCATAAGCAGGCGAAGAGAAAAGGTGCAGCTAAAGTAGGTGCCGAAGCCTTTCCAATACGGCACAGCAGATTATTTACTCAACTCCCGTTCTCCGGTTTAAGCGCGTTAGTTGCCGCGAATCACCGGTCATGCTGATCATAACCCGTCCGGCAGCCGCACCGACGCGGCGTAGTCCTCCAGCGGCACGGGTGAAGCTGCGCAGCCGCACCAGCTCGTGGCGGTGCGTGTCGTAGTAGAGCTCGACGAAGAACCCGCCCGGCAAGTGGTACAGGTTCACGCCGTCCTCTTCCTCCCAGCGCCGGGCCAGGTAAGTACCGGTGTCGAAAACGGCCACCAGCTGGCGTTCGTAGGGCAGCTGGTTGAATTCGTAGAGCGTCATACCGGCCCAAATTACCGCGCCCGCGCTTTATTTTGGGCCCATGGAAGAGCCGCCCGTCCGCAAGCCGACCCAAGCCGAGCGCTACAAAGCTCTGCGCGCGCAGGCCCGTGCCGGCGACGCGGTGGCCCAGGCGCAAGTGGACGCGATCAACGCCGGCAACCGCGCTTCCGCCGCCAAAGCCCAAGCGGAAGGCCGTAAGTACCGATACCCCGCACAAAAGGCCGCTTATCGGGCTCGCGCGAAAGCCGCTTGGCTATTGGCTCTAACCCCGGCGGAAGCGGAGGACGCCCGTCAACGCCGGGCTCGCTTGGCGGCCGCGAAACTAAAGCGCGAAGCCGCTGCGGCCGCCCCGCCTAAGCCCGTGCTCTCGGCCGCCGAGCGGGCGGTACAGGCCGTCGCGCTGAACCTGGCCCGGAACCGCGCGGCCTACCAGGCCCGCAAGCAACGCATGGCCGCCGGCGACCCGGTAGCGCAGGCCCGGTACGAACAACGCCTAGCCCAGAATCGTCAGCGGATCGCGGCCAAAGCGGTGAAGCTGACACCCGAGCAACGCAGTGACATTGCGCGGCAAGGGGCGCTTAAACGGTGGAGTGACCGCATAGTACCTACCGTCACCAAGCTCACGCCCGAGCAACGCAGCGAACGCGCTCGGCAGGGGGCGCTGAAGCGGTGGGGCAACCGCGCGGCCCCTAGCGAATGAGGACCGTGAAATCCAGGCCGTACCGGCTGGCGGTGTAGGCCAGCACGCGTCGACGCAAGTCGGCTACGGCCTCCGCTTCGTCGGCCCCGTGGCCGTAGTTGACCGAGGCCGGTAAGTCTACATCCGTCGTGGACGCTTCGACCGATTGGGGCTGGCCCTTGCCGTCGTTGTACATCTTGACCATGCCCGTACCTACGCAGAAAAAAAATCCAGTTGAGGCCGGGGTATTTTCGTGCGAAGCCTGCGCTACTTTCGCCGCCGTGTTCCTAACCCCCTTTCCTCATTTTTTGCGAAAGTTTTTAACGATTAGCAAGCGAATTACTAAAAATAAGACCCCGGCTATCACTGCTGAGAGCACCAATTGAAAGAAAGGCAGTAACCAATAGTTTAAGTCAAAAAGCAACCGCATGTGGAGGGGGCTGAAGGCAAAAATAGTAAGGGAATTTTGGTAAGATGCCACCCCGCACGAGTGGCCAACCACGCGGTGCTTAGCCAACGGGCGTTGCCAGCAAAAATACCCGGGAGTGGGGCCGGCCATTGAACGTTGTATGTTCAATGGCCGGCCCCACTCCCGGGGACAAGCAGGTCAGCCGCTCGTGACGTTTACGGCTTTACGTATAGCTTGTATGTATCCGTCGCTGGGTAGTATGTGCCGTTTAGCGTAATTGGAGCCAGGTTCTGTACCGTACCCGTCTGGGGCGAGGTGGTTGAGAATTGCCCAGAAATTGAGAAGTTGTACATGTCGTGCGCCGAAATGTATTTCCCGATGCCGTCGCCAAAGGGGGCAAAGGACGTGCCCAACGCAAACCCGTAGCTGGTGATCGACAATTTTTCGACCGTGTGCGTGGCCTCGGTAAACTCGATTTTCACAGCAATGGTGGTAGTGGCGTTGTACTTGACCGTCATCATCTTGGAATGATCGCCGACGGTCAACGGCGCATCTTCTGCATAAGGAAGGCCATCGGGACCTGTCCCGGTGCCCGTCCCGGTGCCTGTCCCGCCGCCGCCGCCGCCGCCAGCTCCCCCATCGCCGCCGGTGCCGCCGCCGCCGGTACCGCCTGGGGTGATGGTAACGCCTCCGGGAAATGTAGGCTCGGGGGTGCCAACAACGACAACAGGGGGTAGATCAACAATTAATTGATTGGTTTTTAGCTGGTTCGGGTTTTGTGAAACAGCTGGCGCGACCGGTGCTGGTGCTTCGGGCAGGACAGAACAGGCACTTAAAGCCAGGCCCAAGGTGGCGGCAAACAACGACCGAAGGCGCCAAGGGTTGTGGGTGGAAAAGAGGGGTAGAAAGCGCATAAACGGAGAAATGGGGGTAGGAAAGAGGAATGTGGAAAAGAGGAGGTTTTAATGTGCTACAAATGAATTGCTAAAAGGAGCCAATAAAAAGGACACTTTCCAGAGCGATGTGACATCATATATTTGGGCATCTGCTTATTAGGCTTTACCCGTTACCGCGTTACTTCTCGCGTTAGAACTTCGACAGCCAGCGCAGTAACTACTGCCCGGCTTGGTGTTTAGCCATTGTCTGGTGATTGGGCATTTTTTCCATACTCTCGGAAAGGCGCCCGTCTGTGACATGTGCGCCTGCCCCAAGGGCCACCCTTATGAAACATTTCGTTACCCGCCTCGGCGCTTGGGCCCTGTTGGGGCTGCTGGCCACGTCCTGCGCCAAAACCGATACGGTAGCGCCCGTCGCACCCGCTACCGCCACCCGCGACAACAACCTAATGCTGGGTAACCCCAGCGGCGCCACTGCTAGTACCTCTTCGCCCAACAACTACCTGCTGGTAAAAGACCAGTACACGCTGTCTTACAACCGCGACCAAGGCAAGCCTAACTGGGTGAGCTGGCACCTGAGCACCGCGTGGGAAGGCAGCGCGCCCCGCAAAGATGACTTCGCCGCCGACGCCAGCCTGCCCAGCGGCTGGTACCAAGTGAAAGCGTCGGACTACAGCGGCTCGGGCTTCGACCGGGGGCACAACTGCCCTAGCGCCGACCGCAAGGGCTCGGCCGCCGACAACACGGCCACGTTCTTCATGACCAACATGATGCCCCAGGCGCCCAACAACAACCAGCAGACCTGGGCCAACTTGGAAAACTACGCCCGGGCCCTGGCCGACGCGGGCAACGAGTTGTACATCGTCTGCGGCTCGTACGGCCGGGGCGGCACGGGCAGCAACGGCTACGCCACCACCGTAGCCGGCGGCAAGGTGACCGTGCCCGCCCGCTGCTGGAAGGTGCTGGTGGTGCTGCCCGTCGGCACCAACGACGTAGCCCCGGTCAGCAGCAGCACCCGCGTGATTGCCATCGACACGCCCAACGACAACTCTCTTAGTTCCAGCTGGGGCAAGTACCGCACGAGCGTCGACGCCATCGAGGCGGCCACGGGCCTGGACTTGCTCTCGGCCTTATCAGGGGGGCTGCAGAGCACGCTGGAGGCCCGCACCGACAGTGGCCCCACCAACTGATGGTGGCTTAGTGGCTCTTAGTTCAGCGGCCACCGTAGCGTGTAGCGCTGCCAGTAAGAATGGGGTGTCACGTCGGTTTGGGCGTCCACGTACTTCCAGCCGTGGGCGCTGAGGTAGTTCAGGGCGTCGGCCACGGAGGCAAAGCCCGTGACTTTGGTGGCCTCCGTGCGCAGGCGGATCTTTTCGTCCACTGTGTAGCCCGCCACCAAGCTGTACTGCAATTCCAAGCGCGCGTCGCCGGCGGGATGGTCGGCATTGATGGACTGCGCGTACAGGATGGCGTACTGTACCGGCCGGCGGTAGGCTGTGGTGGCGGACGGCGCTTGTGCGTTGGCCGGCGGGGTGAGCAGGCCTACGGTGGCGGCCAATAGCCCGGTCAGAATGAGTTTGGGTACCATGCGAGTAAGTGGGTGGGACCGCTTAGTGCGGCTGGCGGCCATGCGTCAAGCTTGTTAATGGAGGGCTGATGCTGCGAGCATGGATAGGCCTGTAACTTGGCTCATTAACCCAATATGAGCACAAAGAGCGCTAACTTTTTATCCTAGCGACTCCACCGGGGGCCGGGTTCGGAATAATCTGGCGGTGCAGCTATTTACACATGCTCGAAGTTCCGGACGGGGGCCCCGGGTGCCGGAACCGGGCGGGGGAAAGCGGGAGAAGCGGGCGGGTGGGGCACAAAAAAGCCCCGCTGGTGGGCGGGGCTTTTTTTATTATAGCAATCCGTATCGCTTTTTATCACGATTCGATATGTTAGTTGTTTCTCTCAACAATTTCAAAACTTGATCTATTTCCTCCGGATACAGCTCGCCACGAATGAAATCTGGATTTTTTGCCAGTAGGCCGTGGATCGCAGCGGCGCTTTTCCTTTTCACTTCTGAACAGTTAGCGTAGCAATTATAATCTACTAGCTTCCGACTATCCGCCATAAGAGGGAACTGCGCATCTGCTAGTGCCTGATTCCGAAGAATAAAGTCATTGGGCCAAGAATTGATATACACAGTAGCTAGGTCGACCTCATCACTTGTCACGCCAACAATTATCCAGAACTTAATCTTTGGAGGTGTCGTGTCGTCAACAAACGACCTAATGACAGTCCCTACAGCTAAAGATAGTGGGACCGGGAGAGGCGAGCTATTTGGACTATGCACAATTACAAGGGCGGGCTACAACGAGCAATAATCGTTGTTTGCCAAAGACTCGCCCAAATAGCTAAGTGCAGATTCGTCAGCGCCGCCCGCCTCGGCAATCTTTAACCTGTCCATCTCCCTATTCATATCCGCTGCATCCCATGCAGCGTCATGCGATAGAGACTTAAGATCTGCAAACGAACGATTTCGGCAGAAAGCAATGGCTTTGTCTAAACAATCTTTTTCAGTGCCTGCCAAATAATCTAAATCAGGTGCGACCAACGCAGAGAGGCGCTTGCCTTGTATTACCTCAATATTTTGCTTAGCGTATTGAATGCCAAGCGTTCCAAGCCAATTGCCATTATAGCGGCCATCAGCCATCTGAACTAAATGGTAGATACGCGAAGGCACGGGGCCAGCCTCCATCTTAATGAAGGTGTCGCCGAGCATAGTATTCCCGTAGTTCCCCAAGTAGTCTTGCTCAGCAAAGTAGAGCGCTTTAAAAGCCTGGTGTAAGGTCGGAGCCTTTAGTTCGCTCACGACATAAAGCAATGCTTGCATCGCTTTTTCGTAATCAAAAAAGGCGGTGTTCATAGTCTTGTCCTCCCAAAAAAAAGTTGACGCCCCTGTAAATCGGGCTGCAAAGATAACACCAAAAATATTGGCAAAATGCCAAATACTTTTGGGATAACTCAAATACGTAGCAAACATAACTCATGGATGCCAATTCTCTGACTTTATTTGTGATACCTCGCAAACGGTTGCAAAATAATTTCAACCAAGATTACGAATTGCGTTTTCAGGGCTTCACTGCCACCTCCACCGGCCCCACGCTCGGCAGCGCCTCGTTCCGGCTGCACTCCCGCACCCCAATGGCCAGCAGCGCCAGTACGCCCCACCACCACATATCCAAGCGCCAATAGCGGGCCCAAGCCAGAACGCGGGAACGGGTGAGTTTCATGGGGCGCAGCTACCTTGGCAGTCCACTTAATCCTTACCATCCAAATAGCTGAAAAAATAATCACCGTCAACGTCAAGGCGCTGACTAATAATATAATGTCAGAAATCAACTTCCCTAGCCTGGATGCTGCACTAGCGGATGGCTACACTGTAAAGCAGATAGTGCCAATTCCTTTCACATCCGTGGCTACTGTCGGCGTTACTACTATCGTGTTCGTGCTCGAGAAAAAGCAGCGAACCGGTCTGTAACATATTGCTTGAAGGCAAGAGCCCCGGCCGGATGGGGCGCGGGGCTTGATCTATTAAGTGTGTTTCAACTCTGAGATCCAGAACTCGTGATTTTCGTCTAGGAAGACTAAATAAAATGTATTCTCCACTAAATGTCCAATCAAACAATGTAGTCCATCCACATGAATGCGTGCCCACGAAGCGTCTGGCGGCACTTGCGCCGGGTGCGCAAACTTAGTTTTAGCATCGGGCGGGAAATCTCCGTACTCGGTAAATTTCTTGCCGTCCAGTTGACTCCGTAGCGGTCGGGCAGAATAATTGCGCAAGGTTTCCATCGCTTCCGAAAGCTTTGTAGTTTCTTGCCACCGCCCGAAGCTCTGCCCTTGTTCGCGATCTAGGTGCTGGAAACTGATTTGAAAGTTACCAGCTTCAGCTAGAGATTCGACAGTAGCAGACGCCTTAAGCTCTGCTACTTGCTGCATAAAACTTTTAGTCTGGCCCGGTTTAAACCGCTTCTGGTTCTGGCCCATACATGAACTGCCCGTAGTAGGACTTTATCGTTGCTTCGGAGATGTTTCGCTCGCAACGATCACCCGGTCCGTACCCGCGCCGGGCTTCAACCCAAGGCAACTCAGCATGAGTCATGCCCTCTAACTCGTAGGCCGATTTTGGACCGAACTCAGCTAATACATCATCAATAAACTCGACTTGGGAAGCCAATAATGTATGATCGAGTCGCTCTTGCGGGCTCGGCTCGCCTGGGTCCTGTGTGTAATTAATTGCAGCGTGTAATACGGAAACACCTTTTAATTCGTCATATATCTTACGCGAAACCGGTCCATGCAACCAAGCCTGGAACTGGTCATCAATGATGGGCGCATCAAAGTAAGCCAAGTGAAAAGCCTGGCAATAGTAGAGCAACTTTTGAAGTTTCAAGTGCGAAACTGGTCCATAAGCGCGCACCTTTTCAATGATGTACTCGCATAAATGCAGAGAATCGATTTTTTGCAGGGATTGTGGTTTTGAATAAAACATAGTTCTTATTGTACTTTGGGCGACATCCCAATCAGCGGGGGCGTGAAGATAACACGAATGCAGAGATAAGGGTGCCGCGGCAGTTCACTCATTTGCAGACTGAGTTATCAGGATGCAGCATATAATATATGGCTAGCGGGCTTTGTACGGGGCTTGAGACAATGCAAGCAAATAACTCGCTGGCTGCGAAGCCGAGGGCAAGCGCGGGGGCTTCGGACTTTTTAGGACATTAACTCAGGAAACCAGCCCAACGATGTTTTGCGTAGGCAAGTCAGGCACTTGGGCTTATCCGTTGTTTTCCGTCGCAGCCACGCCTCGCGCGTGGCAGGCACTGGCCGATACCGGGCGCAGGCGGCCCTGTTGGCATACGGCGCATAGTGGTGGAGGTACTTGCCGCCCGCCGGGTCGAGCCACGCGGCTTCAGGAATGCCGGTGCCATTGGGCGGGCGCGGGGGAAGGTCGGTGGGTATCATATTCAATACCCAAGTGGCGGGCTCGCGATTAATGGGGAAGCGGACTGATTCAATTTAGGCCCTAACTGGCGACCCCCCGCTGGGCCTCCCGCAGCCACGCCTGGGCTTCTTCGATGGCGCCGAACATGCGCATCTGCAAGCGCGCGCCAATCCCCAAAAACATGGCCTCGGCGGACTGGGCGGCCATGGATTCGGAGCTGACCACGTTGGCGAAGTGCGTCAGGCCCTGGGCGGCGGCGCGCGGCGCCCAGTCGGTGACGATCCACGCCACGGCGTGGTTCCAGGGCCCGACGACCTCGCGGTTGTCGTTGAGCAGGTACGCGCACCGGTTGTCCCGCAACGGGAACAGGCAGGCGTCGGCCCCGGCCACGATGCCCACGTAGGTTTGGTAGCCCACCCAGTTGTTGTACACCCACCCGCTGACGGTATCGCCCGCAGGCGCTGGTGTTCTGGTTGGCCCCGTAGTGGTGGACGTACTGCCCGCGGCCCGCGTCGAGCCAGGCGGCAGAAAGGCCGGTGCCGGCGTGGGGCGGCAGAGGGGGCACGTGCTCGGCTTTCATTACTTCACAATACCCAAACGACGGGCTTCGTCCATTACCAGCAAGCGGATAAGGGCTGAAACGCCGATGTTACCCCGCGCTTTAGCTACCTGCTCGAATATGTCTTTTTCTTCTTCCTCCAAGCCAAAGTTGATTTGCGGCTTACGAATGGGTGTTTCCTTTGGTGATTTCATATCGCAAAGATAATAACTATATATTAACTATAAAATAAGTTTATCATTTCTGTATTTCATCTTGAATGTACAGAAAATTACTGTATATTTGTATCGTTCCAAAAGGGAATGCCAGCACGGAGAAAATGAAAGGAGGCCAGCCGCACGAACGGCTGACCTCCCGACAACAATCGCACGAACGACTGAAATCTAGCTGGATTTTTCAACCCAATCTTCACCCCCAAAATTACATGGAAAATGCAATGCAGGGCGCTGTCGGCTGCACGAACAGCTTGGCTCCCATCCCCAAAGCGGTCAATTCATTGGCGGTGCTCCGCACCGCCATCGAGGCCCTACTGGCCACGTCGGAGCACATCTCCGACCAAGAATACCAAACCGCTGCCCAGCGCGTCAACGCCTGCCAGTCGCTGGAAACGCTCCAGAAGTGGCACCGCAACTGTGCGCACGAGATTGCCCGCCGCGGGACGGAAGCAACTTCTCCGGCTGCCTACGCCACACCGGCGCAGCGGGAAGAAATCATTACCCTGCTCAACCACGTGCTCATCACCCGGCAGGAAAAGACGAAGGCGCTGCTGAACATCAACCGGCTCGATGGGCCCCAGGCTGTGGCCCTGGTGGGCAATCTGTACCAAAAGGTGCTGGACCGGGGCGGCGTTGCCCACCCCAAAGCAGCAGACATGCTTACTTCTCTTGCCGCGTAGCCATGGCCACCTTACCAAAACGGGCCCACGCCACCGCGGCGCAAACCCAGGCCATTGCGGCCCTGACCCAAAAAACCGGCTGCGCCTACCGCATCGCCAAGCTCCGCAAAAACGAGCCGGGCACCTACGCCGAGGCCCTGGCCCGCGTCGGCAACTTGTATTTGGAAACGCACCAGACCATCCAGCTCGGCGGCGGGCTGTGCTACTGCGTGCCCGACAACTCCCTCGTGCCGGTGGGCCTGCCGCAGGGGTCGCTGCTGCGGCTGGAAGTGGTCGAGTGGGCCGACATCTGGCTGGGCGACGTGGTGGTGCGCGCCCGCCTCCAGCAGAGCCGGGTGGGCAACGTGGCGGTCGTCGAACGGCTGGCCGACGCCGTGCCCACCCTGCTCGAAGCCGGCGTGGTGCTGGAGAAATCCCGGCGGGGCGACCACGGACCCGAACACGATTGGCTCGTGCTCTACCGCGGCACGCCCGCGGGGCCCGGTCTGTTGAAGCTGCCCAAGTACGAGCTGGGGTGCTGCTGGTACCGGGTCGTGTCCACCATTTCTTCGGCGTCGTAGTTATGGCCAGCATTTCCTAATCAGCCCCCCCCCCTTACCTCATGCTTACCTTCAATGTCGACGTTGATATCAAGGCTTTACTGCGCGAGGCCGCTCTGCAAGCAGCCCGCGAGGCCCAGGCGCAATTACCGGCCGTTGACCCGCAGGTGTCAGTGCCGATTGCCGCTAAAACCCTCAGCGTCTACCCGTCAACGGTGCGTCGCTACTTCGATCTGCCCCTTGGGCACCCGCAGCACCTGCCTTATGTGAGTACCTCCAACCACGCCGCGGGCCGGCGCGTGCTCCAGTCCGATATCGCCGCTTGGCAGCAGCGCAACCGCTCCGGCCAAGTCGTTCCCTTGCCCGTTACACATGCGGCCAAGCGCAAAGCCAAGTAGTCTCCGCCTAAGCAATGCGTAGTGCCAGGGCCCCGGTGGCCAGCCGAACCGGGCGGTTCAGCTGAGTGCCAGGGCCCTGGTTTAGGAGAGCAACCCACAAAATACCCGTAATGCGCTGAGAGCACCCAGTCATTACGGGTTGCTCCCCGCGCATTACGGGTTTTATCGCCCTCCGGCCACGCGGTGCGGTTTGCCGAAGCGGACCTCTTGCCCCTGGCGGATGCGTTGGTCCAGCACCAGCTGTTTCGCGTCTGCCGTGGCGAACTTCAACGCTTCCTTCACCGCGGCTTCGGCCTCCGCCGGCGTGCCGTGCAGCAGCGCGGCCAGCGCAGGCGTCGCACCGCCCGGGGCCGGGCGGGTCAATTCCTTCCAAAAGCCTTTGCCCCGGGCCTGCGCGTACTGCCGGAACTCGGCGTCGGACAGGGCCGTGGCCTGCGTGCCGCTCACCGGGTCGAAGAGTCGCAGCCCGTAATCAGCCGGCCGGGGGTTGCCCGTGTCGATGCCCAATTCGGCCAGCCGCACCTTCGCCGCGTCCTTGATGGGGTCGGCCGCCACTGGCCGCACGCCCCAGAAGCGGTTGCTGGCGTAGTGCAGCGGGTCACCGAACTGGTCGAGGGCCGCTTCCGCCCCACCGTGCCACACCGGTACGTCGCCGAACACCTGGAGCTGGAGTTGGTGCCAGGCGTCGGTGCTGCGCTTTTCGGGCAGCGCGGCGTCGGTGGCCACGTTGTAGAGCTGGGCCAGCTGGGTCAGCGCGGCCGGGGCCGCCGCCGTCTTGGCCCCAGAAACGGCCAGGCGTTTAAGGGCCCCGATGAGCTGGTCGGGGTGGCGCTGCGCCTCGCTCAGGGCCCCGGCAAATTCCGCCACCCCGTTGGTGGGCCCCGTGTTGGCCGTGGCCACGACGGTGAACACGCCCACCATGCCGAGTTTTTGCGCCAGGTCGGGGTCGTCGCCCTTCAGGTGCATGGCCTTGGCCCAGGCCATGGTCTGCGCCAAGGCCAGCAACGGAATCTCGCACTCCTGGCCCTTGTACGACCACGCCGCGCCGCGGCAAATGATGCTCATCGGCGGCGTTTGCTGGTCCTGCTCCTTGTCGCCGGTAGCAGGCCCGGTTACCTGGATAAGCCCCTGTTTCACCAGCGCGTAGGCCCCCAGGGTGGCCACCACGCCCAGCGTGGAGCGCAGAAAGGCTTTTTCCTGTTCTTCGGGCGTGTAGGCGCGCCGGTAGCGGTCGGCTAATCCTTGGCCCCCCAGCAGCGGCTGGCCGGCCCCGCCGCGCACGGCGCGGTAAAAACCCAGGCCGAACCATTCGGCGTGCCGGGCCTGGAAGTTCGCCACGACCCGGCTGAAGGGCATGAGCAGCTTGCCGAGCACCGGCACGTTCTGCATCACGCCGGCGAACTGGTGGGCCCACGCGCCCATGTGTCCTTCGTAGTCGCTGTTGCCGGCGTGGCGGGCGGCAAACGCCTGGGCGTCGGCCACCAGCTCGGGGTGCGCGCTGGCGCGGGCCTGGTCGAGCAAGTCGCCGAGGCGCGCCTGCCGGGCCGCCCACGCCGCGGCTGTTTTTGGCTGGACCAGGCCTTCGCGGTCTACCAGGGCCGCGATGTCGGCCAGCGCCTCGGGCGTGTTGAACAGGATTTTATCGGCCTCGTCGGCCACCAGCTGGCGCACGCGTTGGCGGCTCACGGCAACGCCGGCCCGCTGGTCGCGGGCCACCCGCTGCGTGGCCAGCTTCACGGCCAGTTCGCGGGCCCGGGCTTCGGCCAGGCCGCCCTGGAAAAAGGTGTCGCTGGCCCCCAGCGCCCGCCGCACGTAGCGGGCGGCGCTCTGGTCGGGCACGGCCAGCCCCCGGCCCAGGCCCAGCCGGTGGAGCAGCCGCACGGCTCCGCCCCGCAGGGTGGAGGCCGTTTCCAACGGGTCGCTGTCGAAGGACGCGTCGGTGAAGCGGGCCCCGGTTTTGGTGTCGCCGTCGTAGCCGGTCGCCAGCACGTGCTGGGCCTCGGCGGCCCCGCGCCGGTAGCCGGCCCCCAGGCCGCCGAGCGGCGCCAAGGCAGTGCGCAGCGAGCCGGTGGCAGCCCACGTGTGCAGCGTAGAAATAAGGCCCACCTCGTGGCCGGTGGCGATGGCGTTCAGGTAGGCGTTGGCCAGGTGCGTGTAGGGCCCCGAGAGCAGGCTCGCGTAGTACAAGGCCTGGCTTTTTTGCGCCCAGTCCGACTGGCCCACGTTTTTGAGCTGGCCCAGCACCCGCAGCAAGTCGATGGCGGCCGTCGTGGCCCGGCGCGTGTCCGTGGTTTCCACCATTTTGCCGCCGATGCGCTGCACCGTTTTCTGCGCCGCCGCCACGTAGGCGTCTTTTAAGTGCTGGATGTGGTCGGCCTCCGCCGCGCCAACGCGCACCTGGTCGCCGAGGAGTTGGTCGAGCAGCTGCCCGGCCGGGTTGCGTTGGGGGCTTTCGGGCAAATTCGCCGCCGCGTTCAAGTCGTTCACCAGCCGGTCGAACGCGTCGGCTTTGGCGCGGCTGCGCCGGGGCTGAAAGCGCTGCCCCAGGGCCTGCCACGCGCCTTTTTCTACGCGCCGGTTCCACTCCTTTTCAATGGCCGCAGCCATTTCGCCGGCTGCGGGGCCCGACAGGCCCGCGTCCTCGACAAACTTCTTGGTCAGCGTGCGGCGGTCCTCGTTGAGGTCGGCGGCGTGCTGCTTGGCAATGTCCACGAGGCGCTTGCCTAGCTCGTGCACGCCGGCCCGCACGGCGCTGGGCGCGGCTTGTTCAGCTACCAGGGCCCGCACCGCGGCCGGGCTGTCGAAGCCGGCCGCGTTGGCCCCGGCGCCCACCACCTCGCGCGTGGCGGCTTCATAGAGTGCGGGCAGGTGGGGACGCACCCGCTCGCCGAGCTCGCGCACCATTTTTTGAGCGAAGTCCACGAACCGGCGGGCCCCGGCTTCGACGTGGTAGCCGGCCAGGTACACCAAGTCGGGGGGCAAAGGGGCTGCAAACGCCGTGTTTTTGAGCCGCGTCCGCAGCTCGCCCAAGCCCTTTTTGGTGAAGACCTTGTTGCCCGCGCCGTAGCCGGTGGGCTCGGGCGCTTCCGCGCGAGGGGCCGGCGCGGCGCGGGGGCCCCGCACGGCTTTCTCCACGGCGGCCTGCACCGCAGCACTTGCCAGCACGTCCGCCATCTTCTGCCGGCGGGCCGGTATGGCTTTCTTCAGCAGAGCGGCCCCGTCGTGGTCGTTTTCGGCCTGCTTGGCTTCGGTGTCCTGGGCGATGGCCCCGAACGCGCTGTCCACCGTGGCCTGGCCGGCGTCAGCTGGGTGCACGGCTTGTACGAGCCGCCCAATGGTGTCGGCCGCGCCCGCAAAGTCCTGCAACGCCTGGGCCGCTTCGGTACCGGCCCGGGCCAACCGGCCAGTCAGGCGCAACACCTGCTCGTTGGCCTGCTCGGCTACCGCGGGTTTGCCCGCCGCCAGCGCAGCGGTGCGGGCGGCCTCGTAATGAGCCCGCACGCCCTTAATCAGGCGGTTGTGCAGCAGCGCTTCCTGGTCGCCCCGTGGCGCGAGGGCCGCTTCGTACGCGGCATCGGCCCCAACCCGTTGGATGAAGGCCGCAGGAGATTCATTGGCTGCTAGCTGGGCGGCGGCGGGCGCGTAGCTCTTTTCCTCGCCTGTTAGGGCGGCCTGCGTCTCCTCGCTGTAACGCTGGGCGTGGCCCCGCGCGCGGGTCGCGGCGGGGACGGCCGCTACGGCTTCGGTTCCGGCAGCGGGGGCAACCCCTGGGCCTGCCGCAGCAGGGCCTGGGCTTGGCGGAAGGCCTGGCGCTTCGCTTCCGGGGTCGGTTTCGCTGGCGGTTGGTTGTTGGCGGTTAGTTGGGGATTGGGCGCGCTCACGGGCTAGGGTGGTTATTTGAAGGGCAATATCGTCGGGAACTTCGAAGAGAAACGGCAGGGCGCGGCCATCCTGGGCCAGCTTGGCGTAATTCAGGCCGCCCGTGGCCAGGTCGGTGTAGTCGGCCAGGGCCGCGTCCAACTGCGGGGCCTGGGCCAGCAGGGCGTCGATTTCGGCGTCGGTGATGGGCCGCTCGTGTTGGGCAGCCGCTTCAGCCGGGGCCCCGCCGCCCACGAACTCCTCGACGGGGATGCTGTACTTGCGGGTGGCCAGGCCGGTCCCCTCGCTTTTCTCCACGAAGCCGCGGCGGTGCGCGTTTTCAAGCGCGTCGAGCGTGAGCTGGGCGCGGAGCGTGTTGCGGCCCGCCTTGATGTCGTCGAGGGCCCCCTGCAATTCGGGCCCCCCCAACGGCTTGCCGCGCAACTCGATGCCCAGGCCCTGCACCACGCCGGGCGTGCCGTCGGCGGCGGCCACGACCTGCTCCAGGAAGGGACGCACCGCCGCGGGCCGCTCGGCCAGCGGAACGGGGTTATTGGCGGGCGTGGTGGCCGTGTACTCGTTGGCCCGCGTCACCCGCTTGCCGCCGCGCGTGACTTTCACGCCGAAGTCGTTGCCCACCTGCACGTCGAGCCCGGCCGCTTTACCGAGGCGGGCCAGCTCGGCGCGGGCCGCGCTGCCGGCCTTGCCCTTCTTTTCGCGGGTGCCGAGCGCGTTGTAGCCATCCAGCGCGTCGAGGGTGGCGTTTACGGCCTGCTGAGCAGGGGTAAGCGGCTGGGCGTGGTCGGGGTGGGGCTCGGCGGCAGGCAGGCGCTCGGTGGGGGCCCCGTCAGCTGGCGGTGGAGTTGCAGCAGTAGGAGCCGGCGCAGGCGCAGGCGGCTCCGCTGATACAGGACCGAAACCGGCAGGCGGGGCGGGGGCGGGGGCTGGTTCAGCAGCGGGGAGAGGGTCGGCGGGTGCATCTAGGGAAACGGGTTCGGCGGACGGTTCGGCCGCGGCGGGCGCGGGCGCGGGCGCATCGGCTTCCGCCAGTTTAGTGGGCAAATTCTTTTCCAGCCAGGGCCCCCAGGCTTGCAGGTCGGCCTCGGCGCCGTCGGCGGTGTGCACGCGCACGACCTGGCCCTCGGGGCTCAGCTCGGCAAACATGGGCTCGCCCGTGCTGCCCGGGCCCAGCGGCACGGTGCGGGGCAGTGCGGGGGGTTCGCCACTTGCTTCGGGAGCCGCTGCCTCCGGGCCCTGGTTTTCGGCGGGTAGCGCCGCGCCGCCCACCGTGCCGGAACGGGCCAGCCCGCCGAGCACGGCGCTGGTGGCGCCCGTCACCGCGCCCATCACCAGGCCTTCACCGGCGGCCCCGCCGACCTGAGCCAGCATTTGCTCCGGCGTCAGGTTGTCGGCCTGGCCGCCCAGGGCGGGGGCCGCGAGTTGGTTCGCTGCGATTTTCAGCCCCTCCACCCCGGCGAACGTCGGGGCCTGCTGGAGCATTTCCTTCGGCACCTGGGCCAGGCCCGGCAGGGCGGCCCGCAGGCTCTCGTGCAGGGCGGCGCTGGTTTCGGCCTGGGTGGCGGTGCGGCCCGTCTGGGCCTCCAGGGCCCGCACCCGGGCCACGGCGTCGGCCGCTACCTGCTCGCGTAGCGCGTCGGGGGCCAGCTTCCGGGCCAGCTTGTCGCCGAGGGCCCCCATGAGCTTGCTGCCGGCCTTGAAGCCCCCGATGGTCAGGGCGCCCTCCAGCACGGTGTAGAGCGCGGCGTCCTTGCCGGTGAGGCCAGCGGCCTTGGCGTGCTCGGCCGCGCCGTGCACCATTTGGGCGTCGAAACCGACCGTGCTCACCAGGCCCAGGATTTTACTCACGGCCGCGGGGGCCCGCAGCTCGGGGGCCAGGGTCTGCGCGACCTGCGCCACGATGAGCGGGCCGTACTCGGCCGACTTCATCAGGATGGTGCTGGGGTGGGCCAGGTCGAGGGGCTGGCGGGCGTTCAGGTCCGACACGGCCGCCTTCGCCCCTTCCATCCGCTGGCTCACCGCGTCGGGCGCGGCGTCGTAAGGCAGGCCCGAGGTGGCGTTGGCCAGGGCCCCCACGCCCTCGACAAGGCCCTGCCCCATCTCGATGAGGCTGTTCTTGAACAGGGCCGCCGCCCCGCCCAGTGCGCCCTGCTCCTGGCCGTCGGCTTTGGTGCTCAGGGCCCGGTCAAAGAAGCGCAGGCCGGTTTCGGGGTCGGCGTACGTATTGGGCGGCACCACGCCCTGGTGGCCGGCCGGAATCACAACCCGCTCCTGCCCGTAGGCCAGCGGGGGCAGCGCTTTACCGAGCGCCTTGCGGTCCACGACGGGGCGCACGTCGCCGTTCGTACTGCCCCGCAGTAGCGCCAAGTTGGCCAGGCTGGCGGCCTCCTCCTCGGCCCGCAGGTCTTCGCCCGAGGGCAGCGGGACCCCGGCGGCCAGGTACTCGTCGCCGGGCGCCTTTTCGAGCGCGGCCAACGGGGAGAGGCGCTGCTCGGTGGGCGCGTCGGTAAGAACCGGCAGCGGCGGGGCCCCAGGGCCTACTTCGGCAAACTGCTGGTCAGTGGCAGGCGAGCCAGACAGCGCTGCCCCCAGCCCCAAGTCCGAGCCCAAAGCCGATGGCAGCACGCCCCCAGATGGCAACGAATCGACGGGCGGCGTAGCCAACGCGGGCTTTTTTTTTACGCCGGCCAGCAACTCCTGGCGAAAGTCATTCAACTTGTCGGGGGCCGTCCACTTCTCTTCCTTGAATAGCGCGTGCAGGTCGGCCACGTATTGGGGATCCGTGGTGGCCTGCTGTTCGAACGCGTCGTAGCTGTCGGGGACGTCGTAGTCGCCCTGGCGCATCAATTTGTAGGTCTCGCCGAGCAGGGTGGCGGGGGCTTGCGGCGGCGTGGCCGGCAGGGTTTTCGGGGACATGCTTAGCGTTTTTTACGGAAGCGGCTGGCGTTGCCGGTGGGAATGCTTGTAGGGGTAGGGGTGCCAGGAGCCACGGTGGAGGCCTGCGCGTGCTGGAGCGCGGCCGCCGGGCCCCTCAATTGGCGCGGGGCCGACGCCTGGTCGGCGGCGCGGCGGGCCCGCTCGATTTCGGCGGCTTTCTCCGGGCCGTTGTAGGCCCCGGGGGCGAAAGCGTCGATCTCGCGCTTCGTGCCGTCGCGGTAGACGTACTGGTAGGTGGCGTTCTGCTGGCCAATGAGGTCGTCGGCCTTTTTCAGCAGCTCCTCGTGCGAGGGCCGGTGGCCGCGCCCGCCGTAGCTGCTGGCCAGCGCCTGGGCAACGCTCTCGCGGTCACCCAATCGGTTCTTGCCCTTGGCGGGGCTGCCGGTGATGACCGTTTCCACGGTGAGCCGCGAATCTTTTTCGCGCTCCTGCTGCCAGTACCGGTGCAGCTGTTCTGGACTCAGGGCGGCCTCGTTGTGGGGCCGCACCAGCTTGCCCGAGGGCGTCACCAAGGCGGTGAAATGCCCGCCATACTGCACATCCTGCGGCTCTTTGTTATTGGCCACCACCTCGTCGTCGCGGCCAGGAATCTGCCGGATAAACGTGTTGTGCACGGCCCCGGCGTGGGAAAAGCTCACCACCTCGCCGCTGGGCTTCTGCTTCTGCGGGGCCTGGCCCACGTAGGGCGTGGGGTAGTTCAGGGCGCGGCCGTGGTCGGCAATGCCCACGCCGGCTGCCCCGCCCCCACCGGTGTTGGGCAGTACGGTAAACTTGGGAGCGGCCCCGGTGCGGGGCGGTGCGACGCGCGCGTTGAGTCCTTCGTCGTGGGCGGTGTCGTAGGAAGCCAGGGGGCCGAGCATTGTGGCCAAGTGGCCGCGGCGCGTCATCACGGGCAGCGACGGGTCGGCGGCGCGACGGGCCTCGTAGGCGGCGGCGCGTTTGTCAACCTGCAGCTTGAGCAGCCCCTGGTCGAGCAGGGCCTCGGTGTCCTTGGTGAGGTTGAGTTGGGGGCTGCCGTCGGCGTTGAGTACCGGGCGTCCGTGGCCATCGTAGGCGACAAAGCGGCCCTTTACTTGGTCGGCGAAGTGCTGCCCGCCGAGCGTGCCCGCCTCGGCAATGCGCTGGGTCACGGCCGGGAACAGGTCCTTCACGCTGCGCTTGATCACTTCGGGCTCGTTGTAGTTGTCGGCGTTGGCCAGCGCGTCCTGGTGCCACTGTTCCTCGTCGAATTGCGAGGGCAACAGTTCGCGCCCGTCTGGGGCATGCAAGCGGGCCGAGAGCCCGCGCGACAGGTTCTCCACGTTGTAGAGGGCCTTGTCGGCCTGGGCAGCGCGGATTTTCTCGTCCACGAACGCCGTTTTGGCCTTGCTCTGGACGGTTTCGCTGTCGGCCTGTTGCAGGTGCGGCTGCGCGGCTACCCGGCGGCCCACCTCGTCCAGCCCGCTGTCGCTGCGGTAGAACGGCGTGATTTTGCCAAGCAGGGGCTGGTACACTTGCTGTTGCAAGGCGTTGCCGAAGAGGTGGCTGCCGTCGGTGGGAAACTTCACGGCGTCCACCAACTGCTTGCCGCGCTCCGCGTCGCGCTTGGCCTGCGCCGCCGCCTCGCGCTGGGCGCGCAGCTCGCGGGCGCGGTAGCCCTGGTTGAGGATGTTGAGCGCGCTGTTGTCGGTGCCAAGCACGACGGCTGCACCCATACGAGGGCCTAGAATACCTAAGTTTTCTCCGTTAATGGGCATGTTATGGCTGGGCTACGCGCCCCTTTAGGGTGTAATTCTGCTTGATGCACGCCTTGCACCGCTTTCCGCCATCGGATCCGACGTAGGTGTTAGCCAGGGTAAGCAGATGACCTTTTTTGCATTGAAGCCTGTCCACGAACAAGTGCGCTGGGTTGACGCACAGTGACGTGCTGCACGTGTGTCGCACGTTCACCCCCGGCGCTACCGGTGCCACTGCCAGCACGTAGCCGACGCGGTGCGCCAACCGTTTTTTGCGCTCAATCATGATGGCGCCGTACTGACTCGCCTGAGCACCCGTCCACCGCCAGCACGTGCCGTGGGGGCCGAAGCCCGGTGTTTTATCCACTTTGGGCCAGAACCGGTCAGCTAAAGGGCGTTTTTGGCGGTAGCCCTTGTAGCCGGTTTGCACGCGCCGGCACTGGCGGCACTCCCGGCCCCTTTTGCTCTTGTAAGTGTTCGCTTCCGTGAAAGCATGGCCGTGCTTGCAGAGGTCGGGCGAGGCAGAAGGGTGCACGGTTGGGAGTTGCTTTCAGTAGATAACCAGTTCTCTCAAGGTACAACATTTTGCACGCTTATATACTAAAAATCAGCTGAATACTTCAATTTATTACGCATTAAATGTGAGTGGTTTCGTCTTGCTTGGAGCTTGCCGCCAGGCCCCGAAGCGTGACGCTTGGCTGCGCCCGCCGGCTGCGTCCCTCTGCCCTACAGGTCAGTTAAGCGCTATGCTTTCGGGGCGCCGCTCCGTTCCATTGCGTTGCCGTTGTGCGCTTCTGGCACTTGCTGGTCATGGCCCCAGCAGAAAGCCCCCGCCCCGTGGCTGGTAATCAGCAGGCCGGGTGGCGGGGCTCCTGAAGCCATGCGGGGGGTGGCCCTTCGCAGAGGGGTACCGGGTTTGCTGGTTTCGTTTGCCCGAGGCCCCAGCTTTTGCAGCACGGGGGTGCTTGGTCTTTCACCGGGTCTGCACAGCCTTCAGCCAATGCGGGTGTTGGAAAAGTAGGCCTGCGCACCACTGCGCAGCGCGCGCTGGTACCAAGCCAGGCAACGCACGCCGGGAGCGGCGAGGCACAGGTACCGGGTGCCGCCCCGAGTGTAGCGCTCCACCAGGCCAGCCATACACAACTCGCGCACGTAGCTGCGCAGCAAGCTGGCCGACATCAGGCCCGCCGCGTGCAGGTGAGCGGGTTGAATCGCTGCGGTGTTGCGCGCGGCCAGGGCCCCGACTGCTGCCAGCACGGGCAGGGCCCCGCTGCGCAGGCCGTAGCGAGCAGCGCACCGGCGACGCGCCGTTACTTCGGCTACCACAAGAAACAGCGGTAAATCAGCGGAGGCTGGCGGCGGGACAGGCATTTTGTAGGCGTTGCAGGAAATGAGGAAATGTGGGAGAGGAACTAGCCGGCCGACACACGCACACGAAGGTGGTTGTAAAAGAGTCGAATAGACCGGCGTTAGGGTGTACTGGGCTAAGCGTCCATCTGCTTCACCAAGTTGTAGAGCCGCTGGTAACCGGCTGCGTCCTCAGGGCCCAGCGTAGCGTAGAGGGCGGCAGCGGTTTGCCCCAAGTGCAGCACCGCGTTGAAGCGCTGGACGACCGCTTCGCCTTGCAAATCCTCGTTCAACTGACGCTCCAATTGGTCGCCCAACGTTTCTGACACCATTCCCCCGCTTTCGGACCGTTGGTAGAGCGGCAGGGGCTCGCTGGTCACCGCAGCCAGCAAACTGATTGGGCTAAAGGCCGAGGCATTGCCAACAATTTTGTGAAAAAATGAAAAGTCAGCCGGTTGGCTGCTCCCAATGGCCTCGCCTCGGGCAGCGGGCCCCGTGAAATAAGGCGCGAGCGCGGCACGCAGCGTGAAGGGTAACAGCCCCGCGGCATCCACCCGGTGGCGGATGCTGCCGTCTTCGTTCCAATCGCCGTCATCGTCACTGCCATGGATTTCAAGTAACTCCTGGCGCTGTCCCACGGCAAAATCGAAGAAATTGCCTCGATAAATCTTAAAGAAATCGCAGAGCTCCAGCCCGGCCAGTTGCACGCAGCGGTGAAGGTCCGTTAGGGCGTTGTCCAGCACCTGCAAACTGTAGAACGGGAGGGCCTGCTCGGCTGCGTGTTGGGTGCCGGCCGCCGCATCCTGGGCGACCAGCGCGGTCATTTGCGCCACGGTCTGCCGGGGAACGGCGACGAACTGGAGGCCTGCGAGGCCGCGCATGTAGTCGTTGAAGAGAGAGGCTAGGGTGCCGTAGCCTTCGATTGGCGTTAAGACGTGGATTCTCATAAGAAGGAAAATGAAGAGTTAGGGGGGCTGGGTACGCCGTTTGTAAAACCGGGAATGTTCAGTTTTATGAATGGTTTATCGTGTAAACCACCAATTGTCAATTGATTGAGCGGATACTGAGCAGGACTAAAAGGGAGGGTCGCGGTCGAACTGGGAAGTAGGCAGGGCCCTGGTCGCGTGGTCGTCCAACGCGTTGGACACTGTCACAGGAGCATCAGCTTCCAGGTCTTCGTAGCGCCCCGTTGCCATGTTGGAGCGCACAAACACGTTGGCTAGGGCCCCGTTGCGATGCTTGGCAATGATGAACTCTGTCAAGTCGGCGGTGGAGTTGCCCTCGCTGTCCTGCAGGGTGCCGTAGTATTCGGCCCGGTAGGGGAAAATCACAACGTCCGCGTCCTGCTCAATGGCCCCGCTCTCGCGCAGATCCGAGAGCTGCGGCTTCTTGTCGCCGCCCCGGGTTTCCACCGCCCGCGAGAGCTGGCACATGGCCAGCACCGGTATTTTGAGCTCCTTGGCCACAAGTTTTAGCCCGCGCGAGATGGAACTGATCTCCTGCTCGCGGTTGCCGCGGGCGTCGCCCGTCATTAATTGCAGGTAGTCCACCATAGCGAAACGCGCGCCGTGTTCTTGCACGGCTTTGGCAGCCTTAGCCCGGAACTCGCCCACGCTCAAGCCGGGCGTGTCGTCGAGCAACAGGCGTGAACGGGCCGTACCGGCGGCGCGGGTGCGGATGCTCTCCGCCTCAGCTGGGCTCAAGCGGGCCCCCTTGGTGAGCTGCGAGGTGGTGTAGCTTAGTTCGTTAGCAATGAGCTTTTTAACCAGTTGGCCCGCGCCCATCTCCAACGAGACAAAGAAGCCGGGCACGCCTGCTGCTTCGGCCATGGCGGCCATGGCCAGTGAGGCGCTGGTTTTGCCCATGCCGGGCCGCGCCGCCACGATGATCAAATCCTCGGGCTGCCAGCCGCCCGTCACCTTGTCGAGGGCCCACAACCCCGACGTCACCCCCGTGATGCCGTTGGGGGCCCGGGTCGCGGCCACGATTTCGTCCACGGCGGCGGGAAAGCGTTCGGCCACGGTTTGGGCCCGGCGCAGTTGCAGCGTGTCGTGCAGCTCGTTGAGCGTGCGCTGGGCCGCAGCCAGCAAGTCGTGCGGATCGTGGGTAGGCGAAAGCGCCTGATCGCGCAGTTGAGCTGCCATCTCTGCGACGCAACGCTTCGTGTGCAATTCGACCAGCTGCAGACAGTAGGTTTTCAGGTGTAAGTCCGACGGTACGCATTTGACGAGATGGCCCACATCGGCCGCGCCACCGGCTCTTTCCAGTAAACCATCCGTTAGCAACTGCTGAATTACGGTCAGTACGTCCACCGCATCGCCTTTGCTGTGAAGCACTTGTATCGTACGATACACGACTTGGTAAGCAGGGCGGTAGAAGACGGCCGCGCCGGCGCGTAGCAAGGCTATGGTTAGGCTAACGGCGTCGCGCGACAGGAGCATGTTCCCCAACACGGCGGCTTCAAGGTCGGTGTTGGCCGGTGGGGCAAGGAGGTCAGCGGTTGTCATAGGTAATTGTTTTGTTGTTGTTGCCGCACTTTGTCGGCGATGGCGAAGGGGGCAGCCACTGGCGGGGACCCGCCTGCGGGACCCGAGACACGGGACTTGAATGGTTCGGGGTTTTCCTCGTCGAGCCAACAGGACCCGCGCAGCCACGTCAGCGGGTTTTTCCGAAAATGCTTGTCTGGCGTCGCGGCCACGTAGGCCGGCACGGCGGCGAGCGCCGCGACGCGCTCGGCGGGCTTTAGCGACTGCCACTGCCCCTTCGATTTTTTACGATCCCGCTTGTAAGCGTAGGCGTCCCAAAACTCTTCGAAGCTGAGGCCCGGTGTGGTCGTGGTACGGGAAGGCGCTGTCTCCATTTCTGAGGGGAAAAGAGTAGCCTCTCTTCCACCAATTGGCGCACTTGCGGCGCTAGCCGCTGATGTATTATTTACCTGTAAACTCTCTGGAGTATTAAGTGTAGTATTACTGCCGGAATTTCCGGGTAGGGCGAGGGGTAAATTCCGGGTAGGGGTAGCCGGAATTTCCGGGTAGGCTGGGGGGGTATTTCCGTGTACCGGCGTTTTCCGGGTACCCGGAAAGTCCGGGTAGGGGTTGGCCGCG
The DNA here is from genome assembly GCF_001562275.1 of Hymenobacter sp. PAMC 26628. Lineage (NCBI taxonomy): Bacteria > Pseudomonadati > Bacteroidota > Cytophagia > Cytophagales > Hymenobacteraceae > Hymenobacter > Hymenobacter sp. PAMC 26628. Next base: position 4,252,475 of record NZ_CP014304.1, read on the forward strand.
GCCTTGGCGGCAATGGCCGCCGCGACGGGAGCCAGTGTGCGGTAGAATCCGGTGCGTTCCCGTACGACGTGCTTCACTAGCAAGCCGTCTTTTTCGAGCAACTGGACCGCAACGCTGGCCGTGTCTTTGGCGATGGTGAGGCGAGCAGCTAGGTGGGCATCGGAGCAATCGCAGCAGCCGCGGTTGGCGGCGTGCAGGCTCACGATTTCGGCTAGCACTAAACGTGTAGCGGGCGGGTAAGGCAGGCGCAACACGTCGGCCGGCAGCGTTAAGGGCAGGGTGCTGGGATGAGCCATGGGCGCGCTTAGCGGAATAGCACTACTAAGCGGCCGCTCGCAATTCGGCGGGAGCGATACCGCACCTGAGCATGGCATCAAAGGCCGCCGTGAGCGTCTGAGGGATGCCAGCAGCGGCGATTTGCTCCAGGGTACAGCCTTGTTCGACCAATTCGTCCATTAAGGCCGCGGTGCAGGCCTTGGCTGGCTCCAGTTGGCGTAGCACCTGGCGGCCAGAGAGCGAGCTAACCCGCATTCCGTTTTCCACTGCGTCACGCCTGTATTGGCTAGGGGTCCGGGTGGTCAGCAACCACATGACTTGGCGGTGGTGCTGGATAAGAACGTGCGGGTCATTGGCAAGGCGCCACAAGTATGCGTTGGCCGCTTTGACGTGAGTTACCTGTACATCGGTGCGGGTTAGTGCGACTAAGGGCGTGGCCGCTGGCGCTGCCGACTGTGAGGCTCTCAATCGAGCTTCCATGCGGTCAAACTGGGCAATGTATTGCTCAAGGAAGGCGGCGGCGCGTTTTCCTCGGAACGCCAAAAGCAAGCGTACGCACCCCTGCCGGGTCATGACGACTTCCCGTTGCTGGCGATTACGGCTGTCGCGGTAAGTAATCGAATGATAATTCATTCGATCAAACTCTGGACTTACATCCAAGTTGTCCAGAGTTTGCAACAGGTTGCCATGCGTCATGTCGAGGTCCTTCGACATGGGCAGCGTACTGGTAATTGGTGTGCCCTTTTTTGATAGGTAAACCCCTGAGTTCTCGTTAACTTTGTCGTGCACTCCAAAGCACTCCAAAGCGTTGCGGTCGTCGGCATTCATATGCAGGCGGCCGTTTCGTTTTGGGCTCGCTTGCCAGCCTGGATCCACGCTAGTAGTTCAGCACGATCAAAATACAATCTTTGGCCTCGCTTGCTGTGCGGAATGCGCCGCGCTGATACTAACGCGTATAGGCGGGCCTTACTTAAGCGTGTTATTTCTTGAGCCAGCTCAATGCCACCGATGTGAGCGACGTTCTCGGTATTACTGCCAAGCTTTTCCAAGATTTGCAGTGCCAGAGTTTCCAGGTTAGTCAGTCTGGTACTGAGGTTTTCAAAGGGGTTATGCATGGCTTCCGTCTGATTAGTTTGACGGGCCAAAATTGCCTTTGTGCGTAGGACGGTAACCGGTTACAACCGGTTACGAAATTCTACCATCAATTATATTGATCTCATTTTCAGCCATTTGTTTTGAGCCATCTTTTAGGTAAGGTAGTGCTGCGCGAATACGGCTTATCATATTGCGCCCCTTTTGAGCTGTATCATTATCAAACCCTAACCGGTTATCCTTAGTCGAATAGCGGCAGTATTCATTGTACAAGCTGTCACCGCTGTTATATCCAGCATTGCGAGCCAGTTGGTTAGCCTGTTCTCCACGCTGCAATACTTGGTGCTCGTAGATTAGAATTAAAGCCAACGTGGGTAACGGCATTTTGCCATTCTCCTTGAAAGGCGTTTGAATGGCTACACCGTTCTTCAACTGCTGCTGCCGAGTTTCAATCCTTCTACTCACGGCTTGTAATACACTACTCACTACAACCGCTGGCACAGCTTGATGCTTGGCAACGGCTAAACCAGGACGGGAAATGAATAACCCAGCCTCCTCATCTGTGCCTTTCCAATTCTGGAAAAATGCTTCCAACCGCGTTGGTTCGAGTATGCCCATGTCCACGTTCCAGCCTGTACCACTCACATGGTACAGGTTATAATTGGCCAAACAAGTAGCCACTTTGCCCACAGCAGTATTGAGTTGATCACAATCTATCTCGTCAGCATCTTCCAGCCACTCCGAAATCCTTGCCGCTACCGTTGCCTCACCATCAACTAGTTGTGTGGCGAAATAGAACAAAAATTTGTCACTGTAGAGACTAGGCGGTTCCGCGAAGGCTTGGTGACCGTCCTCCGAGATCCAGCCGCCGGCTCCATCTGGAGGCAATCCTTTAGGCTGGTATGTTGCAGTTGAAGCCGGGTTAACTAAGACTTCCCGCCACCCCCGTTGCCAAAGGCTATTCCAACTCGCGCAATTTTTAGCTTCGGGGCCAAAATGTGTTACCAATGCTGCTTCAGCATTGGCGGCAGCTTGCTTCCGTTGGGCTAGTTGTTCGCTGTAAGAAGCCATAAGCTGCCTTATGTAAAAAGTAGTTACAAGAGTTTATCAAATTCTGCATCGACCTGTACCGAAGCGAAGCTATCCAGGTACACAGACGTGACGGCCTCAGACTTATGTCCCATGGCTTGGCTGATAATGGCCGTTTTGGTACCGTTCAGCTTCATAGCCGTGGCAAAGGAGTGTCGAGCAACATATGTTGTGAGCGAGGTCGTGATACCCGCCTGCTCAGCCAGCACTTTCAAATCCTCATTGACTTGCCCAAGCACCTTGTGCAAACGGTTTTTGATTTGTGTGGGCGTCTGGTGCCTTGCTGGGTCCAGAATGGGGAACAGATAACTCTCAGGCGTGGCCCGTGTCAAGGGGGCGTAAGCGCTCACCAAATTGGAAGCCGGACCCAGCAGCTTAAGCGAAAACTTCCCGCCCGTCTTCTGGCGCACGTAGTGCAGGCGTTCGGGCTGACCAACTGCGTCAAAGCTTACGTCTCGCCAGCGGAGTTGCGCCAGATCCACGAAGTTGATGCCCCCGCCATAGAACGAAAAGAGGAAAACCTCTCTGGCCAGGCGCAACCGGTCAGTGCCCGGCTGCAAGGCCTCGAGCCGGCGCACGGCATCACGGGGCAGGGCCCGCTTGGTGGTGCTCACGTCGAACTTGCCCACGCTAAACTTGTGCTTCTCGGCAACCGTGCGCGCGAACGGATAGTAGTCGGCTTTGGCCACGCCCGCGGCAATGGCCTTGTTGAGTACGGCCCGCAGGGTCCGAAAGCGGAGCGATAATGTAATCTCCTCGATGCCCGTGGCGCGCAGCGCCGACTCCCACTCCGTGCAAAAGGCCACCGTTACGCGCTCGAAGGGCACGTCGTGCTTGCTCACCCAGGCAGCTTTGTCTGCCTCCTGCCCCCTTCCTAGTGGCGGCTCAGGCGCGCCGTGCGCACTGCCGACGAACTTGGCCAACTGGCTGGCCAGGTCCCGGTAAATACCTGCGTTGCCGATCTGCCCGACCGCGGCCATGCCGGCGGCCAGCTCCTCGACGTAGGCCAGCAGCTTCACGCGGCGCGTGGCCTTTCGTCCTTCGATGGCCTTGGTGGCCACAGCAAGCGCATCGTGTTGCTCGTCGGCTGCTGCCAATGTGCCAGCGGCTTCACTGTACTTGGCTTCCCATTTTCCTAAGGAATTCAGTAGCTGCTCGCGGTGTGGCTCCGGGTAGCTCTTGCGAATGGCCTCCCGGTAGTTGCTCTTGCTGGCGTTCCAGTATTTGGGCAGGAGCGAGAGTCCGGTGGACAGGTACTTGCGCTTGCGGTCTTTCGTGATGCACACCAGCAAGGGGTGTGAGCCATCAGCCAGCGTTTTGCTGGTGTAGTACACGACCCGCACCGTGGCGCGCCCTTCTTTATGACCGGTGGTCTTGCTCATCGCGTGTAAACCAATGGCGGTTTACACGCCGGTTTACACAAATGTAATAGAAAGCCAGATAGTAACGATAAGCAACAATAGAATGAATAGCTGTTATTAGACGGTTTATGGCAGTTTTGATGAACGGGGCTAACCCATAATTAGACTACTGCCATAGCTTCCCAAGCTGAGGGTCGCGAGTTCGAACCTCGTTTCTCGCTCATTCAGAATCAGCCACTTATCCACAAGGATGAGTGGCTGTTTTGTTTCTGGATTATACTATGGGTTATACAGGTGCGCTGTTGGAGGCTGGAAAGCTGGAAAAGGCCTCCGTTATAAATTTCCACTTTCCCAAGTTGAATATTAGCTCCCGCCGGGCGCAGGGTATCTTACTACCTAACATAATCGGCGTTATAAGCTGAGAGCGGGCAGAGTTTTTAGTTTATTGCGGCGTTACATTTAGCTGGCACCCCGACGGATTTGTCTTCGTCGGCGCTTCTAATTAGAGACCGCCTTGCGCTCCAGCAGCTGGCTGCTTGGGGCTAGGGCGCCGGACCCACGGGCTTCCGGTGCGTCCGAAGTGAACAAGCGGTCCGCCCGGCAACCCCCAACGAGGCCAGGGCGAAAAGTCCGTATTTCAAGGGCCGCTTGGTCCTGCAGGTAGCGCCCCCGGTCGCGGGGGAGGCCCTGGTCGTCAGCGCGGGCCGCGCGCCGGACTTTAAGCAATGGCTGGACCACTAATCCACTGTTGGCTGCTGAGTCGGAGGTTTCCCCTATCTGTTCAACAACACCCAACTCAGAGCGACCCATCTATCTGCCTCTCACTCGGCCCGCAGGCTCAGCACGGGGTTGCGGCGGGCGGCCCGCCAGGCCTGCACACTCACCGTGAGCCAGGCAATAAGCAGGGCACCCATGCCGGCCGCCGCGAAGTACCACCACTGCCACGCCACGCGGTAGGCAAAGCCTTCCAACCACCGCTGCAGGAGCAGGTAGCTCAGGGGCAACGCCAGCACGATGGCCACGACTACCAGCCAGGTCAGGCTGCTGGTCAACAACCAGACGATGCCCAGCTCGCTTGCGCCCAAGGCCTTGCGGATACCAATTTCCTTGCGCCGGCGCTCGGCGGTGAAGGCCGCCAGTCCCAGCAGGCCCAGGGCAGAAATGAGAATGGCCAGCCCGGCAAAGTAGCGAGCGAGCACCGCCACCCGCCGCTCGGCTACGTACTGGGCCTGGTAGTCGGTATCCAGAAACGTGTAGTCGAGCGTAAAGCCGGGGTTGTAGGCGGCGTACAGTTGCTGAAGCCGCGCAATCGTGGCCTGCTCCGCGTTGGGCTGGAGCTTGACGTAGAGGGTGCCCGCTTGGGTTTCCAGCCGAAGGAGGTAGGGCTTGATTTTTTCGTGCAGTGACTCGAGGTGGAAGTCGCGGACCACGCCCACGATGCGGGCGCCGTCGAGCCGTTGGCCCACGGGGTCCGGCATTCCCAGGCTGGCCACCAGGGCCTGGTTGACGAGGATAACGGCGCTGTCGGCGCGGTACTGCCGCGAAAAGCTGCGGCCCGCTACCAGGTGCAGGCCCAGGGTTTCCACCAGGTCGTAATTGCCCAACTGCGCGTTTACCGCCACGCGCCGGCCTCCCCAGCTCACCTCAGGGCCGCCCCCCCCGCCGCTGCCCCCCCTCAAGAAGCCGCCCACGACACTGGATGCCTGCACGACGCCGGGCAATTTTTTCACCTCGGCCAGAAACGCCGCGGGCTGGCGGGCCGCCCGGCCCGCCGCTTCAAAGCGGATTACGTGCGCCTTGTCGTAGCCCAGCGGCTGGCGCTGTACAAACGCCAGCTGCGCGTTAACGACCACCACGGCCACAATGAACAGCACCGAGAGCGTGAACTGCAGCACGACCAGTCCCTGCCGCGTCCAGACGTCGCCGGCCCGGGTCGGCAGCTTGCCCTTCAGCACGGCCGCCGGCTGGAACCCCGACAGGTAGAACGCGGGGTAGCTGCCCGCCAGCAGCCCCGTACCCAGCGCCAGGGCCAGGCTGGCCGCCACCAGCGGCCACTCCCAGCGCAAGGCCAGCGGCTTGCCCGTCAGCGCGCTGAACTGCGGGAGCACGAGCTGTACCAGCCCCACGGCCACGACCAGGGCCAGCAAGGCCATCACCACGGACTCGGTCAGGTACTGCCCCACCAGCGCGGCGCGGCTCGCCCCCAGGGCCTTGCGAATGCCCACTTCCTTGACCCGCCGCGAGGCCTTGGCCGTGAACAGGTTCATGAAATTGATGCTGGCAATCACCAGAATGAGCCCGGCAATCAGGGCGAACAGCCGCACGTAGGCAATGCGCCCCCCGGTGGCAACGCCGTTTTCGTAGGTGCCGTGCAAATATGCCGCCGAGAACGGCCGCACGAATAGCGTGCGCCCCTGGGCCTGGGCCTGCGCGCTTTTGGTTTTCAGTAACCCCGCCAGCTTGGCTTGAAACTGCGCGGGGTCCGCCCCCTCCTTCAGGGCCAGGTAGGTGTTGAAAGGGCCGTTGTCGTCCCACTTGATGGTTTCACCCACCTGCATCCGTTCCCTGAACGAGGCAAACGGCAGCACGAGGTCAAACTGCTCCGACGAGTTGCGGAGCACCCCGGCAAACACCCCGGCCACCAGGCTGGTCTGCGTGCTATCGGTCATCATTTGCCATTTCACAGCTTTGCCCAGGCTGTTCTGCGGCGACCCAAAGAGCTTAGTGGCCAGGGCTGCGGAGAGCACAATGGAATGTTTATCCCGCAGCACCGTGGCGGGGGTGCCCACTAGCAGGGGGTAGGAAAACAGCTGGAAGAAGGCCGGGTCCGCGTATTTGGCGACGCCGGTGAGGTGCTGGCCGCCCGCCGCCGACAGCGAGAACGCGTCGAAAAACGGGACCGGCGTGGTAGTGGCCACGAATTCAATCTCCGGCATTTCCCGCCGCAGGGCCTCGGCCAGCAGCGGCATGGTGCCGAGCTGCGTCTCGATGCCGGCGGCCGTACGGCGGTTTTCCATCACCTGGTAAAGCCGGCCGTCCAGGGCGTGGTAGCGGTCGAAGCTGCGCTCGTCGCTTATCCACAAGTAGATGAGCAGCGCGCAGGCCAGGCCGGTCGAAAGGCCAATCAGGTTGATGAAGAACGTGCTTTTGAACCGCTTAAAGTTGCGGTAGAGGAGCAGCAGGGGGTAGGGAAGCATGGCCGAAGGGTGAGGAATCGGTTAGAATTGGCTGCGGCTGTTTTCCAGCACCACCTGCCCGTCGAGCAGGCGGATGACGCGCCGGGCGTACCGGGCGTCGTGCTCAGAGTGCGTGACCATGAGCACGGTGGTGCCCGCCTCATTCAGCTCGGTTAGCAGCCCCAGCACGTCGTGGCCGCTGGCTGAGTCGAGGTTGCCGGTAGGCTCATCCGCCAGCAGCAGCGGCGGGGCGTTTACCACGGCGCGGGCCACGGCCACGCGCTGCTGCTGCCCGCCCGAGAGTTGCAGGGGAAAGTGGTGGCGCCGGTGCAGCAGCTGCATTTTCTCCAGCACCTGTTCCACCCGCTGCCGCCGCTCGGCGGCCCCCACGCCGAGGTAGCGCAGGGGCAGCTCCACGTTCTCGAACACCGTCAGCTCGTCAATCAGGTTGAAGCTCTGGAACACGAAGCCCAGGCTGCGCTTGCGCAGCTCGGCCCGCTGCCGCTCCGAGTAGCGGCTGGTTTCGGTGCCCAGCAGTTGCAGGCTGCCGCCGTCGGGCTCGTCGAGCAGGCCCAGCAGGTTGAGCAACGTCGATTTGCCGCAGCCCGAGGGGCCCATGATGGCCACAAACTCCCCCTGCTCCACCGTCAGCGAGACGTGGTTCAGCGCCTTGGTTTGCACCTCCTCGGTGCGGTATACCTTTTCCAGATTTTCGGTCTTAATCATGATTAGCAGTCTTTTAGGGCCAAGTAGTTAGTAAAATGCCTACGGCTGGTGGTTGTCCAGCACTAGTTCCTGTTGGTCGGCGTACCCTTCGTAGCTGGACGTTACAACTTGGTCACCAGGACGCAGGCCCGCCAGCACCTCGTAGTAGTCGGGGTTCTGCCGCCCCAGCCGGATGGCCACCCGCTGGGCCCTAGTGCCATCGGCCCCCAGCTTAAACGCCCAATTGCCCACGGTTTGCTGGTAAAAGCCGCCTTTTGGGAGCAGCACCGCCGGGGCCTTTGCGCTCAGCGCCAGCCGAATGGGCAGGGTCTGTCCCCGCCGCAGGCCCGGTGGCGGGGTGCCTATAAAGGCCAGGTCGATTTGCAGGCCTTTGGCCACCTGGGCGAAGATTTTGGTCACGCGCAAGGCATACGCCTGGCCCTCCACCACCACTTCGCCCACCTGACCGGCGCCGATACGAGCAATGTAAAACTCGTCCACCGCGGCGTGTAGTTTCACGCCCGCCAGCGCGTCAATCTGCCCCAGGCGCTGGCCCCGCGTTTTGGCCTCGCCCACTTCCGCGGCCAGCGAGCTGAGCCGCCCGCCGACTGGGGCCCGTAGCAGCAGGTCGTCCATCTTGCGCCGCATCAGGGCCAGGTTGCTGGTCATGCGCTGCACCGATTCCTGCATGGTGCCCAGCTGCTGCTGCATGGCTATTGAGTCCTGGCGCAGGGTCTGCTGCGTCAGCTGTCGCCGGCGTAGCTGGTAGCGGTAGGCGTTCTGGCTTTGCAGGTAGTCCTGCCGCGCAATCACTTTCTGGTCGTAGAGCACCTGGTTGGTGTCGAACACCCGCCGGGCCTCGGCCAGCTGAAAGTCGATGTCGGCTAGCTGGTTTTGGCGCAGGATGCGGTTTTGCAGCAGCTGGTTGCGGGTGTTGCGCAGGTTATTCATCAGGTCGTACACGGCCGTTTCGCGGTTTACCATTTCCAGTTGCAGGTCGGGATTGGCCAGCCGCAGCAACGGCTGGCCCGCCGTCAAGGTCATACCTTCTTCCACCAGTACCTGCTGCACGGTGCCGGCCTCCGCCGCGTCCAGGTACACGGTGTGCAGCGGCTGCACCACCCCGTCGATGGCCGTGAATTCCTGAAAATTTCCCCGCGTTACAGGGCTGATGGTCAGCCGGCTGGCCGCCACGTGCAGCCGCTGGCCCGGCCGGGGCCAGTAGAGGCCGGCCGCGCCCGTGCCCGCCAGCACCAAGGCGCCCAGCCACCACCAGCGGGTGACAAACGACCACTTTTTCTTCGGTATCAGGACATCCATTCGGTTTGGCGCAGGGAATAGCAGCAAAAAGCTATTGACCGGAGGTGCCAAGAACGGTGCCTTACTCACAAAGTATTGCTATTCAATGGCCTGGCTCGAAAACCTAGTAGCCAGTTGTTGCCAAGCGTCCGGTTTTGATACAGTTGACCGTTCGGTTCTGATACAGTCTGAAGCTGTTGCTGGGCCAGGAATGTCTTGGTCAACTGAAACCCAGCATTTTCAGAGGCCTGCACGGTTTATGTGGCCTGGGTTGGTACGGGTGCCAGCTAGCCCCAACTTTTGGGTGTCGTTAAATAAATAGGGTAAAAGCTCCAACCCATTACTCCCCCACCAGCTTAGGCAAATCACCTGTCTACTGCCTCAAAGAAGAAACTACTCTTCTAAAAAGTAGCCGTGCTCAGTTCTTGTTAAAGAATAGTTGCTTTACTTTGGCTCATTAAAATCTGCTAATTACCCCTTTTTGCTTGTTCCGACCTCCTGCCAGTGGAGGTGTAGGCCGGTATGGTCTACCGCGAACGGCTGCGCTGGTATTTTTCAGCGTGGATGCCCGGAAAGAGCTCTTCTCATTTTTATGGCGGGGAATAAATCAGCACCAGTCCCATTGCGGAATAAGGGCTTTTCTTCTCTTTTTTAGCCTTATCCGATTGTCCACCTTAGGCAGTCCCCAACGTGTTAGCAGCATGTCTACTATCTTTTCAACCATCGCCATTTTAGGCGGAGCCGGCAAAGCTGGCCAGCCCCTAGTACAACAAGCCCTACAAACCGGCTATAACGTCCGTCTTTTACTTCGCCATCCAGCTGATTTTCAGCTACAGCACAAGCAGCTCACTATTATCTCAGGCGATGCCCGGGACCCCGCAGCCTTAACCACGCTGTTACAGGGTTGCCAAGCCCTAGTCAGCACATTAGGCAACCCGAAAGGAGAACCTGCTCCTATGTTAAGCGCGGTAACAGCACAGCTATTACCTATTCTACAAGCACAACACATTAAGCGGTATATCGCGGTAACTTCTCTTTACCAAACCGCCCACGAGCAACACGATGCGGGCACCAAACAGGCTGCGGCCTATATGCAGCAGCACTATCCACTCTTTATGGCAGACAGAGAGCGGGAGTTGCAGCTTCTTTCAGATAGTGATTTAGCGTGGACCTACGTTCGTTTACCCTATCTCTTAGAAGGGCCAGCGCTTATTAGCAATGTGGAAGCGCGATTAGAATGCTTGCTAGGGCCAACTATCACAGTAGCTGACCTAGCACAATTTCTGCTTACACAGCTCCATAGCCCCGAGTATGTGAAGCAAGCTCCTTTTGTGGCCAATCGTCAGCCAGCCTAAGGGCGCGGAAAATAAAAGCTTCGTAGATAGACAGAGTAGGGGAAAACCTTAGAGTTGGAGGTTTTCCCCTATTTGTTTAACAACACCCACTTTTACGTTTTACCCATCCTTTTTTCATGATTCTCAAGCACGCCCGCATCCTGGTAGTAGACGACGAACCCGACGTACTGTTCGCCTTCAAGCTGCTGCTCAAAAGCGAGGTGCGGGAAGTCGTGACGGAGAAAAACCCGGAGCTGCTGCTCTCCCTGCTCCGCCAGCAGCACTTCGACGCCGTGATGCTCGACATGAACTACCGCAGCGGCCAGGCGACGGGCAACGAGGGCTTCTACTGGCTGGGCCGCATCCGGGAATACGACCCCACCACGGCCGTTATCCTCATTACGGCTTATGGCGACGTGCGCACGGCAGTGCGCGCCCTTAAAGCCGGCGCCACCGACTTCCTGCTCAAGCCCTGGCACAACGAACAACTGCTGCAAACGCTGGCCGCCGCTCTCCAACCTAAAACCGGTAGCAAAAGCGGAGTCACCTCGAAAAAAGTAGTCGGGCCGGCCGCGGCTACCGCGCTACTCGGCGAGTCAGCCGCCATGCAGGAAGTGCGCGCCATCATTGAAAAAGTCGCCCCAACCGAAGCCAACGTGCTGCTGCTCGGCGAGAACGGCACGGGTAAGGAGCTGGTCGCCAAGTCCCTGCACGAGCAGTCGCGCCGTGCTGCCCGGCCTTTCGTGGCCGCCGACGTGGCCGCGCTTAGTGAGGGGTTGTTTGAAAGCGAGCTGTTCGGGCACACCAAGGGCGCGTTCACGGATGCCCAGGCCAGCCGCGTGGGCCGCTTTGAGGCGGCCACCGGAGGAACCTTGTTTCTGGATGAGATTGGCAACATTGGCCTGCCGCAGCAAGCCAAGCTGCTCACGGCCCTGCAAAACCGCCAGGTGGTGCCCGTAGGAAGCAACACCCCCGTACCGGTGGATATCCGGCTGTTGTCGGCCACCAACGCCCCGCTGCACGCGCTGGTGGCCCGCGGCGACTTCCGCCAGGACCTGATGTACCGCCTCAACACGGTCGAACTCACGCTGCCGCCCCTGCGCGAGCGCGGCGACGACGTGTGGCTGCTGGCCCGGCACTTCGCCCAGGTGTACGCCGCCCGCAACCAACGCCCCGCCCCGGAGTTTGCGCCCGCCACCCTGCGCAAGCTTCGGCAGCACGCCTGGCCGGGCAACGTGCGGGAACTGCAACACGCCGTGGAGCGGGCGGTTATTTTGGGGAGCGGCCCGGTGCTGGGACCCGAGGATTTCTCGTTTCGACACCCCGAATCGGCGCATGATTCCGCGGCGGCAGCGCCGGCTACGACCGTGGCTGAGAATCCGCTGCCGTTGCTGGAAATAGAAAAAAATACCATTCAGCAGGCCCTTGAGCGCCATCAAGGCAACCTCACCAAAGCCGCCAAGGAACTGGGCCTCACCCGCACCGCCCTCTACCGTCGGCTCGACAAGCATGATATTTAATAGCCTGGATGCCCGTCTGCTGGGGCGGTTGGTGATGTTGGTGGCCACGCTGGCCGGGGGCGGGTACGCCGCGCTGCACCACGCCTACGGGCTAGCCCTGGGGGCCCTGGTGCTACTGTTAGCGCTGGTCCTGGACCTGGCCCGTTACCTGACGCGCGGCCAGCAGGCCCTGGCCGACTTCACCCTGGCCCTCCAGTACCGGGATTTTTCGCGGCAGTACCCAGTGCAGTCCGTCCCGGCGTCGCTGCGGCCTTTGCACGAGGCCTTCAACCAGGTCAACGCCACGTTTCGGGAGTTGCGGGCCGCGCAGGAAGGGCAGTTCCAATACCTGCAAACCATCCTGGCGCTGCTCGATACCGGTATCGTGTCCTACGACGCGGCGGGCACCGTGGCCTGGGTGAACGAGGCGTTTAAGCAGACGCTGCACCTGCCGTACCTGAAAAACATCCGGGCGCTGCAATCCCGGCAGCCGGTCCTCTACGAGGCCATTTGCCGGGCGGTTCCCGGCCAGCCCGCGGTAGTGAAGCTGATTGTGGGCCTCCAAACGGTGCAGTTGCTCGTATCGGCCACCCAGTTTAAGCTACGCGGCGAAGCGTTTACCCTCCTGGCCTTCAAAAACGTGAGCCAGGCCCTGGCTGATACCGAAACCGCTGCTTGGCAGCAACTGCTCCGGGTGATGACGCACGAAATCATGAACTCGGTTGCCCCCATCGCTTCGCTGGCCGATTCGTTGGGCCGCCACGTGCAGCGTGCCCGGCAGCAGGAGACTTCAGATGAGTTGCTCGACGACGTGGGAACCGGCATTCGCATCATCCAGCAGCGCAGCGAAGGGCTGCTGCGCTTCGCCCAAGTGTACCGGGAATTTAGTACCCTGACCTCGCCGCAGCGCACGACCCTTTATGTGCGGGAGTTGCTCCAGGCCACCCGGCAGCTACTGGCGGAACAACTGGCCGCGCAAGGCATTGAGGTCACCCTTAGCGTCCGGCCCGCCCACCTCACCCTGCACGCTGACGGCCACCTACTGGAGCAAGTGCTCATCAATCTGGTGCTCAATGCGGCGCAGGCGCTCGTACAAAACCCCAACCCCCGCCTTAGCCTGCAGGCTTGGTTCGATGAACAGGAGCGGGTGATTATCGAGGTAAAGGACAACGGCAGCGGTATTCCCGCCGACGTGCTGGACAGCATCTTTATTCCTTTTTTCACTACCCGCCCCAACGGCTCCGGGATTGGGCTGAGCTTGGCCAAGCAAATCATGCAGCTGCACCAAGGCAGCATTCAGGTCCATTCCGTAGCGGGGGCAGGCAGTGCGTTTCAGCTGTGGTTTCCCCCCTTAGCTACCTTCTAGGGGTATGGGCATATCCTACGTTATCTGCCAGGGGTTACTCCCATACTGCCACCGGTAGGGACAGCTAAATGCGCTAGGTAACGGTAAATGGTGGCCCGGCCGACACCGAGCGTCTTGTCCAGAAATAAGTTGATCGGTTAGTGGTAGTCCGGGTCTGCGTTGACCATTTGTCCAATCCTGAAAAAAAGTTGTCAGTTTTTGCGGGAGAAAAAATGAGTGGTTTTAATCCTGCTAGCAGGTTGTCAAGTTAAGCTGTGTCGGTTGATGTTGGGGGCTGCGCGATCTTGTAGACTTTAGGTTTCCAATGCTTTTGCAAGGGCTTGGTACTGGCGTGGGCGGCGGCCGGCGTTAGATAGCTACAACTCATGTGAGGGCGCAGGTGATTGTAATTGCGCACACTCTGCTCGACGGCGCGGGCTGCTTCGTCAAAGGTGGTAAACACGCGGTTTAACCGAAAATCCGTTTTCAAGATACCATTGATGCGCTCAGCCACGGCATTCTCGTAGGGGTCGCCGTGTTGGGTCATGCTGATGGCAATCCCGGCTTGCCGGAGCCGCTGGATGTAAGCGAAGCTGCCATACTGACTCCCCCGGTCCGAGTGGTGAATCAGGCATGCGGAGCGGGGCTGCTCGCTTTGCAGGGCCATTTCCAACGCGTTCAGTGCGCCCTCCACCGTGAGGTACGGATGCAGGCAGTAGCCGACGATGAGCTTCGAATACGCATCCGTTAGCAAGAATAAGTAGCCGAAGCCCAGCCCGATGCACAAGTAGGTAATGTCGCACACCCACGCTTGCTGGGGCGCCGTAAGCGCTGTATCCAGCAGCAAGTCCGGCTACTTGCGCAGGCTATGGGCAGAATTCGTCGTTTTCGGCACTGACCGCTTTCGGCGCAGAATCAAATTGTGTGTTTGTAGGAGCTGATGCAGCTTGTCGCGGCCCATTTTGATGCCGCTTGCTGCCAGGGGTTGTTGGAGCAGCAGCGGGTACCCAGCCCTGGAATCTCGCGCCGAAGCGCGAGCACCGGGTCCAGCACCAGCAAAGCGTGGCCACGCACCCGTTGGGCGTCGTGTTGGCGGTGATAAAAGGCGTGTCGGCTGACACCAAACAGTCGACACAGGTGACCGACGCTCACCCGGGCGATTTCGTTTTCCTGAAGCCTCAGGACTGTTTGGTGCCAGACTTTTTTCGGATGGGCACTTGTAGCTCTTGCGCGGCCACCTCAATCATCGTATGCAGGGCTAAAATTAGCAGATTGGCCTGTTGGAGCGTTTCTTCCAACTCGTCATTGTGCTGTTGTAAGGCCTGCACGTCCCGTTTTGGTGTTCGTGTCATAGCCGGGCAAACGAACAAGCCGGTCTGCAGCTTACGCTGATAAAGGCTCACCCAGTTGCGCAGGGTATAGCTGTTATGAATATCCAGGTCGGCCATGACCTGGCTCAGCGTTTCGCCCCCAAAGACAATGCGGAACGCGGCCGTTTCTTTGAGTTGCTCGCTGTACTGAAAACGCTGAAGTAAGGCGCGAATGTGGTCTTCCATGAGACAGTTTTTTAGGCAAAAACTGTCAACCTATTTCAGGACAAGACAGCCTTCTTCTGTCCGGCACTCCTAGACCACCTCATCCGCAACTGGCTCTACTCCGATGCAGTTAGGATCAGGTTCATGTGGCAACCTTACCACTTATTTTCGTTTTCCTCTACGTGACGGGTATAACTTGCGGGCCATGACGATAACCGAGCGCGGAAAACGGCTGCTGGGCGTGCGGACCGGGGAGGGGCGCACGGTATGGCTATTTTTCCTGCACAACTGCCTGCTGGGGGTCGGGGCCGTGCTGGTGTACGTGGCGGCCAACGTGCTGCTGCTCGAAAACAACCCCGAGCGCAACCTGCCGCTGGCCTACGGCGCGGCGGCCCTGGCCATGCTGGCGGCGGGCCAACTCTACGGGCGCTTCGAGCACCACTGGCCCCTGCCAAAGCTGGCGGTGCGGGTGCTGCTGGCGGCGGTGGTGTTGGCGGGCGTGCTAGGCGTGCTGGTGGCTACGGGCCACTCGGTGGCCTCGGCCGTGGCTGTGATGGCGGGCTACCGGGTCATCTACCTGCTCACCAGCCTGGAGTTCTGGGGCGTGGCGGCAGTGGTGTTCGACGTACGGCAGAGCAAGCGGCTGTTTGGCGTTATCAGCGCGGGCGACATGCCGGCCAAAATGCTGGGGGCCGTGCTGGCCCTGGCCATCCGCGGCAACGCCGACCTGCCGTGGCTGCTGGGCATGGCCTTCGGGGCCTACTTGGCGGCGCTACTGGCCTTGCGTGCCACACTGGGCGCGCACGCGGTGGCCGCGGCCCCTGCCCCGCGGCGGGCCCGGGAGCAAGCGGTGGCCCCGGGGCTGCGCCGCTGGCTGGGCGAGAGCCGCCTGGTAACGACCTTGTGCTTGAGCCTGCTGGGCCTGGCGGCCGTGACGACGGGCATCGAATACCTGTTTTTTGTGAACGTCAAGCACCGCTTTCACGACGAGGCGGCCATCATGCGCTACGTGGGCACCGTGCTCGGGTGCACCTACCTGCTGGCCCTGGTCTTCAAGCTGCTGCTCTCGCAGCGCACCCTCGACCGGCTGGGCGTGCGCCGGGTGCTGCTGGCGTTGCCGGTGGCCCTGCTAAGTGGGCTGGCCCTGTACGTCAGCCTCGACCTGGCCAACGCGGGCACGGCGCTGCGGTATTTCTGCGGGCTGTACCTGGGGCTGGAAGTGCTGCGCCGGGCCGTGTTCGATCCCGTTTTTTTGCTGCTCTTTCAACCCCTTTCGCCGCCCGAGCGCCTGCAGGCGCACACCCTGGCCAAGGGCCTCTACGAGCCGCTGGGCCTGGCCCTGGGCGGCGGGCTGCTCTTTGCGCTGCCCGCCCTGCCGGGGAGCCACCCCGGGGCCCCGTTCGCGTGGATGGGCCTGCTGCTGCTCGGCGTGCTGCTGCTGCTGGGGCGCACCTACCGCCAGTACGTAGCCGAGCTGCAGCACGCCCTGCGCCCGCGCTTTGCGCCGGGCGAAGACGAAGCGCCGGCGGCCGGCCGCCCCGGCAGCGCCCTGGCCCCCCCGGTCACCGCTAGCCCCGACGAGATTCGCCGCCTAGTGACGGAGTTGGGGCGCAAGGCGGGCCGGGCCGCCGCGACGCAGCACCTGCTGCACCTGGGCGAAGCCGCCCTACCTACGCTGGCGAACGTGCTCAGCGCCGAGCCCGACCAGGCCCTGGTGCGCCGGGTAGCACAGGTGTGCGGCCGCCTGCGCACGGCCGCCAGCCACCAGCTGCTGGTGGCCCTGGCCCGGCAGCCCCACCTGTTCCGGCGCGAGGCGGCCATGCGGGCGCTGCGCCACGCCGACGCGGAGCAGCACGAGGCGCCTCTGTTTCAGGCCCTGGTGCGCGAAGAATTGCACCTGGCCCAGCTGCTGCTGCACGGCCAGGCCACGGCCGGCCCCGCGCTGGCCGGTTGCCTCGACTACGAGCTGGCCCGGGCCCAGCAGCGGGTGTTTGCCTTGCTGGGCCAGCTGCACGCGCCCCAGCTCATTGCCGACGCGCAACGCGGGGTGGCCCACGCCGCCCGCGAGCGCCAAGCCAACGCGCTCGAAATTCTCGACAACAGCATTGCCCGGCCCACCTACCTGGGCCTGCAAGCCCTGCTCACGCAAGATCCGCCCGCTGAAAAAGCGGGCATTTTTGACCGCCTGTTGGGGCCCCTGCTGGCCCCCGCTCCCGTCGTCGAGACCATTGTGACGCGCGGCGAAACCGCCTTTTCCGACTGGACCGTGCGGGTGGCCCTGGAGCAGTGGCAGCCCACTGCCAGTTCGGTGGCGGCGCTTTCGCCGCACCTGCGCAGCCCCAGCCCGCTGGTGCGCGAAAGCGCTTTCGCCCTGCTGGCGCGGCTCGCCGCACGGCAGCCGGCCCTTTACCGGCTCGTAGAGGCCGCCCACCAACCCCTTAACCAGTTGCTTATGAGCCACACCGCCACTACTTCGTCCATCGGCGCCGCCGAGCAGGTGCGGGTGCTGCAACAAACGGCGCTGTTTGCCCAAACGGCGGCGAACGTGCTCAGCAGCATTGTGCCCATCATGCACGAAGTGCGCTTTGCCGCCGGCGAGCAGATTTTTGCTAAGGGCGAGTTAGGAGCCTCGCTCTTCATCATCCACGAAGGCCAAGTCGGGATTTTCAACGGCTCCCAACAACTGGCCACCTTCGGCAACGGCGACTTTTTTGGCGAGTTGGCTCTGCTCGACACCGAGCCGCGCTCGGCGTCGGCGGTGGCGCAGGACGCGGTAACGGCCTTCCGGCTCGATCAAGAGGACTTTTACGACGTGATGGAGGAGCGCGGCGAGGTGCTGCGCAACATCGTGCGGGTGCTGTGCCAGCGCCTGCGCCGCCAGAACGAAGCCCGCGCCCCGGCCCCGGTGCAGGCCCCGGCTTAGAATGGTTTCCAAGTCTGGGCACGGGTTTGAAGCAGGTCAAAGGGGCGGGTTAAACGTTAAAACCTTATTTGATAAAGGTTTTAACGTTCAACCCGCCCCTTTGACCGTCGTGCCTAGCGTATGCACGTGCTTTAGGCCACCACTTCGTACGTCATGACCGGGGCGGCCTTGTTTTTGAGGTGCGCCTCGCCCACCGGCTGGCACTGGAACGATTCTTTCAGCCGCTGGTAGGTGGCTTCGCTGACGAGGATTTGGCCGGCCTGCGCCGCGGCCTGCAGGCGCTGGCTCACGTTCACGGCGTCGCCGATGACGGTGTAGTCGAGGCGCTTGAGCGTGGCCGAGCCAATGTTGCCCGACACCATGTCGCCGGTGTTGACGCCGATGCTCACCCGTGGCTGGTAAGTTGAGCCGTCGGGCAGCGGGCTCTGGGTGGCGGCCAGCAGCGCGCGCACGGCCAGGGCCGCGTCCACGGCGCGGTCGAGGTGGTACGCGCCCCGGAACACGGCCATCACCGCGTCGCCCATGAACTTGTCGACGTGCCCCTCGTGGGCGATGATTTCCTGCACCATGCTGTCGAAGTAGGCGTTGAGCAGCGGCACGACCACGCCCGCGGGCTGCCCTTCCGAGAGGGCCGTGAAGCCGCACAGGTCGAAGAAGACCACCGTGGCCTCCACGGTTTCGCTAACCAGCAGCTGGTTCTCGAAACCGGGCCGGCCCATGAAGTTGATCACCGTTTCGTCGACGTACATCTTTAGGATGTTGTTCTCCCGGATGGCGAGCAGCGTTTGGCGCAGCTGCTGCACGTGAGCGGCGGTTTTTTCCATCGTCCGCTCCAGGTCCGCAAAATCCACGGGCTTGGTCACGAAGTCGTAGGCCCCGCGGTTCATGGCCGTGCGCAGGTTCTGCATGTCGCCGTAGGCCGACACCATCACGGCCTTGGCCACCGGGTTGGCGGCCGGCAGGTTCGAGAGCAGCGTGAGCCCGTCCATCACGGGCATGTTGATGTCGCAGAGCAGGACGTCGGTGTCGGGGTGGGCCGCCAGGCTGGCCAGGGCCTCCTCTCCGTTGGCCGCGAACCGGAATTCGTACACGTTTTCGCGGATTTGGCGCCGGAACTTCTGCTTGATAAGCAGCTCAAGGTCGGCCTCGTCGTCGACGACCAAAATGTGGGTCTTCATGCGGGGGCAGGGGTTGGGGAGGAGGGCCTAGACGCCGGCCAGGGCCAGGAGCGTGTGCTTGAGGGCGGCGAAATCGACGGGTTTGGTTATCAGGTCATCGGCTCCCAGGCCCAGGGCCTGGTCGCGGGTGGCTTGGTCGCCGTAGGCAGTGAGCATCAGCACGACCGGAGTGGGCGGCGGAACCGGGGCCGGGTACTGCGCCCGCACCTGCCGCAGCAGCTCCAGCCCGCTCATGCCGGGCATGTTGATGTCGGAGAGGATGAGCACCACTTCGGAGGGGTGGTCGCGCAGGTAGTCCAACGCTTCTTCGCCCGAATGGGCGAAAGCAAACACAAACTCGCCGCTGCGGATTTCGCGCCGAAACCGTTGCTCGAACAGGACGCGCACGTCCATTTCGTCGTCTACCACCAGTATTTTCATCTTGGCAAATTTAACTCAATTAGCCGGTAGACGTGAGGCCGGGGCCCCAAGAAAAGCGTCCGCCGCGGCCGGGCAGTGGTTGCGCCGTGGCCTCGCCCGGGTTTTTACCCCGCGCGCGTTCAAATCACCGGGCCGCCGGCCGGCAGCCGGATGGTAAACGCGGTGCCGACCCCGGCTTCGCTCTCCACGGTGAGCACGCCGCCGTGGCCCTGCACAACGATGTCGTGCGCCAGCGAGAGGCCCAGGCCGGTGCCCTCGCCCGTGGGCTTGGTGGTGAAGAAGGGCTGGAATATCTTGGCCTGCACCTCGGCCGGTATGCCCGTGCCGTTGTCGGCCACGCGGATTTCGACCTGGGGCCCCACCCGTTTCGTGCGCACGCACACGGTGGGCGCGTAGCCCGCCTCGCCGGCCTGCTGGCGCTGGCGCACGGCGTAGAAGGCGTTGGTGAACAGATTGAGCAGCACCCGGCTCAGGTCGCCGGCCACAGCCTCGACGGGGGCCAGGCCGGGGGCGAAGTCCGTTTCGAGGGCCGCGTTAAAGGCCTTGTCTTTGGCGCGCAGGCCGTGGTAGGCCAGGCGCAGGTACTCGTCGGCCAGCGCGTTCACGTCCGTGGGGGCCCGCTCCCCGGCGCCGGCGCGGCTGTGCTCGAGCATGCCGCGCACGATGCGGGCCGCCCGCCGCCCGTGGTGATGGATCTTGCCCAGGTTCTGCGCCAAGTCGTCGGCCAGCGCGGTGGCTTCCGCAGCGTCGCCAGCCGCCTGCGCTTCTTTCAACTCTTCGACCAGCTCGGCCGAAACTTCCGAGAAATTGTTGACGAAGTTGAGCGGGTTTTGAATCTCGTGGGCGATGCCGGCCGTGAGCTCGCCCAGGCTGGCCATTTTCTCGGCCTGGATGAGCTGGGCCTGGGTGGCGCGCAGGTCGGTGAGGGCCTGGGTGGTCTGGTCGCGCTGGGCCTGAATTTCGGCTTTCTGCTGGCTGAGCAGGGCGTTGGCGCGCTGCTGGCGGCGGTTGCCGCGCCAGAGCACGAAGCCCAGGCCCGCCAGCAGGGCCAGCACCACCAGCACGCCGCCCAGCACGTAGCGCTGGCGGCGGGCGCGGGCGGCATCCTGCGCCTGGGCCAGGCGCAGCGCCCCGATGCGGGCCTGCTGGGCCTGCTCGGCGCGCTCGGCCTCGTATTGCGCGACGTGAAACGTACCCTGCCGGGTAGTGAGGCTGTCGCTCAGGGCCAGTCCGGCGCGGGCATAGCGGCCGGCCGGCTCCGTCTGCCCGCGCTGGGCGTAAAAATCGGCTAGCCCGCGCAAATACGCCAGCCGCAGCGGCACGAGCTTGAACTCGCGGGCTTTGCGGTAGGCCACCAGCCAGGCGGTTTCGGCGCGGGCCGGCTCGCCGCGGGCGGCGTAGTAGCGGGCCCAGGTGGCATCGAGTTCAAAGGAGCCGCTGGAAGAATTGATGTTCAGCTTCAGCGAGTCGGCCAGGTGCTGCGCCCGCGCCAGCAAGGGCCCGGCTTCAGCCACGTGGCCCGCATCGAGCAGCACGGCACTCTTGAGCACCAGTCCATAAGCTTGGTAAAGTGATACGCCGGCGGCGTAGCTGCGGGTAGTATCGGCCGGGTTACCCGCCAGGGCCAAGTTGGCATAGCGCAGGGCGGCGGGGTAGTTGTGCAGCTGGCGATAGGCCTTGGCAATGCCCCAGTAAGTATAGACAGTCCTATTGTAGCCGTACCGCTGAGGCAGCGTGGCGCTCACGGCCAGCGCCTGGCGCAGGAAGTGCAGCGCCTTGACCGGGTTGCCCCATTCGGCGTAGTAGTAGCCGACTACTTTCAATTCGTTTTCCTGCCCAAATCGGGTGAACGTACGGTACAGGTCGGCCGAGTGCAGGTAGTGGCTGATGGCTTGGTTGTAGTTGCCCTGGTCCGCGAAGGGGGCACCCAGCGAATGGTGGCAAACGGCCAGATTTACCTGAGCCCCCTGGGCCTGATACTGGGCTAGCTTGGCCTGAAAATAAGCAACCTGTGCCTCCGGCTGCTTAAGTTCTCTGAACAGCTTGGCAACAGTCGATAGTAGTTCCGGCACGGGCCGGCCCAGACGGTCAAAGGCCTCCACGGCTGCCTGGGCGCTGTCGAGCTGCTGGGTGGGCGCGGTATGGGCTTTGAATACTTGCTGGAGGGCGTATTCTTGGTGGAAAGCGCCCGCCTCGGGCCGCCGCAGCCGGCGTAATAGCTGCACCTGTTCCTGGCTCAGCTTCTCCAAATCAGCATCTGACCGGTAGCCTCCCACGTCGTATAGGTGCAACAGGGTACGCAGGCGGGCGGCGTCGGCGTGCTGGGTATCCAGCACCCGGCGCAGCGAGTCGGGGTTGGCCTCCCAATAGCGGCGGCTGGGCTGGGCGGCCAGCGGCCCACTCAGCAGCAGGAGCAACAGCGGCAGCAGCCAGCCCCGGCGGAGGCGCGAGGCAGCGAGGACAGAAACGAGCACGGTTAGCGGGGTAGGGTGAGGAGGAATTCGGTGGAGTGGCCCGGCCGGGATTGCACGCGCAGCGTGCCGCCGTGGCCCTGGGTAATGATGTCGTAGCTCAGCGACAGGCCCAGGCCCGTGCCCTCGCCCGTGGGCTTGGTGGTGAAGAAGGGCTGGAAGATCTTGGCCTGCACCTCGGGGCTGATGCCCGTGCCGTTGTCCGACACCCGCAGCTCCACCGCGTCGCCGGCGCGGGTGGTGGCCACGCGCACGGTGGGCGCGTAGCCCGGCTCGCCGGCTTGCTGGCGCTGGCGCACGGCGTAGAAGGCGTTGCTGAATAGGTTGAGCAAGACGCGCCCCAGGTCGCCGGCCGCGACCTCCACCAGCGGCAAATCGGGAGCAAAGTCCGTCTGGAGCGCGGCGTTGAAGGTTTTATCCCTGGCCCGCAAGCCTTGGTAGGCCAGGCGCAGGTACTCGTCGGCCAGCGCGTTCACGTCCGTGGGGGCCCGCTCCCCGGCGCCGGCGCGGCTGTGCTCGAGCATGCCGCGCACGATGCGGGCCGCCCGCCGCCCGTGGTGATGGATCTTGCCCAGGTTCTGCATCAGGTCGTCGGCCAGCGCGGTGGCTTCCGCGGCGTCGCCGGCCGCCTGGGCTGCTTTCAACTCTTCGACCAGCTCGGCTGAGACTTCCGAGAAGTTGTTGACGAAGTTGAGCGGGTTTTGAATCTCGTGGGCGATGCCGGCCGTGAGCTCCCCCAGGCTGGCCATCTTCTCGGCCTGGATGAGCTGGGCCTGGGTGGCACGCAAGCTGGTCAGGCTGGTGTTGAGCTGGTCGCGCTGGGCCTGAATTTCGGCTTTCTGCTGGCTCAGCAGAGCGTTAGCTCGCTGCTGGCGGCGGTTGCTACGCCACAGCAAAAACGAGAAGCCGCCAATCAGGGCCAGCACTGTGAGCACGGCCCCGAGCACCCAGCGTTGGCGCCGGGCCCGCGCCGCCTCCTGCACCTGGGCTTGCCGCAGGCCGGCGATGCGCGAGGTCTGGGCGCGGTCGGCTTGCTCAATTTCGTAGCTGGCCACGTGCAAAGTCCCTTCGCGCGCCTCGAGCGAATCGGCCAGCGCCAAGACGGCGATGGCATAGGAGGCCGCTTTCGCGGGCTGGCGCGGCTGGTAAAAGCGGGTCAGCGCGCGCAAGTAAGCCAGGCGCAGCGGGGTGCTGAGGGATTCGCGGGCTTTGCGGTAGGCCGTTAGCCAGTATGTTTCGGCGCGGGCGGGCTCGCGCCGAGCTTGGTAATAACGCGCCCAGGTCGCATCTAACTCAAAGGGAGCGGCCGTCGATACCAGCGGAAGCCGCAGCGAATCGGCTAGGGACTGGGCCTGCTGCAGCAGCAAGCCGGCTTCTCCCACCCGACCCAGCGTAAGCAGCACTTGGCTTTTCAATAGCAGAGCGTAGGCCCTTGCGCGCAGTATGGCCGCCGGCGCGGGTCCTGGGCCGGCGAATACAGCGGTTAGTAGCGCTTGGTCGGCGGCGCGCAGGGCGGCCGGGTAGTCACGTTGACGCAGGTAAATAAAGCCACGTGCCTGAAACACACTAGCGCGGGCGGAAACGCTGGTCAGGCCAGGTTCTCCCAAGCGCAGGTACTTCAAGGCTTTGGCGTAGTTGCCCCACTTGCGGTAGCTGCTGGCCACACTCAGCAGCAAGGTGTGGTACAATTGCTGGGAAGCCGAACGCCCCAGCTCCGCTGCTCGCAGGTACTGGCTAGTGGCTTGGTTGTAATCGCCCCGGTAGGTGTAGGAGCCCCCCAGCGCATGGTGGCACACCGCCAGGCTGATGGTGTCTCCGCTGCGCAGGTACTGGGCGCGTTTGGTTTGATAGTAGGCCAGCCGGGCATCTTCGCGGTTGAGGGCGCTAAAGACCTCGCGCAGGTAGATGAGGGGCCAGGCGGCGGGCTGGTGCAGCTGGTCGAAGGCCGTCACGGCTGCTTGCAGGCTGTCGAGCGATGGCTCCCCTTTTGCCTGCACCCCGGCGAGCAGCAAGCGGTAGGCACAATATTCCGGGCGGCGCAGGTGCTTGGTTAGCGCGACGACCGTGGCTATGTCAGGCATAGCCGATTCTGTCTCATACAAGGAGCAATCTAGCAGGTGCAGCAGGGTGCGCAGCCGAGCCGTATCGGCGTGCTGCGTCGCCAGCACCCGGCGCAGGGAGTCGGGCGACGCGGCCCAATAGCGGTGCAAAGAGGTTTGGGCCCGTAGCGGACCACCTGCCAAGAGCAGTACTAGCAGGCCCACTAAGAAGCCGGCGTGTTTTAGCTGGCGCGGCGTAGGGGTTGACATAGAAACAAAGGAGTTAAACAGGTAAGCAAATCGTAAACGTGGTGCACTGGCCTGCCTGACTTTGTACCGCGAGCGTGCCGCCGTGGCCCTGCACGACGATGTCGTAGCCCAGGGACAGGCCCAGGCCGGTGCCCTCGCCCGTGGGCTTGGTGGTGAAGAAGGGCTGGGGTAGTGCACACCTACAAGATGTCGTCGGCAGAATGCTAATCAGCGTCGCTTTGATGCGGTTTGTTGGGAGGTTTTAGCGGGTTGAGGCGTAACCCGGCTACCCAAGGTGAAATTCTACCGCCGCCGTACCTTCTGGAGCCTACCTTTTCAAGTTGCTGAGAGAAGTTAAAACAGCGAAAATATCCGTTTTGACTAAACCATCTCCGGCGAATTGGATAGTGGCAATTGAATAGTAAACGTAGTATAGGCGTCTGGTTGGGTATCTACCGAGATGGTCCCTTTATGGGTTTTAACAATATCCTGACTAAGGAAGAGGCCTAAACCCGTGCCCTTGGAGGTGGGCTTAGTGGTAAAAAACGGAGAAAACAACTGCTTTTTCTCCCCTTCAGAAATCCCGATTCCGTTGTCCCTTATAATTATCGCAACGTAATTATCACCATACTGGGTTTCCACGGTAAGCTTAGGGTGGAAATGCAAGTCTTTTAAAGACTTTTCATGTAACGCGTACATGGCGTTGTTCAACATACTGACCAGCACCAAACTCATCTCGGCGGGCAAGATTTTTACGGAGAATCTTTTTAGGTTAGGTCCTTGAATGAACTTCAGCGGTATGCTACGGTAATTTTCCTCGAGCTCGTTTTTGTAGGTAATTACTTGCGCTTCGACAAAATAATTGATATCACTCTCAATAAAAAGTTCAGATCTGTTTTGCAGCAATTTATCCATGCTCCGAACTATCCTCGTTAAGCTAGCGCCGTGCTCTTTAATTTTCTCTATATTACTTTCAATTAACGCAAACAAAGATGCTACTTCCTGGTGCACGTGTTCATCCGCGGTGTATTTATCTGCGGCTAATAACTCTTGGCTTTCATGCAGGAGCTCATTCGAGACCGCCGCAAAGTTGTTGATATAACTTAGGGGATTCAGCAATCTATCCACTAGCCCTTTAGTTAGCTGGCCGAGGGAAGCCAGTTTTTCCTGCCTAATTAATTGCTCCTGAGTAGCTTTCAGGTCAGCAAGAGTTTGCTTGAGGCCTTCCAATAAATCATCCGATTTCTTCTTTTCAATAATCAGTTCACTGGTACTATTTTCCAATTCCTGACGGGCTGTCGCCAAATCAGTTACCATTTTATTAAAGACTATTCCCAACTCGCCAATCTCATCCCGTGATTTATTCGATACGCGCTGGGTCAGGTCACCTCGACCCACTTTAGTGGCCGCGTCTCGTAGCTTCAGGATGGGGACAGAGATGCTCCGGGCCAAGCCAAAGCCAATGAGCATACCGATGCTAAACACTAAAAAGCTAAAAAAAAGCGAAGTAGCACGAATCTGCCTCCGACTTTCAATAATTTCTTTTGTGGAGAAGGCCAATAGTATTTCGCCTTTCATCGTCGGGGTATCGAAGTCCGCATGCTTGACAACCATTGAATTATCAGAGACCACGGCCATATCAATTTTCTTCTGATCCGGGTAAGTCTTAAAAACGTTTTTAATTGTTTGGTAAGTAGCATGGTTCGCGTCCCAGACGGTGTCAATCTGGATTAAGCTTACAAACCGTAAGAGGGGATCCTTCTTCACAAAATCCATGGCGATTTGGACGCCCTGGAAATTTTGTTCAGTCATGGCAATTTTTACCCCGAGGGCCACGGTGTTAGCTTGATTCTGAACGTCTTTATTGAAATTATTCAGCAGCGTTTTTCCCTGAATAGCGGGAAGATAAAATAAGACAAAAAAGGAGAATAATAATACAATCGACGTTACCGTCATCCAAATTTTAGTCTTGACCGTTAGACGAATGTGTCGCAGAACGGAAAAAGGCAAGGATGTCGATGTGCTAGTCAACATGAAAAATATCGATTTAAAGCCGAAAGGATAAAGCTTTTATAAAAACCTTTTCCCGTCAATGAGAACGATTTTATTGTTGGCAGCCGGGTGGACAATTACTCCAATAGCCCCATTGTTTTGAGAAACAAATTCTTCCAATTCACTTTCCGAATTGAAAAAATTAGGTGCATCTGCTTTGCCCTGAAATACCAGCGCCAGCCAGTATTTATTTAATTCGTTCGCGCTCATATTATAGATTTTTTTGCTGGTATCAACACCAATAGGCGTACTGCTTTTAAGTAACGCAATAACTACTTTGGTACCATCGGGCCACCGTAACTTTTCTCCTCGCATAGTTGATTTCAGCTGAGCCAGCTTCATTTCCGTGGGTACCCCCTTGCCATTGGCAATTATCACCAAGTTCAGGTCCTGCGAACTTGCTGATAAATGACAAAGTATGCTGATGATGAAAGTATTAATAAGAAATCGCCAAATCCAAGTCATAAACAATGGTAGTTTAAAATCCGACTGCAACCTGGAAAATGATGTTGTCTGAATTATTGTACATGCGGGTCTTTACGTGCTGGTATTCAAGCTTAAACACGGCTAAGTAACTTAACTCGTACCGCACGCCTCCCACGAAGGAGCGCGTATTGTTGTCCAAAAAATACACTTCCTTATTACTGTACCGGATGTCATCCACTCTGACGTAGGGAATGACTTTATCAGTAATTCTGAGTCCTGCATACGCGTAAGAAGCGAGTGCTCTTTGCGCTCCTAGGCTATCGGATTTGTTGACGGCCATGCTGCTCTCCACCAGTAATTCAAACTTCTTGGAGAAAATGGAGTCGTTATAATACACCGAAGCCGTCATGATATCCTGATTTATTCTACTAAGTGCTATCGTGTTAATGCCGGTCGTATGATTTTGGATCGTGCTCCCTTTCGAGATTACATCGTGGTACAGGGAAGCACCAAGGCGCAAGCCATCGGAGGGCTTTACGTGCACCGCCAGGGTAACTGACTTAAACATATTGTTATCTTCCGCATCTCCCGAACCCAGGCCATTGCCAAGCATCGCATTGTAGCCGAAGCGCAGTCGACCCAAGTTCTGCCCTTGTAAACTGATGCCAGTCGTGTGAAGTGGAATAAAACCCTCCGCAAACAACAAGGGCCGGTCAACCGTTGGGAAGAAGACCTTGCCGTGGTGGTAAGTGTCATTCCAATAATTGATAGGTGTGTGATGCTTACCAATCAACACGCTATGGTTACCCCAGTAATTATACTTTAAAATAATGCGCTCGATGCTGATATTAAAATCAGTAGGTGAATCCGGTGAATACTTAAAAATTGTTTCTCCTAAAAAAGACAGCCGCTGGGTTATTTCGGAGGTGATAAATAAATCTTCCTCTCCAAACCCAAAATTTATTTTTCCTTTTTGATAAAAAGTAGAGATATCCGCAAACCCCCTGATTTGGGTTCTTTGGGCCGCGGAGCGTTGCATAGAAGTTAGCAGTAGGCTAATAAGTAAAAAAAGTACTCGTGCATAATGCTTGTTTTTCATAATCAATCCGTTCTTTTTTACTATTGCGGGCTCAAAGGAGAATAATGGGAGCAAAGTGTTGAATCTTATTGCCGGGCTCGGGACAAGTTGCTCATCGGCGATGACCTCCAAAGCCCTTGCGCAGAATAAAGCAGCACCCTAAAGTAGCTGCCACCCCTACGGGCCCCTACTGGGCTTCCGCAACAGAGATGCGCAGGAAGGGCGGTGGGAGCTCGAGGGTGTGCCGGCATCTGGCAATGGTGTGAGCCCGCAAGAAAACGAATTGAGCTTATAGTGATGGTCAATCCTCCAGTACCGCGGCGAGTAGTTAAGCTATGCGAGCGGCTGCGTACTAGACATGGCCTGCCCGCGACGCTTAAGAGCCCGAGCCGCCCGGTTGGGCGCCACACCTAACGCGACCGCAGATCAGCGCTCGTGACCTAGCCTGGGCCCAGGGCAGCAGGACCTGGGAGCAGCCGTTGCGCTCGCTAGCGTGCGCTTGGTCCACCTGGCACGGACCAAGCGTCACTGCCGTGGTTAGGCAACTGTGAGCTAGGGGAGAGGCAATGAAGTAGAAAGTTATCATAGGTAGCAAGTGCAACCGGCTGGGATAGGAAGCTCAAGGGCTCATCAGCTCGTAAAGCCGGCCGTAAGTAAGTGATAATGAAAGCTGCAAGCAGCCTCGCTTCAAAGATAGGGGAAATGATGGGTCGACAGTACCGTCTCAATATGCCAAGTAATTTTCTATTCTAACTTCCTATCGTGCTATGCAACCCACCGCTAGTCTGTGCCCAAGCATCTAGAAACCACCAAGCGCTTAATGGCGGCGCCTAAGCATCCGCCGCGGCGCGCAGATTTCGGTCGCCGATAAATTGGAGCCAGCCGGCGATATTCATATCTTCTTGAATGAAAGCCCGGTCCTCTAGCTTCAGGTAGTCAAAGAAAGTCTTTCATTTCTCAGCTAGCGATGTAGACTTCCCTAACAAGCGAGCCAGTTAGAAGCAGAGGAAAGTGAGTTTGAACTATCTCGCAACCACTGTCTGATTCATTAATTCTTAGCAGCCATTGCACTCCAATTCAGGGCCCCTACTCCACACTCAGCGGCTTGGTGGCGGTGCCGGCGGCGGTGGCCACGGCCACTAGGTAGCGGCCGGCGGGCAGGCCGGCCAGGTCGAGGGTGGCGGTGAGGCCCGGCACGGACTGCTCGCGCAGGCGGCGGCCCAGCAGGTCGCAGATGGTGACGTGGGCCCCCGGGGCGAGCAGCGTTAGGCTGGCCTGCTGGCGGGCGGGATTGGGGAAAATCTCGAACTTGACGGCCGCGGCGTTGCGGTTGGCCGTGGGCATGTAGGCCCGGTTTTCGAGCACCAGGATGCGGTCGTCGGTAGCAGCGGGGGTGCCGCGGCCGTCGCGGTTGCTGGTGCCCACGTACACCCGGCCGTCGGGCGACACGCACAGGCTGCGCAGCCGGCCAAAGTCCGTCAGGAACTCGTTGCGGGCGGTGATGGTGGCGCCGGTGGCGTCCAGGGGCATCTGCACGAGGCGGCGGCCGCCCAGGGCCGCCACCAGCAGGCTACCGCGCCAGCCCGGAATGGCGGGGTGGTCGTAGTACTTCAGCGCGGCTGGGGCGATGGTGGGCGTCCAGGTGGTGAGGGGCTCGCGCACGTTGTTGGCGGTGCAGAAGGCGGCCTCGGCGGGCAAGTTGCAGAGGCCCTCCACGGTGGGCCAGCCGTAGTTGCGGCCCACCTCAATCTTGTTGATTTCATCGTCGTTGCTGGGGCCGTGCTCCGAGCTATAAATGCGGCTATTGGCCAGCTGCACAATGCCTTGGGGGTTGCGGTGGCCCAGCGTGTACACGTAGCTGCCGGGCGTGGGATTGTCGGCCGGGATGCTGCCGTCGAGGTTCAGGCGCAGGATTTTGCCGTTCAGCGAAGCCCGGTTCTGGGCTTCGGAGGCTTGCAGCGCGTCGCCGGTGGTCATCAAGATGGTGCGGTCGGGCAGGATGAGCAGGCGCGAGCCACTGTGGTTGGTGGTGGCCACGATGCCGCCCAGCAGCACCAGCGGCTCCCCCAGCGTGCCCGCCGCGGCCGCGTAGGTGAGGCGCACCAGCTTCTCCTTCAGCACCCCCTGCTCGGTGTAGTTGTACACCACGTACACGTAGGGCTGGGTGGCAAAATCGGGGTGTAGGGCCATGCCCAGCAGGCCGCTTTCGTTGTTCTGCGTCACGTCGGCGATGGTGAGCAGCGGCAGCAGCGCCCCGGTGCTGGGGTTGATGCGACTGATGCGCCCGGCGCGCTCGGTGGCCCACAGGAAGTTATCGGGGCCCCAAACCAGTTCCCAAAGCGTGGCCAGCCCGGGCGTCAGCTCCGACACCGTGACGGTGGCCGTGCCCACCGGAAACGTGGCCAGTGCCGGCGCCTGGGCCCGGGCGGCCAGCATATTTCCGGCCAGCATGGTGGTAAACAACGCTTTTTTCATCGGGAAATGATAACGAATCGGAGAATAATAACCCTTTCGGCGTCAAATATATACAGGCTATCGATTACATGTACGCTTTACCCAAAATTGTGGTTGGTGCAATTGTGCAATGCCCCCAGCCGCGCCGCCGTGCCGCGGCCAGCTAAAAACCCCCATGAGTACCAGACCGGCACGCCCCGGGGCCCCTATTTGGCGGGGCTCGTCCACTGGCTCCCACTTATGCGGAAGCGCCAGGGCAGCGCCGCGGCTTCCGCACCGGCGTAGGCCAGGCCCACGCGGGCGCTGGCCAGCACGTCGGCGTCGGTCACCGTTTCGCCGTGGTCTTCAAACCATAATACGCTGCCATCCAGCGCCGTGCCGCTGAGAGCGGGCGTGATGCCCAGCGCCTGGGTGAGCACGCCGGGGCCCGCGGTGAGGGACCGGGCGGGGGCCCCCAGGCCGCGGCGGCGCAGCATCTCTTCGATGCCCACCAGCGGCTCCACGGCCCGGATCAACACCGTGTCGGGGTGGGTAGCGTCGTGGGTGGCGATGTTGAAAAGGGCATGGCGGTCATACACGGTGTAGATGTAGGCGTGGCCCCCGGGCACGTACAAGGCGCTGGCCTGCTGGTGCTTGCGTTGCAGGTGCATGGTCATCGAGTTGTCGCCTTCGTGACGATAGGCCTCGGTTTCGACCACCCGGCCGGCGGTTATCACCCCATCCACGTTGGTGTACAAGTGCTTGCCCAGCAGCTCGCGGGCAATTTGCAGCACGTCGGGCCGCTGGTAGAACTCCAAACCTAGCTTCATACCGCTTCCATACGGCTGGGGTAGAGGCCAGTTAAAAGTGAAGGGTTAAATTTTTTGCTGTTTTTAACCCTTCACTTTTAACTGACTCCTGGGGCCCTACCGTGGCCGGTACAGCAGCCCAAAGCCGAACGTGAGCCGGCCGGGCTGCCACGGCGCGCCGGTGGCCGGCTGGCCGTTCACGCGCAGGGTGGCGTCGGCGGCGGGCAGGTCGAGCGTGGCGGCGCTGCGGCTGAGCCAGAAGCCGCTGCGCTCGTCGAGGGCCAGCTGGGTGCGGGTGCGCGGGAAGAGCAGGTAACCCGCGTCGGCCACCAGCTCCAGGTGGTGGCTCAGCTCCACACCCAGGCCCAGCTTGGGTTGCAGGGCCCCGGTGGTGGTTTGCAAGGTCAGGCCAATTTCGTCGGCTTTGAAGGCCGTGCCGGCCACGCGCAGGCCGGCGTCGGGGTTATGGTAGGGCCCCAGGTCGCGGCCCACGCTCTGGCGGAAGTATGTTAGCCCTGACCGCGCAAAAATGGGCCGGCGGCGCGGGTTGAGGTTGCGCTCGTAGGCCAGGCCGCCTTCCCAACCGCTGCCGCCCAGCGGCTCGAAGCCACTGCGCGAGCCCAGGCGCAGCCACCACCCGCCCACGGCGTTGTACTCGTAAGAGAAACCGTACCAATACGTTGTGCTTTGCGCCCGGAGTTCCGCCGAGCCCAGCGCCTGAAACCCCGAACCCGCTGGCGCAAACCCCGCCTGCACCGCGCCGCCCGCTACCGCCACTGGCCAGCCGCCCACCAGGTAGCCGTAGCGCAGCCGGCTCGGGCGGCGCACCGGCGCGGCCGGTGCGGCAGGGGCCCCCGCAACGGGCCCCGGGGCCCCGGCCGCGGCAGGCACCGGCGCGGCCGCCCGGCGCAGGGCCTGCTGTACGGCCGCGGGCGGCACCAGCGTGGTTTGGCGCTGCCAAAACGTGGAGTCGTAAGGCACCGGGTTTTCCAGGTACACGTCGCGGTACTGGGCGCGGGCCGCGTAGCCGGGCCGGAGCCCCTGAGCGGTGTCGATACCCGTCGTCAGGTACTCCACCAGCACACTAATAGGCGCTTTGTTGCCCAGCCGCGGGCGGCCTTGGGTGCGGTGCCAGGCGCTTTTGAGGTACCAGCGGCCGGCGTAGGGCTGGTAATCGGCGCGGCTGGCGCGCTCCTCGATGGCCACGGCCACCTGGCTTTCGTGGCGCAGGCCGGCCGGCGTGCGGTGCCACTCGGCCCGCAAAAAGGCGTAGCTGTTCTCCTCAATAAAAAGCCGGCCCGCAAAATTGGCCCGCGCGGCGCGGCCTGGTTTGGGGGCAAAAGCAATGACGTACACCGGCCGGCCCCGGAACGTGGTTTGCGGCAGCAGCCGGTAGTCGTAGTCGCGGAAGTGGGCAGGGTTGATGAAGGCCGCGCGGCGGTGCACAAAATCGAGCTGGTGCGGCACGAAGGGGCCCCCGTACCAATTGTGGTCAGCGGTGCCGGGGGCCCGCAGCTCCACCTTGCGCGACTCCCGGATTTCCACCGCCCCGTCGTCGCCCGGGTGCTGGTAGCCAGCCTGGTACACGGTCAGCAAGCCCTCGGCAAAATATTGGTACTGGCTGCTGTCGCCCAGCACGTTTTCGGCCTCGCGGTAGAAGCCCGTGAGGCGCGCGGGCCGCATCGGGTAGTTGCGCGGAATGCGCGCCACCGCCGCCCGGATAATGCCCATCACGGAGCTGGTCACCGTCACCTCGCCCAGCGCGGCGGGGCTGATTTGCAGGCGAATAAGCAGCCCGGGGCCCGGCAGCGGCGGCAGCGCCTGGGTGTACTTGCGGTAGCCAAGCAGCGCCACTTCCAGCGGCTCGTGCTGGTAGGCGGGCGGAATGTTAAGCGTGAAAATGCCGTCGACGTTGGTGCTGGTGCCCAAGCGGTTACCGGCCACGCCCACTTGCGCGTTGGGTACTGGCTGGCCGGTTTCGGCGTCTACCACGCGGCCGCGCAGCTCGGCGGAACCCTGGGCCCAAGCGGGCCCAGCCAATAGCAGCAGTAGGAGGGCAATCAGAAATCCGCGCATACGGCTAAATGTAGCGTGAACTCTGCGAGTCCGCGCGTTTCGCTTCGCCCTACCAATTATCGGGCAGCGCCGTGGACGCTATGGGTCCGCGCGGTTAAACGGTCGCCAAACGATGAACGGCAGGACGAAGCGAAACACGCGGACTCGCAGAGTCCACGCTACAGATTATCCTACCAACTTATTCGCTACCAGGTACTCGGCGATTTGCACGGCGTTGGTGGCGGCGCCTTTGCGCAGGTTGTCGGCCACCACCCACATGTTCAGGGTGCAGCCCTGGGTTTCGTCGCGGCGCAGGCGGCCCACCAGCACGGCGTCGCGGCCGTGGCTGTCTTTGGGCATGGGGTAGAGGTTCTGGCTCGGCTCATCCACCAGCTCCACACCGGCGGTGTGGCGCAAGATGGCGCGCACCTCGGCCAGGGCAAACTCCTTGTGGAACTGCACGTTCAGGGCCTCCGAGTGGCCGCCCATCACGGGGATGCGCACGCAGGTGGCCGTCACCTGGATGCTGTTGTCGCCCATGATTTTCTTGGTTTCGTGCACCATTTTCATCTCCTCCTTGGTGTAGCCGTTCTCCTCGAACACGTCGATGTGGGGCAGCACGTTCAGGTCGATGGGGTGCGGGTAGGCGGGGTTGCGGGCGGTTTGGCCGGCGCGCTCCTCCAGGAGCTGGTCCACGGCTTTTTTGCCGGTGCCGGTCACGCTCTGGTAGGTACTCACCACGATGCGCTGCAAGCCGTAAGCCTTGTGCAAGTCATTCAGGGCCACCACCATCTGGATAGTCGAGCAGTTGGGGTTGGCGATGATTTTATCGGCGGCCGTGAGGGTGCTGGCGTTGATTTCGGGCACCACGAGCTTCTTGGTGGGGTCCATGCGCCAGGCCGAGGAATTGTCGACCACGGTGGTGCCCACGGCGGCGAAGCGCGGGGCGTGCTCCTTGGAAACCGAGCCGCCGGCCGAGAAAATGGCGATGTCGGGCCGGGCCGCGATGGCGTCGTCCATGCTCACCACGGGGTAGTCTTTGCCTTGGAAGTGAACCAGTTGGCCCACCGATTTGGCCGAGGCCACGGGCAGCAGCTCGGTGAGGGGGAAATGGCGCTCGGCCAGCACTTTCAGCAGCTCGGTGCCCACCAGGCCGGTGGCACCCACGATGGCAAGTTTCATGGAGGTAATCAGGGGGTTGAAGGGGCGCGCAAACCGGCGCGCGCACCGGGCAAAGGTCGCCAAAAATGGGTTACATTCGACGCTAATACCCTTTTAGTCCGCTTATTAATGTCGAAACGATTACTATTCTTAGCTTTTCTATTGCTTTCCCACGCGGCCTCGGCCCAACTGCGCGACGATTTCACCGACGGCAATTTTACCGCCAACCCCGCTTGGGCCGGCACCGCTAATTTCTTCACCGTCAACGCCCAGCGCCAGCTGCAAAGCAACGGCCCCGCCGTGACCGGCACCCGCCTCCAACTGGCCGCGCCCTGCCGCGCCAGCACCGGCACCACCTGGGAATTCTGGGCCAACCTGCGCCTGGCCACCAGCGCCAGCAACGTGGCCGACGTGTGGCTGATGGCCTCGGGGCCCGACTTGGGCAGCGCCGCCACGGCCGGCTACTTCGTGCGCCTGGGTAGCACCGCCGACAACCTTACCCTATTCCGCAAAGACTCGGCGAAGACGGCCGTGGCCCTCATCACGGGGAACGCCAGTACGCTGAGCAGCAGCACTAACAATCCGGTGCGCGTGCGCATCACCCGCACCACCGCCAACCGCTGGACGCTGGAGCGCGACCTGGCTGGGGGCCGCAACTTCGTGGCCGATGGGGCCCCGGCTACCGACGCCACGCACCAGCGCAGCGCCGCCGCGGGCGTGGCTTTGCTATACTCGTCGGCCAACGGCAAAAACTTCTACTTCGATGATTTTAACGTGGTTGACGCCACGCCACCCCTACTGCTGAAGGCCACGCCGCTTAATGCGCGCCGGGTCGAGGTCGTGTTCAACGAAGCCGTGGACCCGGCCACAGGGGCCCTGGCGGCCAGCTACCGGCTGCGCGGTGGGGCAGGACCGGTGGCGGCTGAAATTTTGGCTAATAATCCGGCCGTGGTGCGCCTGACCTTCGGCGCCGATTTGCCGGCGGCCAACGTGCTGGAAGCGCGGCAGGTGGCCGACTTGTTCGGCAATGCGGCGACGGGGGCCCTGGCGGCCAGCTTCGCTGGCCTGCCGGTAGCTCCGGAATTTAGCGATTTGATTATCAGCGAAATATTCGCCGATGAAACCCCGGCCGTCGGCCTGCCCGAATCGGAATTCGTGGAGGTTTACAACCGCTCGGCCACCAAAACCCTCAGCCTGCGCGGCGTGCGGCTGGGCAAGACGGGCACCGCCGCCCAGGCCGTATTTCCCGACACGGCGCGGCTGCTGCCGGGGCAGTACGCGGTGGTCTGCGGCAGCACCCGGGCGGCGCAGTTTGCGCCGTTCGGCAAGGTGTACGGGCTCACGAATTTCCCCGCGCTGAGCAACGGCGGCGACCAGCTGGTGCTGCGGGGCCCCGGCGGCCGGGTGTTGTTTGAGGTGACGTACTCGGACGCGTGGTACCGCGACGCGCGCAAGCAAGCCGGTGGCTGGAGCCTGGAAATGCTGGACCCCGCCAACCTCTGCGCCGGCGCCGACAACTGGACCGCCAGCCCCGACCCGCGCGGCGGCACCCCGGGCCGTGCCAACGCCGCCGGGGCCCCGCACCCCGACGCCGTGCCGCCCGCACTGCTCCGCGCCGTGGCGGTGGATGCCCGCACCGTGCGCCTGTTCTTCTCCGAAAAGCTCGACAGCGCCGCCGCGGCCAACCCCGCCCGCTACGCCCTGGGGTCTCAGGCCCCCGCCGTGGCCCGCGCCGCGCCCGTGGGACCTGACTTCCGGGTGGTGGACCTGGTGCTGGCCGGGGCCCTGGCTCCCAGCCGCCCCACGGCCCTCACGGTGCAAACAGCGACCGACTGCGCCGGCAACGCCAGCGGCCCGCTGCAAGCCGCCGAATTTGCTCTGCCCGAGACCGCCGCTCCCGGCGACGTAGTGATAAACGAACTGCTCTTTAACCCCCGGGTGGGGGCCGTGCGCTTCGTCGAACTACTGAACCGCAGCCAGAAATACGTTGACTTGCAAGGGTTTCAGGTGGGAGACGGCGGGGCGGGGCTGCCGGTATGCCCGGGGCCCTACGTGCTGACGCCGGGGCAGCTAGTGGCCTTCAGCACCAGCCCGGCCACGGTGCAGGCGCAGTACCCCACCAGTGCCGACCCAGCGGCAATGCTGCCCGTGGGGGCCCTGCCCACCTGGCCCGACGACGCCGGCCTGGCCGTGCTGCTGGATGCGAGCGGGAAGGAAATCGACCGCTTGGCCTACAACAAAAGCCTGCACTTGCCGCTGCTTAGCAGCCAGGACGGCGTGTCGCTGGAGCGCATCCGGGCGCAGGGGCCCAGCCTGGGCAGCAACTTCCACTCGGCGGCCGGCACAGTGGGCTACGCCACGCCCGGCCGCCCCAACTCGCAGGCCCAGGATGCGCCCGGCGGCGGCCAAGAGTTAACCGTGACGCCCGAAGTTTTCACGCCCGACGACGACGGCCAGCAGGATTTCACCACCCTCACCTACCAGCTCGACCAGGCCGGCTACGTAGGCTCTGTCACGGTTTACGACGCCGTGGGCCGCCTCACCCGCCGCCTGCTCCGCAACGCGAGCCTGCCCACCGCCGGCTTCGTGGCCTGGGACGGCCTCGACGATGGCGGCCGCAAAGCCGCCGTGGGGTACTACATCCTGCACGTCGAACTGTTCCGGCCCGCCAGCGGCGAGCGGCGCGAATACAAGAAAACGGTGGTGCTGGGGGCCCGGTTTTAGTAAGTCGAGCACTTGGCAACCACCTAGTTACAATTACAAAAAAACGGTTATGCTTCGGCTGCGCTCAGCATAACCGTTTTTTTGCCTGACCGTGGCAATCTGTTCACGGCCGCCACTTGAACGACTTGTCGTCGATGGCCCGCATGGTACAGAGTACACCGTTCAGGTGGTCGTACTCGTGCTGCAACAGTTCGGACAAATCGCCCGTCATGTGCCAGGTCTGCGGC
Organism: Hymenobacter sp. PAMC 26628; assembly: GCF_001562275.1. Classification (NCBI taxonomy): domain Bacteria; kingdom Pseudomonadati; phylum Bacteroidota; class Cytophagia; order Cytophagales; family Hymenobacteraceae; genus Hymenobacter; species Hymenobacter sp. PAMC 26628. The sequence goes on from NZ_CP014304.1 coordinate 4,289,431, forward strand.
TGCCAGTTTTCATCCAGGTAGTCGATGGTTAGGTGGGTGTGCCGCCGCACTTTGACCAGTAGGTGGGGGAAGCTCATGCAGTCGTCCCACAGCTCAAACAGCTCGGTACTTAGCCCGCTGAGTTCGGGGTTGATGAAGACCACGGGCCGGTCGATGTTCAGGTAAATCAGCCGCTTCATGATGCCCAGTTGCGGCGCGGCAATGGCCCGGCCGAAGTGGTATCGGGCCCTTATCTCCTGCATGACGTGGTGCAAATCGGCCACCCAACCCGCTACCAACGGCCGCTCGGCGGGCAAAACCGGCGCGCACGTTTCGTAAAGGCGCGGGTCGCCCAGTTGAAGCAAATCGGCTAGTTTTTTCATTGGCTTTAGTGGTCGCAAGCGCTGGTTTCGCCCCTGTTGCGGTCAATTTAACACGAGCCGGAGGAAACGGCCCATTGCTCAATTTCGAACTTGCCCCGGTGGGCCAATTCAGGCCTGGCGACCAGTCTATTCTGGCCAGCCTTTTAAACCCTGCCCGCCGCCGGCCCTCTTACCGGCATGGATACCACCCAGCAACTCCAGCACTTGTATTGGCGCGCCGGCTTTGGGCCCCGGCCCCAAGATGTGGCCGCTGGCCTCAGCCTTCGCAAAGCCCTGCGGCAGCTGCTGCACGATTCGGCGCAGTTCGAGCCGCTCGACGCGCCCAGCATGCACTTCACCGACCCGATGGGCGCGGTGATGGCCGTGGCCCCCGTGCCGCCCGCCTCCGCGCCGGCCAAAAACCCGGTGCCCACCGGCATGGTGACCACGCCGGACCAGGCCACGGCCACCGCTGCGCCCGCGACGATGGATATGGCCGGCGGCGAAGCCACGCCCCCCGCCCCGGTGGCCGCGCTGCCGGCGCGCCAGCCCTACCGCATGGGCCCCGGCGGCGTGCCGCTGCTGCGCCGCCGCGACCTCACGCCCGAGCAGCGCAAGATGCAGAACCAGGGCCTGCGCGAGGCGTTCATCAACATCTCGACGGCCTGGATGGACCGCATGGCCACCTCGCCGGCCCAGCTGCGCGAGAAGATGACGCTGTTTTGGCACGGCCACTTTGCCTGCCGGGTGCGGCAGCCGGGCCCCGCCCTCAGCCTGCACAACACCATGCGGCAGCACGCGCTGGGCAAATTCCCCGACCTGCTGCTGGCCGTGAGCCAGGAGCCGGCCATGCTCGAATTCCTTAACAACCGCCAGAACCATAAGGGCCACCCCAACGAAAACTTCGCCCGCGAGGTGATGGAACTGTTTACGCTGGGCCGCGGCAACTACTCGGAGCAGGACGTGAAGGACGGGGCCCGCGCCTTCACCGGCTGGAGCTACGACGCGCAGGGCAACTTCAAGTTCCGGCCAATGGACCACGACGACGGCCCCAAAACCTTCCTCGGCCGCACCGGCAACTTTAAGGGCGAAGACGTGCTGGCCATCATCCTGGAGCAGCCGGCGGCGGCTACCTTCCTCACCACCAAGCTCTACCGCTTTTTCGTGAACGACACGCCCGACCCGGCCCGCATCGCGCCGCTGGCCGATGCGTTTCGCCGCAGCGGCTACGACATCCAGGACCTGCTGGAGCGCATGTTTTCGGCCGACTGGTTTTACGACCCCGCCAACGTGGGCACGCACCTCAAGAGCCCGGTGGAGCTGCTGGCCGGCATCCGCCGCACCCTCAACGTGAAGCTCGACAACGAGCTGCCCTTGCTGGGCTACCAGAAAGCCCTGGGCCAGACGCTGTTCGAGCCACCGAACGTAGCCGGCTGGCCCGGCGGCCGCAACTGGATTGACTCGTCGTCGCTGCTGCTGCGCCTGCAAATACCGGCCATCCTCTTCAAAAACGCCGACTTCGCCGTGGCCCTCAAGCAGGACGAGAACGATATCGCCCCCAACTTAACGCGCGCCGACCGCCTCGTGAAGCCCACCACCGGGGCCCACCTGCCGCTGGGGCCCCTGCAACAGCTGCTGGGCGCCACACCCGCCCCGGCCCAACCCGCCCGCCTCAGCGAGTTCCTGCTCCAAACGCCCATCCGGCCCGAAAACCTAGCCCTGGTGCAGCAAGCCGCCGCCCAAAACTCCGTCCCTGCCGAGGCCCTGCGCAACACACTAATTAGCCTAATGAGCCTGCCGGAATACCAATTGTCGTAGGGAATTTTGAGCACTTATTTTTTAAACAAGGTCGTCATGCAGAGCGCCGCAAAGCATCTCTCCCGCGGCTGTGACCATGATTAGTGAAGCAGTAGAGATGCTTCGTTGCGCTCTGCATGACCGTTCTCATCTTCTATTTATCTTATCCCCATTATGCAACGCCGCGAATTCCTCCAGGCCTCGGTATTGGCCAGCACGCTGCTGTTCGTGCCCAAAATGCTGCATGCCCTCGACCGGGGCCCGGGGCTGGCCCGGCTGGCCGACGCGCCGGGGGCCCGCCGCCTCATCGTGGTGCAGCTAGGCGGCGGCAACGACGGCCTGAACACCGTCATTCCGTACCAGAACGACCTGTACTACAAGGCCCGGCCCACGCTGGGCATTAAGGAATCGGAAGGAATCTTTGCCCTGGACAAAGGGATGGGCTTCCACCCAGCGCTCAAGGGCTTCAAGAACCTCTACGATCAGGGCTACCTGGCCGTGCTCAACGGCGTGGGCTACCCCAATCCCGACCGCTCGCACTTCCGCTCGATGGACATCTGGCAAACCGGCTCGGGCAGCGGCCAGAACCTGAGCACCGGCTGGCTCGGCCGCTACCTCGACTCGGGGGCCCCAGGGTGCCAAAACCCCTACAACGCCCTCGAAGTAGACGACACCCTGAGCCTGACCCTGAAGGGCAGCCAGCGCAAAGGCCTGGCATTCAAGAACCCCGACAAGCTGCACCAGCTCACCCAGAACCGCTTACTGAGCAAGGTGAGCCGCGAAACCGCCTCCGACCACCACCACGCGCAAGTCGATTACCTCTACCAAACGCTGGCCGAAACCGCGTCGTCGGCCGACTACCTCTACGACAAGTCGAAGGTGTACAAGTCGGCCGGGGCCTACCCCCAGTCCGAGTTTGGCAAGAACCTAAAAACCACCGCCGAGCTGATTAACTCCGGTGTGGAGTCGCGGGTGTACTACCTGGCCCTCAACGGCTTCGATACCCACGTGCGCCAGCACGAGCAGCAGCAGAAGCTCTTCACCGACCTCGGCGACGGCCTGGCTGCGCTGGCCGACGACCTCCAGAAGAACGGCCAGTGGGCCAACACGCTGGTGCTGGTGTTCTCCGAATTCGGCCGCCGCGTGGGCCAGAACGCCAGCAACGGTACCGACCACGGCACCGCCAACCCCGTGTTCCTCCTCGGCGGCAGCCTCCAACAAAGAGGCGTCCTTAACGACGCCCCCGACCTGGCCAACCTCGACCAGGGCGACTTGCGCCACCAAGTCGATTTCCGCGGCATCTACGCCAGCGTCCTCAAAGACTGGCTCGGCGCCGACGACACGAGCATTCTGGGCACCGACTTTGAGCGGCTGCGCGGGTTGGTGTAGCATTTTGATTAAAGAGCAGAAACAAAAAATCTCGCTGTCATCCTGAACGCAGCAAAGGACCTGAGGACCGCGGAACAGCTTGCAGTAAATGGCTACTGCGCGCCGTTCTACAGTTCTCAGATCCTTCACTGCGTTCAGGATGACAGCGAACTTTCCTTATTTATCTCTACAACAACCCTTTAATCCACCCCCCATCCACCGGGATGGAGGTGGCGGTGATGTAGCTGGCGCGCGCCGAGCACAGAAAGGCAGCCAGGGCCCCAAACTCGCGCGGCTCGCCGAGGCGGCGCATGGGAATTTCGTTTTCCCAGCGGGCCTGGGCCTCGGTGGGCGCGATGCCGTCGCGGGTGGCAATGGCCTGGGCCAGGTTTTCGACGCGGGCGGTGCGGGTGTAGCCGGGCAGGATGTTGTTGACGGTAATGCCGAACGGCGCCACCTCCGTGGCCAGCGTGCGCGCCATGCCCGTCACGGCCGCCCGCAAGCTGTTGGACAGCATGAGGTTATCCACCGGCTGCTTCACGCTGATGGACGTGATGTTGAGGATGCGGCCCCAGCCCTGCGCCTTCATGCCGGGCAGCACGGCGCGCGTCAGCTCCACCACGCTGGTGAGCAGCAGGCGGGTGGCGGCATCCCACATTTCGGCCGTAAGGCCGTCGAATCCCCCAGCCGGGGGCCCCCCGGCGTTGGTCACCAATACATCGACGCGGCCGAAGCGGGCCAGCGCCGCCGCCACCACCGCGGCGGGGGCCCCGGGCGCGGACAGGTCGGCGGGCACGGCCAGCACCGGCACGCCGCTGGCGGCTTCGAGGGCGGCGGCCGTGGCCCGTAGCTCGGCTTCGCCCCGGGCACAAAGTACTAAGTGCGCGCCTTCGGCAGCTAGCTCTTCAGCCACGGCGCGGCCCAGGCCTTTGCTGGCGGCGGCCACTAGCGCAATCTTGCCTTTTAAGCCTAAGTCCATTTCAGTTGCTCGTTGTCAGTTGTCAGTCGCTCGCTGCCAGTTGTGAGTTGCCAGTTATTAGTTGCCGGTTATTGGTTTACCCCGCACTAACAACTGACAACGGGCAACTAAAGCATTAGCGCAGGTAGGCGTCGGTCTTGTCGATCCAATCCTGGCGGGGCGGGCTGAAGATGTCCACGTCGAGCGTGTCCTCCAGGGCCTCGGCCGCGTGCGGCACGTTGGACGGGATGTGGAGCACTTCGCCGGCTCGCACGATGATTTCCTGGGCCTGGTCGTCGCCGAGGTAGAAGCGCAGGGCCCCTTCGAGGATGTAGGTAATCTGCTCGTTTTCGTGGTGGTGCTTGGGCACGAGGGCCCCCTTTTTGAGGTACACGTGGGCGAGCATCGTTTTGTCGCCGGTGATGAAGCGGCGCGAAATCAAGTCCGTCATGCGCTCCTCGGGCATGTCGTCCCAACGGTAGAAGGCAACCTGGTCATTTAACATTTATCAATCAGCATTTAACAGGTGAAATCCAATAGAAACGGCCCGCCGCCCTTTTGCCAAAGCAAGGGGCGGCGGGCCGAAAGTAGGGTAAATATTCCGTTGCCCTCCGGCAGGAATGTCTGTTAAATGCTAATTGATAAATATCAAGTGACTCACAGCGGCACGTTGAAGCCGAAGGCGTAGATGGCCTGCGCCGAGGTAAATACGTGCGTTACGCGGCCTACTTTATCGGCCCCGATCCAGGTGTTGGTGTAGTCGGCAAAGGCGCCCTGCACGTCGCCCTGCAAGAAAAAGTACTTGTAGATGTCGAGCTTCAGGCCGGCGCTGGTGCCCACCACCCAGCCGTGGTAGTGGAAGGGCCCCTCCTGGTGGCTGCCGAAGATGGTGGAGATGGTGTAGGAAATCATGGGGCCCCCGCCGATTTTGCCGATGGCGCTGAGCTGCAGGTGCTTGCCCACAATCAGCTTTTGGCGCTTCACCAGGTTCACCATCAGGTAGTTGTTGCCGTTGGTGTGCTGGAGGTGCACGAAGTCGGGCGTCACCAGCGTGTCCTTGTCGATGTAGTGGCCGCGGATGTTGCCGCGCACGTGGATGATTTGGTTGTCGTCGACCACGTACTTCAAGTGGTTCCAGCTCACCTCGATGCCCAGGTCGTGCTTGTCGTTGAAGAGGTAGCCCAGCGTGGCGTCGTACTGCGGAATGGTCAGGGACTTGAACTTCCAGAAGTCGCTCATGCTGGGGTGGTCGCTGGCGTGCGCGTTCACGAAAGTGAAGTCGTAGTTGTCCGTTTTCTGGTTCTGGAACCGGATGTCGGAGCGCGCGTACCAGTCGCGGTTGTAGCCCCAGCTGAAGTAGAGGCTGCCGCGGTGCTTGGCGCTGGGCGGCAAAATGATGGTGGGCGTCTGGGGTGTGGTAGCCGGGGCGGGGGTGGCCGGCACGTCGGTTTGGGCCCACACCGTTTGGGCACCGCCCAACAACAGGGCGGCTAGTAAGTAGCGAAGTTTCATCAATAAAACAGGTAAGCGCCGCAACTCCTCATCTCAGCCCGGCGGTAGATAAATCGGCCGTAAAGATACGGGCCGACGCCGGAGCGCCGGGCTTTTTCGGCCGCCGGGGCCCCGGCGCCCACGGCAAACAAGGCCGCGCATGAACGAAAAATGAGGATTTGTGACTCTGGGCTGCCCGGCGCCGCGCCGGAAGCCGCGTAGCTTGCGGTACCACTTTCCTCGCCTACCCCGCATGAAAAACCTGTTTACCGGAGCTGTTGCCGCCATCCTACTATTAGCCGCGGCTCCCTTGGCTTATGCCCAAACCGTAGTGCCGGAAGCTGCCTACACCGGGCCCCGCTTTCCGGGTGGGCCCGATTCGCTGCGCGCCCTCGTTGCTCGCGCCACTCGGCTGGCTGGCCCCGCGCCCGCGGGCCGGGTGGCCTTAGTCTTTGAGTTAGGCAACGGCCAAATGCCTTTCGCTTTTCAATTGGCACCGCCGCCCAAGCCAACCGACCCCGCACTTACCAAGGCCGCAACAGCGGTCCTGAATTATTTGGACGCCAAAATGCCCGATTGGCAAGCGGGCCCGGTCGCTCCAAAGGCGGGGGCGGGCAGGGCCCCAAAGACGATTTTGGCCTTGGATTTCGCAACGGGCCAGGCAGCTCTCCCCTACGCCTACGCCGACCAAAACCCGGTATTCTCTGTGCCGGAAATGGGGCAGTCGCGCGCCAAGCCCCGGGTTGCCTACTCAGCATGGGACCTGCTCGGCTTAATCCAGCGCCAAACCCGCTACCCGCGCAATGCCCAGAACAACAACGAGCAAGGCGTGGTGTACCTGTACTTCGAAGTGGCCGAAACCGGGGCAATTGAGCGGCCCGAAGTGGTGGGCACTGCCAGCCCGTCGCTCGACGAGGAAGCCCTGCGTGTAGTCAAACTTCTCCCACCGGCTACGTCCCCCGCACTGCTGCGCGGCCAACCGGTGCGGGTGTACTACGTCCTGCCGGTTACCTTCAGAATACAATAGGGCCCCGGCTATTCCCCAAACACGGCGGCGGCCAGGGCCAGCACGGCGCGGCGGGTTTCCTCGGGCTGTTCGAGGTAGGCCAAGTGGCCGCTGCCTTCCAGGAACAGGGCGGCGGCCGTGGCGGGCAGCGCCGCTTGGCGCACCGAGTCGTCGAAGGGCACAGCCACGTCGTGCTTGCCGGCCACCGTCAGCACCGGAAACGCGGCGCGGGCCAGCACGGCGGTGCGGTCGGGGCGGGCGGCCATGCCGCGCAGGGCCCCGGCGAAGGTGGCGGCCGGCGTGGCCTTGCCAATTTCTTCGAGCAGCTCGCGGGCCTCGGCCAGCCGGTCGCGGTTGGCGGGCGCGAAGAGCGGGCGCACGAAGCTGTCCATGAACTTCTCGACGCCGTGGCGCTCCACGAAGCCGATGTTTTTCTCGCGGTTCTGGCGCTTCTCGTCGGTGTCGGGCAGGGCCGTGGAGTTGATGAGGGCCAGGCCGGCTACACGGCTGGGGTAGCGCTCGGCCAGGGCCAGGGCCACGTAGCCGCCCATGCTGTGGGCCACCAGCAGCACGGGGTCGGCGGCGCCCTTGTCGGTGAGGTACTGCGCCACGTAGCGCGCCTGGGCCTCCATGCTGAAATCGGGCACGGGCGCCCGGTTGGTGCCGTGGCCGGGCAGGTTGGGGGCCAGCAGCCGGTAGCCGGCCGGAAACGAGCGGGTGAAATCGGTCCACACCTCGCGGCTTTCGGCAAAGCCGTGCAGGAAAACGAGCGTGGGGGCAGTGGTAAGGGGTGCAGCCATGCCGGCAAATGTAAACGCCGGGCCCGGGGCCGCGCTTTTGGGCCGGCAATTGGCGTGCGGGGGCCCCAAAAATGACTCGGTTGGCGTGAGTAGAAATAATACATCCGCAAACGTTGCCGGGCCCGTTCGCGGGCATTTCGCCCCCCCGGGCCGGGTTGCTAACGCGTTGGCAGTTCCACGGGGCCCCGCACCGGCTTTTTTGGCAATAAACTCCGCCCTACCTTCCGCGTTACTACTCCGTCTCACTTGCCCAAAGCACCATGCCCAAAATCGTTTCGCCGCAGGTCGAATTCAGTTTCCTGCTGCAACAAGTCAAGCAGCACGCGCCCGAAATCTTCGACCAGGACGGCCACTTCCTCAACCTGCTCGAAGGCCGCTGGCAGGAGCCCGGCCAGCCGCGCGCCTTCCACTCGGCCATCGACGGCTCGGAGCTGGGCGGCCTGCCCATGCTCACGCACGACGTGGCCCTGCGCGCCGTGGTGGCCGCCAAGGCCGAAGCCGCCGCCTGGAGCGCCACCAGCCTGGCCGACCGCCAGCGCCGCGTGCAGGACTGCTTAGCCCAGTTGCGGCCAATGGCCGACCTCATCGGCAAGCTGCTGATGTGGGAAATCGGCAAAACCTACGCCACCGGCTTCACCGACATCGACCGCTGCATCGACGGAGCCCAGTGGTACGTGGAGAACATCGAGCCCATGCTGGCCGGCCGCCAGCCGCTGGGCCTGGTCAGCAACATTGCCTCGTGGAACTACCCGTTCTCGGTGCTTTTCCACGCCGTGCTGGTGCAGGCGCTGGCCGGCAACGCCGTGATTGCCAAGACGCCCACCGACGGCGGCTTCATTTCCCTGAGCCTGGCCTTTGCCGTGGCCCGCCGCTGCGGCCTGCCCCTGACGCTGGTGAGCGGCCCCGGCGGCGAGCTGAGCGAGGTGCTGGTGCAGGACCCGCGCATCGACGCACTGAGCTTTGTGGGCGGGCGCTACAACGGCCGCAACATCGCCGATGCCCTGGGCCAGAACCACAAGCGCTACATGCTCGAAATGGAGGGCGTGAACACCTACGGCCTCTGGAATTTCTCGGACTGGGACGCCCTGGCCCAGCACCTGCGCAAGGGCTACGACTACGGCAAGCAGCGCTGCACGGCCTACGTGCGCTTCGTGGTGGAGCGCCGCCTGTTCCCGCAGTTCCTCGAAACCTACCTCGGCGTCATCAAGGGCCTGAAGGTGGGCAACCCCACCCTGGTGGACAGCCCCGACGACAAGCTGCCCGAGCTGGCCTTCGGGCCGGTCATCAACGCGCGCCAGGCCGAAGACCTGGACCGCCTCTACGACAACGCGTTGCAGACCGGCGCCACGCCGCTCTACGACGGCAAGCTCGACGACAGCCTCTTCCTGCCCGGCCAGGACCGCAGCGCCTACCGCGCCCCCCGTGCCCTGGTGGGCCTGCCCCGCCAGAGCGAGCTGTACTACAAGGAGCCCTTCGGCCCCATCGACAGCGTGGTGCTGGTGGACCGCGTGGAGGAGCTGGTGGGCGAGATGAACATCTCGAACGGGGCCCTGGTGGCCGCCATCGTGTCGGACGACGCGGCCTGGGCCGCCCGCACGGCCAAGGAAATCCGCGCCTTCAAGGTGGGCGTGAACGGCCTGCGCTCGCGCGGCGACCGGGCCGAGGTATTCGGCGGCCTGGGCGAGTCGTGGAAAGGCGCCTTCGTGGGCGGGGCCCTGCTGGTGGAGGCCGTCACGCAGGGCAAGGCCCCCGTGCTCGGCAACTACCCCGACGCCACGCTGCTGCCGGAGAAAATCTAGCAGCGCCCGAAACGGTTACCCACGCGGCGGTTCCGGCAACGGGGCCGCCACGTGCTATTTTTGGCCCTATCCTAATTCGTATTGGTTATGAACGAGCAACTGATTGTCAAAAACTTTGGCCCCATTAAAGACGCCACGGTGGACTTTAAGCGGGTAACGGTTTTTATAGGGCCCACGGGTGGCGGGAAGAGTACGCTGGCGAAGTTGGCGGCCGTATTTAGAGATAATGAATTTATGAATTCTCTAGCTAAAGAGCGAGAGCTGTTTTTCAAAGACTTTTCAATAGATAAGTATTTCAAAAAGGGTTCTAATATAATTTGGGGCGATAAAGTAATTTCTTTCTCTATGGGTAAGGAATACGGCAAAGATTCATCGAATGCACCTCTTCCTGAACTACAACCTATCAATACAGAATTTTTAACACGATTATCCAGTACCCCTGATTTTATGAAGCTGGTAAATGATTATAAAAGTGCGAGAAATTCAGCCATTCACAATGAAACAAGTCAGACGACGGCTGATAAGCTTGCAAGAATGTTTATGAAATTCTTTACAGTTAATAGGCTTCAAAAGAACATATATATTCCAACGGATAGAATATTTGTGCCAGCTGTAGAGTATTCTTGGGCTGGTCTTTTAAGAGATGATATTGGGCTACCGAAAATCTTATTAAATTTTGCAAACGATTTTTCTGTTGCAAAAGCGCAAGTAAAAAAACTTGCCATAGGATTCTTGAATATTGATTATGTCCATCGCAATGGACAGGATTTTATCAAAATGCCTGGCAGCGCAATTCTTCTCCGTCTTTACGAAACTGCCAGCGGTATTCAATCCGTCACACCGTTGCTAGTATTACTGGAGTACGTCAGCCGCAATACTGAGCAAGCACAGAGCTTTATCGTTGAAGAGCCGGAGCTGAACCTCTATCCCACCGCCCAACAAGGGCTGCTGAACTGGCTGGTGGAAAAATGCACGAAGGGCGAAAACGACCTGACGATAACTACGCATAGCCCTTACATTCTTTCGCACTTAAATTTACTGCTTTATGCGCACCACGTCGGTAATAAAGATGAAGAAAAGCGCCAGAAAGTAGCAGCTATTATTCCTGAGAAATATTGGGTAAATCCCGATGAGTTTGCGGCTTACTACGTGAATGGTCCCGAGGGAGCAGGCGGTATCCGGTCGTTGCTAGACCCGGAAACTAAGCTTATTTCGCAGAATGAGTTGGACGCGGTTTCGGGTATTCAGGCCGATGAGTTTGACCAATTGCTCGACATTAATCGCGGCTTCTAGAAGATGCTGAATCCGCTCCGCGAATCATTCCGCGACCAGACGCGCGGCAACGCTTGCCAAGAGGCCATCACGGCAGTTGAGTTTTTCATACAAGACCCGCCTCCGCCCAGTACGGCTCCCTGTTTTCACTATTTGCCCCCGGCGCGCAACCGGTTTGATTTGCAAGTGCGGAATGCATCAGGCCGGTTGGTGCACCTCATCCAGATTGACCGCTGCCTGTACTCCGCAGCAGAAGGGCGGCGCTGCGACTGCCTGCTGTTGACCACCGAGCAAGCTTATTTTGTGGAGTTTAAGGCTGCCGAGCGAGATATTACCACCAGCGGCAACCTACGCTACGCCCGCGCTGCTGACTGCGTGGAGCAATTAGAACACACCATCAAGGATTTCATCAGCCGCGATATTATTCCGCCGGGGGCCCTGGTGATGGCCTATGCGTGCGTTGGGCGCACCTCCCAGCGGCCTTATCCCGGAGCAGATTTTCTGGCGTTGAGTGCTTCTTTCAACAATCGTTTTGAAGGCATACCCGTTCGGGTTCGCTTAATTGTTGAGAATGTACTTGTCATCAATAGAAGCACTTCCGCCGACTAATTCTCCTTATTAAGACATAACCTTTTGGGGGCCCGTGGCTTATAAAAGCCACTTTCCTCTTGTTCCGATTCTGCTATAGCTACCTCACCTTTCCGCCGCGTATTTCAGGTGATTGACGGCAACAAGAAAGCCGTTGGCGACGGCTTCGACGTGACCAGCCCCATGCCGGGGCCCCGCATCCGGCAGCTGAGCCCGTACCTGCTCATCGACCACATCGGGCCGATGCAGATTGCGCCCACTGAGGCGCCGCTCGGCTCGCCGCCCCACCCGCACCGCGGCTTCGAAACCGTGACGGTGGTGTACGACGGCTACCTGGCCCACCGCGACACGGCCGGCCACGTCGGCACCATCGGGCCCGGCGATGTACAGTGGATGACCGCCGACGCCGGCCTGCGCCACGCCGAGATGTACGACCGCGACTTCGCCCGCCGCGGCGGGGCCCTGGAGCTGCTGCAACTCTGGGTGAACATGCCCAAGGCCGATAAGCTGGTGCCGCCCCAGTACCAGGAGCTGCGCACTGCGGCTATTCCGAGCGTGCCGCTGCCCGGCGGCGGGGGCCACGTCCGCGTGATAGCCGGCAGCTACGGCGGCGCCACGGGCCCGGCCAGCACGTTTTCGCCCATGACGCTGCTGGACTTGCACTTGCCCCAGGGCGCCGACTTTGTGCTGATGCTGCCCGCCGCCTACAACGTGGGCTGTACGTGGTGCGCGGCGCGGTGCTGGTGAACGGCGAGCGGCCCGCCAAAACCCAGCAGCTCGTGGTGCTGGGCTGGAACTCGCCCGACGTGCAAATCACCGCCTCGAAAGACAGCCTCGTGTTGGCGCTAGCCGGTGCCGCCATCGAGGAGCCGCTGGCCACCTACGGCCCGTTCGTGATGAACACTAACGAGGAGCTAATGGCCGCCATTGCCGACTTTGAGAGCGGCAACATGGGCAAGTTTCCGGAGGACGAGTAGCCGGGGCCCCTCCTAAGCATTAATTAAGAACGGTCATGTTGAGCTTGCCGAAGCATCGCTCCCGCAGCAGTAATCCGTTTATTACTCAGCGGGAGAGATGCTTCGGCAAACTCAGCATGACCGTTCTATTTGGGTAAGTGCCTGACGCAAGCTCGACCATAACCCGGCGCGGCCATATGGGGTAAGCTGCATCTACCCCAACCTTCTGCGTGCTATGACCGACTTCCTCGCTTCTGCTACTTCCCGCCGCGATTTTGTGCGCACACTTTCGTTGGGCGCGGGGGCCACGCTGGTGGGTGCCAACGCTATGGCGGGGCCCCTGGGCTGGCTGGCCGGGGCCCCGGCGGCCGACCGCCAATTGGGCGTGGCGCTGGTGGGGCTGGGCAGCTACAGCGCCGGGCAGTTGGCCCCGGCCTTGCAGCAAACCAAGCGGTGCCGGCTGGCGGGCATCGTGACGGGCACGCCGGCCAAGGCCGCTCAGTGGAAGCAGCAGTACAACATCCCCGACGCGAACGTCTACGATTACAAGACCTTCGACCGGATGATTGACAACCCGGCCATCGATATTGTGTACGTGGTGCTGCCCAACGCTTTGCACGCCGAGTACGTGGTGCGGGCGGCGCAAGCGGGCAAGCACGTCATCTGCGAGAAGCCGCTGGCCACGTCGGCGGCCGACGCGCGCCGCATGGTGGCGGCGGTGCAACAAGCGGGCAAGCAGTTCAGCGTGGGCTACCGGCTGCACTTCGAGCCCCACAACCAGGAAATGATGCGCCTGGGCCAGCGCGAAGTGTTCGGGCCGGTGCGGCACCTGGCGGCCGACAACGGCTTTCGGCTCAGCACGCCCAGCTGGCGCGTGGATAGGGCCCTGAGCGGCGGGGGACCCCTCATGGACATGGGCATTTATTGCGTGCAGGGCTGCCTCTACACCAAGGGCCAGGTGCCGGTGTCGGTCACGGCCAAGTTCATTCCCAACCCCGACCCGAAGCTGTTTAAGAACGTGGAAGCGGGGCTCGACTGGCAGTTCCAGTTTGCCGACGGCGCCGTGGCCGACTGCCGCACCCGCTACACCGAAAACATGGAAGGCCGCCTGCGCGCCGAGGGGCCCCAGGGCTGGGCCGAGCTGACGCCGGCCTTTGGTTACGGCGGCCTGGCGGGCAATACCAGCCAAAACGACGGCCGGCTCAACCTGCCCAACATCAACCAGCAAGCCGCCCAAATGGACGACTTTGCCGACTGCATCCTGCGCAACCGGCCTACCCGCGTGCCCGGCGAAATGGGCCTGCGCGACGTGCAGCTGCTCGCAGCCATTTACCGCGCCGCCGAAACCGGCCAGCGGGTTTCGACCAAAGACGTACTCCAACTCATCGACCGCACCAACGCCGGCAAAGGCCTACCCAAATAGGCGGTCATGCAGCGCGCAGCGAAGCATGACTGTTCTTTTTTGCATTTGTTCGAACAGGCATTGGCGTAACCGGGGCCCTAGCGCACCCGCCCCGGAAACTTTGCAAACGCTTCGGCCACGCCCTTGTCAATCTGCTGGGCGGCCTTGCGCGACTTGCGCGAGAGGATGCTGGTGGTGGTGCCCTGCCACACCTGCTCCTTGCGGGCGGCGTCCACCACGTCGATGGTGGCCGTGCCTTCGCGGTACTGGCCGATGGGCACGTTTTGGGCCTGCCAGCGGTAGTTGCGCTGGCCGATGTAGTACGGGGCCCCGTCGTTGAGGAAGTTGGTTTCGCGGGTTTGGGTCAGCAGCTGGGTAGAGATGCCGATGTTCACCAATAGGTCGGGTTGGGCGGCCAACTGGTAGCCGCGGGCCTCCATTTCGTGGGTCACGGCCCGCTTCAGGTCAAAAATGTTCGCGCTCAGGTCGGCCGCCGTCGAATCATTGCGCGCCGTCTCGTCCATGAAGTTGTAGGTTTTGTAGCGCGTAAAATCGGTGCCGGTCTTTTGGTCGGTTTGCGTGGCCTGCGCCCACGCGGGCGCGCCTGCCGCGAGCCCCAAGGCCAGCGCGAGCAACGGTGTTTTCAGCAGTTGGAAAGGGAAAGACATGGCAAAGGGCAATGGTGAAGGCGGGGTAGAATCCCAAAACGTGTATTCATCAAACGCAGCCGGCGAAGAATTCATTTCCCGGGCGGCCCACCCACCAAAAGGGGCCCCGCCCACCAAAAGGGGCCCCGCAACCGTAGTCGCGGGGCCCCTTTTGGTAGCAGGCCAATGCCGGGAACCAGAACGGTTTTCAAGTCGGCGTACCCAGCGCGTAGAACGGAGCGGCACTTCGTTCGGCGTTCGCACGGGAACGGGGTGCTACTCCGTTCTACAGGCCCGCAATATCAGTTCTATGCCGTTTTGATTTTATCCAGCGCCGCCATGTCTTCCGAAGACAGCTGAATGTCAGCGGTTTTCATATTCTCCTCCAGGTGCTTCACCTTCGAGGTGCCGGGGATGAGCAGGATGTTGGGCGAATGGTGCAGCAGCCAGCTCAGGGCAATTTGCTGCTGGGTGGCGCCGTGTTTTTTAGCGATTTGGTCGAGGGCCGCCAGGGCCTCCTTGTTGCCGCCCGAGAGTGGGAACCACGGAATGAAGGCCATATTCTGCTCGCGGGTGTAGTCGAGCACCGGCTCCCACTTGCGGTTGTCAACGGAGTACATGTTCTGCACCGACACGATTTCCACAAACTCCTGGGCCTTTTTGATCTGGTCCACATCCACTTCCGACAGGCCGATGTGCTTGATGTAGCCGTCTTGCTGGGCCTTTTGCAGGAACTTCAGCGTGTCTTCAAACGGCACGTTGGGGTCCACGCGGTGCAGCTGGTACAAGTCAATCTGGTCGAGCTTCAGGCGCTTGAGGCTGCCGTGCAGCACGTCTTCCAGGTGCTTGGGGCTGGCATCGACGGGCCACTGGTTGGGGCCCGTGCGCAGCAGTCCGCCCTTCGTGCCGATGACGAGGCCCTTGGCGTAGGGGTGCAGTGCCTCGGCAATCAGCTCTTCCGACACGTTGGGGCCGTAGCTGTCGGCGGTGTCAATGAAGTTCACGCCCAGCTCCACGGCCCTTTGCAGCACGCGGATGGACTCGTCGTGGTCGGCCGGGGCCCCCCAAATGCCTTCGCCGGTAATGCGCATGGCCCCGTAGCCGAGGCGGTTCACGGTGAGGTCGCCGCCGATGGTGAACGTGGCGGGGTAAGTTGCGGTGGTAGCTGCCATTGCTAAATTGCTTAAAGTGAACGCGGCCGGCCGGGTGTGGCCGGGGCATTCAGTTAAGACGTTTTCGGGGCTGCTATTGTTTTATCTTTTGCGTTTCAGGCCAGCCACGCCGGGGCCCTGCGCATTAAGCCTGTGCATTTCGTTCGCTACACTTTAAACATGAACAGGGCCCCGCAGCATCCGCCGCGGGGCCCTCTCCTATTTCAAAAACCCAATTACCGCAGCGCCAGCGCCGCATCCGGCACCTTGGCGGCCATTTCGCGCACGGCCTGCGCGATGCCGGCGGCGTCGAAGCCGCACTCTTTGTAGAGCTGGTCCTGGGTGCCGTGCTCCACCACGCGGTCGGGAATGCCGAGGCGGCGCAGGGGCAAGTGCTGCCCGTTGTCGGCCAGGAACTCGAGCACCGCCGAGCCGAAGCCGCCGGGCAGGCAGCCGTCCTCTACCGTCACGATGGCGCGGTAGCGACGGGCCACGGCCAGCAGCATTTCCTCATCGAGCGGCTTGCAGAAGCGCAGGTCGTAGTGGCCCACGTCGAGGCCCTCGGCGGCGAGGGCGGCGGTGGCCTTCACGGCGTAGTTGCCGATGTGGCCGATGGTGAGGATAGCCACGCCGCCGGCCTCGCCCTTGTGCACCACGCGGCCCGTGCCCACGGCCACGCGCTGGAGCGGCGTGCGCCAAGCGGGCATCACGCCCTCGCCGCGCGGGTAGCGGATGCTGAAGGGCCCCGCGTTTTCGGGCAGCTGGGCGGTGTACATCAGGTTGCGCAGCTCCTGCTCGTTCATGGGCGCGGCCACCACGATGTTGGGAACGCAGCGCATGAAAGCCAAATCGTAGCAGCCGTGGTGCGTGGGACCGTCGGCCCCGGCTAAGCCGGCCCGGTCAAGGCAGAACACCACGTGCAGGTTTTGCAGGGCCACGTCGTGGATCACCTGGTCGTAGCCCCGCTGCATGAACGAGGAGTAGATGTTGCAGAACGGCACCAGCCCTTGCGTGGCCAGGCCGGCCGAAAACGTCACGGCGTGTTGCTCGGCAATGCCCACGTCGAAGGCGCGGGTGGGCATGGCGGCCATCATAATGTTCAGCGACGAGCCCGAAGGCATGGCCGGCGTCACGCCCATGATTTTGTCGTTGGCCTCGGCCAGCTCCACCAGCGTGTGGCCGAACACATCCTGGTACTTGGGCGGCTGCGGCTTATCAGGAATTTTGGTAAAAATCTCGCCCGTAATCTTGTCGAACAAGCCCGGCGCGTGCCACAGCGTCTGGTCCTTCTCGGCCAGCGCATAGCCCTTGCCCTTCACCGTCACGCAGTGCAGCAGCTTGGGGCCCGGGATGGCCTTGAGGTCGTTGAGCACCGCCACTAAGTGCTGCACATCGTGGCCGTCGACGGGCCCGAAGTAGCGGAAGTTGAGGGCCTCGAACAGGTTGCTCTGCTTCATGAGGGTCGCCTTCATAGCGGCCTCTACTTTGCGGGCAATCTGCTGCGGGTTGGGGCCAAACTTACTGAGCTTACCCAGCACGTTCCACAGCTCGTCGCGCACTTTGTTGTAGGTGCGCGAGGTGGTGATGTCGGTCAGGTATTCCTTGAGGGCCCCCACGTTGGGGTCGATGCTCATGCAGTTGTCGTTGAGCACGACAATCATGTTGTTGTTCAGGGCCCCGGCCTGGTTCAGGGCCTCGAAGCTCATGCCGGCCGTCATGGCGCCGTCGCCAATCACGGCAATGTGCTGGCGGTCAAACTCTTTTTTATAATCCGAGGCTACCGCCATGCCCAGCGCCGCCCCGATGCTGGTGCTGCTGTGGCCCACCCCAAAGGCATCGTAGGGGCTTTCCGACATCTTGGGGAAGCCCGACATGCCGCCGTAGCGCCGGTTGGTGGGGAACCGTTCGCGCCGGCCGGTCAGGATTTTGTGGCCGTAGGCCTGGTGGCCCACGTCCCAGACAAGCTGGTCGTAGGGCGTATTGAAGACATAGTGCAACGCCACCGACAGCTCGACCACGCCCAGCGAGGCCCCGAAGTGCCCGCCGTAGATGCTCACCGTGTCGATGATGAACTCGCGCAGCTCGGTGCTGACTTGCACCAACTGCTCGGGGGCGAGCTTTTTGAGGTCGTCGGGCGAATTTATCGCCGCTAGGAGCGGGCCGGGTTCAACTGTCATCAGGGGCAAGCGTCGGAGTGGGAGGCGGTAAGCAACCGCTGGGCCCGCAAAAAGATTGGCCGGCCGGCAGTAAAGATACACCGGGGCCGGACGAGCAGTTGCGGCCCTTCGCAACAATTGGCCCAAAAACTGGTCTACGTCGGGACAAAGGGACTCTTGGTCGGGGATTCACAGAAAAAACTGGGACCGGTGCAACCTTTTGCCGCCAAATACGCACTTTGGGGGCTACCCTAAAATATATGCAACCAAGAATTCTTACCTCTACCCTGCTATTAGCCACGGCTTTAGCAGGCTCTATTTCTTCTGGCCGCGGCCAGCAAGCTCCCGCCCGCCCAGCCCTGCCCGGGGCCCCCACCCGCGTGGCGGGCCGCATCACGGGCACCGTAACAGATGGCGCCAACGGCAAACCCGTGTCGTACGCCTCGGTGGCGGTGTTGAACGCCGCCGGCACCCCCGTGAACGGGGGCGTGTGCGGCGACGACGGCCGGTTTGTGCTGCCCGGCATTCCGCCCGGCACCTACACCATCAAGGTTAGCTTTCTGGGCTACCAGGACGTGACCCGCCCGGGCGTGGTGGTGCCCGCGGACGGCGGTGCGGTGGCCCTGGGCACCCTGCCCATGGCGGCCTCGGCCCAGAAGCTGGGCGAAGTGGTGGTAGTGGCCCAAAAGCCGCTGATTGAGGAAAAGGTGGACCGTACCGTGTACAACGCCGAGAACGACCAGACCACCCGCGGCGGCGACGCCACCGATGTACTCAAGCGCGTGCCGCTGCTGAGCGTGGACCTCGACGGCAACGTGAGCCTGCGCGGCTCCAGCAACATCCGGGTGCTCATCAACAACAAGCCCAGCACGATTGCCGCCAACAGCATCGCCGACGCGCTGAAGCAGATTCCGGCCGATCAGATCAAGAGCGTGGAGGTGATTACCTCGCCCTCCGCCAAGTACGACGCCGAAGGCTCGGGCGGCATCATCAACATCGTCACCAAGCAGAACAACCTGCGCGGGGGCCAGCTCGGCGCCGACCTTAGCGTGGGCACCCGCTCGGCTAACCTGGGCCTGAACGGCAGCTACCGCACCGGCAAAATGGGCTTCTCGCTCGGCGGCTTTGGGCGGGCCGGCTACAACACGCCCGGCAGCTTCGAAAACAATCAAACGACCTACAACACGGACGGCACCCGGCAATCGACGACCCGGCAGGCAGCCGACACGCGGCAGAACCAGGTGTTTGGGCGCTACACCCTGGGCTGGGACTACGACATCGACAAACACAATTCGCTGGCCGCCTCCGTGGCCTACGGCACGCGCAACGCCACCAACTACCAGGACGCGCTGGCCACCGCCACGAGCCTGACGTTGGCCGGCACGACCGCCAACACGCTGCGTAACGTGAAGACCACCGACCAGTCGGGCACGGTGGACGCCAGCCTGAACTACACCCACACCTACGAAGTGGAGCAGCGCGAATTCAGCGTGCTGACGCTCTTCAGCCGCAACAACCGTACTTATAATTTCAACAACGACATTTACTCGGCGAGCGATGGCCGCACGGGCACCTTGGGCAACGACAACCTAAGCTCAAACCAGGAGCTGACGGCCCAGCTGGACTACCAGACGCCAACGGCCAAGAACCAGCTGCTAGAGTTCGGGGTGAAGGACATCAAGCGCACCGTCAACAGCGACTATTCTTATTCGACCACCGTGCCGCAGGGCACTACGCAGCCCAACAATTCTTTTAATTACAACCAGAACGTGGCTTCGGGCTACGTGGCCTACACCATCGGCCTGCCCAAGGGCTTCACCCTGAAGCCGGGCGTGCGTTTCGAGTACACCACCATCACGGCGGACTTTGGCCAGGGCCCGCTGGCTGAGATTCCGAACTACGGCGTGACGGTGCCCAGCGTGAACCTCTCGCGCAAACTCGCCAACGGCAACGTGCTGAAGCTGGCCTACAACCGTCGCATCCAGCGCCCGTCGCTGCAGTTCCTGAACCCCAACGTGCAGGCCTCCAACCCGCTGATTCAGACCCAGGGCAACCCCGAGTTGCGGCCCGAGTACACCAATAACTACGAGCTGGGCTACAGCACGGCGCTCAAGGGGGCCAACCTGAACTTCTCGGGCTTCATGCGCAACACCACCGGCTCCATCCAGTCGGTGCGCTCGCCCATCGACGCGGTGATCACGCCGCTGGGCCTCACCTACTACCCGGGGGCCGTGTACGTCACCTACCAAAACATCGGCAAGGAAGACGCCTACGGTGGGAGCGTGTTCGTGAGCAAAAACTCGGGCAGCAAGTTCAGCCTCAACGGCGGGGTGGACACCTACTACGCCGTGCTAAACAACCAGATTGCCGACGCCAACTACACCGCCAAGAACGAAGGCTTCGTGGTGAGCGGCCGCTTGTTTGGCTCCTACGCCCTCACCAAGGTGTGGGGCTTGCAGGCGTTTGCCTTCTACCGCGGGCGGCAAGTGCAGCTGCAAGGCACGCAAAGCGGTTTTGGGGTGTACAGCCTGAGCGTGAAGCGCGACTTCGCCGAGAAGAAGGGCAGCTTCGGCATCGGGGCGGAGAACTTCTTCACGAATTCCATCAACATCCGCAACGATATTTCCAGCCCCTTGCTCACGCAGAACAGCACCAACGTGCTGCACAACATGAGCTTTAAGGTGAACATGAGCTACCGCATCGGCAAGCTGACGGTGGACCAGCGCCCCCGCAACCGCAAGGGCGTGAACAACGACGACCTGAAAGAAGGCGGCGACAACGGCGGCGGCGGCGACGCAGGAGCTGGAGCCGGCGGCCAAGGCGGTGGCGGCGGTGGCCAGGGCGGTGGCGGCGCTCGCCAGGGCGGCGGGCGCCCCGCCGGGGCAGCTGGGGCCCCCGGGGCCCGCCCGGCCACGGCCGCCCCCCGCGCCGATACCACGCGCACAGCCCCGGCCGGGGCCCCCGCCACTGGCGCAGTGCAGCCCGACGGCACCGTGGCGCCCGCTGCCACGCCGGCCCTCATCCCCGGCGCGGGCACGCCCACCGGCCTGCCCGCCGCCCCCGACCCCGCCAACGCGCCCGTGCCCGCCACCGCGGCCCCGGCCGACAGCTCGGCCACCAAGGCTAAAGCGCCAGCCACGAAGTCCACCGTGCCGGTGGGCACGCCTTCGCCGGGCACTACGTCGCCGGGCGGCATCACGCCGGCCGGTAGCCCCGGCGGGCGGCCGTAGGTGGCAGGGCCCCCGCCGGTTGGGGCCCGCCAAGGCTTCGCTAATGCTTTTGCCAACGCCCCGCTGCGCCCGTCGCCGCGGGGCGTTTTGCGTAGGAGTGGCGGGTGGGGCCCCGCCCGGTGGGCGGCCGTACTTTTACCCGGCCTTTCCCGTACCTATGCCCCTCTCCCCTCCCTCGCCCCCATCCGCCGGCCCCGCCGCCGACCAGGACGCCGCCTTGCTGCGGCAGCTGCGGCCGTCGCGCATTGTGGTGCCGGCCCTGATTGGGCTGGGCGTGGTGGCCATCCTGTTCTGGCGCTCCTACAAGCCCGGCGACCTGGCCCCGCTGCTCGACGCCAAGTGGGAGTGGCTGCTCGTGACCTTGCTCGTGCTCTGGGCCCGCGACCTGGGCTACATCTACCGCATCCGCCACATCACGGAGCGGGCCCTGAGCTGGCAGCAGTCGTTCGGCGTGATTGTGGTGTGGGAGTTTGCCTCGTGCGTGCTGCCCTCGGCGGCGGGCGGCACGGCGGCGGCCCCCATCATCCTTACCCACACGGGCATTCCGCTGGGCAAGTCGCTGGCCTACACGCTCGTTACGGCCCTGCTCGACAACCTGTACTACGTGCTGATGGTGCCGCTGGTGGTGACCCTGGCCGGCGCGGGGCTGTACCCGCACGGGCTGCAGTCGGCGTTTGTGCAAACGCTGCGGGTGCTGTTTGTGGTGAGCTACGTAGCCGTGTCGGCCTACGCCGGGCTGCTGCTCTACGCGCTGCTCGTGAACCCGCGCTCGGTGCGGCGGCTGCTGGTGCGCCTGGCCTCGGTACGCGGGCTGCGGCGATTCCGGCGGCTGGCCTACCGGCAGGGCCAGGAAATGGTGAACGCCTCCCACCACCTGCGCGGCGCGGGGCCCCTGTACTGGTGGCGCGCCTGCCTGAGCACGGCCTTCGTGTGGACGGCCCGCTACGCCGTCATCGGCTGCCTCATTGCCGCCTTCACGCCCATGGCCACGAGCACGTTCCTGTTCATTTTCGCCCGCAACATTACCTATAAGGTGGTGCTGCTGCTGGCCATTACGCCGGGCGGCGCGGGCATTGCCGAGGGGGCATTTCCCACATTTTTCGGCCACTTCATCGGCACCGCCACCATGACGAGCTTCCTCGTACTGCTTTACCGCATCGTCACGTACTACTTCTACTTGGCGCTGGGCGTGGCCTACCTGCCGCGCTGGCTGGCGCGGGTGTTCGGCCCACGCCCAGCCGCGGGTGGGGCCCCTATGGCCGAGTAGCCGGCGCCGCCAGGGCCCCACCCGGCCGCCGGTAGGCGTTCCAAAACTCGGGCCGGTACGGCACTTCGGGCATGGCCGCGGGCGGACCGTTGGTTTTGGCGGCGGGCGGCGGCGGGGGCCCCGCATCGGGCAACGGCTTGAAAAACAGCTCGCTCAGGCTCTGGTAGTAGAACGGCGCTTTGCCCGGCCCGCGGCCCGCACTCTGGGTTTGGCCCACGCTGCGGCGGGCGTAGTAGCGGCCGTTGGGGCCCCGGGCGTAGTCCACCACGTGGGTGGTGCGGTCGGCGGTGAAGGTTTGGTTAAAGAGGCGGTCCTTCAGGCTTTGGCTGCCCCGGTTCTTGCGCGCCGCGCCGTTGAAGGCAGCCGTGTCGAGCTGCCACAGCGCCTCGTAGCGCAGCACGGCGTGGTCGCGCTGGCGCACCAGCAGGCGGCCCTGGTACACGCCCATCAGGTTGGTGCCGGTGCTGCGGCGGTCGGCCTTCTTGGCGGCGAAGCTCAGCAAATACACCGTTTCGGGGCCCTCGCCGCGCACGCTGTCGAGCTTGAGCGTGAAGCGCCGCAGGTTACGGGCCACGAACAGCGGCGAAATCCGCACGGCGTCGGCCGACTCAGGGTAAGAATTTTGGACGCTTCCGTACAACTCCCAGCCAACCGGGGCCCCGCGCTTCGCCAGCACGTGCTGCTGCTGCACTTGCAAATCGACCAGTGGCCCGCGCATCATAAAGCCGCCCGTGAAGTGCCGGTAGCCGGCCGGCACCCGCAGCCGGCCCACGGTTTCGGCCTCGTAGCGCAGCGTGTCGAAGTTGCTGATGCGGCGGTGCGCGTACACCTCCGTGGCGTAGTCCTGCTGCTCGTAGTTGGCCGGGACGTTCTTGATGACGTCCTGCATGATGGCCAACGGGCTGGGCGGCACCGTGGGCACGCGCACCTCGTCGAGGGCGTAGGCCGATGGCGTCAGCGGCACTGTCAGCTCCTCGTTGCCGCGCGGCGACTGTACCACGGCCGTGGCGTAGCCCAAGCTGCTCACTTGCAGCGGCGTGGGCCCCGGCAGCGATAAGGCAAAGCGGCCCTGCGCGTTGGCCGTGGTGCCCTTGCCCTGCCCCGGCACCACCACCGACGCGTAGGGCACGCCCGCCCGGCTGCGCGCGTCGAGTACCTGCCCGCGCACCGTGCGCACCCCCGATACGTCGGGGGCCGCCGCGGCCGCCCGCACCAGGGCCCCACCCCGGCCGGCCGCGGGGTTCAGCGAGCCGGGTGGCGCGGCGCGGGCCGCCACGGCCGTGGCTGTGGTATCGGCCGCAGCGACCACTGCGGCGGCGGCCCCAGCGGTACTGTCGGGCACGGCCGGGTGCGGCGGCGCTACGCTCCGGAAGAATAGGAAGCCGTCCACTACCTCGCTCCAGGGCCCCGCCAATGGCTGGTAATCAAAGGCGTAGGTGGTGAGCTGCAAGCCGGGCGCGTCGTGCTTCAGGCTGACGAAAGCCAGGGGCCCGTCTTTTTCCAGCAGCTCGGCTTCCAGGGTGCCGGCGGCGGGCGCGGGCACGGGCACGCCCTCGGTGCCCACCAGGCCGTGGGTGCCCCCACCGGCCAGGGTGCCCAGCACGTACACCTGGTTGGGCCCCAGGGCAGTTTTCACGGCGCGGCCCATGGGCTGGTAGGCGCGCAGCTCCTCGCTGCCCAGCACCTCCACGTGGTTGGCGAAGTGCGGCAGGGCCCCCCAGCAAATCACTTTTTCGGCCGGGTGCTGGCGTAGGTACCACAGCAGGTTATCGGCCATTTGGGCGTCGCGCGGGTTGCTGTCGGCGGCCACGAAGGTGGCAGCGGTTTTGGAACTAGGGTCGTGGGCGGCGTAGTCGCGGGCCAGGGCCCCCAGGCTGCGCAGGCACTGCTGCCAGAAGGCGGCCTCGGTGCGGCGGCTGGCAGCGGGGGCCCCGGCGGCCTTGCGCAGCAGCCGGTCGGCCTGGGCCAGCACAGCCTCAAACTCGGCTGGTTTTTGGGTAAGCGGGAAGGCATAGTGCGCGGCCATGTAGTCTACCGCGTCGCCCAACAACTCGTAATTCACGGCGTCGGCGCCCTTCTCGCTTTCCAGGAAATCCTCCAGGTCGTCGGCCAGGTCGTCGCTGTAGTCGCCGCTCAGCTGCGGGTCGAAGCCCATTACGCGCAGGCCATCGGGGCCCAGCAGGGCCCCCACGGCCTGGAACTCCTGGGTGCTCGTCCACACCGGGAACACGCTGCTGGCCAGGTTTTTGGCCACCGACTTACCCGCCGCAATGCCCTGCTGGGCCTTGTGCAGCTCAAAAAAACCGCTCTCCATAGCCAGCGTGGTGAAGCCCATGCGCTGCTGCAAAAACGCCACGAGCCGCGCCTTAGCCGCCAGCACGTTGCCCTCGCCGTGGGTGGGCTCGCCGAGGAATACCACCCGCGCCCCGCCAATTTCCGCCCGCAAAAACTCCAGCTCGGCAAACGAGGTGTCAGCTGGGCTTAGGCTGCGCAACGCACGCGCCGGTACCGGCCGGGGCCCCGGTGCGGCCGGAGTTTGGGCCTGCACCCCGATAGCTCCCAGGTACACGCCCCACAGCAGCAACATTCGAAACCACGCCATTTTTTAAGCAAAAAGAAAATTTAAACCAAGCAAAATACCAAACGCAAAGAACCGCCTTCTGCGTGTTCGCTGCACCAGACCGGCTACAAAAAAGCCCCGCGCCAGAATCGGCGCGGGGCTCTTGTAGCGTTGTGGAAACGGCATTATTCTTTTTCCAACATCAGCTTAGCACCGCTGGTGCCCACCAAGGTCAGCTTGTCGTCGGTGAGCGTTTCCACCGTAAACTGGTTGCCAGCAGTGGCACCTTGAGGCGTCATCGTGACGGTCTTGCCGGCTTGGTCGAAGGTGTACTTGCCCGAAATGGATTCGGTGGGGCTCGTCATGGTGTAATTGCCGTTGGCGAAAATGCGCAGCTCCTCCTGCTTCTGGGCATCGGTCTGCTTCACTTTGTCGCCGGCGGCGCTGGTTTCTTTGGCAGTTTTCCACACCTTGCTGTCGGTGCCGTAGAGCATGTTCACGGCTTCTACTTTGCCTTTGTCGTTGCCACAGGCCACCACAAACAGGGAGAGCAACAGGGCGAAGCTGGCCAGGAAAGAACGGGCAACCAATTGGAAGTTTTTCATGAAAGGTGCGGAAGTAATGATGGGGAGGGTGAGGTGCCGGCCCGTGCCGACCGCCCTGCTTACGGCAAGGTAATTAAATAGTTTATTCGGCAACCCCTATGCTTAGCGGTGCGTAAAACCCGCTCAGTTGTTGCCAGTACTTCCCTGGAGGGACCCCGGCAATGTCCTACCCGTTTTCACCTAACCCCCACCCCCACGCCATGGGCCTGATGGATTTCCTGAACACCGAAGGCGAAAAGAAGCCTGTCGATGCCCCCCAGCCCACCGCTGGGGCCGACGCCCTCTTTGGTAATGCCGATGCCAACACCTATACGGTGGCAAGCGGCGATTCCCTTTCGAAGATTGCTAAAAACCACTACGGTGACGGCACCAAGTGGCACCAGATATACGAGGCCAACAAAGACCTCATCGGCAACGACCCTGACCTCATCGAAGTAGGCCAGGTGTTGACCCTACCTAGTCTCTAG
Organism: Hymenobacter sp. PAMC 26628; assembly: GCF_001562275.1. Taxonomy (NCBI): domain Bacteria; kingdom Pseudomonadati; phylum Bacteroidota; class Cytophagia; order Cytophagales; family Hymenobacteraceae; genus Hymenobacter; species Hymenobacter sp. PAMC 26628. Next base: position 4,315,292 of record NZ_CP014304.1, read on the forward strand.
GTACTTTTTTGCAGAAAAAAGGCAGAAAAAGCCCGGGCCCCTGGCGCGGGCTTTTTTGGGCCCATCGGCGAAAAAATTGGGGCGCCGCTTGCGGAAGCAAATTTTTCGCTTCTATATTTGCCATTACCAACCCGGTACGCTCCCCCTCGCGGCGGTGCAGCGTTTCATTTTATACAGAAGCGGCGAGAGATTAGGCTCTACGACCCGCTGGCAACCTTCGACCGCGCGAAAGGTGCCACTTCCTACCCCTCGGCCCCTGGCCGTTGCGGGAAATATAACCGGAGTGCCATGAACAACCCCCCCGTTTCCCATTCGACCCTCCCTGCCCAGCCGGCCTTGCCGGTGCTGGGCTTTTTGGCGTTGGCCGGCCGCATGCGAATGTGCTGTTGGGGCCCGTGTTGTTGCGGTTAGGCTGATGCTGCGGGCACTGCCCGCCCCCTCTTACCACTGGTTTTTTGGGTAGCGGCCAGCTGGGCCGCACCGGGCCACTGGGCACCTTGGGGCCCCCTTTCACCTCAACCACACGGGCTTTATTGCTTGCCGGCGCGGCCCAGGTCCCCGGTTTTGACCAGCCTCCCCTCTCTCCCTTAGATTTTTTACGGTTTTCAACCCTCCCCTTTTATGTCCGCTCCCCTGCATTTCGAAACCCTCCAACTCCACGCTGGCCAGGTGCCCGACCCCACCACCGGCTCGCGTGCCGTGCCCATTCACCAAACCACGAGCTACGTGTTCAAAAGCGCGGAGCACGGCGCTAATCTATTTGCCCTGAAGGAGTTCGGCAACATCTACACCCGCCTGATGAACCCCACCACCGACGTATTCGAGCAGCGCATTGCGGCCCTCGAAGGCGGCGTGGCGGCCGTGGCCGTGGGCTCGGGCCAGGCGGCGCAGTTCATCGCGCTCAACAACATCCTCAAGCAGGGCGACAACCTGGTGGCCAGCTCGTACCTCTACGGCGGCACTTATAACCAGTTTAAGGTGGCCTTCAAGCGGTTGGGCATCGAGGCCCGCTTCGTGGACGGCGACGACGCCGACGGCTTTGAGAAGCTGATTGACGAGAACACCAAGGCCCTGTACGTGGAAACGATTGGCAACCCCAGCTTCAGCGTGCCGGATTTTGAGCGCATTGCGGCCGTGGCCCACAAGCACGACATTCCGCTGGTGGTCGACAACACGTTTGGCGCGGGCGGCTACCTGTTCCAGCCCCTCAAGCACGGCGCCAGCATCGTGGTGGAGTCGGCCACGAAGTGGATCGGCGGCCACGGCACCAGCGTGGGCGGCGTGATTGTGGACGGCGGCACCTACGACTTCGGCAACGGCAAGTACCCGCAGTTCACCGAGCCCAGCGAAGGCTACCACGGCCTGGTTTTCAACGACGTGTTCGGCAAAAACGGGCCGTTCGGCAACATTGCTTTCGCCATCCGGGCCCGGGTGGAAGGCCTGCGCGACTTCGGTCCCGCCATCAGCCCGTTCAACTCGTTCCTGCTGCTGCAAGGCCTCGAAACCCTGAGCCTGCGCGTGGAGCGCACCGTGGAAAACGCCCTGAAAGTGGCCCAGTGGCTGGAACAGCAGCCCGAAGTAGCTAACGTGAACTACCCCGGCCTGGCCAGCAGCCCCCACCACGCCAACGCGGCCAAGTACCTCAAGCGCGGCTTCGGCGGCGTGCTCTCCTTCACGCTGCACGGCACCAAGGAAACAGCCGTGGCCCTGATTGACAACCTCAAGCTGATCAGCCACTTGGCCAACGTGGGCGACGCTAAAACGCTGATCATCCAGCCCTCGGCCACCACGCACCAGCAGCTGAGCGAGCAGGAGCAGCTGGTGGCCGGCGTGACGCCCACGCTGTTGCGCCTGTCGGTCGGCATCGAGCACATCGACGACATCACCGCCGACCTGGCCCAGGCCCTGGCCGCCGCCACCCAGGCCACGCCGAAGGGCGAGACACACACCGACGAATCCATTCCCGAGCCCGCGGCGCAGCACGCGCAGCCGCTAGAGGTATAACCCCCCCCTGCCGGCGCGCAACGTACCTGAAGCTCAGGGCCCCGGCGGCAGTCGCCGGGGCCCTGGGTTTTAGCGTTAGACAGCTTCCGACTCATTCATGGCCATGCCCGAACACATTTTTCAACTGCCCGACCCGTTTCCGCTGGAGAGCGGTGCAGTGCTTTCAGGGGCCCACGTGGCGTACCGCACCTGGGGCCAGCTGAACGCGGCCCGCGACAATGCGGTGTGGGTGTGCCACGCCCTGACGGCCAACGCCGACGTGCTGGACTGGTGGCCGGGCTTGTTTGGGCCGGGCTGCTTTTTCGACCCGGCCGACTGGTTCATCGTGTGCGCCAACGTGTTGGGCTCGTGCTACGGCAGCACCAGCCCACTTAGCCCCGACCCGGTTACCGGCCGGCCACGCTACCAGGCGTTTCCGCTGCTCACCATCCGCGACCTGGCGGGGGCCCACGAAGCCCTGCGCCAGGAGCTGGGCCTGGACCGCATCCACACCCTGATTGGCGGTTCGCTGGGCGGGCAGCAGGCCCTGGAGTGGGCGGTGATGCAACCTGAAGTATTTAACCACTTGGTGGTTATTGCCACTAATGCCCGCCACTCGGCCTGGGGCATCGCCTTTAACGAAGCCCAGCGGCTGGCCATCGAGGCCGACCCCACCTACCACGCCAACGAGCCCGGCGGCGGCGACGAGGGCCTGCGGGCCGCCCGCGCCATTGCCCTGCTCAGCTACCGCGGCTACGAAGCCTACGCCGCCACCCAAACCGAAGCCGACGACGACCCGCGCCTGCGCGACTACCGCGCCAGCACGTACCAGCGCTACCAGGGCGACAAGCTCGTGGCCCGCTTCGACGCCTATAGCTACGTGGCCCTGAGCCGGGCCATGGACACCCACCACTTGGGCCGCCACCGCGGCGGCGTACCGGCGGCGCTGGCCGAGGTGCGGGCGCGCACGCTGGTGCTGGGCATCACGTCCGACGTGCTGTTTCCCGTCAGCGAGCAGCGGGAATTGGCCGAGGGCATTGCCGGGGCCCTGTACACCGAGCTGGATTCGGGCTTCGGGCACGACGGCTTTTTGCTGGAAACCGTGCAAATCGCCCAGCAGCTGGAACGGTTCTACGCGCCGGCCCTCGCGCAGTAGGCGCCGGGGCCCCAGGCCCATCAACCCCCTTATTCTCTTGAACATGACCTTTCCTTTCTTATCGGCCCTTCGCGGGCCGCGGGCCCTTTTGTGCGGTGCGCTGGCTTTGGCTGGGTTGCTAACCAGCTGTGGCAGCGGCAGTAACGCCGCGGGTGCCATTGCCGCGCCCGAAACCGTACGCCTCGACTACGCCTACTACAACCCGCTCAGCCTGGTGCTGAAGCGGCAGGGTTGGTTGGAAAAAGACCTGGCCAAGCAGAACATTAAGGTGGAGTGGGTGCTGAGCCAGGGCAGCAACAAGGCCCTGGAATTCCTCAACGGCAGCAGCCTCGATTTTGGCTCGACGGCCGGGGCGGCGGCGCTGGTGGCCCGCGCCAACGGCAACCCGCTTAAGGCCGTGTACATCTACTCGAAACCCGAGTGGACAGCGCTAGTGGTGGGCCCCAAATCGACCATTACGACCGTGGCGGGCCTCAAGGGCAAGCGCGTGGCCGCTACTAAGGGCACCGACCCGTACATCTTTCTGCTGCGCGCCCTCGACCAAGCCGGGATGAGCGAGAAAGATATTGAGCTGATTCCGCTGCAGCATCCCGACGGCCGCGCTGCCCTCGAAAAAGGCGACGTGGACGCCTGGGCCGGCCTCGACCCGCACATGGCCAAGGCCGAGCTGGAGTCGGGCGCGAAGCTCCTTTACCGCAACCCCGACTTCAATAGCTACGGCGTGCTGAACGTCCGCGAAGCCTTTGCCAAGGACCACCCGGCCCTGGTGAGCGCCGTGCTGCGCGCCTACGAGCAAGCGCGCGCCTGGGCCCGCCAGCACCCCGCCGAGCTCCAGCAAACCCTCGCCGACGCGGCCAAGCTGAGCCCGGCCGTAGCCGCTAAGCAACTGGCCCGCACCGACTTTGCCGTCAACAGCTTTGGGGCCCCGCAGCTGGCCACCATTGCGGCGGCCGGCGACGTGCTCAAGAAAACTGGCACCATCGAAGCCGGCGTGGACGTGGCCCAAACCCTGAAGGCGCTGATTGATCCGCAATTCGTGAACAAGCTGCCCGCCGCGCCCGTGGCGGTTCGCTAGGGCCCCGGGGCCCCACGCCGGGCCCAGGCTGGCTCCCATTTTCTCTTTCTCCATGTCCAACTCCACCCTCGTTTTAGCCCCGCCCGTTCGCATAGCGGCCCGGCCACCGGCTTCCCCGCGCGCGCCGCGGCGCTGGCAGTGGCCGCTGGGCGCCGCGCTGCCGCTGGCCCTGCTGGCGCTGTGGGAAGTGCTGGCCCGCACCGGGGCCCTGCCGCCTAACCTGCTGCCCGCACCGTCCAAAGTACTGGGCACCATTGCCGAGCTGGCCCGCACCGGCGAGCTGTGGCCGCACCTGGGCCTCACGCTGGCGCGGGTGGGGGCGGGCTTCGCGCTGGGCAGCCTGGCGGCCACGGCGCTGGGGGCCCTCACGGGCTACGCGCCGCTGGCCCGCCGCCTGCTCGACCCGCTGCTGCAAGGCGTGCGCAACATCCCGTCGCTGGCCTGGGTGCCGCTGTTCATCCTCTGGATGGGCATTTACGAAACCTCGAAAGTGGTGCTGATTGCCGTGGGCGTGTTTTTCCCGGTGTATTTGGGGCTGATGAGCGGCGTGCAGGGCGTAGACCGCAAGCTGGTGGAAGTGGGCCGCATGTACCGCCTCTCGGGGCTGGCGCTGGTGCGGCGGGTGTTTCTGCCGGCCACGCTGCCGGCCTACCTGGTGGGCCTGCGCAACGGCCTCGGCCTGGGCTGGATGTTCGTGGTGGCCGCCGAAATCATGGGGGCCAACAAGGGCCTGGGCTTCCTGCTGGTGGACGGCCAGATGACCGGCCGGCCCCAAACCATCCTGGCTGCCATCCTACTCTTCGCCATTCTGGGCCGCACCACCGATGCCGGCTTGGCCTGGCTCAGCCACCGCCTGCTACGCTGGCAAGACACGCACGGCAGTGAACAAATGTGATGAATATGGAAAATGTGAAAATGTGAAGGGTGGAGAGATAATAGAATCAATTTCCAAATTTTATATTCTCGCCCTTCCGTTTCCATAACTCCCTACATTCTTCACATCTCTACATTTCCCACATTCTTCACATCTAAATAATGCTGCGCATCGAGCACCTTGGCAAGCAGTTTGGGCCCCAGGTGGTGGCGTTGCAAGACGTTAGCCTCCAGGTACAGCCCGGCGAAATTGTGGCCCTGGTGGGCACCAGCGGCTGCGGCAAAAGCACCCTGCTCCGCATTGTGGCGGGGCTGGAAGCGCCCGGCACCGGCCGCGTGCTGATTGACGGGGCCCCGGTGGCGGGGCCCCACCCGGCGGTGGGCTTCCTGTTTCAGGAGCCGCGGCTGCTGCCCTGGCTCACGGTGCGCCAAAACGTGGAGTTTGGCATTGCCCACCTGCCCGCGGCCGAGCGCGCCGAGCGCAGCGCGGGGGCCCTGGCCCGGGTGGGCCTGGCCGATTTTGCCGAAGCCTGGCCGCGGCAGCTCTCGGGCGGCATGGCGCAGCGGGCGGCCATCGCCCGGGCCTTGGTGGCGCGGCCAAGCCTGCTGCTGCTCGATGAGCCCTTCAGCGCCCTCGACCCGTTCACGAAGATGGACTTGCAGGAGCACCTGCTCGGCATTTGGGCCGACGACCGCCCCACCCTCGTCCTCGTGACCCACGACCTGGAGGAAGCCCTCGTGCTGGCCGACCGCGTAGTGGTGCTGCGCAGCCGCCCCGGCCGCGTGCACCACACCTTCCACGTGGACCTGCCCCGCCCCCGCCGCCGCACCGCCCCCGATTTCCAGGCCCAGAAGCAGCGGCTGCTGGAGGCGCTGGGCGTGGCGGCATAATTAAATAGGGCCCCCAGGAAATCTCTGCCAGCGCGAGCAACGCCTATTGGCTTTCCCCGTGCCGATACCAGTTTGCTAGTTGGCGGTGAACCGTTTGTTTGGAAGTGGTATCGGCCAGCAATTGCTGGTAGGTCAGCTTTTTAACGTCCAAGCAATAGGTGGTGATGATAAGGTAGTTCGCGTACTCACGGCTGGCGGTGGTGCCATCGACTAGGGTGATGCCCCATTCGTGCGGCGTTGCTTGCTCCGCCTGGTTTAGTTGCTGGACTTGTTGGCGTAGGGACGGGTAATTGGGGCCCCGGCGGGCAACGTACTCCGCGTAGCCTTCTAGTTTCCACGTCGGGTACTGCTGAATTATTGGATTCATTCGCCAGATGCCCAACCGCCGCAACTGGTAACAATGGGCGGCTTCGTGAGCGAGCAGCTGGACTAAATTCCACTTGTACCCATTTAGGAACACGTAATTCGCTCGGGGATTGGCTTCTCCGCTGAGTACGACGCTGCGGTAGACGCTCCACCCAAACGCGGGCCCCAGCACCTTTTCCACCAGCTTAGGATACGCTGATCCGTCGTTCAAGCAGATATTCAGACGCAGGGCCGGATCGAACCAGCTGCTTTGTTGGTCTATCGCCCGGGCCTGATCCAGGCGGGGGAGCAGCGCCGGGTCTAGGGCGCGGTTATGGTAGATGACGTAGTGGGTTGTCGCCGTCCGGTTGGCGTACAAGAAGCCCGGATTCAGGACCAGAAGCGCGGTGACCAGCACCAGCAACGCACCGGAGGTCAGCAGGGAAAAGGCCCATTTCTTGGGAGTACTCATGCCAGCGTGATTTTTCGGCCCGTGCGGGCCGCTTGGTAAATGGCCTCGATTACCCGCATGTCTTTGCAGCCTTCCTCGCCGGATATGTGGGCGGGCAAAGGCTTGTTTGCTAGGATGTGGGCGGCAATATCGTCCAGCTGCGCGGCCTGCTGATTGACTACTGGAAAATTGAACACGGCCTGGCTGGTGCGGCCCTGGAAAGGCCCATAGCTGAGCGCGAGCTGCAATTCAAAATAACCCTCATCCGCGGAGGCGAAGAACCGGTCGACGTTGCAGTTCGACGTGCTGGAGGAGGTGCAGATGGCCCCGCTGGGGAAATAGAGCTGCCAGGTGATGTTTTCTTCGACCTCTTTAAATAGCTGGGGCATGGTAACCGGCCCAAATTGCGCCGTTACCGCGCTGGGTTCTTCGCCCAGCACGTACCGGCCGCTTTGCACGCAGTACACCCCCAGGTTCATAAGGGGCCCACCACCGGCTAGCGCTTTTTTCAGGTGCCAATCGTCCGGGCTGATGCCTTCCAAGCGGTAGCCCAACGAGGCTTCAATGAGGCGGACTTGCCCAAATACCTTGTTCTGGCCCAGTCGCTTCAGCTCAATGTGGTGGGGGTCGTAGTGCAGCCGGTACCCAACCGCTAGCTGCACCCCCGCCCTTCGGCAGGCCGCAATCATTTCCTGGCAGTCCTGCTCCGTGAAGGCCATCGGTTTCTCCACGATGACGTGCTTGCCCGCCTTGGCGGCCCGGAGGACGTATTCTTTGTGCAGCCCGTTGGGGAGGGTGATGTACACCAAGTCAATCGCCGGGTTGGCGCTGATTTGGTCGAAGGTTTGGTAGGTGTAGCTGTTTTTGTCGGGTATGTTGTAAGCCCGTTTCCACTCCGCCGCCTTGGCGGGGGTGCCGGTCACGATGCCCGCCAGGCGGCAATGCTGCGAGGCCGCCAGCCCGGTTTTGAGGACGTTGGCGTAGCGACCCAGCCCACAGAGCGCAATGTTTAGCTTCTGCTTACCCTGAAACAGCGCTTGGTCCGGCGCCATTGCGGCGAGGGGCGGCAAAGCAACCGCGGCACCCAGCCCCCAGCCAATTTGCTCGATGAAGTTGCGCCTTGAATAATTACCCATGCTTGCTAGAAAATCTTCCGTTACCCGCAAGGTAATTAGCCATTCCGTTCCTTCATAAGCAGGCCACTCAAGGCTTTCGTCGCAAGTACCAGCAGCGCCGCCCGGCGCTACTCGAACACGATGCGCAGGGGGGCCTGGCCGGGGAAGCGCAGCGAGTACACGCCGGCGGTTAGGGCCCCGCGGGTGAGGCGCAAGTCAGCCGTGCGGGGGTCGAGGCGGCGCACCACGCGGCCGGTCATGTCGAGCAATTGGGCTTCGCCGAGCTGGCGCCAGGCGGCGGGGATGTTCAGCTGTACGGCGTCGGTGGCGGGGTTGGGGTAGGCCTGGGCCTGGGGCCCCACGGCGGTGGCGCGGGCGGCCAGCACGGTACCGGTTTGCCGCAGCAGGGGCCGCAGGAAGTCGCGCATGGTCCAGAACGCCGTGTCGGCGTAGGCGGCATTTTTCTCAAACGGTACGTGGTCCGCGCCCTTGAGGGTGCGCAGCGTGTTGGGGATGCCCAGGGCCGCGGCGCGGGGGTGGAGGCGGCCACTGCCGTACACGTACTTGGGGGGGATAATGGAGCCGATTTTGCCCTGAAAGAAGGGCACCGTGCGGTCGGCGGTGCCGTGTACGCTGCACAGCGGCGCATTGCCAGCTTCGATGTAGCTGGGGCTTTCAAGGGCGCCGCTCAGGTTGAGCACGGCCAGCACGGCGGCGCTGTAACCGGGGTTGCCGCTTTGGCCATCCACCCCGCCCAGCGCGGCCAGGCCCACGTAGGCGGGCACTTCGCTGGCCTTGTCTAAGTAGCCAGTTTCCAAGGCCATAAAGGCGCCGGCCGACGAGCCGCCCACGGCGATGTAGCTGGCGTGTACGCGGTAGGTTTTGGCCGTGGCCGCGTCCTGCCGGAAGAAGCGCACGGCGGCCTTCATGTCCTGCATGCCGCGGATGGCGGCCTGGGCCAGGCCCGTGGTGTCGGCGGGCTGGGCGAGGCCCGTGACGGCGAAGCCCAGGCGGTACTCCATGCTGGCCGTGACGTAGCCCAGCCGGGCCAGCCGGGTGCACACGGCCACCATGTAGGCGTCGGTTTTGGAGCCCAGGAAAAAGCCGCCTTGGTGGGCGAAAATGATAAGTGGCCGGCGCTTCACCGTGTCGCCGGCGGGTTGGTAGATGTCCATCACCAGCGACTGGGTGCTGCCGGTGTAAGTGGGGGCCGAACCATAGGCCACGTTGCTGGTCACGTCCACGTTGGCAAACACGGGCTGGTAGTAGCGGGCGCGGGTGGTATCGATTTGGGCGGCGGCGGGGCCCACGGCGGCCAGCAGCCACAGCGCCAGCAAGAATAAGATTGTTTTCATTATCAGAAGAAAAAAGCGTGCGTAAACAAGATTAACGGTCTGCTGGGCTGCACTTTGGCGCCCGCCGCCGCAAGGTGGCACACGGCGGGTGAATAACGGCTGAGCGCCAGCCAAACCCTAGCGCCGCCGGCGCAGCGCCCGGGCCACGGCGCCGGCTACTACGCCGCCCACCGTGTACCAGGCAACGGTCATGGCCTGGGTTTGGGGGGTGCGGGCGCTGGGCGCGGTGCCCAGGCCCAGGGGCCCCGGCAGCACCACGCCGCCCACGCCGGCAGCCAGGCCCAGCAGCAGGCCGCGCCGCGGGGCGTGCCGGCCGCTGCCCACCAAGCTGAAGTATAGCGCGTTGCCCACTACGTCGCCAGCCATAGTGAGGAAGTAGGCTTCCTGGTCGTTGGGTTGGTCGGCGTCAGCTTGCGCCAGTAGCTGGCGCAGGGCCCGCTCGCCAAGCAGGTCCATGCGGGGCGCGTCGCGGGGGCGCAGGCGGCGCACGGTTTCGTGCAGGGCGGTGAGGGCCAGGGCCCCGGCGAGGCCGGCGGCGAGGGAAGGCAGGATTTTCATGGCAGCAGCAGTGGGGTGCCTTGGGCAAACGGGGCCCCGGCGGGCCAGGTTGCCGCGGGCGGGGCGCGGGCGGCCGTTATTTTGCGGGCCCTTTTAAGTTGTCAGTTGCTCGTTGTCAGTTATTAGCTAGTTGATAAGCTATTGACTGACAACTGACAACGAGTAACTGACAACCCATTTATTTTTGCCCGACTACTTAAAGTTTCGTTATGCCGATTGTTTTTCCGCCGCCGCTGCAAGCCGGCCAGCGCGTGGCCATCGTGGCCCCCGCCCGCAAAGTGCCGCCCGCCGACCTGGCCGAGGCCCTCGAAACCCTCGCCGGCTGGGGCCTGGAGGTGACGCTGGGGGCAAGCATCGGGGCCGAAAGCCACCAGTTTGCCGGCGACGACGACGCGCGCCGCCGCGACTTCCAGCAGCAGCTCGACGACCCCAGCATCCGCGCCATCTTCTGCGCCCGCGGCGGCTACGGCACCGCCCGCATCGTAGACGGGCTTGACCTCGAGCGGTTTGCGCAGCACCCGAAGTGGGTGGCCGGCTTTTCCGACGTTACCGTGCTCAACTGCCACTTGCTGCGCCGGGGCTTCGCCAGCCTGCACAGCCCGGTGCCGGTGCTGTTCAACCAGCCCGGCGGCGAGGAGGCCTTGGAGAGCCTGCGCCGCGCCCTGTTCGGCGAAGCCGACGCCGGCCTGGGGGCCCCAGTGCACCCCCTCAACCGGCCCGGCACGGCCACCGGGGCCCTGGTGGGCGGCAACCTCAGCCTGCTGCACACGCTCACGGGCACGGGCTCGCAGGCCAGCTTCGCGAGTCGGATTTTGTTTATCGAAGACCTCGACGAGTACCTCTACCACATCGACCGGATGCTGCTGCACCTGCACCGCAGCGGCCAGCTGGCGGGCCTGGCCGGGCTGGTAGTGGGCCACTTCTCGCAGATGCACGACAACGCCATCCCCTTCGGCCACTCAGCCCTGGAAATCATCAACAACTACGCCCAGCTGTACAACTTCCCCGTCGGCTACGGCTTCGCCGTGGGCCACGAGGCCGATAACAGGGCCCTGGTGGTGGGCCGCGCAGCGACCCTGACGGTGGACGCCGCCGGGGCCCGACTGACGTATCTCAATGCATTATAGGAACGCTCAAAAGCCGTCATGCTGAGCGCAGCCGAAGCATCTTTACTGCTCAACTAATCATGGTTTACTGCTGCGGGAGAGATGCTTCGGCTGCGCGGACGCCAGATGAGCATGACGGCCTTTGATGACGGTCTTTCACGAAAAAGCCCCGCGTTGGCGGGGCTTTTTTTGGTGAAAGGCTGCTATAAATCAATCCACGTACAGGGTTTGCAGCATCGTTTGGCCCACCGCTTTCAGGGTTTTGCGGTCGATGATGCTCATATTGTCGCCGGTGGCGTGGTGGTAGGCGGGGAAGATGTCCACGCTGTTGTTGTAGTGGTAGATGTCGATGGTGGGTACGCCGGCCTTGTTGGCGAATACGTGGTCGTCGGTGATGCCGCCGGTGTCCTGGTAGCGGAAGTAATCGGAGTAGCCGAGGCGGGCGGCGGTGTTCCAGATTTTGTTCAGGGGCCCCAGGGCGTTTTCGCGCGAGGTGCCCTCGCGGGTGAAGACGCCGCCCTTGGCGCCCACCATGTCGAGCAGCACGCCGTACTCGGCCTTGTAGCCGGCGGGCAGCAGGTGCGCGGCCCAATATTGCGAGCCCAGGCACCACGACGACGTGGTGGCGCTTTCCTCCAGCTGGTCCTTCAGGTCAGCCTGGGTGGTGGTTTCGTAGCCCCAGTCCTCGGCGTCGAAGAAGATAAAATCGACGCCCACGGCGGGGGCTAGGCTGTCGGGCTGTTGGCTGAGCACGCGGGCCATTTCCAGGGCCACGGCCACGGCGCTGGCCCCGTCGGAGGCGCCGTCCATGGGCGCGTTCTTGTGCACCTTGTCGGCGTCGGCAAAGGGGCGCGTGTCCCAGTGGCCGAAGATGGCCACCCGGCGCGCGGCCTGCGGCTGAAATTGGGCGATGATGTTGCGGCCGTGGATGTTAGTACCGTCAAACGTCATGGCGTCGAACGGCTGCTGCAACACCTTCAACTTGTAGCCTTTGAGCTTGGCCACCAGCCAGTCGCCGCAGGCAATGTGCGCCTTCGAGTTGGGCACCCGGGGCCCAAACGCCACCTGCTTGGCCGTGAAGGCGTAGGCCGAATCGGCGTTGAAGGCCGGGGCTTTGGGCAGCGGCGCCTCGGGGGCCGCGGCGTCGGTGCCGGCGTCGGGGGTTTTGCTGGGGCAGGCGGTGAGTAGCAGCAGGCCCGCCAAAGCGGCCAGGGGAAGGCGAAGGAAACGCATGGATTGGGGTGAATCGATTATACGAGCAGCCGTTATACTACAAGGTGCTATATATGCAAAGGGCCGTTCGAAAGGCCGTCATGCAGAGCGCAGCGAAGCATCTTTTTCGCGGCGGTAATTGATTAGTTACGCAGGAAAGATGCTTCGCTGCGCTCTGCATGACGGCCCGATGGCAACGGCCTAATGACACGACGGCCTAACGCGGTGAATGACAAATTTCGCGCCGGGGCCCTAGTCCTCGCTGTAGGCCCACTCCACGCCGGCCTTGGTGTCTTTGATGACGATGCCCTGGTCCTTGAGGGCGGCGCGGATGACGTCCACTTTGTCGTAGGCTTTGTCGGCCTTGGCTTCGGAGTAAAAGCCCAGCGTGAGGGCCAGCAGCTCCTCGGCGTTGGCGCGGGGCTCGTCGCGCAGGCCCAGCACGTCGGTCACCAGGGCCCGGTAGGCGGTGGCGGCGGCGGCCAGGGCGGCGTCGCTCACGCCGGCGCGGGCGGCGGGCGTGGTGGCCAGCGCGTTGAATTTGCGCAGCAGGTTGAACAGCGCCGCGATGCTACGGGCCGTGTTCAGGTCGTCGTCCAGGCCCACCCACAGGTCGGCGGTGAGCTTGGTTAGCTCGGCGTTGTCTTTAGTTGTTGGTTGTTCGTTGTCAGTTGTTGGGCCGTTTTTTTGGGCCCCTGCCTGGCCGTCTTGCCCACTGACAGCTGACAACGAACTACTAACAACTAATTTATCCAGCAGGCGCAGGCCGTTCATCAGCTTGCGGTAGCCTTTGCGGGCGGCTTGCAGGGCGTCGTCGCTCACGTCGACGGGGCTGCGGTAGTGGGCTTGCAGCAGGAAGAAGCGCACCACCATGGGCGAATACGCCTGGCTGAGGCCGCCGGTGGGGCCCGCAAACAAGTTGGTGAGGGTGATGAAGTTGCCCGTCGACTTGCTCATCTTGGCGCCGCCTACGGTAATCATGTTGTTGTGCATCCACACGCGGGCCTCGTCGGTGTGGCTGTGGCTGCCCTGGCTCTGGGCAATTTCGCACTCGTGGTGCGGAAACATCAGGTCGAGCCCGCCGCCGTGGATGTCGAACTCGGCACCCAAGTACTTGCGGCTCATGGCCGAGCATTCGAGGTGCCAGCCGGGGAAGCCTTCGCCCCAGGGCGAGGGCCAGCGCATGATGTGCTCGGGCGCAGCGTTTTTCCAGAGGGCAAAATCGAGCGGGCTGCGCTTCTCGTCCTGGCCGGCCAGCGTGTCGCGGGTGCCGGCGAGCTGGTCCTCAATGCTGCGGTTCGCGAGCTTGCCGTAGCGCCCGGCTTTGTCGTGCTGCGCGTCGTACTTGGGCACGTCGAAGTACACCGAGCCGTTCACCTCGTAGGCCAGGCCGTTGGCGATGATTTCCTCCACCAGCCCGATTTGCTCGGTGATGTGGCCGCTGGCCTGGGGCTCGATGTCGGGCGGCAGGCAGCCGAGCTGGGCCATGTGGGCGCGGTAGCGGTTGGCGAAGTGCTGGGCCACCTGCATGGGCTCGAGGCGCTGGGCACGGGCGGCTTTGGCGAGCTTGTCTTCGCCGGTGTCGGCGTCGCTTTCAAGGTGGCCCACGTCGGTGATGTTGCGCACGTAGCGCACGGTGTGGCCGAGGTAGCGCAGGTAGCGCGTGAGCACGTCGAACACCACGGGGCCCCGGGCGTTGCCCAGGTGGGCCTCGCTGTACACGGTGGGCCCGCACAAGTACACGCCCACCACGGGCGGCTGAATGGGCACGAAGGGCGCTTTGGCGCGGGTAAGCGTATTATAAAGAGTCAGCGACATGAAAATCAGAAAGTCAGAAAGCGAGCAACCGGCGACCGGTCCGGTTCGTTCGGTGGCGGGCGGCGCAAAGTTCGGCAATTTGTGCGCTTCGGGCCCAACGCAAAAAACCCCACCCCCGGCCCATGCCGCTTGATGCGCGGAATCCGGTGGGGTGGGGTTAGCGGGGCCCCAGTAGGTACAGGGCTTCCACCGGGAAATGGTCGGACCACAAAATCTCGTCGTGCACGCGGCAGCCCAGCACCTGCCACTGCGGGCTGGCAAACTGCTGGTCAATGCGCAGGCCGGGCAGGCGGCCGTGGTAGGTGGCGCCCAGGCCGAGGCCCACGGCGGCCCAGGCGTTGGTGAGGGCCCCGGCGAATTGGTCGTAAGGGTACGAGTAGGGCAGGTCGTTGAAGTCGCCGGCCAGCAGCACCGGGTAGGGCGAGCGGCGCACGCGGGCCAGCACGGTATCGGTTTGCCAGGCGCGGGCCACGGCCCCGTTGCGGAAGCGGCGCAGCAAATTGGGGGCCTTGTCGCGCAGGCCGGCCTTGGTGGTGGAGGCGTCCACGATGTCGCCCTCGGCCAGGCTCATGCTTTGCAGGTGCAGGTTGAAGACGCGGATGGTATCAGCGCGCGGCTGGCCGGGGCCCGCGGAACCTGCGGGGCGGGCCAGGTCGGCCCACATGGCGTGGTTCTGGCTGATTTTGCCGAACGGGATGGTGCCGCGCCGCACAATGGGAAAGCGCGAAAAGATGGCCAGCCCAAACTCGGCCCCGATGCGGTTGGTGAGGCTGATGCTCACGAACGCGTGCCGCCCGCTGCCGCGCCCCAGCCGCTCGGCGCTGCGGAACACCGGGCCGTTTTCGCGCGAGCCACGCGGCTCGTTGTAGAACTCCTGGAGGCAGAGCACATCGGCCGGACTCTCGGCCAGCCAGGCGATAAAGGCTTTGGAAGACGCGAAGTTCGGATTACGCAGCTCGGCGTACACGTTGAAAATGCGCACGTTGGCCGAGAGCAGCCGCAGGGCCCCGGGCGCGGCCTCGGGCAGAAAGGTGGAAGCAAGGCCCGGGCCGGGGCCACTGCTTTGGGCGGCGCCCCCGGCCGGCCAGTGCAGCGCCAGGCCCCGCTGCACGTGCGGCCAGCACAGGGCCAGCGCCACGGCCGGCAGCAGGGCCCCGCGCCAGTCGCGCCGCAGCCAGTACAGGGCCAGCGCGGCCGTCAGCAGCAGGGCCCCGGGCGTCGTGAGGGCCCCGAAAACCGCCGGCCACCAGGTGCCCGCCGGCACCCGCTCGCAGGCAATGGCGAGCACGAGCCAAGCCAGCGCTAAAAGTGTAATTTTGAAAGCGAACGAACGACGCACAACGAATTCTTTAACGAGCGGCAAAGGTACCTTGGCGGGCCGGCGCCGCGCTGCCTGCCCCGCCCTTCCTTGCTATGAAACAACGCTACTTAGTGTACTGCGGAACCCTGCTGCTGGGGGCCGCTGCTTTGGCGCCTGCGCCGCTGGCCGCCGCGCCGCGCCCGGCCGTGGCCCCCAGGTCGGCCCCCGGCGCGGCCTCGCTTGAATTCGTCGAAAACAAGGGCCAGTGGGACGCCCGCGCCCGCTACGCGGCGGCGCTGCCCAGCGGCCGGCTGTTCCTCGAAAACGCGGCCCTCACCTACCTGTTCGTGGACCCCGCCGCGCTGCCCCGCCACCGCGGGGCCCCGGCCGAAACCGCCCCCGCCCTGCCCGGCGACCAAGTGGCGGGCCACGCCTACACCGTGCATTTTGAGGGAGCCAGCCGGCAGGCGCGCCCGGTGGCCACGGGCCCCACGGGCGAGGTGCGCAACTACTTGCAGGGCAGCGACCCGCGCCGCTGGGCCCGGGGCGTGGGCAGCTTCCGGCGGGTGCAGTACGCCGGGCTGTGGCCGGGCATCGACGCGGCGGTGTACGAAAACGCGGGCCAGCAGCTGGAGTACGACTTCGCCCTGGCCCCCGGCGCCGACGCCGCCCGCGTGGCGCTGCGCTACGAGGGCACGCAGGCCGTGGCCCTCGACGCTGCTACCGGCGACCTGGCCATTGCCACCGCCGTGGGCCGCGTGACGGAGCTAGCTCCCCAGGCCTGGCAAACCGACGCCCAGGGCCGCCGCCAGCCCGTGGCCTGCCGCTACACGCTGATTGGCAGCACGGTGCGCTTCGCCCTGGGGCCCTACGACCACCAACGGGCCCTGACCATCGACCCGAAAGTGGTGTTTTCGAGCTTCACCGGCGCCACCGACGACAACTGGGGCTTCACGGCCACCTACGGGCCGTCGGGCAACCTATTTTCGGGCGGCATTGCTTTTGGGCCCGGCTACCCAACCACGGTGGGCGCGTTCCAAACCAAGTTTGGGGCCCTGTGCGACGTGGCCCTCATCAAGTACAACACCCAGGTGAGCGGCCCGGCGGCGCGGGTCTGGGCCACGTACCTGGGCGGCAGCGGCACGGAGTTCCCGCATAGCCTGGTGACCAACGCCTTGGGTGAGCTGGTGGTGCTGGGCAGCACGGGCTCGCCCAACTTTCCCACCACCGCGGGGGCCCTGAGCCGGCGCTTCGGCGGGGGCACGGCCATCGAACCCTTTCAGGGCGGTGACGCCACCGAAATCTTGGCCAACGGGGCCGACATGTTCGTGGCCCGCCTCAGCGCCGACGGCGGCACGCTGCTGGCCGGCACCTACCTGGGCGGCAGCGGCAACGACGGCGTGCTCGACCCCGACCCGCGCGTGGCCGCCACCCAGCGCCTGGCGGCCAACTACGGCGAGGCCTTCCGCAGCGACGTGCTGCTCGACGGCGACGGCAACGTGTACGTGGCGGCCAACACCAACTCGCCCAACTTCCCCGGCCTGGGCACGGGCTTCAACGGCACCTACCGCGGCGGCACCTCCGACGGCGTGGTGTGCAAGCTGAACGCGGGCCTGAGCGCCGTGACCTGGGCCAGCCTGCTGGGCGGCAGCGGCGCCGACGCCGCGTACTCGGTGCAGCGCGACGCCGCCGGCCGGGTGTACGTGAGCGGCGGCACCACCAGCCCCAACTTCCCGGCCACCGCCGGGGCCTACCGCGCGGCCCGCCCGGGCGGCGTGGACGGCTTCGCGGCCCGCATCAGCGCCGACGGCCGCACCCTGGAGCGGGCCACCTACGTGGGCACGGCCGGCTACGACCAAGCCCAGTTTTTGCAGCTCGACGCGGCCGGCAACGCCTACTTGCTGGGCCAAACGCTGGGCGGCACCTTCCCCGTCACAGCCGGCCTGTACGCCAACGCGGGCAGCGGCCAGTTCATCCAGAAGCTGGACGCCGAACTGACGGCCAGCTTGTACAGCACCGTGTTTGGGTCGGGCGCGGGCATCAACCTGGTGCCCACGGCGTTCCTCGTCGACGATTGTGAGCGCATCTACGTGAGCGGCTGGGGCGGCGGCACCAACGCCGGCAACCTGGGCGGCAGCACCCGCGGCCTGCCCGTGACGGCCGACGCGGCCCAGCGCACCACCGACGGCTCCGATTTTTACCTGGCCGAGTTCCTGCCCGGCATGGTGGGGCTCGACTACGCGACGTTTTTTGGCGAGGCCGGCGGCCGCGGCGAGCACGTGGACGGCGGCACCTCGCGCTTCGACAAGCGCGGCATTGTGTACCAGGCCGTGTGCGGCGGCTGCGGCGGCACGTCGGGCTTCCCGGTGCCACCCGGCGCCAACACCTACACCAACCGCAACGGCAGCGTGAACTGCAACAACGCGGCCTTTAAGATGGACTTCCAGCCCGAAGTGGCCGACGCGGGGCCCCGGCGCGCCCTGTGCGCCAGCGGGGCCCCGGTGGCCCTGGGCGGCGCCCCCGGCGGCGGTGTGTGGAGCGGCCCGGGCGTGCAGCGCACCGCTGGCGGGGGCTACCAGTTTGTGCCCAGCGCGGCGGGCCCCGGCGCCTTCGTGCTGACCTACAAGGTGACCACCACGGGCATTTGCCAGGCCACGCTGCGGGTGCGCTACCAGGTGGCGCCGGCCACCGTGCCGGACTTTGCCCCGGTGGGGCCCCGGTGCGTGAGCAGCCCGGCCGTGACGCTGGTGGGGGCCCCGGCCGGCGGCACCTTCAGCGGACCGGGCGTGACGGGCAACACGTTTTCGCCCCAGGCGGCGGGCGCGGGCACCCACACCCTCACCTACACCGTGGCCGACTCGCTGGCCTGCGGCGCGGCCACCCAGCAGGTGGTCATCAGCAGCCCCGTGCAGGCGCGGGTGAGCCCCGACACCACGCTGTGCGCCGACCAGCTGCGGCCCTTCCAGCTGCGCGCCAACCCGGCCGGCGGCACTTGGAGCGGCACGGGCGTGAGCCCCGGCGGCCTCTTCACGCCGCCCAATACCCAGAACCGGGGCGGCGCGTTCGAGCTGACCTACGCCGTGACGCAGGGCGTGTGCCAGACCACCGCCACCCGCCGCGTCATCCTGGCCCCCGCCAGCCTCAGCGACGTGCCCCTAAACCTACCCGTGTGCGCCGCCGCGCCCCAATACGCCGGCCTCGCGCCCTTCGACTGCCCGATGACGCCGCTGCTGGCCGGCGGCACCTACAGCTGGGATTTTGGTGATGGCAGTCCCGTCAGCACCGAGGCCGCGCCTACGCACCGCTACGTGCAGGCCGGCACCTACCGCATCCGGCTCACGGCGCGCTACGCGGGGTGCGAGGTCATCACGCAGTTTGCGCCGGTGGAGGTGGGCGACGTGTTCGTGCCCAACGTCATCACCGCCAACGACGACCAGCTGAACGCCACCTTCCAGCCGCGCTTCACTTGCCAGCCGGCCAGCCTGAAAGTGTTTTCGCGCTGGGGCCAGGAGGTGTACACCACCGCCGACTACCACAACAACTGGGCGGCCGAAGGCCTGCCCGCCGGCCTCTACTACTACCTGCTGCGCGACGCCGACGACCGCCAAGTAAAGGGCTGGGTGCAGGTGGTACGGTAGGGCCCCAGGTTAGGCAGGCGTCGCTTGCCAACTGGCCTTTGTTGAACTGATAAAAGCTATAAACACGGTCATGCTGAACGCAGTGAAGCATCTCTACCGCAGCAGTAAACCTAATTACTTGCGCGGGAGAGATGCTTCACTGCGTTCAGCATGACCGTGTTTATTAACTCAATTAATCCAAACCGTCCCTGACCGAACCGCCCCCAAGCGCCGGGGGCCCTACCCCACCTCCACGGCCAGCCCGCGGGGCGCGCTTTTCTTCTTGGATTTGCGCGTGCGGTTCAGCCACAGCAACGTGCCGGTGACGGGGAATGTGGCCCCCAGCAACACGATGATGAAGGCCAGCACCTTGGTGGGCCAGCCGAAAATGGCGCCCGTGTGGATGGGCTTGAACAAGCCCCGGATGCGCTGGCCCAGCGGCTGCTGGGCGTAGGTGGTCCGGCGCAGCACCTGGCCCGAGTACCGGTCGAAGTACACGTCGTTGGTGGCGCGCTCGGTGGGGGCCCCGGGGCGCAGTATGCCCACCTGGAGGCTGCCGGTGGCTTCCTTGGGTAGCTGCATGTTATAGCTTTCGGCGGCCGGGGCCTGTTGGCGCGCCGCGGCCAGGGCGTCGTCGGCCCCGAAGGTTTGGCCCGCTGCGGCCGGCACGGTGGAGGCAGGCGGCTCGGGGCGCTGCGAGGGCGAGTGGGTGAGGGTGTTGATGGTGTTGCCCACCCAATCGAACGACATGCCCACGCCCGTGAGGGCCATGATGAACAGAAACAGCGAGGTGTAAAAGCCCAGCACGATGTGGAAATCGTGGTTGAGGCGCTTCCAGCTGCTGCCCCACTTCACCATCAGGCGCTGGGTGAGGGCCTTGCGGGCAGCTGGCCACCACAGCACGAGGCCCGTGCCCAGGATGAAGAGGAAAATGATGGCGTTGATGCCCATCACGAGCTTGCCCACCCGGCCCGCCACCAGCCCCCGGTGCAGCTGCTCGACGAAGTGGAAGAACGAATCCTGGGGCTTCACCTCGCCCGCAATGGCCCCAGTATAGGGGTTCAGGAAGAGGCGCGGGCCGTTGTCGCGGCCCTTACCCCTGCGGCCGCCCGGGCCCTGGGGCCCCGCGGGGGCAAGGGGCCCGGGGCCCCGGGCTTCGGCGGAAGGACGGCTTTCGGCCCGGCCTTCGCCCGGCCCTTGCCCGCCGCGGGGGCCCCCGCCGGCCGTTGCGCCCCGGCCTTCGCCGCCTTTATTGCCGCTGCCGGCCAGGTTCACCTCCACGGTGCGGGCGGGGTCGGCATAGATTTTGAAGCTGCTGACCTTGGCCTGGGGCTTGGCGGCGCGCACGGCGGCGGTGAGCTGGGCCAGCGACAGGCGGGGCCCCCCGGCCGGCGCCACGAAGTAGCGCGCGGGGTGCCAGAGGTGCTCCAGCTCCTGCTCGAACACCAACAACGAGCCCGTGAGGCACACCATCACCAGGAAAAGCCCCGAGGCAAGCCCGAGGTACAAGTGAATGCGGCGGAAGAGTACTTTCATAGAAGCCAGATTTTCAGCAAATAACCCACCGGCCAGGCCGATGGGTCAAATCAATCAGGACAAACAGGCGGAATGCGGCGACGGAGCGTCCGCATTCGCCGCCTTAGAACCGGTAGCCCACCGTGGTCAGGAACTGGCGGGGCGGGATGGGGTTGATGCTGTAGCGGTCGTGCACCAGGTAGTTCAGCGCGTTGGTGACGTTGGACACCTTGGCCAGGAGGGAGAAGTGCTCGAAGGCGTAGCCCGCCGACAGGTCGACGGTGGTGAAGCCGCTCAGGGCAATGAGGCGATTGTACACCGGCGCCTGGCCCACCGTGTTGTTGTTGCCGCCCAGGCGCTGGCCGGTGTAGAAGGCCGAGGCCCCCAGCTTGAGGCCCCGCAGGCCGGGCTGGGTGAAGGTGTAGAAAAGCGCGGCGTTGGCGGTGTGGGCCGGGTTGTTGGTGAGGCGCTCGCCCTCCACGGGGCTACCCGCCACGCCGGCCGTGTGGGTGTAGCGGGCGTAGTTGTAGGCGTAGCCCACGTTGAAGTACAGGTTGGTGGCGAAGCTGCCGCTGATGTCCACGTCCACCCCGTCGCTGGTGGTTTCGCCGGTCAGCTCCTTGATGTTGGTGTTGCCGTTGGGCTTGCCGTACTGGTCGAGGGCCGCGATTTGGGCAAAGTTGCCGTTGCGGTAGCGGTACACGGTGGCGTTGGCAAACAGGCGGCTGCCGAACAGCTCCGTCTTGGCCCCGGCCTCGTACTGGTTCACCAGCGAGGGCGACAGGTTCTGGAGGTAAATGTCGGTGCCGGTGTTGACGATGAAGTTGTTGGCGTAGCTGGCGTAGAACGAGAGCGTGGGCAGGGGCTGGTAAATCAGCGCGCCTTTGGGCGAAAACGCCTTGTCCCGCTTGTCGGCGGCCACGCCGCCGCGTTCGCGCTGCTGGTCGAGGTTGGCAATGGTGGTTTGCCGCGTGTTCTGGTACGAGTAGCGCACGCCGGCCAGCACCTTAAACTTGGGCGTGAGCGTAACCAAGTCCTGCACGTAGCCCCCGAAGCGGTACGAAGGCGAGGTGGTGCGGGCCGTGTCGATGATGCCGGGCACGTCCAGGCGCTCCTCGTACTTCGCGCGGTCGATGAGGTTGATTTTGTCGTAGGCCGGGCCCACCTTGCCGCTGGCATCCTGGTACTTGAACGTGGTGGTGGTGCTCACGATGCGCAGCGCGTCGGCCCCCACCAGCAGCTGGTGGTGCAGGAAACCCGTGTCGAACTTGCCGTTCAGGTTCAGCTGGGCGTTGTAGTTGCGCTCACTGGTGTTGGCGGCGCTCAGGGTGCGGGTGTAGTCGCCGTTGGCAGCAATGGTGTTGTTGGGCACGGCCGCCCCGAAGCCGTGCACGCGGGTGTCCTGCACGCCGGCAATGGCGCTCAGCCGCCACTGGTCGGAAAAGCGGTGGTTGAGCACGGCCGAGCCGCTGGCCTGGTCCGTCACGTTGTAGGCCCACGCCGTGTTGATGAAGCGCGCGCGCGGCGCGGCGTCCGGCAGCCGGGCGTCGGTGTTCTGGTTGATGATGCCCACGCCCGCATCGGGCGTGAGGTTGGAGCGCAGGTAGTCGCCCTGCACCAGCAGGTCGGTTTTCTCCCCGAGCTTGTAGCGCAGCGAGGGGTTCACGTACAGGCGCTTCTGGGTCACCACGTCGCGGTAGCTTTGGGCGTTTTCGTAGGTGCCCACCACCCGGAAGGCCAGGTTTTTGGTGAGCGGCCCGTACACGTCCACCATCGGCTTGTAGAAGCCGTAGCTGCCGGCGCGCATCTCCACCGCGCCGCCCCACTCGTAGCGCGGCTTCTTGGTGACCATGTTGATAACCAGCCCGCCCGATACGTTGCCGTAGAGCAGGGCCGCCGCGCCCTTCAGCACTTCCACCGATTCCAGGGTGCTGGCATCGGGGAAGCCCTGGGTGTTGGACAGCAGCCCGTTCTTGAAGATGCTGCCGCCCGCGCCGCCCACGCCGATGCTGGAGCCCCGGGCCGAAAACGTTTCGGCCACGCCGCCGCGCTGCTGCGTCAGCGATACGCCGCTCACGTTGCGCAGCGCATCGCCGAGGCGGTTCACCTGCTGGTCGGCAATCACGGTGCTGCTCACCACCCCAATGCTTTGGGGCAGGTCGAGGGGCGCAAGGTCACTCTTGCTGGCCGTGGCCCGCCGGTTGATGACGCTGGTGGCCGTCACGACCACCTCCTGGAGCCGGGCCGCGTTTTCGCTCAGCGCAAAATCAGCCCGGGTAACCTGGCCGGCTTCTACCGCCACGGTTTGCTGCTGGGGCTGCAAGCCCACGAACGACACTTGCAGCACGTGGGGCCCCGGCTCGACGCCGATGATCTGGAACGAGCCATCCTCGGCCGTGTTGGCGCCCTTGCCCAGCTTGGGGATGCCGACGCTCACAAAAGCCGCCGGCTGGCCGTCGCTGGTGCGGATGACGCCCTTGATGGCACCCGGCCGCTGGTGCAAGCGGGTGGCCGGAGTGCCGGCCGGGGCCAGCTGGGCCTGCCCCAAAGCCGGCAAAAGGAAGGCCGCCGCCACCGTGGAAAGTAAGATTTTGCGCATCGGGCTATTTAGAATGATTCAAAACTGATGCAAAACTAGCGCATTGTTTAGACACATTCCAAATAAATTTTCATCAAAAACTTATTATCCCTCCAATTGCAGTTGGACTGACAAGGCCGGTTTGGGCAATTTCCCGGGGCGGGCGGGCAAAGTCTTCGCAGTGGCCTCCGTAGGCACTGCACACCCATCAGGCTAGCTTTTACGGGGTTTAAACAGGATTTTTCTCTGCTTTTAAGCCCGCGGCGGGCGGCGCATGGATGGGCATTCTATCTTTATTGGTTGCTATCCCCGTCCTCGATAAATACCAAGTGAAAACACTCTTTATGCTTCTGGGCGTAGCGTTGCTGGGGCCCCTGGCCCACGCGGCGCCCGTCCACCACGCCAGCGCCGCCCCCGCGCCCACCCTCGAATTCATTGAGAACAAAGGCCAATGGGCCGCGCCCGTGCGCTACGCCGCAGCCGTGCCCGGGGGCCGCCTGTTTGCCGAGGCCGACGGGTTGCGGTTCGCCTTGTTCAGCGACGTAGACCTGCCTGGGCACCGCGCCCACCCGGCGCCCGAGGCCCCCGTGCGCGCCCACGCCCTGGACCTGCGCTTTGCGGGCGCGGCCCCGGCCCGCATCACCCCCGAGGGCCCCACGGCCGAGCGGCGCAACTACTTCCTGGGGGCCGATGCGGCGCACTGGGCCCGGGGCGTGCGCAGCTACCGGCAATTGCACTACGCCGGGCTGTGGCCGGGCGTGGACGCGCGCTTTTACGAAAACGCTCAGCAGCAATTGGAGTACGATTTTGAGGTGGCTGCCGGGGCTAATGCGGCCGCCATCGGCCTGCGCCACGCCGGCGCCGACGCCGTGCGCCTGGCCCCCGACGGCCGCTTGCAGGTGCAAACCAGCGCCGGCACCCTGGAGGAGCTGGCTCCCCAGGCCTGGCAAACCGATGCCCAGGGCCAGCGCCAGCCCGTGGCCTGCCGCTACGCGCTGAGCGGCGACGTGGTGCATTTCGCCCTGGGGCCCTACGACCACACCCGCGCCCTGACCATCGACCCGGTGGTGGTCTTTGCCACCTACACCGGCTCGCTGGCCAACAACTGGGGCTTCACGGCGACGTACGATGCGCAGGGCAATTTGTACTCCGGCGGCATTGCCTTCGGGCCCGGCTACCCGGCCACGGTGGGGGCCTATAAAACCACGTTCGGGGGCGTGATTGACATGGCCCTGATCAAGTACAACGTGGCCGCCAACGGCGCCTCGGCCCGCGTGTGGGCCACCTACCTGGGCGGCACCCGCGCCGACTACCCCCACAGCCTGGTGGTGAACGGCCGCGGCGAGCTGCTGGTGCTGGGCACCACGGCCTCGGCCGACTTTCCCACCACGGCGGGGGCCCTGCAACGCACCTTCGGGGGCGGCACCGTAGCCGACCCGTTTGGCGACGGCACGGCGTACGAGATTCCGGGCTCCGACTTGGTTATCAGCCGTTTCAGCGCCGATGGGGCAGCCCTAGCGGGCAGCACCTACCTGGGCGGCAGCGGCAACGACGGCCTGCTGCCGCTCCAACCCTTCAGCAGCGTGGTGCAGCTGGCCCATAATTACGGCGACTCGTTCCGGGGCGACATTGGGGTGGACGCGGCCGGCAACGTGTACGTGGCCTCGTGCACGTCGTCGAGCAACTTCCCGGTGGCGCGCGGCTTCCAAAGCACCTACCGCGGCGGCACCTCCGATGGGGTGGTGTGCAAGCTGAACGCGGGCCTGACCAGCCTGCTGTGGGGCAGCTACCTGGGCGGCAGCGCCTCCGACGCGGCCTACTCGCTGCAAGTGGCGCCCGGCAGCGGCGAGGTGTACGTGGCCGGCGGCACGCTCAGCCCCGACCTACCGGCCACGGCGGGGGCCCTGCACCCGGGGGCCCTGGGCGGGGTGGATGGCTTCGCGGCCCGCATCAGCGCCGACGGCACCACCCTGCGCCGCACTACCTACCTGGGCACCAGCGCCTACGACCAGGCGTACTTCCTGCAACTCGGCTCCGACGGCGGGGTGTACACGCTGGGCCAAACGCTGGGGGCCTACCCCACCACCGCCGGCCTGTACCAAAATGCCAACGGCCGGCAGTTCATCCATAAACTGAGCGCCGACCTGGCCCAGACGCAGCTGGCCACGGTGTTCGGCAGCGGCCGGGCCAGCGTGGACATCGCGCCCACCGCCTTTTTGGTGGACCGCTGCGACCGGGTGTTTGTGTGCGGCTGGGGCGGCACCAGCAACCTGGCGGGGGCGGCGTACCTGAGCGCCAATGCGGGCGGCTCGACCTACAACCTGCCCGTGACGGCCGACGCGGCCCAGCGCACCACCAACGGCAGCAACTTCTACCTGGCCCAGTTCGCGGCCGGCCTCACGGCCCTGGGCTACGGCACGTACTTCGGCAACACCAGCACCGCCAGCATCGGCGAGCATGTGGACGGCGGCACCTCGCGCTTCGACCCGCGGGGCGTTGTCTACCAGGCGGTTTGCTCGTGCTTCACCACCACCGGCTTCCCCATTCCGCCGGGCGTGAACACCTATTCGCCCACCAACGGCAGCGCCGGCACCTGCAACAACGCGGCGTTCGTGCTCAACTTCCAGCCCGACATTGCCCAGGCCGGTGCCGACCAGGAGCGCTGCCTTACCGCGGGGCCCCTGGCCTTGGTGGGCAGCCCGGGCGGCGGCACCTGGGCCGGCGACGGCGTGAGCGGCAGCGCGGCAGCGGGCTTCGTCTTCAACCCCACCGCGGCCGGTGCGGGGCCCCACGTGCTCACCTACACCGTGGCCAGCACCGGCGACTGCACCACCAGCTCGGCACGGCGCATCACGGTGACGGCGCCACCCACGGCCACGTTTGCCGCGCTGCCGCAGGCGGCGTACTGCCTGCCCGCCATTACCTACGGCGCGGGGGCCCCCACCGCGCCCACCGGCCCGGCGCCGGTACCGCTGGCGGGCACGCCGGCGGGCGGCGTGTTTTCGGGCCCCGGCGTGAGCGGCAGCGTGGCCACGGGCTTCGTGTTCGACCCCAAGGCTACCGGCAATGGCACTTTCACCCTCACCTACACCTACGACACGGGCTGCCCCAGCATTGCTACCCAGCAGGTGAGCGTGCTGCGCATCACGGAAGTGGGGCCCCAAACGCAGTTTTGTGCCAACGCCGCGCCCACGGCCCTGGTGGCCAGCCCCGCCGGCGGCACCTGGAGCGGGCCCGGCGTGGGCGGCAGCGTCGCGGGCTACTCCTTCGACCCCGCCAAGGCCAGCCCGGGCGCCAACGCCCTCACCTACACCGTGGGGGCCCCGGGCGGGAGCTGCGCCGCCACCCTCACCCGCGTGATTACGGTGAACCCGGTGCCGGCCATTGCCTTCGCGCCCGTGCCGGTGCTGTGCACCAACAACCCCGCGCCGCAGCTGCTGGCGGCCACACCGGCCGGTGGCTACTGGGCGGGTTTCGGGGTGTTCTATTCCGGGAGTGCTTACTACTTCACGCCCACTACCGCCGGCACTTTTCAACTGAGGTACTCCGTTTCGACCGGGCAGTGCGCCGTCGATGCCATGCTGGCCATCACGGTGGCCAACCCCGTGGCCGCCCAAGTGCCGGCCGATACGCTGCTGTGCCCGGGCAGCACCCGGCCGTTTGCCCTGCGCGGGGCCCCGGCGGGCGGCACCTGGAGCGGGCCGGGCGTGAGCGGCAACGCCGCTACGGGCTACGTGTTCACGCCGCCGGCGGGGTTTAGCGGCTCGGTGGCCCTCACGTACGCGGCGGGCAGTTGCAGCACCAGCGCGGTGCGGCGCGTGGGCGTGGCCCCGGTGCCGGCCGTGGTGGCTGGTTGGGCCCCAGCGGCCTGCCCCGAAGACCGGCAGGTGCCGCTGCGGGTGCAGTTCAACCTTGGGGCAGCTACCAACGGCGCGGCGGTTTCGGGCACCGTGTGGGACTTCGGCGACGGCACCCAGAGCACCGACGCTAGCCCGGCGCACACCTACGCCGCGGCCGGCCGCTACCAGCCCACGCTGCGCCTGCGCTACAACAACGGCCGCTGCGAAACCACCGCCGCCCTGGCCCCCGTCGAGGCCACCGACGCCCCGCTGCCCAACATCATCACCCCCAACGGCGACGGCCTCAACCAAACCTTCCGCCTGCCCGCCAGCTGCGCGCCCCGCATCCAGATTTTCTCGCGCTGGGGCCAGCCGGTATTCGAAGCCGTGGCCTACCAGAACGATTGGGCCGCCGAGGGCCAGCCCGCCGGCACCTACTACTACCTCCTCCACTACCCCGACGGCCACCGCGTAAAAGGCTGGCTGCAAGTGGTAAAGTGAATTAGTTGTCAGTTGCTGGTTGTCAGTTGCTGGTTGTCAGTTGCTGGTTGTCAGTTGCTGGTTGTCAGTTGCTGGTTGTCAGTTGCTGGTTGTCAGTTGCTGGTTGTCAGTTGCTGGTTGTCAGTTGCTGGTTGTCAGTTGCTGGTTGTCAGTTGCTGGTTGTCAGTTGCTGGTTGTCAGTTGCTGGTTGTCAGTTGCTGGTTGTCAGTTGCTGGTTATTGGGAATGCATCAAACAAACGTCTAGCAACTGACAACCAGCAACTGACAACTAAGAAACCACCTCCGCATACAGGGCCCAAAAGGCCGTGCCCACGGCGGCGGGGCTGCACCGGGCCTCGGCGTCGGCCCGCAGGCGGGCCCCGTCGAACTGCCCGGGACGGGCCAGCACTTCGGCCAGGGCCCCGGCCAGGGCAGCCTCGTCGTCGGGCGCTACCAGTAGGCCGAAGGCGCCTTCGGGGGCGAACAGCTCGGGCACGCTGCCCATGCGGGTGGCCACCACCGGCCGGCCGCAGGCGCGGGCCTCCAGCAGCACCACCCCAAAAGTTTCGGCCCGGCTGAAGGACACCAGCGCCGTGGCCTGCGCCATTTCGGCGGCCACGGCGGCGTGCGGCAGCTTGCCCAGAAATTCCACCGTGCCGTCGGCCAGCAGGCCCAACTCGGCGGCGTAGCGGCGCAGGGCGGCCTCGTCGGGGCCGTAGCCGGCCACGCGCAGGCACAGGCCGGGCCAGGCCGGGCGCAGGGCAGCCACCACTCGCAGCACGCCCGAGAGGTTCTTCACCCGGTCGTGGTAGGCGGCCACGTGCAGCAGCCGGCGGGCGTGGTCGGGGTTGTCGGCGCCAGCCGCCACGGGCCGGAACAGCGCGGCGTCCACCACGTTGGCGATGACGGCCGTGCGCGGGGCGCGGGCACCCAGGGCCCCCAGGGCATCGGCCAGCGCCTGCGACACCGCGTGCAGAGCGCCTGCCCGCCGCACCACCGCCCGCGTGAGCCACCGCCGCCCCCAGCCCACCTGCGCCACCCGCGCCGGCAGGTACAGCGTCCACTGCTCGGTGACGACGTACGGGATGCCGTGCCGCGCCTTCAGCCACCACGCCGCCAGGCCCGTGCGCAGCAAAATGTGGGCGTGCACCAGGTCGGGGCCCGCGCCGCCCCAGTGGCGGCGCACGGCCCGGTAACCGCGCCGCTGGCAGGCCAGCCACAGGCCCAGCTTCAGCAGCCGGTCCAGGGGCCCCCAGCCGGTGGGGCGGGCGCGGTAGTAGTAGCGCCAGGTGGGCACGGGGCCCGTCCGGTCAATATCTTCCTCAATAAAGCTAGCCAGGGGCCCCCGCGCCACGGCGGCAAACACCACCGCCACCTGTGCCCCCGGGCCGGCCGCCGCCGCAATGGCCGCCACGTGCCGCCCGATGAAGTCGCCGTCCTGGTCGTCGTAGCGGTGCGGGTACCACTTGGGCAGGTGCAGAATTCTCATGAGGAAAGCCGAAGGAACCGCGGCGCGCGGGGCCCCGCCAAGCTTGGCCGGGGCCCCAAAAGTAAAGCCCGCCGTTGCGGGCGGGCTTTGCTTTTGGGCCGGGCGGGGCGGTCGGGTCCGCCGAGGCAACCTGGAAGAGCGGCTTAGAACGAGTAGCGCAGGCCCAGCTGCCCCTGCCAGCGCGAGGCCAGCTGGTCGATGGCGTAGGTAGCCGGCGAGCCGTTGTAGGTGAAGGCCGGGCGGTTGAAGGTGCCGGCGCTGTAGGTGGTCGAGATGTTGCCGGCGGCATCGGCGAAGGCCACCTGCGAAAGGCCCGTGCCGAGCGTCGAGTTGAAGGTGTTCGGCACGAAGTACTGGCGGCCCCAGTTCTTGTTCAGCATGTTGCCCACGTTCACCACGTCGAACGAAATCTGGATGCTATGGCCGGGGGCCACCACGCCGGCGGCGTTGGGCGAGAGGTTGCCCAAGCGGGCTTCCACCATCAGGCGCACGTCGGCCTGGTCGTTCCAGGGGGTGCGGGCGCCGTTGCGCTCGGCGTACTGGCCGCGGCGGGTTTTCAGGTACGGGTCGTTGTCGATGAAGCTGCTCAGGGCGGCGTACTGGGCCCCGGAGGCTTCCACGGTGTAAGGGGCCGTTGAGCTAGCGCGCGAGACCAGCGTGATGTCGGCGGCCGAGCCGGGGATGTAGGCCAGCTGCACGTTCTGCTGGCCGTTGCCGAAGAAGTTGTTGTTGTAGACGTAGGTGAACGGCGAGCCGCTGGCGAAGGTCAGCACCGCGGTGGCGTAGGCCGTGAACCGGTCGCCGATGTTGTGGTGCAGGTTCAAGGAGCTTACCACGCGGTGGCGCAGGTCGAAGTTGGAGTAGGCTAGGCCGGGGTTGTTCACGTTCAGGGCCGGGTTCAGCTCCCAGTTGCTCTGGGGCGAGTTGCGGATGCCGTTGCTGATGTCCTTGCTCTGGCCGTAGGTGTAGGCCACGTTGGCGTCAAACACGTTGGCGAACGTTTTGCCCAGCGAGCCCGTGAGCTGGTAGCGGTAGCCCTGCTGGGTGTTGGTCAGGAAAAAGGCGTTCGAGAAGGCCGTGTTCACCTTGGTGGCGGCGGTGGTGGCGCCGGGGAAGGTGTAGCCCGCGTAGCGGGGCGTCTGGGTGGGGCCCTGGCTGAAGTAGGTGGCGTTGTCGATCAGGTTGATGTTCTCAAACTTCACGTCCTGAATCACTTTCGTGTAGAGGCCTTCCACCGAGGCGCGCACGCCGCCGGGCAGTTTCAGGTCGAGGGCCAGCGACGAGCGCCACACCTGCGGCATCTTGAAGTTGTTGTCGATCAGGTTCACCTCCGTCGTGTTCTGGGCCGAGGCGGGCAGTTGGGCGTAAATCTTGTTCGGGTCCTGGTTGAGCAGGTACTTGGGGCCCGTGGTGGAAGTAGTACTAGGCTGGATGTTGTTCAAATCCACCGAGTTGTAGTTGATGCCGTTGTTGTAATAGGCGTAGCCGAGCCAGGCAAACGGCACGCGGCCCGTGAACAAGCCCGTACCGCCGCGGATCACCACGCTCTGGTCGCCCTTCACGTCGAAGTTGACGCCTAGGCGGGGCGAGACTTGTACCTTGCCCAGGATGTTGTTCTTCAGGTCCGTCCAGTTGGTGTGCTGGTAGGTCTGGTTCAGGGTGCGGGCGTCGTTGGCGGGGTTGTTCACCAAGGTCGAGTTCAGGGCCGGCGGGGTGGGCAGCGAGGTCAGATCGAAGCGAATGCCGGGGCTGATTTTCAACCGGTCGCTCACCGTCCACTCGTCCTGCAAGTAGGCCGAGTACAGGTTGATGTTGAACTGGGCCGAGGGGTTGTTGTAGTTGTTGGCGTAGCTGTTGTCGGCGATGTTGTAGGTACCGCGGATGCGGTTGGGCTGGTCGGCCAGGAACTGGGCCACGTTGTTG
Source organism: Hymenobacter sp. PAMC 26628 (assembly GCF_001562275.1). NCBI lineage: Bacteria > Pseudomonadati > Bacteroidota > Cytophagia > Cytophagales > Hymenobacteraceae > Hymenobacter > Hymenobacter sp. PAMC 26628. The sequence goes on from NZ_CP014304.1 coordinate 4,345,972, forward strand.
TACTCGATGCGGCCGTTCCAGGAGTTGATGAAGCCGTAGTCAATCTTGTACAGCTCGTTGTGGGTGCCCAGCGTCAGGGCGTGGGCCCCGGTGTAGTAGGTCAGGTTGTCGGTGATTTCGAAGGTCTTCGTGCGGGTGTTGAAGATGCTCGCCTCGCGGTCCGAGCCCAGCAAAATCTGGTTCGAGCCCAGGTAGCCGTTGCCGGCGTTCAGGCCCACGTTGTTGATTTGCACCGCCGGGAACACGCTGGCTTGGCCGCCCAGCAGCGAGCGGTAGTCGTGGATGTCGGTGTAGCCCAGGATCAGGTTGTTGGAGAGCTTGTTGCTGAAGTTCGACTTCACTTCCAGCACCGTCGAGTTTTGCAGGTTGTTTTGCACAAAGTCCTGCGAGCCAAACTTGAACAAGCTGTTGGAGCGCTCCAGGTTGGTGGCTTCCGACTTCACGTAGTTGTGGCGCAGCGTGATGCTGGTTTTGTCGTCCACGTTCCAGTCGAGGCGGCCAAAGAGCTTGTTGCTGTTGGCGTAGATGTTGTAGTCGCCGTAGGCCCCCACGTTGTAGTTGTAGGTATTTTGCAGCTTGCTGCTGATGGTCTGGGCTAGGTCGATGGACACGGGCGAGCCGGGGGCCCCGGCGGCGTAGAACTGGGGCTCGTTGCGGCGGGCGATTTCGTAGTTGCCGAAGAAGAACAGCTTGTTCTTGATGATGGGGCCCCCGAGGCGCACGCCCGTCTGGTAGTCGTGGTAGGCCGAGCCGATTTTGGTGTCCGCGCCGTCGATGCTGCGGCCCGTGATGCCCTGGTTGCGGCCGTAGCCGTACACCGAGCCGTGGAAGTCGTTGGTGCCCGAGCGGGTCACGGCGTTGATGGAGCCACCGGTGAAGTTGCCCAGCTTCACATCAAACGGGGCCACCTGGGCTTGAATTTCCTGGATGGCGTCGAGCGAAATCGGGTTGGCGCGGGCTGAGCTGCCGGGCAGGCCGCTGGTGCCGCTGGTGCCGCCCAGCGAGGGCGAGAAGCCGATGGCGTCGTTGTTCACGGCCCCGTCGAGGGTGATGTTGTTGTAGCGGAACGAGCTGCCCGCGAACGAGTTGTTCGAGTTGCGCGGGTCGAGGCGAGTGAAGTCCTGGATGCTGCGCGTGATGGTGGGCAGCTGCTGGATGGCGGCGCGGCCCACGTTGGTGCCGGCCCCGGTTTTGGTGGCTTCGGTGTTGCCCACCACCACTACTTCATTCAATTGCTGGGCTTCGGTCACCAACACCACGTTCAGGCGGGTGGTATTGCCCAGGGTCAGGAACACGCCGCCGATGGTCTGCTCTTTGTAGCCCACGTAGGTTACCGTCACGCTGTAGGGCCCGCCGGGGGCCAGGTTCGGAATGCTGAAGCGGCCGTCGGGCTCGGTGCCGGTGCCGCGCTTGGTACCGGTGGGCACGTTGGTGGCCACTACCGTCACGCCAATTAAGTCTTCGCCCTTGTCGGAGGTCACCTTGCCGCTTATGGCCGAGGTAGTTACCTGCGCACGGGCAGTCGTCGTCCAGGCCAAGAGCACGAGCAGCAGGCCACGAAAGAAAACGGTACGGTTGGGGAGCATAAAATGCGGGGTTGGTTTCGGGCACAAAGTTCCGGCCCGCATTTGGCTGATTTCAGGAATGCATGTTGCTTAATCGTTGTGTTATTAACATAGCCTTAATCTAACGGTAACATTGGCCGGGGCCCCGGTAGCCCGGCCGCTGGGGCCCCGGCCCGCCGTGCCGATCTTTGCGGCCCACCCGCACTGCACCCCTTCCCCCATGCTTATTTCCATGACCGGCTACGGCCAGGCCCACCGCGAGACCGACGCCTACGCCGCCACCGTCGAGCTGAAATCGCTCAACTCCAAAACCCTCGACATCACCCTGCGCCTGCCGCGCTTCCTGCTGCCGCACGAGCTCGAAATCCGCAACGCCGTGGCCAAGGAGCTGCTCCGCGGCAAGGTCAACTTCGCCCTCGACTTCGTGCGGCCCACCGCTGCCCGCACCGCCACTGCCCTTAATAAGGAAGCCCTGGTAGCCGCCTTCCACGAGCTGCGCGCCGTGGCCGAGGGCCTGGGCCTGCGCGCCGGCGAAAACACCCTGCTCGCCGCCCTGCGCCTGCCGGGCGTGGTGCCCAGCGCCGCCGACGCCCGCGACGCCGAGCCCGTGGCCGACGACGTGCCCTGGGCCGAACTGCAACCGCTGCTGCACGAGGCCCTGGGGGCCCTCCAGCAGTTCCGGCGCGACGAGGGCGCGACGCTCACGGCCGAAATTCTGGGCTACGTGGCCACCATCCGGCAGCAGCTGGCCGCCGTCGAATTGCACGACCCCGCCCGCATTGCCCACGTGCGCCAGCGCTTGCAGGGCCACCTGGCCGAACTCACCAGCCACGAGCAGTTCAACGCCACGCGCTTCGAGCAGGAAGTGCTGTATTATATAGAGAAGCTCGACATCGCCGAAGAAAAAGTGCGCCTCGCCGCTCACCTCACCTACTTCGAGCAAGCCGCCCGCCAGCCCGACGAGGCTGTGGGCAAGAAGCTCGCCTTCCTGGCCCAGGAAATCGGCCGCGAAATCAATACCATCGGCTCGAAGGCCAACGATGCCACCGTGCAGCACCTAGTGGTGGGCATGAAGGAAGAATTGGAGAAAATAAAGGAGCAGTTGAACAACATCCTTTAGGTCCACATCGGCCCGTCGCGGCAGCGTTTAAGCAACTGTTAAATCGTGAAAATATATTTGCATTATTCAGGGCAAATAATGCATATTCAACATATTAACCAATAGCAATAAACTACTGATAATTTTTGCTTTTAAATGACAACTCGAAACGTATTAGGCCTTATTCAAGCAAATTGACCATATTTTGCTAAACAGCTTGTACTGTGCGGGTAAGCCATTTCTGGGGCCCCGGGGCAGCGCGGGCAAAACGGGCATTTTTTGTTTTACCAGGATTTGGTAATTTTACGGAAGGGCTTTTATATTTCACCCCCGCCCACTCCCCTCCGCAACTTCACCCAAACCCCCAGTCCCATGAAATCCACCCTTTTACTCTGCTTCCTGGGCCTCTTTTTAATGGCGGCGCGGCCCGCGTCTGAAATTGAGCTGGTGAAAAAACACGTGCTCAGCGAGCGGGTGGAGATTCTCATCCCCAAGGGCTTCGAGGTGATGAGCGAGCAGCAAATGGACTTTAACTACGCCAAGGCGCAGAGCCGCCCCAGCGTCATCTTCACCAACAACAACCTGGTGAGCCTGGCCTTTAACTATTCCGACAACGAATCGGACCAGGACATGGTGGACATGTACGCCGCCACGTTTGCCAAAACCTACCACAAGCAGTACAAAGACGCCACTTGGTTCGGCGACGGCGTGAAGAACATCAACAACCACAAGGTGGGCTACCTCGAGTTCATGAAGCCCGAGATGGGCCACCAGGTTTACACGCTGGTGTTTTTCACCGACGTGCAGGGCAAGCTCATGATTTGCACCTTCAACTGCGCCGACCGCCAGAAGACCGAGTGGGAGCCGGTGGCCAAGCAAATCATGCTCTCGGTAAAAGCCAACAGCGAAGCCGGAAAATAACCCGCTCGCCTTCGCGCCAAACGCAAAAAGCCCCTCTGCCGGTAGCAGAGGGGCTTTTTGCGTTATTACTTGAACCGGCTATACCCAGGCGGCGACCGGGCGGCGGCGGGCCAGGAAAACGGCCAGCACCAGGGCCAGTAGGGCCCCAATGCCGTCGCTGAGCAGGTCCGACCACTCGGCGTGGCGACCTTGGGCCATGACGTATTGCAGCACCTCGATGAGGGCCCCGAAGGCGATGCAGCCGGCCAACACCACCGCTGTGGCTTGCTGGGCCAGCACCGGCCAGCGGCGCTGCCGCCGCAGCGAAAACCAGCTGAGGGCAGCCAGCACCCCAAACACGGCTGCGTGGGCGGCCGTATCGAAGGAAAGCAGCTCCCAGGCCGGCGTGACGGGCATGTCGCGGGCCGGCGTGAGGGTGAGCAGGAGCATGAACGCGGCCCACAGCAGGGGCAGCGCGGCGTAGGGCCGGCGGGCCGGGGGCAGCAAGGTTGGCATAGGCAGCGGGGCCGGGGCCCTAGGCACCCACCAGTTCGCCGTAGGCCTCGGCGCTCAGCAGGCCTTCGAGCTCGGCGGGGTTGGCAATGGCAATCTTCACCATCCAGCCGTCGCCGTAAGGGTCCGAGTTCACGGTTTCGGGGGCGTCGGCCAGCTTGGAGTTCACCTCCAGCACGGTGCCGGTGATGGGGCTGAACAGGTCGGACACCGTTTTCACGGCTTCCACGGTGCCGAACACGTCGTGCTGGGCCACTTCTTTGTCAACGGTGTCGATGTCGACGTACACAATGTCGCCCAGCTCGCGCTGCGCGTGGTCGGTGATGCCAACGACGGCCACGTCGCCTTCCACGCGAATCCATTCGTGGTCTTTGGTGTAGTGCAGGGTGGTGGGCAGGGTCATGCGGTGAGGGAGTGAAGGGGCGAATGAGTAAGTGGGCCAGCCAAGGCTTATCAGGGGCCAAAAGTAGGCAAGCCAGCGCAGTCCGACGCATTCGGGGCCCGGCATTGGGGCCCCGCGCCCTCATTCGCTCGTTCGCCCCGGCGCTTACTGCGTCAGGCTGTAGCGCAGCAGCAGGCCGCCTTCGGTGGTGGCGTTGCGGAAGGCATTGCTGACACGGGGCGTGGTGATGGTTTGGGTGTAGTAAAACTGGAGGTTGAGGCGGGTATTGAGCAGGTAATCGACGGTGGGGCGCAGCTGGAACGTGCGCGAGCCGTTCACGATCTGGCTGCTGGGCGTGCCCACGCTGGCGGGGTTGAGCAGGGTGGCGGCGGCGGGGTCTACTGTGTTCACGATGCTGCGCTGCACGGTGGTGTTGTCGTTGATGCTCAGGTCGAGCTTCACGTTTAGCGTATTTTTCAGTACCCGCTGCTCGCCCCCCACTCGGAAGGGCAGCTTCAGGCCATTCGTAACGTAGCCGAAGCCGATAACCAAGGCCGTGGTGTGCAGCTCCGTCACCTGGGCGTTGGTGGTATTCAGGCTCAGCAGGCGGTCGGTGCGGTACTCCATACGGCCGGTTACCTTATTCAGGGTCTGGAAATTCACCCCAATCAGCGGGGCCAGGTGCTCCACGATGCTCACCTGCCCGATGACGTAGTACGGGATGTACTGGCCGGTGGCGCTGGCACGGGTGGCGTAGTCCAGGTCGTTGTTATTATAGAGCGTGGACGACGTGTAGGAACCCACGTTGTAGCTCGAGTTGTAGGCGTGGTTGAGGGTGAAGGAGGCGAAGTAGTTGCGGAAAAATGGCAGTTGCGAGAGGCCATTGTAGCCGATGTTCCAGTTGGGCAGAGGCAACTGGTCGAAGAGGTTGAATTTCTTGGCCTGGTAGCCGTCCGACGACCGGCCGTGATAGGCGTCAAGGAAGGCCGGGATGAGCACGTCCTGCGAGTTGTAGCTGTAGGCCCCCAGCGGCGTGTTCAGGCCCGTGTTCTGCGCATCCGCCGCCGCTTGCAGCCGGCTCTGGATGAAGCCCCGGTTGGTCACGAATCGCGCGAAGGCCTTCGACACTTCCCCGTTGGCGCTCAGGTCGTTAAACAGCGTGTTGATGGTGATGGTGCTGGTGCTGAACGAGCCCGACGTGAGGGCCTGGGCTATCTTCGGATCCAGAATCTTGTTGCCCGTTGCCGGGTCGCGGGCGGCCAGCAGGGTCAGCGTGTCGAGCTGGTTGCGGTAGTAGGCCTCCTTGTTTTCCACCTTCTGCCGGCGCGCATCCAACTGAATGAGGAAGTCGCGGAACGGCTCCAGGGTGGTGCGCAGGGTCAGGTTTTCGGTCAGCAGGCTGCTAAACGGGGTGTTCAGGAACTCGCTGCTGCCCGTGTACCAGCCGTTGCGGTTGGCGTACTCGTAGAGGTCGCGCAGGTCGTATTGCTTGCCGATGACGAACGGAATGCCGGGCGCAATGATGCCGGGGCCCCGCAGGTGGCTCAGACCGAAGGCCGTGGTACCGGGCAGGTAGCCGGGCAGCAGCGTGCCGCTGGAGCGGGCGTAGGTGAAGTTGAGCGAGCGGGCCGTCATCAGCGAGCGCAGCACGGCCTTTACAGCCTTCACCAGCACCGGGGTAGTGTCGCGGGGCGCGGCGGCGTCGGGCTTGGGTCGGGTGCCGGCGGCCCCCGGGGCCCCGGGGGCGGGCGGGGCGGGGCGCGGGGGCGGCGGCGGGGCGTTGTTGATGATGTTCAGGAACTTCACCTTGTTGTAGAGCTTCACCAGATCGATGCGGCCGTTGGCACTGGTTTCGGCATTGTTCTGGATGGTGTTGCCCAGGGCCAGCGGCACGGTCATGGTGTCCTTGGCGATGTCGCCGGTAGGCACCGGGTACACGGGCGAGCGGAGGGCCGTAGAGGCCGCCTGCCAGGTGTAGTTGGCTGCGTAGCGCACGTCGGCGCTCAGCCAGTCGGTGAGCGGAAACTTGTCGAGCGGCAGGCGGTAGGTGGCTGATACTTTTTGGAAGAAGTTGGTGGTGCGGCCCCCGGCCAGCAGGTTCTGGCGGATGAGCGTGCGGTTGCTGATGGCCTCCTGGCTGGTGCCGATGGCGCGGCCCACGCCCTCGTCAATCACGCCGCGGTTGGTGGCGGTGTAGTCGATGGTCAGGGCCTTGGTCAGGGCCCAGCTCAGGTCGTAGATGCGGTTGATGTAGAACGACTTCTGGTACACGCCCGGAATACCAAACGTGCTGGGCACCTCGCCGGGGTTCACCACGCGCTGCAAAAACCGCTCGTTGTAGCGCCGGTCCAGGTCGATGCGGAAGGCAAAGCGCGAGGGCAGCGGCGTGAAGTTCACCTGCTGCAAAAACTTCAGGTACGGGTTGTTCAGGGCCTTCACCTGGGCGAAGGGCGTATAGTTTTTGGGCGTGGTTTGGAAGGTGTAGGCCGCCGCCGCCTGAAACGAGCGGGTGTAGTCGCTGGAGGTGCGCACGTCGGAGTGCTGGCGCTCGGCAATGGAGTAGCTCAGAGCAATGTTCTCAATGTCCCAGGGCTTGGGCTGGCGCGGCAGCGCGGCGGGCCCCCCGCCCACGGGCGGCGCGGCCACCACCCGCTCCTTGCGCACGTTCAGCAGCGAGAGGCTGCGGGTGGTGGTCATGTCAATCACCTTCTTGCTGTACTCGGCGCGGGCGTTGGCATCGGTAAATTTCTCCAGGCTCTGGCGCAGCTTGGTGTCGGGGTCGAGGGGGTCGTACTCGGGGGCCCGGCGCTCGGCGCCCACTTGCAGCAGCACCGGCACGCGCAGGTTCAGCTGGGCAGGCAGGAGTTTGTCGGCGGCCACCACGGCGTTCAGGTCGCCGCGCAGCACGTCGTCGAGCGAGCGTTGCTGCACCTTGTCCTGCAAACCGCCGAAGCCGATGCTGGTGAAGCTGCCGGTGGCCGTCACGGTGGCCAAGTCGGCCAGCTTTACGTTCAGGCGGGCGTTGGCGGCGTAGCCGGCCTGCTGCTCGAAGTCGTACACCCGCAGCTCGTCGGCCCACATGTTTACACTCTTGGCGCCCACGTCGGCCGAGGTCGGGTTCAGGATGCCAATCATACAGCCCTGCACGGCCGAAAAGTCGGGGTTGCCCACCACCGTCACGGTGGCCCCGCTGGGCAGCGTCACGGTGAAAGGCACCAAGTAGTTCACCGGCACTTGCTTGTTGCGCAGCGACTTGGCGTCGATGAAATCCTGAAACGCCACGTCAATGTTGTTCGCCTCGGGCCATACCTGGGCCTGGGCGGTTTGGCCAGACCGGGTGAATACCAGCGGTACCGAGTACTCGTAGTAGTTTTGGGTATAGTCGGTGCCGATGCGCACGAAGCCGCGCACGTCACCGTCTTTAATGTTGGGGTCGTCGGCGTCGGCGTGCAGGTACATGCGCAGGCGCTTGTAGCGCAGCATGTTCACAGTCAGGTTTTTGTAAGCTGCCTTGGCGTAGCCGTCGCTGAGGCCCGTTACCGACAGGCGCAGGCTCTGCTCGTTCTGCACCCGCGCTACGGCCGAGCTGCCGTACTCGGTGTCGCGGATGATGTTGGGCGGCGTCACGTACGGAATGGCGCCGGGCGTGGCCGACTGCCCGTTCTCCTCGATGCTCACGGTGGAGATGCTGAAGGCCCGCGCGTCGGTGGTGATGTTGACGGGCAAGTTGCTCTGGGCCTGCGCAATGGGGTAGTTGTAGCGGCGCCACTGGTTGGCCACGAACTGCGGCTGTACCAGGCGCAGCACCACCGGCTGCTGCCAGCCGGTCATGTACATGCGGATGAAGCGGATGGACTTGTAGCCGAAGTCCGTGGTGCTGGTCGCACCGTTCACCACGATGCGCTGGCTGGGGTCGCGGATGGGGATGCGGAACTGGTACCACGTCACCGACTCGCCGCTGCTGCCCGTAATGGGCGGCGTAGTTACCTTGTCAATGATGTAGTTCTGGCCCACGTTCAGGGCGTTGGTGCTGGCGTTGGGCCCCAGCGGAATGCTGTACTCGTGGTACTGCTCCACGTCCTGAATCACGTTGTCGCGGTTCAGGTCTTCCTTGTCGGGGTAGGCCGTGGACGTGGCCTGGCTGCCCTCGGGCGAGTTGCCCTCGTAGCCGTTGTAGTTCTTGTAGCGCCCCAGGATTTTGACGTTGTTGTCGGTGTAAAACCCGTCGAGATGGTAGCGGAAGTCGTCAGCTGCCGGGTCGGCAAACGAGCTGTAGACGCCCGAAATGTTGCTGTTTGCCTGCGCCACGAAGGCCTGCTCGGCCACGTCGTTCAGCCCGTCGAGGCCCACGTCCTGCACGGCCCGGGCCCCCGGCGCGGCCGAAAACGCGTCGGTCAGGAACTGCTGCCGGCTCACCCGTCCCCAAATGGTGCGGCGCGCGAGGCCGGTGGTATCCGTCTGATCGGGCGTGGGCAGGCCGTTCTCAAACTCGTGCTGGTTGCTGTCGCGCAGCAAGTCCTCGCTCACATTGCCGAGGTTGATGATCAGCTTGCCGCCGGTGGTGTTGTTAGTGGGCGGGTTATTGGAGTCGTTTACTTGGCCATTGGTACCGGGCAGAAACGGGTCCAGCATCCAGAACTCCAGGTACTCGATGTTGGCGTTGTCGAAGTCGGTGTCGAACGTGATGGCCCGCGAAATGCCACCGAAGCGGTTTTCGGGTAGGTTGACGCCGGTGTTGTTGGCGAAGTGCTGGCCGTCGGCGGCGATGTTGGGCGTGTAGTTGTAGGGGCCCCGCTCGCCGGGGAAGTAGGCCATGTCGAAAGTGTACTCGTAGCCGTTGCCGGTGGCGCCCAGGTCCTTGTTCGGGAACACCTCGTTGCGCGGAATGCCGCGGGTGTAGTGGTTGCTCAGCGTTGCGTCGCCGGTGCCGATGTTGGCCGGCACGCTGGGGCCCCCGGTGTAGTAGGTCTGGTCCACGGTGTACCAGGCCAGCTTGGCGCGCTGGTAGTTCACGCCCAGGCCGGTGGCCATTGAAATGGTGGACGGCGTGGTGGCCAGGCGCCAGGCCGGAATAGCCGTGAGGCCCCCCAGGGTGTAGGGCGTGCGGGCATTTTCGAAGTCGTCGACGTAGCTGGTGCCGTTCTCGCCGCTGCCCAGCTGCGACTTGCCCGCCAGCAGCTTGGCAAACTCGCCGCTGAAGGCAAACGTCGAAATCTCCTTGGTCGAATAAAACGGCAGCCGGTCGAGCAGCTTGGTCAGCACCCGGCTGTCCTTGCGGATGCTGCCGTCGAGGCCCACGATGCTGTTGTTGGCCGGCTCGTCGCCGATGTTCACGCGGTTGATGCCGGGGGCCTGGTTTTCCAGCAAGTACAGGGCCGTGCCGCCCAGCGTCACGTCCTTGTTCATCTTGTAGTCGAAGCGCGTGCCCAGCAGGCGCCGCGGCTGCACCTGCACCAGGGCATTTTTCTCGAAGGTGATGCGCAGCTCGTTGGCCGAGGCCAGGTACGACGGGTTCAGGATTTTCACCTTTGCCTGGTCGTAAAACACCTGGTAGTCGGTGCCTTCCGTGAGCAGCGTCGAGCCCGAAAACACCTTCACCGAGCCCTGCGCCACCCCGATGCCCGGCAGGCTAATTTCGTCGGTGGTGGTGCCCTGGTAGCGGCCGCGCAGGTAGAATTTGTCCTTTTCCTGGCGCTGCTGGGCGTCGCTCTGGGTTTGGGTGTACAGCTCGGTGTACACGTATTTCCGAAGCAGCGCCTGTTCGTTGGCCGCGTTCGCACCCGGTGTTACGCCGGTGGTGTCGAACTGCGCCCGCAGGTAGTCGCCGAAGGGCTGCACGTTGGGGAAAATGATGCGGCCCAACTCGGGATTGACCGTGACGCCCGGGAAAAAGTCGAAGTTGCCGTCGGGGTTGCGGTCGTTGTTGGGGTTCACCCGGTCCAGGCCCAGCACCTGAATCAGGGGGATGTTCTGAATCTTGGCCCCTTCCTTGAGCGAAATAAGGTCAACGCCCGTAATGTCGTCTTTGTAAATAAGTTGGAGCTGGAAGTTGTCGCGGTTGAGCTGCGTGGTATTCAGCGAATACACGTTTTTCATCATCAGGTCCCAGGTCGGCGTGTTGCGCGTGGGGGGCCCCGGGGGCACCAGCGGGTCGGGCCGGGCCGTGGGCAGCGTGCCAATGCCGGGGTTGGTGGCGCGCAGCAGCTTGAGGTAAATCACCTGGTCGGCGCTCACCGTGCCGTAGTCCTGCACGGTTTCGCCCACCTTGTAGGTGCGCCCGTTGTAGATGTAGGAGTAGCTCACGCCCAGAGCCTGGTCGGGCAGCAGGGTGGTGTTCAGCGACACGTAGCCCAGCTCGGCGTTGAAAGTGTACTCGTTGGGGTCGAGCTTGCGGGCGCGCACCCGCTCGTAGTCGAGATTTTTCAGCAGGCCCAGGCCGGCCAGGTACGAATCGGCCGTGAGGTCGTTGCGGGCCTGGGCCCCGCCGTTCACCAGGGTGGCGTACTCGCGGTTGGCCTTGTTTTCGGCCGGGGTGCGCACCGTGGCGTTGCGGCTGGCGTCGAGGAATTGCTGGCGGTAGAAGCGCAGCGGCTCGGCGATGTCCATCAGGGCCACCACGTTGCGCAGGCTGGCGGTGGTGCGGTTGTCGTTGGTCACGTACACCTCCAGCTGCGTCACCTGCACGCCGCTCTGGATGGTGGGCAGGTTGCGCAGGGCCTGGTCGTAGCGCTCGCGGAAGTAGTGCGACAGGAAGAAGTGCTTGTCCTTCTCGTACTGGCTGGCCTTCAGCTCAAACTGCCGGCTCTGGGCCCCGTTTTGCACCCGCACCTCGTCGGCGGTGCCGCGCACGGTGGCGGCCACGGCCGTCACGCCCAGCCGCCCGAATTGCATTTGGGCCTTGGCCCCGAACAGGTTTTGGCCGCCCTGCACCAGCGAGTTACCCAGCGGCAGGCTCACGTTGCCCAGGTCCAGCTTGCGGATGATGTCCGTTTCCTGCCCCGAATAGTCGAACTTCATCTGGTTGTCGAAGTCGAACGAGGCCTTGGTGTCGTAGTTGAACGCCAGCTTGAGCTTGGTCCCGACCTGCCCGGTCAGGTTAATGTTCATGCTCTGGTCGAAGATGAAGTCGCCCACCCGCTGCTGGCGCAGGGTCAGGGCCGGGTTTTCGTTCACGTTGAACTTCGCCCCCGCCTTGATGCTGACCGCGCCCGCCGGCCGGATGTCGACGTAGCGCCCGCCAAAAATCCGGTCGCCCACGGGCCCCAGGTCAATTTTGGGAATCAGGCGCTGGGCCTGCGGCGTGCCCGCCGCCACGGCCGGCCCCGTAATGCCGCCCCGGGCCCGCTCGCGGTAGTAGTTGCGGATGGCCTGGCGCTGCTGAAACTGCTCGTACTCTTTGTACGTAAGCCGGCTCGGGTCGCGGTAGTCGATGTTTTCGCCCACCTTTTCCTGCACGTCGAAGTTGCGCAGGCTGTCGTCCACGGCCACGTTCAGCTTCACGTTGGGCGGCAGGGGCAGCACCAGTGGCGACTCACGCCGCGGCTGGCCCATGGGGCTTCCCGGCCGGTCGCGCGCACCCACCCGCGGCCGGCGGCTGGGTTTGTACACCGTGTCGGCCGGCGCGTAGCGCGCGGCGTCGACCACAGCCAAGGCGCTGGGTGCCAGGGGCCACATGCGGGCAGGGCGCCTGGCCAGCGGGCTGGCCTGGGCCCACCATGCCAGCAACGACGCCACCAATACCACCGACGGAGAGAGTAATTTACGACCGGATTTCAAGCAGAATAAAGGTTGGGCAGCGGCCGCGCGCCGGGGGCCCGGGCCCGCCAAAACGGTTCCCGCACCCCGCAGCGCGCACTAGAGTAATTATCCAACGAGCACCTCGCCGGCCAAAAGGGTTGCCTTGGCGGGGCCCCGCCAAATACTTCCCGCCAAGGCCTAGTGCGACTTCAAAGCAAACTTAATCATTTCCTCCACCGTTAGACCGGGGCCGTGCTTTTGGGCGATTTGGTCCAGGTTCTTTTCGGCGGCGGCGCGGGCGAAGCCCAACGTTACCAATGCCTGCAACGCTTCGGCGCGCTGGGTATTGTGCTGGCGGGCCAGCGGCACAGTGTCCACGCCGGCCTTGGCCAGCAGCTCGTCTTTGCGCAATTTATCTTTTAGCTCCAGGATGACGCGCTGGGCCGTTTTGGGCCCCACACCCTTGATGCTCTGGATGGCGCGCACGTTTTCGTGCACGATGGCCTCGCGGATTTCACCCACGCTCATGCTGCTTACCATCACGATGCCCGTGCCCGGCCCGATGCCTGACACCGAAATCAGGAGCATAAACAGCGCCTTTTCGGCCGGATCGAGGAAGCCGTACAGCGTTTGGCCGTCTTCCTTGATGTGCTGGTAGGTATAGATTTTGGCCGGGGCCCCTTCGGCCGGCAGCTTCGAAAACGTGGCCAGCGAAATCCGGACTTCGTAGCCCACGCCGCCCAGGTCCATGATGGCCTGCGTGGCGTCTTTGTAGGCCAGCTTGCCGTCGAGGTAAGCAATCATAAAAACCGTAATTTGGAAAGGAAGGCCCCGCGAGGGGTTTTTTACTGTCCAAATTTACTAAACTTTCATGCGAAAGTCCGATGCGTGGGGCCCCGAAAAGCAACTACCCGCGCCGGTTTAATCCAATTACCCGGCCGGCTTCGGTCAGAAAGTGCTGAACCACTCCTTTAGTTAGCTCCAGCCGTGGCTGCTAACCTGCCTACGTATAAACACGGGTTTATTGTTCAACCGCCAGCCGCCCGGCTACCTTTGCAGCAAGCGCGTTTGGTTTGTCCCCCGGCCTACGGGTTCCTCTGAAAAGAGAAACCCCGACGTTAGGAGACGCCGGGGTTTCAGAAGTGCGGGGGTTTTAGTGCAACCCTCTTACTTCAACTCAAATGAAAAGGGACAGCGCGAATAAACTATTGCAAGAGGTCGGAAAAGGCATCTTGTTGGGGTTTGCAAGCGGGATAGGTAAGGCCCTGTGGGCTTTGCTACTCGCTTTCTTACTTCGGTAGTTGGCAAAGGGCCGGGCCGAGAGGCTTGGCCCTTTGTTTTTTACCGTTGCAAATGTAATGGCTTTAACGGACTTGGTGGCGGTGGCGTTGTTGGCTTTTTCAGCTTTGTCAACCCCAAGCGGCTCGTAACTCAGCCAATCGATGCCGCTTCCGGGGCCCTAAATCCGTTTACCTCCAAAAGGCCGGGCCGGGCCGCTACATGCCCTGGCCGCCCAACTGCGCACCGGCCACGGCGCTGGCGGCGCTGCTCACGATGCCGAGCACCGAAGCGCCCAGCGGCAGGATGTGCACCGGCTTGCGCAGGCCCATCGGCCCGATCAACTCGGCACCGCTCAGGCCGCCTTCTTGGCGGCGATGTACTCGCTCACGACTTGCTCCAGGATTTCCAGCGGCAGGGGCCCGTTTTTCAGCACCACGTCGTGGAAATCGCGCAGGTCGAATTTGGGGCCCAGCTGCTGCTTGGCCCGCTCGCGCAGCTCCAGGATTTTGAGCATCCCCACTTTGTAGGCGCAGGCCTGGCCGGGCATCACGATGTAGCGCTCCACTTCGGCCTCCACGTCGGAAGCGGCCATGCCCGTGGTGCGGCGCAGGTAGCCGATGGCCTGCTCGCGCGTCCAGCGCTGGTCGTGCAGGCCGGTGTCCACCACCAGGCGGGCGGCCCGGAACAGCTCGGCCCGCAGGCCACCCAGCCGGTCGTACGGGTCTTTCTCAAAGCCCAGCTCCGAAGCCAGCCGTTCGGCGTACAGGGCCCACCCTTCGCCATAAGCAACAAAGGAAACCAGCGTGCGGAACGTGGGCAGGCCCTTCAGCTCCTGCGCCACGCCGACTTGAAAGTGGTGCCCCGGAATGCCTTCGTGGTAGGCCAGCGTGCGCATCCCGAACTTGGGCGTGGCCTTCACGTCGTAGAGGCTGGCGTAGAACACGCCGGGCCGCGAGCCGTCGAGCGCGGCCCGGTCGTAGTAGGCACCGGCCGAGGTTTTTTCCTTGAACACCGGTACCCGGCGCACTTCCAGCCGGGCCTTGGGCCGGATGCGAAACGCACTGCTCAGGCCCTTGTCCACTTCGGTCAGAATGGTTTGGTAATCGGCCAGAATCTGCGCCCGGCCCGCGTCGGTGTCGGGGTACAGAAAGCGTGGCTCTTCGCCGAGGCGGGCCAGGGTGGGGCCCACGCTGTCGGCGCCAGCTACTTTTTGGGCTTGCAAAATGGCCCGCATTTCGGCCGTGATGCGCGCCACTTCCTGCAAACCCAACTGGTGAATCTGGACGGCGCTGAGGTTGGTGGTGGTGATGGTGCGCAGGCGGTAGGCGTAGTAGGCCTTGCCGTCGGGAAACTTCTACACCCCGCGTCGGTGGTTGAGCGGGGGCGCAGGGCCGTGAAGTAGCTGATGAGTTGCTGATAGGCCGGGTACACGCTGCCCGTAATCTGGCGCTTGGTTTCGGCCAGCACCGCAGCCTGCGCGGCGGCGTCGAGGCCGTCGGCTTTTTTCAGCTTTTCGACCAGCGAGGTGTACAGGATGCTTTGCTCGGGCTGCTGCGCCACGAGGCCCGTCATCCCGGCCAGCACCTTGTCGATGACGAACGTGGGCGGCACCACGCCGTGCTGCTCCCGCACTTTCAGCCCCTCCAGCACCTGCGCAAACTTCACCTTCACCGCCGCCAGCCGCTCGTTGTAGTAGTCGGCGTCGCGGCGGTTGTGCACCTGGTGCACGTTGGCCATAAAGGCCGGAAACTCGTTCTGCACCCCAAAGAGCTGGTTCACGGGGTAATCGTCGTAGCGGAAGGCCGCACCGGCCGCCGCGTTGGTCATGTACCAGTCGAGCACCCGGTAGTTGAGGCGGTCCTGGCCGCGCATCCCGGTGGTGTCGTAGCGGTGCAGGGTGGCCAGGTCGTCGCGCAGCCGGGCCAGGGTTTGGGTGGTTTTGGCCTCGGAAACGTCGTCCAGTTTCCGGTTGTGGCCCTGAATGCCCACGCCTTCCACCAGCCGCAGCTGCGACAGCAGCTCGGGCGAGTCGAAGGCAATCTGCGCAAACACCTTCTCATAAAAGGCCCGGATGAAAAAGGGCTTAAACCAAATAGTGTTGACGACCAACACAACCACTACCAGCAACAGCGCGGCCAACGTACGCAGGATAATTTTTTTCATGCCGCAAATTAAATGCGACATGGCTATGTTCAGGAATTCTTATAAGCATTCCTGAACATAGCCCCGGGGCCCTACCTACATGCCCTTGCCGCCCGACTGCGCATCGACCACGGCGATGGCGGCAATGTTCACGATGTCGCGCACCGAGGCCCCCAGCTGGAGAATGTGGACGGGCTTGCGCATGCCCATCAGCACCGGGCCGATGACCTCGGCGCCGCCGATTTCCTGAAGCACTTTGTAGGCGATATTGCCCGATTCCACGTTGGGAAACACGAGGGTGTTGGCGCCTTTTTCGGCCAGGGTGCTGAAGCTGTAGTGCTCTTGCAGCAGGCGCGGGCTCAGGGCCACGTTGGCCTGCATTTCGCCGTCGATGAGCAAATCGGGGTAGCGGGCTTTGGCCAACTCGGTGGCGCGGCGGGTTTTTTCGGGCAGCTCGCCCTGGTTCGAGCCGAAGTTGGAGTAGGAGATAACGGCGATGCGCGGCTCGGCGTCGAAGAAGCGTACGGCCCGGGCGGTCAGGCCGATGATTTCCACCATTTGCTCGGCCGTGGGGTTGATGTTCACCGTGGTATCGGCGAAGAAATAGGGCCCCTGCTTGTGCTGGATGATGTACATCGACGACACGCGCTTCACCCCGTCTTCGGTGCCAATGACCTGCAGGGCCGGGATGATGCTCTTGCCGTAGTCCTTGGTGAGGCCCGTAATGCAGGCGTCGGCCTGGCCGGTTTCTACCATCATGGCGGCGTAGTAGTTGCGTTCGCGCATCAGGCGGCGGCCCTCGTAGAGCGTCATGCCCCGGCGCTGGCGCTTTTGGTACAGCAGCTGGGCAAACTCGGCGCGGCGCTCGTCTTCTTTCAGAATATTGATGATTTCGCAGCCTTCCAGGTCGATGTTGTTCGCCCGGGCAATCTCCTCGATCTTTTCCTGGGGCCCCAGCACGATGGGCCGGGCGATGCCCTCGTCGCGCAAAATCTGGGCCGCCTTCAGCACCTTGTAGTTGTCGCCCTCGGCAAATACCACCCGCTTGGGCCCCGACTTGGCGGCGCTCGTGATGCGGTTCATCAGCTTCTGGTTGCCGCCGAGGCGGGCGTGGAGCTGGTCGCCGTAGGCTTCCCAGTCGGTGATGGGCAGGCGGGCCACGCCGCTTTCCATCGCCGCGCGCGCCACCGCCGGGCTGATGGTGGTGATGAGGCGCGGGTCGAGCGGCTTGGGAATGAGGTAGCTGCGGCCGAAGGCCAACGTGTTGTCGCCGTAGGCGCGGTTCACCATGTCGGGCACGGGCTCGCGACTCAGCTCGGCCAGGGCGTGCACGGCGGCCAGCTTCATGGCTTCGTTGATTTCGGTGGCCCGCACGTCCATCGCCCCCCGGAAAATGTAAGGAAAGCCCAGCACGTTGTTCACTTGGTTGGGGTGGTCGGAGCGCCCGGTGGCCATGATGAGGTCGGGCCGGGTGCCCATGGCCAGCTCGTACTCGATTTCCGGGTTCGGGTTGGCCAAGGCAAACACGATGGGGTCGGCGGCCATCGTGAGCAGGTACTCGGCCGGCAGCACGTTGGCCGCCGACAAGCCCAGGAACATGTCGGCCCCCACCAGGGCCTCGCCCAGGTTGTTGAGCCGGCGCGTGGTGGCAAACTGCATCTGGATGGGGGCCAAGTTGGTGCGCCCCTCGTGGATGAGGCCGTCCTTGTCGAACACCACCACGTTTTCCTTTTTCAAGCCCAGGGCCAGGTACAGGCGCAGGCACGACACGGCCGCCGCCCCCGCCCCGCTCACCACCAGCTGGATTTCGTCAATCTTCTTGCCCACCAGCGCCAGCGCGTTCAGCAACGCCGCCGCCGTGATGATGGCCGTGCCGTGCTGGTCGTCGTGCATCAGCGGGATGTTCATCTGCTCGCGCAGGGCCGTCTCAATCTGAAAGCACTCCGGGGCCTTAATGTCCTCCAAGTTGATGCCGCCAAACGTGGGCTCCAGCGCCTTCACGATGCGGATGAACTCGTCGGGGTCGGTGGCGTCGATCTCAATATCGAAGCAGTCCAGCCCGGCGAACTTCTTGAACAGCACGCCCTTGCCCTCCATTACCGGCTTGCTGGCGGCGGGCCCGATGTTGCCCAGCCCCAGCACCGCCGTCCCGTTGCTGATAACGGCCACTAGGTTGCCTTTGGCGGTGTACTTGTATACGTCGTCGGGGTTGGCGGCGATGGCCAGGCAGGGTTCGGCCACGCCCGGCGAGTAGGCCAGCGCTAGGTCAAGCTGGGTGCTGACGGGCTTGGTGGGCACTACCTCGATTTTGCCCGCGGGGCTCTGCGAGTGGTAGTTGAGGGCGTCCTGCTTGTTAATTTTCAGCATAAGGTTTTGGTCAGGAAGCGGGTAGAAACGACGCAGCCGGGGCCCGCAAGTTCCGGCTGATTGCCCCAAAAGTACCGCTTACCCGCCCGGCCCGGCGCACAAAAGCCCTGCACCGGGCGGGCACGGAGCTTCCGTCCTGAGCAAAAACAGGTGTTTATTGCAGCTTGAGATTTGTGAAAGTGCCCGTTACTTTCAGGTTGCACAGCGGCGGGTCGTTGGGCACCGAATACTTATCGGTAATGTTTTGCATCCCGTCAATGGCCATTTCAAACGAGCCGCTGAGCAGCCGGCGCGGGGCATCGTAAGCGGTAATCAATAGCTGCCCCCGCGTTGCATGGCTTTCGCCATCAATTAGAAAAGAACCGGAGGTGGACACGTTCCGGGCCACCAGAAAATTGTAGAAAACCGAGGCGGCCGTGCCCGGGCTGCGCTGCTTGTCCACCAGCTTGTAGCTGCCCACAACGGCCGGGGTGAGCGCCGCCACCGGCACCATGAACCGGATAACGTCCCGGCCGACCAAAGGCGCAAAGCCCACCCACAGGTTTTTGCCATCCAATTGGCCCGTGCTGGTCATGGCCGTTTGGGCGTAGGTGGTGTCGTTGCTCAGGCTGCTGGCCGTTGGGAAAGTGAGGGTGCGGGCCAGCGTCGTGGCCGGAACCGGGTCGGCGGGCGGTACTTCTTTTTGGCGCAGGCGGTGAGCAGCGCAGCAGCAACCAGAAAGAAGGCGATTTTTTTCATGGGAAAGAAAGTGGAAAGGTGGAGGAAAAGCCAAAATAACTCACCTTGGCAAGCCCTATACCAATCCCCTGATAAAGAGGGCCCCACTCTCACAGAAGCCGCTTCTCGGCCACCGCTAGCCCTGCGGCACCAGCAGCTTCTGCCCCAGCTTCACGTCGTCGGAAGTGAGGTGGTTGAGGCGCCGCAGCACCGCCACGCTCACGTTGAAGCGGCGCGAAATATTATAGAGCGTGTCGCCGGGCTGAACCCTATGCGTCTTGGGCACCGCGGCGAGGTGCGCAGACGCCGCCTTCGCTGGGGCCCCGGCGGGGGGGCCGAAGCGCAGGTGCTGGCCGGCTTCCACGGTTTCGGCATCGAGGTGGTTCCAGGCCACGAGCTGGGCCACGCTCACGCCGCGCGCCTGGGCCAGCTTGGTCAGGTTGTCGCCCCGCCGCACCACGTAGCTTGCAGTGGCAGTAGGCGTTGGCTCTACTTCGGCGGCAGTATCCCGCGGCCGGGCGGCAGCCTCCGCCGGAGCCCGGCGTAGCTTGGGCGTAGGGGTTTCTGCTACCTCCACAGGGCCCCCAAGGGTCGCTTCATTGCTAGCCAGAAGCGTTTCGGTAGCAGCGGTTTCAACTAGGGCTGACGCCAAGGCTACCGGCTCAGCAGATTTGCGCCCGGCCAGGGAGGCCGTGGTTTTGGCCAATGCCGCGGCCTGCACGGCGGCAATCCGGGCCTGGGCGTGCTGGGCAGCTTCCTGCCGCTGGCGCACCTTGGCCAGGCGCGTGGCTTGCTGCTGCTCCAGCGCGGCCACGGCGGCCACGCGGGCCACTTCCAACGCATTGGCAGCGGCCAGGGCCTGGCGGGCCGCTACGTCCTCCGCCGAGGGCAGGGCCCGGACGGCGCGGGGCGCGGGCGGAGCAACGGCCGCTACCACCATCGGCGGCCGCGCGGCGGGCAGCGGCACCAGTACCACCACGGTGCGGCCCGGCTTCAGCGTTTGCTTTTTGGTTAGCTCGTTCCAGCGGCGCAATTGACCTGGGCTCACGTCGAACCGCTCGGCCAGGCCGGCCACGGTTTCGCCCCGGCGCACCTTGTGGTGGATTCGCCGGACGCGCGGCGCGACATCAGCAGCAGTTGCATCAGCCAGCAGCGGGGCGGGGCGGCTCCAGGGCTCCACGCCGTCGAGGCGCGGCGGCAGCGCGGCCAGCGGCTGGGGCAGCGCGGCCAGTGGCTGGCAAAACGCTAGCAGGGTGGCCCGGTCGGCGTCGCCAAAAGCGGCGCGGGCCGTGGCGGGGTAGCGCACCACGTAGGGCCGGTAGCCGGCCGGCAGCCCGGCCCGAAACAGCTCAGGGTTGTAGCGAGCGAGGTAAGTTGAGTCGGAATAGCCGCAGGCTACGCTCAGGCGGTGCAGGTCGAAGGCCTGGCCGCGCAGGCCCAGCGTATCCAGGGCCTCGGCGCGCTGGTAGGCCAGCTTGTCGGAGTGCAGGCCGTGCTGCTGGGCGTACTTCATGCTGTACATCACAGCTGTGAAGGTGGGCACGTAGTTGCGCGTTTCGGCCGGCAAGTTCGGGTACAGGTCCCAGAAGGTTTTTTTGCCGGTGCGGCGCATCACCCGTTGCACGTTGCCCGCGCCCCAATTGTAGGCGGCCAGCACCAGTTCCCAGTCGTGAAACACGCCGTAGAGGTAGCGCAGGTGCTTGCAAGCGGCTTCGGTGGCTTTTTCGGGGGCCATGCGCTCGTCCACCCACTCATCGCGGCGCAGGCGCAGGTCGCCAGCCGTGGGCCCCATGAACTGCCAGAGCCCGGTGGCCCCCACCGGCGATTTGGCCGTGGGAATCAGCGACGACTCCACCACGGCCAGGTACTTAAGGTCGGTGGGCAGGTGGTACTGCGCGAGGTACTTCTCAAACAGCGGAAAATATAGGTTTTCGCGCTCCAGCACCCGCTGCGTGTAGTCGCGCTTGCGCACCGTAAACAGGGTGATGTAAGCCATCACCGCATTGTTGAACTGGTGCGGAGCGTCGGTTTCGATGCAGCTCATCCGGTCGCCCACAAGGTCGCGCACGGTAGGCGGGGTTTGCAGCCAGGCAAGCCGCACCGAATCGACGGGCACGATGGGCACCACAGCCAGCGAGTCGGGCAGCAGCAGCACCGGCACCTTTGTGGTATCGGTAGAAAGGGGCGGCAGCTGCTGTGCCTTGGCGGCCACGGGGGCGGCCAAAGGCAGGGCCAGCGCCAGCCGCCGCCACAGGCGGCCGGGCCGAAACGCCGGGATACGTCCTTGCTTCATATGACCGAAGGTAGAAAAAAACCCTGTAAATCCCAGCGTTTGTCCTAAAGCATTACTTCAACCGGCCCACACAACGCATTAATTCATTGGCTAAATCGGGTGAAATACAACGCAGGTTAGGGAGTTGCCGCACCGGGCGGACGGAGGCATTTTTTCACTAATCGATTTGCAATACCATTCAAATTCCAAACAGCTTCTTTTTGTGATCTTAAAAGTTAACAATATAAATTTTTAAAAATATAAAAAAATAATTTGCTTAAATGAGGGGGGGGGGGGTAGATTCGCTTCATCTTAAGCTCATTATTGCTCCTACCCGTGCAAAATCAGTTGGTGCCCACCCGAGCGTTGCGCTCCCATTTATTGCCCCTAGCCGCGCTTGCGGCTGGCCTATGCCTGCCAGGGTGCGGCGACAAAGAGACTGCCCCCGACCCGTGTAAGGGACAGGTGGCCAACCCGCTCACCATCCAGTTCATCGAGGCGTTCGGTACGCCCACGCCCGACACGGCTTACAACAACCAGCCGATGGCCTTTCAGGCCCCCGGGGCCCCCTACACGAGCTACGAGTGGCTGGTGGGCCCCGTTGACAGCCGCACCAGCCGCGCCATCACCGTGGCGTTCGACCGCAGCACCCTGGGCGATATCGACGTGCGCTTAATTGCCAAGCGCCCCCCAAATACGGCCTGCTTCCCGAAAGATGACGGCATCGACACGCTCACCAAGCGCCTGACGCTGGTGTACTACAACGACCACCGGGCCCCCATCTACGGTAAGTTCCAGGGGGCCAACCAAGACGCGCCCGCCGACACGTTCAGCGTGCGGATTTATTCCGGCCCGGATTGGCAATACCCAAATAGTCCTGATCCACTCAACTATTTGATTGGCATTCCGAAGGGGTGCAAGGTGCCTTATCGGGAGATAGGGCTGACTTGGCGGGGTATCACGGCTACCAGTGGCGGCTGTACCAGCTTTAACGTCAACAGGGGTTACCTGACGACCCGTGACAGCATCCGGCTCGAATACCGGGCCCAGGTATCGCCGACCATTATCGACAGGGTCTTCCTCGGCAAGCGGGTCCGCTAGCCGCTTCTTTCCACCTTTTTTCCTATTTTATGCGTTTTTCTACTCTTTTTGGGGTGGGGCTGCTGGCTGCGTCCCTATCCGGCCCGGCGCGGGTGCTCGCGCAAACCCCGTGCCCGCCCGCGGGCATCCGCACCGACCCGGCCAATCCCGCTGGTGGGGGCGGGAAGGTTAATTCCTTCAACTGGTATCGTGGCGATTACCAGCCCTCGGTGTACAATGGCACTATGTACACGCTCAACAGTCCGTATCCGGGGGTGGGGCAGGCGTATACTGAATTGCCCTGGCTTCAGGCAGCTAGTAATGCGGTAATGAACCGCTTCCAAGGCCATGTCGATACCCCCGGTGATGGTTGGGAGTTGATCCGGCGCGACCTTGGCTATTTGGATTCGGGTGCCGAAGCTAAAACCACCAATCCCTTGCTTATTCTCTATAACCGCCGTACCAGTGTGCTGCGCGTTTTCACGTGCGTTGGCGACCCGCAAAACAATTTCCAATTCGCGGAAATTAAGCTCAAGTTTGGTACTACGGCAACGTATAAAGCAGCTACCCTCAACAGAATGAGCGCGTTGGGCGTGGCCCTCGAAGATACCGAACCGCGTACCAACCCGGAATTCGTATCGGCAACCCGCTACCTCAATGGCCGTTCCAAGTGGTTCGTTGCTGATTTTCCGATGGACTACGACCCGTGCATTTGCCAATTCGACTCGCAGTTTAATATCGAAGTCAATTTGATTACGCAAGCCGACGTGAAGCTGCTCGGCAAAACCGCCGGCAGCCTAATTGCAATGAAAGACGGCGGTACGGGCACCGCCACCGGCTCCACGGACCCCGACATGGACAAGGGCCTGCCGTTCATCCGCAAAATAAATTCTGCGCTAGACGCCGGCGGGAAGTCTTACGACAACATCGACAAGTTCACCACGAAGATGGCCAACCTGTTTCCCGATAAGGCTACACCGTTAAGCTCATTTAAAGACGCGAGCAAATTAGGGAACTTTATGAAAGACGGCCTGAATTCTCTGCCTTACGTAGGGGCCGCCCTGAGTATGCTCGACTATTTTATGGGCGGGGGGCAGGACGCTGGGCCGCAAAAAGTGGTGATGGAGCCAATGACCATTGAAATGAGCACGACCATTACGGGGACTATTACCACCAACAACTGGTACACCAGCTTATCCTTCCAAAACCCCGGCAACCGCAATCCCAACAACATTCCGGAAAAAATCCCCTTCTACAACGAGGCAATGGGCGTGTTCAGCTTGTTGAAGCGCCCCACGGTGGACGTGCGGACCACCACGCCCTACACTGGCGCGGGCGGCGCCCCACAACCGGGGACTCAGCCGTTTACGCGGTATTCATTTCGCTTAACGGAGGATTTGCAGTACGTCATCAATCCGGCGGCCCGTTTAGAAGTGCAGGATTTTCAGGCGGCGCTGGTGTTCGAGGGGCCCAACCAAACAATTCCCACCCGGCCGTACTATGATTACGGCGGCATTCAGACTTACGAGGGCCCAACGACCAACGCCACTGGGATGATGCAACACGCGTACCGGACGGATTACGTGGACGCCCGCAGCATCAAGAACAATATCTACTCCTACATTCGCAAAGGCCCCATCCAAGGCACTTATTACGGCCCCGAATTCTACTACACCAACCTGTACCTAAAGGTGATGCTGAACCTGCGCCCGCTGGATTGCAGTACCTGCCAAAACGTGCTGTTCGTGGCCCGGTACCCCGTCAATCAAAACAACGTTAGTGAGTATACCACGCTGCCGCGCGCCAGCGATGGCGTGTTGCCGCAGGCCACCCCGGCCACCGTCCAGGTCGTGTGCAACGGCAGCAAGTACCGCGATGCCGTGACGCTGCTGAAGCCGGGCCGCCCGCAAGCGGGCCCGCCGGCCGCGCCGGGCACCCCGGCCAGTGTTGCGTTGCAGGCTTATCCGAACCCCGCCACCGGCGCGGTCCGCCTGCGCTACCCGGTGGAGCAGCCCGGCCCGGTGCGGCTGACGTTGCGCAACAGCCTCGGGCAAACCGTGCGGACGCTGCTGGCGCAAAATGCCCCGGCCGGCGTGCAGGAGCTAAGCGCTGACCTGACCGGCCTGGCGCCCGGCGTTTACTACTGCGTCTTCCGCACAGCCACGCAAACCCAGGTCGAGCGGCTGGTCGTTGGCGGCAACTAAGGTTGCAGCAACCGCAACCGATAATGCGTAAAAAGCCCCACCGGAACCGGCCGGTGGGGGCTTTTTACGTCGCCGCGCAACGCAACACCGCCCTTTAGGCCGCCGTTTCGGCCGGCACCAATTCGGTGGCGAAGGCCAGCAGCTCGGCTTCACGGAAGGCCCCGGCCATTATTTGCAGGCCCATCGGCATCCCTTCGGCGTCGTCGCCCATGGGCACCGAGATGGCCGGCACGCCCGCCAGCGAGGCCTGCACCGTGAAAATATCGGCCAGGTACATGCTCACCGGGTCTTGCTTTTCGCCGATGCGGAAGGCCGTGGTGGGCGTGGTGGGCAGCACCAGGAAATCGTACTGGCGCAGCAGCTCGTCGGTCTTCTCTTTGATGAGGCGGCGCACGCGCTGGGCCTTGGTGTAGTAGGCGTCGTAGTAGTTGGCGCTGAGCACGAACGTACCGAGGATGATGCGCCGCTGCACCTCCGTGCCGAAGCCCTGCGACCGGCTTTTCTTGTATAGCGACTCCAAATCCGTCACGTCGGGGGCCCGGTAGCCGTACTTCACGCCGTCGAAACGGCTGAGGTTGGAGCTGGCCTCGGCGGTGGTGAGGATGTAGTAGGTCGGAATCATCACGTCGAGGTAATGAAAATCGACCGGCTCCACCACGTGGCCCAGGCCGCGCAAGTGGTCCAACTGCCCTTCGAGGGCGGCTTTGATTTCGGGGTTCAGGCCCTCGTTGTCAATGGCATCGGCGATATAGCCGATGCGGTAGTGGCCGGCCGGGGCCAGCAGCTGGCTGTAGGCTGGCACCTCGCGCTGGCTGGCGGTGCTGTCCATGCCGTCGGGGCCCGCCATCACTTCGAGCAGCAGGGCGGCGTCTTCCACCGAGCGAGTCAGGGGCCCTATCTGGTCAAACGACGAGGCGAAGGCTACTAAACCGTAGCGCGAAATGCGCGAGTAGGTAGGTTTCAGGCCAATGACGCCGCAAAAGGCCGCTGGCTGCCGCACCGAGCCGCCGGTGTCGGAGCCAATGGAGGCCAAGCACATATCGGCCTGCACGGCCACGGCCGAACCGCCCGACGAGCCGCCGGGCACCCGGTTAGGGTCGGCGGCGTTGCGGGCCGGGCCGAAGTACGAGCTTTCGTTGGAGCCACCCATGGCAAACTCGTCGCAGTTCTGCCGGCCGATGAGGATGGCGTCGGCGTCGAGCAAGCGCTGCACGGCCGTGCCGGTGAAAAGTGACTTAAAGCCGTCGAGCATGCGGCTGCTGCTTTGCAGCGAGTGGCCGGTATAGGCCAGCACGTCTTTCAACCCGATGACCATACCGGCCAGGGGCCCGGCGGTGCCGGCGGTGCGCTTGGCGTCTATGGCGTCGGCCTGGGCGCGGGCCTCGTCGGCCCACACTTCCAGGAAGGCATTGAGGTGCTGCTGCCGCTCGATGTTACCGAGGTAATAGTCAACGAGCTGACGGCAGGACGTGGTGCCCGCCGTCAGCTCGCGCTGAATTGCCGAAAGAGAACTGAAACGCTTCAAACTACTCGCAAATTATTTGAGGGGTACCTAAACGCTGGGCGGGCTGTAGGGCTGCCGGGGCTGCGTGCCTTCGGGGGCCAGGTTGGGCGGCAACACGGGGGCCACGTAGGGCTGCTCGGTAGGGGCCCCGGCTACCGGGTGCGGCTCGTAGCCGGGAGTAGGCTGGGCGGCGTAGGGGTCATGCGGGGCCCCGGGCTGCGCCGGGTAATTGGGGTTGTAGCCGGGGTTGGGGTTGTAATTAGGGTTGGGATTGTACGGCTGCTGGGGCTGCTGGCCGGCGCGCTCAAACTCGTTACGAATTTCGCTGCTGGCATCCTTAAACTCGCGAATGCCTTTGCCGAGGCCCCGGGCCAACTCAGGAATTTTGTTGGCCCCGAAAAACACGAGGATGACGACCATGATGAGGATCAACTCGGAGCCGCCGATGTCACCTAGAAACAAAAGGGACTGTTGCATATAGTGCTAATTAAAAGGATTGCGAATGAGTGACTACACCAAAGGCCCTAGCTCAATTGCTGGCTGGGGTCGTTGGGGTTGCGCGCCGGCGGGGCAGGCTGCTGGTAGCCGGGCTGGCCAGGCTGCGGATACTGGGGCTGGTAGCCATTTTGCTGCTGGGGGTAACCATTTTGCTGCGGATAGCCCTGTTGGGGGTAGCCCTGCTGCGGGTATGGCTGCTGGTAGCCGTTGGGCTGCTGGGGATAACCCTGGGGCGGATAGATCTGCCCGTTGTTGTCTTGGGGATACGGTGCTTGGTCGCGGTACGCTGGCGGGGTTTCCTTGGTCGCGTCTTTGAATTCGCGCACGCCCGAACCCAAACCTTTGAACAGCTCCGGGATGCGCTTGGCCCCGAACAGCAATACAATCACAAAAACAATCAACAGCAGTTCGCCGCCGTTGGGAATACCGAGCAAGAACAAGGAAGCAAGCATAGGGGGAGGGCCGTTTGGCCCGGTAAAGGGTTGAGTAGGACGTTATACGGAGCCCGGGCCCGGCTGGATGGCAAAGATACCGCATCGCCTGCGGTTGTGCGGCGCGGCCCCTAATAATTTGGTGGAGCCGGAGGAAAGGTTGGCCGGGCGCTGGGGCCCCTTGGTCGGATTATTAAATACAGGGTTGGTTTAGCAACGTAGTTTGTTTTTTATTAATGATCGGCTCTCAAAGTCAGTTCCCACTTTCGTACTACTCATGACCGTTTCCCCAAATCAGGAACTGGTTCAGCCGCCCGTGGCCGGCGGCGCCGAAGTGCTGGCAGCTGCCCCGCCCCAGCTTTTCGCCGATTTAGTGCACCTGGCCGCCGTAGCATGCGGCGTGCCGCACGCGCTGGTGGCCCTGGCCGGACCCGGGGCCCTAGCCGTGCAGGCCCGGCACGGGCGGGCAACGGGCATGCCCGAGTTAGACAAATTTTGCCGGGCCTTGCTGGGGCCTGAGCCCACAGCGGCGGACACCGATGGGGTGGCTACCAGCTTGTCGCACACCCACTTTTGCGCCGGCGTTGCGTTTCAGGGCCCGGGGGGGGAGCTGCTGGGTGTGCTGGGCGTGGGGGCCCCTACCCCGCTGGCCCTCGCCGATGACCAGCGCGAGGCCTTGGCCTGCCTGGCCCGGCGGGCCACCGACTACGTGGCCCAGGGCCTGGCCCAGCGGGCTTTGGCCGACCAGCAGCAGTTGGCGGCGGTGTTTCGGGTGGCCGGCGCGGCCGGACCAGTGCAGCGGCCCGAGCTGTACGTGAAGCAGGATGCCCGCCTGCTGCGCGTGCTCCCTGCCGATGTGACGCACTTCGAGGCGCTGGGCGACTACGTGAACCTGTACACTGTGCGGGAACGCTTCACCGTGTACGGCACCATGAAGGACATGGAAGCGCGCCTGCCCGCCACCGATTTCGCCCGTGTCCACCGCAAATACATCATTCGCCTCGACCGCCTGCTGACCCTCGAAGGCGACACCGTATTGCTCGACGCCGGCCCCGGGGCCCCAGCCGGCCGGCCCGCCACGGCCGTGCCCATCGGCAGCTCTTACCGGGCGGCGCTGCTGGCCCGCCTCCACGTGCTGTAGCCGCCAGCTACCGCCAGCCCAGCTTTACCGAGAAAATCGGCCCATTGAACGAGTCGGCCCGGGGCAGCCCGCCGCGGCGCCCCACTTTTATGGCGGCTACCGGCCATTAGCCGCCCCTGCCGGGCTTTGCCCGGCACCGGGCGGTGGCCGCGGCTAAGTTTGTTTTCATAGCTTTGGAAAGACACCGCGCCTTGCTCGGTGTCTTTTTTTTAGCCCGCACGGGGGCCCCGGGCGCAGCTTTGGTACGCTAAAGCGGCACCGCTAGGCTATGCTTGGCCTAGCATATGCTGCTCTGGGGCCCCAGGGCAAAGCCAAGCGCAGCTTGGCGGCACCAGCAATTTGCTTTAGCGGCGGCCCAGCCAGCTTTCGGGGTTGAGGTTGGCCGAGTTGTGCCACACCTGGAACTGGAGCTCGGCGGTGCCGTCACTGCCCGCGGCCACCGTGCCGATGACGTCGCGGGCGCGCACCCGCTGGCCGTCGCTCACGCTCACCGTGCGCATCTTGGCGTACACCGTGAAGTAGTCGCCGTGTTGAATCATAACGATGGTATTCATGCCTGCAATGCTGGTGATGGTGAGCACCTTGCCGTCGAAGCAGGCCCGCACCGGCTCGCCGGCCCCGGTCTGGATGTCGATGCCCCGGTTTTCCACCGTCACGTGGCGCAGCACCGGGTGCGGGTGCCGCCCAAAGCGCTGGCTGATGAAGCCGCGGCCCACCGGCCAGGGCAGCCGCCCCTTGTTGCCGGCAAAGTTGGACGCCACCAGGGCGGTTTCCGGGGTGAGGGCCACGCGGCTGGCGCTGCGGTCGGCGGCGGTTTCGGGGGCGTCGGCGTCGGGGCCGTCGTCGCTGCGGGAGGTGCGGCGGCCGCTGCGGGCGCGGGTGGTGGCCAGGGCCTCGCGGCGGGCGGCGAGGCGCGCGGCCCGGGCGGCGCGGGCAATTTCCTCGCGCACGCGCTCGGCAATCAGGTGGTCGAGGCGCTCCACGGCCTGCTGGCGCTCGGCCAGCTCGGCGCGTAGGCCCTGCTCCTGCTGGCCCAGCTGCTGCACCACCTCGTCCTGCTGGGTTTTGAGGGTGAGCAGGCTTTTATTCTCCGACAGCTGGGTGTTCAGCAGGGCCCCCTTGCGGCGCTGCTGCTGCGTGAGGCCCGTGAGCTGCTCGTGCAGCCGCACCTGCGTGCCGCGGATGCGCGCCGCCTGCTGCTGCCGCTCCTCGGTGTATTGGCGCACGTAGCGCAGCCGCAGCACGAACTGATTGAACGAGTCGGCGGCGAACAAAAACATGAGCTGGTTGAAGCCGTTGGCCGTTTTCGACGCTGTGTACAGCAGCCGGGCGTACTCGTCCTTCAGCTCGGCCAGGCTGTGCTGGGTTTGCAGCACCTGCTGGGCCGTTTGGTGCACATTGGTGTCGATGCCGTGCAGCTGGGTCGAAATATTTTGGATGACGTCCTGCTTCACCACCAGCTGCTCCTTGATGACGCTGAGCTGGCCCAACGTCACCTTTTTCTTGGCCTGGGTTTGGTCCAGGGCCCGGCTTTTTTCCTGGATAGCTTGCAGGTTGGCGCGCCGCTCGCGCTCCAACTGGGCCTTGCTTTTAGCTGGGGGCCCCACCGCCACGCGCGTTTTCCGGCGGCGCGCCGGGGCCGGGCGACTCTTGGCCGAATGCGTCGGGGCAGCTTTTTTGCGGCGCGGGTGGTGTTGCGCGGGGGCCCCCAGGGCCTGGCCCAGCCACAGGCACAGCACCAACAAGCCGGCCACAGTGGCCCGAAGCGACTTGCGTCGCCGTTGTTTTGGGGGCCGTTGTGTTGCTTGCGCCGTGCCGTTCACTCCGTGCTATTTGTTGCCTTTCACCCGCTGGAAGCCCTTCGGGATGTCAAAGGGAAAGCTCAGCCCGGCCGCACCAGCGCTCACCTTGCTGTACTTCAGGCTGGCCTTTGTGCCCACGGCGCCCTGCTTGGCGTCTATCAGCAGGCTGTGGGCAAAGGGTACTTTGGCCCCGTCTACAGCCTGGAAATCGGCGTAGTCGGCTGCGAGGCTACGGTTGGAGCCAGTTTCGGTCAGCGTAAGCTTTTCCACCCGGCCCGAAGCGGCCTGAATTATCTGCTCCACAATCACGCCGTTGAGCGGGTAGGCCACGCGCTGGCCGCCGCTGGGGCCCGTACCCAAGGTGAGGGCCGCGCCGGCCGGGGCCGCCTGGTAGTTGCCCAGCAGCA
Source organism: Hymenobacter sp. PAMC 26628 (assembly GCF_001562275.1). Classification (NCBI taxonomy): domain Bacteria; kingdom Pseudomonadati; phylum Bacteroidota; class Cytophagia; order Cytophagales; family Hymenobacteraceae; genus Hymenobacter; species Hymenobacter sp. PAMC 26628. Next base: position 4,376,014 of record NZ_CP014304.1, read on the forward strand.
GGGCCTGGGCCTGGGCGAAGCTCACCGGCACGTTCAGCAGTTTGGTCAGGTAGTCGTAGCCACCGGCGAAGTAGGTTTTGTCCAGCCGGTTGACTACCCGCACCGAGTCGGGGGTAAGCAGGGCCCGCACGCCTTCAAAGCCCAACAGCCCCGCCGAAATCCAGATGGCGCTGTCGCGCCGCATCCGAATGTTGATGGTGGCCGACTTTTCATCGCCCTTAATGGTGGCCTGCACTTTGCCCTTGGCCGTGAGGTAGGGCGAGTCGAAATCGACAGCTTTCACCGCGGCCTCTTTGCTGGGGCGCACGGTGGTCGAGGTCGACGCGCCCGGGGCCGTGCCTTTCGTGGTGGGCACGGCGCGGTGGCACGCGCCAGCCCCCAGCCCAAGGGCCAGCAGCAAAACGGATTTATTCATACAATTTATGGTCGCGGATTTTGCGGTCTAGGAATTCGGAGGCCCCCCCCCCGGCCTTGCGGGCGCGCTGCCAGGCGGCCAGGGCCGGCTCTTTTTCACCGAGCTGGTACAGCACGTCGCCGTAGTGCTCGATGACGGAGGCGTCCTTGGTGGTTTTGAGGGCCGTTTCCAGGGCCGTGCGGGCCCCGGCGTAGTCTTTTTGCTTGTACAGCACCCAGGCGTAGGTGTCGAGGTAGGTGTCGCTGGCGGGAAACTCCTTCACCACGCGGCCGGCCATTTCCTTGGCTTTGTCGAGCTTCTGGCCGCGCAGCGACAGGTAGTAGCTGTAGTTATTCAGCACCGCCCAGTTGTTGGCGTCGATGGCCAGGGCCGCGTCGTAGGCGGCGTCCGACTTCTCGTAGTCCTTCATCGCGTGGTACGCGTCGCCGAGCTGCGAGTCGAATTGAGCCAGCAGCTCCGGCGTGTCGGTGGCCAATTTGCGGCCGTGTTCCAGCGAGGCCACGGCCTGCTGCGGCTGCTTCTTCATCAGCAGGCCCGTGCCGTTGAAAAACCACATCGACGCCTGGTTGGGAAATAGCTCCAGGGCCCGCTCCGAGTGCACCAGCAGCGAGTCGGTCTGGCTCAGCTCGGCGTCGAGCAGCACGACCTGCTGCCATACCTGGTAGCGGGTGTTGTCGTACTTCAGGGCCCTGAGGTAGGCGTTGCGGGCCTCGCGCTTGTGGCCGGTCAGGGTTTGCACGTCGCCGCTCAGGGCGTAGGCTTTGGCTTCTTTGGGGTGGGTGCGCACGGTGGCAGCGGCCAGGTCCAGGGCCAGCTGGTTCAAGGCTGGGTTGGGCAGCTGCTTGAGGTAGCTGGCCAAGATGCGCACCGCGTTGTCAATGTCCAGCGCCGGCGAATCAAAGGCCAGCCGTAGCTCTTTCTCCGAGGCCTCGGCCTGCTTTTGCTGGCGGTAGGCGTCGGCCAGCAGCAGGTGGGCCCCGGCGTTGCCGGGGTCGAGCTTAAGGGCCTCCTGGGCAAGGCGAATGGCGTCGGGCAGGCGGTTGTTGGCGGCGTACATCTGGGCCTGGGCCAGCACGTAGCGGGGCTGGTCGGGGTTGGCCGCCACCAGCTTGTTGCCCTCGGCCAGGGCCAGGTCCAACTTGTTTTGCTTGAGGTAAATCTGCTGCTTTTTGAACGATACTTCGTCGCTGGGCCCGAACTGCTGCTCGGCCTGGGCCAGGGTAGCCAGGGCCTCGGGCAGCTTGCCCTGCGCCAGGTACAAGTCGCTCAGGTTGAAGAGGTAGCCACCCGAGTTGGGCACTTCCTTCACGAGGGCGGCGTAGGTGCGGGTGGCGGCGTCGTACTGCTTCTGGCTGGCCTGGGCCTGGGCCAGCAGCAGGTAGTAGTAGGCATTCTTGGGGTCGAGGCGCACGGCGGCGCTGCCGTAGTTGGTGGCGTCGCGCAGGTTGCCGCTCAGCAGGCTGGCTTCGGCCAGCTTGTAGTTCAGGGCCGCGTTGGTGGGGTTGAAGGAGTACGCCTTGCCCAGGCGGTCGAGGGCCTTGGGGTAGTCCTCCAGCAGCACGTACTTCACGCCGTCCACGAACAGCGACTCACTCACCTCGCGGTCGCGCTCCGACAGTACGGGCGCGGCGGGCGCGTCTTTTTTGGCGGCAGCCTGGGCCTTATCGGCCTCGCGCTGCTGCTTGGCAATGGCCCGGCGCTCGGCCCGGCTCAGCGACGGGCGGTCGGCCGGCGCTTGGGCGCGGGCGGCCCAGGCCGGCAGCAGCAAAAGAAAAACAACCAGGGCAGCGCGCATGACGAAAGAAGCTAATCGGCCCCGCGGCCGGTCCCAAAATTACGGCTAATAAATGCCGACGGCGCGGCCCCCACCGGAGGCCGCGCCGCTTTAACGCAAATTCGCCCTAAAAATTTCCGCCCGTGGGCGGCCGCCTCACACGCGCAGGTTGTTGTAGTCGCCCAGGCTCAGGTCGTCGGGGGTGCCGGCCACCACGGCGTGGTTGCCCACCATCGAGTTGGTGATGACCGTGTTGAGCAGCGAGGCCGAGGTTTGCACAATGGAGTTACTCAGGCGCGAGTCGCGCACGTTGGCGTGGTCGCCCAGGCTCACGTGGGGCCCCACCACCGAATTGGTAATGATGGCGTTCTCGCCCACGTACACCGGCTCGATCAGCACCGAGTTGGTGATGATGGCCGACGCGGCCACCAGCGATTCGCCGCGCTCCTTGAGGTACTCCAGGTAGCGCTGGTTGGTGAACACCGTGGCGTCTTTGTTGCCGCAGTCGAGCCACTCCGTCACGCGGCCGGGCACGAACGTAGTACCCTGGTTTTTCATGTTTTCCAAGGCGTTGGTGAGCTGGAACTCGCCTTTGTCCTTGATGTCGTTATCAAGCAGGTACTGCAGCTCTTTGCGCAGGTACTCGCCGTCCTGGAAGTAGTAGATGCCGATGATGGCCAGGTCGGACACAAATTCCACGGGCTTCTCCACGAAGTCGGTGATCTGGCCCTGCTCGTTGAGCTTTACCACGCCGAAGGGGCGCGGGTCTTCCACCTGCTGCACCCAAATGGTGCCGGCCACGGTCGAATCGAGCGTGAAGTCGGCTTTGAACAGCGTGTCAGCAAAGGCCACCACCAGGGGCCCCGTCAGCGACTCTTTGGCGCATAGGATGGCGTGGGCCGTGCCCAGCGGCTCGTCCTGGTACACAATGGTGGCCTTGGCGCCCACCGATTCGGCAATGCCCTGGAGTTGCTTTTCCACAGCCGCCCCGAAGCGCCCGATGATGAACGCTACTTCGTCGACGGGCTCGCCGCACACCTTGGCAATGTCCTCCACGAGGCGCTGCACAATGGGTTTGCCGGCGATGGGCACCAGGGGCTTGGGCACGGTGAGGGTGTGGGGGCGCATGCGCTTGCCCATGCCCGCCATTGGAACGATGATTTTCATTGGACGGAGTGTCGGTAAAGGTGAGAAAGAAGAAGTAAGATGTTCGGCAAAGAAAGGCGCCGCCGAACTAGTCGCCAACAGGATCAGCTAGCAGATCGGCCAGCGTGGCGGGGTCCACGTTGCCGCCGCTGAGCAGCAGCACCGTGTGGCGGCTGGGCGGCAGTGTAGCGCGGTGGCGCAGCAGCGCCGCCAGCGGCAGGGCAGCCGTGGGCTCCACCACTACCCGAGCCTCGGTGAGGAGGCGGTGGGCGGCGCGGCGCAGGTCGGCCTCGCTCACGGTCACGATGTCGTCGGCATACGTGCGGATGTGCCGAAAGGTCAATTCGCTCAGCCGCAGCGTGCGCACGCCGTCGGCCAGGGTGCGATTGGTGTCGGCGGCCGGCCATTCCACCACGTGGCCAGCGCGCAGCGAGGCCTGGGCATCGGCGGCCAGCTCGGGCTCTACACCGATAATTTTAATACTGGGCTTCAGCGCCTTCAGGGCCACGGCCAGGCCGCTGAGCAGGCCGCCGCCGCCCACTGGGGCCAGCACCAGTTCTACTTCCGGCAGGTCCCGGAAAATTTCTAGCCCCGCCGTACCCTGCCCGGCAATTACGTAGGAGTCGTCGAACGGCGGCACCAGAATGCGCGGCCGCTGGGCCTGGAGGCGGGCGGCTACGTCTTCGCGCCGCTCGTGGGCGGGATCGTACAGCACCACTTCGGCCCCCAGGGCCCGGGTGGCGGCCACCTTCACGGCCGGGGCATTGGTGGGCATCACGATGACGGCCGACAAGCCCAGCGCGCGGGCGGCGTAGGCCACCCCCTGGGCGTGGTTGCCGCTGGAATAGGCGATGACGCCCTGCGCCCGCTCTTCGGCCGACAGGGCCAGGATGCGGTTGGCCGCCCCGCGAATTTTGAAGGAGCCGATGGGCTGGAGGCTTTCGGCCTTGAGGTACACGGCTTCCTCGGGCAGCTCGGGCACGGCCAGCGGCAGCAGCGGCGTGTGCCGGGCCAGGCCGCGCAGCCGCACCTGGGCCTGCTCAATATCGGATAAAGTAACGAAGTCCATCGGTGGAAAGCTATACGGAAGAAGGGGCCCCGGGGCTGGGCGGGGCCCCGGCGGGCGGCTTTTTCACTGACCGCCCGGTAATCGTTGCCTCAATTTCCTGGGGCCCTAAACCGTTGTTCAAGCCGCCGCAACAATTAGCGGGCAGCCAGCGAAAAGCCGGCAGCCCGCCTCGCCGGGGGCCCTACCCTGCGCCGGTGCTGCCGTAGCCGCCGGTGCCGCGCCCGGTGGGGGCCAGGGTTTCGGCGGGTTGCCAGGCGATGGTTTCGTGGCGGGCCACCACCAATTGGGCTACCCGCTCGCCGTCGCGCACCTCGAAGGGCACGTTGGAGAGGTTCACCAGCAGCACCCCAATTTCGCCGCGGTAGTCGGCGTCGATGGTGCCGGGGCTGTTCACCAGGGCAATGCCGTGGCGCAGGGCCAGGCCGCTGCGGGGCCGCACCTGCCCCTCAAACCCCACCGGAATGGCCACCGCCAGCCCCGTCGGAATCAGGGCCCGCTCCAGGGGCCCCAGCGTCACGGGCGCGTCGAGGAAGGCGCGCAGGTCGAGGCCGGCGGCGTGGTCGGTTTGGTATTCGGGCAACGGGTGGCGCGAGCGGTTGACGACGGGTATCTGCATGGGAAAACTAAATAGGCGGGCGAAGATAGAAGCGGGGGCGGGCTACACGCCGGCCGCTATAATTTCGGCTGCACCTTCACGTCGCCGTTCACGTGCAGGCGCACCACTTCGGTGGCACTCAGGCCGTCGTTGTCCACCACTTGCACGGCCAGCACGTGGGCCCCGGGGCGGAGCTGGAAGGTCTGGACGCCGGCCTTGTCGAGCAAAATGCTGGGGCGAAAGCCCTGGGCCGGGTCGTGGTGGGCGTCCCAGGCGTAGAACTCAATGCCGGCCGGGCTCTCGCCGGTGGCCGTGAGCTGCACGGCCCGCTTGCCGGCGGGGGCCCCCGCCGGCGCCAGCGCCGCCACGGCCACCGCCAGGCGGGGCTTGTGGGCCAGGGGCACGATGTCTTTCACGGCCACCAGCTCGATGCCGATGCCCTCCTTGGTGCGCAGGCGGGCGCACTCCTCCACGGCCCCTTTGCCAAACGAGAAGGCCAGGATGTAGCCCACCGGGGCCCCGCTGGCCCGCTGCCGGGCAAAGAGGGCCGCGTCGTGGCGCTCGGCGGCGGCGCGGAAGTTGTCGACCACGTTGCGGCCGATGCCCTCGCTCTGCTTCACTTGCAGGGGCAGGCCCTCGCGGCTGGTGCCGTCGAGGCCGAAGTCGCCGCGCCGCTTGGCGTTGGGCGTGCCGCCGAACTGCGTCACCAGCCAGCCCTCGAAGGCGTAGGGGGCAAGACGTGGCAACGAAGTGGCGCGGGGCTCCGCCCCGTGCCGCAATGCCGCGGGGCTCTGCCCCGCAACCGTTGAACGGCAGGCGCTACATTGCCCGCGGCACGGGCCCCCAGGCTTGTACCCATTTTCCAATGTCACAAAAATACAAGACCCACGCCGGCGGCCTCTACTTCGCCACAATGACCGTTACGGGCTGGATAGACCTTTTTACCCGGGCCGACTACGCCGACCTGGTGCTGGACGGCTTGCGCCATTGCATCCGCCACAAGGGGCTGCGCGTGTATGAATTTTGCGTTATGCCCAGCCACATCCACTTGCTGGCCGACCTCGCAGACGACGACAAGCTGCTGGCCCACGTGCTGCGCGACGTAAAAAGCTACACCGCGAAAGAGCTGGTAAAGCTCATCGAAACCCACCCCCAGGAAAGCCGCCGCCCTTGGCTGCTGCACCAGCTCGGCTTCGAAGGCCGGCACCACGGGCAAGTGAACAAGGTGTGGCAAAACGGTTCGCACCCCGTCGGCCTCACCAATCCGGGGCAGATAAAGCGCTGCCAGCACTACATCCGGCAAAATCCCGTGGTGGCCCGCCTGGTCACCGAAGCGCAGCACTACCCCTTCAGCAGCGCTTGCCCCGGCCACGGCATGCCGCTCACGGAACTGGGTTGGTAGCCAACTGCTCGGTTTGGCCCGGCCCCCGGCCGGAGCTGCAAAAAGAAACCGTTTTACTGTTCCGGCCGGAGGCCGGGGACACCGCGGCACGGGGCAGAGCCCCGCGCCATCTACTGCATGATGCCGCCCGACCAGCGGTCCTCAAAAGAGCGGCGCTCGCCGGCGTCGCCCCAGATGACTTCGTAGGTGCGGTTGGAGAAGAACGGCGGGTCGAGGTAGATGAGGTCCACCGAGTCGGCGGGGAGCTGGCGCAGTACTTCGAGGTTGTCGCCGAGGATAAGTTCGTTCATGGCGGCAAGATAAGCCGGGCCCTAGCCCGCGGGCGGCGGGCCGGGGCCGGGCCCCGGCCCGCCGCCCCAAAACATCCGTCTTCCGCCGAAAAAGCTCGGCGGGCCGGGTTATTTCAGTGGAACGCCGGGCTTTTTCAGTGGCGGGCCGGGGGCGGACCCCGGCGCGCCGAGCTTTTTCAGCGGCGCGCCGCCGAAATAACCCGGCGTTCCACCAAAAAAGCCCGGCCCGCCAAGCAATTTGCTTGGCGGGCCGGGCTTTTTTGGTGGAACGCCGGGGCTGGACCCCGGCGCACCGGGGTTGAACCCTGGCGCGCCGGGGGCGGCGGGCGGCGCGGGGCTAGGCCCCTGTGGCTGGTTTCACGGCCTTGGCGGTGGGGCGGGCGAAGCGGGGGGCCAGCTCGGCCACGGCGGCCTGGGCCCCGGGCTGGTTGTTTTTGGCGGCCGCTTGCAGGGCCCCGTAGCCGACGAGGGCGGCGGCGTAGCCTTCGGAGCCGGCCACCATGCGGGTTGAGTCGAGGTCGAGGGCCAGGGCGTCGGTTTCGAGGTAGATGGGCAGCAGGCCGCTGCTGGTGTCGGCGTCGATGGCGAGGCCGGCCGCGTCGAGGTAGCTAGGCATGAGCGCGGGCAGGCTCTGGGCGTATTCGGCCATTTTTGAGACAAAGGCCAGGGTTTTGTCGCCCATCTTGGGCAAGTCCTGGCGCTGCTGCGGGGTGAGCGGGTACAGGTAGGGGGCAAGGTCGGCGCGGGCCTCGCGGATTTTGGCGAGGGCCCCGGCCAGCACGGCGGCCGGGATGAGTTCGGTGTTCAGGTTATCCATGAAAAAAAGAAGGTCTTACGGGGCCCCGTAACCGTTGCGGGGCCCACCGGCCCGCAAGGTGCGACAAGCGCGGCACTTGCCCGCGGTTGGCCTGCCAAGCGCGGCCTGCGCAACGTCGGTTATTTATAAAATTATATTCTTATACTTGTTTCTTCGCGGCACCGCCCCGCACAGGGGTTGCCTGTGCCAACCGGCAAAAGTTTCGCTTATGAACAAGTTTCTGGCTACCCCCTTGACGGCCCTCGTTTTCGGGCTGGCGCGCCAGTTGGCGGTTGCACAACAACCCGACACCTTGAAGGACCGGCAGGCCTTGGCGTTGCTCGTCACGAACTATGAAAATGCGTGGAACCGCCACGATGCGCAAGGCCTCGCCGCCCAGTACCACCCCGACGCGACTTGGGTCAACTGGTTCGGAGCGTACTCAAAGGGCCGGCCCGACATCCAGGCGCACTACGCCACCGTGCACGGCACGTACTTCAAAACGTCGCACTACTACACCCGGTCCGTCGAAGACCTGACATTCGTGAAACCCGACGTAGCCATCATGCACGTGCGCACCGGCCTGAGCGGCGACACGCGCTACCCCAACCAAACCTTTGAGTTCCGCCGCACGCTGGTGCTCACCAAGCGGAACGGAACCTGGGGCATTTTGGCGGGCCAGAACGCCAAGCTGAACGACGGAATAAAATGACTGGCACTGCCCACCGGTTCAGCCGCAGCCGCGCTAGGCGCGCCGCAAGTGGCGGCCTTCGCCCAGCCACAGGGCCCCCACGAAGGCCAGCGACAACCCCACGTGCCAGGCGTGGCGGGGGCCCCACGAAGCCATCGGCACCGCCCAGCCCAGCGCTACCAGCCCCACGGCCAGCGCCAGCCACAGGCCCAGCCGGCCCACCGGGTACGGCACCGGAAAGTGCCGCTCGCCCAGCCGCCAGCACAGCAAGGCCATCATGAAGTAGCAGGCCAGCGTGGCGATGGCCGAGCCCATGTAGCCCAGCACCGGAATGAGGAGGAAGTTGAGGGCGATGGTGAGCACGGCCCCACCGGCCCCGATGTAGGTGCCGTAGTAGGTTTTGTCGGTCAGCTTGAACCACACCGACAGGTTGTAGTACACGCCCAGAAACAGGTTGGCCAGCAGCAGCACCGGCACCACGGCCAGCCCCTGTAGGTACTCGCGGCGCCGCAGAAACAGGGCCCCGAAGTCCTCCACGTTCAGGCTGATAACCACGAATATCACTGCGCAGCACAGCGTAAACCACTTGAGCACCAGCGCGAACGTAGCCGGCGAGTTCTTCTCGGTGCTTTGGGCGAAGAAGAACGGCTCGGCCGCGTAGCGAAACGCCTGAATGACGAGCGACATGAAGATGCTGAGCTTGTAGCACGCCCCGTAGATGCCCACCGCCGTGAGGCTGCTCTTCCCCGGGTAGAAGCCCGTGGGCAACCACTGGGCCAGCAAAATCCGGTCAAACGTTTCGTTCACCATGCCGGCCAACCCCATCAGCATCAGCGGGTAGGCGTACTTCAGCAGTGGCCGCAGGGGGCCCCGGCTGAATTGAAACCGGAAGTCGAGCAGCTCGCGGCCCAACAGCAGCAGCGTGGCCGCGCTGGCCACCAGGTTGGCCAAAAACACGTAGCCCACGCCCAGGCCGGGGTCGTACACGCGGGCCACCAGGGGCCCCAGCGCGGGCAGCCACTTGCCGCTGGCCACAGCGGGGCACAGCACAATGAAGAACAGGTTCAGGGCCACGTTTACCACAATGCCGGCCATTTTGACGGTGGCAAACTTGCGGGCCTGGTTTTCGAGCCGCAGCCGGGCAAACGGGATGGCCGACACGGCGTCGAAGCCCAAAATCAAGGCCATCCAATAGAAGTACCGCTCGTAGCCGGGCCCGATGTCGAGCAGGCCCAGCAGCGGGCGGGCCAGGGCCATCAGCAGCAGCGTGAGCCCGACGCTGCTCAGCAGCAGCAAGCTCAGGGAGCGGTCGTACAGCTCGCGGCGGTCGGTACCGGGGCGGTTGGCGAAGCGGAAGTACGTGGTTTCCATGCCGTAGGTAAACACCACGTTCAGAAACGATACGTAGGCGTACAGCGCCGTCACCACCCCGTATTCGGCCGCCGCAAACGCGCCCGTATAAATTGGCACCAGGAAGTACGTCAGCACCCGGCCCACGATGCTGCTCACGCCGTACACCGCGGTTTGAGAAGCCAGCTTTTTGGCAATGCTCATGCGCTATTTTCCCTGAAATACCGCTGGCCGCTTCTCCACAAACGCCTGGGTACCTTCCTTAAAATCGTCGGTTTGGAACGCGCGGCCGAAGGCTTCGGTCTCCGCCACGTAGCCGTCCTGGCGGGGGTCGTAGCCGGCATTTACGCATTCGATGACCAGCCCAAGCGCCACGGGGCCCTTGCTCAGCATCTTGGCCAGCAGCTGCTGGCAGAAACCCAACAGCTCCGCCAGCGGCACCACGTGGTTCACTAACCCCAGGCGCAGGGCCTCATCGGCCTTGATCATGTCGGCGGTCAGCATTAGTTCCAGGGCCTTGGCCTTGCCCACCAGTTGGGGCAGGCGCTGGGTGCCGCCATAGCCGGGCAGCAGGCCCAGGCTCACTTCGGGCAGGCCGAAGCGGGCCGTGTCGGCGGCCACGCGCAGGTGGCAGGCCATGGCCAGCTCGCAGCCGCCGCCCAACGCGAAGCCATTCACGGCGGCCACCACCGGCTTGGGGCTGCGCTCGAACTGGGCAAACACCCGCTGCCCGTACGCCGACGCGCCCGCGGCCTGCACGGCCGTGAGGGACGCCAGCTCGGCAATGTCGGCCCCCGCCACAAAAGCCTTTTCGCCGCTGCCCGTGAGCAGGATGGCGCGCACCGCCGGGTCGGCCAGGGCCTGCTGGGCCGCGGTGTCGAGCTCCGCAATGGTGGCCGCGTTCAGGGCATTCAGCTTGGCAGGGCGGTTGACGGTGAGGGTGAGCACGCCGGTGGCGGCATCGAGGTCGTAGAGCAGGTTATCGAAAGAAGTGGCCATGAGGCGAGGGCTAAGCAGTTGGGTCAAAGGTAGGGCCCCGGGCCGGTGCCCTACCCGGCGGGTGTTAAATCCACTGCCACAACTAAATACTGCTATTCGCCCATTACATTTACTTCGCCCCTTTTATCGAGCATTTCGGTTTCTATTTTTCCACCTCCAACCTCCCTCTCCATACTATGGGTGTTGTTTTCGAATTTAAAGAGTTCATTTCTAAGGGCAACGTACTCGACCTTGCTGTGGGCGTCATTATCGGCGCGGCGTTCGGCAAGATTGTCACTTCGCTCACCGACGACATCATCATGCCCATCGTGGGCCTAGGCCTGGGCCACGTCGATTTTACTAACCTCTTCGTGGCGCTAAACGGTGGGCACTATGCTACCATCGCCGACGCCAAAAAGGCCGGGGCCGGCACCCTTAACTACGGCTTGTTCATCAACGCCGTCATCAACTTCCTCATCATCGCCCTCATCATTTTCATGATTGTGAAGGCCACCAATAAAGTAAAGAAGGCGCCCGTAGAAGTAGCCCCCGTGGCCCCGGTGGACACCAAAGACCAAGTGCTGCTTGCCGAAATCCGCGACGCGCTGCGGGCCGGCGGCCGGCTATAATTCGCCGTTAGCTGGCCCAGCCCGGCCGTCTGGCCGGGGCCCTGGCAAGCAGGGCCCCGGCCAGACGGCCGGGCTTCATTTTTGCAGCTCCCCCAGCGGTGCGCGCGGCCGGGTTAGCCCGAGCGAACTTATCTTAATTATTGCCGGTTGCCGCGGTGCTTCTCCAATTCCCTGCCTCTTCCCTGCTGCATGAAAAACCTATTCGCCGCCGTTGGCCTCGCTACCCTAAGTGCGTTGGCCGCCGTTCCCGCTTTCGCCCAGTCGGCCCCGGCCGACCCGCGCCAGCCTAGCCTGACGGCCGAAGAAATCAAGCACAACCAGCAGATGCAGGTGTTGGAAGCGCGTGCTGGTGTGGCCACCGGCAACACCACCCTTGGCCGGGCGGCGGGCCCCGCGCGGCAGTACGATACCAAAGCCGGTGGCTTCACGGTGCGCAAGTTCAAGGCCGCGCCCGGCTCGGGCAAGCAGGAACGCGGCCAGATGCACCCAGCCGGCGGCGCCAACCCGTCGGGCAAGCCCCTGGTGCACAAGCACCCCCGCCGCAAAAAGCACTTCCTGTTCTTCTAAATCACGGATTTTTGGATTAGGACGGATTTTTTGGATTTTGGAGATAGGCTGCTACGGGGCCCCAGGCTCAGTTCTTGGCAGCCCGCGCCACAGCCCTAGAAATACTTTTCGTTGACTTCTCTCCTGCGAGTATAAAAGGCGAGTATAAAAGCAAAAAGGCGACCTGAGAAGGTCGCCTTTTTGCTTTTAATGAATTGGCTACAAAGTCCGAAGCCTCCGTTTGAATCCAGAAAATCCGTGATTTACAGGGTCCGCTTGATTTCTTTCTCTTCAAAGCCCTCAATGTTGTCGCCTTCCTGCAACTCGTTGAAGTTTTTGATGGAAATACCGCACTCGTAGCCCTGGCGCACTTCCGACACATCGTCTTTGAAGCGCTTGAGGTCCTGAATCTCGCCGGTGTGCAGCACAATGCCGTCGCGCACCACCCGCACGCGGGTGCGGCGGGTAAAGGTGCCGTCCGTCACCATACAGCCGGCAATGGTGCCGACCTTGGTAATGTTGAACACGATGCGCACCTCGGCGTTGGCCACCACCACTTCCTGCACCGTCGGGGCCAGCATGCCTTCCATGGCATCCTTCACCTCGTTGATGGCGTTGTAGATGATGCTGTACAAGCGCACGTCAATCTGCTCCTGCTCAGCCAGTTTGCGCGCACTCTGCGAGGGCCGCACCTGGAAGCCGATGATGATGGCATCGGAGGCCGAGGCCAGCAGCACGTCGCTTTCTGAGATGGCGCCTACCCCTTTCGAGAGGATGTTCACCTTCACTTCCGGCGTGCTCAGCTTCAGCAGCGAGTCCGACAAGGCTTCCACCGAGCCGTCCACGTCGCCCTTCACCAAGATGTTCAGTTCCTTAAACGAGCCAATCGCCAGGCGGCGGCCAATCTCGTCGAGGGTGATGTGCTTCTTGGTGCGGATGCTCTGCTCACGGGCCAGCTGCAAGCGCTGGGTAGCCGTTTCGCGGGCTTCGCGCTCCGTCTCCATCACCTGGATGCGGTCGCCGGCCTGCGGGGCCCCGGTCAGGCCGAGCACCTGCACCGGCGTAGCGGGCGGCGCCGTTTTCATTTTCTTGCCGCGGTGGTCGGTCATGGCCTTCACGCGGCCGTAGTGCGGGCCGGCCAGTACGATGTCGCCCACGTTCAGAGTACCGGTTTGAACCAGCACGGTGGTGACGTAGCCCCGGCCTTTATCAAGCGAGGCTTCGATAACGGTGCCAATGGCATTGCGGTCGGGGTTGGCTTTCAGCTCCAGCAGTTCGGCTTCGAGCAATACTTTCTCCAGCAGCTCCTCAATGCCGAGGCCTGACTTGGCCGATACCTCCTGGCTCTGGTACTTGCCGCCCCATTCTTCCACCAGAATATTGATCTGCGACAGCTCCTCGCGGATTTTCTCCGGGTTGGCGCTAGGCTTGTCAATCTTGTTGAGGGCGATGATAATGGGCACCCCCGCCGCCTGGGCGTGGTTGATGGCTTCCTTCGTCTGGGGCATCACCGAGTCGTCGGCGGCCACCACGATAATGGCAATGTCCGTCACCTTGGCACCGCGGGCCCGCATGGCCGTAAAGGCTTCGTGGCCCGGAGTGTCAAGGAAGGTAATCGGGTTGCCGTTCTTAGTTTTCACCTCGTAGGCGCCGATGTGCTGCGTGATGCCACCGGCCTCGCCGCGGGCCACGTTGGCGTCGCGGATGTAGTCAAGCAGCGACGTTTTGCCGTGGTCAACGTGGCCCATGATGGTCACGATGGGGGCCCGGGGGCGCAGGTCTTCTTCTACGTCGCCGGCATCGATGCTGATTTCTTCTTCCTCGGCCGACAGGAATTCTACGTCATAACCGAATTCATCGGCAATCACGGTGATGGCTTCCGCGTCGAGGCGCTGGTTAATGGACACAAACATGCCCATGCCCAGGCACACCTTGATGACCTCGTTCACGTTCACGTCCATCAGCGAGGCTAAGTCGTTGGCCGAGATGAATTCGGTGAGCTTGAGGGTCTTGGCGTCCAGCTCATTCTGAGCGCGCAGGGCCTCGCGGTCCTCGGCCAGCATGCTGCGCTTGTCGCGGCGGTACTTGGCGCGGTTGGTCTGGTTGGTTTTGTTGCCACCCAACTTGGCCAACGTTGCCTTGATTTGCTCTTGGATCTGCTTTTCAGCCTGCTCCGGCGTAAGGGCCGGGGCGTTGGGCCGGGGCGCAGCGGGCTGGCCGGGGCGATTGCCGCCGGCTTGGCCGGGGCGGTTGCCACCCGGCTGGCCGGGGCGGCTGGGGCCACCGCCACCTTGGTTGGGGCGGTTGCCTTGGTAGCCACCACCCGTGCCGGGCGTGTTAGTAGTGGTGCCGGTGCCCGTGCCGGGAGGGCCAGGTAAACGGGCGCGCTTCTTCTGGCCGGGGCCAGCGGGCAAGCCGCGCTTGTTAACATCGGACGACGCAATGGGCCGGGGGCCGCGCCCGCCGGGGCCCCGGCGGTCGTTGTTGGCAGCGGAAAGATCAATCTTGCCAAGTACCGTCAAGCCTTTCAGCTGGTCGGCCTTGGCAGTAATGGTGCCGGCCGGCTCTTCGGCCACGGGAACCGCAGCCTCGGGAACTACTGCAACGGCCGGCGCGGCCGCCACGGGGGCAGCGGCTACTGGCGCGGCAGCCACCGGCGCGGGAGCAACCGGAGCCGGCGCAGGAACAGCCGCCGCAACGGGCGCTGCGGCCGGAGCCGGGGCGGGCGCCGCCACTGGGGCAGCAGCTTGCACCGGCGCAGCCACTGGCTGCGGGGCAACTGGAGCCGGGGCGGGCGCCGCGGCTACCGGAGCAGCTACTACGGGTGCCGGGGCGGCTACCGGAGGGGCTGCAACTGGCGCAGTAGGCGCCTCTACAGGCTTGGGGCGGGGGGGTACCACGCGGCCACGGCTGTCGAGCTCAATTTTACCCAGCACTTTCAGGCCAGGCACAGAGGGCGTTTCGGGCGCAGGGGCAGCCGGTGCTACCACCGCTACCGGAGCCTCGGGCGCTGCCTGGGCAGCCACCGGGGCCGGGGACGGCGTAGATACCGGGGCCGGTGTAGAGACTGGCGTGGGCGCAGGCTTCGCTGCCACTGCCGGCGCGGGGCGCGGCGGGGTGGGCGCAGGCTTAGGTACCGCGTCCAAATCGCTCTGGCGCTTGGCCTGAATGATTTTCTGCGACTCCTGCCGGTCGAGCGCCGACGAGGCAAACTCCTTCTCCAACAAGCTCACTTGGTCCGCGGTCAGCTTCGTGGTGGGCTTATTCTCTACTTGTGTTCCTTTTTTGGCCAGGGCCGCAACGGCCGTGTCCATGCCAATTCCCAGGTCTTTGGCCGCCTGTTGTAGCCGTTTCGGGGTTGCTTCCGCCATTCTATATTTCTCGCGAACGATACGCTTCTAAGTACAAAGGTATTACATTAAATCTTGCCAGCGAGGCGCAAACCGCGCCCACTGGCGCGATTTAACTTCCTTGCCGTACCAGCCGCCCGGCCGTCATTGGGCCGCTTCGGCGGCTGAGCCAGCGCCCGTTTCCTCGGAGGTTGGAGCAGGGGCCCCGGCCTCAGTTGCTGTTTCCACATTTTCGGCCACGGGGGCTGGCTTTTTGCTGGCTTCGGCCTGCCGCTCGTCGAGGTCGTCGTCGTCGGCAAACTCTTGACGGATAACCCGGTAGAGGTCGTCCACCGTTTCTTCTTCCAACTCCGTGCGGCGCACGATGTCGTCTTTTTTCACGGCCAATACAGCGCGGCCGGTGTCGAGGCCTATTTTCTTCAGCTCGGCAATGATCCAGGGCTCAATCTCGTCGCTGAATTCTTCCAGCGAGATGTCTTCCTCGTAGTCAATGGCTTCGCGGAACACGTCGATTTCCATGCCCACCAACCGGCTGGCCAGCTTGATGTTGGCGCCGCCGCGACCAATGGCCAAGCTCACCTGGTCGGGCTTCATGAACACCGATACGCGGCCGTTTTCGGGGTTGATTTTCATCGAGCCCACTTTGGCCGGCGACAGGGCCCGGGCGATGTACAGCTCCAGGTTGTCGGTGTAGTTGATGATGTCGATGTTCTCGTTCTCCAGCTCGCGCACCACCGGGTGGATGCGGCTGCCCTTCATGCCCACGCAGGCGCCCACGGGGTCGATGCGCTCGTCGTAGCTTTCCACGGCCACTTTGGCGCGCTCGCCGGGCTCGCGCACCACGTTTTTGATGGTGATGAGGCCGTCGTAAATCTCGGGCACTTCCAGCTCAAACAATCGCTCCAAGAACGCCGGGGCGGCGCGCGAAAGGATAATTTTCGGCGTGCCGTTGATGACTTCCACGCGGTGCACCACGGCGCGCACGGTGTCGCCCTTGCGGAAGCGGTCCTTAGGAATCTGCTCGCCCTTGGGCATCACCAGCTCGTTGTCGTCCTTGTCCATGATGAGGGCCTCGCGGCTCCACACCTGGTACACTTCGCCGGTTACGATTTCGCCCACTTGGTCCTTGTACTTTTGGTACAGGTTGTCGCGCTCGAGGTCCTTCACGCGCTGAATCAGCGTCTGGCGGGCCATGAGCACGGCGCGGCGGCCGAAGTCTTCGAGCTTGATGGACACGGGCAGGGTTTCGCCTACTTCGAAGTCGGGCTCAATTTTCTGGGCCTCGGCCAGCGGAATCTTGTCGAAGTCCCAGATGTCCTCCGAGTTGTCGTCCACGATTTCGCGGTTGCGCCAGATTTCTAAGTCGCCGTTGTCGGGGTTGATAATGACGTCGAAGTTGCTGTCCTCCTCAAACTTCTTGCGAATCATCGTGCGGAACACCTCGTCCAGGATGGACATCATCGTGGGCCGGTCGATGTTTTTGCTGCGCGCAAATTCGCCGAAGGATTCGATTAGTTCGTTGCTGTTCATAGTAATGGTCGGTAGTGCGGGGCCCCGGCAACGGGTACCCGCTAACTGGCTTACTTAAAAGAGATAACAACCGTGGCCTCCTTTATGTCCCCGAAAGGATAAAAGGCGGCGGGCAGGATGCTTTTTTTGGTTTTGACTTTAACGACTTCGGCAATCTCGACGCCCTCCGAAGTGGCGGCGAGCAGTTCGCCGGTTTTCTCGGTGCCGTCGGCCAGCTTAAGGGCCAGCGAGCGGCCGATGTGGCGCTGGTACTGGCGCGGGTCGGTGAGGGGCTGGTCGGCGCCGGGGCTCGTCACTTCGAGCGAGTAGGCGGCTTCTTCGCCGTAGTGCTCGTCGATGCGGCGGGCCAGGCGGCGGCTCACCTTAGCGCACTCTTCGATGCCCAAGCCCTGGGGCCCGTCGAGGGTGACCGTCACCTTGGGTAAAACCGAATCGGAGACGGTAAGATTCACCAGGAACACGTCCACGTCGTCGCCGATGGCGTCGTGGAGCATTTGCAGCACTAAAGCGCGGTCGAGGACCATAAATTAACCCGGGGCTAGGACAAAAAAAGAGGGGACTGCGCGTCCCCTCTTTTCAGATTGAATACCAAACTTCGGGTGCAAAGGTACGGCGTTGCCGCCGCCAAAGCAAACCGCGCCGGGGGCCCCTACCTTTGGCCGCCGTACCGTTTTGGCCGCCTTATGAAATTTGTTTTGCTGCGCCCGCTGCTCGAAGTGCTGGCGGTGCTGGCCCTGGTGCTGGGCGCGGCGCGGTGGGTGGCCGGCTGGTTTGGCAAGCGCACCCACACCTACCGCGTCACGGCGGCGCGGCAGCTGCGGCTGCTGGCCTGGCCCCTGCTGGCGCTGGGCACCGGCCTGAGCGTGGTGCCGGCCCTGGCCATGGGGCCCCACGGCAACGCCAGCCCACTGGAGTGGGGCCTGGCCGCCGCGCTGGTGGCCGTGGCGCTGGCGCTGGGGGCCCCGGCGGCGGTGCTGCACCTGCGCTACTGGGTGCTGAACCACGAAACCGTGCTGGTGCTGGAGCCCCAGGCCAACCGCCTCGAAGTGTACCAGCACGGCCAGCGACAGTACTTCGAACGGCGCGACATTGCCCGGGTGCAGCGCGTGACGTGCCGCACCCGGGCCACCTTTTGGGCCCCGTATAACTACGTGCGCTTGCTGCTGCACGACGGCCGTGAAATCGTGCTTACCTCGCTGCTGGCCGACCTGGAGCCGCTGACCGTGTTCCTGCGTTCGGTGCCCACCGACCGGCGCACCGTGGCTTGGGCCTGGGCGTAGCCGGGGCCCAACCGGCGGCCGCGCCCGACCTTTGCCCCATGTCCGCTTCTCCCCTACTGCACTACCTCGACCAGGGCCAGGGCCGGCCGCTGGTAATTCTCCACGGCTTGTTTGGCACGCTGGATAATTGGCAGACGCTGGCCCGCCGCTGGGCCCAGGACGCCGGCCTACGCGTCGTGAGCGTGGATTTGCGCAACCACGGCCGCTCGTTTCACAGCCCCGACCACAGCTACGACGCCATGGCCGCCGACGTGGGGGCCCTGTTCGACCACCTCGGCCTGGGCCCCGACACGGCGCTGCTGGGCCACAGTATGGGCGGCAAAGTGGCCATGCGCTTCGCCCTGGGCCACCCCGAGCGCCTGGCCCGCCTCATCGTGCTCGACATCGCGCCCGGCTTCTCCGACATGACGCACCAAGACGAGGTGCTGGCCGGACTGCGCGCCGTGAACTCGGCCGCCATCACCAACCGGCAGGAGGCCGACGCGGCGCTGGGCCAGCACATCCGCGCAGTGGGCGTGCGGCAGTTCCTGCTGAAAAACCTGTACCGCGACGAGACAAACGCCTTTGCCTGGCGCATCAACCTGCCGGTGCTGGCCGGGGCCATGGCGGCCGTGGGCGAAGAAATCACGGGCGAGCCGTTCCTGAAACCGGCCTTGTTCGTGCGCGGCGGCAAGTCGAATTATATCACGTCTAACGACAAGCTGTACGTCATCCCGACGCTGTTCCCGAATTCGGAAGTGGCCACTGTGCCCGACGCCGGCCACTGGCTGCACGCCGAAAAGCCCGACGAAGTGTACGAGCTGGTGCGCGCATTTGTGGGGCAGTAGCCTTGTAGAAAAAAGCCGTCGTGCTCATCTAGCGTCCGCACAGCCGAAGCACCTCTCCCGCAGCAGCAAATAATTACTTACGCGGGAGAGATGCTTCGACAAGCTCAGCATGACGACCTCATTGAGTAAATTCTTCATCTCCCAATTTCCCCTTGCCGCTCTACCTCATCCCCACGCCCCTGGCCGACGACACGGCCGCGCAGGTACTGCCGCCGCAGGTGGTGGCCGCCGTGGCCCGCCTCCCCTACTTTTTGGTGGAAAACGTCCGCACGGCGCGGCGCTTCGTGAAGAGCGTGGCCCCGGCGCGGGTGATTGAGGACATTCGTTTCGGCGTGATTGACAAAGACAGCACGCCGGCCGAGGTGCGCGCCGCGCTGGAGCCGCTGCTGCGCGAGGGCCTGGACGCCGGCGTGCTCAGCGAAGCCGGCTGCCCGGGCATTGCCGACCCAGGCGCGGCACTAGCCGCCGAGGCCCACCGGCTGGGCCTGCGCGTGGTGCCGCTGGTGGGGCCCTCGTCGCTGCTGCTGGCCCTGATGGCTTCGGGCCTGAACGGGCAGCAGTTTGCCTTCCACGGCTACTTACCCATCGAGAAAGGGCCACGGGCCACGGCCATCAAGGCGCTGGAGCGCGAGGCCCAGCAGCGCAACCAAAGCCAGCTGTTCATTGAAACGCCCTACCGCAACGGGGCCCTATTTCTGGATTTATTGGCGCATTTGCAGCCCGCCACGCGGCTGTGCGTAGCGGCCGATGTGACGGGGGCGGGCGAGTTCATCTGCACGCGGCCGGTGAGCGAATGGCGGCGGCAAGCGGCACCGGAATTGCACAAAATTCCAACCGTATTTGTACTAGGAGTATAAAAATATACTAAGAGCACAAAAAGAGGGCCCCGATGGCGAACCTGTTTCACCGCCGGGGCCCTCTTTTTTGGTTACAAACTTAGCTTACCAACACTGTTTCGCCGTGCTGGGTAGTGTCGAGGCCGTAGGCTTCGTTCTCGGCGTTCACCCGAATGGGGATGAGCAGGTTGGTGAACTTATAAAGCAGGTAGGAGCCGCTGAACGTGAAGGCCGAAATGAACACCAGGGCCCCCAGGTGCTTCCAGAGCAGCACCGCCGAGCCGGTGGTGGCCAAGCCGCCCTCCTTGGCAAATATGGCCGTTAAAATCATGCCCACGATGCCGCCCACGCCGTGGCACGGGAACACATCGAGGGTGTCGTCGAGGGTCGTGCGGTTTTTCAACTCGATGGCGAAGGCGCTGACGGCCGCGGCCACCACGCCAATGAACAGCGCCGGGCCGTAGCTAACGTAGCCCGCGCCGGGCGTGATGGCCACCAGGCCCACCACGGCCCCCACGGCCGCGCCCACCGCCGACGGCCGCCGGCCGCGCACCACTTCAATCAGCATCCAGGTGAGCATGGCGGCGGCCGAGGCCATGTGGGTGGTGAAGAACGCCTGCACGGCCACCGCGTTGGCCGCTAGTGCCGAGCCGGCGTTGAAGCCGAACCAGCCGAACCACAGCAGGCCGGTGCCGAGCAGCACGAAGGGCACGTTGGGCGGCACGTGCTGGTGGCCGTCGGCGTGGCTTTGGCGGCGGCCCAGGGCCAGGGCGCCGGCCAGGGCCGCGAAGCCCGCCGAGATGTGCACCACCGTGCCGCCCGCAAAATCGAGCACGCCCCACTTGAACAGAAAGCCGTCGGGGTGCCAGGTCCAGTGGGCCAGGGGGCAGTAGATGAGCAGGCTGAACAGGCTGATGAACAGCAGGTAGCCCCAGAACCGGATGCGCTCGGCGAAGGCCCCGCTGATGAGGGCCGGCGTGATGATGGCAAACTTGAGCTGGAACGCCGCGAACAGCACCAGCGGCAAGTTAGGGGCGATGCGTGGGTGCGGGGCCGTGCCCACGTGGTTGAAGAGGAAAAACGTGCCGGGGTTGCCCACGAAGCCGCCGATGCTGTCGCCGAAGGCCAGCGAAAAGCCCACCACGTACCACAGCATCGAAATCACGGCCAGCGCAATAAAGCTCTGCAACAGCGTGGAAATCACGCTCTTCTTGTTCACCATGCCGCCGTAGAAGAAGGCCAGGCCGGGCGTCATCAGCAACACCAGGCCCGAGGCGCTCAGCATCCAGGCGATGTCGGCGGGCTCGAAGGCCTTGGGCTTGGCCTCGGGGTGCACCTGGGGCACAAAGGCCGCCGCGCAGGCCAGCACGAGCAAGACGCCCAGGCAGACGGCCGATACCCGCTGCTTGCGGGCTGCGCCGGCTTCGGTTTCGATACCGTCTGATTCGAGTTCAGTTATCATTTGTCGAAGGATAGGTTGTTTTCAAGGGTCGTCTTCGACAAAAATATAGATTATTTATAAAAACCACTCCTATTTAATAAGGCATTTTAATTTTTTTAATTTTCACCCGAATGTTCACGCCTAGCCAACCGCTACCGCAGCAGCGGCCCCCGCGGGCCCACCCCGCGCGCTACCTGCCCGGCAGGCCCGCGGCCCACCGGGCGCGGCAGCGAAGCGCGGGGCCTTTCACGGCAAGCCGATGGTAAAGGCCGTGCGTCCCTCGGGCCCAGTGGCCAGGCCAAACGCGAAGCCGTGGGCCAGCAGCACGTCGCGCACCAGCGTGAGGCCAATGCCCTGCCCGCCACGCTTGGTGCTGAAAAACGCCGTAAACAGCCGCTCGCGCACTTCGGACGTGAGCGAGGCCCCATCATTCTCAATACTGATGCTGAACGGGTTGGCCGTGGTGCGCACCCAAATATTGCCGTCCGTACCGATGGCTTCGAGGGCGTTTTTGGCCACGTTCAGCAGGGCTTGTTCCAGCTGCGGGGCGTCGGCTTCGATGACGAGTGGGGCGGCGGCCAAGGCCCAGTGCCAGGCCACGCGGCGCTCGGCGCTCTGGGGCCCCAGCAAGCGGCCTAGGTTGCGCAGCAGGGCGTGCACGTCGGTGGGCGCGAGCTGGGGAGCGGGCAGGCGCACGAGGCGGGCAAAGTCGGCGATGAAGCTGGCCAGCTGGGTGTTGCGGGTGATGCTCACGTCGAGGGCTTCGGTGAAATCGGGGCGGTCGGCGGGCGCGAGCTGCGGGGCGTAGCGCTGGAAGCTGCCCAAAATGGAGTTGATGGCCCCGATGGAGTTGTTGATTTCGTGCGACATGAGCCGGATGAGCTGCTCGTAGGCCTGCTTTTCCTGCTTGATCAGCTCCTGCGTCAGCTCTTCCAGCACGACGAACCGCCGCGTGAAGCCGCGGTCGAGGAAGTGCGCGGCGTGGGCGCGGTAGGCTTGCAGGCCCGAGAGGCGCAGCGCCCGCGGCTGGCCCTCGGCCAGGGCCCCCAGCGCGGGGCCCCAGGGCCCCGGCAGCGCGGCCAGCGGCTGCCCCAGCCAGGCCGGGGGCCCCGGCGCCGGGCCGATGAAGCGCACCGCCGCCGCGTTGGCCTGCTCCACATTCCCTTCAAAATCAAGGATTAATACGCCGGCCGGCGAGGCTTCGATGAGGCGTTCGAGCAGGATGCTTTTCTCGTGCTGGCTCACCCGCTCGCGGCGCAGCGCGTCAATCATCGAATTGTAAACGCCAATGAGCTGGTCCATTTCGCGCTGGCCCACGGGCACGAATTTCAGGGTGAAATCGCGCGCTTGCATGGCCGCCGTGCCCGCCGCAATGAGCTGCAGCGGCCGCACGAAGCCCCGGTAGAGCTGCGCACTCAGCACCAGGCTGCCCAGCAGCAGCAGCTCGGTGGCCACGAACAGCACGGCGTTGGTGGTGCGCAACTGGGCGGCCAGCGCCAGCAGCACGGCGTGGATGACCACGACGAAGAGTAGAAACTTAACCCGCAGGCTCATCATAAGGAATGCCGTATTTGTCGAGGCGCCGGTACAGGGCCCCGCGGCTGAGGCCCAGGGCCCGGGCCACCCGGCTCAAATTGCCCTGGTGGTGGGCCACGCTCTGGCGAATGGCCTGCGCTTCCAGCTGGTCGAGGGTGAGCGTGCCGGGCACGGGCGGGGCCCCGGGGGCGGCGAATGGCGCCGTGGCGGCCCCGCTCTGCTGGAAATCGGCGGGCGTCAGCTCGTCGTGGCCGCTGACGAGCACGGCGCGCTCGACCAGGTTTTTCAACTCGCGGATGTTGCCGGGCAGCGGCTGCGCTTGCAGCCAGTGCAGCGCGGGGGCCCCCACGCGCAGGCCGGGCCGCTGGTAGGTAGCGCGCAGCTGGGCCAGGAAGTGGCGCACCAGCAGCGGCACGTCGTGGGGCCGCTCGCGCAGGGCGGGCAGGCGCAGCGTGATGAGGTTGAGGCGGTAGAACAGGTCTTCGCGGAAGCGGCCCTGGGCCACCAGCTCCGCCAGGTTCTTGTTGGTGGCGGCCACCACGCGCAGGTCCAGCCGCCGCGGCTTGCTGTCGCCGAGCACCTCGTAGGTGCGGTCTTGCAGCACGCGCAGCAGCTTCACCTGGCTGGCCAGCTCCAACTCGCCGATTTCATCCAGGAAAATGGTGCCGCCGTTCGCCAGCTCGAAGCGGCCCACCCGGTCGGCCTTGGCGTCGGTGAAGGCCCCGCGCCGGTGGCCAAACAGCTCGCTCTCAAACAGCGACGACGAGATGCCGCCCAGGTTCACCTTCACGAAGGGCTGGCCGCGGCGGCGACTGTTCTGGTGCAGGGCCTCGGCAATCAGCTCCTTGCCGGTGCCGCTTTCGCCCTCGATGAGCACCGCCGCGTCAGTGGTCGCCACCTGGCCCACCTGGCGCAGCACGGCCAGCAGGCGCTCGTCTTCGCCCACGATGGCGCTGAGGGATAGTTGCTTGTCCAGGGCCCGGCGGCCGGGCGGGGCCCCGGCGGCGGGCCCAGGGCCCCGCAGCGCCAGCACCGTGCCGATGGTCTGGAGCAGGGCGTCGTTGTGCCAGGGCTTGGTTACGAATTCGGCGGCGCCGGCCTTCATGCCCGCCACGGCCAGCGCAATGGAGCCCCAGCCGGTGATGAGCACCACCGGCACCAGCGGGGCCAACGCCTTGATTTCGCGCAGCAAGGCCAGCCCGTCGTCGCCGGTGGTGGCGCGCGAGAAGTTCATGTCGAGCAGCACCAGGGCCGGCGTTTCGGCGCGCACGGCGGCCAGGGCCCCGGCGGGGCCGTCGGCGGCGCGGGTGGTGTAGCCGGCTTGCTTCAGCAGCAGGCCCAACGAGGTGCGCACGGCCAGGTCGTCGTCAACAATCAGAACCACGGGTTGGGGCAGAGTAGAGCGGGTTTCACAGGTTCTGGGGCAGAATTGACGCTGGCCGGGGGAGCTTACTGCACGCCAAAAACGTGGTTTCTATAATCAATAATGACGACGTTGTGCAAAAAATAGGCGTTGCCAGTAATGCCCCAGATATTTTCCTGGCGGTAAAAATCAGCAAACTTATCCAGGTTGTCGGCATACACCAGGGCGGTTGGCAGCGGCTGCCGGCCGAAGTAAACAGGAGCTTGCACGCGGCGGCCGTACACGTAGTAATAGGTGCCCCAGGTCGAAGTTTTGACCGAATCCTGCACCGCGCCCGGTGCCAGGGCCGCTGCCCGCGGCCGGGTTGTGAGCAGCGCAAACAAGCTGGAGCCGGTATCGAAGAGCAAGTCCTGCGTGACGTTGTTGATGCGCAACGGAATCTTGATGCGCCCATCCTTCAGCTTGAAAGGCTGAAAAGAAGCGTGGGCAAATGCCGCCGGCACCTTGTCCGTGACGCAAAACCGTTGGTGCGGGTAGTCAATAACCAGCACTTTGCCCTGAAAAAGGTCGGGCCCCACGGTGCCAATATGTACCGGGTGCGCGTCGGCCAGCGCGGCTGCCGTGAGCGAGTCGCCAAAATTTTTGAAGGTGCCTACGTCGCGCTGCCCGAAGCTCACCGGACCCAGCTTGAGGGCCACGTGGGTCAGCATCGCATTTTTTTGGCTTTGCATCCGGAATGTGCGCGTCGTGTCGAGCTTGGCTTTCAGGGCAGGGTATTTTTCGAGGTAGGGTTGGAGGGGATTGCCGTACACCACCGTTGTCACCGCCCCCAGGTCCAGCTGCATCAGAAAGCGGTGGGGCAGGTTGTCGAGGGTGACCGGTACCATGATGGCCGCTTTGTCGAAGTGCCGGCCGGCCAGCGTGGTACCAGACCAGCTAAAGGGAATCCAAGGCAGCTGCTGCCCAAAGGCGGGGGTAGCAAGCAGCAAGGTAAATAGGGCAACTAACCGGGCCATGTAGTGGAGCAAACGAGGTAGAGGAGGCGGGATGAGCGCTAAAATGATGAACAATTTCTGCGCAATCCGTTAAACCGGTAGCCTAGCCATTTACATGCTGCGCACGCTGCCGCCGCTGCCGGTGTGCTTCGTGACGGTGGGCGCGCCCTGGTACTTGATGCTGGCGCCGCTGCTGGCCTCGGCCACCAGGGCCTCGCGCACGGCTATTTTCAGGGTGCTGCCGCTGCTGGCCTGGGCCTCGCACTTGTCGGTTTGCAGGTCCTTGCCGTTGAAGACGGAGCCGCTGCCGGTGCGGATGTCGAGGTGCGGGGCCTTGCCCTTGAGGGTGATGACGCTGCCGCTGCCCTGGCGCACGGTGAGGTCGGTGGTGGCAATGTCGGCCCGCAGCGAGGCCCCCGACGACACGTCGAGCTGGAAATTGGGGGCCGCGTAGTCGCCCTTGGCGTCCACGGCCGCGCCGCTGCCGGCCGTGAGGGCCGTGAGCTGGTCGGCCGTTACGGCCACGCGCAGGTGCTGGGTGCTGGTGTTGCGGCGGGTATCACTGTCGGGATTTTCGTAGCGAATGACGAGTACGCCGTCCTCCACGGTGGTTTTGATGCGGTCGCGCATTTCGGTAGTGGCGGCGCTGGCCTCCACGCGCTGGCCGTGGCCGGCGGTGAGGTCCAGGGCAATGCCGGTACCGACCTTGATGGCGTGGAACGGGGCCACCGGGCGCACCTGCGCGTCGGTGGTTTGGGCAAGGGCGGGCACCAGGGCCAGCGACCAGAGCAGGGCGGGGAGAACGAAATTTTTCATGCGAACAGAGAAAGAAGAAGGTGAAGCAAGGATTTGGCGCGGCTACCGGGCCCCGGACCGGTTCGTTACAGCAGCCAGCAAATAAACCTGGTACAGCCGGGACGTTAGATGCGACGGGAGCATCGCCGGTTGCCCGGGGCCCTAAAAAACGACGCCGTACCGCGTCGGTGGGGCCCCGGGATCGTTACTCCTCGCGCAGGGCCACCGCCGGCTGGATGCCCGCGGCCAACCGGCTGGGGTACAGCGCGCAGCCTGTGGCCAGCAGATACAGGCCCGCCGCCGCCATAGCCATGGCCGTGCCGTACACCCCGGCCGGCACGCCCAGCACCCCCAGCAGCGGGAACTGCACGGCCACCAGCAGCCCCAGCCCCAGCCCAAACGTGGTGAGCACCAGGATTTCGCCCACCACCTGCCCACTAATGGCCGCGCCCGTGGCCCCCATGGCCCGGCGCACGCCCAGCTCGCCCCGCCGCTGGCTGATGTTGAGCCACAGCACCCCGTACAGCCCCAACGCCACGTTGATGAGCAAAAACAGGCTCACCACGCCCAGGATGACGGGCGGCGTGAGCAGCTGCTTGAACTGCACGCGGCGCTGGTTGGCCAGCGGGGTGATGGTGCTTGACCAAGTAGGGTTGAGGGCGCGGATGTCGTCGCTGATTTTCTTTTCCAGCGCGGCCCCGCTGCCGGGCTGCACCCGCACCAGCAGCGTGGTGAGGGCATCGGTGGTGTCCTGCGGGCTGACGTACAAGAAAATAGCGGGCTTGGGCTCGCTCAATTCGCCATCGCCGCGGTAGGGCCCGCTCACCCCCACCACCCGCCACGCTTGGGGCAGCATGCGGGTGGGGCCCCCTTCGATGACCCGGCCCAGCGGCGACTCGCCGGGCGCGAACAGCGCGTCGCGCAACGATTCAGTGATGACGACGGCGCGGCTGTTGGCGGCTTCGTCGCGGCGGTCGAACCAGCGGCCGGCTTTCAGTTGCAACCCCATCACCTCCCGGAATTCGGGGCTGGCGTTGTAGTAGTTGGCCACTTCGCAGACGCGCTTGTTAGTCCCTTCGCCCGCCGACAGGTCGCCGTTGTTGGAAGCAAAAGCGTAGGGCGTGTTGCCCTCGCTGCGCGACACGCCGGCCACGCCGGGGGTATCTTTCAGGTGTTGGATGATTTGTTGCAGGGTACCCAGCACTTGCCCGCGGCTGGGCTGGCCGCCGGGGCTCAGGCTGACGTCCCACACCTGCTCGTAGGCGAAGCCCAGCGGGGCGCGGTAGTTCTGCCACAGGTACACGCCCAGGCTGCTCACGGCGAACAGCACCACGAAGGCCAGCAGGATTTCGAGCACCAGCAGGCCGTTGGCGCGCTTGCGGTTCCACATCAGGGTGAACAGGTGGCGGATCATGCGGCGTTGTCTCCTTTCAGAGCCTTAACGGCCTGTAGCTTGGACATTTTGTAAGCCGGGTAGGCCCCCGACAGGATGCCGAAAAACAGCACCACGCCCAGCCCCATCCCCAGCACGCGCCCGTTCAGGGCAAACTCCGAATGCGGAATGAACTGGCTGCTGTTGAGCAGGTGCAGGGCCCCGGCGGCCAGCCCCAGGCCCAGCACGCCGCCCAGCAGCGTGAGGAAAATATTCTCGACCAGAAACTGCCCCGTGAGCCGGCGCGCCGTGGCCCCGAAGGCCTTGCGCACCCCAATCTCACCCGAACGTTCCAGGGTGCGGCTCACGTTGATGTTCACCAGGTTGAGGGCCGGCAGCAGCATGAACAGCAGGCCCAGCAGCCCCAGCAGCCCCAGGAAGCGGTTGCCGCCGCCGGGGGCCAGCTCGCCGCCGCTGAAGCGCGCCGTGAGGTTGGTCATCAGCGGCAGGGCGTGCGAGACCAGCCGCGCGTATTTCTGGGGGTCGGGCAGGGGCTGGCGGGTAATAAGCTGGTCGTACTCGTCCTGCACCCGCTGCACATCGCCGGGGCCCCGGGCCAGCACAATGGCCTGGTAGGCCCCCAGCAGGTCGGGCTTGCGCAGGTCGTCGGGCGTGGTAGTGATGGGTACCCACACGTCGGCGTAGGTGAGCAGGCGCATCACGGGCACGTCGTGCACCACGCCCACCACCCGGTAGCGCACGGCGTCCACCTCCACGGTTTGGCCCACCGCGCCGGCCACCGCGCCGAAGTATTGCCGGGCCGTGGTTTCGTTGATGACGGCCACGTGGGCCGCCGCGCCCACCTCCTGCAAGTTGTAGGGCCGGCCGGCGAGGAAGTCGAAGTCCAGCACCTGCCAGAATTCGCCGTCGGTGCGCCGCTGGTCGAGCTTCAGCGTGTGCTGGCCCACGTAGGCCACCGCCGTGCCAGGGTTGGCTTCGCTGACGGATACTTTTTCCGGCGTGCGCAGGGCCTTCATTTGCTGGTTCACAAAGGCGTAGCCCACGCTCGAATTGTTCTGCCCGCCCCCTTTGTAGAGCAGCTGCATGCGGTTCACAAACAGCAGCCGGTCGGTGCGCAGCTCGGGCCGGTGGGGCCCCACGGCGTAGTCGAAAAAGGCGTATATCACCAGCAAAATCATCAGCGTGAAGCTGATGCCGAACAGGCTGATGGCGGTGAAGAACTTGCGCCGCAGCAGCACCTTCCAGGCGATTTTCAAGTAGTTCCACAGCATGGCGGGTGGGGTTTAAAGAAGGAAATGTTATTCTTCGCGCAGGGCCACGGCCGGCTGGATACCCGCCGCCAACCGGCTGGGGTACAGCGCACAGCCCACCGCCAGCGCGTACAGGCCGGCCGCCGCCGCCGCCATCGCGGTGAAGTACACGCCGGCCGGCACGTTGAAGGCCCCCAGCAGCGGAAACTGCACCGCCACCAGCAGCCCCAGCAGCAGGCCAAACGTGGTGAGCACCAGCACCTCGCCCACCACCTGCCCGCTGATGCCCCCCGCCGTGGCCCCCATGGCCCGGCGCACGCCGAGCTCAGCGCGCCGCTGGTTGATGGCTTGCCACAGCACACCAAACAGGCCCAGCGCCACGTTCACCACCAGGAATACGCAGACCAGCACCAGGGCCCCAAGGGGCGTCAGGGCCTCCTTCAGCTGGGCGGCGCGCTGCTTCGGGAGCGCCGTGATGCTCACGCGCCAGCCCTTGGCAATGGCCAGCGTTTCGGTGCTCATTTGCCGCTCCAGCTGGGCCCCGGACCCCGGCTGCACCCGCAGCAGGAGGGTCGAGGCTTCGCCGAGGGCGGTGTCCTGCGGGCTGACGCGCATGAGCAGGGCGGGCCGCGGCGCGACCAGGTCCCCGTCGGCCCGGAACCGCTCGACGACGCCCACCACCCGAAATTTCTCGTCGTTGCGCGCCACCACCTGCCCCAGCGGCGACTGCTGCGGGAACAGCTGCCCGGCCAGGTCGCGGGTGAGCACGGCCGGCGGCAGGGCCGCGCCGTCGTCGCGCCGGTCGAACCAGCGGCCCGCCACCACGGGCAGCTGCAACACCTCGCGCAGGGGGTCTTCCACCGAGTGGCCGCTGGCCGGGGTGGCCCGCAGCCCCTCGGTGCCCGCGCCCACCTTGGAGGCGTTGGTGCTGCCCGAAAACGGGGTGTTGCCCGAGGTGCGGGCCACGGCCACCACGCCCGGCAGGGCCCGCAGCCGCGCCACCACCTGCCGCACCGTGGCCAGGTAGCTGGCCGGGGGCTGGGTGCCGGGGTCGAGGTCCACGCGCCACACCTGCGCGTAGGCGAAGCCCAGCGGCGTGCGGTAGTTGCGCTGGTAGTGGGCCAGCAGGCTGCCGACCACGAACAGGACCACGAAGGCCAGGAACATTTCGGTGATGAGCAGAAAGTTGGCCCGGCGGCGGTTCCAAATCAATGTAAACAGGTGGCGGATCATGCGGGGTTGCTTTCGCCTTTAAGGGCCTGCACGGCCTGGAGTTTCGACATTTTGTAGGCCGGGTACACCCCCGACAGCAATCCAAAAAGCAGGATGATGACCACGGCTCCCAGGAAGACCCGGCCGTTAAGCCCGAACTGCGTGTAGGCCACCAGGCCGCTGGTATTGATGAGGTGCAGGGCCGCCGCGGCCAGCCCCAGGCCCAAGGCCCCGCCCAGCACCGTCAAAAACAGGTTTTCGACCAAGAACTGCCGAACCAGGGCCCCGCTGGTGGCCCCGAAGGCCTTGCGCACCCCAATTTCGGAGCTGCGGTCACGGATGCGGCTGACGTTGACGTTCACCAGGTTCAGGGCCGGCAGCAGCATGAACAGTAGCAGCAGCCCGGCGCTCACCTGCCCGAACCAGGGCACCCCGTCGTCGGGGCCGTCCTCGCCCAGCCGCTCGCGCACCGTGGTGGCCAGCAGCGAGCCGGCGTAGAGCCGCACCTCCGTGCACCACTTGTACACGGCCGTGGGCGGGGGCACTTGGCGCACGGCCCGGGCAAATTCCTGCTGCATGGCTGGCACATCGGCGGCCCGCCGGGCCAGCAAAATGGCCATGCAAGAGCCCATGTACTCCGCGTTGTGGATGTCCTGGGTGCTGGTCGTGATGGGCATCCACACCTCGGCGTAGGTGAAACCGCGGGAGGCGGGCACGTCGCGTACCACGCCCACTACTCGGTAGCGAACTTCATCGGTGACGATGGTGCGGCCCAGCACGCCGCGGGCGGTGCCGAAGTAGTTGCGGGCGGTGCTCTCGTTGATAACCGCCACGTGGGCCGCCGCGCTCACTTCCTGCGGGTTGTAGGGCCGGCCTTCGAGGAAATCAAAGTCCAGCACTTGCCAGAATTCGCCGTCGGTGTATTTCTGGTCCAGCTCCAGCTTGGTGTTGCCCACGTAGGCCACGGCCGTGCCGTGGCCTGTGCTGATGGACACCTTTTCCGGCGTGCGCAGCGGGCGGATGTAGTGCTCCAGAAACGAGTAGCTGGGGTGGCCGCCGTTCTCTATTTGCGGCGACCAGTAGTACAGGGAGCTGGTGAACAGCAGCCGGTCCACCCGCTTTTCGGGCGCGTGGGGCCCCACCGTGTGGTCAAACATGGCGTACACCACCAGCAAGATCATCAGCGTGAAGCTGATGCCGAACAGGCTGATGAACGTGAAGAACTTGCGCCGCTGCAAGACCTTCCAAGCCATTTTTAAGTAATTCCAGAGCATAAAAAGGCGGGTTTTAGAAACTGACCTATTCTTCGCGCAGCGCCACTGCCGGCTGGATGCCCGCCGCCAACCGGCTGGGGTACAGCGCGCACACCACCGTAAGCAGGTATACCAGCCCGGCGGCCAGGGCCATGGCGGTGGCGTACACGCCCACCCGCACGCCCAGCACGCCCAGCAGCGGGAACTGCGCCGCTACCAGCAGCCCCAGCGCCAGCCCGAAGGTGGCCACCACCAGAATCTCGCCCAGAATTTGCCCGCTGATGCCGCCAGCGCTGGCCCCGATGGCCCGCCGCAGCCCGATTTCGGAGCGGCGCTGGTTGATGGTTTGCCACAGCACGCCGAACAGGCCCAGCGCCACGTTCACGACGAGGAACACGCAGGTGATGACCAGGGCCACCAGCGGCATCAGCACGGCCTTCATCTGCTTGTCGCGCGCCTCCGAGAGCGGGGTAATGTTGCTGCTCCAGCTCGGGCCGATGGCGCGGATGTCGGCGCTCATCTGCTTTTCCAGGGCCCCGCCGGCGCCGGGCTGCACCCGCACCAGCAGCGTGCGCAGGTGGTCGAAGGTGGTGTCTTGCACGCCGTTGCGCAGGAAAATGGCCTGTTTGGGGTCCGCGAAATCCCCGTCGGCGCGGAAGGCGGCCGTGACGCCCACGATGCGCCGGTTGCCGTCGGCCACAACGAGCTTGCCCAGCGCCGTTTCGGTCGGGAACATCAGCTCCTTCATGTCGTGCGAGATGACGACCACCGGGGCCCCGTCGTCGCGCCGGTCGAACCAGCGGCCTTCCTCCAGGGGCAGCTGGAGCACGTCGGCGGCCGCGTCGTCCAAGTTGTAAACGTTGCTGGGCGGCCGGAAAATCCGCTGGTCGGGACGCTCGATGTTACTCGAATTATGGCTGTTGGTGAACGGCGTATTCGAGCTGGTGCGCGTCACGCTGCGCACACCGGGCAGCGACTTCAGGCGCTGGATGACTTGCTGCTGGGTGGCGTAGCGCTCGGCCTTGGGTTGGGTGCCAGGGTCGAGGTCCACTTCCCACACCTGTTCGTAGGCAAAGCCCAGCGGGGCCCGGTAGTTCTGCCAGCGGTACACCAGCAGGCTGCCCACCACAAACAGCACCACGAAGGCCAGGAAAATCTCCACAATCAGCAGGCCGTTGGCGCGCTTGCGGTTCCAGATGAGGGTAAATAAGTGTTTCAGCATTACTTGGTTCCTCCTTTTAGGGCCTGAATTGCGGGTAGCTTCGACATTTTATAAGCCGGGTACACCCCCGACAGCAACCCGAAAAACAGCACCGCCCCCAGCGCCACCGCAAACACCCGCCCGTTCAGGGAGAACTGCGCATACTCGATGACGCTGCTGCCGTTGAGCAGCGCCAGGGCCCCGGCGGCCAGGCCCAGGCCCAGCACCCCGCCCACCAGCGTGAGGAAAATATTCTCGACCAGAAACTGCCCCACCAGCCGCCCCGCCGTGGCCCCAAAGGCCTTGCGCACCCCGATTTCGGAGGAGCGCTCCAGCATCCGGCTCACGTTCAGGTTCACCAGGTTCAGGGCCGGCAGCAGCATAAACAGCAGGGCCAGCCCTAGCGCCACCCGCCCAAACCAAGCCACGCCGTCGTCGGGCCCGTCGGTGTCGGTCACGAGGTTGCGCACCGCGAAGCCCAGCAGTGTGTCGGCGTACACCCGCAGCTCGGTGAACTGCTTGGGGTCCTGCACGGGCACGTGGCGCATCACTTGCTTGAACTCCTCCTGCATAGCCGGCAGGGCTTCGGCGCTGGGGGCCAGCAGGATGGCCATGCAGTTGCCGAAGTAGTTGGGCTCGTGCACGTCCACGGTCAGGCCCAGGGGAATCCACATGTCGGCCGTGCTGAGGTAGCGCGCGGCGGGCACGTCGCGCACCACGCCCACCACCCGGTAGGCGGTGCCGTCGGCCTCGATGGAGCGGCCCACCGCGCCCGCCACCGCCCCGAAGTAGCGCCGGGCCGTGCTCTCGTTGATGACGGCCACGCGGGCGTCGGTGCCCACTTCCTGCACCGAGTAGGGCCGGCCGGCCAGAAACTCAAAGTCCAGCACTTGCCAGAACGCGCCGTCGGTGCCCTTTTGGCTGAGCTTCAGCTTGGTGTTGCCCACGTAGGCCACCGCGTAGCCGCCGCCCGTGGCCAGCGATATCTTTTCGGGCGTGCGCAGCGGCCGTACGTAGCGGTTCAGAAAGGAGTAGCTGGGGTTGGAATTGCCCTGGCTGTTGGGCGACCACAGCCCCAGGTGCGTCACGAACAGCAGCCGGTCCACGCGCTTTTCGGGCGTGTGGGGCCCCACCGTGTGGTCGTACAGGGCGTACACCACCAGCAAAATCATCAGCGTAAAACTGATGCCGAACAGGCTGATAAACGTGAAGAACTTGCGCCGCTGCAAGACCTTCCAGGCAATTTTGAAGTAGCTTAAAAGCATGGTATTGGCGCGCAAAAGCGTGGATTAGCCGACCTGGCTGCCGTCGAAAAGGCGGATGAGGCGCTGGGTTTTCAGGGCCTGCTGCTCGTCGTGGGTCACCATCACGATGGTGGTGCCATGGTCGCGGTTCAGGCCCAGCAGCAGGTCCATTATTTCCTCGCCCATCACCGAGTCGAGGTTGCCGGTGGGCTCGTCGGCCAGGATGATTTCCGGGGCCCCGGCCAGGGCCCGGGCAATGGCCACCCGCTGCCGCTGCCCGCCCGAGAGCTGGCTCGGGAAGTGCCCCGTGCGGGCGCTCAACCCCACTTTGTCGAGGGCGGCCAGGGCCCGCTGGCGGCGCTCCTTGCCGCCCAGCCCGGGCCGGTACAGCAGCGGCAGTTCCACGTTATCAAGCACCGCGAGGTCATTTATCAAGTGGTAGCTCTGGAAAACGAAGCCGATTTTCAGGTTGCGCAGCCCGGCCAGCTCCTTGTCGGAGTACGACTGCACGGGGCGGCCGTCCACGGCCACGGTCCCGTGGGTGGGCTCATCCAGCAGCCCCATCAGGCTCAGCAGCGTGGACTTGCCGCACCCGCTGGGCCCCATGATGGACACAAACTCGCCCCGCCCGATGGTGAGGTTGATGCGGTGCAAAGCCACCGTTTCGATGGTTTTGGTCTGGTAGATTTTCTCGATGTCGGTGAGCTGGAGCACCGGCGCGGCGGAGGTTTGCATGAGGGAGAAAGAAGGGGTTAGGAAGGGTCGTCGCTGAGGGCAACTTGGCGGTCAAAATCGTAGAGCGTGAGGGCCCGCAGGCGGTAGTGGGCTACCCAGCCGGCGCGCAGGGCCAGGATGTAGCCGCGCCGGGCCCCGTCCTTGGCCGCCTGGGCGATGATTAAGTCGGTGAGGCTGAGGCGGCCGGCCTCGTAGGTGGCGCGGGTGATGGCGTAGCGGCGCTGGGCCAGCGAATCGGCGCGGGCGGCCAGGCCCACCTGCTGGCCCAGGGGCCCCAGCTGGCGGGCCTGCACCAGCACGGTTTGGGCAAAGGTGGCCTCGTCCTGGGCCACGTTGCGCTGCTCCTGGTCGCGGTTCAGCTCGGCGGTGCGCACGAGGCTTTGGCGGCGGCCCCAGTCCACGAGCGGCAGGCTGAAGGCTAGGCTGACTTGCTGCTGGTTTTGCAGGCTCAGGTAACTGGCGCTCAGGCGGTCGGCCTGGTTCACGTAGCCCAGGTTGGCCAGCAGTGTGGCCTGGAAGCCGGTGGTGCCGCGGGCGTAGGCCACGTCGCGGGCCGCCAGCAGCAGCCGGCGCTGGAAGGCCAGGGGCGCGGCGCGGTGCTGGCGGGCCTGGGCCAGGGCCTCGGCGGGCACCACGGGCGGTACCGGCGCGGGCACCGGCACGGCCAGCGCGGCAATGGCTCCAGCCTGGGGCCCCGGCAGCCCGGCGTAGGCGGCCAGGGCCACGGCGGCGTTTTCGGCGTCAAGGCCAGCCTGGGTTTGGGCCTGCTGGGCGTTGAGCAAGTTCAGCTCCAGCTGAATTAAGTCGCTCTGCGAGAGGCGGCCCAGGCGGTAGCGCTCCTGGCCTACGCGCAGCAGCTCGGCGGTGGCGCGGGCATTTTGGGCGGCCACGGCGGCGTTCACCTGCTGCACCAGCACGTCGAAGTACAGCTCGGTGGCGCGCTGGGCCACGGTTTCGCGGTCTTCGGCAAACTGGCGCTGGCTTTCGCGGTAGCGCAGCGGCTCCACGGCCCGGGCCCAGCGCAGCGGGTTGAAGTAGCCGATGGGCTGCGTCAAACCTAGCGTAAAGGGCTGGTTGTTATACTGCTTGGTGCCGCCGTTGAAGTTGTCGAACCGCTGCACCTGCGAACCCAGCACCACCTGCCCGCCCGTCAGGCCAATGTTCTGCGTCACGGCCACGCCCAGCGTCGAGTTGTTGTAGCGCACCGACTGGAAGGCCGTGGTGCCATCGGGCTGCACCACCGGCGCAATCAGGCGGTTGAAGTTCGGCAGCACGCCCGTCAGGCCCAGTTGCGGGCGGTAGTTGGCCTGGTAGGCGCGGTAGGTCCAGTAGCCGGTTTCGCGGTTGGTGCGCGCCTGCTGGCCCACGGCGGCGCGGCCCTGGGCCTGGGCCACCACGGCGGCCAGTGTCAGGCTGTCGGTGGCAGTGGGGCCCTGGGCACGGACGGGCGCGAAGGCCAGCACGCTGATTATGAATAAGTAGAAGAATTTCATCAGCAAGTGTGCTGTCAAATTGTGGCTTATGCCTTGGTTCTGAAAAGGCCGTCATGCTGAGCTTGTCGAAGCATCTCTACTGCTCAACTAATCAGGATTACTGCTGCGGAAGAGATGCTTCGACTCCGCTGCGCTGCGCTCTGCATGACGGCCTTTTTTTGCTTCTTATGCTTCTTAATTAGTCGTGGAGTGCCAGCTCGGGCGTTTCCAGGTGGTCTTTCATGTCCGACACCACTACCTCGTCGCCGGCTTGCAGGCCGCTGGTTATCTGCACGTAATCGAAGTTGCTGTCGCCGAAGCGCACCACTTTCCGCAGGGCCTTGCCACCGCGCACCACGAACACCGCCTGCTCCTGCCCGCCCTGGTAGAAGGGGCCGTTTTTGAGGCGCAGCACATGCGGGTGGGCCCGGGTGATGACGAACACGTCGGCGCGCAGGTTGGCGCGCAGGGCCGGGGCGTGGTCGTTGGCCAGCTGGGCGTAAAAGGTCACCACGCCCTTGTCCACGGCCGGGCTGATGCTGGCCACGGTGCCGCGCAGGTCGGTGCCGTTGGCGCGCACCACCACGGGGT
Organism: Hymenobacter sp. PAMC 26628; assembly: GCF_001562275.1. Lineage (NCBI taxonomy): Bacteria > Pseudomonadati > Bacteroidota > Cytophagia > Cytophagales > Hymenobacteraceae > Hymenobacter > Hymenobacter sp. PAMC 26628. The sequence goes on from NZ_CP014304.1 coordinate 4,411,999, forward strand.
CGCCGGGGTGCAGCTGGCCCGCGTAAGCGTCTGACAGCGTGGCCCGCACCCGGAAGCGGCTCAGGTCTGCCACCCGGGCCAGGGGCTCGCCGGCGGGCACGGCGGCCCCCAGGTTGTCGTTCACCCAGGTCAGCACGCCCGGCTGGGGGCTGCTGATGTCGGCCTGCCGCAGCTTGCCGGCCAGCTCGGCAATGCTGCGCTGCTGCATCGACACGGTGTAGCCCAGCTCGCGCACGTCGGCGGCGCTGGCCCGGCGCTGGTTGGCGAGCTGGCGGGCCAGGCGGTCGGCTTCGAGGCGGGCCACGGCCAGGTTCAGCTCAGCCTGGCGCACGGCCTCGGCCGTACCGCCGCCAATTTCCAGCAAGTGCTGCTCGTCGCGCAGCGTCGATTGCAAGCTCCTGACCTTCACGGCCTGCGAGGCCGCCTGGGCCCCCAGGTCGTTGAGGTGGCCTTCGAGGGCCAGGCGCAGCTGGTCGTTCTTGTTCTGGTTGCGCAGCTGCTCGTCGTCGAGCTTGGCCAGGGCCCCCTGTGAGGCTTCTTTATCAAGCTCCAGAATGGTTTGGCCGGGCGCCACCTGGGCCCCCACGGCCACCGCCACCCGCCGGATGGTGCTGGCAATGGGGCTGGAAATCACCGCTTCGTGCGCCGGGATGATGGTGCCGGCCGCGGTGAGGGCCGCTTCCACGTCGCCGGTTTCCACGCGGGCCGTCAGCACGTCGGCGCGGCGCAGGCTGGGCTGCAAGGCTTTGCGCAGGGCCCACCAGCCGGCCACGGCCAGCGCCAGGGCCCCCAGGCCCAGCAGCCACTGGCGGCGGCGGCGGTTCGTTTGAACGGATGGGGCAAGGGCTCTGTCCATTTGCGGGCACTGTAGGGGGTGGTTCTCCCCTACTTTGCCAAGCCGCGTGCCAATTTTATAATAAATTGTATTTCAATACTTTATATCATAATTTATGAAACGACAGCTTGAAAAACTGTCCATTTGTGGACACCTGCCCGCAATTGGACAAGTGTAGCGTGGACTCTGCGAGTCCGCGCGGTTGAACGGTCGCTCAACGATAATCGGCAGGACGAAGCGAGAGGCGCGGGCTCGCAGAGTCCGCGCTACGACGCGCCTATCCCGTTTAGCAGTGCAGATTTGAGGCCCCGGCGCTACGGCGTAGCTAACTCCCTACCTTTCGCCGCGTACAAACGGAGGTTACTCCTGCTCTTGCCTATGAAAATTCGTGCTGGCTTCCTGCTTTTGACGGTTGCCCTGCTGGGGGCGGCCCCCACGCCGCACCAGTTGGTGGTACCGGGCCGCAGCCTGGGGCAAGTGCAGCTGGGCCTGGCCCCGGCCGCCGCCCACCTGCCCACCACGCCGCCCAACAGCAGCGACGGGGCCATGGGCAAAGCCTGGGCCACGTGGTACGGGGCGCGGCCGGCCCACGGGGCCCCCACCGAGCTGGACGTGTACACGGCCCCGCCGCCCGGCGACGACGGCAGCCACCGCTCCGTACAGGTAGTGCGGGCCACGTCGCCTTACTTCCAGCTGGCCAATGGCTTGCACGCGGGTTCGCGCCTGCGCAACATCCGGGCGGCCTATGGGGCCCTGCCGCTGGCCACGTCCTACAGCGTGCCCGGCGGCGTGCGCTACCTCTACGACGCGGGCGCCAAGGGCATTGCTTTTGAAACCAACGGCAAGGCCCTGGATAGTAAGTGCACCGCCGTCATTGTGCACCTGCCCAAGCTGGCCGCGAAGAGGTTCTACGTGTCCATGGGCCAGTACCTGCACAACCGGACCAAGCCGCGCTAAGGGCCCTGTGATTAGAGGATATACGACGCAAAAGGTCATTAAGAAGAGGCGGTCATGCAGAGCGCAGCGAAGTAGCCTTCCCGCAGTAGTAATCAGGATTAGTGGCGCGGTAAAGATGCTTCGCTGCGTTCTGCATGAACGCCTTTTTTGCCTCTCTCGGTAGCAAGGCAACCGCGCGAACCAAGCCGCGCCAGGGGCCTTAGCTGCCCCAGATTTGCCAGACAAATACGGAGGCGGCGTAGGCCAGGCCGGTCATGTACACGAGCTGGGCGGCGGGCCAGCGCCAGCTTTTGGTTTCGCGGTAGGTCACGGCCAGCGTGCTCATGCACTGCATGGCGAAGACGTAGAACACGAGCAGCGAAAACGCCCGCGCCGGCGTGAAAAACGGCTGGCCATCGAGCCCTTTTTCGGCCCGCAGCTTCTGCTGCACGGTGCCCATGTCGGCGTCCTGACCCACGCTGTAGATGGTGCTCATGGTGCCCACGAATACCTCGCGGGCGGCGAAGGAGGTGAGCAGCGCGATGCCGATTTTCCAGTCGAAGCCCAGCGGGCGGATGGCCGGCTCCAGTGCGTGGCCGAACGAGCCGGCGTAGGAATTTTCGAGGCGGGCCGAGGCCACCTGGCGGCCCAGCTCGGCGGGCGTCCAGCGGTGGACGGCGGCCTCGCGGCGGGCCTGGGCTTCGGCCACTTCCTGGCGCTGGCCGGGGCCGTAGCTGGCCAGGCCCCACAGCAGCACCGAGATGGCCACAATCACCTGCCCGGCCTGCCACACGAAGGCCTGCACTTTTTGGTAGATGGTGAGGCCCACGTTCTTCCAGCGCGGCCACTTATACACCGGAAACTCCATGATGAAGTAGCTCCGCTCGCGGGCCTTCAGCAGCACTTTCAGGAGCCAGGCAGAGCCCAGGGCCGAGAGCAGGCCGAGCAGGTACAGGCCCATCAGCACCACGCCGCGCAGGTTGAAAAAGCCCACGCGCTCGTCGGGCACCACCAGCGCCACCAGCACCGTGTACACCGGAATGCGCGCCGAGCACGACATGAGGGGCGTCACGAAAATGGTGATCATGCGGTCCTTCCAGCTCTCAATCGTCCGGGCCCCCATGATGGCCGGCACGGCGCAGGCCAGCCCCGAAATCAGCGGCACCACGCTCTTGCCGCTCAGCCCAAAGGGCCGCATCAGCTTGTCCATGAGGAAGGTAACGCGGGCCATGTAGCCGGTTTCCTCCAGCACCGCCAGGAAGGCGAAGAGCAGCGCAATTTGCGGAATGAAGATGAGCACGCCGCCCAGGCCGGCCAGCACGCCCTCCGTCAGCAGGCGCGTGAGGGGCCCCGGCGGCAGCGTGTTTTGCAGCCAGCCGCTCAGGGCCCCAATGCCTTGGTCAATCAGGTCCATCGGGTACTGCGCCCAGGCGAAAATGGCCTGGAACAGCAGGAACAAAACGGCCAGAAAAATCAGGTAGCCGCCGACGCGGTGCGTGAGCACCCGGTCGATGCGGTTGCTGACGGGCTCGCGCTGCTCGGTGCGCGTCACCGTCACGGTTTCGAGCAGAATCTCGTTGATGCGGGCGTAGCGCCCGATGGTTTCGCTGGCCTGCTGGGCCGTGCCGTCGAAGGCGTATTCCTGCACCAGGCCCTGCACGTAGGCGCGGTCTTCGGCGCTGAGGAAAGCCAGGTACTCGGCCTGTTGGGCGTAGTGCAGCGCCAGGTAGTCGCTGTGCAGCTGGAAGTGGGAGCGCAGCCGCTGCACCAGCGGGTGCACCGCCGAATCGGGCTGCCAGAAGCGCACGGGCGGGGCGGCCAGGCGTTCGGCCATCACAATTTTGAGGGCCGCCACGCCGCTGCCGCTGCGCGCGTTCATGGGCACCACGGGCACGCCCAGCTCGGCCTCCAGGGCCCCCAGGTCGATGTGCACGCCGTGGCGCGCGGCCACGTCGGTCATGTTCAGGGCCAGGATGGCGGGCAGGCCCAGATCAGCCAATTGGCTGAACAGCAGCAAACTGCGGCGCAGGTTGCTGGCGTCCACCGTTACCACCACAAAATCGGGGTAGCTCGTAGACGACGGGTCGTAGAGCAGGTCGGTGATGACGCGCTCGTCGAGGCTTTTGGGGTAGAGCGAGTACGTGCCGGGCAGGTCCACAATCTCGGCGCGGCGGGCGGGCGTGAGCTGCGCCCAGCCGCTCTTGCGGTCCACGGTCACGCCGGGGAAGTTGCCCACCTTTTGGTTGAGGCCGGTGAGCTGGTTAAAGAGCGAAGTTTTGCCCGAGTTGGGGTTGCCGATGAGGGCGATGCGCATGGGCCGCGCCGACGCTTCCGGGGCCCCTGGGCCCACGGCCGCCGCCGCCGCAGTTGTCCAAGCCTCTGCCATCCCCTTGGTAGTTAGTCCTTAAGCAAGATGGTGGCCGCCTCGCTGCCGCGCAGCGAGAGCGTGTACTCCTCGTCGCCGAGCACCAGCATCAGCGGGTCGCCGAAGGGGGCGCGGCCGCTCAGGCGCACCGTCACGCCGGGCACGCAGCCCATGTCGAGCAGGCGCAGGGCCATCACGGGGTCTTCGAGGCAGCAAATGGTGCCGGTTTCGCCCACGCGCAAGTCGCGGGCCGTGCGCCGGGGAGTAGGGACGGGGGAAGGAGCAGCCACAGCAGGGGTGTACGGCATTCTATTTAGAAAGTCTTTAAACAAAGGTACGCCGCTGCTGCCAATCGCGAGGGCCCCGAATCGGGGCGGTGCCGGGGCCCCCCAGGTACCCGGGCGAAAACCAATGACACGAAATCCTGCGTAATTGTTTAAGACAATTTTTTTTCTAATATCTTTCCGTCTGAATTTGCAGTATTTACCGCTGAACTATCTAATCATGTTAAGACGCTTACTTTTTATTGCATTATGCGGGGTTATACTACCTGCCTATACTTACGCACAGTCCGGACAAGTGCTACTTAAGGGCACCATCGTGGACGCAGCCACCAAGGAGCCCTTGCCCTTCACGTCCATTGGCCTGAAGGACGAGCAGGTGGGGGCCCTGAGCAACGAGCACGGCCAGTTTGTGGTGCCCGCGCCTACCAAAAACGCGCAGGACACGCTGCTCATCATGGCCCTGGGCTACTTGCGCAAAACCGTGCTCGTGAAGCGCGGCGCCGCCCTCGACAACTTCACCATTGAAGTGCCCAAGCAAGCCGTGGCACTGAAAGAAGTGACGGTGAAGGCCGGCAAAATAAAAAACGCGGCCCTGGGGGCCCGTACCAACAACCCCGGCGAGGGCATGATCCAGGGCCAGGCGGGTTCGCAATACGCCTTCTTTGTGAAGAACGACAAGCAGAAAAAGCTGGGGGCCGTGCGCACCGTGTCGTTCTACATCGGCGAGAACGGCTTTCCGCGCGAGCCGTTCCGGGTGCGGATTTACAAGGCCGACGGCAACTACAACGCCCCCAACACCGACCTGCTGACCGAGAACGTGGTGGTGTCGGCCCCGCAGGGCGGCCAGTGGTACACGGTGGACCTGACGCCCTACAACGTGGTGGCGCCCGACGAAGGATTTTTTGTGGCGATGGAATGGGTGGTGAGCGGCGACAAGTTCTTCACCACCAACTTCATGGACGATTACACGCCCTACGGCCAGATCATGAAGCCCACGTTTGAATTCAAGGAGAGCCGCACCTGGACCTACAGCATCGGCAAGGGCTGGAACCTGATGACGCTGGCCAACGGCACCGGCCAGCGCTACAATGCCATGATCAAGGCCGACGTGGACATGATTAAGTAACCGCCAGTAAGCCAAACTATTCGCCTGCCTATTTTATTTTTTGGGGCCCCGCGCTCAGCGGCGCCCCCCGCGCCCCGCGCTGCGGGCCGTTCCATCCGCTACCCGTTATACCTCCCGCTTCCATGCTGAAGAAACTACTTTTTCTCCTATTAAGCGCCGGCTTGCTGCCGGGCCTGGCCCGCGCCCAGGAGGGCCGCATCACCGGCCGCGTAGTGAACCAGACCACCAAAGACCCCGTGGCGTTTGCTTCCATTAGCCTGCGCGACGAGGGCACCGGGGCCCTCACCAACGAGTACGGCTACTTCCAGCTGGCTATGCCCGAGCGCAGCCTCGACGATTCGGTCGTCGTTGAGGCGCTGGGCTTCCGGCGCACGGCCATCCGCGTGAAGCGCGGGGCCAACATGGAGGACCTCATCATTGAGCTGCCCAAGCAGAGCGTGCGGCTGGCCGAGGTGACGGTGAAGGCCGCTCAGATGAAGCCGGCCCTGCTGGGGGCCCACACCACGGCCCCCGGCCTGGGCATGATCCAGGGCTTGCCCGGCTCGCAGTACGCGGCCCTGATGAAGAACGACAAGCAGAAAAAATTCGGCTACATCCGGTCGGTGTCGTTCTACATCGGTGAGAACGGCTTCCCGCGCGAGCCGTTTCGCGTGCGCCTCTACCGGGCCGACGGCAACTACAACGCTCCGAACTCGGACCTGCTGCTCGACAACGTGGTGGTGTCGGCTGCCCGCGGCGGCGGCTGGTTCGACGTGGACCTGACTTCGTACAACATCCCGGCCCCCGACGAAGGATTTTACGTGGCCATGGAGTGGATTGTGAGCGGCGACAAGTTCTACACCACCAACTTTATGGACAACTACACGCCCTACGGCCAAATCCTGCGGCCCACCTTCGAGTTCAAGGACAGCCGCACCTGGCTCTACGCCATCGGCCGCGGCTGGAGCCTGATTACCCTGGCCAACGGCGCCTCGCGCTACAACGCCATGATCCGGGCCGAAGTGGACGCCACCAAGTAGGGCCCATTGGGCACGGAGTTCTTGGACAGGTAAAACTATAGAACGGTCATGCTGAACGCAGTGAAGCATCTTTACTGCGTCGTTGCCCGATTGAATTACTCAGCGGGAAAGATGCTTCACTGCGTTCAGCATGACGGTTTTTTTGCCTTTTCTTAATTCAGGAAGAAGCCTACGCTTTATACCTGGCCAGCGCTGGCCAACCACCAAAAGAAAGCCCCCGGCAACGCATGTTGCCGGGGGCTTTTTCGATGCCTTTGGGGCCCTACTTCTTGGCGGGGCCGCGCTCGGTAATCCAGGCGCGGATGGTTTCTTCGGCCAGGGGCGAAAACGTGGGCTTGGGCTGCCCAGCCACCACAGGCCACTGCCCAGGCTCGGGCTGAAAGAGGTGGTTGACCCCGGGCAACTTCTTTACCATGAGCAATTTGTTGGCTTTAAGGCCTTTTTCCAAGGCCGCTAGGTTGGCGTCGGCGCTCACGAAGCCGTCGGCCGTGCCGTTGAGCAGCAGCACGGGGCAAGCCACAAATTTGAGGTTGGCAACTGGGTCGAACTCAAGGAAGTAGCGGTAGCGGGCGGTGGTCATTTCGGCGGCGCGGCGCTGGGCAGTGGCCGCGTCGGTGGGGCTGTTGCTGTGGCGCAGCAGGTTAGTCACCATCATCCGGGCCAGGTCGTTGTCGGGCGTGCGGCCAATGACGTCGAACACGGCTTGCTGGCGCTTGGCGATGGCGGCCAGCTCCGCATTATCAGTGCCGAGCTGCCGCAGCGTGGTGCTCTGCTGCTGGAGCACCAGCTCGCGGCCGGGCAGCCCGGCGGCCGCCAGCGCCACCACAAAATCGGGCGGCAGCGGCTGGGCCGCCGCCAACAGCGCCACGTTGCCGCCCTCGCCGTGGCCGATAAGGCCGAGCCGGGACGAGTCGGCCTCGGGCCGGTTACGCAGGAAACTTAGGCCGGCCTGTGCGTCGCTCACCAGCTCGGCGGCGGTGGGCTCGGGCGCGGGGGCCCCGGCCTGGCCCACGCCGCGGTCGTCGAAGCGCAGCACGGCCACCCCGCGCCGGGTGAGGTAGTCAGCCAGCTGGCCCAGCGGGGCGTACCCGTCCACGGCCCCGTTGCGGTCCTGTACGCCGGCATCGCTCACCAGCACCACGGCCGGGAAGGGCCCCGGACCCGCCGGCACCGTGAAGGTACCGGCCAGCCGCGGCGCCGCGGCGCCGCCGCCAAACGCTACGTTTTCTTCGCGGTAGGGCGGGGTGAGGCGCGTGGACGCGGCCGTCGCCACCGGCGCGGCCGAGCGGGCCAGCGTCATCGCCACCTTAAAGCCGGGCTGCTGCCAGGTGCCCACCAGCTGCTGGCCTTTGGCCGCCAGCACGCCCACAAAGCGGCTGCCCGCCGCCGGGGCATAGAATTGCACCGTGTCGTGGCTTTGCGTTACCTGCACCTCCAAATGGCTTACCTTTTGCAAGGGCACGTCGAGCGTACCAAAGTAATCGCCGCTGGTAAGCTTGAGAAAGCGAAAAACGACTTCCAGTGAGCCGCCGGGCACTTTTAGAGGGCCTTTCCAGAAGCCGTCGAGAGGCGCAGCAGGTGGCTGATCCAGGGCCCCGGTCGGGGGCGTGGGTCCCTGGGCACTGGCCGGACGGGCCAACAGCAGCAGGCCCCACACTGCAAATCGAGCGCGCTTAAATTGTATTCTGCGAGTAAACATTCTGCAAAATAACAACTGCGGGCGGATTTTCGAAACTATTAATGTAAGAATAGTTAGACGCTGGTACTTAACCAATTTACTAAAGCACAAAATCGGGCCCCGGGGCCACCAAGTCCTGCCCATCACGGCAAAAACTTGGCGGACCCGGGGCCCGGCTTTGCATTTTAACCGGTAGACCTAGCGGGTGCGCACGGCGATTTCGACGCGGCGGTTCTCCTTGCGGCCGGCGGCTGTGGCGTTGCTGGCCACGGGCTGGGCTTCACCCATGGGCTCCACGCTCACGCGGCCGGCATCGATTTTACCGGTCGTGACGAGGTAGTTTTTTACGGCCTCGGCACGCTTCTCGCTCAGGTCCTTGTTGTAGTCCTTGTCGCCGCGCGAATCAGCGAAGCCCATCACGCGCACCTCACTTTTGGCGAAGCGCTGGCCGATGGAACCTGTGATTTGCGCTAGGGCCTTGGCAGCGCTGGGCTTAACGGTAGCCTTGTCGGTGTCGAAGAGTACGGCTTCGTCTACGCTGTACACGTTGTAGTCGCTGTCGCCGCGCACCGTGACGCCGGGCAGGTTCACCTCCGTGAACTTCACGTCTTTGAGCTTGTCCTTGGTCACCGTCCAGGCGTTGCTGATGGCCGCGCCGGCGGAGGCCACGGCCCCTTTGGCAGCGTCGCCGGCGTTGGCAGCCACATCGCCCGCGGTTTTGCCGTCGCGGGCCATCACGGCCGTGTCGGCGCTGGCGTCGCCCAAGGTTTCTTTGGTTTCAGATTTTTTGGTTTCGCAGCCGGCGAGCAATACGGTGGCGGCTACAAGGGAGAGGAAGGGCTTGTACATGGTAATTTCAGTAAATGAATGTTGCCATACGCAGCCGGGGGCCCCGGCGTTGGCTTATTCCGTTACAAATACCCGTTTCACCCGCTCGCTCACGTTGGTGAGCAGCTCGTAGGCGATGGTGCCGATGCGGGCCGCCAGCGCCGGCAGCGGCAGCCCCGCGCCAAACACCACGGCCACGTCGCCGGCCCGGGCTTCGGGGATATCCGTTACGTCTACCATGCACATGTCCATGCACACCGAGCCCACCAGCGGGGCCGGCTGGCCGTGCACCAGCACCGCGCCCGCCCCGTTGCCGAAGCGCCGGTCGTAGCCGTCGGCATAGCCGATGGCCAGTGTGGCGATGCGGCGGTCCAGGGCCCCGGCCGCGCCCCGGCGGCCGTAGCCCACGGTGGCGCCGGCGGGCAGGGTTTTAATTTGCGAGATGGTGGTGCGCAGCGTGCTCACCGGGCGCAGGGCAGTGGCATCCAGCCCACTGGCATCGACGCCGTAGAGCCCGATGCCCAGCCGCACCATGTCGAGCTGCGCCTCGGGGAAGCGCCGGATGCCGGCCGAGTTCAGCGCGTGCTTCAGCACGGGGCGGCCCAGGGCTTCCTCCAGGGCCCCTGCCATGCGGCCGAACGCGGCCAGCTGCTGGCGGGTGAAGTCGTCGTGGGCGGGGTCGTCGGCCGCGGCCAGGTGCGTCATGACGCCGGCCACGGGCAGGCGGGCCCGGTGCTGGCGCAGCAGGGCCCCCAGCGCCGGCACGTCGGCCTCCTCAAAGCCCAGGCGGCGCATGCCCGTGTCGAGCTTGAGGTGGATGTGGGGGAGCGGGAAGTGGGCCGCGGGCCGCGGGCCGCCCGCCGGGGCCGCGAAGGCGGCCAGGTACGCCTCCAGGATTTCGAAGGAATAGATTTCCGGCTCCAGGCGGTGGCGGCGCAGCAGCTCGAAGGCGTCGGGGGCCGGGTTCATCACCATGATGGGCAGCCCGATGCCGGCCTCGCGCAGGGCCACGCCCTCGTCGGCGTAAGCCACGGCCAGGTAGTCGGCCCGCTGGAACTCAAGCAGGCCGGCCACTTCGTACGAGCCCGCGCCGTAGGCGAAGGCCTTGACCATCACCATCAACTTGGTGCCCGGCCGCAGCTGCTGGCGGAAGTGCTGGAGGTTGTGGCCCAGCGCGTCGAGGTTCACTTCGAGCACCGTGCCGTGCTGCTGCGCCTGCAACGCCGCCACGATGCGCTCGAACCCAAAACGGCGCGCGCCCTTCACCAAAATGGTTTCGTGGGCAAAATCGGCCGGGTTGAGCTGGGCCAGGAAGGCCTCGGTGCTGGGGTAGGTTTGAATTAAAGATTCAGAATTAAAAATTGAAAGTTGATTTGGGTTAAAAACTTCGCTGATTGCAACTGGTGCCTTTGAAGGCATTTTTAATTCATCATTTTTAATTTTTAATTCCGCTAACTCCGCCGAAATTTCCGGGCCGATGCCCACCAAGCGCGTCACGCCGTGGGCGGGCAGCAGGGCCCCCACGCGGGCGTAGAGCGCGGGGCCCGTCAGGCCCGATTCGAGCACGTCGCTGAGGATGAGGGTGCGGCGGCCGGGGCGGGCCTGGCGGCCCAGCGCGGCCAGGGCCAGGGCCAGGCCGGCGAGGTCGTTATTATAGGTATCGTCGAGCAGGTAGCTGTCGTGGCGGCCCTGCTTCATTTCGAGGCGCATGGCCACGGGCTGGAGGCGGGCCAGGCGGCGCTGGATTTCGGCTGGGGCCACGCCGCGGGCCAGCAGCACGGCCAAGCAGTGCAGGGCGTTTTCAACGGAGGGCTCATCGGCGAAGGGCAACACGAAGTCGGCCCGGGGCCCCAGCGCGCCGGCGCGGGCCTTCACGGCGGTGCGGCCCGCCTCAGCCGGCGCCACCCGGAAACGCAGGGCCGCGCCGGGCGCGTCGTGGCGCGTCCAGCCGAAGCCGGGCAGGGCCAGCGCGGCCACGGCGTCGCGCACGGGGCCCTGGTCGGCGCAGTAGTAGAGGCGCCGGAACTGGGGCCCCTCGAACAGCCGCAGCTTCTCGCGCAGCTTCTCGGCTTCGGAGGCAAAGCCGGCGTCGTGGGCCGTGCCGAGGGTGGTGAAGATGCCTTCGGTGGGCTGGATGACGGCGGCCAGTTTCGCCATCTCGCCCACCTCCGAAATGCCGGCTTCGAACAGGCCCAGCGTGTGGCGCTCGGGGCTCAACTCCCACACGCTCAGCGGCACGCCCACCTGCGAGTTGTAGGAGCGCGGCGAGCGGCAAATGACCTCATCGGGCCCCAGCAGCTGGGCCAGCCACTCCTTCACGATAGTCTTGCCGTTCGAGCCCGTGATGGCCCACACGGGGCCCGCAAACTGCTGGCGGTGCGCGGCGGCCAGCGCTTGCAGGGCCCCCAGCGGGCTGGCCACGGCCACAAACCCCGCCCCCGGGTACGCCGCCAGGCCACCGGGCAGCGCGGCGCCTTGCTCCACCACGAACAGGCGCACACCCTGGGCGTAGGCCTGCGGCAGGTAGCGGTGGCCGTCGTGGCTGGGGCCCCGCAGGGCGATGAACAGGGCCCCGGTGGGCGGCCCGGCGCGGCGGCTGTCCAGCACTAGGTGGCGCACGGCGGCCGGCCCAGTGGGGGCCTGGAGCAGGTGGCCGCCCAGCAGGGCCGGCAAATCAGCGAAGAGCAAGGGAGGTAGCACGGGGCAAAGGTCGGGGCCCCGCCCGATGTAGCGTGGACGCGTGTAACGATTGACCGAGCAGGGCGATACTCGCGGCGCTTGGTGTAGCGTGGACGCTGCGAGTCCGCGACGAGCGCAGCGAGTATGACGATTGACCGGGCTGATTGACCGGGCTATTAGCACACTCGCTGCGCTCGTCGCGGACTCGCAGCGTCCACGCTACATTCTGGGGCAAGAATCCTCTTAATATTGCGTTACCTAGATTCATTTATCTTTCACCCTCCTTTTCTGCTGAATGAAACATACTGACTTGTTGCGCCGGGGCGTGCGCTGCGCCCTGGGGGCCCTGGCCCTGGGCGCGTGCAGCCCCAAAACCGCCGCCGTCGTGACGACGGCCCCGGCCCCAGCCGCTGCTACGGCCACGGCCGCCGCACCCGCGCCCGCCCCGGCCGGACCCGCCTTTCAGATTCCGGTGGAGTACTACACCCTGCCCAACGGGCTGCGGGTGACGAACTCGCTGCTCGGCGGCTCGTTTGGCTCGCGCATCACCCGCAACATCCGCGAGGACAAGGGCTACACGTACTCGCCCTACAGCTCGGTGGGCACCCACTACCACACCGGCGACTGGAGCGAAAGCGCCGACGTGACGACCAAGGACACCTACAATTCGCTGCACGAAATCGTGAACGAAATCGAGCGGCTTCAGAAAACGCCGCCCTCGGCCGACGAGTTGAAGGGCATCCAGAACTACGAAAGTGGCATGTTTGTGCTGCGCAACTCCAACCCCGGCGGCATCATCAGCCAGCTGAACAACCTGGACTTGCAGGGCCTGCCCGACTCGTTCCTCACCGAGCAGGTGAAAAACATCAACGCCGTGACGCCCGCGCAGGTGAGCGCCACGGCCCGCCAGTACATCCGCCCCGAGGCCATGACCATCGTGGTGGTGGGCGACCAGAAAGTGGTGGCCCCGCAAATAAAGAAGTTTCAGGACTCGCTGAAGAAGCCGCTGTAATCAGGTAGCGTCCACGCTAAAAGCGAAGAAGCCGTGCCGAGTCGTCGGCACGGCTTCTTCGCTTTTAGCGCCTGTCCAAACAGGGCGCTGTCATTCCGCCGAAGGAGGAATCTGAGGACTAACCTCAACTGGTTTTACCCAGATTCCTCCTTCGTCGGAATGACAACGCCGACAGGTTTTCTGGGGCCCCAGCCGGGGCCTACCGCTTCACGAAGTTGCTGAGCGACACGTCGTAGCTGCCGTCGGCCTTGGCCAGAATGCTGAAGTGGGTGGGGTAGTAGCCGGGTGTTTCGTACTGCGCCGGCTGCTTGATGTCCTGCTCCAGCGTGGGGTTGGTGCGCAGGTAGCTCAGGGCTACCATGGGCTCCCAGAAGGTGACGTGGCTGTTATAGCTACCATAAATAAAGGTTTCGGTAAACGGCTGCCCGTGCAGCTCCGGGCTGCTCACGTCGGTCCAGTGGGCCCCCATGGCGGGCACGCCGCCGGGGTTTTTCACGTAGCCGGTGGGCAGGTAGGCGGCGGCCGGCACCTTGTCGAAACCGGTCGGATTCACGGCGTAGGGCGGAATCTGCATCACTTCGGCCATCGGCATCATGTAGAAGTGAAAGTCGAAGTGGGGCACGTCGTAGATGCCGGCCGGCTCGTGGCCCAGCGGATTCCAGTTAATCATGACGTGCCGAAACGGGGTTTTTTGGGTGGCGGCGTCGGGCAGCGCCAGCATGAAGTCCGTGCCCGGCAGGGTGGCGGGCAGCTGGTCGAGGGCCCCCTTGCTGAGCGTGAAGCCCATGGCCGTGGGGTTGCCCTGGCCGTCGAGGTTGACCCAGGTGTTGGCCTTGCCGTTGCCGATGGCCACGGCGGGGGCCGTTTGGGTGCTGGGCTGGTTAGCATCGTCTTTCGCGCACGCGCCGAGCAATAGGGCAAGGCTGACGCACAACCACAGGTTTTTCATAGCAGAGGGTGGCAAATGTGAATGAAAGGCCCCGGCGCGACACCGAACGTCGCCAGCGCGCCAGGCTTATATTATAAATATAATATATATTATATAAATTTCCGTCATTGGCCAATTATTTATTCCTCGCACCTTAAACCGGCCCAAGCTGGGCCCACCGGCGGGTTGGCCTGGCTGCTTCCTTGCTTTGCCGGCACGACGCCGCGCTAGCACGGCACAACAACGCTGGTGTTGCCCGCCACCACCTCGGGGCCCAAACGGCTGGCAATGCGCGGTTTCAGGGCCCCAGAACCGCGCTGGCCGCGGCAGCTATTACCGAGCCGGAGTATTAGCAAGCCGCAAACCGGGGCGTTCCGCACTGCCGGCAAGCCGCGGCGGAACTGGGAACCCGCCAGCAGCTATCATAATCAAATCTGCCTTTTAAAATAATTATATAACCAACCGTTATATTTGGGGCATGAATCTTCAGCAGCTCACCTACCTCGTGGCCCTCGATACGCACCGCAGCTTTGGGCTGGCGGCCGAAAAAAGCTTCGTGACCCAGCCCGCCCTCAGCGTGCAGGTGCAGAAGCTGGAGGACGAGCTAGGCGTGCTGCTGTTCGACCGCAACAAGAAGGGCGCCGAGCCCACGGCGGTGGGCGTGAAGGTGATAGCCCAGGCCCGGCAGGTGCTGCGCGAGGCCCAGCAGCTGCGCGAGCTGGTGCAGGTAGAGAAGGGCGAGATGGTGGGCGAGCTGCGGCTGGGCGTCATCCCCACGCTGGCCCCGTACCTGGTGCCGCGCTTTTTGGTGGGCCTCACCACGGCCTACCCGCAGTTGCAAGTGCGGGTGGAAGAGCTGCGCTCGGAGGAAATCATGGTGCAGCTCAAGGACCACCGCCTTGACGTGGGCCTGCTCGTGACGCCCCTCGACGACCGCCAGCTGCGCGAGCTGCCCGTGCTGGAGGAACCGTTCCTGACCTACGTTTCGGCCAACCACCCGCTGGCCGGCAAGGCCCAGATCGAGGCCGCCGACCTCAAGGCCCCCGGCATGTGGCTGATGCAGCAGGGCCACTGCTTCCGCCACCAGGTGCTGAACCTGTGCGCCGCCACCACCGACCCCAACGCCCACGTGACCTACGAGAGCGGCTCCATCGAAACGCTGATGGAGCTGGTGCGCCGCCACCAGGGCTACACGCTGGTGCCCGAGCTGGCCGTGCTCGACGAGTTGGACACGAACCCGCTGGTAAAGCGCTTCGTCGACCCCCAGCCCGTGCGCGAGGTGAGCCTGGTGGTGCACCACGGCTTCGTGCGCGTGCCCCTGCTCACGGCCCTGCGCCAGCTCATTCTGGAAAGTGTGCCCGAGCGCCTATGGGCCGGCCAGTCGGGCGCCAAAGTGCGCTGGCGCTAGCGCATTCATAGCGCGGACGCTGCGAGTCCGCACGGCTGAACGGTCGCTGAACAATGACCGGTAGGACGAAGCGAGCGCCGCGGACTACAAAGTCCGCGCTACAGCCGCGCCATTCCTGTTCAACCGCGCGGACTCGCAGCGTCCACGCTACAGCCGGTTTGGGGCCGTAGTTTTGTGGTTTACCGTCCCTTTGCCCGCATGTCGTCGTTTACCCTGTGGTTTCAGCAGCGCCCGTGGGCGCTGATGGTGCTGTGCCTGCTGGCGCTGGGCCCGGCGCTGTTCATTCACCTGGGGCTGCTGCCGCTGCAAGTGGACGAGCCGATTAGGGCCCTGGTGGCATTGGAGCTGAAGGACTCGGGCAACTATTTCGTATCGACGCTGCAAGGCGTGTACTATTACAACAAGCCGCCGCTGTATAACTGGCTGCTGCTGGGGCTGTTCAACCTCACCGGGAGCCAGTCGGAGCTGGTGGTGCGGCTGCCCACGGTGCTGTCGCTGCTGGGCTACGCGGCCACGCTGTTCGGGGTGGTGCGGCGGTACTTGGGGCCCCGGCTGGGGTTTGTGGCGGCGTTTGCGTTCATCACCTGCGGGCGGATGCTGTTCTACGACGCCTTCCAGGGCCTCATCGACACGCTGCACGCCTGGATAACCTACCTGGGCTTCGCGGCCGTGTTTTACTTTGCCGAGAAGGGGCAGTGGCGGCGGCTGTTCGTGCTCACTTACGCCCTTACGGCGGTGGGCTTCATGCTGAAGGGGCTGCCGTCGGTGGCGTTTCAGGGCATCACGCTGCTGGTGTTTTGCACGTACTCAAAGAACTTCAAGCGGCTGTTTTCAGGGGCCCACTTCCTGGGCATCGGGGTGTTTGTGGCCATCGTGGGCAGCTACTTTTTGGTGTACAGCCGCTACAACTCGCTGCACGACTACTTCTACACCCTCTGGGACCAGTCGAGCCAGCGCACGGTGGCCGAGCAGCCGCTGTACAAGTCCGTGGTGCACGTGCTCACCTACCCGTTCGATTTCCTGGGCTGGTTTGCGCCCTGGACGCTGCTGGTGGTGTGCCTGGTGCGGCGGGGCTGGTGGCAAACCATTCAGGCCCACCCGTTTCTGAAGTTCAACGCCGTCATCTTCCTGGCCCTGACGCCCATTTTCTGGCTCTCGCCGGCCACCATTCCGCGCTACCTGTTTCCGCTCATCCCCCTGCTCATCACGGTGATGATCTACTTCTACGACCACTACCAGGCCCAGGGCCCCTGGCAAAACCGGGTGGTCGACGGCGTGCTGCTGCTGGTGCTGTCGGTGGTGGCCCTGGCGCTGCTCGCGCCGCCGTTCCTGGCCCGCATCGCCGACGTGCCGCATTTGCTACCCAAAACGGCGCTGGTGTTTGGGGCCCTGGTGGGGCTGGCCTACCTCTACCACACGCTGCCGGCGCAGCGGTTGGTGGTGCTGTGCGCCTACCTGCTGTGCCTGCGGGTGGGCTTCAACTGGTTTGTGCTGCCGGCGCGCTACAAAACCAACGACATCGTGCCCTACCGGGCCGCCAGCATCCGGGTGGGCCAACTGACTAAGGGCCAGCCGCTGTACGTGTACAAAGACTCGCGCCTCGACAACGACGAGGCCTTCTACATCACCCGCGAGCGGGGCGCCATCACCCGCGCCCTGCCCGCCCCCACCGACCTGGGGGCCTACTACCTGGCCGAGGATTGCTACCTCGAAGGCCGCCGCTACCGCCGGTTTTTCGACTTTGTGATTGACCGCCGCATCCACCTCAACCTCGTCAAGTTCGACAACCCGGAGCCCGCCCCCGGCCAGGGCCCCCAGAACTGCCCCCCCGCCGACTACCTGGACCCGACTTACCACCGCTAATATTTTGGTGCTTGGTGCCCAAGGCCGTCATGCTGAGCGCAGTCGAAGCATGACGGCCTAACCAAACAGTGCCAATAGTAAAATTCATTCTCAATGCCCCTTCTCTCCCACCGCCCGAAGCTGCGCCAGGCCCTCATTCTGGGAGCCAAGCTGGCGTTTGTGGTAGGGGCATTTTACTTTGTTTTCCAGCGCATTAGCGTGCGGGATGTGCGGCGGGTGCTGGCCACGGCGCAGCCGGGGTGGCTGGCGCTGGCGGCGGGCCTGTTCACGCTGTCGAAGTGGCTGTCGGCGCGGCGGCTGAACTACTTTTTCCGGGCCATTGGCGTGCCGCTGTCGGAGGACGAAAACCTGCGCCTGTACTGGCTGGGGATGTACTACAACCTGTTTTTGCCCGGCGGCATCGGCGGCGACGGCTACAAGGTGTACTTGCTGCGCCAGCGCTTCCCCGGCAAAACCACGGCCCTGGTGCGGGCCCTGCTGCTCGACCGGGTAAGCGGGGTGCTGGCCCTGGGCGTGCTGGTGGGCGTGCTACTGGCCTTCGTGCCGGCCGTGCCACTGCCCTGGCGGGGGCTGGTGCTGGCCGGCGTGCCGGTGGGCGTGGCGGCCAGCTACTGGGGCAGCGGCCGGTTTTTCCCCGAGTTCCAGCCGCTGTTCGGGCGGGCGGGGTGGCTGGGCCTGGGCGTGCAGGGGGCCCAGGTGCTGTGCGCGTGGGCCATCCTGGCGGGCACCGGCACCAGCAGTCAAGTTATTGATTACCTGGTGGTCTTCCTCGTATCGTCGGTGGTGGCGGTGCTGCCGCTCACGGTGGGCGGCATCGGGGCCCGGGAGGTCACCTTCGTGCTGGGGGCCCAGGTGCTGCACCTCGACGCGGCCGTGTCGGTCACGGTCAGCCTCACGTTCTACCTCATCACGGCGGCGGTGGCGTTGCCCGGGGCGGTGTTCAGCTTCAAGGGAGCAGAGGCAACTGCGCCTTAGCGGGCCGGGGCCCCGGCCGTCGGGCTGGCTCACGCGAACTGCGCGCCAATCATTTCCACCACGTCCGCTCCTCCCGCCGCCGGGCCGCGCTGTTAACCGATAGGTTTTGGCCGGCGGCGTAGTCCTGCCAGCCGTTGGTCAGATACTTTTCGGCGGGGCTGAGTTCACCCGCGCCCGTGTCAAAATCGCCGGCGTTGGGGATGCGGTAGTCGCCCCAGTTGCAGCGCTGCGTCTTTTTGGTGGCGTAGCTCGTCCAGCTGCCGGCAAACTGGTTGTTGCAAAAACTGTCCGACATTTTGTTGATGTCGTCGTAGTGCAGGCGGTGCCGGTGGTCAAGGTACCAACGCATAACGGCCACGCCGCGGAAGATGCCGGTGTGGTCCTGGGCCGGGCTTTCGGTCAACTCGTAGCGGCCCACGGCGACGCCGGCCACGGCCATGTCGGGCAAGGGGCCTTCCTCGGACGCATAAAGCTGCTTGACCGGCGTGGCTTCGCGCACCTGCTGCAAGCGCAGCGTGCCGCGAAAGGCCCGCACCAGGCCGGCCACCTCCGTTTTGCCCGTGATTTGGTACAGCGCGGGGTCGGCCCCCGACTTGTCCACGGTTAACACCTTGACCCGCAGGCGCTGGTAATCGGGCCCGATGAAGCCCACGACCACCGTGGCCGAGGCTTGCAGCAGCAGGGGCCCAAAGTTGTATTTCGTGTACTGCCCTAGCTTTTCGGCCGGGCGCAACGCGGTGCCAGCCAGCGCAGCGCGGCCAAACGCCGCGCTTTCCGCGGGCAGCGGCGCAGCCTTCTGGCTCATCAGAGAAAGCAAACCGAGCACCCCAGCGAAAAGCAGCAACAACCTGGGAGAAATTTGCATATTGGGTTGATAATAAGCAGTAAAACCAAGCGCGCAGTGGCCCCGCAATATACAGTGGCTGCGCAGTATATAGCCGGGGCAAATGCATGCCAGCGCACCTTACCGGCCGAAACCGGCCGAAATTTGTTGTCCCGCCGGCCCATTCTCTTCCCCGCCCATGCCCGCTCCCCTCACCGCCGCCGATTTATCCACCGTCACGGCCTTTGCCGGGCTGCCCGACGATACCCTGGCCTGGCTGCTGGCCCACGGCGAAGACCGCCGCTACGGCCCCGACGAAACCGTGGTGCAAGCCGGCGACGCGGCCCAGTACATGATGGCCATCCTAGCGGGCGGCCTCCAGTTTTATGCCGAGCGCAACGGCCGTGCGGAGCCGGTGTTCCGCATCGAGGCGGGGCAGGTGAGCGGGGTACTGCCCTACTCGCGGCTGCGCACCATCGGCGGCCGGGGCGTGGCCGTGGGCGAGACCCACATCTTGCTGCTGCACCGCGACTTATTCCCCGAGCTGGAGCGCACCAGCCCCGAGCTGATCCAGCGCCTAGTGGGCCTGATGAGCGACCGGGTGCGCGAGCAAACCCGCGGCCAGGAGCGCGACGAGAAGCTGCGGGCGCTGGGCAAGCTCTCCGCCGGCCTGGCCCACGAGCTCAACAACCCCGCCGCCGCCATCAGCCGGGCCGCCGCTACGCTGGGGGCCCGGCTGGGGATCCAACCCGCGCTGCTCTCGGCCCTAGCCAGCCACTGCCCCGCCCCCGAGGCCCTGCACGCCCTCACGCTGCTGGCCCACCCGCAGCCCGCCGCAGCGGGGGCCCCCACGGCTTCGGCCCTGGACCGGGCCGATGCGGAAGACGAGCTGGCCGACTGGCTCGAAACCCAGGCCGTGCCCGACGGCTCGGCGCTGGCCGGGGGCCTGCTGGCCGCCGGCCTGGCCCGCCCCGCCCTCGAAGAAGTGGCCGCGCTGCTGCCGCCCGCCGCCCGCCCCGCCGCCTTCGCCTGGCTCGAAGGGCAGCTCAGCACCCAGGGGCTGCTGCGCGATGTGCAGGAAGCCAGCAGCCGCATCAGCACGCTGGTGGACAACGTGAAAACGTACTCGCACATGGACCGCGGCGGCGACTTCGCACCCCTCGACGCGGCGGCCGGGCTCGAGAGCACGCTCAACATTTTTGGGCACCAGCTGCGGGCCAAAAACATCCGGCTTACCCGCGACTACGCGGCCGATTTGCCGCTCGTGCGCGGCCAGGTCAGCAGCCTCAACCAGGTGTGGACCAACCTCATCGACAACGCCGTGGACGCGCTACCCCCCGGCGGCGGCCTTACCTTGCGTACCCGCCTGGCCCCTGGATTCGTACAGGTGTGCGTGGCCGACGACGGGCCCGGCATTGCGGCCGATGTGCTGCCCCACATCTTCGAACCCTTCTACACCACCAAGGAAGCCGGCGAGGGCACCGGCCTCGGGCTCGACATTGCCCAGCGCATCGTGCAAAACCACGGCGGCCGGCTCGAAGTCACCTCGGGGCCCCAGGGCACGGAGTTTTGCGCCTGGCTGCCGGTGGCGTGAGGGCAGGAAGGGCAGAAGAGAATTAGGCCGTCATGCTCATCTGTCGTCCGCGCAGCCGAAGCATCTCTCCCACTAACTAATTCAATTGATTCCTGCTGCGGTTGAGATGCTTCACTACGCGGACGACAGATGAGCATGACGTTCTAAATCAGTTGTTCTTACTACGCATTACCAACTGATAATAAATAACTTGCCTCCTGATGAAAAAACCCGTTATCCTAGCCGTCGACGACGACTTGCAGGTCCTCAACGCCGTTGAGCGCGACCTGCGCGCCGAGTTCCGCCGCGACTACCGCGTACTGCGGGCCGACTCGGGCGCCGGGGCCCTGGAAATTTTGCGCGAGCTGCAAACCCGCGCCGAGCCCCTGGCCCTGCTGCTGGCCGACCAGCGCATGCCCGGCATGGAAGGCGTGGAGCTGCTGGAAAAATCCCGGGCCCTGTTTCCGGACGCCAAGCGCGTGCTGCTCACGGCCTACGCCGACACCGAGGCCGCCATCCGGGCCATCAACGGGGCCCGCATCGACTATTATTTGCTCAAGCCCTGGGACCCGCCCCAGGAGCTGCTCTACCCCACGCTGCACGACTTGCTGGCCGCCTGGCAGGCCCAGCACAAGCCCGCGTTTCAGGGCCTGCGGCTGATTGGGTTTCAATGGTCGCCGCTGTCGCACGCCGTCAAGAGCGCCCTGGCCGGCTACATGGTGCCCTTCGAATGGCTCGATTTCGAGACCAACCCCACCGCGGCCAAGCTGCTCGAAAGCACCGAGTTCGAGGCCGCCGACTTGCCCGTGGTGGTGTACGCCGACGGCCACGCCGTGGCCCGCCCCACCCGCGCCGACCTCACGCAGTACCTGGGCCTGCTCACCCAGCCCTCGGGCGATTTGTACGACGTGGTGGTGATTGGCGCGGGGCCCTCGGGGCTGGGCGCGGCCGTGTACGGCGCTTCGGAAGGCCTGAAAACGCTGCTGATTGAGCGCGAAGCGCCCGGTGGGCAGGCCGGCACCAGCTCGCGCATCGAGAATTACCTGGGCTTCCCCACGGGCCTCAGCGGTACCGAGCTGGCCCACCGCGCCTGGACGCAGGCCGTGCGCCTGGGTGCCGAGTTCCTGGCCGAGGAAGTGACCAACCTGTGCGTGCAGGACGGCTACAAAGTCCTCACCCTCAGCAATGGGAGCGAGGTGCGCACCCGGGCCGTGGTGCTCACCACCGGCGTCAGCTACCGCAAGCTGGAGGTGCCGGGCATCGACGCGCTCAGCGGCGCGGGCGTGTACTACGGGGCCGCCCGCACCGAGGCCCGCTCCTGCGACCAGCAGGATGTGTACATCGTGGGCGGCGGCAACTCGGCCGGGCAGGCGGCCATGTACCTGGCCACCTACGCCCGCCGGGTGTTCATCGTCATCCGCGGTAAGTCGTTGGCCAGCAGCATGTCGGCCTACCTGATCGAGCAGATTGCGGGCACCGAGAACATCGAAATCCTGCCTTTTGCCCAGGTGAAAGAGGTGCGCGGCGACGGCCACCTCGAAGCCGTGGTGTTGCAAGTGGGCGAGCAAACCGAGGAGCGGCCCGCCCGGGCCCTGTTCGTGTTCATCGGGGCCAAGCCCAGTACGGAGTGGGTGTGCGGCACGGTCATTTGCGACGCCAAGGGCTACGTCCTCACCGGCCGCGACCTGGTGGCCGACCCGCGCTACGCCACCAGCTGGAAACGCCAGCGCGAGCCCTTCGCCCTCGAAACCTGCGTGCCCGGCGTGTTTGCCGCCGGCGACGGCCGCGCCGGGGCCATGGCCCGCGTGGCCGCCGCCGTCGGCGACGGCTCCACGGCCATCAAGTTCGTGCACCAGTACTTGGACGAGTAAGTGTAGCGTGGACTCTGCGCGTCCGCGCGGCGAAACGCAGCTACACGGCTAACAATAGGACGAAGCGAGACGCGCGGACGCGCAGAGTCCACGCTACAACTCGTCGTAGCGCACCAGCTGTATCTCGTTCTCCCTCAGGTATTCGGGCCACGCGGCGTCGCGCCAGAATTCGTACTCGGCCACGCGGTTGAGGTACGAGGTTTCGCGGTTCGTGAGGCCTGGGTGGGTCATGAACTCCACCAGGGGGCCCCGGCGGAAGGCCCGCGCCAGGCCCTGGGCGAAGATCGGCAGCGTGGCATCCTGGGCGGCCGAGAAGTCGGCCACTAGCGCGTTGGGCGATTGAAACCCGCGCAGGCCGTAGCGCGAGGCCACACCGAAGGCGTTGAGCAGCTGGCCACGCAGGGCGTAGCCGGGCTGGCTGCTCCAGCGGCGCAGGCGACGGATGCCGTGCCGCCGCAAGATGCCGGTGAGCACGGGCCCCAGCGCCGGATACAGGTGCTGGTGCTGGTGGCTGTCGGCGTGCGAAACGGGGACGTCGAACCGCGCCAGGCGGGCCAGTTGGGCCACCACCTCGGTTTCCAACTCGCCCACCCGCACGCGGCCGCTGAGGAAGCGCGCCAGCAGCTGCTGGCCCTTAAAAAACTGCCCGTCGGGGCCCAACAGCGTGCGCACGGCGGAGGCGCGGCTCAGCGGCGCGCCGTCTATCAGGTTGAGGTGCAGGCCGGTGGAGATGTGCGCTTGCAAGGGCCCCAGGGCGCG
This sequence comes from Hymenobacter sp. PAMC 26628, assembly GCF_001562275.1. Classification (NCBI taxonomy): domain Bacteria; kingdom Pseudomonadati; phylum Bacteroidota; class Cytophagia; order Cytophagales; family Hymenobacteraceae; genus Hymenobacter; species Hymenobacter sp. PAMC 26628. Next base: position 4,434,961 of record NZ_CP014304.1, read on the forward strand.
CAGGTCGGCGTCGGTGGCCAGGTTGGCCATCACGGTGGTGCTGCTGATGCGGCGCTGCGCGGCCAGCTCCTGGATAGCGGCGGTGGCGGGCGCGTCCCAGCCGTAGTCGTCGCAGTTGATGATGAGCCGGCGCATTGAGGGAAATGGAGCGGTTTGAGTTAGCTGAAGGATGTTTTTAGGCCGTCATGCTCATCTAGTGTCCGCGCATGACCGTTTTTATTAACCCAAACCGCTCCGATGCAAAGAAAAATCAGGGCCGCTTGGCGATTTTGTTGAACGTGATGCTGCGCTGGGCCTGCGACTTGAAGCGGGCGTCGTCGACGGCGCTCTTGGCGCGGTGCTTGGTGGGGCGGCCCTGCACCCGGGCCCGCCACCGGCGCCACGAGGCCGCCTTTAACTCGCGGCGCATCAACTCAATAACGGCTTGCTCGGACAGGCCGAATTGCGCCAGGATGGCCTCGAACGGCGTGCGGTCTTCCCAGGCCATTTCGATTACGCGGTTGGTGTCTTCAGCGGTGAGGGTGGGAATTTCCATGTGGGGTGGGGCCGCGGGAGTGGCGCGCCGCTCCTTTAAGCGGAGCCGCGCCGGATAGGTTGCGGCCGGCGCGGCCCGGGGCCCTATTTAATTGCCGCGGCCGCCGCGGGCATGGGCACCGGAGCGGCCGCGGGGGCCCCAGCGGCGTGGTGCGCCAGGTGCCGCAGCACGTAGGGCCGGCGGTTGCGGCGGGCGAAGTAGGTGTAAGTACCAATTTCGGCCAGCACCCCGAAGCTCAGCAGAAAGATACCGCCCATGATGAGGAACAGGCTGAAGATGAACTCCATCGGGAAGCGCGCCGAGATGTTCAGCCCGAAAAACACGGCCGCCACCAGGAAGCCCGAGGTGAGGGCCCCGCCGATGAGCAGGCTCAGGATGCCGAGCACGCCGAACAGCCGGAACGGCTTGCGGGCGTAGACCACGGTGAAGCGCAAAATCAGCAAGTCGACGATGACTTTAAAGACTTTGTTGAGGCCGTAGTTGCTGGTGCCGAACTCGCGGGCCCGGATTTCGATGGGAAACTCGATGTATCGCACGCCCTTGCGCGCCACCAGGGCCCCCAGGAAGCGGTGGGCGTCGCCGAGCATCTCCACGTTGGTGAGCAGGTAGCGGCGGTAGGCCTTGTAAGTGGCCCCGAAGTACTCCAGCTTCACACCCGACAGGCGGCTGATGATGTTGTGGGCCCCGTTGGAAATCAGCGTTTTGAGGAAGCCTTCGGGGCGCTTGCTCTTGGCGCCGCCCACCATATCGTAGCCCGCGCGGATGAGGCGCACGAACTCGGGCAGGTAGGCCGGGTCGTGCTGCAAGTCGCCGTCCATGGCCACCACGATGCTGCCCTGGGCCTGCTCGAAGCCGGCGCGCAGGCCCAGCGTTTGGCCGTAGTTGCCGGCCAGGTCGAGGCCGATGATGTGCGGGTTGGCCGCGGCCAGGGCGCTGATGTGGCCCCAGGTTTGGTCGGCGCTGCCGTCGTTCACCAGGATTAATTCGTAGCGGAAGCCGTGGGTTTCCATCACCTCCACGATTTGGCCGGCCAGGGTGCGCACGCTCTGCGCCTCGTTGTAGAGCGGCACGACGACGGAAATCAGCTCGTCGGCGTCGAAGGGCGGCGGGGTGGCGGGGGCCATCGGGAAGGTAGTGGGCATGGGCAGCGGCGGCAAAAAACGGACGGCGAAGGTACGGCCGGGGCCCCGGGCTCTCCGCTGGGGCCCAACTGGAACGGCCTTTGCGCCGCGGCGGGAAGCCAAACGGCGCTGGGGGCCCCGGCGCCCGCCGCGCCCGGGGCCCTAAAAAATGCCCGGAACTCCAGCGCTACGGCGGGGGCCCCGGGCATTTTCAGGCGCGGCTGTCGTTTGTTTACTTACCGTAAACAGCGGTTAAGTAAGTTTTCAGGTCCGTGGGCTTGCGGCCCAGGAGTTGTTCGAAGTCGGGGCTGCTGGCGTCAAATTCGTTGGCCGCGATGGCGCTGGCCAGCTCGCCCATCATCGCCACCACGGGCCCGGGCACTTGGTGCTGGCGCATGCCGGCGGCCAGGTCTTCGCCCGCGATGGGCACGTACGTCACCGCCTGGCCCGTTACCTCGCCGAGCACCGCGGCAATGCCGTGGAAGGAACAGGGCGGCGCGGGCGCAATGTCGTAGGCTTTGTTGTCGTGGCCTTGGGTGGCCAGCACGTGAGCGGTGGCCTGGGCAATTTCTTCGCGCAGGGCGAAGCTCACCCGGCCCGCACCGGCCGCAAAGTAGATTTTGCCGCTGGCCAGTGCGCCTTCGCCCACGAACATCGGCACCAGGTCCAGGTACAGGGTGTTGCGCAGCAGCGTGTACGTCAGGCCCGAGGCCAGCAGGTACGCTTCCGTGGCGGCGTGGCTCCGATTGGAGCCGAAGTGCGACGCGGCCGACGGCCGGAAGATGCTGGTGTACACCACGTGCCGCACGCCGGCCTGCTTCGCGGCGTCGATGGCGTTGCGGTGCTGCTGCACCCGCGTGGCGTAGTCAAACTCGCTGGTCGATACCAGCAGCACCGTGTCGATGCCTTGGAACGCCGCCGCCAACGCGGCGGGGTCGTCGTAATCGCCCGGGCGCACCTGCACGCCGAGCGGGCGGAGGTCCTGGGCTTTTTGGGGGTCGCGCACCACGGCGACGAGGTTGGGGGCCCCTACCTGGGGCAGCAGGGCTTGGAGGGTGGCGCGGCCGAGCTGGCCCGTGGCGCCGGTAATGGCAATCATACGTTTGGCGGTTAAAAGGTTAAAGGTTACTTTTGGTAACCCAAAGGTATTGGCCCTTTTTACGCCTCGCAAGAAGGCACTTTAAGCTTCCCCAGGCACATGGACGTAACCGTTGTTGACCCCCAGGCCGCTAGCGTAGCGGCGGCGATTCAAAATATTTTGACCGTTTCGAAGCGGGGCCCCCGGCTTTGCCCCGTGCGCGACGTGCTGGACCGCGTCGGCGACAAGTGGTCGTTGCTCGCCATCCTGCACTTGGGCAGCGCGGAAGCCGTGCGTTTCAACGAGTTGCGCAAGCAAATTGACGGAATTTCCCAGCGCATGCTCACCGTCACGCTCCGCTCGCTCGAAGCCGACGGCCTGGTGACGCGCACGGCCTACGCCGAGGTGCCGCCCCGCGTGGAGTACCGCCTCACGGCGCTGGGCCAGAGCCTGCTGGGCGCCGTCATTGCGTTGGGCAACTGGGCCACGGCGCACGCGCCCGCCATTGCCCAGGCGCGCCAAGCGTTTGCCGGCTAGTGCCGGCCCTGGTTCGCAAACCTTACCTTCGGGCCCGGTTTCCTATCCCCTACCCCGCCCCGATGGCCGCTGCTGTTTCTTCTGCTTCCCTTGCCCGTACCGCGCCGCTGTGGCAGCGGGCGCTGCCGCACCTGCTGGCGGTGCTGTTCTTTATCGTGCTGGCCTGCGCCTACTTTGCGCCCATCGTGTTCGACGGCAAGTCGTTGGCCCAGCACGACATTGCCCAGTTCCAGGGCGGGGCCCAGGAGGTGCGCAACTGGGCCGCCACCCACGGCGGCCACGAGCCGCTGTGGACGAACTCCATGTTTTCGGGCATGCCCACCTACCTGATTTCGGTGCACTTCCCCGGCGATTTATCGGTGTACTTGCAGAAGGCCCTGACGCTGGGCCTGCCCTCGGCGGTGTCGAACCTGTTTTTGGCGCTGCTCTGCGGCTACGTGCTGGGCGTGGCGCTGGGGCTGCCGCCGCTGGTGGCGGTGGCGGGCGCGGTGGCGCTGGGCTTTTCGAGCTACAACCTGGCCATTTTGCTGGCCGGCCACAACACCAAGTCGTTTGCCCTGGCCTACGCGCCGCTGGTGCTGGGCGGGCTGCTCGTCACGTTCCGGCGCGACAAGTGGCTGGGGGCCGCGCTCTTCGCCGTGGGCCTCACGCTGAACCTGCGCGCCAACCACCCCCAAATTACTTATTACGTTGGGCTGCTGGTGGTTATTTACGGGATTGTGGAGCTGGTGGCGGCCGCCCGCGCCGGGCGCCTGCCGGCCTTTGGGCAGCGGGTGGCGCTGCTGGCCGTGGGGGCCCTGCTGGCGGTGGGCGTCAGTTTTGGCCGCCTCTACACCACGTATGAGTACAGCAAATTCAGCAACCGGGCCCCGTCGGAGCTGAAGACCTTGCCCGCCGCGCCCGGCCAGGCCCCGGCTGCCAGCGCTGCCCAACAGGATGAGGACTACGCCTTTGCCTACAGCTACGGCGTGGGCGAAACCATGACGCTGCTCGTGCCCAACTTCTACGGCGGCAGCAGCAGCATGGCCCTGGGCCCCGACTCGAACACCGCCCGCGAATTGAGCACGCTGGGCGCCGACCCGCAGGCCGCCTCCCAAATGCCGACCTACTGGGGCGACCAGGCCTACGTGGCGGGCCCCGTGTACATCGGCGTGGTGGTGTGCTTCCTGTTCGTGCTGGGCCTGTTCGTGGTGGACAAGCGCACCCGCTACTGGCTGCTGGCCGGCACGCTAGTCTCGTTCGTGCTGGCCTGGGGCAAAAACTTCGAATCAGTTAACAGCCTTATTTTCCACTACTTGCCCGGCTACCGCAGCTTTCGTGCCGTGAGCATGGGCCTGGTGATGGCGCAGCTGGCCATGCCGCTGCTGGCGGCGCTGGCCCTGGCGCGCATCCTGCGGCCGCGCGCGGCGGCGGTGCCCGTTAGCCCCCTGGGGGCCCCGGCGGCGCCCATGCACCCGGCCCTGGCCAAGGCGGCCCGCGCGGCGGCAGGGGCCCCGGCGGCGTTGCCTGGCGCGCCCGAAACCCAGGCGCGCCTGCGCCAGCTGCTCTACGCCGGGGCCGTGACGGCCGGGGTGCTGGCGCTGGCCTGGCTGGCCAGCTTCAGCTTCGATTTTGCCGCGCCCGTGGACGCCAGCCTCATGCAGGGGCCCCAGAACCCGGGTGGCTTTCCGGCCGCGCTCATCGGGGCCCTGCGCGCCGACCGCGCCGAGCTGCTGCGCAACGACGTGTGGCGCGGGCTGCTGTTTGTGGGCCTGGCGCTGGGCACGCTGTACTTCTACCTGAAGGGCAAGCTGGGCGCGGGCTCGGCCGCGGCGCTGGTGGCCCTGCTGGTATTGGTGGATCTGTGGAGCGTGGACAAGCGCTACTTGGGCGAGAAGAACTTCCAGCCCACCAGCATTGCCCAGAGCTTTGAACCCAGCGCGGCCGACCAAGCCGTGCTGCAAGACAAAGACCTGAGCTACCGGGTATTGAACATCCAAAACCCGTTCAACGAGGCCCAAACTTCGTACTTCCACAAGAGCATCGGCGGCTACCACGGGGCCAAGCTGCGCCGCTACCAGGATTTGGTGGAGCGCGAGATTTCGCCCGAGATGCAGGCGCTGTTTAGCCAAAACGGGGGCGACTTCCGACGCACGCCGGTGCTCAACATGCTGAACACCCGCTACTACCTGACGGGCAACGAGAAGCAGCCCGTCATCCGCAACCCCGGGGCCCTGGGCAACGCCTGGTTTGTGCGCGCGGTGAAAACCGTGGCCACGCCCGACGCCGAAATGGCCGCCCTCGCCACCCTCAACCCCGGCCAAACGGCGGTGGTCGACAACGTGAAATTCCCGGCCGTGCAGGCCGCCACCTACGCCGACACCACGGCTACCATCACCCTCACCACCTACGCCCCCGACGCGTTGAGCTACGGCTACAACGCCACCCAGCCGGGCACCGTGGTATTCTCGGAAGTATACTACGCCGACGGCTGGAACGCCTACCTCGACGGCCAGCCGGCCCCGTATTTCCGCGCCGATTTTGTGCTGCGCGCCATGCACGTGCCCGCCGGGGCCCACAAAATCGACTTCAAATTCGAGCCCAAAGAATACGCCACCGGCAACACCGTGTCGCTGGTATCCAGCATCGGCCTCGTGCTGGTGCTGCTGGGCACCGGCGCCTACGTAGCTAAGCGCAAGCCGGAAGACGCGGTATAGTTGAATCAAAAAGGCGGTCATGCTGAGCGCAGCCGAAGCATCTCTCCCGCAGCACTAATCAGTTGATATAGTAAGCGGGAGAGATGCTTCGGCTGCGCTCAGCATGACGGCCTTTTCATTTCTAGTAATCAATAGGTTGATTGAATTGACAATAGACTTAGCCAATTGTTAATTAGCCCCTTCCTCCAGGACCTGCCCGAGCCCGTGGCCACCGCCCGCGGCGTGCGCCTACTGCTCTGGCGCGACGACCTGGTGAGCCCCGATTTGCCCGGCAACAAGGCCCGTAAGCTCAAGTATAACTTGCTGGAGGCACGGCGCTTGGGCCACGGCCAGCTGCTCACGTTTGGCGGGGCCTATTCTAACCATTTGGCGGCGGTGGCGGCGGCCGGGCGGCTGCACGGCTTCGGCACCACGGGCCTGGTGCGGGGCGAGGCCGCCGGGGCCCCCAACCCCACCCTGGCCCGCTGCGCCGCCGACGGCATGGCCCTGCGCTACCTCGACCGTAGCACCTACCGCCGCCGAGCCGAGCCCGATTTCCTAGCCGAAATGCAAGCCCAATTCGGCCCCGCCTACCTGCTGCCCGAGGGCGGCACCAATGCGTTGGCCTTGAAAGGGATGGCCGAACTAGCGGCTGAAATTCGCCAGCAGATAGGTTTCGCTGCGCTGGCCGTGGCGGTGGGCACGGGCGGCACCCTGGCCGGCTTGCTCACCGGCTTGCGGGGCCCCGAAACGGCCGTGGGCGTGACCGCCCTGAAAAATGGTGGTTTCTTAAAAGACGACATCGACGCGCTGACGCGTGCGGCTACCGGGCAGGTTTTCGCCAATTACGCACTGGCCACGAACTACCATTTCGGCGGCTACGCCAAATACTCGGCGGATTTGCTGGCCTTTATCCGGCAGTTTGAGGACCGGCACGGTGTGCTGCTCGACCCCATTTACACCGGCAAGCTGTTGTTTGGGGTGCTGGATTTGATCGGACAAGGATACTTCGCGCCCGGCAGCACGGTAGTAGCGGTGCACACCGGCGGCTTGCAGGGCTGGGCCGGGTGGCACGCGCGCTTCGGCAGCGGGTGAACGGGTAAATAAAGGAATGAGTAGGAGTAGGCGCTAGTGCTTAGTCAGGGGAGTTTTTCGAACAAAAAGAGAGGCAGGTCGTTGCCGTTGAATGGGAAGACCACTCACACCATTTATCCTGTCATCGGCTGATCGCCTGACTATTGAAAGCTTAACGCGCAAAGGCCGGCACGCCGGGCGCACAGTCCAACGCGGGCGGATGCTGTTGCGGCTGGCTGATGGGGTGAGCGGCTACCCTGTCGGGGCTGAGTTGGGTTGCTGCGTGCAGACGGTATATCAGGTGCGCCGCCGCTACGTCGAGCAGGGGCTGGCCACGGCGCTCGGCGAGGCCCCGCGCAGCGGCGGTCCGCGGCGCTTTGACGGGGCGGCCCGCGCCGCGCTCACGGCCCTGGCCTGCACCCCGGCTCCGATAGGGCACAGTCGCTGGACCCTGCGCCTGCTGGCCGACAAAGCCGTAGAATCGTGCCTGGTGGACACCATTTCGCACGAAACCGTGAGCCAGGTGCTCAAAAAAACGAGCTACAGCCCCACCGCCAGCAACACTGGTGCCTGGGCGAAATGAACGCCGCCTTCCTGGCCCGTATGGAAGACGTACTGGCCGTCTATGAGCGGGTCCACGACCCGCAGTTTCCGGTGGTCTGTTTCGATGAACGCCCTTGCGTGCTGCACGGCCAGCCCGTCGAACCGCTGCCGCCTGTGCCGGCCCAGCCCGCAGTGGGCGAGCGACCCGCCAAAGTCGGCCGTCCCCGGCGCGAAAGCAGCACGTATGTGCGTCAGGGTACGGCCTGCCTACTGGCGGCCTTCGAGCCGGGCACGGGGCAGCGCCTGGTCGAGGTGTCGGCCCGCCGCACCGGGGCCGACTATTGCCGCTTTATGCAAGCGCTGGACGCTGCTTACCCCCAGGCCCAGAAAATCGTGCTAGTCCAGGACAACCTCAACACCCACACCGATGCCGTCTTCTACCAGCATCTGCCCGCCGCCCAGGCCCGCGCCCTAGCCGCCCGCTTCGAGGTCCACTACACACCCAAAAATGCCTCCTGGCTTAACATGGTCGAACTCGAACTATCGGCCATTGCCCGCCAGTGCCTGCACCAGCGCATTCCCACCCAAGACGAACTGCGCGCGCACGTCGACGCCTGCGTGGCGGAGCGCAATGCCCGGCGAGCAACCGTCAACTGGCAATTTTCGCTTGACAAGGCCCGACAGAAACTCTCCCGCCATTATCAAAAGGTTTGTGCAAATAATTCCCCTGACTAGGCACTAGGCCAGAAATTCATCCAGCACAGCCATTCTTCCATTCACCCATTCCTTCATTCACCCATTTTCCCATTCAACTTATCCACATTTCCCCAGCTTTTCCACACGCCCAGCGCGGCCAGGGCGAATACGAACGGCAGCACCGGCGCCAGGAAGCGCACGTCGTAGTCGTCCACGGTGAGCGAAACCACAGCTGCTTGCAGCAGCGGCACCCCAACTAGAAAAACCCGCGCCGGGGCCCACACGGCTTGCCACCGAGCCCCGCGCACGGCCAGGGCATACAGCGGCCACAGTAGCAGCACGCTCGCCAGGCGGTGGGCCAGCGAATAATAGGGCTTGATGCTGCTAAAAAACACGAATACCTTGCCCGCCATGAGCCGCGCCAGGAAGCCCGGATTGTGAGCCGCGAAGTAGCCCACCCGCGCCAGCTGGCCCGTGCCGGGCGGCGGCAGGTGCAGCGGAGCTGCCGGGTGCAGGGCCCAGGCCGCCGAACCGTACATCAGCTCGCCGCGCTGGTAAGTTTCTACCAGGAAGTACGTCACCAACTGATGGTCGAGCGCACGCAGCAGCAGGGGGGCCACGAGCACGCCGCCGCCCAGCGCAGCCCAGAACCAGGCCCGCCGCTGGGCGTGCAGCACGGCCAAGCCCGCCAGCACCGCTGCGCCCGCCACCACAAAGCCGTTGGGCCGCGCCAGGGCTGTTAGCCCCAGCAGCAGCAGCAGCAGCAGGGCCCCCGCCGGCCGGCCGCCGCGGCCCCGCAGCCGCACCAGGGCCCAAAACGAGAGCACCGAAAGGCTAATGAACAACGACTCGGTGAGCAGGTAGCTGTTGAATTGCTGCACATCCGGCCACACCACAAACAAGCCGGTGGCCAGGGCCGCCGCGCCGCGCCGCCCACCGGCCAGCCGCCGCACGGCCCCGTACAGCGCGCTGTCCGCCAGCCCCGAGAGCGCCATTTGCGCCAGCACAATGCCCCAGCGCCCGGTGCGCAGCCGCAGCCACACGCTTTGAAACCACGGGTAGAGAATGTAGCGCTGGCTGTGTTCGTACTCGAAATTGTTATTATCGCCCTCCTGCTGCGCCGTGGCGCCGGGCACCGTGGCGCTGGGCTGGTAGTGCCCGTGGGCCGCCACGTTGGCCGCGTATTCGAGGTAGAGGGCGCTGTCGCTGGCAAAGTGCGGGCCGTGGAACCGCGCCAAAAACGCCGCTTGCACCAGCAGCCACGCACCCACCAGCAGCAAGCGGTGGTGGGGCCCCCAGCGGCGAGCGGCGGCGGCAAAGACACGGCGTAAAGCGCGCACGAAAGAAGACATCGGCCAAAGCTACAAAGCCGCGCCACCGCCGGGCTCGGGGCCCTGGCCCCAACGGCGCGCCCCCGCCGCCGTATTCAAGTACCTATGAACCTCGTCCGTCTGATTCGCCGCCTTGTGCCGCTATTGTTTTTAGTGGCCTTGGGCTGGTTCCTGTGGAAGAAAATCGGTCCCGTGCTTGACAACAACCCGCTGGTGCCGGCGCCGCGCGTGACCGTGACCCACAACACGGTGCTTACGCAGGTGGAGGCCCTGGGCAAGCTGGAGCTGGTGCGCTACCGCTTCAAAGACGTGGTCGAGTACAAGCGCGCCAACCGCATTACCATCCTGCCCGACGCCAAGGTGGCCCTGATTGTGGCCGGCGAAGCCACCGGCTGCCTCGACCTGCGCAAAATCCGGCCCCAGGATGTGGTGCTGGAGGGCGACTCGGTGGTGCGCGTGTTTCTGCCCGCGCCCGAGCTGTGCAACTTCCAGGTGCGGCACGACCAGAGCCGGGTGTTCAGCACCGAAAATGGCTTTTTCCAGGACGCTGACCTGGTGGACCAGGGCTACAAGTACGCCGAGGCCCAGGTGCGCACCGCGGCGCTGCAATCGGGCATCCTGGCCGAAACCCAGCGCAACGCCCAGCAAATTCTGGGGCCCCTGCTGCACACCCTCACCGGGCGGCGCGTGGTGCTGGGGCAACGTATGGAGCTGCCCACGCTGGGCCGCAGGGGCTAATGTTTTGCTTTCACTTTTTTCCTTATTTTCTTATGAAGACCTTGCTAATGAGCGGCTTGCTGCTGGCCCTGGGGGCCCCGGCCGGGGCCCAGTCCCTGGCCAACATGCGCTGGCTGAACGCGCCCAAGCAAGCCACCGTCGCCGCCGGCAAGTTGCAGGTGCAGGTGGACGGCGGCACGGATTTCTGGCGCGTGACGCACTACGGCTTCATCCGCGACAACGGCCACTTTTATTACCAGGAGCAGGCCGGCGATTTCGTGGCCAAGGTGAAAATCACCGGCCACTACCGCGACCTCTACGACCAGGCGGGGCTGATGATTCGGCTCGACGCCAAGAACTGGATCAAAACCGGCATCGAGTACGTGAAAGGCGCGCAAAACGTGAGCGCCGTCGTCACGCGCGAGGTGTCCGACTGGTCGGTGGTACCCCGGCAGGACAGCCCGCCGGCCGTGTGGCTGACGCTGCTGCGCAAGGGCGACTACGTAGAAATCCAGTATTCTTTCGACAACAAAGACTTCAAAATGCTGCGGCTGGCCTACTTCCCGCCCACGCCCGGCCAGAAAGTGCAAATTGGCCTGATGTGCGCCGCACCCGACGGCAAAGGTTTTCCGGTCGAGTTCGAGGACTTTTCGGTGGCACCCGTGGCCGCCGCCAAGCCGGGCCCCGCGGCCAAATAGGGCCCCGGGCCGCCGCCGCCGAATAGTCCCAGGGCCCTGCTTGGCGGCGGGGCTACTCGGCAGCGGCTTCGGCGGCGGCGTGCTCGTCGAGGGCCATTTTGATCAGGTCCTGCTCGTAGCCTTTGCCGGTGAGGTAAACGCTTATTTTCTGGCGGCGCACGCGCGGGTTTTTCTCCTTTTCCTGGCGCGCCTTTTTTTCGAGCACGGCCAGCAGGTTTTGGTAATATTCCTCGCCGTCGATTTCCTTCATCCCCGACTTGATGCAGTATTCGCTGATGCCTTTCTGCTTGAGCTCTTGCACGATGCGGCGTCGGCCCCACTGCTTGTGGCGGTAGTGGCCGCGCACAAAAGCCTGGGCAAAACGCTCCTCGTCCAGCAGTTTTTCGCGGCTGAGGCGGATGATGATTTCGCCGGCTTCGTCCTCGTCGAGGCCGTAGGAGCGCAGCTTTTGCTCCACTTCTTTCTGGGTGCGCTCCTGATAAGCGCAGAAAGCGGCAATTTTTTGTAGGGCCTCGCCGGGCGTGTAGGCTTTGGGCGTTTTGTCGGTTTTGAACATGGGAAAGGGAGAAAGCGGGCCGCCCAGAACAGCCGGCGGGGCCGGATAATTGGCAAAGTGGTAAAATATTTTTCGCGGCTGCCCGTCAAGCCCCGGCGTGGGGCCCCGGCTACCCCGCGCGCCGCCGTAAAAAATTAATGGAAACTTTAAATCCGTTTAAAGTTTCCATAGTATCTTTGCGGTGTCGCTTATGGAAATCAAAGACCGCATCTTACAGCACGCCGGGGCCCTGTTCCTGCGCAACGGCATCAAAAGCGTGAGCATGGACGACATCGCCGCCGACCTGGCCATGTCGAAAAAAACGCTCTACAAAACCTTCACCAACAAAGACGATATCGTGGTCGGCGTTATCACCCGGCACCTGAGCCAGTCGCAGAGCGACTGCATGAGCGCCGCCACCCACGCGGCCGACGCGGTGCGGGAGATGCTCGACATTTCGCACTGGGCCGAGCAGCAGTTCAGCGGCATCCACCCGAGCATTTTCTACGACCTGCGCAAGTACCACCCGGCCGCCTGGGCCCTGTTTTCGGCCCACAAAAACACGTTCATCCTCGACCAAATCATTCGCAACCTGCGCCGCGGCATGGCCGAGGGCCTCTTCCGCGCCGACCTCGACGTGGACGTGCTGGCCCGCCTGAACCTGGCGCAGATTGAGCTCTCCTTTGACCGCGACCTCTACCCGCCCGCGCAGTTCGGGGCCATCCGGGTCAACCGCGTGTTCGACGAGCACTTCCTGCTGGGGGTGGCTACGCTCAAGGGCCACCGCCTCTTCAACCACTACCAACACATTACGGAGGACGAATAAGCGGCCTACCTCCGCCCCACACCCCTACCTTTTTTCACTGATGAACAAGACGTTGCAACGACCCCGGCGCTGGCTGGGGGCTGCCCTGCTGGGCCTGGCCCCGCTGGCGCTGCCGGCCCAAACGCCCCAGGGCCCCCCGCCCGTGCTGGGCACCGGCGGCCCGATGGCGCTGAGCCTGCCCCAGGCCATCCGCTACGCCGTGCAAACCAAGTCGAGCCTGCTGGCCACGCGCCTGGCCGAGCAAACGGCCGCCGCCAAGGTGGGCGAAATCAAGGCCCAGGGCCTGCCCCAGGTGACCGTGGGGGCCAACGTGGCCGATAACTTCAAGCTGCAAAAGAGCCTGTTCGACGCGAGCGCCTTTGGCGGCGGCGCGGGTGCGCTGAACGGCACCACGCTGACGCAGCGCGACATTGCGGCCGCCCAGGCGGGCCAGGCCGTGACCCTGACGCCGGCCTACGCCGCGCCCGTGGCGGTGCCGCCCCAGGCCATTGCCTTCGGCCTGCAGTACGCGGGCAACACGTCGGCCAACTTTTCGCAGCAGCTCTTCGACGGCTCGTACCTCATCGGCCTCAAGGCGGCCAAGGTGTACCAGGAGCTTTCGAAAAAGCAAACCCAGCAGGCCGAAATCGACGTGGTGGAGCAGGTGAGCAAGGCCTACTACAGCACGCTGGTAGCCCGCTCGCGCCTGGCGCTGCTGGCCCGCAACGTGCAGCGCCTCGACACGGTGCTCTACCAAACCAACCAGACGTTTAAGGCCGGCTTTGCCGAGAAGCTCGACGTGGACCGCCTGCGCGTGCAGCGCAACAACCTGGTGGTGGAGCAGCAGAAAGCCCAGCGCCTCACCGAGTTGAGCATTGCCTTGCTCAAGTTCCAGATGGGCCTGCCCCAGGCCCAGCCCGTGGTGCTGACCGACTCGCTGAACGCGGCCATCGTGGACGCCGGGGCCCTGCGCCAGCGCCTGGGTGTGGCCAGCTTCGGCACCGGCGGCGGCGCCGACGGCCTGGGGGCCCTGCCCACCCCGCCGGCCGGCACCGCCCCGGGGGCCCCGGCTCCCGCCCCGGGCCTCAACAACGGCCAGCCCGTGCAGGCCGACGCGGCCTTCAACTACAACAACCGCATCGAGTTCTCGACGCTGCAAACCCAGCAGGCCCTGGCCGGCCTCGACCTGCGCAACCGCACCGCCGGGGCCTACCCGCGCCTGAGCCTGACGGCGGCCTACGGCTTCACCGGCTCGGCCAAATCGGTGAACGACCTCTTTGCCTTCCGGGGCCCCGACTCGCGCAACGGCAACGGCCTTCCCAACCAGAACTGGTTCGGCTTCGGCAACGTGGGCCTGGCGCTGAACGTGCCGGTGTTCGACGGCTTCCGCCGCCACTACCAGGTGCAGCAGGCCCGCATCGCGCAGCAAACCATTGAGCGCGGCTTCGAAACTTTGCGCCAAAGCATTGACTTACAAGATGCGCAGAGCCGCACCACCCTCGTCAACGCCCTCGACGTGCTCGACAACCAGAAAGACAACTTGGCCCTGGCGGCCGACGTGGCCCGCGTAACGCGCATCAAGTTCAACGCCGGCGTGGGCTCGAACATTGAAGTCATCACGGCCGAAACCTCGCTCCGCGAGGCCCAAACCAACTACTACGCCGCCATCTACGACGTGCTGGTGGCCAAGGTGGACCGCGACAAGGCCACCGGCGAGCTGTACCAGCAAGCCAAATAATCCACGTCTCCATTCCGTTAGAAACAGCTACTCTCCATGCGCCTCGCTTTCTCCTATACTGCCCTCGCCGCTACGCTGCTACTCGCTTCCTGCGGCGGCTCGTCGTCGTCGAAAGACCCCAAGGCCGAGCTGGCCGCCCTGCAAAAGCAGCAGGCCGACACCGAGGCCAAAATTGCCGGCCTCAAAGCCCAAACTAAGGGCGCGGGCGCGGCCCAGCCGGCCACGCCGGTGTCGGCCACCGTCATCAAGCCCGCGGGCTTCAAGAGCTACCTCGAAGTGCAGGGCCGGGTTGATTTCACCCAAAACGCTACCGTGCCGGCCCGCATGGCCGGCACCCTCACCAGCGTGCGCGTGGTAAGCGGCGACCGGGTGGGGGCCGGCCAGGTGCTGGCCACGATTGATGCGAGCGTGCTCGACGCCAACGTGGCCGAGCTGCGCACCCGCCTCGACCTGGCCAAGGTGGTGTACCAGAAGCAGGCCGGCCTCTGGAAGCAGCAGATTGGCACCGAAATCCAGTACCTGACGGCCAAGAACAACTACGAGTCGCTGGAGCGCAGCTTGGCTTCCCTCAACCGGCAGCGGGCCATGTACCGCGTGGTGGCCCCCTTCAGCGGCACCGTGGACGAGGTGCTGCCCAAGCTGGGCGAGGCCGTGGCCCCGGGCGCGCCAGTGGTGCGCCTGCTCAGCGGCCAGGGCGGCAAAATCGTGGCCGATGTGTCGGAGAACTACGCCAGCAGCATCAAGGCCGGCAACGTGGCCCTGGTGAAGCTGCCCGACCTCGGCGACGAAGAGTTTCCGACCACGGTGCGCACTGTGAGCCGCGGCATTTCGGCCGTGAGCCGCACCTTCGCCGTCGAGCTGAAAGTGCCGGCCCGGTACGCCGGCCGCCTGCGCCCCAACCAGGTGGCGCAGGTACGCATCCAGAACTACGCCACCGCCAGCGTGCCCGTGCTGCCCGTGGACGCCGTGCAGAAAGACGAAACCAATTCGTTCGTGTACCTGGTGGTGGGCGGCAAAGCGACGAAGCGCGTCATCCAGACCGGTAAAACCTACAACGGCAAGGTAGAAATCTCCTCCGGGCTGAAGGCCGACGATAAAGTAATCACAGCCGGCTACCAAAACCTGAACGAAGGCCAGACGGTGAGCCTGTAGGGGCGGGGTTTGCCCTCGCCCACCGGTAGAACGACCGTGTGTTCGTTCCAGAAGTCGCTTTAGCTGATTTGTACAACGACGGGCGGAGCCCCCCGCACCCTACTACCATGCAAGAACTAGAAAAAGAATTCAAGCCCACCAGCTGGGCCATCGATAACCGAACGAGCATCTACATCATCACGGTTATCCTCACCATTGCCGGCCTCTTCACTTACGTGAAGCTGCAAAAGGAGAAGTTTCCCGACATCGTGGTGCCGCGCATCATCGTGAGCACCATCTACCCCGGCATCTCGCCGGCCGACATGGAAAACCTGGTCTCGCGCGTCATCGAGAAGGAGATTAAGTCGGTGAACGGGGTGAAGAAAATTAACTCCACTTCGAACCAGGACTACTCCATCATCGACGTCGAGTTCAACACCAACGTGAAGGTGGAGTACGCCAAGCAGCTCATCAAGGACGCCGTGGACAAGGCCCGCACCGACCTGCCCAACGACTTGCCCACCCCGCCCAACGTGAAGGAAGTAAGCTTCTCGGAGCTGCCCATCATGAACGTGAACCTGAGCGGCAACCTGCCCCTGGTAAAGCTCAAAAAGTACGCCGACGACATCCAGGACCAGATTGAGAGCCTGCCCGAAATCACCCGCGTCGACATCATTGGGGCCCTGGAGCAGCAAGTGAACGTGGACCTGGACCTGTACAAGATGCAGGCCGCGCACCTGAGCTTTGAGGACGTGGAGGGAGCCATCCAGCGCGAAAACCTGAACGTGAGCGGCGGCTCCGTGACCGTGGGCGGGCAGAAGCGCGCCGTGCGCGTGGCCGGCCAGTACGCCCGCGCCGCCGACATCGCCAACATCTTCGTCAACAACGCCGACAACAATCCCATCCGCATCGGCGACATTGCCACGGTGGAGGACGGCTTCAAGGACCGCGAGAGCTACGCCAGCCTCGCCGGCAAGCCCGCCATCACGCTGAACGTGGTGAAGCGCAGCGGCGAAAACCTGATTTCGGCCTCCGATAAAATCCGGGCCCTCATCAACCAGGACCAGCGCACTACGCTGCCCAAAAACCTGCGCGTGACCATCACCGGCGACAGCTCGAACGACACCCGCGTAACGCTGAACGACCTGATCAACACCATCATCATCGGCTTCATCCTGGTGACGCTGATTCTGATGTTTTTCATGGGCACCACCAACGCCCTGTTCGTGGGCCTGAGCGTGCCGCTGAGCATGTTCCTGGCCTTTCTGGTGCTGCCCATCCTGGGTTTTTCGCTGAACATGATTGTGCTCTTCAGCTTTCTGCTGGCCCTGGGCATCGTGGTCGACGACGCCATCGTGGTGATTGAGAACACCCACCGCATCCACCACGACCACC
This sequence comes from Hymenobacter sp. PAMC 26628, assembly GCF_001562275.1. Taxonomy (NCBI): domain Bacteria; kingdom Pseudomonadati; phylum Bacteroidota; class Cytophagia; order Cytophagales; family Hymenobacteraceae; genus Hymenobacter; species Hymenobacter sp. PAMC 26628. The sequence continues at coordinate 4,451,570 of NZ_CP014304.1, forward strand.
CCGAGCTGACGACCGAGAAGTCGGCCAAGTTTGCGGCCGGCGAGGTGTTCGTGCCCGTGCTGGCCGGCACGCTCACCACCGTGGCCCCGTTCGTGCCGCTGGCCTTCTGGCCGGGCCTCATCGGCTCGTTCATGTACTACCTGCCGATTACGCTGATCGTGACGCTGCTCTCGTCGCTCATCGTAGCCTTCTTCATCAACCCGGTGTTTGCCGTCACGTTCATGCAGCGCGAAGACCACGGCCATGCTGACAGCAAGCGCCCCCCGCTCACGCCCAAGTTTCTGGGCTGGATGGGGGCCCTGGTGGCCATCGCCGTCATCGGCTATCTCGTGGGCTCGCCCTTCACAGGCAACCTGCTGCTGACCCTGGTTTTCTTCATTTTCCTGAACCGCTACGTGCTGAACCGGGGCATTGCCTACTTCCAGACGCGGATGCTGCCGGCCTTCCAGAACGCCTACGCCCGCCTCGTGGCCTGGGCCGTGCACGGCTCGTTCTGGCGGCAAGGCAGCATCATGTTCGGGATGCTGGTGCTGCTCGTGCTCTCGGGCGTGGCCGTGGGCGTGCGCAAGCCCAAGGTGGAATTCTTCCCCTCCGGCGACCCCAAGTTCATCTACACTTACCTGAAAATGCCGGTGGGCACGGCCGTGGAAGTGACCGACAGCGTGACGCGCATCCTCGAAAAGCGGGTGTACGGCGTCATCGGCCAGAACAACCCCGACGTGGAGTCGGTCATCAGCAACGTGGCCATCGGGGCCAACGACCCGCAGGAGCAAACCGGGGCCGCGCAGTCGAACCTGGGCAAGGTGGCCGTGGCCTTCAAGGAGCTGAGCGACCGCACCGGGCCCAAAACCCGCACCTACATGACGAAAATCCGGGAGGTGGTGAAGGGCATTCCGGGGGCCGAAGTAACCGTGGACCAGGAAAGCAGCGGCCCGCCCCAGCAGAAGGAAATCGCCATTGAAGTATCCGGCGACGACTACCAGCAGCTGGCCAAGCTCAGCAAGCGCGTGTTCCACTACGTGGACTCGCTGCAAATTCCCGGCGTGGAGCGCCTGCACTCCGACCTGGAGGACGCCAACCCGGAAATTGCTCTGCGCGTGGACCGCGAGCGGGCCAACCGCGAGGGCATTAGCACGGCCCAGGTGGGCACGCTGGCCCGCACGGCCATCTTCGGCCGCGAGAGCAGCAAGTTCAAAACATCGGACGACGACTACGACATCCAGGTGCGCTACGCCGACAAGTACCGCAAAAACGTGGATGCCCTGATGGACGCGCCCCTCACCTTCCGCACCAACCGCGGCACGCTGCGCCAAGTCCCAATTTCGGCCGTAGCCGACTTGCAGTACGGCACCACCTACGGGGCCATTAAGCGCAAGGGGCTAAAGAAGATCATCACCATCAGCTCCAACGTGCTCACCAGCCAGGGCTACACCGGGGCCGGCGTGGTGCCCCAGATTTCCCAGGCCCTCACCCGCTTCCGGGTGCCCGACGGCTACACCGTGAAGATGGGCGGAGCGGCCGAAGACCAGAAGGAAACCTCCGACTTCCTGGTGGTGGCCCTGGTGCTGGCCATCGGCCTGATTTTCATGATCCTCGTCACCCAGTTCAATTCGCTCTCCAAGCCGCTCATCATCCTCTCCGAAATCATTTTCTCGGTAATTGGGGTGCTGTTTGGATACGCCTTCACGGGCATGACGATTTCCATCGTGATGACGGGCGTGGGCATCCTGGCCCTGGCCGGCATCGTGGTGAAAAACGGCATCCTGCTCATCGAATTCACCGACATCCTGCGCAGCCAGGGCATGGCCTTGCGCCCGGCCCTCATCGAGGCCGGCCGCACCCGCCTCAACCCCGTGATTCTGACGGCCACCGCGGCCATCCTGGGCCTCATCCCGCTGGCCATCGGCCTGAACGTGAACTTCTACGAGCTGTTCAATTCCGGCCACCCGCACTTCTTCATCGGCGGCGAGTCGGTGGTGTTCTGGGGGCCCCTGGCCTGGACCATCATTTTCGGGCTCTCGTTCGCCACGATTGTGACCCTGCTGGTGGTCCCGGTCATGTACCTGATTACCGAGTCCGTCAAAGCGAAAGTAAAGGGCACCAACCCCGATTCTATCGCTTCCGAAGCCCACGCCGCTACCCGCGAGGAAGTGGACGCGGCCACACCGGCGGTACTGGCCTAAAAATTGCACCAAGCTTTTTGTGCTTCACCCGGTTAAAAAACGCATTCCGCCGGTTCTCTGCGCCGGCGGAATGCGTTTCCGGTCGCTTTGCCGTTGGGCTTTTCGCTCTGGCCCCGCTTTTTCTCCCATTCTTCCAGCCTGCTCTGCAACAACATGTACTTGTCCGCCGCCGCCGCCCACCCCGCTGCTTCCATTGAGCAGCAAGTCTTCCGCATCATCAGCAAGCGCAAGGCCATCCGGGCATCGCGCGTGCGCAAAACCGCCAGCCTGGCCCGCGACCTGCGCTTCGACACGGTAGACGTGGTGGACATCATCCTCGAGTTGGAACGCAACTTCCACATCATCATCCCCGACGAAGTGCCCCTCTACACGGTGGGCGACTTCGTGCGGTTTGTGCGCGAGCACGCCGCCGCCTAAGCACCCCAACGCCCGGCGCGGCCCCCAATAAAAAGGCCCCGAAACGTATGTTTCGGGGCCTTTTTATTGGGGGCCGCGCCGGGCGCAATGAGGGGCCCTAGCGCACGTTGCCGCCGGTGGCCACGGTGCCGTGGCTGGCGTCGCGGCTGCTGTCGGTGGTGGTGGCGGCCACGTCGGGGCGCGGAGCGTGGGAGCCCTCGGGCGTCGGCGTAGTGCCGGCATACTTGGCCGACTCCGGCGCGGGCACGAAGTTTTCGTGGGCGGCCGGGGCGGCGTGGGTCGTCACGTCCTGCGGGCGGGTCGTTTCCCACTCGTGGAACTTGTCAATCTCGGTTTTGATGGTGAGCGAGAACCACGCCACCAAGGCCACGTCGTCGATCAGGCCCAGCACCGGAATAAAGTCGGGGATAAGGTCGATGGGGCTAATGAAGTAGATGAGCACGGCCACCGCCGCCAGCAGCGTGCTAGACGGCACGCCCGTGTAGTCGCCGGCCACGGAGGCGCGGATGAGGCGAAACAACGATTGCAGCGTCGTCCAGGCCTCGTGGGCCAAGCCGCCCAACTCATTCTTCTGCTGGGCCTTGGTGTAGGCGTCGGTCAGCAGCTTGCGCAGCAGCGTGGGCTGCTGGATGTATTTTTCGGCCTTGCCCAGGAATTTTTTGAAAAGGGCCGAGCCGGCCACGTCGGCGCCAGAGGGGGGGGTACGAGCATCCATAAGAATCAGAAAAGATAAGCCGGGGCCCCAGCGGGGCCCCCATAGGCGTTATACCGTTTGCGCGGGGGCGGGGTTTAACTGCCCGGCCGCAGGGGCCCAAAAAAGCCCCGCACGGGGTGCGGGGCTGTTATTATTTCGGGGGTGGGGAGCCGGCCGGGGCCCTACTGCTGGGCCGCGGCCGGGGCATCGGCGGCGCTGGCCACGGCTTCGGCCAGCACGGCGGCGTCGGCGCGGGCGGCGGCGGGTACGCGGCCGGCGGCGTAGAAGTTGCGGTGGTAGTAATCCTCGTTGAGCGAGCTAACACGCACGCCACCGCTGCACGCCGAGTGAGCAAATTTGCCGTCTTTCAGGTAAATACCTACGTGGTAGATGGCCCCTTTGCCGTGGCGAAAGAACACCAAGTCACCGGTTTGCATGTCGGCCTTGGCCACGTGCTGCACGGCCCCAAACATGGAGCGCGAGCTGCGCTGCAGCACAATGCCGTACACCTCGTTGAACACCCGCGTCACAAAGCCCGAGCAGTCGGTGCCGTGGCGCGAGTTGGCCCCGAAGCGGTAAGGCGTCCCGATCCAATCCGTCACGGTCTGGAGCAGGCCTTTGTTTTCGGTGTGGGCCAGCGTCAGGCCCAGCGTCTGGGCGTAGTAGCCGTAGGCAAGCGAGTCGCGAACTGCGGCCATTTCGGGCGTGGTGGGGGGCACAGGCAGCGCCACCGGGTTCGTCATCAGGCCCGAAAGCAGCGATGCTTCGGCCACGGCCGGCGCATCGAGGGCGCGGGGCGTGAGCGAAGCATCGGGGGTGCGCTCAAAGCAAAACGAAAGGACCAGGGAAGCGGCGGCGAGGAAATAGAGCAGGCTGTTTTTCATTATCCGTCGAAGTGGGTGGGGTAAACCCGGGGTTCGCAAGGGGGCGGAACGACCGGCAGGAAGCGTTTCTTGGGCGATAGGCAAGGCCGCAAGCGGCCAGAAATCAGGGAGTAAAGCGAACCGGCGTGGTGATTAATTGTGAAATAGCACCACCGCACCGCCGGGTAAAACTAAGGCAAACTTTCGGTAGTGCCGACCTACAATAACGAATAACTACTCATTTTATTAATAATGTCATGTTTTAACAAAAAATAATCATGCATTTGCTTGTAACCGGCCATAATTATGCACCGTATATGGCGCTCCCCAAATTTTTGATTATTTCCCGATGACCGATGCTCCACTCCGCACCTGGGTGCACTCGCCGCTGGCCCGTATTGCCCGACTCGTGCTGGGCGGCAACGCCCGCGTGGCCATGGTCATCGGGGGGACGGTGCACCTGAGTGGGGCTAGCCGCGCCGAGTTTTTGGCCGACCCCGAGTGGGTGGCTCACGAGCGGGTGCACCTGCGCCAGTACCGCGAACAAGGCTTGCTGCCCTTCCTCTACCGCTACCTGGCCGAGTCGGCGCGGGTGGGCTACTACAACAATAAGTACGAGGTGGAAGCGCGCGAAGAAGCCCGGCGCGTGGTGCTGGCCCAACGCGCGGGCGGGGGCCCCACACAGCCATAAAAAATGCCCCGGCCAAACCGACCGGGGCGCTTTATACTATTCTACTTTATACTATTCTATTTAATGACGGCTGCTGGCCTACAGTTGCGCTAGCCGACCGCCGTCGACGACCAGCGTGGTGCCGTTGATGAAATTGGCTTCGGGCGAGGCCAGAAAGCAGATGGCAGCAGCCAACTCGTTGGGCGTGCCCACCTGGCCGGTCACTTCTTCGGTACCGTTCAAGATGTTGGGGTTGTCCCAAAGCATGGGCGTATCGACGGCCCCCGGGGCCACGGCGTTGATGCGGGCGTGGCCGTACGGGATTTCGAGGCTGAGGCCGCGCACAAACGCCTCAATGGCGCCCTTGCTGGCGGCGTAGGGCACCACGTTGGGGGTGGTTTGGAAGGCGTGTACCGAGCTCACGGCCACGATGGCCCCGCCTTTCATGTGGGGCAGGCACAGCTGGCAAAGCCGAAACAGGGCCCGCAGGTTCACGTTCAGCACGCCGTCCCAGTCGGCGGGGTCCATCTGCAGGATGGGCTTGAAGGTCATCACGGCCGCGTCGTTGATCAGCACGTCGATGCGGTTCCACTTGGCCAGGGTTTTCTCCACGGCGGCCACCAGGTTGGCGTCGATGCCCACGTCGGCCTTAATGAACATGGCCTGCCCACCGGCTTTCTCAATCTCGTCTATCAACGACTTCCCCTCCTGCACATTGCGGCCCAGGGCGGCCACGCACCCGCCCTCGCGGGCCAGCTGCAAGGCTGTGGCGCGCCCAATGCCCGAAGTGGCCCCGGTGACGAAACAGACTTTATTATTAAAACGACCCATTACAAAAGTAAAAACTTGATAAGTAGCGCGAAGCGGCAAAAGCCGGCAGCAGAACCGCTGAGCCGGCGTACTGTTCAGCCCGTGGCCCGAAAACCTACGCGCCGGGGCAACTTCCTACCGCTGATTTGCGAATAACTACGCCTTACCTGAACCCTACCCTTTCATCTTTTTTGCCATTCCCATGCGCTCCACCCCGCACCAAGACCCCGACGCCGCCGCCCCCAACGCCGCTGCTGACGCCGCCGAAACCGTTGCTACTAAAGCTACCGACGCCGCTGACACTGTTGCTGCTAAAGCCACCGATGCTGCCAATACCGTTGCTGCTAAAGCTACTGACGCCGCCGACGCCGCTACCCAAAAGCTGGACGACGCCGTAGCCCAAGGCAAGGAATGGCTGCAAAGCTTTGATATTCAGCAACTGCTGGAGCAAATCCCGCAGCCCGTGCGGGACCTGGGGGCCCAAGTAGTCGAGCGAGTGCGCCGCCTCAGCCCCACCCAGCAAATTGTGGGCGGAGCCGTACTGGCCTTCGGCGTGGGCCTGCTGGCTACGCAAAGCAGCCGCAAGGACCGCCACGCTGACGCCAAAGCCGGCAAAAAATACCGCGCCAAGTACGATTAACCCCGCGGGGCCCCTGAGCCCCAAACAAAAAGCCCCCGGCAACTGCGTTGCCGGGGGCTTTTTGTTTGGCAATGAGCCTCTTATTGGACTCGAACCAACGACCTGCTCATTACGAATGAGCTGCTCTACCAACTGAGCTAAAGAGGCATTTCCCGGTGGCCAATTGCCACTTGGGAGCGCAAAGATAAGGCGTTGACCGAAAAAACCAGGTTTCAGGGCCCACATTTTTTCGGACCCGGCTGGGCTCAGCGGCCGTGGCCGTACCAGGCGTTGTAGCGGCGCACCACCTGCGGCAGGGCCCGGGGCGGGTAGCGGCCGGCGCGCAGGTCGTCGGCCAAGGCGGGCCAATCGGCGAAATACTCGGCGGCCCGGGGCCGGAAGTTCCACCAGTACGTGCCCACCAAGGCGCCCGTGCCGGTGCGCAGCAGCACGTCGCGGAAGAACGAGTTACCGCCCCGGATGGGCATGTAGCGCTCGTAGGCCTGCACCCGCCCGGCCTGTAGCACCCGCAGCAGGGCCCCCAGCCGCAGCCGCGAAATGGGAAACAGCGCGGCCCGCTGGCCCGCCGCCAGTACCACGGGTGCCGAGGCCAGCTCGGGGCCGCAGTTGCGGTAGCGCACCGTGTCGGAGCCCTGCACGTAGCCGTAGGCCACCACCTCGGCATCGGTCAGGCGCAGGGGCTTGGTGCTGGTGGCGTGCAGCGGAATAAATTTCACAAACTGCTGCTGCTCAAAGTCACTGGTCAGGTGCACGGCCCCGCGCAGGCTGTCGCCGTTGGCCAGCACCACGTAGCCGGGACACACGCGCTGGGCTTGCGCGGCGGCAGCCGGCAGCAGGCCGGCCAGCAACATACTCCAAAATAAGTGGCGCATAACCGAATATTTAAGCGGTAATTACGACTCTACCCCGGGCGGACCACGCGGGGGTTAAACCAAATATACACCCACCTTCGTTATGGTACCAATGGGCCCCAACGCCCCGTTTCCTACCTTCGCGTATGTCTTTCTGGCTGATTCTGCTGCTCTCGTTTTTCTTCATCCGCTACATCCTGCCCAACCTGATGCGGGCGGCCCTGAGCGGCTTCGTGCGCCAGCAGGTGCACAAGGCCCAGCAGCAAGGCGGAGGCCCCTTCGGACCAATGAACGGTGGGCCGTTTGGGCCCCAGGGCCCCCCGCCGCCCGCCGGCCCGCCGCCCGCCCCCGGCCAGGTGCACGTCGACTACGTGCCGCCCACCGCCAGCACACCCCGCACGGGCACTGACCGCATAGGCGAATACGTTGATTTTGAGGAAGTAAAGTAGCAGTGCCGGTGTGCCCAGGCTGTCCGCTTTTCGCCGGCTGCTCGGTAATTGCCGAACTACTGCCCGGCCTCCCAGGGGCCTCAAACTGCTCGTTCAACTGGGCGCAACCATTAGTGGGCAGCCGGCGAAAAGCCGGCAGCCCGCCCCCCGATTCTTACTTCCAATTAAAAGCCATACCCGGCCCGGATGCCCGTGCCAGTACGCTGGCCCGATTGCAAACCGGTGTAGAAATCGACGCGCAGCACCTTGAAGATGTGCTCGATGCCCGCGCCCAGCTCCACGTAGTGGCCGGCCTGGGCGGTGTGCAAGTAGTTGAGGGAGAACACCTCCTGCCACTTTAGCTGGCGCAGCAGCGGGACTTTGTTGAAGATGAAGCCGTTGAAATGGTGGCTGTAGTGCGCCTCCTGGTAGGCGCTGCGGGTGCTGTACTGGTAATAGTCGAGCAGCTGAAAATCGCTAAAGTTGCCAGTGAGCAGGGTGCGGTTGCCGGAGAAGTGGCGAAAATCGGCGAAGGTGAGGCCCTCCTGCTTACCCACGAAGCCGCCCACGTTCACGCGGTAGGTGCTGGCGCCCAGCAGGCCCAGGTCGATGCGCTGGGCCACGCCGGCTTGCAGCAGCAGGTAGCGTACGTCGGCCCCCAGCACGTGCGGCACGGCCAGGCGCCCCTGCACGCTGAAGGTGGGCCACTTCGAGCCCAGGTTGAATTTGCCATCGGGCCGGTTGATGTAGCGCTGGCCGGGCTTGAAGTCCAGGCCCAGGCCCACCGTGAGGGCCTTGCTTTGGCCGAAGCCGGTGCCGCCGGGGGCCTCTTCGGCCACGGGCTGGTTGGGCGTGAAGGCGCGGTCTTTCACGTCGACAATCAGCCGGTCGGTGGTGTTGAACAGCTCGCGGCGGTCGAAGTAGCTGGCCGAAGTGCGCAGCGTGAGCCCGTTCACGGCCTCGGTGAGGAAAGTAATTTCCGCGCCGTCGCGGCGGTACAGCTTGGCGTAGTTGCGGTTGGCCAGCAGCGTATAAATGGAATTGATGGCCGGCGTGAGCTGCGAGTTGCGGTCGAAATTCTCCACCGTGCGGCCCGCCACGAGGCCAATTTGGCGCGTCACCACCGGGTCGAGCTGCCAGGCCAGGGCCAGGCTGGGGTTGAGCTGCTGGTTGCTGAAACCGTAGCGCAGCACCGGTGCCAGCGACAGGAAGCGCTTGTCGTCGGTGCGGCGCACGTAGGCCACGCGGGCGTTGGCCACCACGCCTTCCACGGTGTTGTACTGCAAAACGTTGGCCACTGGCTCCACCGTGAAGCTGGTCTGCTTGAACGAGTTGCGGTAGGTGTAGCCGCCCACCGCCAGGTTGATGGGCTCGAACTTGTTGCGCTTGCGGTCCATCGAGTCCTGGTAGGGGCGCGAGCGGCGGATGACCTCGGTGCTGTCCTTGGTGCGGTAGTCCTTCTGCTCTTCGGCCGAGAGCGGCACGGGGCGGATTTGGGCCCAGTAGGCGGCGTCGCGCTCGTTCACGCCCTTCTCCACCAGCTGCACTTCGCCCCGGGGCATGCGGGCCAGCGGGTCGGCGCGCAGCGAGTCGCGCTGGGCCCGCTTCACCTGGCGGCGCACCTGGGCCCCCAGGCCCCGCAGGTCGGGCTTCAGCTTGCGGATGTCGGCGGCGGTTTCGCGGGCGGCGGGGGCCCCGGGCGCGGCCGGCGCGGCCACCGGGGCCACGGGCGGCGCGGGGTAGGTGGGCACCACGGCGGCGTAGTTCGACAGCACCGACGTGATGTAGGCCGAGCCCTTGAAGCCCAGGCCCGAGAGGTTGGCCCGCAGCTCCTGCGACTGCATCACCCACACGTTGGGGTTGCCGGGGGCGGGCGCGAAGATTTGCCCGATGTGCAGGCCGTCCACGTAGTCGAGCTGGGCCTCCTTGCCCAGGTTCAAATCCACGGAGTGCAGGCGCCACAAGCCGTCCACGATGTATACGAAGCCGCTGAACACAGGGTCGGTGCGGCGGCGCGGGGTGACGCGGATTTTGTGCACCAAAGACCCGTCGGCCTGCCGGGTGCTGCCCACCAGCTCGTACTGGTAGAACAGCATGGCGCTGGCCGCAATCGGCGACACGAACCCGCGCTCCGAAAAGCCCGACTTTATCAGGTTGTCGTAGAAATTGAGGCCCCGGCCCGCGCTGGCCCGGTTGAAGCTGATGCCGCGCGAGTCGCCACTCACGCGGCTCGACAACATCCTTTCCTTGACGATGTTGGGCTGGGTGAAGGCAATGTCGGACAGGCTCTCGGAGAGGTAGAAAATGCCTGTCTTGATGTCGGGGCCCAGCTTGAAGACGCCCATGATTTTGCCCGGCGTTTCGAGGATGCGGCCCAGGCTTTTGCTGTAGAGGCGGGCCCGGAAGGCGGCCACCTCGCGCCGGTGGTAGGGCCGCCACTGCTGCGCCTGCTGGATGATGGCGTAGGCCGGGTCGCGGTCGGAGGAGCGCACCGTGACCTCGCCCAGGCTGTAGGCCTCGGGGGCCAGCTGCACGTTCAGCACGGTGGTGGAGTCGCCGCCGGGCACCCGTACCGGCTCGATGCGCGGCCGGAAGCCCACGTACTGGAACACCAGCTCGTAGCGCCCGGCAGGCAGGCGCAGGGCGTACTGGCCCTGGTCGTTGGCGCCGGTGCTGGTGGCGTCGCCGCGCACCGACACGTTGGCGAAGGCCAGCCCGGCCCCGTCGGCCCCGCGGATGGTGCCCTTCACGGTGCCCGCCCGGGCCCCCAGGGCCCCCAGCAGCAACCACCCCCACCACCAACTGCGCGCAAAAACCAACCTCATAAACAAGCAAAAAACCGAGTGAGCGGAAACCGTCCCAAAGTACGTTGATTCGCTGCGGCGCCCAAGGGTTGCCGGGGCCCGGCAACCAATACCTTTGCCGCTCTCCTACTCTCTTATTATACGCTGCGTTATGAAAATCCGCACCGGCTTCGGCTACGACGTTCACCAGTTGCGCGAGGGCCTGCCCTTCTGGCTCGGCGGCATCCAGGTGCCCCACACCCACGGGGCCCTGGGCCACTCCGACGCCGACGTGCTCATCCACGTCATCTGCGACGCCCTGCTGGGGGCGGCCAATTTGCGCGACATCGGCTTCCACTTCCCCGACACCGACCCGCAGTACAAGGGCATCGACAGCAAGCGCTTGCTGAGCGAAGTGCTGCGCTTGCTGCGCGAAAAAGGCTACGAAGTGGGCAACATCGACTCGACCGTGTGCCTGGAGCAGCCCAAGGTGAACCCCCACATCCCGGAGATGCGCCGCGTGCTGGCCGCCGTCATGGGCATTGCCGAAGACGACGTGTCCATCAAGGCCACCACCACCGAAAAGCTCGGCTTCGTGGGCCGGCAGGAAGGCGTGGCCGCCTACGCCACCGTGCTGATTTACAAGTTTATCTAGCCCGGTTTCTTGGCAAGTTTTTGGCAAAAAGAACGTCATGCAGAGCGCAGCGAAGCATCTTTCCCGCGTCGCTAATCCACTCGATTGGGTTTACTGACGCGGGAAAGATGCTTCGCTGCGCTCTGCATGACGGTCAAAGTACCGACCACTCTCCCCCCTCCTAATGCTGAAAAAACTCCTGTTGCCGGCGCTGCTGGCCCTGGCGACGGCCGCGCCGGCGGGGGCCCAAGGCAAGGTCAAAACCAAGACCAAGCCTGGCGTGATGCCCACCCTGGGAGCCCCACCCGCCAACCTGGTGGACTGGAGCCTGCGCTACGCCGACCTCGTAACAGCCGACCGCCTGCGCACCCACTTGAGCGTGCTGGCCTCGGACGAGTACGAAGGCCGCGAAACCGGGCAGAAAGGCCAGCACCTGGCGGCCACCTACGTAGCCGCGCAGTTTCAGGCTGCCGGCCTGGCTGGCCCGGGGCCCGACGCGGGGGGCCCCTACCTTCAGAAATTCCAGCTCGAAAGCGTGGCCTGGGCCCCGGGCGCCACGTTGCAAGTGGGCAGTGCCCGCTACCAGTGGCCGAACGATTTTTACGGCCGCGGCTCGGCGGGCTTCGACCTGGAAACGACAGTGCAGCCCGTGTTCGTGGGCTACGGCATCGAGCAGGCCGGCTATTCTGATTACGAAGGGCTGGACGTGGCCGGCAAGGACGTGCTGATTTTGCAGGGCGAGCCCACCACGGCCAGCGGCAAGCCTCTGCTCGCGCCCCCCGACGGCAGCGCCACCCGCTGGGGCCGCGACGACCGCGCCAAGCTGGCCGCCGCCCTGGCCAAGGGCGTGCGCAGCATTTTCTTCGTCGATTTTCGGCCCAACGGCAACTTCGAGAAGACGGCCGCCCGCATCGCGCCCGCCCTGGCCCAGCCTACCCTGGCGCTGGCCAGCACGGGCCCCCAGCGCCCGCCGGTGTTCTACCTAGCGCCGGCCGTGGGCTACAAACTACTGAGCACCAACGCCGCCGCGGTAGCCAAGTACCTGGCCCAAACCGCCGCCAAGGGCCAGCCGCTGGCCGCGCCCTTCCGGCCCGGGGCCCTAAAAATTAGGGCCCCCAAAACGCGCACGTCCATCGGCACCGAAAACGCGCTGGGCTTCGTGGAAGGCACCGACAAGAAGGACGAAATCCTGGTCGTGTCGGCCCATCACGACCACCTGGGCGTTATCGACGGCAAGGTGTACAACGGGGCCGACGACGACGGCTCGGGCACGTCGGCCCTCATCAACCTGGCCGAGGCTTTTGCCCAGGCCAAAAAGGACGGGCACGGGCCCCGGCGCAGCATCCTGTTCCTCAGCGTGACGGGCGAGGAAGAGGGCCTGTTCGGCTCGGAGTACTACGCGGCGCACCCGGTGTTCCCGCTCGCCAGCACCGTGGCCGACCTCAACGTGGACATGATTGGCCGCACCGACCCCGCCCACGAGGGCAAGCCCGACTATGTATACGTCATCGGTTCCGACAAGCTGGCCTCGCAGCTGAAGGTGGTGGTGGAAGCTGAGAACCAGCAGTACACGCGCCTAGCCCTCGACTACAAGTACGACGACCCAGCCGACCCCAACCGCTTCTACTACCGCTCCGACCACTACAACTTCGCGGCGCACGGCGTACCGGTGGCGTTTTTCTTCAACGGCGTGCACGCTGATTACCACCAGGAAACGGACGAAATCGCCAAGATTCAGTTCGACAAAATGGAGGCGCGCGCCCGGCTCGTGTTCCACACCGCCTGGGCCCTGGCCAACCGCGACGTGCGTATTTTGGTTGACTCAAACAAGCCTTAATCCCTTTTTTCTTTTCCCAAATCCATGCGCAACACGCTCATTATGACGCTGGCCGGGGCCCTATTGGGCACGGCGGTGCTGGCCCAGCAGGGCCCCCACGGCAAGGTAAAAATCAAGTCGAAGCCCGGGCGCACCGCGGCGGCGCCCGCCCCCGCGGCCGCGCCGGCCCCGCCCACCGATTGGTCGGTGCCCTACGCCGCCAGCATCACCCCCGACGGCCTGCGCAAAGACCTGAGCGTGCTGGCCTCGGACGAGTACGAGGGCCGCGAAACCGGCACCAAGGGCCAGCGCATGGCCGCCGATTACATTAGCAAGCGCTTCACGGCCCTGGGCCTGGCGGGCCCCGTGCAGGGCTCGGACAACGCCTACATCCAGCACTTCACGCTGGAAAGCCGGAGCTGGGGCGATGGTATCAGCCTGAAGGTGGGCAAACAGGCTTTCCAATGGGGCAAAGATTTCTACTCGGCTTCCGGCGACTCGCCCTTCCCAACCGAAACGGAGTTGCAATTCGTGTTCGCGGGCTACGGCCTGGATTTGCCAAATTACTCCGATTATACTGGCCTCGACGTGACCGGTAAGGACGTCATTGTGTTGGCCGGTGAGCCACTGGACGCCCAAGGCAAATCCTTACTCGGCACCGATGGCAAGTCCGTGAAGCTTACGGGCCCTGGCAATATGGTGACGGCCGCTACCAAACACGGGGCCCGTAGCATCTTGATTCTGGACACGAATGCTGATGACTTTGCCACCACCCTCGAGCGCGTGGCGTCCTACATCAAGCAGCCGCGCCTGGTAGCGGCCGGCCAAACGGCCCCGAAGCGTACAGCGGCCTTCAGACTGGGACCCGCCGCGTCCTACGCCTTGCTGCACACCAACGGAGCCACGCTGAAGAAGTACGAAGCCGCCACCACTGCGGCCGGCAAGCCGGTGAAAGCGTCCTTCAAACCTACTAAAACCACTCTCGCCGCCCCGCGCAAGGTAGAACCGCTCGCGACCGAAAACGTGCTGGGCTACCTCGAAGGCGGCGATAAGAAGGACGAGCTGGTGGTGATGTCGGCCCACTACGACCACCTGGGCGTGAAGGACGGCAAGGTATTCAATGGGGCTGACGACGACGGCTCGGGCACGGTGAGCGTGCTCTCGTTTGCTGATGCCTTTGTGCAGGCCAAGAAGGACGGGCACGGGCCCCGGCGCAGCATTTTATTCCTGGCCAACACGGGCGAGGAAGAGGGCCTGCTCGGCTCGCAGTACTACACCGACCACCCCGTGTTTCCGCTCGAAAGCACCGTGGCCGACGTGAACATCGACATGGTGGGCCGCGTGGACCCCGAGCACGAGGGCAAGGGCGACTACGTGTACATCGTGGGGGCCGACAAGCTCTCGTCGGAGCTGAACGCCGTGAGCGAGGCCACGAACCAGAAGTACAACCCCATCGCGCTGGATTACAAGTACAACGACCCCAACGACCCCGAGCACATCTACTACCGCTCGGACCATTACAACTTTGCCAAGCACAAGATTCCGGTGGCCTTCTACACCAGCGGCCTGCACGCCGACTACCACAAGGAAACCGACGAGGTGGACAAAATTAACTTCCCGGCCATGGCCCGCCGCGACCAGCTCATCTTCCACACCGCCTGGGAGCTGGCCAACCGCGACAACCGCCCGGTGGTGGATTCCAACAAACCGTAGCCAGTTTTAAAGTAGCTTTATGCAGGGCGCGGCCAAACCGCGCCCTGCTTTTTTTGTCCCGCCCGCGCCATGATCAAGTCCCAGCAATTTCAGGTCGACGCCGAAACCAAAGCCTTCGACCGCGAGCACCGCCGCAAAATCCGGTTCAACATCGGCAAGTACGACGCGGCCGTGGCCCTGGGCATGAACCACTTCCAGGACCACGAGCTGGCCCGCGACCGGGGCGCCTACCTAAAGGCGCAGGTGTTGGAGACGCTTGATGAGCACTTGCTGGCCTTCGAGGCGGCCTTTACGGCGCGCGGGGGCCGGGTTGTCTGGGCCCGCGACGCGGCCGAGGCCCTGGCCGAAATTGGCCGGCTGGCCGACGCCCGCGGGGCCCGCACCGTGGTGAAAGCCAAGAGCATGACCACGGAGGAAATCCACGTCAACCAGTACCTGGCGGGCAAGGGCATCGAGTCGGTGGAAACCGATTTGGGCGAGTACATCGTGCAGCTCAACGGCGAACGGCCCTACCACATCGTGACGCCCGCCATGCACCTGAGCAAGGCCGACATCAACGACATTTTCGTGAAGCACCTGGGCACCGAGAGCACCGACGATGCCCAGCAGCTCGTGCTCACGGCCCGCCACCTGCTGCGCGACAAGTACACGGCGGCCGAAATTGGCATCACCGGCGGCAACTTCCTGGTGGTCAAGGAAGGCGGCGTGGCCGTGACCGAGAACGAGGGCAACGCCCGCCTGTCGGCCACGTTCCCGAAGCTGCACATTGCCGTGGTGGGCATCGAGAAAGTCATTCCGCAGCTCACCGACCTCGACCTGTTTTGGCCGCTGCTGAGCACCAGCGGCACCGGCCAGCAGGTGACCGTGTACAATACGGTGTACTTCGGGCCCCGCCAGCCCGGCGAGCCCGACGGCCCCGAGGAGATGGTCGTGATTCTGCTCGACAACGGCCGCACCAACCTGCTGGCCCAGCCCGACAAGCGGGCCGCGCTGCGCTGCATTCGCTGCGGGGCCTGCCTGAACGTGTGCCCGGTGTACAAAAACATCGGCGGCCACACCTACGAAACCACCTACTCGGGGCCCATCGGCTCAGTCATCAGCCCGCACCTGAGCGGCCTGCCCGAACACATGCACCTGAGCTACGCCAGCAGCCTGTGCGGGGCCTGCACCAGCGTGTGCCCAGTGCGCATCCCGCTGCACAACCTACTGCTGCTCAACCGCCAGCAGGCCGTGCGCGAGGGCCACGCCCCGGCCGCTGAGCGCGCCGCCATCGGCCTCTGGCGCTGGAGCATGCAGCACCGCTGGGCCCTGAACGTGCTGCCCGGGGCCCTAAAAGACTGGAGCCTGGGCCGCCTGCTCGACCAAGTGGGCTGGAGCAAGCGCCGCGCCGCCCTGGCCGCCGCGCCCCAATCGTTCGGGGAGTTGTGGAAGGCGCGCACTTCTCATTAGTATTGTCTAAGATGGCAGCGTTTTGAGCGGTGCATTCGTTAGAGGCTGCCATGAGTTTAGAAAATTTACTGCATCCAGCCCTGCGCCTGCTAGCGGGCGCCGCCGGGACGGTGCAGGTCGTCATTACGCTGTCGGCGGCGGTGCGCTCGTTTGTGCTGCCCCGCAGCGAATCGGTGCGGCTGAACAACCACATTTTCTCCGCCATTCGCCTGTTTTTCGACTTCGCCGCCAGCCGTGCCAATAATTACGCCCGGCGCGACCGAATCATGGCCCACTACGCGCCCGTGGCCCTGGTGGCGCTGCCCATCGCGTGGCTGACCCTGGTGTGTCTGGGCTACACCGCCATCTACTGGGCCTTGGGCCTCGACTCGTGGCTGAAGTGCTACGAGTTGAGCGGCAGCTCGCTGCTCACGCTGGGCACCACGAGTGAGAACGGCTTACTCATCAACATCTTCAACTACTCCGAAGCCACGCTGGGGCTGCTGCTGCTCACGCTACTGCTCTCGTACCTGCCCACGCTCTACCAAGCGTTTTCGCGGCGCGAGGTAACGGTGTCACGCCTAGAGCTGCGCGCCGGCACGCCCGCCACCTCCACCCACCTTATCGACTGGCTAAATTCCAGCGGCTCACTGGCCGACGACGACCTTCAATGGGCCGAGTGGGAGCAGTGGTTCGTGGAAATAGAGGAAAGCCACACTTCGCTGCCCATCCTCAGCTTTTTCCGCTCGCCACAGCCGGGCCGCTCCTGGGTGATGACGGCGGGGCTGATTCTGGACACGGCCAACCTGATATTCTCGGCCCTTGATGTGCCCCACACCCGCCAGATGGAGCTGACCTTCAAGGCCGGCTCCCTGGCGATGAACCGGGTGTACCGCTTTTTTGACGTCAAAGCCGTCGCTGTTCCTTCAGCCGAGCTGCCTGGCCCCGAGCCCGGCACTGACCCCGCACACTCCGAGTTTTCCCAGGCCCTCAACGATTTGGCGGCCCTCGGTGTGTCCTTGTGCCCGGACCGGGCCACCGCCTGGGCCCAGTTCCAGGAGCGGCGCAAGCGCTACGCACCGGCCCTGAATTATTTGGCCGAACTCACGATGTCGCCCGAAACCCGGTCTTTATAGGGCCCCAGCGAGCACGCTAGCCCTCGTCGTCGGGCAGGATGTTGACGTCCTGCACCAGCACCATTTTCTCGATTTCGCGGCCCCGCTTGGTGTTGGCCAGGCCCCCAAGGGCGGTTTCCTTGTAGCGCGTTTCCATGCTCTGGCCCACCTCACCAAGGGCTGCCACGCACTGGTCAACGGGAATCACGGGGTCGATGCCGGCAATGGCAATCTGGGCCGACGAAAAGGCGATGGCCGCCGCTGAGGCGTTGCGCACCACGCAGGGCACTTCCACCAGGCCCGCCACGGGGTCGCACACCAGCCCGAGCATGCACTGGATGGTGACGGCCACCGCCGCAAACACCTGCTCGACAGGGCCCCCGAGGCAGTACACGATGGCCCCGCTGCCCATGGCCGCCGCCGAGCCAGTTTCGGCCTGGCAGCCGCCCACGGCCCCGGCCAGCGAGGCGTTTTGCTCGATGATGAGGGCGATGCCGGCCGCCACCAGCAGCCCTTCCAGGATTTGGCGGTCGGAGAGTTTGTGGATGTCCTGGATGGTGACGAGCACGCCCGGCAAGATGCCCGACGCCCCCGCCGTGGGCGCGGCCACCACCCGGCCCATGCACGAGTTCACCTCCTTGGCTCCCAACGCCCGCGTAATCAGCTGCTTGAACTCGGGCGAGAGCACGGTGACGGGCGAGGCAGCAATTTTCTTCGCCCCGTTGTTGATCATGCCCGAGCGCGAGGTCATGTCGCCGGTGAGGCCCTCGTGCACGGCGTCGCGCATCACGTCGTAGGCCCGCTGCAGGCCCGCCCAGATTTCGTCCTCTGTGCGGCCCTTCTGCTCGATTTCGTAGTCGAGCACCGGCTGGTGCAGTGGCGCGCCCGTGGCGGCGCAATGCGCTTGCCAGGAGGCAAAATCGGTGAACAAGAGCGACATGGCGGGTGGGAAAAGCGCGGGAGGAAGAAACAAAACCCCGGCCAGCACGAAGCCAAGCCGGGGCCTAAAAGTACGGTCGGGGGCCCCGAAACCTACGCGGCCGAAGGCAGCGGCGCGTTTTCCGTCACCAGCTTGATGCTGGCTGAATTGATGCACAGGCGCAAGCCGCTGGGCGCGGGCCCATCGGGGAACACGTGGCCTTGGTGGGCGTCGCACACGTTGCAGAGCACCTCCACGCGCACCATGCCGTAGCTGCTGTCTTTGTGGTAGCGAATAGCATCTTCCTCAACAGGTTGGGTGAAGCTCGGCCAGCCCGTGCCGCTCTCGAACTTGGTGCGCGAATCGTAGAGCGGGGTGCCGCAGCACACGCAGGCGTAGAGGCCAGCCTCGTGGGCTTCGCAGTACTCGCCGGTGAAGGCGCGCTCGGTGCCGTGCTCGCGCGTGACGTGGTACTGCTCGGCAGTGAGCTGGGCGCGCCACTCGGCGGCGGTTTTCTCGACGCGGCGGGGGGGCGCGGGGGCCCCGTGGTTGGCCAGGCGGATGACGTCGTTCCAGGTTTGCATATGGGATGGTTTTGGCGTTGAAGCAAAGGAAAGTATCGCGTACAAAACGCAATTTTTCGCCGGGAAGTTTATTCCTACCCTTCTTGGGGCCCTACAGCCATTTGCGAAGCAGCGCCAATCCCCCGGGCCAATCGCCGTGGCCACTGTCGGCGTTGACGTGGCCCGCCGGGCCCAGGCCCACCAACTCGCTGCCCCACGCCGTAGCAAACTGCTGGGCCCGGGCCGCGCTCATCCATTCGTCGTTGCTGCTGGCCACCACCGTGCTCGCAAACGGCAGCCGCTGCAAGGGGATAGGGGCAAAGCCCGTGGTTGGAAACGCGGCGAAGCGGGTAGTTTCTACGTCGCTGGGGGCCACCAGCAGGGCCCCGCGAATGGCTTGCCCGTGCTGCGCCGCCCAGTGCGCCACCGTGGCGCAGCCCAGGCTGTGGGCCACCAGCACCACCCGGCTCAGGTCTTCGCCGGCCAGGGCTTGCGCCACCGTATTCACCCACTCGGCGCGGTCCGGCGTGTCCCAGTCGCGCTGCTCGATGCGAATGAATTCGGGGTGGAGGCGCTCGAAGTACGTTTGCCAGTGGCGGGGCCCCGAATTGCCGAGGCCGGGCAAGATGAAGACGCGGGCAGGTTTTTGCATCACCAAAAGTAGCCTCGGCAGTTTTTCACGCGTTAATAGCCGCATGAAAATCCTCACCGCCGCCCAAACCCGCCAGCTCGACCAGGCCACCATGCAAGCGCAGGGCATCACGTCCGTTGAACTGATGGAGCGCGCCGCTGGGGCCCTGGCCGGGTGGCTCACGCAGCGTTACACCCACGCCCGGGCCGGCGAAATCCTGGTGCTGTGCGGCCCCGGCAACAACGGCGGCGACGGCCTGGCCCTGGCCCGCCTGCTGCACGCGGCGGGCTACGCGGTGCACGTGGCCCTGCTGCCCGCCGCGCAGCACTCGGCCGACTGGCAGCATAACCGCCAGCACCTGCCCAGCGGCGTGCCGGTGGCCGAGCTGGCCACCAATGCGCTGCCGGCCATCGCGCCCGGGGCCCTGGTTATTGACGCGCTGTTTGGCACCGGCTTGGCGCGCCCACTGGGTGGGCTGGAGGCGACCGTGGTGGCGCACCTCACCCAAGCCAAGGCCTGCGTGGTGGCCGTGGACCTGCCCAGCGGCCTGCTGGCCGACGGGCCCCAGCCCGACCCCGGGGCCCCGGTGGTGCGCGCTGACTACACCCTCAGCTTCGGGCTGCCCAAGCTGGCGTTTTTGCTGCCCCAGAACGCCGAGTACGTAGGCGAGTGGCACGTGCTGGACATCGGGCTGGACCAGGATTTCATCGACCAGGCCGATACGCCCTGGCACTTCACCCAGTTGCGCGACGCCGAAGTGGCCCTGCCGCGCCGCGGCAAGTTCGGCTACAAAAACACCTTCGGCCACGCGCTGCTGCTGGCGGGCAGCCGGGGCAAGATGGGCGCGGCGGTGCTGAGCGCGGGCGCCTGCCTGCGCGGCGGCGTGGGCCTGCTCACGGCGCACCTCCCCGGCGGGGGCTACGACATTTTCCAAACCACCCGCCCCGAGGCCATGTGCCTAACGGACGCGCAAGCCGATTTCATCAGCGGACTGCCCGACCTGGGGCCCTACCAGGCCGTGGGCATCGGCCCTGGGCTGGGGCAGGAAGCCGCCACCCGCGCTGTGCTGGAGCAGCTGCTGCGGACGGCTAAAGTGCCGCTCATCATCGACGCCGACGCGCTGAACCTGCTGGGCGCGCACCGCGAGTTGCTGGACTTGCTGCCCGAAAACACGGTACTCACGCCCCACATCGGCGAGTTCACGCGCCTCACCGAGAAGGCCCGCGACGATTACCACCGCCTCGATTTGCTGCGCGCCTTCACCCAAAAATACCGCTGCGTAGTGGTGCTTAAGGGCGCCTACACCGCCGTGGGGGCCCCCGACGGCCAGGTGTACCTCAACAGCACCGGCAACCCCGGCATGGGCACCGGCGGCAGCGGCGATGTGCTGACGGGCCTCGTGCTAGCCCTGCGCGCCGACCAGCGCCTGGGGCCCCTGCACGCCGCCCGCCTCGCCGTGCTGGCCCACGGCCATGCCGGCGACCTGGCCGCCGCCGAAACCGGCGAGGCCGGCCTCATCGCCGGCGACCTAGTGGCGCACATCGGGCCGGCCTTGCAGGCGCTGACGGTTTGAGCGGGGCTTGGGCCCGGGCCCTGAATTTTTATTGTGCGCCGGCGGTGATATTTTCCCAAAGACCGGATTAATAACCAACCCATCTTCCGTGCCCGCTATGAACCTGCCCGAAGTTTTGCCCGATGCCCCGGTCGTAGCCACTGGCCTGCGGGAACCGCTGCTAGCCGACCGCACCCGCGCCCTGACCCGGCTTTACCAGCACACGTTTCCGGCGGTGCGGCGGCACGTACTGCGGCGCGGAGGCACCGACCAAGACGCCCAAGACGTGTTCCACGACGCCCTGGTTGTTTTTTACGAAAAGGTGGTGGGCGAAGCCCTGGACCTGACCGCCGCGCCCGGCACCTATTTGGTAGCGGTGTGCCGCAACCTGTGGCTGCGCGAGCTGGACCGCCGCGCCCGCCACCCGCGCGCCGACCTAACCGCGGCCCAGCACCGCCCCGCCGAAGAAGCCGGGCCGGCCGCGGAAGAAGCCACCGAGCCGCTGCCCGTGCTGGCCTACGTGGAGCAGCTGAGCGAGAAATGCCGCAGCATTTTGCTGGCCTTCTACTATTTCCGGCAGCCGTTGGCGCAAATCGCAGCGGCCCACGAATACGGCAGCGTGCGGTCGGCCACGGTGCAGAAGTTCAAGTGCCTGGAGCGCCTGCGCAACGCGGTGCGCGCCGCCTTACCCCGCTGACACCATGCGCGCCGAACTCGAACACCTGCGCTGCATCGAGCAGCACCTGCTGGGGGGCCCTGGCCCGGCCCGGCCCGCCCCCGGCCCCGCCCTGGAAGCCGACGCCGAGGCCCAGCGCCAAGCGTACGGGGCCCTGTACATGGCCGGGCAGCGGCAGTTGCGCCGCGAGCTGGCCGCCATTCACCAAACGCTGTACAGTCCCCGGGTGGGGCGGTGGGCGTGGACGGCCGCTGCGGCGGGCCTGCGCTTGGTCTTTGCGCGCTGGGGCCGTCGCACGCAGTCTTAGGCGGCTATTTTTCCTGATTTTCACCCTGGGCCGTTGCGGCCGGGGCCCCACGGCTGGGGCCCTGGGTGGCCGTTGCGCGCCCATTTTCTTCCTTTTAGATGCGCAATCAAACAGAATTCCGAAAATTTGCCGTGCACGGCCGCGGCGTCAACGGGTTATTTTTCGACCAATACTTCCGGCACTTGGCCGGCACGGGGCCCCGCGCCATCACGGGCATGACGCGCTCGGTGATTGAGGAGCGCCCCACGCGCTTCGCCGAAATCGACGTGTTTTCGCGCCTGATCATGGACCGCATCATCTTCCTGGGCCAAGCCGTGGACGACAACATTGCCAACATCATCAACGCCCAATTGCTGTTTCTGGAATCGGCCGATGCACGCAAAGACATTCTGCTCTACATCAATTCACCGGGCGGCTCGGTGTACGCGGGCTTCGGCATGTACGACACCATGCAGTACGTGACGCCCGACGTGGCCACGATTTGCACCGGGCTGGCGGCCAGCATGGGAGCATTTTTGCTGTGCGGCGGCGCCATCGGCAAACGCTCGGCCCTGCCCCACGCCCGCGTCATGATTCACCAGCCCTCGGGCGGGGTGCAGGGGCCCTCGGCCGACATAGAAATTACGGCCCGCGAGGTGGTCAAACTCCGGCAGGAACTCTACGGCATCTACGCCGAGCGCACCGGCAAAACCTACCAGCAAATCCACGACGACTCCGACCGTGACTATTGGCTGCGCGCCGACGAAGCCAAGGAATACGGCCTCATCGACGAAGTATTGACGCGCAAGCCGGCTGATTAACTACTTGCACTTCAGCGGAGACGCCGTTCAAAAGATGAAATACGCTGCGGCTTGCACCAGCAGTAAACCGTCGGTGAGAAGGGCGAAGAAATAGTCGCCGCGTGACTCATCGGCCGTGGCGATGACGGCGGCAGCCAGCAGGCCGGGCAGCAGCACGGCCAGTGGGGCCGCGCCGCGCCACAGGCCCAGGGCCATGGCGCCGGCCAGCAGCGCCAGCGCCAGCCACCGGGCCCCTGGCACCCCCAGCACGCCCGGAAACGTGCGGGTGCCCGCCGCCCGGTCGCGCCCATAGTCGCGGATGTCGAACACGATGGCCAGGGCCAGCACTAGCAAAAACCGCTGGTCGAGCAAGCCTTGGGCCTCGGCCCAGGGCCGGTGCAGGGCCAGCACGGGCAGCCCCACCGTGATGAGCGACCACACGCCGGCGATGAGGAACACCTTCAGCAGCGGCACGTCGCGTAGGGCCCGGGGCCGGCCGCGCCACCGCCCCAGCGGCCACGAGTACAGCAGTGCCAGCGCCGCCAGCGGCACCAGCAGCGGCAAATAGTGCCACCAGCCGTCGGCAAAAAACAAGTAGGCGCCGCCCAGCGCGGCGGCAACGGCTAGCGCGGCCAGGGCCCCCCGGTGCCGCTGCTGCCAAGCCTTACGGCCCGAGGCGCCGGCCGGCTCGCGGTGCTTGAAGGGCAGCACGGCGTCGAGGTTGTACACGAGCAGGGTGGCGGCGAATACCAGCGCCACCACGCGCCCGCCCGGGGCCCCGGGCGCGGGCCACAGCCGCAGGGTAGCCGCCGTTTGGGCGGCGGCAGCCGCGGCCAGCCACGCGCTGCTGTAGAGCACGGCATCGAGCAGGCGCAGGGGCAACGGGCGGCGGACCATGGGCGCAAAGAACGGCCCCGAAGCAAGCTACTGCTCGCCCCGGGGCCGTCGAATATGCGTGAGCAGGCGGCGCGCTTAGCGCTTGCCGTCGCCGTAGGTGTCTTCGTAAAGCTTGATACTGGCGTTGATGATGCGGTAGGCATCTTCGCGGCCCAGAAACTGCTTTACTTCTACGTGCTTCTTTTCCAAGGCTTTGTAATCTTCGAAAAAGCGCTGCATCTCCAGCATGAGGTAGGGCGGCAGGTCGCCGAGCTCGTTGTAGTGGTTCACCGATACGTCGTGGGCGGCCACGGCAATAATCTTGTCATCCTCCTCGTCTTGGTCCAGCATCTGCATCACGCCGATGACCTTGGCCTCCACAACGCACATATGCGGAATGTCCACCGAGCACAGCACCAGGATGTCGAGTGGGTCGTGGTCGTCGCAGTACGTCTGTGGGATGAAACCGTAAGCGGCGGGGTAGTGAACGGCTGAGAACAGCACCCGGTCGAGCTTAAGCAAGCCGCTTTCTTTATCGAGTTCGTACTTGCCCTTGCTGCCTTTGGGAATTTCAATGATGGATTGCACTGTGTGCGGGAGGTTGTCGCCGCGCGACACGTCGTGCCAGGGGTTAAAGTGGGAGGTCATTCAGGGATGGGGAAATAGGGAAATCAAAAAAGGTAGTGGGGGCCCGGCGGATGCAGAAAATACCAAAAGCGCCCGGCCCCGTTGCCGGAACGGGGCTCCAAGTTACTGGGCCCCGGCCGAATGTGCCTACAACGAATAAACACGCCCCGGGTTGGTTAGGGCTTACCCCTGGGGCCCCGGCCTTAGCGGCCCAGCACCTCGCGCAGCGGCGTGCCGGTGCACCCGCTGGGCTCCTGGATGTGCAGCCACTGCGCTACGGTGGGGGCTATGTCGATAATTTTTACCGGCGCGGCCGACTCGCCGTGCTTCACGCCCCAGCCCCAAAACAGCAGCGGCACGTGGGTGTCGTAGGCCCAGGAAGCGCCGTGCGTAGTACCCTTCACCACGGGAAAGCCGTAGGCTTCGAGCCACCCTGGCTCCAGTGTAGCCAGCACATCGCCCGAACGCGGGGCGTAGAAGCCGTTTTCCTGGTACATGCCGGTGCCCTCGCTCCAGTGCCCGCGCTGGAGGTCGGTGGCGGTGATGGCCTGCGCCACGTGGGGCAGGCGCAGCAGCAGCTCGGCCATCTCGCCCTGCACCTTGGCCAAGTCCAGGCCCTTCTGAGCCAATAGCGGGCGGTTGAGGTACACCTGCTGGTTTTCGTAGTCGAGCACCCAGGCACCGGGGCCGTGGCGGCGCACCAGGGCCCGCTGCAGCGAGTCGCGCATGACGTTGGGGCCCACGCCGCCTCCGGGCAGGCGGTGGTCCTGCAAAAAGCCGGGCGACTGGTCGGCGGCGTGGTCGGCGGTGAGGAACACCAGCACCTGGTCTTTGCCCACCGCTTTGTCGAGGTAGTCCAGCACGCGGGCCAGGTCTTGGTCGAGGCGCAGGTAGGTGTCCTCCGTTTCCACGGCCGCGGTGCCAAACTGGTGGCCCACGTAATCGGTGCTGCTGAAGCTCAGGGCCAGGAAATCGGTTTGGCCACGCTGGCCCATTTGCTCGGCCCGGATGGTTTCAATGGCAAAGTCGGCCGTGAGCGAGTTACCAAACGGCGTGGAGCGGATCAGGTCCAGGTTTTGGGGCGTGGCCTTGGGCGCGGTTTCGCCGGTGGCCTTCAGCGTGGCGCTCACCACGGCCGGTAGCCCGGCGCTGAGCCGGGGCAGGTCGTGCGGAAACACCGGCCGCTCCTCGCCCTTGAATGCGCCCTCCCAGGGCTCGTCGTCGGGCGTGCTTTCAGTGTACTGGGCCAGCGGCAGCAGCGTATTCCAGGGCTTACTGAGGTACTCGGCGGCGTGCCCGGCGGCGTTGAACTTGTTCACCCACGCAGGCAGCGCCTTGGTATAGAAGGTACTGCTGATGAAGGCCCCGTTGGTGCCATCGTACCAGTAGGCGGCGCTGGCCGCGTGCCCGGCCGGCAGAATACTGCCCCGGTCTTTGATGCACACCCCAATGGTTTTGCTCTGGAAATTGGTGGCCAGCCGCAGCTCGTCGGTAATGGTGGTGGTGAGCAAGTGGCGCGGGCTCTGCTGCCCGGCCGCCGCCGAGCCGCCCACCGCCTGCACGGTCTTGTCTTCGGTTACGTAGGTGCTTTTGCCGTCTTCGCGCACGTACCAGTTGTTGCCCACAATGCCGTGGTTGGCGGGCGTCGTGCCCGTGTACACGCTGCTGTGGCCGGGGCCCGTGTAGGTGGGCACGTAGTTGTAGTGGCAGCTGGCGTAGCTGAAGCCCTGCCCCAGCAGGCGCCGGAAGCCGCCGCTGCCAAACTTCTCCCAGTAGCGGTAGAGGTAGTCGTAGCGCATCTGATCCACCACGATGCCCACCACGAGCTTGGGGCGGGGCACGGGCACCGGGCCGGACCGATGGGCGAAGACAGGGCCCGCCAGCAACGCGGCAGCCAAGAACAAGGCGGAGGCAATATTTTTTTTCAAGGGCAGGGGCAATAGCACCACCGCGGCGCCAGAAGGGGCAAAGGTACTGCCCGGTTTTTGGCCTCGTCCAGCCCCCCGCTGTTAAGTTTCGTAGACGTTTTGCCTTTTGGGGCCCTACCTTCTACTCAAGCACTTTCCCGTTGCAGCCCGCCCTCATCTTCGACATGGACGGCGTTATCGTCGATAACACCGCTTACCAAGCCCGCGCTTTCCAACTGCTGTTCCGCGACCTGGGCCTGGCCACCAACGCCCGCACTTTGCTGAAACGCCTGAACGGGATGCCCGCCACCGACATCCTCGCGTCGGTTTTCAGCCACCCCGTGCCTGCCAAGCAGCTCAAAGAGTACGCTGCCCAGCGCGAGTTGCTCTACCGCACCCTGTACTGGGGCAAGCGCCGCGCCACGGCTGGCCTCACCACGTTCCTGCAAGCCGCCCGCACCGCCGGCCACCCCATCGGCCTGGGCACCGGCTCCGGGGGCCCCACGCTAAGCTACATTCTCGACCACTTGAAGTTGCGACAATACTTCGACGCGGTGGTGGGCGAGGATGACGTCAGCAAAGGCAAACCCCACCCCGATACTTTCGCCGTAGTGGCCCGCAAACTGGGCGCGGCGCCCGCCAATTGCGTGGTGTTTGAAGATGCCGTGCTGGGCGAGCAAGCTGCTTACCGGGCCGGTATGCGCTGCGTGGCCGTCACGTCGTCGCTGCCTGCCAAGGCTTTTCAGGCCCCGTTGTTGGCCATCAAAGATTTCACCGGCCTCACCCCTGCCGGGTTGCTGGCCGCCTGGCAGGCGCAGCCGGTAGGGCCCCGGCCGCACCGCCGCTAGCCAAGGGCGTTAGGCTTGCGCCCAGCCCGGGGTCACCAAGGCCCGCAGCATTTCTGGGGCCGTCGAGTACTCGCCCAAATCCAGCGGCAGGAAGTGTAACCAGAAACGCCCCGGAGCCGCCGCCACAGCAGTAAACACGTACCCGGGCTCTTGCCGCAGGTTCACGCGCACGCCGGCGTAGGCATCCACTAGCCAAATGGCCGTCGCCGAAAAATTATATAGGGCATCGGCCCACAGCGCGTAGCGCCCCGGGGCCAGGCCGGCCACGCTCAGCGCTACCGTGGTCGAATTTGTGAGTTGAGCCAACGGCAAGGCATAGGCCACAGCTCCCGAGCGGACCGACAGCCGCAGGGCCCCCGCCGTGGTTTCGGCTTCGCCCTCGAAGCGAATCAGTGTGCCCGACGATAAGCCATCGGGCCCGTGCAACGTCAGGTGTAGCTGTGGGCGGAAATCATCGGGCTCGATGCGAGCCTGCTGTGCAACATAGTCGTTGGCCACAAAGCGGGGCATGTGCGCCTTAGCACCAGAAATCACCTCAAAAAACTGGTTCTGCATGATCCAAATAGGATTTGCCCGCACCGGACGGGACTTGGCGAAAAAAGAATGGGCCCCTAGTTCTCCTCTTAACTGGATTCGAACGGATGAGAGGTAGAGGCTGCGACCATTGGGTAAAGGCCTTTGGACAGCAGTAGGTGAATTTTTTTGCTAAAATATACATTTTTTGGCATTTTGCCATCTCTAAACACGCATTTCTTGGGCAAATACAATAATAGTTCTTCCCAAAAGACAACCTTCGAATTAGTCTATTCGACCGAAGGGTTAGCGTAAGCAGAATTTTCTCCGGTAACGTAGAAGCCTTGTAACGATACCGGGCGCACTGCCTGACTCCGCGACAGCACTTAACCCGGGTAGTGGCGGCCCTAAACGCAAAAAGCCCCGGAACCAATGGGTTCCGGGGCTTTTTGACTACGAATTTCTTTTTTAACCAGCTGACAAGGCTTCGGCGCCGCCCACGATTTCGAGAATCTCAGTCGTGATGGCTGCCTGACGTGTCCGGTTGTAAGTCAGTTTCAACGACTTCAGCAGTTCGCCGGCGTTCTCAGTAGCCTTGTCCATGGCCGTCATCCGGGCCCCGTGCTCCGAAGCGTTGCTCTCCAGCACTGCTTTGTAGAGCTGGATTTTCAGCGACTGCGGAATGAGCGTTTGCACAATCTCTTCCTTACTGGGCTCGAAAATGTAGTCCACGTTGCTGGTGGCCGCGGCGGTTGCGGGCGCCTCGGCAGGTACTAGTGGCAACAGCTGCTCGGTGCGTACCACTTGCGTGGCCACGTTCCGGAACTCGTTGAACACCATCACTACTTCGTCGTACAGGCCGTCGCGGAAGCCAGCCATCGCCTGCTCAGCCGCCACGCGCACCGTGTCGAACGAAAGCTGGGCGAACACGTGCGTATAATTGCCTACCAGCGGGCCGCGGCGAGCAAAGTAATCGTTGGCTTTCTTGCCAATGGCCATCACCGAAATGTTGGCTGCTGGCAGGTTTGCGTAGCGCTGGGCCACCAAAGCAGCCACCCCTTTGAACACGTTGGAGTTAAACGCCCCCGCCAAGCCCCGGTCCGACGTTATGGCAATGACTAATACCTTGCGCACTTCGCGCACCATGCCGTAGTCGCTCACTATATCGTCGTCGGTCGCTCGGGTTAGGTTGGCCAGAATAGCGTTCAGGCGCTGGGCGTAGGGCCGCATGCGCACGATGTTATCCTGGGCACGACGTAGTTTGGCCGCCGCCACCATTTTCATGGCTTTGGTGATTTGCTGCGTGCTGCTCACCGACTGAATGCGGCTACGAACTTCTTTTAAACTGGCCATTAATCCTTATTTGATATATCCAGTAGCGGTAGTACACTCACCGTTCAACGCGTGCCAGAAGTCGTTGAATCCATGCGCAAAACCGTCCCGGTGAGCCAATGCACTTAGCACCGACATCATCAGAACAACCCGCCAAAACGAGTTGCCTGATTTTGAGTGTTTAACGATTGATACCCTATTCATGCGGGCACTTGTGAAACGCAATTCTCGAATTACTTCGCAGCGTAGCGCGACGATACGTCCTTAGCTACTTCGCGCATGGCCTTAATACCTGCATCTTCGAGCTTGCCAGCTTTCAGGGCCTTCAGCACGTCGGGGTAGCGCGAGTTCATCGTTTGGGTGTACTCTTTCTCGAACTCCCGCACCTTGTTCACGGGCACGTTATCGAGCAACCCATTGGTAGCCGCGTAGATGATTGCCACCTGGTCTTCCACTTTCACCGGCGAGAACTGCGGCTGTTTGAGGATTTCCAGGTTGCGGCGGCCGCGCTCAATTGTGAGCTTGGTCGAGGCGTCAAGGTCTGAGCCGAACTTGGCGAAAGCTTCCAACTCGCGGAACTGGGCTTGGTCAAGTTTCAGCGTGCCCGACACCTTCTTCATCGACTTGATCTGGGCGTTGCCACCTACGCGGCTCACCGAGATGCCCACGTTGATGGCCGGCCGCACCCCGGAGTTGAAGAGGTTGGTTTCGAGGAAGATCTGGCCGTCCGTAATCGAGATTACGTTGGTCGGGATGTACGCCGATACGTCGCCGGCCTGCGTCTCAATCAGCGGCAGCGCCGTCAGCGAGCCACCGCCCTTCACGATGCCTTTGAGGCTCTCGGGCAGGTCGTTCATGTCGCGGGCAATGCTATCCGAGGCGTTGATTTTAGCGGCCCGCTCCAGCAAGCGGCTGTGCAGGTAAAACACGTCGCCGGGGTAAGCCTCGCGTCCGGGAGGACGGCGGAGCAACAGCGACACTTCACGATAAGCAACGGCTTGCTTCGACAAGTCGTCGTACACCACCAGGGCCGGGCGGCCCGTGTCGCGGAAGAATTCGCCGATGGCAGCGCCGGTGAAGGGCGCGTAGAATTGCAGCGGCGCGGGGTCAGCGGCCGAAGCCGATACTACCACGGTGTAGTCCATGGCGCCGCCCTTGGTCAGGGCGTTTACTACCTGGGCTACCGTCGAGGCCTTCTGGCCCACGGCCACGTAAATGCAGAACACGGGCTCGCCGCGCTCAAAGAATTCACGCTGGTTGATAATCGTGTCGATGGCCACGGCCGACTTGCCGGTCTGGCGGTCACCGATAATCAGCTCGCGCTGGCCCCGGCCAATCGGAATCATGGCGTCGATGCTCTTGATGCCAGTTTGGAGCGGCTCGGTTACGGGCTGACGGAAGATAACGCCTGGCGCTTTGCGCTCCAGCGGCATTTCGTACAGTTGGCCCTGGATGGGACCCCGGCCATCGATGGGCTGGCCGAGGGTGTTCACCACGCGGCCCACAATGCCTTCGCCTACCTTAATAGAGGCAATTTTATTGGTGCGGCGTACAGTGGCCCCCTCGCGGATTTCGCTGTAGTCGCCGAGCATTACGGCACCGACGTTATCTTCTTCTAGGTTCAGCACAAGGGCCTGGAGGCCGTTTTCGAACTCCAGCAATTCGCCCGACTGCGCTTTGGTCAGCCCGTAGATGCGGGCCACGCCGTCGCCCACCTGCAACACGGTGCCGACTTCTTCCAGCTCGGCTTCGGACTTGAAATTGGACAGCTGCTCCCGCAGGATTGCGGATACTTCGTCCGGACGTATTTCTGCCATGATGCTGATTTACAGTTTATTTTGATATGAATTTTCTTGCAGAGCGGTGCGCATCTTCCGCAGGCTGGAACGAACGGATTCGTCAAGCTGCACGTCGCCCACCCGCAGCACGAAACCGCCAATCAGCGCCGGGTCTACTTTTTCGGCTAGCTCCACGTCGGCGTGGCCAGACTGGCGCGTCACCTCGGCACGCATCTGCTCGCGCAGAGCGGGCGTGAGGGGCACGGCCGAAACAACTTCGGCCGTTTGGATGCCGCGCAATATGTTGTACTGCACCTTAAACTCCGCAGCAACGCTTTCTAGCGCGCTTTCGCGGTTCTTCTGGGTAAGGATGGTAAAGAAGCGCATGGTCATGTCCGACACTTTGCCTTTGAACAGCGCGGTGAGGATGGCCAACTTCTTGTCGTGCTTCACGATGGGGTTGTGCAACAGCAGGCGCAATTCGCGGCTGCCGCTCACTACTTGGTCTAGCAGGTCCATGTCCTGCTTTACCAGTTCCAGCGTGCCTTGCTCCTGTCCCAAGTCGAGGAGCGACTTGGCGTAGCGGGACGCTACTCGTTGGTCAGCCATGTGGTTTTAGTTGTCGGTTGTTGGTTATCAGTTGCCAGGCTAGTATCAACAGCTAGAACGCGCTGACAACCAACAACTGACAACTGGCAACTAATTGAGCTTAACTTCTTTCAGGTACGAATCCACGAGCTGCGTTTGGGCGGCCGGATCAGCAAGTTCACGGCGCAGGATGCGCTCGGCAATGTCGAGCGATAGCTGGGCAGCGGTGTTTTTTACTTCGGCCAGGGCCGCGTTCTTTTCAGCTTGGATGGCTTCGCGGGCCTGCTGCACGATGTAGTTGGCTTCGCTGGTGGCGCGGGCCTTCTCGGTTTCGCGGTGCTGGTTGGCCATTGCGGTGGCTTCCTGCATCATGCGGTCGCGCTCTAGGCGGGCATCGGCCAGCAATTTCTCGTTGCCGGCTTTCAGCTGCTGCATCTCCAGCTTGGCCTGGTCGGCCATGCGTAAAGCGCTTTCGATGCTGTCCTCCCGCTCCTTCAGCGACCCCAGGATGGGCTTCCAAGCGAACTTGGCCAACAAAAGGAAGAGAATTAGAAAAATCAGGGTTTGCCAGAACAGCAAGCCAAATTCGGGGGTGATGAGCGACATAGTATCAGCAATTTAACAGCCTGGCTAACAAAAAGGCAAGGGATTCATTACCTCCGACCTGACCACAATGGCACGCCTCAGCAAGGGCCCCGGCCCATAACGAATGAAAACCCGGCGCGACTGGCCCCGCCCGCCAGAGCAGAGCAAGGGCCAGCCGGCCGGGCTTATCAACGCAATTATTGCAATTTCAGGGCGATGAGCAAGCAAACTACGACGGCAAACAGCGCCGCGCCTTCCACCAGGGCGGCTACAATCAGCATGGCCGTTTGGATTTTGCCCGAAGCCTCCGGCTGACGGCCGATAGCGTCCATGGCGCTGCCACCGATGCGGCCAATGCCCAGGCCAGCGCCCAGGATAGCCAAACCAGCACCAATGCCGGCACCCATTACGGCCAGACCAACAGAATTAACAACTTGCAGTAACAACGAGAGAAGCATGGTAAAGGGGAAGTGTGTTGAAAAAATGAAAACGCAAAAATAAGTACGGGGCGCTGCGCCGGGGCCCCCTAGGGCCGTTGGCTTTAGTGAGCGGCTACGTCGGGACGAGTGAGGTGGCCCAGATTGGAACCGCCACGCGACTGCTCGGCGATGCCGAGGTCTTCTTCGTGGTGGTGCTCTTCAACGGCCCCGCCGATGTACATAGCGGTGAGCAGGGTGAAGATGTATGCCTGCAGAATAGACACTAGCAACTCCAACACGCTGATGAACAAACCGAACGGTACCGAAAGGAAACCCGTCCAGGGCGAGCGAAAGATGAAAATCAGGCTGATGAAGCTCAGGATAATGATGTGACCAGCCGTGATGTTAGCAAACAGACGAATCATCAGCGAGAACGGCTTGGTAATCACGCCAATCAGCTCGACCGGAATCATGATGATGCGCAATGGTAGCGGCACGCCCGGCGTCCAGAAAATGTGCGTCCAATAGGCTTTATTGCTACTGAATAGAGTGATAATCAGGGTGAGCAGGGCCAGCGTCAGGGTAACGGCAATGTTGCCGGTGAGATTGGCCGCACCAGGCGTAAGGCCCAGCAGGTTGTTGAACCAAATAAAGAAGAACACCGTGAGCAGGTACGGCATGTAGCGCTCATATTTGGGCCCGATGCTTTTTTTGCCTACTTCGTCGCGGATGAATACAACAAAAGGCTCCAGAAACGACTGCATGCCTGTGGGGGCCTGCCCAACCCGACGACGGTAGCCACGGGCCACCGAGGTAAAGATGAACACTAACAGGAGACTGCTAACGGCCAAGGCCGCCACGTTTTTGGTAATGGAGAAATCGTATACTGGGCTACCGTCCAGCGTAGCCAAGTGTTCCTCGTTGAGCTTAAGGTTTTCGTAGCTCTTGCCTTCGGCTATTTTCTCCGACGAGAACACCGACAAGCCTTTGCCCGGCTGGTAGGCGATGATGGGGAAATAGCTAACGAAGTTGCCGTTGTCGGTAGAGAACCAGTGCCACTCGTGGGAGTCGGCAACGTGGTGCAAAATAACTTCCCCCGGATTGAAGGCTTCGGCCGACTCAGCGCCCTTGGCGGGCTCTTGGGCAAAAACCGGCAGGGTTAACAGAAAAAGGAGAATCGACAGTAAATGCTTCATTCAAACGAACTTAATATCACAAACCGAAGTAACTAACTACTGCTCCGGCACTTGTTTTTTTGAAAACGGCCGCAAGTTAGTCAAAATAGCCCAAATTTCAAAGCCAGCAAAGAGAAAGTACAATATGAAGAAGGCCCCTAAGAAGGTATAGGTAGCCCGGCCAGCGTGGGCCCCACCGGTGTATAGGTACGTGAGGACGGCCGCCATACCGGCCACCAGCCGGAGCGCCACGGAGCCAAAATAGGCCGCCAGAAAGTTGTCGGGGTTGGCGCGTACGGCCCGCGCCGTAAGGACCAGGCCGATGAAGGTGAGGACCGCCAACCCGGCGAACAGGGACGGCGCCAACGGGTGCACCGCAGCGGCCCCGAAGGCGGTGTACAACCCGTAGAGACCCAAGCCTACCACGCAACAAAAGGCCACGAATGGCCGCAAAAAAACGAACATGAGAAGCCGGCGCTAGGCGCTGTTGGTGAGGGAACGGATGACTTGGTAGAGGGCCACGAGCACGCCCGCCAGCATGAGCCCAATGGTGAACCACGGCGTTTTGGTATGGTAGTGGCCGTCGAGCCACGTGCCGGCCCAAGCGCTGAGGCCGATGGTGGCCAGCATTTGGAAAGCCATGCCCGAATACTTGGCGACGGCGCGCATCCGGTCGTTGCCGGCGGGGTCGGATTCGGGCCCGGGGCCGGCGGCGGGTGGGAGGGGCATGAGCGGGACGTGAAGGACAGGGCGCAAAGCTACGGCGCAGACCGGGCGGGGGTTTGGGCGGGGAAACGTAATTTTACCCGGCTGCCATCGTTGGTACGGCGCGGGCGCGGGTCACTGGGCGAACATTTTGGGGCCCCAGCGGCGTTGGGGCCCTAGCGGCTGGTTTTTCCTTTTCTTTTGGCTTTGACGAATTACTCGCTGAATTTTCGCTGGCTGGCCTGGGCCGGGTTGCTACTGGGCCTTGGGTGGCTAGCCGGTTGCGCGTCGAGCACCGGCGTGGTGGGCCACGCTATCAACAACGTGGCGGCGCGCGACAACGCCTTCTTCCTGGCCCGCGAAAAGCTGCGCGCCACGGAAACCAAGCTGTACGCCGGGCGGGTGAACGACTACAACCAGCGGCTGCCGCTGTTCCCGACGCTGGACAGCGCCAGCGTGCGGGCCAACCGCGCCGACCTGAACGATATCATCAAGAAGGCATCGATGCCGATTCAGAACCGGCCGGGGTCGGACTGGACCGACGATGCCTACCTGCTGGTGGCCTGGGCCCGGTTCTACTCGATGCAGTTTGACGACGCGGCGCTGACGTTTAAGTACGTGAACTCGACCAGCAAGGACCCCAACGCCCAGCACGAGGGCCTGATTGGGCTGATGCGCACCTTCATGACCACCAATCAGATGGAAAGCGCCAAGGCCGTGTCGGACCTGCTGGACCGGGAGGTGGGGGCCCCGGCCGACGCCCGCGAATTGTTCCTGACCCGCGCCGACTATTACCTGCGCACCGAGGAGCCGAAGCTGGCCATTCCGCAGCTAGAGCGGGCCGTGCCGTTGATTGAAATCAAGAACGAGCGTTCGCGCACCCGCTACCTGCTGGCCCAGCTGTACCAGGAGCAAGGCGACGACAAAAAGGCGGTGGAGCAGCTCAACGACATTTTAGCCCACAACCCGCCCTATGAGCTGGATTTTTTTAGTAAGCTACTGCTGGCGCAGGTGTCGGGACTGGATGCGGAGAACAAGGCCCGGCTCGACAAGTACTTCGCTGAACTGCTGAAGGACCCAAAAAACAAGGAGTACCGCGACAAGATTTACTACGAGATGGCGCGGCTGGCTTACCGCCAGAAGGACTACGCCGGGGCCCTGGTCCAGCTGCGCACGTCGGCCAAAGCCACGACGACCAACCGCTCCCAGAAGAGCTACACGTACTTGCTGGCAGGCCGCATCTACTACGAAAACCTGCAGAAGTACCGCTTGGCGGCGGCCTATTACGACAGCACAGTGCAGAACATGAGCCAGACGGCTCGCACCTACGCAGCCGTCAAGGAGCGGGCTGATGTGCTGAAGGAATTTGCCAAGCAGTATACCATTGTCGAAACCCAGGACAGCCTCCAGGCGCTGGTACGGCTCGAACCCGGGGCCCTCGACCAGCGCCTTGACCAATACGCCACCGCCGAGCTAACGGCCCGCCAGGCGGCGCTGGCGAAGAAGCTGCTGGCCGACAAGGTCCAGGCGCGCGCCGCCGAGCTGGCTGGCCGGCCCAGCCTCAGCAATAGCAGCTCGCTGAGCAACTTGCCCAGCGGCCAGTCGGCCATCAACCCGCTGGCGTTTGATCCCACCGCCGCCGGCACCGGGGCCCAGTGGTACTTCGACAACCCCGCCACGCTGGGCACGGCGCGCGCCGACTTCCTGCGCAAGTGGGACAACCGCCGCTTGCAGGACAACTGGCGCACCAGTAGCCAAGCCAACAGTGCGAACCCCGCGGCCAATGGCAGCTTACCCATCACCGTGACCGGCAACGGCGACACCCGCGTAAACCCCACCACCGGGGCCCCCGATGGCCCCCGCGCGGCCCCCGCCGTGGACCCTGCCGCTGAGAAGCGCGACTTGGTGGTGCAGTATCGCCAGGAACTGCCCACGACGCCCGAAAAGCTGCAAGCGTCTAACAAACAGGTTGAAGCGGCGCTGTACGAGCTGGGCAACATTTACAAAGAGCAGCTGAAGGAGCGCGACCGGGGCATTGCCACCTACGCCCAGCAGGTGCAGCGCTTCCCCCAGGGCCCCAACGCGCCCGACGCCTACTACCTGCTGTACTTGCACTACAAGGCCCTGCCCGACGCCGCCAAAGCCGCCGGGTACGCGGCCGCTTTGCAGCGCGATTTTCCGCAGTCGCTCTACGCGAAACTGATTGCTGACCCGCAATACCGCGAGCACGAGCTGGCCCTGCACAAGGCCGTGGCCAGCCGCGTCGATTCGGCGTTTGTCCTTTATAAAAACCAGGAATTCCGCAAGGCCACGGCCGTGCTGGCCCGCACCGAGCGGCAGTACCCCAAGAACGACCTCAGCGACCGGGTGGCGTACTTGAAAACGCTGCTCGTGGTGCGCACCCAGCCGCCGCTCACGGCCCGCGGCATGGTGGAGAGATTCTATAAAGATTTCCCCGACAGCCCGCTGGTGCCCGAGGCCCGCGCCCTGGCCAGCACCTATCAAAAGCAGGACGCCGGCCAAATCACCGGGGCCCTAGCCTCGACGGATAAGCCCGTGGTGTCGATGTTTCGCCCCGGCGAAATCGACAATCGGCTACGCGTGTATTACAGCAACGACGAATCGCCGGCCGCGGCCGTAACGCCAGCGCCGGCCACGCCCGCCCCAGTGGTACCAGCGGGGGCCCCGGGGGCAGCGGCGCCCGCTACGGGGGCCCCAAAGGGTCTGCCGAAACCAATAGCCCCGAATTCAAAGGCCTCGAAGAATGCACCCAAGGCAGCAGCAACGGGTGCGCCGGCAGCAACCACGCCCGCGCCGGTGATACCTAAGGGAGCCCCCACGCCGGCCGTCGGGGCCCCCTCCCCCGCCGGTACCCCGCCCCCCCCCACTGGGGCCCCGGCGCTGGCGGCTGACCCGAACGCCACCGCCGCTACTGCTACGCCCGCGGCTACTGCGCCCACCGCGCCCGCCACGGCCTACGGCACTCAGCTGAGCGCGGCCCACGCCGTGGTGCTGGTGTTCCCCAAGGGCACGCCGCCGGTGGCCAACCTGGACGTGGCGCTGGACGCGTACAACCACCGCTGGTTTCGCGACGTGAACTTGCAGGTGCAGGCCGAAGCCCTCGACGACAAGCAGGACCTGCTGGTGGTGCGCGCCCTAACCGGGGCCAAGGTGGCCCAGAGCTACGCCGTGAAGCTGCGGGGGCCCCAGTCGCCGCTGGGGCGGCTGCGCGGGCAGGGCTTCCAGGTGGTGGTCATCAGCCTCGAAAACCTGGCGCTGCTGCAAAGCTCCGGCGACCTGGCCGGCTACCAGGCGTTTTTCCAAAAGGTGTACAAGTAGGGCCCCGGGCGGCGCGCTGGTGCTACGGTTGGCGCGGGGCTCCGCCCCGTGCCGCGGTGCCGCGGGCCGCTGGCCCGCAATCGTTGAACGGTGGCCGGGCATCTTTGCCCTAGGGTGCAGGCCAGAGGCCTGCCAATAGCCGGCACGGGGCAGAGCCCCGCGCCAACCGCTGTGCGTAGCGGCAGCCGGCTGTATTTTTGCCCACTGACTTTGCCTTTACTTGCTTATGCCTGACTACTCTGCTGCTCCGCCCCGCCGGCCCAAGGGGGCCCCTGCGCCGGCCCGGCCGGGACGCTACACGGGTTTTGTGCGCACGCTGTGGGTGCTGTTTGTGGGCGGCGTGCTGGCGGCGGGGGGCTACGTGCTGGCCGTAAACAGCAACTTCCTGAACCTGTTTGGGCGAATGCCGAACCTAAAATCGCTCGAAAATCCGCGCTCCGAGCTGGCCTCGGAAATCTACTCGGCCGACGGCGTGCTGCTGGGCAAGTACTTCCGTGAAAACCGCACGCCCGCCGAGTACAAAGACCTGCCCCAGAACCTGATTGACGCGCTGGTGGCCACCGAGGACGTGCGCTTCGAACAGCACTCGGGCATCGACCCGCGCAGCATTTCGCGGGCGGTGGTGGCGCTGGGGCGCGGCGGCGGGGGCTCCACGCTCACGCAGCAGGTGGCCAAGGTGCTCTTTAAAACGCGGCCCGACCAGCCCAACACCCTGAACGACGGCTCGCTGAACGGCAGCGGCAAGGTGGGCATCTTGGTGGCCAAAACCAAGGAGTGGCTGCTGGCCATCCGGCTGGAGCGCAACTACACGAAGCGCGAAATCCTGCGCATGTACCTGAACACGGTGGAGTACGGCTCGAACGCTTACGGCATCAACACGGCGGCCAAGACGTTCTTCAACAAGGCCCCGCGCAACCTGACGACGCCCGAGGCGGCCACGCTGGTGGGCATCGTGAACGCGCCCGGCCGCTTCAGCCCCAAGGTGCACCCCGA
Source organism: Hymenobacter sp. PAMC 26628 (assembly GCF_001562275.1). Lineage (NCBI taxonomy): Bacteria > Pseudomonadati > Bacteroidota > Cytophagia > Cytophagales > Hymenobacteraceae > Hymenobacter > Hymenobacter sp. PAMC 26628. The sequence goes on from NZ_CP014304.1 coordinate 4,489,727, forward strand.
CCGCTCGCGCCGCCGCCGCAACTGGGTGCTGCGCCAGATGGCCAAGGCCCACTACATCCCGGCTGCCGAGCTGGCCGCCGACACGGCCCAGCCCATCGTGCTGCACTACAGCGTGGAAAACGCGGCCAAGGGCCTGGCCCCCTACTTCCGCACCGAGGTGGCCAAGTCGCTGCTGGCCTGGTCCAAGGAGACGGACCACGACCTGTACGCCGACGGTCTGAAGATCTACACCACCATCGACTCGCGGATGCAGCAGCACGCCGAGGCGGCGGTGAACGAGCACCTGGCCTTGCAGCAGAAGTGGTTTTCGGCCCACTGGAAGGGCCAACTGCCCTGGCGGGACGAGAACGGCAAGGTCATCCCCAACTTTCTGAACATTTCGATGCGCCGCACCGAGCGCTACAAGTCGCTGATGAACATCTACGACGGCAACCGCGACTCGGTGAACTACTACCTGCGCAAGAAGTACAAGATGCAGGTGTTCAGCTGGCAGGGCGAGAAGGAAGTGCTGATGTCGCCGCTCGACTCGCTGGCCTACTACAAGCGCTATTTGCAGGCCGGCTTCATGGCCATGAACCCGCTGAACGGCCAGGTGAAAGCCTGGGTGGGGGGCCCCAACTTCAAGTATTTCAAGTTCGACCACGTGCGCCAGGGCAAGCGCCAGCCGGGCTCCACCTTCAAGCCCATTGTGTACACGGCGGCCATCGACCAGGGCTACTCGCCCTGCTACCCGCGGCCCGACGTGCCCACCACCTTCCCGGCCGTGGCCGGCCGGGCCCCCTACACGCCCCAGAACTTCGAGGGCGGCTACTCGGGGCGCACCTTCACGCTGCGCCAGGCCCTGGCCCGCTCCATGAACTCCATCACGGCGTGGCTGGTGTACAAGCTCACGCCCGAAATCATCGTGGGCTACGCCAAGCGCCTGGGCATCACCTCGCCGATTGACGCGGTGCCGTCGGTGGGCTTCGGGGCTTCCGACTGCAGCATTTTCGAGCTGTGCGGCGTGTACGCCACCTTCGTGAACAAGGGCGTGTGGACCTCCCCGGTGATGGTGACCCGCATCGAGGACAAGAACGGCAACGTGCTGCGCGAATTTCAGCCCCAAACCAAGGAGGTGCTGAGCGAGGAAACGGCCTACATCATGACCAACATGCTGCAAGCCAGCACCACCGAGCCCGGCGGCACCAGCACCATCCTGCACACGGGCTTCAACTTCCCCTACGAGATTGGGGCCAAGACCGGCACCACCTCCAACTACTCCGATGCCTGGTTCATGGGCATCACCCCCGACCTGGTCTGCGGCATGTGGATTGGTGGCGAGGACCGCAGCATCCACTTCCGCACCGGGGCCTACGGCCAGGGGGCCCGGCTGGCGCTGCCGCTCTACGGCATCTTCATGAAGAAGGTGTACGCCGACAAGGACATCGCCATCAACCGGGGGCCCTTCCCGCTGCCGGCCAAGCCGCTGAGCATCGAGATTGACTGCTCGAAGTACACTGGCGCCGCCCAGCGCGACACCATCCCCTACGACCAGAAGATGGCCCGACCCGACTTGGAGGGCCCCGACAAGCAGGATATTTAGGGGCCCCAGGGGCGGCCCGGGCCCGTTCAGCCGGCGAACTTGCGCCCGCCCAACGGACTGCTGCGCTTGCCGAGCGGGCAATAACCCGCCCGGCAGGGGTTTTTTCTCGTTTGGAGGGAGTAATAAGTCCCCCGGCGGGTGTTTTGAGGGTTCCGGAACGGGCAACAACTCCTTCGGAACGAGTTATTGCCCGTTCGGCACGGGTTGTTGCTCCCTCGGAACGAGTTATTGCCCGTGCCGAAGGGGTTGTTGCGCCTTCGGAACGAGTTATTGCCCGTGCCAAGGGAGCAACAACTCCTTCCGAAGGCGCAAACGCCCCGGCGGCCCGCCCCGCCCGGCACCGGGGGGGCCCGGCGGCGGCCCCGCCCCGGCGCCGGCGCCCCAAACCGGCCGCGGCAATCAGCGTACTCACGGTTAATCCGGCAACCTCAGCGATTTATGGCAGCTTCCCCCGAACTACAGGCGCAAATCAACCACCTGCCCCACCGGCCGGGGGTGTACAAGTACTTCGACGACGAGGGCATCATCTACGTGGGCAAGGCCATTGACCTGCGCAAGCGGGTGAGCAGCTACTTCAACAAGAACGACCACAACAAGAAGACCCAGCAGCTGGTGCGCAACATCAAGCGCCTGGAATTCACGATTGTGGACTCGGAGTCGGATGCGTTTTTGCTCGAAAACAACCTCATCAAGCAGCACCAGCCCAAGTACAACATCCTGCTGAAGGACGGCAAAACCTACCCCTACCTCTGCCTCACCAACGAGCGGTTCCCGCGCCTGCTGCCGACGCGCAACAAGATCAACGACGGCTCGCGCTACTACGGCCCCTACGCCACGGGCACGGCCATGAACGTGCTGCTGGAGCTGATCAGGGCCCTATACCCACTGCGCACCTGCACCTTCAACCTGACGCCGGCCAACGTGGCGGCGGGCAAGTTCAAGGTGTGCCTGGAGTACCACATCGGCAACTGCAAGGGCCCCTGCGAAGGCTTGGAGGACGAGGCCACCTACACCGGCTACATCGCCCAAATCAAGCAGATCCTGAACGGCGACCTGCGCATTCCCAAGCAGTACTTCCGCGAGCAGATGGGCCGCGCGGCCCAGGAGATGCAGTACGAGCTGGCCCACCAGTTCAAGGTGAAATTGGATAAGCTCGACGCCTTCCAGGCCAAAAGCACCATCGTGAGCGACACGCTGACCAACATCGACGTGTTCGCCATCGCCTCGAACGAGAAAGCGGCGTTCATCTCCTACATGAAGGTGATGAACGGCTCCATCATCCTCACCCAAAGCCTGGAAGTGACGAAAAAGCTCGACGAGCCCGACGCCGAAATCCTGGGGCCCCTGGTGATGCAGCTGCGGCAGGAGTTCGAAAGCGAGGCCCGCGAAATCCTGTCCAACGTGGCCCTGGAGCTGCCGCTGCCCGGCGTGGCGCTGGCCGTGCCCCAAATTGGTGACAAGCGCAAACTGCTGGAGTTGGGCCTGAAAAACGTGCTTTACCTCCGCAAAGAGAAGGAGAGCATGAACGAGCGCAGCAAGGACCTCAACGAGGTGCGCATCATGGAAACCATCAAGAAAGATTTGCGCCTGAAGGAGTTGCCCAAACACATCGAATGCTTCGACAACTCGAACTTCCAGGGCGACAATCCGGTGGCGGCCATGGTGTGCTTCCGCAACGCCAAGCCCAGCAAGAAGGACTACCGCCACTACCACATCAAAACCGTGGTGGGCCCCGACGACTTTCAGTCCATGTACGAAGTGGTGCACCGCCGCTACCGCCGCCTCACCGACGAGGGCGCCAGCCTGCCCCAGCTCGTCATCGTCGACGGCGGCAAGGGCCAGCTCAGCATGGCCGTGAAGGCCCTGAAAGACCTCAACCTATGGGGCCAAGTCTCCGTCATCGGCATCGCTAAGCGCCTGGAGGAAATCTACGTGCCCAACGACCCGCTGCCCATTTACATTGACAAGCGGAGTGAATCGCTGCGCCTGTTCCAGCGCATGCGCGACGAGGTGCACCGTTTCGGCATCACCTTCCACCGCTCCCTGCGCGACGCCGGCACCCTCAAAACCGAGCTAACCGATGTAAAAGGCTTGGGCCCCATCACGGCCGAAAAGCTGCTCAACAAGTTCAAGTCCGTTAAGAAAATCCGCGAGCTGAGCGAAGCCGAGCTAGTCGCCGAAGTTGGTAAGGCCAAAACCAAGGTGCTCCAAGCTTACTTCGACCAACAGGAGGCTGAACCCGCTGAATAGCCACGTAGTAGCGGGCTTCGCGCAAAACAAAGGGGCCCCCAGCATTGCTGCTGGGGGCCCCTTGCTATTAAAATGTTTGGCTAAAAACCCGTTGGTTTAGAAAGACCACAGGTTGTACTCGTATTCCACCAAATCAGCGGCCGTTTGCTGCGCGGCTAGAATGCCTTGCTGCTGCCCGCCGTAGATGTCGTCGAGGCGCGAGTCGCCGGCGTTCGACACCTTGGTGATGTAGGAGTTAAACAACCACAGCTCGAATGCATCAGCCAAGTTCTTGTGCTGGGCATCGTTCTGCGAGTTGAACCAAATGGCGTTCTGCGGATTAGCACGGAACACCTTCACCAAGTCGCTGTACTTAAACACGCCAATCGTCTTTTCAATACCCGATACGTTGGACGGCAAGGTAGACGGCACAAGCAGTGTGATGGTTTTGATGTCATGATACATGCGCGACCGTTTCTTGTCGAAGATCATGTCCTCCTTCAGCTCCATCTGGTACAGGTCCTTGGGCCGGTACTCATTCACGGGCGGCGCTTTCACCACTGGGGCAGCGGCTACAGCGGGCACCGTTTCATACACCACTTTGCCACGCTTGTCCTTAATTGGCTTGCCATTGGCCCCCAGTTTGGGCCGGCGCGTCGTGGCCGCGGTTGATTTCTTCTTAACCGGGGCCCCCCAGCCGTCGTCGGCAGCCGCACCACCACCGCCCAAGTCGCTCTCGCTAAAGCCAGCGGCTTTCTCGTCAGCACTCAGTTCATTGGCTTTATCGGCGTACGACATGTTGGACGAAACTTCGGCCGGGGTAAAGGTGGACGTCAGCGAATCGTTCTGGTAAGCTTGAATTTCGCCCCGCTTCACAGCGTCGAGGATGACGCGGCTGATTTCCTTGCCCTCCGAAAACATCGGCTTGTTCTGCTTCTCACGCAGGTCGATGGCACGCCAGATGCTCTTGCGGAACATTTGGTCGGACAACGGTATGGGCCGGCGCGAGCCCGTGCTGCTGGCCGTAGTGGCCTGCTCCTGGGCCATGGCAGCGGTGCTAAGCGTCAGGCTGGCGGCCATGATGGCCAGAGTTTGGGTAGCTTTCATATGAACGCGGAATAAGCGGGATAGAAACAGCCGGTCAACGCCGGACCCGGATAAATTAGTATTACAGCAACGGAATGTTGAAAGAGCGCGACACGTTAACCGGCTCCACATTATTCTGAAAGTTCATGCGCTGCACGCCCTTCACTTCAATGTAGAGACGGTCGCCTTCGCGATAAGCATTCACCACATCGGTTAGGTTTGCCTCGGGGCCCGAAATCGTCCGGGTGGGGATAGCGGGGCGCTTGCCACGCACCAGCGTCACCTCGTAGCTCGATACGCGGAAGCGAGCGTCATCGGGCAGGAAGGTAGCAAAACCAGCATCTGGAACAGCTTTCAGCGACAGCGAACGCACGGCAGTACCGGGAGTACCTTGCTTCTCATTAGCCTCGCGGCCACCCACGAAGCACTTAATTTCAGGCTTGGGAATGGGGCGAACCTGGAAGGTCTGCGAGCCAATAGCGTTACCGCCGCTGCTCACGTTCAAGGTCACTTCGCGGGCATTGGGCACCAGCGTCACGTCGCCCAGTTTGCTACCCGCAATAGTGGCAGCACCCGAAGCCGAGAAACCAGGCTTGTACTGGGCCCCCAGGGCCGGTACCGATACGCTCAGCTTATTACCGCACTTAAAGTAGAGCGCCTGCACCGAAGCCGACTGGATCTGCATCACCGGCTTAGTGATGGTGTAGGGCACTAACACTTTGAAGGTGGTATCGCGGCCGTTCTGATTGAAGCGAACAGTACCCGTCCACGAAGCCTTGGCATTGCCCGAAGCGTCGAAGCTACCTGGGCGGGCCGTGAACTCTACTTTGCCGTGGCCATCGGGGCCCACCGCCAGCGAGGAGCCGTTCAGCGTCATCGAAGGGTGGATGCTCGAAGCAGCCGCAGTCAGGAACAGTTCCGCTTTATACTTGGTACCAGCGGCCACCGTGTTCGATTCAGCTGAGGCGAAAGCGCCGATTTTGTCGAATACAATAGTTTTGGCACCAACTTTCTGCGCCTGGGCCGACAAGGCATCAGCTTCGTATTTCAGCACTTCGGTTTCTTTTTGCGAGAGCACAGCGAGGGCCGCCACCAAAGGCGTGTTCTCGAAGTTCAACTCAGCGAAGTCTTTGTTAGACTGCTCGGGCATGGTTTTCACGAGCGGATCTTCTTTGCCGTCGAGCGCCAGCGGCACAGCCGAGGGCACGTAGCCTTTGATGTACGAAGAGTAATCGTTCAGCTTAGCCTTCATCGGGTACGCCAAACCGTTTTTGGTGCCCCCAATCATGGTGATAGCCACCTTGTCTTCGGCGCTCATATTCTTGTATTCGGTGGCGCCTTTCACGTTCTCCGAAGCCGTTACCAGCTTGTCGCGGAGGTCACGGAGGTATGCCACCATCGTTTTGGTCTTCTCGCGAATCTCTTCGCTTTGGGCCAACACGGCCTTGTCACGGGCTTGGTTTTGGTTCTTAACTACGGCGGCTTCAATGCCTTTTACCGTGCCATCGGCGGCCGCCGATGTTTTATCGTTCACACCAATTAAGCTGTCGTCGATGAATTTGAACTTCAGCAGAATGGCTGAGTTCACTTGCAGCGCGAGCAAAGCGGTTAGCACGAGGTACATCATGCCAATCATCTTCTGCCGCGGTGTTTCTTTTCCACCCGCCATCAGGAATATCCTTTAGAAATGAGTAATAAGGAATAATTAGGATAAGACACTTGCCTTAGGCTTGCGCCGGGGCGCGCATAGCGCTCAGCATATTGCCGTACACCCGGTTGAGCGAGGTCAAGTTGCCAGTCAGGTCAGCCACTTGCTTCTGGAACTGCTCGGTGTCTTTGCCAGCTTGGGTCATGTTGTCCATGGCCTTGCCCAGCGTGCCGTAGAACTGGTTCATAGATTTGAGGTGCGTATTGGCATCCTGCAATTCCATTTCGTACACGGCGTTTAGGGCCCCCAAGTTCTTGGTGACGTTCTGCACCTGCTGGTGGTACTCTTTGGCATCGCCCGTAGCATCAGCCAGCGACGTAATAGCCGCCGCGGTATTAGAGTAAGCCACGTTGATCTTATCAAGCGAATCGGCGGCCGTGCGCACCTTCTTCGTGTACTCGTCGGTCACGTTGGTAGCATCGCCCAACTGGCCCAACTGAGCCGTAGTAGTGCTCAAGCGGTTCAGGCCTTGGCCCAAGTTAGCAAGAGCTTCAGGAGTTACGTTGGCATTTTTCAACATATCGTCCAGCTTGCCAGTTAAGCCGTTCGGCTTGCTATCGCGGAAACGGTTATCGTTCGTGCTAGGGTCGTAACCTTCGCTCAACTCCGGGTACACCAGCGACCAATCGTGGTCGGATTGATGAGGCTGGAAGGCGCTTAGAAAGAAAATTACGGCTTCCGTGCCTAAGCCGACCATTAGCATAATATCAGCACCTTTCCAGTGCAGAATTTTAAATAGCGCACCGATAATAACTACTGCAGCACCGATGCCATACACTTTAGGCATTACATCGTCGTATAGGAAACTTTTTTTAACGGCCATCTTAGTAAATGTTAAAGAAGTGTGAGGAAGTTAATTGTGGGTTGGTTGGTATAAATTAGTTGAGTTTAGAGTTAGAACCCATGCCGATTTGAATCATCGAGCAACGGAAGCCGATGTAGGAGCGGGCCGAGTCTTGGTATTCGAAGTTGCGGGTACCGGTTTCGAGGAAGTAAGCAATGTCTTTCCACGAGCCGCCACGTACCACTTTGCGGGGTTCGTTATCGTCCGGGTTAGTGGGGTTCAAGTCCCACACCACGGGAACTGAAGCTTCCATATAAGCATCATCGCACCACTCTGCTACGTTGCCCGACATGTCATACAGGCCGAAATCATTAGGGAAGAACGAACCCACTTCCGAAGTATAGGCATAGCCATCGCTAACATAGTCGCCCCGGCCCGGCTTGAAGTTGGCCAGCATGCAGCCTTTGGTATTGCGCAGGTAAGGGCCGCCCCAAGGGTAGGTAGCGCCTTCGCGGCCACCACGGGCAGCATATTCCCACTCGGCTTCCGAGGGCAGGCGGAAGTTAGGGTCGGCGGCATCGCCACGCTCTTCGCGAGTAGCGTTGCGAAACTTGGTGCGCCAGTTGCAGAAATATTTTGCTGCGAACCAGTCCACGCCTACCACCGGATAATCGTCGAACGCCGGGTGGGTGTAGTAATATTCCAGCAGGGGGTCGCCCATATGGTAGGTAAAGTCCCGCACCCACACCGTCGTGTCAGGGTACAATTCCGTCATCACGTATTCCTCACCGAGCACATCCAGCGAGTCCTGCTTAATTGCCTCAATGAACTGGCGGTACTTGTTGTTGGTGATTTCTGTCTCGTCCATGTAGAAGCCGGCGATAGTCACCTGCTTGTTCATATTGACCATCGACGCGGAAATATCCTGGTCCGTCTGGCCCATATGAAATGTACCGCCCGGGCAGGGTACCATTCCGAAAGGTACTTCTTGAGGATTGTAATAAGGCCGGTCCTGCGCGCCGACTAATTCGCCTTCGAAGCCCTTGCTAAAGCTGCAACCCCCCAAAAGGGCCCCAGAAAGCGCGAACAGGGATAATGCTAATAACTTATTCATGGGAGTAAAGAGTCGTGTTGAATTGGCAGAGCTATCGGTTTATGTTGTTCGGCTGGCAAATATACAATTTCCAACACAATTGCACAATAATTTTTTATCGCGGGTATGAGCACCGCAAAAGCGTAAAAAATATCCCGTGGCAATTGGTGAGCAAATTAGTGCAGTGAATGCACCTGCAAAGGCAAGGACACAAAGTGCCTTGCCAGGTGAAAAACAGCGTTTTTAACGGTCGCTCAATAGGCTAGAAACTGTAGCGGGGCGTGCGGATGGCCGGCCGGAGAATCAATCCGGGTTTGGGCAAGCGGTACGAGAGCAAAATTTCGTGGGAACTAAGGGCCCGCGCATCTTGATTAAATGCAATAAAATCAAAAGCGTAGCCTATGCGAAAAGCATTGTTTTTAGCAAAGCTTAATCCAATTAATCCCGAAACGGATTCTTGCAGCCGATAGTTTGCACCTATCCAATATTTATCATCAAGAGTGGCCCGCAGGCCTCCTTCAAAAGAATAATTTTTTGCATTGCCAAACTTATTGCCTGAATCGAAGCTGCCGGGTAGCACAGCTTTGGCGAGTATAGTGGGCGTGACGGTAACGGAAGACGATGCTTCAATATTGTACCCTGCCGTTAAATAAGCGTGATTTTCTCCTAAATAGGAAGGAACAGCATTGCCGTACTGGTTAGCAAAGTGGTAAGTAGAGCGCAACAAGTTATTCGCGCTCAGGCCTGCGTAGAATTTGGGCGATTCGTACCAGATGCCGGCCCCCGCGTCGAACTTGCGGTCGGATCCGTTGTAGGGAATGTAAGGGTCGGTGGGATCAATGGCTACGAATGTCCCCGCGCTGATGTAGGTAAACGTGCCTTGGACACCGAAACCCAACTTGCCGGCCCCTAGTTTGATGTGTTGTGAGTACGACAGTGCAGTATTGGTCACTCGCACTTCGCCGGCCTGATCGTAACTCACAGCTAAGCCCACGCCGCCGTTGAGGGCCAAAATGGGCAGCGAGGCCGTAATTAAGCCCGTGCGGGGGGCCCCATTGGCATCGCCGCGGGTATTGGTAAGGTTGTAGTATTGGTAGCGGCCGATTAGATTAACCTCGCCTTGCCCCTTGATGCCAGCGTACGCTGGGTTGAGGTACATGCCGTTGAAGCCGTAGTGAGTGAACTGGGGCTGCTGTTGTGCCAGGGCCGGAGCTGCGCCACTGGCCAGCAAGAGAAGGGCGAGTAAGCTTTTTTTCATGGGGTGGAAACCAAGGAAAGGGGAAACAGGCCATAAAGTATGCACAGCCCCTGGGATGTACGTTCAAATGTAAGGTTAAATCGTGGGCTCGTGACCTGTTACAGGGCCCAACGCAAAACGCCGAAAACAAAGTTTTCGGCGTTCGCAAAATTCTTATCGACGGTTAGGGAAACTGGCTCGATGAAAGCCAATTATATTTTATTCAGCCGGCTGATTGCGGCGAATGTAAGCCTCAATAGCCCCAGCCATGGAAGGCGCGTTGGGCATGGGAGCCTCAATGTCAAGCTCTAAGTTGGCGTCGCGCACGGCCTTAGCCGTGGTGGGGCCAAAAGCCGCAATGCGAGTGCCATCTTGCACAAAACTGGGGAAATTGACGAACAGCGAGCTAATACCCGAGGGGCTAAAAAACGCCAACACGTCGTACTTCACGTCCGACAAATCTGACAAGTCACTCGCTACTGTGCGGTAAATAACGGCTTCCGTAAACTTGAGGTTATTGGCGCGCATAAACACCGGCAAGTCGTCTTTACGAATGTCGGAGCACGGGTAGAGAAAATTCTCGCCCTTGTGCTTTTTGATAACATCAAACAAGTCGGCCGCGGTGCGCGTGCCCACGAATAGCTTGCGCTTGCGCAACACGATATATTTCTGCAAGTAGTTAGCTGTCTGCTCCGAAATGCAGAAATATTTCATTTCGGCAGGCATTTCGAGCTTGGCTTCCTGGCAAATGCGGAAAAAGTGGTCAACGGCGTTGCGGCTGGTGAAAATTACTGCCGTGAAGTCCGCGATGTTAATTTTATCGCGCCGGAAGTCCTTATAAGACACCGGTTGAACTTCAATAAACTCCCGAAAATCAACCCGAATGCCATATTTCTCGGCAAGGGCCGAATACGGGGATACTTCGGTGGTGGGCTTGGGCTGGGTTACCAAAATGCTTTGGATGCGCTTGGTGTGCCGGCCGGTACCCGGCGTGTCTGCACTCTCGGCCATACAAGAAGAGAAGGAGTATTGCTAGAACGATAGAGGAAAGAAAACCTGGGCAAAGGCTGGACGGGGCCGCCCGGCAGCAACTAAGTGGTAAACACCAACAGCCTTAGCAGAATGAGCAGGGGCAGTATTTCGGTAGCACAAAGGTAAGCAAACAAATGAAGATTAAGCAGTGACGCCCGCTGGTGCACGGTGTGCAGCACCCGCAGCACGGTGCCCACCAGCACCAGCGCGATGACCGCCGCCGCCGTGCCGGCCACCGCCGCGGGGTAACTGCCATTTAAACCCAGGTAAAGCAGCAGCACAAAAGGCAAGAAAAGCCCTGCTAGCAGCGTGGTGCGTAAAAACTCGCGGTATTGCACCGCTACCAGTTCGCGCAAATCAAAGGTATAGGCCAAAAGGGACACGTATAGGTATTTGCCGAGCACAAAACCTGCAATGAGGGCCGCATAAAACAGCACCCGCGCCACTATGGCCCGCTCGGGCACGGCCACGAATTGCCGCACCAAGGGCAGGTTTTCGAGGCCCGTGTGCAACGCGGTGAGCAATAGCGCGAACGAAAGCCCGAACAGCAACACCAGCAGCATGTTGAGCAGCGAAAATGCTGGTCGGGCCAGGAAGGTGGCCTGTTCGGAGGTATTGCCAAACAGCTCATCGAACCGAAATACACGGGCCAAGCCGGGCTGGTACGTCGCGCGTACCCCGCCATAGAGCAGCCCCAACACCAGCAAAAAGCTCAGCAGCACGTTTTGGCCCAGCGGGCCGGGGGCCCTAGCTTGGGCGATTTCCGCGGTGGTGTCGAAGGTAGCATCGGGCTTGGTGGCGGTGACTTCCGACGTGAATGAGGCCAGAGCGGGGGTGCCACCGGGCTGCCACACGCCCAGCAGGTGCGTCCCCGGGACCAAGCCCGCCGGCAACCGCTGGGCCAAATCGAAGGCGTAGGGGCCCGCCCGGTCGGCGGTAAAAATAAGTTGGTTATCAACAAATAAGCTCAAGCCCCGCTGGGCTGCGAAGGCCACCGGAAACGGCTGGCCGCGGCGCAGGCGCACGTACTGATAATAGGCGTGGGCCGAAGCGTGGTAGCCGGGCAAATAGAGGATGAGGCGGTTGCGGCCCACGTCGTGGATGAGCCAATCGGCGGTGAGGCCAACGGGCGCGGCCGGGGGCAACGGCCGGTACTCAGCGGCGCGGCTGGTTATGCCCCCCAGCAGTGTAAATAGCAGCCACAAGGCGCTGCCCCGCCCCCACCCCGGGGCCCACCGGCCAGCACCGAAGAGCAACATTACCATGGCTTGGGACCGGATGGAAACTAGGATTGCGCGGCGACGACCTCGCGGCGCAATCGGCTCTGGTACACGCCAATTAATACACTCAGTAGTACCGAGAAGCCCAGCAGAATGCCGATGAGGGCCAGGTTGCCTAGGTTGGCGAACTGAATCACGAACAGGATGACGAGCAGGTTGAGGGCCCCCAGTAGCAGCACCGTATTAATTTGCGAAAGCCCCATACCCAGCAAGCGATGGTGAATGTGGTTACGGTCGGGCGCGAAGGGTGACTTGCCAGCCGCCATGCGCAGCACAAACACCCGCAGCGTATCAAACAAGGGCACGAATAGAATGCCCAACGCCACCGCCGGCGTGGCGCTAAACGGCAGCTGCGTACCGGGCTGCCCGCCAAGCTCAATGAACTGAATGGCCAGTACCGATACAATAAAGCCGCAAACAAGTGAGCCCGTGTCGCCCATAAAAATGGGGGCCCGGTGGAAGTTGTAGCGCAAAAAGCCCACCATACCCCCCATCAGGCACACGGCCACGAAGGCGTAGTTGCTGTACGCCTCGCCCCCATAATGATAGAAATAGAAGCCGAACGTACCCATGATAATTAACACGATGGAGCCGGCTAGGCCGTCGAGGCCATCGATGAGGTTGATGGCGTTGGTGATGCCCACGATGGTGGCCAGCGTGAAGGCGTAGCTGACGCCCACAGGAAGGATATAAATGCCTAGAATGCCCTGGAAGCTGGTGATGCGCACGTCAGCCATGATCATGACGATGCCCGTGGCCAGCAGCTGGCCCACGAATTTCTTGAACACCGACATGCCCACTAAGTCGTCCTTCAGGCCCACGAAAAACAGGATGATGCAACCGGCCAGCAGCTCCTTCACACCGTTTTGCAGGGGCCCAAAAATGGTGAGGGCGGACATGAAGCCTGCGAACACCGCCACGCCGCCCAGCCGGGGCGTCAGTGACGAGTGCACGGTGCGCCCGTTGGGCGTGTCGAGCATGTTTTTGAGGTGGGCAATTTGAATAATGGACGGCACCGCGAACAGCGCCACCAGAAAAGCCCAGCCGGCCGACAGCACTAATTGAATAGCAACAGGATTCATAGCGTAGAAATAGGGGAGAAAAGTTAATAACCGGGGCCCCCAAGGCCGGCTAGCTGTGCAACACGCCCGCCCGGTCGTTGAGCAGTGAGATATGAATAAAGTTTTCGGGCACGATGGAGTCGGGCACGAAGATGTATTTCTTGTCAAAAATTTGCGCGCCGCGGTAGTAGCTCACCCAGTACTGGTTGTTGAGGTGGAACAGGGCGGGGTCGAGGGGCTCGACGGGTACGGCCGTGCGGGGCGGCACCTCCTCAAACAAGTAGCGCAGCGTGGAGGTGCGCACCGTTTCGCCGTCGGGCTGCTGGCCGTAGCCGTGGGCGTTCACGATGACGCTGCGCAGCGGGTAGGCGTTGTGATTGAGCAGGTACACCTGCCACACGGGCTGGCCGGCGGGCGTTAGGGCCCCATCCTCGGCCGGGGCGATGGCCACCGATACGCCTTCCACGGGGTCAAAGGAAATATCTTGCTTCACAGAACCGCAGATTTAACGGATTTTAACGGATGAAAACAGGTTTTTTGGGATTCCGCATAGGGTAGCGCCGGGGCCCCGGCTAAGCCGTTGCGGCGTCGAAAAGCGCGCGCAGGTGGGGCAATAGGCGCTCCTGCACTTCTTCCACGGCCACGGGGCGGCCCAGCTCCTGGGCCAGCGAGGTCACGGCTTTGTCGGTGATGCCACAGGGCACGATGTGACCGAAGTAGGCCAGGTCGGGGTTCACGTTCAGGGCGAAGCCGTGCATGGTCACCCAGCGACTGCACTTCACGCCCATCGCGCAGATTTTGCGGGGGTTGGGGGCCCCTTCCTCCCAGCCCAGCCACACGCCGGTGAGGCCCGCGATGCGGCCGGCGCGCAAGCCGTACCCGGCCAGCGTTTGGATGACGGCCTCTTCCAGCGTGCGCAGGTACCAGTGGATGTCGGGCCGGAAGTTATCGAGGTCAAGAATGGGGTAGCCCACCAGCTGGCCGGGGCCGTGGTAGGTAATGTCGCCGCCCCGGTTGATGCGGTGGTAGGTGGCGCCGTGGGCGGTCAGCGCCGCTTCGCTGAGCAGCAGGTGCTCGGGCTTGCCACTCTTGCCCAGCGTGTAGGTATGCGGGTGCTGGCAGAGCAGCAGGTGGTTGGGGGTGGGCTGCGGCGGTAGGCCAGCAGAGGCGGCCTCGCGGTTTTGGGTTTTGATGGCCACGGTGGCCGCCAGCAGCTCTTCTTGCAGGGCCCAGGTGGGCGCGTAGGGCACCAGGCCCAGCCGCTGCACGGCCAGCGCCTGGTAGGGCGGGGCGGCAACGGGCAAAGCGGGGGCGGCAGTGGTCATCTGGCGGATAAGTCGATAAGATTGGCTACTTGTGGGGCCCAGCTACGCGGCCCTACCTTCGCCCGGCCCGCAAAGCCCGCCCGTGGCAAAGGTACAAACGGGCACAGGGTTCGGCCCGGGGACCCAATCTAGCGCCGTGCCGCTTTCGCTTTTCCTTGCCCTTTTATGCACGCCCCCCATACTTTGGGCCAGGCCGGCGAAGCCGCCGCCGCTGAGTTCTACACCGCTCGCGGCTACGAGGTGCTGGCCCGCGGCTACCGCCACAGCCGCGCCGAAGTAGATCTGGTGCTGCGCCAGGGCACGGCCCTGCTGGTATTTGTGGAAGTAAAAACGCGCTCCAGCGGCCAGTACGGGGCCCCGGAAACCTTCGTATCGGCCCGCAAAAAGGAATTGTTTCGCCTGGCCGCCACGCACTTGCAGGAAGAGATGGACTGGCGCGGCGACATCCGCTTCGACATTCTGGCCCTCACGCTGCGCCGCGGTGGGGGCTTCCTCATCGAGGCTTTTGAAGACGCCTTTTATTAAAAGCTAGGGGCCCCCTAGAGCCTGTTATGCACTATTGGCGTGTCTGGCGAGCATAATACAAGCAAAGACGACGAAGTGCAACTGCTGCAAGGCCTGACTCAGGCGCTCGTGGTCGCGAGCCAGCCGCCGGAAGCGGCTGCACCAGGCAAAGCTGCGTTCGACCACCCAGCGGCGCGGCAAAAGCACAAACCCGCTCTGGCCTTTGGGCTTGATGATTACTTGTAAATCAATGTCATGCGCGGCGGCTTCATACTCCGGGGTTTCGCCGGCATGGCCTTGGTCGCCAAACCCGACCGCGACGGTTTGGCCCGTGATTTCCTGCACCTGCCGACACAACTCGCCCACCTGGGCCCGCGCCTGTTCGTTGGCGGGGGTAAGGACCACGCTCAGCAAGTGGCCCAGCGTGTCCACGGCGATGTGGGCCTTGCTGCCGTTGCGCTTCTTGGCCCCATCGTAGCCCGCCCGGTGTCCGCTTTCCGGCGGGCTTTGCAACGTCCGGCCGTCAAAAATGACGGCTGTTGGCGGGGCGGCCCGGCCCAGCAGCACCCGCTGTAATTCATTCAAATCATGCACAATACGCTCAAACACGCGGGCATCACGCCACCGCTCCCATTGCTGGTAAACGGCCGACCAAGGGGGCCGGTCGCCGGGCAAGTAACGCCAGGGACAGCCCGTGTGGGCCAGGTAGCGTAAGCCGTTGAGCAGCGCCCGTAGGGGGGGCTCCCGCTGGGGGGCGTCTTCGCGCATCAAGCACAAGTACGGGCACACAAACGCCCATTCGTCGTCGGTAATGTCGCGCGGGTAATGCGCCACTTTTGCCATGCCCCAAATCTAACCCAAAGTGCAGAACAGGCTCTAGCGGCCCTGGGCGCGCTTGGGCAGTACGTGGCCGGGGCGGGCCCCAGCGGGGGCCACGGGCTCGGGCTCGCCGCGCTTGTCGATGTTTTTCTCCTTGTCGTACACCGCCAGGCCGTCGCGGGTGAACTGCTTGAGCAGCTCGGGCTCCTCTATTTCGGGGTCGAAGCCGCTTTCGGGGTACTGGTATTCGAAGTGGCGGAAATTGCGTTTTACCGGCCAGTAATTCGTCCACACGCCCACGCGGCGGCCGTTTTCGAACTGGCCCGACCACTCGCGCTGGCCCGTGGCGGTGTAGCGGGCGTAGTCGCCCTCTAGCTTGCCGTTCACGTAGGGCACCACTTCCTTCAGCATGGTATGGCCCGCGTCGAAGTACGTGATATTGGCGTCGCGCGGGAAGCCCATTTCGTAGTGGATTTTGCTCAGCAGCGTGCCATTGCGGTCGTAACGCTCCCAGCGCAAGTGCTTCACGCCCAGGGCGTAGAAGCCGGTTTCCATCACCTTGTTGTTTTGCAGCCGCTTGTAGGGTCCGTGCAGCACCTTGGCGCTGGGGTCGAGCTCGCCGGCCGCGGCCTTGAAGATTTTGTGCTTCTTTGGGTCGTAGTAAAAGCGCGCCGGGGCCTGCAAATTGGGCTGCTGGAAGTACTTGAGGTAGTAGAATACCTCGATGGCTTGGTTGCGGCCCTTGCCGCCCGACTTGGCAAAGCCCCGCTTGATGCGCTCGCCCAGAAAAATTTTCTTTTTCTTGGACGGCTTGCGCTGGGCGTCTTTCTCTTTTTCCTTGGCGGCACGCTCCTCCGCTTTGCTCATAACCACGCGGCGAGCGGTGCTGAGCGAAGGGCGGCCTGCTACCGAATCGGCAGCGCGGGTGAGCGTGTCGGCGGCTACGGCCATCGTTGCCGGGGCTACTTCAGGGCGCGAATTGAAGGAAATGGGGTGGCGGGTGCAGGCCCCGGCCAGCGCCAGCAGCAGCGCTAGCACCGGAGCGCCCCAACGGAAATTTGGCATGAGCGGCACGGATTTTTTTCGCGGCATCAACGCAAAGGTAGCCGGTTTCGTGCCCGGCTGGGGCCCCTACCCTACCGCCTGCCGGGTAGCTAAATCGAGCCGCTGGCCCGCCACCAGCAAGTGCGTGGTGAGGCCGTGGCCGCTGATGGGCTGCCGGGGCCCCGGGCCCACTAGGCTGATATGCTGGGCCGCGGCCGCGTCAAAGGCAAACACCACTTCGTCGCCGAATACCTCGGCGGGCTGGCCGGAGCGCAGCAGCAGGCCGGTTTCTTCGCTCAGACCCAGGCCCAAGTAGGCGGGCTGGGCCAGCACGGCATGCAGCAGGCGCGGGTAGCGGTGGCGCTCGGCAAAATGCTGGTCGAGCACCACGCCCGGCAGCAGGCCCAGGCCGGGTGCCACGCCCACGCCGCCGGGCAGCAAGCTGCGCCAGCCGCGGCCCTCCACCAGCATGAACTCGGCCAGGGCGGCGGCCCCGGCGCTGGTACCGGCCAGCACGAAGCCCTCGTCGGTGCGGCAGCGCTCCTTCAGGATGGCCAGAAACTCGGTGCCCAGCAGGAACTGGGTCAGGCGCTCCTGGTTACCGCCGCTGAGGAAAAGCAGGGTTGCCCGGCGTAGGCGCTCTAAGGTGGCTGGCGCGTCGGCGGGGTGGGTTTCGTCCACCTCCAAGTGGTGCACGTGGGAACAGCCGCGCGCCGCCCACGAGCGGGCGTAGGAACCAGCGGTGCGGGCGGGGTTGGCAATACTTGCGGTGGTAAGCACCTCGATGGGGGCCCCAGGGTGGGGCAACAGGCCGGCCAGCAGCGCCACCAGGGCCTCATCGGCCCCGCCGCCATAAAGGGCCAGGGTGGCGCGGGGAGCAGCGAAAAGGTCGGGCATGGGGCAGCGGGTAAGCGGTAAGGGCGGCAAGATGGGCAGTTTCAGACGGGTGCTTGGGCCCCGCCTACGCTGGGCATACGGCCTGGGGCGGGTTTCGGCGTAATTTCGTGGCGTAATCCCTTCATCAACCTTGCTTGCCTAGCGAAGCACCACCGCCCGTCCTGCCATGATGCCATTGTCGCCATCCGTGGAAACCATCACAGCCCTGATTCAGGAGGGTGAATTTTTTAAGCTCAAGCAGATTCTTCGGGGGTTCCAGCCGGCCGAGTTGGTCACGCTCATCGAGAACGAGGACGAGCGGGAGCAGCTCATCATTTTCCGCCTGCTGCCCTTGAGCCTGGCCACGGAGGTGTTCGAGTACCTCGACCTGGACGTGCAGCGGCACTTCCTCGACAACCTGGCCCAGGACAAGATGGCCGACATTCTCAACGAGATGTCGCCCGACGACCGCACCACCTTGCTCGAGTTCCTGCCGGCCAATTTTGTGGCCGAACTCATCCAGAGCCTGTCGGAGCCCGAGCGCAAGGTGACGCTGGAGCTGCTCGGCTACCCCGAGTACTCGGTGGGCCGGCTGATGACGCCCGACTACATCGCCATCCGCGAGAACTGGACGGTGCAGCAGGTGCTCGACTACGTGCGCCAGCACGGCGGGCAGTCCGAAACGCTGAACATGCTGTACGTGACCGATGCCCACGGCGTGCTCACGGACGACATCCGCATCCGCGAAATTCTGCTGGCTTCGCCCACCGTGCGGGTCCGCGACGTTATGGACCGCCGCTTCGTGCAGCTGCTGGCCGGCCAGGACCAGGAGGATGCCATCGACGTTTTCCGGCGCAACGACCGGGTGGCCCTGCCCGTGGTGAGCGACCAGGGCATTCTGCTCGGCATTGTCACGCTCGACGACATCCTCAGCATCCGGGAGCAGGAAGACACCGAGGACATCCAGAAGTTCGGCGGCTCGGAGGCCCTGGAGGAGCCCTACCTCACCATGCCCCTGCTGCGGCTGGTGCAGAAGCGCGCCGGCTGGCTGGTCATCCTGTTTTTGGGCGAACTACTGACGGCCTCGGCCATGCAGTTTTTCGAAGGCGAGCTGCAAAAGGCCATTGTGCTGGTGCAGTTCATCCCCCTGATTATCAGCTCGGGCGGCAACTCGGGCTCGCAGGCCACGTCGCTCATCATCCGGGCCATGGCCCTGGGCGAGTTCAAGCTCAGCGACTGGTGGCAGGTGCTGCGCCGCGAGTTGGTGGGGGGCCTGCTGCTGGGCCTGATCCTGGGCGTCGTTGGCTTCAGCCGCATTGCCATCTGGCAAAGCATCACCCCCATCTACGGGCCCCATTGGCTGATGGTGGGCCTCACGGTGGGCTTCGCGCTGGTGGGCATTGTGCTGTGGGGCTCGCTGGCGGGCTCCATGCTGCCACTCATCCTCAAAAAATTGGGCCTCGACCCGGCCACGTCCTCCGCCCCCTTCGTGGCCACCCTGGTCGATGTGACGGGCCTCATCATCTATTTCTCGGTGGCGCTGCTGGTGCTGCGCGGCACGCTGCTTTAGCAGTGGATTAATGGTCGAAGGAGTGAGTTGGTGAAGTAGAAATTGCTTCACCAACTCACTCCGAAGCTGTTCAGGAAGTCTCTAGAACGTCATGCTAAGCTTGCCGAAGCATCTCTCCCGCAGCAGTAATCAATAGAGTAGTCAGCGGCAGAGATGCTTCGACTGCGCGGACGCTAGATAAGCATGACGTTCAATTCTGAATTTCCAGACCTCCTAAATAGCTTCTCCTTCACTAATTCACTCAATCCAACTTACGGCGGTTGGCTTTTTTGTCGCTCTGGATCTTTTTGCCTTCCAGGCGTTTGCGTACGGCGCCGCGGCTGGGCTTGGTGGCGCGGCGGGGCTTGGGGCGGTGCAGGCTTTTGAGCAGCAGGGCGTGGAAGCGGGCCAGCACAATTTCCTTGTTGCGGAGCTGGCTGCGGTCGTCTTGGGCGGTGAGCAGCAGCAGGCCATCGGCCGTGAGCTGGGGCCCCAGCTTTTCGAGGATGAGCTGCTTCTGCTCGTCGGTCAGCACCTGCGAGTCCAGCAGGTGCCAGCGCAACTCCACGCGGCTTTCCACCTTGTTCACGTTTTGGCCCCCCGGACCGCTGGCACGGCTGGTCTGGAAAACGATTTCGGGCAGAAACGCAGCGGTGGGCGGCAGCATGGGGTTGAATTAAAAATGAAGAATTAAAAATGAGTTGTTCAACGCTTGCTCGGATGATTGCAGGACACTGCCTACGTGCTCATTTTTAATTTTTAATTCTCCATTTTTAATTCTTTTACTTCGTCAGCAGCATGGCCCCGTAGGAGTAGCCGCCGCCGAACACGGTGATGATGACGTTGTTGCCGGGGCGCAGCGTATCCCAGACTTCGGCCAGGCCAATGGCGGCGCCGGCGCAGCCGGTGTTGCCCAGGCGCTGGATGTTGTTCACGGCCCGCTCAGGGTCGAGGCCCAGCTGCTTGGTCACGTTCACCGAAATGCGCAGGTTGGCCTGGTGCGGGATGAGGTAGGTCAAGTCATTGGCCACGAGGTGGTGGCGGTCAAGCAGCGTCTGCGTCACGCGCGTCATGTAGGTGCAGGCCTGCTGGAACACGTCGCGCCCGTACGGCATCACGATGCCTTTTTCCACCGGCTTCAGCGTCACGGCCTCGTCGGCCTTGCCCACGGGAGCCGCCCCGCCGGTGATGACCTCGGCAATGCGCAGCGGCTGGGGCCCCAGCGGCTCCTTGGTGATGAGCAGGGCCGCTGCGCCGTCGCCCCACAAGTGGCCGGCCATCGTGTCTTCCTCGTTGTTGTAGGCCGTGTTGTGCTCGCTCACCACCACCAGGGCGCGGCGGGCCTTGCCCATGGCAAAGTAGCCTTCCACAATCTCCACGGCGTTCAGCAGCGACGAGCAGGCCGAAGAAATGCTCACCGTCGGGATGTCGTTGATGTTCAGCGCGCGCTGTACGGCGTGGGCGGCGGTGTAGATGGTGTCGTGCGGGGTGTAAGTTCCGGCCACGATGAGGTCAATGCTGGCCGCGTCGAACGCCGGGATTTCGGCCAGCAACGCCTGGGTGGCGGCCACGGCCATGGTGTTGGCGTTTTCGCCGGGACCCGCCTTGCGGCGCTCCCGGATGCCGGTGCGCTCGATAATCCAGTCAGAAGCCAGCCCGTTGAGGCGGGTGAAGTGCTCGTTGGTAACGACGGCCGTCGGCAGGTAAGCGGCCACGTGGTGTAAATACACGGAGGGTGGTAATTAGCGCGAGAAAAGACCGATATGGTCTCCCTATGAATAAAAGCCAAAGCTAAACGGCCGCAAAAGTACGGGCCCCGGGCCGCTCCGGGTAGCAGCCCCTTTGCCCCAAGCGTATCAAAAAGGCTCTGTTGCGCGTTCAAACGCCCGTTGCCGGGCGAAGTTCGCCGGCACCTGGTACAACATTATGGCCTTTTTCCGTCTCCTTTTGAAACCCAACCCCTTACTGCTGACACTGCTGGGGGCGGGCTTGGCCCAGCCCGCTGCCGCCCAAAAGTACCGCACCGCCGCAGGCCTGCGCCTGGGCAGCCCCTACGGCATCACGGTGCAGCAGGCCGTGGCCCCGCGCGTGACGCTGGAAGGCATCGTGGGCTTGGCTTCGCGCGAGGTAACGGGCACGGTGCTGGGCGAGTATCACTTCGGCATTTTGGGGCGCAGCCTGAACTACTACCTGGGCGCCGGCGGCCACTTGGGCAATAATAAGGACACCGGCCGCTTCGGCGGCTTCGACGCCGTTGTGGGCATCGAGTACAAGATTGCCTTCTTGCCCTTGGTACTCAGCTACGATTTTAAGCCGAGCGTGGAAATTAATAGCAGCGATTGGGCACGGTTCCCTACGGCGCTGTCGGTGCGGTACGTGCTCTTCAAGCAGCGCAACAAAACCATCGGCGAGCGCAGCCGCAGCCTGTTCGACAAAGTGCGGGGCCGCTAGGGGCCCCAGCGGCGGCCTAAAACAGGGCGGCGCCGGCCACTCCCACCAGCAGCACCACCAGCAGCAGCACGCAGCTATAGGCCGTGCCCAGCAGCAGCGACTTGGCCACCGTCTTGCCCCAGCTTTGCTGGTAGAAGGTGTGCATCGCCACCACGAAGTAGACGATGGGCGCCAGATTGAGCAGGTTACTCAGCCAGTCCGGGGCGTGCAGCTTGTCGAGTCCGATGAGCAAGGCAATGAAAATAAACAGGAAACACTGCACGTGGATGGTGAACACCAAGTGGCTGATGTAGTAGCGGTGCTGCCGAAAATAGGCCCCCTTGAGCAGCAGCGCAGCCAGCGGCATCAGCAAAAACAGTAGGATGGAGCCACCCCGCAACACCTGGTGCACCACTTCCTCGCGGGTTGAATGCACCCAGCGCGCCGCGCGCCGCACTACCAGCCGGTGGAAGTAGTCGGGCTTGTCGCCGTTTTTGCGCAGCACCGAATCGACTTGTGCGTCGGTGGGGTTGGTGGGCAAGTGGTCGGCAATGGTTTTTAATGAGCCCCCCGAGTTGCCCAAGCTTTCCACGCCGGGGCCGCGCGGCCCCTTTTTGGGGCCCCGGGCCACGCCCGGGGGAATCGGGTTTATAGCGGCGGCAACGGTGCGGTTCAGGGAGTCCAAGCTTTGCCGCCGCCGCACTTTTTGTTTTGGCGTCAGCTTGCTGGAATCAGCGCCTAGCCCTAGTTTCATGCCGTCCAGGGCGTCAATTTTAACCAGCTGCTTCGTCTCGGTACGCTCCGCTGGTTCTTCGTGGCCCAGCACGGTGCCCAGCAGCAGGAAAAAGACAAAGCTGATGAACACGTACAGGCGGATGGGCGGCACGTAGGGCACGCGCTGCCCGGCCAAAAAGCGCCGCGTGAGTTCGCCAGGCCGAAACAGCAGCAGCCCCGCCGTGCGAAACACCTTGCCGTCGAAGTGGAAAATCCCCTCCAGAAACTCCTCCGCCACGTGGCCGAAGCTGATTTCGACGGCGTGGTTCTGCTGCCCGCATCGGGGGCAAAACTCGCGGGGCTCGCCGGGCACGAAGGCGAAGTGGCAGTTGGCGCAGTCGGCCTGTTGGGTAGCGTGGTGGGCCATGAGCGCAAACGGAGGAAAGGCCCTGCCAAGAAATAGGCAGGCAAGCCGTTGGCGCAAATATATCGTTTGGGTCCACCCCGGCGCGAGCGGGGCCCCCGGCGCCCTGCCCCGCCGGGAGCCGCAACCTGCACCGGCACCTTTTCCGTTAAAAGTGCTTCATCACCTTGCCGTGCAGATTACTACTACTTCTGCCCCGCCCGCGCGGCCGCACCGCTGGCTTCGCCGCGGCTTGTGGGGCCTGGGCTTGCTCGCGGGACTGCTGGTACTGGCCGTGTGGCTGGGCCTCGACCCCTGGCTGCGCCGCACCATGGAAAAGCAAGTAACCAAGCAAACGCACGGCCAGTACCGCCTCACCATCAGCAGCCTGCGCACCCGCTTGCTGCCACGGGCCATGCACCTGCGCGGCCTCGACCTGCGCCCCGCCACCCCCGCCCTGGCCGACACCCTGCCCCGCCTGCACCTGCGCCTGGCCCGCCTCGACCTTCGCGGCCTGGGGCTGCTGGCGCTGCTGCGGGGCCAAACCGTGCCGCTCGACAGCCTCGTGCTCGACTCGCTGCACCTGCGCGTGGAGGCCCTGGCCCGGCGGCCGGCGCCCCACCCGGGGCCCCCGCTCTACCAGCAGCGGCCGGCGCGGCTGGGCTACGTGGCGGTGCGGCACGCCAGCGGCAGCTTTGGCCCGGCCGGGGCCCCCGTGGGCGCGCTGGCCGCGGCCAACGTGGTGGCCCGCGACATGCTCTTTACCCCCGCGGGGGCGGCCGATTCGGCGCGGCTGGGCTTTGCGGCGGCGTGGCAGGCCACACTGCGCGGGCCCGCGGGCCAGCTAGGCGGGCACAAGCTGGGGGCCCAGCTGGTTTATTTTTCGAGCCAAGAACAACTGTTTCGCCTCGATTCGCTGCGCATTGCGCCGCCGCAGCCGGGGCAGGGCAAGCCGGGGGCCGTGCGCGTGTCGATGACGCTGCCGCGCCTGGTGGTGCGCGGCCTGCGGGCGGCCA
The DNA here is from genome assembly GCF_001562275.1 of Hymenobacter sp. PAMC 26628. Taxonomy (NCBI): domain Bacteria; kingdom Pseudomonadati; phylum Bacteroidota; class Cytophagia; order Cytophagales; family Hymenobacteraceae; genus Hymenobacter; species Hymenobacter sp. PAMC 26628. The sequence goes on from NZ_CP014304.1 coordinate 4,513,499, forward strand.
CCTGGCAGCACCAGCACCACCTCGTGGCCGATTTGGCGCGGCTGACGGGGCCCCGGCTCACGTTCCGGCCGCCGGCCGAGGCGCCGCCGCCGCTGTGGCAGCTGCTGGCGCCCCTCACCAAGCGCACCGACTTGGGCCGCTTGACCATCGACGATGGCTACATGGCCGTGGCGGGCCTAAGCCACCAGCCGGCGGTGCGGCACGTGTACGCCGAGGCCCGGGCCCTGCGCGTTGATTCGGCCGCGGGGCAGACCGGGGCGAAGCGCATTGTGTACGCCCGCGCCTGGAAGGGGCACACAGGGCGCCTCTCAGCCGTGTTCGACGCGCCGGTGTACCCGGCCAGCGCCGAGCGGCTGGAAGTTGACACCGACGCCCACCTACTGAAAATGAGTAAGTTGTCGGTGCGCCCCACGCTTACGGCGGCTCAGCTCAATCTGCGCAGCGGCTACCAGGTATCGCAGCTCGCGGCCCGCATTGGCACGCTGCGGGCCCAGGGGTTCGACTTCTACACCCTCTCCGACCGCAGCCAAGTGCGAATGGAGCGGCTGGTGCTGGAGCAGCCCTGGCTGCAGTTGGGCAGCGACGGCCGGGGCCCCCTGAACCCGCACCCGTCCATCATAACGCCCGAAGCCGTGCGCAAATTCAAGCTGTTGGTGGACGTGAGGCGGCTGGACCTGCGCAACGGCACCATCGCCACGCGGTACCGCAGCACGAGCACGCCGCTGGTGGGCACGCTCAGCATCACGCGCTTCGACGCCACTTTGCGCAACGTCAGCAACGACCCGCGGCGGCAGTCGCGCCAGCACCCGCTCACGGGTACGGCTACCGCCTACTTGCAGGATAGTTGCCGGATGCAGTTGCACTTAGCGGCGCCGCTGCTCGACCCCCAGGGCCGCCACCGCCTGTGGGGCAGCTTCGGGCCAGCACCGCTTGGCATCCTCAACCCCATGACGCGGCCCACGCGCCTGCTTGCCTTCAAAAGCGGCGACGTGCAACGCATTCAATTCGCAATGAACGTCAACCGCCAGCAAGCCACCGGCCAGGTTTGGGCCGAATACACTGGACTGAAATTCGACCTTTTGGGCTACAAAAAAGGCGAGGTAAAAAAGACGCTGTGGAGCCGTACCAAGAGCGGGCTGGTGAACGGCCTGGTGATTCGCGACAACAACCCGCGCCCCAGTGGCCGCATGGTGGTGGGCGACATGGAAGTGCGCCGCGACTTGCGGGCCTCGGTGTTTACCGTGTGGCGGCAGGGCCTCATCCGGGGCGTGCTGCACAGCGCCGGCGTGCCCAGCGCACTTGCCCAAAAGCTTAGCCAGCAGGCCGACCAGGGCCCCCTGCCCGGCCGCAAGTAGGGCCCCCGGGGGCGCTAGCTGCGCCCCCAGCCAGCGGCTTCTAAAACTCGACGTGCACGCGCAGCGCCACCACGTGGATGGGGCCCTTGCGGTCGTGGTTGTAGCCAGGGTTAACGGCCAACTGGTAGTCGGGCGTGAGGGCGGCGTGGTACTTCGGAAAGTCGATGCTGTAGTACACCTCCGTCACGAACTCCGGCGCGTAGTTCAGGGCCCCGTCGCCGAGCATGAAGCCGTAGCCACCGGCGGCCAGGTAGTTGCGGTGGCCGGGCGAGAGGCCGTTGACCACGGCGGCCAGGCCCAGGCGGTCGGTGGCGCGGTGCCAGCGGGCACCCGTACTCACGAGGCCCAGGCTCAGGCTCTGGTCTACCTCCGTAAAGGCCCAGGTTTCGTTTTTACCGTCGTTGTAGCTCAAGCGGCCGAAGGCGCCCAGCTCGTGGCCCAGCTCCTGCTCCACGTTCAGGGCGAAGCCCGTTTTGCTGTGGCTGGGGCCCCGCACGCCGATGATGCTGGGGCGGCCGTTGACGCGAGGGTCCGTCAGGGCCTGCTGGTAATTGCCCATCGCCGCCACGTTGCGGAAGCCCAGCACGCGCACCGTGCCCTGGTGGCCGCGCAGGTGGTAGGTCTTCGATACTTCCACGTTTTCGCCGTGGGCCTTGGCGTAGTTGTAGTCGAGGGTGGGGCCGTTGGCGTAGGTAGGCAGTAGCGCCGAGGCAGCCCGAATGGCAAAGCCGGGCACGATGTACTCGATAACGCCGCCCACGGTGTAGCCACGGGTGTTGGCGGGGTAGTCCCAGGCCCCGGCGCTCATCAGCGTCCAGTTCATGAACTGGGTGCGCGGGTCGTGCGAGTAGCTGTTCTGGTCGAAGTAGTCGGCCAGGCAGAGTTTGCCGGCCGTGACGCTGAGGTAGCGCACCGGGCGCGGCCCCCCCACCTGGTTGAGGTCGTCGTCGTCGTCGACAACTTCCGGGCCCAGCGCGAAACGCTGCTGCAAGTAGAGGCGCGCCAGGTAGAGCACCGGCTCGGGCGAACCCACCCGGAAGGTTTCGCCGTTGAGGGCGCCGCCCAGGCCCGAGGCGCTGCTCAGGCCGCTGCCGCCCGACACTTCGGGGTTAAAAATAACGGTGGCATTTTTCCAGAGCTGCCGCCCCAGGTAGAGGGTAGTGGTGAGCGACATCTTGGCGTTTTCGCGCGGCAGCAGGCTCAAGCTATCGGTGTAGGGGGCCGTAAAATTGGCGTGCCACTGCCGGATAATCGTCTGCTGGAAGTGCAGGCTCCAGCCGTAGTAGTCGTTGGGCTGGCCGTTGTCCACGTGCACCGGCTCTTGAGCCGAGGCCCCCACCGGCGGTTTGCGCGGGGTGGCCGACGAGGGCGGCGTCACGGCGCCCTGCCCAAAGGCCGTACCCGCCAGGGCCAGCAAGCTAGCTACCGCCAGCGCCCGCAAAAAGTAAAAATTCATCAATCAGAAATAATAAGGAATGCAGGCAATACGCCCGACAAAGGTAGGCCGGGGCCGGAAAAGCACTAGCTATTCACCTTATCCGCATTTAACTAGCCGGGCTTATTGCTCAGAGCATGGTGCCGTGCAGAAACAGGTAGGCTACGCTGAAATAAATCACCAGGCCCGTCACGTCTACCAGCGTGGCCACGAAGGGCGCGGAAGACGTGGCCGGATCGAAGCCGACCTTTTTAAGCAGCAGCGGCAGCATGGAACCGGCCAGCGAGCCCCACAGCACGATGCCCACCAGCGCAAAGCCCACCGCCAGGGCCAGCGGCACCCAGTGGGGCCCGTAGTCGCGCAGGTGCAGGCCCTGCCACAGCGCAATGCGGATGGTGCCCACAATGCCCAGAATCGCGCCCAGGGCCAGGCCCGCCAGCAGTTCGCGGCGCATCACCTGCCACCAGCGGCCCACGGTCACTTCGCCCAGGCTCATGGCCCGGATGATGAGCGAGGTGGCCTGCGAGCCGGCGTTGCCGCCGCTGCTGATGACCAGCGGCACGAACAGGGCCAGCACCACGGCCTTCTCGATTTCGCCCTCGAAAAAGCCCATGGCCGTGGCCGTGAACATCTCGCCCAGAAACAGCACCACCAGCCAGCCGGCGCGCTTTTTCACCATTTTCAGCAGCGGAATTTCCAGGTATGGCTCGTCCAGGGCTTCGGAGCCGCCGAGCTTCTGCATTTCGCGGGTGTTTTCGCGCTCGCCCAAGGCCAGGATGTCGTCGAGCGTGACGATGCCCAGCAGCACACCCGCCGTGTTGGTCACGGGCAGGGCCACGCGCTGGTGGCGGCGGAAGTCGGCCAGGGCCGATTCCTGGCTTTGCAGGGCCCCGAGGCACACGAATATGTTGTTGCGCACCGCGGCCACCCGGGCCGTGAGCGGGGCCACCAGAAACTCCCGGATGTGCACATCGTCCAGCAGCACGCCCTGCGCGTCCACCACGTAGAGCATGGTCACGGTTTCGGCGCTGGCCCCGTGCCGGCGGATGTAGTCGAGCACCTGCTCTACGGTCCAGTCTTCGCCGATGGCGATGTAGTCGGGCGTCATCAGCCGGCCCACGCTGTCGTGCGGGAAGCCCATGAGCTCCAGCGTCACGCGGCGCTCGTCGGGCGAGAGGCGCTCGACCTGGGTTTTGACGAAGGCCGCCGGCAGGCGCTGGAACAGGCCCGTGCGGTCGTCGGGGGCCATGTCGTTGAGCACGTCCGTGACTTGCTCGGGCGTGAGGTGGCCCAGCAGCTGGTTTTGGGCGGCCGGGGCCAGGTAGCCGAACACAGCCGCCGCCTGGGCCAGCGGCAGCAGCCGGAACAGTACCAGGAACTGCGCTTCCGGCAGCTCGGCAATGAAACGGGCCAGCTCGGGCGCGGGCCAGTTTTGCAGCGTCCCCTTCAGGGCCCGGAAATCGTGCTGGGCCAGCAGCTCGTGGACGTTATCGGCGGGCGTGGCAAACGTATAAAATGCCATAAAAGCGCAGGGAAATCATTTTCACGCACATACGCAAACGGGTCCCAAATCGCCGTTGCGGCGGCCTGGGGCCCGTTTTCAAAGACAGGTCAACCTACCAGATCTTCACCCGCGCCGAATCGGGCAGGTACAGCTTCTGGCCGGGCTTCACCCCAAAGGCTTCGTAGAAGGCGGGCACGTCGGCCATCGGCCCGTTCACGCGGTACTGGGCCGGCGAGTGCACGTCGGTGAGCAGCTGCGAGGCCAGCGCCTCGTCGCGCACGTGCATCTGCCAGCCCAGGGCGTAGCCGAGGAAGTAACGCTGCGTGGGCGTGAGGCCGGCCACTTTCTTGCCCTCCTTGTACTCCTTGGTTTTCTTGAAGGCGTCGAGGCCGATGACGATGCCGCCGAGGTCGGCAATGTTTTCGCCGGCCGTGGCCTTGCCGTTGATGTGCATGGAATCGAGCAGCGTGTAGCTACTGAACTGCTTGACAATCACGGCCACGCGCTGGTTGAAGCGCTGGCGGTCGGCCTTGCTCCACCACTCGTGCAGGTTGCCGTGGGCGTCGTACTGGCTGCCCTCGTCGTCGAAGCCGTGGGTCAGCTCGTGGCCGATGGTGCTGGCCCCGGCGTAGCCGTACACCAAGGCGTCGTCGGCGTCGGCGTCGAGCAGCGTGGGGATGGCGAAGGCCGCGGCGGGCAGCACAATCTCGTTATTGCTGGTGCTGTAGGAGGCGTTGTAGGTCTGGGGCGTCATGCGCCACTCGGTGCGGTCCACGGGTTTGCCCAGCTTGTGCAGCTGGTAGTTGTAGCGCCAGGTGTTAGCCCGCATCACGTTGGCGGCCAGCGAGCTGCGGTCAATGGTCAGGGCCGAATAATCCTTCCACTTGTCGGGGTAGCCCACCTTGGGCGTGATTTTGTGGAGCTTGTCGAGGGCCACCTCTTTAGTGGGGGCGCTCATCCAATCCACGTTTTTGATGTGGGTGGCAAACGACGACACCACGTTTTTCACCAGCGTGTCGTAGCGGGCTTTGGCCTCGAGCTTGAAATACTCCTTCACAAACAGCTGGCCCAGCGCGTCGCCCAAGGCGTTTTCCTGCATGTCGAGCACGCGCTTCCAGCGGGGGCGCATGGCCTTGGCGCCGCTCAGCGTGGTGCCGTAAAACTTGAAGTTCTCGTCCACAAACGGCTGGCTGAGCGTGGGCGAATACCCGCGCGCCAACTGCCAGGTGAGGTAAGCCTTCCAATCATCCACCGGCTTGGTTTTCAGCAGCTGGCCCACCGTTTGGTAAAACTCGGGCTGGCCCACGATGACGGTATCGACGCGGGGGGCCCCCAGCTGGCCAAACCAGGTTTGCCAGTCGATGCCCGGCGTCAGCTTATTGAGCTGCGCCAAGCTCATCTTGTTGTAGTTTTTATAGGGGTCGCGCAGGGCCTCCAGCTTGCGCGACGACTTGGCCAGGCTCGTTTCCAGAGCCATCACCCGCGCCGCGTTTGTCTTGGCGGCGGTTGAGTCCTGGCCCAGCAGCTTGAAGGTGCTGGCCACGTGGCGCACGTAGGCGCGGCGGATGCCCTTGGTGCGCGAGTCGGTGTTGAAGTAGTAGTCGCGATTGGGCAGGCCCAGGCCACTCTGGTACAAGTACATCACCATCTTGTCGCTGTTTTTGTCGTCCTGGCTCACCCGCGGCCCGATCAGGGCGCGCACGCCAAGCTGAATTTCGTGGGCGATGACGGCCGGCACCTCGGCCACCGTTTTCATTGCCGCGATGCGGTCCAGCTCTGGCTTTATGGGCGCGGCGCCCAGCTTATCGGCCTTCACCGAATCGATGCCCACGGCCCAGAAATCCCCGATTTTCTGCTGGTTGCTGCCAGCCGCGGCGTTGGCCTTGGCCGCCTCTACGCTGGTTTCGCGCAGGCGGGCATAAATCTCTTTCTCCACTTCAATGCCAATGCCCGCTTCGCTCTCCGACGCCGGAATCGGGTGGTTCTTGATCCACGTCCCGTTGGCGTAGCTGAAAAAGTCGTCGCCGGGCGCCACCGTCGTGTCGAGGGCGGCGCGCAGCAAATCGGGCTTGGCGGCGGCGTTCGTCGCGGTGGGCGACGAGTTGCAGGCGGTGGCCAGGGCCGCCAGCAGCGGCAGGGCCAGGAATTTTTTGTTCATCATAGGGCAGCGGCGGGGGCCCCAGGCAGGGGCGCGGTTTTCGGTTCGGCAATGTTAAGCCAAAACCGCACGCCGGGGCCCCAGCTTCGCCTATTGTTAGATGAAGCACTGGTGTTTTGCGTACACAGCGCATCTTCCACCGCTTCCGTTTCGGCCGTGTCGCTTCGTTTACTGCTGCTGCTCAATTTTGCCCTGGCCGCCTACCTCACCGGCCTCATCTGGACGGTGCAGGTGGTGCACTACCCGGGCTTCGCGCTGGTGGGCAAGGCCGAATTTCCGCGCTACCACGCCGCCCACAACCAGCACATGAGCTACGTGGTGCTGGCCCCCATGGTGCTGGAACTGGCCCTGGCGGCGTGGCTGGCCTGGGCCGGGCGCGGGGCCCTGCCCCGCGGCACCGGCTGGTGGAGCCTCGGGCTGGTGGTATTCGTCTGGGCCGTCACGTTTTTCGTCTCCGTTCCTTTTCACAACCGCCTGGAGGCCAACGGCTACGACTACATCACCATCGACGGCCTGGTGCGCACCAACTGGCTGCGCACCCTGGCCTGGACGGCCCGGCTGGGGCTGTTGGGCTGGCTGCTGAAGTAGGGCCCCGGCGCTGGCCTGGCGGCCGGCTTTTCCATTGCTACGCCACTACTTCGAGCGTCGTGCGGAACGAGGCGTACTTGCCGGCAAAGCGCCGGTCCATGTCGGCGCGCAGGGCAGGAGCAAAATGCTCTTGGTAGGCCTCCAGCTGCTCCAGGCTGAGGCAGTAGTATTGGGAAGCGTAGGTAATGCCGTCGTCCTCTTCGTTGAGCAGGCGGCAGAGTTGGTTTTTGATGAAGCAGCCGGTGGCCATCACCTCCGGCATGTGGGTGTCGCGCATGTAAGCCACCCATTCGTCGGCCACGGCGGGCTCCAGGCTGGTTGTAACGTTGTAAAGAATCATAACAAGCTAAAAATCAGCAATCATAGGAACCTGCCAACGAAAGGCGGGGCCGTGTAGCGCGCAAAGCACGCGTTTTATAGCGCTGTTTCCAATCACGGCTTCAGACCCGCATGGCATCAAATTGAAAATCATTGATGCGGGCCTGAATGTCGGCGGGCGAGAGTTGCTCTTTGGCCGCGGCCTGGGCCCGGGTGGGCAGTTCGGCGTCGCCGGCCAGGCGCAGGCGCAGAATCTGCTTCAGCGACAAGTTTTTTTCGAGCGGGGCAAACCGCTGGCCGCTTACTTCAAAGTAGCGTTGGCGCACTTCGAGGCGGCAAATGCGGTCTTGCAGCGCGAGGGCGTGCTGCTGGCGCAGCATGAGCAACACGCCCAGCCCCACCACCGCCAGGGCCCCCACCATGAACCACAGGCGGGCAATCTGGTCGTCGCCGCCGGCCACGTGCACGTAGCGGATGATGCCATAACCCGCCAAAACCAAGGCAGCCGGCAGGAGCACAAAATGATGCCAGGGGTAGAATTGAACCGGGTTTTTGGCAGCCATGACGGAAGTGAAAAGTCAGCGGGTTGGGCAATAAAAAACCCCGGCGTAGAGCCAGGGTTTTTCCTACGGGCAGGCCCAGCGGTTAGTTCGCAGCCTTGGCGGCCTTTTCTTGGGCTTTTTCCATTTGCTTGGCGGCTTTAGCCTGCTGCTTAGCGGCCTTCTCCTGGTCTTTAGCAGCATTTTCGGTCGTGCGCTGCTGTTTCATCTGCTCCTTGGCTATTTTAGCCTGGGAACGCTGGGCGCGCATCTGGCTTTTCTGGTCCTTCAGCATGCGCTCCTGCTCCTTGTAAGCATTCTTGCTTTCGCGGGTGGACTGGTGGGCATTGTTGGTTACGGCCTGCTGCTGCTTGTAGGTGTCGCGCGCGTCGGCAGCACTGGGCAACGGGGCAGCCACGGTCGTGTTGGGGTCAGCCGTGGTGGTCGTAGTCGTGGTGGTTGCGGGAACAGTGGTTTGGGCGTGAGCGGCGGTGCCAACCAGCACCAAAGCGGCCAATGCAAAAATCTTTTTCATAGCGAATAACTAGGCAGCGGAATTGAACTGCGCGCCTATTACGCAGACCATCAAGTCTAAGTTTATACCGTTGAATTATTACACGATATTTTAGTCTTTGCGCCCAAATTTTTCGGCTCCCAACGGGCTTTTAAGCCCTGGCCGCAGTCAGTTCATTTTTCACGGGGTCGGGGCAGCCGCTGTGGCAGCCGCCGGGCAACTCGCTGTCCTCCACCTGCACGGTGCTGTGGTGGATGTGGAACTCGCGGAGCAAGCCTGCCGACAAGTTGGCCAGCCAAGTAGCATCGGCGCCACCGGGGCGCACCAAGTGGGCCATGAGGGCCGTGTCGTGCCCGTCGCTGCTCAAGCTCCAAATGTGCAGGTCGTGCACGCTCTGCACCTGGGGTTGCTGCACCAGGAAGGTTTGCACAGCCTCCAGGTCGATGCCGTCGGGCACGCCTTGCAAACCCAGTCGCACGGTGTCGCGCAGCAGGCCCCACGAGCCCACGGCAATCACACCCAGCAGAACCAAGCTGATAATCGGGTCGAGCCAAGCCCAGCCGGTGTAGTAAGTAATGGCCCCGCCCACCACCACACCCAGGCTCACCAGCGCATCGGTGAGCATGTGCAGGTAGGCCCCGCGCACGTTCACGTCGCCCTTTTGCCCGTGCCGGAACAGCCAGGCTGTGAGTCCGTTGACTGCGATGCCCAGCCCAGCCAGCAGCATCACCGCGCGGCCGTTCACCGGGGCGGGGTGGCGCAGGTGGTCCACCGTTTCCCACAAAATGAAGCCCAGTGCCGCGTAAAGCAGCGCCGCGTTCAGCAGCGCCGCCTGGATGGTGGCGCCCCGGTAACCGAAGGTGTAGCGCGCCGTAGCCGGCCGGCCCGCCAACCAGGCCGCGCCCCAGGCCAGGGCCAGGGCCAGCACATCGCTCAGGTTGTGGCCAGCATCGGAGAGTAAGGCCGCCGAGTTGGCCGATAGGCCCCCGATGACCTCGGCCACGATGAAGGCCAGGTTGAGGGCAATGCCCCCAGCAAACGCGCCGCTGAACGCGCCCCCGGCCGGCGGCGTGGCGTGCACGTGGCCGGCGTGGTCATGGCCGGCGGCGCCGTGGTTATGGGAATGGCCCATGAGTAGTAGCGGAAAAGCGAGGTGCGCAGGTGAACGATGCCCCGCTAACCACGGGTCCCGGCGGCGAAGTTCGGCGCGGGCAGGCAATAAATTTGCGCCGCGGGGCCCCCAACCGGGACCCCACCGCACTTTTGCAACCTTGTTGTTACGTCCTTATTTACTAATCGTTATGGTGCCGCTCTCGCCCTTTACCATTAGCACCGACCCGGCCCGGCTCGACGTGGCCGCCGTGCACCGCTACCTCAGCGAGGAGTCGTACTGGGCCCGCCACATTCCCTATGATACGGTGGCCAGGGCCCTGGCCAACTCCCTCTGTTTCGGGGCCTACGCCCCGGACGGTCGCCTGGCCGGCTTCGCCCGCGTCGTAACGGACCGGGCCACGTTTGCCTGGCTGTGCGACGTATTTGTGCTGCCGGAGTTCCGGGGCCGGGGCCTGTCCAAGCAACTGGTGAGCACCGTGCTGGCCCACCCCGATTTGCAAAACCTGCGCCGCCACCTGCTGGCCACGCTCGACGCCCACACCCTCTACCAGCAACACGGCTACACGCCGCTAAAAAACACCGAGCGCTGGCTGGAAATAGCGCACCCCAACCCGTACCCGGGGCCCTAACAATGTAGCGCGGACGCTGCATTCTTACTTGAAGCTCAGCGGCACTACTACTTTGAAGCTTACCGTGCGGCCCATGTTGAAGACGCCCATGCGGCCGGTGGTGTAATTGAGGTCGGCGTATTTGAGGCGGCTGAGGTGGCTTTGGTAGGCCACGTCGAAGAGGTTGTTGGCCGTCACGAAGAGCGAGAACAGCGTGCGGCCCCGGGCATCGGCCACGTCGGTGCCCACGCCGGCATTGAAGAGCGTGTAGCCGGGCGTGGCGGTTTCGGTGTCAAAGGCCGAAAAATACCGATCCTGGGCGAAAGTGTGCTCCATTTGGAAGCGCACGTAGCTGTTGGTAAGGCGCTTGCCCTGGCGGCGAAAGTTGCCGCGCAGCTCCGATTGCAGGCGGTCGGCGGGGATGAAGGGCAGGTAGCGTTCAGCGTCGCTGACGCCCAATTGGTGGGCGCGCACCATCGAGAACGAGTTCTCGAAGTGCAGCCAGTCAAGCGGATGCGGGTGCACGTCAAACGTGGCCTCGCCGCCCACCAGGCGGGCACGGCCCTGGGCATACTCGTACACGCCCACGCTGGGGTCGGCGGGCGTGGCCAGGGTCAGCGAGTCGGTACCGGCCCGGTTGGGGATGCGGCGCGTAAAGATGTAATTGTCAATGCTGTTCTCGAACGCATCCACGGTCAGGCGCACGTGGTCGGTGGCGTAGCTGATGCCGCCGTCCACCTGCAGGCTGGTTTCGGCTTTGAGGTCGGACTGCCCAATTTCGTAACGAATCGTGCCCTCGTGGCGGCCGTTCGAGCCCAGCTCGGCGATGTTGGGGGCCCGAAAGCCGCGGGCCACGTTGGCCTTCACCGTGAGCCGGTCGCTCAGGTTGTAGGCCGCGCCCAGGCTGCCGCTGTAGTTTTTGAAGGTGCTGCGGAAGCCGCCAAACTTGGTTTCGGAATCGGGGGCCCCGGACGTGGTGGGCCGGCCGTCGGCGTCCAGAAACAGCGCGTCGGCCCCGATGCGGCGCACGTCGTAGCGCAGGCCGCCGCTGAGGTCGAGGTTGCCGATGGTTTTTTTGGCCACGCCAAACACGCCGGCCTCGTTCATCACGTAGCCCGGAATGAGGAATTCCTGGCCCAGGTTGCGATTTTGCTGGTGCAGGCCGCTGGTGCCCACGGTCAGGTTCCAGCCGGCCATTTCGGGCAGGTAGTAGCGCAGGGCGTAGTCGAGGGTGCGGAGCTGGAAGTAGAGGTTGGTTTCGGCGGGGTCGAGGGCGTTGCCGAACTCGCGGCGCAGGTTCTGCTGGTAGTTCACTTGCAACGCCAGCCGGGCCCCACGGTCGCCGAGGATGAAGCTATTGTCGGTACCGAACCGCAAGTGGTTGATTTGCTGGCGCGGCACGGCCAGTTCGTAGCCGCTGAACCCGGTGTTGGCCACCGGCACCGAAAATAGGGCCCCGGCGATGGCATAGTCGCGCACGAAGCGCCCGCTGGCCGAGTCGCGCCGCCCATCAATCAGGCCCAGCTGCTGGTTGAAGGTGCTGAAGGTGAGGTGCGAGTAGCCCCAGCCCTTGTTCAGGCCCACGTAGCCGTTGGCGTCCCACTCATTGAAGCCCGAGTTGAAAACGCGGCCATCGTAGCGGTTTTGGTAGTCGCCGGCCACCTTGCGGGTGCCGCGGGCCAGCCAGTTTAGGCCGTTCAGGTTGCCCGCGTTTTCGAACGAGTAGCCCTGCTGGCGGTTGTTGGTCTGGTAGTTGGCTATGGCCGAGCCGGTGATGTGGCCTTCGGCGATGGGTTCGGGAGCCAGGAAGTTGATGACGCCGGCCATGGCGTCGGAGCCGTAGAGCAGCGAGCCGGGGCCCTTGATGATCTCGGCCCGGTCGATGCTGAACTCGTCGATTTCGATGCCGTGCTCGTCGCCCCACTGCTGGCCTTCCTGTTTGGCGCCGTTGTTCAGGGTCGTCACGCGGTTGTAGCCCAGCCCGCGCACCACCGGCTTGCTGATGGCGGCCCCGGTGGTAATCTGGCTCACGCCCGGCGTGTGGGCGATGGCGTCAATCACGTTCGTGCCCGATGTTTGGTTGAGGCGGGTGCGGTCGACAACGGTGGTGGGCACCGGCGAGCGGCGTGCCTCGGTGGCCGCCGACACGCCCGTGACCACTACCTGGCCGATTTCGGTAGCCGCAGGGGTCAGCTTCACGGCCAGCGGCTGGCCCGCGCCCGTGTCCACGGTCAGGCTCACGGTGGTATAGCCCAACGAGCGAACCTGCACCCCAAACCGGCCCCGCGGCAGGTTGGCGAAGCTGAAATTACCGGCCCCATCGGTGGCCGTGCCTTGCTTAAGGTCGGTGAAAAGCACGGTGGCGCCCGGTACGGCTTCGCCGGTGGCGGCGTCGGCCACGTGGCCAGCGAAGGCCGGGCCGGCCGCCGGGCGGGGCCGCGGCGCGGGGGCCGCGGTTTGGGCCCCGGCGTGCAGCGCCAGCCCGCTCAGCAGCAACGTGTTGACGACCACCAGGCGCAAGCCGTGGCGGGCCCCCAGCGCGGGCCGAAAAGTTATCCGCGGCCGGCCCGCTTCCGCGCAAGAAAGCCCCAGCCAAGGGCCGGAGCCTTCCCACAATTTCTCCAAAACCAAACGGGAGAAAGCAGAAGCCGCCAAACGCGGCAAGGCGTATTTATTGAGTCGTGCGGGAGTACCCATACCAGGTTGTGTGGTTTAAAGGCGTGGCCACCAGCCGCAAATGCCGCACAAAGCAGCGTGCAAACCGCCCCGGCTGGCAAGCCGGCGGGTGCGGTGGAGGGCCCCAGAAAATGAAGTGGGTGGCGCGGGCCCCAGGGCCCGCGCCAGGTGATGCGGCGGCGCTACGCCACCGGGGGCCCCCGCAGGCAGCGCTGCGCCGCCACGGCCTCAGCCCACACCGACGCCGCGAAGGGCGTGCGCACCCCCACCACAGCCGAGCGCGTGGGCACGGGCACCACCACCGGCGCGGCCGGACGGAAAGCCGCGTCGTAGAGCGAGTCCTCGTGGCAGTGCCGGTGCTGGCCGCTCAGCAGGGCCTTGCCCTTGGCCGGGCTGAAGCTGGCGCGCCGCGCTGGCTCGGCAGTAGTGTGCGCGTGGGCGTGCAGCGCCAGCACCCACGCCTCCGGCAGCAGCACCCGCACGAAGCAGAGCAGCAGGAAAGCAGCGCAGAGTGGGCGACGTAATAGCACGGGCAACGCGGGTAAAGCAGCAATGCGGCGGCCCGCACGGCCCGCAGGCCGGCAGCGCACCGGGGCCCCAAAGGTAAGCCGATGCAGCATAATTGCGCATCTACCCATGGGAACAAGCTCATTTTAATGGCAAATAGGGACTGACAGCGTGCGTACTATTTAGTCTATGCGCCGTCCTTTCTGCCAGCAAAGGTAACAGCGGCAACCATTAATGCAACATAGTTGCATTAATGGTTGCCGCTGTTACCTTTGCCCTCTGATTTGAGCAGGGACGGTTTTGTGCCTAGGCTGCTAGCGCAGATTGGCCCTTCCAGGCTTTGCCACCTTTTATCATTAACGTTCTGAAAATAACAGCACTATGCTTTACGAAGTCCTCATTGTGGGCGGCAGCTACGCCGGGCTGAGCGCAGCCATGTCCCTGGGCCGGGCCCGCTGCCGCGTACTGGTCATCGACGCGGGCCTGCCGCGCAACCGCTTCACGCCCCACGCCCACAACTTACTGCTGCACGACGGCGATGCCCCCGCCGACCTAGCCGCCCAGGCCTGCCGGCAATTGGCCGCTTACCCCACCGTGCAGCTGCTCACCGCCGAAGCCACGGCGGCCGAAAAGCAGCCCGACGGCACGTTTGTGGTACGCACGGCCCAGCACGGCAGCTTCCAGGGCGAACTTTTGGCGCTGGCCACGGGCTTGCGCGACGAGCTGCCACCGGTGCCGGGCTTTGCCGAATGCTGGGGCAAGAGCATCATTCATTGCCCGTACTGCCACGGCTACGAGGTGGCTGACCAGCCCACCGGCCTGTGGTTCAATGGCGACCAGGTGGGCGAGGTGGCCCAGCTGCTCCTCAACTGGACCCGCGACCTGACGGTGTTTACCAACGGGCCGGCCACGTTTGGCCCCGCCGTGCGTGCGCAACTGGCCACTTGGCGCGTGCCCGTGGACGAAACGCCCGTGGCCGCCGTGGTGCAGACCGAGGGGCAGCTCCAAGGCCTGCGCTTGGCCGACGGGCGGCTGGCCGCTGCGCCGGTTTTGTACGCCCGGCTGCCTTGGCAACAGGCCAGCGCGCTGCACGCCCAGCTAGGTTGCGCACTCACAGCAAACAACTTGCTGCAAATTGACGAGCAATACCAGACCACGGTACCCGGCGTGTACGCCCTGGGCGATAACTGCTCGATGGGCCACCAACTGGTGCAAGCCATGGCCGCCGGCAACGCCGTGGGTGCCGCCCTGAGCAAGGTCTTCATCGCTAAAATGCGGCACTGGGCGGCGTGAGGTTCCAGCGAAAGCTCCACTGGCGCGGGCCGTGCAAGTGCGCTGGGGCCCCGGCGCACTTGCGCAATGAGGAGCTTACGGCCGTATTTTTGCCGGCTGCCCTTCACGCCCTACCCGCCCATGCTCTTTCCCGTTATCGATTCGCTTGTGGCGCAGGCCGACGCAGAATTGCGCCTGCTTCGCTTTCAATGGGCATTGCTATCGGAAGACCATACCCGCCCGGCGTTCATGCGGGGGCTGGCCCTGCTGGCCGAGCACCAAGCCACCCGGGTGCTAGTCGATTTCACGGGCATGCCGCCCACCTCCGTCACCGAAGAAATCTGGCTGGCTCAGCACTGGGTACCGGGCATCCTCCGGCAGGCCTGCCTGCTGCAAGCCGCCATGGTATTCGACAACGAATACGACTTGCACAACTGGGCCAAGATGAAGAATCTGTTGGGCCCCAGTCATTTGCGTAGCTTTCAGTTTCAGTTTTTCGACGATGTGGTGGCCGCTCTGCACTGGCTCACCGACTCCGATGCGGCTGTGCAGCGCCTGCAAGCCGAGTGGAAGTCTGGGTGGCGCACTACTGAGGCCCCGCCGGGCTAAGCCCCCGGAAACCCTTCGCGGCCGGCAGTGGTTTCTGGGGAGCGGGGCGGCGCGCGCCGCCCCTTTTCCGTAGTTTTGACTTATGCCCCCTGCCGCCCCTGTCCCCGACCGCCTCACCCAGACCATCACCCGCCACGGGCTGCGCCAAACCCCCGTGCGGCGCGCCGTGCTGGCGGCCCTGGCAGGCAAAGGCTATGCCCTCACCGGGGCCGAGATTGAGCAGGAAACGGGGCCGGGTACCGACCGCATCACCCTGTACCGCACCCTCAAAAGCTTCGAACAAAGCGGCCTTATCCACCGCGTCATCGACGATTCGGACGTGTTGCGCTACGCGGCCTGCTCCATCGAGTGCAGCGCCGGGGCCCACTTCGACAACCACGTGCACTTCAAGTGTGGCACCTGCGCCCACACTTACTGCTTGAGCCAAGTGGCCATTCCGGCCGTAACGCTGCCCGGTGGCTTCCAGGCCGAGCGGCGCGACTACTTACTTTCGGGCACGTGCCAGCTGTGCCAGCCTGCTAACTAAACCCGATTGGACGAGCCAAGAAGCTCGCCGACCGGGTTTTTTGACCTATTGGTCTAAATAGGTAAATCCAAGAAGGGCTTTTTTCAGTAGTTGAGGCCCAAAGCGGCGCACAATTTTATGCTGGCCGTTGCGTACTATTGCATTCACCTGGCCAGGCCCCGCGCCGTTAGGCGCTGTTTCTCTATGATTATTAACGAAGTTGGCGAGCTGCTGATGCAGTACAGCGAGCCCTTGGGTTTGCTGCGCACCAACTGGGCCGCGGGCCGCGACATGAGCCAGTTTCGAGGTGCCCTCACCCGGGCTCAGGCCGTTGCCCAGCGCCTGGGCGTGCGCCGGTGCCTGATTGAGCTGGACGCCTTGCCCGACATTTCGGCTTACGACCAAGCGTGGCTGGCCACCCAGTGGATACCGAATTCGCTGCACCTATCACTTCAACAAGTGGTTATTGTTCTTTCGCCCCGCCGCATCTACAACAATCAGGCGGTGGAAGGCCTGCTGCTGGTGGCCCGCCCGTTCATCAAGTTCGATGTGCAGTTCTTCTCGCAGCCCATGGCCGGCTTGCGTTGGCTGACCGACTACTCACCGCTGGTGCCCGAGCTGCTGCACGAGTGGGACACTGCGTTTGGTCCCACGCCCCCGCCGCCTGGCGGCGTGCAGGAGCCCCGCGCCTACTACGACTGCCCCTGAGGGCCCCCGCGCTGTCAACCTGACAGCCTTTTTCGGCTTGGAACGCGCTTTGAAGCGGCCCCCGTGGCGGCTCGCCTCGGCGTGCCCGGCCAAAATTTCCACTTTGCCCTCACCCAACTTATTCTGCCATGCAGGAAACCGGCTCCATCTCGATCCACACCGAGAACATCTTCCCGATCATCAAGAAGTTCTTGTACTCCGACCACGAAATCTTCCTGCGCGAGCTGGTAAGCAACGCCGTCGACGCCACCCAGAAACTCCAGAGCCTGGCCCGCCAGGGCGAATTCAAAGGTGAGCTGGGCGAGCTGAAAGTGCGCGTGACCGTGGACAAGGACACCCGCAAAATCACGGTGTCGGACCACGGCCTGGGCATGAGCGCCGAGGAAATCAAGAAGTACATCAACCAGATTGCCTTCTCCGGGGCCACCGAGTTTGTGGAGAAGTACAAGGAAACCGACGCCACGGCCAAGGACCAGATCATCGGGCAGTTCGGCCTGGGTTTCTACTCGGCCTTCATGGTGGCCAAGGAAGTGGAAATCTGGTCGCAGTCGTACCAGGAAGGGGCCCTGACGGCCCACTGGACTTGCGACGGCAGCACGTCGTACACCATCGACGAGCCCACCGGCGAGCACGCCAAGGCCGAGCGCGGCACCGACGTGGTGCTGCACGTGGCCGACGACTCGGACGAGTTCCTGGAAGTGGAGCGGCTGCGCACCATCCTTACCAAGTACTGCAAATTCCTGCCGGTGCCGATTGAGTTGGAAGGCCAGCTTATCAACGACACCACGCCCATCTGGACCAAGCAGCCCAGCGAGCTGACCGACGAGGACTACCTGAAGTTTTACCAGGAGCTGTACCCGATGTCGATGGACGCGCCGCTGTTCTGGATTCACCTGAACGTGGACTACCCGTTCAACCTGACCGGCATCCTGTACTTCCCTAAGGTGAAGGACGAGCTGCAATTTTCGCGCAACAAGATTCAGCTGTACTCGCGCCAAGTGTTTATTACTGATGAGGTGAAGGACGTGGTGCCCGAGTTTTTGATGCTGCTGCACGGCGTGATTGACTCGCCCGACATTCCGCTGAACGTGTCGCGCAGCTTCCTGCAGGCCGACGCGGCGGTGCGCAAAATCAACACCTACATCACCCGTAAGGTGGCCGACAAGCTCGGCGACTTGTTCAAGAAAGACCGCGCCGGCTACGAGGAAAAATGGTCTGACATCGGCTTATTTGTGAAGTACGGGATGCTGTCGGACGAGAAGTTTTACGACCGCGCCAAGGACTTCGTGCTGCTAAAAAACGTGGCCGGCAAGCTGTTCACCATCAGCGAATACACCGAACACATCCAGGCCAACCAGCAGGATAAAGACGGCAACACCGTGGTGCTGTACACCAACGACGCCGAGGCCCAGCACGGCTTCGTGGCCGCCGCTCAGGGGCGCGGCTACGACGTGCTAAACTTCGACCACATCCTCGACCCGCACTTCATCGGCCAGTTGGAGCAGAAACTGGAGAAAACCACCTTCAAGCGCGTGGATGCCGACACGGTGGGCAAGCTCATTGAGAAGGACGAAACCACCGAGAGCGTACTCAGCGAGGACGACCAAACGAAGCTAGCTGAGGCCTTCAAAACGGCCATTGCCAACGACGCCATGCACGTGAAAGTGGCCGCCCTGAGCCCGCAGGACGCGCCGGTGGTCATCACCCAGAACGAGTTTATGCGCCGCATGAAGGACATGCAGCGCACCGGCGGCGGGGGCGGCATGCAGATGTTCGGGGCCTTCCCCGAGAGCTTCGACGTGACCGTGAACGCCAACCATCCCGTGGCCCAGCGCGTGCTGGCCGAGGGCGGCGAGCAGCTGGCCCGGCAAGCCTTCGACCTGGCTCGCCTGGCCCAGGGCATGCTAAAAGGCGAGGCCCTCACGGCCTTCGTAAAGCGCAGCACCGAGCTGCTGTAAAGCAGTGATTTAACCTTTAAAAAGCCCCGCGACCGAATTGGTCGCGGGGCTTTTTTATTTGAATAATTATCGTCATTGACAGTGCGTAATAAAATTGAGAAAAGGTGTTACCTTGTAAGTGAACCTTACACAATTTTCAATGAATACGCCAATCCCACAACTTGCCTACGAGCCTCTGGCAGCATTGCGCGACATCATCCGTACTGAGTTTATTCGAGCACAGCCCGATGATATTAATGCAGAAGTTAGAGCCAACGAGTTGACTAAAATGCTTGGAGAGAGAATTGCTCGGATGGCAATAATTAAGCCTTCTCCGCCACTGCCCAGGGATTCATATCGCCTTTCCGATATCCTAAACTTACCAATCATTTAAATTAACATCACGAGGGCCCCGTGGCCGAATCGGCTACGGGGCTTTTTTATGGGCAAGTGCGGGGCCTTACGTAGCTTGCTGCATGAAAGTATTTCTTGCCATTGCCCTACTGGCGGGCACATTGGCGGCCACGGCCCAGCCCGTTAAAAACCCGCCCACGGGCCTGCAAAACAACCAAGTGAAAGTGGCCAGCGGCCCGCTGGCTGGCAGCATGGCCGCCAGCGGCATCCGCGAGTTCAAGGGCGTGCCGTACGCGGCGCCCCCGGTGGGGCACCGGCGCTGGCAGGCCCCGCAGCCCGTAGAGCCGTGGACGACCGTGCGGCCGGCCACGCAGTTTGGGCCCCGGGCCATGCAGCTGCCGCTGTTCGGCGACATGAACTTCCGCTCGAATGGCGTGAGCGAGGACTGCCTGTACCTGAACGTGTGGACGGGTGCCAAGTCGGGCCAGGAGCGGCGGCCGGTGCTGGTGTACTTCTACGGCGGTGGCTTCGTGGCTGGCGACGGCTCGGAGCCGCGCTACGACGGCGAGGCCATGGCTAAGCGCGGCATCGTGGCCGTGACGGTGAACTACCGGCTCGGCGTGTTCGGCTTCATGGCCCACCCCGAGCTGACCCAGGAATCGCCCCACCACGCCTCTGGCAACTACGGCCTGCTGGATCAGGCCGCGGCGTTGGCGTGGGTGAAGGCCAACATTGCGGCCTTCGGCGGCGACCCGCAGCACGTCACCATCGCCGGCGAGTCGGCCGGCTCGTATTCGGTGAGCGCCCAAATGGCGTCGCCGTTATCCAAAAACCTGATGGCGGGTGCCATCGGCGAGAGCGGCTCGCTGCTGGGCTTGCAGCCGCTGCCCACGCTGGCCCAGGCCGAGCAAACCGGCGTAGCATTCGCCGCCGCGGTGGGGGCCCCCACGCTGGCGGCCCTACGCGCCCTGCCGGCCGAGCAGCTGCTAGCCGCTACTGGCAAGCCGGACGCCCCCCGCTTTTCGACCAACGTGGACGGCTACTTCCTGCCCCAGTCGCCTGCCGCAATCTTCACCGCCGGCCAGCAGGCGCACGTGCCGCTGCTGGTGGGCTGGAACTCGCAGGAATCGGGTTACCAAGGGGTGCTGGGCAATAGCCCGCTCACCGCGGAGAACTACCAGGCCGCCGTGCAGAAGCTGTACGGCGAGCGCGCCGCCGGGGCCCTAAAGCTCTACCCCGCCGCCACGGCCGAGCAATCGGCCACCGACCTGGCCAGCGACCGGTTCATCGCCTACAGCACCTGGAAATGGGCCGACTTACAAACCCAAACCGGCGGCCGGCCCGTGTACCGCTACCTCTACGCCCGCCCCCGCCCAGCCATGACGCCCGAAATGGGTGATGCAACCGCCAACCTGGCCGGTGGCGTCACCAAGGGTACGGGGGCAGCTGCGCCCGCGCCGCCGGCCAAGGGTGCCGTGCACTCAGCCGAAATTGAGTACGCCTTAGGCAACCTGCCCACCAACAAGGTATTTGCCTGGACGCCGGACGATTACAAAGTATCAGAGCAGATGCAGGCGTACTTCGCCAACTTCATCAAAAACGGTAACCCCAACGGCGCCGGCCTGCCCACCTGGCCCGCCGCCAAGCCGGGCGCCGGCGGGCAGTTGCTGCGCATCGACGTGAATACCCGCGCCGAAGCCGACCAAACCCGGGCGCGCTACCTCTTCCTGGAGCAGAAATAACCGGCTGGCTGGGGCCCCGGGGCAGCTGCGCTGGGGCCCTATTTCAGGTTTTTGGCCACCACGAACATCCGGTCGCCGAAGCGGCCGGTGAGCTTGTTGAGGTAGTAGGTGGGGTACTGGCCGGCCAGTTTGCTCACCTTTTCCATCAGGTTGCCGCCCAGGCGGATGTGCTTGGGCGGCTTCACCGGGTTCAGCAAATCGACCACTTCGAACCCATTCTTCTCCAACATCTTGCGGATGGTGTTGGGCGTGAACTCGAATAAGTGGTAGGGCGGGATGTCCATCTTGCGCTCCTTGCCCAGGGCCCCGTAGGCGGCAAAGCCCAGGCGCACCGAGGGCAGGTTCAGCACCGAGGGCAGGGCCAGCACCAGCAGCCCGCCGGGGCCCAAAATGCGGTGGAACTTGGCCAGCGTGGCCGAGGGCGAGCGCAGGTGCTCCAGCACGTCGCCCATGTAAGCCAGGTCGAACTGGTCGGCGTGGAAATCCTCGGTGGTTTCAATGTTGCCGGTCACTACGGGCAGGTGCAGCTCGCGGCGGGCAAATTCGGCCGCGTGCTCGGATATTTCGAGGCCGTGGGTGGTCCAGCCCAGGGCTTGCAGGCTTTTGAGGGTGTAGCCCGGGCCGCAGCCCACCTCCAGGTACCGGAATTGCCGGTCCGGGTAGTGGGCCAGCACGTAGTCGGTAAACTTGTCGGGGCGCAGTTGGTTTAAGGCTTCGTTCTTCTGCCCGTCCTCGATGAACTTGACTTCCTGTTGCGTCCGGTCGTAGTTGGGCCGGTCGGTGAAGTATTCTTTGCCGTAGAGCCGCTCTAGCTGGGCCGGCGTGGGCTGCGGGTCGAGGAACATCAGCTCGCAACGGCGGCAACGGGTGCCTTGCAGCTTTTGGCCCTCAAATTCGTAATAGAAAGGCAGCTTTTTGAAATCGGAGCTGCCGCACAAGTCGCAGGTACGCATGGCAAGGACGCGGATTTACTGATTGGCGCCGCTGCCCAACGAACGCTGGTACAACAACGCGGGGACGCGCCCCACAAAGGTCGCCCTACTTTACGCAATTAGCTTAGTTCCTTCCTTATGCTCGATGTTCTTGTAATTGGGGCCGGCCCCGTGGGCCTGGCCTGCGCCCTCGAAGTCCAGCGCCGCGGCCTGCAAGTGGCCGTGGTGGACAAGGGGGCCCTGGTGAATTCCATCGTGGGCTACCCCTACAACATGGAGTTCTTCTCCACGCCCGAGCTGCTCGAAATCGGCGGCTACCCCTTCCCCACCTTCCACTACAAGCCCCTGCGCGAAGACGCCTTGGACTACTACCAGCGCGTGGCCCGCGCCGAAAACCTGGTCTTACGCTTGCACGAGCGGGTGCTGAGCCTGACTGGCGAGCAGGGCAACTTCTTGGTAACAACCGACAAAGGCG
Organism: Hymenobacter sp. PAMC 26628; assembly: GCF_001562275.1. Classification (NCBI taxonomy): domain Bacteria; kingdom Pseudomonadati; phylum Bacteroidota; class Cytophagia; order Cytophagales; family Hymenobacteraceae; genus Hymenobacter; species Hymenobacter sp. PAMC 26628. The sequence continues at coordinate 4,535,348 of NZ_CP014304.1, forward strand.
ACATCCCAGCCCGCAACGTGGTGGTGGCCACCGGCTTCTACGACCTGCCCAACCCGCTGAACGTGCCGGGCGAAAACCTTCCCCACGTGAGCCACTACTACCGCGAGCCCTACCTACACGTAGCGCAGCGCGTGGTGGTCATCGGGGCCAAAAACTCGTCGGCCAAAGCCGCCTTGCAGCTCACCCGCGCCGGAGCCCAGGTCACGCTCCTCGTGCGGGGCCCCGAGGTGAGTGATTCGGTGAAGTACTGGATTCGGCCCGACCTGGTGAACCGCATCAAGGAAGGCAAAATCACCGCCCATTTCAACACTACTATCGCGGCTATTCGGCCCGACGCGGTGGAAATCGTCACCCCCGAGGGCCCCCAGGAAGTGCCCACCGATTTCGTATACGCCCTTACCGGCTACCACCCCGACGAGGCCCTACTCGGCCGCCTCGGCATCGAGCCCGACCCCGCCGACGAGGCCCGTGCTCCCCTCTTCGACCCCGCCACCCACGAAACCACCAACCCCGGCGTGTTCGTGGCCGGCACCATGTGCGGCGGCCGCGCCACCAGCCGCTGGTTCATCGAAAACGGCCGTCACCACGCCCAACTCATCGCCGCGCACCTCGCGTCCGGCGTGCCCGCCTAGGGCCCCCAACGGTTCGGTTTCAACGCAAAAAAGCCTCCTTCCCCAGCCGTGGGAAAGGAGGCTTTTGCTTGGGGCCCCGGGGGCCCTGGCTTACTGTGGGAAAACCACGCCGCGGTACTCGTTGATGTTTACCGTCGGAATGGATGCGCCGTAAAAGTTGTTGATGTTGCGAATGAACTCATTGGCCACCAAGGCGTAGCCGCGCGGCGTGGGGTGCACCCCGTCGAGGCCAAACAGGTTGCCACTGACGAAAACAGCTGAGTTTGATACGGCATTAAACGCCACGCCTTGCTGCGCCACGGTCGTGAAAAACGTATTCATGTCGGCCAGCGCCAATTTATTTTGGCGGGCAGTTTTGGCGATAATTGTGTTAAGTTGGGCCGTGCGGGCCGCCACGCTGGCTACTTCATTGGCATCAAGGACGTAGCTATTGGGTACCGGATTGGTCGGCGTTGAGCCAGCGCCAGCAGCCACCACTCCTTGGGAAGTCAGAACCAGCAAGTCAGCGCTAGTGGCCAGCCGCACCGGCGTCGCGGCATCGCTGGTTTGAATGAACACCCCCGGCGAAGCGGGATTTGCCGCTTTGAATGCGGCAGCTACGGCGGTTACTGTTACGGTGTTGAAATACGGCAGGCCCGTTACACTCGGAATGTTGGCCACCAGGCCTTTTACCGTACCGTTCTTCGAGAGTGTGCTCAAGATAGCCCGGTAACCCATGCCGAACCGGGTGGTGTCGGTGAGGCCGCCGAACGGGTTGGTGGGATCTACTACGCCGCCGCCGGTGGCGTAGGTCAGCACATCGTTGCTACCCAGCCAGCACGAAAAGAAGGTCGGCGTTTTCTGGCTGATGTAGGTTAAGTAGTCCTTGGTAGGCTTTTCGGCGGGCGTCAACAGGCGTTCGTAGTATTGGTCGAGGAGGCCGTAGGGGGCCCGCCCCTGCGTGAGGGCCGAGACGCTGCTCAGCACTGACATGCCGGGAACGCCGAGGTTGTCGGGCTGAGGGCCCGTGTACGGAGCCAGTTGGTATTTGCCGCTGATCAGCTGAACGCCGGTAAGAGCAAGCTTCTCCCCCAAAAAACCGTTGGCCTGCGAGGGCGTCACGGGCAGGAGGGCCCCGTTCACTACTTGCAGCTTGACGTGGCCCTCGCCGTCCTCTTGGGCCGGCGCAAACGAGGGTTGCACAAAGCTGGCCGGCCCCTTGCCCGTCTTACCAAATTGCTGGGCCAGAATGGCTGGGTACGACGTGGCCTGGGCCTCATTGTAGAGGCTCCCGTCGGAATAGCCCGACGTGAGCGAGTTGCCCACGGATACGTAGCTGGTAAAATCGGCTGTGCCGGCGGATACCGCGGGCGCGTCGATGCTGGGCTGGCAGCCGCCCAGCGCCAAACCCAGCAGGCCCAAGGCCGGCGCAGAACACTTAACTATCCGGTTCATAAATACTTATGCTTATAGCGAGGAGGAGAAGCGTTAGAACGAGTAGCGCATCCCGATGCCGGGAATGAAGATGTCGGTGCGGTAGGTGCCGGACACGCGGTCGGTGGTGCCGTTGTTCAGCAGGTCGGCCTGCGACTGGCTGCGCTTGGCGAAGCGCTCGAACTGAAACGAGGCGTCGATGCCCAGGTGCGGGTTGGGCTGGTAGGTGAGGCCCGCGGTGGCGATGTAGCGGTCAGCGTCGGGGGTTTCGGGCGTCACGTAGCCGTCCTTCACCGCTGCGAAGTCGTAGGCCGAGCCCAAGCGCAGAATCAGCTGGTCGGTGGCTTTGTACTGGCCGCCCAAGCGGAAGGCCAGCGCGTCCTGGTAGTAGCGCTTCGAGGTGCTGGTGCTGCTGCCGCCCACCAGGCCAGTGTTGGCGGCGGTGGCGGTGCCAGCGTTGCCGTTGTTGCCCGAGAAGTTAAAGTCGAGGGTGCGGTAAGCGCTCCAGAACACCAGCGAGGCGTCGAGGCCAATGGTAAGCTTTTCGGTGGGCATGATGCCGATGCCCACCGATGCGGTAGCCGGCAGCGGCAGCGTAGCGTCGAAATTAGTAGCCGTGAAACCGCGGTTGATGGTAGCGGCCGAAGCCCCGGTGGGCAGGCCGGAGTAGCTCACGCTGCCGCCCTTCACCTGGGCGTCTATTTTCGAGCGGTAGCTAATGCCCAGGCTCAACTTATCGCTGGGCTTGAAGTACAGGCCGGCATTGATGCCCACCTGGAACTTGGTGGTGCCGTCGAGGGTGATGTGGCCGGGGCCCGTGGGCAGCGGAAGGTCTTTCTGCAAATTCACCGAGCCGTAGGCCAGCATGGTCACGCCCACGCCCACGCTGAACTGGGGCGAAAACGCGTAGGAGAACGTAGGCTGCACGTACACCGATTGCAAGTTAATCTCCGTCAGGCTGTAACGGCCTTCCCAGTTGTCGGCGTAGCGCAGCTGGCTACCGTAGGGCGTGTACACGCCCACCCCAAATTTGTACTTGCCTTCCTTGCCAAATGCGGCGTAGAGGTTAAAAGGCGTCACCAGCAGGTGCTGCAAATCGCGCTGCGCGCCCCCATTTTCGCTCGTGTAGGCCCCACGGGCCAGGGCAAAGTTGGCGCCCACCTGCACGCCGTTGGCGCGCACCATGGCCAGGGCCCCGGGGTTGTAGAACATGGCTGCCTGGTCGAGCGAGAGGCCTACGCCCACGCCGCCCATGCCAATGTTCTGCTGCCCGCCGAGGTTTACCTGGAAGCCACTGGCCGCAGCTGTAGTAGCGCCGCCCAACAGGGCTCCGCCTGCAAGGAGTAAATTTTTTAGCATCATAAAAGAAGAAACAGGTAGATAGGTATTGAGTCCGGGCCTTAAATGTAGTGGCAAAAAGCGCAATCGATTTCCAAAATTACTCGGCGTGCCTACTACATTCCTCGTATTTTGTATCTTAGTACCGCCAAAAGGCGTCTTGATGCGTATTTTTGGGCTTCTCCTATCCGTTCATTTTTACTTCAGGCTCCGGCCTCCCATTGTTATGCTACCCGACGTAATTTCCTCCATTTACCAACTTAGCGAAGAACAATTGGCCGTGCGCGACGCAGCCCGCGACTTTGCCCAGTCTGAGCTGTGGGCCGGCGTGATTGAGCGCGACGAGCACCAGAAATTTCCGGCCGAACAAGTCAAGAAAATGGGCGAGCTCGGCTTCATGGGCATGATGGTGAGCCCCGAGTACGGCGGCAGCGGTCTTGATACCGTCAGCTACGTGCTGGCGATAGAGGAAATCTCGAAGGTTGATGCCTCGTGCTCGGTTATTATGAGCGTGAACAACTCGCTCGTGTGCTGGGGCCTGGAGCAATATGGCACCGAAGAGCAGAAGCAGAAATACCTGCCGCGCCTGTGCTCGGGCGAAATCATCGGCGCCTTCGCTTTGAGCGAGCCCGAGGCCGGCTCCGACGCCACCAGCCAGCGCACCACCGCCGAGGACATGGGCGACCACTACCTGCTGAACGGCACCAAGAACTGGATTACCAACGGCACCACGGCCTCCGTGTACCTCGTCATTGCCCAAACCAACCCCGAGCTGAAGTCCCGCGGCATCAACGTGCTGATTGTGGACAAGGACACGCCCGGCTTCATCCAGGGCCCCAAAGAAAATAAGCTCGGCATTCGGGGCTCCGACACGTGCTCACTGATGTTTACCGACGTGGTGGTGACCAAGGAAAACCGCATCGGGGCCGACGGCTTCGGCTTCAAGTTTGCCATGCAGGTGCTGGCCGGGGGCCGCATCGGCATCGCGGCGCAGGCGCTGGGCATCGCCTCGGGGGCCCTGGAGCTGAGCCTGAAGTACGCCAAGGAGCGCAAAGCCTTCGGTGTGCCAATTGCTCAGCACCAAGCAATCCAATTTAAGCTGGCCGACATGGCCACTAACGTCGACGCCGCACGCCTGTTGTGCCTGCAAGCTGCCGCCGACAAGGACCGCCACGCCGATTATGCTAAATCCGGGGCCATGGCCAAGCTCTTCGCGTCAAAAACGGCGATGGACGCGGCGGTAGAAGCAGTGCAAATTCACGGCGGGTACGGCTTTGTGAAGGAATACCACGTTGAACGCTTCATGCGCGACGCCAAAATCACCCAGATTTATGAGGGAACTTCTGAGATTCAGAAAATTGTAATCTCGCGGGAAATCCTCAAATAGAGCGAATTGCCACATTTTCAGATTATTTGTACAAAACCCAGCTAAAAAAAGGCTGGGTTTTTAGTTTTTCTCGCTGTTTATCTGTTGTATTGTACTCGGATTGTATCATTTACTAGAATTTACATTAGAACTACACTTACTAACCGCCCCACAAGGATATTTTAAGATGGAAGATTACAATAAAGTCATTGAATCGTTAGGTGTCCGCTACATCAAGTCCAAGAATTTGGTGCTGCAGCAGCCCTTTACCGTGCGCAATTCTTATGATGTTGGCAACACCCTTATCCTGTTGCACAAAGGCCGCATTTCCTTCGGCGAAGACTCGCACGTAGTTGAAGAAGGCGAAATGCTATTTGTGCCCGGCGGCCGGGCTACCCGCGTAGGCTACGGCAACGAGCCGGGCGGCCGCGTGATTACCAACGACGACCTGATTACTAATAAAGACAAGTTTTTCTCCTCCAACGACCACATCGACCTCATCGGCGACGCCGAGCAGAGTCACAGCTTCGTGAGCTTCGACGCCAAGGTGTTCGACTCGGTGAACTTCTTTGCGTCGCTCGACGTGCCGGCGTTCCTGATCAACAAGAATGAGAAGATGGCCAACCTCATTAAGCAGGTGGTCGAAGAAAGCATCCAGGACCTGCCGGGCCGCGAGCGGCTCATCAGCATCTACACCGAGAACCTGGTGGTGGAAGTGGTGCGCTACGTGCTGCAAAACAACATGTTTGTGGAGCAGCTGGCCACCAACAGCACGTACTTCAAAGACCCGCGCCTGATTGACTTGTTCAACTACATCAAGGAGCACCTCGGTGGCGACTTGTCGAACAAGGTTCTCAGCGGCGTGGCCAACGTGAGCGAGGACTACGTGGGCCAGTACTTCAAAATGCTGACCAATATCAACCCGCAGGATTACATCGAGTACCAGCGCATGGAGCGCGCGGTGTTCCTGTTGCGCACCACCAAGAAGAGCATCCGCGAAATTGGCAAAGACGTGGGCTACAAAGACACCGCCTACTTCTGCCGCCGCTTCAAGATGATGTTCGGCATCCCGGCCGGCAAGATGCGTCGCCGCGAGTCGGCAATGAACATCTAGCAACGTCCGGCAATCGGTTGCTGCAAGTCAGCTAAATAGCAGGGACCCTATGGCCAGAAGCGCCGTGGGGTCCTTGCTGTTTTTAGGGCCAGTAGCCAACACAATGGACTTTGCGGCGCCGACTACGCCACTACCGCGGCCCCGCGCACCGCAGCCACTGCAGCGGCCAGAAACGTTGGTTCCTCAGCAATGCGGTTACCCACCACCGCTACATCAGCCCCAGCAGTCAGAGCGGCGGTGATTTTCTCGGCAGTGTTGAGGCCTCCGCCCACGATAAGGGGCGTGGCCACTGTGGCGCGCACGGCGGCAATCATGGCCCCCGATACGGGGTGTAGGGCCCCGCTGCCAGCATCAAGGTAGGTGAGGCGCAGGCCCAGCTGCTCACCCGCTAGGGCTGTAGTAGCGGCGATGCCAGGCTTGTCGTGCGGTAGCGGGGCGGTGCCACTCATGTAGGAAGCCGTGGTGGGCCGCCCGCTGTCGACCAGCAGATAGCCGGTGGGCAACAGCTCTAGCCCACTGGCGCGCAGGCGCGGGGCGGCCACCACGTGCTGCCCAATGAGAAACTCGGGGTTGCGCCCCGAGATGAGGGAGAGCAGCAGCAGGCCGTCCGCGGGGCCCTCCAGGTGCAGGCTGTGGCTGGGAAAAAGCAGCACCGGCACTTGACTATGGGCCTTTAGCAACGCCAAAAGGGCAGCTTGGTGCGCACTTAGCACCAAGCTGCCCCCCACAAAAAAGTAATCAACAGGGTCTACCGCTACGCGCGCCAGGAGGTCGTGCAGGCTGGCCTCGGTAAAATCATCGGGGTCCAGTAATACTGCCAGCGCTTTACGGCCGTGCTGCTGGTGGGCAATAAACGAATCAAGCAGGGTGCTGGCGGGGCGCATCCGGGGTGCTGGGCTGGGCGGGGGAAAACGGCCCCGCGGCCCCCGCACCAGCGGCAGCCGCGTCGGCGCGGGCCGCAAGGTCGGGATTTTTGGGCGCTTGCGCATCCTCCACGGCCGATTTCACGGCCTTGTGACCCACCAGGGCTGCTACGCCTACCGCTGCGGCTTGCGAAATCAAGCCCCGGGCCACGTCCGACTGCCACGCGGCCTTCGCCAACGCGCCCAGCGTGCCGGCGGCTTCCGATTTCAACCACGATTCTTTAGCTGGTTTTGCAGGGGCAGCTTTTTTAGGAGCAGGGGCTGGCCGGGAAGCTACGGCTTTGGAAGCCAGTGCGGCCGGCTGGGGCTCGAACGGATCGGGCTCGTGGGCTACGGGCTGGGCAGCACGTCCCGCTGGGGCCGCGTCAAAGCTCATTACCTCCTGAAACACTGCTGCCGACGCCGCCGCCGATTTGGGTGTATTAGGGTCCGGGGGCCCCTTTTTGCCTTTTTTGTCTTTGGATGGGGCTACGGGGCCGCTCTCGTTTGCAAAGCGGCGGGGCTTGGGCTTGCTGCTGAACAATTTAGTAATCAGCCACACGCTGCCAGCCAGGCCGGCGCCGGCCAAAGCTACCTTGCCCACTTGCACGGTTTTCTCCTTTATCTGCTCGACGTCGCCGCGCAGGGCGCGCTCATACTCAAGCTTTTTTTGTTCCAAAAACTCTTTTTCGCTGTCGAAAAGCGGGTTGTGCAGGTCACTCATGGCAAAAGAATGGAAAAGAGGCGGCGGGTGTTAGCGTTTGTCCGATTTGTAAATGGTGTCCTTCAACGCTTTGTCGGCCAAGCCTTGAAACGCTTTTTTATCGACGCCCACCAGCACCAGCACCAGCAGCAGCAGGTAGAAGCCGGCCACCGCCGCAAAGCCCAGCGAGGGACTGTTGAACACGTCGTTCAGGGCCAGTGCGGCGTACAGGTTGAGAAACAAAAAGAACATCAGCCCGAAAAAAGCCAGGAACACGCCGTGCACCACATTGATGAACAGGCCGTTGGCACGCTGCTGCAACTCCAGGCGAATCAGGTCGATACGGGTATCGATGTAGCCGGTGAGGTTGCTGATGAGGGTTTCGGGGCGCGGGGCGGAGGAATGGTCGTCGTGGGCCATAGGTGCGGAAGGAAAAACAGAAAATAGCGAATACCCGGTGCCTGCGAGCAGCACCGGCCACTTCTACGCAAAACTGCCGGCCAGGGCTGACTTTTGCACCGGGCGGTGCCGCAACTCCGCCGGTTATTTTGCTGTTGCGGGAGCCGTGGGGCCCCGGGCCCCGTCCCGTTACTAGTTTTTCCGTGAGCCAAACCTATTATCAGGTGCTGGGCGTTGCCCCCACCGCGTCGGCCGCCGACGTGAAGCGCGCCTACCGGCAGTTGGTGGTCCGCTACCACCCCGACAAGCACGGCGGCGACGTGCGCTACGAAGAGCAATTCAAGGCCGTGGCCCTGGCTTACCGCGTGCTGGGCGACGCTGGCCGGCGCGCTACGTATGATTTCCAGCTGGCCCAGGCCACCCGCCGGGCCGACGACGAGCGCCGCCGCCAGCACTACCGCCCCGCCGGCCAGCACGTGTACGGCGTGCCTATGCCACCGCCCGCGCCGCTGCGCACGCGCCCGCCAGCCAGTAGCCGCGAGCGCCACTACCAAAGCATTCCGCGCCAGCGCGTGCGCTTCGTGCGGCGCGATTGGCTGCTAACGCTGGCCTTCTTGGCCGCGGCGGCGCTCTTCAGCCTATCGGTAAAGGCCACCATGGACCGCGTGACGGCCAATGCCCATTACCGCGACGGCTTGGCAGCGTACGTGCGCGGCGACTTTACCGCAGCTTATTCGGAATTTAGCCAAACGCTCGATTTCCGCCCAGATGCCGCGGGGGCCCTGCGCCGCCGCGGCGAGCTGCGCCTGGTGGCCATCCACGACCCCGCCGCGGCCCGCGCCGACCTGCAAGCTGCGCTGCGGCAAGAGAATACGCCCGCCGTGGCGGCGCAGCTTTGCCACTACCTCGGCCGCTGCGAAACTACGCTGGGCCACCCTTCCCAGGCCGATGCGGAATATTCGAGGGCCTTGGCCCTCGACTCGACCCTTAGCGCTGCTTGGCTGGCCCGGGGCCAGGGCCGCCTGCTCGACTTAAGCCGTCCCGCTGCCGCCCTGGCCGATTTTGACCAGAGCTTAGCTCAGGCAAAGGCCGCCGGGCAGCCGGGGCCCTGGCGGGCCGCGCAGCTGCGCGGTTTGGCTTTGGCCACCCTGGGCCGCTACCCCGAGGCCCGCGCCGCCTACGAAGCTGCTTTGCTGGCCCGCCCACGCGACGGCCAAACGCATTTTTTGCTCGGCCGCTTGGCCCAGCGCTTGGGCGACGCACCGGCGGCGTGCGAGTTTTTCCGGCGGGCGCTGGAGCTTGGCTACGCCTTTGCCGGCGCGGCTTACGAGCAGGGCTGTCACTAGCCCGGTCCCCCAATTCTGTACTGCTCAACCATGCTTGAAAACTGCCCGAATAGGGCCCCGGCCCACCATAAAAAAATCCCGCTGGCTTTGCGCCAGCGGGATTTTATTTTTTCAAGCAACCTCATTAGGGCATCAGCACAGTGTCAATAACGTGGATGACGCCGTTGCTCTGCATGACGTCGGCGATGGTTACGGTCGAAATGCCACCTTTCTCGTCCTTCAGTTCGATGGTCTTGGAGCCTTTCATCATGGCCGTCAGGGTGCCGCCGCTCACAGTTTTGAGGGTAGCCTTGCCTTTGCCGGCTTTGATGGCTTTCTTGAGGTCAGCCGAAGTCATGCGGCCGGCTACCACGTGGTAGGTCAGGATTTTGGTGAGGGTCTCCTTGTTCTCGGGCTTCACCAGGGTTTCTACCGTGCCAGCGGGCAGCTTATTGAAGGCTTCGTTGGTGGGAGCGAATACGGTGAATGGGCCGGGGCCTTGCAGCGTCTCTACCAAGCCGGCGGCTTTCACAGCGGCTACCAGCGTGGTGTGGTCCTTCGAGTTAACGGCGTTCTCAATAATGTTTTTCGTGGGGTACATGGCCGCACCGCCCACCATCACGGTGCCGGGGGTCATCTTGGACTGGGCCAAAGCAGCGGTCGAAACACCGGCGCTCAGAAGCACAACAGTAGCCAGGGAGAAAAGCGTCTTTTTCATCGGGGTAAGCAGATAAAATGGGTGGTTAAAATTGATACCCCACCTACGCCGAGGCCGAGGCCGCTGGATTGCGGCACGATATTTTTTTCTGCCTCTCCAGCCCTATTTGCTTGGTTTTAGGGGCCCAGCAGGCAAAAAAAGCCCGTAGCATAACGATATGGGCTTTTTAGGAGTGGCAACAGTTGGACTAACGTGGCACCTCTCAAACAGACCCAACCCGACGTTAAACCCCTCAATACACGCTGCAAACCAACTTTTCAAATTCGACTTGTCCGTTAAAGACAGATAAAGTCCGTTGATAAAGCCCAAACTGTCCGATATCCTGTCCGATATCGGACAGCCGGTAGTATCTCTAGAGTGGCAACTAATTCACTCTACAGCATGGCAAAAGTAACGTTTTTGCTCTACAACCCGGCGTCGGACAAGCCCACGCCCCATCATCGCATCAGTCACATTTGACGGGCAGCGGCACAAGGTCTACGTGGGTATTTCCATTCCCCCGAAGCACTGGGATAAAGAGGACCAAAAAGCCCTGACCCGCGGCTACTCCCACACCAGCAACGGCAAAATCAACGACACCCTGAAAGACCCCAGGGAGCGGCTGCTAAAGTGCTACGACGACCACCGCGCCGTAGGCACCTTCCCTTCCCTCGCTACACTGAAGGCGGTAGCCGAGCCGGTGCAAGCCGCGCCCGAACCAGCGCCGGAGCAACCCATCCCCGAGCCGGAGCCGGCCGGGCCCGGCTTCTTTACCACCTTCGCTACCTGGATTGAAAGCAAGGCCCTCACCCAAAGCCCCAACACGCTCCGCACCTACCGCACTTCACTACGCCACCTGCGCGACTTGCAGCAGGCGGAAGGCTACGCCGTAGACTTCGCCACGGTGGGCAACGGCTTCGCCCGCCACCTGCTCACCAAGCGCAACCTCGTGGACAGCGCCGTTCACAAGAACCTATTCCGGCTCAAACACTTCCTGACCTGGGCCATCAACAACGGCTTTCCGGTAGTGGCCGACCCCAAGAAATTTGGCTGGCAGCTCCGCGAGCAAGATATATTGACCCTCACCCGCGCCGAGGTGCAGCGTCTGAGCGACCTTGACTTGAGCGCCCGCCCGGCCCTCGATAACGCCCGCGCCCTATTTCTCATCGGGGTGTACACCGGCCTGCGCTTCTCCGACGTGGCCGCCCTGCGCCCCGAGCACATCCAGGCTGACCGCCTCCGGGTAACCACTCAAAAAACCCGGCTCACCGTCACGGTGCCGGTGCGCCCCGAGGCCCGCCCGCTGCTGGCCCGCGTCAGCGAAGGCACCCTGCGCCCCCTTGCCAACCAAAAGCTGAACGGCCACCTCAAGGAGCTGGCCCGCCTCGCCGAAATCGACGCGCCCACCGAGCGCGTGCGCTAAGCGGGCGGTCAGCGCCGCGCCACCGCTGCGCCCAAATACGAGTTCGTGACCACGCACACGGCCCGCCGCACGTTCGTGACGCTGGCCCTGGAGGCCGGCGTGCGCCCCGAGGTAGTCATGCGCATCACGGGCCACAAAAGCCTGTCGGCTTTCCGGCGCTACGTCAACGTGACCGAGGACACCATGCTCGACGAGTTTTCCCGCGCTTTTGCCTGATGAATAAGCCCGTAGCTATCAGCCGCTGGCCATTATCCTTCACCCCTAACTCCAAGCTAACAGCTGACAGCTAGCAGCTGACAGCTAGCAGCTGACAGCTAAAGAATTCTGTGGCTGACATTCGCCAGTACCCCATTCCGGCCGATGCCCTGCCGCCGGAAGTCGGCGACGCTTACGACACGCTGCTTTACGAACTCAGTGACTGGCTGGAAGAGCCTAACCCATTTGAGTCCGATAGCCTGCTTGACTATTTCGAGGAGCACCTTGCCCGGTGCCCCACGCCCATTATCCGCGTGCGCTATTTGTGCGGACTTACCATGCACAACAGGCCCAGCAGCGCCGGCCGCCCGCGGCCACCCATGCCGCTTCCTGGTGCCCGGGCGGCCTTTGCTTCAGGCGTTTCGCTGAGCGCCAGCTTTGATGATTACTATTTCTACTGGCTGGCGGTGCGGCTTACGGAAGCGGTTTGCGAACCGGCAACTCGCGGCTCCGGCAGGCGCGCAGCCACTTGGCTACCGAATGGGACACCATCGCCACGCGCCCGGTCACATACCGCATCGATGAGCCTAATACGGTGCGGCTGTTCAAATTCCTGTTCGGGGTGCTGGTGCCCTTCGCGGGCGACAGCCACACCCAGAGCATTGCCAGCGTTACGCAGCAGTTTCGCCAAGCCGCCGCGCGCCCGGCCCCCGGCCCGCGCCCACCGGCCCCGCCGCCCGAGCCGCTTCCCCAAACCTTGCAGATGCTTTGCCAAGGCGGCCTCACGCCGGCCCACGTGCGCGAGCTATTAGCTCACCTCGGCGCAGCGGATACCGATACCGGCCGCTGGCACCTGGGCGAGCTAACCGGCAAGACCGCCAAGCCGAAAAGCGCCTTTCCAGCCGCGTATCGTGCCCTAGCCGACCTGGGCTTGTTGAAGCAAATGGAAGGGCCGACGTGGCTCAAAATTTTCGTCGCAGAGTTCGAGGTAAATCTTAGCCCCCGTATGGCCAACTACGATACCAAAGGACAGGTCAGCAAGGCTTTCCACGAGTTCTACGGTGAAGCCCTACGCTGGGCAAAGGTGTGGCAGGCCAAGCGCGAGGCCGACCAGTGACGGTTACCAATGCCCTGCCACCCCGCCGCTGTCGAGTCTTGGCGCGTTCACTGCCAGCACAGCGAAAGCCCCACTCCCAGCGCCAATACTACAAACTGAGCCTTCGCGAACGACGACGGAAAAAACAGTATACGCCGTGCTTCCTTACCGGCTGGCCAGCGCTACCTGCACGGGCTCGCCCTTCCCGATTTCCTCGTTGCCGGCCTTCAGCACCACGTCGCCGGCTTTGAGCGGGCCGAATACCTGCACCTGTCCGCCGTTCTCGTCGCCCTTCTGCACGTCCACCAGCTCGGTTTTGCCGCCCACGACCCGAATGACGTAGGTGCGCTCGGCGGTGCTGACCACGGCCGACTTGGGCACGAACAGGCTGCTCTGGGGCGCTTTGATGGGAATGTTGGCCGAGGCGAACATGCCGGGCTTTAGCTTCTCACCCGGATTAGTAATGTCGATTTCCACCGTTTCGGCGCGGATACCGGGCGTCACATTTCCGGCTACGCGGTCGATTTTGCCGGTGAAATTCTGCCCTGGAAACGTCCGCACGTCGAACTGCACCGGCGAGCCGGTGTGAATGTCGCCCACGTAGGCCTCGGGCACGGCCACGCGCAAACGGAGCCGGCTGAGCTGCTTGAGCCGGAACAGCGGCACAGCGCTCTGGCCGCCCGGCCCCACCAGGGCCCCCGGCGCGGCGTTGCGCTCGGTGATGACGCCGGCCATCGGGGCCGTGACGCGCAGGTAGGCCGCCATCTGGGCGGCGGCCTGGTAGTGGGCGCGGGCGGCCACCACGTTCAGGCTGTCGCTCGTGGCCTGGGTGCGGGCCTGGTCGAGGGCCAGCGGCGACACGGCCCCGGCGGTGCGGGCGGTCTGGCGCAGGCGGCGAAAGGTGCCTCGGCTGGCCTGGAAGGTGGCCTGGGCCACGCTCTGCTTCGAGCGGGCTTCGCTCAGGGCGGCGGCCAGCTCGGGGGCGTCCAGCTCGGCCAGCACCTGGCCCTGGCGCACGTGGTCACCGATGTCGGCGTGCAGCGCCTTCACGTAGCTGCTCACGCGGGGGTAGAGGTCGGTCTGGAAATAGCTGTCCAGTTCGCCGGGTAAACTCAGGCTCTGGGCGGGCTGGGTGGCCGTCACGCGCACGGCGTCGTAGCGCACGTCGGCCGACACGGGGTTGGCCGTTTTCTCGGCGGCCGACTGGCCCTGGGCGGCGTCGGTGGAGTTGCAGCCGCCCAGGGCAGCGGCGGCGGCCGTGAGGCTGAGGCCAGCGAGCCAGCGCCGGGAAAAAGCGGGAAAATTCATAAACAAGCGAAGGAAAGTTTTTTACAAAAAGATTAGGCCAGCACCGGCTGCTCGCGCAGCGTGTGCTCGGTGGCCGGGGCCTCGTGGCCGTCGAAGTTGGCACTCTCCGGGTCGTCGGGGTCGAGCGAGACGGAGACGAACGTCGTCTTGCGCTGCACGGCCGCAAACACGACCGGCAGTACCAACAGGGCCGCCACGGTGGAGGCCAGTAGCCCGCCAATCACGGCCCGGCCCAGTGGGGCCGACTGCTCGCCGCTCTCGCCCAGGCCCGAAGCCATCGGCAGCATGCCGGCCACCATCGCGATGCTCGTCATCAGCACGGGGCGCAGGCGGGCGGCCCCGGCCAGGCGGGCGGCGGCCACGGCGTCGCGGTAGCGCAGGCGCAGGCTTTCGGCGTTGGTGACGATGAGCACGGCGTTGGCCACCGACACGCCCACCGACATGATGATGCCCATGTACGACTGCAAATTCAGCGTCTGGCCCGTGAGCAGCAGCAGCAGCAGCGACCCGGCCAGCACGGCCGGCACCGTCACCAGCACCACGCCCGCTACCTTGAGCGATTGATAGTTGGCGGCTAGTAGCAGGAAAATGACCACGATGGCCAGGCCCAGGCCGGTTTGCAGGCTGTTCAGGGTTTCGGTCAGCAGCTGGGCTAGGCCCCGCAGCTGCACGATGGAGCCCTTGGGTGGCGCACCCACGGCCTTGATGGCTTTCTGTACGTCGCGGGTGGCGGTGCCTAGGTCCTTATGGTCGATGTTGGCCGAGACGGTCACGATGCGGCGCGGGCCGATGCGGTCGAACTCGCCGGGCACGTTGGCCGTGTGCAGGGTGGCCACGTCGCCGAGCGTGGGCCGCGCCTGGCCCGGCACCAGGGGCAGGTTCTGCATGTCGGCCTCGCTTTTCATGTCCTGCGAAGCCAGCTGCACCTGCACCTGGTAAGCAAAGCCCTTGCTCTGGTCGAGCCACAGGTTCTTGGCCGTGAAGCGGCTGCTGCTCGTGGCTGCCACCAGCGACTTGGCAATCTGGTCGGGGGTGAGGCCGAATTGGGCGGCCCGCGCCCGGTCCACGTCAATCTGCACGGTGGGGTAGCTCAGGGGCTGGTTCACCCGCACGTCGCGCAGGTAGGCAATCTGCCGGAGCCGAGCCACCAGCTTGTCGGCGTAGCCCTTGCCATCCTGTAGGCTCTTGCCGCCCACCAGGATTTCGATGGGCGTCTGGGCGCCCTGGCTCATGATTTTATCGGTCAGCTCAATGGGCTCGTAGCTCAGCTGCACGTCGGGCAGGTGCTGGTGCACGGCCTGGCGAATCTGGTCTTTGAGGGCGTCCAGGTTCTGGACTTTGTAGTCCTCGGCCAGGTTCACCTGCAAGTCGGCCTCGTGGGGGCCAGCGTTGAAGACGTAGAGCGCGGAGGTGCCGTAGGAGCTGGGCGTCATGCCCACGAAGGCCGAGGTAATGGCCACGTTTTGGGGCCCCACAATCTGCTGAATGAGCTTGATAACCTCCTTGGTGCGTTCCTCCGTGCGCTCGATGCGCAGCCCCTCGGGGGCAATGAGACGTACCTGGAACTGCTTGGAATGGGTGATTTTGGGCATCATGTCCTGCCCAATCAGCAGAAAGCACGTGACGATGATGGCCGCGCACGCCACGCCGTAGACCGTGCCCACCAGCGCCCGGTGGCGCAGCAGCCGGTCCAGGATGCCCAGGTAAGCCAGCTTCACTCGCTCGAAGCCTTTGACCTCCTTCGGATGCGCCTCCTCAAAAGTCTCCTGCTGCGCGTCGCGCGCCTGGCTCAGGTCGGGCAGCAGGCTCAGTTCGTGCTCCGAAGTGTGGGCGTGGCCCTTGAGCCACCAGTTGGCCACCACCGGCACAAAAGTTTGGGAGAGCGTGTAGGAGGCGATGATGGCGAAGCCCACCGACAACGAAAGCGGAATGAACATGCCCCGCGGCACGCCCGACATCAGAAACGCCGGGGCGAACACGGCCAGGATGCTGAGCGTGATGAGCAGCAGCGGAAACGACACCTCCTGGCTGGCATCCAGGATGGCCCGGGACTTGGTTTTGCCCATTTCCTGGTGCTGGTGAATGTTCTCAATCACCACCGTGGCCTGGTCCACCAAAATGCCGATGGCCAGCGACAAGCCCGAAAGGGTCATGATGTTAATCGTCTGCCCGGTGAGCTGCAAGAGCAGGATGGCCGCCAGAATCGAAATCGGAATGGTCAGAATCACGATAAGCGACGAGCGCACGTCGCCCAGGAATAGGAACACGACCAGGCCCGTGAGCAGGGCCCCCAGCCCGCCCTCGAAGGCCAGGCTGTGCACGGCCTGGCTCACGTAGATACTCTGGTCGAACTCGTAGCTGAGCTGCACGTTGTCGGGCAGCAGGGCCTTCATCTCGGGCAGCTTGGCTTTGAGCGCGTTCACCACGCTCATGGTGGAGGCGTCGGCCGACTTCGTGACCGGGATGTACACCGAGCGCTTGCCGTTAATCAGGGCGTAGCCCACCGGCACGTCGGTGGCGTCCTCCACCGAAGCCACATCGTGAATAAACACCGTGGGTCCTACCCCCTGTCGTAGCGGGATATTGAGAAAGTCCGGGATTTTATCCAGCACCGTGTTGCTGGGCGTCATCACCATGTAGTCGCCCATGCCCACCGAGCCGGCCGGCGACACCTGGTTGTTCTTGACGATGGCCGACACGATTTCGTCGGGCGTGAGCTGGTAGCTTTTCATCTTCTCGGGGTCGACGCGCACCACCACCGTGCGCTCGTTGCCGCCGAAGGGCGGCGGGGCCGACGCGCCCGGAATCTGCGAGAACAAGGGCCGGATGCGGGTCGAGGCCAAATCCTGCATCTGCCCCAGCGAAGCGCTGGTCGAGCTAAACACCAGTTCGCCCACCGGCAGGCTGCTGGCGTCGAAGCGCACGACCGTGGGCGGCTGGGTGCCCGGTGGCATGTAGGTCATGACGCGGCTCACCTGGTTGGCCACCTCGCCGGCCGCCTGGGCCATGTTCACGTCCTCGTAGAACGTGCACTTGACCAGGCATAACCCCTGGATGTTCTTCACCTCCACGTCCTTGATGCCCGAGACGTAGAGCATCTGGTTCTGGTAGCGCGTGGCGATGAAGCCCTCCATCTGGGCCGCCGTCATCCCGCCGTAGGGCTGGGCGATGTAGATGGTGGGCAGGTTGAGGCGCGGGAAAATGTCAATCGGGATACGCCCCAGCGACAGCGCCGCGAAGACGAGAACCCCCAGCAGGGCCACGATGACGGCAATCGGCCGGGCTAATGCGGTCTTAATCATTGGTTTCTTAAGCTATTAGCCATTAGCTGTCAGCTACTGGCTTTTTGGGGTGGATAGCAACGAGTGATAGAGGGAAAAGCCAACAGCTAACGGCTGCTAGCCAACCGCTTATAACTGCCCGAGCAGCGGGGCCAGGTTGCCGCCCGTGGCGGCCCGCAGCAGTAGGGCCCGCCACACGTTATTGGTGGCGATGGCCTGGTCGCTTTCGGCGCGGTTGAGCACCAGCGCGGCCTGCGTGAGCACCACCAGGTTGTCGAGACCGGCGTTGTAGCGGGCCTGGGCCTGGGTGTAAGCCCGGCGGGCGGCGTCGAGCTGCACGGGGGCCTCCAGGGCCGCCTGGCGCACTAGGTCGAGCTGGAGCTGCGCGTTTTGCTGCTCGGTGCGCAGTTGCAGGGCCTGCTGGTCGTAGTCGGCCAGGGCCTGGGTCGAGCGGGCCTGCTGGACAGCCACCGCGCGCTTGGTGTGAATGAGTTCGGTGACGTGCCAGGTGAGCGCCGCGCCCACCGCGTAGTTGTATACCTTAAAGGGCAGCCCCGCGCCCAGCCCGGGGTCGATGGCATACGTGCCGTCGGTGCTGGCCGACGAGGCCGTGCCCGAGCCCCGGCCCCAGGTAGCCCCGACCACCGAAAGCGTGGGCCGGCTGTTGGTGGCTAAGGAGTTAGTCAGGGCCTCGCTGCTGGCCACGCGCCGCTGGTAGGCTAGCAGCGTAGGGTGATAGCGCAGGCTGGCGGTATCGGCCCCGGCGGGCAGCGCGGGCAGGCGGGCAAAAAACTGGGTCGAGTCGGTGAGGACCAGCGCCTGCACCGGGGTGCCCAGCAAGCCCGCCAGCCGCACGCGCTGCTGCTCGGCTTGCTGGCGGCTGGCCAGCAGTTGCAGCCGCGCCCGCGACGTTTCGGCGTTGGCCGTCGAGCTGTCGATGCCGGGCTGGATGCCCGCCCGCGTGCCCGCCCGCACCACGCGCTGCACGGCCTGCGAGCGCCGCAAATTGGCTTCTTGCAGCGTCACGGCCTGCTGCGCCGCCAGGGCCAGCAGGTAGGCATCGGCCACCTGCGCCTGGTGCGTGAACAGCTCCTGGTCGTAGTCGGCCTGCGCCTGGCTCACCAGGGTTTGGGCCCGCCGCACATCGGCCCGGTAGCGGCCGAAGGTCACGGCCGGCCAGTCGATGTAAAGCATGCCCTGGCTGGTCCAAGCCGCCTGGCTGCTGGTGAAATCGCGCACGCCCGACTCCGTAATGCCTACGCCGCCCAGCAAAGCCCCGCGCACCTGGTTGGAGGTGCCGTTGAGGGCCTGCGCCTGCGCCGTGAGCTGGGGCAGGTAGTTGGCCCGCACCGTGCGCACGTCGGCGGCGGCGGCGGCCACGCCCGCTTGCCGGGCGCGCAGGGCGGGGTAGTTGGCCTGGGCCTCTTGCAGCGCCTGGGGCAGCGTCAGGGGCTGGGGCACCTGGGGTAGCTCGCGGGGCTGCTGCGCCAGGGCGGGCCGGCCCAGCAGCAGCCCGGCCAGCAGCAGGCCCTGGCCGGCCAGCCGGGGGTAGTGGGAAAGAGCAGCGGAAATCAGCTTCATGCCGCAAACCTCCCCTACCCCTATTATACTAGCATTAAAGCCAAATTAAAAGTTATTAAAACGGCGGCTCCGGGCCGGCCACCGGGGGCCCTAACGGGCTACCAGCGGCAGCCACACGTCGGCCACGGTGCCGCCGCCCGGCCGGGGCAGCAGCCGCAGGCGTCCCTGGTGCAGCCCAATGATGCGCTGGGCCAGCGTGAGCCCGATGCCGAAGCCAGGCACGTCGCCCACGGCGCGGCCCCGCGTCAGGGGCTGGAAGATGCGCTCCGCTTCGTCGGGGGCAATGCCGGGGCCCCGGTCTTCAATGAGCAGCCGCACGCCGTCGGGACCGTCCATTTCCAGGCACAAGGTCACGGGCTGGCCGCTGGAGTACTTGGCCGCGTTGTCCACGAGGTTGCCCAGGGCCGTGCGCAGCAGCTGCGCGTTGCCGAGCACCCGCGGGGCCTGGGCCTGGTCATCTACCTCCGCGCTGATGTCAAGGTCTACTGCCTGGCCGGGGCGCTGCTGCGCGCTGCCCACCACGTCGAGCAGCAAATCGACCAGCTCCAGGGGCTGGCCGTCGAGCTGGGCAGCCCCGTCGAGGCGGGCCAGGTGCAGCAGGCCGTTGGCCAGGGCCGTGAGCTGGTCGAGCCCCACCACGGCCTGGCCAATACCTTTTTTCAGGTCGGCCACGTCCGAGTCGTAGGCCAGCGACGTTTCCAGCCAGCCTTTGATGCGTGTGAGCGGGGTGCGCAGCTCGTGCGAGGCGTGCGCGATGAAGGCGCGCTGGCTTTCCACCAGCTCTTCCTGCCGGGTCAGCAAGTCGTTGAAGGCCGCCGCCAGCTTGCCCACCTCGTCGCGGGGGTTCTGCGGACGCAGCCGAAACGCCAGCGACTGGGCCGCTGCCTGGCGCAGCTGCTCCAGCAAAAAGTTGAGCGGGGCCAGGGCGCGGGTGGCGAAGAGCAGGCCCAGGGCCCCCACCAGCGCCACGGCCGCCAGGTTGCCGTACAGAAAGTAGTTGAACAGCGTCTGCTGCTGGGCGTAGCCCTGCTGGTCGTAGGCCGTGACCACGGCCACGTATTGCCCGTCGGCGTCGGGGCGGCGGTAGGCCAGCGCTACCCCTTGCTTGGGGTGCGCGTGGCCCGGCCGGGGGTAGGAAAAGGGTACTTTGCCGTGCTGCCGCGCCTGGGCCAGCAGGCCGGCCGGCGGCGCATAGTCGGCCCCCGCGCTGGCGTAGACGCGCTGCCCGGTCGGGGCGTACACCTGCTCAGCCTGCTCGGGCAACGATGCCAGCATCGTGCCCGCCAGCGAGTCGTTGAGCGCGAGCAGCTGCTGCGTCACGGCCGCCTTGCTGGTCAGTCGCTCGGTGAAGGAGTGCTGCCGGAAGCGGGCCGTGCTCACGTAGACGTAGCCCGAAAAGGCCAGCAGCAGCCCGCTGACCAGCGCCGCAAACCAGAGCAGGAGCTTGTGCTTTATCTGCATCGCGCCTAACCCTGCATTAAATAACCCGCGCCCACCACCGTGTGCAAGAGCTTCTGCCCAAAGCCCTTATCCACTTTTTTGCGCAAAAAATTCACGTACACGTCAATCACGTTAGTATTGGTGTCGAAATGCAGGTCCCAGACTTTCTCGGCAATGTCGATGCGGCTGACCGTGCGGCCCTTGTTGACCATCAGATATTCGAGCAGCGAGTACTCGCGGCTGGTCAGCTCGATGCGCAGGCCGGCGCGAGTCACGGTGCGGGCGTCGGTATCCAGCTCCAGGTCGGCCACGCGCAGCACCGCGTGCTGGCCCTTATACGCGTCCGAGCGCCGGGCCAGCGCCCGGATGCGCAGCAGCAGCTCCCGAAACTCAAACGGCTTGGTCAGGTAGTCGTCGGCCCCGGCCCCGAAGCCCGCTTCCTTATCGGCCAGCCCATCGAGGGCCGTGAGCAGCAGCACCGGCTGGCGCGGCGAGTGCTGCTTGATGTAGCGGCACAACTCGAAACCGTTCATCCCGGGCAGGTTCACGTCCAGCACCACCACGTCGAAGGGCTGCTGGTCGAATAACCGCTGGCCCACTACCCCATCGAAGGCCACTTTCAGGTCGTAGCCTTCGGCGGCTACCCCTTTCTGGATGAAAGAGGCCAGGCTGGCTTCGTCTTCGACAAGGAGAATGGTCATGGGCGCAAAGGTCGGCCGCCGGGCGGGTAAATCGCGTGAAGCGCGCCCCGCGCCCGCCCCGCTTCACCGGCTTGCCGTATGCCTGTTTATTTTGCTGGCCGATGTCTGCTCCCGTTTCCCCGCCCCGCTCGCGCTCAGCGACCGGCTCGCTTTGCAACGCACCCGCCTGGCTAACGAGCGCACCCTGCTCACCTACGTGCGCACCAGCCTGGCCCTGGTAGGCTTCGGGCTGGCCCTGATTCAGCTGCACCCGGTGCGCGGGGGCCGGCTCGGCTACGTGGCGCTGGCGGGCGTGGTACTCACGGTGGGCCTGCTGTGACCTCCTCCCACTAAACTGGGCCGCTGTAAAGTAGAGAAAATCAGGCATTGTCGTACCTTAAAACCCCAGACAATGTCATGAAAAAGACCACGTTTACCGAGGCCCAAATGGTGTTCGCCCTGCGTCCCGCCGACACGGGCGTGGCCGTCGCCGAGGTGTGCCGGAAGATGGGCATCAGCGAGGCCACCTACTACAACTGGAAGAAAAAGTACGGCGGGCTGGGCGTGCCCGAGTTGCGGCGGCTCAAGCAGTTGGAAGAGGAAAACCAGCACCTCAAACAGTTGGTAGCCGACCTGAGCTTGGATAAGCAGCTGCTACAGGATGTGATCAAACAACCTTCTGAAGCCCGTGCAGCGTCGCCACGCGGCTCAACACCTCATCGACGCCTACCGCATCTCGGCTCGCCGGGCCTGCCGCGTGCTCAGCTTGCAGCGTGCTAGCTTCGCTTACCAAACACGTGGTCGAGATGACACCGTCCTACGCCAGCGTTTGCGCGAACTGGCGCAAGTGCGCGTACGCTACGGTAGTCAGCGCCTTTACATTCTGCTGCGCCGGGAAGGCTGGCCGGACAATCACAAGCGCGTGCATCGCCTTTACTGCTTGGAAGGCTTGAACTTACGTAGCAAACGTCCCAGACGTAATCGGGCCGCTGCGCACCGCCTGGAGCGGCTCCCGCTGGGCCACCTGCACCAGAGTTGGAGCATGGATTTTGTAGCCGATAACCTCTTCGATGGCCGTAAAATCCGGGCCTTAACAATAGTCGATAATTATAGCCGCCAGTGCCTAGCCATTCACGTCGGCCAGTCGTTAAAAGGCGAAGATTTCGTGGCCGTGATGCAGCGCTTACACCAGCAGTTAGGCCTGGTCCCTAAGCGCATCCAGGTCGATAACGGCAGTGAGTTTATTAGTAAGGCGCTTGACCGCTGGGCTTACGACCAGCACGTCACGCTGGATTTCTCCCGCCCAGGCAAACCGACCGATAATCCGTACATTGAATCGTTTAACGGCAGCTTCCGCGACGAGTGCTTGAATGTGCACTGGTTTCTGTCACTGGCCGACGCCCAAGAAAAGCTTGAACACTGGCGGCAGGAGGATAACAGCTTCCGGCCGCACAGCTCCTTACAGAATTTAACGCCCGATGAGGTAGTGGCGGCCGCCATTACCGTCGAGCTTCAGAACGCCTGATGCTCCACTTTCAACCGGCTCAGTAAATGGGAGGAGGTCAGACCAGCAGCGCCAGCCCGTGGCGCCCCCGGCGCAGGCCCCCGCGTGGCACACCTGGGCGTGGGCTTTCAACTGAGCCTGACCACATGCTACGCACCCTATTCTATACCTTGCTTGGCGCCTTAATGGCCATCGCCTGGGCACCCTGGCCAGCACCGACGCGGGTGTAGCCTCCGCGCCCCCACCGCTGTGCACATTCGGCAGCCCCGAGTACCGTTGCCCAAGCGGTGAAGAACTACCCTTTTGACCGGCCCCGACGTGCATCGAGTGCCGCCACCTGCCTTTGCCACCAGCAATAAGCCCCGCCGTTCCGGTTACAGGTAGGCAAAAATGAAAGCCGGCCTTTACACGGGGACCGGCTTTTTATGGTTCAGGCTGCACCTGTCGGCACCAGTCTGGGGTGGGGAGGCGCGCCTACAAAAAGTGCTTTTCCAGAATGCCCAGGACTTTCTCCTGCGTAAGGGGCTTGTTCAGAAAGCCCGCGATGGGCAACTCCTGGGCCCGGGCCATGTCTGCGGGGTGCAGCGAGGTGGTGAGCATGACGATGACAATGGCTTGCTGCTGGGCCAGCGGCATCTGCACGTAGGTTTCCAGGAAGGCCAGCCCGTTGAGCACGGGCATGTTCATGTCGAGCAAAATGAGCACGGGGCACGAGATGGCCGGTTGGCCCGTGCAGGTCTGGTCCAGCGTGCGCAGGGCCTGCTCGCCGTTTTCGGCCACGAGCACCTGCTGGGCCACTCCCATACGCGTGAGCAAGAGCTTATTGAGGAAGTTGGTTGTGCTGTCGTCATCGACCAAGAGCACACTGGTTAGGGGCGGCATCGCAAACGGGTCAGGCGTTTAGGCTGGTTAGACCGGGAAAGTGACGGTGAAGGTAGCCCCCGCATCGGGCCGGCTGCTGACGGCAATCGTGCCGCCGCCGTTCTCGACGAGGCGCTTGCTGATGTAGAGGCCCACGCCGGTGCCCTCGACGTGGGTGTGCAGGCGCTGAAACAAGCCGAAGAGCTGGCGCTGCTGCAGCTCGCTCAGGCCCAAGCCGTTGTCCTGCACGGTGAGCACCACGGCGGAGCCCAGCGGCTCGGCCCGCACGCGCACCTGCGATGGCCGGTCGGCCGCCCGGTACTTGACTGCGTTGCTGAGCAGGTTGTAGACCACGCTGCGCAGGTTGGACGGCGGGAAGGACACCACCAGCTCCGGGGCCACCTCGACCGTAAGCCCGGTGCCCGCCGCCGCGATAAGGGGGCCCAGGTCTTCGCGCACCGCTTCTACCACCTGGGCCAGCACCACGGGCTCGGCGAGCCCGGCGTGCGCCAGCTGCAGCCGGGAAATATCGGTAAGCTGGGTGATGGTGACCTGAAAGCGGGCCACCGTCGTGTCGAGCAGGCCCAGCAGGTGAGCCACTAGCTCCTCCTGCTGCACGGCGGGGGGTAGGGTATCGCGCAGGGCCTGCACAATGCTTTCGATGTTGGTAATCGGCGCTTTCAGGTCGTGCGAGGCCGTGTACACAAACGTGTCCAGGTCCACGTTGGTGCGGGTGAGCTGGCGGTTGCTCTCCTGCAACTCTTTATTAGTAGCGGTCAGTTCCTGGTTAAGGGCGGCCAATTCCTCCGTGCGCTGCTGCACGCGGGTTTCCAGCGCCGCATTCAGTTGCTCCACCTGACGGCGGGCCAGTACCTGCGCAGTCACCTCGGTGGCTACCACCATCGCGCCGTCAATATGGCCGTCGGCGGCGTACATGGGCACGTACACAAAGTCCCAGTACACGGTCTCGCGGTGGCCGTTGCGGTCGTGCTGGGCTTCCATCGCGCGGGCCACGTGGGGCACGCCGGTGGCCATCACGCCGTCGAGCAGCTCCTCGTAGCCGAGGCCCGCCACTTCCGGCAGGGCTTCAAACAGTCCTTTCCCCAGCAGCTGCGCGCGGGTGCGGCCCCAGAGGCGGGCCACCGTGGGATTGGCCAACTCGATGGTGTAGGCCGGCCCCCGATACACGGCGATGGCCAGCGGGGCCTGCTCAAACACGCGCTCCAACTCGCCGCGCTGGCGCTCGGCCTCCGTCCGGGCGGCCTGCTCGGCGGCTTGGCTTTCCCGCAGGGCCACTTCTACAGCACTGCGGGGCTGCTCGCTGGTGTCGGTAAAGCTCACCACCAGGTGTTCGCCGCTGCGCCGGGCCGTCAGGTGGAAGTAGTTGTCCAGCCCGTCGTACTGGTAGTTAAACTTGCCGCGCCGGGTTTCGCCCGTTAGAACGGCCCCGCGGTAGAACGCAAAGATGCCCGTAGCCAGCGCGTGTGGGTAAAGAGTCAGGAAGGTTTCGGCGGGGCACTCGGGCAACGCCAGCATCCGCTGGGCGGCCGGGTTGAGGCGTTCATACGCCAAATCAATTACTTCGCCCGCGGCATCCCGCACGGGTCGGAAGAGAATGCCGCCGAGGGCCGAAAGGTCAAAAAATACCTCGAACAGGTCGTTGGCGGGCGCAGCTATAGGCATAGCATAGTATAAGAAAAAGCTTTGCGAAGCTACTCACAACGCCCAGCTTGAGGACCTAACCGGAGCCAGAAAGGCACCCCAGCCAAAGTTGCGCAACGATGGTTCTGACTGGTGCACCTGATAGGGAATCCTACGACTGCCTTGCGCATCGTTATGAAACTTGCCTTAGGCCTATTCAGCTAGTCCTACGCCGCCAGCAGCTCTTTCTCGCGGTAGCACATCGCCGAACGCCTCACCAGCGAAGCCAAACTGCTCTTGCAGCACCAGGATTGGAGCGTGAACGAAATTGCCGATAGTTTGGACTTTGAGGACCCCACGTACTTTCACGGCTTCTTCAAAAAGCACCCGCCCCCCTGGCTTTTCGCCACGCGGCCTAGCGGCGGGCCGAATCACTGCTTGTTCCAGCCCACAAAAAAGCCGGCCCCCATGCAGGGACCGGCTTTTTATTGCGGTAGCGACGACTGCTAGGCAGCCGCCTCACCCACCGTAAACGGGTGCACCAGCCGGGCCCCCGAGGGCGCAACGGCCGTCAGCGTCACGGCCTGCCCCGGCGAAAGGTTCGGCACCGATAGGCTGATGGTATCACCCAGGTCCAGCGTGTACGAGTACGCACCGGTCGAATCAAACGTGAGCAGATACTTCTTGTCCGTCGCATCCGGCGACGACACGTTCAACGAAATGTTGTCATACCCGCCCGAAAAAAAGTGGGTAAAACTGCCCAAGCCGAGCACGGCCGCGGCGACCGCCGGCGCGCCGGCCGTGAGCACGGCCCCGGCAGCTCGAAGCCCGTGGTGGCCGCGTCCACGGTGTACACGCCGTCGGGCACGAGCTGCGCGAGCGAATTAAACTGACTGGCCGGCTTGAAGACCTGGTAGCCGTCGCCCGCCGCGTTGAAGCCGTAGATGGCCCGCACGTTGCCCTTCCACGGGGCCGAGGCCAGCACCAGCGCCGCCCCGTTGAAAATAAAGCCCGAAAGATTTTTGCTGATGGTGCTCATAAAATTGAGAGACTAAAAAGTAAAAAATAAGGCCGGCCCGGCAGCACGCCGGGCCGGCCACTTGGTTGCCTAAGCCGCCCGCTTAGAAGTTGACCGCCGCGGCAAACGTGCCGTTGCGCGTCACGCCGTTGTGAACGAAGCTGAACGGGGCCCCGGTGTAGCGGTCCAGGTACGTGACCGAGGCCACCTGCGCGCCCCCGATGGCAATGTCCATCGAGGCCGGGGCCGAGCCCCCGCTGCCCAGCGCGTAGAACTGCAGTGCGTCGCCCGCCGAAGCCGCTAGCGTCACCGGTCCGAAGCGTCCGGCCCGTTCAGCGTCACGTCGTGCGCCACTGGGGCCGTCGTGCCGGGGCCCGTCGAGCCGCTCGCTGTGCCGCCGCCCGTCGTGGGGATAGCCGCGGCCAGCTCCCCGAACAGCGCTTCCAGCGCCAGCAACGCGCCGCCGTTGCCGTCGGCCGTGGGGTTGAGGAACTGCACCTCTTCGCCCGGCGTGCTCGCGGCCATCGTTCCGGTCAGCGTACCCGCGAGGCCTGCCGTGCGCAGGTCGTGCACCAGCAGCGTTTCGGTCGAAATGTCCACGCCGTACAGCAAGTTGATGCGGTCAGGGCGGGCCTTGGCATCGGCCGCGCCAGCTAGCGCGCTCACCAGCGCCGTAGCGTATTTGCGGGCCTTCGCGTCCCGGCGCGCCCGCAGCTTAAGCGCCGTTTTCGTGCGCTTGTCGGCCTGTTTCTGATAAAGGGTTCTAGTAGCCACTTTCTAGTAAATTAGGAATTATGAATTAAAAATTATGAGTTATAAATCAGGCCAGAACCGACCATCAGGCCAATTCGTAATTTCTAATTCATAACTCATAATTGCCCGCTAGGCCACGTACTCAATCGCCAGCGGGTTGGTGGCGTTGTTGTTGAGCGGGTAGTTCTTGCCGTTGAGCTGTTGGTAGTAGTTGATGCCCACCACGACCTCGTCGGCCGTCGGTGCGGCCGGTAAGGAAGCCACCAGCGACTTATTAGCCAGCGCCGCCGAGTTCAGGGCAATGATGCCCAGGGGCGCGGCCACCGTCGCCACCTGGTAAGTGCCCGTCTCGAAGTTGAGCGAGGCCGCTCCGTACAGCAGCTCGAAGTGGGTCGCACCCTGCGGAGCCACTACATCAGTACCCGGGTTCAGCGCCGGAATGCTCATCGTCACGTCCGCGCCCGCGCCGGCTACGGCGTACTGGAAGAATAACGCCTGCCCGATGCCCGCGCCCTGGTTGAAGTTGAAGCCCAGCAGCGTGCCGATGTTGTCCTTGTCGATGGCGCGCTCACCGCGGTCGTTGGCCTCGTCCATCCCAATGATGGTGCGCATGGTCTGGGTCAGCCAGCTCACCATCTTGCTGTCCGAAGCAGCGGCGATGAGCACCCGCAACGAGTCGCGCAGCAGCTTGCCGGCCGAGGCGGCGTGGCCGAATTCCGAGGCGTTTTCGCGGGTCCGGGCCAGCGAAGCCGCCGAGTTGAAGGCCGCTTTGTTGGAGGCGGGTTTCTGACGGACCGAGCCGTCTTTGGCAAACACAAGGCCGCCCACCGTGCCTTGCAAGCCCAGGATACCAGTTTGGGTAGCCATAAGTCTAAAGAAAATAATGAAGTGAGAAATAAGCCGCTTGCTTTCGTTCTGCGGCGCGGCTACCAGGAGCAAGTACCCTGGTAGCGCCGCTTATTTTGGGCAGTGAAAGAGCGCCAGAACTTGGGCAGCACGGCTTCGGCCGCCCCGCATTTCCACAAGCCCCCGCCCGCCTGCTGCGGGGCCCAGTCCGCCACCGTCCGGTTGGGGTCGTAGGCCCAGGCCCAGCCCCGCACCACCAGCAGCGAATCCAGCGGCACCGGCTGCCCCGCTGCGGCCACCGTCGCTGTCGGCAGCAGCACCGCCCCCAGCGTGCGCCCGTACAGGTCCAGGCCCGACTTCGCTACCAGCACCACGCGCCCCGGCGTCAGCATCCGCGTCACCGAGTCAGTAGCCTGGGGCCCGAACGCCTGGTCATGCTCGGGCGTATCCACCCCCAGCAGCCGCAGGCGGAAAGTGCTCAACCCCAACAGCAGAATGTAGGTATCCGCGTCGATGACGCGCACCACGCGGGCCGCTTCGGCCACCACGGCGGCGCGCGTGGTCAGCGAAGCGGCTAAGTAATCGTCGGCCCGGATGCCCGCGCAGCCCCCGGCCAGCGCCCCCGCCAGCAGCCCCCCAACCACCCCCCAAATCGTGCGTTTGCTGATCATGGCCCGAACCTACGGCCCGGTTTTAGCGGTTGTATCTTAGCCTGCCACTTTCACCCCAATCCGCCCCCTTATGCCCCAGGTGTGCATCTGCCCCAAGGAGGCGGCCCAACTTACCGGTACCAAGTACAGCACCGCTAAGGTGCTGCTACAGCGCATCCGCCGCGCCAACGGCAAGCCCGCCCGCACCTACGTGTCGGTGGCCGAGTTCTGCCGTTTTACCCACCTCGACGAAGAAGAGGTTTCCCGTGCCTTGAACCGTAGCTAGAGCATAGCTGGAGCATGGTTAAAGTCACTCTCCCCCGACCCAACGCCGCGCCCACCCGCGGCTCGACCGCCTACACAAAAAAGGGTCACCCCCGCGAAGCAAAGGCGGCCCTAGATACCGGAAAGAAAAGCTTGGCAACTAATTCCCGCTGGCGCCGACAAAGTTAACCGAAGGCTGGGCCCCGCTGTCTTTTTTGCACGCCACTCAAACAGTCGCCAAAGGCGGTCAATCCGTTTTGTCCCAGATTTTGTCCCAGCCAAAAACAAAAAGGCCTCTAGCGTAATGCTAGAGGCCTTTTTTCGTGGCAACAGTTGGAATCGAACCAACGACACCAGCATTTTCAGTGCTGTGCTCTACCAACTGAGCTATGTTGCCGGATCCCGAGGCCAAGTTTCTTTGGCTTTGGGACTGCAAAGGTAAGCAGGCAAAACCAGGGTGCAAGAATTTCAGTAAAAAAATGCATTGGGGTTCTACCCAATTATATTTTAGTCGGCATGCCGACTAAATTGCGGGCCCAATCGGTGCTGGTTGTTTATATTTACTGCTATGTTGCAATCCATTCTTTTTGCGCTGCTACTGGTGGCCGCGTTCGGCCTGTTTGCCTGGCAAGTCCGGAAAATCCGGGCCAACGTCCTCGTCGGGCGCGACCGGGACATGAGCGGCCACCCGGCCGAGCGCTTGCGCAAAACCCTGCTCGTGGCCTTCGGGCAGCAAAAAATGTTCAAGCGCCTCACCCCGGCGCTGCTGCACTTGGTGGTGTACGTGGGCTTCTTAGTCATCAACATCGAGGTGATTGAAATCGTCATCGACGGGCTGTTTGGCAACATTTTCGGGTTTCACCGCTCGCTCAAGTTCCTGGGGCCCGTGTACGATGGGCTGATGGCAACCAACGAGGTACTGGCCGCGCTGGTGATTGTGGCGGTGGCTGCCTTTTGGTGGCGGCGTAACAGCACTCCGCCGCTCAAGCGCTTCACGGGCCCTGAGCTGCGGATGTGGCCCAAGCTCGACGCCAATATCATCCTCTACATCGAAGTGGTGCTGATGGTGGCCCTGTTTTTTATGAATACGGCCGACCTGAAGCTGCACCAGATGCGCGGCGAAGACCTGCCTGGCACGTTCCCCATCAGCAACCTGCTGGTAGGCTTGCTGCCCACCGGCGTGGGCACGCTGCACGTGCTGGAGCGCCTGGGCTGGTGGCTGCACATCACCGGCATCTTGCTGTTTTTGAACTATTTACCTAGCTCGAAGCATTTTCACATCATCCTGGCGTTCCCCAACGTGTGGTATTCGCGACTGGTGCCGCAGGGGCAGTTCTCGAACGTGGAGAGCATTACCCACGAGGTGAAGGCCATGATGGACCCGAGCTACGAGGTGCCCGCTGCGCCAGTGGGCCCCGATGGCTCGGCCCTGGCCCCCACGCCCTTCGGGGCCAAGGACGTGGACGACCTGCCCTGGACCAGCCTGCTGAACGCCTACTCCTGCACCGAGTGCGGCCGCTGCACCTCGGTCTGCCCGGCCAATCTGACGGGCAAGCTGCTCTCGCCCCGCAAGATCATCATGGACACCCGCGACCGGGTGGAGGAGAAGTATAATTCGCCGCTCATTTTCCGGCCCAACGTGTACGGCGCCGAGGCCAAGCACGAGCCCATCACGGACTTGGCCAACGCCACGCTGCTGCGCGGCAAAGTAACGCCCGAAGAGCTGTGGGCCTGCACCACCTGCAACGCCTGCGTGGAAAGCTGCCCCGTGAACATCAACCCGCTCGAAAGCATCATCGAAATGCGCCGCTTTTTGGTGCTCGAAGAATCGGCGGCTCCAAACTCGCTCAACGTCATGTTCTCCAACATTGAAAATAATGGGGCCCCGTGGGCCTTCTCGCCCTCCGACCGTTTCAACTGGGCCGACGATTTATACGTAAAAGGTACCGCCCCTGAAGTAGCCTCGGTGTAGCCGCGTGCGCGCGGTTCGCTGGTTTTTAAAAAATCCCACCCTTTTTCCGTTCCGTGCCATGCAAAAGCTCACCGATTCCTCGCAATCCGCCGCTTCGACCGACTCGTCTGCGGGATTTACTGCGCCTACCCCCACGCGCCCCGGCCCACCGGTGGCCACGTTCCGGCAGTACCTCGAAGGGCCTGCCGAAGCGTTTGAAATGGCCCGCCGCCGGGCCCGTGCCGCCCGCACCCTGCCCGGTGGGCCCCCCGACGCCGACGTGCGGCGCCTGTACGCTCACTGATACCATCCCGCCCCGGGCCCCTGGCCCGTCTGCCTTTTCTGCTTCTATGCTGCCCGAAACTGCCCCGGCCTCGCGCCAGATTACCGTTCCCGTCATGGCCGACTTGGCGGCCCGCAACGAGTCGCCCGAAATACTGTTTTGGGTGGGCTGCGCCGGAGCCTTCGACGACCGCTACAAGCGCGTGACGCGCGCTTTCGTGCGCATCCTCGACCACGTGGGCACCAAGTACGCGGTGCTGGGCCTGGAAGAATCGTGCACCGGCGACCCCGCCAAGCGGGCCGGCAACGAGTTCCTGTTTCAGATGCAGGCCATGCAGAACATTACGACGATGAACGGCTACGGCATCAAGAAAATCGTGACGGCCTGCCCGCATTGCTTCAATACGATTAAGAACGAATACCCGGCGCTGGGCGGTGAGTACGAGGTAATTCACCACAGCACGTACTTGCAGCAGCTCATCAACGAAGGCAAAGTGGGCGTAACTGGCGGCGAAAGCTTCAAGGGCCGCCGCATCACCTTCCACGACTCGTGCTACCTGGGCCGGGCCAA
This sequence comes from Hymenobacter sp. PAMC 26628, assembly GCF_001562275.1. Taxonomy (NCBI): domain Bacteria; kingdom Pseudomonadati; phylum Bacteroidota; class Cytophagia; order Cytophagales; family Hymenobacteraceae; genus Hymenobacter; species Hymenobacter sp. PAMC 26628. The sequence continues at coordinate 4,566,582 of NZ_CP014304.1, forward strand.
CAACATCTACGAAGCCCCGCGCGACGTGCTGGCCGCCCTCGACGCCGACCTGGTGGAGATGAAGCGCAGCCGTGCCAACGGCCTGTGCTGCGGCGCCGGCGGGGCCCAAATGTGGAAGGAGGCCGAGCCGGGCAAGAAGGAAATTAACATCGAGCGCACCGAAGAGGCCCTGGCTACGCTGAGCGGTGCCGCGGCGGCGCTGGCCAACCTGGGCGGCGTCGAAACCGAAACCGCCGCCCCGGGCCCCCACGATTTGCAGGGCAGCATCATCGCCGTGTCGTGCCCGTTCTGCATGACCATGATGAGCGACGGCGTGAAAAACAAGGAGCAGGAAAGCAAGGTGCAGGTGTTCGACCTGGCCGAGCTGGTGGCCTCGGCTGAGGGCATCAACGCGTAGCCGCTGGTTCGCCAATTGCAGGCGGCTGCCTGCCGACTGCGCGGCGGTAATTTGGCGCAGCGGCGGCAACTTCGGGCCAGTTTTTTTGGTTCGGAAGCATCGGCCACCCTTGGGTAACCGGTGCGACCTTTGCCAGCCGTGAAACCTGCCATTCCTACGCTCTTATGAACGTGACCTTCGATGCCCTGCCCCCTACTGCGCGGGTCTGGATTTACCAAGCCAACCGGCCCTTGACCCAAGCCGAGCTGGCCGCGGTGGGGCCCCACCTAACCCAGTTTGCTACGGCCTGGACCAGCCACGGCGCGGCGCTGCGCGCAGCGGTCGAGTTTCGGCACCGGCAGTTTCTGGTTGTTGGGCTCGACGAGGCGGTAGCTGGGGCCAGTGGTTGCTCCATCGATGCATCGGTGCGCTTCGTGCAGGAGTTGGAAAAAGCTTTGTCCATCAGTTTACTAGACAAGGCACATTTGGCCTTTACGGGCCCCACGGGCCTGGCGCTGCTGGAGCGCCGCGCCTTGAAGCCCGCCGTGGCCGCCGGCACCCTGGGCCCCGACACGCCCTATTTTGACAATACCGTGGCCACCAAGGCCGAGCTGGAGGCCCGGTGGCCCGCACCGGCCGGCCGCACGTGGCTGGCGCGCTACTTTGCGCCCGTTGCGGCTGAGCCCGCCGGGGGCCCCGCGCGCGTCTAAACCCTGCGGAAACGTAGTATTATTGCTAACCCAAAACGGCGCCCGAACGGGCCGCCCGGGGCCGCCCCCTTTCCTTGCCCATGAGATACTTCTTATTCGTTTGCGCGGCGGCCGGCTCGGCCACGCTGCTGAGCAGTTGCGCCACGAGCAGCAGCAAAGCCGACAAACGCTTCGCCCGCGGCGAGTACGAAACGGCTATTGGCCTCTACAAAGCGCAGGTAGCCAAAGGCAAAACGGCTCCGACGGCCAACTACCGCATTGCCGAGTCCTACCGCTTGTCCAACCGCGTCGAGCAAGCTGAGCCTTTCTACAAGGCGGCGCTCGACGGCAAGGTGCGGGCCGCCGACGCGGGCTTTCACTACGCTGAGGCTTTGCGCGCTAATGGCAAGTTCGACGAGGCCGCGGCGCAGTTCAGCGCCTACGCCACCAGTGGCACCAACCGCACCCTGGCCGCCCGCGCCGAAACCGACGCCAAGAACGCCCTGGCCAGTAAGACTTTGGTGGGCCTGGCCAGCGGCTACGACGTGCGCCCGCTCGACTCGCTGAACACGGCGGCGTCGGAATTTGGCGCTGCCGTGAAGCCCGACACCAAGGAATTCGTGTTTGCCTCGGGGCGCACCGGCAAGAAGTACCCCGGCAACGGCGAGAATTTTACCGACCTCTACGCCGTTAAATTCACCGATGCCACGGCCATGACCGGCGGCACGGTGGCCCCGCTGGCGGGGCCCTTCAACTCGCCCGGCCGCCTGGAGGCCAGCGCTACTTACACGCCCGACGGCAAAACGGTGGTGTTCGCCCGCTCGAACGACGGCAGCAAAAAAGGCTACCTGAGCGTCGATTTGTGGATTTCGTACTTCAAGGCTGGGGCTTGGACGGAGCCCATTCTGGCCAACATCAACGACCGGACGGCGGATGACTTTGCGCCGGTGTTTGCGCCCGATGGCGTGACGCTGTACTTCGCCTCGGGTCGCCGCAGCGGGCTGGGCGGCAACGACTTGTTTAAGGCCACGCTGGGGCCCAACGGGCGCTTTTCGGCGGCCGAAAACCTGGGCGACGCCATCAACACGGCGGGCAACGACAACTTCCCCGGCGTGGCGCCCGACGGCACGCTGTACTTCTCATCGGACGGGCGGCCGGGCTACGGCAAGCTTGATGTTTTCATGGTGCAGGCCGGCAAGCCCGTCAATTTGGGCCCCGACGTGAACAGCTCCGCCGACGATTTCGCGCCGTTCCCGATGACCGCCGAAACGGGCGTGTTCAGCTCGAACCGCGCCGGTGGCAAGGGCTCGGATGATTTGTATGCCTACAAAAAGAAGTCGCTGAAAACGGTTAATTTCTTCGTGGATGGCACGGTGCTAGAGCGCGATTCCAAGCGCAACACCATTACGCCGGTGCCCGGCGAGACGGTGACCATCACCGACAGCAAGGGCCGCAAAACCGACGTGGTGGCGGGTCCCGACGGCAAGTTTACGGCCCCGCTCGACTCGGCGACCAGCTACGCGTTCCTCAGCGACCGGGCCGGCGATTTCACGGCCCGCGCCTCGCTGAGCACCGTGGGCCGCAAGCCTGCCCAGGCCCAACTCACGCAGCCGCAGACCGACATCCGGCTGCCGGTGACCCTCACGCTGAATAAAATCATCGTGAACAAGGCCATCGAAGTAAAGGACATTTTTTACGATTACGACAAGTACAACATCCGGCCCGACGCCGCCATCCGCCTCGATACGTTGGTGCAGACGCTGGCCGACAACCCGAAAATCAACATCGAGCTGAGTTCGCACACCGACCAGCGCGGCAAGGACGCCTACAACCTCAAGCTCTCGCAGCGGCGGGCCGAGGCGGCCGTGGACTACATCGTGAGTAAGGGCATTGCCCGCACCCGCATCACGGCCCGCGGCTACGGCGAAACCCGTCCAATTATAGCTAATCCCAAATCGGAGGCCGACTACCAGCGCAACCGCCGCACCGAATTTAAGGTGACGCGGATTGACAAATAAGCTGTTTACTGCGGACGACTTTTGAAAAAGACCCAGCCCAACCGGCTGGGTCTTTTATTTGGTGGGGGCCCCAGCGGCTGGCAAATTTCTCCCTTGGCACGGCGTTTGGATTTGGGTGAGGCAGGCGGTTGAATCCCCTCGCCGCCTATTCATCTTGCATCGCCATGAAAACGCTTTTTGCCCTCGCCGCTGCGGGCTGGCTTGCTTTTGGGTTGGCCACTGCCGGCCAGGCTCAGCCCGTTGGGCCGCCGCCCACGGCCGTCAATTTTACGTCGGAGCGCGGGGTGCCGTTTGGCCTCGTGCTCGATGGGCAGCTGCTGGCGGCCCCGGTGGTGCGCTCATTGCACCTCGACTACCTGGCCCCGGGTCAGCACTGGGCCGAGTTCAGCGTGCCTTCGGCGGCGGGCCTGCAACGCACGCGGGTGAACGTGTGGCTGGAGCCGGGCCTGGAAACCAGCTTCGTGCTAGTGCTGCGCCCGGGCCGGCCGGCGCAGCTGCGGCAAGTGAGCCGGGGCCCCATAACGCCCCGTGATTATCCCGCCTGGGCCCCGGGCCCCGACGACTACGGCCCCGACCAGGGCCCCTATGGCGATAATGGCAACGGCAACGGCGGCAACTACGGCGGCGCTTACCCGCCCGCTGGGCCGGGCGGCTACCCCACGCCGGGCAGCTCATCCGGTTACCCGGCCCCTGGCAACCAACCCGCTTACCCGGGCCCCGGCACGTATTCAGGCCCCGGCAACGCACCTAATTACCCGGGCCCCGCTGGCCCGGGCTACGGGGCGCCAGCCCCCGGGCCCCAGTATGCGCGTCCGTTGTCCCCCCGCGACGCTGCCGACCTGGCGCAGGCCCTGAGCCGGTGCCCTTTCGACGAGCAGCGGCTTGACATTGCGCACCAAGCGCTGGAGCGCAGCAGCCTGCGCTCGGTCGAACTGGCAGCCCTGGTGCGGACGCTGACTTTCGACAAATCGCAGAAAGAGCTGGCTAAATTCGGCTACGCCCACGTGGTAGACCCGCAGAATTTTTACCGGGTGTACGACGCTTTCACCTTTCCGACGAGCGCGCGGGAAGTGCAGCAAGCGCTGGGGCTGCCGCGCAATTAGCCCCTTGTGGGTGCTGTAAAAAAGGGCGGGCCGCTTCTCTACAATGAGAAGTGGCCCGCCCTTTTTTATGGTCTTGTAGGGCCCCTAGCGCAGGCGGTCCATGCTGCGCACGAGGCGCTCGTCGCGGCGAATGTAGCGACTGGCCAACAGGTTGAGTACCAAGGCCAGGGTGGGCAGGTAGAAGCCGGCCAGGTAGTGGCCTTCCATTTTCACGTTCAGCAGAGCGTCGGCGCGGCTCGAATACAGGAAGGCAGCCCCCAGCGTGGCCACCACGAGCAGCAAATTGAGCGAGCATATCAGCAGCTGCACCGCGCGGCGGCGGTACTGAAAAATGGCGTAGATGGCGGTAGCCGCCGCCGTGAGGGCCAGCGTACCGATGGGCCAGGCCGAAGCTACCAGTCCGCCCGCGTCGGGCGAGGGCCCCCGGTAGAGGTTGAAGGCCGTGAGGGTGAGGCTGGCATGGGTGAGGGGGTCGGTTTTCGTCCAGAGGGGCAGGGCGGCCACGCTCAGCATGGCCAGGGCCAGCAGCAGTAAAAACACGCTTTGGATTCTTTGTATCATCTTTGTCGTTGTGGTTATAAGGCCGGCCTGTGTGGGGCCGGGCCGCAAATTTAGCCTGTACCGGGGGTTTCGCGCCCCTCTATTCTTCTTGCTGATGCCAAGTGCTTACATCGTGGACGCGGTGCGGACCCCGATTGGAAAATTCGGCGGCGCGCTGAGCAGCGTCCGCCCCGACGACCTGGCCGCGCTCGTATTGCGCGAACTGTTGCGCCGCAATCCCACGCTCGACAAAAACGCTGTGGAAGACGTCATCATGGGCGCCGCCAACCAAGCCGGCGAAGACAACCGCAACGTGGCCCGCATGGCCGCGCTGCTGGCCGGCCTGCCCGTCACGGTGCCTGGCGTGACGGTGAACCGCCTGTGTGCCAGTGGCTTGCAGAGTATCATGGATGCTTCGCGGGCTATTAAGGCGGGCGAGGGCGACGTGTACCTGGCCGGCGGCTCGGAGAGCATGACCCGGGCCCCGTTCGTGATGGCCAAGTCGGAAACGGCCTACGCCCGCGACTTCACGGCCCACGATACCACGCTTGGCTCGCGCTTCACCAACCCCAAGCTGAACCGGATGCACTACCCCTTCAACATGGGGCAGACGGCTGAGAACGTAGCCAAACAGTTCAACGTCAGCCGCGAAGACCAGGATGCCTTCGCCTTTGAAAGCCAGCGCAAGTACCACCGCGCGGCTGAGAAGGGGCGCTTCCGCAAGGAAATCGTGCCGGTATTTCTGCCTCAGCCCATCGGCGACACCGCCCTGTTCGACACCGACGAGCAGCCGCGTGTTTCCACCCTGGAGAAGCTGGCTTCCCTCAAGCCCGTGTTTCAGCCCGACGGCGGCACCGTGACGGCCGGCAACTCGACCGGCATCAACGACGGCGCGGCGGCCGTGCTGATGGTGAGCGACGACGCCCTGAAACGGTACAACCTGAAGCCCATGGCGCGGGTGGTGACGTCGGCCGTGGTCGGTGTTGACCCCGCGGTAATGGGCCTGGGGCCCATTACCGCCATTCGCAAGGTGCTAGCGCGCGCCGGCCTCACGCTGGCCGACATGGACCTGATTGAGTTGAACGAAGCCTTTGCCGCTCAGACCATTGCCTGCATCCGCGAGCTAGGCATGGACACCGAAAAGATGAACGTGAACGGCGGCTCCATCGCCATCGGCCACCCGCTGGGCTCGTCGGGCTCACGCATCACGGCCACGCTGCTGCACGAAATGCAGCGCCGCGAAGGGGCCCGCTACGGCCTCGCCGCCATGTGCGTGGGCGTGGGCCAGGGCGCCGCGGTGATTTACGAGAAAGCCTGATTCATTTAACAGGTAGCAATTAACATTTAACAGGTTCTTGCCGGCTGCTAATTGATTGACCAGCCGGATAAAGCCTGTTAAATGTTAATCGATAATTGTTGGATGACCCCATGAGATATTTCCTTCACCTCGCCTACGACGGCACGGCGTACTCCGGCTGGCAGGTGCAGCCCAATGCCCCCACCGTGCAAGCGGCCCTCAACGGGGCCCTGGCCAAGGTGTTGCGCCAGTCCATCAGCACCCTCGGCAGTGGGCGCACCGACGCGGGCGTGCACGCCCGCCACCAAGTGGCCCACTTCGACGCTGAGTTGCCGGCCGGCATGGACGAGGCCCTGCTGCTCTACCGCCTGCGCCGCACCCTGCCTGCTGATGTTGCCCCGTTGCGCCTGCACCCGGTGCCCCCGTCAGCCAACGCGCGCTTCGACGCCGACGCCCGCACTTACGAGTATTTTCTGCTGAGTGCGCCCGACCCGTTTCGGCGCGACCAGGCCCTGTACCTCGACCGGGGCCCCGACGTGGGCCTGATGAACGCCGCCGCCGCCCACTTGGTGGGGCAGTTCGATTTCACCACGTTTTCGAAAGCCAAAGGGGCTGAAACGCACTACGTGTGCCGCTGCACCGAGGCAGCCTGGCACCCCGTGCCGGGTGGCTGGGTGTTCCGCATCCGGGCCAATCGCTTCGTGCGCGGTATGGTGCGGCTGGTGGTGGGCACGCTGCTCGACGTGGGCCGCGGCAAGCACACGCCGGCGCAGTTCCAGCAGCTGCTGTGGGCCCAGCGGCGGGTAGCAGCCGGCACGGCGGCCCCGGCCCAAGGGCTATTTCTGAGCCGCGTGGAGTACGCGCCGGGGCTGACCCCCGGGGAGTAGCGCCGCTGGGGCCCCAACAAAAATGCCGGCAACAATTTCGGCCGCCCGACCTTTGTAGCCTATGCAACCCCAACCCGCTACTTCCGCTACCAAAACCGGCCAGGTGTTTGACTGGCAAGTGCTGCGCCGCCTGCTCAGCTACGTGCAGCCTTACCGCGGCGTGTTCATCGGCCTGATTGTGCTGACCGTTGCCACGGCCGCGCTGGGCACCCTGCGGCCCTTCCTGATCCAAAAGATGGTGGACGTGAGCATTGAGCAGGGCGACCGCACCGGCCTGAACCACATGTTTTTGTGGCTACTGGGCCTGCTGGTGGCCCACGCCGGCGTCAGCTACTTGCAGACGTACTACGGCGGCTGGCTGGGCCAGTACATCGTGCGCGACATCCGCACCGACCTCTACCGCCACCTACTGGGCCTGAAGCTGAGCTTTTTTGACCGCACGCCCATCGGCGTGCTCGTGACGCGCAACATCTCGGACGTGGAAACGCTGTCCGACGTGTTCAGCGAGGGGCTGGCGGCGATGGTGGGCGACATCCTGCAAATCCTGTTCATCATGGCGTTTATGTTCTACATTGATTGGCGGCTGACGTTGGTGAGCTTGTCGGTGATTCCGCCGCTGCTCTTCTCCACTTACGTGTTCAAGGAGAAGGTGAAAGTGTCGTTTCAGGACGTGCGCAACGCCGTGGCCAAGCTCAATTCCTTCGTGCAGGAGCACCTGACGGGCATGAGCGTGGTGCAGATTTTCGGCAACGAGCAGCGCGAGTTCAAGAAGTTTGAGAAGATAAACCGCGAGCACACCGACGCCAACATCCGCTCGGTGCTGTACTACTCGGTGTACTACCCGGTGGCCGAGGTGCTGGGGGCCATCGGCGTGGGCCTGCTGGTTTGGTACGCGGCCCAGGGCCAGATCGAGGGCACCATTTCCAAGGGGGCCCTCATTGCGTTCATCATGTACAACGCGCTGTTTTTTAGACCTATCCGCCAGATTGCTGACCGCTTCAACACCCTGCAACTGGGTCTGGTGAGCACCGAGCGCCTGCTGAAACTGCTCGACAGCGACGACCTGGTGGCCACTACCGGCAACTACGTGCCCGCCGCGCCACTGGAAGGCGACGTGCGCTTCGACCACGTGAAATTTGCCTACAACCCGCCCGAGTGGGTGCTGAAGAATATCAGCTTCCACGCCAAGCCGGGCCAAACCATTGCCTTCGTGGGGGCCACCGGGGCAGGCAAAACCAGCATCATTAACCTGCTGAGCCGGTTTTACGACATCCAGGAAGGGAGCATTTTGGTGGACGGGCGCGACCTGCGCGACTACGACCTGAGCGTGCTGCGCCGCCAGATTGGCGTGGTGCTGCAAGACGTGTTCCTGTTTGCGGGCAGCATCCGCGACAACATCACGCTGGGCAACCAGGAAATCGGCGACGCCCAGATTTGGGAGGCGGCCGACCTCGTAGGGGCCCGACGCTTCATGGAGCGCCTACCCGGGGCCCTGGATTACCCCGTGATGGAGCGCGGCGCCACGCTCTCAGTGGGCCAGCGGCAGCTCATCAGCTTCGTGCGAGCCCTGGTGTACCAGCCCCGCGTAATTGTGCTCGACGAGGCCACGTCGTCGGTCGATTCCGAGACGGAAGAAATGATCCAGAACGCCATCGAGAAGCTGATGCAGGGGCGCACCTCGCTCGTCATCGCCCACCGTTTGAGCACCATCCAGAAAGCCGACCAGATCATCGTGCTCGACAAGGGCGAAATTAAGGAAGTGGGCACCCACGAGGAACTGCTACGCCTCGAAAACGGCTACTATGCCCAGCTCTACCGCATGCAGTACGCAATGGGCGAGGCCAGCTAAGGGGTGGGAGTTTGGGTGATCGGCGCGGTGGGCACGGCGGCCGGAGCATTCATTATTCCATTTTTAATAAGCAAGGGCCGCGCTATTTGGTTGAATACCATCCAAATAGCAAAAAATATTACTAGGGGCATCAACCAACTGCGGCTGCGGTATTCTTGGGTACCGATGTAGCGAGGCCAAAACCACGCAAGGTAAGTTAGTAGCCCAACCACGTTGAACGCCAGGGATAATAAAGCAGGAATCAACAGATTGCCGCTGAATTGCGCCAAAGCCCAACTTATTGTATAGCCGCTGACGAACGAGAAGGCTAAGATGAACAAGATCAAGCGCGCCAGCGCCTCTGGACGGCGCAGGCGGTGCAGGTTGATACCCAGCAAGACGCCGCCCATCAGCAGCGAAAACATTGAGAATAGCACTACCGCCCCTTGGGAGTATAACTCGGGGCCGTCGAGGGCAACCGGAAGTTGGGCCGCGACGGCTCCGGAGTCGGCAGCGCGCTGCTGGGCCACGGCGGTTTCGAGGCCGGGGCGCAGGGCGTCTTCCTCGGGGGCGGGCTGGCCGCGGCGGCGCAGCTCGGCCAGGGCAGCCAGCACGGCATCGTCGCGGTACTGGGCGTAGCCGCTCACGTATTGGTGCAACTCGGCCAAGCTCTTGGCCTGCATTTTAGCCGCGTAGTCTTCCATCGGTTATCAAGTATTGGCTGAAGTACGGCGAACGCGGCAAAAAAGTGCCAGTTGCCCGCCGTTGCCGCGGCCTGGGGCTCTAGCCGGCGGCAAAAAAATCGTGCATTGCCGTCCCGGCCCGCCGCACGTCCTCAAACGAATTATAGAGCGGCACGGGCGAAAGGCGAATCACATTCGGTTCGCGCCAGTCGGCCACCACGCCCCGGGCGGCCAGGTAGTCGAACAGCTCGCGCCCGCGCCGGTGCACCAGCACCGAAAGCTGGCAACCGCGCTGGGCAGGGTCGGCGGGGGTGATGATTTCGAGCTGGTCGGCGGGCAAGGCCAGGGCCCTAATCAGGCTTTCGAGGTAGGCGGTGAGCGGCTCGCTTTTGGCGCGCAGCGCGGCCATGCCCCCGGCGCGGGCCACCACGTCGAGGCTGGCGCGCAACGGGGCCAGCAGCAGCACCGGCGAGTTCGACAGCAGCCAGCCGTCGGCGCCCGGCGTGGGGCGGAAGCCTTTTTTCATCTGAAACCGCTCGGCCGGCTCCTGGCCCCACCAGCCGGCGAGGCGCAGCAGGTCGGGCCGGTTCGCAAACCGCTCGTGCACGTAGGCCCCCGCAATGCCGCCGGGCCCCGAGTTGAGGTACTTGTAGGTGCACCAGCAAGCAAAGTCCACGTCCCAATCGTGCAGGTGCAGCGGCACGTTACCGGCGGCGTGGGCCAGGTCGAAGCCCACGGTGGCGCCTACCGCGTGCCCGGCGGCCGTGACGGCGGCCATGTCGAATACCTGCCCGGTGTAGTAGTTGAGGCCCCCCAGCAGCACGGTGGCGAGCGAGTCGCCCAACTCGGCAATTTTGGCGGTAATATCTTCTGTGCGCAGCGTGTGCTCGCCGGGGCGGGGCACCAGCTCCACAATGGCGTCGTCGGGGTCGAGGCCGTGCAAGCGGGCCTGGGTTTCGAGGGCGTACTGGTCGGAGGGGAAGGCGCCGCCTTCCATCAATACCTTATAGCGGGTGGCGGTGGGGCGGTAGAACGATACCAGCAGCAGGTGCAGGTTCACGCTCAGGCCGTTCATAATCACCACTTCGTGCGGCAGGGCCCCCACCACCGGCGCGCTGGCCTCGGCCAGGGCCCCGTGGGAGTGCATCCAGGGCGCGGCACCGTGGAAGTGGCCCTCCACGGCCAGCTCGGCCCAGTTGGTCAGCTCGGCGTCGAGGGCGGCGCGGGTGGCCTTGGGCTGCAAGCCCAGCGAGTTGCCGCAGAAGTAGGCCACCGGCTGGCCGTCGGGCCCGTTGGGAAACAGGAATTCGGAGCGAAAAGCAGCCAGCGGGTCGGCCGCGTCGAGGGCGGCGGCGTGGGTGGGGTCGAGGAGCGCGGAGGACATACCCAAAGGTACGGCCGGGGCCCCCGGCCGGGTTGCCCACCCCATAATAACGTGGGCGCTACCGCCGCGCGGCCGCTCCGGCTGGGCCGGCACCAGGGCCGTTTACAGCGGTTGCCAAATATTTGTAATGGGCCCTGTGTATAGGGAGAGGCACTCCGTTTAATGCTCGCCCGGCAACGGAGTACCGCTCCGTTCTACAACCGTTCGCTGGTTAACCATGTACGAACCTGAGAACCGCTCTAACGAAGCAACGATTACCGGGCATCTGGCGAAAAGCCGGCCGCCCGGCCCGGCGGGGGCCCTACTGCGCTAGGGCCGGGGCGGGCGCTTCGAGGTAGGTGCCGCACACTTGGCAGGTGCGCAGGGCGTCGTCGGCCCAAAAGCGGTTCATGATGGGCGGCAGCTGGGCCACGATGTCGGTGATTTCGGCGAACTCCTCGTGCAGCTTGTTGCCGCAGTTTTCGCAGTACCACTGGAAGCCGTCCAGCTCGCCGGGGGCCCGGTAGCGCTCCAGCACCAGGCCCACGCCGCCGGCCGGCCGGCGCGGCGAGTGCGGCGTGTTGGGCGGCAGCAGGAACATGTCGCCGGGCCCGATTTCCAGGTCCACGGGCTGGCCGTCGTCGATGATTTTCAGTGTCATCGAGCCCTCGATTTGCAAAAACAGCTCCTCGCCCGCGTCCACGTGGTAGTCTTTACGGGCGTTGGGGCCCCCAACCACCATCACGATAAAATCCTGGTTATCCTTGAATACCTGCTGGTTGCCCACCGGCGGCTTCAGCAGGTGGCGGTGTTCGTCGATCCACTTTTGGAAGTTGAAGGGGCGGGCGATGGGCATGGCGGCGGGCGTGAAAGTGGTGGGGCAAAGCTAGCTACTACCGCCGGCCTACTTTTGTTGGGGCCCCGTGCGCCCGGACCCTCTCTGCCACGTCTTCATGCCGATTGCCCTTCCTCCGCCCGCCAACGCCCTGCGGGTCCGCGGCCTGCTACTGGCCGGCCTGGCCTACGCCGCGCTGTTTGCCTGGTACTCGTGGCCGCTGGCCCGCGAGTGGAGCACGGCCTTCGTGGGCACGCCGCACCGCGATGCCAACCAGTACATCTGGAACGTGTGGAATTTCCAGCGGCAGGTGGCCGGCGGGCACAACCCGTTTTTCACGCCGCTGCTGCTGTTTCCGGCGGGCACCAGCCTGTGGCTGCACACCTACACGCCGGTGCTGGGGGCCCTGAACTTGCTGCTCCGCCAGGAGTTTTGGGCCGTGAACGCCGGGCTGCTGCTGAGCTTTGTGCTGAGCGGCATGGGCGCGGCGCGGCTGGCGGGGCGCTGGGTACGGCAGCCGCTGCTGTGCGGGCTGGTGGGCTACGCGTTTGCGTTTTCGCCCTACAAGCTGGCCCACTGGCCCGAGCACTACCACCTGCTGCTCACCGCCACGGTGCCGTTTTACCTCATGGCGTACCTCGACGGGCTGGCGTTCCGGCCCGGGCGCTGGTGGCCGCGGGTGCGCAGCGGGCGGCAAGTGGGCTGGGCAGCGGCGCTGTTGCTAGTCACTTTATTTAGTGATTATTACACCCTGGCAGGCCTGGTGTATTTCTCGGTGGGCTACGCGGCCTGGTGGGCCCTGCGGCTGGGCGAAACCAACTGGCGGCGCTGGCAGCCGTGGGCGGTATTGGGGGTAATTCTCGTCCTGGGGCACTTCATTTCGCGGGGCCTGGGCCGGGCCGGGCCCTCCGACAACGCCGGCTTCTGGTGGGGCGGCGACCTGGCCGGCTACCTCGTGCCACCGCTCGGCAACCGCTGGCTGGCCACGGCGGCCACCGATGCGCTCTGGCACAGCCCCCGCTTCCACACCCCCGGTTCGGTCGAGAACGTGATGTTTCTGGGCTACTTGCTGCCGCTGCTGGCGCTGGTGCTGGCCGTGGTGGCGTGGCGGGCGCGCCGCGCTGGGGCCCCCGCCCCCAAGAGGCCCGCCGAAACCCGGCCTTTTTGGGCCCTGGCGCTGCTGTTTGCGCTGCTTACTATGCCCGAGCTGCGCCTGTTGGGCCACGGCGGGCTGCGCTTGCCCACCAGTGTGGTGCACTACGTACCGTTCCTGAACAATATCCGCTGCCCCACGCGGCACGTGCTGCTGCTCTCGCTGCTGCTGCCACTGGCCACGTGCATTGGGCTCGATGGCTGGCTGCGGCGGGGCCCCGCAGGCCGGGGCTGGGCCCTGGCGGTGGGGCTGGCGGCGGTGCTGCTCTTCGAATTTCAGCCCGATGCCTACCCGCTCATCCGCCTGGCCGACGTGCCGGCGGCCTACGGCGTGGCCGCGGACCAGCCGGGCCCCGTGGTATTCCCCATTCCGCTGGGCCTGCTCGACGGCTACCGCGCCGTGGGCGAGCTGGACGCGGCCGAGCTGTTTTACCAAACACGGCACGGCAAGGCCATACCAGGGGCCTACATTTCGCGGGTGCCGGCTGCCACCTTCGCCGCCTTTGCCCGCGAGCCGGTGCTGGCTCGCCTGCTGCTGGCCCAGCGCCGCCCCGATTCGCTGGCCCTGCTGCCGCCGCCCACCCCAGCCCAGGTAGAAGATTTCTGGCACCGCTACCCAGCGGCCACGTTCGTGGTGCACCCCGAATTCTGCAACCAGCCGGTGCACCGGGTGGTGCGCAGCCTGCTACCCCTCGGCACTTACCAGGAGCAGCTGGTGCAAGGCTACACCGTGCTCCGGCCCAAGCCGTAGGGCGCCGCCGCATTCGCAGGGCAGGGTGCCGCCGGCGCCTTTTGGGTTTGAAACCTGCGGTGGTAGTGGCCGGCACCGGATAACGACGCGGATTCGCAGAGCCCACGCTACAGGGCCCCACCAGCGCCTCTTCATCGTGCACCGGAGTAGTGATGACAGAAGCAGCGTGGCCGTTCGGCACTTATTTAACCCGGGCCCCAAGTGCCCAATCCGGACCGCGCTGGGCCCCAGCGCACGTGCAACCCGGCGCGGGAAACAGCTTTTTCCGCGTTATTGCGGGTATCTACACCGATATTTTGTCGCCGCTGCCCCACTTCATGCCCTCCCCTCCCCGCGACGTTGCCCACTACATCGGCGGCGAGCTGTCCCTGTTTGAGCACGCCACCCACTGGAAGGCGTACTACGGCGGGCGGCTGCGGCCCTACCTGGGCGGCCGGGTGCTGGAGGTGGGCGCCGGCCTCGGCAGCACCACCCGGGCCCTGGCCGACGGCCGCGCGGCCGACTGGCTCTGCTTGGAGCCCGACGCCGAGCTGGCGGCCCACATTGGGGCCCTGCTGGCGTCGGGGGCCCTGCCCGTTACTTACCGCCTGCACGTGGGCACCCTCGCCGACCTGCCCGCAGCGGAAGGCCAGTTCGATGCCCTACTGTACATCAACGTGCTTGAGCACATCGAAGACGACGCGGCCGAATTGACCGGGGCCTACGCCCGCCTGGCCCCGGGCGGGGTATTACTTATCGTCGTGCCGGCCCACCAATGGCTTTTTGGGCCGTTCGACGCCGCCATTGGGCACTTCCGGCGCTACTCGCGGCCGCAGCTGCGGCAGGTGCTGCCCGCTGGCGGCCGCGTGCACCAACTCGCCTACCTCGACAGCCTCGGCTTGTTGGGCGTTGCCATCAGCCAGTTGCTGCTGCGCCAACAATACCCCAACCCCGCCCAAATCAAGTTTTGGGACCGCACCATTGTGCCCGTCTCGCGCATCCTCGACTGGCTTACTGGCTACAACATCGGCAAGTCGGTGCTGGCCGTGGTGGAAAAACCTGCTTAACTCTCCCCGCCCGGCAGCCGCCGGGCGGGGCCGTGCTTCTTTGTATTTAATAGCAATACCCTATGGACGCTGCTGCGCCCTTGCCCTGGCGCCACCGCCCGGCCGTGCTCCTGGCCCTGGCCGGGGCCGTGTACGCGCTGGTGTCGCTTGTCAACCACTACAATTTCCGCACGGCGGCGCTCGACCTGGGCCTCGCCGCGCAGGTGGTGGGCGACTGGGCGCACCTGCGCGCGGCCAACACCAGCCTGCTGATTGATTCGCCGCCGACCAATTTTCTCTCCGTCCACTTCAGCCTGACGCCGGCCCTGGGCGTGCCGCTGTACTGGCTGGTGGGCGGCGCCTGGGCCCTGCTGCTGGTGCAGCTCGGCGCCGTGTTGCTGGGCGGGCTGGGCGTGTGGCGCTACGCCCGTGCCCAAGGGGCCAGCGGCGGCGAGGCTCAGTGGGCCCTGGCGTTTTTCAGCGTGCAATGGGGCCTGTTGTCGGCGTTGGGGTTTGATTACCACGACAATGTGGTGGGCGCTATGGCCCTGCCATGGCTGGCGCTGTGGGTGACGCAGGGCCGCTGGGGCCCGGCAGCAGCGGCGGGCGGGCTGCTGCTGGCAAGCAAAGAGAACATGGCCCTGTGGCTGGTATTTGTGCTGCTGGGCCTGGCCTGGCAGCACCGCCGCCGCCGGGGCGTGGCGGCGGGCCTGGGGCTGGCCGCGGCGGGGGCCCTGGGTTACTTCCTGCTGGTTACGCGCTGGGCCATGCCGGCGCTCGACGTGGCCCACCGGCCGTTTGGGCAGGCGGTGCGCTACCAGCAGTGGGGCCCCACGGTGCCCGCGGCGGCAGCCAACCTGCTGCGCCACCCGGCCCTGCTGTGGCAGGCGCTGTTCCAAAACACGCTGCCCGACGCGGCCTACAACTACATCAAGCTGGAGTTTTGGCTGGCGCTACTGTGCTCGGGCGGGCTGGCGCTGCTGCGGCGGCCCTGGTACGCGCTGATGCTGGCGCCCGTCATTGGCCAGAAGCTGCTGGCCAACGACCCGGCCTTGTGGGGCATCAACTCGCAGTATTCCATTGAGTTTGCCCCGGTGCTGGCCCTGGCCCTGGCCGATGCCCTGCGGCACTGGCCCGCCGGGGCCCCGGCGCGGCGGCGCGCCTGGCAGCTGGCGCTGGCTGGCGCGGCCGCCTTCACGCTCGTCACGCTCTACACCCGCCAGAGCAAGTGGTACGACCGCACCGCCACCAACTTCCTCACCGGCCGCCACTACCGCTCGCCCTACGACCGCGGCGCGCTGCGGGCCGCCCTGGCCCGGCTGCCGGCCGAAGGCGCGGTCAGCGCGCAGTCCAACCTGACGCCCCACCTGTCCGCGCCCCGGCGACTCTACCTATTCCCGGCGCTGCGCGACGCCCAGTTTGTGGTGCTGCTGCGCCAGCCCGACGAGGCCGCCGCCTGGCCCCTGCGCCCCGAGCAAACCCCGCAAGTATTGGCCCAGTTGCGCCAGCGCCCCGACTTCCGGGTGTTTTTCGAAGACGCCCAACTCGTCATCTTTGCCCGGCGGGGCCCCGTGCGCAACCCGGCCGAAGTACTCCAGTTTTAGCTGTAGCGGCGTCCGTTGAATTAGGTGAGCGCTGGCGGGCTCGCCGCCCTACTGGCTCTGGCTGGTAGGATGTCACTATTAATCGAAATAATTTCACGCCTGGGACCCGCCTTGGCGAAGTCTAACGCTTGGCCGCCGGGGCCCCGGCGGCAACCCGCGCGCCGCCTTACCTTTGCCCGCGCAAACCCACTGGCCCGCATGCCCCACGCCGCCCCTGATTTTTACGCCCACCCCACGGCCGTGCTCGACGAAGGCTGCCAGATTGGGCGCGGGAGCCGCGTGTGGCACTTCTGCCACGTGTGCGCCGGGGCCGACATTGGGGAGGACTGCAACCTGGGCCAAAACGTGTTTGTGGCCGACGGCGTGATACTGGGCCGCAACGTGAAAGTGCAAAACAACGTGAGCCTCTACGGCGGCGTGGTGTGCGAAGACGACGTGTTTCTGGGCCCCTCGGTGGTGTTCACGAACGTGAAAAACCCGCGCAGCGCCGTGCCCCGCCAGGGCCCCGGCCACTACCAAACCACGCACTTGGCGCAGGGCGCGAGCGTGGGGGCCAACGCCACCATCCTGTGCGGGGTGCGGCTGGGGCGCTACGCCTTCGTGGGCGCGGGCAGCGTCGTCACGCGCGACGTGCCGGCCTACGCCCTGGTGTACGGCAACCCCGCCCGGCCCCAGGGCTGGATGAGCGCCTACGGCCACCGCCTGCGCTTCGACAAAAAGCACCGCGCCACCTGCCCCGAAAGTGGCGAAACCTACGAGCTGAGCGCAGACGAGAAGACCGTGCGCCCCCTGCCGGCCACCGCCGAAAAACCGTCTAATTCCCGCTAGTTATCCCTTCTATTTTAGCCACTTACCACTACCGCAACGTGTACGACCAATTATTGCGCAAGGAGGCCACGCTGGCCGTTATCGGCCTCGGCTACGTGGGCCTGCCCATCGCCCTCGAATTTGCCAAGCAGCTCAAAGTCATTGGCTTCGACATCAACGCCGGCCGCATCGCGCAGATGCAACAGGCCATCGACCCCAGCGGCGAGCTGGAGGCCAAGGATTTTGCGGGCTGCGACATCACCTTCACCGACTCGCTGGAGGTGCTGCGGCAGGCGCAATTCTACATCGTGGCCGTGCCCACGCCCATCGACGAGCACGCCCAGCCCGACCTCAAGCCGTTGCTGGGGGCCTCCAGCTCGGTGGGCAAGGTGCTGAAGAAGGGTGATTACGTGGTGTTTGAGAGCACCGTGTACCCGGGCTGCACCGAGGAAGACTGCATTCCGGTGATGGAAAAGCTCTCGGGCCTGAAGTTTCCGAACGACTTTAAGGTGGGCTACTCGCCCGAGCGTATCAACCCCGGCGACAAGGAGCACACGCTGCGCCGCATTGTGAAGGTGGTGAGCGGCAACGACGCCGAGGCCCTCGACACGGTGGCCAAGGTGTACGAGCTGGTGGTGGACGCCGGCGTGCACCGCGCCAGCAGCATCCGGGTGGCCGAGGCCGCCAAAATCATCGAAAACACCCAGCGCGACGTCAACATCGCGCTGATGAATGAGCTGTCGATGATTTTTGACCGCATGAGCATCAACACCTACGAGGTGCTGGAGGCGGCCGGCACGAAGTGGAACTTCCTGAAGTTTAGCCCCGGCCTGGTAGGCGGCCACTGCATCGGCGTGGACCCGTACTACCTGACCTACAAGGCCAAAGAGCTGGGCTACGACGCCAAAGTCATCCTGAGCGGCCGCACCACCAACGACAACATGGGGGCCTACATCGCCCGCAAAACGGTGCAGATGATGATCAAGAAGGGCAAGGACGTGGCTAAGAGCCGCGTGCTGGTGATGGGCGCCACCTTCAAAGAGAACGTGGAGGACATCCGCAACTCGAAGGTGGCCGACGTGATTCAGGAGCTGAAAAACTTCTCGGTGAACGTGGACATCGTGGACCCGCACGCCGATTCCGACGAGCTGCTGCACGAGTACGGCTTCCGCTTGACGGCCAACGACGACATTCGCACCGACTACGACGCCGTGATTGTGGCCGTAAGCCACAAGCCTTACGCCGAGAAAGACGAGGCCTATTTCCAGTCCATTACGACTGACAACGCCGTACTGGTCGACATTAAGGGCCTGTACCGCGGCCGGATGCAGAACCTGCACTACTGGAGCCTATAGCTTAGTTGCCAGTTGGCGGTTGTCAGTTATCAGGAGATGCTTCGCACAACTTAACCAACGAACCTAACAACTGACAACCAATAACTAACCACTAGATATGAAAAAGATTCTCGTCACCGGCGGCGCCGGCTATATTGGCTCCCACACGGTGGTGGAACTGGCCCAGGCGGGCTACGAGCCCGTCATCGTCGACGATTTCAGCAACTCGAAAGAGTCGGTGCTGGCAGGGTTGCGCGCCATTCTGGGCCGCGACGTGCCGTGCCACCACATCGACTGCGGCGACGCGGGGGCCCTGCGCCAGGTGTTTCAGAAGGAGGGCAACATTGCGGGCGTCATCCACTTCGCGGCCTTCAAGGCGGTGGGCGAATCGGTGCAGAAGCCGCTGGCCTACTTCCACAACAACGTGGGCTCACTACTGACGCTGCTGCAAGTGATGCCCGAGTTTGGGGTGGAGAACCTAGTGTTCTCGTCGTCGTGCACGGTGTATGGCAACCCCGACGCGCTGCCCGTGACGGAGGCCACGCCCACCAAGCCGGCCACCTCGCCCTACGGCCGCACCAAGCAGATGTGCGAAGACATCGTGCACGACGTAGCGGGGGCCAGCAGCAACAAGCTGCGCACCATCCTACTGCGCTACTTCAACCCGATTGGGGCCCACGAATCGGCCAAGATTGGCGAGCTGCCGCTGGGCACGCCCAACAACCTGGTGCCGTTCATCACGCAAACCGCCGCGGGCATCCGCGAGAAACTGACGATTTTCGGCAACGACTACGACACGCCCGATGGCACCAACGTGCGCGACTACATCCACGTGGTGGACCTGGCCAAGGCCCACATTGTGGCCGTGCAGCGCCTGCTGGATAAGAAAGCCGCCGAAACCGTCGAGACCTTCAATGTAGGCACCGGCCACGGCAACACGGTGTTGGAAGTGGTGCAAACCTTCGAAAAGGCCAGCGGCCAAAAGCTGAACTACGCCATCGGGCCCCGGCGCCCCGGCGACGTCCCCGCCATCTACGCCGACGCCACCAAGGCCGAAACCGTGCTCGGCTTCAAGACGACGACCTCGCTCTTCGACTCGCTGGCCAGCGCCTGGAAGTGGCAATTATCATTGGGTAAATGAGTGAATGAGTGAATGAGTGAATTGGCAAATGGCGCCAACAACCCCTCGTTCGCGCACTCACTCATTCACTCATTCACTCATTCACCCATTCATTCATTGACGATATGAAACTCATCATTACCGGCGGGGCCGGCTTCATTGGTTCGCACGTGGTGCGGTTGTTCGTTACAAAGTACCCCGATTATCAGATTATTAACCTGGACGCGCTGACCTACGCGGGCAACCTGGAAAACCTGCGCGACATCGAGGGGGCCCCCAACTACCGCTTCGTGAAGGGGGACATTTCCGACCAGGCCTTCATCGACGAGCTGTTTGCCCGCGAGGAGCCCGACGCCGTGATTCACCTCGCCGCCGAGAGCCACGTCGACCGCAGCATCACCGACCCGATGGCGTTCGTGAAGACTAACGTCATCGGCACCGTGAACCTGCTGAACGCAGCCCGCCAACTCTGGCAGCCGGGCGGCTACGCCGGCCACACCTTCTACCACGTGAGCACCGACGAGGTGTACGGCTCGCTGGATTTCGGCCCGGAGATGTTCACCGAAGAGACTTCCTACGACCCCCGCTCGCCGTATTCGGCCTCGAAGGCCAGTTCCGACCACTTCGTGCGCGCCTGGCACCACACCTACGGCCTGCCCATCAAGCTCAGCAACTGCTCGAACAACTACGGCCCCAACCACTTTCCCGAGAAGCTGATTCCGCTGGCCATCCACCGCCTGCGTACCGGCCAGCCGGTGCCGGTGTACGGCAAGGGCGAAAACGTGCGCGACTGGCTCTTCGTGAAGGACCACGCCACGGCCATCGACGCGGTGTTTCATAACGGCAAGCTGGGCGACACCTACAACATCGGCGGCGTGAACGAGTGGCAGAACCTGAAGCTCATCGAGCTGCTCTGCGACGTGGTGGACCAAAAGACCGGCCAGGGCCCCGGCACCTCGCGCCAGCTCATTAAGTTCGTCACCGACCGCGCCGGCCACGACATGCGCTACGCCATCGACAGCAGCAAGATCATGAACGAGCTGGGTTGGAAGCCGTCCGTCACCTTCGAGCAGGGCCTGGCCCAAACCGTGGACTGGTACCTCGCCAACGAGGAGTGGCTGAACAGCGTAACCAGCGGCGCCTATCAGGACTACAACACCAAGCAATACGCTGGCCGCTAGCGCGGTCAATTAAAAATTAAAAGTTAGCAATTAAAAATTCTGCCATTTAACCGGTCGAAACTGCTGAAGCAATTTTTAATTTTTAATTCATAATTTTTAATTCAACAACGTGTACGATACCCCTTTCCACGACCGGCCGCTGTCGGATACTACGTTTCTCGTCACCGGCGGCGCAGGCTTCATCGGCTCGAACCTGGTCGAATACCTGCTGAAGTACGGCGCCAAAAAGGTGCGCACGCTGGACAACTACTCCAACGGCTTCCGTAAAAACCTGGCGCTGTTCGAGGGCAACGGGGCCCTGGAGATTGTGGACGGCGACATCCGCAACGCCGAAACGTGCGCCGCCGCGTGCGCCGGTGTGGACGTGGTACTGCACCAGGCGGCGCTGGGCTCGGTGCCGCGCTCCATCAAAGACCCGGTACTGGCCAACGACGTGAACGTGGGCGGCTTCGTGCAGATGCTGACCGCCGCCAAAGACGCGGGCGTGAAGCGGTTTGTGTACGCCGCCTCCAGCAGCACCTACGGCGACCACCCTGGCCTACCCAAAGTGGAGGACCGCATCGGCAAGCCGCTCTCGCCCTACGCCGTCACGAAGTACGCCAACGAGCTGTACGCCGATGTGTTCGGCCGCACTTACGGCATGGAAATCATCGGCTTGCGGTACTTCAACATCTTTGGGCCCCGGCAAGACCCGGGCGGAGCTTACGCGGCCGTCATTCCGCTGTTCATCGACGCCATTTTGGAAAACCAGGCCCCCACCTTGAACGGCGACGGCGGCCAGACCCGCGACTTCACCTTCGTGGAGAACTGCGTGCAGGCCAACATCCGGGCCGCTCTCACGACCAATCCCGGGGCCCTAAACCAGGCGTACAACATCGCCGTGGGCGACCGCACCTCGCTGGTGCAGATGTACGACATCCTGCGCGAGGAAGCCGGCTCGGACCTCGCGCCCACCTTCGGCCCCGACCGCGCCGGCGATATCCGCGACTCGCTGGCCGACATCAGCAAGGCCGGCAACCTGCTCGGTTACGCGCCCCAGATTCGCATCCGCGAGGGCTTGCAGCAGACGCTGGACTGGTTCAAGGCCAACCAGGAATTCATCAAGGAGCGCAATTAACGCGCAAAGCTTTAGCGCAAAGTCTCGCGAAGCTTGCGCTAATATTCTTGATTGATAAACTCTTAGCGAGACTTAACTCTTAAACTCAGCGAAACTTCGCGCGATATGAAAGGCATTATCCTCGCCGGCGGCTCCGGCACCCGGCTGCACCCTCTCACCCTGGCCGTCAGCAAGCAGCTGATGCCGGTGTACGACAAGCCGATGATTTACTACCCGCTGAGCATTCTGCTGATGGCGGGCATCCGGGAAGTACTGATTATCACCACGCCCCACGACCAGGCGCAGTTCCAAAAGCTACTCGGCGACGGCAAAAACCTGGGGTGCGACTTTCAGTACGTGGTGCAGGAGGTGCCCAACGGGCTGGCACAGGCTTTCGTGCTGGGGGCTGATTTCATCGGCCAGGACAGCGTGGCGCTGGTGCTGGGCGACAATATTTTCTACGGCGCGGGCCTGGAGGAGCTGCTGAAATCGAACAACAACCCCGACGGCGGCGTGGTGTACGCCTACCACGTGCACGACCCCGAGCGCTACGGCGTGGTGGAGTTCGACGCCAACAAGAAGGCCCTTAGTATCGAGGAGAAACCGGCCAAGCCCAAGAGCAACTATGCCGTGCCGGGCCTGTACTTCTACGACAACAGCGTGGTGGAAATCGCCAAGAACCTGGAAATGAGCCCCCGCGGTGAGTACGAGATTACCGACGTGAACAAGGAATACCTGCGCCGCGGCAAGCTGAAGGTTGGCATCCTGAGCCGGGGCACGGCCTGGCTCGACACGGGCACCTTCGAGAGCCTGATGCAGGCCGGCGAGTACGTGCGCGTGATTGAGCAGCGCCAGGGCCTGAAGGTGGGGGCCATTGAGGAAGTGGCCTACCGCCAGGGTTTCATCACGGCCGACGAACTGCGGGCCCTGGCCCTGCCCCTGCGCAAGAGCGGCTACGGCGACTACCTCCTGAACCTGCCCGAGCAGCTGGTGCTGGGCGCGCAATAGGGCCCCGGACCCAGGAAAAAGTGGCCGAAAGCCGCGGTTTGGCCAGCGCTGGCGCGCGGCCGGGCCGCGGCTTTTGCCTAAATTAGCAAGGCTAAAACGTGTCCTATCTATCCTGCGCGCCCTTATTGCGCGCTTTTATGTTCGCGGCGGTATTATTCGCCGAACACCTATGAAAATTCCCGTTTTTTCTTTTGCCCTGGTGGCGGCCCTGGGGCTGGGGGCCCCGGCGGCCCGGGCGCAGCACGCGCTGTGGGCCAGCAAAGTGACGGCGGTATCGTCGCAGAAAGCATCGGGCAAGGAGGCCTTTTCGCCCGAGCAGGTGCTGGGGGCCCCCAACGCGTTGCCGCTGGGCCAAATCAGCGACAAGGCCTGGATTCCGAAGAAGGAAGGCCGTGACGAATTTGTGGAGGTGCGCTTTGCCCGCTCGGTGCTGGCTCAGCAGATTACGGTGGTCGAGAACTTCAACCCCGGCGCCGTGACGAAGATTGAGCTCATCGACACCCACGGCGAGCACCACGAGGTGTACACCAACGACAACCCGGGGCCCCTGCCCGACTCGTACCGCACGCTGGAAGTGAAAATTGCCCCGGCCAAGCCGGCCTACCGCACCATTGGGGCGGTGGTGCACCTGAACACGGCCAAGGTGGAGGGCGTGAACCAACTCGACGCCATCGGCGTGGCCGATGTGACGCAGACCATGGTGAAGAAGGACTTCAAGGCCCCCGACGCCGACGCGGCTGGCGTGGCCCGCTTCGACTCATCGCTCGTGAACCTGGGGCCCTCCGTGAACAGCCAGTACGTGGACACGCACCCGGTGATTTCGCCCGACGGCCGCACCTTGTACTTTGCCCGCCAGAACCACCCGGGCAACATCGGTGGCAAAAATGACCCGCAGGACGTGTGGTTTTCGACCCTGCAAAGCGCCAGCGCCAAAACCTGGGGCCCCGCCAAAAACATGGGTGGCCCCGTGAACACCGCCGGCTTCCCGAACGGCCTGGCCTCGGTATCGGCCAATGGGCAGCGCCTGCTGCTGCTGGGCCACTACACACCCGAGGGCCTGGTGCCCAAGGGCCCCAGCACGTCGGAGCACCGCCCGGGCGGCTGGTCGCAGCCGACCAACGTGGACATTGAGGACTTTTACAACAACGACGACGAGCACGCCGATTACTTCCTGGCCACTTCGGGCAAGGCCCTGCTGCTGGCCGTGGAGCGCACCGACGGCCTGGGCGAGCAGGACTTGTACGTGAGCTTCCCGAAGCCCGGCCCCCCCGGCCAGCCCGTGACGTGGACGCGCCCGCGCAACCTGGGGCCCAACGTGAACACCAAAAAAGCCGACTTCGCCCCCTTCCTCGCCCCCGACGAAAAGACGCTATACTTCGCCAGCGAAGGCCGTGGCGGCTACGGCAAGTCGGATATTTTCTACTCCAAGCGCCTCGACGACACCTGGACGAACTGGAGCCCGCCCCGTAACCTGGGCAGCGTGGTGAACTCGCCCGATTTTGACGCCTACTACACCGTGTCGGCGGCCGGCGACGATGCCTATTTGGTGTCAACGCGCAACGGCACGGCGGGCTCGAAGGACATTTTTCGCATCGCCCTGGCCCCCGCCTTCAAGCCCGAAGCCGTGACGCTGGTGCGCGGCCAGGTGCTCGACGCGGCCACCAAGAAGCCCATCAAGGCCATAATCCACTACGAAAACCTGCTGACGGGCGAGGAAATCGGCACCGCCGAATCCGACCCCACCGACGGCTCCTACACCATTGTGCTGCCCAGCGGCGTGCAGTACGGCTACCGCGCCGAGGCCGCCAACTACATCGCCGAAAACGCCAACCTCGACGTGACGGCCCGCGACAAGTACTCGGAGCAAACCCAGGACCTGTTCATGGTGCCCTTTGCGGTGGGCCAAACGGTGAAGCTCAACAACATCTTCTTCCAGCAGAGCAAGTACTACCTGCGCACCAACTCGTACCCTGAGCTGGCGCGCCTCGTGCGCATCATGCGCGACTACCCCACGGTAGAAATCAAAATCGGCGGCCACACCGACAACCAGGGCGACCCCGCCCTGAACTTGAAGCTGAGCCTTGACCGCGTGAACGAGGTAAAAAAATACCTGATTGGCAAGGGCATCACGCCGACGCGCATTACCACCGAGGGCTACGGCGGCAGCAAGCCCGTGGCCAGCAACGACCAGGAAGATACCCGCGCACTCAACCGCCGGGTAGAATTCACCATCACGAAAAAGTAGCCCAGGGGCCCCAGGCCTAAGCCAAAACGGCCCGTTGCACTAGGTGCAGCGGGCCGTTTGAATTGGCAGCTAATCTACTACGGCAGATTACTTATCCTTTTTGGTCAGGTTCTTACCTAAGTCTTCTACTTGCTTGAGGAAGTCGTCGATGTCGGTATCGGCGTACACGCCGTAGGCGGAGGCAATGGTGCCTTTCACGCCATCAGTCGCCTCAATGGCGTAGAGGATGGATGTGTCGTCAGGGTTGCTTTCGCCCTCGAAGCGGTAGAAGTCCACGATGGTCACCTCGTCGGCGGTATAGCTGCGGTTGGAGCTGGGGTCGAGGGTGTGCAGGCGGCCGTCGGTCACCTTGAAGTCGTGCGTGTAGCCGTCCTTGGTGAGCTTATTTTCGACGTTGACGAGCGAGCGTTCTTCTTCTTTGTCTTGCATGGCGCGGGGCGTAGGGGTGAGAAAAGCCCCGCCGGAAGGGCAGCGGCTACCCGGCTATACGGGCCCCGGGCCGCCCGGGGTTTCCCCCCAGGGGCCCTAAATATTCAGGGCCCGGCCTTAGCGCCCGGCGCGGGCCGCGATAGTGCGCTCCAGGCGGTCCACGTCGATGCCGCCGCAGGCGCCGCAGCCCTTGGCGCAGCCCACTTGCTCCTTCGAAAAGAAGGCCCGCCACGCCCGGCGGCCTAGGAAAAACAGGGCCCCCAGCACGATGGCAGCCACAAGAATGTATTGAACTAGCATAGCATTTTGGAAACGCTGGGGCCTTAGCAAAAGTTTGCGCCGGGGCCCCGGGTCACGTTTGGGGCGGGCGTGGTGAGTTGAGAACCTGCTTAATTCAGGGGAGATATGAGGGCCATCACTTTTGAGAGGCAAGCACCACGGAATACCACGTTGCGGTATCAGTTGCCGATACCTTGGTGTTTTTTTTCATGAACAAGCGCTGGGCATCTGTTTTGGTGAGCCATACCGGCGACGAGTTACCTCTTCGGTTTTTAATATCGGCCAAGTCAACGCTTCTGTGAACGACGCTGTAAGCCACGTAACGACCCGATTTGACGAAAAGCAAAGTGCAGTTGAAATCATCCAAGCTTTGGCCGTATACCTGTTCGCTTACCGCTCCATAATTACCTATTGGCAAATCTATTACCACTGACCTCGACACGTACGGCTTTGCTACTAGGAAGGAATCCCACAGCGTAGTGAAGCCTTGGCACAGTGTGGATTTGGACAAGCTAAGCAGCGTATCGGTGGCCAGGGCAGCAGCGTAATTGGGCGGAAACAGTTGCGCGGCCGGGTACTGCTGCACCGGCGCAGAACAGCCCCCCAAGCCCAGCAACAGGCCCACACCCAATAGGATAGCACCTACCCGGCACGGGCAACGAGGAACCAGCAAGACGTTCATAACAAGAAAGTAATGAGCATTAGCCCGGCAAAATTCTGCCTCAACTCAACCATCCCGGGGCCCTCCCGCTACGCCCAAAACTCCCGGATTGTGGCCTGCATCTCGTCGTGCAAGTGGCCGTTGCTGGCCACTACTTCGCGGCCGAACAGCGGGTCGCCGTCTTCCAGGAACTGGGTGACGCGGCCGCCGGCTTCGGTGACGAGCAGCAGGCCCGCGGCCACGTCGTAGGAGTTGATGTTGAACTCGAAGTAGCCGTCGAAGCGGCCGGCGGCCACGTAGGCCAGGTCGGTGGCGGCCGAGCCCATGCGGCGCAGGCCGTGGGTGCGCTGCATGTAGCTGCCCAGCACTTGCAGGTATTTGTCGAGCTGAGCGAACTTGGTGTAGGGGAAGCCAGTGGCGATGAGCGAGTTGCCCAGCTTGGGGGCATCCGTCACGTGCATTTGGTCTTCGTTGCAGAAGGCACCGTGGCCCTTGGCGGCGCGGAAGCTCTCGTCGCGGTTGGCCTCGTGCACCACGCCCACCACCAGCTCGGGGCCGTGCAGCAGGGCCACGCTCACGGCAAACACGGGCAGCGAGTGGATGAAGTTGGTGGTGCCGTCGAGCGGGTCGATGATCCAGGTGAACTCCTGGGTTTCGTCGGGGGCCCCGGCGGTGCCTTCCTCGGTGATGAAGCCGGCGGCGGGCAGGATTTCGCGCAGGCCGGCCACCAAGCGGCGCTCAGCACCCTGGTCCACGTAGCTCACCATGTCGTGCAGGCCCTTGTTCTCTATCTTATTGGGGTCGAAGGTTTTGGCTTCGTGCAGGATGAACTGGGCAGTTTCGCGGCAAAGCGCGGCTACTTGGTGCGAAAGGGCGAGGTAATCGGTCATGCTTGAATGTTAGGATATTAAGGCGCAGAAAATGGTCTGACTTAGAACGTCATGCAGGGCACAGCGGAGCATCAATACCGCTGACTAATTCATTGGTTACTGCTGCGGGAGAGATGCTGCGCTGCGCTCTGCATGACGTTCCTGCGATTGGTTTTTGGGTTCTGCAAAGGCCCGGGGCCCCGCGAAGGCGTGGGCGATGACCCAGCCGAGCAGCAGCAGGGCCAGGGCCTGGCAGCCGCGGCCGATGTACTCGCCCACACGGGTATAAAAGGTCAGCTTGTCGTTCAGGTGTACCGTGGCGCGGCTGGCGGTGGGCACCCAGGTGGGGGCCAGCTGCGTGAGGGTGCCCTTTTGGTTGATGAAGCCGGTGAAGCCCGTGTTGGCGGCGCGGGCCAGGTCGCGGCGGGTTTCGATGGCGCGCAGGGCCCCCAGGCGCAGCAATTGGCGGTAGCCGGGCGTGTCGTACCACCAGGCGTCGTTGGTGGCCAGGCCCAGCAGGTTGGCGCCGCCGCGCACGTATTGGGCGGTGAAGTCGCCGTAGATGGACTCGTAGCACACGAGGGGCCGCACCACCAGGGCGGGGGCCCCGGGCACGCGGAACAGCGTGGTTTCGGGCACCGTGCCGTAGCTGCCCACGTAGCCGCCCAGGTCGATGTGGCTGATGAGGGAAGTGAGAAAAGTGGGGACTTTCTCGACGCCCGGCACCAGCCGCTCCTTGTGGTAAAATTGCACCGGGGCCGTGGCGCTGGCCAGGTAGGCGGCCGTGTTGCACACGTCGTAGTAGCCGAGGTCGTCGCGGTAAAGGGCCGTTTCGGTGGCCGCTTCCTTGCTGGGGTAGGTCACGATGCTGGTCATGCCCGTGACGAGGGCCACGCCCGGGTGCTGCCCCAGCCAGGCCCGGATGCGCTGGATGCGGGGGTAATTGTTGATAACCCTTTCCTGGTAATGGTCTGCCAGGCTGGTTTCGGGCCAGAGCACGAGCCGGGTTTGGGGCGTGAGCTGCTGGGTGCTGAGGGCCAGCAGCCGCGTGAGCTGCTCGTCGTAGGAAACGAAGTCGGGCGCGTCGGCAAACTTCTCGGTGTAGGGGTTGATGTTGGGCTGCACCACCACTACCTCGGCCCCGGGGCCCTGCTCTTGGTAGGTGGCGCCGATGGCGTAGGATAGCGCCAGCGGCAGAATTATCGCCAAAGAAGGTACTAGAAACCGCCGGCCGGCGGGCCGCACGCCCACTAAATCAGCAGGCCCGGCTACCACAGCCGAAGCGGTTCCAGCGGCAAACCCCAGCGTTCTTTTATCAATCAACGCAAAGAATATCAATAGATTGACTACCCAAACCCACACCGAGCCGCCCAGGAAGCCGGTGTACTCGTACCACTGCACCCACTGCGGTACGGCGGCGAAGCCGTTGCCCAGCGTGAGCCAGGGCCAGGTAATGTCCCAGCGCAGGTGCAGCTGCTCAAACGCAATCCAGTAGATGGGCAGCGTGAGGTAGCCGATGCGGGGCCCCAGGCGCTTCTTGGTTTGGCGGAAGGCCATGAGCGGCAGGCACATGAGCCCCGCGTTCAGGACCACGGCAGCGATGCCAGCGGCCAGGTCGGCGTAGCTCACCCACCAGGTGGTGCTGGCGTTCCAGAGCAGCACAAACAGGTAGGTGCCGGCAAATACGCGGCCCTTGCGGGCCCCCTGCTGCGTGAAGCGGTGCTCCATGAACAGGTACGGCACCCAGCCCACGAACAGGCCCAGGGGCCAAAGGGTGGCGCTGGTGGACCAGCCGGTCCAGAGCAAGGCGGCGCCCAGCACGGCCAGCGCGGCGGGGTGGGCCGCGGGGCTAATCTTCGCCAAACTCGTCGGGGCCAAATTCGTCGGGGCCAAATTCGTTGGGGTTATTCGCTTCGTTTCCAAGGGATTCGTCTACTTCGTTTTCTTCGCCGCGGGCGTAGCGGCCGGCCTTGCCAGGGCGGGCAGGCGGGGTGGGGTTGCCGGCCACCACCAGCACAATTTCGCCCTTGATGGCGGCCCGGGCCCCAAAATCGGCGGCCAGGCTGGCCAGCGTGCCGGTCACGGTTTCCTCAAACAGCTTGGTCAGCTCGCGGCTGACGGAGGCCGGGCGCTGGGGCCCCAGCACTTCGGCCAGCTGAACCAACGTTTTCACCAGCCGGTGCGGCGACTCGTAAAAAATCATCGTCCGCGGCTCGGGGGCCAGCTCCAGCAGGCGGGTTTGGCGGCCTTTTTTCACGGGCAAAAACCCTTCGAACGTGAACCGCTCGGCCCCGAAACCCGACTTGAGCAGGGCCGGCACCAGGGCGGTGGGGCCCGGCAGGCACTCCACGGCCAGGCCGCGGGCCAAGCACTCGCGCACCAGCAGGAAGCCGGGGTCGGAGATGCCGGGCGTGCCGGCGTCGCTCACCAGGGCCATCTTTTCACCTTTTTCGAGGCGCTCCAGCAGGCGCGGCACTTGCTGGTGCTCGTTGTGGAGGTGGTAGCTGAGGAGCGGTTTTTTCAGGCCCAGGTGCTGGAGCAGGCGGCCGCTCACGCGGGTGTCTTCGGCCAGCACCAGGTCGGCCTCGCCCAGCACGCGGATGGCCCGCAGGGTAATGTCCTCCAAGTTGCCGATGGGCGTGGGCACGAGGGTAAGGGCGGGGGCGTCGGGCATAGAGGCAAAGGTACAGGCGGGCCCCGCGTTGGGGCCCCCTTACAACCCAAACCGGCTAACCGTAGTACACCCTTCTCCCACCCGCTTTGCTTTCAACTTCATTTTTCCACTGCCATGTCCGTCGACCCCAACAACCGCCCCATCCGCGTCATCAACGACGACACCACCGATGAAGAAATGCGCGCTGGCCACCACATCCCCAACGCCGACCCGCCCAAGAACGAGGCGGCCCGCGGCGGCTTCGGCAACCGCGACGGCAAGCAGGGCTTCGGCTCCGACACGGCCGGTGGCTCGACGGCCCTCGGCGTGAACGAGGACGCTGATTCGATGAGCCCGCCCGCCGATAACATGCGCTCGGACGACGAAGGCCGCAACGCCCGCGCCGACCAAGACCTGCCGGCCCTCGAAACCTACAACGACGACCCCGACCTAGTGGCCGTGCACAACCCCGGCGGCCCCGTGGACGAGCTCGACGCCGATGACCGCCGCAAAGGGCCCGACGAGATGGAAAACCCCAAGTCGCGCGTGGGCATGGGCGAAATGGAGCCCAAACCTATCCAGCCCATCACCGGCACCGATACCAACGCCGAACTGACCGACTTTAACGCCACTGACACGGCCATCGACCAGTAGCCTTTTCGTTGCCAGTTGCTTGTTGTCAGTTATTAGTTTTTTTACTGGACGGCCGGATAACTGACAACGAGCAACTGTCAATTACTCTTTTCTCACCTAACTCACTTCTGCCATGCCTACCCACCACAACAACCAGAAGGACAGCGAGAACCCCGACAAGCGCAACCTCGAAGGCCACCCCAAGGCCGACGCGCTGCCGGTGGACGATTTCAGCGAAACCGAGGAAGACCAGTTGGAACAAGATGCGCTGGATGCCGGCACCACACACCCCAACCGCGGCCACGACAAGCCCAGCATCGACAAGACGGCCTACGATTAGTATTGCCTTTCCAAGTATAGAAAGAGCCTCGCCCTACCCGGCGGGGCTTTTTTGTCATTCCGAGCGCAGCGAGGAATCTGGGGGCCCTAGTTCAGATTCCTCGCTGCGCTCGGAATGACACGTTGCACGCGGAATACCTGCGGCGGAATCACCCTACCCAATCAACTCCGCCACGATTTTGGCTGAGAGCAAGCACAGCGGAATGCCACCGCCGGGGTGCACCGAGCCACCGCAGAAGTACAGCCCGTCGAGCCGGCCCGAGAAGTTGGGGTGGCGCAGGAAGGCCGCCAGCGGGTTGTTGCTAGAGCTGCCGTACAGGGCCCCGCCGGACGACGAGGTATCGGCGGCAATGCCCGGCGGCGTCCAGATTTTTTCGGCTTTGATGAGCGGCTCGATGGCCACGCCCAGGGCCCCGGACAGCCGGGCCAGCACGAGGCGGCGCGTTTTCTGGGTGAGGGCGTCCCAGTCTTGGCCTTCGTCGTGGGGCACGTTCACCATCACGAACCAGTTTTCGTGGCCGGCCGGGGCGTCGGCGGGCGTTTTTTTGGAGGTGACGTTGACGTACACCGTCACGTCGTCGGCCACGGTTTTGCCCTCGAAAATGGCCTTGAACTCCTGTTGGTAATCGTTGGAAAAGAAGATGTTGTGCAAGTCCAGCTCCGGGAATTCGCGGGCGATGCCCCAGTAGAAAATCAGCGCCGACGACGAGCGGGGCTGGGCCAGGGTGCGCTCGGGCGCGGGTTGGGTGGGCAGCAGGCGGCGGTAGGTAGGCATTACGTCCATGTTGCTCACCACTAGGCCGAAATCGTACACGTCCTGGGCCGTGCGCAGGCCCGTGATGTGCTTATCGGCCACCAAAATCTCCTTCACCGGCTCATTGAACCGGAACTGCACCCCAAATTCTTCGGCCAGCCGGTGCAGGCTTTCGGCAATGGCGTAGATGCCACCCACGGGGTAGAACGCGCCAATGCCGTGCTCGAGGTGCGGAATCATGCTCAGCGTGGCGGGGGCCTGGTACGGGTCGGAGCCGTTGTAGGTGGCGTAGCGGTCGAAGAGCTGCACCAGGCGCGGGTCAGCGAAGGCTTTGGCGTGGCGCTGGTGCATGGTGCCGAGCAGGCCCAGCGCCGGCAGGGCCCCCACGGCCTTCAGGGTTTCGGGGCTGAGGTAGGTACCGGCCTTGTGCAGCGACTTGTGCAAAAACGTGCCCGCCGTGGCGTCGTACGCCCGGCCGCTGCGCGCCAGAAACTGCGTGACGGCGGCAGCCGGGGCCCCCAGCTTCTCCTCCACTTCGGCGGCAAACTTATCGGCCTCGGCCCAGGCCGCCAGGCGGGTGCCATCGGCGAAAAAGTAGTTGGTAATCGGGTCCAGCCGCTCGTAGCGGAAGTAGTCGGCCGGCGCGCGGTGGGCCAGTCGGAACACGTCATCCACCAGCTGCGGCAGCGTGAAGAGCGAGGGCCCCGCGTCGAAACGGTAGCCGCCGGACAGCTCAAACTGGTGCATTTTGCCGCCAAACGAGGGCCCCGCCTCGAACACCGTGACGGCGTGCCCCGCCACGGCCAGCCGCGCGGCCGCGGCCAGCCCCGCCACCCCCGCCCCGATGACGGCCACGGGCTGTTTAATGTCCGCTGCTTTTTGCCGTTTTGCTTCCGTTTGTTTCATCCAAACACGAACAAATTATTGCGCCAATGGATAAGCCTTCACAAAGAAATTATGCGCGCAACGGTAGCACTGGTCAGGTCAAACTTCAGTGATTTGGGACGATAAATTGGACTCTCAATGCCAATTATTAGTTGGTCATCAAATTCTTCCAACTGCAATACGCTAAATTTTTCTTCAAAAAGGATCAACTCACAACGGGTTATTGCGACGACTCCGAGGCAAGCTTTACGCCCGCCGGACAAAGACAATTGCCATATGGGTAAGGCCACGTAGTTGCCCTGCCGCTGCCAAACCGGTGGGCCGCCGCAAGTCTCGTGCAATAGCACTTCTGTACCGTCTGGCCGCACCCAAAAGCAGGGCCCCGATAAGGGACCACCCATGGCTATTTCGGTCAAACTTTCCGTTTCATAGCGCAGGTATTGCAACCCATCGGGTGCATAAAATTGCCTGCTGTCGCCAGAAAAATCCCACGGACTGGCGAAGGTTTTCATTGCTACCACCTGGGCTACTATTCCACGGCCAGCACCAGCCCTTTCAGGTACGCGCCTTCCGGGTGGAAGAGGCTGACGGGGTGGTCGGCGGGCTGGGTGAGGCGGTGCAGGATGCGGGCGGGGCGGCCGGCTTCGATGGCGGCGGCCAGCACCGCCCCTTCAAATAGCTCCGGGCTAACCACTTGCGAGCAGCTGAACGTGAAGAGCAGCCCGCCCGGCGCCAGGTGCGCAATGCCCGAGGCGTTGAGGCGCTTGTAGCCCATGAGGGCGGCGTGGCGGGCCCCCATGTGCTTGGCGAAGGCGGGCGGGTCGAGCACGAGCAGGTCGTACTCGGCGGGGTGGTTTTTGAGGAAGCCGAGCACGTCGTCGGCGTAGGCGGCGTGGCGGTCGGCGTGGGGGGCCAGGGCGGCGTTGCGCTCGGTGAGGGCAATGGCCTTTTTGCTGGAATCGACGGAGTGCACAACCTCGGCCCCGGCGGCCAGCGCATACACCGAGAAGCCACCCGTGTAGCAGAACGTGTTGAGCACGCGCCGGCCAGCGGCGTAGCGGGCCAGCAGGGCCCGGTTATCGCGCTGGTCGATGAAGAAACCAGTCTTCTGGCCAGTTTCCCAGTCGATGGCAAACTGGTGGCCGTTCTCGGTCACGAGGTGCTCGGCGCCGGTGCTTTCGCCAAACAGGTAGCCGTTCTGGGCGTCGGGCACGGCGTTGCCGGGCACGGTTTCGGCGCTTTTGTCAAAGATGGCGCGCAGCTTATCGCCGAACACAACGCGCAACGCGTCAGCTATTTCGGGGCGGGCGCGGTACATGCCCACGCTGTGGGCCTGCACCACGGCCACGTCGCCGTACACGTCGATGATGAGGCCGGGCAGGCCGTCGCCCTCGGCGTGCACCAGGCGGAACACGTTGGTGTCGGCCGCGCCGGTCAGGGCTAGGCGCTGGCGCAACTGGTAGGCATTGCCCAGCTTCCGCACCCAGAAATCGGGCGTTGGCAATTCAGACTCGGTGCCAAAATCGAGCATGCGCACGGCAATGGAGCCGCCGCCCGAAAAGTGGCCCACGCCCAGCAGCTCGCCGTCGGCGGCTTCTACGCGCACGGCATCGCCCTCGCCCGCGTCGCCCCGGAGGCGGGCAATGGCCCCCGAAAACACCCAGGGGTGGCGGCGGCGCAAGGAGTGGTCTTTTCCGTTTTTGAGGACGATGGTGGCAGGAGTTAGCATAGGCCCGCAAAGTTACGGCCTGTCCTGTGCCAACTTCGCGGCGCCGCTTTCCGCTCTTGGTTTCACCGTTCTTGCCCTTTGCCATGCCCGCCCGCGTTGCCATCATCGACTTCGAGCCCGCCCACCAGCCCGCCTTCCGGGCCCTGAACCACGCGTGGATTTCGCGCTACTTCACCCTGGAAGCACCAGACCACCAGGTGCTCGACGAGCCGCAACGCTACGTGCTGGACCCGGGCGGCCACATCCTGATGGCGGTTTACAACGACGAAATCGTGGGCACCTGCGCGCTCATCAAGGAGCACGGCGGCGTGTACGAGCTGGCGAAAATGGCCGTGGCGCCCGCCGCCCAGGGCCTGGGCATCGGCTGGGCCCTGGGGCAAGGCATTCTGCAAAAAGCTCGGCAATTAGGCGCGCACCGCGTCGAATTAATCTCTAATTCGACACTTGTGCCAGCCCTGGCGCTCTACGAAAAGCTCGGTTTCCGGCACGTGCCGCTGGCGCCCACGCCCTACCAGCGCGGCGACGTGCGGATGGTGCTGGACCTGCCCGCCGCCGGCTGAGCTACCGGAACCAGCGCCGGTAAATGGGCTTGCGCCAGGCAAACTGCGCCCACATGGCTGGGTAAATCAGCACGTCCAGGGCCCTAAAAGCGGTACGGTACTCCAGGTTGTCCACGATGACGCTGCCGCCCCGGGGCCCCGGCTCGATGAGGTGGCGGTGCTTCCAGTAGCGCAGCGGCGGGGGCAGCAGCTGGCCCTCGTCCACGAAGTAGTGGGTGCCGTCGGGCAGTACCCCGTCGTCGGTGATGAGCGAAGTCCAAGGCAGCTTTTTGATGCCGGTATTCAGCTCAATTTCTACTACGTCGCCGGTGTGGCAGCCGTCGTAGCGCACCAGCTTCAGCTTCGGAAACGGCGGGGCCAGCGCCAAAAACAGCTCGCGGGTGAAGCCCGCCATTACTTGGGCGGGGCCCTGGCCCACGGCAGTACGGAGGATGACGCGCATGGATGTGCTTACGCCGGAGCCCCGGTTTGGTTGGCGGCCGGGGGCCCTAGCGCCAGTCGGGTAGGTTGCCGTCGGCGAAGAGCAGGGCGCGGTTGCGGCCGTCGGGGTCGGTCACCCACACGTCGGGGGCCGAGCGGGTGTCATTGGCCGTGTTCACGAAGTAGAGCCGGAAGCCATCGGGGGCGTAGTGCGGATACAGGTCGTTGGTGCCCAGCTTCTTGCCGCTGCTGCTGGCGCTGCCGCCGCTGCCCGAGAGGTCCACCGCTGCCGAGCCGTCCAGCCGCTGCAAGTAAATGCGTGCGTCGAGCTGCCGGCCGCTGGCATCGTCGAAGCCGGCCGCGTCGTGGGTGTAGGCCACCGTGCGCCCATCGATGCTGAAAACGGGAGAATCGACGCGGCCGGGCAAGTTTCCTACCAGCGGTGCAAGGCCGCTGCCATCGGCGTTGCCGAGCAAAATTTCCGAGTCGAACACGTTGGGTCCCACGGTTTGCACCGCAATGCGGCCGCCGCCTTGGGCCGTCCAATCGCACTCGCGGAAGTGGCGGCCGGCGGGCGCGGTGGCAATTTGCACCAGGCCCGTGCCGTCGCGGTTCACGCGGTACAACTGGTCGTAGTGGGCGTACAGCAGCTGAGCCCCGTCCGGCGACCAGCAGTAGCCCACGCCGGCGTTGTTGTAGCCCTCGGCCGATAGCGTGGTGATGCGCCGCTTATTCGCGCCGTCGCGCCCCATGGTGTACAGCTGAAATTGCCCCGTGGCGTTGGACGTGTAGGCCACCAAATCGAGGTTGGGGCTGAGCTTAGGGGCCGTTTCCACGAAGGCCGAGCTGGTGAGCTGTACCAGGTTGCCGCCCGTTTCGTTCGACGAATAAACGTCGGCGTTGCCGTTCACGGTGCGCACGAACAGGAAGCGGTTGTCGGGCAGGCCCTTGGTTTGGAAGCTCCACACGGGGCCCCGGGCGGTAGCCCCGCCGGGGTTGCGCACCGTCACCTGCCAGTAGTAGGTGGTGTTGAAGCGCAGGCCCGGGGCCAGCACCGTGGTGTCGCGGGCGTTGCTGAGCAGCGTGCGCTGGTTGAGGTTGTTGCTCTCGTAGAGCACCACGTCGTACTTGAGCGAGTCGCTTTTGAGGGCCCCGGCGGCCGGGTGCCAACTTAACTGCACATCGGCGGGCAGGCCAGTGGCGCCTACCGCGGGCGTGGGCCGCGTGGCCACGCCGGGCGGGGCTGTAGAGGCGGCTTTGTTGAGCAGCAGCACCACTGACTGCGTTTGGCCGTCCGTGATGGTGGCGCTGCCGGTGGTGGCGTCGTAGGTGGCGCGGCGGGCGGCCACGCTCACGGTGCCGGCGGGCACCGATGTGATGACGACCTGGCCCTTGGCATCGGTCACGAACGAACCGGTGGCGGGCGTGGTGCTCACGGCCACGTTGGCCAGCGGCTGGCTGGTGGCGCCGTCGAGCACCGTCACGGTAAGGGCGCCGTAGTAAGCAGGTTCAACTTGGGTGGGCTCGCAGGCGGCCAGCACCAGCAGACAGAAAAGCGCAAGCAAAAAACCGGGGCGGCGGCCCCGCTCAAAGCGTAGTAAAAAGGGCATAAAGCAGAAAAAAGAAGCCGCGGACTTAACGAGGGGCGATTTGCACCGCCGAATCCTGCGCCAAGGTATGCCCTTGCAAATCAAACACCCGCAAGTGAATGCGATAAGTGTCCTGGGGGCCAGCGTTCACGCGGGTTTGCGACAGGGAAACTTCCTGCGCCGGGGCCACGTCAAACTCTCCCCGCTGGGTGTTCTGCGAACGGCCGCCGCTGCTTTCCCGCAGCAAGGCCAGCTCGTAGCGGTAGCGGGCGGCGGCGGGCCCCAGGTTACGGCAGTGGCCGGTTACGGTCAGTAAGCCGTCTTGCTGGTGCAGTTCAAGGCGCGCTTGGCACGGAATAATTGTTTCAGGGCGCTGCCAGGCCGCAAGCAAAAGGAATAAAAATATCATGGAACAAAGCGATTAAGATGACGTGAACACTCGGTAATAGGCTATTTTCCAATCAAACGACCTGATGCCCCGCAAGCCCTTGCGAAGCAAATCGGCTTCTGGGCCGTAAACCCGAGAGTGACCGGGTTACGCCAAGGCAGCCGGCCTACTTCGCTGCACGGCGAAGAAAAGTCAGTGCGCTATTTTGCCCTGCTCAATGGTCAGATTGATGCCGTTGCCCCGCATTTCTACCCCGTACCCTTTCGCCTGGGTCGTGGATTCGAGTTGCTTTAGGGTGTTGTTGGTGCCGTACTGCTTGATTTCGTAAGCGCGGTTGCTTTCCTGAATTTTGCTTTCCACGGTGTTGCCCTGGCCGTCCTGGGTCACGTTTACGGTGTTGTTGTCGCCCTTCACCAACCCCGTCAGTTTGTTGGCGGTCCCTTTCTGCATAATGGCAGAGGTATTTCCCTGGCCGTCCTGGGTGAAACTGGTCGTGTTGCCGGTGCCGTTTTGCGAAACGTATGCGCTGTTGGCGCCGGCCTGGGCGAGGCCCACCACATTGGCCGCGCCCACCTGCACCACGTAAGCTTGGTTGCTCAGTGTGGACAGGCTTTGCTGGTCAATGCGCGCGGCGTTGCCCGTGCCGTTTTGCAGCAGCGTGGCGGCGTTTTGCGCGCCACCCAGCGGCGCCCCGTCGCCCGGCAGCCGCTCCAAGCCGATGTCTTCCGCCAGCCGTACCCCGGCTGTAGCGGCTTCGCTGGCCGGGCGCTGCTGGGCCTGCGCCGCGGCTGTGCCGAGCGCCAGAGTTCCGGTGAGAGCAAGTGAAAATATTTGATTCATAAGTAATTATCTTAGGATTAGAAAGATAAGTGCCAGTAGCCAAATGGCCAAGTTCCGAAATTCTCAACTGAGACTTCCGGAACTTGGCGCATATGATTTACTGATTCTAGCCAGTCACTCCGACGCTTAGCGCTGGCTGACGATGGCCGAATTATACGAGCCGCTCTGGGTGGTATAAGCCGCGGAGGCTACGTTGGAAGTGGTACCAATCGCGCCCTGGGTGATTTGGGATGCGTTGCGAACTCCCGTCTGCACTTGCTCGGCATAGCTGTCGTGGCCGCGCTGGTTGATGTCAGTGTCGCCACTGGTACCTGATTGCGTTTGCTTGGCGTAGTTGCGGTCGAAGTCCTCCTGGGGATTGCCAACTGATTGACTGATGCGACCAAAGTTGTCAAAACCGCTCTGTACCTGAATGGCGGTATTGTTCTTTCCACGGGCCCCCTGGCCGATATCAGCGGAGTTATTATTACCGCTCTGCGTCTGCGTGGCTACGTCGGAGTGGCCTTGCTGGGCGATGCGGGCCTTATTGAAGGTGCCGGTCTGAGTTTGCTGGGCGCTGTTGCGGTCGTTGGGGTCGCTGTTATACTGAGACTGCGTGATGCTGGCGGAGTTGTTGTTGCCACCGGTTTGGGTCTGCACGGCGGAGCTGAGCGACGACCCTGCGGCTTGCGTCACGGCAGCCGTATTGGCGTAACCGCCGGCCTGGGTTTGCCGCGACTGATTGCGGTCACCGGCTTGGGTCGAGCGCATTTCGTTGCGCAAATTGCCGCTACCCGACGAGGCGTCCAACGACTGGGTTTGATAGGCGTTGTTGTATGTTCCCGTCTGGTCGATGGCGGCCGAGCTGCCGCCACCGCCGGCAATGGCCGAGCCCGAGCGGTTATCCACTTGGTCTACATTGGCGTAGTTGCCAGTGTTGGACTGCGAAATGTAGGAATCCTGGCTGTAGCTGCCGCGCATCGTATTAAAGGGCACACTGCCATTAGGCACGGTGAAACCGTTTGGCCCATGCGGTGCTACTGGAGCACTTGGGGTAGTTGGGGTGCGGTTGAGCTGGTTAGTGGGGCTCTGGGCATTGGCTACGCCGGCGGTGAGCATGGCCGCGGCCAGCAGCGTGAGGTGTTTATTAATCGTCTTCATTGGGCAAGTAGGTTGGGTAGGGAGTGAGAGGTAATGAGTGGGAATTGGAACAGTGCTCTCTCCGGAAGAACAACACAAAAATAAATTCTATATTTCATATATCAATAGTCGGGTATAAAAATATTTATAATAAATATTTTATTTTTTATAAAACACATTCGATTGCGCAGATTCGCGTGTCTGATATATTAAATATTTTTAAATTTATATTTTTTTATATTATGGCATGGTTTTCGCTGCCCGCAGCGCCCGCGCCCGGCCCAGGTAGAACACTGCCCCCACGCGCCCGGCCCAGTAGTAATCGTTATAGCGGCCGGCCACCACGCCGTCGGCGGTATCGCTGAAGAAGTAGTGATAATCAGCTCCCACGCTCACGCCTAGGCGGGGCGTGAGCAGGAATTCGGCCCCCGCGCCGGCCACCGCGTGGGGCAGGTAGCGGCTGTAGGTACTCAGCTGCTGCCGCACCGTGACGCCCCCGCCCAACAGCGCATAGGGCGTGAATCGGTCGCGCGGGAGCAAGCGCAACAACACCCCAGCCTCGGCGTAGTTGAAAGTGTTGTTGAAGAAGCTGCTACCGGGGCCCGCGGCTAGGCGCAGGCGGCCGGCGTTCAGGAATACGCTGGCCATCTCGCCGGGCTGGTAGCGCAGCGTGGCCTCGGCCCCGAAGGTGGGCACGGGCTGGGTGAAGTCACCCCCGTACTGGGTGGCGGCCCCGGCCAAGCCCAGGGCCCAGGCGGCGCGGCGCGGCGCGGCCTCGCGGCCCAGCACGTCGATGTTCAGGTTTTCACTTTTCTCGCGCAGGTAGGCGGTGCGGCCCGGGCCGTGCAGCTCCGCCGAGTCGCGTGGCAGCCAAAGCCGCTCGTCAAAGCCTTCGTAGACCAAAGCCTGAACGGCTTTCTCGATAGCGTCCTTCACAGCCATCTCGCTGGGCTCGTTGTAGGTAAAGCCGGTTTCGGCTTCGAGCAGGCGCTTAAAAGTGACGAATTGAAACAGATTGGCGTCGACTTGCTGCGAGAGGATGGTTTTAGACGTGTACACGGTTTTGAGCACCTTGCCCGTGTTGGTACTCACGGCGCGCAGGTACACCGTCACGCGGTCTTGCCGGTACTGGCCCGAGGCCCCAGCGCCAAAGTAGCGCAGCCCCGCCCCGCCAGTCAGAATGTTGCTGTCGTAAGAAATAATGCCGCCCTCCAGAATGACGCCCGCGAAGAGCAGCGAGGGCAAATTGGGCTGCTTCTGGCCGGTTTGCTCGGTGTACTCCTGGCGGGTGCTGCGGATGATTTTGCGCTCGTTAAGCAAGTTACCTAGGTTTTCGCGCTCAATCGGGTCGAACCACTGCGACTCCTCCAGCGCTTTAATGAGCACCGTTGTGGCACCCTGCGTTACGGCCGTCGAGAAGCTGGCCCCGTTGGCCTGGGGCTTGTATTGGCCCGTCTGGTCGCGGAATTTGTACACCGCCACCACCGTTTTGCGCAGCGGCGTGGGCAGTTGCCCCCACTGCTCGGGCGTGCGAAGCTCGGCCCCAAGGCGGGCAGCTTGGGGGGCCAGCGGGTGTTGGTACAGGTAGGGGGTGCAGGCGCCCAGCGCCAGTAGCGGCCCGGCCAGCCACCGGCGCCATGAAAGAAGGTGCATAAGGAAAGCAGCAGCTGATGAAAAAAGGGATCCGGCCGGAGCTCCACGTGGGGCCCCGGCCGGCGCATTGCGCCAAGCGCTCCGCTGCTACAGCCCGTTCGGAATGGTGATGGTGGTCTGGTTGCCCGTGGTGGGGTCCGTTATCTGCACGGTGACGCCCCCCGTGCCCGGCGTGATTTGAATCTGGTAGTTGCCCACACTGTAACTGCCGGCCTTGATAGCCCCCTGGCCAAACTGCGACGTAATGAGGCGGCTCGTGAGCTGGCTCAACACCTGCTGGTTGAGGTTAGCCGTGAATTGCGCCAGTGGGTCCGTCACAGCCGTGGAGGTTTGCACAGGGTCTTGGATGCGGTTTTGGGCGGTAGCCGAGGCTTGCAGCCACGAATAGTTGAAAGTGCCGCTGCCCCCAAATGCCGGGTTGATGGGCTCGTAAACAAAGCGTTGGGCCTGGGCAGGCCGGGCCCAGCCGCCCAGAGCAACCAGTAGTACGAACGTAAAGAGTATTTTCATTATCAAGGAATGGGTGGAATTTTGGGAAGCGGGATATAGCAAATGGTTTCGAGCGGGCAGCGGTAAGGGCCCTGAGATCAGTACACTTCGAGAGGGGCGCGCCGGCCCGATTCAAGCTGGCGGCTCACGTTTTGGGCTTCAACTAAGTAGCCCTGGGCGGTTTCAACAGCCCCGGCCACCAACTCCTCCATTTGGTCGAGGCGGGTGGGCAGGGGCGCTTCGAACAGTTCTTGGTCATTGACGGTAAGCACAATGAGCGACGAATTGCCGCGGCCGGGCCGCTCGCCCACCTGCACTGTGAAATCGGCGACGCCGGGCGGGGCTTCGAAGGCGTTGTAGAATAAGTCGTAGAAATCGTGGCCCGGCTTGGTAAGGGCCTGGTCGAGCACCAGGCCAGCCGCCCCGGTACCGGTACGGCGGCGGCTCACCGAGTCGGCCTTGAGCAGCAGGCGCAACGCTTCTTCAACTTGAGCAGGACGCAATGGGGCCGGGCGGGCCGGGGTTTTGCGGGCCGGGGCGGGGCGCTTGGTGGGCTGCGCGTCGGCCCGGCTGGCCAGGGCCCCTAGCGCTACAACCAATAGCCCCCGCCCGGCCAACGCGCGGCACCAAAGCATCCAGCCGGAGGCAAGCGGGGGGCAGTACATAGCAGCGTGGGTGGGACTAAGCGGGAAGGGCAGCTGAGGCGCCGTGGGGCCCTTAATGGGTTCACCAGCAAGCCAACAAATGTATATTCAGATTTTATATATCCAAGAAATAAAACCATTATTTATTTTGTAAATCATATACGGGATTTAGGCAATGGCGCGGGACCTTGGGGCGGTAACTTACCCGCCCATTCCCCGTGGTTTTCATGTTCGACACCGACCACCTTCCCGGCCGCACCTTGCGCACGGCCGCCGGGCGCGAGTACCTGTTTTGCAGCGGCACCGGCTACCTCGGCATGGCTCGCAGCCCTGCCTTCGCCGCCCTATTGGCCGAGGGCTTGGCGCGCTACGGCACCAATTATTCCAGCTCACGCAGGTCGGGTGTGCAGCTGAACATCTTCGCTGAGGCCGAGGCGCACCTGGCCAGTTGGGCAAGCACGGCGGGCGCCCTCACGGTGTCGTCGGGCTACCTGGCGGGGCAAATGGCAGTGGCCGCCCTGGCCGGCGCCGGCCGCTTCGAGTACGCACCCGGCACCCACCCGGCAGCCTGGCTGGCGGGCCAGGCCGCACCGGCACCCCCAGGGCCCCACGCGGCCTGGGCTAGCGGTTTGCTGGCCCGCCTGGCCGCCGGGGCCCCGGGCCCGGTGGTCATCGTCAGCAACTCGCTCGACCCGCTGCGGCTGGAGCCCTACGATTTTGCCTGGGCCGCCCACCTGCCGCCCGGCCGGCCCACCACCCTGTTGCTCGACGATTCGCACGGCCTGGGCCTGACCGGGCGCGCCGGGGCCGGCGTGGCCACGCTGCTGCCGGCGCTGCCGCCCCACGTGCGGCTGGTAGTGGTCGGCTCGCTGGGCAAGGCGCTGGGCGTGCCGGCCGGCGTGGTGCTGGCCGACGCGGCATTTATTACGCAGCTGCGCGGCAGTCCGTTTTTTGGAGCCAGCTCGCCCGCGGTGCCGGCATACTTGTGGGCCTTTTTGGCAGCCGAAGGGGCCGGACTTTACGCCGAGGCGCGGCAGCGGCTGGGGTCCCTAACGGCGCAGTTTGCCGCCGCCGTGGGGCCCCTGGGCCTATTTTGCCACCAGCCGGGCTTCCCTGTGTTTTACACCGAAGCCAACGCGCTGGCCCCGTTTCTGGAGGCGCGCGGCATCCTCATTTCCAGCTTCGCCTACCCCACGCCGGCCGATGCTTGCATCACCCGCGTGGTGCTCAACGCCCTGCACACCGTGGCCGACGTGGCCCTGGTAGCCTCCGCTTGCCAGGCATTTGCCGCAGTGCGCTAGGGGCCCCGGTGGGGTTCCTCACAGCAGCAGCACGTCGATGCGGTGGGCGTGCACTTGCTGGAGGCCTTCGGACCACACAAACACGGTGAAATTGCCGTCCTGCGAGGCCACTAGGGCCAGGGCGTCGTGTTGGTCGTGCACAAACTGGGCGGCGGCCAGGTGGCGGGTGCCGCCATTCTGGGCCGGGTGGGTGCGCAGGGCGGTGCTGCCCAGCACGGGCTCGGTCACGATGAGGTGCTCGACGGGCCGGCTGTGGGCGGCGCGCGTTACCTTGGCACCGAAGGCCAGCAGCTTGTAGTCGCGGCTAATCACGGTGGCCCCGTCAACGGCTGTGAAGCCGCCCACGATTTCGATGGCCCGCAGCGTTGCCTCGGGGCCCTCGGGCCCCGCCTGGGCCAGCGCGGCCGTGATGCCCGGGTAGGCCGGCAGCACCGGGTAGCCCAGCGGCTGCACCACCGAGCCCTGC
Source organism: Hymenobacter sp. PAMC 26628 (assembly GCF_001562275.1). Classification (NCBI taxonomy): domain Bacteria; kingdom Pseudomonadati; phylum Bacteroidota; class Cytophagia; order Cytophagales; family Hymenobacteraceae; genus Hymenobacter; species Hymenobacter sp. PAMC 26628. Next base: position 4,610,224 of record NZ_CP014304.1, read on the forward strand.
CACTGCGCCGAGCCGGACGGCACCACCAGCACCAGCCCGCCGCGGCCGTGGGCCCGCATGGCGGAGGCCAGCTCCACCAGCACGTCGATGGTGGTGGCGCCCGCCGGGGCCGGGATGCTGGGCAGCGAGGCCCGTAGCTCCGGGTAGTCGTCCAGGCCCAGGTTTTCTTCGTCCACGATGCGCACCTGGTCGCCGCGCAGCACGGCCACGTTCACGAATTTGCCGAAGCCGTCGGCCCGGCGGTGCTTCACCACCAGCAGGCCCGGCTCCACCACTTCCACCACGAAGCACACCGGCGGGATGCGCGTGGCGGCCCCCCACAGGTACAGGCCATCGTCGTCGTGCCACACGCCCAGGTGCACGCCGGGGTGCTCCACGGCTGGGGCCAACTTAATGAGGGCCTGGGGCGTAAGCCGCGGCCGGTGCCCAAACACCAGGGGCCCCGCGGCATCGGTGGGCGGCAGCAGCGCCAGCGAGATGCGGGGCGGCCGGCCCTCCTCGCGCCGCAGGCTGGCCCAGAACGCCACGTCAATCACCACCTCCATCAGGCCAGCCGGCGGCACTTCGCCGAGCTCGGCCCCCAGTTGGCGGGCCGCCGCTAGGTGCTGCAAAAAATGGTTTTCGAGGGCGGGGGCCACCATGCGGGCGGCCAGGTAAGTAGGTTCGGAAAGCATACAGATAAGCCGGGCCAACGGGGCCCCGGGCAGGCATAGCAACTACGGGGCGAGCCTGGGGTTTGGGCGGGGCCCCTTGGGCAGCTACAGTAGACCCAGGGCCCCCAGGTATTTTTTGACTTGCTGGTGAAACGCCAGGAAGCTCGCAGAACGACTGGCCAGCCACTCGGCGTCCATGCCGATTGCTAACCGTTCCACAATCGGGTTAGAATGTTTAGTTGAGCATTTCCGCGCTTGGTAGACAGCTTCTTTAGCTGCGGGGCGAGGCTGGGTTTCCAGGTTAATATTTTTGGTAGAATCTGGGTTTTCAATCCGCCACTTCAAATACCACAGCCAGTGTTCGATGCATTGCACGGGAATGAGCAGAAGGCCCGATAGGTTGCGGTCGCTCAATCGTTGCTGCATTTCTCGCACGGTGGCGCTAAAGACATCGGGCGCGTGGTCATCCAAATCAAGGCCGATGAAGAATCAGTCGTGCCGAAAAGAGGAAATACCCGTATCGCACGCCTCATCAAACTGCGCTTTCACTCGGCTTTTGGTGCCCCCAACCAGTGGAAAGTTGGCATCCACCTCAAATCGCCAATTCTGCCCAACTGCCAGCGCCACGAGGTAATGGTGTAAAAAAAGTCGTTGCGCATCATCTTCACCAAAAAAGCCATAACGAATAATTTTCATAGCGGCACGCCTCCCAAAAAGCCCGATACCCAGTGTTCGCCTAAGGTATCAGAATAGCGAATTGGTTTTTCAAGCTTAGCATTGGTTTCTTCAATAATATCGCCTGCGTTGCGAATAATTGTCTCCCCATTCTCTCGGTCAAATACCGAAATGCACTCCGGAATGTCCGCGAAATAATCCACTACATACGGACTGTGCGAAGTGAGAATTATTTGAATACCCCGCAACCGCGCCAATTCAAAGATAAAATCCATCACTTCTTTAATGCGCCGGGGATGAATGCCTTTCTCGGGCTCCTCCAGCAGCAGCAGCTTCGGCGGGTCGGGCTGATGCACGATGCAGAGCAGGGCTAGGAAGTAGAGGACACCTTCGGAGACTTCTTCGGCCCAGTAGCCGATGTCGTTTTTATCAAAGAATCTAAGCTTAAATTGTCCTGACTTTTCAGGATCAACGGGTGTTGCGATTGAAGTTAAATTGCCTACGCAATTGGCGAAATCATCTTCCAGCTTACGGAAACGATTTCGAGAACCTTGACTTAGAGCGAACAAAAACGAAATAATATTTGCGCCTTCAGAAGAAAAATGATTTTGTTCAGATAATTCAGCGCTTAATGTAAAATAAATGGGGTCTGGCTTATATAATTGAGTGCCAGAAATTTGATCTTGTACCTGTTTGATTAATAGTTCAAGTGGTTCATTAGATATGCTAACGATTGATTAGCAGCATGTTGATTACATTTGTATTTTCCATCAATCTGTTATGGCTTCCAGCATCTACCACAACGCCCGCACTGAGCGTCAGTACAAAGCAGCCACTGGCTTATCAATAGCTGAGTTTGAGGCATTGTATGAGTTTTTCCAGCAGCTCTACCGTCCTAAAGCTGTGCTAATTCAAGGACCTACTCAGCCAATTTTGACGGATAAAAAGGAAGCACTCTTTTTTATTTTGCATTACTACAAAGCGTATCCAACGTTGCAGAATTTAGGCATGTATTTCGGCATATCAGACGCCGCAGCTAGTCAGTATTTAGAATTGCTCAAACCTTGTTTAAAAACAGCTTTACGCCAACAGCACGTATTAGCAAAACGTCTTTTTACGGGACAGACAAGCTTTGAACAAGTTTTTGCTGGAGTAGAAGATTTATTTATAGATGTAACGGAGGTGCCGATTGAACGCTCTGCTAAGCAAGAGGTTCAGCGAAAGCAGTATAGTGGTAAAAAAAACAGCATACGTTAAAATGGCTGCTAATCTGTGACCGGTTTCGGCGCATTCTCTTCGTTAGTAAAATGTATGAGGGGCACACACATGATTTTACAATATTCAAGGAGATTTTTGCCGGATTTGATTTCTCTTTGTTTCGGGTGCATGTTGATTCTGGCTTTTATGGTTTAGAGCAGTACGTTAATCCACACTTTATTTTTAAGCCGATTAAAGCGTCTAAAACGAAGCCACTCACTTCTCAACAACGACAAATAAACACGCTTTTAGCCAGTGGACGGGTGCGCGTAGAACATGCCATTGCCAAAATAAAAGCTTTTTTTAGTTTACGAATTGAAAATCGCTTAAAGGACAAACGGAAGCTGGATGACGCGATGGCTATTTGTGCCGGATTAGCTAATTTCAAAACGAAGTTAGCTATAGCCTGATTATCAGACGTTAGTATATCTATTAAGCGGTTCTTCGTCATAAGGATCAAAATCAATTTTATGATTTATATAGACACTAGAAAATAACTTTATGTTAGATACTACATTATTTACTCCTAAAGCGCCTATGACGACACTCAATGAATCGGCATTTGATAAATCTTTGAAAATGAATCGGATCGAATCAGTAGATACAGTTTTATTATTTACTCTCGGCAACATGGCTGTGAACTCATTCATTTCCAAATGAAAATCAACTGGATAATTCTCCACAGCGTCTGCCATTAGATTTATCCCCTTCAAAAAATTCGACTTCCCTGAATTATTCGGCCCAATAAATAGATTCACCTGCCCTAGCTTAACCGAAGCGTCGCGGATACTGCGGAAGTTCTGAATGCGGAGGGAAGTAAGCATAGCAGTGACATTAAGCGAAAGACTGTGGCGAAGGTAGGGCCCCAGCCTACCCCAGCAACTCCTCAATATCGGCCCGGGTCAAGGTTTTGATGACTGCTTCGTCGGTGGCAATCAACTCGCTGACCAGGTTGAGTTTGCGCTGTTGCAGGGCCAGGATTTTCTCCTCCACCGTGTGTTGGGTGATGAACTTGTACACAAACACCGGCCGCTGCTGCCCGATGCGGTGGGCCCTGTCGACGGCCTGGGCCTCCACGGCGGGGTTCCACCACGGGTCGAGCAGAAACACGTAGTCGGCGGCCGTGAGGTTGAGGCCCACGCCGCCGGCTTTCAGGCTGATGAGGAAGATTTGCAGCGCGTCGGTTTCCTGGAAGCGGGCCACTTCGGCGGCCCGGTCGCGGGTGTTGCCGTCGAGGTAAGCATAAGGCAGCTGGCGCTCGTCGAGGGCAGCGCGCACCAGGGCTAGGTGCTGCACAAATTGGCTAAACACCAGCACCTTATGCCCTTCGGCCACCACGTTGCGAATCATGCGCAGCACCTCGCGCAGCTTGCCCGACTCGTGGGCGTAGCTGGCGTCGGCCAGGTGCGGGTGGTTGGCCATCTGGCGCAGGCGCGTGAGGCCCTGGAGCAGTAGAAACTGCGTGCTGGCGGGCCCGTGCTCGTCCAGGTTTTGCAGAATTTTGTTGCGGTAAAAGCTCTTGGTTTCTTCGTAGGCCTGGGCCTGCTCCGTCGTCATGTCGCAATAACTGAGCTGCTCGCTTTTAGCCGGCAACTCCTTGGCCACTTGTTCCTTGTGGCGCCGCAAAATAAACGGCTTGATGAGTGCGTGCAAACGGCGCGTGCGGCCCTCGTCGCGGTGCTGCTCGATGGGCTTGAGGAATTCCTTCCGAAAAAACGCCTGCGTGCCCAGCAGTCCGGGGTTGATGAACGACATCTGCGACCACAAATCCATCGTGCTGTTTTCCACCGGCGTGCCCGTGAGGATGAGCCGGTGCTTGGAGCGCAGTTGCCGCACGGCCTGCGAGGTGGTGCTCGACGGGTTTTTGATGGCCTGCGACTCGTCCAGAATTACGTAGTCGAAGCGGTAGCTGGCCAGTAGCTCGGCATCGAGGCGCACGATGCCGTAGCTGGTCAGCACCACGTCGTAGTCGGCAAACTGGGTCACGTCCTTGGTGCGGTACGTGCCCGTGTACACCAGCAGCCGCAGGGCAGGCGTAAATTTCTGTGCCTCATTCAACCAGTTGTACACCAGTGAAGTGGGTAGCGCCAGCAGCGACGCCGCACCCTGCGCCGCCCCGCTTTCGGCCCGCTGCTGCAGCATGGCCAGCGTCTGAATGGTTTTGCCCAAACCCATATCGTCGGCCAGGCAGCCGCCGAAATGGTAGTCCTGCACGAAGCGCAGCCAGTTATAGCCGGCTTTTTGGTAGGGGCGCAGCTCGCCGTGGAAGCCCACGGGCAGCGGGTGGTCCGCCACCTCGGCAAAGTCGCGCAGCTTTTCCAGCTTGCGGCCCAGCGTTACGGTGGCCAGCTCGTTGCTTTGCAAATCGGCCACCAGGGCAAGGTGGTGGCGGCGCAGCGACAGGGTTTCGTCCTGCTCTTCGGCAAAGGCAAACAGCTCCAGGTAGTCGGTAAACCAAGCTTCGGGGATAATTGCCACCTGGCCGTTGGGCAGCCGGAACTCGCGCCGCCGCTGCAAAATGTGCCCCCGCAGCCGGATGAACGGTACCGCAATGTCGCCGAAGTACACCGTGCCGCGCACATCGAACCAGTCGCCGGCTTCCTGAATACCCAGCTCGACGCGCACAGGCCCCAAAAAGTAGGGCTGGCTGGCCCCGGCGGCGGGCTCCACGGCAAAGCCTTCGGCCGCCAGCGATTCCGCGTTGTCGTGCAGCCACTGGAAGGCCTTGGCCCGGTCGAGGGCGGCGTGGCCGTCGGGCAACGCCAGGCCACGGGCGGCCAGCGTGGCCACGGCGGTGCGCTCGTCGTCGGCGTTGCGCAGCAAGCGGTGAAAGGTATAGCTCTCGTCGGCCTGCTCTAGGCGCACGCTCACGCGCTTGCCGGAATCGAAGGGCACCGAGGCGTCGCCGTAGCGGAAGCCCAGCTGGAAGTACAGGCGGTCAGGACTGGGCGCGGCGGCGGACTTGGGCTGGGGCACGCGGCCGCGGCGCGGGGGCCCCGGGGGCCGCTCAGGCACCTCGGGCAGGGCCCCGGCGGGCGGCACATCGCTGAAGGTGAGGCGCGGCCGGGCCCGGTAGCGGTCCGTGACGACGGCAAAGCCCACACCACGGGCGTGCACGTCGAACGCCTCCATGAGCGGGGCCACGAACTTCTGGAAGTAGCTGGCCTCCACCTGCCGGGGCACTACAATAAACTTTTTGTTCAGGAACGGCTGGAGCTTGCGCCCGTCCACGTCGTTGTGAAACGAGTAGATGATGCCGTCGAGCAGCAGCCAGGCCGGCTGCTGGCACACCAGCAGGGCTCCCTTGTACTGGAAGTCCAGCTTCTGGTTTTGGTACTGAATGGTGGGGAAATAGTGCGTGCCATCGTCGTTGCGGCGGAAGTGAAACAGCACCGAGGCCAGCACCGGGGCCAGCGCAATTGCGCGCCAGGTGGGCTCGCCGTCGCGCCCCATGATGAACACCTGCTTGCCGTGCAGGCGGGCCAGCACGGCGGCCATGCGCGTTTGCACGTGGCGCGCCACGGCTTCTTGCAGTGGCTTGTCGCCCTTATCGGGGCTGTAAGTTTTTAGGAAAAAGTCGGCTGCCGCAATCTTGCGGGGCCAGAACTCTTTGATAACCGCTTCTTGCTGAAGCTGGTCGCACAGTTCAATCAACTCAAAGTCAACGGCGTCGAGGCCGCTGGCAAACTCGGGCGCGTTGCGGGCCGATGCCGTTTGGTGCAGCAGCGTCAGCTGGCCCTTGGGGCCACGCTGCACCAAATAGGCCGCAAACAGGTGGCCCAGGAACTCGTGCTCAAAGAGCGAGTAAACAATTTGAAAAGGTTCGGTAGACGATACTTTCATAGGCGGCCACGGGAGGGCGCAAGTTAGGGCCCCGCGTGGATTCTCACCGCATATTTTTTGGACTTTATCGCGTCGAAAAATGTACCAGAGCCCTACTGCGGAGCTTGGGAGGCCTTACGGGCGGTCCGGCCTACAGGTTATCGCGCAACACCAGGCGGCCGGCGTTCAGGGCCGGGCGGATGCTCACGGCGAGCGTGATGAGCACGATGGCCAAGCTCGTGAGCAGAATATCGGAGAGCTTCATCTTCACCGGGTACGCGTCGACGATGCTCGTGGCCATGCCCATACTCACCAGCCCGAAGCGCTGCTGGGCCCAGCAAATGCCCACGCCCAAAACCAGCCCCACCACCGCGCCCACCAGCGCCACAATGGCCCCCACGCCCAGAAAGGTTTTGCGCACAATTTCTTCGGTGGCGCCCATGGCCAGCAGCACGGCAATGTCTTTTTTCTTGTCGATGACCAGCATCGAGAGCGAAAAGAAGATGTTGAGCGAGGCGATGAGCAGGATGAAGGCGAAGGTGATGAACACAAACAGCTTCTCAATTTTGATGGCCTTGAGCAAGCTCACGTGCTGCTCGTCGGAGTCGAGCACCGTGAACCGGGGCCCCAGTTCCTCACGCAAGGTTTGCTTCACGGCCTCCACCTGGAAGCTGTCGCCCACCTTCACGTAGAGGCCCGTGCGGCGATTGCCGTAACCCAGCAGGCGCTGAGCAAAGCGCAGGGGCACAAACACGTAGCTGTCGTCCATGTGCTGCTCGATGAGGAACACGCCCCCGGCCTGCAAATTCTCTTCGTTGAAGGCCTTGCTGGGGTCCAAACTTAGGGTTTTGCCCGCGGTGTTGCGCGGGTACAGCATGTGCATGGGCGTGAGGCCATTTTTGAGCGTGACGCTGAGCTCGTGCTGCACACCGGCCCCGATGAGGGCAAAGTCGATGCTGTCGTGGTAGAGGCGGTGGTCGCCCTCGCGGATGCTGGCGTCGATGCCGCTTTGGCCGAAGTAATTTTCGCTCAGGCCGCGCATCTTTACCACCATCCGGCGGTCGTGGTACTGCAGCAGGGCGTTGTCCTCAATGACTTGCGTGAGCAGGGCCACGCCGGGCGTGGCCTGGATGCGCTGGAGCAGCGGGGCCGTGACGGCGAACGACTTGCCCTTGGTGGCCGTGATGACGAGGTTGGGGTCGGACTTGCCGTAGAGCGTGCGCACCAAGTCTTCGAGCCCGTTGAAGACCGAGAGCACGATGATGAGCGACATGGTGCCCACCGCCACCCCAATCATCGAAATGTTAGAGATAATGGAGATGATGTTGCGCTTTTTCTTCGAGGAGAAGTAGCGCCGGGCAATGAGGAAGGGAACGTTCACGGAGTCGGGTTAGCCGGCTTTGCGGAGGAAGCCGTCCATGAATTCTTCCAAGCGCTTAAGGCGCTCGTCGTGCTGCTTGATGGTCACGTCTAGTAGCGTGCGCACTTCCTGCTTCAGCCCGCGCACATCGGCCTTGATGTCGCGGATTTCATCCAGGAAGATGATATTGAACTGATCTTGACGCTCGTTAAATTTTTCCTGGCGCTCGTTAAATTTTTCCTGGCGCTCGTTAAATTTCTCCTGACGCTCGTTGAATTTCTCCTGACGGTCCGTCCATTCCAGCAGGCGTTGGTTGAACACGCTTTGCTGCTGCTGAAACTTTTGGTTGTCTTGCCGGGCGTGGCGCTGCTCCTGCACCACTTGCAGCAGCAACTCGTTGGTGGTGGCGGCCCGCGCTTCTTGCTGCTCCATCCGGTTCAGCAGCGCATCCATAAAAATCTGAAAACTGCTGGGGTCCATCAAACGGGGCGGCAAACGGTGGGCGGAAGGAAACGAAAGCAAGATACGGGCTTTTGCCCACGGCGACCGGGGCCCCGGGGCCCTATTTCCAGGCTTTTACAATCAGGCCCGTGCCCGAGTCGTGGGCCGAGCGGGCGTCGAGCCAGTTCAGCACCAGGCAAAACGGAAACACGACGGCGTAGTAGAACGGCAGCAGCACAAAGAACAATCGCGACTGGCCCAGCATCAGGATGGGGTACTTCATGCTCAGGCGCCACGAAACCTGGCCGGGCTCGCCGTAGCTGTAGCGGGCCTCGATGCGCTCGAAGCCGGCCGTGCGCAGCTTCTGCTGGATTTCGTGGATGTTGTAGCCGTCGCGCACGTGCTCTTCAATGAAGCTGGTTTCGGCGTCGTCGTGCACGTCGGAACCGCCCTGGTCGCTGGGCGTAGAAATGAGCAGCATCCCACCGTCCTTCAGCGAGGCGTGAATGTTGCGAAACACCTCCACGTCTTCCACGATGTGCTCCATCACGTCAACAGACAGCGCCAAATCGAAGCTATTGGGCTCCTGGTACAGCACCAGGTCTTGCACGGCAAACTGCACATTGGGCCGCCCGATCTGGCGAAAGAAGTGGTTTGAATCGGCTACTTGCTCTTCCTTCACGTCCACGGCCAAAATGTGCCATTTGCGCCCCAGCCCGCTGAGCCAGTAGCTGTACTGGCCATAGCCAGCGCCCGCGTCGAGGATGTTTAGCGGCTCCTGGGTACGGCCCCGGGCCCACTGGCGCAATTCGCGGTGCACGTGCCAGGTGCGCAGCAGCAGCAGATCGAGCAGGAGGTAAAACAACCGGCGCAGGCCCGGGGTACGGTTGAATACCTTGCCGAGCGTCTTCTTAATCGGGTCGTAGTACAAGGACGGTGAATGAGTGAATGAGTGAATGAGTGGATGGCTAAACGAATGAACGAGTGCCGGACGCAGATGCCATTCACTCATTCACTCATTCGCTCATTCACCCTTGAACAGGCGCGGGCGCGGCGCGGGCAACTCGTCGGGGCCCTCTGCAGCGGGGGCAGCCGGTGGGGCGGGCGGGATGTGCAGCTGGCCAAGCACGCCGTCCATGTGGGCAGCGTAGGCGGCGCTGTCGTCGTGGAAGAAGGTGAGTTCGGGCACCACGCGGGCCGTTTTACGGATGCGTTTGGCCAAAGCCTGGCGAATTTCCTTGGCGCTGTCGCGCACCAAGGCCAAGCGGGCGTCGGCGTCGGTGCCCAGCAGCAGGCTCAGGTACACCCGGGCTTGGCCCAGATCGGGCGTCATTTTCACCAAGCTGATGCTCGGGGCCAGTCCGCCGCCAAATAAGTGCGGCAGGTCGCGCTGCAACACGGCGGCCAACTCTTGCTGGAGCAAGCTGGCCATTTTTTGCTGTCGTTTGCTTTCCATATAGTTTGCAAAGGTACGCCCGCGGGAAGATGGGCCGAACGCTACCGCGCAACGAAGCCCCGCGCCCCGCCGCTGGGGCCCCACCGGGCGGCGAATACCTTTGCCGGAACAATTCGGTTTTCCTTATTCACTTTCGCCCGTGCTGCGCTTTTTTCGAGGCTCGTTGCCTGCCCAATTACTGGGGCTGCTGCTGCTGCTGCTGGCCCTGCGCTTGCCGCTGCTGGTTCTGCAAGGCTTGCCCCTCACGGCGGGCGAGCTAAGGGCCCTATTGGTGGGCGAGCGGGTGCACGGCGGGGCCCTGCCCTACCGCGACCTTTACGACGGTACTGCCCCGCTGGCAGTCTACCTGTTCGGTGGGCTCGACTGGGTAGGGGCCCGGCCAGTATTTTTATACCGTGCACTGGCACTGGCTTTGCTGCTGCTGCAAGCCCTGCGCCTGAACTTCGTACTAAACCGCGCCGACGCCTTCCCCGACCGCGGCTACTTAGCAGCCCTCGTATACGTGGTGGTCGGCTCCCTTAGTACAGACCTCGATGCGCTGTCACCGCTGCTAGTGGGGCATACCTTCGTGGTATTTGCCCTCAGCGCCCTGATCCCCACCTCACGCGAGGGTTACGACAACCGCCGCTTATTCCGAGCTGGGTTTCTGATTGGACTAGCAGGGCTGTGCTACTTGCCATTGGTACTTTTTGCGGGCGTGGGCCTGCTGGCCGTTATCATCTTTGCGGCCAATGCGTTTCGCAGCTTCTTGCTGCTGCTGTGTGGATTGCTGTTTCCGTATGCAGTAGCAGCTACGTATTTTCTCTACGTTGGGGCCCTGCCCAACTTCGTACAATTTCACCTTGAACCGGGCTGGCACAATTTCCGCGCCGGGGCCCCCAGCGGCTTGCCCTTGGCCTTGCAATTACGGCTGCTGGCCCTGCCAGCGGCAGTATTGTCACTAGCCACAATGCGAGGACTCGGCACGCCGCTGGGCCCCGTGTTTCAGGCCAAGTTCCGGCAATTGATGATAGCCTGGCTGTTAGTGGCTCTGGCGGTACTGGCGGGCGGCGGTGGCACAGCGCCCGGTGCCCTGGTGCTGCTGCTGCCACCGCTGGCATACTTCAGCCTCTTCCTATGGCAAGCCAGTCGGCCAGCTTGGGCCCCAGAGGTGATTTTCCTAGTGCTGCTAGCCGCCGTAGCGGTGGTGCGCTACCGGGCCCTAGTGCCCGGACTCGAAACCGTGCTGCGCTTGCCCGCCGAAAGCAGCTTCGCTCCCCGCCCCGACCCATCTTTAGCCGGGCTTCACAACCAGCATTTATTTGTGCTGGGTCCCGACCACCGTGCTTACCTCACCAATTCCTCGGCCACCCCCTACCTCGACTGGCACTTAGCTCTAAGCGATTTTGACTACCTTGATCAGTACGCCGCTGTAGTCCGCATTGGCCGGCAAGTAGGGGCCAATCCGCCCGCTTACATACTCGACCAAAGTCATTTGCTTCCACAATTGCGCCACCTATTACCTAGGGTGTTTGGAGCCTATAAGCCGGCTGGCCTACCAAACCTATATCGGCACGTGAGAGCTATTAAGTAGAAGTGAGGTGGTCGGATAAATCTAGACAGAATAGGGTCTTAACTTTCGATTGTCATGAAAGACAGCCCCCAACCCGCCAAACGTCGGCGTTATGACGCTGCCTTCCGCGTCGAGGCCCTACGCCTGGCTGGCGAGAGCCGCTCCACCCAGGCAGCCGCCCACGCGCTAAATATCAGCCCCAAACTGCTCTACAAATGGCAGAAAGAGGCACTCACGCCCGTAGCGGCGGCTCGTGTGGCCGATTTGGACCCGGCCACGGCGGCGGAGTTGCGTCAGCTGCGGGCCTTGGCCCGGCGGCAGGCGCAGGAGCTGAACATTTTAAAAAAGGCCATTGCCATCTTCTCGGCGACCGACAGCCTATGAGCCGCTATCGCTTCATCGACGGGCAGCGGGCCACGCACCCCGTGCGCCTGCTCTGCCAAGTGTTGCGCGTACCGGCTAGTAGGTATTATGCGTGGCAACATCCTCAGCAACAAAGCATAGCACAAGGCGAGCCGGCTTAGGAAACGGCGCTGGTGAAGGTATTCGGCCACCACAAATGCCGCTATGGTACGCGCCGACTGCAGCTCGCTTTGCGCCGAAAAGGCCATCGTATTGGCCGTCACCGCCTACGCGGGGCCATGCGCCGGCGGGGCCAGCGCGCGCTACAACCGAAGGCCTTCACCCCGCGCACCACCGACTCAACCCACGGGCTGCGGTACGCGCCAAACCGGCTGCTTGACCAGCCCAAGCCAACCCATGCGAACCGGGTCTGGGTCAGCGATATCACGTATTTGCCGCTGGCAAACGGCGACTGGGCCTATCTGTGCGCCTTTCAGGATGTAGCCAGCAAGCAGGTGGTCGGCTGGCAAGTCGGGGCGACGATGCCGGAAGAATTGATCATCAGGGCCTTGCAACGCGCTTTTTGGGCGCAGCCGCCGACCCCAAGCCTGCTGGTGCATTCGGACCGCGGCGGGCAGCACTGCGGCAATGCTTACCGAAAGCTGCTGCACGACCACGGAGCCGTGCGCTCGCAGAGCCGGCGCGGCGACCGCTACGACAACGCCCAAGCCGAAAGCCTTTGGTCCCGGCTTAAAACCGAGGTGCTCGAACTATGCGAACGGCTCGTTTTTGCCGACCTGGCCGACGCGCAGGCCAGCGTCGCCGACTATTTTGACTACTACAACCACGAGCGCCTGCGCTCCAGCATCGACTATCGGACGCTCTATCACACTCATCAACAGCTTCTTCAAACTAACACCCTAAACTGTCCAGTGTAATTGGACCACCTCATCCGTACATTGAATCGTTCAACGGCAGCTTCCGCGATGAGTGCTTGAACGTGCACTGGTTTCTGTCGCTGACCGATGCGCAAGAGAAAATCGAGCACTGGCGCCAAGAATACAATGGCTTCCGGCCGCACAGCTCGTTACAGAATTTAACGCCCGATGAGGCAGTGGCTGCCGCCACTACCGTCGAGCTTCAGAACGCCTGATGCCCTACTTCCGAGCGGCCCAGTAAATGGGAGGAGGTCAGAGCAATTCAAGGAAACGGCGGCGTTCCGCATTGTCTTTGGGGGCGAAGAGCCCAGCCAGGTGATGGCCGACCTGGATATCCACAACAGTTACACGTTGCGCAACTGGGTGAGCCTGTATCAGCTCAAGGTGCAGACCGGCTTGTTCGTTAGCCCGGCTATGACACGAACGCAAAAACGGGACATACTGGCCTTACAACAGCGCAACGAGGAGCTGGAACAGACCTTGCAGCAGGCTAATCTATTGATTCTAGCCCTCCACACCCTGATTGGGGTGGCCGAGCAAGAGCTGCAACTGCCCATCCGAAAAAAGTCTGGCACCAAACGGTCCTGAGGCTTCAGGAAAACGAAATCGCCCGGGTGAGCGTCGGTCACTTGTGTCGACTGTTTGGTGTCAGCCGACAAGCCTTTTATCGTCGCCAGCACGACGCCCAGCGGGTACGGGGCCACGCTTTGCTGGTGCTGGGCCTCGTGCTCGCGCTTCGGCGCGAGATTCCAGGGCTGGGCACCCGCAAGTTGTATTTACTGCTGCAAGAGCCCTTGGCGGCGAGTGGCATCAAAATGGGCCGCGACAAGCTGCATCAGCTCCTACAAACACACAACTTGATTCTGCGCCAAAAGCGGGTGGTGCCGAAGACGACGAATTCGGCGCACAGCCTACGTAAGTATCCAAACTTGTTGGTGGACGCAACGTTGACAGCGCCCCAGCAAGCGTGGGTGTGCGACATTACCTACTTGTGCATCGGGCTGGACTTCGGCTACTTATCCTTACTAACGGATGCGTATTCGAAACTTATCGTCGGTTACTGCCTGCATCCGTACCTCACGGTGGAAGGCTCGCTGAAAGCGTTGGAGATGGCGCTGCAAAGTGAGCAGCCCCGCTCCGCATGCCTGATTCACCACTCAGACCGGGGGAGTCACTATGGCAGTTTCGCCTACACACAGCGGCTCCGACAAGCGGGGATTACCATCAGTATGACCCAACAGGGCGACCCCTACGAGAATGCAGTAGCCGAACGCATCAATGGCATCTTGAAAACGGGTTTCCGCTTAAACCGCGTGTTCACCACCTTTGACGAAGCCGCCCGCGCCGTCGCGCAGAGCGTACATAACTACAACCATCTGCGCCCCCATATGAGCTGTGGATATCTCACGCCAGCGGTTGCTCACACCAGTACCGAGCCCTTGCGCAAGCCTTGGAAGCCAAAAGTCTACAACACTAATCAGTCCCCAACATCACCCGGTGCAGCTTAACTTGACAACCTGCTAGCAGGACTAAGACCACTCCTTTTCTTCTCCCGCAAAAACTGACAACTTTTTTTCAGCATTGGACAACCTGTACACTTAGAGCCTATCCGGAAAATAAAGAAGTTGTAGCCAGGCGCGAGAAATTTGGGGTTACCACACCTGACAAGTTTCTCCTTGCGCCCGACTACAACCGCGTACGAAGCTACGATTCACGCTGATTTCTTGCCTTCTCCCCTGCTGTGGGCAGCGGCCGAACCGCTGCTCCCCGAGGCGCTCAGTGGGGTGAGCAAGCGCGGCCGGCCTCGGGTTTGCAACCGCCAGATGTTTTTTGCAATGTACTATATTTTGGTTACTGGCATGCAATGGAAGGCGCTGCCGCGGTGTTTGGGGGCCGCCTCGACGGTGCACGAGCGATTCCAGGAGTGGGGGCGCGCAGGAGTCTTCAAACAGCTCTGGACCAGTGGATTGGTGCAATTGCAGGCCGAGGGCCGCCTGGACTGGGACTGGCAGTGCCTGGACGCCTGTCAGACCAAAGCCCTGCTCGGCGGGGAGGCCGTTGGCCCCAACCCCACCGACCGGGGCAAGGGCGGGGTCAAGCGCCACGTGCTCACCGAGGCCCAGGGCCTGCCCATCGGCGTGGCCGTCACGGGGGCCAATGTGCACGAAGTCACGCAAGTACAGACGGTACTGGATTCGATGCCGGTGCTGCCCCCTCCGGCCGAAGGCGACTTTGCTCCTGGCTTTTGCTCCGACAAAGGCTATGATGCCGAGGCTGTTCGCCGCCTGCTGGCACAGTGGGGCTACCGGGTGCATATCCTGGGCCGGGGCGAAGAGGCTGAGAAGCGCCGCACCCCCGGCTACCGCGCCCGCCGCTGGGTGGTGGAGCGCACCCACGCCGGGTTTCACCGATTCCGCCGCCTGCTATCCGCTGGGAAAAGAAAGTCACCTACTACGAAGCTTTCCTGCACCTGGCCTGTGCCAACACCGTCTGGCGACACTCCCTCTTATTTTCCGGATAGACTCTTATAGCCGGACGAGACAATCAATAAGAAATAAATATTACATCTGTAATTACTCCAAAACAAAATCCCTCTGCTAATATGCTAGTAAAAGCATATTAGCAGAGGGGTTACAATAAAGTTGGCGGCGACCGACTCTCCCACCGGTGAAGGCAGTACCATAGGCGCACCGGGGCTTAACGGCTCTGTTCGGAATGGGAAGAGGTGAACACCCGGGCTAAAGCCACCATTGCTGGCATTGCTTGTCGTGTTCAATGACAAGCAGCAAAACCGTTGACATAAGGGTAAAGAAAAAGAAGTAAAAGTCTGGAACAAGCGAAGCCCTCGGGCCATTAGTACGGCTCGGCTGTTCCATTTCTGGTTTTTCACCTGCCGCCTATCCACGTGGTCGTCTCCCACGGCCCTTCCAATTGGGATATCTCATCTCCAGGTGAGTTTCGCACTTAGATGCTTTCAGCGCTTATCTCCTCCCAGCGTAGCTACCCGGCGCTGCACCTGGCGGTACAACCGGCGCACCAGCGGCTGGTCCATCCCGGTCCTCTCGTACTAAGGACAGGTCCTGTCAAATATCCAACGCCCACCACAGATAGGGACCGAACTGTCTCACGACGTTCTGAACCCAGCTCGCGTGCCACTTTAATCGGCGAACAGCCGAACCCTTGGGACCTTCTCCAGCCCCAGGACGTGACGAGCCGACATCGAGGTGCCAAACCTCCCCGTCGATATGAGCTCTTGGGGGAGATCAGCCTGTTATCCCCGGCGTACCTTTTATCCTTTGAGCGACGGCCCTTCCATGCGGAACCGCCGGATCACTATATCCGTCTTTCGACCCTGTTCGGCTTGTGGGCCTCGCAGTCAAGCCCGCTTCTGCTATTGCGCTCTGCGTCCGGTTACCAAGCGGACTGAGCGGACCTTTGAAAGCCTCCGATACTCTTTTGGAGGCGACCACCCCAGTCAAACTACCCAGCAGCCACTGTCTCCGCGCGGCGGATTAGGCATCAGGCACGGCAAGGGCGGTATTTCAACGTCGGCTCCCCGAGACCTAGCGGCCCCGGTTCAGCGCCTCCCGCCTATGCTACACATGCCGAACCCAACACCAATGGCAACCTATAGTAAAGGTGCACGGGGTCTTTCCGTCCCGTGGCGGGTACTCGGCATCTTCACCGAGACTACAATTTCACCGAGCTCACGGCTGAGACAGCGCCCAGATCGTTACACCATTCGTGCAGGTCGGAACTTACCCGACAAGGAATTTCGCTACCTTAGGACCGTTATAGTTACGGCCGCCGTTTACCGGGGCTTCGATTCAAACCTTCGCCCTTGCGGACTAAGTTCCCCTCTTAACCTTCCGGCACCGGGCAGGTGTCAGGCCATATACGTCCGCTTGCGCGTTGGCATAGCCATGTGTTTTTGTTAAACAGTCGCCTGGGCCTTTTCACTGCGGCTTCTCTGGCTTGCGCCAGAGGAAGCGACCCTTCTCCCGAAGTTACAGGTCCATTTTGCCGAGTTCCTTGGCCGTGATTCACTCGAGCGCCTCAGGATACTCTCCTTGACCACCTGTGTCGGTTTGCGGTACGGGCGATGAATCGATTAAAACGCTTAGCAGGTTTTCTTGGCAGTCGGATTAGGCACGCTATCCGCGTGGCCCGAAGGCCGTGCGGTACTATCAGGTTTCGACAAGATGGGCGTACTTAACTACCCTTCCTATATCTACGCCCTTCAACGGGCACTTCCGTCCGCCCGCGGTGCTTTCACTTCTGCGTCACTGCATCACTTCGATTCATCGGTGCTGGACTATTAACCAGCTGGCCATCGAATACGCCCCTCGGCTTTTCCTTAGGTCCCGACTAACCCAGCTCCGATTAGCGTTGAGCTGGAAACCTTGGTCTATCGGCGTGGGGGTTTCGCACCCCCATTATCGTTACTCATGCCTACATATGCGTTTCTCCACGCTCCACCGCCCCTGACGAGACGGCTTCTCCGCAAGAAGAATGCTCCCCTACCACGCAACCATCTTGCAGGTTGCATCCAAAGCTTCGGTACCAGGTTTGATGCCCGCGTATTATCGACGCCCGATCGCTCGACCAGTGAGCTGTTACGCACTCTTTAAAGGAATGGCTGCTTCCAAGCCAACCTCCTGGCTGTCAAAGCAATCGGACCTCCTTTGTTCAACTTAACCTGGATTTAGGGACCTTAGCCGTTGGTCTGGGTTCTTTCCCTCTCGGCCGGGGACCTTAGCACCCCAGGCCTCACTGCCGGCGATACGTGCTGGCATTCGGAGTTCGTCAGGATTCGGTAGGCTCTGACACCCCCTAGTCCTATCGGTAGCTCTACCTCCAGCACGCTCCGCGCCGACGCTGTACCTCAATACATTTCGGGGAGTACGAGCTATTTCTCAGTTTGATTGGCCTTTCACCCCTACCCACAACTCATCCAAATCCTTTTCAACGGAAACTGGTTCGGACCTCCAGTGCGTGTTACCGCACCTTCATCCTGGTCATGGGTAGCTCACCAAGTTTCGCGTCTACCCCCCCCGACTACGCGCCCTGTTCAGACTCGCTTTCGCTGCGGCTCCGCGCCTAAAAGCGCTTAACCTTGCCGGGGAGGAGTAACTCGTAGGCTCATTATGCAAAAGGCACGCCATCAGGCCACCAAAGCCCTCTGACTGCTTGTAAGCACACGGTTTCAGGTTCTTTTCACTCCGGTATTCCCGGTTCTTTTCACCTTTCCCTCACGGTACTAGTTCACTATCGGTGTCTCAGGAGTATGTAGCCTTAGCGGATGGTGCCGCTCGCTTCAGACGGGGTTTCTCCGGCCCCGCCCTACTCAGGATCCCACTACCGTAAACCAGAATTGTCGCTTACCGGGCTCTCACCGTCTCTGGCCTGCTTTCCCACGCAGTTCAGCTAACTCGATTTAATCAGATGTTGTGGTCCTACAACCCCGCAGCGGCCGTAACCGCCGCGGTTTGGGCTCCTCCCCGTTCGCTCGCCACTACTTGGGGAATCATTGTTATTTTCTTTTCCTGCAGGTACTTAGATGTTTCAGTTCCCTGCGTTTGCCACTGCCCGGCAAGCGGGTCAGTTCACGACTCTTCCAGTCGCGGGGTTGCCCCATTCGGAAACCCCGGGATCACCGGGCATGTGCCCCTCCCCCGGGCTTATCGCAGCTTATCGCGTCCTTCGTCGCCTCTGAGACCCTAGGCATCCCCCGTGTGCTCTTGCTTACTTCTTACTTGCGCTTCGTCTCACTAAAAGTGAGGACAAAGTGCTTACCTACCACAGATAAATAAGCCCGCTTTTTACTTCTCTTTCTTGGTTACCCTTACGTCAAAGAACGTTTGCCACATTATTTGTGGCAACTGAAGAATATAGAGTAATATCTATAGTCTTTTAAATTATTTGAATGAGGAAATAGACAATGGGTAAAGTGCTTACGAAACGGGTTGATTGGCCCCGTCGGGGGCGAAGCGGCTCCAGAAAGGAGGTGATCCAGCCGCACCTTCCGGTACGGCTACCTTGTTACGACTTAGCCCTAGTTACCTGTTCTACCCTAACCGGCTTCGTTGCGGAGCACCGGCTTCAGGTCTACCAAACTTCCATGGCTTGACGGGCGGTGTGTACAAGGCCCGGGAACGTATTCACCGCGCCATTGCTGATGCGCGATTACTAGTGATTCCAGCTTCACGGAGTCGAGTTGCAGACTCCGATCCGAACTGAGAACGGCTTTTCGGGATTGGCGCACCATCGCTGGTTGGCAACCCGCTGTACCGTCCATTGTAGCACGTGTGTAGCCCTAGGCGTAAGGGCCATGATGACCTGACGTCGTCCCCGCCTTCCTCACTGCTTGCGCAGGCAGTCCATCTAGAGTCCCCGGCACGACCCGCTGGCAACTAAATGTAGGGGTTGCGCTCGTTGCGGGACTTAACCCAACACCTCACGGCACGAGCTGACGACGGCCATGCAGCACCTTGCTTTGTGTCCCGAAGGAAAGGTTCGTCTCCGAACCGGTCACGCGCATTCTAGCCTAGGTAAGGTTCCTCGCGTATCATCGAATTAAACCACATGCTCCACCACTTGTGCGGGCCCCCGTCAATTCCTTTGAGTTTCACCCTTGCGGGCGTACTCCCCAGGTGGGATACTTAACGCTTTCGCTAAGCCAGTGACCGTCTATCGCCACCAGCGAGTATCCATCGTTTACGGCGTGGACTACCAGGGTATCTAATCCTGTTCGCTCCCCACGCTTTCGTGCCTCAGCGTCAGTACCGGCCTAGTCAGCTGCCTTCGCAATCGGGGTTCTGGACGGTATCTATGCATTTCACCGCTACACCGCCCATTCCGCCAACCTCGTCTGGACTCAAGCCGCGCAGTTTCCAGGGCAGTTCCGTTGTTGAGCAACGGGCTTTCACCCCAGACTTACGCGGCCGCCTACGCACCCTTTAAACCCAATAAATCCGGACAACGCTCGCACCCTCCGTATTACCGCGGCTGCTGGCACGGAGTTAGCCGGTGCTTATTCTCCCGGTACCGTCAGGGCCCTGCGCACAGGACCGGTTCTTCCCGGAAAAAAGCCGTTTACGACCCAGAAGGCCTTCATCCGGCACGCGGCATGGCTGGGTCAGAGTCTCCTCCATTGCCCAATATTCCCTACTGCTGCCTCCCGTAGGAGTCGGGCCCGTATCTCAGTGCCCGTGTGGGGGACCAGCCTCTCAGCTCCCCTAGCCATCGTCGCCTTGGTGGGCCGTTACCCCCCCAACTAGCTAATGGCACGCAGCCCCATCCGAATCCAATAAATCTTTAACTTCTGCCCGATGCCGGACCAAAGTCTTATGCGGTATTAATCCGCCTTTCGGCGGGCTATCCCCCAGATTCGGGTAGGTTGGCTACGCGTTACGCACCCGTGCGCCACTATGGCATTGCTGCCACCGTTCGACTTGCATGTATTAGGCCTGCCGCTAGCGTTCATCCTGAGCCAGGATCAAACTCTCCATTGTATAATGTCCTTCACCCACTCGTAAGCAGGCTGCTGTCTTGTGCTCGCCTCGCCCCGTTACAAGGACAAGGCCGCTCGACGCGTTTCGTGGCTGAGCCGCCGGGTTGCCCCGGCGGCTCCCTTACTATTTGTCTATTTCCGTCATTCAAAGAACGTACGCCGCTTCCTGTTGAAGCAACCGTGCGGGCCGCCTACGCAGCCCTTTTATTTCAACCCCTCCCCCCCCGCTTTTCAATTGGGAGTGCAAAGGTAAACTATTTTGTTGACGATTTGGCAATGCAGACAGAATTATTTTTTAATCTGCCTAGCTATTTCAAATTCTACCACTTCCAATTGGAGTCAGCAATTATATTTTTTTGAGCCTGAATTTTGGTGCACTGTTATCATTTTCCCCTTTTGGGAGTGCAAAGGTAACAAATATTTTCGATTTAGCAATTTCTAGGAGATTGTTTTTTCAATTCTCTTCAGGATTTCAAATCCCACAATTGTCAACCCAAGTCTTTAATGTGGCCTTTGTAAAAGTACCGCGCCACATCTTTTTGTTATTTCCCCATTTGGGAGTGCAAAGGTAACCAAATTCTTCAACTGTCTAATGTATTGCTGACGTATTTTTCTCAAATATCCTATCATGAAGCCCATGAGTTTGATAATAATAGGACTTACGCACTAAGAGGCTATCCAAATAGGCAGTTATACCAGGTGATTCGCGCGCAAGCAAAATGAAGCATGGCCAGGTAGTTTTCGGGCTTTTTGGCCCAGCGAATGAGCAAGTGCCGGAAGCGGTTGCGCCAGGAGTGGGTCCGCTCCACGGCCCAGCGCCGGGCTTTCTGGCCGGCTTTTTTGGCCTGGACTTCTTCCCCCCGCGGGCGGATGTGGGCCGTGTAGCCGAGGGCCGCCAGCAGTTCGCGCACCTGCTTCGAGGCGTAGCCGGCAGCCAGGCACAGCCCCTGCTGCCCGCCCGCCGCCCGGTGGGCGTCGCGGGCGGCTTCGGCCTGGGGCGGCACGCTGGCCCAGGTGCTCTCCACCAGCTTCCCGTCGTGGCGGTTGGCCCCGTCGAGCACCAGCCCCACCGGGATGCCCCGGGCCTCCGTCAACAGGCTGCGCTTGACGCCGCCGTTGCCGCGGTCCGGGGGGTTGGGCCCCGTTTTTTTTTCCGCCCAGCGGCGCTTTGTGCAGCGAGCCGTCGAGGGCCATCCAGGCAAAGTTTAACCCAAGCAGCTCGTCGTAGTCGCCCAGGGCCTCGTCCCAGCGGCGGGCAAATACGCCCGCCTGCACCCACTGTTGGAACCGACTGTGGGCCGTGGAGCTTTTGCATAACCCGTCGCATCCAATGCTTTCCACTGGCAACCCGTGCGCAGAACGAAGAAAATGGCGCTCAGTACCTCCCGGTCCGCAAGGCGGCGGCGGTGGCAGCCCAAAGGGTGGGCTTTGGGCACATGGACCGGCAAGAGCGGGGAAAGCCGCTCCCATAAGGTGTCGGAAATGGTAAACGCTTGAACTGTCGCCATAACTCCAACTTACAACCTATTTGGATAGCCTCTAAGAGGCTATCCAAATAGGGGATTAACTTTGGCTAATGGCGACAGTTCAAGAATTCACGATTTCAGACACGCTTTGGGCGCGGTTAGCGCCCCTGCTGCCCGCGCATGTGGGCAAGGCCCACCCGCTGGGCTGCCATCGGCCGCGCATCCCGGACCGGGACGCGCGGAGCGCCATCTTCTTCGTTTTGCGCACGGGCTGCCAGTGGAAAGGGCTGGATGCAACCGGTTTGTGCCAAAGCAGTACCGCCCACAGCCGGTTCCAGCAGTGGGTGCAAGCCGGCGTATTTGCCCGCCGCTGGGACGAGGCCCTGGGCGACTACGACGAGCTGCTTGGGTTAAACTTTGCCTGGATGGCCCTCGACGGCTCGCTGCACAAAGCGCCGCTGGGCGGAAAAAAAAACGGGGCCCAACCCCCCGGACCGCGGCAACGGCGGCGTCAAGCGCAGCCTGTTGACGGAGGCCCGGGGCATCCCGGTGGGGCTGGTGCTCGACGGGGCCAACCGCCACGACGGGAAGCTGGTGGAGAGCACCTGGGCCAGCGTGCCGCCCCAGGCCGAAGCCGCCCGCGACGCCCACCGGGCGGCGGGCGGGCAGCAGGGGCTGTGCCTGGCTGCCGGCTACGCCTCGAAGCAGGTGCGCGAACTGCTGGCGGCCCTCGGCTACACGGCCCACATCCGCCCGCGGGGGGAAGAAGTCCAGGCCAAAAAAGCCGGCCAGAAAGCCCGGCGCTGGGCCGTGGAGCGGACCCACTCCTGGCGCAACCGCTTCCGGCACTTGCTCATTCGCTGGGCCAAAAAGCCCGAAAACTACCTGGCCATGCTTCATTTTGCTTGCGCGCGAATCACCTGGTATAACTGCCTATTTGGATAGCCTCTAAGCCCTGCGCTGCCTGGCGTCGCGCCGCAGGGCTGGCTACTTTTTTCGCCGGATCTCCTTGATAGCCTGGTTTTCTAAGCTCAAGTCAGCGAACAGCTGCTTGAGTTTTCAATTCTCCTCTTCCAAGTGCTTGAGCCGCGTTAGTTCCGCGACGCTCGCCCCGGCATACTTGCTTTTCCACGCGTAGAATGTCGCCTCACTCAGGCCGTGCTCCCGCACAATTTGGGCGACGGTTTGCCCGCTGGCTTGCTGTTGCAGAATGGCCACAATTTGGGCCTCGCTGAATCGTCCTTTTTTCATTAGTCAGTCGTCAGGCAGTGAAAGTTACGTCTTTCTCTACTCACAACTGGCTCGCTATTTAGGGAAGCGTACACTACAATCACGAGCGGCTACGTTCCAATATTTACTACCGGATACCGTATATTGGTCACCAACGGCCCTTTGAATTCAGTACCTGAAACTATTAAGCGTAACTGGACCACCTCAATTTTCTCTTAAGCTCTATATTTGATGCTGGCAAGCCCTAGCCGATAAGAGGAGTTTTTAATCCTCGTCAAGTGAAACCTCTTTTATTTCTATGCCTCACCTTATTTGCGGTGGCTGGAGAAGCCCGGGCAAATAACACAGATACGCTACTGGACGAACTTACTCAGGCCCTAAACCACAAAAACACTTATTTCAAGCAGCGGGTTAACCGAATCGCCACGTTAACCGAGCAGTTTCAGGCATCAAAGGGAAATGACCAAGCCAAATTCACCCTCGGCCTGCGCATCTATCAAGAGTACCGATCCTTTAAATACGACTCAGCGTTTGCTTACGCGCAACGGTTGATTAAGCTGGCAAACGCCATGCAAAGTCCCGAAAAGACGGAGGTTTCCGAACTCAACCTAGCTTTCGTGCAAGTATCTTCTGGTATGTTTAAAGAGGCGTTTGAAACCTTGGAAAGAGTTGATCCTACTCAGCTAGACTCTGCCAACCGGGTCGAGCTTTACTTCACTCAAGCACGCGCTTACAGCGACTTAGCTGATTTTAACGGTAGTGCATATTATCTCTCACTTTACACGGCCAAGGCCATTGCCTACAGCGACACAGCTTTACATTATTGCCAAGCGGGCTCGTACCAAGCCTTGTCGGTGCAAGGCTTTCGGTACCTAAAAACCAAGGATATAAAGGCCAGTGAACTGGTGTACAAGCACATTCTCGGCTTACCCGATTTACCCTTGCACCAAGTTGCCATTAACGCCAGCACAGCGGCTTACGTGGCGGAACTGTTGGGTAAGCCGGAAGAGGAATTGCAACTACTGGCGCAGGCGTCCATTGCGGACATCAAGTCGGCCACGACGGAAACCCTGGCGCTATTTAAACTCTCCGACCTGTGCTATCGCCGGGGCGACTTGGCCCACGCGTACACATTTATTAACAGCGCCCGCGAAGATGCCTCCTTTTACAACGCCCGGTTGCGGCAGATTCAGATCGGCAGCATATTTTCCGTCATCGAGGGCCAGCGCGTCAGCATTATCGAGCGCCAGCGGAAAACCTTGGGGGTCTACTCCTTGGCCACCACCGTCCTTATCCTGTTGGTCATCGCCTTTGCTACTGTTATCTTCCGGCAACTCCGGCGCTTGCAACGCGCGGAAGTCACCATCTCGGCCATCAACGAGGCACTTCGGCACAACAACGAGCGGCTCAGCCAGCTAAACGAACAGCTACACGAAGTTAACCACCAACTCAATGAGGCCAACGTCATCAAGGACGAGTACATCGGGCACTACTTCGTTGTCATTTCCGAACACATCGACAAACTCGAAGAAATCAAGGATGCATTGGGTGCCTCGCTGGCCAATAAGCAGTACATCAGCACCCAGCGTATTGTTGAGAGCATAAACGGCAAAAAGGAGCGAAACGACCTTTTCAAGGGCTTCGATGCTGTATTCCTAAAGCTATTTCCCAACTTTGTAGCGGACTTTAACTCCTTGTTGAAAGCGGAAGAGAAGATTGATTCGCCCGAAGACCAGCTATTGACTGCCGAACTGCGGATTTTTGCGCTCATCCGTTTGGGAATTGGCGACAGTGAGCGCATCAGCAAGATTTTGGGCTACACCATAAACACAGTGTATACCTACAAGGCGCGCACCAAGAAGAAATCTATTTACCCAAGCGAGGAGTTTGAAGGGCGCGTGCGGACAATTCAAGCGACTGAACTTATTTAGCACTTTGCCAAGGCCATCGGATCTGCCTGCTAAATCTGGGGGCCGGTGAGCGGGCCAGTCAGGCGAGCAAAATGCCTCGCTGGGGCGAATTGGTGGCCGCTATTGATGCCTTGGCAATCGAACTTATTTTCCTAAGCGGAAGCAGGTAACCCGGGCTTCGGGGCCCCATGCCGACGCTACGCAGGAGGCTCTTGCCAGCGAAGAGGACCTATTGCCAAATAGGCGGCCCAGGTAATTGCCGACACATCGGAGCACGGGAGGCGGACGCTACTAATGCGTTCATAGAAATGGATTGCGTAACCATTACGCGCCTCTTCTATATACTAGTTCCATGATCCTAATTGACCTCATTAGTGCTACCTCACTTGAGCGTTCAGGGCCCTGGGTTGGGTTGGCTGCACATGAAGTTGGATGGGGAAGTAATCAGGCTAACAAAGACTATTTTGGCTACATTTCAACTGAATTCCGGGTATAAATCACCTTGATTTTTATTAATATTTTCAATATTAAGACATTGATTTATAAGGTATTATTATCAATATTTTAAAACTGATTCTTGATATTGGTTTGATGGTTTTCAGGTGCTTGAGCAGTGCCCTTCTTTTGCACCGTTCCATTCCTTTTTCTGATTTGGAATCGATTGCATTTGCCTTGGCAATTGTCAGGCGAGCCAGAACTGATCACCACCTAATCTCCCACCCATGCCGACACTATTACCGCCGGTGCCAACTGCTCGGCACCTTTCCCGAACGCTGTTCCTAGCCACGCTGGGGATGTACTCGACGGGCGCCGCGCTGGCCGCGCCCGGGCATTTCAACCCGGCCGCATCCAAAGCGGAGCACTTACGCGCCACGCCCTGGGTAGCCCCACGCGGTAGCACGGGCCCGGGCCCGTCCTTCGCCAGCCGCACGGCCGGGGCTCTAGCCGATGGCAGCGTCAGCGGCCGCGTGGTAGACGGCCAGGGCCAGGGCCTACCGGGCGCCACGGTGGTGGTGGAAGGAACGACACTGGGTAGTAGCACCGCCGTCGATGGTACTTTTTCCATACCGCGCGTGCCGGCGGGTCCTCACGTGTTGATCATCTCTTCGGTCGGCTTCACCACGGTGCGCCGCGAGATTACCAGCGTGGACGGGCAGAACGCGAGCGTAAGCGTGAAGTTGGCAGAGAATGCCACGGCGCTCAACGAGGCCGTGGTGGTGGGCTACGGCACCGCTCGCCGCCAGGACGTGACCGGCTCGATTGCCACCGTGACGACCAAAGACTTCGTGCAGGGGCAGGTGACCTCGCCCGAGCAGCTCATCCAGGGCAAGCTGGCCGGCGTGCAGATAACCACGGGTGGCGGCGACCCTGGTGCGTTGAGCACCATTCGTATCCGCGGGGGTTCGTCGCTGAATGCCAGCAATGACCCGCTCATCGTCATCGACGGGGTGCCGGTGGACAACCAAGGCATCGCCGGGGCCGGCAGCCCGCTCTCGCTGGTGAACCCCACCGACATTGCGACGTTCACTGTGCTTAAAGACGCTTCAGCCACGGCCATCTACGGTTCGCGGGCGTCCAACGGCGTGATTATCATCACTACCAAAAAGGGGGTAGACGGCGAAAAGATGCACGTCAACATCAACTCGCAGCTGTCGCGCTCGACGAATTACGGCAAGGTCGACGTGCTGGGTGCCGACGCCTACCGCGCCCTCACGAACCAGGCCATTGCCGCCGGCACCGTCCCGGCCATTGGGGCTAAATACTTGGGCACCGCCAACACCGACTGGCAGGACGCCATTTACCGCACGGCCTGGACCAGTGACAACAGCGTGAGCCTGACGGGTAGCGCCAAGCACGTGCCCTACCGGGTGTCGCTGGGGGCCCTCGACCAGAACGGAACGCTGCTTACCAGCAACTTGAAGCGCAACTCGGCTTCCATCGGCCTCACGCCGCGCCTGTTCGACAACCACTTGCGCATCGATGTCAACGTGAAGGGCACCCAGGCCGACTACCGCTTTGCCGACCAGGGGGCCATCGGCGGGGCCGTGCGGTTCAACCCCACCCAGCCTATTTACAGCGGCAACAGCCAGTTTAACGGCTACTACGAGCTGCTGAACGGGGCCATCCCCAACCCCCTCACCGACCGCAACCCGGTGGCGCTGCTCAACGACAAGCGCGACCGCAGCACGGTGCTGCGCAGCATTGGCAACGTGCAGTTCGACTACCAGGTGCATTTCCTGCCCGAGCTGCACGCCAACCTGAACCTGGGCTACGACGTGTCGCGCAGTAACGGCACAGTTAACATTCCGGCCGCGTCGTCGATAGCTTTTTCCACCCAGGGACAGGACAACTCGTACCACCAGGGCAAGAACAACAAGTTGCTGGAGGCCTACCTCAACTACAGCAAGCAAGTTGGCGACCACCACTTAGAAGCCCTGGCCGGCTACTCGTACCAGGATTTTTACACGTACTCGCCGTACCGGCCCGCCTACAAAGCGGACGGCACCCTACTCTACCCCGACAACCCGCCCCAGAACCCGTTCAAGACGCAGTATACACTAATCTCGTTTTACGGGCGCCTGAACTACAACTACAAGGAACGCTACCTATTAACGGGCACCTTCCGGGCCGACGGCTCTTCGCACTTCAGCCCCGACAACCGCTGGGGCAAGTTTCCGGCAGCCTCGGTGGCCTGGCGCATTAACAAAGAGAACTTTCTGGTCGACTCCCATATTGTATCGGACCTAAAGCTGCGCGCGAGCTACGGCATCACGGGCCAGCAGGACATCACCAGCGTGGCCGGCGACTACCCCTACTTGGGCGGCTACAGCATCGGGGCCCCGACCGTGCGGCAAGTCTTCGGCAACGACGTCGTCTACACGCTGAAGCCGGCCGCCTACGACCGCAACCTGAAGTGGGAGCAGACCAAAACCTACGACGCGGGCTTGGACTACGGCTTTTTTAGCAACCGCCTGACCGGCTCGGTGGACGTGTACCTGCGCAAAACCGACGACCTGCTGGCCGTGATTCCGATACCCGTGGGCACTAACTTCAGCAACACGTTGCTGACAAACATCGGCAGCCTAGAAAACCGGGGCATCGAATTAGCCGTAAATTACAACCTGGTGCAGGGCGAACGGTTCAACTGGTCGGTGAACTTCAACGCCACCATGAACCGCACCAAAATCACCAAGCTCACGCAGGTGGAAGACCCCAATTACCTGGGCACCCCGGTGGGCAACGTAGGCAACTTCCAGTTTGTGCAGGTGAACACGGTGGGTTATGCGCCCAATTCGTTCTTCCTCTACCAGCAGAAATACGAGAACGGCAAGCCCTTGCAGGACCCGGCCTCTGCTACCAGCCTCACCCAGTACGTCGATCAGAACAACGACAAACTCATCAATGAGCGCGACAAGCTGCACGAGCACGACCCGGCCCCGAAAGCCATCCTGGGCTTCAGCTCCAACCTGAGCTACGGCAAGGCCAGCTTGGCGTTTACGGTGCGCTCCAACATCGGCAACTACGTGTATAACGGTATTAATGCGGGCCAGGGCAACTACTACGGGCTCAACACGGGCCTGGGCTACGCGGCCAACGTGGTGCCCGACATCTACTCCACCGGGTTCAAAACCGGGCAGCCCTACAGCGACTATTATTTGCAGGACGCCTCCTTCGTGCGCCTCCAGAACGTGACGTTGGGCTACGACTTTGGCAGCTTGTTGAAAGCCGGCACCACGCTGCGCCTAACCTTAGCCGGCCAAAACCTGCTGGTGCTGACCAAGTACACCGGCCTCGACCCGGAGCACTTCAGCGGCATCGACAACCAATTCTATCCCTTGCCCCGCACCGTCACGCTGGGCCTCAACCTCGGCATTTAACTGATTATTAGCTCTTTTTTATATGAATAAGCAATTTCGTTCCGGCGGCGCGGCCTTGGCAGTAACCGCTTCCTTGCTTGGCGGGGGCCTTTCGGGCTGCACCAAGGACCTCGACCGCACTCCGTTCTACGACCTTAACACCGAATCGGTGTACAAGGACCCCGCCAACTACATTCAGGTGTTGGCCAAGTGCTACGCGGGCTTTAACTTGTCGGGCAATTCGGGCTCGCCCGATGTGTTTGCCGGGCAAGGCAAGGACGAGGGCGAAACCTCGTACCTGCGGGCCTACTGGTACTTGCAGGAGTTGACTACTGACGAGGCCGTGGTGGCCTGGAACAGCGGCCCGCTACAGGAGCTGAACCGGACCACGTGGTCGTCGAGCAACGACCTGATCAACAACAGCTACACCCGGATTTTCTACGAGGTAACGCTGTGCAACGAGTTCATCCGCGAGACCACCGACGACAAGCTCAGCAGCCGCGGCATCGCGGGGGCCGACGCCGACAACGCCCGCCTCGACCGAGCCGAAGCGCGCTTCCTGCGGGCCCTGGCGTACTACCACGCCCTCGACATGTACGCCAACGTACCCTTCGTGACCGAAGCCGACGCGCCTAGCAAGAACCTGCCGAAGCAAATCAAGCGGGCCGATTTGTTTGCCTACGTTGAATCGGAGCTGAAAGCCATCGAGCCGCTGCTGAAAGCGGCGCGCCAGGGCCCCTACGGCCGCGCCGACCAAGGTGCTGCCCAGACGCTGCTGGCCAAGCTCTACCTCAACGCGGAAGTATACACGGGCACCGCGCGCTACACCGACTGCCTTACCTACTGCAACAAGGTAATAGGCGGTGGCTATGCGCTCAGCCAGACCAGCCCCGCCACGGCGGCCAATCCCAAACCGGCTTCGGGCTACGCCAAGCTGTTCATGGCCGATAACAACGTGACGGGGGCGTCGGAAATCATCTTCCCCATCACCAGCGACGGCTTGGTGTCGCAGGTGTACGGCGGCACTACGTACCTGGTCCACGCCCAGGTAGGCGACAGCATGGTGGCCAAGAACTTCGGCATCAACGGGGGCTGGTTTGGCAACCGCACCCGCAAAAACCTGCCGCTGCTGTTTGCCGGCGGGGCAAGCAGCGCCGACAGCCGGGCTATGTTCTTCACCCCCGGCCACACCCTGGAAATTAAAGACCTGACGGCCTCCACCAACGGCTACGCCACCACCAAGTGGAAGAACGTGACCTCGACCGGGGCCCCCGGTTCGGACCCGCAGGGCATCTTCGTGGACACCGATTTCCCGATGTTCCGGCTAGGTGACGTGTACCTGATGTACGCCGAGGCGGTGCAGCGCGGCGGCCAGGGCGGCACCCCGGCCCAGGCCCTCACCTACGTGAACGCCCTGCGCGACCGCGCTTACAACAACTCGGGCACCGGCACCGCTGGCCACGTCACGGCCGCCGATGTGGCCTCGCCCGACTTCATCCTGGCTGAGCGGGGCCGTGAGCTGTACTGGGAAGGTTCGCGCCGCACCGACCTCATCCGCTTCGGCAAGTTCACCAGCGCCAGCTACCTGTGGCCCTGGAAAGGCGGCGTAGCGGCCGGCCAAGGTGTTTCGGCCAACCTCAACATCTTCCCCCTGCCCTCGACCGACATCGTGGCAAACCCCACGCTGACGCAGAATACTGGCTATTAGCCGCAGGTAATTGGTAAAAAATAAGAATTGGGGTTTAGTGGCTGGTGCGCCAGGCCCACGATGAAACGAACAGCGCACCCGTCCCAGCCGCCGGGCGGGTGCGCTGCCGGGGCCCCGCCTGCCCGAAGAAATTGCTACCGAATGTTATTTCCAGCCGGTTGGGCCAGGGCCCGGCCACCCGATTGGCAAGTTGGCGGCGCTGGTCGCGCGCACTTTTCTGCTTTCCTCACTTCTCCCCACCAATTTCCTTTTTACCATGAAAAAACTGACTACTCTGACGTTGGCCACCACCTTGGCAGCCGCCACGTTGAGCGCCCAGGCGCAGATTGCGTTGGATGGCGTCATCAGCGCCAACGAAATCGGCACCGGGGCCGGCCAGTACCAGTCGCTGGGCAAATTCACGACCTCGCACACCCCGACGCCTGGGGGCCCGACGGGTTTTGGTAACGCGGGCCTGTTGCAGATGTACGGGGCGAATAGCGCCAGCAAGCTCTACATCAGCCTGGCTGGCACCATTGAAGCCAGCAATAATAATTTTCAACTGTACATGGACTTGCCGAATGTAACCGGTGTACCAGTGGGCACTGGCTTGCCCAGCATTGCGGGTTCCTCAACGGTGTTCGGTACGTTTGCAGGCGGTAGCATCGGCGGCACCAAACTAGATTTGGAAGCCGACGTGGCTATTGCCACCACGGGGAAGGGCGACGTGTACGCCGCCATCTACAAGTCCGCCACCAGCGGGGTGGCCGCAGCGCTGGCTGTGGGCACCAAAGTCGATGGTACGTCCAGCACCGTGCCCGCTACCGCCACCACGGGCGACTACGCCTTGTTTGCCGGCACCCGCTTGGCGTACAAAACATTAACAGATGCTAGCGGCAAGTCTCTCGGCCTCAGCGACAACCCCGGTAATGCGAACGGCGGCGGGGCCGGCTCTTATGCCCTCGAATACGAGTTTGACCGCACGGCGCTAGGGCTGCCTTCCGGGGCCTCTATTGTGAAAGTATTTGCGGCTTACGTGAGCGGCGACGCCTACTGGTCGTCGGATATCATCCCTGAAACGACCGGCGGCACCCAGGGCACGGGCAATACCAAGGTCACCACGGGCGGCCTCAACAACATTGGCTTTTCGCCGGACTTCACGAACACGACGCTGTTTCCCGGCCTCCAGGCCGCCACGCTCAGCGTGGTGGTGCTCAGCAGCCGGCAGGCCGACGACGCCGTGGTGGCCATGAGCGTGTTCCCGAACCCGTCGCGGGGCGAATCGACCGTTTCGTACCAAGTGAAGGGCGCGGCCCAACCCGTGTCGGTGCGCGTCACCGATTTGCTGGGCCGCGACGTGCAGACCTTGTTGGACGCCCCGCAGAGCGCCGGCATCCACCAGCTGCGCGTGCCCATGAACCACCTCGCGGCGGGCGTGTACCTGGTGAAGGTGCGGGTAGCCGACAAAGTGGCTACCCGCCGCCTGGCCGTCACCCAGTAATTACCCGGGGCCCTCCGGCTTCGCTCATTTTTCGAGGGTGCCCGCCAAGTCCCAGGCCCTCATTCCGCACTTATGAAAAAAACCGTTCCTTTTCACCTGTTGGTGTTACTGGCCCTGGTGGCCGGGGGCCGGCCGGCCAGGGCCCAACGCGCAGCCGCCACCGCAGCCCTCCCCGCCGACCCGGCGCCGTACGGCCGGCCCTTCGCCGGGGTGCCCGAAAGCCAGAACGCGACCATTTACCAGGTCAACATGCGGGGCTTCAGCCAGGCCGGCAACTTCCGGGGCGTGTTGGCGCGGCTGGACTCGATCAAGGCCCTGGGCATCAACGTGGTGTACCTGATGCCGGTGTACCCCATCGGCAAGGTGCGGGCCGTGGACTCGCCGTTTGCGGTGCAGAACTACACGGCCGTGAACCCGGAGTTTGGCACGCTCGCCGACCTGCGGGCCGTCGTCGACGGGGCTCACGCCCGCGGCATGGCCGTCATCCTCGACTGGGTGGGTAACCACACCAGCTGGGACCACGCCTGGATCACGGCCCACCCCGACTGGTACGTGCACGACGCCACCGGTGCCATCGTGACCCCGATCCCGGACTGGAAGGACATAGCCCAGCTCAACTTTGCCAACCCGCAGCTGCGCGCGGCCATGCTGGGGGCCCTGCGTTACTGGGTGTTCCAAGCCAATATCGACGGCTACCGCTTTGACTACGCCGACGGGCCGACGGAGGCGTTTTTCACTGAGGCGTTGGCCAACCTCAAGGCCATCCGCGGCCGCAAGCTGCTGTTCTTGGCCGAAGGCGACAAGAAAAAATACTTCTTCCGGGCGGGCTTCCAACTTGACTACGACTTCCCCTTCATTCAGGTGATGCGGCGCGAGGTACTGCAAAACGGCAAGAGCGCTAAGCTGCTCGACTCGCTGACGGCGGTCGAGTACCGCGGCGCACCATCCACGGCCCGCATGGTGCGCTACACCTCCAACCACGACATTAACAGCTCGGAAGGGCCGCCGCAGGTCATGTTCCAGGGTCCCCGCGGGGCGATGGCCGCCTTCGTGGTGGCCGCCTACATGCAGGCCGTGCCGATGGTGTACAACGGCCAGGAAGTGGGCTACGCCGAGCGGGTGCCGTTCATGGGGCCCCGCAAGGCCATTGACTGGACGCCCAACCCGGCGCTGACCCAGGAATACAAGCAGCTGCTGCGCTTCCGCAACGGCAGCAACGCCGTGCGCAACGGGCAACTGGCGGCCTACAGCAGCGACGATGTGTGCGCCTTCACCAAAACCCTGGGCCCCGAGCAGGTGCTGGTGCTGGCCAACCTGCGCAACGCGCCCGTGGCCTACCACCTACCCGCGGCCTTGGGCGGCACGGCTTGGCAAAACGCCCTCACCGCAGGGCTGGTCCCCATCCCGGACGTCCCCTTCACCCTCCAGCCCTACCAGTACGTGGTTTTGCGAAGCCTGCCCCGCGCCGCCAATCGCCAATAAATTTGGAGCGCACCGTGCAAAGCACTTTCGAGAACCGACGAGCACCCCATGAAAAAATATTTGTTTTTGCTGCTGCTGGCAGCGGGGGCCCCGGCCGCCGCGCAGCCAGCTGGCCCCTTAGCCGCCAGCTTGGGCTCCGTGAAGCTGGCGTTTGCACTGAATGCGGCCGGCCAGCCGACTTATAGCGTCGCCTACGGCCAAAAGCCGGTGGTCAACGCCTCGCGGTTGGGCATTGCGCTGGCCGACGGCCCGGGCTTCGACGGGCCCTTGGTGTTGCTGGGCAGCGAGCGGAAAGACGCGGACGATACCTGGCAGCCGGTGTGGGGCGAAGTTAAAGACATCCGCGACCACTACCAGCAGCTTACCGTGCACCTGCGCCAGGCGGCCGCCCCTGGCCGCCGGCTCGACGTGGTGTTCCGGGTGTTTGCCGACGGCGTGGGCTTTCGCTACGAGTTTCCGCGGCAGTTGGCGCTGGGCAATTTCGTGGTTAGCGACGAGCTCACCGAGTTTGCCCTGCCCGCCGACCACCAGGCCTTTTGGATCCCCGGCGACTACGATACCAACGAGTACTACTACACGCACTCGCGCCTGAGCGCCGTTGACGGCGCGCCGCAGGTCAAGGCCTCCACGGAAATTGCCGTGCGCGAGGCCCCCGACCCGCAGGCCGTGGCCACGCCGCTCATGCTCAAGGCCGACGACGGGCTGTACGTGAACATTCACGAGGCGGCGCAGGTCGACTACCCGGCCCTGCAACTGCACGTGGACCGGGCCAGCCACCGCCTCACGGCCCGCCTCGTGCCCGACGCCGTGGGCAACAAGGCCTTTCTGCACGCGCCCTGCCGCACACCCTGGCGCACAATCATCGTGAGCGACCGGGCCCCCGACATCCTGGCCTCCAAGCTAATCCTTAACCTGAACGAGCCCAGCAAAATCGCCGACACGGGCTGGATCAAGCCCATGAAGTTCGTGGGCGTGTGGTGGGAAATGCAAATTGGCCGCACCGACTGGAAGTACGCCAACAGCGCTGACACGCTCGACGCCCGCGGTCAACTTATTCCTACCGGCCGCCACGGGGCCAATACGGCCAACGTGAAGCGCTACATCGACTTCGCCGCCCGGCACGGCATTGCGGGCGTACTGGTGGAGGGCTGGAACGTGGGTTGGGAAGACTGGTTTGGCAACTGGAAGGAGAACGTGTTCGATTTCGTGACGCCGTACCCGGATTTTGACGTGCAGCAAATCAGCCGGTACGCCAAAGCCAAGGGGGTGCAGATGATCATGCACAACGAGACCTCGGGCGCGGCCACCAACTACGAGCAGCACTTCGACACGGCTTATCAGTTCATGAACAAGTACGGCTACCCGGCCGTCAAAACCGGCTACGTGGGCCGCATCATCCCCCGGGGTGAGCACCACGACGGGCAGTGGATGAGTAACCACTTCGTGCGCGTGGCCAAAGCAGCGGCCCGGTACCGCGTGGTGGTCGACATGCACGAGGCGGTGCGCCCCACCGGCCTCTCGCGCACCTACCCCAACTGGATGGCCAGCGAGGCCGGCCGTGGCAACGAGTACAATGCCTTTAGTACCGGCAGTCCGCCCGACCACGAGACGATCATGCCCTTTACCCGCCTCATGGGGGGACCAATGGATTATACGCCCGGCATTTTCAAGCTCAAAAACTACGAGCCCACCGGCAAGCGCCAGGTGCGCACCACCCTGGCTAAGCAGCTGGCTTTGTACGTAACCATGTACTCGCCGCTACAAATGGCGGCCGACCTGCCCGAGAATTACGAGCAGCACCTAGACGCGTTCCAGTTCATTGCGGACGTGCCCGTGGACTGGGACGATACCCGCATCCTGGCCGCCGAGCCCGGCGATTACCTCACCACCGTGCGCAAAGCCAAGGGCAAGGACGAGTGGTATTTGGGCAGCATCACCGACGAAAACGCCCGCCAGCAACCCGTGAAGCTGGATTTCCTCACGCCCGGCCAGCGCTACGAAGCCATTCTCTACGCCGACGGCAAGGGCGCTGATTGGCAAAAGAACCCAACGGCTTACCAAATTACCAAGCGGGTAGTCACCAGCAAGTTGGTGCTCACGCTAAAGCTGGCGCCGGGCGGCGGCGCGGCGGTCAGCTTCCGGCCCGTCGGCAAATAAGGGGCCCCAGCACCTTGTCCATTTCCTGATTTCTGGCCTAAACCGGGGCCCCATCGCCGGCGGTTCCACCGCCGCCCAGGGCCCCAGTTATACTTATTTTCTCGTTTCTAGCCTTTTATCCAATGCTTACGCTACGCACCGCATTCAAGCACAGCCGGGCCCTGGTGGCGCTGGCGGGGCTGCTCATCGGCTGCAAACCGGCGGTGCCGGATGCCCCCACTCCGGTCGCGCCCACCACGGCCACGCCGGCGCAGTACGGCACCCCTTACGCTGGTGTGCCGAACCGGGAAGACGCAGTGATTTACCAAGTCAACATGCGGGCCTTTAGCCAGAACGGCAACTTTGCCGGCGTCACGGCCCGGCTCGATTCCATCAAGGCCATTGGCGTGAACGTGCTCTACCTCATGCCCATTTACCCGGTAGGGGCCCTAAAATCGGTGAACTCGCCCTACTGCGTGAAGGACTACACGGCCGTGAACCCGGAGTTTGGCACCCTTGACGACCTGCGCACGCTGGTAGACGGCGCCCATGCCCGCGGCCTGACGGTGATGCTGGACTGGGTGGCCAACCACACCAGCTTCGATCACGCCTGGATTGCGGCCCACCCCGACTGGTACCTGCGCGACGGGGCCGGCAACATCCTCTCGCCGCCCAACACCACCTACACCGACGTGGCCCAGCTCAACTTCAGCAGCGCCCCCATGCGCCTGGCGATGATAGCAGCCATGAAATCGTGGGTGTACACGGCCAACGTCGACGGTTTTCGCTGCGACTACTCCGACCCCGTTATCCCGCCCGATTTCTGGAAGCAGGCCATTGATACGCTGCGTAACGTTAAGACCCACAAGTTGCTGCTCCTAGCCGAAGGTACTCGCAGCGCTAATTTTACGTCGGGCTTTGACTACAACTTTGGTTTTAACTTCTATGGCGCATTGCGCAATGTGTACGGGAGCAATGGTGCTGCCACTAGCCTTACGCTCCTCAATACCAGCGAATACGTAGGCGCTAACGCTACGCAGCAAGTGGTGCGGTACACCACCAATCACGACGTGAATGGCTCGGACGGCACACCCGTGGCCTTGTACGGCGGCAACGCGGGCGCCATGTCAGCTTTCGTTATTGCCTCTTGCTTCAAGGGTGTTCCTTTCGTGTATAACGGTCAGGAGGCAGGGATGACTGCGCCCATTACCTTCCCTTTCACCACGGTAAAAGTGCAGTGGGGGCAGCACGCTGATGTGAAGCGTGCTTACCAGCAGCTGCTCGCTACTCGCGCTGCCAGCCCCGCGCTCCAGCACGGTGCCCCAGTGGCCTATAGCACGAATGACGTGTGTGCTTTTACCAAATCGGCAGGCAATGACCAGGCGCTGGTACTAGTTAACGTTCGCAATGCCCCTACTCAGTATGCAGTGCCTGCCGCTCTTGCCAATACCACTTGGACCAACGCGTTACAAGGCGGCTCCGTTACGGTAGGCACGCAGATTTTGCTGCCAGCGTACGGGTACATGATACTCAAGAAATAGCAAGGGAGGTTTTGAGGACGATTAACAGCGAAGAACAGGCCATAAGTTAGCCGCAGTCACATTCACAAATTGACAAACGACCAATTTTTATGAGAATCATGTACGCGAAAGGAAGGACCCAGGTACTTGCCTTGCTGACAGCAATTTTTACGGTTGTTTGCTCTACTGTTTTTGCCCAGGATCCGGGGCAATACAGCACCCCTTTTAAGGGAGTTCCCGATACCAGGGACATTACTGTGTACCAGGTGAACACACGGGCTTTTAGCCCGGGGAGCAATTTAGCCGGGGTTACTGCCCGATTGGATGAAATTAGTGATTTAGGAAGCAATGTTGTTTACTTGATGCCGGTGTTCCCGGTGGGCACCGATGCCAGAAGTAAAGTTGCCAGTTCTGCTTCTCCTTACTGCATCAAGGACTTCACCGCGGTGGGAACGGAATACGGAACGTTAGCAGATTTGCGCACACTTGTCGACGGGGCGCATAGCCGGGGCATGGCGGTAATCCTGGATTGGGTGGTAAACCAAACTTCCTGGGATCATCCTTGGATTACGCAACACCCCGACTGGTACGTGCGGAACGCCAGCGGCGTTATTCAACAATTGGGATCGTACTCGGATGTGGCGGCGCTGGATGTGAACAATGTAGACGTGCGCAACGCCATGATCAAGGCGATGCGCTACTGGATTTTCGCGGCCAACGTAGATGGTTTCCGGTGTGACTTTGCGGACAATCCAGGGCTTGATTTCTGGAAGCAAACGATAGATAACCTAAGAAGCATAAAATCCCATAGGCTGGTTATGCTGGCCGAAGGCGAGCGGGTAGAAAATTTTAATGCTGGATTTGATTTAAACTATGGCTTTAAGTTTTACAATAACGCGCTGAAACCCATCCATGCGGGTGCTCCGGTGACCACTATTCAAACCGCAACGGATACAGAGTACACCTACGCCAACAGTACGCAACAGGTAGCCCGTTACACCGGAAACCACGACACAAACGGTTCGGAAGGCACTCCGCTTGAGGTATTCGGCGGCACGGCCGGGGTAATGGCGAACTTCGTGGTGTCCGCTTACATGAAAGGCGTCCCTTTTGTATACAACGGCCAGGAAGTGGCCTTTGCTAAAAGAATACCTTTCCCCTGGGACGGGGTGAAGATCGACTGG
This sequence comes from Hymenobacter sp. PAMC 26628, assembly GCF_001562275.1. Classification (NCBI taxonomy): domain Bacteria; kingdom Pseudomonadati; phylum Bacteroidota; class Cytophagia; order Cytophagales; family Hymenobacteraceae; genus Hymenobacter; species Hymenobacter sp. PAMC 26628. Next base: position 4,648,206 of record NZ_CP014304.1, read on the forward strand.
GGGCAAAATGCCACTGTTACCGAAGAATTTAAAAACGTTATCGGTTTTAGAAACAGCAGCACGGCCATCCGGCGGGGCGCAATGGCTAACTATTCCGATTTGAATGTTTGCGCTTTTACAAAAATAGCCGGCACCGAAAAAGTCTTGGTGTTTTCTAATCTCAGAGCCACGGCTTCGGCATACACTGTGCCGGCGGCTTTGGCCGGCACCTACCAAGACGCTTACACCGGCGCTGCCGTGACCTTGACCGCCGGCGCTCCCCTGGCTTTGAAAGGCTTTGAGTACCGTACGCTAACCACCATGAATGCTCCGGCTTTTACCCGGATAGCCGTGTCGCCCCTGAACACCATCATTGTTGCTGGTACTACCACACAACTTACGGCAACCGTAACCCCGTTGGCTGCCAAAAATCGACCAGTAACCTGGAGTTCCAGCAATACCACGCTAGCTACCGTTACTCCATCCGGCTTGGTTACCGGCATCGCCCCGGGCAGTGTCACCATCACGGCTACTACTAACGGGAATAAAACCGCCACCTCGGCCATTACAGTTGTGGAACCCAACAGGTTCACGGTCAACTTTTTCAAGCCAGCGGGTTGGGGCGCGGGCGTAAATGTGTACTGGTACAACGCACAGCCGGCCGGTTCACTGCCCAGCCCTTCCTGGCCTGGCGCAAGCATGACTACTACTGGGGACGGCTGGTATAGCTACACGTTTAGCAATATCTCCTCTATAACAGTTATTTTCAACGATGGCACCCGTCAATCAGCCGATTTAACCAGGAACAAAACTGGTTGGTATGTAAATGGTACTTGGTACGATACCAAACCGGTAGTTTCAACTAATACGTTTACAGTCAACTTCTTCAAGCCAGCAGGTTGGGGGGCGGGCGTAAATGTGTACTGGTACAACGCGCTGCCAGTCAGTGCGCCGCTTAGCCCTTCCTGGCCTGGCGCAAGCATGACGGATAACGGGGATGGCTGGTATAGCTACACGTTTACCAATACAGATTCTGCGGTTCTCATCTTCAATGACGGCACCAATCAGGCAGCCGATGGTATCCGGGATAGAACTGGTTGGTATGTAAATGGTACCTGGTACGACACCAAGCCGCAAATTCCAAGCAATGGTTTTATGGTCAACTTCTTTAAGCCATCGAACTGGGCAACAGGCGTAAATGTGTACTGGTACAATGCCGAGCCGGCCGGTTCGCTGCCGAGCCCTTCCTGGCCCGGCGTAAGCATGACTCCTAGCGGGGATGGCTGGTATAGTTATACATTTAAGAACATTTCTTCTGCCATTCTCATCTTCAATGACGGCACCAATCAGACACCTGATGGTATCAGGGATAGAACCGGCTGGTATTTTAACGGTACCTGGTACGACACCAAACCCGATATTGCTATTAGTGCGGCCACTAGTAATTTACTTGGTGCTAATTCGGCCGTTAAAGCACCTGCTATCGAAGCCAAAGCAACTGATAAGCCCGATTTTATACAAATATTTCCCAATCCGGCACAGGATAATACATTTACTATCTTCATACCCGGATTGCATGATAATGAACTAGCAACGCTTTCCGTGCTGGATGTAAACGGAAGAATAGCGTTGAGGACGCAGGTGCATCAATTAGCCAGAATCAGCCATAATCTGAAGGCAGGAATGTATATGGTCCGGATAAGTACCAGAGAAACGAATATTATAAAAAAGCTTATTGTGGAGTAGGGCTAAAGTGGCCTCACGATGTTGCTCCCCCACCAGCCCGTCCGCCACCCGGCTCTGCGGCTGCTCGATGGGTTGGGCCGCACTGTACCCAACCGCGAAGCCGTGCACGCTGACCAACGACTAAACGTGGCTGGCTTACCTGACGGCCTATATCTGCTACACGCCACAGACGGTGGCTTTGCTTACACCGGCAAGTTTGCTATTGAACAGGGCTGCTTGCCAGCTGGGCTAGTGGTTGACCGGCTGCAATGCAGACGAACAGCCGAGTAGAGCGGTTGTATAAAGAAAACGGTAAACGGATGCACTTGTCGGGCGCGTTGCTCAGGCGTAATGGTACGGCTAAGGTAACCGAGCTTATCAACACCGATCTGAGCGGCTACTAGCCGTCTGCACGAGCCGCATGGCCTCCGACTACCCTTTCACCGATAGCGCCGTCGCCCACTACGGCGCGGCGCTAGTGTATTACCGCCTGTGCCAAGCCGACCAGGATGGCACCAGCCACTTCGCACCTTTGCCTCCGACGCCCCGACCTGGGCGCTGACCGCCTACCCTATCCCCTGGGCCGAGGACCTCAGTGCCCAGCCCAGCAGCGAGTCGAGCCCGCTAGTCCTTACCCTGCTCGGTGCAGCGGGCCACACTGTGCCGCAGCAGTCGACGACCCGCAAGCCGGTCATTCAACTAATTGGCTTGCCGGCTGCGGTGTCCTTGCCCCCGGCGCCTATGGTGCGGGTGCAGCAAAATGGTCGCATCCGCACCATGCGCGTGGTGCGTCAGTAGTACTGGTTTTTTTTACTTTTCCCATCCCCAGCATAAAGAAGTTGAAAGGCTCATTTTTACCTGCGGCCGTAGGTCGGCGGCTCGCGGCCGTGGCTATACTCATGGGGCTTAGCGTTACGGCGGCCCAAGCGCAACAGGTCATTCTGGAAGGCTTCTGGTGGAAATACAAGAACAATAACTATCCCGATGGGTGGGCTAATTACGGTGCCGACCTGGCCCCGCGTCTCAAGGCGATGGGCATCAACGCCGTGTGGATGCCACTGAACCTGAAAACGTGGATGCCGACCAACGAGGTTTATTCAAATGGCTATTCGCCCTTTGACAACTACGACCTCGGCGATAAGTATCAGCACGGTAAGCTGCGCACTAACTCCGGCACGAAGGATGAGTTGCTGCGGTGCGTGGCCATTCTGCACGCCAATGGCATCGATGTGGTGCAGGACATCGTGCTTAAGTAGTCGCGCAAAAGTAATCGCATAAAAACGGAGACGTTAAATTTGGTGCATGCGCGCCCCCCTTGCCTTAACCCCCGACGAAGTCACCACCCTCGACGCGTGTAGCCACCACGCCCGCCATCCCCGCCAGCGCCGCCGCGCCCAAGCCGTACTGGGCCACCACCGGGGCCAGACCCTGAACCAATTGGCGGCCTTCTTTGCCGTCCGCTACGCCACCGTCCACGGGTGGCTCAGCGCGTGGCGCGGCCAGGGCCTGGCGGGCCTGCTCGAAGGCCAACGGGCCGGCCGGCCCCCCAAACTGCCCCCGGCGGCCCAAAAAAAGTAAGGGCCTGGCTCGGCCCCGCCCCCCAACAGTTGCGGCGCTGGATTCCGCGCCTGCGCCGCGCCTTTGGCATCAAGCTGCACCTGAGCACGTTGCGCCGGCTGGCGCGCGCCGCCGGCTACGCCTGGAAGCGCTGCCGGCGCTCCTTGCGGGCCCAGCGCGACCCGGCCGCTTTTGCCGCCTGCCAAGCCCGGTTGCGGGACCTGCACCGGGCCGAGGCCTGCGGCGAAGTGGCCGTGGTCTCCGTCGACGAGTGCCGCTGCTCGCGCCAGGCCCCCGTGCCCTACGCCTGGCAGCGCCGCGGCCAGCCCCCGGTAGCGCTGCCCGCCGTACGCGGCCGCGGCGGACATGCCGTGCTGGGCTTCTGGCAGGCCCACGCCCCCGGCCAGCCCCTGCAGGCCTACGTGCGGGCCGGGGCCCTCACCGCCGACCTGTTCGTGCTGGCCGTCACGGACTTCGCCCAGTCCCTGGACCGCCCCACCGTCCTGGTGCTGGACAACGCCTCGATTCACCGGGCCCACGTGGTCCGCGCCTGCCACGCCGCATGGGCGGCGAAGGGCCTGAGCCTGCTGTTCTTGCCGCCCTACAGCCCGGAACTCAACCGTATCGAACTGCTCTGGCACCGCTGCAAGCACTATTGGGTGCGGCCGGAGGACTACCAATCCGACCACACCTTGCTTCAACGCATCGAACACGTCCTGATCCGAATCGGAAAAAATTATACGGTTACTTTTGCGTGACTACTTAATCATCTGGATGGGGCCGGCTCAGACGACAGCTACACCGGAGGCCAGGACCCGGCCGCCGCGGACGACGGCGCAACCAATCGGATGAAGAACTTTCACTACGTGAGCTACACCTCGCCGGCCAGCAGCGAGACGGCCGCCAACTACCTGGCCCGGACCGGTCGGTTTCCTAAAAACTGGTAGAATTTCAATCCCAACCCTGGTAACAATTCGATCACCGGCGACCGGCGACTGGAATGCCCCTTACTTCGGTCCGGATATAAGCTACTACCCCGGCTCTTACGGCCAGAGCTCCAACGCTGCCTATAACCCCGGGCAGGCCAGCGACTACATGCGCAACAGCACCCGGGGCTGGCTGGTGTGGTACAAGAAGCAAGTGAGCTTTGACGGCATGCGCCTGGGTGCAGTAAAGCTGTTCCCGGACTTTGCCACGGATGATTTTCTTAGCAGCCTGCAAACCAGCGCTGACTGGACCAGCGGCGGCGCTACCATGTTTGCCGTGGGCGAATATGCCCAAGCTACCACGGCGGCAATGGACCAGTGGGCGGCCAACGTTAACAACCGCGCCGGCACCTTCGACTTTTAGCTGCGCGGTGGCCTGCTCGCGCTCGTCAACGGCAATGGCGCCTTCAACATCGGTTCGCTGCCTGGCTACCAGCAGGGCACCCGCGTGGTCACCATCAACGGCACTACGGTGCATCGCACGGTGCCGTTCGTCAACAACCACGACACCTTTCGGCCCAACGTCGATGCCAGCGGCAACTACGTCAGCTGGGATACGGGCGGGGAGCTGTACCCGCACATCGACCCCGCCGACCCGCGCCTTTCGGCCCAGCCCTGGCCGTGGACGGCTCGCCCCAAATCTTCTTCAAAGACCTGTTCAGCATCGGCACCACCGGCAAGCGCTTCACTCATAATCCCGCAGTGCCACTGGCCTGCCTGCCCGCTCTGATATTGAAAACTTGATTTGGTGCCACCAGAACCTGCATTTCAAAGACAGTGCCTATCTCTACCTTAGCATCTTTCGTGAACTGGTGGCCCAGCCCGCCCGAAGTGCGGTTCTGGTTGAAGATTTTGTTTTGCACGTTCGGCCCAAAGGCCGTAAACAGCTCATCGTAGACGTTCAAATACTACTCGCCATCGTCGAGGGTTGTCCTTTGCAGGGCCAACGCGCCGGCCAGGTAGTAGCGAATGCGGTTCTGATAGGTCCATTTCGCCACCGCGCCCTCGCCGCCGTCCGTGCGCGTGCCCAGCCAGCGCTGCTCCAGGCGCAGGCGCTGCGTGGGCCCGAGCCGGCCCAGCGGGGTGGTGAGGGTCGCGTCTTCGTAGAGCCGGTTTTCCGGCGAGGCCCGCCGCCCCGCCACGGCGGGGTAGTCGCCGTAGCGGAAGCTCTGGAAGTACGTGTAGCCGCCCGACACCTTCACCCGGTCGGTGAGGGTGCGGCCCAGGCCCAGCCGCGAGAGCTGGTTCTGCGGCACCCGCAGCCAGTGCATCCGCCGCGCCTGGTACTCGGTGTGCAGCGTCCACTTCCGGGCAATCTGGTGGTCGCCCACGTACACAAACCAGGCGATGGTGTTGCGGTCGTTCAGGCGGTTGTTCTGGCCGTAGCCGGCCGCCGAGCAGGAGTAGAAGCGTTTTCATTTGATGAGCGCCTGAAGCAGCTGGTTGGCAAAAGCCTACTTGGTGTCGCGCACGCGCCGGGCCAGCAGGGCCAGCAGCAGGCTACCGCCAACGGCCACCGGCAGCGCCAGCGCCCCCCGCTGCACCAGCAGCGCGCCCCCGGCCAGGGCCCCGCCAACAAAGGCCAGCCAGACCGAGAAGAGCCCCGGCCAGCCTTTCGCCGGGGCGTGGCCGCTCACCAGGTCGGCCAGGCCCCGGCCGATTTGCATGAGCGTGCCCGTCACGTACCCCAGGCTGACCGACACGCTGCCTTCCTTGTGCACCGTGGCCGTGAGCACGCCCATTGCCAGCGCGAGACAGGCAATGGCCCCGGCCGGCCAGGCCCCGGCCCCCAACAGCAAGGCGGCCACCACAAGCAAAACGAGCGTGCGGCTCCACTGCCCGGCCCAACGGGAGAGCAGGTTGCCGCCCATCACGCCCGTCACGTACAGGGCGACGACCCCGAACAGCAGCACGATTTTGCTGGCGCTGTGCTGGGCCAGGGCCACGCCCAGCGCGGTGGTGTTGCCGCTCATAAACGAGACGTACAGCTTGTCATAGCGCAGGTAGCTGATGGCATCGACGTAGCCCGAGAGCGTCACCAGCGCCAGCGTGAAGCTCTGTGTAGCTAGGAGCGCGATGGCCGGCCCAGCCGCCGCGGCCGGGGCAGGGGCCGCCGCGGGCACGGCGGCTGGGCCGGCCGCCGCGGCGGGGCCAGAAGAAATAGTTGCCATAGGATTGGGAAGTAGGGTTTCGTGGAATACTCGTTCGGGCGGGCACTTTACCCCCTAACCCCCTCTCTTTTGGAGAGGGGGCAGAGCTGTTGCGTTCTGGCGCAGGGCGATAACGCGAGAACGTAATAGCTCTGGGGCTATGCCCCGGAGGGGTCTCGTGAGGTTACCCGCGCAGGGCGCTTAGCCCTTGACCACGACGGCCGCCTTCTTTTGCAGGTGCGCGATAAAGTCGTCGCCCAGCTGCAAGTGGGCTTTCACCAGCGCGGGCGGGGTTAGGGCCAGCCACTGATTGAGCGAGAAATCGGCGTAGCGCGCGCTCTTGAACACTTCCAGAAAGCGCAGCGTGGTCGTGCCGGTGTTCTCGATGTAGTGGCCCATGGCGAAGGGCACGGCCCCCACGTCGCCGGCCTGGAAATCGAAGGTGCGGGCCTTGCCGCCCGAAGCGAACACGCCCATGCGGGCCTGCCCTTCCAGGTAGTACTGCCACTCGTCGGTGTTCGAGTGCCAGTGCAGCTCGCGCATCCCGCCCGGCTCGACTTCCACCAGCGCGGCGGCCACGGTCTTCGAGATGGGAAAAACGCTCGAATCCACGATGGTGGCCGTGCCGCCGGGCAGCTGCTGGGGCTTCTGGTCCGACATGTGGTAGGAATACTGCGTCGGCGAGGCGCCCTGCGGGGAGGCGATGCGGTCTTGGTCGAGCGGGCCGGGCGCGGGGGCCGGGAAAATCCACCACTCCTTGGTGGGCAGGTTCTTCAGCGACGCCTCCGGCACGCCAAAGTTCTTGGCAATCACCGAGCGGGGCACGTGCGCGAGCCAGTCGGTGAGCAAAAAGGTGTCGTTTTCGGAAAACGTGCCGTCGTCGAACACCAGCAGAAACTCGCAGCCTTCGGCCAGGGCCTGAATGGAGTGCGGGATGCCGGGCGGGAAGTACCACAGGTCCCCTACCCCCACGTCGTCCACGAAGTTGCGGCCCTGCTCGTCGATGGCCGTGATGCGGGCGCGGCCCACCGTCATGTAGGCCCACTCGGCCTGCTTGTGCCAGTGCATTTCGCGCACGCCGGTTTCGTGCTCGCCCCCGTTGAGGCGCATGTTCACGCCGGCCAGCTCCGTGGCAATGGGCAGGGCCAGCTCGGTCACCTCGCGGGCCCAGCCGCCGGGTTCGAGGCGGTTGTGCGAGTCGGAGAACGAGTAGCGCAAGTTCGGCACCGTGCCGTGGTCGGTGATGGGGGCAGCGAGCAGGTCAGGGTTCTGCCGGTCGCGCTCAAGGTTGCGCGGGCCGGGGTCGGTACCGCCGCGGGCACCGTCCAGCGGTTGGGGGATGGGGGCGGCCGGCGGCGCGAGGTCCGGGGCGGCGGGTTGGGGGGAAGCCATGTGGTTGGGGGAGAGGGATTGAAAGTGGGGGAAATTGAAAAAAGCTAGGGAGATAAGGGAGCTGGCCGCCGCCGGGCCCGGCCGCCGCTAGCCGCGGTAGCTCACGCGCCAGATGACGCCCGCCCCGTCGTCGGCGATGAGCAGCGAGCCGTCGGCGGCCGTGATGACGCCCACCGGGCGGCCCCACACCTGCGGGGTGCCCGCCTGGCCGGGGTTGAGCTGCCAGCCCGTCACGAAGTCCTCGTAGCTGGCCCCGCGCCCGTCGGGGCCGGCGGTGGCGGGCGCGCCCGTCATCTTGTTCATGCGCACGCGCACCACCTTGTAGCCGGTGCCCACCGAGCGGTTCCAGGAGCCGCGCATGGCGATGAACAGGTCGTTGCGGGCGTCGGCCGGAAACATCGCGCCGGTGTAGAAGGCGAGGCCGATGGCGGCCGAGTGCGGCTCAAACAGCACCTCCGGGGTGCGGGTGCTGGCCACCTGAGCCGGCAGCGGGCCGCTGATGCGGGGGTCGCGGTTGGTGGGGGCCAGGTACACCCAGGGGTAGCCAAAGAAGCTGCCGCGGGGCAGCACCGTGGCGTAGTCGGGCACGAGGCCGTCGCCCAGCTCGTCGCGCTCGTTCACGGCCAGCCAGATTTCGCCGGGCCGGGCCGGGTTCACGTCGATGCCCAGCGGGCTGCGCGTGCCCGACGCGTAGGTGAGGCCCCCGCTGCCATCGAGGTTGAACTCCTGCACCGTGGCGCGGGTGTCCTGCTCCACCGCCACGTTCTGCGACGAGCCAATGGGCACGTACATCTTGTTGTTCAGAATCAGCAGCGTCCGGTAGGCGTGCTGGCCCCCTTCGGGGATGGTCACCAGCTTGGTGGGAGCCCCGCTGGCTTTGGTCTGGCCGCTGGCGTAGTCGTAGCGGTAGACGGCCCCCGAGCAGGCCACGTAGAGGTAATTGCCCTGAAAAGCCAGGCCCATCGGCCGGTCCAGCAGGCCCTGCGAGGCCCAGGTGCCCACCGAGTCGGCGGCCCCGGTCGAATTGGCGCGCAGCACCATAATCTGGTTATTATCGCCCTGGGCCACGAACACGTCGCCGTTGGGGGCGATGGCCAGCCCGCGGCCATTCATTACCCGTTCCCGAAAGATGTTGACAACGTAGCCGGCCGGCACCTGCAGCGTGGCCCCGGCCGGGCGCTTCATCAGCACCTGGGGGTAGTTGGTGGCCACGGTGGTGGCATACGGAGCTGGCAGGCCCGCCACCCGAATAGTCGACACGGCGGGCGTGAGCGTCGTCGTCAGAAAATCCGTGGACTGCGGGGTGGCGCTATCGCCGTCTTTCTTGCAAGCCGCCAGGGCCAGCAGCGCGCCCGCTAGGAATAAGCTGTAGTTTTTCATAGACATTTTAGTAGACATTTTAGGGCTAAGGGCAAAATCGTGGGAATGGAAAAATGGGCCTCGCGCGCGGTCCCCTCGCCGCCCCTGGTTGCGGCGGCGAGGGGCGGCGGGGGGAGGCACGCACGCTAGGCCGACACGCGCTCCAGCACCGGCCGGCCCCAGTGCCGGGCCCCCACGGCGGCCACAAACTGCTGGATGGCGGCCCCTTGCTGGCCGCCGTCGCGCGCCGACACGACCCCGAGCTGGTTCAGGGCTGCGCCCTCGGGCAGGGCGGCGGTCAGCAGGCCCGTGGCGTCGCCCAAGGCGGCTAGGGCTTTTCCATACTTGTAGGTCTGGGCCACGAACACGCGGGCGTCGCCCATTGGCAGCAGCCCCGCCGCCCCGCCCGGCACGCACACCGCGTCGTAAGTGGCCGCGCTGCTGTTGGCGAAGGTTTTGGTCGCCATCAAACCCGCCTGGCCGCCGATGGCTCCCAGGTGCGGGCCCACCACGTCGCTGTTCGCGCCGGCCGCCTTCAGGGCCTGCTGCACGGCCTTGACTTGCGCGGCGTCGGTGCCGGCCCCGACCAGAATCGCCACTTTGCGGTTTTTGGCGCTGGTGGGCTGGCCTTCCATGCTCAGGGCCTTCGACTTTTGCACCCCGCCCGAGGCGCTGGTGGGCGAAGTAGCGTTGGCTAGCGCCTGCGTGCCGGCCACCGAGTCGGCGGTACCGCGGGCCGAGTCCGAGGGGCCCGGCGTGGTTTCGCCCAGCGCCGCCGCGACCTGCGTGCCCAGCACGTCGTTGATTTTGCGCAGGTGCCCCACCATGCGCTGGCGCACGGCCGCGGTTTCCACCTTGCTCAATTCAAACTGCAAGGCCTTGACGATGTGCTCCTTCTCGGGCGGGCTCATGCTGTTCCAGAACAGGGTGGCCTGCCCGTAGTAGTTGTCGAAGGTTCTGCTGCGCAGGCGCACCTTGGGCCCGCTCACCGGCTCGCGGTAGCTGGCGTAGCCGCGGGCGTTGGTCACTTCGTCGGGCGAGTGGCCGTCGAGCGAGGCCGGGGCGTAGGCCACCCGGCCCTTGGGGATGGCGAACTGCATCTTGGCGTCGCGCTGGTTGTTGACCACGGCCACCAGCGGGCGGTTGATGGGCAGCTGCGTGAAGTTGGGGCTGCCCAGGCGCGAGAGCTGCGTGTCGAGGTAGGAGAAGTTGCGCCCCTGCAAGAGCGGGTCGTCGCTGAAGTCGATGCCCGGCACCACGTTGGTCGTGTTGAAGGCCACCTGCTCGGTTTCGGCGAAGTAGTTGTCGGGGTTGCGGTTGAGCGTCATCTTGCCCACCCGCCGCACGGGCAGCAGCTCCTCGGGCCAGAGCTTGGTGGCATCCAGAATATCGAAGTCGTATTTGGTTTCGTCGCCCGCGGCAATGGTTTGCAGGCCCAGCTCCCACTCGAACACCCCACCCTGGTCCAAGGTGTCCCACAGGTCGCGGCGGTGAAAGTCAGCGTCCTTGCCCGCAATCTGCTGCGCTTCGTCCCAGACCAGGGAGTGTACGCCCAGCAGCGGCTTCCAGTGAAACTTGACGAAGGTGGCCTTGCCCTGCGCGTTCACCAGCCGGAAGGTATGCACCCCGAAGCCCTCCATCATGCCGAAGCTGCGCGGAATGCCGCGGTCCGACATCACCCACAGCACCGTGTGCAGCGTCTCGGGCGAGAGCGAAACGAAGTCGTAGAACGTGTCGTGGGCCGAGGCCGCCTGCGGAATCTCGCGGTGCGGCTCAGGCTTGACGGCGTGGATGAGGTCGGGAAACTTGATGGCGTCCTGGATGAAGAACACCGGGATGTTGTTGCCCACCAAATCCCAGTTGCCCTGCTGGGTGTACATTTTCACCGCGAAGCCGTGCACGTCGCGCGCCGTATCGGCCGAGCCGCGGAAGCCGGCCACGGTCGAAAAGCGCACAAACAGCGGCGTTTTAACCGCCGGGTCGTGCAGCACCTGGGCCATCGTGAGGTCTTCCAGTGATTTATACACCTGAAAGTAGCCGTGCGCCCCCGCGCCGCGGGCATGCACGATGCGCTCAGGGATGCGCTCCTGGTCGAAGTGCTGAATCTTCTCGCGCAGCACGAAATCTTCCAGCAGCACGGGGCCGCGCTCGCCGGCCTTGAGCGAGTTCTGGTCGGTGCTGATGGGCACGCCGACGTTGGTGGTCAGCGGGCCCGGGCCGGGCGCGGCGGCCGTCGCCAGGTCGGCGGCCTTGTCCTCAGCCCCGGTGGCGAGCAGGCCCGCTAGCCCCGGTCCGGCGGGGGCAGGAACGGGGCCGGGGCTGACCGCCAGGGCGTCGGTGCCGGTTAGCGCCAGCCCCGCCGTGCCGGCGAGCACGAAGCTGGTTTGCAGGAAATCTCTACGGGTCTGTTCCATTAGGCGAGGGGTAAGAGTTGGTTGAAAGGAAAGGAAGGTGTCAGGCCAGGCTGCCGCTAAGAGGCGGCGCCACGGGGGAGAAAACCCGCGTTTATTTTCGTAACAGAAATCTTATTAATCGACTGATAATCACACTAACAACGCCCAGCAAAGCGTGAAAATCAGGGAGCCTTCAAAGCGGCCGGCTGGCCGTCCGGGCGCTCGCGGGGCCCCGCCCGCAGCTCGGTGTGGCGGACGAGCCCGCCCAGGCTGCCGACGTAGGCCATCGCCCCGCTGGTGAGCAGGGCCGCGGCCAGCACCAGGGCGGGCCAGTAGCGGGCGCGCCGCGCCCAGGGCCAGGCCAGGCCCAGCAGGGCCAACAGGGCCGTGGCGTACATGACCAGCGCGGCCCGGTGCGCAGCCTGAATATGGTTATGAACCACGGCCTTATCCAGCAGGCCGAGTCGTTTCAGCTCATCCTGCGCGGCCTGGCCCGCCTGCACGGTCGCCACCGTGGCCACGGCCATGAGCAGCAGCAGCCAGTAGCTGAGCGTGACCACGGCCGGGAGGCGCCGCGCCAGGCCGTAGGCCAGCACGAGCAGCGCCAGCATGGGGCCCAGGATGGGCCAGTGGTTGAAGAGCAAGTGCCAGTGCGCGTCGGTGAAGCTCATGGGAACGGAAAAAAGAGGCGGGGGGTGGGCGAAAATGAACGGCAGCGGAAGCCGGGAAAGGGCGGCGCGTCAGGGCGCGACGGCGTTCAGCTCCTCGCCCAGCTTTTGCAAATCCTGCGCGACGAGTCGCACGTCGGTTTCAAGCAGGGTGAGCATCCGGGCGCGGGTCTGCAAATCGGCGACGCGGTAGTTGCCGCCCGCGCCGAAGTACAGGGCCTGCTGCTGCGCCTGCTGGGCGGGCGGGCCGCCGGCGAGCTGGTCGTACTGCGCCCAGCGCTGGCGCAGGCGGGCCAGCGGGGCCGGCAGGGCGGAGCTGGCGTGCCCGGCCCGCACCTCGTTGAGCACCGCCCAGAGGCCGGGCGGGTAGAGGGCCGGCCGCGGCGACCGGCTCCAGACCGGGGCCAGCAGGTTGCGCGGCACCGGATAAGGCAATTGCGGGCCCACCAGCAGGGCCCCTACCCCCAGCCCGGCGCTCAGCCCGGCCGTAATCACCGTCAGCACCAGGTTCGTTTCCTTGTTGGCCACAGTGGCGCTGATGGTGCCGCTGGCGGCCCCCATTACCAGCGAGGCCGTTGTAAAGTGGTTGGTGCGCTTGGTGGTCAGGGCTTGCAGGGCCACGGCCGACTGGTCGGCGCGCTGCCGCTCGCATTCCAGCTCTCCGGCCACGCGCAGGGCCTCAGCGGCGGCCCTCGCCACGGCCAGCCCCACGGTTTGGCGCTGCCGCACGAAGGCCAGGTACTCGGCGATGGTCGCCGGCCCCCGGCCCGTCGGGGGGCGTTGCGCCAGCTGGAGCAGCGCCGGCTCCAGGTCATAGGCGCGGGCCAGCTGCCAGCTGCGCGCCGAAAGGGGCGGCAGCGCGGTGGTGTCGGGCGGCGAGCGCGGGGTGGGCGCGGTGCCCGCCGCCACCAAGGTGTCGGTGGTGAAAACCTGCGGCGGGGCGCAGTAGCTGCGGGTGTTGTCGGGGTCGCGGGGGGCTGGATGCAGCGTTCGGCAGCCGGACATCAGTGAAACCGCCAAAGCCAGTAGCCAAACGGGACGCAAGCCTTGTAGGTAATTCATGGGAAGTGGCGGGCTAGTCGAACACTACTTTCTTTCTTAGCTGAACACGGCGCTCGGCCGGAATGCAGGAAACTTCCCTGGCCCACCGGGCCCTACAGGCCCGGCACCACGCTCAGCAGGCTGCGGTCTTTGGTCGCCACGGCCTCGTGATACTGGTCGCGGAACACGTTTTGACAATCTCGCTGGTGTCGCGCTCGCCCCATAGCGGGGCCTTGCCGAAGGCGATGGCCTGCTCGGTGGTGGACGTGGGGCGGCATGGGCGGCTCGTTGGGGCCCACGTGGCAGTCCACCACCACGGGGCCGTCGTGGGCCAACGCGGCGCGGATGACGCGGTCGGCGTCCTTGGTTTCGGTAAGCGTGAAGCCGGTGGCCCCGCAGGCCTGCGCGTACTGGGCAAAATCAATCGACTGCAAATCCACCCCAAACTCGGGCGTGCCGTCCATCGCAATCTGCTCCCACTTGATTTGCCCGAGGGCATTGTTGTGGAAGATGAACACCTTGATGGACAGTCGGTACTTGACGGCCGTGGCGAGCTCGCCCATCAGCATCGTGAAGCCGCCGTCGCCCGCCAGGGCCTCCACCTGCCGGCCAGGATAGGCCAGCGCGGCGGCCACGGCGTAGGGCAGGCCCGCGCCCATCGTGGCCCGCAGGCCCGAGGTCGAGAACAACATGTGCTCCTGCATCTGGATGTGGCGAGCGGCCCCGGTCGTGTTGTTGCCGCAGTCGCAGGTCACGCTGGCATCGGCGGCCAGCAGCGGGCTGAGCGTATGGGGCACCACCTGCGGCTTCGTGGGGATGGTGTCCTGGGTGCCGCGCTCGGCCAGCAGTGCCTTGACGACGGGCCCGCCCACCAGCTCGGCCAGCTGGAGCACTTCGGCGCGGGCCCCCAGGGCCCCGCGCCCGGCCAGAATCGCCACCCGCTGGCCCGCGTTAATCAGGTCGGCTGCCGCTTGCAGGGGCCCCGCCGGGGCGCTGCCGGCCGGGCTCATCGGCGTGGGGGCGCTGTAGCCGGCCATGTTGGACGGGTCGCGCGCCTTGTCGTCCAGCGTCCAGTCCTGGTAGCCTTTGGGAAAGGAAAGGTGCGCGACCGTTCGCTGGCCCAGCGCCGTGCGAATGGCCTCGTCGAGCACGTTTTCCACGTGGCTGGGGCCCATCACCCGCTCGTTGTAGGCAGCCACGTCGGTGAAGACGCGCACCAGGTCCACGTCCTGCTGGTAAAACGTGCCGCTCAAATCGTGGTAGGTGTGGCCCGTAATGGCCAGCACCGGCTGCCCGTCGTACTTGGCGTCGTAGAGCCCGTTGAGCAGGTGGGTGCCGCCGCAGCCCGAAGTGGCCAGGCACACGCCTAGCCTGCCGGTGAACTTGGCGTAGCCGCCGGCCATGAACGCGGTGGCTTCTTCGTGGCGCACCTGCACCAGTCGGATGTTGTCCTGCCGCGTGCGCAGGGCTTCGTACAGCCCATTGATGCCGTCGCCGGGCAGGCTGAAAACGGTGCCCACGCCCCAGGCCAGCAGGCGTTCAATCAGGAGGTCAACGCCGTTGTTTGCCATAGCTGATTTGGGGTTGGAGGTGGTAAACCGCTCGCGGCTAAGCGTAAGAAGGACCGACGGCGGCTAAGAATCCTGTTATACGCATCACGAAGTAAGTTGAGCGTCGAGAATATGAAATTTACGGGTCAGTAAGGACGCGAGGTCTGGTTCAAACTCAGGGAGCCGGTTGAAAAAGTCTAGTACGTCCGTGCGAAACTGGCCCTTTGTGCGGTAGAAGGTGGTTGGGGCGGTCTAGTAAAAACAGACAGTACGCTAAGATAAGCTTTGGTAATAATCGAGTTCAAATTGCTGGGGCGAGCGGTAACCCAGGGCGGAGTGTCGGCGGTCGAGGTTGAAGTAGGTATCGAGGTAATAGGCTGCTTCCAATCGGGCTTCTTCAAGGGAGGCGAATGGTTCTCGGCCAGGGAGTAATTCGGTTTTGAGGGTACTCCAGCCCGCTTCGGCCTGGGCGTTGTCATAGGGATTGCCAGGCCGGCTGAAGCTGGGCAGGGCCCCGGCGGCGTTAATGCGGGCGCGACAAGCCGCTGTGGTGTACTGGCTGCCGCGGTCAGCGTGGACGATGAGTCCCGGCGCGGGCTGGCGTAATGTCAAGGCTTGCTCCAAGGCCAGCAGCACTAGTGCTTAGTCAGGGGAGTTTTTCGAACAAAAAGAGAGGCAGGTCGTTGCCGTTGAATGGGAAGACCACTCACACCATTTATCCTGTCATCGGCTGATCGCCTGACTATTGAAAGCTTAACGCGCAAAGGCCGGCACGCCGGGCGCACAGTCCAACGCGGGCGGATGCTGTTGCGGCTGGCTGATGGGGTGAGCGGCTACCCTGTCGGGGCTGAGTTGGGTTGCTGCGTGCAGACGGTATATCAGGTGCGCCGCCGCTACGTCGAGCAGGGGCTGGCCACGGCGCTCGGCGAGGCCCCGCGCAGCGGCGGTCCGCGGCGCTTTGACGGGGCGGCCCGCGCCGCGCTCACGGCCCTGGCCTGCACCCCGGCTCCGATAGGGCACAGTCGCTGGACCCTGCGCCTGCTGGCCGACAAAGCCGTAGAATCGTGCCTGGTGGACACCATTTCGCACGAAACCGTGAGCCAGGTGCTCAAAAAAACGAGCTACAGCCCCACCGCCAGCAACACTGGTGCCTGGGCGAAATGAACGCCGCCTTCCTGGCCCGTATGGAAGACGTACTGGCCGTCTATGAGCGGGTCCACGACCCGCAGTTTCCGGTGGTCTGTTTCGATGAACGCCCTTGCGTGCTGCACGGCCAGCCCGTCGAACCGCTGCCGCCTGTGCCGGCCCAGCCCGCAGTGGGCGAGCGACCCGCCAAAGTCGGCCGTCCCCGGCGCGAAAGCAGCACGTATGTGCGTCAGGGTACGGCCTGCCTACTGGCGGCCTTCGAGCCGGGCACGGGGCAGCGCCTGGTCGAGGTGTCGGCCCGCCGCACCGGGGCCGACTATTGCCGCTTTATGCAAGCGCTGGACGCTGCTTACCCCCAGGCCCAGAAAATCGTGCTAGTCCAGGACAACCTCAACACCCACACCGATGCCGTCTTCTACCAGCATCTGCCCGCCGCCCAGGCCCGCGCCCTAGCCGCCCGCTTCGAGGTCCACTACACACCCAAAAATGCCTCCTGGCTTAACATGGTCGAACTCGAACTATCGGCCATTGCCCGCCAGTGCCTGCACCAGCGCATTCCCACCCAAGACGAACTGCGCGCGCACGTCGACGCCTGCGTGGCGGAGCGCAATGCCCGGCGAGCAACCGTCAACTGGCAATTTTCGCTTGACAAGGCCCGACAGAAACTCTCCCGCCATTATCAAAAGGTTTGTGCAAATAATTCCCCTGACTAGGCACTAGTTCGGTGCAGCCAGGTGCGCAGGGCGTAACGCCCCACCGCGTAGCCTTCGGCGCGTAATTCGGCCCGTAATCGGCGGGTGCCATACCGGCGGGCATGGCGCGTAAAGGCCGCCTGCGCCGCCGGCTGCCACGCCGCAACCGGGGGGACCGGGCGCTGACGCCACCGATTATAACCGGCGGAACTGACGGCCAACAGGCCGCAAACCACCCGCACGGGCCACGGTTCAACGCAGGTGTGGATAAACGCGTAGCGGCTCATGACCGAGGCGGTTGGGAGAGCCTGCGCTCATAGCAGGCAACTGGCCACGACTTTTTTCAAAATACCGCGCTCCGTTTCCACGCGCTTAAGTTTGGCGCGTAGCCGTTTGATTTCCTCCCGCTCGGCGCTGCTGGGCACGGCCTGTTCCAGCGCCTGGCGCTGCCACCGGCCCAGCAAGGCCGGCGAAATGCCATGGGCGCGGGCTACGTCCGTTTGCCGGGCACCGGCGGCCACTTGGCGCACACACTCGGCCTTAAAGGCAGGCGTGTATTTCTTGCGGGTGGTGGGCAACCCACCAGGATTCAGTTTTTCGTTCATGGGCAGCGAAAGTTAAGACTTCGCGCTGTCCGTTTCAGCTAGAACATCCCAATTCAAGCACTTGCTTAGTAAAGTGCGTAAGTCCTATTTATAATGCACTTTTTCTTTTGACTATCTACAGCCTTGACACGAGACCAAATTTAGCAGAGCCTATCTCCCAAAATTCGCAAATTACGCGTTTGATGCAAGGACCCTAGCCTCAAAAAGTAAGGCTTGCGCGGCTACCAGCGCACGGTCATGGGGGCCTTCGTTAAAAGGATGGGCGAACATATGCAATTAAGGCCGAAACTGTAAGGCAATACGTCTTAGCTGGATTCAGGGCACCAGCCGCAATCCCATTCGCCAATGGCTGGTTTCGCCTGGGACGAGGGTAATGAGGCCAACGCCGCTGTTAAAAGCGTCGGAAGGACAAGTATAGGGTTCCACGGCCACTGAGTGCTGGTCGGGGGGGACGTAAAGCTGCAGGTAGTTGTATTTGCCGGGCCCGGTTTCTTGCCAGACTTCTACGGTGAGTTGCCGGGCCGGGTCGTGTACCCAGGTGCGGTGAATACCTGCCTGTAAGGCTAGGGCGTGGCATTCGTGCAAATCCCCAGGGGGACCAATGGCCGTGAGAGCGGCGAAGCGGTTATGGGCGCGCTGCTGGCCGGTAGGCAAGTAATCTGCGCTCAATAATAGCTCCCCCTGACTTTCGAACTGGAGTTGCGTGTCGGTGGCGCCGGATTCGGTCAGGATGTAGGGGTGCCAGCCATCGCCCACCGGCATGGGCGTGGCACCAGTGTTCGTGGCGCGGGTAGTACAGCTCAACCCATCCGAATCCAACCGGTACGTAATGGCCAGCTCGAAAGGGAACGGATAACCGGGGGCCGAGCCGTCCGCATGGTGCGTTAAGGTGAGCAGGCCGTGCGAGGCGCTCGCCTGGCGGTCCGACACGGCGAACGGTTGGCCGTACACCAGGCCGTGCAGCGCGTGCGGCCGCGGCGTATCGTTGGCCACCAACTGTTGCCCCTGGCCGGGACCCCAGTCATACTGCGCGTTTCGGATGCGGCCGGGAAATGGAAAAAGCTTGGCCCCGTAGTACCCTTGCCGGCCCCAAGCTTCATACTCCTCATGGGTTGCCGGCGTTCGAAGCACGGCCTGGACCTGGCCTTCGTGGTGGAGCAGGAGCTCGTGCAGCGCGCCTCCTTGCGCGTGAATGCTCACCTGCTCACCCGTGGCCGGGTTGCGAATCTGGTGGAGGAGCAACGGCCCTAAAGCAGCTTGGGAGTGCGTGTACATGAAGTGGAAAAAGATAGCTGAAACGTTCCGTCCGCCCCGTTGCGCTTTGTCGGCATATAGTGGACTTGTTCCTGAGTTTCATACTCATTCACCTAGTGTTGACCAGAGAAAATGGTACTGGGCTCCAAACCCGAATCGATGGGAAATTTTTTCGATGCGTCGGTTGGTGTTAGCGAACAGTTGGCGGGCTTGCCGCATTTTCAACAAATGCTCGATGTAGCTTGCTTTCGTTCGTATAGCAGGTTGCCTTTTTAAGGCAGCACCGAGTGCGCAAGTCCTGATTCAGGTATTCAGCGGCCAAAGTCGTCTTGGATGCGCACAATGTCGTCCTCGTCCGAGGGGTGTTGAGGGTCGGTGTGTTGCCAGATTTCGGCCACTACGCCCCAATCATCGAGCCCTACCAGCCGGTGACGTTCTCCCTGCCGGAGCACAAGGCGCTCACCGGGCTGGTAGGTTTTCACCTCGCCCGGTTCGTCGGTGTTGCTGATGGCCACGCCCACGGGCCCCTGTACCACCTGCCAGATTTCGGCCCGGCGGTGATGGTATTGCCAGGACAGGCGCTGGTGCGGAGCTACTAGCAGGATTTTGGGGCTCAACTGGCCGGCAATGCGCAGCTTTTCAATGGCTAAGCCATCAAAGTAAGCATCGGTAAATTGCTGGGCTTGGTTTTCGGCGATAACAAAGAAGCCACCCCAGGGCCGGGTTGGGTCTTCCGTTTCAAGTACAAGCCCTTGGTGGCGAAGCTGCGCCCCGATTTGTAAGAAAAGGGCCTCCTTTTGCATGGTGGTTTTTGGCATGGCGATGTGATGGCTGCTGAACGGTGAACGGGCGGATAAATCGAAAAATGAGAGACAGGCGAAAACGACGAGAAAACAGCGGAGCCTTTCCAGGCCTACTGCACAATCGTCATAATGGAATGGGCTGCGGCGGTGGTTTTAGCAGCTTGGCCTACCAGCCAAAGCTGAAAATCCAGCGCTTTGTCGGTCTGATTCATCACCACCACCACCACCGAGCCGTCGGGGTTTCGGAAGGCTGTGGCTTGCAGCGCGTCGCGGTTGGCCGAGCTCACGATGCGCCGGGCACCGGGGCGGATGAACTTGGAAAAGTGGCCGATGTAGTAATAAGAATTGGTGTAGATGAGCTTCCCGGCTTTGGTATCGCCGATGAGGGGAGCGAAGCAGAAGTTGCCCACGTGGTTGGGACCGTCGATTTCGTCGAGAACAATTGCGGCCCAGCCTTCTTTTTCAGGACGACGAAAAACCGCCCGCCCGTTTCTTCAGCCGGGCAGCCCGCGTTACCCAAGGCCGTCGGCCAGGTGGTAATGAGTATGGGCACCGGTGTGCATGGCATCCTGGGTCAGCACGAAGCGGAAGGCCGCCTGGGCCTGGGCGAGCTGCCCCAGGCCCAGGTAGCCCAGCCCGGTCAGATAGCGGCAATGCAGGGCGTTGCGGCGATTAAGGTCGTCTTCGAAGATGAGCAAATCGGGTAGCGACACGGCGAAGTAATCAAGTTTTACCTCGTCGGCCGCGTGCTGCTGGCCGTAGTGCAGCAGCTTGTCGAAGATGGCCCGCGCCGGCTGCGGCTCGCCCAGCTTTTCCCAGGCCCGGCCCTGATAAAAAATCTGGTCGGGCTGCTGGTCGTTGTAAAACAGGGCAGCAGCCGGCTCGCTGCTGCCCACGGTGGCCTGCTGCCAGGCCTGGCGCGCCGCCTCGGCCTGGCCGAGGGCATCGTAGGCGCAGCCCAGCCAGTAACAAACCTCATTTTCAGGGGTAGCCGGCAGCTTGCCCTCGCCCAGGCTGTGCGGGTAGCCGGGGGCTAGGGCCTGGCGCAGCAGCCCGATGGCATCTTCGGGCCGGCCGTGCTGTAGGTCGGCTTTGGCCAGCTCTGTCAGGCAGCGGAGGTACTGCCCCGACACCTTGCCTTCGCCGCCTTCCCAGGGATGAAACTGCCGGGCCAGCAGCAGCTCAAAGGCGCGGGCAGGCTGGTCGAGCTGATTGTAGAGGGCCACGCGCTCCAGGTATAAATCGTCGCGCATCTCCACCAGCGGCCCGTGTTGTTCCAGCCGGGCCAATTGTTGCGCGGGCGGGGTGCTGAGTCGGCGGCCCAGCTGGACCAGTTCCATAAATACCCGCGCATCGGTTGGGTCCAGGGCGAAGGCCTTTTCGAAGCAGGCCAACGCCGTTTCCGGCTGGTGGCGCTGGTTGAAGTAGGCAATGCCCAGGTTGCGCAACACCGTTGGGAAGGCGGGGTCGCGGCTAGCAGCCAGCTCCCACTGGGCAATGGCTTCGTCGTACTGGCGCTTGTCGTACCAGAGGTTGCCCAGCAGGTAGGGCGCGCGGGCATCGGCTGGGTCGAGCGCGGCCGCCGCTTGCAGCGCCGCGATGTCTTCCAGCCGGTTGGGAAAGTAGGGTGCCGCCGGCAGCGCGGCCGCTTGCCGGGCGTATTCCCGCGCCTGGGCAGCGTCGCCGGCTTGTTGGCTCAGGTTGGCCAGGTGATAATACACCAGCGGGTCGATGGTGGGCAAAGCCAGTTGCAGGAGCGCCAGCGCGTCGGCTGGCCGGCCGAGCGCGGCGTAGTCCAAGGCGTATTCCAGGTAATTGCGGGCGTCCCCGCGCGCCAGCGTTCGCAGCTGCGCCAGGCTGTCGTCGGCCGCAGCCGCTTGGCCGGAGGCGCGGTGGGCCAGGGCCCGCTCGAACCACGCGCCGAGGTTGAAGCCGTCGCGCCGCAGCGCTTCGGTGCAGGCGTCGAGCGCCGCGCCGGGCTGCCCAAGCAGGCGCAGGGCCACGGCTTTCACTACGTGCGCCTGGCCGCTGCGGGCGTTGCGGTCCAGGGCCCAGTCGATGTGAGTCAGCGCCCGCGTGTAGTGGCTGCGGGCCACGTCCAGCCGCGCCACGGCCAGGTAGGCCGCGTCCTGCCAGGCCCCGGACCAGGTGGCCTTGAAAAAGGCGTCGTAAGCGGCATCCGGCTGGTTTTGGTAAAGCAGGCTCAACCCCAGGTTGTAGTACGGCTCGCCGTCGTAGGGATTGGGGTTGCGCTCGGTGAGGGTCGCCACGGCCCGGCGGAAGTACGGCTCGCTCCGGGCAAACTGGCCCCGTCGCAGCAGCCAGCCGCCCAGGGCGTTGTTGCTGCGCGCGTCCTGCGGGTCGCGCCGGAGGGCTTCCTCGTAGTAGGGTACCGGGCTGTAGGTGGCGTGGCGGTACTGCTCCAGGTGCTGGCCGGTGAGAAACAGCTGCTCAGTGGTGGCGATTTCCTGCGGCTCCAGCGCCGGGCGGGCCGGCTGCGGCAACTCGTTTTGTTGGTTCAGGGCCGGCTCGTAGCGAATCAGCTCCGCCCCGGCCGCGTCGCGCACCAGCAGCAGGAGCGCCGCTTCGGCCGTGCCGGCCGGCAGGGCCACGCGCTGCGCGTAGCCGGCTTCCGGGGCCAGGTCCCGGACGTCGTCCAGCACCAGCTGCCCATTCACGCGCAGCTGCACCTGGCAGCGGGGCTGCACCGACGTGGCAAACACCTGCACCACGGCTTCGCTGCCCACAACTTCCAGGTTCACCAGCAAGTCTTTCGTGGCGTTTTTGACCACCCCCAGGGCCTGGTAGGGCAAAAAATACTGCGTGAAGGTCTTCTCCTCGTAAGGCATCAGCCAGGTAAAATCGGGCTGGTTATCGGTGAACAGGCCGGTCATCAACTCGATGTAGGGGCCGTCATCGTCGGTGAGGTTGCGGTCCCAGGCGCGCCCAAAATCGGAATGCCCCCAGGTCCACTGCTTTTTGCCGGGCGATACGTGGTGGTCGGCCACGTGCAGCAGCCCCGCCTGGGTATCGTGCTCGTAGCCGCCCACGAAGTCGTACGCCGACCGGATGGCCATGTAAGACGTGGGCACCGGGATGTTGCGGTAGCGGGAAATGTCGGTGCCGGGCGCGTAGTCCACCTTGTAGTAGGTGCCCGTGGCGATGGGAAACGACGACACGTCGCGCTTGCCGTGGTCGAACACGGCGTTCACGTCCGGCGGAAACACCGACTGGTAATCGTCGTTGACCCGCACGGCCGGGTTGGCCCACCACAGAAAGGTCTGGGGGAGCGGGGTCCGGTTGTAGAGCTGCGCGTCGATTTGGAGGTAGGCCCGGTCGGGGTGCAGGGTGAACCCGGTCAGCCCCTTGGTGTGGAACATGCGCTCCACCTCGTTCACCCACACCGTTTTGCTGCCATCTTCGTGTTCTTCCAGGCGGAAATCGACGGGCTCAAACGTGCTCGGGCGGTGGTGCTGGGGCCAGTTAAATTCGATGCCCCCGGAAATCCAAGGGCCCGTCAGGCCCACGAGCGCGGGCTTGATGACCTGGTTGTAGTACACGAAATGCCGCTGCCGGAGCTTGTCGTAGGCCATTTGCACGCGGCCGCCCAGCTCCGGCAAAATCAGGATTTTCAGGTACCGGTTTTCCAAAAACAAGCCCACGTAGTCCCGGTCCTGCTTGTCGTCCAGAATCTTGTCGATGACCGGGTAGGGGTACACCGCGCCGCTGCTGCCCTGGTACACGCGCTTCTCGAAAAACATGGGGTTCTTGTCGGGCTCCCCGGTGCCGTAGGTGGGAATGGTTACCGTTTCCTGCCATACCCGCACGGCGGGCGCATCTGCTTCAGTCATGATTACGAGGAGGTTATCGGCCTTCGGGGCCGGGTTGAGTATAGCGCTGCTCTAGCTGCTCCAGGGTCTGGCCTTTGGTTTCCTTTACCCGGGCCCGGATGAACAGGAAGCCCAGCAGGCAGATGCCGGCGTACAGGTAGAAAGGCCCGTAAGTGCCAATGGCTTGCGCCAGAATGGGGAAGGTGAAGACCAGCACGAAGTAGGCGCCCCACAGCGACACGGTGGCCACGGAAGCGGCCACCCCGCGGATGTGGTTGGGGAAAATCTCGGAAATAAGCACCCACGTCACCGGGGCCAGCGACAGCCCATAGGTGCCGATGGCCAGCAGCACCACCACCGAAACCAGCCCCGGCGCGGCGTGGCGCTGCAACAGAAATGCCAGCACCAAGTACAGCACCGCCAGGCCCAGCGAGCCAAAGAGCAGCAACGGGCGCCGCCCCAGCCGGTCCACCAGCAGCATGGCCACCAGCGTAAAAGCCAGGTTCACCACGCCGATACCCACGGTTTCGAGCAGCTGCCGGTCGAGGGTGGCCCCGGCGGCGGCAAAAATGGTGGACGTATAATTGAACACCACGTTGATGCCGCACAGCTGCTGAAACACCGCCAGGGTGATGCCCACCACCATCGCCGGCCGCACGCTCCGGGCCAGCACCGCCCGGAAGGCCGGAGCCGGACCACCGGGCACCGCGGCGGTGATATCGCGCAGCGTCGCGTCCACGAAAGGCGCATTGCCTAGTTTGCCGAGCACGGCGCGGGCCTGCGCCACCTGGCCGGTGGTGGCCAGCCACCGCGGGCTTTCCGGCAGCCAGACCAGGCCCAGCAGGAAAAGTGCAGCCGGTACCGCGCCCAGCCCAAACATCAACCGCCACACGTCGGGGCCGTTGTCCGAGAGGGCATAGTTCACTACGTTGGTCACCAGAATGCCCAGCACGATGGTGAGCTGGTTGATAGCCACGTTGCGGCCCCGCACGGCGGCCGGCGATATTTCGGCGATGTACAGCGGGCTGAGCATGGAGGCCATGCCCACCCCGATGCCGGCTAGGAAGCGCATCACCACGAACACGCCCAGGGAAGGCGCGAACGCCATGCCCAGCGACGAGGCCGCGAAGATGCCCGCCGCCAGCATCAGCCCCGGCCGGCGGCCGTAGCGGTCGGCCAGCCGGCCGGCCACCAGGCACCCCGCGATGCACCCCAGGGCCAGCGAACCGGTGAGGAAGCCTTCCCACCAGGCATTCAGGCCGAACGCTACCCGTAAAAAAGGCAGGGCCCCGGAAATCACGGCAAAGTCAAACCCGAACAAATAGCCGCCCAGCGCCGAGATAAACGCAATGCCCACAATGTAGGCGGTGTTGTAAGCCGCGCCGGTCACGGCGGGCGGCGCAACGGGTGAAGAGTTGAAATTACTGGCCATTAAACAAAATGAAAAATCAGCGGCATTGCCTTGGCGCAGAGCTGAAGCGGTTTTGAAGCGGTTTAGAAAGTCAACAGGGCGTTCTAATTAAATGACATTAGCTTACCTCCGGTACCAGCCCAGGCGCGGGAAGGGGCTCGTTCTCCGGCGCGTGGCGGCCCCACCACGTTGCCAGCAGGGAGAAGGTGGTGTTCATGCTGGGGCCGTTGACGGCCGGGGCAAGGCCCAGGGTGGCAATCCGACCCATTTGGGCGGCGATGCCCAAGGCTAGGCCGCCGTTCTGCATGCCGACTTCGATGGCAATGGTGCGGCTGTTGAGCCGGGACAAGCCAAACAGGCGCCCGCCCCAGTAGCCCAGCAGCACGCCCACGGTCATGTGCAGGAACATGGCCGCCACCAGCGCCAGGGTTGCAGCATGTGCCAACTGCCGGTCACGCCCACCTGCTCCAGCACCGGTTCCAGCCGGATTTTGCCGTACACGTCCTTGCCGTTGCGCCGGTC
Source organism: Hymenobacter sp. PAMC 26628 (assembly GCF_001562275.1). Classification (NCBI taxonomy): domain Bacteria; kingdom Pseudomonadati; phylum Bacteroidota; class Cytophagia; order Cytophagales; family Hymenobacteraceae; genus Hymenobacter; species Hymenobacter sp. PAMC 26628. The sequence goes on from NZ_CP014304.1 coordinate 4,673,269, forward strand.
AAAAAACGCCCGGAATTCCACTTTATCGTTCTCAATCCCCGGCCCTTCCAGCTGGTAAACCGGGTCGGCAATGTTCTGCGTGAACCCGCGCGGGCGCTCCAAGAAGGGTATTTCCGCCTCGGGCTGGCCCGTTTTGGTTTTGCGGCTGAAGCGCACGTTGGTCAGCTTTGCAAAGGCCGGCTGCTGGCCGGCCCGCACCCACGTCAGGCGTAGCGTATCGCGGGCGTTGGCGCCGAGCGATGCTTCGAGCAGCAACTCGTCCCACCGGCCGTCCGCGTCGGTGTCAACGAGTTGGGTGACGTACGTTTTGGCTCCTTTCTTCACCAGCGGAAAATAGCCGACCCCCACGCCTTGAAAGCGCGACCGGGCAATGCGGATAATTTCGCTGGCGCGGGCGGTTCGCTGCGGGTTGCGCAGCACAATCCGGCCCGGTACGGGCCCGGCCTGGGTCCGGCTCGCGGGGGCATTCATTGCAAGAAACAGCACCAGCAAGCCGCTGCTCAGGGGGAAGCCAGTCATATGGTTAGTCGTTCAAGCACTTGGGTAAATCACTGAGGATCTGATAAATCGAACGGAAGATTCTTCGCGTCGCGGTTTTCGGCGGCGGGACGGCTGCCGCTATTTGGTCAGCCAGCCGTTGGCATCGAGCCAGTTGCGCAGGCGGTCGGGCCACTGGTCTTTGGTGGTTCTGTTGTTAAGGCCGAAGCCGTGGCTGCCCTTGGGGTAGAGGTGCATTTCGACCGGCACGCCGTGGCGCAGGCAGGCCTGGTAAAACACGAGGCTGTTGCCGACGCGTACCCACTCGTCGTTCTGGGCGTGCACCAGGAAGGTGGGCGGCGTCTGGGCCGTCACCTGCAACTCGTTGGAATACAGCCGCACCTGCTCCGCCGATGGGGTGGGCCCCAACAACTTATTGCGCGAGCCTTTGTGGGCCAGGCTGTCGGTGAAACTGATGACCGGGTAGAGCAGCACCAGAAACGCCGGCCGCACCGACTCCGGGCCGGGGCTGGCCCCCACGGGCTGGGCGAAATGCGTGCCCGCCGTGGCCGCCAGGTGGCCCCCAGCCGAAAAGCCCATCAGCCCAATCCGCTCGGGGTTAACACTATACTTGGCCGCTTGCTGGCGCACTAGGCGCAGGGCCTGCTGCGCGTCGAGCAGCGGCGCGATGGATTTGTCGGGCTGGCTCTGGTCATTGGGCAAGCGGTATTTAAGCACGAAGGCCGCCACGCCCATCAGGTTGAGGCGCTTGGCCACATCGTTGCCTTCGCTATCAACGGCCAGGAAGCCGTAGCCGCCACCGGGGCAGATGATGACCGCCGTGCCGTTGGCCGTGGCGGGGTCGGGCAGGAAAACCGTCAGGTTGGGCTGCACCACGGTGGAAACGCGCACGCCGCCACCGGGCGGGGTGACGCTGACCTCCTGCAGCTCGCTGGGGTTCGAATCGGGAATGGTGCCGGTATAGAGCGGGATGACCTGCTGCGCGAGTCCTGGGCTCGAAGCCAGCAGCATGAAGCCGACCGCACGCAGGAACGAAAGTGGTTTCATAAAGCGGGGATTTCTGCGGGTTGCCAAAAAAGCCGGCGGCCCGGTAGTAGCATGAGGAAAACCTAGTTTTTGCGAAACGTGAGGACCAGCGCGTCATTCGCTTTCACGGTGAAAGCGCTGCCCGCCGGCCGGGCCCCGTAGAGGCTACCCGCCAGCTTCCAGCCGGGTTGCGTGGTTGTGGCCGTCGAAATATCCGCGGGGCTGTAATTGATGAGCACGACCACCTTTTCCGTTTTGCTGGTCGCGTGCTCGGTCACGCCGATGAAAGGATTTTCCTGCGTCAGGATGCGCTCTTTGAGCAGCGGCCGGGCTATTTCCTTGTAGATGGCTGCGTAGGCCGGCTGCCCTTGGTCGAACGCGCCGGTTTGGGTGGTCAGGTTCATTTCCAGCGGGAAGGTGAGCAGGTAGATGCTGCCCTTGCCGTAGGCGGATTTCAGCAATACCGGGTTGCCGTCCGCTTCTTTTGCCAGCACGGTAGCCTGCTTGGGGTCAATTTGCAGCTTGCGCTCGGCACTGGTGCTGAACCGGACGCTGTCGCCGAGCAGCTTGGCCGCGAAGGTCAGCGGGCCCCGGCGCTTGCTGTTGGTGGCCACTTCCACGCCCAGCGGCCCGTTGAAGGTGGGCAGGTAAGCATCGTCGAGCGACATATACAGCGTGGCCCCGGCCTTCACCTTGTCCAGGAGCTTAAACCAGTAGTCTTTGCGGAACGGGTCGATGCTTTTCAGCGAGGGCAGCAGGTAGAGCGGCGCGTCCTTCAGCTCCTGCCCGGCCTTCTGAAACTGAAAATCAACCCCGGCCTGCTTGGCCAGCACGAAGCTGGTGTAGGCCACGGCCCAGGTGTCCTGGTTTTCGGTGAGGATGCACACGGCCTCGGTTTTGCGCGGCGGCAGCGTGCCGAAGGGCAGGTTTTGCACGAAGTGGCTGAAGGTTTTTAGCTCGCCCAGCACCGGCTTGGGGGTGCGGTCTTCCCGAATCAGGCCCAGCTCGGCCTCCACCGAGGCGTAGTTGTAGGGCGGGTAATTAAAGCTGAGCTGGTCGTAGGCGCACCACCAGAACGTGCCCTTGCAGTCGTGGGCCCAGTTCGAGAACAGCGCCGTGCGGGCGAAGGCGATTTTTTCTTTTTCGCCGCCGGTCATGGGGCCCATCACGCCGGTTTCCTCCGTCAGGGCCGGCTTGCCGCCGATGTCGCCGTAGAGCCGGGTTTCGGCCGCCGCGTGCAGGATGGTCCGCATCGTGTTGATGCCGTCCTGGCCCGCGTACTTGGTCCAGAGCGAGTAGGGGTGCGCGGTCAGCACGTCGGTGGTAGCGGCCTGGTCGATGATGCGCCAGGGCGCATCGTCGGCCGCGCTCAGGCTGTGCATCCCCGACACCACCGGCCGGCTCGGGTCTTCGGCGCGGATGGCCCCGGAAATCATGGCCGACCACACATAGGCCTGGTAGTGGTTGTCCACCTTCTGCATCACGTTGCACTCGTTGCCGAAGTCCCAGGCCAGAATGGCGGGCTGGTTTTTGAGCCGGTGCACGAGCGTGGTCACAAGCTTCTGCTGCCAGGTCAGCGACTCCGGGTCGGTGAGGATGTCGCGGCCTTCCAGCGCCGGCGGCACGTAGAGCTGCCCGCTCATCCAGCCCGTCACCAGGCCCACTACCAGCTGGAGCTTGTACTTCTGTGCCAGCGCGGCCAGCGTTTCAAAGTGTTGAAGCTGCTCTTCGCTCACGCCGTTGCTGCCCACGCCGGTGGCCGGCAGCGGCTGCCCATCGGCAAACCCGACGTACTTCGGGGCCCCTTCGCCGGCGTAAATCTGGTGGATGGGCTGGAAATCAGGCCACAGCGGAAACACCCGCAGCACGGTAATGCCATTTTCGGAAAGCTGCTTGAAATCCTGCTCAATCACCGCCGGCCGCCAGTCGCGCCACATATGCGTGCCGGCGTAGGAGGCCCAGTAGTTGCAGCCCACCGAAAACGCGCCGGGCTGCGTCAGGATGTTCGACGGGGCGGGCGACTTTACCTGCGCCTGGCCGGGGTGGCCCAGCAGCGCCAGCAGCCCGCTCAATAGCAGTGGTTTATAGTAAGCCGCAAGATGACAACTGAACATAAGTAGGACGGGGAAAATTGGCCGGTAATAATTAATGGGTGGCCGCTAGGGCCGACGTGGGCTGGTCCGAATACAGGAGGACTTCCTTCACCCGGCACTCGGAGGCGGGGGTGGGGTTCAGCAGTTTCAGGCGCACGGTGTGCTTGCCTTTGGGCAGCTGGTATTTCCAGGCCAGCTCGTAGCGGCGGGTGGTGAAATCGGTGGGCCACTCCACCGCTTCCAGCAGTTGATTGTCCACGTACACTTCGCCTTTGAAGACGTGGCCCGGCTGCGCGCCCGTGTGCGCGGCCTCGCCCTTTACCACGAAGCCAATGCCGTCAAAATCAAAGCTGTACTCATCTTTCAGCGGCTTGTTGACGACGAGCCGGCCCACGGGATAATGGCCCGCAAAGCTTTTTTCGAACTTCACCGGCGTGGGTTCCTGCACGCGAATAGTAACCTGCTCGCCGCGCACGCTGCCGCCGTTGCGCTGCACCACTTGCAGGGCGTGCCGCAGGCCGATGTCGTACACGTCGTTGAGCGAGGTGCTGGTGTATTTGAAGTCCAGCGGCTCGGCCTCAGCCAGGCCCTGCTTCCAGTAGGCGGGAATGTGGTCGTAGCCCAGGATGGTGCCCAGAATGCCGCCCGCCGACGACGGGTTGCAGTCGGCATCCTGCCCGCAGCGGGTCGATATTGCCATCGTTTTCGTGAAGTCGCCCTCGCCGTAGAGCAGGCCAATGACCACGTAGGCCGAATTGACGGTGGCGTCGATGTCTAGCGGCTGGAAGACGGCATCCGGGCAGCCGATGTCGGCGCTCCACTTCTTCTGCACCTCGAACCAGGTCTGTTTCCAGTCGTGGGGGTACTGCTCGTGCCAGCGAATCACGTCGCTTATGCACTGGTGGTAGTTGCTCTGCTTCGGGATGGTTTTCAGGGCTTCCCGCACGAGGTACGGGATGTCGGAGGAGGTGAAGGCCAGCGAGTACAGGGCCCCCAGGTACACGCCGCCGTACCAGCCGTCGCCGTAGTTCATGATGTGGCCCACTTTGTCGCTGATGGCCGAGGCCGCGTTGGGCATCCCCGGCGACATCAGCCCCGCGAAGTCGGCCTCAATCTGGTAGTCGATGCAGTCGGCGTGCGGGTTGTTGAGCCAGTGGCCCGATTGCGGCGGCGCCATACCGTGCAGAATGTTGTAGCGTCCGGCCTGGTTGGCGTGCCACAGGGCGTAGCCCGCGTGGGCAAAGGCATTGGCGAAGGACGCCGCCGGGGCATCGAGGCCTTCCTTTTCAATAACTTCCACGAACGTAAGGTCCATGTACAGGTCGTCGTAAACGCCGGGATTTTCCACCATCGTTTTCTTGAGGTAGCCGTCGTACCACGGAATCGCTTGATAATCTTGAATCATCGTGCCGTTGTACTTGAACTCCACCGGCGCGCCGTAGGTCACGCCAATGGTTTGGCCGGCCCAGCCGCCCTTAATTTTGTTTTGCAGCGCCGCTTTGGTCAGCACGAGCGTCTTGGGGGCGGAAGTCGTTTTCGGGCGCGGTTTGGCCGGACTTTGGGCCGGCGCCAGGGCCGGCGCACACGCCAAGCCGCAGGCCAGGGCAACGCGGGGGAAGGAGTTTGTTCGCATCAGTTGCGACGTGAGGTAGTGAAGTGAGGGGGGCTGGCAACCCGCTAAAGGCCCGCTTGCCGGGGTGTCGTCCGCTTAGTGGGCGGCAATGATGAGGGCCAGTCCGCCGAGGTAGCACAGCAGCATCCCGTTCAGAATCAGTGGTGTACCGGACGGGGCGTTGCGGAATTCCTTCCAGATGAAAATGCCCCAGACGGCAGCCACCACCGTCGCGCCCTGCCCCAGCCCGTAGGAAATGGCCGGCCCGGCCTTGCCCGAGGCCAGAATGCTGAACGACATGCCCACGCACCAGATGGCTCCGCCCAACACGCCCATCAGGTGGCTGCGCCCGCTGCCCCGGAAGTAGTCGGCGTAGCTCACGGGCGTGCCGCTGAACGGCCGCCGCATCAGCAGGGTGTTGAACAGAAAGTTGCTGAGCAGCACGCCCCCGGCGAAGCAGGATACGGCCGAATAGGGACTCAGCTTGCCAGCCAGCGGCACGTTGAAATTTGGGAACATGGACGCCGCTACGTACTTGTAGAAGAAGCCCATCAGCAGGCCCGCCACCACCGCTAGTAGCAGCCCCCTGCCCGACACCTGCTGGGCCTTGGCCGCCGCCCGGCGGTAGGCAAAGGCGTTCAGCAAGATGGCCACCACCACCAGCCCCACGCCCAGAAACAACCGCGTGGAATCACCGAGCGGATTGCCCAGGTAGTTGACCACCACCCCGCACACCAGCGCGATGCCGATGCCCACCGGAAACGCAACTGACATGCCCGCAATGGCAATGGCGGCCACCAGCAGGATATTAGCCGCGTTGAAAATGACGCCGCCCAGTACGGCCGAGCCGATGGAGGCGCCATCGGCCTGCCGCAGGTCGGTCAGGAAGCTGCGGCCGGCCTCCCCAGTGCTACCCAGCGTGAGGCCAAACACCAGGGCCGTAAGGACAATGCCCAGCACGTAGTCCCAGTAAAACAGCTCGAAGCGCCACTGCTGGGCGGCCAGTTTCTGGGTGTTGGCCCAGGAGCCCCAGCACAGCATCGTGACCAGGCAAAAACTGACCGCCGTGGCGTAGGTATTGATAATAAACACAGGGCGGATGGGGAAGGTGAAAAGGGATTTTGTGAGCAGCAGGCGCACGATGATGGAAGCAGCGTCAGCCGCTGCCCGTTACTTCAGGCAGCGAAAGCCTAGCGTACCGGCCCGGTCGTAGCCCGCTTTCATGATGAAGTACTTGCAATGAAAATCCAGCGGCTGGGGCCCACCGGGCGCATTGTTGGTGGCCTGGCCGGGGAAGTACCAGCGCGAGGTTTGCAGCTGCCAGCCCGCGCAGCCGCTGCGCAATGACACGAAGTGGTTGTGGCCGTCAAACCGCTCGCTCTCGGTCCACTCCCACACTTCGTTGTACACGAAATCGCGACCGTGGGCTTCGCCCGCGATTTGCCATTCCCACTCGGTGGGCAGCCGAAGGCCGGCCCAGGCGGCGTAGGCGCGGGCATCGTCGAGGCTCACGTACACCACCGGCTTGTTCTTCAGCGAGTCTGGGCAGGTGCGGCCCGGCCAGTGACGCAGGTAATCCACGGTGTCGGCGGGGGCGTAGCCACTGGCTTGCACGAAGGCGGCGTATTCGCCGTTGGTCACGGCCCGTGGCATGATGTTGAAAGCGGGTACGGCCACTTTCGTGCGATGCACAATCAGCTCCTTGCCGAAGCTGTTTTTCTCCGTCCGGTAGTCGTTGTTGTTCTTGCCGTCGGCGTCCGGGAAGCTCTCGCTTTCCCGCTTCACGCCCTTCGTCACCAGGTTGTACTCGCCCGCTTTCACGGCCAGCAGGTTGCCGGGCGCGGGGCCGTGGCCGGGCCCAATGGCCGGCGGCGCTTTGAACGGTTTGGTCGACACGAACGCGACGTGCGGGTCCGTAACCGGCAACGGCGTGGCGGTTTCCTGCCGCTGCTGGCGCAGCAGCGCCGCCACGGCGGCCGATGGCTGGTTTTTAAAACCGACCACGCAGCCAAACCGCGCAATCGGCACCGTGACCTTTTGGCCGGTCACGGCCAGCTTTTGGCCGCTCCACAAGTCGTAGTAGTGCCAGGATTTGTCGCCCACCGGCAGCGCCACCGTCCGCACGGCCCCCGCCGAATCGGTGATGATGTTCCAGATTTTACTGTCCTTATTCTCCCAGGAAGAAATGTGCACCTTGGCGTGGCCGCTGGGCAAGTATGGCTTCCAGGAATCCGAGTTATACAGCCCGGAAAACTGCTGGTAGATGGCGTTTATTTTCCGTAAATCCTGGCGGTCGCGCGCGTTCCAGGGGTTCACGTAGCCGAACACGTTTTCCCACACGATGAGGCCCTGCGCGTTTATCCAGCTGTAGGCCATATTGTTCTGCCGGTCGCGGGCGTTGCGGTTGATGGTCCACTGCATGTGCTCGGGAATCAGCCATTTCACCCGCGATACCCCGTTATTTTTGTATGGCTGGAGGGTCTGGCCGTAGGACGACGTGAGGGCGTTGTAGCCCTGAATGTTTTGCAGGCTCGGGTGGTGCTCGGTGCCCAGGCTGAAGCCCCGCTTCACCTTATCCAGTTCCGGCTGGAATTCGCCCGCGTCGAAATACACATCCAGAAACGCCCCGTCCACGTCAGTTTCCGCGATGAGGCGGGCCAGGTCCTGCTCGTCGGTGAGCGTGCTGGTGCGGCGGGTGTCAATTTCCCACGAGGTATAGGGAAAATATACCTTCACCCCATTAGCGTGAAATTCCTTCACAATGGCCTTGAGCGCGGCGATGCCCCCGCCCGGCAGCGCCCGCAGGAAGTCCCTGCTGTTGCGCTGGTCGATGCCGATGTTGGGGTAGCTGTACCAGAACAGCACCGACTGAAATCCGCCGAACTCGCGCTTCATCTTGTCGCAGTATTTCTGCACGGTGAAGGTCTTTTTGTCGGCGTCCCAAAAGTCCTGGTCCCACAAATAAGCGTAGCCCGAAATGTAGTTTTTCTTCGTCCACTGCATCTCCTTCCGGTCGTAGAGCTGGCGGTCCACAGCCGGCGATTTTGGGTAGAAAGAGGGACGCAGGGCGTCGTATTTCGCCTGATTCAGCTTGGTGGCGGGCACGGAAAAGGTGAGGGCCCGGAGCTGGATTTGCGTTGCGGCGGCGCTGTTGCTCTCAAAGAGCACGGTGGGCTGCACCATCAGCTTCAGCGTGTCGAAGGCGGGCACGCGGAACTCCCGGTGCAGGCTCGTCCACGCCGTGGTGATGCGCACGCTGTCCACGTTGGCGGTTTTCACCACGGCGTGGCTGTTTTGCTGACCTATCTTAATGTAGATGAGCTTGATGCTGAAGCGGGTGTTGCCCCGGTCGTTTTTGGCCTGGCCGTTGAACACGATGCGGTCGCCGGGCCGCAGGCGCATATCGTTCAGCACGCGCTTAAAATATAGGCGCACGCTCTGGCTCTTCACCACTTTCATATCCAGGTACAGTGCCGCCGTGTCGTTCAAATGGCCCCGCAGGTAGGTCTGGTACGCTTTCATGCCCTTGTACCAGCCGTTCCAGTCCTCGTTGAAAGCGGGGGGCGCGATGACCGTTTCGTTTTCCTTCACGCCGGCAAACGGCCGGTACTTCCAGGTGATGGGCACTCCCCAGTCCGACCGGCTCACGAACTCCGAAAACGGAAACACGAGCACGCCCTTGCCGGGGCCCGGCGGCGTTTGCGCCCACGTATTTCCGCCGATAAGCAGGAAGAGTATGGCGGCCAGCAACGGCAATTTTTTAACGATATATCCCATGATGAACTGACTAGCCGCCAGCGCCTTGTTGATAAATAAATCCCGGTTTGATTCGACGCGAATCAGGGGCATTTTTTCGCGTTACGCACTGACACCCAACAGCTCCCGTCGGTAGGGCACGGAGGCCTGCGCGCCCATGCGCGTGACGGAAATGGCCGCCGCCTGATTGGCGAATTCGACCGCCGATTCCAGCGGTATTCCCTCGGCCACCGCCACCGCCAGGGCCCCGTTGAACACGTCGCCGGCGGCGGTGGTATCCACGGCCCGCACGCGGGCCGTGGGCAGGAGCCGGGCCCCCGTTTCGGTGCAGAGGTAAGCGCCCTCCCCGCCGAGGGTGATGACCACGTTGGCCACGCCCTTTTCCCGCAGGAACCGGGCCGCCGCCCGCATCGACGCTTCGTCCGTAATCGGAATGCCGGTCAGGGTTTCGGCCTCCGCGCGGTTGGGCGTGAGTAGGAACAGCTGCCGCAGCAGCGCATCGGGTAGCGGCATGGCGGGGGCGGGGTTCAGGATTACCCGCTTGCCGTGGGCCGTGGCCAGGGCGGCGGCGGCCGTCACGGTGGCCAGTGGCACTTCCAGCTGCATCAGCACCACGGCGCAGCGGGCGAAGGCAGGCGCGGCCCGCGCCAGGTCTTCGGGGCTGAGAGTGCCGTTGGCACCGGGGGCCACCACGATGCTGTTTTCGCCCGCGGCGTCCACCGTAATCAGGGCCACGCCCGAGGGGTGGTCCGGGTCGGCCAGCAGATAGTCGGCCCCAATGCCTTCCTGCTGGAAGTGCTGCCGGGCCTGCTGGCCAAACAGGTCGTCGCCCAGCTTGGTGACGAACGCGACCTGCCCGCCCAGGCGGGCCGCCGCCACGGCCTGATTGGCCCCCTTGCCGCCGGGATTCGTCAAAAACCGGCCGCCCAGCACCGTTTCGCCCGGCTGCGGGAACCGGTCGGTTTTAATCACCATGTCCGTGTTGGTACTGCCGATGACCAGAATATTAGGACTCATAACTTGCGGAATTGAGAAAGGGAGGAGATGAGAAAAGCGGTGGTGCGAACCGCGTTACTGCCCGGCCGAAGCGGACGTTTGCTGCGGCCACTGCGCCAGTGGCAACACCTTGCGCGGGGCCCCGCCGCCCGCACTGCCCGGCACCAGCAGCACCGAAAGGGGCACTTTCGCGTTGGCTGGCACCGTCACCTCAAAGCCCACCAGGGTGGTGCCGGGGTTGGGGGCGTCGTAGTCGTGCGGCCCCACCGTGGGCCAGGTTTTGAGGGTGATGGTGGCCGGCTCGGCCACTTGCAGCCGCAGCTTTTTGCCGTGGTTGGTCAGCTCGGCGGTGGTAGGATTCAGGATTTTCACGGTGGCGGGCGTGAGCATGGCCCAGCGCACGGTAGCGGCGGCCGAGCCACCGGTCAGCTCGTCGCGCACCACGGCCGCGCGCCCATCTACCAGGGCCACCCCGCGGTGGGCGGCGGCCAGGGCCGGGTACAGTGGGCTCAGGTCGGTGGTGGCGCTCTGGAAATCGGGCGCGGCCGAGTGGCCGGTGAGCACGGCGGCCCCTTTCGCGGCTTGCAGGCCGTTGTTGACGGTGAGGGTGCTGTGGGCGAAGTTGGTAAGCCGGAACACGTCCCAGCGCTGCTTGCCGAACGGGTCGATGCCCTTCGACTCCAGCGACTCGTAGTCCTGGGCTCCAAAATCCATGCTCCAACGCACGCCGTCGGCTTCGAAAACGAACGAGCCCACGTCCATGTGCCCGTGGCTGACGGCGGGCGAGCCGGCTTTAAGGCCCAGGTACAAGGCATTGGGGTCGGTCCAGGAGGTGCGCAGCAGCGCTACCGGGTTGGGGCCGCCGCCCACCCACTGCGTGGCGGCTGGGGCCGGAATATCGCGCAGGGCAATGCCGTGGCTCCACAGCATAAGGGCCGGCAACAGGCGGTTCTGGACGTGCTGGCTAGCGTCGGCGGCTTCCAACCGGGTGCGTTCTACCCACAGCAATGAAGGGTTTTTGAGCTTGGCGGCAAACCAGTACATGGCCGGCTGCGGCCCCCCAGCGGGCCAGGAATCGGAATACATGAAGGCGTTGCCCGACGGGCCCGTCATGTTGAGCAGGTAGCCCGGTGTTTTCAGAAAGCCGGGCTGCTGGCTCAGGCCGAAATCCTGGCCAAAGGCCTTCTCCAGCGCGCTGATGAGCAGCACGTTGAAGCTGGTGCCGTAGCCCCAGTAGCCGTAGCCTTCGGGATAGGCACCGTCGGGGCCGTAGGCGCGCATGGGAATCACCACGGTTTCGATGGCGCGGTTGAGCACGGCGCGGGCCAGCACCGGCTGCTCGTCGTAGAGCGCCAGCGCGCCGAAGGCCATGCCGGCGTTGCACACCTGGTTCCAGTTGTTGGTTTTCGTCAGCCAGCCGTTGTTTTCGGGCAGCAGCGAGGGCTCCAGGCCTTTTTTCAGCAGGGCTTCGCGGACGGTGGCGCGGGTGGCTTCTGATAGGTCGTTGTAAAGCCAGTCGTAGCCCAGGGCCACGCCCGTGGTCATTTCGGCCACGTCGAGGAAGTGCGCGGGGTTCCAGTCGCTAAAGGCGGCCACGGCCAGCAGCTCCTGCTCGGCCCGCCGGCGGTACTTTTCCTGCCGCGTCATCCGCCAGGCGTAGGCCAGAAAAAACTCGCGGCGCAGGCACTCCCGCGACACGTCGAGCAGCCGCCGGCCTACCTTGATACGTTGGAGCACCGGCAAGCCCACCATCCTGTCACATTCCGCGAGAATGCTTTGGTGGACCGCCCGCCAGGTTTGGTCTGCGGCAATGGTCTGCTGGATGGATTGCTCCTGACCGGCCAGCAGCAGCAGGCGCGGGTGGGCCGGCACCGGGGTGGTGGCCGCAATGGGGCCGGTTGAAGCCACGGCCGCCGGCTGCCCGCCGGCCGCCAGCCCCGTCAGGAGCAGCAGCAGCAGCAGGCTGCGGAATAGAACGGGTGGGTTCATGAGGCGGGTATGGCGTGAATTGGCGTAATCAATTGGTAGAAAATACTTGCCCTGGCTTGGATTAAAGCGGCCTTTAGTCGGGCTGCTTGTTTTTCCAGAGCTTGAAATCGTCCCAGTAGATTTGCAGCGGCTTGCCCTGCGCCCGCATAAAAGCCACGACGTCCTTCGAGGTGTAGAGCTTCATTGGGTTGTAGTCGGTGAGGCCGTCGGGTCGGGGGTCGGTGGTGCTGTGCGTGTAGTTTTTCACGTCGAATACCACCTGCCGGGCCCCGCCTTCCGGGGTGATGGCCATGTAGAACCGGCCGGTTTGGGCATCGCCCTCTTTGAAATAGTAGTCCATCGTAAACCACTGGCCGATGGGCACTTTCACGGGGTGCTGGTTGGCGTTCCACACCTCGATTTGCCCGGTGTTTTCCGCGTTTAGAATAAAGCACAAATCCCCTTCCTCCTTCACCGGCTTGCCGATGCCCAGCGTGATGCGGAAGCCGTATTTTGCCGTCGGCTCCCACCACGTGTTATTCCAGAACTCGGAGATGGTCAGCCACTTTATCTTGTCGGGGTACTTGCGTAGGGCGCGAAAATCCTCCGGCAGGAAAACCCGCACCGATTGGTAAAACTCCCGGTAGCCGCTTTTGATGCCGTAGAGAGCAGTTTGCACGCGGGCTTTCACTTGGTGTGCGTCGGCTTCCCAGAAGTCGTTGAGCTGAAAGGCCAGCACATGGTTGCCGGGGTTGCCGGGCTCCGGGATGATGCGGGCCCAGCGTTTGGTGGAGTCGCCGCCGGTGTACTGAATCATGAACGTGCCGCCGTCGGGGCTGCGGTCGAGGTCGGCCACCCAGTCGTTTTTCCGACCGAGCGTATTATCCACCCCGGTGATGACTTCCGGGGCGTAGCCGGGGTGGGCCGGGTTAGGAAGCTCCTTTGGGTCGGGGCCCACGCGGGAGGTGCCTTCAAAGCCGGACTGAAAAACCAGGGTCGGTTGGGGCGCGGCTTTCTGGCCGGCCGGTGCCCGGCTGGTCAGCCGTTTCAGGCCCTGGGCGTGGCTGGCCGGGCCTGCCAGCAGCAGCGCCGTGCCCAGGAGCAAGGCCCCGGCATACGTGGTTGACTTGCTCATGCTGCGTTGATAGTCATATTTTAGGGCCCTCAACGGGCTACAGTTTCAAGGTTTTCGGCGCGCCCGTCAAGCGCAGGGGTTTGCTGAGGACCGACGTGGGGCCGGCCGCTTTGCCGGGTTGCCGGCCGCCCACGGCCACGGTGAAGGCATCGGGGTTGAGCACCCGCTGGCCGGTGTCGTCGATAGTGGAAAAGTCGGATGGAGCAAGCCGGAACGATACCGTTTTAGCCTCGCCGGGCTTCAGCGACACGCGCTGGAAGCCCTTCAGGGTGCGGATTTCGGGCTGGTTCTTGCTGCTGGTGTTGGCCAGGTAGAGCTGCACGATTTCGTCGCCCGGGCGGGGGCCGGTGTTGCGCACGGTGGCCGTAACCGTGATGGGCTGGCCCAGGGCGGCGGTGGCGGGCAGTTGCAGGCCGGAATAGGCAAACGTGGTGTAGCTCAGCCCGTAGCCGAACTGGTAGAGTGGCTGGCCGGTGAAGTAGCGGTAGGTGCGGCCGGCCATGTCGTAGCTATCAAAAGATGGCAGCTGGGTCTCGGAGGTGTAGAAGGTGATGGGCAGGCGGCCGGAGGGGTTCACGGCCCCGGTGAGCACGTCGGCCAGGGCGTTGCCGGCCTGCTGCCCGCCGTACCAGGCCTCCACGATGGCCGGCAGGTGGGCGTCTTCCCAGTTCACGGCCACGGCACTGCCATTCAGCAACACCAGCACCACGGGCTTGCCCAGGGCCTGCACGGCCTTTATCAGCGCCAATTGCGTGTCGGGCAGCTTGAGCTTGGTGCGGTCGCCCTTGTTGAAGCCGTCCACCACGAAATTCTTCATCTCCTCCCCTTCCAGGTGCGAGGAAAGGCCCATGCACAGCACCACGGCATCGGCTTTTTTGCAAATTTCCAGGGCCTTGGCTTGCAAATTCTGGTTGGGCATTTCCCATTTCAGCTGCACCAGCGGCGCGGGCTTGGTGTTGGCGAAGCGCAGCTCCAGCTTGTATGTTTTGCCGGCTTCCAGCACAAAGGGCTTGTACTTGAGGTCGGGCTCGTGCTCGTTGTTGATGCGGGCCACCAGGCTGTCGTTGAATCGCAACTCGCACTGCTCGTAGCCGTGCAGGCCCAGACTGTAGCGACCCGAGGTGGGCGGCTTGAGGTAGCCGGTCCATTTGGCGCTGAAGTTTTCGCGGTCGAAATTCGCCGCCGGCAGGTTGTTTATCCAGTAGAAGTCCACCGTTTTGTCCACGCGCCGCAGGGCGGGCGGGCCGGCGAATTTGGCGTTGAGGTAGTACTCGGCGCGGAGCCCGTGCTCCGTGGCGGCGGCCGTGGTGAAAAGATAGTCCGTGGGCACTACGTCCAGCGACGGTATTTCGGCGACGTGGCGGCTGCCCTTGGCATACAGGATTTTGGTGCCCGGCAGGCGGTTGCGCAGGCCCGCCAGCGGCGTGACGACGTGGGAAGGGAAGCCGTGGTAGTTGGCCAGCGGCACTTCCTCGTCGTCGGCGTTGGGGCCGATGACGGCCAGGGTTTTGATGGTTTTGGCCAGCGGCAGCGTGTGGTTCTGGTTCTTAAGCAGCACGATGGACTTCCGGGCCGTTTCCAGCGCCAGTTGGATGTGGGCGGTCGATTCCACCGTGGCGTAGGGGATTTTGGTGTAGGGGTTGCCGGCGGGGTCATCAAAAAAGCCCAGCTTGAAGCGGGCCGTGAACAGGCGCTTCAGCGCCACGTCCAGCTCGGCTTCGCTCACCAGCTTCTGCGCCAGGGCTTTGTCGAGCGCGTTAAACGCTTCGCCGCACTCCAAATCGGAGCCCGCCCGGATGGCCAGGGCGGCGGCCTGCTCGGGGGTTTGCACTACCTCGTGCGCCCCTTTTTCGTAGAAAAGCGTCACCGCGCCGCAGTCCGTCACGATGAAGCCGTTGAAGCCCCACTGCTGGCGCAGCAGGTGGGTGAGCAGGAAGTTGCTGCCGCAGCAGGGCTCGCCCCGGAAGCGGTTGTAGGCGCACATCACCGAGTAGGCCTTGGCGTCCTGGATGCAGGTTTTGAAGGCCGGCGTGTAGGTCTGGTACAGGTCCCGGTCGCTCACGCGGGCGTCGAAGTGGCCGCGCGTGGCCTCGGGGCCGCTGTGCACGGCGAAGTGCTTCACGGTGGCAATGGCCTTGTAGTACTTGGGGTTGTCGCCCTGAATGCCTTGGACAAACGAGCCGGCCATCCGACCCGTCAGATAAGGGTCTTCGCCGTAGGTTTCCATGCCCCGGCCCCAGCGCGGGTCGCGGAAGATGTTGATGTTGGGCGTCCAGAAGGTGAGGCCCTGGTAAATGCCGCGCTGGCCGTGGCGCGCAAACTCCTCGTACTTGGCCCGGCCTTCGTCGGAAATGGCCGTGGCTACGCGCCCGGCCAGGGCCGGGTCCCAGGTGGCGGCCAAGGCAATGCTTTGCGGGAAGACGGTGGCCCTGCCGGCCCGCGCCACGCCGTGCAGGCACTCGTTCCACCAGTTATAAGCCGGCACTTTCAGTCCGGCGCTGTCGATGGCGGTGCCGGTGTACATCAATAGCTTAATTTTCTGATTGAGCGTGAGCCGGCCCACCAAATCGGCCACCCGCGCCTCGGTACTCAGGGAGGCGTCGAGGTATTTTGGTGTCTCAGCGGGCGGGCGGAAGGCCGCGAAGGCCAGCCCGCTCAGCACGAGTACGATGCCGATAAAAAAGTTAAGGGGATTGGATTTCATGCGAGTCGTTTTCAGCAAATAGAAGCCGCTTTTTAGCTGTGCTTGCCCGCCGGGGCGGGTCGTAGCACCGTCACTTCCAGCGGCGCGGCCAGGCGGCGCGCTTCGGCGGCCAAGTAGCTTTCCCAGTCGCCCACGTTGTGGAAGCGGCCGGCTTTAGTCCAGCCGTAGCCGGCGTAGTAGGTGAGGTGCGCGGCGGGTTTGAGGCGCACGAACAGGTGGCTTTGCTCCTTGCGGGTGGTGCGGTAGGTCCACCAGTTTTGCACCTGGCCGGGGGCCATCACCAGGCCGGTGCCCAGCTCCGAATCGTCGATGGGCTCCCAGTGGCGGAACCAGCCAGCGGCTGGCCGACCGGCCACGGTGCCTTTCTGCTCGTGCAGCGTGATGCCGACGGTTAAGGGGGGTAGGGCCCCGTGGTCAACGGCCACAAACACGTCGTAGCGGCTCAGCTGCTGGCCCGCGTCGAGGGTGATGCGGGTGCGTTGCGTCAGCTGCTGGCCGGCGGCCGACCAGGGCGCGTAGGTCAGCTCAAACACGGTGCGGAGGGGTCCCGTGGCCAGGGTTTGGTAGCGGATGAAGTTTTTGGACACGGCCAGGGTCGAGTCCCGGTCATTCCACACGCCCAGGCCGCCGCAGCCGCGGCTGTCGCCCACGTGGTAGGGGTCGTAGCCTTCGCCGCGGTCGTGGTGGTAGAATGTCGGGTCCTTCGCGTAGCCCGCGTACCATTTGTCGATGATGGAATACGGCACGCGCTTGAGCCAGCAGTCCATCCCGCTGGTGAGGGTACCGTCCTTCGAGCCGGCTTCGGTGAGCTGCTGGGCTTTCGGCCCGTAGGTGCGGAAGGCCACCCGGTCGTTTTCCCAGGCGTAGTCGTCGATGCGCTCGGGCACGAAGCGGGAATAGGCCACTGCGGGCGCAGGTTGCGCCACTTGCCCGGCCGGGGCTAGCTCGATGGCCAGCCGCCGCCGCTCCTGGGGCCCCAGCGTCACCTGGCACAGCAGCTCGTCCCAGACATGGTCCCCGTCGTTATCGACCAACTGGGACACCAGCAGTTTCCCGCTAACCGCGTCGCGCACCCGCAGGCGCTCGGGGGTGGCCGTGAGGTGCAAGTGGCGCAGGTCCAGCGCCACGGTGGTGGCCGGACGGCTTTCGGCCAGCGGGTTGCGCACCTGCACGGTGAGCACCGGGGCCGCCGGGGCACTAAGCTGGACCGCAAGCCAACAAGGGAGCAGCATCGGAATTATCATGCAAGGGAAAAAGCGGCGTCAGCCTTAAAAAAAACCGTTGGCAAGGCCCGCGCACGAAGCCTGCGAGGTTGCAGCTTCGAGGCAACTGGCTATCTCACCACGGAGCCAGTGCGGCGCGGGCCCTGTCGCAGGTTTAGTAGCCGGGGTTTTGCGTCAGGTTGGGGTTCAGGGCCAGCTCGCGGCTGGGCAGCGGAAACAGCCGGTTCTCGGGGCGGGGGTTGAGGTTGCTGTTGGCTGGGTCCAGGGTGGTGTAAGCGGCCTTAAAGGCGAGCATGGTGCTCACGTCCTTACCCCAGCGAATGAGGTCGTACCAGCGCTGTCCTTCGAAGCACAGCTCTACGCGGCGTTCCTGCTCGATGGCCAGCTGCGTATCGGGGCCCGAGAGGGTGAGGGGCTTGGCGGCCAGGCCCGCGCGGGTGCGGATGCGGTTGATTTGCGGGATGGCCAGCGCCGTTTTGCCATTGTTGTTGAGGGCCTCGGCGTACATGAGCAGCACGTCGGCGTAGCGCAGGATGGGCCAGTCGTTGTCGCCTTCGTTGATTTGCGTCACCGGATAAATGAGCTTTCTGGCCCAGTAATACGGGTCATTAGTCACCGCGCCGACAAACACGCTGATGTAGGCCGTTTTCCGCGCGTCGCCGGCTTCAAACGCGTTGTACAAAGCCAGCGTACCGATGCACGTGCTGTTGCCAGCGACGCCCGTGATGGTGGTGCCCGAGTTCGCCGGGGCCATTTCGTGCACGAACCGGTTGCCTTCCTGGAACCCGCTGGCCGCGTACTGCGCGGCAAAAATAATTTCGGCGTTGTTGTCCTTGCCCAGGCCGAACACGTTGGCCGGGTTGGGCAAAATCTGGTAGGGATTGGGGTTCAGCACGAGCTGGGCCAGCTTGGCTTCGGCGTCGGGCCATTTCTTCTCCTGCAGGTACACTTTGCCCAGCAGGGCCTGGGCCGCGCCCTTGGTGGCCCGGCCGATGTCGGCGGCCGAATAGGTGGCGGGCAGCGCCGCCTCGGCGTCCAGCAAGTCCTTCTCAATCTGCGCGTACACGGTGGCCACCGGGCTGCGGCTGTAGGTGTACGCATCGGATTCGCTCGTGATTTCAGTGAGCACCAGCGGCACGTCGCCGAAATAACGTACGAGGTTAAAGTACATCAGGGCCCGCAGGAATTTGGCCTCGCCGGTGTACTGGGTTTTGGTGGCGGGGAGGGCAAACGGAATCGGGTCAATCCGGGCAATGATGACGTTGGCGAAGGAAATAGTGCGGTAGGCATCGTTCCAGGCAGTCGACAGGGGCGGCGTGGAAGGCAGCCAGGTCTGCTTGTCGAACGGCCCCCGGTTGACTTCGCTCTCGCCAAAGGTGCGGGTGTCGTCGGCGGGCAAGTCCGCGTACTGGTAGTAGTCGTTGTAGATACCGCGCAGGTTGCTGTAGGTACCCGTCAGGGCCAGCTTGAAGTCCGCTTCGCTTTTGTAGAAGTTAGCGACCACGATGTTGTCGGCGGGCGTGAGGTCGACGAATTTTTGGCAGCCGCTGCCGGCCAGTACCAGGCCGGCCAGCAGCGCCAGGCGCCGGGAGAGAGTGTACCGTTTCATATCGAGAGGATTAGAAGATTAAAAAGCAATGTTGACGCCAGCCGTGTAGGTCCGGTTGGCCGGGTAGGCTCCCTGGTCGAGGCCCGGCCGGATAATCGCGGGGTTGGTACTGGTGGAGAAGGGGCCGGCGTTGATGCTCACTTCGGGGTTGAGGCCGGGGTACTTGGTGAAGGTGAGCAGGTTCTGGCCCGTTAGGTAGAAGCGCACCGATTGGAGCTTGGCCCGCTGCAATACGGCTCCCTGAAGGGTGTAGCCCAGCGACACGTTGCGCACCCGCAGAAACGAGGCGTTGAAAACGGCCCGGTCAATGAGCTGGTTGCCAAAGTTGAAGCCACCGGAACCCGCCATCGTGTACCGGGCATCGGTCGGGTGCTCGGGGTCGAACATGTTGTCGGCCACTTCGTGGGTGTTGTTGAAGCTGCCGTTGCCGTTCTGGTTGCGCAGGTTCGCATTAACCACCTGAATGCCCTGCACCCCCTGCACCGTCACGGAGAGGTCGACATTCTTGTAAGCCAGGGTCTGGGACAAGCCGTAGAGGAAGTCGGGCACGCCCTTGCCCACCTTGACGCGGTCGGCTTCCGTGATGACGCCATCGCCGTTGGTGTCCTGGATGATGTAGTTGCCCACTTTGTCGCCCTTGTTGCCGGTCTGGGCGTACTTGGCCAGGTCGTCGGCGTTCTGGAAAATGCCCAGCGCCCGGAACCCGTTGAAGTCGCCCAGCGGGTCGCCCACCCGCACCTGGTACACGTTGGGCCAGTTCTGGGCCGGCTCGCCGGGGAACAAGGCCGGGCCGCCCAGGTCCAGCACTTTCGAGCGGTTACCCGAAATGTTGCCGTTGATGGTCCACCGCACGGCCCCCACTTTCAGGTTGGCGGTGGCCGCCAGCTCCAAGCCGCGGTTTTGCAGTTCGCCCACGTTCTTGCGGTAGTTCACGGCGTAGCCCACGGTGCCGGGCAGGTCGCGGTTGAGCAGCATTCCCTGGGTCAGGCGGTTGTA
Organism: Hymenobacter sp. PAMC 26628; assembly: GCF_001562275.1. Classification (NCBI taxonomy): domain Bacteria; kingdom Pseudomonadati; phylum Bacteroidota; class Cytophagia; order Cytophagales; family Hymenobacteraceae; genus Hymenobacter; species Hymenobacter sp. PAMC 26628. The sequence goes on from NZ_CP014304.1 coordinate 4,692,885, forward strand.
GTAGTCCAGGGACACCGAAAATTTATCGTTCAGAAAGCCCACGTCCACGCCCAGGTCGGTCTGGCTGTTCTTCTCCCAGGTCAGGTCGGGGTTGGCCAGGCCACTCTGGGCGTAGCCGATGGCCCGCGCGTTGTTGAAGCTGTAGTTGCGCCCCACCACGCTGTTGAGGTAGTTAAAGCTGCCAATGTTGGCGTTGCCGGTCTGGCCGTAGCTGGCGCGCAGCTTCAGCTCACTCACGGCATTTTTCAGCCCCTCCCAGAAGGACTCTTCGCTCACGCGCCAGGCCACCGAGGTCGACGGGAAGTAGCCGAAGCGGTTGTTGGGCCCGAAGCGCGAGGAAGCATCGCTGCGCAGCGCGGCCGTGGCGATGTACTTGCGCTTGTAGTCGTAGGTGACGCGCCCGACGTACGACAAAAACGCGTTCTGGTTGTAGCCCAGGTCGCCCGTTCGGTCGGGCGAGGCCAGCGGGTTTTCCAGCAGCGTATTGGCAAACGAGCCGGCGCGCCCGGCCACGGCCGTGGAGCGGGCCTGAAACTTCTGGAGCGAGTACACCCCCAGCACCGTGAAATTGTGGTCGCCCAGCGACTTGGTATAGGTGGCCGTGTTTTCCCACAGGTAATCAAACGATACCAGCTGTGACTCGCGGGCGAACACCGTCGAGATAAAGGGAGTGGACAGGTTGGCCGCTTGGGCCGCGTCGGAGGCCAGCGTGGCCGGAATGTAGGCGTGCTGCTGGTCGATGTTGAGCGTGGCCCCGCCGCTGGTTTTCAACCGCAGCCCGGCCAGGGGCTCCCACTCCAGGTAGGTGTTGGCGAACACCCGGTAGTTGTTCAGCCGGTTTTGGTTGAGGTCCACCACCGCCACCGGGTTATACAGGTTGTTTTGGTAGAACTGACTGCCGTTGGGCTGGCGCTCGGGGGCGTTGTAGCCCTGGCCGTAGTCGCCATTGGCCCGGAACACCGGAATGGTAGGCGGCATGAAAATGCCCAGGGCCGTGACGTTGGGCACGCCGCGGGTGCCCACGGTTTCGCTGCTGTTGGAGCCGCTGTAGGCCCCGGCGGCCGACTGCTGGTTCTGGATGGAGTAGGACGGGGCCACCGTGAAGCCGACTTTGAGTTTGGGCACCAAATCGGCATCCATGTTAAAGCGCAGGTTAAAGCGCTGGTAGTCGGTGCCTTTCAGTACGCCGTCCTGCTGGAAGTAGCCGCCCGACACCGCGAACCGGGCCCGGTCGTTGCCGCCCGACGCCGAGAGCTGGTACTCCGTAATTTTAGCGTTGCGGTAAATCTCGTTCTGCCAGTTGGTATCCGAGAGCGTGGAAAGGTCGGTGATGGCATCGAACGCGATGACTGACGGAGGGTTGGGATAGTTGCGCGTCCGGGCCAGAAACTTCTGGTACTTCACATAGTCGTCCCGGTTCAGCACGTCGAGCTTCTTGTTCACTTGCTGCAAGCCCGTGTAGGCCGTGAGCCGGAACACCGTTTTGCCGGCCTGCCCGCGCTTGGTGGTCACGATGATGACGCCGTTGGCCGCCCGCGAGCCGTAGATAGCCGCCGAGGCCGCGTCCTTCAGCACCTCAATCGAGGCGATGTCGCTCGGACTGATGGTGGTGAACTGTGACGCATCCTGCAAGGGGTAGCCGTCCACCACGTACAGCGGGTCGGCGGTGGTGCCCAGCGAGCCGCCGCCCCGGATAACGATGCTCGGCGGCGCGCCCGGCGTGCCGCCCCGGTCCGAGGTCACGGTCACGCCGGGGGCCAGGCCCGCCAGCGCCTCGCCGGGCGTGCCCACCGGCTGCCGGCTGATGTCCGCGCCCTCGATGGTGGAAATGGCCGTCGACACCACTTTGCGCGACTGCGTGCCGTAGCCCACCACCACCACGTCGTCCAGCTTTTGGGTGTCTTCCTTCAGCGTCACGTTGATTTCCGCCTGGCTGCCCACGGCGATTTCTTGCGCCAAGTAGCCGATGGAACTGATGCGCAGCACCGGGTTGGCGATGGTGGCGGGGATGTCCAGCGCGAACGAGCCGTCGGGGCCCGTGGTGGTGCCCAGCGTGCTGCCCTGCACCAGCACCGTCACGCCGGGGATGCCTTCACCCTTACCATCCACGACCCGGCCGCTCACCTTGGCCGTGGGGTTGGGCCGGGCCAGCCGGAAATAAGCACCGCCGGGCGCGGTGCCGGCCGGGAAGGCCTGCGCCGGCAGCGCCAGGCCACTAAGCAGCGCCGGCACCACCAGCCACCGCGAAGAGAGTAAATGAGGAGTCATGGGAATGGAGAAATGGGTGAGAAAAGTGCGTTAAATGGCCCGGCAGGCGCGGGAGTGGCGAACCAGCCCCGGCCCCCGGCCACGGGAAAAGCTATAGCTGGTAGGCCGGCAGCTGGCGCAGGGCCTCGTAGCGGAGCAGGGCTTCGAGGTAGTAGTAGTCGGCGTACACCAGCGGCACGTCCACTTCGGATTTGGCCGGCTTGGAGCCCACGCTGTGCTTGAGCAGGAAGTTGTTGTTCTCGCCCAGTCGGGCCCGGTAGGCGGGGCTGGCCAGGCTTTGCAGCATCTTCACCGCCGCCTGGTAATAGGCTTTGCCGGCGGGGCCGGAGTAGGTGCACAGCTCCAGCAGGCCCGAGGCCGCCACGGCCCCCGCCGAAGCGTCGCGCTCCTCGTTCGGAATGCCGGGGGCGTTGAAATCCCAGTAGGGAATCTTGTCGGCGGGCAGGTGGGGGTGGTGCAGGTAGAAGTCGGCAATGCGCTGGGCCTGGGCCAGGTACTTGGGGTTTTTGGTTTCGCGGTACAGCACCGTGTAGCCGTACAGGCCCCAGGTCTGCCCCCGCGCCCAGGCCGATTCGTCGGCGTAGCCCTGGGCGGTTTGGCGCTTCAATACTTTCCCCCCCGGCCCGTAGCACACCACGTGGTAGGAGCTGTAATCGGGTCGGAAATGGTTTTTGAGCGTGCTGTCGGCGTGCGAGACGCAGATGTTGTAGAACCGTTTGTCGCCCGATTCCCGCGCCGCCCAGAACAGGTACTCCAGGTTCATCAGGTTGTCGATGATAACGGGGTAATTGTAGCCTTTGAATTCGTCCCAGCTTTTAATCACGCCATACTCCGGGTGAAAGCGCGTCGCCAACGATTGCGCCCCGGTGAGCAGGATGGGCCGGTAGGCCGGGTTTTTGGTGAGCCGGTAGCCGTTGCCCAGCGCGCAGTAGAGCATGAAGCCCAGGTCGTGGGTACTGGTGTTGGTTTGCTCCGGGGTCAGGTTCAGGCTCCACTTATCGGCGGCGGCTTTCCACTTGGGGTCTTTGGTTTGTTCAAACAGGTACCAGAGTGAGCCCCCGAAAAAGCCGCTGCACCACCACGAGGTCGGCATGTCCTTCCTCGTGCCGTCGGGGTTGCTCGACTGGGGCGTGCGCTTCACGTCCGGGTGGGTTTGCAGCATCCGCTCGTACTGCTGCCCGGCCAGGGCAAATTCCTTGGCCACGTTGAGCGCCGGGGCCTTTTGCGCCCAAACCGGGCCGGCCAGCAGCAGCAGCAAAAACAGGAGGCGGGCCTTTTTAAACATGGGGGCGAGTGGGCGCAAATGAGTGGGTTGAGCAATGCGAAAGGAAACGGCCGGTGCTCAGGGTGCGTGGAGCAGGGCGAGGAGGTCGGTTTCGGTAAGGGCGGGGGAAGCGCCGCGCCGGCCGGCCACCACGGCCCCGGCTGCGCAGGCCCGGCGCAGGCACTCGGCGGGGCCGGTGCCGGCCGCCCACCCCGCCAGCAGCGCCGCCAAAAACGCATCGCCGCAGCCGATGGGGTCGGCCACGGCCACCGCGTAGCCGGGGCTGTGGTACCACATGCCTTCGGCGTAGAGCACGGCCCCGGCCGCGCCCTGGGTGAGGCACACGGCCCGCAGGCCAAAATGCCCGGCCAGCCACGGCAGCGCCGTGCTGGCGGCGGCCGGCTGGCCCAGCCAGCCCATGACCTCGGCCAGCTCGGTTTCGTTGAGCTTCACCAGGTCGGCCTGCTGGAGCAGGTACTTCACCACTTCACGGGCGTAATTCGGGGGGCGCAGGTTGAGGTCAAATACTTTGAAGGCGGCGTGCTGGAGCAGCCGGTACAGGGTTTCGCGGCTCACCGGGCTGCGGGCGGCCAGCGAGCCGTACACCAGCATCTGGCCCTGGGCCACGGCCGTGCGCAGGGCCCCGGTGTGCTGGATGTAATCCCAGGCCTGGGGCCACGCAATCTGGTAGCTCACCGGCGCACCGCTGGCCCCGATGTTGGCCTTCACGACGCCGGTGAGGTGGGTGTCGCTGCGCTGCACCAGGGCCGGGTCGAGGCCGCGAGCGTCCAGAAAGGCCAGCAGCTCGTGGCCCAGCTCGTCGTCGCCTACCCGGCTGATAAGCTGCACGGGCTGCCCGAGCTGGTGCAGGTGCAGGGCCACGTTGCCGGGGGCCCCGCCGGGCTGGCGGCCGGTGGGCAGCATGTCCCACAGGGTCTCTCCAAAGCAGACGATGGCGGCGGATGGCAACATGATGGCGTTGATTTTTGACAAATGTCAGCGCCCCGCTAAAGCAGAGCCTGCTCATTTAGCACAAACTCATGCACAAATCCTTCATCCGCACTAAATATCAGTAACTAACTTATTTTTAACTGTTTAAGTCTTAATAAATCAGGGAATACGGCGCAGACTTGTACTTTTGTAGCAAGCCTTGAAAAAATGCGCGGGGGGCACGGCGGGGTTTTCCCGATTGGCAGTGCCTGTTTCAACCGGTGCTGGCACTGTTCCGGGCCGCGCGCCTCGTGCCGGGCATTTTAGCCCTCCGGGGTGGTATGGAAGGCGCGAAATTCGGAGGGCGAAACCTGGTACTTCGCTTTGAAGCTGTTGGAAAAATACGACGGCGACGAAAAGCCCAGCTCGTAGCCCACCTCCGCGATGGTGAGAGCGTCGTCGAGCAGCAGCTGGCGGGCCTTGGCCAGGCGAATGCCCTGGATAAATTCCGTCACCCCGGTGCCCAGCAGGGCCTTTACTTTTCGGTAGAGCTGCATCCGGCTCAGGTTCAGGCTGCGGCCCACGTCGTCCACATTCAGCTCGGTGCGGCTCAGGTTGGCTTCCACGATGGCCGTGAGGTCGGCCAGGAACTGCTGGTCGGGGCGGGTGGGCGCCACGGTGGTCTTGTCCAGGCTCAGCTCACGCTGAAAATGCGCGCGCTGGCGGGCCCGGTTGGCCAGCAGCGTGCGCACGCTTTCCAGCAGAAAAGCGGGGTTGAAGGGCTTGGTCAGGTAGAGGTCGGCCCCGGCCTGCACGCCTTCGAGCTGCTGCTCGGGGGCCCCGCGGGCCGTGAGCAGGATGACCGGGATGTGGCTCGTGCGCCAGTCCTCGCGCAGGCGGGCCACCACTTCCAGCCCGCTCAGGCCGGGCATCATCACGTCGCACACCACCAGGTCGGGAATGAGGTCGGTGGCCAGGCGCAGGCCGTCGGGGCCATCGGCGGCGGTCTGCACCTGGAAATTGGTCCGCAGCTTGCGCGCCAGAAAGTCGCTCACCTCGGCGTTGTCCTCGATGACGAGCACCAGCGTGTCGCTCGGCTCATCGGCGGGCAGGTCCGTAACGGTTGCCTCGGCCGCCGTTGCCAGGGCAGCGGCCTCCGCCGGCAGGTTGGGTAGCGCGGGGCGGGCGGTTTCGGGGGCGGCTGAAGGCGGGGCGTGCAGGGCGGCAGGCAGCTCGCGGGGCAAGGTCAGCTCGAAGGTGCTGCCCTGCCCCGGCTGGCTCCGCAGGGCCAGCTGGCCCTGGTGCAGCCGGGCCAGCCCCAGCGCCAGCGCCAGCCCCATGCCCGAGCCCTGCGCCGTGCCCGTCCCGTCGGCCCGGCCCTGGTAAAACCACTCGAAAATGTGCGCCCGGTCGGCCTCGCTGATGCCGTGGCCGGTGTCTTCCACGCTGATGCGCACGGTGCGGCTCGCCGCGTCGCCGAGTTGGAGGCGCACGGTAATCTGCCCTTGCTCGGGGGTGAATTTGAGGGCGTTGGAGAGCAGGTTGAACAAAACCTTGTCCAGGATATTGGGGTCGAACCACGCCCGCAGCACCGGCACGGCCGGCAGCCAGTGCAGCCGGATGCCGCGCAGCCGGGCCGGGCGCTCGAACACGTCCACGATTTCGCCCACGAAGTCCACTAAGTTGCCCTCGCTGGCCCGCACGGGCATTTTGCCCACGTCCATCTTGCGGAAATCCATGAGCTGGTTGACTAGCTGCAAGAGCCGCTGGGTGTTGCGGCGCACCAGGCCCAGGTCGTGGCGCTGGGCGGCGGTCAGGCCCGCCTTGCCGGTCAATAATTCCTCCACCGGCCCCAGAATCAGGGTGAGGGGCGTGCGCAACTCGTGCGAGAAATTCGTAAAAAAGCGCAGCTTGGCCTCGGTGTCGGTGCGGGCCTGGGCGGCCAGCGCTTCGAGCTGGTTGCGTTGCCGGCTGATTTCCTCGTTTTGCACCGTCAACTGCGCGTTGATGCGCGTGTTTTCTTCGTTCTGGGCCGTGATTTGGGTGTTGATGCGGGCATTTTCCTCGTTGCGCAGGGCCAGCTGGCCGTTGAGGTGACGCTGCTTCCGGCCCGCCCGCCAGGCCAGGGCCCCAAAGCCGGCCACCGCCAGCAACGCCCCCAGCAGGCCCAACAGCAGCGTGTGCTGGCTGGCGTAAGTGGCTTGCAGGGCCCCCACCAGCGCCTGCTGCCGCTCAATGTCCTGCTGCTGGCTGGCCAGCTGGTCGGTTTGCTGGCGCGTCATCAGCACGTTGGCCGCATCGATGACGGTGATGCCCAGCGCGTTTTCGCGCTCGTACGGCTGGTGGTTGAGGACGCGCAGGGCCAGGCGGATGGCTTCTTCCCCGCCCGGCAGCTGCCGGATGGTGGCCGCCAGCACGCCGTCCTGCACCAATTGCAAGCCATTGCCCGGCCCCGGCAGCCCGTCCACCCCAATGATGCGAATTTGCCGGGCGCGGCCCAGCTCCTGGCACACCCGGTAGGCCCCCAGGGCCAGCACGTCGCTGTGCGCGAAAATGACGTCCACTTCCGGGTGGGCGCGCAGCAGGGCCGTCAGCTCGGCCTTGGCGCTGAGCCCGCGCCAGCTGCTCGACACCTGGCCCACCAGCTGGAGGCCGGGGTAGGCGGCCAGGCCCTGCACAAAGCCCCGGTGCCGCTCGGCGGCCCCCAGCGTGCTGGACAGCCCCTGCACTTCGACCACGTGGCCCTGCTGGCGCGGCAAGCTCGCCGCGTAGCGGGCGGCGGCCTGGCCCACTTCCAGGTTCGAGCTGCCCACGTAGGCCGTGTAGTGGCGCAACCCCATTTGCTGGTCGAGCAAGATTACTGGTACCCCCCGGCCGTAGGTTTCCTCCACGGCAGCAGCTATAGTCAGCACCTGGGTTCCGCAGGGCGAGACAATCAGCAAATCTACTTCGCCGGGGCCCAGGGCGCGGATTTGGGCTTGTTGCCGCTCCGTGTTGCTTTGGCCGTCGAGCATCCGAAACTGCACCTCGGGGTGAAAGCTCAGCTCGCGCCGCATCCCTTCCAGCATGGCTTGCCGCCAGGCTCCCGCGGTATTGCACTGCGAAAATACGATGCGGTAGGTTCGGGGCTGGGGGCCCGAAGGCGTACAACCCGCCAGCAGCCCCATGCACAACGCCCACACGATTTGCGGGCGGGCCCAAAATTCGGGCCACGCAAACGATTTGATGCAGCGCAACTGAGGCGGGGTCAAGTTTAAAAAGAGTGGGTAACGAATAGGGAAAGGTAACAGCAAATGCGCGGGAATGGGAGTAGTTTGGCCGGAAACAGGCTTGCTTTAAAAATGCCCGCTGCTACGGCTTTTGCCAGAAGCAGCGGGCACCCTTTATTACCGGCCCAGAAATATTCGCCGGCCGGCCCCCGCTACTGCCCCAGCGAAAGCGCCTGGCTCACGCGGCCCGCCGGCGTGGTCAGCAGCACGTGGTACAGGCCGGCCGCCCGGGCCGGGGCCCTGAACTCCTTTTTATGCGCGCCGGCTGGCTCGTCGCCGTCCACTAGCAAGGCCACGCGCCGGCCCAGGCCGTCGAGCAATTCGAGGCGCACGGGCCCCGGACTGGCGGTGGTGTAGCGCAGCATGACCAAGCCGACGGAGGGGTTGGGATAGACTTCGAGCGCGGCCAGCGCTTCAGCACCAGCTCGGGCGGCGAGCGGCATGGCGGGCGCCACGGCGCGCTCGTAGGCCCCCAGGTCGGGCAGGCTGCCCGCCACGCGCGGGTTGCCGGCCAAGTCGGTGGCCGAGAGCTTATTATTCACGCCCTTGTCGATGGCCGGGCTGCCGGCGTTGAGCGTGAAGTCCGAGCTGAACGGGTCCGTGCTGGGGCTGATAAACTGGGGGTCGGCCACCACCGCGTTGGTGTTGGGAATCGTGCCGGTGTTATTGTTGGTGAGCGAGGTGCCGGTGCCGCCGAAAAACAGGTTGGCGTTGAGCGTGACATTGCTGGCGTACTTGACCTGGACCGTGTACTTGGTAGCGGCCACGGCGATGTTGTTCTGGACCAGCACGTCCGAGGCGTAGGCTACCCCCAGGTCGCCGCCGTTGTTGGTGTCGGTTTTCACGTTGTGGTAGAGCGTGTTGTTAATGATGTCGCCGTGGTCGCTCTGGAAGAAGACGATACCGGCCCCGCCGTTGTCCACCACCAGGTTGTTGGCCACGAGCGTGCGGCCCGTGTAGCCGAAGTTGCGGTGCGAATCGACGATGATGCCGTTGCCGTCGGTGTAGCCCTTGCACACGCCGCCGGTGAACCAGGGCACGAGCAGCTGGTTGCCGAAGCAGCGGTTGTTGCGGATGATGGTGCGGTAGATGTCGGTGCGCGTGTCAAAGTCCCAGCCCCCGAGTACGCTGATGCCGCTGGCCCCTGTATTGGTGTACCAGGCGCAATTGTACACCAGGTTGTTCTCGATGGTGATGTAGTCGGCCCGCGCCGACCCCATGCCGCCGCCCGGGCACTCAAAGATTTCGTTGTCGGCCATGCGGATGTGGTGCGGGTGGACGGTGGCCGTGCCCTTGACGGCGATGCCGCTGCCCTGGTAGCGCGCGTCGTAGCCCCCGGTCGGGTTGGCGCAGCTATTGGTCTGGTTCAGGGCATCGGCCAGCAGGATGTTGCGGTTATTGCCCTGCAGTCGCAGGCCGAGGACCTCGATATAGGACACCCCCTGGCCCGGCTGGTTTACGTCTTCGCCGATGTAGACGCCGTAGTAGCCGCTGAATTGCAGCAGGGGCTTGGCATCGCCGGGGTAATTGCGAAAGGTGATGGGCGCGCTGGCGCTGCCCGAGTACTTGACGTAGAGCAGGCTGCTGCCCGTGGTGATGTAGGTGCCGGCCCGGATGTAGACCACGTCGCCGGGCGTCTGGGCCCGGTCGGCCGCGTACTGGATGGTAGCGAAGGGCGCGGCCAGCGTGCCCGCATTGGTGTTGCTGCCCCCATCAGCCTTGACGTAGTAGTCGGTTGCGTGGGCCCCGGACAGGCTGGCGGCGGTGAGCAATGAAGCTAGCAGAAATCTTTTCATTTGAAAAAAGTGGGTAGGATTTGAAATAGAACCGCCAGCTAATTGCCTCGCACGGTGAAAGACTTATTGAATACAATTCACATCGGAAAAATTATAAAAAACATCCCTGTTCTGCCCCGTCATTTAATTGCTGTACTGCTACAATTGCGCCCCATAGCCGCAGGCTAATTGGGGTTAGCTTAACCAAGTTGCGCGCTTTTCACCTTAGCGGCAAGTTTTTACGGGCTTATTTGCCTCTAATTGGTAAAATAATTCCCGCAAGCGCTGCCGCAAACGCTTGCGGGAATTATTTTAGCGGCGCGGCACTACCTTCAAAATGTCTTATTGCCACTTTAGGCCGTCTGCCGCTGCGTGGCCTGCGTCTACGCGCCGCCGCAGGGCGCGGCGCGGTAGTACACCGGCGTTTCTTGCCAATATCCACTTCGCCCTATTCTTATGAAAAGCACGCCGGTCACCCTCAAGGCCATTGCCAGGGAGCTGAACATTTCCTTGTCTACCGTGTCGCGGGCCCTGCGCGGCATGCCCGAGGTGCACGCCGACACCCGCGCAGCCGTGCACCGGCTGGCCGCCGAGTTGGACTACCAGCCCAACCAATTGGCCACCAACCTGGCCCACAGCCGCACCAAAACCATTGGCGTGCTCATGCCCAGCCTAAGCTACCATTTTTATTCGGCCCTGCTCAGTAGCATCGAAGACGCGGCCATGCTGGCCGGCTACAGCGTGCTGGTGTGCCAGTCCAACGAATCGCACCTGCGCGAAATTACCAACATCCAAAACCTGATGCGCAGCCAGGTAGAAGGCTTTTTAATTGCGCTTTCGCGCGACACCAGCAGCTACGAGCACATCGAGCGCCTCACCCGCAAGAATTTCCCGCTGGTGCTGTTCGACCGTTGTGCCGACGGCATCGCGGCTTCTAAGGTTATCATTGACAACGAAGCGGCGGCCTTCAACGCCACCGAGCACTTGATTGAGCAGGGCTGCCAGCGCATCGGCTTCCTGGCGGGGCCCCCCAACCTGCTCATCAGCAGCCAGCGGGTGGCCGGCTACCAGGCGGCCCTCGCCCGGCACGGGCTGCCCGCCCGCCGGGAGCACCTGCTCCACTGCGACTTCACCCAGGAAGACGCCATTGCCCAGACTCAGAAGCTATTAAGCCAGCGCCAGCTCCCCGACGGCCTGCTTGTGGTGAGCGACCGGGTGGCGTTTCCGGCCATGTACACGCTCAAGCAGCGGGGCGTGCGCATTCCCCAGGACCTGGCCATTGCCAGCTTCAACAACGAGCCGTTTGCCGCGCTGCAAACGCCGGGCCTCACCAGCGTCAGCCAGCCCCTGCCGGAAATGGGCATCGAAACCGTGCGGCTGCTGCTCCGGCAGCTCGACGCCGACCACGAGCAGCCCCCGCTTGAAACCAAAGTGCTCGGCACGCAGCTGGTCATCCGGGAATCTTCGCTGCGCAACGCACTTCCCTGAACCCGCGGCCGGCGCTGCTACGGGGCTTGTGGCGGGCAAGCGGGCGGGCCGGGCTAGGCCGTGCGCCACAAAATCAGGGCCGCAAGCGCTGCCGCAAACGCTTGCGGCAACAAAACCGGAAATTCGCTTTTTTTTGTCAGTATCACCCCGTAACCTTGGCCCACGGGCCCCGCTACTAGCCAGCCGGTGTCATCAAAATCACTACTAATCCGGGCCCAGTAATGAGTAGTTTTTCGCCGTTCAGCCTGGCTGGCAAGCGGGCTTTGGTTACGGGCTGTAGCCGGGGCATTGGCCAGGCAATGGCCGTGGGCCTGGCGGCGGCCGGGGCTGACATCATCGGTGTGTCGGCCTCGCTGCCCCCCAGCGGCAGCGAGGCCGAGCAGCAGGTGCGGGCCCTGGGCCGGGAGTTCCGCGCCTACCAGGCCGATTTCAGCCGGCGCGAACAAGTTGACGCGTTTATTGCCCAGGTGCAGCAGGATTTCCCGCGCATCGACATCCTGCTAAACAACGCGGGCACCATCCGCCGGGCCCCCGCCGCCGAGCACGCCGACGCGCTGTGGGACGAGGTACTGGCCATCAACCTGGATGCCCCGTTCCGGCTGGCCCGCGAAATCGGCCGGCAGATGCTGGCCCAGGGCAGCGGCAAAATCATCTTCACGGCCTCGCTTCTGTCGTTTCAGGGCGGCGTGACGGTGCCCGGCTACGCGGCCAGCAAAGGAGCCATCGGCTCGCTGGTGAAGGCCCTGGCCAATGAATGGGCCAGCCGCGGCGTCAACGTGAACGCCATCGCGCCCGGCTACGTGGAAACCGATAACACCGCGGCCCTGCGCCAGGACGCCGACCGCAGCCAGGGCATTTTGGCCCGCATCCCGGCCGGGCGCTGGGGCCGGCCGGAGGATTTCCAGGGACCGGCCGTTTTTCTGGCCTCGGCCGCCGCCGATTACGTTCATGGTACCATCCTCACCGTCGACGGCGGTTGGATGGGAAGGTGATTTTTCAAGCAAAAACATGACCCAAAGCTACGCCAGCAGCCCCCGCGAGGTCGCTGCTTTCTCCACCGCCGCCCTGCGGGAAAACTTTCTCATCGAGACGATTTTTGAGCCCGGCCAGGTGCGGCTGGTGTACTCGCACTACGACCGCCTGGTGGTGGGTGGGGCCCTGCCGGGGACCGGGCCGCTGCTACTGCCGTGCCCCGAAGCCCTGAAAGCGGCGTATTTTTTGGAGCGCCGGGAGTTGGGCATCCTCAACATCGGCGGGGCCGGCCGGGTGCTGGTCGACGGCATCGCCTACGACTTGGGAGCGCAGGACTGCCTGTACGTGGGCCGCGGGGCGCAGGCCGTCGATTTCAGGAGCCTGAACGCCAGCGAGCCGGCTAAGTTCTACCTGCTGTCGGCCCCGGCGCACGCGGCGCACCCCACCGCCCGGCGCACCCAGGCCGAAGCCACGCCGGTACGCATGGGCGCGGCGGAAACCGCCAATGCCCGCACCATCTACAAGTACATCTACGCCGAAGGCATCCAGAGCTGCCAGCTGGTGATGGGCCTCACCCAGCTGGAGCCGGGCAGCGTGTGGAACACCATGCCCGCCCACACCCACGACCGGCGCACGGAAGCTTACCTCTACTTCGGCCTGCCCGAAAACCAGCGCGTGCTGCACCTGATGGGCCAGCCGCAGGAAACGCGCCCGCTGTGGGTGAGCAACGAGCAGGCCATTATCTCGCCGCCGTGGTCCATCCACTCGGGCTGCGGTACCAGCGCCTACGCTTTCATTTGGGGCATGGCCGGCGAAAACCGCGAATACACCGACATGGACCCCGTGCCCCTCCACGGACTGTTTTGACTTTCAACTACTCGCAACTGAAGTTTGCCCCTTGAGCACTATGCTGCGTCAGCGAAAAATCGGGTTGCCGCTCGCACCGCCTGGGTGCCAGCAACTCGCGCGGACGACCAATCAGATGACTAATAATAGGTATTGCATGAACACGAAAACAATGACGGCGCGGTGCCGGACCAGCGGTTGGCTGGCGCTGGCGGGACTTCTATGCGTTGGGGTTCCGGCCGCCGGCCAGCAGCTGGGCGGGGCCCCGGCCCGCGCCGCCAAAGCGCCCAAGGCCCGGCAGCCGGTGGACTACGTGGACCCCAACATCGGGGTAATCGATACCGACGGCTACAGCAACTGCGTCATCGGGCCGCAGCTGCCGTTCGGCTCCATCAACCCGAGTCCGCAAACCGCCAAGGGCAGCCACGACGGGTACGCGCCTGACCAGCCCATCCGTGGCTTCGGCCAGCTGCACGTGAGCGGCACCGGCTGGGGTAAGTACGGGCAGGTGTTTCTCTCGCCGCAGATTGGCCTGGCTACCGGCGAGGAGGCGCACGATTCGCCCAAGGAAAACGAGCACGCCACGCCCTACGAATACGCGGTGAAGTTGAGCCGCTACGGCATCGGCGTGGCCGTGACGCCGGCCGCGCACAGTGCCATCTACCGGTTCGAGTTTCCAAAATCCGACGACGCGCACCTGCTGCTCGACATCACGCACTGCCTCGTGCGCGACATCGTGCCCTTTGTGGGCGGCAAGGTATTGGCCGGGCGCGTGGCGTTCACAACTCCCGCCCACGACGAAATCCGGGGCTACGGCACCTACCGGGGTGGGTTTGGCGGCGGAGACTACAATGTGTACTTCTGTGCCCGGCTCAGCCAGGCGCCCACCGCCGTCGGCACCTGGCTCAATGGTACGGTTAGCCCCGACCAGGCCGCCGACTCATTGCGCCAGCCCAACGACCGGGTAGGGGCTTATTTCAAGCTCCGCAGCACGGCCGGCAAGGCTGTGTACCTCAAGATAGGGGTTTCGCTGAAGAGCACGGCGCAGGCGGTTCAGTGGCTGGATGCGGAGATTCCGGGCTGGAACTACGCGGCGGTGAAAAAGCAGGCCCAGGCGGCCTGGAATCAGCAGCTGGCCAAGGTGGAAGTAGCGGGCGGCTCCGCCTCGGAGCGCCGCATCTTTTACACGGCCCTGTACCACGCGCTGCTCATGCCCCGCGACCGGACCAACGACCTGCCCGACTTCGGCAAAGACGTGCCGGCGTGGGACGACCATTTTGCGGTGTGGGACACCTGGCGGACGATGTACCCGCTCCAGGTGCTGCTCAACCCGGCCATGGTGGCGGGCACCATCAATTCTTTCGCGGCCCGCCTGGCCCAGAACGGGGTGGTGAAGGACGCCTACATCGCCGGAAATGACATGGTGGAGGAACAGGGCGGCAACAACGTGGATAACATCATCGCCGACGCCTACGTGAAAAAGCTGCCCGGCGTGGACTGGAACAAGGCCTACGAGGTGCTGCGCTACCACGCCGACCAGGAGCGCCTGGGCAGCTTTGCCTGGCGCAAGGAGGAGCCGCTGCTAGGCTACTACAAGAAGCAGGGCTGGATTCCGTTCGGGCCGATGGCCGGCAACATGACCCTGGAGTACGCTTACAACGATTTCTGCGCCGCCGAGGTGGCCCGCGGGTTAGGCCACTCCGCCGACTACGCGCGCTACCTGGCCCGCAGCAAAAAATGGGTGGCCCTGTGGAACCCCGCCGCCGAAAGCGACGGCTTCAAGGGCTTCATCGTGCCCAAAACCCAGGACAAGGATTTCCTACCCATCGACCTGAAGGCCCGGCAGGCCTCGTGGCGGCAGTTCTTCTACGAGGGCAGTTCCTGGACCTATTCCTGGTTCGCGCCCCACCAGATTGATACGCTCATCGTGCTCAACGGCGGCAGGGCCGCCTTCGTCACCAAGCTGCAACATGCCTTCGATTACAAGCTGCTCCAGGCCGACAACGAGCCCTCTTTCCTGACCGTGCAGCTGTTTCAGCACGCGGGCCGCCCCGATTTGAGCAGCTACTACGTGCGCCGCCTCATGCGCCAGGGATACACCGAAAAAGGCTACCCCGGCAACGAGGACAGCGGCGCAATGGGCTCGTGGTACGTGTTTTCCGCGATGGGCATCTTCCCCAACGCGGGCCAGGACCTGTATTACCTCACCAGCCCGGTCTTCCCCGAGGTGAAGCTGCGGCTGCCCCAGGGCCAGCTCTTTCGCATCATAGCTCATCACGCCAGCCCGGAAAACATTTATGCGCAGTCGGTGAAGCTCAATGGGAAGCCGTACGCCAACTTTTTCATCACGCACGAGGACATCGTGCGGGGCGGCGTGCTGGAGTTTGAGATGGGGCCCGTGGCTGCTACAGAAGAAGGGAAGCAGGCAAAGAAATAATCGGCCTTGGTCCTACCAAAGTGGCATGTTCCTGCAAATACGTGCATTCATCAATTCTTGAGGGTTGTTTAAAGCAGGTTGGTGGTATTAGCTCAAATACGCTTCGAGGCTTCAACAACCTGGGTTAGTACGGCGCAAAGACCAAAGAGCGGCCCTATCCATACCTAAAGCGGCCAGCTGGGAGAATTTTCCTTTTTTGAGAAAAACCCTATCGGAGCAGTTTCTGATATTGGCCTTTTTATAGCAATGGGGGATAAAACGACTCTAAGAGGCTATCCAAATAGGCAGTTATACCAGGTGATTCGCGCAAGCAAAATGAAGCATGGCCAGGTAGTTTTCGGGCTTTTTGGCCCAGCGAATGAGCAAGTGCCGGAAGCGGTTGCGCCAGGAGTGGGTCCGCTCCACGGCCCAGCGCCGGGCTTTCTGGCCGGCTTTTTTGGCCTGGACTTCTTCCCCCCGCGGGCGGATGTGGGCCGTGTAGCCGAGGGCCGCCAGCAGTTCGCGCACCTGCTTCGAGGCGTAGCCGGCAGCCAGGCACAGCCCCTGCTGCCCGCCCGCCGCCCGGTGGGCGTCGCGGGCGGCTTCGGCCTGGGGCGGCACGCTGGCCCAGGTGCTCTCCACCAGCTTCCCGTCGTGGCGGTTGGCCCCGTCGAGCACCAGCCCCACCGGGATGCCCCGGGCCTCCGTCAACAGGCTGCGCTTGACGCCGCCGTTGCCGCGGTCCGGGGGGTTGGGCCCCGTTTTTTTTTCCGCCCAGCGGCGCTTTGTGCAGCGAGCCGTCGAGGGCCATCCAGGCAAAGTTTAACCCAAGCAGCTCGTCGTAGTCGCCCAGGGCCTCGTCCCAGCGGCGGGCAAATACGCCCGCCTGCACCCACTGTTGGAACCGACTGTGGGCCGTGGAGCTTTTGCATAACCCGTCGCATCCAATGCTTTCCACTGGCAACCCGTGCGCAGAACGAAGAAAATGGCGCTCAGTACCTCCCGGTCCGCAAGGCGGCGGCGGTGGCAGCCCAAAGGGTGGGCTTTGGGCACATGGACCGGCAAGAGCGGGGAAAGCCGCTCCCATAAGGTGTCGGAAATGGTAAACGCTTGAACTGTCGCCATAACTCCAACTTACAACCTATTTGGATAGCCTCTAAGAGGCTATCCAAATAGGGGATTAACTTTGGCTAATGGCGACAGTTCAAGAATTCACGATTTCAGACACGCTTTGGGCGCGGTTAGCGCCCCTGCTGCCCGCGCATGTGGGCAAGGCCCACCCGCTGGGCTGCCATCGGCCGCGCATCCCGGACCGGGACGCGCGGAGCGCCATCTTCTTCGTTTTGCGCACGGGCTGCCAGTGGAAAGGGCTGGATGCAACCGGTTTGTGCCAAAGCAGTACCGCCCACAGCCGGTTCCAGCAGTGGGTGCAAGCCGGCGTATTTGCCCGCCGCTGGGACGAGGCCCTGGGCGACTACGACGAGCTGCTTGGGTTAAACTTTGCCTGGATGGCCCTCGACGGCTCGCTGCACAAAGCGCCGCTGGGCGGAAAAAAAAACGGGGCCCAACCCCCCGGACCGCGGCAACGGCGGCGTCAAGCGCAGCCTGTTGACGGAGGCCCGGGGCATCCCGGTGGGGCTGGTGCTCGACGGGGCCAACCGCCACGACGGGAAGCTGGTGGAGAGCACCTGGGCCAGCGTGCCGCCCCAGGCCGAAGCCGCCCGCGACGCCCACCGGGCGGCGGGCGGGCAGCAGGGGCTGTGCCTGGCTGCCGGCTACGCCTCGAAGCAGGTGCGCGAACTGCTGGCGGCCCTCGGCTACACGGCCCACATCCGCCCGCGGGGGGAAGAAGTCCAGGCCAAAAAAGCCGGCCAGAAAGCCCGGCGCTGGGCCGTGGAGCGGACCCACTCCTGGCGCAACCGCTTCCGGCACTTGCTCATTCGCTGGGCCAAAAAGCCCGAAAACTACCTGGCCATGCTTCATTTTGCTTGCGCGAATCACCTGGTATAACTGCCTATTTGGATAGCCTCTAAGATAGCCCGCCTAACCTGTCCAACTTTTGGGGAGTACTACATTCTTTTGATTGGCGTCGCCCTTAGCACTCTTACCATATACTCTGTTGAGCTTAGAGGTAAGTCTAGCGTTCGTTAATCTTTCAGCATCTGTAAGACAATTACTTATAAGTGCTTCGGGGTACTTTTTGCGTAACGTTGTGCCTATTATTTTACTCAATTACTTTACTGGCAGCGTTTTCACGCTACCTGTTTGCTTGTTTACCTCGAAGGCGGCGCGGTTGGGCATGCGGTGGATCCAGTCGGTACGGGGTACTAGGACTTGCCAATAGGCCCCGAGATCGGTGGCGCGGGCTGAATCGATGACATATAAGTTGGCGTTAAATTGGCCTTGCAGGTATCGGCCGATGGCGGCGCGCGCCGCCGCTTCGGTGGAGGCCCCGGCAGGAACTGGAGTAGCTGCGGCCGAAACGGCTTCGGTAGTTGCAATGGTGGCGGGCGTTTGTTGGCAACTGCCCAAGGGGCTGGCGGCGGTTATGGCCCCTAGGATGATGAAGTGGTTCGGGCGCATGGTACTATACACCTAGTATATATAAGGAGGTGGGGCCGCGGGCCCGAAGGCGCCGTGGCTGGGGCCCCACCGAATGAAACCAGAGCATGTTAATTAGTTAACAGGCGGACCGATGGCGGTGCGGGCTTCTTCTTCGGCTTGCTGGCGGGCCAGCTTGGCATTGAGCCGGGCGGCGTCGCCGCGGCGCACCACGCGGGCAATGTGAATGCTAAGCTCGTAGAGGAGCAAGATGGGGATGGTGACGATGATCTGGGCCGTGATATCGGGCGGGGTGATGATGGCCGCGATGATGAGGATGACCACGATGGCGTGCTTGCGGTAGAGCTGCATAATTTCGGGCGTCACGACCCCGGCCTTGGCCAAAAAGAACACAATCATGGGCAACTCAAACACCAGTCCGCACGAGAGCGTCATGGTGGTGAGCGTGCTCAGGTAGCTCTGCAAGTCAATCTGGTTCTCAATGCTGGCGTCGACGGTGTAGCCGGCCAGGAAGTTGATGCTCATCGGGGCGGCGATGTAGTAGCCAAACAGCACACCCGCGACAAAGAGAATCGACACGAAGAACACGGCGCCCTGCGAGTTTTGGCGCTCGTGTGGGTACAGGCCGGGCTTAATGAAGCGCCACAGCTCCCAGAACAGGTACGGAAAGGCCAAGATGCAACCCGCAATGACGGACGTGCTGATGTGCATCGAGAGCTGCCCGCTCATCTCCCGGTTCTGGATGATGAAGTTAACGTGGTCGGCGCAGGGCTCGGCGTTACCGAAGAGCTTGCCCATTTTGCAGAACATCTGGTAGGTCCAGAAGTCGGCGCGTGAGGGCCCCAGGATCAGGGTGTGGAAGAGGAAATTCTTCGAAAAGAAGGCAATTGTGGCAAACACCACCACCGAAATCGCCGCCCGGATGACGTGCCAGCGCAACGCCTCCAGGTGGTCGATGAAGGACATTTCGTGCTGGTCGCCCAGCGAGGGGGAAGTTTGCGGTTGCGGTTGCACAGAACAGGAATTGGGGTAAACGGCTTCGGGGGCCCCGCCGGTGGGGCCCCGTGCGGGCCCACCAACTGGGCCCGCGCCGGGGCACCTACGAGATTTAAGCGAAGAGCGGGTAATCCTGGAGCCAGGCGTTCACTTGCCGGCGCACGTGGCCCAGGCGGGTGTCGTCGGCGTGGTAGGTCAGGGCCTCGTCAATGAGTTCCACAACGCGGCCCATGTCGGCCGTGCCCAAGCCGCGGGTGGTGATGGCGGCCGAGCCGATGCGCATGCCGCTGGTCACGAACGGCGACTTGTCGTCGAACGGTACCATGTTTTTGTTGATAGTGATATCAGCCTTGATGAGCGTGTTTTCGGCCAGCTTGCCGGTGAGGCCCTTCGAACGCAGGTCAATCAGCATCAGGTGGTTGTCGGTGCCGCCCGAAATAATGTTGTAGCCCAAAGCCGTGAAGCCCGCCGCTAGCGCCTGGGCGTTGGCGGCCACCTGCTTGGCGTAGGTCGTGAAATCGTCGCTCAGCGCCTCGCCAAAGGCCACGGCTTTGGCGGCAATCACGTGCTCGAGGGGCCCGCCCTGCGTGCCGGGAAACACGCCCGAATCGAGCAGGGCCGACATGGGCCGTACCTCACCCTTGGGCGTTTTAAGGCCGAAGGGGTTATCGAAGTCCTGGCCCAGCATGATGAGGCCCCCACGGGGGCCCCGCAGGGTTTTGTGGGTCGTCGTCGTCACGATGTGGCAGTGCTGGAATGGGCTGTTCAGCAGGCCTTTGGCGATAAGGCCGGACGGGTGCGAGATGTCGGCCAGCAGCAGAGCCCCCACCTCGTCGGCAGCTTCGCGCAGGGTTTTATAGTCCCAGTCGCGCGAATAGGCCGAGGCCCCGCAGATGATCATTTTGGGCCGCTCGCGGCGGGCAATTTCTTTCACCTTCTGCCAGTCAATCAGGCCCGTTTCCTGCTCCACGCCGTAGAAGCTGGGCTGGTAGAGCTTGCCCGAAAAGTTCACCGGTGAGCCGTGCGTGAGGTGGCCGCCGTGGCTCAGGTCGAAGCCCAGGATTTTATCGCCGGGGTTGAGGCAGGCCAGCATCACGGCGGCGTTGGCTTGGGCCCCGGAGTGGGGCTGCACGTTGGCCCAAGCCACGCCAAACAACTCCTTCACGCGGTCGATGGCCAACTGCTCTACCTGGTCAACTATCTCGCAGCCACCGTAGTAGCGCTTGCCGGGCAAGCCCTCGGCGTACTTGTTGGTCAGCACCGAGCCTTGGGCAGCCATCACTTGCTCCGACACGTAGTTTTCGGACGCAATCAGCTCCAGGCCATGGGTCTGGCGGATTTTCTCTTGTTCGATGAGGCCGAACACGGCGGCATCGTGAAGGCGGGCAGGGGCGGTGATTTCCATGGCCCAAAGGTACAATGGCTCCGCCACCCCGCCCACGGGCCTCGGGGCCACCAGCCGTGGCTTGGGCAGTTCGCAAATAAAACCATACCTTCATTTAAAAATACTAGTCAATCAGGCTATTCGATTATTTTATTCATTATCAATCACTTTTAAATACTATTTATTATGTCTACGCCACTTGCTGAGGTTCTGACGCACTTGCGCGTTGGCAACCAGAAATTTCTCGTTGATTTCTACCAGCAGCGCCGCGACGTGTTTGCCCGTTGGGCCCTGCGCCAGCACCAGTTGGGAGCCCCGGCGGCGTACGCGTTACTGCAAGGGGCCCTGCTTGATTTCTACGACCAAGTATCCGATGGCCGCCTCACGCGCTTGCCTCCCGACGTGCCGGCCCACGTGAACCAGTTGGCCGAGCAGCAACTGGCCGCTGCGGCCGCGCCCCTGCCCGCCGCCGAGGCCAGCCGCCGCCAGCAACGACTGGCGCACTTCCACCAACTCGGGACCGATTGCCAGCGGCTGCTGACGTATTTTTACTTCCACGGCTACAACTTCGGGCGAATGAGCGGCAAGCTAGGCTTTGCCAACCCCGCCGTGGCCCGCCGCCAGAAAGGGGCCTGCCTGCGCCGCCTGGTAGACCTGACGAACCCACCCCACGGCTTCCGTACGCACCTCGACGCGCTGGAGCGCTTCGCCGACGGGGCCTTGGACGAATCGGCTCAGGAAGCGTTTGAGCAGCGCTTGGCCACCGATGCTGACTTGGCGACAGCCTACGCCGCCTACGAACAGTTTACGGCCGATTTGCGCTGGGCAGCTGGCCACGACACCCTGCGCTTGCGCTTGCACCTGCTCGACCGCCGCCTCGACCAACGCACCACCTCGCTGGCCCGGCTCCAGCGCATCAGCCGCGGCCACCGGCGGCGCAGCCTGCTGTGGGCCATGGCGGCGCTGCTGGTGGCGCTGGGCACCGCTACCGCTTGGTGGACGACGAGCCGCACCGCCCAGCCCCAAGAAAGCTGGGCCAGCTACTACCGCTTCGACCCCGCGCTGGCCCTTACGCCGGCCCAGGAGCGCAGCCGCCCCCTGCTGGCCCAGGCCCTGGCCGAGTACCGCGCCGGTCACTACCCTACTGCCCTGCACACGCTGGGCCGCCTGTCGCCTAGCGAAATTGGCGCCGATACGCTGAGCTATTACCGGGGACTGTTCCTATTGCAATCGGGTGATAACCAAGCAGCTCAGCCGCCTCTGCACCGCTTAACTGAGGTCATAGGAGGGCCCTTGGCGCGCCGTGCCCTCTACCACTTGGGCATGGCTTATTGGCAGGCTCAGCAGCCCGCCGCCGCCCGCGACGCCCTGCGCCGCGTAGCCGCCGATTCGCTCAACCCTTACCAGACCAATGCATTGCGTGTGCTGGCCGCCGGCGTGCTAAATTCTCGCCCCTAACTTCAGCCCAACGCCAGGGCCCTGGCGCGCGTACACAGCAGGTATCCATCCTTAAAAAATCTGCACCATGGCCACGCCCACCAGCACCCCGAAGCACACCGACCCCGCCACCAAGAACAAGGAAAAAAAGAACGAAGAGGAAATCGTTGACAAGCCTTCGGGCAAGAAGGTGAAAACCCAGAAGAAGTAGGCTTCTTCCAAAAGCCAAAGAGCCCGGAGCGTCAGACACTCCGGGCTCTTTGGCTTTTAGCAAGCAGCGCATGATTAGCGCTACCGTTTATTTCCAGGTGTGCAGCAGGCGGCGCAGTAGAATGATTTCGCCGGTATGATAAGCTGCATGGTCGGCAATGAGAAAAGCTTCGCGCAAGATGGTTTGGCCAGTGCCGTGCGGCAAGGGCGCCAGTAAGTTGGTGCCGGGGGCATGCAGCAGATAAAGAAAGCGTTGCCGGTCCTGCCGAATGTAGTCCAGCGTTTCCTGCCACTGCTCTTCGTCAGCGGTGGCATCTTGGGTAGGCCAGTAGCCGTCCGGCCACTTTGGCGATTCGTGCCGGGGTTCAAAGCAGAACTCTACAATATCCCACTGCGCGATGCGCACGTGTTCGACCAGCTGCCAGATAGTGTAGGGCACCTCCGGTACGCGTTGGTTCCACTGCGCCGGCTTCAAGTCAGCGCAGGCTTCCTCAAAAGTAGCGTGGGCGTTGCCCTTGGTGAGCAGGCTGGTCAGCTCGGCCACCAGGCCCTTTTGGTTGGGCCGGTCCATGGGGGTTAGATTGCTTGCAGTCATGTAATTGCGGGCCCCAATGAGGCGGTGGTTTCCGGCGGGCGGTTTGAAAGACGCGCGGCCTATTTTTTCTTCATGAGCACTTTTAGGGCCCCGGTTGACCACAGCGCGCCGGCGATTAGCACGGGTTGGAAAAACAGCCGTCCGAGCCGCTTGGCATCGGTGTCGAGGCCGAAGGCGGAAATGCGGCTGGCGTACTGGTGCAGGTTGCCGGGGAAAATAAGCGTGTAGAATACGGCCAGGCCCACGCCCATGCGCACCCGGTTTTTTCCTTTTAAGAACAGCAGAGCCAATCCCAAGCCGATTTCTACCACCCCCGACTCCAGTACGACAGTATCCTTGTCTAGAGGCACAAAGTCAGGCACCTGCGCCTGGAAATCCTGCCAGGCAAAGGTGAGGTGCCCCGTGCCGGCTACAACCATGAAGTTGCCCAAGAGGCCGCGGGCCACGTTTTGCAAGGTTGTCGTTTGGGCTTTATGTGGCATAGCTTTAAGCGGATTGGCCGAAAGCTCGGCTATACGGTGAGCGATAATTTTTTGGCTTGGCCAGCAAGTCATTTTATTGCTAGCCAACGCTTCATTCAGCCAGCCACTGCGTGGCCCAGTACTGGCCTGGCCCGAAAAACAACTGCATCACTTCGTCCACCAATTTGGGGCCGTTGGAGCTGTTAGTGAAAATCAGCAAGCTTTCCTGCTTGCCGGGTAGCGTCATGAAAAAACCTTTGAAGTTGCCGTTGTCGCCCCATTGCCATTGGGCGAGGCCCTGGCTGGTGGTGGCCAGCCCCACGCCGCACGCCCAAGCAATGTAAGGGTCGGCCGCGGTGGTGGGCTGGCCGCAGCGGTCGGCGGCTGTGGCGGGCGCGAGCAGCAACTGAGCCGTCACGGGCCGCAACCCCTTACCCGTGCGGAACGCCTGCAAAAAACGGTTGTAGTCGCCCGCTGTGGCGTACAAGCTATACCCCACGTTGGGGTCGGTGAAGTGGTCGATGGGCGAAGGTTTACCCTCACCATCGTGGCCGGCGCTAGCGGTAGCAGCAAACGAGGCTTGCCAGGTAAAACTGCTGTTTTTCAGTCCTAAAGGCTTGAATATTTCTTCCGTAGCCAGCACCTCAAAAGGCTTGCCGGTGAGGTACTCCAGGGTTTTTTGTAAAAATGTGTAGCCCTCGCCCGAGTAATTCCAGCAGCTGTCGGGGGCGTATTCCAGCACCAGGGCCGATGTTTTCCAGCCGGGGCCCGTCGGGTTCTCAGCCCAGTTGGGCAAGCCGGCCGTGTGCGACAGCACCATGCGCGCGGTGATGCGGGTGGCCCGGGGCTGGCCGCGCAGCCGGGGGTAATCGTGGTACTGCAACAGCGGCTTGTCGAGGTCGAGCAGGTTGCGGTCGTGCAACCGCAAGGCCACGTACGCCAGCATTTCCTTGCCCAGCGACGCCGCCTCGAACGTGGTGGCCGCCGTAACGGGCTGGCTGGCACCCGCTTCGCGCACCCCAAGGTTATAAGATTCTACGGTTTTGCCTTTGGTATACACCACCTGCATGCCGGGCACGCCGTGGCGCTGGAGCAAGGCCGTTAGCTCAATTGCCCGTTGCGCCAAGGCCCCCTGGCTAATCAAGGTGCACAACAGCAGTAGTATCATGTTCTTCATCATGCTCAGGTCGCTCCCTGGCTAGTCAAGGAGCGGCCCAAAGCTCGGTGGAAATGGCAAGCCAGCCTAGTGCGCTTGCAGCCAGTTGCGCCCCGTGCCCACTTCTACTTCCAGCGGTACGCCGCGGGGCAGCAGCAGGGCCTGAGTCATCAACTCCTTGATTTTGGGGGTGATGTAGGCCACTTCTTCCTGCACGGCGTCAAATACGAGTTCGTCGTGCACTTGCAGGATCATGCGGGTTTTTAGCTTTTCCTCGCGCAGCCAGTTGTAGATATTGACCATGGCCAGCTTGATGATGTCGGCGGCGGTGCCCTGGATGGGGGCGTTGATGGCGTTGCGCTCGGTGTAGCCGCGCAGCGTGGCGTTGCGCGAGTTGATGTCGCGCAGGTAGCGGCGGCGCTTGAGCAGCGTTTCGGCGTATTCCAGCTCGCGGGCTCGGTTGATGCTGTCGTCCATGAACTGCTTCACCGACGGGAACTCCTGGAAATAGGTATCGATGATGTCGTTGGCTTCCTTACGGCTGATGCCGATGCGCTGGGCGAGGCCAAAAGCGGAAATGCCGTAGATGATGCCGAAGTTGACGGTTTTGGCCTTGCGGCGCATCTCGCCGTCCACCTCGCTCAGCGGCACCCGGAACACCTTGCTGGCCGTGCTGCTGTGCACGTCGATGCCCTGGCGGAAAGCTTCGATCATCGTCGCATCGCCCGAAAAATCGGCCATGATGCGCAGCTCCACCTGCGAATAGTCGGCCGCCAGCAACAGGTGCTGGTCGTCGCGCGGCACGAAGGCTTTGCGAATTTCGCGGCCCTTTTCGGTGCGAATGGGGATGTTTTGCAGGTTGGGGTTGGTGCTGCTCAGGCGCCCGGTGGCCGTCACGGCCTGGTTGAAGTTGGTGTGCACGCGGCCGTCTACCACGCTCACCAGCTGGGGCAGGGCCTCCACGTAGGTGCTACGCAGCTTGCTGAGCTGGCGGTACTCCAAGATGAGGGCGGCAATGGGGTTGTCGGCCGCGAGCTGGCTCAGGATTTCCTCGCCTGTGGCGTACTGGCCGGTTTTGGTTTTCTTGATTTTGCCGCCGCCGACCTGCATTTTGTCGAACAGCACCTCGCCCAGCTGCTTGGGCGAGCCGATGTTAAACTCCTGCCCGGCTTCCTGGAAAATCTGGCGCTCCAGCTCCGTCACGTAGCCCTGCAGCTCGGCCGAATATTCGCCCATCGCCACCGAGTCGATGCGTACGCCCTCGTACTCGATGCTGCTCAGCACCGGCACCAGCGGGTTTTCCACGGTGTTCAGCAGCTCTAGCAGGCCCAGCTCTTTGAGCATCGGCTCGAATACGTGCTTGAGTTGCAGGGTCACGTCGGCGTCTTCGCAGGCGTAATCCTTCACCAGCGCCGGTTCGATGTCGGCCATCGTGATTTGCTTCTTGCCCTTGGGGCCGATGAGGTCGGTGATGGGCACCGGGGCGTAGTGCAGGTAGGTTTCGGCCAGCACGTCCATGTTGTGGCGCATGTCGGGCTCGATGAGGTAGTGCGCCAGCATGGTGTCAAACAGGGGCCCCGCCACTTCCACGTTGTAGTGCTTGAGGATGCTGAGGTCGTACTTGATGTTCTGGCCGATTTTGAGAATGTCCTTACTCTCAAAAAACGGGCAGAACTCGTCCACAATGGCCTGGGCGGCGGGCAGGTCGTCGGCCGGCACGGGCACGTAGTAGGCCTCGCCCGGCCGGTAGCAGAAGCTCAGGCCCACGAGGCGCGCCGTCATGGTATTCAGGCCCGTGGTTTCGGTGTCGAAGCTCACCTCCGCCTGGCGCAGCAAGAAGTGCAGCAGCGACTGGCGCCGCGCGGGCGTGTCCATCAGGTGGTACTGGTAGGGCACGTCTTCGAGCCGGCGGCGGGGCCCGTCGGGGGCCCCAGCCTGGCCGGTTTCGCCGTATTCGGCCCCAATGGCCACCGCCTCGTCGCCGGGGTTGCCGAAGAGCGAGGCTTGGCCGCCGGCCGCCGGCCGGGGCCGCCGCGCCCCGGTGGTGCCGGGCTTGGCCACGCTGGCCGGGGTGCGCTCGGGGCCCCCGCCCAGCACGCGGGCGGCCAGCTGCCGGAACTCCAACTCGTCGAACAGCTCGCGCAAGCGGGCTTCGTCGGGCGCGTCGAGCACCAGCTTGTCGGCTTCAAACTCCAGCGGCACGTTCACGTGGATGGTGGCCAACTCCTTGCTCATCAAGCCCTGCTCGGCGAAATTGCGCACGTTCTCCTGCTGCTTGCCCTTCAGCTCGTCCACGTTGGCCAGCAGGTTCTCCACCGAGCCGTATTTCTGAATCAGCGTTTTGGCTGTCTTCTCGCCGATGCCGGGAATGCCGGGGATGTTGTCGCTCGCGTCGCCCTGCAGGCCCAGGATGTCAATGACCTGCTCCACGCGCTCAATCTCGAAGCGGGCCAGCACGTGGGCCACGTCCAGAATTTCGGCCGCGTTGCCCATGAAAGCCGGGCGGTATATTTTAATGTTGTCCGTCACCAGCTGGCAGTAGTCCTTGTCGGGCGTCATCATGAACACCTCAAAACCCTGGGCCTCGGCGCGTTGGGCCAGCGTGCCAATTACGTCGTCGGCCTCAAACCCGTCCATCATCAGGATGGGAATGTGGAAACCCTCGATGATTTTTTTGATGTACGGCAGGGCGATGCCGATGTCCTCGGGCATGGCCTGGCGCTGGGCCTTGTAGTCGGCAAACTGCTCGTGGCGGAAAGTTTTTTTGGGGCCGTCGAAGCACACGCCGATGTGGGTGGGCCGCTCCTTTTGCAGCACCTCCACCAGGGTATTGGTGAAGCCCAATACGGCTCCCGTGTTCATGCCCTTGGAGTTGATGCGCGGGTTTTTGCTGAACGCAAAGTGCGAGCGGTAGATGAGGGCAAAAGCGTCGAGCAGGAAGAGCTTTTTGGGGGCGGCAGCGGCGGCGTCGGTCATGGCACGCAAAAGTACGGCGGGGGCGGGCCGGCCGTTGGCCGCCCCGCCTCCTGGCGGGGCTCCAGCGAGGCTTGGGGCCCTAAAAAGCGAAGCCCCTGGAAGAGGCAGCAACTGCAACTTCCGGGGGCCCAAACAGAACTATTCGCTTAACTACATCTTCGACAGCCCCTTGAAAAAGCCTTCCTGGTACGACTTGCCGATGGGCACGTAGTAGCCGCCCTTTAGGTTGGCGGTATTGTCTTCGATGGATTCGATGTGCTGCGTGTTGAGCAAGTAGCTGCGGTGCACCCGCACGAAGTTGGGGAACACGGCCAGCCGCGCCTCCAGGGCCTTCAGGGTGGTGTAGACGATGTACTTGTGTTGCGCCGTGACGATATTGACGTAATCGGACAGGGCCTCGACGTAAAGCACGTCGTTGAAGTTGATGCGCACCATGCGGCTGTTCACCTTCACAAACACGTCGGCGTTGGCGGGCGCGTCGGGGGCCCCGGACGCGGCGGCCGGCTGGGGCCGCGGGTGCTGGCGCACGCGCTCCACGGCTTGGCTGAAGCGGCCGTACTCAAACGGTTTCACCAGGTAATCCGTCACCTGCAGCTCGAAGGCATCGACGGCAAAATCGTTGCGGGCGGTGGTGATGACAACGGCGGGCGGGTCTTGCAGCAAGCGCAACAGCTCCAAGCCGTTGAGGTGGGGCATTTCGATGTCGAGGAACAGCAAGTCCACGGCGTGGCCTTCGCGCAGGTAGGCCAAGCCGGCAATGCCGTCGGCCAGCGAGGCCTTCAGCTCCAGGCCCGGCGTGAGGCTCACGTAATGCTCCAGGGTGAGCCGGTTGATTTCGTCGTCGTCGATGATGGCGCAGGTAAGCATAAGCGAGGAGCCCGGCGGGTAAAACTACTGGGCGAAAAGCACCCTTGGCAGGGCTAAGATAGCCGTTGGGCTAGCAAAAGTCGGCACTGGTCCCGATGTTCCCGTTTTTTTTCTGTGGGGCCCCTATATGCCGGCGTGGCCTAGCTCTTCGGCTAGGTGCGCCTGCACGGCTGGATCGTCGAAATCGGCTTCGGTTTGAATGTAAGGCATCAGTTGGGCCATCACCGCATCCTGGCGCTGGCCGGCGGCCCAAGCCTCGGCGTAAGGCAGGTGCGAGAACGTAACGCGCGTGTAGAGCGGCACCCAACGGGTGGGGTGCAGGGCGGCAATTTTGTTCTCGATGCGCTTCTGGAGCAGGAAGCGCGGGTCGCCCACCCGGTCGCGCATCTCCACGAAGTTGTAGAGGGCCAGGTCGGCCATGGCGTCGGCGTTGGGCTTGCGCTGCTGCTCGAAGGCGGCCATCACGGCGGGCCAGTTGGCGTCGCCGTGCGCGTTCAGCAGGCCATCAAGCACGGTGCAATCCTCGAAGCCCACGTTCATGCCCTGGCCGTAGAACGGCACGATGGCGTGGGCCGCGTCGCCGAGCAGCAGCACATCGGCCGCGTGCCAAGGGTAGCAGCGCACCGTGACGAGCGAGCTGGTGGGGTTGGTGAAAAACTCCTCGGCCAAGCCCGGCATCAGCGGCACGGCGTCGGCAAACACGTCGGCGAAAAAGGCCGTGACCGCCGCCGCGTCGGGCAGGGCGGCGAAGCTCGTGGGGCCCTCGTAGGGGAAAAACAGGGTGGCGTTGAACGAGCCGTCGAGGTTGGGCAGCGCAATCATCAGGTACTGGCCGCGGGGCCAGATGTGGAGCGCGTTTTTTTCCAGGGCCCACATGCCGCCAGGGCCCGCCTCAATGGTCAGCTCCTTGTAGCCGTACTCCAAGTATTCCTGCGAGTAATTGTAGCGGTCGGTGCGTTGCAGGGCCCCGCGCACGGCCGAGAATGCCCCATCGGCCCCAAACAGCTGGGTGTAGGGCTCGGCATACTCGCGGCCGGTGGCCACGTCGCGCAGGTACAGGGTGCGGCCGGCCAGGTCGAGGCGCTGCAGTTGCTGGCCGAAGCGCAGCTGCACGCCGGGCCGGGCCTCCAGCAAATCGAGCAGCGTGCGGTTGAGCTGGTCGCGGTTGACGGAGTAGATGGCCTGCCCGGGGGCCCCGTAGGGCTGGCCCGTGAGTTGGCCCTGGCGGTCGTGCATCACGCGGCGGTAGAGCGGAATGCTGACCTGCCGGATGTCGTCGGCAATGCCCACGCCCTCTAGGGCCCGCCAGCCGCGGTCCGACAAGGCCAGGTTGATGGAGCGGCCTTCGCTGCGCTGGCGCAGGCGCAGGTCGGGGCGGCGGTCGAGCACTTGCACCGCGTGGCCGCGCCGGGCTAAGTATAGCGCCAGCAGCGAGCCCACCAGCCCCGCCCCCGCCACCGTGAGGGGCGCCGCTGCCCCGGCCGGCGGCGCCGAAACCGCTTCGGCGGCAGAAATAATGGGCAAGGCCATGGTTATACGAGGAAGGTAAACGGCTGCGAAGCTACGCCCACCCAGTAACAGCCGCCGGCCGGTGAGGTTCGTTGGGACAATCTTTCAAGCCGTTCGGGCCGCCGAAAGCGCTGTTAGCCGAAACCTGGGCCCAGCGGCAATTTGGTGGGGCCCTTACTTCGGATATTTATGCAGGCGATTGAATAAAAAGATAGATTTTTTGCATGATGAGAGAATTACCGGAAGCCTGTGCTCACTTTGATGCCAACACCAACACGGGCTTTACCCCCTCGGCCCCCACCGTAGGCCCCGGGCAGTGGACCCACGAAACGGCTTCCACGTTTTTTCTCTACGGCTACCTCATCGGCGAATACGCCGACACGCTGCTCTGCGGCCACCCCGATTTGGTATACTAGCCCCGCCCACGGGGCCCCGCCGCTACCTTTGCGGCATGATGACCCGCTACATTTTCCTAGCTGTTATATTATTCAGCGTACTGGCCGTGGGGGCTTATGCTTGGCTTGGCGGCTTCCGCCCCGCCGCCGCCGCCCTTGAAACTACTGCCGCCCCAGTGTTTTTGGCCGGGCAGGCCTACGCTGGCTCGGCGCAGGGCGACGGCTTTGGGCCCCTGTTCCGCCGCGCCAAGCAGGTGCTCGACCAAGGCCGCCTGCCCGGCGCCGCCCTCGCCAACCTCTACTACAATAACCCCGAAACCGCCCACGACACCGTGCGCGCCTTCATCGGCCTAGCTGTGGCCGACACGCTGCGGCCCCTGCCCGCCGGCCTTCGCTACCGCCTCGTGCCCGCCGGCCAGCGCGTAGTGGCTGCCCGCGTGGCCGGCGTTAGCTATTTGCTCTCGCCCAACAAGCTCTACCCTGCCGCCCTCGACGCGGTGAAGGCCCAGAAACTGACGCCCCGCAACTTTTACCTCGAACGCTTCGGCCCCGGCGAAACCGCTGAAGTATGGGTAGGAGTGAAATAGGGCCCCAAGTGAGCACACAAAAAAGCCCGGTGACTACCTTGTCCTTACCCAAATCTTTTCTCGGTTTTTCTGAGGTAACGCTAAGGCTCGTTTTTTACTGGATTACCCCGCTTGAAAAGTGACAAATTAGGTAGACAACCACGCAAAAACGCCCTTCCAGCCACATGGCCGGAAGGGCGTTTGAGTTTTAAGTAAGGACAAGTGATGAGCGGGGCTTTCTTATCTGGCGGCGGGTACCGGCACACGGCTACCGATGATACGGGACCGTGGCAACGAAGCGGCTGCCATCCGAGCGGAGATTGGTTACCTCGTATACGAAGGCGGTCGCGGTGAGCGAGCGAGCGGCGAACGTCTGGTACGTTGCCTGATTCGGAAAAGTAAGTACCTCTCCCGTCCGCGTATAGGTCTCGCTGGTGGGTGTAACCCCCGGGGTGTTCGCGTTGAAGGTGAAGGTCGTGGAGGTAACGTCTAGCAGGTGAACTACCTGATTGGTTACCGAACTCAGACCACCAGCAAAGGCGGCTGGGTCGAGTTTCCCAGTTGGGTCATACACCTGGTACGTGATGGCGTCACTTTGCCAATGCCCGAGTAAGGGGTCATCGGGGGTGGGGTCGGCCTTGTGGCAGCCGGCCAGCGTGGTTCCGAGCAGGACCAGTAGGAGTAGGTATCTCTTCATAGGGCGAAGATAGAAAAAGCCCGACTGCAAGATTTGGGTAAGGACAAGCGACTAACCGGGCTTTTTTGTGTGCCAGAAATAACCTGGCAAGCAGCTGTTTATCGTTAAAAAATCCTCTTACAGTATTCAGGGTCCCTTTTCAATCACTATGGGCCCCGCCCAATCGCCGCGGCGTGGATGAATATCCTGCAAAGCGCAAGGTCTACTTACCGAAATAGTAAGCTGCGCCCAGCTGAAAATTATTCAGGCTAAACCCTAAGTCCAGTGTGGAAGTACTATTAAAGTTGGTGGCGTACGTGAGGCCCCGCAGGGAAGCTTCCAAGCCAAAGCGCGGAATGGGGAAGAAAGCCAGCCCCGGCGTCACGCTCAAATAGCCTTGGTTGTAACCATTAGAACCTGTCTCGTTCGTGCGGGTATAGCCCAGACTGCCTTGGCCGAATAGCGCAAATTTGTCGCCACCCACGAACCGGTAATACCGGGCAAAAGGCCCCACGGCGTATGAATTGCTGCCGAAGCTATTCGCGTTGCCACTGTATAGTCTGATGCTGGCGCTAACGCCCAATGCCAAATTATCGGCCACGAATGTGC
Organism: Hymenobacter sp. PAMC 26628; assembly: GCF_001562275.1. NCBI lineage: Bacteria > Pseudomonadati > Bacteroidota > Cytophagia > Cytophagales > Hymenobacteraceae > Hymenobacter > Hymenobacter sp. PAMC 26628. Next base: position 4,724,512 of record NZ_CP014304.1, read on the forward strand.
CTATTGTAGGGGCAAACTCGAAAAGATCACGCGTTACCCCACTGCTCACGCGTTGGTAGCCGATGGTGCCCGTTAGTAGGCCTTTGCCCTTGGTGAGTGGCGTTTGCGCACGGGCGGTGCCGGCAGCAAGGGCCAGCAACGCAAGTAGAAGTACTCTTTTCATAGATGTGGAAAGGAAACGTGGAACGTTCCAACAAATGTATTTCCCCCGGAGGCGCACAAAAAAAGCCCGGCCCTTCTGCGAGAGAAGGGCCGGGCTTTTTTGCGGGTCGGGGTGGCAGGATTCGAACCTACGGCCTCGTCGTCCCGAACGACGCGCGCTACCGGGCTGCGCTACACCCCGAAACTGGGGCCGATGGGGCGGCGCCCGTTTCCATTTCCAATTCCCGAAGCGGCCGAAAAAAGCCCCCGAACACGAAGTTCGGGGGCTTTCAAGAGCAGCTGCCCTTTAAGTCGGAGTGGCAGGATTCGAACCTACGACCTCCAGCACCCCATGCTGGCGCGATACCAGGCTACGCTACACCCCGATGGGTAATTGGAGCAACAAAGGTAAGGCGTTTGCCGCGCCCAGTGCAAGCAACGGCCAATTATTTTTTACTCGTCCCGGTCAGCCAGGGACCACGGCGCCTCGCATTCGGGTGATTGGCGGGCGGTTATGTACTTTTATCCATGCCGTCGTTATCGGCTTTTTTTATTCTTTTGATCGTTATGAAAATTCTATTCTTTATCCTCTGCGGCGGGCTTTTGGCCTTAGACCCGGCCGCCGCCCGGGCCCAAGCCAAGGCTCCCGCCAAACTTCTAGCCAAAGTTCCTGCGAAAGCGGCGCCGGCCAAGGCCCCCGCCGCCAGCCCTGCCCCGAGCAAAGCCGCGGCGGCGGCCATTCCGGAAGCCGCAAAGGCCGCCGCCGTGGCCCTATCCCCCGCCACACCAGCGGCCGATCCCACTGCGCTCAAAATCAAGGCAGAGGTGAACCCCACCACCCGGCAGCTCGCGGTGCACACCAACGCGCCCGGCCCCACCACCATCGAGGTGAACGACGCGACCGGCCGCCCGGTACTTACCCGCAACGTGATGGCCGGCGCGAAGCCCATTGAGCTGAACGTGTCGCAATTGCCCGCGGGCTACTACGTGGTGCACTGCACGGCCGGCCTGCGCACCGGCATGCGCCGCGTACACCTCGGCGACTAGCTGCCCAGCGGCTCCAGCAAATCCCAGCGGTTACCGTATATGTCTTCAAACACGGCAACGTGGCCGTAGGGCTCCGCGCGGGGCGCCTCGAGGAAGCGCAGGCCGCGGGCTTGCAGCACGGAGTAATCGCGCCAGAAGTCGTCGGTGTGCAGGAATAGCCACACCCGGCCGCCGCCCTGCTGGCCCACCGTGCGCTTTTCTGCTTCGGTGTGGGCTTCGGCTAACAACAAACCGCAGCCGGCGGTGGGGCCCTGGGGGACCACCACCACCCAGCGCTTGCCGCCGCCCAGGTCCGCATCGGCCGCGAGGGCAAAGCCCAGCACGTTGGTGTAGAAGTCAATGGCTTCATCGTAGGTGCGCACGAGCACCGTGATGTGGGCGAGGCGTTGCTTCATGATCATCAGTAGATTACGCTTCCTCGGCTTGCAGCTGCCGCTCGTAGAGGGCGCGGTATAGACCCTCGGGCTCGGCCATGAGGGCCTCGTGGGTGCCGTGCTGCACGATGGTGCCGTCGTCGAGCACCAGGATGTGGTCGGCCAGCTTCACCGAGCTCACGCGGTGCGAGATGATGAGGCTGGTGCGGTCGGCCATGATGCGCTGCAGGGCCCCCAGGATGGTGTTCTCCGTCTTGGTATCGACGGCGGACAGCGAGTCATCCAGGATCAGAATTTTGGGCTCCTTCACTAGGGCCCGGGCCATGCTCACGCGCTGCTTCTGGCCGCCGGAAAGCGTGATGCCCCGCTCGCCCACCTTTGTGTCGAAGCCTTCGGGGAAGGCGATGATGTTGTCGTACACGGCCGCGTCGCGGGCGGCTTGCAGCATCTTTTCCTCCGACGGCTGGTCGAGGCCGAAGTTGATGTTGTGCCGGATGCTGTCGGAGAACAGGAACACGTCCTGCGGCACGTAGCCAATTTGCTCGCGCAGGCTGGTTAGCGAATAGTCGCGCACGTCAATCCCGTCTACCTCGACCTGGCCGGCGGTGGTGTCGTAGAGGCGGCAGAGCAGGGCGGCGATGGTGCTTTTGCCCGAGCCCGTGTTGCCGATGACGGCCAGCGTTTGGCCGGGCCGGATGCGGAAGCTCACGTTGTGCAGGGCCCTAATGCCAGTGTCGGGATAGGTGAACGACACGTTGTCAAACACGATGTCGCCCTGCATTTCATGCTCCAGGTTTTGGCGCGACACGATGTCGGTTTTCTGGTCCAGGAATTCGTTGAGGCGGGCCTGCGAGGCCTCGGCGCGCTGCACTAGTGACGACGTCCAGCCCAAGGCCGTAACCGGCCAGGTGAGCAGGTTCACGTAGATCAGGAATTCGGCGATGGTGCCCGTGGTGATAGTGCCGCGGATAACCTCCTGGCCGCCCACCCACACGGTAATGAGCGTGCTCAGGCCGATGAGGAACAGGATAAGCGGAAAGAACAGCGAGTTCACGAAGTTGAGGCTCAGCGACTTTTCCTTATACTCATTGCTGGCCTTGGTGAACTGGGCGTGCGAGTCGGCCTGGCGCGAGAACGATTTCAAAACCCGAATGCCCGAAAACGCTTCCTGGGTGAAGGTGGTCATGGCCGCCAGCGACCGTTGGATTTGGTCGGACTTGCGCTCAATTAAGTTATTGACGTAGAAGATACTGACCGAGAGCACCGGCAGCGGCGCCAGCGTGTAAAGCGTGAGCTTGACGTTCACCATCAGCATGAGCGGCACAATGAGCACGAACAGCACCACGAGCTGCAAAAAGTACATGATGCCGGGGCCCAAGTACATGCGCACGCGGCCCACGTCTTCGCTGATGCGCGACATAAGGTCGCCGGTGCTGTGGCGGCGGTAAAAGCTGAGTGGCAGCGACTGGTAGTGCAGGTACACCTGGTTTTTCTGGTCGTTCTCGACCAGGCGCGACATGACGATGAGCGTCTGGCGCATGAAGAACAGGAAGATGCCCCGCAGCAGCGCCAGCACGATGATAAGCACGCCGTAGAAGAGCACGTTGCGGCCGAACAAATCGTAGACGCCGCTCTGCGCCTGGGTGCCGGCGAAGAGGTGGTAGAGGTCGATGCCCTCGCTCACCAAGTCGAAAGCGTAGCGCACGAGCTGGGCCGGAAAAATGGTCAGCAGTGTGCTCAGCACCACAAACAGCACGCCCCCGAGGAAGTGCCATTTGTAGCGGTAAATGAACGGATTGACAGCGGTGAGGGCGCGCACAGACGGGCAGAAAAAAGGGCGGGATCGGAAAAAACGGGGTACTTTTGCGGCCGCAACGCCGAACAGCGCGCCGGGCCGGCTCCCCTTAAAAACGGGCCGGCGGGCGCATGGTTCGGCGCCCCGGTCCGGCCATGGGGCCCCGGCCACAACCTGCGCCCCGGTGCAAAGTTACGCCCAGCCCGCGCCTTCGGGGCCCCGGGGGCCGTTGCCGCCCAGTGCTTCTTTCTTACCGCCTACCGTTATACATAATGCTGAACCGCCGCCTCCTCCGCATCAAAGTCATGCAATCCCTCTACGCCTACCACCAGGCCGTGGGGGCCGATTTCGGGTTGGCCCAGGACCGCATCGCGGAGGCGTTTGAGCCCGACCTGAACGCCGAGGTGGCCCCCGACCGCCGCCAGCTCGAAGGCCAGCGCAAGCTGGGCGAGGCCCGCTTCCGCGAGTGGTACCGCACCCAGGAGGCCCCCGAAAAATCGGACGACAAGGCCGTGGACCTGGCCTTGAACGACGCCATCCGCTACTTCCAGGACCAGGTGAAGAAGGACGGCAAGTTTTTTGGCGGGCAGTTGCTGGCCGGCGCCGAAAGCATCCACGACCAGTACCTGCACCTGCTGAACCTGCCCGCCTCGCTGCTGCAAGTGTTGGAAGAAGAAACCGACCGCGAAGCCCGCCGCCGCCTGGGGCCCCGCGACAACGCCCTCGACACCAGCCGCCTGGCCGGCAGTGCCGCCATCGCCAAGCTCATGGCCAACGAACAGCTCCAGGGCCTCACCATCCGGCGCAAGCTGCAGTGGCTGGGTACCGAGGAACTGGAGGCCCTGCGCCGAGCCTGGCGCGACGAAATGAGCGCCCACCCCACGGTGCTGGCCTACCTGAAGGGCCAGCCGCTGTCGGCCGCCACCTTGGCCACGGCCGACGCGGAAACCGAAGTTGGAGCCACTGATGGTACCGATGGAGAGGGCCCCGACGAAGCCATTATCTCCCCGGCCGCGGCCGAAGCCGAGGGGCCCAACCTGGCCGCCAGTGGCGAGGAAGCCGAGTACGAAGCCGACCTAGAATTTCTTCGCTTCCTGTACAAGGAGTTTATCTTCAAGGGCGAAGAGCTACCGCGCCAGTTGGAGATTGACGACTTGAACTGGGAAGAAAACCGGCCGATTGTGCGCAACTTGGTGCTGAAAACCCTGAAGATGCTGCCCTACGCGGCCACCGACCAGCAGGAGCTGATGAACCTGAGCGCCAACTGGGCCGACGACCGCGAGTTTGCCGACACCTTGTTTAAGCAGACGCTGGTGGACGACGCCAAGTTTGAGGGCCTCATCGGCGGCTCGGTGCAGAACTGGGACGTGGACCGCGTGGCCCTGCTCGACAAAATTATCCTCAAGATGGCCCTGTGCGAGATGCAGCTTTTCCGCGGCATCCCGGTGAAGGTGACCATCAACGAGTACATCGAAATCAGCAAGCTCTACAGCACGCCCAAGAGCAAGCAGTTTGTGAACGGTGTACTCGATAAGCTGGCCCAGGACCTGGCCGCCAGCGGCGACATTCGCAAATCGGGCCGCGGCTTGCTCGACAACCAGTAGCGCCGGTGGGGGCCCCGGGGTATCTTGGCGGCCGTATATTTCGTAAAACAGCGCATTTCTCACCCTTCCTTTCCGCATCATGGCTGGCAAAACCACCACCGGCATTCTGTGTTTCACGGGCGGCGCCCTCACTGGGGCCCTCTTTGGCCTGCTCTACGCGCCCGAAAAGGGCCGCGAAACTCGCTCTTGGTTAAGCTACCAACTGGAGAAATCGCGCGCCATGCTGGCCGACCTCGCCGAAGGCCTCGTCACGAGCCGCGAATTGGGCGCCTCATCGGCCAAAACCGAGGGGCAGCGCGTTATTTCCGACGCCCGCGACAAAGCCGAGCAATTGCTTGGCGACGTGGACCAACTCATTAACCAAATCAACTCCCGCAAGGGCGCTTAATTGATGTGAAAATGTGGGGATAAAAAAATGTCTTAATGAGTTAAGACGCGGCCGCTCAGCCAGCTTCCTAGGTGGCTGCTGTAGACCCATCGTAGTTCATCAGCTTGAGACATTTCCACATTCTCATCTCCTCATATTAGTACATTATACAGAATGCACTTAGTAACTCTTATTCCTGGCGACGGCATCGGGCCGGAAATTACCAAAGCCGTTACCGATATTTTTGCCGCCGCGCAGGTGCCTGTGCAATGGGAAGAACAGAACGCCGGCCAAACCACGTTTGACCAATCGGGCGAACTGATTCCGGTGGCACTACTTAAGTCGCTCGAGAAGAACAAGGTGGCGCTCAAGGGGCCCATCACTACGCCGGTGGGCAAGGGCTTCCGCAGCATCAACGTGACGCTGCGCCAGAAGTACGACCTCTACCAGAACGTGCGGCCCAGCAAAACCACGCCCGGCATCCACACCCGCTACGAAGGCATTGACTTGGTGCTGTTTCGGGAAAATACCGAGGGGCTATACTCGGGCTTGGAAGTATTCGACGAGCGCCTGGGCATTGCCGATTCCATTGCCCGCGTGACAGTGGAAGGCTCGCGCAAAATTTGCCGCGCCGCCTTTGCCTACGCCAACCGCCACGGCCGCAAAAAGGTGACGCTGGCCCACAAGGCCAACATCATCAAGATGGCCGGCACCATCATGATCAACGCCTGTAAGGAAGCATCAGCCGAGTTTCCGCACATCGTATTCGAAGACAAGATCATCGACAACATGTGCATGCAGCTGGTGAGTAAACCCGAGCAGTTCGATGTGATTGTGACGACCAACCTGTTCGGCGACCTGCTCTCCGACTTATGCGCTGGCCTAGTGGGCGGCCTGGGCGTGGTGGCCGGGGCCAACATCGGCGACAACATGGCCATTTTCGAGGCCGTGCACGGCTCGGCTCCCGACATTGCCGGCCAGGGCAAGGCCAACCCTACGGCCCTGTTGCGCTCGGCCATTATGATGCTGCACCACTTGAGCGAGCACGTCGTGGCCGACCGCATCGACAAGGCCTTGGACGACACCCTGCTGCACCGAGACCAGTGCACCGGTGACCTCGGCGGCCACGCCACCACCAGCGAATTTGCTCAGCACATCATCGACAAGCTTTAGGACTTTTAGTTGTCAGTTATTCGTTGTCGGTTGTCAGTATTGTTCTGATATGATACGATCCAATAACTGACAACGAATAACTGACAACTAGAATGAAACTTACCTCTCTCCTAGCCGGGGCCCTGTTGCTCGCTGCCTGCAACCGCGACAAAGGCGCCGACGTGGGCACCCAAGGCATGAACGCCGCCGCCAACCAGGCCGCCGACGCTACCGCCAACCCCACCGTGGACAACCCCAACGTGGTGGGGGAAAGCGAAACCCCAAACCCCAACGCTCCGGTAATGACTTTTGCCGAGCAGGAATTTGATTTCAAGGACATTGCGGCCGACAACAAAGTGAAGCACACCTTTGAGTTTACCAACACCGGTAAGTCGCCGCTGCTCATTGCTGATGCTACCGCTTCCTGCGGCTGCACCACCCCCAACTGGACCAAGGAGCCCATTGCGCCCGGGGCCAAGGGCACACTGGAAGTGCAGTTCGACAGCCGCGGCAAGCAGGGCCTCATCAGCAAGCAGGTGAACGTGCGGGCCAATACCCAGCCCAGCATCACCACCATTACCATCAAAGGCAACGTGCTGACCGGCGCCACCGCCGCCAAATAATCCCGCCTTTTTGCCCCGTTTTATGACGTTCCTGACCCTGTTGCTGCAAGCCGCCCCCGCGGACTACACCCAATTCCTGTTCCCGGTCGCTATTGCGGCAGTGGTGTACTTTTTCATGATCCGGCCCCAGCAAAAGCGCTCGGCCGACACCAAGAAGTTCCGGCAGGCCTTGGCCAAGGGCGCGCGCGTCGTCACCATCGGCGGCCTGCATGGGCTGGTGATTGAGCTGACCGAAGAGACGGTGGTGGTGGAAGTGGACCGCGGCGTGAAGCTGCGCTTCGACCGCTCGGCCATTGCCCGCGAAGTAGGCACCAAGGCGGCCGACGCCGCCGTATAGGCAATGTCGGGGCCCTGGGCGCGGGCCGGCCAGCTGGGCCGGTGGCTGGTGCACCCATTCATCAGCCAAGAGCCCGTGTTTTACCGGGCTGCGGCCGTGTGCCTATTCGCCGCGGGCTTATTTTGGCAGATGAATGCGCTGAATAAAACGTACAGCACCCGCCTTAGCTGCCCGCTTGCCTGGCACTACGATACGGCCCATTACGTGTCGCTGCGGCCCCTGCCGGCCGCTGTGCCCGTGGTCGTTACCGGCCAGGGCTGGCGCTTGCTGCGGGCCAATCTTGGCATGGGCTTGCACCCGGCCGAGCTGCATCCAGTGCCTCGCCCCGGCACCCGCTACTTATCGGCCAGCACCTGGCAGCACAGCCTCCAAACGGCCTTGGAAGGCCTGCAAGTAGATGAGTGGGCCAGCGACACCTTACGCCTGACCTTTGACCGCTATGCCACGCGGCGGCTTCCGCTGGTACTGGCCCCCCCCGACTCGGGCCGCACCCCGGCCTACACGGCGCGCTTCGAGCCCGCCAGCCTTACGTTTCGGGGCCCCGCCAGCGTGGTGGCGCGCCTACCCAGCCCCTACCCGGTGGCCGTACCCGCCGGTACGGGCCCCGGCACGGCGCGGCTGGCGGTGCAGGCCCCCGCGCTGGTGCAGCCCGCCGCTGCCCAGGTGCGCGCCGAGCTCCAGGCCCGTCCGCCTAGCCGGCGCGGCACCCACTAATTTTCATTGTTTGCGCATGTTACGCATTGGCATCACCGGCGGCATTGGGTCGGGCAAAAGCGTGGTGAGCCACGTGTTCGGCCTGCTGGGCATCCCACTGTACGATTCCGACCAACGCGCCCGCTGGGTAATGGAGCACGACGTACTACTGCGCGGGCAGTTGCTAAACGCTTTCGGTCCTGACGCTTACACCGCCGCCGGGCACCTCAACCGCCCCGCGCTGGCCCGCACCGTGTTTGCCAACCCGGCGCAGCTAGCGCAGCTTAATGCGCTGGTCCACCCACGGGTGGGCGAGGATTTTGTCCGCTGGGCCGCCGCGCAGCAAGCCGCCGGGGCCCCCTACATCCTCAAGGAGGCGGCGTTACTCTACGAGTCGGGGGCCTATAAAACCCTCGACCGCATCATCACCGTGGCCGCGCCGCTGGCCGTGCGTGAAGCCCGCGTATTACGCCGCGACCCGCACCGAACCGCCGCCGATGTACGGGCCATCATCGGCAAGCAGCTGGGCGAAGACGAGCGCCAGCAGCGCGCTGATTACGTTGTTCACAACGACGACGTACAATTAGTGTTGCCCCAAGTGCTGGCCCTCGACGCGCAACTGCGGGCCCTGGGGGCCCCGGCCGCCGGGTAGCCGGGGCCCCCAGGGCCCACCTCAGCGGATGATGGGGCTGCGCTCGAAGGACCGGTCGCGGTCGAAGAGGAAGCGGTAAGTGGCGTGGGTTTTACGAATTTTGGCGCCGATGGAGCGCGTGGTCACCAGCATCCGCGGGTTGAAGTCGCCAATCCAGTTCATCTCAATATCGGTGTAGCCACCTGATATGAAGCGTTTTTGCGCGTCCAGAATCAGCGCTGAGTCGAGGCCCGTGCCTTGGTGGGCCGGCACCACGCCGTAGATGATGCCGAGCATTTTCTTGTCGCGGCTGCGGCGGTAGCGCCACTGCTGCCACAGGAAGCGCACCTTGCCCAGCAAGTCGAGCCGGCGGCCCACGTGCTTGAAAATCTGGTTCAGCTCGGGCAGGCTGAGGAAGAAGGCCACCGGCTCGTCGTCGCAGTACGCGAAGGCCAGCAGGCGCTCGTCGAGCACCGGCTTCATTTCACGCACTAAGTCACGGGCCTGGTCGAGGTTCATGGGCTTCACGCCCGCGTGGCGGCCCCAGGCCAAGTTGTACACGTGGTGGAAGTCCTGGGCCAGCTTCTCGGGGTCGGCCTTGCGGCCGTAGTCGAAGCGGTAGCGCGGGTCGGCCTCGAAGCCGGCCAAGCGCTGGGCGAAGCTGGGGTGCAATTCCGTTAGCACCGGCCGAGCGCAGGTATATTGCTTAAAATAAACCTTAAAGCCGTAGTTATCAAATAGTTGCTGGTAGTATGGCGGATGCCAGAACATGCCGTAATTGGGCTCCCACTCGAACCCGTCGATGAGCACGCCCCAAAACCGGTCGCGCTCACCGAAGTTGATGGGGCCGTCCATGGCCTGCATCCCGCGGGCTACCAGCCAGGCGCGGCCCGCATCGAAGAGGTGCTGGGCCGCCACGGGGTCGTTGGGGGCCTCAAAAAAGCCTAGGCCGCCGGTGGGCAGGTCGGAATTTTTCACGTCCACGGCCTCGCGGTTGAGGAAGGCGGCCACGCGGCCCACGGCAATGCCCTCGGCATCGAGCAGCACCCAACGGATGGCCTCGCCAGTAGCTAGGTTAGGGTTTTTGCGGGGGTCAAACACGGCCTCGATTTCGTTGTCGAGCGGGCCGATGTACTGCGGGCGGTGGCCATGCAGGCGCTGCGGCACCGCGAGAAACTGCCGGTGCCGCGCCGGCGAATCAACTTCGTGCAGGGTGTAGCTCATTGGGGCAAAATTAACGATTTGGGGCCCCAAAGTGGGCAGGACCGTCTGGAGGCCCCAAGCAAAACGCCCACCCGGCCGGGGCCAAGTGGGCGTTTCAAAAGATGGTGGGAAGTAAAGGATTCGAACCTTCGACCTCTGGCGTGTGAAGCAAGCGCTCTAAACCAACTGAGCTAACCTCCCGGGGTACTTGTTTAAACCAACGTGTAAACCAAAATCAAAACTGCTACTTTGTTAGTATACTAAATAACTGTTTATCAGTGTGGGAGATACTGGGTTCGAACCAGTGACCCTCTGCTTGTAAGGCAGATGCTCTGAACCAGCTGAGCTAATCTCCCGGGGGTATTTTTGTTTGGGAATGCAAAGATGGGGGATTTTATTTGCCTAGTCCAAACCGTCGGGGCCCCAGAGCGCTATTTCTGGGTTAAAAAGCAGAAAATGGTAGTCAACCATTTTATTTTCAGATAGATAAATTTCGACCTTTTTCGCCCAACTGGTCGCAGCGCGGGGCCTCAAAACGTAATTTGCTCGCCTGCGTTGAAGTACCTGGCAATTTTGCCTATCTCCTTCCTTTCACCACCCATGGATACGCAACTCTTAAAAAACTATTCGGAAGCCGAGAAAACGGCCTATTTAAGTGCTATTGCCAGCCTAGCCACGGCCGACCGGCAGGCGTCGGGTAACGAAACCGAATTTTTACAGGCCCTGGCCCAGCAGGCAGGCCTGTCGGACGGCTCAACGCAGCAGGTGCTGGCCGCCGCCCAAGACTCAAATAACCAGACCATTCAGCAGAACCTAGACGTGTTGAAAAGCAGCGATTTGCGTTTTTCGCTCATCACTGACCTCATCAGCTTTGCCCGTGCCGACGGAGCTTACTCCAACGATGAAGAAGCCATGGTGAGCAAAATGGCCGCGTACCTGGGCATCAACGCTGACCAGAAGCAAACCCTGGAAACGGTGGTCGACCAAGCTGCTACCGTACCCCACGACCCGCAGGACCCAGCCAAAGAGGGCTTTTTGGAACGCATGGGCGGCAAGCTTTCCGGCGTAGGCATTCCCAAGGGGGCCCTGATGGCGGGCCTGCTCGGCGTGGTGGCCCCGATGGTAATCTCGCGCATGGGCGGCAACAATAACAATAGCAACCAGTCGTCGGGCGGCGGCTTGCTGAGTAGTGTAATGGGCGGCAGCATGGGCGGCCTGCTGGGTGGGGCGACCCAAGGCGGCATGGGTGGCATGCTCGGCGGCCTGCTGGGTAGCGTGATGGGCGGCGGCCAAGGCTCGGGCATGGGTTCGGCCATCGGCGGCGGCGGGTTGGGTTCGATGATGTCCATTTTGGGCGGGCTGGGCGGCCAGCCCAACTCGCAGCCAGCCAGCGCAGGCGGCAGCGGCCTCGGTGGCCTGTTGAGCGGCGGCATGGGCGGCTTGCTCAGCGGCATCTTTGGCGGCAACCGCTAGGCCCCAAGGCCTTGATCCTGAACGTTTTTAATGCAAAAAAGCGGCTGCTCCTGCTGGAGTGGCCGCTTTTTTATTCTATGGGGCCCTACGCGCCGGCTTTGACCAGGGTGGTGGTAGTGGTGCTGGCAAACAGGCCGCCCTCCTTTTCTACCACCTCCACGAGGCGGTAGTTGAGGTCTTCCTTCGTGTCGAGGTATTCGTCGTAGCTGCTGGTTTCGATGAAGTACTGCACGGTTACTTCTTTGCCATTGGGCGTGAGGGCGTTAAATTTTATCTGCACTTCCTGCGTCACGAGCGGGTGCGCCTGCACGGAGGCAATGGCCCCGGCAATAATGGCGTGGAGTTGGGCGCTGGTGGTACGTTGGTCGAAAATGAGCGTGAAGCCCACCCGGCGCGAAGTGCGCAGCGATAGGTTATCCAACGGCTTATCAATCATGCTTTTGTTGGGCACGGTTAGGTAGCTTTTTTCGGCCGTGCGCAGGCGGGTGCTGCGGAAGCCAATCTTTTCCACCGTGCCGCTCACGTCGCCGGCCGTCACGAGGTCGCCCACACCGAAGGGCTGGTCGAGGAAGATGGTAAACGAGGCGAGCAAGTTTTCTAGGCTCTCCTTGGCGGCAAAGGCCACGGCCAAACCGCCAATGCCCAGGCCCCCAATCAGGGCCGTCACGTTCACGCCAAACACTTGGCCTAGGATTACCAGCAGCCCAATGACGGAGACAAACACCTTCAGCAAGTCTTTGGCAAAGGGCAAAAACTGGTTGTCGAGGCGGTTGGTCCCCACGGCCTTGAGGATGGCGCGGCGTTGCACCACCAGCAACGCAAAATCGATGAGCCGCGTAATGCCCCACAATACGGCAATAATCACACCTAAGTGGAACAGGCCCAGCAGCGCCACCTTGGGCCAAGGCTCTACGCCGGGCACGCCCTGCAACGGCAACGGGTAGCGAATCAGGCCAAAGGCGATGTAGAACGTTACCAGAAACAGCAGGATGCTCAGGGGCTGGATGAGCAAGTCGCGTAGCTCCGTTTCGCTCACGCCGGCCGTGTAGCGCTTGGTGAGGCGAAACAGCGCAGTGCTGACTAGGCGCGAGAGCAGCCGGTTCAGGCCCGCGCCCAGCACCAGCACCAGCAGGGCCCACGCGTAATCGATTAGCCCGTTGCCCAGCACTTGGTGGTGCAGAAAAGGAGGTATTTCCATATTTTATTCTGAGAACGAAAAGCAACTTATTGCTGAGTCTAAGTACGCGTCTAGGCGCTAGCCTATTGGTTTTGGGGACTATTTTGGGCCCCGTGCTTGAGCCCCTGCCAGTGCTCGGCCCGAATGTTATACCTGCCCGCGGCCGAACTATATTTCAAAAGATATTGTATAAGGTTTATTCTAGATTAATAGAATACATAGGCTCATTAAATTACTGCATGAAACCTCTCCTTTCGCGCGTTGAAGCGCAGCAGCTGGACCGCGCCGCGGCAATGCTAAAAGTACTCTCCCACCCCAAGCGCCTGGCCATCGTCGACTTGCTCGGCAAAGGCAAGGGCAAAGACAACCAACTGTCCGTCACCGATATCTATCAAGCACTGGACTTGCCGCAAGCCATTGCCTCGCAGCACCTGATTACCCTCAAAGACCGGGGCGTGCTGAAATCGACCAAAGTGGGCACCAAGATTTATTACTCGCTGGCCGTGCCCCAACTGCTGAAAGTTATCGATACGCTGGAAGATTATTCGGGCAAAGTTTAGCGCTGTTGCGCTGGCTTTCCACGCAAAAAGGCCGCCCGATGGGCGACCTTTTTGCGTTTTATAAATTATTTTTTGAAAGATTAAGCAACCGGTTGGCGCTCGAGGTCGAAGAAGTTGCTGAGCAGCTCCATTAGCTGGCCGGCCTCGGCTTCGTCGCGCTGGCAGGCAGCCTTGAGGTGCAGCACTTGTTGCTTAAGCACCTTTTGCATAAGCGAGCGGGTCACCTCGTCGAGCAGCTTGCTTTCGGCGGGGGTCGCTTTTTTCTGGTAGCGGTCCAGCTCTTCGAGGCGCAGTTGTTCCAGGGTTGCCTTCACTTTCTGGATGATGGGCGAAACCAGCATCTCCTTGGCCCAGCTTTGCATGCCGGCAATGCTCTCAGCAATGATGGCACGCACCTGGGGCACGGCGGCTAGGCGCATTTCCAGGGCGGCGGAGGCCTTGCTCTGGATGGCATCAACGTTGTAGACCAGCACGCCAGGCACCAGCTCAACGTCGGGGGCAATGCTGCGGGGCACGCTCAGGTCGATGAAAAACTTGAAGCTCAGCACGTCGAGGTGCTGCACCAGGTCGGTGGTGAAGAACGGCTCGCTGCGGTTGATGGACGAGATGATGACGTCGGCGTCGCGCAGGGCCCCGGTTAGGTCTTCGAAGTTGACCACCTTCAGGCCCCCGCATTCCTCGGCCAGGGCATCGGCCTTGCTGCGGGTGCGGTTGCAGAGCGCAACGCTGGCAAACGCCTTGCTAACGGCCAAATGGCGGCACACGTCGGCCCCGATTTCGCCCAGGCCCACCACCAGCACGCGCGGGTTAGCCACGTCGGCGGTCAGTTCTTCGGCCAGCTCCACGGTGGCGTAGCTCATCGATGCAGCGCCGTCGCGGAAGCGCGTTTCGGTCTGCACGCGCTTATTGGTGAAGAAGATGGTGTGCAGCAAGCGGTGCAAGAAGGGCCCCGCGGCGTCGGCGTCGGCCGACCACTGATAGGCCATTTTCACTTGGTTGCTGATCTGCAAATCGCCCACTACCTGGGCATTGAGGCCCATGGCTACGTCGAACAAGTGCTGCACGGCGTCATCGGCTGCGGTTAGCAAGTCGAAGTACGGCAAGAAGTTACCTACGTCGGGCCGGCCCTTGAGGGCCCCCAGTGCGAGAATAATTTCGCGGCTGCGGTCGTCGTCGGCCGCGTAGTACACTTCGGTGCGGTTGCAGGTACTGAGCACGAGCAGGTCGGACAGGCCCAGCTCTTGGCGCAGCGTATTCAAGAAACGGCGACAAGCAGCTTCATCCAAGGCCAACAGCTCGCGGATGGCGAGGGGTGCTTTTTTGAACGAGAGACTAACGGCCTTAAACGGGTGAGACATAGGGAAGCCGGGAGGAGACCGGGGCCACAAAATTACGGCTGGATTGACGAAGATTAAAACAGCTTAATTACTAATAGGGTTCGGGCTTGGCAAAGCAATTATTTGGTGGGCAAACCGCCGGATATTTCGGCTAAACGCCGGCTGTACATTTGCACTATGCCCGTACCCACCCTGCCAGCGGCTCCGTCTGTTCTCGCTCCCACCGCCTTGGCCGTTGCTCCCGAAACATCCCTGCCCGTCCCGGCCGCAGCGCCTACCCCTGCTGCGGCTTGGGGCCTATTGCTGCTGCTGGCCGCCATTTGGGGTACGTCGTTTATTCTAATGAAAAAGGGACTGGTGGTGTTTTCGGCCTTGGAGCTAGGGGCCTGCCGCGTGAGCGTGGCGGCCCTGCTGCTGCTGCCGTTTGCCCTGCGCCACGTGGGGCGCGTCGAGCGCAGCCGCTTCAAGTGGCTAGCGCTGAGCGGGGTAGTTGGCACACTACTGCCCGCGTTTCTGTTCGCCTACGCCGAAACGCGGCTGGCTTCGGGGCTGGCGGGCGTGCTCAATGCCCTCACGGCGGTATTTGCGTTGCTGGTAGGGGCCCTGCTGTTTGGGCAGCGCCTTACGGGGGCCCGCACGCTGGGCGTGGGCCTGGGCCTACTGGGCACGGTGGTGCTGATGGGCCTGGGCGGCGCCGGCGCCGCCACCGCGCCGGCCGGCGCGAGCAACGCCTGGTACGGCCTCTACATCGTGGCGGCTACGGTGGGCTACGGCTTAAGTGTGAATGTGATAAAATATAAATTAAGCGGCCTCGCGCCGCTTACGGTCACGGCCGTCCTGCTGCTGCTCATCGGGGGCCCGGCGCTGGCTTATTTGCTGCTGGGCACCGATTTTGTGCATAAGCTGGCGGTGGTGCCGGGGGCGTGGACGGCATTTGGCTACATCGCCCTGCTGGCTACCATGAGCACGGCGGTAGCTATGGTGCTGTTCAACAAGCTCATCCAGCAGTCCACGGCGCTGTTTGCCTCGTCCAGCACGTACCTCATCCCCATCGTGGCGCTGGGCCTGGGGGCCCTCGACGGGGAGGCCTTCAACCTATGGCACGCGGCGGGCATGGCCATTATTTTGGCCGGCGTGTTCATCATCCACCGGGCGCGGTGAATGGGTGAATGGAAGAATGGGTGAATGAAAATTTGCCAAGCTTACGAATATTTATTCCTCCATTCACTCATTCTTCCATTCAACCATTCCTTCATCTACTCATTCACATAAGGCCACGCCTGGAACCGCGCCGGCTGGCCCGCGGCCCGGGCGTTGCCGCGTACGTAGGCTAGGGCCCCGGCCAGCTCGGCGGCGGCGAGCAGCGGAATTTCGAGCCAGCCGGCGTGCCAGAACTCCGCTTCGGGCGGCAGCTTGGGGCGCACCAGGCGGCGGCAGGCAGCGGCGGTGCGCAGGTGCAGCAGGTCCACGGCTTTGGCGAACGACAGGCCGCTGCGGGCCGGCAGGTGCAGCACCAGGTGCGCGTGGTTGGGCAAAATGGCGAAGCCGTGCACGACGAAGCCGGTTTCAGCCAGCATCAGGATTTCGCCGGCTAGCACCTCGGCTATTTTCTCGGTTTCGAAGTGGCGCGGGCCGCTGGGGCCCCGGTCGAGCACGGCGTCGAAGCGGGCGAAGAATTGCTTTTGGGCCCGGTGGTAGTCGGCGCCGGCCGGCTGGGCCCGCGCGGCTTGCAGCGCATGCGCGGCGGCGGCCGGAATGGTGCCGTGCAGGCGAAAAGTGAGCAGGGCGGTTTCGCCGGGCGGCAGCACGGGCGGGCGGTGAGGCAGTAAGCCGGGGCAAATATCGAAGCGATTTAGGAAGCCTAAAAAGTCAAGAATAGGCCGCCACGCCGAGCACAGCCAAGACATCTCGCATGCATCGTTGCGCCGATTGGATTACTGCTGCGCGCGAGATGTCTCGGCTGCGCTCGGCATGACGTACCGACGACTTCCTAAACCGCTTCACCAACCCCTTCGCCCCTAGGTAGCCAATGGTAGGTTTAGAGGCGCCACCCGGGGCCCTAGCTTTACGCCATGCGCATCTTTCAACTAATTGCCGGGGTGGGGCTACTGTTGTGCGCCCCCCCCGCACTGGCACAAACGGCGCCGGGGGCACGAACCGACTCAGTGTCTCACGCCCGGAGCGTAGCCAAATTTCAACGCGACCTGAACCACGAGTTCAGCGACCCCAAAGAGTCGCCGTTGCCGGCGGCCGCGCGGCAGGCGTTTCGGGCACTGCCCTACTACCCGGTGGGCTACCGCTACTGCGTGCCGGCGCGGCTGGTGCGCGACTCCACGGCCGCGCCGTTTGCCATGCCCACCAGCACCGCCCGCCGGCCGATGTACCGCAAGTACGGCGACTTGTACTTCACGCTGGCCGGCCAGGCGTTGAAGCTGAGCGTGTACCAAAACCTGGAACTGATGACGCGGCCCGGCTTTGCCGATTACTTGTTCGTGCCGTTCACCGACCTCACCAACGGCCACGGCAGCTACGGCGGCGGGCGCTACCTCGACCTGCGCGAGCCCACCGCCGGTAGCCGCACCCTGCAGCTCGACTTCAACCGCGCATACAACCCGTCGTGCGCCTACAGCCCGGCCTACTCCTGCCCCGTGCCGCCGGTCGAAAACCGGCTGGCGGTGGCCATCCCGGCCGGGGTGCAGAGCGACTATTAGGGCCCCGGGCGGCGCCGGTCAGAGGTGGGATGGGGCCCGACCGTAGGTTTTTTTGAAGGCGAAGGAGAAGTGCGACAGGTTCTCAAACCCCACTGCCAGGTACACGTCCGACGGGGCCCAGCCCCGTTCTTTGAGCAGGTAGTGGGCTTCCTGCAAGCGCCGTTGCAGCAGCCAGCGGCTGGGTGACAGGCGAAAGAGCTTCTCAAAATCGCGCTTGAACGTGGCCAGGCTGCGGCCCGTGAGGTAAGCAAACCGGCTGAGGGCCACGTTGAAGCGAAAATTCTTTTCCATGAACGCGGCCAGGTCGATTTTGCCCGGCTCCGTAAAATCAAAAAGTACGTCTTTGAGCGCGGGGTTGGCTTGCAGCAAAATGAGCAGGGCCTCGCGCACCTTCAGCGCCAGCAGCGGGCCGGCCGTGGCCGCCGCCAGCTGCTGGTAGGGCCCCAGCGAGGCGAGGTAGCCCTGGTAGCGGGCGTCGGGGCGCAGCGGGAATAAGGCGCCGCCGGCCGGCAGCGGCTCGGCGCGGTAGCCGTACTCGCGGCTGAACGCCCGCAGCGTTTCCTGGTCGAACGACACGGACAGCGACTGAAAATCGCCGTCCGCGGAGAGCTGCTTTTTGAATTTGACCAAGTGGTTGCGCTTCACCAACCGGAACGTGCCGGCCGTCAGCTCGTGGGTTTGGTCGCCGTCGTAGAGCAGCAGCGTGCCGGCCAGCTAGCAGCTGGCAGCTGAACATATGCTCAGGCACGAACTGCTCGCCCTCACGGCTGAGGTTGGTGTAGCAGGAGTAGAGAATGGGGGGCCTGGCGGGCGCTTCCTGGCGGCTGAGCATGGGCTAAAATAAGGTGCCGCGCGGCCGGCTGGGCGTCGGGTTAGCGACCAGCCGGCCCGGGTAATGTGGCCAGCCGGCGGGCTAGCGGCTTTGCACGTAGGCTTGGCCGGCGGCCGTTTCCAGGAAGTTAACGGCTTCGTCGTGGTCGGTGGAAATGCTGACGGCGCGCCACTGCTCCAGCTCGGCGTGCTTGGCGGCTTCCGCAAATTCGGTGATGGCCACGGCCTCGCTGCCCAGCAGCAGGTGCACGGGCGGCGCGGGGTGGGCGGCGAGGGCAATCAGGACCTGCGCGGCTTTGTCGGGGTCGCCCATGGGCACGAAGCCACCGCTCTAAAACAGCTCAATGCGGGGCCCCACGGTCATTTCGTAGCCTTCCACGGCCGGGGCGTAGCTCATCGACGCGCCGGCCCAGTCGGTGCGGAAGCCGCCGGGCTCCACGCACGTCACGCGGATGCCCAGCGGGGCCACTTCCTTGGCCAGCGCCTCGCTGAAGCCGCCCAGCCCAAATTTGGCCGCTTGGTAAATGCTCACGCCGGGGTTGCCCACGCGCCCGCCCATCGAGCTGATTTGCAGGATGTGGCCGCTGCGCTGCCGGCGCAAGTAGGGCAGCACGGCGCGCGTCACGGCGATGGGCGCGTAGAGGTTGACCTCCAGCTGGCCGCGTACCTGCTCCCCAGTGTAGGCCTCCGCCGCCCCCGTGATGCCGAAGCCGGCATTGTTCACCACCACATCGAGGCGGCCGAAGCGGGCCACGGCAGCCGCCACGGCGTCGGATATTTGCTTGTTATCAGTTACATCCAGCGCCAGCGGCAGGATGCGGGCCCCGTACTGCGACACAAGGTCGGCGAGCTGCTCGGGGTGGCGGGCGGTGGCGGCTACCTGGTCGCCGTGGACTAGCACAGCGGTGGTCAGGCTCCGGCCCAAGCCGCGCGAGCTGCCGGTGATAAACCATACTTTGCTCATGATTTTGAAAGGGTTAAGTTCCCTGCAAAGGTCTGGCGGGGCCCCGGAGCCAGCTTTGTTGAGCGGCTCAATGTTGCTTTGCTAAAAAGCTCAATTCCTTTGGCCCAGCTACCGGCGGCGCAACCGCCGCAGCTGAAACCCCTGTGCCACCCGCACCCCCACGAGCACCGTCAGCAGCCCCGGAATACCAAGCAGCAGCACCCAGGTATTGGCCTCGTTATAAGACGTATGGGTGCGGTTGCCGAGGTTCACCATAAAGTCGCAGCAGTACCAGAACGCGAGGTGAACGAAACGGGCCAGCAGATGGTCGAACGGGCTCATACCAGCTGGCGGAATTGGCGGATGCGCCGGGCATTGCGCATCGCCCCATACGTGAGCCACAAGAGCAGCCCCGAAATAAATACCAGGTAAAAGCCGATGTTGACCGCCGCATAGCGCGCCCCACCGCCCACCATCAGCCCTGCAACGGTAGCCGCGTACAGCGGCCGCAGCCGGAAGTACACCGGGCTGTTGGCGCGGGTGGCGTGGCGGCAGCTGTGGGCGGCGCAGTAGCGGGTGCAGTGGGCGGGGCTGTAGGCGCGGGTGGGTGGGTAAGGGGCAGTGCTATTTACCCAAATGCCGAACGCCAGGGGAAGCAGGGCCAAGAGCAAGGTAAGAAAGAGTAGTTTCATAGTGAAATTCTGGTGTATAGCCGCTCCTCAAAGCTTACCTTGCCTCTGAAAGTACGCCCGGCAAACACATGGATTTATTTACAAACACTACTGACCTAAAAGCTTTATTTTTAGCCCTTTTCAATTGCCCCGACGAGCAGGCGGTGGAGCGAATTATTGAACGAGAGCCGGCCGTATTTGCTCAGGCTAATTGGAAGCCGCTAGGGGGCAACGAGAATATGTACGGCGTTATCGAGAATCAGCAGGCTTCGCCGATTGCGGCGCTCGTGGAGAAGCTGACTAACTCGATTGATGCCACCCTGATGCGCAAGTACTACGAGGCGGACCTGGACCCCACGTCGGCCGCCGCGCCCCGCACGATGGACGAGGCCGTGCGGCTGTTTTACGGGGCAGCGGCGGCCAACTGGGACCTGCCGGGCTTCCGGCGGGCGCAGGCTGAGAACATACAGATTATCGCTTCGGGGTCGGTGCGGCAGCCGTCGCTCGTGCTCTACGACAACGGCGAGGGGCAGCACCCGGCTAACTTCGAAACTACGCTGCTGTCGCTGCTGCGCGGCAATAAGAACAACGTGCATTTTGTGCAGGGCAAGTACAACATGGGCGGCAGCGGGGCCATTGTGTTTTGTGGCCGGCATGGCTATCAGCTTATTGCCTCGCGGCGCTACGATGGTACGGGCGAGTTCGGCTTCACACTCACCCGCAAGCATCAGCTGCGGGCCGATGAGGAGAATGACAAGAAGAACACCTGGTACGAGTACTTCACGGTTGGCGGGCGCATTCCATCGTTCCCCATCACCGACCTCGACCTGGGCCTGCACAACCGCCGGTTTACCACAGGCACCGTGCTCAAGCTGTATTCTTATAAGCTGCCGGAGGGCTCGCGCATGGTGACCCGCGACCTGGGCCGCAGCCTCAACGAATACCTGTTTGACCCGGCGCTGCCGCTGCTCACCGTCGAAACTAAGGAGCGCTACCCCAAAGACCGAGCCCTAGAGCGGGTGCTCTACGGCCTGAAGCAGCGGCTGGAAAAGCAGGACAGCAAGTACGTGGAAACGAGCTTCACGGAAGAT
This sequence comes from Hymenobacter sp. PAMC 26628, assembly GCF_001562275.1. Classification (NCBI taxonomy): domain Bacteria; kingdom Pseudomonadati; phylum Bacteroidota; class Cytophagia; order Cytophagales; family Hymenobacteraceae; genus Hymenobacter; species Hymenobacter sp. PAMC 26628. The sequence goes on from NZ_CP014304.1 coordinate 4,745,273, forward strand.
TTCCAGACCCGTGAGTTCGGGGCCATGCGCGTGACGTGCTACGTGTTTCGCACCAAGGTGGAGGGCAAAACGGTCAAGGAAAGCAACAAGACCATTCAGGACGAGTTTTTCAAGAACAACATGGCCGTGCTCTTCGCCATGAACGGGCAGGTCCACGGCTCCTACTCATCGGAGTTTATCACGCGGGCGCTGAAGCTCAGCCTGCTGAAAAACAGCCTGCTCATTCACGTCGATTGCACTCACCTGCTACCCAAGTTTCGCGGCGAGCTGTTTATGGGCTCGCGCGACCGGCTGAAAGAGGGCGAGGAAACTAAGGAGCTGCGCAAGTTTCTGATGGCGCAGCTCGGCAAGCCCGGTGGCCGCCTCGCCGAGCTGGAAAAGAAGCGCAAGGATGCCATCGCCGTGGATAGCACCGATGCGCAGGACCTGCTAAAGAACGTAACCAAGAACCTCAGCTTCAACCCAGAGCTGCTGAAGCTGTTGGGTAGCACCTTTCATCGCCGCAGAAGGATATTACAAACTATAATGTAGTAGAAAATCTTCGGTTATCTGCTGTGCTAATAGTTGCACGGATAAGTCTCGGGTTCGGTCATTGTCTCGTACCCAAGAGATAATACGAAATCCTGGCCGCACTTGTCCGCGCCGCAATTGTAACGTGCGCTGAACCAAATATTCCACGGCTTCGCGGTAGGAGCTTTCAGGGCCAATAAATTCTTCTTTTACTGGTAGTAAATAAGAAGTTATTAGGAAGTCATTGAAGTCCTCTGGCTCCACGCCTAGCTTTTTGTCCATCTGTCGGCGTAATTGCCCACGACTGCGAAAATGCGCGTAGCCCCGGCCTAGGGTACCATTGGGTCCAGCGGTTTGGCCTACATACACTGCTCCGGCCAGTTTTGAAAGCCAGATATATATGTAAGCCCTGTCACGACCGTTAAAAATATCGGCTACTTCGGTACGTACCACATTCGACATAAGCTTCTAGCGGCTATTCGTTGCGCGGGAGCTTATCATCAAGCTTGCCACACATATAAGCCAGGTTGCCAGCGGCGTACTTACGAAACTCACTAGTCAATTTTTCAACCTTCTCGTCACTCAGTTTTAGACTAGGGAAGTTTTCATGAAAGAGCTTGCGGAACTGTACTTCGGCAACCGACAATTGGTGTAGAAATAACTCAAACAGCACCTGCATGTCTGAATTATTAGCGTTTTCTTCAAATAACAGCTTAGCAAAACGGTGGTAACGATTGATACGCACACAATACTCGTGTTGAGCATCATAATACGGCTCCCACAATTGATTGTCAGGCAGCGACGGCACCCGGAATATTTTAGTCAGGTAAGGATTCGGGTCGCCTTTTAGTACTTCCTCAAACTGCTCTTCCTCGGTTTTTGGGTCGCTATCAGGGCCATGCACGGCGGCTTTTATAGCCGCCGCTTGCTCAGCCTGCTGCTGCACATTGGCTTTGAAGGATTCTGCAATCTGTTCATCTACTTCCGCGCTTTTGGTAGGTGAGAGTACCGGCTGTCCCGGAAGAGTTTCGGGGGTGTTGAGATGCGCGATGATATCGTTGCTGTGACGGTTGGCATCCTGTGCTTCCGCCTCTTTCTTTAGCATGATGGCCCGATTCCATGCTTTGATACTATTACGCTTGTAGTGTTTGGTAAGGTCGAAGATGGCATCCCAAGCCTCTTCCGACAGTTTCATGGACGTTTTTTTAACGTCAATATTGAAGACATTATCGGCCGAGTCGTCAATAAGAATACGCCCACGGAACGACCATAAATCTTGGTCGGTCTGAATCATGCCGTCAAGTGAATCAGCCCAGGCAATAAGGCGCTTGTTACGGTACACGTAGTATCCGTAATTTTTAGCGGTTATGCGATATTGGTCGCGGATTATTTTGTCCTGACCCCGGCCATCAGCAGTAAAGGTTGGCGGGTGAGGAAGCTGCGTCACTTCTAACGTGCAAACTACCCCGGTTTCTTTATCGAGCGGGATTTCAAGCGGGTGTTGCAACCACTTGACTTCGCGGCCATTCCAAGTCGCGTCGTCCATGTTGCCATGTGCCTCTTTGGTAAACAATATATCAACGGGCGCGATTTTCTTGTCTTCCAGACGAATAGTAAGTGCTCCATCGAGCATGAAGTAGTAGTAAATAACTCCTACCCGATAGCGTAGCAACTCTAACGTATCTCGCACGGACGGATGCCCTTCGCGTCGCACTTCACCCACACGCACTATTGTACCGTGTCCATCGGCCAGATACTTCGATAATAGTGTACGGTCCTCGTCGGACAGGTCTTGACGGGTAGCGAAATACTCGTCCGTAATGCTCGGCAGCGATACTCGGTACTTAATAAATGGTGCTCCACCTCCCGGCGATGAGATTACGTCCAATTCATCACCCTGCGAAAACGCCGCCGATTTTAAACCCAATCCGAACTTCGACAGTGAATTCGAGGCATAGTTGACTTCCGACGCGCCAAGGGTTAGCGCGTTTTGAATACCAGCCTCATCCATTCCCTTCCCGTCGTCAATAATGAGGTATTCACTAACGTTGTTGCGAAGAGTGTCACGGCCCTTTACCTCTCGTTTTACTATGAGGATATCAATATTTTTTGACCCCGCAGTTACTGCATTATCAACAATATCACAAACGGCCGATTCCGGTGTATAGCCAATACGGCTAAGGCCGTACAAAACGCGACCAGGATTTATTGGCAGAAAAACAGGGGAGTTCATCGAATTTATGAGTTTATAAAATGCTCAAATAAAACAGGAAGCGCAACCTACGCTTTCTTCATCCTCAAGAACGTCCAATAGGTATACACTTTGTGGCTGCCTAGTACGCTGCTGTTTTGCAATAGTATCAAGCTTGATTTGCCGGATACGCTCGGGCTTAATGAGGTCGGTTAGTGATTCCTCCATCCACGTGTAGCCGTCTTTTTCGTAGGCTAGTGCTTGCTTGAATTTCTCAGGGTGCTGCTCATAGAGCCATACCCACTCAATTTTTTGCTGAAAGAAGCAGAAATAGCAGCCGGAGCGGCTGCGGGCGTACTCGCCCGTTTGGCCATCTACTTCAAAGGTGCGCTTCTCGTAGTAGGCCGGCACACCCACCCCACTTTCGCGCAGCAACCGAAAAATGTCTTCCCGAATCAGGTTCTCATCGTTGTCGAGCAAAGCAAAATCAGGAGCCTGTGCTAAAGGATAGGCCGTATCACGCAGTAGCTGAAATACTACTTGGTTAAACAGCTTCACGTCAGCATCAAGCAGTGCATTCAGCTTCTGCGGGCGGGTGAAACTCCGACTTACGGGCGCTTCGGCGAGGGCGAGTATGCGCGAGCGGGTGGCCGGCTCGCTTAGTTCGGCATAAAGTCCGCCCAAACGGGATAGGGAATCGGGTTGCAACACCCGCTGCACTACGTCTTCGCTCCAGATGTTGCGGCGAAATGGGAAGATGGACTGAATATTAGATTTGCGCGAGATGTAGCCCTCCCGGTCCTCATCGCCCCGAATGCCCACGTAGGATACTACCGGGTCGGTGCCCACGTAGCGCTCAAACGGCTCCAATTTCAGCTTCTTGGTACACCACCGGGCACTCGACGAGGGTAGGAACCCGCCGTACACCTGCACGAAGTGGTCGAACGAGTCTTCGGGGCTACCTGTCACCGCGTCGAGGTGCGTTATTTTCTGCCCTAGGTAGTTTTCAAGGTTACTAATGAGGGTGTAGGTTTCTGGTAATTCCTTGCCCGTGTCGCAGAAATAGTAATCCATTTCCAGCTCGGGGTGGCGGTGGCGCAGGTAGATAGCCAGCGCGGCGCTGTCTTTGCCGCCCGAAATACCTAACACATGCCGAAGTGGCTTATTCTTCATCGGATAGTTGCTCCTGTAATAGTCGGGCCAAGATAACCCGGTTTCGTGATTTGTCCGGCCCTAGCAACGCTCGAATACTTTCTTCTACTTCAGCATCGGCTGTGCGAGCAGCGCTCGCAAGCTTAGGCCGACGGATAATAAGTTTTTTCTCTGTTTCTCCAAACGCCGCTATGCTGATACGGAAGAAATCTTCTACGTCTGGATTAAATTCATGCTGCCGCTGTACAAGGTCATTAAGGTTATCCAATTCGTGTACAGACTGCTGAAATTTATCCTGAAACCGCGTTTCGTCAGCATCGGTGAAATCAGCTAGGCTTTTACTCAACAGCGCATTGGCCATCGAATTTAACCAAGCATCTCGGTCATCAAGCCGCGACATCAAGCGCTGCTGAAACTGCCGTAGCCCCTCCGGTAGCTGCGCCGGACTGAGGCCCCGAAAACGGTCCTGCAACTGCCTCTTATACTGCGCAAATTCGGGCTCAGTAGCTGCTACCTCGTGGGCAATAAACTCTTCGAGGCGTTGCAACAAAGTGGGGTAGGCTTGCCGCAGGCGGGCAATGGCATCTTGCAGCGTCCTTACGTAGCGCTCGCGCATGGCCGCATCGCGCTGAAGCTCTAGCCGGTTGAAGCCTAACGCGCCCGGAAACTGCTCGAAAAAAGCCGCTTCCGGGTCTTTGGCAACAGCAATAGTTTCGCGCAGCCGCTGCGTAGTGGCCGAAAGCTTGGTTGTCTTCTTAGCGTAAGCTGGCAATTGCTTATAAAAAGCCAGAAACGGCTTGATGGATTCGATAAAGCTGCTGTTCGACATCTGCTCGGCGGGCGCAAGCTCCAGCAACTCGCGGTACTCGTTGAACAGCGCCAGCTTTTCGGGCAGCAGCGAGAACGCCTTCACTGTGTACAGGGCCGGGTTCTTGGTAAACAAGTCCACTACGTCAGCCGTGAGGTCAGGAATGTAGCGGCCCTGCTCACCGTAGAGCGCAAACTCGTGGCGCTTCATAAACAGGAACACCGGCACCCAGAAGTCCACGAAGCCTTGCTTGAGCTTAAAGGGCTTAGCTGTGAGCATGTCCATTAGCTCACGCACCTTGAGGTGCCCGTCCTGCGAACGCTGCAAAAACGCCTCCGACGCTTCCCAAAGGGGTAAGAAAGTAGTGTTGGTGGGCGCGGTCAGGGTGTACTCGCCGCCCAATATCCGGTGCATCCCGGTTTCCTTGAGCAGCGAGAGGTAGATGGTTTTTTCGGGCGGGAAGTTTTTAGCGGGGAAATCCAGCTCAGCATACTGCCACTTCTCAAACAAAGCCCGAATGAAGTTCTTGCGGGCCGTGAGGATGGGCACCGACAAATTGGTGCGGTTGACCAGCTCGCTCCGGTAGGCAGGCGTGGCCGGGTACACCTCGTGGGCAATGGCCGACAGGCAGCGGTTGAAGGCCCGGCGGCCCTCAAAGGCGGTGGCCGCCTGCCCGTTGAAAAACCAGGTGATGTTGCCGTCGGCAGCGTACAGGCTATCGAGCACGTAGTGGCGCAGCAGGGCATCTTGGTGCTCCAGAATGCCATCTAGCTCGCGCACGGCAATGCGGTCGCCCAGGTTTTGGTCGCGCACCTTGGCCACCTTGTCGCGCTCCCGGATGAGCCGCTTTATCTCGCCCGCCCGCCGGTAGATGCCGTAGAGCGTGGCCGTGCGCCGCTCGCCCACCGTGCGCCGCAGCGTTTCTTCGGTAATGGTATCCGAGAAAATAAGGTTGATGAAGCCATCTACTTCACCCTCCGGCTCATCGAGCAGCACATGGTCGGTCATGCGCACCTCAAAAATGCGCGGCGTGCCCACCTCAAACGACACCTGCTTGGCCGGAATGTAGGGAAAATCGAAGAAGCCGCTCAGCCGCGTGGCCACGTCCGTGACCTGCTCCACGAGGGTGCCGGCCTCGTCAATGGCCAGCTCAATATCGAGCGAAGTGCCCTCAAACAGGATGTAGCTGTTTTTGTGGGCCACGAAGCGCACGATTTGCTGCGTTTGCAGCGTCCGCAGCGCGTTGGCTACGGCGGGCACGCCCAGGCTCGTCTGCGCGTACACTTCCAGAAACTCGGCGCTGATTTCGGCCCCAGCCGGCGCGAAGATGGTGAGCAGCCCAATGGTTTTGACCAGCTGCCGGGCCGCGTCGAGGTCGGCCTGCTGCTCGAAGTGTTTGCTGAGCCGGTCGAGTGAGTCGCGGATGATGGCCCACTGCGCGAAGTTGGGATTGAAGCGCGAGGAAAGCAGGGCGTAGTAGTGGTAGCTCAGGTAGTCGTACACCCGGCTCACGCTGTAGTAGGTGCCGCTTGCCGCGCTTTGCTCCAGGCCCAGGTAGTCGTTGGCCCGCAGGAACGAAAACAACGAGCGCTCGTTTTGCCCGTAGCGTTGCAGGGCCTGCACCAGCACGGCGGCAGCCAGCAGGTCGAGCGGCCACAGCCGGCGCTGCATCTCGGCCGTGAAGTAGTCGCGCAGCGGAAACACCTGCGCCTGCGCAATGGCCGCGAGTAGCCGCTCGTTGGTGGCGGGGTCGGGGGCGGTGGGCAGTTCATTGGTAGCCAGCTGCTCAGCAGCAAGCAGTAACAGCTGCTCCACCGGCTCGTTGAAGGTCAGCTCCTTGAGGCGGCCCTTCACCTTTTCCCATTCCAGGCGCTGCGGGCGGCTCAGCCCCACGGCGTAGGCGCTCACGTCTTGGTGGGCGGTGGTGAGCAGCAGCACGTGCTTGGTGGCATCGTTGGTATACTCGGCCAGCTCCTGAATGAAGTACAGCTCCTGCTCGGGGTTTTCGCGGGCCGCGTGTTCCAGAAACTTCCCAAACTCGTCCAGCACCAGCACGAGTAGGCCCGGCGCGTGGGCGCGATAGTGGGCCTCGATGCCGGCCAGAATCTCGGGCGTGGGCGTAGCGGCTGAGCCGCCCGGCACGAAGCGCTGCGCAAATACCTCGCGCAGCGACACATACTGCCCCACAAACTGCTCAAACCGCGCCGGCCGGCCCGTCAGCGGGTCGCCATCGGCCGCGAAGTAAGTTTGCTGCCCGGTCAGGGTTTGGCAGAAGGCCCACAGAAAGGCCGACTTGCCCGTGCCATAGGCTCCCACGATATTGAAGCAGTGCGTGCCCGTGCGGTAGTTGGCACCCAGTTGCCGGTACACGAGCTGCGCGTTGGGCGTGGGCAGATAATTGAGCGGCTGCGCCGCGTCGCGCACAATGTTGACGGAAGGGCTAAACGGTTTGGCCATAGTGTTCCTGCATGATGGCGGCCACGTCGAGCAGCTCGCGCTTAAGGGTCAGCACGCGGTTGCCCGCCGTGCTAGAGTAGATAATGGCCGTTGGAAACCGGGCTATCATCTCCTCGATTTTAGTAAATAAGCCGGCCGAGTTAAGGGCGAATACCAGGCCCGGCGAGTCAGGGGCCACTTCGAGGTCGGTGAAGCTGATGTTGTCGCCCCAGGCCGGGTTTTCCAAAATCACGCGCAGCACCACGGGCCAGGGCAGCTCGGGCCGCTCCAGGTTTTCGATGTGGTAGCGCACCCCCTCATCGGTATTGCTGATGGTGAGCAGCCCCAGGTCTTGCAGCAGGCCGTTCGATTCCTCCTCAATATCCACCTTATCCGAGCGGCCACTTTTGCCCGAGGGCGCGTAGCTGCGCAAGCACACGGTCAGGTCCGAGTCCAGGGTATTGTCATTAATCGAGGAGCTGCGCTCGGCGCACTTGCGCACAATAAACTGCCGCAGTTGCGCCCGGTTGAAGGAAAAACCTTCCTTGCGCAGCTCGTTGAATACGAAATGGTAGAGCGAAGCCCGGCCGGTGCGCACCAGCAGGTAGTGCAGGTACCACACGGTCGCCTCGCTTTCCACGTAGGGGTCGAGTCCGGTGGCGGCCAGCAGCTCGTGGGCCACCGGCAGCAGCTCGTCATTTTCGTTGGCCAGCCCAAAGGCCCGCAGCCAGTAGCGAATGGCCGTTACCATATTCTTGCCTACCCCCAACCGCACCACCGCGTCGGCATCGTTGAAGCCGCCGCCTTCCTGCACGAAGTCGTAGCCTTTTTTCAGCCAGCTATTGCGGCAGAGAAAGGTGTCATGGCCCTGAAATAAGAGACGGGAAGCAAGCATGGCGGCGTTTTTCTGCGAAGGTACGCCGGGCGCTGGGGGCACTTTGGGCCGGAAATCGGCGGGGTTGGCTAAGCCACTGACTCTGAAAAGCTGCCGGTTGTTTACTTCTCAAACAAGGCTAAATACTCCGTGAAGACGAATATCCGGTTACGCTTGAAGCCAGTGGCCTCCCGCAGAATGCCCAATCCTTCGAGGTCGGTCAGCAGCTTTTGGGTAGTCGTGGGGGCACCATCCATTGCCTGCACCACGTCGCGGGCATATTGCACCGGGCTCTGATAAAATAGCCGTAGCACCTGCTGCGCCTGCGGAATGCGCCGGCCCAGCGGGTGGATGCGCTCGCCGTCTACCTCCTGCCGCAAGGCTACCACCCGCTTGAGCGTACTGAGCGCTTGCTCGCAGGTAGCGGCCACGGCCACCAGGAAAAAGCGCAACCAGCGGTTCAGGTCATTGTGCGTCCGCACGTGCGTGAGGTTGTCGTAGTAACTGCTCTTATGCTTTTCCAGGAAGTCCGACAGATAGAGTACCGGCTTACGCAGAATACCGTTGCTGACGAGATACAGCGTAATCAGCAGGCGACCCAGCCGGCCATTACCATCCAGAAACGGATGGATGGTTTCGAATTGGTAGTGGGCGATGGCAATTTTGATGAGGTGCGGCACTCGTGCCTCCTTGTTATGCAGAAACGCTTCGAGGTCGCCCATTAAGGCGGGCACGTCGAGGTGGTGCGGGGGCACGAAGGCCGCGTCGCGCAGGGTGGCCCCGCCAACCCAGTTTTGGCTCGTGCGAAACGCGCCGGGAGTCTTGTGCTGCCCGCGCACCCCCTGCATCAGTTGCTGATGGGTATTACGCAGCAGGCGCAGCGACAGCGGCAGGCGGTCCAGCTCGGTGATGGCCCCATTCAACGCATCGATGTAGTTATGCACCTCCTCCCAATCGTCGCGCCGCTCGGGTTGCAGGTCTTCCTTGCGCATCAGCGCCTCGTCCATTGCCGTTTTGGTGCCCTCGATGCGGCTCGACTGCGTTGCCTCCTTCACCACGTGCATCTGAATGAACAAATCGATGCTCGGGGCCAGTTCTGAGTACGTGTTCAGCTCGCCCAACTTTAGGGTGGCCTCTTCCAGCAACACATTTAGTTCCGGGTCGTCCCAGGTAAACGTCTGATTAACAGGGCTCGGCTGGAAACTTTTATAGCCAACTTGCGGCTGCCAAAATCCTGCCCGAAAGCTTTTCAGGTCCATCACACTACCTATTTAATTGAAGTGCGAAGATGGATTATAGAATTCCATAATCCAAGTTTAGGCTGAAACCTGGATTATGGAATTCTATAATCCAGGTTTCTACTCCCCCACTGCCGCCCCGTTCAGCCGCGAGTGCTTGTGGCCGTAGCCGAAGTACACCACCAGCCCGATCAGCAGCCAAGCGAAGAACAGCACCCAATTGCTAATGCCGAGTTGCGTCATCAGGTACAAGTTGATGAGCAGACCCAGGGTGGGCAGCAGCGAGAGGCTTTTCTGGAACGACACCACGGCCAGGCCCCCGCAGAACAGCAGGAACACGAGCATCGGGATTTGGTGGCGGAAGCCCTCGTAGCCCTCGCCGAAGCTGGCCAGGTGGGCGAAGGTGCGCACCTCGGCCTGGTTGTAGCGCCAGAGCAGGGCCCCACCGATGACCAAAACGGTTACCACCAGCCACTTGCCGTTGATGTACGGCACCGTGAAGCGGGCCTCGGAGCGGCCGTAGGGGTCGATGATGAGGATGCCGCCGCAGACGAGCGCGAAGGCAAACAGGGTGCCGATGCTAGTCAGGTCCACCACCAGGTCCATGTTGAGCACCAGGGCCGGCACGCCCACGAAAATACCCGTGACGATGGTGGCAAACGAGGGCGTGTGGAAGCGCGGGTGAATGCGGGTGAATACCTTGGGCAGCAGGCCATCGCGGGCCATGGTGAGCCAGATGCGCGGCTGCCCCAGCTGGAACACCAGCAGCACCGAGGCCATGGCAAACACGGCGCTCACGGCCACCAGGCCCGAGAGGCGCGGCAGGCCCACTTTGGCGAACACGAACGATAAGGGGTCACCCACGCCCAGTTCCTTGTAGCTCACCATACCGGTGAGCACCAGCGTGACGACTACGTAGAGCACCGTGCAAATGATGAGGGCGTACATCATGGCCCGGGGCAGGTCGCGCTGCGGATTTTTGCACTCCTCGGCCGTCGTCGAAATGGCATCGAAGCCGATATAGGCGAAGAACACCGCCGACACGCCCTTGAGCACGCCGCCCACGCCGTGGGGCGCAAACGGGTGCCAGTTGGCCGGCTTGATGTAGAAGGCCCCCACTGCAATGACCACCGCCACCACTATCAACTTCAACACCACCAGTAGGTTGGAGGCGTATTTGCTTTCCTTGATGCCAATGTACACGAGGCAGGTGATGAGCACCGTGATGCCGAAAGCCGGCACATCGGCTACTAGGTGCCAGTCGCCGAACAGCACCGGCGCCGAGTTCCAGATTTTGTAGCCTTCGAGCTGGGCCGGCGTGGCCTGGGCCAGCGGCAAGTGAGCTTCCATGAGGGCCTGCACGGCCGCGTAGCCCTGGTAGGCCCCCTGGGCCCCGGTGCTGAGGTAGGCCGGAATGTGCCAGCCAATGCCGTCCATCAGGCCCGTGAAGTAGTCACTCCACGAGATGGCCACCACGATGTTGCCCACCGCGTACTCCATGATGAGGGCCCAGCCGATGATCCAGGCGGCCAGTTCGCCAAACGAGGCGTAGGCGTAAGTATAAGCCGAGCCGCTGACCGGGATAGTGGCCGCAAATTGGGCGTAGCACAGCGCCGAAAACGCGCAGGCCACCGCCGTAAATACGAACAGCATCGATACAGCGGGGCCCCCGTCGAGGCTGGCCTTGCCGATGGTGCTGAAAATACCGGCCCCGATGATGGCCGCAATGCCGAGCCCGGTAAGGTCGCGCACGGTGAGGTGGCGCTCGAGGCCGCCGCCGGGCCCCTCGTGGTCGGCGGGCGGGTTTTGCAAGATGGCCGCGATGGTTTTGCGGCGAAAAAGAGAATTATCGGAACGCATGAAAGGCAAGCGGGGCGGGTTTGAAGGGCAAAAGATAGGGCCGCTGAGCGGCTTGTAGTCTGCCGGGGGCCCGCCGCTGCCTTAGCGCAGTAGGCTGCTCATCACGCTGCCGCCCACGCTCAGCACCGCCGAACCGCTGCCGATGCGCACCGGCACGCCCACCGACACGGTGCCCATGCCGCCGCCGTAGCCGTTATAATTACCATAAGAATTATTATACGGCCCGTTGCGCAGGGCCAGCGGCGCGAAGCCGGCGTTGGCCGGCAAGGCGCCGCCCTCGGGGCCGTACGGGGCCCCCGCCCCGTAGGCTTGTAGCCGGTAGGGGTCAAACGTGTATTGCACAAAGGGCCGCGGCCGGCCGGTGGCGCTAGCACCCAGCTGGTAGCGCAGGTAGGGCTGCACCCCGTAGCCGTAGGCCGCGGGGGTATTTAGCGGCACGTAGTTGCCCACCGCGTAGGCCCCCGCCAGGAAACGGCCCTTGCTGGGCGCCGCTGGGGCCGGGACTTCCAGCCCCAACCCGCTCGATTGGGCACGGCCCGCCAAGGGCGTGAGTAGCAGCACGAGCGACGCAATGCGGAAAGAAGGAGCCATAACGAGCAGGGGCAAAAGGGTGGGCAACGCCGGTTCAACGCTGCCCAAGGTACAAGGTTTTGTAGGGATGGTTGGGCGGACTGCTGGGCAATTGTTAGGGCCCCGTGTGCAATTAGGGAAGGCCCGGCATCAGGAGAGGAACCACCTCCTATTTCATTGCTTATGGCGGCTCGCCTCACCTCCGTCCACATCCCCACGCCCTGCGCCGAAAGCTGGGCCGCCATGACGCCCCGGGGCCCCGGCCGCCACTGCGCCGCCTGCCAAAATACGGTGGTGGACTTTACCCAAAAAACTGACGCCGAGATTTTGGCCGTGTTGCAGCAAGCGGCCGGCCGCTCCTGCGGCCGGTTCGCGGCGGAGCAGTTGGGCAGGCCCTTGCAGCCCTTGGCCGTGGGGGCCCCCAGCCGCTGGCGCGCCTGGCTAGCGGCGGCCGCGGCGGTGTGGGGCTTGCGCGAAGGTGTGGGGGCCCCGGCAGTGGCACAAGTACCCACGGAGCTACGGCCACTGGGGGCCCCGGCGGCGGCGCAGGTGGCCGGCAGCCAGTTATCAAAGCAGGTGTTGGTGCAAGGCAGGATAACCGATGGCTCCACCCACGAGGGGCTACCGGGCGCTACGGTTTCCGTGCAAGGCACCAACACTTGGTGCTCAACCAAAGCAGACGGCACCTTTCAATTGACGGTGCCGGAAAGCTATGCTAGGCCTGACCGCTTGACTGCGACCGTTTCTTTCGTTGGGTATGAGACGCAGCAAATAACGATTGCGGCCAAAGCTGGGGCCCCCACCCTGGAAATGGCGCTTGCGCTCAGCACCGTATGGTTGGGAGAAGTTAGCCCGGTTTCGCTGCGCAAGCCCTGGCCCTGGCACCCGCGCCGCTTCTATTACTGGCTCGCCCAGCCTTTCCGCCGGGGCTAAACCGATGGCTCCGGCCAAACTTTTCCGCCCCGAAAAGCCTTTTCTCGGGGTATGAGATTTCTGCCTTTTGCCCTGGGTTTGCTGCTGGTTTCCGCGTGTTCCACTTTTAAGCCCGTCCCCACTACCCGCTTCAACCCCACCGCTACTCGCGCCGAGCTGCCCCGCGAGGAAGCCGTGCACCCCAAAAACTCGCTGGAGTGGTGGTACCTCACCGGCCACCTTACCGACGCGGCCACCGGCGAGCAGTTCGGGGTGGAGTACGTGTTTTTTCACTTCAACCTGAAGGACGGCAAGGACGACTACCAGATGGTGAACCTGGCCCTGACCGACCCCCAGGGCCAGCAGTTCCGCTACGACTACAAGCTGGGCAAGCTGCCGCGCCTGCTCACCGACTCGCTGCCCGTGCGCCTGCGCGAGCACAAGGGGCCCCAGGTCTGGAAATTTGATGGCCAGGAGGGCAGCTACCAGCTGCAAGCCGCCCTCACCGGCAAGCGAAACGCCGGCTACGCCCTCGACCTGCGCACCACGCCTGCCAAGGCCGTGATGCTGCACGGCGGCGGCACGGGCTACGAAAACTACGGCGGCGGCATCACGGCCGGCTATTACTCCTACCCGCGCCTGGCCACCACCGGCACCCTCACGGTGGCCGGCAAAACCCACCAGGTAACCGGCGAGCTGTGGTACGACCGGCAGTGGAACTGCACTAGCATCGTGGCCAAGGGCGTGGGCTGGGATTGGCTCAGCATCCAGCTCGACCAGCCCCGCGAGGAGCTGATGCTGAACACGCTGCGCAACTCCGAAACCGGCCAAACCCTCAGCAACGGCACCTTTGGCGGGGCCGACGGCCAGAACCTGCACCTCACCGGGCCCGACTTCACGCTCACGCCCCTCACGTACTGGACCAGCCCAAAATCGAAGAAAAAGTACCCCGCCAAGTGGCGCGTGCAGGTGCCCAGCCAGGGCTACGACCTCACCGTAGAGCCCCTGGTGCCCAACCAGGAGCTGGCCCTGCGCTTCTTCCACGCCTTCACCATGTACTACTGGGAGGGCATGTGCCGCGTCACGGGCACCCACCGCGGCCAGCCCGTCACGGGCAAGGCCTACGTGGAAATCACGAACCGCTGATTTCATTCATCAGTTACCAATTAACATTTAACAGCCGTTCTGCGGGCCCAATTGGCTAACTAAACGGCTGTATAAATGTTAATTGACACCTGATAAGTGGCCTTACGGGCGCGGGGTTTTCAGCGAATTGGGGCGGGTGGCGCGCTCGTTGATCAGTTGGCGAGCCGTCACGTCTTTTTCAACGGTGACGTAGCCGGGGCGCTTGATGGTGGTGCCGAGGATTTTCACGGTGGGGCGGATGGCAATCGTCACGCGGGTGGGTTGGCGGTTGCGGTCAGCGAGACCCAGGGCGAAGTTGCCCACCGATTCGAGGCCGCCATCGGCATTCACGGGCACCGTGGCGATGGCCGTACTGTTGGGTCCCACCTCGATGCGCTGGGTAGTGGCTCCGGTAGCTACCTCGTTGCCGTCGAGCAGTATCTTATAATCCAAGTCGTTGAGGGCCGCCACCTCGTTATTGGGGTTCGCCACTTGCAGGTTCACGCGCATGTTCAGGGGTAGCGAGCCGGTGGCGTAGGCGGCCACAATGCGGGCGCGGTCGCCCCCGCTCAAGTCGGCGGCCGAGCACACGTTGGTCACGTCCACGCCACCGAGCGTGGCCTGCTCGATGGCTTGCAGCATGAACTCGCAGTCCTTGAAGTTTTTACCATCTTCCTTTTGTTGGTTGAGGCCGGCGCAACTGCTGGCGAACAGTGCAGCCCCAAGCAAGGCGGCGGACAGATGGGGCCCCGAGGGCCGGCGCGTGAGCGAAAAAACAGCCATGAAGAAACGGGGGAAAGAGTGGGAAAAATGGCCAGAAGGGAATAAAAGGGCGTAAAAAAACGGCCTCCCCGCACTGGGAAGGCCGTTCAACTACAGGCCGTTACGCGCGGGTTACCAGGCGCTCGTCGGGCGTGGCCTGGCGGCCACCGAAGCCAGCGGCCGCGGCGCCCAGCACCATGCCAATAAAGGCGAAGATGGCCGCCTTCGACAAGCCCGAGGCAGCGGCGTCGCCGGCCTGGCGGGCCTTGAGGGCAGCGGCATCCTTGGCTTCCTTCAGCTTGGCCTGGGCCTGTTTGGCGGTGCTGATCCAGTTGTCCACAATCTGCTCCGACTCGGCGCGGGTCTTACCGGTGCGCTTCATTACTACGTTCACAGCAGCGTCGCGGTCGGCGGCGTTGCCAATGTTTTCGGCTTTCGAAGTCAGGTTATCAATGAGCTGGTCAAAGTTGTCGCCAGCGTCCTGGGGGTTGGCAGCGCTTTGCCCGGCTTCGGCTTTAGCGGTGCGGCCGGCTGCGCGGGCCTGGCCTTCGAGGGCCGCGGGCTGGAGGTCGGCTTTACCGGTTTGGCGCAGCAGCAGGCGGGCTTCGCGCTTCACATCGTTTAGGTCAATGCCCTGCTCTTTCAGTTCGCCCTTAATGGCGTCGCCAGCCCCGGGGGCCACGGCCGCGATGCCGCTGCCGGCGGCGGTGAGGGCCCGGCCGGCCACGCCGCCCACCCCGCTGATGATGCTGCCCACAGCCGTGGTGAGCAGGTAAAACGTGAACAGCGTTACCAGCGCCCAGCTTAGCAGGCCGTGCAGCAGGCCATCGGCGCGGCGCGGGGCCCCGGCCAAGCGGCCGGCCACCAAGCCACCCACGTACAGGGCCACCAAGGTGCTGATACCATACCAGATGACGGCCCCAGTGCCAAGGCCATTCACAGGATTTTGCTCCTGAAGCGGGTCAACGGTGCTCAGGCCGATGCCCGCACCAAGCAGACTTAGGGCCAGTTCCGTGATAAGGGCCAGCAGGGCCCCGGCAAACACGGCCCCCCAGGAAATGCGCCGCTGCGGGGCCGCGTAGGCGGTCGGCGCGGCATAGGCCAGGCTCTCCAGTGTAGTATTGGTTACAGCGGTTGCTGGGCGGTTCGGGTTGTTCGGGTCAAAAGTAGGGTTCATGGGAATGGGGTCAAGGCATTGTAGCCTCTCGAAAAATAAACTTGGTTAAACACAATAAAATCCGGGCCGTATACGGTCCAGTTATTAGTATAGTTATTTTTTCCCGTTGAATGTTCTTATAGCTCGCTCGTCCTCAGTGCTAATCGTTGCACACTGACTAGCTTCTGCACGGGGCGGCTGGGGCCCCAGTTCCCACGCGGTGCCCGGGCAGCCACGGCCGCCGGGCTTCTTCCTCCAGTTTTACCGTTTAGTGCAGGTTATCGCTCATTGGTTCAGCACGATGCGGAACGTGGTGCCGCGGCCCAACTCGCTCCACTTCACGAAGAGCTTGCCCTCGTGGTAGTTTTCGATGATGCGCTTGGCCAGGGCTAGGCCCAGGCCCCAACCGCGGCGCTTGGTGGTGAAGCCGGGCAGGAACACGCTTTCGAGCTTGTTTTTGGGAATGCCCTTGCCCGTGTCAGTGATGTCGACGGCCACTTGGCGGCCGGGCGCGGCGCGGCGGTACCAGCTGCGGCGCACCCGCACGCGGCGCAGGTGCAGCGTGATGGCGCCGCGGCCTTCCATGGCATCCACGGCGTTTTTGCAGATATTTTCCACCACCCAGTCGAACAGCGGCACGTTCACGCGGGCGGGGGTGTCGAGCGGCAGGTCGGTCTCGATGGAGAACTTCACCTTTTTCGACACCCGGCTTTCGAGGTAGGCAATGGCGTTGCGCGTCACTTGCAGCAGGTTTTCGTCGTTGAGCACCGGCACCGAGCCGATGTTGGAAAACCGCTCGGTGATGATTTCCAGCCGCTTGATGTCCTTGCCCAGCTCTTCCACGATGGGCTCGCCGGCAAAGCGCTCCGACTCGCGCAGGTAGCTCTGCCAGCCCACCAAGCTGCTGAGGGGCGTACCCAGCTGGTGGGCCGTTTCCTTGGCCAGGCCCACCCACACGCGGTTTTGCTCCGAGCGCTTCGAGTAGCTGAAGGCGAAGTAGGCCATCACGGCCAACGAGCTGATGACGCCGAGCTGCACCAGCGGGTAGGTGCGCAGCTGGGCCAGCAGGTGCGAGTCGTTATAGTAGATGTAGTCGCGGGCCCCGGCGGCGTACTCCACCACAATGGGCGGGTGGCGCTCCTTCATCAGGGCCAGCTCGTGGCGCAGGCGCGCCACCGAATCGGCCGGCGCCAGGTGGCGCGGAATGTCCACGTTGCGGGCCCCACCGATAACGCCCGACTCGTTGGTAAAGATGATGGGAATCGTCTTGTTGACGTTGATAATCTGCTCCTGCACGAAAATGAGGCCGCTTTCCTCCTCCGAGTTCACGATGTAGCGCTGGGCCTTGGCGTACAGTTCAATCTGCTCCTGCTCGCGCTGGGCCACCTGCCGCACCAAGATGTTGGTGTACACTACGGTGGCCGCCCCGATGAGCAGGGCCCCCACCGCCACCAATATTTTAACGCGGGATTTCTGGTCGTAAATCGGAATCATTCAGGGCCTTAGTTGTCAGTTGTTCGTTGTCGGTTGTCAGCAGCAGTTGCTAACGTAATTCATAGCAAATAACTCATGCTTGCCCCACTGCCTAACAACTGACAACAACCAACCGACAACTAAGCCCCCACCAGTACGGCCTCGCTGCGGGCAATTTCGGCCATGATTTCGTACACCGCCTCGGGCGTTTCGGCGTCCACGAGGCGGGTGCGCCAAGCCTTGGCGCCCTCCAGGCCGCGGAAGTAGTGGGCGTAGTGGCGGCGCATCTCGAAGATGCCCACCCGGGGCCCCTTCCACTCCACGCTGCGGTCGAAGTGCATCTGGCACATAGCCACCCGCTCTTCCAGCGTGGGCGGGGCCAGCAGGGCCCCGGTGGCCACGTAGTGCTTGATTTCGCGAAAAATCCAGGGGTAGCCGATGCTGGCGCGGCCCACCATCACGCCGTCCACGCCGTAGCGGTTTTTGTACTCCAGCGCCTTTTCGGGCGTCGTAATGTCGCCGTTGCCAAAGATGGGGATGTGGATGCGCGGGTTGTCCTTGATTTTGGCAATCAGCCGCCAATCGGCCTCGCCCTTATAGAGTTGCACCCGCGTGCGGCCGTGCACGGTGAGGGCTGCAATGCCGATGTCTTGCAGGCGCTCGGCCACGTCCTCCACGTTTTTGGTGCCTTCGTCCCAGCCCAGGCGGGTCTTCACCGTCACGGGCAGGTGCGTGTTGCGGATGACGGCGGCCGTCATTTCCACCATCTTCGGCACGTCGCGCAGCAGGGCCGCGCCGGCGCCGCGGCAGGCCACCTGCTTCACTGGGCAGCCGTAGTTGATGTCAATGAGGTCGGGGCCCGCCTCGGTGCTGATGGCGGCGCACTCGCCCATCGTTTCCACGTCGGAGCCGAAGAGCTGGATGCCGATGGGCCGCTCGTAATCAAACACATCCAGCTTCTTGCGGCTCTTGGCCGCCGCCCGGATGAGGCCCTCCGAGGAGATGAACTCGGTGTACATCAGGTCGGCCCCGTTGGCCTTGCACACGGCGCGGAAGGGCGGGTCGCTCACGTCCTCCATCGGGGCGAGCAGGAGCGGGAAGTCGGGAAGCTGGATATTGGGACCTATGTTGACCACGGGAAATAGCGGGATTTTTGAACGTTATGCTGAGCGCAGCCGAAGCATCTCTCCCGCTTCGCTGCGCCGATTGGGCTGCTTGCGCGGTAGAGATGCTTCGACAGGCTCAGCATGACGTCCTTGTTGGCTTGCGTTAATCAAGCCTAAATTAAATCTGGGGTAAATTTACGACCTCCCGAACTTGCCCGCCGCCATGAAAGGTTTCCCTGCCCACCCCATGCACCCGCTTTTGCAAATTTTGGTGCTGGTGGGCCTGGCCTTTGCCGGCCTGTGCCTGGGCAGTTTTGGGGCCCTATTGCTCATCACGCAGGTGTACGGTTACTCGCTGGCCGCCTTTGGGCAAATTAGCGCCAACCCCGCCGGCCATCCCCACGGCTGGGCCGCGCTGATGCTTTTGCAGGGCTTTTCGCTGGCCGGGCTGGGGGCCGGGGCCGCGCTCATGCCCGCCGTAGTGGGCGCGCCGTGGGCGGGTTACTTCGCCCCGCGCCGCCTGGGCAGCGCGGGCTGGCCGCTGGCCGCGGGAGCCCTCATTTTGGTGCTTATTCCCCTCATGTCGGTGCTGGTGGCGTGGAACGCGGACGTGCACTTCCCCACGGTTCTGCACGGCTTTGAGGTGTGGGCCCGTGCCAGCGAAGACCAAGCCGGGGCCCTCACCAAGTTCCTGACGCAGTTCAGCAGCGCGGGGCGGCTGGTGGTGGGCGTGGTCGTCATCGCCGTGGTACCGGCCGTGGCCGAGGAGCTGGTATTCCGGGGCGTCATCCAGCAGAACCTGGTGCGCTGGTTCGGGTCGCGGCACGCGGGCGTGTGGATAGCGGCGGCCATTTTCAGCGCCATCCACTTCCAGTTTTTCGGGTTTGTGCCGCGCTTTGTGCTGGGGCTCATCTTGGGCTACTTATACGAGTGGAGCGGCAACATCCTGGTGCCCATGGCCGCGCACTTCACCAACAACGCCTTCCAGTTGGTGCTGCTGTACCTGGTGCAGCGCGGGGCCTTCGGCTGGAACACGGCCTTCGACCCCGACAGCACCGCGGCGCTGCCCTGGCCGCTGGCCCTGGCTTCGGCCGCGCTGGCGGGCGGGCTGCTCTGGGGCCTGCGCCAACGCATGGGGGCCCCGCGCCAGATGCGCACCGTCAGCCGCCAGGGCGTAGCGGTGGGCCCCGGCCAACCCATGCAGTAATTTGGCGTCCTTTCCCTTGCCCTTCTTTCACTCCTGCTTTTGAACCCCGACCTGCCCCCCGCCGACGCCCCCGCCAAGCGCGTCCCCAGCAACTTGCGCCTGCGCGTCATCTGGGGCACCGTGGCGGCGGCGCTGCTCATCGGCTGCACCTACGGGGGCCCCATCTCGTTCGGGCTGTTTTTCGCCGCCGTGCAGGCCGTAATGCTCAAGGAGTTCTACCGCATCATGCGGGCGGGTGGGTACCGGCCGGCCAAGTGGATTGGCATGGTGGCGGGGACGGTCATTTTCGGTTGCGTTTACTTTATTACATCTGACCTCTTCGGTTTATTAGCTGGTGGCACAACCGCATATCCGCCACTTGACCCTGCTGCATCAACTAAGGGTTCGTTAGAATTAATTCGCTTTTTAAGCGCTGACTCTATCGTTTACTTAGCCTTCATATTTGGAGCGCTGCTAACGCCCGTGTTGATTGTTTGGGAAATAATTCGTTGGCCCAATAATGGGCAGCCGTTTACTAATATAGCCACAACTTTAGCCGGACTACTCTATATCAGTTTGCCGATGGCGCTCCTCAATGCCGTTGCGTTTGACAAGTACAAAAATTACGACCCCCGCCACGTTTTCTGCCTCATCGTCCTCGTGTGGGCGGCCGATACCGGGGCGTACATCGCGGGCAAAAACTTTGGCAAGCACAAGCTGGCGCCCGGCATTTCGCCGGGCAAAACGTGGGAGGGCTGGGCCGGCGGGGCCCTGCTGGCATTGGTTACCGGCTGGGCGTTTGGGCAGTTCGTGCCCGACATTCCGCTCACGCACCGGCTGGTGGCGGCGGGCGTGGTGGCGGTGTTTGGGCCCCTGGGCGACCTGGCCGAGTCGATGCTCAAGCGCAGCGCGGGGGTGAAGGATTCGGGCACGTTCCTGCCCGGCCACGGCGGCCTGCTCGACCGCTTCGACGCATTCCTGCTGGTGCTGCCGGTGCTGGTGCTGCTGCAACTATTGGCGGGGTAATTGCGGAGCGGCGGCGGGACAATACGGCACTAACAATCGTTCGTATATGGTGCGCAATCAATACCTTTGCGCCGCCAAAACGTATTCTTCCCATCCCACCCGACAACCCCTCATTAACCCCTATTATCAATCATGGCCGCTACCGTTTATAAAGAACCCGCACCCCTCATCGACCGCGAAAACCCGCTGGAATCGATGATGTCCCGCTTCAACGTCGCCGCCGAAATCCTCGGTTTGGACGAAGAAACCTACAACGTCCTCAAAACCCCGGACAAGCAGGTCATCGTGCACATCCCCGTGACGATGGACAACGGCAAGGTGCGCGTGTTCGAGGGCTACCGCGTGATTCACAACACCATCCTGGGCCCCAGTAAGGGCGGCATCCGGTACGACAAGAATGTGTACCTCGACGAGGTGAAGGCCTTGGCGGCCTGGATGACCTGGAAGTGCGCCGTGGTGGACATTCCTTACGGCGGCGCCAAGGGCGGCATCATCTGCGACCCGACCACGATGAGCGCCGGCGAAATTGAGCGCATGACCCGTGCCTACACGCTGGCCCTCAAGGACGTATTCGGCCCCGACCGCGACATTCCGGCCCCCGACATGGGCACGGGCCCCCGCGAAATGGCGTGGCTGATGGACGAGTTCTCGAAAACCGTGGGCATGACGTCTTCGGCCGTTGTGACGGGCAAGCCCCTGGTGATGGGCGGCTCGCTGGGCCGCACCGAGGCCACCGGCCGCGGCGTGATGGTGTCGTGCCTGGCCGCAATGGTCAAGCTGGACATGGCCATTGAGAACACCTCGGTGGCCATTCAGGGCTTCGGCAACGTGGGCTCCTGGACGGCCAAGCTGATGTTTGACAAAGGGCTGAAGATAAAGGCCGTATCCGATATATCGGGGGCTTACTGGAATGCCGACGGTATCAACATCGACGAGGCCATTGCCTACAAAAACGCCCACGGCGGCCGCCTCGAAGGCTTCACCGGGGCCGTGCCCATGGACCCCGACGAGTTGCTGACCTCGCCCGTAGACGTGCTGGTGCCCGCCGCCGTGGAGGACGTTATTACGGAGCACAACGCCGGCCAAATCCAGGCCAAGCTAATCGTGGAGGGCGCCAACGGCCCCACCTCGGCCTCGGCCGATCCCATCATTTACGAAAAAGGCATTTCGGTGGTGCCCGACATCCTGGCCAACTCGGGCGGCGTGACGGTGAGCTACTTCGAGTGGGTGCAGAACAAGCAGGGCTTCAAGTGGACCGAGGAGATGGTGACCGAGCGCGCCGACCGCATCATGACCGACGCCTTCGAGAAAGTGTACCAAACCAGCCTGAAATACAACATTTCGCTGCGCATCGCGGCTTATGTGGTGGCCATCGACAAGGTCGCCCAGACTTACAAGTTCCGCGGCGGCTTCTAGGCCGGAGCGTCCGCCGCTCCGCCGCATTGCACTGATCTTAGGGGCCCCAGGGCCATTAAGTTCGGCCGCGTTTCCCCAGCAGAAACGGCACGGGCCCCTGGCCCGTGCCGTTTCTGCATTTGGCCGTAATTTTCGGGCCGTGCAACCTAGTTTCCCCTGGTTACCGTTAAGCCTGTTATACTCTACAACCTTGATTTTGCACGCTGCGAAATCCGCATATCCTGCAAAATCTGCGCTTTATGAAAGTACACAAAGAAGGCCGCCGCATCCTGTTCGTAACTGTTTTGGTGCTGCTGGCCCTGAACCTGGCCCTCTACCAGTTCAACCGGGGGGCGGTGCTCTTCAACCGCATTTTTGCTGGAGTTTCGGTCGTAGCGTTTTTGGCGCTGCTCCAGTTTTTCCGCAGCCCGTTCCGCCACCTTTTCACCCACGAAGACCTGTTGCTGGCCCCGGCCGACGGCAAAGTAGTAGTAATTGAGGACGTGTACGAGCCCGAGTATTTCGACGATATGCGCAAGCAAATCAGCGTGTTCATGTCGCCCATCAACGTGCACGTGACCCGCAACCCGATTTCGGGCATGGTGAAGTACTTCAAGTACCACCCCGGCAACTACCTGGTGGCCTGGCACCCCAAAAGCAGCACCCAAAACGAGCGCACCACCGTGGTAGTGGAAAGCGACGCGGGGCCCCTCGTGCTCTTCCGCCAGATTGCCGGGGCCATGGCCCGCCGCATTGTGTGGTACGTGAACGAGGGCGACGAGGTGAACCAGGGCGAGGAGTTCGGCTTCATCAAGTTTGGCTCACGGGTCGATTTGTTCGTACCCATCGACGCCGATGTGAAGGTGGAGTTGGGCCAGAAAGTGAAAGGCGGCGAAACCGTAATTTGCCAACTGAAGGTCTGAACCGCAGATTAAGTGGATTTAACGGATAAGAACGGATTCCTTGGGGGTCGTTTTTATCCGTTTTTTGCTTTTGGGGCCGGGGCCCAGGGTGCTTTGGTTTGGGGTTAGGCACTGATTAGTACACTGGGTGCGTTTTCACGAAGCGCTTGTATTGGAGGGAGGGTGCCCCGAAGTTGATGAGCAGGCCGATAGGCAGGCGGTCGGCTTCCAAGTAGTTGATGATTTGGGCGTGGTGGGTGGGCGTGAGCTCGTGCAGGGCTTTCAACTCCAGCAAGACCGTGTCTTCGATCAGGAAATCGACGCGACGCGAACCAACTTCTTGTTGCCGGTAGTAAATCGGCATTTCCAGCTCGCGCTGGGCATTAATGCTGCATTACGCCAACTCCACGGCCAGCGCCCGCTGATAAACAACCTCTTGGAAACCCGTACCCAACACGCGATGCACCGCATTGCGCAACCAATCACCTTACCCGTCAACTCCTTATAGGACACTAAATCAACAGTAACCTTTTCCATAAAAAACCTTTTCCATAAAAACGATAAACCAAAAATATAGAATAAACCAGCTAAAACACAAGGTGAGAGAATAGCCCAAGGAAGCCCCAATTAGGGCCCCAACGAATCCGTTCTTATCCGTTAAATCCACTTAATCTGCGGTTCAGAACAAAACGTGCGGCACAAATTCCGACAGGTTCGTAATCAGCCCAGCGTCGCGCCGGAAGCCGATGGCGCACGCCTCGCCGGCCCAGAACACGCCGGCCTGGTAGCGGCGGCCCGGGGCATCGGTGGGCAGCTCGGCCCAGCGCTGGTAGAGCGTGGGTTGGTCGCCGAACTCGCCGGGTACTTCGGCGGCGGGTTGGCCGTCGGGGCCCACTTCGGCCACGTTCTGGCCCTCGCGGCCCAGCAGCGGCTTGCGCACGTGGTGGCCGGGCAGGGGCCCCAGGCTGGCTTCGAGCAGCAGCGGGTGGTGCGGGAATACCTCCCAGAGGCGGGCCAGCAGGGCCTTGCTTTGGAACAGCAGGGCGTAGGCGGGGTTGGCGATGACCACGTCGCGGGTGAGCAGCAGGTGGGTGAGGTCGGTGGTGAGGGCCGGCTCCTCGTCGGCCAGGATTTCCCAGGGCACGAGTTTGAACAGGAAATCGAACCGCTGCCACTGCCCGGGCACGGTTTCGGCCCACACGCCGCGGTCGGCCCCGTCTACTGATACGCGCATATCGTCCACCGGGCACACGTAGGTGTCGGCGAAGCCGGCGGTGCGGGCGGCCTCGGCCAGCACACCGCAGTTGGCTTCGTCCTCGGCGCTGCCGGGCAGGTGCACGAGTAGCAGGGTGGCCTGGCGGTCGTTGTTGAGGGCGCGCCAGTGGCGGAACTGGTCTTCGAGGCCCTCGAAGAGGCCATTGGCCTGGCGGTCGTCGCCCGACTGCCCGGCGGCTACCAGGCTGGCCCACTGCACCACGGCGGCTTCGGGCAGGCCGGTGGCGGTGTCGGCGTTGAACTCCAGCAGCTTGGGGCCCTCGGCGGTGAGGGCCAGGTCGAAGCGGCCGTAGAGGTGCCAGTGGCGCTCGTCGTTCCAGGAGTGGCGCACGGCCTCCCAGAGGTTGGGCGCGATGGCCAGCTGCTGCAAAAACGCGTCCGGGATGGGATCGGGAATGGCGGCCACCAGCATGTCGTAGAGCGTGTCGGCAGCCTGGAGCAGTGTTTCGGCGTCGGCCTCGGCGAGCTGCACAGCTTCGCGGGCCACGTAGTGCTGGCAGGCGTCTTCCAGGGCCCAGTCCCAGCCCAGGGCGCGCACGGCGGGCGAGACGTCGCCGGTGAGGGGTAGCAAGTTTACCATTTTTGGTTGGCGTGTAGATAAGGCAAAAACGAACAAAGAAGAACGTCATGCAGAGCGCAGCGAAGCATCTTTCCCGCGTAACTAGAGCGGTTTCGGAGTCAGTGTCCAGGGCCTTGTAAAAACGGAGTGGCACTCCGTTGCTAGGCGGACGTTAAACAGGGTGCCGCTCCGTTCTACAACTACCCAGTCGCTAACTGTACGCTGATTCCGAAGCCGCTCTAGTTACGCGGGAGAGATGCTTCGCTACGCTCTGCATGACGTTCTTTTAGCTCTGCATGACGTTCTTTTAATTAACTCAATTGCATCGCAGTTGGGGCCCCAGCGGCATCAACCCCCGAACCCGCGGAAGCCGCCGCGGCTGCCGAAGCCACTGCTGCGGCCGGCCGGGGCGCTACTACGGAAGCTGGGCCGCGGCGAGGAGCGCACCGTGGAACCGCTTTCCTGAATGCCGGCGTTAGCCGAGGTGCGGCCGCCGCCGAAGCCCCGGCCGAAGAAGCCGCGGCCCTGGTCCTGGCGCTCGCGGGCCACGTTGGCGCGCCAGCCCTGGTTTTGCTGGAGCAGGCCGGGGTTGGCGTAGTAGCCGGGGTTGGGCGTCATGTAGCGGCCGGCCATGTAACCGATGCCGCTCCACATCAGCACGTTCATCAGGCCCGAGCTTTGGGCGCGGTTTTCGGGGTTTTGGCGGCTGTAGTCCTGCATCTGGCGTTGCAGGGCCTGGCCCTGGAGGGTGTCCACCTTGCCGTCGAAGTGGTGGAGCACGGCGGCCACTTCCTCCTTGCCGGCGGGGCGCTCGGCGGTGATTTTCCACTCGCCGGGCTTCACCTCGGTCATTTCCGTGACGACGCCCTGGCTGTAGGTTTGGCCACTCCAGCTGCCGTCGGCGCCGTTGTTGTCGGCGCGGCGGCCGTCGTCGCCCGAGCAGGCGGACAGGCTGAGGCCGAGGCTGCCGGCGGCTGCCACCAGCAGCACGTTGCGGCGCCAGTCGCCGAGGGAGTGAAAGTGTTTTTTCATGGCTGCGGGAGGGAAAAAGACCAGCACCGAAGGTATTGCATCCACCCCAAAAACCGCCGCGCCGGTCCCGCCTGGGGCCCCGGCAAGGCCAGCGGCGGCGGGCCCAAAGCAGCGGCTACCCGCTGCCCCAGGCATCTTTTTTTACTCATAACTTCTTCATCATTAAACTTTCATCCATTTGCGCCATCTTTAGGAAAACCCCGCGCCCACTTTTCCCAAGCGCCCATGAACCGCCGTGCTTTTCTCCAGCGCCCCGGGGCCCCCGCGCCCGCCCCGGGGCCCCCGCCGCCCGAGGCCATCAGCCCCCACGCCAACCAGCGGCTGCCGCTGCGCCTGGCCGGCACTACCGCCGGCACCCTGGCCGCCTACGCGGGGCCCTGGGGCCCGGCCCAGGCCGCGCACCTGCTGCGGCGCACGCTGTTTGGGCCCACCCGGGCGGAAATAACTACGGCCGCGGCGGCGGGCCTGGGCCCCACGCTCGACGGCCTGCTGGCGGCTCCCGGGACCCCGGCCCCGCCCCTGAACGTGTCGGCCACCGACACGACCGTGCCCCTTGGCCAAACCTGGGTGACGCAGGCCTTCGACCAAACTTTGCAAGGGGTGCGCTCGGTGTCGCTGCGCGACTGGTGGCTGGGCCAGCAGCTGGGCCAAACCACCTCGCTGAGCGAGCAGATGACGCTGTTCTGGCACAACCATTTTGTGGTGGAGCTCGGCAACATCAACGACGCTCGCTACGGCTACGAGTACGTGCGGCTGCTGCGCCAGCACGCGCTGGGCAACGTGCGCCAACTGGCCAAGGACGTGACCGTCAACCCCGCCATGCTGCGCTACCTCAACGGCAACCAGAGCGTGGTGGGGGCCCCCAACGAGAATTACGGCCGCGAGCTGCTGGAGCTGTTCACCGTAGGCAAGGGGCCCCTGATTGGGGCGGGCAACTACACCAACTACACCGAGGCCGACGTGCAGGCCGCCGCCCGGGTGCTCACTGGCTGGCGCGACGACCGGGTGGCCATCAACGGCTACTTCACCGCCAGCCGGCACGACGCCAAGCCCAAGCAGTTCTCCGCGGCCTTCGGCAACGCCGTTATCGCGCCCAACGGGGCCGCCGAGTACCAGGATTTGATCAACCTCATTTTCGCGCAGGCCGAAACGGCGCGGTTCCTGGTGCGCAAGCTCTACCGCTGGTTTGTGTACTACTCGATTGACGCGGACACGGAAGCCAACGTCATTCAGCCGCTGGCTACGCTGCTTGTCCAGAGCAACTTTGAGGTGGTGCCGGTGCTGCGCAAGCTCTTCGGCTCGGAGCACTTTTTTGACGTGGCCGCCGTGGGCTGCCGCATCAAAAGCCCGCTCGATTTCACGGTGGGCCTGGTGCGGCAGATGCAGGTGGCGTTTCCACCGGCTAGCAGCCTGGTGGCGCAGTACGCCCACTGGGAATACCTCTACGGCCTGGCCCTGGTGCAGCAGCAAACCCTGGGCGACCCGCCCAACGTGGCCGGCTGGGCCCCCTACTACCAAACGCCGCAGTTCCACGAGCTGTGGATCAACGCCGTGACGCTGCCCCGCCGCAACCAGGCGACGGACCTGTACATCGGCAACGGGGTTTCGCGCGGCGGGGTGCTGGCCCGCATCGACCCCGTGGCCCTGGTGCTGGCCCTGCCCCCGGCCACGGCCTCCGACCCCAACCTGGTCATCGCCGAGTTCGTGCGCCTGATGGTGCCCCTCGACCTGACGGCGACCCAGTTGGCGTTCCTCAAAAATGCCCTCATCCCCGGCCTGCCCGATTTTGAGTGGACCAACGAGTGGACGGCCTACGCCGCCACGCCCTCCGTGGCCGCCAAGAAAGCCGCCGTAGCCACCAAGCTGCAAGCCATGCTGCGCTCCTTGATGGGCCTGGCCGAATACCACCTGAGTTAAATTGTTGAATGACTGGTGATTAATTCTTTTTGTTACTACGCGCCGGTTGAATAGCTGTGGGCTGTTGTCGAAACCCCAGCCCCCACAGTGAGCAAATCATCAATCCAACAATTTATCCGTCAACAATTTAGCGGCTCCATATGAAACGGCGCGACTTTCTACAGAATACGGCGGCGGCCACAGCGGGCGCGGCCCTGCTGGGCGGGCTGCCGGTGGGGGCCTACGGCTACTCGCCCGAGCTGGTGGCCCTCACCAACGCCACCACGGCCACCGACAAGGTGTTGGTCATCATCCAGTTGCAGGGCGGCAACGACGGGCTGAACATGATTATTCCGCGCGACCAGTACGGGGCCCTGATGGCGGCGCGCGGCAACATTGCATTGCCTGAAGCGGCCGTGCTGCCCCTCACGGCGGCCACCGGCATCCACCCGGCCATGGCCTCGCTCCAGAACCTGTACCAGAACGGGCAGGTGGGCGTGGTGCAGAGCGTGGGCTACCCCAACCCCAACTTCTCACACTTCCGAGCCACCGACATCTGGACCTCGGGCTCGTCGTCGGACGTGACGCTGGCCACGGGCTGGGCCGGGCGCTACCTCGACGGCGAGTACCCGGGCTTCCCCACCGGCTACCCCAGCGCCCAAAACCCCGACCCATTGGCCGTCACCATCGGCTCGGTGGTGAGCAACTGCGTGCAGGGCCCCGCCGTGAACATGGGCATGGCCATCGCCAGCACCTCGTCGTTCTATCAGCTGCTGAGCGGCGGCGTGGACGCAGCTCCCGCCACGCCGGCCGGCCACGAGCTCACCTTCATCCGCCAGGTGGTAGCCCAGACGCAGGTGTACACCACCACCATCCAGGCGGCGGCGGGCCGGGCCAAAAACCTCTCGCCGCTGTACCCCACCGCCGGCCAAAACGGCCTGGCCGACCAACTCAAAATTGTGGCCCAGTTGGTGGCCGGGGGCCTCAGCACCCGCATCTACGTGTGCAACATGGGCGGCTTCGATACCCACGCGCTGCAAGTGCCGGCCACGGGCGCCACCACGGGCGGCACCCACGCCGCCCTGCTGGGCAAGCTGGCCGAAGCGGTGGCCGCCTTTCAGGACGACCTAGTGCGGCTGGGCCTGCAAGACCGGGTGGTGGGCCTCACGTTTTCGGAGTTTGGGCGGCGCATTCGGTCCAACTCGGGCCTAGGTACCGACCACGGCGCGGCGGCCCCGCTGTTCGTGTTCGGCAGCCGCGTGAACCCCATCGTGCACGGCGCCAACCCCCAGCTGCCCGCCGCGGCCAGCGTGAACGACAACATCCCGCTGCAATTTGATTTCCGCAGCATCTACACCAGCATTCTGCAAGACTGGTTCCAAGTGGCGCCCAGCACATTGCAGGCCCTGTTTGGCCAGAGCTTCCCGTACGTGCCCGTGCTGCGGCCGGCCACGGCGCTGGCCGCCGGCAGCGCCGCCCAGGTGGCCGAGTTCAGCGTATTTCCCAACCCCGTGCCGCGCGGCGGCCAGGCCACCGTGGCCTACCAAAGCGCCGGCGGCCACGTGCAAGTGGCGGTGCTCGACGCGCTGGGCCGCCAAGTGCAGGTGGCTTTCGACCGGGCCCTGGCCGCGGGGCCCCAGCAGCTGCCGCTCGACCTGGCCGGCCTCGCCGCGGGGGCCTACTACTGCCAGGTGCGTGAGGGCAGCAAGTCGGGCTCGCGCATTTTGGTGGTGGAATAAAGCGGGGCCACAACCCCGGTTCGGCCGGCCCGTAGAAGGAAAGCGCGGGCCCCGCCGGGCCGCTCCAATTGATTCTTTTACCCGTTTTGCCCTAACCCCATGGCCTCCGACGACCTCGACATCCAACTCGAAAAAATTATGCCCGAAGACCTCGTGCGCACCTTCGAAAGTGCCTACCACGTGTTCCAAGGCAAAACCGAGCACATGGACGACCTGCTGAAAAACGGCGGCATCCTGTTGCGCAAAGCCGCCAAAAAATTCACCTCCACGCAGCTGATTTTGGGCATTGCTGCCGTGGCTGCTGTGGCCGTGGTGCTCATCAAACGCAGCGACGATTAAGCAGCGCAACGCTGCCAGCAAGGCGCGGGCCCCGGTAGGGCCCGCGCCTTTTTTGTGGGGCCCCACCGGGGTGAGCTGGGGCCCCGAGCCGGGGCTGTTAATCCAGCACGCGCGCCGTTTGCTTAACTTGCCGGCCTATGAAAAACCTGCTGCTGGCCGCTGGCTTACTGACCCTGGCCGCGCCTTCCTTGCCCATTTCCTCCGTGCCCACTCACCTGCCCGCGCCCGCCCCGGCCGCCGACCCGAACACCACCGACGAGGTGCCCCAGGACCATAAGCTCATCATTTACCAAGTGATGACGCGGCTGTTTGGCAACAAGGTGGCCCTGAACAAGCCCTATGGCACCATGACCGAGAACGGCTGCGGCAAGTTCAACGACATCAACGATAGGGCCCTGGACGAAATCAAAGCCTTGGGCGTGAGCCACGTGTGGTACACCGGCGTGATTGAGCACGCCACCATGACGGACTTTTCCACCCACGGCATTCCGGCCGACGACGCCGACGTGGTGAAGGGCCGCGCCGGCTCGCCCTACGCCATCAAGGACTACTACGACGTAGCTCCCGACCTGGCCGTGGCTCCCAAAAACCGCATGGCCGAGTACGAGGCGCTCATTCGGCGCACCCACGCCCACGGCCTGAAGGTGTTGATGGACTTCGTGCCCAACCACGTGGCCCGCTCCTACAAGTCGGACGCCAAGCCCGCGGGCGTGGTGGACTTGGGCGCGGCCGACGACAAAACCCTGGCCTTTGGGCCCCAGAACAACTTCTACTACCTGCCCGGCCAGCCCTTTGTGGTGCCCGCCGGCTACAACCCGCTGGGGCCCCTGAAAGGCCCACGCGAGGACGGCAAGTACGCCGAAAACCCCGCCAAGGCCACCGGCAACGACGTGTTTTCGGCCGCGCCCAGCGTGAACGACTGGTTCGAAACCGTGAAGCTGAACTACGGCGTGGACTACCAGCACGGCCGGGCCTTGCACTTCAGCCCCGTGCCCGACACGTGGAAGAAGATGCGCGACATCCTCGTATTCTGGGCCCAGAAGGACGTGGACGGCTTCCGCTGCGACATGGTGGAAATGGTGCCCGTCGAGTTCTGGGCCTACGTCATACCCGAGCTGAAAAAGGTGAAGCCGGGCCTCGTCTTCATCGGCGAAGCCTACAACAATAAGGAGTACAAGACGTACCTCGAAAAGGGTCATTTCGACTACCTCTACGACAAGGTGGGTCTCTACGACGGCCTGCGCCGGCTGATGCGCAACGAGGGCAGCACCGAAGACCTGACGCACGTGTGGCAGCAGGAAAGCCGCGGGTTCTCGTCGCACATGCTGCGCTTCCTCGAGAACCACGACGAGCAACGCATTGCCAGCAAGGACTTTGCCACCGACCCGCTGCGGGCCGTGCCGGCCATGACCGTGACGGCCACGCTGGCCTCGGGGCCCGTGATGCTGTACTTTGGGCAAGAAGTGGGTGAGCCCGGCCGCGGCAGCGAGGGCTTCAGCAGCGAGGACGGCCGCACCACCATCTTCGACTATTGGGGCGTGCCCGAGCACCAGAAATGGCTGAACCAAGGCAAGTTCGACGGCGGCAAGCTGAGTGCGGAGCAAAAGCAGCTGCGCGACTTTTACAGGCGCCTGCTCACATTGGCCAGCACCAGCGACGCCATTCGCCGGGGCAAATTCTACGAGCTGCAGGACGCCAACAACCTCGGCAAGCAGTACAACCAGCACCACCTCTACGCCTACCTGCGCTACACCAACCAGCAGCAGGTGCTGGTAGTCGTCAACTTCAGCCCCGATAAGGCCTACCGGCCGGGCCTTACCATCTCGCCCGCCGCTTTCCAGGCAATGGGCATCCCCAGCACAACCCAAGCCGTGTACACCTACACCGATTTATTGAATGACGGCGCACCCCTGCAAGCCCTCAACGAAGTCCTGGAGCCACTTTCGGCCCATGTATACGAGCTAAAGCGCAAGTAGCACAGTGTAGCGTGGGCTCTGCGAGTCAGCGCAGTTGAACGGTCGCTGCCCAATTATAGCACGGACTTTAGCCACGCTACGTTTTACCCGGCAATAATGGCCTCAGCCACCTGACGGCCAGTGGCCAGCGCCGCGTTCAGCGACGGGTAGGCAGTCCAGTCGCCGCAGCGGTAGAGGCCCTCGGCCAGCTTAAGGGGCTGCTGCACCGGCTGGCCGGCAGGGTACACCGGCAGGGCGTGCGCGATGCGGTAGGAGCGCAGGTGCCGCCACTGCCGGGCGTTGGGCCCAAACCAAGCAATCAACTCTTCGTGCAGGCGTACGGTCAACGCCGCTTCCGAAAGACCGGTATCGCCG
Source organism: Hymenobacter sp. PAMC 26628 (assembly GCF_001562275.1). NCBI lineage: Bacteria > Pseudomonadati > Bacteroidota > Cytophagia > Cytophagales > Hymenobacteraceae > Hymenobacter > Hymenobacter sp. PAMC 26628. The sequence continues at coordinate 4,777,125 of NZ_CP014304.1, forward strand.
TGGGTACTTACCGATACCAGGGCCCGGCCGGCCGGGGCATAGGCCGGCGCCACGTCGGCGGGGAAGCTCACGTTGTGGGCCAGGGCCCCCGGTGCCGCGTTGAGGCGTAGCAAACCGTCGCCGCGGCCGGGCGAGTGGCCTTCGGCCACAAAATATGTATTAGTAGTGGGGCGGCTGCCAGCGTCGGGGGCCCCGGCGGCGGGCAGCAGGCGCGCCAGGGCGGGGCCGTCTACGGCCAGCACCACGGCCGCGGCGGCCAGCGTTTCGCCCGAAGCCAGGCGCACGGAAGGCCCATCCAATGCCTCTACGGCAGTGTTCAGTTGGAGGGTGCCCGTTGGCAGGCGGGCGGCCAGCTGCTCGGGTAGCTGCTGCATGCCCAAGGCTGGCACTGCGGCTTGCCCCCGCACAAATTGCTGAAATACAAACTCGAAGAAGTTACTGGCCGTGCTTAGGCCCCGGTCGAGGAATACACCGCCGAAAAAGGGCCGAAAGAAGTTGTCGATCATTGTTTCGCTCCAGCCGTAGCGCCGCAGGAAGCTCAGCGTGTCGGTGGCTGGGCGGGCCAGCAGCTCCTCGGGCGTGTGCTGTTGCACGTGGCGCACCAGGCTGAGGATGCGCAGCTTATCGGCCAGACTGCCGATGGGCGAGGCAAGCGCCGAAAACGCCGCCAGCGGGCGTTGCAACGGGTTCTGTAAGGTCGTTTCGGTGCCATTGGGCAGCCGGATGACGGCTCCCGAGCGGAAGGCTCGCAAGTCCAATGCCTTATAGTCGAACATGCGCCTGGCCTCGGGGTAATCCGTCAGCAGCACTTGGAAGCCGCGGTCGAGGCGAAAGCCGTCGGGCGTGGCGTCAGTGCGCACACGGCCGCCCACGGCATCGGCCGCATCGAGCACGCGCACGGCGCGGCCGGCACGGTGCAGCCAGGTAGCACAAGCCAGGCCGGCCATGCCAGCCCCGACGATAACAATGGGAGCAGAAGAGTCAGCAGTCATGGCCCGGATTAACTCCAAACTGGGCCCCAAGGTTGGCGCATGCGGTGCGCACCGAGTCCCAAAACTTTGTTAAATACTTGCAAACAATTAGCTTTGAATATTCACCTAAAAATGTATTTAAAGTGTTTTTTGTCAAATATTTAGTATAATTTTTAGCGGCGCTTATACAGTTTAATAAATGATAAATGCCATTGCCTTCTACTCCTCCTTTCACACATCAATTATTTAGAAAATGAATCCAACTATTCTTCGCGTACCCACGATTTTTCACACTACGCTCCGCGTAGTTACTGAAGCCTTTGAGCGTGGTGGACTGTTCGCCTTTAAAACTGGTTTGCGCGCCGTTCCAATCGTTCTCGATTTACCGGCGCACTTCAAGCTCAACCGGCTTATGAACAGCCCTAGCTTGCGGGCACTCATCAAGCACCAACCCCGACTAGGCTATAAATATTTAGGCAATTACTTGGCTAACAACTTATCACGGCAGGCGCGCTTGGGTATTCTTTACAATCACTACGATTATTTAACCCGGCAGGTACAGAGCAACTTCTTTACGTCGCTACTCACCGGGGTGCCGCTTTGGCAAGATTGCCGAGAAGAGGATGGCGTGATGAGCATTCAACTCACCTTTCCCAGCGGCATTGACTTCGAGGGGGACTTAGCCCTGACTTTTGCGCACAACGGCGTATCGCTCTACAATATCTCTTTCGTAGTAGCACCGGGCCGGTACGTCCACAGCCCGCAAGAGCAGGTGCTGTTCGTGAGCCGCATCCAAGGCACACGCAACTTCGACTTGATCCGGCAGTGCACCAAAAGCTGCCATGATATTACCCCAGCGGCCCTGCTCATTGCCGCCCTGCAAGGCGTTGCGGCCGCTTTAGATATCAATATTTTAGCCGGCATCAGCACCGAGGAACGCCTATACGACACGATTACCTTTGATTATAACTCGTTCTGGGAGTCCTTTCAGGCCGAACGAACGCAAGACAACTTGTTCTTCCTGGCGCTGCCGCTGGTCAAGACGCCCATTGAGCTAATCAAAGGCAAGCGCCGGGAGCGCACCTTGCGCAAGCGCCAATACAAAGACGAAATCTGCGAAGCCGTTCGCGTTGGCTTTGAAAGCCATTTGCTGGACCGGCAGGCAGCGCTGAATTAGGTTTTGCCGAGCGCTACCAACGGATAATACACAAGCAAAATAGCCAAGCATACCCAGCGCAGCCAGCCGGCCTTCGCTGGGTATGCTTGGCTGATAGCGTTAGGGCCAACCAGGCCCCAGTGGGGCTCAAAACAGCTTGGGCATCTTGTGCTCCTTCCACTTTTTGCGGGTTTTCATCGTCCAGAACTCGGCCACGCCGCCGCGCTCCAGGCTGAGCTGCCAGGCTCCCATTTGCTGGCCGAGGCGGTAGCCGGTGGCCTGGTCTTGGGGGTATTGTTGCCGGATGAGGGCGTAGTCGGCCGGGGCGATGTCGCGGCCCACAGTGCCGTGGCAGCGCAGACACAAGCTGTTGTTCAGCACGATGGGGCGCTGGTAGAAGAATACTTCCGGCGATTCGCGGTGTAGGGTGCGGGTGGTGTCGGTCTGGGTTTCGGCGGCCAGCAGGATGGCGCGGTGGGTGGGGTCGCGGGGGCGGGTGCTTACGCGACGGGCGTTGGCGTGCAGCACCCGGGCCAGCGAATCCACAAAAGGGTATGTTTCGGGGCGGCACAGGGGCAGGGCCCCGGCCACGCCGCCGGCAGCCAGCGCGCGGGCCAGGGTGCGGCGCAGCAGCGTGTCGGCGGTGGCCGTGAGCGAGTCGCCGGCCCAGCGGGTGGCGTGCATTAGGTCGGCGGGCATGATGCGCTTCACCACCCAGTTTTCGGCTTCGATGCCGATGCGCTTGTGGTCTTTGAGGTGTTCGATCTGGTCGGGGCGGCAGGCGGCGGCGGCCAGCAGCCCCAGCCACAGGGCCCCGCGCAGCGCGCAGCGGCCAGAAGCAAGCGAAACGAAAGTAGCCATAGCGAGCGGGCAATATACCCCAGCAACCCGCCGTTGGCAGGCTTGTTTGGCCGGGGGCCCTACCCCGGCCCGTACCTTTGCCGTATGCGCTTCCTCCTCCGCGTTTTGCCCTTGCTGGTGCTGGCCGCGGCCTGCACCAAAATTGCGTTTTCGCCGCGCCTCGATTTCGTGGGGGCCACCCGCTTCATCAGCGCCTCGCGCATCATCACCACGGGCACCGTAACGGCCGACTCGCTGGCCAGCAAGATTTACGCCCAGACCACCAACCTCGACGATGGCCCCAACCTGAAGCACCTGCGCATCACCCTCGCGTCGTCGCCCACCCGCACACCCGTGCTGTACCCCACGACTATCTCTACTTACCTGGCCTCCAGCACGCCCGATGACCCTCCGCTGGTGTACCTCGACTCGCTGCTGGCCCCCGGCACCAAGGACATTGCCTTCACCAACCTGCTGACGGGCCGCACGGCCTCGGGGGTGGACTCGTGGAAATACGCCGTGACCGACGAGACGGGCTCCATCGCCAGCCGCGCCTACCGCCTGTCGCTGCGCCGCACCGATTCCCTTACGGCCGTGGTGCACAGTTACCGCGCCTACTTCGGGTCCGTGCCCGTGGGCCAGCCGGGCACCCCACTCACGGCCGCCCAAAACCAGGCCCTGGCCTACGTAAACCTGCGCCAGGGCCTGCTGCTACCACACTTCGCCGTGGCCTACACCAACCCCGAATCGGTGGCCAGCCGGGCCGCCAACCGGGCGTTGGTCGACCTAGTATGCACCACCCAGGGCCCCACGCTACGGCTGGTATCCACAAAGTCCGGCAGCCTCGTCACCACGGGGTGGGGGGTAAATACGCACAGTACCGCCCTGCGCGCCACTACCCTCGCGGCCACTGACTTCATAGGCCTTACCACCAACGCCCTGCTCGCTTCCACGTTTGCCACCGGCACCGTGGCAGGCGGCGATTCGTTACAAACTGCTCCGCTAGTAAAAGGTGCGGTCATCGCCTTCCATACCACTGCCACGGGCCCCGGCGGCGCCAAGTACGGGGCCCTGCTCATTGCCGACTTGGTGCGTACGCCGGCCACCGTCATTACTTGCCAAGTGCTGGTGCAGAAATAAGCACCTCCCCCACAACGCAGAACGGGGCCCCCAACAAGTTGCCGGGGGCCCCGTTGGGCATTGGCAAAAACCGCGGCTAGAAGGCCAAGCCTGCCGTGACGCTGGTCGTGAAACGGCTGTTGCTAACCGCCGCCACCGGCTCCTGGCCGCTGTTGAGGGTATAGGGCGAGTAGTAACGGTTGACAGTGGTATACACCCCAGCCAAGTCCACAAACAGGCTCTTCTGCCGTATGCCCAGCCCCACGGTGTAGAAATTCTGGGCGCTGCTGTTGCCAGCACTGGTGGTTTTATAGGGGTCGCCGTAGGTGGCGAAGCCCAAGCGCGCCCGGAAGATGTCGAATCGGCCCTCAGCCCCCACCCGGAAGTTGAGGGTGTTGCGGTACAAGTCCTGAATGCGCTGGTTTTGCGCGGCAAACGAGCTGTTGTCGCCGTTGGCACCATTCGGGTCGTTGTTGATGCGCGCTTGGCCGTAGCCCACGTACTCCACGTCGCCGGTTAGGAAACCGTACTTGCCGATGACAACAGCTACGCCTCCGTTGGCCCGGAACGGCGTGGTGATGGTGTAGTCGTAGGTCCCCGGCACGGTGCTGTTGTACACGTTGCTGATAATGGTAGCGCCCGTCTGGCCCTGAGGCGTAAAGTTGGTATTCAGCGACGTGCTGTACGTGTCAGTCATGCGCATGAAGGTGGGCGTCTGCACCGAGGCCCCCAGGCGCACGGCGTTGGCCACCCGGTAAATTAGGCCCAGCCGGCCGTTAATGCCGGTACCAGTGGTGTGCAACTCGTCGTGCAGCAGCAGATTAACAAATGGCGTAGACGCGGTATTCTCCGCTTCCGAAAAGTCGCGTGACTGCCGGTAGTTGCTGCTCACAATGCCCACACCCAAGCCGATGTATAGCTTGTCGCGGTAGTTGCCGCCGTATCCTAGATCAAATTGCGACATCGAGCCCGACGACACAATCCGTTCCCCCTGCGCAATGTCGCCCACCCGGTTGCGCGTGCCGATGGAATCGGCCGGCGCATTGGGATTATTCTGGTTGCGCCGCTTTACTAGCAAGTCAGTGAGGTACCCCCCGTACGCCAGCCCGTCGATGTTGGTATACTGATTGTTTCTGTATTGAGCATCTACATTGCTTAACTGGCTTACGTCCCCTTCGCGCAGGTACTGGAAGAACGAATGGTTATCGGTTACGCTCCCCGAATAATTCGAGGCCACGTTGAAATCAGCCAGCCGCGTAAAGCCCAACGCAAACGCACCGCCGCGCCAGTAGCTCTGGTCGTTATCGGGGCGGCGGGTAGCCAGCACCAGCCCAATGCTGGGCACATTCACGCTGTTAGCGTTATCGTTCACCTTGTTGCTGCCGTTGAGCGAGCTATTGCTGCTTCCGATGCCCACGCCTACGCCCACGTGCGCTTCTGATTTCTGATAAAACCCCAGGCCCGCGGGGTTACTGGTGAGGTTGCCAAAATCGGCCCCCAGGGCCACGTTGGCACCCGCAATGCCCTGGGTGCGGGCGGGCCCCCCAAACTGAAGACGCGAGTAGCGCAGCGCATCGTCGGGGGCCTGGGCATAGGCGTGGCCGGCCTGCCCCACTGCGAGGGCTAGGCAAAGCCATAAAATCCGTTTTTTCATGTGTGGAAAGAAATAAAAAGCGAGCCGGCCGTTGGGCCGGCTCGCAAAGGGAAGCTTATCAAAAATCGGTTGTTCGGGCCCTTACATACGGCCCCGGCCACCGCCGCTACGGCCGCCACCCCCACCGCCGCTGCTACCACCAAACCCGCCGCCACCGCGCGGCCCCGCGTTGGAAGGCTGCGAAAACTGGGGCCGCTCAAACGAGCGTTGCTGCGTTTGCTGCTGTGGCTGGTACGAGCGTTGCTGCGGCTGCTCAAACGAGCGCTGGCGCGGCTGGTTATAGTTGCCGTTGGCGGCTTGGCCCTGGGCCCCATTCATGCCATTGCTGGGTGCGGAGAACATGTCGCGGAAGAAGCCGTGACGCTGGGCCTGCTGGGCCTGCCCGCCCATGTTCTGCGGCTGGGCTTGCGGCTGGCCGGCGGGCCGCTCAAAGCTACCGCCCCGCGCCCCCCGGTCCATGTTGTTAGGCGTAGCGTATTGGCCAGTTGCATTGCCTCCGGCCGAACGGTCGAAGCGCCCCCCCGCTGGCGCGTTGGTAATGACGCCGCCCGGCGCCATACCAGGGTTGCCCATGGTACCACGGCCACCGGCCATTGCCGGGTTGTTATTCGGGGCGGTACCGCCGTTGATAACAGCGCCGCGGGCGCCATAGGCTGCCGCCGAGCGTTCACCGCGGGGCCCCACCAGCACGGTGTTGCCATTGCCACCGTTATAGTCGGCGCGGCCGCCGGCATTGCCGGTGTAGATTACGTTGCGGCGGTAGCTGTTGCCGTAGTACCCAGCGCCGTAGCCGTAGCCGCCCAGGCCGTAGCCCAAGCCATACCCACCGTAGCCGAAGGGGCTATAGAACGGGCTGTAAAAAGGATCGTAGCCGTAGCCACCATAGCCGCCGTAGCCGTATCCAAAGGGGCGGCCAAAGCCGAAGCCAATGCTTAGCCCCGAGCCGTAGCCAAACCCGAAGGGGCTATAGAATGGGCTATAAAAAGCGCTGTAGGGCGACAACCCGCCGTACCCGCCATAACCACCGCCGTAGCCGCCAAAGCCGCCGCCGTAAGCATATGGGTCAGCGCCGCCGTAGCCCAGCGAAGTGTACGGGCTGTTGGGCATGTAGCCGCCCATACCGGGGCCCGTGTAGGGCTGGTTGAAAAGCGATGTGTTGGGATCGTAGCTGTTGGCCGTGCTCCCATCGTAGTACTGGTCGGAGCCGGAGGTAGTGGCCGCAGCACTGTTGCCGTTGTAATCGGGGTTGGTGGCCTCGTCGGTGCCGGCGGCCGGGGCCCCAGCCGCGCTGGTGTAGCCCTGCGACGGGGCCTGCTGCACTGGCGTGTAGCGCTGCGCCGGCGCGGTGGCAATGGCCGTGGTGTGGTCTTTGGATGAATAATACACCCCGTCGTTCTCCGACGTGGTAACGGCCGTGGTTCCGGCGCACCCGCCCAGCGCAAGGAGCGCCAAAGCAGGCAGATAGGCGGTGAGCGGGGTTTTCATGAGCGAGTGGAAAAAGGCGGAATAGACTAGACGTAAAGTAACAGCTTTGAAGGCGAAATCCTAGTGAAGAAGCGCCAGCGCGGGGCTTCTTCTCAACGGCTAATCACCGAAAGAGTTGGCTGCATTCGGCCAGCGCATTTCCGGGAGGTTAGAGGGCCCTTCGGGTCTGTGGTTTAATAACGTAATTTGACCCCGAAACGGTGCCCGTATAGTAGGTCAAATGTTGTACCAATTCCGGGAGCCGTTTCGGTTACCCTCTTAGCTGCCGATTATGAGTAAAAAGTTGCCCACCCGCGCGGAAGATTATTCGCTCTGGTACAATGACTTAGTGAAGCGCGCCGGCTTGGCCGAAAATTCGGCCGTGCGCGGCTGCATGGTCATCAAGCCCTACGGCTACGCCATTTGGGAGAAAATGCAGCGCCAGTTGGACGATATGTTCAAGCGCACCGGCCACGAAAATGCTTATTTTCCCATTTTTATCCCCAAAAGCCTGTTCGAAGCCGAGGAGAAAAACGCCGAAGGCTTCGCCAAGGAGTGCGCCGTGGTGACGCACTACCGCCTGCAAAACGACCCCGACCGCCCCGGCAAATTGCGCGTGGACCCCGCCGCCAAGCTCGAGGAAGAGCTCATCGTGCGCCCCACCTCGGAGGCCATCATCTGGAGTACCTACAAGAACTGGGTGCAGAGCTACCGCGACCTACCGTTGCTCATCAACCAGTGGGCCAACGTGGTGCGCTGGGAGATGCGCACCCGCCTGTTTCTGCGCACCGCCGAGTTTTTGTGGCAGGAAGGGCACACCGCCCACGCCACCGCCGAGGAGGCCGTGGCCGAAACCCGCCAGATGCTCGACGTGTACGCCGAGTTTGCCGAAGAGCACATGGCCCTGCCGGTGGTGAAGGGCGTGAAGACCGCCAACGAGCGGTTCGCCGGCGCCGAGGATACCTACTGCATCGAGGCGCTGATGCAGGACGGCAAGGCGCTGCAAGCCGGCACCAGCCACTTCCTGGGCCAGAACTTCGCCAAGGCCTTCGACGTGCAGTTTGCCACCAAAGACGGCGCCCGCGAGTACGTGTGGGGCACCAGCTGGGGCGTGAGCACCCGCCTGATGGGGGCCCTGGTGATGGCCCACTCCGACGATGAAGGCCTGGTGCTGCCGCCCAAGCTGGCCCCGATCCAGGTGGTCATCGTGCCCATCTACAAAACCGGCGAGCTGGACGCGCTGATGGAGCGCATCCGGCCCATTCAGCAGGGGCTGATTGCCCGCGGCATTTCGGTGAAAGTGGACGCCCGCGACACCGAGCGCCCCGGCTTCAAGTTTGCCGAGTGGGAGCTGAAGGGCGTGCCCGTGCGCCTGGCCGTGGGGGCCCGCGACCTCGACGCCGGCACCGTGGAGGTGGCCCGCCGCGACACCAAGCAGAAAATGACCCTGCCACTGGCCGACATCGTGGCCGCCGTGGACCAGCTGCTGAACGACATCCAAGCCAACATTTACCAGAAGGCCCGCACCTACCGCGACCAGCACCTGACCCGCGTAGACAGCTACGACGAGTTCAAGCAGGTGCTCGACGAGAAGGGCGGCTTCGTGCTGGCCCATTACGACGGCACCTCCGAAACCGAGGAGCGCATCAAGGAAGAGACCAAGGCCACCGTGCGCTGCCTGGCCCTGGCCGAGCCCGATGAAGACGGCATCTGCATGGTGACGGGGGCCCCCAGCCCGCGCCGCGCCTACTTCGCCCGGGCTTACTAGCCAGCGCTTTAATTAAATTTATGGTACTTGTGAAGGGCCGGCTCCGAAACGTTGTTTCGGGGCCGGCCCTTTATCATTTCATTTTCTTTGGCCAAGGTCAATTATATTATCCTTACAATTATTTATATTTCGGGGCCTTTACTATTTTCCTCTCTCTAAAACGCCGACGTTATGCGTAAACCTGTATTCTGCTTCTTGTTGTTGGGGCCCCTGGCGGGCTACGCCCAGACCACTACGACCACTGCTACGCCTGACCTCGCAGCCGCACCCCTCATCGCCGTTGCCTCGCCGATGCCAGCGGCTACCGTGCTGCCCACGCGCACCGACGCCAACCGCAAGCTGGTGAAGATGAAGGACACCATCCAGCCGCTCGTGGGCGAGCTGGCGGCCTTCAAAAACCGGCCGCAGGTGGCGCGCATTTTATCCGAATCGACCGACGATTTCCTGCAGATCATGGGCGGCCGGCCCACCGAGGAAGCCTATCTTCAGGTGCTAGACGGCAGCCTGGCCGCGCTAACGCCCCTTACCCCCGGCACCACTGACCGGGCCGATGTGGCCGAGTACTACGAAGACCTGCTGGATATTGTGGGCATCACCTCGTCGGGCGGACGGCTCAATGCTTTCCTGACCCGCACCAAAGCCAAGGCTGCCCCGGCCCGCTAGGGCCCCGGGCTTGGCGGACCTGAACGCCCGGGCTGCCATCTGGCGGCCCGGGCGTACCTTTTGGTGGTTAAACGCCCACCCGCCATGCTCACCATCGCTCTGCTCCTGCTGTTCGGCTTGCTGTTTTTAGCCGCCGAAGTTGTTTTTATTCCTGGCACCACGGTGGTGGGGTTCGTGGGGTTCGCGCTGCTGGCCTGGGGCGTGTGGCTGAGCTACCACGACCTGGGCACGCCCGCCGGGCACTACGCCTTGGCGGGCGCGGGGGCCCTGGCAGGGATGGTGCTCTACCTCGGCTTGCGGCCAAAAAACCTGGCCCGGGCGGCGCTGCATTCGGTGAACGAAGGCTCGGTGCGCGACGTGCGCCGCGCCGATGTACCCGCCGGTACGGTGGGCCACACGCTCTCGGCGTTGCGGCCAGCGGGCACGGTGCTGTTCGGCGAGGAGCGGCGCGAGGCCGTGACGCGCGGCGAGTTCGTGGACGCGGGCCGCGCAGTGCGGGTGCTCGGCATTGAGCAGAACCGCATCGTGGTGGAGGGCGCGTAGGGCCCCGGGCGGCGGCCCCGAAATCCGTTCTACCTTACGGCCATGAACTACCCCTTTCTGCCCCTCATCGTCGCGGCGGTGGCGCTGCTGATGCTGCTGTATTTTTTTCCGGTCAGTCTCTGGATCACAGCGCTATTTTCGGGCGTGCGGGTGAGCTTGCTGCAACTGGCTTTTATGCGGGTGCGCAAGGTGCCGCCCTCGCTGATTGTCAATTCCTTGATTACCTCTACCAAAGCGGGCCTGCGGCTGACGGCCGACGAACTGGAGACCCACTACCTCGCCGGCGGCAACGTGCCCAGCGTCATCAAGGCCCTAATTTCGGCCGACAAGGCCAACATTCCGCTCGATTTTAAGCAGGCCACGGCCATTGATCTGGCGGGCCGCAACGTATTCGAGGCCGTCACAACGAGTGTGAACCCCAAAGTCATCAATACGCCCAACGTGGCCGCCGTGGCCCAGGACGGCATCCAGCTCATCGTCATTGCCCGCGTCACGGTGCGGGCCAACATCTCGCAGCTCGTGGGCGGGGCCGGCGAGGAAACCATCCTGGCCCGCGTCGGCGAAGGCATTGTGACAAGCATCGGTTCGTCGGTGTCGCACAAGGAAGTGCTGGAGAACCCCGATAAAATTTCCAAGCTGGTGCTGCACAAGGGCTTGGATGCCGGTACGGCCTTCGAAATCCTCAGCATCGACATTGCCGACATCGACATCGGCGAGAACATCGGGGCCAAGCTCCAAACTGACCAGGCCAGCGCCGACCTGCGCGTAGCTGAGGCCCGCGCCGAGGAGCGGCGCGCCATGGCCGTGGCCATGGAGCAAGAGTACCGCGCCAAAACCCAGGAAGCCAAGGCCAAAGTGGTGGAGGCCGAAGCCGAAATCCCCCGCGCCATCGCCGAAGCCTTCCGCAGCGGCAACCTCGGCATCATGGACTACTACAAGATGCGCAACGTGCAGGCCGATACGGAGATGCGTGACTCTATTGCCAACCCCGGCGGCGGGGGAAGCGGCAGCGTCAAATCGGGAAGAGAAGAAGGCCGGCAGTCGTAGATAGCGGGGGCCCTAATGCACTATCATCCCGGGACAGCGAAGGATCTGGGGCCCTAGAACAGTGCGCAGTAACTGTTTGCTGCGTATCGTTCTACTGTGCTCAGATCCTTCGCTACACTCAGGATGACAGTTTTTTAGTGCTTTAATAAGACAGTAGCTCAACCCCAAACTTTGGTGCCCTCGGTGCAGTTGCGGCACATTTCCACTTGGTCGCGGCCCTTCAGCAGGGCCTGGCGGAAGCCTTGGTACTTCTGGCCCTGCCAGAGGCTGGTGAAGGACTGGTTTTTAAGGTCGCCGAGGCGATACTCGGCGTCTTTGTCGAAGCAGCAGGGCACCACGAGGCCGTCCCAGGTGATGACGCAGGAGTGCCACATTTTCCAGCAGTGGTTGAGGAGGCGGTTTTTCAGGCTCCAGGTGCCGTTGTGGTTGTTCTCGTAGCGCGAGTAGTAGTCGATGGTGGGAATGAGGGGCGAGCCGTGCTGGTAGTCGTAAATCTGCGCCGTCTTGAACCACACATCGTCCACACCCATGGCCTGGGCTAGCTGTTTGGCATCGGCAATTTGGTGCTCGTTGGGGCCCACCACCAGAAACTGGAAGATGACGCGCGGCGTGCTCGATTTCAGCTCTTTGCGCCAGCGCACGATGTTGCGGGTGCCTTCGAGCACCTTCTCCAGCTTGCCACCCACGCGGTATTGCTGGTACACCTCCTGGGTGGTGCCGTCGAGCGAGATGATGAGCCGGTCCAGGCCACTTTCCACGGTGCGGCGGGCATTTTGGTCGGTCAGGTAGTGGGCGTTGGTGCTGGTGGCGGTGTAGATGCCCTTGCGGGCCGCGTACTGCACCAGCTCCAGGAAGTGTGGGTGCAGGTAGGGCTCGCCCTGGAAGTAAAAAATCAGGTACCACAACCGGCTGGCTACCTCGTCGATGGTTTTCTTGAACAGGTCGTCGGCCAGCATGCCCGTGGGCCGCGTGAACGAGCGCAGGCCGCTGGGGCACTCGGGGCAGCGCAGGTTGCAGCTGGTGGTGGGCTCGAAGCTCAGGGCCAAGGGCAGGCCCCGGTGGCGGGCGCGGCCGGTGGCCTTGCTCAGCAAATAGGACCCCACCACCTGGGCCGCGTTCCAGAGGCGGCGCGGGGTGGTTTTGGACAACACATTAAGGCTGTCGGCAAGGAGTGGGTGCATGGGCCGGGGAAAACCGCAGGGCCGGGGCCCCACTGATAAAAAAAGACGACGGAAGCGCGGGGCTTCCGTCGTCTGAGCAAAGTTACGCGGCGCGGCTGTGGGGCCCCGGGGCCCTATTTTGCCGGTTCGAGGGCGCTGGTGTAGGTGCTGGCCTTGCCAAACGCCTGGTTAATTTCGTCGATGGCGGCGCGGCTGCTCAGGCGCTTGGGCTTGGTGTTGAGGAAGGTACCGTCCTCGCCAATAAGGAAGTACGCTGGCACTTCCTGCACCGCGTAGGCCTTGGCCACCGGCGAGCGGAAGCCACCGCCGGGGATGCGCGCCTGCACACCGGGCAGGTTTTTGGACTTCACCAGCTGCCGCCAAGCCATTTCATTCTCATCAAGCGCAATGTTGATGAACACAATGTTCTTGTTCTCGAAACGGCGAATCAAGTCCTGGGCGTACACCAAGTCGCGGAGGCACAAGCCGTTGGTCGATTTCCAAAAATTGAGGTACACCAGCTTGCCCGCGTAGCTGCGCAGGCTCACCGAGTCGCCGGCTACGGTGGGCAGCCGAAAATTCGGGGCCGGGGCCCCAATGGCGAATTCTTTGTGCTGGTCGAAATCGGCCAACAGCGTCGGGTAGAACTTGCTCTGGGGGTCGGCGGCGTGGTACTCGGCCAGCATGGCCGCCGAGCGCTTTACGTGGCCAAAGCGAAACGATTCTTCCAGCACCCGTCCCTGAATAATGGCCCGGATGGGTCCCGTTAGTTCCTTGCCCGCCAGTGCAAACGAGTAGGTGTAAAAGTCGGGGTCGGTGCGCTGATGATTGGCCGCTGCCGCCGCGTAGTGCAGGTAGTTCACCAAAAATTCGTGGTACAACTCGCTCTGCGTCGCGTCGGCGTTATTGATGAGGGCCGGGTTTTTGAGGAAGTCGTAGTAGGTCGGCGTCATCTTCAGGCGGCCTTCGGTGCTTACCACCTGCTCGCGCAGGTCCTGGAAGGTGAGGCGGTCGTTGGCATAGGCGTAGCTAATCTCCGCCTTGGCATATTTATAAAACTCATCCGTGAAGGCCTGCTTGTCAGCACGCTCCTCCAAAAACTCTTCTTCGTGTTTGCGGCGGTACTCCAGGAACGACAAAAACGGGGCTTCGTAGAGCTGCACGTTGTCGGGCAGCACTTGGAATCCATCGTTTTCCACAAATTGCTGGTCCACTTCGGCCAAGTAAGCGTTGGCGTTGGCGGCTTGCAGGCGGTGGCGCTGCTCGTCGGTGGCGTTGCCGCGCACTTTCGATGACATGCCAGGGGGCATGTTGGCCTTGAACTTGAGTGAACTCGCCATGTCATCGCCCTTGAAGCGCACGTCCAGGTCGGTGCCCGCGTCGAGGAACAGGGCGGCTACGTCGTCGCCGTACACCAAATCGGCTTTGGTGGCCCCGTTCACGGGAATGGAGAGTCGGAACTCGCCTTTGCCGCTGAGGGCCGCGCGCACAATGCGGGGCCTGGCATCGAGCGGGTTGTCGCGCAGCGACACCGCCACCGAGTCGTCGTCCGGGTTGTTCACGCGCCCCGTTAGCACGGCGGTGCCGGGCCCCGAAACGGCGGTGGCGTCCGCAGCCGCTTGCTGGGCGTACCCCAGCAGCGGGCTCAACAACAACGGCAGCGCCAGCAGCCGATAGAAGGTTGAAGAAAAAATATTGAACATAGCCAAGATAACGAGCAATCCTAATGGAGCATTTGCAGGACGCAAACCTGTGCAACCAAGTATATATTTCCTGGGAAAACCCTATTCACAAACCGAAGATACGGGCATTGGTTAAATAAAATACAATTTCTAGCTCTTGCCTGATTTTTCTTGTTTCTGTACTCACTTGGTCGTCTTTTCGTTATAATTCAATGCTGGGCGACTAGCGCGCCCCGGCTAGCCGAACAAGCCGTCCAGCACTTCGTCGAGCCGGCCCACCGGGCGCACCTGCAAGCCCGGGCGCAGGGCCCCCAGGTTCTTGCCGTTGAACTGCGACACGTACATCTCGCGGAAGCCGAGCTTTTCGGCTTCGGCCAGGCGCTGGTCGAGGCGGCTCACGGCCCGGATTTCGCCGCTCAGCCCCACCTCGGCGGCCAGGCACACGTCGCCCGCAATGGGCACGTCGTGCAGCGACGACACCACCGCCGCGCACACCGCCGCGTCCAGTGCGGGGTCGTCGAGGCGCAGGCCCCCGGCAATGTTCAGGAACACGTCGTGCTGGCCCAGGCGCAGGCCGCTGCGCTTTTCGAGCACGGCCAGCAGCATTTGCAGGCGCTTGGCATCGAAGCCGGTGCTGCTGCGCTGGGGCGTGCCGTAGGTGGCGGGCGTCACCAGGGCTTGCACTTCCACCAGCAGCGGGCGGTTGCCCTCCAGGGTAGCACCGATGGCCATGCCGCTCAGGCTCTCGCCGCGCTGCGAGAGCAGGATTTCCGAGGGGTTGCTGACCTGGCGCAGGCCGTCGCCCTGCATCTCGTAAATGCCCAGCTCGGAGGTGCTGCCGAAACGGTTTTTGGTGGTGCGCAGGATGCGGTAGGTCAGGTGCCGGTCGCCTTCAAATTGCAGCACGGTATCGACCATGTGCTCCAGAATTTTGGGCCCCGCGATGCTGCCGTCCTTGGTGATGTGACCGATGAGCAGCACGGGCACGCCGGTTTCCTTGGCGTACTTCAGCAGCTCGGCGGTGCATTCGCGCACCTGGCTCACGCTGCCCGCCCCGCTCTCGACTAGCGTGGAGTGCATGGTCTGGATGGAGTCGATGACGACCAGGTTGGGCTTCACCTGGTCAATCTGCCGGAAGATGTTCTGGGTGTTGGTTTCGGTGAGGATGTAGCAGCCCGGGTGCTGGCCGTCGGCCAGGCGCTCGGCGCGCATTTTTATCTGGGCTTCGCTTTCCTCGCCGCTCACGTACAGCACGCGCAACTGCCGCAGGCCCAGCGCAATCTGGAGCATCAGGGTGCTCTTGCCAATGCCCGGCTCGCCGCCGATGAGCACGATGGAGCCCGGCACCAGCCCCCCGCCCAGCACGCGGTTCAGCTCGTTGTCGGGGGTGAGGATGCGGGGCTCGTCTTCGGCGATGATGTCGCCGAGCGGCACCGATTTGGCCGTTTTGGTGAGGCTGCCGCCGGGCACCGTGCTGGCGGGCTTCCACTGGCCCGTGGTGGTGGCCACGGTTTCCTTCTGGACGACTTCTTCGACGTAGGTATTCCACTCGCCGCAGGCCGGGCAGCGGCCAATCCATTTGGCCGACTGCGCGCCGCAGCTTTGGCAGAAAAAAACGGTTCTTGCTTTGGCCATTCTTGCTAATTATTTCAGCAAGGATAAGGCTACCCGGGCCAAAAAGGTTGCCACAAGCGGAAGTTAGGGCCCCGGGGACGGGTGCGGGGCCCCGGCGGACTGGTTGTAAGCTTCGAGCAGCCGGGCCATGTCGGCGTGGCGGTGACCTTCGGCGCCGGCCCGGATGGCGGCGGCCAGGGCGGGGGCATCGGCGAGGTAATCGGCCAGGAAAGGGGCAAACTGCTTGCCATCAGGCACCTGCACGAGCCCGGTGAGGCCGGGGCGGCGCAGAAACCAGGTGTGGTTGTAGTTGGTGCTGAACGCCCCCGTCCATATGAGCCCGCCGCCCGGTACGGGCAAGGGAATGGGTACCCCTCTTTTGAGCGTGGCCACGTCGAACAGCTCCACCCGGGGCCCGGCCAGAATGCGCGGAGCCAGGCCAGAGTAGAGCTGGCCCAGCACATGCACGGGCTCGTAGTACACGTTGCCGGTCCGCACCCACTGCACCTCCGCCAATTTGATGGTCAGCGGCTTGGGCCGGGGCAGCGTCATCGGGTTGCGCCAGGTGAACGTGAGGCCGGGGCCCCGCACTTCCCCGTCCGGAATAAACGCGTAGAGCAGCTGGCCGTTGGCCGTGCCGAGGCGGCTAACCGGCAGGTAATATTTTGGGTTTGCCGGCTGCAAGGTGTCGGCAGCCAGGTTGCGCGCTTCGTGGGTTTGCGCCAGCAGCTGGCCGGCCCCGCCAAGCAAAGGGCTTCCGAAAGCCAGCCCATAAAGCAGTAGTTTATGCATAAACAAAGGTATTTGTTTGGAGGGGCAAAGCAGTTTCAAGTTAGCCCGGGCCCGGCGCAGATGCACTATTCTCCCTCACTACACGCCGTCCCGGGCCTGGATTTTCTTGGCATCAGGGTTGGGCTTTAGCCGCCACGCCGGGGCCCCACCAGAGGGTGAATGCGCAAGAACATGAGCCCTTTGCGTGGCCGGCCCTGTGCATTGTCGGGCGTGGGGGCCCGACCTTTGCCGCTGGTCCACCCGTTTTTCCTTGGCATGCCCGATTCTCCTTCCCGCTACACCCGTGCGCTGGCCTGGCTCGACCAGCGCATCATTCGCCCGTTTTACACCGACCGGGTGCGGCGGCTCATCCTCCAGAGTTTTCCCTTTTGGGTGGCCTCCGTCCTAACCGGCTTGGTGGCCGTGGGCTACGAAAAGGTGTTCGGCTGGGCCGAGCAGGCAAGTTTTGCCTGGCTGACGCACACGCCGTGGCTGGCGTTTGTGCTCACGCCGCTGGCCTTTGGCGCATCGTGGCTGCTGGTGCGGGGGGCCCCAGCGGCGCGGGGCAGCGGCATTCCGCAGGTCATGGCGGGCATCGAGCTGTCGAATGCCAGCCAGCACCACCGCACAGCTTACTTGCTGAGCCTGCGCGTGGCCATTATTAAGGTATTGAGCAGCCTAGTGCTGCTGCTGGGCGGCGGCGTGATTGGCCGCGAGGGCCCCACGATTCAGGTATCGGCGGCCATTTTTCGGGCCATCAACAAGTTGCAGCCGGCCGGTTGGCCGCAGCTCTCGCGCCAGATTGCGTTGGTCACGGGCGGCGCGGCGGGCCTGGCGGCAGCCTTCAACACGCCGCTGGGCGGCATCGTGTTCGTGGTGGAGGAGCTGACCCAGATGCACATGGCGCGCTTTCGGATGGCGGTGTTCACGGCCGTTATCATCGCGGGCCTCACGGCCCAAACGTTCCTGGGGCCCTACCTGTACCTGGGCTTCCCGAAGGTGCTGCCGGCGACGGGGCGGGTGCAGGTGCTGGTGGTGGTAGTGGCGCTGGTGTGCGGGCTGGCGGGCGCGGCCTTTGCCAAAACGCTGCTGTGGCTGGGGCGCTACCGGCAGCGCTTCACCACGCTGGCCGCGCAGGCGGGCTGGGTGCTGGGCTGCGGCCTGCTGCTGGGCGGGCTGGCCTACCTGGTGGGCATTGAGGGCGTGGGCACGGGCAAACCCATCATCAACCGGCTGCTGTTCCAGAACAACGGCGTGACGCCGTGGTACCTGTTTCCGGTGCGCTTCGCGGGCATGGCCCTCAGCTACAGCAGCGGCGGGGCGGGCGGCGTGTTTGCCACCTCGCTCAGCGCGGGGGCCATCCTGGGCGACGGTATTTGCCAACTCTTCGACGTGGCCGTGGCCGACCGCAACCTGCTGATTTTGGTGAGCATGGTCAGCTTCCTGACCGGGGTGGTGCGCTCGCCATTCACAGCCGCCATCCTGGTGCTCGAAATGACGGACCGGCACTCGGCCATTTTCCAGCTGCTGCTCAGCGGCTTGCTGGCCCAGGGCGTGGCCTCACTCATCGATCCACACTCGCTCTACGAGCACCTCAAGGCCGGCTTCATCCGCGAAACCGGCGACGTGGACCGCGCGGCCCGCGCCGCGCCCGCCCCGGCAAATGGGCCACCGGCCAGCCCGCCCGAATAAGCCCGGCCCGCCGCTGGGGCCCCAGCCAGCGCCAATTCGGCGCCCAATCCGCCGGGGCCCCTACTCGGCCGCTACGGTGCGCCGGATGCCCAGCTTTTTCATGCGGGCTTCGAGGGTTTTGGGGTTGATGTCGAGCATAATTGCCGCGCCCTGGGGCCCGCTCACGCGGCCGCTGGTGCGGCCCAGGGCGGCGAGGATG
This sequence comes from Hymenobacter sp. PAMC 26628, assembly GCF_001562275.1. NCBI lineage: Bacteria > Pseudomonadati > Bacteroidota > Cytophagia > Cytophagales > Hymenobacteraceae > Hymenobacter > Hymenobacter sp. PAMC 26628. The sequence goes on from NZ_CP014304.1 coordinate 4,795,468, forward strand.
TGGTCGCGCTCCTGTTCGCGCAGGGTTTTCAGCGGGCGGTCGGCCGGGGTATCGCCGGCTGCGGCGGGCTCCTGCGGGGCCCCGGCGGGTGCGGGCAGACCGGCAAATTCTAAATAGGGCCCCTGGCTGACGATGAGGGCGCGCTCGACCAAGTGCTCCAGCTCGCGTACGTTGCCGGGCCAGGCGTAGGCTTGCAGGGCGGCCAGGTCGGCGGGCCGGACGGGGCGTAGGGGCTTAGCCAGGCGCTGGCTCAGGCGCTGCACCGAGTGGCGCAGCAGGGGCCCCACGTCTTCGGGGCGGGTGCGCAGGGGCGGCAGCGTGATGGGAAAAACGTTGAGGCGGTAGTAGAGGTCGGCGCGGAAGCGGCCAGCGTCCACCTCGTCGGCCAGCACGCGGTTGGTGGCGGCCACCACGCGGGCGTCGGTCGTGAGTACGCGGCTGCCGCCCAGGCGCTCAAACTCCTTTTCCTGCAACACGCGCAGCAGCTTGGCCTGCAAGTCGAGCGGCAGCTCCCCAATTTCGTCCAGGAAAATCGTGCCCCCGTCGGCCAGCTCAAACTTGCCGATGCGCCGCTCCGAGGCCCCGGTGAAGGCGCCCTTTTCGTGCCCAAACAGCTCACTTTCAATGAGCTGAGCGGGCAGCGCAGCGCAGTTGAGCTTGATGAGGGCGCGGCCGCGGCGCGGCGAGGCGTTGTGCAGGGCCCGGGCTACCAGCTCCTTGCCAGTGCCGGTTTCGCCGCTCACCAGCACGGTGGTATCGGTGGGGGCCACCTGGGCAATGCGCACCTGCACCGTGTGCAGGGCCTCGCTGGGCCCAATCAGCTCGTCGAACGTGGCCGTGGTGTTGATTTCGTCGATCAGGTACGTGCGCTCCTGCTCCACCTGGGCCTTCAGGGCCTCAATTTGCTCGAAAGCAAAGAGGTTATCGAGCGCCAGGGCCACCTGGGGTACCAGTCCCTCCACGGTAGCCAAGTTACTGGCGCTGAATGCGTGGGCATCGGAGCTGGCCAGCGTGAGCACGGCGGCCCCGTCGGGGCGCTGCCACAGCGGCACCAGCAGCAGCGCCCGCACACCGTAGGCCTCGTACACGTGGCGCATGGCCGGGTGGCGCACGGCCAGGGCTCTGAACTCGTCGCCCACGTACAGGCTGCCGCCCTGGGCCAGCGGCTCGAGCTGCGTGTACATGAAAATAGGGTCGGGGTATTCGTGGCCTTGGTGGCGGTCGGGGTCCAGCGTTTCGAAGGGCGCATCTACACCTTGGCGCCGGAACTCGGCGAAGCCCTCGGAAGCGTCGGGCTGCCCCGCCCGCTGCACCCGAATGCCGAAGTACTCGAACGGCATCACGCGGCCCAGCTCTTCTGCTACGGCCCGGAACAGCGGCTCGCGCTGCTTGATGCTAAGCAGCGCATTGCTGATGTTGAGCTGCAGGCTGCGCTCCTGCTCGCGGCGGGCCACATCCTCAAAGGCCAGCGTGTTGGCCACAGCCACGGCGATTAGCGAGCCAATTTTTTCCAGCAGGCTTTCGTCGGCCGCTGTCAGGGCCGGCTTGCGGCGGGCGGCCAGCGTGAGGGCCCCTATGAGGCGCCCCCCCAGCCGCAGCGGCACCGACGTGAGGTAGCGGATGCCCAGTGCGCGCATTCGCTGGAAGGGCTCAAAATCAGGGTATTCCAGCAAATAATCGTCAAGCTCAATGCGCTGCATGTGCGCGCTTTTCATAACAGATTCGAAGGGTGAACCCACGATGGGCGTAAAGTGCGCGGGCGGCGTGGGCAAGCCGGGGCTCAATTCTTCGGCGTCGAAATAGTCACGCCAAAACAGCCGCTTGTTTTGCACAGCGGCGTCGAACACGCTAATGCCGATGATGTCGAACGGGAAGATGAGCCGCAGCTTGGTGGTCACCGTTTTGAACAGCGTTTCCTTGTCGCGGGTGGTGGCAATGGTTTCGTTGAGGTGCAGCAGCAGGGTTTCGTCGGGAGTGGTCATTCCTGATATAACAGGACCGTTATGTGAGCAATTCCTGTTATATCAGGAACACGGTTACGGGGCCCCTATGTTTTACGCAGGGTTGATTTTAATTAATAAACTGTTTTTCCAGGGGCGTATGGCACTTTTTATTGCTACTTAGCACTACTGCGGCGACCTATTTTTGGCGTGGCACAGGCTTGGCTAAAGCGGCGGCAACACTTTACCGCTTTTGCTCTATGTTTCCACGATTTAACTCTGCTGGGCTGGCCGGGTCGCCACTGCTGTTGGGGGCCGCTTTGCTGCTGGCCAGTCCGGTGCTGGCGCAAAACCAGCCCGGCGTGCCCGCCTCGGCCCAAGCCATTGGCCTGGCCAGCGACTCGCTGACGCTGGGCGGCACCGTGCAGGCCGTGCTGGATGCCAACCCCGGCGTTACGAACCTAACCGAACTGGCCAACGCCGCCAGCAGCCGCCTGAACCAATCGCAGGCGGGCTTCCTGCCGCAGATAACGGGCACGGCCACCTATACCCGCCTCGATCCCGTGTCGAAAGTGGCCTTTGGCAATGACGTCCTTTCGTTTGTCCCCAACAACAACTTCGACGCGCACTTAACGGCCCAGTACGAGCTGCTCGACTTTGGCAAGCGCAGCGCGACGACTAATCTGTCGCGCTCGCAGGTACAAACAGCCCAGGACAACATCGTGGTGGCCCGGCGCGATTTAGCGTTCAACGCCGCGCAGGTGTACTACAACATCCTGTTTGCCCGCGAGAGCATCCGGGTGCAGGACGAGCAGATTGCCTCTTTGGTAGCCCACCGCAACGAGATGCAGAAGCGGGTGGAAGCCGGCGTAAGCACCAAATTTGACGTGACGACGACCGACGTGCGCATCACCCAGGCCCAAAACACCAAGCTCGACCTGCAAAACCAGCTCCGCAACCAGCAGGTGCAGCTGGCCCGCTTGCTACACAAGCCCCAGCAAGCCGACGTGCCGGTGAAAGGCCATCTAGAGTACCAGCCGCAGCCCGTGAACCTGGAAGCTGAGTTGGCCAAAGCCGCCCAGAACCGCCCCGAAGTAAAGCTCTCGAAAGACGCCGAAGCCACGGCTGAGCTGCAGTCCAAGCTCATCGAGCGCAGCAACATGCCCAGCCTGGGCGTGGGGGCCCAAATGGGCGGTAAAAACGGCTACATCCTGCCCAACGTGGCCATCACCGACATCCGCTTCAACACGGTGGGCGTGGCCCAGCTGTCGGTGCCGATTTACGACGGCGGCAAAAACCGCAAGCAGCGGGTAGAGGCCGTGGCCAACTACCGCAGCGCGGTGGCCCGCACCCAGGACACGCAGGAGCAGATCCGGGCCGATGTGCGCCAGGCGGCCAACAACATGGAGTTCAGCCAGGCGCGCTACGATAACGCGTTGCAGCAAGTGGCCCAGGCTACCGACGCCCTCACCCGCGCCAAGGGCCGCTACCGCTACGGCGTAGGCCAAAACCTCGACGTGCTCGACGCCGAAACCCAGCTGGCGCAGTCGCGCCTGGCCCGCGCCCAGGCCATGTACAACTACACCCTCGGCCAGTACCAGCTGCGCCGTGCCACCGGCGAGCAAATCTGGCAATAATCATTATTAAATGTGGGAAATGTGGTGAATGAAAGAATGTGAAAATAGCCAATGCCTTTGCCGAAGCCCATTGCAGCGACAATGGTTATACCGTGCTCATTTCCAAATTTTTTATTTCCAAATTTTCACGTCTCCCGTTAAAAAATGACCCTCACCTCCATTCTCTGCCCGCTTGATTTTTCGGCCGCGACGCCGGGGCTGGTAGCTTATGCGGCGGCCCTGGCCGCGGCCACTGGGGCCGAGCTGCTCCTGCTGCACGTGCGCGAGCCGCAGGACGCCGCCCCGCCCGCCGGGGCCGACCGCCTGGCCGGCCTGCGCCTGGCCGCCGAGCAGGCCGGGGCCCCGCACGTGAGCACGGGCACGGTGCAGGGCGAGGCCGCCCCTGAAATAGTGGCCGAAGCCGGCCGCCGCCACGCCGACTTAATTGTTATCGGGGCCCACGGCCAAACCGGCCTCACCCGCTTCCTAATGGGCAACACCGCCGAGGTAGTGTTGCGCACCGCGCCCTGCCCCACGCTACTGGTGCGGGCCCCCGCCGCGTAGCCCGGGGCCCCGGGGCCCCATCCAAAATTTTCTACACCAGCCTTTTCCGCACCGTTTAACGTTTATCCCCAATGGCTACCTCCACCGCTCCCCAAAACACATTTGCGCCCGACGCGGCACCCGAGGCCGGCGCCGAGCCCCTTGAAGCCCCCAAGCGCCGCAACCCCCTCGTATTCGTTATTCTGGCCGTGGTGCTGCTGGCCGCCGGCTTCTATGGCTGGAACCGCTACCAGTTTGCCAAGGCGCACGAAAGCACCGACGACGCCGCGGTCGAAGGCGACGTGTACCCCATCATCCCCCGCGTGTCGGGCCCGGTAATCAAGGTATTTGTTAACGACAACCAAGTGGTGAAGAAGGGCGACACGCTCGTAACCATCGACAAGTCGGACTACCAGCAGCGTGTGAACGCCATGGAGGCGGCCCTCGTGGCGGCCCAAGCCCAGGTAGTAGCCGCCCGCGCCGGGGTGGGCACGGCCCAGGCCAACGTGCGCACCGCCCAAACCACCATCGGCGTGAGCGCGGCCAGCCGGGCGCGCTTGCAGCAAGACTTGGCGCGCAGCGTGAAGCTCCGCAAAGACGACATCATCCCACAGAGTGACTACGACGCCGTAGCGGCCAACCTGAAAATGACCTCCGCGCAGCAAAGCACCGCCCAGGACCAGGTGAACGTGGCGCGCCAGCAAGTGGTGGCGGCCCAGCAGCAAATTGCCGTGGCGCAGGCTGTGGTGAAGCAGCACCAATCGGACCTCGACAACGCCAAGCTCCAGACTAGCTACACCACGCTCGTGGCGCCCGCCAACGGCGTTGTGAGCAAGAAAAACGTGCAGCCCGGCCAGGTAGTAGGGCCCGGCCAGCAACTGCTGGGCTTGGTATCGAGCAATAAAACCTGGGTCATCGCCAACTTCAAGGAAACCCAGCTGGAAGAAATGAAAGTGGGCCAAAAAGTGAAGTTGGAAGTGGACGCTTACCCCCATGAAGAATTTCAAGGCCATGTCGAGTCGCTATCGGCCGCCACGGGGGCCCGCTTCGCCCTGCTGCCCCCCGACAACGCCAGCGGCAACTTCGTGAAAGTGACCCAGCGCGTGCCCGTCAAAATTGTGCTTGACCAAGAAGACCCCCAGCACCCCCTGCGCGCCGGCATGAGCGTGAACGCAGTGGTGCAGGTGAAATAGTTTATCTAATCTTTTGCCATCCTGAGCACCGCGAAGGACCCGAGAAGAATAAAACGGTAAGTAGCAAACGAATTGTGGCCCGCTGTTCTTCTGCCCTTAGGTCCTTCGCGGTGCTCAGGATTACAAAAGATTAGGCGGCCACGCGCCGATACTTATTCAATAGCCCTATACTATGGAAACCGGATTTACCAAGTGGATCATCGTCGTGACGGTGGTCCTCTGCGTGTTGCTGGAGCTGATTGACACCAGCATCGTGAACGTGGCCCTGACCCAAATGATGGGTAACCTCTCGGCCACGCAGCAGGAAGTGAGCTGGGTGGTGGCCTCCTACGGCATCGCCAACGTGATTGTGATTCCGATGACCGGCTTCCTGGCCGAGCAATTTGGGCGCAGAAACTACTTTTTCGTGTCGGTGTGCATTTTCACGCTGGCTTCCATCATGTGCGGGCAAAGCACCAACTTGTGGGAGCTGGTGGCGTTTCGCTTCGTGCAGGGCGTGGGCGGCGGCGCGCTCATGGCCACGTCGCAGGCTATCCTCATCGACACGTTTCCGCCCAAGCAGCTGCCGCTGGGGCAGGCCCTGTTCGGCATGGGCGTCATCATCGGGCCCACCATCGGGCCCACGCTGGGCGGCTACATCGTGGACAACTATGACTGGCCCTGGATTTTCTATGTGAACGTGCCCGTGGGCATCCTGGCCGGCATCTTCACGTTGCTGTTCATTCGCGACCCCGAGCGCATCAAAAATGCCATTCCCCGGCCCCTGCGCGAAATTGATTGGGCCGGTATCGGCCTGCTGATTCTGGGGGTAGGCTCGCTGCAGTTTGTGCTGGAGCAGGGCGAAACCAACGACTGGTTCGACGACTCCACTATCGTCCTGTTCACCGTGCTGTCGGCTACCGGCATTGTGGGCTTCATCTGGCGCGAGCTCACGGCCAAAGCCCCCATCGTGGACCTGCGCGTGCTCACCAAGAGCCGCAACCTGGCGGTGGGTGCTTTCCTGTCGTTCGTGCTGGGCTTCGGCTTGTTCGCCTCGGTGTTTGTGTTTCCAATTTTCACGCAGCGCATTCTGGGCTTCACGGCGGCCCAAACCGGCTTTTTGCTGCTGCCGGGGGCCCTGGCGTCGGGCTTCATGATGCCCATCATTGGCAAGGCCTTGCAAAACGGCGTGCCCCAGAAGATTATGATACCGCTGGGCTTCACCATTTTCTTCTTCTTCACTTTCTGGATTGCCGCGCGCATCACGCCCACGGCAGGCGAGAGCGACTTTTTCTGGCCGCTCATCACGCGGGGCGTAGGCCTGGGCCTGATTTTCCTGCCCATCACCACCATGAGCCTGGCGGGCTTGCAGGGCAAAGACGCGGGCCAGGCCGCGGGCCTCACCGGCATGATCCGCCAGCTCGGCGGCTCGTTTGGGGTGGCCATCGTGGGCACGTACCTCGAGCGCAGCATCCAGGCCAACCGCGTGGCCCTGCTGCCCAACATCTCGCTCTACAGCCCCGAAACCGTGCAGCGCATCCAGGCCTTCACCCAGAACTTCATGGCGAGGGGCTTCCCGCTGGAGCAAGCCCGGCAACAGGCCTACGCCGCCCTCGAAGGCATTTTGATGAAGCAGGTGTCCATCATCACTTACGGGCAGGTATTCACGGGCTTGGGGTTCTTCTTCATCGCCTGCCTGCCGCTGGTGTTCCTCATTAAGCGCAGCAAGGCGAACGAAAAAATGGACCTTAACGCCGCTCACTAATTTTTGTGGCCCGCAATTTGCCTAAGCTATTGTACGTGGCTTAATTAGGTGACGATTCACTAGGATATAAAAAGGGCTTCCCGCATTTAGCGGGAAGCCCTTTTGGTGTGCGGCGGGGCCCCGGGGCCCTACTGGTACTGCACGTAGAGCGGCACCGGGGTCAGCTCGGTCAGCACTTCCTTGGGCGTCATCAGGTGCGAACCTTTGGGCTTGATGTCGTACTGGTAGAACAGCTTAAAGCCGGTGTACTGCACGGGTTGCTTCTCGACGTAGGCCTTATAGGAATCTTTCTTCAGCGTCGGGTCGCCCCAGCCGTCCATGTCCATGATGACCTGCACGCGCGGGTCGAGCTTGATGTTTTTGTAATTTGTGAGCATGTTCTGGGTGAAGCGGTGCACCATCAAAATTTTGGGTGGCAAGTGGTTTTCGCTCACGATGCGGGCCAGGAAGTTGATGGCGTAATTCACGTCCTTGGCGTCGTAGGTACCAATTTTTTTGCCCGGCCGCACGCCCTTGGTCTGCATCGCAAACTCGGGGTCGATGCCCAGGTGAATGGTCGGGTCCTTGAGGTATTCCGTCAGCTTGGGCAGCTCGTGGGGCAAATCGCTCAGGCCCACCTGCACGTCCATGAACAGGATGGCGTTTTTCTCCTTGGCCCAGGCGCGCGTTTCCTCAATCGTGCTTTTCGAGTTCATCAGGCGGTACTTGCCGTCGGAGCCCGCCGCGCCCTGGGCCGTGATGGTGACGCTGTGCAGCGCCGGCATCACGGGCAGGCTGGGGTCGGCGGCCTGCCACTCGGCCAGCACCTTGTCGAACTTGCGCATCATCTGCGCCTTGGGCTCGCGGCCCAGAATGCCCATCCCTTTTGAACGGATGTTGCCATAAAACGCCACAATGCGGTGGCCCGGCAGGATGGCCCCCGGCAGCTGCCCGGTTTTGCGGGCAATGCTGTCGGCCTTCAGCGAATCGCGCTGCAAGGCCAACCGCTTGATTTTGATGGTGTCGACGGCCGCCGGCGGCGCAACGGCTGAAGCCTCAGTCGCCGATTTCTCGCCCTCGATGGGGCGGTTCTGGCAGGCGGGCAGGGCCCCGGCGGCCAGCAGAGCGCAGGCGGCCAACGGGCCGAAAACTTTCGATGAAAACACTGAACAAAAATCGGTTAGGGAGGCAAAAGACGCTTCAAAGGTAAGCGCGTTTTGCGCCCCGGCGGTGGGCGGCGGCGGGTCCCCACCCGGGCCCACCAGTTTCAAAACTGCCCCCAACGGGCCCTAGGGCGCTTTCCCGCAGTTTGGCACGGTTTTGAAACTAGGGACCCTACCTATCTGCTGGGAATCACACCGCCCGGCCATTCACGTGTTTTATTCTGGTGCCTTATTCCGGAGGCCCCGCTGCCAGCGCAGCGGGGCCTTCTTATGGGCCCCCGGCTCAGCGCACGCCCACGGCCCCGGCGCCACTCAGGCCCTGGGCCAGGCCCACGAGGCGCACCAGCTCGGCGCGGTAGCCGTCGGCGTCGGGGCCCCGGCTGCCGGCGGCCAGCGCGGCGGTGGCGGCCCAGGTGGCGGTGCCGGCCTGCGGGCTTTGGCGCAGCAGCAGCCCAAACTGGGCCACGGCGGCGGCAAACCGGAAATCGGCCGAGGCCTGCGCCACGGGTGCGGCAGTTCCCGTGAGTGCCTGCGTTAGCAGTTGGCTGGTGTGGCCCTGCGGCTGCTTGAAGCGCAGCTTCACGGTGAGCACGTCGGCGCTGGGGTCCCCGGGCGCGGTGGCTGCGGGCTGGTGCTGGTACTTCAGGCCGTCTACCAGCGGCTGCGGGGCCCCCGTGGGCACCAGTTCGTAGAGGGCCGTGACGATGTGGCCCGCGCCCAGCTCGCCGGCGTCTTTGCGGTCGTTGTTGAAGTCTTCGGCGGCCAGTAAGCGGTTTTCGTAGCCCACGAGGCGGTAGTGGGCCACGCGGGCGGGGTTGAACTCGACCTGCAACTTCACGTCTTGGGCCACGGTGAAAAGCGTGCCGCCGAACTGCGCCACCAGCACGCGCTGGGCCTCGGCGAGGTTGTCGAGGTAGGCGTAGTTGCCGTTGCCTTTGTCGGCCAGGGTTTCCATGCGGGCATCGCGCAGGTTGCCGCGGCCACAGCCCAGCACGGTCAGGAACACGCCGCTTTCGCGCTCGTTCACAATTAGTTGTTCCAGCGCGGCGTCCGAGCTTTCGCCCACGTTGAAGTCGCCGTCGGTGGCCAAAATCACGCGGTTATTGCCCGCTTTCTGGAAGTACTGCCGGGCCGTGGCGTAGGCCAGGCGCAGGCCCGCGCCGCCGGCCGTGGAGCCGCCCGCCTCCAGCCGCTCAATGGCCCCCAAGATGGCCTCGGGCTGGTTGCCGGGTGTGGGCGGCAGCACCAGGCCGGCGGCCCCGGCGTAGGCCACCAGGGCCACGCGGTCCTGCGGCCGCAGCTGGCGCACGAGCAGCCGCAGGCCGGCCTGCACCAGGCCGAGGCGGTCGGGGCCCTGCATCGAGCCCGACACGTCGACCAAAAACACCAGGTTGGCGGGCGGCAAGGCGCTGATTTCCACGCTGCGGGCCCGGATGCCGATGCGCGCCAGCTGGTGCGCGGGGTTCCAGGGGCACACGGCCAGCTCGGTGCTGATGCGCACGGGGTCGGGGCTGGCGGGGGCGGGAGCGGGGTAGTCGTAGTGGAAGTAGTTCAGCATTTCCTCCACCCGCACGGCGTCGGCCGGGGGCAGCTGCCCTTCGGTGAGGAAGCGGCGCACGTTGGCGTAGCTGACGTTGTCCACGTCGAGGGCAAAGGTGCTGAGCGGCTCTTTCTGAACGGCTTGGAAGGCATTTTCGGCCACGTGGGCGTAGGTGTCGCCGGCGCCAGCCTCGGGCCGGGCGGGGTAAGGCGCGGGGGCCCCGGGGAAGAAGCCGGCCGCGGCGGGGCTGCGCTGGATGGCTACGCCGGCCACCCTGCCCATCGTCACCGTGCTTACGCTATAGTTTGCGGATTTATCACGCACGGTTCCGTAGCCCGTCACCACCACTTCTTCGAGCGCCTGGGTGTTAGGCTTCAACACCACATCTATGACCACGTCTTTGCCCACGCGCCGCTGCTGAGTGGTATAGCCCACCATTGAAAACACCAGCGTGACCCGCCCGCTGCGCGGTACCAGCAGCAGGTAGTGGCCTTGGGCATCGGTGCTGGTGCCGCGCGTGGTGCCTTTAATGAGCACCGTGGCGCCGGGCAGCGGGCCCTGGCCGTCGCGCACGGTGCCGCTGATGGCAATGGCCCGGGCCGTAGTGGTGTCCATCAGCACAATGCCGCGGGGCCGGATGACGGGGGCCGGCAGCGGGGCGGGCTCTTGGGCGCGGGCAGGGGCCCCCAGGGCCAGCGGGAGCAACAGAAGCAGGAGGTTTTTCATGGCAGTGAAGGGGTTAGGCGGTGGAAGCTGCTGGGGAGATGCCGCGCCCGACCGGATTGCACACGCGCCACCCAAAAAAAATTAGGGGCCCCGGGCTACCTTGCCGCGGCCGATGTTTTTCCGCCGCTCCCCGCCCGCCGCCGCCGCGCCGCCCTCCGACCAGGAGCTGCTGGCCCGCTACCGCATGCGCGGCGACGTGGCCGACCTCGGCGAGCTATTCGACCGGCACTTGCCGATGGTGTTTGCCACCTGCCGCCGCTACCTGGCCCCGCCCGACGAGGACGCCCAGGACGCGAGTATGCAGCTGTTTGAGTACCTGGTGGGGGCCCTGCAAAAGCACGCGCCCGACAACTTCCCCGCCTGGCTGCACGCCACCGCCCGCAACCACTGCCTGATGCAGCTGCGCGCCCGCCAGCGCGCCGGCCCCAGCGCGGGGCCCCTGCTCATCAGCCTGCCCGACGCGGCCGATGTGGAATTGGCCGCCGCCCGGCATCTTCCCGATGCCGCGGCGGCCGACGAAGCCGCGGCAATCACCGAAACCACCCTGCAAGCCCTGGAACACGCCCTTGCGCAACTACCCGAGGGCCAGCGCCGCTGCCTGGAGCTGTTTTTTCTCGAAAATAAATCGTACCACGAAGTGGCCGGGGCCCTCGGCCTCGACCTCGGCCAAGTGAAAAGCCACCTGCAAAACGGCAAGCGCACGCTGCGCCGTCTCCTCACCGACCACCCGGCCCCGGCCGCCGTTCCCGCCCATGCCCCCCGCCGCTGACCTGCTGCCCGCGGCCCTCGCGGCCCCCCGCGGCCCCCACCCGGCCGCCGACACGCTACGCCAGTACGCGGCCGGCACCCTCGCGCCCGCCCAGCAGCACCAGGTAGAAGCCCACGCCCTGGACTGCCCGCGCTGCGCCGACGTGCTCGCCGGCCTCGCCCAAACCGACGCTGCCACCACCGACCAGGCCCTGGCCGCCCTGCGCCGCCGCCTGCACGCCCGCGTGGCCGCCGAAGCCGCCCCACGCCCCACCGCCAGCGCCTGGCACTGGCCGCGCCTGGCCGTGGCCGCCGTCGTAGTGGCCGGCCTGGCGGGCGGCGGCTTGTGGCAGTGGCAGCACCAGGCCGCTCCCACCTCCGAAGTAGCCACCGTGGCCGCGCCACCCGCAGCCGCAGAATCTTCGGTCGCAGCTGCTGCTTCGGCGGGGGCCCCCGTGCCACCGGTCGCCGCCACAAACCCTACCGAAGCGTCGGAGCCGCTCGCCACCACGGCCGCCGCTCCTGCTAGGCGGCGGCCCGCTCCAGCCGTTGCTTACGAGACCCAGCGCATGGCCACCAGGAGAAAGGCTTCGGCAGGCGTTGATAACGAGAATATTGCGGATATGAGCGCGGCCGCGGACGATGCGGCTGCCAGGGCCCCGGCGCCCGTAGCAGTGCTGGCGGCAGCCCCCAAAGCGGCCGCCGATTCCGTAGCGGCGCCGCTGGGCGAGGTAGCCATGAGCAGGGCCGCGCCGGTCGCACCAGTTACCAAGACCAGGGCCCTAATGGGCCGCGTGGCGGGCGTGGCCGTGGTGCCCACCGTGCCCACCGAAAGCACCGCTGTGGCGCAACGCCTATCATTCACGGCACCCGCCAACAGCGCCGTGGTGGGCGCTATGCCCGCCGCGCCGGCCTTGGCGCCCGCGCCGGTGGGCGGCCTGGGGCCCCTGCGTGAGCAGCTGCGCCGCGCCGCCACCGAGTTTGTGCCCGAAGAAGCACCCCTGAAGGGCAATGTGCGGGTCCGCTTCACGGTGGGCGACGACGGTAAACTCAGCAACCTGAAAGTGGTGCGCGGCTTGCGCGCCGACTACGACGCGGAGGCCCTGCGCCTGGTGTGCGAGGGCCCCGCCTGGGTGCCTGGCGTATCTGGCGGCCGCCGCGCCGCTTTGCCCGTGGAGCTGGACGTGGTGTTTTAGCATGTAGCGTGGGCTCTGCGAGTCCACGCTACAGATGTTTACATTGCCATGCCGGCTTTGAACGACTTGTCGTCCACCGATTTGAGGAAGGTTAGGAGGCCTTTCATGTAGGTTTCCTGGTCGTCGTACATGCTCATGTGGCTGCCTTGGGGGCAGATGAGGGCGGCGCCTTTTTGCACTTTGGTGGCAATCATGCGCATGTGGGCCGGGTCCATTGTATCGTACTGCCCGCCGATGGAGAGGAACGGCACCGAGAGCTTGGGCAGGTCGGGCACCCGGTCCCAGTGCGTGAGCTTGCCCGAAATGCCGAACTCGCTGGGGCCCTGCATGGTGACGTACAGCGACTGGTTGATTTTGCTCATGGCGCGCGTCACTGGCTCGGGGTTGGGCACGATGCGGCACAGGTGCTGGGCGTAGAAGTTGGGTTCGAGCAGGCCCATGTAGCGCGGGTTACTGAAATCCTTGGCGGCCTCGATTTTGCGGATTTCGGCCAGTACTGCGGGCTTCATCTGCTTGGCCAGCACCTCGTCGGCGTATTTGCCGTAGGCCGGGCAGCTCATCATCATATTGCTGATGATGAGTCCTTTCAGGTTTTTCTGATACTTGAAGGCGTACTCGGCGGCCAGGATGCCGCCCCAGGAGTGGCCCAGCAGGTAGAAGTTGGTGCTGTCGAGCTTCAGGGCCTGGCGCACCTGCTCTACTTCCTCCACGTAGCGCGGCAGGCTCCACATGGCGGTGTCGCGCGGGTTGTCGGAGTTGCCGCAGCCGAGCTGGTCGTAGTAAATGAATTCCACGCCTTCCTTGGGTAGGAAGCTTTCCATGCACTCGAAGTACTCGTGGGTGGCGCCGGGGCCCCCGTTCAGCAGCAACACCTTGATTTTCGCGTTATTGCCAAACCGCTTGGTCCACACGTTGAACGTACCCTTGGGCCTTTTGATGGGGATGACCTGCACGCCGCCGGTTTTTACGCCCGTCTCGGTGGGCGCGAAGTAGGCGCTGGGGCCCCCCGCGGCGGCGCTGGTTTCAGTAGCGGCGGGCGGGTTGCAGGCGGCGAGCAGGGCGGCGGCGCCCAGGGCCCCGGCGGCCCGTTGCAGCGTGGAAAGGATTTTCATAATGAAAGGAAGAGGAAAAACGGTGGGATTTTAGCGTCAGTGTTGAACGTCATGCAGAGTGCAGCCAAGCATCTTTTTCGCGCCAGTAAATATGATGCGGAAGAAGTGATAGTTGGGCACGGAAAAAGAACGTCATGCAGAGCGCAGCGAAGCATCTTTCTCGCGTAACTAATTATTACTGGCGCGAGAAAGATGCTTCGCTGCGCTCTGCATGACGTTCTTTTTTAAGTATTTACTATTTTTAAGTAGCCGCGAATTACGCCAGGGGGCCTCCGGGGCTACTGCGCCACTACAGCTTTAGTATTGATATACCGCTCGAAGAACTCGTAGGTGCGCAGCATCTGGTCGATGCGCTGGCGGTTGTCACCGGCGCGGGTCAGCTCGTGGGTACCGCCGGGGTGGCGCACATACTCCACGGGGCGGCCCAGTACCTTGAGGCTGCGGTACATCATCTCACCCTGCACGAAGCCCGTACGCCGGTCACTCTCGCCGTGGAAGATGATGTAGGGCGTGGTGATGTTCTGGACGTAGGTGATGGGCGACTCGCGGGTGAGCACGGCGCGCACCGCCGGCTCCCAGGGGTAGCCGCCGAAGTAGTTGGGCACCAGACGCCAAGCGTTACCCTCACCGAAGAACGTGGCCAGATCGTACACGCCGCGCTGCGAGCAAGCGGCCTGGAAGCGGTGGTCGTGGGCGATGATCCAGGCCACGAGGTAGCCCGCGTACGAGCCACCCGTCACTACCAGTTTCTGCGGGTTGGCCCAGCCCTCGGCCACGGTTTTGTCGAGGTAGCCCAGCACGTCGGCGCTGGGGCCCGTGCCCCAGTCGTTGATGTTGGCGCGCAGGAACTGCTGGCCGTAGCCGCCGGAGCCGCGCGGGTTGCCGTACACCACACCGTAGCCCTGGGCGGCGAAGTACTGGAATTCGTGCCACATGCTGGCCTCGCCGGGGCCCCACATGGCCGCGGGGCCCCCGTGGATGTCGAGCAGCAGCGGATACTTCCGGCCGGCCTGGTAGGCGGTGGGCTTCATCACCCAGTACTCCACCGTCAAGCCCTTGTCGTTCACGAAGCTATGCTTTTCGGGCATAGATAATTGCCGGTTTTTCAACCAGTCGTTGAAGGTGCCGGCGCGCTGCACCCGGCGCAGCCCGGCGTCGGCCACAAACAAATCCGAAGGGTTGCGCACGCCAGTTTGGGCAAATACCACCCGGCCCTGGGCCACGTCGAAGCTCAGGATGCCGGTGTCGTCGGACGAGAGTTTTTCGACTTTTCTGGTTTTTACGTTGGCCCGGTACAGCGGGGCCCCTCCGTTGGCCTGGGCCGTGAAGTAGACGTATTTTTCGTCGCTGCTCCAGGCCAGGGCGCCTTTGCTGCGGTCAAACGGGATGGTAATCACTTCCTTGGCGCCACCGTTCAGCGGTAGTAGGGCCAGCGTGGGTACGGCCACGCGCCCAGTGGGCTCCTGCTGGAAGGCCAGCCACTTGCCCGAGGGCGACACCCGGAAGCCGGAATACGCGGTGCTGTCGCGGCCCAGCAGCAGGCGCGGGTGGCGGCCGGCGCGGTCGGTTAGGTAAAGGCCGTTTTCCTGGGCGCGGTCGGGGTGGCGCAGCGAATCGAGGGCGGCGAGCAGCACCAGGTGCTGGCCGTCGGGCGTGAACTCAGCCTGCGAAAACCGGTAGAAGCCGTGGGTAACCGCTATGGGCTGGGCCCCCGCCTCGGTGGCGCTGACGAGGAAAAACTGCGTGTAGTTCTGCTCCGCCGACACCTCCTTTTCGTCCTGGAAGTTCAGGTTATCCAGCACCTTGGCCTTCTTGTCCACCTCGTCTTTGTCGAGGTAGGCGCGGATTTCGGCCAGGTTGCCGTCGGCGTTGGGCTTGGCAGGGCCTAGCAGGCTGTTCTTGGCGAAGCCGGGCTTTTCAAACGACCAGCCCGGCACGGCCTTCGCCGCGTTCAGCACCGAATCGCGCAGCAACTCGCGCAGCGGCACGGGCGCCGAAAACAGGATTTGCCGGCCGTCGGGCGACCACTTGGGGGCCCCGGCGCCGAACTTGTAGCGCGTCAGCTGGCGGGCTTCGCCCCCGTCGGCGGGCATAATGAACACCTGCGGTTTCTCATCCACCGTGCGCACGAAGGCCAGCTGCCGGCCGTCGGGGCTCCAGGCCGGCTGGCCCGCGCCTTCTCTAGAAGACGTGAGCTGGCGCGGCTGGGCTCCCGCCGCAGTGCCTACTTGGTAGAGTTGGGTCACGTTCTTGTAGTCGGCCTTGTTCTTCTCGTCGGGCTCCACGCTGAGCACCGTGAAGGCTGCCCGGCGCCCGTCGCGCGTCAGCGTTACGTTGCCCACCTGCTGGATTTTCAGCAAGTCGGTCACCTTTACCGGCTCGGGGCCCTGCTGGGCCCGGGCGGCTTGGGCGAGGCCAAGGGCCAGGAGGATAAGGGTAGTTTTTTTCATGATTTGAGGTATCGGTTTGAATGTAGCGTGAACTCTGCGAGTCCGCGTCGCTCGCTTCGTCCTGCCGGTAATCGTTCAGCGACCGTTCAACCGCGCGGACTCGTAGAGTCCACGCTACGGCCCTTGGCCACGGCGTCCATCACCCGAAACAGGTTGCCGCCCCAGATTTTGCGCAGGGCCCGGGCCGAATAACCGCGGCGCACCAGCTCCAGGGTCAGGTTGGGGAAGTCGCCTACGTCGGCCAGGCCGTCGAGTACAGTGCCACCGTCAAAGTCGGAGCCGATGCCCACATGGTCGATGCCAGCCACTTGCACTAGGTGGTCGATTTGGTTGGCCGCGTCCGCCACGTTGGCCAGCGGCACGGGGTAATTGCGTTCAATAACAACGTATTCGGCCAGGGCTTGGGTGCGGTCGGCGGAGGGCAGGGCGTACACGTTGAGGAAGGTTTTGAGGCCCCACTTGGTGCAAAACGCCTGCTCGACGGCCTGGCGGGCGGGCGTTTTCTCCTCCGTTTTCACGTAGGGGCTGAACAGGTTGAGCTGCACCACGCCGCCGTGGCGGGCCAGGTCGCGCAGCATGTCGTCGGTGAGGTTGCGGGCCATGTCGGCCAGCACCCGGCTGCCCGAGTGCGAGGCAATAACCGGCACCCGGGACAGCCGCAGCACGTCGTAAAACGTCGAGTCGGAAGTGTGCGACACGTCCACCAGCATGCCCAAGCGGTTCATTTCCCGCACCGCCCGCTCGCCCAACGGGCTGAGGCCCTGCCACTCGGGGCCCTTGGGGTCAGTCGAGGAGTCGCAGAGGTCGTTGTTGGAGGAGTGGCACAGCGTGAGGTAGCGCGCGCCCTGGTCGTAATAGGTTTGGAGCAGGGCCAGGTCCTGGCCCACGGGGTAGCCGTTTTCCATGCCGATGAAAATGGCCCGCTGGCCCGCCCGCCGAATGCGCCGCGCCTCGGCCGGCGTGGTGGCCAGCGCCAGCTCGGCCGGGTGCTGGCGAATGGCGGCGTGGATGGCATCGAACTGGGCCTGCACTTCCGGCCGGATGGCAGCGTAGCCAGCCGGCGTGCGGGGCCCCTGCCCCACGTACACCGCCCAAAACGCGGCGTCTACCCCGCCGCGCTTCAGCTTGGGGAAGTCTACCTTGGCTTCTTCTGCCGGTCCGTGGTCGCGGGCCAAATCGAAGCCGGGTTTGATGAGGTTGCCCGGCGTATCCTGGTGCGAATCAACCACAAAGGCGCGCTCGTGCAGGGCCCGGGCGCGGGCTTGCAGCATCGCCTCGGCCGTTTGGGCCCCGGCTGGCCGGGCGGCAAGGGTTAGGAGCAACGGCAAGAGAGCGAGGCGAATGGTGGGCATGCGGGCATCATTGTTTTTTTGGATTCGTGGCGGCAATTAGGCCGCCAGGCACGGGGGAGCAGGCAGCTAGTGGGCCAGTCATGCAAAGCGCCAGCAGGCCAGTCGTGCAGAGCGCAGCGAAGCATCTTTTCTGCGCTGGTAATCCTGATTAGTTACGCGGGAAAGATGCTTCGCTGCGCTCTGCATGACGGCCTAATTTACTTGTTTGCAAGGCAATCACCCTAATAACCTAAGGCCCTCAGGCCCCCCCGGGGCCCCCGGCTACTGCGCCGGCGCCGGGCCGGCCACCGCGGTGGCGCGGTCAACCTGGGTGGCAAAGCGCTCGATGGCGGCGCCGGTGCGCCGGATTTGCTCGTCGGCCTCGGCCCACTTGCGCTCTTCCACGGCTTCGCGGATGCCGGGCAGGGTTTTCACGCCGTAGCCGGTGTAGAAGCCGGGCGCGTAGAGCTGGTGCCGGTACCAGGGGCGGCGCGGCAGGCCTTCGGCGCTCAGGAGCTGCTGCTCAGCTTGGTAGAGCAGTTGGTCCAGCTCCTTTTTGCGGTCTTCCGACAGCTTGTTGGGGCCCCGGCGGGCTTGGGCGTAGGCTTGGGCGCTTTGCTCGAGCTTGGCCAGGGCGTTGTCGAGGGGCGCGAAGTTGAGGTAGGGCACGGCGGCCTGGGGCTTGGGCGGCAGCAGGGGCTGGTCGGGGTTGGCCACCAGGTCGTAGCGCTTGTCGGCCAGCAGCTTGGTTTGCTTCTCGGTGTCGGTGCGCATGGTTTCGGCCAGGGCTTTCACCTCGGTGCCGTACTTGGCCACGGTGTTCGACAGGTTCTGGAACTCGAAGGGCAGCACGTCGGCATCGGCCAAGCGCAGCACGCAGCGGCCCATGGTTTGGGCCAGGGCCACGCCGTAGGCGAAGGTGGGGTCTTTGAAGCGGGTGAAGTCGTCGAACGAATCGAAGATGGAGTGGTACTCGCCGCCCGCGCCTTCGCCGCCGAAGCCCACGTTCAGGGCCGGGATGCCGAGGTGCTGGAGGTAGGGCGAGTAGTCGGAGCCCGCGCCCAGGGCCCCAATGCGCAGGTCGGGCCGGTCGCGGGCATCCTTCTGGGCCTCGGGGGTGCCGCTCACCATATCCAGGCTTTTGCGGCGCTCGATGATGGACACCTGCTTTTCGGGGTCCATTACGTCGCGCCCCACCTGGTTGAAGAATTTCTCCAGCGTGTGCGAGCCGGCCACGCCCAGGAAGCCCCGGTCGCTGTTGTCGGTGTTCAAATAAGCCACCACGTGCTGCTGGATGTCCTTGGCGTTGGTTTCGGCCCACTCCGTCGAGCCCAGCAGGCCGGGCTCCTCGCCGTCCCAGGCGCAAAACATGACGGTGCGCTTGGGGCGCCAGCCGGTTTTCACCAGCTCGCCCAGGGCCCTGGCCTCTTCCAATTCGGCCACCATGCCGCTGAGCGGGTCGCTGGCGCCGTTCACCCAGGCGTCGTGGTGGTTGCCGCGCATAATCCACTCGCCCGGGTACTGGCTGCCCTTGAGCGTGGCGATGACGTTGTACACCGGCTCGGTTTTCCAGTTGAAGGCCAGCTGCAAGTGCACCCGCGCCGGCCCGGGGCCCAGGTGGTACGGGATGGGCAGGGCCCCGCGCCAGTCGGCCGGCGCCATGGGCCCGGCCAGGGCTGTGAGCAGCGGCAAGGCGTCGCCGTAGGAGATGGGCAGCACCGGAATCTGGGTGATGGTGGGGGCCTTGCGGTAGTCGAGGCGCTTGGCGTTTTTGGTCGAGCCGTAGCCGGGCGTGAGCGGGTCGCCGGGGTAGGTGGGCATGTCGAGCACCGAGCCGCGCTGGGCCCCGGTTTCGGGCTTGAAAGGGCCCTTGGGGTACACGTCGCCCTGGGCGTAGCCGTCGTCTTTGGGGTCGGAGTAGATGAGGCAGCCGATGGCGCCCATCTCGGCGGCCACCTTGGGCTTGATGCCGCGCCACGAGCCGCCGTACTTGGCAATCACCACTTTACCCTTCACGTCGATGCCGCGGCGGGCCAGCTCCTCGTAGTCTTTGGGGATGCCGTAGTTCACGAACACCAGCTCGGCGGTCACGTCGCCGTCCCGCGAGAAGCAGTTGTAGGTGGGCAGCTGCTCGGCGGTCTGGCCCGAAGTGGCGTCTTCGGGCACCGGCTTTTCGGTAAGGCCGGCCACGAACTTGGTGGGGCCCACCAGCTCCAGCACGCGCAGCTTGGGCGTCGGAAACAGCACGTACGACACGTCAATCCGCGTGTCGTAGCCCCAGCTCTTGAACAGGCCGGCCATGTAGTCGGCGTTTTCCTTGTCGTAGGGCGAGCCCACGTGGTGCGGGTGCGCCGACAGCCGCTTCATCCAGTCCCGCAGGTTGCCGGCCTTCAGCTGGGCGTCGAACTTGGTTTCGAGCTGGTACTCGGCGGCCGCCGCGGCGGACTCGAAGCCCAGCAGCGGTTTGACGTCGGCCGGCGAGACCGTTTGGGCGTGGGCGGCCGGGGCTAGTAGGCTGGCAGCCAGCAGAAGCGAGTAGTGTTTCAGCATAGAACTGTCTTTTTTCGGGAAAGAAAAGTACCGGGGCCCTAATTTATCCTCAAAACTCCGGCCGTAGTGCCGCGCAAGATAGCACGCTGGCTCAAGCAGTTGGTGCGCTTTTTTATGTAGCGTGGACTCTGCGAGTCCGCGACGAGCGCAGCGAGTGCAGCGATTGAACGAGCTACTAGCCCACTCGCTGCGCTCGTCGCGGACTCACAGAGTCCACGCTACATAAAAAAAGCGCCGTGCCGCTCCTACACGGAGCAGCACGGCGCTTTTCAGCAACGCAATTTCTGGGAGGCCCTAGCCGCTGTAGCCGCCGCCGCTTTCGGGCTCGGTGGCGCTGCCGCCGGGCTTGGTAGGCGTGGGCAGGTCGGTTTCGGTTTCGATGTGGACTTTGCTGTAGTCGGGCACGCCGTCGCCCTGCACGGGTACGGGCGGCTCGGTGTGCGGGTCGGGGGTTGGATCGGTCTGGCTCATGGCGCGGGCAGGATTAAGAAAGGAGAACTGCGGGGTGTACGGCCCGGGGGCCCCAATGGCTGCCCGCGGGGCCTGCCGGCTTACTTTTGCGGCCGTTGCCGGTTGTTTTCTTCTCACGCTTTTCACTCCCGCCCCCGAGGCCATGACGCAGTTCCGCACCGAAAAAGACACCATGGGCACCGTGCAAGTGCCCGCCGACGCTTACTGGGGGGCCCAAACCCAGCGCAGCATCGAGAACTTCCCCATCGCGCAGGACATCAACAAGATGCCCAAGGAAATCATCCGCGCCTTTGCCTACCTCAAGAAGGCCGCCGCCCTCACCAACCGCGACGCGGGCGTGCTCGACGCCGAGAAAGCCGAGTTGATTGGCCAGGTGTGCGACGAGATTCTGGACGGTAAGCTGGCCGATTCTTTTCCGCTGGTTGTCTGGCAAACGGGCTCAGGCACGCAGAGTAACATGAACGTGAACGAGGTGGTGGCCTACCGCGGCCACGTGCTGCACGGCGGCCAGCTCACGGACACTCAGAAGTTCCTGGCCCCGAACGACGACGTGAACAAGTCGCAATCGAGCAACGACACGTTTCCGACGGCCATGCACATCGCGGCCTACAAGATTCTGGTCGAAACCACGATTCCGGGCATCACCAAGCTGCGCGACGCGCTGCAAGCCAAGTCCACGGAGTTCATGGACGTGGTGAAGATTGGGCGCACGCACTTCATGGACGCCACGCCGCTCACGCTGGGCCAGGAGTTTTCGGGCTACGTGGCCCAGCTCACCCACGGACTCAAGGCCATTAATAACACGCTGGCCCACCTGAGCGAGCTGGCCCTGGGCGGCACGGCCGTGGGCACGGGCATCAACACGCCCCCCGGCTACTCCGAAAACGTGGCCCGGCACATCGCCGAGCTGACGGGCCTGCCCTTCGTCACGGCCGAGAACAAGTTCGAGGCCCTGGCCGCGCACGACGCCATCGTGGAAGCCCACGGGGCCCTGAAAACGGTGGCCGTGAGCCTGATGAAAATCGCCAACGATGTGCGCATGCTCAGCTCGGGGCCCCGGGCCGGCATCGGCGAAATCTCCATCCCCGACAACGAGCCCGGCTCCAGCATCATGCCCGGCAAGGTGAACCCCACCCAGTGCGAGGCCCTGACGATGGTGGCCGCCCAGGTGATGGGCAACGACGTGGCCATCACCGTTGGCGGCTCGATGGGCCACTTCGAGCTGAACGTGTTCAAGCCGCTGATGATCTACAACTTCCTGCACTCGGCCCGCCTCATCGGCGACGCCTGCGTGTCGTTCACCGACCGCTGCGCCGTGGGCATCGCGCCCATCCTGCCCAACATTAAGAAGCACGTCGACTCGTCGCTGATGCTCGTCACGGCCCTCAACCCGCACATCGGCTACTACAAAGCCGCCGAAATTGCCCAGACGGCCCACAAAAACGGCTCGACCCTGAAGGAAACCGCCCTGCAGCTCGGCTACCTCACCGCCGAGCAGTTCGACGAGTGGCTGAAGCCCGAGGACATGGTGGGTGAGATTAAGAAGTAGCGCCTGGGGCCCCCGCGCCTCGCTTAGCCGCCTTGCCTGCCCGGGCAGGGCGGCTTTTTTTATCGACATATTTGCAGAGCTATGGATTATACCAAGAACATCGTACTGGAAAACAGCCGCGTGCGCCTGCGGCCCCTCGAAGCCGCTGATTTTGAGGCCCTCAAGGCCGTGGCGTTCGACCCCGAAATCTGGCGCTACACCCTCACCCGCGCCGACGACGTGCTGAGCCTGGCCGCCTACATTTCGGCGGCTGAGCAGGCGCGGCAAGCCGGCCAGCGCTACCCGTTCGCCATCATCGACCGCCTCACCGGCGAGCTGGCCGGCAGCACCAGCTACTACAACGTCGTGCCCGACGACCAGCGCCTAAGCATCGGCCACACCTGGGTGGGCACCGCGTTTCAGCGCACCGGCCTGAACCGGGCGGCCAAGCACCTGCTGCTGTGCCACGCCTTCGACGTGCTGCAATACGAGCGGGTGGAGCTGGAAACCGACAGCCGCAACCAGAAATCGCAGGAAGCCATGCGCCGCATGGGCGCCACCGAGGAAGGTACCCTGCGCCGCCACCGCTTTACGCAGGATAACTACCGGCGCGACACGGTGATTTTCAGTATCATCCGGCCCGAGTGGGACGCGCTCCGGCACACCGTTTTTGCCGAGTTCGATGCGTAGCCCGCAGCCCCGGAGCCTGTCGGCCAAGGTGCTGCTGCGGCGGCGCGTGGCCAGCTTCGGCCACGCGTTTCGCGGGGTGGGCGCGGCCCTGCGCTCGGAGCTGCACCTGCGCTTCCACGCCGTGGCTACGGTGGCGGTGGTGGGGCTGGGATTTTACTACGGCATTGCCCGGCTGGAATGGGCCCTGGTGGCGCTGGCCGTGGCCGCTGTGTGGGCTGCTGAGCTGGTGAACACCGCCATCGAGGCCCTTACCGACCTGGCCTCGCCCGGCTACCACGCCCTAGCCGGCCGGGCCAAGGACGTGGCCGCCGGCGCTGTGCTGCTGGCCGCCCTGGGGGCCCTGGTGGTGGGGGCCCTGGTGTTTGGGCCCCGGGTGTTTTCGGGCCATGCGTAGGGCGGGCCCCGGCGGCGGCGCCAACCATTGCCAACCTCGGGCGTAAGCAGGCGGGTGGGGCCCCCGGTGCTCGGGGGGCCCACCCGCTCCTCACGCCGTCAACCGATTCTTATGCGCCCGCTGCCTGCCTTTCTTGTTGCCACCCTGCTGCTGGCCTCTGCCTGCGGCGCCGACCGCGTGACGGTAGGCACGCCCACTACCCAGCCCAACGGCAACAGCATCACCGAAAATAGCACCCCCGCCCCCACCTCGGCCAACACCGTGGACCCCGTGCCCGCCCGCATGGCCATCGAAGACACCACCGCCCGGCCCCAGTGGCTGAAGGCGCGCATCGCCGAAACGCTGGGCCACCGCAAGCAGTACCCCATCGTGCGCATCTACCGCTACGTGTACAACGACCAGACGGTGTACTGGGAAACAGCGCCCTGCTGCGACCAGCAATCGACGGTGTACGACACCAAGGGCAACGTGCTGTGCCACCCCGACGGCGGCATCACGGGCAAGGGCGACGGCCAGTGCGCCAACTTCGAGAAGCGCAAGGCCAACGAAAAACTGGTGTGGCAAGACCCACGATAGGAATGTGCGGAACGTGAACAATGCGAAAGAATGTGAAAATGGATGCCATTAAAACCCTCTGTTATGGCATCCTTCATGCACTTTGCTACTTTCGCACCCTCAGATTACACTGCGTTTTCACATCTCCACATCACTCCACATTTCCACATTAATTAAATGATTAATACCATCGCCAAGCTCGGCGTTTTCAACGTGTGGGCCAACGAAACGCTGCTGCGGCGCCTCGACTCGTCGGTAGCTGCCGGCAAGGAGGCACCCCAGCCCGCGCTGCGCATTTTCAGCCACGTCATCAACGCCCAGGCCATTTGGATTGCCCGCCTTTCGGGCACGGCCAGCCCCCTCAAAGTGTGGCAGGAACACGACCTTGCCGGCCTGCACTACTGGCACGAGCAAACCTCGCAGGCATTTGCCGACCTCTGCGCCAACGCCGACGAAACCGAGCTGCTGCGCCACATCCAATATTCTAATTCCCAGGGCGATGCCTTCGATTCGCAGGTGAGCGACATCCTGACCCACGCTGTGGTGCACGCCAGCTACCACCGCGGCCAGGTGGCCACCAAAATGCGCGAAGGTGGCCTGGAGCCCGTCAATTCCGACTTCATCACCTATTGCCGCGAACAAAGCGGCCAGGTAGCCCCGCAGCTGTAAAGCGAAGTGGCACGCCGTTCCCGTTAGTCCGGATTTGCTAAGGCGGAAACGGCGCGTGAAAACAGAGTGCCACGCCGTTTTACAATTTTAGCAGGCCGCCCGGCAGTCAGTTGTGGGGCGGCCTGTTCGCGTTTGGGGACCCTGCGTATAGCTGGGCAGTACGTTAATTCCCATGAAAATTCTGCTGGTTGAAGACGAGCCACCGCTGGCCTCGTTCATCAAAAAAGGCTTTGCCCACGAGGGCTACGACCTCACCGTGGCCTACGACGGGCGCGTGGGCTGGTCGTTCTACGAGCAGCAGCCCTACGACCTGGTAATCCTCGACGTGAACCTGCCTTATGTGAGCGGCGTGGAGCTGTGCCGGCGCATTCGGGCGCACAGCCGGCTGGTGCCGGTGCTGCTGCTTACGGCCCTCGACAGCCTCGATGACAAGGAGGCTGGCTTCGCCGCCGGGGTCGATGATTACTTGGTCAAGCCCTTTGAATTCAGGGAATTATTGATGCGCGCCCGGGCCCTCACCCAACGCTACGCAGCCGCCAGCGGCGAGCGTCGCGAGTTGCGCATGGCCGACCTCGTGCTCGACCTCGACGCCAAAACCGTGGCCCGCGCCGGCCAGCGCATTGCCCTCACCACCCGCGAGTACTCGCTGCTGGAGCACCTGCTGCGCAACCGCGGCCGCGTCATCTCACGCGTGGACATCGCCGAGCGCGTCTGGGACTTGGACTTCGACACCACGACCAACGTTATTGATGTGTACGTGAGCTACTTGCGCAAGAAGCTGGACCGCGATTTTTCGCCCAAGCTCATTCACACCGTGGTGGGCATGGGCTACGTGATGCGGGAGGGGTAGCGTGGACTCTGCGAGTCCGCGCGTGGGGGCCCTAACCGTTCAAACGCGCGGACTCGCAGAGTCCACGCTACATATGCTAATATGCTGATTCGAAACAAGCTGATGCTGCGCTTTACGCTGGTGGTGCTGGCGATTCAGGTCAGCTTTTCGGCGTTCATCTACTATTTCAATGCCAGCACACGGGCGCAACGCTTCGAGCACCGGCTGGGCACCAGCGCCACGCTGGCGGCGCGGCTGCTCATCCGGCCCGGCAAGCTCCAAACCGGGCAGCTCGGCAGCCTGCGCCGCCGCGACCTGCTGACGCTGCCCGAGGAGCAGATCAGCATTTACGGGCCCGGCGGCAAGTTGCGCTACAGCAGCGCCGACGACATCGACCAGGGCCCCAACCGGGCGCGGCTAGGGGCCCTGCGGCCGGGCCAGTTCACGGGCTTCGGGGCCGGCGCGCGGCGCGAGGCCGTGGGCCTGGGCTACAACCACGAGGGTGAGCAGTACGCCATTTTTGTGTCGGCTGACGACCAGTTGGGCTGGGCACGGCTATACCAGTTGGGGTTGCTGCTGCTGCTGGGCAACGTGGGGGCCCTGGCGCTCACCATTTTGGCGGGCTGGCACTTTGCGGGGGCGGCGCTGGCGCCGGTGGCCCGCATCGGGCGGCAGGCGGGGCGCATTTCGGCCACCAACCTGGGCCGGCGGCTGTCGGAGGGCAACGGGCGCGACGAGCTGGCCCAGCTGGCGCGCGCTTTCAACGGCATGCTGGCTGGGCTGGAGCAGGCGTTTGAGGCGCAGAGAAGCTTCCTGGCCCACGCCTCGCACGAGCTGCGCACGCCCCTTACCACCCTCACCGGCACCCTCGAAACGGCCCTGGCCTACGACGCCACCCTGCCCGACGCCCGCGAGAGCCTGGCCCACTCGCTTGATGCTGCCCGCCACCTGCAAAGCCTCACCACCAGCCTCCTGGCCTTGGCCAAGGCCGACGGCACCCTGCCGCCCTTTGCGCCCGTGCGCCTCGACGAATGCCTGTCCCAGGCCCTGGACTTTGCCCACGCCAAGTACCCCGGCCGCGAGCTGCGCCTGGCCTTTGGGGCCCTACCCCCCACCGCCGAGAGCGACGTGTTCATGCTGCCCGGCAACGCCGAGCTGCTCACCACCGCCCTGCTCAACCTGCTTGATAACGCCGCCAAATACTCGGCTGGCCCCGTGCTGGCCGAGCTGGCCTACGAGGGGCCCCACACCCTGCGTGTGCGCGTCAGCGACGCCGGACCCGGCCTCAGCCCCGACGAGCTGAGCCACATCTACGAGCCGCTGTACCGGGCCGCCGGCGCCGTGGGCCGCCCCGGCTACGGCCTCGGCTTGCCCCTTACCCAGCGCATCGTGCGCCGCCACGAAGGCCGGCTGGAACTGACCTCGGCCGTGGGCCAGGGCACTACGGCCACGGTGTGGCTACCGGCCACGCCGGTGTAGCGAGCGGGTGGCAACGGGCCGGAGTGCTAATTATTCACCCCGTTTTCATCTTTTCTAATACGGTTCTCATACCGTTTTAATATCGCGGGGGGTGCTTTGTGGGCAGTTGCCACTGCCCCGCCTGCCCATGCCCCATCCATTCCGGTCGTTGAATTTCCTGGCTTTGCTACTGGCGGGGGCCCTGGCCTTGTCGCTGGGGCTCAATGGCTTCCTGCTGTATAACCGGGCCCCGGCGGCGGCCGACTACGAGGACCTCCAGGAAACCGAAGCCGACCTGCGCCTGACGCAGCGGCTGCTGGCCCGCTGCCAGGCCGACCACCAGCAGCAGGACAGCCTACTGGCCCTGCGGCCCGCGCTGCCCAGGGCCCTGCCCACCGCCACGGCCGTCGCCCAATAGGCCACCCGGGCCTTTCGCTTGCTCATTTTTCACCCCATGAACTCCTTGTTTCGCTGCTCCTTCTCTCGCCCATTTGCGCTGGCTGCCGCGGCTGGCCTACTGGCTGCTGGCCTTGCCGGCTGTTCGGCCAAGGCCGAAAAAGACACTGCTGAGGCCCCGCCCATCGTGCCTGTGGTCACGCTGAAAACCTCCAGCCAATCGCTGCACCGCGACTACGTGGCCGATGTGCAGGCCGTGCGCAATGTGGAGGTGCGGGCCCAGGTGGCGGGCTTTCTGGAGCACATTTACGTGGAAGAAGGCAAGCCCGTGAAGAGGGGCCAGCTGCTGTTTCGCCTGAACGCCAGCGCCTACCAGAACAAGCTGGCCCAGGCCCGCGCCGCCGTGGCCAGCGCCCAGGCCCAGGCCGCGGCCGTGCGCGTGGAGCGCGACCGGGTACGCCTGCTGGTGGACAAGAACGTGATTGCCAAGTCTGAATCGGCGCTCTCGACGAGCAAGGTGAACGACGCCGACGCCCAGATTGCCGCCGCCCGCGCCGGCGAGGCCGCCGCCCGCCTCAGCCTGAGCTACACCCTGGTTAAGGCCCCGTTCGACGGCGTCATCGACCGCATTCCGCTCAAAATGGGCAGCGTGGTGGAAGAAGGAACCTTGCTCACCACGGTATCGGATCTAAGCGCCGTATTTGCCTACTTCGATGTGGCCGAGGGCAACTACATGGACTACAACAAGGCTCACCAGCTGCACCCCGAGCAGCACCCCGATTCGGTGCACCTCACGCTGGCCAACGGCGAGCAATACCCCCTCACCGGCCACATCGAAACTGCCGAGAGCGAGTTCAACCCCAACACCGGCTCCATCGCCCTGAAGGCCCGCTTTGCTAACCCGCAGCGGCTGTTGCGCCACGGCGCCTCGGGCAAGGTGCGCCTCACCAGCGGCCTGCCCACGGCCCTGCTGTTGCCCCAAAAGGCCGTATTTGAGATTCAGGACAAAAACTACGTGTACGTGGTGGACCGGAACGGCCTGGTGCACACCCGCAACTTTGTGCCGCAGACGCGCTTGGGCGATTTCTACGTGGTGAAAGAAGGCCTGAAATCGGGCGAGCGGGTAGTATACGAAGGGGCCCCGGAGCTGCACGACGGCCAGAAAATCCAGGTCAAGGCCGTGCTGGTGGACCTGGCCACGGCCGTGCAGTAGGGCCCCAGGACGCTACTGGCCACACCAGTTTGTCATGCTGAACGCAGTGAAGCATTTCTACTGCGCTACTAATCAATGGGTACTGCTGCTGTAGAGATGCTTCACTGCGTTCAGCATGACGGCGTTTTCCGCACCTCCTCCCTTAAGTAAGCCTCATCTATGTTCGACATTTTCATTCGCCGGCCGATACTCTCGCTGGTCATCTCCGTGTTCCTGGTGCTGCTGGGCGGGCTGGCGCTGTTCACGCTGCCCATCACGCAGTTCCCAGACATCGTGCCGCCGTCCGTGACCGTCACGGCCAAATACACCGGGGCCAACGCCGAGGTGTGCGCCAAGGCCGTGGCCACGCCGCTGGAGCGCGCCATCAACGGCGTGCCGGGCATGACCTACATGAACTCGGTGAGCTCGAACAACGGCGTGACACTCATCACGGTGTTCTTTGAGGTGGGCACCGACCCCGACCTGGCGGCCGTGGGCGTACAAAACCGCGTGACGACCGTGATTGACGAGCTGCCCGAGGAGGTAATCAAGGCCGGCGTGACGACGGAGAAAGAGGTAAACTCCATGCTGCTCTACCTCAACATTACGAGCGATGATAAGTCGGCGGGCGAGAAGTTTATCTACAACTTCGCCGACATCAACGTATTGCAGGAGCTGAAGCGCATCAACGGCGTGGGGTTTGCCGAGATTATGGGCTCGCGCGAGTACTCGATGCGGGTGTGGCTGAAGCCCGACCGCATGGCCGCCTACCAGGTGGGCACCGACGAGATTGTGGCCGCCATTCGGGCCCAGAACGTGGAGGCCGCCCCCGGCAAATCGGGCGAAAGCTCGGGCGGCAAGGCCCAGCAGTTGCAGTACGTGCTGCGCTACACCGGCAAGTTGTTCGAGCCCGACCAGTACCGCAACATCGTGCTGCGCTCGAACCCCGACGGCTCGGTGCTGCGCCTAAAAGCGGTGGCCGACGTGGAATTTGGCTCGCTTACCTACGGCATGTCGTCGAAGAACGACGGGCAGCCCTCGGCGGCCATCATGCTGAAGCAGCGGCCCGGCTCGAACGCCAGTGAGGTGATTGCCAACGTGAAAGCCCGCATGGCCGAGCTGCAAGCCACCAGCTTTCCGCCCGGCATGAAGTACAGCATTTCGTACGACGTGTCGCGCTTCCTCGACGCCAGCATTCACGAGGTGCTGCGCACGCTGGTGGAGGCGTTCGTGCTGGTATTCATCATCGTGTACCTGTTTTTGCAGGACTGGCGCTCCACGCTCATTCCGGCGCTGGCCGTGCCGGTGGCGCTCATCGGCACGCTGGCCTTCATGCAGATGCTGGGCTTTTCGATTAACCTGCTCACGCTCTTCGCGTTAGTGCTGGCCATCGGCATCGTGGTCGATAACGCCATTGTGGTGGTGGAGGCCGTGCACGCCAAGATGCAGGAGAAGCACATGGACGCCCGCGCCGCCACCTACGAGGCCATGCACGAAATCAGCAGCTCGCTGATTGCCATCACGTTGGTGATGTCGGCGGTGTTCATCCCGGTGTCGTTCATGGATGGGCCGGTGGGCGTGTTCTACCGCCAGTTCTCGCTCACGCTGGCCATCGCCATCGTCATTTCGGGCGTCAATGCAGTGACGCTGACACCGGCATTGTGCGCGCTCATGCTCAAGCACCAGGAGGGCGAACGCACGGGTTTAGTGGGCAAGTTTTTCAAAGGTTTTAATAACAAGTATGAAGGCCTCGCCAATGGCTACCAGAAGCTGCTGCACGGCATTGCCGGCCGCCGCGTGGTGACGCTGGGGGCCCTGCTCCTGTTTTTCGGGGCCACCTGGGGCATCAGCCGCATCCTGCCCTCGGGCTTCATCCCGACCGAGGACCAGGGCATGGTGTACATCAACGTGACCACGCCCGCCGGGGCCACCGTGGAGCGCACCGAGGCCGTGCTGGCCCAGGTGCAGCGCATTGCCCAGAAGCTCAAGCCAGTAGAATCGGTTTCGACGCTGGCCGGGTATAGTCTGGTAAACGAAGTGGCCGGCGCCAGCTACGGCATGGGCATGATTAACCTCAAGGGCTGGGAAGAGCGCGACCAGTCGGTGGCCGAGTTTATTAAAGAGCTGGAAGAGAAGACCAAAGGCATCGCCGATGCCGACATTCAGTTCCTGCCGCCGCCCACGGTGCCGGGCTTCGGCAACAGCAGCGGCTTCGAGCTGCGGCTGCTGGACAAGTCGGGCCGCGGCGACTTGCAGCAGACGGCCAAGGTGTCGAAAACTTTTCTGGCGGCGCTGCAAAAGGAACCGGCCATCAACGGCGCCTTCACCGGTTTCGACCCCAACTTCCCGCAGTACCTCATCCACGTAGACCAGGACATGGCCGCCAAAAAGGGCGTGACCGTGGACCAGGCCATGAGCACCCTGCAAACGCTGCTCGGCAGCTACTACGCCAGCAATTTCATTCGCTTCGGCCAGATGTACAAGGTGATGGTGCAGGCCAGCCCCGAGTACCGCGGCCGACCTGACGACCTGCTGGCCCTGCACGTCAAAAACAACCGCGGCGAGCTGGTGCCCTTCTCCACGTTCGTGCGGTTGGAGCGCGTGTTTGGCCCCGACCAGCTGACGCGCTACAACATGTACACCTCGGCCATGATCAACGGCGACGCCGCCGCCGGCCACAGCTCGGGCGACGCCATTACGGCCATCCAGCGGGTAGCAGCCAAGGTGCTCCCCAAAGGCTTCTCCTATGAGTGGAGCGGCATGACGCGCGAGCAAATTTTGAGCGGCGACCAGGCGCTCTACGTGTTCGCGCTCGTGTTGGTATTCGTGTACCTGCTGTTGGCCGCGCAGTACGAAAGCCTGTTGCTGCCGCTGCCCGTGCTACTGAGCCTGCCCACCGGCGTGTTTGGCGCCTTCTTGAGCCTCAAGCTGTTGGGCCTCGAAAATAACATTTATGCCCAGGTGGCGCTGGTGATGCTCATCGGCCTGCTGGGCAAAAACGCCATCCTCGTCATTGAGTTTGCCGAGCAGCGCCGCCGCGCCGGGGCCACCGTGCTGGAGGCCGCCGTGCTGGGGGCCGTGTCGCGCCTGCGGCCGATTCTGATGACCTCGTTCGCCTTCATCGCGGGCCTCATTCCGCTGGTGACGGCCAGCGGCGCGGGGGCCCTGGGCAACCGCTCCATTGGCACGGCCGCGGCGGGCGGCATGCTCATCGGCACCGTGTTTGGCATGGTGCTGATACCGGGGCTCTACGTGCTGTTTGCCAGCTTCGAGAAGGTGAAGAACCTGGATGCCGACGCCCCAAACACAACGCCCACCCCGGCCGCGCGCCCCGAACCGGCGGCCGCGTTGGTGGCCCATTAAGGGCGCCTACCGCCCGCCTCGCTTCTCCCCCACGACAACCCGTTTTGCATGCGCCCGCTCTTTGCCGCTTTTTTTAGTTTCAGTCTGCTTTTACTGGCCGGTGGCTGCCGTGTGGCGGCCCCCGCTGGTCCCGCGGCCTCACCCGGGGCCCCCAAAACCTTTACCCAGGTCCCCCTGGCCGACACCGCCAGCGTGGGCGCCACGCCGTGGCGGCAGTTTTTCCAGGACCCCGCCTTGGTGGGCCTCATCGACACAGCTTTGCGGCAGAACCTCGATTTGCAGGTAGCCGTGCAGCGGGTGGAAGTGTTTCAGGCGCAGTACCTGGCCCGGCGCGGGGCGCTGTTTCCGTCGGTAACGGCCACGGGCAATGTCGGCCTCGACCGCTACGGCCGGTACACCATGACGGGCGTGGGCAACTACGACACCAACCTTTCGCAGAACATCGACGGCAACCAGCGCGTGCCCACCAGCCTCACGCCCGACTACTTCGTGGGCCTGCGCAGCTCGTGGGAAATTGACCTGTGGGGCAAGCTACGCAGCCGCCGCAAGGCTGCTTACCTGCGCGTACTGGGCTCGAAACAGGGCCGCAACCTGGTGGTAACCAACGTAGTGGCCGACGTGGCGCGGGCCTACTACGAGCTATTAACCCTTGACAACCAACTGGCTACGCTGCTGCGCAACGCCCGCTTCCAGCAGGAAGGCCTGCGCCTGATTCGCATTCAGAAGCAAGCCGGCCGCGTGACCGAGCTGGCCGTGCAGCAGTTTGCCGCCCAGGCCCTGCGCACCGAGAGTCTGGCCTACGGCACCCGCCAGCGCATCACCGAAACCGAAGCCAGTCTCAACCAGCTGCTGGGGCGCTACCCGCAGCCCATCGGCCGGGGCCCCGCGCTGCCCAATCAGCAGGGCCTGCCCACCCGCCTCGGAGCCGGCCTGCCCGCCACGGCGCTGCTGCGCCGCCCCGACGTGCGCCAGGCCGAGCTGGAGCTGCGCGCCACCAGCGCCGACGTGGACGCCGCCCGCGCCGCCTTTTTGCCCAGCCTCACCCTCACGCCCTACCTGGGCCTCAACGCGTTCCGGGCCAACCTGCTGCTCGATGCCGGCTCCGTGACCTACGGCATCATCGGGGGCCTGGCGGGCCCCATCCTCAACCGGGCGCAGTACCGGGCCGACTTCCGCCAGGCCGTGGCCAACAACTACGAAGGCTACTACCGCTACCAGCAGGCGCTGCAAACCGGTTTCCGCGAGGTGGTGGTGGGCCTGCGGGGCCTCGAAAATTACCGCGCCGTGGCCGACCTCCGCGCCCGCGAAGTAGCCCAGTTGCAAAGCGCTGTAGCTACATCCAACGAGTTGTTTGTGGCCGGCTATGCCTCTTATTTAGAAGTGATTACCGCCCAGCGTAGCGTACTCGAAGCTGAGCTGAGCCTCGCCGATGCCCGCCAGGAGCAGCTGCTACAAAGCGTAAACCTCTACCGCGCCCTTGGCGGCGGTTGGCAGTAGGGGCCCCAACCTTAGGGGTCGAAAACCGAAGCCGGACGTTATCAATTCGTCCGGCTTTTTGTTTGTAGCACTCACTTTTAGCGCTCTTCCCGATGTCTGTTACCACCGCCCCCGTTCTTACCGCCGACCAGTTGGCCGCTGGCCTTACCTACGCTGCCTACCGCCAGCACATCACCGCAGTGCTGGCCGCCCAGGGCCCCGACCCGCAGCTGGCCAAAATGCTGCCCCACTACCGAGAGGGCGAGGCCCGCATGAACGCCCTGGTCCCCACGGTGGCCGTGCTGCCCGAGCTGCAAGCGGCCTTGCAACGCATTGCGGGGCAATACGTTTGGGTAGTTATCACCGAAGGCTGGTGCGGCGATGCGGCCCAGCTCGTGCCCGTGATTGAGGCCGTAGCCCAGGCCAGCAACGGCCGCCTCGCCACTCGCTACTTCCTGCGCGACGCCAACCCCGACCTCATCGACCGCTACCTCACCAATGGCGGCCGCGCCATCCCGATGACCGTCTTGCTCCGCGCCGACTCGATGGCCGAGGCCGCCGTGTGGGGCCCCCGCCCGGCCCCCGCCCAAGCCCTGTTCCAAACCCTGAAAGCCAGCCAAACGCCCTTCGCCGAGCTGGCCGCCCAGCTCCACGGCTGGTACGCCCAGGATGCCACCCGCACCACCCAGCACGAGCTGCTGGCGCTGGTGCAGCAGTTAGGTTAGGCTGCTTGGGGCCCTAACTCGCCCACACCGGGGTCCAGTTAGACCCATTTTATTAACCCAAAAAAGGCCGTTCCCTGCGCAGGGAACGGCCTTTTTGGGTTTAGCAAGATTGTAATTAATTCAGTGGCGTTAGTCCCAAGTCAGTTGCCTGAACGTTGTCCACCGTGATGCCCGTGCGCACCACGTTTTTATACGCTGGCTGGCCGGCCGGGGCCCCCACAGTTGGGAAGAACTGCACTTGGTACGTACCCGCTGGCAGGCCCCGCAATTGGAAGGCGCCTGAGGCGTCGGCATACGTGCTCACCGTGTCGGGACCCAGGATGGACGAGCGAATGGCTAGTACTTGAGGCCGCGCCGCTGCCGGGCTCACGAGGCCGCCCAAGCCGCCTTTGAGGTCCTGGGCCACCAGCCGGATGACCGGCTTTAGCAGGTAGCGCTCCTTTTTGTCGTTGCCGGCCTTCCAGTTACCGCGCTCCACGATGGACTTGGCCACGTCGAAATCGAGCAGCAGCTGAAACGTTTCGCGCTGCTTCAGCGTGACCTTGTCGAGCTTGAGTTTTACGCCCGAGGTTTGGCCGCTGGGCGTTTTCAGGTCGTATTGCTGGCCGTCGGTGCCCACCACGTAGCTGTTGGGGCCCAGGATGAGCCGGATTTCCTTCAAGTCGCCGGGCGCGAAGTCGGTGTTCACCAACAGGGCCGATTTACCGTTCACGTAGTCGAGCACGTTCACGGTTTGGGGCGTGAAGTTCAGCGTTTGCCAGCCGTCGGGGTTGCCTTCGTCCTTGAGGTGCACTTCAATCTGGCGCACGTCCAGTACCACGCTGTTGAAGTTACCGGGGGCGTCCGTCAGCCGCACTTCCAGCTTGGCCGCGGTGGCGCTGGGGTCGTCCGACGTGCTTTTCGAGCAGCTTGCCAAACCCAGCAGCGCCGCGCCGGCCAAGCCCAGGAAAGAATAATTTTTCATAAGGTGGTGGTAAAAAAGAAGAGATAAGGTGAACAGGAAATGCTAAAAGAGAACAATAGGCAGAATAAACAGGATGCAAAAACGCTCCGATAACCAATTGGTTATCGGAGCGTTCCGTTCAAAAACCCTGCCGGAAGAACCGGCCTTACTTCCTCGTGGTATCGGCGGCGGCCGGAGCAACAGCGGGCGCAGCAGCTTTCTTGCGGCCCCCAAACAGGCTGTTCAGGCCCGCGCCTATGGCTTGCTTGGCTTTCTCCTGGGCCTCCAGCTTCTTCTTTTGCAGCTCCAGGTTCAGCTGCTCCTGCGAGTTTTGCTGGGTGGTGGCGGTGGCTTTCTGGGTGCTGTCGGTCTTTGCCCGGTTCTTGGTGGCCAGGCCCAGCAGGGCGTCGGTAAGCTTGGTCTTCACCACATTCGTCACGATGGCCTTGCCCTGGTCCTTGAGGCTGCCGCTGGTCAGCTTCACCACCGGGCTCGCCATGCTGCCCCCGATGTTCAGGCCCAGCGTCACCCGGTCGGTGCCCTGGATGTTTTGCACGCCAGTGAGCTGCGTGAGCTTGCCGCTCAGCGCATTGCCCAGTTTGCCGGTGGGCGCGTTGATGGCCGTGACGTAGGACAGCAGGCCCGCCAAGCTATTCGAGCCTCCCACCGTCATCTTCACGTCGCCAATGGCCAGGTCGAAGGGCTTCACCACGAAGTTGCCGTTCACAATCTGGGCGTTCACAATCTTGTTCAGCACTTGCAGGTTTTTGAGCTCGGGCAAGGTCGTCAGGCTCGAAATCTGGCTCAGCACCGGCGACTGCAACACGCTGGCCTTCACGATGTCAAACAAGCCCGTGCCGCTCAGCGTGCTCAGCTTGGGGAACATGTCCTGGCCCATTTCGCCACTCACGTTGAAGTTGGTGCCGAACACGCCCTGCACTGCTGCGGCCAGCGGCACCAGCGCTTTCACCGTGTTGAAAGCCTTGAAAGCGTTCTGGAAATCGAGGTTTTTAATGTTCAACCCAAGGTCGAACTTGGGGTGCGCCAGGTTTTGGGTGTTGTAGCTGCCGGTGGTGCCAAAAGTGGCCCCCAGCGTGTTGAAAGTCAAGTCCTTCAGCGTAGCAATCTGGTTGTTCACGGCCACCGTGCCGCTGGCGTTGGTCAGTTTCAGGTTGTCGTAGGTTACGTTGTCCACCTTGCTGTTCAGCACCAGGTCGAAGAACTTCGGGATTTCCAGCACGCCGGTGGCCTTCGCCGGGGCCCCCTGGCCGGTGGCGGTCGACTTGTTGCTCACCGGGTCCACCATCCACTCGTTGGCGTTGAAGTTGTGCGAGGTCACGTTCATCGTGCCCTTCAGCGCCTGGCCCGGCGTGAAGAGGTAGCCCAGGTAGTTGCTCACCGTGCCGTTGGCGGCAAAGTCGGAGCTGCCGGCCGTGCCGTTCACGTTTTGCAGCACAATCTGGTTGTTGTTGAACGTGCCCGCCGCGCTGCTGATGTTCACGCCCTGCGGCAGGTCTTTGCTCTTGTATGTCACATTCTTGGCCTGCACCGTGCCGCTGGCTTTCACGTTCTGGTAGCGGCCGGCTTCCACGTCGGCCATATTGCCGGCGGCGGCGATGTTGCCCGATACGCGCCCGGTCACGGTCATGCCCGCCAGCGGGAAAATCTTGGTGATTTTGGTCAGGTCCACCGTGCCCTTCACGTTGGCGTCGAACACCGGCTGGTTGATGTTGTGGGCCGTGAGGCGGCCGTCGAGCGGCTCGCCCTCCAGCACCATGTGGAACTGGGGCAGGTTCACGTAGGTATCGTTCACCTGGCCTGTGGTGTTCACCACCGTCCCGCTCAGGTTGATGTCCTCAATCGGGGCCGGAAACTTGTTCGACTTCACGTAGCCGTTGGTCATTTTGATGGCGGCGTTCACCACCGGCATCTGCGTTTTCGAGTAGGTGCCCTTGCCCGTGGCGTCCACCGCCAGCTGGCCGCGCATGCTGAGGCCCGGCACCGGGTACACCTTCAGGGCCTCGGCCAGGTTCACGTTGGCTTTCACACGGCCGTCGACCTTCATCGGCTCCAGGCCGTCGATGGTCACGTTGCCGTCCACGGGGTTGGGCCCCAGGTCGAGGTGAAACTGCGACACGTTCACTTTCACGTTGTTGGTGAAGCCCGAGGGGTTGTCCACCACCAGTTGAACGTTGATGTTCTTGGCTTCCTGCGGCAGGTCGGGGTACTTGAAGCGGCCGTTGGTTACGGCCAGGTTCACGCCGTAGCCGGGCATCCGCAGCTTGTTTTGCGTGCCCTTGTAGTAGCCGTCGAAGGCCACTTGGCCGCTGGTTTCCACGTTCTTAAACTTGTCGGTGTACACGCCCGGCACCAGGCTGAGCAGAGTTTTGAAGTCCGTTTCCAGGGCCCTAAACGTCACGTCGTAGGTAATGTCCGTGGCATTCGGCAGCCCAATGGCCCCGGCAAAGCTGAACGGGAAGTCGTTGAGCTTGATCTTGTTGTCTTTGAAGGTGTACAGGTTTTTGTTCAGGTCCATGTTCATCGTCACGTCGGCGTCGAGCTTTTTGTCCGTCACGTAGGCCACGCCGCCGTAGGTCATGTCGAGGCGGCCGGCCGTGGTTTTCGACGTCATCTCGAACACGTTGCTGGCGAAGTCGCCGCTGCCGGTGTGGTTCACCTGGCGGGCCTCCATGCGGAAGGGCAGCGTCAGGTCTTCGTAGCGCAGGTGGCCGTCGGTCACTTTCCAGCCCTTGATGGCCAGCCGCACCTGGCTGGTGTCCTGGCCTTTGGCGGCGGCGGCCGAGTCCGAAATCATCACGTCCCAGTTGGTCCGCCCGCTTTTTAGCACCCGCAGGCTGACGTCGGGCCGGTCCAGCTCCACGTTGTTGATTTTGATTTCCTGTCCCTTAAGGACCGTCATCACGTCGAGGCCCACGCGCAGGCTGGGCAAGTAGGCCAGCGTGTCGCGGCCGAACGAGTCGAGCCCAATCACGCGCAGATTCTTGATGTCCAGCGTCAAATCCGGGAAGGAGTGGAGCACGCTCACGTCGATGCTATTCGGGTCGTACTGCACTTTGGCGCGCACACGTTGGGCAATCTGCTTGTCGGCCAGGGCCCTTAGCCGGTCTTTAAATAAGAACGGCGCGGCTACCACGGCCGCCAGCAGCAGCACCACCACTATTCCCAAACCAATCAGAATCTTCCGCATAGCCAGTCGTACTAAAGTGAATCGGGCAAAAATAGAACGGCCGCCCATTGCCCCACCTTAAACGGCGGGCTCGGGCCCCAGTGTTCATTTCCGGGGCCCCCGGCCGTACTTTCGTTGGCCGGCCGTACCAAAACCGGGCCCAACTGCGTTTTGCCTGCCCTTATGCTTTGCTCTCTTCCACTGCGCGGGGCCCCGGCCCGCTGGCTGGGGCGCGGCGCGGCGCTGCTGCTGGCCGTGGGCCTGGCCGCGCCCGCCGCCCAGGCCCAGGACGTGTATTTTTCGCAACCCTTCGCCACGCGCCTGCACGCCAACCCGGCCTTCACCGGCCTGATTGACGACTACAGCGTGACGCTGAGCTACCGCAACCAGCTGCCCACGCTGGCGGGCTCGTTTGTGACGACCCAGGCCGCGGCCGACTGGCGGCCCGACAAGCCCGGCCAACACCACGCCTTCGGCCTACTCGTGGACCAGGACCGGGCGGGCTCCGTGGGCTACACCCGCATCCAAGCCGGGGCCCTGTACGCCTACCACACCCGCCTGACCCGGCAGGTGGCCCTGAGCGGGGGCCTGCGCGCCAGCTACGGCCGCCAGCGCGTGAGCTACGGCAACTTCACGTTCGGCGACCAGATTTCGGCCGACGGCCAGCTCACGGGGCCCTCGGCCGAGGCCATCGACTTCGCGCCCAGCAACTACCTCAGCGTGGGCACCGGCGTAGTACTGTACTCCGACCAGGCTTGGCTGAGCATTGCCGGGCAGCACCTCAACCAGCCCAGCCTAGGGTTTCGGGCCCAAAGCCAGCTGCCACTGCTGCTGAACGTGAGCGGCGGCTACAAATTTTTTGTCCTGAAACCGGGCCCCGGCCGGGCCACCCGCGAGTTGAGTTATACGCCCGTGGCGGCCTACAGCCGGCAGGGCGGCTCGCAGCGCGTCGAGGCCGGATTGTATTTCACCGCGTCGCCCATCACGCTGGGGGCCGTGTACCGCAACCTTTTTGGCAACACTGGCGTTGGGCCGCAGCACGTGCTAGCCGTAGTGGCGGGGGTACAGACCGGGGGCCTGCGCCTGGGCTATAGCTACGACGTGGGCCTGAGTAGCTTAAGCGCAAATTTGGGCGGGGCCCACGAAATAACTTTAGCCATTAGGGCGTTTGACAAGCTCGAAAATGCCTACCAACGCTTGCACCGGAGAAATTATCCTATCGCGCCTTGCCCAGCATTCTAGATTCTTTGTAATATTGCATTTAAATTGCAACCGAATTAATACTGATAACGATTTCTCACCCCTAGTTGAACTAGTCCAGTCATGAAATTATCCAACTATCTATGCCTGGGCGCACTCGCACTCGGGGGCTTTTCAAGCTGCAAGCCGGGCGTCAGTGCGACCAACCCCGGCAAGGAGTCGTCGACCACGGGGGTCGAATACAACACCGAAAAGGGCATGCAGGTGTCCAGCTACAAGGGCATTCCGGCCGGCCCGGGCCTCGTGTTCATCGAGGGTGGCCGCACCGTACTGGGCACCCAGGAGGAGGACGTGACGCTCTCGCACGACAACATGGAGCGCACCGTCACCATTGCCTCGTTCTATATGGACGAAGCCGAGGTGGCCAACATCCACTGGCTGGAATATTTGCACTTTATCCGCACCGACTCGGCGGAGGAGTTTTATAAGTCGGCCCTGCCCGACACCACCGTGTGGGCCCGCGACCTGTCGTTCAACGACCCCTACGTAACGTATTACCTGCGCTACCCCGGCTTCCGCTTCTTCCCCGTGGTGGGCGTGAGCTGGCTGCAAGCCAACGACTATTGCACCTGGCGCACGGCCAAGGTGAATGAGGGCTTTGCTGCTAAAGCAGGCGGCTCAGGCAAAAAAAGTGGGGGATTGTTCTCGCGCAAAAAGAAAGACACCGCTGCCGAAGGCACCGCGTCTGCTGATAGCAAGAACCGCATCTCCATCGAAAACGGCAACACGCTGCCCAACTACCGCCTGCCCACCGAGGCCGAGTGGGAATACGCCGCCCTGGCCCTCATCGGCACCCAGGAAGTGGGCAACGAAAACCAGGAGGAAAAACGCATTTACCCCTGGGACGGCCGCACCACCCGCAACGCCTACGGCAGCAAGCAGGGCCAGTTCTTGGCCAACTTTAAGCGTGGCCGCGGCGACTACGCCGGCATTGCCGGCAGCCTGAACGACGGCGCCATGATTACGGAGCAGATTTATGCCTACCCGCCCAACGACTACGGCCTCTACAACATGGCCGGCAATGTGAACGAGTGGGTGCAGGACGTGTACCGCCCCCTCTCGTACCAGGACGTGGAAGACCTGAACCCCTTCCGCCGCAACGGCGTGCTGGACCCCGCCGATAAGTACGACAAGAAAGGTTACCAGTCGCTGATCGACGACAAAGTGCGCGTGTACAAAGGCGGCTCGTGGCGCGACGTGGCTTATTGGCTCTCGCCCGGCACCCGCCGCTTCATGGCCCAGGATTCGGCCACGGCCACCATCGGTTTCCGCTGCGCGATGATCAACGCCGGCAGCAACAAGTAGGACCGCAGATTACGTGGATTTAACGGATAAGAACGGATTCGAGAGGCTCCGTTCTTAGTTTCAAAGCAAAAAAAGGCGACCCGTACGGGTCGCCTTTTTTTGCTTTGAAATCCTCATAATCACCTATTGTACAGCGTTTACTTAGTAGAAACAGGGACCCTCGAATCCGTTCTTATCCGTTAAATCCACTTAATCTGCGGTCAAGCGCACGCGATGGTGGCAATGCTGATTTCCAGGGCCCCGGCAGCAAGCAGGGCCGCGCCGCAGGCTTCGAGGGTGGCGCCGGTGGTCAGCACATCGTCGACGAGCAGCACGCGGCGGCCGGCTACCGACGCGGCGTCGGCGGCTTCGAATACGGTGGCCACGTTGTCCCAACGCTCGGCGCGGTTTTTCTTGGTTTGGGTGGCCGTGTGGGCGGTGCGGCGCAGGGCAGGGGCCCAGGGCAAGGCCAGGCCGGCGGCTAGGCCTTCGGCAAATACTTCGGCCTGGTTGAAGCCGCGCTTGGCTAGCTTACGCGGGTGCAGCGGCACGGGTACGATGAGGTCGAAGTCGGCTGCCAAGCCTGCCGCGGCTAACTCGGCGCCGTAGAGGCGGCCCAAGGCCGTGCCCACGTCGCGCTGGCCGCCGTACTTGAGGCCATGCAGCAGGCGCTGCACCCGGCCCTGGCGCACAAACCGCAAGTAGCTGAGGGCGTGGCGCACCGGCAGTTTGCCCCAGAAGCGGCGGCCCAGCGGATTGGCTTCGGGCGGCAGGCGGTGGAAATCGGTGTAGGGCAGCTCGGCGCGGCAGTTGGTGCAGAGGTGCGCCTCGCCCCGGGCCAGCGGCTCGCGGCAGGCCGGGCACAAGCGCGGGAAAACCAGGCCCACGAAGTCGGCCAGCCAGGAGCGGAGCATGGGCGTAAATTTGCGTTTTAGTTGTTGGGGCCCCAGAACGTCACGCTTCACTGCGCGGACGCTAGATGAACATGACATTCTGGGGCCCCACTGAACAGCAAATAACCGATAATCTTACCATGTCCCAAGTAAACGAATTCAACGACTACCGCCAGCGGATGAACGAGAAGATTCTCGCCGCCGACAACAAGGTCATCAAGCGCTTTTTCAACCTCGACACCAACACCTACGTCGCCGGGGCCCTCGACGTGAAGACCAAGGAAATGCTGGGCCTGGCCTGCTCCCTGGTGCTGCGCTGCGACGACTGCATCAAGTACCACCTGGGCAAGTGCTTCGAGGAAAAGCTCTCGGACGAAGAAATTTACGAGGTGTTCGCCATCGCCAACCTCATCGGGGGCAGCATCGTCATCCCGCACTTCCGCCGCGCGGTGGAGTACTGGGAAATCCTGAAGGAGGAAGCCGGCCCGGGCCAGCCCGCGCCCGACCACGCCCACGCCCACGGGGGCCCCGCCGCATGAGCGACGACCTAAACCCGGCGCCGGAACACCTCGAGACCGAGGCCGATTTCGAGCACCGCTGGACCGCGCTGCTGGACGAGATGGAAACCCGCTTTGGCAAGCGCCCCGACCTGAACGCGCTGCTGCTGCTCATCGGCGTGCAGGAGCTGGGGCAGGGCGTGGCCGAATTCACCAAGGAGCAAAAGCAGGACCTGATGCACATCGCCACCTGCAAGCTCTTCAGCCTCAGCGGCCACTACGAGCTGGAGCGCGTGGACGAGGACGGCTGGCCGCACTACAAGCTGCTGCGCCCGGTGCCCTTCGCCTTCCTCAAAGAGCAGGAGCGCATGATGAAGTGGCACATGCTGGAGTATTTCAGCTTGGACGACTAAAGAATCAATTAATTATAAGGACGTCATGCAGAGCGCAGCGAAGCATCTTTTCCGCGTCACTAACTCATTCGTTGAACGATTGGGTTGGTAACGCGGAAAAGATGCTTCGCTGCGCTCTGCATGACGTCCTAAATTTTAAAGCAACCCACATTTGAAAATCATTTCTTACAATGTCAACGGCCTGCGCTCGGCCCTGAGCAAGGGGTTGCTCGACTGGGTGCAGCAGGCCGACCCGGACGTGCTCTGCCTCCAGGAAATAAAGGCCGGCGTGGGGCCCCTGGACGTGTCGGGCTTTGAGGCGCTGGGCTACTATGCCTACCTGCACCCCGCCCAAAAGCCCGGCTACAGCGGCGTGGCCACGTTCTCGAAAACCAAGCCCGTGGCCGTGGTGCACGGCTGCGGCACACCCGCCTACGACGACGAGGGCCGCGTGCTACGGCTCGATTTTGACGACGTGTCGGTGCTGAACACCTACATGCCCTCGGGCACAAGCGGGCTGGCGCGGCAGGCGTTTAAGGTGGAGTGGCTGCACTTTTTCCGGCGCTACGTGGCGGGGCTGCGGGCCGCGGGCGGGGCCCCGCTGCTCATCGGCGGCGACTTCAACTGCTGCCAGACCGAAATCGACCTGCACAACCCCAAGGCCAACCAGCAGAGTCCCGGCTACACGCCCGAGGAGCGCCAGTGGTTCCGCGATTTCCTCGCCGATGGCTTCGTCGATACCTTCCGCCACCACTACCCAGGGGCCCCCGGGCACTACTCGTGGTGGAGCTACCGGGCCGGCTCGCGCCCCCGCAACGTGGGCTGGCGCCTCGACCACTGGCTGGCCGACGCGGCCCTGCAACCGCGCCTGGCGGCGGCCGGCCTGCTGCCCGATGCCGTGCACTCCGACCACTGCCCGGCCTGGGTGGAACTCAATGGGTGAATGAGCGAATGAGTGAATCGGTGAATGAGGGCACTTTTTCATTCACCCATTCACCCATTCAATCATTCACCCATTGAATACCGTTGAACCAACGCGGCCGCGCTTTGCGTATCTTTCCTGAAGACAAGACCTGACTTATGGCTGTAGTGGTGGAGCGCGGCGCGCCCGGCGCGGACCAGTACCCGGCGCTGGCGCGGGTGCGGGCCGAGCTGGAAGCCTTCAAGCGCAAGTTTTACCTGAACTTACTGGTGCGGGGGGCCCTGGTGGCGGGCGGGCTGCTGCTCACGCTGTTCGTGGCCTTTAGCCTGCTCGAATACTTCCTGTACCTGCCCACGGCGGTGCGGGCGGTGCTGCTGTTCGGCTTTTTGGGGCTGGCGGCCTACGCCTTTGCGCGCTGGATTTGGCAGCCGCTGGCGGCCCTCACGAACCTACGCCGCCTGCTGAGCGACGAGCAGGCCGCCCGCCGCGTGGGCGAGCTGTTCCCGCAGGTGCAGGACCGCCTCCTGAACGCCCTTCAGCTGCAAGGCCAGGCCCGCGGCAACGCCCTGGTAGCCGCCAGCCTGGAGCAGCGCGCCGCCCAGCTCGGCCAAATCTCCTTCGCCGAAGGCATTGACATTCAGCAGCAAAGCCGCCCGCTGTGGAAATATGCGCTGGGGCCCCTGGCGCTGCTGGGGCTGGCGCTGGCCGTATTCCCGAGCTTTTTGAAGCAGGGCACCGAGCGGATCTGGCACTACCAGCGGGCGTATTCGCCGCCCGCGCCGTTTGAATTCGTGCTGAAAAACAAGCAGTTGACGGCCTTCCGGGGCGAGAATTTTACCTTGGACGTGACGGTGACCGGCAGCGCTTTGCCGGCCGAAGCCAGCGTCCGCTACGGGGGCTCCGAGCGCAAGATGCAGCGCGTGGCGGGCCACCCCGACCAGTTTCGCTACGTGTTTGAGCAGCCCCAGGCCGACGTGGATTTCCAGCTGACCGGCGCCGGCTTCGCCTCGCCCGAGCACCGGCTGGTGGTGCGGGAGCGGCCCAGCCTGCGCGATTTCAAGGTGCGCATCACCTACCCCGCCTACACCGGCCGGGGCCCCGAAACCGTGGAAAACGGCGGCAACCTGACCGTGCCCGAGGGCAGCACCGTACGCTGGGAATTTGCCACGGCCGCCACCCAGGCCCTGGCCCTGGTGTTTGAGAACCCGGCCGAAACGCTGGCCGCCCAGCGCGACGGCGACGCCTTCGTGGCCACGCGGCAGGTGCTGCGCTCGCAGCCCTACCAGTTGCGCCTGCAAAACGCGGCCAGCCGCAACCCCGACCCCATCGCCTACCAGCTCACCGCCGTGCCCGACGCGCCCCCCACGCTCACGCTGGAGGTATTTTCCGACACCGCCTCGCTGAATTTCCTGGCCCTGGGCGGCACCGTGCGCGACGACTACGGCCTCACGCGCCTGCTGCTGCACTACACCGTGCGCCGCGGGGGCCCCGGCGGCGCGGCGCGGGTGGTGGCGCT
Organism: Hymenobacter sp. PAMC 26628; assembly: GCF_001562275.1. NCBI lineage: Bacteria > Pseudomonadati > Bacteroidota > Cytophagia > Cytophagales > Hymenobacteraceae > Hymenobacter > Hymenobacter sp. PAMC 26628. The sequence continues at coordinate 4,839,938 of NZ_CP014304.1, forward strand.
GGCGCTGCCCCGCGAAAGCGCCGGCACCTACAGCCACACCTGGAACATTGGGGCCCTGGGCCTGAAGCCCGGCGACCGCCTCGAATACTTCGTGGAAGCCTGGGACAACGATGGCCTGCACGGCCCCAAGGCCACCCGTACCCGCCCGGCCGAGTTCCGGCTGCCCAGCCGCCGCGCGCAGGAGCAGCAGCTGGCCGCCGCCTCGCAGGCCGTGGCCAGCCAGATGAGCCAGGCCGCCAAGCAGAGCGAGAAGCTGGAGCGCGAATTGGCCAAAACCACCGACAAGCTGAAAACCAAGCGCGAGCTGAGCTTCCAGGACCGCAAGCAGCTGGAGAACATGCTCGACCAGAAGCAGCAGCTCAACCAGCAGGTGGAGCAGATGCAGAAGGCCTTCGAGCAGTTGCAGCAGAAGCAGGACCAGCTCGACCCCAAGAGCGAGGAGCTGGCCAAGAAGGCCGACGAGCTAAAAAAGCTGATGGCCGACCTGCTCGACCCCGAAACCAAGAAGCTGTACGACAAGCTGCAAAAGCTGCTGGAGCAGCAAAAGCAGCCCGACGCCGAGATGCAGAAGCTGATGCAGCAGCTCGAAAACAAGGAGAACACCTTGCAAAAAGAGCTGGATAGGGCCCTGGAGATGTTCAAGCAGATGCAGTTTGACCAGAAGGCTGAGGCCACCGCCGACAAGCTGGAAAAGCTGGCCGAGGACGAGCAAAAGCTGGCTGAAAAAACCGCCCAGAACGACAAGGATAACCCCGAGAACAAGGCCTCGAAGGAGCAGCAAAAAGCCGCCCAGGAGCAGCTCAAGCAAACCCAGGCCGAGAACCAGCAGCAGTTTGAGGACCTGAAAAAGGACTTGCAGGACCTCAAGCAGATGGACAAGGAAATGGGCGACCAGAACGGAGCCGACGAGCAGAAACCCGAGCAGGAGCAAACAGACCAGGACATGCAAGAGGGCCAGCAGCAGCTGGGCAAAAACCAGAACCAGAAGGCCGCCGCCAAGCAGAAAAGCGCCGCCCAGCGGATGCAGAAAATGGCCAAGAAAATGCGCGACCAGCAGGACCAGGAGGAAAGCGACCACGCCCAGCAGAACATCGACGACCTGCGCTACATCCTCAAGAACCTGCTGACGCTCAGCTTCGACCAGGAGGGCCTGATGAAGGATTTCCGCCGCGTGGACCAGAGCGACCCGCGCTTCGTGCAGCTGGGCCAGACGCAGCGCAAGCTGCGCGACGACTCGCGCATCATCCAGGACTCGCTGTACGCGCTGGCCAAGCGCGAGCCCAAAATTCAGAGCTTCGTGACCCGCGAGGTGGGCGACATGAACGGCCGCATGGACGAGGCCCTGGGCCACATCCAGCAGCGCGACGTGAACCGCGCCACCGCCACCCAGCAGCAGGCCATGACCAGCATGAACAACCTGGCCCTGATGCTCAGCAGCTCGCTCAACGACATGCAGCAGGCCCAGGCACAGGCACAGGGCCAGCCCAAGGACGGCAAGGGCAAGCCCGGTCGCAAAAAGGGCAAGGGCAAAGGGCAGGGCCAGGGTAAACCGGGCCCCGGCAACCTGGGCCAGATGCAGCAGCAGCTCAACCAACAGATTCAGCAGCTCTCGCAGAGCGGCAAAACCGGGCGCGCCATGTCGCAGGAGCTGGCCAAGCTGGCCGGCCAGCAGCAGATGCTGCGCCAAGCAATGCAGCAGCTCGACCGGATGCAGAACCCGGGGGGCCCCGGCGGCAGCGGCAAGGATGGCGGCGGTAAGCCCGGCGGCAAGGATGGCAAAGGCAACAACCCCAGCGAGAAAGATGCCAAAGGAGAGCAGGGCGGGGGTGGCAGCGGCGAAGTGAAGAAGCTGATGGAACAAACTGAAACCGACCTCGTAAACAAGCGCCTGACGGAGCAGACCTTGCTGCGGCAGCAACAAATACTGACCCGTTTGTTGGAGGTAGAGAAATCGGCCCGGGAGCGCGACCAGGACACCAAACGGGAGGCACAAACCGCCAAGCCGCAGCCGCCCGTGTTTCCACCAGCCTTCGATAAGTACAAAGTTTTGGGCCAACGCCAAACCGACCTATTGCGTACTAACCCGCCGACGCTCACGCCTTACTACCAACGCGAGGTGGGCGAGTACTTCCAGAAAATGAAATAATTTACGGCAGGACCCATATTGGTCATTCTGTATTTATCGTTAAAGTTTTTAATTTTGCCGCCCAGCGCCTGTCGCTCTCCTTTGCCCTTTGATATATGAAACAAGTAAAAATCCAGATTCCGTCGCTGGTCGAGAACATTCGCGTGGTGGAGAGCTTCATCGATAACTCGAAGGATACCTTTCAGATTGAGGACGATATCTACGGCAACATCATGGTGGCCGTGACCGAGGCGGTGAACAACGCCATCCGCCACGGCAACAAATTCGACAAAGACAAAAACGTGTACCTCTCGCTGTACGTGCAGCCCAACCAGCTCAAGTTTGAGATTGAGGACGAGGGCACGGGCTTCAACCACGAAAACCTGGACGACCCCACGGCCCCCGAAAACATCGAAAACCCCGGCGGTCGCGGCATCTTCCTCATCCGCCACTTGGCCGACGCGGTGGAATTCAGCAAAGAGGGCCGCCGCGTGGAGCTAACGTTCCAGCTGACGCCCGCCGAAACTTCGCCGACCCAGACCACCGCCGCCGCGTGAACACTGCCCCGCCCGTAGAGCCGCCCGATTCCGATTCGTTTCCGCCCGGGCCCCTGCACCACGAGGCCCCCGGCATCGAGTTTATGGTGGAAGACGCACCCAATTTTGAGCTGGCCGATGCCGAGGAGCTGGTGGGCTGGATTGAGCGCGTGGCCGAAGTGCACGAGCACCGCATCGTGCAGCTCACCTACGTGTTCTGCTCGGACGAGTACTTGCACCGCATGAACGTGGACTATCTCGGCCACGACACGCTCACCGACGTCATCACCTTCGACAACGCCGACGACGCGGACATTTTGGAGGGCGACATCTTCATCAGCACCGAGCGGGTGGCCGACAATGCCAAAGACCTGGGCATTAGCTTCCGCGACGAGCTGCACCGCGTGATGATCCACGGCGTGCTGCACCTGCTGGGCTACCACGACAAGGACCTGCTGAGCCAGACGGCCATGCGCGCCAAGGAAGACCATTGCCTGGCGCTACGCACGTTTTAGGGGCCCCGGGCCCGTTTGCTTGCCTGCCATGCCGCTCATAATTCCCGGCGCCGCCCTGGATTATTACCTGGCCCAGGGCTACTACCGGATGCGGCAGGACCTGTTCACCTGCCAGTTTCTGCCCCACGACGACCAGCTTTACACCGTGCACTGGCTGCGCGTGGTGCTGCGCGACGTGCAGTTTGGCCCCAAGCAGCGCCACCTGCTGCGGCGCAACGCGGCGTTTTCGGTGGCGGTACGGCCGTTTCGCCTCACGGCGGAATATGAGGCACTGTACAGCCTTTACCACCAATTCCTTGATTTTGAGGCGGCGGAGACGCTTGCTGAGCTGCTACTCGCCGATGACACGGCGCACTCGGTGTTCAACACGGAAATTGTGGAAGTGCGCGCCGGCGACCTGCTGGTGGCGGCCGGCATCTTCGACCAGGGCACCGACAGCATCGCCGGCATCGTCAACTTCTACCACCCAGCCTACCGCCAGCACAGCCTGGGCAAGTACCTGATGCTGTTGAAAATAGCCCACGCCCAACAGCAACAGAAAACGTACTACTACCCCGGCTACGTGGTGCACGGCTACCCCAAGTTCGACTACAAGCTGTGGGCCTGCCTGGCAGCCACCGAAGCATTCGATTGCTACAGCCGCCAGTGGCCGCTTTTCTCCTGGGAAGTAGTAGCGCAGCAGTCGGCGGCCATCGTGGCCGACTGGCTGTCGCGGGAGGGCCCCAGCAGTGAGGACTAAGGGTTGGCTAGGGCCCCAGCAGCGTTGGCTGGGGTAAATTGCCCATCTAAACCGCCCGTATCCGCCATGCTCCGCCTCGTCCGCACCGATTCTGATAACCAAGATTTTCAGTCGCTGGTGATGCTGCTCGACCACTATTTGGCAGAAATTGACGACGACGAGCACGCTTTCTACGCCCAGTTTAACAAGGTGGCCAGCCTCAGCCACGTGGTGGTGGCCTACCTCGATGACGCGCCCGTGGGCTGCGGCGCCTTCAAGCCTTACGCCGCCGAGACGGTCGAAATCAAGCGCATGTTTGTGCAGCCAGCGCACCGCGGGCAGGGCGTGGCGCGTGCCGTACTGGCCGCGCTGGAGCAGTGGGCCGCCGAGCTGGGCTACGCCGGCTGCGTGCTGGAAACCGGCCAGCGGCAGGCCGCGGCCATTGCCCTGTACCAGCGCAGCGGCTACGCCCGCACGCCCAACTACGGGCAGTACGTGGGCGTCGAAAACAGCGTGTGCTTAGCCAAAGCGCTGGCCCGGCCCTAGCGGGGGCCCCCGGCGCTAATCATTTTGTGGCGAACTTTGTGGGCGGTTTTCGTTGTCCTGCTACTCACGGGTTTACTCACCGCGACGACCTTACGCGCTACCCCTATGTTCCCTTCTTCTGAATACGACGTGATTGTGGTGGGCGCCGGCCACGCCGGCTGCGAGGCCGCCGCCGCCGCCGCCCGCCTGGGCTCGCGGGTGCTGCTGGCCACCATGAACCTGAACACCATTGCCCAGATGTCGTGCAACCCGGCCATGGGCGGCGTGGCCAAGGGCCAGATTGTGCGCGAAATCGACGCGCTGGGCGGCCAGTCGGGCATCATCACCGACCAAACCATGATTCAGTTTCGGATGCTGAACCGCTCGAAAGGCCCCGCCATGTGGAGTCCGCGCGCCCAGAGCGACCGGATGCGCTTCGCCGAAGCCTGGCGCCTGGCCCTGGAAAGCATCCCAAACGTGGACTTCTGGCAGGAATCGGTGACGGGCCTGCTGGTGGAAAACGGCGCGGTGGCGGGCATCGTCACCCAACTCGGCATCGAGTTTCGGGCCCCCGCGGTGGTGCTGACGAACGGCACGTTCCTGAACGGGCTCATCCACATCGGCGAGAAAAACTTCGGCGGCGGGCGGGCGGCCGAGAAGGGCAGCCGCGGCCTGACGGAGCAGCTGGTGGCGCTGGGCTTCGAGGCCGGGCGCATGAAAACCGGCACCCCGCCGCGCGTGGACGGCCGCAGCCTGGATTATTCCAAAATGGAAGTGCAGGCCGGCGACGCCGTGCCCGGCAAGTTCTCGTACCTGGATACCGCGCCGCTGGCCCAGCAGCGCCCGTGCTACATCACGTACACCAACGAGCGGGTGCACAACATTTTGCGCGAAGGATTCGAGAAGTCGCCCATGTTCCAGGGCCGCATCAAGGGCCTGGGGCCCCGGTACTGCCCGAGTGTGGAGGACAAAATCAACCGCTTCGCCGACAAAGACCGCCACCAGATTTTTGTGGAGCCCGAGGGTTGGAGCACCGTGGAGTGCTACGTGAACGGCTTTTCGAGCAGCCTGCCCGAGGACGTGCAGTACCGGGCCCTGCGCGAAATTGCGGGGTTCGAAAACGCCAAGATGTTCCGGCCCGGCTACGCCATCGAGTACGACTACTTCCCGCCCACGCAGCTGCGCGCCACCCTAGAAACCAAGCAGGTGGCGGGCCTCTACTTCGCGGGCCAGATCAACGGCACCACCGGCTACGAGGAAGCTGCCTGCCAGGGCCTGATGGCCGGCATCAACGCCCACAACAAGGTGCAGGGCCGCGAGCCGTTCGTGCTCTCGCGCAGCGAGGCCTACATCGGCGTGCTCATCGACGACTTGGTGAACAAAGGCACCGACGAGCCCTACCGCATGTTCACGAGCCGCGCCGAGCACCGCCTGCTGCTGCGCCAAGACAACGCCGACCTGCGCCTCACGCCGCTGGGCCACGCCCTCGGGCTGGCCTCCGACGAGCGCCTGGCCCGGGTGCAGCGCAAGCAGGCCCAGGCTGCCGAAGCCACCGAGCTGCTGAAGGACTTTGCCATCGAAGCGCCCGCCATCAACCCGCTGTTGGGGGCCCTGGGCTCGGCCGAAATCCACGAGCGCACCCGCGCCGTGAACCTGCTGCGCCGCCCCAACCTGGAGCTGGCCGACCTGGCCGGGGCCCTGCCCGCGCTGGCCGACGCCCTGGCCGGCTTCGACGCCGAGGCGCTGGAGCAGGCCGTCATCGGCATTAAGTACGAGAGCTATTTGGTGAAGGAGCAGCAGCAGGCCGCCCGCATGCTGGAGCTGGAAAACTTCGTCATCCAGGGCCGGCTTGACTACAAGGCTATGCCCGCCCTCAGCCACGAGGCCCGCGAGAAGCTGCTGAAGATTCAGCCCGAAACGCTGGGCCAGGCCAGCCGCATCAGCGGCATCTCGCCAGCCGACGTGTCGGTGCTGATGGTGTATTTGAACCGTTAGGCGGCGGTTGCACTCCCGGGCCGGGCGGCCGGGGCCCTGCCAGCGGTGGGGCCCCAGCCGCCCGGCCCGGCCGTTTACCTTTGCCGCGTTAAGCACCGCGTTGCGGTGGGGTGGCCTAGGCTTTGTCCGGCTAGCTCTGCACGGCCGGCGCCCCAATCAGCACAGCCTGTGAATTACGAGAAAATAGAAAAGTGCCCAGTTTGTGGCAAAACCGAGTTTCGCAACAAATTGGTGGTGGAAGACCGCACGGTGAGCCACGAGAGCTTTGCCGTGGTGGCGTGCGCGGCCTGCGGGTTCCAGTTCACCAACCCCCGCCCGGGGCCCGCTGACATCGGGCGCTACTACGAATCGGCGGCTTATGTGTCGCACAACAGCGGCGCCGCCGGCCTCGTGAACCAAGTGTACCGCCTGGCCCGGGTGTTCACCATGCGCAGCAAAGTGCGCCTGCTGGGCCGCTACGCCCCCCAGCGCGGCCGCGTGCTGGACTACGGCTGCGGCACGGGCCACTTCCTGACCGCGGCCCGGGGCGCCGGCTGGCAAGTGGCCGGCCTCGAACCCAACGCCACTGCCCGCGCCGAAGCCACCCGGCGCGTGGGCCAGCCCATTGGGGGCCCCGAGGATTTGGCGACGCTGGCGGCGGGCTCATTCGACGCCATCACCCTCTGGCATGTGCTCGAACACGTGCACGCGCTCAACGAAACCCTGGCCCAGCTCGTGCGGCTGCTGCGGCCGGGCGGGGTGCTGCTCATCGCCGTGCCCAACGCGGCCAGCTTCGACGCCCAGCACTACGGGGCCCGGTGGGCGGCCTACGACGTGCCGCGCCACCTCTACCACTTCGTGCCCGCCACCATGGCCCGACTGCTCAAAAAACACCGGCTGGCCCTGCGCGCCACCTTGCCCATGCCCCTCGATGCCTACTACGTGAGCCTGCTGAGCGAGCCCGCCGAAAGCGGAGCCGGCCGCCTGCTGCGGGCCCTGCGCCTGGGCTACGCCTCCAACCGCGCCGCCGCCCGGCACGAAGGGCAATATTCGAGCCTGCTCTACGTAGCGGGGCGGGCTGCGGAGGGAGTTATTCCCAAATAGAAAACTGCCTAAAAAAGAACGTCATGCAGAGCGTAGCGCAGCATCTTTCCTGCGTAACTAATCCTGATTACTGGCGTGGAAAAGATGCTGCGCTGCGCTCTGCATGACGTTCTGCTTTTTTCTAACTCGGGGATAACTCTACTGGCTACCAATTACTGACGACTAAAAAACCATGCTTTTTCACGTTAGAAGATGGCTGGCCGTGGCGGCCCTGGGGGCCCTGGCGAGCTGCGCGGCCGTGGCCCCGCCCCAGGGGGGGCCCCGCGACGTGACGCCGCCGCGCCGCATAAGCAGCGTGCCCGACAGCGCGGCCCGCAACGTGAAATTGCAGTCGGTGCGGCTCGTGTTTTCGGAGTACGTGCAGGTGAAGGACCTGAGCAAGAACCTGCTCATCACGCCCCAGCTGCCGCCCGACAACAACTACAAATTGCGCGAGGACCGCAACTCGGTGACGCTGCTTTTCGACAAGCCGCTGGCCGACAGCACCACCTACAGCTTCAACTTCCGCAACGCGGTGGTGGACATCACGGAGAGCCTGCCGGCCAAAAACGCCCAGCTCAGCTTCAGCACCGGCGCCGTACTCGACTCGGGGGCCGTGCGCGGCACCGTCACGGACTTGCTCGCGGCCCTGCCTGTCAACGACGCCAGCGTGGCCCTGTTCCGGCTGGCCGACACGGCCGGCGTGCGCCGCGGCCGGCCCTACTACCTCACCCGCACCGACAAAAAAGGCCTGTATAGCCTGGGCTTTTTGCGGGCGGGCTCGTACCGGCTTTACGCCTTCGTGGACAAAAACACCAACAACCGCTTCGACGAGGGCGAGCGGATTGGCTACCTGCCCGCGCCCTTGGTGGTGGGCCCCACGCCCCTCGTAGCCGACTTGCAGCTGACCCGGCCCGACCGCCGGCCGCCGCTGCTCACCACCCAAACCCCAGGGCCCAACGTGCTGCGCGTGGTCTTCAACGAGGGGCTGGCCACCGCCGCCCTGGCCCCGCTGCCCGCCGCCGACCCCGCCCGCACCCCCGCCCCCGAAGCTGTGCAGCTCACCGATGGGGGACGCAACGTGCTGCTCTACAAGTCCCCAGGCCTCGCCGATGGCCGCTACCTGCTCACGGCCACCGACAGCAGCGGCAACGTGGCGCACGACACGCTGGCCGTGCGCTTCCCGGTGCCCGGCGCCGCTGCCCGCAAGGCCCCCAAGCCGCTGGCCTACGCCGTGGAGGGCAACCCGCGCAGCGTGTACCGCCAGGGCCGCGTGCGGCTGCAATTCCCGGTGCCGATGCTGGCCGTGGCCGGCCGGCCGGTGGGCACGCTGGTCGAAGACTCGGTGCGCCGCCGCCCCCTGCGCCTGCCCGCCGATGGCACCTTCAACGCCGCCCGCACCGAGCTGACGGTGACGCTGAACACCCAGGCCAAAAACCGCGTCGAGCTCGTGATTGACAGCACCGCCCTGCTGCCCGTGACGGGGCAGACGCTGCGCTGGCCCCGCCGCCCCGTGCGCTTCGAGCCGGGCGAGGTAGACCCCGACGGCACGCTGTTCGGCACCGTCAAAACCGAGCGCAAAAGCTTCGTTTTGCAGCTGCTTAATGACAAGTACGAGGTGGTGCAATCCCTGGCCTCGCCCGTAGGTAAGTACCGCTTCGAGCACGTGGCCCCCGGCAAGTACCGCCTGCGTGTGCTCGTCGACGCCAACGGCAACGGCCGCTGGGAAGGCGGCAACCCCGACCTGGTTACCCCCCCCGAGCCGGTGGTATTGCTCCCCAAAGTGTTCCAGATGCGTTCAAACTTTGAACTTGAAGAACCCTTAGCGTTTTAGTCTAAGTAGTCCACATTGGGGGATAACTTTAGGCTATTTCCAGTTACTGAGGGCATTTTTGGGCGGTAATCCACCCGTTTTCCACCGGCTTATCCACATCCCTTTGCCTGGGGCCCTATTTGGGTGGATAACCTGGGGGAAACCTACCGGGCCCGTGGGGATAATGTGCGCACAACTTTATTTGGTGGGAGAGGGGCCCCGCACAGGGCGCGCGGCCTGGGGACAACCGGGGATAACTCCCCCACTGGATATGCCCAATCCCCACCGGCCCCACCCGGTGGATTGTGCGTATGTGGAGAACGTAGGGATAGGTGGAAAAACGAATCAACACACTGATGTACAGCGCAATGATATCCACATTGCCGGTGGATATCCGGTGGACAACCCCCGCATTACCCACAAGTTATCCGCACGGTGGATAACCCCGCCGAGTTGTCCACTTGTTAACGTCCCTAATAACTGGAAATAGAAAGGGTTTTTTTGAAAAAAATTTAATCAAAGTTTATCCAGGTGGAAAACTCCCGGCCAGGGCCCCGGCACGCTGCGGCCGGCCGGGGGCCCCGGCGCTGGCCGGCTGGGGCCCCAGCCGGCCGGTTATCCCCGCAGTTGTTCACTTTATCCTCGCCGGGGCTCGGCGTCGGGCGGCTATCCACGTACTTATCCACTTTATCCCCATCGGGCCCCCCAATGCCGTTCGACTACACCCTCGATTTCCACACCGTTGATTTCCGCCAGCACCCCGAGCTGTACCGCGTGGGGCGCGGCGAGCAGGGCGTGCTGCTGGTGCAGCCCTACAAGGGCGAAATCCTGCCCCACTGGCGCTTCAAAGACGCGGCGGCGGCCACGGCTTCGTCGGATGCCATATGGGGCCTGTTCGAGGCGTATTTGAAGGCCGAGGACTTTGTGGGGGCCGACATGGCGCGCAAGTTTTTGCAGATGGGCTTCACCCGGGCCCGGCGCTACGCCAACCACCGCGGCGGCAAAAAGTACGCCGGCCCCGTGCCCGCCGACAAAAAAGGCCAGAGTGGGGCCCACGGCCGCGCCGAGCTGCCCCGCACCGACGCGCCCGACCCCGACAAGATTGCCGCCGCCGAAATCTTCGGCCGGAAGTGGGACGAGGCCAAGGCCCACCCCGACTACGTGCGCCAGAAAGACGCCTTCATCGCCCGCTACGGCAAGTAGCCGGGGCCCCCGGCCAACGCCGGGCCCCGCGCCCCGTTCTTACCTTTGCGCATCACTTTTACTTACCAGCCCAATGGCAACCATTCAGCCCTCCAGCATCGAGGAAAACGAAATTACCCTGGGCACCGGCATGGGCCTGCTGCGCTTCGGTGCCACCATGGACGAGGTGCGAACCCTGGTGGGCGAGCCCGAGGAAATCGAGGAATCGGAAGACGAAGACGAGTTTGAGCACCAGGAGTGGGTGTACCACGAGGAGGAATACCTCGTGTCGCTGTACTTCGACCGCGAGGACGACTTCCGCCTGAGCTGCATCGAAACCGACAACCCCAACATGCGCCTTTTCGGCGAAATCATCCAGGGCCAGCCGCTCGAAAAGATTCAAGCCCTGATGCAGCGCAACGGCGTGGCCGACGCCGAAGTGGAAACCATGGACGGCGGCGAAATGCGCCTAAGCTATGAGCAATCGATGATTGACTTGTACTTCGACGAGGGCATATTGCAATTCGTCAACTTTGGCGTCTTCATCAACGACGAATTGGAAGTGCAGTGGCCCAAATAGGTTCCCATAGTTATCCACAAAACAGCGGCTTTTCGCTGTGGATAAGTGGATAACTAAGTGAAAAGGGCCTGTTTATCGTTGGATTTGAATGTTGGCGGTCAACGTTTTCTTCCACCCGTCGGCTCAAAAACAAAAAGAGGCTGTCCAGTAAACCGGGCAGCCTCTTTTTGTTTTAGCAGCAACCGAGCGCAACATTACAACGGGCCATTGGACGGACGGTGGACAAGCAATTTTATCAAAAAATATATTTAACTATATATTTGTTAATCGTCAATCTTTCAACCAGCTTTTGCTATGAAAAAAATCATTTGTTGTTTGCCCGTACTTTTTGCTTGCACTGGGGCCCTGCCCGCCCAGGCTCAAAAGCCTTTGGCGGGGACTGCCTGGGTGGGCATGGCTGCCATTCCCGACCCCATGGAAGTGGTGTTGCAGTTCAAACAGGACACGGTAATCATGTTCGTTAAGGGCAGCAAGGAGGTGGCCGAAACCATGCGCTACACGCAGAAAGGCAACAATCAATTCACCTGGCAAAAAATAAGCGGCGGTAGCCCTTGCGACACCCAAACGCCCGGCACTTGGGCCTACAAGATCAAAAAGGACGAGGTAATGTTCACCCCAGTGAACGATCCTTGCCCCGGGCGGACAGCAGCTACACTGAACAAGCCCTTTAAAAAAATAACCTGGCCCACACCGTAGCCCCGGGGGCCCCTGAACGCAGCAACGCCCGGCACACTTAGCAGTGTCCGGGCGTTGTCGTGTGGGGCCCCCGGTGAGGCACGGATGAAGGTACTTACCCCAGCACCGCGCGGAACAGCAGGAACAGGGCCCCGGAGAGCACCATCGTGACGGGCACGGTGAGCACCCAGGCCAGGGCGATGTTGCGCACCATTTGGGGGTTCAGGTTTTTGATGCCGCGGTTGGCCACCATGCTGCCGGCAATGGCCGACGATAGCACGTGCGTAGTGGAAGAGGCCAGGCCGAAAGCCGTGCTGGCCCCGATCATGGCGGCGGCCACCAGCTCGGAGCTGGCGCCCTGGGCGTAGTTGAGGTGCTCCTTGCCGATGCGCTCGCCGATGGTCGTCACAATGCGCTGCCAGCCGATCATGGTGCCGCAGGCTAGCGACAGCGACACCACCAGCAGCACCCACCACGGGGCGTAGTCGGTGAAGGTTTTCATTTCCTTGATGGCCCCGTCGAAGGTGGCGCGGTCCTGGGCGCTGAGGCTCACCTTATCGGAGCCAAGCAACGATTTGGCGCGGTTGGCGGACAACAAAATGGCGCGCCGAATTTCGAATCGGGCGGTTTGGGGCAGCTGGGACACGTCGGTTTTGCCGGCAAACACGCGGTCGAGGTTCGCGGTCTGGGCGTTCACTTCGGTCAGCAGCTTTTGGTCGGCGGGGCTCAATTCGGCCTGGTTCACGCGGCCCATTACGAACTCCACCTTGGTCAGCGACTCGCGTAAATCCAACGGGTTCTTGCTTTGGTCGAGGGCGTAGAACGTGGGCACGATGCCGATGAGGATGAGCATGATCAGGCCCACGCCCTTTTGGCCGTCGTTTGAGCCGTGAAAGAAGCTCACCAGCGTGCACGTGACGACCAGCAGCAGCCGGATCCAGAGGGGCGGAGGCTTGCGCTTGTGCGGCTCCTTAAAAATGGCCTTGCTCTTGACGAAGCGCTTGAGCAAGAACATCATGCCGATGGTGAACGTGAAGCCCAGCACCGGGCTGGTGATGAGCGCCAGGCCCGTTTCGCCGGCCTTGGTCCAGTTTACGGCCGCGCCCTTGGAGCCCGGCAGCAGCGAAAAGGCGATGCCCACGCCCAAAATGGAGCCGATGAGGGCGTGCGACGACGACGAGGGCAGGCCGTAGTACCAAGTGCCCACGTTCCAGATAATGGCCGCTACAATTAAGGCCCCCACCATGGCAATGCCGTGGTACACGTTCTGGTCCACGAGGCTCTCGACCGGCAGCAAGTACACGATGCCCATGGCCACGGCAATGCCGCCCGAAAACACGCCGATGAAGTTCCAAAACGCCGACCAGACGACGGCCACCCAGGGCCGCAGCGTGTTGGTGTAGATGACCGTGGCCACGGCATTGGCCGTGTCGTGGAAGCCATTGACGAACTCGAACGCGCAGGCGGCCAGCAGGCACACGCCCAGCAGCAGCAACACATGGGGTTCTAATCCAAACATATAAGGGAATTTGGTGGTTGGGCGGGGTGCGGTTTGGGCGCAAAGGTAGCGGGGCATCCGGCAGCGGCTATGTTACCGAATTGTGTCGGCCCGCCGCCGGGCGCTTGCCCACCCGGGGCCCTAGGTGGCCGTCGGGGCCCCGCCGCCAAACGCAAAAAGCCCGGCCAAGCCGGGCTTGCGGGGGCAGAGGGGCCCCGGCGTAAATATTACTTAAAGCGGAATGCGCAGCACTACGTCGCTGGCCCCGGCAAACAGCCCGTAGCCGCCCGGCACGTTGGAGCGCAGCGGCGCAGGCTCGGCAAAAATGCTGTTTTCGGTGTCGTAGTAGCGCTGCACCGACAAGTAATAGTTGTACGTGTCGGCGGGAATACCGCTCACGAGCACCTCGATGAAGGCCGGCGCCGGCGGGCAGGGGTTGTAGCACCTCTCGCCCAGTGGATTGTGGAAAATCTCCCGCTTTAGTAAACGGTTCCAGCGAAGCGAGGGAGATGCTTCACTACGTTCAGTATGGCCGTTTTTATTAACTCAAGCACCTACTTAGAAAACCAAAAGCAAGCAGCGCTAAAAAGCCCGTTCTTCATGGAAAAACGGGCTTTTGGCACTGCTGCCGCGATACAGCTTACTTCCCGCCCAGCATATAGGACAGGTACAGCTGGAAGGCGCTGTTGCGGGCGCCCTGGCCGTTATAGTACTCGATGATATTCTTAAAGCTGCCGTTGTAACGCAGGCCGATGCCCAGCCCCTCGGGCATCTGGTAGCCCAGGCCTGCGGCATAACCGAAGTCTACCGCTCTGTGGCCACCACGGTTGCTGTAAGAACTGGCTGGATTATTAGCATTGCCGTCCTGCGAGTACTTGGCTGCTACCAGATAACCAAATTGGGGCCCTGCTTCGAAGAACAAACCGCCAGCGTTGAGGCGCCAGCACGGGTATATCAATGTAATCCAGCGTCTGTTTTCTTTCTAACATGGCTCCGAAACCGTCATCCTCATTGATTTTGTAGCCTTTCATAGAATATAAAAGCTCGGGTTGAATGGAGAAAACGTCATTAATGGGCAGGTTGGCTATGAACCCACCGTGGAAACCCAACTTGTTCTTAATGTCAAAACCCATGGTGCTGCTGCCAACTACGTTGGTTAGCGAAGCGCCAGCTTTGATGCCAAACGAAGGACTTTGGGCATGAGCCGCGGCGGCCGTAACGGCCAGTAGGACAGTAAATAGAATTGTTTTTTTCATACGAATAGGGCAAAGAGTATACACGGGAACGCAAGATGAGTAGTAAAAGTATTAGCTTCTACGAACTGCCTTTAGGGCCCCGCGCCCGACGGAGGGGCCCCAAGGCCCGGGGCCCAGCAAGGTGCGTAGGTGCCGGAGCCAGCACGGCGGCACCGGGCTTTGGATGAGCCGGCACGGGGCCCCGGGGTTGCTTTGTATCCCCGATAATATTTGACTTCGCGGCCGGGCGCTTGGTTTTAGCGCGCCGGGGCCCGGGCGGTAATCTTTACCTTTGCCCCTTATGAGCAACCCCACTGCCCCCGCCGACGCGGCCCAGCTGAAAGACATCGTGGCCCACGCCAAGGAATACGGCTTCGTGTTCCAGTCCTCCGAGATTTACGACGGCCTGGCCGCCGTGTACGACTACGGCCCCAACGGCGTGGAGCTGAAAAACAACCTCAAGCGCCTGTGGTGGGAGGCCATGACGCAGCTGCACGACAACGTGGTGGGCCTCGACGCCGCCATTTTCATGGACCCCCGCACCTGGGAGGCCAGCGGCCACGTGGCGGGCTTCAACGACCCGCTCATCGACAACCTCGACAGCAAGAAGCGCTACCGCGCCGACGTGCTGCTCGAAGAAAAAGCCGCCGAATACGAAAAGGCCGGCGACCCGGCCCGTGGCGCGGCCCTCACTGCCGAAATGGGCCGGCTGCTGACGGCCAACGACTTGGCCGGCGTGCGCCAACTCATCATCGATGAGAAAATCGTGTGCCCCGTGTCGGGCACCGGCAAGTGGACGGAGGTGCGCCAGTTCAACTTGATGTTCTCCACCCAGGGCTCGGCCGTCGACTCCGATGCGCCGCCCGTGTACCTGCGCCCCGAAACGGCCCAGGGCATTTTTGTTAACTTTTTGAACGTACAAAAGTCGGCGCGGCAGAAAGTGCCGTTCGGCATTGCGCAGATTGGCAAGGCGTTTCGCAACGAGATTGTGGCCCGGCAGTTTATCTTCCGGATGCGCGAGTTTGAGCAGATGGAGATGCAATTTTTCGTGCGCCCCGGTACCGAGGAGCAGTGGTACGACACCTGGAAGGCCGCCCGCCGCCGCTTCCACGAAGCCGTGGGCCTGAGCCCCGCCAAGCTGCGCTTCCACGACCACGACAAGCTGGCCCACTACGCCAAGGCCGCCGTGGACATCGAGTACGAGTTCCCGTTCGGCTTCAAGGAAATTGAGGGCATCCACTCGCGGGGCGACTTCGACCTGACCCAGCACCAGAACCTGAGCCGCAAGAAGCAGCAGTACTTCGACGCCGACCTTGACCCCGCCACCGGCAAGGCCTACGGCAACTACGTGCCCTTCGTGGTAGAAACCTCCGTGGGCGCCGACCGCCTATTCCTGGCCACGCTCTGCGAGGCGTTTGCCGAGGAAACCATTACCGAAGGCGAAGGAGAGGCCCAGCAAACCAAAACCCGCACCTTCCTAAAGCTGCACCCGGCGCTGGCCCCTATTAAGGCCGCCATTTTCCCGCTGGTGCGCAAAGACGGGATGCCCGAAAAGGCCCAGCAAATATTTGACGACCTGCGCTTTGACTTCCGCGTGACCGTGGAGGAAAAGGATGCCATTGGCAAGCGCTACACCCGCCAGGACCTCATCGGCACGCCCTTCTGCATCGTGGTGGACGGCCAGACCCTAGCGGATGACACCGTGACCGTGCGCCACCGCGATACCCGCGAGCAAACCCGCATGCCCATCAGCGCGTTGCGGGCCTACATCGCGGAAGCCGTAAGTTTCCGCCGCATCTTCGAGCAGCTGTAAAACGGAGTGGTACTCCGTTCCGGGGCTGGAATCATTGAACGTTCTACAATAACGGAGTGCCACTCCGTTTTACAGCCGCACTATGCACTACCAGCGTAACCTGCCGCACATTATGCCGCCGGGAGCCACGCTGTTCATCACTTTTCGGCTGGCTGGCTCATTGCCATTAGCTGTCATCGAGCAATTGCAAGTCGAATACGCTCAGTCGCTGCATTTTCAAGAAAATCCTGACCAAACCTATGCCCGCCAACGGCGCTATTTTGGCGCGTTTGACCAACTGCTAGACACCGACGACGGGGGGCCTATCTGGCTACGGCAAGCTGCCGTGGCGCAGGTAGTGGCCGAAGCGCTACACTTCCGGCACGGCCGCGACTACACGCTATGGGCTTACTGCATCATGGCAAACCACGTCCATTTATTGGTCAGCCCATTTGAAGCGGGTGGCCAGCCGTTTCACCGCATATTGCAATCATTAAAGGCCCGAACTGCCCGGCGTTGCAACGAGTTGATAGCGGGTACGGGGGATGCATTTTGGCAGCCGGAGAGCTACGACCACTATGTGCGGAACACGGCTGAGATGGACCGGATTATTGCCTATATTTTGAATAATCCGGTGAAGGCTGGGCTAGTAAATGATTGGACCCAATGGCCTCATACTTACCTGAATCCTGATTGGTAAAACTGACACGGAACGGTACTCCGTTGCAGCACTGGATTACTTGCGCATTAAGAACGGAGTGCCACTCCGTTCTACATGAGGCCCCTACCTTTGCTTATTCGCTAATCTTCTGAATCTTATGTGGGGACACATTGCCCTCTTTATCATCAAGTACCGCGTCTGGCTGCTGAGCCTGATCGGTGTTTCGACCGTGTACATGGCCTGGGTGGCCAAGGACGTGGAGATGACCTACGACTTTGCCCAGGTGGTGAGCCCGAAGGACCCCGACATGGTGTACTTCCAGCAGTTCAAAAAAACCTTCGGCGAGGACGGCAATATCCTCGTGCTGGGGATGCAGGACAGCTCCGTGTACGGGCTCAAAAACTTCACGCAGTACCAACACCTCACCGATACGCTGGCCAAGGTGCAGGGCGTGAGCGGCGTGCTGGGTATCACGCGCCTCATCCAGATTGAGAAGGACACGGCCCAAGGGCGGTTCGTGACGGCCCCGGTTTTCCAGCGCAAGCCCCGTTCGCAGCGCGAGTTGGACTCGCTGCTGCGGGTGGTGAACAGCATCGAGTTCTATAAGGGCCAGATCATTGCGCCCCGCACCGGGGCCACCCTGCTGGCCGTAACGCTCGACCCGGCCTACCTGAACTCCAACCGCCGGCAGGCAGTGATGAATAATATCCTGGGCCACGCCGGGCAGTTTCAGAAGGCCACCGGCATCAAACTGCATTACGCCGGTCTGCCCTACGTACGCTCGACGATGACCACGAAGGTGGCCGGCGAGATGAAGTTCTTTGCCCTGCTGGTGCTGCTGGTGATGGGCGTCACGCTGTACTTGTTTTTCCGCACGTGGTCGGCGGTGGTGTTTCCGCTGCTGGTGGTGGCCATCGTCATGGTGTGGTGCATCGCCAGCATTGTGCTGCTGGGCTACAAAATCAACTTGCTTACGGGCTTGATTCCGAGTATTTTGGTGGTGATTGGGGTGCCCAACTGCACCTACCTGCTCTCACGCTACCACTACGATTACCGCAAATCCGGCAACCAGATTCTGGCCATGACGCGGGTTATCCGCAAAATCGGCCTCATCACCCTGATGAACAACACCACCACGGCCATCGGCTTCGTGGTGTTCACCTTCACCGACATTGCCATTCTGTACCAGTTTGGGATGGTGGCCACGATCAACATTTTCGTGGCCTTCGTCATCAGTTTTATCATGATTCCGGCGGTGTTCACCTACCTGCCGCCGCCCACTGACAAGCAGCTCGAACACCTTGATTCGAAGCCGTTGATGGGCATCATCAACTTTCTCGATTATATCGTGCTCAACCGCCGCGGCACCGTGTACCTGGCGGCCCTGGGGCTGATTGTTATCGCCGGGCTGGGCATTCGCAAGATTGAAGCGGTGTCGTTTATGGTCGATGATCTGCCCAAGTCAAGCTCGGTCAATACCGATTTGGATTTTTTTCAGGCCCATTTCAGCGGGGTAATGCCCCTGGAATTTGTGGTAGACACGGGCAAGCCCAACGGCCTGCTCAAGCTGCCTAACCTCCAAAAAATCGACCAGTTCGAGCGGTTCCTGCGGGCCCAGCCCGAGCTGTCGCCGCCCATCAGCATCGTCACCTTCATCAAGGCTGCCACGCAGGCGTTCTACAACGGCAGCCCAGAGTTCTACCACTTGCCCGACAACTCGGATAAAAACTTTATCCTAAGCTACTTGGGTAATTCGAAGGGCACTGGCGCGGGCACTGACAGCAAGCTCGTTCGCTCCTTCGTGAACGGCAACTCGCAGAGCGCCCGCGTCAGCCTGAAAATTGCCGACATCGGCTCGCACAAGCTCGATACGCTGGTAAACCGCCGCATTCAGCCGGCCATCGAGCGCATTTTCAAGGGCACGGGCATGAAGGTGACGCGCACGGGCACCACGGTGATTTTCACCAAGGGCAACGAGTACGTGATTGGCACGCTGCAAGAGAGCCTGCTGTGGGCGTTCGGGCTGGTGGCGCTGGTGGTGCTGCTGCTGTTCCGCTCGTTCCGCACCATCTTCTACGCCCTCACGCCCAACCTGGTCACGCTCTCGCTCACGGCCGGCATTATGGGCTACATCGGCATTGCCCTCAAGCCCAGCACGGCCCTGATTTACGTGATTGCGCTGGGCATCGACGGCGACAACTCCATCCACTTGCTGGCCAAGTTCCGGCAGGAAATGGCCATCGGGGGCCGCACCGTGCGCGACGCCATCACGAACACGCTGAGCGAGGCCGGCACGAGCATGATCTACACCAGCATCGTGCTCTTTATCGGCTTTAGCATCTTCGCCTTCAGCGAGTTTGGGGGCACCAAAGCCCTGGGTGTACTGATGGGGGCCTCGCTGCTCATCACCAACTTCTCGAACCTGGTGCTGCTGCCGGCGCTGCTCGTCACCTTCGAGCACGGCAAGGGCGAGCAGATTCCGGGCAATGCCCCCATCCGCCACTACGACGACAGCTACCACGAGGAAGACGACGACATGGACCAGAACCTGCAACGCTTGAGCGTGCAACGGGCCAAGCCGGTGAAGACGGTTTGAATAGAGTCGTTTGAATATAATAACTCAAAAGAACGTTGCGCAAAAAGGCCGTCATGCTCATCTGGCGTCCGCGCAGTCGAAGCATCTCTACCGCAGCAGTAATCATAATTAGTTGAGCAATAGAGATGCTTCGGCTGCGCTCAGCATGACGTTCTATATCAACTAAAAAGCTAACAGCTACCAGCTGTCAGCTAATAGCTTAACCCAATGAAATACCCCGAATACAAACAGCCGCTCGACTACGCCAAAGTAGGGGAGGACGTGCTGGCCTGGTGGCAGCAAAACCACATTTTTGAAAAGAGCGTGCGCAGCCGCGAAGGCCAGCCCACGTTCGTATTTTACGAGGGGCCCCCGTCGGCCAATGGAGCCCCGGGCATCCACCACGTGATGGCGCGGGCGGTGAAGGACATCTTCTGCCGCTACCAAACCATGCTTGGCAAGCAGGTGCCCCGCAAGGGCGGCTGGGACACCCACGGCCTGCCCATCGAGCTGCAAGTGGAGAAGGAGCTGGGCATCACGAAGGAGGACATCGGCCACAAAATCAGCATCGAGGACTACAACCAGCGCTGCAAGGAAACGGTGATGCGCTTCAAGGCCCAGTGGGACGACCTGACCCAGAAAATGGGCTACTGGGTGGACCTGGATAATCCCTACGTCACCTTCGAGCCCGAATACATCGAGAGCTGCTGGGCCCTGCTCAAGAAGCTTTACGACAAGGGTCTGCTCTACAAAGGCTATACCATCCAGCCCTACTCGCCCGCTGCCGGCACCGGCCTCAGCTCGCACGAGCTGAACCAGCCCGGCACCTACAAGGACGTGAAGGACACGACGGTAGTAGCGCAGTTTAAGGTGAAGCGCGATGAGGTTTCGGAGAAGCTGTTTGCCGTTCTTGATAAAAGACGCAAAATTGTTGATAGAAGTGTAGCTTCTAGAGAATCAGAAGAAGATGCTGCTGAGGTAGAAGAGGTATCATTTGCCCCAAGAAATTTATTCATCTTGGCTTGGACAACGACTCCTTGGACCTTACCCGCAAATACAGGTCTAGCAGTAGGGCGAAGCATTAGTTACTTGCTTGTTGCAACAATTAATCCCTACACACACGAGAAAATCGCGGTAGTACTTGCTCGCAATCTGATGAGTCGGTACTTCGATGTGAAAAATATTCCCGGTCTTGACGTTGACGATTCGCATTATTCCGCCCAAAATAATGGTGTTGGAAAAGATGGTAAAATCACTCAATGGAATATTCTAGCTGAATTCACCGGCGCGGACCTGGTTGGCATCAACTACGAGCGCCTATTCAATGCCGAGGCTGGTTTCCCGCACTTTGAGGGCGAGGAAAACGCGTTTCGCGTCATCCCGGCCGACTTTGTAACCACTGAAGACGGCACGGGCATCGTGCACATCTCGCCCACGTTTGGCGCGGACGACTTCCGGGCGGCGCAGCTGGCGGGCATTCCGGCCCTGATGGTGCCTGACGACCAGGGCAAGCTGGGGCCCATCGTGGACCGCACGGGCCGCTACGTGGCCCAAATGGGCGAGTTTGGCGGCCGCTGGGTGAAGAACTACGACGGCCACGACCAGAGCGGCGCCGACTACAAAACGCTGGACGAGAGCATCGCCATCCGGATGCGCACGAACGGCACGGCCTTCAAAACCGAGAAGTACGAGCACACCTACCCGCACTGCTGGCGCACCGACAAACCGGTGCTCTACTACCCGCTCGACTCGTGGTTCATCAAGACCACCGCGGTGAAGGACCGGCTCATCGAGCTCAACAAAACCATCAACTGGAAGCCCGAAAGCACCGGCAGCGGCCGCTTCGGCAACTGGCTCGAAAACCTGGTGGACTGGAACCTCAGCCGCTCGCGCTACTGGGGCACGCCGCTGCCCATCTGGCGCACCCAGGACCGCACCGAGGAAATCTGCATCGGCAGCATTGCCGAGCTGAAGGCGGAAATTGACAAGGCCGTCGCGGCCGAAGTCATGACCCACAATCCCTACGCTAACGGCGAGAAAATTGACCTGCACCGGCCCTACGTGGACGACATTTTCCTCGTTTCGCCCAGCGGCCAGCCCATGTACCGCGAGCCCGACCTCATCGACGTGTGGTTTGACTCGGGGGCCGTGCCCTACGCGCAGTGGCACTACCCAATTGAAAACGCCGACGTTTTTGCCAAGAACTTTCCGGCCGATTTCATCGCCGAAGGCGTGGACCAAACCCGCGGCTGGTTTTTCACGCTGCACGCGCTGGCCGTGATGCTAGAGGATTCGGTGGCGTTCAAGAACGTGATTGCCAACGGCTTGGTGCTGGCCAAAGACGGCCAGAAGATGAGCAAGCGCCTCGGCAACGCCGTGGACCCGTTTGCCACCATCAAGCAGTTTGGGCCCGACGCCACCCGCTGGTACCTCATCGCCAACGCGCCGCCGTGGGACAACCTCAAGTTCGACCCCGCCGGCGTGGTGGAGGTGCAGCGCCGCTTCTTCGGCACGCTCTTCAACACGTACTCGTTCTACGCCCTGTACGCCAACCTCGACGGGTTTGAAATCGACGAAAACAACCGCGTTCCGCACGTCGATTTGAGCGAGCTGGACCGCTGGGTGCTGAGTAAGCTCCAGTCGCTCATTGCCGAAGTGCGCTTGCAGCTTGATAGTTATGACCCGACGAAGGCCGCCCGCGCCATCCAGGATTTCGTGACCGACCACCTCTCCAACTGGTACGTGCGCCTCTCGCGCCGCCGCTTCTGGAAGGGCGAATTGACGACCGACAAGCGCGGTGCCTACGAGACGCTGCACGAGTGCCTGACTACCGTGGCGCAACTCATGGCGCCCATCGCGCCGTTCTTCGCCGAGTGGCTGTACCAGAACTTGGTAGGAGTGGAGTTAAAAGTTAAAAGTGAAGAGTTAAAAGATGAAAACTCCCAAGTTTCTAACTCTCAACTCTCAACTCTTAACTTCTTCAGCTATATCGAATCGGTGCACCTCACGCTACTGGCCGCGGCCGATGCCACCCGCATCGACAGGGCCCTGGAGGAGCGCATGGAACTGGCCCAGCGCATCAGCTCGCTGGCCCACTCGCTGCGCAAGAAGTCGGTGCTGAAGGTGCGCCAGCCCTTGCAGCGCATCTTGGTGCCAGTACTGAACGACTCGACCAAGGAGCAAGTCGGCCTCGTGGAAGACCTGATTTGCGCCGAAATAAACGTCAAGCACATCGAGTTCCTGACCGATGAGAGCGGCGTGCTGGTGAAGTCGGTGAAGCCGAACTTTAAGCGCCTGGGCCAGCAGTACGGGCCCCGGCTGAAGGCCGTGGGGGCCCGGATTCAGGCCATGACGGCGGCGGAAATTTCGCAGCTGGAGAAGGAGGGAAGCCTCGCCGTGGAAGTCAACGGCGAGCCCATCACCCTGGCCCCCGACGACGTGGAAATCCGCACCGACGATTTGCCCGGCTGGCTCGTGGCCACCGATGGGCCCCTAACCGTGGCCCTCGACGTAACCCTGACCGACGAGTTGCGCCAGGAAGGCCTCGCCCGCGAGCTGGTAAACCGCCTCCAGAACCTGCGCAAAGACTCGGGCCTGGAAGTGCAGGACCGCATCCGCGTGACGCTGGCCGACCAGGAGCCCGCCCTAACGGCCGCCGTGGCCGCCTTTGGCGACTATATCCGCACCGAAACCCAGGCCCTGGCGCTCGATTTTGCGCCGGAAGTGACGGGCGGCTCGGTGCTGGAATTTGACGACTTCGCGGTGCCCGTGCGCCTCGAAATCGCAACTAGCTGAGGCTGAACGACTCGCCGGGGCCCCAAGACCCTGGTGAGTCCAATGCCGCACAAGTGTTCAATAAGCTCGTCTTTATCGGTCCAAAAGACCAGTAAATCAGTTATAAAAGGTATAAAAAGTCGATAAGCCGGTTCCCTGTTGCTCCGGCAACTTCCCGGCACGCTGCCATGCAACCAACCCGCACCACCCGCCCCCAAACGGCGCTCAATTTCTTCCTGCTGGCCCTGTTGGTCATCGGCCTCGACCAGCTCTCGAAGTGGGCCGTGCACACCTACATGCAGCCCGGCATGCCGGGCGAAATTCCGCTCTTAGGCCACTGGCTCAAGCTACATTATACCCTCAACCCCGGTATGGCCTTCGGCGTGGAATTGCCGCCGCCGTACGGCAAAATCCTGCTCAGCGGCTTCCGCCTGCTGGCCGTGGGGGGCCTGAGCTGGTACATCGTGAAGCTGTGCCGCGAGCGGGCCGCCGCGGGCTTCATTGCCTGCATGGCGCTCATCCTGGGCGGGGCCGTGGGCAACCTGGTCGATTCCATTTTCTACGGCCTATTGTACAAGAACGCACCGTTTGGGGCCCCCACGCCCTGGTTCCACGGCCAGGTTATCGACATGATTTACGTCGACATCTACGAAGGCTTCCTGCCGCAGTCGTGGCCGCTGCTGGGCGGAAAGTACGTGTCGCTGTGGCCCATCTTTAACATCGCCGATTCGTCCATCTTCATCGGCGTCGCGCTGATTCTACTTAACCAAAGCCGGTTTTTTCAGCAGGAGGAAGCCAGCCCGCAGCCCGCGCCCGGCACGGCCGAAGCCCCGGCCGCACACTAACTTCACGTCCCCGGGGCCCCTTGGCTTCGGGGATTTTTCTTACTTGCCACCGCACATCCCGCTGCGCTTTTCCGCTCCGCCATTTCTTTGCATTCGCCGCCCGTGCCCCAACCGCTACTTGCCGTTTCCAATCTTACGCTCGATTTCCTCAGCCACCGTGGCCACACCCGGGCCGTAGACGGCGTGTCGTTTGAGTTGAGCCGGGGCGAAACGGTGGCGATAGTGGGGGAGTCGGGTTCGGGCAAATCGGTCACGTCGCTGGCTTTGCTAGGGCTGATTCCCATGCCGCCCGGCCGGCTGGTA
The DNA here is from genome assembly GCF_001562275.1 of Hymenobacter sp. PAMC 26628. NCBI lineage: Bacteria > Pseudomonadati > Bacteroidota > Cytophagia > Cytophagales > Hymenobacteraceae > Hymenobacter > Hymenobacter sp. PAMC 26628. The sequence continues at coordinate 4,864,347 of NZ_CP014304.1, forward strand.
TCGGGCTCGGCCGTGTTTCAGTCGGGGGCCCTGGGCGAAGTAGACCTGCTGACCCTGCCCGAAAAGCAGCTGCAAAAAGTGCGGGGCAACGACATCGGGATGATCTTCCAGGAGCCGATGACCTCCTTGAACCCCGTGCTCACCTGCGGGGCCCAGGTGGCCGAGGCCCTGCTGCTGCACACCAGCCTCAGCAAAGCCGAGGCCCGGGAGCGCACCATCGAGCTGTTCACCGAAGCGCAGCTGCCGCGCCCGGCCGGCATCTTCACCAGCTACCCGCACGAGATTTCGGGCGGCCAGAAGCAGCGCGTGATGATTGCCATGGCCATGGCCTGCCGACCCGCGCTACTCATCGCCGACGAGCCCACCACGGCCCTCGACGTGACGGTGCAGGCCCGCATGCTGCGCCTCATCGACGACCTGCGGCGGCAGCACGGCACGGCGGTGCTCTTCATCACCCACGACCTGGGCGTGGTGGCCGAAATTGCCGACCACATCCTGGTCATGTACCGCGGGAAAGTGGTGGAACAGGGCCCCGTGCTGGAAATCTTCGAGAATCCGCAACATCCGTACACAAAAGGCCTTCTGGCGTGCCGTCCGCGCCTCTCGGTGGGCCTGAAACGGCTCCCCGTGGTGGCTGATTTCATGGCGGAAGACGCCAGCGGGTTCCTCACGGCCCAGCCGGCGCCGGTGGTGGCCTTGGAGGATGAGGTACTTACGGATTCATCGCCCGAAATCGAGGCCCAGCAGTTACGGGATAATTCCGGTACCACCAAAACGTTCCCCGTGGAACATCTACAGATGGGCGTGGAACAACCTGCTCCAACTGGGGCCCCGGCGCGGGTGCCCCAGCCCGGTGGGCCCCCAGCTTTGGCCGCCAACGGCGCTGTTGCAGAAGCGCAGCCGCTGTTGCAGGTGGAGAATTTGCAGGTGCACTTCCCCGTGCGCAGCGGCTGGTTTCAGCCCAAGGCCGTGGTGCGTGCCGTAGACGACGTGAGCTTTACGCTCTACCCCGGCGAAACGGTGGGCCTCGTGGGCGAGTCGGGCTGCGGCAAAACCACCCTGGGCCGGGCCCTGCTCCGCCTCACGGAACCTACCGCGGGCCGCATTCTGTTTGAAGGCACCGACCTCGCCCGGCTGCCAGCCGAGGAGTTGCGCCGCCGTCGGCGCGAGTTCCAGCTGGTATTCCAGGATCCCTACGCGGCCCTTAATCCGATGCTGACGGTGGGGGAGGCCATCTGGGAGCCCATGCGGGTGCACGGCGTGGGCGGCACCCGGGCTGCGCAAAAGGCGCGGGTACTGGAGTTACTACAAATTGTGGGGCTGCGCGAGGAGCACTTCTTGCGCTACCCGCACGAGTTCAGCGGGGGGCAGCGGCAGCGCATTTGCATTGCCAGGGCCCTGGCCTTGCAGCCCAAGCTGATTGTGTGCGACGAGTCGGTGTCGGCGCTCGACGTATCGGTCCAGGCCCAGGTTTTGAACCTGCTCAACGACCTCAAGCGCGAGTTCGGTATTACCTATTTATTCATTACCCACGACCTGTCGGTGGCCCGCTTCATGAGCGACCGGCTGCTGGTGATGCACCAGGGCCGCATCGTGGAGAGCGGCCCGGCCGCTGCCATTTACGCCCACCCCCAGCACGCCTACACCCAGGGCCTGCTGGCCGCCATTCCCAAAGACAGCCTGGCCGACATCCGGTCGGCGGTGGCCGGGCGGGCGGCTTGATTAGTTGTCGGATGTTAGTTTTTGCTCGGATGAAATTATCCCAATTGCGAATAACTGACAACTAGCACCTGCCAACCAGCAACTAAAAACCTACGCTTATAACCTCGCGACCATGGCCGCGTTTTACATACCTACTGCCGGGCCCCGTCCGGCTTCTCCGCCCGCCGCCTCGGCTCAATTCACTTATTGGCGGCCTACGTTTTAAATGGAACCAACGAATCCCCCCCGGCCCGCCCGCGCCAAGCGCGAACAGCCCGCCCCCGCGCCCATCACCCAAGAGCTGGTGCTGCGCGCTTTTACCGACAACCCCGACAAGGTGCTGGCCTACCGCCAGCTCTCGCGCCGCCTGGGCGTGACCACCAAGCAGCAGCGCGAAGAGATATTCGGTTACCTCAAGAAGCTGCGCCAGCTCGGGGCAATTACGCTGCTTCAGAACGACGAGTACCGCCTGGCCGACGTCAGCGTCGCCCCCGCGCCGGAGCTGCCCGCCAAGGGCAAGAAAACCGTCAAGGCTGGGGCCCCCGCCAGCCACTCGTCGGGCCGCGAGCCGGTGGCCGAGTTCGGCCAGGACCCCATCGTGCACCGCCGCCGCGAGGCGGGCTTCGACTACGTGGGCGACGACTCGCGGCCCAGCCGCGACGCGAATACCATCATTGGCACGGTGGATTTGGCCACGGCCAACTTTGCCTTCGTGGTGCCCGAGGCGGAGGGCAGCGACGACATCCGGGTGTTTACCGACCAGCTCAAGTTTGCCTTGCAGGGCGACGTGGTGCGGGTGCGCATGCGCGGCTCGCGCGACGGCCGCCCGGTGGGCGACGTAGTGGAAGTGCTCAAGCGGCAGCGCCCCGAGGTGGTGGGCCGCCTGCAAGTGCAGGGCACGCTGGGCTTCGTGAAGCCCGATAACCGCAAGATGTACTTCGACGTGTTCGTGCCGCCGCACGCCCTGGGCGACGCCCGCAATGGCGACAAGGTGCTCGTGCGCATCGTGGAGTTTCCGGAGGATAGCCACCGCCAGCCGGTGGGCGAGGTGGTGCGCAACTTCGGCCAGGCCGGCGGCAACGAGGCCGAGATTAATGCCATCATGGCTGAGTTCGGGTTGCCGTTTGAATTCCCGGCGGAAGTGGAAGAGGAGTCGGAAGCTATTTCTGATGTCATCCCCGAATCCGAAGTGGTCCTGCGCCGCGACTTCCGCAACATCACCACCTTCACCATCGACCCGGCCGACGCCAAGGATTTTGACGACGCGTTGTCCATCGAAAAGCTGGAAAACGGCAACTGGGAAATCGGCGTCCACATCGCCGATGTGACCCACTACGTGCGTCCCAACACCGAGCTGGAGCGCGAGGGCAAGCACCGCGCTACGTCGGTGTACTTGGTCGACCGCGTGATTCCGATGCTGCCTGAGCGGCTGTCCAACGGCCTCTGCTCGCTGCGGCCCAACGAGGACAAGCTGACCTTTTCGGCCGTGTTTGAGCTGGACGAAAACGGCAAGCTCTACGAGTCGTGGTTTGGCAAAACCATCATTCATTCCGACCGCCGCTTTGCTTACGAAGACGCCCAGGACCGCATCGAAACCGGCGAGGGCGACTACGCCGAGGAGGTGAATATGCTCAACGGCATTGCCAAGAAGCTGCACGCCCAGCGCTTCAAGCAGGGGGCCATCAGCTTCGAAACCCAGGAAGTGAAGTTCCGCCTGGCCCCCGACGGCAAGCCGCTCGGCGTGTACGTGAAGGAGCGCAAGGACGCGCACAAGCTCATCGAGGAATTCATGCTGCTGGCCAACCGCAAGGTGGCCGAGTTCGTGTTCAATCTCAAAAAGACCAAGCCGCGCTACACCATGGTGTACCGCACCCACGACGCCCCCGAGCCCGAGCGGCTCCAGAACTTCGCCCTCTTCGCCCAGAAGTTTGGCTACACCCTCAAGCTCGACGACCCCAAAAAGGTCAGCACTGAGCTGAATACCCTGAGCGAGGAAGTGATGGGCAAGCCCGAGCAGAACGTGCTGCAAGGCCTGGCCATCCGCACCATGTCGAAGGCCATTTACTCGACCGAGCCGCTGGGCCACTTCGGCCTGGCCTTCGCGCACTACTCGCACTTCACCTCGCCCATCCGCCGCTACCCCGACATGATGGCCCACCGCCTGCTGGAACACTACCTGCTGGGCGGCAAGAACGTGCCCGTAGCGCCGGTGGAAGACGAGTGCAAGCACTCGTCAGCCCGCGAAAAGCTGGCGGCCAACGCCGAGCGCGCCAGTATCAAGTTCAAGCAGGTCGAGTTCATGGCCGACGAGATTGGCAACGTCTTCAAGGGCGTGGTGTCGGGCCTCACGGAGCGCGGCATGTACATCGAGATTGAGTCGAACAAGTGCGAAGGCATGGTGCGCCTGAGTGATATTCCAGGCGACACCTTCGAACTGGACAAGGACAACTACCGCATCGTGGGCCGCGGCAGCAAGCGCATCATCCAGTTCGGCGATGAACTGGACGTGGTAGTGAAGTCGGCCAACCTGCTCGACCGCACCATCGACTTCGACCTGGTGGACAACCGGCCCGACGACGTGAAGCGCCGCGAAGCCGAGGAGCGCAAAGCCCAGCGCAACGCCCCCCGCGGCTACCGTGAGCATTCGGGCGGCGGCCACAAGGGCGGCTCGAAAGGGGGCCCCAAGGGCGGCAACCGTCGCCGCTAGTTTCCAATGATTGGGACTAAACTGTCATCCTGAACGCAGCGAAGCGGAGTGAAGGACCTGGTGAGAATTGAACCGCATGCAGTAGATAGTCACTGCTAATTGTTCAGCTTTCTTAAGGTCCTTCACTCCGCTTCGCTGCGTTCAGGATGACACCTGATACCAACCGAGATACTTTTAAAAGCTGTCCTTTGTATTTACATGACGCCACAAGATTTCCCCGCTCACATCACCGCCGCCCTCGCCGAGCTCCACTACGGCGAGGCGCCCGACACGCTCTACGACCCCATCCGCTACATCATGGGCCTGGGTGGGAAACGCATCCGGCCGCTGCTCACGCTGCTGGGGGCCCACGTCTTCACCGACGAGCTGGGGCCCGTCACCAAGCCCGCCCTGGCCACGGAGGTATTCCACAACTTCACCCTGCTGCACGACGACCTGATGGACCAGGCCCCGCTGCGCCGCGGCCGGCCCACGGTGCACGAAAAATGGAACCCCAACGTGGCCATCCTCAGCGGCGACGTGATGCTGGTGCGCGCCTACGAGCTGTTCTTCGACGTGGCCCCGGCGCTGCTGCCAGCAGTGCTGCGCCGCTTCAGCCAGACGGCCGCCGAGGTGTGCGAAGGCCAGCAGTGGGACATGAAATTTGAGACCGAAGCCCAGGTCAGCATTCCGCAGTACCTGGATATGATTCGCCTGAAAACGGCCGTGCTTCTGGGCTTCTGCCTGGAGCTGGGCGCCCGCCTCGCTGGGGCCCCCGAGGCCGATGCCGAGCACCTGCGCCAGTTCGGTACCGACATTGGCCTGGCCTTCCAGTTGCGCGACGACCTACTGGACGTGTACGGCGACGCCGCCACCTTCGGCAAGCGGGTGGGCGGCGACATCGTGTCGGACAAGAAAACCTACCTGCTCCTCACCGCCCAGGCCCAGGCCAGCGCCGCCCAGCGCGCCGTGCTGGCCCAGCACATTGGCCAGCCCGTGGCCGACGCCGACGCCAAAGTAGCCGCTGTGCGCGCCGTGTACGACGAGTTGGACATCCGGCCCCAGACCGAAGCTCTTATCAACGATTACTTCCAGGATGCCTTGCAGCACCTGGCCCGCGTGGGGGCCCCCGAGGCCCGCAAGCAACCCCTGCACCACCTCGCGCTCCAGCTTATGGACCGCGAAAACTAACTTATCGTGCCCCTTCCCATCATCGTCCTTATCGCCCTCACGGTGCTCGTGTCGGCCTACGCCCTATCCAAGCCCGAATTCATGGATGCCTGGATACTCGAGCCGGCCCTCATGGCCCGGCGTGGGCAATGGTACCGCTTCCTTACCTCCGGCTTTTTGCACGCCGACTGGGGCCATTTGCTGTTCAACATGTTTGCCTTTTACTCCTTCAGCCCCGTGGTGCTGGGGGCCCTGGAGGGTAATTTTGGGCAGCTGCCGGGCCTGGGCTGGTTCCTGCTGCTCTACCTGGGCGGCATCGTCCTCTCCGACGTGCCCACCTACTACCGCCACCGCCGTGACGCCAACTACCGCAGCCTGGGGGCTTCGGGCGGCGTGTCGGCGGTAGTGTTCGCCAGCATCCTGCTGTTCCCAGTAGCACCGGGCGGGGGCGGCATTATCATCTTCCCCATTCCGTTTCCCATTCAGCCCTTCCTGTTTGGTTTCCTGTACCTATTCTACTCGTGGTACCAGGGCCGCCGCCGGGGCGACAACATTAACCACGACGCCCACTTCTACGGGGCCCTGTTCGGCGTCGTACTGATGGTGGCCTTGCTGCCAGCCACCGCTCCCCAATTCTTCATGCAGGTGAAGCAGTTTATCTACTCAAAGTTCTGATAACCTGTTACTTAACTATATAAACCTTGATTTTTCCATATCCATTTGTCGTTAAGTGCGTAGAAGGGGGCAAATTCACCACTTTCACCCTACTCTGATGCGCACTTTCAACTCTTTCGTTTCGCGCGTGCCCCTCGCCACGCTGCTGCTGCCCTTCCTGCTCCTAGCCACCTCGTGCAGCCGCTACACCAACAACGGTAACTTGGCCATTTGGGGTTACGTGTTGTTGGCGCTTGACGTGCTGGCTTTGCTCGACGTATTCCGCCAGCCCTGGGACATTGGCAAGAAAATTCTCTGGGCCGCCATCATCTTCTTCTTCCCCTTGGGCGGCTTGATCATCTATTACCTCTTCGCCGGTCGCGGCAAGTAGCCCCCTCTCAGTTAGCCTTAAAAGCAAAAGGCCGGCCCGTCATCACGACGGGCCGGCCTTTTGCTTTTAAGGCTATCTAATGGAGTAGCTATTGCAGTAGCTTCCGCTTTTCTAGGCTCGCCGCACGGCTCAGCAACTCTCCCGTATTCGTGATTTCGGTCATCTGCCAGTGGTCGCCCCGGTGTAGCATTTTTACTTCTATCACCATCGTGGTGTCGTAGCGCGGCTGCGTAAACTCAATGCCCACCAATGCCTGCTCGCCCTGTTCATTGGCATATTTAATTCCCTTGAATTTGCTGTCGGGGCCCATCACTTTGCCCGCTAAGCCTAGGATGGACATGTTCACGCCGTGGTTCGGAGCAGCTTCCGCCGCTGCTGCCACCGACCCGGTTTCGACATAGCGCACCACTTCCTTACGAGCAACGCTGGCCAGTGTGGGTTTTAGCAAGCGCAGGGCCCCGCCCATCATCAGGCCACCGCCTGGCACCAGTGCCGTCAGCAGCGAGCCCTGGCTGGCCACGTTATCAACCAAGTGGGAAGCGACGCTGCCCACATCCACGAATTTTTCGAAGCTGGCAACGTCGTGCGCCCGCACAGCCGCCGCGGCCTGCACCAGGGCCCCAGTTGGACCGTCCTTTTTGCTTTTCACGTAGTAATAGGCCCCAGCAGCTAGCGCCAGCAACACGACGAAGAGGAACAGTTTTTTCATTTGTAAGCGAATAAAAAAGCGGTATTGGTGAGAAATAGAGAAAGGCAATCAAAGTACTTGCAGGTACTCAAAATTACCTGTACCTACGGCCGATGCGAAATCTTTCGCGCAGCAATTAGTAAAAGGCTCCCACGCCAGTATTCATTCATGCTAACCGCCAATCGCCCCCCAAACGGTGTCGCCCCCAGGCTCCCCGAAGTGCACGGCCACCGGGGATGCCGGGGCCTATTTCCTGAAAATACGTTGCCAGGGTTTCTGCATGCCGCAGCCCTAGGCGTGGATGTGCTGGAAATGGACGTTGTTATTTCGGCCGATCAGCAGGTAGTAGTGTCGCACGATCCGTGGCTGGCCGCTCACCTGTGCCGCAATGCTGAGGGCCTCCGTATTGCCTCAGCTCAAGAGCGCAAGCACAACTTGTATCATATGCCTTATGCTGCCATCCGGCAGTGCGACTGTGGGAGCTGCCCCAATCCGGACTTCCCGTTGCAGCAGCCAGCAGCCGCGCCTAAGCCGCTGCTGCGGGAGGTTCTGGCCGCTACTGAGCGTTTGCCCCGCCCGCCCAGATGCAAGCCCCTACGCTACTCTGTGGAGATAAAGTGCACCCCCGCCGGCGACCATCTCTACCACCCCGAGCCGGCGCAATTCCTGGCCCTAGTGCTGGCCGAGCTGGTAGCAGCCGGTGTGGTGCCTCGCACCACACTGCTGTGTTTTGATCCGCGGGTATTGCGCTTGGCCCGCGCCCAGCTTGGCTCCAGTCTGTCTTTGTGCCTGCTCAGCGAGAGCAGCCAACCTTGGCCCGCCGCTGTGATTGAACTGGGCTTTCAGCCGGATGTTTTCGGTCCCAATTACGAGTCGGTCACCCCCACGGCTGTAGCGGAGCTTCGCCGTTTGTACCCGGGCACTGGCTTGGTGCCGTGGACCGTAAACAACCCTGTTGATATGCAGCGGTTGCTGTCAATGGGCGTCGAGGGCCTGACTACCGATTACCCGGACCGTTTGCTCGCCATTTTGGCGCTGAGAGCGTAAAGTAATTACAAATAAAGAGTTATTGTTACAAATAATGATACAATATACATCTGTGTAATAGTAACAGTGTTACTATGCATTACATACGTCATTTTTTTGTACGCTGTAACAGACGACTATTTTTGCTTGCATTTTTGCTTTATTACTGTAATTGATACATCTTTGTATTATTCGATCTGATTCAACACTTAAATGCCACACCAAGGCGAAATCCTTCAGGAAGCGATTAAAAGCAGCGGTATTTCCATCACGCGCATCGTGGAGGAGATGGGTATTACACGCCCAACGATCTACCGCAAATTCAAAGAAGACACAATTGACTACAATTTCGTAAAGCGAGTTGGCGATGTAATCGGGCATGATTTTGCGAATGACTTTACAAATTCCCAACAACCACCTTTGTCATTTGTAACACAACCGGTTGGTGTTACAGGTCGGTCTGCTGTTACACCCCGTGTAACACCGCCTGCCATCAGTGATAATAGCCTTTCCAGCCAGTTATTAGCCCTTCAGACTAAGTACATCGCCTTGCTTGAAGCCTATAATGAGTTGCTTCTAAAAGTGTACGGCCCCCGTTAACAAAAATGTTCCACGTGAAACATTTTTGTTGCTATTCTACCTAAATAAATTGGCGCAAGGGTTACAGGAATACCACTTCTTTCACTACTGATTCGCCTACCTCGGCGTTGATGAGTTCGAGGACTTTCGTCTTGGCCATCATCAATTCGTGCTTCAAAGGAGCCGACGTTAACCGAACGAAAAGCTTGCCTTGGTACACGTACACCTCCTTTGTTTTGAGAGCAACTGGTTTTCCCATCACCCGCTCCCAGCTGGCCACCACGGTCACCTCATTTAGCTTTCCTTGCAACCGATAAGCTTTCACGAGGGCTGCCAAGCCATCCTTCAAATCGATGACGTCGTTGCGGCGAGAAGAAGCGGAGGGGCCTTGTTTTTTCACGGAGTGGCAGCGGAGCCGGTAGGGGAGAGGGCCCCCGCAAAAACTGCGAATGGCTCCTCTTGCCCCCAACAGGGGTAGGCCACAAAGGTACAACGCCCCCCCGTGGGGCTTGCCCCTACAGCTGTACAGCCGTGCCGCCTTGCACGCGAAACCGGCGGATATCTCCGCGCACGTTGGCCAGTGCTTGGTCGGTGCGCGCTAGGTTGGTATCCGTAAGAAAGACTTGGCCAAAGGTGTCGTCGGCCACCAGCTCTAGTAGCCGCGCTATGCGCTTGTCGTCAAGCCGGTCAAATATATCGTCGAGCAGCAGCAGGGGCTTAGCAGCCGCAGTGCCCGCTGCGGCGAGCCGCGTGGTCAAGGTTTCGAACTGAGCCAGCTTGAGGGCGATGGCGTAGGATTTCTGCTGGCCTTGCGATGCATAACTCTTGACGGGTAACCCATCCATCAGGAAAACAAAGTCGTCGCGGTGGGCCCCGGTGGTGGTGCGCTGCATAACCAAGTCGCGGCGTTCGTTCTGGCGCAGCAGCTGGCCGAAGTCGGTTTCCAGCAATTGGCTCTTATAAGTAAGCGAGACTTCTTCCCGGCCGTCGGCCAACTGCTGGTAGTGATGCTGGAAAATGGGGGTGAAACGTTCTAGGAAAGTAGTCCGCTGTTGGCTAAGCTCCGTTCCTAATGGCACCAATTGATCGTCAATCGCCAGCAAGTAGTCATGGTCAAAGCCGTGGGTAGGACGTTCGGCGGCTTGCTTTAGCAGGGCGTTGCGTTGGCGTAACAGAGCGTTGTAAGAAATGAGCACATCCAAAAACCCGTGGTCGAATTGTGAGAGCAAACTATCGAAATATTTTCGGCGCTCCTCACTGCCCTCGCGGATGAGGTCAGTATCGTAAGGAGATACTAGCACGGCGGGGTAGCGGCCTATATGGTCGGCCATGCGCTCGTAGGGCTGCTTGTCGTGCGTCAGAGTCTTTTTCTGGCCTTGGCGAAGGCTCACCTGGATGGTTTCGGCATCTGCACTCTCATCAGTGCTAAATTTGCCCTTAACTACAAAAAAATCAGCACCTTGCTTAATACTGTTGGCATCCACGGCTGTTAAAGCGCTTTTGGTAAGCGATAAGTAGTGGATTGCGTCAAGCAAGTTGGTTTTGCCGCTGCCATTATCACCGATAAAGCAGTTGAGCCCGGGTGTGAATTGCAGCGTTGCCGCCTCGTAATTCTTGAAAAAAAGGAGTTGCAACGAGTCTAAGGTCATCGGGTTGTCGGTAGTACGGGCAGTTTTACGTAATTTCGCCCTCCCAACGCGAATAACCTATACGTGCTATGGCGGATACGAAAGTAAAAGAGGCCCCTAAAAATGCACCCGATGTGCCCGCTGCCAATGGCAACGGCAAAGCCCAGCAAGTAGCCACCGCGCCGCAGCCCGACGCTGCCACGCCGGGCCCCGACCGCCCGGTGGACGCCGAAGGCGGGGCTGAGCCACGGGCGCAAACCATAACCGCGCCCACCTTCCCCAAAGAAATATACCTGCGCTGGTACGAGCAAATGCAGCTCATGCGCAAGTTTGAGGACAAAGCCGGCCAGCTCTATGGCCAGCAAAAAATCAAAGGTTTCTGCCACCTCTACATTGGCCAGGAGGCGTGCGTCGCCGGGGCCGTGTCGGCGCTGGAAAAGGGCGATAAGTACATCACCGCTTACCGCGACCACGCCCACCCGCTGGCATTGGGCACTTCACCCAACGCTGTGATGGCTGAGCTGTACGCCAAGGCCACCGGCTGCTCGAAGGGCAAGGGTGGCTCGATGCACATGTTCGACAAAGAAGTTGGGTTCATGGGCGGCCACGGCATCGTGGGCGGCCAAATTCCAATGGCCGCGGGCATTGCCTTTGCCGAGAAGTACAACAAAACTGGCAAGCTCTGCATCTGCTACATGGGCGATGGCGCGGTGCGCCAGGGGGCCCTGCACGAGGCCTTCAACATGGCCATGCTGTGGAAGCTTCCCGTTATTTTTGTGGTGGAAAACAACGGCTACGCCATGGGGACTTCGGTGCAGCGCTCGTCCAACGTGACGGAGTTGTACAAGCTGGGCCTGAGCTACGACATGCCGTCGCAGTCGGTGAACGCCATGCAGGTAGAAGATGTGCACCACGCCGTAGCCCAAGCCGCCGAGCGCGCCCGGGCCGGTGAGGGCCCCACGTTCTTGGAGTTCCGTACCTACCGCTACAAGGGCCACTCGATGAGCGACCCGGCCAAGTACCGCACCAAAGAAGAGCTGGAAGAGAAACGCACCCAGGACAGCATCGAGGCCGTGCGCCACACCATCTTGGAAAACCAGATGGCCACCGAAGACGACTTGAACGCCATCGACGAGCGCATTAAAGGTGAAGTGCAGGCCGCGGTCGACTTTGCCGAAGTTTCGCCGTACCCCACGCCCGACGAGTTGTTCAAGGACGTGTACGTGCAAGCAGATTACCCTTACATCCACGACTAATTGCGCTGCCGAGGAACTGCTCGTCCGGCAGGGTCCGATTCGTCCATTTCAGGATACTATGTCTAAAATTCCGTTCACTGGCAAAAGCCAGCAGGCCCGCCAGGGGCAAGTGCAACAGGCCGTGCCCGCCGACCCGCTGGCCCCGGCCGAAAACTACGCCACGGAGAATCCGTTGCTCGAAGACCCCGATGCCTTGGCTGCTCGCCTAGTCGAATCAGAGGACTTTGTGCGCAACAACCGCAACCTGCTGCTGGGCATCCTGGCGGTGGTGGTCGCGGCCATCGTTGGCGGTTTTGGCTATTACACCTGGCGCGGCCAGCAAACCCAGAAAGCGCAGACAGCCATGTTTCGGGCTGTTGACGCCTGGGAGGCAGACTCGTTGAAAAAGGCCATGAAGGGTGACGGCCGGGCCCCTGGCCTGGCTACCGTGGCCAATGAGTACGGTAGCACCAAGGCCGGTAACTTGGCCAATTTCTACGCTGGCGTAGCTTCGCTGAAAGAGGGCAAGTACAAAGACGCGCTTGATTACCTAGAAGACTTCAGTTCGGACGACTACTTGGTGCAAAGCCGCGCCTATGCCTTGATGGGTGACGCGCAACTGGAACTGAACAAACCCAAAGAAGCCGCCGACCTCTACGCGAAAGCTGCCGACAATAAAGCCAATGAGTACTTCTCACCCGGCTACCTGATGAAGGAGGCTACGGCCCGGGAGCTGGCCAAAGACAGCGACGGGGCCCTCAAAGCTTACGACCGCATCCTCAACGAATATCCTTCGGCTCAAGAAGTAGCTGAGGCCCGGCAGTTCAAAGCCCGACTGCAGAAATAACCTCTACTTGCGTCACAGTTTGAAGTTTGAATGCGCTTCCCCAACCGGGAAGCGCATTTTTTGTCTTTAGCCTCGCGGTCTTGGGGCCCCGGGGCCTAATTTGTTCTTCTTATTAAAAATCCGTGCTGCCACGGATAAACAATTAAACCAGCGCTTTTATGGCCACTTCTCTGCAACACCTGAGTACCTACGACGCTTCTAATTTCATCGACATCAGCGACAAGCGCTTTGGCTTGGTAGTGGCCGATTGGAACCGTGAAATAACTGATGTATTAAACGCCGGGGCCTACGACACGCTGGTGAAGCACGGGGCCCTGGCCGAAAACATCTTCCGCAACAGCGTGCCCGGCAGCTTCGAACTGACGCTGGGGGCCCAGTTCCTGGCCCAGCATGAAGAAATCGACGCCGTGATTTGCCTGGGCGTGGTAATCCAAGGCGAAACCAAGCACGACGACTACATCTGCCACGCCGTGGCCCAGGGCCTTACCACCGTCGGGCTAAAGTTTAACAAGCCGGTAATTTTTGGGCTCGTGACCACCAATACCCTTGAGCAAGCCCAGGACCGCGCCGGCGGCAAACTTGGCAACAAAGGTGTAGAGGCTGCCGTGGCCGCCATCCAAATGTTGAGCTTTTGAGAAGGTTAGGCGAAACCACAACACACTTGTTACCTTTGCAGACCGGGGCAAAGGGCCTATGAAACCCACCGGTGGCAAAGCGGATAGGGGGCCGGTAAACTATTTATCTGCCACAACCGTTGCCTTGCCCATCTACGGGTTGTAAGCGCACTTATTCTGATTATTCCTTTCCTTTACCATGACCGACGAAAACGTCCGCTACTCGCGGGAAGACTTAAGTGAATTCGACCAGATTATCCAAGAAAAACTGGTGGCCGCCCGGCGGGAGCTTTCCTTCATCAAAGAAACCCTGACCCGCCGCAACGATTCGGGTACTGATAACACCGCCTCGTCGGCCAAGGTATTGGAAGACGGCGCCGACACGGCCGAGAAAGAGAGCATGAACCAACTGGCCTCGCGCCAGATGAAATTTATCCAGCAGCTGGAAAACGCGCAGGTCCGCATCAAAAACGGTACGTATGGCGTGTGCATCGGCACGGGCAAGCTCATTCCCAAAGAACGACTCCGCGCGGTGCCCCACACCCAGCATTCCATCGAAGCCAAAATGGCGCGCCGCGATTAGGCACTATGCCTGGCGCTTTGCGCGTTCGACAGTCGGTACTGAATACATTCGGTGATCAGAGCGGCCGGCCCGGCCGGGCCCCGCATCTGATCCATCGGCTATTCGGTACCGACTGCTTTTTTAATTAATCCATCCCTTACCAACCGTACCGTAGCGATACGGCACTTAGCTATTGTTCCCCATGGGCAAGCAACATTTTTCCAAAGACAAGAACGACCGTCGCGGCGGTGGTTCCAGCGGCTCCGGCCGTCCATCGTCCAGCGACCGGCCCAGCAGCGAGCGGCGCTCTTTTTCGGGCGACCGGCCCAGTAGCGACCGGCGCCCCAACACGGGCCCCGGGGGATTTGGTGGCGGTAGCCGCGGCGCCGAGCGCGGCGGTGCCGGCCGCGAGCAATCGGGCGGCGGTAGCTACGGCGGCGGCCGGCCTTCGTTCGGCGGAGGTAGCCGTGAGCAATCCGGCGGCGCCAGTGGCCGGCCCTCGTTTGACGGGGGCAAGCGGTTTGGCGGCAATGCCGAGCGGCGGCCCTACGGCCAGGGCGGTGGCGCCAGCTACAGCGCCGCGCGCCGCGATGAGCGGCCTGACAGCAGCAGAGAGCAGCGCACCGGCACCAGCTACGGCCGTACCGAGCGCAGCCCCGAGCGGCCCCCGCGCGAAGGCTTCGGCCGCAACGGCGGCGAGGCCAACGAGCGCCCCGCCCGGCCCTACCAGCCCCGCGAAAACTGGAGCGGCCAGCCCTACCGCCAGGAAGGCCGGCCGGCCGTGCCCCGCGGCACACCGGGCGAGCGCAACCGGAAATTCCAAAAGCAGAACCCCTACGGGGCCCCCGAGGGCGAGACAAGCGCTAGCCGCAGTACCACGGGCACCGGTTTCGGCCGTAGCACGCCCCGCGAGGAAAGCGCCCCGCGCTCGGCCGACGAGCGGGGTCCTAACAGGCCCATCCGGGCAGCGCGGCCCTTCGAGGCCAACCCGCCGCAGCCCCGCGAGGAGCGCGGCGACGACCGTAACAGCCGCCCCGACCGCAATGACCGCAACGCGGGTGGCGACCGTGACGGCAGCCGCGACCGGGGCTTCGGTGGCGCGCGCGGCGGCGAAGGCGGCTTCGAGCGCAAGTTTACGCCGGGCGCATTCGGCAAGCGCGATGGGGCCCCGGGGGCCCCGCGTAGCAACGGCGAGCGGCCGGGTGGCTTCGAGAAGCGCGGCTTTGGCGGCGAGCGCGACGCGGTGCGCGTGGGCAATGCCCGCCCCGACGGTGACGAGCGCCCGGCTTTAGGCAAGTTCGCGCAGCGCCGCGAGGAACTGAAGGCCCAGGAGCGCAGCGTGCGTCGCTCGGGCACCGGCTACGGTACCGCTGTCCAAACCAACCGCGCCGACAAGCCCCGCTTCGGCGAGCGCCCCGGTGAGGCCCCCGACTACAAAAACCTCAAGCACTACGACGCCGACCCGAACCGCGGCAACAAACGCCGCCGCGACCAGGAGAACCAGGATTTTGCCACCGATGAGCTGCGCTTGAACCGCTACATCGCCAACGCCGGCATTTGCTCGCGCCGCGAGGCCGACGCGCTAATTGCCTCCGGCGAAATCCGGGTGAACGGTGAAGTGGTGACGGAAATGGGCTACAAGGTGCAGCCCACCGACACGGTGCAGTACGGCAAGACTAACCTTAACCGCGAAAAGTCGGTGTACGTGCTGCTGAATAAGCCCAAGGATTTCCTCACCACCACCGACGACCCGGAGGGCCGCCGCACGGTGATGGAGCTGGTAGCCAACGCCTCAAAAGAGCGCATCTTCCCGGTGGGCCGCCTCGACCGCAACACCACCGGCCTGCTGCTCTTCACCAACGACGGCGAGGTGGCCCAGCGCCTCTCGCACCCCTCGCACAAGAACAAGAAAATCTACCAGGTCGAGCTGAGCACGCCGTTGACTGAGGACGACCTGCGCAAGATTGGCGAAGGCATCGAGCTGGAGGACGGCAAGGCTGAGGTGGACGACGTGGCCGTGGTGGCGGGCAACCCGCACTTCGTGGGCATTGAAATCCACATCGGGCGCAACCGCATCGTGCGCCGCATTTTCGAGCACCTAGGCTACGACGTGGTGGCCCTGGACCGCGTGCAGTACGCCGGCCTTACTAAGAAGGAATTGCCCCGCGGCAAGTGGCGCTTCCTGAGCGAGCAAGAGGTAATTCGATTGAAGTACTTCATGTAAATTGTTAAATACTTGGGGGTTAAATTGTTGAGACTATGCCCTCAACAATTTAACCCCCAAGCATTTATTAATTTAGCCCAATGCACACCCTAGTTCTCGACATTGGCAACACCGCCATCAAGGCGGGCTGCTTTGCGGGCGCGGCGTTGCGGGAAATGGCGGCGGGCCTCACGGCCGACGAGGTGGACGCGCTGGTGCGGCGCTGGGGCCCCCAGCACCTGCTTATTGCGTCGGTGGCGGAGGAAGCGGCCCGGTGGGCCCTGCGGCTGCAAGGCCTAGTACCAGGCCGCATCCTGCTGTTTGAGCCGGGCACCACGCCCGTGCCGCTGCGCAATGCCTACGCCACGCCCCTCACCCTGGGGGCCGACCGCCTGGCCGGGGCCGTGGGGGCCGCTGCGCTGCGCCCGGGCCGCGACACGCTGGTGCTCGACGCCGGCACGGCCCTGAAATGCGACCTCGTGACGGCCGACGGCACCTACCGCGGCGGCAGCATCGGGCCGGGGCTGGGCATGCGGCTGCGGGCCCTGCACGAGTTCACCGGCCGGCTGCCGCTGCTGCCGCTGCCCGCTCCCGATGCAACGGTTCCGCTGGTGGGCGACTCTACCCCGGGGGCCCTGCTCAGCGGCGTGGTGAACGGGGCCGCCGCCGAAGCCAACGGCCTAATTGCCGCCTACCGCCAGCAGTACCCCGCCCTGGGCGTGCTGCTGACTGGTGGTGACGCCCCCCTGCTAGCCAGCCGGCTGGCAGGCCCTATCTTTGTTGTGCCCGAACTGGTGCTGCTCGGGCTTTACCGGATTTTAGCCTATAATGTTGAACAATAAGAACGTAGGCCGGCGGTTGCTGTTGGCTGGGGGGATGGCGGCGCTGGCCGGCGGGGCACAGGCGCAGGGCCTGGGCAATTCGCCCTATTCGCGCCTCGGCATTGGCGAGTACTACCCCAATACCGGCGGTGTGCGCCAGGCGGGCATGGGCGGCGTGGGCTTGGCCGCGCCCAACGCCATCAACGTGAACGAGTTGAACCCGGCACTGCTCTACTATACGGCCCGCACCACGTTTGAGGCGGCGTATGACGGGCAGTACAAGACGGTGAAAAACAACGCGGCGTCGGCCCAATCGGGCAGCGCCACGCTGGGCTACCTCTCGCTGGCCGTGCCGCTGAAGCGCCGCTGGGCCGCCGCCGTGGGCCTGAAGCCGTTGAGCGCCGTGGACTACGAAACCAACGTGCGCAGCACCATCGTGGGCGCGCCCCGCGACTCGGCCCTGACGCGCTATTCGGGTTCGGGGGGCATCTCGCGGGCCTACCTGGCCCAGGGCGTGCACGTTACCCGCGACTTGAACGTGGGCTTTACGGCGGCTTACGTGTTTGGCACTGTGGACGAAACGACCGGTACCCGCATTGTGCTGTCCGACGGCTCGGCTAGCCAAACCACGCAGGACCGCCGCCACGTCCACTACTCCGACTTCGACTTCCGGGCTGGGCTGCACTACCGCCACAACCTGGGCAAAGACCTGCGCATGAACCTGGCCGGCGTGTACAGCTTCCCCGCCAACCTGGGGGCCCGGCGCACTACCACCCAGGAGCGGCAAGACGTGAACGGGGCCACCGTGGCCGGTACCACGGTGCAGACCGAGGACGTGAACGGCACCGTGAAGGTGCCCGCCCTGGCCCAGCTGGGCATCAGCCTCGACAACGACAAGAACTGGAGCGCCAGCGTGGACGTGGCCCAGCAGCAATGGTCCAAGTTTTCGAGCTTCGGCGTCGTCACGACGCCGCTGCACAACACCGTGCGCATCGGCGTGGGCGGCGAGTTCACCCCCGACCCGGGCTCGGTGGAGCACTACTTCCAGCGCGTGAACTACCGCGTGGGCGTCAACGTGGCCCAGCTGCCCTACCAGCCCGCAGGCAAAATGCTGTACGACCGCTCGGTGAGCTGGGGCTTCGGCTTCCCGCTGCCTACCTCCTCACCCCTCGAGGCTACCACGTTTAGCTTGGCTTTCACCTACGGCATGCGCGGCAACACCGACTTGCTGGCGGCCGGCACCGGTGCCAGCAACGTGCAGGAAAACTACGTGAAGATGACGTTTGGCGTGACGCTGAACAACCGGTGGTTCATCAAGCGCCGCCTGCAATAGCCGTGGGGCCCCGGGCACTGCGTGCGCGGCCCGGGCGTCGGCAGCGCCCCGGGGCTGGCTGGCTGGCTGGCGGCCTACTGGCGCTGGCGCTGGTGGGCTGCGACGAGCAAAAAACCGTGGGGCCCACGCTCATCTACAAGGGCCCCAATATGGAAAGCACCAACGTGCTGGAGCTGTTCAGCGATTCGGCGCGGCTCCAAATTCGCCTCACGGCGCCGCTGGAGCAGCGCTACGAAAACGGCGACGTGATTTATACCAAGGGTGTGTCCGTTACTTTTTACGCCAAGGATAAGTCAGTGGTGAATACCCTGACGGCCCACTACGGCAAGCTGGAGCAAACCAAAAACCTGTTCACCATGCGCGGCGACGTGCGGGTGGCCAACGTGCCCGAGCAGCAGAAGCTCTTCACCGAAGAGCTGTTTTACGACCGCAATAAGGGGCAGATCTACACCGATTCGGCCATGTTCGTGCGGGTCGAAACGCTCACCGAGCGCCTCACTGGCTACGGCCTGAAGGCCAACCAGAACTTCTCCACCTACCGCATCACCCGGCCCGAGGGCGTATTCGCCATCGACCAGTCCGTGGCCCCGTAGGGGGCCCCACCGCCCATGAAATTCGACAAAGACCTGCTCCGTACCGTGCTCTTCGCCGTGGGCGTGGTGGCCATGGTCATCGGCATCTACCAAACGCTGCTCTTCAACGATTTGGGCCGCAACTACTGGATTTTTATGGTGGCCTCAGCCTGCTGGATGCCCCTCATCTACTGGCGGCAGAAGGACACGGTGGCCGCTAAGCTGGCCGAGCAGGCCGCCAAAGCGGCCAAGGCCGCGCCCAAAGGCGGCAAGCCGGGCGGGGCCCCCAAGGGCGGCAAGCCCGCCCCGCGGCGCCGCTGAGGGGCCCCGGCTAGGATAAACCGGGGATTTCTGGTTATTTTGCGCCTCTTTTGACCTTACGAATTAGTTATCAGTTGTTGGTTGTCAGTTGTTCGCAAACAACCAACGGCCGGCAACTGACAACCAGCAACCAACAACTGACAACTAAAAAATGGCGTTAATCAACACGATACGGGAAAAATCGGGCTGGGCCGTGGGCACGGTGGCCATCGGGATGCTGCTCTTCATTGTGGGCGGCGACCTGGTGGGCGGCAAGAACAGGCTCTTTGGCGGCAACGACTCCGTGGTGGGCGAAGTGGCCGGCCAGAAAGTGGAGCTGGCTGACTACAACAATGCCCTCGAGCAAGCCAAGCAGCAGTTTACCGCCCAGCAGCAGCGCCCGCCCGACGACCAAGCCCTCGGCTACCTGCGCGACCAGGCCTGGAACCAAACCATTTACCGCCTGGCTTTCCAGCCCGAGTGGGACAAGCTGGGCTTGGCCGTGAGCGACGACGAGCTGGTGGACATGGTGCAGGGCGACAACATCAACCCCGGCATCAAGCAGGCCTTCACGGACCCCAAAACCGGGCAGTTCGACAAGGCACGCCTGATTGAGTACCTCAAAAACCTCGACAAGCTGCCTCCTGAGAGCCAGGCCGCCTGGCGCAACTTCGAGGCCAACCTGCCCGCCGACCGGCTGGCCAACAAGTACAACAGCCTGCTGAAGAACTCGGTGTACGTGACCACCGCCGAAGCCAAGCGCTTCAGCGACGACCAGAACACCAAGGCCACGGTGAAGTACCTGTTCGTGCCCTACGCCAGCATTTCCGACTCGGCGGTGAAGGTGACCAACGAGCAATTGCAAGCCTACCTCGACAAGCACAAAGGCCAGTACAAGGTGGAAGACGGCCGCTCAGTGGAATACATCAGCGTGCCGGTGGTGGCCTCGAAGGAGGACAGCACCGCCGTGCGCAGTACCATTGCCACCCTGGCCACGCAGTTTGCCACGGCCCCGGCCGACTCGCTGTTTGTGAAGATGAACTCGGAGCAGCCTTACAACAAGGCCTTCCGCAGCCCCGCCGACTTGCCCGAGCAGCTGCGCAAGCAAATGCCCCTGGCGGTGGGCAAGGTGTACGGCCCCTACGCCGAGAACGGCACGTACTCGCTGTATAAAGTGACCGGCGAAAAGGAGGGGCCCCAATCTGCCCGCGCCAGCCACATCCTCATCAAGCCTGAGGCCCAGACGCCCCAGGCCAAGGCCGCGGCCAAAGCCAAGGCCCAGGACCTGATCAACAAAATCAAGGCTGGGGCCGATTTCGCGGCGCTGGCCCGGCAGTTTGGCACCGACGGCACCAAGGAGCAGGGCGGCGACCTGGGCTGGTTCACGAAGGGCCGCATGGTGCCCGAGTTTGAGAAAGCTGTGCTGGGGGCCCCCGTGGGCCTGCTGTCCGCGCCGGTCGAAACCTCGTTTGGCTACCACGTCATCAAAGTAACGGCCCCCACCACCACGAAGACCTACCAGGTGGCCGAGGTGAAGAAGGCCATTGTGCCCACCGACGCCACCCGTGAGGCCGCCTACGCCCGGGCCCAGCAGCTGAAAGGCCAGGCCACCGACCTGGCCAGCTTCCGCCAGCTGACGACCAAGGACAAGACCCTGCAAAAGCAGGAGGCTCCTAACCTCGACCGCAACGCCCGCGCCGTGAACAACTTGCAGAACGCCCGCGAGCTGGTGCGCTGGGCCTACGGCGCCGGCCCCAGCGGCGAAACCAAAATCGGCGACGTGAGCGAGGTGTACGAGATTGGCGACCAGTACGTCATCGCGGCCCTCACCGGCACCCAGGCCAAGGGCGAAGCCACGGTGGCCGGCCTCAAGCCGCAGCTATCGGCCCTGGTGCGCAACGACCTCAAGGCCCAGCAAATCATGGCCAAGCTCGGCAAAACCGGCGCCATCGAGCAGTTGGCCACCGCCTACGGCCCTACTGCCCAGTTGGGCACCGCCGAGGGCGTGGCCCTGGGCACGGGCACGCTGCCCAACGTGGGCTTCGAGCCCCTGGCCGTGGGCGCCGCCTTCGGCCTGAAGCCGGGCCAGCACTCGGCCCCGCTGCAAGGCGAGCAGGGCGTGCTGGTGGTGGAGCCCGTGCGCGTGGCCCCCGCCGCTGCGGCCGCCGACCTGAAAGCCGTGCGCCAGCAGCTGGCCCAGCAGCGCGGCAGCCGCCAGGACGGCCTGATCTACGAAGCCATCAAGGCCCACGCCAACGTGAAAGACAACCGCTCGAAGTTTTTCTAAGCCACTTCGGCTAAGGCTGTGAAAGGGCCGTGCCTTCGGGTGCGGCCCTTTTTTATTGCTTCTTTCGGGCGGCTGGCGCAGGGCCCCGCGCCAGCCGCCCGGCAACTGTTGCCCCCGGCGTCCCACCCAAAAAGCCCGGCCCGCCGCCAAAAAAGCCCGGCGGGCCGAGCTTTTCAGGCGGGACGCCGAGCTTTTTAGGTGGCGGGCCGGGCTTTTTTGGCGGCGGGCCGAGCTTTTTGCCTGGCGGGCCGGGCTTTTTGGGTGGGACGCCGAGCTTTTTGCCTGGCGGCCCAGGGTTTCTTGGTGGCGGGCCGGGCTTTTTGGGTGGAGCGCCGGGGTCTGACCCCGGAACGCGAGGGCCTGACCCTGGAACGCCGGGGTCCGCACGGGGCCCTGAAACCCGCTAACTTTCGCGTCTGCCGGAGCTGGCTCGGGATGAACGAACCCAGCCCCGGCGGGCGTTGATAGCCTGCACTACCCGTACCCTGCCATGCGTCCGTCCCTTCTGCTGCTGAGCGCGGCCTTACTGCTCGCCGCCCCGGCCCGCGCCCAGGGCCCCCGGAGTTGGGGCCCCGCCGACGGCACCGCCCTGGCCAAGGACTACGCCCGCCGGGGCGAGCCCGAAAAAGCCGTATTTCTGCTGGAGCGGCTGCCTGCCGAGCAGCAAACCAGCCCCGAGCTGTTCCCGCTCTACGTGCAGGCCCTGATGGACCTCAAGCGCTACAAAGACGCCGAGAAGCTGGCCAAAAAAGCCATCAAGCTGCACCCCGACGGTGCCACCTACGGCGTGGCCCTGGGCGGGGCCCTGCAAGCGGCCGGCGACGCCGCCGCGGCCGACAAGCAGTGGCAGCGCGTGGTGAACCAGCTAACGCCCAACCAAGTGGGGCCCGTGGCGGCCGAGTTCAGCCGGCGCGAGCTGCCGGCCTGGGCCGAAAAAACCTACCTGCGCGGCCGCGCCCTGGCCCGCAACGAAACCGAGTACGGGCCCCAGCTCATTCAGCTCTACACCCAAAGCCAGCAGCAGGACAAGCTGCTGGCCGAAACCCTGCGCCTGGTGCAGCAGGACGAGCAGCAGCTGCCCTACGTGCGCAACATGCTCCAGAACGCGCTGAAGGAGGAAAAGGACTTCGACGCGCTCGAAAAGCAGCTGCTCAGCGCCGTGCAGCAGCACCCCGAGCAGGCCGCCTACGCCGAGCTGCTGCTGTGGCTGCAAGTGCAGCGCCACGACTTCGTGGGGGCCCTGATGCAGGCCCGGGCCCTGGACCGGCGCGGGCACACCCAGGGCAGCCGCGTGCTGGAAGTAGCTTCCATCGCCCAGCAAAACAAGGACTTCGAAAGCGCCCTGGCCGGCTACGACTACGTGCTGAAGGAGTACCGCACGGGGCCCCTCTACAACGTGGCCCGGCAGGGCCGCCTGTCGGCCCGCGAAGACCAGGTGCGCAGCACCTACCCCGTGGACCAAGCCCAGGTGCGGGCCCTGGCCACCGAGTACGAGCAGCTGCTGGCCGAGCTGGGCCAGGCCCCCGAAGCCGCCCAGGTGCGCCGCCGCCTGGCCGACCTCTACGCCTTCCAGCTCGGCGACCAGGCCAAGGCCATGGGGCTGCTCCAGGCCGTTGTGGACCAGCCCCAGGCCCCCACCGGCCTGGTGGACGAGGCCAAGCTGACCCTCGGCGACCTGTACCTGCTGCGCGCCGAGCCCTGGGAGGCCACGCTGCTGTACTCGCAGGTGGAGAAAACCGAGCACGACTCGCCGCTGGGCTACGAGGCCAAGCTGCGCAACGCCCGCCTGAGCTATTTCGCCGGCGATTTTAAGCTGGCCCAGAGCCACTTGGACATCCTGAAGGAAGCCACGACCCGCGAAATCGCCAATGACGCCATGCAGCTCTCGCTGCTCATCGCCACCAACACGGTGGAAGACACCCTGGGCCTGGCCCTGAAGGACTACGCCGCCGCCGAGCAGCTCGTGTTCCAGAACAAGCTGCCCGCCGCCGTGGCCGGCCTCGACGCGCTGCTGGCCAAGTACCCCGGCCACTCGCTCGCCGACAACGCCTACTACCTCAAGGCCCAGCTGCAGCGGCGCATGGGCGACTTCCCCGCCGCCACCGCCACGCTCGGCCGCCTGCTGGCCGGCCCCGCCAACGGCGTGCTCAGCGACGACGCGCTGTTTTTGCTGGCCCGCATTCAGGAAGAAGACCTCAAGGACCGGCCCAAGGCCCAGGCCCTCTACGAGCAGGTGCTGACCAAGTACCCCGGCAGCATCTACGTGGCCGAAGCCCGCAAGCGCTTCCGCAAGCTGCGCGGCGACAGCGTGCAGTAGGGCCCCCGGCGCGGGGGGCGGGGCCTGCGCCGGGCTGCCAACTTCTTGCCAGCTGCCCGCTACTTGTTGCCACCGCTGCCCGGCCGGCGGCTTGCCGCTGCCTTGTGGTACCCAACTTAGGGATAATTGGCTCTTACCGGGAAGCCGGCGGCCCGGGGTGGGGCCCCGGCGCGCTTTTATCAGCCGAAAAACACGAACAGCAGCGCCAGGAACACAATGAAAACCACGTACATCAGCCCGTCGGTGAGGATGTACTGGCGGTAGCGGCGGTAAAAGTCGCGGAGCTTGGACATGGCGGGGGCAGGGAGCGGCGGGGCCCCGGGCAAAGGTACGCCCGCATCCCGGGCGGGGGTTTGGGCGTACTTTTGCTCGATATTCTTTCCGCTACTCTATCCGTTCCTTTGATGCCACCACCCGCCGCCAAAAGCTGGAACTTTGCGCCGGCCCCCGACCCGGCGCTGGTTTCAGCCATCACCGAGGCCCTGCCCGTGGGGCCCGAAGTAGGGGCCCTGCTCGTGCAGCGCGGCCTCGACACCCCCGAAGCCGCCGCCGCGTTCATCTACTCTGACCTGCGCCAGCTGCCCGACCCCTTCCTGCTGCACGACATGGACCTGGCCGTAGACCGCCTCGTGCGGGCCCTGGAGACGGGTGAAAAAGTGCTGGTGCTGGGCGACTACGACGTGGACGGCATCACGTCGGTGGCGCTGGTCATCAGCTACCTCACGCCCCTGTTTGGCGCCGAGCGCCTGCGCGACTACATCCCCGACCGCTACACCGAGGGCTACGGCATCAGCCACACCGCCGTGGACGTGGCCGCCGCCGAAGGCTACGGCCTCATTGTGGCCCTCGACTGCGGCATCAAAGCCCTGGAGCCGGTGGCCTACGCCGCGGCCAAGGGCGTCGATTTCATCATCTGCGACCACCACTTGCCCGGCGACGAGCTGCCCGCCGCCGTGGCCGTGCTCGACCCCAAGCGCGCCGATTGCTGCTACCCCTACAAAGACTTGTCGGGCTGCGGCGTGGGCTTCAAGCTGATGCAGGGCTTGGGCCAGCGCCTGGGCCGCGACACGGCCCCGCTCTACGACCTGCTGGACTTGGTGACGGTGAGCATTGCCGCCGACGTGGTGCCCGTGACCGGTGAAAACCGTGTGCTGGCCGCCCACGGCCTGCGCCGCTTCAACGAAGACGCCCACTTGCTGCGCCCGGGCCTGGCCGCCCTGCGCGAGCTGGCTACCCTGCGCGAGGGGCCCCTGACGCTCAGCAGCCTGGTGTTCGGGTTTGCGCCGCGCATCAACGCTGCCGGGCGCATGGGCGACGCCCGCCGCGCCGTGGCCATGCTGCTGGCCGCCGACCAGCAGGAAGCCCGCCACACCACCGAAGTGGTGGACCGCATGAACCAGGAGCGCCGAGGCTCCGACCAAGCCACCACCCAGGAGGCCCTGGCCCTGATTGCCGCCAGTCCCACCCTGCAAACATCCCACGCCACGGTGCTCTACCAGGCGCACTGGCACCAAGGCGTACTTGGCATCGTGGCCTCGCGTTGCCTCGACCAGTACTACCGCCCCACCGTCATCCTCACGCAGCGCGACGGCAAGGCCACGGGCTCGGCGCGCTCGGTGGCGGGGTTCGACATCCACTCGGCCCTGGAGGCCTGCGCCCCGCTGCTGGAGCAGTACGGCGGCCACCGCGCCGCCGCCGGCCTCACCCTGAAGGTCGAAAACGTACCCGCGTTCCAGGAGCAGTTCGAGGAAGTGGTGGCCCGCACCCAGGCCACGGCCCACCTGGTGCGGCCCGTCGAAATTGACGCCCTGCTGCCGGTGGCCCGCATCACCGACGGCTTTTTGCAGGACTTGCGGCCCCTGGAGCCCTTTGGGCCTGGCAATCCCAACCCGGTGTTTGCCACGGCCCGCGTGCTGGCCGTGCCCGGCAGTGCCCGCGAAGTGGGTAATGGCCACCTCAAAATTCGCCTTGTGGCCGCCGACGCGCCGGGCCCCGCCGTGGAAGTCATCGGCTTTGGACTGGCCGGCTACCTACCCCAAATCAACGAAGGCCGCCCCTTTGATGCGTGTTACACGCTGGAAATGAACGAGTACCGTGGTAGCCGCCATGTGCAGCTGCGGCTGCTGGATTTGCGCTGGGCGTAGGGCCCCGGGGCCCTACGCCCAGCTGTGGTCCGCGCTTAGGAAGTCGAAGACCAGCGGGCGCAGGTCGCAGCAGCAGCTGTCTTCGGCCAGGTCGGCGGGAGTTGGGGCCTGCGCGGGGTTGAAGTACCCGGCCACCGAGGCCAGGTAAGTCGAGTTAACGGTTCGGAAGCCCATCGACCACTCGGTGAAGCAGCGCTGTCCCACGGGGCCGTCGGCCAGCGTGGTTACGTGCGTGTGGCGGGCGTCGTGCCGGATGCGGGCAAAGATGGCGTGTACCTCATCGGCGGGGCCCTCCAGCACTTGCAGCAGCTCGCCGTCGCAGTAAAGCAGCAGGCCTGTGAGGCCGTGAACCGTGTTCCAGGCGCGCGATTTAGCGAGCAAAGGCTCCAAGTGGGACTCGTTCAGAAAAACAGTAGCCGAGCTTTGGTACACCAAGCGGTGCAGGTGCTGGGGCTGGGAGGAAGACATAGGAGAACGAAGCAAGTAAAGCAGGCAAAAAAACGCTGGGCGGCGCGGGGCGCGCTAGGGCCCCGGCCCGGATGCGGCCGCCACCGGGCGCCGGTTGTCTAGCCCATCGGATTGGTCACGGGTGAGCCGTTCGCTAGATGGGTACTTGGCCTGTACAGGTTGTTTTCTGCGCTGCGGTGGTTTGTAAATATTCTGCTATTCTACAAAAAATAATTAAACCGGTGGCCCGTCCCTGGCGCAAGTAGCAGAAGGTTAGCCAAAGCCAGCCAAGCACCGGGGTGCTAAGGTCGAGTTTTTGGTAAAATATTAGTGCAACAATTGGATGGCTATATAATACTGAGCGACAAGAGGTTGAATTGCGCTTCGAACCAGCGTTGCGGGACGTGGATAAATAAATGTGCCCAAGCCAAACGCGGTTGAATCTTTCGCAGTAAGCCAAGGTCCGTCTGCTAACGAATATAACTTTTTTAATAAAATCCTTAACTGCTTAGGGTTCGAAATTTGGTTGTGTAAAGCTCAACGCCGGGCCGTCCATGCCCACCACATCAGCAAGGCTTGCAGGGGCAGGCGGCCCCAGGCAGCCCAGGCTGGCAAGCCCAGCTGGCCGGCAATTTGAGCCATGTACACGTTGGCTGGAAACACGGCCACCAGCAGCAAGACCAGGCCCAGCGCGGCCCACCTGCGCGTGGCCCCGGCGAGTAGCCCCACGCCGCCGGCTATTTCAAAAAAGCCGCTCACGTACACCAAGGCCAGTGGCGCGGGCAGCCCCGGCGGCACAATGCGCACAAACGTGGCGGGCTTAATGAAATGCAGTAGGCCCGCCCCCACGAAGACGGCCGCCAGCGCGTAGCGCGAAACAAGGTGAAGCATGGCGGCAAAGAACGGACCCTGGGGCCCTTAAGCGGGTACACTATGGGGCACGTGCCGGAGCAGCGCCGCCAGGCCCTGCGCGAGGGCTCGTGCGGCCCGGTGCGCGTCCACCGACGCCACGCCGGGGGTTTCGAGCACGGCCAAGTGGGGGGCGAGCAGCTGGGCCCCCAGCAGCTGCAACGAGGGCCGCAGGCGGTGGGCCAGGGCGGCTAGCTCGGGGAGGTCGGTGGCCGCCTGGGCAACGCGCAGCTCGGCCAGGGCCCCCGGCGTATTGGTGTGGAACGCAGCCAGGATCCGGTTGATGAACACCAGGCTGCCGTGCGCGGTCTCGCGCAGCAGGGCCAGGTCGTAGAGGGGGGTGGGGGCCTCTGCGTCCGGGCACGCTGGGGCGGGCGGTGTGTCTACCGCTACTAAGTCGGGCAGCGGCTCGCCGAGCAGGGCAGCCAGCTTGGCCAGCAGTTCGGCTTCCACGTAAGGCTTAGCCAAAGTATCGTTGAGGCCCGCGGCGCGGTACTTGTCCGCATCGGCGCGGAAAGCATTGGCGGTGAGGGCCAAAATGGGCGTGGCGGCCCGCACCGGGTCGGGGTGGGCGCGCAAGTGGGCGGTGGCTTCGAGGCCGTTCATGCCGGGCATCTGAATGTCCATCAGCACGGCGTCATAGGTGTTGGCGGTAAACAAGGCCAGCGCGGCGGCCCCACTAGCGGCCACGTCCACGGTCACGCCGTGGCCGGCTAGCAGCAGTTGGGCCACTTCGGCGCTCACGGGGTTGTCTTCGGCCAGCAGCACGCGGCGGCCGCGCACGGCCTGGTGGCCGGGGGCCGGCGGCGGAGCCAGGGCAGCGATCCGCTGCGCCTCAGCGGCTTTGGGCAGCGTGATGGTGAAGGCAAATGCGCTGCCCTGGCCGACTTCACTTTGCACGCGCAGGGTCCCGCCCATCTGCTTCACCAGGGCCCGGCAGATGCTCAGGCCCAGGCCGGTGCCCCCGAAGTGCCGGGCCGTATCGGCGTAGGCCTGGGTGAATTCCTGGAAAATGGCCTCCAGCTTATCGGGCGCAATGCCGATGCCCGTGTCGGCAACCCGAAACTCGGTGGTGGTGGTGGTGTCGGTTTCGGACACGAAAAAGCCGCCCATCGAGATGGTGCCCCCCGGCGGGGTAAATTTGATGGCGTTGCTCATGAGGTTGAGCATAATTTGGTTGAGCCGGTACGGGTCGCCCACCACCCACGGGTGGTCGCACGATTCACTCAGGCGCCTGCCCTGTACGGTGATGCCCTTTTGCTGGGCCAGTACCCACAGGGGCTGCACGGCATTGGACATGCTCTCGCACAGGTTAAAAGCAGTTTGCTCCAGCTCCAGCTGCCCCGAGGTAATCTTAGCCATGTCGAGCACGTCGTTCACCACCGAGAGCAGGTGCTGGCCCGTGTGCTGAATGGTGCCCACGAAGCGCTGCTGGTCGGCGTCGAGCGGGGTTTTAGCCAGCAGCGAGGCCATGCCCAGCACCCCGTGCAGCGGCGTGCGAATCTCGTGGCTCATGTTGGCCAGGAAGTTTTCGCGGGCTGTGGCCGCGGCTTCGGCCGCCAGCTGGGCCGCCTTTAAAGTCGTGATGTCGGTGCTCACGCACAGCACGTGGGCCGTGCCGTCGGGCTGCACCAGCGGGCACTTCATCGACTGGTACCAGCGCACTTCGCCGTTGGGTAGCGTGAGGCAGTCCGATACCATCAGCGGGCGGCCCAGGGCCATTACTTCGGCATCGGACACGTCAAACGAGGCGTTTTCCTCAGTTGAGATACTAGCCGTGGCCGTAGCCGTGCCCGCCATTTGCTTCACCAGTTGGCGCAGCTCCAGCATGGCCCGGTTTTGAAACACCACCTCGGCCTGGGGCTTGCGCACGTAAATCAGGTTGGGGTTGAGGTCGAGCACTTGGCCCACGAAGGCCTGCTGGGCCGCCACCGCCGCCTCGCTGGCCCGGGCCTGGGCTTCGGCCCGGCGCCGGCCGGTCACGTCCAGCCCGTAGCTGATGACCACGCGCAGGGCCCCGTCGGCGTAAAACACGGGCTGGTACGAGCGCAGCCAATACACTGGAGGTTCGGCATTAACGCCCGGCCATTCTTCCTCCCAGTCCACGCCAGTGCGCTGCGACACCGCCCGTTGAAACATGCGCTTGCGGCGCTCGGCCAGGGCCGCAGGCAGGTCATTGACATGGCAAAAATCGCTGAATGTTTCGCCCAGCCCCGCCTGTTGGCGGAGGGCATTACCGGCCGGGTTGCGGTAGGTCAGGCGCTGCTCAGGGTCGAGCACCGAGACGGCAGCCGGCATGTGCCGGAGCAAGGCCTCGTAAAAGGTATGCTGTTCGCGTAGCTCGGTTTCGGTCGCCCGCAGCTTCGTCACGTCCGTGAGGTAAAACAGCGTGTACACCTCGCCCTCATCCTGCACCGGCACCACACATACTAGAAAGTTGTGCCCGGCCACGTCCAGCTCGTGCTCGCCCGATTCGCCGGCGGCCCACACTGCGGCGGCCGTGGCGTTCATCCACTGCCGCGCCGGCGTACCAGGGCCCCCCACCAGCTCGGGCACCCGAAACGAGGCGTCGTTGGCGTATTGCAGCTGTCCTTCCGGGCCCAGGCGCACCAGCGCGTTGGAGCTGCGCTCGGTCAGGTGGGCCGTCAGGCGCAGGTGAATGGCCTCGGCCTCGGCCCGGCAGCGGTGCATGCGCTCGGTGGCCAGTTCGGCGCGCAATTCGGCCAGGGCATCAGCCGCGGCGGGCGGGGGATAAGAGATAGCAACCATAACGACAGGGCATAGCGGGAAAATACTAATAGCTGCCGTAAATGTAGGGCCCCGGGGCCACTCTTTTGGCTACAATTCCTTGCGCAGCCGCGCCACTGGAATGTTCAGTTGCTCGCGGTACTTGGCCACCGTGCGCCGGGCAATGTTGTAGCCCCTGGCGTTCAGCATCTTCTCTAATTTGTCATCGGCCAGTGGGCGCGATTTATTCTCTTTATCGATCAAATCTTTGAGAATGCTTTTCACCTCGCGGCTCGACACGTCCTCGCCCGAATCGGTAGCGATTCCTTCTGAAAAGAAATATTTTAATGGATAGATACCAAACTCAGTTTGTACTGATTTAGAGTTAGCTACCCGGCTCACGGTACTGATGTCCATGCCGATTTGCTGGGCAATGTCTTTGAGAATCATCGGGTGCAGCTTGGTTTCGTCGCCCTCGATGAAGAAGTCGCGCTGCAAGCCCACAATGGCGTTCATGGTGCGCAGCAGCGTGTTCTGCCGCTGCCGGATGGCGTCGATGAACCACTTGGCAGAATCCAATTTTTGCTTAACAAAAGATACGGCCTCTTTCATCTTCTGGTCCTTCTTCGCGGCCTTGTCGTAGGTCCGGAACATCTCGGTGTAGGCCGGGCTCACGCGCAGCTCGGGGGCGTTGCGGGCGTTCAGGGTCAGGCTCAGCTCGCCGTTGTCGTTGGTGAGGATGAAGTCCGGCATCAGGTACTGCGTTTTGCCGGGGCCCGTGGGGCCCGCGCCGCCGGGCTTGGGGTTCAGCTTGAGGATCAGGCCCACGGCTTCCTTTAGCTCGTCGTCCTCCAGGTCCAGCTTCTGCTGGATGCGGGCGTAGTGCTTCTTGCTGAACTCATCGAACAGCGTGCCGATGATTTGCTCGGCGTGCTCCGTCGTCGCGTCCTGGGGGCGGCGCTCCAGCTGCAAGAGCAGGCACTCGGGCAAGTCGCGGGCGGCGATGCCGGCGGGGTCGAAGCCCTGCACCACGCGCAGCACGGCCTCGATTTCGGGCACCGTCACCTCCAGGTTCTGCGAAAACGCCAGGTCGTTGGCAATGGCCGCCAGGTCGCGCCGGATGTAGCCGTCGCCGTCAATCGAGCCAATGAGCTGCTGGCCAATGGCTTCCTCCCGCTCGCCGAGCTGGGTGAAGTGCAGCTGGTCGAGCAGCGAGTCCATGAGCGAGCCGCTGGTGTCGGCCAGGGGCATTTCGCGTTCCTCTTCCTCGCCGGGGCCGTCGCCCTGCATCTTGTAGCCGGCTATTTCATCGTCGTTGAGGTAGTCGCTCAGGTCGAGGTCGGCGTTGTCGGGGCCCTCTTCCTTGGCAGGTTCGGGCTCGGGCGGGGCCTCGGCGGGGCCGTCGTAGTCGTCCACGTCGGCGGGCTCTTCAAAATCTTCGTCGAGCGTGCTGTTGTCGCTGTCAAACTCGGCGTCCGGGTCGTCGGCGTCGGCCTCGTCGCGGTCATCTTCATCGTCGCCGCTGTCCTGGTCCTCGGGCTCGTCGGTGTCACCTTCCTCCAGGGCGGGGTTCACCTCCATTTCCTCCTTGATGCGCGTTTCCAGCTCCGCCGTCGGGATTTGCAGCAGCTTGATGAACTGAATTTGCTGGGGGCTGAGCTTTTGCGAGAGGAGCTGTTTTAAATCGAGGCGTTGCATAACAGTAGCTAATAAGCGGACGGCGTGGCGTAGGAACAGGTAAAGTACGCACGGGCCCCGGTAACGGATGAAACTTTGGCCTCGCCGCGGGGGCCCTACCTTTATCCGGTATTCTGCTTTCTTTTACCACTATGTCCCTCAAACGGTCCACCGTTCAGAGCCTGCTGGCCAGCCAGGAGCTCGACCGCGAAGTGCTCGTCAAAGGCTGGGTGCGCTCGCGCCGCGGCAACAAATACGTGCAGTTCATCATCGTCAACGACGGCTCTACTATCCACACCATCCAGGCGGTGGCCAACGCCGAGCTGTTCCCGGAGGAGAGCCTGCGCGACGTGGCCAATGGCGCCAGCGTGGCCATCCGGGGTCAGCTGGTGGCCTCGCAGGGCAAGGGCCAGGCGGTGGAGATTCAGGCCCTGGAAATTACCGTGCTCGGCAAGGCCGACCCCGAAACTTACCCGCTGCAGAAGAAGGCCACGTCGCTGGAGCACCTGCGCGAAATTGCCCACCTGCGCCCCCGCACTAACACGTTTGGGGCGGTGCTGCGCATCCGGCACGCGCTGGCCTTCGGCATCCACCAGTACTTCAACGACCACGGCTTTTTCTACGTCCACACGCCCATCATCACGGGCTCCGACGCCGAGGGCGCGGGCCAGATATTTCGGGTGACCACGCTGCCGCCCGAGCACCCGCCCCGCACCGCGGACGGCTCGGTGGACTTCAGCCAGGACTTTTTCGGCAAGCAAACCAACCTCACCGTGAGCGGGCAGCTTGAGGGGGAGCTGGCGGCCATGGCCCTGGGCAGCGTCTACACGTTCGGGCCCACGTTCCGGGCCGAAAACTCCAACACGGCCCGCCACCTGGCCGAGTTCTGGATGATTGAGCCGGAAGTGGCCTTCAACGAGCTGGAGGAGAACATGGACCTGGCCGAGGACTTCCTCCAGTACCTGGTGCGCTACGCCCTGGAACGCTGCGCCGATGACCTGCAGTTCCTCAACGACCAGTACGACAAGGAGTTGCTAGGACGCCTGCGCTTCGTGACCGACAACGCCTTCCAGCGCCTGACCTACACCGAGGCGGTGGAAATCCTGAAATCGGCGAAGCAGAAATTCGAGTTCCCCGTCGATTGGGGCACCGACTTGCAGAGCGAGCATGAGCGCTACCTGGTGGAAAAACACTTCGAGAAGCCCGTCATCCTCACCAACTACCCTAAGGAAATCAAGGCTTTCTATATGAAGCTCGACGATGACGGCCGCACCGTGCGGGCCATGGACGTGCTGTTTCCCGGCATCGGCGAAATCATCGGCGGCTCGCAGCGCGAGGAGGACTACGACAAGCTGACGGCCCGCATGGCCGAGATGCACGTGCCTGCCGACGAGCTGGACTGGTACCTCGACACGCGCCGCTTCGGCACGGTGCCGCACGCCGGCTTCGGCCTGGGCTTCGAGCGGCTGGTGCTGTTCGTGACCGGCATGGGCAACATCCGCGACGTGATTCCCTTCCCGCGCTACCCCAAAAACGCGGCGTTTTAGGGCCCCGGCGCACAAGTATTTTTCTAAAAAAGCGGCTCCCGGCGGGCCGCTTTTTTTGTGCTTATCGGTTAACCCCGCCTGCGGCTGACCTGTTGAAAAGAAAAATATTTTTTGCCCCGCGCCATGCCCGAAATTGACCTGACCGACGCCGCCAGCCTGCCCGAAGGCGCGCTGAAATCCTTCCCCACGCCCCACGAGGGCCCCGAGGTGCTGCTGGCCCGCTACCAGGGCACCGTGCACGCCTTTGCCGCGCACTGCCCACACTACGGGGCCCCGCTGGCCAAGGGCCAGCTGGTGAACGGCAAAATTGTGTGCCCCTGGCACCACGCCTGCTTCCGGGTGGCCGATGGCAGCCTGTGCGAGCCGCCGGCCCTCGACGACCTGCCCGCCTTTGCCGTGCGCGAGGCCGGCGGCCGGGTGTTGGTGCAAGTGCCCGCGAAGCCCGCCGCCAGCACCGACGACCCCAACGCCACGCCCACCGCGGAAGTGGGCGGCACGCCTCCCGCCGACGCCCCCGGGGCCCCCGCCGATGCGCGCACCTTCGTGCTGGTGGGCGGCGGGGCAGCCGGCCAGTACGCGGCCCAGACGCTGCGCCGCGAAGGCTTCGCGGGGAAAATCGTGCTCGTGTCGGCCGACGGAAAAGCGCCCTACGACCGCACCAAGCTCAGCAAGCCCTACCTGGCGGGCAAGGCCCAGCCGGCGGCGCTGCCCCTGCGCAAGCCGGACTTCTACGAAAAGCACCGCATTGATCTAGTGTTGAATACCCGCGCCACCGGCCTCGACCTGGCGCGGCAGAAGCTGCAGCTCGAAGGCCAGCCGCCGCTGCGCTACGACCGGCTGCTGCTAGCCCCCGGCGGGGCCCCCAACCGCCTGCCCGGCTTGCCCGGCCACGGCCTGGCCGGCGTGCTGCCCCTGCGCACCCAGGCCGATGCCGACGCCATCCTGGCCGCCACGAAAGATGCGAAGCAGGTAGTGGTTATCGGCTCCAGCTTCATTGGGATGGAAGCCGCCAGCAGCCTCGTGGGCGAAGGCCGCGCCGTGACGGTGGTGGCCCAGGACAAAGTGCCCTTTGCGCGGGTGCTGGGGCCCGAAATCGGGGCTATGTTCCGGGCCCTGCACGAGGAGAAAGGCGTGCACTTTGAGGCCGAAGCCGAGGTAACGGCCCTGCTGGGCGAGGCCGGCCGCGTAA
Source organism: Hymenobacter sp. PAMC 26628 (assembly GCF_001562275.1). Lineage (NCBI taxonomy): Bacteria > Pseudomonadati > Bacteroidota > Cytophagia > Cytophagales > Hymenobacteraceae > Hymenobacter > Hymenobacter sp. PAMC 26628. The sequence goes on from NZ_CP014304.1 coordinate 4,898,601, forward strand.
CCGGCGTGCAGCTGAAAACCGGCCGCGTGCTGCTCGCCGACGCCGTGGTGCTGGGCATGGGGGTGCGCCCGGCCACCGAGTTTTTGCAAGTCGCTTTTCCGCTGGAAAAAGACGGCGGCCTGGCCGTGGATGCCTACTTGCAAGCTGCCGAAAACGTGTACGCCGCCGGTGACATTGCCCGGTTTCCGCTGGGGCCCTCTGGCGTGCCCACGCGCATCGAGCACTGGCGCGTGGCCCAGCAGCACGGCCGCACGGCGGCCCGCAACATGCTCGGCCAGCGGGAGGCCTACCGCGCCGCGCCCTACTTCTGGACGCAGCAGTACGGCAAGAGCCTGCGCTACGCCGGCCACGCCGAAAAGTGGGACGAAATCATCTACCACGGCGAGGTGGCGAAGCAGGATTTCCTGGCCCTGTACGTGCTGGACGGCCGCATCATCGCCGCCGCCAGCATGAACCGCGACGCCGACATGATCTACTTCGCCGAGCGCCTGGAGCAGGGCCAGCTGCCCGCCCCGACCGCCGTGCACGAGGGCATGAGCTGGGCCGTAGCCAACGACTAACCAGGGCCCCACGCCGCGCAAGCGCATAAAAAAACCGCCGGTAGGGGCGGTTTTTTTGTTTAGCCAAACGGGTGAGGGTTAGTCGCGGCCCCGGCCGTGCCCGCGGTCACCGTGGTCATTGTCGTGGCCACGGCCGCGGTCATCATCTTGGTCGCGGCCGTCGTTGTAGCCGGCGCGGTAAAGCTTCTTGGCCTGGCCGGGCGGCAAGCCCCGGTCGCGCACAATGACGCGGGTAGGAGCAGGGCGGTACACCACCGGGCGGTACCGGTCGCGGTGCGCCCCCACGTACGCCCACGGCTGGCGGCCGCGGTAGTCGAGCACCACCGGGTGGAACTGGTACGGGTCGTAGCCGCTCAGCGCGGCCACCGGCAGCCACCGGCCGTTGCGCAGCACAATGTACTGCTGGGCCTGCAGGTCGTAGTAACCGTCAATCTCGGGGATGTAGTAGTACTGGGCGCCCTGCGGCACGGCGGGGCCCCAAGCGGGCCGCCCAATGTTTACATTAACGTTGACCTGGGCCTGGGCGGCCGGGGCGGCGGCCAGCGCAAAACCGCTCAGCAAAGCGGCGCAAAAAGTGGTTTGAAGGAATTTCATGGCGTTTGGACGGTAAAACGTGTAGTTGGTTTAAAAATTAAGTGATGGGCACGGCGCCCGCTGCCGTATTTAGCGCGTTAAACCCTAGCGGCCGCCGCGGCCGGGTCCCCGGCCGCCACCATCGCCGCGGCCGCCCTGCGGCCCCTGGCCCCCACCGCCCTGGGGCCCCCGGCCGCCACCGTCGCCGCGGCCTGGGCTCCCGCCAATTTGCGGGCCTTGGCCGCGGCCACCCTGGGGCCCTGGGCCTGCCCCGCCGCGGCCCGGGTCGAAGCCGCCGTTGCCGCGGCCGCCCTGTGGGCCTTGGCCGCCGCGGTTATCGGAGCCGGGGCCGCCGCCGGGGTACTGGCCCCCGCGGTTGTCAAAGCCACCGCCCCGGCGGTCGTCGTGGTCCCCGTGGTTGCCGCCGTAGTCCCCGCGGTTGCCGCCGTAGCCCCCGCGGTTGTCAAAGCCGCCGCGGTGGTCGTCGTAGTTCCCCCCACGGTTGTCGAAGCCCCCGCGGTGTTCGTCGTAGCCGCCGCGGTTGCCGTAGCCGCCGCCGTAGCCGGGGCGCACCACCACGCCGGGGCGGCCGTAGCCGGGCCGGCCGGCGTAGTACCCACCGCCGCCGCCGCCGTAGGGCGCGTAGGGGCGGTAGGCGTAGTGGGCGTGGTAATATTCGCCTTGCAGCCAGGGCTGGTTGCCGCGGTAGCCAATCACGACGGGGTGGAACTGGTAGGGGTCGTACCCGTAGAGCTCGGGCAACGGCACCCAGTAGCCGTCTTGGTACACAAGGTATTGCTGCGTGTAGAGGTCGTAGTAGCCGTCAATTTCGGGGATGTAGTAGTACTGCGTGCCGTAGGGCACCTGGGGCCCCCAGGCCGGGCTGCCGATGTTGACGCTGACCCCCACCTGGGCGTGGGCGGCCGGGGCGGTCAGCAAAGCAAACGCACTTACCAGGGCGGCACCGATGAACTTAGGGAAGGCTTTCATAACGAGGGAGAAAAAAGGCAAGGGGCGAGACGCTAACGGTGGCGCCTGCCTAATAGATGCAAGGCAAATGCCAGGTTATCCGGCCGCGTTCGGCCGCGGGCCAAACAATCGACCAACGGGCCCAAACCCCTGGCGTACCGGGCCCCTAAAAATTTGCGGGCACAAATGGCCACGGTTTGGGGTTGTGCCCCTGCGCGCCGCGGGCGGCGGGGTTTTGCTGCAAAGCCCAGCCGCCGGGCGGCGTTTCCCGTACTTTTGCGGACTTATTCCGCTGCTCTTCCGCATGGCCAAAAAAAACTCGGCTACTTCCGTCGCCCCAGCTCCCAAAGTGGCGGCTACCTCGTTGAAAAAGAAACTAGCAGGCGTCATTACCGACGCCGCCGGGGCCCCCGGCAGCCAGCCCAGCGCTGCCGGCCTAGCGGTGGCTTTGCAGCACCAAACGCCCGAAACCCTGCCGCCCGCCGGGGCTTCTGCTGGGGGCCCCACGGGGCTGCCCGCGCCGCGCCCCTTCGACGCCCCGTTCATCGAGGTGTACGGCGCGCGCGAGCACAACCTCAAAAACGTGAGCGTGCAGATTCCGCGCAACCGGCTGGTGGTGTTCACGGGCATTTCGGGCTCGGGCAAGTCCAGCCTGGCCTTCGACACGATTTACGCCGAGGGGCAGCGGCGCTACATGGAAACGTTTTCGGCCTACGCCCGCTCCTTCATGGGGGGCCTGGAGCGGCCCGACGTGGACAAGATTGAGGGCCTCTCGCCGGTCATCAGCATCGAGCAGAAAACCACCTCGCGCAACCCGCGCTCCACGGTGGGCACCATCACCGAAATCTACGATTTCCTGCGCCTACTCTACGCCCGCACGGCCGAGGCCTTCAGCTACGCCACCGGCGCGAAGATGATCCGGCAGTCCGACGACCAGATCATCAACTACATCCTGCGGCACTACGACGGTAAAAAGCTCGTCGTGCTGGCGCCCGTGGTGAAAGGCCGCAAGGGCCACTACCGCGAAGATTTCCAGAAGATTGCCAAGCTGGGCTTCACCAAAGTGCGCGTCGATGGCGAGCTGCTTGACATCACGGCCAAGATGCAAGTGGACCGCTACAAAATCCACGACATCGAAATCGTCATCGACCGGCTCGTAGTAAAGGAGGAAGACCGCTTCCGCCTCAGCGGCTCGGTGCAGAACGCGCTGACCCACGGCAAAGGCACCATGCTGGTGCTCGACCCCGACGCGAAGGGCGAAACCAAGGGCGAGAAGGGCAAGCCGCAGTTCTTCTCGCGCTTCCTCATGGACCCCGCCACCGGCATTGCCTACGACGACCCGGCGCCCAACACGTTCAGCTTCAACTCGCCTTACGGGGCCTGCCCCACCTGTAACGGCCTGGGCGAGGTGCAGGAAATCACGGAGGAGGCCGTGCTGCCCGACCGCAAGCTGAGCATCAGCCGCGGCGGCATTGCGCCGCTGGGCGAGTACCGCGACATCTGGATTTTCCAGCAGCTCCAGCTCATCGTCAAGAAGCACAAGGCCACCCTGAACACGCCGCTCGAAAAGCTGCCCGAGGAGCTGCTCCAGCGCCTGCTGCACGGCATTTCGGAAGATGAGGCCGACGACAGCAAAACCGTGTACTCGGAGCCGTTCGAGGGCCTCATCCCGTTCCTGCGCCGGCAGATGGACTCGGAGTCGGACAACATCCGCGAGTGGATTGCCCAGTACGCCCAGGCCCAGCCCTGCCCCGAGTGCCAGGGCTACCGCCTCAAGAAGGAAAGCCTGCACTTCAAGCTGGCCGGCCAGCACATCGGCGAGCTATCCACGATGGACCTGACCGAGCTAGCCGCCTGGTTTGAAGGCGTGGAAGACCGCCTGAGCGAGCGCCAGAACGTCATCGCCCGCGAGCTGCTCAAGGAAATCCGCAAGCGCATCGGCTTTTTGCTGGAAGTGGGCCTCGACTACCTCAGCCTGCACCGCCCGGTGCGCACGCTCAGCGGCGGCGAGAGCCAGCGCATCCGCCTCGCCACCCAGATTGGCACCCAGCTGGTGGGCGTGCTTTACATCATGGACGAGCCCAGCATTGGCCTGCACCAGCGCGACAATGAGCGCCTGATCAAGGCCTTGCAGCACCTGCGCGACATCGGCAACTCGGTGATTGTGGTGGAGCACGACAAGGACATGATCATGCACGCCGACCACGTGCTCGACATCGGGCCCGGGGCCGGCATCCACGGCGGGTACATCGTGGCCAGCGGCACGCCGCAGGAAATTTTCAACTCCGGCTCGCTCACCTCGCAGTACCTCAGCGGCCAGAAGCACATCGAGCTGCAAAAGAAAAAGCGCAAGGGCGAGGGCACCGAGCTGGTGCTGAAGGGTGCCAAAGGCAACAACCTCAAAAACGTAACCCTGAAGGTGCCGCTAGGCAAGCTGGTGGCCGTCACGGGCGTATCGGGCTCGGGCAAAAGCACGCTCATCCACGACACGCTGTACCCGATCCTCAACCAGCACTTCTTCAACGCCAAGCGCGAACCGCTGGCCCACGGCGGCATCGAAGGGCTGGAGCTGCTGGATAAGGTGATTGAGGTGGACCAGTCGCCCATCGGCCGCACGCCGCGCTCGAACCCCGCTACTTACACCGGGGTGATGACCGAAATCAGGGCCCTGTTCGCGGAGATGCCGGAGGCGAAAATTCGTGGCTACGGCCCCGGGCGCTTCTCGTTCAACGTGAAGGGCGGGCGCTGCGAAACCTGCGAGGGCGCCGGCATCCGCACCATCGAGATGAACTTCCTGCCCGATGTGCACGTGCCCTGCGAAACCTGCAAGGGCCGCCGCTACAACCGCGAAACGCTGGAGGTGCGCTTCAAGGGCAAGTCCATCACCGACATCCTCGACATGACGGTGGAAAAGGCGGTGGACTTCTTCGAGTTCCAGCCCCGCATCCTGCGCAAAATCAAGACCCTCAACGAGGTGGGCCTGGGCTACCTCACCCTGGGCCAGCAGGCCACCACCCTCAGCGGCGGCGAGGCCCAGCGCGTGAAGCTGGCCACCGAGCTCAGCAAAAAGGACACCGGCAAGACGTTCTACATCCTCGACGAGCCCACCACCGGCCTGCACTTCGAGGACATCAACCACCTGGCCGCCGTGCTGCAAAAGCTGGCCGACAAGGGCAACACCGTCCTCATCATCGAGCACAACCTGGACCTGATCAAGGTGGCCGACCACGTCATCGACATCGGGCCCGAGGGCGGCGGGGGCGGCGGCAGCATCGTGGCCCAGGGCACGCCTGAGCAAGTAGCCAAGAGCGGAAAGGGCCACACCAGCCGCTTCCTGGCCGAGGAGCTGCGCACCAGCAAGTACGCCACAGCCTAGGGCCCCTAAAGTTCCGGCGTGCCAGCCGGCAATTCTGGAAAATAGGTAATACGGGCAACCAAAAGCTACCAATTTTAATAAGAATTGGTAGCTTTTGGTTGCCCGTATTACCTTTGTCAAAAGTTACCAATTAATAACAAAAATGGTAGCTTTTGGCAACATGAACATCGAAGCCCCGCCAGCGATTAACTTCTCAGCTTTCGGACCTGAAGAATTGATGCGCTACTTCACCAATAAAGAAATCAATGCAGTAGTGCGGAAGGCCAACTACGAATACTTGTACTGGGCCGAATTGAAGCGCCAAAAGCTGCCCGCCGGCTTCGTCCCGGGGCCCGTGTGGCTACTGGCTAAAAACAGCCGACTAGGCAACCTGCGCGACCTCTCCGTACCGGGCGTGCCGGGCTGCCGATTTAGCTACCAGGTAACCGAGCCCACGCTGGAAAAGCTGCACCGCTTCGATTTGTATATGGGCGGTATTATGCAGACGGACAGCATAATACCGGCCGATGACCGGACCCGATACCTGGTGGGCTCCATCATGGAGGAGGCCATTGCCTCCAGCCAGCTCGAAGGCGCCGCTACTACCCGGGAGGTAGCCAAAGATATGCTGCGGAAAAAGCGTAATCCGCGGAATGCTTCGGAGCGCATGATTTTCAATAATTACCAGACTATCCAGTACATTCTGGAGCAGAAGGAGCAGGCGTTGACCCCGGAAATGCTCTGCCAGATTCAGGCGCGTATGACGCAGGGCACCCTGGAAAATCCGGAGCACGAGGGGCGCTTTCGCCTGAATGACGAGGTGCGGGTAGAGGATTTTACGACTGGTGAAGTGGTCCACATTCCACCGCCCCACCAGCACCTGCCCGAGCTGCTGCGCTGGTACTGCGCCCTAGCCAACGACGAAGTGCCGGACCAGCACGGCACGCCCGGCTCGTTCATTCACCCCATTGTGCGGGCCTCCATCCTGCACTTTCTCATCGGTTACATTCACCCTTTTGTCGACGGCAATGGGCGCACGGCCCGGGCAGTTTTCTACTGGTATCTGCTGCGGAAAGGGTACTGGCAATTAGAGTATATGTCAATTTCGCGCATCATTCATAAGTCGGCCTCCCAGTATGCTCGCGCCTACCTCCATACTGAATATGATGGCAACGACCTGACCTATTTCATTAATTATCAAGTAAAAACGCTCGACTTGGCATTTACCAGCCTCCAGCAATACATCGAGCGTAAAGTGGCCGAAAAAAAGCAGCTGCGTAGCTTTCGGCAATTCGATCAGTTCAACCAGCGGCAAGTAGCCATTCTGCAAGAGTTGATGACCGACCCGGACGCCATTTGGACGATTCGGGAAGTGCAACACCGATTCGGAGTGGTATACGACACTGCCCGTACCGACCTGATGCACCTCGAAAGCTTAGGCTTACTTGATAAGCGCCGCGAAGGCAAAGTCAAGATTCTGTATCTGCGCGCGGAGAACTTTGACGAAGTGGTAGCTGGGTTGAAGGGCGGCCGGTGATGGCCAACCACGCCACCGAATTAGGGCCCCCAAAGACCCTGATGGCCATGCGCCGCTAAATTTATTTCCTGGGAAAGCCCGTTGTGCGCCGCGCAGCGGGCTTTTTGTGTGAAATGGGGCCCCGGCGGAAAAAAATAATTGCTGGGTTAACCAACCTTTCCCTCGCCAGCCGGCACTTTGGGCCAACGAATAAAAAACCGGTCCGTGCCCGACTCGCCGCCCCACCTGCTTCCCGAAGAACAGCGCCTGCTGGCCGGCTGCCTGGCGCACGACCGCCAGGCGCAGTACCAACTGTACCAGCGCTACAAAACGGCCATGTTTTCGGCCGCCCTGCGCCTGCTGGGCGGCGACCACGCCCTGGCCCAGGATGCGCTGCAAGATGCCTTCGTGGAGGTGTTCCAGCAGCTGGCGGACTTCCGGCAGGAGTCCACGCTGGGGGGCTGGGTGAAAACCATTGTGGTGCGGCAGGCCCTGCGCACGCTGCGGCGCGCCCACCGCATGGAGGTGTACGACCAGGACCGCCACCCCGAGCCCCTGGTGGCCTGGCGCGACAACCTCACCGGCGAGGCCTTGGAGCGGGCCATCGGCGAGCTGCCGGCCGGCTACCGGGCCGTATTCTGCCTGGTGGAGGTGGAAGGCTACGCCCACCGCGAGGTGGCCGCGCTGCTCGCCATCAGCGAGGGCACCAGCAAGTCGCAGCTCCACCACGCCAAGCGCCTGCTGCAACAAAAACTAAAGCACCTCTAGCTATGAGCCCAAAGCCCGACACGCCCGAGGACGGCCATGCACACCTTCGGCGAGCCATTGCTAACCTGCCGGCCCACGCGCCGGCCCCGGCCACCTGGCCGCGCATCGAAGCCCAACTGGCCGCCGACGAAGCCCTGGCGCGCGCCGTGCCCGCGCTGCCCCAGCACGAGCCCGCTGCCGCGCTCTGGGGCGTCATCGCGGCCCGGCTGGACGCTGCGGAACCCGTTGCCGCGCAACCTAGCCGGGGGCCGGTGGCGCAGGGGCCCCCGGCCGTGGTGCGGCCCCTGTGGCCCGCCCGCGCCGGGCGCCGGGTGCTGGCCGTGGCGGCCAGTGTGCTGCTGGTGCTGGGGGTGTGGTGGCAGCAGCGGCCGGCCCCGGGGGCCCCAGCGGTGGCGCTGCACGAAACGCTTTCGTTCAGCGAAGAACCCGGGGCCCCAGCGCCCGCCCTGGCCCCCGGGCCCGACCCGCTGGACCGGCAAGGACAGGCTTTCATCGATTCGCACTGCTCGGCACTGCCAGCGGTGTGCCAGTCGGGTGCGTTTCGCTCGCTGCGCACGCAACTGGCCGAGCTGGAAACCCAGCAGGCGCAGCTGCGCCGCGACACCCGCCGCTTCGGCACCTCGCCCGAGCTGCTGCGCGAGCAGGCGCGGCTCGTCACGCTGCACGCCAGCATTACCCGCGAACTGGTTCAATTGCTTATCTCATGAGGCTAATTATTAATGCATTGAATCGGCAATGGTGGCGGCTGGGGCCCCTGGTGGCCGCCCTGTTGGGGCTGCTGCCCGCCGCCCAGGCCCAGCCGAAAGTGCAGGTGGTGACGCGCACGCTGGCGCAAACCTGGCGCTGCCCGCCGGGCATGGCCGTGCGCATCCGGGCCGAGAAAGCAACGGTGCTGGTGCGGGGCTGGGACCAGCCCACCGTGCAGGTAACGCTGCGCCTCAGCGCCCGGCACCCCGAGCGGGCCGTGGCCGAGCAGGACCTGCCCGCGGCTGGCTACCGCCTCCAGCAAAACGGCAACGCCCTGGACCTGGTCAACTTCTTCACCTTGCCCGCCGGGGCCCCGGCCGTGCGCGCCGACCTGCGGGCCGAGTACACGGTGTGGATGCCCGCTGGTAACCCCCTGCAAGTGGTGAATGCCTACGGCCAAACCACGCTGGCCGACCTGAGTGGCCGGCAAGCGCTGGAGCAAAGCTTCGGGCAAATCACGCTGCGTAACCTGCGCGGCACCCTGGCCGCCACCGTGCGATACGCCGACCTGACGGCCACCAACCTGCTGGCCGACTTCACCTGCGAGGCTAACAAATCGGCGGTGCTGGTGCTGGGGCTGGGCGGCAAGTGCTTCGTGCGCAACTACTACGGCAGCGTGCGCGTGCAGCCCACGGCCGCCCTGCGCCGCCTCACGGTGGAAGCCGACCGCACGGAGGTCGTCATTAGCGCGCCGCAGCCCGAGCTGTTTGCCTACCAGCTCAGCACCCAGGAAGGGGCCCTGACCCTGCCGCCGGCCTACGCCGCCGCCCGCAAAGGGTCGGCGAGCCGGGCCTCGCTCTCGACGGACGCCGCGGCCAACGCCCGCCCGCTGGTGCGCGTCAGTACCTCCTACGCCCCCCTCAGTTTGCAGACCCTGCCGCTGCCGGCCACCTTATAGCCTTCCTTCCTCCCTTTCCTAGCTCATGCCTTACCACTACTCTCTGCTCGGCCGCCTTTTGCTTGGGGCGGGCTTGCTGGCCGGCCCGGCCCTGCGCGCCGGGGCCTAAACCGTGCCCGCCGACACCACCCACCTGCAGTACAGTGAGGAAGTGGCCACCCCGCCGGCCACCGATGCGCCGCTGCGCGTGCAGCGCGAAGAACGCAGCCTCTGGAAGTTGGGGCTGAACAACTTCCTGCCCGGGGCCCGCTCCTTGGGCGACGATACCTACTACACCCGCTACGGCTTGCACCTGGCCTACGAGCGCAAGCTGAGCCGCCCGGCCTTTTCGGTGCTGGGCGAGGTGAGCCCGGCCATCACTCACTTCCGGCTCGGCAATAGCGGCGACTTGCGCCAGGCCCTGAGCGTGCGGGCCCAGGTGGGAGCGCGCTACTACCACAACCTGGAGCGCCGGTTGCGCCAGGGCCGCAGCGCCGGCAACTTCTCGGCCAACTACCTAGCGCTGGCCGTGGGCGCGGGCCTGGGCCGGAACGCGCACGAAACGCCGTTCTACCTCTTTACCGCTCCCCGCGGGGGTGTGGCTGCGTTCGACGCGGCGCTGCTCTACGGGGTGCAGCGCCGCCTGGGCCGCTCCGGCTTCGTAGATGCCAATGTAGGGGTGACGGGCCTAGTGTCAACCTCGTCGGTGCTTAGCCGGGTGGACTTGGGCGGCAGCCTGCGCGTGGGCCTCGTGCTGGGGGCCCCGCCAGTAGCCTACCTGGCGCGCCTTGCGCCCGTTGGTGAAGTCGTGACGCTGCGGCCACGTTTCTACGCCGGGGCGCAGGTGGGCTTGTATGAATACCGGATGCAGTATTCGGCGCAGAATCCTTACCCGCCGACTACTGTGAAGGTTTCTCCCAATGAAACTCAAACGGCTAACTACCAGGAATATTTTGGGCACGGTTACGGGCCTTATAGCCAGACGGTAACGTCGTTCCCATTGCCCTATATCTACGTGGGCTACTACGTGGCCCCGCGCCTGGCCGTGCAGCTTAGTGTGCAGCGCGAGGTAGATATTAGCCGGGAATATGGCGTCGTTCTCAGCACGCCCCAAGGGGTTTTTACGGTGCCTAACCGTGTGGATAGCCGGCGGGAACTGGCCTTGCCAGTGCTGCTGCGCTACTCGCTCACGGCCGACTTCCGGCATCAGTTGCAGTTCGAAGCGGTGGGCGGCCTAGTGCCCTTGTGGTCATCGATAGACTTCCGGGAATACCTGATTGTCAACCGTCAAGCTACCGACCAGGAAACACTCCGGGTACAGGTTAGCACCTTTGGCCTCCACGCCACCGCGGGGTTCACGGCCAGCTATGGGTTTGGCCGCCGCCGCCGGGTGCAGGTCACGGCCGAAGGGGTGCTCAACAAAGATGTGCGCACCATTCTCCGCGACGGCCGGGAAGATTTACAGGGTGGGACCAGTATAGGGCTGCGCTACCGCTTCGGCTACCGGTAGGGCCCCGGGGCCCGGTGGCCAACCAGCCGGTGCGCCGGCGCGTAGGCCCCCGTATGATGCCCAACGCCTCCAAGCCGCGCCCCAACTACGACCAGCAGCAGCTGGCCGCCTTCCGCACCCGCATGGCCAACGAGCGCACCTTGCTCACGTACGTGCGCACCAGCCTGGCGCTGGTGGCGTTTGGGCTGGCGCTGTTGCAGCTGCACCCCGAGCGGGGTGGGCGGCTGGGCTACAGCGCGTTGGCCACGGCGGGCGCCATGCTGGTGGTGGGCTGGCTGCGCTTCCGGGCGCGCCGCCGCGAGATTGAGGGCTGCCGGGTACCCGGCTAGGCGGTGGCTGCCGGGGCCCCCGCCGGGGCGTGCAGCGCCTCGTGCCGGGCCAGCCGGCGGCGGTAGCGGCGCCCATAAAGCGCCATTAGCGGGAAGATGGCAACCAGGGCCAGCCGGGACAGCACGTAGAAGCCCAGCAGCATCAGCACCAGGCTGGCCGTGAACGCGGCCACCGATACCAGCGGCCGCAACAAGTCGAGGTCGGGGTGGTGCCGGTGCTCGGGGCGGGTGATGCCGTGGGCCGGGTTGCGGATGTAGGCTTGCAGCCCCACCTGCATGAGAGCCGTGAAAAGAACGCTGAAGCAATACAAGACCCACGGCGTGGCCAGCAGGGGGTACTCGCCCTGAAACGCGGCCGTGAAGGGCATGAGCACGATACTGAGCAGGAACAGGATGTTCAGCCAAATCAGCCCGTTGGTGTACTGGTACACGTAGCGGAACACGCGGTGGTGCGCTGCCCAGTAGATGGCGATGACGAAAAACGCCACAAAAAAGCCCACGAACCGCGGAATTAGGCGCAGCACGGCGTTCACCACCTCCGTTTCCGAGTGCACTTTGTGCAGTTCGGGCACCTTTATCTCGATGGCCAGCAGCGTGATGGCGATGGCAAACACGGCATCGGTGAACAAAATCAGCCGCTCCAGCTGGAACTCGGTGCGGTCGTGGTGGTGCAGGGCGGTGTCGGGATGGGCCATAAGCGAGGGCAAGCGGATGGGCTAAAGTAGGGCCCCGCGGAAAATTAGCCCACAAAAAAGCCGCTGCCCAATGGACAGCGGCTCAAATAAGCAGCACGATTTGCTGCTTACATCTTCATTTTATCGCCGGACTTGGCCATGCTGTCGTGCTGCTGGATAGTGGGCAGCGTTTTGGAGGCGAAGGCCTTGGTGTCGGCCTGCTTACCGTTGGCAATTTCGCTCTGGAACAGGGCCACCGTCTTGTCGTGGTCGGTCACCATCTGGTCCATGTACTTTTTCTCCAGGTCGGGGCCCGACATTTTCAGCATGGCCTCGCGGATGGTCTGGTGCTCCGCGTCCATCATGCCCTTCAGCTTCACGCCGTGCGCTTTGGCAATGGGCGTCAGCTCGGCGCCGGCCTTGGTGTGGTCGGCAATCATTTTATTGGCGTAGGCTTTCACGGTGGGCGACGGATTTTTCGTCAGCACCACTTTGCTCAAGCCCATCTCGTTGTGGCCGCCTTCGTCGACTTTGGTGATGAAATCAGCATCGCTCATGGGCGGCATGGCGCCGGCGCCGGGGGCCCCGGCAGTAGCTGCCGTGTCGGTGGTGTTGGCCATCGGGGGGGCGGCATTTTCGGTGGCCGGCGTGGTGGCCGGCTGGCTGGCGGTGGCGGACTTGTCGGCGCTGTTGCAGGCGCTGAAGGCGAGCAGGCCGGCGGCGAAGGTGGGCAGGAGGGAACGGTTCATAAGAAAAAGGGAAAGAAGGAAAAAACAAGTGCCTATCATACGCTAATGCCGCGCGTGGGTTGGCCTAATGGACTTTTCGCCAAATGGTTGAGCTTACTTTTCGACCGCCTCCTGGGTAGCTTCGGCTTCGGCTAGCTGGTCGCGCACCGGTTGGCCGTAGCGGGCTGCAAACGCGCGGATGTCGCCGTCGTAGGCCTCCTTTTCCATGTTGCCGAAGGCGTCGCGGTCCTTCTTCAGGGCCCTCACCACGGTTTCGAGGAGCTGCTTGTCCATGGCCGGGCCCGCCAGCTTGGCCACCTCGTGGTAGGCGGTTTGCTCGTCCTGGCCCATGTCGGCGGGTACGGCCAGCTGCTTGGCGGCCGCCAGGGTACGCAGGGCCCCCAGCGCTTCGAGGCGGCTTTGCAGCAGGCGCGGGCCGTAGGCGCGCAGGGCCACGGTGGAGGCCTTGGCCTGGGCCAGCTTGGCCAATTCCTGCTCCAATAGGCTGTTACTAGCCGTTTTTACCAGGAAGTCGGCGTCGGCCAACTGCTTTTTCGTGATGGCGGCGCCCTTGATTTTTTCCTCGTTCTGGGCCCGGGCGGCGTCCACGGGCGCATCGGCAGAGTTGGAATTGGAGGAGCAGGCCAGCAGGCCCGTCAAAGCCAGTAGTGGCAGCCGGTGCAGAATTGTAGCCGAGAGCAGCATGGGGCAGGGGAAAAGCTGCGGCAACGCCGCCGCAGCCGGTTCAGCCTATACGCCAAACCCTGGGGCCCCGGCCGCTTTTTCTATTGCCCTGTAAAGACAGGTTTGCGTTTTTCGGCGAAGGCAGCCACGCCCTCGCGGTAGTCGGCCGTGGCGCCCGCCAGTTCCTGGCAGTGCGCCTCGTAGTCCAGCACCTCGTCGAGGGTGGCCGTAGCCGCCCTGTTCAGCATCTGCTTCAGCAGGCCGATGCTGCGGGTGGGGGCCCCGGCGTAGCGCGCGGCCAGGGCGTAGGTGGCTGCGTCGAGCTGGTCGGGGGCCACTACCTGGTTCACCAGGCCCAGGCGCAACGCCTCCTCGGCCGGCACTTTCGAGCCCAGCGCGCACAGCTCAAACGCTTTGAGCGTGCCCACCAGCCGCGGCAAAAACCACGACGAACCCGAGTCGGGCACCAGCCCGATGTTGATAAATGCCTCCATCAGCGAGGCTTCGGTGCTGGCTACCAGCGCGTCGCAGGCCAGGGCCAGCGAGCAGCCGGCGCCCGCCGCCACCCCGTTCAACCGCCCAATGATGGGCTTGGGCAGCCCCCGCATGGCCCGGATGATGGGGTTGTAGCGCTGGTGCAGCGAGTCGTGGAAGGAGCGGGGCGGGCCCCCGGCGGCCTCCGCCTCCTTGGCTGCTTTCAGGTCCTGCCCCGAGCAAAAGGCGCGGCCGGCGCCGGTGAGCACCACGGCCCGCACGGCGGCGTCGCGCGCCACCTGCTGCCAGGCGTCTTGCAGCTCGTAGCTCAGCGCGTCGTCGAAGGCGTTGAACACCTCGGGCCGGTTGAGGGTGATGGTGGCCACGCCGTCGGGGCGCACGTCGTAGAGCAGGCGGGTGTAGGTCATTTTAATTAATGTGAAAGATGTGGCAATGTGGGAGATGTGAAAATGTGGGGAATAAGAAAGTGAAGCTGCGGACACAAAACGAGCGGAAATGTATCGTCTCATCCTTCCACATTTCCACATTCAACTCACATTTCCACATTTAATAAAGCTTCGGCCACCAGCAAATCTTCCGGGGTCGTGATTTTCAGGTTGCGGTAGTCGCCCTCCACCAATTCCACCCGGCAGAGGTCGTCCACCACGCTGGCGTCGTCGGTGAAGGTGGGCAGCTCGGGCATGGCGTAGGCGCGGCGCAGCAGGTCAATCTCGAAGGTTTGGGGCGTTTGCATCAGGCGCAGGCGGCTGCGGTTGAGAGCCGATGAGCCGTGCTGCGACAGGGTGCGCACCGAGTCCTTAGGGGCCACGGCGGCGGCGGCGGCGGCGTGCTGGGCGGCGGCGGCGTAGGTGCGCGCCACCACGGCGGTGCTCACCAGCGGGCGCACGCCGTCGTGCACGGCCACCAGGCCATCGGCGTGGCCGGCCAGGGCCCCCAGCCCGGCCTTCACCGAGGCCCAGCGCGTGGGCCCCCCGGCCACCAGCCGGTGCGGAATGGCCACGCCGTGTTCGGCACAAATGGCCCGCCAGGTGGCCAGCTGGTCGGCGGGCAGCACCACGATGATTTCGGCCACGTCCAACGCTGGCTCGGCGAAGCGGCGCAGCGTGTGCAGCAGCACCGGGGCCCCCCGCAGCAGCAGAAACTGCTTGGGCATGCCCGCGCCCATGCGCGTGCCCGTGCCCCCGGCCACGAGGATGGCGTAGCGCGGCGCGGCGGTTTGGGAGGAGAAAGGAGCAGGCATAAAGTGTTTGTAGCGTGGACTCTGCGAGTCCGCGAGTTGAACGGTTATCGGCACCACTGTAGCTAAAGTCCGCGCTACAGTGGTGCAAAAGAAAAGGCCCAGCCGCAAAAACAGCCGAGCCTTCACTCATTCAATCATGCCCAAATTACACTTTACAGAATCAGCATGGCGTCGCCGTAGCTGAAGAAGCGGTACTTCTCCTTGATGGCCTCCTTGTAAGCTTCCATCAGCAGCGGGTAGCCGGCGAAGGCGGCCGTAATCATGATGAGCGTGCTCTCCGGCAGGTGCAGGTTGGTGAGCAGGCAGTTGGCGATTTTAAATTCGTAGGGCGGGAAGATGAACCGGTCGTTCCAGCCTTGGGTGGGCTTCATGCGGGCGTTGGCCGACACCGACGATTCCATGGCCCGCAGCGTGGTGGTGCCGATGGCGCACACGCGCTTCTTGGCGTCCAGGGCTTTGTTGACGACGGCGCAGGCCTCGGGGCCCACGATGAAGTTCTCGGAGTCCGTTTTGTGCTTGGTCAGGTCCTCCACGTCCACCGTGCGGAAGGTGCCCAGGCCCACGTGCAGCGTCACGGCCGCCGTTTCGATGCCCTTGATTTCCATGCGCTTCATTACCTCGCGGGTGAAGTGCAGGCCGGCCGCGGGCACGGCCACCGCGCCGATGTTCTCGGCGTAGATGGTCTGGTAGCGCTCCTTGTCGGCGGGCTCGGTTTCGCGTTGCAGCGTTTCCTTCGGGATGGGCGTCTCGCCCAGCTCGTACAGGGCCTTGCGGAAGTCCTCGTCCGAGCCGTCAAACAAAAACTTGATGGTGCGCCCGCGCGAGGTGGTGTTGTCGATGACCTCAGCCACCATGTCGCTTTCGCCGAAGTACAGCTTGTTGCCAACGCGGATTTTCCGGGCCGGGTCCACCAGCACGTCCCACAGGCGCAGCTCCTTGTTGAGCTCGCGCAGCAAAAATACCTCAATCGTGGCGCCGGTCTTTTCCTTGTTGCCGTACATGCGGGCCGGAAAAACCTTGGTGTCGTTGAGCACGAAGGTGTCGCCTTCGGTGAAATAATCGAGAATATCTTTGAAGCCGCGGTGCTCAATTTGGCCGGTGGCGCGGTGCACCACCATCAAGCGGCTGTCGTCGCGGTTGCGGGCCGGGTGCGTAGCAACTAGCTCCTGGGGGAGTTCAAACTTGAACTCGTGCAATTTCATGGCCATCCGGGCAGTATTAGGGGGAAGTTAACGAAATTTGGGAACGCAAAAGTACGGCTTTTTTCGGGAAGAAGTTAACGGGCAGCCAGTGGCCCCCCCGGTAGGGTTCCCGGGGTCCCGGCTTTTCGCGCCCGCGCTACCTTTACCCCATGCTCGCCCTGCGCCTCACCTTCGAAAGCCTCCGTTTTGCTTGGGACGCCCTGCGGGGCAACGTGCTGCGCACGGTGCTCTCGCTGCTGGGCGTCACGGTGGGCATTTTTGCCATCATCGCCGTATTCGCCGTCGTCGATTCGCTGGAGGCCAACGTGCGCCACAGCATGGACTTCATCGGCGACAAGGTGATTTACGTGGGCAAGTGGCCCTGGAAGTTCGACCCCACCCGGCCCTGGTGGAAATACTTCAACCGGCCCGTGCCCACCGAGCGCGAGTTCCGGGAGCTGCAAAAGCGCCTGGGGCCCAACAACAAGGGCGTGGCCATCTTCGTAGCCAGCGGCGGCAATACCCTCAAAGCCGCCGTCAACTCGGTGGCCGACTGTGCTTTGCAGGGCGTGAGCTACGATTACCGCATCATTAGCAACGTGCCCGTGGAGGACGGCCGTTACTTCACGCCCCAGGAAATGGCCGACGGCCGCCCCGTGGCCATCATCGGGGCCACCATCGCCGAAAACCTTTACCCGCAGGGCCACGCCCTGGGCCAGGAGTTCAAGGTGCGCGGCGCCAAGTTCACGGTCATCGGGGTGATGAAAAAGGAGGGCAAGAACATGCTCGACACGCCCAGCAACGACGCCAACTGCCTGATTCCGTACGGGGCCTTCGCCAAGCTGTTTGCCCTGAGCGCCACCGGCATGGGGGGCCCCAGCCCGTCGCTCGGCGTGAAGGGCCGCGACGACGACCCCGGCCTGCTGAACCTGGAGTACGAGATGCAGGGCGTGATGCGCAACATCCGCGGCCTCAAGCCCCGCCAGGAAGACAACTTCGCCCTGAACCGCCCCGAAATGATTGCCTCGGCCATCGGCAAGCTTTTCGACATCATCGGGGTGGCGGGGGCCGTTATCGGCTCGTTCGCCATTCTGGTGGGCGGCTTCGGCATCGCCAACATCATGTTCGTGTCGGTGCGCGAGCGCACCAGCATCATCGGCATCCAGAAGTCGCTGGGGGCCCAGAACTTCTTCATCCTCTTCCAGTTCCTGTTCGAGGCTGTGTTTCTGTGCGTGATTGGCGGCGGGCTGGGCATCCTGCTGGTCTGGCTCATCACGCTGGTGCCGCAAGACTATTTGCCGCTGTTCCTCTCGGGCGGCAACGTGGCGCTGGGCCTGCTCGTGTCGGTGGGCATCGGCATTTTGGCCGGCATTGTGCCCGCTATCATTGCCGCCAACCTCGACCCCGTGGAGGCCATCCGGGCCAAGTAATTGAGGGCCCTATAATGTGATAAAAGACCGTCATGCTGAGCGCAGCGGAGCGGAGTCGAAGCATCTCTCCCGCAGCAGTAAACCAATCGATTAGAATAGTTGAGCAGTAGAGATGCTTCGACTCCGCTGCGCTGCACTCAGCATGACGTTCAAAAATAACGTTTATACCCATGTGGACGAAAGATAAAATCCTGACCCTGGACCAGCTACCGGCCAAATTGGCCGAGTGGCGCGCCGCCGGCCGGCCCGTGGTGTTCACCAACGGCTGCTTCGATTTGCTGCACCTCGGGCACGTCGATTACCTAGAGCAGGCCCGGCACCTGGGCGGGGCCCTGGTGGTGGGCCTGAACACCGACGCCTCGGTGAGCTGCCTCAAGCCCGGCCGGCCGCTGCAAGACGAGCAGGCCCGGGCCCGCATCCTGGCCAGCCTGGCCTTCGTGGACGCGGTGGTGCTCTTCGGCGAGCCCACGCCGCGGGCCCTCATCGAGGCGGTGCGGCCCGACGTGCTGGTGAAGGGCGACGATTACGCCATCGACGGAATTGTGGGCCACGAATTCGTGTTAAATAACGGCGGGCAAGTCCTCACCGTGCCGCTCGTGCCGGGCTACAGCACCTCGCGCATCGTGGAGAAAATCCGGCGCGGCGCCTAGCCGGATTGGACCCTAATTTGCTCCGCTACCTGGGGGTCCCGGGGCCCTAATCATTCGTTTTCCTAATTCCATTTTGCCATGTTTATCCTTCTGATTCTGTTGATGGCCGTGAGCTGGGGCATTCAGTGGCGCCTGCGCAGCAAGTTCAAAAAGTACGCCCAGGTGGGCTTGCAATCGGGCCTCACCGGGGCCCAAATTGCCGAGCTGATGCTGGCCGACCACGGCATTACCGACGTGCGCATCGAGAGCGTGGAGGGCAGCCTTAGCGACCACTACAACCCCGCCACCAAAACTGTGAACCTGAGCGAAGGCGTGTACGCCGAACGCAGCGCCGCCGCCGCCGCCGTGGCCGCCCACGAATGCGGCCACGCCGTGCAGCACGCTACAGCGTATTCCATGCTCCAGTTCCGCTCGGCCATGGTGCCGGCCCTCAGCGCCGTGTCGCGCTTCATGCCGATGATCCTGCTGGCGGGCGTCCTGATGCTGCGCTTCAACGCCATTCCGCTGCTGGTGGGCATCGCCTTGTTCGCGCTGGCTACCCTGTTCTCGTTCGTTACGCTGCCCGTCGAGTTCGACGCCTCGCGCCGGGCCCTGGCTTGGATGGACAAGCGCGGCGTGGTGACCGTGCAGGAGCACGCCATGGCCAAAGACGCCCTCTGGTGGGCCGCCATGACCTACGTGGTGGCGGCCATCAGTTCGCTGGCCACGCTGCTCTACTACGTGATGATTTTTATGCGCCGCCGCTAGTTTTTGCGGCCGGTTTCGCCTTCGGTAAGCCCCGGTTCTGCGCAGCAGGGCCGGGGCTTTTGCGTGGGCCAACGCCGGGGCCCTGGGGCCCGTTAAGGCTGGGTATGAGCGATTCTCCCACGCTATTGCTGCGCGTAGCCGCCGCTTGGGCCGTGCCCGGCCTGGGCCTACTGGCCCTGCCCGCTGGCCCCGACGGGGCCCTGCGCGCCCACGCCCTGCATACCGCCCTGCCCATCGAAGCCCGCCTGCCTGGGGGCCCCACCGCCGGCGGCACGGCCACGGTGGAGGAGATTGAGCGCGAAGGCGTAGCCTCCTACGGCCTGCTGCTGGACCTGGGGGCCCTAGTGACGGTGCCGCCGGGCACCGAAATATGGCAAATGCCGGACCCGCCGCTGTAGTAAAACGATTGCCACTAGCCCCCGTCCGTTCGCAGCGGGGTGCCGGCGGCCAGGCCTTAGTCGTCTCAGCAGGAAGCAGTATTTTTTGACATTTAGTAGGATTAAATAAATATTGTATAATATATATTAACTACTTTGGGGCGTCTTTTCACTCACAACCGCCAGGCGCTGCCACTTTGCTGGCGCGGAGCCGCAGCGGAAAAGCTTCCTTGCCTTTGCGATGACTGTTTCTCCTCCGGCGGTCCTGCTCGTGGCCGCGCCTAGCCTGCTGCGGCAGGGCCTGTTGGGGCTGTTGCGCCAGCGGTGGCCCCAGCTGCTACTCACCCTCACCGCCGACGCCACGCAGGTGGCCGCGCTGGTGGCCCGCCGCCCCTTCGGCGCGCTGGTGCTCGACGGGGCCCTGCCCGGGCTGGCGCTGCCCCGCCTGCTGGCCCAGGTGCGCCAGGTGCGCCCCGCCCAGCGCCTGCTGGTGCTGGCCGATGCCCGCCAACCCGCCCCGCCAGAGGGGCCCGGCCTGCCGCTGGTGCTGCCCCGCCACGTGCTGCCCCAGGCCTTGGCCGCCGCCCTGGCCCCTTGGCTGGAAGACGCTGCCAACTCCGCCAGCGGGCCGGCCGCCGTGCGCCCGGCCCGGGCCCCCGCGGTGGCCACCGGCTTCAGCCCCCGCGAGCTGGAAGTGCTGCGCTTGGTAGTGGACGACTACTGCAACCGGGAAATTGCCGGCCACCTCTACCTGAGCGTGCGCACCGTGGAAAGCCACCGCCGCGCCCTGCTCCAAAAATCGGGGGCCCGCACGCTGGTGGGGCTGGTGGCGTGGGCCCTGCGCGCGGGCATGGTGACGTGACGATTAGCAACTGCGGGGCCAGGTATTCGGTAGAAGGCGGTGTTTTGCAGCATAATTCGCTTGTCCCGTCGGTGCTGGTCTAACGTGGAGCGCCGCGCCGGGGCCCGTGCTGGGTAAAGGGGGATTAATTTTTTCTCGACGCATCATGCCAACAAAAAAATGCTAGCGGCTGCGCTCAAAAGTGCCGCCGCTCAGGCCCAGCAGGTGCTGGCGCTGCGCGACCAAGCCCTGCAAACCCGGCAAGCCGTGCTGAAAAAGCGCGCCAACCAACCAGCCGGCGCGCGCCTGGCAACGCGGGCCCCGGCCCCCGCGCTGCCGCCCGCGGCGCAGGCGTTCGTCGCCGCCTTTGGGGGCCTGCCCAGCGCCGGCATCTTGGTGGCCGAGGGCGACTCGTGGTTTGACTACCCGGGCACCGACATTCTAAAGCAACTCGAAAACCAGCACGGCTTCGAAGTTGAATCGGTGACGCACCGGGGCGACCCCGTGGAGGCCATGGCTTACGAGGGCGGCCAGCTTCAGGCCTTTGCCCGCACCCTGGAAAACGTGCTGCTGCGGCGCGGGGTACTGCCGCGGGCCATTCTGCTTTCCGGCGGGGGCAACGACGTGGCCGGCACCGACTTCCACGTGCTGCTGAACCACGCCGAATCGGCGGCGCCGGGCCTGAACGAAACCATCGTCCGGGGCCTCATCGAAGAGCGGCTGCAAGCGGCCTACGTCAACATTCTGGCCACCGTGACACACATCTGCGTGGCGCGCACGGGCCAGCCGCTGCCCATCCTACTGCACGGCTACGACTACCCCGTGCCCGACGGCCGGGGCTTCTGGGGTGGCTGGGGCCCCTTGCCCGGCCCGTGGCTGGCCCCCGGCTTCGAGCAAAAAGGCTACCACGACCTGGTGCAGCGCAAAGCCCTGATCCGGCAGCTCATCGATGCCTTCAACGTGATGCTGGCCGAGGTAGTAGCCCGGCCCGAATTTGCCCACGTGCAGTACGTGGACCTGCGCGGCACCCTGCCCACCGACGGCGCCTACCGCAACTGGTGGGCCAACGAGCTGCACCCCAGCCCCAAAGGCTTCGGCCGCGTGGCCGACCGGTTTGCGGCGCTGCTGGTGCCGGCGTAGGGCCCCCGTTACTGGCTTGCCACGCCGGTGCCGGGCCCTGCGCGGGCAGCAAGTAGCCGCCGGGCCCCTCCTGTCGACATCGTTTGTTCTCACCCTCAATATTTTGTCGCCATGAGAAAATGTGTCCTCTTTCTGCTCGCCGCCGCTGGCTGGTGCGGGTTCAGTAGCTGCGCCGGCTACCGAATCAAAAAAGTCGACGCCGCAGACACCACTACCGAAGGCCTGCGCTACTGCCGCTCGGCGCCCTACCTGTTGGTGAGTTCGGTGAGCACCCCGGCTGCAGAAACTGCCGCCGCCACGGTGGCCTACCAAGTAGTGTATCTGCCCGACCCGGCCCAGACCTACGTCATCCAGCGGCACGGCGGGCTAGGCACCGTCAACGTCACGGCGGCTCTCACCGAGAGCGGGTTGCTCACCCAATTTGGCGGCGCCACCGATTCAAAGGTGCCTAACCTCATCACGGCCATCGGCGGCGTCTTGCCCAGCGTGACAGGCTTAAAAGTGCGGGCTCAGGAGAATGGGGCTTCCGCCGTGCCCGCGCCGCGGCTCTACAAAATATTGTTCGAGGCGGGTAATGCGGCCGGTATTAGGCTCGTGGAAGTTCAGACAGGCACTGCCAGTAAATGAGTTATCGCCCGCTTTTAGGCGCGTAGCAAAAAAATAGCGCGAACCGGGTAGGTTCGCGCTATTGCGTTGGTGCACCGGGTGGCTCCTTGGGGCCCTACCCCAGCTTTTTGTAGCGCACGCGCTTCGGCTCCACGTCGCCGAGGCGCTTGCGCTTGGCTTCCTCGTAGTCGGTGAAGTTGCCCTCGAACCACACCACCTCCGAGTCGCCCTCGAAGGCCAGGATGTGGGTGGCGAGCCGGTCAAGGAACCAGCGGTCGTGGCTGATGATGACGGCGCAGCCGGCGAAGTTTTCCAGGGCGTCTTCCAGGGCCCTGATGGCGTTCACGTCCAGGTCGTTGGTGGGCTCGTCGAGCAGCAGCAGGTTGGCGCCCTGCTTGAGGGTCATGGCCAGGTGCACGCGGTTTTTCTCGCCGCCGCTCAGCGTGCCGACCTTCTTCTCCTGGTCGCCGCCGCCGAAGTTGAACTTGCTCACGTAGGCCCGCGAGTTCACCGGCCGGCCGGCGAGCAGCATGGTTTCGGTGCCGCCCGTGATGGTATCGAACACCGACTTGCTGCCGTCGAGCGAGTCGTGCTGCTGGTCGATGTAGGCGGTGAGCACCGTGGGGCCCACTTCAAACGTGCCAGCGTCGGGCTGCAGCTGGTCCGTTATCATCCGAAACAGCGTGGTTTTGCCCGCGCCGTTGGGCCCGATGATGCCTACGATGCCGCCCTGGGGCAGCGAAAAGCTCAGGTTCTCAAACAGCAGCTTGTCGCCAAACGCCTTACGCAAGCCTGCGGCCTCAATCACTTGGGCCCCCAGGCGCGGGCCGTCGGGGATGAACAGCTCCAGCTTCTGCTCCTTGTCCTTGGCTTCCTCGCTGGCCAGCTTGTCGTAGTTGGCCAGGCGGGCCTTGCCCTTGCTCTGGCGGGCCTTGGGCGACATGCGCACCCAGTCCAGCTCGCGCTGGAGGGTTTTGGCGCGCTTGCTTTCCGAGTTTTCCTCTTTGGCCATGCGGTCGGTTTTCTGCTCCAGCCAGCTGCTGTAGTTGCCCTTCCACGGAATACCCGCGCCGCGGTCGAGCTCCAGAATCCAGCCGGCCACGTTATCGAGGAAGTAGCGGTCGTGGGTCACGGCAATTACGGTGCCCTTGTACTGCTGCAAGTGCTGCTCCAGCCACAGCACGCTCTCGGCGTCGAGGTGGTTGGTGGGCTCATCGAGCAGCAGCACGTCGGGCTCGCGCAGCAGCAGGCGGCACAGGGCCACGCGGCGCTTCTCGCCCCCCGAAAGGGTGCCGACGATGGCCTCCTGGGGCGGGGTGCGCAGCGCGTCCATGGCGCGCTCCAACCGGGTGTCGAGGTTCCAGGCGTCGAGCTGGTCCAGCCGCTCCTGCACCTGGCCCTGGCGGTCGAGCAGCTTGTCAAAATCGGCGTCTTCGGCCCCGAAGGCCTCGTTGATTTCATCGTATTCTTTCAGCAGGGCCACGGTCTCGCCCACGCCCTCCTCCACAATTTCGCGCACCGTTTTGGTGGGGTCGAGCTGGGGCTCCTGCTCCAGGTAGCCCACCGAGTAGCCGGGCGAAAACACCACCTCGCCCTGGAACTGCTTGTCGACGCCGGCGATGATTTTCAGCAAACTCGACTTACCCGAGCCGTTGAGGCCGAGCACGCCAATCTTGGCGCCGTAGAAAAACGAGAGGTAGATATTTTTGAGAACTTGCTTTTGCGGCGGGTAAATTTTACTCACGCCGGCCATGCTGAAGATGATGGTCTGGTCGCTCATGGGCAGGGACGAAAGAAGGAAAAGGGGAACGGAAAAAACAAAGAACGGCAGCCCGCCCGGTAAACCGGCCCGCCCGGGGCCCCATGCCAGGGCAAGTTGTGTTTCCCGCGCGGCCGTTTTCACGTAAACTTGTAATTTCTGGCCGTTTCGTGCGGCCACTGCCCTTCTTATTGCCTCAAATTCCTGCCTGTACTTTTCTTATGGAACCAACCGACCACTTGCTGGCTGCCGCGCAGCGCTTCGGCTACGTGGCCGACGGCGAAGTGTGGCTGCGCCCGGTGTTGGGCCAGCCCGCCCGCCGCGTGGGCCTGGTGAAGGAGTCGGACGCCGACGCCCTCACTTACTTCGCCCGTCGCTTCGAGGCCTTCCAGGCCAAAGTCGACGAGCTGCTGGACCGCATGGCGGCCAGCGACAACCAGGGCTCCTTCCTGATGAAGGTGCTGCACCTCAAGGAGCAAACCCTAGCCTTCGACGCGCTGGGCGACTTTGCGGCCCTGCGCCACCGGCTGGAGGCCGCCGAGGCCGCCGTAGCTGTGGGCGTGGCCCGCAACCGCGAAAAAAACCTGGCCACCAAAATCGGCTTCGTGGAAGAGGCCGAAGCCCTGCGCGAGAGCGTGGAGTGGGTGTCGGCCAGCGAAAAAGTGAAGGACCTGCGCCAGGGCTGGCTCAAAACCGGGCCCGTGGACAAGGCCCGGGCCGACGAGCTGGAGGCGCGCTTCCAGGCCGCCATCCAGGTGTTTTTCGACCGCCGCCGCGCCTTCCAGGCCGATAAAAAGGCCATGGCCAACCGCGCCGTGAACCGCTACCGCGACCTGGTGCTGCAAGCCGAGCAGCTCAAAGATTCGCCGCAGTTCGAGGTGGCCTCGCGCCAGCTCAAACAGCTCCAGCAAACCTGGCGCGAAGTGGGCGGCAACCTGCCCAAAAAGCAGGCCGCCGAGCTGTGGTCGCGCTTCCGCGGGGCCAACAATTACTTTTTCGAGCGCCTCAAGCATCATGTGGAAAGCCAGCGCGCCGCGGGGCCCCACGCCGGGGCCCCCGGCTCGCCCGAGGAGCTGCTGGCCCGCAAGCGCGCCTTGGCCGAGCGCGCCGAGGCCCTGCTGAACGTGGCCCCGCAGGAAGCCATCCAGCAGGCCAAAAACCTGCAAACCGAGTGGAAGCAAGTGGGCACCGTGCGCGGCGAGGAGTCGGACCGCATCTGGCAGCGCTTCATGTTGGCCTGCGACAAAGTATTCGAGCTGAGCGCCTTGGAGTACCACCTGCGCAAGCGCCCGCTGCCCGAGGGCGGGGCCCCCGGCGGGCGGGCCCAGTTGCGGGCCGCTGCCCTACGCGAGCTGCTAATAACCGACGCCGAGGAGCTGGAAACGCTACGCGGCAACTTCGACAACCTGGCCGCCACGCCCGCCAACGAGGGGTTTCGGCAGCTGCTGCAAACCAAAATTCGCTCGCTGGAGCGGAAAGTGCGCACCAAAAACGATTTGATTGTGCTTTTCGACCAACAGGCCCGCAAACTGGCTTAACTTTTGACTGCGGTTTACGTTGGCGGAAACGCGAAGCTTCTACCGTATTTATTCGGGCTTTGCGCCTACCTTCGCTCAACTCTTTATTTTCCTTTTACTATGTACTGGACCCTCGAACTGGCCTCCTACCTGGAAGACGCCCCTTGGCCCGCCACCAAAGACGAATTGATCGACTTCTCCATCCGCTCGGGCGCGCCCATGGAAGTGGTAGAAAACCTCCAGGGCCTGGAAGACGACGGCCAGCCCTACGAGAGCATCGAGGAAGTGTGGCCTGACTACCCCACCAAGGAGGATTTTATGTTCAACGAGGACGAATATTAAGGTAATTAAAAATTAAAAATGACGAATTAAAAATTCGTGCTAAAAAGAATGATTTGCTCTCTTTAGCGCAAATTTTTAATTCTTCATTTTTAATTTTTAATTCAAAAAAGGAAGGAGTAGGGCCCCGGGT
Source organism: Hymenobacter sp. PAMC 26628 (assembly GCF_001562275.1). Classification (NCBI taxonomy): domain Bacteria; kingdom Pseudomonadati; phylum Bacteroidota; class Cytophagia; order Cytophagales; family Hymenobacteraceae; genus Hymenobacter; species Hymenobacter sp. PAMC 26628. Next base: position 4,924,346 of record NZ_CP014304.1, read on the forward strand.
TTCGCCAGAAACCCGGGGCCCTACTCCTTCCTTTTTTGCCCCGGCCGGCCGCGCAGCACGTGCCCGATGGAGCGCAGGAAGGGCCCCGGGGCCACCGAGTGCATCACCCGCAGGTTGTCGGCCCAGCTAGTGGTTTCGTCCAGGAACCGGAAGATGCGGTCCACCGGGTTGCGGGCGAACAGCTGCCGGAAAATGTCGCGCGTGGTTTCGCCCCGGCGCCGCATGATGTCGAGCAGCAGCGTGTCGAAGAGGTGGAATTGCCACCGGTCACCGGTAGCGTCGGCGGGCAGCCGGCCAGTGGTGGCCAGTGCGGCCACCAGCCGCGCCGAGTGCGCCTGAATGCGTTTAAACGCGTAGCCCGTGCTGGGCTTGGCCCGCCCGCCGCGCGTGCCCAGGTTGACGATGTGGGCCCCCAAGCGGGCTGGTAGCGGGTGGTCGGTCATCGGGATGGCGCCGGCCTCTTCGGCCACCACGCGGTATTGGCCAGCGGCCAGGCCCAGCGTATGCTGCAAGTAATCAGTAATATGGGTTTCGTATTCGGCCTTGGGCAGCGGCGTTTCCGAGAACAGTGTGTACTCGACCAGGGCCCGGCGCGGGCCAAACGGCAGCACGTAGATGAACCGCGCCTCGTGGTGCTGGGGCCCCCGGAAATCCATGAATTCCACCACGGCCGGGTCGAATGCGTCGGCGTCGGTTTCTACCTCCCAGCCCACGAAGTGCTGCAACAGGTAGCGGTGCTTGGCAGGGTTCCGGACCATTTTGGGCGGGCGGCTGTCGAAGCCGTAGCAAGCCGTGGCGATGCCGGCGCTGCCGTGGGCGCGCACGCCGGTGGGCGTGTTGGCCAGCTCGTCCACGGTGCCGCGTTGCAGCGTAAAGCGCGGATTGGCGGCCAGGGCCTGGCGCACGAAGCGGTAGAAATCCAGCCCCCGAATCATCTGGTAGCGGTAGGGGCCCAGGCCGATGACGCGCTCGAAACCCGGGCTGCGGAACGCAATGTGGTGCCACTCGTGCGCCACCACGGCCTCGAAGGGGTGCGGCTCGGCCGTCCAGAACGACCAGGTGCGGTCGTTTTGGTCCTTGGCCTCGGGCTCGATCAGCAGCACGGTTTTGTCGGCCAGCCGCGGCTCTTGGCTAAGGTGGTAGGCCAGGCTGAGGCCCGCCGCGCCGCCGCCCACAATGAGGTAATCCGTCTGAACCACGGATTTTTCGGATTTATCAGATGGGTCGGATTTCGGAGATGGCAGCATGGGAAGGCAAAGGTGGGACGGTGCGCGACAAACAAAAAGCCGGGCCCTAAGGACCGGCTTTCGGTAGCGTTAATCGGTAGCGTTAAGCAGATGCCCGATAAAAACCGCCGGTTAAAAAATCAGCGGAATCATGGTTAATCGCGACTAATCAGTGATTTAGAAGTTCGGCGAGAGCGAGTATTTGTGGTAGAAGTCGTCGATGATTTTCACGGCTTCGCTGGCGTCGTCCACAATCTGAATCAGGTTCAGGTCTTCGGCCGAGATGTTGTGCTCCTGGCTGAGCATCACGTCGGTAATCCACTCAAACAAGCCGTTCCAGTAGGCCGAGCCCACCAGCACGATGGGGAAGCGGCCGATTTTCTTGGTCTGGATGAGCGTGATGGCCTCAAACAACTCGTCGAGCGTGCCGAAGCCGCCGGGCATGCCCACGAAGGCCTGGGCGTACTTCACGAACATCACCTTGCGCACGAAAAAGTAGTCGAAGTTGATGCACTTGTCTTGGTCGATGTAGATGTTGTGGGTTTGCTCGAAGGGCAGCTCGATGTTGAGGCCCACCGACTTGCCGCCCTCGGCGCGGGCGCCCTTGTTGCCGGCTTCCATGATGCCGGGGCCCCCGCCGGTGATGACGCCGTAGCCGTGGCGCACCAGCTTCGAGGCAATTTCCTCGGCCAGCTGGTAGTATTGGTTGTCGGGCTTGGTGCGGGCCGAGCCAAAGATGCTCACGCAGGGCCCGATTTTGGACATCTTCTCGAAGCCCTCTACAAACTCGGCCATCACCTTGAAAATCTGCCAGCTGTCGGCGATTTTAATCTCGTTCCAGTCCTTGTCCACGAAGGCCTTGCGTAGGCGCTGCTCGTCGTCGACGGCGACGCCGGTTTGGCCCTGGCCGTGGGCCTGCTCGCGCATCTCGGTGATGGAGGTCAGCTTATCGTCGTTGACGTTGGGCTGCTTGATGGTTTTGCCGCTGCCGGCGTTCTGGATGTCGTCGGCCAGCTTGGTTTTGCTGGTCTTAGGCGCTTTTTTAAGGTCAGACATATAAACAGGGTGGGAGGAGGAGCAAAAGAAAAACCGCCCCGCGGGCGGGGCGGCCAAAAGTAGGGCGTCAAAGTTACCGAATTGTTACCGGAAAATGGCCGTTGTGCCGGTTCGGCATTTAGGGCTCCTAAGCCGCTTCGGCGGCCACCGCCCGGCCCGTGCGCCCGGCCTGCACCATGCTGAGGGCGAAGCTGATGCCGCCGAGCAGCACCACCAGCAGCGTTTGGGCCCCGTGTACCACCAGGGCGTAGGCAATGCCGGCCTCCAGGCCCACGCCGTAGGCCACCAGCGTGCTCTGCACCATCACGTGGAAGGGCCCGATGCCGCCCGCCACCGGCGCGGCCATGCCAAACGCCCCGAAGGTGAGCACCGCTAAGCCCGCCCGCAGGCCCAGCTGGTCGGTTTCGGGAAAGCAGAAAAACGCCAGGTAATCCATCAAAAAGTACACGCCCCACGTGAAGGCCGTGTGCGCCAGGAACACGCCCTTGCGCTCCATCCGCCAGATGCTGAACATGCCCGCCAGCATGCCCTTGGCAAACACCACGGCCCGGGCAAACAGGCGGTGCTGGCGCAGCCGCTCCAGGTTGCGCACCAGGGCTCCGACGGCCAGCGCCAGCAGCAGCACCGCAATGCTGGCGGCCCACAGCAGGGGCGTACGGTTGCGGGCCAGGGCATCGAAGCGCCCGCCCAACACTTTGTCGGTCACGAAAGTCCAGAACGTGTGGAAGTCGAGCAGCAGCGTGGCGGCCAGCAGCGAGGCCAGCACCAGCACGTCAATCACCCGCTCGGTCACGACCGTGCCCAGCGACACCTCGACCGGCACGCGGCTGGTACGCCGCAGCACCGAGCACCGGATGACCTCGCCCATGCGCGGCAGCACCAAGTTGGCCAGGTAGCCCACCATCATGGCGTGGTACACTTCCCAATAGGCGGTTTTGTGCTGCGAGGCGGTGAGCTGCATCTGCCAGCGGTAGGCCCGGCTGAAGTAGCCCAGCGCTGAGAGCAACATGGTGAGGCCCAGCCAGAAGTAATTGGCCGTGCGGATGTAGTGGCCGATGCGCGAGAGGTCCTGGCCCCGCACGGCGTACGCCATCAGGGCCCCCGACACGGCCAGCAGCAGGGCGTACTTAAGGATGGTGAAGAGGAGCTTCAAGGCTTGGTGGTTGGCTAATAGCTGGTGGCCGTTGGCTTTTTGTTAAGGCGTCTTTGAGAAGCTAACAGCTAGAAAACCTATACCAGGCGGTTGTGCTCGTTGGGGAAGATGACGGTGGGGCGGTGGGCCCGGGCGTCGGCAAAGTCAATCTGGGCGTAGGAAAAGATGATTACCACGTCGCCCAGGGCCACCTGGCGGGCGGCGGGCCCATTGAGGCACAGCGTGCCCGTGCCCCGCTCGCCGCGGATGGTGTAGGTTTCGAACCGGGCCCCGTTGTTGACGTTGACGACCGTTACCTTCTCGTTTTCCACCATGTTGGCCGCGTCCAGCAGGTCCTCGTCAATGGTGACGCTGCCCACGTAGTGCAGCTCGGCCTGCGTGACCGTAACGCGGTGGATTTTGGATTTCATCACCTCGATGTACATCGCCATAAACGGGAAAGCTGGAATTGGACAAAAGGGTAGGATTTGGGGCCGCAAAGGTACGCCGCCGGCCGGCGGGGCCCCTCATTCCCCCGCGCCGCCGTCCACCACCACGTTGTCGATGAGGCGCACGCCGCCCAGGTCGGCGGCCAGGCACAGCACCACGGCCCGGCCGGGGGCGTAGGCGGCCAGCGGCTGCAAGGTGGCCGCATCGGCCACGGCGAAGTACTCCAGCACTATTTCGGGGCCCCGGGCCAGGGCGGCTTCGGCTTCGGCCTGTACCTGGGCGGGCGGCACGGCCTGGCGTACCTGCGCGGCGGCGGCGGCCAGCGCCTGGTGCAGCTGCGGTGCGGCGGCGCGGGCTTCGGGGCCCAGGCGGCGGTTGCGCGAGGACATGGCCAGCCCGTCGGCCTCGCGCACCGTGGGGAAGGCCACGATTTCGAGGTCGAACGACAAGTCGGCCACCAGCTGCCGCACAATGGCCACCTGCTGCCAGTCTTTTTGCCCAAAATAGGCCCGGTGGGGCCGTGCCGCATGGAAGAGCTTGCTCACCACCGTGGCCACCCCGTTGAAGTGGCCCGGCCGCTGGGCCCCCTCCATCACCCGCTCCAGGGCCCCGAAGTCGAAGCGTAGCACCGCCGGCTGGGGGTACATTTCTTCGGCACTGGGCAGGAAGGCGGCGGTGCAGCCGGCGGCGGCCAGCAGGTCGGTATCGGCCTGGAGCAGGCGCGGGTAGAGGCGGTAGTCGTCGGGGTTGTTGAACTGCGTGGGGTTGACGAACACGGTGGCCACCACGGCGTCGCACTCGGCACGGGCGGCGGCCACCAGCTGGAGGTGGCCGGCGTGCAGGGCCCCCATGGTGGGCACCAGGCCCAGGCGCTGGCCGGCGCGGCGCGCGCTTTCGACAAAGGCGCGCAACTCGGCCAAGGTAAAAAATATCTGCATGGAAAAAAGGCCCGTTAGCCGAGCCCTGGGGAGGAGGGGGTTGAATTTCTGCCCAAAATTGTGTAATTTTGTGCGGCCATCGTATGGCCTTTTCATTTTTTCTTTTAAATCCACCTGTATGTCGAAGTTGCGCATCCTTTACGCGGCCACCGAAATTGACCCTTTTCTGAACACGACGAAGGTGGCAGAGCTGCTGCGTCGGCTGCCCGCGGGCATGCAGGAAATGGGTTGTGAGATTCGGATTTTCGTGCCCCGTTTTGGCATCATCAACGAGCGCAAAAACCGGCTGCACGAGGTGGTGCGCCTCTCAGGCATTAACATCGCCGTGGGCGACGACGAGAAGCCGCTGGTCATCAAGGTGGCCTCCATCCCGACGGCCAAGCTGCAGGTGTACTTCATTGACAACGAGGATTACTTCCACCGCAAGTCGGCCCTGGTGGACAAGGACGACCACTTCCACGCTGACAACGACGAGCGCGCCATCTTCTTCTGCAAGGGCGTGCTGGAAACGGTGAAGAAGCTGGGCTGGTCGCCGAACATCGTGCACTGCTCGGACTGGATGACGGGCCTGATCCCGCTCTACCTGAAAACAACTTACAAAAAAGACCCGGTGTTCAAAGATGCCAAGTCGGTGTTTTCGATCTACAACAACGAGTTCCTCGACAAATTCGAGGGCAACATCCTGGAGAAAGCGAAGATGCTCGACATCGACGACCAGATGCTGAACTCGCTGAAAACGGCCGATTTCAGCGGCTTCGTGAAAATCGGCATGGACTACGCCGACACCGTGGTACGCTCCGACGAGGACTTCTCCGACAACCTCAACGGCATGTTCCAGGAGTACGCCTCGCGCAAGACGCTAAGCCAAGTGGCCACCGACGAGAACTTGCATTCTTCTTACCTGGCCCTCTACAACGAGCTGGCTAACTAAGCAGCCAGGGGCCCCGGTCAACCTCTTGGTAAGCTGCAATAACAAAGCAGCGTGTGGCTGCGGCCTTTGTTTTTTTATCTGCTAATTATCAGCTGGTTGCTTGGTAAAGAAGGCGTAATGTTGGGCCCTGGGGGCCCGCCAATACCCAAAAAACAGTAGCTTCGCCTTTCATTGCTTTGCATTGCTCGTGAACTGCGCTGTATTTGTACTTAACGTTAGCTGTTTCCCGCGGCATTCGCTTTGCCTTGCGCAGAGCGTGTAGCGTAAATTTTGCGTCGGCGGCCTGTCCTTTTCCTGGATGGGCCGCCGGCTTTTTTCCTAGGAACCTTTCAATTATTTAACGTTTTACTACTATGTGCGGCATCGTTGCGTACCTGGGCTACCGTCAGGCCTGCCCCATTATCCTCAAGGGCCTGCACCGGCTTGAATACCGCGGCTACGACTCGGCCGGCGTGGCCCTGATGAACGACGGGGAGCTGAACGTGTACAAGAAAAAGGGCAAGGTGGCGGAGCTGGAAAACTACATCGCCGAGAAGGACACCCACGCCCGCGTGGGCATGGGCCACACCCGCTGGGCTACCCACGGCGAGCCCAACGACACCAACGCCCACCCGCACTACTCGACTTCGGAGCGGATTGCCATCATCCACAACGGCATCATCGAGAACTACGCGGCCCTGAAAACCCACTTGCAGCAGCAAGGCCACGAGTTTCATTCGGACACTGACACGGAGGTATTTGTCAACCTGATTGAGGAGATTCAGACTCAAAACCACTGCAACCTGGAGGAAGCTGTGCGCCTGGCCCTGCACGAAGTGGTGGGGGCCTACGCCATCGTGGTGATGAGCCGCGACGCCCCCAACCAGCTCATCGCCGCCCGCAAAGGCTCGCCGATGGTGATTGGCATCGGCGACGGCGAGTTCTTCATCGCTTCCGACGCAACGCCCATCATCGAGTACACCAACGAAGTGGTGTACGTGAACGACTACGAGATTGCCATCATCCGCGACGGGCGGCTGGAGCTACGCAGCAAGGAAGACGTGGAGCAGACACCCTACATCCAGAAGCTGGAAATGGAGCTGGACAGCATCGAGAAGGGCGGCTACGAGCACTTCATGCTGAAGGAGATTTTCGAGCAGCCGCGTTCCATCATGGACTCGATGCGCGGCCGCCTGGAAATGAACGCCGGCCACCTGAACATGGGCGGCTTCCGGGCCTACGAACAGAAATTTGTGAACGCCCAGCGCATCATCATCGTGGCGTGCGGCACCTCCTGGCACGCCGGCCTCGTGGCCGAGTACCTGCTCGAAGACCTGGCCCGCATCCCGGTGGAGGTGGAGTACGCTTCGGAGTTCCGCTACCGCAACCCCGTTATTACGGAACGCGACATCGTGATTGCCATTTCGCAGAGCGGCGAAACGGCCGACACGCTGGCCGCCATCGAGCTGGCCAAGAGCAAGGGCGCCACCATCTTCGGCATCTGCAACGTAGTGGGCAGCAGCATTGCCCGCGCCACCGACGCCGGGGCCTATACCCACGCGGGCCCCGAGATTGGGGTGGCCAGTACCAAGGCATTCACGGCCCAGGTAACGGTGCTGACCCTGTTGGCCATGCTGATGGGCCAGAAGCGCGGCACCCTCACCGACACCAAGCTGCGCGAGCTGATGGTGGAGCTGGACACGATTCCGGCCAAGGTGGAGCAGGCCCTGAAGCTGGACGACGAGATCCGCGGCATCGCCGCCATGTTCTGCGACGTGCCCAACTTCTTGTACCTGGGCCGTGGCTACAACTTCCCGGTGGCGCTGGAAGGGGCCCTCAAACTCAAGGAAATCAGCTACATACACGCTGAAGGCTACCCGGCCGCCGAGATGAAGCACGGCCCCATTGCCCTCATCGACGAGAACATGCCGGTGGTGGTCATCGCCACCCGCGACAGCTCCTACGAGAAGGTGGTGAGCAACATCCAGGAGGTGAAGGCCCGCAAAGGCCGCATCATCGCCGTGGTCACGGAGGGCGACGACGTGATCCGCGGCATGGCCGAGTTCGTCATTGAGGTGCCCTACACCTCGGAGGCCCTGGTGCCGCTCGTGTCGGTCATCCCGCTGCAATTGCTGAGCTACCACATCGCCGTGATGCGCGGCTGCAACGTGGACCAGCCCCGCAACCTGGCCAAGTCGGTGACGGTGGAGTAAAAGGGATGTGAAAATGAGGGGGAATGTGGGGGATGTAAAAATTGATGGATTCTCGTCAATTTTCGCATCCCGACATTCCCCCTCATTTTTACATCTCTCACATTCTTCCCATTTTCACATTTAAGTAATGCCCCACCAAATCATCCTCACTGATCAGGCGCCCGCGCCGATTGGGCCCTACAGCCAGGCCGTGCGCGCCGGCAATACCGTGTACGTGTCGGGCCAGATTCCGCTGGACGCGGCTGGCCAGCTCGTGCCCGGCGACGTGGCCGCCCAGACCCACCAGGTGCTGAAGAACCTAACGGCCGTGCTGGCCGCGGCGGGTTTGCAGCTTACCGACGTGGTGAAGTGCAGCATTTTCGTAAAGGACCTGAGCCACTTCGCCACCATCAACCAGGTGTACGGCACGTACTTCGCCGATGCCACCGCGCCGGCCCGCGAAACCGTGGAAGTGGCCCGCCTGCCGCGCGACGTGGAAGTGGAAATCTCCTGCATCGCCGTGGGCGCATAGGGCCCCCGGCCATACGAAACAGGGCCCCGGGCGCGTTGGGCAACGGATTCATTCTTAACCCTCTCACGCCCTGCTTTCATGAAAGAACTTGGACTCTTACTGCTGCTCGTCGGCCTGATTTCGCTGGTGCTGCCGCTGATTAACCCCAACGTGCAGTACGTTTTTTTGCAGTGGATTAATAACTGGGGGCCCAACGCGGCCTGGGCCATCCGGGGCGGCATCACGCTGCTGGGCCTCGTACTGTGGCGCGTGGGCGGCCGGCGCGGCTAGCCGGCGTGGATGCAAACCATTGGTAGCCAAGTCCACGATTTGCATAACTATTGTCGGCGCGAGAAAAATCTCATGGCCTTGCCCTGGCAGCTCCAGTAGCTGGGCCGCCACGTGGTGCTTTCGGAGCGCGGCCACGTACCGCCGGCTGTATGCGGGCAGGGCCAATGGGTCGACCAACCCCGTAACGACCCGCACGGGCAAGCCAGGCCGCACCTGGCCTGCCATGTCCTGTGGCGAGAGGAGGGGCACCGGTAGCCACCACAAGGGGTTGAGCTGCTGCCAAGACATGTGCCGACGGAAAGCTGGCACGTCGCACGGACAAGCCACCAGCAGGGCCCCATCGACCAGTAAAGGGTAGCGGCCCAGCACCGCCCCTGCCAGTACGGCTCCGCCCGAATGCCCGACCAAAATCACTTGGCGGGCATGGTAGCGTCGGCGCAGCGCTTTCACGGTTGCGGCCACCGCCTCCACGGCAGCGGGAGTATAGTTGTCACCGATGGTCAGGCCGCGGGTGCCAGGCGAGTGGTGCCCAGCCGGGTCGGCATAGCCCGGTCGCAGCAGGCCCACCGCCACTACGTCGGGCGCGGCCTGGGCCACCTGCTGGGCCAGCCAGTATTGGTAGCTCGGCCGGTGCAAGGGCGCATCGCCATGCAGCACAACGACCAACACGGGCGTGGCCGTGCGGTGAGCGCTGCCGTAGGCTTGGCCATAAAGCAGCACCGACGGAGGGGCTGGCCACCAGGATTGGGCCCAGGGCCAAGCCAGTCCGCCCACCACGAATAAAAATACCAGGCCCGTCCGCTGCCAGTTTCTGTTTTTCATACTCGCAAAGAAGGGAACACGCCGGCTCTCTCAGCCGGTGGCTGGCACCTTGGTGGACCCGGCGCGGCTAGCCGGTGCCCCCGGCCTTACCTTTGCGGCGCGTTCCGGCTTTGGCGGAACGCGCTTTTTTTAGTGATATGACCGAGAGAAACGTTCGGGTGCGCTTCGCGCCTTCGCCCACGGGGCCCCTGCACATCGGCGGCGTGCGCACCGCTTTGTACAACTACTTGCTGGCCCGCAAGCTGGGCGGCACCATGATTCTGCGCATTGAGGACACCGACCAGAACCGCTTCGTGCCCGGCGCCGAGCAGTACATCCTGGAAGCCCTGGCCTGGTGCGGCATTGTCATTGACGAGGGCGTGGGCGTCGGGGGCCCCCACGCGCCCTACAAGCAGAGCGAGCGCAAGCCCATGTACCGCCAGTACGCCGACCAGCTCATCGCCGACGGCTTTGCCTACTACGCCTTCGACACGCCCGAGGAGCTGGACGCCATGCGCGCCCGCTTGCAGGCCGCCAAGGTTCCCAACCCGCAGTACAACAGCATCACGCGCACCCAGATGCGCAACTCGCTGACCCTGCCCGAGGACGAAACCCAGGCCCTGCTCGACGCCGGCACGGCCTACGTCATTCGCCTGAAAGTGCCCCGCAAGGAGGAAATCCGCTTCCAGGACATGATCCGCGGGTGGGTGGTGGTGCACTCCAGCGCCGTGGACGACAAGGTGCTGATGAAGTCGGACGGGATGCCGACCTACCACCTGGCCAACATCGTGGACGACCACCTGATGGACATTTCGCACGTCATCAGGGGCGAAGAGTGGCTGCCCTCGGCGCCGCTGCACGTGCTGCTGTACCGCTACCTGGGTTGGGAAAGCACCATGCCGCAGTTTGCCCACTTGCCGCTGCTGCTCAAGCCCGACGGCACGGGCAAGCTCAGCAAGCGCGACGGCGACCGCCTGGGCTTCCCGGTGTTCCCGCTGGAGTGGCACGGCATCGACGGCGAAACCGGCGAGCCCACCGTCAGCCGCGGCTACCGCGAAGACGGCTACCTGCCCGAGGCGCTGGTGAACTTCCTGGCCTTTTTGGGCTGGAACCCGGGCACGGCGCAGGAAATTTTCTCGATGGACGAGCTGATCGAAGCCTTCGCCATCGACCGCGTGAGCAAGTCGCCGGCCAAGTTCGACCAGAACAAGGCCAAGTGGTACAACGAGCACTACCTGCGCGCCAAGCCCAACGCCGAGCTGGCGCCCTACCTGCTGGAGGCCCTGGCCGCCCACGGCCTGAGCTGCACCCCCGAAAAAGCCGCGCAAATCGTGGGCGTGATGAAGGAGCGCGTGAGCTTCCCGCAGGATTTCTGGCAGGAGGCCAAGTACTTTTTTGACGCCCCGATGGAGTACGACGCCACAGTGGTGGCCAAGAAGTGGACCCCCCAGGTGGCCGATGCCCTCGCCGCCTACGCCGACGCGTTGCCTGGGGCCCCCATCGCCTCGGCTGAGGGCCTCAAAAACCTCTTCAACCAGACCGTGGAGGCCCAGGGCCTCAAGCCCGGCCAGGTGTTGCAAGCCCTGCGCGTGGCCGTAACCGGCGCCGCCGCCGGCCCCGACCTGTTCGAAACCCTCGTCATCCTCGGTACCGACGAGGTAGCCGGCCGCCTGCACACCGCTGTGGAGCGCCTGGGGGCCCCGGCCGCGTAGGTTTAGATAACCCTTGCCCAAGGCCGCTCCGTATGCACTACGGCGCGGCCTTTTTGCTTGGCAACGGGCCCCGTGCTGCCCATTTCCCGCTCCTCACTTCCGACCCTCATGGCCAAGAAACCCGTCAAGCCCAAAAAAGTGGCCCCCGACCCCGACAAAAAAGCCCGCGTGCACAAGGAGCTGGAGGGCTTCGAAATTGGGGTGAACCCGCTGGGCGAAATCACCTCCAACTACAGCATCGAGCAGATTAACCAGTTTCTGGGCCGCCACGTGCGCGACAAGAAGCTGGTGGACCGCGCCGGGCAATTCGGCGAGAAAACCGAGGACGACGAGGACTTGGCCCCTGAGCCCGAAGAAACTGACGAAGACTTCATGAAGCGCACCAGCCGCGAGGCCAAACGCAAAAAATCCGTGGGCGACGACGCGGCCGAAGCCGCCGAAACCCGCGGCGAGCTGCCCGCCACCGACGAATAGGGCCCCGGGGCGTGACCTTTCTGGTAGCAAGCTGGCTATCAAAGCCGTCGTGCTGAACGCAGTGGAGCATGTCTTCCACGCAAGTAATTCTATTTACTGCTGCGGGCGAGATGCTTCACTGCGTTCGGCATGACCGTGCATTTCTTGCGCCTATTGGATAGGCCCCTATTGCACGGGGCGGGCTTCAACGAGTTGGCCGTTTTTGTAGATTTCGGTGGTGGTGAGGCGGCCGCTCTGGTACACGTCGGTGGCGGTGTGGCTGCCGTTGGTGTAGGTTTCGACGGCCCGCACCTGGCCAGTTTCCGTGTAGCGCGTCCAGGGCCCAAACCAGTAGAAACGGGCTCCTTTGGCACCGGTCAGCCACTGGGCCTTGCCGCGGCGCTCCACCTGGCCGCCCGGGTACCAGTACGTGACCTCGCAAAAGCCCTCGCGGCCGTAGCGCTCGGTTTGGGCCAGGGCCCCGGTGGGCCCGTAGTAACGGAACGTGCCCACGGGCCGGCCGTGGCGGTAGCGCCCCGCCGTGAACGGCTGGGTGCGGGCGGCCTCATCGTAGTAGGTGCGCCAGCGGCCTTGGCTGCGGCCGTGGCGGTCGGTGCGGTTGGCGGCGGGGCGGTTACTGGCGCAGGCCCCGCACAATAATAAACTCAGCAAGAGTAAGCTACGGCAAGGCATGGGCAGGTCAATTGGCGGGAAAGTAACGACGGCAAAATACAACTAATTTTTTAGTTGAAACGCACCAAGGGCGGAAATTATTGCGCCGCCGGGGCCCTGGCGCCGGGCGGGGCGGGCGGTTACCTTTGCCGCCGGCCGCGCACCAGCCGGCCCCCGCCGCCATGCACTCGCACGACGTAGACTACCGCATCCTGGGCACCGACATCCAGGTGCTGGAAATTGAGCTGGACCCCAACGAAACCGTGGTGGCCGAAGCCGGCGCCATGGTGTACATGGAGGAAGCCATTGCCTTCGAAACCAAAATGGGTGACGGCTCCGAGCCCGACCAGGGCGTGCTAAGCAAGCTGTTCTCGGCCGGCACGCGGCTGCTCACCGGCGAGTCGCTGTTTCTCACGCACTTCACGCACCGCGGCAGCTACGGCAAGAGCAAAGTGGCGTTTTCGGCGCCGTACCCGGGCACCATCATCCCGCTCGATTTAGGCACCCTGCCCCAGGGCCTCATCGTGCAGAAGGACGGCTTCTTGGCCGCTGCCAAGGGCACCAAGATGAGCCTGCACTTCAACCAGAAATTTGGCTCCGGCCTGTTCGGCGGCGAGGGCTTCATCCTCCAAAAGCTCACCGGCGATGGTAAAGCCTTCGTGCACGCGGGCGGCACCATCATCGAAAAGCGGCTGAACAACGAGCTGCTGCGCGTGGACACCGGCTGCGTGGTGGCCTTCGAGCCCAGCTTGGACTTCAGCGTGGCCCGCGCCGGGGGCCTGAAATCGATGATTTTTGGGGGCGAGGGACTGCTATTGGCCACGCTGCGCGGCACCGGCCGCGTGTGGCTGCAATCCATGCCCGTCAAAAAGCTCATTCAGGCGCTGGCCCCCAGTGGCGGCAACGCCCGCAAGGAAAGCGGCAGCGTGCTGGGGGGCCTGGTGGGCGGCTTGTTGGACGAGTAGCGCCGGGGCTGGGGCCCCACCGGGCCGGCTAGCGGGGCTGCTCGAACGACGACGGCCGGTCGGCCAACTCGTTGCTACGAATCGATTGCGCCAGCAGCACGCCGACTACGCCCACCACCACAGCTATTGTAGCAGCTAATACCCACAAAAAACGGCGGTTTTCGAGGCCATCGGCAGGGCGGTTGCGCTGGGCGGCCTGGCGCCAGCGGCGCGAATCGCGGGGGGGACGGGGAGGGGAGAGGGTGGGCAAGGGAAGATAGGATAAGAAGTAGAGTAACCGAACTAGGCACCGGTTGTCAGAAAGACAACAGAATCATAAAAATAAATCCCGGAAATATCCATTAGCGTAACAGCTGTTAGGCAATTACTTACGAACAAATATATAGCCCGGATTGCATCGCTGCAAACTGTGCTCCGTCCTACGCCGGGGCCCCGGCGGCCACGGCCAGCACCTGCTCCAGCACGGCCCGCGAGTTCAGCAAGCGGGGTACTTTGTGCTGGCCGCCGAGCTTCCCCTGGCCCGCCAGCCAGCGCGCAAACGTGCCCGGGGGCAGTACCCGCAGCAAGGGCGGGGCCAGGGCCAGGTCACGGTGGCGCTTGGCGTCGTAGTCGGAATTGACGCGGCGCAGCGTGGCGTCGAGCACGGCCACGAAGCGGGCGGCGTCGGGGGCGGGGGCCCCGGGGGCCAGCTCCACGGCCCACTCGTGGCCGCCGCTTTGCACCTGCCCACCGGGCCCCGCGGCGAAGTACACCGGCGCCGCCGTGAAGTCGTGCACGCGGCAGCCGGTGGCGTGGCTGGCGGCGGCCACGGCGGCCTCGGCGTTCTCAATCACCACCTCCTCGCCAAAGGCGTTGAGGAAGTGCTTGGTGCGCCCCGTAATGCGCAGCCGGTAGGGCCCTAGGCTGGTGAAGCGCACGGTATCGCCCACTACGTAGCGCCACAGACCAGCGTTGGTGCTGATAACCAGGGCGTAGGGCTGGCCCAGTACCACCTCGTGCAGCGGCACGGGCCGGGGGTCGGGCGCGTCCCACTGGGCGGCGGGCAGGAACTCGTAGTAGATGCCGTGGTCGAGCAGCAGCAGCAGGTCTTCGCTGTAGGGCTGGTCTTGCAGGGCGAAGTAGCCCTCGGTGGCGTTATAGATTTCCAAATACTGCATCTGGGGCCCCGGGATGAGCTGCCGGAACAGCTCGCGGTAGGGCCCAAACGCCACCGCCCCGTGCAGAAACAACCCCAGGTGCGGCCACACCTGGGTGATGTCGGCGGCCCCGGCCAGCTCCACCACGCGGCGCAGCAGCAGCAGCATCCAAGTGGGCACGCCGGCCAGCACGCGCACGTCTTGCCGCAAAGCGTGCCGGGCGATGCGCTCCACCTTGTCGTGCCACTCGCCGAGCAGGGCCAGCGGCAGGGGCGGGGTGCGCAGGCTTTCGGCCCAGGCTGGCAGCTGCTGCATAATCAGCGCCGACACGTCGCCGACCCGCGAGGCCGGCTCCTGGGGCCGGAACGGGTTGGGGGCGTGCGTGCCACCCAGCGAGAGCGTGCGCCCAGCCAGCAGCCGGTGCCGCGGGTAGAGAAAAGTGCTGAGGGCCAGCATGTCGCGCCCGGCGCGGTAGTGGCCCTGGCGCAGGCTCTCGGGCGTCACGGGCACGAACTTGCTGCGGGCGTTGGTGGTGCCGCTGCTCTGGGCAAACCACTGCGGGCGGCCGGGCCACAGCACGTCGGGGGCCCCGCGCAGCACGCGTTCCAGCGCCGGGTACAGCTGCTCGTAGGTGCTCACCGGCACGCGCCGGGCAAACTCGGCTGCCCCGGGGCCCTCGGCAAAGCCGTAGCGCCGGCCCCACTCGGTGCCTTGGGCGCGGCGCAGCAGCTCGCGCAGCACGCGCGCCTGCACGGCGTGCGGCTCGGCCCGCACCCGCGCCAACCGGGGGCGGCTCTCAAGCTGCACGGCGGCGGACAGGAGCTGGTCGAGCACGGGGTTTATTTAATGTGGGGAATGTGAGAAGGTGGAGATGTGGGGGCCACTGTGTCTAAGTGCTATGAGCCACTTGATAAATCACCAAGCAGTCATGCAGAGCGCAGCCGAAGCATCTCTACTGCGCCACTAATTATGGAGTTTCTGCTGCGGGAAAGGTGCTTCGCTGCGCTCTGCATGACCGCCTGAGTGCCCTGGATTTCCCACATCTTCATATTTCCACATTCTTCACATTTAAAAAGAAATCACACGTTGCGCTTGAGCTCGAAATTTTTGCCCAGGTACACGCGGCGCACGGTTTCGTCGCCGGCCAGGTCTTCGGCGGTGCCGGCTTTGAGGAGCTTGCCTTCGAAGAGCAGGTAGGCGCGGTCCACGATGCTGAGGGTCGAGTTCACGTCGTGGTCGGTGATGAGCACGCCGATGTTGCGGTGCTTGAGCTTGGAGACGATGCCCTGGATTTCCTCGGTGGCGATGGGGTCGACGCCCGCAAAGGGCTCGTCGAGCAGCACAAACTTGGGGTCGACGGCCAGGGCCCGGGCAATTTCGGTGCGCCGCCGCTCGCCGCCGCTCAGCACCTTGCCCAGGTTTTTGCGCACGTGGGTGAGGCTGAACTCGTTGAGGAGCTCCTCCACCTTGTCGAGGCGCGCTTTTTTGGGCATGTCGGTCATTTCCAGCACCGCCAGGATGTTTTCCTCCACGCTCAGGTCGCGGAACACGCTGGCCTCCTGGGCCAGGTAGCCCACCCCGAGCCGGGCCCGCTGGTAGATGGGCATGTTGGTAATCTCCGTGTTATCCAGGAAGATGCGGCCGCCGTTGGGCTTCACCATGCCCACCATCATGTAGAAGCAGGTGGTTTTGCCGGCACCGTTGGGCCCCAGCAGCCCCACAATTTCCCCCTGCTCCACGGTCACGCTCATGTCGTTGACGACGGTGCGGGCCTTGTATTTTTTGACGAGGTGGTCGGCGCGGAGAATCATGCCCGCAAAGGTCGGCCACAGCCGCCGAAAGGAACCGGCCGGCATTTGCGCTAATTTTGCTGGGGCCCCCGGGCCCGCCGTAATTTCTACCCTTTGCTGATGTCTGATACTTTCCCGCCACTGGCGGCTAATGCCACCCGGCTGCGGGTGGCGCAGGGGCTGGTGCTGCTCTTCCACGCCACGGGGCTGGTGGGGCTACTGTTCTCGCACGACCCCGGGTTTTACCTCCGCTTCACGCCCCTTACCTTGCTGCTGAGCGCGGCGCTGCTGCTGGCGTTTCAGCCGGAGCGCAACGCGTCGTTCTGGCAATTTTGCCTCACTGTGGGCCTGCTGGGCTTCGCGGCCGAAGTGGTGGGCGTGCACACGGGCAAGCTGTTTGGCAACTACGCCTACGGCGACACGCTGGGGCCCAAGTGGCTCGACGTGCCCCCGCTCATGGGGCTCAACTGGGTGCTGATGACCTACTTGGCCGGCGTGCTGGCCCACCGCCTGCCCCTGGGCGAGCTGGGCCGCACCCTGGTGGCGGCTGGGCTAATGGTAGGCTTCGACCTGTGCCTGGAGCTGCCCGCCGGCCGCTACGACTTCTGGCACTGGACGGCGGGCGTCATCCCGTTCCGCAACTTCCGCGACTGGTTCATCCTCGCCTGCCTGGCCCAGATGCTGTTCAACCGCGCCCGCTTCGCGAAAAGCAATGCCCTGGCGCCGCTGCTCTACGCGGTGCAGCTGCTGTTTTTCTTCGCCCTCGAATGGCTGGGCCCCGGCAAATAACTGCCGGTGGTAGCTGGCTGGGGCTGCCGGCTTTTCGCCGGCTATCCAGTAATCTATGCTTCGTTGAGCCGCTGCCCAGCACCCGTTACGGCCCTTTCAATCCAGATTAACGACTACCGGGCAGCCGGCGAAAAGCCGGCAGCCCGGGCCAGCTACTACCGGCACCTCCGGGGCCCCCGCCGCGTTAATAAAAATGTATGAAGAACATTCTTTTTTTCGGCGACAGCCTCACCGCCGGCTACGGCCTGCCCGCGGCCGCCAGCTTCCCCGCCCTCGTTCAGCAAAAAATAGACGCGGCGCACCTGCCCTATAAAGCCCTTAATTACGGTGTGAGCGGCGACACCAGCGCCGGCGGGCGCGCCCGCCTGGCCGCCACGCTGGCCCGCCAGCCCGCCGACGTGTTTGTGCTGGCCCTGGGCGCCAACGACGGCATCCGGAGCGTGCCCGTGCCCGACACCAGCGCCAACTTGCAGGCCATTTTGCAAGCTGTGCGGCAGCAGTTTCCGGCGGCGCAGCTGGTGGTGGCCGGGCTGGAATTCCCCTTCAATATCAGCCCGCTGGGCAACCACCGGTTGGTGCGCTACGCCGCCGAGTTCAAGGCCCTGTTCCGGCCGCTGGCCCAGCAGTTTGGGGCGGCTTTCGTGCCCTTTCTGCTCGAAGGTGTGCTGGGCCACCGCGACCTGAACCTGGCCGACGGCGTGCACCCGAACGCGGCCGGCCAGCAAATCCTAGCCGACAACGTGTGGGCCGTGCTGGGGCCCCTGCTGGAAGCCGCGGAGCGGGCCTGAGCGCCGGTTGAATGCGTTGATCCGAACCAGGGGCCAGCCTTGAAAAGCAGGCTGGGGCGCGCGCGAAAACCTTCGAACCAAGCGGCCAACTAAGTCACACAAAGCCCGTTATAGGGGCCTCAACCCAATTTATGGAACCCGAGCCGCGCAAATTACCCCTTCGTTTTTACGAAATTGACTTACTACGCTTCCTGGCCGCGCTGAGCGTGGTGCTGTACCACTACACGTACCGGGGCTACATGGCCGACCACTACAGCCCGGTGCCGTTCGTGGGCATCGGGCGCGTCACCAAGTACGGGTACCTGGGCGTCGAACTGTTCTTCATCATCAGCGGCTACGTGGTGCTGCTCAGCGCCCAGGGCAAAACGGTGCGGCAGTTTTTTCTCTCCCGCGTCACGCGCCTGTACCCGGCATTTTGGGCGGCCTGCACGCTCACGTTTCTGGTCGAGCGCCTGTGGGGCCCCAGCGCAGCCGGGGCCCCGGTGGCCGCCGGCCTGCACCCCACCGCGGGCCAGTACCTGGCCAATATGACGATGCTGCACGGCTTCTTCGGGGCCCCCGACCTCGACACGGCCTACTGGACGCTGACGATTGAAATTGCCTTCTACTTCGTTGTCTCCCTGCTGATTGCCTTTCGGCTCCTGCGCCACCTCGACCTGGTGCTGCTGCTGTGGCTGCTGTACGTGGACCTGGCCGGGGCTGCGCCCGTGGCCAGCCCGTTCGCGTACTTGTTCTTCCCGCAGTACGCCCCGTACTTCATCGCGGGCATGCTGTTCTTCCGGTTGCAGCAGCCCCAGGGCCGCACTTGGCTGCGCTACGTGCTGCTGGCGGTGGCCTTCCTGCTGGCGCTCCGCAGCAGCGTGGCGCGCGCCGGCGACGTGGCGGCGTACTTCCACGACCCGACGGCCTGGCAAGTGGGCGTGGGGGCCGTGGCGGCGTTCTTCTTGATCTTCTACCTGGTGGCCTTCCGCAAAATCAGCCTCGGCCGCTTCCCCTGGCTGGCCCGGCTGGGGGCCCTCACGTACCCGCTCTACCTCATCCACGGCAACATTGGCTTCGTGGCGTTTCACCGCCTCGGCCCGTTCGTCAACAAATACGCGCTGCTGGGCGGGGCCCTGGCCGGGGCCCTAGCGGCGGCCTACGCCATCCACACGCTGGTCGAAAAACGCCTCAGCAAGCAGCTGGGAACCCACGTGAACGCCTGGCTGACGCGCCTCGACCAAGGCGCTGAAGAAACAATTCTCAGCAAGCCCGCGGAACGCCTGAGCACGGCCAGCCAACCCCCCGCGTCCCCGCGCGCCGCGCGCTGAAACGGGCGGCGCGCGGGTAGGCCCCGCTTGAGTCCCTGCTGTGAGGGAAACCGGCTAGGGCTGCGGGGCTTTCGAAACGTAGAGCACGCCGTTCTGCTCGCCGCAAAAAGCAAAGTTTTCCCGGCGGCCGCAAAGCGCGGCCGAGGCCGCCACGTACAGCCGCGACTTGGCGTCGAAGTACAAGCTCGTGATTTGGTGGTCTTTGGGCAAGCGCAGTTGGCGGCCCGCAGAAGATTTGACGCCCACCGTTTCGACGTAGTTGCTGGAAGAGCTTGGGCTGGTTGGCGTCAACAAAAGGTCGACGCTATACTCCGTGCCCGACAGCGCCGCGGCGCGGTTGCGGGCCACCCGGAGGTCAGAACCGCTGCGTCTCCAGTCGTGGTACGGCCTCCAGGTGAGCCCCTGGTCGAGGCTGAAATAGTTTGGACCAACGGCGTAGGCGGCCCCATCGGGCGCGCCTAGGGTTTCGGCCGATAAACTTATGAGCGAGTCTTGGCGCTGGGCGAAGCCAACTACTTTAAGGTTATTCTTGTAATCCCCTTTTTTCCACGTCTTGCCGCGGTCGGTAGTTTGGTAAACGGCGTAGCCCGTTGTGATAACCAGCGTCCCGTCGAGGTCGCCGGCAACCGCTTCGACGGCCCGGTCGTCGGGGGCCCTTAGCGCGTACCAGTCGGCGTATTCCGGCTGCACAGGGTCTGGAGAATCTTTGCGGCACGCGGCGAGGGTCAGGAGCAGCGCACTGGCTAGTAGCAGGGTTTTCATAGCTGGGCAGGGCAAGGTGGAAGAGCTGGCTGTGAAGATAGTATGAGCTGTTGGTAAGGTGCCGGCTGGGTCGCCGTTACCGCTCGCGGCAGCAACTTGGGCACGCGGAGTCCTGAGGAGAAACCGTCAGGGTTGCACCGGGCCCCCGTGGGGGCCGGGTTAGATTTGGCTTTACTTTGTGCGGCCTGAATTGGGCCTCTGTTGAGTGGGGCGCTGCTGGAAAATTAACCGCTTAATCAACGACGGTAGCCTTAGGCCGGGCCCGCCATTCGGCCCACAGGCCCAGCAGTAGCTCGGTGGCCAGCACCAGCACAGCAAACGGTAGGAGCCACGCCACCCGGGCTTGCAGGCGGTCGTACACGTTGGCCACGGCCCCGGTCGCGAAAGCGTTGGACACCAAGGCCGTGCCCACCAATGCCAGCCAGGATGCCGCGCCGGGCCCCAGCCGCCACCGCACCGCGCGGCTAGCCAGGCCGCTCAGGCCGGCCACCACCGCTAGCAGGTAAGCCAGCCCGGCCCGCTCGTTAATCCCGCCAAAACCAAGCTGCCCGTAGCTCTGCATCGACGACAGGTAGGCCTTCAATTCGTAGGGGTAGCTGCGCATGGGCCAGTAGGGGGAGGTGTTTTCGCGGTACGGGATGAGGCCGTCGCCTAAGCTCACGTGCGTGAGTTGGCGCAGCGTGGCCTGTACGGCCGTCCAGGCCAGGGCGGGGTAGTAGCGCGGCGAGCGCAACACGCGGCCAATGATGTAGCTGTACTCGTCGCGGGTGGCTTCCATACCGCCCGCCAGTAGCATGGGCGTATCGGTTTTCCACATGAAGCCCATCGCGTCGTCGGGCAGCTTGCTGCGGTATTTGCACAGGCTGTAGTTGTTGGGGCCATTGCATTCGCGGTCGAGGAACCGCTCCAGTACCCCCGACTCGTTGAGGCGGGCCATCAGGAAGGCCGGCGAAGCCCGCACGATGGTGAAGCCCCCGCCTAGCGCGGCATGCAGCGCGGGCAGCGCCACCCAGCCCGTCAGCGTCACGGCCAGGACTAGGGCCCAACGGCGCGGCCGCAGCCGCGCGGGGCCCACCACCGGGGCCCGCCACGCAACCAGGCCCGTTACTATTACTATTAAATTGAAAGAGAGCAGATTGGATGAGTGCACCAGCTCCGCTAGGAAGGCCACCGCCAGCCAACCTGCCTGCTCTCGGCCGCTGCGGCACCGGCCCAGCAGCACCAGCCCCAGCGCCAGCACCCCGATGGCCGTAAAGATGTCGGGCATCAATTGGGAGCTGAACCACGACACGCCCGTGGCCCAAACCACTAACACCAGCAGGGCCAGGCGGCCCGCCGGGTGCGCCAGCCGCGGCGCAAACTCCCGAACGTAGCGCAGCAGCAACCCTCCCAGCAGCAGGCACTGCGCAAACACCGCGCACCACAGCGACCACCCCCACAAGCTAGTGGCCCGGATGAATAAACCGTAGGTAACGGGCCGGTCAATGGGCACGGTCAGGTCCAAGGAACTGACGAGGTAAGTGCCCGTGTCGGACGTAACCAGCGGAAACCCGTTGTAGAGCGCCGCCTGCAACAGCACCAAGCCGGCTAGCAGTGGCCACATCGCCCTGGTCCAAAAAGTAGAACTAAGCATGATTTACTTTTTATGCAATCAATTGATTAATAATATAAAAAAATAATAAATGGGTATTTCGGCGTTGGCTTTTAGGTCATTGTTCCCGTCCTAAAACAAGCTGCCCTGCACCGCCTGCGGGATGATGGCCGGTGGGGCCATCGCGATGCCGGTCAGCTCCTTCATGCGGGCCAGGAAGTGCTGCGTCCAGACGGGGGCGTGGCGCACGTCGCGCTGGTGAATGAAGAAGTAGGCCGCGTGCAGGCCCTGGGCGTACCAGGCGGCCAGGCGTTCGGCCCAGGCGTCGGCGCGCTGGTAGTCGGTGCTGTGCAGGCCGTGGCCGTTGAAGCGCACGAAGGCCGTGGGCGTGGTCAGGCGCATGGGCAGCACGTCGCGCCGCCCGGCCACGTCCGTGATAACCAGCGTCTTGTTCAGGGCTTCCAGCGTGGCAAACACGGCGTCGGCCAAGCCGCGGTCGGCAAACCAGCGGGGGTGGCGCAACTCCACGGCCAGCGGCACGGCGGCGGGCCAGTCGAGCAGGAAGCGCTCCAGCCGCGGCAGGTGCTCGGGGCCCAGGTGCGGCGGCAGCTGCAAAAAGGCCCAGCCCAGCGCGGGGCCCAGCTCCTCGATGGCCCGGGCGAAAGGCACCACCAGGTCGTCGGTTTGGAACAACTCGCGCTCGTGGCTGATGCTGCGCGGCAGCTTTGGGCAAAACTTGAAGCCAGGGCCCACCGCCGCGCGCCAGCGCCGCACGGTGGGCGCGTCGGGAATGCGGTAGTGGGTGGTGTTCAGCTCCAGGCTGTTGAACTGCCGGGCGTAGTAGTGCAGGTACTCGGGCTCCTTGATGCCGAGCGGGAAGTACGAGCCCAGCCAGTCCTTGTTCGTCCAGATGGGGCAGCCCACGTACAGGGCCGGCGGCCGGGGCTGCGCCGGGCGGGCGCGGGCCAGCAGCGGGGCCGTGTCGGGGTGGTCGGGGGGCAGGCCAAAGTTGACGTAGCGCGGGTCGGGCAAGCGGCCAAAATCCATGGGGCAAAGGTAGGGCCGGGGCCCCGTGGGGCCCCAGGGGCATGGGCTCTGGCCCACCGGCCTAAGCCTTAAAGTGGCACTTCAGGCATTACAAATAAAAGCTGACATGTGCAACCCGGCAAACAGCTAAGAGCGGCTGCCAAGGCCAAAATTTTGCACCCGCCGCATAATCTTATTTCGTGATATGGACCCCCCAGTGGACCGGATTTTTGAAAAGTAGGTTTCCCAGCGCCTTAAGCGCCTTTTGATTTTTAGTAAACGGATGAATTTTGTGCAAGTTTTCTGTAAAAAGGACAATTCTTGAGCTAGTTGGCTTGGCAGCGGGGTTCCAATTCTTAGCATGCCCTAGGCGGAGCGGGTAATTTTGACTCATTCACCACCCTATGCCATCGATGCAATTATTTCGTAGTCCTGCTTCCGCCTTCGTTTTACTCTTATCATTACTGTTGAGCTTGCCTAGCTCGGCCCGCACCAAGCGGTCGGTCCGGGTGCGCCGCGCTGCTCACACCCACATGTGCAAGCATGTGCTGGAGCCCCACGAGGTTAGCACCAACATGGTGCTCCGCGGCCGGGCGTCTTGGTACGGCAAGTATTTCCAGGGAATGGAAACGGGGAACGGGGAGCGCTACAACCGCTTTGCCTACACCTGCGCCCACAAAACCCTGCCCTTCAACACCCGCCTGCGGGTAACCAGCGTGCTCACCGGCCACTCGGTGGTGGTGCGCGTGAACGACCGGGGCCCCTTCCGTCACCGCCGCATCATCGACCTGAGCGAAAAAGCCAGCCGGGAACTGAACCTGCAAGAGTTGGGCGCAACCACCATCGTGGCCGAAGTAGTGGCCCCTGAAACCCCCCTGGGCCCCACCACGGCCCCCGACAACCTGCTGGCCCTGTGCCTGGGCGACCCGCACCCCCACGCCCCGTTCACGACCTACACCGTAGCCCCCGCCGCTGCCGAAGCGGCCCCAGTGGTTGCCGCCGCGCCCGTGGCGGCGCCAGTAGCAGCCCCAGTCACGTTTGAAGTGCAGGTGGGCGAGTTTGCCACGGCCGCCGATGCGCAGTCGGTGCTGGCCAAAATCCAGGCCCTCGACCCCAACGTGCACGTGGAGCTAGCCAACGACCTGCTCGACGGCCGCCAGCGCAGCCGCGTGCTCGTGGGCACGTTTGGCGAGCGGCCCCAGGCCGAGGCCGTGCGCCGCTGGCTGCTGGTCTGGGGCATCGGCGGGCAAGTGCGCGAAGTGGCGCTGCGCTAAGCGTTGCCGCCGGTTGCATACCTTATATATATGGTATCCGTCGCAGAATAACCAGAATGATAACAGGGGCGGCAACTGGATAAAGCATCCGGTTGCCGCTTTTTTGCGCGGCCGTGCGCACATTGCGGCCGCGTGGGGCCCCGGCCCGCGGCTACCTTCGTTCCTCTTCTTCACCCCCACTAGTTCTTTCATGGAATTCACGTTTAAACCCTACGCGCCCGCGGCCAAGTACAAGCAGGCGGCAGCGTACTTCTCAATGGAGTTTGCGCTCGACCAAGCGCTGAAAACCTACTCCGGTGGCCTGGGCTTCCTGGCCGGCTCGCACATGCGCTCAGCCTACGAGCTGAAGCAGAACTTGGTGGGCATCGGCATTTTGTGGAGCTACGGTTACTACGACCAGGGCCGCAACCCCGACCAGACCCTGCGCGTGGACTACACGCAAAAGAGCTATTCTTACCTGCAAGACACGGGGCTGCTGTTCCCCATCACCATTCACGGGGCCGATGTGCACGTGCGGGCCCTGTACCTGGCCCCGGAGGTGTTCGGTACGGCGCCGATGTTCTTCCTGACCACCGACATTCCGGAGAACGACTACATCTCGCGCACCATCTCGCACCACCTCTACGACCCGGACGCGGCGGCGCGCGTGGCCCAGGCCATCCTGCTGGGCGTGGGCGGCGGCAAGCTGCTCGACGTGCTGAACCGCCAAACCGACGTGTACCACCTCAACGAGGGCCACGGCCTGCCGCTGGCGTTTTACCTCTACGAGAAGCACGGCCGCAAGCTGGCGGAGGTGCAGAAGCGCCTCGTGTTCACGACGCATACGCCCGAGCTGGCCGGCAACGAGGAGCGCCCCATGAAGCTACTCACCGACATGACCTTTTTCGGGCCCGTGCCGGAAGAAGAAATCCGCCGGGTGGCCCGCCTCGACGGCACTACGCTCAACTACACCCTCACGGCCCTGCGCTTTGCGCGCCGCGCCAACGCCGTGAGCAAGGTGCACGGCGAGGTGGCCAACGAAATGTGGGGCCACTACGAGGGCATTTGCCCCATCATCCCCATCACCAACAGCCAGAACGGCACCTACTGGCGCGACCCGCAGCTGGCCGGGGCCCTAAAAAGCAAGGACGACGCGGCGTTGCTGGCCCGCAAGCGCGAGCTGAAAAAGGCGTTGTTCAAGGTGGTGGCCGACCAAACCGGCAACGTCTTCGACCCGGACGTGCTGACCATCGTTTGGGCCCGGCGCTTCGCCGCCTACAAGCGCGCCGACCTGATCCTGCGCCACTTCGAGCGGTTTGTGGCCCTGGCCACCAATGCCAAGCACCCGATTCAGGTGATCTGGGCCGGCAAGCCGTACCCGCTCGACCACGGCGCCATCGGCGTGTTCAACAGCCTGATCACGCGCACCAAAAACCTGCCCAACTGCGCCGTGCTCACCGGCTACGAGTTGGAACTGTCGGCCGAGCTGAAGAAGGGCTCCGACGTGTGGCTGAACACGCCCCGCTACCCACGCGAAGCCAGCGGCACCAGCGGCATGACCGCCGCCATGAACGCCTCGGTGAACCTGAGCATCGCCGATGGCTGGATCCCGGAGTTCATCCGCGACGGCGAAAACGGTTTCGTCATTCCCCATTCGCCAGTGGACCAGCCCGACGACGTGAAGGACGACGCCGAGGCCACTGCCCTGCTCGACGTGCTCGAAAACCACGTGCTGCCGCTCTACTACGACCAGCCCAAAAACTTCCTGAAAGTAGTGAAAACCGCCATGAAGGACGTCGAGCCCGTGTTTGAGAGCACCCGCATGGCCCGGGAGTACTACGAGAAACTGTATAAAATCTAGACCACGGATTTATCGGATTAAACGGATTTTTCGGATTTTGGGGACGATTCAGGGCCCCAGGACCGCCGACGATTCAATCGCGGATTGAATTCTTACCTATGATTTAACGGAACATTGTTAATTCTTTTTACAAAAAAAGCTGCCTCAACGGGCAGCTTTTTTTGTAAAAATCGTCCCCAAAATCCGATAAATCCGTTTAATCCGATAAATCCGTGGTTCAGATAAATTATGTGCGGCCGCTACACCTTCATCACCCCCGCGCCGGCGGCCGAAAAGCGCTTCGGCGCCGCTTTCGACGCGCCGGTGCCGGCCACTTACAACGCTGCGCCTTCGCAGCAGTTGCCCATCATCACGAACGCCGCGCCCGGCCGCATCCAGCTGATTCCCTGGGGATTGGTGCCCAGCTGGAGCCGTGACCCGGCTGCGGGGCCCAAACCCATCAACGCCCGCGCCGAGACGCTGGCCGAGAAGCCCAGCTTCCGGCAGCTGCTGGCGCGGCGGCGCTGCCTGGTGCTGGCCGACAGCTTTTTTGAGTGGCAGTCGCTGCCCGCGGGCAAGGTACCGCACCGCATTTTGCTGCGCGACGAGGCGCCGTTTGCCTTCGCCGGGCTGTGGGACGAATGGCTCGACCGCGCCACCGGCGAGCTGCGCCCCACCTTCACCATCGTCACGACCGAGCCCAACGCCCTGATGGCCACGCTGCACAACCGCATGCCCGTCATCCTGCCGGGCCCCGATGCCGAGCGCGCTTGGCTTGACGACGGCCTCGGGCCCGCCGCCCACCAGCAGCTGCTCGTGCCCTACGATGCCGCCGCTATGCGCGAATACGAAATCACGAAGCGCGTGAACTCGCCGGCCCACAACGACCCCGAGGTGCTGGCCGCCGCGTAGCCCGCCGGGGCCCCAAAGAGCGCGCTAGAAGTGCGTGCCCTCGCCCAGGCCCTGCTGGATGATGCGGAAGGCCGGATCGTTGGGCTTTAGTGCCTTGCGTAGCTGGGTTTTGGCCTGCACGAAGTGCGGCCGGGCGTCTACGAGCTGCCCCAATTGCATCGACAGAATGCCCGCGTACAGGTGCAGGTAGCCCTGCGCCTTGGGCGTGGGCGGGGCCGTGGGCAGCCGGCTGATGAAGAACGCCAGCAGGGCCGGGGCGGCACTTTCTGCTTCGTAGATGCCCATAAGGTCGGTGTACACTTGCTCGTCGTTCGGGTTTAGCCGAAACAGCCGGTCGGTGAGGGCCGGCGCCTGGGGCGAATGGGCCGCCACGGCCGCCGCCACCTCGCTTTTGAGGGCCGCGTAGGGCCCCGCGAATGCCGCGGCGGGCGGCGGGGCCCCGGGCGTTTGGGCCCAGAGCGAAGCCGGGGCCCCGGCCAATAGCAAACCAACAACAAGCAAGGCAGCGCGCATATTCAAAGGGAAAAGACTGGGGCAATTGGGCCAGCAAGTAACCACCGGCGCGCCACAAGTGGCCCAACCACTGGCACTGCCGCTGGTTGCTAACTCCGGCCTTGGGTGATGTAAAAACAAAAAAATCAGATACTTATGTGTGCATGAAACCCCCGGCGGCAGCCTGGCCTGGCACAATGGCCAGCGGCACCGTATTTTGCTGCCTATGCTGGCCTACCACATCATGAAGCCCATCGTGCAGGCGTCGCTGCGCGTGTTTTTCCGGCGCGCCGAGGTGCGCCACCGCAAGCGCCTGGCGCTGCCGGGGCCCCTGCTGCTGGCCGTGAACCACCCCAATACCCTGATGGACCCGCTGCTGGTGGCCGCGCACATGCCCCGGCCGGCGGCCTTTCTGGCCAAGAGCACGTTCTTCAAAAACCCAGTGTCGAAGGTCCTGTTTGAATCGGTGAACTGCCTGCCCATCTACCGCCGACAGGACGCCGAAGCGGCTGCCGCCGCCAGCGGCCGGGCCCTGAACGCCGCTGAGCTCCACGCCCAAAACGAGGCCGCCTTCGGCAAGTGCTACGATTACCTGGAGCGGGGCCGGGCCATCATGATTTTCCCCGAAGGCATCAGCCTGAACGAGCGCAAGCTGCGCCCGCTCAAGACCGGTGCTGCCCGCATCGCGCTGGGGGCCGAGGCCCGGCATGGCTTCCGGCTGGGCCTGCACGTGCTGCCCGTGGGCATCAACTACTTCGACCCCACGCGGTTCCGCTCCGACGTGCTGCTGAACGTAGCCCCGCCAATTCGGGTGGCCGACTACGCCGCTGCTTACGCCGCCGACCCCGACGCCGCGGCCGACGCCCTCACCGCCGCCATCCGCCAGGCGCTGGAGCGGCGGCTCGTCATCAGCCGCGACGCGGCCGGCGACGCCCTGGGCCAGCAAATCGAGCGCACGTTCGGCGACCACCTCAACCCCGACGACGACCCCGACACACTCTACGACAACTTCCAGCTCGGGCGCACGCTGCTGCAAGCCGTGGCCTACTTCGAGCAGCACGACCCCGCCCGCTTCGCCGCCGTACGCACCCAACTCGCCGACTACCTGGGGGCCCTGCACCGCCATGGCCTCGACGACGCCGCCCTCGACGAGCAGCGCCGAGGCCGCCTGGCCGGCCTCGTGAACCTGGCCCTGGGCCTGCCCGTGTGGCTGTATGGGGCGCTGAACAACTACCTGCCCTACCGGCTGCCGGCAGTCGTGGCCACGCGCATTACGCCCACCGAGCCCGAGTTTCGGGCGGCGGTGATGATGGGGGTGGGGCTGGTGCTGTTTCCGCTTTTCTACGGCTTGCAGGCGGCAGCCGTCCAGCACTGGCTCACGCACCGCTGGTGGCTGACGGCACTGTACGTGCTCAGCCTGCCCATCAGCGGCTTCTACGCCCTGGGCTACGGGGCTGAGTTGGCGGCCCGGCTGCGGCGGCTGCGGGCGTTGCGGCTGTTCCGGCAAGCGCCGGCGGTGGGGGCGGGGCTGCTGGCCCAGCGGGCGGCCATCGTGGCGGCCCTGGAGGCGGCGCGGGTGCGCTACCTCGGGGCCCCGGCACCACCGGCTTAGGGCCCCGGGGCCCCCGCGGGCTGCCCGGTTGCTGCACCTGTTTTACCAATTACTGATTCTATGATTTACGGCATGTGCTTCGATGGCAGTGTGGTGCGGGGGCGGGGCGACGACGGCCGCCCGCTGCACTTTTCCAACACCCGCGCCACGGGCCACGTCGAGCACCTGGAGATGCACTACGCCCGCGCCCGCCAAATGGGCCTGACGTGCTTCCGCGACACGGTGCTGTGGGACGAGGCCCGCCGGGGCCCCGACTATGCCTGGCTCGACCGGCTGAGCGCCGTCGGCCTCGGGCAAATTGAGCTGGTAATCAACCACTATGCCCTGCCGGAGTGGATTGACGAGGTCATGTTTTGGGACGGCCGGGCCGCGGCCGCGATGCACGACTTGGCGTTTCAAATTGCCCGGCGCTACCGGGGCGCGTTCCGCAGCTACAACGTGGGCGTAGAATTGGGCATTTGGACGGATTGGATTGCGGCCCCCCAAAGCCGCCAGTGGCCCTTCGGTGGCCGCAGCTGGTGGGAGGTGTACCGGCAAACCAGCGCCATCACCATCGCCATTGCCCGGGGCCTTAAGGCCGGCGACCCCGCCTGCCGCACGGCCATGAGCGAGCCCTGGGGCTGGGACGCCGCCGTGCCCTACGCCGACCAGGCCCGGCCCTTCGCCACCGTGCTGGGCTGGCCCGACGCCGTGGCTGTGGCCAACGACTGCCACACCTGGCAGCAGGGCCATGCCAGCTTGCTCGACGTGGTGGGGCTGAATATTTACTTCGACCACGACCTCCCCGCCCTGCTAGCCGCTGCGCGTCAACTATTCCCAGGTAAAGCCGTAGTGGTGGCCGAAACGGCCAACGTCTACCGCCCCGACTGCCACCCGCCGGCGCTGTGGTGGGCCAAGTTTGAGGCCCTGGGCGAACCGGCGCTGGAAGTAAATTGGAGCCCGGGCCTCGCCGTGCTCACCCACGAGCTGGGCGAGCCCATGGCCGGCAATTTGCTCGACGCCGACGGCACCCAGCACTGGCATCGGCTAGATTAGGATGTTAGTTGTTCGTTATCAGCTGCTTGAGCTAATTCTAGGAACTGCTTGCCATCAACGAACGACCAAAAACTACCCCAGCAGGGCCCCCGCCGCCAGCGCCCCGCCCACCAGTACCACGGCCGGCACCCGCTCCCAGAGCAGCAGCAGGAAGGTGGTGCCCACCAGCAGCGGGTTCAGGGGCACGGCGGCGATGGGGCCCAGGTGCCAGTGCCAGGGCAGGGCCAGCAGGCGGTCGGGGAGGGGGTGGTAGAGCAGCAGCGTGGCGGCGCACACCAGCCCGGCGCTCACGGCGTTGATGCCTTCGAGCGAGGCCTTCACCACGCGGTACTGCCGCAGCCGCGCCCAGAAGCGCAACACAAAGAAAATCAAGAATGTACCCGGCAGGAAGATGCCCGCCGTGCCCACCAGGGCCCCCAGCACCTGGCCGGTGGTGCCGCTGCCCTGCCCTCGCATGGCCAGGGCCCCGATGTAGGCGGCGATGGAAAAATTGGGCCCCGGCATGAGCTGCACCACCCCCAGCCCCGACAAAAACTCAGGCGCTGTGAGGTAGTGCTTGAACTCGACGAACTCGGCGAACAGCAGCGGGGCCAGTACTTGCCCGCCCCCAAACACCAGCGAGCCGTTGCGGTAGAAGTTTTCGAACAGCCGTACCGGCAGCCAGTGCGTGTAGTGCCCCAGCAGCGCCGCGCCCACCAAAATGCCCAGCCAGAGCAGAAAATTGGCCCACTCCACTTGCAGCGGCTTCTTCTCGGTTTCGATAGTGTGCTTGCGGTAGCGCGCCGTCGTCACGGCGCCGCCGGCCAGCAGCAGCACCGGCAGCACCCACGGCAGCTGGAAGAAATAGGCCAGCATGGCCGAAGCCACCGTGAGGGCCACCGCCGTTTTGGTCTGAATCACCTTTTCCCCGATTCGGTAGGCCGAAAACGCCACGAAGCCCACGGCCACCGGCTGCACAAACTGCACCAGCGCCGCCACCCGTTCGGAATTCAAGTGACTGAGGGTGAGAGCGGCCAGCGTCATCAGCACCGTGGCCGGCAGCACCCACACCAGCAGCGTGAGGTAGGCCAGGTTGGGGCCCCCCAGCCGGTAGCCAATCACGGTCACGGTTTGGGTGGAGGTGGGCCCCGGCAGCAGCGCGCACAGGGCCTGCAGCTCCAGCAGCTCGGCGGCGCTGAGGTAGCGGCGCTTCTCCACCAGCAGCCGGAACATCATGGCCAGGTGCGCCGAGGGCCCCCCAAAGGCCGTGCAGGCCAGCGCGGCCACGTCTTTCAGGAAAATGAAGTTCCGCGTCCGGCGCAGGCGGCGCCCGCCCCGCCGCAGCGGCACAGGAAACAAACGGGGAACGGGGGGCGGGGGCGGCACGAACGGGCGGGAATGACGGGCTTCGAAGATAGCGGCCCTCCGCCGCTGGCCGGCCGGGGCCCCACAAAAAAAGACCGCCCGGGGCCCCGGGCGGTCTTTGGCAAAACGGCAGAAAAGATAATTATTTCTTCTTCAAGCCCAACTCAATCAGGCGCTCGTTCAGGAATTCGCCGGCCGTGATGTCGGCTTCTTTTTTGGGATTGTCGGGCGTCACGCAGTGCGCCAGGGCGGCCAGGCTCATTTCCGAGCGCGGGTGCATGAAGAACGGGATGCTGTAGCGCGAGGTGTTCATTTTCTCGCGCGGCGGGTTCACCACCCGGTGGATGGTGCTGCGCAGCACGCCGTTGGTGAGGCGCTGGAGCATGTCGCCCACGTTCACCACAATCTGGTCGGGCAGGGCCGTAATGGGAATCCAGTGGCCGTCGCGGCGCCGCACTTGCAGGCCGTCGGCGCTGGCGCCCATTAGCAAGGTAATCAGGTTGATGTCGCCGTGCTCGGCAGCGCGCACCGCGTCGGCGGGCACGGCGTCGGGGTCCTCAATCGGGAAGTAGTGGATGGGCCGCAGGATGCTGTTGCCGTGGCGCACCTTGTCGTCGAAGTAGTTTTCGGGCAGCTCCAGGTACAGGGCAATGGCGCGCAGCACGTCCTGGCCAGCGGCCTCCAGCGTACGGTAGGCGGTGAAGGTGCTGTCGTGGAAGCCAGGCACTTCCGCGGGCCAAATGTTGTCGGGGTACTCGCCCTTCACGGGGTCGGTGGCGTCGTCCACCTCCTGGCCCACGTGGTAAAACTCCTTGAGGTCGCCGGTGTTGCGGCCCTTGGCGTGCTCCTTGCCTTTGCTAATGTAGCCGCGCTGGCCGGCCAGCTCCGGCTTTTCATAGGCCTGCTTGGCTGCGTCGGGGAGCTGGAAAAACGCCTGCACATTGGCGTACAGTTCCTTGGTTTGCGCGTCGTTGAGGCCGTGGTTTTTCAGGGCCACGAAGCCGATGCTTTGGTACGCTTCGCCGAGCTGCTGCACAAAATGGGCTTTGCGCTGCGGGTCGCCGGAGCGGAAATCAGCGAGGTCGAGGGACGGAATCTGGTCCAGGAGCCGGTCTTGCATGGCCAAAAATCAGAGAATGAAACGAATGAAGAAAAATGCGGTCCGGCTTGGCCAGGGAGGTCAAAAGCGGGCCGCAAGGTAAGAAACTGGCGGCGCTGGCGGTTGGTTTCAAAGCTAGCTGCGTCCGCGAATGCCAAAGTATTGCGTTATTCGTGCAGATATTGCTTGCTGCGCGCCCGTTCTTTCGCCTTTTGCACTTTTCTGATAAACACCGTACCGCATTCCTATGAAAAACCGCTTAGCCTCCTGGTTGCCCACCGGCCTGCCGCTGGCCCTGGGCCTGCTCGCCGCCACGGCCTGCGACACCAGCCGCTCGTCGACCGACGCCGCAGCGTCGAACAGCAACGTGCCCACCACCACGCCTACCGCCGCCCAAAGCAGCGCCATGGGGGCCAATGCGATGGAGAAAAACGGCATTCGCCTTACGCCGTTCAACGATTCGCCCAAGTTCCCGGAGGCGCAAATGCGGCTGGTGTCGCCGCCATCCGGCGCCACCATGCCCAGCGGCGAGGTGCGCTTCAACTACCAGATTAGCAACTTCATCCTCACCAAAATGAGTGGGGGCCCCGAGATGGCCCAGATGGCTAACTCAGCCAAGGGCCAGCACATCCACAACATCGTGGACAACCAGCCCTACACCGCCCACTACGAGACCTCGTTCACCAAGCCCATCGCCGACGGCCAGCACGTGGTGCTCTCGTTCCTCTCGCGTTCCTACCACGAGAGCCTGAAGCAGCGCGGCGCCTACGACCTGCGCATCGTCAACGTGGGCAACGCCCCCGCCCCGGCCGAGCCGATTATCGACGTCAACAAGCCCAACCTGTTTTACAGCCGGCCCAAGGACACGTATTCAGGCGCCGATGCCAAGAGAATCATGCTCGATTTTTACCTCGTGAACACCACCCTCGACTCGGGCGGCAACAAGGTGCGCGCCACCATCAACGGCACCGAGTTCATGATCGACAGGTGGGCCCCCTTCCAGATGGAAGGCCTGCCCGCCGGCGAAAACACCGTCAAGCTCGAGCTGGTCGACAACAGCGGCACCCTACTCCCGGGGCCCTACAACTCGGTTACCCGCACCTTCACGGTAGCCCCGTAACGCGGGTCAGCCAAGTCCCTTACTAAAAATCCCGTCCTTGTCGGCGGGATTTTTTTGTGCCCATTTAGGGCCTCAAGTATCCGGGCCCCGTACTTTGCCGCATGGCCACCGCTGCTCCCGAACCCGTCGTTTCTGCCGTTGTGCCGCTGCTCACCCGCGAGCTGGTGCTGCGCGCGCTGCGGCAAATCGACCGCGCCGGCGCTACGCTGCCGCCCAGCACCGTATACGAGTTGGTGTACCGCAGCCGCCGCTACCCGCCCCGCGCCGTGGCCGAGTGGGCCCACCGCCTGGCCACCGGCGACGCCGCCGCGCGCTGGCCCCACCCCGCCGGCACGCCCACCAACGCCGTGCTTGAGGCCCTCGACTTCACCATCAGCACCAAGCGCCCCGTGCTGGCCCCCGGCCACGCCAACGATGCTGCCGAATCGGCTGACGGCCTCTACCTCGGGGGCCCCGAACCGGCCACCCCCACGCCGGCCGCCGAGCCCGCGGCGCCGTACGCGCCCGCCGGGCCACCCCCCGTGCCCGCCGAACCCTACACCAAGGCCGAGGCGCTGGCCGAGCTGCTCATGGCTGAGGATGAGCTGGATGCCGCCTTGGCCGGCCTGGCCCGCCGCCGCAACCTGCTGCTGCAAGGGCCCCCCGGCACGGGCAAAACCTTTCTGGCCCGGCGGCTGGCCTGGCTGCTGCTGGGCGCCCGCGACGAGAGCCGCCTGGAGCTGGTGCAGTTCCATCCCAGCTACGGCTACGAGGATTTTGTGCTCGGCTTCCGGCCCGACGACCGGGGCCAGTTCCGGCTGGTGCCGGGCGTGCTGCCGCTGCTGTGCCAGCGCGCCGCCGCCGACCCCACCCGGCCCTACGTACTGCTGATTGACGAGCTGAACCGGGGGCAGGTGGCGCGCATTTTTGGCGAGTTGCTGGGCTTGCTCGAAGCCGACAAGCGGGGCCCCGCCCACGCCCTGCGCCTGCCCTACGCCCCGCCCGAAGCCCCGCGCTTCTTCGTGCCCGAAAACCTGTTTGTCGTCGCCACCCTCAACCTGGCCGACCGCTCCCTGAGCCCGCTCGACTACGCCCTGCGCCGCCGCTTTGCCGTGGTGGAGCTGCGGCCACAGTTTGGGGCCCCGCTGCGGGCGCTGCTGGCCGCCCACGGCGTACCCGGGGCCCTGGCCGAACGCCTCACCGCCCGCCTCACCGCCCTCAACCAAACGATAAGCGACGACCCCGGCCTGGGCCCCGATTTTGTCCTGGGCCACAGCTATTTCGTGCCGCCGCCCGGCCCGCTGGCCGCGCCCGCGGCGTGGCTGCGCCTCGTCATCGACCAAGAAATAGGGCCCCTGCTGGCCGACTACTGGCGCGACGAGCCCGCCACGGCCGCCGCCCAGCTGCGCAAGCTGCGGGGTCTATCTGGGTAGTGGGAGGTAGGGGCCCTGGGCCGCGCTGCCGAACGCGGGGGAGGGCCTTTACAAAGTCCTTCCAGAATCTCGGGACTCTCTGGGTCCGGGAAGCAGCTGCCAATAGCCAATTTTTACATTGTAAGCGCGACTTTTTGCAACATGTGAAAACCTATGAAACAGGTTGTTATTACAAAGGTGCCCTGCTATTTTCGTGTTGATACCAGTTTGCCAATTGGCGGTGAACCGTCTGCTCCGAAGTGGTATCCGCTAATAATTGCCGATACGTCATCTTTTTTACGTCCAAGCAATAGGTGGTAAGAATAAGGTAGTTAGCGTATTCACGGCTTGCGTTGGTACTGTCGGCTAGCGTAATACCCCATTCGTGCGGTGTTGCTTGCGCCGCTTGGTTTAATTGCCGGATCTGTTGGCGCAAAGGGGGGCAGTTGGGGCCCCGGCGAGCGACGTACTCCGCGTAGCCTTC
Source organism: Hymenobacter sp. PAMC 26628 (assembly GCF_001562275.1). Classification (NCBI taxonomy): domain Bacteria; kingdom Pseudomonadati; phylum Bacteroidota; class Cytophagia; order Cytophagales; family Hymenobacteraceae; genus Hymenobacter; species Hymenobacter sp. PAMC 26628. The sequence continues at coordinate 4,959,429 of NZ_CP014304.1, forward strand.
CCATTTCCACGTCGGGTAGCGCGCTACTGGGTTTGACTGCCAGAAACCCAGCCGACGCACCTGGTAACAATGGGTGGCTTCGTGGGCTAGTAGCTGAACCAGGTTCCATTTGTAGCCATTCAGGTACAGGTAATTAGCTGCAGGGTTAGCTTCTCCGCTGAGCACAACGTTATGGTAGAAACCCCACGCAAACGCGGGGCCCCACAGCTTTTCTATGAGGTTGGGGTACCGCGACCCATCGTTCAAGCAGATGTTCAGGCGTAGGGTCGAATCAAAGCAGCTACTTTGTTGAACTATGGTGCGCACTTGTTCCAAACGGGGCAGTAGCGCCGGGTCCAGGGAGCGGTTGTGGTAGATGACGTAGTGGGCCGTTGCCGTTCGATTCGCGTATAAGAGCCCAGGATTCAGCAACAACAAGGCAAATACCAGGCTCAGCAAAGCGCCGGAAGTCAGGAGCGAAAACGTCCATTTCTTGCGCGTACTCACGCCAAAGTAATTTTTCGGCCCGTGTGAGCCGCCCGGTAGATGGCTTCTATTACCCGCATGTCTTTGCGGCCTTCCTCGCCGGAAATATGGACGGGCAAAGGCTTGTTAGCCAAGATGTGCTGGGCAATGTCATCCAGCTGCGCCGCCTGTTGGTTGACCACGGGAAAATTAAACGCGGCCCGGCTGGTCCGGCCTTTGAAAGGCCCGTAGCTGAGGGCGGGCTCCAACTCAAAATAGCCCTCGTCGGCGGAGGCAAAGAAGCGGTCAACGTTGCAGTTCGACGTGCTGGAGGAGGTGCAGATGGCCCCGCTGGGGAAATAGAGCTGCCACGTAATATTTTCTTCCACTTCTTTGAACAGTGCGGGCATGGTAACGGGCCCGATCTGCGCCGTGACGGCCACCGGTTCTTCACCCAGCACGTAGCGGCCGCTTTGCACGCAGTATACCCCTAGGTTCATGAGGGGCCCCCCGCCGGCCAGCGCTTTGTTCAAGTGCCAGTCGTCTGGGCTTATCCCTTCCAACCGGTAGCCTAACGAAGCCTCCATGAGCCGCACCTGCCCGAAGATCTTGTCTTGGCCCAGCCGTTTTAATTCAATGTGGTGGGGGTCGTAGTGCAGCCGGTACCCAACTGCTAATTGTACCCCCGCCTTTTGGCAGGCGTCAATCATTTCCCGGCAGTCCTGCTCCGTGAAGGCCATCGGTTTTTCCACGATGACGTGCTTACCCGCCTTGGCGGCCCGGAGGACGTATTCTTTGTGCAACCCGTTGGGGAGGGTTATGTACACCAAATCAATGTCTGGATTGCGGCTGAGCTGGTCGAAGGTTTGGTAGGTATAGCTGTTTTTGTCCGGTATGCCATACGCCCGCTGCCACTCAGCCGCCTTGGCGGGGGTGCCCGTCACAATGCCCGCCAGGCGGCAATATTGCGACGCCGCCAGCCCACCTTTGAGCACGTTGGCGTAGCGGCCCAAGCCACAGAGCGCAATATTCAGTCGTTGCTTATCCTGCACATTCGCGCGTTCCGGTGTCATCGAGACGAGGGAAGGCAACGTAACCGCGGCCCCCAATCCCCAGCCCATTTGCTCGATGAATGTGCGTCTTGAATAAGTGCTCATGCAGTGAGGGCTTTAGTTGCGCTAAAAAGTAGATGAAGTTTGACTGGTGCGGCCTTCAAAACTATGGATTTAAATGGTCACCCAGCTTTGCGCGGAATGCTGGTAAGTACAATTTCACATGCGCTGGGCGTAGCAGATGCAGTTACTGAGACGCGCTTTTAAGCAAGCCCAACCTTTGGATAAAGTCCCCGAAATGTCGTGTTTTTGTATTTCGGGAGGGCCTTATTTTGTTAGTGGCAAAGCACTTCCCTGCACGAATACCAGGCGAGCCGCGCAGCCTTCCGTAATCTAACCAGCCGCTTCCCACCGCCCACATGGCTCCCACCGTTCCGCTCGCTACGCTCTACTACCTGCTGTGCTACGCCTGGAACCGCTTGCCCGAGCCGGCCGACTGGGCCCCGGGCGGCGCCGCGCCCTTCCACCGGCCGCTGGAGCTGCTCACGCAGCTGCTGCTGCAAGCCACGCGCCGGCTGCTGCGCACGGGCCTGCCGCTGGCCTTCGAGGAGCACGAGGAGGTGCTGGGCACGCTGCGCGGGCGCGTGGCGCTGGGGGCCTCGCTGGCGCGGGGGCTATTGCCGCAGGGCCGCGCCGTGTGCCGCTTCGTGGAGCTGGGGCCCGATGCGCCGCTGGCCCGCCTGTTGGCCGCCACCCTGGCTGCGCTGGCCGCCCGCCCGGCCCTGCCCGTGGCGCTGCGGCGCGAAGTGCAGCACCTGCGGCGGCGGTTGCCCGGGAGCCTGGCGCTGGCCCCGGCCGGGGCCCCATCATCCGAACTATTTGGGGCCCTGCGCCAGCAGCGGTGGGGGGGCGAGGCGGCGTTTGCCCTGCACTTGTGCGAGCTGGTGTGGCGGCACGCGCTGCCCGCGCCCGGGGCCCCGGGCCGGGGCCGGGTGCTGGATTTTCGGCGCGACGAGCCGCTGATGGCGCGGCTGTTCGAGCAGTTTGTGCGCAACTTCTACCGGCGTGAGCAGCGGCAGTACCGGGTGTTTGCCGAAACCATTGCCTGGCAGGCCCAGGCCGCCGCACCCGCCGACCTCGACCTGCTGCCCACCATGCTCACCGACACGACGCTGGAGCGCCCGGCCCGCAAAATCATCCTCGACACCAAGTACTACGCCGCCGCCCTGCGCCCGCGCTACGACCGCCAGCGCCTCATCGCGCCCCACCTCTACCAGCTCTTTGCCTACCTGCAAAACCAGGCGCCCGCCCCCGGCCAGGCCCTGGAGGGCATTTTGCTGTACCCCGCCGCCCCGGCCCCGGCCGCGCCCCCGCTCGACGCGCGCTATACCCTGGGGCCCCACCCCGTGCGCGTGGCCACCCTCAACCTGCACCAGCCCTGGCCCGGCATCGCGGCCGATTTGCTGGCGTTGGTGGCCTAGCGCTGGGCACAAAAAAACAGCCCGGACTTTCCGTTAGAAAAATCCGGGCTGTTTGAACCCAGAATTAGGTGAATGGCGCTAGGGCCATCCTACTAATTACTTTTTCACCTCAGTGGTGGTGGTGGTGCCAGCGGCCGGAGCCATAGCGCCATCGGCAGCGGCGGGAGCCGTGGTGGTGCCAGCGGCCGGAGCCATAGCGCCGTTAGCAGCAGGAGCCATGGCGGTGGTGTCGGTGGTAGCCGTGGTGGTGGTTTCGGTGGCAGCCGGGGTGGTGGTGGTGGTTTCGGCGGTCTTCGACTCGCACGACGACAGACCAGCGGTGAGGGCGAGGCCCAGGGCAGCAAATTTAACGAGCTTGTTCATGTTGGGGTATTTTTGAAAAGATTTTAACTGGAAATCGCCCTTTATCCGGTTTCCCGTAAAAGGTAACCCGCTTGCCAAAACTTTTTTTTCGGCGGGTTACTTCCTACTCTTCCTTGTATTAACCCCCAAAGCGAATGAGCAGAGGCGACTCTTCTTTTTCTTCTTCGACTCCCCTGGCACCCGCCCCCGACGAAGCCTTGATTGCCGCCATCCGCGGCGGCGACGAGCGGGCCCTGGCGCAGCTCTACCGGCTGCACTGGCCCATGGTGTCGCACTTCGTGCTGCAAAACAGCGGCTCGGACGACGACGCCCAGGACGTGTACCAGGAAGGCGTGATGGTATTTTATGAAAAGGTGCGCGACGGCTCGCTTGAGCTCAGCTGCCAGATCAAAACCTACCTCTACGCCGTGTGCCGCCGCCTCTGGCTCAAGCGCCTTACCAGCAAAAGCCGCTTCGGCGTGCGCTTGCAGGAAGACGACGACCTGGGGCCCCTGCACCACACCGGAGCCGAGGACGACCTGCTCGCCGCCGAAGAGCAGGACCGCCGCTTCACCACCATGAGCGAGGCCCTCGACCACCTCGGCGAGCCGTGCCGCTCGCTGCTCGAAGGCTTTTACCTGCTGGAGAAATCCATGCAAGACCTGACGGCGGAGTTCGGCTACACCAACGCCGACAACGCCAAGAATCAAAAATATAAGTGCCTCGTACGCCTCAAAAAACTCTTTTTTGCCCACTACAAGGAAGCGCCGATTTAAATCATTTAACAGGTATTATTTATCATTTAACAGCCGGTAGCTGTCGGTGCCCAAGGCCGTAGGCCAAGCGGTTAAATGATAAATGTTCATTGCTGAATGAGCCCCCGCCATGCAAACCGAAGCCGATTACTACGCCTTATTTGAAGCCTACGCCCGGGGCGAGCTGGCCCCGCCCGCCCGCACCGGCCTGGAGGCCCGCCTGGCCGCCGACCCCGACTTTGCCCTGCGCTACGCCGACTTCGGCGAGCTGACGGGCACGCTCCGGGCCGTGGGCCAGCGCCGCGCCCTGCGCCAGCAGTTGCGCGGCTTGCACGCCGGAATGCTGGCCGAAACGGCGGCTAAGCAGTCGGTTACCGAGGCGCCGGCCCCCGGGGCCCTGCGCGCCACGGTGAACCCCATGCTGCGCATTTCGCGCACCGAGCGGGTGCTGCGCGAGTTTTGGAGCGGGCACCGGGCCACGGTGGGCGTAGCCGCCTCGGTGGCGGTGCTGGCTGTATTTGGCTCGCTGCTGGGCCTGGAGTGGTGGCGCGCCGCCAATACCAAGCCTTCGATGTACGGCTACACGGTGCTGCGCCGCGAGCTGAACAAGCTGCAAAGCAACCAGCGCGCCCTGAGCCGCAGCCTGAGCCAAGTGGACGCCGGCAAGGGCGGGGCCCCGGCGCCCGTCAACAACGGCAAGTTCAGTGGCACGGGCTTCGCTCTCACCGCCGACGGTTACTTAGTCACGAGCTACCACGTCATTCAAGGCGCTGACTCGTTGCTGATTGAAGGCCGCGACCAGCAGCACTACCACGCCGAAACCGTGTACTCGGACCGCGCCCACGACCTGGCCATTCTGCGTATCAAAGACCGCGACTTCAACGGCTTTGGCCGCTTGCCGTACACCTTCAAGGCTGGGCAGGCCGACCTGGGCGAGCGGGTGTACACCCTCGGCTACCCGCGCGAAGACATGGTGTACGGCGACGGGGCCCTGAGCGCGCGCTCGGGTTTCGGTGGCGATACGGCCTTCTACCAGGTCAGCATTCCGGTGAACCCGGGCAACTCTGGGGGGCCCCTGCTCGACGAGCGCGGCAACCTCATCGGCGTGGTGAGCGGCCGCCAGAGCGACGCCCAGAGCGCGGCCTTCGCCACCAAGTCGTCGCTGCTGCTGCGCCTCGTCGATTCGCTGGCCAAGAAGCAGCCCGCCGCTCCCTACCACCTGCCCCACACCAACCGCCTGGCCGGCACCCCGCGCCCCCAGCAAATCAAGAAGCTGCAAGACTTCGTGTTCGTAGTGAAGGTATTCGAGAAAGACTAAGTAATTGTATTGCAATAAAAAAGGCCCGGCCGCTCATCGAGCAGCCGGGCCTTTTTGGCTTTTTTGAACAGCAATTACTTGCTGGGCATCAGCACGGCATCGATGGAATGCACGACGCCGTTGGTGGCGATGATGTCGGCTTTTTGCACGGTGGCGGAACCGCCTTTGGCGTCCATAATCATCACGCTGTCGCCTTGTTTTTTCACCGTCAGCATTTCGCCTTCCACGGTCTTGAGCTTCTGTCCGTCTTTTAGGGCAGCGGCTTTGTAGCTGCCGGGCACCACGTGGTACGTGAGGATGCCGCTGAGCATCTTCTTGTTGGCGGGCATCAGCAGTTTGTCGAGCGTACCGGCGGGCAGCTTGTCGAAGGCCGCGTTCGTAGGCGCGAACACGGTGTAGGGGCCCTTGCCTTTGGCCTGGTCGGCCAAGCCGGCGGCCTGCAATGCCTTCAGCAGGGTGGTGTGGTCAGGCGAAATAGCGGCGCTACCGGCCAAGTCCTTGTTGGTGGCTTGGGCGGCGGACGTCAGCTGGACGCCCAGCAGTAGGAACAGGCCCAGCAGGGCGGCGAACAAATTTTGCTTGCGCATAAAAGAAGGGGTTGGGTGAATGAAAGAGTAAATCCGAAAGCTTCCCCCCGTACTTTTTGTTTGCTATTAATAAAATGATATAAAGGTTTTTAATGATAAAAACTTTACGAATGCAGAAAATTATAGCTTTTTGCCGCCCGGCGGCAGATTAAAACCACTGCGCTGCCCGCTGCATCAACTGCTCCAGGGCAGCCTGGTCGTCGGCGTCGAAGTCGTTGAGCTGGTCGCTGTCCACGTCGAGCACGGCTACCACGGCGCCGTCTTTGAGGACGGGCACCACGATTTCCGACTTCGAATCGGAGCTGCAGGCGATGTGGCCGGGGAACTGCTCCACGTCGGGCACGAGCAGGGTGCGGGCCTGCGCCCAGCTGCCGCCGCACACGCCCCGCCCCTTGCGGATGCGGGTGCAGGCGATGGGGCCCTGGAACGGCCCGAGCACCAGCTCGTCGCCTTTCACGAGGTAGAAGCCCACCCAGAAAAACCCGAAGGCCTGCCGTAGCGCGGCGGCTGTGTTGGCCAGGTTGGCGGTCAGGTCGGGCTCGCCGGCGGTGAGGGCGTCGATTTGGGGCAGCAGTTCGGCGTAGCGGGCGGCCTTGGTGGTGGCGGTGAGGGCGAGGGTTTCGGCCATTGGAGGTAGCGTGGACGCTGCGAGTCCGCGCGTTTTAGGTAGTGGTTTATTTATCGTTCAACTAATCGTTCAACGCGCGGACTTGCAGCGTCCACGCTACTCGTTCAGGTAGCGGAACAGCTGGTCGTCGCCCACGTTCTCAACGCTTTGCAAGCCGCTGAAGCCCAGGCGCGGAGCTGCTACGCCGGCGCCCAGCTTGCGGGGGCTGCGGAAGATGCGAATTTCGTCCCACAGCCCCGCGTGGAGTAGGGCGTTGAGCACCGTGGGGCCCCCTTCCACCAGCACCGATTGCACCTGGCGCTGCCAAAGGTCGGCCAAGATTTGGGGCATCAGGTCGTCGGCTTCGGTGAGGGTGGCGTAGGCGCGGTTGGGGGCGTCGGCGCGCTGGCGGTAGGTGTAGAACAGGGTGGGCTGCTGGCCGTCGAGCACGTGGTGGGTGGGCGGCAGGCACAGGTTTTTGTCGAGCACCACGCGCAGCGGGTCGGGCCCGGGCCAGTCGCGCACGTTCAGGTGGGGGTTGTCGTGCAGGGCCGTGCGGGTGCCCACCAGAATGGCCTGCTCCTCGGCCCGCCACTGGTGGGTGAGCAGCCGCGCCTGGGGCCCGCTGATGGCCACCGGCTGGAAGTAGCGCCCGGCCAAAAAGCCGTCGGCCGTTTCGGCCCACTTCAGCACCAGGTAGGGCCGCTTCTTTTCGTGGAAGGTGAAGAAGCGCCGGTTCAGCCAGCGGCCCTCGGCGGCCAGTAGCCCGGTGCTGACTAGGGCCCCAGCGGCGCGCAGCTTCGCGTTGCCGCGGCCCGCCACCAGCGGAAACGGGTCGTCGTTGCACACCACCACCTCGGGCACGCCGTGGGCGATGAGTAGGTCGGCGCAGGGGGGCGTTTTGCCGTGGTGGGCGCAGGGCTCCAGCGTTACGAACACGCGGCTCTCTGCCAGCAGCGACTTATCGGCCACGCTGGCCACGGCGTTCACTTCGGCGTGGGGGCCCCCGTATTGCTGGTGCCAGCCCTCGCCGATGATGCGGCCCCCGTGCGTTACCACGCAGCCCACCAGCGGGTTGGGCCGGGCGTAGCCAGTGCCGCGCAGCGCCAAGTCGAGGGCGCGGCGCATGAACAAAGAGTCGTCGGAAGCGTTAGGGGAGGGGGCGTCGGCCATGCCGCAAAAGTAACCGCGCCGCCGCACCGCGGGGGCTCGCCGCTGCGAAGGGCGGCGGGGGCCCCAGCCAAGAACTAGGGTAGTTTTCAGGTCGGTGTACACCGACCTGAAAACCGTTGTAGTGGGAAACAGCGAGCCCACCCGTCCTACTTTACCCAGCGTTGGTGCGGGCAAAGCAGGACGGGCGGGCTTTTATTACCGGTCAAAGACCGAGGGTTTTACCAGGGGCTGATGCCTGTTTCGGGTGCGTTGTCGTCACTAAAGAACTGACTGGTGGGGCCATCAGGGCCCAGCGTGGCGGCTTTTACCAGGCGCGCGGCGGCATCGGCCACGCTGCCGGGGCCGCTGTGGTGGTTGAAGTCGGTGGCGGTGTAGCCGGGGTCCACGGCGTTCACTTTGAAGGGCGTGTCGCGCAGCTCGTAGGCCAGCATGATGGTGTAGGCGTTCAGGGCTGCCTTGGACGGCTGGTAGGCGGCACCCTTCACCGGATAGTATTTCCAGGATGGGTCGTTGTGCAGCGTGAGCGAGCCCAGGCCCGAGGTCACGTTCACGATCCGGGGCGCGGGCGACTGCCGCAGCAGGTCGACGAAGGCCTGCGTCACGGCAATTACGCCGAACACGTTGGTTTCGAATACCTCCTTGATCATGCCAATGTCGCTGGTGAGGGCTGGCTGCGGAAACGCACCGCTGATGCCGGCATTGTTGATGAGCACGTCCAGGCTGCTGGTTTGCTGGCCCAGGGCCTCCCGGGCGGCGGCGATGGAGGCGCTGTCGGTTACGTCGATCTGGAGGGGCTCGACCTCCACGAGGCCTTCTGCTCGGAGCTGGTCGGCGGCTTGCTGGCCGTTTTGCAAATCGCGGCTGCCCAGGTACACGTGGTAGCCGTGCTGGAGCAGCTGCCGGGCGGCTTCAAAGCCAATACTTTTGTTGGCGCCGGTGATGAGTGCTGTCTTCATTAGGAATGGTGGTCAGTTGGTTAATTAATCGATAATACAAAATTACCGGGCCCCCGGGGCGCGGCTGGCACCTATTCCGCGGCATTACTGGTACATTTTGCGGATGGTGGCGCGGTACTCGGCCGGGGTGACGCCAGTTTCGCGCTTGAAGAAGCGGTTGAAGTAGGACGCCTCCGAAAACCCGAGGTCGAAGGCCAGCTCCTTGAGCGAGAGCGGGGTGTACAGCAGCAAGCGTTTAGCTTCGAGCACCAGGCGCTCGTGCAGGTGCTTGATGGCCGGCTTGCCACTCTGGGCCTTCACCACCTCGCTCAGGTGCCCCGCCGAAATGTGGAGCAGCGCCGCGTACGCGCCCACCTCGTGCAGCTCGCGGTAGCATTCCTCCACCTTGGCCCGGTAAGTTTTCAGCAGACGCTGGTCAGCCGAAGGCTCGGCACCCGTGAACTGCTCAGTGTAAAGCCGGTTCAGGTAGGTGAGCAGCACGGTGAGGTAGGCGGTGAGCATGCGGTGTTGCCACTCGCCGGGGCGGTGGTGCCCGGCCTCCATTTTGGCCAGCAGCTCCTCCACCAGGGCCCCGTCGGCCGCCGTGAGCAGCAGCTCGTGCCCGTGGTGGGGGTTTTGGATGAGCGGCAGCTCCAGTAGGGCCACGTTTTGCTGCAAGGCCAAAAACTCGTCTGTGAACTCTAGGCGGGTGCCCCAAAAGGGCGTGGCGGCCTCCTTGACCAGGATTTGGCTCGGCGCGGTGAAGTACAGCGTGTTGTCTTTGCGCTCGTAGGGCGTCGCGTCCACCCAGTGCCGGCCGCGGCTGTGCTGCACAAAAACCAGCAGGTAGTACGCCTTGCGGTGCGGCAGCAGCAGGTTTTCCTCGTAGGGCAAGTCGCCTTCCGAGCGCACGATGGTGAACAAGTTGCTCCCGGTGGCCTCGTCCGGCTCGAGCGGATGCACCGGTATCGGCTGGTTACGGGTAAGCGTCTGCATAAAATTGACGGCTACAGTTTTCCACTAAGTACGGGCGCGGGGCAGCGCCGGGGCCCCCGCCGGAAAAACAGGCGGACCCAGGCGTTTAGCGGGCCATGAATTTTTGTGTAGTGTCAGCGCCGCTGGGTTTCGGAGGGCGCGGGCACCATGGTTGTGACCATCAGTGGCCAGCAGTTTAGCTGGGAGCCGCGGGAAAATCCGGCTGAATTTGGCCCGGGGCCCCACCTTTGCCCGATGACCACCCGTGCCTTCACCGACCGTCTCGCCGCCGCCCTCGCCGCCGCCTACCCCGCCCCGGAGGCTGCCGCCATCGCCGCGCTGGTGGCCGAGCACCTGCTGGGCCTCGACCCGCTCCAGCGCCGCATGCGGGCCCAGGAGGCGGTGCCCGCGGCGGTGCAGCAGCAATTGCCCGCCCTCGAAGCCCGCCTGCTGGCCCACGAGCCGGTACAGTACGTGCTGAGCACGGCGCACTTCGCTGGCATGGAGCTGGAAGTGACGCCCGCCACCCTCATCCCGCGCCCCGAAACCGAGGAACTGGCGCGCCTGGTGGCGGCCGCGCAGCCGGGAGCCCGCACGGTGCTCGACGTGGGCACCGGCTCGGGCTGCCTGGCCCTGGCGCTGGCCCGCGCCCTGCCCCGGGCACAGGTGCTGGCCGTCGATATTTCGGCCGAAGCCCTGGCCGTGGCCCGCCGCAACGGGGCCCGCTACGCCCCGCAGGTGCAGTTCCAACAGGTTGATATTCTGCAAGCCGCGCCCGCTGGCCTGGTCCCCGGGGCCCTCGATGCGCTGGTGAGCAACCCGCCCTACGTGCGCGAGAGCGAGCGGGCCCAGATGCGCGCCAACGTGCTGAATTGGGAGCCCGCCACGGCCCTGTTCGTGCCCGATGCCGACCCGCTGCTCTTCTACCGCCGCCTGGGGGCCCTGGGCCGCGCGCTGCTGCGCCCCGGCGGCGGCATCTACCTGGAAATCAACGAGGCGCTGTCGACCGAAACTGAGGAATTACTACGTAGCCAGGGCTACGTCGACGTGCGCGGCGTGGCCGACATGTTCGACAAGGCGCGCATGGTGCGGGCCGTTGCGCCGTAGTGCGCGGTGGCGCCTGGTAGCGCTTGGTGGCGCCGCCCGGCGTTGCGCTGCGCGGCCCAAAACAATCCGGTTGCCGCCACGTTTGCGTAGCTGAACGGTAACGATTTACCCTTAAAGCCCACACATCATGGTAAAAGTAGGATTGCTGGTACGGCTCGAAGCCAAGCCCGGAAAAGAGCAGGCCGTGGCCGATTTCCTGCGCGGCGGGCGGGCCCTCGTTATGGAAGAGCCGGATACCGTAACTTGGTACGGCATCCAGATGGGGCCCTCCACGTTCGGTATTTTCGACACATTTGCCGAAGACGCCGGCCGCAAAGCCCACCTCGGGGGCAAGGTAGCCGCCGCCCTCATGGCCCACGCCGAAGAGCTTTTTTCGACCCCGCCGGCCATTGAAATGATTGATATACTGGCCGCTAAGTAGGCCTCCAGGAATAATGTAAACGGGAGGTTTGGCCAGGCCGAGTCTCCCGTTTTTTATTGACCGCTACCGCAGCAAAAACTCCTTCAGGGCCCCAAAATCCACGTCCATTGGAATGGCTTGCTTGGGGCGGCCTTGCAGGTGCAGCACGGCTTCGGGCAGCTCGATGGGCTGGCCGATGATGGGTTCCAGCACGCCGGGGAACTTCACGGGGTGGGCCGTGGCCAGCAAAATACCAGCGGCATCGGGGTACTGGGCTTGGTGGCGGAGCAAAGCGGCGTAGGCCACAGCGGCGTGGGGGTCAAGCAAATAGCCGTTCTCGAACCATACCTGCAAGATGGTGGCCACCGTGTCAGGGTCGCTCACGGTTTCGGCGCTGAGGGCAGCCTTTAGGGCCCCCAGGTCGCTGTGGAACAGCTCCAGGATGCGCACGAAGTTGCTGGGGTCGCCCACGTCCATGGCGTTGGAGTGGGTGGCCACGGCGGCCTGGGCCGCGTAGGTGCCCGAGCGCAGGTAGCGCGGTACGGGGTCGTTGGCGTTGCAGGCGGCGATGAAGTGGCCCAGCGGCAGGCCCGAAGCCCGCGCCAGCAGCCCGGCGCAAATGTTGCCGAAGTTGCCGCTCGGTACGCTCACCACCGGCGGCGCGGCATCGGCGGGCCACTGCTGGGCTGCGAAGCAGTAATACAGCTGCTGGGGCAGCCAGCGCGCTACGTTGATGGAATTGGCTGACGTGAGGAAGCGGTGGGCGGCCAGCTCGGGGTTGCGGAAGGCCTGCTTCACCAGGGCCTGGCAATCGTCGAAGGTGCCGCTAACTTCCAGGGCCGTAATATTTTGGCCCAGCGTGGTGAGCTGCTGCTCCTGCACCGGGCTCACCTTGCCCTTGGGGTAGAGGATGACCACCTCCACGCCCGGCACGCCCAAAAAGCCGCTGGCCACGGCCCCGCCGGTGTCGCCCGAGGTGGCCACCAGCACCGTCACGGGGGGCGTGTCGCCGCGTTGCGCAAAGTAGCCCAGGCACCGGCTCATGAACCGGGCCCCCACATCCTTAAACGCCAGCGTGGGCCCGTGGAACAGCTCCAGGGCCGCAATGCCCGGGCTCACGGGCACGAGCGGAAAAGGAAAGTCCACGGCCGCGGCGCAAATCTCGCGCAGGTCCGCGTCCGGGATGGTGCCGCCCACGTAGGGCCGCATCACGGCCAGGGCCAGGTCAGCGCGGTCCAGCGCGGGCAGGTCGCGCAGGAAATCGGCCCCGAAGCGCGGAATGGTTTCCGGGAAGTACAAGCTGCCGTCGGGGGCCTGGCCGGTAATGGCGGCCGTGCGAAAATCGACTGTGGGGGCCTGGCGGCGAAGGCTATAGTACTGCATCAGGAAGAGAAGTGTAGCAATAAAAAGACCTTGAAAGGCTGGTTTCGACGAATAAGCCGCTGGCGAATGTACAGCTAGGAATTTACCCAGCGTATTCGTTAACAACGGGTTAATGATCGGGTCGTGGCCGTTATTCGGCCACCACGCGGGCGCCTTCCGGAGCAATGCGGCCCACGTGCAAGTCGTGGGCAATGCCCAGTTCGGCAAACACGCTGCCCAGAGCCGCGGCCACGGCGTGGGCGGTTTCGCCGTCGCGGTTCAGCATGAAGATGGAGGGCCCCGAGCCCGAAATGCCGCCGCCCAGGGCCCCGGCCGCCAGGGCCCGCCGCCGCGCCTCGGCCAGCCCGGGGATGAGCGGGGCCCGCGCCGGCTCCACGATGTAGTCTTCCAGGGCCCGGCCAATCAGGGCGTAGTCGGCGGTGAGGAAGCCGGCCACCAGGCCGCCCACGTTGGCCCACTGGCGCACGGCCAGCCCCAGCGGCACGGCGGTGGGCAGCAGGGCCCGGGCCTCCTTGGTCTTGACCTCGATTTGGGGGTGCACCACGGCCACCCACAGCGGCGGGGCCGGCAGGGCCACCACGTCGAGCACCGGCGCCAGGGCCCTAACCAGCGTAAAGCCGCCAAAAATGGCCGGCGCGATGTTGTCGGCGTGGCGCACGCCGCTGGCCACGGCCTCGCCCGCCATCGCAAAGTCCACCAGCTCCAGCTTATTGAACCGGTGGCCCAGCAGCGCGTTGGCCCCTACTACGGCCCCAGCGGCGCTGGCCGCGCTGCTGCCTACGCCACTGCCCGGCATGATGCCCTTGGTAATTTCAACTTCGAAGCCCACCGCCTCGGGCACCTTTTCCAGCAGGGCCAGCAGGGCCGCTCCGGCTACGTTGTGGAGGGGGTCGGTGGGCAGGCCGTAGTGGTCGAGGTGGGTGATTTTCAGGCCGGGCCCCCCGGTGCGGCGCAGGCGCAGCGTGTCGTAGGGCGCGGCCAGGGCCAGGCCCAGCACGTCGAACCCACAGCCCAGGTTGGCAATGGTGGCGGGCGCGTGGACGAGAACGGAATCGGGGAGGGGCATTAAAATGATGATTTTTCTAGGCCGTCATGCAGAGCGCAGCGAAGCATCTCTCCCGCTGACTATTCTATTAATTACTGCCGCGGGAGAGATGCTTCGCTGCGCTCTGCATGACGACCTATTTTGTCTCACGCTTCAAAAAGCGTAACGATTACAGCCGGGCGGCGCGGATGATGTCGGCGAACACGCCGGCGGCGGTGACCTCGGCCCCCGCGCCGGCGCCCTTCACCACCAGCGGCTGCTCGGCGTAGCGGTCGGTGTAGAAGAGCACGATGTTGTCCTTGCCGCGCAGCTCGTACACGTCGTGGCTGGGCAGCACGGCTTGCAGGCCCACGGCGGCGGCCCCGTCGTTGAAGCGAGCCACGAACTTGAGGCGCTTGCCCCCGGCCGTGGCCGCGTCGTACAGAGCCCTAAAGTGGGCTTCGTGCACGGCCAACTGCTCGTAAAAGGCTTCCACGTCACCCTCCAGGCAGGAGGCAGGCAGGAACGATTCGATTTGCACGTCGCTCATTTCCAGCGGGTGGCCGGCTTCGCGGGCCAGGATCAGGATTTTGCGGGCCACATCGGTGCCGCTAAGGTCGAGGCGCGGGTCGGGCTCGGTATAGCCTTCGTCCTGGGCCTGGCGCACCACCTCGGCAAAGGGCCGCGAGCCGTCGTAATTGTTAAACACGAAGTTGAGCGTGCCCGAAAGCACGGCCTCCATGCGCCGCACCACGTCGCCGCTGCGTGTGAGGTCGCTGAGCGTGCCGATGATGGGCAGGCCCGCGCCCACGTTGGTTTCGAACAGGAAGCGGGTGTTGAAATCCTGGGCCAGCTTTTTGAGGCCAGCGTAGTTGGCGTAGGCCGACGACGCGGCCACCTTGTTGCAGGCCACCACGGCCACGCTCTTTTCGAGCAGGGCGGCGTAGTTGTCAGCGGCGGCGGGGTTGGCCGTTACGTCTACCAGAATAGAGTTGCGCAGGTTGCGGCTCACAATGAGCTCGGTGAACTCCTCCAGCGTGCAGGGTCCCGCGGCGGCCAGCGCGGCGGGCCAGGCAGCCAGGTCCAAGCCGTTCTCGTCCACGACGCAGTGGCGGCGGTTGGCAATGGCCACCACGCGCACTTGTAAGCCCAGCTGCTGCTGCAGGTGCTGCTGCTGCTGGGCCAGCTGGGCCAGCAGCTTGCCGCCCACGTTGCCGGGCCCCAACACGTACAGGTTCACCTGTTTATAAGCCGGCTCGAAGAACGCCTCGTGCAGCACGTTGATGGCCTTGCGCACATCGGCGGCCCGGATGACGGTGGAAATGTTGCGCTCCGACGAGCCCTGGGCAATGGCCCGGATGTTGACTCCGTTCTGCCCCAGGGCCCCAAATAGGCGCCCGCTGATGCCGGGGTGGTTCTTCATGTTTTCACCCACCAGCGCCACAATGGCCAAGTCGTTTTCGGGCCGCAGCGGGGCAATGCGCCCGCTGGCAATTTCGGGGGCAAACTCGGCGTCGACGGCGGCCTGGGCCCCGGGCACGTCGGCAGCGGCCAAGCCCACGCAAATCGAGTACTCCGACGAGCTTTGGGTGATGAGCACCACGTTGATGCGCTCGCGGGCCAGGGCCTCAAACAGGCGCTTCGAGAAGCCGGGGATGCCCACCATGCCGCTGCCCTCCAGGTTCAGCAGCGACAAATTGCCGATGCTGGAGAGGCCACGCACCACCTCGCTGCTGGGCGGCGGGGCCACTTCCACCAGCGTGCCGTAGTCAGCCGGGGCGAAGGTGTTTTTGATCCAGAGCGGAATACCGCGCTCCATTACTGGTTGAATGGTAGGCGAATACAATACCTTGGCCCCGAAGTGCGACAGCTCCATGGCCTCCTGGTACGAGATGCCGGCGATGGGCCGCGCCCGCGACACGAGGCGTGGGTCGGCGGTCATCATGCCGCTTACGTCGGTCCAGATTTCGAGCACGTCGGCGTCGAGGGCGGCGGCCAGCAGGGCGGCCGTGTAATCGGAGCCGCCGCGGCCCAGCGTGGTAGTGTTGCCCTGCTCGTCAGCGGCAATGAAGCCCGGCACCACCCACACCTCGCCGGGGCGCGCGCTTTTAAACGCCTGCACTTGGAGCCGGGTGATGGCCACGTTCACCTCAGCCGCGCCGAAGCGCGCATTGGTGCGGATGAGTTGGCGGGCGTCGGCCCACACGGCGGCAGTGCGGGCCCCCAGGGCCTCGCGTACCAGCTGCGACGAGAACAGTTCGCCGTAGCTCATCAGCCGGTCGAGGGTGCGGTCGGACAGCTCGCCGAGCGAAAAGATGCCGTCGCAGAGCTGCAGCAGCTCCGAAAAGCCGCGGGTGAGCAGGTCGGTGATGTCGGGCTGGGCGGCCGGGGGCAGTAGGGCCTGGGCGGCGGCCAGGTGCCGCTGTTGCAGCTGGGCCAGCGTGTCGCGGTAGCGGTAGTCGCCGCTGGCCGCCGCTCGCCCCGCCCCGATGAGGGCGTCGGTGGTGCCCCCCAGGGCCGATACCACCATCACGACGGGGCCCCGGGCCAGGGCTTGGAGCGCGATGGCGCACGATTTCTCGATGTTTTCCGCGGAGGCTACGGACGTGCCTCCGAATTTGAGCACTTGCATTAAGGTGGCGGTTGGGCGTGGGGCCGGGTGGATGGGCCGGCAAAGGGCAGGGCAACCGACACCGGGCCCCCACAACGCCGGCCGGCGGGGCCCCCAGCCGCGCCGCGGAAAAAGGAACGCCCGACTCAAACGGCGGTGTTTGAATCCAGTATCTTTGCAAACCTACAGACTATTTTTTTCGACCACTACAATGCTGGACAAATTAGAAGCCATCCGCCTGCGGTACAACGACGTGAGCGAAGAGCTAATGCAGCCCGATGTGATGTCGGACCTGAAGCGCTACAAGTCGTTGAACAAAGAGTATAAAGAATTGGGCAAAATCGTGGCCGAGTACCGCAATTACCAGCAGGTGCTCAGCAACATCGAGAATGCCCGCCAAGTTATTTCGACCGAAAAAGACGAGGATTTCCGCGAAATGGCCAAGGCTGAGCTCGACGAGCTTGGGCCCGAGCAGGAACGCTTGGAAGGCGCCATCAAGGACTTGCTGCTGCCCCGCGACCCCAACGACTCGAAAGACGTCATCATGGAAATCCGGGCCGGGGCCGGCGGCGACGAAGCCGCGCTGTTTGCCGGCGACTTGCAGCGCATGTACCTGCGCTTCGCCGAAAAGCAGGGCTGGAAAATGGAGCTCGTGGACGCGATGGAAGGCACGGCCGGCGGCTATAAGGAAATTATCCTGGCCGTGAAGGGCGAGGACGTGTACGGCAAACTCAAGTTTGAGAGCGGCGTGCACCGCGTGCAGCGCGTGCCGGCCACCGAAACCCAGGGCCGCATCCACACCAGCGTGGCCTCGGTGGTGGTGATGCCGGAAGCCGAAGAGTTCGACATTGACCTGGATATGAACGACATCCGCAAGGACCTCTTCATGTCTAGCGGCCCCGGCGGCCAGTCGGTGAACACGACCTACTCGGCCGTGCGCCTCACTCACCTCCCCACCGGCCTTGTGGCCCAGTGCCAGGACCAAAAATCGCAGCTCAAAAACTTCGACAAGGCCCTGCAAGTGCTGCGCTCGCGCATTTTCGAGATTGAACTGGCCAAAAAGAATGAGGCCGAAGGCGCCATCCGCAAGAGCATGATCGGCAGCGGCGACCGCAGCGACAAGGTGCGCACCTACAACTACCCCCAGGGCCGCGTGACGGACCACCGCATCGGCTACACCGTGCACAACCTGCCCAGCGTGATGGACGGCAACGTGGACGATTTCGTGGAAAACCTCCGCATCGCCGAAAGCGCCGAGCGCCTGAAAGTGGGTGTGTCGTAAGGAGATAATGGGGCCCTTGAGCCGTTGTCATCTCCATTATAAATAGCATATTCAGGCCGTCATGCAGCGCGCAGCGAAGCACCTCTCCCGCAGCAATAATTAAGATATGCTGCTGCGGAAGAGGTGCTTCGCTGCGCGTTGCATGACGGCCTCGATGCGCCGAATTACATTTTCCAATGCGCCACTTTTTTCTTGCCTTCATCTTACTCGGTTGCCTGTCGGCGCTGCTGCCGGGCTGCGAGCCGAAGGAAGACTTAGTGCAAACCTCGGGCAGCCTGAGCTTTGTGCAGGACACGGTGCTGTTCGATACCGTGTTTACCACGGTGCGCACCGTGACGAAGCGGCTGTGGGTGTACAACCGCAACCGCGGGGCCCTGAAGACGGACATCAGCCTGGCCGGGGCTGGGGCCAGCCCGTACTCGCTCATTATCAGCGGCGATGCGGGGGCCAGCGCCAGCGGCGTAACGGTGCGGGGCAACGACAGCCTGCTCATCCTGGTGCGCGCCACCGTCGGCGACAACGGCACGGCCACCGCGGCCAAGCAGTTTGTAGTGGCCGACCAAATCAACTTCCTCACCAACGGCAACGCCCAGGACGTGAAGCTGGTCGCCTACGGCCAGAACGCCTATTTCCACTACGGCGACATCATCGCCAAAGACGTTACCTGGAAGACCGACAAGCCCCACGTCATCGTCAACCGCACCTACGGCAGCGGCACGCAAGCCTACGTGGTGGGCGTGGCGGTGGCGCAAGGCGCCACGCTGCGCATCCCGAAGGGGGCCCGCATCTATTCGCACGCCGGGGCTGTGCTGCAAGTGGATGGCCGGTTGCTGGTGAACGACTTAAGTGAGCCCAACGCCTTCGTGCCCACCGATACGGTGAAGGACACTAACGCCAACATCGTGCGCTTCGGCGGCGACCGGCTCGAAGATTTCTACGCCGACACGCCGGGGCAGTGGGGCGGCCTCGTATTCACGAGTACCAGCCGCGGCAACCGCATTCGCTACGCCGAAATCAAGAACGCCACCTACGGCCTGCTGCTGCTGAACACCGCCCCCACGGGGCCCCATCCCGACGTGGCCATGGACAACACGACGATTAAGAACATTTCCGGCAATAACGTATCGTTTGCTGGCGCTGCGCAGACGCCCGTATCGCTGGATACCGGCGGTGGCATCATCAGCATTGCCGGCGATGTGAAGGCCACCAACTGCCTGTTTGCTAACTGCGCTGAATACGCCATGCTGGGCTTTGGCGGGACGTACGACGTGAACTTCTGCACCGTGGCCAACTACCCCAACACCACGGCGGTGCGCAAATCGGCCTCGCTAACCTTTACCGACAAGTCGCCCCTGGACAACGTAACCGCGCTGTCGTCGCCGCAAATCACGCTGCGCAACAGCATTGTGTGGGGTTCTATCGATGACGAGCTGTACTTCGACGACGTAGATAATTACCGCGCTAGCCTCGTGGTGCGCAACTCGGTGCTGCGCACCAGTACCTACGCCGGCACTGCCTTCGCTACTACCGGCAAGCCGGGCCTCGCCGACGCGGCGCTCGGCAACTTGCTGAATACCGACCCGCTGTTTTTACGCTCGCCGTTCAGCGGCAGCCGGCTCGATTACTCGCTGCAAGCCACCTCGCCCGCCCTCAAGCTAGGCCCTGCCTACGGGAATGTGCCGGCCCGCGACCTGCGCAACCTGCCGCGCGCGGCCCGCACCGTGGGGGCCTACGAGCACAAATAGAGCCCTGGGGCCCTATTTGCACCTAGCGCTGCACCTGCCCGGCCGCCGCGTAGCGCAGCGTATCGAACAGCACCAGCTTTTGGGTGCCTTGCACAGCGTAGGCGGTAAGCAGGCCTTGGCGCAAGTCGAGCCGCAGGTGCTTGCGGGCCGAGAACAGCGCGTTCTGCTGGTCCACGTCGGCCGTAATTTCCTCGGGAGCGGCCCCGGCGCTGAGTACCGACAGCCGGCCCACCGGGGCAATGTCGTGGCCGGGCAGGCGGGTGTAGGTGCGGCGCAGCCGCCCGTCGGGGAGCCGAGCCGAATCGACGGCATAAACGCCACGCAGGGCGGCTTTATTAATGTCAGCCTGGAAAAACAGCTGCAATTCGTCGGCCCACTTCACGGCGGGCACGCGCACCGTTTCGGGGACGCTGCCGCGCACGCTCACGCGCTTGAGGGTGGCGGTGTGGGCCTGGCCGAGCTGCTTAATTTGTTGATCAAGCAAGCCCTTCACGTCGAAGTACAGCGGCTGGGTGGCGGCCGGTGCGGAGGGAGCGGCCTCGGGGGCCCCACAGCCCGCCAGCAGCAGCGGCAGGGCCCCCAGCCAAGCGCCGTGGCTCTTACGCATGCGGGGCGTCGGCGGGGCGCAGCAGGTTCAGGCCGGTCATCTCGGCAGGCTGGGCCACGCCCATCAGCGCCAGGATGGTGGGGGCGAGGTCGGCCAATTTGCCATCGGCGAGGGTGCCGTGGTAGTTGTCGTCCACTAAAATGCAGGGCACCAAGTTGGTGGTGTGGGCCGTGTTGGGCGAACCGTCGGCGTTGCGCATGAACTCGGCGTTGCCGTGGTCGGCGATGATGATGCTGGCGTAGCCAGCGGCGCGGGCGGCTTCCACCACGGCGCGGGCGCAGGCGTCGGCCGTTTCCACGGCCTGCACCACGGCTGCGAACACGCCGGTGTGGCCCACCATGTCGGGGTTGGCAAAGTTCAGCACCACGAAATCGGCGGCGTTGGCTTGCAGTTCGGGTATGAGCGCGTCGCGCAGGTCAGCGGCGCTCATCTCGGGCTGAAGGTCGTAGGTGGCCACCTTGGGCGAGGGGCACATAATGCGCCTTTCGCCCTGAAACGCCACCTCGCGGCCGCCCGAAAAGAAGAACGTCACGTGCGGGTACTTCTCGGTTTCGGCGATGCGGATCTGCGTCTTGCCGTTCTCGGCCAGCACCTCGCCCAGCGTGCGGTTGAGGTTGTCTTTCTCAAATACCGGCGTCACGCCCCCAAAGCTGTCGTCGTAGTTGGTCAGCGTCAGATAGTGCAGGTTCAAGCGCTGCATTTGGTAGGCGTGGAAGTCCTGCTGCGTCAGCGCTTCCGTAATCTCGCGGCCCCGGTCGGTGCGGAAGTTGAAGCACAGCACCACGTCGTCCTCCTGAATGGTGGCCAGCGGCTGCCCGTCGCTGCCCACTTTCACGATGGGTTTCAGGAACTCGTCGGTAATGCCTTCTTTGTACTGCTCCTGAATGGTTTGGATCAGGTTCTGCGAGGGCGTGCCCACGCCGTTTACCAGCAGGTCGTAGGCCACTTGCACCCGTTCCCAACGCTGGTCGCGGTCCATGGCGTAGTAGCGGCCCACCACCGAGGCAATTTTGGCGCCCGTGCGCTCCACGTGCTGCTCCAGGTCGTTGATGTAGCGCACGCTGCTCTTGGGGTCGGTGTCGCGCCCGTCGGTAAAGGCGTGCACAAACACCCGCGGCACGCCCGCCTCGTGGGCGATGGTGCAGAGGGCCTTCACGTGGTCGATGTGCGAGTGCACCCCGCCGTCGGACAGCAACCCAATGAGGTGCAAGGGCTTGTTATTGGTGCGGGCGTATTCAAAGGCTTTCACCAAGGCCGGCATCTGGCCCAGCTTCCGGTCGCGGATGGAGCGGCCGATGCGCACCAACTCCTGGTCGACCACGCGGCCCGCGCCGATGTTCATGTGGCCCACTTCCGAGTTGCCCATCTGGCCCTCGGGCAAGCCCACGGCCTCGCCCGAAGCCTGGAGCGTGCTGTGCGGATAACGCTGCAACACTTCGTGGTAGAAGGGCGTCTGTGCTTGGTCAACGGCCGAATTAATCGTGTTTTGGGTCAGGCCCCACCCGTCCAGAATCACCAATAATACCTGTTTGTTCATGGCGCAAAGATACAGGGGCCGGCACAAGGGTTAACCGCAACCGCGCCACGAGATAGAATTTTAGGCAGATTTCTGCCCGCTTGCCCGCCAACCCGCGCGGGCCGCCGCTCGTAATTTGGCCTTGGCTGGGGGACCCTCTCCAACTGGCACTGTTTTCGCTACACTCCGCTTTGATGATAAGTCCTTTACTTTTTACCATGAAACCCTTCTTTTTGCGGACGCTGGCTGCCGCGTGGTTGCTGGTGCTGCTGGGCTTTACGGCCCAAGCCCAAGCTGATCTGGGGCCCGTGCGCGGGGCCCTGCGCAACGGCTCGGCGCACGAACTGGCCCAGTACCTGGCCCCGGCCGTCGAAATTAGTTTTGACGGCGACAAGCAAAACTTCAACGCCACCCAGGCCGAGTTGGTGCTGAAAGACTTTTTCGCCAAAAACGGCCCCACCGGGTTCGACTTTATCCACCAGGGAGCCAGTGGCGAAGGCATCCAGTACGCGGTGGGGCGCTACGCCAGCCGCGGCGGTACCTACCGCGTCTACGTCAAGCTGAAGCCTTCGCACGGGGCCCCGGTAATTGATAATTTGGACTTTACCAAAGAGTAACCAACCATTATTGCCACTGAAGCCCCGCTGCCTGATCACCAGGCGGCGGGGCTTTGCGTTGGGGCGCCGGTGGTGCTTCCACGGCAAGGGCGGGGCCCGTACCTTTGCGGCGTGCAACCGCTCCCTACTTACTTAACCGACGAGGCCCTCGCCACCTTCATTCGCACGGCGCTGGCCGAAGACGTGGGCGACGGCGACCATTCGGCGCTGGCCGCCATTCCGGCTGAAGCCCGCAACCGCGCCCGCCTATTAGTGAAAGGGAGCGGCGTGCTGGCTGGCGTGGCCCTGGCCCCGCGCATCTTCGCGGCCGTGGACGAGGCCTTGCAGGTGCGCGAGGCCTTGCCCGACGGTACCCGCGTGCAGCCCGGCGACGTGGCCTTTGTGGTGGAGGGCCCCGCGCGCAGCATCCTCACCGCTGAGCGCCTGGTGCTCAACTGCATGCAGCGCATGAGCGGCATTGCCACCTACACGGCCCGCCTCACCGAGTTGCTCGCCGGCACCAAAACCCGCCTCCTCGACACCCGCAAAACCACGCCCAACTTCCGCCTCTGCGAAAAGTGGGCCGTGCTGATTGGCGGCGGCGTGAACCACCGCTACGGCCTCTTCGACATGATTATGCTGAAGGACAACCACGTGGACTACGCCGGCGGCGTGGCCGCGGCCCTGGCCGCCACGCACGCCTACTTGGCCCGCACCGGCCGGCAGCTGCCCATCGTGCTCGAAACCCGCACCTTGGAAGAAGTACAGCAGGCCGTGGCCGCTGGCGGCTTCCAGCGCCTGATGCTCGACAACATGACGCTGGCCCAAATGCACGAGGCGGTGGGGCTGGTGGCCGGCCGCTTCGAAACCGAGGCCAGCGGCGGCATCACCGAGCAAACCCTGGCCGCAGTGGCCGCCACCGGCGTCGACTACATTTCGGTGGGGGCCCTCACGCACTCAGCCGACATCCTAGACTTGAGCTTGAAAGCATTTTAAAAATTAATGTGTTGAGTGTGGAGAATGTGAAAACGTGGGAGGTTTGTTTTAGACTATCAAAACTCTCATTATCAAACTTCCACATCCACACGTCCTACGCATCTCCACATTTAAAAGAATCATGAATCAACCCAACCAACGCGGCGGGGGCGGCGGCTTCCGCCAGCAGCAGCAACCGTCGCCGCTGGCCATCGTCACCAAAAAATCGCAGTTCGACACCAACGCCTACACCAAGCTGGCCATGGCCGAAGTGTGGCGCAAA
Organism: Hymenobacter sp. PAMC 26628; assembly: GCF_001562275.1. Classification (NCBI taxonomy): domain Bacteria; kingdom Pseudomonadati; phylum Bacteroidota; class Cytophagia; order Cytophagales; family Hymenobacteraceae; genus Hymenobacter; species Hymenobacter sp. PAMC 26628. Next base: position 4,982,627 of record NZ_CP014304.1, read on the forward strand.
GACTGGAAGTACGCCCTCGTGCCGTTCGCCATCGGGCTGCTGCCGGCCATTATCTGGCATTCGTGGTGGTGGCTGGCGCTGAGCTTCGTGCTCACGCTGCTGTTTGTGCTGCTGCGCTCGGCCCAGGTCACGGGCGTGACGCAGATGGAGCAAAGCAAGCCGCTGTTTGAGCGGATGAGCTTTGAGATGGACCAGAAGCAGCTGCTGCTGCGCGTGAGCAAGGAAAAAGCCATGCAGCTGACCTGGGACATGATCGGCAAGGTGCGCCGCGACGACGATGCGTACTTGCTGTACCTCAAGCCCGGCGACCCGCCCGCCGACACCGCTGGTTGGCGCCTGTGGATTGCCCGCACGTTCGACGTGCCGGTGTTTTTACATTTGCCCCAGCGCATCTTCAACTCCGACAACGACCGCAAGCTGTTCGAAGCCCTGCTGCGCCGCAAGAACCTGCTGGCCTAGGGCCCCCGCCAAAAAAAGCGCGGCGCGGCCCACCCCGCTGCCCGCCGCTACGTAACGCATTCCATCTGACCGCTATTGCTTGTTTCCTCACCCATGAAATTTCTCTCCCCTCGCTTGCTGGCCGTGGCCACCGCCGCCCTCGCCCTGAATGCTTGCAGCACCGAGCCCTCCGACTGGCGCCCCGACGAAAAAGTATCGGTGGACATGGTAGCCCCCGGTACCCGCATCAGCGACATGCGCGCCAGTGATTCTGCCGACATGCCCAACGCCGCCAAAGGCGCTGCCATTCCGCGGCCCACCAACTCGTCGGTGAAGCTCGACGAGCGCGCCATGCCCAACGCCGCCGAGGCCACGTCGGCTGATGCGGCCAACTTGAAGGGCGAGGAGAAAAAGAACGACGCCGCCCCCGCCGATGGGGACGCGCGCCACCAGCCAGCGGCGGAAAAAAAGTAGCTGCCCGCCGGCTCAGTAATTTTTGCAGCGGCCGCCTGCTTCGCCGACCAGCGCGGGGCAGGCGGCCGCTTTTGTGCAGCCGCAGGACGGCCGTTTTTTGCGTTTTTGCGGATGTGGATTGCCATTTTTGTATTGCTGGGCACGGTGCTGGGGGCGGGCTGGGCCGCTGGCCGGGTGCCCGCGGCTCTGGGCCAGGCGGCCCTGAAGCCGCTGTTGGCCTTTAGCGGAGCTTATTTGTTTACCCTCACCGTCACGCACTTACTGCCCGAGGCCTGGCAGCTGGTGCCGGGCCAGGGCCCCCGGGTGGGGTACTGGGTGCTGGGAGGATTTTTTGGGCAGGTACTGCTGGAGGTGTTCTCGCACGGCATCGAGCATGGCCACGTGCATGCGGCCGACGCCCACGCGGCCCGGGCAGGCCGCGTGCCGTTGCTGCTGCTGGGGGCCCTGGCGGTGCACTCGCTTTTGGAAGGCAGCATTTTGGTGCCGGCTGCTGCCGGCGCGGTGGGGCCCCCGTACCACGCCGTGGTGGCTGGGGTGGCACTGCACCACGTGCCGGCCGCGTTTGCGCTGGCTACGCTGCTACACCAGCGGCCTGGCCCCGCCCGGCGCACGTGGCCCGCGCTGCTAATCTTTGCCTTGGCCGGCCCGGTGGGCATTTTGAGTAGCAACTACTTAGTGCTGCATGAGCGGCTGGGCGCGGGGGCCTATGCCGCGCTGCTGGGACTGGTGGCCGGCAATTTCCTGCACGTTTCCACCACCATCCTGTTCGAAACCAGCCCCGAACACCGGCTCGACTGGGCCAAGCTGGGAGCTACCGTAGTGGGCGCCGCCCTGGCCCTAGCCATCGCCTAATCCCTTAACAGGTATCCATTCACGTTCAACAGCCGTTCAAAGAGCCTTAATTGGCTAATTGAACGGCTGTTGAACGTGAATGGATACCTGTTAAGGGGAAAAACTACCCCTCCAGCAAGGGGCCCCGGCCGTACAGGAACTGCTCCAGTTGCTGGGCGCGGGAGGTTTCCCGGGCCAGGGCGGCTTGCAGGCCCAGCAGGCGCTGGCGCATGGCCAGCACTAGGTCGAGGGCTTCGGGCGGCACGCCCAGGCCGTGGTGCAGGCGCGCTAGGCGCGGCAGCAGCTCGTCGGGCTCGTCGTCGACCTCCACGGCGTTGGGGGTGGGGGCCGGGCGCAGCAAGCCCACGGCGACGAAGCCGTGCAAATCCTCGGCGTTCAGGCCGTAGCGAACGGCGCATTCCTGGAAAGTGAGAACGAACATAAGCGGGCGGGAAAAGACGTAAATCGGGAAAAGCAACGGCTACGCTTCGGTGCCGCGCAGCGCGGCCAGCTGCCCAAACAGCGCCTTCTCCTCGTCGGTGAGGTGCTGGGGCAGGGCAATGGTCAGGCGCAGGTAGAGGTCGCCGAATTGGCCCGCCTGGTCGTATACCGGGAAGCCCTTGCCGCGCAGGCGTAGGCGGGTGCCGTTCGGGGTTTCGGGCTTGATTTTGATTTTGACCGGGCTGCCCAGCGTGGCCACGGTTTGCTCGCCGCCCAGCAGCGCGGTGTACAGGTCCACGGGCACGTCCTGGGTCAGGTCGTTGCCGGTGCGGGCGTAGCGCGCGTCGGGCGCGAGGCGGAAGGTGAGGAGCAGGGCCCCGTCGGGGCCCCCGTTGCGGCCGGGGCCCCCCTGGCCGCGCAGCCGGATGGTTTGGCCATCGGCCACGCCCGGCTTCACGGTCAGGCGCAGGTTTTTGCCGTTCACCGTGATGGTGCGCGGGCCGCCCTGGTAAGCTTCCTCCAGGCTTAGCTCCAGTTCGGCTTGGTAGTCCTGGCCCGCACCGGGGCGGGCGCTACGGCCCCCACCGCCGCCCATATTGCCGAAAATGGAGCCGAAGAAGTCCGAAAAATCACCGCCTTCGTCGCCAAATGGGTTGCCGCCCCCGCCGCCCTGCGTGTACTGGCCCCAGTCGAAGCCACCCCCGCCGCCGGGGGCCCCGCGCCCGCCCGCGGGGCCCCGGCCGGCGCCCTGCTGCTCGTAGCGCTGCCAATCGGCGCCCAACTGGTCGTACTTCTTCCGCTTGTCAGCATCGCTCAGCACCTCGTTGGCCTCGTTCACCTCCTTGAATTTGCGCTCGGACTCCGGGTCGTTGGGGTTCACGTCGGGATGGTGCTGGCGGGCCAGCTTGCGGTACGCCTTTTTAATTTGCTCGGCCGTGGCGGTTTTCTCTACGCCCAGCGTCTTGTAATAATCCTTATATTCCATTGATGATGCGTAAAAAAGCGAGGGCGGGGAGCAGCAAATGACGGCAATAAGCAGCGAAGACAAGGCCACGGGGCCAACTGCGCACCCGGGGCCTGTTTATTTCTTCAGCGGGTCGTGGCCCCAGTTCATCAGCGAGTAGCGCCAGGGCGTGTGAGCCACGTCGCCGCTGGGGCGCTGGGCCGAGTGGCGGGCAATGTAAGAATGCACTTTATGCATGTGGGCCTCGTCGTCGGGACTAATGCCGTCCTTCTTTTTATGCAAAATATCAACGATGCGCTTGCCCGATTGGTGGCCAATGCTTTCGCCGCCGTTATCGGCTTGGCCTACGCTTTTTGACTCGTCGCTTTTTAGCCACTTTTCTAACTCGGAAGCGGTCATGTTCACTTCCTCGTGGAAAGTGCGGTACAGGTCGTCAGCGGGAATTTTCGTGGCCATGGGAATGGAGAGGTTAATTAATCCGGCGCTACCCAGCCCGGTACCAGTTGAACGTAAGGAAGCCATGCCGCGTTTTTACCGCCGCGCCTGCGCCGTTGGTACCGGTTTTGCATAAGGGTTTGGTAGGGTACCGGGTAGCGTAATACATTTGCTCAGTCCGGAAATTTTCTGCTTAGAGTATCCCTGTTTAAATTCAATTTATCTAAAAAATTACCCGTTATGCGTACTTCGTTCCGGTTTGTAATTTTAGGGGCTTTGCTGTTGGGCGCCGCTGGGGCCCAGGCCCAAACCAAGCTGCCGCCGCGCCGCACCGCCGTGCCGGCCCGGGCGCGCTTAGCCGCCACGCCGGGCGCCGGCGTGAAGGACGGCCTGGCCATGGTGAACGGCCGCGTGGTGCTCACCGAGCAGGGCCTGGCCAACCCGCTCACGGCCGATAAAAAGCTGCTGAGCGGTTACACCGTCAGCCCCGCCGGCCTCGTCACGTCGCCCAACGGCACCACGGTGCAAATGGCCGAGGGCGACGTGGCCTCGCTCACGGGCCGCGTCACGACGCACAAGGTGATGGCCGAGCAGGACAGCATCCTGAAGATTCAGCAGTACGACATCAAGTACCCCGGCAAGCGCGAAAAAATGGCCAAAGAGCTGGAGCGCAAGGAGAAAGAAAAAGCTAAGCGCGCCGAAGCCACCGAAAAGGCCAAAGCCAAGCGCGAAAAAGACAAGAAGTAAGCGCCGCCCGCCGCGGCACCCGCAAGAGCCCACGGGGCCGCTCAGCTACTGGCTGGGCGGCCCCGTTTGGGTTTTGGGGCCCTGGTTAGGGGCGGGCCGAATAGTAGGCCAGCACCTCATGGCCAGCCTTGTCGTCGTCGGCCTCCACCACCTCGTCGAGCACTTGTTGGACTTCGGCTTCCGACCAGCCCTCGTCTTCGGCGGCGCGCACCCAGTGGTCGAGGGCAGCGAAACGGCCCAGGCCGGGCGGGCACGTCCAGGCGACTTTCTTGCGGATGTTTCGGTTCATGGCGGCAAAAGTAGCTAGCGGCCGCCCGTGCGCGGAGCCGCCCGGATGACTTCGAGCTTCACGGGCACCACGCCGGCGCGCACCAAGTCGAGGCGGCGGGCGGCCTTGCCCGACACGTCCACGATGCGGCCAGCCACGTGGGGGCCCCGGTCGTTCACGGTCACCTTCACCGAGCGGCCGTTGCGCACGTTCGTGACGCGGATGCGGGTGCCGAAGGGCAGCGTATTGTGGGCGGCCGTCATTTTGCCGGGCCGATAGATGGCCCCGCTGGTCGTAGGCCGCCCGTTGAATTTATTGGCGTAGTAGGAGCCCTGGCCCGACTGTGTGAAGCCCGGCCGGCTGCTGCCGCAGCCGGCGGCCAGCAGCCCTGCTACCAGGGCGGCGGCTAGTGCAGCGCGGCGGGACCAGGGGCCCCCGTGCATGATTTGGCGATTGAAATAGTTCTTCATGTTGCGTTCAGGCCCGCGGCCCACCTTTCGGAAAATTACCCCTTACAACTCACACACACCCTTTTTTCGCATACCATGAAGACCACCCTCAAACTCGTAGCTGCCCTCGCCCTCACCGCTTCTTTCTTCAGCGCTTCGGCCCAAAGTGACGACAAGATGGCCAAGAAAGACGCCAAAATGATGGCCAAGGAAGACAAGAAGATGAAGCACAAGGCCAGTGACGACAAAATGATGAAGAAGGACGCCAAGATGATGAAGAAGGACGACAAAATGGCGCCCAAAATGTAAGTAGCTGGCCCTCTGAGGCCCCAAAGGAGCCGTTCGGTGGCCGTTGCTTGGCACAAGCAGCGCCGCCGGGCGGCTTTTTTCGTGGCCGGGGCCCCGTCAGCGGTGGGCAGGGGCGGTGGCCGGCGTCGGTACGCGCAGGGCTAGCAGCGCCGCGTAGCTGCCCTGGAACACGTTGAAATCGACCGTGCCGCGGATGCCGGGCACGTAGGCTTCGTCGGAGTGCTGCCAGATAATCCACTTGCCGGCGGGCAGGGTGGGGCGCTCCACCTCGTAGTGGGCCAGCCAGAGCGGGTACTCGTCGAAGTGCCCGGCCAGGTGGCGGCGGTAGAAGCCGTGGTTGGAATACACGATGGGCCGCACGCCGTAGTGGGCTTCCACCAAGCGCAGCCAAGTAGCCACCTCGCGGCGCATCACGGCCACGTCGTGGAACTGGCCGGCTTCCACGTCGAGCACCGGGGGCAGGTCGCCGGGGCCCAGCGGCACGGTGCGGATGAACAGGCGCGCCTGCTCGGCTCCGCTGCGGTTGGGCGAAAAGTAGTGGTAGGCCCCCCGGCAAATGCCCGCCGCCTGCGCCTCGCGCCAGTTGCGGGCAAAGCGCGGGTCTTGCAGGCGCACGCCCTCGCTGGCCTTAATGAAGGCAAACCGCACCGCGTGGCGCGCTACCTCGGGCCAATCGATGTGCCCCTGGTAGGCCGATACGTCGATGCCATGCACCGAGAACCCGGCCAGCAGCGGCGTTTTTTCGCGCCCCGTGAGGCCTCCGTGCGTGAGCGTGGCCCAGGTGCGCCGGGCGTAGCGGTTGAGTTGCACCGTGTGGCGGGCGTAGTACACACCGGCCCCCAGCAGGCTCAACAGCAGCGCTGCTGTCAGCCAGCGCGCCGCCGGGCGCCGGGGTAGGCGCGCAACGGGGGCGGCGGGGGTGGAGTGGAGACGGGGCATGGCTTTGCCAAAAATAACGCAGGTCCGGTCGGGTTGCGTGCCTGGGCAACTCACTTTGTGCCAACTTTGTCTCCATTTCCTCTCTTTTTCTATCCGCTGCCGTGCCCCTTCCTGCCGACGCCCGCGACGAATTGGGCCACCTCATCCGCGAGCTGCACGGTGTGACGCTGGCCGCCACCCTCGAGTATTTGCTGGCCGCCTACGGCTGGCCGGGCCTCGATGAGCGCCTGCGAATCAACTGCTTCGCTGTTAATCCGAGCATTAAGTCGAGCCTGGTTTTTTTGCGGCGCACGCCCTGGGCCCGTACCAAAGTAGAAGACCTGTACGTGCGGGCCCGCACGGCCGAGGTGCTGGGCCGGCCCCGGCCGTAATTTTCGGCCAGGTCTTCGATTCAACCCCCAACCGCCATGGCCGACGCGCCCCAACCAACAGCTTTTCCTGCGTGGCTGGCCGGCCTGCTCGGGTTCGTGGCGTTCGAAGCCGTGGCCTACTTTGGCTTGCGCTGGGTCCTGGCAGGCCTGGGCGAAAGCAATCAATACCAGGAAGATAACACCATCGTGAGCAACTGGGTAAAGGCCATGGCCTTCGTGGTGCTGCACCTGGCCCTGGCCATCGGGGCCCTGCTAGTGGCCAGCAACCGCGTGCCGCGCCGCTACCGCGGGCAGGTGCAGGGCTGGTTCTACGTGGCGCTGCTGCTGAGCTTCGTGCTGCTAGTTCCGCTGTTTTAGAGCAAAGAACTGTCATTCCGACGAAGGAGGAATCGGGGGATTTTCCTTGGGTTTTACCCAGATCCCTCCTTCGTCGGAATGACAGTTCTTCGTTCGGGCAGCCATTATGGGGCAAAAAAAACCACCGCTGTGGGCGGTGGGAAAGCAGTCGGAGATAAGAAAAGTAGCCGGTCGGTCCCGGCTTTATCAGTGGACGGCGGCGCCGGTCGGTCCCGGCGGTATAAAAAGGAGCCTAGTCTTCGTGGCGGATGTCCAGCTCACGCGGCTCGTCGTTGGTGTGTTTGTAAGGGATGCGCACGCGCAGCTCGGGGCCCTGTTGCACGGCGTCGATGCGGGCCACATCGAGGTTGGCGGGCAGGTCGAGCACACGCGTGAACAGCGGGGCCGAAAGCTTGTCGTCGGGCTGGTGGCGGTAGGCGCCGTACACGGTCAGGCGCTGGTTGTGCAGGGCCACGTGGAACGTGTCGGGCGAAGCCGATGGCAGCGCCACCCGCAGAATCACGCCTTGCTGGCGCTTGTCAAGACGCACCTGGGGCTGGGCCACGCCCCCACCGATGGTGTTGAGCAGGTCCATTTGGGGAGCAAAATCACGGATTATTTTCGAGCTGATGAGTTTCATGGCGGAGGGGCCAACTAAAGGGTCGGCCACGCTCTAGTATTATCAAAGCCCGTACCAGGGCCACGGGGCCCCCATTTCGTGCCCTTTTCAGCCATTTTGGCTGGCTATTACTTTTGCTAATAGCATCATTCGGCCAATTTGGCTAGTAAATTGCTCAAGAGCTGTTGAATGGCAGGCCGCCTACTTAAAACCGGTTTGTAATGCCGAAATGGATTTTGGAATTGCCCAGCGCGAAGCCTTGGTTAGCGCTGCTCGACTGCCCCACCGAGTACACAAACTGGAACAAACCCGCTGCTGTGCGAAAGCTCAGGCCCGCGCCCAGGCCCGTGGGCTGGTCGGTTACCGCGGCCTGGCTGGCCACCGCCCCGCGCTGGAAATAAGCTTGGTCGGCAAACAGGAACACGTACGACTCGGCACCGATGAATTGCCGGTACTCGGCCGTGGCCACGGCGTAGCTGCTGGCGTAGAACTGGTTCTCGTTGAAGCCCCGCAGCGAATTGAGGCCCCCCAGCCGGTACATCTCGTTGAGGAACAGGCGCTGGTTGGCCAGGCTTTCGCCGCGCACGCGCAGTAGCAGCACCCCCGCCCGGCCCACGGGCGCGTAGCGCTCGGCCCGCAGCGCCAGCGTGGTTTGCGTCGAGCGCAGCGCCAGGCTGTCGTACAGGTCCGAGCGCAAATCGGGGTTGCGGGTGATGATTTTGGTGCCCACGGCGGCCTGGCCGTTCAGCAGGTAGCCGCGGTGCGGGAAAAACAGGTCGTCGAGCGTATTCCAGGCGTAGCTCAGGCCGTAGGAAGTGTACTGCGAATCGATGTTTTCGGGCAGCACCGTGAGGGCCCTGGACGCGGCGCTGTCGGTGAACAGCCGCGAGTTGCGCTGCTCCACAAAGAACGTGACCCGCCCGGCCCGCGCCGACGGGTAGGTGACTTGCAGCCGCGGCCGCACCGTCAGGAAGGCGTCGGTTTGCTTGTACAGGTTGAAGCTGCCGGCCAACTCCAGTGGCGTGCCGAAAAAGTTGGGATGAACGTATTGGATGTCAAGTAGCTGTGATAATGCATCGACCTTGCGAAACTGCAAGCCTACCTGCTTGCCGCCGCCCTTCAGGTTGCGCAGGTTGATGGTGACGTCGCCCGTGAACTGCACACCCTGCGTGCCGGCGCCGGGCAGTACGCCCACAATGGCGTCGAACTGGTTCGAGGGCCTATCGTCGAGCAGCAAATATACCCGCGCCCGGCCCCGGGCGAAGCGCACCTCCGGCTCGGCCCGCACCTTCAGGTAGGGCAGCTGGCGCAGGAGCTGAGCGGCGGCCTGCACCCGCTGCTGGCTGTAGGGCTGGCCCGGGAAAATCTGCAAGTATTTGGTTAGGAACTGCTTGCGCGTTTTGGTAGCCCCCACAACCTGGAGGGAGTCGAACACGATGGCCCGGCCGCGCTTCAGCACCACCCGCCCGGCAATGCTGTGGCCGTCGAGCTGCACCGAATCGAGGCCCACCGTGGCGAAGGGGTAGCCCTGGTTTTCGGCCTCCGCCAGCACGCGCTCCTGCAGCTGGGCCCACTCGCCGGGCCGGAACGGGGCCTGCCGGAAAAACCGCTCGCGGTAGCCGGCGCGCGTCAGCAGGCCGTCGCCGAGGTTGCCGTTGCGCAGGTAGGCCCACCGGAACGGCTCGCCCACGAAAATGCGCGCCCGCACCGTGTCGGGGCCCCACTTTATTTTGTCGGCCGAGGCCGTGAGGTACGACTCGCCTTGCAGCGCCAGCACCAGCTCGCGCAGCTCGCGCAGGGCGCTGAGCGAATCGGGTACGCTGGCTTTCAGCTTGTAGCGCCGCAGCAGGGCCCCATCGGCGGGCGCCGCGTCGAGGCGCAGCACCCGCAGGTGCACCGGCCGCTTGGGGGCCCCGGCCGCGCGGGGCGCGGCGGCGGGCGGCGGCAGCGGGGGGGAGGCCAGCCCCGGCTGGTTGGGCGCGGCGGGGTCGAGGGTGGGCGTTTGGGCACGGGCGGCCGGGGCCCCCAGCCGCAGCGCCAGACCCAGCAGCCACCCAAAACGCAGAAAAAACCGGACGTACATTCGGGGACGATAACGCGCCAGCCGGCGTTTAATTTCCCGAATGTAAAACGGCCGCCTTCCCCGTTTTGCCGCCCATGCCTGGCCTCTACCTCCACATCCCATTCTGCAAGCAAGCCTGCTCGTACTGTGACTTCCACTTCAGCACCTCGCTGGCGCTGAAAAGCCGCCTGGTGGACGCCCTGGTGCAGGAAATTGCCCTGCGCCAAAATTATCTGGGGCCCCACGTGGTGCTCGATACCATTTACTTCGGCGGCGGTACGCCTTCGTTGCTTACGGCCAGCGAGTTAGAAGTAATATTTGCGGCCATTCACCGGCATTTTGCCGTGGCGCCGGGGGCGGAAATTACCCTCGAAGCCAACCCCGACGACCTCACGGGCCCCAAGCTGACCGAGTTGGCGGCCACCGCCGTCAACCGCCTCAGCATCGGGCTGCAAAGCTTCTACGAGCCACACCTGCGCCTGATGAACCGGGCCCACACCGCCCCCGAATCGGCCGCGGCCGTGCGCCGGGCTCAGGACGCGGGCTTCGAAAACCTGTCCATCGACCTGATTTACGGCGTGCCCGCACCCGGCCACCACATCTGGGAGGCTGACCTGGCTAATGCGTTTGCGCTCGGCGTGCCCCACGTGTCGGCCTACGCCCTCACCATCGAGCCCGACACGCTGCTGGGCCGCCGCCAGGGCAAGGGCACCTTTGCCGCGCCGCCCGACGAGTTCGTGGCCGTGCAGTTTGAGCTGCTGCTGGCTCAGATGCGTGCCCACGGCTACGGGCAGTACGAAATCAGCAACTTCTGCCGCCCGGGCCGCGAGTCGCGCCACAACGGCAACTACTGGCGCGGCGTGCCCTACCTGGGCGTGGGCCCCAGCGCCCACTCCTTCGACGGCCAGAACCGCCAGTTCACCGTGGCCAACAACCCGCAGTACGTGGCCGCAGTGCTCGAGCGCGGCGAGGTGCCCGCCACGGTGGAGGAACTGACGGCCCGCGACCGGGCCAACGAGTACCTGCTCACCACCTTGCGCACGGCCCGCGGCTGCGACCTGGCCCACCTGCGCGACGCGCTGGGCCTCGACCTAGCGGGGGCCCACCCGGCCTACCTGGCCACGCTTACGGCCCAGGGCTGGGCCACCATCCAGCAGGAAGTGCTTACTTTGACCGACGCGGGCAAGCTGCTGGCCGACCAGATTACGCTGGAACTGTTCCAAGCGGCCCCCGCGGGTGCATGAAACTCCTGAGCGACAGCCTGGCCGACGACGTGGACTTCTTCGTGGAGCACGTGTACGTCGTGGCCATCGTGTTCGACAACACCGACGACGTGACCGTGTGGGCCACCACCGACTTCGACCACGAGCCCCATTTTTTCCACCTCGCCCTGCCGTTTCAGTCCCTCGATACGCTGCTGCGCCTCACCGCCGACCGCGCCGAAACCCTCCAGGAGGAGGTAGCCGATGCCCTGGCCGCCAGCGAGTGGCCCGCCCTGCTCGAGTTCAATTCTGACGAGGCCCCACCCGTGCCCCTGCCCAGCGTGGCCCTCAAGCTCTCCGTGACCTACCCCGCCGATGAGGAAGGCGAGGACGACCCTCAGCCCCACAACATCTTCTACCTAGAAGGCGTGTACGTGCGGCTCGATTCGTGACCGGGGCCCCGGCGCGGCCCGTTTTCTACCTCATTCCGGGCTTGGGAGCCGATAAGCGGGTGTTCCAGCGCTGGCAACTGGTAGGTGAAGTGCACGTAATGAATTGGTTACCGCTGCAATCGGCCTCCGAGACGCTGGCGCACTACGCCGCCCGGCTGGCCGCGGCCGTGCCGGTGGCGCAGGCTTGCTGGCTGGTCGGCGTGTCGTTTGGGGGCCTGTTGGCGCTGGAAATTGCCCAGCTGCGGCCCCTGGCGCGGGTGGTGCTAGTTTCGAGTTTGGCGGGCCCCCACGAGTTGCTTTGGCCGTTGCGCGTAGCCCGTGCCACGGGCCTGGACCGCTTGGTGCCCCCAACGCTGCTCCAGAAATTGCCCCGGGCCGCCAAGTGGGCGTTCGGCGTGAAAACCAAGGGCGAATACGCGTTGCTCCGGCAAATTATCGCCGATACCGACCCAGTGTTTGCCCAGTGGGCCATCGGGCAGTTGCTGCGCTGGCGGGGCGTGCCTGGCCCGGGGCCCACCGCCCGCCTGCACGGCACCCACGACCGGCTGCTGCCGCCCCCCGCCGCGGGCATTGAGTACTTGGTGCCCGGTGCCGGGCATTTCTTGGTGGTCAGCCACGCCGCCCAGATTAGCCAGTTTCTGAATCAGTTGGCAGATAATAGCCGCTGATTCAAGGAATTCGAAATTAACTTGGGAAGTTAACTATCCTCGGGCTTTTATTGCTCCCCATGCGGCTGTTCAAAACAATTGTGTTGGTGGCACTGGCCGTCGGGGCGGAGCCCCTGCGGGCGCAGAGCCTGCCGCACCGGCTGCGGCTGAAGGCAGGCTTCAACCTCGCCCACTTGGTCATCAGCCCCGACGTGCGCGGCCGCTTGGTGGTGCCGCTGGCGCTGGGGGCCGAGTACCGCGTGGGGCCCCAACTCAGCCTCTATGCCCAAGCCGAAGCCTACCTGCCCACGGGCCGCGTCGGGGGCAACCGCCGGGCCCAAGCCACGCCACCCTTGGTGGGTGGCACCGGGGCCCTGGGCGCACGCTACTACTACCACCACGCCCGCGCCAACGATTCGGTGGCCCGCCGCCCGGCCCGGTTCGGTGACTACCTGGCCCTGGAGGGCAGCGGCGAGTGGCAAGCGTTGGCCGCCGCGCGCGGCCGGGGGCGCAGCCGCACGGTACCGGCCCGGCTCGTGCCCGGGGTGTACGCGCTGGTGGGCACGCAGCGCGGCTGGGCCGGCCACCCGCTGCTATTCGATGCCAACGCGGGCCTCGGCTTGCAGGCCCCCGCGCAGTACTACTACCGCCCCGAACAAGCGCCGGCGCACGCCTGGGCCGTGGCGGCCCAAGTAAACCTGCGGGTATATTTCGGGCACTAGCCAATTGCGGCTGCCCGAAACCACAGAAGGGCTGCCCCGGTAGGAGCAGCCCTCTTGTTTGTTTGCCCGAAGGCAAAAATGCTGGGAGCTAGGCTTGCGCGGCTTCGGCCACGGCCGGAACCACCGTCACGAACGAGCGGTCTTTGCGGCCTTTGTTGAACTGCACCGTGCCGTCAACCAACGCGAACAGCGTGTGGTCCTTGCCAATGCCCACGTTGGCGCCGGGGTGGTGGCTGGTGCCGCGCTGGCGCACGATAATGTTGCCGGCGATGAGCGTCTGCCCGCCAAAAATTTTCACGCCGAGGCGCTTGGAATGCGATTCGCGGCCGTTGTTCGACGAGCCGACACCTTTCTTGTGAGCCATTTTGTTGGAGCTTTTAGCTACCAGCCGTTGGCTGCTAGCTATTTAAAAATACAGCACTTAGGTAAAGCAAAAAGCTAACAGCCACTGGCCGTTAGCTAAAAGCTCAAAACCTAGCCGATGCTGTTAATCATTACTTTGGTGTAATCCTGGCGGTGGCCGTTCATCTTTTGGTAGCCCTTGCGGCGCTTCTTCTTGAAGACGAGCACCTTGTCGCCCTTCACGTGGGCGAGAATGGTACCGGTTACGGCCACGTCCAAGGTGGGGGCGCCTACGGTGAGGGTGCCGTTGTCATCGGTCAACAGGGCATTGCCCAATTGCACGGTGTCGCCGACGTTGCCGGCCAGCTTGTAGGCGTAAACGAATTTGTTGGCTTCAACTTTGGTCTGTCGGCCAGCGATATTGACAATAGCGTACATCGGTCTGCGCGGGGTTTCTGAAAATCGGAAGGCAAAAGTACGCGGTTGATTCTGGAAAACCAAACCTAAATCGTTAATCCTCATTTGCCCGGCGTTTTGCCGGGGCCTACAACGGGCGCAAAACGTGGCCTATAACACCGCCGGCCGCCGGGGCCCCGCGTGTGGTCTCCGGACCCCGAATTGCATTGAGGTAAGGCGTATTTTGTGGACAAGTCCTACTTATCCACAGGTGTGATGTGGATAAGTGCCTGTAAATGGGTGAATTTTCGGTGTTTTAATGGAGTATTACTGGAGTGTTACGGGTGGCCTGGGAACCGGATGCTACCGGGAAAATCGGCTCAATGACGAGCTTATTGGGAGAAAATGCGATTAAAAAAATCTGCATTTTTCCGCGCCCTGATAGTCCGGTACTTGCCTATCTTTGGAGTCGGGGCCCCCGCGTGGCCGCTGTTGCCCGGCCAAACAACGGCCGCGCCGGCCGGTTTGCTTGCCCATTCCCTTCGTCTTTTCGCCAACCCTAGCCGCTACCGCATGGAACCGCTCCTCGCCGAAAACCCCAACCGATTTGTGCTTTTTCCGATCCAGAACGCCGACGTGTGGCAGTTCTACAAGCAGGCCGAAGCCTCGTTCTGGACCGCCGAGGAAATCGACCTAAGCCAGGACCAAAAAGACTGGAACAACCTCACCGACAATGAGCGCCACTTCATCAAGCACGTGCTGGCTTTCTTCGCGGCCTCTGATGGTATCGTGAACGAGAACCTGGCCGTCAACTTCATGCAGGAAGTGCAGCTACCCGAGGCGCGCTGCTTCTACGGCTTCCAAATTATGATGGAAAACATTCACAGCGAGACCTATTCGCTGCTGATTGATACCTACATCAAAGACCCTAAGGAAAAGGATTACCTCTTCAACGCCCTCGAAACGGTGCCCGCCGTGCAGAAAAAAGGCGAGTGGGCCCTGAAGTGGATTAACTCCGAGAATTTCGCCGAGCGCCTCGTCGCCTTTGCCGCCGTGGAAGGCATCTTCTTTTCGGGCTCGTTCTGCTCCATTTTCTGGCTGAAAAAGCGTGGCCTGATGCCCGGCCTAACGTTCTCTAACGAGCTGATTTCGCGCGACGAAGGGCTGCACTGCGACTTCGCCTGCCTGCTCTATAGCTACCTCCAAAACAAGCTGCCCACGGAGCGCGTGCAAGCCATCATCGCCGACGCGGTGACCATCGAGCAGGAGTTCGTGACGGAGGCCCTGCCGGTGAGCCTCATCGGCATGAACGCCAAGACGATGTCGCAGTACATCGAGTTCGTGGCCGACCGCCTGCTGGTGGCCCTGGGCTGCGGCAAAATCTACAACACCACCAACCCGTTCGACTTCATGGAAATGATTTCGGTGCAGGGCAAAACCAACTTCTTCGAGAAGCGCGTGGCCGAGTACCAGAAAGCCGGCGTGATGAGCGAGCGTAACGACAACGTGTTCTCGCTCGACGAGGATTTCTAAGCCTTTCATCAGAAATCGTTAATCGTCTGTCGTGCGGCCGAAGGAAGCATCTTTTCACCGCTGAACGAATCGTTTCAGCGGGAGAAGATGCTTCCTTCGGCCGCACGACAGACGATTTTTTGCGTATGGCCTACTTCGTTTACATCACCACCAATCCCGCGAAAGCAGTACTGTACATTGGCGTGACGAACGATTTAGCTCGCCGCCTGGCGCAGCACTATGGTAATCGTGGGGCCCCAGAAACGTTTGCTGGCCGCTATTTCTGTTGCAATTTGCTATATGCGGAGCAGTTCGCAGACATCAATGGTGCTATTGCGCGGGAGAAGGAATTGAAGGGCTGGACGCGGGCTGAAAAAGAGGCACTAATTGCGACGGTTAACCCCAAGCGGGATTTCTTGGCGGTTTAATTATTGACCGTTTGTCATGCTGACGCAGGAAGCATCCTTTCACGTTGGAACGATTCGTTCAATGGTGAGAAGACGCTTGCTGCGTCAGCATGACAGACGATTAGCAATTCCCGTTGGAACGGCTCGTTCAGCGGTGAAAAGATGCTTCCTTCGTCAGCATGACAGACGGAGGCTACATTCCCAATTCCGTCAACCCCGGGTAATCGGCCAGGCGTGGGACCCCCTGGGGCCAGCGGAATCTCCGGTCCTCCTCCGCGATGGCCACGTCGTTGATACTAGCTTCGCGGCGCTGCACGAGGCCTTGGGCGTCGAATTCCACTGCTCGTTGCCGTAGGCGCGGAACCACTGGTTTTGGGCGTCGCGGTACTCTGAGGTGGTCTAGTTGAGCAGGAGAGAATTAGGTGATACTGGCAAGTTGGTGTTAGTGAAAGAGATAAGGCTTTAAATAGCCAATGCTGGAGTGGCGGCGCTCATGATTGTAGTAGTCAAAATAGTTGGCCACGCTGGCTTGCGCGTCGGCCAGGTCCAGGAAAACGGGCCACTCGCGGAGTTCGAGTAGTTCGGTTTTGAGGCGCGACCAGAGACCCTCGGCTTGGGCATTATCGTAGCATTCGCCGCGGCGGCTATGCGAGCGCTGGGCCTTGGCGTCGCGCAGCAGGGTTTTATAGCCGTTGCCTACGTGCTGGCCGCCGCGGTCGGAGTGCGCAATCAAGCCGGGAGCGGGCCGTTGCGCGAGTAGCGCCCGCTGCAAGGCGGTGGCCACCAGGGCTTCGGGCATGTCTGGGTGTTGTTAAATAAATAGGGTAAAACCTCCGACTCGACCGGTCACGCAGTGGCATTTCGAGCCGGAAGCCGCTGTAATTTGGCCAGGTAATTCTTCAGGGAGAGGTACTTGCCGTATCTGAGGTGCACGTCCACAATGGTAGCCAGGGGCACGCCCAGCGCGTGCAGGTGCAGGATGCGCTCGCGGTCAGCATCATACATGGACTGCTGCACCACGCCCTTGGGTTTGCCCAGCACGATACCCTGCTCGCGCCGGGACCGTAGGCCCTCTTTCGTGCGCTCAGAAACGAAGTCCCGCTCCAACTCGGCCAGCATGGCGAAAATGGTGAGCAGGATTTTGTGGGTCATGTCGCGGTGGTTCTGCGGGCCCAGGTCCAGGTCCTGCTTGACCAGAATCAGCCGGCAGCGCTTCTGGTGAATCAGTTCCTCAATCAGGCCCAGCACTTCGCGTAGCGAGCGATCCAGCCGCGAGAGTTCGGAGATAATGACCGTGTCGCCGGCCGCGACCTTGGCTAGCAGTTCGGGCAGGCGGCGCTGCCCGGCGGTCCTTCGCGAGGACATCTCCACCTCTATCCACTCGTCCAGGGTCCAGCGGTGCTCGACCAGGTAGCGGGCGATGAGACTCTTTTGGCTGTCGGCCGATTGGGCGCTGGTCGAGACGCGGACGTAGCCGAAAATCATGGGCAAAACGGGCAGGTTAGCGATAAGGTAAATGCGCCTTGTAAAGGTATCCGTTTTCGATACCTTTACACGAACGTTAACACTAGCATTACTGAGTAGGGATAACGGTCGTTTACACCATCGACCTTTGGGCGCTTTATGGCCACGCACCTGCGGATTCATCTAGGTAAGGAGCGCGAGCTTTACGAGCACCCCCCGCTGGTGCCGGCCGCCGAGCAGGCGCGAGTCTTTACCGCACCGGATTGGGCGGATGCGCACCTGCTGCGGATGCTGGCCCCCGCCAACCACGTCGGGTTTCTCTTGCAGCTGGGTTACTTCCAGATTAGCCAGCGCTTCTACGTGGCCACCCGCTACCACGCGGCCGATATCGCCTATGTCGCCCAGCAGGTAGGACTGGGGGCCGATGACTTTGCGGCAGCGCGCTTTATTATGCCCACCAGCAGCTCATCTGTGAGCAACTGGGCATCGGCCGGTTCGAGGCGGCCGCCGCAGACCGGCTCTACCAGGAGGCCGTGCGCCTGAGCAGCCAGCACCTCAAGCCGTCGGCGGTTTTCGACTACCTGGTGCTGTTTTTGCACAAGCACCAGCTGGAACTGCCCACTTACAATACGCTGGCTGACCTCATCACGCGGGCCCTGCTCGCGTTTGAGAAACGGCTGCTGCGCCGCTTGCAGCAGCACCTGCACCCCGGCGAGCAGCGGTTGCTGGACCACCTGCTGGCCGCCGATGACCCCAACGAAACCGACGCCCGCGAGACGGACGCGGCCGGCGTTACCCGCTCACCTTTCTTAAGCGCATCCGCCAGGGCCTGCGCGCCGGGGAAATCCGCGAACGGGTCACCCACTTCGCGTCCCTGCGGCAGCTCTTCGAGCAGCTGCAGCCGCTCTGGCAGCGCCTGCGCCTTTCGGACCAGGCCATCACCTACTACGCGGAGTACGTGCTGCGGGCCCAGGCCGCGCAATTTTACCGCCGCGACGAGCGGCGCTGCCTCTACCTGCTCAGCTTCGTGGTGCACCAGTACTACGAGTTGGGTGACGCCCCGGTCGACACGCTGCTGCACACGGTGACCAGCGCCGCCAACCAGTGCCGCGAGCAGGTCAAGGAGACGCTCTATCAATAGCGCACCGCCACGCAGCAGCTGACCAGCCAGGTTACGGGCCAGGGCTACCGACACCTGCAGGCGCTGACCCCAATCCGCGCCCTGGTCGATGCCCCCGACATACCGGCCGAGCAGAAGCTGGCCCGCATCGACGCGCTGCTGCAGCGCCACCAGGTGACGGCCGCCCAGCTCAGCGAAGACCACGAGCACCTGGAGCAGTTGCGCCTGGCCACTGAGCAGCATGCTGGCGAGGCGCTGTTTCACGAGGCGCTGGCCGCGGCGTCGCTGCGCCTGCAAACCAAGCTCGGGGCCCCAGTCAAAGCCCTGGTCGTGGACGAGGCGACCACCCGCGCCGACCTCTGGCGAGCCGTGCACTACTACCAGCAGCACGACGGGCATCTGGGCGCGCAGGTGCCGCTGGACTTGCTCTCGCTCACGCAACGGGCCTACGTGCTCGATGCGCAGGGCCGGTTGCGCCCGTCGCTCTACAAAGCCCTGCTGTTTAAAGAGATGACCACGGCCATTAAGTCCGGCCAACTCAACTTTACGTGCTGCTACCAGTACCGGGCCTTTGAGCACTACTTGCTGCCGGCCGCGCAATGGGCCCGGCAGCGCGAGGCCTTGCTGGAACAGGCGGGCCTGAGTGCCTGGCGCGATTTTGCGACGGTGCAAGCCACGCTCCAGGCACAGCTGCAAACCCAGTTTGCGGCCACGAACGCCCACCTGAGCGGAGCCTACAACCCGCACGCGCACCGTACCCCGGCCGGGCGCTACCGCCTCACCACGCCCCGGCTGCCGGCCGAGCAGCCGCGCCTGCCGGCCCACCTATTTCCCCGCCACCGGGTCGTGCCCCTGCGCGAGGTACTGACCAGCGTAGCCCGCCTGACGCAGTTTGACACGGCTTTTGGCTCGCTGCCCAGCAAACACGCACGCTGCCGCCCTTGTCGCAGCTGCTGGCGGCCCTGGTGGGACTGGGCTGCAACCTGGGCCTGCGCCGCCTGGCCCAGGTCGCGCCCCAGGTGGACGAGGCGGCCCTGCAGCGCCTGGCCAGCACCCACTTCTCGCTCGACAACCTGCGCTAGGCCAACGAATTGATTCTGGATTTCACCCGCCAGCTGCGCCTGCACGAGGCCTTTCGCCTCTCGCCCGACGTGCTGCACAGCAGCAGCAGCGACGGGCAGAAGTACGACCTGGCCGTGGACTCGCTCGGCAGCAGCGCCTCCTTCAAGTACTTCGGCAACCGCCGCGGCCTGACGGCTTACTCCTACGTGGACGAGACACTGCTCGTCTTCGATTCCACCGTGTTCAGCGCCGCCGACCGCGAAGCCACGCACCTGCTGGACGGGCTGCTGCGCCACGCCGGGCGGCCCACCGACGTCCACTCCACGGACACGCACGGCTACACGGAAGTCATCTTCGCCGTGACCCGCATGCTGCGCATCGCCTACGAGCCGCGCATCCGCCAGCTCACCAACCAGCAGCTTTACAGCTGGGAGCCCGTGGCCGCCCACCGCCAGTTGGGGCAGACGCTGCTGCCCGATGCGCGCCTCGACCCCGAACGCATCGCCCGGCACTGGGACGAGGTGCTACGCCTGGTCGTCACCCCGAAGCTGCGCCACCGCGAGGCCTCGCGTCTGTTCGGCCGCCTGAATTCGTATGCCCGCCAGCACCCGCTCTACCGGGCCCTGAAAGAGCTGGGCCGGCTGGTCAAAACCGAGTTCCTGCTGCGCTACGTCGACCAAGTGGAGTTGCGCCAGCGCATCCAGAAGCAGCTCAAAGGCGAGAGCGCCCACCGGCTCGCCCACGCCGTCTGGCACGGGCGCAACCAGGAGTTTCACGCCGCCACCCGCTCCGAGCAGCTGGTGGCCGAAACCTGCAAGCGCCTGCTGATGAACGCCATCATCTGCTGGAACTACCTGCATCTTTCCCAGCACCTGGCCCGGCTGCCGCCCGAGCAGCAGGCCGCCACGCTGGCCACGCTCTCGCCCTTCGCCGTGCTCTCCTACCACCACCTGAACCTGCACGGCGAGTACGACTTCTCCGACCAGCCCCTACCCGCCGAGGCCCCGTTTGACATGGACCTGATTGCCGCCTGGCAGCCGCCGAGCAAACCCGCATAGGCCCGACCGAGTCGGAGGTTTTACCCTATTTATTTAGCAATACCCAACGTCGACCGATTCTGTTTGACCTTCCTGCCCCACACTTTTTGGTGCTCTCCTCCAGCAGGGTCAGATAATCCATGTCCAAAAATACGCCTCGCCTACGCGAAAATTTACCACTCTTTTCCGAATCAGCGACCCGTGCTGGTGCAACCTACTCACTGGGGCCAAGGGCTGAGCCACGCCTGTTTGAAGTAAGCTAGTGGTCTGACACTTTAGTTTTGGCAGTTATTTTAGACAACTGGGCGTACCTATTTTTCAACTTATCACGGGCCTTTTCGGTGGTAAAGGACCAATTCACTTTAACCGCTGTTTGGTTTCGGTTGGCTTCCCAAATCAAGGCCTCTTGTTCGAGGGTTTGCTGGCTGCCAATGCGTCGGTCGAGGCACTGGCGGGCAAGGGCGGCAAATGCGATTTCGGCCATGTTGAGCCAGGAGCCGTGCTTGGGCGTGTAGTGAAATTCGAGTTGGTAGCGCAGGGTGCGGGCCGTTTCGACGGGCAGGTTTTCGTAGAAAGCCCCGCAGGTGTGCGTACGGTAGTTGCCCTGCACGGGCTTAATTTTCGCCGCCTCTGGATAATGCGTTTGCACCAGCCAGGCCATAAACTGCGCATAATCAGCCTTCGTTTTGGTCGCCCTGACCCGTAGATGGCGTTGGCCTGTGTCTATATTATGGGCCGGTAAGACGTTGCACACGATTATGGGCCGGTAAGACGTTGCACATGCCTTTTCGCACATGCTCCTGGTGTTCTTTTTGGGTGGCGTTGGGCTGGGGCGGAAGCGGGGTCAGCACGTGGCCGAGCAATTGGCAGGGGCGCTCGTCGAAGCAGCGCCGCACTACGCCTGCCTGCGGCGGACGCTGGCAGAGGCCGAGCACCTCTTCCAGGTTGGCCAGGTACTCCCCCGTGCTGGTGCCGATGCACCACCTCTCTTTCAACCAGGGCTTTAGCTGACTTTTTTTAACACTTTGCGAATCGTCTCGTCCGAAATTTTCACCACGCAGTCGAGCGACACCAGCCGTTGGTTGAGCAGCGACAAGGTCCAGCGAGCTGCCCCGGCGGGCGCGTCGTTACAGGCCAGGCTGGTAATATGCGCTTCCAGGGCCGCCGTTACTTTCGGGGGTTGGCCGCTGCGCGGACGCCCTTCGAGGGCGGCGGCTAAGCCAGCGCTCCAGTAGCGCCGCTTGAGGCCATAATACTGGGTAGCCGAAATACCGGCTTCGGTTTGCACGGCCAGCCGACTTTTACCGGCACCCATTGCGGGTAAGGCCCTGGCCCGCGTTATTTTGCGGCTTTTATGGGTGCCTTTTTTGACAATAGCCGTTAGCGCTGTTGGCGATGGTTTATTGAAGGATGATATTTCGATTATGATTATCGATGATAATCTTGATTCGGGCGGTGTGCATTTTTAGGCATTTGCTGAACGAACAGGACTTGCGCACGAGTACGCCGCCGCGCTGGCGTAAGGAGCAGTTGATGGCTTCCACGCTACTGGTCTGGCCTTCGCCTTTGGGGCAGGGTCGGTGCTGCCAACGGGGCAACACCTGGGCATAGGCTTTCCACTCGTCCGTAAAGTACCAGCAATGCCGGTGACAGCGGGTAGGCAGCGCCTGCCAGAGCCGGCGGGCGGTGGTTTCGCCCCGGCAGCCCGGGGTCCAGGCGACGATACGGCGACTGGCCCGCTCCACGGCGAGCCACAGCCAGACTTTGCGCTTTTTGCGGCCTACAAATGGCCACATCTCATCCAGTTCCAGGACTTCCCACCGCTTTTTCTGGGCTTTTTTCGGACGTAACCGCGGCAATGGTGGGCTGCTGGTCTGGGCTTTTTTTTACTAATTTGGCCACCGTCATGCGCGCTACCCCGGTGGCCCGCACGATACTACGCTGCGAATTACGCTCGCCCAATAGCTTGACCACTTGCTCATACTGCCCCGCCTTGGCGGCGGCGGCCGGCTCGAACCGCGCCTGCTAGCGGCAGACCTTGCATTGGTAACGGGCGTGGCCCCGACTGTGCCCGTTGCGCCGAATTTGGTCGCTGCCACATTTGGCGCAAAAATGCTGCGTGTAAACCATCGACTAAGAGGGTGTTAGGAATTAGGCATAACCCAAAAGAAAACGAGCCAGTAAGCAGCAAGCGGAGTTCCTCGGCTCCGGTTCGCTTTATGGTTGACGGCTATCAACCCCTTACTGACTCGCAGTGGCAAGTTATCGCGCCGCTGCTCCTTACCCAACGCAAACGCCGCCACTGCCTGCGCTTAATCGTTGACGCCGTGCGCTATATCTGCCGCACGGGCTGTCAATGGCGTAGCCTACCCGCCCCGTTTCCGCCGTGGTCGGCGGTGTACTACTATTTTCGGCGCTGGCCACTCAACGGCTGCTGGCAGCACCTTACTGACGCCGTTAAGCAGGCCGACCGGCTGGCTGCTGGACGAGCAGCGACGCCCGCGCTGGTTTGCCTCGACAGCCAAAGCGTGCGGCGCGCGCCCCGCGTCTTTGAGCACCGCGGGCTGGACGGGGGCAAACAAGTCAACGGCCGCAAACGCCAGATTGTGAGCGATGTGCAAGGGCGTATTTTTGCTCGTCGCGTGCACGCCGCCAACGGCCACGACGGGGTCGAAGCCCTGCGCTTGTTGCCCGCGCGTCCGGCTTGGGGTCCCCGCCTGCGCACCATCGTAACGGACAAGGGGTATCGGGGACGTTTCGCCCGACACGTCCTGGCCCTCGGCCTCGCGCACCAAATCGGCCGTCGCCCGCCGACGGCCCGCGGCTTTGTGCCGGTGGCCAAGCGCTGGGTCGTCGAGCGCACCTTTGCCTGGCTCACCAACTTCCGCCGACTGGCTATCGACTACGAATTTACCCCGCGCTCCCACGAAACCTGGCTGCTCATTGCCAACATGACCATGGGTCTCAATCGATTAACTCCTGCCTGATTCCCTAACACCCTCTAAGTATACGCTTTTCATCCTATAATAGACCACCACCGCGCTGTTTGGTCAGAAGAAGCTAAAATTACGGGGGCAGCAGGACGGGCCATGAGCGAAAATATAGAAATGATTTCAGGTAACCGTTAGCACTGAAATTAAGTTGTCAGACTACTAGTAAACCCTGGCCAATGCACACGAAATCGGCATTGCGTTTATTGCCGATGCCGAAACGAAAAGTGCCTTGCTGCGGCTGCACACGCAAAAGCTGGGGCTGGAAGTGGTAGGTCATTCCTGCTTTCAAGAGGCTACCTATGCTATTCTGGTCTTTGCATTATCCTGAGCGACCAACGGAATGGCTAATTTATTGGGCTGATTTTGAGTATCTTGATGCCACTAGTGAATTTATTTTCAGGAGGTCAGCGTACCACAATCGGCAAAAATAAGCTAATTTTGGACCGTTAGTCACAAACTGACTAATTCAGTTGATGGGGGTACAGGAACGCAAACAGCGGGAAAAAGTCTACCGCGAGGAGTCCATTTTGGCGGCGGCCAAGAAGGTCTTCCTGGCCAAAGGCATCGTCGTGGCCACCATTGACGACATTGCGGCCGAGGCGGAGCTGGGCAAGGGCACCCTCTACCGGCACTACCGTAGCAAGGAGGATATTCTGCTGGCCATCAACGAGCAGGCGCTGCACGAAGTGCACAAACAGTTTGTGCAGGCCGTGGCGGCACCTGGTACCGGACTGGAAAAGGTCCTGCGCATCACCCGCACGTACTATGCCTTCGTGATTGCCAATCCAGCCTATTTCGGCTTCATCGCCTTCTTCGAGTCTCCCTTCACCAGCACCAACGCCGCCACGCTCTACGAAACGAACAATGCCATTCACGCGCTGATGCAGGACTTGTGGCGCGAAGGCATGGCCGACGGCTCCATCCGCCGCGACCTGAAAGCCGACCTGATGGTCAATGCCATTTGGGCCTCCTCGTACGGCATGATGCAGTTCATTGTCAGCAAAGGCCCGCACTTATCGGAGCACCAGCACGTGGACTTGAACGAACTGTTCGAAACCTTCCTCGCCTGGCTGGAAAGCGGGCTGCGTTCGCCCGTTTAGCCCCCATTCTCCCCTCTTGCTTTTAACTGCGCCGTCGTACAGTTTCTTTTCGGGCTATTTGGACTAATAGTCACTTTATGGATGACGTTTTGTTTCCTGCTTCTTTTCCGCTTTTCTAGGCTGATTCCTGCTTTTGATTACTAACCGACGACTTCTTTTTTGCCCAACTGGACTACTAGTCATTTTATGAATAAACCCCCTTTACCTTCCTCGTTCATGTCGCATGTTTCATTTTCCACCCGGCAACCCAGCCGCTGGCTGGCGTTACTGCTGCTGCCCGCTGCGGTAGCGTGCTCTAAGTCAGAAGCTACCGATAAAGTGGCAGCGGCCAGCGCCCCGCAGGGCCCCGAGCCCGTGGCCGTGCAGGTGCAGCCGGTGGGGACCACCGCCGGCACCGCCGACCAGACGTACAGCGGTACCATCGAGGCCGAGAATACGGCCAGCCTGGGCTTCGGCGTAGCCGGCACGGTGCAGCGCGTGCTGGTGCGCGAAGGCGACGCGGTGCAACAAGGCCAGCTGCTGGCCGAGCTAGGTGCGGAAGAATACGCCAGCCTGGTCGCTGCCGGTGAGGCCTCGTTGCTCGAAGCCCGCGACAATGCCCGCCGCTCGCAGCAATTATTCAAATCGGAAAGCCTGACGGAGCGCGAGCTGGTGCAGGCCAACGCCGCGCTGCAACGCGCCGAGGCCAACGCCCGGGTGGCCCGCAAGCACCTGGCCGATACGCACCTGCGCGCGCCTTTCGCGGGCCTCATCGCGGCCAAAATGGTGGAGCCGGGCGTGGCGGCAATGCCGGGCAGCCCGGCCTTCAGCCTTATCAAAACCGAGCAGGTGTATGCCCGGGCCGTGGTGCCCGAGGCCGAGATTGGGCGCATCGCCAAGGGCACGGCCGTGCGGGTGCAGGTGCCGGCGCTCAGCCGCGAAGTGCGCGGCACGGTGCAGGTGATTAATCCCGTGGCCGACCCCACGTCGCGCAGCTTCTACCTGAAAGTACTGCTGCCTAACCCCGGCCTGCGCCTGCTGCCGGGCATGCTGGCCAGCCTGCGGATTCCGCTACCGGCCGGTACGGCCGCGCCGGTGGTGGCGGTGGCCCCGCAGCTGGTGGTGCAGGAAGCCGATGGCGCGAGCGTGGTCTACGTGCCCGACGCGGCCGGCAAAACTGCCGTGCGCCGACGCGTAGTGCTCGGGCCGGTGCAGGGCCAGCAGGTGGTGGTGACGCAGGGCCTGGCGGCCACCGACAAGGTCATCGTGGCCGGGCAGCAGCGCCTGCACGACGGGCAGGCCATTCGAATTCTCCAATAACCCCGCTTCGCTTTTATGGAAGAAACTAAACCAACGCGCCGCCGCATCAACCTGATTGAGGCGGCCATGAAATACAAGCAGGTCACCTTTGGCATCACCATCATGCTGGCGCTGGCCGGCATCTGGGCCATTTACAGCATGCCGCGCATGGAAGACCCGCACATCACCATCCGGCAGGGCTTGGTGCTGGCGGTGTACCCGGGGGCGGACGAGCTGGAAGTGGAGAACCAGCTGACCAAAAAGCTGGAGCAGCAGCTCTTCAGCTATAAGGAAGTGCGCAAGGAAAAAACCTACTCCACGACCAAGGCCGGAGCCGTAGTGGTGAACGTGACCCTACAGGACTGGGTGACGGACACCGATAAGTTCTGGGCTAAGCTGCAGGACGGGCTCAACGCCAACAAGCAGCTGTTTCCGCAGGCGGTGCAGGGGCCCTTCGTGAACGGCGAGTTCGGCGACGTAGCGGCCCTAATGATTGCCGTGACGGCCAAAAACCGCAGCTACGCCGACCTCAAGCAGTACCTCGACCAGCTCGAAGACGCCCTCAAGACCCTGCCGCAGGTATCGAAAATCAGGCGCTACGGCGAGCAGAAGGAGCAGGTGTACGTGACGACTTCGGCCGACCGGCTGCGGCAGTACGGGCTGGACTTCGGGCAAATCGGGCGGGTGCTGCAAAGCCAGAACAACGTGCGCTACTCGGGCGAGCTGAAGCTGCCCGACGCCCGCGTGCCGGTGTTTACCGAGGGGCTCTACCGCTCGCAGGAGGCGCTGGCCAACCAGCTGATTTATACCGACCCCACCTCGGGCAACCAGGTGCGCCTGCGCGACGTGGCGCACCTGGAGCGCCGGGAAGAGGAAGTGGTTTCACGCATCAAAATCAACGGCCAGTCGGCCGTGATGCTGACCGTGGAGATGCAGCCGGGCAACAACATCGTCTGGTTTGGCGATAAGCTCAAAGCCCGCATCAAAGAGGTGGAAGCCAAGTTTCCGGCCGGGGTGAAGGTGGAGGAAATCGTGAGCCAGCCCGACGTGGTGGACCACAAGCTGCACGACTTTTTCGTGGAGCTGAGCATTGCCGTGGCCGCTGTGATTGCCGTGGTCATGCTACTGCTGCCGCTGCGCATTGCCCTGATTTCGGCCATTGCCTGCCCGCTCTCCATTCTCATCACGTTTGCCGTGCTGCACATGCTGGGCATGGAGATTCACCAGGTGTCGCTGGCGGCGCTGGTGATTGTGCTGGGCATGGTAGTGGACGACGCCATCGTGGTGGTCGACAACTACGTGGAGAAACTCGATGAAGGCATGGACCGCTGGCAGGCGGCCTGGCGCTCGGCCACCGATTTGTTTGTGCCGGTGCTGGCGGCTACCGCCACCATCATCTTCGCCTTTCTGCCCTCGGCCATCGTGTACACGGGCCTGACGCGGGAGTTTTCGATGCACATCCCGGCCACCGTGACGGTGGCGCTGGTCTCGTCGTTTCTGGTGTCGATGCTGCTCACGCCCTACCTCTGCTACTTCGCCATTCGCAAGGGGCTGCACGAGAAAAAGGCCAACGCGCCGGCGGCCAATCCCTCGATTATCGACCGGGTGCAAACCCGCTTCAACCGGGCCGTGGACTGGAGCTTTGCCCACCCCAAGCTGGTGCTCACGCTGGGCTTTTCGTCCATTCTGTTCGCCAGCGTCTTCGGCTCGCAATTGAAGTTTGAATACCTGCCCTATTCCGAGCGCGACCAGTTCAACCTGGAGCTGTGGCTGCCCGAGGGCACGCCCGTGGCCCAGACCGAAAAGGCCGTGGACCGGGTGACGGCCGCCATCCAGGGCGATAAGCGCATCCGGCAGGTAGTGAGCTTCATCGGCACCGGCTCGCCGCGCTTCTACTCCAGCTACGCCCCCGAGGCCCCGGCCGAGAACTACGCCCAGGTGTTCATCAACACGACCAGCGCCGAAGCCACGGTAGCGCTGGCCAAAGAATACAGTCACTCCTTGCAGCAGGTGGTGCCCGAGGGCTCGGTGCGGGTGCGCCGCCTGAGCTGGAAGGAAACCAAGGCCCCGATTGAGGTGCGCGTGGTGGGCGACGACGTGGCCGCCATCCGGGCGGTGGGCCAGCAGGTGGAGCAGGTGTTTGCCACCACCGCCAACACCCACTTCGTGCGAGACGACTGGTGCAACCCCTACCTGGGCGTGGCCGTGCGCGTGAAGCAGGACCAGGCCGACCGCCTGGGCGTGAGCAAGGAAGCCGTGGGCCAGACCCTCGGCGGCAGCTTGAAGGGCTGGCCCGTTTCGACGCTCTGGGAGGGCGACAAGCCGCTCGACATCGTGCTGCGCCTTGATGAAAAAGACCGCGCGAAGCTCAGCGACGTGAACCAAGTGTACGTGACCACGTCCTACAACACCAAGGTGCCCTTGCGCCAGGTGGCCGACGTGGTGCCGGCCTGGCACCTGAGCAATATCGTGCGCCGCAACGGCCTGCGCACGCTTACCGTGAGCAGCGACACCGATTTCGGTCGGGTGGCGGTGCAGATTCTGGGCGAGGCCCGGCCCAAGCTCGATGCCCTCCAGCTGCCGGCCGGGGTGCACCTCGAATACGGCGGCGACGACGAGTCGGGCCGCGAGGCCGGCCCCAGTTCCAACCTGGCGCTGGGCCTGAGCTTCCTGCTGATTTTCATTACCCTGCTCATCCAGTTCCGCCACGTGGGCAAGGCCCTGATTGTGCTCTCCACGTTCTTTTTGAGTTTGCCGGGGGCCATGTTCGGCCTCTGGGTAACGGATAACCCGCTGGGCATGACGGCCTTTTTGGGCATCAACAGCTTGCTGGGCATCGTGGTGCGCAACGGCATCATCCTGGTCGACTACGCCGACGAGCTGGTGCGCGAGCACGGCTACAGCATCAAGGACGCGGCCATCCACTCGGCCCAGCGCCGGATGCGGCCGATTTTCCTTACCTCGTCGGCCGCAGCCGTGGGCGTGATTCCGATGATTCTGAGCAAGTCCCCCCTGTGGTCGCCGCTGAGCAGCGTCATCGCCTTCGGCATCATGGTGGCCATGGTCATGACCCTGTTTGTGGTGCCGGTGCTCTACTACCAGTCGCTGAAGCCCAAGAAAAACGCGGCCCCGGCCGCCCCCAAAGGCGACGACCAGCCCACGCTGGCACTCGCCCACTAACCTCGACCCTGCTTTCATGAAGATACTGTTATGTGTGGGCCTGGCGCTGGTAGCGCCGGGCCTCTATGCCCAAACTATGCCCGCGCTCGCCGCGCCGGTTAATGCCACCGCCCCGCTCACGCTGGCCGAGTGCCGGGCACTGGCCCTGAGCCAGAACCAGCGCCTGACCGTGGCCGGCCATCGGCAGCAGGCCGCCGAAGCGGCCCACGCGGCGGCCAAAACCGGCCTGCTGCCTAAGCTCGACGCCAGCAGCACCAGCTACTTTGTGCGGGGCCTGCGCGGCACGCCCCTCGAAGCCCAGGGCCTCAGTACCGGGGTGGGCATCAGCCAGCCGGTATACTCCGGTGGACGCATCCGCGCCCAGATTGCGCTGGCCGGCCTCCAGGCCCAGGGCAGCGGCGAGGAGGTGCAAGCCACCCGCCAACAGCTGGTAGCCGAAACCGACCAGACCTACTGGCAGGCCGTGGCTTTGCGCGACCAGATAACCCTGGCCGAGCGCAACCGCGCCCAGCTGCAAGCCCTGGTGCGCGACCTCGACAACAAGTTCCGGGTGGGCTTGGGCTATAAAGCCGACCTGCTGCGCGCCCAGGTGCAGCTGCGCGACGCCGAGATACTGCTGCTGCGCACCCGCGACGACCAACGCCTGAGCCAGCTGGTGCTGCGCCAGCTCATCGGCCGGCCAGGCACTGACGGCGACACCCTGCGCCTAGCCGAGTCCATCGCGGGCGAGTTTCCGGCCGTGTCGGCCGCTGACTACGTGCAGCGGGCCTTCGCCCAGCGCCCCGACCTGCGCCAGCTCGCGCTCAGCAACCGGGCCGACTCCCTGCAAATCACCATCGCCCGCAGTGCCCGGTTGCCGCAGGTCAATGCCAGCGCCAACGCCCTGTTCCTCGTGCAGAAGCCCAGCGATTTCTTTCCCGACCGCACCATTACGCCGGCCTACGCCCTGGTGAGCGTGAACCTGCCGCTCGTGCATTGGAAGGAAAACCGGTTGCTTGAAGCCCAGCGCCGCTACCAGGCCCAGGCCAGCGCGGCCAACCTGGAGGAAAACCGCCAGCAGGTGCAGCTCGAAATCAGCCGGGACTTGCTGCGTCTCAACCAGGCCGCCCGCCGCATCGAGCTGCAGCGCCTGACAGTAACGCAGGCCCAGGAGAATCTGCGCCTCAACAACAACCGCTTCCAGGCCGGCCTGCTCACGCTCGTCGATTTGCTCGAAGCTCAGGCCGTGAGCCAGCAGGCCGCCGCGGCTCTGGTCGATGCCCAGGCTGAGTACCGCATCGCCGAGGCGGCCCTGACCCGGGCGACCGGCGAGTCGTTCTAGCTGCTCAGGGTACCTCCACTCATTGCCTACCCCGCGCCCGGTACGGGCCCCTGGGGTCGTATCGGGCGTTGCGGGGGCCTGCCTGTATTCTTCCCGTACTCCGTTCCTTTATTTCATGCTCACGTGCCGTTATTCTACTACGAGGTTCTCGTTACAACGGGGCGAAAAATGACGCTAAGCTGGTGATGCCGCCACCGTAAAGTGGGGGTGTTGTTAAAAATAGGGGGCAAAGCGAACGGCTTAACGTTCGTACTGGCTGTTTGCTCTGATGAATTTACAAATAAATATTATGAAAAAATAACTTCTTTGCTTATGCTTGAAAAAGAACTCTCCGACTGGCTTACAAAACAATTTCGCCTTTACATCCCCGTGACGGATGGAGATGCCGCTGCGATAACCATGCTGTTCAGTTGCCGGAAAGTACCCAAAGGGGAGCTTTTGCTGAAAGAGGGCCACTACGGCGATTGGTGGGGGTTTGTTTATAAGGGATTATTGAGGTCTTACTCGTTTGATGTTAAGGGAAATGAGTGTACGAATAATTTCTTCAAAGAGGGTTCATTTACGTGTGAGTTGGTAAGTTTCAATGGGGCTGCCGTTAGTCCCACTACCGTGGAAGCGCTCGAAGAGACCCTCCTCCTCTGTGTAAACAAGCAAGCCTTGGATGCGCTATTCTGGAGCTTTCCGGTCTTTGAACGGTTTGGCCGCCTGCTGTACGAAGAGACTTTTTCCAGGTACAAACAACATAGTCTTTTCAGAGTGCGCTTCAATGCGCGCGAACGATACCTTCATTTCTTAAAAAATGAGCCGGACCTAATCAGCCGGGTTCCGTTAAAGCATATCGCCTCTTACCTGAGGGTAACGGATACCAGTTTGAGCCGAATCCGCCGCAACATTGCGTGAGGTGGTTGTCTGATTTCTTGTCTTTGGGCAAGCGCAAGCCCCGTGTAGCGGGGCAAGCTTTGCAAAAACAAACAGGACAGCATGGCAACACGGCAAAAAATAGCGTTGGTAACCGGGGCAAACCGAGGGCTGGGCCTGGAGATTGCGCGGCAGTTGGGCAAGCGGCAGATGACGGTGTTGTTAGGGGCCCGAAATGCCGCCGCTGGCGAGGCCGCGGCGGCGGGCTTAGTGGCCGAAGGAATCGATGCGTCAGCGATTCTGCTTGATATAACGGACGGCGCGAGCGTGAGCACCGCCGTGCAAACGGTGACGGAAAAGTTTGGCTATTTGGACATACTGGTTAATAATGCCGGTATCCTGCCCAAGCTCACGGAGGAAGGCTCGCCCAGCCAGGCCAGTCCGCAGCTGCTGCTCGACTACCTGCAAACCAATTTTCTGGCCCAGGTAAGCGTAACCCAGGTTTTCCTGCCCTTGCTTAAGCACAGTACGGCCGGGCGCATCGTCAATATGTCTTCTTCGATTGGGTCGGTAACCATTGCCAGCGAACCCCTGCATCAGAATGGCCCGAAGCCGCCCCGGCTTCCCTACGCGGCTTCAAAGGCGGCCTTAAACATGTTCACGGTCTTGCTAGCGAAAGAGCTGCGACCGGAGGGAATCAAAGTAAACAGTGCCGACCCGGGCCTTACCCAAACCGACGCGGGTGGCCCGAATGCGCCCTATACCGTGGAGCAGGGCGCTCGCCCAGCCGTGTGGTTGGCTTGCCTGGATGACGACGGCCCGACCGGCTGCTTTTTTACCCATGTAGATGAACACGTTGTTAATAATCCGTGGTAATAGTTAGCACGGAGCAACCGCTTAAACTTATTAAATAGCGATAATGAAAATCACTCTGACCGGAGCATTAGGTCACATCAGCCGGCCGCTTGCCCAACACTTGCTTGCGCAAGGGCACACGGTCACTATTATTAGCAGCAATGCCGAAAGAAAGGAGATTGAAGCCTTAGGCGGCATTGCGGCAATTGGGTCGATAACCGATGCCGATTTTTTGGCCAGGGCCTTCGCCGAAGCAGATGCCGTTTACGCGATGGTTCCGCTGGATTTTACAGTGCCTGACATTCGGGCGCACAGCCAGAACATTGGGCGGGCTTACGCCCAGGCCGTCCGCACGTCTGGGGTTAAGCGCGTAGTCCACCTAAGCAGCTGGGGCGCTCATCTGGCTGAGGGTACAGGACCTATTATTGGCTCGTATGAGGTAGAAAGCAGCTTAAATGAACTACCTCAGGTAAGCGTTACGCACTTACGTCCGGGCTACTTCTTTCAGAACCTGTATAGATTTATCGACCTGATTAAAAACGCCGGGTTTATCGGCGCTAATTATGGTGGGGAGGATAGAATCGTCTTTACGTCAACAAAAGATATTGCGAAGGTTGCGGCGGAAGAGCTGACGGCCACGGGAAGCGAAAAAATACGCTATCTGGCCAGCGATGATATAACGGCCAGCGCAGCAGCGCAGATTATGGGGGCTGGCATCGGGAAGCCGGCTTTGCAGTGGGTCACTTTCACGGACGAGCAAGCCTTCGCGGCCTTCCAAGAGGCCGGTATGCCAGTAATGATTGCGCACCTGTTCGTCGAGCTTGGGGCGGCCATTCACAGTGGTGCTATCCGCGAAGACTACGATTTGCATCGGCCCATAGCCGGCGAAACTAAGCTTCGGGACTTCGCCCGAGAATTTGCAGCAGTATTTGGAGAGAAGGTCGTTTAAAATCTAAAGCATATGGCAGAGTTCATGGAAACAATTCCCGGCCCGGTGTCCGGTAAAGCGGTGACCTACGAAGGGCTGGGGGGGGCGGAAATTATCCACGTGGTGGAGCGCACCGTGCGGCCACCGGCCTTCGGCGAAGTGCGCATCAGCGTGAAAGCGGCCGGGGTCAATCCGGCTGACGAAGTGATGCGCAAGATTGAAAATAGCGCGGTACGTTTCCCGGCTGTTCCCGGCTTTGATGCAGCCGGCGTGATTGAGTCGGTCGGGCCGGGGGTGTCCCGGCTGCGGGTTGGGGAGGAGGTCATGGCGACCCTGATGCCGTACCGGCCCGATGGCGGCACCCAGGCCGCCTTTATCGTCGTGCCGGCCGCCTCCGTCGTGCCGATACCGACGGGAACAACTTTCGCGCAGGCGGCCGGCCTCCCCATGAATGGCCTGACGGCCCTGCGGGCTTTGGAGCTGACGGAACTCAAAGCCGGCCAGGTGCTGGCGGTGACCGGCGGCGCGGGCGTGCTGGCGCACTACACCATTGCGGCCGCTAAAAAAAGGGGGCTAACCGTTGTCGCCGATGCCAAACCAGCAGAAAGCGACCTGGTCCGCAGCTACGGGGCTGACGCAGTGGTAGAACGCGGAGATGGCTTCGCCGAGGCTATCCGCCAGGAGTTCCCGCAGGGCGTTGATGCGCTAATTGACACGGCCGTACTGGGGGCGAGCAGTTTTCCGGCCATTCGCGACGGGGGCGTGTATATAGCCGTGCGCCCTTTTGCTGAGCTGCCACCAGAGCGGGGGATTCAAACCAAGCTGGTATGGGTGCCCGATGTGGTGGAAAACACGGAAGGTCTCCACCTGTTGCGAACCCTGGTTGAAAGCGGGGAAATAAAGCTCCGGGTTGCCGGAGAGTACGCGCCGGAGCAGGTTGCCGCTGCCCAGCAGGCGCTGGCCGCGGGCGGATTGCGTGGCCGTCCGGTGATTGTATTTGCCTAGGGAGTTACTGCCCTGCGGTGACGTAGCCTGTTCTGCCACCAAAAGCCCCGCCGGCAGCTTGCCGAGCGGGGCTTCGAGCGGTTATGCGGGCTGCGCATTCTGAAGATTAGGCTTTCTGCTAACAACAGGATGAAGAGGAAATACCTGTCCAGGCTTAGCGTAATTTTCCGCCCTGTTGTAACGAGAACCCCACTACCTCCCTCACGCAGCAGGTGCGGCAACTCATCAGCCAGCGCAAGGGCATCAAGTTGCGGCAGCTGCACCCCGGCTCGGATTTGGTGGGCGAATTTGGATTCGAGGCGCTCGACATGGTCGATATCATTCTGGAAGTGGAAAGCCGCTTCCGGCTCACCATCCCCGACGAGCTGCCCCTGCGCACCCCTGCCGATTTCGTGGCCTACCTGCACCGGCAGCTGCCGCCCGGGGCCGGGACTTTACCCTCGCCGTGAACCTTTCGGCGGGGCGGCGTTTTGATACCCCTTGGACCCGGCCAAATAGCCAAGCGGTGGTGCATTGTTCTTCAAATCACGTAAGTAGCGTCGTTACCGAATGAGACAAATAAAAACAGCAAGCAGATTACCAACCGCGAAAGCCAGTCCTCTTTGTTGAACTCAATCGGCTTCCCAGCCACGTCCTACCTTTGAATTTCGCAAATCAAGCTGGTGATGAAGACAATTTCCCTGGACGAGTTTTACCAAGAGTTGACGGTGGCGCTCGACAGCCCGCCCGGTGCCCTGCTGCCCGATGGCATCCAGCAGGAAATCGGGCACTTCAACGTGTTCGACGTGGCCGACCTGTTTCGGCGGGTGCGCGAGAAGCCGCCCATGCTCTACGACCGCCGGGCGTACTACAAAATCAGCCTCATCAGCGGGCGCAGCCGGGCCGAATACGCCGATAAAGCAATTGACATTGAGCGCCATGCGCTGCTGTTTGCCACGCCCAAGGTTCCCTACAACTGGGAGCCGCTGGACCAGCAGCAGGCCGGCCATTTCTGCGTCTTTACCGAGGAATTTCTGCTGCCGGCCAAAAGCGGGGTCGTACTCGAAGAACTGCCGCTGTTCCGGGCCGGCGGTTGCCCGGTGTTTCCGGTAACCGACGAGGACGTGGCGGAGCTGGAGGCCATTTTTCGGAAAATGCACAAGGAAATTGCCGGCGGCTACGCCTATAAATACGACTTGCTGCGCACCTACGTGCTGGAACTGCTGCACTTCGGCCAGAAGCTTCAGCCCGCCTCGGCCCTGCACCTGAGCCACACCGCCGCCGCACGGGTCGCCGCCCTGTTTGTGGAGCTGCTGGAGCGGCAGTTTCCCATCGAAACGCCGCAGCAGAAACTGCAGCTGCGCACGGCCAAAGACTACGCCGACCGGCTGGCGGTGCACGTCAATCACCTCAACCGGGTGCTGAAGGAAACCACCGGCTACACTACTACTGAAATTATCGGGAGCCGCGTGACGCAGGAAGCCAAGCTGCTGCTCAAGCAAACCCGGTGGAACATCTCCGAGATTTCCGACAGCCTGGGCTTTGCCGAGGTGGCCCACTTCTCGAATTTTTTCAAGCGGCAGACCGCGCTTTCGCCCGCAAATTTTCGGGGCCAGGGGTGAATTTCGCAAAAATCGGTTTGGTTGGCGCAACTAACCAGTGCTGCGCGAGTCGGACCTTTGGGGTCCTTTAGCACTGTTTTACTAACCGCCACCTTCGCTCATGGACTTGCAGAAAAACACCATCCTTATCACCGGCGGCACCAGCGGCCTGGGCCTCGAATTTGCCCGCCAGCTACTGGGCATGGGCAACACGGTGCTCATCACGGGCCGCGACCAGGCCAAGCTCGACCAAGCCCAGCGAAGCCTGACGGGGGTGCACACCTTCCGGAGCGACGTGAGCGACCCGGCCGCCATCCGGCAGCTCTACCAGGAAGTAACGACGCGGTTTCCGGCGCTCAACATCTTGATTAACAATGCGGGCGAGATGCGCAAGCTTAACCTCAACGACCCGGACCTGGACCTGCTCGACGTGACGCGGGAAATCGAAATCAACCTGGCCGGCCCCATTCGCATGGTGCAGCAGTTTTTGCCTCACCTCAAAACCAAGCCGACGGCCGCCATCCTGAACGTGACTTCCGGTCTAGCCCTGACCCCGTTTCCGCTGGCTCCGGTGTACGGGGCTACCAAGTCGGGGCTGCGCTCCTACACCAAGTCGCTGCGGGTGCAGC
The DNA here is from genome assembly GCF_001562275.1 of Hymenobacter sp. PAMC 26628. Classification (NCBI taxonomy): domain Bacteria; kingdom Pseudomonadati; phylum Bacteroidota; class Cytophagia; order Cytophagales; family Hymenobacteraceae; genus Hymenobacter; species Hymenobacter sp. PAMC 26628. The sequence goes on from NZ_CP014304.1 coordinate 5,018,400, forward strand.
TGCAAGGCACCGCCGTAAAGGTGTTCGAGCTGGTGGCACCGGGCGCGAAAACCCCACTGAACGACAAGTTTGCCGACGACGTGAAGGACAGCGACCTAATGGCCCCCGACAAGCTGATTGCCGAGGCCGTGAAGGGGATGCAGCAAGACACCTGGGAGATATATCCGGGCCTGGCCGGCGTGTTGCGCTACGCCAGCCGGATTGCGCCGGGCCTGCTTCTGAACCAGCTCAGCAAGGGCGTCAATGAGTCGCTGGCCAAGCTGCCACCCCGCGCAAAGGCGAAGTAGTGCGGCAGCGGGGCCGTCACCTGAACACTTGGTAAACAGTACGTAAGGCTAGGTGTATAGTCCCAGCATGAGGTGGGTGGGGTCACGCATGAAGATAGTAGGGGTTAAGCGCCATTGTTGGCAAACCAATTCGTGTGGGGGTTTGCCTCGTAGCCGCTCAAGCCGTTTACCGTAGTTGTAAGCCAGTAAAAAGGCTTGCAGGTGCTCATTGAGTTGGGCCGTGGTTTGGCACTGGTACTGGTACTGGTACTGGCGCACCGTGGCCTCTTTCCAGGTGCGGTTGAAGCGCTGCCCATTCGTCCACGGACGGGCGGGCTTGGTGAAGCGGTGCTCGATGCCGTGCTCGATGCCGCGCTCGTCGCAGACACGGTCAAAAATGTGCCGCCAGGCGTAGGCCCGGCGGGGCAGGGTGCCGGATTGGGTACCGTTGTCGGTCAACACTTTAGGCACTGGGTAGGGAATGGCGGCCAGCACCCGCCGCAAAAAGTCAGCGGCCAGCATTTTCGTGGCCCGGGGGTGCCATGCGGCAAAGGCCGGCTTGCTGGTGCGGTCAAGGGCGGCGAAGCGGTACACTGTACCCGCTTCGGTAGGCACTTCGGCGAAGTCGACGCGCAGGTAGCCAATCGGGTAATCCTTAAATTTCTTTTGCTTCTCCGCGGGCTCCGGAGCCGGCAGGCGGCCGAGGCCGTGGCGTTGAAACAGGCGGTGCAGGGCCGAGCGCGCGCGCGGTGGGATGGTTTCCTGCAGGGCGTAGCGGCCGTCATCGAGCGGCGGTTGGGTCTGCTGGCGAAAAGCGCCCGCGCCCGCTTCCCGCTCGGCGGTAAGCACGGTGGAAACCGGCTTTGGCCCCGTCGGCGCGGCTGTAGTCGTGCTGCGGTTGCGCCACTTGGTCACCGTTTTCACATTGACCCCGTGGCGTTTCGCTAAGCTTTGCGCGCTTTCCGGACTTTGCTGGATGCGGCGTCGCACTGCCGGCGTTGTACGGGCGCTGCCGTGAAGTACTTGTCCCATAAGTACTGGCGAAGTTCGGTACTGAAAATGCCTCCACTTACATGCTGGGACTATACACATAGTTCAGCAGGAATGGTACCGGTGAGTCTATCACCGGAAAAATTCAGGATTTGCACCTTGGTTAATTGGCCGATCTCGCGGGGGATGGAGCCGGTGAAGTACCCGGAGCTGACTTGCAACTTTACCAGGTACGTCAATTGGCCCAGGCTGGCGGGCAGCGTCCCCGACAGGTTTCCCGCATCAACTACGAGGTACGTCACGTCCCCCCGCTGACGCAGACCCCGGGCCAGTTGCCGGCTTCAGCCAACGTGGTGCCTTTGAGCCAACCAGGGCGCGTGGTCCAATTGGGTCCACCCGTGGCGTTGTAAAATGCGCGCAAGGCACTCAATTCGGTGGCGTCGGCCACCAAGCCCTGCCCCGCCGGAACGGTTTGCGCCTGGGCTCCCACCGCGAAGAGCAGCAACAGCACCAACAGGGTGCTGGTCCGAAGACAATGCCCCATGAAGCAGGCCGTCAACGTCCCCTTTGGACCGTCCAGCGCGGCGCGGCGCGCAATTGCTAAGAAAAAACCAATGGTACGCGCGTAAAAAGGGGCCATATAGAGAACGTAAGGAAGCGCCGGACGCAAATAGTCGACGACCTGTTAACATGCATTTTCGACAACCCTGGACCAGCAAAAAACGGAAAGCGGTTAGTTGGGGGCCCGCACAGGCAACGGGTTTGCGCCGGGCAAGCGGCGCCTGCCCCCGGGCCTGGGACTAACCAAACGGTGTCAGCCGCAACTGTGCCGCAGCCGGAAGCACGAGGAGCATTGCCGTGGCGAGGTGCCATAAACGACCGGGGTGGAAAGGAAAGCTGGGAATGGAAGCAGCGCGTCGGTTGGGCCCGGGGTAGGGAGCCGCAACGACCGGGGGGAGGCCGCGAAACCGGGGGCAAGTAGGCCCGTAAAAACCGATTAACCAACCGTTAGCATGATTATTTTATTAAGAAGACATTTTTATTTTGCGGGGTGTTAGACGGGAGTTGGGAACATCAATTGCTGCGTTCGGGAGGAGGTCCTTTGGTTAGTTGGCGCAGTATCAACTGACAAAAACAGGCGTTGATAACGGCTTCACGGCCGCGGGGATTGGTTTGGCAGTCTCGGCCAGCCACGCGGCGGTATCTACTGATCCAATCAAAACTGTGCGCCATCACCCAGCGCCGGGGCAGCGGTGGCCACCAGCGGCCCAGAGCAGCTGCGACTGCGGGGCGTTGGCCTTGCCCCGGCCAGCACCGGGGCCGCGCCCAGGGGGCCTTGTACGCTGGCCGTCTGCACCAGCACGGCAAAGGGCAGGCCCTGGGTATCGACGGCGATGCGGCGCTTACGCCCAGCTACTTGCTTGTTGGCGTCGTAGCATTAACAGCCCCGTATTACTGCCCGTGCGCACGGTCTGCGTGTCTATGGCCTCGGCCGCACGGGTGAAGGAGGGCATCAAAACGTGTGGGGCAATCCGACTTTTCGGTCGAACTAGGCGGAAAAGGAGTAGCCAGTGGCTTAGCCCAAAACTGGCTTGCCCCACACGTTTTGATGCTCTCCAATGCGCAGGAACAACCTAATTTACCCCGACAAGCTTCTGATTACCTACTGCCTTGAACGAACCTAATCGGAACAACTAATTGATTAACAGCAGCAATTAGTCCAATAAAGGCCCAACAGTGATGCATTCAAGTACTGGAAGGCCTTAACGTTGTTTTTTTCGTCTATCGATTGAGTTCACGCTAATCATTCGAAAGAAGCCGTTGTTGTACCTTGATTATTGAACAGTTTATTTTAGTTGTTTTCGCCCGTTTGAAGGCCAGGCAGCGCATCCCGGCCCGCTGATTCGCATGTGCGAAATACGAGCGCCGAACTAGACGAGTAAGCAAGGGTTTTATCCTGCGCCATATCTTGCCAGCCCTAGAAGTACTCCTCCCTTACTAACTTAATGTCCGCAGGCAGCATCCTTTTCATTGACGACGAAGCTAGTCTGCGGGCGGTGGTGGCGCGGGTGCTTGAATTTGAGGGGTACACCGTGCTGCAGGCGGCAGACGCCCGGCGCGGATTGGAGGTATTGAGCCAGCACGCCGCCGAGGTATTGGTGGTGCTCTGCGACGTGAAGCTGCCCGACGCCAACGGCGTGGAGCTTTTGCCCCGCCTGAAAGCCTTGGCGCCCGACATCGAAGTGATTTTGCTCACGGCCTACGGCACCGTGCCGGCCAGCGTCCAGGCGATGAAGCTTGGGGCCTTTGACTACCTCACCAAGGGCGATTCCGACGACCAACTGTTTGTGGTGGTGGCCCGCGCCATGGAAAAGGCCCGGTTGCAGCGCCGCGTCGCCGACCTAGAAAAGCAAGTGGGCGCGCAGTTCGGGTTCGATTCCCTGCTTGGTTCGTCCGCGGCTTTGGCCAAGGCCCGGGCCTTGGCGGAGCGGGTGGCCCCCACCGAAGCGGCCGTGCTGCTGGAAGGGCCCACGGGGGCGGGCAAGGAGTTGTTTGCGCAAGCCATTCATTACGCCAGCCCGCGCCGCACCAAGCCATTCGTGGCCCTGAACTGCAGCGCTTTCCCCAAGGATTTGTTGGAATCGGAGCTGTTTGGGTACCGCAAAGGGGCCTTCACCGGCGCGGCGGTGGACAAAAAAGGGTTGTTTGAGGAAGCCAGCGGCGGCACCTTGTTCCTCGACGAAATCGGGGAACTCGAAGTGGGGGCGCAGGCCAAGCTGCTGCGGGCCCTGGAAACGCAGGAGTTCACCAAGCTCGGCGACACCAAGCCCACCCGGGTGAACGTGCGCATCGTGGCCGCCACCAACCGCAACCTCAAGCAGGAGGCCGACCAGGGCCATTTTCGGCCCGACTTGTACTACCGCCTCTCAATTTTTGTGGTGCCCGTGCCGCCGCTTAACGCCCGGCGCGACGACATCGAGCCGCTGGCCACCCACTTCTTGCAGCTCTACGCCGCCAAGCTGCGCAAGCGCCTGACGGGCATGGACCCGGAGTTTGTGCAGCTGTTGCTGCACTACGACTGGCGGGGCAACGTGCGCGAACTCAAGAACGTGCTGGAACGCGCCGTGATTCTGGCCGACGAGGAAATTCTGACGGTGGACACCCTGCCGGCGGAGTTTCAGGCCGTGCCTTTCGCGGCCACGGAGCCCGACCCGGCCGGCCGCTCTCTGCGGGGCGTCGAGAAGCGCCAAGTTGAGCTGGTGCTCCAGGAAACCGCCGGCAACAAGGCCGAAGCTGCCCGCCAGCTGGGCATCAGCGTGAAGACGCTGTACCGCAAAATTCTAGAATATGCCCTGTAGCGGCCTTCCCTGAAGGCCCCGCGCTGCATCTTTTTGACCGACCACCGGGACAAAATGATACGGTTGCCGGGTGCGGACGTTCGCATTCGACGGAGCGTATTTACTATAGATAATTGATGGTTATGGTATTGCAATAAATAACAGCTAACTAGTACGCTTCGGCCTGCTAATGGTAAGCCTGTTTTTCGAAGACTGGTTGGTTCTCGGCCGTTATGAACATCAAATCCAAAATTACCTTGGGCTTTTTGGCCCTGCTCGGGCTGCTCATCGTGTTGGGCAGCTATGCGCACTACACCGTGCAGCAGCTGGACCGCAATGCCCGCTCCGTGCTGCAGGATAACTTCTACTCCGTGCAACTGGGCGAAGACATGCTGCGGGCGCTGGACCTCGCCGAAGCGCACCCCGCGGCTTCGGAAGGCCTACCCCGCTTCCGCGAGGACCTGACCCGCGAAGCCGGCAACATCACTGAGCCGGGCGAGTGGCCCCTAGTGGATAGCCTCACCCACAGTCTGGTGCTGTTTCAGCCATTGCGCAGCGCCGAAACCCTGGCCCTGCTGCGGCAGCAAACCCACCGCATGGTGCACTTGAACCTACAGGCCGTCACCCACAAAAACGAGCAAGCCAACCGCGCAGCCGTGGCAGCCGGCCGCACCCTGCTCGTGCTCATCGTGCTCAGCATCATGATTGCCCTGGGCTTTGTGCTGAGCGTGCCCGAAGCGGCGGTGAGCGGGCTGCGGAAACTATCGGCCAGCATCGCTCACGTCACGCAAGGAGACTTTTCGGCCACCATTCCGGTGGAAAGCCGCGACGAGTTCGGGCAGGTGGCCACGTCGTTTAACCAGTTACTGGTACACGTCAACGACGTGCGCACCCGCAACCTGGGCGGGCTCGTGACCGAGCGCAACCGCGTAGCCAGCATTGTGCAGACCCTGGACGAGGCCCTGCTGATGCTCGACGAAGACCGGCGCGTGCTGGTGGCTAACCCGCCAGCCTGCGCCTTACTGGAGCTGAGCGAAAACCAGGTGGTGGGCGCCTCCGCGGATGACCTGGCCACGCGCAACCCGCTCATGCAGCAGCTGCTGCCGTATGTGCTCGCCCCCGCCCGGCAGCGCGGGGCCAACCCTATTCCCTTCACGTTGCAGCGCCCGGACGAGGAGCTGCACTACCGGCTGGTGGTGCACGACGCCGTATCGTTCAACGCCCCGCTCGACAAGATGGAATTCGTGGGCACCATCCTGGCCCTGCACGACGTGTCGGACTTTAAGAAGCTCGACCAAGCCAAATCGGACTTCCTGGCCACCGTGTCGCACGAGCTCAAGACGCCGCTCTCCACCATCAACTTTCACCTCAAGCTGCTGCAGGACCAGCGGGTAGGGCCCATCAATGCAGAGCAGCAGCAGATTGTGGCCACGCTCAAGCAGGAAAACCAGCGCCTGCTCAGGCTCACGACCAATTTGCTGGACGTGGCGCGCCTGGAGTCCGGTGCCATCCCGCTCAACCTGCGCTCGACTTCGCTGGCCGAGCTGGTGGGCTACGCCACCGGGCCCATGCAGCTGCAGCTGGCCCCTAAGGGCCTTTCGCTCGACGTCGACCTGGGCGCGGACCTGCCGGCTGTGCGGGCCGATCTCGAAAAGACGGCCTGGGTGCTGCTCAACCTGCTGGCCAACGCCGTGCGCTATTCTCCCGACCGGGGCCAGGTCAAGCTCAGCGCGGCCCTGACCGAGCAGGGCGATGCCGTGCGGGTAAGCGTGCAGGACCACGGCCCCGGCATCGCCCCGGAATACCAGCAGCGCATTTTTCAGCGGTTCGCGCAAGTGCCCGACGCCGCCGCCCCGCACCGCGGCGGGTCGGGCCTGGGCCTGAGCATTTCGCGCGAGTTCATTACCAGCCAAGGCGGCCAACTCGGGGTGAGCAGTACCCCCGGCACCGGCAGCACCTTCTTTTTCACCTTACCTCTTGCCCACGCGGCCGCTTAACAAGCCCCGCTATACCTTCCCTTAATTTATGGCTTCTCCTGCGCTTTCGAGTACCAGCATCCACACCCGCAGCATCACGGCGGCGGGCCTGCTGGTCACGCTTGGCATTATTTTCGGCGACATTGGCACCTCGCCGCTCTACGTCTTCCAAACCATCATCGGGCCCCGGCCGGTGAGCGAGCTGCTGGTGTACGGCGGCGTGTCGGCCGTTTTCTGGACGCTCACGCTGCAAACCAGTATCAAGTACATCCTGCTGACGCTGGAGGCCGACAACCACGGCGAGGGCGGCATTTTCTCGCTGTTTTCGCTGGTGAAGAGCCGAGGCCGGTGGCTGCTGTGGCCGGCCATCATTGGGGCCGGCACGCTGCTGGCCGACGGCATTATCACGCCTCCAATATCGGTGACCTCGGCCATCGAGGGCCTAAAAATCCTGTACCCGGCGCTGAATCAGGAAACCATCGTCATCGTCGTCATTGCCATCATCAGCTTGTTGTTTGCGTTTCAGCAATTTGGTACCAAGGTGGTCGGAGCCGCTTTCGGGCCGATAATGCTGGTGTGGTTTTCGGTGATTGGCACGCTGGGCATCCTTCAAATCATGCACCACCCCGGCGTGTTGGCCGCGCTCAACCCCATGTACGCCATCCGGCTACTGGTCGAGTATCCGCGGGGCTTCTGGCTGCTGGGGGCCGTGTTTCTCTGCACCACCGGGGCCGAGGCCCTGTACTCGGACCTGGGCCACTGCGGCCGCAAGAATATCCGCACGTCGTGGGTTTTTGTGAAAACCACGCTCGTGCTTAACTACCTGGGCCAGGCCGCCTGGACGATGGGCCACGTGGGCGCGCCACTGGCCAGCAACCAAAACCCATTTTTCATGATTGCTCCGCAGTGGGGCCTGGTGCCGCTCATCGTCCTGGCCACGGCGGCCACCATCATCGCCTCGCAGGCCCTCATCTCGGGCTCCTACACGCTCATTTCGGAGGCCGTGAGCCTGCGCTTCTGGCCCAAGGTGCGGGTGCTGTTTCCCACCGACCAGCGCGGGCAGATTTACGTGCCCAGCATCAACTGGCTCTTGTGGTTTGGCTGCGTGTGCGTGCAACTCTGGTTTAAAACGTCGGAGGCCATGACGGCGGCTTACGGCTTCTCCATCACGGTGGCCATGCTGATGACCAGCATCTTGCTCTCGCAGTACCTGCGCGGCGTGAAGCACTGGGCCCTGCCGGTGGTGGTGGGCATCATGCTGGTGTTCTTCACCGTTGAGACGTCGTTTCTCATCGCCAACATCACCAAGCTGCTGAACCGGCTCGGCATCCTGGTTTTCGAGTGGGGATTGATTTTCATGATGTACGTCGGATTTAGAGGCCGCGAAATCAAAAACCGTTTGCTCAAAACGGCGCCGGTGGCCGAGAGCTTGCCCACGCTGCAAGAATTGAGCACGGACCCGTCGGTGGCCAAGTACGCCTCTAACCTAGTGTACCTTACCCACAGCAAAGCCGCCGGCGAATTGGAAAGCGAAATTCTGTACTCCATCATCCGCAAGCAGCCCAAGCGGGCCGACCGCTACTGGTTCATCAACATGAGCATCCTCACCGACCCGTACTCCACGCGTTACATGGTCGAGGAACTGGTGCCGGGCGTAGCCTACAAAATCAACTTCAAGTTGGGCTTTCGGGTGCAGCCCCGCCTCAACATGCTGTTTCGGCGGGTGCTGGAAGAGATGAGCGCCAAGGGCGAAATCGACATCACCTCGCGCTACGACTCTCTGGCCCACCACCACATTCCCGGCGATTTTCGCTTTGTGGTGTTGGAAAAAGTGCTTAGTTACGACAACGAATTGAACTGGCAAGAGCGGTTCATTATGAATGGTTACTTCTTCATCAACCGCGTCGCCATCTCTGACCAAGCGCTATTTGGCCTCGATACCAGCGACGTGGCCATTGAAAAGGTGCCGCTCACCATCAAGCCCGCCGCGCATACCTCCGATCTGCTGCGCGACGCGCCCGAACAGGACCAAGACCCCGTGCCCGATTTTGCCGTGGCAGATGAGTCGCTGCCCAATAAGGTGTAGGGACTTATCGACTGAATTAAAACGGTTCTGCTAAGTTTGCCAAAGCAGGGCCGTTTTATAACACTTGCTGATTGACGTTTTATGCGTCCCGCACCAGCTCCAACTCGGGGCGCAGGGGCATTTGCAGCGGCACGTTTTCCACGGTGAAGGTGCTGTTGTCGAGGCCAAAGCTTTCCTGGTCCGACACGCCCAGCCACTTCAGCCAGCCGTGCAGGCGCAGGGCCATGCGCTTCCAGCCGCGCAGGAAGTGCTGGTAGGGCACGGTTTTGTTGAGCAGCACAAACTGGAAGTCGCCCACCACGTCCTGTTCGCGCAAGCTTTCGTAGCGCGAGGTGATGTCGATTTCCTTGTTTTTGACCAGGTCGCCCACAATTTGGCGGAACATGTAGTTGATGGCGGGGTCGACGCGGAAGCCCAGTCGGATGTCGATGCGCACCAGCTCCTGCGGCAGTACGTGCGTGACGTGGTAGGAGCGGGTGTAGGGGTCGTCGGTGGTGTCGACGTGCACGAGGTAGTACACGTCGGCGCGCTTGGGGCGCTTTTTGAAGATGGAGTGGGCGATGCCGTTTTCGAGCTGCGAGCTGTCGGCCGACTTGGTGAGGTACACCAGGTGGGTGGCGAATTTGGGCACCGACTCATCGTTGCTCAGCTCCTGGAGCAGCGGCAGGTAGTCGGCCAGCGGTACCAGTTCGGTGAGGTCGTTGCGGATGCGCTGGCCCTGAATCCAGGCCACCATCACGGTCAGCAGCAGCACGCTCAGCAGGACGCTCAGCCAGCCGCCGTGGGTGAATTTGGCCAGGTTGGCCACCAGGAAAGAGCCTTCCACGGTGAAGTATACGCCGAGCAGCAGGAAAATCCAGACGGGGCTGGTACGGCGCAGGCGCAGGTAAAAGGCCAGCAGAACGGTGGTCATGAGCATGGTGATGGTGACAGCCAGACCGAAGGCCGCTTCCATCTTGCCCGACTCCCGGAACAGCAGCACCACCCCGATGCAGCCGGCGCACAGCAGCCAGTTGAGCGAGGCCACATAGGCCTGCCCGCGCAATTCAGTGGGATAAGAAATGCGCACCTTGGGCCAGAAGTGCAGCCGCAGCGCCTCAATGACGAGCGTGAACGAGCCCGAAATCAGGGCCTGCGAGGCAATGATGGTGGCCAGCGTGCATAGGACGATGGCCGGCAGCAGCAGCGCCGGCGGTATCATCAGGAAAAACAGATTCTGCTCGCCCAGCGGCGCGCCCAGGTGGCGCAGCAGCCAGGACCCCTGCCCCAGGTAGTTGAGCACGAGGCAGATTTTGACGAACGTCCACGACACGTAGATGTTGGGCCGGCCCACGTGGCCCATATCGGCGTAGAGCGCCTCGGCCCCGGTGCTGCACAGGAATATCGAGCCCAGTAGCCAGAACGCGCCCGGCACCCGCGTCACCATGTGCACGGCGTAGTACGGGTTCAGCGCCCGCAGAATGCTGAAATCATGAATCAGCTCTTTGAAACCGAGCACGGCCAGCATGGAGAAGAAGAGCACCATCACCGGTCCGAAAAACTTGCCGATGATGGCCGTGCCGAACTGCTGAAACGCAAACAGGCCCACCAGAATGACGATGACGATGGGCACCGTGTTCAGGTCGGGCTTGAGGATGCGCAGGCCCTCAATGGCCGAGGCCACCGAGATGGGCGGCGTGATGATGCCGTCGGCCAGCAGGGCCGCCGCGCCGATGATGGCGGCCAGGTACAGCCACTTCACCCGCAGCCGCCGCAGCCGGGCAAACAGGGCCAGGATGCCGCCCTCGCCATTATTATCGGCTTTTAGCGCAATGAAGACGTATTTGACGGTGGTGAGCAGCGTGAGCGTCCAGAGAATGGCGGAAATGGTGCCGAGCACCACGTCCTCCGTCACGGGCCGGCTCACGAACACGCCGCGCACGGTGTAGAGCGGCGAAGTACCAATGTCGCCGTACACGATGCCGAGGGCAATGAGCGTACCGGCGGCGGAGGCGCGGGAAAGCGGGTTGGCGTGGGCCGATGGGACCGCCGCGGTCAGGGCGGGAATGCTAGTTGGCATAGAGGCGAAAATGGGCCCGGTTGCAGGAGCAGCGGCTCGTGGTGCGGATGGCGAGCGGACGCCAACATGGGTACGCGAGAACTAAAGTTGGGTTTGCGGTATTCTCGGTCATTTTTAGAATATCCGGGCGGCCAACCTGGCAGTAGGCGAGAAGTAACGCGCGAAAGTAGCGCACTAGCGTTTTGAACCAAGCCCCTAGCGAAACGCTAGCGGGCAAGACGCCTGCCCGCCGGATAGTGGCCTTTCAACGGCTTTTAGCGGGGCTGGTACAGTCGTTGGTGAGCGTAGTGGAAGAATAGAAAACGCCGTCTCCGCCTCGGAAAACCGGCATCCCGTTCCACTCAATCATTCCCTGTTTTCATGAAAGCAGTTATTACCGGTGCCCTGCTGTTGGGCGCCACCCTTGCTTCCGGCCAGGCATCCCCCATTGGCACGGGCGGCGGCAACCCACCCTCTCCAACCGCTTCCGACACCGCCCGCACCGCCAACGGCCGGGCCTTGCCGCAACCCCTGCCCGCGCTGCCGTTTCCGAGCGGGGAATGGATTGGCCCCGTCATCGGTGCCCCCGACCGCACATCGGTCTACCCGCTGCAAAAGGCCCTGGGCGGCCAGGCCAGTAGCCGCTACCGGGTATACGGCTGGGTCAATCCGTCGTTTTCGGCCAGCACCTCGAAGAACTCCAACATTCCGGTGGCCTACAACATTCAACCCAACAAGCTGGTGCTGGACCAGGCCGTGCTGCGCTTCGAGCGCCCGATGAACACGGTGCAGACTGACCACGTGGACTGGGGGTTTCGCTCCACGTTCATGTACGGCATCGACTACCGCTACACCCTGGCCAAGGGCCTGGTGAGCGACCCGCTGCTGAAGAAAAACAACCTGTACGGCTTCGACCCTATCGAGCAGTATGTCACGCTCTACGTGCCGAAAGTGGCCCAGGGCCTGACCTTGCGGGTGGGCCGCTACATCTCGCCGCCCGACATCGAGGCCCAGCTCGCGCCCGACAACTACCTGTTCAGCCACTCGCTCACGTTCAGCTACGACCCGTTCACTTTCACCGGCGCGCTGGCCGCGCTGCGCCTCTCGCCCCAGGTGACCGTGGAGCTGGGTGCCCACGCCGGCAACGAGCTGGTGCCCTGGAGCGAATCGGCCAAGCTCAACGGCCAGGCTTTCGTGCGCTGGGTGGCCCGCAACAACAACAATTCCGTTTTCGGCGGCATCAATTCGCTGGGCGAGGGCAGCTACTCGAAGGACCACGACAACGTGCAGATGGTAGTGGCTACCTGGGGCCACCGCTTCGGCCCCCGCGTGCACATGATGACCGAGGCCTACTACCTCTGGCAGTACGACGCGCTGGCCGGCGGCACCGTCATCGACGGGCCGGATCAGCCCTGGGCCGGCTCCGGCGCGGGCGCCCTCATTCCGGGCCGCTCCAACTCGGTGGCGGCCGTCAATTACCTCCAGGTGCTGCTGTCCCCGACCAGCTACCTGTCCGTCCGCAACGATGTGCTGAACGACATCGACGGGCAACGCACGGGCAATAAAACGGTGTATTCGAGCCACACCATCGGCTACATCAAGCACTTCGCGGGCGGCCTATTTACGTTCCGGCCCGAGGTGCGCTACGACCACGCCTACGCGGACGGGCTGCGGGCCTACGACAAGGGCACCCGCCGCGACCAGCTCATCGGGGCGCTGGATTTGATTGCGCATTTCTAATCCGAGTAACCTCACCCCCGCGCCGGGCCTTTGTACATTCTTTCAACGCATATGCTTCTCAACATCTTCACCGCTGCCCTGCTCTTCGGCCTGGCCGTGCTGCTGGCCTGGCCCCTGGGCTGCTACATGGCCCGCGTGTACGCCGGCGAGCGCACCTGGCTGCACTTTCTTACCCCGCTGGAACGGGGCTTTTACCGCCTCGCCCGCCTCAACCCGGAGCAGGGCATGACCTGGCAGCGGTACACGCTGGCGCTGCTGGGCGTGAACGCCGTGTGGCTGGTCTGGGCCGTGCTGGTGCTGCTGGTGCAGGACAAGCTCCCCTTCTGGAACCCGGACCACATTCCGGCCATGAGCTTCCCGCAGGCCCTGCACACGGGCGTGAGCTTCCTCACCAGCACCAACGCCCAGCACTATTCGGGCGAAACCGGGGCCTCGTACTTCGCTCAGATGGCGGTGTTCACGTTCCTGCAGTTCGTGAGCGCGGGTACCAGCCTGGCCGCTGGCATTGCCGTGGTGCGGGCCCTGGGCGGGCGCGAATCGACCAACGTGGGCAACTTCTACCAGGATTTGGTGCGCTCCTGCGTGCTGATTCTGCTGCCGCTGTGCCTGGTGTTCTCGGTGCTGTTTCTGCTCACGGGCGTGCCGATGACGTTTGAGGGCGCGGCGGCCTACACCTCGCTCGAAGGCGCGGCCGGCACGGTGGCGCGGGGGCCGGTGGCGGCCCTGCTCGCTATCAAAGAGCTGGGCTCGAACGGGGCCGGCTTTTTCGGGCCGAACTGCGCGCACCCGTTCGAAACGCCCAACTTCGCGGCTTTCGCCCTGCACCACGTGGCTGTGCTGCTCACGCCGATGGCCTTCGTGTTTATGCTGGGCTACTACCTGCGGCAGCCGCGGTTTGCGCGCATGGTGTTCGGGGTGATGACGGCCGGACTGCTGCTGCTGTTAGTGCCGGCCGTCGCCGCCGAAATGCACGGCACGCCCTTCCTGAATGCGCTGGGCCTCGACCCGGCGGCGGCCGGCAACCTGGAGGGCAAGGAAATCCGCTTCGGCGTGTTCCATACCGCGTTCTATAATGCCTTCAACATGGCCATTCCGGCTGGTACGCTGGCGGGCGCGCAGGACAGCTTCGCACCCCTGGCCGGGGCCCCGTTCATGCTTCTGATGCAGATTGACGCCTTTTTTGGCGGCCTGGGCACGGGCTTCCTCAATTTCCTCATCTACCTCGTCATCGCCGCCTTCGTGGGCAGCCTGATGGTGGGCCGCACCCCCGAGCTGCTGGGCAAGAAGGTGGAAGCCCGCGAGATGCAGCTGGCCACGCTGGTGGCCGTGGCGCAGCCGGTAGTGGTGCTGGCCTGCACCGCGGTGGCCGCCTGGGTGTATCAGCGCACCCCCGACGCCGCCAACTCGCTGAAGTGGCTCGGTAATCCTGGCAGCCACGGCTTCACGGCCATGCTCTACGAGTTTGTTTCGGCCGCCGCGGGCAACGGCTCGGGCTACGGCTCGCTGGGCAGCAACACCCCGTTCTGGAACCTGGTGCCCTGCCTGGCCATGCTCAGCGGGCGCTTCGTGCCCATCATCGGGGCGCTGGTGCTGGGCGCGGGCCTGCGGGCCAAGCCCTACACGCCGCCAAGCGTGGGCGGCATCCGGCTCGAAAGCTTCACGTTTGCCGTGCTGCTGGTCGTGGTCATCGGCATTCTGGGGGCGCTGCTGTTTTTCCCGGCGCTGGCGCTGGGGCCCCTAGCCGAGTTTTTCGCCAATCGTTAATCCGTTTTACCCTTTCTTTCTGTTACGCTCATGATTCATTTGCTGCGTCCCGTGCTGCTAAGCGGCTTGTTGCTGCTCACGTTTGGCTTTGTGTTTCCGGGGGTGCTGTGGGCCATCGGCCGGCTGGTGCCGGGTACGGCGGCGGGTTCGCCGGTGGTCGTGCGGGGCCGGGTGGTGGGCTTCGAGCGCATCGGCCAGAAGTTCACGCAGGCCCGCTATTTCCACGGGCGCCCCTCGGCCGTGGACTACAACGCGGCCGCCACCGGTGCTTCCAACGCCGGCCCGTCCAACCCCGATTTTCAGGCTGCAGTGCGGGCCCGGCTCGACACCTTGCTGCGTCAAAACCCGGTTCTGCACCGCGGGCAGGTGCCTACGGAGCTGGTCACGGCCTCCGCTTCCGGCATCGACCCCGACCTTTCGCCGGCGGGCGCCTACGCGCAGGTGGCCCGAGTGGCCGCCGCCCGAAAGCTCCCGCCCGCGGAGGTGAAAACACTGGTGGATGCCTTAGTGGAGCAGCCGTGGCTGGGCTTTATGGGACCCGCCCACGTGAACGTGATCCGGCTGAACCTGGCGATGGACGCGCAACGGCCCTAGCGGCCCCGCCGGCCGCTGGCTTCGCCGCCCGCGCCGAGGGCGGCCAGGGTCAGCGGGCCTTCGTCGGCGTAGCTGAGGCGGGCGGTTTGGCCGGCGTCGAGCAGGTCCTGCACCAAGGCGCGGCCGTCGGTGGTGGTGGCCACCACCACGATGGGCCGCGCCGGCAGGGCCGCAAACAGCGCCCGCCGGTCGATTTCGGGCGGCAGCACGGCCGCGTACAGAATCAGCCGCTCGAACACCAGGTGGTTTTCGGCCAGCCAGCCCACGGCCGCCGCCGCGCCGTGCCCGTAGCCGAGCACCGTGACGGGCGTGCCCGCCGGGCAGTGCGCCCGGATGGCGTCGGTGAGGCCGTCGAGGTAGGCGGTCACGTCGGCCAAATCCTCGTCCACCGAATGCGGGGCAAACCACACGCCGAGGGCATCGAAGGACCGGTCGGAGGTTTCGGGGCGGGCGTGGCGCGAGAGGGCTTCGGGCAGAATAAGCAGGCGCTCGGGCGTGTCGAGGTTCACGAGCTGGGCGGCCAGGGCGGCCACGGGCTGGTCGTGCCCGTGCAGGCACACCCACAGGTGCTGGATGCCGGGCCCCTGCTCGCCGAGGCTGTAGTAATGGGCCGTGCGGGGCGTAACAAAGGTGTAAGGCAGCATTATCTTTTAGTGGTCAATGATTAGTGGTCAGTGATAACGATTAGTGCCCGGCTCGTGGCCGGCTCGTGGCCGTCATGCTCATCTGGCGTCCGCGTAGTCGAAGCATCTCTACCGCGCAACTAATTCAATCGTTGTTGTTGCTTGATTACTCTTGGGGTAGGCACGCTTCGACTGCGCTCTGCATGAGGGAACGGCCTTATTTATTCCTTTCTCATTTTCCATCTCTCATTGCTGCTTGCTCAGGCCGCGCTGCAGCCGCGTGGCCAGCGGGCCGATGGTGAGGCCCTGCCCGAGGATGGAAAACACGACCACCACGTAGGTGATACCCACCAGCAGCTCGCGCGGCATGGTGGGCGGCAGGCTCAGGGCCAGCGCCACGGAGATGCCCCCGCGCAGGCCGCCCCAGGTGAGCATGGCCAGGCTGAACTCGGAAAAAGCCCGCCGCCGCCGCAGAAAACTCAGCGGGATGCTCACCGACACGAGCCGGGCCAGCAGCACCAGTGCCACCACGGCCAGCCCTGCCGCCACGTACTGCCCGCTGATGCGCAGTACCAGCATTTCCAGGCCCATGAGCACGAACAGCAGGGCGTTGAGCACCATGTCAATCAGCTCCCAGAACTTGTCCACGTAGTCCTCCGTCTCGTCGGACATGGCCCGGCGGCCCTGCTGGCTGCCCACGATGAGGCCGGCCACGACCATGGCCAGTGGCCCCGACGTATGCAGCCGCGCCGCCAAAGCCGAGCCCCCCGTCACGATGGCCAGCGTGAGCAGCACTTCGACCTTGTAGTTGTTCACGTTACGCAGTAGCCGGAAGCCCGCGTAGCCGAGCAACGCGCCCAGCCCCAGCCCACCCGCCGCCTCGCGCAGCAGCAGGGCCAGGGCCTGAACGGGGTCGAAGGCCGCGGGCCCGGCCACGGCTACCGACAGCACCGTGGCAAACAGCACCACGCCCACCCCGTCGTTGAACAGCGACTCGCCCACGATTTCCGTTTCCAGGGCTTTGGGCAGGCCGGCTTTGGTGAGGATGCCGAGCACGGCCACCGGGTCGGTGGGCGAAATGAGGCTGCCAAACAACAGGCAGTAAATAAAATCGAGCGGCAGCCGGAACAGCGGCAGCACCAAATACAGCCCGCAGGCCACCATCAGGGTTGAAATGAGGGTGCCCAGCGTGGCCAGCAGCACCACCGGCGTGCGCTGCCGCCCCAGGCTGCGCGTGTCGAGCTGCATGGCCCCCGAAAACAGCAGAAAGCTCAGCATGTACTGCATCAGCACGGTATGAAAGTCGATGGTGCGCACCATCTCCACCACCCGTAGCACGGCCGGCACGCCCAGCCGCCCCAACCCCACCAGCCCCAGCGACGAGAGTAAGGTCAGCGCCATCAGCCCGATGGTGGGCGGCAGGCGCAGGAACCGGTGGTTGAGGTAGGCGAAAAAAGCCGCCACCACCAGCAGCAGCGAAAACGTGGAGTACAGCTCCATAAGCAGGTCGGCGGAGTAACTATTTTGCGAGCAGTCCAGCGCCCGAAGCAGGATGCTTGACGGCCCGTTTAAGGCTAGAAATAGGCTTTTTTAAAGCCCTTACACGCCCGGGCGCCCATCCGCATTCGGGGCCGGAGCCGCTGCCGCGCCGGGCCGCCGGTGCACGGTCGTGCGTTCCAGGGCGCCGTCGGTTTCGAGGCGGGGCGTGCCATCGGGGGTTTCGTAGTTTTCCAGCTTTTGGGCCATGTCGTTGAAGGCCGTGGCGACCCCAGCAAATTCCTGGTAGGCGGGCACGGGCAGGCGCTGGCTGTAATCGCCGGCCGCCAAGCGGCGAATGCCGGCGGTGAGCTCTTCCACCGGCTTCGTCACGTAGTCGGGAAACGAGAAGATGAACGAAAATGTAGCCAGGATGCCCAACGCCGCTAGCAAGCCCAGCGTGGTGATGGTGCGGTTGGCAATTTGCCGGGTGCGCTGGCTTTGCTGCTCGATGGCGTGCAGGTTCAGGGCCGCCACGCGGGCCGACTGGCGGCGTAGCTGTTGGTAGGCAACCTGCGCCACCGCCGAAGCCGGGGCCGCTGCCACCAGCTGCCGGAAACCGGTGGCCAGCGAATCGGCCAGCGGCCCCTCCCCGGGCTCGGTAATGTTGCGCTGCTCAGCCATCAGAGACTGCTCAAATGCCAGGCGTGCCCGAGCGGCGGCCGGATTTGCATTAGCACCGGCGCTCAGGCGGGCGTCACGCAGGTCGGCCAACGCGTCGGCCAGCTCCCGGGCATAGGCCACCGAGCGATAGTTGTTGCGCAGCGTAGCCTCAGCGCTGCGCGAAATCTGGTACAGAAAATACGTCCCAACCCCGCTCAGCAGCAGGATTATCAGGAACAGAAAGCCCAGACCGAGCGTGAGCTTGGATTTGATGGTGGCTTGCATGGCAATGAGGGATTAAAGGGTAGAATTAGTAAAGTGAGTAGGGCGTGCTGAGCTTGTCGAAGCAGCTCTACCACTTCGCCGAGCCCGTTGGATTACTTGCGCGGGAGAGCTGCTTCGACAAGCTCAGCACGCCCATTTTTTTGGCGCTACCCGGCCACCGGCAGGGTAAAGTGAAACGTGCTGCCGCTGCCCAGCTCGCTTTCGACCCACAGCCGCCCGCCCTGCGTGGTGATGAACTCGCGGGCAATGCTCAGGCCCAGGCCCGAGCCGCCGCGGTAGCCAGCCTTGTCGGGCAGTTGGGCGAAGCGCTGGAAGATTTTGTCGTGGTGCTCGGCCGCAATGCCCGGCCCGCGGTCCTGCACGCTCACCTGCACGAAGGTACCCGCCACGGCGGCGCGCACGGTTAGGCATTCGCCGCGGGGCGAGTAGCGGATGGCGTTGGCCAGCAGGTTGATGAGCACCCAGGTGGTTTTCTCCACGTCGGCGCGCACGGTGGGCAGGTCCGGGGCTAGTTGCAGGTCAAGGCGCAACTGCTTGTCGTCGAGTTGGGGCTGCACGGTGGCGGTGGCGAAGCCCATTACTTCGGCCAGGGGGGTAGGGCGCACTTCGAGCTGGATGCCCGTGCCGGCATCGAGGCGCGAGACGTCGAGCAGCTCGCCTACCATGCGCTGCAGGCGCTGCGTTTCCTGGCGGATGTGGCCCGTGATGCGCTGCCGCTCGTCGGCGGGCAGGCGCTCGTCCTGCAGCAGCTTGGTGTTGAGGTTGATGCTGGACAGCGGCGTCTTCAACTCGTGCGACACCGTAGCTAGGAAATTCGACTTCACTTGGTCGAGCTTCTTGTAGTCCGATACGTTGCGCAGGGTTAGAATTTGGCCCACGAATTCGTTCTTGTTCAGCGCTTCGTTGAACGAAACCAGCTCCTGCACCGCGAGGCGGTAGTATGCTTCCTCGCCTTGCTGCACAATGCGCAGCAGCGGGGCATCGGCCACGGCCTGCTCGCGGCGAGCCGCCTGCACCTCCAGCGGGCGCAGGATTTCCTGCATTAGGTCGTTTTCCTGCGCCACGGCGGCGGCGGACTGGCCCACGAGCTGCTCCACCGGCCGACTGAGCAGGGCACAGGCCACCGGGTTGGCCAGGATGATGCAGCGGTGCTCATCCAATAACAGCAGGCCTTCATCGAGCCCGCTCACGATGCTGGCCGCCCGGTTGCGCTCGGTTATCAGTTCCGCCAGCGTCGAGCTGCGGTACTCCTGCAGCTGCACCAGCATCTGGTTGAAGGCCCGGGCCACCCGCCCGTATTCGTTGCTGTGCTCAATGGGAATGGTGGCCGTGAAGTTGTTGTCCGTGGCGTGCTCCAGGCTCTGGGTGAGCTTGCGCAGGGGCCCCACGGCGGCTTCGGGCACGCTCAGCACAAACATCAGGCCCAGCAGCAGGCTCATCACCACAAAGGCCACCAGGTAGCGCCCGGCCTGGGTGGCGTTCACGTTGGCCAGCTCGTTTTTGCGGGTCAGGGCGGCGGTGTTCAGGGCCACCATGCGGTAGGTTTGCCGGCGCAGCAGGTCCAGCGTGGGGGCGCGGGCGGCGGCGGGGGCCCCGGCATCGAGCAGGCGCTGGAAATCCGACTGGTTCTGAATCAAGCTGTCCACTAGCTCCTTTTCGCCCGTCTCCGTGATGTTGCCGGCCTCGCGCACTAGGCTTTGGCGGAAGCGCGGTAGGCCCGTGGGCACGTTGGGCGTGGTTTCCATCTGGTCGAGGGCCCGTTGCATCTGCTGGCCCAGCTCCACGGAGTAGAAGTTCTCCTTGAGCACGTCGCGCGAGCCGCGGTCCAGCCGGTGCACGGTGTAGTAGGCGTAGCCGCCCAAGCCCAGCAGCAAAGCCAGCATCGCCACGAAGCCGAGCGTAATAAGGGTTTTTAGGTTCACGTCGGGTTGCGCTCAGCGCTCAATAGGTTACTAAGTAGATGTCGAGGTCGGTGCGGTCCTGCGCCACGGCCCGGAGGAGGTCATTGGTCACCCCGCGTCGGGAGAATTGCTCCCACAACCCTTTTTCGCCCGTGACGCCGCAGACGAGCAGGGTAGCGTTTTTCTCGGCCGCTACCCGCCGGATGGCCCCCACGATGTCGTCGTCCTTCACGCGCAGGATTTGGGCCCCCAGCTCGGTGGCCAGTTGGAGGTTGTTGAGGAGGTGGCGCTGCGCGGCCAGCCCGATGCGGTCGGCGCTCTCGCGGCCGGTTTGCACGTACAGCACGTACCAGGCGGCGGCCCCGAAGCGGTCGGCCAGGCGCGAGGTCTTGCGGATGATTTCCTTGGCCGCCGCGTCGTTGGAGTTGATGCAGGCCAGCAGGCGGTCGTCGTTGCGGCGGCTGGGCAGCACGGAGGGGGCCCCGCCGCCGCTGGTCTCCACCTGGTGGCCCAGCAGCTGGGCCACTTCGCGCACGGCCAGGCGCCGCAGCTGCAGCAGGTTTTCGGCCTGGAAGAAGTTGGCCAGCGCCGTGGGCACCTTGGCCGCGTCGTAAATCTTGCCTTCCTCCAGGCGGGCGCGCAGCTCGCCCACGGTCAGGTCCACGTTCACCACCTCGTCGGCCAGCTTGAGGAGCCGGTCGGGGACGCGCTCGGTCACGTCGGTGCCGGTGATTTTCAGCACCTGGTCGTGCAGGCTTTCCAGGTGCTGCACGTTCACGGCCGTTATCACCGAAATGCCTTTCTGCACCAACTCCTCCACGTCTTGCCAGCGCTTTTCGTGGCGCGAGCCGGGCACGTTGGAGTGGGCCAGCTCGTCCACAATCACCACCTGCGGGCGCTGCTTCTCGATGGCGTCGAGGTCCATCTCGGCCAGGGCCCGGCCCTTGTAGAACACGTGCTTGCGGGGCAGCAGCGGCACGCCGCGCAGCTCGGCCTCGGTGCCGGCGCGGCCGTGGGTTTCCACGTAGCCCAGCAGCACGTGCACGCCGTGCTGGTGCAGCTCGTGCGCCTCTTGCAGCATGCGGAAGGTTTTGCCCACGCCGGCGGCCAGGCCCAGGTAAATCTTGAGCGTGCCGCGCCGCTTGCCCTGCACGAGGCGCAGGAACCGCTCGGCGGAAGAGTCGCGTTGGTCTTGCTCAAGCTCGGTCACGGGGCAGGTTGGCTAGAAGGTTAGGCCAAGCAGCACGGTTACGGCAGCGTTGGTGCGGCGGGGTACCTTATTCAGGGCAAACACTTCGTTGCGGTCCACAAACTGCTTGCCTTCGGCGCGCAGAATCACGCGGGGCACGGGGAAGTAGTCGAAGCCCAGGGAGTAGCCCGCGGTATTGAGGCCGCCCGCGCGGGTGGGGGCCAGTACGCCGGCCGGGTCGTGGAAGTACTCAACGCGGCCCACCACGCCGGCGCGCGCCCACAGGCGGCGGCGCACGATGAGCGAGCCGCCCTGCCAAGCATCGTGCCCGCCCGTATTGTGCGCGCGGGCCTGGATGCCGGCGTCGAAAGCCGCGGCCATTTTCCACTTGGGCGAGGGGTCATACGTCACGTAAAAATCGTGGAAGTAGCGCAGCTGCCGGCCCACCGAATCGGGCTGGTTGTAGCCCTCGCCCACGAAGGTGCTGGAGTTGAGCAGCCATTTCGACGAGGGCCGGAACTGGATTTGGGAGCCCACGGCCTCGTTCTGGTTGCGGTCCCGAATCACCTGCCAGCCGTTCAGCACCAAGGCTGAAAACAGCCACTTCTTGCCCTGGTCATAGGTGAGCTTGGCCCCGGCCTCGTAGTAAGGCGAGTTGTCGGCCATGATGGAGCGCGTCAGCGTGAGGTCATCGCGCGAAATCGGCCCTTCCAGCCCGATGTGCGAGAGGAAGATACCGGCATCCAGCCACAGGTGTTTGGCCAGCTTCACTCCGCCCCAGGCTTCGTAGATGTTCTTGAAAATCTGTGGTTCGGCGGCGTAGTTGGCGTCGGGGTAGGTGCCGGTTTGAATAGCAAAGGTGCCGCGCAGCCGCTCGCTGGTGTAGCGGGCGCCCAGCAGGGCAATGTTGATGGCAATCTGGTTGTGCAGGTTTTCGGAATAGATGAAGCCTGGCCGCGCTAGGCTGGCGGGGTTGTTGAAATCGTAGCCGTAGTATACTCCCACGTAACCAAAAAACACGGGCTTGGGGTCGGCCAAAGCGGTATCGCCAGCCGCTGCGGCGGTGGGCGCGGCCGTGGTAGCGGTGGGCGCAGCGGGCGGGCCAGTAGTGGTCGTGGTGGTCGGGGCCGCTTGGGCGTGGGCGAAGTTCTGGAGCCCAATAAGTCCAAGAAGCTCAGCGGTCAGCATAATGGTTTTCATGGCGGAAAGGTCAATAAGAAACCATAAAACGGCCGGCCCACTTTGGGCCGGCCGTTCATTGAAATTCAGTTCGGGTGTGAAGCCATCAACGGCCACGCAGGCGGTTCACGATTCCTTGCTCTCGACCATAATTCCATGTGGTCATGTTTTAGAATCGGAAGATAGTGGAGAAAATGATGCGGTTTTCGTCCTTCACCAGGTCGGCCACGTAGCCCGTGGGGTCGCCGATGGGCGCGTTCCAGCCGTTGGGCGAGGTCACGCCGCCGTGGCCCGAGAAGTAGGGCACCGAGGTGTGACGCGTCACGTACTCCAAGCCGAAGGTCAGGTAGTCGTTGGGCATGTACTGCACGTTGGCCGAGGCGTCCCAGCCTTTGAACTCGTCGCCGGGATTTTGGGTGAGAATGCCGGTGCCGGTGGGCAGCAGGGCCAGGTAGCGGCCCGGGTTCGAGATAACGCCGCCACCAAACGTGGTGGCGAAGTGCTGCGACTTGCCAAACCAGAAGCGGTTGTAGAACATGGCGCTCAAGAAGTTCTGGGCCGGCTTGGCGGCAGTGCCGTTGAAGCCCGTTACGAGGCCGTCGCCGCCCTCAAAGCCCAGGTCGCCGGTGAGCGAAAAGGCCGCCTTGCTGATGCCGTGGCGGCCGGGGGCGTTGAAGTAGCGAATCACGGCCGAGTTGTCGGTGTGGAAGCGGTAGCGCTTCGAATCCAGGGCCGTGTCGTGGCCGTAGTACGACGAGGCCAGGATGGACACCGACTCCTTGGGGCGCCACTGGAGCTGGAAGCCCACGCCCGGCGACTCGTTGAACATGCCGTAGGTCTGCCAGCCGTTCACGAGCCACAATTCCACTTTCAGCTTATCGGTGGGGAAGAGCTGCACCCGCGAGCCGGTGAAGAACCACGGCGTGTTGTCGGACGTGTAGGAAGGCTGGTAGTTCCAGTTCTCGAAGTTGTTGTAGGAGAGCAGGCCCACGTACGACTTGAAAATACCAAAGTCGACGTTGATGCCGTGCATCTTGTTGATGTGGAAACCGGCGTAGCCCTCGGTCACGAAGCGCAGCGCGGTATAGAGGTCGAACTGGCCCCGCAAGGGCGTGTTGTCGTTGCGCGGAATACCCGTGGCGCGGGTGCCGAATTGCAGGAACAGCTTGGCCCGCGCCCCGGTCTTGGGGTCGTGAAACTCGCCGCCCGTCTCGATGTAGGAGATGTTGAACTCGTTTGAGCGGAACGTGGCCGTCGAGCCCGAGTTGGTGTGGTCAATCGGCCGCGCAAACGAGTAGTTGTAGTTGCAGTCGATGGTGGTGCCGCCGGTGAAGTACTTGCTGTCGAGCAGCGCCTTTTTCTGGCGGTTGGCACCCTGCACCCACGAGAAGTCGCCCCAGGCAAAGGGCTCCGTGTACTTGCCGGTATCGGTTTTGGCCACCGTCAGGTCGTTGGAAATAATGGTGTTGCCACCCTTAGCGGAAGCGGTCAGGCTGTCGCGCAGCTCACGGCGGAGCTGGCTAATGATTTGCTGACGGTCGTCCGGCGAGAGTTGAATGGTGGTTTGGGCGTGGCCCGCGAGGCTGCCCAGCAGCAGCGTAGCGGCTGGTAGGATTTTTTTCATGGTGGTAACTAAAAATTGGTGGGTGGGAGGCGCGGCCGGCCATAGCAGGCATCGGCGCACCAGAGATGAAAAAGTTAGGGGTTAAAAAAGAGTGCGAATAGGGATAAACAGTTGTTTTCAGTAGCTCAGTAAGGGGCGGTTAGCGGCGGCCGAATCGGCGGTGGTTTTGGCCGGTGCCGACGATTGGTTGGTAGCGGGGTTTTGGGCAGTGGCCGTTTCGGTGGTCTGGGCCAGGGCCGAGCCGCTGGCCGCCAGGAATAAAAGCGTAGCTGAAATATTTTTCATGAAATGGGTTGGAGTGGGAATTCCAGGGATTGAGGGTAAAAGCAAAAGGGTAGAAAATCAGGCGCGTATGTGGCCCGGAAAAAGGCGGAGTAAGAAGGGGTTGGTGAAGTATTAAAACCGGATAATCAAGTCCATCGCGCCCATAAACTGGTCGCGGCGGCTGCCGTTGTCATACGGCGTTGCGTCGGCGGCGTAGGCGCGTTCGTAGCGCACCTCGGGCCGGATGCGCACCAGGGAGTTGAAATTGTGAATTAGCCCGAGGGTGTGGCTGGTATAGGTGGTGGCGTAGGAGGTGCGGTTGCCCTGCGGGTCGAGTAGCAGGTCGTTGCGCAGCGACACGTAGTCTTTAGGGCTGAGCTGCACCTGGAAGTAGTTCACGAAGCCCACGGCGTTGGAACGGCCGGGCTGCAGGCTGCCTTCGCCCACGCCGGGGTAGAAGCGCCGGGGCGGGCCGTCGATGGCCGTGCCGCCCACGGCAGCGTCGTACTGCCAGATGTAGTACCCCTCCGTCATGGTATGCACTTTGGGGCTGAAGCGGTGGCCCCAGGTGGCCACCGCCATTTGCAGGTTGTCGTGCCCGGCGCTATACTCACCGCTGCCAATGGAGTTGATGCCAGCGTACACCGAGTTGGCGTTGTTGCGCGACACCCAGCGGAACATGGCCAGCCCGTTGAGATGGGCCGAGTTGCTCCACACGGCCACGTCGTTGCCGCCGTGCAGGCCCAGCTCAATCTGCCAGTATGGGCTCAGCCGGATAGTGGCCTGCGCCCCGCTGAAGGTGTAAGGGTCCACGGCAAACATCAGCGAGTGCGAATACAAGTAGTTGTCGGGGGCCCACTGGGCCTCAATGTCGGCCGGCGAGATGAAGCGTCCCACCTTCAGCAGCAGGCCCTGCGCCACATGGGGCAGGTAGAGCATGGCATACACCTGGGTGGGATCGTAGCCGTAGAGGTTGTTGCGCTGGAGTAGCTGGTCGCTGAAAATGCCCTTGGCGATGGTGTAGCGGTAGTCGATGCCGTAAATATTATCGACCAGAAAGCCCCAGTCCACATGGTCGGTTTGCACGGTATTGGGCTGGCGCTCCAGGCGCAGAATAATCTGGTCAAGCACGACCGTGTTGGGCACGATGTTGTAGGCCGTGGGAGCGTTCGAATCGTGCGAAGTACTCAAATTGCCGCCCACCGAGGCCCAGCCATACACCTTGAAGCGCTTGCCGGCCAGGCCCAGGGCCTTTTGCAGCGGGTAGTCGGGCGCTTCGGCGGGCAGGCCCACCACCGGTGCCCCGTCCCATTCCGTCACCGGAAACGGGCCTGAGAGGGGCGAGGGCAGGCAGCGGCCGTTGCTGCCGTCCACGGTGGGCCGGCCGGCGGGCGCGGGGCGGCGGGCGGTGGTGGTGTCGGCCTGGGCCAGTACCCCGAAAGGCAGGGCCGCGAGGCCCATCAGGCAAATGAGTACACGAGCATTCATGACAAATTCTACATTAAATGGGTTGCGATGAAGGGTGTGGAAATTCAGGTTGGTGAGTGCAGGCCGGCGTTGGTGTGTTCTAAAAAGTGTGAGCTAACACCATTGACGTGGTTGAGGAATCCATTCCATCCATGCGGATAATGCCGGGCCAATGCTACTTGCCAGCCAGCGCATCCAGCGCCAGGTTCAGCTTTAGCACGTTCACCCGGTCGGGGCCGATGGGGTTGGTTTCAATCTGCTGCTGCACCAGGGCCTGCACCTGGGCCGGGGCCAGGCGGCGGGCGGCGGCCACCCGCGCCACCTGCACCAGGGCCCCCTGGGGCGAGAGGTGCGGGTCGAGGCCCGAGCCGCTGGCGGTAATCAGCTCGGCGGGCACGTCGGCGGCTTTCACACCGGGATTCTGGAGCAGAAAGGTATCCAACCGGGCCTTCACCACGGCCAGGTATTCGGGGTTGCTGGGGCCTTTGTTCGAGCCCGAGCTGGCATCGGCGTGGTAGTCGGCCGCCGAAGGGCGCGAGTTGAAGTATGCGGGCTTGTCGAACTTCTGGCCCACGTTGGCGAAGCCGACCACGCGGCCGTCGCGGCTGATTTGGACGCCTTCGCCGCGGCCGGGGGCCACTTGGGCCACGGCCCACACCAGGGCTGGGTAGAGGACGCACACCAGCACCAGCATAGCCAGGGAGAGCCGGAGGGCGGAAATAAGTTGGGTTTTCATGGAAATGCAAAAGATTTAGAGGAAGGCCCCGACAATCAGGTCAATGACTTTGATGCCGATAAAGGGCACGATGACCCCGCCCAGGCCATAAATCAGCAGGTTGCGACGCAGCAAGGCCGACGCCCCGATGGGCGTGTAGCTCACGCCTTTCAAGGCCAGCGGCACCAGGGCCGGGATGATGAGGGCGTTGAAAATAACCGCGCTCAGGATGGCCGACTGCGGCGACTTCAAGCCCATGATGTTCAGGGCCCCCAGGGCGGGGATGGCCACCATGAACAGGGCCGGCACGATGGCGAAGTACTTGGCCACGTCGTTGGCGATGGAAAACGTGGTGAGCGTGCCGCGCGTCATCAGCAGCTGCTTGCCAATCTCCACCACTTCGATGAGCTTGGTGGGGTCGTTGTCGAGGTCCACCATGTTGCCGGCTTCCTTGGCGGCCTGGGTGCCGCTGTTCATGGCCACGCCCACGTCGGCCTGGGCCAGGGCGGGGGCGTCGTTGGTGCCGTCGCCCATCATGGCCACCAGCTTGCCGGCCTGCTGCTCGGCGCGGATGTACTGCATCTTGTCCTCGGGCTTGGCCTCGGCGATGAAGTCGTCCACCCCCGCTTTCTGGGCGATGAAGCGGGCGGTGAGCGGATTGTCGCCGGTCACCATCACGGTCTTGATGCCCATTTTGCGCAGGCGCTCGAACCGCTCCTGGATGCCGGGCTTGATGATGTCCTGCAGTTCCACCACGCCCAGCACCCGGTCGTTCTCGCTGAGCACCAGCGGGGTGCCGCCGTTGCTGGCCACCGCCGTCACGCGGTCGGCCGTTTCGGTCGGAAACTCGTTGCCGGCCGCGTTCGAAAGCACCCGGATGGCGTCGGAAGCGCCCTTGCGGATGCGCGTGCCATCGGCCAGCGTCACGCCCGAGCTGCGGGTTTCGGCCGTGAACTTGATAAGCTCGGCCCCATCCAGGCGGCGGCGTAGCTGCGCGGGGTCCACCTTGTTGTCGCGGGCCAGCTCCACAATGCTTTTGCCTTCGGGAGTTTCATCGGTGAGCGAACTTAAGGTGGCAAACTCCACGAACTGGCCCATGGCCACGCCGGGAGCGGGCCAAAAATGGGTTGCCTTGCGGTTGCCAATGGTAATGGTGCCGGTCTTATCAAGCAGCAGCACGTCGATGTCGCCGGCCGTTTCCACGGCTTTGCCGCTTTTGGTGATGACGTTGGCGCGCAGGGCCCTATCCATGCCGGCGATGCCGATGGCCGAGAGCAGCCCGCCGATGGTGGTTGGAATCAGGCACACAAACAGGGCGATGTAGGCCGACACGGCCAGGGGCGTTTTGGCGTATTCGGCAAACGGCGCCAGCGTCACGCACACAATCACGAACACGAGCGTGAAGCCGGCCAGCAGGATGGTGAGGGCAATTTCGTTGGGCGTTTTCTGCCGCGAGGCCCCCTCCACCAGGGCAATCATCTTGTCGAGGAACGACTCGCCGGGGGCCGTCGTGACCTGCACCACGATGCGGTCGGAGAGCACCTTGGTGCCGCCCGTGACCGACGACTTATCGCCGCCCGCCTCGCGGATGACCGGGGCCGACTCGCCGGTGATGGCCGACTCGTCGATGGTGGCCAGGCCCTCGATGATCTCGCCGTCGGTGGGGATGATTTCCCCGGCTTCGACCACGAACACCTGGCCTTTCTGGAGCTGGGCCGAACTCACGGCCACCATCTGCCCGTCGGGTTGGCGCACGTTGGCGGGGGTGTCCTGGCGGGTTTTGCGGAGCGAGTCGGCCTGGGCCTTGCCGCGGGCCTCGGCAATGGCCTCGGCGAAGTTGGCGAAGAGCAAGGTCAGGAACAGCACCACGAACACCGTGGCGTTGTAGCCGAAGCTGCCCTGTTTGGGGTCGGGGTTGACGAGCAGGCCGAGCGTGACGAAGAGCATCACCACGGTGCCGATTTCCACGGTGAACATCACCGGGTTGCGGAACATGGTGCGCGGGTCGAGCTTCACGAACGCCTGGCCAATGGCTTCGCGGACGAGGGCGGGTTGAAAAAGGGATTGGGACTGGGTAGCCATGAGAAAAGAAAAACGGCAAGACAAAAGCGAAAAAACGGGCGCTATCCCCGGCGGGCGTACATAATGACGCAGGAACCAACCAGGCAAATGGCCGCCCCAACCCACTCGTAGCGGTCGGGCGGGCGCTGGTCGACCCACAGGCCCCACAGCAGCGAAATCACAATGAACACGCCGCCGTACGCGGCGTAGGTGCGGGCGAAGGTGGCCGGCTGGTAGGGCGGGATGACGCCGTAGAGGGCCAGCCCCACGAAGCCCAGCGCACCCACCCACCACGGCCGGTGCTCGCGCAGCCACTGCCACACCAGGTAGCCGCCCCCGATTTCGAGCAGGGCCGCCAGCAGGAAGTAGAGCATGGATTTGGTGAGGGCCACGGAGTAGAGAAACAAGGGCCAGCGGCCAATCGAAAGAGTTTAATTGGCCTAGTGCCTACGAACAGGCCACGTCAGGGCCTCGCTCGTAGGGCTTAAGGAAGGCAGTGCTCCATTTTAGCGGAGTACTGCCCGGACGTTAATACAGCGTGAAGTGCTCGGCCAGGGGCCCCAGGGCCAGGGCCGGGAAAAAAGCTAGCGCGGCGATGATCCAAATCACGAAGAAGACCATCACGCCGAAGGTGGCCGTGTCGACGCGCAGGGTGCCGGCGCTTTCGGGGATGAACTTCTTGCGGGCCAACAGCCCGGCGATGGCCACCGGCCCGATGATGGGCAGGTAGCGCGCCAGCAGCATCACGATGCCCGTGCTGATGTTCCACCAGGGCGTGTTGTCGCCGAGGCCCTCGAAGCCCGAGCCGTTGTTGGCGGCCGAGGAGGTGTACTCGTAGAGCATTTCGGAGAAGCCGTGGTAGCCGGGGTTATTTAGCCAGGAGGCGTATTCGGTGGGATGGCCAGCGTAGCCGTGCGCGGCCAGGGCGGTGCCGGCCAGGATGAGCAGCGGGTGCAGCAGGGCGATGAGGATGGCAATTTTCATTTCGCGGGCCTCGATTTTCTTGCCCAAAAATTCCGGGGTGCGCCCCACCATCAGCCCCGAGATGAACACGGCCACGATGATGAAGACAAAGAAGTTGAGGAAGCCCACCCCCACCCCGCCGTAGAAGGCGTTGGTCATCATGCCCAGCAGCGCGTTCATGCCCGAGAGGGGCGTGAGCGAGTCGTGCATGGCATTGACGGAGCCGTTGCTGGTGACGGTGGTCTGAATGGCCCACAGCGCCGAAGCGGCCGCACCAAAGCGCACCTCCTTGCCTTCCATTGAGCCCAGAGACTGATTAACCCCCAGGTGCGTAATGGCCGGGTTGCCGTGCATTTCCAGGGCCACGGTGGGCACTTGCAGCAGCAGGTAGCCGGCCGTCATCACCCCAAATACCATCCAGCCCAGCCGGGGCCGGCCCAGGTAGAAGCCGAAGGCCAGCGCCATGGCAATGGGAATGAGCACGATGGCCCCGTTCTCCACGGCGTTGGTGAAATACGTCGGGTTTTCGAGCGGGTGGGCCGAGTTGACGCCGAAGAAGCCGCCGCCGTTGGTGCCGATCTGCTTAATACCAATCAGGGCCGCGGCGGGGCCCCGGCTCACGTTCACCGAGTCGCCCTGCACCGTCACAATCGGGGCTTTGGCGGCCCAGTTCATGGGCGTGCCTTGGAATACCAGCACCAGTGCCACGGCCAACGAAAGCGGCAGCAGCACGCGGGTGATGCTCTTGACGAAGTAGTTGTAGAAGTTGCCGAGCTTGTCGTTGCTGCCTTCCTTCAGGGCATTGAACACG
Source organism: Hymenobacter sp. PAMC 26628 (assembly GCF_001562275.1). Lineage (NCBI taxonomy): Bacteria > Pseudomonadati > Bacteroidota > Cytophagia > Cytophagales > Hymenobacteraceae > Hymenobacter > Hymenobacter sp. PAMC 26628. Next base: position 5,048,413 of record NZ_CP014304.1, read on the forward strand.
ACCACGCAGGCGGCCATGCCGGTGGCGGCCGTCACGAACTGCAGGAACATCAGGCAGAATACCTGCGAGAAGTACGTGGCGCCCGACTCGCCGGAGTAGTGCTGCAGGTTGCAGTTCACCAAGAAAGAAATAGCCGTGTTGAACGCTTGGTCGGGCGACATCGACGGGTTGTGGTCGGGGTTGAGCGGCAGGCTGCCTTGGGTGCAGAGCACGAGCATGGCCCAGAAGAACCACACCAGGTTGATGGTAAGCAGCGCCACCAGGTGCTGCTGCCAGGTCATGCCCCGGTTGGCGTCGATACCGCCAGCGCGGAACAGCAGCCGCTCCAGGGGCCCGAGGAAATCAGTCCAGCTTTTATCGCCGCGGTAAATGGTAGCCAGGTAGCGGCCCAGCGGAATGGCCAGCAGCACCGTGCTGGCGAAGATGAGCAGGATGCCGAGTAGGTCTTTGTTCATGGAAATTGGAATTTCAGCAGGCCGTCATGTCGAGCGCCGCCGAGACATCTCGCTCGCTATCGTTGCATTGATTGAAGTAGTCTAACACGCGAGATGTCTCGGCGGCGCTCGATATAACCGTTGTGTTTTCAGAATTTTTCCGGTTTCAGCAGCACGTAGCACAGGTAGCCGAACGTGGCGAGGGCGAGCAGCAACAGGGCAAGCATCATGGTAGCGGGGGCAAAAGCGGGGGAAGAAATCAGATGCGGTCGAAGAAATCGACCGAGCGGTAAAAGAGCCAGAAGCCGGCTAGGCCCACGGCAGTCAGCAGCGGAATCATCAGAATGGGTATCATGTGAGAAAAGCGGTTAATACCCCGAAGCCGGGTATTTGAGCCGCAGCAAGCAGTGGCCCCATTCTGCACCCGTAGCATTAAAATACTTGCAAATCCCTGACTGACAGGCCAAAATATTTTGCACCTTGCCAGTTGACCGATGCGGGAGCCGGCGCGAACCGTAGCGTTTCGCTAGGGGTGAGCTAGCGAAACGCTAGTTCGTCTCCAACCTTTAAGGCAGCATGTTGCCATGCGAGCGGGCATAAGCCTGGTACAGGCCCACGGGCATTAGCTGACGGGCCAGTTGGTTGCCGTAGGTGCTGCCATCGAGGTGCAGGCAGTGCAGGTACGCGGTTTCGATGGCCGCGGAGAGGTAGCGGTCGGCCCGCCGCAATAGACTGTCGGCCACGGCGAAGCAATGGCGGAGCAGGTCAAGTTCGCCTCCGGCGACGGCCCGGCGGGTGAAGTCGGCGAAGCAGTCGAGCTGACGATACAGGCTGGTGCAGGTTTGCGGCGCGTGCAGGGCCTCGCATAGCTCGGGGAATTCGACCGTGAGCAAATCGGCCGTCTCAAGTGGGGTCATCGGAAAAGAATGAAAAGAGTGAAGCCACTCAAGTGGCGTAGCTCCTTTGCATCAAGGCTGGTACCACGGATGCCTACTTCGGGGTCCACCATTCCTGGCTACTGAATGTCAATTCATTACCATTTGTTAGGCCACTGTGCTCGGTTGGTCGTTCTGCTCGTCACCGTAGCGTTTCGCTAGGGCGATGTGCAAAACGCTACGGTGGCCGCCCGGCGCAAGGGCTGTGAACAGCCCCTAAGCGCAATTGGCAGGATTGGCCTTGGGTTTGGGGGCTGAACGAAGCCCCTTTGCGTGAAGGACCCAACACCCTGTTCGATGCCCGACCTGCTTTCCGAGATTACCCGCGCCGCCAAGGCATACTTTGCACAGGCCAGTTCCTTGCCGCTCAACGCCATCGACTTCAACGACTGGTTAGCGACGCTCCCAGTCGCCCGCCGGGCCGAAGTGACGGCGCGCGGGTTTGCCGCCAGTCAGGCCGAGCCCGACTTTCTGCGCTTTTGCCTGGAATGGCGGGGCCACGACATGTGGGGCTTCATGGCGGGGCGGCTTTCCATCGCGGCCTTTGAGTTGTGGGAGGCCAACGGTCAATTCAACGGCGATTTGCCCCCGCATGCCGTGGGGCGCTGAGTAACCCCATCAAACGCGGCTGGCCTTACAACCCAAACTCCTGAATTTTGCGGTAAAGCGTGGTGTGGGCAATGCCCAGGACCCGGGCCGCTTCGGCCTTGTTGCCGTTGCATTCCAGCAGGATGCGCTGCACGTGCTGCCGCTCGAAGTTGCGCAGCGTGCGCGGGTCGTCCGAGTCGGCATTGGCCGGACCGTGGGGCAGGGCGGCCACCTGCACCTCAATGGGTAGGTCCTCCACGTCCAGCGGCTCGTCGGTGGGCACCAAGATGGCGGCGCGTTCGAGCACGTTTTTCAACTCCCGCACATTACCCGGCCACGGGTACGTTTCCAGGGCCCGCAGCGCGGCGGGGGTAATCGTGAGCGGGCGCTGGCGCAGCTTGGCCGCAAAGTGCTGCGCGAAATGGTCAATCAGGGCACGCACGTCACCAGGCCGCACGCTGAGCGGCGGCACGGGTATTACCACCACCGAGAGGCGGTAGTACAAGTCGGGCCGAAAATGGCCCTGGTCGGCCTCCTGCTTGAGGTTGCGGTTGGTGGCGGCCACGATGCGCACGTTCACCCGGGTGGGCTTGGTGTCGCCGAGCTTGGTGAACTCCTGCGTTTCCAGGGCCCGCAGCAGCTTGGCCTGCGCCCCCACTTCGAGTTCCCCGATTTCGTCGAGGAACAAGGTGCCGCCGCTGGCTTCCTCAAACAACCCTTTTTTGTCCACCGCCGCGCCGGTGAAGGCCCCTTTGCGGTACCCAAACAGCTCCGATTCCAACAAATCCTTGGGGAAAGCGCTGCAGTTCAGGGCCACGAATGGCTTGGTGCGGCGCGGGCTGGCGTAATGAATGGCTTGCGCAAACAACTCCTTGCCCGCCCCCGTGGGCCCTTCCAGCAGCACGGCCGCTTCGGTGGGGGCCACTTGCTGCGCCATCTTTTTGGCCTGCTCTAACACCGGTGCTTTCCCAATTAAGGCGTCGAAGCTGTACTGCTCGCCCACTTTCTTCTCCAGCGCGGCCACGCGGCGCCGGAGCCGTGCCTGTTCGGCCGCTCGGTCCACCACTACCACCATCTGCTCGTCGGCGTCGCCCTTGGTCAGATAATCGAAGGCCCCGAGCTTCATGGCTTTTACCCCATCGGCAATGGTGCCAAAGGCCGTCATTAGCACCACTTCGGCCAGCGGGGCCAGCGCCTTATAACGCGGCAGCAGGTCGAGGCCACGGCCGTCGGGCAGCTTCACATCGGATAGGATAACGCCGATGTCGTCGGCGTGCTCGCGCAGGGCATCCAATCCCCGGTGGGCATCCGGCACCTGAAGTACAACGTAGCCTTCCAGTTCCAGGGTGCGGGCCACGGCCTGACGCAACAGGGGTTCGTCGTCGATGAGCAGGATGGTTCCGGTGTGCATCAGCAAGGTTAGGTAGGGTGCAAAGGTGCCACGCAACTGGTCAGAAAGATAGCGGTTAGACGCAGATGGGGTAAATAACCGTTGCCCTTCTAGGTCTGGTTTGTCCAAAGCAACGGGCTTTTAAACAATGGCAAGAATAATAAAAGCGACAGGTCTATTCACGAAAACTGGCATACGTGTTAACTACCTGTTCACACATAAATTCACTAGCCAGCTGATATGGCTAGGTGTATAGTCCCAGCATGAGGTGGGTGGGGTCACGCATGAAGATAGTAGGGGTTAAGCGCCATTGTTGGCAAACCAATTCGTGTGGGGGTTTGCCTCGTAGCCGCTCAAGCCGTTTACCGTAGTTGTAAGCCAGTAAAAAGGCTTGCAGGTGCTCATTGAGTTGGGCCGTGGTTTGGCACTGGTACTGGTACTGGTACTGGTACTGGCGCACCGTGGCCTCTTTCCAGGTGCGGTTGAAGCGCTGCCCATTCGTCCACGGACGGGCGGGCTTGGTGAAGCGGTGCTCGATGCCGTGCTCGATGCCGCGCTCGTCGCAGACACGGTCAAAAATGTGCCGCCAGGCGTAGGCCCGGCGGGGCAGGGTGCCGGATTGGGTACCGTTGTCGGTCAACACTTTAGGCACTGGGTAGGGAATGGCGGCCAGCACCCGCCGCAAAAAGTCAGCGGCCAGCATTTTCGTGGCCCGGGGGTGCCATGCGGCAAAGGCCGGCTTGCTGGTGCGGTCAAGGGCGGCGAAGCGGTACACTGTACCCGCTTCGGTAGGCACTTCGGCGAAGTCGACGCGCAGGTAGCCAATCGGGTAATCCTTAAATTTCTTTTGCTTCTCCGCGGGCTCCGGAGCCGGCAGGCGGCCGAGGCCGTGGCGTTGAAACAGGCGGTGCAGGGCCGAGCGCGCGCGCGGTGGGATGGTTTCCTGCAGGGCGTAGCGGCCGTCATCGAGCGGCGGTTGGGTCTGCTGGCGAAAAGCGCCCGCGCCCGCTTCCCGCTCGGCGGTAAGCACGGTGGAAACCGGCTTTGGCCCCGTCGGCGCGGCTGTAGTCGTGCTGCGGTTGCGCCACTTGGTCACCGTTTTCACATTGACCCCGTGGCGTTTCGCTAAGCTTTGCGCGCTTTCCGGACTTTGCTGGATGCGGCGTCGCACTGCCGGCGTTGTACGGGCGCTGCCGTGAAGTACTTGTCCCATAAGTACTGGCGAAGTTCGGTACTGAAAATGCCTCCACTTACATGCTGGGACTATACATGTAGCCAGCCGGCTCGCCCGGCAGGCCCTTGCCTTTTACTTAACAATGCAATGTCATGAAGAATTGCTGGCCCGCGGCGTGGCTGCTGCTGGCGGCCTGTCAGCCCACCCGCACGGTGCTCATCCGCAACTACAGCGCGCAGCCGCTGACCCTGGTTTTTCCGGCGGTGCTGCCCGCCGCTTTCCGGCCCGGCACGCCCCACGCCCTGCGCTTCGCCGCCACCGGGGCCGGGCAGGACACGGTGCTCCGCTACGGTCCCACCAGCTGGTCGAAAACCGACGAAGCCCAGCTGCGGCAGGTGCTGGCCCAGAGCCGCCTGGTGGTGGGGCTGGATACCGTAGCCCTGGCCCCGCACGGCGAGCTGATTACCCGCTACCGGGTGCCGGTCAAGGAGTTCTACGTCAGAATTAACGGGCCGAAGCCCGGCGCGGAGCCAGCTGCGAAGGTGCGGTAAGCCGGTTCGCCTGTTGTGTTTTTTGACTTGTCTTCCCCGCTTTCGCGCATGAAAAAGTCTGCTTTTTTGCTCATGGCCTGCTGCCTGACTGCCGTGCGCGGTTTTGCCTAGACGGGTGTTGTTAAACAAAAAGGGGAAATCCGCCGAGTCGGCGGATTTCCCCTTTTTGTTTAACAACACCCAGCGATTTTAGATGGCCGAGGTGCCGCCGTCTACCGCCAACTCCACCCCATTCACAAAGGTCGAGTCGGCGGAAGCCAGGAATAGCGCCACCGTCGCAATCTCCTCCGGGCGGCCCATCTTGCCCCGCGGGATGAGGGATTCGAACTGCCGCATGGTCTCCGCGTCGAACATTTGCTCCTGAATCGGAGTGGCAATCTGCCCCGGACTCAGCACGTTTACCCGAATACGCCGGTTCTTCAGCTCGTTGAGCCAGGTGCGGGCGAAGGAGCGCAGCGCCGCCTTGCTGGCCGAATACACGCTGTAATCCGGCCAGCCCTTGACCGACGCAATCGAACCGGTCATGATGATGGAGCCGCCCTCGTTGAGTAGCGGCAGCGCTTTCTGCACCGTGAAGAGGGTGCCCCGCGTGTTCAGCCCGAAAATGCTGTCGAAGTCCTTTTCCGTGACCTGCCCCAGCTTGCGGGCTTCCCCGCCCATGCCGGCGCTGGCGAATAGCACGTCGAAATTACTCTTTTCCCGCTTTACCGTCTCGTAAAGGCGGTCCAGGTCGTCCAGGTTGGCCGCGTCGCCCTGTACGCCGGTCACGTTCTGGCCGATGGCCCGCACGGCCTCGTCCAGCCGGGCCTGGTCGCGGCCCGTGATGAAGACGTAGGCACCTTCTTTCACAAATAATTGGGCCGTGGCCAAGGCCATGCCCGACGTGCCGCCGGTAATGACGGCCACTTTTCCAGTGAGTTTTCCCATGTTGTTGCGTTGATTAGTTGGATGGAGTGGTTCTTTTTCTTTGAATGACTGCCGAGCTGCGCCGGGCAAGCAGCGTGTTCCCTCACCTGGTAGGGCCGGTGCCGGCTCGGCCAGCCGCGACCAGGTAAGAGCCGCGATTTAGTGCGCCTGGTAGGCCACGGCGAATTCCTGGGCAAACTCGGCCAGCTTCACGGTGCCCAGCGGGGGATTGGCGCGATGAAAATTGGCCAGCGCCGTGCCGTCGTGCATCGTTGCCTCCATGTCCACCAAACTTTGCGCGAACGTCGCCGGCATTCCCATCCCTTTGTACTGGGCCAGCATCTGCTCCGGGGAAATAACCGTCCAGTGGAGCGCGGGGACCCCGATGGCGGCTCCCAGGAGGCGGGCCGCTTCGTTGCACGTCATTTCGTCGCTGCCCACGTAGCGAATCGAGCTCGGGGCGGCGGAAACCAATTCCTCGGCGGCCACGGCCGCAATGTCCTGGGGCGAGACAAAGACGAGCCGGTCGTCGCCGCCATACGTCGCCGTGAGCTGGCCGGTCTGCCGGATGGCCGGCAGGGACATATAAAAGTTGCTGTAAAAATAGGCCGGACGCAGAAACGTGACGGCGACATTTGTTAGCGGCGCAAACACGTCTTCCACGCTCGATGACGGCACCAAATCAGCGGCCCAACCGCTCAGTAACACCGCCCGTTTGATACCCGTGTGCTGAATGGCCTGCACGTAATTCGTGGCGATTTCGCGCAGATACGCCGATTGGTCCTGCGCGGTGAAGCTGAAGGGAATCATGGCGTACAGGGCCTCTGCCCCCGTGAACGTTTGCCGCAAGAAGGCGGCATCGGTCAAGGACCCAATTGCGGCGGCGGCCCCCAGGCGATTGATTTGCGCTACTTTGGCCGGGTCGCTGCTGATGACCGTGACGCGGTGCCCGTTGCGGACCAGCGTCTCGGTAAGGGGACCGCTGACGTTTCCAAGCGAGCCGGTGACAATTATGTTCATGTTAGGTAAGTTGGGTTGGCAAAAGCCCGACGCCGGAAGGAGTAAGCTTTTCTCGATTGGTTTCATAAGGAAACTAACAAAAGACACTTTTAGTTACTAAAAGCAGTTATTTTCTCGTACAAGCTGGTTACCTCCCCGCAACCATTGTCTTTTTCCCAACCCTGTTCCCATGCGTGACGCCGCTTTTCACACCTCTACCTGCTCCATGACCCGCACAATGGGCGTACTGGGCAGCAAATGGAAACCCATTATCATCGTGATGCTAACCCAGCGGCTGCGTTTCGGGCAGCTCGCGCAGCATATGCCGCTCATCTCGCGCAAGGTGCTCACCGAGCAGCTCAAGGAACTGGAGGAAGACGGTATCGTGCGCCGCGAAGCCTTCGCCGAACTGCCGCCCCGCGTCGAATACTCGCTCACGGCGCACGGGCTGGCCCTGCTGCCCATCCTCGACCAGCTCTGCACCTGGCACAGCACCCCGCCCGCGGCCGTGGCGGACAGCTTATAAGTGGGTGTTGTTAAACAAAAAGGGGAAATCCGCCGACTCGGCGGATTTCCCCTTTTTGTTTAACAACACCCACTTATAAGCGGCCTCTCGGGAAAGTAGTGATTTTGGCCTCCCGGCGCGGCGGGCTACTGGGGTGGTACTTTGCCGTGCTCAGCGTTTGGTGTAGAATCTCACCGGCTCGTCGGTTACCTGGGAAAGCATCAGTTCGCTGGCGACGTAGCGGGCGTATACGGCCTCGGCAACGGGGCCCGGCGCTGCGCCCTGGGCCTATGACAAAAGTTATGCACTCGGCTGACTTTTGTCATAGGCCCCAGAATAACTGCCGCTGACCTTTGTTAAAATTTTGGGGTTCTCGTTACAACGGGGCAAATCCCCCTTGTCCCCTGCCTATGAATCCTACTCAAACAGCCCCCGTGCCGAGCAGCCGCCGCGACGGAACCGTCAGCGCCCCTATGACCGTTATTTCCGCGAGTCCGGTGGTGCTGGCCGCACCGGGCCGGGGCGAGGACTTACAAGTGCGCGTGTCGGCCCCCGCGACCGGGCGCGACCTACCAATCATTGTCTTCTCGCACGGCAACGGGAACTCCCTGGACGGCTACGCCCCGCTGGTCGAGTTCTGGGCGGCGCACGGCTTCGTCGTAATGCAGCCCACCCACCTGGACTCGCGGATGCTCGGCCTGCGGCCCGAAGACCCCCGGACTCCCCGCATCTGGCAGTTCCGCGTGGAGGACCTCCAGCGCATCCTCGACCACCTCGACTTGCTGGAGGCCGCCGTGCCGGGGCTGGCGGGCCGCCTCGACCGCAGCCGCATCGCCGCGGTCGGGCACTCCTGGGGCGCGCAGACGGTGAGCCTGCTGCTGGGCGCGCGCGTGCTGGAGCCGGGGGGCGGCCTGGGCGCGGACATGACCGACGCGCGCATCCAGGTGGGGGTGCTGCTTTCCGCGGGCGGGGGCGATTTAACGCCGTCCGCGGCGCAGCAGTACCCGTTCATGAACCGCAGCTTTGCCCAGATGACGACCCCGGCCCTCGTGGTGGCGGGAGATAAAGACATCTCCCACCTGACTGCTCGGGGGCCCGACTGGTTCACCGACCCGTATTTCCTAAGTCCGGCCGGCAAGTGCCTGGTGACGTTGTTCGGGGGTGAGCACCTGCTGGGCGGAATTTCCGGGTTCCGGGTGACGGAAACGTCGGACGAGAACCCGGCGCGCGTGGCGGCGGTCCAGCAGCTCACCGGGGCCTACCTGCGCAGCGCATTCTACCCCGACGACCCCGCCTGGCCCGCCGCCCAGGCCGCGTTGCGGGATAGCCCCCAGCCGTTGGGGAAGGTAGTGTGCAAATGAGCGCGGGGCAGCGCCCGCTGAGCTTACTCCCCCTCCCGCCGCAATTGATAGCACTCAAACCGGAATTTGGCTAAAGCGCCCCGCGGCCGGGGCCCTGACCTTTGTCCCTCGCCAGGGCGGCAACTCGTTTCTTAAACTACTCATCTCATGGACAACGTATTGGCTGCGAAAACCACGACCCCCTTTCTGCTAGGAGGCGACTTGCCGGTTAACCGGCTCGGCTACGGCGCGATGCGCATCACCGGGCCCGGCCTCTGGGGTCCCCCGGCCGACCGGCCGGCCATCCTGGCGCTTCTGCGCCGGGTAGCGGAGCTGGGCATCACCTTCATCGACACGGCCGATATGTACGGTCCCTTCGAGGGGGAAAAACTGATTGCCGAAGCCCTGCACCCCTACCCGGCCGGGCTGGTGATTGGCACCAAGGGCGGGGTCGTCACCTTTGCCCCCGGCCGGGAGGGTACGCTGCTCGACGGCACGCCGCAGCACCTGCACGAGGCCCTACATGGCAGCCTGCGCCGCCTCAAACTGGAACGGATTGACCTCTACCAACTGCACCGCCTCGACCCGCGGGTGCCGGCTGAGCGCACGTTTGCCTTTCTGGCCGAAGCCCAAAACAAGGGCCTGGTGCGGCACCTGGGCCTGTCGGAAGCAAATGTCGAAGATATCAAGCTGGCCCAGCAGCATTTTTCGGTGGCCTCGGTTCAGAACCGTTACAGTCTCTTCGACCGGGCGGCGGAGCCCGTGCTGGCTTACTGCCGCGAACAGGGCATTGCCTTCATTCCGTACTTCCCTATCGGCGGGGGCCAAGTGCAGGAAACGGACCGCGTGCAGCAAGTAGCCGCCCGGCACCAGGTGTCGGTGCGGCAGCTCGCCCTGAGCTGGCTGCTGCACCACGCGCCCAACATCCTGCCCATTCCGGGCACCACCAGCTTGGCCCACTTGGAAGAGAATATGCGGGCCGCCGCTGTGCAGCTGACCGCGCAGGACATGCAGGAATTAGATGCCCTGAGCTAGCCGTTCGTTTCTAGAGCGGCCAGAGTTGGGTGTTGTTAAACAAAAAGGGGAAATCCGCCAACTCGGCGGATTTCCCCTTTTTGTTTAACAACACCCCCAGACGGCGGATAAGGCCCTCGGGGTCTGGCTCAGTGAGGACCGGAACAGTAAAATCGAGCTGTTCAAAGCCGGCAGCACCTACTCCGGCCGGCTGCTCTGGGCCACGGATATGTACGGGCCGGAGGGCAAGACCTCCCAAAAAGACGACCAGAACGTCGAAGTCAGTCTGCGCGGCCGCGAGCGCAAAAACCTAGTCATCATCTCCGGCCTCACCTACGGCCTTGGTTAAAAGTTTGGTCCAAAAGTTAATCGGTAAGCTTGCCGCACTATACTTATCGATGGGTGCACAGGACCACGCTATACGGGCGTGAATAGTTATAGCAGGACACTCGTACACAGCACGAAGTGGACTTTTGGACAAACAATAATTGGACTTTTTAACAAAGTTAAGGCTGTTTTTTCGCCGGACCTTTGTATCGTACCTGCTAAACGATACACTGATGAAAAATCCGGCAACAGTTTTGGTAACGGGCGGCACCGGCTTTGTGGGCGCGCAGTGCATCCTGGCCTTGTTGCACCAGGGCTACCGCGTCCGAACCACGCTGCGCTCCCTGGCCAGCCAAGCCAGCGTCTTGGAAACGCTGAAGACCGGCGGCACTACGCCGGGCCACCAACTGGAATTTGTGGAAGCCGACCTGACCAGCGATAAGAACTGGGCCGAGGCCCTGCAAGGCTGCGCCTACGTGCTGCACGTGGCCTCGCCCCTCTCGTTTGCTACCCCCACTGACGAAAGCGCCCACCTCAAGCCCGCCGTGGAAGGCACGCTGCGGGTGCTAAAGGCCGCTCGCGACGCGGGCGTGAAGCGGGTGGTGCTCACGTCCAGCTTTGGTGCCGTGGGCTTTAGCCACACCGACCGCACGACCGAAACGACGGAGGTGGACTGGACCGACCCGCAGCTGAAAGGGTTGTCAACGTATGAAAAATCAAAAGGGCTAGCCGAACGGGCCGCCTGGGAGTTTATCAAAAACGAAGGCGGTGCGCTCGAACTAAGCGTTATCAATCCGGTGGCCATCCTGGGCCCGTCCTTGGGCAGCCACACGTCCGGCAGCTTCGACATCATCCGGCACTTGGTAGATGGCTCGCTGAAGGCGGTGCCGAACATTCCGTTGAATGTGGTCGATGTGCGCGACGTTGCCGATTTGCACGTGCGGGCCATGACCACGCCGGCGGCCAACGGGCAGCGCTTCATCGCCTCGGCCGACGGACAGATTTCGATGCCCGAGATTGCGCAGCTTCTCCAGCGAAAGCTGCCTGAACTGGCCGAAAAGGTGGCGACGAAAACAGTGCCCGATTGGGTTATCCGGTTCGCGTCGTTGTTTAATGCACAAGCCAAAACGGGGGCCATGTTTTTGCAGGTAAACCGCCGGGTCAGCACTGCCAAAGCCAAGCAGCTATTAGGCTGGAAGCCGCTGGCCACCAACGAGCAGGCGATTCTAGCGGCTGCGGAAAGCCTGATTAAGTACCAGCTCATCGAATGAGCGACGCCGCCAGCCACGTAAGCGTTGTTGTACGGGCGAAGACCCTCTTGTTTAACCTGCTTGCTTGCTTCTTTTTAACCGCAAATAGTATGGCGCAGACGCTGGACACGGGCAAACCCCCGGAAGCCGATAAGGTCCTCGGCCGGTGGGTGAGCCAGGCCCAAGACTCCCAAACAGAAATCTTCAAATCCGGCGGCACCTACTCCGGGACGCTGCTGGCCGGCTGGGGCAATAACCTGTACGAAAAAGATGGTAAAACCTTGAAAAAGGACACCAAAAACCCGGATGCGGCCTTGCGCAGCCAGACGCTGCTAAATGCGGTGATTCTGTCCGGCCTGGAATACCGGGACGGAGAATACCAAAACGGTCGCTGCTACGACGCGCGAACGGGCAAAACCTTTGGCTGCACCATGCGGATGCGGGGAGAGGGGCTGGAAATCAGAATTTACTGGAAGTTCTCGCTGCTCGGCGTGACGAAGAAATGGACCAGAATACCAGGCTGAGCGCAGCCGGGGGCCCCGCGCAGCGGGTCAGCACGTCCATCGCGCCGGAGCAATTCGTGCCCGACCACCTGTTTTTGTATATTTTAGCCGGCGAGCTGCGAGTGTACGATGGCAGCCAGCGCCTAACGCTCCGAACGGGCGATTACTACCTGGTGCGCAAAAACCGCCTGGTGCGCTACGACCCGGCAAGCGCGGGTGCCGACTGCGAAATGACGTTCTTCTGTTTTGAGGAAAAATTTCTTCAATCGTTTCAGGCGAAGCACCAAACAGCGGCGAAAAAAACCAGGCACTCCGACACCTTCGTGCCGATAAACCAGCAGGAAATCATCCCCGCTTTTATTCGTTCGCTCCCGCACTACTGGGACGCTTCCGGGAAAATAGCCGACGTATTCGCCGACGTGAAATACGAAGAACTCCTACTGATTCTGTTGCAAAATCAGCCGGAACTCGCGGACATCCTGTTCGACTATGGACTACCGGGGAAAATCAGCTTGGATAAGTTCATGAACCGGAATTTTACCTTCAATGTCGGCCTGCCGCGATTCGCTTTTCTAACGGGGCGCAGCCTATCGGCTTTCAAACGGGACTTTCAAGCGATTTTCAACCAAACCCCCAGCCGCTGGCTGGTGCAAAAACGCTTGCAGGAAGCGTATTTTCTGCTTGCTGAAAAAAACCAAAAGCCTTCGGAGATTTATTTTGACCTGGGCTTTAAGGATTTATCTCATTTCTCGTTTGCCTTCAAAAACAGGTTCGGTCTGGCCCCGTCTGCGCTTATCAAAAAGAAGCATATGAAGTAGCGCTGGACGAGTAGTAGATGCCCATTAACCGTAAGTATGTTAGCTACTCAGCTTGACTTGGCTAGTAAGCAGCTGCCTTCCCGGCTTCCAGTTTTCGGTGGGCGGAAAGGTAACTCCTGGTAAAGCGTTTTGGCCACAAGTCCGGACGGTTGGCTTTCTTTCTCCACCGCATTCTTTCTTATGAATTTAGCTAACAACACCATCTTGCTCACGGGCGGAGCCACGGGCATTGGCCTGGCTCTGGCCAAGCGCCTGCAAGCCGCCGGCAGCCAGGTCATTGCCGTGGGCCGCCGGGCCGATAAGCTTTACGAGGCGCAGCAACAGGTGCCCGGCCTGCTCACCTACCAGGCTGACCTGGCCCAGCCCGCCGAGCGGGTGGCCCTGGCCGAATGGGTGCAACGGGAACATCCGGCCCTAAACGTGCTGATTAATAATGCCGGTATCCAGAACCGCGTCGCCGTGGCGGAGTTAGCGGCCTCGCCCGGGGCCTGGGAAAACGCGCGCGCCGAACTCGCCATCAACCTCGACGCGCCGATTCACCTCACAGCGCTCCTGCTGAAGCACCTACAGGACCGGCCGGGGGCCACGGTGCTCAACGTGTCTTCGGGCCTAGCGTTCGTACCCTTGGCCATGGTGCCCATCTATTGCGCGACGAAGGCTGCCCGCACTCCTTTACGCTCTCGCTGCGCTACGAGGCCGCTAAGCTGGGGGTGACCGTGGTCGAATTGGTGCCGCCCGCCGTGCAAACCAACCTGGGCGGCCCCGACGTGCCACCGATGGGAGAACCGCTGGACGAGTTCAGCGACAGTGTACTCGCGCGCATTGCGGCGGGCGAGTTGGAAGTGGGCTATGGTAGCGCCGAAACCCGTCGCGTCGCGAGCCGTCAGGAACTGGATGCCTATTTCCAGCGGTTGAATCCCTAGCCGTATAGTCCCGGACTATACACCCTCACTCTTTGGGACTACACATCTAGTGGGCTACCCCCTCAAATACCGGGTTTTCGGCCAGCACTAAAAAACCGCACCCATGCAGGTCGAGGAATTTGGCCTCGTCCGGGCGGATGATTTCCATATAGCGTGGGGCGGTAAATACTTTGGCGATATCCTCCGCGGAGTCAAACCACAGCTCCGTGGTGCCATCGTAGGCGGGGGCCGGTAGGCCGGGCAAATCGAGGGGCTGGGTGTGGCCTTGCACGTAGCGACGCACGTACTGCTGCACTTCCGGCAGCGACATAAAAAGCGGGGCGTGCTGCGTTTTATGGTACTGCACGAACTCCTCGTGGCTAAGGTCGGCGCGCTTGCGCAACAGGATGGTGAATTTTATCATGGTCAGGAATTAGGTCTGGGTTGAAGAGAAATGAGAGGAGGCCCGGCCAACTGGTTACTGGGCAGTGGGCCGCGACACCAGCGTGGCAATGGCCAGCAGCAACCGCCGCGAGGGCATCAAGCCGGCGCTGAACGAGAGCAGCTTGCCGCGCAGACCCGGCACCACGTTAAGCTGGCCGCGCAGCAGCCCGCGGTAGCCCGCCCGCGCCACCCGGGCCGGGTCCAGCAACGAGCCTTGGGCATCGGCCGAGCGGCCCATGTTGGCGCGGGCCACGAAGCCGGTTTTCGTCACGCCGGGGTTGAGCACGGTGGCGCTGACTCCCGTACCGCGTAGTTCGGCGTGCAGGGCCTCGGTGAAGTGCATCACGTAGCTCTTGGAAGCGGCGTAGGCGGCCAGCCGGGGCACGGGTTGAAACGCGGCCAGCGAGCCCACGTTCAGGATGCGCCCCCGCCGACGCTGCACCATCTCCTTGACGAACAAAGTGGTGAGCGTAGTAAGGGCGCCCACGTTCAGGGCCAGCATGTTCTCGTATACGGCTGGGTCAGCTTCCGCGACCGGACGGTAGTCGCCATAGCCGGCGTTGTTCACCAGATAATCAACCTGGAAGTGCTGCGTCTGGCACCAGTCGTAAAGGGCGGTGGCCTGGCCGGGCTGCGACAAGTCCAGGGCCCTGTAAGCGACCTGGATGCCGTACAACTGCTCAAATTCTTCCTGTATCAGGCGCAGCTTGTCTTCCTGTCGGGCCACCAGCACCAGACTGGTGCCGTCTTGGGCGAAGAGCTTGGCCAACTCATAGCCGATGCCGCCGGAAGCGCCCGTGATGAGCGCCCGGGTCGAAGTTGTTTGATTCATAGCGAGGGAATGGGTGGTGCGGTTGCTTGCACAAAGGTCCTGCCGCCCGCTAGCCGGAATCGTTGACGTTGGTTAAGACCGACGCAAAAGATTTTTATTTCTGACTGAGCCGGTGCCGGATGCGGCTCAGGGACTCAGGCTGCACCCCCAGATAAGAAGCCAGGTGCGCTTGCGAGACCTGCGTCAAAAGCTCGGGCTGGTGTTGCTGCAGGTGCTGGTAGCGCTGGGTAGGGGTTAGAAATTGCAGCAGCTCCACGCGTTCGTTGAGCTGTTGGTACACGCGCTCGGCCATCAGGCGCCCGAAGTGGTCCCAGGCCGCTGACTCCCGGTAGAGCCGCTGCACCAGCGCGTAGGGTAAGACCAGGACCTCCGCGGGCTGCAAGGCCTGCCAGAAGTATCGGGAAGGCTGTTGCGTTAAAAAGCTTTGGTAGTCCGTTAGAAACCCCGCGGCCCCGGCAAAGCGGCAATTGACCTCGTGCCCATCCGGCCCTACATAGTACATGCGCAGCAAGCCTGTATTGACAAAGTAAACGGCCTCGCACACCCGGCCCGCTTCCAGCACGTGGGTGCCTTTAGGGACCTTCTGGGCCCTTAGATACGGGGTCAACAGCGCAAAATCCGGCTCCGGCACCGGGCTGAGCGACTGAATAAACGTGCGAAGTAGCTCCATTCTCCTGCAAGATAACCATCCGGGCTGCAGAGTGGTGGAAAGCATCAAAAAGTGTGGGGCAGTCAATTTCTAGGTTCAACGGGAAGATTCTTTGATGTCACGAAACCCAACTGAAACAGAGAATTGCCCCACACTTTTTGATGCTCTCCAAGGTTAAACAGAATCGGTCGACGTTGTGCTGGCAGTGGTCAATAGCTTACTGCCAGCCACTGCCCCACACTTTTTGATGCTCTGATAAGAAAAGCAAATAGCTAGCGGCACGCATTCACCCCGCAAACCCTCGCTGAATAAACAATTACCCGCCACTGGATTCCGGCGCGAAAACGACTGCTGCTTCGAGCCGGGGCACGGGTACGCCGAGCCGCCGGGCTTCGGCCAGCACATCGCGGCAGGTGCGGGCTTGTTCTTCCCCGTTGGTGTAGCTTTCCACCATCGCGCGCAGCGGCGGGCTAACCTTGAACAGCAGCCAAAGCAGCCCGCTGCCCACCCGCGGCGGCCTCTGGTACAACGCCACGTCGGCCGCCCGCGCCTTCAGGTCGACGCCCCGCGCCGCGAGCACCGGCAGCAGTTCGCGCACGGTGCGAATGGCCTCCCGGCGCTGGGCCGCCGAGGCCAGCACGCGACCCGGCGACCCGGCCCGCCATGCCTGCGCGAAAAGCCCGGCATTGATGGCGAAATGCGTCCAGAGCCAGCCCCGAAAATCCCGGTCCTCCGCCACCTGGAAACCGCTCTGCTGAAACAGCTCCCGCACGGCCACTTCGCGGGCCGTGGGCGTGGTACCGAAAGTGCCGAATCGGACCTTGCCAAACAACGAGCCGGTCAGCACGCCGTCGGCCCCCACGGCCCCGCCGGCCTGCGGAAAGCCCCAGGCCAGTTGGTCGGCGGGCAGCGCCGCCGCCGCCACCTGCGGGTCATGCCAAAAATTGCCGAATACCAGCACCGTGGCCCGGCCCGCACGCGGCCCCAGAAATTCTGTGGCTTCCGTAAACTGGTAATGCTGTACGCTAACGACGATTAGGTCGTAGTCATGGTCGGTGGGCAGGTCTTCGCGCAGGCGCAGCGGCCAGTCCTCCGCCACTGGTACGCCCTTAGCCTTGGCACGGGCATCCAGCAGTTTGAGGGATTGCGACGGCCCGTAGTAGGCAGCCCGCCCCGGCCGGACGTAGAAATCCACGGAGTGGCCTGCTTTCTCCAAAGCCCAGCCGTAAAGGACCGCGATAATGCCGCGGCCAAACATCAGAATTTTCATGGCAATGGTTAAGAGAAAATGATTGTTGAAAAAAAGCGCAGAAAATATTAATTACCAATAAACTGGAAGTCAACTGTATAATTTATGATAATTAAAAATACACTGTTCATAAAAAAGGATAAAAAAACTATAGCCCGGTTTGTAAAACCTGATTAAAAAGCGTTAGGGCTCCTTCAATTAGCGCGTGGCGGCGGTCTTCGGGGAAAATCACCAAGCGCTTGCTCAGCCACAAGGATGCCAAGCCGTGGACCTGGCTCCAAACCATGAGGGCGGCGGTTTCAGCATTTGCCTGCTTGAAGAGGCCTGCGTCGATTCCCTGCTGTACGGCGCCAGCCACCTGGTCGAAAGCCGCCCGGCCCCCGGCCCACGGCACCAGCGCGTCGCAGGCAGCTTCGGCTTCCATGGGGGCCGTCATCATAAACATCAGTTCGTACAACTCCGGGTGCTCCAACGCAAAACGCAGGTACTGCCGACCCAGGGCCAACAGCCGCTCGGAAGCGTTACCAGACGGAGAAACCGCGCGGAATGCCTGCGCCAGTTGCCCAAAAGCTTGGCTTTGGAGGGCAAATAATAACTCGTTCTTGTCCTTGAAATAGAGGTAGATGGTGGCGGGGCTGTACTCAATGGCTTCTGCAATATTGCGCATACTTACCTTATCAAACCCATGCTCTGTAAACAGATGCTGCGCCGCTGTCAGGATAGCCTGACGGCGTTCGGTTTTATCCCGCTCTTTGCGTTCAGCAATGCCCACGAATGAAAAAGATTTATGTACAGTGCAAATATACTGAACATCGTTCACTTCTCGGCAATTTTTTATAGTGAAAAAGTTGTACCGTCGGAGAACGGGGCACTGGCAGGCTAAACATAATTGCATATGTTCGACTGTTCGAAATAAAAAAACAGACCCATTCGCAGGATTCAATCGTCTCGAAGACAAAGCTCATAATAAGCCAAAAGGGCCTGAAATGCCCTTTCAAACAGTCGAGTGTTTAGTCGGCACCGGTACCAATTGAGTGCCTCAAATGCGTTATTTCAGCTGTTTTCGCCCATTCCGACCCGCCCGATGAAGCCCATTCGCAAAGCCCGTATTCCTGTTAGCAAGCCAACCCGGTTCCCTGCCGAAAATGTAGTAGCACGCTGGGATGTCCGGCACCTAGCGGGACACTCAGAATTCGAGGAATATCACTTCATCAACTGCGACTTCAGCGAGGCCGACCTCAGTCACAAACGCTTCGCTGACTGCCGGTTTGAGCGCTGCAACCTCGCATCGGCGCGACTGGCGGACACGGCCCTGCAAAACGTGGCTTTTGATGATTGCAAGCTGCTGGGTCTGCAGTTCACGGCCTGCCGCGATATGCAGTTCGGCGTACATTTCGACCTGTGTCAGATGCGCTATGCTTCGTTCGCCGGCCGCCGGATGCCGCACACCCACTTCGTGCGATGCGGCCTCGATGAGGCCGATTTTGCCGATGCCGACCTGTCGGGTGCCGTTTTTCGGGACTGCTCGCTGGCCGGCGCAGTGTTTCAGAACACCCGCCTCGCGGCGGCTGATTTCACCAGTGCCATTGGTTTCGTCATCGACCCCATGACCAATCCGCTGCTCGGAGCACGCTTCTCACTCCACGGCCTACTAGGCGTAGTGGCCAAGTTCGGCTTGGTAGTAGAGTAACCGTTTGTGTGCCGGCCCATAACACCCAACGCGCCGGTAAAGCAGATGAAAATCAAAAAAGGGGCTGCTTGCTTTTTAGTGTAGCTGCTGGGCAGTAGCGCAAGGCCACTGGCTCTACTCGCTTTGCTTGAGGGTGCGCAAATCAGGTAGGTATTTTTATTGGGGAACGGCCTGGCGCGCTTGGTGCTGCACGCCCCAGTCGCGCAACTGAAAAATAATAGGGTCTAGGGTGCGCGCGTAGGGCTGTACCTGGTAACTAACGGCTACTGGTGGGCCGGCCTGCACCGTGCGCTGGATAAGTTGGTGCGCTTCCAAATCCTTCAATTCCTTGGCCAGCACCTTGGCCGAAATAATCGGGATACTCGCTTTGATGTCGCCGAAGCGGGAATGGCCGGTGTAAAGCGAAACCAGGATTTGTAGTTTCCATTTGCCATTAATGACCGATAGCGCAGCGCGCAAAGGAATTAGGGCCGAAAGGCAGTGAGTGGGCTGATGCGGCTCCATGATGAGAAGGCAATGTTTTCCAAAGGTAAGCATAGAGCGCAGTCAATTACCAAAAGGTAACTAGTATCCTTTTGAATTTTAAACACAATTTGCCATTTAATAACTTTTGGTAACCAGATTTGATTACCTTTGCCTACCCGCTTAATCACCTCCTCCCACATTATGCCGATTCTGTACCTCATTTTCAGGCGGTGTTGCCGCCTGCTGCCTCAAACTGGGCAATAGCTTAGTCGAGCCGTGCCCGCTGCCCGGTAATTGTATAGGAAGACTTAGTAAAAGACAGGAAGGCATCCGTCGGCCTTTCGTTCGGGACGATTTACGTCGAAGGGCTGCGGACTAATTCCAACTCCTAGCCCCTTACCTGCCAACCGTACCCAGCTTCCTTGAGCTAACGGACGTGAGTACCGGGCGGGCAGAAGGCAAAGTATTCCGCCCGTACAAGAAATGGCATAGCCTATAATTTTCACTCTGTACACGTTTTCTAATCAAAAACTTACTTCATCAACCATCATGTCTGCTTCTGCTCGTAACATTACTGCCTGGGTGCTGCAAGGCCTGCTTGGCCTAGCGTTCATTGCCTCCGGCGTAAAAAAATTCGCCGATTTGCCCGGTACGCTGGGGATGTTTACCAGCATCGGGCTGCCCGGTATAGTGGCCTACTTAGTGGCCGGGGGCGAAGTGCTGGGCGGCATCGGGCTGCTGGTGCCGCTCTTCACACGCGCCGCCGCGATGGGGCTGATGATTATTATGGCCGGCGCGGTGGTGATGCACGCCACCAAAATTCCGGGCGGAATGGCCAATGGTGTGCCGGCCCTCGTGCTGTTAATAGGACTGGGCGTCATCGTATGGTTGCGCCGCCCCGTGCAAGCAACGGCGTAGCGCTCGGTAATAATATATGGAAATTGGCATCAGTCGCTTCGTATTTGCCGACCACGACGCGGGCGCGCCGGCCACGGGCCGGGCGCACAACCCCGTCACTAACCTGCTGGCCGAGATGGAGCTGGCCGACCAGGTAGGCATCGACATCTTTGGCGTGGGCGAACATCATACCCGCGAGTTTCTGGATGCCGCGCCCCCGCTGCTGCTGGCTGCCGGTGCGGCCCGCACGCAACGCCTGCGACTAACCAGCGCCATTACTATCCTGAGCGTGGCCGACCCGGTGCGGGTGTTTCAGGAATTTGCGACCCTGGATTTGATTTCGCAGGGCCGGGCCGAGTTGATTGTGGGTCGCGGGGCCTACGCCGAGGCGTTTGCCCTGTTTGGCCAGGACGTGCGCGACTACGACGCCTTATTTGAGGAGAAACTCGGGCTGCTGCTGGCCCTGCGCGACCAGGCCGAAGTGCAGTGGCGCGGACGTTTTCGCCCCCCGCTCACGGGGCAGGGCGTATACCCGCGCCCGGTGCAGGCGCAGCTGCCCATCTGGCTGGGAGTCGGTGGCACACCGGCCTCGGCCGTGCGGGCCGGCACGCTGGGCCTGCCGCTGGCACTGGGCGTGCTCGGCGGCGAGTACGCCGCCTACCGGCCCCTGCTGGACCTGTACCGCGCGGCCGGCCGCCGGGCCGGGCACCCGCCCGAGGCGCTCCGGGTCAATATCAACGCCTTGGGCTACGTGGCCGACACCACCGCGCAGGCCCAAACCGAGTTTTTCCCGCCCTACGCCACCATTTTTGGGGAATTGGGGCGCAAGGCGGGGTGGCCGCCCATCACCCCGGCCCGCTTTGCCGAACTGACCGGTCCCACCGCAGCCCTTGTGGTGGGCAGCCCGGCCGACGTAGCGCGCAAGATTCAGTACATCGATAAGGTGCTGGGGGGCATTGCCCGTATCAGCCTGCAAATGAGTGTCGGCCCGGTGCCGCTGGCCCAGCGCCTGCGCAGCATCGAGCTGCTGGGCACGGCGGTAGGCCCCGTGCTGCGCGGCAGTTGACCCAGTCCGACCAGCATTTACCGCTGCAAATGCTGGATTTAGAATGCGTATTTGGCTCGCTAACAGGCCTTTTTATAGCAGCGAGGGAATAAAATGACGCTAAGCCCCCTTCGGGGCAGTTTTGGAAGGCTTGCGCAGGCTGCGCAGCCCGAGAGATGCGGTAAAGGAGAGGCCGAGTGCGGTGAACGAGGCATCGTTCCTGCCGCGCACAGCACTATACCAGCTGATAACCAGTCTATTATTACCGCCAGCCTTGCACCTGCGCGCCGCCAAACACGGGACCTTTTATCAGGCTCCACATCCGGTCGTAGAATGGGTCTTCGATGCTGGCCTCATCCAGAGAGCGCAACTGTTCGGGGCTGCGGTGCACGTCGCGCGAAGCCAGATTGCTTTGCAACTGCTCCAGCCGGCTGGCCCCCACGATGAGCGAGGTAATACCGGGCTGCGCCGAGGCCCACGCCAGGGCTACCTGGGCCAGCGGCTGCCCCTGCTGCGCGGCCACCGACCGCAGAGCCTCCAGAATCTGCCAGTTCTTGTCGGTGAATTTCATATTGCCGAAGGGGTTAGGCCCCATGAGCCGTCCTGACCCGCTGGCGGCTCCTACGCCGGCTTTAGCATATTTCCCCGCTAGAAAACCTGCCGCCAGCGGACTCCAGGGGGTAATGCCCAGGCCTAAATCCTGAGCGGCGGGTACGTATTCATTCTCGATGCGGCGGGCCACCAGCGAGTATTCAAGTTGCATGGCAATGGGGCCATGCACGCCGTGGGCGTGCGCCAGGGTAGCGGCTTTGGTGACATACCAGGCCGGCATATCGGAAAAGCCGAAGTAACGGATTTTGCCGGCACGCACCAGGTCGCCGAGCGTCTGCAATACCTCCTCAGCGGGCGTCACCGTATCCCAGACGTGCAGCCAGTACAGGTCTATGTAGTCCGTGTTAAGCCGGCGCAGTGAGCCTTCCAGGGCTTGGTTAATGTGCTTGCGCCCGTTGCCACCGGCGTGGGGATTGCCGGGCTGGGCACAAAAACCGAACTTGGTAGCCAGTACCAGTTGGTCACGCAGGTGACGCTCAGCAATGTAGCGCCCCAATAATTCCTCACTGCGCCCGCCGGCGTACACATCGGCCGTATCAAGGAAGTTACCGCCCGCCTCCACATAGGCGTCGAAAATAGCTTGGGATACGTCGTCAGGCGAGCCCTAGTTGTATAGTCCCAGGGTGAGCTGGGTGGGGTCGCGAATAAAGATAGTAGGGTTGAGGGGCCATTGTTGGCAGATGAATTCGTGCGGGGTTTTGCTGCGCAGGCGCTTGAGGCGCTTGGCGTGGTGATAGGCCAGCAAAAAGGCTGGCAGGTGCTCGTTGAGTTGGGCCGTCGTCTGGTAGTGGTAGCGCTGCACCGTCGCCTCTTTGAGCGTGCGGTTGAAGCGCTCGACCTGGCCGTTGGTCCAGGGATGGGCCGGCTTGGTGAAGCGGTGCTCGAGGCCGTGCTCGTCGCACACGCGGTCAAAAATATGCCGCCAGGCGTAGGCCTGATGCGGCATGTTGCCGAACTGGGTGCCATTGTCGGTCAGCACTTTAGGCACCTTGTAGGGGATGGCCGCCAGCACCCGGCGCAGGAAGTCGGCGGCCAGCATTTTGGTCGCCCGGGGCTGCAACTCGGCGAAGGCCAGCTTGCTGGTGCGGTCAAGGGCGACGAAGCGGTACACACGTCCTTCTTCGGGGTGGACTTCGGCAAAATCCACGTGCAGATACCCGATGGGCTAGTCTTTGAATTTCTTTTTCTTTTCCGCCGGTTCCGGGCCGGGCAGCCGGCTGAGGCCGTGGCGCTGGAACAGGCGGTGCAGGGCCGAGCGCGACAGATGGGGAATCGTTTCCTGCAACGCGTAGCGGCAATCATCGAGTGGCAACTGCGTGTGCTGGCGAAAGGCCACGGCAATGGCCTCCTCCTCGGCCGTGATCACCGCCGAGGCGGGTTTGGGCCCCATTGGCGCATCGGCCGTAGTGGTGCGGCTGCGCCACTTGGCGACGGTTTTGGGGTTAATCCCGTGGCGGGTGGCCAAGCTTTGTAAGCTTTCCGGACTTTGTTGGATAAGGCGCCGTACTGCCGGAGTTGTCCGGGCGCTGCCGTGAAGTACTTGTCCCATAAGTGCTGGCGAAGTTCGGTCGTAAAGACCACACCACTACTCTCTGGGACTTTACACCTAGTGCGGGGTCCCAAATGTCATGGTGCCCAGCGCGAGCGGGCTAACAATAAGGCCGGAACGGCCCAGCGTACGAAAGGAGGTAAGGCTCATAAGCACGAATTGGGGGTGAGAAAGCAAATGGGTAGCCAGTGGCCAGTAAGCGACCGCTTATTGAGCTGAGAAGCGGAAGGCGGCCGGGCTCAGTCCGGTCTTGCTTTTGAAGAGGCGGCTGAAGTACTGCGGGTACTCAAAGCCGAGCTGAAAGGCCGTTTCGTTGATGGAGAGTGAGGTGGTGAGCAGCAATTGCTTGGCTTGCTCGATAAGACTATGGTGGATATGCTGCTGGCTGGTCAGGCCCGTGAGGCTACGCAGCATGTCGCTGAGGTAGGCGGGCGACACGTGCAGGGCATCGGCGAAATACTGCACGGTGGGCAGCGGCTGCGGCCCCGGCTGAACAAAATAGCTTCGCAGCAGCCCCTCAAATCGGGTCAGCAGGTCGTGCTCAGCCCCCCGCCGGGTCAGGAACTGCCGGTGATAGAAGCGGTTGGCGTAGGTGAGCAGCACGTCCAACTGCGACACCAGAACGTCCTGACTGAAAGCGTCAACAGGGCGCTCGACTTCCGTGCGCAGACCGTGCAGTAAGCTGTCAAGCAGGCCTTCCTCCTGGGCTGAGAGGTGCAGGGCCTCGTGTACTTCGTAGGTAAAGAAGCCGTAGCCTGCTATTTTTTTGCCCAGTGGGTAGCGCCGCAGCAGGTCGGGGTGAAACACCAGCATCCAGCCGCTCACCTGCGAGGCATCCAGCGCTGCATCTACCTGAAACACCTGGCCGGGGGCCGAGAAGCCCAGTACGCCCTCCCGGAAATCGTAGGACTGGTGCCCGTAGTAAAGCGGACCGTTGAGGTTGCGCTTGAGAAAAATGGTATAGAGCTGGGGCACCACCGGGTCTAGCAACTCCGGTGACTCCCGGACGTGGGCTTGCTCGCGGGCCCGGGCCAGGTCGATGAGCGTCAGCAGGGGATGGGTTGGCGCAGGCAGGCCGTAAAAGCGGGTGTAGTCGGTGACGGTGGCCAGCACACGAAACGCTTTGGTAGGTTGTTTCATGGAAAGGGGATGGGAGGTGAGCGAAGCCGAGGCAACGCCTCGGCTTCGCTCACCTCCCAACTAGAAAATACTACATGCCCGGGTACGCTGCGCCCGCCACGCTGCCGACTGGCAGGATGGCGTCCAACTCGGCCAACTCGGCCGCTGTGAGGGAAATGTCGGCAGCGGCCACGTTAGCCTCCAGGTTCTTGCGCCGACGGGTGCCGGGAATGGGTACCACGCCCTGAGCCAGCACCCATGCCAGAGCCAATTGCGCAGAAGTTACGCCTTTAGCTCCGGCCAAGGTTTGTAATCTCTGTACTAGCTCCAGGTTCTTGTAGAAGTTCTCGCCTTGGTAGCGGGGGAAGAAGCGCCGGAAGTCATCGGCCGCAAAATCGTCGGGCGAGGCAAGTTCGCCCGTCAAGAAGCCCCGGCCCAGGGGCGAGTAGGCGACGAAGCCGATGCCCAATTCCCGGGCCGTGTGCAGAATGTCGTCCTCTTCGGCGCGGCGGTCAAAAAGCGAGTACTCCGTTTCCAGGGCAGTAAGCGGATGCACGGCGTGGGCCCGGCGCAGCACGTCGGCGGGGACTTCCGAGAGGCCCAGGTAGCGCACTTTGCCTTCCTCCACGAGCCGGCTCATCGCTCCTACGGTTTCTTCAATGGGGGTGCTGGGGTCGAGCCGGTGCAGATAGTAAAGGTCCACGTAGTCGGTGCCTAAGTTGCGCAGCGAGCGTTCGATGGCTTTGCGTACGTACTCCGGCCGGCCGTTGAGGCCATTGGTCATGGTGCCGGCATCATCTAGCTCGTAGCCGAACTTGGTGGCAATGGTGTACTGCGTACGGCGGCCCACGATGGCCTTGCCCACCAGTTGCTCATTCACGAGCGGGCCATAAATATCGGCCGTGTCGAGCATCGTCACGCCGAGTTCCAGCGCACGGTGAATGGTGGCGATGCTTTCCGTTTCGTCAGCGGCCCCGTAGACGCTCATCTGCCCGCCGGCCATGCCCGTCATGCCCATGGTGCCCAGGCCCTCGGCCGATACGTGCAGGCCCTGGCGGCCGAGCACGACTTGTTTGATACTGCTCATCGTGTTAGGTGGTTTCTGTAAGGAAAGAAGGCACTAGTTGTACCCTCGCAAAGGTCCGGTGCCCCACCCGCGCCTGACCTATACAAAACCCGGCTTTTTGAACACAAAACCCGGCGTGCGGTAGCCAGGGAAAGGTGGAAGTACAACCCGAGGGGCTGCGCAGCCTGCGCAAGCCTTCCAAAACTGCCCCGAAGGGAGCTTAGCGTCATCCTATGTTTGGGCCGTGGCCTAACTTGTAGGAGCCAGCAGCGACAGGAAGGAATAAGATGGATTAGCGTAAAGGGCCGTTTGAGCCCGTCTAAAATGAGAATCCCCTTTCTGTTCCAGGGCGACATTGGACAGTTCCATAAGGCCGCAGAGCCTGTATTAGGATTGAGAATTGCTGCCTGGAAAGCGCTACGGTTGCTTGTTTCTTTTTTCACTTATTCCCATGCCCCATGAATCAACCAGCACCTATTGTCGGCATTGACGTGAGCAAAGCCTCCCTGGCCGTCTGTTATCAACTGATGTTACGCGCTAAATTAAGGTTTGCCCCTTTCACTGCTTGCCGCCATGACCTGCACGCTGGACTTATACACGGATTATCTGATTAGCTCGACGGGTCAAACCTCGGCCACGGGTTTGTCGCGGTTGCTGGGCGGGGCGGTGAGCCACGACCAGGTGACGCGCTGGCTCAGTGGCTCGTACCTGGATTCCGAGCAGGTCTGGCGGCAAGCCAAGCCGCTGATTCGCCGGGCCGAGCAGCAGCGGCCGGCCGACGAGTTTGCGGTGCTTATCGTCGACGATTCTGTCCTGGAGAAGGCGCACACCGACCCCAGCGCCCTGATTTGTACGCACTGGGACCACGGCCAGGGCCGCTTTGTCAAGGGGCTTAACTTCGTGAGCCTGCTCTACCAGGCCGGCGCGTTGGCCGTGCCCATCGCCGTGGAACTCATCGAAAAAACCGAGGCCGTCTGGGACGCCAAAACCCAGCAAACCAAAGCCAAAAGCAAGTACACCAAGAACGAGCACCTGCGGGCCATGCTGCGCGTGGCCCAGCAGCAAGTGGCCTATCGGTACCTGCTGGCCGACAGTTGGTACGCCTCGGCCGAAAACCTGAATGCCGTGCGGGCCCTGGGCCACCACTTCGTCGTGGCGCTCGAATCCTCGCGCACGGTGGCCTTGAGCGAGGCCGCGCGGGCGCAAGGCCGGTTTCAGGCCGTCGATACCCTTGTTTTTCCCGAGGAGCAGCCCCTGCGCGTCTTTTTGCGGTCCGTCCAACCGGCGGTGCTCGTGACCAGGCAAGTCTTTACAAACAAAGACGGTTCGCAGGGCGTGCTCTACCTGGTCAGCAGCGACACGACCCTGAACCAAGCCCAGTTGGCGGCGATTTACCAGAGACGGTGGAAAGTCGAAGAATACCACAAATCCCTCAAACAGAATGCGTCGATGGGCAAGTCGCCCACCAAAACGCCCGACACCCAAGCCAATCATTTTTTTGCCGCTATTCTGGCTTACACCAAGTTAGAAGCGCTCAAACTCAAGTGCGGCATTGGGCATTTTCGCTTGAAAGCACAACTATATTTGACCGGACTCAAAGCCATGTACCAGCAATTAGCCCAATTCACCGCGTAATATCAGTTAATTAATGGCGGATAAGCTCCAGCACCTGGAAGTGAGCAATTCGAAAGCCGGCTTCCAACAGCTCATTCGCCGTTGTGGCATGGCCTGCTGCTACGTGATGGAGGCCACGGGCGTCTAGTATCTATCGTTGGCCTATTATCTGGTCGAGCACGGCGCGCAAGTAGCCGTGCTGAATCCGTTGGTGGTCCGGCGCTTTATCCAAATGCACCTGGGCAAAGGCAAAAGCGACCGCAAGGATGCCCAGTGGTTGTTGCGCTATGGGCAGCAACAGCCCTTGCCGGGCTGGCAGCCGGAGGCCCCCATCCTGGTGGAGTGCCGGCAATTAGAGCAGGTGATGGAGCAGTTTATCCGGCAGCGGACCATGGTGAGCAATTCGTTGCAAGGCTTGCAACACCAGCCCGTGGTCAGTGCCATCGCCCGCAAACGGCTGCAACAGACGCTCAAGCTCCTCGACCAGCAAATCCAGGCGCTGGAAGCTGAACTACTGGCCTTGTTGGAGCAGCACTATGCCCGTAAAATGCCGCTGCTTTGCTCCATCCCGGGTATTGGCCGCAAGACGGCCGCCCAATTGCTGCTCTTCGCCAAGGGCTTCGCGCAAGTGGAGAACTACCGGCAGCTCATTGCCAAGGCCGGGCTGTGCCCGCGTGAGTACAGCTCGGGCAGCAGTGTACGGGGCAAGACGCGCATCACGCGCATGGGCGGAGGCTTAATCCGCAGCAAGCTCTTCATGAGCAGCTTCGCCGCCAAACAGTCGAACGCGGCCTGCAAAGCACTCTATGACCGCCTGGTGGCTAAAGGCAAGAATGGGAAAGTCGCCCTGGTGGCTGTCTGCAACAAACTGCTTAAGCAGGCTTGTGCTACCATCCAGTCGGGGATTCCCTATCAAGCAGATTTTAGCTCAAATCTTGCCCCCAGCCCTTGACTTTTAACACAGTTCATTTTATCTGAGGTGGTCGGGTCCAAATGGACAGGGAGCTAAGGTAGGTTAAAGCGCTAGTGGAGTTCGATTTCGAGCGGGGTGCAGTAGCCCAGGGCCGAGTGCAGGCGCTGGGTGTTGTCGTAGTGGTCGAGGTATTCGGCCAGTTCCAGGCGCGCTTCTTCCAGGTCAGCAAAGCAAGCCCCGCGGGGCAGTAGCTCGGTTTTGAGCGTACTCCAGCCGCTCTCAGCCAAGGCGTTGTCATACGGATTACCGGGCCGGCTCAGGCTAGCAATGGCCTGGGTGCGGTCCAGCAGCTGAGTAAAGGCGTCGCTGGTGTACTGGCTACCGCGGTCGGCGTGCACGAGCAGGCCAGGCGGGGGCTGACAAACGGCCACGGCCCGGTTAAAAGCAGTCAAAATCAGGTCCGTGTGCAATGACTCGCTCACGTGCCAGCCCACCACGCGCCGGGAAAAGGCATCGCGCCAGCACGCCAGGTACGCCCACTGCCCCGTGGCCAGGGCCAGGTAGGTGATGTCGCCGACCCAGATTTGATTCGGGGCCGTGGCGGCGGGCCAGGTAGCTAACCCAAGTTGCGGCCTATAAGCCGACTTGGTCCAGGACGTGAGCAAAGATGAAAAAGGCAATTTTTAAGGCAAAGCCAGCGGCTGTCACGGCGTGAATCTGCTTGGGAAAGCGGGCGGTGAGCTGACTGAAACAGGTTTCAATACCCTTCCGAAAATACTGTATCAGAAAGCGCTGCGCCGGATGCTGGGGCCGTTTGCTATTCTGGCGGCGGGCGGTTTGCTGCTGGCTCCCGCTAGCCTCGTTGAAGAGGTCTTCGGCCAGGTAGTCCGTGTAGCCGGCATCGGTGTAGAGGACGCTGCCGGCGGGTAAGTCCAGGGCCAGGCCGCGCCGGCCGGTCTGCTCCGACTCGGCCCCGGCGTGGATGTAAAACTCGACCGGTACGCCGTCGCTGGTGGCCACGACCTGTACCTTGAGGCCATAAAACCAGCTGCGCTTGCTGGCGCAACGGCCGTGATACGCCTTGCCCGTCAGCCGCTTACCGCGTGGAATGCGCGTATTGTGGCACACGGCCACCGGAAACGAGTCCAGCACGTAGCGGGCTTCGGGGTGCAGCTGTTTAAGTACCTCGCCTACCAGGGCAAAGAGGGCCAGCAACGTGTCAGTGAGCGCATGCAAGCGGCGGGTGAAGCCACCCTTATCCAACCGGTTCTGGCCCCCGTGCTGCTCCATGTAGTGCTTGGCTACTACCAGGTTGCCGCCACCAGGGCCGTCGTCAGCACCTGCGCATCGGTCAAGCGCCGACTCGAAGCCGGTGGCCGCGTATCAGCAGGGCGGGTAAAGCGTAGTAAATCATCGAGTACGCAGTACATTGCAATGGTCTGTTCGCGCATGGTCAGCAGGAGTTTGGGAGGTCAGAGACCCAAACCTAGTCTGTTCAGGCCGAACAAACTTTTTTTATGACTCCACTACTCCGCAACTTGGGTTTGCTAGCTTGTTAGCAGCAGCTACGGCTTGCGGGTCGGCCTGGGTAGTGCGTGGGGGCCGCGTGCTGGTGCGAGTACTGAGCGCGCGTAAGCCGCTGGCGCTGAGCCAACCGCGCAGCCGCTGCCGGCCTACTTCATGGCCTTCGCGGCGCAGCTGGGCCCGTAGTCGGCGCTGACCGTAGCGGCCGGCGTGGGTGGTAAACACGCGCTGGGCCGCCACTTGCCAAGCAGGAAGCGCTTGCTCGGCCGCCGACGCGGGTGCCCGCTTGCACCGCGCGTGGTACCCGCTGGGACTAACGCCTAGCAGCTGGCACTGCTGCCGTACGGGCCAGCAATGGACATGTAAGGCAATGAAGGTGAAGCGTTTCATCGGCCCGTCGGTTGCGAAAAGATGGTCAGCGCTTTTTTTAAAATGTCGCGCTCCATTTCGGCGCGCGCCAGTTGGGCCCGCAACTGCTTGTTTTCTTGCTCCAGCGCTTCGCTACCCACTGGACGAGCGGCTTGCGCGCGGGCCGCCCGCACCCACTTGTCCAACACGGCCTCGCTCATGCCCAACGCCTGGGCGACCCGCGCCGCCATCTGCCCATCTTGGTTCACGCGGCGGACCGCCTCGCTCCGAAACGCTGCATCATACTTGGTTCGTGGCCGTTTACCGGCTGATTTTTCTGCTTCCATGACAGGGGAAAGTTACTTTCTCCGTGTCCATTCCTACCCGACCACCTCAATCCCCCCGCTGTTATAAGAAGGCCTAACAACGATTATTGGAGAACAAAAAAAAGGGTGGGGCAATCCTAGATTGGTAAAAATGGCCGTTTGCTGCGCTTCCGCAGGAGGCTGCCAACAAACAGGATTGCCCCACATTTTTTGATGCCCTCTTGTTTAATTGACCAGTTGAAACGTAGTCATTGGTTTGTCCTTATTGCCCCGTGCCCTTGAGGCTGTAATTAATGGGTACCCACTCGTAGCCCTGGCCGGCGGGGCGCACGTGGCCGATGCCGGGGAAGGACGTGTGGGCAAGCGCCACCCAGTAACCCAGCCGGGCCGCATCGGCGGCGGCCTGCTGGCGGGTGGCCGCCGAGCGGGCCTGGTCGGTGTCGCCGAGCAAGCTCACGGCGGGCTGGGGCAGCTGCACGGCCACCGCGTGCAGCACGTCGCCCAAAAAAGCCAGCTTCTGGCCCTGGCTGGCCAGTACGTAGCTGGTGTGGCCGGGCGTGTGGCCGGGGGCCGGCTGGGCTTGCAGGCCCGGGAAAAGCGTGATGGCCCCCGTGAAAGCCTGCACCTTGCCCGCCGCCTGGTAAGGGACAAGCGCGGCGCGGGCCGCCAGAAAGTAAGGGCGGGCCGATGCCGGGGCCTGCTGTACGCGCGCGTCACTCAGGCAATAATCCAGGTCGGCTTGGCTGACGTGCAGCGTGGCGTTGGGGAACACGCGCTGCCCACCCGTCACCAGGCCCCCGGCGTGGTCGGAGTGCAGGTGGGTGAGCAGCACATCTGTCACCTGCTCCGGCTGGTAGCCGGCTGCCCGCAGCCCGGCCAGCAAATGGCCCGTAGTGGGGCCCAGCAAATCGCCGGCCCCGGTATCGATTAGCACAAGGCGCGTCCCTAATTCCAGGAGGTAGCCGTTGTCGGAGCCTTCGACCGGCGAGGTAAGGTCGGCGCGGGCCAGCCGTCGGTCTACCTCGGCGGGGGTAGTGTGCGTCAGGATGTCGCGGAACGGGTACGGCACGGTGCCGTCGGCCAGCGCCGTGACGAGCACGGCCCCCAGCCGCATCCGGTAGTAACCGGGCTGCGCCAGCAGCGCGGGGGCGGCGGGTTGCTGGGCGGCGGCCCCGTGCGCCCAGCAGCCAGCGGCGAGCAGCAAGCCCACCCGCCGGGCCAGAAGTCCCAGCCGGAGTCGAATTACAAACGAAGAAGTCCTCATGGGCGGGCGGGTACGCGGTGTAGCAGCTCCATATAGGCCAGCAGGTCGAGGTAGGCAACGGTTCGGACAATCTGGCCGCCCTTCAGGGTCATCAGCAGGCAATATGTATTGTGGTAGGGCTTACCGTCGTTGGCCGTGCCGGTGCCATCGAAGGTGGCGATAACCTCATCACCCTCGGCGTAGAGCTGCTGGAGCCGGGGTACAAAGGGCGTGGACAGCCGCTGGAACAGGGGCGTAACCGTGGCGTCGATGAACTGCTGCTTGCTGGTGTACGTCTTCGAAAGCAGGGAGCTGCCGGTTAGCGTCCACTGCGCGTTCGGGGCAAGTAAGTCGTACAACGTGCCCTTGCCCTGGGTCCACTTGGCAAAAGTCTGCCGGATTAATTGTTTGTTCCGGGCTTCGGTAGCGGTCGGCGTTTGCGCCCGCGCCAGGGCGGGCAGGCAGACGGCGGCCAGCGCCACCCCCCACCAAAAGGTCTTGCTCATACTTTGCGGAGATTAATTGGTTCGTAATGGAGCAAAAGTACCGGCCTGCGCTACGGGTAGAGCTACAAAATCCAAGCAAAAAGCTGCGAAAATCAAAGCGTCCGGCGGAAGGCGTTCGGGGTCGTGCGGGTGTGCTTGCGGAAGAAGTTGATGAAGTGCGGCAGTTCCTCGAAACCTAGGCACCAGCCGATGTCGGATACTGACCACACCGTATGCCGCAACAGGCTCCGGGCTTCCTGCATGAGGCGGGCGGCGAGCAGGGCCGATGTGGTTTGCCCGGTGGTTTCCTTCAGCGCCTTATTGAGGTGGTTGACGTGGATGGCCAGTTGGGCGGCAAACTCGACCGGGAAGCGCAGGCGCACCCGCTGCCCCGGCGACTCAATCGGAAACTGCCGCTCCAGCAATTCCATAAACAGGGCGGCGATGCGGGTGGGGGCATTGGGGTGCTGATGCCGGGCCGCGGCCGGTTGCAGGCGCTGGGCCATGTGAATTAAATCGAGCGTCGCGTTGCGCAACACGTCGTACTTGAACAGGTAGTCGGATTCCAGCTCGGCCACCATGCTGGCAAAAACGGCATCGGCGGCCTGGTACTGCGCGTCGGTGAGCTGAAACACCACCTGCCCGCCGGGTCGGAACAGCGGGTACTCGGCCAGGGCCAGCGGCGCGTGCCGCAGCAGAAAGTCCTCGGTGAAAATGCAGAACATTCCGGTCTGCTCCTCGTCGTGCAGCTCCCAGTGATAAGGCACCAGCGGGTTGCTGAAAACCAGCGCGTTTTTTTCAACGCGCACCGACCGGTTGGCGTAGTGGTAGGTGTTGTCGCCCGAAATCAGGGTAATCTTGTAAAACTGCTGGCGGCTGAAAGAAGAGCACCGCGCCTTGCCTTCGTCCAGGTCTGCCCACCGCAGCACGTTGAAATGCCCCACCTCCTGCTGAATGGCCGTGGGCATCAGCGCCAGGTGCGCTCGGTAGAATTCTTCGATGTTCTGCGGCTTTTCCATGTTCTAAAGCTACAAAAATCAAATCAACTCCTGGATTCACAGTTCCAGCACGGGTGGGCATTTCTCGCGCGCCCTCTACCTAAGGTTTTGTTAAGTAATTAGGGAAAACCCTTCAAGTCGGCAGTTATCCCCTACAATGGTTTCAGCATCAGTGTACAGGTAGCCGTAGCGCGAATTTTATAGCTCGCGGCTCCGGCCGATGACGCGAGCGGCCCGCGAACGCGAACTACAAAATTCGCGCTACCGTACGCCGGCCCCCACACTGCTGTATTGGCTTAACAACACCCCAAGGTTCAGCATCATATTCCGGGGCTTTACACCCCTGACAGGCAGCCGTCAGTTGAACGACTGGCGGTATTCCAGCGGGGTCTGGTTGGTTTTGTTTTTGAACAGCTTACTAAAGGACTGGGGGTACTCGAATCCCAGTTGATACGCTATTTCACTCACGGCCAGTTCGGTAGTAGTCAAAACGTGTTTGGCGTGGGCTAGCAGCTTCTCGTGAATAAGCTGCTGCGCGGTCTGCCCGGTTAACTGCTTCAGGCAGTCACTTAAGTACTTGGGCGACAGGTGGAGCTGCTCGGCCAGTAGGCCAACGGTTGGCAGGCCTTCGAGAAGGTCTTGCTGGGTGAAATGCTGGTGTAAAAGCAATTCCACCTTGCGCAGCAGCTCGTGGTTGTTCGGTTTGCGGGTGATAAACTGCCGGTTGACGTAGCGCTGGCAGTAAGTCAGCAGCAGTTCCAGATGGAGGATAAGCACCGCTTGGCTCAGGTGGTCGAGGGGCCGGTTGGCTTCCTGCTCCACCTGCCGCAGCAGCCCTTCGATGGCGTCCTGTTCTTCCGCCGACAGCAACAGGGCTTCATTCACGGCGTACTCAAAAAAGCCGTAGTCGTTGATTGTCTGGCTGAGCGGGTGGCCCCGTAAAAAATCGGGGTGGACCAACAGCAGCCAGCCCGCCGCCGGCAGCACGGCACCGGGCTCCAAAATGACCACCTGCTTGGGCGCAAAGAACGACATGACGCCTTCGCCAAAGTCGTAGGGGGTTTGCCCGTACTGCAGCTTGCAGGGGCAGTCCTTTTTCAAGGTAATCTGGTACAAGTCGGAAATCAGCCGCACCCGCTGCGTCACGGCGGCGGGCGGCAGGTCTTCAAAGCGCAGGATGCTGAACAGCGGGTGCTTGAGCCGCGCCGCTACGCCCGCTAGCTGAAGCTGCGCCGCCACCGACGGCACCTGAATGGTTATGGTTTCTTCCCTGCTCATGCGTGCTGCGTTATAAGCCCATTTTCTTCCGGTAGCTACCGGCCATGCTTTTGGCGGTTACGGCATTCGGTACTAGTGCCAGCAGTTTGGCCCCGAGTCGGTTCAGGCGACCCGATACGACGGCCTGTTGGCCGGTATCGAGCGCTTTGAGGGTTTCATCCGCCACCTGCTCGGGGGTTTGCGCCGCGCTGGTGTACTCCGTATTGAGGCCTTTGCCGATGTCGCCCGCAATGCCCGCGGCCTCGTTGAAATTGGTTTTGGTCAGCCCTGGGAACAGCAGCAAGACCCGAATGTTGTGCGGCTTGCACTCCTCGGTAATGGCCTCGGTGAATGCGCGCACGAAGGCTTTGCTGGCTGCGTACGTCGCCATGTACGGGATGGGCATAAAGGCCGCCATCGAGGCCACGTTGACGATGGTGCCGCTTCGGCGGGCCTGCATCTGGGGCAGAAACAGGTGCGTCAGGGCCACCAGGGCCGACACGTTCAACTGTAGCAACCGCAACTCCGCGTCCAGCGCCAGCGCCGAAAACTCCCCGCCCGAGCCAATCCCGGCATTGTTGATGAGCCCGGTTATTTCCAGGCCGCGCTGCTGGGTTTCGGCAAAAATCTGGGTTGGGGCAGTAGGCAACGCCAAATCGGCCGCGATGTACTGGGCGCTGATGCCATACGTTTCGGCCAGCTGCCGACATTGCGCGGCGAGTTTGGCGGCGTTTCGGGCCACCAGCAGCAGGTTGTGCTTCCGTTCGGCAAACCGGGCGGCCAGGGCTTCCCCTATGCCGCCCGACGCGCCGGTTATCAAAGTCGTTTCCATTGCTCGTGCTTGCGCTAGTTAGCTTACGGCAAAGGTGCGGCAGCTGCCCAACCGAAAAGTATCCAGGATGCGGTTTGTTGTGTCCAAACTTCGGGTTGTCGTCGGTTACAAGGGGAGAGCATCAAAAAGTGTGGGGCAGTCGGTTTCTGGATTAAGCGGTTATTTGCTCCGTTGTTGTCTGAACCGACTGCAAAAGAGGATTGCCCCACACTTTTTGATGCTCTCTGCCCAAGGGGGTAGCACAATACTAGGGACAGAAATTCCCGCTAAGAGTATAGGGTATATTTATTGCTTCGGTGCCTCCCTGGTGCCAATGAACCCTGGCCACGTTGTAGCTGGCTTATACCCCGGTGGCTCAGGCAAGGTGGGTGGCCGGAAAATCGATGGTCGGAAATTCATTCAGTCGATTTTGCCCACTAGGCAGGTACCCGGACGCGGTTCGTGGACGTCCGGGCTGGGTCGGGTAGCTCGGCCGGGAAAGGGAGGCTAACCGGGGCGGCTGGCAGTCGCGGAGCAGGCGGCAGGGGCTGCTCGGCCCGGTTGTAGTGCCGGGGCGAGCAGCCCATGACCCGCTTGAAGGCGGTGCTGAAGGCGCTCTCGGATTCGTAGCCGAGCGCCTGCGCGATGACCGCCAGCGAGTCGCCAGCGTGGGTCAGCCGGTCGGCGGCCAGCCGCATCCGCCAGCGGGTCAGGTACTCTAGGGGGGCTTGGCCGACCGCTTGCTTGAACTGGACGGCGAAGCTGGTGCGCGACATCCCGGCGCACGCCGCCAGCGCCTGCACCGTCCAGCGCTGCGCCGGGTCCGCGTGCAGGGCGGTGAGGGCCGCGCCCAGCCGCTTGTCGGCCAGCGCGTAGAGCCAGCCGACGCCGCCGGCGGCCCCATCGAGTAGGTGCCGCCGCAGCGCCTGCACCAGCAGCAGGGTGGCCAACTGCTGGGCCACCAGAAAGCCCCCCGGCTGCGGCGCGTGCAACTCCTGCTGCAGCCGTTCCAGCGTCCAGCGCAACACCGCCTTGTCGGCTTCCGCCCGGATGTGGACGACCGGCGGCAGCACGCCCAGCAACAGGTCGGCCTGCGCGCCCGCGAGGGTGAAATAACCGCCCAGGCTCAGAAAATCGCCGCCGCCCTGGTACGTCACGATGCCGCCCGTGCCCCGGTTAGGAAAGAGGGTGAGCACATCCACGGGTGCCAGCGCCAAGTCACTGGCCACGCGGAAAGGCTGCCCGTGCGGCAACAGCAGGCAGTCCCCCGTCTCGACCCGAACTGGGTCGGCCACCCCCGCTACAGACAGCCAGCACGCGCCGGCCGCCGCCGCGTAGAACTTGATGCCTTCGTGCGGGCCGAACGCGATGGACCACTCGCCCCCCGCCGAAAAGGCATTGTAGAGGTACCCGCGAATCTTCACCAATGACAAAACATCTGAGAGGGGGTCCATGAGCTACTCCTATTATTTTGAACGCCCACAAAGATAATACGGACGATAACGCATAGGCCGTTCTTAGGCGGCGGGTAATTTTGCATGGCCGGGCGGTAATTGTGCGGCGGCCTAAACTCAATCAACGACTCTACTCCCGCAGCACGGCGAAGCACAACCATCTGCTACTTACTTTATGAAAAAAATACTGGTTATCGGCGCGTCGGGCTTCATTGGCCGGCAGTTAACCACCGCGCTGTTGGCCGCCGGCTACGCGGTCCGCTGCCTGGCGCGGAATGTGGCAAAGGTCGCAGACCTGACCGCCGCCGGCTGCGAAATCATGCCGGGCGACATTGCGGACCTGGCATCGGTGCAGCGGGCGGCAGCAGCAGTAGAGGCCGTCTACATCTCCATCCACACCTTATCGCCCCAGCCGGGCAGCGGGGCCGGCGCGCGGTTTATGGATGTCGAAAAAACCGGCGTCCAAAACGTCATCACGGCCTGCCGCGCAGCGGGCGTGCGTCGGGTAATTTACGTTACTTCTCTGGGCATTTCTCCCGATGAGCGAAGCGAGTGGCTGCGCGAGCGTTGGCACACCGAACAGCTGCTGCTCACCAGCGGCTTGGACGCCACCGTCATCCGGCCCGGCTTCGTCATTGGCGTGGGCGGCCTCGGGTTCGACACGGTGGTAGGCAACGCCAAGCGCCGCGTCGCCTTCAGTCTGAGCGGCGACCGGCCCAGGATGCGCACCATTGCCGTGGACGACCTGGTGTATTACCTCGTCGGCGTGCTGGACGAGCCCCGCACCTACGGGCAAGGCTACGACGTGGGCAACGACAACCTCTTATCCACCAACCAGCTGATTGACGGCACGGCCGACCTGCTGGGCCGGCCGCATCCGCTCAAGCTCCAGTTGCCGCTCGGCCTAATGGGTGCGGGTGCTCCGCTCATCGAACGGATGGGCAAGCTCGCCCGCGGCACCATCAAGGGCATTGTGGAGGGTGTGAAGGTCGAGATGATTGGCAACCCGCTGCCGCTGCGCGCGCTTCTGCCACGGCCACCTTTGCCCTTTCGACAGGCCGTGAAGCGGGCCTTGGCCATGAGCTAGCGGCGCTGCCGCGCGGCGGGTACTCGAACCTTAATTCCCCACGCGCTTCCTCCTGAACGGGAGGAAGCGCCTTAACAAGCCACCTGATTTATGAAAACAGTTTTGGTTATCGGCGCGTCGGGCTTTATTGGCCGGCAGCTGAGTAACGCCTTATTAGCCGCCGGCTACGCGGTTCGCTGCCTGGCGCGGGAGGTAGCGAAGGTCGAGGATCTGGCCCGCGCCGGCTGCGAGGTGATGCCGGGAGATATTTCAGACCTCGCAGCGGTGCAGCGGGCCGTAGCGGCGGTGGAAGCCGTCTACATCTCCATCCACACCTTGTCGGCGCAGCCGGGCAGCGCAGCGAATCAGCGCTTCATGGACATCGAGAAAACCGGCGTGCAAAACGTTATCACGGCCTGCCGGGCGGGCGGGGTGCGCCGGGTGGTTTACATCACTTCCCTAGGCACCTCCCCCGAGGCCCCGAGCGAGTGGCTGCGCGAGCGCTGGCACACGGAACAATTGCTGCTCACCAGCGGCCTCGATGCCACCGTCATCCGGCCCGGTTTCATCGTCGGCGTGGGCGGCGGCGGGTTTGACGGGGTCGTGAACCAAGCCAGGCTTCCTGTCGGCAGCAGGATGGGCGGCGACCGGCCGCGGATGCGCACGATTGCCGTGGACGACCTGGTGTATTACCTCGTCGGCGTGCTTGATGACCCGCGCACGTATGGGCAAGGCTACGACGTGGGCAATGACTACGTGCTGTCCATCAAGCAGTTAATCGAAACCATTGCGGCTATGCTGGCCCGGCGTCCGGCCCTCTTGCCCCCACCGACGCCCGCCAGCCCCCCCGCCCCGGCCCCCGAACGCCGGGGTAGCCCCCCCGAGGGGGCAATGGAGGGCTTCCGGGACAGCCTGCAAGTCGATATGAACGGCGACCCCCTGCCCATCCGCACGCTCCTGCCCCGGCCGCTGCGGTCCTGGCCAGCGGCCGCGGAGCACGCGTTGGCAAGCAATTAATTAATCCTAAAAACTATAGCGATGCGGGTCTTTGTTACCGGCGCCACGGGCTTCATTGGAGCGGCCGTGGTGCAAGAATTGCTCGACGCGGGCCACCAGGTGCTGGGCCTCGCCCGCTCCCGGGCCGCGGCTTTGAAGCTGGCTACTGCGGGGGCCCAAGCCCACGAGGGGGCCCTGGATGACCTGGCAAGCTTGCGCACGGGGGCCGCGGCGGCGGACGGCGTTATCCACCTGGCCTATATCCACGAGTTCTCCTACGCGCCGCTTTCGACGCGTTTGCGCGTGCTGCTGGGCGGGCTACCCGGCGGCATTGCCGCGCGCTTCATCGGGGCCATCGGCGAGGCAGACCAGCGCGCGGTTGAGGCCCTCGGCGAGGCCCTCGCGGGCTCGGGCCGCCCGCTCGTCGTCACCTCCGGCATTGCCGCCCTGGCGGCGGGCCGGCTGACGAGCGAAGACGAGGCGGGCGACCCCGGCTCCATCGCCGCGCACCGCCTCGCATCTGAAGACGTCGCCCTGGCACTAGCGGCCCAGGGGGTGCGCGCGTCGGTGGTGCGCCTACCGCCCACGGTGCACGGCGACGGGGATACCGGCTTCGTGCCCCGCCTCATCGGGATTGCGCGCAAGAAGGGCGTGTCGGCGTATGTCGGCGACGGCCTCAACCGCTGGTCGGCGGTCCACCGCCTGGACGCGGCCCACCTTTTCCGGCTGGCCTTGGAGCAAGGCACGGCGGGCGCACGGTACCACGGCGTGGCGGAGGAGGGAATATCGACCAAAGAAATCGCGGCGCTTATCGGCCGCCGCCTTCACATGCCAGTGGTCGGCCAGTCAACCCAGGAGGCCGGCCGGCACTTTGGCTTCCTCGGGCCCTTATTCGGAACCGACAATCCCGCCTCCAGCACGCTCACCCAAGCCCGATTGGGCTGGCAGCCGACGCAGCCCGGCTTACTGGCCGACCTGGCTCAATCAACTACGTATTTCGACCATTGAAAAGCGCCCAATGGCCGCGCTGCCCGGCGGACGGCCTTTGTTAGAAGCAGGAGCGGTGGCTACGGCGGGCTGCTACCCAGGCTTTGTCAGGCGGCCCCACCACTGGCCTTGGCTAAAAGTTTGGTTTTACGCCGCCGCGACGTGTTTGTGCTGACCAGTGAGCGCTTTGCCGCCCTGTGACAACGAGTCAATACATGCGCACTTTCCGGCAACGGCTTAGAGGCTATCCAAATAGGGGATTAACTTTGGCTAATGGCGACAGTTCAAGAATTCACGATTTCAGACACGCTTTGGGCGCGGTTAGCGCCCCTGCTGCCCGCGCATGTGGGCAAGGCCCACCCGCTGGGCTGCCATCGGCCGCGCATCCCGGACCGGGACGCGCGGAGCGCCATCTTCTTCGTTTTGCGCACGGGCTGCCAGTGGAAAGCGCTGGATGCAACCGGTTTGTGCCAAAGCAGTACCGCCCACAGCCGGTTCCAGCAGTGGGTGCAAGCCGGCGTATTTGCCCGCCGCTGGGACGAGGCCCTGGGCGACTACGACGAGCTGCTTGGGTTAAACTTTGCCTGGATGGCCCTCGACGGCTCGCTGCACAAAGCGCCGCTGGGCGGAAAAAAAAACGGGGCCCAACCCCCCGGACCGCGGCAACGGCGGCGTCAAGCGCAGCCTGTTGACGGAGGCCCGGGGCATCCCGGTGGGGCTGGTGCTCGACGGGGCCAACCGCCACGACGGGAAGCTGGTGGAGAGCACCTGGGCCAGCGTGCCGCCCCAGGCCGAAGCCGCCCGCGACGCCCACCGGGCGGCGGGCGGGCAGCAGGGGCTGTGCCTGGCTGCCGGCTACGCCTCGAAGCAGGTGCGCGAACTGCTGGCGGCCCTCGGCTACACGGCCCACATCCGCCCGCGGGGGGAAGAAGTCCAGGCCAAAAAAGCCGGCCAGAAAGCCCGGCGCTGGGCCGTGGAGCGGACCCACTCCTGGCGCAACCGCTTCCGGCACTTGCTCATTCGCTGGGCCAAAAAGCCCGAAAACTACCTGGCCATGCTTCATTTTGCTTGCGCGCGAATCACCTGGTCCAATTGCCTATTTGGATAGCCTCTAAGCATTGTAATTCCTTCATGGGGTGAAAACGGATATCGTCGAAGGTAGCGCCAAGACGCAACCCACGTTTAGCAAAAGGGTCCCAAAGTAGACGAGGCGTTCAGGAGAAAGAGCGTTCAATTAGGGAAAAACCTATAGGGTGGCCGGGTGGTAAAGACATTGCGGGGGTATTGTATTGAGTAGACTTGTTCCTAAATAGCTTCTTTTCGTTTTTTGAGATGCCAATTCCAGATTCCACAAGCTAGGGCGAGGAGCCGGTCGTTAAATGCAGCGGACTTATTGCGGCCGGTTTGGGCCACGCAGCCCAGGCGTTTGGCCCCGCCGATGGCGTGTTCGCCCGTGGCACGGCGGCGGGCGTGGGCCCATTTTCGGTTCGTTGGGCATCGGTCAGGGCCGCGTCGGGGCGTTTTTTGCGGTGCCGGGGCTTGCGCTGCGGCAGGCTTTGGGGCGGCAGGCTTTGGGGCGGCAGGCTTTGGGGCGGCAGGCCGTAGTCGGTGACCAGGCCCAGGTAGCCCCAATCGGCCGGCAAGGCGAAGGGGTCGCGTAAGCCCCGGTTGGCCGCGAACCCGTTTTTAAGCAGTTGGTCGTCGTGCGTGGACCCGCAGGTGGTGGGTCCCAGGTAGTGAACACACCGGGCGGGGGCGGCGACAAGCGCCTTTTTACGGGGCAGTCTTTTTTTTGCCCGAGTAGCCGGCCGCCCGGTCCACGACGGCGCGCGG
Organism: Hymenobacter sp. PAMC 26628; assembly: GCF_001562275.1. Classification (NCBI taxonomy): domain Bacteria; kingdom Pseudomonadati; phylum Bacteroidota; class Cytophagia; order Cytophagales; family Hymenobacteraceae; genus Hymenobacter; species Hymenobacter sp. PAMC 26628. Next base: position 5,089,521 of record NZ_CP014304.1, read on the forward strand.
CCGGTGTGGGGGGCGCTCGGGGGCATCGAGCAGCGGCACGGGCACCTCGGCAAAGACCGCTTGCACCTGGGCCAGCGAGTCGATGGCGCGGGCCGGCAGCACGCCTTGCGTGCGCAGGGCACGTTCCAGGGCCTTGGCTAAGCGGAGCGCGTGTTCGCAAGCTTTGGAGCGTGGCAGGCCAAACGTAGCGGCCAGCACGTCAAAGGCGGGATACGTTTTGAGGCAGTAGAGGACAAATAATAGTTTGGCGTTGGTCTAATCAAGGATGATACTACGGTTATGGCCATCAATGCTAATTTTAATGCGGGCGATGTGCATTTTCAGGCACTTGCTGAAGGAACAGTTTTTGCGTACCAGCACCCTGCAGCGGTGGCGCAAGGAGCAGTTAATGGCCTCCACGACATTGGTGCCGCCATCGCCTTTGGGACAGCGCCGGTGCCGGATACGTGGCAGGACCTGGGCATAGGCTTTCCACTCGTCGGTGAAGTACCAGCAGTGGCGGCGGTAGCGCGCGGGCAGCTGGTGCCAGAGCCGGCGGGCCGCCTCCGCGCCCCGCGTGCCCAGCGTCCAGGCCACGATGCGGCGACTGGCCCGCTCCGCTCCACGGCCAGCCACAGCCAGACTTTGTGCTTCTTGCGGCCCACGAAGGTCCACAGCTCGTCCAGTTCCAGCGCTTCCCACCGCTTTTTCTGCGCCTTTTTCGACCGCAAGCGGGGCAACGCCGGGGCTACGAGGGCGGCTTTTTTTTAATCCGGCTGGCAATGGTCATGCGCGACACCCCCGTTGCCCGCACGATGCTGCGCTGTGAGTTGCGCTCTTCGAGCAGCTTGTCTACCTGCGCGTACTGCGCGGCTTTCGCCACGGCGGCGGGCTCGAAGCGGGCTTGGTGGCGGCAGGCTTTGCATTGGTAGCGGGCGTGCCCCTGGCGGTGCCCATTGCGGCGAATTTGGTCGCTGCCACACTTGGCGCAAAAATGTTGCGTATGAACCATAAGGGCTCCTGCGAATTTCATCCCCATTTAGACCACCGCCAAATATGGTTATGCTTGAATGTGGGACTCATTCGGTAGACGTGGGCGGGCGTTTGACCACCCAGACTTTGGTGCGGCCGGCGCTGGTTGTAGTAGCCAAAGTACGCGTGCAATTGCTGGTGCAGGTGCCGGCCGTCGTCGGCTGGGTTGAGGTAAATATGCTCCCATTTGACCGTGCGCCAGCGGCGCTCGATGAAGGCATTGCCGGTGACGCGTCCCCGGCCATCGCGGCTAATGCGGCAGCCAGCTTGTAGCAGGGCCTGTTCGTACGCCGGGCTGGTAAATTGGCTGCCCTGGTCGGAATTGAAGATGTGCGGGGCCGGTGCCACGCGCAGGGCATCGGCCAGCGCCTGGAGGCAAAAGCCCATGTCGAGCGTATTGGAAAGCTGCCAGCTCAGCACGTAGCGCGGGTACCAGTCGAGCACGGCGGCCAGATACAAAAAGCCCTTGACCATGGGCACGTAGGTGATGTTGGTACTCCAGACCTCGTTCGGGGCCGTGGCCGGGCGCTCGCGCAGCAGGTAGGGGTAGGACGTGATGCCCTGGCCCGGCACGGACAGGCGCGGTTTGGGATAAATGGGCTCGTGGCCCATCCGGCGCACGAGCCGGCGCACGCGCTTTTCGTTGACGGCGTGGCCAGCCAGGCGCAGGTGGTCGCGCAGGCCCAGCACGCCCTTGAAGTTGTGCTGGGTGAATTCCTCGTCGAGCAGGCGCATGAGTTCGAGGTTATACGCACTTTCCCCACAGGGCTGGTATTAGAAGCTGCTGCGCGAAAGGCCCAGGGCCTGACAGCGGGCGGCCACCGAACTGGCCGGGTCCGCTGCCTTCACTAGGGCGCGTTGCTGGACGTGCTCATCGGGGCAGCGTTTTTTTTAGCAGCGCATTTTCCATCTGTAGCCGGCCGATGGCCGCGTAGAGCGGCTCAACGTTGGGCGTCGGTGCAACGGGAGCCTTTAGTTTTGAGGCGTGGGACGAAACCAAGACAACGTCCGGTTCTTTTCACCTTTTGTTTTCGGACAACCACCCCGGCGGGCTACCCTAGTAGGTCAAATCTAGCCGGTTGTCGGGTACAACCGTTTGAGTTTGATGCGGGCCTTCTCGGTTGTAAACTGCCAGTTGGTGGGTGCCCCCAGTTGGTTGCGCGCTAGTTGCCAAGCGTAGCAGTGCGCTTCCAGCGTCGGCCGGTCGGGCACGCGCTGCGGCAGGCCGTGGGTGAGCAGGGCGGCAAACTCGATTTCAGCCATGTTGAGCCACGAGCCATGCTTGGGGGTGAACACAAATTCCACGCGCTGCAACAGGGCGTGCGCCCGTACCGGGTCAAAAATCTCGTAAAAAGCGGCGGGCTGGTGCGCCGACAAATTGTCGAGCACCAGCGTCACGCGCGTCGCTTGGGCGTAGTCCTCCTCCAGCAGGCGGGCTACCGCCCGGGCAAACGTGAGTCGGTCATGGCGGTCTTCGACCTGCACCCGGCGGCGACCGGCCAGCGGCTCGTGCAGCATATACACCTGGGCCACGCCCTGGCGGTGGTACTCGCAGTCGTAGCGGGTGCTGCCATCGGGCAGCGGGAGTGGCACGCGGCTTTCGCGTAGTAATTGCTTGGGCGACTCATCCAGGCACACGACTGGCTGGGCTGGGTCGTACGGGCGTTGGTAGACGTCAAGCACCCGTTCCATGGCGCAGACGAAGGCCGCGTTCTGAGCGGGTGGAATCACCCACATCTGTCGCTTCCAGGGCTGTAACGCATTTTTTTTAGTACCCGCCCCACCATCGCCGGGCTGGCCTCGGGCAGCACCTGCAGCGTGACCAGGTGAGCGGCCAACAAGCGCAATGTCCAGTGGGCGTACCCTTCGGGCGGGGTGGAGCAGGCCGCCGCGGCCAGGTGCGCCTCCACCTCCCCGGTGTACTTACTGGCCGGCCACTGCTGGCGGGGCTGCCCCAGCAGGGCGGCCTCCACGCCCGCCTCGCAGGCGCGTTGGCGCAGGCGCTCCAGGGTGCGCGTACTCACGCCGTAGGCTTGGCTAGTCTGGGTGTCGCTCCAGTTCAAGCCGTTTGTAGCTACGGCCAACAGGCACTGAGCCCGCACAAGCCGGGCGCTGGCCACGCGCCGCTGCTGCACGAGTTCCGTTAGCGAGGCCTGTTCTTCGGCCCTCAGCGCTAAGACATAATACTTCGCCATTTGTCAGGTCATTTTACCCGACAAGATACTAGATTTATCCTACTAGAGCGGTTTAATAATCAGTGTACATGATAGCCGCAGTGGGCAAACCAGTTTTGGGCATCGTCGGCGCTAATCCACTGCATGGCCGCGCCAATGGCCTCGTCCAAGGCTTCGCGGGTGCGGGCCTGGGCCGTGCGCAACCAGGCTTTGAACTTGCTCCAGCCATTTTCGATGGGGCTGAAATCGGGCGAATACGGGGGTAAAAACAGCCCCCGTGCCCCGCACGCCTCGATGCGTTCGCGCATGCCGGCCACTTTGTGCACGCGCAGATGATCGAGCACGACCACGTCGCCGGGCCGCAAGCTGGGGCCGAGCACCTGGTCGAGGTAGGCGGCGAAGCGGTCTTGGGTGAGGGCGCCGTCCAGCGTCATGACGGCTTCCAGGCCGTCCACCGAGAGCGCCCCGACCACCGGCACGTTGGGGCCGCCGTGCAACGGTACGCCCTGGCCGACACGCCGCCCGCCCACGGCCCGGCCGTAGCGGCGGGTGTGGGTCAGGTTCACGCCGGCTTCGTCCACGCACTTGAAGCGTGTCACATCTTCGCCCTGCAGGGCTTCGAGAAAGGCGCCGCGCAACGCTTTTGCCCGCTCGGTGTCGCGTTCGGCGGCGTGGATACTCTTTTTTTTCGCCGCAAGTCGTGCCCCGCCAGCACCTGCCACACCAACGTCCGGCTCACGGCCGGGCCGCCGCCAGCGACCAGCGCCGCCTGCAGTTCGGCCAGGGTCACGTCCGGCTGCTGGCCCACCCAGGCCACCAGTTGCGCCTGCGCGGCGGCGGCGAGTTTGGCCGCCGGGCCGCCGGTGTGGGGCCGGGCCGCGACCGAGCCCGTGGTCCGTTGCCGCCGCAAGAGCTTGTCCACGAAGGCCGTACTCACGCTGAACGCGGCGGCCACTTGGGCAATGGTTCGTCCCGGTTGGGTACAGGCGCTGGCCACGCGCTCGCGCAGGGCTTGGGAGTACGGCTTCATGCGGCAAGCTACGCACAGCCATCTGTATACTGATTATTAAACTGCTCTAACAACGGGAGCAGGTTCCAGCCTATGGTCCGATTCAGGACCCGCCGGGGTGCGTTCGCGCACCTCAATAGAAAGCCAGGCTCAGAGCCTATTAGCAAGGCATCGAGGCGGCAAACGCAGGGTTGTCCAGGAGCAGCTAACCCCCTTCTTTTTTATGTACACCCATTTTCTAGGCGTTGACGTGGGTAAAGATACGCTCGACGTGGCCCTGCTCAGCGCCGACCATCGCCTCTGCGACCAGCAGCAACTATCCAACGAGCCAGCAGCCATTCGGCAATGGGTCAAGGACTTGGTCCGACGCGTCCCCGGTTTTTCGCTGGCCCATTGTTTGGTGTGCCTGGAGCACACGGGCCTCTATAACCGGCCCCTGTTGGCGGCGTTGCAGGCCCTGGCCGTGCCGGTCCGGGTGGAGCGGGCCGCTCACCTGAAGGCCTGCATGGGCCTGGTGCGCGGCAAGACCGACAAAGTAGACGCCGAGCGCATTGCCCGTTGCGCCGCCCGCTACCGCGACCAGGCCAAGCTCTGGCAGCCCGCTCGGCCGGTACTGGCCGAACTGGACCGGCTGCTGGCCCGCCGCAGCCGGCTGGTTAAAGTCATCCGAATGCTGCAAACGCCGCTGAGTGGCAGCCAAGGCTTCTTTTCGGCGACCGAGCAACGGGCCGAAGAACGCGGCAGTGCCGCCGCGCTGGCCGCGCTGCGGGCCGATGTGCAGGCCGTGGAGCGCGCCGTTAAAGCCCTGTTGCGCGACGACCCGGCCCTGGCCCACCTCTACGAGCGCCTAGGCTCCGTGCCCGGCATCGGGCTGGTCACGGCGGCGGAAGTACTGGTAACCACCAACGAGTTCATGACCAGTGCCGACCCCAAGCAGTACGCCTGCTACGCCGGCGTCGTGCCCTTCGAGCACAGCTCGGGCCAACGACGAGGTCGGCCCCGCGTGAGCCACCAGGCCAACAAGCGCGTCAAGATGCTGTTGCACTTGGCCGCGTTGGCCGCCGTGCGCCACTGCCCCGCCCTAAAGGCCCATTACGAACGGAAAGTAGCCGAAGGCAAAAACAAGATGCTGGTCCTCAATAATGTGCGCAACAAACTCGTCCACTACCTTTTTGCTTGCGTCCAGAAAGACCGAAATTATGACAAAACCTATGCGCTGGCCCTTGCATAGGTCATAGAAATCGCACGGTTAACATCGCCGCCGCTACCAACAAGGCGTTTCCGCAGAAGCAACACACTGCCCCTAATTCCTGTGCGGCGTCTTCCATCCAGGCAATTTAAGTAACCCCGGCTAGCACGGGACACGGGAGTCAAAAGCTGGGTTTGCCCACCCCCGATCCGCGGCAACGGACAAAAACGCGGGCTTGCTGTTACACGCCCGTTACTCCTCCGCTAAACGCTGCGCCCCCATGACCGATATTGCCATTGCCCAAGCCGCGGCCATTCTGCCCATCCGGCTGGTGGCCGAACGCCTCGCCATCGCCGAAGACGATCTGGAAACCTACGGCAAGTACAAGGCCAAACTGCCGCTACACCTCCTCGATGCGCAGAAAATAGCCAACGCCCACCTCATCCTGGTCACGGCCCTCACCCCTACGCCGGCGGGCGAGGGCAAAACCACGGTGTCGGTGGGCCTGAACGACGGGCTCAACCGGCTGGGCAAAAAGGCCATTGCGGTGCTCCGCGAGCCGTCGGTGGGCCCGGTGTTCGGCATGAAGGGGGGCGCCACCGGGGGCGGCCATGCGCAGCTTATCCCCATGGTCGACATCAACCTGCACTTCACTGGGGATTTCGCCGCCGTAGAAAAGGCCAACAACCTGCTGGCCGCCCTCATCGACAACGCCCTTCACCAACCCCATCACGCCCTGCGCCTCGACCCGCGCACGGTGACCTGGAAGCGGGCCATCGACCTGAACGACCGCAGCCTGCGCGAAATCATCGTCGGCCTGGGCGGCAAGGCCAACGGGGCGATGCGCACCGACGGCTTCAACATCACGGCCGCTTCCGAGGTCATGGCCATCTTGTGCCTGGCCACCAGCCTGGCCGACCTGAAAACCAAACTCGGCAACATTTTCGTCGGCTACACCTACGACAACGAGCCGGTGTACGCCCGCGACCTCAAGGCCGAAGCGGCCATGACCATCCTGCTGCGCGACGCCCTAAAGCCCAACCTGGTGCAAACCTTGGAGGGCAACCCGGCCCTCATCCACGGCGGGCCTTTTGCTAACATTGCCCAAGGCACCAACACCGTTCTGGCCACCCGCATGGGCCTGTCGCTCGGCGACTACGTGGTGACCGAGGCCGGCTTCGGGGCTGATTTGGGGGCCGAGAAGTTCCTCAACCTGAAGTGCGGCTACGGGGAGTTGCGGCCCGCAGCGCTGGTGCTCGTGGCCACCATCCGGGCGCTGCGCCACCACGGCGGCGCCCCCGCGGCCGAGTTGAACACGCCCGACCTGGACCGGGTGACCCAGGGCTTTGCAAATCTGGAAAAGCACATCGAGAACGCCCGCAAGTTTGGGCTAAATCCCGTGGTAGCCATCAACCACTTCGGGACCGACACCGCGGCTGAAATCACGCTGCTGCAAAAGCTGTGCGCCCACCTGGGCGTGCCAGCTGTGCTGAGCACGGCCTGGGCCGACGGGGGCGCGGGCGCCACCGGGCTGGCCGAAGCCGTGCTCGAAAGCATCGCCGGCGGCACCAACGACTTCCGTCCGCTCTACGCGTGGAATCAGCCCGTCAAAGCCAAAATTGACACCATTGCCCGGGAAATTTACGGGGCCGCCGGCGTCGACTACACGCCCAAGGCCGAGGCCGACCTGCGCCGCATCAACCGGCTGGGCCTGGCGGGCCTGCCGATCTGCATGGCCAAAACCCAAAAGTCGTTTTCCGACAACGAGAAGCTCGTGGGCCGCCCATCGGGCTTCCGCGTCACCGTGCGGGAGTTTGAACTGGCCACCGGGGCCGGGTTCCTCATTCCGCTGCTGGGCACTATGCTGCGCATGCCGGGCCTGCCCGCCTTGCCCGCCTCGGAGGGCATGGACATCGACGACAACGGGGTAATTACCGGGTTGTCGTAGCCGTTGGGGTCGTTGGGTTGTTGCCGCCGGTTTTCCTACCGAAACTTTACCACCTAAAACAGCCCTATCTTAACTTTGCTGTGGAAGAGAATTTTTAGCGAATAGCCGCAATTTTGAGTGGCTTAAGTTAAGGAGGCCACGTGCTGGCGGGAAAAGCCGCCAGCGGTTGTCATGCCCTTGCCGCCAATGCCGGTGACGATGTGAATGCGCGGGTCGGGCGAGTGCTGGAAAATTTCGGTCGATTTACTTTGGCAGTAGTACCCGTTCCAGGTGCGCTGAACGCGCCAGTCGGGCAAGTCCAAGATGCGCTGGGCGGCGCGCAGCACAAGCTGGTTCAGCTGGTCATCGTTGTTGAAATCCAGGGGGTCGGCCGTGGCCAGGTCGGCGTACTCGTGCGTGTCGCCGACGATGATGGACCCATCGAGGGCTTGTTTGAACAAGAGGTGGATGCCCCATCGCTGCAATTCGGGGTCCACGTCCACTCGCTGGAGTTGGGCGAACGACGGGCAGCTGTGGAAGGCGTGGTAGCGCCGGATGGACAAGCCCGTGAGCACCGCGCCCGGCAGCGACACCTGCGGCAGCGGGTAGGTGGCCAGCATCTGCAGCTTGACCAATTGCAAGTCGCTTTGCGCGAATACCTCGGGGAATAAAAACTGGAAGTCGCGGCCGCTGCACACCACCACCTGGGCCCCGGCGTAGCGCCGGCCCTGCGCGTCGGTTACCGTGCAGCCGGCGTCGCCGGCCGTTACCTCCCGGACCGGCGTAGCGGGGCGGTAGTCGAGCCGCCAGCGGGCCACCAGGTAGGCCAGCAACTGGTGAATCAGCAGGTCGGGCTCAGCCGTGACTTCTTGGGCAAAGTGCAGCCCCCCCGCGCAATAATCGGCCCGCACGGCGGGCAGGCGCTGCCGGCACTGGGCCCCGGTGAGCACCTGCGAAGCGTAACCCAGCGCCCGGTAGCGGGCGTGCTTTTCTTCTAGTACCTGCATTTCCAGCGCCGACGAGGCCAGGTAGAGCGAGCCGGTGGACCGAATGGAAATGTCGTATTCGGCCTGAATGGCTTGGTAAGTGGCCAGGCTCACGCGGGCGTAGTCGAACCACTCGCCTTCGGCCATGCCCGAAGGAATAATTTGCCCAAAGTTGCGCACAGTGGCTTCCATGGGCCGAGCATCTTTTTCCAGCAGCAGCACCTTCAGGCCGCGCTGCAGGGCGAAGTAGGCGTGGAACGCGCCCAAGGCTCCCGCGCCTACTACGATTAAGTCAAACGATTTTTCCATGGCGCGCCGGCTGGTTGGGTAGTCGGCGCAAACGTAACAAAAGTTAACTAATAGGAAACTAGCAGGACGGTTACGAATAGGTTATTTATGGCGCAAGGCCCGGTTTTAATCAGCGGGGCAGCTGGTAATTAATCGGTGTGACGCAGCAAATACACTTTCAGCAGGCGGGCGGGGCGTGCGGCGTCGTTACGCACGGAGTGGGCCAGCAGGCCGTCGAAGTACAGGGTATCGCCGGGACCCACTGCCACCTCGCCTTCTTTGAAACCGTAGTGCACGGTGCCTTCCAGTACGTACACTAGCTCCAGGGCGTTGGTGGCGAGCGGCTTGCGGTAAGTGTTGGGGCTGATGTGGACTTCATTGACGCGCAGGCTGTAGTTGAGCAGATCCTGGGAGAGCAGGTACTTGTAGAGCAGGCCCTTGGAGTCGTCGCGCTGTTCGGGGCGGCCCTCGTCGGCCCGCACTAGTAGGTAAGGAGCAGTGGTTTCGCCGTTGATGTTCTTCACCAGTACCGCCACGTCCACTTCCAGCGAATTAGCGATTTCAACCAGCACCGAGAGGGAAGGCACGGTACGGAAATTCTCAATCTTCGAGAGCAAACCCGCCGAGAGGCCACTGCGCTTGGCCAGCTCGCGCAGGCTCAACTTTTTTGCTTTGCGCAGTTCCAGGATGCGGACGCCAATCAAACTTAATTTATCGTGTTTCATGCAAAAGAGCTAGGACGGCAAACGTAACGCAAACGTGATAATGACGGAACAAGGGGCCCGCCGCGGAACGTATATTTGTTGCATATTGGTCAACACAAATAGCTGCCCGTTTTATGGCCTCTTTGCAACTTGTGGTGCTGGACATGGCCGGCACCACCGTCCGCGACCAGCACGAAGTAGAAGCGTGCTTTGCCCGCGCTGCCGCCACCACCGGGCTCCACGCCTCAGCCGCCCGCATCCTGGCTGTACAGGGCCAAGCCAAGCGCTTCGTGTTCGACCTGCTGTGGCGTGAGCAGCTGGGGCCCACGGCCCCCGGGGCCGAGCTGACCGCCCACGTAGACCACTCGTACCAAGTGTTTCGGGACGTACTGGAAAGTCACTACCGCACGGCCGAAGTACTGCCCACCGAAGGTTGTCTCGACTTATTTGCCTTTCTCAAAGGCCAAGGCATTCGTATTGCCCTCACCACGGGCTTCTACCGCGAGGTGACGGACCTGATTCTGCGCCGCTTGGGCTGGCAGGTGGGTCTTGACGCGCAGCACCGGGGCAGTAGCCAATCAATTATTGACTTATCCATCGCCAGCGACGAGGTGACGGAGGGCCGCCCCGCCCCCCTCATGATTCAAAAGGCGATGCAGACCTTCGGCATCACCGACCCGCGGCAGGTCTGGAACGTGGGCGACACGCCCTCCGACCTGGCGTCGGGCCGGCGCGCCGGCTGCGCCCGCAGCCTGGGCCTTACCAACGGCACGCACTCGGCGCAGCAGCTGGCCGCCCACCCCCACGACGGCCTTTTAGCCTCGCTCACCGAGCTGCGCCAGCAGCTGCAAGCATTACTGCCGGCCTAGTCCGGGCCGCTGGGCGCGGGTGGCCCGGCGGGCATTAGCCAGCAATTTATGGTGTTGTGGCTGCCTTCGAGCACGATTTTGTAGAACGCAGCGGGGTAGGCCGCCCGGCTGAGGGCCAGGCGCTGCCGGGCCAGCGGCACGGTACTCAGCAGCTCGTAGTCGTCCGTGCCGCCGGTTTTGAAGTTGTTGGTTTTGGTGGCCCATACCTTCACTTTTTCCGGTTGGCTGGCCAGGGCGGTCCAAGTAATACGCAGGCTATCGCTGCCGGCCGTCACCCGCGGCGCGGCCAGCGATACTGGCCCAATGAGCGGCACCCCGTCCAGCTCGCGCTGGGTAGCAGCCGGTAGGGACAGCTGCATAAACCGGGCGATGGTGGGTAGTACGTCTACAATGGTTACTGGCTCGCTGCTGGCATAAGCGTTGATGCTTTGCTCGCTGAGCACGAGCCAGGTAGTGCGCTCGCGGTCTGACTGGCCGCCGTGGTTGCGGCCGGACTGGGCGTCGCGTCCGTGGTCGGTGGTGAGTACCAGTAACCAGTCTTCGGGCTTGGTTTTCATGCGCTCGCGCAGCGTGGCCCAAATACGGCCCACTTGTTCATCGACGTAGCCCACGGCGCGCACTTGCTCCTCGCTGTCGCCGTGGCGGTGGCCCATGTCGTCGGTGTGTTCCAAGTACACCCACGACAGGTCGGGGCCGTTTTCGCGCAGGCAGGTAGCGGCTTCAGCCACTACTTTGTCGTCGATGGCGTGGGTGTAGAGGCTCTGTTTGTCGTGCGGGAAGGCCACGGTATCGAGCTCGTAGCCATCGGCCTTGTAGTCGAAGTGCAGGCCGCCGGCCGCCGGCAAGCCCTCGCCCACCAGTTTGGTGCGGTTGTCGAGCCAGGTTGAGAAGATGGCGATTTTCCGTGCGGGCTGCTGCTCTTTCAGCAGGCGAAAAATGGTAGGGTAATGGTAATTAGGTGCTTTGATAGCATTGCCCCACACGTTGTGCTTGTAGCCCCAGGTGCCGGTGAGCAGGTCGTTGTAGCCGGGCGCCGAGATGGTGGGCGTCTCGGTATAAGTGCCCTTCTCACCGCCCACGTGGGCGCGCAGGTAGGTGCCACCCGCAATTAGCTTTTTAATATTCGGGGTGTTCGCCTTTTCCAGCACGTCGGCCGGAATGCCATCGGCGATAATGAACACCACCTTGCGGGCCCGGACCGGCGGCTGGGCCCGGGCCAGGTGCCAGCCTAGCAGGCCGAGTAGCACCAGCAACTGATTTTTCATGAGGGCACTATGGGCTGCTTACTTGGTTTTCTGCTGCTGGCGGTAGTGGGCCTCCCGGGCCTCGTCTTCGTCGTCCATCTCGGGGCCTTTTTCCACTTGGCGCCAGTCGATGGTTTTACCGTAGCGGCGCATGGCCTGTTGCGGGTCAAATATGCGGGTATCGCTGCGCTCCAAGGAGTAGGGGCGGAAGTCGGGCCGGGCGGTAAAAAAGTCCTGCAACAGTGTGCCCGTGGCGTCGTACTGGTTCACGTAGGGCACGTCAAGGATATTATAAATGGTTTTCAGAATGGCCCCGAAGTTGGCGTGGGCGTGGCTCACGTAGCCTTTTTTAACGTAGGGCCCCGCGAGCATGAGAATCGAGCGGTGGGCGTCCACGTGGTCGACGCCGCCCTGGGGGTCGTCTTCGGTGACGATGACGAGCATGTTTTTCCAGTAGGGCGTGCGCGACAAAAAGTGCAGCATTCGGCCCAGGGCCAGGTCGTTGTCGGCCATGTACGACTGCGGGTAGGGGTAGCCATCGGCGGGGCGCGCGGCGGCCCCGTGGTCGTTGGGCAATTGAATGGTGACCAGCGCGGGCATCTTTACCTTTCCCGTCAGCCATCTTTTGGTGAACTCACGCTCGAATTGCATGGCCCGGAACTGGTCGGGAATGTTGGTGTTGAAGCCCGCGTAGTCGCGGCTCGTGCGCGTGAACAAGGCCTTTTGCATGGGCACCATTACCAGGTGGCCCGAGCCGGTGGCGGTGTCGCGCCAGGCCTCGCGGTTGTGGGCGGTTTCGTTGCCCTGCCCAAAGTTGTAAAACCCCACGTGCCGGCGCGCCAGCGCCTCCCAGAGGCCACCAGTTTCGGCATAGTCCTCGGGGTCCATGCTGCCCGTCGAGCCCGGGAAGCGCCGGCCGGGGGCGGGCGAAAAGATTTTGGCCGTTTTGCTCACGTTGGAATTGGCCTCCACCCACTCGTTGGGAATCACGCCCAGCATCCAGTGGTGGCCGTGAATGGAGGCGTCGGAGTCGCAGTAGTAATTGTCCGAAAACGCGAACTGCCGGGCCACCTTGTGGTGGTTGGGGGCCACCCGCAGGTGCGGAAATTGGCCGCGCTGCTCCATCGGCAGGGTGTATTCACAGTTCACCCCCAATCGGGCCAGGGTACTGTCGCCGCTTGCCTCGTGCAATTGGCCCAGTACTTCGTCGTAGGTCCGGTTCTCCTTCGTAATGTAGACGATGTACTTAATCGGCGTGGGCGTGCGGCCGGGCAGGGCCGGCAGCGGGTTTTTGCTGAGAGCAGCGGTCAGGGGCTTGGCCGCGAAGGTATTGGCCAGCACCTGGCGGGTATAAGTGGCTAGCTGCGCGGCGTCGGGCACGGGCACTTTCTGGAAGCTGCCGAGCTGAATATCGCCGATGTAGGTGCCCTGGGGCGGGGCCACGAAGCCCGCGCCGCCGTTGGGGCCCGCGCCCAGGCCCCGGCACGAGGTAATGTAGAGCGTCTGCTCATCGGCCGATAGGCGCACCCGCGCCGGGCCCCAGCCGGTCGGAATCAACCCTCTGGTGGTGCGACTGGTCACGTCCACCACGGCCACGGCGTTGAAGCCCAGCAGGGCTACGTACAGCGTTTTTTCGTCGCGGCTCAGCGTCAGGCCAAAAGGTAGCAGGCCCCGGTACTTGTCCAGATGTGGGTCTACCTTAATCGGAATGTCGCCCAGCAGTTTATGGTTTTTATAGTCGATGACAGTGATGTTGTCATTGGTGGCATTGGTGACGTAGGCGTACTGCCGGCCCACGGCCAGCGAGTTGGGGCTAGCCCCGCCTACCACCTCGGCATCCTCAATCATCTCGCCCAGCAGGTGGCCGGTTTTGAAACGGTCCACGACGTGGTTCGTGGCCAGGTCCACCGTAAATACGCTCATGGCGTCGGGCGCATTGGGGTTGCCCAGGCCGGGAATCTGCCGGCCTTCCACCGTCGTGCCCTTGATGGATTCCGGCGTATTGTTGCCATAGGGGTGGTGCGTAATCATCAGGGAATCGGCATTTTTGGGTGTCGCCCCCTGGATGAGCGGGTAGGCGTACATCCCCACGTTGGCTACGAAGGCCGTGCGGTGGTCGGGGCTCAGGGCTAAGCCGAAGGGCTGCCGGCCCACCGGGATACTGGCCGTTACCTGGCGGGTCGTCAGGTCGAGCCGCACCAGCCGAAAATTGCCCCGGTCGAGCACCAGCAGCTCGTGGCCGGCCTCGTTCAGCACCAGGTCCGCGGTGAAGCTGTCATTGAAGGCCTGCCCGCCCACCGTTCCGTTCAACGAGATGGAGTCGAGGCGCTGCATCCGCTCGAGGTCGTAGACGATAACCGCGCCATTGTCGCCGCCGCTCAAGTACACTGTTTTAGCATCGGCCGCGAAGGCTACCCCCAAAAACGAGCCTTTCGAGAGCGGCGACTTGATTTTTTTGTCGTAGCTGGGCACGCGCACCGCCGCGAGGCTGGCCAGGTCGAGGCGCGTAAACACGCCGTTGTGCAGCGTCACGGCGGTTTTGCCGTCGGGCGAAAGCGCCAGGCCCATCGGGTCGTGGGTAATGCGCACCAGTTCGCCGGCCGGCGTCACGTAGCGCCCACTGGGCAGCACCGAGCGGCCTTTTTCGTCGATTTTGCAGCTTTCCTGCGTGCCCGGCACTTGCAGCAGGGTTGCCGACCCGGCCGGGGCCCCAGAGCCGACCTTGGCCCGGGTTTGGGCCCCGGCGCGCAGGCTGAACCCCAGTAACACCAAGAGGAGTAATAAGGTGTAGCGGGGCATAAGATTGTCTAAAAACCGGCCCCTACGGAATGCGCGGCGGCCGGGTGAAAGAAGGGTAATAGCGCGGGTTAGTTCGTGCCTGGCCTTCGGCTCCCAAATACCCCCAGAAGCCGGAATGCCAGGGCTTATTTCAGCACGTACATCACGCCGTTGATGTCGTCGTTGCCGCCGTACTGGCTGGCCAGCGCAGCCTGGTAGTTGGTCGTGTTGGCGGTGCGCTCCGAGGCGGGGTATTTAAAGCGCAGCGCGATGCGGCCGCCGTTGCCGGTGCCGGGGCCCGTGGTAAAGTTCGGTACGCCCGTGCGGCGGTAGGTGAAGTACGCCTCCAGGCCCGAGTGGCGGAACAGGGCCAGGTACTTCTGCTGGAGAATCTCGGTGAGGCCGGGGGCCCCGGCGGCGTACTTCACGGCGGGCTGGGCGTAGTAAGCCTCGAAGCTCACCGGCACGGCGTAGGTGTCGTAGTTCGAGGCGACGGTGACGTCGGCCGAGCCGGGGCGGTAGAAGTAGGCAGTGTAGGTGCCGCTGGTGGGCAGCCCGTAGAACGCCATCGAGGCCTGGATGCCGGCCGTGTAGTAGGCTTCGGCGTTGCCGCCGGCCAGCCAGCCGCGGTTGATGCCTTCGGCGATGTTAAAGGCCAGCTCGGGGTAGCCAATCTGGATGCTGGGTTCGCCGGTGAGGGTGGAATAGTAGCGCTTGCGGTTCAGGAACGAGTACTGCTGCTTGCCGGCCTGGTCGTACATGACGCCCAGGTCGAGGCCGGGGTCGGCCCCCACGAAGGACGCGAAATCGGTGGGGCTTTGCTTGAGGTTGTCCACCAGGTAGCGGGCCGGCTCGCAGGTGGCGTACACGCGCGGGTCGTGGAGCTGGGTGAGCAGGCCCACGTAGGTGGCCGACGTGTTCTTGCGCGAGCCTTCGTTGCCGAAGTTGCGGGCGTTGGTGGGGTAGAAGTTGTTGGTGGCCGCGTTGGCCAGCAGTTGCATGTTGTCGGCGGCGCTGGCCATGAGCGGGTACTTGGCCGGGCTGCCCACCACGGCCGCGAACTGCCCGGCCACGTTCAGGTCGGCATCGCCGTTTTTCTTGCTCAGCGCCAGCAGCAGGCGCACGCGCAGGGTGTTCACGGTCTTTTGCCACTGCGCCAGGTTGCCCCCGAAGTAAATGTCGCCGGCCACGCTGGGGGCCCCGGCGGCCACCAGGGTGCCCAGGTCGGCGTTGGCGCTTTCCAGCCACTTGAAGGCCTGCACGAAAACGGCTTTTTGCGAGTCGTAGGCCGGGGTCAGGCCTTCCAGGCCTTGCAGGGCCTGGGTTTGGGGCAGGTCGCCCATCTCCAGGCTCATGCGGGTGTAGAGGTAGGCGCGGAAGAAATTGGCCAGGGCCCCGTAGGCCTGGGGGTTGGGAGCGGCCTCGGTCTGGGCCTTGGCGGCCATCAGTTCCACGTTTTTGAGGGTGGTGTAGTAGTTGGCCCCGGCCCCGAAGTCGTAGCGGTCGTTGCCGTAGTAGTCGTAATTCCAGATGTAGTACTGGTCCCAGACTTCGTTCTGGCCGTTGGGGCCCTCGTAGGCGTCGTTGAGGATACCGGTGAAGAGCAGCGACGCCGGCACGGCGTTGGGCTTGTTCTCGTTCACGGTCAACTCGTCGAGGCTCTTGTTGCAGCCGGTGCCGGCCAGGGCGAGGCCGAGCAGCAACCCGCCGGTTTTGAAGATATTTTTCATCCTGATAAGGGGCGGTAGCGGTTAGAAAGTAGCGTTCAGGTTCAGGCCGTAGCTGCGCACCGTGGGCGACTGCAAGCCCGTGACGCTGATGGCCCCGTTGTACTGGTCCAGGTCCACGTCCTTGAAGCGCTTGTCGGCGTAGAAGTACAGCAGGTTGCGGCCGATGAGCGACACCGACACCTTCTGGATGAAGGTGCCTTCGAGCAGCGAACGGGGCAGCTCGTAGCTCAGCGTGACCTCGCGCAGCTTGCCATAAGTTTTGCTCATCAGGTTCGACTCCTGTACGCCGTAGTACTTGCTCACGTAGTCCTGCACGAGGGCCACCTGGGTGTTGGGTGAGAATTGCAGGGCCTCGGGGTTCAGAATCTGGCCCGTTTTGGAGTCGTAGTTGATCGAGCCTCCGTTGGCAATCACGACGCCCTCGCCCACGTAAGCGCCCTTGTAGCCGTTCTTGCCGGTCGGGTCAAAGTTTGTCCAGTCCTGGAAGCGGGCGTCGCCCAGGGCCCCCTCGGCGGTGAGGGCGTTGCGGCCCCCGCGCATGGTTTTGTTGAACATGTAGTCCGTGGTCACGCCGCCCACCGCGCCGTCGAACTGGAAGCCCAGGCTCAGGGACTTGTAGTGAAACTTGTTGTAGATGCTCCAGTTGTAGCTGTTGTTCAGGTTGCCCAGGTTTTGCAGCACGGGGTTGGTGAGGGGTTTGCCGGCCGCGTCGTTGATGATTTGCCCGTCGGGGGCCCGCACGAAGGCCGAGCCGTAGAACTTGTCCGTCCGGTCGCCCTTGGCAAAAAACGTCTGGTACACGTCCTGGCCGGCGGGCAGCTCCTGGTACACTTCCTTGAAGGTGGACCAGTTCACGAGCACGTCCCAGCCGAAGCCGTTGGCGCTCTGCACCGGGGCCCCGGTGAGGCTCACCTCGTAGCCGGTCTTCTTGGTTTTCAAGGCGTTGATGTACTCGGTGGTGAAGCCCGCGGCCGTCGAAATCTGGTTGGGCAGGATGCGCGGCCCGTCAATGTACTGGAACGCCGTGGCGCTCAAGCCCAGGCGGTTGCCCAGGAATTTCACGTCGAAGCCCTCCTCATAGTTCACGCGGGTGGTCGTTTTCAGGTTCTGGGCGAACAGGCTGTTCGAGCCGTAGCCGGCCGGCTGGTTGTTGTAAGGCTTAAGCGTAGAATACACCGACTTCAGCGAGTAGTCGGGCCCGTTGTAGGGCGAGGCGTACACGTTGCCGTAGCCCAGCGGGTTGTAAAAGAGCGGGTTATCGTTGGGATTGCTAGTCAGCGTCTGGCCGCTGAAGGCCGTGATGGCGTTGAACGGCGCGGGCCCGATGGTGGCCGACGTGGCGTCGGTGCGGATGTTGGCAAAGGAGCCGCGCACCTTCAGGAAGGAGATGAAGGCCGGCACCTGCACGTAGTCCGACACCACCGAGGCCAGCGACAAGCTCGGGTAGTAGTAGGTGGTGGGCGTCTGGAACGCCGACGAGCGGTCGATGCGGCCCGTGGTCGAAATGGTGGCAAACTTGCCCAGCGTGGCGTCGAGCGAATAGTAGGCGCTCAGCACCCGCATCTGCGAGTTGAAGCTCGTGGACTGCACCGGGTTGAGCGAGTTGCTGAACGAGTACACTTCCGGCACGCTCAGGTAGTCGGTCGAGGTCCAGTTCGAGTTGTAGGTGAAGTTGCGCACGTTGCCGCCCACCAGGCCCGAGAAGTTCAGGAACTTCGCCGCGCCCACGTCGTAGTTGAAGTTTAGGAAGCCCTCGGCGTTATTGTCGAACAAGTTGCGGCGGTCTTCGCGGTAGTCGCCCAGGTTGCCCTCGCGGCCGTAGGGGTGGGCCGAGAACGGCATTTTCTCCGTCCGCAGCAGGCCGTAGGTGCTCACCTGGGTGCGCAGCGTGGCGCTGATGTGGTCGTCAATCTTGTAGTTGCCGGTTAGGTAGGCGTAGGTGTCGTTCTTGTAGTGGCCGCGGGTCCACTTCTCCACCATCAGCCAGGGGTTGTGGTAGCGCTGGTACTCGGCAAATACCGACTGCGTGCCCACCTTGCCCGGCTGCCAGATGCCGCGGATGTCGGGCGCGTTCACGTCCCAGTCGGCCCCGGTCCACACGGCCACGTTGTAGAGCAGGCTGTTGGGGCCATAGTCGGCGTCGGGAAAGTTGTCGGTGAACTGCCGGCTGAAGTTGACGTTGGCCTCAATCTTGAACCGCGGGCTCGGGTTGAAGGAGCCGTAGAGGTTGAAATTGACGATGTTGAGCGAGTTGTTGGGGATGTAGCTGTCCTGGTGCTGCTGCGAGAGCGAGAAGCGCGTGGTGTAATTGTCGCCGTTGGCACTCAGGGCCACGTTGTTGTTGGTCTGGTAGCCGGTGCGCAGGAAGTTTTTGAGGTTATTGGCCCCCCGCGCTACCCAGGGCGTGCCCTGCCGCACGCCGTTCACGACGGGCGAGTCGTACTGCGGAATGAGCTGCCCGTTGAAGTAAGGCCCCCACACGTCGTAGTCGCCGTCTACGCCGCCTTTCGCGCCACCCTTGCCGTCCACAAACTCATAAAAAGTGTTTTCACCCGGCCCGTAGGAGTCCTGCACCCGCGGAAACGCCAGGAAGCCGCTGTTCACCACGGTGCTGCTGTTCAGCTCCGCCGTGAAGCCCTTCTTGTTGCGGTTGCCTTTTTTGGTGGTGATGAGGATGGCCCCGTTCGAGGCGCGGTTGCCGTAGAGGGCAGCGGCGGCGGGGCCCTTCAGCACGGTGTAGGTGTCGATGTCGTCGGGGCTGATGTTCCAGGTGTCGGTGTCGATGGGAAAGCCATCGACCACGTACAGCGAGAGCTGGTTGCCGCGCAGCAGCACGTTGGGGGCCCGCAGCAGCTCGGCCGAGGGGCCCACCGACAAGCCCGCCACCTTGCCCACGAGGCCGGAAATCGGGTTGGGGTCGCGGGCCAGGGTCACGTCCGCGCCGTTCACTTCCTGCACGGCGTAGCCGATTTTGCGGGTTTCCTTTTTCACGCCCAGGGCCGTCACCACCACTTCGCTCAGCTGCCTGGCGTCGGTGGCCAGCGTGATGGCGAAGGTCTTTTGGCCAGCCACGGTTACTTCCTGGGTGGTCGTGCCCACGAAGCTGAACGTCAGCACCTCGCCGGGGCTGGCGTTCAGCACAAACCGGCCGTCGGTGTCAGTGCTCGTGCCCCGGGTGCTGCCTTTCACCAGCACGGTTACCCCCGGCAGGGGCTGTTTTTGGTCGTCGCTCACCACACCGCTTACGGGGGTGCCGGGGCTCTGCGCCCGCAGCAGTTGCGGCAGCAGCCCCAGCCCTAGGACCAGCAGAAGTACCGGAAATATTCTGTAAAAGCTTCGCATAAATTAAGGAGTGAGTTGGTGAGTTGGCGAATCGATAAGTGAGTGAGTTGGTGAGTCGGGTGAGTTGGGTAAATCGAGGCCTCTTCACCCGACTCACCAACTCACTCAATTATTGATTCGCCAAATGCCTCAAGGTCATTTGTTTAAGATGGTCAAGGGAGCCTACGGGCCGGTGTTCTTCTTTGGCCTGGTCGTCCCACTCCCGCAGGCGGATGATGATGTCGGCGTCGGGGTTTTGTTCGAAAGCGGCGGCCTCGACGGCGCTCATCACGCCGCCCTGGAAGGCTAACGTGGCCTGGCTGGCCGGTGAGAGCCGGCGCAGGTACTCAGGGTATTTGTGGGTGAGGTAGCGCTTGGCCAGCACGTGGCTCTCGACCAGCGCAGCCAGGCGTTCGGAGAAGCCGCGGGCCCGCAGGTAGTCCGCCCCCAGTCGCTCGTGGTCCACCGCCCCGAAGCCGCTCATCGAAGCGCCGCCATGCGCGCACAGGTGGCCCAGGTCGTGGAAAAAGGCGGCTAGCACTACTTCGTCTTCGTAGCCGTTGGCTTGGGCCAGCGCGGCGGCTTGCCACATGTGCTCCAGCTGTGACACCGGCTCGCCGATGTAATCGTCGTCACCGTGGGCCTCGTACAGGGCGAAGAGGGCAGCCACCGTTTCCTGCGGGTTGGTAGTCGTGGGCGTCATCGGCGGGGAGGGGAAATGCATACACCTGGGGCCGCGCCGCGCGAGCGGGCCGGTTTCTTCTCGTCTCGTCTTCTCGGCCTGGGCCCAGCGTACCCCACCGCTGGTAAATCAACGGCCGGCAGCGGGCCTGGGAGCCCGTTGCCCCGGTGCTCATAATCCAATATATTATTGACAAAGGTCTAGCCGGCTGGCCGGCAGCAGGTCCCCAATTAGTCATCAAATCGTTAACTAATTATTACCCGTTATTTCATATAAGGCAACACTGCGCGGGGCCGGATTCAGCGCTATGCCCCGGCCTGTGCCGGCGCAGTCCGGCGCTCCTGGGTGCGGTAAAAGACCAGCGCCGCCCCCGCCGTGGCTGCTGCCAGCAGGGCCAGGGCCCCGAAGGCGTAGCCCCAGCCCCGGTGCTCGGCCAGGGCCCCTGTGAGCCACAGCGCCCCAGTGCCGCCCACATAGCCCACGGCGTCTACCAGGCCCGCCGCCGTGGCCGCCCCCTGCCGCCCCCCGGCGTCGAGCGACATGGCCCCGGCCAGGAACGAGTAGGGCCCCAGCAGCAGCAGGCCCACCAGCGAGATGAGCACCAGTGGCCCCGCGGCCCCCGCCGCCGGCCGGGCCATGAGCGCCAGCACCGGCACCAGCAGCACGCAGGCCCCCAGGATGAGCCCGCCGCGCTGCCCCCGCAGCCGCGCGTCGGAGAGGTAGCCCGCCCCCAAAATCGACGCCATGCCGAACACCGAGTACAGTGCGCTCCACTTCGAAGCCGCGCCTTCCGACAAGTGGGCGGCCTCCACCAAGTAAGTGGGCACCCAGAAGCTGAACGCCTCCCGCAACGCCGTGAGGCCGAACGACAGCGCCAGCATCAGCAAAAAGGCCGGGCTGCGGAAATAGGGCCCCAGCAGCCGGCCCAGCGTCGCGGGCCGGTCGGCCCCTGGGCCGGCTTCGTGGGCAAAGAGGTTGTCGGGGCGGGCCGGCGGGGCGGCCAGGCCCACACTTTCGGGGCGGCTTTTCAGGCTGAACGAGCAGCCCAGGGCCACCACGGCCAGCACGCCGGCCGCCGCCATAAACAGCCCCCGCCAGCCCAGGCCCAGCACCAGCAGCTGCCCAAGCACTAGTTTGGCTACCACGTCGCCGAAGAGGAAGCTCAGGCTGAGCAGGCCCATGATGCGGCCGTAGGACTGGTAAGAAAACCAGTGGGCGGTGGTTTGTACCAGCCCGGCCCAGCCCATGGACTGCACCAGCCGATTGGCGGCCCAGGCCGCGAAAAACAGGGCCACGCCCTGCCCCAGCCCGAACGCCACCGTGGCCGCCACCGACCCCACCATGCCCCACAGGAAAACCTTTTTGCCCCCCAAGAAGTCGCCCAGCACGCCGTTCACCACCTTGCCCGCTGCGTAAAACAGGACCCCCACCGAGGCAATCTGGCCCAGCACTTCCTTGTTCAGTCCCCGCCCGCCAAACTCCCAGATGAGCAGCGGCGCGGCAATGGCCAAGTTGGAACGGCACAGGTAATAGGCGCTGTAGCCCACAAACAAACTCAACGCCGTGCGGAATTGCCAGCGTTGCAAAGCGCGCGGCGGCTGGGTGGCGGGCATGACGAATAAGTTGGGGCGGGGAACGCAGCCCCAGAGGCAAGCGGTGCCCGCTGGCAAGTGGCAACCGGCGTTATTGCGAAGCCGAATAAGCTCGTCCGGCGACTACAACCGGCTTGTTTCTTCCGCAAAATTGGGGTACGCCGGGCCCCTTGGCGTTGCGGCTAGGTTATGTGATTGTTGGCAAATCACTTCCCCTGGTGTCCGAAGGGTTTTCGAAACGAGTACGCACTCGTCCGTCGTCCGCCAGCAAGTCCTGAGTGAGTGGGCACTAACGCCCATTGACTGGATCGTTGCCGTGAGCGTATCGACTCAGTCAACTCGTGCAATCAAGTTGGTGCCATGTCCACAACCACCAGGCGCCATGAACGGCACAAGCAAGCAGGGGTAACAATTAGGGCCCTGCTGTCCGCAGCATCAAGATCAACCCATAGCTTGGACGAAACGTTTGCCCCCGCGCTGAGGCGCTGGCCGCCGTAACCGGCTTCCCAATGCAACGGCCCGGCGGAAATCATAAAGCTTCCCTAACCTTTCTGTAACGCTGCCGCAACACCTCCGCGCCAACTTTGCACCCAACTAAGAAAAAAGTGTGCTCCGATAGAATTCTTGTTAAGTGATTATCAATGAAACATTGCATAGCTGCCGCCTTGGTGCTAATGCTAACCGCACTGGGCGCGCACGCTCAGGACGCCACCAGCGGTTTAACGGGTTGGCTAAAGCGTGCGAAGGGCGAGCCTTCGATTGAGGCCACGATGCGGGCGCTGCACACCCCCAGTGGCCCCACCTGCGGGGCGATTACTAACCCCGACGGGCGGTTCGCCACCCAGAACACGCGCCTCGGCGGGTCTTACCCCGCAGCAATTGGCTGCGTGGGGCCCCGTGCCACGACGCGCAACAACGTGGTACGGCGGCTGGCCCACCCAACGTGCTGAACGTGATCCTGGCCAGCGAAGAAACGCAACCGCAGGGAGTAACGGTGACAGCCAGCAACCTCCGCTCTGCCCTTAACTCGGACCGAACCGGTTCGGTGATCACCACCGACCGCGCGGCCCCGCACCTGCGCACGAAGGGCAATTGGCACGTCATCGGCCGGGCCGCCTGCTGTTTGCTCGCGGGGGTGCTGGGCTGCTCGGGGCCCAAAACCAGCAAGAACCGGGTCAGCCCCGAGCAGGCGACCCTGCACAGCCCCTACGACGACAGTACGCTTGGCAACGGCCACCTGCCGCTGCTGCTGCCTTACAACCGCCTACTGGCCCCGGCCGGCCGTGTGGTGGCCTACGGCAGTCCCGACCTCGAAAACCACGCCCTCGACGTGCAGCTGGTCCCCGAAATGCCCCTGCTGGCGGTCGAGGACCGGTACGGCATTGCCTTGGTTGACACGCTGCAACGCCGCGTGGTGACGCGCTGGAACTACGCCGCCGACGCCCGCACCAAGGGCATGATGAGCACCTATTCGGGCCTGAAAGTGCGGCGCGAAAACGGGGCCACGCACCTCTACTGGAGCGCTGCCAACGGCGCCACCCGTCAGTCGGGCGTGCTGGAAGCCGCGTACACGGCCGGGGAGCTGCACCTGACGCGGCTATTTCCCTTTGCGCCCGTGGGGGCCCCGCTGGCCCTGCCCAACGACTTGGCCCTGACCACCGAGCAGGGCCGCCGCTGCCTCTACGTGGCCCTCAACGGCAACAATCAGCTCGTGAAGCTGGACCTGGCCACCGGCCAAACGGTGTGGACGCAGCCCACCGGCACGGCCCCCTACGGCGTAGCCGTGGCCGGTGAGCAGGTCTTCGTTAGCAACTGGGGCGGCCCGCTGCCCACCGATACCCTGCGCCAGGAGGCCGCCGGCGTGCCCGGTGCCTACGGCCACGCCTACGTCGACCCCCGGACCGGGGCCACCACCCAGGGCACGGTGTCCATCTTGCGCCGCTCTAATGGCCACCTGGTAAAGGAGCTGCCGGTGGGGCTGCACCCCACCGCCCTGCTGGCCAGCCCCGACGAGCAGTTCGTGTACGTGGCCAACGGCAACAGCGACGCGGTGAGCGTAGTGGCCGTGGCCGACCTGCGCGTGCGCGAAACCATTTCGGTGCAGCTACTGCCCGGCCCGCCGGGCTACGGCGGCGACTCCCCCAACGCGCTGGCCCTCGACGCAGCCGGCACCACGCTCTACGTCGCCAACGGCCTCGACAACGCCGTGGCCGTGGTGCAGCTGGGCCAGGCCGCCGCCCGCGCCGGGGCCCCGGGGGCCAGCCAAGTGCAGGGCTTCATCCCCACTGAGGCTTACCCCGGCGGCCTCACGCTGGGGGTGCATACACTGTTCGTGGCCAACCTGGAAGGGGAGGGCGCGCGCGTGAGCACCCGCGACATTCGGGCGGAGGGAGGCGAGTTGGAAGTGTCGCTGAAGGACGCCCCACCGGCCTATAATGCCCACCACCAGCGAGCTACGGTGTCGTTGATTGCGCTGCCTACGGCTCGGCAGCTGGTGCAGTACACCGCCCAGGTGCGGCAGCTGAATTTTGCCTTCCGCAAGGAGCTGGCCCAGCAGCTGCCTCGGCCCAACGTGCCGCCGGTGCCGCTGCCCGAGCGCATCGGCGAGCCCTCGGTGTTTAAGCACGTGGTGTACGTCATCAAGGAAAACCGCACCTATGACCAGGTGCTCGGTGACATGCCCCAGGGCCGGGGCGAGCCGTCGCTGTGCGTATTCGGCGACAGCGTGACGCCCAACCAGCACCAGCTGGCCCGCGAATTTTTGCTGCTCGACAATTACTATGCCTCGGGCAAATCGTCGGCCGAGGGCCACCAGTGGACCGACGCCGGCATGGTGAGCGACTACGTGGAGAAGAATGTGCGGGCCTGGTTCCGCAGCTACCCGCACGTGCAGGAAGACGCCCTGGTGTACAGCCCAACCGGCTTCATCTGGAACAACGCGGCCGACCACGGCAAGACCGTGCGCATCTACGGCGAGGCCGCTCAGCCGCACTATGACACCAAGCAGAGCTGGACCGACATCTACACCAATTACCAAGCCGGGCGGCCGCTTAGGTTCACCAACACCAGCACCATTTCGCGGGTGCGGCCGCTGCTCTCGCCCAACTACCCGGCCTCCGACGAGCTGCGCATCACCGACCAGATTCGGGCCGCTGCCTTCATTAAGGAGTTGGCTGCCTACGAAAAACAGCCCGGCGATGCGTTCCCCGCGCTGTCGGTCATGGCCCTGTCCACGGACCACACGGTGGGCACCCGGCCGGGCATGCCCACCCCCGCCGCCATGGTGGCCGACAACGACCTGGCCTTGGGCCGCATGCTGGAGGCCCTCAGCAAAAGCCGGTTCTGGGCAACTACCGTGGTGTTCGTGACCGAGGACGACTCGCAGGCCGGCTGGGACCACGTGTCGGCCTACCGCACCACGGGCTTCGTGGTGAGCCCCTACAGCCGCCTGCGCCGCACCGTCACCAAGAACTATAACCAAACGTGCGTGGTGCGCTCCATCGAGCAGATTCTGGGCCTGCCGCCCATGAACGTGGTCGATGCCACGGCGCTGCCCATGTTCGAGTGCTTTGCCCCCACGCCCAACCTCGCGCCCTTTCGCCACCGCGCCAACCGCGTGCGCCTTGACCGCCTCAACCCCGCGCTGAGCAAGCTCACCGGGGCCGCCCGGCGCTATGGGCGTCTCTCGTCCGGACCGGAATTCGACCACGTCGACGGCGGGCGCGACGACGTGCTGAACCGCATCATCTGGTTTGCTACCAAGGGGAAGCAGCCCTATCCCACCGCCCTCACCGGCCCAGCCAGCGACGACGACTAAAAGCGCCGTCGCCTAATGCCGCCTGTCTCAACGCCTTAAGTGCTGAATTATCTGCCTTAAGTACAATGGTAATCTTTCAATCATGTTGAAATAATAGCCCTACCCGTGTTTTGTTGGCCAATATAGCACGTACTAAAAACGGAGATTCATGGCTAATCAGTACTTCTTAAAACGCGCGCTAAAGACGTTAGGCCGTGGCTGGCACAGCACCTTTTTTCTGGTGTTATTCCTCGGCGCCCCGGCCCTGGCCTGGGCCCAGCAAACCGTGAAGGGCACCGTGACCGACGAAAAGAACGCCGCGCTGCCCGGCGTCACGGTTCGCATCAAGGATGGCACCGCGGCGGTGGCCAGCAACCCCGACGGCACCTACAGCATCCAGACCAGCGGGCCGGCCGATATTTTGGTGTTCTCGTTTGTGGGCACGGTGACGAAAGAGATAGCACCCGGCACCCAAACCAACCTCAACGTGACGCTGCTGCCCGATGCGCAGAAGCTGAACGATGTGGTGGTGATTGGCTACGGCACGGCCAGCCGCGCGGATATTACGGGCGCCGTCACGTCCATCAAGGCCGAGGAATTCAACCAGGGCGTACTCACCACCCCCGCCGAGCTGCTGCAAGGCAAGGTGGCCGGCCTGAACATCACCAAGAGCGGCGACCCCAACCAGCGGCCGTCCGTGGTGCTGCGGGGCCCCTCCACCATCCGCACTATAAACGGGGGGGTGACGGAGCCGTTTTACGTCATCGACGGGGTGCCGGGCGCGAGCATCGACCTACTGGCCCCCGACGACATCGCGACCATCGACGTGCTGAAGGACGCTTCCTCCACCGCTATTTACGGCACGCGGGCGGCCAACGGGGTCATCATCATCACCACCAAGCGGGCCAAGCCCGGCCAGTCGCGCCTCACCTACAGCGCCTACGGGGCGGTGGCCAACGTGTCGAAGAAAATCGACATGCTCAGCGGCGACGAATTGCGCCAGTACCTGGTCGACAACAAGACCCGGCCGCTGGCCATGCCCACCGACGACGACGGCTCGAACACCAACTGGCAGGACCTGATTGAGCGCACCAGCTACGCGACCAACCACAACCTCTCGTTCACGGGCGCGGCCAACGCCACGGACTACGGCGCCAGCGTGAACTACTTGAAAAACAATGGTATACTAATAAATACCTCGCTAGAACGCCTCATCTACCGGGGGTTCCTCAACCAGCGCTTTTTCAATAACCGCCTCAAGCTGGGCATTAACATCATCAACAGCAGTACCACCCAGAACGACATTCCGCAGCTTAATACAGGCGTGCTGCAAAATATGCTGTTTTACCTGCCCACGGTGGGCCCCTACAACCCCGACGGCAGCTACAAGGAAAACTACACCCGCACGGGCAGCGGCCCGCTCAACCCGCTCTCGCTGGCCAACAACAACGCCTACGTGACCAAAGACAACAAAACGTTGGTCAACGGCCTGGTGCAGGTGGACGTGCTCACGGGCCTGCGGGTGACGCTCAGCGCCTCAACCCAGCGCGACCAAAGCAACCAGAGCAGCTACCTCAATAGCCAGTCGGGCCTGGCCGTGAACCTGGGCGGGGTGGCCCGCCGCGCCGAGTACGTGAACACCAACGACGTGCTGGAGGCCTACGCCAACTACGACAAAACGCTCGGGCTGCACAGCTTCCAGCTGCTGGGCGGCTACTCGTACCAGCAGGACCGCACGAACGACGGCTTCGGCATCACGACCCAGAACTTTGCCAACAATGCGCTGGGCGCCAATAACCTGTACTTGTCCAATCCGTCGTCGCTGGCCCAGATTGGCTTCGACAACAACCCGATTTCGACCCTGCGGCTCCTTTCGCAGTACGCCCGCGTGCAGTACCAGTACGGCGACCGCTACCTGGCGCAGGTGTCGCTGCGGCGCGATGGCTCGTCGGTGTTCGGCGTGAACAACCGCTACGGCTACTTCCCGACGGCGGCCCTGGGCTGGCGCCTTATCAACGAGGAGTTTATGCGGGGCCTGCCCGTGTTTTCCGACCTCAAGCTGCGCGCCGGCTACGGCGTGTCGGGCAACAGCCAGGGCTTCGATGCCTTCTCGGCCATCCTCATTTACGGCACGCCGCCCGGCAGCAGCAAGTACCTCAACAATGGCGCCATCTCGAACGTGGTGAACGCCGTGCGCAACGAAAACCCCGACCTCAAGTGGGAAAGCACCGCCACCACCAACATCGGCCTGGATTTCGGCCTGTTCAAGAACCGCGTGACGGCTTCGGTGGATTACTACATCAAGAAAACCAGCGACCTGATTGACGACGTGCTGCCCGTGTCGAGCACCGAGTTTCAGTACACCACCTACACGGCCAACGTGGGCCGCATGACCAACCGCGGCATCGAGGTGGCCCTGAGCGTGGTGCCGGTGCAAACGGCGGCCTTCACCTGGCGCTCGTCGCTGAACTTCGCGCACAATAAAAACAACATCGACAACCTGTCGACCGACCGCTTCACCATCCCCTACATCCAGACGGCGCAGCTCGGGGGCAAGGGCCAGAGCGGCAACTACAGCCAGATTGTGCAGCCCGGCTCGCCGCTGGGCACCTTCAAGCTATGGCACTACTTGGGTAAAAACGACCAGGGCGTGAGCACCTACCAGAAAGCCGACGGCAGCGTGACGGCCACCCAGCCGCTGACCACCGACATGCAGCTGGCGGGCAGCGCCCAGCCCACGCTCATCTACGGCTGGGCCAACACGTTTACCTACAAAGGGTTCGACCTGAATTTCCTGGTGCGCGGCGTGTACGGCAACAAGATTCTGAACGCCACCCTAGCTGGCCTCAACAACCCGGCCGATGCGCGCCTGCAAAACATCCCGCGCTTCACGCAGGGCGAGGCCTTCACCGACATCAACGCCTACCTCATCTCCGACCGCTTCCTGGAGAGCGGCGCCTACCTGCGCCTCGACAACGCCACGCTGGGCTACACCCTGCGGCCCCACACGCCCTACGTGCAGGCGCTGCGCCTCTACGTGGCAACCAACAACCTGTTCATCATCACCAAGTATCGGGGCATCGACCCCGAAATCAACATCGGGGGCCTCACGCCGGGCATCGACAACCAGAACTTCTATCCCAAGACCCGGACGTTCACCCTGGGCCTGTCGGCTTCCTTCTAACCGCGCTTAACTTCTTCCTTCGTCGTGCAAAAGATTTACGCAACAAGCCGCGCCCTGCTGCTGGCGGGCGGGCTGGCCGGGGCCCTGTTCGGCTGCAAAAAGCTGGACGTGCCGGTCGAGTCGCAGTTCGTGGCCGCCAACTTCCCCAAAACCCTCAGCGACTACAACGCCTCGGTGGGGGCCATTTACTCCAACCTCTCGTCGCAATTCGCCGTGCCCTACTGGCGCATGCAGGACATGAGCACCGACGAGGCCATTCTGCCCGCCCGCGACGGCAACTTCGACGACGGCGGCCAGTACCGGCAGCTGCACTACCACACCTGGACGCCCGACCACCCCAACGTGCTTACCATCTGGCAGTGGGCCTACGGGGGCATCACCACTTGCAACCGCCTGCTCAACGTTACGAACACGTTCGGCTTCGCGCCGGCCGAGCAGGCGGCGCGCCTGGCCGAGATTCGGGCCATGCGGGCGCTGTACTACTTCTTTCTGCTGGATTTGTACGGCAACGTACCCATTGTGACCGATTACCCCACGGCCCCGCTGCCCGCCACTCAGCCCCGCACCAAGGTCTACGAGTTCATTGAGAGCGAGTTGAAGAGCCTCACGCCCAAGCTGCCGGCCAAATCGGGCGCGGGCGCCACCAATACCCAGCAGTACGGCCGGCCCACCAAGGGCCTGGTGTACGCGCTGCTAGCTAAGCTCTACCTCAACGCCGAGGTGTACGGGGCCCCCGCCCGCTACCCCGACGTGGTGCGCATGGCCGACAGCGTGCAGGCCAACCCCAACTACGCCCTCGACGCCCGCTACCGCGACATTTTCCTGCCCAACAACGGGCCCCAGATTCGGGAAACCATCTTCGCCATTCCCTACGACCAGCAGATTCCCGGCAACCAGTTCACGCGCTTCGGCTTCTTCTACTACCTGGTGCAGGCGTACGGCTTCAACGTGGGCCTGAGCATTGCCATGAGCACCACGCCCGAGTTCTACGCCCGCTTCAACCTGCCCGGCGACGCCCGCAACGCCACCTGGCTGGCGGGCCCGCAGTTCGTGCCCGACGGCAACGGCGGCTTCACCACTACGCCGGTGTACTACCCCAACACGACCACCCAAATCGTCATCAACCCGGTGCTGACGTTGGTGCCGCCCAAGCCCATGGACGTGGGCAACACCATCGTCACCCAGTCGGAGGGCGTGCGTTCCATTAAGTACTACCCCGACCCGGCCACCATCCAGGCCACCCGCCTCAACGGCAACGACGTGCCCCTGCTGCGCCTGGCCGACGTGCTGCTGATGAAGGCCGAAGCCATCCTGCGCGGGGCCCCGGCCACCGCCAGCAACGGCGAAATGCAAACCCCGCTGGTGCTCGTGAACAAGGTGCGCGCCCGCGCCGGGGCCCAGCTGGCCACCAGTATCGCCCTGAGCGGCATGCTCGACGAGCGCGCCCGCGAGCTGAGCTGGGAAGCCTGGCGGCGCAACGACCTGATTCGCTTTGGGCAGTTTGAAACGGAATACCCGCTGCCCAACGACGTGCTGAAGATGGACAAGAGCAGCTTCCGCCGCCTCTACCCGGTGCCCACCATTGAGCGGCAGCTCAATACCAACCTCCAGCAAAACCCCGGCTACTAGCCCCTTTATGAAAACCACTTTCATCTTCAGCGCGCTGGCCGCCGGGGCCCTCTGCGCCGCTACCCAGCGGGTGCCAGAGCCCCTGATGAACCAGATTCAGGTCATTGGCTCGCACAACAGCTACAAGCAAGCCATCGACCCCAAGCTGTTTGCGGTGCTGCAAAAGGCCGACTCGGCCAGCATGAGCAAGATTGACTACGAGCACGCGACGCTGACCGAGCAGCTCAACAAGGGCCTGCTGGCGCTGGAAATCGATGTGTACGCCGACACCCAGGGCGGCAAGTACGCCCACCCCAAGGGCCTGGACCTGGCCCCCGGCCAGCCGCCCTACGACGCGGCCGGCCTCATGAAGCAGCCCGGCTTCAAGGTATTTCACATCCAGGACCTCGACTACCGCAGCAACGCCCCCACGTTCAAGCTGGCCTTGCAGGAGCTGAAAAAATGGTCGGCGGCGCACCCCACGCACCACCCCGTGTTCATCACCATGAACGCCAAGAGCGAAGCCCTGAAACGGCCCGGCTTCACGGTGCCCGAGCCGTTTACCCCGGCCGTGTTCGACGCCCTGGACCGGGAAATTCTGGACAACCTGGGGGCCGATAAAATCATCACCCCCGACCAGGTGCGCGGCCAGTATGCCACCCTGGAAAGCGCCGTGCTGCACCGCCACTGGCCCACGCTGCGCGCCGCCCAAGGCAAGTTCGTGTTCGTGCTCGATGAGCTGGGCGAGAAGCGCGCGACCTACATTCAGGGCCACCCGTCGCTGAAGGGCCGGGTGCTGTTTGCCGATGCCGAGCCCGGCACGCCCGAGGCCGCCATCCACATCCTGAACAACGCGAAACAGGACCAAGCCGTCATTAAAGCCTTGGTAGCGAAGGGCTACATCATCCGCACCCGCGCCGACAGCGACACCCAGGAGGCGCGCCGCAACGACAAATCCAGCTTCGTGGCCGCCGAGCAGTCGGGGGCCCAAATCATCAGCACCGATTACTACGCGCCGAGCACGCACTTCAAATCGCCCTACGCCATCAGCTTCGCGGACGGCTCGTACTTCCGGCCCAACCCGGTTAACGCCGGTCCGTCGGCTTCGGCAACAGCTAACTAGCCCGGTGCTCGTTTTGGTTAAAAAGCTGAAGCGAAAGGCCTACTGGCTGCTTTTTCTGGGCCTGTGCTGCCTGGCTGGCCCGGTAGCGGCCCAGGCTCCTACGGCGGTAGTCCGGCAGGGGCACGTGCCGGCCGACAGCCTGTTCCGGCTGCTGTACGTGCCCATCGAAGTGCCGGCGGGCACGGCCGAAATCCGGGTACGGGAAGACTACAACCACGAAGCGGGGAACGTGCTCAACCTGGGCATTTATGGCCCCGAGGGCTACCGGCCGGGCACCACGGCGGGCTTCCGGGGCTGGTCGGGCGGAGCCAGGACGGCCTTCTTTATCAACGCCCAAGCGGCCTCTCCCGGCTACGTGCCGGGGCCCCTGCGGCCCGGGACCTGGCACGTGCTGCTCTACGCCTCCACCATTGCCCCGGCCGGCATCGACTGGACGCTGACCGTGGCGCTGGTGCCCGGCCCGCCGGGCCCCGCGTTCGTTCCCGCGTTCGCCGCGCCGGCGGTCAACAACCGGCCGGGCTGGTACCAGGGCGATGTGCACCTGCACACGCTGCATTCCGACGGCCGGCGCACGCCCGAGGAATTGGTGGCCGAAGCCGGGGCCCAGGGGCTGGACTTCATCGTTTCGACCGAGCACAACACCAACAGCGCCAACCTGAGCTGGGGCCGCTACGCCCGCCCCAACCTGCTGGTCATCAACGGGGAGGAAGTGACGACCACCGCTTTCGGGCACTGGAACGCGCTCGGGCTGGAGCCGACTACCCTTATCGACTGGCGCTACGCGCCGGCAGACAGCAGCATTGCCCGCTATACCGCGCAGGTGCGCGCCGTGGGCGGCCTGGCCATCATCAACCACCCGTTCTTCCCGGACACTATCAACCGCTTCCGGTTCGCGGTGCGGCACTTCGATGGCATTGAGGTGTGGAACGGCCGCTGGGACGCCCGCAACGAGCGCGCCCTGGCGTGGTGGGATGCGCTGCTGCGCCAGGGCTGCCCCCTGCTGGCCGTGGCCGCCAGCGACACGCACACCGCGGCCCCTTCGCCCAACCAGCTCGGCCGGCCGCGCACCGTAGTGCAGGCCAGTGCCTTGTTGCGCGCCGGCATTACACAAGGCCTACGCGCCCGGCGGGCCTACCTGGTAGCCGACCGTCCGCTTAACCTGACGTTTACGGCGCGGGCCGGTGGCGCCCCGGCCGGCATCGGCGACACCCTGGCCGTGGCCGCCGGGCAGCGCATCGGGGTAGCGTTCGAGCTGCGCGGCGCCTCGGCCGGCACTGTCACGCTGCTGGGCGAAAACGGGGTACTGGCGACCAGTCCGGTCGCGTCCGGCGGCTCCACGGCCGTGCGCTGGCAGCTGCCGCCGGGCCTTCCCCGCTACCTGCGGGTGGAAGTGCGCAACCCGAAAGGCGCCATGCTGGCCCTGACCAATCCCATTTGGGTAAGCAGCCGGCCGCGGTAGGGCTGGGGCCCCCGGCTGTCTGCATTTACTTTGCTAACTCCTTTTCGCCATGCGTTTCGGCAACATTCTGCTGCTGGCCGGCAGCCTGCTTAGCCGCTTGGCTCCGGCCGCCGGCCAGGGCTACGGCCAGTACGTGGACCCCATGATTGGCTCGGAAGGGCTGGGGCGGGTGTTCGTTGGCCCCTCGTGCCCCTTTGGGATGGTGAAGTCCAGCCCCGACTGCACCGCCAGCCCCAACAGCGGCTGGCTGCCCGAGCCCACGCCCGTCACGGGCTTTGCGCAGGTGCACGTGAGCGGCACCGGCGGGGGCCCCAAGTACGGCAACATCCTGCTCATGCCCTTCAGCGGGCCGTTAATACAAGGCGATAAATCGGCCCACCGCCGGGCCGAGCACGCCGAGCTGGGCTACTACCACGCCCAGCTCGCGGCAGCCGGCGCGGTGCCCGGCATCGGGGTCGAACTCACGGCCTCGCCCACGGTGAGCTTCTACCGCATCGCCTACCCCCAGGGCCAGCCCAAGGCGCTGCAAATCGACGCCGGTTTCTTCCTGGGCGAGCAGCCCGGGCCCGATGGCCGCGAGGCCCAGCAATTCGTGGGCTCCGAAGTGGAAGTGGTATCCACCACCGAAGTGCGGGGCTACAGCCGCATCCGCGGCGGCTGGAACAACGGGCCCGCTTACGCCGTGTACTTCGCGGCCGTGTTCGACGCGCCCGTGGCCGAATTTGCCACCTCGAAGGGCGCGCAGCTGCGGCCCGGCCAGAAGCTGCAAGCCGACTCAGGCGAGAAAACGGGGGCCCTGCTGCGCTTCGCGGACAGCGCTGGCGACACGCTCCGGGTGAAAGTGGGCATCTCGTTTCTGAACGCGGCCCGGGCCAGTGAGAACGTGCGGGCCGAAATTCCGGACTGGGATTTCGGGCTGGTGCGCCGGCAGCTGCGCGCCCGCTGGGACGCCCTGCTGGGCCGCGCCGAGCTGCACCCCGACACGCCGCTCGACCAGAAAAAGCTGTTCTACACCGGCCTCTACCACACCATGCTCATGCCTGTGGACCGCACCGGCGAAAACCCGCTTTGGAACGGTCCGCAGCCCTAATACGACGACTTCTACGCTATTTGGGACACCTTTCGCACGTCCAACCCCCTCATTACGCTGCTCGCGCCCCAGCGGGAAGTGGCAATTGTTAACTCCCTGATTGACATTTATAAGCACGACGGCTACTTGCCCGAGGCGCGCAGCGGCAACGCCAACGGCCGCACCCAGGGCGGCTCCAACGCCGAGGTCCTCATCGCCGATGCCTTCGTGAAGAACCTGCCCGGCATCGACTATCGCCAGGCCTGGCCGCCATGCTGCACGACGCCACGGTGCCGCCCGGCGGCAACGAGGAAAAGGAAGGCCGCGGGGCCCTGGCCGACTACCACCGCCTGGGCTACGTGCCCTACGGCGTGCCGCGCGCCGGCAACCGCACCCTCGACTACGCCTACGACGACTACTGCATCGCGGTGGTAGCCAGGGGCCTGGGCCAGCCGCAGCTGTACCAGCAGTACCACCGGTAGGCCAGCAGCTGGCAAAACCTGTGGCGCGAGGGCTACCGCAACCACGGGGCCACGGGCTTCACCATGCCCCGCGACGCGGCCGACAAATGGTTGGACACTATTCCCTACGGCACGTCGGTACGGCAGCACCCCACCTTCGTCTACACCCCGCTCATGCGCGAATACCCGTGGTACATGTGCCACTGGTGCGGCTTTTTTTACGAGGCCACGTCGTGGGAATACTCGCTGAGCGTGCCGCACCAGGTGCCCGTGCTCATTGCTAAATCCGGCGGCCGGGATGCCTTCCGGGCCCGGCTCGACACACTCTTCGACAAAAAGTATTATAACGTGGCCAACGAGCCGTCCTTTCTCACGCCCAGCCT
Organism: Hymenobacter sp. PAMC 26628; assembly: GCF_001562275.1. Taxonomy (NCBI): domain Bacteria; kingdom Pseudomonadati; phylum Bacteroidota; class Cytophagia; order Cytophagales; family Hymenobacteraceae; genus Hymenobacter; species Hymenobacter sp. PAMC 26628. The sequence goes on from NZ_CP014304.1 coordinate 5,124,108, forward strand.
CTACCACTGGCTGGGCCGGCCCGACTTGAGCAGCCAGCGCATCCGCCAGATTATTGCGCAGAGCTTTAACACCACCCCTTTCGGCCTGCCCGGCAACGACGATTCGGGGGCCATGTCGTCGTGGCTGGCCTTCCAGATGATGGGCCTCTACCCCAACGCCGGCCAGTCGTACTACCTGCTCAACGCGCCGCTGGTGCAGCAAACCACCTTGCACCAGGAAAACGGCCGCGACTTCCGCATCACCGCCCGCCACCTCTCGGCCACCAACGTTTACGTTAAGTCGGCGCGGCTCAACGGCAAGCCCTTCCGCCAAGCCTGGATTGCGGACCAGGACATCGTGAAGGGCGGCGAGCTGATATTGGAAATGGCCGCCCAGCCAGCGAACTGGGGCACGCAGGTACTGCCGCCCACCACCGACTAGCGTGCCCACGCACCGCATGAAAAACCTTCTATTGCTGCTGTTGCTCGTCCTGGCTGGCCCCGCGGCGCCCGCCCAGGCCCCACCGTTCAGGCCCGTGGTGGGCCCCGGCACCACGTTCGCCTACACCCTGGACTTGCACGGCCAGCACGCGCCTTTCGAGCTGGCCGTGGCCCGGGCCACCGACACGCTGAAACTGACTTGGCGCATCCGCGGCCTGGCCACGGGGGCCTGCCTCGTGGCCCCCGCGGCCTGGCAGCGGGCCGACCGGCTATACTTTGCCCAGCCGCAGCCCGGCACCTCGGTGCCGCTGCCACACCAGACGTTTCTGATGCTGTCGAAGCAGGCATTTGCCGACCTGCGCGCCCAGGGCCGCTACACCTACGACCAGACGGTGTATGTGCGGCAGAGCAAGGCCGCAGCTGCCGCTTTGCGCCTCAACGGCCAGCCGCTGGACGTGCTGCACGTCGTGGCGCAGGAAGACCTCACCGAGCTTTGGATTCTCAACAACCCCGATTCTCCCGTCATCTGCCGCATCCTGCACAACCCGCTTGGGGTCGACTTGGTGCTCAACGCCATCCGGTAGCCCGCGGGCTGGGGCCCCATTCTTTCATATGGTTCAAAAACTGCTGCTGGCCGTTGGCCGGCTCCTAAACGCGCCGGCCCTGCTGGCATTGCCCCCACGGCCGCCCTACGGCTCCGCAGCAAATTGCCCAGCGCCTGCACCAGCCAGCTTATCGCGGAAGTATTGCGGGCCGCTGGGGGCCCCGCGGCTGAGCCCCGCCGCCGGCAGGGAGCATTATCAGGTGTAACGAGGGCACTGCGGTAGCCATTTTGCAGGGCCGGCCGGTTAGCGTGCTGCTTGCTTTGGTGAATGGATTGGGCCCGCCCCAGGCTATTTCGCGGGGGTTATGGTTCGGTTACGGTTGTGAAAACCGCATTGGGGCAGCTTCGGATGGGGGTACTTTTGGTTGGTCAAGCAAATAAGCCCCGCAGGGCCGGCCTGGGCCTTGCGGGCACTATTGCGGTGTTGTTTCGGAACACTACGTGTACTATTCATGTGGCAATATTCTTCTAAAACGAGCACGCCCCAACCTGCAAGTTGGGGCGTGCTCGTTTTGCCCCCCCCGGTGGTGCTACGCGTAGCCCAGCCGCGCGTAGCACCACCGGGGGGCTGCGGGCCGACGGGGCGGGCGTTGTGGCTTCCGGCTGAGAACCGACCGATGAGGCTGCTTTTACCGAGGCTTCTTTAGTTTCCTGCTTGGCGGTTGACTTGGCTTGCTTAAGGCTGCATCTAGCGAGCTTGCGCTGCTGATTAACCAGTTACGCCATGAGCTGCTTAATGGCTATGGCATCGGATTTCAGCACTTTTGCGGCCGGCTCTTCAGTGCCTTGGTGGGGGTGCAGAACAGCCACTGATTCACTCGTTAGGGACCGGCGGGCCTCCTTGGCCGGGGTAGACGCTAGTTACGCCATAGCCGTAGCACGTTTGGACTCGCTTAACAGGTGTAGGTTCTCGATAAGCGAACTGAGAGCGACCTAGCTCACCCAAGTTGCGGGTTATAAGCCGACTTGGTCCAGGACGTGGGCAAAGATGAAAAGAGCGATTTTTAAGGCAAAGCCAGCGGCCGTAACGGCGTGAATCTGCTTGGGAAACTGGGCGGTGAGTTGACTGAAACAGGTTTTGATACCTTTGCGAAAATACTGTTAGGACTTACGCAAAGCGCAAGGTAGGTTGGGCGAGTTCGCGGCGCATGTAGTCGTCCAACAGGCGCTGTTTGAGGTGATAAGCGGTGGTTTTGGCTTGGCAAGCCAGGCGTTTGAGACACGTCCAGGTGCGTAGGGCCAGGGCGATGTGGTTGCGCTGGCTGCGCGCCAACCGGCACTGACAGGCCTGCAAACCCGTAAGTTGTTTGGCTTCACGGTGAAACTGCTCGATGAGCCAGCGCACGTTGCTTTCTTGTTCGGCAGCCTGCGTGTCCTCTTGTGCTAACGCGTTGGTCACGAGGTAGTCCGTCCGGTGGGTAGACACCAGTACGCGGAAGAGCTTCAGGTTGGCGTCTTTGGGCATACCCTTCACTTTCAGTAGCTTGCCCTGCGCTACGTCGGCCGCTGACCAGGTGAGCAGGGCCACGGGCTGGTAGGGCTGCTGCCCGCCGGAGTCGTCCACCAATCGGTTGCTTTTGAGCGGACAATAAAAGAACTTGTTCGCCTCGGTGAGCTGCTTGAACAGGGCCGTGGTGGCGTACCAGCGGTCCATCAACACGGTGCGGTACGGAATGTGGCGGCTGGCGAGTTGGTCCAGCCTGTCGGCCACGTGGTCGAGCTTGCTTTTGCCATCGGCTTCGGGGGCGAAGAGGCGATAGTCAAGCAGCCAGCATTGGTTGGTTTCCGGATTGACATACACACAGTTCACCAGGCCAATGCCTTTAATAAGGCCGTGGGCGTTACCGGAATACTGGCGTCGCACCAATTCGATACGCTGGCGGTGGCGCTTATCGAGCACCGTATCATCAAAGAGGACATAGCCCCGCGCACTGCCCACAAACTCAGGTCGCACCTGTTGCCAAAGCTGGCGCGGTGTGAAGCGCGTGGTTTTGAGAAAATACGGCACGTTATCGTGCTGCAAACCAGCTAAATGCTCCGCTAAATAGGTGCCCGTATAGTTCACCTGGCTGCTGAACAAAAACTGGCCGTAAAGCTGAGCGGTGACTTTCATGCCTTTTTTACTCAAATTACACGCTTTGCGTAAGTCCTAACTGTATCAGAAAACGTTGCGCCGGATGATGGGGCCGTTTGCTGTTCTAACGGCGCGCTGTTTGCTGCTGGCTACCGCTGGCTTCGTTGAAGAGGTCTTCGGCCACGTAGTCCGTGTAGCCGGCATCGGTATAGAGCACGCTCCCTTCAGGCAAGTCCAGCGCCAGGCCGCGCCGGCCGGTCTGCTCCGACTCGGCCCCGGCATGGATATAAAACTCGACGGGCAGGCCGTCGCTAGAGGCTGTTCTGTACTGAGGGTTAAATTTGGGGTATGGCGACAACGCGGTGTTACCCCAGTGATATTTCGGACGATGAATGGGCATTTGTGTGCCCCTACCTGTGCTTGATGCGTGAAGATGCGCCCCAACGGGAACACCCGTTGCGCGCCCTCTTTAATGGCTTGCGCTATCTGGCCCACACAGGTTGCCCCTGGCGTTACCTGCCCCACGACCTGCCGCCCTGGGCGGCCGTGTACCAGCAATGGGAGCGCTGGCGGGACGCCCGCGTATTCGAACGTATCGTACACGACTTGAATGAGTTGCAGCGAATGTTACTGGGCCGGGCAGCTACACCCACGGCCGTCATTTTTGACGGGCGCACGCTGCAAAGCACGCCTGAGAGTGGACACCGGGCGGGCTATGACGGAGCCAAACGGCGCAAGGGAAGTAAAGCGCACATCGCCGTGGATACGCTGGGCCACCTGCTGAGCGTGGTCGTCACCCCGGCTAATGAGCAGGAGCGGGCGCAGGTGGGCGAGCTATGTCGGCAGGTGCAGGAAGTGACGGGTCAAACGGTCGAGGTCAGCTTCGGCGACCAGGGGTATACGGGGGAGGACCCGGAGTACGAAGCGGCGGTGCATGACATTGACTTGCAAGTAATTATGAAACCAGAAGGGCAGACTGGTTTTGTATTATTGCCCCGCCGGTGGGTGGTCGAACGCAGCTTTGCCTGGTGCAGCCGCTTTCGGCGGCTGGCCCGCGACCACGAGCGCTTGAGTCAGACCTTACAGCAGCTTCATTTTGTCGTTTTTGCCTGTATTATGCTCGCCCGACACGCTTCAAGTACATAACAGGCTCTAGTGGTTACGACCTGCACCTTGAGGCCGTAAAACCAACTGCGCTTGCTGGCACAGCGGCCATAATAGGCCTTGCCCGTCAGCAGCTTACAGCGCGGGATGCGGGTATTATGGCACACCGCCACGGGAAAAGAATCCAGCACATAGCGGGCTTCCAGGTGCAGGTGTTTGAGCAAGTCGCCCACCGGGGCGAAGAGGGCCAGCAGCGTGTCGGTGAGCGCATGCAGGCGGCGGGTGAAGCCGCTCTTGTCCAACCGGTTCTGGCCCCCGTGCTGCTCCATATAGTGCTTGGCCACGACCAGGTTGCCGCCGAAAAAGCGGGCCGCCACCAGGGCCGTGGTCAGCACCTGGGCATCGGTCAGGCGCCGGCCCGAAGCCGGGGGCAGCGTGCCAGCCGGGCGGGTGAAGCGGATTAAATCATCGAGTACGCAGTACATTGCAACGGTCTGTTCGCGCATGAGTTAGGTCAGGTTGGGAGGTCAGAGACCCAAACCTAGCCTGTTCACGCCTGTACGCTTCCCTAAATAGAGAGCCAGTTGTGAGTAGAGAAAAGCGTATTTTCACTACCTGACACCTGCGAGATGAAAAAAGGACGATTCAGTGAGGCCCAGATGGTGGCCATTTTGCAACAACAACAGAGTGGCCAAACCGTGGCCCAGATTGTGCGCGAGCATGGCCTGAGCGAGGCCACCTTTTATGCCTGGAAGAGCAAGTACGCTGGGGCCAGTGTGACCGAGCTGACCCGGCTCAAACACTTGGAAGAAGAGAATCGCAAGCTCAAGCAGCTGTTCGCCGACCTGAGCTTAGAGAATCAGGCTATCAAGGAGATACTGCGAAAAAAGTAGCCAGCCCTGCGGCGCGGCGCCAGGCAGCGCAGGGCTTAGTAAGTAAGGGCTGGAGCCAACGACGGGCGTGTGCGTTGGTGGGGCTTTCGCGCGCTCGTTATGCCGAGCAGCCGCCGCAGCTCAGAGTAGCAGATGCGCCCGTGCAGGAGGCCCTACGTGTCTTAATCGGACGGCATGGCGGCTGGGGCTTCTGGAAATTGCACCACCGGTTACGTAAAAATGGGCTGAGAATCAATCATAAACGCACCCTACGCATTTACCGGGCGATGGGACTCAACTTGCCCCGCCGCCGCACAAAACGCCTACCCGCGCGCGTCAAGCAGCCGCTGGCGGTGCCCACTTCGGCCAACGTCTGCTGGTCGCTGGACTTCACGAGTGACGTGTTAACGGATGGTCGCCGTTTTCGGACCCTGAATGTGCTCGACGACGACAACCGCCAGTTGCTGGGCGTAGAAATTGATTTCTCCTTACCGGCCAGTCGGGTGGTGCAGGTGCTGACGCGCTTAGTTGAGTGCTATGGCCGGCCCACGCAGCTGCGTACCGATAATGGGCCAGAATTCATCAGCGCCCGGCTCGGCGACTGGTGTGAGAAACAAGGTATTGACCTGCACTTGATTCAACCCGGCAAACCAACGCAAAATGCCTACATCGAGCGCTTCAACGGCTCCTTTCGCCGCGAGCTGCTCGACGCCCACTTGTTTCGCTCGCTGGCCCACGTGCGCCAACTTGTGGCCGACTGGATGCACGACTACAACACCCAACGGGCCCGCCAGGCCTTGTATTTTATGACTCCCATCGAATTTAAACAAGCGGCTTAACCTCTACTAACTACTGGCTTACTAAACGGGGAAGCGTACAACGCCGAACAGACTTTTTTTATGCCCCTACTAGCCCGCAACTTGGGTTAGCTACGCTATATTAAGTTTTGCAACAGCCACGGGCCTTTTGCCTTTATTGGATGCTTTTACTGAGGGCGTTTCCAGCGCGTAGAGCTAATTTTTTTAGGTCTTTCTGGCTGACCCTTATTGGAGTACATTAAGGTAGCATCACTTGCGCACTAGCGATACCTCGATAGGTTCAGACTGATGTTCTGTATTCGGCACAATGACTTACTGTAGGCTACGGCTGGTCCAACTTATCAATTCCCTTCCTCACCTCCGCCAGCAGTTGCTGCTGCGTAGGTAAGTACAGTTGGTACTTACTGGCTACAATGGTCTGGTTATCGGCCGGCAGACTAATTTTTACTACCGCGTCGTTCTTATCAGCGTAGAGCAGGATACCGATAGTGGGGTTTTCGTGGGGCAGCTTTTCCAGGCGGTCATAATAGTTGACGTACATCTGCAGCTGGCCCAAATCTTGGTGGATGAGCTTATCAGTCTTGATTTCAACCAGCACGAAGCACTGCAACAGTCGGTTGTAAAACACTAGGTCCACGAAGAAGTTATCGCCGTCGAGGTGCAGGCGTTGCTGTCGGGCCACGAACGAAAAGCCGTTGCCCAGCTCCAGCAGAAATTCCTGCAGGTGGGTAATGAGCGCGGTTTCCAGGTCGCGTTCATAGTAAGCGGCCTCCCGTTTCAGGCTCAAAAACTCCAGTACCATAGGGTCCTTGATGATATCGCGGGCCTCCGTGGGCGGTTTTTCCTGACGGGCTACGGCTGGCCGCCACGTCGTTGCTCAGCAGCAAGTGCTCGAACAGCTGGCTGTTGACCTGCCGCTCCAGCTGCCGGGCCGACCAATTGTTTTTGGTCGCTTCGGCCAGGTAAAACTCACGCTTATCAGAATTGTCGAGGCTGATAAGCGTTTTATAGTGCATCCAGCTCAATTGCGTCCGCAGTGCGGACGCAATTGGGAAGGTGCGGTAAAACTGGCGGTAGCGTTCTAGCTGTCGTCCCGAAAATCCGCTGCCAAACTGCGGCTGCAACTCCGCCGCCAGGCCTTTAATGAGGCTGCTACCATAGGCTGCGCGGTCGGCCCCATGCTGCTCTTCTTCCAGAATAACCTGCCCAATATGCCAATATAGAAGTACCCGCTCGGCATCGACGGCCCGTACAGCCTGCTCGCGCGCCTGCGTGATGAGGCCGCGCACGGCGGCGAATAATTGCGGTTTGATACTCATAGGAGTTACGCAGTTGCCGGATGCAAAAGGAAAGTAGGGTTGCTCAAATAGGCTCGGATAGCGTCACGCAGGAGTTGCTTTTTGGCCTCGTACCAGCTGCGGCCGGTGCGCAGGCGCTGGGCTTCGAGGCGCAGAAAGGCCCGCAGCGCGTAGCCAATGTAGTTGCGCTGGGCTTTGGCGGCACGCACCTGGGCCTTTTCCACCCCGCAGCACTGCTTCAGCCCGCGGTGGTACTGCTCGATGCCCCAGGCCAGGGCCGCCAGCGGGGCTCGCTGGGCTTCGCTCAGTTCTGGGTCGCTACTGGCCCAGTATTCAGCTCCTTCCGTGCCACCGTCTGGGGCGGCGAACTGGAAGACCCGCACGAAGCCGTAGCCTTGCAGCCAGACGCGTTGCCCGCCCGCGGCCAGGGGGCAGTCCTGGAGCGGGCGCAGCCCCTGCCCGTCGGGGTTGACCCGCCGGTTGCGCCTCAGGCGCGTGAGCCAGGGCCAGCCGCAGGCGCGTACCTGCTTGAGGTTGGCCAGGCTCGCATACCAGCTGTCGAAGAGCACGCAGCGTGGGGCAAAGCCCCGCTGCTGGGCCGTGCGCAACAGGGCCTGGAAATGGTCGTTTTTGCTCAATTCGTTGGCCGCCTTGTCGTAAAGGCGGTAATCGACCGGCACCAGGGCCTGCCCGTCGCTTCACAAGAGCGTGAGCAGGTTGATGCCCTGCACCACGGCGTGGTGCTTGCCCGACCAGTGGCGGGTGACCAAGCCCATGTACCGGGCGTAGGGCTTATCCAGCGTCGTGTCGTCCAGCACCAGGACCCCGCTCGTCGGTGCAACCAGGCCCTGCGCTTCCTGCCACAGCGGGGCCGCCTCCGGCGCTAGCCGGTGCAGCAGGCGCGTGTAGGCATCGTGGGCCACCAGCGGCCCGGCGTGGACGCGGGCGGCTTCCGTGCCGCTCACCGCCACCGGGCTCGCTACCAAAAACTGGATGTATTCCTCGGCATGGACCTTCGGCGAATTCATGCCCTAAATTAAAAACCAGTCATCAACTGCGTAACTCCTAACTCATACATAGCGTAATTGAGCCAACGAAGGTACGGAGGCTGAAAACTCCATCCAAGTGACTTAACCTAGCAAGTGCTGAGCTGAGGTGGTCTAGCCAAGCCGGACACAATTGGGAGGTGGTTTTGAGTTGAGATTCGAAGTGGTTGGGCGAGTGGTAGCCGAGGGCGGAGTGGCGGCGCTTGGCGCTGTAATGGGCCCCGTGATGGCTGATTTCCAGCTTGGCTTCGGCTAATCTCGGGAAGCTACCGCCGCCGTCGAATAATTCCGCCTTGAAGCGGCTCCAAAAGGACTCGGCGTGGGCGCTATCGTAGCCGTTGCCGCGCCGGCTCCTGCTTTGAAGTGACCCGTTTTGCGCGATTAAGTCTTTGAATCGGGTGGCCGTGTACTGGCTGCCCCAGGTGCCGCCGCGGCGGCACCTGGGGCAGCCAGTACACGAGGAGCCTGGCCGGGGGACGGCGCACGGCCAGGGCGCGGCGTAGCGCCTCGCAGACCAGGTCTTCGGGCATGGCGAGAGCGCACGTCCCAGCCGACCACCTGGCGGGAGTAGCGGTCGAGCCAGGTGGCCAGCTACAGCAACCGCCGCCCTGTTTAGGCAAGTAGGTGAGATCGCCTACCCACACCTGATTCGGGGCCATGGGGGCAGGCTGGCCCAGCAGCAGATTCGGGGCGGCTCGCACACTGGGATCGGCACCGGTGGTGCAGGGCACAAAAGAGCGGGGTTGCTGGGCGCGCAAGCCCGCGGCGGCCAACGCCCGCCGAATGCGTCCGCGGCCCACTCGGTAGCCTTGCGCGTGCAGCTCGGCTCGCAAGCGACGGGGGCCATAACGGGCGGAATGCCCCTTAAATTCCGTTCGTACAGCTACTTGCCAGGCTGGTTCCGGGGCGGGTGCTTGGCGCTGCTGCCAGGTGTAGGACGCACTAGCTGACACGCGCAGTACCTGGCAACGTTGTCGCACCGGCACCTGGCTCTGACGCTCAGGGCTTACGCATCAAAAGTCTAGGTTGACCGATACGCCCTGCTGTCGACTGCGCATTAGCACCTGCGCCATATAATCATTATTCCAACCGGCCTGTTGGCGACGCGCCCGTAGACTGCCGGCGCACGGCCGTCCTTGCTGCAAGAGGTTGAAGGCCAGCTTACGCAGAACGGCAAAGCTGCGCGTGGCTACCCGGTCGCGACAGCTGAACTCATCCTCGCGAAAGACCACATCCAACACCCAGTGCAGGCTGTTTTCAATGGCCCAGTGGCGGCGGATGGCCTGGATGAGCACCGCGGGGGCATCGGGACAACTGGTCAGGTAGTAGCGCCACTCGACGTGCGTGCCGGGCTGGTGCTGCACCTGCCGCATAGTCTCGACCACGATAATGGCCCGCAAGCCCGGCCAGGCGCGTAAGGCGACTAGCTCGTCGCGCAACGGCAACACCCAGGCCCGGCGGCGCACCCAGCGCCCATGGCGGCGGTCGAAGGCATCATAGTCGGCTGGATACTCAGCCCAGCGCTCCACACAGCTTGTTTGGCAGTAGGCCTTGACGGCCCGGTAATAGCGCCCTTGGTTGCCTTTGAGCGCGAAAATATAATCGGCCTGCTGGGCTAACAACTGCCGGGCAATGGCTTGCTGGCAGCCTAGGACGTGTTCTCAATTTAGCCAGAGGATAATGGCGCGTAGTTGGACGAACGCAGCGTACGAATCGGCCAGTTTATCGTAGCGGGTGGCGATGCGTCGAAACTGTTTGAGGCGGTTGATGAGCCGCTCGACTTGGTTTCGGTCACGATAAGTGAGCGGGTCGAGGCGGGGCGGCTGCAAGCGGTTGGGTCGGGGCGGAATCACGGCCACCGCACCGGTTTCGGCTATTTGGGCCCGCAAGGCATCCGAATCGTAGGCCGTGTCGGCCAGCACCTGCCGGGCCGGGGCCAACAACGGGGCGAGCAGCTCGGCCGCCTGCGGGGCATCGCCGGCCTGGCCCGCCGTCAGGGCAAAGGCCAACAGGCCGCCGGCCCCGTCCCCGGCCACGTGCAGCTTGGTGGAAAAGCCGCCCCGGCTACGCCCGAGCGCCTGCGGGCCTTTTTTTACGGGCGCCGGCCGCGTGCTGGTGGGCCCGCACGGTGGTCGAATCGAGTTGCACCTGCCGCTGCCGCGGACTGGGCACCGCTTGGCCGGCGGCTTGCCGCGTGGCCAGGACCTGGGCCCACACGCCCCGGGTGCGCCAGCGGCTGAAGCGCACGAACACCCGGTGCCACTGCCCCAGGTGCGGCGGCAGGTCCCGCCAGGGCAGGCCCGTGCGGCCCACCCACAGCACGGCCTCGACAAAGCCCCGGTTGTCTTTGGCGACTACCCCGCGCCGGCCCGCCCGGCCGGGCAGCAAGGGCGCAAGCAGCGCCCAATGAACATCAGTAAGCAACGTGCGGTCGGCGTTCATCTTGAAAATAAGCCCAATACGCTTTTGGCCTCCCCCACGTTCTTGAGAACACGCCCTAGCGCATCTAACGTGACAATGGTGTCAGCCAGCTGCAGGCCGCTGATTAATATGGGAATAGTTGCCAACTCCTGCCCTTTGCCTATCACCGCTACTTGCCCCAGGCTCAGCCCTTGCGCGGTCGCAAACGCGCTGACTACGTGCAGCGGGCCCTGGGCCCGACTTCGGTCAAAGGAGCAGCGCACGGTTTTGCCGTCGATGGCCACTACCTCGCGAGGTAAGGGTGGCGAGGAGGTGGCCATCCACTGGCGGAAGCACTGTTTCAACACCTGCGGGTTGAGCAGGGAGAACACGCGCCGAAACGTGTCGTGCGAAGGAATGCCGCGGGGCAAGTCCAGAAACGTAGCCAGCCACCCCTGTTTCAACTGGCCGTAGTGGGCGGTGTCCACCCACGTTTCGGCGCCAGCTACGACGGCGCAGACGGCAATAACGAGCATATCGAGCAGGCGGTGCCGGGTGCGCCCAGCGCAGCGCGGGTCTGGAAGAGTGGCGAAAGAGGCCAGGAGTTGGCTGAGCATGAAGAACTTGAGAATTGTCTTGTCCTACAAATGAGTTGACCATCAGCCCCCCGCAGATGGAACACTTATTTCTACTTCGCAAGCAGGCGCATGAGTTGAAAATGCGTCAGATGGTCGAGGAAATTACCTTCGGCCGCCACACCATTGAGTCGGCGATGAGCAAGTACCAGGTGCTCACCCGCTCGACCGTTACCAAATGGCTCGAACGTGTCCGGCAAGAAGAGCAGGCGCGTACCCAAGCCATGGGAAACACGTCGAAAAAGCCGCCTACGACGCTCGTCGAGCAGGTGGTGCAGCATGCCGATGTGCTCACTGGCCAGGTCAAGCAGTTGCAAAAACAGCTCGAGCAAGCCGAGCTGCAGGTGCTCTACTACAAAAACGTCATCCGGGTGGCCGAGCAGGAACTGGGCCTGAGCATCGAAAAAAAGTCCGCTACCAAGTAGTCCAGCTCCTGCGAGTCAGCTGCCCGCACTTTTGCCTGCGGCGGGCCAGTGGGGTACTTGGGTTTAGCCGGCAGGCCTACTATCAGCACGAGAACCGGCAATTCACCAGCGAGCAGCAGGAGCAGTGCGTGTTGGACCTGGTGGCGCAGTTGCGAAAGGACCACCCGCGCACGGGCGGCAAGAAGCTCTACTATCTGCTGCAAGAACAGTTCACTACCCAAGGCATCAAGCTGGGCCGGGATGCCCTCTTTGATTTGCTGGCCGCTCCTGCTCATTCGGCGGCGCAAGCGCAAAACGATTACCACGTTCTCCCGGCACCAATTCCGCAAGTGCCCCAACCTGATTAAAGACCTGACACCCCTACGCCCCAATCAGGTCTGGGTGGCGGATATCACCTACTGGTTTACCGAATACGGTTGGCTGTATATCTCGCTGCTCACCGATGCCTACTCGCACCGCATTATGGGCTTTGCTGTAGCCGAGACGCTGGCCACGGTCCACTGCCGGGGCGCGCTAGAAATGGCCCTGCGTCAAATTACCAAACGGGCCGGTCGCCAGCTGATTCATCACAGCGACCGCGGCATTCAGTCCTGCAGCCAGGAATACCTGGCCCCACTGGCGGCGTGGCACGTGCAGGTGAGCATGACCGAGCGCTCCGACCCGCTGGAAAACCCGGTGGCCGAACGCATTAACGGCATCCTGAAGCAGGAATATCTAAGTCACCAGCCCGTACGCTCCCTGGACGAAGCGCAGCAACACCTCGAACGGGCGGTGTTTCTCTATAATTACAAACGCCCCCACCTGAGCTGCAACTACCAAAGCCCCGACGAAGCACACCACAGTTGGGGACCATTAGAGCGGCGCTGGAAAAACTACTACAAACCACCCGTGAGCGATGGACCGAAAGTCAGTAATTTTAGGACTTCCACCGAAACGGTCAACGCAGACCCGGACTACCACTAACCGGTCAACTTTTTTCAGGACGAGACACTCCTGCTCATCTCACGCATTAACGGCTCATTTAAGTCTAAATAGCTGACTTATTGAGGCAAATCAATTAGTTTTTGGCGGTCAAAGCGGCTTAGCGTTGTTTTCCGTTCTCGCTATCGCGCGACCCCTGCTTAGCGGTTATCAAGTAGCAACGCGTATTTCGGCTGACCTGCGTACTCGACGATTACTCCGCCGGCCATGTTTACGGACCGGTTGCCTTGGATGGTAGGAGGCACTTTGCTGCGGTTGTAGCTCACTAATTCTACGGCGCAGCTGGTAGGATTGGCCAGACCGGTGACGGTGCTACGCACCGTATTGTAGGCAATAACTACCCCGTTGCAATCACCGCTGACGAGGACGCCCGCGGCTTTGGCGGGCGCGGATCCCACGTTCTGGATGGTGTTGTGGAGCACTGTAGCGGAGGCGTTGAGCAGCTGGATGCCCGCCAGCTTCACATCCGCAATTTTGTTGTCTTCCGCCGAGGAAAGTGTGTAATTGTTGAACACAATGCCGCTGCCCAGCATCTGCGACCGGATGACGTTGCGCACTATCTGGACGCGCACTAGCCCGGTGCTGGTGCGGGCGTCGGCAACGAGGATGACGTGCGGCGTCAGGTGAGAGACTCCGGTGATGTCTTCAAAAAAATTGGTGAAAACGTTGCCGGAAATGGCCACTTCAGTGTGGCCGTAGCAGTCCACCTGGCCTTGGTAGATGGTGTTGTCGCGCACTTGGTGACCGCCGCTGCGGCCGTCGGCAACTCCCTGGGGGTAGCCCGCATAGAAAAATCCCATGGTCACGGCCCGGCGGTACCGAACGCGCCGGCCCCGCTCCACCGGGCCGAACCCTTGCCGAAAATCGAACTGGTTCTCGTACACGGCCACGTGGCGCACCGTCTCGTTGGCGCTGTGCCGCTCGATGTCCACTCCCCCGACCAGGTAGCCCGGGCCGTGCACCCAGTTGCGGTAAAAGGCGGCCCCTTCGGTGCAGCAGAACATGCACCCCTCGCGGTAGATGTCATAAAATTCATTGTCGTGCACCCGCACGTTGCGCGTGATGCGGGCGTCGGGCGTCAATTCGTCCGTGTCGCCAAATAACAAGCCGTCGCCGCGGAAGCCCATGAACTTGCAACCTTGCACTTCGATGTTGTGCCCGTTGTTGATGCTCAGCGCGTGGCAAAACTGGTAGCTCGGGGCGAAGCGCTGCTGGCTTAGGTTGCCATCGAAGGTCAGGCCCGCCACGACCACGTTGCTAACCTCCGGCTCTTCGCGCCACGCCTGGTAGAATAAGGCCGGCGGGTTGAACTGACCACTGTCGAGCCGGAGCGTGCAGCTGGCTCGCCCGGCCCCGCGGAGGCCCACGCCGTTGGCGAGCTTGACGGCTCCCGGGCCCGCTTTTGCGGCCCGGACCAAGTAGGTGCCGGGGGGAAAGTACACCGCGGTAATCCCGTGGGCGCGGGCGTAGTCAATAGCCCGCTGAATGGCCGGGCCATTATCTGTCCGCCCATCGCCAGCGGCCCCGAATGCCCCCACGCTGACCTCATCGGCGGATGGGCCAGTAGTGGATTGAACGTCGACCAGGGGAGCCGGCGGCCGCAAGGGCGCGCCCGGCCCCCACTTCGCAGCAAGGCCGGCGGGGCCGAAGCCGCCCGGCGGGCCCTGCCTGACCAGCACGGGCTGCGCCTTGGGTATTGCCCCCCCGCTCATCCACCCCAACCAGGACACCAGGACCAGTGCCAGTACACTTTTTTTCATGCCCGACAAATTAAGTGCTCAACCCTCCCCCCGGCCCGTGGCCGCTTCGTAGCCACTACCATCCACGGCAAACCTCAGGCCCGGCGCGGGGGTGCCCCGCTTACGGTAGCCGAACAGCCAGACCCCGCAAAGACCCCAGCAAAGCGCGAAAACCAGGGGCGCAAATAGAATTTTCGTTAGCCCAATGAAGCCCAAAATGGCCCCTACGCTGATGCCGTAAAAGCTGAGCACGTGCCGGAGGGTGGTCACCTGCTTACGCACCAACAGCACGTCTTGCAAGAGGTGAAACACCAGGAAAGAGGCAAAAATGGAGTAGTTAACGATGTAGAGCGATTTGACGAAATGTAGCCCTACCAGACAAAAGAGCACGTTGACGAGCAGCGCGGCGGTGTTGAACAGCATGTCCTGCTTCTCCAGCTTCAGCGCAATCAGCACGTTGGCTTGCAGCAAAGCGGTTGGAAACACCAAGATGGTGAGGAACATTTGCTTGGCGTAACCGCCCGTCAAGGCGTATTTCGCCCCGAATATCAACGGCATCAACTGGTCGACGAAGGTGTAGACAAACGTGTAGGCCAGCAGGCCAAATAACAAATAATACAGGTAAGACTGCCGATAAAAATCTCGGAACTTCTGCTGGTCGCCGGCAACTAGCAGCTTGATTAACAGCGGAAATACCGTTGTGGAAATGATAATCGGCAGAATTTGAGCGATTGAGAATATCTTAAACGATATCTCATAGTTCGCGACATCGACAGCGGTCAGGGTTTTGGCGATGATGATGGTCGCGATCCGCCAGTTTATGATCGATACCCCGCCAATGATGATAAAAGGCCAGTTAGCCCGCAACAGGGTACCAACGTCCCGGGCCCTGATGCGGCTGTGCCAAAGTGAAGTCAGCGAGACTTGTTGGGAAGAACCGTACTTCAGAAACAGGTTGAGGGTGATGAACCGCACCAGCACGAGGATGGCAGAGAAAATAATTACCGAGACAGGGTATACGAACAAGAGCGAAGCGACGAGCAGTTTCAAAAAGGACTCCAGGGTTAGGATGATGAACGTCTTCTTCTGCTCGAAGTCCGCCACGTTCAGGTGTTTAATGGCGTTAATGATGTTGTCAAAAACGATGTTGGCCCCGAATATTACAATCAAAATCCGCACAAAGGGATTGCTGTAAAACAGGTACGCTAGCACGATATTGACGAAGTAGAAGCCAACACCAAAATAGATTTGCATCTTCACAAACCGATTGATGAAGGCTCTTTTGTCTTCGGCCTGCACCACCTCCCGAATAAACCACTGCCCCAGCCCTAGCGCCGAGACGGCCGCCACCAGTTGATACATGGAGGAAGCCACCAAGTAATCAGCGAAAATGGTGGTGGAGTATTGGCGGGCAATGATTACGAAAAACAGGCTGATGAAAATAGTCTGTCCCCCCTGAGAGATGATCCCCCAACTACTATTTTTGAACAACGTGTGCTTAAATAACACAGCAGCGGCATCTGAAAACTTTTTAAATTGGCTATTCATTAGCAAAGATAGTTTTTACGCGGCCTTTTTGTGATTAGCTCAGCCATCATGGGTTGCTTTGACGGCTTGGCCTAGCACTTAATTGCAAGCGAAGACGCAAATTGAGTAATTGCATTATCGCACTTGGTTGTCAAATTCGGTCAGTTGGTAGTTTACTAGTATTGATGCAGTATGCTCACTTTTTGATTTTGGCGGAACTCGACTTTAATGGCGATGCATACTTCTTGTAAAACGCCTTTAGCACAAGCTTGGTCATTACTTGGTAGTCGATCAAATAGCGGCGCCACAGTCGTTTTGGTTCTTTGTATATGCGCCAGGCAAAGCGCAGATTTGCGTAATTTATCCAACGAGGATAGTAGTAATCTTTTTTCAAGTACTGGTCGAGGAAGCCGCCACAGGTTATTGCCATGCCGTTGTAGCCGGCGTCTCTCAGGGCAACCAGAAATTTTTCTTGCCGTGGTGAGCCCATGCCGACCACCACAACGTCCGGTTGCCGGAGCATCACGGAGGCAATCTTGGTTTCGAAGCTGTCGTAACCGTGCGCGGTGCCGATCACGCGCAGATCCTCGCCGTAGTTGGCGTGCAGCTTCGCCTGGACGCCTTCGTTAACGCCGGGAACGCCGCCAATCAGCATTAGGGAAGCTTCTGCCGCCCGTAGGGCCCCAAAGAAAGGGTCGGCCAGCGAGGACATGTCAAAGCTCAGGCGGGGGCAAGGCTTTTCCGTCAGCTCCCGACAGGCGCGGGCCACGCCCTCCCCGTCCGGCAGAACCAATGTCATTTGGTGCAGCGTGCTCACGTAATCATTGTGCGTTTCGGCCAGGGCCCAGGCATGGGGGTTGATGAACGTCACCATCCGCAAAGCGCCTTTGCTGCGAGGTAGGGCACAGACGTCAGCCAGGGTTACGCCGGTATCTAAGGGAAGACCTAGAAAGTTTATGCGTTCTTGTTTGAGGCTCATGGAATTGAACAAATCCTGTTTGCAGCTATTCTACCAGTCTATCAACGTCTGCTCGCACTTGAGCTAAGCTCATCGCGGCGTTATTAAATAGTAATAATCACTCGTGCTGAGGCGCCTTAAGTGGTCAGTATGCAGTGGTCGAAAGCAGACCGTGCCGAATTACCGGCCGTAAGAAGAAAACTCGATTAGTAGCGGTCTCGAGCGGCTGAGAAATGGACTTGACCTTCCAAGCGTCAGGGGGTATTGGCGAGCGCTTCGTAGTACCTTACATAGTTTTCAGCCATTCTCAGCTTATGGAATTGCTGAAAAAAGCCGCTTGTCCGCAAGGCCTCGGCCCGTTGCTGGTAGGTCGCCAGCTGCTGCTGCATCGCGACGAGGGCGGCCGCCAGTTGGTCCGCCGCTCCGGGGGGCACCAGGATGCCCGCCGGCCCGACCAGGGTTCGGGCCGAGCCGACGTCGGTGGCCACGATGGGCAGGCCCACCGAGGCCGCTTCGATGAAGGCGTTGGGGAAGCCTTCGTAGTCGGACGACTGCACCAGCGCATCGGCGGCGCACAGCAACGGGTAAGGCTCAGCGATGTGGCCCAGAAACCGCACCTTGTCTTGCAGCCCGTAAGCGCGGGCCAGCGCTTGCAACCGGGCCTCGTCGGGCCCGCTGCCCGCCACTAGGCACACGAAGTTGCCGCCGGGCAGCTGCCGCAGGGCCTCAAACAGCAGCGGATGATTTTTTTGCGGCGCGAGCCGCCCCAGGTTCAGCAACACGAATTCGTCGGCCAGCCCCCACGCCTCGCGGCGGCGCTTGCGCTCGGCGGGGGACGGCACGGGGTAAAAGTTGCCCCCCATGTTGATGGTCACGTTGTGGCGGCCCGGGTAGTAAGGGGCGTAGAAGTCTTTGACCACGTCGGACAAGTACACCAGGTGCCGGGGAGACAAGAGTTTGCTGGCGTAGTTGTGACGGGGGTAAATGTTGTCGAAGTTGAAAACGCAGGCCGCGCCGGTCAACTTCTCAGCCATCACCAGGTAGGGCAGCGTGGCCCGCTTGTGGCCTTGCAAAAAACGAATGCCCTCGCGCCGGATAGTGACGACGACCCCCGCTAGGCTACCCGGGCTGCGCACGGCGGTCACCACGTGCCGTACCCGGTCACTCAACAAGGCGTTGCTAAGCCCTCGGGGGGCGAATAAATACACCTGCTTGAAAATCTGCGCGTAGTGGTTAGCCAAAAACACGACCCGCTTTTCCTCGCCGCCCGTGTCGAAGTCGGGAATAATTAGGGCAATCGACTCGGATGCGAGCAGCGTAGCAGAAGGCAGGGTGGGTGAGAGGAGCGTAGAAGAGGGCATAGGCGGCGTCGGGCGTGGGGTTGAGGGCAGGGGGCATCCCTAGCGCAAGGCACCGTATATGCGCAGGAGCTGGTTTTTCAAGGCTGCGCCGTCGTAGGAGAGTGCATAGTGCTGGTAAGCGGCAGTCGTCACCGCCGCCGGGTCGTGGGCCCGCACTTCGCGTAGTTTCTCCGCCAACGCACCGGGCTCTTCCAAGGAGAAAGAAAAGCCCGTGACGCCTTCGGTAATCAATTCTTGCAGAAAGGGAATTCCCGAAACAACGGCCGGCACCCGGAAATAGAAGGCCAGCGAGAGCACCCCGGACTGCGTGGCCGTGGTGTAAGGAAATACCACGCAAGCCGCCTTCGAAAACAGGTCTTTTACTTCGCCGTCCTCGATGTAACGGTTGATAAAAATGACGTTTTGCTCTTTTGCAACGTCGCGCTCAAAATAGACGTGGCCACTGCCCGCGATGACCAACGGCTGCCGGCGCAAATCGTCGTTGCGGAGGTAGGCATCGTATAGAAGCTCGATGCCTTTGTACTGCTCAATGCGGCCAAAAAACAGGATGTAGCCGGCCGTCTCCTTTAGTTCACAGACCCCCTCCGTGCCCTGGGCAATGCTGTTGGTGACTAGGGTCGGAAAATCATGAAAGAACACGCGCTTGGCCGGAAAATTGGCCGCCATCCACTCGTACTGGGTCCGGCTGCACGTAACCAGGTTGTCCGCGCGTCGAATCAGGTAACCGACGCGTTGCTTTACCAGTAGCTCGCGCACGAACCGGGCGACGGCGTTGCGGTACTTGGCCGGATGCGGAAACAAGTCGTGCACCGCGTACAGCACTTTGCCGTACCGTCGCAGCCGGCTCAAGTGAAGCGCCAAGGCCGTGTCCTCGGTAAGCAAGTGAATCACCTCGATCCGCTGCTCCTGGCACAATCGGTCGATGGCCCGCAGTAGCGGGTGGGGGTAGAGGCGGAAGCGCAGCTGTTGCAGCTTATGCCGGGGGAAGTCAATGAACTCGCAATTTGCGGGGGGGGAGGTGATGGTCTTGCGGTAGTCGCACTGCGGCGTACAAACAAAAATCCCGTAGTTACCCTCTTCCTGCATGATGTTCACGATGGAGGTAGCAAAGGGTAGCAGGCCCGCGTAGAATTCGGAGCATACGTACAAGACTTTCATGGGGCGGGCGCGAGAAGACGCGTGGGGCAGGGAGCGGAAAATGGCGAAAATCGCTGGGCCGGATATCTGCTCGTCGCAGACGAGGCACCAACGGGCACTAAATGTCTAGCCAGGAGGAATGCTAGCATAGGGAATACCCTTCAGCGGCCTGACTCTGCGGTGGCTACTATTCTTACTTTGGCGGCAAGGTATTAGGTGTTGAACAAGCTTTTGTACAGGGAAGTAAAGCTTCTTTTTTTGGGTTCGAAAGTTCGGCGATATCCTTCTTAAGGGAGGATATTAATTCTTTGGAAGCCCAAGCGTCAGTTTTGCCTAACACGTTAAAATTTTATCATCGAGCATTTTTGTTAATGTGCTTGACAATTCTAATTCATTCCGGGCGACATGAATACAATTTAGCTCTTGAAATTTTTTCGCGGTAGCAAGCTGATGATCGTTCCTGTGCTCCGAGAGCGTTGCTTGCCTGGGCATGACCAGCAAGGGCTTGTTTCTTGTCAAAGCAGAAATAATCGTGCCCATGCCGGCATGGCTGATGATCAAATCAGCATCATTAAATAAATCGTCGAAA
Source organism: Hymenobacter sp. PAMC 26628 (assembly GCF_001562275.1). NCBI lineage: Bacteria > Pseudomonadati > Bacteroidota > Cytophagia > Cytophagales > Hymenobacteraceae > Hymenobacter > Hymenobacter sp. PAMC 26628. The sequence goes on from NZ_CP014304.1 coordinate 5,144,096, forward strand.
TCCCTAGGGGTTAAAAAATTGACGGTGGTTAAATTACTCGGCTCATAGCTACCATTCAGGGTCTGGGCGATAAAACTATCGTTTGGAAATTGTTTTGCTACGCTGTCAATGATTTTAATTAATCTGTTAAACGGGGCTTGAGTCCCTATGGTGATGAAAATCATGACAATACATTTCCATTGTAATGGACATCAGATTCAATTAAATCCGGCCATTGGGTATATAACTTGGTAGCTACTACTTTGGCAATTTTACCACTCATGGATAGTTCTTCCACGTTGGCGATGCTATCAATCCAGATAGTCTTGATGCCCAAACACCTCCCAGTGATAACAGCTATTAATCCTGGGGCAGCGCCGGTCGTAATGATGATATCAGGTTTGATAATGTTAACTAATTTGTAGATATGCCAAAAGCCCTTCATCAAGCTAAATTTATCCCATCTGTTTGAATCCGGCACCAGAAAGAAGGTTTGTCCCTTTACCATGTTCTCGAACCCCATTTTGGTTGAGACAAACACTACCTCTTGATTCCTGAAAGCAGGCTGCAACCTTAGAAGTTGTATCCAGTGCCCACCAGCTGATGCAATCGCAAGTATTTTCATGTTACTGTTCCAAGTTATCGATCAAGTGGCGGTATTTCTCAATCATTACTGGATAGGTAAAATTATCAAGGTAGTGTTTTCGGCTATTAATGGAGTATTGATAGTATTTATCTTTATCAACTTCGACCAGGTTATTTATTTGCTTGATGAACGAATCAGGGCATTCATCTAATTCAAAGCAATTAAATCCGGGGATACCGATTTCAAGGTTGCCACCCACGTCATTCACTAAAAGGGGTTTGCCGTGCGATATCCCCTCGATAAGGGAAAGCGGCAGTCCTTCTTGAACTGAATAAAGCATTAGGTAATCGTATTCGGGAATCAAGTCATTCATATTCTCAATGAAGCTCAGCGCCACAAAATTTTTGCTATCCTTACATGCTTCTAGTAATTCGTCAAAATCATCACCTGCGCCGGCAAAATGTATCTGAATTTCGGGCCTTAGGTTGTCTTTTAAGCAATCCACTAAATACAACTGTCTTTTGGTTGAATTTACTCGGGCAGCGTAAAGAATTTTAATTTTATCAGACTCGTAATTACGTTGGTTACTTTTGGTATTGGCATCAATGATACCATTGTATATTAAATGAATTTTCTGTTGCTTTACTGAAAAATAATCTATCAGATTTTCCGTTACTTTTTTAGAAATAGAAACAAGGATATCTGGGAGAAAAGTCAACCTTTTATAAGTGCTGTACACATTGTGCGAGACGTAGATAATCGTTGAATTAAGAAATAGAATCTTGTTTAAAAAAGTAATGAAGGAGATTAAGTTGCGGGCATGCACAATAATAATTTTATCCCTTAATAGAAATGGACTCTTTAGTTGAATGTATTCTTCTTTTTTAATACCGTATTTGGGGTGAATATTTTCGTGCTTTTGGAAGCCAACAATTTTTGCGTCATAGTTTAGCTTTAACCCGTTGTGGACATCCACCAAAACCTTCTGAGCCCCGCCATACCGGCTAAGGTTCGTCGTTACCGAAAGCACTGCTTTTGTGTTCATTTTGCATTCATAATCTGTTAGATAAGATCTTGTTGTATTCAACAACGGTACTGCCGGCCGCAACATCTTTAGACACTAGGCTGCACGCTCCCACGTGACAATTATCGCCAATGATTATTGGACCAATAACGACGGAGTTGGGACTCACGATAACGTTATTGCCAATCAAAGGCTGTTTCAACAAGCCATGACCATGTTGACGGGTTTTACCAGAATTACCGCCAATAGTTACTCCTTGATAGATCGTAAAATTTTTACCGATAACGGCATGACTTCCGATAACAAGCCCCAGACCGTGCTTTATCATAAATCCGTCGCCTATCTGTGCCTTTGGGTCTATATCAATACTGAACACCAAACGATTTATTACCCACAATATCTTTGCTATTGGAAATAAACCGATTGAGTAAAAAAAATTAGAGGCCCGGAAAATAACATTTGCATAAAATATTATATTCAACATTCCTACAGGGAATTTTGAATTTTTATTATATAACTTTAGATCACTTAGGATTCTCATCATTAGGGGAAACAAATAAATTCATAAGGAACTTTTCAATTAATTATTACTTTCTATTTATTGCTCTCTATCACTTCATCAAAGTATTGTGCATATTTCTTAGCAATTGAAGAAGCTCGTATTTTCATTTCTACGAATTTACTTAGCTCGTATTTCATTTTGCTATACTTGCCATCATCCATATTTATAGCTAATTCCATTTGAGCAGATAATGACTCTGTTTGCATTGCCTCAAATAACAGACCTGTTTTACCATTTTCAATATATTCCTCAAAACCTGGTAGATTCGATGCTATCACTGGGACGTTGTAATTGTAAGAGGTTAGTAGTACCCCGCTTTGCGTTATATCTCGGTAGGGTAGCACTAGAAAGCGAGCGGTCCGAAATAGATTTGCAACCTCATTTTTGTCAATCGTCCGTATCTTTAAGTTATAAAAGGATTTGTCTTCAATAAGATTTTCACATATATTCCAATAGGAATCAGCTGCTTTGCCAGCAATTGTTACGGAAAATTTACCATATTTTTTAGATAACATGTTCACGGCTTTTATAAGAATATCCAGCCCTTTATTTTCTCTTATTATTCCAAAAAAAATGAAATCAACCTTTTCCCCATCGTTATTTCGGTTATTAAGTTCCTCCATTGATCCAAAATCCTTTAGACATAGGGGGGCAATTAATAGATTTTTCTTGTAACCAGAATATTTTGTTAAAAACTGTTTTTTTTGATTGGCTGAAAACAAATGAATATTATCGTATCTTTTCATTAAGAAATTGTAATATAACGATCTTATCGCACGGTGATTCATATTGTAATGTTGAACGACATCGTGAATTGCGATAACAAACTTCTTTTTATTTAAAAAAAAGGACGAAAGCAGGTGCAGATGAGGGGTGCCTAAATAGCTATCATATATCAAATCCGCATTTAGTGATTTCAAAAAAATAAGTAATTTTAAGTGAAAAAAAATTATTTGAGGATTTTTAAGCTTTAGATTTTGAAACAATAATCTGTATTTTATATCATTTTTTTCACAAAAATCCCTGATGGTTACCTCGGAAAACCAGCCATACCCTTTCAATATAACGATCCAAATAAAATCATAATATCCATGTATTTCTTTCACAATAGGCATATCCACATCCAATAAATCTTCACTTGTAATTACAATAAGTTTCCTTTTCATAATATTAGTCATATTTTTAATTCAAGTTTTAGAGTTCTTTTAAGTGAAATTTAGAAGGATCATGAAGGTTGCGAACTGGCAATAGCGTGTGTTACGTGCGCAACTCTGGGGACCTTTGTTGGCGGAAAAGTGGTGCTGGGAAAGTAGCGGGGGTCGAAGCTGAATTTATAGGCGAGAAATGTTAGAAATAAGAAAAGCGGAAATATTGAATGCGACAATGGTGACCAGTCAGTAATACCATAAAAGACGAAGCAAACGATTATGCCAATGTGCGTCAGCGAAAACACAACGTTATTGTTAGCCGCAATATTGACTTTCGCCTTGTGAATAGAGTAGCCCAGAAATATTATCCACAGGGCGAATCCCATGATTCCGGTTTCGGCTAAAATTACGATGTGGATGTCGTGGATGGGGTTGGTCGTCAAAAATTCATTGTGAATAATTTTAATCAGTTGTACATTATTGACAATGTATTCGAGGTGGGTATTCAAACCTACTCCTAGTAGGGGCGCTTCCCGGAAAATGGCCAGGCCAATTTGCCAGTGATCCAGGCGGGCCTGGTACATCTCGTCAGCGTTGCTGGCGAGGAAGTTGCTGCTCAGCGGCGAAATAAAAATTATCCAGTAGAGCAGAACTATGGTCGGCAAGACCCCTAAAAACACGCTTTTCCAGGAAACCAGCGGCTTATCCGCGTTTTGATACAAATAGTAAACCGCTACCTGGGCCACTATTGCAGTAAGGTAGGAAGTGCGGGAATAAGTCAACACGATGGTCATTGTGTTGAGCAGGAGCAGCGCCAAGCTGACCTTCTTTTTCAGGTTGGTCAGGTAACAGGCCTGAAAAAAGCATGACGCCATCATCGTGAAAAGGGCCAAGTTGCCGGGGTGGACGAATACGCCCACTGCGCCGGGCCTAGACCCGTTGCGGGTGGACCATTCTTCTCCGCCTACCTGGAACAGCCGGGTGACGCTGACCATGCCCAGCAGGGGGAAGCACACTGCCAGCACGGCTTGCAACACGCACAGGAGCACGAAGCTCTCGTAAAATCCCTCCAGGATCTCCACTGGATTCAAGTTGTTGGCAACCAAACGAATGAAAACAATGCAGGTGATGAATAACCAGGCAAAAGCCCCCGTACCCCAAAGGGCATAATTATTGGGGTTGCAAAAGGAAATTAAGACCAGTATCAGCACTAGCGTCACCCAACGTTCATCGCGCGATGTGTAGAAAATTCGGGTGTTTTTTTCCCGCACCAGCATGATAAGAATGGCCAGCATGGGAATGGAGAAAAACAGTTTGGCCGTGAACGACCCCGGCATTGTGTGGTAGGTTGGTGTTACCAGCGGAATGCCGATTTGGAAAGGCACTGTGGTCAGCACAAAGCTGAGCAGCAGGTGCCGAGTGCTTTGGTTGCGCAGGCGCAGCATGGCGTAGCGGCCCAGGTACCAGGCCGTGAGTACGCCGAAAACTACGATCTTCTCATTCATAGCGGGCCCGTAGCTAAAATACGGTGTAGGGGCAGGCAGCAGTTCGGGGCCCTAAGGGGCCTAAGGCGACCGGTGATCAGGCCGATTTTAAGTAGCGGCGTTCATAGGCGTAACCGTAGCCGTAGCGGCGGCTGTCGATGCCGTTAAAGATGAGGTGCAGCTTGGGCAGGCTTCCTTGCCGATTCAGCTCCTCGATGAAAGCCAGCTCGTCCTGATCGGTAACCCCTTGCCGCACCACGTACAGCGTGAGGTCGCTTGCCTGCGCGAGCAGCAGGGCATCCGCCACCAGGTGCAAGGGTGGGCTATCGAGGACAACGTGGTGGAACGCCCCGCGCAGACCGGTGAGTAGCTCGCCCAAACGGGGCCCTTCCAGCAGGTCCGCCACGGGGAAGGTGCCGCTAGCGATGAGATTCAGGTTGGGAGAGACGGTGGTGGGCTGCACAATGGCGGGCCAGGCCGCCCGCTCGGTTAGGAAATCGCTGACCCCAGCGTGGTCGTTGGCCAGCCCGAACAATTTGGCCATTCCTGGACGGCGCAGGTCCAAATCGACGAGCACGGTTCGCTGGCCGGTACCGGCCAGGGAAATGGCCAGGTGGGCACTGACGAAGCTCTTCCCTTCCCCACTAACGCTGGACGTAACCAGCACAACCCGGCCCGCGGGCTGGTCTGGCAACAAGGCGGGTAGCCGGGTGCGCAGGCCGCGCACCTGCTCGGCCAGCACGGAAGTAGCCGGGAGTGGGCCGACCATAGGGCCTGGGCCGGGTTCCTTTTCAAACGCGAGTTCCGCCAGCACGGGCGCCCGGGTGGCCCGCTCGATTTCCGCCCGCGTCGTGATTTTGTTGCTCAACGCGTCTTTCACCTGCAACAGGGCGGCGGGCACCACTAAGCCCACGGCCGCGGCCACGGCGTAGAGGAGCCAGCGGTTGGGCCACTTCGAGGGCAGCACGTAGGCGCTGTCAATGATGCGGGCGTCATCGAGGGTTGCAGCGTAGCTGAGCGAGGCTTCTTCCCGCTTTTGGAGCAGGTAAGTGTACAAGTTCTCCTTGATGGTTAACTGGCGCTTTTTGCCTACTAGCTGCCGTTCCTGGCCGGGAACGCGCTTGATGGACGACTCAAAGCGGGAGTTGAAGGATTCCAGCTCGCGCACCGTGGCCAGCAGCGAGGCCTTGATGTTTTTGACGCTGCTCCTGATGGCCAATTGCGTAGCCAGGATTTCTGAATTCAAAGGATTAAAGAGGGGATTATTCTCCGGCGTGGTGGTCAGCAGCCGCTCGCGCTGCGCATGCAACTCGGTCAGCTTTTCTACCAAGCTGCTTAGGGTGGCGTCGGTAATACCGAGCGCGGTGGGGACGGTGGCTGTCGGCCGGGGATCGCGCAGGGTCCGCTCAATGGTGCTGACCACCGCCAACTGCACCTGGGCCTCGTTCAGGCGGCTGTCGTTGGCCTGGGCATTTTCTAGGTACACTTTCGATTGCGAGGCGATATCCGTCAGGCCCTGCTGGCTGCGGTAGCCTGCCTCGTCCGCTTCGGCCTGGCTCAACTCGCCTCGGAGCGAGGCCAAGCGGGAATCGATGAAATGCAGGGTGTTGGCCGTGAGCTTGTTTTTCGCGGCCGTGGCCGCGCCGTTGTAAACAGCCATTAGCTGGTTGAGTACGTCCATGCCCCGCTGGGGCACTTCGTCCTTAATTTGTAGGCTAATGGCCGGCGAAATTTTATTGATCAGATCTACTTCCAGGGCCTTCTGGTAGGCTGTCACCACTAGATCCGGGTCGCGGGCCACGATGCGCAGGCGGCTGCCTGCGGGCAGCGCAAACGCGGGGACCGGGGTGAGCTGCCACGTGCCTATGCTGTCGCTGACGGGGCGGCCGAAGGGATGCGCCGTCAGGTTTCCATTGGTCGCCGCCATGTAGAAGGAAGTTTGGTCTTTGAGCACGATGTCCAGCACGTGCTGCCGGGGCACTGAGTGGGTTGGTACCAAGGTGAACTGCACGGGGCTCCGGCCGTAGAGGTCGCGGGCGCCGAGGTGGTCGCGCTGCTGGTACAGGGTGCTCAACTGAAGGTCGCGCACCACACTTAGCATCAATTTTCTGGATTTTAGGATCTCCATCTCACTCTCAACCACTTTGGGCGTGGTGACGAGATCCAACTCCTGGAGCGCTGATTTTTCGGCGGGCGTCTTCTTCTCGCCCTCCACTAGTAAGCTGGCCCGGACCTCGTAGGCCGGCTGAACCAGTTGCGTATAGAGGTAGGCCCCCAACAAGGCCAGCGCCACGCCCGCCACGAAAAGGGACCAGTGGTACCGGTACCTCGCCAGCACCGCCCGCAGGTTCAGGGGTTGGGAAGCGGTAGCAGCCGTGTAAAAAGTGGAGACTTGGCCGTTAAATGGTTCCATAAACTGATTAGCGGTGCAGGGCGGAAAAAACAATTGCGATAATGGAAAGCCCCGAAAGCACGAGCGAGGCACTGCGGTAGCCCCGGTCGACCGTAGCAAACTTAGTTTTGTCGGGCTGCACGTAAAGTATGTCGTTGTTCTTCAAATAATAGTATGGGGATGTGAAAAGCGCTTTCGACGTTAGGTCGATGGGAATGTATTCGCGCCGACCGTCCTGTTCCCGCACCAGCAGGACATTGGTGCGCTGGGCCGTGATGGTAAGGTCACCGGCTAAGCTCAGGGCTTGCAGCAGGTTGATGCGCTCGTTTTGAACCGTGTACACGTCCGGCTTCAAGACGTCCCCGAGCACTGAAATTTTAAAGTTCAGCAGGCGGATGCTGGCGACCGGTTCCTTAAGATAACTGACCAATTTCTGTTGCAGTTGCGCTCTGATTTCCGCCGTGGTCAACCCAGCGACTTTTAGTGATCCTAGCAGGGGCAGCTGGATGTCGCCCTGCGGGCCCACCAAGTAGCCAACGACCGGATTTCCCGGGGAGGTGTCGTAATTATTGCCGTTGACGCGGCTTAGGTTATAGTTAAATACGGCCGAAGCCTCCGGGTTCAGACTGGTGACGTTGATGCCGAGTATGTCGCCGTCTTGAATAACGAGCGGCGAGCGATTATCAATCGCTTCCGTCGCTTTAGCAGTGCGGTCAAGGTTCTGAAAATACGGGATTTTGCGATAGGAGCTACAAGAGAAATTAGCCAGCACCACGGTTAACATTAAAATATTAAATATTATTTTTTTCATTGACCTACCTTTTCAAGGTGCATTTTACTGGTTGTTGATAGTGAAGTGAGGCGGCGATTTCGTTCCACCCTATTTCGAAAGAGGGTGGAGGTACCACGCAACGGGGCTTTGTGAATATTAATAATCCATAACCCGCGGGAGCCAACACCGGGCCGGGTATTTTTCCCCCCTTAGCTCCGGTGCCCTGCGTTCACCGGCGGCACACACAAAGGGGGCTAAACGCGTGATTTTTTGCTGCGGGCCTAAAAAATGTTTGGGCGATGCGGTGAAATATTTTTTTTAAGAAATAATCACAGCTAAAATCTAAAACAAATATTCTTTATATATAAATAAATAAACTAAAATAATTCGTTACTGCAAATATACAAATAGTAAAACTAGGAAGCAAGCACCGTCAAGGAATGACGTAACGTTCTGTTATGTAGCGAACTAATTATCATTATAGCCCGGAAAAAAAATTGATGATTAAACTCCGGTGCGTGCTGCGCTGCTTCGCCTCGGATTTGAAGGCCCCTAACACGGCCCGGTTCACGTGCTTGAGTGGGCGCGCTGCCAACGGCTTGTACACGCGTTTGTACCGCCGGTTGCAGGCCCGGTGCCCGGTGCCGGCCGAGCTTAGCGGTGCTGCCGATCTAGACGAAAGCTGCTTCGGCCCGCGGCGGGTGCGCGGCAAACGGTACCAGTGGCAAAACCACCGTCTTTGGTCCGTTTAAATGCGGCAGGCAGGTACAAACGGAAATCGTGCCCGACCGTTCAAAAGAGACCGTGCGGGCCGGCATTCGTGGCAAAATGGCTGTAGCCGCGTCAACACCGACGGCCGGCGCGGCTGCAACGGACTCGTGGGTAGGGACTTCATTCGCTATTTTCGCGTTCGCCGCGGCTAGAATGAACTTGTTTACGGGCGTCCTGGACCAACGGCATCGGGGCCTTGCGAAACGTTGCCAAAGCTCGCTTCTAACGGCTGAGAGAATCTGTATTCTGCTTCAATCACCGCCGCGAAGACCTCCACCAACTACTCCTTGAATCGCTTCGTTAGCAGCCCTTCTGACCACGCTTGCTCCCTCAGCTGCACGCTAATTAACCCAAGTTGCGGAGTACGGTGGGCATAAAAAAAGTCTGCTCGGCAGAGCAGCAGTAGGTTTAAGGTCTCTGACCTCCTCATTCCCACGGTCCCATGCGCGAACAGACCATCGCAATGTACTGCTTCCTCGACGATTTGCTGACCCGTACCCGCCCCGTTTGGGCACGCCCGGCCGACCCGCGCCGGCGCTTGTCCGATGCCGAAGTGCTGACCACGGCCCTGGTCGCCGCCCGCTACTTTGGCGGCAACCTGGTCTTGGGCCGGCACTACATGCAGCAGCCCTGGGGCATGAAATTGCTGGATAAGAGCGGTTTTACGCGCCACCTGCACCGCTTATCTGAGACCCTGCTGGGGCTGTTCGCCACCTTCGGCCAAGCCCTCAAGGCCCTGCACACCGAGGCCCGCTACGTCATCGACTCCTTTCCCGTAGCCGTGTGCCACAACGTGCGCATCGGCTGCAACCAGTTGTTGGGCCGCGAAGCGTACCGGGGGCGCTGTGCCAGCAAGCGGAGTGGGTTTTACGGCTTCAAGGTGCAAATCGTGGCCACCACCGACGGCATCCCGGTGGACTTTTACGTCCACGCCGGCTCGGAAGCCGACAGCACCGGCCTGCGGCACCTGGCCCCGGACCTGCCCGAAGGCAGCGTCCGCTATGCCGATGCCGGCTGCACCGACTACGGCTGGGAAGACCTGTTCGCCGAAGCGAGCGGCAACCGGCAGCAGACCGCCCGCAAGGGCAACCGTGCGCGCCCCCACGCGCCGCACGAAACCTTTCTGCTCCAGCACTTTCGCAAAACCATCGAAACGACCTTCAGCCAGCTCACCGCCCGCTTTCCCAAACAAATTCACGCCGTCACGGCCCAAGGGTTCGTCCTCAAAATTGCCCTCTTCATCTTCGTTCACCCCCTGGAACAAGTCGGCTTATAGTCCGCAACTTGGGTTAATTATTGCTAGCCGACCACGTTTGCCCAGATTAGGCGCTGGCCGCATAGTGCAAGGAACCGCGCCGCGTGCTCCTGAAACTAGTTTCTCAAACGTTGCTGTCTCGGCACGGTTGGGCAGCCGCTATCGGCTTGGGGACCCTTATTGGAGTACTTTCAGAGCGTGACAATCGTTACCCCCTACGCCCGCTTCTCGACCAAGGATAAAGGTCAGCGCACCGAAAATCAGCTGCCCGAACTGCAGCGCTTTGCCCAGGCGTATGGCTACATCATCTACAAAGAGTATGTGGAGCACGAGTCGAGCGGCACCGGGAAGCGCTCCGAACTTCAGGTCCTGTTTGCTGCTGCCCACCAGCGACGCTTTGATTCGGTACTGTTCTGGAGCCTAGACTGTAAGCTTCCCCTAAAAGGGGGCCAGTCAAAACTGGAGTCAGGCCGCTTGTGACCTCCTCCCATTTACTGAGCCGGTTGAAAGTGGAGCATCAGGCGTTCTGAAGCTCGACGGTAATGGCGGCCGCCACTACCTCATCGGGCGTTAAATTCTGTAAGGAGCTGTGGGGCCGAAAGCCATTGTACTCTTGGCGCCAATGTTCAAGCTTTTCTTGGGCGTCGGCCAGCGATAAGAACCAGTGCACATTCAGACACTCGTCCCGAAAGCTGCCATTAAACGATTCAATATACGGGTTATCAGTCGGGTTGCCGGGGCGGGAGAAATCGAGCGTTACGTGCCGGTCGTCAGCCCAGCGGTCGAGCGCTTTGCTGATCAACGCACTGCCCTTATCGACCTGAACGCGCTCAGCTACCACGCCTAATTCTTGGTGTAAGCGTTGCATCACGGCCACCACGTCTTCGCCCTTGAGCGACTGGCCCACGTGAATGGCCCCGCACTGGCGACTGAAATGATCGACTATGGTTAAGGCGCGGATTTTGCGCCCGTCGAAGCGGTTATCGGCCACGAAATCCATGCGCCAGCACTGATGTGGGCGACCCATTGGGAGCCGCGCTAACCGGTGCGCCGCGGCCCGATTGCGCTTGGGCCGCTTGCTGCGTAAGTGCAAGCCTTCCAGGCAGCAAAGGCGGTGCACCCGCTGGTGATCATCCAGCCAGCCTTCCCGACGCAGTAGGACCTAGCGGCGCTGACTGCCGTAGCGTACGCGCACTTGCGCCAGTTCGCGCAAACGCTGGCGCAGGACCGTATCGTCGCGGCCAGGCGCTTTGTAGGCCCAACTAGCGCGCTGCAAGCCAATGACTCGGCAGGCCCGACGGGCCGAAATGCGGTAAGCGTCAAGGAGGTGTTGGGCCGCGTGGCAACGCTGCACGGGCCTTAGAAGGTTGTTTGAGCACGTCCTGCAGCAGCTGCTTGTCCAAGCTCAGGTCAGCCACGAGCTGTTTGAGGTGCTGATTTTCCTCTTCCAACTGCTTGAGCCGCCGCAACTCGGGCACGCCCAGCCCGCCGTACTTTTTCTTCCGGTTGTAGTAGGTGGCCTCGCTGATGCCCATCTTCCGGCACACCTCGGCGACGGTCACGCCCGTGTCGGCGGGACGCAGGGCGAACACCATTTGGGCCTCGGTAAACGTGGTCTTTTTCATGACACTGTCTATTGGTTTAAGGTACGACAATGCCTGATTTTCTCTACTTTAGCTTGGCCTAGTTTAGTGGGAAGAGGTCACCGGCAGTGGGCCGGCTCACGTTTAATTCTTGCTATAAGAATTCGATGCGGGTATAGGAATGACGAAACAAGTTATTGAGCAGGTCTGAGGTGGTCTAGTTGAACAGGAGAGAATTAGGTGATATTGGCAAGTTGGTGTTAGTGAAAGAGATAAGGCTTTAAATAGCCAATGCTGGAGTGGCGGCGCTCATGATTGTAGTAGTCAAAATAGTTGGCCACGCTGGCTTGCGCGTCGGCCAGGTCCAGGAAAACGGGCCACTCGCGGAGTTCGAGTAGTTCGGTTTTGAGGCGCGACCAGAGACCCTCGGCTTGGGCATTATCGTAGCATTCGCCGCGGCGGCTATGCGAGCGCTGGGCCTTGGCGTCGCGCAGCAGGGTTTTATAGCCGTTGCCTACGTGCTGGCCGCCGCGGTCGGAGTGCGCAATCAAGCCGGGAGCGGGCCGTTGCGCGAGTAGCGCCCGCTGCAAGGCGGTGGCCACCAGGGCTTCGGGCATGTCGGCCCGTACCTGCCAGCCCACGACCTGCTTCGTGCACACGTCCTGGAAGGCGCAGCAGTAAACCCAGTTGCCGCAAGCCAGTGGTAAGTAGTCAACCAAAAGTAACCGTATATTGGGAGCCGACGTTTTGGAGCACCTGGTCGAGGCGTTCTTTCAGGGTTCGGTCGCAGACGTAATCGGCGGGGGTGAGCCAGTAGTGCTTGCAGCGCTGCCCAAGCACTTCAATCTTGTTGAGCCCGGGTGAGTAAGGGGGTAAAAAACAAAAGGTTAGTCCTTTAGCTGCCCACTCGGCTTGCCGCTCCCGTACACAGGCAGCGCGGTGAATCGAGGCATTGTCAAGCACGAGCTTGGTCGGGCCCCGGACCTCATCGGCCACAAAGGCCTCCGCGTTCCAGGCCCCGGGCAGCGAATAAGCCGTCAGGGGCTGCCCGGCCCGGCCCGGCTGCCAGAAGCCGAGCACGGAGTAGCCGCCGGCTTCGCGCTCGGCCGGCAGGGCCCCGGCCGGGGCCCCACGGCGTTGCCAGGCGTAGGGCACGGGCGCCAGGCGCGCGAAGCGGCACTCGGCCACGTAGACCACGGCCACTTCGCCCCGACTTTCGGCCAAATGCCACTGCTTGAGCTGTTTTTGCATGGCTTCGAAGGCCGTCCCGTCGCGCTTGCTCTTCAGGCTCCGTCGGCCGCGCTTCCAGGCGTAGCCCAGGCCCCGGGCCACGTGTCGCAACGTCTGGACCGAGACGTGGACATGCAGTTCGGTGAGCAGACGGGGCACGAAATCACGCAGTTGCTGGGTGGCCTGGCCCAGCCACTCGCCTACTTTTTTTTTACCGCCGCCCCTTCTTTGGGCGGGCGGCCACTGCGGGCCCCCTCGGCCAGGCCGGCGATACCCCCCGCTTCCCAGGCCTCGACCCAAGCATGGACCGTGGCATAGCGAACGGCAAAAAAGAGGCCAGTTGCCCCAGCGAGTGCCCCCGGTGGTGCCCCAGAATGGCCTGAGCCCGCCGCTGCTGGCGCGGATGTGGGCCACGTAAACTACACGCTTCGAGCGTATTTACTTCATCAAGGGTTAAGAACAAGGAAGTGCGCATTCCCAAAAACACCCACTTTGTCTTTCTACGTTTACTTTCGGTTGACTACTTAACTCCTTAAATGAGGCGGTATTCGTGCTCCTGGGCCCGCTTGCGGGTGAGGAAGGCCTGAATGGCGGGGCGGCCGGCGAAGAACTCGCTGCGGTTGCGCCACTGGCTGGCCTCGGTGTAGGCCAGGGCCACGCGGGCGGGGTCGCAGCAGTTCCAGGCGTCTTCGGCGAGGCGGTTTTTTGGGTGGCGGTTTCGAAGGTGAAGGGGGGCAGGGGCGGGCGGGCGTCGAACATGCGAGCGCCGGACATGCAGGCGGGAAAGGCGACCTTTTGCTGAATGCGGTATCTGCCGCCGAGCGCAAGCTATGGTTTTACCCCTTCACTCCGTACCCCGATGAAGCCTGGTTCTGAACAATGGCCGCTGCCCGGCCAAGTCGACCCCGCGCTTTCGTCCTGTGCTTTTTGCCACCACCGGATGCGCATTGGGGGCCGGCCGGTATTTGCTTCCTGCTCGTGCAAAGCGATGGGCCCCCCGGTGACGATTGGGGCCCCGGTGGTGGGTGGAGCTCTGGTAATGAGCGAGATATGGCAGTTTATTAGCAAAAAACGATGCATATTGCACGTAGTACAATGCCAATAAATAGCTGACCTATAATCATTATTCACTTAATGGTCACATCTGCCGCCCGGCTCGTTTTTGAAAAAGCGGCCGGGCGGCCTTATTTTCAAGCTATGTGGAAAACTTCTAAAGTTTTCCCTTGGGGGCCCCTAACCTTCGGAGTAATTTCCGGTCTTGAAAACCCTGGTTCTGCTTTGGCAAGCCACTTGAATATTTTCCTTTGCTCACCCCAAAGAACTAACACACTATGCTGGTAATTAAACGCGACGGCCGCCGCGAGTCCGTGAAATTTGATAAAGTCACGGCCCGGATTGAGAAGCTGTGCTACGGCCTGCACATGGATTTCGTGTCGCCGATTGAGGTGGCCAAGAAGGTGATTGACGGCATCTACGACGGCGTGACGACCGTGGAGCTCGACAACCTCGCCGCCGAAACCGCTGCTTCGCTCACCACCCGCCACCCCGACTACGCCATCTTGGCGGCCCGCATTGCGGTGAGCAACCTGCACAAGGTGACGTCTAAGTCATTCAGCAGCACCATGAAGCGGCTGTACACCTACGAGGACCCCAAGAACGGCGACAACGCCTCGCTGCTGGCCAAGGACGTGTGGGAGGTAATTCATAAGCACGCGGCCACGCTGGACTCGGCCATCATCTACGACCGGGACTACAACTACGACTTCTTCGGCTTCAAGACCCTGGAGCGGAGCTACTTACTGCGCCTGGATGGCAAGGTGGTGGAGCGGCCCCAGCACATGCTGATGCGCGTGTCGGTGGGCATCCACAAAGAGGACATTGACTCGGCCATTAAGACGTACAACATGCTGAGCGAGCGGTGGTTTACCCACGCCACGCCCACGCTCTTCAACGCCGGCACGCCGAAGCCGCAGATGTCGTCGTGCTTCCTGCTGACGATGAAGGACGACTCGATTGACGGCATTTACGACACGCTGAAAAACTGCGCCCTGATTTCGCAGTCGGCCGGCGGCATTGGCCTTTCCATCAGTAATGTGCGGGCCACGGGCTCCTACATCAAGGGCACCAACGGCAACTCCAATGGGCTGGTGCCGATGCTGAAGGTGTTCAACGACACGGCCCGCTACGTGGACCAGGGCGGCGGGAAGCGCAAAGGTGCCTTCGCCATTTACCTGGAACCCTGGCACGCCGACGTGTTCGAGTTCCTCGACCTGAAGAAGAACCACGGCAAGGAGGAGATGCGCGCCCGCGACCTGTTTTACGCCATGTGGACCCCGGATTTGTTCATGAAGCGGGTGGAGGACAACGGCGACTGGACGCTTATGTGTCCCCACGAGTGCCCGGGCCTGGAGAACTCCTGGGGCCCCGAGTTTGAGAAGCTGTACCTGAAGTACGAGCGCGACGGCCGCGGCCGCCGCACCATCAAGGCGCAGGAGCTGTGGTTCGCCATCCTGGAAAGCCAGACGGAGACGGGCACGCCCTACATGCTGTTCAAGGACGCGGCCAACCGCAAATCGAACCAGCAAAACCTGGGCACTATCAAGAGCAGCAACCTGTGCACCGAGATTCTGGAGTACACCGACAAGGACGAAATTGCGGTGTGCAACCTGGCCTCGCTGGCGCTGCCCCGCTACCTCGTGACGGACGCCAAGGGCAACACCACCTTCGACCACGATAAGCTGTACGAGGTGACGTACCAGGCCACGCTGAACCTGAACAAGGTGATTGACGTGAACTACTACCCGGTGCCCGAAACGCAGCGCAGCAACTTCCGCCACCGGCCCATCGGGCTGGGCGTGCAGGGCCTGGCCGATACGTTCATCGCGCTGCGCATGCCCTTCGAAAGCGACGAGGCCTCGGGCCTGAACGAGGACATTTTCGAAACCATCTACTTCGCCGCCATGACGGCCTCGAAGGACCTGGCCGTGAAGGACGGGGCCTACGAAACCTTCCCCGGCTCGCCCCTGAGCCGGGGCAAGTTCCAGTTCGACCTGTGGGGCGTGACGCCCAAGTCGGGCCGCTGGGACTGGGCCGCGCTGCGCGCCCAAGTAATGGAGCACGGCGTACGCAACTCGCTGCTGGTGGCGCCCATGCCCACGGCCAGCACCGCCCAGATTCTGGGCAACAACGAGTCGTTCGAGCCCTACACGAGCAACATTTACGTGCGGCGCGTGCTGAGCGGCGAGTTCATGGTGGTGAACAAGCACTTGCTGAAGGACCTGGTGGCCCTGGGCCTGTGGAACGACGCGATGAAGCAGGAAATCATCGCCGCCAACGGCTCGGTGCAGGGCATTGCCCGGGTGCCGCAGCACATCAAGGACCTGTACAAGACGGTGTGGGAGATTTCGCAGCGCCGCATCATCGACATGTCGGCCGACCGCGGGGCCTACATCTGCCAGAGCCAGAGCCTGAACCTGCACGTGCTGAACGTGAACTTCGGCAAGCTCACCAGCATGCACTTCCACAGCTGGAAGCGCGGCCTGAAAACCGGCATGTACTACCTGCGCACCAAAGCCGCCGCCGACGCCATCAAGTTCACGGTGGAAAAGCAAGCCGCCGAAACCCTGGAGCCGATGCTCGTGGCCGCCCAGAACCAAAGCGACATGAGCTGCTCGCTGGATAACCCAGAGGATTGCGAGGCCTGCGGGTCGTAGTTCGGCGTGAAGTCCATTCCATACCAACAGTTCGTAGCCTTGCTGCGGATGCTGGGGCTGGTTTTGATTCGCACCGAGGCTAGCCACCAGCAATGGGATTTCCCACCTGGAGCAGGTAAAAAACTGCTTCGCACCATCACTGTTCGCGACAAGGACAAAGACATTCCAATGTTGCACATGCACACCAACCTGAGCACGTTGGAGCTGTCGGGAGTAGTAACCAGGGAAGAATTTAATAAGATGCTGGCGGAACAGGCCAATCCCAAAGCCGCGAAAGCCGCTGCTCGTAAGCGCAAAAACGAGCAATAAGACCAAAGAAAAAGCCCTTGCTTTACCAGCAGGGGCTTTTTCTTTAAAAGTCCGGGTGAGCTTAAGCCGGTAATAGTACCTCTTCGGTGAGGATGCGGCGGCTACGGGCCGTTTGGTTAAGCAACTCGACGGACAAGCGCGGGGGCTCATACACGGGCTCGGGCTGCTTGAGGAGCCGCCAGCCCAAAGCCAGCAATAGTTGGTCGAGGGTGCCGCGCTCCGCTGTGTCTTTAAGGAAGATAGCCAGCGCATCTTCAAACGCGGCGCGGGCCTCGTCTTCGGTGTCGCCGTAAGAAGATAACTCCAGCGCCGGGCAGTAGGCCACGTATTGGCCGCTGTCGTCGTCGAGAACGAGTAAAACCTCTACCTGGGCTTTGGTGAGGCGGCCGTGAGGGTCGGTGAGGAGCGTAGCCATAGGGAAACAAGCAAGGAAACCGAACCAAGGCCCGGTTTAAGTAAAGCTAGTGCAAAGTTTAGTACCGTGAACAGGCACGGGGGGAGGTTCTGTTCGAGGGCGCTTGCAACAGCATGGAGGCCATGTACATTTGCTAACTCACCGACCTACTATATTCCGGTGGAAAAGCAAGCCGCCGAAACCCTGGAGCCGATGCTCGTCGCCGCCCAGAACCAAAGCGACATGAGCTGCTCGCTGGATAACCCAGACGCCTGCGAGGCCTGCGGGTCGTAGAGGAATATCAGAAGTTACCATAAGAAAGAGGAGGCCACATTAGTGGCCTCCTCTTTTTGTGTACATTAGCACCCCTTTCAAGGAAATCTACCAATGGCTTGTAACTTATGACGGAGGAGCAGATTAAAGAGCAGCTATCTAAGGGATACCTCCATCTGTTAGCGAGTAGGGCCGGTTATAAAAGCCGCACACATGAACTAGACCACGGGGTAGATGTTACAATCATTAAAGTGCGGGAGTACATCAGAAGTAATGGCAAAAAAAGACTGCTAGACTCAGGACAAAGTATCGATGTGCAACTGAAATGCACTTGTGAAAAGAGTGTAGTTGCTGGTCCAAAATTTATCAAGTACGACCTTGAAGCAAAGTCTTACAATGATTTAATTGATAGAGCTGACGATGGCGCACCATTGATTTTAATATTGATGATACTTCCAGATGATGATAGTCAGTGGTTGAGCATCCGAAATCACGAAATTGCTCTTGCTAAATGTGCTTATTGGTACCTTCCGGATGATAACGCTATTTACAGCAATAATGGAAGAACAACTAGAATATCAATACCAAGGTCAAACGCGTTAAATATTGATTTTATAGATAAAAAATTCAAAGAGTATTACCCTTAATGTCATGGAAACGCCCTTCAACTTAAATAGCATCCTTGGCTTCCTTAAAGGTAACCGCTGGCAATTAGAAAAATTAAATGAAAAATTTATTGCGTATCGTGCTCCCGACAACGTAATAAGTGACTTTGTATTGACATTGCCTCGGAAAGTCCCACAGGATAGGGATATGAAATTGGCTCGTGTTGTAGAAACTATATCTAGCCTGTATGATATTTCTGATGAAATGGCAGAAACTTTGTTTTCTGAGGGTGATACAAATACCCTGTCAATCCAAATTTCAGACGAAATAACTTCTTATGGTTCTATTCCATTCCATGTCTTTGAAGCGCACATACAGGAATTGAGAAGAATGCTATTGCATAATGCAAGCTTTTGTATCGTAAATGATGCTCTTGGTGTAGATGTGCCCGAGGAAGCAGAAACGTATTTGAATAATTGTGAATTCCTGCAAACACAAAAGGGTAGTTTTGTTTCGAGGATAAGATTGCCAGAGGGGAATCTGGTAGCCCCGCTTATTGGTGTAGAGGCACTGAACTCACAAGCTATCAATAATAAATTGGTAGATGTTTTGTCGTTTGTCTTTGAAAAAGTGACAACTGGTATTGTGTCTTTTGATAAGCGTGCAATAGACCAGAATTTAGCGCTAATCAATGTGAAGCTATTTACAGATATAAGCAACCTTCTTAAGCGCACCAATGCAGAAAGTATAAACTTCTACTATAAGCAAGAGCAAAGTGATACAAGAGCTATACAATCAGGCATTGTAGACGGAGCTGCATACGATAATTTAGATAGGTACATAAACTTTGTTCAAGACTCTTTATCAAGTCCAGTTGATATTGATAGTTGGGGTAAAGTTGTCGAGCTTAAATCTCACGATGTAAATGGTCAACGTAATTACATTGTGATTAATCGTAATGGACGTGGCGTATTGCCGTTGCATATAAGCTCATTGAATAATGAACAATATGAAACTGCGCTTGAAGCTCATAGAAGCAGCCGACAGGTACATATAGCTGGCAGAGCTTTACAACGGAAGTATTATTTGCGTGTTTTTGAGATAACGTCATTGTCTATGCGTGTTAAGAAGTAGCCATGGTATAGCTGTCTATCATCCTAAGCTTCCCCGGCCGCCGGGGCCCCAGGAGCGGCTGGTTTGTTTTTAGCCAAATAGAATATACTTTCGGCCTATGCAATCGCCTCCTGACTTTTCCCGCCTCACGTTCGACCTCACCCGCAACGGCCAGCCCACAGTGGGCGGCGGGCGATACGCCGTGTGGGAAGTACTGGAACTGCTGGCAAGCGGACGCACCGAAGCCGAGTGGCAAGCGGACTACCCGGAACTGACAGCGGAAGACGTACGGGCTTGCTTACTGTTGGCGGCCGAACGGTGTCGGCCGCGGCAGCCGGTTACCACATCGATGAACGGTAAAACGGCTGAGGAGTGCGAGGCTGAACGCGTGGCCGGGCCATTTACGCCGAAGGAGTTTCTGACCTATTTAATTAAGACGGGCAAGGTGCCGCCAGACACGAAGCTGAAAAACGAATAGCCTGAGCAACCGCCAGCCGCCTCTGCCCCGGGAGCGGCTGGTTTGTTTTTGGAGGCCGTGGGGGCGGCCCCGGAGGGCAGTCGGGCACCCGACTATGCTCCGGGGCCGCCCCGCGAAGCATTCGGGTGCCCGACTGGCCTACGGGGCCACCCCGCGAGGCAAACGGGTGCCCGACTGCCTTACGGGGCCGCCCCGGGGCATCGTCGGGCACCCGCCTGAGCTACGGGGCGGGCGGCGGGTAGGAAATGGGCGGGAATTGCGATACATTGGCGGCTCAATCCTTTTCATTTTCAATTATTTTACCCCATTTTCATGTCGCCCACCACGCCCGGCGCTTCGGCTGCTACCCCCGCTACCCCCGCCAAGCGCAACAAGAAAGAACGGCTGCCCACCAGCCAGTTGGCCCTCGCCACGCTGGGCACCGCCGCCGCCAAGGCCTGGCCCGCCTCCGAGCTGCCCGCGCTGCTCTTCGTGAGCAAAGCCGCCTTTAGCAGCCAGGCCGCCGCTTACGCCGCCAGCCTGAGCACCGCCGACGGGGCCGGCGACGGCCGGAGCCCGCAGTCGAACCGCCTGAAAACGCTCGACAAGCTCATCACCAAAAACCTGGGCTTCGTGAAAGGCTACCTGGCCGAAGACCACGACGAGGACGGCGGCGAAGGCTACTACGCCGAGTTCGGCATCATCCGCGAGGGCAAGAACTTCCGCCTGCCCACCGGCCGCACGGCCCGCGCCGGGGCCCTGGGCAAGCTGGTCGCCGCCCTCACGGCCCACCAGTACGACAAGAAGAAATTCGGCCCCGCCTTCTGGCAGCCCATCGCCACCGAATACGCCCAGTTGGCCAAAGACAGCGGCGAGATGCGCGGCGCGGCCTCGGCCGCCGTGGGCCAGAAAAATGCCCTCGAAGCGCCCCTGCGCGTGGCGTTGGGTTCGCTGGTGGGCAGCATCAAGGCCAACTACCCCGACGAGGACGCCCAGCGCGGCGTGCTGCGGGCCTTCGGCTTCCAGAAGGAGGTGTATTAGTGCCCGGCCAGGTGTAGCATCAGCCAGCCGCTCCCGGTACCGGGGCGGCTGGTTTGTTTTGGGGTAGGGGCCCCGGGCGGGGTTGGTATCTTCGCCACATGGAAACCCCGGTTTCTGCGGCTCACCCGCGCATTACCATTGACCCCAATATTTGCCACGGGCAACCCACGGTGCGCGGCCTACGCTACCCGGTGCAAAACGTGCGCGAATACCTGGCGTCGGGCATGACGGAGGCCGAAATCCTGGCCGATTATCCAGATTTAGAAGCCGAGGACTTGCGCGCCTGCCAAGCCTATGGGGCGGATTAGCCAGTAGATTTGTCGGATGCCACTCTCCGATAAACCGTTGTTCATTGCGCCGAATAAGGTGCAGGAATATCTACTCAATCCCGACCATCCCATTGGTGGGGCCAAAGCACGGTTTTTCATAGGAATCGGCTATTCGCGCCAGCGCTACGAGTAACTGATAGCTGACCTGATTCAGCACGGTCATCAAGGCACGGTGACGGAAGAAAAACAATCGCCTTACGGGACTAAATTTGTAGTAGATGGCCCGCTACTGGCACCCAATGGCCGGCAATATCCCATCCGAACCGTGTGGATGGAACAATCCCCCGGTATCTACGTTTTGCTAATCACTGCTCATTTACTTGACCGCTAATGAAATCCTTCGCTGAATTAGACACTGTGCAATTGCAGCAAGCGCATCCGGAATGCGGCTTGTTGGTAGGCGCGTTGGGTACTGTAGTGCTGGTTCACGCGCAAGGCGAAGCATACGAAGTAGAATTTGTGCAGGCCGACGGCAACACCCAAGCCCTGCTGACGCTGCCTGCGGCAGAGGTTTCCAAGCCACTCCAACAGGCTGCTTAGAATCTTTTTTCTCCGTTTTAACAACACCCGCCACGCCTCTGCTTCTTTGGACGCAAGCGCACTAGGGCGGGTTTCTTGTTGCCTTGTAAATATGGAAAGGCTCCGTTCTCCCTACATGAATGTCCCAAGTGGTACTTGGGCGTTCGGGAGCTACAGAGCCTTTTCGTAATGAGGTGCCCCAGTTAAAACAACCGAGGGCTTTGCCGTGGCCCGCACCGGGCTACGAAGCTCGTGAAGGTCACGAGGCAAATATAACGGAGTTAGGCGACGTATTGTAGAGCGGCTTGCAGGTCAAGAGCTTCTAAGTCGGGCATTTCGGCCAGAATTTGTTCGGCCGTGAGGCCAGCGGCGAAAAGCTGGAGCACATCGGCTACGCGGATGCGCATGCCCCGGATGCAGGGCCGGCCGCCGCACTGGCGCGGGTTGGTGGTGATGCGGGAAAGCAGGGATTCCATGAGCCTAAGGCACTAGCCGTTTCCCCAGCCGCTGGGGTCTCGGGCGCGGCTGGTTTTTGGCAGTAAGGGCCCCAGCCGATGAGTTGAGCCGCGGCGCGAGTGCCGAACGACTATTTTCGGGCGACCATTACCCGTTATTTCGTTTCAAGATGAGTTGTTTCGGCCGCCGTGACCTGCGTTGTTTAATTGGTTTGCTTGGGCTGCTGGGCCTGGCGGCTTGCGCTGCTACCAAGAGCCCGCCCGTGGCTGGGGGCCCGGCGGGGGCGGCCCCGGTGTCGGTGCTGCTGCTGGGGTGCAGCCACTTGGCGCAGCTTTACAAGGCCGGTAATGCAAATTCGGACGTGCTCACACCGAAACGCCAGGCCGAGCTGGGGGCCGTCCTCGACGGGTTGCAGCGGTACCGGCCCGACGGCATTCTGGTGGAGGCACTGCCCGAGCGACAGGCCGCGCTCGACAGCCTCTACCAGCTGTACCGGCAGGGCCGGCTCGACTTAAACACGCTGCCCGATGGCCGCTCCGAAGTGTACCAGCTGGGGTTTGCGCTGGGCAAGCGGCTGGGGCTGGCGCGCATTCACTGCGTGAACGCGCCGGGCGGCACCTCCCAAAGCGTTCTGCACGAGGGCCAAAACATCGAACTTTACCAGCAGGCCACCGCCCGCTGGCGCACGTTCGCGGCGCCCTTCGACCAGCAGCTCTTAGACGGTTCCCACACGCTGCCGCAGTACCTGCGGGCCCTGAATGCCCCCGCCACGGTGCAGCAGCTGCACGCGCTGGTGTACCGCACGCCGGCCCGCGTCACCAACGGCACCCTGAAGGCCGACCCCATGGTGGACGCGGCCTTCCTCAACCCCCAGTACGTGGGCGCCGAGTTCATCTCCGTGTTCTACAACCGCGACTTGAAGGTGTATTCCAACATCGTGACCACGCAGCTGGCCACCCACCAAACCCGCCAGCTCGTGCTAATGGGCGTGCGCCACGTGGGCTCGCTGCAAGGCATTTTCCGCGACGACCCGGCCTACCGAATAGCCGAAGCCGCGCCTTATTTAGGCCGCAACTAGCTGGGATGCTGCCCGCGGCCTTGGGCGCGCCCGGCCGCTGGGGCCCCTAGTAGCGGGGTTAGTTTGGGGCAAGTTGGCTTAAATGTAGAAACGGCCGCTTGGGGCCCTGCTTAGCTACGAGACGCGAAGAGCGGCCGAAGAAACTGGCGCGAACACGGCTGGGTATCAGCCGAGTCTGACTTCAGCGTGAATGGCTGAACGAACTAATTGGCATTAAACAAGGCGGAGATTAAGTAACGCGCTTATATTCACAGGTTGAACATATTGGTTATTTAATAATTAGCAGATTGGATATGTATTTTTCTGCTCGGCTTTGGGCCAGTGTTAAGGTGTTGCTATTTGCGGGAAGCCTGTTGCACGGGGAGTTGGCTGCGGCCCAGGCGCGCTGGGCTCGGCAAGCCGGCGGGCCTGGCCAGGACAACGCGCGGAAATTGGCCATCGACGGCAGCGGGAACGCCTACGTGGTAGGCAGTTTCACCGGCCCCGCACAGTTCGGGGCCTTCACCCTGGGTCAGGCGGGCGCGGGCGGCTCCCAGGCCTACTTAGCCAAGTATAGCGCGCAGGGCGACGTGCTGTGGGCCAAGGAAGCACCGGCCGTAGTTTTTGCCGACGTTGCCATCGACGCCGATGGCAACGCCTGCGTGTTAGGGGCCTTTAGCGGCAGCGCTACGTTTGGCAGCACCAAACTCACGAGCCAGGCCACTGGCGATGTGGTGATAGCCAAGTACGATTCGCAGGGCCAGGTACTGTGGGCGCGCGCCGGCGGCACCGCACCGGGAAGTTTGCTCAGCGCAAGTGCTTTAGCTGTAGATGCCGCAGGCAACGTGTACGTGGCGGGGAGCCTCCGCGGGAGCGCCTTCCTCGGTGGCAGTGCCGGGGCCATCACCAGCGAGGGGCCCCTGAACCTGTTTGTGGCCAAATACGATGGCCAGGGCAACCCACTCTGGATCCGGCAAGGCGGTGGGGGCACGGGCCTTGGGTGCGCAGGCACGGGGCTGGGGGTGGACGCCGCGGGCAACGCCTACGTAGCGGGCTTTTTTGGCAATACTGCCACTTTCGGCACCATCACCCTCACCAACCCGACCCCCGCCACCACGGGCAGCATTTCGTTGCTGGCGAAATACAGCAGCAGTGGCGCTTTCGAATGGGTCAGGGACGAAGGGGGCCCCGGGGCAGCCAGGATAGACGGCCTTGCGGTGGACAGCCAAGGCAATAGCTTCATCACGGGCCAGCTCGGCGGCAACCCGCTGCGTACGAACACATTTGGGCCGTATGTCCTTAAAGAAGACGCCTTCGATGGGTTTCTGGTAAAGCACGATGCGAAGGGCAACGTGCTGTGGGCCAATCAAATTGGAGGCCCCAGCACCGAGTATGGCACTGGCGTAGCGGTGGATAAGGTTGGCAACGCGTACGTGACGGGCATTTTTGGCTCCCCCGTAGCCACTTTGGGCCCCACCGCCACGCTTACTTCAAACGGCAATAAGCTGGTATTTGCCGTGAAGTATAACCCCCAGGGCAAAGTGCTGGCCGCGCAGCGCGAGGCACTGTGTGGTTTTGCTTACCCGGCCATCGCCGTGGGCCCCAACCAGGACATTTACCTGACCGGCCAGTTTTCCGGCACTACCAGCTTTGCGTCCGCGCTGCTCACGGGCAGTGCGAACGACGTGTTCATCACCAGGCTGGGGGACTTGAGCGTCCCGTCTACGCCGGATGGGTTTACTTGTAATGGCCAGGCGGCCCCGCCCGCCCCGGCACCTGGCCCAGCGCCCGCGCCCCCGGGCAATCCGGCGCCGCTGGCGGAGCTGATGATTCCCAACATCATCACCCCCAACGGGGACGGGCAGAACGACTATTTTAAAATTAACAACCTGGTAGACAAAGAATGGGCGCTTACCGTTTATAACCGCTGGGGAAAGCAGGTGTACAATGCCCCGGCTTACGAGCAGGAGTGGAACGCCGAGGGGCTAGCTAGTGGTATCTATTACTACGCGTTGCGCCGCGCTACTGGTCCTCAATATACTGGTTGGGTGCAAGTTGTGCGCTAGCCACCGGGTTGAATCCTGAGGCGGGCCGTACCTTGGGGCTGGGGCCCCACGCAACTAATCCCTTCGCGCCATGCCGCCTGCCGGAACGAATGCCGCGGAGCCGCCGCCGCCCGCGCTGCTGGCGCTGGCCAACGCGGTACCGAACGTGTTCTGGTCGGTGCTGGGGCTGGGGCCCATTGGCGTGTATTGCTACCAGTGGGTGACGCGGCCATGGCTGTACGGGCTGCTGGCCGCCAGCTTGCTTGCCTACGCAGTGCCAGCGGCGTGGCTGGGCCGCTGGCAGCTGAGCCGCACGCCGGGGCCCTACCGCCGGCTGGGCGTGGCCGCCGCGAACCGCGTGATGCAGCACGGCGACTTCGTGAACCGCCTCACCCGGCGGCGGTACCCGCGCTACCGGCGCGTAGTGGCCCGGGGGGCCGTGGCGGGGCTCGTGCGCACTACCTACCAGCAGGAGCGGTTTCACTTGGCGCTGTTCCTGTTCTTTTTGGCCATCGGCGCGTACGCCGCGGTGCACGGGCAGGTGGGGTGGGCCGGGCTGCTGGCGCTCACCAACGTGGGCTACAACCTGTACCAGATGCGGCTCCAGCAGTACATCCGGGTGCGGCTGGCCGCTGGCGCGCCGCGGCTGGGGCCCCAGTAGGGGCGAAATTATTCCGCTGGAAATAAAGGATTTGCGGTGTGGATAGAGGACGTTGCCCGTGGCTACTAGGGACTTAGTGGCTGCTCTAGAAGCCAACGCAAGGCTTTGGTTTTGTATTGCGTTCCGCTGGGGCCCAGTGCGGCGGGGGCCTTGGCCCGGGGCCCGCGTCGCCGTGGGGGGCCTGAGTGCCGCGGTTGCCTTCTGCCGCACGGCGCCGTATAAGCCCTTTATGATTCCACTGATTGCCCAAACGCCCCGCCTGACCATCCTCGCCGCCAGCCGGGCGCTGCTCACGGCCGAGTTGCACAAGCCCCAGTACTTCCCGCTGCTGCTGGGGGCCGCCCTACCTGCCGCCTGGCCAGCCGAAGGCTACAGCCGGGAGGCGCTGGAAAACGCTCTGGCGCAGCTCACCGCCGGCGGGCGCGACGCCGCCGGCTGGTACGGCTGGTACGCGCTGCGCAAAGCCGAGGGCGACGTGCCGCGCACGCTGGTGGGCGGGGGCGGCTTCGCGGGGCCCCCGGACGCGGCGGGCACGGCCGAACTAGATTTTGCCATTGCCGCCGAATGGCGCGGCCAGGGCTTGGCCACCGAGCTGGTGGCGGGCCTGGTGCAGCAAGCCGCCGCCACGGGCCTGGTGCATCGGCTGGTGGCCCACGCCCCGGCCACCCACCCAGCGGCCCAGCAGGTGCTGCGCCGCAACGGCTTCGAGCTCGTCGAGACCACGGCGGAGGGGCCCATGCGCTTCGAGCGGGCCGTGGAGCCGGCGGCTGACGCCGCGTTGGGCCCCCCCGCGGCGTAGCGCGGGGGCCCTGGGGCGACCCGCCAAACGCTGGCGGCCGAACCGGAGCAGGGCCCGGGCCGTTGGTGCCCAGGTATGATTATTCGTGATAAAGAAAATTGGTTTCGCCTGCTCTTTGCGTGGCACGGCTCGGTGCTGCCCCAAATTTTGCCGCGGCTGGGGGCCCTGGCGGGGCTGGCGGTAGCGGTGGTGTACGCCCACGGCCACCTGGTGCGCTACCAGGTGCCGCTGAACGCCGCGCCGTTTACCCTGTTCGGGGTCACGCTGGCCATCTTTTTGGGCTTTTACAACAACGCCAGCTACGACCGTTTTTGGGAGGGCCGCCGGCAGTGGGGGGCCCTGCTGAACACCACCCGCTCGCTGGCCCGTCAGGCCCTCACACTGGCCGGCCACCCCACCGGGGCGGGGGCCCCGGCCGAGTTTGTGCACTTGCTCATCGCCTTCACCCACGCCCTGCGCCACCAGCTGCGCCGCACCGACGCCGCCCCCGACCTGGCCCGGCTGCTGCCACCCGCGCTGGCGGCGGCCGTGGGGCAGTCCACGTTCCGGCTCGTGCGCCTGCTGCTGGAAATGGGCCGCTGGGTGCAAGGCAGCCCCGCCGGGGCCCTGCCAGGCAGCACCGTGCCGCTGGCGTTCGACTACAACCTCAACGCGCTGTCGGACATTGTGGGCAGCTGCGAGCGGCTGGCCAACACGCCCATCCCCTACACTTACAGCGTCATTTTGCACCGCACCGTATATTTCTACTGCTTCCTGCTGCCGTTTGGGCTCGTGGACAGTATTGGGTGGGCCACGCCGCTGGTGGTGGTGTTCGTGGGCTACACGTTTATGGCGCTGGACGCCATCATGCGCGAAATTGAGGAACCGTTTGGGTTGCAAGACAATGACTTGGCGCTGAACGCCCTGAGCCACACCATCGAGGCCACGCTGCGCGAAATGGTGGGCGAGCCCGTGCCGGCGGCCCCCACTTCCCCCGGCCGCTACCGCTTCGACTAAGCCCCGGGGCCCCGGTGGCGCCCGCGCCGGGTAGTTGTTGGCCGCCGCGGGCCCAACTTAGCCGGATGAAAACCTATACGATTGCCCTTGGCCTGGCCGGGGCTGCGCTACTGGCAGGCGGGGCCCGCCCGGCCGCCCCCGCCAAAACCTACGATTTGGTCATCAGCCACGTGGGCGTGGTAGACGTGGCCACCGGCCAGGTGCGGCCCGACCAAACGGTGGCCTTGGCCGGCGGCAAAATCGTGAAAGTGGGCCCCGCGGCCCAGGCTCGCTACGCCGCCCGCCAAACCATCGACGGCACCGGCCGCTACCTGATGCCCGGGCTGTGGGACATGCACGTGCACTTCCGCGGCGGCGACAGCCTGGCGGCGGCTAATAAGAAAAGCCTCGCGCTGTACCTGGTCCACGGCATCACGACGGTGCGCGACTGCGGCGGCGACCTCACGAGTCGCGTTTTTGAGTGGCGGCGCGCGGAGGAGGCGGGCACGCTGGCGGGGCCCCGCATCTTCACGTCGGGGCCCAAAATTGACGGCCCCGGGGCCTACTGGCCCGGCTCGCTGGAAGTGGAAACGCCCGACCAAATCAGCCGGGCCCTCGACTCGCTGCAACGGCTGAAGGTGGACTTTGTGAAGATTTACGACAGCAAGATTTCGGCCGAAGCCTACCTGAACGTCATCACCCAGGCCGAGGCCCGCGGCATGAAAACCACCGGCCACATGCCCTATTCCACCACCCTGGGCGACGCCGTGGCTCGGGGCCTTGATGCTACCGAGCACTTGTACTACGTCTTCAAGGCCTGCTCGGGCAAGGAAGACAGCCTCACGGCCGTGGTGCGCGCCAGCCTGAAAACGCCCAAGCCGCTGGGCCTGTTTGCCCTGCTGCCCGCCGTGTACGACACCTACAGCCCGGCCGCGGCGGCGCGCATTTTCCGGATGATGGCCACCCACCACACGGCCGCCGTGCCCACGCTGGCCATCGGCAAAACCCTGGCCGAGCTGCCCGACAACGACCACGCCCACGACTCGCTGCGGGCTTACATCGACCCCAAAATCCAGGCTACTTACGCGCGGCGGCTGGCCAGCGCCCGCCAGCAGCCCGCCGCTGCCCGGGCCTTCACCCAAAAGCTGGAAGCCAAGTTCCTGACGCTGGTGCCGCAGATGCAGGCCGCGGGCGTCGTCCTGCTGGCGGGCTCCGACAGCGGGGCCTTCAACTCGTTCACCTACCCCGGGGCCTCGCTGCAAGACGAGCTGGCGCTGCTGGTGCAGGCGGGCCTAACGCCCGCCCAGGCCCTGCGCGCGGCCACCCTCAACGGGGCCCGGTTCATGGGCGTGGCCGGCCGCAGCGGCACCATCGCCGTGGGCAAAGACGCCGATTTGCTGCTGCTGAATGCCAATCCGCTAGTCAATATCAACAACGTGAAGCAGATAGCCGCCGTGGTGGCGCGCGGCAAAGCCTACCAGCGCGCCGACCTGAACCGGATGCTGGCGGCCATAAAAAACAAGTAGCGTGGACTCGCAGAGTCCGCGCTACAATCAACTTAAAAGCCAGCCGAATAAGCACAAAAAAGAACGGTCATGCTGAGCGCAGTCGAAGCCTCTCCCTCGCGTAACTAACTTTTTTGGTTGGATTACTGCTGCGAGAGAGATGCTTCGACTGCGCTCAGCGTGACGGCCTATTTGGATAGGCTCTCAACAGCTTACGCCCGGCCCATTTGCCGGAGGAAGGCCACGTGCGAGGCCACGGCGTAGCGCATCTTGGGGTATTCCTGGTAGGGGAGGCCAAACTCCTCGCAGGTCTGGCGGATGATTTTGCTCAGCTTGGGGTAGTGCACGTGCGAGATTTTGGGGAACAAGTGGTGCTCGACCTGAAAGTTGAGGCCCCCCACGAGCCAGCTAATCACGCGGCTGTCGGTGGCAAAGTTAGCGGTGGTGCGCAGCTGGTGAATGGCCCACTCGTCCTCCATTTTGCGGGTGGTTTCGTGGGGCACGGGGAAGGCCGCCTGCTCGACGGTGTGCGCCAGCTGGAACACGATGCTGAGCGTGAAGCCGGCCACGGCGCTCGTGAGCAGGAAGCCGGCCAGCCAGGGGCCCCAGCCCAGCATGTAAATGGGCAACGCCACGTATAATCCTAAATTCAGGAGCTTGAAACCCCAGAAAATGAGGTGGTCGTTGAGGGTCATCGGCTTGAGGGCCACGCTGCCGATTTTGCGGCTGAAGTACTTCTGGTAGTCGGTGAAGAAAATCCAGGAGATGTAGAGCAGGCAGTAGAAAAACCCGAAGTACAGGTGCTGGAAGCGGTGGGCGCGGTGGCGGGGCTGGTCGGGCGTCATGCGCATCCAGGGCCGGATGTCGAGGTCGTCGTCCACGCCCTCGATATTGGTGTACATGTGGTGCACGGTGTTGTGCTTGGCGTCCCACATGTAGCTGCTACCGCCCAACACGTTGAGGGTGAAGGCCGCCACCTTGTTTAGCCAGCCGTAGCGGCTGAAGCTGCCGTGGGCCCCGTCGTGCATCACGTTGAAGCCGATGAGCGCCAGCACGCCGCCCATCAGCACGCACTCGGCCAGGGCCCAGCCGGCGATGGGCGTGAAAAACACCAAGTGCACGTAGAGTGCCACCAGGGCCCCGAGCAGCAGGGCGGCCTTACCCAGCAGCGAGGCGTTGCCGGTTTGGGCCTTGCCCGTGGTTTGGAAATACTCGGCCGTGCGGCGCTTCAACTCAGCGTGGAAGGAGCGCGGGGGGGCAAATTTGGGAAGCAGCATAAAGAGGAAAAAGCCAACTAATAGTCTGCCGAAGGCGGGCCGCTGGAGCGGTGCTGCGTCGCCAACCGGCAACAACAACGGGCTTCTGCACCTTGCACAAGCCAAACGTGTGGGGAGGTACGCAGCCGCCCACCCCGGAGGATTGGCGCGCGCAGCCCCGGCCCGTAAAAATACAACGCCCCGTCCCATACAGAAGTTGGCCGGGGCCCTAATGTTGTTGGCCCAGGGCCCCCGCGGCGGCGCGTAGCCCCGGGCCGCCAAACGCCGTAGAAGGCAAAACTTTCACCCTTTTCTTCTGTCGCCATGTCTCGTCTGTTGCTTCTCGCTTTGCTCTTTGTGGGGGCCCTGGCCCGGCCCGCCGCGGCCCAGTCGGCCGCCGGGCTGCCGGCCCGCCCGGTGCCGTTCCAGTTCGTGACGGACCAAGCCAAGCTGATGGCCCCCGCCGACGCCAAAAAGCTCGACGGTGGCCTGCGCCGCTACGCCGACCAAACCGGCACCCAAGTGGTGGTGGTGACGGTGCCCAGCCTGGGCGGCCGCCAGGTGTCGGACTACGGCCGGGCCCTGGGCACGGCCTGGGGCGTGGGCCAGCGCGGCAAAAACAACGGCCTCGTGGTCATCGTGGCCGCCCAGGAGCACAAGGTGACCATCCAGCCCGGCAGCGGCCTGGTCGATAAAATTACGCCCGCCCTAATACAGCGCGTCATCGCGCAGGATTTTGGACCCAACTTCAAGCAGAACAACTACTTCGCTGGCTTGCGCAAGGGCCTGAGCACGCTGATGCTGGCTGCCAACCCCGCTTCCAACCCCAACAAAACCGCCCCCACCGCCGCCGGGGCCCCCAGCGCGGCCGCCCCGGCGCTGAGCAGCCAGGCCCCCAGCGCCACGCCCGAAACTCCGTCCAGCAACATGTCCACCAATGGCGGGGGCGGTTTGTCTCCGGTTTCTTCCTCAAGTAATTCCACAGCCCCGGGCATTGGCACGGGCGTACTGCTCATCGGCGCGCTTGTAATGGGCGGCCTGCTGTATTTACTGGTTCGCATATTCCGGCGTAAAACCGCGGATAACGCCGCACCAGGGCCCCAAACCTCCAACAACCCGAACTTCTACCCGAACCAACCCAACCCGAACCAGCCCAACCGGCCCGGCGGCACGCCCAACTTCTTGCCCAACTCGCCCCAGGGTGGCAACTATGGCCCGGGCCAGGCCAACTACGGCGGGCAGGCGCCCAACCAAAGTGGCAGCGGTTTCGGCATGGGTGGCATTTTAGCCACCGGCGCCGCCGCTGCCGCAGGCGCCTACCTCGGCAACCGCATGTCGGAAGGCCACGACAGCGGCTCGGGCAGCGCGCACAACTTCGATACCAACAACGCGGGCCTGGGCGGCGGTGCCGCGGCGGGGGCCGGGGCAGTAGCCGGGGCCGCTGGCACCGGCGCCGCGGGCGACTACTTTGCCGGGCGCGGTGGAGAGGCCAACGAAAGCGCCCCCGATTACTTCTCCGACAACAACACCGGCAACGAGCAGTCGGGCGATTACTTCTCCACGGACAATTCCTCTTACGACGACACTTCCTCGGATGACACCGGCGGGGGCGGTTTCGACGACACGAGCAACGACAATAGCGGCTCGTGGTAATGCCTTGATGAACAAGAGTATAAACAAAAACAGCCGCCCAATTTTGGGCGGCTGTTTTTGTTGTGGGGCCCCACCGAGGTCTCGGCAGTAGGGCGGTTACTTCGGCATGGTGCCTTCCAGGTCGCCTACTTTGATGACGCCACGGTGCTTGGGTTGTTGGGCACGCCGGGCCTGCCGCCGGGCCCGGCGACGGGCGAAGAAGCCCATACGGGCGTTGCGCTTGCGCGACTGGCCCCGGTACTTGTAGGCTTTGTAGCGCGGGTGGTGGTCGGCGGTGGGGACGCTGGCTGCGGCGGCTGCCTGGGCATCGGCCAAGCTAAGCAAGCCGCACAGCAACACGAGAATAATTCGAATCATAAGGGGGTGATAAAAAGTGAGATATATGTAGTTAGAAACGCAAAGTAACCGCTTAGCCCGCACTCCCAGTTTGCCCCAGAGCCCGATCCCCGGCGAATAACAAGTGGAGCAAAGTTTTTTTATGAATTTTAAAACAAAAGTGCAACTAAACATTATAAAAAATCTATATAATTAACCAGCTAACTAATTGATGATTGCCCTAAAAAAATGTTGAGAACAATCGATTTAAGAAAAGTAAGAGTTATTTGAAAAAAACCGGGAGGCCGCTCCTAATTTCGTAAATCATCTGACTGAAAGCGGGTTGCCTCCGTATGTAGGGCGCCTGCGGAGGCGGGCCCGGGGCCCCGGGCCCGCCTCCGCAGGCGCCCGCCCTGTGGTTTTTTGCCACCATTC
This sequence comes from Hymenobacter sp. PAMC 26628, assembly GCF_001562275.1. Classification (NCBI taxonomy): domain Bacteria; kingdom Pseudomonadati; phylum Bacteroidota; class Cytophagia; order Cytophagales; family Hymenobacteraceae; genus Hymenobacter; species Hymenobacter sp. PAMC 26628. The sequence continues at coordinate 5,176,793 of NZ_CP014304.1, forward strand.
AACCCGTTTTAGTGAGCGACGAGATTACCATTGTTAAGAACGAGGCGGGCATGGCCAAGCCCACCATGCGCCGCTTCGCCGTCAACGTAGCGTCGCTGTTCAGCGTGCAGGTGGCCAACTTCCTGCTGCCGCTGCTCACGGTGCCCTACGTGGTGCGCATCATCGGGCCCGATAAGCTGGGCTTGCTCAACTTTTCGCAGGCCTACGTCACGTATTTCAGCCTGCTCATCAACTACGGCTTCGACATGGCGGCGGTGCGCGTCATTGCCGCCAACCGCGAAGATACCGAAGCGACCAGCCGCATTTTCAGCCAGGTAATGGCCGGCAAGGCACTGCTGTGGGCGCTGTCGGTGGTCGTGTTCACCATCGTTACGCTTTCCAACCCCGAGTTCAAGGGGCATTTGGGGCTGCACATCTGCACGTTTCTGGTGTGCATCGGCACGGTGCTCTCGCCGTTCTGGCTGTACCAGGCCATGGAAGATTTGGGGCGCGTGGCCATGTTCAACTTGGCCGTGAAACTCATCTTTTCGCTGTCGGTGCTGCTGCTTATCCGCAAGGCCGACGATTACGTGTACCAGAACCTGGCCATCAGCGTGTCGCAAATTTTGGTAAGCGTGGCCGCGCTCTACGTAGCCGTGCGGCGCTTCAAAATCAAGTTTAGCTGGCCCACGGGCCCCGAGCTACGCAACCGCTTCAAAGAGGACCGCACGCTGTTTTTCTCGTCGGTGATGATTACGATCTACGCCAGCTCGAACGTGTTCATCCTCGGCCTGCTCAGCTTGCCCTACAACGTAGGCATCTACGCGGCCGGCACGCGGCTCGAAGGTATGGCCGAGTCGTTTGTGGGACTGGCGCTCAACCAGGCGTTCTTTCCCATTGTGGCCCAGGCGTTTGGGCAGGGGCGCGAGCAGGGGCTGCGCATGGTGCGTACCACGTTTTTCCCGCTTTTCATTGTGATGGCCCTGGTGAGCGCGGGGTTATGGTTGGTGGGGCCCTACGTCATCACGCTACTCTACGGGGCCAAGTTCGCGGGGGCCGTCACAGTACTGCGCATCGTGGCGCTGCTGCCACTCATCATCGGCATGAGCAACCTGCTGGGCCTGCACACCATGCTGAACCTGCGCATGGACCGCGCCTTTTTCACGGTCACGGCCGTGGGCTCGATGGTGGGGCTGGCCCTGAACATGCTGCTTATCCGGCGCTACGCGCATGTGGGGGCCGCCTACGCGCTAGTGCTCACAGAGGCCTACATCACGGGAGCCATGTACGTATACCTGCGCTGGAAAGGCATCGAAGTCATCAAGGTCTCGCACCTGCGCGAGGCCATCGTATTTACTAAATCACGCGTATTAGCGTTTAAAAACAGGTAGTTATGGAAACAATTGCCGCTTTGGTCGTTACCTACAACCGCTTGGCCGACCTCAAAAAGTGCCTCGACACGCTGCGCGAACAGACGCGCAAGCTCGACGCTATTTTCATTGTGAACAACGGCAGCACCGACGGCACGGCCGAGTGGCTGACCACCCAGCCCGACCTGTTGGTGACGACCCAGGCCAACCTGGGCGGGGCCGGCGGCTTCGCCACGGGCATCGACACGGCGTACCGCGCCGGCCACACCTGGATTTGGTGCATGGACGACGACTGCTTGGCCGCGCCCGACGCCCTGGCCCAGCTATTGGCCTCGCCCAACCTGGGGCCCTGCATCAAGAATTCGATGTCGGTGAGCGTGAACAGCCGCGACGAGCTAGCATTTTTCGTGGACCGCCCCAACCAGGCCTACCGCAAGGTGAGTGACATGACGGGCGTAGACCTGATTTACGGCGTGGCCTCGTTTTTCAACGGAACGCTGGTGCACCGCAACGTAGTGGAAACCATCGGCATACCCGACAAAGACCTATTTATTTGGGGCGATGAGGTGGAGTACATGACGCGGGCCCAGAAGAACGGCTTCCCCATCGTAACGGTGCCCAGCAGCGTGTTCTACCACCCCGCCTCGTTCGACCGCGACGGTATTCCGTGGCCCGCCGCCTGGAAGCAGTACTACGCCGTGCGCAACCAGCGCCGCGTGCTGCAAAACCAGTTCGGCAACACCCTGGGCCGGGTGCTGTACGCCAGTTGGGCCGCCAAAGCCACCCTGCAACAGGCCCGCGCCCAGCGCGCCAATCGCCTCTACAACTTCCTGCTCTACGGCGAGGCCGCCCTTGATAGCCTAACCGGCAATTTCCGCAAGCGGCCCGATACGATCCGCACGCTGCAACTCTACAAATGGCGCAATAAGTAGCTGCCAGTAAGTTATTAAACGAAAAGAGCGGCCTACTCAGGCCGCTCTTTTTATTGACTACGCTTCGGCTAAAAAAGGCGCCGGAGCCTTTACTTCTGCACCACTTGAAGGCTCACGCGGCGGTTGAGGGAGCGGCCTTCTTCAGTGTCGTTGCTGGCCAGGTTATCGAGGGCCCCGTAGCCCGCCGACGTCAAGCGGTTGGCCGGCACGCCCATGCCCACGAGGGTCGTCATGGCTGCCTTGGCGCGCTCCTGGCTTAAGCGCAAGTTGGTGTAGGGGCTACCCGAGCTGTCAGTGTAGCCGCCCAGCTTCACCTTGGCCGCCGGAAACCGCTTAAGGATGCTGGCGATGTTGGAGAGCTGCCACAGCGACTCGTTGGTTAGGATGGCCTTGTTGGATTCGAAATAAATGCGGTCAAAACCAATCCAGCCTTTGGAAGGATCTACTAGATCAACCTCTTTGGTAGGATCGATGAGGAACTGGTAAAGTTTACTCTCGGTTGAGTTAGACCCGATGATTTGACGCACGCCGTTCTTTAGCTTGAGCACCACCGGCACCGCCGTTTTGCCTCGGGCCGCGTCGGCCGCCGACGTTAGGCTGGCCACCGGCACAGCGGTGTAGGGCCGGCTCGGCGGGGGCCCCGGCTCGGCGGCGGCCGTCGCGGCCACTTCGGCCTCGGGGTTGCGGGTGCCCAGAATGTAGCCAAGCTCGGCCACCGCGATGAAGCCTACGCCCAGCAGCAGCGCGCCGGCGTGCCGCGTTACCCATGACGGGGCCCCGGCGGCTGAGCGGGCGGCCGCGGGCGCGGCGGCAAATTCGGCGTTGGCTAGCGGGGCCCCTACGGCCGATGCAACGCTCGGTTGGGACTGCAGCCACTGGCTCAACTCTTGGGCCGTCCAGTCGTTTTGGGCCACTAGGCCACCCATAATGCTGAGCGCCGCGCCGCTCACTTGCTCCACCAGCTGGTTCACCGATGCGGTTTGGATGCCAGCGGCCGTGGCTACGCCGTGCACTTTGCCGTGGTAGCGGTCGTCAAGTGCAGTTTTCACCAGGTCTGCATCAGCATTGGGCTGTGGCGATGCATGCGCGGCGCGGGCCGCAGTCCAAAGCGAGTCGCGGCCGCTTGACTGCCCGGCCAGCTCCTTAAAGGTGCTCATGACTAGGTCGGCTACGCGCGAAATGGCCAGCTGCACGCCCACTTGGTGCTCGGCCGCTAGGGGCCCAGTGGGGGCTGGGCCGTGCGCCCGAAGGAAGTTTTTGATGTCTTCCGGCATGTTGTGTAGCGTGGCCATAGCAGGGGGAGGCGAAGGATTAAAGAGAAAAGGTGCTGGTTTTTATGGCTTCAGTACCAACCGGACATACGAAAGCCGGCCTGCTGAGGATGGGGCCCTGGCTAAAGATGCAAAACGGGTTTTTGCCGGGGCCCGCCCCAGCAGCGCATGCAGCGTGCCAAGCGACTTTTTAAGTCCCCGAGCCTGCGGGGCGTAGCGGATAATTACAGTTTCCTCAGCGCGTTGCCACATAAAACTGCGCAGTTTGTTCTCTTCAAATATAAAGTATATTAAAGAAAATATATTATTTGTATCCGAAAAAATTGGCCCCGATGCCCGCGCCCCGGGTCAGAGCTACAGCTGCTCGACGCGGCCGCCGGGGTACACTACGAACGTAGCGCTGTCGAGGACCAAGGCCCCGGCCTTGTTTTGGGCGCGGTAGGCGTGCACCAGCTGGGTGCCCAGGCGGGCCGAGTCTTTCACGCCAATGAAGCTGTTGGCAATGACCAGCAGCGAGTCGTTGTGCTTGTTGGCCTTACCGTAGAGGGCCATGATGGCAGCGGTTTTGGCCGGCGCGTCGTGGCGGGCTAGCGAAGCTTTGTAGTTGGCCAGCGCTTGGTTGCGGGGCGTCAGGGCATCGTCGAAGGCCTGCATGGCTACCACGCCCTTGACGGCGGCTTCGTTTATTTTGGTGTAGGCGGCGGGGGCTCCCCAGCGCACGGGCTCGTAGCCGGGGAAGGCGGCGGCGTGGGCCGCCACGTACTTGGCCACTGCCTGCTGCAAAGTATCATTGGGGGCGGCGGCTTTCGCCGCCGGTGACCCGGCGGCGGTCTTGTCTGACGGGGCGGAGGAGTTGCAGCCGGTGGCGACCAACAAAAAAACGAGCGCGGGAAAAAGGTTCTTCATGGCGGGGGCGGGCTATTGGACGATGCGAAGTAAGGGGCTGGCCGCTGGACAGCCAAGCCCCAGGGGGCCGCCCCAAGTAGTCAAGGCGTTAGCCCAACCGTTGCGCCGCTTTACGGTGGGGCGCGTTGTGGAGTTTCCGCGGGGCGGGCCCAGCGGTGGGCGAGGCTTCGGGCGCGGTGCGGGCCAAATGGCAGGTTTATTGCGCAACCGCCGATGGACTAAAATCCGTATGCCTCAGCGAATTCAATCGGTCGGGGGCTTTTCTTTGAGGAATGCGCACGGGCAACGTAGTGCCACGGCCGAACTATTTTTGTCGCAAAGTTTGCAAAACTGCTTTATATCTTCTTAATTCAGCTTATTGAATATTTCGCTCATGATGTCATTTCTCCGATTGCGCTTGCTAGGTTGGGTATGGTTGCTAGGGTTGGGGGGCTGCGTGACGCAGCAGAAACTGCCGTATCTGCAAGGCAATGGCTACTCGACGCAAAAACCAGTGGAGGTGGTCAATGCCCGCCCAGCGTACCTGCTCCAGCCCGGCGACGTGCTCAGCATCCGGGTGCAGAGCGTGCAGCCTGCCCTAAGCGAAATTTTTAACGTGCCGGGGCCCCAGAGCATGGTGTCGGGCGACCCCAGCACCCTCTACCTCACGGGCTACCCCATCGACGAGGCCGGTGCCATCAACCTGCCCACGGTGGGCCGCCTCAAGGTGACGGGCCTCAGCCTGACTCAGGCGCAGGCGTTGCTCGAGCAGAAGGTGGGCGCCTACGTGCGCGACGCCAATGTGCTGGTGAAGCTGCTGAGTTTTAAAATCACAGTACTGGGCGAAGTGCGCTTGCCGGGCCGTTACTTCATTTACAACCCACAGGCCACCGTGCTCGAAGCCCTGGGCATGGCCGGCGACCTTACCGAATTCGGCAACCGCCAGAATGTGAAGCTCGTTCGGCAAACCGCTAAGGGGTCGGAAGTCGTATTGATAAACCTAACTGACCCTAACCTGCTGCAATCGCCTTATTACTACCTGCTGCCAAACGATGCCCTGTACGTGGAACCGCTGAAAGCGCGCACGGACCGGGGCAATGCCAATAATTTAGGCCTGGTGTTTGCCGGTATTTCTGCCATTGTGCTGCTGATTAGCTACCTTACCAAATAAATAAACGGGTTTAACCGATTGACTCTTGGGTTTTTACCCAAGCTAGATATACCTCTGGATACTTATGGAAGCGCGTCCTGCCCCTTTTGCTGCCGAATTAGATTTACACGAGCTTTTCTTCAAGCTTCGCCGCCGCTGGACTTGGTTCGTCGCGGCCCTGGCCATCGCCGGGGCCCTGGCCTGGGTGTACCTGCAAGTGAAAGCCCCGGTGTACGATTTCCAGTCCACCCTGCTCATCGGCGACCAATCGACGGGCTCTAAGCAGGCCCAGGAGCTGTTGCAGCTGCTTGATAGCAAGCCCAAGGGCCTCAAGCTGGAAGACGAAGTAGGCCTCCTTACTTCGTCGGGCATGATGCGGCGCACACTGGCCCAGCTGCCGTTTTCGGTGAGCTACTACGCCGAGCCCAGCTCGTGGCTGAACTTGGTGCGGCCGCTGCAAGTGCGCGAGCGGGCGGCCGGCGACATGCCCTTCTGGGTGGTGGCCGTGCCGGGCCGGCCCCAGCTCACGGGCGTCCCCATTTACGTGGAAACGCTGCCGGGCAATAAGTTTCGGGTGCACGCCGACGCTAAGCGTGGCCAGCTGCGCCAGCTGGCTACCGGCGACCTGGTGCGCGAGGTGGCCGACGTGGAATTTGACCAGACTGTGGCCGCCGGCGACACGCTGCGCAGCCCGCTGCTGACGGTGGTGTTCCGCCCCGAGCCTGACCAGCTAGGCGGTAGTAAAGCCAACTATTTTTTCAAGCTCAACGATTTGGCCAGCCTCACGGCCGAGTACCAGGCCCGCCTCAAGGTGCGCCCCACCGACCACGAGTCGCGCATCCTGGAGCTGACCACCTCAGGCACCGTGCCGGCCAAGGAGACCCAGTTTCTCAACACGCTGATGGCCACCTACGTGCAGGACGACTTAAATCAGAAAAACCAAGTGGGTAGCAAAACCCTGGCCTTTCTCGACAATGAAATCAATAAGCTGTCGGGTTCAAAAACGCGTGCCGCCCAGGATTTGAGCACCTTCCGTTCGCAAAACAGCGTGGTGGACGCCGGGGCCCAGTCGGGCGTGGGCATTCAACAGCAAAACGAGCTGACCGCAACCCGCAACCGCTTGGCAACTAACCGCCGCTACTACGAAAACATGCTCTCCTATTTGCGCGCCCACCGCGGCGCCGGCAGCGTAACGGCCCTGAGCAGCGGCGGCATCGACGACCCGGCCACGACTGGCCTCATCCAGCAGCTTTCGGAACTAGGCAGCCAGCGCGCGGCCCTGATTGTGAACGCCAGCGAAATTAACCCCCTGGTGGTGGTGCTGGACGAGAAGATCAGCACGACCAAGGAGCTGCTTATTCAAACCCTGACCGGGCTGGTAAACTCATCGACCAGCTCGCTGCGCGACGCCGATCAGCAGTTGGGCGAGGTGCGCGGCCAGCTGAGCCGGATGCCCGAAAATGAGCGCCAGCTTGGCTCGCTGCGCACCAACTCGGAGTTCAACGAAAAGAACTATAACTACCTGGTGGAGAAGCGTAACGAGGCGGCCATTGCCTTGGCCACCAACGCCACCGACAAGAAAATTGTGGATGCCGCCAAGCAGAACGGCCTGGGGCCCTCGGCGCCCAAGCCGCTGCTAGTGGGCCTGCTGGCGCTGCTGGCCGGCCTGGTGCTGCCGGCCGCCTTCGTGCTGATGCAGGACAAAACCAACCGCCGCGTGCAAAGCAAGGAAGACCTGGCCCGCCTCACTGGCATTCCGCTGCTGGGGGCCATTCCGCACGGCTCCGATGAGGACAAGCAAACCATGCTGCACGACCCGCGCAGCGCCATTGCGGAAGCTTTCCGGGCGGTGCGCGTGAACCTGCAATACCTCTCGGCCGGCCTCGATAAGCGCGTGATTGGCGTTACGTCTTCCGTGCCGGGCGAGGGCAAGAGCTTTTGCACCGTGAACTTGGCCGCTGAGCTGGCCCAGAGCGGCCGCCGGGTGGCGGTGCTGGAGTGCGATATGCGCCGGCCCACGCTAGCCGGTTACTTCGGCATCGACCGCCGCGCCGAGCATGGTCTTAGCACCTATTTGGAAGGCACTAGCACGCTCGCCGAGGCCCGCAGTACCACCAGCATTCCCGGCCTTGACGTGTTCTGTTGCGGCCCACTGCCCCAAAACCCCACGCGCTTGATTGAAAGCGCGCGGCTGGGTGAACTGGTGCAGCAACTGCGCAGCGAATACGACTACCTGCTGGTGGATATTCCGCCGCTGGGCTACGTGTCAGAGTTTCTGGTACTACTGCAATACCTCGACGCCAAGGTGTACGTGGTGCGCCAGAACTACACGGACCGCTCGCTGGTGAGCCAAATCAGCGAAATGCACCGCGACCACAAGGTGAAGCAGCTCTACCTGCTCATCAACGACGTACGCTTTGCTAACACCTACGAGTACCGCTACAAAGCCAACGCTTATAAATATGGGGCGTAGGGCCCCCGGCAGGTACGCCCATTTTCTTCTGCCTCCGCTATGGCCGTAACCACCCAAAACCTGTCTTCGGCCGCCGTGCGCGGCGTGCAATGGACAACGGCGGCCACGGTGCTCACAGCCGTGATGCAGATTGGCTACACCGCCGTGATGGCCCGCCTACTCGACCCCGCCGCCTTCGGGCTGGTGGCCATGGCGGGCGTAGTGCTGCGCTTCGGCAGCTACTTCGCCGAAATGGGCCTGGGCCACGCCTTGGTGCAGCGCGCCAAAATTGATGCCCACGACGTGCGGGCCACCTTCACGGCGTCGCTGGGTCTGGGGCTGGCCGTGGCGGGCATTGCTTGGCTGGGGGCTCCGCTGGCGGTGTTGTTCCTAAAAAACGAAGCCGTGGTACCACTGGTGCGGATGCAGGCGCTGGGCTTTATAATTGTGGGCCTGGGGGCTACCGCCACCAGCCTGCTGCGCCGCGAAATGCGCTTCGAGGTCATTGCCAAGGTGGAAGTGGCGGCCTACGTGCTGGGCTACGGCGGCGTGGGCATTACGCTGGCCATGCTGGGCGCGGGTGTGTGGAGCCTGGTAGCGGCCAGCTTGGCCCAGCAATTTTTCGCGGCCTTGCTGAACTACTTGGTGGTACGGCACTCGCTGCGTTTCATCTTCGATCGGGCCCCCTACGCCCGGCTGCTGGGCTACGGCGGGCGGGTGTCGGTGGTGGGTTTTTTGGAGTTCATCAACGGAAACCTCGACACGCTGCTGATCGGGCGACTGCTGGGTTCGGTGCTGCTGGGCATTTACAACCGGGCCTACATGCTGCTGTATTTGCCCATGTATTTCCTGACGAACAGCTTGGCGCGGGTGGCCTTCCCGGCCTTCAGCAAAATCCAGGACGACCTGCCCCGCACCCGGGCCCTGTACCTCACCAGTAGCACGCTGGTGGCCACCGTGGTGCTGCCCGTGTGCGCCGGCGTAGCCGTGGCCGCCCCCGAGCTAGTGCAGGTGCTGCTGGGGCCCCGGTGGGCGGCGTCGGTGCCCATTCTGCGGGTGTTGTGCCTGTCGATTCCTCTGAGTATGACCACATTGTTTGCCGGCGTAGTGGCCGACGCCCGGGCCAACCTGAAGCAAAAAACCATTCTAAATCTAGAGTTTATGGCCCTGCTGGCGGGGCTCTTTTGGGGCCTGAAGGGCTACGGGTTAGCCGGTATTGCCGGGGCCATCGGCACGGGCGAGGTGGTACGCACCTTCCTTTACATGCGCATCACGCACCGCGATATCGGCATCCCGTACGGCCGGCTGTTTGCCATTTATAAGCCGGGGGTGCTGAACGCCGCCGCTGTGGGCCTGGGCCTGCTGGCGGTGGCCACGCTGGTGCGCCCGCTGCACGCGCCCGCCCTGGTGGCCCTGCTTGCCCAGATAGCCGCTGGGGCCCTGGTGCTGGGCGCGGTGGTGCTGCGCTGGCCCTCGGCCGAGCTGCGGCCCATGTTGCAGCAAAGCCTGGTGCGGTTGCGCGGCCTGCGCCAGATGCCCGCTTCGGCTCACCCAGGCCTGGCCCGCTACACGGCGTTTTTGGAACGCCGGCCTAGTGTGTCGCCCGTGTTCGAAACCTTCGACCAGCCGCTCGCGCAATGAACATCCTGCTCACTTCGCTGCAAGTGCCAGGCGCCGCTTCGGGCGTGCGGGTGCACTACGAGCGCTTGGCGGCCCTGCTGCGCGCCCAAGACCACCGCGTTACTGTGGTGACGCAGGACGACCTGAAGCCGTGGGTGCGCCGTGCCATCGGCGCGGTGCGCCGTGGGCTGGGGCTGTTGCCCGGCCAACTGGGCAAGCGAGTGGGACTGGAGCTGGGCCAGGTAGCCGAAATTTATTTTGCCATTGACCGCCGCCAGGCTTACGATGTGGTGAATGCCCAGGACGTGGCCAGCGGCTGGGCCGCCCGCCTGGCCCTGCGCGACCGGGTGCCCGTGGTGGTGACGGGCCACTACAACGACCACCCGGGCGAGGAAGTAGTTATTCAGTTAGGGCTGCCGCCGGCGAGCCGGGCGGCCCGCTTTGAGGTGCGGTGGTACAACTTTTTGCTGCGCCGCACCCAGTTTTTCCTGGGAATCTCGGAGTACGCGCTGCGCCTCACGCGGCCGTTTTTGCCCGCCGGGGCCCAAACGGCCATCGCTCACAACGGCGTGGACATGGCCGCCTTTGCGCCGCCCGCCGCCGCTGGGGCCCCGGCTGGCAACGGGCCCGATTTGCGGGCTCTATTTCCGGGCCGGCCCATTATCCTTAACATCGGCCAGCTTGAAGCCCGCAAAAACCAGCAGTACTTGGTGGCCGTGGCCGCGGAACTGCGGCAGTTGCACCTCGGCTGCGTGACGGTGCTGGTGGGCAAGGGCGAAGACGAGGCGATGCTGCGGGTCCTCATCGCCCAGCACGGCCTGGAAAGCGACGTGGTGCTGCTCGGCTACCACACGCAGGTGGCCGCCCTGCTGCACACCTCCGACGTGTACGTACACACCGCTGCCCGCGAAAACTGTCCCTATGCCGTCATCGAGGCGCTGGCCGCCGGCTGTCCGGTGCTGGCCTTAGCCGCTGGCGGTAGCCCCGAGCTGCTGGCCGCCACGCCCGAAGCCTCCATTCCGCAGGCCACTACCCCCGCGGCGGTGGCGGCCCAGTTGGCCGATTTGCTGGCTGACCCCGCCGCGCTGCGCGGCTTGCAGCAGCGCCAGTACGCCTACGCCCGGCCCCGCTTCGACGTGGCCGCGATGGTGCGCTCCACAGTGGCATTCTACCGCCAAGCGTCCGGGCTAGCCCCCGCCGGGGCCCCCGTAGCCCCGCTGCCCGTAGCGGCTGTGGAAGCCCAATCCGTATAGCATAGCCTGCCCGGGCCTTCTTTACTGTTATTCTATGAAAATCCGTCTGAATTTCCTCCTGATTCTGCCCCTGGTAGCCGTGCTGGCCACCAACGCGGCGTTTTGGGAATTTATCTACGGACCCCAGGTCGACCAAGAGCCGGACGGCGTCAAGCTGTATACCTACGCGCTGTTTGCGGCCTCGTTTGGGGCCATGGTGCTATACGGGCGCTACATGGAGCCCATGATCCGCAACTGGATGTGGGTGGTGCTGGCTGCCATCGGCGGGCTAATGCTGGAGTCGTACGCCGGCCACGGCTCCTGGATGGTGTACCCGCACGTGTTCAGCAAGCTGTTCATGCTGCTGATTATGTTCGGAATTTACGCCTTTCACCGGCGCTTTGGGCTGCCCTCAATGGGCCAGGTCATCGGCGTGCTCACGTTCGTGCTGCTGGCCAACCTGCTGGTGTTTCACCGCGACTCGCTCAGCTTCACGGCCTTCGCCGAAAACGAGCGGGGGTTTGGGTCGTCGTCGGCCTACCTGTTTGTGCCCATCGCGCTTTACTGCCTCAACCGTTACCTCACCCACGGCGGGCTGCTGGTGCTGGGCTTTTTCTTTTTCTGCCTGCCGCTCATCATCTTTCTCCAGCACCGCTCGGTGTGGATTGCCACGGCCGTGGCCATTCCGCTCGACCTGCTGCTGCTGCGCCGCACGCCGGGGGTGCGGTTCTCGTTTCCGAAATTGATTATGCTGGTGGTGCTGCCCGGTATATTGGGTTCGCTGGGGGCTACGGCGCTGGTGCTGAACAACCCCGAAGTGGTGAGCCGCCTACAAACCAGCATGGACGACATGGCCAACGCCGACAAGCAGGGCACCGGCAGCTGGCGCCTCAAACAGATTGAATCGTACATGCCGCTGGTGCAGGAGCGCCCGCTGGCTGGCTGGCGCCTCGAAGGCTTTGAGGTGCCCATGCAGTTCTACGACCCCAGTAACGACCAGCCGATGTGGGCTGACCGCACGGGCCACCACTTCCACAATTTCTACCTTGACCGCGCCTTTTATTTCGGCATTATCGGCATCGTAGTGGTGCTGCTCGTGCCCATCGTGCGCGTGGTGCAGCGCCTATTCCAGCGGGGCCCCATGCGGCCCGACACGGCCCTGTTGATTGCCTATTTCGGCTGCCTGCTGGTGTTCTCGGCCTCTTACGATTGGTCGACCTACCACTTTGGCCTGCTGGGCCTGTTGCTGGCCGCCCTGGGTGAGCCCGAGCCGCCTACCCTCGGCTACCCAGCACAGGCGCTGGCAGAAGGGCCAGCCGAAGAAATAAGTACTTATGCGAATGCTTGATTGTTCAGGCTATTAACTTCATCTTTGCTATAGCAGCCGTCACTCTCGGCTGGCTACGCATAAGATGAAACAAACGCTATTCTGGCCGGTGGCTTCGCGGCTACCGCGCCGCTTTCGGCGGTCCTTGATTGTAGGCGCTGCGCAATCAGTGGAATTTCGGGCTGTTAAACGGCCTGGGGCCCTGCTGGCGCCATGAATGTGCTGGTATCGGCCTACGCCTGCAACCCCACCAAAGGCGGAGAGGAAGGCTTCGGATTCAACTGGATGCAGCAATGGTACGCGCAGGGCCACGAGGTGTGGTGCCTGACCACGCCCAACGGCCGCGCCGACCTGACCGCCTACCTGGCGGAGCACCCGGCCAACCCGGCGCGCCTGCACCTGGTGTACCTCGCGGTGCCGGCCTGGGTGGAGTACCTCTACCGCTGGCAGTTTGGGGTATATGTGCATTACATGGTGTGGCAGTACCTGGCCTGGCGCACGGCGCGGCAGTTGGCCCCGCCCGAGGGGTTCGACTTGGTGCACCACGCCACATATAGTAGCTTGCAAATGGCCACCTGGCTCTGGCGCCTGGGCCGGCCCCTGGTGGTGGGGCCCCTGGGCGGCGGCCAGCGGGCCCCGGCGGCGTTCCGGCGCTACGTGCCCGACTGGTTCAAGACCGAAACGCTGCGCAACGTCATCGGCGGGCTGCTCACCGCGTTTGACCCCAACGTGCGGCAAAGCCTGCGCCATTCTGCGCTGGCTTTTGCCACCAACACGGAAACCGCTACCGAAATTGCCCGCCTGGGTGCGCCGCGCGTGGAGATGTTTCTGGACTCGGGGCTGCCGGCCGGCTACCTGCCCGCCGCGTTTCCGGAGCGGGCCGCGGCGCCCGTGCTGCGGCTGCTGTGGCTGGGGCGGCTCGTCACGCGCAAGGCCCTGCCGCTGGTGCTCGAAGCCCTGGCGCGGGTGGCCCCGCGGGTGCCGTTCCACCTCACCATCGTGGGCGACGGCGTGCTGGGGCCCCAGCTGCCCGCCCTGCTGGCCCAGCACGGCCTGACGGACCGCGCGACGTGGCGCGGCACGCTGCCCTGGCCGGAAGTGCGCGACGCCTTTTTAACGCACGACGTGTTCCTGTTCGCCAGCCTGCGCGACTCGTTTGCCACGCAGCTGCTGGAGGCCATGGGCGCCGGGCTGCCCATCATTACGCTCGACCACCAGGGCGCGCACGATTTTATTCCGCGGGCCGCCGCCATTAAAGCCCCCGTGGACACGCCCGCCGAAACCGTGGCGGCCCTGGCCCGCGCCGTCGAATATTGCTACGACCACCCGGCCGCGCGCGTGGCCATGGGCCGCGCCGGCTACGCCTTCGCCTGCACCCAAACCTGGGACGCGCGGGGACACCAGATGCAACAATTGGTCGGCCAAGCGCTGGGGGCCCCGCTGGTGCCGGCCGCGGCCGGCGCTGCGGGACCAGTGATGGCGCATTCGTAGGCGGTTGCGTTGGTTGGCTGGCATCCCGCTTTATTCCTAAAGCGAGTTGCTGGCCGCCGACGCGCCGGCTGGCCAATGCGGGCCCTGGCAAAAGCGCGGGGCCATCCGAACGCCTCCTTGTACCGTAAACCTATCAGCGGCGGCGCCGTTTGCCTGCCCGATGGGGCAGCCCGCTCCCGCCAATGCCCGGCGGCGGCAGCCCCGCGATTTTTACCGTATAAGCCGTTTGAACCCCAACGGCTACGTTATGCCTCAATCCCTTTCCTCTGTGCCCGCCGGGGCCCTCGATACACCGGTTCTGCTGATGGTGTTCAGCCGGCCCGGCACCACCCGGCGCGTGTTCGACACTATTCGCCGGGCCCGGCCCACCCGCCTGTACGTAGCCGCCGATGGCCCCCGCCCCGGCCACCCCACCGACGCCGTGCGCTGCGCCGAAACCCGCGCCGTGGTGCAGGAAGTGGACTGGCCCTGCGAAGTATTCACGTTGTTTCAGGAGCAAAACCTGAACTGCGGCTTGGCCCCGGTCACGGCCATGAATTGGTTTTTTGAGCACGAAGCCGAGGGTATCATCCTAGAAGACGATTGCGTGCCGGCCCCCAGCTTCTTCCCGTTTTGCCAGGAGCTGCTGGCCCGCTACCGCGACGAAACACGGGTGATGCACATCGGTGGCAACAACTTCGGCTCGGAGGCCCAGGGGCCCTTGAGCCCCGGTGAGCCGTCGTATTACTTCTCGACGCAGCGCAATAGTTGGGGTTGGGCCACTTGGCGGCGCGCCTGGCAGCTCTACGACTACCACCTCACCGACTTCCGCGCTGTGGCGGACTCGGGGGCCCTGAACGGCACCTTCACGGGGCCTTTGGAGAAGCGCTACCGGCTGGGCAAAATGGCCGGCGTGCTGGCCCTGCCCCAGCCGCCCGACGTGTGGGACTACCAGTGGGAGTACACCATTGCCCGCCACCAGGGCCTCTACATCGTGCCGGCCGTGAACCTGGTGGGCAACATTGGCTTCGGCAACGACTCGACGCACACCCACGACGGCGGCGACGTGCTGGGCGACTTGCCAGCGCGCGACCTCGCCTTTCCGCTGCGCCACCCCGCCCAAGTGGCCCAGGACCGCCGCCGCGACAACCGCCGCTTCAACGAGTTCTTCCGAAGCCGGCTGGCAGCCATGGTGCGCCGCGTGTTTGCGGGTCAAAAGCCAGTGGCCGCCGGCCTCCAGAGCCCCAAGCAAGCCGCCAAGCCGGTCCTCTCCCAGCCGGCTAAGCCCGCCCAGTCATGAGGCTGCTTCTCTCGGCTTACGCTTGCGCCCCCAACCGGGGCGGCGAAGAAGGCAACGGCTTCAATTGGATGCAGCAGTGGCGGCAGCTCGGCCACGAGGTGTGGTGCCTAACCACGCCCAACGGCCGCGCCGACCTGGAGGCGTACCTCGTCCAGCACCTGTCGCCGGCCGAGCGCGCCCGTTTGCACCTGGTGTACGTGGCCGTGCCGGGTTGGGTGGAGTACCTCTACCGCTGGCAGTTCGGGGTATATGTGCATTACATGGTGTGGCAGTACCTGGCCTGGCGCACGGCGCGGCAGTTGGCCCCGCCCGAGGGGTTCGACTTGGTGCACCACGCCACATATAGTAGCTTGCAAATGGCTACTTGGCTCTGGCGCCTGGGCCGGCCCCTGGTGGTGGGGCCCCTGGGCGGTGGCCAGCGGGCCCCGGCGGCGTTCCGGCGCTACGTGCCCGACTGGTTCAAGACCGAAACGCTGCGCAACGCCATCAGTCAGTTGCTGACTGCCTGCGACCACAACGTGCGGCAAAGCTTGCGCCGGGCCGCGCTAGTGCTGGCCACCAACACGGAAACCGCTACCGAGGTCCGCCGCCTGGGTGCGCCCCGGGTCGAAATGTTTCTGGACTCGGGGCTGCCGGCCGGCTACCTGCCCGCCGCGTTTCCGGAGCGGGCCGCGGCGCCCGTGCTGCGGCTGCTGTGGCTGGGGCGGCTCGTCACGCGCAAGGCCCTGCCGCTGGTGCTCGAAGCCCTGGCGCGGGTGGCCCCGCGGGTGCCGTTCCACCTCACCATCGTGGGCGACGGCGTGCTGGGGCCCCAGCTGCCCGCCCTGCTGGCCCAGCACGGCCTGACGGACCGCGCGACGTGGCGCGGCACGCTGCCCTGGCCGGAAGTGCGCGACGCCTTTTTAACGCACGACGTGTTCCTGTTCGCCAGCCTGCGCGACTCGTTTGCCACGCAGCTGCTGGAGGCCATGGGCGCCGGGCTGCCCATCATTACGCTCGACCACCAGGGCGCGCACGATTTTATTCCGCGGGCCGCCGCCATTAAAGCCCCCGTGGACACGCCCGCCGAAACCGTGGCGGCCCTGGCCCGCGCCGTCGAATATTGCTACGACCACCCGGCCGCGCGCGTGGCCATGGGCCGCGCCGGCTACGCCTTCGCCTGCACCCAAACCTGGGACGCGCGGGGACACCAGATGCAGCGGCTCGCCAGCGGCCTGCTGGATGCTTCGCCCATGCCCGCCAAGGCCCTGTACAAGTAGGGAGCGGCCCAAGTTCTTAACTTTAATCGTTGCTATGCTCTACATCATTATCCCCGTTTTTAACCGCTGGCGCTACACCCGCGACTGCCTGGTATCGCTGCGCGCGCAAACCAACCAGGACTTTCGTACGGTGGTGGTCGACGACGGCTCGACCGACGAAACGGCCGCCGCCCTGGCCCAGGAATTTCCCGAAGTGGAAGTGGTAACCGGCGATGGCAACCTGTTCTGGACGGCCGGCGTGAACCTGGGCATTCGCCGGGCCCTGGCCCTGGGCGCCACCCGCGTGCTCACCCTGAACAACGACGTGGTGGCCGCTCCCACCTTCGTGGCCGAAATGCTAGCCGCCGCCGCCCAGAACCCCACCGCCGTGCTGGGGGCCCTGGAGTTCGACGCCGCCACCGGCGAGGTGATTTACGCCGGCGAGCGGCTTGATTTCAAAACCAATACCCGCCACGACCTGCTAGATGAGCTGCCCGCCGGCCTGCGCACCGGCCTGCACCCCGTCACGTACCTGCCCGGGCGCGGCCTGCTCATTCCCAAGGCCGTGATTGACAAAATAGGCCTGTTTGACGAGAAGCGCCTGCCGCACTATTTGGCTGACTTCGACTACACCAGCGTGGCGCGCCGTGCCGGCTTCCCCGTGTTCTGCAACTACGCCGCCCAACTCAGCACCTACCCTGAGGAAAGCGGCCAAACCCTCACCCGCAAGCACCGCAGCGTAAAAGGATATTACCAACACCTGTTCGGTATCCGCGGCGGGGGCAACATGGTCAATTTCACTCACTTCGCTCTCAAGAATTGTCCCAAGCCCTACCTGCCGTACTTCCTGCTGAACGGCTACGCGCGCCGGCTGGTGGGTTACTTTCTGCACTAATGCGCGCCCTTGCGCAACGCGCCGCCCGCTGGCTGTGGCTGGCTCTGCTGGCCGGGGGCCCCGGCGTGGCAGCTTGCGCCAGCCACCACGCCACTGGCGACGCCACGCTCGTTATCACCAAGGGCGGCACCTACTCGGGTGCGTACGCCAGCACGGCCTCGGGCACGGCCTGCGTGCGCGTGGCCACCACCGAGCCCGTGGTGCTCGACGGCTGCGCGCTGACGGGCCCCGGCAACCTTATCGAAGCCGGCGAGGGTGCCGACCTAACTGTGCGCAACTGCCGCGGCCGCGGCCTGCCGCCCACCGCCGACAAGCAGGCCCCCGGCCGCTTCCTCGACGCCTACCGCCCGCGCCGCCTGGTAGTGGAGCACAACGCCTTCGTGCAAACCAGCGGCATCGTGGTGAACCGCTGGAGCGGCACCGGGGGCCCCGGCCAAACCCTGACGGTGCGCTACAACCTGGTGCGCGACGTGGACGGCCGCTGGCGCAACAACACCGGCAGCACCCATTGCAGCTTCTTGATTTTGAACACGGTGCAGCATGTGCCCGGCGTCGAAATCGCCTACAACGAGGTGGTGAACGCGCCCAACCAAAGTTTGGTGGAAGACAACATCAACCTGTATAACTCGTCGGGCACGGCGGCCAGCCCATTGCGGGTGCACGACAATTTTGTGCGCGGCGCTTACCCGTTTCCGGCTGCGGCTAGCCAGTTCACGGGCTCGGGCCTGACCACCGACGGCAATGCCAAAACGGCGGACGGCGCCACGGCTTTCGTGGAGGCCGACCACAACCAGTTTGTGGCCACCGGCAACGCGGCCATGAACATTGCCGCCGGCCACGACATCTACTTCCACGACAACCGGGCCGTGACCGCTGGCTACCTGCCCGACGGCGTGCGCTTCAACGCCGCCCACGCCGGGCTCGGCGTGTTCAACTTCTACCACCAGCCCGAAACCGTGTTTTTTGGCCACCGCGTGGCCCGCAACGCCGTGGGCTACGTAAAGTGGGGCGGCACCGACCCCACGCCCGACCGCCAGGACTTGAGCCCGGGGGCCTGCGCGCCCTGCACCGGGACCGAGCATTTGCCCGGCCCCATCGGCTGGGTAACGGAGGAAGGCGAGTGGCGCAGTTGGCAGCAAAAGCTGCACAAAGCCGGCATAGCAGTGGGGCCCCAGCTGGTGCGGGCCGGTTCAGTTTCTAAATAACTCCCTGATGTACATCGGCGTTCTAGCCCCCATTGCCACCAACGACCTGCTGCCCTCTGCGGAGCGGGATGCTGCCCGCTCGTACCCCAAAGGCCGCGAAGGGGCCCCGCTGATTAGCAACCTTATCCGCGAGTACGTGGCCCGCGGGCACCGGGTGGTGGCCATCACCCTCGACGACCAGCTGGGCGACGACGACCCGCCCTTTGTGCACGAGGGCCCTAACCTGACCTACGTGGTGGTGCCCGCTCGCAGCCGCACCTTCCGCCTGAACGGCCGGCGCCTGGGCCGCACCGCCGATTTTTTCTGGTTCGAGCGCCAGCAGATGCTGGCCCAGCTCCGGCGCTTCCGCCCCGAAGTAGTGCACGCCCACTGGACCTACGAATTTGCCCTGGCTGGCCTGGCCTACGACCCGCAAACGCTGGTGACGGTGCACGACAACGCCCGCATCATTTTTGAGTACGTACGCACTCTCAACCGCCTGTTTCACTTGGTAATGGCGCGCTACGTGTTCCGCAAGGGCCACCGCTTCACGGCCGTGTCGCCGTACATGGCCGCCACCGTGCAGCCCTGGACGAAGGCCCCGGTGGCCGTGGTGCCCAACCCAGTGGTCATCCCCGGTCGCGCCAGCCTGGTAAAAGCGCCCCTTGACCGGCCCGTGCTCAGCACGGTGGTAAATGGCTGGGACGACCGCAAAAACAGCAAAAACGCCCTGCTGGCCTTCCGGGCCGTGCAGCAGCGGCACCCGGCGGCCGTGCTTTGGGCCATGGGCACAGCCTTCGTGCCGGGCGAGGAAGCCGAGGCGTTCTGCCGCCAGCACGACGTGCAAAACGTGGTCTTCTGGGGCCCCACGCCCCACGAGGAAGTGCTAAAGAAAATCGCCGCCAGCACACTTGTGCTGCACACTTCGCTCGAAGAATCGTTCGGCATGGTGCTCGTCGAGGCCATGGCCTACGGCGTGCCCGTGGTGGCCGGCCAGGACAGCGGTGCCGTGCCGTGGGTGGTAGAAGACGGCGGCCTGCTGGTCGACGTCACCAGCGTAGAAGCCATTGCCGGAGCCGTGAACCGCCTGCTCTCCGATGGGGCCCTGTACGAGCAGGTATCCACCCGGGCCGTAGCCATCGTGGCCGAGCGGTTCCCACTGGGCAAAATAGCTGACCAATACTTGGCCTTGTACGCACAGCCGGCAACCGCTTAGTGAGTTGTTAGGTGCTGGTGATCAGCTACTAGATTAATAATTGCCGATAACTGACAATAAGCAACTGCCAATTGCTACCCCGGTTTTCTATGATAGTGCCTTGCTGGGCAGCTGTTTCGCTTTAGCAGCCGGGTGCTTGTGAAAATCGCGCAGCACTGCTCGGTAAATGGCCAGCGTGCGGTTTACAATGGTAGCTGGGTCGTGGCGCTCGCGGGCCACGGTGGCGGCGTGGGTGGCCAGGCGCTGGCGCAGGGCCCCGTCGCTGAGCAGGCGCAGGGCCTGGGCGGCAATGCTGGCCGGGGCCAACGTGCACAGCAAGCCCGTTACTTCGTCCTCGACGAGCGAGCGGACGCCACCCACGTCGGATGCTACCACCGGCAGGCCCGCCACCTGGGCCTCGCACACGCTGTTGGGGCTGTTGTCGACGTAGGACGGGTGCAGCAAGCACACCGATTCGGCAAAGAGTTGGGCCAGCGCCGGGGCCCCCAGCACCCCGGGGCACACCACGTCGGCTGGCCCAATATGGCATAGCCCCGCTACCGCCGCCTGCACCGTGGCCGCGTCGGCAGCTCCCGCAATAACGAGCTGCACATCAAGCTGCTGGCGTAGCAGGTCGAATGCAGCCAGCACCTCGCGGAAGCCTTTCATTACCTGGGTGCCCCCCATGAACACCACTTGCGGCCGGCCCGTCGGCCGGGGCCCCGGGGCCCGAAAAAACGCGGGCCGGATGACCTCCCAGTTGTGGTGCACGGTGCACCCCGGGCTAAGCTTTTGCACCAGGGCTTGGTCCCAGTGCGTGCGGCACGAGAAATGGTGGATGGCGGGCAGGTAGCGGCGCTCGTAGCGGCCGGCCAGCGTCCACAGCACCTTCAGCCACGACACCACGCCCGGCACGAAGCGTGGGTACTGCGACACCAGGCCCTGCACCGTCAGCAACTGGGGCACGGGCAAGCCGGCCGTCATGGCCGGCAATTGTAGCTCCGAGCCGTACAGGTGCAGTAGGTCATATTCGCGGCAATGGATTTGCAAATATCTCTTTACTAAGGCAATGCGCCGCCGGTAAAGGGTGAGGATGTCGTCCCGTACCGACGGCGTTTTCAAATAAATAAATCGAATACCGTCGCGCTCAAACTTGTCAACGGGCGTGGCGAGGCGGTGCGTCCAGTTCAGAATGGTTAGCTCCACCCCCGGCTCCAGCTTCAGCAAGTCAGCCAGGGCCCCCACCCACGGCACGGGGTGGGCCTGGGTATCGAGCGGGTGCGGGTACGGCGCAAGCCAAAGGATCTTCACGGGAATAGGTAATTGGGAAAACAGGATAATCGAGGTAGAACAATAGCTGTGGGTAGCTAAGCCCGCCGCCAGAAACGAAGCAGTTGCTTCAGGTGGAAGTCGGTGCGGAATAAAGCGCACTGTCGCGCCACGTCCTGGTCGCCCCACAGCAGGAAGCGGTTAAGTAGCAGCACGTCTACGCCGTAGCGGTCAAAAGGTAGGTAGTTTTTGCCGGCCTGCACGGTAGCCCCTAGGTGCAGGCCCGCGCCCACGGCCGCCGCCCGCACCGCCGCCGATGCATTGCCGTTGGGGTATGCCACGGCACTGGCCGGGGCCCCCACGAGCCGCACCAGTGCCTGCTGGCACGCCGCCAGTTCGTACTTGGCCGCCGCCGGGGCGTAGTTGGTCAGCACGGCGTGGTGGTGGGTATGGTTGCCGAGGATTACCTCCGGCGCGCGGGCAAATTCCTGCAGCTCGGTGGGCGTGAACGGCCGGTCGAGGTCGCCCACTGGTTGCAGGGCCCCTGCGCCAAAGTGGTCCACCAAATAGTGGTCGACTTCCGGGTGGCGCAGCTGCTTAAGGTGGGCGTACTCGGCCTGCTGCGCGGCGGGGGGCAGGGGGTGCCGGTGCCGGTGGCGGTACACCGCGTCCCACCAAAACGCCTGGCCCGCTTCCACGTGGTGGGTGGAAATGAAGAACGTGGCCGGCACGCCGTAGCGCTGCAAGATGGGCAACGCCAGGCGGTTGTTATAGTAGCCGTCGTCGAAGGTAAGCAGGGCGTACTTGCCCGCGGGGTCGAGGCCGCGCAGCACGTCGGCCGGCGCAACGAACGTATAGCCGTGCGCCACAAAGTAGGCCACGAATTGCTCGAATACCCGCACGGTGATGCGCTGCTGCGGGTCGACCTCGTGCCGGTTCATCGCGGCCTCGTCCTCGAACAATACGTGAAACATGAACGCCAGCAGCGCCGGCCGCTCGGGGCCCGCGGCCAGGCGGGCCAGGGCAAGTCGTTCGTCGAGGCGGTCGAGGGCACTCCTCCAGGCAAAGGCCATCACTGTTTGCGGGGAGCGGTGGAGACGAAAAGCACGTCGTTATGTCGTAAAAGTAAGCCCGTTACCGGATAATGGCAGCCATTGCCATAGTCGCCTTTCAGGCCTGAGCAGGGTATTGGCTTTCCCAGAACCTCGTCGGCTAATAATTCATACACATTGAATTTTTCCACTATTTATATGACTATAAAATCGCAATCGTTTGCAGAAAAGTGCAAGTTATATAATTTTGGCTCAAGTGTTTACGAACGAAATAATTGTATATCTTTGCCTCAGGCTTTTTTATGTTTTATAATATTTTTAATTAAATCGGAAATTCACATTTCTGTCACCTTGATGTTAAAAATTGACAAGACCATCGCTGCATCCTCTCGTAAACGCGCGCTTACAGCCAGTACGAAGGCTTTTTTACTGTTCGCTGCTGCAGGCCTGCCCCTTATTTCGGCGCAGGCCCAAACGGTAACTTACGCTGATCCAATTGTAATAACCAAAGGTGGTACCTACACCGGCAATTACCGCAGCAACACCTCCGGGCAGCCGGCCGTGCTGGTGAATACCAACGAACCCGTCGTGCTCGACGGGTGCAGCCTGGCTGGGGCGGGCAACCTGATTCAGGCCGGTGAGGGCGCCAACCTGACCGTGCGCAACTGCCGCGGTCAGGGCCTGGCCCCGAGCGTGGACAACCAAGCCCCTGGCCGTTTCATCGATTCGTACCGAGCTCAGCGCTTGGTGGTGGAACACAACGAGTTGGTGCAAACCAGCGGCATCGTGGTGAACCGCTGGAGCGGCACGGGGGGGGGCGGCCAAACCCTGACGGTGCGCTATAACCGGGTGCGCAACATCGACGGGCGCTGGCGCAACGGCGGCAGCGCCCGCAGCAGCTTCCTGATTTTGAACACGGTGCAACACCTGGCCGGCGTCGACGTGGCCTACAACGAGGTCATCAATGCGCCCAATCAGAGCTTGGTGGAGGACAATATTAATCTGTACAACAGCTCGGGCACGGCCGACAGCCCGGTGCACGTGCACGACAACTTCGTGCGTGGGGCGTACCCTTTTCCAGCCACCGACGGCCAGTTTACGGGTACGGGCCTGACCACCGACGGCGACGCGGGCACCATGGACGGGGCCGCGGCCTACATCGAGGCCGACCACAACCAGTTTGTGAGTACCTGCAACGCGGCGATGAACATTGCCGCCGGCCACGACGTGTACTACCACGACAACCGCTTAGTAACCAGTGGCCTGCTGCCCGACGGCTCGCGTCTACAGGCTACTTACGCCGCCACAGCTGTATTCAACTACTACCAGCAACTGGCGAGCCTGTTTTTCAACAACCGGATCGAGAACAACGTCATCGGCTTCGTGCGGTGGGGGGCTAACAACCCCTTTCCCGACCGCCAGGACCTGAGCCCGGGCAACTGCGACGCGTGCACCGGTACGGTGCACCTGCCCAACCCCGTGACGCTGGCCACCGAGGACAACGAAGGGGCCCTATGGGCCCAAAAGCTGCAACAGAACGGCGTAGTGGTGGGGCCCCTGGGCGCCGCTGCCCCGGCCCCGCCGGTGGTAGTGGCCACCGGCCAGGTCGTTAACCCCGGTTTTGAAGCAGACGGCGCCGCCTCTGGCTCGCCCACCGGCTGGCAAACCGGCGCCGGCTCCGACGCCAAATCCATTTACACCGAATCGTTCGCCGGGGCCCACACGGGCACTTACCACGCCACTCATTACCGCTATTCAGCTTACGAAGTGTACACGTACCAAGTAGTCAGTGGTTTGCCGAGCGGCACTTATGCTTTCAGCGCTTGGGTGAAAAGCAGCGGGGGCCAAACCGCCGCCCAGATGCGGGCCAGCAACTACGGGGGGCCTGTGCTGACCGCTGATATTGCCGCTACCCCCGGGGGCGAAAAGGCCGCCGGCTGGGTGCTGCTCACCGTGGCCAATGTTGCGGTGACCAACGGCCGGTGCGAAATAGGTTTTTACTCCAAAGCCGATGCCAACCAAGCCATCTATTTTGACGATGTGACGCTGGCACCCCAATCAGCCGCCGCGCCCAACCTCGCGCCCACCGTGGCCCTGAGCGCCCCCTCCGCCCTCACGCTGGGCCAAGCCGTCGCCCTGAGCGCCACGGCCGCTGATACCGACGGCACGGTAGTCAAAGTAGAATTCTACAACGGCGCCACCAAGCTGGGCGAAGCTACCGCAGCCCCCTACCAGCTGAGCTGGACGCCCGCAGCTGCCGGCACGTACACGCTGACCGCCGTGGCAACCGACAATGCTGCGGCCAGTACCACTTCGGCTACCGTGTCGGTGGCCGTGGCTGCCCCAGCGCCGGCGCCGGTTGGTGCTGGCACCAACTTGGTGGCCAACCCGGGCTTTGAGGCCGGCGGCTTGCCCGTGGGGGCCCCTGCCGGCTGGCAAACCGCCACCGGTGCGAGTACCAACGACAACGCCGATTACACCGAAGCTTACCCGGGGCCCCACGCGGGCTTGTACCACGGTACCCACTACCGCCCAGACAAATACGAAGTATATACTTATCAAACGATCAGCAACTTGCCAGCCGGTACCTATACGCTGCGGGCATGGGTGAAGAGTAGCGGCGGCCAACCCCGCGCCGAAATGCGCGCTAGCAACTACGGCGGCGACATGCGCGTGGCCAACCTCGGCACCAGCATGAGCGGCTGGACGCTAGTCCAAATTCCGAACATCAGCGTAGTAAGCGGTCGGGCCGAAATTGGCTTCTACTCCAAGGCCAGCGGCGGACAGTGGTTGTATTTCGACGACGTGGAATTTGTGCTCCAACCCACCGCGACCGGGGCCAACACCGTGATAAACGCCAGCTTCGACGACGACCTCCTGCCGCGGTGGGACCCTCGCCAGTGGACCACCCAGGCCTTTGGCGCTACCCGGATATTTGCCAGCTACATCGAGGCGTACCCAGGGGCCCACTCGGGCCTATACCACGGCACCCATTACCGCCCCGAGGCATACGAGGTTTATACCTATCAAACGATTAGCAACCTGGCGGCTGGTACTTACGCGCTACGGGCGTGGGTGAAGAGCAGCGGCGGCCAAACTACCGTCCAAATGAGGGCCAGCAACTACGGTGGCGATTTAGTGAGCGCGGCCGTTCCGGATACCCCCGACGGGCAGTGGGTTCAAATCACCTTGCCGAACATCACCGTGAGCAACGGCCAGTGCGAAATTGGCTTCTACTCCAAGGCCAGCGGTGGGCAGTCGTTCTACTACGACGACGTAGAGTTGGTGCTGCAAAGCGGAGCATCAGCGGCGGCCGGTGCAACGGCCAGTGCAGCCGCTATTGCTCTCGCCGCGGGCTCTACGCTCTTCCCCAACCCGGCTGACGACCAAGTTACAGTGTCCGTAAATTTTCTGCAATCCACTGCCGTTACGTTGGTAGTGACCGACATGCAGGGCGCCCCCATAGCGCGGTCGCAGCAGCAGGCCACGGCCGGCGACAACCAGTTTGTGCTCGATACCAGAAACTTGCCTAGCGGCATCTACGCCCTGCAAATTCAGAGCAGCCAGCCCACGCTCGTGGAGCGCCTAGAGGTGCGGCACTAGGGTACTGACTTTAGAAAGTGGGGGAGGAATTGGGAAACAGCGGTTGCCCAATTCCTCCCCCACTTTCTAAATGTTCAATATCAGCCCTTGGCCAGCGAAGTGCGGGCCAATAGAAAGAGAAACCGCGAGTTCGTAACGAGGTAGCGCTTCCACAGTCGGCGGGGCTCCAGCCAGAGGCGGTAGGCCCACTCCAGCCACAGGCGGCGCGCCCACACGGGCAGGCGCTGCTCCATACCTGCGTATACCAGAAAAGCTTGGCCCACGCCCAGCATGCAGGCTTTTACCTGGCCGCGGTGCGCAGCCATCCAGCGCTCCTGACGGGGGCAGCCCAGGGCCACGAACAGCAAATCCGGGTCGGCGGCGTTGATGGCAGCCACGTGGGCGGCTTCTTCGTCGGGGGTGAGGGGCCGGAAGGGCGGGGCGCAGGTGCCCACCAGCCGTAGGGTGGGCAGCTCGCGCTTGGCCCGTACCACAATGGCTTCGAGCACGTCGTCAGTGGTGCCGTAAAAATACACCGACTGGCCGCGGCGGGCGGCTTCCTCTAGCAGGGCTGGTACCAGGTCCATACCGGCTACGCGCTCCTGGGGGTGGCCGCCGCGCCACCCGGCCACGCTGGCCACAGGGCCCCCGTCGGGGGTCACGAGGTCGGCCTCGGCTAGCACCTTACGGAAGCTTGGGTCGCGGTGAGCTTCCACTACCATGTGCACATTGGCGCAGCACACGTAGGCCGAGGTGCGGGCCGCGCCAAGGCGCAGGATGCGGTCCACGAATTCGTCGAAGGGCCCCGTGGTGATGCCCGAATCAATAACAGTTTGCGTCGATAACATAGGTGCTAAGGTAAGGGCAAGGCTGCCGGCGAGCTTAAAGAATTAATAAGCATTCTTCTCGCCGGCTACCATGTTCCACACCGTTTTGCCGATGATTTTCACATCAAGCAGCAACGACCAGTTCTCCACGTATTCTAGGTCGTATTCCACACGCTTCTCCATGGCGCCCGCGGCGCGGGTTTCGCCGCGGTGGCCGTTCACCTGGGCGTGGCCCGTTATGCCGGGCGTTACAGCGTGGCGCTGGGCATAGGTGTGGATGTGCTTGGAGTACTCTTCCAGCTGCGACACCATATTGGGCCGGGGCCCCACCACCGACATGTGGCCGAGCCACACGTTGAAGAACTGCGGAATTTCGTCGAGGCTCGACGAGCGCAGGAAGCGGCCCACCCGCGTCACGCGGGCGTCGCCCTTGGTGGCTTGCAACTCAGTGCCGCTCAGGTCGGTGCGCATCGTGCGAAGCTTATAGCACGGAAACAGCTTGTTGCGCTTGCCGGGTCGCATCTGTTTGAAGAACACGGGGCCCGGCGAATCCAGCTTGATGAACAGCGCCAGGATGGGCAGTAAAATCGGGAAGATGCCCACGATTACCAAGCCCGAAAACACGAGGTCGAACCCGCGCTTGGCAATCTGATTGGTGCGGAAGGCCAGTGGGTGGCGGCGCACCGTGAGGATGGGGCCCCGGCCGTGGTAGTGTACGTCCACGCCCTTGTGCAGCGTCCCTTCAAAGTCGGGCACGATGCGGAAGGCCATGAAGTGGTCATCAGCAAAAGCCGACAATTCTGAAATCAGGTCAGACTGGTTGAGGGGCAGAGCAAAGTACATCTCATCGACTTGTTCCCGCTCGCAGAATTCCTTGAGGTCGGCCAGCCCGCCGCGCACCAGCGGCTGGAGGTCGGCCGCTACTGGCTCGTCGGCAAAAAAACCCAGGAACTGGTTGGCCACCGGATCGTGCAGCGTTAGAAACTGGTACATCTCGCGGCCGCTGCGGCTGGCGCCCACGATCACGAAGCGGCTGTGGGGCCGGGCCAGCCGGTAGCGGTAGGTACGGTAGAAGAACGCCACCAGCAAGCGTCCGCTCACCACGGCCGCGCCCGCCACGCTGTACAGCAACAAGATGTAGCGAATGGGCAGCAGCCGTACCCGCAGCAGCAAAATGCCTGCCGTGAGCACCACTGCGTGGATAAGAAAGGCCAGCACCAGGGCCCAAAATTTCTCCAAGTACGTAGTGAGCCGGTCCAGGGAAGTAGGGTTGGTGACTTGGCCCGCCACAATCCACCACAACAGGGCAAAAACGGCAAAAAATAGCGGGTAATCACCGCTAAATTGCCAGTCGCCACGGTGGTAGAATTCAATAAAGCGGAAAGCCCCAAAAATAATCAAGACATCAGCAGCCAGCAGAATCATCTGGTTGACATGCGTGCGGCGTTCATAAAGTATCATGGGCAGGATAAGTAGGCAGCGTTATATCGATGGTTTCGTGCCCAGTGGCAGTCCATCAGGAGTCTTTTCAGAGGCACATACGGAACTAAGGCACCGTTAGCCTTGGCAATTATGGTTTAAAACATATCTAATTGTAAATTTTATAAAAACAACCCGTTGCGCACGATTTTTAATTAAAATAATTATATTTAAAAAACAGAATTAATTCCTAGGCTAAACTGTATTTTATCGTTTTATGGCAGATTGTAGCGAACTGAGAGCTAATATATAATTTTGTTGATATTAATCCAACAAATTGTTATTATTTAATTTTTAACTTTAATTAAAAAAGCCCCTTCCAAAGGCCGTGCCAATAATTAGTGGGTTAGTTCTACGTTGGGGTAGGGGGCGGCTACTTCCACGGGCACGTTGATGGCCGTGGGGAAGGCCAGGAAGTGCGCCACGTGCGGCGGCTCGGGGCCCCGGTGGAATTGGCGCACCTGGTCCTCCACCACTTGGTCGTCGCGCGTGAAGCGGTGGTGCTGGCGCAGGTGTTCGCCCCAGGTGGCCACATAGAAAAATTCGGTGATGCGCGAGGGGTCAGCCAGGTCGGCAAATACGCCGGCGCGCAGGGCCCCGTCGCGCAGGCGCAGGCGCGAAAGGCGGTTGGCCACCGGCTGGAACGCGGCCCAATCGGCGGGCTCGATGGAATAGGTGATCATTACCACCACGGGGCCGTCATCGAGGTCGGCGGGACCGTCGGCTACGGGCGGGTCGAGCCAAGGCTCGGCAGGGTCAAGGTTGAGGTTATCGGCGGCCTGGAGCGGGTACGGCACGGCTAGCAGAACGCTGGCGGCCATCCAGCCGGCGGCCACGCACAGGGCCACCTGCGGGCTGAAGTAGTCGGCCAACTCGCCCCACGCCAAGCTGCCCAGGCTCATGCCGGCCTGGAACAGCAGCATGTAAATGCTCACCACGCGCGCCTGCACCCACTTCGGCACGTTTAGCTGCACAGTGGTGCTGAAGCTGGTCATGGCCATCAGCCAGGCCGTGCCCGACACGAACATGATGGGCCCCAGGATGGCGGTGTTCTCGATGAATGCTAGACTTAGGTTGGTGCCCACGAAGGTGAGCACGCCCAGCAACACCCGCTGGTTGAGGCTGATGCGCTGCCCCGCCCGGCCCATCAGAAAGGCGCCCGCCACGGCCCCCGCGCCCAGCCACGAGAGCATGACGCCGTAGTGCCCGGCGCTCAGGTGCAGCTTGCGGGCGATGACCACCGAGAGCAGCGCCCACATGGCGCTGGCTCCGAACCCAAACGCAAACACCCGCACCAGCACCGCGTGGATGGGCGGCGCGTAGTGCACGTAGCGCATGCCCGCCCGCAGGGCCCCCAGGAAGTGCTCGGTGGGGCCCTGGCTTTCCTCGGCGTCGCGCTTCCAGAAGTAGATGACGGCGAACGTGCCTAAAAACGATACCCCGTTGAGCATGAACACCCAACCCGGCGAGTAGTAGGCGATGACCAGCCCGCCCAGCGCCGGCCCGATGGCCCGGGCAATGTTGTTGCTCACGCCGTTCAGCGTGATGGCGAAGGGTAGCACCGGGCGCGGCACCAGCTCAGTGGTCACCGTTTGCCACACCGGGCCGTTCAGGGCCGAACCCATGCCCAGCAGAAACGTGAAGCCCAGCACCCCAAAGGCCGACACCTGCCCACCCAGCGTAAGGGCCCCCAAGATGGTGGCCACCACCGCCATAAAGCCCTGCGTGCCCAGCAGCAGCTTGCGCCGGTCCGCCAAGTCGGCCAGGGCCCCGCCGGGCAGGCTCAGCAAAAAGGCGGGGAGGCTGGTGGCGGTTTGCATTAACGCCACGAGCAGGGCCGAGGTCGTGAGCGTCGTTACGAGCCACACGCCGGCCACGTTCTGCATCCAGGTGCCCACGTTGGACGCGAGCGAGGCAATCCACACGGCCCGGAACACGTGGTAGGCCAGGGGGCTCCACATGGTGGCCCGGGCGGCTGGGGCAGGGGTGAGGGAAGGAGTCATCAGGGAAATAACAGCGCTCACCGGCTTACGGATGTCGCGCCCCCGGGGTGCGCTAACCGGGTCCCCGGGGCCCCAAGGAGGCTCCCGGGCCGGTACTTTGGAAATAATAAACCGGCGAAAAATTGATTAGGCGAAAACCACGCTGTGTAATACTTTAACGCGCAGCACCTTGGCTACCCCACCCGTTGGGGCGGCCCGGGCGCGCCGGCTAGGGCCCCTAGGGGGCCTGGGCCAACGGTACGCGGGGTAGCATTTATTTGACAATCAAATAACTAAAAATAAAATGACGGTTGACCACAACGCTGCTTCGGCGGGCCTCTACCGCCCGGAGTTCGAACACGACGCCTGCGGCACGGGCTTCCTCACGTCCATCACCGGGCGCAAGTCGCACCAGATGGTGGTGGACGCGCTGACCATGTTGGAAAACATGGAGCACCGCGGCGCCTGCGGCTGCGACCACGACTCGGGCGACGGCGCGGGCCTGCTGCTGCAAATCCCGCACTGGTTCCTCTTAGAGGAATGCCTGGCGCTGGATATTCAGCTGCCCGAGCCCGGCGGCTACGGCGTGGGCCAGGCTTTTTTGCCAAAAGACGCGGCCGCCCGCGCCACCGCCCGGGGCCTCATCGACGCGGCGGCCAAGCAGCTCGGGCTGCGCGTGCTCGGCTACCGGCCCGTACCGACGAACCCGGCCGGCATCGGCGTCACGGCCCTGAGCGGCGAGCCGGTGATGGAGCAGGTGTTCGTGGCCCGGCCCGCTACGGTGCTCACCACCGAGGACTTCGAGCGCAAGCTCTACATCCTGCGCCGGCTCATCGTGAAAAACGTGAAGGAAGTGCTGCCCGGAGGCCTCGACGATTTGTACTTCGCCTCGTTCTCCTGCCAGACTATCGTATATAAGGGCCAGCTCACCACTTACCAGGTGCGCGGCTACTACCCCGACCTCACCGACGAGCGGGTGACGACCGGCTTTGGCCTCATCCACTCGCGCTTCTCGACCAATACGTTCCCAAGCTGGCGGCTGGCGCAGCCCTTCCGCTACCTGGCCCACAACGGCGAAATTAATACCCTGCGCGGCAACCTGAACTGGTTTTACGCCGGCTTGCAAACCTACGCCTCGCCCTACTTCACGGCTGCGGAAATGGCGATGCTGCTGCCCGTGATTGACGCCGGCCAGTCGGACTCGGCGTGCCTCGACAACATCGTGGAGCTGCTGCTGCACTGCGGCCGCACCCTACCCCACGTGCTGATGATGCTGGTGCCCGAGGCCTGGGACGGCAACGAGCAAATGGACCCGCTGAAAAAGGCGTTCTACGAGTTCCACGCCACCTTTATGGCCCCCTGGGACGGCCCCGCGGCCCTCAACTTCACCGACGGCCGCCTGGTGGGGGCCATGCTCGACCGCAACGGCCTGCGCCCGCTGCGCTACGTCGTGACGAACGACGGGCGCGTGCTGGTGGCCTCCGAGGCCGGCGTGCTGCCCATCCCGGAGGAAATTATCCTGGAGAAAGGGCGCTTGCAGCCGGGCAAAATGTTCGTGGTGGACACCGTGGCCGGGGCCATCATCACCGACGCTGAAATCAAGCACCAGGCCGCCAGCCGCCAGCCTTACGGCGACTGGCTGCGCAACTACCAGATTCGGCTGGACGAGCTGGAGGAGCCCCGCCAGGTATTTTCCGACCTCGGCGCGGCCGCCGTGCTCAAGTACCACCAGGCCTTTGGCTACACCCGCGAGGACATCGAAACCGTGATTTTGCCGATGGCTTTGGAAGGAAAAGAGGCCATCGGCTCGATGGGCGTGGACGTGCCCCTGGCCGTGCTCTCCGACCAGCCGCAGCACCTGAGCAGCTACTTCAAGCAGTTCTTCGCCCAGGTCACCAACCCGCCCATCGACCCCATTCGGGAGCGGCTGGTGATGAGCCTGGCCACCTTCATCGGCAACAACGGCAACATCCTCGACGAGGACAAGATGCACGGGCACTGCGTGGCCCTGCGCCACCCCATCCTCGCCAACCACCAGCTCGAAAAGCTGCGCAGCATCGACACCGGCCTGTTCCACGCCAAAACGCTCCAAACCTACTTCAAGGCCGATGGGCTGCCCAGCTCGCTCGAAGCCGGCCTGGCGCGCCTGTGCCGCTACGCGGAGGACGCGGTGAACGACGGCTTCGAGGTGCTGATTCTGTCGGACAGGGCCCTGGACTCCGAGCACGCGCCCATCCCGTCGCTGCTGGCCGTGTCGGCGGTGCACCACCACCTGATTCGCATCAGCCGGCGCGGTTCGGTGGGCCTCGTGGTGGAGGCCGGCGACGTGTGGGAAGTGCATCACTTCGCCTGCCTGCTGGCCTTCGGCGGCACCGCCATCAACCCGTATCTGGCCCTGGCCACCATCCAGACCACGCACCTGGATGGCCGCCTCGAAACCCGCTTGGAGGGCCCCCAGCTGCTGAAAAACTACGTGAAGGCCGTGAACGACGGCTTGCTGAAGATTTTCTCCAAGATGGGCATTTCGACCCTGCTCTCGTATCACGGGGCCCAGGTGTTCGAGATTCTGGGCCTCAACCAGGAAGTGGTGGACCGCTACTTTACCGGGGCCGTGACGCGCATTGGGGGCCTGGGGCTCGACGAAATTGCCCGCGAAACGCTGTACAAGCACTTCCAGGGCTTCCGCAGCAACACCCCGCCCGAGGCCGAGGGGCTCGGCGACGGCGGCTTCTACCAGTGGCGGCGGCGCGGCGAGGCGCACATGTTCAACCCCGAAACGGTGCACCTGCTCCAACTCGCCACCCGCACGAATAATTACGCCACCTACCAGCGCTACGCCAAGCTGCTGAACGCGCACCCCAGCCAGGCCTTCAGCATCCGGGGCCTGCTCGACTTTGCCCAGCACCGCGAGGCCATTGCCTTGGAGGAAGTGGAGCCGGCGGCGCTGATTATGAAGCGCTTCGCCACCGGGGCCATGTCGTTCGGCTCGATTTCGCACGAGGCGCACAGTACCCTGGCCATTGCCATGAACCGCATCGGCGGCAAGAGCAACACCGGCGAGGGCGGCGAAGACCCGCTGCGCTTCGAGGTGATGGCGAACGGCGACTCCATGCGCTCGGCCATCAAGCAGATTGCCTCGGCCCGCTTCGGCGTCACGGCCCACTACCTGACCAATGCCGACGAATTGCAAATCAAGATGGCCCAGGGGGCCAAGCCCGGCGAAGGCGGCCAGCTCCCCGGCCATAAAGTAGATGAGTGGATTGCCAAAGTGCGCCACGCCACGCCCGGCGTGGGCCTGATTTCGCCGCCGCCCCACCACGACATCTACTCCATCGAGGACCTAGCCCAGCTGATTTTCGACCTGAAAAACGCCAACCGCGCCGCCCGCATCAACGTGAAGCTGGTAAGCAAGGCGGGCGTGGGCACCATCGCCGCCGGCGTGGCCAAGGCCCACGCCGACGTAATTCTGATTTCGGGCTACGACGGCGGCACCGGGGCCTCGCCGCTCAGTAGCATCCGCCACGCGGGCCTGCCCTGGGAGCTGGGCCTGGCTGAAGCCCACCAAACTCTGGTGCGCAACCAGCTGCGCAGCCGCGTGGTGCTGCAAGCCGACGGCCAGCTCAAAACCGGCCGCGACCTGGCCGTAGCGGCGCTTTTGGGGGCCGAAGAATGGGGCGTGGCCACCGCTGCCCTCATCGCCGGGGGCTGCGTGATGATGCGCAAGTGCCACCTCAACACCTGCCCCGTGGGCGTGGCCACCCAGGACCCCGAGCTGCGCAAGCTCTTCACCGGCCAGCCCGAGCACATCGTCAACCTCTTCCGCTTCCTGGCCGAAGAGTTGCGCGAAATCATGGCCTCGCTCGGTTTCCGCACCGTGAACGAGATGGTGGGCCGCTCGCAGTTCCTCAAGCGCAAAGCGGGCGTCAGCCACTGGAAGGCCCGGCAGGTGGACCTGAGCGGCGTGCTCTACCCGGCCCCCAACCCCACCGGCGCCACCTTATATAAGAGCGAAGACCAAGACCACGGCCTCGCCAACATCCTCGACTGGGAGCTGCTGGCCCACGCCCAACCCGCGCTGGACCACCAGACGCTGGTGTTCGGCTCGTTCGACGTGCGCAACACCGACCGCACGCTGGGCACGCTGCTTTCCAACGAAATCACGAAACGCTACCACGCCGCCGGCCTGCCCGAGGGCACCATCCACTTCCGCTTCAAAGGCTCGGCGGGCCAAAGCTTCGGCGCGTTTGCCGTCAAAGGCCTGGCCTTCAGCTTGGCCGGCGAAGCCAACGACTACGTGGGCAAGGGCCTCTCGGGGGCCCAGCTGGCCATCTTCCCGGCCCCAGAAAGCCAGCTGGTGCCCGAAAACAACATCATCATCGGCAACGTGGCGCTGTACGGGGCCACCTCCGGGGCCCTGTTTGCCCGCGGGCAGGCCGGCGAGCGGTTCGCGGTGCGTAACTCCGGGGCCACGGCCGTGGTCGAGGGCGTGGGCGACCACGGCTGTGAGTACATGACCGGCGGCCGGGCCCTCATCCTGGGCCAGACCGGGCGCAACTTCGCCGCCGGCATGAGCGGCGGCATCGCCTGGATTTACGACCCCGACGGCACGTTCCCCGAAAACTGCAACCTGGAAATGGTGGAGCTCGAAGGCCTCACCGCCGACGATGAAGACCAAATTCAGGCCCTATTGCGCCGCCACCACGACCTGACCGGCAGCGACAAAGCCCAGTTCCTACTCGCCAACTGGGCCGAGGAAACCGGCCGCTTCGTGAAGGTATTTCCCTCGGAATACAAGAAGGTGCTGCAACGGGCGCAGCTGCAAGCGGCGGGGTAGGGGCCCCGGCAATCCAACGATGATGAGTAAGGCAAAAAGGCCGTCATGCTGAGCGCAGCCGAAGCATCTCTACTGCGGCAGTAAATAATTACTCAGCGGGAGAGATGCTTCGGCTGCGATCAGCATGACGTTCAAACGCAAAAACTTAACTTCCAATACGATAACCCGCAATGGGCAACATCACCGGTTTCAAGCAATTCGAGCGCGCGCTGCCCGCCAAGGAGGCCCCGCAGGTGCGCACCACCAATTACCAGGAGTTCATCGGCCTGTACCCGCCCGAGGCGCTGCACCAGCAGGCGGCCCGGTGCATGAACTGCGGCATCCCTTTCTGCCACTCGGGCTGCCCGCTGGGCAACATCATCCCCGAGTTCAACGAGGCCGTGTACCGGCAGGATTGGGAAGACGCCTACCAAATCCTCACCACCACCAACAACTTCCCCGAATTCACGGGCCGCATTTGCCCCGCACCCTGCGAGTCGGCCTGCGTGCTGAGCATCCACAGCACGGCGGTGGCCATCGAGGAAATCGAGAAGCACATCATCGAAATTGCCTTCGAGAAAGGCTACGTGCACCCCACCGCGCCGGTGCTGAAAACCGGCAAAACGGTGGCCGTAGTGGGCTCGGGGCCCGCCGGGCTGGCGGTGGCTGCGCAGCTGGCCAAGGCCGGCCACGCCGTCACGGTGTTCGAGCGCGACGAGCAGCCCGGGGGCCTGCTGCGCTACGGCGTGCCCGATTTCAAGCTGGAGAAGTGGGTGATTGACCGTCGCATCGAGCTGATGGAAAAGGACGGCATCGTGTTTCGCTGCAACACCGAAATCGGCCGCGACCTGCCCGCCGACGAGCTCCAGCGCACCTTCGACGCCGTGGTGCTGGCCGGCGGGGCCATCGCCCCGCGCGACCTGCCGCTGCCCGGCCGCGAGCTGGCCGGCATCCACTACGCCATGGACTACCTGGGCCAGCAAAACCGCCGCGTGAGTAACATTCCCGTCCAGGGCCCCGACATCCTGGCCACCGACAAGCACGTGGTGGTAATTGGCAGCGGCGACACGGGCTCCGACTGCGTGGGCATTGCCAACCGCCAGCAGGCCACCGCCGTGGCCCAGTTCGCCCTCATGAACCAGCCTTCCAACGAGCGGCCGGCCCACACGCCCTGGCCGCACTACCCCACGGTGTTCCGCACCAGCAGCTCGCACGAAGAGGGCTGCCAGCGCCACTGGGGCATCAGCACCAAGGCATTTCTAGGCGACGAAAACGGCCACGTCAGGGCCCTGCAAGTGAGCGACGTGACCTGGGAAACCGACGCCATGGGCCGCCGCCTCACCTCGGAAGAAGTGCCGAACTCGACCCGCGAAATCCCCTGCGAGCTGGTGCTGCTGGCCATGGGCTTCCACGCCAACCCCTACGAGGGCCTGCTGGCCCAGCTGGGCGTGGGCGTGGAAAAAAACGGCCTCGTGCAAGCCCCCGAAACCACTTACCAAACCAACGTGCCCGGCGTGTTCGTGGCCGGCGACATGCGCCGCGGCCAATCGCTGGTCGTCTGGGCCATCTCCGAAGGCCGCGAAGCCGCCCGCCAAATCGACGTGTTTCTAATGGGGCAGACGGCATTGCCAAGCAAAAACGCGGTGGGCATGTTTGCGTGAGATGAACGCAAGTTCAATTTATAAAAGGGGGCCCGGAAGCAATTGCTTCCGGGGCCCCCTTTTTTACGCATAATAAAGTCGAGCTTCTGTTACCCCGTTATCTCTGTAGCATAGCAGAGTTTGTTGAAAAATCTTCAACTCTGCTAATAGTTGTCCGCTGCTTAAAAAGCTATAATCAGGCGGATAACACGCTTCGTATTTTCTTTCTAGTGCTTAGTCAGGGGAGTTTTTCGAACAAAAA
This sequence comes from Hymenobacter sp. PAMC 26628, assembly GCF_001562275.1. Classification (NCBI taxonomy): domain Bacteria; kingdom Pseudomonadati; phylum Bacteroidota; class Cytophagia; order Cytophagales; family Hymenobacteraceae; genus Hymenobacter; species Hymenobacter sp. PAMC 26628. The sequence continues at coordinate 5,213,199 of NZ_CP014304.1, forward strand.
GAGAGGCAGGTCGTTGCCGTTGAATGGGAAGACCACTCACACCATTTATCCTGTCATCGGCTGATCGCCTGACTATTGAAAGCTTAACGCGCAAAGGCCGGCACGCCGGGCGCACAGTCCAACGCGGGCGGATGCTGTTGCGGCTGGCTGATGGGGTGAGCGGCTACCCTGTCGGGGCTGAGTTGGGTTGCTGCGTGCAGACGGTATATCAGGTGCGCCGCCGCTACGTCGAGCAGGGGCTGGCCACGGCGCTCGGCGAGGCCCCGCGCAGCGGCGGTCCGCGGCGCTTTGACGGGGCGGCCCGCGCCGCGCTCACGGCCCTGGCCTGCACCCCGGCTCCGATAGGGCACAGTCGCTGGACCCTGCGCCTGCTGGCCGACAAAGCCGTAGAATCGTGCCTGGTGGACACCATTTCGCACGAAACCGTGAGCCAGGTGCTCAAAAAAACGAGCTACAGCCCCACCGCCAGCAACACTGGTGCCTGGGCGAAATGAACGCCGCCTTCCTGGCCCGTATGGAAGACGTACTGGCCGTCTATGAGCGGGTCCACGACCCGCAGTTTCCGGTGGTCTGTTTCGATGAACGCCCTTGCGTGCTGCACGGCCAGCCCGTCGAACCGCTGCCGCCTGTGCCGGCCCAGCCCGCAGTGGGCGAGCGACCCGCCAAAGTCGGCCGTCCCCGGCGCGAAAGCAGCACGTATGTGCGTCAGGGTACGGCCTGCCTACTGGCGGCCTTCGAGCCGGGCACGGGGCAGCGCCTGGTCGAGGTGTCGGCCCGCCGCACCGGGGCCGACTATTGCCGCTTTATGCAAGCGCTGGACGCTGCTTACCCCCAGGCCCAGAAAATCGTGCTAGTCCAGGACAACCTCAACACCCACACCGATGCCGTCTTCTACCAGCATCTGCCCGCCGCCCAGGCCCGCGCCCTAGCCGCCCGCTTCGAGGTCCACTACACACCCAAAAATGCCTCCTGGCTTAACATGGTCGAACTCGAACTATCGGCCATTGCCCGCCAGTGCCTGCACCAGCGCATTCCCACCCAAGACGAACTGCGCGCGCACGTCGACGCCTGCGTGGCGGAGCGCAATGCCCGGCGAGCAACCGTCAACTGGCAATTTTCGCTTGACAAGGCCCGACAGAAACTCTCCCGCCATTATCAAAAGGTTTGTGCAAATAATTCCCCTGACTAGGCACTAGTTCTACCCACTGTTTAGCAGCTTCACTTTCATTATGTAAGGTAGCTATTCGTAACACTTGATTCGCAATGCTAGAATTATCTGGGGTTGCACCATGAAGTACTTGAGTGTAATAGGTCGGTCTTTCAGTCAATTTATTTATAAAGTTTTCGATTGTTGACAAATATTCGTCAACAGTATGCCAGTGCGCAGTGTCTTCGCTCTTATCGTGAACATCATAATCGATATCTTGAAAAATTGACAAATCAATGTCCAATATTTTACTGATTTGGGTTGCTTCAGCAAACTCGCCATAGCCTCCAATCTGTTCAAAAAATTGGGATAGCCTTTCCGGAAACTCATTTTCACATTTTACCTCCGTATTTGGAGAAATATAATAATCCATTCCCATAGTAACAGAGACTAAACGTGAGGAATTTTGCTCTTCAAAATTACTGCTCATAACTCTCAAAATGGTCTGGCGCAAGTTTAGAGTAGCTTAGCTTACCCCACCAGCTCCAGCACGTCGCGCACGTCGCGGATGTGGTGCTGGGGCCCCAGGGCCATACAGGTAACCGCGTCGCCGAAGCCGTAGGCGGCCCAGCAGGCGGGCACGCCGGCGCTGCGGGCAAACAGCAGGTCGGAGGGCGTGTCGCCGATCATCAGCATGGCGGCGGCGGGCGTGCCCTCGAAGTGCGGCTGCACCACCTCGTAGAACATGTCGGGGGCCGGTTTCAGGGCCATGACCCGGTCGGGGGAGCTGCCCTCGCCCACGACGAGCGAGGCGTAGCGGCGCAAGTCGAGCCGGTCGAGCGACGTGCCCAGGGTGACAATGTTCTTGTTGCTGACGTAGGCCAGGCCGTAGCCGGCGGCTTGCAGCTCGGCCAGCACCTCGGGGGCCCCGGCGAAGGGCTGCACCAGCGGCTCGCCCTCGGCGGCGTAGATGGCGCGGTAGGCGGGCACCCAGGCCGATACGTCGGCGTCGGCGCCGGCGGGGTGCAGCATGTACAGGATTTCGAGGGTGGGCAGGCCCAGCGTTACCACTTCATCAAGGGCGGCCGTGGTGGGCACCGGCGCGCGGTGCAGGCGGAATACTTGCTGGAGGCTGTGGTAAATGGCCTGGCGGGTGTCGCACAGGGTGCCGTCGTAATCGAAAAGCAACGTGGAATAGGGCATGCGCAAAGAAACGGCGCGCTGGCCCCGCGTGGGGCCCCGGCGCGCCAAGGTGAAGCACTGAAACCCCCGGGGGGGCCAACGGTTATACGGGGGCCCATCAAACGAAAAAACATGGAATCCCTCAAAGGAAAAATTGCCCTGGTGACCGGCGCCGGCAAAGGCATCGGCCGCGCCACGGCCGTGGCCCTGGCCCACGAAGGCGTGCACGTGGGCCTGCTGGCCCGCACCGAAAGCCAGCTGCAAGAAGTAGCTCAGGAGCTGCAGGCCCTGGGCGTGAAAACCGCCGTGGCCGCCGTCGACGTGGCCGACCGTGCCGCTGTGGAAGCGGCGGTGGCGCAGGTGCAGCAGGCGTTGGGGCCCATCGACATCCTCATTAACAACGCTGGCATCGGCACCTTCGCTAAGTTCCTGGAGATGGAGCCGGCCGACTGGGAGCACATCATCCAGGTGAATTTGATGGGCGTGTACTACGTGACGCGCGCCGTGCTGCCGGGCATGATTGCGCGCGAAACGGGCGACATCATCAACGTGGCCTCCACTTCGGGGCAGCGCGCCTCAGCGGGCAGCAGTGCCTACAGCGCCAGCAAATTTGCCCTCATGGGCCTCACGGAAGCCCTGATGCAGGAGGTGCGCAAGCAGAACATCCGCGTGTCGGCCCTTACGCCGAGCACGGTGGCCACGGACCTTGCCATCGGCAGCGGCCTCACCGACGGCAACCCCGATAAGGTGATGCAGCCCGAAGATTTGGCCGAGTTCATGGTGGCCCAGCTTAAGCTCAACCGCCGCATCTTCATCAAGGAAGCTGGCATGTGGAGCACCAACCCGTAAGGAATTGGTCTAAACAAGAACGGCCGGGGCCCCAAATTGGCCCTGGCCGTTCTTGTTTAGACATTGTTTTATTCATAGGGCTTACGCAGGAAGGGGTAGTATTACAGGGAAAGGAGGATTTTGGAGCTGTTGGCGCAGAAACGCCGACCAGGGCTGCTGATGGGCTTGGTAAATGGTTTGGCCGATGGCACGGGCGTGCTGGCGCAGCGACACCCAGGCCAGGTAGCAGCAAGTGAGGTGGTTGCGCTGGGCGCTGGCCTTGCGGCACTGGCATTTTTCGGAGCCGGTGAGCTGTTTGAAGCTGCGGTGGAATTCCTCCGCCTGCCAGCGCCGCTGCACGGCTTCAATGACCATTTCGCGGCTCAGGTGGGCGGCCAAGTGGTTGGTAACAACCCATGCAATGCTGCCGTCCGTGGCAACCAGCTTGAAGAGTTTTACCGCAAAGGGCACTTGTTGCAGCCGCACTTCCACGCCCTGGCTCCAGCCGCTGGCCGGCGGTTCGAGCGTGTCCAGGCCCTGGTAGCCGCTTTCTTTGCTCAGGCTCACCAAGCGGTTGCTTTTCAGAGTAGTGAAAAACGTCCAACCGGCCCGGTGAATCTGCTTCAAATTCGCGCTGGCCGCATACCAGGAGTCGAATAAGACCGTGCGCGCCAGCAGCTTGTCCTCGGCCACGACCTGCGCAAACATGGCTTGGAAGTGCTCGTTCTTGGTCAGCCCGTCGGCGTCCGGGGCGTAGACGCGGAAATCCAAGGGCAAAAAGTCGCCGCTTTCGCCGCTGCTGTGTACCAGCTTGACCAAGCCGATGCCCGTGACCGGGCCGTGCACGGTGCCGGAGTACTGCCGCTTGGCCACTTCGATGAAGCGACTGTAGCGCTTGTCCTGGACGCTGTCGTCGACCAGCAAAAAAGCCTCTGGCGAATCACGCAGCAGTGGCAGCACCAGGGCCCGCAACTGGTTGGCGGAAAAGGCGCTGTTGCGCAAAAATCGGTTCACCTCGTCGTGGCTCACGCCCGGCAGATGCGCCGCCAGGTGCGTGCACGTGTAGTTGCGGGGTGTACTGAGCAGATAATCAATGTGCTTTGCTTGGGTCAGCATGGCTCATGGGTTTACCTCAAAGTAGCACCTTTGCGTAAGTCCTGATTCAGTAAAATGGCCATACTGAGCGAAGTCGACGCATCTCTCCCGCGTAAGTAATTCAATCAGCAGGATTATTGCCGCGAGAGAGATGCTTCGACTGCGCTCAGCATGACCGCTCTGAATGCTTTTAAACCAATTTTAAACAGCTTCTCAACGCCCAGCGGGCAAAAAGAAAAGGCCGTTTTCCTGTTGGAAAACGGCCTTTTAGGTAGCGGGGATAGGACTCGAACCTATGACCTTTGGGTTATGAGCCCAACGAGCTACCAACTGCTCCACCCCGCACTGTTTGTAATACAAAGGTAATACAAATTTTAAGAAAAGCCGCAGAATGTGCGCAATTGGCGCGGCCAATGGGCCGAAACGGTGAGTATCAGCGCGAAAAAATGCAACGGCGGGGGCGGGGCGGCTACTTTTGCGGGTCTTTTCGCTGCTTATGCCCGCTCCTAGCTCTTCGCCTCGTCCCGCCGCCCTGGGTTTTATTTTCGTCACCGTGCTCATCGACGTGATTGGGCTGGGCATCATCATTCCGGTGTTGCCCAAGCTGCTCGAGCAGCTCACGGGCGAGGGCATCAGCCGGGTGTCGGAGTACGCGGGGTGGCTGTCTTTTGCCTACGCGGGGGCCCAGTTTTTGTGTGCGCCGGTGGTGGGGGCCCTCAGCGACCGGCTGGGGCGGCGGCCGGTGCTGCTGGCCGCGCTGCTGGGCCTGGGGCTTGATTACGTGTTTCTTAGCTTCGCGCCCACGCTGGCCTGGCTATTTGTGGGGCGGGTGCTGGCGGGCATTACCGGGGCCAGCTTCACCACGGCCACGGCCTACATCGCCGACATCAGCACGCCCGAGAAGCGCAGCCAGAATTTTGGGCTGGTGGGGGCGGCCTTCGGGGTGGGCTTCATCATCGGGCCGGCGCTGGGCGGGGTGCTGGCCACCTGGGGCCCCCGGGTGCCGTTTATGGCCGCGGCGGTCCTGAGCCTGGTCAACTTCTGCTACGGCTACTTTGTGCTGCCCGAGTCGCTGCCCGCCGAGCGGCGGCGGCCCTTCGCCTGGTCCCGCGCCAACCCCGTGGCCTCGCTGCTGCGGCTGGGGCGCTACCCGGTCATCCTGGGGCTGGTAGCTTCGCTGGTGCTCATCTACTTAGCGGGTTCGGCCACGCAGTCCGTCTGGACGTTCTATACCATCTACAAGTTTGACTGGGGCACCAAGCTGGTGGGCTACTCGCTGGGCGCAGTGGGCTTGTTCACGGCCCTGGTGCAGGGCGGATTGGTGCGCGTGGCCATCCCGAAGCTGGGGGCCCCGCGCGCCATTGTGGTGGGCCTGCTGTGCTACGCACTTGGTTTTGTGCTGTTTGCCTTTGCCACGCACGGCTGGATGATGTTCGCTTTTTTGGTGCCGTACTGCCTGGGCGGCATTGCGGGGCCGGCGTTGCAGGGCACCATTTCGGGCCAGGTGCCGCCCACCGAGCAGGGCGAGTTGCAGGGGGCCCTCACCAGCCTCCTTAGCCTCACGGGCGTGGTGGGGCCCCTGTTTATGACGCACTTGTTCGCCGCCTTCACTGGGCCCGGCGCGGTGGCCGAGTTCCCCGGGGCCCCATTTGCGCTCGGGGCCGTGCTTACGCTGGCCAGCGCCGCCCTGGCCGTGCGCACGCTGCGCAAGTACCCCGCGGCCACTGCGGCGGCCTTGGCGGGGGCTCCCGCCCTGCATTAACTTTGGCGAAGACCCAGTTTAGCTATCCTTTTTTATTCGTTTTTATGTCCATACCCGATACGCTGCCCTTGCTTGATGTCGTGCACCGCGCCGACCTCGGCATTCTGGTGGGCCGCTGGGGCTACCAGCCCGACCCGGCGGCCCTGCCCGCCGCCTACGAGTGCCTGACGGCCCACGCCCACGCCGCCAACTGCCGCTACTGGCTGCAAGACATCCGCCGCCGCGCCTCCAACGACCCCGCCACCACCGCGTGGCTGCTCGGCGAGTACTTCCCCGCCATGGCCGTTCGGCTCGGGCCCCAACTGTGCGTGGCCTACCTCACTAGCCCGGCCCTGCACCAGGCCATACGGGAGGGCCCCGGGTTTGCCGACGTGGATGCCTACGAGGGCCGGCCGTTTGCGGTGGCATTTTTCGGCGACGAGGGCGCGGCCGTGGCCTGGCTGTATGCGCAGCAACAAAGCCAGGGCGCGCCCGGCGGGTCCGCAATTTAAATAAGGAGCCGTTGGGGGCCCAACGCGTGCGGGTAAGTAGCACAGGCCGGTGCCCACCCGCGTCAGGGTACCGAAAAGCCGCCAGAAGTGCCTGTCGGATAGTTTGATTGCTGTTATGAGTTTCCGCTACCGCGTTTTGTCGTGCCGGCAGCCATTACGAGGCAGTGGGTAGCGGGCACCTGAAAACGCCCGTGGCTGTTGACGAGCCCTCACGCTCGGTTGACAAACGGTCGCAGCCTGCCCAAGAACCTACAGAAAGCAGCCTACTGGCGCGTTTGCCAGCCCAGGGCGGTTTCGTATTCCGTGTACAGAAATCGCCGCCGGAACCTCACGGGGGCCCAAAACTGCTCTAAATCGGTCGCTCATAGTCGAATCCGCGTCCTAAGGCGGAGTTCGGCAGCGGCCACGCCCATTTTAGAGCCATTTTATGGGCGGCGGGGGCGGGGTAAGGTGCCTTAAGCATGCCTTTCGTAAAACAGGCCTAGCCAGCGGTGATAAAAATATTTCGGGCGAAGAGGAACACTTATTACGATTATTTCGTAGATTTACGAAACAATCGTAATAATGCTGATGGAACGCCTCACCCAACCCGAAGAAGACGCCCTGCGAGCCCTGTGGCCCCTGCCCGGCGGGGCCTTTGTGAAGGATGTGCTCGACGGCCTGCCCGCCCCGCGCCCGCCCTACACCACGCTGGCCAGTACCCTGCGCAACCTGGAGCGCAAGGGCTACGTGCACGCCGAAAAGCTCGGCAACTCCTTCCGCTTCAGCCCCTTGGTATCGGCCGAAGACTACCAGCGCCGCTCGCTGGGGGCCCTGGTGAAGGAGCACTTCCGGGATTCGTATAAGGAGCTGGTATCCTTTTTTGCGAAGGAGGAAAAGATCAGCGCCGCCGATTTGCAGGACATTCTCCGCCTCATCGAGGGCGGCGATAAAAAGGCCGAGTAGCCATGCCGTCCGCGCCCCTGCTCTACCTGCTCAAGGCCCACGCGGTGCTGCTGCTGTTCGCGGCGGCGTACTTCGGGCTGCTGCGCCCGCTCACGTTTTTCGCCCTGAACCGGGCGTACCTGGCGTTTGCGCTGCTCTTTGCCGCCGCCTACCCGGCCCTGCCGATGCCAGCGCTGTGGCCAGCCGCCGCGCCCGCGCCCGCCGTGGCCTGGGTACTGGCCGAGCTGCCCGCCGGGGCCCCCGCGGCGGCACTTCCCGCCCCGGGGCCCGACTGGCCGGCGTGGCTGCTGGCCGCCTACGCGGCCGGGGTGGCGCTGCTGCTGGGCCGCCTAGTGGTGCAGCTGCTGTCGCTGGCGCGGCTGCACCGGGCGGCCCGGCCCGCCGGGGCCCCCGGCGGCGTGGCGTACCGGCAACTGGCCGGCGGGGGCGGCCCATTTTCCTTCGGCCGCACCATCTACTTGCCGGCGCCGCACCCGGCCCCCGCCGAGCTGGCCGCGGTGCTGGCCCACGAGCAGGCCCATGTGCGCCAGGCCCACACCCTCGACGTGCTGCTGGCGCACGTGGCCACGGCCGTGTTTTGGCTGAACCCGGCGGTGTGGCTGCTGCGCCGCGCCCTGCTCGACAACCTCGAATACCTAGCCGACGCGGCCACCCTGCGCACCGGCCTCGACCGCCGTGCCTACCAGTACAGCCTGCTCCGGTTGGGCCCCGCCGCGGGCAGCCCTGCCTTGGTGTCGCCCTTCTCGCTTTCCACCCTCAAAAACCGCATTCTGATGATGAACCAGCCCGTTTCCAATCGTTTGCAGCTGCTGCGCTACGCCCTGGCGGGGCCCCTGGTGGTGGCCGCCGCGCTGGCCTATTCGGCCGCCCACGCGCAGCCCGCCCCGAATCCAGCCACTCCGGCTGATGAGTCGTTCGCCATCACCAACAATGCCGGTACCACGGTGCTGAAGCTAGCCGGCCCGGCCGCGTACTACGTTGATGGCCAGGCGAGCAGCTACGCTACCATCTCCCAAGTGAACCCAGCCGCCGTGGCCAGCGTGCGCGTAGTGCCCGCCAGGCAGGCGCGCCCGCTGCTAGGAGCCAACAAAAGTGCCTACGTCATCACTACCGAGGCCAAAAAGGCGGAGCCCGCCGTGGTGGCCTTCAACGAAAAAGTGCGGCGCGTGGCCCCGAACCGTATGGGAATTGACGGCCAGGGTGTGGGAACGCTAACGCGCAACGGGGGCCCCGAGCCAACCCCTGTCGCGCAAGTGCAAGCAAAGCCCACAGCCCCTAAGCAACCCGTTTACTACGTCGACGGTAAACTGGTTGGCAGCGAGTTAAACAGTGCCGTAAAGCCAACGGATATTGCCAGCATCGATGTGCTGAAGGGGGCACAGGCTAACGATTTTCTCGGTAGTAATCCCGGAGCGGATGGTGTGATCCTCATCACTACTAAAGCCGGCGAGCATTTACCGGAGGTAATGGCGTTCAATGCCAAAGTGCAGCGCCAAGTGCCGGTGTACGCATCCATTGCTCCTGCGAATGCCACGGTGGCGGGCCCCGCCCAAACGGCCCCGTCCGCCGGCCGCGAAGTATCTATCAGCTACGTGGCGGCGCCGGCGCTGGCCTACATCACCAAGAATTACCCCGACAGCCGGATTACGGGCGTGATGGAGACGAAAAACGCTAAAACGGGCCATCTCAATTACCGAGTGGAGGTGACGAAGGGCCGCCGGCCACAGTATGCAGTGTTTGACACCCAAGGCCAGCCCGTGACCGAGTAATTTACAATTTCTCCTTTTCCCATTTCCACCCACGCAACTTATTCATTCCCATGCATAACCAACTCATTTTCGCCTGTTCGTTGAGCTTACGCCGTGCCCTGGTGGGGCCCCTGGCTGTGGCGCTGGCCTTGGGCGCCGCCGGGGCCCACGCCCAAACCGTGACGCCCACGGTGGTGGCCAACGAACCCAAAAAGCCGCTGCCGGCCGACGTCGTGTACTACGTGGACGGCAAGCTGGCGGCCCCCGACGCCCTCAGCGCCATGAATCCGGGTGATATTGGTTACATCAACGTGCTAAAGGGCAAGCAAGCCGAGGAATTGACCGGCAAGGCCACGGGCAGCGGCGTAATCCTCATCACCACCAAAAGCATGGAGGGCTCACCAGAAGTGCTGGCTTTCAACAAGAAGCATAATATTGTATTCACGGCTGCTTCACCGGCTCATACCGCTGCCGAAGCAGCCGTGCGTGAATACATCAAGCAGACGTACCCCAACGCCAAGTTGAATTCCATCTACGAGGATAAAAAACAAGCTGGGTATTACGCCGCAGAATTTGAAAACGGTGGCAAAACGTACAAGCTGTACTTCAACGCCCAAGGCCAGCCGGTGGCCCAGTAGGGCCCCTAGCCGGCCAAAATGCGGGCCGTAACGAGCAGCTGGCCCACGTGGCGCTGGGTGTGCTCGGCGGCGTGCACCAGCAGGCCGATGACGGTGGACGGCAGGGCGGCGCGGCCCACCGGGCGGTAGTCGGTCAGCGTGTTTTCGGGGGTAAGGTGCAGCTGGGCCAGGGCCTGCTGCACTTTATCCCCGAAGGCTTTTTGCAGCGCTGCTACTTGCGCAGCAGGAGCCCCGGCATCGGGCGCGGGGTGGCCTTCGGCGGCCAGGTAGGTGAGCTGGGCGGGGCTTAGGGGCTGGTATTGGGCGTAGGTGAGCATGCGGTCGAGCACGCCGGCCAGGTGCTGGAGGTGGAAGCCGACCGAGGCCACGCCGGCCGGCCGGGCCCACAACTGGGCGGCGGGAAAAGGAGCGAGGGCGGCGGCTACGTCGGCCTGGGCTTGCAGCAGGGCGTGGGCCACCGGCTGAAGCAGCGGCGGTACGGCGGGCAGGGGCCCCCGGAGCCACACTTCGGGCAGGGTATCGGGCATGAGCTAGGGAAGAACAGGAGCAAGTTTAAAGTAAGGAAAGCTGTTTTTGGCTATTATACTCGTCTGGCGCCCGCTTGTAAACGCAGCTCTCCTGCGGCAGCAACCATTCACTCAGTGGGAGAGCTGCTTCGGCAAACTCAGCATAATCCGAAAAACAGCTTTTTGAATCGTTCGGCGGGCGGGGCGGCCGTACTTTTGTGGTCTATGTCCGCTACCATCCCCGCCGAAAGCCTGTTGGCTGCTGCCGAGCAGTTTGGCACCCCGCTCTACGTGTACCAGGCCGAAACCATCGCCCGGCAGTTTCACCAGTTGGAAACGGCCTTTACTGGCCACTCCACGCGCTTTTTCTACGCTTGCAAGGCCCTCAGTAACCAAGCCATTCTGCGCCACATCCGGGGCCTGGGCGCAGGCCTCGATTGCGTGAGCCTCAACGAAGTGAAGCTGGGGCTACACGCCGGCTTTGCGCCCGAAAATATCCTTTTCACGCCCAACAGCGTCACGTTTGAAGAAATTGTGGCCGCCAAGGACTTGGGCGTGCACTTGAACATCGATAATATTTCGATGCTGGAGCGCTTCGGCACCACGTACGGCGGCAGCTACCCGGTGTGCATACGCCTGAACCCGCACATCGAGGCGGGCGGCAACTACAAGATTTCCACCGGCCACATCGACAGCAAATTCGGCATCAGCATCCACCAGATGCGCCACCTGGAGCGCGTGGTGAAAGGTACTGGCTTGAACGTAAAGGGCCTGCACATGCACACGGGCTCCGAAATAAAGGACGTGGACGTGTTCCTGAGGGCCCTGGACGTGCTTTTTGAGGCCGCCCGCCGCTTCCCCGACCTGGAGTTTCTGGACTTGGGCTCGGGCTTCAAGGTGCCCTACAAGCCCGGCGACGTGGCCACCGACATGGCCGAGCTGGGCCGCCGCGTCACAGCGGCCTTCGCCGAGTTTGAGAAGGAGTACGGCCGGCCGCTGCAAGCCTGGTTCGAGCCGGGCAAATACTTGGTGAGCGAAAGCGGTTTTCTACTGGTGCGCGTGGCAGTGGTGAAGCAAACGCCGGCCACGGTGTTCGCCGGCGTCGATTCGGGTTTCAACCACTTGATTCGGCCCATGTTCTACGACAGCTACCACCACATCAGCAACCTGAGCCACCCCGACGGCCCCGAGCGGGTGTACACCGTGGTGGGTAATATCTGCGAAACCGACACCTTCGCCTGGGACCGCCGCCTGCCCGAAGTGCGCGAGGGCGACCTGCTGGCCTTCCACAACGCTGGGGCCTACGGCTTCGAGATGAGCAGCAGCTTCAACTCGCGCGTGCGCCCCGCCGAAGTGCTCCTCGAAAACGGTGAGTTGCGGCAAATCCGCCGCCGCCAAACGTTCGAAGATTTGCTGGCCGGCCAGGAATAACGGCGGCGCGGCCAGGGCCCGCACCACCGTTTGGGCCCCGGCCAGATACCAAATAAGAAGGGCGCTCCAGCTGGAGCGCCCTTCTTGCTCATAACCGGTTAATTAACAGCTAGTTGACCGTGTTCGCGGCCAACTGGGCCTTGCCTTTGGCGCTGCTGGTGGACTGGGAGCCGCCGGCGCTGGCCGCGCTGGCCGCTTGGGCGTTGGCTACCCGGGCGCTGGTATCTTGCGCGCCCTCGGCGGCTTGCTGGCTAAGGCGTTCCGGTGCGGGCCCGTTGGCGGGCTGGCTACCCTTCACCTGGATTTGGTGGCGCATGGTCTTCTGCTCGTCCTTGGGCACCGTCACGTGCAGGATGCCATCCTCAAAGGTGGCTTCGATTTGGCTCGGGTTCACGGTGTCGGGCAACTGAAACGAGCGCTGGAACGAGCCGTAGGAGCTTTCCACCACGTGGTAGCGGCGGTCGTTCTGGTCGTTGCGGAAGCTGCGCTCGCCCGAAATGGTCAGGCGGCCCTGGCGGAAGTCTACTTTAATGTCGTTTTGCTTGAGGCCGGGCAGCGCCACCTCCACTTGGTAGCCCTTTTCGGTCTCGTAAGCGTCGACCTGCGGCGAGAACGCCGCCACCCGGCTCCGTCCTGCCACCGAATCGTTGAAGAAGCGGTCAAGCATGGTGGAGAATGTCTGCGGCACGAGGTTCCCGAAGGAATCCTGATACGTTTGAATGGCCATGACGTGAAAAAGTTAAGGTTAGAAAAAAGGTTGAGAAGGATGAAAGTCGTTGCCGACTTAGGGATTTTTACGAACCTGATTTTTCCCGGGTTTCAAAAAAAAGTGTTCTTAATGGCCATTAAGAACACTTTTTTTAAATTTTTTTGCCGGCCGCGGGTCGGGCAGTGGCTGGGCCGCCGCGCCGGTGCCTAGCCGTTCATCACCCGCTCCTGGCGCATCACCGACTCCAGGTGTACGGCTTCCATGTAGCGCTCCACGAAGTCTTCGGTGAGGCCTACTTGGGCCCCCTGGCGCTTACTGCGCTCCATGATTTCGTTGAGGCGGGCGGTTTGAAGGATGGTGATATCGTTTTCTTTCTTGTACTGGCCGATTTTTTCGGCCACGGCCATGCGGCGGCCCAGCAGCTGCATTACCTCGGCGTCGAGGTTGTTGATTTGCTCACGCAAGCCGGCCAATGCCGTCAGGAATTCCGCCTTGTCGGTGGTTTCGTGGCGCCACACCAGGTCGGTGATGAGCTGGCCGAGCACCTCGGGCGTAATTTGCTGCTTGGCGTCGCTCCAGGCGTTGTCGGGGTCGATGTGGCTCTCAATCATGGTCCCGTCGAAGTCCAGGTCCAGGGCCTGCTGGGCCACGGCAAACAGCGTGTCGCGCCGCCCGCAGATGTGGCTGGGGTCGTTGAGAATGGGCAGCTCGGGCATGCGGCGCTTCATCTCGATGGGCAGGTGCCACATCGGCGCGTTGCGGAAATCGGTATTGCCGTAGCTCGAAAAGCCGCGGTGAATCATGCCTACTTGCTTCAAACCCGCCTTTTGCAGGCGCTCGATGGCGCCCACCCACAGCTCCAGCTCGGGGTGAATGGGGTTTTTTACCAGCACTGGAATGTCCACGCCGCGCAGGGCATTGGCAATTTCCTGCACCGAAAACGGGTTGCCGGTGGTGCGCGCGCCCACCCACACCAGGTCCACGCCGAAGGCCAGGCAATCCTCGACGTGCTTGGCGGTGGCCACTTCCACGGCCACGGGCAGGCCGGTCAGCTCGCTGGCTTTTTTCAGCCAGGGCAGGCCCTTGGCGCCCACGCCTTCGAAGCCGCCGGGCTTGGTGCGCGGCTTCCAGATGCCGGCGCGTAGGGCCTGCACTTTGCCGATGGCTGCTAGGCGCTGGCAGGTTTCAATGACCTGGTCTTCGGTTTCGGCCGAGCAGGGCCCCGAAATCAGGAACGGCTTGTCGTTGGGTTGGCGGTTGAAGAGCTTGTCGAACATGGGTTTGAGGAGATGGATTGTTTGCGGAGGGAATAACTAGCCGCATTTGTGCCGGCTTGTACCTTTTATTACTAAATTATTAGGGAATGGTCTTGCGGATGTGGTTGGCTTGGTGAATTTTGTCGGTCAGGCCGGCGTAATCTTCCTGGGCCAGCAAGTCGCGCAGGTGCTGGAGCTGGTGCAGGTGCTCGTCGAGCACGTCGAGCACGTTGGGCCGGTTCTGGCGGAAGATGGGCACCCACATGGCCGCCGAGCTTTTGGCCAGCCGCACGGTGGAAGCAAAGCCGCCGCCGGCCAAGTCGAAGATGCGCTGCTCCTCCTTTTCTTTCTCCAACACGGTGAGGGCCAGGGCAAACGAGGTGATGTGCGAGATGTGCGACACGTAGGCTGTGTGCAAGTCGTGGGCTTGCGCGTCGAGGTAAAGCAAGCGCATGGGCAGGGCGCGAAACAGCTTTTCGACCAGCTGCAGCGCGTCGGCGTCGCTGTGATTGGTGTCGCAGAGTACCACCGTTTTGCCTTCGTAGAGGCCCAGCACGGCCGCTTCGGGGCCCGAATACTCGGTGCCCGCCATGGGGTGCGTGGCCACGAAGCGGCCGCGGCGCGGGTGCCCGGCCACGGCTGCCAGCAGCGTCGCCTTGGTCGAGCCCACGTCAATCACCGTTTGGTGGGGCCCCGTGGCGTCGAGGACCTGAGGCAGCACGGTTAGCATGGCGTCCATGGGCACGGCTACCACCACAAGGTCAGCGCGGCGCACGGCGGCGGGCAGGTCAGCTTCTACCTCGTCCACCAAACCCAGTTCCAGGGCCCGGCGCGCGTGCTCGGCGCTCTGCTCCACCCCGATGAGGTGCGCAGCCAGCCCGTGCTGCCGCAGGCTGAGCGCCAGCGAGCCGCCGATAAGTCCGAGGCCGATGATGGTAACGGTCATGATGAAAGGTGTGAGGATAGGCGGGTTTGTGGGTAGGAAGTTTGCAATTAAGCGGCCATGCAGCGCGCAGCGAAGCACCTCTACTGCGGCAGTAATCAATTAACCAGCGGGAAAGATGCTTCGCTACGTTCCGCGTGACGGTCTTTTTGCATTTCTATTACCCGCGCCAGGGCCTCGCGCAGCAGGGCTTCGGGCTGGCACAGGCTGGCGCGGATGTAACCCAGCCCGTTGCTGCCGAAAATGCCGCCGGGCGTCAAAAATACCCGGGCTTTGGCCAGTACGGCGTCGCTCAGGGCATAGCCGTCGGCGTAGTGGGCGGGCACGGGGGCCCAAATGAACAGGCCCACCTGGCCCGGGGCCGGCGCGCAACCCAGGGTTTGCAGCAGTTCGATGACCAAGGTTCGGCGGGCGCGGTACGTCGCGTTTAGCTCCTGAAACCAGTCGTCGCCCAGCGCCAGGGCGGCCACGGCGGCCTGCTGCACGGGCAGGAACATGCCCGAATCCATGTTGCTTTTGAAGCGAAGCACGGCGGCTAGCAAGTCGGCGCGGCCCACCAGGGCGCCCACGCGCCAGCCGGCCAGGTTGTGCGACTTGCTGAGCGAGTTTAGCTCCAGGGCTACGTCCTTCGCGCCGGGTACCGAGAGCAAGCTCGTGGGTGGCGTCTCGTTCAGCACGAAGCCGTAGGGGTTGTCGTGCACCAGCAGAATGTCGTGGGCGCGGGCAAATTCCACCAGCTCGGTGAGGAACGGTAGGCCGGCGGGCGTGCCGGTGGGCATGTGCGGGTAGTTGACCAGCATCATTTTTACGTTTGACAAGTCGGTGGCCGCCAGGGCCCCCAGGTCGGGCAGCCAGCCGGTGGCGGCGGTCAGGTCGTACTCGCGCACCTCCGCTCCACAGATTTCGGCCACGGCCCGGTAGGTCGGGTAGCCGGGGTTGGGGATGAGCACCGCGTCGCCGGCTTCTAAAAACGTCATCCCGATGTGCATCAGGCCTTCCTTCGAGCCCAGCAGCGGCAGGATTTCGGTGGCCGGGTCGAGGGCCACGCCGTAGTGGCGCTGGTAAAACTCGGCCAGGGCCCCGCGCAAGGCCGGCGTGCCCTGGTAGCTCTGGTAGCCGTGGGCGTTGGGCAGTGCCGCCGTGGCCGCCAGCGCCGCCGTCACGCTCGGGTGCGGCGGCAAATCGGGGCTGCCGATGCCCAAGCTGATGATGTTGGCCCCCGCCGCGTTGAGGGCCGCCAGCTCGCGCAGCTTGCGCGAGAAGTAATATTCGCCGGTGTGGGCAAGGCGGCTGGCTACGGAGACGTTCATATTAATTCGGTTAATTGTTTATAGGTGATGAGCTGAATTAGGTAATTAATTAGGCCGTCATGCTCATCTGATGTCCGCGTAGTCAAAGCATCTCTATTACATTAGTAATTAATCATTTAGTTAGCTAGGTAGATGCTTCGACTACGCGAACGTCAGATGAGCATGACGGCTTTGCATAATTAAATGCTATCTGTAATTAAATACTACCTGCCGACGCTTTATTCTCCGTCACCAATTCCCCGAATTCCATACTGCCACGCTGGTACGTGCCCAGCACGCGCAATTCCTCCGTTACGTGGGGCAACTCGTGCAAAAGCGTGGCCAGTTGGGCGGGGTTGTCAAATTCTACGTCGGCGTGGAAGCCGTAGTGCCAGGGCTGGCTGGGGCGCGGGCACGACTGCAACTTGCTCAGGTTGAAGCCGTGGGCGGCCACCAGCGTGAGCACCTGGGCCAGGCAGCCCGGCGCGTGCGAGGTGTAGAAATACAGCGAGGCCTTGTCGGGCGCGGTCATGGGCTGGGCTTCCGGGGCCCGCTCCAGCACCAGAAAACGGGTGTAATTATGGGGATCGTCGTGGATGGCGGGGGCCAGCAATTGCAGGCCGAATGCGGCGGCCGCCTGGGCCCCCGCCACTACGGCCACGCCCGGCGTCTGGCGCTCGGCCAGCAGCTGGGCGCTGAGGCCGGTGTCTTCGGTTTCTACCAACTGCCAGTGGGGGTGCTGGGCCAGGAAATCGCCGCACTGGCGCAGGGCCATGGGGTGCGAGTGCACGGCTTGCACGTCGGCCAGCGTGGTGCCGGGCAAGGCCAGTAGGTGTTGGTGAATGGGCAAGTACACCTCGCCGGTAATGGTGAGGTCGGCCCGTTCCAGTAGCAAATAATTAGGTAGGATGCTGCCGGCCAACGAGTTTTCCATGGCCATGAGGGCGGCGTCGGCGCGGCCGTCGGCTACCTGGGCCACCACTTCGCCGAAGGTGGCGCAGAAATTCAAGGCCGCGGCCGCCCCGAAGTACTGGCGGGCGGCTACTTGGTGGAAACTTCCCTGGAAACCCTGGATGGCAACGTGCATGGCAGTGGAGGCAAAAAACGACAATAAAAAAGGCCGCCGGAAGTCCGGGGCCTTGCTTGGTTGGGGAGGTGTGCTTTTCAATTAGCACCCGCAACGGCAGGCCCGGTTCTTCTTAAAAAAGAAGAAATAGCGGTAGCCGAAATAATAAAAAGCGGGGGCGGTCAGCATCGGATTCAAAATAAACGGGCATTAAAAAAGCGCCTCCCGAAGAACGAGCGGCGCTAGCGGTGGGCTACACGGTGGCTCGTTCTACGCGGCGGCGTAGAAAGAATAAAAGCCAAAAAAGTAGCTGGTGCGGGGCATGCGGTGGCGGGTTTGCGGCGGCAAGTTCTCAGCGAATACTGGAATATCCTAGCAGATGAAGAAAAAATATTGCCCCTGGGGCCCCAACTAACTGGCGTTAGTACAGCTTTTTCCGTCAAATATTCTACTTTCGCTACATGATAAAAGCACCTCTTCGCGCAGGTTTGGCGGCCGCGGCGCTGGCCCTGGCCGGCTGCGCCCGCAGCACCCCGGCCACCACCGCGGTGGCCCCGCCGGCCGCCAGCCCCACTACTGCCCCCGCCGCGCCCGACCCGAAAGGCGTGGGCCTCGACGTGGCCGACCTTGACCGCACGGTGGAAGCCTGCGACAATTTCTACCAGTTTTCGGGCGGCAACTGGCTGAAGAATAACCCGCTGCCCGACTACGCCTCGCGCTGGGGCCCCCGCAACCTGCTCGGCGAGCGCACCCAGAAACTGTTGCGCCAGATCTTGGAAGATGCGGCCGCCAACCGCGGCGCCGCCCCCGGCTCGAACGCCCAGAAGGTGGGCGACTTCTACGCCGCGGCCATGGACACGGCGGCCATTGAGCGGGCCGGCCTGGGGCCCCTGCGGCCCGAGCTGGCCCGCATCGGGGCCCTGCGCGACCGGGCGCAGCTGCCCGCGCTCATCGCCCACGCGCACGAATTGCAGACGGGCGTATTTTTCCGCGGTGGGGTGCAGGTGGACGAGAAAAACACGACCCGCTACGTGGTGCAGCTGGACCAGGGCGGCCTCACGCTGCCCGACCGCGACTACTACTTCAAAGACGATGCGCGCACGGCCAAGGTGAAAGCCGCGTACCGCACGTATATGACGCAGGTGTTTGGCCTGTTGGGCGATAAGCCTGCCGAAGCTGCCCGCAACGCCGCCGCCGTGGAGCGCATCGAAACGCGCTTGGCCAAGGGCTCGCGTACCCGCGTGGAGCTGCGCGACCCGCAGGCTAACTACAACCAAATGGCCCTGGCCGCCGCCCAAAAGCGCTACCCGGCCCTCGGCCCCACGCGCCTGCTGGCGGCCCAGCAATTGGGTAAGGCCCAAGAGGTAATTGTGGGCCAACCGGCGTTTTTCGATGAGCTGAACGCGGTGCTGAAAACCGAGCCGCTGGCCGACCTCAAGACCTATATGCGCTGGCACTTGGTGCGCTCGGTGGCCCCGGCGCTGCCCGCCGCCTACGCCGACGCGGCCTTCGCCTACAGCCAGGCCCTGACCGGCGCCAAGCAGCAGCCCGCCCGCTGGAAGCGCGTGCAAACCGCTACCGACCAGAACCTGGGCGAAGCCTTCGGGCAGCTGTACGTGGACCAGGCTTTCAGCCCCGCGGCCAAGCAAAAGGCCCTGGAAATGGTGAACAACGTGAAGGCCAGCATGGCCGAGCACATCCAAACCAACACCTGGATGAGCGCGCCCACCAAGGCCGAAGCCCTGAAAAAGCTGGGGGCCCTGCACGTGAAAATCGGCTACCCCGACGTGTGGAAGGACTATTCGAAGCTCGCCATCAGCCGCGCTTCGTACGTGCAAAACCTGCTGGCCGCCCGCGCCTGGGACAGCCGCCAGGAGCTGGCCCACTTTGGGGGCCCCATCGACCGCAACGAGTGGGGCATGACGCCCTCCACCATCAACGCGTACTATAACCCGCCGCTGAACGAAATCGTGTTTCCGGCCGGCTACTTGCAGCCGCCGTTCTTCGACCCCAAGGCCGACGACGCGGTGAACTACGGGGCCATCGGCGGGGTGATGGGCCACGAAATGACCCACGGCTTCGACGACGAGGGCCGCCAGTACGACGCCCAGGGCAACCTGCGCGACTGGTGGACGCCCGCCGACGCGGCCGAGTTCACGAAGCGCGCCGCCCTCGTGGGGCGCCAGTACGACGAATTTTCGCCCCTCGACTCGGTGCACGTGAACGGCAAGCTGACGATGGGCGAAAACCTGGCCGACTTCGCCGGTCTCACCGTCGTGTACGGGGCCCTGGAGAAGCAATTGCAGCAGCGCTACGGCGCGGGGCCCCGGCCCAACTTCGACGGCTTCACGCCCGAGCAGCGCTTTTTCCTGAGCTGGGCGCAGCTGCGGCGCTCCAACATCCGGCCCGAGGCCCTGCGCCAGCAAATCCTCACCGACCCGCATTCGCCCGACCAGTACCGCACCATCGGGCCCATCATGAACATGCCGCAATTCCAGGCCGCTTTCGGCTGCAAGGAAGGCAGCAAAATGACGCGCACCACAGCCGACCGGGCCGTGATTTGGTAATTGTTTTTAATTAAAATCCCGCGAATAATAAATAGACAAGGCCGTCGTACTAAGCCTGCCGAAGCAATTCTCCCCCTCGCCAATCAATTAAATTGTTTAGTGAGGGGGAGAGTTGCTTCGGCAGGCTCAGCACGAAGGCCTTACTGCTTCAATACAGCCTTATCTATTGCAGTTGCGGGGTTGCGTTGCTACCCATTCCAGGTGCCAAATTTGCCGAGTTGGTAGTCTTGGTAGGCTTGCTGGATTTCGGCCTCGGTGTTCATCACGAAAGGGCCGTAGGCCACTTTGGGCTCTTTGAGCGGCAGGGCGTGGCCGAGCAGCAGCACGCTGTCGGCGAGGGCCTCAATGGTCAGCCGGTCGCCGTCGTGGTTGAATTCCAGCAGCTGGCGGGCCTGGGTTTCGGTGCCGTTGGCGCGCAGTTGGCCGGCCACGGTGTAAAAAAAAATGGTGCGCGCCGCCGCGATGGGCAGCGTTATCCGGGCCCCCGCCGCCAAATCGAGCCAGGCCAGCTGCACGTCGGCCAGCGACGCGATGGGCCCCACGGTGCCGGCCCACTCGCCCGATACGGCGTGGATGGTGACGCCGGCGGTGGCCGTGACCAGCGGAATTTCACTGGCTTGCAGGCCGGTGTAGCGCGGGTCGGTCATCTTGTACTGGGCCGGCAGGTTCACCCAGAGCTGCAAAATCTCCAGGGGTCCCCCGGTTTCCTTGAACTCATCCGACGATACTTCGGCGTGAATCAGCCCGGAGCCGGCCGTCATCCATTGGATGCCGCCGGCCGTAATCACGCTCTCGTGGCCGCTGCTGTCTTTGTGCAGAATGTCGCCCTTCAGGATGAACGTCACGGTTTCGAACCCGCGGTGCGGGTGCGGGCCGAAGGGCAGGCCCTGGTTATGAGGCCGGTACATCTGGGGCCCGTGGTGGTTGAGGAACAGAAAAGGGTCGACGTAATCGACCGAATCGGTGGGCAGGGCCCGGTAGGTCAGCAGACCGGCAATGGGCGCGTTGACGGCCCGGTGCTGCTGCCGAACGGTGCGGATAGATGGAATCATACCTGGAAGGGTAGAAAGGGCAACGGCGCGGGGCCTGGGGCCCCGCGCCGTTGCCGCAGTGTGAGGGAAACGGGGCAAAGCTACGCCGGTTCCTCGGCGGGCGCGGGGCCCCGGAAGGCGTCCGTTTTGCCCACGCCGGCCGTTAGTTTCACGGGCCGGTTTTCCTTGGCCGACTGGTAGATGGCTTCCATAATGCGCTGGTCCTGGAGGCCTTCTTCGCCGGGCGTGTAGGGCGTTTTGTTGTTGCGCACGCACTCGGCCATGTGGTCCATTTCGAGGGCAAACTGCTGCTTATCAGGGTTGCTGGGCTGCTCGATGACCTGCTTGCCGTTGGGGGCGTGCACCAGCTCCTGCTTGAGGCCCTTGTAGGGAAAGGCCGGGTCCATTTTGATGGTGCCGGTTTCGGCGTGCACGGCGTAGCTCTTGGCGTTGAACGAGCCGTAGCCCGTCATGCACTGCGAGATGACGCCGCTTGGAAAGCGCAGCGTAAAGCTCACGTTTTCTTCAATTTCCCGGAACCGGTCGTCGCCGGGCGTGCTGTAAATCTGGGCCGATACCTCGGTGGGTTCTTCGCCCAGCAAAAAGCGCGTGGTGTTGAGGCAGTACAGCCCGACGTCGGGCAAGGAGCCGCCGCCGGCCAGGGCTTTTTTGTGGCGCCACTGCTGGTCGTGGGCCTGGTTCTGGCAGTTCATCATTTGGATGAGCTTGGTTTTGCCGTAGGTTTTGTCGCGCACCAGCTTCATGGCGGCCCGGTTCAGGGGCTCGTACTGGATGCGGTAGGCAATCATCAGCTTCTTGCCGGCCTTGTTGCAGGCGGCAATCATTTCCTCGCACTCCTTCACTGAGTTGGCCATCGGCTTCTCGCACAGAATGTGCTTGCCGGCCTTGGCCCCGCGGATGGTAAACTCATGGTGCTGCGCGTTGGGCAGCACAATGTAAATGACCTGCACCTCGGGGTTGTCCTTGAGCTGGTCGTAAGCCTGGTACGAGTAGCAGCTGCTGGGCTTGATGCCGTACTGCTTGGCGGCCTTGGCCATTTTGTCGGCGTCGCCGCTCACCAGGGCCACCGGCTTGGCGTGCTTGCACTGCCCGAAGGCGGGCAAAATCTCGGCCAGCGTGAGGTGGCCCAGGCCCACAATGGCAAAGCCCACGCGCTGGTCGGGCGCGTCGGGGTTGGGAAACGGGCCGGCCTTGGGGTCGGTGGGGGCCTCCAGCGGCGGCAGCTTGATGTCGAGGTCGCCGGTGGGCGTTTGGGCCTGGGTGCCGAAGCCGCTCAGGTCGGCGGCTTCGGCAGCGGCCAGGGGCAGGGCCCCGGCCACGGCGGTGGCCAGCAGGCCGCGGCCGGCGTGGTTGATGAACTGGCGACGCGAGGCAGCGGTGGCGCCCAGCGCGGGGGCATCGGCCCCGGGCACGAAGGCCGGGGTGGAAGATTCTTGGAACATAACGCGAAAAGATTGGAAGATGAGGAGCGGCTTGGCTGTACGTGCCGGGCCGGGGGTCGCGTTGCTACGGCTGGGCTTGGAATCCCTAAAAAAACCCGGGGGCCGGTTGGGCCGTTGCGGGTATCTGATTGCTCACTCCGAACACCTTTCCATGCCCTCCCTCTTCGATTCTTTCGCCCTGCGCGGCGTCACCCTCAAAAACCGCCTCGTCGTGTCGCCCATGTGCGAGTACAGCAGCGTCGACGGCTTCGCCAACGACTGGCACCTGGTGCACCTGGGCAGCCGGGCCGTGGGCGGCGCCGGCCTCATCATTTTTGAGGCGGCCGCCGTGTCGCCCGAGGCCCGCATCACCTCCGACGACCTGGGCATCTGGAAAGACGAGCACGTGGATTTCCTTCGGCGCATCAACGCGTTTATCACGGCCCAGGGCAGCGTGCCCGGCATCCAGCTGGCCCACGCCGGCCGCAAGGCCAGCACCTACACCAGCTGGAAAGGCAGCGGCGCCGTGCCGATGACGTTCGGCGGTTGGCAGGTGGTGGGCCCCGGCGACGTGCCCTTCGCCGACGACTACCCGCGGCCGGTGGCCCTGGATGCGGCGGGTATCCAAAAAGTAATCGCCGATTTTCGGGCCGCCACGGTACGGGCCCTGGCGGCGGGTTTCCAGATTATTGAAATCCACGCCGCCCACGGCTACCTGCTGCACGAGTTCTACTCGCCCCTCAGCAACCAGCGCACCGACGAGTACGGCGGCTCGTTCGAGAACCGCATTCGCCTGACGGTGGAAGTGGTGCGCGCCGTGGGGGCCCTGCTGCCCAATCACTTGCCGCTGCTGGTGCGCATTTCGGCCACCGACTGGACGGCAGGCGGCTGGACCATCGAGGACTCGGTGGAGCTGGCGAAGGTGCTGAAAGCCGAAGGCGCCGACCTCATCGATACGTCTACGGGCGGCAACGTGCCGCACGCTAAAATCCCGAGCACGCCCGGCTACCAGGTCGAGTTTGCCGAGCGCATCCGCCGCGAGGCCGGCGTGGCCACCGGGGCCGTGGGCCTCATCACCACCGCGGCCCAGGCCGAGGAAATTGTGGCCAGCGGCCAGGCCGACCTCGTGCTGCTGGCCCGCGAGGAGCTGCGCGACCCCTACTTCCCGCTGCACGCCGCCCACGAGCTACGCGCCGACGTGGCCTGGCCCGTGCAGTACGAACGCGCCAAACCGCGGCACTAAGCGCCTATTTGGATGGCTTTTAAGCGACGCTTTTAGAGCATAAAACAGGGGCCCTGGGTAATGCCTGGGGCCCCTGTTTTATGCTTTAAAAGCGTCTTTGCGCTACCGCGCCAACACGGCTTGCGTGAGCCAGGCTGCGGCGTCGTCCTCGTTATCAAAGGTCTTGTAGGTGTTGCCCAACTCGCGCGAGGCCAAGGCGAGGCGCGTCATGCTGACGCGGGCAAAGGGACTTTCGGCCAGCACTACCGCGCCGTAGCGGTAGCCGCCCTCGCGGATGGCGCGTGGCAGCCACTCATCCACCAGCCAGGCGCGCTCGGCGTCGGAGTAGGGCACCATTTTGCGCTGGTCAATGAGCATTTTGCCCCAGCCTCGCCGCACCATGGCTTGTAGCACGTGCGTGAGCAGGGCCCGGAAGGCCACTTCCTCGCGCGGGGCGGCGTAGTAATCGAGCCGCAGGTAGTTCAGGGGTTCTTCCCAAACGCGCCCCGCGGCATTTTCAAAATAAACAGAGCGAGAAGCCATAGAAACAAAAAGAAGAGCGCCGCCCATCCGCGCTAAACTACAAAACGGCGCCTGGGGTTTGGGCCGGGCCCGCTAGGGCCCCCGGCGAATGACGGCTTCCACGTTGGTGAGGTCGTCGTAGTCGGGCGTCACCACGCCGCGGCCGGGGTTGTCGAGGTCGCGGATGGTGGTGACGAGCACGGCCACCGCGACGACGAAAATGATGGGAATAATCTGGCTGGGGTAGTCCTGGAAGCGGTTCATGAAGCCAATCATAAAGCCCATGGCCAGCGAGAGCACCACCAGCGCCACCAAAATGGTGCGCGGCGTGCGCTCGCGAAACGTGTAGAGCAGGGCGAAATAATTGGCGTTTTTGGCGGCCGCCAGCGTCAAAATCTGCTGCACCACGGGGCGGTCCGCGGGGGCCCCGGCCAGGTGGGCCAGCAGGCCGGCGTCGAAGGCCTGGTTGAGCGAGTCGGCGCGGTGCACCAGGCGCAGGCACTCAGTGGCGTTGGGGGTGGGGTGGGCCAGCTGGTCGCGCAACGACGCCAATAAGTACCTCCGCACCCGGGCCCGCAGCGCCGGCGGGTACAGCTGGCTCTGGCGGTGCAGGTCGGAAATGCTGTTGGCCTCGGCGTGCACCGTGGCGTCGCGGGTTTTGACGGCCGTGCCCGAGGCCACCATCGTGAAGGAAAGCAGCAGGCCGAACATGCTGAAAATGCCACCTTCTACGCCAATCGGCTTCCAGGCCCGCCCGTGGCGCAGGTACTGGCGCTGGGCCAGCCAGCTGCCCAGGTACACGGCCAGGCCCAGCCCCACGGGGTAGATGAAGGTGGCCCAGTACGAATCGACGACGGCCAGCCAGGCGGAAGCAAGCAAGAGGAACGGCATAAGCGGGCCGCAAAGAAACGCGCCCTTGCCGGTACGCCGCGTGAAGCATACCGGCCAGCGGTGCTACTTTTGGGCCCCCACCGTTCGCCTTTTGCGCCCATGAAACCGTCCCGCAAACCCGTTGTGCTGCGCCCGCCCACCCGTTTCCCCTCCGACCAAGTGGTGGAGCGCTGGGACGCCCGCCGCCTGCTGGCCGAGGGCCCCGAGTTCGAGCAGTTCCATTTCATCGGTGGCGACTTTGGCGGGGCCGACCTCAGCCGCCTGCGCTTCCTCGACTGCCGCTTCGAGCGCTGCAACCTGGCCGCGGCGCAGCTCAACCAAACCGCCCTGCAAAACGTGGCCTTCGACGGCTGCAAGCTGCTGGGCGTGCCCTTCGGGGCCTGCCGCGACCTGTTTTTTGGCGTGCACTTCGATCACTGCCAGCTGCGCTACGCTACCTTCGGGGGCCGCAAAATGCCGGCCACCCGCTTCGCCCACTGCACCCTCGACGAGGCCGATTTTACCAACGCCGACCTCACCGGGGCCCTGTTTGCCGACTGCTCGCTGGTCGGCACCGTGTTTCACGACACCCAGCTGGCCGGGGCCGATTTCCGCACCGCCACCGGCCTCGCCCTCGACCCCGAAGCCAACGGCCTCGCAGGGGCCCGTTTCGCCCTGGCCAGCCTACCGGGCTTATTGGAGAAGTACGGGCTGGTGGTGGAGTAAGGGAGCGGGTTTTTTTGTGCTGTGAAGGACCGTTTACAAGATTTAAAAGCCTAATGGCTTATTTAAATCACCGTTTTCCTGAACACTAGTTATTGATACCCAACTGGCGTCAATAGCGGATATCGAAGCGACCTTGTGTTAGTTCACTGGTCACGTAGGGCGCCCAGGTCTGACGCAGTTGTCCCTCAAACGTGCCTGCTATGATGTGGCGCACCGTGTCCACCTGCGTTAGCACAATGCGGCTGGTCGCGGCCGTGCTCAGGGCCAGCCGATGGGTGGCCTCCGTCGTCAGGTTGTCCTGCAGGGCAAATCCGGTTGGCACCGGTCTGACCGTGCCGGTGAACTGGGGCGAGCACCGGTAGCTTCCTGGCCCTCGGACGGAGTCCAATTGCAGCAAGAAGTCTTCCGTGTGCTGCGCGGTAGTAAGTCGAGTCGTCACGAGCAATCTAGGCAGTCCCGCTGGCCCGCGGTCGACCCTGGCCGAAAGCGTATTGTCATGGCAGGGACCTGAAAAAACGCACGTTTGCCCGTAGGTGGTCCACACACGTCCGTCCACTTGGAAGCCTAATGTATTGGCACCAACGGCGGTGGCGGGGGGCAGCCGCAACTCCGGCTCCGGGGTTTTGGAACGAGTACACCCACCCAGGAATAGGCAAGCACCCAGGAAAGCCATTGAATAGGGAACAAGCGTCATGTGGTGGAAGGAAAGTGGAAGGAAAAGCAAGAGCAATGTAACAGCATTGGGGTTGCATAGCACTGGCATGACCGTTTTTTTAATGCTCGTTTCCGCGAACAGATGCAATCAGCCTTACAACTAGTGGCCAGTTGCCCATATAGTGCGGTACGAGTTTACGAAACTCGTCTACGATTTAAAGTTTACGAAATAGCCCAAAGAGATGCGTTTCGTAAACGCCCAAAATGGAGTCTGGTCCCCCGCTAAAGTACCACGTCCAAGCAGCGGGGCGGTGGGGAAGAAAACCGCCCTTATTCCAAGAGTGGGTTTATAAGAAGCATTATGTAAGGCACCAAAGTAATGCCGCTGCAAAAACACCGCTGAATAACAACCCAACCAAACGCGGCGCCTGCCGGAACGCTCCCACTGCGTACTTTCCGGCCATGAAAACACTTTTCCTCGGATTACTGCTAACCGCCGGCCTGCTGGGGGCCCCGGCGGCGTGGGCCCAGCGCCAGCCGCAGCACGAATTGCAAATCACGCCGGCCACCGCGGCCTGGGGCTACTACGACGCCGCCGCGCCGCCGGTGCTGCGCATTAAGTCGGGCGAGAGCGTGCGGGTGCACACGCTCATCACCTCCAACCCCGCGCGGCTGGAAGGGGCGGGCGTGGCCCCGGCGCAGGTCGAGCAGTCCTTGCGCGACATCACCACGCAAGTAACCAACAAGGGGCCCGGGGGGCACATCCTCACGGGGCCCATTTTTGTGGAAGGCGCCGAGCCCGGCGACGTGCTGGAGGTGCGCATCCAGCGCATCAAGCTGGCCATTCCCTATGCCTACAACGCGTTTGGGCCCAAGAGCGGCTTCATTCCGGAGGACTTCCCGTACGCGAAGATGAAAATCATTCCGCTCGACGAGAAGCAGGGCGTGGCCCATTTCGCGCCGGGCATTGACGTGCCGCTACGGCCGTTTTTTGGCAGTATGGGCGTGGCCCCACCGGTGGCCGCGGGCCGCATCAACAGCGCGCCGCCCGGCATCCACGGCGGCAACCTCGACAACCGGGAGCTGGTGGTGGGCACCACGCTGTACTTGCCGGTGCACGTGCCCGGGGCCCTGTTTTTTGTGGGCGACGGCCACGCTGGGCAGGGCAACGGCGAGGTCGACATCACGGCCCTGGAAACCTCGCTCGTCGGCGACCTCCAGTTCATTGTGCGCAAAGACTTGCACCAGAAGCTGCCCCGTGCCGAAACGCCCACCGCTTACATCAGCATGGGCCTGAACGAGGACCTAACCCTGGCCGCCAAGGACGCGGTGCGCGAGATGATTGATTTCCTGGTGGCCACCCGCGGCCTAAGCCGCGACGACGCCTACATGCTGGTGAGCGTGGCCGGCGACCTCGACGTGACGCAGGTGGTGGACGGCACCCGCGGGGCCCACGTCATCCTGCCCAAAAGTATTTTCGGGAAAAAATAGGGCCCCGCGCCCGGCGCTCACGCAGCCGTTTGCCGCCGGGAGCGTATGTTTGAGGGGTAAACTTTAGGGGTGCCCCGCCACGTGGGGCTGAGACAATACCCTTGGAACCTGATGCGGATAATGCCGCCGAAGGGAAAAGTACTGGTCCGCACGCGGCCGCCCGATGGGCGCGCCGTGGCCGGCACCCACTATTGTTTGCGGTTCGCATTTCCCCAACTAATCAACTAGTTGCATGATCTGCTACGTAAATAATTTGCCCCACGAAGCCGCCGAACAGCAGCCGTTGCAGGAGCTGCTGGCGGCCCTGGGCTGGTCCAGCCGCGCGGCCTCGCCGTGGCCCTGAACGACGCTGTGGTGCCCCGCGCCGAGTGGGCCACCCGCGCCGTGCAGCCCCACGACCGCCTCACCATTATCCGCGCCACCCAAGGGGGCTAGGCGGGTGCCGGCTCCTTCCCTCCCCATTTTTCCGACGAAGAAAAAAGACCAGGCCCCCCAGCAGACGCTGGTGGCGCGCCAGCCCCTCACGGGTTCGCGCAAAGTGTACGTGCCCGGCACGCTGCACCCGCACATTCGAGTGGCGATGCGCGAAATCGAGCTGGCCGACACCGAGCGCAAGTCCGATTTCGGCTTCCCGTCGGAGCAGAACCCGCCCGTGACGGTGTACGACACCAGCGGGCCCTACACCGACCCGAACGTCGAAATTGACCTGAAAAAGGGCCTGCCGCGCCTGCGCGAAAGCTGGATTCTGGAGCGTGGCGACGTGGAGCAATTATCTGGTACTACCTCGGATTACGGCCAGCAACGCGCCGCCGATAACAGCCTGGACCACTTGCGCTTCGAGCACATTTCCGCCCCGTTGCGCGCCAAAGTTGGGGCCAACGTGAGCCAGATGCACCACGCTAAGCAAGGCCTCATCACGCTCGAGATGGAGTACATCGCCATCCGCGAAAACCAGCGGTTTGACGAGCTGCCGGCCGATGACCCGCTGCGGGTGCAGCACCGCGGCCATAGCTTCGGGGCCAACACGCCGGAGGGCCACATCACGGCCGAGTTTGTGCGCCAGGAAGTGGCCGCCGGCCGCGCCGTGATTCCCTCCAATATTAATCACCCCGAGAGCGAGCCGATGATTATCGGCCGCAACTTCCTGGTGAAAATAAACACCAACATCGGCAACTCGGCCGTTACGTCCTCCATTGAGGAAGAGGTAGATAAGGCCGTGTGGAGCTGCCGCTGGGGCGGCGACACGCTGATGGACCTGAGCACGGGCAAGAACATCCACGAAACCCGCGAGTGAATTATCCGCAACTGCCCGGTGCCGGTGGGCACGGTGCCGATTTATCAGGCCCTCGAAAAGGTGAACGGTAAGGCCGAGGACCTGACCTGGGAGCTGTTCCGCGACACGCTGATTGAACAGGCAGAGCAGGGCGTCGACTACTTCACCATCCACGCCGGCGTGCTGCTGCGTTACGTGCCGATGACGGCCAAGCGCGTGACCGGCATCGTGCCGCGGGGGGCTCCGTTATGGCCAAATGATGCCTGGCGCACCACCAGGAAAGCTTCCTGTACACGCACTTCGAGGAAATCTGCGAAATCATAAAAGCCTACGACGTGGCCTTTTCGCTGGGCGACGGCCTGCGCCCCGGCTCCATCGCCGATGCCAACGACGAGGCGCAGTTTGCCGAGCTGGAAACCCTGGGCGAACTCACCAAAATTGCCTGGGCCCATGATGTGCAGGTGATGATAGAAGGCCCCGGTCACGTGCCTATGCACCTCATTAAGGAGAACATGGACAAGCAGTTGCGCGAGTGCCACGAAGCCCCTTTTTATACGCTGGGGCCGCTGACCACCGACATTGCCCCCGGCTACGACCACATTACGTCGGCCATCGGCGCGGCCATGATTGGGTGGTTTGGCACGGCCATGCTCTGCTACGTAACGCCCAAGGAGCACCTCGGCTTGCCCAACAAGCAGGACGTGAAGGACGGCGTAATTGCCTACAAAATCGCCGCCCACGCCGCCGACCTCGCCAAAGGCCACCCGGGGGCCCAGTACCGCGACAACGCCTTGAGCAAAGCCCGCTTCGAGTTTCGCTGGGAAGACCAGTTCAACCTCAGCCTCGACCCCGACACCGCCCGCGAGTACCACGACGAAACCCTGCCCGCCGAAGGCGCCAAAGTGGCCCACTTCTGCTCGATGTGCGGGCCGCACTTTTGCTCGATGAAAATCACGCAGGAAGTGCGCGACTACGCGGCCAAACAGGACCTCACAGCGGCGCAGGTGCTCACGCAGGGCTTGCGTGAGAAGTCGCGGGAGTTCGTGGCCAAGGGCAGCGAGCTGTACCTGTAGCGTAGACTCTGCGAGTCCGCGCGTGGGTCCGTCTGTCATCCTGAGCTTGCGAAGGATCTTATTACCTCTGCGCCGATTGGGATTACTGCAAATCGCTGCGGCGTGATTTAAGGTCCTTCGCAAGCTCAGGATGACAGACGTTCTCAGTAACCAAGCGCTAATAATTAAGCCATGCGCCCCTACGTACTCACCATTGCTGGCTTCGACCCCAGCGCCGGGGCCGGCGTGCTGGCCGACGTGAAAACGCTGGAAGCCAGCAGCGTGTACGGGCTGGCCGTCTGTACTGCCCTCACGGTGCAAACCGACGCGGTGTTTGAGCGGGTGCGCTGGGTGCCGCTAGCCGACGTCCAAGACCAAATCCGGCCGCTGCTGGCGCGGTTTGAAGTTGGCTTCGTGAAGGAGGTTGGCCTCATTGAGGGCCTGCTGCTGCTGCTGGAATTGTTGCAGTGGCTGAGGGCCCAAAACCCGCATATTCAAGTCATTTGGGACCCGGTGCTGCAAGCCACGGCGGGCTACAAGTTCCACCCGCAACCCGACCCGCAGCTGCTGCAAGCCACCTGCCAGGAACTAGCGCTCATCGCCCCCAACCGGCCCGAAGCCCTGCGCCTCTGCCCTGCCGCCACGACCGAAGCGGCCGCCGAAACGCTGGCTGCCCAGTGCCCAGTGCTGTTGAAGGGCGGGCACGCCGCCGGGGCCCTGGCCACCGACGTGCTGCTGGCCGCCGGCCAACGGCACGCGTTTGGGGCCCCACGCCTGCCGCACGGCGCCAAGCACGGCAGCGGCTGCGTATTGTCTGCGGCCGTGCTGGCTCGGCTGGCGCTGGGCGACGACCTGCCCGCTGCCTGCCGGGCGGGCAAGGCCTATACCACCCGGTTTTTAGCTAGCAACGATACGTTGTTAGGGTACCACTCTAGAATATAAGATGATGAAAATTAATATATTACATTACTTGGTTGCCCATGCCGAAGCGGCTGAACTGGCTTGCCAAGGCGGGGTGCGCTGGGTGCAGTTCCGGGCGAAAAACCTGTCCTACGCTGAGTGGCGGCAGCGCGCGTCGGAAACCCAAGCTGTGTGTCGCCGCCACGGTGCCGTGCTCATCGTCAACGACAGCCCGGCGCTGGCGTTGGAAATTGGCGCCGACGGTGTGCACTTGGGCCAGCAGGACATGAACTCCGCGGAGGCCCGCGCCCTTCTGGGGCCCCACGTCCTCATCGGCGGCACGGCCAACACCTTTGCCGACGTCGAGCGGTTGGCCGCCGTGGGCGTGGACTACGTGGGGCTGGGGCCGCTGCGCTTCACCACTACCAAGGAAAAGCTAAGCCCGCTGCTGGGGCTAGCCGGCTACGCGGCTGTGCTAGGGCAGTGCCGGGCGGTGGGGCTGGCGCTGCCCATCGTCGGCATTGGGGGCGTGGCGCTGGCCGACGTGCCCGCGCTGCGGGCCGCCGGGCTGTACGGCGTAGCGGTGGCCGGGGCCATCGGCGGGGCCCCCAGCCCCGCGGCGACGGCCGCGCAGTTTCTCGCAGCATTGAATGAACCAGTTAAAACACTCGCATTATGACAACCCAACCCCCTGGTCATTGCCGGGCGCACGTTCACGTCGCGGCTCTCCACGGGCACCGGCAAGTTCAGTTCCTCGGGGCTGATGGAAGAGGCCCTGCTGGCCTCCGGCTCGGAGCTGGTGACGGTGGCCCTGAAGCGCGTGAACGTGGCCGATGCCGACGACGACATCCTGCGCCACCTCGGCCACCCGCAGTTCAGCCTGCTGCCCAACACCTCGGGCGTGCGCACGGCCAAGGAAGCCGTATTTGCCGCCCAGCTGGCCCGCGAGGCGCTGGAAACCAACTGGCTGAAGCTCGAAATTCACCCCGACCCCAAGTACCTGCTGCCCGACCCCATCGAAACCCTGAAAGCCGCTGAGGAGCTGGTGAAGCTGGGCTTCGTGGTGCTGCCTTACATCCACGCCGACCCTGTCCTATGCAAGCGACTGGAGGAAGTGGGCGTGGCGGCGGTGATGCCCCTGGGCTCACCCATCGGCTCTAACAAGGGCCTTTTGACGCGAGAGTTTCTGGAAATCATCATCGGCCAAAGCAAGGTGCCGGTGGTGGTGGATGCCGGTATTGGGGCCCCCTCGCACGCCGCCGCCCTGGAAATGGGCGCCGACGCGGTGCTCGTGAACACGGCCATTAGCCCGTGGCCATGGCCTTCCGGCTGGCTGTGGAAGCGGGGCGCTTGGCCTACGAAGCCCGACTCGCGGCGCCGGCAGCCCAGGCCGTGGCCAGCTCGCCGCTCACCGCATTTCTGGATGTGTAGAACGGAGAAACAGAACGGTCATGCTGAACGCAGTCGAAGCATCTTTCCCGCAGCAGTATTCAGTTGCTCAGCGGGAGAGATGCTTCGACAGGCTCAGCATGACGTCGATATTTCCACAGCTTACTTTAAATCATGAGTTTCCGCCCCGTTTTTGAAGCCCATTCGTGGGACGAAGTGAAGGCCAGCATCTACGCCAAAACCGGGGCCGACGTGGAGCGGGCCCTGGCCGCGTCGCGCCGCACGCTGGACGATTTCAAGGCCCTAATCTCACCCGCGGCGGCGCCTTATTTGGAGCAGATGGCGCAGCTCAGCCAGTGGCGCACGCGCCAGCGGTTCGGCCACACCATGCAGCTCTACGTGCCGCTGTACCTGAGCAACGAATGCCAGAACATCTGCACGTATTGCGGCTTTAGCTTGGACAATAAAATAGCCCGGCGCACCCTCAGCAGCGTAGAAATGCTGGCCGAAGCCGCCGTACTAAAGGGCTGGGGCTACGAGCACGTGCTGCTGGTGACCGGCGAGGCTAACCAAACGGTGGGCGTCGATTACCTCGAAAAGGCCCTGCGCACGCTGCGCCCGCACTTAGCCCATTTGTCGATGGAAGTGCAGCAGCTGGATCAGGCAGACTACGAACGCCTCATCCCCGAAGGGTTGAACACAGTGCTGGTGTACCAGGAAACCTACCACCAGGACGACTACAAAAAGCATCACCCGAAGGGTAAAAAATCGAACTTTCATTACCGCCTCGACACGCCCGACCGGCTAGAGCGGGCCGGCATCCACAAGATGGGTTTGGGCGTATTAATTGGGCTGGAAGACTGGCGCACCGACTGCTTCTACACCGCGCTGCACCTTGATTACCTGGAACGTACGTACTGGCAAACCAAATACAGCCTGTCGTTTCCGCGGCTGCGGCCGGCCGAAGGAATGCTGCAACCCAAGGTGGAGATGAGCGACCGGGAGCTGGTGCAGCTCATCTGCGCCTACTGGCTGCTGAGCGACGAAGTGGAGCTGTCGCTTTCGACGCGCGAAAACCCAACCTTCCGCGACCATGTTGTGCAGTTGGGCATCACCAGCCTCAGCGCCGGCTCCAAAACCAACCCCGGCGGCTACGCCGTGGCCCCGGAGTCGCTGGAGCAGTTCGAAATTTCCGACGAGCGCAGCCCGGCCGCCATTGCGGCCATGCTGCGCCGCCAGGGCCTCGAACCCGTCTGGAAAGACTGGGGTGCCACCCTCACCGCCCTCGCCCGATGACTTCCGCCGTGTCCCCCAAAACCCTGTCTGCTGCCGAAACCCACCGCTACAGCCGCCACCTGCTGCTGCCCGAAATTGGGGTCCCGGGCCAACTCAAGCTAAAGGCTGCCAAGGTGTTGGTGGTGGGCTGCGGAGGGCTGGGCTGCCCGGTGCTGCAATACCTGGCCGCCGCCGGCGTGGGCACCCTGGGCTTGCTCGACTTCGACACCGTGGACGAGAGCAACCTCCAGCGCCAGGTGCTGTACGCCACCGCCGACGTAGGCCGGCCCAAGGCCCTGGCCGCCGCCGCCCGCCTGGGGGCCCAAAACCCGTTCATCAACTTGGTGCCGCACCAGTTTGCCCTCACGACTGCCAACGCCTTAAGCTTGCTGGCCGGCTACGACCTAGTGGTGGATTGCTCGGATAATTTCGCCACCCGCTACCTCGTCAACGATGCTTGCGTGGTGCTGGGCAAGCCGCTGGTGTACGGGGCCATCTTCAAATTCGACGGCCAGGTGTCGGTGTTCAATTATCAAAACGGGCCCACCTACCGCTGCCTCTACCCCGAGCCCCCGGCCCCCGGCGAGGCCCCCAGCTGCGCCGAAATTGGGGTGTTGGGCGTGCTGCCCGGCCTGGTGGGTACCTTGCAGGCCACCGAGGTGCTGAAGCTGCTGACCGGCATCGGCGAAGTGCTCAGCGGCCGGCTGCTGGTGATTGACGCCCTCGGGATGCGCTTCCAGACGCTGCGTTTCCGCGCCGTGCCGGCCGAGCAGCAGCGCACGACGCTGGAAGCCGATTACGCCGCCTTTTGCGGAGAGGCTCTGCCCACCGCGCCGCCCGCGCCCGAAATCAGCGCCGCCGAGCTGCGCGCCTGGCAGGACAGCGGCCGGCCCCTGCAATTGCTCGACGTGCGCGAGCCCCACGAACACGCCCAGCGCCACATTGGCGGCCGGTTGGTGCCGTTGGGTCAGCTGGCAGGGGCCCTAGCCGAGCTGCCCGCCGACGTGCCCACCGTGGTGCATTGCGCTAGCGGCGTGCGCAGCCAGCGGGCCGCCCGACTGTTGCTAGAGCAAGGGTTCCGCGAGGTATATTCGCTGCGCAACGGCTTGGCCGATTGCTGATAAATAGCAACTAACAAGCCGTTTGCTTTTGCATGGTTACTTTGAAGCCGACTGCTTAGCACTCAATTGCAAGGTCTGGAAGGTGGCCACTGGATCCGGGCTTTGCCACACCGCGCCCAGCACGGCCGCGCCCGCAAAGCCCATTTCCCGCACGGCGCCGAGGTTAGCCGCTGCGATGCCGCCCAGGGCCAGCACTCGCGGCTGGTAGCCGGGGCGGGTCGCCCAGCGGGCCAGGGCCCCCGGCAAGGCGCCCAAATTAAACGCCGCCCCGTAGCCGGGTTTGCTGCGGCTGTCAAAAACGGGGCTCAAGAATACGTAATCGTAGCGGCGTCGGTGTTGGGCCACCTCGGCTAGGCTGTGAAACGACGTGGACAACGTGAAACCGCTGCCCGGGGGCCAGAGCGGGGGCCCGGCCGCCCGCCCGGCCGGGAGGTGGGCCCCGCGCAGGCCGTAGCGCGGCACCAGCTCGTGGTAGTTGTGCAACACGAGCCGGGAATGAAACTCTTTAGGAATAGCCTCAATATAGGCCACTAGCTTCTGGAACGGGGCCCCCGGCTTGCGCACGTGCAGCGCGGTTAAGCCCGCCGCTAGCAGGGCCCCCGCTACGCGGGGCTCTACAGCCGCGGTAGTGGGCGGCGTGATGACAAGCAGTTGCACGGCCGGTAGCTTAGAGGCGGAACTGGGCCCCCACGCGGATGCCGAAGTTGCGGGGTACGGGCTCGCCAGAACCTGTGCCCATGGCGTCGCGGTAGGTGAGGCGGTGGATAAAATCGACCCGTATGAACTTGAAAATGTTCTCGATGCCATAGCCCACCTCCACGTAGGGCACCTTGTCGAGGGTAGCCAGCGGGGCCTGGGGGCGGCCGTAGGCATCAAGCGGCTGGCGTTGGTTCAGGTCACTAAGGCCGCCGTAGAGGGCGTTGGCGGTGGCCACCAGGCGCCAGTTCAGGGCCCGGATACCGGGGATGGCGTTCAGGACGATGCCTTCGAAGTGGTGGTCGATCCGCAGCGAAAGCGAACGGTCAGTGACGAACTCAAAGTAGTTCATCAGGTTGAACGCGTTGGCGTTGTAAAACGGCGTTTGGTTGCCAAGCGGAATTTTGAGGAACAGCGCCGGCAGGCGGTCGGGGGTGTAGCTGCCCTCGGCGCGGTAGTTGAGGCGGCCCAAGTGCCCCACCGACACGCTGTGGTTCACGAGCAGGTTGAACTTCTGGTACGAGCTGCCGCTGGCCTCAGTGAACAGGTCGCGGGCCCCCAGCGTGTAGCGGAACGTGAACACCGGCCACCGCTTCAGGCCAATGGCGCGGCGGCGGTTTTCCGACTGCACCAGGTTTTCGTCGGGCGCGTAGCGCGACTCAAACACGATTTCCGAGAGCGTGATGTCGGGCACGATGCGGTTTTCGCGCCGGTACACAAAGTCGTTGAGCAGCCTAATGTTCTGCTCGCGCACCGTCACTGTTTCGGTGAAGCCGTGGAACAAATCGCGCTGCACCGACCCTGAAATCAGGTCGCGCAGAATGGGCTTTCCTTCGCTGAACTTGCCCCAACGCGAGGCCGCCACAAACAGGTTGTTGTCGGGCAGGAAATCGTTGTCGAGCAAGGCGGCCTGCTCTACGTCGTGCCGAAACTCGCCGCTAAACACCGTCCAATGGCGGCGCTCGGCGATGTAGGCGCTCTTCAGGCCGTACTTCACCCGGCCGTCGCGGGTGCCGTAGGCCACGTAGGCCTGCGTCACGGTGTTGCGGCTGATGGCGGGCGTGGTGCGGAAGCCTAGCCGGAAACGGTTGCCCTCGTAGTCGTTGTGCGAGTAGGAGTTGATGATGGGCCCCAGCTCGAAGTTGCCCACGTGCTTGTAGCCGTTCACCACCAAGTCAATGAGGTCCAGCGTGCTGCGCACCGACGGTAGCTCGCGGGCCGAGTCGAGCACGGCGAACGTCTGCCGCTCGCTCAGGTTCAGCGTGTCGGGCCGGTGCTGGTCGAAGTAACCGTCGCCGGCCTTGGCCTGCCCGCTGATGAGGCCCAGGTTGCCGCGCCCGTTTTCGGCCGGCTCCATGATGGTGGACACGATGGGCGTATCGTAAAAGCTGCCCTCGTGCGGCTGGTTGCGCACCACGTTGCTGGCCACCGTGGTGAAGCGCACGCGCATGGCGGCCTGCTTGTCGTAGGGCCGCAGGCCCACCACCAGCTTGGTGCGGGCGGCCAGCCCGGGCCCGTCGGCGGGCGGCGTCAACTCTTGGAAAACGCGCAGGTCGCTCACGAAGTTGATGTTGGCGTTGGGGTTGGCCGCCAGGTCCACGCGCCGCAGGGCGTAACCGGTTTTGGTAATCCAGATGGTGCCCTGGAAGGCCAAGTCGTGGCTGCGCTTGGGGGCCACCGTCAGCTTGTAGCACTGGTCCTGGCCCACCAGCACCGAGTCCACTAGCTCGTAGTTATAGGTGACGCGGCCACCCTCGGCAATGGGCGAGATAAAGTCTTTGCCCAGAATGTTTTGCCAGTTGGGGTAAAAGTCGAAGTTCTGAAAGTTCGAGCCCAGCATTTGCGACAGGATGGAGCCTTCGCGGGGCCCCGCGCCGCGCATTTGCTTGTGCTGGATGTCCTCGCGGCGGCGCAGGGGCCCGTAGCGCTGGTACACGCGCGAGCCCACTTCGGAGGCAAACAGCGGCAGGGGCGCGTCGGGGTCGGAGGCGGCGGCGGCGCCCTGGCGCACGGCCAGCGCCCGAATGTCGCGCACCACTTTGCGCTTGGCCAGGGCAGGCGGCAAGTCTGTCAGGCTCACCTCGATGCGGTTGTAGGCGTCGTATTCGGCGGCGCTCAGGGCCCCGCGCTCGTTCTGGGGCTTGTGTTTCTGCACCTCGCGCAAAATGCGGAAAGCCGGGTTTTCGCCGGGCCGCACCACCACTTCGGTAAGGGCCACGCCGCCGCCCTTTTTCAGGCGCAGCAGGATGGTTTGGTCGGCGTCGGCGGTGAGCTTGCGCCGGGCCGTCAGGAAGCCCAGCGACGAAGCGGCTACCGAATCGGCGGGGCTGCCGAGCACCAGCTTGAACTTGCCGTCCACGTCGGCCGTGGCCCCAGTGCTCGTGCGCGGCACAAACACCGACGCAAAGGGCACCGGCTCGCCCGTGGCGGCTTCCACCACCTGCCCGCGCAATACCATTCGCTGGGCCGCGGCCGGTAGCGCCAGCAGGCACCCCAGGAGCAGCGAAGCTAAAAACTTCATAGAAAGGACGGTTGGGCCCACCAGCGAGGTCTGCCGACGGGTACGCAAGTTACGCAAAGTACCCGCGGACCCAAGTGGTTCCGCGCCCGCGCGAATATTTTTCCCGGGGCCCCGCCCTGGAGCCCTTGGGCCCCTAAACGAGCGTTTGGCACCGGCCTAGCTGGCCCGCAAAATCCGCCATTACGCCGTCGATGGAAAGGTGCGCCTCGGCGTAGCGGCGGGCATTGCGGGCGGTGGCAGTGTGGTCGTGGGCAAAGGCGTCGGCCAGTCCGGCGTTCAGGGCGGCCTGGTTTTCGGCTTCCACCAAAATGCCCATTTCGTGCTGCTGCACCAGCGCGTACATGCCCGAGCCGGGGTTGGACGTGATGAGTGCCACGCCGCCCACGGCCAGCACAGTGGTGAGCTTGGAGGGCATCACCAAATCGCCAGCGTTGGCTTTTTGGATGACCAAGTGTACGTCGGCGATGTTGAGGAAGTCGTTGAACTTCTCGAACGGCTGCAAGGGCAGGAACACCACGTTGGGCACGGCCAACTCGCTAGCCAGGGCCGTCAGCTTTTCCTTGTAGGGCCCCGAGCCGCAGATGACGAATTTCACGTCGGGCTGGTCGCGGAAGGCCACGGCGGCGTGCAAAATGGCCTCCAGGCCCTGCTTCTCGCCGATGGCGCCCGAGTAGAGAGCGATGCAATCGGTGGGCGCGAAGCCAAATTCGGTCTTCAACCGGCCGCGGTCATCCACGGGGTAAAACTTGGCCGTGTCGGTCCAGTTTGGGAACATAGCCACGGGCCGCGTCGTCTTTTCCTGGATTTTGGCCACCATGCCCTCACCCACGCTGGTCACCAAGTCACTACGGCTGAAGATGAACCGCTCCAGGCCGAACAGCAGGCCGATGGCCTTTTTTGACTTGATCATGCCCAGGTCGCGAGCGGCCTCAATCTGTAGGTCCTGGATGTGGTACGCCAGCCGGCCGCCGCGCAGCTTCTTGTACAGCACGCCCAGCAGCCCGAACTGAAACGACGGCGCCACAGCCACCACGTAGTCGAACCGGGGCCCTACCAGCAGCCGCAGCACCTGAAAAAAGGCGGAGAGCGAAAACGAAAAATCAAGCAGCATCCGCTTGAGGCCGGTGGGCTGAGCGGGCACGTACATCGGGCAGCGGTACACCGTGATGGCGGCATCGGGGCCCAATTGCTCGGTTTCCTTCTGGTACCAGAAGCGGCGCTTACGGTAGGGGGCTTGCACCGCCCAGTACGGGTAATAAGGGTAGGCAGTCACAACGGTGCAGTCGTAGCCGTTTTTGGCCAGCCAAGCCATCATCTCGCCGCTGTACTTGCCGATACCCGTGGGCTCGGGGGCGTAGTTATAGCCAATCAACAGCACGCGTTTCTTCGTCATAAATTATATAACGCTCATAAATATTGTGGTAAAATTACTTCAGGCTGGCTGCATTCGCCGCTCGCGCACAAAAACGGCGGGGTTGCCGGCGTAGATCCTCCAGGCATCCAGGGACTTGGTCGCCACCGAGCCCACCGTGAGGATGGCGTGCGCGCCGCATACCACGCCCGGGCACACCACCGACCGGGCCCCCACCCATACGCCGTCTTCAATCTGAATGGCCCCCAGGCGATACGGAAAGCTGGGCGCCGTGTAGTCATGGTTGCCGGTGAGTAGCAGAGCGCCCTGCGACACGCTCACGTGGCTACCGATAGCTACGTCGGCCAGGTTATCGATCCACACCGACTCGCCCAGCCAGCAGTGGTCGCCGATGGTCAGCCGCCAAGGGTTTTTAATGCGCACCTTGGGCTTGATGACCAGCCCTACGCCCACCCGGGCCCCAAACCGCCGCAACAGCCAGGTTTTGAGGCCGTAGGGCCACGGAAAAGCGCTGGCGAACACGTAGTAGTTCACGAAGTACCAAAGCAGCACTTTCAGCCGGGGCCCCGCGCGGTAGTCACCAGGGTCAAATTTGGAAAGGTCGGTTGGCATGTAAAAATTAGCAATTAATAAATCGTTGGCCTTCAGTATGCTAACAAGCGGTAAATCCTGCGAAACAACAATACCCATAGTGCTATGCCCACCAATACCCCTAAGCTGTTCAGCAACACATCGTCGATATCGGGCACGCCAATTTCCAGCACATACTGGGTGCATTCGATGCACACGCTTGCCACCACCCCAATGCCCAGCAGCCAGCGCCGGCTTTGGAGCCCGGTTGCGCCGGCCAAAAGCGGAGGCAGCGGTATAAACAAGGCCACATTGCCGAAAACGTTACTCCAATAGTTCCACCCGCCGATGTACGCCATGTCTTGGTAGCTGCGAAAGGTGTTCACTAGCGGCACCAAATTTACCAAGCGAGGGGACCAAACGAGGTCCTGGCGACGACGGGCAAAAAATACGATGTACACGGCCGCGCCAACGTATAGCGCCAGCGCCAGCCAGGTAAGCGGTTGGGCTAGGGGCTTGGCGTAGCGGAGTACA
Organism: Hymenobacter sp. PAMC 26628; assembly: GCF_001562275.1. Taxonomy (NCBI): domain Bacteria; kingdom Pseudomonadati; phylum Bacteroidota; class Cytophagia; order Cytophagales; family Hymenobacteraceae; genus Hymenobacter; species Hymenobacter sp. PAMC 26628. Next base: position 5,253,463 of record NZ_CP014304.1, read on the forward strand.
AGGCGCATGCGGGTAAGCATTAAAATGATGTTCTTTACGGGACTAGCGCGGCTAGCAGGCGGTCGGTAGCGGGGCCAACGGCAAAATAACGCTCGAAGCTGGCGCGTGCGCGCTGGCCCATGGCCTGTTGCTCGGCGGCTGGCAGTTGGGCCCAGCGTGCCAGTAGCTCGTGGGTGCCCGCGGGCGTGTCGTCAGCTACTAGGCCCGCACCCGCCGCCTCGATTTCGCGCCAGATGTTGATTTGGTTAGAGATGAGTACTGGCTTGCCGCACGCCAGGGCCTCAACCACGGCGATGCCGAAGTTTTCTTGGTGGCTGGGCAGTACAAAGGCCGCTGCTCCATAGAACGCGCCCCACTTGGCGTCGCCGGCCAGCATGCCCGGAAATGTCACGGCGCCCGCCGTAGCCCCAGTGGCAATGGCGCGCACAACGTGGCCGTAAGGAGTTTCTAGGCCCGGGCCCGCTACCACGAGGGGCGGGCCAGTGGGCCCCGCCGCCCCGTCAGCATAGGCACTAACGAGCATATCCACCCCTTTTTTCTCGTGGATACGGCTGATAAACAGCAGGTAAGGTTGGTGTACGGTCGGCAAGGCAGCCGCTGATGCGGCGCGCATGACCGGCGAGAAGGCTGGGGGTTCTTCCACGCCTAGGCCTACTACCAATTCGCGCTTGGGCTGGTAAGGACGGAACGGTTCACGGGCCAACCGGCGCTCTTCTTCACACGTGAAAAGCACCCCAGTGGCTTCGTTAATTACCGCTCCTTCCACCACTTTCCAATAGAGCCAATTGCGCACGGCTTTAATCCGCCGGCCCGGGGCCCGTTGAAAGTATGGATCCAGCATCCCGTGGGGCATCACAAACAACGGTGGTGCCGCCGCGCCTTGGCTGCGCCAGGCCCGGCGAGCGGCGTAGCTAGTGTACAGCCACAAACCGTGTACTACGACGGCATCGAACCGGCGGAGATTGTCTGCAAGCCAGGGCCCCAAGCGTGGGCTATAAGTCCAAGGCCCGCGGCCCGGCCCCAGCGCATGCAACGGGAATTGTGCGGCGGCAACATAAGACAGCGTGGGATCGTCAAGGCTAACCACTTCGCTGCTTACGCCGCGCCCAGCCAAGCCCGCAATCATGGTACGCACGGCCTGGCACACGCCGCCTGACCGCGGGTCCATGTCGGCAGTGATGTGCAGAATCGTCATAGAATCATAAAGTGAAGCAGTGCATGAGCCAGCCAAATTACGAGCCCCCAACTGCATTAGCGTACCGGCGTGAAATGGCTGCTAAGTGTTTCTATAGTAATAACGCTTACGAATGAATGTAATCTCCTTAACCTTATTATAAAACGTTTTTCACAGAACCGTTGCCATGCTATTATACTCGTCACGAAGTGGGTTGCGCGTCGAGCACATGAAAATTGCGGGTTAATAAAGACGCGAGTTCAGGCCCAAACTCGTCGAGCCGGGTGAAAAAGTCAAGCACGGCAGTTTTGAACGCGCCTTTGGTCCGGTAAAAAGCGGTGTTGATGATTTTTTGGCGCAAGAACTTCCAGAAGCGCTCAATCAGGTTCAGATTGGGCGAATAGGGGGCAAGAAAACCTGTACCAAGCGCGTGTCGGCCAGCCAGGTAGTGAGGGCCTTGTTTTGGTAGTAGCGGGCGTTGTCGCAGACGACGTAGACGGGGTCTTAGGGGTGGGCTTCAAGCAGTTGCTCGTACAGGCGGCGCGTGCTTTGGGCATTCACGCAGTCGGTTTCATCGAGATAGGGCTCGGTAGCGACCACCGCGTTCAGGGCCGCGTTCAGGTTGACGCGTTCGCGTCCACTGACCGTGAGCATAGGGCGCTGCTGGCCCGTAGCGGTCCACACGTGGGTGGCGCGGGTGTTGTGGGTGGGGTGGGCGGCATCGGCAAAATACACCGCCGCCGTGCCCGCTTCGGCCTGGGCCAGCAACGGCCGCAAGGTGTCGGCCAGAAACGCGTGTTGCCGGGCCGCGTCCGCCTCAAGGGCACGGCCGTGGTCAATTTGTAGGAGAAACCCAGGCGGTGCAACAGGTCCGTCAGGCCCGAAACCGCGTACTGCACGTGGCAGGTCAGGGCCAGACAGTCCGCGATTTGCCGACAATCGGTGCAGAGGTGGCGGCCCAGTTCCTGGCAGAGGTAGGCCAGTTGGGCGCTGGTCGGCAGGCCCCAGCACCCCCCGGCCTGGGTGTCGGACTTGCCAAAGGCGGCCAGCCCCTGGGCCTGTTAGGCCCCGACGTAACGGTAGACCGTGGCCACGGACACGCCCAAATCATCGGCAATGCTGGCTACAGAACGGCCCTTGTCCAGCAGCAGCACGACCGTTACCGGTATATAGTCCGTTCGCTCGCCACACCGCCCTTGCAACTCGCGTAGGGCTTGGCGCTCAGAGGGGCTTAAGTGCAATGCCATGACGCAAGTTTAGGACTTTCTACTCAGCACTTTCGCAACTCACTTCACGACGAGTATAACTAACGATTTCATGAAATAAACTCTCGCGGTGCATTAAATTGATATATAGCGTAACAATGCTGCTGGGAGTGACTGTGCAAAACCATGCTTCAGTTTTGCTAGCTTTACCAGTCATGGTCACGCTGACTATTCTACACGAATAATTAATTAAATATAAAATTATCTGTCTTTCAGCTGATTAGGTAGCTTATATAAGAAGGATAGCTGCAGAGAAATAATTTATAAGAATAAAGAGCGGATAAATTATATAAATAAAATAAGGGTAAAAAATTATCGGTTAGTAACGGTCTTCACCGAACTCAATAATTTTTTACTCTTCAAAACACTAATTAGAAAAACTTAAAACGCGTTTTTATGGCCCTTAATAGCCTGTAAAACAGTCATTATAACGATTTTCAAATCAAGTAACATCGACCAGTTTTTGATATACCAGATGTCCACTTTCACCCGTTTTGCCATTGCGATAACTTCTTTGGTTTCGCCGCGAAAACCGCGAACCTGAGCCAAACCCGTGATGCCCGGCGTAACAGTATGCCGCTGCATGAAATTGTTGACCACCTGCGCATACTCCTCGGTGTGTTTGAGCATGTGCGGGCGCGGACCTACGATGGACATTTCGCCTCGTAGCACGTTTAAGAATTGTGGCAGCTCGTCAATATTCGTCTTTCTAATAATGGCCCCTACGCGGGTAATGCGGGCGTCGCCTCGGCTGGCTTGCCGATGATTTGCCTCATCGTTGACATGCATGCTTCTAAACTTGAAGCAATAAAATGGCTCGTTGTCTTTGCCAGTCCGCAACTGCTTAAAAAACACGGGACCTTTTGATTCCAATCTAATGATAAGGGCTACCAGAGGAATTAACCAACTAAGTAGGAAAGCAACTACGAGCAAAGCGAACAGGACGTCAAATGCTCTTTTGGCGGAAAGTGGACGGATTTCGTGAGTGGTGATCCGTTGCGAACCTCGAGTACGAACTGTGTACTCGTTTCTAGTGAGTGGAAAGTTGTATTCCATTGTGATAAATAGTTTTAATTATGTAAAGGCTTATTTTTCAAATTTTTAAGGGGCAATTTATTGGCTTGCGGTGTTGGCGTGGGATGATATTTAGGAGGACGAAGTGTAAAAATTAAAATCTGGATAAAAGAAAATTAAAATGCCGGCTAAGGCACTGGATTAGTTTGTGTCAATTATAACTACCTGTCTTAATGGATCTGTAGCAATGGCCCATGTACCTTGGGGTGAGCAAGGATTAGTACCATTTTATGAGTTTTGTTCAATAAGATGTTGAAATCTTTTAACTCTAGCAAATATATGATTTGTTTGTCTTATGTCAAGTAAATAATGCACTGTCTCCTTTTGTTGATAAAATGGATCTTGAAATGGTCTCCTATAAAATTGCATTTCGCGAAGCACGAAAAAATTAATTTATAAATAGTGCTAAAAAAAACGAAATTTTTTTACTATACCGAATAACATATATTAACGTGTAAAACAATGAATTTCAATGGATTGTATTCATCATATGAAAGTTCCACGTAAAAGAGCCAACGATCTTGACAATCGTTAGCTCTCGGGTTTTTTAAACATACCATTGGTTTGCAATGCCTTATTACATCATGTGAGCTGTTGTGTAAATCCGTGATTAGGCAACCATTTTTTTTAAAAAATACTTGGTATAATGCTATGATTAAGATTCATGAATTTGCTGAACTAAAGCAATTTTTAACGGTATTATAACTGGAAGGGCATAGCAGATTGCATCTCAATTCAATAAAGCGTTAGTCATCAAATGAACCTTGACCTCTTGTTTGTTTTATATATCTTCATTGTATAGTAGACTTGTTGCAGCAGAGGGTATACGCGAATTTTGAGGATAAAAATTTCAGTTCACGACTTAAAAACGCCCAGCCAGTGGCGGGCATCAGTCGGCTGTGATGCCCACTACTTCGAGGAACTAGTGCACGTATTCAGCGCGGTCTATGCTGCGCTCTATCAAGTGCAACTAGCTGAGCGAATGCTAATTCATCCGGCTGAGACTTGCATAAAAGATGAAGCAGACCTGTTATTTTTCACCCTCTTCAGCTGTAAATCCGGTTTGACTTACGACGTGCTTGGCTTGGTTTGTGGCAGGGACGCGGCCACCGCTAAGCGCCGCCAGGGACGAAGGGCTGGACATTTTGCGCGCGGCGTTGCGGCGCGCCGATTGTTTGCCGGAACGCGGCTTTCAATCGCCGGCCGAATTGCAGTGCTACTTTTCGAAACGGCGCGCTGTTTTGCTCGCCGCCACTGAATTTGCCACACAACGACCGCAAGAAAAAGCGGCGCAAAAAGCGCGCTACAGCGGTAAAAAAACGAAATAAGCTAAAAGCACTCGTCCTCTCCGACACCCGGCGGAAATTAATTTGTGTAAGTCGGTTGGTGCCGGGAAGTATGCACGATTTTACTTGGTTAAAGAAGCAGTTGCCGCCCGAAAAGGGGTGGTTTGAGCCGTTGACTGTGCGCCTTGATGCCGGTTTTCAAGGGTTTGCTAAGTAGTATAGCGCGAAATTATTTCTCCCTGCTAAAAAGCCTAAGGGCGGCCAGTTGACAAAAAACCATAAATTTCGCAACACCCAGCAAGCCCGCAAGCGCGTGGTCGTCGAACACAGCATCGGGGGCTTTAAACGGTACCGTATTTTGTCTGACCGCCTGCGCATGTACAACCTGGCGCAGTTTGATGTAGCGCTGGAGATATGTGCTAGGCGATGGAACTTCTGCTCAGTGCCTGTTAAAATTTACGGATAAGGTGTCGAATGCTAGCTAACCCAAGTTGCGGCTTATAGTCCGGCCTGGTGTAAGGTGTGGGCAAAAATGAAAAGGGCGATTTTCAGGGCAAATCCCTGGGCCGTGACGGCGTGAATCTGTTTGGGAAAGCGGGCTGTCAACTGGCTAAACGTCGTTTCGATACTTTTGCGCAAGTATTGAATCAGAAAACTTTGCGCAGGGTGATGCGGCCGTTTGCTGTTCTTTCCGCGCGCCGTTTGCTGCTGACTGCCACTGGCTTCGTTGAACAGGTCTTCGGTCACGTAGTCCGTGTAGCCCGCATCGGTATAGAGGACACTGCCTTCGGGTAGGTCCAACGACAAGCCGCGCCGTCCGGCCTGCTTCGACTCGCCGCCGGCGGGCAGGTGGAACTCGACCGGCACGCCGGTGCTGGTGGCCACGACCGGCACCTTCAGGCCATAAAACCAGCTGCGCTTGCTGGCGCAGCGGCCGTGATAGGCTTTGCCTGTCAAAAGCTTACCGCGCGGAATGCGGGTATTGTGACACACCGCCACGGGAAAGGAGTCCAGCACGTGACGGGCTTCGGGGTGTCGTTGCTTGAACCAGTCGCCTACCAGGGCGAAGAGGGCGTGGAGCGCATCGGCAAGGGCATGCAGGCGGCGGGTGAAGCCATTCTTATCCAGCCGGTTCTGGCCCCAGTGCTGCGCCATGTAGTGTTTGGCCATCACCAGGTTGCCGCCGAAAAAGCGCGTGGCCACCAGCGCCGTCGTGAGCACCTGGGCGTCACGCAGGCGCCGGCTGCCCGTGGCGGGTAGCGTGTTCGCTGGGTGAGTGAACCGGATGATATCGTCCAGCAGGCAGTACATGGCAACGGTTTGTTCGCGCATGAGTAGTGTGGTAAAGGGAGATCAGAGACCCTAAACCTAGTCTGTTCCTGCCGAACAGACTTTTTTTCTGCCTTGCCCATACCCCGCAACTTGGGTTAGCTAGGAAGATGGTTGCTTCGGCGGCGGCGGTCTCGCATTCGCAATCCCTGCTCAATCGCCGGTCCCAGTGCAACCAGCTGCTGGAGCGCTCGGCTACCCAGCGGGTGGGCACGGGGGTAAAGCCGCCGCTGCCCGTCAGCCCGGGTGCCGTTTCCAGCCGCCGTGCTCCCGGGTCCACTGGGCCAGGGGCTGGCCGTCGTAGCCGGCGTCGGCCAGGACGAGGTCCAGTCGCTTAACTCCCTGCTGGGCCAGCTTTTTCAGGGCTTCCTTGCCGCCGACCCGGTCGTTTTCGTGGGCCGGCCCGACATGAGCGGTCAGTAGTAGGCCGCCCGAAGCGCCGACCAGGTGGCGCTTGTGGCCCTGGATTTTTTTGTGGCCGTCAAAGCCCTTGTCCAGCACGCCCCGCTCGCTGCATTTGACCGATTGGGCATCCAGCACGGCCGCGCTCGGGCTCGCTTGCCGGGGCGGGGCGGCCCGCTGCCGGTGGCGGCGCACCAGGGCCTGGTTGAGCGCCGCCCAGCGCCCGTCGGCCTGCCAGCGCCGGAAATAGTAGTAGACCAGCGGGAAAGCCGGAACCTCGCGCGGCAACAGCCGCCATTGCCAGCCGCTCTTGGTCAAATGGAGCAACGCATTGACAATCAGGCGCAGCGAATGCTTGCGGCGGCGCGTGTCGGGCACAATTTCTTGAATAACTTGCCGCTGGAAACCAGTCAGGTCCGTTTCGTACATCTTTGGTCGGATGAGGAAAAGGAAGTAACCTGGCTGATTTCTTTTTGTCTACCAATTACTTGCAATCCTAAACAGGTTCTGAACTCATTGATAGCACGCTGCAACAAGTCTAATAGAAAATGAAACTGCCCGTGCATAATTCAATTGTGAATATGATTTTCTTTAATATACTTTATGAAGCTGTTTAGGAAGTAGGCGGGCGGCCAATTCTACGTAGTAGAAGGACGGAAAAAGCCAGCCAATGAAAGGCAAGCCACGTGTGCAAGCAAGTTTCGAAGCGGACCAACAGGGTCTTGAAACTATCAAGCCAGGCGTTCAGCTGCTCAATGACGAGGCGACGGCGGTAAAGTTCGGGGTCGAGTAGCGGGGTATCGTCATCGGTCTGCCAGTCGGTCGCGCGGCGATTACGCGGGATGTTCACCTGGATGTCATGGCGGGCGCATGCCAGGCGCAAGCTACTCACATCGAAGGCCTTATCAGCATTCAGAAACAACCCGTCCAGACCCAGGCCTGCCTCCTTAAGCAGGGCGCAGAGTTCGGCAAAGACCTCCGCCAACTGGAACGTGTCGTGGTGCTGCCCGGCCTGAGGCGTGGCCACGCCCAGCGGCTGGCCCTGGTTGTCAGCCACGAACAAGGCGTTGGTGGTGCGGGCCGCCTTGCGGCCCTGGTAGCCGACAGCCGTCCCGCCGTTCTTGGCGGGCGTATGGCTGCCGTCGAGTTGGATGCTGGAGAGGTCGAGCAGGCGACGATGCAGGCGCAGTAGCGTGAGCCACAGCTTTTTCCAGGCTCCCTGTTTGCTCCAGGTATGGAAGTGGCAGTACACGCCCTGCCAACTTAGGGGTTCGCCGCTGAATAAGGCGGCCACCGGTAGCCAGCGCCATTGGCAGCCAGTTTTGAGTTTGTAGAGAATGGCTCCCACCACCTCGGCCGGTGCAACCCGGCGGCGGCGGCCGGTAGCAGGAAAAGGTAGGTGGGGCAAGAGCCAGGTCACGATAATATCTTTGGGCAGGACTTCCATGGCAATGGGCAGGAGTGAGGTGGGTCGCACCCCAAATTTCTCCCCGCCGTGGGAGTTTTTTTGTTTACACCCTACTTCCTAAACAGCTTCTATAATTTAACTGATTGTAAGCAATGATTTCTTCGCACACCTATGACACTTCTCAATGCATGCGGATTAGTAAATAATAGGTAAATCATGTCGGCTATATATAAGATAAACATGTATGTATAATTGGGTAGTTTAAGCTGCCACGATATTTTTCATACTATTAATAAAAGTATTTATGTTGTTTTTATACAATTTTATGATAAATGATTTAATTTATAAATTTACGAATAGTCATAAATGCTATTGTACTATAATATCAATTACACCATTGATGGCAAATTTTTAGACTATTTATAGTCTTATTGATAAAATAATTATATAAAATCGATTTCATTAATTTTTTTTGTTACCGGTAATGTATAATCAAATAATTTGTATATTTTTGGATATGATGTTGATTTATGAGCTACTAAAGCGGCTTGTATTACATCAGTATAATTGTATTGTATCATGGAGTTCTTACATCTTAATTAATATCTTATGTTTACCAAGGCTATTATTCAATTTATAAAGAGTAACTACTTTTGTGGCTTAACACTGCTCATTTTTAGCTTAGTCTGTATAAAGGCTGTAGGCCAGCCAGCCATATTTCATTTTAGTCCTACTATTCAGCCGGGCGAGGCGCTGAGTTTACAAGGGCAGTTCGGAGCTAGTGCTCAAGTGTACTTAACAGCAGGGGCGGAAGTGAAAAGCCAGCTTTTGCCAGTACTTGTGCAGAGCGCCGGGCACGTAACGGTTCAAGTACCCACGAGTATTTCCCTCGACTTATACCAAGTTTGGGTGACGGACCAAGGCCAACGCAGCCCCAGTATATACGTGAACCGGGCACACGGCCTGCATTTCGACTCGCCCGAAATTACCCCCGGTGGCACCATTCGTTTATTCGGACGCAACTTAAGGCTGGCCAATGGGGCCCCACAAGTGCGGCTGGCCCCCCAGGGGGGCGGCAGTGGCGGCGGATTGGCGCAGGTGCAGGCCAACGACGCCTACTCGCTGAGCCTAACAGTTCCTGCCTCCCTAACGCCAGGCCAACTCTACGACGTGTTCGTGAGCAACGGGTTTGGAGGTGCCGCCGGCGAAACCCGTGTGGAACAACCCCTGGTGGCCGTTGCGGCTGGGTTGGATTACTTCCAACTCGGGGTGCCGTGGGCCGCCAAGCTGAATTTTCACCAGAACGTGTACAATATTCGCACCGATGCCCGGCTTACCCAAAAGGCACTGGGAGACGGTATCGCCAACGACCTCCCAGCTTTACAAGCGGCCGTAGACCGGGCCAGTGCCGACGGCGGCGGCATTGTGTTATTACCAGCGGGAGTATACAAGCTGGCGCTGAACGCGGGCGGCGGACTTTACATGCGCAACCGGGTGGTAGTGCAAGGCGTTGGCAAAGACCTGACGATCCTGCGCTTCGGCTACAATTCACAAACGTCGGGCTGGAGCGCCGACGGCCACTGGGGACTCATTTGGGACAACATTAAGCAAGGGGGATTGGCCGACCTGGCCATGCTGAACGTAGACAACACGGGCAATTTCTACAACAACATGACCGGTACTGGTTCGGAGTTGTTTATGCAGCGCATCCGCTTTGATTTGAACCTAGGGTCTTGGCTATTTTGGAATAACTCTACCAAGCTGGTTATCAGTAATTCTACTTTCACGCAGGGAGTAGACGCAAAAGCGGGCTACCACGGACTGTTGCAACTGGATGGATGCCAGGACTTCGTAGTGTCTCACAACAGCTTTACTTATGCTGTGGACGGGTTAAACCTGAATAATACCAGCCGGGGCGTGTTCGAGGACAACCAAGTGTATCGCGACGGCAGTGCCCGGTGGCCGGTTTCGCTGAACTTGGTGAACCACGTGTTGATCTTAAACTTTGCCCAAGACATCGCGGTGTTGCGGAACCAGTTCAAAGTAATTAATGGCCCGGCCCAAAACATCAACGACGGCGAAACCATCATCGCCGAAGGAGGCGGCGGGGCCGGTTCGCGCATCGACGAGGACGCCGGTACGGCGAGCGGGGCCACTGCTACAACGCTCCAAGACAACAGCAAAAACTGGCCGGCTATGATTAAACAGCCAGTAGTAACCATTGTGCGGGGCCCCGGCATGGGGCAGTGGCGGCGCATCATCAGCCGCACCGCCAACGTCTTGGTGTTGGACCGCCCCTGGGACGTGCTGCCGCAAGCCGGGAGCCGGTACGCTATTTTCAATTGGGGGGCCCGCAGCTGGTTGGTGCAGGGCAATACTATGGAAGGCAACCGCCGGGGCATTACCCTCTACCAGAACGCCACCACCGACTTGGCCATCGTGAGCAATACCCTTACTAACAGCGGCTCCATCGATCTGACGCCGTGGCAGATGGAGAATATTGGAGGAAATGTACCTCAAGAGTTTTTGCCGGTTTACGATACACAGATAATAGGTAACGACGTGGCCGACACCGACGGTTCAAACGGCGTATTCATCGGGGTGCACACTGTGCAGTATGTACAGCCGCGGAGCTTCGGTACTTCGGTCATCGGGGTTGAAGTGCGGCACAATACCCTTACGGCACACCAGCCCAACGTGCCGGCGGTAGTCGATAGCAACTTCCCCGAAGGCTATATCAACAACGTTCACTTTCAGCCAGGGGCCAGCAACTACGTCGATGAGCAGACACCGGCAATACTGGGCAGCATCTTCCAAGATAACACAGCAATTAACTGCAACCAAGCAGTGCACCTAAACTCGGGGTCGTACAACACCCTCGTGTGCAATATGCAGCTGGTTAATTCGCCGGTTTTGCTCGACGACGTTCGCTTCGACGGCGTTAATCACGCTGCTGTTAATACTTCGACTTGCCCTCCTGTAGTGGCCAGCACCGGCACCATGCCGCCCGTGGCTGACCCCAAGACTAACCCCATCGTCCCAAGCAGCACAACAACGGCACGGCTGCTGGCCCTTTCCGGCTCGGACCCCGACCCGCAAGGCCAAGTTATCGGCTTTAATTTGCTCACTTTACCCCCAGCTGGCCAAGGTGCTGTTTATATAAGTGATAAGCCCGCCACACCGAATGCTTGGGTACCAATCAACTTAGCCAACGACTTGAGTTTCCAGCCAGCTGCTAGCTACGTGGGGAATGCGGTGTTTACCTACACCGCCACCAGCGACCGAAACCTCACCAGTACCGCCGCGTCCTTTACCGTGCCAGTAGCCAATCCATTGGCTGTGGAACTAGTACAATTTGATGCTAATCCCCAAAATCTGGATGCGTTGCTTACTTGGCGCACTGCTTCAGAAAAAAACAGTGATTATTTTGCCATTGAGCGCAGCGCCGACGCCACTCGATTCATTGAGTTAGGCATGGTGCGCAGCCAAGGTTCGGCGGCTTCTTACCAATTTGTCGAAAAAGGTGTCGGCAGTATTTTGCCGGGCACTGTTTACTACCGTTTACGCGAAATGGATCTGAACGGCACGGCAACCTACTCACCGGTACAAGCCATAGTTTTTGGCACATTATTCCCTGAAATGCAGTTATATCCTAACCCTGCCGTTGGCGAGTTGCGGATGCGCCTGCCAGTAGCTGGGGCCCACTTTACCATTTACTCAGCGACTAGCCAAGTGCTGTTGGAAGCTGATACCAAAACAAAAGAAGCCCTTATCGATATCAGTAATTTGCCGACAGGGGGTTATTCACTTTTGATTCAGCCAAGCCAAGGGGCGCAGGTTCGCAAGTTTTTTGTTAAGAAATAGTCCTAATGACGCATCGCCTTTTAAATAGGACTTACGCACTTTGGGGTAATTTAGGCAAAACCGGACGCTCATGCTGACCCAAACCGCTTATATCGAGTACCTGCTGAGTACGCCCACCAACTACACGTGCACCCATTTGGCAGCGCATCGGCCGGATGCGAGCCACGACCAGGTGAACCGTTTTTTGCGCAACAGCCGACTGCCGGTCCGTCAGTTGCGCGAGTTGGTGCAGCCCTTGTTACACGATTCGCCCGAGGCGTTTCTGTTGGTGGACGACAGCGTACAGGACAAAAAGTACAGCCGCTTCATCGCAGTGGCCAAGCGCCAGTACTCGGGCAACGTCCACGGCATGGTGACCGGCAGCGGGCTGGTCAACCGCGTGCACAGCAGCGGCCAGGCGGGCGATTTTCTGCCCCTGGATTACCGCGTCTACGCGCCGGATGACGACCAGCTCACGAAAAACGACCATTTTCTGGCCATGTTCGACCACGTCGTGGCCGAGGACAAAGTACTGGCGCGCACTATTTTATTCGACTCCTGGTACGCCGGCAGCACCAACCTGAAGCGCATTCACCGCGCCGGGTGGACGTTTTTCACGACCCTGAAAAGCAACCGGTTGGTGAGCCTGACCAAAACCAGCGGCTACCAGGGCTTGGACACGCTCGACCCGCCGCCGCAGGGCTGGAGCCAGGGCGTGGAAGTGCGCCTGAAAGAAGTGCCCTTTGGCGTAAAACTCTTCAAGCTAGTGGCCACGAACGGCGACATTGAATGGGTCATCACCAACCACTTGGCCGCTCATTTGACGCGGGAGCTGGTCATCGAGGCCGTGCAGGTGCGCTGGCAGGTGGAGGAATTTCACCGCAGCTTCAAGCAGCTGACGGGGGCCGAAAAGTGCCAGTGCCGCAACGCCAATGCACAACGCAACCACTTGGCCTGCTGTTACCTGGCCTGCTGTTACCTGGCCTGGGTTTCGCTCCGCCAACATGCCCGCCGAATAGGCCAAACCATTTATCAGGCACACCAACAGCAATGGGCACCCTACCTGCGGCAACTGCTCCAAAAACCACTTATCCAAGCCCTTGTTTAGTCGTGTGCGTAAGTTCTATTCAATATTCTTTGTACTACTCCCCAAAAACTGGACAGTTTAGCGGGGCTTGTTAAGCAGGCGATGGTTTATTGAAGGATGATATTTCGATTATGATTATCGATGATAATCTTGATTCGGGCGGTGTGCATTTTTAGGCATTTGCTGAACGAACAGGACTTGCGCACGAGTACGCCGCCGCGCTGGCGTAAGGAGCAGTTGATGGCTTCCACGCTACTGGTCTGGCCTTCGCCTTTGGGGCAGGGTCGGTGCTGCCAACGGGGCAACACCTGGGCATAGGCTTTCCACTCGTCCGTAAAGTACCAGCAATGCCGGTGACAGCGGGTAGGCAGCGCCTGCCAGAGCCGGCGGGCGGTGGTTTCGCCCCGGCAGCCCGGGGTCCAGGCGACGATACGGCGACTGGCCCGCTCCACGGCGAGCCACAGCCAGACTTTGCGCTTTTTGCGGCCTACAAATGGCCACATCTCATCCAGTTCCAGGACTTCCCACCGCTTTTTCTGGGCTTTTTTCGGACGTAACCGCGGCAATGGTGGGCTGCTGGTCTGGGCTTTTTTTTACTAATTTGGCCACCGTCATGCGCGCTACCCCGGTGGCCCGCACGATACTACGCTGCGAATTACGCTCGCCCAATAGCTTGACCACTTGCTCATACTGCCCCGCCTTGGCGGCGGCGGCCGGCTCGAACCGCGCCTGCTAGCGGCAGACCTTGCATTGGTAACGGGCGTGGCCCCGACTGTGCCCGTTGCGCCGAATTTGGTCGCTGCCACATTTGGCGCAAAAATGCTGCGTGTAAACCATCGACTAAGTATACGCTTTTCATCCTATAATAGACCACCACCGTTAAGTAATATGGCTCTGCTTGGATAAATAGACTTGTTGCAACGGTTAGAATGCCCGAATTTAGAGCATGAAAATTTCAGTTCGAGACCTGAAGACTCCCCGCCAGTGGCGGGCATCGGTCGGCTGTGATGCCCATCACTTCGCGCAACTCCTGGTCGTGTTCCAAGCGGCGTACACTGCCCTCAACCAAATGCAACTAGCTGACCGAATGGTTATTCGTCCGGCTGGGACGTGCATGAAAGACGAAGCAGACCTTTTAGTCCTTACCTTGTTCAGCTGCAAATCCGGCTTAACTTACGACGTACTCGGGTTGGTCTGTGGCCTGGATGCGGCGACCGCCAAACGCCGCCAGGACGAAGGGCTCGCCGTCTTGCGCGAAGCCTTGCGGCTAGCTGACTGTTTGCCGGAGCGTGAATTTCAGTCGCCGGCCGAATTACAGCGGTATTTCTCGAAACGCCGCGCTGTATTGCTCGATGCCACGGAATTTGCCACGCAACGTCCGCCAGAAAAAGCGGCGCAAAAGGCACGCTACAGTGGTAAAAAAAACGCCACACGCTCAAAGCCCTGATTGCCTCCGATGCCCGGCGAAAATTAATTTATGTGAGTCGGGCAGTATCGGGCAGCATGCATGATTTTGCCTTGTTAAAGAAGCTGTTACCGCCCAATAAAACGTGGTTTGCGGGGTTGACCGTTCGAGTAGATTCCGGTTTTCAAGGGTTTCAAAAAACGTATTCCTGCGCTAAATTATTTCTTCCCACCAAAAAGCCAAGGGGTAATCATTTGACAAAAAACCATAAATTTCGCAACACGCGGCAAGCGCGTAAGCGCGTGGTTGTCGAGCATAGCATCGGGGGCTTGAAACGCTACCGAATTTTGTCTGACCGGCTGCGGATGTACAACCTCGACCAATTTGACGTGGCGCTGGAAGTATGCGCTGGGCTGTGGAATTTCTGCCTAACACATTGATAGCACGTCGCAACAAGTCTAATGAAGGCTGGGCGAATACCTGGGCCGGCGTTTGGCCCCCTAAGCTTTGGTGGGGTCGACGATGATTGTAGTAGGCAAAGTACGCGTGTAATTGGTGGTGCAGGTGGTGGGGCGGGATTGAGGTAGAGGTGCTCCCATTTGACGGTACGCCAGCGGCGCTCGATAAAGGCATTGTCGGTGGCGCGGCCCCGGCCGTCGCGGCTAACGCGGCAACCAGCGTCCAGTAGCGCCTGCTCATAGGCCAGGCTCGTAAACTGGCTGCCCTGGTCGGCGTTGAAGATGTGCGGGGCCGGGGGGCCACGCGCAGGGCGTCGGCTAAGGCCCGCAGGCAGAAGGCCACGTCGAGCGTGTTGGAGAGCTGCCAGCTCAGCACGTAGCGCGCGTGCCAGTCGAGCACGGCGGCCAGGGAGAGGAAGCCCTTGGCCATGGGCACGTAGGTAATATCCGTGCGCCAAACCTCATTAGGCGCCGTGGCCGGGCGCTCGCGTAGCAGGTAAGGGTAAGACGTAACTCCTTGGCCAGGTACGCTTAAGCGTGGCTTGGGATAGACTGGCTCATGGCCCATCAGGCGTACCAGGCGGCGTACCCGCTTTTCGTTGACCAGGTGCCCCGCTAGGCGCAGATGGTCCCGCAGGCCGCGCACACCCTTGAAATTATGCTGCGTGAACTCCTCATCGAGTAGCCGCATTAGCGTCAGGTTATCGGCGCTTTCTCCGCAGGGTTGGTAGTAGAAACTGCTGCGCGCCAGGCCCAAGGCCTGGCAGCGGGCCTGCACCGAACTGGCCGGGTCGGCCTGGCTAACCAGGGCGCGTTGCTGAGCTACTGACAGGGTCCCAACGTTTTTTTAGCCGCGCGTTTTCCATCTGGAGCCGGCCAATAGCGGCGTAGAGCGGCTCCACATTTGGCACCGCCGCCACGGGAGCGGGCGCTTCGGCAAAGACCTGCGCGGCCTGCTGGCGCAGCTGCAACTTCCAGCGACTGATTTGGGCGGGAGCCAGCTGGTAGTGGGCAGCTAACTCGGCCAGGGGCTGGCGCTCGGTGAGGGCGGCCAGTGCCACCTCGGCCTTGAACGCGGCCGGGTAGCGACGGCGGGTGCGTTTGGGACTCATGGCGTTGACTAAGATAGCCCGCCTAATCTGTCCAACTATTGGGGAGTACTACAGGGACTCATGGCGTTGACTAAGATAGCCTGCCTGACCTGTCCAACTTTTGGGGAGTACTACACGACTGGCCCTACACCTCTTATCCATCTTAGTCTTTCCTGTTGCAGCGAGACCCAAGTTTAAGCCACGGCTCAAACATAGGACCCTTTTAGCTCTTCGATGAGGCCTTCTTATCAGTTTTTTTGGGCTACATAAGTACCAGATTTGGCTAAGTAAGATTTTGCCTTATTATTGGCTCGGCTCTCCTTAAGCGAAGCTTTTTATCTGTTTAGACAGATTTCGAGACAACTGCCCTGACAAGAGCTGCTACGTCCAGCTTGGCAAAGTATGCAATTAGCAAACAGAAAATCCTTTACTTTGCATGATGAGTAGCTATTGCTCAAACTTGATTTAGGTTAAGGAACCATTGCTAAAAATAAACGAACAAATAAAGTGCAACAGAATATGTATAAATTGCTACGTCTTTCCATTCTAGTTTCATTGCTAGGATTCATGGCATGTGGGCCCACTAGAAATCTAGTTTATTTTAGTGATCTTAAAAACAACGAAAACTATAAAACAGCTGCTGAAAACAACGCGGAAATTCGCATACAACCAAACGATTTGTTGAGCATCAGGCTGACAAGCCTAAATTCAGAATCAAATGCGCTATTCAACCGGGGAGTCATTCCTTCGTCTCCTAATGCGCTGAATACGGAGATAGGCCCCACTGAAGGGTACATAGTTGATAAAGATGGATTCGTAAATTTTCCAGTACTTGGCAAGGTAAAGTTATCTGGCTTAACTAAGGAGGAAGCAACAAATATAATGACCACTCAAATTCAACAGTTTGTTAAATCGCCAATTGTAACAATTCAATTATTAAATTTTAAAATCACAGTTATTGGTGAGGTCAACAAACCGTCCACTTTTGTAGTGCCAGCTCAGCGCATTAATATTCTAGAAGCATTGGGGCTAGCTGGTGACATGACTGCCTACGGAAAACGAGAGAATGTTCTCTTAGTTAGAGAAAAAGATGGGGTTCGCAGCACTACTAGGCTTAATTTGAATGATAAAGAACTACTGAATTCACCTTATTTCTATTTGCAACAGAACGATGTAGTCTATGTCGAACCAGATAGGTTGAAAGAGGTGCAGGCTAGTACCAACACCCGTACTATTACCATCACGACAATGGCTATTTCTATTGCTGTGGCGCTTATATTTAACTTCCAAAATATCTTTAAATAATCGAATGAACTATTCAGATAAAAACCTAGAGCTAATGAATTTCAGTGAGCCGGAGGGGCCCGGTTACCGGTTCACTCTGCTTAAATACCTGCGTTATTGGTATTTATTTCTGCTTGGACTTATTCTTAGTCTAAGCGCAGCTTATTTGTTTATGCGTTACAGCACACCGCAGTACAGTATTAGCGCTTTGCTAATGATTAAAGATAAAAAGGATAACAATACACCTGTTAAAAACGAACGGTTTAGTGATTTTAATGAATCGAATTCGTCTAAGAATATCGATAACGAGATAATAATTTTGAGATCGGTGAGCCTAATGCAAAAAGCGTTGACGGACCTTTCTCTGTACGCGAGCTTCTACGCGAAAGGGCGTGTGAGGGATCAAGAAATATACCAATCAGAATTACCATTTAGACTTATAATTAATAAGTTAGATTCTACAGCGTTCGATAAAAAAGTCACAATATATCTTAAAAGCGGTAATTCTTTTGATCTAGAGGAAGGAAAACAACGGGTTACTCATCAATTTGGCCAATTAATTCGTAAGCCATACGGTTCATTTACAGTAGTGGCTTCGACGGATCAGCTGCCTATTGGTACGGTAAAACCAGTCATTATTGTATTTCATGATATACGCAAGCTAGCGAATGATTATATCAAAAAGCTAACAGTAACTGCAGTGAATAAGCAGTCAAGTATATTGACACTTAATATGGCGGACGCTGTGCCTGCGAAGGGGAAGGATATAATCAATAAATTAATTGAAATCTATGATAAGGATGCTGTGGAAGATAAGAACTCGATAGCATCGAATACCATAGGTTTCATTGATGAACGGCTGAAATATCTGGGTGCAGAAGTTTCAAATGTTGAGAAAAAGGTTGAGGAGTTTAAACAGAAAAATAGGGTGGCCGACGTAACGTCTCAGATCCACCAATCTCTGGAGGAGGCAAGCGGATATAATAAGCAAGTATCCGAGTACAGTGTGCAAATAGATGTTTTGCAGTCAATTGAGAAATACATTGCTCAAAGTGAAAATCAGCAGCAATTAATTCCAGGCACACTTAGTGTTCAAGATCCAACATTATCGGGGTTAATATCAAAGTTCAACGAGTTACAACTAGATCGTGAGCGGATGCTGCGTACTGCCCAGGACAGCAATCCAGTTGTGGTGAGTATGACGGAGCAAATCGCTAATCTGCGGGTTAATATTTTAAAAAATTTAGAAAGCCTAAAAAACAGCTTGCTCGTTTCGCGTAGAAATTCTCAACTCAAATCTGGCCAGTTTGGCTCTAGAATTCAGCAAGTGCCCGCCATTGAGCGCGGCTTGGAAGAGATTAGCCGGCAACAAGATCTGAAGAGAGCATTGTATCTATATCTGTTGCAAAAGCGCGAAGAAGCAGCTTTAGCACTGGCGGCTACAGTATCTTATTCACGGATTATCGACCCTGCTACAGCGAGTGAATACCCAATAAGCCCTCAAAAACCAGCTGTATTATTTATTTCGCTTCTACTAGGATTAGGATTGCCTTTTGCTTTTGTTTATCTAAAAGAAATGATGAACGATAAAGTGCAACTACGAAGAGATGTTGAGTGGATGACAAGCGCTCCAATTCTTGGTGAATTGATGCATAATAAATCGAAAGAGGCGGTAGTAATTTCAAAAGATAATCTCACACCGCTTGCTGAGATGTTTCGGCTCATCCGCACTAATTTTCAATTTGCCACTGCTGGCAAAATGAACAAGGTAATCTTGGTAACATCGAGCATGAGTGGAGAGGGTAAATCGTTTTTTAGCCTCAATATGGGTTCTAGTCTGGTCCTAACTGATAAGACGGTAATCGTTATCAATATGGATTTGCGTAAATCTAATGGTTCAGCATCGGATGAAATGATGCACAAAGGAATTACGGACTACTTAATTTCCGACACAGTTTCAGTAAATGATATAGTACAGCCATCACCAGATGTACCGGGTCTGTATGTTATAAATTCGGGGCTATTACCGCCAAATCCGGCTGAGCTTATGATGAGCGCTAAGCTGCCCAAATTGCTAAATATTTTGAAGGAAAACTTCGATCATATTATCATCGACTCTGCTCCGGTTGGGCAAGTAGCCGACGCCTTCACGTTATCACCTTACATTGATGCTACGATTTATCTGGTCAGATACAATTTCACTTACAAATCCCAGATAGAAACGTTTAATAAACTTGTAGCTGATAACAGGTTAAATCGTGTTATGCTTGTTTTGAATGATGCTAAAAAGAGTAATTCGTACAGCTACGGTTATGGATATGGAGATGCAGAAAGAAAGGGTAAAATGGATTTAGTCCGGGCAAATGGACAGCAATAAGATTCTAATTAATTATGTATTAGGCAATATAAACGCTTAGTATATACTGTTATTAGATTCGATACCCTCTTTTTTATTATGCCGCAGTGCTAAACTTATTCGTTTATCGGCAGCAGCTTTCTTCTTCTATTGCTAATGTCAACTGCATCACGCCTAATATCCGGAAGCGCAGCATCGTGGGCACAGATATGTGTCACTATGGTTTCGCAGGTAATGCTGGTGCCCTTATACCTTTCCCATTGGAGTGTAGTGACGTACGGAGTGTGGCTGGCCATTCAAGCGTTGGTCAGTATTATGTCAACACTAGATTTTGGGCACCAGGAATTTTTGGGCTACGAGTTCTTGCGAATTGGACGCGATAATCGGGGCGAGTTGAGTAAGTACATATGGTCTGGTATAAGTGTAGGCTTGCTAATTAGTCTGGGCCAAATCCTTCTGATTTCGATTTTCCTAGCGTTGGGCGTTCTGCCTACCCTATTGGGTAACCCTAAAGTAAACGGCCTGGGATTGCTGCATGAAGCAGGACTTGTTTTGTTATTGCAAGGATTCACTTGGCTAATTAGCACGAGTATAACAGGGCTTCTCTTCCGGGCCTTGGCACCATTTGGATACTACCCGCGCATGATTTGGTGGGGACTATTTGGATACATAGCCACGGCTTTGGCACCGGTAACCGCCGTTATTTTTGGAGCTGGGTTGCTCACGGCAGGCATCGTTGCGGCTAGCACCACGGTACTTGTTAGCCTGCCAATTTATTGGGATTTGTTTCGCTTGCTTCGGAAGGAGGAAATTCATTTCAGCCAGCCATCTATTAAACTGGGATACCAGAATTTTATTCGTTCGCTGGCAATATCTGGCAAAGGTCTCCTAGAGAATGCCCGCCAGCAGGGAGCTCGACTAGTGCTGGCTCCACTGGCGGGAGCTGCTGGGCTCACGGCTTTTTCCACTATGAGAACGGGAGCCAACGTCTCTTTGCAAGGGCTTAATACCGTGATCAATCCCTTGATGCCGGAACTGATGCGCTTTCTTCACCAGCGTGATCAAGAACGTAGCGAAGCCGCGTTTGGGACCGTCTGGTTTGTATTAGTCGCGTTGATGGCCCCCGCGATGGTTGTATTACAAGCCGTGATTCAGCCGCTTTTCTCTTTATGGACCCGAGGACAAATCCCTTTTGACCCGTTGTTGTTTGCCACGCTTTCGCTTAGTGTGTTAGTTTACGCCGTGGCTCAGCCGGCCATTGCAGTTGTCAAAGGAAACAATTTGCTGAGCGCACAACTAGCATTGTCGGCTCTGGCTGCCGTAATTGTAGTAGGGGGCATATGCGCTTTTGTGCCGATTTTGGGCATTTTAGGCGGTGGTGTTTCGCTATTGCTTGCCGAAGTGGCCGCCATGATTGGGTATAGGGTAGTGGCGCAACGATGGTTGCTAGAGAACGGCCTGCTCTGGCCTCGTCAACATTTCTTTATTGCTCTTACATCGGTTGTGATTGCCACAGCGGCATTGGCTGCGCTGGTGTGGGCCCCTGCAGGGAAATGGATTGTTGTTGTGGGAGCAATTGGGTTATTGTACGCAAACCTTTGGCGGTACTGGAATGCTTTACCTTCCTTGGCTACGCAGCACGCCATGCGCATCTTAAGGAGTTTTCCTGGCTTTAACAATTTATATTCGGCCAACAAAGTATAATAGCAAGAAAATATTTTATACTAGCTAATATAATACGCGCATGCTTTAGCGCATTTGATGATGCATAGTCTACGGATGAATTTTAAGGGCCGTAATATACTCTCTGCCACTACCAACTCTGCTCCGGGACGCACGCGGTACGGTGCCACAGTGGAACAAGAGTTTATCACCAACGTAGTGCGTTGGTCTTGGATTGCATTAGCCGGTGCATGCATTTTTCAGTGTGCATTTTTTGGCACTATTGCCAACATTGCTGCATTGGGAAGTATTGTCCTGGCATGGGGTATTACTGCCAATGTTTTTTTGCGTCCTACTATGCTCAGGAGTCATCCCTTATCTGCATTTCTTATTGTTGGTTTCACCGCAACGCAGTTTTATTTTCCGTTGTTGTTCACTACGTTAGAAGGAAAACCAGTCGTGTTCAACTTGGAACTTCCTTACCAAGTATTTTTTCATTCCACTGCGGCGCTTTTTGTCCTGGTTCTGAGCCATGCGCTGTACCGAATGACTGTTAGCCAGCCACTAAGTACTTCTACCTCATGGTTGAACAAAGTGGGCCTTTTTGCTCCACCCGTCGACTTGCAGCTGTGGTTAATGGGATTTGTGGGTCTGGCAGCTACTGTTTACGTTTATTTTATTTCGCCTTCGGTAGGGTGGGAGGTTTCGGGAGCCGCATCAGACAAGGCCATCCAGGGGTTGATACCGTTCTCCTATGCGCCGTATTTTATCCCGTTTGGGAAGTTGTACGGCAATACTAAAGATCCCGCCAAGCGCCTCGTACCCATGCTGCTGGTTTTCACAGTGCTGCTTTTTGTGGTCAGCATTGGCCGTAACAGTCGCGGGGCGTTCATGCTGGGTTTTACTTCGGTAGGGTTCACTTATGTATTAGGGCTGCTGCTGGGCGTCTTTAAAACCCAATTATTTACCCTAAAGAACCTTGCCATTGGCGCGTTAGGGTTTTTCCTCATCACAGGTCCTATTGCTGATCTGGGCACGGCAATGGTCATCGTCAGGGGACAGCGCAGTAAGATTTCTAACTCAGAACTGATTGATTTGACCTTGCAAGCCTTCAGCGACAAGCAGGCCATTCGGTCGCGCCGCTTAGAAGATAACCAAGAGCAGGGGGATTGGGACGAGCGGTACTTGGACAACATATTTACGGCGCGCTTTTCAAACCTAAAATTCAACGATGCCAGCCTCGCCCAGGCCGCTAAGATCAGCGACCAAGACAACGACATGCTGCATTATTCAATTAATTATATTTTAGGGGCCCTGCCGGGCCCAGTGCTGACGGCCCTGAACGTGGATGCTGACAAAGAGGCGGTTTACGGTGTATCAGTAGGAGATTATTTGTACTCCGAAGCTGGGGGGCCCGCAGAGGCCTTGGGGGGCTTCCGTACCGGGCACTTTGCGGGTACTGGGATGGCGGCCTTTGGGTGGTGGTACCTGGTTTTCTTGGGGGTCGGCATGTTTCCCGTATATTGGCTTTTTGATAAGCTAATCATTAAAATGAATCGGCAGGATCTGCAGTCGATGAGCCCGCCGCCAAAAATAGCCATGCGTTTTAGCCTTTGTGGAATGTTGGCGCTTACGTCTATTTTCCAGTTTTTACCAGCCGAATCAGTAATAATAACGGCGACTTTTTTAATCCGCGGCTGGATTCAGATGGTATTGCTTTATGTGGTAATTTATTACGTTACAAAACTGATAGCTAATGTCTTGCAGGGCTCTGCGAAGCATGCACGACCTGTCCAGCGGCCCGCGCATGTCCATTGGTAGTTCGAGAGAATATGTTTGCTAAGGACAGCATCACTGCCGAGCGCTGCATCATTGAACACCTTGACGGGAACTATCGAGCCTCCCCAGTTTGGCTTACATTCTCAACGCTGGCGGCAACCAACTGTACCTAACTCAACTGTTAATTGCTGTTATGGCAAACGTTCTTTACATCGGGGATAGCAGTTCAAGTGCT
Source organism: Hymenobacter sp. PAMC 26628 (assembly GCF_001562275.1). Lineage (NCBI taxonomy): Bacteria > Pseudomonadati > Bacteroidota > Cytophagia > Cytophagales > Hymenobacteraceae > Hymenobacter > Hymenobacter sp. PAMC 26628. The sequence continues at coordinate 5,276,601 of NZ_CP014304.1, forward strand.
ACGTCCGGGCACCGGGCAAACGCCCTGAAACGGCTTGGGCACGAGGTGGTAATTCGGGACCCTTACATAGTCTTTGCAAAGCCATTAAACTCTCGCTGGTTTGGGCCCATCCACTACCGTACCGGCTACCGCTTGCTGCAAAGAAGAATAGCAAAATGGACCACAAACCTGGTGCGCACGCTGCCTAAACCCGACGTGGTGTGGGTGGATAGCGGTGAATTGCTGGGGCCCACCTGCTTGGCAGCCCTTCGAAAATTCGGCTGTCCCATCGTTCTCTACAACGTGGACGACCCGACGGGTAAACGGGACGGCCGGCGGTTCGATATGGTCATCAAGTCGTTGCAGGCTTACGATTGCGTGGTGGTGGTGCGCCGGGAAACGGAAGAAGAATGCCGGCGGCTGGGGGCCCAACGGGTAATCCGGGTGCTGCGCAGCTACGATGAGGAAGCGCACAAGCCGTACGTCTACACTAAGGACGTCCCGTCCAAATACGTATCGGAAGTGGTTTTTATTGGCACGTGGATGCGGCACGAAAAGCGCGACGAGTTCTTACTAGAGCTACTGAACCAAGGCGTTCCGCTCAGTATTTGGGGCGACCGTTGGAAAAAATCGCCTAACTGGGCAGCCCTGGAAGCGGTTTATTGCGGTGGGGCCCTGGGCGGCCGCGACTACGTGGCCGCTATTCAAGGCGCTAAGCTCTGCTTGGGCCTGCTTTCCAAAGGAAACCGGGATTTGCATACGCAGCGGTCCTTGGAAGTGCCGTTTGCTGGCGGGCTCTTGT